>NZ_BCRM01000001.1 GCF_001552595.1 Rhodococcus erythropolis NBRC 15567
TGATCGAGGCCAACAGTGACTCTTTGCTGCCGACGTAATGATAGAGCGTTGCCGAGTTGATGCCGGCTTCTGCTCCGAGTTCACGAATGCCGGTAGCGGCGAACCCTTTCGTCGCGAACAGCGTGACTGCCGCCCGTTGAACGCGCCCCAGGTCCATGATCCTCATTTCGGTTGGTTGCCCAATCATGCTAGCATCGCCGCCGAAATCGACTGACCGTCAATCAATTGATTGATAGCTGCCTGTGTACTGGCAAATTACATATCTATTCATCAATCGATCGATTGAAAAATGCTTGACTGTGCGTTGGGTCACTGCATAGTGTTCTTGTCGAGCCTCCCCTCGGTGCGCGAGCTAACAGGGCACTCCATACAAGGAGCAATGACATGAACGACGCGAATCCTCCATCTCCCGCAACTGTCGACAGGCCTGCCCTGCGGCGTGTAGCCGGATCAGTTCTGGTCGGCACCACGATCGAGTGGTACGACTTTCAGATCTACGGCGCCTCCGCCGCTTTGGTCTTTGCGCCGCTGTTCTTTTCGGGCGCAGATCCCGCGCTGGCGACGATTCTCTCCTTCGCTACCTTTGCGGTCGGCTTTCTGGCGCGGCCACTCGGCGGTGTTGTGATGGGCCACTTCGGTGACCGCATCGGACGCAAGAAGGTCTTGGTGCTTGCACTTCTCTTGATGGGAGCTGCAACATTCCTGGTCGGCGTCCTTCCGACGTCTTCCCAGATCGGTGTGTGGGCCCCGATTCTTCTCGTTGTGTTGAGGCTGATTCAAGGATTCGGCGTCGGCGGCGAGTGGGGCGGTGCAGTTTTGACTGCTGTGGAGTACGCACCCAAGAATCGCCGCGGCTTCTACGGCAGCATGCCGCAGGTGGGTGTGCCCGCCGGCCTTCTGCTGGCGACGGCCGTCATGTTCGGCACCAAGGCGCTCACCGGAGACCAATTCCTGGTGTGGGGATGGCGAATTCCGTTCCTGCTGAGTATCGCTTTGGTTGCAGTGGGGCTGTACATTCGCACGGCGTTGGAAGAGACTCCGGCATTCGCTCGCGTGAAGCAGCAGAACACCGCGGTCAAGATCCCGATGGTCGACGCGTTCAAGAACTATCCTCGCCAGATCATTCTTGCCGCAGGTTCGATGATCAGCACCGGCGCCTACTTCTACATCCTGAACACCTACAGCCTGACGTACGCCGATCAATTCGATCTGCTGTCCGGAAACCTCATGCTCGGCGCGGTCATGGTGTCCGCGCTCGTTGCCGTCATCTTCATTCCGATCTTCGGTCAACTGTCCGAAAAGTTCGGCCGACGCCGGATCCTGATGGTCGGGATCACAGGCATGGGTCTGTGGGTCTTCGTTGCATTCGCCGCGATAGATACCGGCAACTTCTGGATCACCACCGGCGCATTGGCGGTCGGCGCCTTCATGCTCAGCATCTCGTACGGGCCGCAGGCGACGTTCATCGCCGAATTGTTCGACGCCCGGGTGCGCTACAGCGCGGCCTCGATCGCTTTCCAGATCGGTGTGCTCTTGGGTGGAGCAATCGCGCCGATGGTCGCGGCCATGTTGGTCCGCGCGACAGGTGGATCGTTCGCGGTGGCTGTGTATATCGCTGCCCTGTCGGTGATTTCGCTGATCAGCGTCTACTTCGTCCGTGACACCGACCTCGACGAAGGAAGCCGCGACATGTACATCGATGACAACGGGGCCTATCTACCGCCGGTCGATCAACGCTCAACGGTTGTCAACTAGTAGAGGAAACTTCAATGATCACAAAGAGTTTCGAAGAGATCTCTGTCGGAGACATTGCGGTAACGGACCCGCGGGTCGTCACCGAAGACTATGTGCGAAGTTTCGCCGACCTCACCTGGGATCGCCATCCTCTTCACCTCGACCCCGACTACGCGCAGCAGACGCGCTTCGGTCGCCAGATCGCCCACGGCGCACTCATGCTGTCCACCTTGCTCGGCCTGGTGGAGTTGGATCCCCGTTACCTCCAGTGCTTTTACGGACTTGATCACGTCAGGTTCCACCGGCCGACCTACCTCGGCGACTCGGTGCATGCGGTGTCGGAAGTGCTGTCGGTGCGCCCTCGCTCGGACGGTGAGACCGCGATCGTGACGTCGAAAGGCTCACTCGTCAACCAAGACGGAGACCTTGTTTTCTCCGGCGAATTCTCTTTCCTGGTAGGCGAGACCCATTCTCTCGACCTCGAAGTGGGTGCTCGGTGAGTTCTCGGCCGCATATGTCATGGTGGCAGGATCTCGAAGCGGAAAACTTCGAATGGACTGTGCCAGAGCAATTCAACATCGCGCACGCCTGTGTCGATGTGCAGAATCCCGATGATCTAGCCCTCGTCGTAGACACCGGTGGACACTGGAGTCGGTACACCTTCGGTGAAGTCGCCACGACAAGCCGTAAGTTCGCAACCGTGCTTGCGGATCTCGGCCTTGTCTCAGGGGATCGCGTCGGTGTGATGGTCCCACAGGGGATCGAGGTTCTCGCGACACATCTGGGCGCCTTCCGATCCGGAATGGTGACCGTTCCGCTATCGGTCAAGTTCGGGTCGGATGCGGTCGTTCATCGAATGCGTGACTCGGGAGCGAAAGTGCTTGTGGTCGACAAGGACTGTTACGAACGAGTTGCCGACGGAATAGGTGAGATCCCCGGCATCGAAGCCGTCATCGTTGTCGGAAAGACGGATCAGCCCTCCGATTCGACCCCCGTTCGACTTCTCGATTTCCACAGCCTCGTCGACAGTGCCGCAGAAAGCGCGGAATTGGCGGCGACGGGCCCCGATTCACACGCCATCATCATCTATACCTCGGGAACGACGGGGAATCCGAAAGGCGCCCTCCACGGGCATCGAATTCTCTTGGCGCACATGCCCGGTATGCGGACGGCATTCGACAATGCGCCGCAGCGGGGAGATGTCTTCTGGACGCCGGCAGACTGGGCCTGGATCGGCGGTCTGTTCGACGTTCTGTTTCCAGCCCTTGCGTTGGGGTGCCCCGTTGTTGCGACGCCCGACAAATTCACACCGGCGCGTGCGGTCGAGATTCTGAGCCGTCACAAAGTAACGGGTGCCTTCATTCCTCCGACTGCGCTCAAGCAGATGCGGAGTATCGGCGTCGACGGCACCGCTGCGCGTGGTATTCGGCTGCGAGCATTGGGAACTGGTGGTGAAGCCCTCGGTGACGCATTGCAGGCGTGGGTTGCAAACACACTCGGCGTAGCTGTCAACGAGTTCTACGGGCAGACGGAAATGAATCTGACCATCGGCACTTCGCGTTCGAAGTGGACGCCCGTGAGCGGCTCGATGGGTCGCGCTTTTCCGGGCTTCGACGTCACCCTCCTCGATCCGCTCGGCGAGCCGGTAGCGGTGGGGCAGGTAGGCGAGATCTGTGTGAAGGCAGGCAACCCCGGACAGTTCCTCGGCTATTGGAACCAACCGTCGAAGACTGATGAAAAGGTCTACGACGGGTGGATTCATACCGGTGATCTGGGTCGGACCGATGAAGCGGGGAACTTCTGGTACCAGGGGCGTGCCGATGACGTCATTTCGTCCGCGGGGTACCGGATCGGCCCCGGCGAGATCGAAGAGTGCCTGCTCTCGCACGACGAGGTAGCTATGGCCGGCGTCATCGGTGTTCCGGATCCGTTGCGTGGGGAAGCCGTTCACGCTTTTGTCGTTCTGTCCGAAGGAACGAACTCTTCGGAAGAGCTTCGCCAGGAGTTGCAGACCCACGTGAAAAGCCGCCTTGCTTTCTACCAGTACCCCAGGCAGATCACCTTCATCGACAGCTTGCCGCTCACCACCACGGGCAAGATCCTACGACGGGAACTCCGAACATTGGCCACTGACGCGAACGGCCTTGGCTAGCAGACGCCTACATGTTGGGTAGGACCACGACGAAGAACCAACCGCTCAGGGCAAGACCGATGACGCCGGTGAAGAGGCCGACTATTGCATCCCACGGCAGCTGGCGGGCATTCGAGAGCAGATGCCCGCCAGACTTCTTCGGGTGACGTCGGAGCGCAAAGATTCCTGTTGTAATCGCGCCCGCACCCAGAAGGATGCCGAAGCCGAAAGCCCAGAACAGGAGTACCGACAGCGCGCCCAGCATCTCCGACCTCTCACTCCAGCGTGCGACGCGCTGTGTTTCGGTCGGGGGAGGCCACTTGTGTGAAGGCGACAGAGCTGCACCGAAACGGCGGGTGTGATGACGAATTGACTGGTCGCTGAGAAACATTGTCCACCACGCCTGGAGTTGAGTCGATGTGCCGCCGGTATCTACTCGTCTACCCCTTCTCTGCGGATATATGCCGCTGAATTCGGGGCTAGCTGGTTGCGTCGCGCAGCGGAATCTCGATCAGAAGCTCACCGGAACCCCGTACCTCTCGGGTCGATTGATTCTCATAGGCGTGCAACAGCTCTCGCGGTTTCGAATTGCAGGAATGTCATTCGATGTGAACAAGACCTTCCAGGGCGTCGAGGACCCGGTCCAGCCCGAATTTCCACGCTGCCTCGGGGCTGTACGGGGTGTTCTTGGCTTCGCCGGCCGCTCCTCCGACTCGCTGCGCCAGCGGGAAGTTGTCGCCGAGATAGGCAGCCAGACGCTGGTTCCAGGACGACCACACCTCGGCCATGTCGGCCGCTCGGGGGTCGGGGCGCCGTGCTTGCGCCGAGGACCGGGCGAAGTCGGCGACAAACGTCAGCGCGGAATCCCGCTCGATGTCGCTCAGCCCGGTGCCGTCGAACGCGTGTAGTTCGTGGTCGTACTTCGCGATAGTTCCCGGACCCAACGCGGAGCGCTGATCGGTGATGTCCAGGAGCCACCAGTGCTCCGAGTAGAGGGCAAGTTCCTCCTCGGCTACCCGGCGCACGCGCTTGCGCCACGTCATGTTCCCGTACGACAGGCGCGGACTGTTGCTGCGCACGGTGTCGACCATGAGCACCAGGAGATCGTCACGGGACCCGACGTGGGTGTACACCGCCATGCCCGAGATTCCGAGCTCGGCGGCCAATCGGCGCACCGTCACCGCGTCCAGCCCTTCCACGTCCGCGAGGGCGAGAGCGACGTCGACCGCCTGTGAGGTGGTGACCTTCGCGCGAGGGCCGCGGGCTCCACCCTTCGGTGCGAGGGGGTGATCGCGCCACAGTAGGTCGATCAGTTCGCGTGCCATCAGCCGTCTCCAGAAATCGGGAATACCTCAACAGTGGTATACCTTATACGGTGCATACTGTATGCACTGCACAAGGTTTATGATCATGGAGGCCACGATGAAAATCACCAGCACTGCTCTGTCCTTGAACGTTGCCGACACGGACGCGTCGGCCCACTTCGCGAAAACCCATTTCGGCTTCACCGAGGCCATGTCCGACGATGGATTCGTTTCTCTGAATCATCCGGATGCCGGGGTCAACGTGGTCTTCCTGCGCACCGGTCTCGGTACGTTCAAGCCGGACTTCGTCGCAGGTTCGGCCGGGCAAGGCATGCTCATCGCATTCGTGGTCGATGACATCGACGCCGAGTTCGCCCGCATCGCTGCCGAAGGTGCCTCCGTCGTCACAGAGCCGGAGACCGAACCGTGGGGCGAGCGCTACTGCCAGTTCGTCGATCCCAACGGCATTGTGTGGCAGCTCGTTCAGTGGGTCTGAAGAACCCGAGTGCTCGGCTCGGCGGCGCGCGGCACAGAACGTAACCAGAGGGCGCGTTCGACGGACTGAGCTTGGAAGCGCTGCGGTGAGATCCCGTGCGCAGTGCGAAACGCTCGGCTGAATGCGGGCAGGTGCGCGTAACCCAGGTTCCTCGACACCGTTCCGGGTGCAACCCCGAGTTGGAGTTGGGTGCGTGCCTGGGTCATCCGTGAAAGCGATCGCCATTGCGGATACGTAGTGCCGGTCTCGATACGGAACTCCCGGCGCAGCCTGGCCGCGTCGGTACCGAACTCTTGCGCCCACTCGTCCAGAGTGCGAGGGTCGGCCGGTCGGGCGGCGATTGTCGCTGCCAGTCGTGTGGCAATCGAATCGGTGGCAGACCCGTTCGAAACCGATTGTGCGAGAGGGCCGGTGGCGATGATGTCGAATGCTGTGGCGCTGTCGTGGCCACGCGGGCGCAAGGGTGTGTAGGCGGCGACGAAAGTGTGCAGCAATGCCAATTCGTCATCGGGGGAGAACTGCACGGTCTCGAGGGCGTCGGCAGATACGGTCGACCCGTTCGAGGAGCGGAAGCCGAGCGGTAGCAGCAGTGAACCCGTCGGAACCGTGACGGTATTGAGGACGCCTGCAGGCAGAATCATGGCCTCGCCGGTGCGCAGTTCCCAGCTGCGGTCCGCGACGTCCACCCGGGCTTGGCCTCGGTAGACCCACACTGCGACGTGGGTGCCGTTGACGCGCGGCCACGTCGCGTTGGCCGGTATCGGCGGCGCAGTTTCTCCGGGCTGCCTGGGCTCTGCGAGCATGCGGACCAATGCTTGATCGTTGTCGGTGTCCACGCTGCGATCGGTTGGACCGGAGAGGGCCCGTCGACGGTAGTCGCTCGGGCTCTCTCCCATCTGGGCCCGGAACGCGCGGGTGAATCCGCTTCCTGTTTCGAAGCCGACTTCGTTTGCAATCCAACCGATCTCGCGGTCCTGCTTCAGATACTCCAGCGAGGCGGCGATCCGAGTTCGTAGCCGCCAGCGCGTGAAGGTGAGGCCGGTTTCTTCCACGAAGTACCGCTGGAGCGTTCGAATGCTGATCCCGGCACGCTTCGCGAATTGTCCCTCGGTGTCGTCGGTGCCAGGCGTTCGCAACAGGGCGTGCGCGATCTCGAACGCTTCCCGTGACTGCGGCAATCGCGGCAGCGAGGTGGCCCCGTCGTCAGCCCGGGCGATCATCTCGAACAAGGACGACGGGTGTGCAGCGTCGCCGCGCAGATAGCCCAGGTTGTGAACGAACTCGTGGATCAGTCTGTCTTCCCATCCGGGCGGAACGCGCAGGCGCGTCACGGTAGCCGGCCCGGCGCTGGCGCCGTTCGAAGGCGGAAGCAGGATGGGAAACGCGACGGAATCCGAGTCCGTCTCCATTGCGTATCGCGCACCCGCCGGGATCCACAGCGATTCGCCAGCTGGTATCTCGTGGACCGTCGATCCGACTCGGACGCGTCCGCTGCCTGCAAGAACCCAGAACAACAGCGGTGAGCGGGCGGTGCTGGGCTCGGTGGCGCTCGCGCGGACCGGCCCTAACCCGATCGCGTCCGGTTCTGATAGTGGTAACACGTTGGCGCTCCTGGACAACCCTTGCTACTTAAGTATGGCTAACTTTACCTCTGCTGTCTGCGTTCGCAGCGGCGCACTCTCGTACCTTCAGAAAGCCATACTCATGCGCAGATCACTTCGCCCGACGGCGGCAATACTCGCCGCGGTCGTCGCCCTCGCTCTTGCCGGCTGCTCCAGCTCGTCAGATAGCGATACCGGAACCGAGGACACCCAGAAAACCTCAGGTTCTGCCGAGGGATGGCCGCGCACCGTCGATCACGGCGACCGCAGTACCGAGATCACCTCGAAGCCGACCCGAATCGTGTCGACCTCGCCGTCGTTGACCGGCACGCTGCTTGCAATCGGTGCGCCGGTCGTCGCCAGCGCGGCAACAACGCCGTCGGGAATGACCGATGACCAGGGGTTCTTCTCCCAGTGGTCGGAGGTGGCAGCTGATCGTGGAGTCGAGGTTCTCTACCGAAATCTCGAGCTGAACCTCGACGCGATCGAGACGTTCGAACCCGATCTGATCATCGGGTCCGCCAACGGAGGTGACTCGACGCTCGACGCCTACGCGCAGCTGAGCGACATCGCACCCACCGTTCTTCTCGACTACGGCGCCAGCTCCTGGGAGGAACTCGCTGATCAGCTGGGGACTGTCACGGGACTCGAGAGCGAGGCAGACAAGACCGTCGACGAGTACGACAGCTGGGTGACGACGCAGGCCGGGAAGATCAAACTTCCCGAGCAGCCGGTGACGGCGCTGGTCTACATGGGTGCCGACGGTGTCTGGACGTTCCGGGCCGACAGCCCACAGGGCAATCTGTTGACCTCGCTCGGCTTTACCTATGCCGAGCCCGCTGAGCAGTTTGTCGCCCCGGACAAGCGGGGCGCCTCCGGCGTCGCGATCGTCAGCTCCGAGAACATGTCTGCCGCCCTTGACGGCTCGCAGACGCTGTTTGCCGTCTCGATGGGACCCAAGGATGTGGAGAAGCAACTTGCCGCCGATCCGCTTCTCGCGAATCAACCTGCTGTCAAGGGTGATCGGGTCTACGCGATGGGAACGGCGGCTTTCCGCCTCGACTACTTCAGTGCCAAGCAGACAGTCGAGTCGCTGGTGTCCACGTTCGGTGGATGACGGCGTGAGCGCTTCTTCACAGTCCCGGACCGAAGCACCGCTGCGGTCCGGGACAGCCGCGCGTGCGGGGTTGTTGGTCGTGGCCTCCGTGGTCGTGATCGTGCTGGCGTCCGTCGGTGGGCTGGTACTCGGCTCTCGCAATATCCCCGTCACCACCGTGCTCGACGCGATCCTTTCCTACGACGCCGGCAACAACGAACACCTCGTTGTGATCGGATCACGCTTGCCCCGAACAATTCTCGGGCTGGTGGTCGGGGCTGCGCTCGGACTGGCCGGCGCGCTGATGCAGTCGATCACCCGCAACCCACTGGCCGATCCGGGGCTACTGGGTGTGAACGCCGGAGCATCAGCGGCAGTCGTGATTGCGATTGCCCATCTGGGGGTGACTTCGGTCGGCGGTTATCTGTGGTTCGCGCTCGCCGGCGCGGCCGTTGCCTCGGTGGGTGTGTACATGTTGGGGTCTGCGCATCGCAGCGCCGCGACCCCAGCGCGCATGGCGCTCGCCGGTGCCGCTGTGGCAACGGCGATCACGGCGCTCACCAGCATGGTTCTCATCAGCAATGAGGCTGCCTTCAATCAGTTCCGATTTTGGGCAGTGGGTTCGTTGCAGGGGCGCGGCGGAGACGTGATCGTCACCGTTCTTCCCTTCATCGCGATCGGTATCGTGTTGTCGTTGTTGCTGATTCGTCCACTCAATGCGATTGCTCTTGGTGAGGACGTCGCCAAAGGGCTCGGCGCCCGCACTGGTCCCGCCCGGGCCGGATCCGCTGTAGCAGTCATCCTGCTCGCGGGGGCGGCCACCGCGGCGGCCGGCCCACTCGGATTCGTGGGGCTGGCTGCGCCGCACATCGTGCGCGGCGTGGTCGGACCGGATCTGCGTCTTCTTCTGCCGTGCGTGCTCGTCGTCGCGCCGGCGTTTCTGCTCTTGGCCGACGTGCTCGGTCGCGTTGTCACCGCGCCGGGAGATCTGCAGACGGGGATCGCGGTGGCTGTGCTCGGCGGACCGTTGTTTGTCGCGCTCGTTCGCTCACGGCGAGTGGCGTCGCTGTGAACATGATTGCCGCGCAGCCGGTCCCACCGCTTTTTCGCGGTTGGGTGGTTCGAATCGGGTCGTGGTCGTGGCGAATAGTCCCGCGGGTGCTGTTCGTAGCCATCTCAATCAGCGCGGCATTGGCGGCGCTCTCGTTTGCCACGCTGATGTACGGAACCTTGGACCTGTCCTTGGGCGAGGTGTGGCGCGCTCTGAACGGCGAAGGCACCCCAGCGGCGGTTCGGTCCGTCCAGAATCGCCGTCTTCCGCGGCTGATCACGGCGATCGGTGTGGGCGGAAGCCTCGGTGTGGCCGGCGCGGTTTTCCAGACGCTTTCGCGCAATGTTCTCGGCTCGCCGGACATCATCGGTTTCACCACCGGCGCTGCGACGGCGGCGGTGGTCCAGATCGTGTTCTTCGGCGGCGGGGTACTCCAGACCGCGGGCGCTGCTGTTCTCGGCGGCATGCTGACTGCATTGTTCGTGTACGCGCTGGCACGCAAAGACGGAGTCAGCGGCGGTCTTCGGCTCGTCCTCGTCGGCATCGGAGTTGGGGCGATGCTGAGCGCCGTGATGTCGTTCCTGGTGGTACGCGCGGATATCGACGACGCCACCGTGGTGCAGCAGTGGACGGCCGGTTCGCTGACCGGGCGCGGTTGGCCACACGCGATCAGCGTTGCGATCGCCGTCGGTGTTCTCGTTCCTGCTCTCGTCGTGGTGTCCAGGCGCGTCACCATGATGGAAATGGGCGACGACGCAGCGTCTTCGCTCGGAATCTCCGTGGAGCGATACCGATTCGCCGGCATCCTGATTGCGGTCGCGCTCACCGGAGCAGCGACTGCAGCTACCGGTCCCATCGCCTTTGTGGCGCTCGCAGCTCCCCAGATCGCACGACGGTTGGCTCGGCGTAGCGGTGTTCTTGTGGCGACCTCCTTCCTGCTCGGTGCGGTTCTGTTGGCGGGCGCTGACTTGATTGCCCAAGCGGTCGAGGTCGGTCTCCGAACTCCGGTCGGTCTTGTCACCAGTCTGCTCGGCGGTGCCTATCTGATCTGGCTGCTGGCCCGTCAGGCCTGAAAACCTTGCTACGAAAGAGATTCATGACTACTGCTACTCCGGTATCGCGGCTACACGCCGAGAAGATCGAGCTCCGGTACGCCGATCGAACCATCGTGGACGAGTTGAGTCTCGAGATCCCCGACGGCGGTTTCACCGTGGTCGTCGGGCCGAACGGGTGCGGCAAGTCGACGTTGTTGCGTGCGCTCGGCAGAATGCTCGCGCCGCGATCGGGTCGGGTTCTGCTCGACGGTAACGACATTCGGTCCTATCGCACCAAGGAAGTGGCTCGGCGCATCGCTCTGCTGCCGCAGTCTCCGCTCTCACCCGGAGCGATCACCGTTGCAGACCTCGTGGCTCGCGGCCGATACCCGTACCAGAGCATGCTGCGCCAATGGTCACCCGAAGACGAGCACGTCGTAGCCGAAGCGCTTGCCGAGGTCGGAATGCGCAATGCAGCAGATCAATTGGTGGACGAACTGAGTGGTGGACAACGGCAGCGGGTATGGATCGCCATGACGCTCGCGCAGCGCACCCCGGTGTTGTTGCTCGACGAACCGACCACCTTTCTCGACATCGCCCACCAGATCGAGGTTCTCGACCTCTGTTCCCAACTGCACCAGTCTGGTCGAACGTTGGTCGCGGTCCTGCACGACCTGAACCTCGCGGCTCGATATGCCACGCACGTAGTTGCCATGCGGTCCGGAAAAATCGTCATGCAGGGCAGTGCCTCGGACGTCTTCACCCCTGAGTTACTGCGTGAAGTGTTCGACCTCGAGGCTCTGGTCCTCGAAGATCCCGAAACCGGACGGCCACTTGTTGTTCCGCGTGATCGAAGACCTGCCAGCCAGCTACCCGTCCACAACTGAACCACCGATCAGGAGATATTAATGACTACCGCATCTCGACCTGAAGAAACTGAAACCTCTGCGTCGGCAAAGGCGCCACGCGGCGAAGATCACGACCGCGGTCTCAACGACGTGGTTGCCGTCGTCGAACGCGTCGAACGTCCGACCGAGAGCATCTTGCGCATCACCGCCCAGCTGACCTCGTCGGCGGACGACCCGAATTGGTTGCGTCCCAACGTCGCATTCCGCATCCAGTTGGGCCCGCAGTACGACGACGTCTCTCGTGTCTACACGGTGCGCACCTTCGATGCGTCGAGCGGTTCGATGACCTTCGACGTAGTGCTGCACGGTCACACCAGCCCGATGATGCGGTGGGCCGACGACCGCCGTGTGGGTGACACGTTCTCGCTCACCGGCCCTCGCCCGCACTTCCTCGTTCCCGAGATCGCTGGTCGCCGCGTCGCACTGTTTGCCGACGACACCGCGATACCTGCCCTCTATTCGATTCTGCTTCAGTGGCCCGAGGGTGTGACCGGTGTCGGTTGGGTCGCCACCGGTGACGCCGAGGCTTTCGCGGAGTTGCCCGTGATCCCCGGCCTCGAATTGCATCATGTCGAAGATCGCCTCGCCGAATATGCCCTCGAGCTCGCGAACCCAGGAGACTACGCGGTGTGGGGAGCCGGTGAGCGAGACGAAATGCGCTCCATCCGAGCGCATTTCCGTAAGACAGTCGGCCTGGCGAAGGACGATGTAGTTGTCTTCGGGTACTGGAAGCGCGGGGTCAGCACTACCGAGATAGATCAGAACAGACTTCGGAACTACACGAGCATCCTCGAAAACGGCGGCACACTCGCGGATATCGACGATCTCGCCATCGGGATCTGACCCGGCGGTTGGATACTTCAACTCGCCGCGTGTTCTTCCGGCGCCAGTGAATTGCCCGGTGCGATGTTCGAGCAGTTGTTCGGCGCCGGATTCCCGTTGAAACGGTCGTTGAGCCAGGTGATGGCGCCGGGGAGCCAAAGCGCGCCACCGGGAACGTGACTGATGGTGTCGTACTGGTCGTACTGGATCGACAAACCTGCGTCGCAATAACGAGTGGCGAGTGTGCGGACGTCCCCGGCAACCATGACTCCGTCGCCAGGGCCGACGCCGGGTCCACCTGGCTGGGTGCCCTCGAGGGCTCCGTTTGCGGCTTGAGCGATGAACATAGGGATGGTGGGTATCGGCGCGTTGCCCATGTTGATTTTGTTGGCGACGTCGACGTACTCGGGCACCGAGTTGGGGTTCGCATACTCTGGTTTGGCAAGGTCCTGCCAGGTCACCCCCGGGTACTGCAGGATGACGTTCCCGATCGAGGCATCCTCGATGCGAGGTAGGAGTTCGCGTCCGCGATCGCCGAGATACGGATCGAAATCTATGTCGTAGGCACGGGCAAGTCCGACGACTGCCATCCCGACAACGCCTGCCCAGCCGATGCTTCCGTTTGCGTACCGGAGGTTGTTCGCCGGGTTGACCAACAGTCCACCCTGGGCGGCGCCGATCAGGTCCTCGTTGATGTCCGGGGCGTAGTCCGGAGCGAGGATGGACGCCCAGTTGGTGGCGATTGCTCCGCCCGAGTATCCCATCAGGCCGATCTCGGCTGAGTCGGCAATACCTGCCTCGGGAGTGTTACGGGCGGCGCGAAGAGAGTCGAGAGTCATCATTCCGTATTCGGGTCCCGCCGCGAAGTCTGCGTTCGGCCCTTCGGTATCGGGAATGACGACGGTGTAGCCCAGTGCCAGTAGGGGACCGAACATGGCAGCTTCGCCGGAAGCGAGAGTCCCGCCGAAGGCGACGTTCCGTCCGCTGGCGGTCAGGCTGCCGATCGGGGTGTCCCCCGCGACAGCTCGTGACGGACCGTCTTCCGGGTTCAGCGAATCGTAGGCCGACTGGAACGAGACAACTTTGTCCGGCTGGGCATTGGGTGGTCGAAGAATCGACGTGACATTCGCAGACGGCCGGCCGAGAGCGTCGGTCGACCGGTACAACACCTGCACGGCTTGCAACGGGGTAGGAATGTTGACGACGTGATAGGGCAAGGTTCTCGTTTTGAGAACGGCCCCAGGCTGATACGACGACAGCGGTGCCGAACCGTCGTACTGATAGAAGGAATCCGCCGACGGTTGCGCGGCGACAGTAGGTGCTGTGATGCCTGTGAGTGCAATGGCTGTCAGCGCCACCACTCCCTGAAAGAGAATCCTCGATGCCACGATCGACCCTTCGGTTTCGTATGTCTCTCGGTACTTGACGGGCTGGTGTGATGAAGACCACACGCTATCTTACTTTTGAGTAATAAACGAGAGGCTTGCGCTGGTTGTTTTGAATCATGCGCGGACGCAATCAGATTGAGCTCGTTGTTGTAACCAGGCTGATTCGGTCCAGGGCGTCATGTGTACGATACGACTAGTAGCTATCGCGACAAGTTGCTGCCTTGGGCTGTGCCGGGTCCTCCGATGCCGGGAAATGCTCTGTGCTGCAAGGTCTTGAAGGACTAAGGAGTGGACATGGGTAAGCGCGCTCCCGATGACGGCGTGTTTCGGGGCTCGGGTGATGCCGAGACGGGATTGCTGACTCCTCCGAGCGGTGCACGTAGTGAGGCGGCTCACGAGAAGGCCCTTAGATCAGCAGAAGCTCTTCTGAAATCCGGTGGAATGAAGGCCGCGACCATCGATGCGATCTCCGAACAATCCGGTGTCAGCAAGGTGACTCTGTATCGGCACTGGCCGTCGCGGCAAGCTATCGCTGCTGAAGCATTCGGCGTGCTCATGGCTCGTCATCTGACATTTCCCGAGACCGATAGTGCGCAAGCCGATTTGAACGACTATCTAGGTGACATCGGAAAGTTCTACCGAGGTCCACTCGGGTCGATCTTTGCCGAACTTGTCGGCGCGTGTGCCAACGATCCGACGACGGCGGCATACTTCCGCACTTTCTTCCTCGACGAACGTCGTCGAGGTTTCGCCGCACTGATTCGGCGATGTGTGGATTCCGGCTACTTTCGCGAAGACATCGACACCGAGGAAGCGATCGATCTGTTCTTCGGGCCGTTGATCTACCGGATGTTGGTCGGGCACGCGGGTATCGACGACAACACTGTGCGCTCGATCATCGATCACGCAGTTCGTGGACTCCGCAGTGGTGCATAGACGGGTTCTCCGTTGAGAATCCGCAGCGCAGGGAGGGCGAATTGCCCTCCCCGCACTGCGATGTGCCTCAACACTCGGGTGTCAGCTGAGCATCTTCAGTACTAGCTGGTACTCACCGTTGATCTCGGCGTTGCGAAGCGGCTTGGCGGCGTCGACCACGATTTCCGTGGCGTCGTCGTGCGCCTTCAGTAGGCCGATGGTCTCGGCAATGTAGTCATCAAGTGGCAGAGCTGATTCCGAGTTCTCCTGACCCATCAGCGTGGTGCGGACTCCTGGCGGGATGAGTTCGATGCACCGGATCGAGGTATCGGCGAGTTGTACGCGCATGCTCTCGGTGAAGAGATGAACCGCCGCCTTTGTCGCGTTGTACGTGGGCGTGACGGGCAGCGGGACGAAGCCGACGGCGGATGAGACGGTGACGATGGTGGCATTGGGCTTCGTCATCAGATGCGGGATGAACTGGCCGGCCAAGCGAATTGTTCCGAGAAGGTTTGTCGTGACCGTTCTCTCGGCGATGTCGAGGAAGTCCGGGTTCTTCAAGTCTTCCGGGTACATGATTCCCGACATCGTCACGAGGACGTTCAGATCGGGAAATTCCTCCGTGACGGATTCATGTGCGGTTCGAATGGATCTCGGGTCGTCCACGTCGATGACGACCGTGCTGATGCCCGGGTACTTGTCCGAGATCTCTTGGAGCAGAGCGGATCGACGCCCTCCGACGATTACCTTGTTCCCCTCGTTCTGCAATCCCACTGCAAGTGCGAGGCCGATACCGGAGGTTCCGCCGGCAATGAAGATGGTATTTCCCGAGATTTTCAATTTGTGCTTCCTTGGTTTGTCGTGGGCGTCGACGTGGCGACAGTGATGGATTTGAGTTGGGTGTATTCGTTGAGCGTCTCGAGGCAGAACTCTCGCCCCAGGCCGCTTTCCTTGAATCCCCCGAAGGGGACACCGCCTCCCAGATTGAAGTACTGATTGATCCAGACACAGCCCGCATCAAGACGATCCGCGGTTTCCATCGCGTTCTTCAGGTTGGAGGTATAAATCCCAGCAGCGAGACCGTACGGAGTGTCATTGGCTTCTGCGATCACGTGCTCGTAGTTGTTCCATCTGAGGACGCACAGGACAGGTCCGAATATTTCGTCCTGTGCGATTCGCATCGAGTTGGCGACCTCGAGAATCGTCGGCGCGACGAAGTTTCCGGCTTCGAATCCCGGCACTTCTACCAGATCACCGCCTGTAAGTAGTTGTGCGCCTTCGTCGATACCGGATCTGATCATGGAGATCACACGTTCGGCGTGTTCCTGGTGGATCAATCCGCTCAGTTCGGTGTCCTCGTTCAGTGGCGGCCCGACTCGCAACGATCGGAATCCTGCGACGAGTTTTTCCACGAAGGTGTCATAGATGTCCTCGTGGATGAAGAGACGTGTTCCGGCCAAGCAGGATTGGCCGTTGCACATGAGGACACCTGCGGTGGCATCGGCGACCACTGCATCGATGTCCTCGATATCAGGAAACACGATGCTGGGACTTTTGCCTCCGAGTTCGAGCGTGGTCGAGATCAGCCGTGAGGCTGCGGCGTGTGCCACGAGTCGGCCGACTTCGGTGCTTCCGGTGAAAGCGAGTTTGCTGACCTTCGGATGGTCTATCAGGGCTGCGCCGGCTTCCTCGCCAAGACCAGGGACAACATTGAAAACGCCTGCGGGAAACACGTCGGCGGCGATCCTGGTCAGCTCCATGACGGAAACGCAAGCATTTTCATCAGGTTTGAGGACCACTGTGTTTCCCGCAGCCAGAGCAGGTGCAATCTTGAACGCCGTCATTACCACGGGATCGTTCCAGGGAATGATCTGTCCACATACGCCCAATGGCACTCGCTTCGCGACCAGGTATCCCGATGCCAACTCGCGGCCGAAGCCATGGTGGGCCAGCGAGATTGACGCAAAGTATCGCAGGTGTGAGACGGCGGCTCGATAGTCCTCGCGCATCTCACTGATATGGCGCCCGGTATCCATACATTCGAGCTGGGCAAGCTCTTCGGCCTGATCCTCCACGAGCGCGGCAAACTGCAAGATTTTGGCGGATCGTTCTTCAGCGGTCAGGTTCGACCATGCAGGAAATGCCCGCCTGGCGGCTTCGACCGCGTCGTCGATCTCTGTGGGCCCGCACCGAGACAGTGTGGCGAGTAGAGCGCCGGAAGCGGCGTCACGCGCCTCGAATGTGGATGTGCCCATGGCTCGGAACGCTCCGTTGATGAACGCACCGTATTCACGAACTGCTTGACCCTCCATGGAACCTCCTAGATCGGTCAATCACTGACTGACAAAGTGTACTGTACGTTTCGTACACTTGTCGATGGTCGCCTTACCGCCCATGGATGGCGTCAGCAGAAAGACCAGCTAGAACAATGTTCTGGTTACGTCGTCAAGGCGTAGCCGCAGCAATTCCAACCGCTTGCTTCATAGCCTGCGAGACATAGCCGGTGCCGATCTTGACGCCACCCAGCCACTCGGTCAGACGAACTGCCTCGGCGTCGAGCGCCCGTTGCGCATCCGCGGACACGGATTCGAGTACTCGAACGTGGACCACTCCGGCGGCGTCTTGGATCCAGCAGCCCACGACACGACCGTCGACCCAAGCTGTGGTGCCGGCATTACCTCGGGTGTCGAAGAGTTGGTTGCGGTGCGGGCCGAGATAGAAGTCACGGTTCTTCCACCCCATGATCGTCGGGTCGAGCACCGGTAGGAGTGCCGCCCAAGGACCTGGATCACACACCGTGGCGACGTCATCCGGTAGTAACCAGCCGGTGTTGCCACCGTCGAGTGAGACTGCAACGGCTTCGAGTTCGGCGAGGGCGGCCCGGACGACCGTCTTGGTCGAGCCCAGCCACCAGACGATGTCGTCTTCCGTCCCCGGTCCGAAGGAGTGGAGCCAGCGTCGGACTATTTCTCTGTATCCGTCTGCAGATTCGAGATCGATGGGGGCGTCGTCGAGCCAGTGTCGAGTGAGAGTCCACAGTGGGCGTGAGACGGGGAATCGGGCGGTGTTGGCGCCGCGCATGATGTCTGCGGTCGCCCCGAGGTGCGTGAGAACCCTGGGTGCCGACCAGATTTCGCCTGCCGAACCCTCGACCTTGACGTCGATCATCGGTACTGCCTGACGGACCTCGAGTGCGGAAAGTCCTTCAGGGGCATCGGTGAGCAGTGTCAGAACCTCCGCCCGCGCGCGATCGAGCCAGTCGTTGCCGTCGACGGCGATTCCGGCCTTGACGACATCCTTGGCCATTCGTGCGCGCTCGGTGTTCGCGACGCGGGCGGACGCACTCGACCACGCGGCCGGCAGCAAGTCTCGGGGAAAGGTGAAGAGCGTGCGGCGCATAGCCAATTGCTTCACGAGACTGCGTTGGTCGTACAAGGCGTTGTCGACGTCAGTGGCGTCCAATGACCGAACCCTCGCCCAGCAAGACAGATAGACAGTCGCTGATTCGGTGGCGTGCAGTACCGTCATCGCCCGCGTGGCAGCTTCCGGAGAATCGACGCGGAACGAAGGCGCCAGCGCGTGACGTACTCCTATGCGTGCACGGCGTTCGTCGTCGGAAACATGGCGCATCAGGCCATCGTGCCACAGGCCAAGTGCGTCGTATCGGCTAGTTGCGCGAGAGTTCGATTGCGCCAGTAGTCGTCGTGTTGGAGATGTGTGATGGCCCCGGGCGTGGTCGCGAAGTTCGCAAACCCTGTGGCTTCGACGGGGATCTGCAGCCAGGCGGAGACGACGAATGTGTGTGCAAATCCGTGTGTTACGACGATGTGATCGTGATCGAGTTCGGTCATCAGTTCGCGAATGCACTCGCCGACCCTTGATGCGATGTCGCGGCGGGTTTCGGCACCGGCAACGGGGCCACGGTGATCGAGGCGGTTGTTGTCAGGAGCCGGAACCTGCCGCTGGGTCAGCCACGAGTTCGGGCGCCCTTCGGCTTCTCCGAAGCTGATTTCGCGCAATCGAGAGTCTGTTGTCGCCGGAACATCGAGTGTCCGGGCGATGATCGCGGATGTCTCGGCGCACCGTTCGAGGTCGGAAGAGGTGATGCGGATCGGGCGCGAAGTTCCTGTGCGTCGACGTTTCAACTCTTCGGCGATCAACTCTGCATCGCGCCTGCCGGCGGGCGTGAGAACCGAATTGTGCCAACCTCCGACGATGTCCTGTGCTGTGTGTTCGGCACGAGGATGAGTGACGACGTAAAGATCCTGCACGAGACCCCTTCTGTTACCCGACCGTTTCGGGCAACAGTATTCCAGGATTGAGGATTCCACGCGGATCCCAGGACGATTTGATCAGCTTCATGGCGGTGATGTCGGTTTCCGTGCGCCCCAGCGCTATCCACGGTGACTTCGCGCGACCGATCCCATGCTCGGCGCTGATACTTCCGTGATGGGCGGAGACGAGTTCGAAGACCGTATCGGTCAGTTCGTGGGCGATGCTCGGTTCGGCGTCAAGAAGATTCACATGGATATTCCCGTCGGCGAAGTGTCCGAACAACATTGGACGCACATGGACGAATCGTTCGGTGAGTACTTCGCGGAGGCTCTCGATGAACATGCCCATCACGGACAAGGGGACGGAGATGTCGAGTTTGACCACCGGAGTCGTCGATGAAGCGCTGATGCTTTCGGTATGGCTTTCTCGCAGAGTCCACAGCTTTCGAGCGGGGCCAGGCTCGACTGTCGCGTCCTCGATGAGATCGGCAGAGGCGGAGAGAACTTCGAGGAGTGACTCTTCCGTCTCGCGCGGCGATGACACCTCGATCAGGGTGTACATCGGTGACGGTGTTCCGAACGGGCGACGGGCATCGGTGTGTGCGCAGACGAGGGAGATGCCGTCGTCGGTCATGATTTCGGCGGCTTCGACGGTCAACCCGCTCTGGCGCACTCGATTACACAGCTGCAGCGCTTGATCGACGTCGCGCACACCCGCGAGCACGACCTGGGTGTCGGTCGCCGGGGTGACCAACTTCATCAGGACCTTGGTGACAATCGCGAGCGTTCCCTCACTGCCCGCAAGAAGCCCTGGGATGTCGTATCCGACATTGTCTTTGACGAGTGGAGTCCATCTACTCAGTACCGAACCATCGGCAAGTACTGCCTCGATCCCGAGTATCTGTGCCCGTGTATTTCCGTATCGGACCATGCGGGTGCCACCGGCGTTGGTTGCGACGATGCCGCCGAGGGTCGCGGATTCCTTTGATGCCAAATCGATTCCGAATCGGAGGCCGTGTGCGGAGGCCGCCAGGTCGGCGCGAGCGACGGTCACGCCCGCACCGGCCGCGATTGTCCGGCCGATGGGGTCGACGGTCTCGATCGAATCCAAGCGCCTGGTGCTCAGCACCACTGATCCAGCCGACGGTATTCCGCCACCGACCAGTCCGGTATTTCCACCTTGTGGGGTGATGGGAATCCCGGCCTCGAAGCAGGTCGTGACGACGGCGGACACTTCGGCGGTGTCGGCCGGACGGACCACAGCTATTGCGTCACCGATCCAACGTCCCGTCCAGTCGCGTGTGTAACCCTCGATCAGCTCTGGATCGGTGAGGACGTGCGCTTCGCCGACGATCTCTGCGAGGGCGCTGACGATCTCTGCGAGGGTGCCGAGGAACCTCGCGTCCGTTGCAGGTTCGCGTGCTTCGACGAGTGTTCGGGGGCTCATGTTCAACCTTGTGATCGTTCGGGGGACAGTTTTTTCGGGAGGCGAGCGGTGGAACAACCTGCACTCGATCCTCCGACCTCAGGTGATGCGCTGTCCAAGACCAAGTAGTGACACCACCATCTGTTCTTCTTATAATCGCCGTATGAACCTGCAGCGCGCACGCTATCTGATTGCTCTGTCGGATCACGGCAGCTTCACTCGCGCCGCCGCGAACGTCCACGTGGCGCAATCTGCACTCAGTCAGCAGATCAAGGTTCTCGAGCGCGAACTCGGAGTTCCTCTGGTGGACCGCCGAGGTCCGCAGTTCACTTTCACCGACGCGGGGCGGGTAGCGGTACGAGAGGCACGCTTCTTGCTCGGGTGCGCAGACCGGGCGGTCGAACGAATTCGATTGGCTGCACGCGGTGTGGACGGGGAACTGCGCATCGCGTACACCCGGTCGTGGGCGGGTGGCGCCGTCGGGGATCTGGTCAGCACTTATCGCAAGCTCTATCCAGGCGTCGAAGTTGTCGTGCACCGGGGCACTTCGGCGCAGACTGTCGACCTCGTCCGAACCGGAGCCGTCGACATCGCGGTTGTGCGACCGCCGCTCGATGACGACGATCGTGAACTTCCCCTGATCGTCCTCGACACCGAACCTATCCTGGTCGCCGTTCCCGTGGATCATCCGTTCGGGGATCGAACGACACTCGAACTCGGAGATCTGGTGGACATCCCCGTCGTATTCTGGCCCGAGGCGAATGCGCCCGGGATGTATTCGCGTACGCTCGAACAACTTTGGCCCGACAGCACTCCCAATATCGTTCGATTCGAGGCTGACGACGAGCAGGTTTTGCACGCCGTCTCGGACGGGGTGGGAATTGCGCCGATCCCGCAGGGGCGGGCCCGGATGCTCCGAATCCCGGGTATTCATCTGTGTGAGATCGCCGGTATGCAGCCGACTCTCGAAGTTGCCGTGACCTACCGTCCGGACAACCCGAATCCCGCGCTTGCACCCTTCGTTGCGCTCGCCGAACGCGAAAGATCGTCAACCACTGTGTAGCACAAGTGATGCGCGGTGGGCCCTATCCGCCATCGAGGACCAGCATCATGGCCGTTGCGCGTGCCCGGTTCTCGATGGTGTCGACGTGGAATCCGACGTGCTGGGACAGCTTCGCCAATCGGTGCGCAACGCTGCTGTGATGAAGATGCATGGAATCGGCTGCGGCCCTCAATGTTCCGGATTGCAGGTATGCCCTCAAGGTTTCGAGTAGTTCTAATCCCTGTTTGGTATCGCCGATCTCTTCGGCAAGAACCAGATCCGGTATTCGCGAGTGATCGATGTGTGATCCCGGTGCCAGGAGGTTGAGGGCGCCGAGATCGTCGGCGTTCACGATCGGTGTTGTTGCTGACGCCTGTGCACGAGCGAATCGTGCAGTGGTGAGTATTGTATTCACTTCGGAAGCGGAAGCAGCCAAAGATATTCCGGCGCGAATGGATGACGACAGTGCTGACTCGGACAGCTCGGGTGTCGGTGCGAACGAACCCGCCACGAGATTCAGATACTCGCCATCAGCTTCTATCCCAACGGCTTTGCCAGGTGTGCAATCTTGCGAAATAACAAGGTGTGCAGTGCCGCCGGCCGTGTCTGAGACTGCCTTGATTGCCATGACGCGGACTGGGGTTTGGGGTTCGATACCGAGACCGGCGCAGGAGGTGAGCACCGCGAGTTCATCCATCGGGAACAACAGATTTCGAGTGTGCTCGGCTTCGGTAGGCAAGCGTCGGGGTTGCAGGATTATCGCTGCGGTCAGGGCCATTCGGTCGACGAGCATTTCGTCGAGCGGCAAGTGCGCACCAGGACGCTCGATCCATACTTTCCCGAGAACCTCGTCGTCTACAGCGATGTCCCTGGCGATGCTCGGAGGGAACTGGGGTTCGGGCGACCATCGGCCGCGTGGGTCACAACGGCGCAAATTCTTCTTGCTTCTACCGTGTTCCACGATCTCGATACCTACAACGCAGTCCGCCAACTGCGCGCTCGCGCGAAGCAGAGATGCGGTGTCGGAGCCGTGCCGCACGAGCGTGTCGAAGTAATCGATGACACGTACCAGGCCTGCCGAGTCTGCATCGAGCTCGGCAAGCCGGTACATCAGTCCTTGCATCTCGCAACGCTACGAGACAGGCGACAGCGAACGCAACCCTCTCCGGAGCGCAGTGAGGGCTTCGGCGGCACTTCTTTCGCTGACTGCTGCGGTCGCCACTAGTGCCGACCCGTGAAAGGTTCCGGGGAAGGAGTGCAATTCGACGCTGACTCCCGCATGCAGCAGTCGAAGGGCGTATTCGATTCCTTCGTCGCGAAGAGGGTCGAGTTCCATGGTGGACAGGTAGGTCGGCGGCAGACCGGTGAGGTCGGTCGCCCGGGACGGCGCAGCGTAAATGGAGACGTCAGGATCTTCGGGTCCTGAATACGACTCGCCGAGGTAGTACTTCCACGACAGGATGGCGTTGGGGCGGTGCCACAACGGTGTGTCGACGAAGTTCGTCATCGAGACAGTCGCCAGACGGTCGTCGAGTTCAGGAATTTCGAGGAATTGGAATGCCACGGGCACAACGCCCTCGTCGCGGGCTTTGAGGACAGTGCCTGCGGCCAATCCGCCGCCTGCACTCTGCCCGCCCACTGCGATGCGGCTGGGATCGACCCCCAGTTCCTCGGCATGGGCGTGGATGTAGAGGAGTGCGGCGTAGCAGTCGTTGACGGGGCCGGGAAAGGAGGTTTCGGGGGCGAGGCGGTACTCCACGTTTGCAACGGCGAATCCGAGTTCGCGCGCTACCTCGACACAAAATGGATCGCTGGACTCAGCGGTGCCGATTGCAAATCCGCCGCCATGGATCCAGAGCAGAACGGGGACAGAGCCGGCGGTGTTGTCCGGGGTGAAGAAACGAATCGTGACCTCCGGATCGCCGTCCAGGCCAGGAGCGGACAGTTCACGAAGCGAGACTCCGTCGAATGGCAGGTCGGCCAACATGGCGCCGATCAGAGCGTCGTAGGTGGCCCGCGCGTTGGGGAGGTCAGCGAAGTCCACCTTCGGGAGCATGGTGAGTGCTGCGGCGAGTTCGGGGTCGAGAGTGGGGAATGTTGTCATGCACTCATCATCGATCCTGAATGTGGCCTACGTCACCAGTGGTTTGTAGGAAATCGGAAAGTCTTCTTCCGACGCCCGTCGGATCTCCCTAGGATGACGCCGGTGGACAGAGTACATCTCGGGGTGGGTTCGAGCGATTCGGAAGTTGGGTCCAGGATCGGTGGACGCCCGCCGCAGGTTTTCGCTGGTCAGCCGATTTTGCAGACGCATGAGTATCTCTTGACGCTCGAGGCGCACACGGCTCCGTGGCTCGGTGCGCGAGAGCTTTCCGTCTTCATCCGTCGGGGATTCTCCATCGGCGACGACGACCTCGAATACCCGGACATCGGGGTCAGGGCAGTCCTGCACCCGCCGTCATCACGAAGTGCGGAATCGGCCGGCACTCACGAGGGCCTGGGGAGCGCGGCGTTGATCAATCGTCCCGCAGACGACGAAGTGATGCCGTTGGTATTGATCGCGCCGCAACCGGTGCTCATACAAAATGAACCGTCCTACGCCGATGCCGTCGAGGCGGACGGGCATCGCTTCCTGTTCCAGATCAATGAAGAGGGATGGCCGGTGGTTGCCGAGCCGCAACCCGAGTTCGTCGAGGAATACCTGTTTGGCTACGGCTCGGTGTATTTCTACGGGAGCGCTGACGCGGCCGGACTCGCCGATGAAGTCGTGCCAGGATTTCTCGATTTCTGAGCTGCCAGACGACCTTTCTGCCGATACCGTGGGCAACGTATTCGACCGGCGGATTTGTCCTTCGAAAATTAGTTTCGGAAGTTTGTCGATCGGCGTCTTTGCCGTTCGACGTGTAGGCAGAGGGACCGAATGAGCGGTCCACAAACGAAGGAGATTCTCATGAAGTACATGCTGATCATGCGTTCCACCGACGAAGCCATCGAAGCATCCAAGGACATGGACTTCGACGAGATCATCGCCGCGATGGGGCAGTACAACGAGTCCTTGATCAAGGCCGGTGTGCTGCTGGCGGGTGAGGGATTGGCGATGGAGGAGGGATTCATCGTCGATTTCGAGTCCGATCCGCCGCTGGTCTCCGACGGCCCGTACGGCGAGACGAAGGAGTTGTTCTCGGGATTCTGGATCATTCAGACGTCGACCAAAGACGAAGCCTTGGAATGGGCGAAGCGCTGCCCGCTCGGGCCGGGAAGCAAGCTCGAGGTGCGCCGCGTGAGCGAGATGTCGGACTTCGATCAGGACAACGAGTACATCCAGAAGGAAGCCGGCTGGCGTGAAGAGCTCGGTACCGATCGTCCGGTCGCAGGCTGAACCATGACCGACGAGGCGGTGCGAGAAGAAACGAGAAAGGCTGTCGACGCGGTCTGGCGAATCGAATCCGCGAAGATCGTCGCCACGTTGACTCGCACCGTCGGAGATCTTGATCTCGCCGAAGACCTGGCAGCGCAGGCTCTGCTCGAAGCTGTCGAGCAGTGGCCTGCCACCGGAGTTCCCCGAAATCCCGCTGCCTGGCTGACTTCCGTTGCGACGCGTCGAGCAATCGACGGGTGGCGACGACGAGAGAGGCTGGACGAGCGCTACGCCCACTTTGCGCGTGAACTCGAGAACGACGCTTCGCATTTCGACGACGTCAGCTGGGATCCGGATCGGATCGACGACGACGTCCTCCGGCTGATGTTCATCGCCTGCCACCCGGTGTTGAATCGAAAAGCGCAGGTGGCCTTGACTCTTCGGGTTGTAGGCGGGTTGACCACCGAAGAAATTGCGAAGGCATTCCTGACGCCGACCGCGACAGTTCAGCAGCGGATAGTCCGTGCGAAGAAGGCGTTGACCGCATCGAAAGCGGTTTTCGAAGTTCCAGGACGAGAAGAGTTTTCGAGCAGGCTGAGCGCCGTCCTCGGAGTCCTGTACCTGGTGTTCAACGAAGGTTATGCAGCCAGCTCGGGGGACGAGTGGATGCGGGCGGACCTGAGTGCTGAAGCTCTGCGGCTCGCGCGAATACTCGCCGAATTGGTCCCCGGGGAATCCGAGGTACACGGCCTTGTTGCGTTGATGGAGCTGACAGCCTCGAGATTCGGCGCTCGGACAACCTCGAGAGGTGAGCCCATCCTGCTGGCGGACCAGGACCGGACTAGGTGGGACCGCCTACAGATCTCGCGTGGGCTTGCGGCGCTGGAACGAGCTGACGCCGTCGGGCGTGGACGTGGCCCGTACGGTTTGCAGGCAGCGATAGCCGAATGTCATGCGCGAGCAGCAACTTTCGATGACACCGATTGGAAGAAGATAGTCATCCTCTACGAGGCGTTGGCGCAACTGGCCCCATCGCCCGTGGTCGACCTCAATCATGCGGCGGCGGTATCCATGGCATACGGTCCTGGCCCTGCGCTCGAATTCGTCGACAAGCTTGTCGCTTCAGGTGAATTGACCGGGTACCACCTGCTTCCCAGTGTTCGGGGGGAGTTGCTCAGTCAGCTCGGCCGATCCGAGGAGGCTAGAACCGAACTCCTCGAAGCAGCGAGGCTGGCCGGGAACGAGCGTGAGCGTGCAGTATTGGTCGCGAAAGCAGATGCGCTGCTGTCGGATCAGTAGTCACACGATTGGTAGTCAGGGCTGAGTCGGATCATCGTTCGGCACCATGGGCGGCAACCCGACGCCGTACGGATCGAGCATGTCCGATACACGTCGACCCCACCGTTCATGCGCGGACTGACGGGTCATTCCGGCAGCGCGGCCGATGGTTGCCCATGTTGCGCCGAATCTTCGCAGGCTCATGACGCTTGCCGTCGAATCGATGCCTGCGGCGAGCTGGATCCGGAAACTTGCCAACTGCCAAGCCATCTGACGCTGCGCCGGGATGTCGGTGTCCTGTTCTGCCTCCCATTCGGGGCTACCAGGTAATGGATCCGTTCCGACAATCTTGTCCGCCTGCGCGCCGGCCTCGGCGATTCCGGCGTTGACCGTCGAAGTTGCGGCGGTCTCGATCTTTGCGGTCAGGGCGGTCTCGATCAGATCTTTCATGAGAAGTTCTCCATTCGTCAGGTTTAGCCTGACAGTTTCAATTGAATGTTGTCAAGAATTTCCTGACTGATTCCATTTGATTAATGCGCGATCTATTTGTGTACTATCTAAATGGCCTTCGGTTCTGTTGGCCGACGTCGAAGGGGTTGCTGGTGAAGATCGTGGTTCTGTCATTCCTGATGGCGCTGACCTTGATGACCGTCGGGATCATCGCGGCGCGCAACTGCAGCACTCGACCTGCCGTGACCGGGGCAGTTACTGCGGCGTCGACGGTTCTTGCTGCCGCCTGGACACTTTTTGCTGTGGCCTTCGTACTGACCTGATCGCATTTCGGCGTGAGCGCGCCAGCGTCGGCGACTGAACTGCGCAGCAGGTCAGGTACGTTTTGTCTGCAGCGCGATGCCGCATACGCTGGCAGGCGTGGCAATTGCTGAAACAGACAGGAACTATGGAGGACGGTCGGTCGCGGCACGCAAGGCCGAGCGCCGTTCCCTCTTCTTGAATGCTGCTCTCAGTGTGTTTGCCGACAAGGGGTATGCCGGAAGTTCGGTGGCGGATATCTGTGCGTCCGCGAGTTTGGCCAGAAGGCAGTTCTACGACGAGTTCGGTAGCCGCGAGGATCTACTCCTGGCGCTGTATGACCAGATTCAACTCGACGCCAGAATTGCAATGGTCGACGCACTCGACGCGGAGCCTTCGGTCAATCTGCGGGACAAGGCAGCAACGGCCATGGCTGCCTTCGTCGAGTCGGTCGGAAGTGACCCGCGACGTGCACACGTTGCCTTCATCGACGTCGTGGGTGTCAGTCCTCGGGTGGAAAAGCATCGTGTGGACCAACGTTCGGTTTGGGCAACATTTTTCGAGTCGATCATCAAAGGGATTGTGGGCGACGATTACGAACCGCCGGGTGGTTACCGGTGGGCGTCCACTGCCTTCATCGGTGCGCTTACCGCGCTGGTGCACCAGTGGAGCACTACGGAGCCTCGTCCCCCTGTGTCGGTACTGGTGGATCTGATGACGGTGCTCCTGAACGCGTTGATTGACGACGCGCCCCTTCGTGCCGGCGAATAGGTCACGAACACCGGGGATTGTAATCCAGCCCACAACGCTCTACTCTCGTCCTCAATATGTTAGACACTCGCATCTAACTTGTGCGCCCGTGATGAGAACTGCGGCAACACAAGGCAATCTGTGCTTTTTCGGGGAGGAATTGGTATGGGACGACGCTGGACAACTGACCGACAACGCGGGGGCTTCGCGATTGCCGTGATTGCAGTAATCGGGCAGATCGCACTTTCGGCACCTGCCTCAGCGGCACCGGACGGAGGTGTTCCTACCCAAGTTCAGGTCCAGCCTGCCCTGCCGCCTGCGGTTGCGCCGCTATTGCCTGCGCTGGACCAGGCCTTTTATGAACCGCCCGCCGGGGTCGTCGAATCCAAGGAGCCGGGTGAGATCATTGCCGCGCGTACAGTGAATCTCGGTACTCTCAATCTGATTCCGACCAATGTTGATGCGTGGCAGATCTCATATCGTTCCAATAACGCTGCGGGTGAGGCGATTCCGGCTGTCACCACAGTGATCAAGCCTCGCGGCGACACTCGCGACGGCGGGCCGCGTCCGCTGCTGTCCTTTCAGATGGCCGAAGACTCGCTCGGAAGTTACTGCGCACCTTCGTATGTCATGCAGCAGGGCGCATTGCCGTGGCTGGTGACGGGCGCTGCCACTGGTGGGGCGCAGTTCCTCGAAGTGCAAGCGGCGCTGGCGCAGGGCTGGGCACTATCGGTGCCCGATCATCAGGGGCCGAATTCTTCTTTCGCGTCCGGCCCGGTAGCCGCGCGGATCACGCTCGACGGTATTCGTGCCGCCGAGAACTTCGAACCCATGGAGCTGCAAGGTCGGTCGACTCGAGTAGGGCTGCTCGGGTACTCGGGTGGGTCGATTCCTACTGGTCACGCGGCTGAAATACGGCGCACCTATGCCCCGGAACTGAATGTCGTCGGAGTCGCCGAAGGCGGTGTTGCAGCCGATCTCGGTGCTTTGCTCGACAATGCCAACAACGCTCTAGGGGCCGGGATCGTCGCTGCCGGTGTCATCGGAGTGAGCCGAGAAGATTCTGAACTCGCAGGCTTCATAGATCAGCACATAAGCCCCGCCGGCCGAGCGCTTTTCGCTGCCAAAGACAACCTGTGCATGCTCTGGACGTCGGCTGCCGTGCCCTTCCTCAACATCAAAGGTTTCCTCGATGTACCGGGAGATCCCGTCCAACATCCCACGGTGAGAGCCGCGCTCTCTCGAGCTGCCATGGGTAAGTCCGTTCCTGACGTGCCGATGTACATCTACCAGTCGAATCCCGACTGGTTGGTGCCTGTGGGCCCGGTGAACAAACTTGTCGATACCTATTGCCAAGATCCTTCTGCGAGTGTCGTTTACACAAGAGACCACTTCAGTGAGCATGTCAGCATGGAAGTCGTCGCATTGCCGAGTGCTCTGCTGTGGCTTCGTGATCGGTTCGCCGGCGTCCCGGCCCAACAGGGGTGCAGCACCTTCGATGCTGGATCGATGGCGCTTGATCAGAGAACGTGGCCGGTCTGGGAAGACGCAGTGGGCGAACTTGTCGCAGGCCTGTTCGGCAAGCCGATCGGAAACTAGCGGGGGACGTGATGTTGTGGTGAGGAATTCTCCCAGGGGCAAGGTGTTGCACTGACTGGACGTTGTTTCACTGATCGGGCCTTGACAATGGAGTCTTGTCACAACTGGCTTCTTGTCACAATTGGGTTCCTGTCACCGACGAAAGGTTGCGCGATGACAAAGCTGTTGTTTGCAGTCACTTCTGCAGATCACTGGACGCTGAACGACGGGACAGCCCACCCAACCGGATACTGGGCGGAAGAACTGGTCGAGGCGCATCGCGTTTTCGTCGAGGGCGGCTACGACATCGTGATCGCGACGCCTGGCGGTAAAGCCCCCGTTGTGGATGAGGGAAGCCTGGCGCCTGAGGTCAACGGCGGGCAAGAAGGCGCTGATCGTATGCGCAAGTACATCGCCGATCTGCAGCCGGTGCTGGATTCGCCGGAGATTCTGGAGAACGCCGATGCTGCCGACTACGACGTGGTCTTTGTGCCAGGTGGACATGGACCGATGGAAGATCTTGCAGTGTCGGCATCCTTCGGCGAGCTTCTGGTGAAGTTCTTGGACGCCGACAAGGTGGTTTCGGCGGTCTGTCACGCACCGGCGGCACTTCTGCCTGCCCAGAGATCCGATGGAAGCTGGCTGTTCGACGGCTATCAGCTGACGGCGTTCACCAATGAAGAGGAGACGCAGGCTGGTCTGGCGGACAAGGCTCCGTGGCTGCTCGAAACTCGGCTACGCGAGTTGGGCGGCAAATTCTCGAAGGCTGACGCCTGGTCGCCTTATGTCGTGGTGGACCGGAAGCTGTACACCGGCCAGAATCCGGCTTCGTCGAAGCCGCTCGCCGAGCGGATCGTCGCCGACTTGGGCTGAACGATCACCGGCTAGGCCTGAGCACGGCTTTCGGCACCGCATCGAGGACTCCTTCGATGCGGTGCTGGGCCGTGTTCTGTTGTGCCTGAGGTTCGTCCTCAGGTTTTGAAGGTGGTGTTCGCCGGTCGGGGGTGCTGCTGCGGGTCGATCGAGGGTGGTGGGATGAACCACGGTTTGTTGTCGACGCCGATGCGGATCACCCACTTCCCGACGAACCCGGCTTTGCGGTGCATCAATCGATGATGTGAACGGCACAGTAGGACAAGGTTGTTCATCACGGTCGGGCCGCCGTTGGCCCAGTGCCGGATGTGGTGCGCATCGGTCCACGCGGGAACACACGCACAACCAGGGAACGCGCAGCCTTTGTCCCGGGCGATCAACGCCACGCGCTGCTCCGCAGAGACCAACCGTTTCCCGGGTTTCGCATCCAGAGGCGCGCCGTGACCGTCGAGCAGCACGGTCGAGAGGAAACAATCACACCCGAGAAGCCTTGTCTGCGACACCGACAGCGGCCCCAGCCAGGGCATGTGCCCGACATCGAGATCCGACACAGCCACAGCAACACCATCGGGCGAGGGGGCGGCGGCGCAGTCACAATGCTCCGCCAGATCGCGGGCGTTGATGTGCACGTTCACATGCGGACGCTGACCACCATCGACACCGGTCTTCGCGCAGTCGAGGTAGCGGCGAATCAGTTCGGTGAACCCATCCGCCGTCCGCTTCGCCGCCGACCGAGAATCCGGAGTTCCATCCGGTGCCGGGGTCGGCATCGTCAGATTCGACAACGCCGACAGCAACATTTCCCCGGTGAGAGCATCGAAATCCCCGCGCACCACCACCCGACCATTCAACGTCGACGCGATCCGCAACTCATTCCGATCCACATCTTCGGCGGGCGGAATCTCATCCGATTCGAAGATTCGCTCCAAGGTCGCGATGACGTTCCGGACTTTCGTGGTCGTCGCTTCCACTCCGGACGCGGCCGCCAACAGTAGGTCGATACAGCGAGGGAGCGCTTCGTCCGGCATGCCCTTCGGCGGTGATTCGCAGAACGCCACGATCAACACGGCATGCTCGAAGGAGCAATCCTCACCATCGAACCGGGCAGCCACCGCCGGAAACGGCCGTAGCGCTGCACCCAGGGCGGCGATCTTCTTCCCGTCCCGAACCTGCAGCATCGTGTTTGCCGCCAACCAGCAACCCACCCCGCGGCTCGCGATCACCTGATCATCCGGGCGCATCGACAACTCGTCGACCACTGCCACCCGCACAGCCTCGAGGCGAAGAATCTCCGAACTCGCCTCGATAGCAGCAGCACGCAACTCAGAAGCAGACAACTGCCACAGGCGTCCGCGCAACCCCACCGCAGAACCAGACACCACGTCCGACAACAGAACACTCATTGAATCCCCCGATCCCCACCCCCAACAATACTCGAACATCAGTTCGAGTCAAGAGGTTATGTGAGGGCGCGAATGAGTGGAGTGGGGTCTGCGACTACGAACAGATGACCGCCCCCGCTGACCTCTTCGAAGCGAGAGTGGGGGATCATCGAGTGGGCCCAGCGGGCAACTTCGATGGGTACGTTCCTGTCGTCGGTTCCGTGCAGGAAAACCGTTGGTACCGAGATGGATTGAAACAACCCTGGCATCTCGCGGCGGTACCGAGCCAAATCGACAACCCCTGCGGATCCGCCCTGTGCGATCCCTTCGGATGAATCCAATTGGAGAGCAGGGCGATGCGACTCGTCGGTCATGACGGCCTGATCGGCGGCCGGCCAGATCGAGACGGAGTCGCTGCGCAACTTGGAGAACACTCCGGTTCCCGCAAGCATTGCACCAGCCATGCGGGGAGCCCAGTTGGCGGCAAAGTACAGCGCGGATACCAGTTTTATCCTGCGCCGCAAAGTATCTCGTGGGGCTCCGGGAATCATGGCGCACGCCAGCACCAATTTCGAGACTCGTTCGGGTACGGCCGCAGCGACTGCGAGCGCGTAACCGCCGCCTCCGGAGAAACCCATCAGTGTGGCCGAGTCCAACTCGAGATGATCGATCAGAGTGACGTAGTCGTCGTCCCAGGAATGAAATCCCTTGTCCGTGTGTGGATCTGTGCGACCGAAGCCGGGGCGATCGGGGACGATCAGCCGTAGACCCGCCGTCGCAGCCGCGTTGTCGAGCGAGAGCCCCTCGTATCGGCTGCCAGGTGATCCATGAACCACGACTACCGGCCGGCCAGTCGGATCGCCGTACTCGCAGAACGCGATACGGCGCCCCGAGGTGCCACGAATTTGGGTTGTCGTCACGCTACTTGTCATGTTGTGCTTCCTCGCTGCGCGATCGACGCCACGCCATCCAGAATGAGCGTGACTCCGAATTCGAACCTTCGGGCGGGATCGTGATGAAGCGCGAACACCGATGCCTCGCGTCGATCGGCGGGTGCACTGTCGAAAGCTCCGCGTCCCAATTGAATTGCGACGTGTCCGGTCACGAAATCATGCACGGCGCCGTACGCGTAAGTGGCCTGTTCGTCATCGAGGCCGGCCTGCGAAAGCGCTCGCACGACTCGGTGGGCGGTATCGTCGGCGCCGGGCGCTTCCAGTGATGCCTGCCGATGGGCTTCCAGAACGAGAGGATGCTTCATCAGAAGGTCATGTAGACCGTAGGCGAACGTGCGGGCAACCCCGCGCCAGTCGGTCGGCCAGTCGATCGACGAGACGGCTTCTCCCACGAGGGTGGAAATCAGGTCTCGCCTCAACGCGTCGATGCCGCCGGTAGTGCGGTGGACGGACATCGGCGATATGCCCAGTCGCTCGGCGAGCACTCGAAATGAGACCGCGTCCAGGCCGTCCGTATCGGCGATCTCGGCCGCAGCATCGAGTATCTGTCTGTGACTCAATGCTTTTGGTCGACCGGCCCTTGCGGAGCCGGCGGATTCGGATACCATGCTGACAACAATAGCGATACGCGTATCGAAATTACAAGTGTCGATTGACCTACAAGGAGTGCTGCCCGATGACTGATCTCCATCAATTGTCCGCTGTCGAACTCGCCGGTGTGATCGCCGCGAAGCAGGTCTCGATCCCCGAGGTGGCCCGGTACTTCGTCGATCGTGCGACCACTTCCGATGACGTGGGTGCATTCACGACGATCGCCGGGGAACATGCGATCGAACTCGCCGAGCAGGCCCAGCGAAGGTTGGACGAGCGGGACGCCGGACCGCTTCCGCGCCTGTTCGGCGTCCCGACGGCCATCAAGGACCTCGACGCGACTCGCGGCATCCGCACGACCTTCGGATCGGCGCTCTTTCGGGACTTCGTGCCGGACGCCGATGACGAGATCGTCGAGGCGATCCGAGAAGGTGGTCTGATCGATATCGGCAAGACGACGGTGCCCGAGTTCGGGGCAGCGTGTTACACCGAGCCGGAAGTTGCTCCGCCCGCGCGCAGTCCGTTCGATCGCACACGAAGTGCTGCCGGTAGCAGTGGTGGCGCCGCGGCCGCCGTTGGCGCTGGTCTGGTGCCGTTTGCTCAGGGAAGTGACACCGCCGGGTCGTTGCGTTCACCGGCAAGTACGTGCGGAGTCGTGGGCCTCAAGCCGAGTCGCGGTCTGATCACGATGGGGGTGGCAGGTCACGACAACTTCGGTTTTGCGAGCAAGGGGCCGATCGCCCGAACGGTTCGCGATACCGCTGCACTGCTGGATGTTCTGGCGACGCGACCTGGCGCCGGGACGATTCACCCGCCCCGGCCGAAGTCGTTCGAAGAGTTTGTCGTCCAGGCAGAAGGATCGCACTCTCGCCCCCTGACCGTCGCCCTCGCTCATGGCTCGGTATCCGGCGGCACGGTGGACCCACGAGTCTCCGAGGCGGTATCGAGGGTGGGCGTCGTTCTCGAGAGCCTGGGACACAACGTGTTCGAACGTCCTCAGGCCCGAGACGACGCCTTCGTCGATGCCTTCACCACGATGTTCTCGTCCTTGGCCGGCACCAAGCCCATTCCCGAAGAGTACGAACACCTTCTCCGTCCGATAGTGCAGCACTTACGTGTTCGAGCAAACGAAGTGCCGTCGGGCGATCTGGCCGCGGCAATCGGAGTTGTTCAGGCATGGGCGCGGCGGTGGAGCCTGGATTACGCCGACGCCGATCTTGTTGTCACCCCGACGGTGACAACACCGCCGTTGGCAGTCGGTGAGCTACGTAATGACGAAGACCCCGCGACTGAACTGATCGACATGGTCGCTTTCACGGGAAACACCATCGTCGCCAACGCAACTGGATTCCCGTCGATCAGCTTGCCGCTCGGTTGGACGGAAGACGGTGTTCCACTCGGCGTGATGATCTCGGCGAAATGGGGTTGCGACGCAGAATTGCTCTCTGCCGCTGCAATGCTGGAGAACGCGATGCCGTGGAAGGATCGATACCGATTCGACCGCGCAACCGTGCTCTAACCCGGGAGCGACGTCCGCCCGCCGGCCGATGCAAACCCCAACCATGTGTGGCGGTTACCCCACCAACACCACCCGACTTTCGGGGCGTTGCGGTTGTCTTTGCCGTCCCGGCCGGTTCCGTTGCTGATCCACACAGCCGGGGTTCTGGTGTCGAAAGTTCCGTCAGGCTTACGCAATCGGGAGCCGATGGTCATGAAGCACTTTCCGCGTTCGAGGACGTCGGGGCGCTGCAACAGCCAGTGAATGCCTTCGGTGAGGGTCAGCGGCGTACGGTCGGCATCGACGATCGCGGGAAGCGCTTCGTCCGGGCTCCAATTGGCCAGGTGATCCCCGCGGTCGACTTCGCCGAGCAGATACATCGCGGTATCAGGCAACGCGGCCGGCTCGGTAGGAGCGAACAGATCGACGTCGGCCATGTCGACGACAATGAAGCCCCGCTTGTTCTTGTGCTCGAGCAGGGGAGTCAAAATGGAAGCTGGAGCGAGTTTTTCGTGCACGGTAAGCAGTCCAGCCTCACCTTTTCCGGCTGCGGCGGCTGCCCTGACGTCGCCGGCAGAAAGCCCGGCCATCTCGTGTACCCCGAGTTCGATCAATCGCTCGGACTGCTGATCGATGGGCGGGAGGTCGAAGTGCATACCTGCGATCCTACCGATCGTGAGCAGGCCGAGCGGTGGGATCGGCGGTGAGGGAAGTCGGCCACGAGACGCCCAATGCGCGCATGATGAACGGGACGGTGGTCGCCACGACAGTGTCCACTCGGTCGCCGGCCATGAGCATCGGGCGACGGCTTTCCACGCAGGCGAGGATGAGTTGCGCGGACGCGGCAGCATCGGAATCGACAAAGACGCCGGCGTCGACACCTTCCTGGACGAGCTGTTCTACCAGAACCGACAGCGGGACAATATGTTCGAGGAAACTTTCGCGATCCTGCGCGGACAGCAATTCGACCAACGCGATTCCCGTGAATCGCTGCAGTGAGAACTCGACGAGCGTCAGTTTGACGAGGATTTCGATTCGGTCGACAGGATTCTCGCGATCCGCGAGTTCACGCTCGGCCAGGAGCAGGAATCTGTCCATCTCCCGGGTGGACCAGGCAAGCAGTAACGCAGATTTGTCGGGGAAGTAGTTGTACACCGCTGTCCGTGAGACACCGGCTGCCTGGGCCACAGTCTGCAGCTTCACGTTTTGCCAGCCCTGCTCGTGAAGTTCGCGAATGAACGCGTCCAACATGGCTTCTCGGGTCGCGATCTTGTGTTCTGCGGTTGTTGCGCCACCGGTCAGCTTCGGCATGGTCGATCCTCCTGTGTCTGATTCATGGTCACGGGGAGGTCGAACAGATCCGCAACAAGGCGTGGATCACCCTGCCACATCGAGACGGGTACAAGCATCATCTGCTGCGCGATCGAGCGTACGGATCGGCAGACTTCCTGCGCTTCGGCGGCGGTGAGCGTCGTGCGTTTGCGCAACCGCTCCATCTCCGCGGCAGTCAGATCGGTGATCCATTCTTCGGCCGCAAGCGAGAGGGGTGAATCCGGTGTCACGGCCGATCCAACTCGGCACTGGAGAACCTCGAAGTCATCACGGACAGCATGATGACGGCGACGACCGAAACGGCGTGTGCCGCCGCCAGCCAGAGCGACTCGGGTGCATGTTTGTGGAGGGTCGGCGCCATCAGCATGGCCATGAGGAGGGCGAGACCCGACAACATCGCGGGGCCGTTGGGTCGGCCGACAAGCAGGCTGACCAGGAGAACGAGCGCGACAACGCTGCAGGCCACGTCTACAGGCGGGTACGTGGTCGGGACGATTCCGTGGACGGTGTCGGTTAGGTTCAGCCCGATCGACACCAATTGTGCGAGGCCTGTCGCGCCGGCCAGCCAGGCCGTCCACCGCAGTCCGTGAAGACCGGCTTTCCGCACCACGGTCAGAGGCTCCTCCGAAGATCCCCATGCTGCGGACGTCGGTGTTGTCACGGGCCTTCTCCTTTTTATGACGAGGTGTCGTCATAAAGTATCAGCGCTGGAAAAGTGGGTTTCCGAGGGTAGGTAATTGGCTAGTCCTGAGGAGACAGACACGGCAATATCAACAGTTGAATATCCGACGAGGCGAACTGCGGGAGGTGGCTCGATGACGACCCCTGTCCGCACGGATCGGCCCTCGTCGAAACAGAGTTGGTTGGCGCGCGCGGCATTTGCGGCGCTGGTTCTTGCCGTCGTGGTGCTCCTGATTTTCGCCGGACTGAAAACCTTGACCATGCTGATCCTGGGGATCGGTGGGGTGGTCGTGTGCGTCGTAGCGGTGTACTGGTTTCTGACCACCCGCGGATTCCTCCGCTGGATCTCGTTGGCTGTGGCGGTTCTGACGCCGATCGTGGTGCTCGCCTTCCTGATCCGAGAACGCCTCTTGTGGGTGGTGCTGCTCTCGATCGGATTGTTCGTCATAGCCGGTATCTGCGCCCGCGCCGCTTTGGAGGGGGAGGAGAAGGAACTGCCGGTGGTCGAGCGACCGGCGCCGCCGCCCGCCAAACCGTTCTTCGTGATGAATCCGAACTCCGGCGGTGGCAAGGTCGAGAAGTTCGACTTGAAACGCAAGGCCGAGGAACGAGGGGCCACGGTCGCACTACTCGAGGGGCCGGAGAAGATCGACGTGACGGCCTTGGCCAGGCAGGCGGTCGCGGACGGCGCCGACCTACTCGGTGTTGCCGGTGGCGACGGAACTCAGGCGTTGGTTGCCGCTGTCGCGGCCGAACACGACCTGCCCTTCCTCGTCGTCAGCGCCGGGACGCGCAATCACTTCGCCGCGGATCTGGGTCTCGACCTCGACGATCCGTCACGGTGCCTCGACGCGCTTGTCGACGGCGTCGAGGTGACGGTGGATCTGGGTAATGTCGGCGGTCGAACCTTCGTCAACAACGCATCGTTCGGGGCATACGCCGAAGTTGTCCAGAGTCCGGAGTACCGCGACGCCAAGACCAGCACCTTCCTGCAGAAACTCCCGGATCTGCTCGCCGGACGTGCCGGAGCGGTGCTGACCGCGCGCTCCCCGAGCGTGTCCGCGGTGGGTCCACAGGCGGTTCTGGTCAGCAACGGACCGTACGAGATGAACGACTTGGCGGGGCTCGGTCATCGCCCGCGATTGGACCGGGGCACTCTCGGGATCGTGGCGATCTCCGTCGGCAGCGCCCGTCAGGCCGTCGGGTTACTCCATCGGGCGCATCAACGAGGCCTGGCTCAGGGCACCGGATTCGAGGTGATCATCGACGCCGACACCGACGAGATTCCGGTCGGCGTCGACGGTGAGGCTCTGGTGATGCCGACTCCCGTCAGGTGCACGGTCAGCCCGCAGGCACTGAGAGTCAGAGTCCCCCGAGACCGTCCGGGCGTCCGTAGGCCCAGGCATGCCTGGGATCTGGTCCGATTGCGAGAGTTGGCTAAGTTCACGAAATCCGGCGCATGACCTGGCGATAGCCTTGCATGACTGCCAGCAGAGTGAATCCGGCAAACATGTCCGTTTTGCACCGGATGCTGGCAGCATTGAGGGCCGGTACGGATCCTCGAGGAGCAATCGAATGACGATCACACCCAGCGAAGCGCCGGTAGTCGAGACAACGTACGGGCCGGTTCGTGGATCCACGGAAGGTGCGGTATCGAGTTGGAAGGGGATCCGCTACGCGGCACCTCCGGTCGGGTCGTTGCGTTTCCGCGCACCCGTTCCGCCACAGCCGTGGACCGAGATTCAAGACGCAACAGAATTCGGTCCGTGTGAACCGCAAAGTCGACTTGCGATGATCCCGCTCGGTGAGAACGTTCCGATGGATGAAGACTGCCTGTTTCTCAACGTATGGGCGCCGGGCCCCGTCGGCTCTGATGCGCCGGGTAAACCGGTCATGGTCTGGATTCACGGCGGTGCGTACTTTCGCGGAGCATCCAGCCAACCACTTTTCGACGCAACCACATTGGCTGAGAACGGTGACGTTGTCGTCGTCTCGATCAACTACCGCATCGGTGTGTTCGGCTTCGTCGATTTCTCGTCCTTCAACTCGGAAGAACACACCTTCGAGCCCAATGTCGCTCTCCGCGACATGATTGCAGCGCTGCAATGGGTTCAAGGCAACATCGCGGCCTTCGGTGGTGATCCGAATCGGGTGACGTTGTTCGGCGAGTCGGCAGGTGGCGGCGCTGTGACGACGCTGATGACCGTGCCGTCCGCCCGTGGCCTGTTTCATCGCGCTATCGCCGAGAGTTCCCCCGCCACTTCGGTGTACGGGAGTGAACGTGGCGAGATCGTCGCGAAGCTGTTTCTGGAGATCTTCAGCGGCGGTGGCGATCTGGGTCTATTGCGGTCCACGTCTGCCGAAGACATGATCGGGCCGTCAGACGAACTGTTTGCTCGCGTCCCTCAGGAGACGCCCGGCACTTTGGCGTTCGCGCCGATCGTCGACGGTGATCTGCTCCCTGATTACCCGGTGCGCGCGTTCCGTCACGGCAGTGCACACCCGATTCCGCTGATCATCGGAACCAACAAAGACGAATCTTCGCTCTTCCGGATGATGAAATCGCCGTTGATGCCGATCGATCCCGTCGTGATCACGTCGATGTTCGCGGAGATCGCCGACGAGCACCCTGGGCTCGAGCTACCCGATCATTCTCAGATCGAAGGTGCGTATTCGGGGCTGTCCAAGCTGGGCGCTGGTCTCGGGCTGACCCGTGACTTCGGATTTCGTTTGCCCACGCTGTGGATTGCCGAGGCGCACAGCAAGATTGCACCGACCTGGTTGTACCGATTCGACTACGCGCCGCCGATGCTCATGGCGTTGAAAATTGGTGCGACCCACGGGACCGAACTTGCCTACGTCTTCGGCAACATCAATCACGGAGCGCGGGACATCACCTACAAACTGGGCGGGCTGAGCACGGCGCGTCATGTATCGGAGCGTATGCAGGCGAGGTGGCTGGATTTCGCCAGAGCTGCAGGTGATTACGGCACCGGGGCCGATCGTGAACTGGGTGCGGACCCGGGATGGCCGACTTACGACACCGATACACGCTCGACACTGTTGATCGACAAGCACGATACCGTCGTCGCTGATCTGGATTGCGAAATCCGGGAGGCGTGGGGTGACACGGTGATTGCATTCACCTGATGGTTCCGGTCTACTGCAGTGTGGCGAGATAGTGCGAGACGGGTCCCGCTGTGAGCATTCCGCTTCCGGCGCCGGCAATTTCGGCGGCGGCAGGTAAGAGCGCCGCTCGAGCACGCTCCTTGACTCGACTGTCGCCGACTGCAGTGGCCGCCGCGGCAGTCAGGCACCACAGTGCTTCGGAGAGTAGGTCTTTGGGCGGGTCCGGCAATGCCTCGACGGCCTTCGCTGCTTCGTTCGCCTGCCCCTGTGCGATGAGCAGGTGTGGCCGGGCCCAGGGTTCGTACGGGCCCCACTGCGTAGCCGGGTCGAAAATTGCCGGCAGTCCCCGCCACACGCGGAGGGCGAGAATTGCGAGAGGGAGTATGCCGTCCTCGAGACCCGGCATGCCGGAACCGGAAAGGTTCACTGCCGCAGCTTCGTACAGCTTCTCGCAGTGCGCCGCTTCTGCGCCGGTGGTGGCCGTTCGCATAGCGCGAAACCAGGTGGTGAACACCGCTGCCAACGGCCGTTCGTGACGTCCGGCCAATCGATCAACTGTCTCGGCGTGTAGCTCGGCTGCGTCGAATTGCCCCAGTGCGCCGAGCGCTTGCATACGGATGAGATGGCCGAGAATCTCGAAGGTGGACAGTCCGTGTCGAGCGGAGAGGTCGACCAGTTCACGGCCGATGCCGTCGCGCTCGGAGGCCAGACCGGTAGTCCAGAACGTCTGCATGAACAATCCGTTCAGAGCGAAAGCCAGGAGACCTGGATCGTCGAGAGCGCGACTGATCTGCACTGCAGCGCGGGCACATTCGAGCCCGCGCTGACCGGACAGTCCGCGCGATTCGAGTGCAATTGTCGCCAACAGTCTGGCCCGAGCGGGTTCGTTGCCGACCGGAAGTCGATCGAGGGTGCGCTGAGCGGCCGCGACGATCTGTGCAGCCTGCCGAGGATCGTCGGATCGTGTCCAGATTCCGGGCACGTCGTAGTTGCCGATGATCCGTGCGGTGAGTTCGACATCGTCCAATTGTTCAGCGGCACCGATGATTGTCAGTCGTTGGTTTCGGGCAGTCTCGAGTCCGCTTCCGCCCGTAACTGCCAAACTTCGGAGGAGGCCGACGGTTGACTCCAATCTCGATTTCGATCCTGCCGCTACGGTCCGGTCGTACGCTGCCGAAACCTGAGTGAAGATCTGTTCTGCCGCTACAGGATCCAGGTGGTTTTCGCGGCGGAGAATGTCGGACTCGAGGTCGGTCAGTCGTGGCCCGGGGTCGATGCCCAACTCTTCGGCGAGTAGCTCGCGTGCGCGACGTAGGACTGCCAGAGCATCGCCTTGACGGTTGGACCGGTACAGCGCGAGAGCGAGTAGTCGCCAACCGTCCTCGCGCCAAGGGTGTTCCGTGACGTGGGCGTCCAGATCGGGAATCGCTTCGGCAGTTCGCCCGAGATCGAGTTGCGCGGATGCGAAGCGTTCGACGGCAGTCAGACGCAGTTCCTCGAGGCGTGACCGCTCAGATCGAGCCCACGGTTCTTCGGCGAACTCCGCGTAGGCCGGCCCTCTCCACAGTTGGAGCGCGGTTCGGAGCAGTTCGAGTGATTGCGCCGGCGTCGAATCGGCGGCTTCACGTACCAGTCTTTCGAATTCCCAAGCGTCGACCGCGTCGGGTGCAGCACGAAAGGCGTAGCCAGGGCCTTCGGTGACAATGACTTTCGGCTTCGTTCGCGGGGCACGATCCGGTTCGAGCGCGCGCCTCAGTGCGGAAACGAACGTACGTATTGCACTGGTAGCCCCGGCCGGAGGATCGACCCAGAAGTCGTCGACAATCACGTCCACCGGAACAACACGTCCTCGGGCAATTAGCAGACGAGCGAGAACCGCTCGGTGTCGCGGACCCTTCAGATCGATCAACCCTGACGAATCGTTCCACGCGACCACGGGTCCGAGAACTCCGAAAAATGTGTGGTCTCGCATTTCCCCACGCTATCGCGCTCATCGAATGCTCATCGACTGCGGCGAAGCTGATTGCCATCACCCCGACAAACGAGAGCGACCGATGACGATCACCATTCCAGGCTTCGACTATCAGCAGATTTCCACAACAGACGGGGTGCGGCTCAACGTCGCGGTCGGCGGAAACGGAACACCACTCGTCCTTCTTCACGGTTTCCCCCAGACACACCTCATGTGGCGTCACGTCGCCACTGCGTTGGCGTCGGATCACACCGTCATCTGCCCGGATCTCCGCGGATACGGAGCCAGCGACAAACCGGTCGAGGAAAACCCGGACACCTACTCCAAAAGAACAATGGCTGCCGACATTGTCGAGGTGGCGAAGAAGCTGGGACACGAGAAGTTCGCCCTCGTCGGCCACGATCGTGGTGCGCTGGTTGCCGTCAGAGCTGGGCTGGACCACCCGGATGTGATCACACAGCTCGGTTCGCTGGACGTGCTCCCGACCTTGGATATGTGGGACATCCTGCACGGATCGAATGCTGCTGTGGCATTCCATCTCTATCTCATGGCTCAGCCACCTGGTCTTCCCGAGCAGATGATCAGCGCCAGCGCCGACGTGTTCTTCGAGCACTTTCTCGACGTGTGGACGCAGAACCGCGAAGCGATTCCGGTAGACGTGCGGGCGGAATACCTGCGCGCCTCACGGGAGGCGGTGCCGTCGATCGTTGCCGATTACCGGGCGTCGGCAGGCATCGACGTCGAACACGATCAGGCCGATCGCGATGCTGGCAACCAACTGCACATGCCGGTCACGGTCATTCAGCAGGACTGGGGTTCGATGCTCGGCTACGACGCCGAGGCCCTGTGGAAAGCGTGGGCGCCCGATCTCGAGCACCGCACGCTGTCCGCAGGTCACTTCATGGCGGAAGAGGCGCCTGCCGAAGTGGTCGAGGCGATCCGGACCCTACTCGAGAGGTAGTTTTGACGCTTCTCGGCTGTCGAGGTACTGGCGAGCGCATCACGTGCGTCGCGAATGGACGAGGGGGATCGATGGGTTTCTCGCTGCACTTCATGCGTATGACGAAGGACGTGCAACTCGATGTTGATCGGGCGGCGGTCGCCGCTTTCCTCGATCAGCACGGGCTGCGCGTGGTCGAGAGCCCGTACGGAGGCGAGATCGTCGACCGTGACGACAGGGCATTGACGATCGACGGGGCCTTCTCCGACCTTCATCTCGACTCGCTCGAGCAGAGCGATCCACTCAGTGGTGGAATCTTCCACGCGACGCTGTCGCCTGCCGAGTGCGCGTTCGTCTACGACCTCTGCGCGGCCGCTGGGTTCCTGATCGTCAACCCTCAGGGTGACCCGACGTTTCTCGTTCCCCAGCGCAATCACGAGCCCGACGACGTTTCCGAGTTGGAGGACGTCGTCTGGGTCGAAAGCGCCGAGGAACTGGCGCGGGCGCTCACCGGTGGTTTCCAAGCGTTCCGTGAGTTTCGGGACCGCGTGACAGGACGAGCCGCCGGTGCCGAATGATCGGGGCCCCGTCGGGTTGACGAAGGTCGGGTTCTACCGCTTGACCCCGGCCGCCAAGTCGTCGACCAGGACCTTGGCGGTCAAGGCGTATCCCGCGGCCTTGTAGTAGTCGAACGGAATCACGCGACCGGCCTGTGCGGCGGGCAGGCGCTGCCACGTCGGCGAGGTGTACACGCTGCCGGAGGCGCTGCGATCCAAGGCGAAGATGACGTCAGCTTCTTCGAGACGGTTGAACTGCTCCGACCCGAGCATCACGCGAAGGTCGGGGCCTTCACGGAGCACCTCGAACCCGAGGTCCTCGGCGACGGCGGTGCGGAAATCGTTCTGGAACCACGCGATCTGATCCTCGGCGGCGGCAACGAAGGCAACCTTCTTGCCGGCCATCAGCGGTTCGACGGTCGGGCGGACCTGAGCTACATGGGCGTCGTACTCGGCGAGTACTTCTTCGGCGCGATCGCTGCGCCCGATGCCGGTGAGGAAGTCCGACATGACCTTCCGCCATTCCGGGGTGAAGTCCTTGCCGACGGGCAGGACCGGTGCAATCTGCTGCATCCGGTCGTTGCCGTACGACCCGGTGTCCCACCAGCCGGCGCTGAGGACGAGAAGGTCCGCGCCGAGGGTCGAGATGTATTCGAAGTTGGGATCCGAAGCACCTTCGGCGAAAATCTCGACACCGGTGGCATCCGGGACCTCGCGGCGAAGGTGTTCGGCGGCGCCGGTCGGGTAGGCGGTCACCGGGTACCCCGCGAGGATCGACAATTCGAGGCCGTCGCGTGGATCGAGGGCAACGACGTTCTGAGGGTCCGTCGGAATGATCAGCTTCTCGTCGCCGCGTGTGAACTCGAAGGTCTCCGCGTTATCGGGCGTCGAACTTTCCGTGCTGCTGCAGGCGGCGAGAAACGCGGCCGCAGCGACGCCCGCGCCGACGCCGAAGAAACCGCGCCGCGTCAGGTTGTCCACGATCGCCCAGTAGTCGCGATCGGTCGTGGAGGGAGAAAGAAGTCGAGTCATATTTGTTAGGTTAGCCTTAGGGGCTGCCTTCGGGAATGGCGAAACAGCTCCCATGAGCGCCAAGAAATACGGCGAACACGCCAGCGCGCAGAGTGTTGTCGGCGTCACCGGCCCGCCTGAATCACAACCCACTTTCGACCTTTGACGTGCATGACGTCACAACCGGCCGCCTCCTCGATCGCGATTTGGCCCTGATGGCGCCGACTATGCTGGGTGCACCAGCAGTACGATTTCGGAGGTTGCAATGCAGATCACCAGCGTCGGCCACGCAGGATTTCACATCCAGACCGAGGCCGGATCCATCCTGTGTGATCCATGGGTGACCCCGACGTATTTCGCGTCCTGGGTGCCGTTCCCCGACAACACCGAGTTGGACTGGGACGCGCTGGGCAATTGCGACTACCTCTACGTCTCGCACCTGCACAAGGACCACTTCGATCCGAAGAACCTGATCGCGCACGTCAACAAGGACGCCACCGTCCTGCTCCCCGATTACCCGGTGCCGGACCTCAAGCGTGAGCTCGAGAAGCTCGGCTTCCACAAGTTCTTCGAGACGGAAGACTCCGTCAAGCACACCGTCAGCGGTCCCAAGGGCGATCTCGACATCATGATCATCGCTTTGCGCGCTCCCGCGGACGGTCCGATCGGTGACTCAGGCCTGGTCGTCTCGGACGGGGAGACCACCTGTTTCAACATGAACGACGCCAGGCCCGTCGACTTCGACCCGCTGACCGACGCCTTCGGGAAGGTCGACATCCATCTGCTGCAGTACTCGGGCGCGATCTGGTACCCGATGGTCTACGACATCCCGAAGGGCACCAAGCGCAACTTCGGCAAGCAGAAGCGTCAGCGCGGCATGGACCGCTGCCGCAACTACATCTCCCAGGTCGACGCTGCCTGGGTTGTACCGTCGGCCGGCCCGCCGGTCTTCCTCGACGACGACCTGCGTTACCTCAACGACGATCACGGCGACGAGGGAAACATCTTCCCCGACCAGATCACGTTCCTCGAGCAGATGCGCATCAACGGCAACGATCGTGGTCTGCTGATGATCCCCGGCTCGGCCGTCGAACTTCGGGGAAGTGAGAAGGTCGCCCTGACGCATCCCATCCCGGACGCGGACGTCGACAAGATCTTCTCGAACAAGGCCGAGTACATCGAGAAGATGGCGCAGAAGATGGCACCGGTCATCGCCGCGCAGAAGGCTACGTGGGCTCCGGCCGAAGGCGAGCCGCTGCTCGACGGTCTGAAGGCCAAGTTCGAGCCGATCATGGCGCAGTCCGATCTGATCTGCGACGGAATCGGCTACCCCGTCGGACTCGTGATGGGAGAGGAGACGGTCGTCCTCGACTTCCCGAAGCGGATCGTTCGCGAGCCCATCGACGGAGAAGGTAAGTACCGCTACGGCTTCCGCATTGCTCCCGAACTGGTTCGCACCGTTCTGCGTGACGACGAGCCAGACTGGGTCAACACCATTTTCCTGTCGACACGCTTCACGGCGTGGCGCATCGGTGGGTACAACGAGTTCCTCTACACGTTCTTCAAGTGCCTCACCGACGAACGCATCGCATACGCCGACGGCTGGTTCGCCGAGGCGCACGACGACAGCGCGTCTATCGAGTTGGGTGGCTACGAGATTCAGCGTCGTTGCCCTCACCTCAAGGCTGACCTGTCGAAGTTCGGTGTCGTCGACGGCACCAACCTCACCTGTGATCTGCACGGCTGGCAGTGGGATCTCGAGACCGGCCGCTGCAAGACGTCCAAGGGCCACGAGCTGCGCACCAGCAAGCTGAGCTGAACCGAGCTCGTCGGGTGACGGGATACAGCAGGTCGCTGATCGGCCTGGCGACAGCGCTCGCCGGGTTGGCCGGTTACGTCGACGCGCTCGGATTCATCACGCTCGGTGGGCCTTTCGTTTCGTTCATGAGCGGCAACATGACGCAGGCGAGCGTCGCATTTGCAGACGGGGTGTGGTCGACCGCGCGGGTGGCAGGCGGCATCATCGTGCTCTTCCTCCTGGGAATCGCGCTGGGAACCGTCGTCACCCACTTCACGGAGCGGTACTCCGTCCGGACCCGCAAGGTCACAGTGCTTGCGGTTGTGGCGGGACTGCTGGCCATCGGTTCGGTGATGAGCAGCCTCGACGTCACCCCAGGCGCGATCTCGGCGATGGCCCTGGCGATGGGAGCCGTCAACTCGGTGTTCCAACGCGACGGTGAGGTGACGATCGGTGTCACGTACATGACCGGTGCGCTGGTCAAGATGGGCCAGCGTCTCACCGGAGCCTTTCTGGGCGGCCCGAAGTGGGCGTGGCTGCAGCACTTCGGGATGTGCGCGGGGTTGATCGCGGGCGCGGTAGTCGGTGCGCTCGTTCATCGGTGGATCGGCCTTCACGCTCTGTGGCCTGCTTCGGCATTCACGGTTCTTCTGATCGCCGTCGCGTGGCGGGTCTCGCCCCCGGCACCGGCACAGGTGTAAAAAGAGCGGGGTACACAAGCCGGAGTGCGGGGGAACTGTGGATGCTCTGATCATCGTTGTGCTGGGACTACTCGGAATCGTCGCCGCCTCGACGCTCGGGGCGCGGATCGGAGTCGCGGCGCCGCTGATTCTGGTGATGGCCGGGATCGTTGTCAGCCTCCTCCCCTTTGTCCCAGCAGTGGACATCGATCCGGAATGGATTCTCGCGGGTGTGCTTCCGCCGCTGCTGTACTCAGCTTCGGTCTCGATGCCGTCGATGGAGTTTCGGCGTGAATTCGGTGCTATCGGTGGGCTCTCAGTTCTCCTCGTCGTGGTGAGTGCGCTGGTTCTCGGTGTGTTCTTCTCGTGGGTGATACCAGGACTCGGCATCTGGTGGGGCATTGCACTCGGCGCGATCGTGAGCCCGACGGATGCCGTCGCGACGTCCATCGTCAAGAAACTCCCGGTCTCGCCGCGGGTGGTGTCGATCCTCGAAGGCGAAAGCCTGCTCAACGACGCTACCGCTCTGGTCCTGTTGCGTACTGCCATCGCCGGAGCGGCCGCGTCGGTATCGCTGTGGAGTGTGTTGGGCAAGTTCGCTTTTGCCGTCGTCGTGGCCGCGGTCATCGGTGTTGTCGTCGGCAAGGTCAACCTGATGGTTCGTGCCCGTGTCACCGACTCGACGGTCAACACGGTCATCTCGTTCACGGTGCCGTTTCTGGCCGCGATCCCCGCCGAAGAGTTGGGTGCATCGGGGTTGGTTGCTGCCGTCGTGGCCGGGCTCGTCACCGGCTACGACGCTCCTCGGAAGCTTTCGCCGCGTCATCGGTTGTCGGACTCCCAGAACTGGCGCACAGTCGAACTGGTCCTCGAAGGTGCGATCTTCCTGGTGATGGGCCTCGAACTCTCGTCGATAGTCGACGATGTCCGGGTCGACCACGAGGGAATCACCACCGCAGTCTTCGTCGCTGCGGGTGCACTGTTCCTCACGATCTTGGTTCGGGCTCTGTACGTCGCGCCGCTACTGCGAGCACTCCAAGCGCGGGCGAACTTTCGCGAACGCATGAAACCCAGACTCTCCGACATCGCGAATCGTCTCGAAAATCCAGAGGATTACCCACCGGACGAAGGGCGGCGTAGCAGGCGCCGGGCGCCTTCGGCGAATCAGATGGAACGGTTCAAGATTCGGGTGCGGCGGACGGTTGCCGATATCGATTACTACCTTGCCGCGCCGTTGGGATGGCGTGAAGGGACGATCGTCATCTGGGCCGGTATGCGCGGAGCGGTCACTCTGGCTGCCGCGCAGACTCTTCCGGAAGACACTCCGAGTCGATCGCTTCTGATCTTGGTGGCGTTCCTGGTCGCAGCCGGCTCGTTGATCCTTCAGGGTGGGACGTTGAAGCGCGTCGTAGTGGCGGTCGGTCCGGCAGCGCAGGACCTCACCGATTCCGAACTCGACGAACATCGACGTTTGCTCGCTCTACTCGAGGATGCTTCTGCGAGTTTCGTTCCACCCGAGGGGCAGTCGAAGAAGAAGACCCGGCTCGACGTGATCGACGCGCAGCGCCAAGCGCTACTCGACGCGCGGGACGACTGCCTGTTCGACGCACGGATGCTCGGATCGGCACTGGCCGCGCTGGACGCCGATCAGATCAGCCTCGAACTCAAGGGCGGTCCGGACGGTTGATCACGTGCACAGTCTCTTTCGAGCAGACGTCATCATTGCCCGCGTGATCACGCCGTGCAGTACCTGAACTGGTGCGAAGTAGATTCGGCCCGCGCGGTTCTTCAGCTCCACGGCAGTGACGACGTGCAGGAGACCGGCGTCGTTGTCGGCCTGAACCGAGGCGACGAATCGTAGGTGTTTCTCGTCCGCCTCGATGAGGGCCTCTCCGTCGGCGATCTTGTCGACGGTAAAGGTGTCCGGGCGTCCCTTGGCGATGCCGAGCAGTCCGACTACCCGCTCCCTGAGCCAGAACATCGCGAGGACTGGTGCGGGGACATTCCTGACGTCGAAGACGGCCTGCGCCCACTCCTCGGATGTATGGGTCGGAACAGACGGGATGGTGATCGTGGTGGCTTCTGCCCAGTCCGGTGCAGGCATTGCCTTGAATGCGAGTGTCATTTCATCCTCCGTACGGTGCCGTATGGAACTTACCCATACGGTACCGTACGGAGGTGACGAATGCCCGCGCCCGACTCTCCCGCGATCAGTGGATCGATGCTGCTTTCGAGGCTCTGACCAGCCACGGGCCAGGTGCCGTCGCTGTGGAGAAGGTGGCACGCACGCTGGGATCGACCAAGGGTTCCTTCTATTGGCACTTTGCGAACCGTGACGAATTGCTGCAGGCTGCGCTCGATCGATGGGAAGTTCTGGCAACCGAGCGACTGATCTCTTCCGTCGAGGCCTCCGGCGAACCGGCAGAGGTGAGGTTGCGTCGCCTGGTCGACGCGGTCACAACCGGACTGGCCGGTCGCCGTGCGGAGTTGGAACTGCTTGCCGGGATCGACCATCCTGTGGTTTCGGCGGCGGTTCGACGTGTCACCGAGCGTCGAGTCGCCTACATCGTGACGTTGTTGGTCGATCTGGGGATGGACAGGCAGAAAGCGGAACATCGTGGCGTACTTGCCTATTCGATGTACCTGGGGCAGATGCAATTGGTGCACAGTGCGCCAGATGTGGTTCCTGGCAGCGGTGCGGACGCTCACGCGCTCGCCGACGAGTTCGTGAGCATGGTTCTGGCCGGGTAAGTCCGCCATCGAATGCAGCGTGATCTGCGCATCACCCTGCGCTTTCAGGTGAGGGACCACACATTGCGCGTAACCCATAGTTACAGATACTTTGAGGTCAGCTGAAGTGGGGTGCCGGATATGTCGGCATTTCCCGGAGGCGCAAAACCGTTTCACGACAGGAAGAAAGGTGACTCACCATGAGCGTTGTGCTTATTTCGTTGCTGGTCGCCGCTGGACTCACCGTGCTGGCCACCAGTGACGGTGCCGGTCTGGACTTCGGGAGTCGGCAGCTGAACCGCCAGTTGAAGACCCGCACGCACCGGTAACCCCGGAAATCGGCCGGCTCCACGCGATACTTCGCGGAGCCGGCCTTTTGCGTTGTCCGGTCAGTTCACCCCGAGATCTGCCAGCCAGGCCCGCGTGCTGCGGGCAGTGATACCCAAGGCAGCAGTAGAACCCGTCGCGGAGTCGAACGCGACGCTGTCGGCAGATTCGAGTCCCGTGTAGAGCTGGGAAACCCCGGCTGCTGCACCCGCTCCGATGATCGGCGCAATCGATGCACCGAAGGCATCGGGTGTTACGGCTTCGAAAGTTACCGCGCGCGAGAAGTGTTCGGCGAATGCCTCGGCCAATTCGATACCGGTGATCGCCGGAATCTGTCCGATGTCGACCGCGTCCGGTGCTACGTCGAGAGTCAGGGCCGCGACGGCTGCATCAGCGACGTCGAGATGTGAACTCCATGCGACCGCGAGATCGGCACGCAGTGGGTAACGCAGGACGCCTTCGTCTTTCACTCCCGACAGCACAGTGGGCAGAAGAAGATTCTCGAGGAACAAACGTGGGGTCAGAACGGTCACCGCGATGCCTTCGGCGCGAAGTCCGTCGACGAGCTCGGAGAGAACGGGTGTGTTGGGACCGGCAAGCGGCGAAGTAGCGTCGCCGATCACCGTGCCGCTGGTAGAGATCACGAACCGCGAAGGGCGCGCCGCTCTCGCTGCAGCCAGAACATTGTGGGCATAACCAGCTAGCGTCTCGGTGTCGCCGGCGAGTGGCAGGTGAAAGAACACCCCGTCCGCCCCGCGATAAGCGTCGGCGAGAGAGTCGACTGACGCATTGTCCGCGACGACGGTGTTCGCACCCTCGAACGTCTGGTCAGGGTTACGGGTAATTGCTCGGACTTCGGCCCCTGCCGATCCGGCGAGAGCCGCGACCAATCCTGCGAGAACGGGAGAGCCCTGTGCGCCGGTGGCGCCATGCACTGTGTAAGTCATGACGCCTATAGTTCACATCGGGAACCAGTTACTTCAAGTGAACTAATGGGGAATCGATGAGTGAATCAGGTCACGTGCTTCCGGAGTGCGGCGTCGCGCGCTTCCTGCTGGTCCTGGACGGGCCGTGGGCAACGCTGATCGTTCGTGAGCTCACGCACGGCCCCATGCGCTTCACGGAACTACGACGCGCTTTGCCCGGCATCAGTCCAAGGACACTGTCGGCCAGGCTCAAACGTTTCGAGGAGTTCGACCTGGTGACCCGGACTGCTTACGCCGAGGTGCCGCCGCGAGTGGAGTACGAACTCACCGCGACGGGGATGGAACTGCGCTCCGTGCTCGAAGCGATGGTCGAGTGGGCGGATCTGGCACTCCCCGTTTCCTGAGGTGCCCTCAGCGCGGGCCCGAAAGTCCAACTCGCAGAGCGCCACAGGCCTCGAACATCGCGTCTTGTCCGGTGTGGCCGACGCCGGTGGTGTTGACGAAGGCATGGATCAAACCGCTGTGACGCCTCAGTGCGACCGGGACTCCGGCCTCTCGCAGCCGGTTCGCATACGCTTCGCCCTCGTCGCGTAGTGGGTCGAAACCGGCGACCGCAACGTACGCGGGCGGTAGGCCGGCCAGGTCCGGAGTGAGCAGCGGTGAGACTCGCGGGTCGAGAGCCGAAGTGCCGCCCGACAGGTAATGGGCTGCATACCAGTCGAGTTGGGCGTCGGTGAGAAAGAAGTCGGTGCCGAACATCTTGTGCGACGGGCGCTTCGACGAAAGGTCCACCCAGGGAAAGAAGAGCAGTTGGAATGCGGGTTTGACGTCGTCTTCGGTCGTGGACTGCGCGACGACGGCAGCCAGGTTCCCGCCGGCGCTGTCTCCGCCCACTGCAATGGATTTCGGATCGGCGCCCAGTTCCGCGGCATGTTCGACGCAGTACCGGAATGCGGCGACGGCGTCGTCGACCCCGGAGGGAAAGGGGAACTCCGGTGCCAGCCGGTAGTCCACCGACAGCACACTGACTTCGCCGTGGCGGGCCAGGAAGCGGCACACACTGTCGCCGCTCTCGAGGCTGCCGAGGACGAACCCGCCGCCGTGGAAGTACACCAAAAGTGGAGCGGGCGTGGAGACCCCGGCGGGGCGATACAGCCGAGCGGAAATCGCGTGGTCCCCGGCCGGGATCTCGAGGTCGCGAACCGTTTCGATGTCGATGGGCGTACCGCCGAACAGTCGCGATTCGGCGTCGATCTGAGCTCGTCCCTCTTCGACCGGAAGATGCTCGAAGCTCGTACCTTCCACTGCCGAGAGCAATCGCAGTGCAAGCTGGATCTCGGGGTGCAGAGTCTGTCCGTCGATCTCCTTCGGCTTGCCACCGAGAATGCGCTGCGCGCCGGTCGGTAAGGCGCCAACGACATCGAGCACCACCCGCGCAACACGATCTTGGACAGACATCTTCTCCGTGGACATACTCGCCTTCCGTCGGCTGATCACCCGTCGCTTGTACGTTACGAAAGAACTGGACAAGTATCCAGGAACTTCGACGCTCGCGATCAGCTTGCCGGCGTCACCGTGACTGTGACGGGGCCCGCGTCGTCCGCGGTTTCCACTGTGAGAAGACGGCTTTGGGGGTTCCAGTTCACGATGTCGGCGCCTGCGACGTTGACGCCGCCGGGAAAGCCGCTCTCGGGTAGGTAGATCTCCGTCGGCGCCGTCACCGCGGGGTTCGGGGTGAACGTCAGCTGAAGGCGGTCGACGCTCGAGGACCATTCGGTGGGTGTGCCAGCGACGGCACGCGGATACGGCTTGTTCAGGGTGTCGACGAGGAGTGTCTGTGTTCCGTCCGGCAGGTACGGGCCCCAAGGCCCGGGATCACTGGACCAGTAGGAGACGCCCGCGCCGAGTTCTCGGGCGGTCGTGTAGACGCGGTCGATGTAGTCGGTTGCGCCGGGCAGTGTTGTGTCGAGCCCGAATTCGCCGAGAATGACCGGGACACCGCCGAGTACGTTTCCGGCGATGTGTTCGACGCTGTCGCGCCAGGTGTCGATGGTCGCGTCGGTGAGGGTGCGTGAGAGGCCGGAGTATCCGTCACCGAGGTCGAGGGGCAGTGGGTACAGGTGTGGGCAGTAGGCGATTCGCTGTTCGCCGGCTCGTGGGTCGTTGATCTTCGTCAGTCCGCTGGGGACACCTTGGTTGACGCCGACGGCCTGCGGGGCCACACACACCCAGCTGTCCTGATCAACTTCCCTGATGGCGTTGGTGGTTCGCTGATACAGGGCAGCGAGGGGCCCACCTTCGAATGCGGGGCCTTGGAGGGAACCGCCCCACGGCTCGTTCATCAGGTCGTAGGCCACGACGGTGTCATTGCCTGCAAAACGTTCGGCCACCGCCTGCCATGCGTTCGCGTAGTGCTCGACCAGTTCGGGGTGTTGGCCGGTGGTGTTCCAGAAGTTGTCGAATGCGCGCATCACGCCGGGTTGGATGTAGTACAGCTCCCAGCGGTCTTGAGGGCTGACCGGAAGGCCGTCCATGTATGTCGCCCAGGCCGGTGCGCCGTTGCCGATGTTGCCTGCGCCGTTGCCGCTGTTGCCCTCTGGTGTGATCGCGCCGGAATAGACGTCTTGATGCATGTCGAGCATGACCTTGTAGCCGCGCTCGGCATACCAGCTGACCCGGTCCTCGACGCGGTCGAGATACTCCTGGTCGTACTGTCCTGGTTCCGGTTCGACCGAACGCCAGGAGATCAGGAACCGCACGAAATTTGTTCCCATGTCTGCATGTTCGCGCTCGAGGTCGGCTTCGGTGAACTTCGGCATGCCGTCGGGTGCGCTTTTTGCGCTCGACGCCGTGTTGAACCCTCGCAGGATCAAGGAGCGGCCGGCGTCATCGGTCAGGTACGACGGCGACATCGAAGTGCCACCGGCGCTCCCCGACGTGGGCAGGCTGCCCTGAGCCGCGGCAATGCCGCCGCCCAGTATCAGTGAGCCCGCGACTATCAATGCTGAGAGCGGGATACGGCGCACGGAAACTCCTCCTGGATGTGTGGATGGATTGACTTGTCCGACTGAGGATTCAGCCCTGGTCTTGATCACTCGGTGTCGATTCACGTCGGTTGGCTTACGCTGGTACGCCCGTTTTCGATGTGTCCGACGAGCACGCGCTTGAATTCAAGATCTTCGTCGACCGTCACGGTGGCCTGATACCAGCCGTCCGCCGACGCCACCGCCCACCGGCCGCGTGCGCCGGCAGCGAGCTTCCGTCGGTCCCCGTCGACGTCGACGGAGAGTGCACGACTTCCGGAATTGTTCGCGGTCAGTACAAGCGCGCGCGACCCTGCGTCGATGGTTGTCGAGACGTCGAGCGAGGCTGCCGCACTGTCTGTAGCTCCACTGAACTCGCGCCTGAAACCATTGGGACCCAACAGGGTCAGGCTGTAGACGCGATCACTGAGCGCAACGGTGTCATCGACCTCGCCCAGGAGGTCGTAATGCCGTGGCTCGTCGAACTCACCTGCGTACGGGTACAAGTCCAGGTGAGTTGATGCGGCACCGGCATTGACCAGATGGACCGTCAACGAGCCGGTTTCCGGGTTCACCGTCGTGTAGGCGTCGGGCTGATAGGGAAGGGCCCGTGCTGGTCGAGTGCCGCTTTCCTGCAGGGGCATTCTCTGTTCGGTGGGTGGGGTCGGTGTCCACCGCGGTTCCAGAGGCGGAGTGGGCTGCGGGCGCGCCAAAGTCGGTCGGCTACGCGGGTTGGCGAAGTCGAACGCCGACGTCAGGTCGCCACTCACCGTGCGTCGCCACGGGTCGATTTCCGGCTGCGTGATTCCGAACCGCTTCTCCAGGAATTGCGTGACGGACGTGTGGTCGAACACTTGTGAACAAACGAAACCGCCAACAGTCCACGGCGAGATGATCGTCATCGGCACCCTCGGGCCGAGGCCGAGCGGCTGATTGCCGACCCATTCGGTTTCGACCGAGCGCGGCGGTCGAGGTGGCGGTACATGGTCGAAGTACCCGTCGTTCTCGTCGAAGTTGACGATCACGGCCGTCTTCGCCCACAGATCGGGATCGGAGGCGACGGCGTCGAGCACTTGATAGAGCAGTGTTGCGCTCGCCGCAGGTGACGATCCCGATGGGTGCTCCGAATCCACTTCGGACGGAACGAGATAACTGACTTGCGGCAGTCGGCCCGACTCGACGTCCTTCCTGAACTCGGCGGCCAGTGTGCCGGGCCGGGATCGGTACAGTGCGCGATCGTAGAGTTGGCGATCAGCAGGCGACAGTTGGTCTGCAGCATTCTCGAGGGCCAGTACCGCTGCGTCCTGGACCGGCGCCGGCATCGACGGCAGGGCGAGATAGAACCCGGCCAAGGTCTGCAGTTCGTAGGGGAGCAGGCTTGGCCGACCAAGCAGCCCTGCCGCCACTTTCTTGAAGGCAGTGAAGTATTCGAGGTTGTTGTCTCCGAAGTTGTCCCACTCTTGGTAGGTCTTCCAGGAAATGCCGGCGGACTGCAACCGCTCGGGAACCGTCGTCCATCCGTAGCCGGCGTGCCAGGGGTTGTAGGCAGCATTGGTTACAGCTCTTCCCTCGGGGCCGGGCGGATCCGAAGGCAGGACCGATTGGGTCGGATTAGGCGAAAGTGGCTCGTATCCGGTGTATCCAGAGACCCAATAATTCCGGTTGGGGCTCGTCGACGTCGGAACGGAGCAGTGGTAGGCGTCGCAGATCGTGAACGAGTCCGCCAGTTCGTAATGAAAGGGAATGTCTTGCCGGTCGTAGTACGCCATCGTCGTACCGGTCTTTGCCGCAATCCAACCGTCGTGCCAGCCGTCGGCGAGTGCGGCATGTCCGCCCGCCCAGCTGTGATCCAGCCCGGTGACGTTCTGGGTGTCCATGCGTTGTGCTGCAGCGGAATCGCGGATGGGGAAGGGGAGCACAGGACCGGTAGGTCCGGGTTGTTCGAAGACGCTTTGGCCGCTGCGTAGACGCAACGCATTCGGATCCCCGAAGCCGCGAACACCCCTCAGAGCGCCGTAGTAGTGGTCGAAAGATCTGTTCTCCTGCATGACGAGGACAACATGCTCGATCGAATCGAGCCCGCCGGAGTTTGCGGGTGTCGCCAGTGCACGTTGAAGCGACGGCGGCAGAAGGGAAGCGGCGGCGACTGCAGTCGCGCCGACCCCGGCGGCGAGAAACGACCGTCGAGAAAAGGAATTCCTGGACACTTGTGCTCCATCGATCAATCAATCAGTGCTATGACTACGGCCGCGACATGCTGTTGCCGCTGCTCCGAATCGGTGCAGCGGCAACAGTGTCGAGAGAAATGCGATCAGGAACCGAAGAGACCGCCCAGCGAACCGAGGCTGCCCGAGCCGCCGTTTCCGCCATCATCAGGCGCAGCAGAAACCTTTACGATGGATTCGTCCGACGCAGACTGCGTGAATCCGCTTCGCCCGGCGTATGCCGCCTTGATCGGATGGTCGCCCGTCGATGCGAAAGTGTGCGTCAGTCGCGCCACACCGTCGACTCCGACGACAACGGGTTGTCCGATGGGTTGGTCACCGTCGAAGAACTGAACCGAACCCCCGCCCGGATTAGGACTGACCGTTGCGGAAAGTTCTGCCGCGACATTCTGCTTGGCCGTCGCGGGAGCTGCCAGTGAGGTCGAGGTGGTGACATCGGACGGCGCGGGATCAGACACGGTGACCGTTTGGGCCGATGCCATCGACGGCATGAATCCTGTTGCGCCGGAGTAGTAGGCCGACACTGCATGAGATCCGGCCGAGGTGAATGCGTGTTCCAGAGTGGCTTTTCCGTCAGCGCCCACCGGGATCGGGGCACCGATGTTTGCAGCGCCATCCTTGAACTGGAGAGTGCCACCAGTGGGGGTCGGCGTGACCTGCGCCCTCAGCGACACCGATACGCCCGTCTTTGCATCGGTAGGAACGTTCACGGCAGTGTCGGTCTGCTTGACGACAGGTGCGGCAGTCACCGTGACCATCGTCTCTGTCGAGTTGGAACTCTGGAATCCGTTGACTCCCTGGAACGTTGCGGAGACCCGCGCGGTTCCGGCGGTGAAGAAGGTATGCGGTAGCCGGGCAGTGCCGTCGGCACCGGGCGTGACAGGTGTACCGACGTCAGCGCCGTCCACCCTGAACTGCACGTTTCCGTTGACCGGAGCCGGATCCACCTTTGCGACAAGCTCTGTCGGTGTGCTGGCTTGGATCGAGTCGGGCATCTGGATTGTGGTGGTTGTCGGTTGGCTGACGTAGATGGTGGTCAGGGCCTGCCCACCGGCGTTGAGGCCGGAGTTCCTGTTGTCCCGCGGGGAGCAGTTGTAGCGCTCCCAGTAGTTGACTGTGAAGACATCCTTCTCGCGCTGGACGAATGTGAGCGCATTTCGGTCGTCGTCGTAGTTGGCGGAGCCGGGATCGGAAACTCGCAGCGAAGGCTTGATCTCGCTACCAGCCGCACCGGCTTTGACTGTGACGTCGACTGCGGGGAGTCGGAACTTGGTGTTGGCACCGACGATGATGCCGTCACTCGATCGAACCGCGGAGGACGGACCGTTTCCGATGGTCCGATTCGATCCGGAGATACGCAGGTGCGTACCGGATGCCGATGGATTACCGCCGTCGTCGATCTGTGTGACTGTTGGAGTGGCACTGTCGGATCCGAGGCCGTACGCACTGTCCGCCACAAGCTGCGAACTCACGAATTCGACGCCCGACGGGATGTCGAAGTCGTACTTGATCCGGGCCCAATGCACGACTCCACGGCTGGCATGGCCGCCGCCGTTTGCCTTCATCTCGTTCGGCTGCACGCGGTAGGTGACGGTCTCACCTGGTGCCGCGGTGGTCGGCGCGGTGATGGTGACCCCCGAGCCGAGCGTCTCGTTGAACGTGATCGGGCTTGCCGCACCGTCCATCTCGCGCACATGGCATGCAGTTGTGAAGGCCACGCTCTTGGTCTCGGGGGCAGCAGAGGCGGTCCCGCCGCCGGCGATCGCGAACAACCCGCCGGCCAGTACCGAGACGGTTGCAATCGCAGAGCCGCGTAACAGTTTCGAGTTCATCGACGAATCCTGGTTTCTGTTCACAGTTTTCACGACCCGAATCCCGGGGTACCAAGGCTGCCGAGGCTACCGGTGCCCGGCTCGGGCTCGGACGGTTCGACGACGTTGATCGTCACGGCGCCCGACATCGACTCCATGAAGCCTGCAGATCCCGTGTAGTACGCCGTGATGTTGTGGTCGCCCACTGTTGTCATCGTGCGGTTGGCCTTCGCGACGCCGTTGACGACGGCCACCGGAGCGCCGAGGTCGACCCCTCCGTCACGGAACTGCACTGTTCCTCCCGACGGCCACGGAGTGACCGTCGCCGTCAGTTCCACGGAGTCACCGACGACAGCTTTACCGGGTGCGTCGATTCGCGTCTGTGTCTGAGCGAGGCTGGAGTCGACATTGATCACGGCGAGCGGCTGGCCGCCTGCGTTCAATCCGGCCGAACGATTGTCGCGTGGTGAGCAATTGGTGGTCAGCCAGTATTTGACGCCGCCGAGCAGGGTTTCCTGTTGCAGGAAGGTCAGGTAGTTGGCGGCACTGTCGTAGGAACCGGAGTTGGTGTCGGAAACGCGGAGCATGGGCTTGATCTGGGTTCCCACAGCCCCTGACGTGACGGTGACGTCGACTGCCGGGAGCTGGAACGTCTTTCCTCCACCGACCTCGATTCCGCCGCCGCCGTTGTCGTCGGTGTTGGGTCCGTTGCCTGCCGTGATGTTGTTGCCGGAGATACGAAGATGCGTCCCATTCGGATCGGGTGAACCGGCATCGTTCACCCGCGTGATCGTCGGGGCGACCCCACCCAGATTCGAGCTGGTGCCGGCCACGATCTGCGCCCCCACGTAAGAGGTGCCTGCAGGGATGTCGAAATCGAACTTGAGACGTGTCCAGTTCACGACGGACCTGAGGTCGTAGCCGTCATTGGGGACCGTCATCGGCTTGGGGGCGAGTCGGTAGGTGAAGGTCGAGTTCGGCGGAACCACGGTCGGGGCACTGATCGTGACGCCGGAATCACGCGTCTCGTTGTGTGTGATCGGACCGGGGAACTGCCACCCGTGACACGATGCCGTGAACGGAAGGTTCACATCAGCGGCGGATGAAACTCCCGCTCCGCCGACGACCAGGGCAACGCATCCGGTCAAGGATGCGGCCACCCCTACTCCTCGGCGCATCAACGTCGACACCATTCACATTCTCCTTGAGTAGCGCTCGAAAAGATCGAGCTCTCGGCTTGAAGCCGGGTCCGGGAACCGGCCTCGAGCTGACAGAGAAGCGAATACGTCTTCGTCGTTTGCTCACCACCAGCTCAAACCCTGGAGAGGAGTAGAACACAGAGCGAGCCGCGAAATATGCGATTCGGACAAATTGTTGGACAAACGTCCAACCGGCGAAATTTCTCCACTTGTCTGACCGCTCTGCACTGCTTTAACGTGGCGTGAAGTGGGCCCGGTAAACGGTCAGGCGATCGCGCGGCGCATCAGTTCTGCCGTCTCCTTGTTGAATGCGACCAGTGTGACCGTCTCGACCTCGGTCTTCGCCGTGCGAATCGCTGAAACGGCCTGTCGGACCGCATCTTCCTTCGGCCAGCCGTAAACCCCTGCCGAGATCAACGGAAAGGCGACGGTTCGTGCGCCGATCGAGTCGGCAACGGCGAGACTGCGGGTGTACGCCGACCGAAGCAATCCGGATCGGTCCTCGGAGCGCGAATACCTCGGGCCGACGGTGTGAATCACGGCCTTGGCGTGGAGCTTTCCCGCGGTGGTGGCCACGGCCGCACCCACCGGGAGGCCGTCGGGAAGGCTGGTGTTGCGCAATACCTCGCAGGCCTTCAGGATCTCCGGTCCTCCGGCTCGGTGGATCGCGCCGTCGACACCGCCACCGCCGAGGAGCCTGGAGTTGGCCGCATTGACGATGGCGTCGACGGTCAGCGTCGTGATGTCACCTTCGACGACTGTAATAGCGGGCATGGATCCTCCTGTGTTTCCGACGGCTGTGTTTCCGACTGCCGTGTTCCAGAGTTCACGCTTCGGGCGAGCCCACGGCATAGCCGAGCGTACGTCGTAGGGGTCACGTCCGATCAACATCGAGTATCGCGCCGCAACCGACGGTGTGCGACTGTGCGCCTGAACGCAATGAAGGAGTACGCGCTTTCCCTCGGCCCGCAACGCCTGGACGGTGCGCGCTGCGTCGTCGAGAACGAACTCGAGGTTGGCGTTGGAATCGTGACCGTCGTCGACCAACCAGAACTCGACGTGATCGGAGCTGACCTGCCGTGTTCCCATGCGGCACAGGCTGACCACGGCGTCGTAGTCTGCAGTGGACACCGCATCGACGCCGCCGAGCATGACGCCGTCGTCGTGCGGATGTGTGGTCAGGTGGTGGGTCCCGCGGAATTTCGAGTAATCGAGTTCTGCCGTCGACGGCCATCCGTTCTTGTCGTCGGTACCGCCGCGAGCAGTCTTGATCGCCAGGCGAACCAGATCGGAGGAACGGTATCCCGGCCAGCCGTGCATGATTCGGCGCCAGCGGGCGGGAACCGCCGACGCTCCCCAGCGGGCGCCGAGGAGGCCACCCGCGATGGCCGCAGTCGTGTCGGTGTCCCCGCCGGCTCGTACGGCTGCTTCCAATGCGTACTGGAGGTGGCGAGCGTCGGCATTGTCCGTGGAAGTGATGGCCCACCAAGCAGTCTGAAGTGCATGCACCACCCAACCGTTCTTGGAGAAGTCCTGCGGGTTCCCGGTTTCGGCCTGATGGAGCAGCGGGCCCCAGTATTCGGCGACGTCCTGATCGGCAACGGAGAGGAAGCCGCGAACACCGTCGAAGTTGCCGGCGACAACGGCATGGCGGATGGCATGGGTCCACAACTCGCACGCCTGTCCGGCACGCGGGTCGTCGTGCGTGAGTGAACTGATCCGGTGCGCTGCCGACCTGGCACCTTCTGCATCGTCCAAGTAGGAGAGGGCGACGGGAGCAGTCCGCATGAGCGAGCCGTTGCCGGCCTTGCGGCCGCTGATCGCCCGCGCACGATCCGCCATCGCCGCTGCGCTTTCGGAGCGGGCAGACAACACTGCTCGCGTCTGGTTGCCGATGTCCGCGGGCGTCGAGTCGTACCACCGGATGAACTGTGCTGCAATGGCATCAAGACCGCCAGAGCTTACGATGTCGATTCCGGTAGCGGCCACCTCGGCGATCGCAACTGCCATCGAGGTGTCGTCGGTCCATTCTCCCGGTGCCCAGTTGAACGGGCCGCCACCGATCATGTCGATGTCGATCTCGGCCTTCGGATAGGTGAATTCGTAGCCGGCGCCGAGTGCGTCTCCTGCTGCGGTGCCGAGCAGAACGCCGGCCGCTCGATCGGACTGCTGTGCGGTGAGTTTCATAGCCACCTCTTCGGTTCGCGATGATCGTTTGATCAACTTTGCGCTAACCATAGATCATATTTGAGATAACATGCAAGGGTGAATAAATGGACAGACACGAGCGGCAAGCGATTGACGGACTATCCGCGTCCGTCTGTGGCAGTGGACGTCGCGGTGCTGACGTACAGCGGTGGATCTCTGAAAGTTCTGGTGGTTCGGCACCGTCTCGGTGCGCTGGCGCTACCGGGAACATTTCTGCACGAACGCGAATTGCTCACGGCCGCAGCCGATCGTGCCCTGTCGGTCAAGGCAGAGTTGGCCCAGACGAGCTTTCACCAGTTGGCGATCTTCGACCGACCGGACCGCGACGACCGTGGATGGGTTTTGTCGGTCGCACACACGGCTTGCCTACCGGAATCGGCACTGCCCGATTCGGCGCTTCTCGTCGATGTGTACGACGACGAGGCAGTGAGCGGACTCGCATTCGATCACGCCGACATGGTGCGACTCGCGGTCACGGACCTACGCACGAGGTATGCGTCGTACGTGGATCCGGACGGATTGTCGGGCGGGACGTTCACCGTCGCCGAACTTCGGGGACTGTACGAGGTGATCTTCGATCGTCCGTTCCAGAAGGACAGCTTCCGCCGGCAGGTGTTCGACGCGCTCGAAAGTACCGGCGAGATGAGCAGGCCAGGTAACGGCCGACCCGCCGAGACGTACCGGAGGCGGGGTGACGGTGCACTGACTGCGCAGGCAATGGCATTTTTGACCGGATGAAGTGAAACGAATTCTTGCAGTTCTGCTGACCTGACGCGCTGAGCTGGGTAATGTCCGATTGATGGGTGCAGTTTCGAATGAAGCCGAGTCCAAGATTCCGACTGTCGTGTGGGGTACCGGCAACGTCGGGCGTGCATCGATTCGCGCTGTGACAGCCAATCCGGCCCTCGAACTTGTCGGCGTCATCGTTGCCAACCCTGCAAAGGTCGGGCGAGACGCCGGTGACCTCGCGGATCTGGGAGTGCACCTGGGCGTCGCGGCTACCGACGACGCCGATGCCGTGCTCGCAGCGTCCCCCGGCGCGGTGGTCTACGCGGCGTCCGGCGACATTCGGCCCGATGACGCTGTTGCCGACATCACGCGGGCGCTGGCCGCTGGAGCTGTAGTGGTCACGCCGTCGGTATATGCGCTGTACGACCCGAAATCTGCGCCTCCCGAACTTCGTGATCCCGTTGAAGCTGCAGCCAAGGCGGGCGGCGGCGCTCTGTTCGTCTCCGGTATCGACCCAGGCTGGGGCAACGACATCCTGCCGATTCTCGTCAGCGGGCTCGCGGGGACAATCGACCAGATCCGGTGTCAGGAAATCTTCGACTACACGACCTACGAACAGCCGGATTCTGTCCGCTACCTGATCGGGATGGGTCAGCCGATGGACTACGAACCTCCGATGGTCGCGCCCAGTGTTCCCACCATGGTCTGGGGCGGGCAGATTCGGCTCATCGCCCGAGCGCTCGGGGTGGAACTCGACGAGATCCGCGAGACCTTGCTGCGCCGCCCGCTCGAGGAAACCGTGTCGACCGAACATATGGGGGAGTTCGCGGCCGGCACCCAAGGCGCACTGCGATTCGAGGTTCAGGGAATCGTCGGCGGGGAACCCCTGATCGTGATCGAACACGTCACGCGTATTCATCCGTCCTGTGCCCGCGACTGGCCGCTCCCGCCAGACGGAGGCGACGGCGCGCACAAGGTGATCGTCGAAGGACGACCACGAATCGAGATCAACGTCGAAGCCACCGATGAAGGTGGAAACCGCGCGGCCGGTGGAAATGCCACGGCCGTAGGACGTCTCGTCAACGCAATTCCGTGGCTACGTAAGGCTGAACCCGGCCTCTACGACGCGCTGGACGTTCCGCTCACACCCGGCGTCGGCAAGCTCGGTGCCCGAAACTCGGAGGTACTCACATGAATATCGACATACCCGAAGGCAAGAACCCGATCGGCTACGTGTGGGGCGAGATGGTTCCCGGCATCGGGCCCGCGGCCGCCGGGTTCTCCCAAAAGGTCTACACGGACGGCACTCTCGGACTCCGCGAGTTCGAGGCGGCCAGGCTTCGGATCGCTCAGATCAACGGGTGCATCTTCTGTCAGGACTGGCGCACCGAGCGTGACGGCGAGACTGTGGAGTCGACATTCGATCAGGCTGTCACCGACTGGCGCACCACAGATGCCTTCGACGTCAGGACGCGCCTCGCTGCCGAATACGCCGAGAGGTACGCCCTCGACCACCACGGGCTCGACGACGAGTTCTGGGAACGTATGACAGCTCACTACTCCCAGCGAGAAATCGTCGAGTTGAGTATGTGCCTCGGATCGTGGTTGGCCTTCGGCCGGCTCAACCACGTCCTCGGCCTCGATACTCAATGTGTGTTGCCCGGCAACTGAACCTAGTTGCCCAGCGTCGTCAGATCCGGGTAGTTCGAGACCTCCCAGCCGCCGTCGACGACCAGACTGGTTCCGGTGATGTACGAGGCGTCGTCGCTGGCGAGATAGAGGCAGGGGCCCGCGATCTCGTCGGGAGTTGCCGCTCGGGACATGGGGATTCGGCTGAGAAACATGTCGCGGGCGGGTTCGTAGTTCATGACCGGCGCGACCAGTGGCGTGTCGACCAGGCCGGGTAGAACGGCATTGACCCGGATCCCCGACGCAGCGAGTTCGATCGCGGCATTCTTGCTGAACATCTCGACCCCGGCTTTGCCTGTCGCGTACGCGCTCCCATAGGGGCTCGGCACGTGCGCGTTCAATGAGGACACGTTGACTATCGCACCACCGCGACCATGCTCTCGGATATGCCGCGCTTCATGTTTGGTGCAGAGGAAGACGCCCTTCTGCACCAGGTCGATGGTGAAGTCCCAGTCGGCCTCGTCGAGGTCGACGATCTGCCCAACCCGCGACGCCCCGGCAACGTTGAAAGCCAGATCGATACCGCCGAATTCCGCTGCCGCAGCGGCAATAGCCTCGGCAACATCGGACTCCTTGGTGACGTCAGCGGGAACGGCGAGGAAAGACGCGCTGTGCTGGGAGGCTATCTCCTTCAAACCCTCTGCATCGATGTCTATTCCGGCTACCTGTGCGCCTTCGCCGATAAGTCGTAGTGCGATGGCTGCACCGATACCTGATGCTGCGCCGGTGACAACCGCGGTTTTGCCGGCAAATCTGGACGTGTTAATGGGCACCTGCTTTCAAGAACTTTCCGGTTCGGCGGTTGCCGAGAACGGGTGCTGCTTCTCCGTGGCCGAAGACGTACTCGCCGCCGACGAACACTGCGGTGACGGTCTGATCGTTGCGATTGACCATGCGGGAGAGGTTGTCGTACTCCGCGACCGGACTTTCGGCGTACGTCTCGAGTGAATCGTCGAGATGGGCGGGATCGATCACAACCAGATCGGCGCGGTCACCTAATCGAAGGTGCCCGGCATCGACGTCGTACCACTCGGCGAGTTCGCCGGTGAGGCGATGCACCGCTGCCTCGACGGTCATGAAGGGACGGCCGACCTTTTGGGCATCGTAGACACGTCGTAGTAGTCGTAAGCCGAAGTTGTAGAACGCCATGTTGCGCAAATGCGCTCCGGCGTCGGAGAACCCGAGTTGGACACCGTTGTCCTGGGCGAACTTGTCCAGAATCTCCGGTCGGTGGTTCGAGATGGTTGTGCGCCAACGCACTTTCGTGCCGTGTTCGAGGACCAGATCCAGGAATGCATCGACAGGGTGGAGGCCGCCTCGTTCGACACCGACCTGCCCGAAGCTCTTGCCGACAAGGGATTCGTCGGGGCAGGAAACGATTTCGGCGTCGAAGAAGTCGCGGTGCCAGACTTTGACGCCGAATTTTTGATCGTAGTCCTTGCGGAACTGTCGACGGTACTTCTCACTCTGCATCAGGACGTTGCGTTCCATCTCGTCGGTCAGATGCAGTGCTGCAGCGCCGGATCCGAACTCCTCGAAGACAACCAGGTCGATGCCGTCGGCATATACCTCGAAGGGAACTGGCAGGTGCTGCCAGCGCAGGTCGCCGCCGAGTCGATTGACCAAGTGTGCCAGTGGGCCGAGGATCACCACGGCCAACTTGTTGGACTTGATGTCGGCCGCCGAAAGCATGCTCGTCTTGAGTCGCTTACGCCAGATACCCGCGCTGGAGAACGCCATAGCTCCGGTACTCATCGGGTTGGAGAGGTCAGGTCCGGCCTGAAATACCCGTCCTCGGCGGCGCAGGATCGCATTGAGTCGGCGTCGTTCTTTCGTGGTTGCATACGTCGACGGCAGCGTGCGTGAGCGGCAGGTCTCACCGTCGAGTTTGTCGAACAACAATTGCTGACTGGACATCCCGACGAATCCTGCGTCGAGAGCTTCGGTCAACTGTGCTTCCATCGACGCGAGTTCGGTGTCGGTGGGGTGCACGTCCTTCCGGGTAGCACGATCCAGTCCCATCTCGGCGGCTCGCATGTCGGAGTGTCCGATGAAGGCTGCAACATTGGGACCTAGCGGAAGCGCCTCGAGCGCAGCAACATACTCTCTCGCGGAGTTCCAGGTCTTGGCCCGCGTGAGTGCTTCGACGACGTGCTTGCGTGGAATAGCTTCGACGCGGCCGAAAAGGTCGCCGGCGTCCGACGGGCTGGCGTGAATGGTGGACAGGGAACACGATCCGACAAAGATCGACGTGACCCCGTGTCTGAGAGATTCGCTCAGCGCCGGGCCTTCGAGGATCTCGACGTCGTAGTGAGTGTGGATGTCCACGATGCCCGGGATCACCCACTTGCGCCGCGCGTCGATGACACGGGGACAGTCGGTTTCGTCGAGTGGATCGAGGGAGATGGCAGTGACCAGCCCGCCGCTGATACCCAGATTGCGGACAGCTGGTTTCGCCCCGGTGCCGTCGAACCACAGACCGTTGTTGATCACGGCGTCGTAGGTCATGAGATAGCCACCTTTGCGCGTATCGTCTTCCCGGTTGCATTGCGAGGCAGAGGAGTTGTGCTCAGTTTCCACTTCACCGGCACCTTGAAGTAGGCCAGTCGTTCGGCGACATAGTCGCGTAGTTCTTCTTCGGTCGCCGCTCGCTCACTGCGAAGAACGACAACGGCCGCCACTTCTTGACCGAGGTCTGCCGAATCAATGCCGATCACAGCGCATTCGAGTACCGCGGGATGCTCGTCGATGCACTGCTCGATTTCGAGAGGGTAGACGTTCTCGCCGCCGCGCAGGATCAGATCGGACCGGCGGCCCGTCAGGCGGAGTCGGCCGTCTTCGAGAACTCCGAAGTCGCCGGTTCGGAGCCATCGGTCGGGACCGATGGCGGCAGCAGTCGCAGTCTCGTCGTTCCAGTATCCCGACATCACATACGGACTGCGAGCGCAGATTTCGCCCTCCTCGCCGTCGGGAACCGCAACACCGAATGGATCACGGACCTCCACACTCACACCGATGATGGGTCGTCCGAGAGTTCCGGGGAACGCGGCGAGTTCTGGTGGCGTGGCAACCGAAATGCCGGTGGAGGATTCGGTGAGCCCGTAGCTGTCGACCAAGGTGTGCTGCGCAAAAGGCAGTCGTGCGCGCAGGCGGTCCTGCAAGGCCGGAGATGACGGCGCAGACGCGAGTGCAAAGGCGCTCAGTGAGGTCAGGTCGTACTTCTCGAGACTGCCATGTTCGAGGAGACGGGTTGCCATGGTGGGGACCACCGCCCAGTTGGTGACCTTCTCGCGTTCGACAAGGGAAAGGACTTCGTCGACGTCGAAGGCGCCCTGGTGGATGACCACCGCTCCGCCCGTTGCGAGTCGTGGGATCGCCAGGTTATGCAGGCTTGCAATGTGAAACAGCGGCGCGGTCAGCAGATACCGCAAGTCACTGGGTCGGCCGTCACTGGGTCGGCCGGTGAATGCCGCAGCGAGGCGATCGCTGTAGCGGTGGTAGTCGATGACGGCCAACACGTTTCGATGAGTGTGAACAGCTCCCTTGGGGCGGCCGCTGGTTCCGCTCGTGTAAAGAATGACGGCCGGATCGTCCTCGTCGACGGACGTGCGGGGCAGTGCCGAACCCGAATACTTCTCCATCAAGGCCGGTAGATCTTCTTCCATCGTGAGCACGGGAACATCCGTGTTCACTTCGGAAAGAACTTGTGCGCGTTTGGCGTCGGCGATCACCACGGTGGGAGTGGTGTGATCGATGCCGTACTGCACTTCACGGGCCACCCACCACGAGTTGAACCCGACGGCGATGGCGCCAAGCGACTGAGCCGCCCAGAAGGTCATCACCCATTCCGGCGTATTGGCGGCGAGGATGCCCACCCGATCGCCCTTGCGAACGCCGTAACGCTCGCGCAGCGCAGTGGCCAATGCTGCTACGGCCTCGCCGTGCTCGAGGTAGCTGAAGCGTCGGTCCTTGGTCACCAGGTAGTCGCGTGATCCGCAATCGAAGGATGCAGCGAGCACGTCGCCGAGTGCCTTGTCACGGTTCTTCATGACGGGCATCGAGCTGCCGAGTACATCCTCGACTTGCATCTCGAAAGGACCACCAGGGCCGGTCAGCCCAGCCATGACGGACGCGATGAATGCTTGTGTATCAGCGGAAGTAGTCACGTGAAGTGCCTTTCGAAGATTAGGGTACGAGCACTGCGCGTCCGGTGACCTTGCCGTGTTCGAGACGGTCGAGTGCGTCGCGGGCATCAGCGAGGTCGAAGCGGGCTACTTCTACCGTTACCAGACCGGCCTGTGCCAGGGCGATGGAATCGACGAGGTCGTTTCTGGTGCCGCCATAGGACTTCCGGATCGATGCACCCCACGGCCAGCCCGGTCCGCCGGCAGCTTCGGCTGTGATTCCCGGGTTTCCGCCTCCGAGACCCACCATGCGATACGCGCCGTTCGGCGCAACCGCTTGAACGGACATCTGTGCCGTTGCGTCGATACCGACGAAGTCGAAGATGACTTCTGCGCCTCTGGCCGACGTGAGGTCGAGGATGTGCTGCGCGGTGTCCGGTCCCGATTCGAGCGTGATGTCGGCGCCGCACCGTTTGGCGAGATCGAGTTGATCCTGTCCGACATCGACGGCGATGATGCGCACGGCACTGATTGCGCGAAGTATCTGTACTGCAACGTGACCGAGTCCGCCGACGCCGATCACGACGGCGGTGGCACCGGGCTGGAGATGTTCGCGTGCGCCGCGAATGGCGTGGTAGCTCGTCAGTGCTGCATCGGCGAGCGGTGCGGCCTGCAGGAAGTCGAGGTCTCCGATGGGTACGAAGGAGCGAGCCGGGATCTTGACGTACTCGGCCATTCCGCCTTCGGGACCGAGCCCGGGGCAGGGCGGCATCGCGGTGCGTCCAGCGGCGAGGCACATGTTCTCGTTGCCGCTCATGCATTCTCGGCACTGTCCACAGGACCAGCACAGGTAGACGACGCCACGCTCTCCGACGGAACGGCCGTCGACGCCACTCCCGACGGCTTCGATCGTTCCGGCAATTTCGTGGCCGATGGTCAGCGGTTCTTCGCGCATCTTGTACGGAAAGTGCAGGAGATGCAGATCGGAGTGGCAGATTCCCGCTGCGCCCACCCGAATCAGCAGTTCCGATGGACTGATCTCGGGGATCGGCACGTCGTTGATCTCGAGGAGACCAGGCCCCATGAGCTGAGCTGCCTTCATGAACTGACCTCGCTGATCTCGGAGTTGTACGCAGCGCTCAGATAGGCGTTGCTGCGGTCGGACCCGATCAGACCGGGTGCCATCTTGTTCATGACGTAGGCGAAAGTCATCCGGCGGTCCAGATCGTTGACCAGCATCGAGCCGCCGATACCGGCCCACCAGCAGGCGCGTCCGTCGGGAACCAGGGGTGCGGTATCCGGGTGCGGCAGTCCGTATCCGATGCCGAACTTGAGCGGAGTCATGATCCCGAGGTCGATACCGTCGGCTTGGATCTCGAAGATCAGGTCGATGGTGCTCTGCGAGAGCAGCTTCTGGCCGTCGAGCACACCACCGTTCGAGATCACGGATTGGATCCGAGCGATAGAACGTGCGTTGCCGTGGCCGTTGACTGCGCCGATCTCGGCCTCCCGCCAGGGCGCGGTGTTGACCTCGGGGTAGTCGAGCAGTGGGCAGGTCAGGGTCTTGATGAAGATGCTGTCCTGGTCGAGCGTGGACAGGTCGAACTCCAACGCGGGCGGCGGAACCATGGTGGCGATTCGACCGAAATGCTCTGCGGACGTACCGATGTGGAAGTCGGCTCCCAGTGGACCGGCAAGCTCTTCGGCAAAGAACCTGCCGAGGGTCCGACCGTCGATGCGACGAATGACCTCACCGACGAGATGGCCGTAGTTGATCGCGTGATAGCCCGACGCCGTACCTGGGGTCCACCAAGGCTTCTGGGTAGCGAGGCGAGCGGTGGACGTCTCGAGGTCGTAGATGTCCTTCAGCTCGATCGGGCGCTCCCAACCGGAGACGCCAGACGTATGCGACAGAAGGTGGCGAACTTCGATGTCTTCCTTGCCGTTTACCGCAAAGTCGGGCCAGTAGTGAGCAACCTTCTGGTACACGTCCAATTGGCCGCGTTCGACCAGCAGGAGCGCACACAGAGCCGTCATGGTCTTGGTGATGGAGAAGGTGTTGACGATGGTGTCCGGGCCCCAAGGAGTGGTACGGGATTCGTCGGCGTATCCGCCCCAGATGTCTACTACGGCTTCTCCGTCGACGGTGATGGCGATGGAGCCACCCAACTCCTCACCGGATTCGAGTTGCGCCTCGAAGGCGGTGCGGACGGCTTCGAACTCGTTGTTGCAGTGACCGTTCACCGTGCTCATGCGCGATCCGCCTTCTCGAGTTCGTGTGCTGCTGCACGCGCCGCAACAGGTAGTTTGTTCCCCGAGGCCGCGGCACGCTTGGTGCCCTTGGCAATTTCCTTGTTCATGTTGCGGACGTACGGGTCGAACTCGAGCTGAATGGTGTGGCGCGGTGACTTGTAATAGGGGGCGAGGAAGTACGCCTCGTCGGCCTTGGTGATCTCCTGCATCTCGTTCGCGGACGGCAGTTGGTATTTCCCGGTCAGGTAGGCGGCAACGAGCTTGCTCTGCTGCTCGGCGAAGTTGACGAGCGTCGGCATGGGCTGAGCCAGTCCCATGAAGAAGAGGTTGTCGATTCCGGGCTTCATCATGCGTTTGAAGAGTGGGAAACGGTTGTCTTTGTCCGGCAGCAGGTTCGGGTCGTCGAAGAAGGGGAAGCTGATGTTGTAGCCGGTGGCGCAGACGACCACGTCGACGTCCTCGGCGGTGCCGTCGGCGAAATGAACCTGCTTTCCGTCGAGTTTGGTGATCGCCGGCTTGAAGGTGATGTCGCCGGACCCGGCGCGTCCCAAGAACTCGCCACTGGCTGACGGATGTGCCTCGAAGGGGCGGTGGTCCGGCTTGGGTAGTCCGTAGCCCTCCATGGTTCCCAGGTTCTTGCCGAGGAATCGACGACTCAGGAACAGGCGCAGCCCCCGAGGCATCCAGGGCGGGGTGATCAGTTTGTCTCCCGGCACGCCGCCCAGGTATTTCGGCAACACCCACACGCCGCGGCGCGCCGAGACGATGAGCTTGTCGGCGAGGTATCTCTGCCCCAGTTCGGAAGCAATGTCCAAGCCGGAGTTCCCCATTCCGACCACGACTACTTTCTTGCCGCGCATGTCGATCGGATCGAACGGGTCGTTGTAGCTGTGGCTGTGCATGAGGACGCCGTCGAACTCGCCTGGGTAATCCGGGATGTTGGGATCCCAGTGGTGACCATTGCAGACCATCAGGACGTCGTAGGTACGGACTTCGCCGTCCGAGCGCGTGACGGTCCACAGTCCGTTTGCATCACGCTCTGCGGCAACAACACTGGTGTTGAAGATGATCGACTCACGCAGGCCGAAATGCTCGACGTAGTCCTTGAAGTACTGGAAGAGTTCGGAATGGTGGGGGAAATCGGGAAGGTCGGCAGAGACCGGGAAGTCCTCGAATGCCAAGCGCCACTTCGACGTGTCGATATGCAGGCTCTGGTAGCAGGCCGACATTCCGTTGGGGTTCTTGTAGTACCAGTTTCCGCCGACCTCGTCGGACGCTTCGTAGCAGTCGAAGGGTATTCCGAATTCCTTCATTCGCTTGGCCGTCGTGATTCCGGTAGGCCCGGCGCCGATGATGCAGACGCTCGGCAAGGGGGAGGGGCTCATTCGCCATCGCTTTCTGTTCTGTCTCGGGCGTGCGCGAAGAAGAATCGAAGCCCGAGAAGTGACTTGAGTCATAGTGCGCCATTCGCTGACGATGTGTCAATGAATGACGCAATGTTTTTTGATGACGGTGAGTCGGTGATTTGCCAGGAAGTCGAAATGCGAGCAAGGTGGGCGACGTGAGCACGACTACCGATGGCCCGAAGAACAGGCGGGGAACCCTTCGCGACGAGCAGAAACGCGCGACGCGGGCCAAACTCGTGGACGCCGCACGCACTCTGTTCGAGGAACGGGGATACGCGGCTGTCACGGTCGACGACATCTCCTCGGTCGTCGGATGCAGTAGAGCCACGTTCTACGTGCATTTCGCCAGCAAGGTGGAGATGCTCAAGACGATCGGCGCGGCCGGGATGGCGGCGAGTGCGTTCGCTTTCTACATCGATCTCGATCGGGTCCTCGACACGAACTCTCGCGTGGAGTTCACCGCATGGCTGGAGCGTGCCTTCGACTGGTTCGACGAGAACAAGCGCCTGCTGCCGGCGTGGGACGAGGCCGTGGCACTCGAACCGGAGTTCCGCGAGACAGCGCGAGACGGTATGACCGAACTGCCGAATGCCATGCCCAAGTATCTGGGTCGGTGGCCGGTGGAACAGCATGACGAGGCGAGGTTGCGCGTCGAATTGCTCGTGAGCCAGCTGGAGCGATTCTTCACACGCTGGGCCGTGCAGGGGACGATCGACGTGACTCGGATGCAGGCGGCCGAGGTTCTGACCGACATCTGGTTCCCGGCCCTGTCGCCGGAATCCAAGGGCGGCGACGAGCGGTAGGGGCTAGCTCGGATCGATCTCCACGCTGATCGCACCGATGAGGAGTTCTCTTGCTCGTTCGATGGAAATCGAGCCGCTCAGCCAGCGTTCACTCAGGCCTTCGACCAGTGCAGTGAGTCGTTCGGCGGCGTCGGCCGGGCTTGCCTTCGGATCAGCGAGGCCGACGTCCTGAGCTTGCCGGATCAAGGATTCGACGTCGTCTGCCCATTTCTGCGTTGTGGTACGTAGTGATTCGCGTAGCTCGTCTGCGAAGACGGCGCTTGCCCGAAGTTCGCCCCATGCAATGCTGTTTTCGCGAATCTTCGGCGAGTTCTGAAACTCCAGCAGGAGCATCTGGTCGAGCTGCGCGCGCGGGTCTGTTTCCGTGAAGGCATCCTCGGTGTACAGCGCGGCGCGATCGTTGATGTGATCGAGGGCCCGGCGCAGCACACCGGCGCGGTTCTGGAAGTGGTAGTAGATCAGCGCGGTCGACACCCCCGCCTCGGCGGCGAGCGTTTCCACTCTCAGCCCGCGCACGCCGTGCTGGGCGATGACGCGGACTGCCGCTTCCAAGATTTCCGTTTGACGGTTCGACACGAGTCCGAATTCTACGAGGGTGGTCGGGACGGGCTTCTAGTCCGCAGGTTCCTGCTGGGTGGTGCAGTGAATGCCGCCACCACCGGCGGCAATGGCGTCGATGTTGATCTGCACGACGCGACGGTCGGGGAAGAGGCGCTCCAATTCACTTCTGGCAGCCTGGTCGGCCTCGGGATCACCGAATTCAGGGGCGATGACTGCTCCGTTGCACACGTAAAAGTTGATGTATCCGGCTGCGAAATCATCTGATTCGAACTGCGGCCTGATCGAAACAGGTGCCTCGAGAACAACCACTTCCAGCTTCCGCCCCTGGGCGTCGGTCGCGTTCTCGAGAATCTCGAGGTGGCGTGCGGTCACGTCGTGGTCGAAGGACTCCGGATCCGTGTCGAGGCCTGCGACCACGACGCCTGGTCGCGCGAAGCGGGCGTAGAAGTCCGTGTGGCCGTCCGTGATGTCCTTGCCTGCGATTCCCGGTAGCCAGATGATCTTGTCGAGGCCGAGCAGGGGACCGAGTTCGGCTTCGACGTCCGACTTCGACCATCCCGGGTTGCGGTTGTTGTTGAGGACGCAGCTTTCGGTGATGATGGCTGTTCCTTCGCCGTCGACCTCGATGCCGCCGCCTTCGAGGATCAGGTCGGTAGGCAATGATTCGACTCCCGCGCGGGCGGCGACAAACGCTGCGACTTGGCCGTCCTGATCAAAATCCTGCTTCTCGCCCCAACCGTTGAAGTTGAAATCGATACCCGCTTTGGTCCCGTTGCCTTTCACGAATACGGGGCCGGTGTCGCGCATCCAGAGGTCGTCGAGAGGGGCGGCGATCAGTTCGACCGATGGGCCGACGAGGGTTCGTGCCAAGTCCAGTTCCTCGGAACAGACAAGCATCGAGACGGGCTCGAACTGCGCGATAGTCTGCGCGATCGTCGCGAGGTTGCGCTGGACCTCGGGCAGGAGGGCGGCTCCCCAGATCGCTTCACTGGCGCCGAACGCCATCCAGGTGCGCTTGTGCGGATCGCCCTCTTCCGGCATCACCCACTCGCGAAGATCGTCGCTGCCATTGCTCCCGCCCGAGGCTGAGTCGGAATCGCCGCAACCTGCCAGGAAGAGGCCACTGAGCGCGGCTGCGCCTGCCTGTATGAACCGACGTCTGTGCATTGCGGTGACTCCTTCTGCTTCTCGCGGGCTCGTGTGGTCTTCGAGAAATCTGTTCATCGCGCGCGAGTGGGGCAACATCCAGCTACTGTTCGATCACACCAGGTGCGTCTGGCGCTCACTTGCTTGCACAGAGACTAGCTCCTGACTGAAAATTTAGTCAAGAAAGTAGTGATCATGAACGATGACATTCGGGATACCCGCCAGCCGATGGTGACTTCGCTTGGCATCATCTTGGGGTTCTTATTGAACTTTTTGGCTCAGTGGGCAATTCGCGACGATGGCAAAGCGCCAGTGGAAACCACGACGGACTGGGTCATCGTGGTCACACTGTTCACAGCCGTCGCTCTGATGCTCATAGTTCTCTTCCGAACGCTGAGTAGCTCGTATGAAGTGGAGCATGCTCGCAAGAGGTACCGCAGTATTCTGCGTCTCTACTTGTTTGCCATCTCGCTGGTTTTTGCCGGAATGGCTGCCGCACTGTTCGTGTAGTGGGAACTGAAGGAATTATCCGACGGAAGGTCACGAGTCGATGAGTCCTTCGACCGTTCCTCGCCATCCGCGGCGCTGGTAGTCCCGGGGCGACATGCCGTGAGCCGCGATGAAGACCTTGGTGAATCCGGACGCGTGCGCGTATCCGAGTCGACGGGCAGTCTCTCCGGCCGCGAGGCCCTCCTCGAGATAAGCGCGGGCGAGGGTCATCCGCAACTGACCGCGCCAGCGCGGGAAGCTCTGGCCGGTGGCCGCTACGAAGTCTTTGAGGAGCATGTCCTCGTCGACGCCGAGCCGAGCGCTCCAATCCGGCAGCGTGCGCGAATCGGCGGGGTTCTCCCGGAGTGCGGCAAGGATCGTTTCGACTGGATCGGCCTGATCGCCGCTGGGTAGGGGTGCTGCCGCGGCACTTCGAATCAGCCTCGCGATCCGGGCGGGGTCGTGGATCTCGGGGCGCAGGTGGGTGTAATTCGCGACCACCGTGTGCAGCAGATACGCCTGCGCTTCGCGCGCGAAGTGCAGCACACGTGGGGGCGGTGCGGTGACGGGAGAGGCACCCGGCTGGGATCCGAGGGGAAGTAACAAAGAGCCTTCGGCGATCTCGACGCTGTTGCGCACTCCAGCGGGAAGCCACATCGCGTCACCCCGTCTCAGATTCCAGGTTCGGTCGCCGAAAGTGACCCGGGCGGAGCCTCGGTAGATCCAGACAACGACGTGAAAGTCGTTGACCCGTGCCCACGTTCCACTTGCGGGGATCGTCGGGGGTGCTGGTGCCGATCCTGACCGGGCGCCTTCTTCGGACAGCAATGCAACGCCCTGTGCCAGGGTCTCGTCTTCACGGGGCGGCGTCGGGCGCCGGTTGGCGCGTGCGTAGTCGGTGGGTGTCATGCCGGTGTGTTCTCGGAAGGCGCGGGTGAAGCCCGCGGGTGTCGCGAAGCCGACCTGGCTACCCGTCCAGCCGATTTCGCGGCCGGCGGCCAGATATGAGGTCGCTGCCGCGATCCGGGCCGAAGTACGCCAGCGCACGAATGACAATCCCGTTTCCTCGGTGAATCGGCGCTGCAGGGTGCGGACACCGATCTTGAGTTGCTGGGCGAACCGGGAAAGTTCGGTGTCGTCGGATGGCGTCCGCAGCAGCGTGCGTGCGATCTCGAGGGTTTCGGCCGAGCGTGGCAAGCGCGGTGGCGAGTATGACGGGGAGTTGTCGTCCCCGTCGGAGTGAACACCCGCGACAAGCTCGATCAGTCCGGCTCCCGCTGCCGTCTCACCCCGAAGAAATCCCAAGTTGTGCGCGAATTGGTGGACGAGCCAGTCCTGCCAGTCTGCTGGGATCTCGAAGTCGATGACCCGGTTCAACGCGGGCGGCAGGTCGGCCGCGGGCAGTGGGATGGGAAATGCGACCGCGCCCGGATCGACCCGGATGCTGTACGCGATTCCCGCCGGTACCCAGATTGCCGCCCCCGCAGTCACACTGCGGGTACGGCCGCTGATCTGCAATTCTGCGCGCCCGGTATGTACCCAGAACAGCAGTGGCTCGCGTTCATTCGCGGTCGAGGCGAGCCGAGCAGCGGGGATCTCGGGGACTTCGCCTGCGGGGAACACCAGCCGTGGTCCCACGATGCCCTCCCGACGTCGATGCATTCTCTTCCAGCCGACCGATGAGTGTAAGAAGTCGGCACGCACGGATAACCCTAACTGATTAGGGCAGGCTAGCTTTATTTATTGGCCCTCCCGTCGTGCGAACGTGGGCCGGACCCCCGTCTGTGCGCTTCCGAGGAGACTTTCCGTGCCCCGAAACACCCGTCCGACAACGGCGTACCCCGTTACCTTGCGTGAACTCGAGGTACATCGGGTGACAGAGGTGACGCCGGGCATGCGGAGAGTGACGCTCACCGGAGCCCAACTCGACACCTTCACCAACGCCGACGGAATTGCCGAACCCGCCTTCGCGAGTACGGGCTTCGACGACGACATCCGGTTGCTGTTCACCTACCCCGGCGAAACCGACCCGGTCCTGCCGGTAATGGTCGACGGCAGTGTGACTTTCGCTGCGGGGCGCCGTCCGCTTGCCCGCGCATACACCGTGCGCCGCTACGATCCGCAAACAAGGGAACTCGACGTCGATTTCGTCGTTCACGGCGACGGAGTGGCTACCACCTGGGCGCGGGACGCCAGCCCGGGCGACCGAATGCACATCGCGGGCCCCTCTGTATCGCAGGGACTCCCGGAAGATCACGAGTATCTGCTGGCCGTCGGTGACGAGACCGCGTTGCCGGCGATCGCACGTCTGCTCGAGGAATTGCCCGCCGATGCCAGGGGGCATGTGTTCGTCGAAATTGCGGACTCGGCTCACATCCAATCGGTGCGCGAGTTGTCCGGGGTGAGTGTCACGTGGTTGCCGCGCGAGGGGGCCGAGCCCGGCGCCACTACTTTGTTGCTCGACGCGGTCAGTGCTGTCGAATGGTCTGACGGACGCGTATCCGCGTGGCTTGCAGGCGAACAGGCGACGGTTCGCTCGCTTCGTCGTCATTTGATTCGTGATCGAGGAATTGTGAAGACCGACATCGATTTCACCGGCTACTGGAAACGCGGCGGGGCCGTGCGCGCAGATTCCTGACCTGGCTCCATCGCTCACCCAACACCCTTCACCTCAGCAACACCGAAAGTGCTCGATAACACCGAAAGGCAGAAATGACAGTCCTGCGCACCAGACGATCACGGATCACCGGACTGATCGGGGCCGCGCTCGCCGCAGCGCTCCTCGTAACCGGGTGCTCGGCCTCGGCCGAAGACTCGAAAACGGCATCCTCTCCCGGTTCGGAGGGGAACGCCCTGCCCGCTGCGGAAGGAACGACCACCTACCCGCTGACCCTGGAATCGCCATACGGTACAAGTATTCTCGAGAAGCGACCGGAGCGGATCGCCGCCATCGTGCCCAACGCCGTCGACACGGAAATGCTCCTCGCGCTCGGCGTCAAACCTGTCCTCTCCTCGTCGATGGTGAAGGAATCGGCTTCCCAGTCGTACTTGTTGCCTTACGACGCAGAGAATCTCGACACCTTCGAGTTCGCGATGGGCGGAACACTTCCCGTCGAAGCGATCGCCGCGAGCGAACCGGACCTCATCGTCGCCGTCGGCTGGGCTGACGGCCTGGGTGGTTTGTCCATGGGTGATTACTACGAGCGTTTGTCCTCCATCGCACCGGTGGTGACGAGCCCCGACACAAAGTCGCGGATGCTCGTGCCGTGGAAGGAGTCGATCCGTGTTCTGGGCGAGACCCTCGATCTCTCGAATGCGGCTGAAAAGGTTGTGGCAGAGCATGATCAGTACTTCGCCAAAGTGCGTGAGGAAAACCCGCAACTCGCGGGTCTGACTGCGACTTGGGCGATCTTCTACGGCACGGGCAATGGGTTGCAGTATCTTTCAGCGCCAGGTTCGGCGCCGGCAACATTCCTGGGTGAGCTTGGTTTCGCCGAGAATCCGCGTGCGAAGGAGTTCGTCACCCAGAGCACGGTCGGAGAGGAACTTCTCGAGAACATCGATGCGGATTTCCTGCTGATCGGTCGCAGTGCCGCCGGCAGCGAAGAGGATTTCGACAAGCTGACCGGCGGGAAGCTCTTCCAAGCACTCGGCGCTGTGTCCTCCGGTCATTGGGTTGGCCTGCCTCCTCGCACCGCCGACGGCGGGGATGTTCTGTGGGCAATCACGAGCGGTGGCCCGATCGGAACGACGTGGGCGGCTGAACATATCGTGCCGCTCGTCAGCGCGAAGCTGTAGACGGACAACTGGAGAACGGAAAGCACCCACCCGTCGCCACATGATTGTGTGGCGACGGGTTGTTCGTGTCGCAGTGATAACACGGGGTCGGCGCTGGGCGTGATCGTCGAGGGCTTCGTTCACTGAGGGGTGAAATACTTCACAATTCGGGCAGGTGTGCGCGATCCGACCGGTCGGTCGCCTAAGGTTCGCTGGTCAAGTTTGCGAGTATTGGGAGAGTCAGTGAAGAACAAGTTAGTCGGGTCACTGTTGTGTGCCACAGCATCTGCCGGTTTGATCTTTGTGGGTGGCGGTGTCGCGAACGCGGGCACTTATATCCCCGCTGGTGCTGATGGCACCTACCGTGTCGGCAGCGGCGAAGGCCAGATGCTGCCCGGCCTGTGGAGTACTTCCGGCGGACGGTCCTGCTACTGGGAACGGACGGGCTACGGCCGAGACATCATTCAAAACAACTTCGGCGGTGGACCAGAAACGATAGAAATCATGTGGGGCGACACCAGCTTCACCTCCGACCGATGCGGGGCTTGGGAACGCCACGCTCCAGTTCCCAATCCCATCCCCGGGCTTCCACCCATCGAAGCCGTTGATTACCGAAACATGATGTCGGCGCTCATCCCCTTAGGTATTGGGTCGGCCGCCATCGGCTCGTCAATGCTCCCCGCGCTGGTGCTCACGGGAAGCTGATTCGAAGGACCGGTCGCGCTGCAGGGCAGAGGCTTTCGCTGGATCCGCCAGGCCGCGTCGACGCAGGCCTGGCTGTGGGGAACGCTATGTCAGAGCGTGATCGTGCGGGTGGGCTCCCAGATGGCGGGGTCGCGGTGGGTGACGACGAAGACGGTAGCCGCCACTTCCCGCACGGCGCCGGCGATGCGGCGCTCGGTGCCCTCGTCGAGAGCCGAAGTAGCCTCGTCGAGCACCAGGACGGGAGCGTCTTTGAGGAAGGCACGAGCGATCGCCACCCGCTGACGTTCGCCACCGGAGAGAGCGGTTCCCTGGTGACCGATGTCCTGATGAATGCCGAGCGCCGAGCGGTCGAGAACGGCGCCGAGGGCAGCGCGCCTTGCGGCGTCCTCGATCTCGGTTTCGGTAGCGCCCGGTCTTCCCAGTCCGATGTTCTCGCCGAGCGTGCCCGAGAACACGAGTGGATCTTGTGGCACGTAGCCGATGTGAGTAGCCAGGTCGTCATATGGCAAGTCGCGCAATGAAACTCCACCCAGAGTGACGCTGCCTTGGTCCGGGTCGTCGAAGCGCATGAGCAGCCCGAGAAGGGTGCTCTTCCCCGTACCCGAGCGCCCTGCGACGAGAACACGCTCCCCTGCGGGGATCTCCGCGTTGATGCCGCGCAGAACCGGAGCGTGGTCCACTCCTACGACCTTGATGTCAGTTCCAACAAGGAGCGCGGCGTCCTGGGACGCGGGCTCGGGTAGTGCGGGAGCCGAAGTCGCGGCCCGATAATCGCGAACCGTTGCACGCAGTTCATTGACTCCGATTCCGGCCAGAGCGAGTTCGTCGAGCGGGGCAGCGGCGCGGGCGGTGAGGATGACGAGCGCGAGAGCGGCTGCGGGATCGTCGAATCCGGTGGCGGCGAGGAAGATCACTGCGCCTGCCAGCGGCACAATGGTGGCGATCGCCGAGATGAATGTCGCTGGTGCCGCGGCGAGATTGGTCCGTGCAAGCGCGGTTTCCTGATCCCGCCAACTTCGCTCGATACGTTCGACGGAACGTGTGGGACCGGCTGCCGTGCGCAGTAATTCGAGATGATCGGTGAGCTCGAGAGTCGACTGCGTTGCTGCGAGTTCGGCCTCGTGCCGGCGCGCGTCCGCTCGGCTGAGAGCGCGTTGGGCGAGCGTCTGAGCCGCGAGCGACACGGCGAGCAGACCGCCGACGAGCAGCATAACGCCGGGCCCCGCGACGACCGCGACTCCAGGAAGTAGGAGCAGCGGTATCAGTGGCGTAACGAGGAAGGTCTGAAGTTGGTGCGCGGGAACGCTCATCAGTGACGGGATTCCGCGCCCGGCGACGGTGGCGAGCAGCGCCCGGTTGTCGTCGGTGAACCACGACAGCTTGGTGCGGGCGAAGGCGTCGCCGAGCGCATCGTAGAGATCGCCGACGAGTCGAGCCCCGGTGAAGTAACCACCCCGCGAGACCAGGACGGTCACGAAGAGAGCGATTGCGGCCGTGGCCAGCACGAGAACCGGCGACCGGTGATCAGCGATCGAGAGGGCGAGGGTGGTGTACGCGATCGCCTCGAGGACAGCAACGGACACCCAACCGACTCCGATGGTGATCAAGCGGCGACGGGCTGCATTGGCGCTGTTCATTATTAGGCTCCAGTCAGGGCGGCATTACGCGAGGCGGCGTTGTGCGAGTTGGGACTGTCGAGGTCGAGTCGATCGTCGGCGTCGTCTGCAAGAGCAGGGTCGTGGGTGACGATCACGATCGTCTTCCCTTCAGCGTGCGCGAAGTGGCGCAGTTCCTTCAGCAGTTCGGCTGCTGTCCGATCGTCGAGCGCACTGGTCGGCTCGTCGAGCAGCAGTACTGCTGCGGGCGAGAGGAATACCCGAGCGAGCCCGACTCGCTGACGTTCTCCGCCGGAGAGTGAAGTGGCGTCGGTGTCGAGGCTGATGTCGATCTGTGCCCGGCGTAGTGCGGCGGTGTATTCTGCGTCCGTTGCATCGGGGGCGGCCAGTGCGATGTTCTCGCGCACCGTGGCCGGCAACACGTCTGCGCCCTGGGGTGTGAGCAGAATGGAGTGTGGCCGCAGGTTCTCGTCGATCGTGACGACGCTCTGGCCCGCGTAGCGGACGGTACCTAGTTCCGGGATCTCGAAGCCGGCCAGTGCTTTCAGGAGCGTCGACTTGCCCGCTCCACTCGGTCCCGTGATCGCAGTGATCGCGGCTGGGCGGAATGTATGCGTGACGCCGTCGACGACTCTGCGGTCCGCGATCATGACGGTCAGGTCAACGATCTCCAGGCAGTCGGAGGGACTCGACGCCGGAACGGTGAGTGCTTCACCGGCAGGAAGGGTGGGTTCGTCCAGGGCAGCGGCGAGCCGGACTGCAGCAGCGCGTCCAGCCGCAACGTAGTCGAGGCCGTGCCCGAGCCGCAGGGCCGGTGTCACGATTGCGAGGCTGAAGAGAATAGTGGCGGCCAACGTCGTTGCATCCCAGCGATATCCGACGGTGTAGGCGATCGCGAACGTCGCCGTCGCCTGCATGAGTGCAACCGCGACGGCCGCAGGGGTAGCCACGAGTCGAACGCGCTCCTGCATTCCCCGGGTGAACCGTGCTGTCGATTCTGCATAGTCGGCGGCAGCGCCGGTCTGCGCGCCGTAGATCCGGCAGACGTGGATACCGCGGGCATAGTCGTCCACGGCGGTCACTATGTCGCCCATGACATCCGCACTTTCGGCGCTGTGCCGAGCGGCCATTCTGGGGATCACGAACAAGTAGAACAGTGCTGCCACGATGCCCGGAGCCAGAGCGAGAAGCGCCACGGGGCCGGCTGAGGCAACCAGCACCGCGATCGTGACCGCCGGGACCACGATCAGTGTGGCGAACTCGGCCGGTAGATGCGCAGTCATATGGTGCAGCGCCGAGATGTCGGCCGAAACGAGCCTCCTCAGTGCGTCTCCGCTGTAGCGGGACAGCGTGCTTGCGGGCAGTCGAACGAGATGAGCTGCGAGCTGGCGTCGAAGCCTGGCCTCGAAGAGCGACTCGGCGTGATGCGAGAGCCACGACGACGTGGCCGCGAGCGTTACCCCGGTGAGCCACAGCCCACATGCCCACCCGGCCCAAGTCATCGACGGTTCACCGATGAGTTGCACGACGCTCCAGAGCGCACCGAGCATCGCGACCCCCGACGCTGCCGCCGCGACCACCCCGGCGGCCAATGCAGGCAGCGCCGGGCGCAAAGCCGGGACCAGCGACGGTTCGACGAGAGGGCGGGGCATGGATAACTCCTTGAATCAGCGTCCGGGTGCAGACACGACAAATGACCGAAACCCAAGGCTAGGCTTCGGTCGTCCTGTCTGGTTATCGCGATGCGCCGATTTCTTACACCTGAATGGAACGCACTGCGATTTTCAGGATGCTGCAGAAATGCTGCTCATGACGTCTTCCCATACGCTCATGACCGCGGATTCGGTTGGGCCAGTCTGAGTGAACACGGCTACGCACTTGCGGCGGAAGTCGTACACCTCGACAGACGTCGTCAAACCGTGCACTCCGTGGGTGCGGGTCAGCCAACACTCCGAGACGCCGTTCAGATCGATCATCGTTCGGCAGGTGTCCGAGGCTAGAGTCAATGTCCCGCCGAACAGGGCTGCGGCGTCGAGGTGACCGCGGTGAATCTGCAGGCAGCCGTTGCCGGCGACGACTGTCGTGACGGGTAGTTGATGGTAGGACAGGTGCTCCATCCCGGCAGCCATGAGGTGAGGATCGATTCTCCGGTAGCCGAGGGCACCCAGAGCGACCAAGCCGCTACGACGTTCGCTGCCGCTGTCCGCGAGGATGAAGTCGAGCTGTGTCAGCTGATCGGCCTCGGCCCAAAAGGCGGGAGTATTCGATGTCTGGGCGGGAGGGCTTGTTTCCCTCACAGTGCTCGGTGCAGTTCGCATCGCTTCGAAGGCGAGACGATCCGAGGTCGGGGTCAAATACGTAGTGTGTGAACTCGATCCGTGGGTATCGAACATCCGAAGCGTCGGGGGCAGGTGCTGTTCTGCGTCAGTGGTCACCACCGAACCGAGGGCGGAAGGCTTCAAACGTAGGGAGAAAAGTCCCGGCGTGCAGACCAGCGGATCGCCGGGAACTGTTGGAACGGCGTACTTGCCCGAGTCGTTGACAGCCACCGGACCTGCAACGGTGATCGCTACGGCGTCGTCCAAGAGCGGCAACATTTTGCCGACTACCTCAGGTGTGGTGTCGATCAGTCCGCCGCGGAACCCTGGACGCGCAAGCAGTGCGTCCAGGTCCGACATGCGCGCCAAAGCCGCGCAACGGCATTCGCCACGGTGCGGGCACATCTCAGTAGACATCCCGTAGATACCGCTTCGATCGTTTGAGGTTGTTGACGTAATCCTCGGCGGCGTCCGCATCCAACCCACCGTGCTCGGCGACCACCTCGTGCAACGCGTCGTCGACGTCCTTTGCCATCCGGGTCGCGTCGCCGCAGACGTACACGTGCGCACCGTTTTCGAGCCAGTCGAACAAGTCTCGGCCATGCTCGCGCATACGAGTCTGGACGTAGACCTTCTCGGACTGATCACGCGAGAATGCCAGATCGAGACGCGTCAGGACACCGTCACGGGTCAGACCGTTCAACTCGTCCTCGTAGATGAAGTCACTCGACTGATGCTGATCGCCGAAGAAAAGCCAATTCTGCCCCGACGCGTTGCGTGCGCGACGCTCGTGCAGGAAAGCGCGGAAGGGTGCGATACCGGTGCCGGGTCCGATCATCACGACGGGAGCAGTGTCATCGGCAGGTAGGCGGAACGAATTGTTCTTGGAGACAAAAACTCCGACCCGATCTCCCTCGCCGACGCGGTCCGCCAGGTACGTCGAGCAGACGCCGCCGCGGTCCCGCTCGCCCGAGCGGTAGCGCACACTCGCTACCGTCAGATGCACGGTGCCGTCGTGGGCCAGCGGGCTGGAGGAGATCGAATAGACCCGATGTTGCAGCGGGCGCAGAAGTGCAAGCAGATCTTCGGGATTCAATCGAATGCTGTTGTCCAACTGCAGGAGATCGAGAACGTCCTTGCCCCACAGCCACGCATCGAGCGCTTCCCGATCTTCCGTGTCGAGAATGTGCTGCAGTTCGGCGTCGCCGCTGCGTCGGGCGATGTCTTCGATCAAATCGCGCGAGGGAATCGAGATCTCGTAGTCGCTGGTCAACACCTGGTCCAACGGTGCGGACGAGCCGTCTTTCGCGGTGACGACGTAGTCACTGCTCGCACCGAGCTGAAGGATGATCGCCTCGACCAGAGCGGGGTCGTTGATCGGGCGGATGCCCAATCCATCTCCGGCCTCGTAGTCCAGACCGTCCTCGCCGAGCGCAAAGGTGAAGTGGCGGACTTCCTTGGCGGAGTCCTCGCCGGACAACAGTCGGTTGGCGAGGACGGTTGCAGGATAAGGGTTCTTGCGAGTCCACTGGGACTTGGTCTTCGTCGGAGCGGACGTAACCGGCGCGGCAGCGGCTCCCGCATCACCGTCGACACCGGCCACCGCAGCGACGGCCCGAACGATCCACTCGGCAGCAGCATCCTCGTAGTCGACGTCGCAATCGGTGCGGTCGACAACCCGGGTCCCGCCGAGCGCTTCGAAGCGGGCGTCGATGTTCTTTCCCGACTGGCAGTACCCGTCGTAGCTGGTGTCACCGAGTCCGAGTACTCCGAAGTAGAGACCCTCCAGCCGGGGCGCACTCTCGGATTCGACTGCATCCCAGAACAGCTGCGCGTTGTCAGGCATCTCGCCCTCGCCGTAGGTGGAGGTGATGACGAGCACCCGGCGCATGGCGGAAAGTGCATTGATATCCACGGTGTCCAGACCCGCGACAAGTGGTTCGAGACCGTGGGCACGAGCAGCTGCGGCCGCGTCTTCGGCCACGGACTCCGCGTTGCCGGTCTGGCTTCCGTAGAGGATGTGCACTGCCGCGCCGGCAGTTCTCTCCACTGTCGCTGTTGCAGCACCGGTTTGACCGGGCATGACAGTTCGTGAGTGTAGACCGGCCAGGAATCCGGAAAGCCACGCGCGTTGGTCGCCGTTGAACGGTGCGTATTCGGGGATGTACGGGATTTCCATTTTGAAGCTCACCTACGTTCGGGGGAGGAGGTCAGGACACCAGGTCGGGGATCGTGCGCGAAGCGAACAGTTCGTCGAAGTTCGGCAGTGATCCGAGCTTGTCCCGATTCTTGTTGTCTTGAAACAGAATCCAGCCGTACGTCGCCGGGCTGTCCATGGCCAACACGTTGCGCAGGCTCAGCGCCTGCTTGTAGTCGTCGACGCGCTTGGCTGCAATCAACGCAGCCAACTGTTCGTCGTCGTAGCCGGCGAGAATCTCTTTCGAGTACTTGACCAAGTGCTGGACGAGGGCGAAGTCCTCGGTCAGCACCAGGTTTCGGGCCGCCTTCTGCACTGCTGGATCGTCGGGTCCGGACGCACCCGGCGTGCGGGCGGCGGCGAGTTGTTGTGCGAAGTGAAGCACGGTGTACGCACTGAGCAGCGCATACATCGTCGCGGTATCGGTCTCGCCATAGGCGGGGACTGCTCCGTTCAGCGCGGGGCGCCCATCGCGCACTGCGAGTTTGAACGTGCGGACCTGACGTGCTGCGATGGCGGACGCCAATTCTTCGAGAAGCTCTTTGTGCGACTTCGCAGCCAGGATTGCATCGCTGTCCTGGTAAAGCATCAATGCCTTGGGCATGGCGTAGACGAACGAGTGCTGTTCGACTTCCCAGTTCTCGAGCAGTCGGGTTCCGAGTGCGGATCCCGTTGCTTCCACATGCAGTTCGAGCAGGAGTTGTACCGCGTGGTTGTGGACGGCGGCTAGAGGATCGGTCGCAGCGGTGATCGAACCCAGCAGTACGGAATCGGTACTTGCTCGCAGTGCCAGTTCGCCGCGAGGGTCGTACTGGTAGAAGAACCCGCCGCTCATGCCGTTGCCGACACCCTTGCCGAACTCGCCGAGATTCACGACAGCACCGTTGGTCATGTACTCGCCGGCGAAGTCGCCGACACCTTCGACGACAGCACTGGCGCCGGAGTTGCGAACGGCAAAGCGATCGCCTGCTTCACCTTCGACGAACACTCCTCCGCCGGTGGCGCCGAAGAGCGCGAAGTTGCCGATCAACACGTTTCCGCCGGCGTCACTGGAGCCGCCGCCTGGGCTGCGCACGGCAATCACGCCGCCGCTCATGCTCTTTCCGACACCGTCGTTACATGTCCCGGTGTGTTCCAGGTGCATGCCGTCGTTGCAGAATCCGCCGAACGAGAGGCCAGCAGATCCGGTCGTCAGGACGCGCACGCTGCCCGGAGCCAGATATCGTCGCCCACGCTCGTCAGTCAGTACCCCCGGAGCGAGAAGGCCGGCCGCTCCGTAGTTGAGTTCGCGTTCGAGGTCGATCGCCAACTGCCCACCGACGCTCTTGTTCCGGTTACCCAGGTGTAGTGCACCTTCGGCGAATTCAGGTCCGGACACGGCGACCGAGGCCTCGCCACGGTTGAAGAGCACCGTGCGAACCTCGTCCATGATCTTCTCGTCGAGCGCGTACTCACGCTCGAGGTACACGGGATTGTCGACGGTGATGTCCGGGGCGGACTCGAACATCGCGTCCAGTTTCAGATTGCCGACGATGGACGGGTGATCGAGCAGATGCAGGAGATCAGTTCGACCCCGCGCTTCCTGAAGGGATCGCATTCCCAGATTCGCGAGCAGTTCACGAGTTTCGTGAGCGATGTTGAGAAGGTACTGCGCCATGGCGCGGGGATCGCCGTCGAACAGTTCCGGGTTGGTGGTCAGACCGGCCGGACACTTGATGTTGCAGTTCTTGGCCATGACGCAGCCCATCATCATCAGCGCAGACGTACCGAACTCGAAGCTGTCTGCGCCCAGTAGCGCGGAAGTGATGATGTCGCTGCCGGTCTGATGCGCGCCCGAGCATCGCAGAACGACTTTCTGGCGAAGCCCGTTGGCACACAAAGCTTGATGGACCTCCGCGATACCGACCTCGGCCGCACGACCCGCGTACTTGAGGCTGGTCACCGAAGCGGCGCCGGTGCCACCGGTGTTTCCGGCGACGTTGATGACGTCGGCGCCGGCCTTGGCGACACCGACGGCGATGGTGCCGATTCCTTCCGAGGACACCAACTTCACGATCACCCGGATGCGCGCTGCCTTGCAGTCGTGGATGAGCTGAGCGAGGTCCTCGATGGAGTAGGTGTCGTGGTGCGGCGGCGGCGATACCAGTTCGACGCCGGGCGTTCCGCCGCGGGCAGCAGCAATGTCGACGGTGACCTTGGCGGCCGGAAGCTGCCCGCCCTCACCGGGTTTTGCGCCCTGGCCGAGTTTGATCTCGATCTCTTCGAGCATCGGGTCGGCGAGGTATCCCGCCCAGATTCCGAAGCGACCGGATGCAAACTGCTTGATGCGCGACGCACGAATCGTGTTGTAGCGCGAAAGGTGTTCGCCGCCTTCGCCGCTGTTGGACATCGCGCCGACCATGTTCGTGCCGTGAGCGACGGCTTCGTGCGCCGGAGCGTTCAGTGCGCCATGACTCATGGCACCCGACGCCAACTTCGGGGTGATGTCGCTGGCGCTCTGTACCTCGGAGAGAGGCACACCTGCCGGTGCGACCCTCAGCTTGGACAGGAACTCTGCCCCGATGCCGGTTGCCCTCAGCGCAAGATCCGGTGTGATGGCTTCAATGGTGATATCGGCGGCAAAGGTGGCGCAGAGAGCGTCGCCGAGTGCTTTTGCTCGCGCGCTGTCACCGGCCAGTGGACCGTCCAGGCTAAGCGTGTACCGGTCGTCTGCGGCGGATTCACACCGGACTCCGCGCATCACGATCGTTGTGTTGCCGTGCACCGAGAATCGGCTGATCTGCTCGGCGAACTCGTCTGTCGTGACCGCAAACGTGACGTCGCCGGGAACAGAGATGACGTCGCGCAACGCTGCGGGCCGACGCGATCGTTCCGCGGCCATCACAGTCGAAAAATCACGGTACCCGGCAGTGATGTCGAAGTCGTCGATCTGTTCGGTGGTCAACCGGTCGAAGCTCGTTGCCCGGTAGGCCCCGGCGTCGAGGCGGAATGCGTCGTCGAGCCGCCCGAGCGGAAGCAGGCGTAGAGCATCGAATTGTTCGGTTCCTGAGGGACTGTCGAACGCGATCTTCTCTTCGGTGAGTTCGACGTACTTGCGGACTGCAGTGGTCCCGAACGAATGCCCTGCGCCGTCTGCGCGTTCCTTGAACAGGCCGAGCAGTGGCAGGTCCTTTTCACCCTCGACTTCACTTGCACGCTCGTGCCAGTGCTTCGAGGTCACCGCGACGGTGTCGAAACCGACGCCGCCCACCGGTGACTTCAGGTTGGGGAACCACTGGCGCAGAACAGGGTCGGACGTATCGAGGAAGTTGGGTTCGAAGAATTCTCCGCCGATGTAGCTCTCGACGGTGCACAGGCCGACGCGTCCCATCGTCTTCATGAGGGACTTCTCGGCAGCCTTCGCGAAGCGTCGGAAGGCGGCATCCGGGTCGGCAGCGAACTTCTCCTCGGCTCGCAACTGAACGGACAAGGGGTAGACAGCGGAAGCACCGAATCCGAGCGCAGCGGCAACGTGGTGCGAGGACTCGATCTGGCCACTCTCCACGATGAGAGAGACACGCAATCGCAGGCCTGCGTCGATGAGGCGTTGGTTCAGTGCTCCGACGACCATGATCGCGGGAAGTGTTGCGCGTTCATGAGATACGTGCCGGTCGGTCAGGACTGCGATTCCGCCCTGTTCGGCCGCGAAGGCGACAACGGCGTCGCCGAGCGCGGTCATCGCGTCAACCATCGCCTGCGCGTCACCCGCGGCGGGGTAGAGCATTTCGAATCGGCGATGCGGGGTGTGCTTCTGTTCGCGGATCTTGAGCATGTCCAGATGCCCGAGGATCGGCGACGAGATGACGATCTGCTTGCCCTGTCCGGCGGTCATCTTCGCGCCCAACGCGACCCGGAGGGTCATGCCGTCCGCTTCCCGGATGCTGTCCAGCGGAGGGTTGGTGACCTGGGCGAATCGCTGCGAGAAGTAGCGTGCCACACCGCCTTCACGATCGGAAAACGCGTTGATGGCGTTGCCGTAACCCATGGCCGATACCTTCTCGGCTCCGTGCGTGAGCATCGGATCCATCAAGAATTTGAAGCTCTCCTGATCCAGGGAGTACGCCATGTAGCGCTGATGAACCTCGAACGTTCCGTTGTAGCGCGTCGGTGAGCTGACCTTCTCCGCAGGTACGGCGGGAATGTCTTCGATCAGGATTCGTGACTGCTCCAGCAGAGACTGGTAGTCGCGCTGTGCGGCAATCTTTTCCAGGGCTTCGCGGGCGGTATAGGTATGGCGATCTCGATGATCGAAGTACAGCATTCCGCCGGCCTCGACGCGTCCACGGTGAATCACCGTCTCGGGTGCGAACGCGATCTGTCCGGCTTCGGAGAATGCGCACACGTATTCGTGTGTCTCGATCGTGCGAAGTGGACGCAGGCCGAGGCGGTCCAGGCGGGCGCCGATGATGGTGCCGTCGCCGAACACCAGCGCTGCCGGTCCGTCGTTCTTCTCCTCGTACAGCGAGAAGTACTCGAACATCGCACGCACTGCGGGGGAGAGGGTGGTGTCGTTTTCCCAGGCAGGGGGCATCATCGAGACCACAGCTGTCACCAAATCGACGCTGTCCTCGATGACGCGTGCTTCCAGAGTCTGATCGAGCCGGCAGCTGTCGGACTGACCGGGCGGACGGACGATCGCACGTCGTTTTGCGCTCGCCACCGCAGCTTCGGAGAGCCGATTCTTCTTGTCCGTGTTCAGTTCTCCGTTGTGAGCCATGAACCGGAACGGCTGCGCCATCGTGGGATGCGGGTCCGTGTTGGTCGAGAATCGCGTGTGGAAGTACATCGTGTGGACAGCGTGATCGGGGTCGACCAGGTCGCGGAAGTACGGGATCACTTCGTCGGAGTTCAAGCGGCCCTTGAGAACCTGAGTCCTCGCGCTGAGGGACAGTGGGTACAAACCGCGTAGTGCAGGCGTGTTGTACGCGATTGCCTCGATGGCGAGCAGGGCCTCGTGTACGAGGCGATCGACTACCGCAGGCTCGGGACGCGGAGTGGGGACCTCGAAAATCCACTGCCTGACCGGAAGTTGATGCGCGATCGCGGCCGGCCGAATCGCCGAGTTGTCGACCGCGACGTCGCGCACTGCGAGAGTGGTGAAACCGCGATCGAGAAGTTCACGTTCGACCAGGGCGGCAGCGCGTGCATGCTGGGCGTCGTCGTCCGGAAGGAAGAAGTTGCCGACGCAGAAGCGTCCGGCGCGAAGGTCGGGGCGCCCGGTTACCTTGCGGAAGAACCGGAGGGAGAGGTCCACCGAGACGCCGCCGCCGTCGCCGACGCCCTCGGAGGACATACCGCCGCGGTGCGGAACCGAGCAGAGCGCTTCGCTGCCCTTGATCAGGACATCGTGGGTCTGCACGCCGTCCTTGCGCGTGATGAACCCGACCCCGCAACTGCTCTTGTCATCTGCGGGGTCGTACAAACCGACGATGGACGTGCTCACTGCAGCAACCTTCTCCCTGTCCTGGTTGCCCGGAGATTGATCGACCGGGCAGATACGACGGCATGGTTTCCGTCAGGGCAGGGCGTCGCTGCTTCGATGAAGCGGCACCCGAATGGGATCAGACTACTGAGTAGAGGCTTACCTTAGTCAAGTTTGCTGGGTGTGACTTGGATCTGAGCAGGTCAGAGGGTTGCTTTGTAGGCAAGTGCGTAGGCGATCTTGCCCGGCTTGTCGTCTGTGTACGGCTTCGACAGCTTTGCGAACTCGCCCTTTGACTCCGCTTTGCCGTCGTTCCAGGCCGGCAGGACTCCGAGATCGGCGGCCGTGAACCCGCTGTCGACGACGGCATCACCCGCCAACGCGGTCTGTGCTTTGGTCACCGACTTCACGGTGGCCAGGTAGCTGGAGAGGTCGTCGCGATTCCAGTTGGTGAGGTCGACGGGCGCGGCGTCGCGGACCCACGCACCCCAGTAGAACTCCTGGAACGGAATCGTGCCGGCGGCGAATCCGATGTCGCGGGAGAAGTACATCAGGCTGCGGTACTTGTCGTCGGCGAAGTTGGCCAGGCCGACGCTCTTCGGCAGGGACTGGACCGGTACCTGGTTTCCGTCCACGTCACGCGACCAGACCCACTTGTTCTTTTCCATCTCGGTCCAGAAGGCGCCTTCACTCAGGCCGCTGAGGTTGCCGAGAACCCGCAGTCGCACGTGCAGGTCGGGGCCTCCGTCGGCCGTCTCGATGAAGGACGTGAGGGTGTGGTGACCGTCGGTCAGGTAGAGATCGCCGCGGGGTCCGACGACCACGGTCTTCATGGGCGCGATGCTCTCGGCGGTTTCCTGACCCACTGGAAGCTGGCAGGTGAAGGACGACGGGTCCTTCAGCGTCGAGGCGGGAGTAGCGGTCGCAGCCTGGATCTGGCCGTTCGCCTCGCACCAGTCGTCGAACTTCTTGTTGATCGTGTCTTTTCCGAGCGTGTATCGCCCGAGCTTGTAGTACACCTCGTCGTAGCCGAGGGAAGGCTGCGTCGCATGAACGTCGCCGATGCGCACGTCCAGAAGGTCACCTTCTTTGGCGCACAGGTACTCCGAGCCGCCGGCGGAGCCTGAGAACGAACCGGTGGAGATTCCGCCACACGCGAGGGGAGCGGCGACAGCGGGTGTGCTGACCAGTGTTCCGGCGCCGAGCAGTACCAGTGTTGTGAGTGCCGAGATGGCGGAACGACGCATGTGGGGATCTCTCCTGAGGATGGGTTCGCACGTGAAGAAGCTTGCGTCACAATCGCTCAGGGTGGTTTCGGACTTACTGACAACAGACGTCCGCGCGGTGGCTACCACGTGAATTCACGTCGTAGCCACCGCGCGGTGAGCCGGTTGGTTGATCAGCCTTTGTAGTTGTAGAAGCCCTCGCCGACAGCGACGCCGAGCTTGCCTTCGTCGATGTAGTTCTTCTTGATGTAGTCGGCGAACGCGCGCTGCTTCTCGCCGCCCTGGGAGGAGATGTTGTAGACGGTGGTCAACCCGACGACATCCATGATCTGGAAGGGGCCGAACGGGGCTCCGGTGCCGATACGCCACGTCTTGTCGACCATGTCGGGATCGGCGATGCCGTCGATCAGCAGGTCGGATGCTGCATTGAGGAGCGGGACCAGGAGCGAGTTGAGTACGTAACCCGCCTTCTCCTTCTTGAGTTCGATCGGCACCATGCCGATGTTCTTCGCGAATTCGACGACCTCGCGGTACACGGCGGGGTCGGTGGACTCGGTGCCCATGACCTCGGCAGTGTTGTTGACCCACACGTGATTTGCGAAGTGCAGTGCGAGGAACTTCTCGGGGCGGCCGGTGAACTCCTTGAGGTCGCTCGGCAGAAGCGTCGAGGAGTTGGTTGCGAACACCGTGTGCTCAGGAGCTACTGCGGCGAGCTTCTCGTAGGTGTCGCGCTTGATGGCGATGTCCTCGGGAATTGCCTCGATGACAAGATCGGCCTTGGTCACGGCTTCGGCGAGGTCGTACGAGTACGTAATACGTTGTAGCGCTTCGTCGGCCTTGCCTTCCTTGGCCCCGTCGACGTTTTCGGCCTTGTAGGCCGCGGCCAACGAGTCGAACCGAGCCTGCGCCTTCTCGATGACCTCGGCGTTGATGTCGTACGCGACGACGTCGAATCCGTGATAGGCGGTCTGATAGGCGATCTGCGAGCCGAGAACTCCGGTACCCAGAACGGTGATCTGCTTCAGTTCAGTCATTTTCGATCCTCAATCCTTTTCGGTGGGTAGTCCGGCAAGCGTCAATCGAACTTGTGCGGCAACGATGTTCGTGAGTTCGTCAGCCGTGATCCGGTCCAATGCCGCGCGGGCTATTTCGAAGTGCAGCACGTTGGAAATCGTTCGCGCTGCGGTGATGGTTCGGGTGGTGTGGTTGGGGTTCCCCTCGAGCAAGATTTGCGCAATCCGCGTTTGCAGGCGCTGCGAGAGTTCCAGGCCTTCGGCCCGGAAACATTCGCTGGGCTCGCCGAACAACACTTCGCGTTGGTAGATACCGGTGTTCTCGTCGTTTCGGCGACTCGCGATCAGCAGGGGTGAAACCAGCTCGAGCACACGATCTTCTGTGCCCGTCGATTTGGCCTCACGCTCTTCTCCCAGTTCGATCTGCTTGCGGTACTCCGCGTTGTACACCATGAGCAGTAGCTCGGCTTTGCTTGCGGCGTAACGAAAGAGGGTGCCACCGGCTACATCGGCGCGATCGGCAATTTCTTGAGTTGTGACTGCGCTGTAGCCCTTTTCCGCGAACAGTTCGGCCGCGGCGTCGAAGATGCGTGTCTGCTTCTCGAGTTTGTTGCGTTCACGACGACCCAACTCTTGGTCCGATTTCGTCATCCCGCTCACCTCGTCTCATTTCGGATCACGCTCATAAATGAGTCTACTCCGAAATATGGAGAGGGTGGGGTCTCCTCCGTCACATCACCGCAGTCCGCTGACCCAACCGGCGAACACGTCGGAGAACACGTCTGCTTCGCACGCATGCGCCGATTCGGGGTAGGCACATTCGGGGTATCCGGCGACGACGGCGGCAAGTTCGGCATTGCAACACTGCGCCAAGAGGCCGCGCAGGAGGTCCGCGGCCGACCAGCCGGCGATGGATGCTGCTGGGATCCCCTCTTCCTCGTACACCTTCACCAGATCGTCATGCCTCCAGGACAATTCCTCGGCCACCAGTGCATCGGGATTGAAAGACATGGCGCGGTCGAGTGATCCGCGCAGAAGCGAGTGTGGATCGTCCTCACCGCGCAGCCTGGTCGCGAGGTCGGCCGGTGCCTTCTGCATGACGAACATCCAGGGTTTGCCGTCGGGAAAGACTCCGCCGAAGCCTGCCACGTTGAAGGGGAGGTGGCTACTGAGAAAATCTGTCTCCACGTCGACGTGCTGATCGTCTCCGAGGTGAATGAAGTGGCCGGACGCGATCTCCTCTCCGGTTGCCGGCTCGGCCCACGTGTTGTTCCACAGGTCGGTCATCCGACTGCCGTCGGGAAAATCGAGAACCTCGAAGAGGAAACCCATGTCGTCACCACTCTCCGTCGAAGTGGGTGGTTACTCCACCGGTGAGTCGAGAAACCGTTTGAGCCGAGGTCGCGAGGACGACTCGGCTTGTCTCGAAGGTCATCTCGTCGCGTTCGGTGTCCTCCGATTCGGGATCCTCGGCGAGTGAGAAGTCGAGTTCCACCTCTCGATCGGTGCTGGAACAGACCGAGATCATCAGCCCGAGTCGTTCGTCGGTGAACGCCGGAAGCGATTTCTCGGGATGAAAGTCTGCGGCCGCGTGAAAGAAGAACGCCGCCAGCCGTTCGACAAATCCTTCGTCGGTGTGTCTGCTGAGATACTGATTGAACCGATCGGGGCTGAGCAGGCCTACGTCGAAAACGAGTGTGGGTACGTCGGATTCGAAGACAGCGGCGGGTACCGCATGACTGCGAAGGAATACCGCGGCGCCGCCGTACCCCGGCAACCTGAACCCATCACGCATCTGGTGTACTCCCGTCGCAGAGGTGTCCTGTCCACGCTAGGCCATAGCCCGGACGCGTGCTGCTTACCGGACACGTCGGTTGATGGAAGAATTACCGCCCATGAGCGCTGTCCTGTACCCGCCCGTCGAACCGTACGAGTCGGGACTGTTGGAAGTGCCCGATGGTCAGAGCCTCTACTGGGAGACCGTCGGTAACCCGGCCGGTGTCCCGGTTCTCTATCTCCACGGCGGTCCCGGTGCGGGATGCACTGTCGGCGCCAGGCGTTTTTTCGATCCCGAAACCTTTCGCGCAGTTCTGTTCGATCAACGAGGCTGTGGGCGCAGCCTTCCTCTCGCGAGTAGCCCGGACGTCGATCTCACCGTGAACACGACGGCGCACATCCTCGACGACATCGAGCGTCTTCGTGAACATCTCGGTATCGAACGATGGATCGTTTCCGGCCTTTCTTGGGGCGTCAGTTTGGGTCTGGTGTACGCCCAAGCGTTTCCCGAGCGGGTGATCGCGATGGCTTTGGGCGCGATCACCGGCGGGACGAGAGTGGAAATCGAATGGATCACCCGTGCCATGGGCAGGATATTTCCGCGTGAATGGGAAGAGTTCGTCGCGCCGCTGCCGGTGGAAGAGCGTGACGGGAACGTCCCGGCGGCATACGCGCGACTGCTCGCCGATCCGGATCCTGTTGTGCGGGAAAATGCTGCGGTGCAGTGGTGCCGCTGGGAAGACGTACATGTGTCGCTGATGCCGGGGTGGACTCCGAGTGTTCGATACCAGAATCCGGACTTCCGTCGGGTGATGACCAGGCTGGTCACGCACTACTGGGCCAACGATTGCTTCCTCGCGCCGAATCAGATCCTGGACGGAATGGACCGTCTCGCCGAGATTCCCGCGATTCTCGTGCACGGCCGGTATGACATTTCCGGACCACTCGACACTGCCTGGGCGATCCACCAGCGTTGGCCGGGCAGTGAGTTGGTGGTGCTCGACGACGCCGGGCATGGCGGGGGTGGATTCAACGAGGCAATCGTGGAAGCGCTGAATTCACTGGCTCATTCGGTCTGATCGAGTGCTCCGGCGTGCGCCGCAGCGAGCGCGCCGGCAGCAGCGCGATCGGCAACCGACTGGTCGACAGGTAGATCGGCGACCAACAGGCGATAGTAGATGGGCGCGGCGACGGCCGCCAGAAGATCAGCAGCTGAGACCTTCTCGGAGATTTCCCCGCGTTCGACTGCTCGGCGGACCACGATGTCGGCCAGTTCGTAACGTGCGGAATAGAACTCGCGCTTGAGTCTCGCCACTTCTGGCGTACGAACCGCGTCCGAGAACAGTGCAGCCACCAACGCGCCGCCCGGCTCGCTTGTCACCAGTGCGACTATCGATCTGGCCATCTCGCGCAGGTCGGATTCGATGGAACCGGTATCCGGGATGGGGACGGTGGTTGCCGATACCTCGACGGCCGCGTCGGCCACCAGTTGGGACAGCGTGCTCCATCGCCGGTAGATCGTGGTCTTGTGGACTCCGGAACGGGCGGCTATGTCCTCGATGGTGATCGCTGCAAATCCGCGTTCGGACAGTTCGGCCGCGGTGGCCGCCAGGACGGCCTCGCGCACCCTGGCGCTACGCCCTCCGGGCCGTTGTGGTGTCGAGGTCATGGGTCAACCTTATCGCAACAAGGTGTTGTGTTAGCTGGAGACACGTGGTTCACTGAGCTAATGCAACTGATCGTTGCGTTAGAGATGAATTGAGGGGTGTTTTCCCATGTCATACGAATTTCCTGTCGATCACCGAGGCCTCTTCGAAGAGCGCACAGGACAGTTTCTGAGCTTCGGGCTCCCCGTCTCGGATCTCGAGGAACTGCGCGCGTCCATCAACTCGACCTGGGCCGACGCGCCGGGTGGTTGGTCGTACGAGTGGTCGGCGCTGGCGGCGAAGTACTCCGCGGCCGGCAATCATTCCCTGGCAGCGATGATCTACGGAATCGCCAAGTTCCCGGTGCTGGCCAACGAATCCCGTCGACGGGCTCTGCGCAATCAGGTGGACGAATACGTCAAGTCAGCACCAGGATTCGGGCTCGAGTTCGAGCGTCGAGTCCTCTCCCTGCCCTACCGAAACGGCGAGATCGAGCTACCGGTGCACATCCTCTCGGCGGACGGACGGTACGAAGACGCACCCGTCCTGTTGCTCAGCGGCGGCGTCGACGGCTGGAAGATGGACATGCATCCGTTGGCCAGTGCGTTCGCGAAGAACGCCGGGGTGACGGTTATTGCTTTCGATCAGCCGGGAACTGGTGAATCACCCGTCCCTCTCGATGCTTTCGGCGACGAGGTGATCGACGGGCTCGTATCGACGGCTCGCGCTCTCGGCAACGGGCAGGTGGCGCACCTGGGAGTCTCCTTCGGCGGCAACTTCGCCGTGCGCTCGGGGTTGATCGGCGCCGTCGATGCGGTGATCAACATCGGCGCCCCGGTCAAGGGTGCGTTCGAGACCGCGAATGCCGAGCGCCTGGTCTACGGCATGGGCGACATCGTCGGAAACGCACTGGGTTTCGATGCCCCGGCAACCAAAGAGGCGCTGGTACAGGGTCTCCGTGCGTTCGATCGCAGTGTCTTGATGACCGCCGACGACGGCCGGACCCCGATGCTTGTGGTCAACGGGGCCGACGACGTTCACATCCCGCTCTCGGACACAACACTCTTCGAAGAGCGCCCGAACACGCAGGTACACGTCATCCCGGATGCGGGGCACTGTGCAGTGACCAAGCTGCCCGAGTTGACGCCGATGATGATCGACTGGCTACGAGATGCCCTGTCAGGAACCGCTCCACGAACCGGTAGATGATCCGCCGCCGAAGCTGGCAAAACGATACGTCGCAAGAACGGCCTTGTGATCGGTCGGCCACGGCGTCGGTGAAGCGATGAAGTTGTCCTGGGAGTTCTCCTCCACTCTTTTGTTGTGCACGATCGTCTTTCGGGGTCCGATGATTCCTACAGATCCCAACTTCAGTTCGGAAGCGCGGTCGGCGAAGATGTAGTCGATCCGATCGCGTTCGTCTGCCTCGGGTGCCCAGGTGAGCTGTGAGGTGTCGACGTCGGGATTGTCGGACGGCCAGGTGAAGCCCGGGTGTGTAGCCGGGTTCGGGTACTTGCTGCGGTATGCATCGACAAATCCGGCTTGGTCGAGCAGACGAGTGGATTCCCACGGAATGACGACACCGTTGTGGTCGAACAGATTTCGCGTGCCGTCGGTCCAGTCCAGGGCCGACGGTTCGTTGAAATCGCCGCCTAGGATGACGGACCTGCCCTTCGTCCGTTCTGCGGCCGCATCGTCGATGAACGTCGAAATTGCCAGGGGTCGTCCCGAATTGACGTTCACACGCTGAACCGTCTCGGGGTCCGTGACCGGACCGGACGGCATCTTGTTCCAGCCGAACTCGGAGAACTCTCCAGGCGTGGGAACACCCGCGCCGTATCCGCGCGGTAGATAGGTTGCGTAGGACGTGTAGGCCAGATGTGCCGAGTAAGCAGCGATTTGTTTGCCGTCGACCGTCACGACTGCCTTGATCATCGAGTTCAGGTCGGCTGTTTCCTCGATCGGAAACTTGGAGAGAATCCCCACGTCGGAGGACGCTGCTCCGTAGAAGGTGGTTCCTGATTTGGTCAGCATGTCGGCCAATACAGTTGTCGCAGTGCCGGCTTCCGACAGGAGAACTATCGACGCCTGGGTCGAGATGATCATGTCGGCGATCAGCTGCAGGCCACCGTTGATCTTGGTTCCGCCGTGCCAGGTATTGAGGGAGAGCACTTTGACCTCCTGCGCGGGGTTCGCCCCCGCGACGGAGGTATTGGCACCCAAGGTAAATGCGCTTGCGGTGACTGTCCCTGCGGCTACCGCCATCGCCTTGACCATCTGGCGGCGCGTCAATCCATTCATCAGATCCCGGCTCTCGTTGTCGTGTGCTCGAACCCCCGGAAGATGATTACCATCGCTACCTAAACGGACAGTTAACCAATTGCAAAATGGCAGATTTCCACAGAACGCCGCGCGGGCAATAGTCTTCTGGTCGTGGTACTCAGTGAGCGTTTCCCCGGTAACAAGACCTTCGCGAAGGTTCGTGTCCTGCCGCCGGTGGTGAAGTTGCTCCTTCTTTCGATGGTGCTGTTCAACATCGGGTTCTATCTGGTTGTCCCCTTTCTCGCGGTGCACCTTTCGGAGGACCTCGGATTCGCGGCCTGGATTGTCGGCCTGGTCCTCGGACTCCGGATGTTCAGTCAGCAGGGCATGTTCTTCATCGGTGGAAGCCTCGCCGACAGGTTCGGCAAGCGTCCGATCATCCTGCTGGGCATCGCAGTTCGCGTGGTCGGCTTCCTGATGCTCGGATTGGCCGAGAGTATGGCGGCGGTGATCGTCGGTGTGCTTCTGGTCGGGTTCGCCGCGGCTCTGTTCGCGCCCGCAGTGGAGTCGGCCAACGCCGAATACGGACGCGAACTCGAAACCTCAGGAGTCATGCGTCGTACGGATCTGTTTGCAGTGGAACAGATGTGCAGCCGCCTGGGAACCGTGATCGGTCCGGCGTTGGGTGCTGCTCTGTTGATGTTTCCGTTCTCGTGGACGGCGTCGAGCGCGGCGTTGCTGTTCGCGATCATGTGGGTCGGGTTCTTCATCTGGTTCCCGCGGCCGGGCGATGCCCACGACGGCCCGGTGTCGACCTATACGCTGCGCGACGTCTGGCGAAGCGTCCTGACCAACAACAACTTTCTGCTCTTCGCGACGCTCTGCAGTTTTCAGCTGGTTGCGTACAGCCAGCTGTACCTGATGCTTCCGGAACAGCTCGAGCGCGGAATCGGTTCGCAGTCGGCGCTGGGATGGTTCTACGTGGGCGCAGCGGTGTTGGTGATCGTCGGACAGGGGCCGACGGTCGCGGTTGCCCACCGCATCGGGCATCGACGCGCGATCACCTTCGGGCTTGTGCTCATTTCGGTGTCGTTCCTGGTTCCGCTGGTCACCGGCGTCGAATCCGCAGCTTCGGCGTCGACGCAGATAGTCGGTCTGGCGGTGTGGATCGGGCTGCTGCACCTGGGACAGATGTTGATGGTGCCGCCGATGCGAGACACCATTGCCATCCTCGGTCGTGAAAGCAACCTCGGAGCGCACTTCGGCATGCTCAACACGATCGGCGGTCTGCTCGCGCTCCTGGGAACCGTGGGAGTCGGATTCGTGTACGACCTAGTCGACAACGGCCACGCAGCGCCGGCGTCACCATGGGTGATCGTTTCGGTCTGCGTGGCCGTGTCGGCTGTGGTGTTGTGGGTGTGGTCCGGTCGAACGAAGGTTATCGACCCGCGATCGTCTGATTGATCTTTGCTACAAAATCTTCCAGCACAAACGGAATGGTGAGCGGGTTCGGCATGGACACCGCGTCACTGACGATGGGGTCCAAGCTGATCAGGCCGCCGGTCTTGACCACGTTCAAATTGGTGAACGCCGGCTGCGTCTCCATCTCGGGGCGAGCCTTTTCGTAGTTGTCGAAGAGCAGGTAGTCGCACTCGAGGAGGTCGTAGTTCTCGGCGGAGATCTCGTAGTTCAGCTTGCCCGCGAACCGATCCTTCAATGCGGCAGGAGCCGTGAATCCCAATTGCGTGAGCAACTGAGCGCGCGCTGCCTCAGGGCTGAACGCCCGCAGATTTCCGTCGCTCCAGCGAATGACGAGAGCTGCTGTCTTGCCTTCGAACTGGGGGTTCTCCGCGCGGGTGCGAACAATGAGGTCTTCGACTTCCTGGACCTCCTGCTTTGCCTGCGCGGGAACGCCTACAGCCGTACCGATGCGGGTCGTGACTTCCTGCCAGGGCAGAACCCAATCCGTCTGATCGGCGGCGTGAAGCACAGTCGGCGCGATGGCGCTGAGCTGCTTGTACAGATCCTCGTCGATCGCGTTGTTGACGGCGATGATCAGGTCAGGCGCTGCTGCCACGATCGTTTCGATGTCGAAATCGGTGGTGGCGTTGGCCAGTGGTGTCGGCTCGGCGCCCTGGACTGCCGAGTCGGCCCAGACTCCGATTCCGTCGTCGGTCGATCCCTTCCACACCGGGACCAGGACGGGCGTCAGCCCGAGGGAAAGTAGTACGTCTGCGTCGCCGATGCCGACCGCTGCGATGCGGCTGGGTGCCTGCCCGATGGTGGTGGAGCCGAACTTGTGGTCGATCGTCACCGGGAAGGCGTTGGCCTCGGCGTGAGCACCTTCGGTGCCGGGAGTGGATTCGTCCTTCGCGCTGTCGCCGCAGGCAGCAAGGGCAAAACCTGCTGCTGTTGCGAAGGTGACGGACAGCATGGCACGGCGGCTCAACATTGGGTTCACAGCAACCTCGGGTTTCATGGTTATGGGACCCTAACCATAGTGGAGCGGCAGTGTCGGCAGTGTTTGTTAGTCTCCGCCCATGACGGCGGTTCTCGACTACACATCAGCAGGACCGTTCACCCGCATCGACGGAGTGGACCCGCTCGCCCTCGAGTCACTCCCCACCGACCCCGTGCAAATATGCCGGGTAGTGCCGTACCTGGTGGTCCAACCCACCGATGCACGGTCGCTGAATCTGCCTGCCGACCGATTCGACGAAAACCAGATCCGGCCGGCAAGCGTTCTGCTCCAACGCTTGCTTGCGCTCGATCCGGCACCGGTGACCTCCGCCCGAGAACCCGACAAGCGGCTCGTCGGAACCTGTCGGCACTTTGCTGTTTTGAGTTGTGCGTTTCTGCGCCACCGCGGAATTGCCGCTCGCGTCCGCTGTGGTTTTGCCACCTACTTTCAACCGGGACAGGGCGTGGACCACTGGATCACCGAGTACTGGGACGACGCCGGCAAGCGGTGGATCCGCATCGACTCGGAGATCCTCGGACAGAACGTCCTTCCTCACGCCCATAACCTGCAGCCGGGAGAATTCCTCAGTGGTGGTGAGGCGTGGCTGGCGTATCGACGCGGCGAGATCGACGGGTCCCAGTTCGGGGTGTACGGCACCCAGAACTGGGGGCCTGCCGAGATCCGAGGCAACGCAGTGAAGGATCTTGCCGCGATGAACAAGGTCGAAACCCTGCCGTGGGACGAGTGGGGTCGTATGACTGACGCCTACGACGGAAAGACCGGCGCCGACTACGACCTACTGCTCGACGATATCGCCGAGGTGTGCGCCGGCGACGATCCAGTTGCCGTGCGAGGGCTGTACGAGCACGAGGATTTGTGCGTGCCGGACAACCTGATTCGTTTCTGAGATGCTGGTGCGATGAATCCGGAGCATCGCCAACTCGAGTACGGACTTCGATTCGACTGGGGCCTGCGCGGCGCCGAAGCAATTGCTGTCGGCGTCGATGTGGCAGTGGTGGTAGATGTCCTCTCGTTCACGACGACGCTGAGCGTCGCCGCCGACGCGGGAATCGACGTACTTCCCTTTTCCTGGAACGACGAGAGGGCGGTCGGTTACGCGCGTGATGCCGATGCGGTTCTTGCAGTACGACGAAGTGTGGCCAGGGAGGGACAGATCAGTCTGTCTCCCAGGACGATTCGCGAGGCCGAGGTGCCGAGTCGGCTGGTACTGCCGTCGCCGAACGGGTCGACCATCGCGTTTGCGTTGGCGTCCCAGGTTGCGGTGTGTGTCGGCGCTTCATTGAGGAACGCTTCCGCCGTCGCTGATTGGATTGTGCACGAACATGGTCCGGGATCGCGGGTTGCGATAGTCGCATCCGGGGAGAAGTGGCCCGGTGGAGAGTTGCGTCCGGCAGTGGAGGATCTGTGGGGCGCCGGCGGGGTTGTCACGGCGTTGACCGCGGCTGGTTGGGAAGGTTCCCTGTCACCCGAGGCGCAGATGGCGGCGGATGCCTGGACAGCGGTGTCGGATTCGTACGAGGACCGCCTGCGGGACTGTGCCTCAGGACGCGAGTTGATCGTCATGGGGTTTCCACACGACGTCGCCATCGCCTCGGAACTCGACGACAGCGACACCGTACCTGTTCTCGAAGATCGTGTGTTTCGAGGTCAGCGCACCGGGCGTCGATTGAACAAACTCCGCGCCCAGAGGTAGGAGAGGAAGGTGATTGCGACGCACCATCCGATCGCGAGTATCGCGTTGTTCCCGATCGCTTCGCCGAGAAGAAGTCCTCGAAGAGTCTCGATGATCGGAGTGAACGGCTGATACTCGGCAAACCATCGCAACACGGTCGGCATCGAGTCGGTGGGGACAAATCCGCTTCCCAGGAAAGGCAAGAGGATCAACACCATTGGAAGATTACTGGCGGTCTCGACGCTCTTGCTGACGAGGCCGAAGGCAACGGACAACCAGATCATCGCGATGGAGACCAGGATGAGGAGAGCAAACGCGGCGACCCACTCCACGAAGCCTGCAGTAGGCCGGAAGCCGACGGCTATCGCCACGGCGATGACTACAACGAGGCTCACGATCGTCTGAAGGAGACTGCCGAGAACGTGACCGGTCAGGACGGACGTGCGCGTGATCGCCATCGTGCGGAATCGTGCAATGATCCCCGCGGTCATATCGGTTGCGACGGAGATGGCAGTACCTTGTGCCGCTGATGCCACAGTCATCAGAATAATCGCCGGTGCAACGTAATTGACATACTCGGCTCGGCCGCCACCGCCTGGGCCGAGGCCGTTCCCGAGCGTTCCGCCGAGCACGTAGACGAACAGCAGCAGGAAGACGACTGGCATCCCGACAAGCATCACCGTCATCGACGGATATCGAAGGATGTGTCGAATGCTGCGACGCAGCATGGTTTTCGAGTCCTGATAGGCAAGCGTCATGGTGGTCATCGCGCGTCGGTCCTTTCGGTGGCGGTCAGAGTCAGGAACACGTCGTCCAGGTCCGGTGTGTGCACGGAGAGTTCCTTGACGTCGATCGAGTGAGCGTCGAGTTGGTCGAGAAGAGAGCGCAGCGAGCGGACACCGCCGTCGCTGGGAACCTGCAGAACATACGCGGCATCGTCACGGGTAGACTCGTCGAAAACAGCAGCAGCAGAGTCGAGTTGGTCTCGATCGATGAAGTGAAGACGAATGTGGCCGCCGGGGATGCGTCGTTTGAGTTCCGCTGCCGTACCTTGGGCGACTATCCGTCCCTGATCGAGGACGGCGATGTGGTCGGCCAGTTGATCGGCTTCCTCGAGGTACTGCGTCGTGAGGAAGATGGTGACACCGCCCTTGACCAACTCCCGGATGATCTGCCACATGGTGCGTCGACTCCGGGGATCGAGGCCGGTGGTGGGCTCGTCCAGGAAGATGATCTCCGGTCGTCCGATCAACGTCATTGCCAGGTCGAGCCGTCGGCGCATTCCGCCCGAGTACGTCGACGCGAGTTTGTCCGCGGAGCCCTGCAGATCGAACATCTCCAGGAGTTCGTCAGTGCGAGTGCGGCGTTCGTCCTTGCCGAGGTGGTGAAGATCGGCCATGAGGAGAAGGTTTTCCTCGCCGGACAGGTAGTCGTCTACCGCCGAGAATTGTCCGGTGACACCGATGCGCGAACGCACCGCGTCAGGATCGTCGGAAGGGTTGTACCCGGCGATGCGGATGTCGCCGCCGTCTGCGGGAACGAGGGTCGAGAGGATTTCCACGATGGTGGTCTTGCCGGCGCCGTTGGGGCCGAGGAGTGCAAAGACGGTTCCGCGGTCGACGGAGATGTCGATTCCGTCCAGTACCGTCTTGTCGTCGTAGGCCTTCTTCAGACCCGTCGCGGTGATGGCTGGTTTACGGGACATCAGCGTTCCTTTCGCTAGATCTTCTTGTTGGATTCTTCTCGGGGCTCCGAACGTCGAATGACGATGTCGCCGTAGCTGGTTTGTGCCCGGACGTCTACCCGGCGTTCGGTGGAAGCCGGACCGTGCGTGGCATTCATCTGGTTGTCGACGCGGCCGAAGGACGTATGAGCGTCGAATCGTGCGGCGGTTCCGGATCGAACGCCGATATGGATTCGCCCGGCGGCCGTCTTGGCGGATACGACTCCACTCTCGATGCTCTCGAAACGGATGTCGCCGTTGGCGGTTGCGGCGCTCGCGTCGGATTCGGCGTGTTCGACGGCGACGCTTCCGTTGGCGGTCTTCGCCTTCAGCGCGCCGGTGATCGTGCCGATGTTGATGTCGCCGTTGGAATTCTTGACCTCCGCGTTGCCGTCGACGCGGCCGATGCGGATGCTTCCGGACCCGGTGCTCGTGTCGATGTCACCGGCCACATGCTCGACGATGATCGCTCCGGCGCCGGTGCTGACGTTGAGCGGTCCGGTGGTGTCCAGTGTGCAATCTCCGGCCGAGACCTTCACGCGTGAGCGTCCGAGAGTGCCTTCGGCGCGAAGGCTGGCAACTGCTGCAGTGCCTTCGAGTTCCGAGCCGGAAGGAAGCTGAACGGCAATGTCGACAGATCCTGTCTTCCCGAAAATGCCGAGGCCACGTTGTTTCGGAGTCTTGATCTGTAGCCGGCCACCTGCGAATTCGACGCGCGTTTGTTCGGCGACTCGAACGTCTACCTCGCGAGACGAGTTGCTGGGCAACACTTCCACGACAGTGTCGTTGCGGCTGCTCGCAGCGATCCGGATGTGTCCGACTGCCACGTCGAAGTTCAAGGTGATGGGGTCAGGTGTGCTGAATGTAGGCATGGTGATACTCCCGATGAGGTTGTCTCGGTTGGTGATAGAGGGTCGAGCGAGAGGTGAAGCCGGTGTCAGTGCACCCAGCCGCTGAAGCTTTCGGAGCCTTGGGACGTGCGCTGTCTCGGAGTGCTTCTGCTCATGCCGCCTTCCAGCGCAGTTGCAGCCGAGCGAACCAGCCACGCGTTCACGGAGATCCCGGCTTCCTTGGCCGCCGCCTCGATCCGGTCTTTGAGGTCTTGCCCCAGCCTCAGGTTGATTCGAGTCATCGAGGCGTCGTCGGACTCCGTGACGGGGCGCGGAGCCGGAGTCGGTTCCTCTTCGGCGGGGGCCGGAGCCGGTTCGCTGATGGCTGGTGCCACCACGAATTCGGGTTCGCGTCCCCGTAGGCGCAGGTCCACCGAGCCCGGGGCGAGGTCACGCGTGATCTCGGCGGCTGCCGCAGACAATGCGTCGAGAAGGGTGAGTCGCACTGCTGATTCCAGCGGTGCGGTCAAACGATCGGCGAGGGCCTTTGCGTCTTCTCCGCCTGCTTCGGCCGCCACCGCGAGTTCGTGGCGAAGGTTGTCTACGTACGGTGTCAAGTCCATGGCACCACTATGGCACCACTTTGGTGCCATAGCAAGAGTTTGGTGGCACATTCGTGTGAGTTTGATGAGAAGTGCCAGGTCATCGGGGTGGTTGGCGCTTCGATTCTCGGCAGGCTGGCACACTCGTAAGGGTGAGTCCTGCCGAACCCAACCGTCGCCGCCGTATCTTGCTCTGGATTGCCGGGGTGCTCGGCGTCGTGATCGTGGTCGGGGCGGTTGTCGTCGCGGTCGCGCCTTCGCGGTATCTGCCCTGGGACACTGCCGAGTTCCCGACGGTCGACGCCAGTTCGGTGACTGCGGACCAGGCTCGAGTGCTCGAACTGCTGCAATCCGAGCACGAGCGGGACCGTCCGGGCACTTTCTATTCCGACGGTATCGACGAAGAATGGTGCGCCGATTTTGTCAGCTGGATAATGAGGGAAGCGGGTCGACCGTTGTCGAACCCGAACTCCGGAAGCTGGCGTATCCCGGGGGTGTACACCTTGCAGGAGTACTACCAGGGGATCGGCGCGTACGCCGAGAACGGCAGCGGGTACACCCCGAGCGTGGGTGATGTGGTGATCTACGACAGTTCGAGATGGGTGGGTCAGCACACCAACATCGTTGTGGCAGTGGACGGTGACTCGGCGATCACGGTCGGCGGCAACGAGTTCGGCAAGGTGCGGGTCCATGATCTTCACTGGCAATCCGACTCCGCCGTCGTGGGGTTCGGAAAACTTCACCCCTGATTGCTGTGGTTCGAGGTCAGGGCAAACCATCGAGCGGATGCACGTGCCTCGCCGCCGGCGTCGATGTGCAGCGTGTTCGTGCCGGTTCGCACGCTCACCTGCTCACCTCTCTTGACGGGCTGGGTGTACTCGAGGATCGCGCGAAAGGGTTCGCTTCGTAATTTTTCGGGCAGTGCATCTTCCACGGGTTGCCAATAGATCGCGTTGTTCACGTGATCGAAAGGGTCGAAATCGCTCGAGCGCAACGGGAATGGAGAATCCGCGTAATCGTCGGTGTCGGGGTCGATCCACCGACGCCAGTGAAGATGCTCGTCCACGGCCGTCGATGCCAGGGCAGCGGTGAACTTTTCACTGATGGTTGCCGGCATTCCGGTTTTCGGGTCGATGTTGATCCAGAATGCCTCGGTCTCGATCAATCCACCGCTGTCGGACCTGATCCGAACCCGCATCGAACACCACTTGCTGGAGAGTCCGGAACACCAGCGCTGCAGATGAACTCGATCCGGCCAGACGACGGGTTCGAGTACGTCGATCACCGTCCTTCGCACCATCCACAGCGGGTGTGTATCCATGGCGCCGCGGTCGACGAGATTGTCGAAGCCCGCGTCTTGGAGGTAGCGCGCGATCGCGTCGAGGCGCAGTTGCTTGTCGGTGTGGATGTCGCCCGTACGCACCGGCCAGGAGACCTGGAAGATGCTGCCGGTTGTCGGTAGTTCGGCCATCGCTACGTGATCGTCGACTTTTGTACGGTTCATCGGATGTGGACTCCCGGTGTTCGCTTATCCGGTCGGGTGGCTTCACGCTTGCGTTACCCGACGGAGGGATCTTGAACCATCTGAGTTCACTGTTTTCTGAATACAGATTTCGATGTACTGTCGTACGTATGGATGTCGAGGCCGTAGATGTGGTGACCAACGTGGCGGTGCTTGCGAGGTTCGGGCATGCCTTGTCCGACGAGACTCGGACACGGATACTGCTCGAACTGAAAACTGCCCCTCGGTATCCGTCCGACCTCGCTGAAACACTGGCTGTGACCAGGCAGAAGCTGTCCAATCATCTGGCTTGTCTGCGCGGTTGTGGCTTGGTAGTGGCCGTCCCGGAAGGGCGCCGGACCAGATACGAACTCGCCGACGCACATATCGGTCAGGCCCTCGACGACCTGCTCGGGGTCGTACTCGCGGTGGATCCGTCGTACTGCCCGGACAGTGAATCAGAAGGATGCTGCTGATGGTTGCGCCCGTTGACGGTGGCGGCCTCTCGACTGCCCGGCGTGCGCTCTTGTCGAGACGAATTCGCATCTTCGTGGCGATCACGATCAGCTACAACGTCGTCGAAGCGATCATCGCGCTGGCGGAGGGCACACGGGTGTCGTCCGCAGCACTGTTCGGTTTCGGCCTCGATTCGGTGATCGAAGTGTCCTCGGCGGCAGCGGTTGCCTGGCAGTTCTCGGCTCCGGATCCGACGAGCCGTGAGAAGACGGCACTGCGAGTGATCGCATTCTCGTTCTTCGGGCTCGCTGCGTACGTCTCGTTCGACGCGATTCGGTCGCTGTTCGGTCTGGGTGAAGCGCAGCACACGAGCGTCGGAATAGTATTGGCTGCAGTGAGTTTGGCGATCATGCCGGCTCTGTCCTATGCGCAACGCCGAGCAGGTCGGGAGTTGGGTTCGCTTTCGGCGGTCGCGGATTCGAAGCAGACGCTGCTCTGTACCTACCTTTCTGCGGTCTTGCTGGTCGGTTTGCTGCTCAACTCGGTGCTCGGCTGGTCGTGGGCGGACCCGATTGCGGCACTGGTGATCGCCGTCATCGCCGTGAAGGAAGGCATCAACGCGTGGAAGGGTGATCCGTGCTGCCCGGTTGTGGCGGTGCCCGAGAGCGGTGACGAGTGCGACTGCTGCTGAGTGAGCACAGGTTCAATTGAGTGAACACCGTCTGCAGCGCGTCGGAGAGGGTGCTCACTCGGTGAAAGGGGTGCCAGCTTCTGCGCGGGTCTTGATGTGCGCCGCGCGTTGCTCGAGAAGACGGCGCAGATACGGGCTGACAGCCAACCTCAGTGCCAGGTGTCCGAGCGCGCCGAAAGGGGCCGTAACCGTGAAGCGGTCATGCATCCGCGTCCACCCACCCGGCTGATCGTCGAAGACGTGCTCGTGTTGCATCGCGGCAAACGGGCCGCGGACCTGCTCGTCTGTGAACGAGTACGGACGGTTGTACTGCGTGATTCGGCTTGTCATCGAGAATCTCCACCCGAAATGCCGAGCAGTGAACGACACCTCGTCGCCCTCTCCCAGCGTCGATCTACCCGTACTCGTGACTGCCACCTCATCTGTTGCGTGGAGCGAGGCGGAGTGTTCGTCCATGTCGAGTTCGAGATCGAAGATCACTGCCGGTGGAGCGTAGATATCGGTGATCACGACCACGGTGTGTTGCACAGTGCCAGTTTGCCAATGTTGGTTTGCGACGCCGGCAAGCGGGTACGGGTCGGTGACCTGCGGTTCATCCGCGACGGGTGATGTTTTCGCTTCCCAGCCCCTCGAGACTGAGTATGGGAAGTGCATTCTGTCGAAAGGAACGCTGATGACTGCTCCACCGCGGGAACCCGCGAATCACCCTGTCCGGCAGGGTTTCGCGGTAGGTACGACGTTTGCAGCAGCAATTCTGCTGCTCACCGCAGGCATTGTCGCTCTGCTTCAGGGCATTGCGGCGGTCGCCGACAACAATCTGTTTGTCGTGGGTATCAACTACACGTACAAGTTCGACATCACGACGTGGGGCTGGATCCACATCATCTTGGGCATCATCGGAATCGTGGTGGCTCTCGGCCTCTTCACCGGTGCAGTGTGGGCCAGGGCGGCGGCAATAGTCATTGCGTCGCTCTCGATCATCGCCAACTTCTTGTGGATGCCGTACTACCCGCTGTGGTCGATCCTGGTCATCGCGCTCGACGTCGTTGTGATCTGGGCCGTCGCGACCTGGGACACAGACAGAGTCTAGGCGCCGAACAACTCGAGAGCAGTTGGTCCCGACCGAATCGACTCGGTCGGGACCATCGCTCGTGCGCGGGGGACGACCCGACGGAGGGCCGGCTCGGATCAGTCGGCTCGGATCAGTCTGGGAGCCTTCGCAGTTCGGCAACGGTCAAGCCGAGGGAATCGAGGCGGGCCATGATGCTTCGCATAGCAGTGTGATCCGCGACGGGCCCGTACAAACTGGTGAATCCGCCGGCGGCACTGGCAACGCTGAGTTCGGGAAACGCCGCTTTGACGCGGTCCGACACTTCGCCGTCGATGAGGAATTGATACCGAGTGGGAGCATTCATCAGTGTCCGCTCCATTTCGTAGGGCCATGAGGTTCGGTCAGTACCGCGTCGAGCCTCGAAATCACGTGTCGTCAGGGGCAATCGGCGTCGCCGCTCGATCCAGGACTCCGTATCCGTGAGATCCAGTCTTGCTCCCACACGCTCCCGAGGCGTCATCCCCAACGGGTGAATGTCATCGCGGCTCCATTCATCCCTTTTGTGTGAGGCTGCGAAGGATCGTCACCCCTAGTGTCGACCGGGAGAGAGAAGAGGTCGGCATGGGATCTGTCATCGGGGATCTTCTACCCTTAGCGGTCGGTGTTGCGGTATCGCCCATCCCGATCATCGCGGCGATCTTGATGTTGTTGTCCAAGCGAGCCGGTAGCACCAGCGTCGGATTCGCCCTGGGCTGGATACTCGGAATAGTTGTCGCCACTGTGATCTTCGTGCTCCTGTCCAGCAAGCTCGGCGACTCCGAAGGCGATCCCTCTGCGACGGTGTCGTGGATCAAGCTGGCGTTGGGTGTGTTGCTACTTGCGTTCGGAGTGAAGCAATGGCGTGGGCGCGGTGGCGAGCATGAAACCCCGAAGTGGATGCAAGCCATCGACGACATGACCGCTGCCAAGGGCATCGGCTTGGGCTTCGCGCTGGCAGCGATCAATCCGAAGAATCTGATGATGTGTATCGCGGCTGGAATCTCGATCGGCTCTGCGTCATTGGGCTCCGGTGAAGTAGTCGTCGCGGTTCTGGTTTTCACCGTCATCGCTGCCTCGACAGTGTGCGTGCCCGTGATCGGTTACCTCGTTGCCGCGGAGCGACTGCGCGGTCCGCTGGCCAAGCTGAAGGTGTGGTTGCAGGACAACAACGCCACTGTGATGAGTGTGTTGATCCTGGTTATCGGTGTTGTTCTCATCGGTAAGGGCATCGGCGGTCTCTGACAACGGGAGGTAGTTATGGGATCGCTGCTACTGCAACAGATCCCGCTGGCACTCGGTATCATCATGAGCCCGCTGGCGGTTGTCGCCGTTGTCGCCGTGCTCTTTTCCGAACGAGCGCGTCTCAACAGCATCGCGTATCTGATCGGGTGGTATCTCGGAATAGTTGTCGCCCTGGCCGGGTCGTACATCATCTTGACCGCACTCCAAGTTCATCAGAGAACACACCCACCCCTGTGGGTGCCCATCCTCCACCTCGTTCTCGGCGTGACGTTGCTCGCGGGTGCCTGGTTCGTCTACACGCGTAGTCGGCGCGGAGTACAGGCGATGGCGGCGGCAGTGGCTCCGGGAGATGTTGTCGCGGCGGCCCCTCAACTGCCGAAAATGCTCCAGTCGGTAGAACACTTCCAGCCGATGCGATCGGGTGTGCTCGGGTTCGCGCTGTTCGTTCTCAATCCCATCGACATGTCCTGTGCGATTGCCGCTGCCATGAACTTTCGCCTCAGCACCGTGGCGCCGACGTCGCAGATCGTCTCGGCCGTGATCTTTTCTCTGGTGTCCGTGACCTCGGTCGCCGTGCCTGTCGCCCTTCTCCTGATCAAGAAGGAGGAGGCCACCGAACCGCTGCAGAAGATCCGCACCTGGATAGCCACCAACACGCACTTGCTGAACGTCGGGCTCCTCGTCCTGATCGCGGCGATGCAGATCAGTAAAGGGGTGCAAGGGCTATGAGTGCTCCGCGCACACGGACGTGGTGGGTCTTCGGATCACTGTCCGACTATCAGCGAGGCTGGCTTCGCCCAGACATCATCGCGGGCCTCACGGTGTGGGCTGTCCTTGTCCCGGAAGCGCTCGCGTACGCCACCATCGCCGGAGTTCCGCCGGTGGTCGGGCTCTATGCTGCAGTTCCGTCACTGATTCTGTATGCAGCAGCAGGTAGTTCGCGGCATCTGATCGTCGGACCGATGTCGGCCACTGCCGCGTTGTCCGCGGCGATGATCGCTCCACTGGCGTCAGGAGACGACACCAGATTTGTCGCGTTGTCGGTCGGGCTCGCGATCGTGACCGGACTCGTCGGATTGCTCGCAGGGTTCATGCGCCTCGGATTCATCGCATCCTTCATCTCCGAGCCGGTTCTCAAGGGATTCATAGTCGGTTTGGCGCTCACGATCATCATCGGTCAAGTACCCAAACTCCTGGGCGTGGACAAGGGCGAGGGGAACTTCTTCGTCCAGGCGTGGACGGTGATCAAGGAACTTGGCGAGGTCGACGGTCCGACGGTGGTCATCGGATCGCTCAGCTTGGCAATGGTTCTGGGAGTCAAGCGATGGCTCCCGCTCGTGCCAGGTTCGCTTCTGGTTGTGTTACTGGGGATTACCGCAGTGGCGCTGTTCGGACTCGATGACCGTGGCATCGACATCGTCGGACACATCGATTCGGGCTTGCCGACTATGGGCCTGCCGAGTGGAGTAGGAGCCGAGGACTACCTCGACCTAGTGGGGCCGGCCGTCGGTGTTCTACTCATCGGTTTCGCCGAAGGTCTCGGCGCTGCAAAGACATACGCGGCGAAGGCCGGATACACGATCGACGCCAATCGGGAACTGGTAGGACTGGGGGCCGCCAATCTCGGATCGGGCCTTTGCTCGGGAATGGTGGTCAACGGCAGCCTCTCGAAGACGGCTGTCAACGGGGGAGCGGGTGCCAAATCACAGGTCAGCGGGTTGGTGGTCGCCGCATTGACGCTGCTGACACTGCTGTTCCTGACTGGGTTGTTCGAGAAACTACCGGAAGCGACGCTATCGGCGGTGGTGATCGCCGCAGTGATCGAACTAGTGGATTTCTCCTCTCTCGCAGCGCTGTACCGGGTCTGGACGAAGCGATTGGGCAGCATCTACGGGCACGCCGCTCGGGCCGATTTCGCTGCCGCTGTCGCGGCGATGTTCGGAGTTCTCCTGTTCGATACCTTGCCCGGTCTGATCATCGGAATCGTCGTCTCGATGCTGCTACTCCTGTATCGAGTCTCCAAACCGCACGTGGCTGCTCTGGCCAAGGACGGCACGCGTTGGGTCGACACGAGCAGCCATCCTGATCTGAGGACACTCGACGGCGTCGTGGTGGTCAGGGTCGAATCCGGACTCTTCTTCGCGAATGCCGATCACGTGCGTGATCAGATCACCGGCATGGTGACTACCGGGACCACGACGGTCATTCTCGACGCCGAGACTTCACCGTTCATCGACGTCAGCGCGGCCCAGATGTTGGCTCAGCTTCGAAATTCGTTGGCTCGCAAGAATGTGAGCTTCCGGGTGGCCCGCGACATCGGTCAGTTCCGCGATGTCTTGTCCGGGGCCGACGAGGGTGCGCTGAAGGTCGACGTCTATCCGACCGTCTCGCAGGCACTCGAGGGCCGGGACAACACTTCAGCGTGACGTTCGCAGCCAGATTCCCAGTGGCCCCGCATCTTTTGCGACCGATCCGACGATCGACGACGCGACCACCACGATGGCAGAGAAGATGAACAGCCACCCGATCACGGTGAACATCACGCCGAGAAGGCCGAACTCGTCCTGAGACGTCTTGGTCATCCGCGGCAGGAAAAGAGTGCCGGCCACGTGCAGTCCGGTCAGACCCGTCGCAGTGAGCAAGCCGGACCCGACACACATACGAGTGGTCATGCGATTGGCGGTCAACAGCATGGGCACGGCAGTCCAGACCAGTGCCCACACTGCGTAGACCGCAACAAATTCCAGGAGACTGCCCACTCTCGGAACGGCATTCAGTTCGCGGCACAGCGCAGCACCGACCACTGACGCGGCGACGACGAACACGACCGCGATCCACCGCCATGCCTGGCGAAGTGTCGCTGTCGGCACACTCCAGATTCGTCCGTACATCCGGCCAAGGGCGCGAGCGTAGGACGTGGAACTGATCAACAGCATGAGCAGGCCGACAATGCCGAACGCGGCCGCAGTGGAGGTGTCGGTCATCACGGCGTCGGGAAGCTGCACCCCGAGGTCGTCTCTGGCGACATCGGCCAAGGGCTTCAGCTTTTCCAGGGTGGACGCTGCGATCATCACCGGCAGCAAGGACGTGAACGCCTGGGCTGCCAAAGTCATGGCGCTGTCGACGAGTCCGACTTCGAAGACGTCGATCGTCGCGTCGGTAGCCAACCGTCGGCTTGGTGTGCGTCTCGCCCAGACGGTCATTCGATCGCGCGTATCGGAGTACAGCTTCGGGGGCATGGAAGCAGTCTTGCTCAGATGAGTCCGCCGCGGCGCGCAGCCTTGAGTGCGTCGCGTCGGTTACTTACTTCCAACTTCCGATAGATCCCGCGTAGATGCGTCTTGATGGTGTTGACGGACAGGAACAGCGTGTCGGCGATCGACTCGGTGGTGTCTCCCGAGGCCAGTTCGCGCAGCACGGTGTATTCGCCCGGTGTGAGGATCGGTGCACTCACCAGCTCTTGTGGACGAATGCGGTTGCGTACCTGTTCGGCAAAAGCCTCCTGATCGCCGAAGTGCCCACTGAACTCGTCGAAGATCGGACGCAGTGACGCGCCGTAGTCGAGGAAAGGTCGCAACAGCGCACCGGTTTCTGCGGCTCGCAGGGCTTTGTGCAGCGAACGAAACGACTTGCGCTCGTGACCGGTGGCAGCGTGGATCCCAGCCTCGAGTGTCCAGGCGTAGACGGTGTGGGCGAGCACAGGCTCTTCGGTGGATCCGAGGGCTTCGGAAACCTCGACGAGTGCTTCTGCGAACTTGTTGGACGAGAAAGCCACGGCAGCTCGCGCCAGGTGTATCTCGGAAGTCTCGCCGAACTGATCAGCCGCATCGCGCACGAGTCGGCCGGCCCATTCCACTTCGCCGACCGACAGGCATGCGTTCACGACCGGTGGGAGTAGGGCAAGAGTCGCCAATGAGAAGGTGCGCAGTGCGATTGCGCTGAGCATCGCATCGCGGACGTCGGCAGCGGTCGACCGTCGATCGGCCGCGTCGCCGAGACTGTGGAGCCCGAACGTGACGACGGTGTGCCACCCGAATGCCGGGACGCTGGCGCCGAGAACATCTGTGCTCCGGTAGTTTCCGATAGTCGGTATGCGGTACGGAAGTTCGCTGGTGGCGCAGAGATATGCAGCGAAGGCCACCACGGACGCGGACAACTCGTACTCCGCCGTCGTTGTGATTCGGTGTTCGACCGCGTAGTCGATGGCGTAGGTGGAGTGTGCCCTCATCGCCTCGATGTCCCCGCTGAGTGAGGCGACAAATCCTAGCCCGGTCAGTGCCTTCAGTACGAATCGCGACCTGCCACGTAGTGTTCCGAGCGCGACCGCCTGGGTGTATTCGACAGTTGCCCTGTCGAACTCGCGTTCGAGTAGGAGGGCCGTCGCTACCTCGAGGTGAGCGTAGGCTTCGACGTCCGAGTGAGTGCTGTTCTGACGCCGCACCAGGCGCGAAACCAATGGATTGTTGTCGGAAGTTGTTGAAGCACAGGAGATTTCGAGACTCATCGCCAGGAACAGTGGCTCGTCCGCAATAGGCGGATGAGTTGCCTCGAGGAGATCGAGGCACGTTGTCGCAGAGGTCATGTCACCGGAATGGAGGGCGGCCGCAGCCAGGACCAGGCGGGTGATCGGAGATTCGGAGACCTGCGTGGGTGCGGATTCGAGCACTCGGACGACGTCTCCGCTGTGCCCGTCGAGTACGAGGCCTAGTCCGCAGCGCTCGAGAAAAGCGAGGATGCGGCACGGGTCGCCGATCGACACCTCGAGTTCGAGCGCCTCGAGTTCGAAGTGATGACTCTCGAACCAGGTTGCTGCTCGAAGGTGCGCGCGATTTCTCTCCTCGTGATCGACCCGGCGGAACTCTGCGCGGAGGTGTTCGAGGAGAAGGGGGTGGTAGCTGAACCACGTGGTGTGGTCAGCGGAGTCGGTCCGCGTCACGGGGAAGTTGTATTGAATCAGAGCGTCGATCTCGGACCGCGCATTCGAATCGGTCAACGTTTCTGCGAGTTGAGCAGAGAACGAATCGACGACGGATGTCCGCAACATGAATGTCGTGACATGCTCGGGCAAGGATGTCAGGACCTCGTCGACGAGGAAGTCGGCGATCGGGCGGGGCGTATGGGTGAACTCGTTCAATGCATTACCGATGTCGCTCCGGCCTGCCAGGAACGCTGCGGTCAGGCGAACAACAGCGCCCCACCCCTTGGTGAAGTTCTCGACGATTGCGAGCTCGTCGTCGCCGAGGGCGATGTCGTATTCGCCGAACATCGCAGTGATCTCGGTGCGGTCGAAGGCGAGATCGGTGGATGCGAAGCGAGTGAGTCGGCCATCGAGCGCGAGACGATGCCAGGTGAGCGGAGGTTCGTATCGAGCAGCGACGATGATCGACAGATTGTCCGGGGTGTGCGTGAGTATCTGGTCGAGAAGACCGATCGACATCGGATCGTGGAGTGTGTGAACGTCGTCGAGGATCAGCGTCGTTCGGCGATCGTGAGCTTCGACGGTTTCCGCGAAGTGCGCGAGCCACTGTTCGACGGGTCGTCTCGATCCCGCCTGTGCCGGGAACCCTTGCCCGGTGGGCGCGCGACCGGCCGGGTCGAGAGGCGTCGAGATGGCCTCGGCGAGGGATTCGCACAGCACCGACACGTTGTTGTCGCGCTCGGCCAACGTCAGCCAGGCGAGGTCCACGTCAGGGGACGCCCGCGAATACTCACGAGCCCAATTCGCCAGCAGCAGGGTCTTTCCCGCCCCGGCCGGTGCAGAAAGCAGCCCGACGGACCCGGGTCCCGAGCCCTCGGTAGTGGTGGACGCGGTGAGTTTCTGGTGCAACCGGGGACGTGGAACCAGTCCCTTGATTGCAGAGGGCGGGTGAAAGCGCCCGCTGACAGGCGCGTCCGACGCGTGAGTGTGCCCGACGCGGTGAGACGCGTCGAGCGTCACTGCAGCGGCATCACGAAATGGGCTGCTCATCCGACTCCTGTTCGACTGGCTGCACTGGACGTGACCGCTGGATCGACATACGTAACGAGTTAGATGATGTGAAACTACCCAATTCGGACACTTATTAAGCGTCCAAATCAAAAGATTCGGACCAAAGTCCCTGATTTAGTGAGGGGTGCGTTCGAACTACGAACGGCGTCGCCAGTGCTACCGCCTGAACGGCGGGGTGCGAGCAAACCTCGAATATCGGTCGAATGCCTTTTCCAGGCCCACGAGATCCGGATCTGACAACAAGGCCGCCAGAAGTACACGTGCTTGCCCGGCCCGAAGATCGGTGGAAAATACAGCGCCTGCGGCGATCAAGTCGTGGCCGCCGCCACCACCACCGTAAACCGGGGAGATTGGCCCCGAGGGCACACGAGTTGTCACGACCACCGGAATGTGAGCGCCTACGCAGTCTCGGACGGCCTCGACGATCGTCGGATTTGCATTTCCCGAACCGAGTCCGTCGAGAACAAGTCCATTTGCCCCGGCGCTCACGCAAGCGTCGATCTGTACGCGGTCTGCCCCGGGATACACGGCGATGATGTCGACGCGGGTGTTCGAAATCGGATGCCACGGCAATGGTTCGGGAGTGTGCAGCAGTGCCGGATCGATGGGCAAGGAGCGGAAGGCATCAAGTGCCGTCGTGTCGGCCTTTCGCGTACCTGCTGCCGGGTGGACCGAACCGCCGAAGGCGATGAGGACACCACGTCCCTGCGACGAGATGTCGAGTCCGGCCGCGATCGCCGCGGCCAGATTCGAACGAGCGTCGGACTCGGGATGGTCGAAAGTGCGCTGCGCCCCGGTGAAGACCACCGGACGTCGGTCGTCGTGGTGCAGGTCCAACAAGAACGCAGTTTCCTCCATCGTGTCGGTGCCGTGAAGCACGACCACCGCATCGAGTCCAGGATCCTTCAATTCGTCGGCTACGGCGTCGCGAACACGATCCATGTCCGCGAAGGTCATGCTCGAGCTGTCCTTCGACATCACGTCCACGACTCGAAGATCGATGTCGGTCTGCTCATTGCCGAGCAGATCTGCACCGGTGATTGCGGGCCGACTGATTCCATGCGCATCTCGGGTGCTGGCGATGGTGCCACCAGTGGTGACGACTGCGACTTTCGACACTGAGGTCCTTTCACGTCAAGCTGTGGGGCGATGGATGGCCAACTCGCGAATGCGATTCCTGGCGCCGTACCAACCAATCATCAACAGCGGTGCGATGATCGCGATGGAGCCGACGGTCCATGTTCCAACAGGGTTGTCGAATGCCATCAATACGATAACGACCGCAAGAAAGACCAGTGTCGCGATCCCGGTGTACGGTGCGCCGAATATGCGGAAGGGAGGGCGGGTGACTTTGCCTTGTTTCGCAAGTTGCCAGAGCTTCAACTGGCACAACACTATGACTGCCCACGCACTGATGATGCCGAGGGCCGCAAGATTGAGGACTATTTCGAAGGCTTGCGCTGGGACAACAGCATTGAGCCCGACGCCGAACAGGATGACCACGCCGGTGAGTGCGATTCCCCCGTACGGCACTCCGGCTTTGTTCATTTTGGCAGCGAAGGCAGGCGCCGAGCCTGCCATCGCCATCGAATGGAGTATTCGTCCGGTCGAATACAATCCGGCGTTGAGGGAAGACAAGGCTGCCGTGAGAACGACCAGATTCATGATCGCATCCGCGCCTTGGATGTTGATCGAACCGAAGAATGTGACGAATGGACTTTCACCGGCGTGGTACTCCGTGTACGGGAGCAACAGCGAGAGCAGTAGCACCGATCCCACGTAGAAGACGAGGATCCGAATGATCACTGTGTTGATTGCCTTGGGTATCACCTTCCGGGGATTTTCGGTCTCTCCGGCCGTGGTTCCCACGAGTTCAATTGAGGCGTAAGCGAACACGACGCCCTGAATCACCACGACTGCCGGAAGTATTCCGTTGGGGAACAGCCCACCATTGTCGGTGATCAGGCTGAATCCGGAGGAATGCCCTTCGATGGGCGTGCCGAAGAGTACGAAATAGACACCGAACCCGAGGAATGCGGTCAACGCAACGACCTTGATCAACGCGAACCAGAACTCCAGCTCTCCGAAGACTTTCACGGACACCAGATTCAGTCCGAGAACCAACACCACCGCGATCAGAGCGAACATCCACTGATCGATGTGCCCCAGTGGCGCCCAGTACTTCTTGAAGAAGTTCATGTACAACGCCACAGCCGTGACATCGACCACGGCAGTCATTGCCCAGTTCATCCAGTACAGCCAACCCGCAGCGAAAGCCATCTTCTCGCCGAAGAATTCGCGTGCGTAGGAAACGAAGGATCCCGAAGTCGGGCGGTGCATCACCAGTTCGCCGAGTGCCCTCAGGATCAGGAACGCGAAGAACCCGCACAACGCGTACACGAGAACCAAGGCCGGGCCCGCCTGTTGGAGTCGCCCTCCCGCACCCATGAAAAGGCCTGTTCCGATCGCACCACCGATCGCGATCATCTGAATCTGTCTGGGGCCGAGCGCCTTCTGATATCCGAGATCCTCTTCAGCGGCAACCTCGGCGTGGGGTGTCTCTTCCCGTTCGACGGTCATCAAACCTCCTCCGCGACGGCGGTAGCATGAGGCTTCTCGCCCGCAGCGCGGAGATTGGCGAGATGTTCGGGGCTGAGCAACCGATCGAGTTCCTCACGGTCGAGCAGGCCCGCTTCGATCACGAGATCGGCGACGCGACGCCCGGAAATCAACGCCTCCTGGGCAATCCGGGTGGACGCGGTATATCCGATGTAGGGGTTGAGCGCGGTGACGAGGCCGATGGAGTCTTCGACTCGCGCGCGCAACAGTTCGGTGTTGGCCGTGATACCGAGTACGCACCGGTCCGCCAGAATGCGGCAAGCCGCACCGAGGTGTCGCATTCCTTCGGACAGTGAGTGCACGATGATCGGCTCGAAAGCGTTGAGTTGGAGTTGCCCGGATTCCGCAGCCATCGTAATCGTCACGTCATTGCCGATGACTTCGTACGCGACCTGATTGAGGACCTCGGGAATTACCGGATTGACCTTGCCCGGCATGATCGACGAACCTGCCTGCACCGGAGGCAGATTGATCTCGTTCAATCCGGCTCGCGGACCAGAAGAGAGCAGCCGAAGATCGTTGCACACCTTGGACAACTTCACAGCGACCCGCTTGAGTACGCCGGAGAGGTGGACGAACTGGCCCACGTCTTGGGTCGCTTCGACCAGATCCGTTGCCAACACCAGCGGCAGCCCGGTTAGTGCGCCCAGGTCGGAACAGGCCACCTCGGCGTAGCCCGCAGGTGCGTTGAGACCGGTGCCGATAGCAGTGGCGCCGAGGTTGATCTCGTGAACGAGAAGAGCAGCCTCAGCCAGGCGCGCTCGATCCTCCTCGATCATGACCGCGTAGGTGCCGAACTCCTGACCCAGAGTCATCGGCACGGCGTCCTGCAGTTGGGTGCGTCCCATCTTCACTGTGTCGGCGAACTCGAGAGATTTGGTCGTGAACGCATTCTGGAGTACACGAAGTGCATCCAGCAGGTCCTCGATCGCGAAGATCGTCGAGATGTTGACGGCCGTGGGGTAGACGTCGTTGGTCGATTGGCTCAGGTTCACGTGCTCATTGGGGTGAAGTCGTTCGTAGTCGCCGCGCTGGTGGCCGAGGATTTCCAATGCGCGATTGGCGATTACCTCGTTGGCATTCATGTTCGTCGACGTTCCGGCACCACCCTGGATGACGTCCACTACGAACTGTTCGTGCCACCGGCCGTCCACGATTTCCTTGCATGCCTGTGAGATGGCCTCGGCTCGCGGGCCGTCGAGGATGCCCAGCTTCTCGTTTGCGCTGGCTGCGGCCCATTTGACGTAAGCGATGCCGCGGATCAGATGCGGGTTCGTGGCAATTGTTCGACCAGTGATCGGGAAGTTCTCCATCGCGCGCAAGGTGTGGATTCCCCAGTACGAATCGGCTGGAACTTCGCGATCGCCGAGCAGATCGTGTTCTGTTCGCGTTTCGAGCACTTGATCAATTCCTCGTGTCTCTTCGCGCAAGCATCACTCTGCGCGGTGGGTGTATTTCGGGATCGCAGCGCTGACGGACAAGTAGTAGACCCGCCCAGCTATCGGGCTATCAGGCTGTCTGACAGGTCTAATTGTTACCTCGCTCACTCCTGCACGTCAACCCGTCACCAGGTGCGATGTTTGACGCGGGACTTCGGCAGTCGCAACAATGACGGCATGAACCTGTCAGACAGCTGGGCCACCAGGCGACCAGTCGCCGCGCGGGTGAGTGCTGCCGAGGCAGTCCTCGCAGACCTTCGTGCCGCAATAGCCTCCGGCGATCTGGCAGTCGGAGAGCGTCTCCCGTCCGAAGCGTCCCTGGCCGAAAGGCACGGAGTCAGTCGATCGGTCATCCGTGAAGCCCTGCGCTCGTGCCACGCCCTCGGGCTCACCGAGACAAAATCCGGGCTCGGCACCTTCGTCGTCAGTGATTCGATAGCGCGAGACCTCGATTTCGGCAGCTATGCGGCCAACGAATTGGTCGAAGCACGGCCTCATGTCGAAATTCCGGCCGCAGGATGGGCTGCCCAACGGCACACCGCGGAGGAACTGGCAGCCCTCCGCGGACTGGTACAGCAGATGCGTGACGAGGACGATCCGCTCGTATGGGTTGCACTCGACGCCCAATTTCACGGACTGATTGCAAAAGCCAGTAGGAATCGTGTCTTCGAGTCGGTAATCGTCGATATCCGTGAAGCGCTGACAAGGCAATCCGAGACTCTCAATCTTGTTGCAGGTCGCCAGGAAAAGTCGAACGAGGAACACGAACGAATAGTCGAAGGAATTGCATCCGGGAGTTACGACCACGCCTCCAGGGCGATGGCCGAACACCTGGACGCCGTCAGGGTGACGCTCGAAACACTTGTCCAAGAAAGTGATTCGCTGTGACGGCGCGGCCGCGCAGGTCTGTCCTCGCCTGCGCAATCTTCGCGGCATCGGTGACCGGAGCGTTGGCGGGTTGCAGTTCGTCCGACACCCCGCTGACGCCGACAACCGCGTCGTCAGCGACAACAACGGCAGCTGTACCGCCTACGGGTGTAAATCCACCATCGACGCCGGAATCCGAGCGCGCGCTCTTCGATGCTGTGGACCGCAATGATCCCGCAGCTGTTACCGCTGCCCTGACTGCCGGCGCGAACATCGAAGCGCGCGGCGAGGGCGAACGGACTCCACTCGTCGAGGCCACCAAGAACAACGCCGTCGCTGCGGCTTCTACGTTGATTCTTGCCGGAGCTGACGTGAATGCGAAGGATTCCATGCAGGATTCGGCCTTCCTGTATTCCGGAGCCGAGGGATTGAACGAGATTCTGGCACTGACGCTCAGCCATGGCGCGGACGTCGACAGCGTGAACCGTTACGGCGGTACGGCTCTGATTCCCGCGAGTGAACACGCGCATGTCGAGACCGTCCGGATGCTGATTGCTGCCGGGGTACCGGTCAATCACGTCAATGATCCGGGGTGGACGGCGCTTCTCGAGGCCGTTGTGTACGGCGACGGCTCGGCGCGCTACGTCGACGTGATCACTCAGCTTCTCGACGCCGGGGCAGATCCCTCTATCCGGGATGCGTCGGGAAAGACCGCATTGGACAATGCCGAAAGCCGTGGTCAGTCAGACGTTGTGGCGCTGCTGCAATCGCGGAGCTGACGCCAACGAGTCGGGCTCAGCCCGTAGGCCTGTCGAAAGCGTCGGCTGAAGTGTCCGGCGTCGACAAATCCCGCACGGCGCGCAATGGTCGCGATGGGCAGGTCGACGGTAGCGGGTCGAGCGAGTTCGGCCCGAGCTTTCTGCAAGCGCTGGGTGATGATCCACTGCTCGAGCCGGAATTCGTTGTCCGAACAGATCTTGTACAGCTGACGCAGTGAGATGCTGTGGGCGTGGGCAATTCGTGCAGGATGCAGCGCCGGATCGTGAAGGTGTTCGCGGATGTATCGGCGGACCGATGTCAACGTGAGTGCCGATCTCGGAGCGGAGGCGTCGGGATTTGCATGCGTGATCGATGCGACCAAAGCGCGCGCCAGTTCGATCGAGGCCTCGCCCAATTGTTCGGCGGCAGGATCGGTCTCCAACTGATCGGCGCTGCGGAACAATTCACGAACGTGCGCGATCATCAAGGGGTACAGGTTGCTGTGGTGAGGTCGCGTGGCAGCGTCACGGATGGAGTCGATCGGTAGTCCCAGCCGATCCATCGGAACGTAGAGGCACTGGGAAGCACCAGTTCCCGTCCAGGAGAAATCGTAGGTCGACGTCAGGTCCGTCATGAGTAGTTCACCGGCCGGGACTCTGCGTTGCTCATCGTGCTGATCTAGATGGCCGATTCCGCTCTCCTGCAGGGCAATCGCGAGAACCGGCATCGACGCTGATCGCACGTGCCGCGGTGTTCTGGTCAATCGCATCCCCGTCGACTCGGAGCGGAACAGTGATGCTGCGCCCAGATTCCACACGTTCATCCGGGCGCTCACGCCCGCCGGATCCTCCAAGTGGATCGCACAGGGAACCGATGCGCGTCCCATCGCGTCGACGAAGGCGTCCGTGCGTTGGTCAGGCTCCAGCACGGAAGTATCCAGGAGCAAAGCCATGCAGCCTTGATACCCCGGGATGTGGACGCTCAACCAGAATCTGTGCACCGTGAGCCCAGAAGTCTGCACGGACAGTCACGTCCGTCGCAGCAGGTATTTCTAGGATCGAAACGGGCGTGTCCCGGCCTACCGCAGTTTCTCGCTTGCCTACGAGAGTGAAGGAAACGCATGAAGATCTCACGTGTATTCACAGCAGTTCTGGCAATGCTCATGACAGTCGCGGCCGGACTGATCTTCGGTTCCGGTGCTGCGGTGGCAGGCCCCAAGCCAACTGTCGTTCTGGTTCACGGAGCCTTTGCCGACGCCACCAGTTGGGACGGAGTTGCCGCCGACCTACGCTCGCGTGGCTATCGCGTCGTGACGCCGGACAATCCTCTGCGCGGGCCGGCTTACGACGCGTCCGTGATCGAGAAGACGGTTGCGGACATCGACGGCCCCGTCGTTCTCGTCGGGCACTCGTACGGCGGCGCGGTGATCACCAATGTCCACGATCCGAAAGTCCAGTCGCTGGTCTACATCGCGGCGTTCGGTCCGGTGGAGGGTGAGCCGGTACAGATCACGATCGACCCGATTCGATTCCCTGGCAGCCAATTGCTTCCTCCCGCTCTGGGATTGAAGATCGTCGACGATCCTCACGCGATCGGCGGGAAGAACGTCGACGGCTACGTCACGGACGAGTATTTCCATTCCGTCTTCGCTCAAGACGTTTCCGACGAGACGGCGGCAACCATGTTGGCTCACCAGAAGTCCGCCGCTTTGTGGGCGAACCTCGAACTCGGCGGGCCACCGTCGTGGGCGAACACACCGAGCTGGTATCTGGTCGCCGGTGAGGATCGCGTGATCCCAGCTTCGGCGCAGCGGTTCATGGCAAACCGGATGGGCGCGAACACCAGCGAACTCCCGACCTCCCATGCCTCGCTGGTCTCACAGCCAGGGGCAGTGGCAGACGTGATCGTGGCGGCCGCTCACGGGTGAGTGTGCGACCGCCACGAAAGTAGAACAGGGTCAGGCGGAAACGATTACCGAGGAGCCGTGTCCGAACAGACCTTGGTTGGCGGTGATACCGATGCGGGCGCCTTCGACCTGACGGCCTTCGGCTTGTCCGCGCAGCTGCCAGGTGAGCTCGCACACCTGCGCAAGTGCCTGTGCGGGAACGGCTTCGCCGAAGCATGCGAGACCGCCGGACGGATTGACCGGGATGCGCCCCCCGATACTGGTGTCACCCGCACGCAGAAGGTGCTCGGCCTCGCCCCGCTTGCACAGCGCGAGGTCTTCGATCCAGTCCAGTTCCACCGAGGTAGCGAGGTCGTAGACCTCGGCGACGTCGACGTCTTCGGGAGAGATCCCGGCTTCCTCGTACGCGGCGTAGCCGATGGATTCCTTGAACGTGCGCTCCGGAGCCGGGACGGCGGAGCTGGAATCGGTGGAGAAGTTCGGCATATCCATGATCGTCTGCGGGAACGTCGGCGTGACCGTCGAAATAGCCTTGATGCGAACAGGTTCCGCGATGCCCATCTTGCGGGCGTATTCCATCGACGTCAGCAAGATTGCGGCGCCGCCGTCGGACGTCGCGCAGATGTCGAGCAGGTGAAGGGGATTGGACACCACGGGGGAGGCCAACACGTTCTCGACGGTGACTTCCTTGCGGTAGCGCGCATTCGGATTATTGAGCCCGTGCTTGGCGTTCTTGACCTTCACGTTGGCGAAGTCCTCCGCGGTGGCGCCGTAGAGGTCGATGCGACGACGCGCGTTGAGCGCGAAGTACGCCGGGTTGGTCATACCCATGAGGCGGAAGCGCAGCCAGTCCGGGTCGTCCCAACGCTCACCGGCGACGGGAGCGAGGAAACCCTTGGGGGTGGTGTCCGCGCCGACGACCAGGGCAACTTCGCTGAGGCCGGCCAGGATTCGTGCGCGAGCGGTGTCGAGTGCCTGGGCTCCCGTCGCGCACGCTGCGTACGACGTGGCGACGCGAGCGCCGTTCCAGCCGAGGGCCTGAGCGAACGTGGCTCCGGCGACGTATCCGCCGTAACCGTTGCGGACAGTTTCGCCGCCGACGATGAAGTCGACGTCCTGCCAATTCACACCCGAATCGGCGAGCGCGGCGCGAGCGGCGGCAACGCCGTATTTCACGAACGACTGCCCCCACTTGCCCCAGGGGTGCATACCGACACCGAGTACTGCGACGTCCTTGCTCATGACTGCGACTCCTGATCAGCTGCGGCGACAGGCTTCCAGCGCCACGTCGTACGTACTCCGGTTTCGTCGGTGTACAGCGGCTCGACAACCAATTCGACGGTATTGCCGACCTTGAGATCGTCGACGCCGAATCCGTCGGCCACCTGGCCGAGGATGACGATCCCCTCGGGCAGCTCGACTGCTGCGAGAGCAAAAGGCTCGTACGGATCCGAGCGCGGGATGTACGGCGGCGGGGGCTGGTACTGCGCGTCGGTGTACGACCAGACAGTGCCGCGGCGGGAGAGTTCCACGTCGTCGAACTCCTCGCTGAAGCAGCTCGGGTTCTTGCAGAACGTCGCCTCACGAGGGAAGGAAATGGTGCCGCAGGATTGGCACTTCGTGCCGATCAGAGCAGGTTCGTCGCCGGTGGTGAACCAACCCTCTACTGCAGGTGTCACACTCCCGTTCGGCGCCGGCGTTGCAGTCTCGCTCATGCAATCCTCATCTGGTTGGCGAGCCTGATCCGGGGGATCGTGGGCCCGCTGTGCCGCTTACTGGAACAGGTTGCAGTATTACACGATTTTGGCCGCTGACGGGCAAAAATTTTCGCTGAGTGGGACGCTGCCGGAACGCAGACGGCCCCGCCGGGCAGACGAGTCTGCAGGCGGGGCCGTGTGCGTGAAAGTAGCTGTTTACCTGTAGCGGATCACCGGGCGCGAACGGGTCGACCGAATCGACGCGTCGGTTTCACCCGGGCCGCAGCGTCGAGGATGGAGGTGATCTCGACCTGATCCAGAACCTTTTCGCGGACACGGTCGTGCGCAGCGCCGCGTTCCAGTTCCGCCTTGTCGATGGCGTGCCAGCCCTCGCGGTCGACTACGTCGGACTGTCGCGCCCGGACCAGACGATCGACTGCGGAGTCGTCGGCGACCGGGTTGGTCAGGCGTCCGTCGTTGAAGTCGTCGACGAGCATCCTGATCGTTTCCTGCGCGCAGGACTTGTTGGTGCCGATGAACCCACTCGGTCCGCGCTTGATCCAACCGGTCGCGTAGACGCCGGTTGCGGGATCGCCGTTCGGAGCTTCGAGGACGCGGCCGTTCTCATTCGGAATGACCGAAGCACGCTCGTCGAACGGGACGCCGGTGATGGGCACTCCGCGGTAGCCGATCGAGGTGAGGACCAAGCCGGCATCGATGGTCTCGGTATCGCCCGTCGCCTCGATCTGCACGGTTCCGTTGGCGTCGACCAGGGCGTTGCGAGCGAACTCGATTCCACTGACCTGATCGTCGCCGGTGATCGACGTCGGCGTGAGCAGGTAGCGCAACGTGATGCGCTTGTTGCCGACGTCGACGTGATCGCGGTTCTTCAGGGCTTCGAGTAGACGCAACTTCTGCTCGACGGCATGCGGAAGCTCGCCGCGTTTTGCCAGTTCTTCGGTGGCCGAGTCGAGAACCATGTCGTCGGGTCCCACAGAGAGTTCGATGTCCGGCAGTGCCATCAGGCCGGTGAACTCGGGGACTGTGAACGCGGACTGCGCGATTCCGCGTCGACCCACGATGACAACTTCTTCGACGCGACTCTTCCGCAGAGCGGCGAGTGCGTGAGCGGAGATGTCAGTGCCCGCCAACTTCTCGGGATCGGCCGTGAGAATGCGAGCGACGTCGAGCGCGACGTTTCCGTTTCCGATGATGACCGCGCGGCGATGCGAGAGGTCGAAGACGTCGTCGGCGTGATCGGGGTGGCCGTTGTACCAGGCCACGAAGTCGGTGGCCGAGGCCGTGCCAGGCAGATCAGCACCCGGAATGCCGAGACCACGGTCGGACGAAGCGCCGACTGCGTAGAGCACCGCATGGTGATTTTCGAGCAGTTCGCTGTGCGAGATGTGCTTGCCGATCTCGACGTTGAGGTAGAACTCGAAACCCTTTTGTGCGGCGATCTTGTCGAACAAGCGAGTGACCTGTTTGGTCTTCTGATGGTCCGGAGCAACGCCGGCGCGAACCAAGCCGTAAGGCACAGGAAGGCGATCGAAGACGTTGACCTGCACATCAGGCTGAGTCAGTAACTCGTCCGCGGCATACATCGCCGACGGTCCGGAACCGACGATCGCAACGCGCAACGGCGGTCGGCCCTTGTCGACGTGGGCTGCCGGGATGACCTTGGCGAGAAGCGGCCTGGGCCGCTCTTCCTTGTAGAAGTCCGCATTGATGGACAGGAAGACTCGCTGCGGGTCGGTCAGCTTCGACTCGGGGACGATGGCGTCGACCGGGCAGGCCGAGACGCATGCGCCGCAGTCGACGCAGGCCTGCGGATCGATGTGCAGCATCTCGGCGGTGAGGAAGTCCGGCTCGTCCGGCGTCGGATGGATGCAGTTGACCGGGCAGGCGTAGACGCACGAGGCGTCGCTGCAACAGGACTGCGTGACTACGTGTGGCATGGCGCTATGAGTCCGATCTCGACTGTCCGGGAGCTACGCGGCGGCGTTGTGCGAGCTGCGGTGAGGTTCGCTACGGAAGCGTGATGCGCGGCCGTCCATCTTGCAGGCCTTCCACACCAGGCGCGAGGCACGGTTCATCAGGCCGGTGTCGGTGGCCAGCATGCGGACGTCACCGAAGTAGTTGCGCAGGGTCTGGCGCGACTCGGGCAGATCCCAGAACAGGTCCTTCTTCACGGACTTCGGGATGTCGAACTGCTTCCAGAAGGACTTCGGCGGGATGACGATGGCGTCACAGAGAATGCGCATGACGATCGGGAACAGCAGCGAGAGGACGAACCGGTTCGGGCGTGACATCAGCGGGATGCGACGGCTCAGAAGCTTGTGCGCGAACGAGATGTGACGCGCTTCCTCGGCTACGTGGATGGCCATGACCGACTGCATGATCGGGTGGATCTGGCCGCCGGCGCGCAGGATGCTCTTCTGAATGTGGTCGATCGGCTCTTCACCGGCGAGGACACCGACGAAGAACAGTTCGGGGAACGGACCCGCAGCGAGGGGGATGAAGGGTGCAAGCATCTTCATCGGACGGCTCATGCCGGGAGCGTCGGCACCGATGCGGTTGACCATCTCCTGGAACATCATCGTGTGGTTGCACTCTTCGACCGACTCGTGCGTGCAGTAGCGCGCCTCGGCCGAATCGTTGGGCAGCGAGAAGACGTACTGCATCATGCCGCGGATCAGAATGTTCTCGAACTGGAGACCGACCTTCGCGACATTGGCCTGGCGCCACATGCCGATTTCGATCTGCCTGGCCTCGGACTGCGACTGGTACCACGGGTGAGCACCCAGCGGATCTGTCTCGGCCGGGAGGATCCAGCGGCGATCGTTCGGGACGACGGCAAACTCGGGGGAGTCCCAGTCGATGTCGAGGTACGGGTCGAAGTGCTTGTGCACCGAGCCCTCGGACAGGAGTCGAAGCGTCTCGTTGTACGAGTCGTCGGATGCTTCTCCGCGCTTGTCGAGCGGCGATGTGAGCGTCATGGCGTCTCCTCTTCGTTTCGGTCACCGCTGGTATTTCTCGCGGTGTTCGGTGGAATCGAGGGCCGGTTGTGTGATCGCTGGCACTCGGTCTGGGTTTAATGTAACCCGAGGTATCAGGAAAAGCTAGTGGCAGATACTCCTGGATCTCGACGAATTCTTGACACGGTCGAAACGGCGCCATAACTTACTTTTGAGTAATTTCCGCGGTGCGCTCGAAGTTGGCTGTTCAGGGATGGGTTCGCACCGAAACGCACGCGAAGATCGAACCGAGGCCGATGTGATCAGAACGCTGCTCAGCAATATTGCCTTGAGTCCGCCGACGCGTCTGCGCTCTCTTGTTCCGTCACGCGGTGTCACGCTCTCCGACAAGACGATCGTTCTGACAGGAGCTTCCTCGGGGATCGGCGAGGCGACAGCTCATCTCTTGGCTCGTCGGGGAGCCGAGATGATCCTGGTCGCGCGCGGTGAGGAAAACCTCGAACACGTACGGGACGAGATCCACCGCAGGGGAGGGTGGGCGCACATCGTGCCTGCGGACCTCTCCCGCGGTGAAGCCGTCGACGAACTCGCGGAGACGATCGCGGATCGATTCGGGTCGGTCGACATCCTCGTCAACAATGCGGGTCGCTCGATCCGGCGTACCGCGTTGGATTCGGTCGACCGATTCCACGACTACGAGCGCACCATGGCACTCAACTACTTCGGACCTACACGACTGACGTTGCGTCTGCTGCCCGCGATGCTCGAGGCGAAGTCCGGACACATCATCAACGTCGGAACCTGGGGAGTCACTGCCGGCGTGATGCCGAGGTTCAGTGCCTACCACGCGTCGAAGTCTGCTCTCAGTGCCTTCGGCCGAAGCCTCGGCGCGGAATGTCACGGCACCGGTGTCGATGTCACCACAGTGCAATTCCCACTCATACGAACACCGATGATCGCGCCGACGGCGGATTACGTGAGCCAGCCGGCGCTGACGGCCGATCAAGCTGCATCGTGGATCTTGAGGGCGATCAATACGCGTCCCGTCGAGCTGTATCCACGGTACGCGGGGCTGTTACGAGCGATTGACGTTGTATCCCCTTCTGCCACTGACGCTCTCGTGCGAAGGGCAGGGATCTGAGGGGTTGGGATCTGAGGGGTTGGGATCTGACCAGAAACGTGCACCAGCACCGGGGCATGGTTCGTCCCCGGTGCTGATGTATTCGATTGTCGCGATTCACGCCGCTGTGGGTGGGCTGTTCCCGCCGATCGGCTGTTGATACGGATCGATCGACATCGGTGGATAGAACACCGTCTTTCGATCCGGTCCGATCTCCACCCGCCATTCCGTGTGGTGCATCGTCCGGTGGTGATGACCGCACAACAAGATCAGGTTGTCGAGATCTGTTGGGCCACCATCGTTCCAGTGAACAATATGATGGGCATCGCACCACCCCGACGGAGTCCCGCACCCCGGAAACGCACACCCACCATCACGAACTGCCAACGCCCGCCTCTGCGGCACCGTTGCCGTTCTCGCTTCCTTGCCGCAGTCGAGCGGAACACCGTTCTCATCCAACAAGATTCGGGTGACGGTGCAGTCGCAGGCGAGCATCCGGGCGGTGTCGATGCTGATCGGGCCCACCCAATCGGTCCACGCGAATCCGAGTTCCTGAGTCGACGGCAACAGGTCTTTCAACGCTTGCAGATCGGTCATATCTTTCGCACTGGCAGTGACCGTGATGTGTGGTTTCACTCCGCCCTCGATCGGACCCAACCCCGCCCGCTCGTACCGGCGCAACAGTTCACAAAACCCGTCCGCACACCGTAATGCCGGCGTGCGGGTGTCCTTGACACCGTCCTTCTCCGGCGTCGGAGCGGACAGGCTCGACAGCAACGTGATCAGACGGGCCCCGTTGACCGCATCCAGATCACCCTTCACAGTTACTCTGCCGTACAGGCCTTTCGAGGCGTAGAACTCGTTCCGCTCCGAATCCTCGCCGACCGGAACACCGTCCTCGCGTTTTCCGTACTGCTTCTCGATTCGGCGGATCGCCGCCCGCACCGCATCACAATCGGCAATGTTCTTCGACGCCAACCCCAACAAGATCCCGCGAGCCTTGTCCACATCCGCCGGCGTCATGTTCTTCGGCGGATGCTGACAAAACGACGCCACCTGCCGCGCCTTCAACGCATCCACGTCACCCCGATGAAACGCATCCGCCACAACAGGTTCGAGCATCAACAACCGCGCCAACCCGACCAGCAGACTGCACTCACCGATCTCCAAATTCGTCGAACCATGCAACCACTGCGCGATCGCCCGAAAACCCTTCCCGCCGAGAACCTCACGGGAAAACATTTCCACGATCAGCATCACCATCCGCGACTGCAACTCGTGCCGGACGCGCACCAGATCCAGAACCTCACCCTTGAGGCCCTCACCATCCAGTTGCCATGCTTCCCGACTGTCCATGCCGAAAGTTTAATCGAACAAAGTTTCGAACACAAGAGGTTGTTGATCGAAAATTGCTGCTATCAAATCGATTTCGACAATTCGGACATTCGGTTATAGGGGGGTCGTCGACGTAGTTCACGTGCGCCGACGAGTGCGAGCGCCACCATCAACCCGGAGCGCAACAGCATCACGTCGGAATTGTCTGAGCCCCAGCACATTGTGTAATCGGCGTCGATCATGTTGCCGCCTGTCCCCGGCAAGCGTATGGGTCCAGTCGAGCACCAGGCCCAGGAGTGTCATCGCCAGCGTGATGGGAACGAAGACCACCAGGACCCGCAAGAAATACCCTCGAACACGGCCGGTGGATTCGCGAAGATCGACGAGTAGCGGAAGCGCCGGACACGACGGACACCGATTTGTTACTCATCGGTCTGGTGTCGAGTGCGCATCTGCAGTCCCGAGTCAGAACCAATCTTCAGCGCTTCCGGCGGCCGAACAATACGCCGACAGCCGAGATCATGATCAGCGCCACAAGAACGACGACGATGTACGACCTGTCCGCGGCCGGTGCCACGGTTTCGCTTTCTTTGGTCACTGCATCAGTGAATGTACAGCTTATGCCTGGAGGGAACCATCCCCAGAAGTCTGTAATTCCTGCCGCTACCCTCTCCGCCCGGCCGGGAAGGAGATAATTGAATCGTGATGGGATTCCATAGTGATCAATGCACCAGCTGGGCTGATGTTGGAGGCGCAAAGAAAATGCGTCCAACAAATAGACCAAGGTTAGTGCGATCAGCGATATTGCTAAAGACGCTTGGCTTGCTCGTAATAATCGAATCTTCACGACTCGCCCGCAACAGTCACGTCATCATGAGGTGACGATGGTATTGGTTGCTGCGATCCACCGAATCCAGCCGTGCTCAAAATTGACCTGTCGACTTTGGGAGTCGCCGAACTCTCCTGACATCGGTAGTTCAATCGACCATCCTCGCAGCCCTGCCTCCCATAGGCAGCAAAGATAGCACCGTGGACACTTTCTCCGTGCCGAGAAACAATCGATCGTGAGATCGGGGAAGTGGTTACTGCTAGTCCGCGACAAACAGCTCGCTATTCTCATCGAATGGATCAGGCAGTGTCGAACTCGCAGGCAACGAGAAGGTCCGGTGCTCTTCGTTGGGTTGCTTTGGTAAACGCACTTATCGCAGCGTCGGCGTCGGCGATGTATGTCGCAGCGAAATGCCATCTCACCTGGCCCGAACCTGCGGACAGTGCACTCTCGATCGCCGGTGCGGTCGTTCTCTGGGTCCTCACCGCGACTGTTGCAATCGTGCTGCTCGGAGTGTGCTGGTGGCAGCGACGCCGATGGTTGTGGTCCGATGTCGCTGTTCCGGTTCTCGTGGTGATCGCACTCGGGATCGCGGCCGCGGGGCAGCCACATTTCGATCAGTATCGGGCAGACTTCGAAACCGTTGCACAGCAACTACTTCAAGAACCTGACGATCCCTATTCCGATGGGTATCATCGTGATCTACGAATCGGCAGATTCGATATCTCCTATGCCAACGTCAGCAGTGAAGGCCACGTCTATTTCCATGACGCATGAGATGGATTGGCCATCTTGGACAATCCCGGCTGGGTGTACGCACCCGATGGCGTGTCCGACAAGACCTTCAATCAGCTCCAGTTGGAAGACATCGGGGGCGGATGGTACCGATTCCCTCATCTTGTCGTTGACAGCTATTGAAACTCAAACCACCCGACCAGCATTCCGGAGGCGAAGGGAAGTAGGAGTACGAAAAGCGTCGTGAAGGTCAAGGCGGTGTCGGTGCGGCAACTGCCACCTCCGTCGTACCAGCGTGAGCAGATGTCCCCGAAGTCCCAACTCTCGCCGAACGCTGAACGAACCAACCTGAAAACGCGGCTGTCAGGATCAGGAGGAATATCACCGCCGCTGGCCGCCCGATCTGCCCTCGGCATTGCCGCCAGGTCGCGCACATCATCGGCAAATACAGCTCGGTGAAGTGCGGATGCGTCTCATGATGAAACAATACTGTTCGTCTGGTGATCCGCACGGATTCCGAAAGCCGATACCCCGGACCTTCTCCGAGGTATCGGCCTGAGGTCAGAGGCAGAAGAAACTGAGCGAACTGATTGCCGCGTTCTGCTCGAGCTGGCCTGCGTCTCCGACGTTGCCGGCGGCGACTGACAGATCTTGAAGGGAGAGAATAGCGTCCATTGTCATTTCCTTTGTTGATCGGCGTTCTTGCCGATGGATTTGATCGATCGAGTTTGCTTGCGGTGTTGATTCAATTCCAGGTTTTTCGCCTGGTACTTCTGTGCTCCAATCTGCCGTGGGTGATAACTTCCGAACAATTAGGCGATGTGGCAGTTCGACGCGCACATCAGTGGAAACGACTGTCGGGCAGTTGCCGATCCGGTATGTCGGAGCGACGCCAGTATTCCTGCAGATCCGGTTGCCCAGTCTGTCGAGAGTCTCAGGTTCTGTTCACCTGGAAAGTGCAGTCCTCCTGCGTGATTGAGGCTGTGTAAGCCCAGAAGCTGCAACTGCTGGGCAAGCGTCTGCTCACAATCGGCGCCGGCATATGGACTCTTGGAGAGTTCGCCGAGGAAGAGAATCAGCCCGGCTCGCCCGTTGAGTAGTCCGGCTTGGACAGTGAATTCGACGGCGGCAGCGCGGGATATGGCAAGTAGCGCAGACGCGTAGCGCGGCTCGTCGACATGTCGAACAAGTTGAAGAAGTACCAGGCCCACGCCGACGGATCCCGATCCGAGGTACGGCATTGTCCGGCGCTCCTCTCTCAGCTGCATCGAACCGTCAGGGCACATCTGCATCACGGACAGGTCGATGTCGACAAGCTGTCGCGCGTGTTCCAGCGATCGAGGATCACCGGTCCGTTCGTAGTGGCGAGTCCAGAACAGCGCTTGCCCGCTCGGTCCTCTCATCAAGCCTCCGCGACCCGTTGTCGCCCAAGATGTTCCGTCGGTGAAGCGGACGTGTGCGCGAGCAGCCGGAAGGCGATCCCGCAGAGTTTCGGTGACGAGAGCGAGAGTTGACGATGCCGCCGGACATGACTCCGATTCCTCGAGTAGAAGGCACCCGATTCCGGAAAGGCCGCCGAAGAGGCTGGAGTCGAGATCGTCGAGTGGGGCTCCACGCAAAGTCTCGGCCCACCTGTCGGCAGTCGAGTGTCGTCCTAGTTGCCGAAAGGTATGCACCGCACCTGCGAGCCCGTCGAAGAAACCGAACCGTGGTTGCGTATCCGAATCAACTTGATGTTCAGTCCATTCCAGAACTGTCTCCAAGGTGTCGGTGGGAAGATCATCGGCGAGTAGGTTTCCGCACGAGCCGTGAGCAATGCCGTAGCCGTTCACTTCGAATTGCGCGATGTCTCCGGGAAAGAGTCGATCAGAGCGGGAGAGATCAAGTGAGGCGAGGATGCCGCAGCGCAATCGAGCGTCCGCACGTTGCAAGGTTTCCCTCGACGACGTGTCCCAACGATGTGGGTGATCCTCCGGTTCCGGCGGATGTGCGTCGAGCATCGAATAGAGCGAGGCACAGAAGGCACGAGGAAGATCGAATCGAGACACCGCGTAGTCGATGAGTTCGGGAATCTTGTTGCGATCGAGGGGGAGCAATGTAGTAAGTGGGACAAAGAGTCCCAGCTCGATGCATCCCAAGGAGTATCGATCTGCCTCGATTCCTGTCAACTGTTGCGGTGCGGTGTACCCGGGAGCCCCGGTGGACCGGGGCGGTCGCTCGTCGATGTTGTGGGCCATCTCGAAATCGATGATCCGAATACCGGACGGTGAGCACATCACGTTGCCGGGGTGAAGATCGGCATGAACGATTCCGGCGTTGTGGAAGCTCTCGACTGCTGTGGTCAACTGTTGTGCGATGTCGAGCGCCCAGGTTCTGTATTCCGTTCGGGAGCTGAGTGTCTGATCCGCGCGTATCAGCGGATAGCGGAGCGCAATCTCCTGATTCAGGGGAGCGCCGGGAGCGCGCTCGGTGACAAGAAAGTGGTGTCCTTCGCGCTCGAACAAGTTGAGCGCGGAAGGTGAGTACGGGTTGTCGGCAAGGTGAGTCAGCGTGTCGTACTCGTTGCGGATGCGGTCGATTGCGTACCGGCCGTTGGCGTCCGGGGCGGTGAAGGGTCGACCCTCTTTGATGACCAGATTGATGCCGGCGTCGTCCAGCGCTGAGTAGATCCCCCCGCTGTTGCTGAAGTGCAGGGCTTCAGTGATCGAATAGGGGAAGGCGTCGCGTGATTTCAGCTTGTCTTGCTGCGCGCGAACGAAGTCCGGGATTTGTACCCAGTCTGGAGTTCTGAAGGAAGTGCCGCGCAGATCGGGTTCGAGCGATCCGTCAGGGCGCCGTATTGCCGGGACGCGATCGCCGAATGAATCGTTGGTGTGCATGGGCAGGTACGCGCCGTACCGTAAGTACAGTGGTCCCCGGTTCCATCGCACATCGCTGAGGATGTATGGCCCGTCGGCAGCCGTGACAAGCTCGTCCAGTTCGGTGATGACACGTTGTGTGGCAACGCTATCCGCCGGATAGATCGTGATGAATTTTCCGCTGGATGTTCGATTGGCCTGCTTGCTGTTGGAGAACATGAGGTCTGCTGCCGTCCGAAGAAATTTGAAAGGCACCAGATTGTGGCCGCAATACGCGGAGACGGTATCGAGCAGCTCCTGCGCGTTGGCTTGGGTAGCGGAGCAGTGAATCTTCCATCCCTGTTCTGGCAGCACGCTGTCAGGCGGTTGGAAGTAGTTCCACGGTCCGCTTTGGGGACCGCGTCGCCAGAGTGACCAGTCCACCGACTTTGCAGGCTTAAAGTGCTGGTCAGTCGGTGCGTCAGGTCGAGTGACCGTTCTGATTCGGTCGTAGAAATGCGAGTCGGCACGTGTGAATGCAACGTATCGCAGGTCCACGCTCTACCTCCGGGTCAGTCCCCCTGCGGTTTGTCATCGATTGGTGCCACGCCCCGAATCCCCTGTGGCTTGGATTGCTTGTGGCGGAAGGTTATCCGATTCCGGACATTTCGGGCGAAGATTGAAAACCTATCATTCGAAAGTACTAATGAAGGGCGTTGGTCAGGGGTTCCTGATCGTCCAACTTTTTTTGTCCGTCCATATTTGCTTCGAGTTCGGTAGCCCTCTCTTGACGGACGGTCCGACTCGGTGGTAATTGTTTAGCGAGCGCTAAGTCAGGATGCTCCCACGATCTCGGTCCGGCATCCGGTGCCACGAACTCGGGTGCCGGACCGCCCCAGCAATGCACGTCCTCGAAGGGAACGAAGATGACCAAGGCAGTGATCGTCGATGTAGTCCGGATCGCGTCCGGCAAGGGAAAGCCGGGTGGAGCACTGTCCGGGACGCACCCTGTCGAACTGATGGCCCACGTTCTGCGTTCCATCACCTCGCGAAACGGCCTCGACCCCGCTCTGGTGGACGACGTGATCGGCGGTTGCGTCGGCCAGGCCGGTGAGCAGGCGCTCAACATCACCCGCAGCGCGGTCCTGTCGGCAGGGTTCCCCGAGTCGGTACCCGCCACCACGATCGATCGCCAGTGCGGATCAAGTCAGCAAGCTGCGCACTTTGCGGCGCAGGGCGTGATCGCCGGGGCCTACGACATCGTGATCGCGGCAGGCGTCGAATCCATGAGTCGTGTCCCGATGGGTACCACGACGATGGGGAAGGACGCTTCCGGTCCGGGCATCGCGGCTCGCTACCCCGAAGGCCTGGTCAACCAGGGAATCTCTGCAGAATTGATCGCCGCCAAGTGGAAGCTTGACCGCGACGCTCTCGACGCATTCTCCGCGCAGTCCCACCAGCGGGCAGCAGAGGCAGCGGCGAAGGGGCTCTTCGACAAGGAGATTCTGCCGATCTCGGTGACCAACGCCGCCGGTGAGACCGTCTCGCATACCGTCGACGAGACGGTTCGCGCGTCTACTACCGCCGAGGGACTCGCCGGTTTGAAGCCGTCGTTCTACTCGGAGAAGTACGCGCAGCGCTTCCCCGAGGCGCAGTGGTCGATCACTCCCGGTAACTCGTCGCCGCTCACCGACGGCGCGTCCGCAGCACTGATCATGAGCGAAGAAATGGCGTCGAAGCTGGGGCTGACGCCGCGAGCACGCTTCCACTCCTTCTCCGTTGCGGGCGACGACCCGATCTTCATGCTCACCGCACCCATCCCAGCCACCCACAAGGTGCTCGCTCGCGCGGGTCTGAGCATCGACGACATCGACACCTACGAGGTCAACGAGGCCTTCGCTCCCGTTCCACTCGCCTGGGCTCACGAGTTCGGCGCCGATCCGGCAAAGCTCAACCCGTGGGGCGGCGCGATTGCACTCGGCCATGCCCTGGGGTCCTCGGGTACTCGACTGTTGACCACGATGGTCAACCACCTCGAGGCCACCGGCGGACGCTACGGTTTGCAGACCATGTGCGAGGGCGCCGGCATGGCCAATGCCACCATCATCGAACGCATCTGAAACACATAACCTTTCGAAAGGAACTCTCATGATCGTCAACGACAGCGTCGCCGTCGTCACCGGTGGAGCATCCGGCCTCGGCCTGGCTACGACCAAAGCCCTTCTTGCCGACGGTGCCAGCGTCGTCATCATCGACCTTCCGTCGTCCAACGGTGAAGCCATCGCCAAGGAACTTGGCGACCGGGTCCGCTTCGCGGCTGCAGACGTCACCGACGAGGCTGCGGTCACCGCTGCACTCGATGTGGCCGAGTCCCTCGGACCCCTGCGCGTGGCAGTCAACTGCGCCGGAATCGGCAACGCAGTCAAGACGGTCAGCAAGAAGGGTGCTTTCCCGCTCGACGCGTTCAAGAAGGTCATCGACGTCAACCTGATCGGCACCTTCAACGTTCTTCGTCTTGCTGCGGAACGTATTTCGAAGACCGAACCCATCGACGGTGAACGCGGCGTCATCATCAACACCGCCTCCGTCGCAGCCTATGACGGTCAGATCGGGCAGGCTGCGTACTCCGCGTCGAAGGGTGGCGTCGTCGGTATGACGCTCCCCATCGCCCGTGACCTCGCGTCGCTGCTGATCCGCGTCAACACCATCGCTCCCGGCCTGTTCAAGACCCCGTTGCTGGCCGGACTGCCTGAAGCAGCTCAGGCGTCGCTGGGTCAGCAGGTGCCTCACCCCTCTCGCCTGGGCGATCCCAGCGAGTACGGCGCGCTTGCTGCGCATATCGTCTCCAACCCTATGCTCAACGGTGAGACGATCCGCCTCGACGGTGCAATCCGTATGGCACCGCGGTAATTTCGGCTATTCATGACTGGCGAGGTGGAGCCCGTGAATTCGGTGGCAGTGGACTGGAGGACTTTCCCGCCGCTGGTGATGACCGACATCCTGATGGCTTCGCTCGAGCTGTTCGACGAGAACGGTTACCACGGCACGACGGTGCGGCAGATTGCCAACCGTGTCGGGGTAACCGTTCCCGCGCTCTACTATCACCACGCGAACAAAGAGGCAGTCCTCGTCGCTCTGTTCGAGATCTCGATGAGTGAGCTGAATACCAGAACCGAAGCGGCAGAGGTGGAAGCCGGCGAAAATCCGGTACGACGCTTCGCCTTGGTGGTGGAGGCAATTGTTCTCTACATGACCCACCGGTCGCGGCATGCTGCGTTGGACACCGAGATTCGGCATGTCTCACCGGAAAGCCGAAGTCGATACGCCGCCAGTCGTAAGCGGCTCGAGTTGCTCATGCGCAGGATCGTCGACGACGGTGTGGCATCGGGAGATTTCGCGGTCACCGACACCGAAGAGACCGTCCGGGCCATACTCGGTATGGCGCAGTCACTGCCGCGTTGGTTCCAGACCGGCGGGCCGATGTCGCCGACGCAATTGGCGCAGAAGTACGTCGACATCGCTTTTCACACGGTCGGTTATCGTACGTAAAGTGCATTGCTCGTTAAACGAAGGTGGGCAACAGAGTGAAAACCTGTTGCCCACCTTCAGTATTCATACTTCAGCATTCACTCCGTGTCAGAGGCGAGTGACTTCGAGTCCGCCTTCGTGGTAGTCGGCCCTCAGGCGCTTCTTGTCGAACTTGCCGACGCTCGTCTTCGGAACTTCCTGAACCACAGCCCAGTTCTCGGGGAGCTGCCACTTGGCGACCTTGTCCGAAAGATATTGCTGGAGTTCGGACATCGTGGTCTCGGATCCGGCGCGCAGAACAACCGCGACCAACGGGCGCTCGTCCCACTTCTCGTCCGGCACGCCGATGACGGCAGCTTCGGTGACGTCGGGGTGACCCATGACGGCATTCTCGAGGTCGACCGATGAGATCCATTCGCCGCCGGACTTGATGATGTCCTTGGAGCGGTCTGACAGGCTCAGGAAGCCGTCGGCCGTGATGGATCCGACGTCACCGGTCTTGAGCCAGCCGTCGTTGAACTTGTCTTCCGCATCGACGCCGTAGTACGACCCGGTGATCCAGGGGCCGCGCACTTCGAGCTCGCCGACGGAAACGCCGTCGTGTGCAACAACTTTGCCGTCATCGTCGATGAGACGTGCCTCGACGGATGCCGGGAAGCGGCCCTGAGAGTAGCGGTACTTCCACATCGCGTCGCCGGTGACACCGGCCGGCGGGCGGGCAACGGATCCGAGTGGGGAGGTTTCGGTCATGCCCCAGGCGTGCAGGACGGAGACGTTGTGGTCGGCTTCGAATGCGTGCATGAGGGCAGGCGGTACAGCGGAGCCGCCGATCAGAACCTCACGCATCGAGGAGATGTCCTGTGGGTTCTGCTCGAGGTAGAGGTGCAGGCCCTGCCAGATGGTGGGTACGGCCGCGGCGAACGTCGGCTTCTCGCTGGCGATGATCGCAGCCAACGGAGCAGGCTGGAGGAAGCGATCGGGCATGATCAGCGAGGCGCCGATCATGAACGCAGCGTAGGGAAGTCCCCACGACATGGCGTGGAACTGAGGCACCACCGCGAGTGCACGATCGCCCTGCGCGAGGTTGGGGCCGTCGCTCATGCAGACCTGCATGGAGTGCAGGTAGATCGAGCGGTGGGAATAGACGACGCCCTTGGGGTCGCCCGTGGTGCCGGACGTGTAACACATTGCGGCAGCACTGAGTTCGTCGACCTCGGGCCAGTCGAACTCGGTTGGCTGATCGGCGATCAAGCCCTCGTATGTGTGAACCTGCACGCCCTCGGGAGCTTCGAGTCCCGCAGTGGAGGAACCGGTGACGATGATGTGCTTGACGGTTGTCAGCGACGGAAGCTGCGGAGAGAGAAGCGGAATCAGGGACGGATCGACGATGATCACGCGGTCCTCGGCGTGATTGGCGACGTGGATCAACTGCTCGGGGAACAGACGAATGTTCAGCGTGTGGAGCACAGCACCCATCGAGGGGATCGTCAGGTACGCCTCGAGGTGCTCGGAGTTGTTCCACATGAACGTGGCGACTCGCTCGTCACCCTCGACACCGAGTCCGCGCAGGGCGTGCGCAAGCTGTGCGCAGCGCTTGCCGACGTCTGCGTATGACACACGGCGCGGGCCGGACTCGGTCCACGTGACAACCTCGGAAGCGCCGTGAACGGAGGCACCGTGGCGGAGAAGTTGAGCAATGGAGAGGGGGGCGTCTTGCATGGTGCTCAGCATGGGCTGCTCCTGTGTGGTGTGTGAGACCGGTGCTTTTGCCCACGGGCCCTCACAAACGATGTGCTGTGGCTGCCAGATTAGTCACAGCTCCGAAGTGCTCGCTAGTGACCCACTGCACTAGCGAAAAACCACGCTATGAGTAGCGCTCCCGGATCGACCACTCCGCGAGCGGCTTCGCCCACATAACTTGCACGTCCGCGGTTCGCGAGCATGGTTTCGGTCGACTCCGCGCCGGCCGCCGCCGCTGCCGCTGCGCTGGCCAGAGCGGCGTCCCGATCGGCTCCCGAGTTCACGGATTGCTCCAACGACTCGACCGCCGGAACTATCGCGTCGACCATCGTCTTGTCGCCGACGCGTGCGCCGCCGAGCGAGGTGATGTTGTCGAGCCCCGCCCGTGCTGCAGTCGCGATCGCGCCGAGGTCGAGTTCGGAGTCCGCTGATTCTGCGGCGACGCGGAAGAAATGCCGGAACCAGATGCCGAACAACGCGCCGGACGTACCGCCGGCGTGACCGAGGTACGCCTGGGAGACTGCATCGAATATCGTTGCAGTGGAATAGGTGTCACGGATCGCCGAGATATCGAGCTGATCCAGTGCGGCCACCATGTTGGTCCCGAAGTCGCCGTCTCCCGCTCGTCGGTCGAGATCGGTCAGGGCAGGTTCCTGCTCCAGTACCTTCGCGGCCCAGTCCGCAATCCAGCCGCCGACGAAGCTGCTTTCGGCAGTGCGTGAGGTGTCGGGTGTGAATGTGGGACCGAATGATTCACGCTTGCCCATGCCGCTGTACTCACGTGCCATAGCATTCGGCCAGGCGGGCGCTTTTGTTGGCGCGTCCCATAATTCGAGGATTTCTTTGTTTGTGCGAACAAGGGTGATGGATGCTCCGGCCATGTTCAATGCAGTGACGAACGTTCCGATCAGCGTCCGCTCGATGTGAATTCCCTGGTCGGCCAGATAATCTCCGAGTTCGGCGAACAGTAGTTGCAGCTCCATTGGGTGGGTGGCTCCCAGCCCGTTGACGACTGCAATGACGTGATCACCTTCGGCGAGACTCAGGGACTCGATGATCGGATCCGTCAGCCGTCGCACCAATTCCGGTGCGGGCAGGGCGTCCACGCGTTCTGTGCCGCGTTCGCCGTGGATGCCGATACCGAGTTCCATCTGCCCGTCCGGTAGGTCGAACGACGGCTCGTCAGCCCCCGGCAAGGTGCATGGGCGAAGAGCGACGGCCATGCTGCGAGCCGAGTGCGCGACGTGTTGTCCGATCCGGGTCACCTCGGCCAGGTCGTCACCGCGGGCGGCCGACGCGCCGCAGACCTTCTCCACCACGATCGTTGCCGCAGTGCCGCGTCGCCCCGGGCCGCTACCGTCTGCGCGTTCGGTCGCGACGTCGTCGTCGACCAAGACGACGTCCGTGTCGATCTTGTCCTCGCGGAGTAGTTCCCGTGCGATACCGAAATTCATCACGTCGCCGGTGTAGTTCTTCACGATGTGCAGGACGCCGCCACCGGCGTCGGCAGCTTTGGATCCTTCATGGATCTGCAGTGCGTTGGGTGAGCTGAAGATCAACCCGGGACAGACGGCCGTGAGCATTCCTTCGCCGATGAATCCGGCGTGCATGGGTTCGTGACCCGAGCCGCCGCCGGAGACGAGCGCGACTCGCCCGCGCGGAAGGGGCTGTGCACGAGTGAGGTATCCGGGATCGGGGTTCCACGCGATGTCGTCGGTGGATGCGATCAACCCGCGGAGTGCGTCGGGAACAAATGTCTTTGCGCTGCGCATGAACATCACTTCAGAGTAGGTCTAACGTCGACTTCGGGCACGGATCGTGATCGACGAGAGGTGGACGGCGTGAAATTGGGGTTGGTACTTGCCGGTGGCGGCGTTGCGGGAATCGCCTGGGAAACCGGTTTTCTGTTGGGCGTTCAGGACAAATCGCCGGACGCTGCCGCAGCGCTGCTGGCAGCGGACGTATTGATCGGCACTTCTGCAGGTTCCACCGTGACTGCTCAGATTGCGGGCGGCGCGACACTTCAGGAGCTTTTCGACGCACAAACGGCCGCTGCGACCGGTGAGATCGATCCGGAGGTAGATGTCGAGGTCCTCGGTCAGATGTTCGTCGACGCGATCGCGGGCTCCGCGGATCGGTCCGAACAACTTCGTGCGCTCGGCGAGGCAGCGATGGCCGCCGACACCGTCGAACCCGCCGTGCGTCGTGCGGTCATCGAGGCAAGGCTGCCCAATCGGTTGTGGCCCGAGCGGGAGTTGCGCATCCCGGCGATCAACGCACAAACCGGTGAGTTGAGGGTGTTCGGCAGTGCTGACGGCGTAGACCTGATCGACGCAGTTGGAGCGAGTTGCGCCGTACCAGGGGTGTGGCCGGTGGTCACGATCGACGGCGACCGGTACATGGACGGCGGAATGGCAAGTGGCTCGAATGTTCATTTGGCTGCCGACTGCGATGTGGTCGTGGTTCTTTCACCTGCTGCCGATCCCGCCCCGAATCTGCTGGGCGGCAGTCTACGAGAGGAAATCGACGCGATGACGCAGTCACGGGTACTGGCGATCTTCGCCGACGACGCCGTCGTGGAAGCGATCGGAACCAACTCCCTCTCGCCGGCGACAAGGCGCCCGGCAGCTGAACTGGGACGCGAACAGGGTCGCCGAACAGCTGACGAGATCGCTGCGTTTCTGGTGACGGCATGAGCGCCGCACGGATTGCCGTGGTCCTGCGCCCGGAGCAATCCCCTGAAGATCTGGTTCGGCATGCGGGGTATGCCGACGAAGTTGGTATCGATGAGGTCTGGCTGTGGGAGGACTGCTTCTTCGGTGGAGGAATAGCCACTGCTGCAACTGTATTGGCCGAAACCACGCGCCTGGGAGTGGCGATCGGTGTGCTGCCGACGCCGATGCGCAACACCGCGATCACGGCGATGGAGATTTCGGCGCTGGCCAGAGTTCATCCGGATCGACTGCGGGTTGGCTTCGGCCACGGTGTTCAGAGTTGGATGCGGCAGATCGGCGCCAAGGTCGAATCGCCGTTGACCCTCCTCCGAGAGCAGTTCGGAGCACTCGAGCGGTTACTGCGCGGTGAGTCGGTGACGGTATCCGGTCGATACGTGAATCTCGCGGACGTCAAGCTGGCGTGGCCGCCCGAGAAGGTGCCGCAGTTGCTCGTCGGTGCCACGGGGCCAAAGACTTTGGCGCTCAGTGGTGAGCTGGCGCAGGGCACCGTGCTCTCGGGTGGGACGACCCCGGAAGGCGTCCGCCGGGCGATCGCTCATATCGGAGCGCAGGATCTCGAGGTGGTCGTTTACGTCATCTGTGCATTTGGTTCCAGCGGTCGTGAGCGCGCCCTTGCCGAGGCCGCAGCGTCAGGGTGCGAGTCGCCGGAGGAAGCGATTGCCGTGGGGACCGCGGCCGACGTTGCGGCCGCAGCACTGCGATGGGTGGACGCGGGTGCAACCACCGTGGTGCTCCAACCGACCGTTGACGAGCCGGACGTCCGCGAGTTCATTCGCCTTGTCGCGCAGGAGGTACAACCGCTGATGGTGTAGCTCAGGCGGCTAGTCGGGACAGAACTTCGTCGATGTCGGCAGTGCTCACGTCTCGATGTGTCACGAACCGAACCTTCCCGGCGACGGTGACTGCACCGACGTCGACAGCGGCGAGCTGAGCAACGGTGGCCGACGGATCGGCTGTGGCGGCGAGAACGATGTTGGTTGCGGGTTCGTCGACAGCCCAACCGCGTTCACGAAGGCCCGACGCCAGGCGTTGCGCATTGTCGTGATCGTCGGACAGGCGAGCTTGTGAGCGAAGCGCGACGATGCCGGCTGCGGCAAGCACCCCGCCCTGACGAACGCCGCCGCCGAGCATCTTGCGGATCCTTCGGGCTTCGGTGATCAATTCAGGTGATGCGGCCAGAATCGAGCCGACCGGCGCACCGAGTCCCTTGCTCAGGCACACCTGGACGGTATCGGCGCCGGAAGTCAGTTCGGTGGGCGAAACATCGAGTGCAGCAGCGGCATTCCAGAGGCGGGCGCCGTCGAGGTGAATCTTCAAGCCGCGTGATCGCGCTGCGTCGACCAGTTTCGTCCACTCCGTCGGATTCATGACAGCGCCGCCGGCGAAATTGTGGGTGTTCTCGAGACAGAGCAGCGTGGTGTTCAACGTGAAGTACGGGCCGGGGGAGCCCGCCGCCTTCACGACGGTCTCGGGACTGGGACGTCCGGGTCCGCCGTCGTGCGGCAGCGCCATCGGCATTCCCTGTGCGAGCCAAGCAGCGGTGCCCAACTCTGACCCCAAGACGTGAGAGTGTTCCGGTGCGAGGAACTGATCGCCGCGGCGAAGGTGCAGCATCAGCGCAATCAGGTTGCCCATCGATCCGCTCGGTACCCACAAGGCCGCCGGAAAGCCCAGAGTATGTGCGACCTCTTCCTCGAGCGCCGCCATGGTCGGGTCGTGATCGAGGACGTCGTCACCGACCTCGGCGTCAGCCATCGCCTTCCGCATCTCCGCATCAGGCTTGGTGACGGTGTCCGAGCGTAGGTCGATGTACGACGAAGTCATGGCTCATTCGATCAAGCCGCGTGTTCCGGCGTCAAACCGCGGCCTTTGCTGGACGGCTATTCCGGCCTGATAAATCAATATCGCTGAGGATGCCTTCCGTGTGATGATGGGCGCCGGCAATCGTCGGTGAAGAGAACAAGAAGTGGAAGGGACAGGCATGCGCGACTCGAAGCAAGCGTTGCACCTGCGCGGGCACTCACCCCGCGGCAGTTCCCTTCCTGCATTCGGGGAACAGAGTGGCGCTGGATATATGCCGTTCCCCGTTTCTTGCATTTGCTCCTGACCCGTCTTCACGTCCAGGAGTTCCACTCCTCGACATGAACTGAGACGTCTCATGCGGAACCCGAACCGCGCATCTACCGCCGCTTCTCACAGTTGGATGAACCGGTCCGTCCGGGTACTCAACGCAACGTACGAGTACCTCGGTGAAGTGAGCGCCGATCGTGCGATCGTCCTGATCGCCACAGGTTCCGCGCAGTCCACCGAAGACGTGATCCCGATACTTCCGGTGCGCTCCAAGCACGTCGAGATCCCACTGCCTCGGACGATCCTGCTTGCCGAGTACGTGTATGTCGCCCACCGGGTTACGGTCACCGATTCCAGCCGAGCGACCTTCGCCGGCATCTTCGACCGGGACGGTCGTCAATGTGCGTACTGCGCCGCCAGAGCAACGACCATCGACCACGTCCAGCCGCGAAGCCGCAACGGGCCCAACACGTGGGGGAATCTGGTGGCGTGCTGCAGTTCCTGCAATCAGCGCAAAGCGGATCGCACACCGGCTGAGGCCGGCATGCGGCTGCTGTGGGAACCGAAGGCACCTCGACGCATCGAGAAAGTGCAGCAGAAGATCTGGCGTGAATTGAGTCGGACGTGACGGTCCAAAGGAGTAAGTGATGTGCGCTGACGAAATCTCGAATCTGGCTGAGCTTCTGCCGATCTCGGACGACCGAACCTGGTGGCAGGCGGAATGTCGAGGAGACCCCGAGCCGGACCGCTGGTTTCCCTTTCCGTCCGAGGGATACGACTACGCGACCGACGTGTGCAACAGGTGCCCGATTGCGGAATCGTGTCGTGAATTCGCCTCTGCCACTGGTCAGACCGGAATCTGGGGTGGAGTGAAGTTCGAGCAGGGCAGGATCGTCGCGGCGTGAGGGATCAGATTCCCGGCTCCGCGGCGATCGTACCGGCCGATACCGCCCGGCACAGAGCGTCGTGGTCACGTTCGGTTTGATCGGCGTAGAGCCGAGCAAACCGGGTGAGGGCGGTGTCGACCGTGTCCGAGGTTCCCAGGTAACCGGAAATCAGTGACGCGCCACTGGTTCGTGCATGTCCCTTGGCCAGTAGGCGACCGCAGATCGCGACATAATCGGTCAAGGCTGCTGCATCGATATTGTTCAGGTCCACAGAACCTTTCATGTTCCGGAACTGACGGACGTAGTACTGGCGGTCGTCCACGGTGCACCACCCGAGCAGTGGATCGCTGACTGTCTGGAGAGCCTGCTGGTATTCCGCGACGCGTCGTCCCTGATGGTCGTGCCAGGCCGAGTCGCCGTGCACGAAGGGGGCGACGACGGATCGGCGAGCCTGCTTGAGCTGCAAGAAGATGACGTCGTCCGGGATGCTCCCTTCGCACAGGGCGACATACGCACGCAGAGCGACGCTTCCGACTCCGACAACCCGGTGCGCAACGTCGATGACGTTGTATCCCGAGACGACTCGGCGCCAGTGTGGTGCAAGGGTTTCGAGATACTCGTCCAGACCCTCCAGGAGGAAGTCGGTGTCCTGCGGCGTGAGTCGTGTTGTGAGCGGCGGGTTTTCGACCAACTGGCGCCGTCCGTGATCCTCGACAGTGAACCGGGGTACCGCGTGATCGCTCGTACGCCGTCGTGCGCGCTCCGCGGCGCGGCGGATCTCGGCCAGCAACCCGGGATCAGTGACGTGGTCGGTGAGTCCGTCGAGATCGACCCGGTCGAAGGAGCGATCGAACAGTGGACGCTCGGACAGCTTTGCCAAGTGGAGGCGATATGCGGACACACACGAGGTTGTCGCTGTTTCGCATTGAGCTTCGGTGAGACCGTTCTGCCGCCCGGCCACCCAGATGCTCGCAGCCAACCTTCTCAGGTCCCATTCCCAGGGGCCCGGATGTGCTTCGTCGAAATCGTTGAGGTCTATGACAAGTTCGCGTTCCGGGGACCCGTAGAACCCGAAGTTTCCGACGTGCGCATCCCCGCAGATGACGGGAGTGATGCCGGTGGACGGGAGCTGCGCCATGTCCTCTGCCATCAAGCCGGCGGTACCGCGCAGGAAACCGTACGGTGAAGCGACCATGCGTCCCACACGAATCGGAACCAACCAGTCGAGTCTTCCCTCGTGTGCCGTGTTGACCTGATCGACCGGATCGCGTCGGTTGGGCGGGGGCGTCCAATCACCAAGCGACGATCGTGCTACTCGCTTGCGCAGGCCCTTCCCGATTTTGCGACGCTCACTGCGGGGCGTCTGACGCGCTCGCAAAGTCGCCCTGCCGTCCGGTTCGTTCTCGAGAGCCAGCTGGCCGGCAGGCCTGTTCACCGGGTCCATGTCGGGCTCTCTTTCGTCGGGCGTGCGAAACTCGCGCTCGATCCTATGCCCGCTGGATTGCGCGCCGCGCGACGAGTTCCTTAACTACCCGCCTGGGCAATCAACTCGACAGCGCGGTCGGCGCACAGTTCCGGGTCCGGCATTCTCCCGATACCGAGGCATTCGACAACGGCGAACGACGTATCCGGTGTCGTTTCCACGCCGAGCGCCCACCCGAAGTAGTGATTCCAGGCGAGTACGGCTCGGTGGCCACTGTGCTGCGGAATCTCGCTGCCCAGAACGAGTACTGCGTCGAACGCGGGGCCGTCGCACCAGATGACCGATTCGGCGAAGGTGGAGCTGGCGACGGCGACTACGTACCTGTGACAAGTCGATTCACTCGGAATGGCGATGTGTGCACGCATGGTCGCTCCTCCGGCTCGGTTGCGATCGGAGGGTTCCCCGTTGCCGGCGCCGAAAAAACGCTTGGCAGATTACGTCCCGGCCACAGATCTACGACGCAGACGGTGTCTGAGATGTTTTTGTGCTGCCCGCGCGACCGAGCGAGTCGAGAGATACTGCTCGGCGGGTATCAACCGGGAACCGAACAAGTAGAACCTTTGGGCTTCGTCGTGGTCGTGTGTGGCCGCGGAGATGAGCAGACGTTCGATCGCGGTGAACTTTCGCCCACCGGCGTAACCGCTCATGTAATCGATGTGTTTCGTCATACTCGCTCTGGCACTGCGGTATTCGGCCAAGGCAGCGTTCACGTTCCGATGCGAGTCGAGTGTGTGTGAGGTCGTCTCCGTCAGCATTTGGGCGGTCGCGTCGACCAGCATCTGAGCGGTCTCCAGTGCCCACGAGCATCCGATGCCCCATAACGGGTCGTTGGTTGCCGCGGCGTCGCCGATGAGTGCGAACCCGTTACCTACCGGGTCGGTGAGGATTGTGGAGAAGTGTTTGGTACCAACGATCTTCCCGACGATGTGCTCTCGGCGAACGGGCGGAGCGCCGGGTAATGCGTTGGCGTACGCGAGGAAAGCAGTAGACAGGTCGTCAGTGAACGGGCCGAGCTTGTCGAGGGCAGGGAAGACGACCAGCACGCTGATTCCGCCGTCGTTGGGGAGCAGATAGGCGACGTCGGGATCCATGAACCACGACAATGAAGATTCTCCGTCGGGTCGTTCGAGTCCGGAGAGTTGAGCGAAGTAGCTGAAGCGCCCGTTGGACGCACTCACCGAGTCGCAACGCGCGGATCGTGCGACGGTCGAATCCTTGCCGTCTGCTCCGACGGTCAATCGTGCTTCGACAGTGAAGGCCGAACCCTGCTCGGTGCCGTAGACGCCTGCAGTAGTGCCGTTCTTCGTCAGTAGTCCGGAAACACGATGTCCGAGAAGAAGGTCGACGTTCTGGTAGTCGTTCGCGAGTTGGCGCAGGAGGGGGTCGAGAGTTTCCCTTCGGACGTTGAATCCAGGCGGCGGTGAGTTCTCCGCAGCATCAGGGGTGATCATTCCCCACGGGGTCCAGAATTTCGGAACGGTTTCCACCATTCCCAGGGCGAGCAGTTTTTCCGTGGCGCCGAGTCGTTGCAAGATCGGGGCACCGCAGGGTTGTAGGTGGTGAGTGCACAGGACTTTGTGCGCCCGGATGTCGGAGCGAGCGTCGAGAAGCGCTATCCGCAGACCTTGCTGGGCGTACATGATTGCGGCCGCGCATCCCGCGATGCTCGCGCCGACAATTACAACGTCATAGTTTTCCCGTGCCTTCGAAGTCACTCGATCAGTTTAATGCATAAGGTTATAACTTAAATTTGACTGGATTTAGTCATCGTGTTCGGGCGTTAAGTCCCGAACCGCGGCCCGGATGGACTGTTCACGAAGCTCGTTCTCTCTGCGCAGTTCACGACGCCGACGACCGGCCTCGAATCGCTGCCTCGCGATTGTTCCGGTCGGCCGCAGTTGGGGTACCTCGGCCGGTTTTCCGTCGCTGCCCATTGCGACCATCGTGAAGTAGCAACTATTGGTGTGTCGAGATTTTCCGAGAAGAATGTCTTCGGTTTCGACGCGTATCCCGATTTCCATCGAGGTGCGCCCGGTGTAATTGACCGAAGCGCTGAACGTGACGAGTTCTCCGACATGCACCGGTTCGCGGAACACCACACGATCCACCGACAGGGTCACGACGTACGTCTGGGCGTATCGACTCGCGCACGCATAGGCGACCTGGTCGAGAAACTTCAGAATCGTTCCGCCGTGAACGTTGCCCGAGAAATTGGACATGTCCGGCGTCATGAGGACGGTCATGGACAACGTTTGTTTCGATGCTTGCTGCGATGCTTGCTTCAATTCGGGCAGGGAGTTCGATTCGGACATCGAGCGGGCCTCTTCGGGTCGGTGGACGGTGAAGAGACCGTATCCGGCAAAGAGGGTTACCCGCGCGTTCGGAAGAACGCGGTGTCAGAGTTCGGGACAGTGCCAACGTGGAGGATGTATTCGCTGGTGGCGACGGGGCCTGGCGCACTCGACCTGAGATAGGGCTCGAGCGTCGAGCGGAGGTGCGCTGACATCGAAGCCCAATTCCCTGTGCTTCGAACGGCCTCGCGAAAGTTCTTCAACGCCGGTGCCTGGTCGCACAGTTCCTCGACGGGATCCGATCCGGCTGGTAGTTGCCACTCAAGCAGGTGGGAGGCCGAGCTCACCGACTCCAATCCGGCTGCTGCCTTCTCGAATTCGCTCGAGCTCGACCATGTCGTCGGTAGTGGTGTGATGCCATTCCACGCCGAGGCGGCCTCCCGGCGGAGTGCTGCTGCCCACCCGTTCTCCGACCACGTCGCGACGCAGATCTTTCCGCCTGGCCGGGTCACCCGCATCATCTCTGCGAGGGCAATCGAGGGGTCGGGGCAGAAGATGATCCCGAAGATGCTGACGCAGGCGTCGGCACTCGAATTCGGCCAGGGTAAAGACTGCGCATCGCCGATCGTGAAGGTGGGTTGGGTAGTGCCGGGGTAGGGAATCCAGCGTTTGCGTGCGACCTCGAGCTGGCTGGCGGAGAGGTCGAGTGCGTGGACCGTCATGCCTGACTGAGCCGCCGGGAGCGCAAAGTTCCCGGTTCCGGCGCAGACGTCGTACACCGTGCTCACATGCCCGATCGAGCGCAGTGCCTCCGTCGATGCCGGTGAGAGTTGCTCGGCAAGAGGCGAATACGTCGTACCGTTCCAGTTTCCCTGATTCACGCCAAGCTCCTTTCGACTGCGTCGATGACCGTATCGAGCGCTGCGCCCGCCGCGCGCGCTGATTCGTCGGGGTTGCGTTCCTCGATGGCAGCGATCAAGGGTCGGTGCTCGTCGACGTGGAAACCTGGACCGACACTGACGGCGGACAGTGAATCCGTCACGGCGGCAAGGACTCCCCGGTAGACGTCGATCAGTGCGGAATTGTGGGACGCCTCGACGATCGAAAGGTGCAGGGCCATGCCGGCTTCGACAGTGAAGCCGCCGACGTGACCGGGGTGGGCATTCCAGGCTGCATGTATCCGCGCGAGATCTTCGGGGGTGTGGCGCTGCGCTGCAAGTCGCGCGGCTTCGACCTCGAGTCCGCGTCGCAAGCTCAGTACGTCGAGAATGTCACCTCTGGCGAGCCTGCGCCCGAGTAGTCCTTCGACCGGCGACGCCGCCATGACGTACACGCCGCCACCGTGACGAACGGACAGAACTCCGGCGTGTGCAAGCGCCCGTACCGCTTCGCGCATGGTGTTTCGGGCGACTCCCAATTCCTCGACCAGTGCGGTCTCCGGCGGGAGTTTTGATCCGACGGGCCATCGGCCGGTCGATATCGCGTCCTCGATTGCCGCAGCGACGATGTCTACCTTGCGTCCGGAGTCGGACATGTGTGCCACCTCGGGTAAGTGAGTCAATGACTTTGTCCGAGGTTAGCGTGCTCTCACGAGTGGGTCAATGACTTGGGAATTATCCGCGTACGTCCAGGCTGCGGGCGTAGTGCTCCTTGAAAACCTCGAGATGCGCCCACGATTCCAAGCCGCTGACACCGTCGATGCCCCGGATTCGCTCGGACAGGGCATGGAGGTCGTTGGACGAGTTGGCGGCGACCGTCGCGATCACGTCGTACCGTCCCAGGGTCCGCGCGAGGAATTCGATTCCGGGCAGGGACTCGATCTCCGATACCGCGTTGTCGTCCCGTGAGCCCAGATTGACGCCGATGCCCATCGCCAGCGTCCGGCCACCACCTCGCCGCTTGACGACAGCGCCGACGCGCAGTGCCGTGCTCGCGATCAGGTGATTGACGCGATTGCGCACAGCGCTCGGCGACAGGCCGGTGTGTTCGGCCAGCTCGAGAAATGGCATGCGCCCGTTGCGTTCGAGCAGTTCGATCAAGGTGACGTCCGTCGAATCGAGTCGGATGTCGGCTTGTAAAGCGGTCTCGGGCATGAAGATTCCCTTGATGACGTCGACGTAGACCAGCGTGCTCACGGATCTGACGCCACGCTGTGAGCGGAGTTCGGCGATAGCGCGGTACAGATCGTCGTGGCTGGACACCCGAAGTTCCGCGATCACGTTGTACTGCCCGCTGACTGCCGAGATGTAGACGGCAGCCTCGGATTCGATCAACGCGTCCAGTACCGGGGTCATCGGTCCGGACACGGCGATCGACACGTGTGCGAGTGCCTTCAGGCCGAGAAGTTCGGGGTGTGCGACGGCAACCACGGACACCGTTCCCGAGTCGAGTAGTGCCTGCACCCTGGTGGACACTGCCGCGCGTGGGGCATCGACGGCCACGGACAGTTCGCGGTACGTCGCTCGCCCATTGCGTTGAAGAGCAGCGATGAGCTTGGAATCGAGATCGACCGTCATGGATGCCCCAACTTTTCCAGAGATTTTTCTGTATGAGCTTCCTATTAGAACAGTCGCATGTGGGCATAGATGATGTGGATAAGTGCAGAAATGCTCGAAAACTTGTACAAAAAAGTTGTGTACCACCTGGTCTGAAACTTTGATGCATTGCATAGCTCCAGGTCAGGGCGTAGTTTTCGCTCAACACGCAGTGACCTGCACCACCATTTCGACGAAGGACCACCATGCGCAAGTTGCACACGCACGAAGCCTCGCCGCTCGACGCCACCGCCACGATCTTCACCGGCGCCAAGATCCACACCGTTGACGACAGCACGGCGGGAGCCGAAGCGTTCCTGGTGTTCGGAAACCGCTTTGCCGCGGTGGGGACACTCGAGGAATGCCGCACGGAGGCGCGACGCCTGAGCACTCGCACGACCGCGGTGGTCGAACTCGACGGCGCCACCGTCGTCCCCGGATTCGTCGATCCGCACGCACACCCGTTGATGTACGGACAGATGCTCAGCTGGGTGGACTGCGGGCCGGAGAAGGCGCACTCGATTCCCGGAATCATTGCCCTGCTTCAGGAAGCGGCACTCACAGCTCCTGCAGGTGTCCCGATTCGCGGATACGGCTATGAGCACCGCAACCTGATCGAAGGGCGTCATCCGCTCAAGGAAGAGCTCGATCAGGTTGCCACTGATCGCGAGGTCTACCTCATGAACGCGAGCGGTCACGGCGGCGTCGTCAACTCCTTCACTTTCGACAAGCACGGCATCGATGCGAGCACTGAGAACCCGGCCGGTGGCGAGTTCTTCCGAGACACAGACGGCGAGTTGACGGGCGAGCTGTCCGACGCCGCGTGCAACATCCTCACCGGTGTCAACGGTGTGAAGGTCGGCCATCACGGACCCAACTTCCATCTCGAGGACGAGCCGGAAGAGCACCTTCGCCAGCTGTCGGTCGCTCAGGACAAGTTCCTGGCCGGCGGCGTCACCACCATCGGTGACTGCCAGGTGACGCGTCGTGAATTCGACATGTACCTGCGTCTGGCCGAGCAGGATCAGCTCAAGACGCGCGTCAGCATGTACATGCTCAGCCATCTCCTCGATCACGTCATCGACACGGGAATGCATGGCGCCTTCGGCAATTCGCGGCTCGCGTTCGGCGGCATCAAGTTCTACGCCGACGGCACTCTCGGCGGCTGGACCGCATACTTCCCCGACGGCTACGTGGGCGACCCGTGCCGCACCGGGCAGCTCTACCATGAGCCGGCGGACTACTCGGAGCTCATTGCCAAGGCACACTCCGTGGGTCTGCAGACCGCCACGCACGCACAGTCGCCGACCGCCATCGACATGGTGCTCGACGCCATCGAAGCAGCGCAGAAGGCTCACCCCGACGCCGACGCGCGTCACCGCATCGAGCACTGCGGACTCCCGACGGCCGAGCAGATCGCCCGGATGAACCTGGCCGGTGTCTACCCGGTGAACCAGCCGCAGCATTACTACAACTGGGGTGAGGGCGTCACCGCGGCGATCGGCACTCCGGGCGAGCGGTTCAACCCGCTCGGGGAGTTCATCGCTGCCGATGTTCCCGTGACCATCAGCTCCGACGCCCCGGTCGCAGAGCCCAAGCCGCTCGAGGCAATTCAGGCAGCCGTCACTCGTGTGACACGTCAGGGCCATCAGCTCGGCTCCGATGCACTCCGCATCTCCGCCGACCAGGCACTGCAGGCTCACACGCTCAACGGCGCGCGTGCGCTGGGCCGTGAAGCGGAACTTGGCAGCATCTCGGTCGGCAAGCGGGCCGACTTCGTGATTCTGGGCGCGGATCTCCTCGAGGTTCCGGCCGACGCGATTGCGCAGATCGAGGTCCGGGAGACCTGGATCGACGGCGAACTCGCACATTCAGGTCATAACCACCTATTGTCGAGCACTTCGACCACCGAGGAAAAGTAATGAACCGAGAGCAACAGATCGTGAAGGCCCGCAAGGCGGGATTTGCAGCCTTCGTCGGTACAACCATCGAGTGGTACGACTTCTACGTCTATGCCACGGCAGCCGCCCTGGTGTTCGGTGACATCTTCTTCCCGCCCGGAACCGATCGCCTGACCGGCGTTGCGGCGGCGTTCGCGACGTACGCCGTCGGGTTTTTCGCCCGCCCCCTTGGTGGAATCGTGTTCGGCCATGTCGGTGACAAGATGGGCCGACGCACCGCTCTTGTTGTCACCCTGACGCTGATGGGTGCAGGAACATTCCTCATCGGCATGTTGCCCACGTACGCGTCGATCGGGTTCTGGGCGCCGCTACTGCTGGTCGTGCTCCGCTTCGTCCAGGGCTTCGCCGTTGGCGGCGAATGGGGTGGCGCAGTCCTGATGGCCGTCGAGCATGCTCCCGAGGACAAGAAGACCTTCTACGGCGGATTCGCTCAGCTGGGCAACCCGGCCGGCGCCCTTCTTGCCACCGGTTTCTTCAGCATTCTCTCCACCTTCGGCGACGACGCTCTGCGCGAGTGGGCTTGGCGTCTGCCGTTCCTCTGCTCGGCACTGCTGATTCTGGTCGGCTTGGTCGTTCGCCTGAAGGTCGAGGAGTCCCCGGTCTTCGAGTCCGAGGTGAAGTCCGCGGACGTTCCGGAGATGCTGCCGCTCAAGTACGCGCTGGTGACCAACTGGCGTCCGATCATCCTCGGTATCGGCATTCTGCCGGTCGCAGTCGGCGGCTACTACCTCGTGACGACCTTCATCACGGCATACGCAACCGACCCCGACGTCGGCTTGTCGGAGACGCTGATTCTCAACGCGCTCAGTGTCGCTGCAGTGGTCGAGTTGATCGCGACCCTGGGAGTTGCGTGGCTCGGCGACAAGGTGGGGCGCGTCCGCGTGGTCATCTGGGGTCTTGCTGCGGTCGCAATACTCGCAGCGCCGCAGTTCCTGGTGCTGAAGTCCGGATCCGTGTTCCTGATCTTCCTGACGTTTGCGGTCATGCGACTGGTGCTTGCTGCCACGTATGGTCCGATCGCCGCCGTTCTCTCGCAGATGTTCAAGCCGCAGGCTCGTTACACAAGTATCTCGTTGGCGTACCAGGGTGCCGGCGCGATCTTCGGCGGATTGTCTCCGCTGGTCTCGACGCTGATGTACAAGGCAACCGGCAGCATCTGGCCGGTCATCGCACTGCTGATCGGCATGTGCATCCTGAGCATCGTCTGCCTGCTCTTCGCTCCGCAGCATGTGGACGAGGCGACCGACACCGACGGTGTGCGGCAGGACCTGAACAAGGAATCGGCCTCGGCCTGACTGCCGAGAATCGGCTTCCGCCTGACTGCCGAGAATCGGCCTCCGCCTGACAACTGAAAACACGAAGCTGGGGCAGTACACGATTTCCGTGTACTGCCCCAGCTGTCGTTTCAGGTCAGTTGTCGTTCAGCGACTGTTACGCGCCGACGAGATGGCGGTGAAAGTGATCGCTGCGTCGGTGGGCCTGGCTGAGATTCCTGATCTCGCGAAGCCAGAAGTGAGACGCCAGCGCGTTATTGCTTCCGTAGCCCGTGCCGGAGGTGTCCTCGTCGATCAAGGCGACAAGCGCCTTGATCAGGCTGGTGACCTTGAGGTTGTTGGTCTGAGAATGTCGTACCAGCAGGTCGGCGGCTTCGTCGGTGCTGCAGCGGTAGAGCGTGCAGACAATTTCGAGAGCCCGTTCGCGGAGACGGCCCGAATTGGTCGGGATCCGTAGTCCGTTTGTCGGGACACTGTTCGTCTGGTTGTTCGTGTCGTCGGGGTGAATCATGGTGTTGTACAAGGTATTCCTTTGAACCACATGGGTTTTGGACCCGTGCGGTGTGTAGCGCATGTTGATACTGGTGCAGTCGGTACGCGATTGGCGGCGGACTCTGTCGGAGCCTTCGGCCTGGTCAACAATCTGCGGGACTGATGAAAGTGCGTAGTGATCAAAGGCGCGGATTTGCACCGAACTGGAAGTCTGCCCCTGGAACGAATATTGGAACTGTCGTTCCGGGCGAAGCGACCGGCTGCCTGACTGACGGCTGCCCTCTGATAACCCCACCGTACGTCATGGAGTTGGTTTCAGCTAATCCTTTTGCGGGCGATCATGCTCACAGTAGGCGGTTTCACCTGCTCAAGGAGTGTTTACGTGATCGATTATTGCTTGCTTGGTGATAGCCCAGGCGTTGGTTGTCGGGTTTCCGAAGTCGCCGTGGCCGACGCCGGGTAGTTCGATCAGATCGACCACGTCGCCTGCTGCTCGTGCGGCACGGGCATAGCGCCGGCTCTGTTCGACCGACACGACCTTGTCGCCGAGTCCGTGGATCGCCGTGACGGGGAGCCCGGTGGGGAGATGTTCGATCGGTGACGCGATGCGGTAACGGTCAGGGTGATCGACCGGCATGCCGCCCAGAAGATTTCGAACAAATCGATCTTTGCCCGCGGTTGCGGCGAGTGTCATGTCGAAGACGCCGGCCATGATCGTCGCCGAACGAATCGGCACGGTGAGGTCAGGCGCGGGAGCATCCGTGTCCTGTTGTGGTCGCGACGCGACCCACGCGGCCAGTTGTCCGCCCGCGGAGTATCCGGCGATGTGCACGCGACCCAAATCCAGTCGCCCGGAGGCCTTTTCCTGAACGATGCCGGCAAGCGCGTTGGTCGCCGCAACGGTATCGGAGAGAGTAGTCGGCCAACCGCCCTGCCCACCTATACGTCTGTATTCGATGTTCCAGACCGCAATTCCGTAGGGGGTCAGCGTTTTTGCCCACGCACCCGCGTACTCCAGATTGCTCTTCTGCGCCCAGCCGCCGCCGTGGATCAATACGACGACTGGCAGGTCGCCGTCCGATCCGGGTGGAAGATACAGATCGCCGAAAGTATCTGCGGCAGCAGCGTAAGCGATGCGTACCGCAGGGACATCGCGGTCGAGACCGGAGGCGCTGGCGACCGAGATCACGAGCGTGAAGATGCAGACGAGCGCTACGGCGAGGTACCTGGCCAAGCGGTCGCGGGAGCGGTGCGCGATGGCTTGATTCCTCTCGGTCTGCGACGGACGATTGTCAGGAAATCAGTCTATCGGTGCCGAGTGAATTCATGGGGTGAGCGAATGCGCCGTGCTTGCTCGTATGCGTAGTTCGCTACGCGTGTGGGTCGGCGCAGAGGGTTCGTCACCGTCGATCAGGGCGAGCAGTGCATCCACCGCCAAAGCTGCTTGTTCTTCGGGGAAGAAGTCGACGGCGGTGATCGGGGGATCGGAGATCAGTAGAGCGGGCTCGTCACTGTCCTGGGCGATCAAGATACTTCCGGGAATTGACAGGCCGAGATCGAGCGCCGCTCGTGCAGCGGCGGGGGCGCAACCGAGGATGACCGAGAGAATCGCGTCAGGGGGATTCTCGGATGTCAGTGCTTTGTGAGTCGCCGCGTATGCCGCGGAGACGAGTTGTTCGACGGAATTGACGCCCTCGAACGACGCCAGGTCGTCGGTGGCTCGGGGCGACACGCCGTGGATGCGGCACCATTCGAGGTAAGCGATGGTCGTTGCGCGAGTCCATGCCGAATCCATTCCGGGATTGAGGACAAGGATATCCGTTGCGCCCTGTTCGGTGAGGTGGTTCAAGAGCGTTTCGGTCGTGGCGAAGAGATCCGGCGAAATACTCCATCCGAATTGCTCAGGGTTGCCGGGACCCACTACGACAGAAGGTATTCCGAGTTTCTTCAAGATGTCGACGCGAGGGTCGTGCATCATCGGGTCGACGACGATCACACCGTCCATCTCGATGCGACGCAGTCCGTTCGGGTCTTTCATCGACGGCAACAGCAGGAGTGAGTGATCGGCGTGGAACGCTGCCTGTGTGGCGGCGGTCGCCACACGGCCGTACCAGTCGAAGTTGAGGCACTCGGCCGAGGAAGGCTCGTCCGGAGCCGGGAGCATCAACCCGAGGGTGGCGGTTCGACCCGAGCGAAGGTTTTGTGCCGACCGATTGGCTCGGTAACCCAAGCGATCCGCAACCTCTTGAACACGCGCCCGGGTGGCAGAGTCGACTCTGCCCTTGCCGTTGAGTGCGTAGGAAACTGTGGACACGTCGACGCCGGCGGCTGTCGCGACATCGCGAAGCGTCGGGACGTTCGGCGTGATCATCGGGGTCGCGTCCTCTAGTTGCTGGGCGGTTTCTACTCAAGAGTAACGCCCAATCGTTTCGGCAGGGGGAACCTGGCGGACGATTGTTCAGTCGAAGAAATTGCGCCGAATCGTTTCATCAAAGCTATTGACTATGCCGAAACGTTTCGGCACTCTCGTAGAACACCGGGACAACTTCGAGTGAAATTCGGTCGACCTCGGGCACCCTCATTCCCAGTCCCTGCGCCTAAATACGACGATCCACGGAGTTACCCCATGAGAGAGAAAACCCGTCCACGTCGCGCGGGTGCTGCTGCCGCGTGGTCGGCCACTGGTGGTTTGGTCGAACGGCCGGGATTGATTCCGGGTGCACCCGAGATCTGGGTCTACGCAGACAAGTTCTCCTACTTCGCCGGCGATACCGTCTCGGTGCGGGTCCACACCACCGCTGACGAATACGACATCGAGGTGGTCCGTGACGGCGCGCGCCCACAGAGCATCGTCAAGTACATCGGGCTACCAGGAAAACAACAGTCGACGCCCGACGACGCCTATGCGACCGGGTGTGATTGGTCGGAATCCGTTGCCTTCACCGTTGCACCGAATTGGGCTTCGGGGATGTACCTGATCCTGGTTCGAATGCGCCACGAAGGTGTGGTCGTCGAACGTGAGGGCTTCTTCATTGTCAAGGCACGTGAACCCGAGCACGCTGACATGGTCCTCATCCACACCACGAGCACGATGTTGGCCTACAACGACTGGGGCGGAGCCAACAATTTCCGTGGTGCCCCGGACGGTTTCGGCGACGTGGCGACACCGATTTCGTCGACGCAGCGTCCCATCGCGCGCGGGATGTTGCGCAAACCCGAAGGTGCAGCGCGAAACATTCACACCGATATGCCGGGAATCGGATGGGTTCCGCGGCACCCGCCGTACGAATGGGCCTGGGTGAACGGATACTCGCGCCATCACGCCGACGCATTCTGGGCGACGTACGAACGCCCGTTCACGGTGTGGGCGGAGGAGCAAGCGTTTCTCGTACACCACATCACCCAGCACGACCTACATGAGGATCCTTCAGCGCTGCGCGGATATTCGTGTGCAGTCGTCGTCGGTCACGACGAGTACTGGTCGTGGGAAATGCGTGATCGTCTCGACGCATTTGTCGAAGGAGGAGGCGGCCTGGCGCGATTCGGCGGGAACTTCCTGTGGCAGGTACGCATCGAAGGTGACGCGCAGATTTGTTACAAGAACCCCTTCGGCGATCCCATACGAGAAGTAGACCCCACCCGCGTCACCACGGCATGGGATTCCCCCGAGATTGATCGGCCGGGCGCGTGGACGATGGGTTTGACTGCGATGGCGGGGGTGTACAACCGTTACGGTGCAACAGCTCCGAGGTCATCCGGCGGCTTTACCGTATACCGGCCCGATCATTGGGCATTGAACGGAACCGACCTGTATTACGGTGACAACTTCGGAATCGCGCCGGTCTGTATTGCTGCTTTCGCAATGGACGGTGCGGACTACACGTTCAGGAAGGGTCTGCCGTACGCCACCGGTGTCGACGGTGCACCAGAGGATCTGGAAATCATCGCAATGGCGCCGGCAGTTTCGGGGTCACGGGACAACTGGAACGGCACCGCTCCGATTGGTGCGCCCCTCGCCGAGGTGTCGGGAATCTTCGAAAGTGCCTATGGGAGAGAACTCCCCGAGCATCTGCGCGAGTTCGAATACGGTTCGGGAATGGTGGCGACACATCGGCGCGGTCTCGGAACCGTTTTCAATGCCGGGACGACCGAGTGGGTCAGTGGACTGATTCACCGGGATCCTTTCACCGAACGAATAACCGCAAACGTGCTGAATCTGTTTGCTGCGCAACTGTCGAGTTTCACTGAGGAGCCAGACTGACGGCGGCGACCAGCGGTAGAGTTTGTTGCCCGAGGATGATGGCCGAAAGAGGATCCATACGTACGTATGTATGGAGATACTAAATCGACTTGACCAGGGTTTTTAATCCAAACTACCGTAGTCTTCGCCGTTCAGTTGGATGACGGGTGGGTGTGGGGAGCTGCCGAACTTCGACAGTCACGTGCGGATCTCCACGATCAGATCCGCACGTGACCTGGCCGCTGCGATTACGTCGGCGTTCGGTTGATCCACCCGTCTCACCCAGTCCGCGGCCGCTTCGGAACTCCTCCCGAAGCGGCTGTGGCGTTTCACCAACCGCTGTGTGCGTGTCGCCTCCGGAACCTCGAGGTACCAGACGGTGTCGATCGCCGCTCGTACTTGTGGCCAGCTGCCGTCTGGTAGGAGGAGGTAGTTTCCCTCGGTGACGATCAATGGCGTTCGAGGCTCGACAGCGGTTGCGCTGCCGATTGATTCGTCGATCTCGCGATCGAAGGCGGGCGCGTACACAATGGAGTCTTCGGATCGGAGGCGGTGTAGAAGCGCCGCGTATCCGTCGGCGTCGAAAGTTTCCGGAGCGCCTTTTTGTCCACGCCTGCCGAGTCGGTCGAGTTCCCGATTGGCAAGGTGGAAGCCGTCCATCTCGACGACGGTGCACAGTGAGTCCAGTTTCTGCGCAATTGCCTGTGAAGCCGTCGATTTCCCGGCTCCAGGGGCTCCCGCGATGCCGAGAATGTATCGGCCGTTGTCGGTGATCAGTGAAGCGGCGCGTGAGGCAAGTTGATCGAGCGTCAGCGAGACGGTCGGCGGTGAGGTTCTCACTTGTTGCTCCGATCAGTCCGAGGTCCGGTGGATCGAGGGTACGCCGGAGGTCTTCAACCGTTGACAGTCTGAATGGACTGTGAAACTGTGAGCCATGCCACTCGAGAGGCTGGAGGTGTGACCGTGACCCTGCGTGACGCGCAGCGCGAAGCCACGCGCCACCGGATTCTCGATGCGGCAACGGATTTACTGATAGCGGACGGGTATTCGTCGTTGACGACGCAGTCGGTTCAAACGGCTGCCGGAGTCAGTCGGGGCGCTCTCCTGCACCACTTTCCGAATATGCAGGAGCTCACTGCCGCGTTGGTGTCGAATATCGTCGTGCGGAACGAGGCGGCGGTGAGGTCGGCGATGTCTCGACAAGACCCGTCGGTGGATACGATCGAGAACTCGATCTCCGCTTTGTATTCGGCGTTGACTCAGCCGCCGTTCCAAGCGGAACTCGAACTGTGGTCGGCGGCTCGGACGGATCCGGTGTTGGCGGAGGTTCTCCGCGAATCGGAGCGCGTCGCCGGGCGGGATTTGCAGCGAGTTGTCCATGACGCGTTCGGGCCTGAAATTGTTGCTTCCGAGAACTATTCGCAAATTGCAGATCTAACCGTGCTGATGCTCCGTGGTTTGGCGTTGTCCCGGGCGGTACACAAGAGCGATGCCTCTGCGCGTCGTTCGATCAGTCAATGGGCGGGCGTCGTTCGCCTGCTGCTCACCCAGAACTAGCGCAACTCGTTTCGTTCGAGATGCGCTCGATCGACAGGACCGATGATGACAGATTTTGCGACCCTGAAATACGAGACCTCTGGTGGTAAGGCGTACATCACCCTGAACCGCCCCGATCGGCTCAACGCAATCGACGATCGGATGCCGTCGGACATCCGAAATGCAGTTGCGGCGGCCAATGACGACGACGACGTTCGCGTGATCATCTTGCAAGGCGCAGGCAAGGCGTTTTGCGCCGGGTACGACCTCAAGAAGTTCGCCGAAGGAGATCTCGACGGAAAGTGGAATCAAGGCCCGGTGTGGGACCCCATCAAGGACTTTCGGGGCATGAAGCAGAACACCGATGACTTCTTCACCCTCTGGCGATCGCTCAAGCCGACCATCTGCAAAGTTCAGGGTCATGCAGTCGCAGGCGGAAGCGATATTGCGCTGTCTTGCGACATGCTGATCATGGCTGACGACGCCCGCATCGGATACCCGCCTGCTCGCGTCTGGGGTTGCCCGACCACAGCTATGTGGGTGTACCGCCTCGGGGCGCAACGCGCCAAGCGAATGTTGTTGACGGGAGACACCATTGACGGTGTCACCGCCGCCGATTGGGGATTGGCGCTCGAATCGGTGCCGGCCGACGAACTGGACGCTGCGGTGGAGGCGTTGGCGGATCGCATCGCCGGTGTCCCGCTCAATCAATTGGCAATGCAGAAGATGATGATCAATCAGGCGTACGACAACATGGGGTTGCAGGGCACCCAGGTGCTGGCAACCCTGTTCGACGGAATTACGCGTCACTCGCCGGAAGGGCGCTGGTTCAAGGATTTTGCCGAACGCGACGGATTTCACGCCGCGGTGCAGTACCGCGATTCCGGCCGCAAGATTCCAGACGGAGGCGGGCCGCTCCCCGAATCCGACACCCCTTCACGATAGAAAGTGGATGTGAGATGAGCAGTGTTCTCGAAACGTCGTACTTCCCCGCGGACGTGTCGGACCCGATAGTGGAACAAACGGTCGGCGGGCTGCTCCGAGAGTGCGCCGCGGACTCGCCGAACCTGGTTGCTATCCGAGAAGTAGTTCCGGCGCAATCGCATTCGTTGTCCGGTGCCTCCGAGACGGATCGCACCTGGACCTTTGCGGAACTCCTGGGTGAAGCGGAGGGGTGCGCGCACTACCTCTTGTCGCAGTTCGACCGCGGCGACCGGATAACGGTCTGGGCTCCGAACATTCCGGAGTGGATGATTCTGCAGTACGGCGCCGCGCTTGCCGGAATGGTTCTGGTGACTGCCAATCCGGCATTGGGTGCGGAGGAATTGGCGTACGTCCTGTCGCAGTCCCAGTCCCGCGGGCTCTTCCACACCGGAAAGTTCCGCGGCGGCGACATGGCAGCGGTGGCATCCGAGGCGATTTCGATTGCGGGAGCAGAAGTTCTGGCAGTGAACTTCGAGGACTGGGATCGTCAGGTTCGAGGTTGGGCCGGCGAACGGGGCGCACTGCCGGAAGTCTCTCCTGACGACAATGCGCAGATCCAGTACACGTCGGGAACCACCGGAGTTCCCAAAGGTGCGCTGCTGCATCACCGAGGACTGGTCAACAATGCCGATTTCGTCAGTCGGAGAGGTCAATTCCCCGAACGGGGTTCGGTGGTCTCGGCGATGCCGCTCTTTCACACCGCTGGGTGCGGCATCCTGGTCCTCGGCGCCGCACAGCGAAGAATGTCCATCGGTCTGATCCAGTATTTCGATCCGACTGCGGTTCTCGATGCGGCGGAACGCTTTCGGGCCGACGTGGTCAGTGGAGTTCCGACGATGCTGATCGCGATGATCAACGACGCCAGCTTCGCGAGCCGCGATTTCTCGGCCTGTTCGGTGGTCGTGTCGGGTGGGTCGTCGGTCCCGCCCGAACTCGTGAGCACGGTGGAATCGGCCTTCGGTGCGGGGTTCAGCATCGTCTACGGACAAACCGAGGCGAGCCCCGTGATCACGCAGACCAGCCCCGCCGACACCCCTGAAGACAAATCGGAGACGGTCGGTCTCGCGTTGCCGCAGGTCGAGGTGAAGATTTCCGACGTGGTGACCGGGGACAGCGTGCCACTCGGCGAACAAGGTGAGATCTGCGCGCGCGGGTACCTCGTCATGACCGAATACTTCCGCAACCCGGAGGCTTCGGCCGCCACCGTGGACAAGGACGGTTGGTTGCATACCGGCGACTTGGGGACGATGGATCACCGTGGATACGTCCGGGTGACCGGCCGGCTCAAGGACATGATCATCCGCGGCGGGGAGAACATCTATCCGCGAGAGGTCGAGTCCGTGATCTTCACGCATCCGAAGATCCTCGATGTGGCGGTCGTGGGTGTGCCCGACGAGGTGTGGGGCGAGCGGGTGGTTGCCGTCATCAGGTGGAAAGACGAGTCCGACCAGCCGACCGCAGCCGAACTGGTCGAGTTCTGCACCGAGCGACTGGCACGCCACAAAGCACCCAAGGAGTGGTTCAGTGCAGAAGCATTTCCTCTGACCGGCTCGGGCAAGATTCAGAAATATCGAATTGCAAGCCTGGTCGGCGAGGGCGCCTACGGCGTCGTCAGCTGACCCGAGCGCATAGCACGTCGGAGCGATTCTGTCTGGGTTATCCCCGTAAATCGCTCCGATGTGCCCTGTTTATCCTGGTGGCGTGAGTTCAACCTTCGGTGAAACCGGACATAAAGCCACCTCCAGCCGCATTCGCGCCACAGCCTTTGCGTCGAAGGTGATGGCCGCGTCCGACGCTGTGAAGTTCATTCACCCCGGCGACACGGTCGCGATCAGCGGTTTCGCAAGCGCCGGTACTCCCAAGGTGATCATTCCGGCACTGGCCGAGCGCATTCACCACACCCGCGGCAACGGATCGAACTTCACGATCAATCTCCTGACCGGTGCTTCGGTGTCCACCGAGACCGAAAGGCTGCTCGCCGAGGTCGACGGAATCGCGCTGCGTATGCCGTATCAGTCCGAGGCCACCGCGCGTCGCCGCATCAACGACGGTCGCATGGACTACGTCGACATCCATCTCTCCCACGTTGCTCAGCAGGTGTGGGAGGGCTACTACGGCAACGTCGACGTCGCGGTCGTCGAAGTCGCCGGTATCACCGAATCAGGTGAACTGATTCCCTCCGCGTCGATCGGCAATAACAAGACGTGGCTCGACGTCGCAGACAAGGTCATTCTCGAAGTCAACTCCTGGGTGCCCGAGGCGATGGAAGGCATCCACGACGTCTACTACGGCACCGCGTTGCCGCCGCATCGCAAGCCTCTCGAGATCACCCGCGTCGAAGACCGGATCGGCCAGACGACATTCCGAGTGGATCCCGCGAAGGTTGTGGCCGTTGTCGAGACCGACTGCCGAGACAGCGCGAGCCCTCTCACTGCACCCGACGCCGTCAGTGAGGCGATCGCCGGCCACGTCCTGGAATTCTTCGACTTCGAGGTGCGCGCCGGACGGATGCCGGCGGATACCTTGCTTCCGCTGCAGGCAGGCATCGGCAATGTTGCCAACGCGGTGCTCGGCGGTCTCGATCGGGGGCCGTACCGCGGCCTGACCTGCTACTCCGAGGTCATCCAGGACGGGATGCTCAAGCTGATCAAGGACGGAACCGTCGCGCATGCGTCGTCGACGGCTTTGGCGCTCACCGACGAGGGCATCGAAGAACTGACCGCGAACATCGACTTCTACCGCAACCACATCACGCTCCGTCCGCAGGAAATCAGCAACCACCCAGAGGTGGTGCGCAGACTCGGAATCATCGCCATGAACGGCATGCTCGAGGCCGACATCTACGGCAACGTGAACTCGACGCACGTCATGGGGACGAAGATCATGAACGGAATCGGCGGCTCGGGAGACTTCGCTCGTAACGGCTACGTGTCCATGTTCCTGAGCCCGTCGACGGCCCGCGGGGGTGAGATCTCGGCGATCGTTCCGATGGTTCCGCACGTCGACCACACCGAGCACGACACTCAGGTGTTGGTCACCGAGCAGGGGTTGGCCGATCTGCGCGGTCTGTCTCCGCGGCGACGCGCGCGCCTGATCGTCGACAACTGTGCTCACCCGGAGTTCCGGCCACTGCTCCGCGATTACATCGCTCGCGCCGACGCTCAGCCGGGCGCGGGGCAGACGCCGCACATCCTGGGCGAGGCATTCTCGTTCCATCAGCAGTACATCGACACGGGTTCGATGCGCTTGTCCTGACCTTCCGATCGGTGCTTGTACGATCTTCGGACGCCGAGCAAATCAGGAGTGAAGAGCGACATGGCTCGACCGTCGAAACCGTTGATCAGCCGAACCACCGCAGTTGCCGCAGCAATCTCGATTATCGATGCCGAGGGCTTGGACGCTTTCAGCCTTCCGCGTCTGGCTAAGTACCTCGACGTCAAAGCTCCGTCGTTGTATCACCATTTCTCCGACAAGAACGAGATTTTGACGGAGGTTGCGCGAGCAATCGTGTTCGAGACCAGGATTCCGCGTCAGCCCGCGTCAGGTGATTGGCAGGACTGGGTTGTCGCGTACGGCTTGAACTTTCGGGATGTGATTCTGCGTCACCGCAATGCCGCGCCGGTGATGTTGCAGTTTCTTCCGCGAGACCTCGTGACTGACATGTTCGAGGCTGCAGCAGATTACCTCGAGGGTTCGGGAGTTCCTGTGCGGCTGCATGTTCAGATCCTCGACGGCCTCGAGAAGCTGACCTTGGGTGTCACCCTCACTGAGGCGATGAGGCCCGAGGCCAAGCGTTCCGCCGTTTTTGCCAACGTAGATCGAATTGCCCACCCGGTCCTCGACGCCGCGCTGAAGTCGAATCAACGTACGCCCAGGCAGTTGTACGAACAGATGATGCGAAGTTTCCTCTACGGGGTTCTTCACGCCGACCAGGTGGATAACTCGATCTGATCAAGCGGCAGATACAGATGCCTTTTCGCCGTCGACGGCAAGGGCGACTGATTCCTTGGTATTGCGAACCTGCGCGTATGCGATCGTTGCGGCGGCGAGCAGGGTCGGTACGACGAAGAGGAAGAAGATGGATTCCGTCGTCCAGGATCGGTCGACGAGTAGACCGATCCCCAACGGCGTCACGATACTTCCGATGCGGCCGAGTCCCGCTGCGATTCCGAGAGCGGAGACACGTGCTTCGGGGCGGAAGAGGATCGGCACCATGACATACAGGCCGGTGTAGGCCGCGGTCATACACAGCCCGAGCAGAGCTGACGCCACCAGCGCGGGGCTGAGTTGAGTCGAGACCAGAGCGAGGACGCCGAACAGTAGCGAGCCGGCGAGGATGAAGCCCATGGTGATCCACATCGAGGCGAATCGAAGGGCCAGGCCGGCGAAGACCAGCGTTCCGAGCGCGCCGCCGAGCGAGAACATCAGTCCACCACTGATTCCGGCGTTGTTGGACATGCCGGCAAGCTTGAGAAGTTTCGGTGTCCAGGTATTGCCGAAGAAGTATGCGATGTTGACCAGGCCGAAGACGATGCATGTCGTCGCCAGGGCCCAGGACTTCAGGTGAGCCGATCCGGAGACGTTCGGTGACCGCCGCACAGGTGTCGTGTGATTACCCGTGGCCGGGACTCCGGTCAGTTTCATCTTGGAAATCAGTTCGTCCAGCTTCTTTCGCGACGACTCGGTTCCCTTGGCGGCGAGGAAGTCCGGCGATTCTGGGATTCCGAAATAGGCCACACCCGCCATTATTGCCGTGACGACCGCGCCGAGCAGGAATGCGGAGTGCCAGCCGTACGTCGACATCAGCACCGCTGCTCCGGCGCCGCCGAGTACACCCCCGAGTGGAATGCCGATCGCGAACAGCGCGATGAGCGTCGAGCGCTTGCGTGCAGGTGCGTACTCGCCGACGATGATCGGCGAACTCGGGATGATGCCGCCCATACCGACGCCGGCCAGCAGACGCGCAAGCGCAAGTTGTGTGACGTCGCCGCTCGCTGCGGACAGTAGAAGACCGACTGTGATGACGACCAGCGAACCGATCAGCAGGGGGCGGCGCCCGTATCGGTCGCCGACCGGTCCCAAGGCGATCGAGCCGACCGCCATGCCGATGAGGCCGGCGCTGAAAAGCATGCCGGACTGGGTGCCGGATATTCCCCAGTCGTCCGTGATCGGCAGTATGGCGAGTGACATCGAAAGGATGTCGTATCCCTCGGCCATGTTGACCAGCGTGCACAGAAGGATTACCCGTATTTGGAGTCTGCTGAGTGGAGACGCATCGATCAGTTCGCGTGCTGAAGCCATCGTGTTCCTTAGTCGGAAGGGGTGGTTGCGGGTGTGACTTGGCTTGTGCGCTCGGGTGATGTTCACCAGCAGCAGTTTTCGAGTCGACACTGAATCGATGTGCCTCAAGTCACATCGGTTAATCTAACGCAGTTCGGTTAAATGGTCAACGCATGCGCCTTCGGTAAACCTAATGGCGTATGGTTTAGTGTACGAGACGGGATGATTCTGCTGAGTCTGTTCGACTGTTAGCTCTATTCTGTTGTTGTGCAACAGTTTTGCAGTTGTCGATGGTTGACAGGTCGGCCGGGGGAGCTTACGTTTCGCCGAGATGTAAACAGTTACTGACAACTTCCTGGGACGCTGCGGCCCGCAGGAAGGAAGGAATGGTTTCCCATGGCCCTCTCCGATTTCTTCGACCAAGGGTGGAGCGTCGATCCCGCTGCCATCGCATATCGTCACGGCGACGTCGACTGGACGTTCGAAGAAGCAGGTTCGCTGTCCTGTCGTGTCGCGAACGCGTTGCTGCGAGACGGAATGAAGCCGGAAACGAAGATCGGCGTTCTCTCTCCCAATGATCCAGCGGCGTGGTTATGCGTCATCGCTGCCTGGCGTGCCGGGGGAACCTGGGTGCCTCTCAATCCGAACAGTCCGATCACGGACAGCATCGGATTCGTCAACCAGTTCGATTGCGAGATTCTCTTCTATCACCCTGCGCTTGCAGCAGCTGTAGACGAGATTCACGCTGCAGTCGGCGACCGCATCCAGTACATCCGCCTCGAAGGAGAAGCGGACGCCGCCGAGTGTGTTCGTGACTACGCCCGCGCTTTGACGGACTGGCTCGGCGATTCTCCGTCGACGCATCCGAGGGTCGACGTTCCGCAGGATTCCGTGGCGATGATTTCGCCGACCGGCGGTACGACAGGCGCTCCCAAGGGCGTGATGAACACCCACCGCAGCTTCTCGATGTGTGTTGCGCAGCTGATGCTTGCCATGCACTATCGCGCCGACGAGAAGGTGGTCAACCTCGCGGCTGCCCCCATGACGCACTCCGCCGGAATGCTGACCCTGCCGGCAACTGCCCGCGGCGGCGCCGTCGTCGTGTTGAAGCGGCCGGATCCGGAGACCCTGCTCGAGTCGATCGACCGATACAACGTCACCGACCTGTTCCTGCCTCCCACCGTGATCTACCGGTTGATCGAACATCCGGATCTGGCGAACTACGATCTCACGTCGCTGCGGTACTTCCTCTATGGTTCTGCCCCGATGTCGGCCGAGAAGCTGCGCAAGTGCTTGAAGGTTCTGGGTCCGGTGATGATCGAATGCTTCGGCCAGACGGAAGCTCCCGGCTCCATCAGTTTCCTGCGCCCCGAGCAGCACTTTGTCGACGGCGAGATCGCCGACGACGCCCGATTGCTGTCTTGTGGTCGGCCGTCGCCGTTGATCAGAGTCGAAATCCGCGACGACGAAGACAACGCGCTTCCGAGCGGTGAGCGTGGCGAAATCTGCGTACGCGGAGACCTGGTCATGAAGGGGTACTACAACAACCCCGAGGCGACCGGCGACACCATACGTGACGGTTGGCTTCACACCGGCGACATCGGATACCTCGACAACGAAGGGTTTCTGACGCTCACCGACCGCAAGAAAGACATGATCATCTCGGGCGGATTCAACGTCTTCCCAGCTGAGGTCGAGCAGGTGATCTGGTCGCACCCCGCTGTGCAGGACTGTGCCGTCATCGGCATTCCGGACCCGGAATGGGGCGAGGCCGTCACCGCTGTCGTCGAGCTCAACGAGGGCGCAGAAGTAGGTGCCGACGAGCTGATTGCTCTGTGCCGCAACAAGCTCGGAGGTGTTCGTAGTCCCAAGCGAATCGACTTCGTCGAACGACTCCCGCGCAGCGTCAACGGGAAGGTCCTCAAGAAGGATCTCCGAGAACTCTACTGGGCTGATCAGGCTCGACGAGTCTGAAGAACAGGACTGACGAATAATGCACCCTTCATTCGACGATGCCGCCCTGCGATGTGAAGGCACGAGCATCAGACTGCTGGCTTCGCAGTGCAGTCGGTGCGAGAACATCAGCTTCCCTTGCCGTGAGCGTTGCGCCAAGTGCTACGCCGCGGCGACCCAGATCGAACTGGCCGAGTCCGGTACCGTCTTATCGCATTGCACTGCAGCATTTCCGATTGCCGGAGCGCAACCTCCCGTGACCATCGCGCAGGTGCGTATCGGTGACGCCGACATCGAAATTCTGGGAGTCAGTGCCGATCCCGTTCGAATCGGTGATGTGGTTTCCGTTGTTCCCCGGAGTGCGGGCACGGAAGACTCACTGTTCACGACATACGGTTTCGAAAAGGAGTCGCGCGATGCGTGAGGTATACATCTCGGGCGTCGGAATGACGCCGTTCGTTTCCAAAACGACGACACCGCCACATGTTCAGGGTGGACAGGCGTTGAACGCGGCCCTCGGGGATTCCGGACTGGACTGGGCTGAAGTCGGCCTGCTCGTGGTCGGTGCCGTCGGTACCGGAATGTCGACCGCTCCGCTGGTTCTGCACGAAATGGCGTGGACCGGGATTCCTGCTGTTGCGGTAGAGAACGCATCAGCCACCGGCACAGCGGCTTTCGAGCAGGCCCGCGCTGCTGTGGCATCGGGGCAGGTGGAAACTGCCGCGGTGGTCGGAGTCGGAAGCCTAGGTGCTCTCTTGATGAGCCGCGCTGCCGAAGGGGAACGTGAACCGGACTTGATTTCTGTATCCGGCATGGCAGTTCCTGCTGTTCCGTTTGCGTTGATGAAGCAGGCCCGCATGCATCGACACGGCGAATCGGCCGACGCCAGCCTCCTGGTGGTGGAGAAGAACCTCTTCAATGCAAGCCGAAACCCCATGGCGCAGCGTAACAAAGCATTGACGATGGACGAGTTGAAAGCTGCACCGATGCTGGTGGATCCGCTCCGGCGCGTCGAATCCTGCCCGATCGGTGACGGCGCAGCGGCAGTCGTCATCACCAGCAGAAAACTCGCGAACGCCAGTCGGGCAGTCCGAGTGGCTGCCGCCGTAGCGGAGACAGACAAGTGGCACGGGGCTGCCGCGTTCATGCCTGATCTCGGTGTGACCAAGCGGGTCTCCGCCCGTGCCTACGAGCAAGCCGACATTCGCCCCGACAACGTCGACGTCGTAGAGGTTCACGAGGCTTTCAGCGTCGAAGAACTGCAGTACATCGAGGATCTCGGGTTGGCGGCGGAAGGGAAGGCGTCGTTCGCGATGGCAGACGGCGATTTCCACATCGGAGGCCGTGTCGCGGTCAGCCCCAGCGGTGGACTGATCGGCCGTGGGCATCCCGGTGGAGCGACCGGCCTGTCCCAGTTCGTCGAGATCACTCAGCAGATTCGTGGGCAGTCCGGGGTCCGTCAGCACGACGGTGCGCGGATCGGATTCGCGCAGATGATCGGAGCCGGCGGAGTGAGTTACGCGCACATCCTGGTCGGCGAAGACTAGCGGTTCCGGTACGACAGTCCCTCCGCCTTCGGAACGTGGTGGAAGAATGCGGGGGGTGAACGCAACCGGAGTACCCACAGAAGTGCTTTCCCGGGTAGCCGCGGCAGGGGCGGACGACGCCGGTGGCCTACCCGTCGAGTTGCTGGGTGATTTCCTGGACGTGCTCAGTGTCGCCGTATGCGAGGGGAAGCCGCTGCAGCGTCGTCAGCTGCATCGTTTCCGTGCCCGCGGTGAAGAAGCGGCGCAGCAGGGTGTTGCCCTGCGAGCCCTGCTCGATCTTTATCTCTCCTCGGCTTGGCGCCTGTGGCGTGAGCTCCCCGCTGTTATTGCGGCACAATCGGATCCGACTGCCGTCGTCTCGGCCGGCGAAGTCATGCTCCGCGCCGTCGACGATGCCGTCGCCGAACTGGCCGAAGGATTTCAGTTGGCCAGGCGTTCTCTGGTCCGCTCGCAGGTATCGGCACGCCGTGAGTTCGTCGACGACCTGTTGACCGGTGGAGCCGATGTCGTCGGATTGTTAGGTCGTGCTTCGGGATTCGGGCTCCATCTCAGCGGTCCGCATGCCGTCGCGGTCGTGACCGCGACGCGCGAGTTCACCGACGACAATCCCTTGGTGCGGGCCGTCGAACGTGCCGTGCTCGGCAGCAAGGGTGACGCCGACGCGTTGGTTGCCAGCAAGAGCGGCAAACTGGTCGTCGTTTTCGCGGCGCCGGACCGTGATGCCGTTGATCACGTGCTGGCGGGTATTCGGTCGGCTCTCGGACCGGGAACCGATGACGACGGGCGAGTTCAGTTGCAGCGGCGTGCTTTGGACGGCACCTGGCAGATCGCTGTCGGGCGCCCTCGCACCACCGCTTCGGGCGTCGTGGCGTCGTACCGGGAGGCGCTCGACGCACTGGACCTGGCGCAGCGCCTGTCGTTGACCGCACCGATCATCGATGCTCGTGACCTGCTGGTCTACCGCGTTCTGGTCAACGACAGGCCGGCGGTCACCGACCTGATCCACACCCTGCTCACGCCGCTGCTCGAGGCGCGCGGCGGCGCTGGGCCGATGATCGACACCCTGCTCGCGTACTTCTCCGCCGGCGGCAATACGGCAAAGACCGCCCGAGACCTGCACTTGTCGGTCCGGGCGGTCACGTACCGCTTGGACCGTATCCGTGAACTCACCGGCCAGAACGTCAACGACCCCAACGACAGCTTCGCGCTCCACGCTGCCGTGTTGGGCGCGAAGTTGCTCGACTGGCCGGCCACGGAGCTGGCCTGATCAGCTGGTGCGCGCCCGTTCCTCGTAGGCAGCACGGGCCGCGGTGTCGACGTCGCCGAGAAACTGCGTCTCGACGCCGAACAGTCGGCTCAATGCCTCGTAAGGCCGTCGGGGCACGAAACCCTGTGCCTGGACAAGCAGTCCGGACACTCGCGTAATGCGCACGCGTGGTCGAGGTTTGGTGATCAAGCCGACGATTGCTTCGGCGATTTCCTCCGGCTGAACCTCACGGAAACCCTTCATTCCCGAAGTCCCGGAAGTGAGTTGGGTGTTGGTGAGCGTCGGCAGTACGGACGAGACGTTCACTCCGGTGCCACGAACTTCCTTGCGGACAGAATCGGTGAAGCCCAACACCGCATGCTTGGCGCCGCAGTACGTCGACAGACCGGGGCACGGGAGTTCGCCGGCAAGCGAAGCGATGTTGATGACGTGTCCACGTCCGCGTGGAAGCATCCGTCGCAGTGCGAGTTTGGTTCCCGTGATCACGCCGAGGACGTCGATCTCGATGATGCGTCTGGTCACGGTGTCGTCCTCGTCGACGATCCGTCCGACCGGCATGATGCCCGCATTGTTGACCAGTACGTCGATCGGGCCGAGTTCACCTTCGACGGTGTCGAGGAAGTCGAAGAACGACGCGGGGTCGGTGACGTCGAGACGCCCGAACGTACGGATGCCCAAATCTTTTGCAGCCTGCGCGAGAGTGGCTTCGTCGATGTCGCCGATCGCGACCCTCGCGCCCAGGCTGATGAGCCGTTTCGCGGTGGCGTATCCGATGCCCCTGGCGCCACCGGTGATGACCACTACCTGACCGTCGAAAGGCTTGTTCATATCGCGAGCGTCTCCAAAAACTAGAGGGATGGGATTGCAGTGACGTAAATCTGCAGCGACGTGAAACTGCAGTGAGATGTGATTGTGGACCAGTTGAAGTTGGGTAGATAGGCCTTGTTGGCCGAACCAAGGCGATAGATTTATGACTAAGTCACAATTCGGGGAGGCGCCATGGACACATCGGAGTTGGACGGCTGGATTGCGAATCTCGCACCCATCTATCTCCAGCCGGAGGTGATCGACGGTTTCGTCCAACGCATCGACGACGCCATTGCCGAGGCCAATCCCGAGGTAGCGGCTGATCGGGAGCTACGACGCGATGTGGATGCGAGCACCGCGGCGCAGCTCCGCGTCATCGTGGCGGCGATCGCGGGCGGTTCCCAAGAGGTCACGCCGCCGGCGGAGTCGGTTGCGCTTGCACTCACCGTCGCTCGGCGCGGTATGGATCTTCGGGTCCTGCTCAAGATCTACGGCGCCGGACGCCTCGCGATGCTGGGTTTCGTCGACGAGTCGATAGAGGCACTCCCGATCGGTCCGGAACTCAAACGCGCACTTCTCGTTCGAGTGTGGGGTTCGGCGATGAGATGGCTGGAAGTGACCACCGAATTGTTGGTCGCGACGTACGCGAAGGAGCGGGAGAGCTTGGCGCGCGGCGCTTTTGCGCGTCGGTCCGAGACGGTGCACGCGATTGTCGCGGGCGAAGCCCTTCACTCCGACGAAGCGTCCCGGATCCTGGACTATCCGATGCGGCGCCACCACACGGCGTTTGTTCTCTGGACGGACGACACCGACCCGGCTGCAGACGTATTGGCGCGGTTGGACTCGTACGCCCGTACCTTTGTGGACGAGTCCAATGGCGAGCGTGTTCTGACTTTGCCTTCGGGCGCGCGTGAGCTGTGGTCGTGGGTCGCGCATTTCGACGGCCAGGAGTGGGCGTCACATGTTGATGCCCGGCATTCGGATCTTCGCGTTGCAGTGGGAGCGAGCGGTTACGGAATGGAAGGATTCGCTCGCAGTCATCGCGAGGCGCTCGCCGCGCAGCGCGTGGCGGTCCGTTCCGGGGGCTCGCCGGGTATCACCGTCTACGAGGATGTTCAGGTTCCCTGTCTGCTCACCGAAGATCTGGGCGAACTGCGTGAGTTGGTGGCTCGGGAACTGAAAGGCCTGGCCGGCGCGGACGGCGTCACGACGCGCATCCGTGACACCGTCCGGGTCTACTACGAGAACAACTGCACCGCGGCCGCTACTGCCGCAGCCCTCGGCCTGCACAAGAACACCGTGCGGTATCGACTCGATCAGGCCGAAAAGCTACTGGGTCGCAGCGTCGACCAGCGTCGGCTGCCGACGGAGTTGGCCCTCATCGCACTGGAGAGCTACGGAGCCACCATCGCGCCGGCGCCGTGATTCGCTACTGCATGTCATCGAGTCCGGGGAGCGAGTAGCCGGAGTTGTCATCCCAATCTGCGGGGGTGTCGTCGAGTGAAACGTCCCAGTCGGCGTCGGGCACCGCTCGCCGGAGTTCGGTCAGTGCGTTGAACCAGTAGACGAGTGACGGAATCACCTCGGTCGGATCGCTCGAGATCTTGGTCGAGCCGTTGAGCAGAGTGTTGGGGATATCCGACGGGTAGAGGTCCAGGACCTCGTAGTCGAACGGAAATTCGTCGTTGTGGACGGCGATGAGTCGGTCGACTTCGGCCTTCTCGTCGTCGGTCAGCGGTGTGGAGCGGACGGCGGAGTAGTACAACGAGGTGCTCATGTTTGCCAGGCTAGAACAAGTTGCCTTCCAACGGCGGTTTCGGATGCAACACCTTTAGATTGCATGATCTCGGCAACTTTAGATACAAAAGTCGTCGATATTTCGACAGGGATGGATAGAAGTCGGCAAGGAACACTGGAGAAGACGGCGAGACGGCCGTCCGAACCCAGTGAAGGAGCTCCCCGTGACCGCAGTCATCAGTGCCATTCGGGTAGGTGGTCAGCGATGAACGTTCCCATGTGGGCGTGGGCCGCGTTCGCCGCAGTCATCGTCGTCATGTTGCTCATCGACTTGCTCGCCCACCGCGGCGCGCATGTCATCGGCTTCAAGGAAGCGGCCTGGTGGAGTGCACTCTGGGTCGGTTTGTCTCTCGTGTTCGCGGTGGTTGTCACCCTGACCTTGGGGGTGAACTCGGGCGTCGAATTCACAACAGCCTGGCTGTTGGAGAAGAGCCTCTCGGTCGACAACCTCTTCGTGTTCGCCCTGATCTTCGGTTACTTCAAGGTGCCCCGTGAGTACCAGCACCGTGTGCTGTTCTTCGGTGTCATCGGCGCCCTGATCTTCCGCGGAATCTTCCTCGCTGCCGGCGTTGCCGTGGTCAGCAAGTTCACGGCCGTCCTGTTCGTCTTCGCCGCCATCCTGCTCTACAGCGCTTACAAGCTGCTCAAGGATGACGACGAGAGCTTCGATCCGGGTACGTCGCTGGCAGTTCGCCTGCTGCGCAAGATCATGCCGGTTCGCGAGGAATACGCGGGAACCAAGTTCTTCGTCAAGGAAGCCGGAAAGCGCGTCGCAACACCGCTGTTCGCCGTCGTCGTCGCCATCGAAGCCGCCGACCTCGTGTTCGCAGTCGACAGCGTCCCGGCAGTCCTGGCAGTGAGCGACGACCCGTTCATCGTGTACTCCAGTAACGCGTTTGCGATCCTGGGTCTGCGTGCCCTGTACTTCCTGCTCTCGGGTCTGCTCGAGAAGTTCCACTACCTCTCCAAGGGTCTGTCGATCATCCTCGCCTTCATCGGCGTGAAGCTGATCATGCAGGCCAGCCACAAGGTGATCAGCACGTCGATCCCCGAGATCCCCTCGCTGGTCAGCCTCGCGGTGATCATCGTGGTCTTGGCAGGCTCGATCATCCTGAGCCTCAAGAAACCGCTACCGCAAGAGCCTGAGGCCGAAGAGGTTGCGTCCGGTGATGCACCGGTCGACCTCGAGAAGACAGGCCCGAATGGGGGCGTCGAGTCTTCCGACATCGCGCTTGCTGCCGGCGAGCACGACGACGATGACGACAAGGTGGATGCTCGCAGTAGGAGCTGACGCCTGATCGGCTGAACCGAATCGAAAAGGGAGACCACACAACGAGGTGTGGTCTCCCTTTTCGTTTCTCACGACTTCTCGTAACCAAACAGACCACTGATCGGGAAGGTGTGTTCTCACTCGGCCGCGCGCGATCTACCTTGGCGGATGCCCGACGTCCGAGATCAGGAGTGCACATGACAATTCACGCGGAAGTCATCACCATGCTGGCCACGCTCAACGCCGCATTTCCGGATGTCACCAGCTTCGAGCCGTCGGAGTTGCGCGCTCTGCTTCGGAATCGACGCGCCCCGTTGGAGCGGCTTCCCGATTTGCGTACGGTCGAAGATCTCGCAATCGAGGGCCCCGGTGGAGATCTGGCGATCCGCGTCTACCGCCCGCACACTTCCTCCGACGCCGGACCGCTGGTCGTCTTCGCTCATGGCGGAGGCTTCGTGTTCTGTGACCTGGACAGCCATGACGAATTCTGCCGGTCCATGGCGGAAGGGGTTGGCGCCGTCGTCGTCTCCGTCGATTATCGTCTGGCCCCTGAGTACCCCGCGCCGGCAGCACACGACGACGTCTACGCCGCATTGGAGTGGGCGACGAAACACGCGGCACAGTACGGCGCAGACCCGAGCAAGATAGTCCTTGCCGGCGACAGCGCGGGCGGCAATCTTGCTGCGACAGTAGCCATCGCCGCTCGCGATCGTGGGGGGCCGGCGGTTGCGGCGCAGGTTCTCATCTATCCGGTGATCGACGACGATTTCGACACCGAGTCCTACCGTCTCTACGGTACCGACCACTACAACACGACCACGGCCATGAAGTGGTACTGGGACCAATATGCTCCCGAACGCCGAGATGACGTGCGGGTGATACCCACTCGGACAGAGTCGTTCGCAGATCTTCCAGCTGCTGTTGTCGTGACAGCCGAGCTGGATCCGCCGTGCTCGTCCGGTGACGAGTACGCGAAACTGCTTGCCTCGGCCGGCGTCCCCGTGCAGCATCATCGCTTCGACGGGTTGTTTCACGGGTTCCTCACTATTCCGTCATTGTCGCTCACAGAGCCGGCACGCCAGAAAGTTTGGGCGATGATCCGCGAGGTATCAGCCGCCGCTCGATAGGATCTCGTCGCCCAGTTCGCCGAAGGTATGGCAGATTCTTTCCCGCACAATGACTTCGGTGCATTCAGGATCGAACCATCGATCAACGACGCCCCAGTGGATCGGATGATCGAGGTATTGGGTCTGCAGTGATTCGAGGTCGGTGAACTCCTGCTCCCACACATGGGTCCACGGTGCTTCGTCACATGCGGGTGTTGCGCCGGTCGCCGCACTCACCCGACTGAGTCGCCAGGCAGCGATCGAGGAGATATGCCCGGGTATCTTCAGCAAGTCGCTTTCGAAGCGTTCGATTTCGTCCTCGGAGGTAGTGGGTTCAACGCGAATCAGCAACGCTCGATACACCCCGTTCGGGCCCGTGGCGCGCGAGCGACCCTCGGTTCCGGAAACGTACTCGGCGCCGTGAAAGCGTTCGATGGCATCGTGGTGAAGTTCGGCGTCGACGGAATCGCTAACGGCCCGCCACGCGGCTTCATTCGCGAACTGAAGATAAACGATCAGATCTCCGCCGTTGATGGCGCCGGGCAGAGTAGCGGTGACGAGATGGCGAACTGCGCCCGACGATTCTGCCACTGCTGCAATGGTGTTCACCGCATTCGCCCAGCCGTCCGAGTCCGGGCTGTCGGCAGCAAAAACAACCCTCGTGACGTTATACATCGGCCAGTGCCTCGACGTCGTCGGCAGCAGCAGCCATGGTGCGGCTACGTTCGCAGATGAGTGGTTCCATGGCATCCCACCACTGCCGAAGCGTGGTGTCGCCGCGACTCAGGCGAGTCATTGCCCACCAACCGGAGGTTCCGTCGACGGTCCACGTGATAGTCACGACGTTGGGTTCGTACTCGGACCACAACGGCGGACTGACAAGTATGTTGTCGAGGGTCAGGCTGCGTCGCCGGGCGTTCGGCAGGTAGCCGGCACGCCATTCGTCGACGAACTTCTGCCCGCATCCGGGATTCGTGACGATCCGGTCGATCACGTAGAGAGTCTCACCTGCCATGTGCGCAGGCTACGGTGCACCTAACCCTCTGCAGTACTTCCGATCTCACGCAGCGGGAGGTTGTTCGGAAGCGGACGGGGAGTGTGCCGGTCGCAGCCCCAGCCACCCCACAAGTCCCACCAGAACGAAGGCAACGCCCGCGGTCGCGAACGTGACGGTGAAGGCAGATTCGCTTGGCATCGCCGGAACACCTTCGGGGAGGTTCGCGATTGTCATCGACGCCAGAATCGTTGTCACTACTGCGCTGCCGATGGCGCTGCCGGTGGAACGTGAGATCGAGTTGATGCCGTTGGCGATGCCGCTCTGATGATGCGGCACATTGGACATGATGATGGCGGGCATGGCTGCATAGCCGAGGCTGAGGGCGGCGCCGATCACCATGCCCGCACCGATGACCGACGCGGTGTGCGTGTGGTCGAACGCGAGCCACGCAAACGGCACCGCGCCCAGGATCGCAGTGAGTCCCAGAACGAATCGCGGCCCACGGAGTCTGATGAGACGACCGCCGATCGGGGCGGCGATCAGCGAAACTATCGCGCCAGGCAGCAGGAATTCGACCGACGCACGCAGAATGCTCGCGTCGAAGCCGTATCCGGTGAGATCGCGGGGAAGTTGTGCGAGATACGAGATCCCGAGGAAGTTCGCGAACATGCCGAAGCCCACCACGACGCCGGCAAGATTTGCCATCATCACCGGGCGGTGGACGAACATCCGCATGTCGACAAGCGGCTCGTCGACGATCTTCTCGATCCACACCCAGACTGCGAACATCACGATCGAGGCCACAAAAACACCGACGGTCAAGGGCGACAACCACCCCCATTGGTGGCCTTGAGAAATCGCCAGAAGAAGCAGAAGTAGTGCCGCGCCCAGACTCAGCGCACCGATGAGGTCCACGCGCCCACCGCTTTTGTGCGTGGTGGGCGGGACCAGCGTGGCGACGGCAATCAAGGCCAGTACTGCGAATCCGGTGGCCATCCAGAAGGCGTTGCGGTAGTCGGCATCCGGAGCCGATGTGAGCAGACCCGTGGCCACGAGGGCGAGACCGCTGCCGAACGCGAGAGTTCCGCTGACCAGGGCCATGGCGCCGGGAAGCTTCTGTGGTCGTATCTCTTCGCGCAAGACCGAGAGTGCGAGAGGGAAGATCGCGGTGGCTGTTCCCTGGAGTACACGGCCGAGGATCAGCAGTGGCAGATTGTGCGCCAATGCCGCGACAATCGAACCGATCACCATGACGACGAGGACGCCGACCAAGGTGCGCTTCTTGCCGTGCTGATCGCCGTAGCGTCCCAGCAGGGGAGTGAAGACGGCAGCGGAAAGCAGGGTCGCCGTCGTCACCCAACTGACGCCGGCGGACGAGGCTCCGAGGTCGGACTGAATCCGTCCCAGGATCGGAACCGGCAGCGTCTGCATCATCGAGACGATCATCGCTGCCAGGCTCAAAGCGCCGATGATCACGGCCTCCCGGCGCGGCGATCTTGCTACGGACTGGTCCGGGGAATCGGTGGCAGTTGGCGTAGCGCTGGGGCTCGCGGCACTGCTCGTCGTAACTGTGTTCGTCAACGGGTCCTTCTCGGGAACAACAAGAGAAAATGCTTAATGTGGCGAAGTAATTTTCTCTGGATGGTAAGTCCGCGAGATCGATCCCGTCAATGCTGGTCAGCGACCGAGTGGGACGTGCCCTGTGAATTCGTTCTAGAAGGGGTATACCGGGAGTGCACTTTGCGCCGTCACCCATTGTGTTTCCGTGAAGGCATCGAGGTTTGCACCGATACCGCCGACACGGCCGCCGTTACCCGAAGACGCCATGCCGCCGAACGGGATGACGGCTTCGTCGCCGACCGTCTGATCGTTGATGTGGACCAGGCCGGTGGGAATCTGTTGGGCGAGTTCGAGTCCGCGCATGGCGTCGGAGGTCAGAATGCCCAGCGACAATCCGTACTCGGAATCGTTGGCTATGGCGACGGCTTGTTCGACGGTGGCGAAGGAGGTCACCGGTGCGACCGGCCCGAAGACCTCGTCGGCGAAGGCCGGCGCGGTCAGTGGGGTGTCGGCTAGCACGGTGGGCCGGTAGAAGAGATCCTCGTAGGTGCCGCCGGCAGCCAGTTTTGCTCCGGCCGCGATGCTTCCGTTGACCAGAGAGTGGATGTGGTCGCGTTGTTTGGCGTCGATGATGGGTCCGAGTGCGACCTGACCGGTGAACGGGTCGCCTACCGGAAGCTTGTCGGCGTGTTCGGCAAGGAGTGCGGTGTAGTCGGCGGCGATACTTTCGTGGACCAGTTGGCGGCCGGTGGTCATGCAGATCTGTCCCTGGTGCATGAACGATCCGAAAGCGCCGACAGATGCGGCCTTTTCGAGGTCGACGTCATCCATGACGATCAGCGCATTGTTGCCGCCGAGTTCAAGATGAGCGCGCTTGAGATAGCGGCCCGCCAGTTCGCCGACCGCGCGTCCAGCTCGGGTCGACCCGGTGAATGCGATGACGCGAACGCTCGGATGAACCACGATTGCCTCACCGGCGTCAGCGCCGCCCGGCAGCATGCTGAACACTCCGGCGGGCAAGCCTGCTTCTTCGAAGATGCGAGCGAGAACCACACCGCCGCAGATCGCCGTGCGCGGGTCAGGCTTGAGGATCACCGAATTGCCCAGCGCCAGTGCGGGAGCGACTGCACGGATCGACAAAATGATGGGGAAGTTGAACGGCGCGATGACGCCGACGGTTCCGACGGGTACGCGACGAGAGAAGCTCAGCCGAGGTTGCTCCGAGCGCAGAACCTCTCCGACAGGGTGTGCGGCCAAAGCTGCTGCGTTGTAGCACTCTTCGGCAGCGGTATGGGTTTCCAGCCCGGCCTTGGCCGGGATGCTGCCGGCCTCGCGGATTACCCATTCGCCGATTTCGTCGGCGTACTGCTCGAACAGTTGACCGGCGCGGCGTAGAACGGCGGCTCGTTCAGTGTATGGCCTTGCCGCCCAATTCTTCTGAGCTGCAGTAGCTTTTGTTGCAGCGGCCGCCACGTCGTCGGGTGTTGCCATGCCGACCGTCGTCAACTGCTTGCCGGTGGCCGGCTCGACGACAATACGATCGTCGGCGCTACCGCGAACCCATTCGCCGTCGAAGATCTTCGATTCCCACACAGGTTCGCTCAGCAAACGCGTCATGGCCGCTCCTCGGTAAAGGGATGCAACCGCGCGCCGCATCACATGGTTGCCCACCACGTTGCTCTGTGAGGGGGTCGATCGCCATCACACTTTCACTCAGTGAAAGACGGATTCATGGCGTCCTTGAGTGCTTGGATCAGATCGGCGAACTCGGTGGAGTGGGTAGCGCCGCTGCGGGTCACACCCGAGACGGGAATGCGCAAGCGGCCGTGCGATTCTCGCATGAAGCTGATTCCAGCGCGCGGAGATTCGCCTGCGGTGATCGAATAGAGCAGGGTCCAGGCGCGCGGGTTGGTGATCACGTCCAGTGTGGCTGTGTGATCGCTCGGGATTGCGGGGCCCAGTTGGACGCGTCGATCGATCTCGCGGAATGCGTCCTCGACCACCTTGTGAATGAGCACCTGACTTTGGCGCGGCGGCAGGAGCAGGGGATATGCGGCCAGATCATTGAGGTCGACGCTTTGCTGGCCGGCTAGGGGGTGTCGGCTCGACATGACGACCAGCAGATCTTCGACGCCGAGGTCCAAGGGTTCGAGTCCGGGGCGGTCGACGCCGCCGCGAATCAGGGCGATGTCCGCGTCACCGGAGGCCACAGCATCCATGCGGTGGGCAAAGCTCTTGATGACGAACTCGACGTCCAGGTCCGGATGAAGTTCGCGCACGTGTGCGATGGCGTCCAGCGTCTGAGCGGCAAAGCTCATGTTTCCCGTGATTCGGATCCGGGCTCTCGGGTCTCGTGCGACGGAGTACGCCATCGTTTCGAGACTGAGGACTTGCTGCGCGATGGGAACCAGTCGCGATCCTGCCGGGGCCAGGCGAACCGCCCGGGTCGAGCGCTCGAAGAGTGTCGCCCCGAGCTCCTTCTCCAGCCGTGCGACCTGATGGCTGATCGCCGACTGCGAGATGAAGCAGCGTTCGGCGGCGCGACTGAAGCTCAGTTCCTCGCTCACGACGAGAAAGTACTTGAGTTGGCGGAAGTCCATGAGGACAGCTTACTTATGAGCAATCGAGATAACAGTCTTGCGAATACTCCAGCTAGCTGGACCCGACCCATGATCAGTCCATACCGTAATAGTCATACTTTCAATTTGGTTGAGGAGTTCGTTGTGGATAGAACAGCTGCGGGTCGCGCCGACATCGACGCGACTGGACACGAGAAGACTCAGGTTGTGATCGTCGGTTCGGGATTCGGAGCCCTCGCCGCGGCCAAGACCCTCGCGAAGTCCAAGACGCCGTTCGTTCTCATCTCCGCCACCACCGAGCACCTCTTCCAGCCGCTGCTCTACCAGGTGGCGACGGGTGTCCTGTCGGCCGGCGAAGTTGCTCCGCCCATCCGCACGATCCTGCAGAAGTACCCCAACGCCGACGTCCGCCTCGGCCGCGTCGTCGAGGTCAACGCCGAAGAGAACACCGTCGTCTACGAAGCCTCGGGCACCCGCCACACGCTCGGGTACCGCTCGCTCATCGCAGCCACCGGTGCCACGCAGGCGTACTTCGGTCATGACGAGTTCGAAAAGGTCACCTACAAGCTCAAGACCGTCGAGGACGCCGAGGTACTGCGTAAGCAGATCCTGCGTTGCTTCGAGGAAGCGCACACCACCAACGACGCGCTGGTTCGCCGTAACCTGCTGAGCTTCGTTGTCGTGGGTGCCGGCGCGACCGGCGTCGAGCTCGCCGGACAGATCAAGGAACTGGCGCGTCGCTACTTTGCGAAGGCCATCAACAACATCAGTGCCGACGAGGTCACGGTCACCATGGTCGAGGGCGCCGGCGTTGCGCTTCCGGCCTTCGGCGGCAAGCTCAGTGAGTACACGCAGGCCTCGCTCGAGAAGTCGGGTGTCGAGGTAGTCCTCAACACCATGGTCACCGCCATCGACGAGCACGGTGTCACCGTTTCTTCGGCAAAGACCAAGGAAGAGAAGCGCATCGACGCCGAGACCGTCATCTGGTCGGCCGGTGTACGCGCCAACGACTTCGCCGCAGTGCTCGGAGAGGCAACCGGTTGTGAGAGTGACCGCGCAGGTCGTCTGCTCATTAATCCGGACTTGACCGTCGGCGGGTTCGCCAACGTCTTTGCCATCGGCGACATGACTTCGCTCAACGGTCTGCCCGGTCAGTCGCCCGTTGCGATGCAGGGTGGCCGTCACGCCGCGAAGACTGTGAACGGAAAGGTCAAGGCCGGAACGCCTTTCAAGTACTTCGACAAGGGCAGCATGTCGATCATCAGCCGATTCAGCGCTGTATGTCGCGTCCGCAAGGTCGAGTTCAAGGGCACGATCGCCTGGTTCATGTGGCTGGCCGTGCACGTGATGTATCTGGTGGGCTTCCGCAACCGGTACGTCGCTGTGATGTCGTGGTTCGGTTCGTTCATCGGTCACCGTCGTCCGCACTTCCACTACGCGCAGGAACCGATGAAGATCGAGGCCGCGCCGCCGGTGACCGAACGCGAACCGGAATTGGCGCACTCCGCGTAGCTCCGCACCGCCTGAACACGTTTCGCCTGATGCCAGTCACAGTGGATTCTTAGTGGCACTGCCCTGTCACACTGTGTGAATGGCATCAGGCGACCGTTCGTTGATCGGCCGGGCATTTATCGTGCTCGGTGCCTTCGACGCGAAATCGCCGCGGTTGACGCAGTCGGAGATCAGTCGTCGCAGCGGTTTACCTCTGCCCACCGTTCATCGGCTGTGTGGGCAGTTGGTGGCTGAGGGCGCACTCGAGCGTCGGAGTGACGGCAAGTACCAGGTCGGAGTGCGGTTGTGGGAGATCGGCGCTCTTGCTCCCGGCGCTCACGGCCTGCGGCAGGTGGCGTTGCCGTTCCTCGAGGACCTGTACGAGGTCACCCGGGAGAATGTGCAGTTGGTCGTTCGTGAGGGTACCGAGGCGCTGTACCTCGAGCGCTTGTCCTCGCGTAGTGCTGTCACCGTTGTCGGTCGGGCCGGGGGAAGATTGCCGTTGCACGCGTCCAGCGGTGGATTGATTCTCCTCGCGCACGGCGGAACCGAGCTTCTCGACGACGTCCTCCAGGCCGGTCTCGAGTCGTTCACTCCCAAAACCATTACGTCCGAGCGGATTTTGCGAGCAACTCTCGACGAGATCAGACGCACCGGATTTGTCGTCTGCCGTGAGTATCTGAACGTCGGAACCCTTGCCGTCGCCGCTCCGGTCCGCGAAGCCGGCGGCAATGTCGTCGCAGCGGTCTCGACAGTTGTTCCGGTGGAGCAGGATCCGGCTCCATTACTGCCGGCCTTGGTCGCGGCCGCCCGTGGAATTTCACGCGGGCTTGGTGGCGGCGGACTTGGATAGCTCGTATTCGGTCTTTCACTGAGTGAAATTACAGCTGTTCAGGGGAGTGATCGTGGTCGATGGTGGTCTCAATCGTCACTCACCTCAGGAGTTCTCTGTATGTCTTCTTCGCGCACCCAGGTCGGAATCGTCGGTGGTGGTCCCGCCGGGTTGATGCTCTCGCATCTGTTGCATCTGAAGGGAATCGATTCGGTAGTCCTGGAATGTCGCACCCGTGAAGAGGTAGAAGGCACCATTCGTGCCGGCGTGCTCGAACAGAACACGGTTGATCTCATGGTCGAGACCGGACTCGGTGATCGACTGAAGCGGGAGGGCCTCGAACATCACGGAATCGAGCTGCGATTCGGCGGGCGAGGGCACCGAATTGCGTTCGACGAATTGACCGACGGGCGCGCAGTCACGGTGTATCCGCAACACGAGGTGCTCAAGGATCTGATCGCGCGACGTCTTGCTGACGGCGGGGACATTCGATTCGGAGTGTCCGACGCGCAAGTGCACGATCACGAATCGGATCGCCCGAGTATCACTTTTGTCGATTCGGACGGAAACGACCAGAAGCTCGGGTGCGCCCTGGTGGCCGGTTGCGACGGATCACGTACGCAAACGCGAAAGCTGATTCCCGAACCGTCGATCCGAACGGATCATTTCCGCCAGTATCCCTTCGCGTGGTTCGGCATCCTGGCCGAGGCTCCGCCGTCATCGGAAGAATTGATCTACGCCAACCATGAGCGCGGGTTTGCACTGATCAGCACGCGGACGCCCGAGGTGCAGCGTCATTACCTCCAGGTCGATCCGGACGACTCCGTGGACAACTGGTCCGACGATAGAATCTGGGACGAGCTGCACATGCGCGTCGACGGTGAGGGCGCAGAGATCAAGGACGGCAGGATCTTTCAGAAATCGATCCTTCAGTTCCGCAGCTTCGTTTGTGAACCGATGCAGCACGGCAACCTGTTTCTTGCCGGCGATGCGGCGCACACCGTGCCGCCGACCGGTGCAAAGGGTATGAATCTCGCGATCGCCGACGTTTACGCTCTGGCGAAGGCAATGGACAGTTTCTTCACCTCGTCCGACCGAAAGATGTTGGACGGGTACACCGAAACGGTGCTGCCGCGTGTGTGGCGGACGCAGCACTTCTCGTGGTGGATGTCGTCGATGCTCCATCGCTTGCCGGACGACAGCGGTTTCGGGCATCGCCGTCAATTGGCCGAGTTGGACATGGTCACGCGTTCGGTCGCCGGACGAACGCTGATCGCCGAGAACTACGTCGGAACACCCTTGATCTAGAGAGTTGTCGCAGATTTTGCGGTGCGTAATCAGTGGAGCGGGGTGCCTTGATGGTGTACCAGTTGCCATCCGACCGGGGCGCGGCGCCACAGGGATGTGCGCCGCGCACGACGCACGCCATGGAGTGAATCCCACTGTGTCAGGACGTATCCGTCGGCGATGATTCGACCGGTCAAGTTGTGAACTTCGATGCCGTCGCCGTCGATGGGTTCGTTTCGCAGTGATTCAACGGTCGACGGTAGGTCCCGGACGCTACCCGACGCACCTATCTCGGTGAAGACTTTGTGGGGTCATGAATGCTCCTCTGCCTACGCATTGGTCGGGCACGGTGTCGATCGTGATCATCGCAGAGGTGGGTGTCGAGTTTCCAACATCCGTTCTCGGAGACTGTCGTAGATAGGTGCCGACCCTGCCGCGGTGGCGACGAATACCGCTGCCGCAGTGGCAGCGAGCATCGGAATTAGCGTCGACGTCACCGCTGTCATCTCGACCACGATCACGATGCCGGTGAACGGTGCGCGCACTACAGCGCCGAAGAAGGCAGCCATGCCGATGGTGGCCATGGTGACCGTGAGCCCGGCGTCCACTCCGGGCACGAAGCTCGACAGTCCGGTGAAGATCGACCCCCAGAGTGCGCCGAGTGCAAGTAAGGGAGCGAACAGTCCGCCGGGGGTTCCAGCGGCATACGAGAGCGGGCCAGTGAAGAACCGAACCGCCAAGTACAGCAGCAGGATCGGCAGTACGAAGGTCCTTCCGCCGACGATCATCTGTGCAAGAACGTCGCCGCCCCCACTGGCCAGCGGGTCGAGGAACAGCGTCAGGCCGATGGTGGCGCCGATCGTTGCGCCGATGACAGTCGGCGGGATCCTGTCGAGTCGTGCAACGGCGTCGAGTAGACCCAGAATCAAGCGGTTGTAGGCGATACCGAGTAGCCCCGTGAGGATTCCGAAGACGACAAACAGTGGCAAGAGTGCGAGTTGAGGCGTCGGGACGGTGCCGACCTCGAAATCGGGTTGGTCACCGATGACAAGTCGTGCACAGCCCACCGCGACCGAAACACCGAAAAGTGTTGGCAGCACGGTGCGCAGCCGAAATGAGTGCGTCACCTCCTCGCAGACGAACAGTGCCCCGGCGATCGGCGCGTTGAACGCGACGGCGAGTCCTGCTCCGGCCGTGGATGTTTGCAGCATGGCGACGTCCGGTTCGGCAAGGCGGGCCCGCCGTCCCGCTTCTGCCCCGATCGCCGCACCCATGTGTACGGTGGGGCCCTCGCGGCCGAGAACCAGACCGGAGCCGATCGCCAAGAGGCCGCCGATGAATCTGGCAGGCACGAGATTGATTCCCGGCGGTTTCGCTTCGCCGCGGGACACCGCCTCGACGTGCTGGATGCCGCTTCCCTTTGCGAGGGGGACTCGTCTGACGATCAGTACGGCCAGCACGGTGCACAAGGCCACCAGGACGACCGGCACGAGCCACCCGACGTACGGAACGTGATGCGCCCAATTCACGATCGTCCGACGGAGTTCGTCGGCCCTGATCAGACACCAACGGAACGCGCCGCCGACAAATCCGACCCCGACGCCCGCGACCGCAGCGAGTAGACACAGCAAACTCAGTCCGCGGTTGGAGTCACGCGGTTCGGTGCCGCCGTCGTCCTCGGTCATCGTGATCAGCCCTACCTGATGGTCACAACTCGCGACAGGTGAATTGAGCTTCCTCACCTTGGACGGTAACCCATCCCGATACCCGCAGTGTCGGATCGAGGTTGTGCAGCTGAGTCACAATTCGACAAGCAGGCTGATTCCGAGAACCGCCATCATCACGGCGATCAGAGCGTCGAGAATCCGCCAGGCGTTGGGTTTCGCAAAAAGCGGCGTCAGCAGACGTGCGCCGTAACCGAGGGCGCTGAACCAGACCACACTCGCGGTGATGGCACCGGCCGCAAACCACCAACGTCCGATTTCGCCGCGACCGTTGGCAATTGAACCCATGAGCACCACGGTGTCGAGGTAAACGTGTGGATTGAGCCAGGTGAGAGCCAATGCCATCGTGACGGCGGCCAGCCTCGAACCGTTGCCGTGCTGATCCGGCGCCAGCGTCTGGGGTCGAAGCGCCCGCTTGGCGGCGAAGATTGCATAGCTGAGGAGGAAGACCGCACCGGCGATACGAACGAACGTGATCAGCGACGGTGCGTGTTCGAGGAGGGTCCCGATTCCGCTGATGCCTGCAAGGATCAGAATTGCGTCTGACAACGCGCACACTGCGACGATCGGGAGTACGTGCGATCGCGTCAGACCTTGGCGAAGAACAAACGCATTCTGGGCGCCGATTGCGACGATCAATGACAGTCCGACTCCGAAACCGACGAGGGCCGACGCAGGGTCGTTGGTGCTGAGCATGTTGTCGAGCCTGCCGCTCAGATTTCATTCAGTCCAGCTAATGATTCTTAGGACGCATCAGAGTAGCTTCAGATTATGTTGGATTTCGAGCAACTGAGGGCATTGCACGCTGCGGTCGACGAGGGAACCTTCGAGGCGGCGGCGCGGAAGTTACACATCACGCCTTCGGCGGTCAGCCAACGAATCAAAGCTCTCGAGACCTCGGTTGGCCGGATCCTGGTGCAGCGCACCAAACCCATCCAGGTCACCGATTCCGGGAGAGAAGTCCTGCGTCTTGCCCGTCAGATAGACGCACTGTCGCGTGACACCGTGCGAGAACTCGGTTTGGAAAACGGTTCGAACACCTTCGCCCGCGTCTCGATCGCGGTCAATGCCGATTCGCTGTCCACTTGGGTTCTCGGGGCCCTCGCGGAGTTCACGCAAGAAGTCAGTTTCGATTTTCATCTCGACGATCAAGACCACACCACCGACCTGCTGCGCGACGGTTCGGTCATGGCTGCCGTCACGTCGGTTGCGTCACCGATTCAAGGGTGTACCTCCAGTCGGTTGGGCATCATGCGGTATCGGCCGATGGCGAGCGCAGAGTTCTGCCGTCGCTGGTTCGCAGATGGTGTCACGGCCGAATCTCTTTCGGAGGCGCCGCTGGTGGTGTTCAATCGCAAGGATCTGCTGCAGGATCGGTACCTCGATCAAAAGGTCGGCCACCCGGCAGATCCGCCTCGCCATCTTGTTCCGTCATCGGCAGACTTCGTGGACGCCGTCAGACGGGGATACGGGTGGGGGTTGATACCGGACCTGCAGTGCGGCGAAGACGATCGCGGCGGAGTGCTGATCGGATTCGATCCGGACTTCGTGGACGACGTTCCGCTGTACTGGCAGCAGTGGAAACTGTCGTCACCCGTCTTGCGCCGGATCTCCGAAGTGGTGACCCGACGTGCCCACGAAGTGTTGCATCAGCCCTCGATCTGATGTTCGCCGCCCTTGCGGCGTTGTGCTCAGGGAACAAAGAACCTGGATAAGTTGATCCCCTGAGACCGTTTCTTCGGCCGCAGGACGCCGATAGTGTTTTGAGTCACACACGAATGAAAGGTGCTGACTCTCGTGGCGGACATCGGATATCTGGCTTGGGATCTTGCGGAGAAGTACGGGAAGAAGCCGTGCCTGCGGGACGACCACGTCGAACTCACGTATGAAGAGTTCGCAGATCGTACGGAAGCTGTTGCCGCGCAATTGGCCGGACTCGGAATCGGACTCGGTGACGTGGTGGCGATCATGCTGCCCAATCGCGTCGAGTTGCTGATCGCGATCATGGCTGCCTGGCGCATCGGTGCTGCAGCTACACCCATCAATCCGATGTTCACTGCGAACGAAGCGGATTACCAGATCGCGGACTCCGGGGCCGAGTTGGTCATCACCGCTACTGCCGATGCGCCCTCGGGCGGCCGTGCGGTGTTGGTCGTCGACGATCTGGCGACAGTGCCGCCGACCGATCCCCGACCCGGAATCGATGTTGCAGCAGACGATCTGGCGTTACTCATCTACACCAGCGGCTCCACTGGACGGCCCAAGGGAGTGATGCTCACGCATTCCAACCTGCAGTTCATGGCTTCGTCGATGGGCAAGAACATCGGTGTTACCGGCGCGGATCACTGCCTGCTGATTCTGCCGTTGTTCCATGTCAACGCGATCTGCGTCAGCGTCCTGACGCCCTTGCTTGTCGGCGGACAGGTGAGTGTCACCGGGAAGTTCTCGGTTTCGAGATTCTTCGACGACGTTGCGCGGCTTCGCCCCACGTATTTCTCGGCGGTGCCGGCAATCTACGCGATGCTGACCTCGCAGCCGGAAGACGCCTCGATCAATACGTCATCTTTGAGATTTGCCGTGTGCGGTGCGGCGCCGATCAGCAAGGAACTCCTCGAACGCGCGGAGCAGCGTTTCGGTTTCGTGATCGTGGAGGGTTACGGACTCACCGAGGGGACCTGTGCGTCGGCCTGTAATCCTGTGGAGGGCCTGCGCAAACTGGGTACGGTCGGCCCGGCGTTGCCCGGCCAGCAGATTGCCATTCTTGCCGAGGACGGAACCTTTGCTCCCGTCGGAACTGCCGGAGAGGTGGTCATCAAGGGCGGCAACGTGATGCGTGGCTATCTGGGCAAGCCGGAGGAGACCGCGAAGACCGTCAAGGATGGTTGGTTGCATACCGGCGACGTCGGGGTCCTCGACGAAGACGGCTACCTGACCCTGGTCGATCGCATCAAGGACATGATCATCCGTGGGGGCGAGAACATCTACCCCAAGGAGATCGAAAATTCGCTCGCCACACATCCTTCCGTGCTCGAGGCCGCCGTCATCGGCGCTCCGCACCAGGTCTACGGAGAGGTGCCAGTTGCCTATGTCGTTGCCTACCCCGACGCGCCCGTCACCGAAGGCGAACTGCTCGAACATGTCACGGCCTTGCTCACCCGAGTAAAGGTGCCAGTGGCGATCTACGTCGTCGATACGCTTCCCCGAAACCCGGTGGGCAAGATCGACAAACCCGGAATGAGACGAGCTTTGAGCGCAACTCCCGCTCACTAGTCCCTTCCCCGTAATACCAGCACAACTCGACGACGTGCGTCGAGTCGATCCGTCATGCCCACATTCCGTATTTCAGGAGCACATCATGGGATTCAAAGAAGGAAACTTCCCTCCCGTCGATCCGGCAACCTTCATGGACAAGCCGTTTCTCGAGCGTCTGCGTGACATGTCCACGCACTGGGTGGATTACGGCTTCGGTACACCGAAGATGGTCCACACCGTCTACATCATGAAACTGTTGTTCCTCTACCTGGCAGCTGGAACAGCCGTTGCCACTTTGACTTCCGGCCTCTCGTGGTTCGACATCGGATCATGGTGGAACCAGCCGATCGTCTACCAGAAACTCATCATCTGGACCATGATGCTCGAAATCCTGGGCCTGGCAGGGTCTTGGGGTCCATTGGCCGGCCACTTCAAACCGATGACCGGTGGAGTTCTCTACTGGATCCGCCCCGGCACGATTCGCCTTCCACCGTGGCCGGGCAAGGTGCCGCTCACCTCGGGTGACACCCGCACGGTGTTCGACGTCTTCATCTACGTCGCCGTAGTCGCCAATCTTCTTGTTGCCGCGGTTCTTCCCGGCGTTCACACCGCAGGAATCGATTCGGCAATCGCCGACAATGCCGGACTGGTACGCCCGACGGTCTTGTACTCCTTCCTCGTGCTCATGGTGATTCTCGGGTTGCGGGACAAGGTGCCCTTCATCGCTGCCCGTAGTGAGCAGTACCTGCCGGCGATCTTCTTCTTCACGTTCCTGCCCTTCGTCGACATGATTCTGGCGCTCAAACTGCTGATCGTCATGGTGTGGATCGGTGCCGGTGTCTCGAAGTTCGGCCGTCACTTCTCGCTGGTGGTCCCCCCGATGCTCAGCAATACGCCGTGGATCCCGTCGAAGAAGATCAAGCGTGCGCACTACCGGAATTTCCCGGAGGATCTGCGACCCTCGCACCTCGGCGGCGGGGTCGCACACGTGGCCGGAACGATGGTCGAAATCGTCACTCCGTTGATACTGCTGTTCTCGACGAACAAGACACTCACCATCCTCGCCGTGATCCTCATGGTCGGATTCCATCTCTTCATCGCGTCGACCTTCCCGCTGGCTGTTCCGCTGGAATGGAATCTTCTGTTCGCTTACGCCTCGGTCTTCCTGTTCCTGGGCTTCCCGGCGTGGGACGGCTACGGCCTCGGCGCCATGTCTTCACCCTGGATCACAGCGGGAATTATTGCAGCCCTTGCTTTCTTCCCCATTCTCGGAAACCTTCGACCCGATCTGGTGTCGTTCCTGCCGTCGATGCGTCAGTACGCCGGCAACTGGGCATCTGCGACGTGGGCATTCGCGCCGGGCGCCGAAGCAAAGATCGACCAGTACATCAAGCGTCCGTCGCCGGATACGCGTAATCAGTTGATGACGATGTACCCCGAAGATGTGTCCGATGTCGTTCTGCATCAGCTGTTGGGCTGGCGTTCCATGCACAGCCAGGGGCGTGCACTGTTCTCACTGATGATCAGGCACCTCGGCGACGACATCAACACGTACTCGCTGCGGGAAGCCGAGTTCATGTGCAACTCCATCGTCGCCTTCAACTTCGGTGACGGGCACCTGCACGATGCGAAGTTGATCGCCGCCATTCAGCGTCGCTGCAATTTCGCGCCCGGCGAGTTCCTGGTGACCTGGATCGAATCGCAGCCCATCCACAAGGGAACGCAGGAGTACCAGGTGATCGACGCAGCTCTCGGCGTCATCGAACGAGGTACTTTCAAGGTCGCCGACGCAGTTGCCGAACAACCGTGGTTGCCGAACGGGCCCATTCCGTTCGACGTTCAGTGGACACTGGACGTACGGGCCGACCGCGCGGCAACAGATCCGCAGGTTGTCTCCGAGCCGAAGATGCGTACGAGGGCCAGCGGTAGCGAGCAAGAGGTGAGTAAGTGACAAAGGCCGTAGTCGTCGGCAGCGGGCCCAATGGGCTCGCTGCCGCGGTACACCTCGCACGTAGCGGTGTGGACGTGCAGGTGCTCGAGGCTGCCGACCAGATCGGCGGAGGCACCCGCTCCGGTCCGATCGACGTGCCGGGGTTGATTCACGATCACTGCTCGGCGTTTCACCCGATGGGTATCGGCTCGCCGTACCTGTCAAAGCTGGACCTCGAGCGATACGGGCTGATCTGGAGATGGGCAGAGGTGGACTGCGCGCATCCGCTCGACAACGGGGACGCCGGTGTTCTGTACCGCTCGCTGGAGCAGACGGCGGCGGGACTCGGCGCGGACGGACCTCGATGGCAACGCATGTTCGGTGACTTGTCGACGGGATTCGATGCATTGGCGTCCGACCTGATGCGCCCGATCGTCAATGTCCCGCGGCATCCGCTGCGGCTCGCAGCTTTCGGTCCGCGAGCGCTGCTTCCGGCAACCGTGACCGCGAAGTTGTGGAAGACCGACAAAGGGAAGGCGCTGTTCGGCGGGGTTGCCGCGCACGCCTTCTATCCACTCAACCGTCCGGCCACCTCGGCGGTGGGATTGATGATCACTGCTGCTGGTCACCGCTACGGTTGGCCGGTTGCCGAGGGAGGTTCGCGTTCGATCACCGACGCCATGGCCGCGATGCTCCTCGATCACGGCGGCAAGATCGACACCGGCATTCGGGTTCGCACGGCCTCCGAGATTCCGGACGCCGATGTTGTTCTGCTGGATGTCAATCCGGGGGGTGCGCTCGAAATCCTGGGCGATCGACTCCCGGGCCGAGTGGCGAGAGCCTATCGAAAGTTCAAGCAGGCTCCCGGAGCGTTCAAGGTCGATTTTGCGATCGAAGGTCATGTGCCGTGGACCAATCCGGATTGCGCTCGGGCCGGAACTGTCCATCTGGCAGGTGGTTTCGACGAAATCGTGGCCGCTGAGCGTGAGACGAATTCAGGCCGCATGCCGGACCGGCCGTTCGTGCTCCTCGGTCAGCAATACCTGGCTGATCCCACCCGATCCGCCGGGAACGTTCATCCGCTGTACGCCTATGCGCACGTGCCACACGGATATGCCGGCGACGCTACAGAGGCGATCATTCGTCAGATCGAGAGGTTTGCGCCAGGATTCCGGGATCAGATCGTCGCGACATCGAGCAGTGGTACAGCTGACCTGGCACAAGACAATCCGAATCAGGTAGGCGGCGACATCATCGGAGGTGCCAACACCGAACTTCAGGTTGTCTTGCGTCCGCGCGTGGCAGTCGATCCGTACAGCACGGGGATCGCGGGCACTTACCTGTGCTCGGCCTCGACCCCGCCGGGTGCCGGAGCACATGGAATGTGCGGGTACAACGCGGCCGAATCGGCTCTGAAGTACCTGCGACGAAAGGGTGCGGAAGTTCTGTGAGTAGTCCATCGCACAAGGAGCGAGGCGCCGGCGTGATGCGGCGTCTCGCCCGAGTGCCTGCAGCCGCGGAGCCGGAAGTGCTTGCGGTGGTTGCCGAGTTGGCCCGACGACTCGACGAGCGCAGTGCCGACATCGCGCGTGAGATGGCCTTCATGATGGCTCACGAAATCGACCAATTGGATGCAGACGCCAAATTGCTCGAAATGCTCGAGGCCAGCGTGCAGGGAAACATCACGACGATCATCCACGTATTGGCCAACGACATTCCGATCGATCATCTCCAACCGACCACTGCCGCAGTGGAATACGCTCTGCGTCTGGCGCAGCGGGACGTTCCGTCCAACTCTCTCGTTCGGGCCTACCACATGGGCCAAGGCGATCTGATGCGAATCTGTCACGACGAAATCAGCACACTGGATATTCCGGCGCGACTCACTTTGGCTGTCCTGAAACACACTTCGGATGTGGTCTACAGCTACATCGACTGGATCACGCTCTACGTCTTCGACGCGTACGAGCGGGAACGCAGTCGATGGATGGCAGCGCAGGGAAACCTCCATTCGGCCGCGATCCACGCCCTCCTGTCCGGCACCAACGCAGATACCGCTGCTTTCGAAGCTGAGACCGGATACCGACTTGGTCAGAACCACGTCGCCCTGGTGGTTTGGTCGACATGGGATGCGGACGTCATGGGTATCAACACGCTCGATCGACTCGTACGTGATCTCGGCGCAGCGGCGGGAGCGGACAAGCCGCCGATCATCACCGCCATCGATCGACGCACGGTGTGGGCGTGGCTGCCGTTCGGTCGCCGGGTGCCTGCGCCGGATCCGGAGGTTCTCGCTGCGGCAGTGCCGTTGGACGGCGGAGCGCGGGTGGCAATCGGACTGCCAGGGTCAGGGGTCGAAGGTTTCAAGCGATCTCACGAACAGGCAACCGCCGCCTATTCGGTTGCTGCCGTGCCGGATACGCCGCAACGGCCGGTGGTGAGCTTCGGGGACCGCGGCGTCGCTGTGGTTTCACTTCTGTCCGAGAACATCGATTCTACGAAGTCATGGGTCTGGGAGGTGCTAGGCCCGTTGGCGGACGATACGCCTTCTGCTGCATCCTTGCGGACGACGTTGAGTGTGTACTTCGCCCACGGAGAAAGCCATCTGCACACTGCCAATCACATGAATCTGCACCGGAATACGGTGAAGTATCGCATCAACAAGGCGCTCGGAGATCCAGTCGCTGCCGGCCGAGACAAGTTGGATCTCGCTCTGGCCCTGCAGGTTTGTGAGTTGTTGGGTAGATCGGTCTTGCGCCCCGCCAAAACGTCGTGAGTTGTGGACGCGACACGGCCTGTGGGCTCCGTATCGGGGTTTGATGACCGATGCGGAGCCTGGCCGTGTTCTGTTGTGCCTGAGGTTCTTCTCAGGTTTTGAAGGTGGTGTTCGCGGGCCGTGGGTGCTGGCCGGGGTCGATCGAGGGTGGTGGGATGAACCACGGTTTGTTGTCGGTGCCTATTCGGATTTCCCATTTCCCGACGAATCCGGTTTTTCGGTGCATCAATCGGTGATGTGAACGGCACAGCAGGACAAGGTTGTTCATCACGGTCGGGCCGCCGTTGGCCCAGTGCCGGATGTGGTGTGCATCCGTCCACGCGGGCACACATGTGCAGCCGGGGAACGCGCAGCCTTTGTCCCGGGCGATCAACGCCACTCGCTGCTCCGCAGAGACCAACCGTTTCCCGGGTCTCGCATCCAACGGAGCCCCGTGACCGTCGAGCAGAACAGTGGAGAGGAAACAATCGCAGCCGAGGAGTCTGGTCTGCGAGACGGACAGTGGTCCGAGCCACGGCATGTGCCCGACATCAAGATCCGACACAGCCACTCCACCACCATCGGGCGAGGGTGCGGCTGCGCAGTCCCGATGCTCCGCCAGATCACGGGCGTTGATGTGAACATTCACATGCGGCCGCTGACCACCATCCGTACCGGTCTTCGCGCAGTCGAGGTAGCGGCGAATCAGTTCGGTGAACCCATCCGCCGTCCGCTTCGCCGCCGACCGAGAATCCGGAGTTCCATCCGGTGCCGGGGTCGGCATCGTCAGATTCGACAACGCCGACAACAACATTTCCCCGGTGAGAGCATCGAAATCACCGCGCACCACCACCCGACCATTCAACGTCGACGCGATCCGCAACTCATTCCGATCCACATCCTCGGCGGGCGGAATCTCATCGGACTCGAACACTCGCTCCAAGGTCGCGATAACACTCCGCACCTTCGTCGTCGTCGCCTCCACGCCCGACGCAGCAGCCAACAACAAATCGACACAGCGAGGCAACGCCTCCTCCGGCATCCCCTTCGGAGGTGACTCGCAGAACGCCACGATCAACACGGCATGATCGAAGGAGCAATCCCCGCCATCGAACCGGGCAGCCACCGCCGGAAAAGGCCGAAGCGCCGCACCCAACGCGGCGATCTTCTTCCCATCCCGAACCTGCAGCATCGTGTTCGCCGCCAACCAGCAACCCACCCCGCGGCTGGCAATCACCTGATCATCGGGCCGCAACGACAACTCGTCGACCACTGCCACACGCACAGCCTCGAGACGAAGAATCTCCGCACTCGCCTCGATAGCAGCAGCACGCAACTCAGAAGCAGACAACCGCCACATGCGTCCGCGCAACCCCACCGCAGAACCCGAGACCACATCCGACAACAGAACACTCATTGAATCCCCCGATCCCCACCCCAGACAATACTCGAACATGCGTTCGAGTCAAGAGCTGATTCACTAAAGAATCGGCCTGACTCTGCGATGTCAGCGGGTTGTCATACTGTGGTCGAGTGACTTCGCCGTGGACAGCTGGGCAGGTGGCGTCGGTAGCTCCCGACGCCGCATCGCTGGCCGCTGCGCGTAAGTTGGCTGGTTCGTGGAGCCATGCCGGCAGTAGCGGTCTCGCGCTCTGGGGGCTGTGTCAGGGCAGCGGCTCGAAGCCGTATCAAGCAGTGGTTGACCTGCGGGGTCCTGCATACAAGTGCTCGTGCCCCAGTCGAAAGTTTCCGTGCAAACATGCTCTGGGGCTGCTGGTGGAATGGTCGGAAGGGCGTGTGCCGACGGCGGACGAGCCGGCCGACTTCGCGGCAGAGTGGTTGTCGCGCCGCGAGGAGAAGACCGAGAACACCGGCGAAAGCGGCGACGAGGCGCCCAAGAAGTCTCCCGACCCGGCGACAGCGCAGAAGCGCGCCGACCGCGTTGCGAGCGGGCTCGTCGAATTGGACCTGTGGATCACCGATCAGATCCGGGGCGGTCTGGCGGCGATGGACACGTCCTGGGCGGGCTTCGACGCGGTAGCCGCTCGAATGGTGGATGCTCAGGCGCCCGGTATTGCAGGCACGCTTCGAGCATTGGCGGGAATCGTTGCGTCTACGGAGAACTGGCCCGAGAAGGTCCTCGACGAGTTGGCTCGGTTGCACCTGCTGGTCGCTGCGCATCAGAAGCTGTCCGAGTTGCCGGAAGATCTTGCCTATTCGGTGAAAGCGCACGTCGGCTATCCCGTCTCAACCGAGAGTGTGATGGAATCGATTCCGGTGAAAGAGAACTGGATGATTCTCGGTTCCGGGATCACCGAGGAGAAGCGACTGTTCACCCGAACCGTGTGGATGCTCGGCAGGAATTCGAAACGGTGGGCCATGCTGCTCGACTTCTCCCACGGGTCACCCAATTTTGCCACCGAAACGCCGCCAGTCGGGTTTCTGCTCAATGCCGATGTTCATTTCTATCCCGGTGCCGCGGCATTGCGGGCGCGGATGGGGGCAACGCACGGTGAACCGGAGCCCTTCACAACCATGCCGTTCGGAAGCATCGACGCTGCGTTGCAGCAGTTTACCGATGCCCTCGCCGCAGATCCCTGGTTGCGCTCGTGGCCGGCAGTGATCAGTTCGGTGGTCCCGTCGTTCGTCGACGGTTCCTGGTTTCTCGTCGACGAATCGGGCACAGCGCTTCGGGCAGAAGGTGATTCGGATCTTCTGTGGAAGTTGCTCGGTATTTCCGGCGGTTACCCGGTCACGGTCTGCGGAACGTGGAATGCGCTGGCTCTTACTCCGATCTCGGTTTTCACGGGAGGGCAGGTGATCGTGCTGTGAGCACTTTGATCTCGGCTGCTCTTCTCGGGACTGCCAGAACCTTAACAACATTCGAGGAGCTGCCGGCCGAAGTGCGAGGCCATGCCCGCGAACTCGACGGCGATCCTGCCGAGATGCTTCTGGCAGCAGCAGCGTTGGAGAGGGCGTACCGCCGTGGCGGTGCGGGCTCCACCACGGCGGCCGTGCCGACACCTGCTCCAGACGATGTGCGATTCACGCTGCCGGAATCCTCATCGGCGCACCTGCTGTCGATGCTCGCGGCCAAGGCGACCTTGCTCGACGAGTGGTTCGCAGTCGCGTTGGAGCGCAACTACCGTGCGCCTGATCATCTGGTCGCCGAGTTGCTTTCCTTTGCACGTGCGAGCGAAGCTCACCGGGAGAGCATCCTGCAGATCGTCGGCGAGCGTGGCCGATGGCTAGCCGCGCAAAACCCCGAGTGGAGCAAGCTCGTCCGAACCAGGGATGCAAATCCGGATGTCTGGCGTCACGGAAGTTCGTCCCAGCGCACGCAGTGGCTGATAGACACTCGCCGAACAGATCCCGCGCTGGCACTGGCCGAACTCAGAAAATCGTGGGGCACCGAGCGGGGCGAACAGAAGGCTGCATTTGTCTCGACTCTGGCAATCGGATCGAGCGCCGACGATCAACCATTGTTGGAGGAAGCCCTCGACGACCGTCGCAAGGACGTGCGACGCGCAGCAGCGGAGGTGCTCGGACGTATTCCCGAATCGGAGTTCGGGGAGCGAATGGCTGCGCGGGTTCAGAAATGGGCGCGGGTGGAGCGGAAACTGCTTCGATCCACGTTGGTCATCCTGCCGCCTGAGGAAGTCGATGCGGCGTCGAGGCGAGACGGCATCGAAGATCGGCCGAATCCACACACCGACTATCGTGCCGAGTACGTGCGTCAGGCGATCAGTTCTGCACCGTTGTCTTTGTGGAACAACATGATCGGTGAACCCGGCAAGGTCATGGGGATGAGCGTTGACGAAGGCTGGGAGCCGATCCTTCACGACGCTTGGTCCACCGCTGCAGTCGCGCAGAACAATGCGGAATGGGCGCTGGAACTCTTTCGCACGCGCGGCACGGCCACTGATCGACGCCTACTCCCGTTGGTGCCGGCCAAGGCTCTGGCTGACCTGTTGAGGTCTGGAAACGGCGACGCCAATGTTCTGCACCCGGGCAGGGCAGCGATCTACGACGCTCTGCGAGGTCCATGGCCAGACGACATCACCCGGGCAGTCGTGGCCCAGTGGGAACGAGTTGCGGCCAGACGTGCCGATGGGGGCGCCAAGGCCGGCGAATTCTCGCGCTACAAATACAGCGCATCGCTACGCCTGGCCGAGAGTCGATTTCCCTACAGCGCAGTAACTTTGCTCGATCGGGCTGCGGAACGTGCACGTGACCCGGACTGGCGGCAGACCTTCGCCAGAACTGCCAGCGCCATCACCCACCGCAAGACCCTGCTCGAGGAGCTCACATGACTGACAGCGCAACCGTGCCCACCACAGAACCGGCAAAGCTGATGCGGCCCCACGCAGAGCAGGAGTACGCACTCGAACTCGAAGCACTGGCCGCGCAGGACACCCGCCCGCGTCCACCGTCGTGGAACTTGTCGCCCTGGGCCGTGGTGACGTATCTGTTGGGTGGCACTCTCGACGACGGAACGGTCATTTCACCGAAGTACGTCGGTCCACGGCGGTTGATGGAAGTGGCCGTCGCAACTCTTGCCACCGACCGGGCGCTACTGCTGTTGGGCGTGCCGGGTACAGCCAAGACCTGGGTCTCCGAACACCTTTCGGCTGCAATCTCGGGTGCGTCGACGCTACTGGTTCAAGGCACGTCGGGTACACCCGAGGAAGCTATCCGCTACGGCTGGAACTACGCACGCCTTCTCTCGGAGGGGCCGACCGCCGGTGCGCTGGTGCCGTCACCTGTGATGACCGCGATGGAAACCGGGAAGATCGCCCGCGTCGAAGAGTTGACGCGTATTCCGGCCGACGTGCAGGACGCCCTCATCACCATTCTCTCCGAGAAGACGTTGCCGGTGCCGGAACTGGGCATCGAGGTGCAGGCAGCCAAGGGCTTCAATCTGATCGCTACCGCCAACGATCGCGATCGCGGTGTCAACGATCTGTCGTCCGCACTACGTCGACGGTTCAACACAGTTGTTCTCCCGTTGCCGGCCAGCGAGGAGGACGAGGTGGCTATCGTGGCACGCCGAGTCGAACAGTTGGGCGCAGCACTGGAATTGCCGACAACCCCCGCAGCAGCCGAGGAAATTCGCCGGGTCGTCACCGTGTTCCGGGAACTGCGATCAGGCACGACCACCGACGGCCGCACCAAGTTGAAGTCCCCGTCCGGAACTCTGTCGACGGCGGAGGCGATCTCGGTGGTCACCAACGGTTTGGCGTTGTCTGCGCATTTCGGGGACGGCGTACTTCGGGCATCCGACGTCGCTGCCGGAATCCTGGGTTCGGTGATCAAGGATCCGATCGCAGACAAGGTTGTGTGGAACGAGTACCTCGAGGCAGTAGTGCGTGAACGCGGCGAGTGGTCCGACTTCTACCGGGCGTGCCGCGAGGTCACCGGGTGACCATCGTGATTCCGGACCTGCGTGTCCGGGTCTTCGGTATCCGTCACCACGGCCCGGGATCTGCTCGTTCGGTTCGGCAGGGCCTGGAAGAGTTTTCCCCCGACGTGGTCCTGATCGAAGGTCCTTCGGATGCAGACCCGTTGGTGATGCTGGCGGCATCGGAGTCGATGGAACCGCCGATTGCGTTGCTCGCGTACGCTACTGGCGAACCGTCGAAGGCGGCCTTCTGGCCGTTTGCGGTGTTCTCACCTGAATGGCAAGCGCTGCAGTGGGCTGCGAAGAACGGTGTGCAGGCAAGGTTCTGCGATCTGCCCGCGTTCAACGTGTTGGCGGATCAGGGGATTCGTACTGTCCGCGAGGGCGATCCTCTGTCTGAACTGGCCGCGGCCGCGGGTTTCGACGACACCGAACGCTGGTGGGATTCGGTGATCGAATCAAGCTCGGGCGCAGATTCTTTCGATGCGATCACCGAGGCGATGGAGGCGCTGCGTGAGACAGTGCCGATCGACGAGGAGACAGCGCATCGCGAAGCGTATATGCGGCAGGTGCTGCGAAAGACGTTGAAGGATGGCGCCGAGCGGGTAGCGGTCGTCTGCGGAGCTTGGCACGCGCCGGCGTTGGTCGGAGCCCTGGGGCCTGCGGCTCCCGACGCCCGCATTCTCAAGGGGATGTCCAAGGTCAAGACCTCGCTGACCTGGGTTCCCTGGACACATTCACGCCTGGCGTCGGCATCGGGTTACGGAGCCGGAATCACCTCGCCGGGCTGGTATCACCATCTGTTCACCGCGAACGACAAGACGATCACGCGGTGGCTCACCAAAGTTGCGAGGGTGCTCAGGGACGAGGACCTTCCCATCTCGAGTGCTCACGTCATCGAAGCTGTCCGATTGGCAGATACGTTGGCTGCACTGCGTTCTCGCCCGCTGGCCGGATTGTCGGAAGTTACCGAGGCTACGAGGTCGGTAATGTGCGACGGAAACGACGTTCTTCTGGATCTGATCACACGAAGACTCGTTGTGGGCGAAGCCCTGGGCACGGTGCCCGAAGAAACTCCGACGGTTCCGCTCGAAGCAGACCTGCGAGCACGTTCGAAGACTTTGCGGCTCAAACAACAAGCGGGAGCCAAGAATCTCGATCTGGACCTGCGACGCGATATCGACGTCGAGCGTTCCCAGTTCCTGCACCGACTGGGGATCCTCGAGATCGATTGGGGAACCCCGGCCGACAGTGAGGTCCGTTCCACCGGAACTTTCCGAGAGACTTGGGCGCTGCAATGGAAGCCCGAATTCTCGGTCTCGGTGATCGAGGCGTCGCTGTGGGGTACGACGGTGGCCGCAGCGGCGGCATCACGTGTCGTCTCGAAGATCAACGAGCCGGACATCACTCTCGCGTCACTGATCGGACTACTGGAGAACTCACTGCTCGCAAACCTCCCGGCAGCTTTGTCTGCGGTTTTGGAGAGTGTGAAAACAGTTGCGGCACTAGACCATGACGTGTCACATCTGATGGCGGCGCTACCGACGCTGACCCGAACGCTGCGATACGGCGATGTGCGCGGAACCGATGTGACGGCGTTGATCGACGTCGCCGACAGCTTGTTGATCCGGATCTGCACCGGCCTCGCAGTCGCCGTCACCGGACTGGACGATCCCAGCGCCGAGGAGTTTCGCGATCACCTCGACAAGGTTCACTCGGCAGTCATGGTCCGTGACGATCGCGATGCGAGCGCACGGTGGCTGCAGGCGATGGCCGGCGTGATCGACCGTGACGACGTCAACGGTTTACTCGTCGGACGGATGGTGCGGCTACTGCGCGACAGCGGTTCGATCACGGAAACCGCTGCAGCCCAGCGCTTGTCTCGGGCCCTGTCCGTGGGAAGCGCGCCGACCGCCAAAGCCGGGTGGGTCGACGGGTTTCTCGGTGGGGGAGGGCTTGTGCTCGTTCACGATCGAGCGTTGCTCACGCTGATCGACACGTGGGTCCGCCAACTTCGTGAGCAGGACTTCATCGACACGCTTCCGTTGCTTCGACGCACGTTCGGAGCCTTCGAGGCAGGGGAGCGTCGAGCGATCGGTCAGGCGGTCAGAGGTGGACGACGCGTCGAGACGACAGTGGAGACTGACGCGCGACGCGGCCGAGCGGCAATGGCGGTCGTTGCCGAGATACTGGGAGCGCGCGTATGAGCGACGATGATCAGCGCCTTCGGCGCTGGAGATTGATGCTCGGGGAATCCGCCGAAGAATCGACGGGAGGGCTGGGCCAACCGGGCGACAGTCGAATGGATGCAGCTCTCGCAGCGCTCTACGACTCGTCCGGCCCGACCAAGGGGCGCCGCCGCTCAGCCGGATTGGGGGCGTCGGCGCCGTCCGTCGCCAGATGGCTCGGCGATATCCGGACGTACTTTCCCAGCACGGTGGTGCAGGTGATGCAGAAGGACGCGATCGACCGACTGGGTTTGGCGCAGTTGCTGCTCGAACCGGAACTGCTCGATGCCGTCGAGCCAGATGTACATCTGGTCGGGACGCTGCTGAGCCTCAACCAGGTCATGCCGGAGGCCAGTAAGGCCACTGCTCGAATGGTCGTCGGCAAGGTGGTTCGGGAAGTCGAAGAGCGAATCGCGCAGAAAACGAAGGCCGCGGTGACCGGGGCACTCAATCGTTCGGCCAGAACGTCGAGTCCGAAGTTGCGTGACATCGACTGGGACCGAACCATCCGAGCAAATCTGTCGCACTACCTGCCGGAGTATCGAACCGTCGTCCCCGAGCGGCTCGTCGGATACGGCCGCAAGTCGAAATCTGTGCAGCGCGACGTGGTCCTGGCGATCGACCAATCGGGTTCGATGGCGTCCAGCGTCGTCTACGCGTCCGTGTTCGGCGCGGTGTTGGCGTCGATGCAAGCGCTGAAGACTTCGCTCGTGGTTTTCGACACCGCCGTCGTCGATCTGACGGACAAACTGTCCGACTCCGTCGACGTCCTGTTCGGGACCCAACTTGGTGGGGGCACGGACATCAACCGCGCAATCGCGTACAGCCAGTCGCTGATCTCGCGTCCTGCCGAGTCGATGTTTGTTCTGATCTCGGACCTCTACGAGGGCGGTATTCGGAACGAGATGCTGCGGCGCATGGCGGCCATGAAGAATGCCGGCGTTCAGGTTGTGGTTCTGCTGGCGCTCTCGGACGACGGCGCCCCATCGTTCGATCACGACAATGCAGCGGCGCTGAGTGCCCTCGGGATTCCGGCGTTTGCGTGCACGCCGGACAAGTTTCCGGAACTGCTCGCGGTCGCTCTGGAACGCGGCGACGTGTCGGCCTGGGCGGATCAACTCGCACTCGAACAGCGCTGACTCGAACGGCACTGACTCAAACAGCCTCGAACAGCACTGACCGGTCTGCTTCGAAGACCTGAGCACCGGGTACACCCGCACGATGGGTGACGGACAGGTTGCTGGTTCGACTACGCAGGCGGGTTCGGGGCTGGTTCTCACGGTGTTGGCGAGCAGCCAGTTCCTGATGACCCTGGACAGCTCGGTCATGAATGTTTCGATGGCGACCGTCGCCGAGGACGTCGGCACGAGCATCACCGGCATTCAAACCGCGATCACGCTCTACACCCTGGTCATGGCGACTCTGATGATCACGGGTAGCAAAGTCGGTTCGATGATGGGCCGTCGCCGAGCCTTCGCACTCGGCTTGGTCATCTACGGCGCTGGGTCTCTGACGACTGCGCTCGCTCCGAATCTCGTGGTCCTGTTGATCGGGTGGTCGTTCCTCGAAGGCGTCGGCGCGGCGCTCATCATGCCCGCGATCGTTGCGCTCGTCGCCACCAACTTCCCGGCGGAGAAGCGTCCGGCGGCCTACGGCCTCGTCGCTGCAGCAGGCGCGATAGCCGTGGCAGTGGGGCCGCTGATCGGCGGCGCGGCGACGACATTTGCGTCGTGGCGTTACGTGTTCGTCGGCGAAGTCGTGATCGTTGTCCTGATCTTGCTGGTGCTCAGCAAAGTGGTCGACGTCCCACCGTCGAAGTCGCGCCTCGACTACTTCGGTTCGATCCTGTCCGTGGTGGGACTGGGAATGATCGTCTTCGGTGTTCTGCGTTCGAGCGAGTGGGGTTGGGTACAGGCCAAACCTGGCGGGCCGCAACTGGTGGGGTTGTCTCCGGTGGTGTGGCTGCTGATCGTCGGGCTCCTTGTCGTTTACGGATTCCTGCGATGGGAGGGTCGCCTGGCCGCTGCGGGGAAGGAGCCTCTGCTCGATCCGGCGATGCTGCGAAACCGCGAACTCAGTGGCGGGCTGTCGATGTTCTTCGCGCAGTTTCTGGTGCAGGCGGGCGTGTTCTTCGCGGTTCCTTTGTTCTTGTCCGTAGTTCTGGAGCTCAGCGCTCTCGAGACCGGAATTCGCATCCTGCCGTTGTCGGCGGCGCTCGTCGTGGCGGCGATCGGTATTCCGAAGCTTCGGCCTACCGCGAACCCGCGACGCGTGGTCCGAGTCGGATTGTTGGTCATGGTCGTCGGCATTCTGATGCTCGTGGCAGGCATGGACCCGGGCGCCAATGCGGCGATCGTGATGATTCCCATGCTGTTCATGGGTTTCGGCTTGGGGTGCCTGTCTTCGCAGCTCGGAGCCGTCACGGTGTCCTCGGTCCCGGACGAGCGCAGTACCGAGGTCGGCGGGTTGCAGAACACCGCCACCAACCTCGGCGCATCCTTGGGAACTGCCCTGATCGGATCGGTTCTCATTGCCACACTCACGACGTCGGCGATCGCCGGAATCGAAGACAATCCGGCGGTTCCGACATCGGTGCAGCAGCAAGCGAGCACCGACATGGCCTCGGGCGTGCCGTTCCTGTCGACGACGCAACTCCGATCCGCTCTCAGTGACGCCGGCGTCGCCGAGTCCACGGCGGATGCGATCGTGGACGTGAACGAAGAAGCCAGGCTGGACGCGTTGCGTGTCGCTTTTGCCGTGGCAGCGCTGCTCGCAATCGCCGCGTTGTTCCCGACCGCTCGAATCCCCCGCGTCGCGGTCGGCGACAAACGTGGTTCGAGCTAAGAATCAGCAATCGGGGATCGACCTGGAAGATCGACGGAACGACCTCTGGATATAGTGATCTGCGCACAATCGATTCGTCAGATGGCTACCGTTGTGAAGGAAACAAGCAGCGAGTCTGAAACACTGACGTTTCACCGGATAAGGGTTCGGTGGGGAGCCAGGGGAGGTTCGGATGGCCAGGCGAGCGGATTCGACGCCCGCTGATGGCGCCTGCACTGGTGTCGGGATGCCACACTGATGAACCGTCTGAGTCGATTGAGTCGGCAAGATCCTGCTTCGGAGACCGACTGCAACAGCCTGTTTCGCCGTCAGATCGACGAGGCTGCGGCCGTCGCGCCGTTCGCCAATCTTGCGTACATGGCGAGTTTGGTCGTGATTCTGACCTACACCGTCCCGCCCGGACGTCAGACGCTCAGGTGGTTGGGCGGCGCCCTCATCTTTCTTGTCCTCGCGAATTCGATTCGAGTATGGATACCGCTTCGCTGGCGACCGTCGAAGCACACACCGCGCTACGACTACGTGGGTCTGCTCGTCGAAGTGATCGTTGTCGCGACCCTAGACGTCGCACTTTTTGCCCTGCTCTTTCACGACATGGACGTCTCCCGCGACTTGGTTCTGATCGCGACGATGGCAGGAATCATGGGCGCCGGGACCGTGACGTTCTCCAGTCTGAGATCGGTGAGCCTGACCTGGATCTACATTCACGGCCTCGGCGTCTTCACTGTTCTCATCGTCCACGCCGAACCCCACTTTCGCGTACTTGCGATTCAGTTGTGCATCTACATGTTTGCGCTCACCGTAGGGGCGGTCTATCTGTCGGCCTCGTTCCAGAGACGTTGTCTCGCAGAGTTTCAGGCGGAATCCGAGCGTCAGACTGTGGCGTTGTTGCTCGACGGTTTCGAGGGCGGTTCCCGCGACTGGCTGTGGGAGTGCGACACCAACGGCCGGTTCTCCCACACCTCGGCACGTCTCGCCGAGGTCGCAGGTATGACGGTGGACGAGTTGCAGCAACTCACCTTCGGGCAACTCCTCACCAGACTCCAGATCGCGTCGAGTCCGGAGGGACGTGCGGCCGCGGCCCAGATGATCGACAAACTCGAATCGAGTGCCCCCTTCCGGGACACCGTCGTGCCGGTGCATGTCGACGGTAGGCGGCGCTGGTGGTCTCTTTCCGGTAATCCGCGGGTTCTCGAATCCGGTGTGATTCTGGGTTGGCGCGGTGTCGGTTCCGACATCACGGAGAGGTATGTCCACGAGCAGGAGATCCTTCGGCTTGCGGCCACCGACTCGTTGACCGGGTTGCCGAACCGTCGTGCGTTCGGTGTGGCGCTCGAGGAAGCGATCAATTCTCGGGCGCCGGACAAGCAGGTTCTCGTCGGGATTCTCGACCTCGACAATTTCAAATCGGTCAACGACACCCTTGGACATCCGATCGGGGACCAATTACTTCTCGAAGTCACGACACGCCTGCGCAAGGTCGTAGGTTCGGACATGTGCTCGCGGATGGGCGGCGACGAATTCGGGCTGATCGTCTGCACGTCGTCGCGCGACGATCCCGGAGTGATCTTCGATCGGTACCTGGAAGTGCTGCACGAACCATTCTTCGTCGAAGGCAATCGAATAGAAGTGCGGGCCACGATCGGTTACTCCAGCGCGCCCGAGGATTCAACAGACGCAGACGGATTGGTGATGCTGGCGGATCTGGCTCTGTACGAAGCGAAGTCGACGGGGCGCAATCGAGTAGGCAAGTTCTCACCGCTGCTGCGGGCGAGGGCATCGGCGCGGGCGACTGCGCTCCACGAGCTGGACAGAGGGATCGAGGAAGGGCAGTTCGATCTCCACTATCAGCCTCAGGTCGACACTCAGACCGGTGAAGTGGTGGCCTTCGAGGCTCTTCTACGGTGGAACCATCCCAGTCGCGGCCTCATCGGGCCCAGCCAGTTCATCTCGGTGGCGGAGGAAACCGGAATGATCATTCCCCTCGGTGCGCAGGCGATGGCGATGGCGACCGCAGCTGCTGCGGGGTGGCCGACCGGAATCGGTGTCTCGGTCAACGTTTCGCCAGTGCAGTTGGTGTCGCGAGAGTTCGGTGCGATGGTGAAGAAAGCTCTGACGGATTCGGGCTTGGCTCCGCATCTGCTGCAGCTCGAAATCACCGAGACAGGTGTTGTGGACGATCGCGCGATCCGGGATCTCTACAAGCTGCGTGAGCTCGGGGTTACCGTCGCGCTCGACGATTTCGGCACCGGCTATTCTTCCTTCGCCACGCTCCAGAGACTTCCAATCGACGTTCTCAAGATCGATCGCATGCTGGTCACCGACTCGGACGATCCGAAGATGTCCGTGGTGAAGTCCATTGTCGAATTGGCCGCGGCCCTCGGTATGAAATCGTTGGCCGAGGGCGTCGAGACCATCGAGCAGTTCCGCCGCGTTCAGTGGGTCGGGTGTGACCTGGTCCAGGGTTATCACATCAGCAAGGCTCTGACCGCTGAGCGCGTCGATGTGTATCTTGCCGCCACGGACACGGAAACCGGGCGCAGCGTCCACCCACTTACGTGGCTGTGAATCAGATCTGAGCCGAGCGGATCGTATTACCGCCTGCCGCTTTCGCTTGATACATCATCGAATCCGCGACGTTTGTCGCCGCCAGGATTGCGGAAGCACCGCCGCTCCACGCCTTCGATTCGGCGGTCATCATCACAGCTCCGACGCTCACCGTTGTGGGGATCGCGTCGGAACAATCCGACAGCGCCGCGTTTATCCCTTCGATCAACAGGATGGTGGATTCGGGATCGCCGGCAATGACAGCCAGATATTCTTCTCCGCCCGTTCGAGCGATGACTCCGCGTTCGCCGAGATGTGTGCTCAATCGGTTCGCGGTTCTTCTGATGACATGATCGCCTTCAGCATGACCGTGAAGATCATTGACCGTCTTGAATTTGTCGATATCGACGACGATGAAAGCGAGAGACGAAGAATCGTCTCGGGAGCTCTCGAAGAGATCGCCGACTGCCCCCTCGAGTCCCCGACGGTTGAACAGGCCAGTGAGGGGATCCCGGTCCGAATACTGGGCATCGCGGTAGAGAGTGCGCCAGGTCAGGTGCGCAAAAATGGGAACGAGTGTGACAGCTCCGAAAAGAACGGTGCCACGGGCCAGAAGCGTCGTGATATCGACGTCGCCTTCTAGATAGGCAAGAACAAAAACGGTAGTCGTGATGGTCATCGACCAAACGACATGAGCGACAAGCCACCTTGCGCTGACAAAAAGAGTCGCAAAGGTTCCGGTGACTGCGAAGACGGTGCAACCGAATGTCGCGGACGAGCGATCCGGCACCAGAAGGACTGCGGCCGCGATCCCGAGATCTGCGAATATCCCGAATGCAAGCAACCCCCGGCGTCCGGGAAATGGTTGTGTGAACCAGCATGCGGCGATTCCCACACACGTGCAGATCATGAAAATCGAAAGAGCTTTGCCGGGAGTGGTCGGCGGCGTATCCGGGCCGATCAATTTGTAGAACGCGGAGAGTCCGAAGATGATCGTCATCATTCCGAGCAAGGTTCGGAAGATCGGAATGATTGCTCGGCCGGATCTCTGGTGCTTTATCCACTCGTAGTCGTGTGGTTCGTTGAACCATTCGTGAAGTGTTTGCCAAGAACTGTGCGCATCGGAGGCGATGACAGGGCTCGGCATGCTGTCTATTTTGCCTTGAAATTAGGTAAAGAGAAAATCTGTGTTCGACCGGTTCCACCGGTTCGATTTTTTCGGGGAAGAGGTTCTCTTATCGAGTCGAGCGCTTACTCGATGCTTGTTTCAAGCCTTCTTCGAACTGCTGTGTGCGTTGTTCGAGGCGGTCGCGAACGATACGACTTTTCGCGTACGAGACCTTCTCACGCTGTAAGCGACGAGGATGACTCCCAGCGCGACCAGGCTTTGGACGAACTCCGCGCGCGTCGGTTCGTTGAGACCCATTCCCACCAGGATCACGAGAATCAGGCCGGTGACCACTATCGGTAGGCCGGGATACAACCAGACACGGAATTTCAGAATCTCGGGACTTTCGCGTTCCCATCGGCGTCGGAGGCGTAGTTCGGATACACAGATCAGGATGTAAACGAACAAACAGATTGCGCCGGACGAATTCACGAGGAACAGGAAGATCGTGTCTGGCCAGATGTAACCGGCCGCGATACAGAAATACCCGGCCACGGTGCAGGCGAGTACGCCCTTCACGGGCACGCCGCGACTGTTGGTCCGTGTCATCCATGCCGGCGCGTCGTTGTAGACGGAGAGTGCGAAGAGCATCCGTGACGCCGTGTACAGGCCGGAGTTGAGGCAGGACAGCACAGCGACCAGAACCACGAGATTGAGAATGTCGGCGGCGCCGGGAATGCCGAGCAGGTCGAGTGCGGAGATGAACGGAGAATCGCCGACGACGAACGAATCCCACGGCAGCATCGTCACGAGGAGGAAGGTGGCGACAACGAAGAACGCGAGAATGCGGAAGACGACGGTGTTCGTGGCTCGTCTGATCGCTCCGGCCGGTTCGGCGGATTCCGCTGCGGCGATTGTGACCAGCTCGGCTCCGGTCATGGAGAAGATCACGGCGACAACGCCCACCAGCACGGGGGTGAAGCCGTTCGGCAGAAATCCTCCGTGGCCGGTCAGATTACTGAAATCGACTTCACTGCCGGGCCAGATGCCGAAGACGAACAGACTGCCGAGCACGATGAAGCCGATGATGACGGCGACCTTGATACCTGCAAACCAGTATTCGGCCTCACCGAAGTTGCTGACGGAGAGAAGGTTGACCCCGGTCATCACCAACAGGAGTGCTGCTGACATGAGCCAGAGCGGTACACCATGGATCCACCGGGAGAGCAGGGTAGCTCCGACGACGGATTCGATGCCGACGACGATCACCCAGAAATACCAGTAGAGCCAGCCCGTGGTGAAACCCGCCCATTCGCCCAACGCCATTCGCGCGTACTCGGTGAATGATCCCGTACACGGCTTGGCGACGGCCATTTCACCGAGCATGCGCATCACCAGGAACACGATGATGCCGCAGATCGCGCAAGTGATGACTGCGCCGGGGCCGGCCTGGTTGATGATTCCGCTCAGCCCGACGAAGAAACCGGCGCCGATGACACCACCCATGGAAAGCATGGTCAGGTGGCGCTTCTTCAAGCCTGTCTTGAGCGTCGAATGAACGCTGGCGGCTTCGGCTGTTTCGGTGCTGCTGTCGGGCATCTGGGCTCAGCTCCTATTGCATGACGCGATCAGTTCTTTCGGAGAGACGCTAAGCTCGTCGTGTGATCCAGAACATGGACCTGATGTACAAATTGGAACTGAAGACTGTCAGTTCTGTCCACTGCCTTCGGAGGTTCCGGTAATGCCGATGACTGTCCGGCGCTTGGCGGCTACCAACTCTCTCGGTCTCTCGGTTGTTGCAGGTCATGGCCACGTCGATCTGCCGATCAGTTGGGCGCACGCAATCGAGTTGCAGGATCCGAGTCGATGGCTCGCCGGTGGAGAGCTTGTCATGACGACGGGGCTGCACCTTTCGCGATCGGCGACAAAGCAGTACGAGTACGTCGAGCGCATTGCGCGGACCGGCGCCGTGGCACTGGCATTCGACACCGGCACCGTGCACGAGAAGGTGCCGAACGCGATCATCAGGGCCGGCGACGAACTGGGTTTTGCCGTGCTTTCCGTCGCCAAGGAGACGCCGTTCATCGCCATCTCGCGGGCCGTGATCGACGAGCTGACCGCCGACCAGATACGAACGGTGCAGGCGGTGGTCGATGCCCAGGAGAAGTTGGCGCGTGCCCTGCTCGACGGAGTGCCGGCCCTGATCGCTGCACTGGGTCGAGCGGTTCACGCAGCAGTGTGCGTTCTCGATCGGGACGGAGCGGTGCTCGCTCTGACGGAAAGTGCGAGTTCGTCTCTGCCCGAACGCATCAGGGGGCGATCAGGCAAGGAGCGCAGCCGGGTCGTGGTGGACGACGACGGCCATCTGGCCATTCACAAGCTTGCCGTGAGCGGCACGCTGGCGGTGGCGTCCGATGCTGCCTTGGATCAGTCCGAACGACTGCTGGTCGGCCACGCGGTGTTGCTGTTGACCATCGAGCTCGCCAAGCCGTTGCGGGTTGTCGATGCCGAACAACGGCTGAGGTTGGCGGTCGCGACGATGGTGCGCCAGGCTGGCGGCGAAGTAGACGAAAGTCTGTTGCGGTACTTCGGATTCGAATCCGGATCCCCGGTGGTTGCAACTGCCTTGACCGATGTCGGGCCTTTGCTGGCGGCAACCGATATCACTTCAGCGGCCCTCGAAGAAGTGGCGGTGCCGTACCTGTTGGCTCCACTGAATGACGGCACCGGCGTGTGGTTCGTCGTGAAAAGTGAAGTTGCGGAGAAGGTCGCGCGCAGTGTGTATGCGAGAGTGCGGGAGAATTCACGCCGGAGTATCAACGGCGGAATCGGTAGCGTCCGGCCGATGAGCGGTGTAGCAGCGAGTCTGCGCGAGGCCGTCTCTGCTGCCAAAGTGGGGCAGGTCGATGGACACACGCTCGTTCCGTTCTCGGAACTCGGGACTTTCAGTCTCTTGTTGAGTGTGCAGTCGAACGATGTTCTGCAGTCGATCGCGGCCGGCGGCCTCGGTGTGCTGGAAGGCTACGATGCCGAGAACGGTTCCCGTCTGGTGGACTCGATCGAAGCGTTCCTGCACCACAATGGACAATGGGAGTCCGCTGCAACGCAGTTGGGTGTTCACCGGCACACGCTGCGTAACCGCATGGACAAGGCCGCCGAGTTGATCGGCCGAGATCTCGATTCCGCCCACACACGGTCCGAGTTGTGGATCGCACTCAAAGCTCGTGAACTGCTGCAGGCGGAATCGAATTCAGATCACGCTCGGCCGCCCCTGAGATAGACGGTGGTGGTGTGAGTGAAGAACTCCCGCGCCGCGTCGCCTTGTTCCTTGGGCCCGTATCCACTCTTCTTCGCACCGCCGAAAGGTACGTGAGGATCAGCGCCTGCCGATTCCGAGTTGACGTGCAGGATCCCCACGTCCAGGTCATCGATACCGGCAAGTGCGCTGGTCAGGTCCTGAGTGAACAGCGCTGCGGACAAACCGAATTCGCCCTCGTTCGCCAAGCGGAATGCGTCTGCAGTTGTTGCTGCCCGCTGCACCGCAAGCACCGGGCCGAAAAGTTCCTCGAACCATAGTTCGGTGCTCGCCGACAGTTCCAGCACCGTCGGCCGGACGTAGTGGCCCGATTCCGGCGCTTCGGCGCTGGCCACAACTCTGGCGCCGCCGCCGACGGCTCGATCGATTCCCTCGATGATCGTTTGCTGTGCGTATGCGCTGACCACAGGACCTGTAGTGACGTCGGGATCGAGTGGATCTCCGACTCTCAATTCTTCGACCTCGACGGTCAGCCTCGCCAAGAATTCCTCGGCGATGGATTCGTGGAGCACCAGACGCGAAGTGGCCGTGCATTTCTGGCCGGTTGACCGGAATGCTCCCAACATGACCTGCTCGACTGCAAGCTCGAGATCTGCGTCGGCAAGTACGATGGCTGCGTTCTTTCCACCCATTTCCGCCTGGGCCGGAACTCCGCGCGCTGCAGCAGATCCCGCGATTCTTCGGCCGACGCCGGTGGAACCGGTAAAGGTGACGGCGTCGAGGTCCGGGTGGTCGACCAGCGCTTCACCTGCCGCGCTGTCGGCAAGGATCATGTTCAGGACGCCATCGGGTAGGCCCGCTTCGGTCAATGCCTGCGCGAGACGGAAGGCCAGAAGGGGCACCGCGGCAGCCGGTTTCCAGACAACAGTGTTTCCGTATACCAAGGCGGGCGCAATCTTCCACGCCGGGATCGCGATCGGGAAGTTGAACGGCGTGACGACGCCTACCACGCCGAGAGGTTTGCGAGTGACAAGAATTTGCTCGCCGCTACGTGGGGAGGAATACACCGTCCCGGACTCGCGGTCTGCGGCGTTGCCGTGGTAACGCAGAATCTGCGCAGCCCGGCGCACTTCTCCGATACCCTCGGCCAGCGTTTTCCCCTCTTCGCGGGTGAGTTCTTCGCCCCAGGCATCGGCGTTGGTTTCGATGATTTCCGCTGCGCGAGTGAGGTATGCGCCGCGTGCGGACATCGGTAGGCGCGCCCAGTCGTTCGCGGCGATGCGGGCGACGCGAACACCGGTCGCCATTTCAGATGCGCCGGCGCGGCCTCCGGTGGCGACAACTTCGTCGGGGCGAGCCGGGTTGGTGTCCGTCAGTGTGCCTTCGCTACCCGTGACCCAAGCTCCGCCGATCAAGCTGTGAACAACGACGCTCATCGGACTGCTGTCGACGCTCATCGGACTGCTGTCACAGCGTCGCGAAGGATGCCCAGTCCTTCGGCCAGCAATTCGTCGGAGATGCTCAGCGGCGGGAGGAATCGAACGACGTTTCCGTAGGTGCCGGCAGCGAGGAGAAGTAGGCCGTGCGCGTGGGCGTAGCTGACGATCTGGGCGACGGCCTCGCGATTGGGAGCCTTGTCTTCGTCGTGGATCAGCTCGATTGCAATCATGGCGCCGCGTCCACGAATGTCGCCGATTATATTTGTGTCCGAAGCGATTTCGGACAGCCCTGTGGTCAGGATTTCGCCGATGTCCTTTGCGCGGTCGAGGAGGCCTTCCACCTCGATCGTCTCGAAAACTGCCAGGGCGGCCTCGCAGGCCACGGGATTGCCGCTGTACGTACCGCCGATACCACCGGGATGCGCGGCGTCCATGACTTCGGCACGGCCGGTCACGGCGGCGAGTGGCATTCCGCCGGCGAGACCTTTTGCAGTTGTGATGATGTCGGGGACGAAGTCCTCACTCTCGCTGGCGAACCAGGCTCCGGTTCGAGCGATACCGGTCTGGACCTCGTCCGCGACGACGAGAATGCCCCGCTCACGGCAGAATTCGGCGATGCGCTTCAGGAATCCCGGAGCGGGAACGATGAAACCTCCCTCACCCTGAATCGGTTCCACGACCACAGCGGCTACCGATTCGGCACCGATCTGAGTGTCGATCGCAAGACGGAATTGGGCGAATGCTTCGTCGGCAGCGTTTTCGGGGCCGCTCGGCCAACGGTAGGGGTAGGCCATCGGAACCCGGTAGACCTCTGGTGCGAACGGGCCGAATGTGGCCTTGTACGGCTGGTTCTTGGCCGTCATCGTCATGGTCATCAACGTGCGACCGTGGAATGCGTGGTCGAAGACGACAACTGCCGGGCGACCGGTCGCGGCACGTGCGTATTTCACGGCGTTCTCGAGCGCCTCGCTGCCGGTGTTGAACAGCGCTGTACGTTTCTCGTGATCTCCCGGGGTCAGGCGGTTGAGCGCTTCGCAGACCTCGACGTACCCCTCGTAGGGGTTTGCGAGGAAACACGTATGGGTGAACTGGCTGAGCTGGCGTGTGGTGCGTTCGACCACGCGCGGCGCACTGTTTCCGACGGTGGTCACGGCGATGCCGCTGCCGAAGTCGATGAACGAGTTGTCGTCGACGTCGACGACAACTCCTCCGCCCGCTGCAGCTACGTAAATGCTGGATCCGCTGGTCAGTCCGGCCGGCAGTGCGGCGCTCCGGCGCTTCGCCAAAGTGCGTGAGTTGGGGCCAGGCACTTCGGTGACGAGGCGTCGTACCTGGGGAAGGGTCGGTCCACCGGTGCACGTTTCCGTGCCGTGCTCGAGAATGGTCATCGCAGTGCCTCCAGTTGTTTTCCGAACTGTAGGACGGCGATTAACAGACCGGACATGGCCGGATTGTCGAGTGGCTTCTATCTCATAGGACGCCGCGTCCAGCTAGTTACTTCGCGAAACTGGCGAGGAACCGCTGCAACAGAGGGTTGTAGATCTCGGGTGCTTCCCAGAACGCTGCATGCCCGACACCGGGAATCACGTGGTAGGTGCCCTCCCAGAGATTCGCGAAGGCCAACGACGCGACATACGAGGTGTTCACGAACGGGTCCTCGGCGCCGTCGATCACCGCGAGTGGCACAGACGCCGTTGCAACCAGAGCCTTCTGATCCGATTCGCGGCCGGCGCCGAATGCGTCGAACATGATCTTGCGAGCGCGCCCGTCCGTGCGTATCGCGGCGTCGAGGGCAGACTGCTCGAAGGGAACGGCGGTCATCCGTGCGTAGAGTTCGGCTTCCTGCGCGGTGATGACCTCGGTGCCGCCGATGGACAATCCGTCGCCGGCATTGAATGCGTCGCCGAGCGTCTCGGGATTTGCCGGTGGCGTACCGGTGATGACGATTCCGGTGAGCCCGGGGAATTTCGCGATCAACTCGAGGGCGATGTGTCCGCCGAGCGACCACCCGACGACAACCGCTCGTTCGACGCCGAGTTCGGTCAGAACATCGACGATGGCGTCGGCGTAACCGTTCTGTGTGTACGCGGCTTCGGGTTCGCTCGCGTCCTCGGAGTCGCCGTGGCCGAGCAGGTCCAGAGTGATCATGCGGTAGTCGCCCGCCCAGCCGGCGTCGACCTGATGACGGAAGACGGAGCGGCTGGCCGAGTTTCCGTGGATGAAGACAACCGGGAAACCAGCGGTGGCACTGTCGTCGACTGCCATGACGCCATGCCGGGTTTCGATCTTGGTGGTTGTCATCGGAATCCTCGTCGTTCGAAGTGCACGGTCAGCGGGTATCCACGCTACCGGGCATATGCGGCATAGAGTTCACCCGTGGACTTCGCATTGCGCTCGTGCAGTTGGCACGGTCACGAGACCTACGCTCCGGACGAACCTGAGCTGCGGGATCGACTTCATGTGGACACTGCGGTGGGCCAGGCATGGCGGTGCCTACGTTGCGGCAACTTCGTCCCGGGAGCGCCGCGAGCGTCCGGGCCGGCGGACGCCGCTCCCGAGGTTCCGCGGGGACGGCTGCTTCGCGACCGGTTGATCATGCGACTTCTTGCCACCGAGAGAATGTTCCGCGCTCTGGGGTTGGTTCTTCTGGCGATCGGGGTGTTCAAACTCAGATCGTCGAAGGGGCGCGTCGAGGACGCCTTCGAGAACGAATTGCCGTTGATCAGACCATTGGCCCGCCAGCTGGGTTGGAACATCGACGATTCCAAACTGGTCCATCACATCGAGCAGGCGTTTTCGTTGTCGGCGACGACGCTCACCTGGATCGCGGTCGGTCTGTTGGTCTACGCCGGCCTGCAAGTGATCGAGGCCGTCGGGCTGTGGATGGTCAAACGCTGGGGCGAGTACTTCGCAGTGGTGGCGACCAGCTTGTTCCTGCCCCTCGAAATCTACGAATTGACCGAGAAGATCACGTGGTTGAGGGCCGGGCTGCTGCTGGTGAACGTCGCCGCCGTCGTGTGGCTGATCTGGAGCAAGCGGCTATTCGGTGTCCGCGGCGGTGGCGCGGCGTATCACGCCGAACATTCGGAGGAGAGCCTGATGACGGTGGAGCGGGCCGCGGTCAAACAGGCTTCGTGAGACCGGCTTTCGACGCGGCAGCACCAGCCAGTGTTGCTGCCCCGATCGTGATCATGGCGGCGAGGAGGATGGCTGCGGGTTCACCGTCGCCCATCACCCCCAATTGAGTGCCCACCGTCACTGCGGCAACCGGTACTCCCAGTTGTGCGGCGGACAGCACGCTGAGCGGGAGCGGAAGACCGAGGACGCGTATCGCGGCGTGAACCACGAGAGTTGCTCCGCCCAAGACCAATCCGAGCCAGATGGCGGACGGATGAGTGACGAGGTCGCGCAGATTGATCGCCGCTCCCAACCAGACGAAGAAGAGGGGCGCGAAGAAGCCGTCGGTGATCGCGAAGAGTTGTTTGGCGAGGCGGCGGGGTTCACCGATTGCGGCCAGGACCAGTCCGAAGGCGAAGCCCGCGAGCATGATCGACACGTGAGTGCTGGAGGCCAGCGCTGCCAGAGAAAAGAGGATCACCAGATTGATCCGGAGTTCGAGTGCAAACTTTCGTTTCTCCGAGAATTTGTGGAGCTTTCGCCAATGGCCGGACCGGTGGAAGGCTCGCAGTACGAAGAACAAGGCAACCGCACACGCCGCCACCGCCAATGCGCCGACACCGGCACGAGGGGCATTGTCCGGATCGATCACCAGAGGCAGCGCGACAATGCAGACGGTGTCCGCGATCGCGACCTGGGCAGTCATCTGCAGAACCGAGGTTCCACCGAGCCCCAGCGAATCGACGATGGGGAGAATCAACGCCGCGGACGACGACGCGATCAGGACCGCGTACAGCGCGGCGTGACCGGTGCCGAATGCCGTCGCCGCACCGTAGCCGGCAACCACCGACAGGAGTCCGACGACAACCGAGCGAACGGCACCCTTGCCGATTGCCGCACGAACTGCCGGATCGCGGACCGGGACGTGTGAGCCGGCCACCATCATCGTGAGCGCGAACCCGATATCGGCCAGGAACGTGAAAGTCTGGTCCGAAGAGTCGAGCAGCCCGAAACCGGTGACACCGAAGACGACGCCCGCGGCAAGTTCGCCGACCACCACGGGGACATGCCAACTGACGCGAGCGCCGAGCAGCGGACCGAGGATGCCGGCCAGCGCGACGAGGGCAAGGATGCCGAAGGTCATCGACGACCTACGACGTCACTGTCGAGGGAGCGATCTTTGCAGGGATGCCGGTGTTCTCGTCCACCGAACGGCTCGTATTCGTCACAGCTGCTGTACTTCTCGGTCGATGTCGGGCCTGAACTCTCGACGCCCTGCACCGTCGTCGGTGAACTTTTTGTTCCCGACGGCGTCGATGCGGACAACCCAGCGCCCGCGATCCTGACCACCAACGGGTTCGGTGGTTCGTACAAGGACCAGATTCCCGCTCTGCAGAACTTCGCCGAGAACGGGTATGTCGGACTGACGTATTCGGGATTGGGTTTCGGCGGCTCGAGTTGCAAGATCACACTTGATTCTCCCGCGTACGACGGCGTCGCCGCCTCCCAGTTGGTCAGCTTCCTCGGCGGCCAAGAAGGGATTGCCTTCACGGATCAGGCTCTGACGCAGCCCTATCCGGCGCTCACCGCGGTGGTACAGGACTCCGTCGATCACACCGGTGCACCGTCGACGAACGACCCGCGGGTCGGAATGACGGGTGGCTCCTACGGCGGCGGCATTCAATTCGCCGCCGCGAGTGTCGATCCCCGTATCGACACGATCATCCCCATGATCACCTGGAACGATCTCTCGTATTCTCTGGCGCCCAACAGCACGGGAATCATCTCCGGTGTGTCGACAGCGGAGCCGGGAGCTGCGAAGGTGCTCTTTGCATCGCTGCTCTTCGGCGCGGGCATCGCGAATCCCGGTGTGGACGGCTACATCGCGGATCCCGCACGGCTACCCGGCTGCCCGAACTACGTCCCCTACATGTGCAACGCGATCGCCGAGGCGGTCGTGACCGGCGACATCGGACCGCAGGTAGTGAGTGAGCTCCGAGCGTCGTCGGTCTCGTCGTTCGTCGACCGGATCAACATTCCGGTACTGCTTGCTCAGGGACAACAGGACACCCTGTTCGATCTGAACGAGGCAACCGCGACTTACGACGCGCTGAAGGATCGTGGCGTCGATGCCAAGATGATCTGGCATTCGTGGGGGCACAGCCACTTGGCCGCTGCGCCCGGCGAATTCAGCTTCTCCGCTCCTGACGAAGACGCGCAATACGAAACCGGTCGCTTCATGGACTGGTTCGATCACTACCTCAAGGACGAGAACACGGAGACAGGACCGGAATTCGCGTATTTCCGTAACTGGATCGACTACGAGGGAAACGCGGCGCCGGCATACGCGACGTCCGACACCGTCGATGTCGGGACCGCCCGCGCCTTCCATCTGTCCGCTGACGGGGGACTGCTGCCGGACGGCACGCCGGTGATACCTGGTCCGAAGACGATCGTCACGGCACCGGGTGGGCTGCCGACAGGCGTCGAGCCGCTCAATATCAATCCGGCCGGAAACATTCCGAATGCACAGATTCCGGGAACCGAGGCGCTCTGGACCACTGCGCCGATGACCGAGGCGATGGACGTGGTGGGAGCCCCCACTGTGACGCTGCGTGTTGCGGCGCCCGGACAGCCGGTGGTGTTCGCGAAACTCTACGACGTGGCCCCGGACGGAACTTCCTCGCTGATCAACGGACTGATTGCGCCCATACGCATCAGTGATCCGTCCCAGCCGGTCCCGGTGACGATGCCGGCGATAGTGCATCGATTCGAGCCAGGGCATTCCGTGCGTCTCGCGATCACCGGTGGTGACATCAGTTTCCGTGGGGGACTGCAAGGTATGCCGGTGACGATCTTTGCCGACGGTTCCGGCCCCCTCGAACTTCCCGTCGTGAGCTGAAACACCGTGGGCTGAATTTCAGCGGGTGATGGTTCGACTGTCGCCGCGGAACTCGGCCACGACGGTGTCGCCGTTGCGAACGGTCACGTCGTAGATCCCACTTCGACCGCCTCGTGCCTTCTCGGTGGCGATCGCGGTCAAGGTGTCGCCCAGACGGGTCGGACGTAGAAATCGGATGTCCGCGCGCGCTGCAACGGCTGAATCCTCGTAGCCGTTGCAGGCGAGCGCAAACGCGGTGTCCGCGAGCAGGAAAACATAACCACCGTGTGTGATTCCGTGACCGTTCACCATGGTTTCGCCCACGGTGACGGTCACGGTTGCGCTACCGGGCGCCAGCTCGGAAATCTCGATACCGAGTGCCTGCGACGCCTGGTCCGCGTCGAACATCTCTCTGGCGGTGATGCTTCCTGTACTCACGAGACAACTCCTGTGGGATCGGAGAATTGCAGGGGTCTAGAGGACCGAGACAACTTCCTGGACGTACATGTCGACTGTGCCGGTGGCAAAGTTTGCGACATCTTTTCCAGCGGCGCCCATCTCCGGGGACTTCAGGCCGCTCTGCATCGTCTCGAGATCGGGAAACACCAGGTTGGCGACGGCGTAGAAGACTGGATCGGAGCCGTCAAGCGTCGAGCACTTGCTGAACGTGAAGTCCGAGAGTCCTGGCACTGCGCTGGCGAGCGGGACGTGGATCTCGTTGTAGTACTTGTCGAAAGCCTCCGGATCGGTGGGGCGTCCGTAACATACTGCTACTCGATAGGTCATGTGCTTTCAATTCCCTTCGGGGCGAGTCTTGGCTACCAGAGTCAGGACGTCGTATGTCGCGACCGGATCGTTGTCCTGGTTCGTCACCACGGCATCCCAACGAACCTCACCGTAGTCGGCGCTGCTGCGAGGTGTGATGGTCTTGGCTGTGAGGGTGACCGTCAGGCTGTCTTCGGCTTTCACCGGGGTCAGGAACCTGAGGCTGTCCACGCCGAAGTTCGCGAGAACCGGGCCGGGAGCCGGGTCGACGAACAGACCGGCAGCGAGTGAGACAACCAGATAGCCGTGTGCGACGATGCCGCCGAACAGCGGGTTCGCCGCTGCGGCCACCGGATCGGTGTGTGCGTAGAAGGTGTCACCGGTGAACTCTGCAAAATGATCGATGTCTGCGAGTGTGACCTGGCGCGGACCGCCGACAACGGTGTCGCCGATCTTCAACTCGGCGAGACTCTTTCGGAATGGATGTTCGGATCCGGTCGTGCGCGCTGACCCGGTGAACCAGCGCTCGCCGACCGCGGTGAGCACGTCGGGTGTGCCCTGCACGGCCGTCCGCTGCATGTGGTGTAGAACTCCGCGGATGCCACCCAGCTCCTCACCGCCGCCGGCACGGCCCGGACCGCCGTGTACGAGGACTGGAAGGGGAGAGCCGTGGCCGGTGGATTCCTTGGCGTCGTCGCGGTTCAGGACGAGCACTCTGCCGTGAAAAGCTGCGAGGCCCAGCACCAGTCGACGTGCGATGTCGGTGTCGGCAGTGACCACCGAGGCGACGAGGCTTCCCTCGCCACGGGCCGCGAGTTCGATCGCATGATCGATGCTGTCGTATCCGATGACGGTGCTGACGGGTCCGAAGGCCTCCAGCTCGTGTACCTCGTGCGCATTCTCTTCCGCCCGGAGAAGGACAGGGGAAAGGAAGGCTCCTGACTGGCCGTCGGCACCGACCACGTCGACGTTGTCCGGGTCTCCGAATACGATAGTTGCCGACTTCGTCAGACCGCGAATGGATTTCAAGACTTCGTCACGCTGTTCGATGCTGGCGAGAGCTCCCATCGTGACGCCGTCGGCATCGGGGTGTCCCACGACCACTTTGTTCAGTCGCTCGGATGCGGCATCGACAACGGCGTCGACCAGCGAGACCGGGACCAGGGCGCGCCGGATCGCCGTGCACTTCTGACCCGCCTTGACTGTCATTTCGGTGACGAGTTGTTTGACGTACAAATCGAATTCGGGCGTTCCTGGTACGGCGTCCTCGCCAAGGATCGACGCGTTGAGTGAATCGGCCTCGGCATTGAAATGGACGCCCTTGCCGACGACGTTCGGGTGAGCACGCAGCGTTGCGGCGGTGTCGGCGGATCCGGTGAATGCCACTGAGTCCTGCCCGCCGAGGTGATCGAGGAGGCCCCGTGCACTACCGGAGAGCAGTTGGACGGAGCCCTCCGGGAGCAAGCCTGATTCGATGATGCGCCGGAAGACGAGTTCGGTGAGATATGCCGTGGAACTGGCAGGTTTGACGATGGACGGCACACCCGCGATGAATGCCGGTGCCAGCTTCTCCAGGAACCCCCACACCGGGAAATTGAAGGCGTTGATCTGTACGGCGACGCCGCGGCGTGACGTATAGATGTGTTGCCCGAGGAAAGTTCCGCCCTTGCCCAGAGCTTCGACGTTTCCATCCAGAAAGACTGTGCTGTCGGGCAATTCGCGCCGAGCCTTGCTCGCGTAGCTCAGCAGGGTTCCGAATCCACCGTCGATGTCCACGCCGGAATCTCGCGTCGTCGCGCCGGTGGCAGTGGAGAGTGCGTAGAACTCGGCTTTTCCTGCCATCAATGTGAGGGCGAGAGCCTTGAGCGCGCCGGCACGTTCATGGAAGGTCATCGCAGACAGTGCAGGCCCGCCGACCTCGCGTGCGTACGTAACCATCTCGGCGAGGTCGACGCCGGTTGCGGAGATCCGGGCCACCTCCGATCCGTCCACTGCGCTCGGCAACGGGGTACCTGCGTCCGGTGCGGCGTACCAGCGACCGGCTACATAGCTTTCCAACAGTCTGCTCACGACAACTCCATCTCACCGTACGTTCGGTCGGTAATTACGATCGCCCGGTAACGCCGCGTTGTCAAGGATTCGGCAGAACTGCCTGGAATCAGGCCTTGCGAAGTCCGTCGAAAGTGACGGCGACGACCGCGTCGGCAATGTCGGAGACGGACTCGCCCGCTCGGGGTTTGTACCACTCGATCAGTGAGTTGACGGTGCCGAACATCAGCTTGCTGGCGAGGGCCGGTTCGATGTCCGGGCGCAGGTCTCCCTCCGCTGCGGCGGACGAGACGAGGCCTCCGACAAAGTTGTCGAATTCGCGTCGACGGGCGAGCGCGGCCCGCTCGACCGTCGTGTTGCCGCGGACGCGCAGGAGCAGGGTGACGTACGGAAGCTCTGCGACCAGCACCTCTACGCTGCGCCGGACCAGGTATTCGAGCCGGTCGATGTGCGGACCGGTGGTGGCGCCTTCTTCGGTCGTGACCGCAAACAGGGCGTTGAGGGCACGCGAAAGTGCGAGTTCGAGAAGTTCCGACTTGCCGGACACGTGGTGGTAGATCGAGGACTTCGTGATGCCGAGCTTCTTGGCGAGCACCTCCATGCTGGCGCCGTCGTAGCCCTTGTCGTTGAACACCTTTACAGCCACGGCTAAGAGCGAATCGAGGTCGTAGCCGGGACGTCCGGGGAGGCCGGTGCGTCGAGTGGGGCGTGCCGTAGTCATGCCCCCATCTTCTCAGTTCGGGCAAAGCTGTGCACCAACCTCGTTTTCACCCTTGTCAAACGACCGAATGTTCGGTTATTAATGTAAGAGAGCGAGAAGGAGCGAATGTGAACACCCTGCACGTGGACGAGCGCGAGGATCGCGTCGTGGTCACCCTCGACAGGCCCGCGCAACGCAACGCGATCAACGCGGAAATGATCGACGAACTGCATCAGGTTTGTGGACGCCTCGAACGGGATCCGAAGCTGCTCCTGCTTGCCGGGCGCGGAGACCACTTCGCGGGCGGCGCTGACATCGCGGAGCTCCGAGAGCGCGGACGAGAGGAAGCGTTTGCGGGTATCAACCGGACCCTGTTCGACCGTATCGGAAAGCTCCCGCTGCCCACCGTGGCCGCCGTGAGCGGCTATGCGCTCGGCGGCGGGGCAGAGTTGACCTACGCCTGTGACATTCGCGTCGCGACAACGACGGCGGTCTTCGGTAATCCCGAGCCCAATCTCGGCATAATGGCAGCCGCCGGCGCCAGCTATCGGCTGCCGAAGCTCGTCGGAGTCTCGATCGCGAAGCAAGTGCTCCTCGGTGCCAGGAACCTCGACGCCGAGCAGGCGCTACGAGCGGGCCTGGTTGTCGAGGTGACCGAACCGAATTGCCATGTCGATGCAGCGCATCGGCTGCTCGACCGTATTTCCCGACTGTCCCCGCTGGCACTGCGATTGACGAAGATCATTGTCGACGCGCCGGGATCGCATCCGTTTGCCGACGACATCGCCCAAGCTGTCCTGTTCGAGAGTTCGGACAAGCGTGATCGCATGACGGCCTTCCTGGAGAAGAAATCATGACTGAAGCAGTTGCACCGAAGACCGTCGGAGTCATCGGCGGTGGACGTATGGGTGCAGGTATCGCCCAGGTGTTCGCCGGTCTCGGCGGGGCGGTCACCATCGCGGAGAGCGGCGACGCCGAGGCAGCGTTACAGCGTGTTTCCACCGGCCTCGACCGCGCCCACGAGCGAGGGAAACTCGGCGACCAGGATCCCGCGACGGTCCTCGCGCGCGTGAACGTCGTAGGCGCAGTGAGCTCCTTACCCCCGTCGCTCGACCTGATCGTCGAGGCGGTCCCGGAAATCGCGGCCCTCAAGGTCGAGGTGCTCGCCGCTGCGGAAACCGTTGCCGGAGAACGCACCGTGATCGCCAGCAACACCAGTTCCATGTCGATCGCCGAACTCGGCGCAGCGCTGACGGATCCGAGCCGGTTCATCGGTATGCACTTCTTCAATCCAGTCCCGGCGTCGCTGTTGGTCGAGATCGTCCGGGCGCCTCAGACCCGCCCCGAGGTTGTCGACTCGGTACGGGCATGGGTGTCGATGCTCGGCAAGGCCGAGGTGCTCGTCAACGACTCACCTGGTTTTGCAACCAGCCGGCTTGGCGTCGGTCTCGGGCTCGAAGCCATCCACATGCTCGAAGAAGGTGTGGCGGACGCGGAATCGATCGACCGGGCCATGGAATTGGGGTATCGGCATCCGATGGGGCCGCTTCGTTCGACAGATCTGGTCGGGTTGGATGTGCGCCTGGCGATCGCCGAACACCTCGCGAGCACTCTCGGTGATCGATTTACTCCTCCAGCATTGCTGCGAGAGAAGGTGGCTCGCGGCGAGTTGGGGCGCAAGACGGGACAGGGTTTTCACACATGGAGCTGAACCGAACTGCCTGCGAAAGGAACATCGATGACTGACGTGATCCGCTTGGAGATCGAGCGAGGTTTGGCGACAATCACTCTCGACCGGCCTGAGGCAGCCAATGCCGTCAACGGCGAAATGAAGTCTCAGCTGCTCGAAGCGTTGCTGCAGGTCCGCGCGGACGCAGGCGTTCGAGCGGTGTTGATTCTCGCCGAAGGCAAGAACTTCTGCGTCGGTCAGGATCTGGGCGAGCACGCGGCAGCGTTGGATGCTGATCCGGCGCACGCGATGGACACCGTCGCCGCACACTACAACCCCATCGTCACGGCGCTGTCGACGCTCTCTGTCCCGGTGGTGGTGGGTATCGGCGGCGCCTGCGTCGGGGCCGGGTTGGGAATCGCGTTGGCCGGAGACATCCGGGTCGTGGGGGCTCGCGCGAGCTTTGCGACGGCATTCACCGGCATCGGTCTGGCCAGTGACTCCGGGCTCAGTCATGCGCTCGTGCACGCGCTCGGACCTAGCCGTGCCAGTGGCCTGATGTTGCTCGGCGACAAGTTCGACGCGCAGAGCGCACTGGAGTGGGGCTTGGTTCATCGCGTGGTGGCCGACGAGGACGTCGCAGCTGAGGCTCGGGTACTCGCGCGTCGGCTTGCCGACGGACCCACCGCGGCCTTCGCCCACGTGAAATCGCTGATCCGTGCCGTTGCTCCTGGGCTTTCCCAGGCGCTGGAGGCCGAGGCGAACGCACAGGTGGAGCTGGGTTCGACGGCAGATCATCAAGGCGCGGTCACGGCTTTCCTGTCGAAGCAGAAGCCGGTTTTCGAGGGCCGCTGATTTCTGGTGCGTCGAAAGATTCTCTTGTGCGCTGGGACACCTCGGTGCATACTAGTTACCAACCGATCATTCGGTAATAAAAGGTAGGTACGATGACCAACGTGGAAGCTCCACAAGACCTGCAGAACCTGTTCGACGAGACGATCGCGGCAGACCAGCGCATCGAGCCTCGCGACTGGATGCCGGACGGCTACCGCAAGACTCTGATTCGTCAGGTTGCCCAGCATGCCCACTCCGAGATCATCGGAATGCAGCCCGAGGGAAACTGGCTCACCCGTGCGCCTTCGTTGCGACGCAAGGCGATCTTGATGGCGAAGGTCCAGGACGAGGCCGGGCACGGTCTGTATCTCTACTCCGCGGCCGAGACGCTCGGTGCCGATCGTGGCGATCTGACCACCAAACTGATCGAGGGAAAGCAGAAGTACTCCTCGATCTTCAACTATCCGACGCTTACCTACGCCGACGTGGGTGTGATCGGCTGGCTGGTCGACGGAGCCGCTATCTGCAATCAGGTTCCGCTGTGCCGCAGCTCCTTCGGGCCGTATGCGCGCGCGATGATCCGTGTGTGCAAGGAGGAATCGTTCCATCAGCGGCAAGGCTTCGAGTTGTTGGCGACGATGATGCGCGGCACGGAAGCTCAACGTGCGATGGTGCAGGAAGCCGTCGACCGATGGTGGTGGCCCGCTCTGATGATGTTCGGACCGCCGGACGACGAATCGCCGAACACCGAGCAGTCGATGAAGTGGCGCATCAAGCGGCACACGAACGACGAACTGCGGCAGCGATTCGTGGACATGTCGATACCGCAGGCCGAGGTCCTCGGTGTGACCTTCCCTGATCCCGACCTGCGCTGGAACCCCGAGCGTGGCGCACACGATTTCGGCGAGCCGGACTGGAGCGAATTCATGGATGTGGTCCGCGGCAACGGAGCGGCGAGCGTCGAGCGGATCACCAATCGGAAAGCCGCACACGACAACGGGGCCTGGGTTCGCGACGCCGCCCACGCCTTTGCACAGCGCGAGAGACTCGCGCACGATCGCACGACTGGGGAAACATCATGAGCGAGAACGATCAGGTACAGGGCGATCAGGTGCGGGGCGAATGGCCTTTGTACGAGGTATTTCTGAGGGGAAAGCGCGGACTGAACCACGTGCATGTCGGATCCCTGCGCGCGGCAGACGACCAGATGGCGCTACGCCACGCGCGCGACGTCTACACCAGACGTAACGAAGGCGTGAGTATCTGGGTCGTGCCATCCGCGAAAATCGTGGCTTCGAGTCCGGCAGAAAAGGATCCGTTCTTCGCGCCGAGCGGCGACAAGGTCTACCGGCACCCGACCTTCTACGACATCCCGGACTCCGTTCCGCACATGTGAGAATCACTTCGACTTCGAGGACCATCAGATGAACGATCACGACAGTGCCTACGACGGCCTGGTCGACGGTGACGGCCACGGTCAGTGGGCGTTCGGAACAAGCTTCGACGACCCCCTCGCCGGAGTCGACACCACGGTGCCAGGCGATGTCGATCTCGGTGCGCTGGCGCGCTACTGCCTCATGCTCGGTGACGACGCGCTCGTCAGTTCGCAACGACTCGCCGAATGGTCCACGCGAGCACCGGAACTCGAAGAAGAGGTAGCTCTCGCCAACGTCGGCCTGGACTTGATCGGGCAGGCCAGGCTGCTGCTGGCTCGCGCGGCAGCAGCCGATTCCACTGTGGTTCCGTTCATCTCGGATACGTCGCCGGTGCCGGCCGAAGATGCGCTCGCCTTCTTTCGTGATCAGTTCGGTTTCCGCAACGTGAGACTGGTGGAACTCGCCAACGGCGACTTCGCGCACACGGTCGTTCGGCTACTCGTGTTCTCGACCTGGCGGCTGGCGCTGTTCGATCGGCTGCGCACGTCGCGCGATCCGGTTCTCGCAGCTGTGGCGAACAAAGGTGTCAAGGAACTGACCTATCACCGCGACTACGCGGCAAGATGGGTCGTCACCTTGGGCGCCGGCACGGCAGAATCCAAGCGTCGGACGGCCGACGCCTTGCTCGAGATCTTCCCGTTCGTGGACGAACTCTTTGTTCCCACTCAGGACGAACTCGTTTTGGCAGAAGTTGGCGTCGGAGTGGATCCGCGTACTGTTCGGCCGGAGTTCGACGCTGTTCTTGCCCAGGTCCTCCATGCGGCCGAAATGGAAGAGCCGCCTTCACGTTTCTCCGGTTTCGTCGGAGGCCGCGGCGGACGTGCCGGACTGCACACCGGGGCGCTGGGACTTCTTCTTGCCGAAATGCAGAGCGTCGCTCGGGAGCACCCGGAAGGGGTGTGGTGACCGTGGCTGCCACCACCGTCTCTTCCGCGCAGGAGATCGTCGCCTCGGTGATGGATCCGGAGATGCCACTGCTTACTCTGGCCGACCTCGGCGTCATCCGATCGGTCGACGTCGAAGCGAACTTCGTCTGTGTGACAATCACTCCCACCTATTCCGGATGTCCCGCGATGGCGACGATGCGAGACGACATCGAGCACAAGCTGAACGATGCGGGATACGGCAGCGTCCAGATCAAGACTCAACTGTCGCCGCCTTGGAGTTCGGATTGGATCAGCGAGGAGGGGCTCGCGAAACTTCGAACGGCTGGGTACTCGGTGCCGGGGGCAGCGCCGCGCCGCACCTCGGGGCCGATCGCATTGACCTTGACGGCCAAGCCCCGCGACATCCTCTGCCCCCAGTGCGGTTCGGCAAACACCAGACTGAGTTCGGAATTCGGTGCGACCCTGTGCAAAGCGCTGTATCGCTGCCTCGACTGCCTCGAGCCGTTCGATCACGTGAAGGAGATCTGAACAGATGAGTACCGCAACGACGAACCGGAACAAACCCTTTCACCCGTTGACGGTTGCCGGTGTCGAATCACTGTGCGACGACGCAGTTGCCGTCACCTTCGACGTGCCTGCCGATATCGCCGATCAATTCGATTTCGGCGCCGGGCAGTCACTGACACTGCGGCGGATGATCGACGGCGTCGAACACCGTCGTTCCTACTCGATCTGTGCACCGGTCGGGGCGTCTCCACGTGTGGGGGTTCGCGAAGTAGCAGACGGACTCTTCTCCACCTGGTTGGTGCGCGACGTCAAGGCCGGGGATCAAATCGACGTCCAGGGCCCCTCGGGCAATTTTGTCGCCGATCCTGCACTGGGTGGACGGCACGTTCTGATCGCGGCGGGCTCAGGCATCACGCCCATGCTTTCCATCGCTGCAACACTTTTGGCGAACCCCGAGGCCGATGTCACCCTGCTGTACGGGAACAGGCGCACTCGTTCGGTGATGTTCGCCGAAGAAATCGCCGACCTGAAGGACCGGTACGGTGCACGCCTGGACGTCATTCACATTCTCTCTCGCGAGCCGAGAGAGGTCGAGTTGTTCTCGGGCCGTCTCGACGCCGACCGGTTGCGTGAGATCTTCACCTCTCTCGTGCCGTACGACCAAGTCGACGGATTCTGGTTGTGTGGCCCCTTCGGGATGGTCAACGACGCCCAGGAAGTGCTGGCCGGCTTGGGAATTGCCAAGGATCGCATCCATCACGAGCTGTTCTACGTCGACGACGTCGCTCCGCCGGTCGCGGTGCATCGTGAGCGCGGAATTGTCGGACCGAGCAGCGAGGTGACTATTACTCTCGACGGTCGATCGACCACCGCGACGTTGCCACGCGACCAGTCGATTCTCGATGCGGCCGAACAGTACCGCTCGGATCTGCCCTTCGCCTGCAAGGGCGGAGTGTGCGGAACCTGCCGCGCCAAGGTCACCTGCGGTGATGTCGAGATGCGCAGGAACTACGCACTCGAAGACTACGAAGTCGACGCGGGTTTCGTGCTGACCTGCCAGACCTTTCCTGTCGGTGAACAGATAACAGTCGATTTCGACGCCTGACCGCCCGCACAGCGCCCTCACTGAGCCCACCGGAGACAATCATGACCGAACTCGCCACTGCTACTTCGCAAGAAATCGAATTTGCCAGCCGGGACCGCATTTCGACGCTCCAACTCGAGCGGATGCAATGGTCACTGATGCACGCGTACACCAATGTTCCGCACTACCGCAAAGCTTTCGACGACGCCGGCGTCCACCCGAGCGACTTGAAGGATCTGAGCGATCTCGCGAAGTTCCCCTTCACCACCAAAGCGGATCTGCGTGAGAACTATCCGTTCAAGATGTTTGCGGTGCCCCAGGACAAGGTCTCGCGAATTCACGCGTCTTCGGGGACCACCGGTCGCCCGACGGTGGTGGGGTACACGAGCAACGACCTGAACAACTGGGCCGATCTCATCGCGCGCAGTCTCTCGGCCGGCGGCGTGCGGTCTTCGGACAAGGTGCACGTGGCTTACGGGTACGGTCTGTTCACCGGCGGGTTGGGAGCACACTACGGTGCGGAGCGTTTGGGCTGCACGGTCATTCCCATGTCCGGTGGCATGACCGAGCGGCAGATCCAACTGATCGAGGACTTCGAACCCGACGCGATCATGGTGACGCCGTCGTACATGTTGACCATCGTGGATGCGATGATCAAGAAGGGTATTGATCCTTCGAAAACCTCGCTGCGGGTTGGAGTTTTCGGAGCGGAGCCGTGGACTGAACAGATGCGTACCGAGCTCGAACAACAACTCGACATGCACGCCGTCGACATCTACGGACTCTCCGAGATCATGGGCCCGGGCGTGGCAATGGAATGTGTGGAAACCAAAGACGGGCTCCATATCTGGGAAGACCACTTCTACCCGGAGATCATCGACCCGGTCACGGGTGAGGTGCTGCCGGACGGAGAGGAAGGTGAGCTCGTTTTCACCTCGCTCACCAAGGAAGCGCTGCCTATCATTCGCTACCGAACCAGGGACCTGACCCGTCTGTTGCCCGGGACGGCGCGCTCGATGCGACGGATGCAGAAGGTCACCGGCCGGACCGACGACATGATCATCCTGCGTGGAGTCAATCTGTTCCCCACACAGATTGAAGAACTGATCCTGACCGTCCCCGCCCTCGCGCCTCAATTCCAGTGTGTGCTGGAGCGTCCGGGTCGTATGGACACCCTGACAGTGCGCGTCGAGGCTCGCCCCGACGCGGCAATTTCGGACCATGCGGCAGCGTCGTCTGCATTGCAGAAGCTGGTGAAGAACAAGATCGGTGTCACGGTCGAGGTAAACGTTCTCGAACCCGGCGGACTCGAACGCTCGATCGGCAAAGCGCGTCGTCTGATCGACCAACGTCCGAAGGACTGAAACTACTCCAGGGCCATGCGGGTGGCGAAGATTCCGAGAATGCCACCAGCAAGCCACTTCTGAGCCCGCATCCATACCGGACGTGCCACGAGGAAGGTCGACACGGCCGCCGCACAGCACACGATCAACGCGTTGACGGTGACTGCGACCAGGATCTGCACGCCGCCGAGTACGAGTGCCTGTTGCCAGACCGGGCCCGCAGTGGGATCGACGAACTGGGGGATCAGGGCCGCGTACATCAGCGCAATCTTGGGATTGAGCAGATTGGTGGTCAACCCCATCCCGAACAGACGGCCGCTACCGTGGCGGTCGACTTCGCCCACCTCGAAGGCGGACTTTCCACCTGGTCGGAGCGTCGACCAGGCGAGATAGGCCAGATACAGGGCGCCGCCGATTTTCACCGCGGTGAACACCGTGGGTACGGCGAAGAGAACCGCTGTCAGTCCAGCGCACGTGGCGGCGAGGTAGACCAGGAAACCGGTTGCGACTCCGCCGAGCGAGATCAAGCCTGCCCGGCGGCCCTGGCTGATGCTGCGTGACACCAGGTAGATCATGTTGGGGCCCGGTGTCAGAACCATCGCCAGGGCTATCAGCGCGACTCCCGTCATCGACGCTGACGTGATCATGTCGGTCTCCCACTACTCGGTACGTATGTTTCGTCGAGTACACAAGGGATTACCGTGGCGCGCCAAGGTCCAGTTCGCAGGCAGTGGTCCGCTCAGGTGTTGGCCCAGCTGTCGGGCCCGAAGACCTCGTAGTGGATATTCTTTGCCGGAACATCCCTTTCGAGCAACGATGCGCGCATCGCCAACATGAACGGCATCGGCCCGCAGAGGAAGGCTTGGGTATCGGGCTCCACTGCAATGTCTTGCAAATCCGCCCGTCCTTCGTGAACAGATCCGAACGCCACGTGCGTGCCGAGATCCTCGTACCAACGATGCAAAGTTGCGGCGGGAATCTTGTCGACGAGTGTGCTGAGTTCCGCGCGGTGAGCATGGTCCGCGATGGATCGATCAGCATGAATGACAGAGACCGAACGCTCGGCGCCGGTGTCCACGAGATGATTGAGCATCCCGATCATCGGTGTGCAACCGATTCCGGCCGACGCGAGTAGGAGAGGTGAGTTGTCATCCGGCATGGTGAGATCACCGAAAGGCGTGGTGACGGAGAGTTCCTGACCTTCGAATACGTTGTTGTAGAGGAAGTTCGACACTTCGCCATCAGGAGTACCGGAGATTCGCTTGACGCTGATCCGCCAGTCTGCGCTGCTCGGTATCGAACACAGGCTGTATTGGCGGATCTGGCGAGCGCCGTCGGGCAGCGTAACCCCGACCGAAAGATACTGTCCGGGTGCGAAGGTGGGGAGTGCACTGCCGTCTAGCGAAGTGAGCGTCAGGGAGACGGTATCGGCGGACTGAAGAACTCGTTCGCTGATCCTGACCGTGCGCCAGACGTCACCGGCGTCGACGCCGGCGAGTTGGTAGAGGCCACGCTCCATCGTGATGAGGGTTTCCGCCATCAGCCAGTAGACCTCGTCCCAGGCTGCTGCGACGTCGGGAGTGACTGCATCGCCTAGTATTTCGACGATCGCGGCAAAGAGGTGTTCGTGCACGATTGCGTACTGGTCGGGCGTGATTCCCAGCGACGCATGCTTGTGGGCGATGCGTGAGAGTATGAGATCGACCTTGGCGCTGTCCGGCTCGAGCTGAAGCGTCGCGAATGCCGCGATGGCGCCGGCGAGAGCCTTCTGCTGTTCGCCCTGTTTCTGATTGCCGCGATTGAACAAATCACGTTCGAGTTCAGGATGTGCGTCGAACATCTTGCGGTAGAACAGGGTTGTGATATCGCCGATGGCGGCGCCGACCACGGGAAGGGTGGCGCGAATGACCTCGGTTGACTGTGGGGAAAGCATGAGCTGCTCCGTTCGGTCGAAATTCGATTGATCAGCCTGCTTCGTCGCTCCGGGTGGTGAGGCGTAGCAGGACAGTTTTGGACGGCTGCCGGATGACGTCTTCGATCGTGACCGCGTCGAGTGAAACGAAAAACGCTTCCTGTGCTTCGCGCAAAGCGCTCCGAAGGAGGCAGCCGCCGCGCAGTGGGCACGGTTTGTCGCCTTCGCAGTCGACGACTTCACCCGGGCCTTCGAGGCGTCTGGCCAGCCAGCCGATGGTGGCGGTGCGGCCGAGTTCGGTGATGGAAAGCCCACCGCCGCGACCACGCCTGGTTGTGACGATGCCAAGCTCACCGAGCCGTGTAACCACCTTGGTGGCATGGGAGTACGACACGTTGAGCTGCTGCGCAACATCCCGGGTACTGGGGGAGGCATCCGCGTCGAGTACGGCCAACCGCATGACGACGCGCAATCCCAGATCGGTGAACTGCGTCAGTTGCATGATCTGAACCTACATAATTCGCATCTGAGATGACTATTTATGTGAGGGGGATCTCGAGGGTCCCAACCAGGGCGAACGGTACGTTCGGCGCCTCCAGTGCGCTGAACGTGCCGTTCGCTCAGAGGCGGGCGGCCGAACCCCCGGCAACGACGTCGAGAAAGTGGGGTGCTCGCCAACCCCGCGCCGCAAAGTCGCGGCTCACCGACGCGATGACCTCCGCATGACTTCCTTCCGGAACCAATGCGATGGCCGAACCTCCGAATCCGCCGCCGGTCATCCGCGCACCGATCGCGCCGCCGCGTCGTGCTGCGGCAACGGCGACGTCGAGTTCTTCACACGAGACCTCGAAGTCGTCGCGCAACGACGCGTGGGAGTTGTCGAACAGCTCGCCGACGTCGCTGAATCTGTTGCTGCGCAGAAGCTCTGCGGTCTTCCGTGTCCGTTCGATCTCGGTCACGACGTGCCGTGCCCGCGCCCGGAGGATCGGGTCTCGCACTGTCTCGGCTTGGTCTGCAGTAGCCTCTCGCAAGCTGCCGACGCCGATAGCTGCTGCTGCATCGACGCATTGAGAGCGTCGCAACCCGTACTGTCCGTCTGCGAGCGAGTGTTTGACCCGAGTGTCGATGACGATCAGTTCGTACCCCGCACCGTGGAGTTCGAAAGGGATGGGTTCGGTGGATCCGTCCAGGCAGTCCAACAGGAGCGCAGTCGAGGGTCGGGCAAAGAGGGCAATGGTTTGATCCATCCCACCGGTCGGTACGCCGACGCCGTCGTTCTCCGCCTGGATGCACACCTGTACCAGCTCATCGCGGGTGAATGGTGAATCGTGAAGTTCATTGACGGCCAACGCAACCGAACAGGTGAGGGCAGCGGAACTCGACAGCCCGGCCCCGACCGGTACCGACGAGTCGACTGCCAGATCGATTCCTCCGAGCGGGAGGCCTCGGCGCGCAAGAGACCACAGAACGGCTGTGGGGTAGGCGGCCCATCCTGCTGCTATGTCGCCGATGGGCCCGGTGTATGTCTCGTCGGATTGCCGACTGTGCACGCGGACGACCCCGTCGGTGCGCAGTGCGACGGCAACCAGCGTTCGCTGCTCGAGAGCGACCGGTAGGCACAATCCACCGTTGTAGTCCGTGTGTTCACCGATCAGGTTGACTCGACCGGGTGCCGCCCAGGCTCCGGTTGCCGGATAGCCATAGGCGTCGTGAAACTGTTGGAGCACAGATGGTTTCGAGACGGTATCCACTATTTCAACTCCCGTAGGCGGGCCGCGACTGCCTCGGGAATGGTGTCGTTCACCCAGGCGCCCATGGCGGACTCGGACCCGGCGAGGTATTTGAGCTTGCCTGGTGCGCGCAAGATCGAGAACAGCTGAAGATGCAGTCGACCCAGAGGTCGGTCGATGCGGACGGGAGCTTGGTGCCAGGCCGCGATGTACGGTACCCGATCGACGCCCGGATAGAAGCGATCGATACGGCGCAGGAGATCTTGGTAAACGACCGCAAGCTCCTCGCGCTCTTGGTCGTTCAACGAGGGAAGGTCCGGGACGTCTCGGTGCGGTGCCAGGTGAATCTCGATGGGCCATCGTGCGGCGGTCGGGACGTAGGCGCTCCAGTGATCGCCGTCGTAGATCAACCGGGCCCCGTCCTCGCGCTCGAACGCCAGAACATCGGCGAGCAGTGAGCGACCGGTGCGCTCGAAGTGTTTGTCCGCCTGCGTCAACATGGATCGGGTGCGTGACGTGACATACGGGTATGCGTAGATCTGTCCGTGCGGATGGGTGAGTGTCACCCCGATTTCTTCGCCGCGGTTCTCGAAGCAGAACACCTGTTCCACAACCGGATCCGCCGACAACTCCTCGGTCCGAGAGATCCATGCACCCACAATCGTACGCATGCGTTCGAGTGGAAGCTCGCCGACGGACGCCGTGTGATCGCTCGAGAAACACATCACTTCGCAGTGGCCGACAGCTGGGCGATCACCCACACCGTCTCCGGGACCGTCAATGGCTTCCTCGGGTGCCGCGGCAAAGCTCGGAAACCGATTCTCGAACACCGCGACGTCGTAGTCTCCGTCGGGTATCTCTGTGGGCGTGCGTGTTTCGTTGGTCGGGCACAACGGGCATTCGGCGGCGGAGGGGAGATGTGTCCGTGTCATGCGATGCGAAGCCATGGTGATCCACTCCCCGGTGAGAACGTCGAACCTCATCCGAGACGAGTGGTCGAGAGCCGGCAATTCGCGGGAATCTCGCGCAGAGTGGGCGCGGGTACGGCCGGCATCGTCGAAGTAGAAGATCTGACGCCCGTCGGCGAGGGTACGACGGGTCGGATCCGGCTTGGGTGTCATGCGTCGACTTCCCATTCCAGAACACCCTTGCTGACAACGGGTTTCCACACTCCGATCGTGGATCCTGTTTCCAACGCTGCGGCATGGGCGCCCAACATGACCGAGATGGACGCCCAGATCGGACCGCCGTTGTCAGTGGCGTCCGACGCATACTCGGTCACACAATGATGGAGTGCGCCGTTTCGTGTGTCCACGAAGTAGTGGTACTCGTCCAGTCCGGCAAAGGGAAGGAACGAGGGGATGAACATGGTTGCGGCAGTGCCTGCGTCGCGTTGATCGTGTCGATCCATCTCGTCCTCGGCGTAGAGGTCCGGATTCTCGTAGATCGTCTCGTCCCACGTTTCGAGCAGAGTGAGTCGAACTTCGGTTGCGACGTCGATGGGGTAGAAGAACTTGTCGGGAAGCACGCTGCCGAGAAAGAGCCCGGTCCGGTCGTCGTGGGTCAGGCTGCCGTTGTGCACCCGATACAGCTCGCGAAGTTCCTGGGGCCACGTGACGCCGGTCGACGCTTCGAATTCCTCGATAACGGCGTCACCGAGCCCTGGCTGAAACGCTGCAGCCGTCACCGGTGCGTGTGTACGGCACCACGCTTCGATTCGGCTCCATTCGTTTGCAACGCTCATGGGCTTTACGATACGTCCGAGTCAGGACCCGTGAATCAGGTACTGCAGTGTGTCCACGAGCTTTCGGTCCGAAGCCTTGGACTTTCGGCCGGTGATTCCCGATCGGAGAATTGCGGAACCCTCGAGCAGGCTCACGATGGTCTGCGCTGCCGCGCCCAGGTCCGCCGCATCCAGATCCGGTTGCGCACACGCAACAGCGCGCTCTACGTGTGCGATGTACTGCGCGTAGAAGTCTCGAACCACGACCGCCACTTCTTGGTCCGCCGCCGCAATGGCCCATACTTCGACGTACAGACGCACCGTGGCCTGGTCGTCCTGTTCTCCGAGCAGGACTCCGATGAAGTGTTCGGATTCCTCACGGGAAAGACTCTGATCCGTATCCGTGACGACGGCAAGGCGATCCAGTGAGCGGGTCAATGCCCGTGACATGACTGCGCGGATGAGATCTGCACGGGTGGGGTAGTAGTGCTGCAGGTGCCCCACCCGCACTCCGGCTGCGGCTGCGAAATCGCGCATCGCCGAGTTGGCATTGCCCTGCGTGGCGAGGACCTGTTCTGCTGCGTCGAGAAGTGCTTCCGCGCGGGCGGCGCCCTTGGAGGGGGTCATGCCCGCAATACTGCCACCCCGAAGCTCTCCAACTCGGAGACGGTGCGGCGCGGGTTCGGAAGCGACTCGGGGAAAGTGACTCCAGGCTGGGCATCGTCCGCCAAGGCTTGTCTGACGGCAAGTGCGCCGCCCACCGCGGTGAGGTGAGCTTGGCCCTGCGGGTCGACGATTGTTGCGCTTGTCGTGCCGCTCGGGCCGGTGACGTCGATGCGTACTTGCGCGCTCCCGCCCTTGCCAGGCGAGTACAGGAGTCCGCGTCGTAGCGGTGTGAAGCGGTCGCCGCGACCCCAACGGAACAGACCCACCTTCTTGGCGGCGAGCAGCGCAGTTGTGGATGCATGCGAACTGAAACCTATTCGAGTGCTGGCAGTTTCGGCGCCCAGGGTCATGGGGAACGTGAATTGTTCCGGAGTGTCGATTCTTCCGACCTTGGTGCGCGATCCGGGGAAGTCGACCCAGCGTGTATCCGTCAACGGGCTGACGGTGATCGGGTTTCCTTGCTGCATCACCTCGAAATCCTGGCCGAGGCGATCAATGAAGTCGACGGAGTCGAGCCCGGCAATGTCGTTGACGTCGTAGCGAATCGAGACGTCGATCGTGCTCGCGCCACCCAGTTCCTCGGCCAGCGCTGCGGCGACGATATTGGTTACTCCGCCCATCCATCCAGACGACAGGTACACCGGTGCGCTCGGCGACTTCTGACCCGCCAGAGTGGCGGCGCGAGCGACGCGGGATGTCCAGCGGGTGATGTCCACGTAGGGAATTCCGGCCTCGACGGCGGCGGACAGGACACGATCGTGGGGATCGTTGACCGTCGACACGACCGCGCGTACGGACGCGTCGAAGGGCGTCGGGTCGAGGAGGTCCCAGCGGCGAACGGAAGCGCCGTGACGGCTGGCCAGTTCGTTGCCGCGCTCGGGGGTGCGTCCGGTGAGGAGTAGTGGGAAGTCGGGGGCGAGCAAGGCGGTCAGGGCGCTGCCTACGGTTCCGTATCCGCCTGCCACGAGGATCGGGCCGTCGGCTGAATACTGCAATGAGTCGGTCATGCGCTCAACTCTAGGTCAAATGACCTAAAACGTCGAATGGAGTCTTTCCAGTGCTCAGTCCCGGTGTCGCACGATGTTGACGACGTTGCCGTCGGGTGCCCGGACGAGGAATCGGCGAACACCCCACTCTTCGGTCGTAATGGGGTGCACGATTTCGTAGCCGAGCCTTCGGGCCTCTTCGTAGGCGCCGTCGACGTCGTCCGTGTGGACGGAGATGACCGAGTCCTCGGCTGCAGTGGCGTCGTGCGTGACGAGTTGTACGTTCGCGCCGGTGTCGGGAGAGGTGTAGCGAGCGACCCACCCCATGTTGAACTCTTCGGTGCTCAGGCCGAGATAGTCGGAGTAGAAACTCTTGGCGGCTCCGACATCGGCGACTTTGAGATTGGCGGTGATGCGTCGTGCACGCATGTGGTTCTCCTACCCTCGGCAACAGATGTGCTCGATGATCGTCCGAAAGCGGAGTCATGTCGACTGTGCCGTCCGAAGATGCGGGCTAACTGGCTGATTCGATCTGTCACTGCGGATCGAACGAGCCCACGGTGCCCCACCGCGAGAAGGGAAGGACGATCAATTGAACCTTGCCGATGACATTGTCGATCGGAACCGTTCCGCTCAGTTCGTCATCGAGATGGAATCGTGAGTCTTTGGAGTCGCCGCGATTGTCACCCATCACCCACAGGTTCCCGTCGGGAACCGTGACCGGCCCGAAATATATTCCCTGACAGGGGATATCGTTACCTGAGATGCGATTGTCGATGTACGGCTCGGTCAGCGGCTTGTCGTTCACTCGAAGCCCCTCTTCCTCGGACAGGCACTGCACGGTTTGCCCACCGACCGCGATTACCCGCTTCACGAGATCGTTCTCGTCCGGCGGGACCAAACCGACGATGGATCCGAGTCCTTGAAGTGCCCGGACCACCGAGTTGTCCGATCGAATGGATTGATACTCGTCGTTCCAGGATTCGGGTCCCTTGAACACGACCACATCCCCAGGCTGTGGATCCCCGAATCTATAGCTGATTCTGTCGACGAAAATCTTGTCTCCCGTGCAGCCGGTGCATCCGTGAAGCGTCGGTTCCATGGACTCGGACGGGATCAGAAATATGCGTCCGACGAAGTTCTGGATGACAACACTCAGGACAAGTGCGACGACAACGAGGATCAGAATCTCACGCCACAGTGGACGTCTTCTCGGGTGATCAGCCGTCGTCGATTCAGTCGAGTCTTCGTGGGCGTCGGATTCCGTCACATTCCCGACAATAGATGGCGCAACCAGTCGGCGGCCCGATACCGACGTTCTCGATTCGAGGGTCTACTTTGTCGGCCGATTTGCTTCAGAATCGGATCACATCACCCACACGGATCTGGTCGGGATCGGCAATCCACGCATTCATGACCCAAACATCCTGCCAACGAATACCTTTCGCAGCAGCAAGGTTGAACAACGTATCGCCCTCGGAGACTGTCACCGTGTCGCCCGCTGAACCTACCGACGATCGAGCCGAGGTTGTCGAATCAGGGGTGGTGCCGCCCCAACCTAGGTAAGCGCCACATACCGGCCACGCGCCGATGCCCTGAGCTGACAGGGTTGCTTCCGCGGCCGCGACTTGATCGGCTGTCGACGCCAAGTCGGCGCGAGCCGGTGCACCTGCCGGTTTGTATGCATCCCACGTCGACTGCGTGAATTGAAGTCCGCCGTAGAAGCCGTTGCCGGTGTTGATGTTCCAGTCGCCGGAACTCTCGCACATGGCCACCTGCGACCAGTCGTGCGCACTGGCTACGCCGGTGTTGACGATTGCACCGCCAATTGTCAGAACGCCTGCTCCTGCGGCTATCGTGACGAATCGTTTGGTGTGTGAACGTTTGTTTTTCCGGTGGTTTCCCATGATATTTTCCTTGATCGGTCTGACGGGACAGGGATCTCGGCTCGGCGTGCGGATCGAGTGTTCTGCTGCATATCGCGGTAGACGAAATCGTCAGTGCTGAAATGTGATTGAGGTGGACAGACTGTGAAGGCCTCGTCTCCAGATTGCAGTTCGGAGGCGTGACTAGATTCGCGGTCTCACACGCTTGCCGACAAAGGCTCAATTACCCGGTTACATACCTGTTTTGCGGACCGATACAAAACGTCGGTGTACTCGGTGCTGAGCGGAAACAGGTAGTTGAACAGGCCATTCGACCCATGTGCAGACGAGCGCCGATTGGCATGCTGGAACAACACCGAAACAGGGTCTCTCCGAGATTCAAGCTTGCGGCACGCCGGCGCCTCCTGTTGATCGATTGGCGCACCCTTATGAGGGAGATGTGTCGCGCCCCGGGCCGCTGTCTGCGCCCCGGGATGAGCCCTCCTGCGGAATCCAGAGAATCGGATACCGCAGGAGGGCATTCTCTCGACCTTCGATTGACCGCACGAAAACCGGACGTTTGGGGGACAATGATCTGGGGCGATCACCTGGGGCGAGAAGTCGAGGAGATGTACATGTCCGAGGCCAAATCCGAAAGCACCGAGTCTCTCGCTGGAACGACACCGCCGGCAAAGACACCGCCGGCCAACACACCGCCGACGGAGCCGTCGAAACAATCGGTGCTCAGGCGGTACTACCCGGCTGCGGTGCCCGTCATCCTCGGCTTGATCATCTATTTCATGCCGGTTCCGGACGGTGTGGACCCCAAGGGCATGCACATGCTCGGAATCTTCGTCGGCACCATCGTGGCGTTGATTTTGCAACCACTGCCGACGGGTTCGGTGGCGCTGGTGGGCCTGTCCATCGCCATGATCACCCAGACGGAGACGCCGACAGAAGCGTTGTCCGGCTTCAGTAACACCACGATCTGGCTGATCGTCGCATCGTTCTTCATTGCCGAGGGCTTTCTGGTCACTGGACTCGGCAAACGGGTTGCGCTCATGTTCGTGACCAAACTCGGCAAGTCGAGCCTCGGATTGTCGTACGGAATGGCGTTGACGGACTTGATACTTGCTCCGGCGACACCGTCGAACACCGCCCGCGCCGGTGGCGTCGTCTATCCGATCATCGTCTCACTGAGCAAGTTGGAGGACTCCAATCCCGAGCCCGAGGATTCTCGCAAGAAGCTCGGAGCATATCTGCTGCTCACGTCGCTGCAAGTCAACGTCGTGACCTCCGCGATGTTCATCACCGCCATGGCGGGTAACCCCGTCGCCGTCGATGCGGCTGCCAAGATCGGCATCGACATCTCGTGGGGCAAATGGGCGCTGGCAGCATCGGTTCCGGGAATTGCGAGTCTCATCGCGATCCCGTGGGTGATGTCGAAGATCTTCCCGCCCACGATGTTGAAGACTCCGAAAGCACCCGAGCAAGCCAGGGAGGAACTGCGCAAGGCAGGTCCGATCAGCCGCAACGAGAAGATCATGGCCGCCACCTTCGTTCTGCTGCTGGTGCTCTGGTGCCTGGGCTCGCAGCTCAACGTCAATGCCACTACAACAGCATTTGTCGGAATCGGCATCCTGTTGGTGACCAAGGTGCTGACGTGGAACAACCTGGTCCACGACACCGGGGCGTGGCAGACGCTCGTGTTCTTTGCCGTTCTGGTCGGTATGGCAAGCCATCTCGAAGAACTCGGCGTGATCTCGTGGATCGGAACCCAGGTCTCCTCGAGTGTCGACGGTTTGCCGTGGATCTGGGCTTTTGCGATCCTGACCTTGGTGTACTTCTACGCGCACTATCTGTTTGCGTCGAACACCGCGCAGATCGTCGCGATGTACGCGGTGTTTCTCGGCGCGGCGGTGGCAACCGGTGCACCGCCGCTGTTCTCAGCCCTGGTATTCGGCTTCATCGGCAGCCTGTTCGGCGGTATCTCGCACTACGCGTCCGGTCCGGCCGGAGTGATTTACGGTTCCGGATACATCAAGACCTCGGAATGGTTCCGAATCGGTTTCGTGATGAGCGTCGTGATCATCCTGATCTGGACGATCATCGGCGGCGCGTGGATGAAGCTGATCGGCGCCTGGTGAGGCTCAGTTGTCCTTGCGCCGCAATCCGAATCGCATCGATTCCTTGTTGACAGCGGCAATCGCGGTCAGCGGTATCTCCGCGGGACACACCTCCGCGCATTCACCGTAGGTCGAGCACGGCCCGAAATCGGCCTCCATCTGGTGCGACATCGCTCGGGCCCGCTTGCCACGTTCGTTGCGGCCCTGCGTGACGAGGGACAGGTGGGTCAGTTTGGAACCGGTGAAGAGGTGCGCGGCACCGTTGGGGCAGGCTGCTACGCAAGCGCCGCAGCCGATGCACGCGGCGAAGTCCAGTGCAGCTTCGGCACTTTGATGCGAGAGCGGCTGGCTGTCTGCGTCCGGTGCAGTTCCCGCATTGACCGATACATAGCCACCGGCTTCGAGGACCCGGTCGAGAGCCGAACGATCGACCACGAGGTCGCGGACCACCGGAAAAGCGGCGGAGCGGAACGGTTCCAGTTTGATTCGGTCACCGTCGGAGAAGCTGCGCAGGTGCTGACGGCACGTGGGAGTGTTCGCAACCGGCCCATGGGGAACGTCGTCGACCGTGATGCCGCAGGACCCACAGATCCCTTCTCGGCAGTCGGAATCGAAGGCGATGGGTTCGTTGCCGCTCTCCACGAGTTGGTCGTTGAGTCGGTCGAGAAGTTCCAGCAGTGACATCTCCACTGTCGCGTCGTTTACTTGGTAGGTGTCGAATGCACCGGACGACTCCGGTCCGGATTGGCGCCACACGTCCACGGTGATTTTCATACGTAGTTCCTCGTCTGCAGTGGAACAGCGGTGAAGGACAACGGCTCGTCGTGTCGAATGTGTCTGCCGTCCTTGGCGGTTTCCCACGCGGAGACGAAGCACCAGTCTTGATCGTTTCGCTGTGCTTCGCCGTCGGGAGTTTGATGTTCGGCCCGAAAGTGCGCTCCACAGGACTCGTCACGATCGAGAGCATCGACACACATCAGTTCGGCGAGTTCGAGGAAATCGGCTACCCTGCCGGCCCTTTCCAGCTCCTGGTTGAACTGGTTTCCGCTGCCGGCGACTCGTAGGTTCGACCAGAAATCGCCTCGTAATGCTCGGATTTCGGAGATGGCCTTGGTCAAGCCTTCGGCCGTTCGGGTGACACCGCAACCCGCATAGAGGATCTCGCCCAGTTGTCGATGAAACCTGTCGGGGCCGTGTGTTCCGCCGACCGAGAGCAGCAGGTCCACCCGACCGCTCACGTCACTGAGCGTTGCCGTCACAGCGGGATCGGAAAGTTCGAGAGGTGCTGATCCGAGCAGCGGCGCAAGATAATTCGGAATCGCGTACGGGAGGGTGAACCAGCCGTCGACGCATGCCGAGAGCAACGAATTGGCGCCGAGGCGGTTGGCCCCGTGGTATCCCCACCCTGCCTCGCCACCGACGAACAAGCCGGGGATGGAGGTCATCTGGTCGTAGTCGTTCCACAGTCCTCCCATGGTGAAGTGGGCTCCGGGGGCGATGCGCATCGGCACCGTATAGGGGTCTTCGCTGGTGGCGTCGCGATACATCGAGAACAGATTTCCGTATCTTTCCTCGATGGTCTTGCGGCCGAGCCGTGCCAATGCGTCGCGGAAATCCAGGTACACACTGTTTTTCAGAGGGCCGACGCCGTGACCGGAGTCGATTTGCTCGCGGGCGGCCCGTGAAGAGACGTCGCGGGGAGAGAGGTTCCCGAACGCCGGATATTTGCGCTCGAGGTAGTAGTCGCGCTCATTTTCGGGAATGTCGCCGGGTTCGCGATCGTCTCCGGGCTTGGCCGGTACCCAGATCCGGCCGTCGTTGCGTAGTGATTCGCTCATCAGAATGGTTTTCGACTGCCACTCGGAGTTGACGGGAAGTGCCGTCGGATGGAATTGGATGAACGAGGGTGAGGCAATCAGCGCGCCGCGTCGGTGCGCTCGCCATGCGGCGGTGGCGTTGGAGTTCTTCGCAAGTGTGGACTTGTGGAACACGGTGCCGTACCCACCGGAGGCCAGCACGACGGCATGGCCTGTGGTGGCGCCGATCTCACCGGTCACGAGATCGCGTGTGACTATCCCTTGTGCTCGGCCGTCCGAAACGATGAGATCGAGCATCTCGGTTCGGGTGTGGAGGTTGACCGTTCCGGCTGCGATCTGACGTTGCAGTGCCTGCGACGACGCTATCTGCAACTGCTGGCCTGTCTGCCCGCGCGTGTAGTACGTGCGCGACACCTGTACGCCGCCGAAGGATCGGGTAGCGAGAGTGCCGCCGTACTCACGGGCGAACGGTGCTCCGATGGCATTCATGTGATCGATGACGCGTACGGATTCTTCTGCGAGTCGGAAGCAGTCGGCCTCGCGGCCGCGGAAATCGCCGCCCTTGACGGTGTCCTTCACGAAGCGGGCGATACTGTCGTTGTCCACCTTTCGGGCACGAGCGGCGTTGATGCCGCCCTGCGCGGCGACGCTGTGTGCACGGCGCGGTGCATCGTGGAAGGTGAAGGATTCGACGTGGTAGCCCAGTTCACCAAGTGAGGCGGCGCAGGCCGCGCCGGCGAGTCCGGTACCGACGACGATGACCGTGAACTTGCGCCGGTTGAGCGGGCTGACGAGCTTGTAGTCGAGTTTGCGAGTGGGCCAGGCTGTCTCCGGATCGCCGGCTGGGACCTTACCGTCCACCGGCGTCCCGATGCTGCGCAGATCGTCGAGTTCGAAGCTGTTCACTTATGACGCTCCTGTCTTCGAGATGACGCCGGTCATCACCGCGATGGGGATCGACATGTTTCCGACCATCACGACGAGCGCAAAGATTCCGGAGAGTGCAACGGCAATCTGGCGCAGCCGTTGGCCGGTCACGCCGAGATCGTTGACCGCACTCCAGAGTCCGTGCGCGAGATGCATTGCCAGCAGAGCCATCGCGACGATGTAGAACGACGCCACCAGTGGACGCTCGAAGCTGGCGATCAGGTTGTCGTATGCGTAACTCTGCGTGCGCGTGGCTGCTTCGTACTCGGCGCTGCCGATGGGTCGGGTTCCGGTCGTGAGGTCGAGTATGTGGAAGATGACGAACAGCAGCAGCACTGCTCCGGTGACGGGCATTGTGCGCGCGGTAAAGGACTTGATTCCCAAGCCTTTACGTCGAAACTTCCCTCGAGCTCGGCGGCCACGGACGGTGAGCAACCAGGCGCACCAGACGTGTGCGACCAATGACGCGAGCAAGACGATGCGAAGAATCCACAGAAGTCCCTCGTATGGCAGGAAGGGTTCGAACACTGTGCGTAGCCAGTGTGCGTAGTCGTCGAAGTGATCGGCCCCGGTGTAGACCTTCAGGTTTCCGATCATGTGGACGAGCACGAAAGCGGCGAAGATCAGTCCCGTCACGGCCATCAGAATTTTGCACGTGATATTGGACGGCCGCGGTCGAGCGCGAGGTGAATCGCCGGTAGCTCGCGATACACGGGTCGGAGCACTCACAGACAAACCTCCCACGCCAGACTTGCCGGACAGGTGCCGTCAGCCTAAGCCCGATCGAGGTTTTCGGCCAACGGATCGGTGCCCGACTTGTCTGTTAATGCAGGTGAATGGGAGTGTAGGGGTGCTCATTACCCGAAAGTAAGGAACCTGTGAACGATGTTTGACTCGACGTGGCGACGGTGGTCATGGCGCGCCGGAACGGCATCGGCCCTGGCAGTGGCCTTGTTTGCGGTGGGGTCGCCGGCTGGTGCGCAGGAGACCGTCGACCTGGCCGACGTGTTCAACCCGTTGGTCGTGAAGGCACTTCAAGGCGCTGATATCTCTACCGAATTGACGCCACTCGGGCTCTCGTCCGACGATCCGTGGTTCGACGAGCCCGAAATCGAGCCCGGCACCGCCCCCGGAACCCTTCTCAAAGCGCGTCCGGTCAGTGTTCAGGTCTACCAGGTCCGCCCGGACGTGGTCTCGGCTCACCAACTCATGTACACAACCACTGATCACTTCGGTCGCCAGGTGATCAGTACCGGAATTCTGATGATCCCCGAGGACGGAACTGCGCCAGGCGATCGCAAGATCATCGGATACGCCGAAGCGAACGACAGCCTGGGGGCGAACTGCGCACCAAGTCACCAGTGGACCGGCGGCAATCAGAGCGACCCGGCGATGTTCTCGGCGCTCGGCCCGGTGGCCCAGATGTTCGGTCACGGCTGGGCAGTGATGATGAGCGACGTCGGCAACGACGGCGACACTGCTCCCCATCCGTTCTCGATCGGACAGTTCTCGGGCAAGGCAACGCTCGACGGCGTTCGGGCAGCACTCGCGCTTCCGGAGGCCGGTCTCGAATCAGACACCCCTGTGGGCATCTACGGTGTCGCCGGCGGCGGTGTCGCAGCGGGCTTCGCCGCGGAACAGGCGCATGACTACGCGCCGGAACTGAACGTGCAGGCCAGCGCCATCCAGGCGATGATGATCGACCCGGCAACCTTCGAGGAGACGGCGGCCGGTGGGATCGGTTCCGGCTTCGTCTTCTCGAGCATTCTCGGATTCGACGCGGGCTACCCCGACGTTCGGCTCGACGATCATCTCACTCCGATCGGTCACAACGTCGCCGCAGCATTCCGCGCGTCCTGCCAGGCGCTCTACCTCGGACTCCCGTTCGTTCCCTTCGACGTCCTGCTCACCAACCCGGCGCCCCGAACGATCCCGGCACTGGCCGCGGCGTACGCGGACAACACGTTGGGAAAGCAGGCGCCGGCCTCGAAGCTTCTGATTTCTTCCTGTGAGGACGACTTCCTCGTTCCCTTCAGTGAGGCAGAGCAATTGGCGCAGACATATCGAGCAGACGGCGGCGACGTGGACCTGCTCCCGTCGCAGTGCGGGCCGCTCGATTACGTGACCAACCTGTACAAGACGGTGACCGATCAGCTGGGTATGCAGGACATCGCCTGGCTGGCGAAGACGTTCGACGAAGCCGAAGGGAAATGAGTATGCGGAAGTCTTTGACACGCAGGGATTTCGCGCGCACAGTTCTCGTCGCTTCGGCAGGCATCGGCGGTGCGGTCGTACTGGGCGGCCGGGCGTCTGCGGGTACCGGTGAACTCGACAGGTACCTCGACCTGGAAGCGGTGAACGCAAACGCCGAAGCCGCGGGGGGTCTGCATCCTTCACTGCCGTCGGATTCCGCGACGCTGCGGAGTTTGGTCGATACCGCCCGAGCATCGGGAGTGGCTCCGCACCGCTATCAGACACTGCTCAAGCAGTACTGGCTCGCAGTCGGGACGGAGTCGGCAGGTATCGATCTCGCTTCGTGGACTCCCTTCGACGGTGTGCACGCGAATCTCGGAAACCTCACCAACACCTTCCAGTTCTACGAGCGACTGCAGCTCGAGCATCAAGAACTGCAGTGGGCAGGCATGGGCGGAATGGTCGGGCCCGCTTTTGCCGGTGGACTCCTCGACTTGGACTACGGGCGGGTTGTGCTGGAAGTCCAAGCGATCAGCGAAGCGATGGCACTGGTGTGGCGAGAGATCGACCGCATCGGGTCGCCGGTCGCAACGTCGATGGGAGCACCCGAGGACGTTGCGGCGCTTCTCCAGGTCGGCCACGACATCCGCCCCGAGGACGTGATGTGGTTCCAGGGGAAAGTGATTGCGATGAGCAAACACATCTTCTCGGATCTGATTCCCATGCACATGGCGTGGGTTCACGACGGTGTCGACGGCATCGCCGAGCTCGATCGGGCAGGGCTGCTCGACGAGAACGCCCGTATCGCGTGGGACAACATTGCTTCGGGGACACCGGAGTCGGTCTTCGACGGCAATGTGCGTCTACTGCGCCGTGAGCAGTACCAGTCGGTGGGTGATCAGTGGGACGAGGCGAAGGCCTACCGCGGCAGCGTCGGTCGCTCGTTGACCTACCTGACCACCTTCGCCGCATCACCGTCCATGCCTGGCGTCGTACCGCCGCGTGAGTCGAACCCGCTCTCGTTCGCGGTGGGCAATACCGTTGTGCAAACACCGCTTCCGGACTTCAACTGGGCGGACCGGGACGGTCGTTGGACCTACATCAACGGTCAGCTGCTCTCGGTCTACAACAACCTGATGAACAATCAACCGGAACTGTGGCGAGCGACGCTGGCAGCGCCCGTCTCCGTTCGGATAACCGAGCAGAGAATGATCGCTCGCTTGCCGGACATGTTGCGGTCCATGCTGGCAACTCTGGCGATCACGGTCAACTGAACTCGGCGGTGGCGGGGCCTCGGGGCCCCGCCACCGCCGTGAACTCCTGGGTCAGGCCTGGCTCAGCTCCGCTTGCATACGCGCGGCGTCCTTGCCGACAGTGCGAGTGGCCAGATAGATGAATACCGCAGTGAGCGCCAACATGATCGGCACGAGATACATGGCCGAGTTCAACCCGTCGCCGGCGTACTGAGCCAACTTCCCGGTACCGGCATCGGCAAGCGCACGCTTGGCGAACCAGTCCGAAATCGCGCCCACGGCAACTGGTCCCGAGAATCCGCCGAGAAGATACATGGCAGCGAAGAACAACGCCGTCGCAGTGCCTCGGAGCCTGGGAACCACGACGTCGTGAATGGCAGGGTAGACGCTGATGTAGAAGCCGTAGGCCAACAACCACCCGGCCGAGAATAAGAGCGTGAACATCACGACGTTCCCGCCGTGCTGCAACAGTGCCAGTGCCGTCAAAGGTGCTGCCAATGCCGAGGTTCCGACACCGATCATCAACCGTGCGCGCGGTGAGCGTGCGCTGGCCTTGTCAGCGTAGCGAGCGCCGAGAAGCAAGCCGATCAAGCCCGTGATTCCGACGATGATGCCGGTGACCGATGCCGCAGCAGTCAGTTTCAGGTGGTACTGGCGCATCAGAAGCGGGACGACAAACGAATTCACTGCGTAGGCGGCGAAGTTGAACGTCAGTCCGGCAAGGATGAGCCAACGAAGCGTGGGAATTGCGAGCAGACGACGGATCGGACGGGTGATCGGTGCCTGTGAAACAGCGGCTGCGCGGGCCTCCGGACTTTCGGAACCACCACGAACCGGATCTGCCATGCGGTAGAGCACGACTGCCAGCAGGACACCGGGAATCGCCGCGAGGAAGAACGGTGCACGCCAGCTGTCGAATGCCTCGGCGATCTTGCCGACGGTGAAGTAGGCGAGCATGAGGCCAATCGGCAAACCGAGCATGAAGACACCAAGTGCGCGTGAGCGTCGTTCCGCCGGGTAGATATCACCGATCATCGAGTTGGCTGCAGGTGTGAAGGTCGCTTCGCCCACGCCGACGCCTAGACGCGCGAGGATGAACAGCACATAGCTGCCGGCGGCACCGGTTGCTGCCGTCAGTCCGCTCCACACCAGGAGTCCGATCCCGATGATCTTGGGACGGTTCTTCGTGTCGGCCAACCGGCCCAGAGGCAGCCCTGCGACTGCGTAGACGAGGGTGAATGCAGAGGTGATCAATCCCAATTGCAAGTCGCTGAGCGAAAACTCGTTCTTGATCGGCTCGGCAACGACCGAGGGGATCGCCCGGTCGAAGAAGTTGAGCATGTTTGCGAGAAACAGAGCGACGAGTGTGCCGCCGAGAAGTTTGTCGCGTGTTCCGACAGGGGCGCCGTCGATGGACGGCAGCGGCGGAGCGTCTCGTTGAATTGACATGATTGTTCCACCCTTTTCGCGAGTGCTGAATGAATTGTGTTGGGGGAGAGGCTCAGGACAGAGCGTCGGCGACGGTTTTGCCGATCGCCTGCATCCCGGCCGCAGTGGGATGCAGTGGAACCGCCGGCTGGGTAGGGACGATTCCGGTGTAGTAAGCAGTGGCAGGGTCAGTGCAGATGTCATGCCCGGCAGTGGCTTCGGTGATGTCGATGTACTCGACGCCGTGACGGGCCGCCGTTGCTGCCATGACCGTGTTGCCGTAGTCGATCACACTCTGGAGATAGTCGGCGTCGCGCGGCCAGAACGGCTGGGTGCCGGGGCATCCGTCAGCGGCGATGTATGTTCCGTATCCGATCACGACGATGCGCGCCGAGGGCGCTCGGTCGCGAACCGATTCGAGCATGGAACTCCAACCTGCGGAGGCATTTTCGACCAACTGTCGCTGTTGGTCGACGCCGCCTGCGGTGAACTTGTCACGGCAGGACGTTCCGGTGGGTTCGGGGAGAGGATTTACGCAGCTCAGAACTGTCGGGAACAACGAGATGTCGTTGGCGCCGATTGTGATGGTGACGAGGTCGGTATCGGGCCCCAATGCTGTTTCCTGCGGCGGTACTTGACCGGAGAACGTCGTTTGTGCGGTGTCCGTGACGTTGGCGGATCGCGCCGACGAGCAGGTCACATCCGTGAGGTGGGCGCCGAGTCTTTGCGCCACCACGGAAGGGTAGTTGTCGAGTGATCGTAGGCAGCCCGGCGCCGATGAATCTTGTTCGGCGACCAGCGGGCCGGCCGCCGCGGAATCGCCGAGAGCGACGTATTGGATGGGGCTGGCATGCGTTTCGGCATGTGACACACCGGTCCCGAGTGCCGCGATCGAACCGGCAGCCACGACGCCTGCCAGAATGGCTGCGCTGTGCGTTTTCCACGTCACTCGAGGCTCCTATTTGGTCGAAGGTGGGACTTCCAGGTACGCCGCTGATTGTGAATTCGAGAGTGGCGTGGGTTACATAGTGATAGGAAAAAGGCAGGTCGGCCTTGTGGTGGCAATTCAATTCTGTGGAGGGTTTTGTGTCAGGAAACAAAGGTCTGCCGTTCGAACCGATAGTGGTTGGCGGCAGATCTCTAGCCGACCGATTGGCGCAACGCACCCATCCGCTGGTCAATGCGACGGTCGATCTGGTCCACCGCGACGTCACCTTCTACCGGTTGCTTCCGGACGAGGCGTTGCGTAACGACGTGACGACCATCGTGAGGCGAAATTTGGAACTGTTCATTTCGATGCTCCGGACGGGCGCAGATCTGGCGCCCGAGTTGCTCGCCGACATCAGCGAATCGGCTCGTCAACGGGCGCAGGAATTGGTTCCGCTCAGTGAGGTACTGCGCGCATATCACCTGGCAGCAGGGTTGTGGTGGGAGACGATCAGCGAATGGGCGGTCCCGGAAGACGGTGTTGCACTTGCCCGCACCGGACGACTCCTGAATGCATACACCGCGGCCTCCACGTCCGCGGTTCTTGCCGGCTACGGTTCCGACCACGCCACCCAGACGGACGAGGATTCGGCGCGAAGGTCCCTGTTCGTAGCACTTTCGACGGGTGTCGACGTGGATCGCGTCTCCGACGAGGTGGGAATCAGGTTGGCGCGCCTGTACTGGGTGGTGGCTCTGCACGTCGAGCGGAATGACGACGAGTCCTCGACCGAGGTGGACACTGCCGTCGCCGAGCGGAGGAAGGTGCGCCACCTGCAACGAGAGCTCGATCAGGTGGGACGTGACAAAGCCCTCGGGGTGCTCGGGAGCAGCGGCGGAGCCGTACTGATTCCCATTGTGGAATCGGAACCTGCAGAGGGAAACTGGGCGTCGAGTCCGCAGTATTTGTCATTGTGTCGACGTTTGGGTGATCTCGAGAAGGTCATCGGTGCATCGACGGTTGCCGCTGTACACGTCGCGGCGCCCACGGCAATTCCAGCGGCGGTCACGCAGGCGCGCGAGGTGCTGAACGTTGCCCGAAAGTACGGACGCACCAGTGGGGTCGTCCGTCTCGAGGATCTTGCAGTGGAGTATCAACTGACCCGCTTCAGTGCTGCGCTGCCGATACTCGCAGATGTGTTGTTGCCGTTGGAGTCCGATAGCGCGGTACTCGAGACGCTCGAATCTTTCATCGACTCCGGATTCGATCGAGCCGCCACCGCCCGGCAGCTACACGTACATCCGAACACAGTGGTGTACCGCCTGCGAAAGGCGAGTTCCCTGACGGGACTTGACCTGTCGTCTCCGAAGGATCTTGTGCAAGTCACCATGGCGCTGGGAGCGCGTCGCGCAATCGGTATGGAGGCGGACTCTTCCCAAACGTGATGCGTCTGTGGTTCTCGGTGAACGAGCCGGAGGGCTGGCGATCCGGTGGGGAGACATGGCCAGGCGCCGTATGTCGGGCCACCCACACACGGTTCGGGTGGTCCGCCCGTCGAGACCCGGCAGAGCTTGTCGGTTTCGCGAACCCTGAATTGATCTTCGACACCTCGGCCGGGACGGGGCAGGAACACCTGGATGCAACATCGTGATCTGTGACAACGAATTGTTGCCGTTCCGCGTTGTCAACCTTCTCGGTGACTCTGCTGCTCAGATAGGTAATGCGGCGGGCGCGTCGATACGAGATGCTGGTAGATGACGGTTTCGAACCCGAATTGTTGCCCAATATTTATGTTTAGTCTGTGTGACGGTCAGTGAACAGTAAATTTGAGTCAAATGATGCAACCGTGGCGAAATGTTCGCTACCGTGTGCTGGACAACCGACAATCTGGGGGTTCGGCTACATGGCAAATGTTCGCAGGTCTGTGACGAAGGGATTGATCGCTGCTTCGGTGATCGCCGCAGCTGGCGTGGGCCTTTCGCCGGCGACAGCGAGCGCCGACATCACACCGACCACGGTCGTCAACGGTATCTTGTCGACTGTCGGCGGCTGCCAGACGCCGGTGCGGTCTCTCATCCTTGCGTGCACGGGTGCTGAGACGCTGACGCGCCAGTCGCCCGTGCTGCTCGACCTCAACCCGGTGGGTACCAACATCGTCGTCTTGGGCGCCGGCCTCTTCGACGACGGCACGATGCGTCCGATGCTGGTCGACCGACTTCAGGCGGCGCTGCAGCTGGCTCGTCAGTACCCGCAGTCTCCGATCATCACGAGCGGTGGGGCCCCGAAGGCCGGAGTGACGGAAGCCAGGGCGATGCGCGAGTGGCTCGTCGCCAACGGCGTCGACCCGGGCCGGATCACCGAAGAAGGAACGTCGTGGTCCACGGTGGAGAACGCGCTCAACTCTGCGCGGATTCTCGCCGATCGAGGAGCAACGGGCGTGGTTGTGGTCTCGAGCGCCAATCACGTGGAACGCGCGATGGTGGACTTCCGGGTTGCAGTTCTCGGCCGGATCCCGGTCGCAGGCGTGATCGCTGCGACCTGACGCACCCAGCTGCCCATACAGTTCCGCGTACCGCCGGAATCACCCGGACGGTACGCGGAACTGTTTCTGGGTTGCTACTTTCGTCGTTGCAACTCGTCGTCACCTTCGGTCAGAAGCGCAAGTTCGGCATCGACGGTGTCGGAATCGATCTCACCGGGAACGGCGATCTTCGCCAGGAGTTGCTCGTCACCACTTTCCGTCCGAAGCGCCTTCTCCCTGATGAAGGCGATCGCGATCAGACTCAACAGAGCCAGGATTCCGGCGATGAGGAAGACCCGTGCGGTGGCATCGCCGTACGCAGCGCGGACCACATCCTGGATCGCTTCGGGTAGTTCGTTGAGGTTCGACAGCCCTGCGCCGGACCCTCCGGAGGCACTCAGATCGACCCCGATTGCGCTGAGTCCCTTGGTCGTAAGATCTGCAACGTGAGTGGAGAGCACTGCGCCGAGGACGGACACGCCTGCCGCGCCGCCGAGTGAGCGGAAGAACGAGACCGTCGAACTTGCGGTGCCGAGATCGCTAGGCGCGACGGTGTTCTGAACTGCGAGAACAAGATTCTGCATCACCATGCCCATCCCGGCGCCGAGCACGAAGAGGAACAGTCCGACCCAGAACATCGGCGTCGCGTGATCGATGGTCGAGAGGAGGAAGAAGCCTGCCGACATTGCGACGGCACCGGCGATCAGGAAGCCCTTCCAGCGCCCGAACTTCGTGATCATTGCCCCGGACAGGCCGGCGGAGAGCATGGAACCGATCACCATGGGCAGTGTCAGAAGACCTGCGGCAGTGGGAGAGTAGCCGCGGGCAATCTGGAAGTACTGACCCAAGAACACTGCTCCGCCGAACATTGCGACGCCGACGGCGATGCTTGCCAGCGTCGCCAGCGTGGTAGTCCGATCTCGGAAGAGGCGGAGCGGAATGATGGGTTCCTTGACCTTGCTTTCCACCCACAGCGCTGCGGCGAGCAGCACGACGCCGAGTCCGACGAGGAAGAACGACATCGCAGAAGCCCACTCGAAGTTCTTACCTGCCAAAGTGACCCAGATCAAAAGAGTGCTGACACCGGCGGCAATGAGGGTTGCACCGACGTAGTCGATGCTGACGTCCTTCTTGACGATCGGGAGGTTCAACGTACGCTGCACGACGATCAATGCGATGACTGCCAGCGGCACGCCGACGAAGAACGTCCAGCGCCAGCCGAGCCAACTGGTGTCCACGATCAGGCCGCCGATCAGCGGGCCGGCGACTGTCGCGACGGACATGACGGCTGCGATCGGTCCCTGGTATCGACCACGCTCACGCGGGCTGAACATCGCCGCGATCACGATGATCACGAGGGCTTGCAAGCCGCCGAGGCCCAGTCCCTGAACAGCGCGGAAACCGATCAGCATGCCGACCGATTGCGACATGCCCGCAAGGATCGAGCCGATCGTGAACAGCGTGATGGACAGCTGGACCAACAGCTTCTTACTCACCAGATCCGAGAACTTGCCCCAAATGGGAGTTGTTGCGGTGGAAGCCAACAGCGTTGCCGTCACGACCCAGGTGTACTGATCCTGGGTGCCGTGTAGTTCGGTGATGATGGTGGGGAGTGCATTCGAGACGATCGTCGATGACAGGAATGCGACGAACATGCCGAGTAGGAGCCCGACAAGTGCCTCGATCTTCTGCTTGTGGGTCATCGGCGCATCGGTCGATGACTGAGGTGGTGGAACGTCGGTAGACGTGAAAGAACTCATGAATATCCTTGCATCGGAGAATGATTCGATCTGATCGTGCAGCGTCGGTCAGTGCGCCGCGTGGGACTCTGGGCAGGTCGAGCGGCGTAGTCGATCGAGTGCACATGCGACGTCGACGGCGTCCTCTTCGGTCCATCCGTCGAGATGGTCGATGAGTCGCTGCGCCTGGGCGCGACGATGGAAGACCAGGGTCTGGACGCCGAGTGGAGTCAAGGACAGGAGCGATGCCCGTCCGTCGTCCGGGTTCGGTCGCCGCTGAATGTATCCACAAGATTCGGCGTGTGTGATCTGTCTGCTCAGCGTCGAGACTGTCACTCTCAACTTTTCCGCCAGATCCGTCGATCTCGTGGAATCTGCGGCCGACAACTGCGAGAGGAGGGCGCCGAGTGGGTCCGGCAACATGCCGGGGGACAGTTGGCGTGAGCCGGTCGACGAAACCTCGCGGTGGCGCCGGACTAGGGCGCGAAGGTTGTCGAGGATTGCCTCGGCACTGTCGTGAGTGATCACGGCCACCCCCTCGAATAGTTGATATTTGCAACTATAGATCAAGTTGGTTGCACTGCACAACTACTTTGTTGTCAGTCCTCGGAACTGCCCAGTCGGTGCAGCAAGGCCGTCAGCGTGGTGATGTCGTCAGTTTCCCATTTTGCGAGTCGGGCGCGCCAACGATCGATCTGATGATTGCGGATCGTCGTGAGCTTCGTCCGAGCCTCAGGGGTCAGGGTCACCAGCTTCGCGCGAGCGTCGTCGGGGTCGGGGATCCGTTCCACCAGGCCGAGCCGAGCTGCGGCATCAATTTGCCTGGTCAGGGTGGACTTCTCGATATCGAGCGTGGAGATCAGGTCGGACATCCGCACGGCATCGGAACGGTTCAGGATGACAAGAACCGGGTAGAGCGCCGGATCGAGTTTGGGATGAATTGCACGCGCATAGGTGCGCGCCTGGGCGCGTCCTCGTTGCCACATGTCGGCAAGTTCCATCTCCAGGCCCGTGATCGGATCTGAAACCACTGTCGTTCCCCTTTGGTGCGATTCGTTCGGTGTTCATCAAACCAGAAGGGGGGCCGGAGTGATTTGGGTGAAGTCACGCTGAGCGAAAGGTACGTTCGGCGTACTGAAGGCGCTGAACGTACCTTTCGCTCGGAAAGTGGGTGGGTCAAGCCACCGCATACGCCCGCACGCACGTCTTCAGGTCGCGGGTGAGATCGGCTGCTGTACTGGTCGGAGAACCGAATTTCACGACGGACCCGTCGCTCCCGTGGAACAACAGCGTCGGAAACGAAGTGGCGCCGAGCCTGCGTGCCCGGACGAAATCGGCGCGGGCGGCGTCCTTCGAATCTGTGGTGAACAGGGAAGACACTGCGGCAGATGGGTCGAGCCCGAGCGATTTCGCTATGGCTCGGTAGGTCTCGGGATCGGAGAGGCTGCGACCGTCTCGGTAGAACGCGGTCTGCATGGCCCCCGCGATGTCGAGTGCGCGAGTCGGATCTTGTGTGCGAAGCGCGGCGAGTCCGATCGCAGCATCCGTCGAATCCATGACGAACCGCCCGTCAGACACCAGTTGTGAATATCCGTCACCGAAAGCGGCGCCGGTCTGGGCTGCGATGGTGGCGTTGGCCGATTTCAGGTACGGAGCCGAAGACATGGGTGCGACGCGTTCACCGGTGAACAGTCCGCCGCTGACCACGGACAAGTTGATGGAATCGGCATTTTGACGGACGAACTCCGTCAAAGCAGGGCCGAAGCCGAAACACCACCCGCAATAGGCGTCGAAGACGTAGGTGAGTTGCGTCGTGCCTGCTGTTTTCGAGCCTGTCGATTGCACTGTTGATTCCTATCCGAGCGCGAACTGATTGATACTCTGACGGTATGTCGCATTCGGGTATTCGGTCACGGTGAAGATGAGTCCCGAACTAGTGAAAAACAGACAAGTACCCGTCCGGGACGTCGGGTACGCGTCTTCGGTGGCTGACGCGACCGAGATCGAAGTACTCAGCCTGGACACCATTCGCATCAACGGGGGTAGTGCAGAGTTCGTCGGCCCCCAACGCCCGCAGTTTCACTTACTCGCGCTGGTGACCGAGGGTTCGGCGCTACACACCATCGACTTCGTCAACTACGCGGTGAGCCCGGGAACCGTGTTCTGGGTCAGACCGGGGCAGGTGCAACAGTGGGGGCGAATCCAGGATTTCGAGGCGATGGTTGTTCTGTTCACACCCTCGTCGCTCGATGCCGTCAGCCAGCAGTTGTTGGACGGGAACGCTCACAGTCGGCGGGCAGCGTGGCAGTTGTCCGGCGAGAACCTCGAGACCATCAGCACGGGTATGAAACACCTGAACTTGAACTACGGTTGTCCGGATACTTCTGCGCCGGTCGTTCGCGCGGCCATTCTGCGGCACACGTTGACAGCAATTCTGTTGAAACTGACCCACCTCGGTGGACAGGAACAGAGTTCCGTGCTGGCGCACAATGACGTGTTCGAAAGGTTTCATGCCGTTGTCGAACGTGACTTCGCCACGGTCCGTTCGGTTTCGGAGTACGCCAACAAGATCGGGTACTCCGAGAAGACTGTATTGCGAGCTACCCGAGCTGCTGCCGGAATGACGGCAAAGCAGTACATCGATCAGCGTGTGGTGCTCGAAGCGAAACGTCTGCTGTCTTTCGGCACGGACACGGTCACCCAGGTGGCGTCGAAGCTGGGGTTCGACGATTCTGCGAACTTCACAAAATTCTTCGCCACCCGGGTGGGTGTTTCTCCGCTGACCTTCCGTCAGGACGTCAGAGCGCGCTGAACGCCGCCCATCGCGCGTCGGCGCTGTCGAGGGTTCCGATGCTGTTCTGCCCCTTGCCATGTGCGATGCCGTCCAGATCCTGGATGATCCAGTAGATGGCAAAAGGATGGCTGCCGAACCAGAGATCGCCGCTGACGTCCAATGCGTGCGCCGGGTCGGGTGTCAGGTTGTCGAACAGTGGAGTGTTTCGCACGATGGATGCGTCGTACTGCTGCCCGGAAAGTACGGCGACGGTCTGCGCCGCATGCTCGGGTAGGAGTTCAGGTGAGACGGGCGAAATCGTGCCGGTGTCTTGATTGTTGGTCGCGTTGACTTCCGATACCGGCCTGGTGAATCCGGCCTCGGTGACCAGTGTGGAGATGGGAGTGGTCGGTGGCACGGTGAACAGGTTTCCGCTGTAGCCGAGAAGGATCGCAAGGCTCTGGCCGGCAGCCGCGGACTTGACGTCTTCGAGGCCGGATTCCAGCTTTCCGATCATGGCGGTTGCTTCGCTGCCTCGATCGAGCTGTGCCCCAGCTTGTTCGAGCACATCACGCCACGGCGCCGAGTACGGGAGGACCAAGGTTGGCGCCACGGAATTGATCTGCGCGAACAGGCTCGGTAGTGGACCGGCATTGCTCATCAGGATCTCATCGGGTTCGACGGACGCGATCTCTTCGACGGCGGGGTTGGCGAAGAAAGTCGGCTTGTCGAGAACTTCGACGCCCTGCTCGCGCAGAATCGACTTGGCGACGTCCGATCGCAGGGTGCTGTAGACGACGGTGGGCTTCACGCCGAGTGCGAGTGCACTCAGCCCCGCGTACTCGTCGAGCGCGAGAATGCGCTGCGGTGAGGCCGGAACTTCGACGGTGCCGAGTTCGTGTGTGACGGAGCGAGTTGCAGAAGCGGTTTCGGACTCGGCGGAGCTGCTGCACGCGCTTGCACCGGCAACGGTGAGGAGAAGCGCCGAGACGATGCCGAATGCGGTTCGGGTGGTGAACATCTGAGGTCAACGATCCATTCGTGGGAAGAAGAAGGACAGGAGGGTGCCGGCCAGCAGTAGGCCGGAGCAGACGAAGAGGGCTTGGGAGTATCCGGAAACCAGTGCTTCGGTCGGTGCGCAGTCCGAACGCGCCGTCGAGGAAGCGGCGACGCTCACGAGAACGGCTAGTCCGAGTGAACCGCCGATCTGACGCGATGTGCTCAGTAGCCCTGATGCCATGCCGACTTCTTCGGGGGGAGCGTCGGCGGTGGCGACGTTACTGAGCGGCATGAACGACAGACCGATGCCGATGCTTGCCAGAAGCGAAGGCACCAGGATGACGGCCCAGAAGGGACTGTCGAGGTTCATGGTCGAAAACATGAAAGTCCCGATTGCGGCGACTGCTGTTCCGACTACGAGCAGCGGTCGAACTCCGTAGCGCGGAAGGAGTTTGGTGGATGCGAGGATGCCGATCACCAGGCCGAAGCAGAAAGGCAGGAAAGCCAGACCGGTGGTGGTCGGTGAATAGCCCAACCCGCGTTGCAGGAAGAGTGAGACGAAGAAGAACGCGCTGAATTGGGCCGCACACACCAGGCACATGATGGCGTTGGCCAGTCCGATTCGGGGTCGAAGCAGGGTGGACAGTCGTACCAGTGGTGTGGCGCAGCGGCTTTCGACTACGACAAAGGCAGTCAGCAGGGCGACCGTGAGTGCGAATCCACCCAGCACGTAACCCGAAGTCCAGGAATGTGATTCAGTGGCGATCACTGTGCCGACAAGGGCGGTGATTCCGGCCGTCGCCAAGATGGCTCCGGGGAGATCGAGGGAGCCACCTCTAGCGGCTTGGCCGGCCGGCAGGCCACGGGCACCTGCGACCGCGGCGATCAGGGCCACCGGTGCGCCGGCGAACATCACCCATCGCCAACTGAGCCCTTCGGTCAAAATGCCGCTCAGGACGACACCGAGTGCGCCGCCCAGTGCTGACGACATTGCGCCGATGCCGAATGCCTTGGCTCTGGCGCGTCCGGTGGGAAAGGCCTGACTGAGGGCGGCGAGCCCGGCTGGCGCGATCAGTGCAGCGCCGACGCCTTGAAGCGCCCGAGCTCCGACAAGCATTTCGGCGGACACGGAGAAGGTGCCGACGATGCTGACGAGGGCGAACAGCAGAAGCCCGGAAACCAGAACTCGACGAGTGCCCATCACGTCGCACAGACGACCGCCGAGAAGCAGCAGTCCACCGAAGGCGAGGGCGTACGCGTTGACGACCCAGGACAACCCGGCGTCGGAAAAGTTCAGCGATTCCTGGATGTCTGGCAGCGCGACGTTGATGACCGACATGTCGAAGGCCACCAGGAACTGCGCTGCCGCGGCGGCTGTGAGGACCAGAGCCGGTGCAGCTACCGCTCGAGTTGTTGTTGTCATTGCAGGTACCTAATTTGTATACGCGTTCTCATAAGTAGTTAGGTTTACCTTGCTGACGACTGAGATGCAAGGGGTTCCCCGGGCGAGAGCGTCGTAGCAGGGGCGCGCACAATCGACGGATGGCCGAAAAGATGGAACCGAGATCACCGCGGCTCGGACGTCCCCCGACGATCACGTCGGAGCAGATAGTCGACGAGGCGAAACGGCAACTCCAGTCCGGCGGCGCCGACGCGTTGAGCATGCGCGCGTTGGCGAAATCGCTCGGCACCACGCCGATGGCGCTGTACCGGCACGTGGGCGACAAGGAACAGCTGATCAGCGCGGTTCTCGATGTGTACTCGCAAGATCTCGGCGCGCTGATCCTGCCGCAGGATCAGGTCGAACGGCTTCGCACGATCTTCACCGCGATCTTCGAAACGCTGGCATCGGAGCGCTGGATCATCGAGTTGCTTCAGCGAGGTGGGCGCGGCGGGGGCGGCGCTGTGGTCTTGGTCGATCGGGCAATGGCCGCTTGTGTCGAACTCGGGATGTCGCCGCGCCGCGCACTGTTGGTCTATCGAGCGCTGTGGAACTACACACTCGGTGCACTGCTCAACATCTACGACACCACCACACGACCGGAAGGCAGTGTGTCACCTCTCGCGGTCAAGATCCGAGAAATCGGTCCCGAGAAACTGCCGGTACTCAGTGAGGTGCTCGAGGACTGGCCGGGAGGGACGACGACTGAGAGTTACCTGGAAGGTCTCGAGGTCTTGATCAGCGGATACACAAATTCCGACTGAGAGTGTTTACAGCAGCCCGTGCCTCGGTGGGATTGTCCCCGACAGCGTCCAGCGGCCGATGTGTTGGACCTTCCACCTCGTCGGATCGTGCAGGGTGTGTGTGCGTGCGTCACGCCAGAATCGCGAGAGGTTCGCTGATTCGCCCGCGCTTCTGGTGCCACCGATCTCGAACAGCGTGCTCGTGGCCGCCAATGACGCTCTGGCACCGACCACTTTGGCAGTTGCAGCGTCGATGGATGCTCGGGCCGTGGAGTCCTCGGTGGGATTACGACGCGCCACGTCGATCGATCGCGCCGCTTCCGCCAAGAGGGATCTGGCAGCGCGAACCTCGATTGCCGCTTCGCCGGCGAGTTGAACGAGCAGTGGATCCTCCACCGCTGTATCGACTTTCGCCTCGAAGAAGGGCCGCGCCTTTGCCGCGAGTTTCACGGATTCGCGCAATGCGGCCGACGCGATGCCGGTGTCGATCGCCGCGTGCAGAATCTGGGCCTGTGCTCCGTAGGTGGTCGGGTGAGTGAACAACGATGTGAAGGGTACGACGTTGAACCGCGGCACCGACACGGATTCGAGTGTCACGGTTCCGCTCGCAGTTGTCTTCTGCCCCATGCCGTCCCAGTCGTCGACGATGGACAGTCCGGGAGTATTCCGGGGTAGGTAGACCGCGGATTTCACCTGTGCGCCGGTCTCGGTGAACTGATCCGCATTGGCGGCACGCACCACGATCCAATCTGCGAAAAGCGCTCCTGTGCAATAGAATTTTCGACCTTCGAGCACAAAGTCTTCCCCGTCGGGTGTGAGAGTCGTGCCGTCGATGTCGATGGTCTTGTTGCCGCGCTCGCTCTGGGCGTTGGCGAACTGCTTACCCGACAACGCCTCGGCGTAGAAGAACTGCTTCTGCTCGTTAGACCCCTGGTACCGGAGCGCTTCCAGGAAAGTGAAGTGGCTGTGCGGAATCTGCGCGATGCTGGGATCGCCCTCGGCGAGTAGGCGGAAGACCTCGGCCAACGTCTCGGTGCTCGCGTCGATGCCACCGAACCCCTTCGGCACCGAGAGCCCCAGCAGACCGGACTGCGCCAGGGTGCGAACCTCGTCGTGGGGAAGGAGGCGCTGCGCATCGCGGACGCCGGCACCTGCCGCGAACTCGTCGGACAGCTGTGACGCTACCGAGAGCGCCTCGTCTTCACTGGTGATGCGGTGCGCGATCTCCTGAATGTCCACAGCAGTCATGCTGCCACCGTTTCACAGTCGCAGCACCCACCCAACACTTACAACCTGTGTGATCGCTACCCTGGAAACCCCCGGGAACTGCATGTTTGCTGGATTCATGTCTACTGAACGTATCGCCGACGAGATCAAGTTCGCCTACTGGGTGCCCAATGTCAGTGGTGGTCTGGTCACCTCCGACATCGAGCAGCGGACCAGCTGGGACTACGAGTACAACAAGAAGTTGGCGCAGACCGCCGAGAACAACGGCTTCGAGTACGCCCTGAGTCAGGTTCGTTACGAGGCGAGCTACGGTGCCGAGTTCCAACACGAATCCACGAGCTTCAGCCTTGCGCTTCTCTTGGCCACCGAGAAGCTCAAGGTCATCGCCGCCGTGCATCCCGGACTCTGGCAGCCGGCAGTGTTGGCAAAATTGGGCGCTACCGCTGACCACCTGTCGAACGGTCGATTTGCCGTCAACGTCGTCAGTGGTTGGTTCAAGGACGAGTTCACTCATCTGGGCGAGCCGTGGCTCGAGCACGACGAGCGCTATCGGCGTAGCGCCGAGTTCCTTCAGGTTCTTCGGAAGATCTGGACCGAGGACGACGTCGATTTCCGTGGCGACTTCTACCGCATTCACGACTTCACGTTAAAGCCTAAGCCTCTGAACACTCCGGAGCGACCCAATCCCGAACTGTTCCAAGGTGGTAACTCGGCGGCAGCCCGTGAGAACGCCGGTCGCTATTCGGATTGGTACTTCAGTAACGGCAAGGACTACGACGGCGTCACCGAACAGTTGGTCGACGTCCGCCGTGTTGCTCGCGAGAACGATCGGGAGGTCAAGTTCGGACTCAACGGGTTCATCATCGCCCGCGACACCGAGGCCGAAGCAAAAGACACGCTGCGCGAGATCATCGCCAAGGCGAACCGTCCCGCAGTCGAGGGTTTCAAGAATGCAGTCCAACAAGCCGGCGCGTCGACCTCGTCCAAGGACGGGATGTGGGCAGATTCGACGTTCGAGGACTTGGTTCAGTACAACGACGGCTTCCGCTCACAACTGATCGGCACGCCGGAACAGATCGCCCATCGGATCGTCGAATATCGCCGTCGCGGTGTTGATCTGATTCTCGGCGGATTCCTGCACTTCCAGGAAGAGATCGAGTACTTCGGGGCCAAGGTGCTCCCGCTGGTTCGTGAACTCGAAGCAGCCGACAGTGACGAGCAGGTGCTCGTCACCGCCGGCTGATCGCCTGGCCTCTCAGGACTTTGCGTGGCGCTTCGCCAGCATCCAACGAGAGATCTTCATGTCCCGAGCTTTTCGTTCGATGGTCAGCAGGTCCAACGGAGCGCTGAATTTCTGAACGGCCAGTGATTTCACACTGCTGAACTCACGCAGCCCATCGGCTCCGTGGATACGCCCGAACCCGGAATCGCCGACCCCGCCGAACGGCAGGGCGGCGATTCCGGCGAATCCGAGAACCGAATTGACCGTGACGACACCGCATTCGAGCTTCTCGGCAATCGCTCGACCCTTCGACGAACTCTTGGTGAACACCGAGGCGCCCAAGCCGTACTTCGACGCATTGGCACGCTCGATCCCCTCGTTCATGTCGGCGACCTTGTTCACCACGACGCTCGGGCCGAACGTTTCCTCGGTGATCGCCGTGGAATCCTCCGGAACATCCGTCAGGATGATCGGATCGATGAACGGACCGTTGAACGAATCAAGTCCGCCGAGTACAGCTTTCGCGCCGCGACCGAGAGCGTCTTCGATCTGGCCTCGGACTATCGCAGTCTGCTTTCCCAGCGTCATCGGCCCGTAGGTCGAGCTGTCGGTGGCGCCGGCGTGGGCGTCCTGAAGCGCGGCGGTGAGCTTGGACAAGAAGGCGTCGTACAGGGGCGCTGCGACGTAGATTCGTTCGACGCCGGCACAGGTTTGTCCGCCGTTGCCCACTGCCCCGAATGCAGCGAAGCTCACGGCCGCATCGAGGTTGGCGTCGGAGTCCACCAGCATGGCGTCCTTGCCGCCGCATTCGGCGACCAGGGGAGTGAGGGTGTCCGCGCAGGCGGCCATCACGCGCTTTGCGGTAGCCGTCGAGCCGGTGAATGCGATCTTGTCGACACCGGACGAACACAGAAGTGCACCGGTTTTTCCGTCACCGGTAATGGTCTGCAGGACAGGGTGTCCGGGCGCGGCGATGTTCCACAGCCGGGCCAATTCGACGCCGACGCCTGGTGAGAGTTCGCTCGGTTTGAAGACGACAGCGTTGCCGGCGGCCAGTGCGTAGCCGATCGAACCCATCGGTGTGTACAGCGGATAGTTCCAGGGGCCGATCACACCGACGACGCCCATCGGCCGGTAGCCGACGGATGCAGACTGATTGGCGCTGATCAGTCCTGCACCGACGCGTCTGCGGCGCAATACTTTCTGTGCGTTGCGTGCCGCCCAGTCGAGATGTTCGACGGCCAGCATGACTTCGAGAAGGGCGTCGTCGCTGGGTTTTCCGGTCTCGGCGGAAATGATCGCCGCCATCGATTCGGCGTGAGTGGCGATCGCGGCGCGGAAATTGCCGAGCACCTTCCGGCGGCCTTGGAATCCGAGTTGATCCCACCACTTCGACGCCGTGCGTGCTGCGGCGACCGCTTTCTCGATCTCTTGCTGATCTGCAATGGGGTGCTGCGCGACCACGGAATCGTTGCGAGGGTCGAGGCTCGCGAAGGTGTGATCGTCCGATTTCGGATCTGTCGACGTGGACGTGCTCTGGCGGCCGAGCTGTTCTGTCATGTTCTTCAGATCCTCCATATGTCGGTGCATCACATATATGTGATGTGATTTACTGTGCTGGTAGTCACAGTATGCGTCGGACCGAGCTCCGACAAGCCTCCAGCCTCATCTCACTCGGGAGTTTTCGATGTACATGGATTTCACGCAGGAGCAGTCTGATTTCGCCAAGTCGGTAGCGTCGTTCTGCAAGAAGGAAAGTGGTACCCGTGAGCAGCGAGACCTGCTGACCGATCATGGCGCCCATAACCACAACCAGGCGTTCTACGAGAAGATGGCGGAATTGGGTTGGCTCGGGCTGACTGTCCCGGAGGAGTACGGCGGATCTGCCGGAAGCACGGTTGACCTGTGCATCTTCCTGGAGGAAGCCGCCAAGGGCATGGCGCCGATCGGTGGACTGGGCCCGACCGTCATCACCGGGGCTGCATACGAGAAGTTCGGCAGTCCAGCCCAGAAGGAGGCAGTGCTCGGCGGGATCGTCCGTGGCGCGTCTCAGTCGATCTCGATGTCCGAACCCGAAGCAGGCTCCGACGTGGGAAATTTGAGTTGCCGCGCCGAGAAGGTCGACGGTGGGTGGCTGATCAACGGCCAGAAGACGTGGTGTTCCAACGCGCACTTCGCCGAGAACATCCTTCTGGTGGCTCGCACATCCCGAGGTGAAGGCAAGCATGAGGGCCTGACGATGTTCCATGTCCCGGCCGACATCTCCGGATTGAAGATCAGTGGAATCGACACCATGGGCGGCAAGGAGGTCAACGATCTCTACTTCACCGACACATTCCTGCCCGAGGACGCGGTGGTTGGGGAAGTCGGCAACGGCTGGCGTCAACTCATGGCCGGACTCAACATCGAACGCCTCATCCTCGCGGCGATGATGCTCGGGACCGCGCAGCGCGCTTTCGACGACACCCTCGAATTCGTCACCACGCGTAAGCAGTTCGGCCGTCCGGTCGGATCGTTTCAGGCGCTTCGTCACCGGATCGCGGATCTCGCCACGGAGATCGAATGCGGCCGTCTGCTGGTCTACAGCGTTGCCCGAATGGTCGACGCCAACCCGACCAAGATGTTCCCGCGGGAAGCGTCGATGGCCAAGCTGAAGCTGACCGAGACCGCCAAGAAGGTCGCGCTCGAGGGGATGCAGATGATGGGTGGGTACGGTTACGCGACTGAGTTCGACATGGAGCACCATGTGCGAAAGACTCTTGTGTCCTCCATTTATGGTGGTACCAACGAGATTCAGCGAGACATCATCGGCAAAACGTACGGACTGTGAGGATCGGTTGTGGCAACGTCTGCACGCACTCGGAGGGCGACATCTGAGCTGAGGAGACGGCCACAGTTGTCGGAGGACGTGGCCAACCACGTTCGTAACCTGATCATGTCCGGCGCTGTGCGTCCGGGCGAGTTCGTCAGATTGGACGAAACCGCAGCCGACCTCGGTGTCAGCGTCACGCCGGTGCGAGAAGCCCTCGTCGCATTGCGCGGCGAGGGAATGGTCGAGTTGGTTCCGCATCGCGGCTATCTCGTCTCGCCCCTCAGTCGCCAAGACATCGAAGACATCTTCTGGTTGCAGGGGCAGATCGCAGTCAAGCTGGCTTTGCGGGCGATGGACACCATCACAGCTGATCAACTGGTGGAACTCACGGAACTCAACGCCGATTTGCGAGGGGCGGTCGACGCTTCGGATGCAGCTGCGATCGAGCAGTGCGAATTCGAATTCCACCGCTTGATCAATCGCGCTGCGGGTGGTGCGAAGCTGGCATGGTTCCTGTTCGGCGCGATTCGGTACACCCCGGCTCGTCTATACGCGACGGATCCAGGCTGGGGTGAGCTTGCGGTATCGAGCCACGACGCTTTGATCGAGGCGTTCGAGAAGCACGATCGAGAACAGGTGGACGCGCAGATGAGTCTGCAGTTCTCCGACGGCGCTGCTCGACTTCTCGCTCACCTCGACAACATCGGGATCTGGGACTGAATCAGGAGCTCAAGACGGAGGTAGGGCGGGAGCGAGCAGGATCGCTGCACATTCGGCGACCAGTTCTTCTTCCGTCACGTCGATGTATCCGTCCAGCCATGCACTGAGGGTCTGCGCCAGGCCGCCGACCAGGAAGGTTGCCGTCAGCGTCAAGTGGCCGCTGTCGTTCAATCGGTAGAAGGTCTTGGCGTTGGCGGCCAGGAGACCGATGAATATCGTCGTCGACGCTCGTCGTTTCTCGGCCAGGACAGGGCTCGTCAGGGCGCTGGAGAACAGTAGACGTCCGCGACGGGGATCCTGCGCGATCGTGCGGACGATGTTCGCGATTCCGGCGAGCGCCTTGCCTCGTTCGGTCTCGGCGGCGTCCACCGCGGCCTGGGTTGAAACGGCGATGTCCGTGATGACGGTGTCGTAGACGGCCGACATCAGAGCATCACGATCGGTGAAGCTCTCGTAGAAGTACCGCGCCGCGACACCGGCCTTCTTGCACACTCCGCGGACCGTCAGTTCGGGCTCGGCGGAGCCCATGAGTTCCAGACCGGCCTCGATCAGCGTCTCTCGCCGTTGGGCTACGCGGAGCGCGCCGTCGACGCCACCGTACGAACGCGGTTGGTCATTCATGAAGACCATCTTTGCATCCCGAGATTGCTTGACATCTCGGCATTTCGGCGTTTCACTCATCTGAGAACATGCGTTCGCAGATATCGACTCGAAGGGGTTCTGCCATGACGGTGAGTAGGGATTCGATGGACGGGCGCGAGGAAGCGGTGGCAGGCGGCATCGGAGCGGTCGGCGTCCAGGCGGTCGACATCGACGCCGAGGTCGAAAAGGCGATGTCCGGGCTCGGACTGTTGGCCGCAGGCGCCAACGTCATCATGCAGTTGGCGCGCCCGGCGGTGGGGTACGGCGTGTACGAGAGCAAGGTCGAGACGGGTCGGTTGGATCGGCATCCGGTGAAGCGAACCCGGACGACGCTGACGTATCTCGCCGTCGCGAGCCTGGCGACGGACGAAGAAAAGAAGCTGTACCGACGCGCAGTCAACGGCTCTCACAAGCACGTACGCTCCGATGAGAACAGCGCGGTCGAATACAACGCGTTCGATCCCGAGCTGCAGTTGTGGGTAGCCGCCTGCCTGTACCGAGGCTTCGAGGACGTCTACAAAATCTTGTACGGGGATCTCGATCCGGTCACCCAGGATGCGTTCTATCAGCGAAGCGCCACGTTCGGTACAACCCTTCAGATGCGACGCGACATGTGGCCGGCGGACCGGGATGCGTTCGAGGTCTACTGGAACGAGAACCTCGGCAAGGTGGCGATCGACGAGACGATTCGTGAGCATCTCTACGGGATCGCGTCGGCGACCTTCACGCCGAAGCTGTTGCATCCCGTGGTCGGTCCGCTCAACCGATTTGTCACCACCGGGTTCCTGCCCCAGGCCTTTCGTGACGAAATGCGGCTCCCGTGGTCAGCGCGTCAGCAGCGTAACTTCGACCGATCCATGCGCGTCGCCGCGCTGGTCAATCGGTTCAGCCCGAAGATTCTGCGGATGTTCCCCTACAACTTCTATCTCTGGGATCTGCGTCGGCGCATCGCCAAGGGAATCCCGTTGGTCTGAGCCGACTCTGACACTTGAAGTGATTGACACCACAGGTGAATCGGACACATACTCAACATAGTTGAAGTTGACGTCAAGTTTTAACTTTCCTGTGGAGGCTGTCAGTGGCGAACATCGAAGGCGTATGTGACCAGCGATTCTCTGGCTTGAAGGAGGCGCTGGCACGCAATCTCGATTCCGGCGAGGACGTCGGGGCAGCGATCGCACTGACGATCGACGGCGAATCCGTCGTCGATATGTGGGGCGGTTGGGTCGACGTCGAGCACACTGCTCCTTGGGCCCGCGACACCGTCACCAACGTCTGGTCCTGCAGTAAGACCGTGACCGCACTGGCCGCGCTCATGCTCGTCGACCGTGGGTTGCTGGATCTCGATGCCCCGGTCGCGCAGTACTGGCCCGAGTTCGCAGCAGCGGGCAAGGACCGTATTCAGGTCCGGCAACTGTTGTCGCACACATCAGGCGTTTCGGGATGGGATCAACCGTTCACCTTGGAGAACATTTGCGACGACGCGTACGCCACAGCCCGGTTGGCGACGCAGGCTCCGTGGTGGGAGCCGGGTACCGCATCCGGATATCACGCCCTCAACTACGGCCACCTGATCGGCGAGGTCGTCAGGCGCATCGACGGTCGAACCCTCGGCCGCTTCATCGACGAGGAAATAGCCGGTCCGCTCGATGCTGATTTCCGCCTGGGCTTGCCGAAGTCCGAATACGGGCGAGTCTCGAATGTGATTGCGCCACCGCCGTTGCCGATCGACATCGCGGCACTCGGGATGGACAACATCATGGTGAAGACCTTCACCGCGCCGCCGGCCGACGCGACAGGTTCGTGGACCGACGGGTGGCGAGCCGCCGAGATCGGTGCGGCCAACGGTCATTCGAATGCGAGGGCGCTCGCAAGGATCCAATCGGTGATTGCGTGCGGTGGCAAGGTCGGTGACGTTCGCCTGCTGTCGGAGGAAACGATCGACAAGATCTTCGAGGAGCAGTCGTACGGGGTCGACCTCGTCCTCGGTGTGCCGGTCCGCTTCGGCGTCGGATTCGGATTGCCGACGCCGGAGTCCGTCCCGTTCATTCCGGAGGGGCGAATCTGCTTCTGGGGAGGTTGGGGTGGCTCGCAGATCATCATCGACACCGAGAAGCGCATGACCTTCTCGTACGTGATGAACAAGATGGGGCCGGGCCTGCTCGGTTCCGAGAGATCGGCGCAGTACGTATCGGCTGCCTACGACGCACTGAGCTGATCGATGTGACTGCGTTTGATCGATATGACAGGGAGGGCGAAGCGCTACTCAAATCCTTGCTGAGTAGTAGCCGAGGGGGCTGGGTATAGGCCCGATCGCTAATCCGGCGGAACGGTTGGTTTGTCTGCTGCAGCTGACTATGCTGCCGGATATGCCAGTGTGCTCCGGGGGGAAATCAGCTTGTCCGCTACGTCGAAGTGTGCCCGAAAGTTGCAGACCTGCATCGGCTGACCGGCGATGAAGGGTTTCGTCGAAGTTGTCATGCGCTGGTGGCAGTTGCCGGACCAGTTCCATAGTTTCAGCAGGTACCTCGAAGACCGCGGGTTCTTGACTTCCTGCCGGGCGCTGGTCGGCGGAACGGCACTCTGGATGGGGTTGGTGTTGCTGTCGGCGCGATTCAGTGACGTCGGTCCGCAAGGTACGTTCTGGCGAGCGGTCAATCTCATGGTCATCGTCCTGTGCGTCGGCGCGGCCCTGATCTGGTGGTTGTTTCCGCCGACGCCGCTGTGGTCGTACACCTTTGTCGTGGGTTCCGACGTTGCGATTGCGGCGGCCGCCGCAACCGACTCGGAACCGATGGGACGGCTCATCGCGTGCGTCGTGTTTGCGTCGATCGGCGGCTATATTGCGTTCTTCCACAATCCGAAACTCCAAGTCGGTCACTTGGTCTTCGCCTCGATTGTCACGGTGCTTTCGGGGTGGACTTTGTTGTTCGGACCAGCAGCGGACGTCGGCTTGGGGTTGGCGAAAATCGCGGTCGTGATGGCCACCATCATTGTGATTCCCGTGGTGTCCCAAATGGTTCTGGCAGTTCTGGGATCCGACGCCACTACTTCCGACATCGACCCGTTGACCGGTCTGCTCAACCGTCGCGGACTTTCGCGTCGTGTGAAGGATCTGATGGGGCCTCCGGTGACCGAGGCCGACGCGGTTCTCGTGGTGGTGATCGATCTCGACCGATTCAAGACGATCAACGACGTTTACGGCCACGACGTTGGGGACAGCACGATCCTGCGAACGGCGCTGCGTATTCGCCTGTGGACAACCAAAGCTGCACTGACCGCCCGTGTGGGCGGTGACGAGTTCGTCGTGGTCGAGCGGGTGCCGGTCAGCGTGATAGCGAGGCTGGAAGAACAGATCCGCTCGGCAATGGACGGGGCGACCGATGATCCACCGACGAGCGCGAGCATCGGAATGGCGGTCCGCACCGCGCCCCGGCATCCGGGTGAGTCCGTCGACGAAGTCTTTGCCGAACTCTTCCGCGTCGCGGACTCGGTGATGTACGAAGCGAAGCGCGAAGGTGGCAACCAGGTTCGGGCGAGCCTGGTCTGATGTGAGAGCTCAGTCGGCGAAGCTCAGGCCGCGTTCGGCGAGTGCTTCACGCAGAATCCTCAGAGCCTTCGGTCCCATCCCGTGCAGACCGCCGAGTTCCTTCTCGGACACGGACGTCAATTGCGCGAGATGGGTGTAGCCCGCTCCGATCAGCGCGCGCTGTGCGGGAGCTCCCGTTTTCGGGAAGTCGGTTTCCACTGTGCCCGGATCCGGTTCTGTCACTGGCCAACTCCTCCGTGTGGGTTTTCCACAGTTTAGCGAGCGTCGTGAACGATTTCGGGGCTGTCGATTTTGTCGGGCGTTCGAGAAAGCGCGCGAGCTGCCACGACAATGCCGATGATCGCGATAGCGGCGAAGGTGAAGAGAAGCAATTGCGCAGAACGAAGCGTCGACGGTTCGCCGATGTTCACCAGCACTCCGGCCAGGGCCGCGCCGAAGGCATTGGCGATCAGCTGAACGGTGTTGATGGCAGCGGAGGCACGCGCACCTTCTCCGGGATCGGTGACCGAGGTCATCGCACCGACTGCAAGATGGGGCCAGGCGATGCCGATTCCGACGCCGGCGACCAGCAGTCCGATCACCCACGCGACCATCGCACCGGCGCCGGCGTGTTCGGTGAGAAATGCTGCCATGATGCCCAACCCGATCGCGACGAGGATCGGACCGCTGACAACGATTCGTCGCACGATACGAGGGGTAGTCGCCGAGGCGCTCGGGATTTCGCCGAGAGTCCAGCCGAGAGCGAGTGCGGCCCCGAGGAATCCGGCCGCGAGCGGTGCCAGTCCGGCAAGTCGTTGGCCGAAGAGTGGAATGAACGTCTCGACGGTCGACGCAACAGCGAGGACGACGATGGTCAGGTACACCCATTTGAGCGACGACGCGTTGAACGTCGACGGCGGTAGCACGCCGTGGCGCGAGCGACGGTCAGCGGCGACAAAGGCGATCAGTAGCAGCACAGCGACGAGAACCATTGCTGCGGTCACTGCGAGGTTGGACAGAATTCCGGCAACGCTGACCAGCAAAGCTGCCGCAGTCAGCAATGCCAGTGAGAGGACCGGCACCGGGCTACTGGTCGTGCTGCCCGGTTCATGTGCCGGTAGCGCGCTGGGGACGAGGGCTGCGACTGCGATCGTCGCGACAACCAGAACGCCGAAAGCCCATCGCCAGGCTCCGAATTGAGCAAAGACGCCGCCGATTGCGGGGCCGGCGAAGGTGCCGACTCCCCACATTGCCGAAACCAGCGCGGCCCCGCGGGTCCACAGATGTCTGGGGAGCGCGGCATTGATGACGGCGTAACCGAGACCAGCCAGGAGGCCACCTCCCGAACCCTGGATCGTGCGGCCGACCAACAGCAATTCCATGGTCGGGCTGACCGCACAGACGACGGTGCCGAGCGCGAAGATCGCGAGGCCGATCAGGTAGGCCCCGCGCGGTCCCCTGGCGGCGAGGACGTTGGTGACCAACATCGAGGAGATGACGGAAGCGATGAGGAAGACCGTCGCGGTCCAGGCGTAGTACTGCTGACCGCCGATGTCGTCGATGGCAGTCGGAAGCAGGCTGGTCGTCAGGTAGACGTTGGTCGCGTACAGCGCGACGCCGCCTGCGAGGACGGTAGCGGTGCCGAGGTATCGACCGCTCAGGAGCTGCCGCCAGGTTCCGGCGGGAGCATCGGTGGGGGAGTGCATGTTGTCGAAGGTAGAATCTCAAGTGCGCTTCAGGTCAATGTCGCGCAGCCATTGGGAGGCAGAATGATCCGTAAGAGTGACGAACTTCTCTCGATCGGTGAGGTATCGGCGCGAACCGGCGTCGCCGTGTCGGCGGTGCGCTACTACGAAACACTCGGTTTGGTTCCTGCGGAGCGGACGGCGGGAAATATGAGGAAGTTCCCGCGGCACTCGATCCGGCGGGTGTCCTTGATCCAGTTGGCAGTCCGGTTCGGGATACCTCTGGCCGAAGTTGCCGAAGTATTCGGGTCGTTGCCGCAGGGGCGGACCCCGACGAAGAAGGACTGGCGCAAGATTTCGACGGAGTGGAATCGGCGACTCGAGGATCGTAAGCAGGCCATCGCCCGGATGCAGGACGAACTGACGGGGTGCATCGGCTGCGGGTGTCTGTCACTCAAGACCTGCAACCTGCTCAACCCGGGAGACGAACTGGGCCGGGAGGGGCCCGGCGCCAGACGTCTCTGAAAATCCTGTCGGTCAGACCCTTTCGCGCGGTCTGGATTGTGCATTCCACCGACCACCGCGACGCTCGATCTCGATGGGATGCGAGAAGCACTCGCTGATGTTCTGGGTGGTGATCACATTCTCGGCGAGGCCGCTGGCGGTCACGACGCCGTCCTTGATCAGGAGAGCATGTGTGGTGGTGCTCGGAATCTCTTCGATGTGATGCGTCACGAGGATGCTGGCAAGTGACGGGTTCTGATTGCGGAGATCGTCCAGAGCCGTCAAGAGCTGTTCGCGCGCAGCAAGATCGAGCCCGGTCGCCGGTTCGTCGAGCAGGAGCAGGCGTGGTTCCACCATGAGTGCACGGGCGATCAGGGCTCGCCCCCGTTCGCCCTGGGACAAGTTGGGCCACAGTGCGTCCGAACGCGGACTCATCCCGAGTAGATCGATCAGTGCGTCGGCATGAGCCTCTTGCTCCGGCGTCGGTGACCACCGCGGCATTACCTCGGTGGTGTTGGTGAGGCCGGTGATCACGACGTTGCGGACGGTGATCGGAATTCCGATCGTGTGACGCGGGTTCACGTGCCCGATGTCCATCCGCAGTTCCCTCATGTCGACTCGGCCCAGCTTGTGCCCGAGGACGTAGACGGAACCGCGAGTCGGGTGGGCGGTTGCTCCGAGAAGGCTCAGTAGGGTGCTCTTGCCTGCACCGTTCGCGCCGAGGAGTACCCAGTGTTGCCCGGGTTCGATCGAAATGTTGATGTCTTTCAACAAGTATCGGCCGTCGCGGACGAGATCCACGTGTTCGGTCGACAGTACTGTGCCATTGGGGTGTTGCACGAGAACTAACCTCTCTTAGGCGTCGAGCACACGCAACCGCCGTAAGACGGTGTCGATATTTGCTCGGGTTGCCGCTACCGCGGCTTCTGGGTCGGCGTCTTGAAGGGCCTCGACCAACTGATCATGGGCATGTGAGGTGTCGGGGACGCCGGCCTCGTGGGCCATCATCTCGACGAGGGATTCACGAAGGAGTGGACGCACCGACGTGAACAGCGAGAGTAGAACCGCGTTTCCGGACAACCGAACGACTTCGGTGTGGAAGTCGAGGTCGACGTCGACGAACTTTTCAACGTCACCCTCGAAATGACTGTGTCGCATGGTCAGTCGCCGCCGCAGGCCGTCGAGGTCCTCGGGTTGTACCCGCTCCGCGGCCAGTCTGGCGGCCTCGATCTCGAGTGCGCGACGGACTTCGAAGACCTCCAGGATGCGTGAGCGTCGAAGCAGTTTGGTGAATTCGTCGACGTGCTCGAGTTCGGACGCGGCAGCCACGAAGGTGCCGACGCCGTGTCGGACTTCGAGTAGCCCGTCGCGAGCGAGGAGGCGGATTGCCTCGCGAATCGAGGAACGCCCGACGCCGAGTTCGACGGCAAGGGCCGCCTCGCTCGGTATGCGCTCGGACGGCGCCCACGTTCCTTGCCTGATTCGCCCGCGAAGCAACTGTTCGAGTTGCGGCACCAGCGGACCACTGCGAAGTGTGAATCCTGTGTGGTCGTCGGACACGGCTTGCCTCTCGTGGGGGTACCGACAGCGTAACAACTCATCAGACGTCTGAGGACTCGGGTGGGCCGTGTGTCGGAGCAGTGCTCACGCAGTCGATACCGTCAGTTACGGGTGACGCCGAGGAGCAGTGCGATCAGGTCGAGGGCCGTCTCGATCTCCGCCTTTTCCCGCCCGAGTAGAGGGGCGTAGAGGTGTACGTCGCAGATGCGAACGAGAGCTTCGCCCAGCACTTGCGGCGAGAGCGTGATCGTCAGTTGGCCGGCGTCGACCTGGGACTGCAAGATTTCGGCGGTGATGGAGGCGGAGATCGATTCGATGGAGCCGGGCATCATCGCGAGTTTGATGAACACCATCGGTTCGCGTTTGGTCAGCGCTCGCAGTTCGGTCGACGATTCCACCGACCGCATGACGCGTCCGAAGACGTCGAGGATGTACTCCGGACCTTGCCCCGACGCCTGTGACATCGCCTTCCTGTATGTCCGTTCGGTGGCCTCGGCCAGCACTGTTCCGAGCAGTTCGTCGCGATTGCCGACCCAGCGGTAGAGCGTCGCGCGGCCTACTCCGAGACGTTCGGCGAGCAGTGACATGTCGAGTGGTTCCTCCGCGAGGTACATGCTCGCGGCGGTGTCGATCGCGCGTCGGCGTTCGAGGTCGGTAGGCATCGGGACATTCTCTCCGGTTGTCCGGTACTGCACAATTTCGGCGGTCGAACAGAGGTGGGCTTCGGGTGGGTCGAACCTATTGACGAACCAAGCGACGTGAGACACACTAGCTCATTGTCTCATATTAGTGATGGCGATCACAGTCAGGGGTTCGATCGATGAGTTCAGTACAAACCGTTCGTGGGCCGGTGGACACAGCCGATCTGGGAAAGGTGTTGATGCACGAGCATGTCTTCGTTCTGGGGGAGGAGATGCGTCAGAACTATCCCGACTACCCGGAGCCTTGGGACGAGGAGGCTCGAGTAGCCGATGCGGTGACCAAGCTGTCCGAACTGAAGTCGCGAGGGATCAGCACGATCGTCGATCCCACGGTCATCGGACTCGGTCGCTACATCCCGCGTATTGCGCGGATCAACGAGCAGGTCGATCTCAACATCATCGTCGCCACCGGCGTCTACACGTACAACGACATTCCGTTCCAATTCCATTACACCGGTCCAGGTTTGCTGTTCGACGTGCGCGAGCCGATGGTTGATCTATTTGTGAAGGACATCAAGGGCGGCATTGCCGGCACAGACATCCGCGCGTCATTCCTCAAGTGCGCCATCGAAGAACCTGGTCTGACTCCCGGTGTCGAGCGTGTGATGCGAGCGGTCGGTCAGGCGCAGGTCGAAACCGGGGTACCGATCACGGTTCACACGAACCCGCACACGGAATCGGGCCTCGTTGCGCAGAAGGTTCTGGCCGAGGAAGGTGCAGATCTGAGCAAGGTCGTCATCGGGCACTCGGGTGATTCGACCGACCTGGACTACCTGTGTGCACTTGCCGATGCGGGTTCGCTACTCGGGATGGACCGTTTCGGTCTCGATGTTCTGCTGCCGTTCGAGGAGCGGGTGAACACTGTCGTGGAACTGGCCCGCCGTGGCTATGCCGAGAAAATGGTTCTGGCACATGATGCCTCGTGCTTCATCGACTGGTTCTCGAGTGAGGCCAAGGCAGCCGCAGTGCCGAACTGGAATTTCACCCACATCAGCGATCAGGTCATTCCCACGCTGCTCGAGCGCGGCGTCACCGAGGATCAGATCAACACCATGCTGGTGGATAATCCGCGTCGGTACTTCGAGAGCTGAGTTATGACCAACGTGTACGAGAGCAAGCCGTGGCTCGCCAACTACGACGCCGACACTCCGCCGAACGTGGACATCGAGCATGCCAACGCCCTCGCGATGTTCCGTGCGTCGCTGGAGCGCGATCGCACCGCCCCGATCATCAGGTACTTCGACAGGACTGTCAGCTTTGCCGAGCTCGACGAGATGTCGGACGCGCTTGCCGTAGCCCTCGCCGTGGACGGAATCGGGTTCGGCGACAGAGTTTCCTTTGTCCTGCAGAATGTTCCGCAGTTCGTCATCGCGACGGTCGCAGTCTGGAAACTCGGCGCTGTCGTCGTTCCGGTCAATCCGATGTACCGGGACCGTGAGCTGTCCACCGTACTCGCGGACAGCGGCGCGGTAGCAGTCATCTGTCTCGAGTCCTCGGCCGAGACCGTGGCGACTGCGTCCGAGGGCACCGAAGTGCGACTGGTCATCACCACGTCGGAACAGGATTTTCAGTCGCGCGACGATGAACGGATCTTCGGTTCGGCGTCCAGGATTCGTCATGATGGATTTCCGGACCTATTGGAACTGATCGAGGCTCATCGAGGACAGAAGCCCGAGAAGGTCGATCTGTCCCCGGAAGACCTTGCCTACCTTCCTTATACGTCGGGGACGACCGGCCCGCCGAAGGGGTCGATGAACACGCACGCAAATGTCGTGTTCGCAGCGCAGATCTATCGGGACTGGTTGGGGCTGCGCCCCGGCGGCGCGATGTTCGCGGTGGCGCCACTGTTCCATATCACCGGGTTGATCGGGCACGTCGCGGCTCCACTCCTGGCCGGCGCGCCCACGATTCTGACCTGCCGCTTCCATCCCATCGTTGCAGCGGAGTCGATTTCGGAGCATCGGGCTACCGCGATCATCGGAGCGATCACCGTATTCATCGCGTGGACGGACAGCGCCGCAGTCTCGAAGGAATCGTTGAGCTCTCTCGAGTCGGTTTATTCAGGTGGCGCGCCGATCCCGCACGCGGCGTTGGAAGCGTTCCGGGCGAAGTTCGGTCACTACATTCACAACGGCTACGGGCTGACCGAGACGAACAGCCCGGCGATCGTGGTGCCGAATTCGCGTGAAGCGCCGGTAGATCCGGCGTCGGGGGCCGTTGCTGTCGGCGTTCCGGTATCGAATACGTACGCCGAGGTGGTGGACGAGAACGACAGGCCGGTACAGATCGGGGAGTACGGCGAGATAGTGGTCTCCGGTCCCCAGGTTGCACTCGGATACTGGAACAAGCCGGACGAGACCGCACATGCGATGCCGGACGGGCGTTTTCACACCGGCGACATCGGATTCATGGACGGCGACGGGTGGTTTTACATCGTCGACCGGATGAAGGATCAGATAAATGCCTCGGGCTTCAAAGTGTGGCCACGCGAAGTGGAAGATGTTCTCTACGAACACCCTGCCGTACGAGAGGCTGCCGTCGTCGGTGTCATGGATCCGTATCGCGGCGAAACCGTGAAGGCCTTCGTGTCCTTCAAGGACGGTGCCGAGGCGACCACCGAGGATCTGGTCGAGTTCTGCAAGGAAAGGCTTGCAGCATACAAGTATCCACGCATCGTCGAGGTCATGAATGACCTGCCGAAAACAGTGAGCGGCAAGATTCTTCGTCGTGAACTGCGGGTACCGAACTAGATCTGCCTGACAAACGAATTGCCGGCCGCCGACAAGGTGAGCCGGCCATTCGTCGTGGTGATCGGCAAGCATCGATAGGGGATTTAGTCCCTTATGCGGCAATGCATTTCAGTGATTGACATCACTCTTTTTGTATCGCAGACTGATCGCAACGCCACAGAGTTGAAGTTGGTGTCAGTTTCTACTTCTGGCCCGGTTTCACTTCTCAACTCCCGGCGCGACGAGCGTCCGACCCATCGAGGAGTAACCCATGACGAGATCGGCAGTGGATTCGAGCACGCAGGCAGGGGGCCTGTCCGATCAGGAACGGAAGAAGAAGAAAGCTCACCGCAAACTTCTCGGCGCGGGACTGCTCGGCAGTTCCATCGAGTGGTACGACTTCTTCTTGTACGGAACAGCTGCGGCACTGGTCTTTCCGCATGTGTTCTTCCCCGATTCATCCGCACTGATGGGCACATTGCTCTCGTTCAGTACGTTCTGGGCCGGCTTCGTTGCCCGCCCCATCGGCGGTTTGGTCGCCGGACACTTCGGCGACAAGTACGGACGCAAGCCCGCTGTCGTCACCTGCCTCTTGCTGATGGCCGTCGCGACGTTCCTGATCGGCGCGATCCCGAGTGCGTCGGCAATCGGCGTCGTCGCTCCGATTCTTCTGGTGACACTGCGATTCATCCAAGGCCTCGCCTGCGGTGGCCAGTGGGGCGGAATCGTCCTTCTCCTCACCGAATCCGCGAGTCCCAAGAAGCGTGGATTCTCAGGCACTTTCGGTCAGATGGGTGTCTCGTTCGGTGTAGTGCTGGGCAACCTGGTCTTCCTCGTGGCGACCGCGACCATTTCCAACGAAGCATTCCTGAGCTGGGGTTGGCGGGTTCCGTTCTTCGCCAGCGCGCTGCTCTTCCCCGTGGTTCTGTACATCCAGACGAAGGTCGAGGACACGCCGGAATTCCTCGAGTTGCAGGAAGACGCCAAGAAGAACCAAAAGGACGTCGTCGTTCAGGCTCCACTGGCGCAGGCGCTCAAGGATCACTGGCGCAAGATCCTGCTTGGCTGCGGACTTCTGGCCGCCACCAATGCACTGTTCTACATCAGCATCGCCGGCGTACTCAGCTACGGCACAACCGAACTGGGGTTGAAGCGGAACTCACTGCTCATCATCTCGCTCCTGAGCGCGTTGCTGACAGTCGGCGTAGTGCTGTGGTCCGGGAAGATGTCCGACAAGATCGGTCGTCGTCCGATGATCCTGATCGGCGCCGCAGCGATCGTGGTCTGGGCATTCCCGTACTTCTGGTTGATCAACACCAAGTCCCTGCCGCTGTTCTTCATCGCAGTCACGGTCGGCAGCGTGTTCCAGTCGATGACCTACGGGCCGATCGCGGCATACATGGGTGAACTGTTCGCACCCAACGTGCGCTACTCGGCAGCATCGTTGGCCTACCAGTTGGCTGCGATCACGGTCAGCGGTGGCACCCCGTTCATCATGACAGCACTTATCGCGAAGACCGGAACCACGACATGGGTTGCCGTGTTCGTAGCACTCATGGGCTTGGTGACCTTCTTCAGCGCTTGGGTGCTGAAAGAGACCAACCCGAAGGAAGTTCGGGACGATCCGAACGCAGTTCCGGGCGCGCATCTCTACGGCAGGTAATACCTTCGGTCTCGAACAGACGCCCGCTATCGGTCACCGGTAGCGGGCGTCTGACGTATAACTGGAGCATGGCTGCAGCACGCACAGGCTCCGAAGATGCTTCGTCGACAGTGTCACGGGAACTCCCCTCCACTCAGCGTGGTTTGCGTACGCGTCGAGCGTTGATCGATGCGGCTCGCACCGTCTTCGAACGGACCGGTTATCTGGACTCGCGTCTGATCGACATCACGGTGGAGGCGCAGTGCTCGGCCGGTACCTTCTACACCTACTTCGCAAGCAAGGAGGAGATCTTCGCGGCAGTGATGGAGCTTGCGCGCGAAGACATGATGCATCCGGGAATGCCGCACACTCCGAAAGGCGCGGATCCAGCTGAGGTCATCGCGGCGAGCAACCGCGCGTACCTCGAGGCGTACCGACGTAACGCGAAGCTGATGGGACTGCTCGAGCAGGTCGCAAGCATCGATCCGGAGTTTCGGGTTCTCCGCCTCGAGCGTGCTGACGCGTTTGTTCGACGCAACGCGCGCAGTATCGAGAAGCTGCAGAAAGCCGGTCTGGCGGACGCGAACCTGGATCCGCTACTGACGTCTCGGGCACTCTCCGGGATGATCAGTCGACTTGCGTTCGGGTACTTCGTATCCCGCGGCGGCGAGGACGGCGCCGCCGGAGTGACTTTTGATGGTCTGCTCGATACGGTCAACCGGTTGTGGATCAACACTTTACAATTCTCGCTGCGCCAAAACTGATGTTGACGCCGGGTTCATGTTTGGTGTCTGATGGAGCAATGACACCTACGCGTACGGCAGTGCTCGTCGATTTCGGTGGAGTTCTCACCTCCAGTGTTCTTCAGGCCTTCGAAGATTTCGGGGCCTCGCTCGGCGGCGACCCACGACTTCCGTTGACCCTGCTCTCCCGCGACGACGTCTCGAAGAGGCTGCTCTCCGATCACGAATCCGGAAAGATCGACCAGGAGGCCTTCGAGGCCGGATTCGGAGAACGTCTACGAGCGCACGGCGCAATCGTCGACAGCGTTGGATTGGTCGACCGTATGCAAGCCGGGCTGATTCGAGACGAGGAGATGGTGCGTCTGCTCGCAGACGTGCGGGCGGCGGGACACCCTGTTGCGCTCGTGTCCAATGCTTTCGGGCGTGATTGTTATGCGGGATTTGTCCTCGAGGACCTGGCCGACGAAGTGGTGATCTCCTCGGAAGTCGGGATTCGTAAGCCCTCTCGTCAGATCTACACCATCGCGTGTGAGCGCCTGGGCGTCGCGCCCGAAGATGCCGTGATGATCGACGATCTGCAACAGAATCTCGACGGTGCGGCACGATTGGGGATCGCCGGCATTCTCCACACCGACGCAGAAAGCACTCGCAGACAATTGGCATCGACGTTCGGACTACTGCCCACGCAGTGAAACTGTAGGTTTCTCGGTAACACTCGAATACTGCCGGAACACTTTTGGAGGAACGAATGATTGCTGTCATCGCGGATATCACCGTCAAGGACGGAAGCGGCGAGCAGTTCGAAGCCGTAATCGCCGAACTTGCGGAGAAGGTGCGCACGGAGGAGCCCGGAACGGTTCTGTATCAACTGATCCGATCGAAAACGGATGCGAATTCCTACAAGTTCATGGAGCTGTATCAGGACGGTGCTGCCATCAAGGCTCACGGAACGTCCGAGCATTTCCAGGCTGCAGGAAAGGCGATGGCGCCCTTCCTCGCCGGCGCCCCGCAGATCGAGTACTTCGACGCTCTCTGAGCGAGTGAACAGGTGAGCCCCGGCGAAATCTCGCCGGGGCTCACCTGTGTTTTCAGTTCTGCTTCTGGGCGAGGAGTTCGGTTCGGTCGATCGATCGCTTGAGGATCTTTCCCGTCGAACCCTTCGGGAGTGCGTCGATGAACTGGACGACTCGGGGAATCTTGTAGGCGGAGAGACGTTCCCGAGCCCACGAAGTGACGGCGTCTGCTTCGAGGTCGGAGCCTGGACGCACGGCCACCACTGCGGCAACTTCCTCCCCGTAGTAGTCGTCGGGTATGCCGATCACTGCGGCTTCGATGATGTCGGGGTGCTGGTAGAGCACCTCTTCGACCTCGCCCGGATAGACGTTGTATCCACCACGGATGATGAGGTCCTTCACTCGGTCGACGATGCGAAGGTCCCCGTCGGGATCGGTCTCACCGAGGTCTCCGGTGCGGAACCATCCGTCGTTGGAAAGAACGGCGGCGGTGTCTTCAGGGCGCTTCCAGTAACCCTTCATGACCGTCGGTCCTTTGATGAACACCTCGCCCACTGTGCCTGCCTCGCAGACATTTCCGTCGTGATCACGCACCTCGACCTCGGTGCGCGGTACGGCGCGGCCGGTGTATCCGATCTTTGCGACGCGGTCGATGCTGTTGAAAGTCCCGAACGCGCTCGTCTCGGTGAGGCCGTAACCCTCGAGGATCGTGCAGTTGAACCGTGCTTCGAAGGCGCGAGCGACTTCACCGGGAAGTGATGCGCCACCGGAGATTGCGATCCTGAGTTGTTCGAAGTCGGAGCTGTCCACATCGGCGGCGGCGTGCAGCATGGCATTCCACATGGTGGGGACACCGGCCATGATGGTGAGCTTGTCCCGGCGGACCAGGTCGAGCATGGCAGCGGGGTCGAACCGGGCGAGCAGGGACAGTGATCCGCCGCCGGTGAAGGTTGCCATCATGACCGAACCCTGGCCGAAGATGTGAAAGAGCGGCAGTCCGGTTCCGGTGCGGTCCGATGGGTTTCCGCGGCTGCTCTCGGCGCCGATCTCACCGGCGGACAACAAATTCCCGACGGTCAGCTGAGCGCCCTTCGGGCGTCCGGTGGTGCCGGAGGTATAGAGAATCGCCGTGGTGTCTGTTGCTTCACGGTCGACCACAGTTGCGGGTGCATGATCGGCCTTCGCCGACTCTTCGGTGAGTGTCCACACCGGGACGCCGCGCGCGCTCCCTGCATCCTGGACTGCGGGACCGAGTTGATGCCACGCGATGGCCAGGGAAATCTCCGCGTCGTCCAGAACGTACTCGACTTCGGGTTGCGCCGACATCGTGTTGATCGGTACCACGACACAACCTGCGGCCTGAATTCCCATGTACGCCACTACGAATTCCGCTACCGACGGTGCCGCTAGGAGAACCCGATCGCCTACGCTCAACCCGGCATCGCGAATGCGGCCGGCGAACGCCAGGGATGCGTCGTGGAGCTGCCGGTAAGTCCAGTGTTCATCCGTGCCGCGGATCGCAATGCTGTTTCGAATTGCGATGTTGTCCGGTGTGACTTCCGCGTGACGGGTCACCGGGTCGAGAACGCTAACCATGGTTCTGCCTTTCGGGAGGAATCGACCGATTGTGTGTCCTGGGTCTCACCAGAGCGTACACTTGAATCCGGCGTCAACATCGAGTCTGCTGGGATTGTCCCGAAATGATGTTGGCTCGGAAGGATGGGGAGCGCACCGTGCTCGATGACGAATCGCGAATTGCCGCCCTGCCAGTGGCTCCGCCTGCGCTGCTCCGAGATCGGCCCACCACCGAGCGGGGAACCCGCACGCGCGCAGCGCTGATTGCCGCTGCCCGCACGGTATTCGAGCGTAGTGGCTATCTCGATGCCCGTCTGATCGACATCGCCAAAGAAGCCGGCTGCGCGACGGGATCGTTCTACACCTACTTCGCGAACAAGGAAGAGGTCTTCGCCGCCGTCCTCGAGGTCGCGCGAGACGACATGATGCACCCGGGCATGGGACGCGTTGCGGGCGCAGACGATCCGTACGCCGTGCTCGAGGCAAGTAATCGAGCGTATCTGGCGGCGTATCAACGCAATGCGAAATTGATGGGGCTGATGGAGCAGGTTGCTCACATCGACCCGGAGTTCCGGAAGTTCCGCAGCGAGCGTGCCAATGCGTTCATACGCCGTAATGCCCGCGGGATTGCAGATCTGCAGAGTCGTGGTATCGCGGACACGACGCTGGATCCGATGACAGCGTCAATTGCTCTGTCCGGCATGGTGAGTCGGCTCGCCTACAGTCTGTTCACCCTCCATGAGGGTGAGGTGGACGGGCGTTCGCCGGAGTTCGATCAGATTGTCGCCACGGTGACAGACCTGTGGGCTAACGCGCTGAAGTTCCCTGACCGATCCTGAAGCGGCAGGTCGCCCCGGCCGTATCGACGTTCGAGCGGCCGGGACGTGCCGAGTCTTGTTTCAGCTTTTCTCTAGTCAGCTTTTCTCTGTTCAGCTTTTCTCGACGACGCGAGCGACGGATTCGGCCACGACGACTGGCTTGTCGGAACCTTCGCGCTCAACCACCTGGCTCATCTTCACCTGGATTCCGCCGGGCAACTGCTCCGCGGACACGACGGTTGCACGCATGCGGACCCGGGATCCCACGGGAACCGGAGCGGGGAAGCGAACCTTGTCGTAGCCGTAATTGAGGCTGTGCGCGAAGCCGTCGAAGTGGATGAGTTGGTAGGAGAACTGTGGGCCCAGCGAGAGGCTGAAGAGTCCGTGCGCGATGGTGCTGCCGAGCGGGCTCGATGCGGCTCGTTCCGGGTCGACGTGAATCCACTGATGATCGTTTGTGGCTTCGGCGAACGCGTTGATGCGCTCCTGGGTGATGTCGTACCACTCCGTCGGGCCAAGTTCCTGGCCGATGAGCTTCTCGAGCTCGGCGAAGGTGGACGGGCGGACGGGCAATTGGTTTTCAGTCATCGTTGATCCCTTTACTCGCAGTTCAGGAGGACGGAACGGGCCGTTCGGGTGACCGTCGCGATTCGACGGTTGAAACTGACGCCGGATTCAACTATACATGAGGGGAGACGTGGATCACTGTCAGCGCGTAGGTATGACGCAAGCGAGAGGAATCGCTCATGAAGGTTGCCCAGAAGGTAGCAATTGTCACCGGTGGCGGCGGGGGGATCGGCGGCGCGTTGGCGCAGCGACTGGCCGCAGAGGGCGCTCGCGTCGTAGTAGCCGACCTCGACGGGGCGGCAGCTTCGGCAGTGGCAGAGGCGATCAACATGGAGCATCCCGGCGCAGCAGTGTCTGCGGGTGGCGACGTCTCCGACGAGACGGTCATTGCGGGCCTCATCGCGCAGGCGGAAAAGGAATTCGGCCCGGTCGACCTCTACTTCGCCAATGCCGGCGTCACCGGAGGCATGGGCCTCGACATCAGTGAGGACGTCTGGGACACGACGATCGACGTCAACGTTCGCGCCCACATTCGTGCCGCCAGGCTCCTCGTCCCTGGTTGGACCGAGCGCGGGGAAGGCTACTTCATCAGCACTGCCTCTGCTGCCGGCTTGCTCAGTCAGGTCGGGTCCGCTGCGTACTCGGTGACCAAACATGCCGCGGTCGCGTTTGCCGAGTGGCTCTCGATCACCTACGGAGATCAGGGCGTTCGCGTCAGTTGCCTGTGTCCGATGGGTGTCAACACCAAGCTTCTCTACGAAGGCGAGAACTCCGGCGATCCGGTCGGCAAGGCCGCAACCGGGGCCGTGCTTGCGGCAGGTAATGTTCTCGAGCCTGCTGAATGCGCCGAAATCGTTCTTGCCGCAGTAGATGCCGAGGAATTCCTCATCCTTCCGCACAAGAACGTTCTGGACATGTACCGGCAGAAGGGCGCCGACTACGACCGTTGGCTGCGCGGGATGCGCCGGTATCAGGCGTCGCTGCTCGCGGGAACGCGATGACCGAGGAACTCGTCCTCTCCGAGCAGAGAGGAGCGGTGCTGGTCCTGACATTCAATCGGCCCCGCGTTCTCAACGCGTGGACCAACGAGCTCGAAGATCAGTACTACGACCTTTTGGCCGCAGCAGACGAAGATCCCAGTGTCCGAGCAATTGTTGTCACCGGCTCCGGTCGAGGATTCTGCTCGGGGGCTGACCTCGGCAATTTGAAGAACGTCGGCGACGTCTCCGAAAGTGATCTTGTCCGACCACGGGACCGTGATTTCCCGACCACCGTTCGCAAGCCGCTGATCGCTGCCGTCAACGGCGTCGCCGCAGGGCTCGGAATGGTCGAGGCTCTGTACTGTGACGTTCGTTTCGGTTCGAGCGCAACGCGATTCACTACCGCGTTCGCGCGTCGAGGCCTGATTGCGGAGTACGGCATCTCCTGGATGTTGCCCCGCTTGGTCGGTCACAGTCGAGCAGTCGATCTTCTGCTTTCCAGCCGGATGGTGGATGCCGACGAGGCGTACCGTATCGGTTTGATCGACCACCTGGTCAGCGGCGGTGACGTTCTGGATGCGGCGATTGCTTACGCCGAGGACATCGCGGCCAACTGCTCGCCGACGTCCCTCTCCGTCATCAAGTCTCAGATGAGTGCCGACGCGCACTCGACCTTCACCGATTCCGCCAGGCGTGCGGAATCGCTGATGCTGAATGCATTTCACGGCCCGGATGTCGTCGAGGGCGTCAACAGCCATCTCGAACATCGAGCCCCCAATTTTCCTTCCCTCTCTGTCAGGAGTTCACATGTCAGTGTTTGAGTTCTCGGATCGCACCAAGAAGTACCAGGCCGAACTGCTCGATTTCATGGACAAGCACGTTTACCCGGCCGAAGCGGTCTACGAAGAGCAGATGCGTGAGTCCGGTAACCCGCACTTCCAGCCGCCGATCATCGACGACTTGAAGAAGGAAGCCAAGGCGCGCGGGCTGTGGAACCTCTTTCACCCGCATCCCGAATGGGGCCCCGGCCTGACCAACCTGGAATACGCACCGCTCGCGGAGATCATGGGCCGCAGCCACCTGGCTTCCGAGGCCACCAACTGCGCCGCTCCGGACACGGGAAACATGGAGGTGCTCACGCTCTTCGGCACCGACGAGCACAAGGAGAAGTACCTCAAGCCGCTTCTCGAAGGCGAAATCCGTTCTGCTTTCGCGATGACCGAGCCCGAGGTTGCCAGTTCCGACGCCACCAACATCCAGCTTCGTATGGACCGTGACGGCGACGAGTACGTACTGAACGGCCGTAAGTGGTTCGCTTCCAACGCTTTGCACCAGAACTGCAAGGTTCTGATCGTCATGGGCAAGACCGACTTCAATGCCGCCACCCACCGTCAGCAGTCGATGATGGTCGTTCCGATCGATGCTCCCGGCGTCACGATCCTGCGCAACCTGCCGGTCTTCGGCTACCAGGACCGCGAAGGACACGGCGAGATCACTTTCGAGGACGTGCGCGTCCCGGCCAAGGACATTCTCGCCGGCGAGGGCGAAGGATTCGCGATCAGCCAGGCCCGCCTCGGCCCCGGCCGCATCCACCACTGCATGCGTGCAATCGGAATGGCCGAGCGCGCACTGGAACTGATGTGCAAGCGCGCATCCACCCGCATCACCTTCGGAAAGCCCGTCAGCGACAACGCGAATATCCAGGACTGGATCGCCGAGGCTCGTATCGACATCGAGATGGTTCGACTCCTCACGCTCAAGGCCGCACACATGATGGACACGGTGGGCAACAAGGAAGCGCGCACCGAGATCGCAGCCATCAAGGTTGCAGCGCCGAACATCGCGCTCAAGATCATCGACCGCGCCATCCAGGTTCACGGCGGCGGCGGCGTCACGGACGACTTCCCGCTCGCGATGGCTTACGCCCACATGCGCACCCTTCGCCTGGCTGACGGCCCGGACGAGGTGCACAAGCGCGCCATCGCCAAGCAGGAACTGCGCAAGTACCGCGAAGTCAAGGCGAACTGACATGGCAGGACTGGATCTCACCGGTAAGACGGCAATCGTCACAGGCGCATCGCGGGGCATCGGCCTCGCGACCGCGCAGGCGATTGCGGCGGCGGGCGGAAACGTCGTACTGACTTCGCGCTCACAGGAATCCGCAGATGCGGCTGCCGCGCAGGTGAACGGCAACGCGATCGGCGTCGGCGCTCACGCGACGGACGAGGATGCTGCCAGCAAGTGCGTCGAGCAGACGATCGAGCGTTTCGGCAGTCTCGACATCTTGGTGAACAACGCGGGCACCAACCCGTCGTTCGGGCCGATCATCAACCAGGATCACTCGCGCTTCGCCAAGACCTTCGACGTCAACGTGTGGGCTCCAGTCCTGTGGACCGGCCTGGCAGCGCGGGCCTGGATGGGCGAGCACGGTGGTTCCGTGGTCAACACCGCCTCGATCGGCGGCATGGCATTCGAGGCCGGGATCGGCACGTACAACGCGTCGAAGGCTGCTCTGATCCACATCACCAAGCAGTTGGCGCTCGAGTTGTCACCGAAGATTCGTGTCAACGCCGTTGCTCCGGGAGTGGTGAGAACCAAACTCGCCGAAGCTCTGTGGAAAGAACATGAAGAAGCGGTGTCCGCGTCGACCGCTCTCGGACGCATCGGTGAACCCGAGGACGTGGCCGCTGCCATCGCCTTCCTGGTTTCGGATGCAGCCCAGTGGATCACCGGCGAGATCATGACCATCGACGGTGGCCAGTTGTTGGGTGACGCACTCCCGTTCCGGCAGGGAGCGTCCGTCGGTGGCTAGCGTCGGAGTAGTGGGACTCGATACCGAAGCGGTCACCGGGTGGATAGCAGGCCTGGGGATCGACTTCACCGGGCCGTTGTCCTTCGATCGAATCGGCCTGGGGCAGTCGAATCTCACGTACCTGGTTCGCGATCAAGACGGCAATCGCTGGGTGCTACGACGCCCACCGCTGGGGCACCTGCTGGCCTCGGCTCACGACGTGGCGCGCGAAGCACGAATCCTGAGCGCTCTCGAATCCACCGACGTGCCTTCGCCGCGAGTATTCGGGTTGACCGAGGATCCAGCCGTCACCGAAGTTCCGCTGCTCCTCATGGAATTCGTGGACGGCGAAGTGGTGGACCGAATGCCTCTTGCTGAGGCGTTGTCGGAAGATCGTCGCCGGGCAATCGGAATCTCGCTCGCTCAGACGCTGGCGAAGATACACGCCGTCGACCTCAGGAAGGCCGGTCTCGACGACCTGGCAAGCCACAAGCCTTACGCTGCACGGCAGCTGAAGCGCTGGGGCGGACAGTGGGAACAGTCGAAGACGCGGGAATGTCCTGACCTGGACGATCTCACCCGACGTCTCATTGCAGCTCAGCCGGCTCACACCGAAACCACGTTGGTGCACGGCGACTTTCACCTACGCAACGTGATCACCTCCGCTGAGAACGGCGAAGTTGTCGCGGCCCTCGACTGGGAACTCTGCACACTCGGTGATCCGTTGGCCGATGTCGGAAGCTTGTTGGCGTACTGGCCGGCGGCCGGGGAGGACACTGGTGGCGATTTCCCGGCGTCAGCGCTCCCGGGATTCCCTTCGCGAGAGGAGATCTCCCGGATCTATCTCGAGGCCACCGGACGGGATCCGGCTGCGCTGAAGTTCTGGCACACCTTGGGGCTGTGGAAGATCGCCGTGATCGCCGAGGGCGTGATGCGTCGCGCCCGCGACGAACCGCAGAATGCCGCCGAGAGCGGAACTCCCACCGTGGAACGTATTGACGCCTTGGTAGCCAAAGCCAGGGAAATTGCAGATCAGGCCGGGATCTGACGAGATCGTCCGGTGTCCGTCGAATCACGAAATTATGGAGGGCCAGTGAGCCAGGAACGTAGAACCGCAATTGTCACGGGTGCAGCACGCGGAATCGGTGCGGCAGTGGCCAAGCGACTGTCGGAAGACGGCTTTGCCGTTGCCGTGCTGGATCTCGACGAAGCAGCGTGTGCCGGAACCGTCGACGCGATCAAGGCCGCAGGCGGCCAAGCACTGGCCGTGGGCGCTGACGTCTCCGACGAGGCTTCGGTTGCTGCAGCGGTGGATCGTGTGGCCGCAGAACTCGGTGCACCTACCGTGCTGATCAACAATGCCGGCATCACTCGCGACAACCTTCTGTTCAAGATGAGCGTCGCCGAGTGGGATTCGGTGATGAACGTCCATCTGCGCGGAGCGTTCCTCATGTCGCGTGCGGTGCAGAAGTACATGGTGGAAGCGAAGTTCGGCCGCATCGTGAACCTCTCGAGCACGTCGGCTCTCGGCAACCGCGGACAGGTCAACTACTCCGCAGCCAAGGCCGGCATGCAGGGATTCACCAAGACATTGGCCTTCGAATTGGGCAAGTTCGGCGTCACCGCCAACGCCATTGCCCCCGGATTCATCGAAACCGAGATGACCGCCGCAACGGCAGAGCGCATGGGAGTCGGCTTCGAGGACTTCAAGACCGCTGCCGCTTCGCAGATTCCGGTCAACCGCGTCGGTCAGCCCGAGGACATCGCGCACACCGCGTCGTTCTTCGTCAGTGAAGGCGCGGGCTTCGTTTCCGGTCAGGTCGTCTACGTCGCCGGTGGACCCAAGGACTGACCGTCCGCTCACCGCTCGAACCGAAGGAATGGGCATGGCTTTCGACGAAGAGGCAGTATCGCGTGATCTCACCGAAAAGGTGAACACGCTTCTCGCGGAGAACGATCCGAACAGTGTGTCGGTGTCGGATTTCCTCGGCGCACGATTCGACGCCGGACTGGCGTGGGTTCATTTCCCCGAAGGTCATGGGGGACTCGGTGTACCGCAGAGCTTTCAGCGTCAGGTGAACGCTCAGCTGGAGGCCGCCGGCGCACCCGGCCCGGCCACCGGCAAGAACGGCATCGGACTCGGCATGGCGGCACCGACCATCGCCGCCTTCGGTACCGAGGAGCAGAAGCAGAAGTTCCTGCGCCCGTTGTGGACTGCGGAGACGGTCTACTGCCAGCTGTTCAGTGAACCGGGCGCAGGGTCGGACCTCGCGGCCGTCGCTACCCGCGCCGTCCGCGACGGCGACGACTGGATAGTCAACGGGCAGAAGGTATGGACGTCGGGCGCGCAGAATGCGCAGCTGGCGATTCTCGTGGCCAGGACCGATCCGTCACGTTCCAAGCATGCGGGTCTGAGCTACTTCATCTGCGACATGACCGACCCGGGCGTCGATGTCCGGCCGCTGCGTCAGATCACCGGCGAGGCCGAATTCAACGAGGTATTCCTCACGGACGTCAGGATTCCGGACGCCAATCGCCTCGGAGCCGAAGGCCAGGGGTGGAAGGTTGCGACCACCACCCTGAACAACGAGCGTGTTGCCATCGGTTCGGGCGCACCGCGTGAGGGAGGCATGATCGGAAAGGTCGCTCAGGCCTGGCGTGACGAGCCCGAGCTGCGTAATCCGGCGATGCACGACGAGTTGATGCGGCTCTGGACCGAATCCGAAGTTGCGCGTCTGACCGGTGAGCGACTGCGCCAGCAGCTCGCCGCCGGCCAGCCTGGCCCCGAGGGCTCGGGAATGAAGCTCGCGTTTGCCGGTTTGGCTCAGCAGATTTCGGGTTTCGACCTCGAGCTGCACGGCGAAGCTGGTCTGCGCTACGACGACTGGACGCTGCGTCGACCGGATTCCGTCGACTTCACCGGGCGTGAACCCGGATACCGGTACCTGCGAGCCAAGGGCAATTCGATCGAGGGCGGAACGTCGGAGATCCTGCGCAACGTCATCGCAGAACGTGTACTCGGGTTGCCGCCCGAGCATCGCGTCGACAAGGACATCGCCTGGAAGGACTTACCCCGATGAGCGCCGATCTGCTGTACTCCGAGACCGAACAAGATCTGCGAGCCAGCGTCAGACGACTGCTGAGCGAGCGGGCCGGCGCCGACACCGTGGTCACGGCGTACGACGACGTGTCCGCCGACTTCACCGGGCTGTGGAAGTCGCTGGCGTCGGAACTCGGTTTGGCGGGACTGCTGGTACCCGAGGAACTGGGCGGGGCAGGTGCGTCGACGCGTGAGGCGGCGGTCGTGATGGAGGAGATCGGACGTGCGGTCGCTCCCGTTCCGTTCTTCTCCAGCGCGGTGCTGGCGACGACGGCGTTGCTGAAGGCCGGCGAGACCGAGGTGCTCGGTCAATTGGCAGCGGGGGATTCGACGGCTGCTCTGGTCGTCCCGTTGTCCACTGCACCAGGAACTTTCACACCTACTGTCAAGGTAACGGCGAGTGGACTCGTCGGCAGCGTCACGACGGTTGCCGGCGTCGCCGAGTCCGATGTTCTTGTTGTTCCGGTTGCCGGTGAGAGCGGCCTGGAGCTGCACACCGTTCGGATCGCCGACGCTACCGTCACGCCGGTTCTGTCCCTGGACATGACGCGCCGATTGGCGGACGTCGAGTTCTCGGGTTCGTCGTCGGTCCGTGTCGACAGCGGCAATGCGGCGCAAGCGGTTGAGGAAGCGTTGCTCTGCGGAAGCGCACTTCTGGCGTCCGAACAGTTCGCTGTAGCTCAGTGGTGCCTCGAAACGACTCTCGCGTATGTGAAGGAGCGCAAGCAGTTCGGCCGGGCGATCGGTTCGTACCAGGCGATCAAGCACCGCCTCGCCGATCTCTGGCTCGAAGTCAGCTCTTCGGGCGCGGCAGCACGCTATGCGGCGGACACCTATGCACGCGGCGACGCCGATGCGGCGATCGCAGCGACGGTGGCCCAGGCATTCTGCAGCGGCGTCGCGGTTCATGCTGCGGAGGAATGCGTCCAACTTCATGGTGGTATCGGAATGACGTGGGAGTATCCGGCGCACCTGTACCTCAAACGGGCGAAGAGCGATCAGCTGTCGCTGGGAACCGCGTATCAGCATCGGGCACGCCTCGCCGAGTTGGTCGACCTCCCGATCTCGTCCTGAAACTCACCCACTATCTGTCTGGAGAATTGCTGTGAAGGCTTGGCGCGTCAACGAACTCGGTCAACCCCGCGATGTGCTCGCGTTGGAGGAGACCGCGGATCCCACCTCGAATGCGACGGAGATGTTGGTCAAGGTGCTGGCGGCTCCGGCCAACTTCCCCGACGTCCTCATGTGCCGGGGTGAGTACCAGATCAAGCCGCCACTGCCCTTTACACCCGGTGTCGAACTGTGTGGTGAAGTGGTCTCGGTCGGTGAATCGGTGACCAAGTTCGCAGTGGGGGACCGGGTGATCGGTAATCCGAGTCTGCCGTCCGGCGGATTCGCCGAGTACTCGGTACTGGATCAGAACAACACGTTCCCGGCGCCGTCGGCTCTCGACGACGCGGAAGCATCCGCTCTGAGCATCGGCTATCAGACAGCGTGGTTCGCTCTGCATCGCCGCACCCAACTGCTCGAGGGTGAGACGTTGTTGGTCCACGCTGCTGCGGGTGGTGTCGGTAGTGCGGCAGTGCAACTCGGCAAGGCGGCAGGCGCCAAGGTCATCGGTGTCGTCGGCGGCCCGGACAAGGCCGAGTACGCGCGCAAGCTCGGCGCCGACCTCGTCGTAGACCGTCACAGTGAGGACTTCGTGGCAGCGGTCAAGGAGTTCACTGGCGGCAAGGGCGCCGACGTGGTCTTCGATCCGGTCGGCGGCGACGCCTACGCGAAGTCCACCAAGTGCATCGCCTTCGAGGGACGGATCGTCATCATCGGCTTCGCTGGTGGCACGATCCCGCAGCCGGCACTCAATCACGCTCTCATCAAGAACTATTCGATCATCGGACTGCACTGGGGGCTGTACAAGGCCTACAACCAGCAGGCCATCGACGACTGCCACGTCGAGCTCACCAGGCTCGCCGATGCCGGCTTGGTCAAACCACTGATCAGTGAGCGGCTGTCGTTGACGGACGTTGCCGACGGTATCGGTCGCCTCGGCGACGGCACCACTGTTGGTCGCGTCGTGTTCCAGCCCTGATTCTTGCTGTGCGCCTTTATTAACCCCCGGCGGTTAATAAAGGCGCACAGCACTTCGTGTTCGACGAAAGGTTTCCCCGATGAGGCAAGCTGTCATCGTTTCCACCGCCCGTACCCCGATCGGTAAGGCGTACCGCGGCGCGTTCAACAACACTCAGGCTCAAGAGCTTGCTGCACATGCCATTTCGCATGCAGTTCAGCGCGCGGGCCTCGAGGGCGGCGAGGTCGAGGACGTCATCCTCGGCGCCGCGCTGCAGCAGGGATCTTCCGGCGGCAACGTCGCACGGCAAGCGGTGCTGCGGGCCGGGCTTCCGGACTCGGTTTCCGGAATGACGATCGATCGTCAGTGCTCGTCCGGGCTCATGGCCATCGCGACCGCAGCCAAGCAGATCGTGGACGACGGAATGCAGATCGCGGTCGGCGGCGGAGTCGAATCGATCTCGTTGGTCCAGAACGATCACATGAACAACTTCCGCGCGGCTGATCCGTGGCTGAAGGAAAACAAGCCGTCGATCTACATGCCGATGCTGCACACGGCCGAGATCGTCGCCGAACGCTACGGAGTGACCCGCGAGCAGCAGGACGAGTTCGCGCTCGTCTCGCAGCAGCGGACCGCAGCAGCTCAGAACGCAGGTCGGTTCGATCTCGAGATCGTCCCGCTGCCCTCGATCAAGCAGGTGCAGGACAAGGGGACGGGTGAGATCCGCAGCGAGTCCGTGACGCTGACCCTGGACGAAGGCAACCGCGCTTCCACCACGTTGGAAGGGTTGTCGAGTCTGCGACCGGTTCTGGCCGACGGGACTGTCAGTGCGCATTCCTCCATCACTGCGGGCAACTCGTCTCAGCTCTCGGACGGTGCCTCCGCTTCGGTGCTGATGGAGGCAGGCGAGGCGGAACGCCGCGGGTTGGCTCCTCTCGGTATCTACCGTGGGATGGCTGTCGCGGGTTGTGCTCCCGACGAGATGGGCATCGGACCGGTGTTCGCGATTCCGCGTCTGCTGGATCTTCACGGACTGAAGGTCGACGACATCGATCTCTGGGAACTCAACGAGGCCTTCGCCTCTCAGGCCCTGTACTGCCGCGACAAGCTCGGGATCGATCCCGAGAAGTACAACGTCGACGGCGGCGGTATCTCCGTCGGCCATCCGTACGGAATGACGGGTGCTCGTCTGGTCGGCCATGCTCTTCTGGAAGGAAAACGGCGCGGAGCCAAGCTCGTGGTGGTGACCATGTGCATCGGCGGCGGCATGGGTGCTGCCGGGCTTTTCGAGGTCGCATGAGCTTGATCGAGGGACTGTTCGACGTCAGTGGCAAGACCGTTGTGGTCACCGGTGGATCACGCGGCATCGGATACATGATCGCTCGCGGATTTGTCGAAGGCGGAGCGACGGTCGTCATTTCGGCCCGAAAAGCCGAAGCCTGTGACGAAGCCGCGCGAGAGCTTTCGGAGTTCGGCACCTGCATTTCGCATCCGGCCGATCTGTCCACGGACGAGGGGATCGAGAGCCTCGCTGCGAAGGTCGCCGAGATTTCGCCGACGCTCGACGTACTGGTCAACAACGCCGGTGCCACGTGGGGAGCTCCCGTCGACGATTTTCCGGCCGCCGGCTTCGACAAGATTTTCGACATCAATGTCAAGGCAATCTTCCTCTTGACGCAGAAGCTGTTGCCGCAGTTGCGTTCTGCAGCCACTGCGGAAGATCCCGCGCGCGTGATCAATATCGGATCGATCGACGGACTCGTGGTGTCGGGTTCGGAGAACTTCTCGTACGGAGCCAGTAAGGCTGCGGTGCACATGTTGACGCGCAAGCTCGCGGCAACGCTTGCGGGGGAACAGATCACGGTCAATGCCATTGCGCCGGGCCCGTTCCCGTCGAAGATGATGGCATTCCTCCTCGAGGACGAGCAAAGTGCAAAGGCTGTGGCGGACTCGGTCCCGTTGGGCAGGGTCGGAACTCCCCAGGATGCTGCAGGTCTTGCCATTTTCCTGGCTTCACGTGCCGGGGCTTATCTGACCGGCGCGGTGATTCCACTCGACGGCGGTGCGAGCGGAGCGCGCTGACCTACTGACTGATCTTCTCTGTCCGAAAAGGCCTGAAAGTCTGAACTACTATGACTTTCAGGCCTTTTCGCGTCTTTGTCTGATTGGGTTATCTGTGACTGCAGTTGCTAGATTGTCCGAGGTTCGGGGGGAACGACGACGACAACACCAACAATCCCGGCCATGGGGGAGTCATGTTTCGCGCGGGGAGATCGTTGGGGGTGTTCGGGGTAGTTGCTGCTCTGGCAGCTGCTGCCGTCACGGCGGTGGCTTCGCCGGCGATGGCTGCGCCGGGATGCGTCGGAGTCAGTGGCGTCGGTAGTAGTGGAGGTCCGGCCAATGCGGCGCCGTGGCTCAACGGCAACACCGGAGGGTTGCCAGGTCTGTCCGGTCGTACTACCGCGATCGAAAAGATCACCGGCACATACAGTCCCAACAAGACGGTTGATCGCTTCAATGTCCTGGGAACCGACCTGGGCATCATGTGGGACAACGGTGCGGGGCAGATTCTGACCGCTTTCGGCGATACCACCGGGCTCAGTCGTAACCCCACCTGCGACGGTTTGGTGGGCGAGTGGCGAAGTAATGTGCTCTTCCGCAGCTCGGATCGGGTACTCGCCGACGGGATGCGCATCGACAGCGCGCCGAAGGACGGTACCGGTCAGGCGCGTGAGATCATCTCCGGTCTGAAGATTCCGGGCGTCGAGGCTTCCAGTATCCCCACGAGCGGCATAGCAGTGAACGGTGTGCAGTATCTGAGCTACATGTCGGTGCGCAACTGGGGCGAGGCCGGGCAGTGGAGTACAAACTACTCACAGATTGCCACCTCCTCGGACAACGGCGAGACGTGGACCATGCGTCCGGAGACGCTGCGCCCCAATATCGGTGGGGTTCTTCCCGCGGGTGTCGCCCCCGTCGCCGGTAGCGAGAACTTTCAGATGAGCTCGATGGTGAAGGACGGCGGGTTCGTCTACAACTACGGAACCCCCGCGGGACGATCCGGCGAGGTTCGACTTTCTCGCGTGCCCGAGGGGGCGATCCTCGATCTTTCCGCCTACGAGTACTGGAACGGAAACGGCTGGATCCGAGCTGATCCCGCTGCGGCCGTACCCGTCATGGGCGGCCGCATCGGGGAGATCTCCGTTCAGTACAACGAGTTCCTCGGCAAGTTCGTGGCGATGTACGCCGACGCGTTCAGTTCGATCGTGATGCGAACCGCTCCCAGTCCGGTCGGTCCGTGGACGGCACCGGAAACATTGGTCAATCTGGTCGAGGTTCCCGGTATCTACGCTGCATACATCCACCCGTGGTCCAGTGGTTCGGATCTGTACTTCCTTGCCACCACGTGGGCCGACTACAACGTCATGTTGATGCGTACGACGCTCGTTCGCTGATCCGACTCACGTTTGCGCTGACTCAGGTTTGCGCCGAGTTACATTTGCGTTGGTTGGAGGTACACGATCTCCTCGGTGATCGGCGCGTCGTCATCGGCGTCGGTCGGCGGTTCTTGTCGGCGGCGCCACCAGATGGTGAACAGGACGGCTCCGATCACCAAGGCAGCCAGAGCGATTACCGCCACCCAGAATTTCGGGCCGTAGTATCCGACAAGGACCATGCGCATGGCGTTGCGCGCCCACGTGAGTGGCATCAGGGCGTGCAGCCACTGCAGAACCGTCGGCATCTGTTCGATGGGGTACACCGCGCCGAAGGCGAAGATCTGAATCATCAAGGCGCCCAAAGCGATGAAGGTTCCGTTGACGGCTCCGAACACAACGGTGAAGAGCCTGCCCGAGCTGACCGCGGCGGCACCCACCAGGATCATCACTGCGATCATCGCCAGAACACTAGGTGGTTCGACGTTTGCCACGGTCAGTGACACCACCGACAACACGAGCGCCGCGACCAAGGTGACCAGGGCGGGAATGCGGTAGCGGCGCAGCCCCTCACGCACCACGCTGGTGTGCGAGTTCAGTGAACGTCCGCGTCGTGGACGGACGACGAACCACGTGAGAATTCCGCACAGGAACAGTGCCACCGAGATTACGGCAGGGACGGCTCCCGGTCCGAAACCGGCTGCGGGATAGTTGTTCCGCGCGTCGACGGCAACCGGGGACGAGAGCAGATTGGCTGTGGTGGCGCGTTCGTCGTCCGAGAACTGCGGCACCTGGGCGGCGCCGTCGGACAAACCGGTGGCGAGTTCTGCGCTGCCCGCGTCGAGCTCGCCGACGCCGGCCGATAGCTGCCCGAGACCGTCACGGAGCGCAATACTTCCGGTGTCCAACTGCCCGAGGCCGGTGGAGAGTTCCTGTGCGCCGGTAGCGAGTTGGCCTGCGCCGTCGGACAGTTGGCCTAGTCCCGTGTTGAGTTCACCTGCACCGGCCGCCGCGGCAAGAAGCCCGCCACGGTAGTCGCTGCTCGGATCGGTGAGTTGGCGCGAGATCTCCCGCGCACCGTCGCGAAGCTGGCCGAGCTGACCGATCACGTCGTCGTCCGACGGTTGTGCAGTCAGGGAAGCCCGCAGTCCACCCAGGGCTTCGACGAGTCCGGCGGAGACCGGATCGGCCGAGTTTCGAAGCATCGACGTGAGGGCGTCGATCTGACCGACGACGGCGTCCGAGGACCCCGCGAGGTCGAGTACCGGGGTGGTGACCATGTCGACCACTTCGCTGATCTGACGGGCGCCTGCGCCGAGTTCGTCGGTTCCCCCGACCAACTGGTTGAGTCCGCTGCTCAGCTCGCCCGAGCCTGCAGCAGCTTCGTTCGCTCCAGCAGCCAGCTCGCCGGCTCCGGCGGCCAGCTCCTTGCCGCCTTGATTCGCTTCACCCATGCCGGTGGCGAGTTCCTTGCTTCCGGCGTAGAGCTCGTTGGTTCCGGCGAGTGCCTCGGAGGATCCGTCGGAGAGTTGTTGCGCGCCAGCGGCTGCTTCACCGAATCCTGTTCCGAGTTCACCCAACCCGACCAGCACCTGGTCGATGGACTGCTCGCCGATCGACTCGGAGACCGCCGAGCGCACCTGAGCGATGATGCTTTCACCGACCGGGCCGGCGACCAGACTGTTGTAATCGTTGTACAAGACGTCGAGTTCGGCCTTGCGGCCCGAACCCGATGCGGCACTGGCCACGTCTGCGCTGAAAGTCTTGGGAATGACGACCGAGAAGTAGTAGGTGCCGTCGTTGACGCCGTCGGCGGCTTCCTGTTCCGAGACGACCTTCCATGCAACGTCTCCGCTCTCGACGAGCGCGGCAACAACTTCATCGCCGGCTTGCAGACGTGTTCCGTCGAGTTCTGTGCCGGCATCGGCGTTGACGATGGCGACGGGCAAGCGGTTGACCGTGTCGCCCGGATCCCACAGTGCCCACATGTAGAACGCCGCAATCGACAGCGGTGCGATGACGAGGACAGCGAGAACTGTCCGGATGATGTGCGTGCGTCGCGTCGTGGCCGCGTTGTCGACTACGGGTTGTGGCGCCATGTGGAGCTCTCTTCTCGTGGACCGAAGCAGTTGTGGCACGAAAGAAAGCCACCAAAACTGCTGGACATACGTCCAGCTCGGTCACGATACAAAGCAAACGGCCATCCTGTGACCGTTTTCGAAGAATTGGGCGTTATCGGCCGCCGTGCTCTGCCTCGATCTTTGCCCACTCCCACCCGCGGAAGTTGGCCAGACGAAGCTCCTCTGCTTCGTCGAAGGTGTACCACTCGGTGCTCGGCGCATCGGGGAGAGTGCCGCGCAAGTATTCGCCCAGGTAGTGAAGTGGGCCTTCCCAGCCGGTTCCGACGCCGTAGCAGCCGGTGTCCGGGTCGTTGCGGAAGACATCGGCGACGGAGGCGTGCTCCAACTCGAGCCAGGTGGCGTCGGGGCCGTCTGCAGTCAGCCGGATCTCGACCTGATCGCTGTATCCGCGATCGCCGGGCGGTGTCCACTGCAGTCGCAGCAGGTGTGGGGCGTCGCAGGCCAGGATCTCGCCACTTGCCTGGCCTTCGAAGGCGTACGAGCCGCCCACCTGGAAGTCTCCGCTCACCGGAAGGAAGAAACGGTTGATGCGGTCAGGGGTCGTGATGGCGTCCCAGACGTCGTCGACCGACGCGTTGTAGCGGCGCTTGAGTACGGCAGTTCGAGCCGCACCTTCTGCGATGTCGCGGTTGCCCATGCTCCGCTCTACCGCCGTGAGGCTGGTGTCCTGGTTCGCGATCTCGGTCATTGTGAGTCTCCTTCGTCGGAAATATTCGATTGTGAAGATCTGCTCCGCTCGGAGCCGCGTCGTTTCCCTCGTGCGAGTTCTGTGGCCAATGCGTCGAGAGGGCCGCTCCAGAACTGCCGGAATCCGTCGAGCCATTGGTCCACTTCTTGCAATGGCGCGGGCTCGACGGCATAGAGACGCCTGGTGCCTTCGCTGCGGACGGTGGCGAATCCGTTTTCTCGGAGCACTCGCAGGTGCCCGGACGCGGTCGGTTGCGAGATTCCGAACTCCGCTGCCACGACTTCGGCGATCTGACCCGCCGAGCGCTCGCCGCTGGACAGGAGTTCCATGATTCTTCGCCGAACTGGGTCTCCGAGAACGTCGAACGCATGCACCAGTCATTTATATCGGCAATGGCCAATATAGGCAAGCGCCGAAACTTGTATTCGGGCGTCGGTCAGTCCGAGAGCGCGAACTCGTCGGCGTCGAAGAGTTCACCGATCAGCCCGCCGAGATGGCGTCGATGTTCGGCCGACAGTGTTGCTGCCGCCTCGGCATCGTGGTCTGCGCACAGCTCGATCAGCTTGTTGTGATGGTCGACGGAGTCCTGGCTGCCGAGAAGGCTCGAGAACTTGCGGTAGTAGATGCGGTGAATTTGTGGGTGAACCTGGTGAATCAGCTTCTTCAACAGCGGATTTGCCGCAGCGTCGATGATGACGCTGTGTAGGCGATCGTCCGCGGTCAGCGCTCGGCCTATGTCGTTTCGCTTGACGGCAGCGGCGAAGTCTTTGTTGGCGGAGCGCATCGCCCCGATCATCTCGTCGGTGAGGTTCGGTACAGCGGTGACGACGGCCAGTTGGTCGAGAGCTTCGATGACTGCGAGTGTTGCCTCGACGTCGCCGCGGTCGAGGGTGGTGATGCGCGTGTACGCACCGGGCTTCGCTTCCACGAGTCCGGTGTCGACCAGCCTTGCGAGCGCTTCGCGGACCGGAGTTCTGCTCAATCCCAGATACTCGGCGAGTTCGCTGTCCTTGATCTTCGAGCCCGGCGCCAGTTCACCGGTGACGATCGCTTCGCGAATGCGTTCGAGAGCGATGTCGCTCATTCGTGCTCGCTCAACCGGTTTACCGCCACGCAACATACTGGATATCGTACTCTGCACGTTGCTTGTCGCAGGTCAGCCCAGGTCGGCCAACGACGCGTGTTTCCGGGCATCCGCAACGCGTAGGAGCAGCGCGCGGGCGAGAATTGTTGCCGGATCGATGATCTGACAGGTTGTGGCGTCGGCGGGCAGTCCGAGCGGAATCTCGGTGCATCCGGCCACGACGACCTGCGCGCCCGATTCGACGAGAAGATCAGCGGCCCTGACGAGTTTGTCGGTGGTCTCGTCTCCGACGTTGCCACTCTTGATTGCTCGGATCGCCGGCATCACCAGTTCGTCCTGGATCGCAGGTCCTGGCACCAGGACGTCAATCGAGTATTCCGACAGCCATTGTTGATACAACCCGGTGCGGACCGTCCCCGTGGTGGCCAACAGTCCGACGGATGTGACGGCGGGTGAGAGCGTCCGGATGTGCCGAGCAACTTCGTCGATCATGTGGACGACGGGAAGTCCCAGTTGGGATGAGATGGCGGGCAGGAAGGCGTGGGCGGTATTGCATGGGATGGCGAGCGTCGTTGCGCCCGACTCTCGGAGGACGCGCGCACCTCGGAGCAGCCAGGGGGTGGGGTCCGGGCCGTCCTCGGTGAGTGCCAATGTCCGGTCGGGAACCGTGGGATCGGCCCAGATGACAACTTTGGGGTGCTCCTGATCCGTCGAACCTGGCGTCAGGGCAACGAGTTTGGAGTAGAAGTCCGCAGTAGCGGCCGGCCCCATGCCTCCGAGTATTCCGATGACGGGTTCGCTCATGCCCGCCGGAGAGTTGGCGCGCTGCCGTATTCGTTGCACCTTCATGTTGCAATCCAACCTTTCGCATCCAATATATTGGATACTCGTAATGTTGACTACAGTGAAGGAGGTTGAAGGTAGTTGTCAAGTAGGGCGCGGCGTTCCCAGAATTGCGAAGTTCGAGATCTCGCTCGATCAGCAGGGGGTGGGTTCGCCGATCTTGACGGCTGAGAGCACGGCTTCGATTTCACCGAAAGGGCTTCCGGCAGAAGGTGTCTGATCGACAACAATCCAGTTGGAATCGACCAGTTGGCGTCGACCCGCGCCAGTTGCGTCAGCACTTCTGGAGAAGAAGACTCCGGCCGACTGAATGGTGTCCTGCGCGTCTTGAAGATTCATGCACACGACGTTGGGCATGATCGCAGGAGTTGCAGGGGGCGTCACTTCTGCGGTGACTGGGGTGGTGGCCAGTGGAGTATTCGTCGGACCGGCCACCGAGGTGGTCAATGGAGCCTGAGTCGTCGTGGGTTGAGTTGTCGAGGTTGCAGTGGTGGTCGCGGTGGATGTTGATTCGGCCTCGCTGTCGGTGCTTGTTCCTGAGCATGCGGCAAGTGACGCCAAGGCGAATGCGCTGAGTCCGATGCGAACGGCAGTTGAGGACGGGCGAATCGATGTCGAAAAGAGTTGTGGTGCGCGCACAGACGTTCCTTGTCGGTAAAGGGGCGATGAAAAGGGGAGATTCGAGTCAGAGCACATCCGACGCCGTCGATGTGCCTTATGTCGAATAGAACCATAGGCTTTCGGCACCGGATTCGAGAGGAATTGCCTAATGCATTTTCTGGAACTACGACACGCGCAGTGTGAACCCCCAGCGGCGTATTCGCCTGTCCTGGAGAGCTACGGAGATGTGCAGACCGTTCTTCTGGGAACCGACCCGCTTCCCGACCATCGACGGTTCGACGCCGTGATCGTGATGGGCGGGCCGATGGGCGTCGGCGATCAGGGCGAGGTCGAGTGGTTGGCATCCGAGATCGAATACATTCGCGATCTGGTCGAGAACGATGTCCCGGTGTGGGGAGTGTGTCTGGGTTCGCAGTTGCTCGCCGCGGCGCTGGGTGCTCGCGTCTACACGGGCGCTGTGCCCGAAGTCGGAGTTGAGGAGATCACCTTGACTGTCGAGGGCCGGCAAGATCCCGTGTGGGGAGATCTGCCCTCCACATTTCCTGCAATGCAATGGCATTCGGATACCTTCGACATTCCGAACGGCGCGGTGCGGCTCGCTGGTTCTGCCAAGTATCCGAATCAACTCTTCCGATACAAGCAGAGTTACGCCGTTCAGTTTCACCTCGAAGCGTCCTCCGAGGTGGCGCGCGAATGGATGGAACTGGCCGAGTACCGCGACTCGCTGCATGCTTCACTGGGAGCGGACGGTCCGCGCATCTTCATGCATCAGTTGAGTGCTGCCGAGTCTCAGGGGCTCGAGATTGCCGCAGCGGTGATGGAGAAGTGGTTGAAATCGATCTCTGTTGAATAAGGCCGTTTTGTCCTGATTGACTGATTTACCTGTTACCTTGTGTTGTCGTGGGTGGATGAACCGATCCGGTCGAGCAAGACACCTCGTAGAGTCCGGATCTCCCCCGCGAAAGGGGAGCGATGCGCCGGATACGGAAGATATCGACAGCTGCAGTGACGTGTGTACTCGCGTCGACCGCGGTCTTGGGGGCGACCCAGGCTCATGCATCCCCGTGGGATTGCAACGTCACCGGCAGCTTGGATCAATCAGGTGGGCCGACCAATCCGATTCCCTGGCTCAACGGAACGGACGGGAAACTTCCGGAATTGCAGGGCCGCACCTCGGCGGTCGAGTACATCACCGGCGCGCTCAGCCCCAACCAAACCGTCGAGCGTTTCAACGTTCTCGGCACGGATCTCGGCATCATGTGGGACAACGGCGCAGGTCAGGTCCTGACAGCCTTCGGCGACACCGTCGGCATCGGATCTGACCCCCTGTGTTCCGGGGTGGTCGGTGACTGGCGCAGCAACGTCCTGTTCCGTAGCTCGGACGGAAATCTGTCCGACGGCATGAACATCGACTCCTCACCGACCGACCGGCCGAATCACTCACGCGAGATCATCGGAAGTCTGAAAGTCACCGGCGTCGAAACCAGCAGCATTCCGACGACGGGTATCTCGGTTGGCGGCGTTCAGTACGTCAACTACATGTCGATTCGTTCGTGGGGAGGGTCGGGCGAGTGGGTCACCAACTTCTCGCAGATCGCGTCCTCGCACGACAACGGTGAGACCTGGCAGGTCGAACCGGCCTCGTCCCGGCCCAATCTGCCGTTGACGGGTAACGACAACTTCCAGATGGGTTCCTTCGTCAAAGACGGTGGTTACGTCTACAACTTCGGTACCCCCGCGGGACGTTTCGGCGAGGGGCGCCTCTCGCGGGTCAAGGAAGCCTCCATCGCGGACGTCGCGGCGTACGAATACTGGGACGGAAAAGCATGGGTCCCCAACAATCCCGCTGCCGCTGCAGTAGTTCTCGACGGGGATGTCAGCGAACTGTCGGTGCAGTACAACGACTATCTCGGCAAGTTCGTCGCGATGTACTCCAACGAGTGGGGAGCGCTGGTGCTGCGGACGGCGTCGGACCTGACCGGCCCGTGGAGTGCGCCCGACGTAGTGATCGGCACCGACGAGGTTCCGGGACTCTACGGCGCGTACATGCACCCCTGGTCACAGGGGCAGGACCTCTACTTTCTCGCCACCACCTGGTCCGACTACAACGTGATGCTCATGAAGACCACGCTGCACCAGTGAACCGGATGGTTATCGTTGAACGGTGAGCACCACCGACAATGCGCTACTGATCACCGCCCTTCGAGACGTGTTGGTGGGACCACTACCCGAAATCGGCCGACGATTTTCGACGTTGATCGCGGACATGGCGCCGCACACTTCCCTGGTGATCTTCACCCGTGAATGCACCGGTAGGCCGCGCAAGGTCGCCGGGGATCCAGCCGTCGTCGATCGTGTGACCATCGCCGAACTCGACCGTATCCGTACGGATCTCACTGTCGGACAGATCTTTCGGGGAAAATGCGCTGTCGCCGGCCGGGACCGTGAAGTGCTTGCGATGCTTGATCGAACCGATACGCTTCTCGTTTTGACACCGCACCCCGTACCGGTGAAGACAGCATCCCTCGAATTGATCCAGGCACTGTTCGCAGTGACTGCAACCGGAATTCAGCTCCAGGTCCGGAACGCGAGCCCGGCATATCTCGCCGAGTCACGGGCAGCGTCGTCGGAGCGTGCACGCACCGTGGCGGAGATGACGGAGGTGCATGCGGCCACCCTCGAGACGATGCTGGCGACGCTGCGCTCGGCGGATCTCGACGACACACGTGCGCGAACCTCGGCCAGGGAGACTGCGGCCTCGGCTCTGATCGGCCTGCGTTCAGCCGTCGACGTGCACCGCGAGTTGGCCGAAGAGTCGACCACCACGGCTTTTGCACGGATGCGTGGGGAATTGCGTTCGCTGCTCAAGCATCGGGAAATCGCGTTGGAGTTGGTGGAGCCACCCGTCGACGGGCGTGGGTTACCAGGTGAAGTGGCGCACGGCGCCCGCGCGGTCGTCCGCGGCGCGGTCTTGGCCTTGTCGGATCAGCAGATGCTCTCGCGTATCCGGGTGGCCTGGACGCTCGACGCGGCTTCACTCTCGATCGACATTCGCGACGACGGCGGCGGCGAAGCCGACGTGGTTGACGTTGAACGCCAATTACGTTCGAGGGTAGAGACTTTGGGCGGAACCGTCGAATCCGAGTCGACGCCCGGGTGGGGGAATCGGATCAGCGCAACCATCCCGCTCGACGCCCCCGTCGCCCTACCGAACCGCGACGTCCTCACCGAACTGGCTCCGCGGGAGTTCGAGGTACTCGAGCATCTGGTGGCCGGACGGCGCAACAAGGCGATCTCGGAGCGCCTCGGCGTCAGCGAGAGCACAGTCAAGTTTCATGTTGCCGGGGTCCTGCGGAAATTGGGCGTCGAGAGTCGGGGTGCGGCGGCCGCCGCGGGCGCGGAGGCCGGCGTGAAGCCTGCACCCTAGTCCTTTCGGCCAGGTAGGTCAGTCAGTTCGGCCAGGGTTGCGGGCACCTGCTTCGGGCTAACCTTTCAACGAGTGCACATATCGCAATGTGAAAACACGGCGCCATGTGACGACACGTCCTCAATCGCACGAAGCCAGGAGCAAAGCCATGCCACAGCAGGTACGCGGCGTCATCGCCCGATCCAAGGGTGCCCCCGTCGAAATCGTCCCCATCACGATTCCCGATCCCGGTGCCAACGAGGTAGTGGTCGCCATTGCAGCGTGCGGTGTGTGCCACACCGACCTGACCTACCGCGACGGCGGAATCAACGACGAGTACCCGTTCCTGCTCGGGCACGAGGCGTCGGGCATCGTCGAGAGCGTCGGCCCCGGTGTCACTCACGTCGAGGTGGGCGACTTCGTCGTCCTCAACTGGCGTGCCGTCTGCGGGCAGTGTCGTGCGTGTAAGCGTGGCCGCCCGCAGTACTGCTTCGACACGTTCAACGCCGAGCAGAAGATGACGCTCGAAGACGGCACCGAACTGACGCCGGCACTCGGCATCGGCGCATTCGCAGACAAGACGCTGGTTCACGAAGGCCAGTGCACCAAGGTCGACGCCTCGGCCGATCCGGCCGTGGTCGGACTGCTCGGTTGCGGTGTCATGGCCGGCATGGGTGCCGCGATGAACACCGGCAACGTCGGACGCGGTGATTCAGTGGCCGTCATCGGGTGTGGCGGCGTCGGCGACGCAGCGATCATGGGTTCACGCCTGGCCGGTGCCAATACCATCATCGCCATCGACCGGGATCCGCGAAAGCTGGAGTGGGCCACGGAACTTGGTGCCACGCACACGATCAATGCCACCGAGGTCGACGACGTCGTCGAGGCAGTCCAGGAGCTGACCGGAGGTTTCGGTGCCGACGTGGTTGTCGACGCAGTCGGTCGCCCGGAGACCTGGAAGCAGGCGTTCTACGCCCGCGACCTCGCGGGAACCGTAGTGCTGGTGGGAGTTCCGACGCCGGACATGCAGCTGGAAATGCCGCTGGTGGACTTCTTCTCGCGCGGCGGAGCCCTCAAGTCGTCGTGGTACGGCGACTGCCTGCCCGAGCGTGACTTCCCCGTTCTGGTCGACCTGTACCAGCAGGGGCGTCTGCCGCTCGAGAAGTTCGTCAGCGAGCGCATCAAGCTCGACGAGGTGGAGAAGGCATTCGAGACGATGCACCGCGGCGAGGTCCTCCGTTCGGTGGTGGTCCTGTGACATTGCGTGTCGATCGTGTCGTCACCTCGGGCACGTTCAGCCTCGACGGCGGAACGTGGGACGTCGACAACAACATCTGGCTGATCGGTGACGACAACGAAGTGGTGATCGTCGACGCAGCTCACACCGCGCAGCCGATCATCGACGCTGTCGGCGGACGCAAGGTGATCGGAATCGTCTGCACCCACGGTCACAACGATCACGTCACGGTTGCGCCGGAGCTGGCCGAGAAGCTCGACGCTCCGATCTACCTGAACCCGGCCGACGATGTCCTCTGGGAGATGACTCACCCCGGGGTGAAGCATCTGAGCTTGGAAGATGATCAGCGTATTGCTGTGGCGGGCACGGATATTCTGGCCGTCCACACACCGGGCCATTCCCCGGGGTCGACCTGCCTCTACCTGCCGGAGGCCGGCGAACTGTTCAGCGGCGACACCTTGTTCTCCGGTGGACCCGGCGCAACGGGGCGGTCGTACTCAGACTTCCCGACCATCATCGGGTCCATTCGCGACAAGCTGTTTGCCTTACCTGCCGAGACCAAGGTTCACACCGGTCACGGTGACGGCACGACGATCGGTACCGAGGCGCCGCATCTCGAAGAATGGATCCGCGCCGGATCCTGATGTGATCAGAAGTGAAGTGGGGACGCCGGTACCGGCGTCCCCACTTTTGTCACAACGCTGATGCCCAACCGGCGGTGTCGTTCTCACCCGGGATTGCCATCAGGCCGTGCCACAGTTCGAGGATCTCGAACCATTCTGTCTCGGATCGGCTGAGGGGACGTACAGATTCGTAGCCGGCGCGCAGGCTCTGCCGTACCGCGATCGGTGTCGGTCGCCAATCGGTGAACAGGGTGCCCAGATAGACGCTTGCCTTGGCCAGGTCGCTCACCCGGTGGTCGATCACCACGTCGTCGAAGTCGAGTACTCCGGTGGTCTGAGAGTTTCGAGTCAAGATGTTGGCTGCACGGAAGTCGTTGTGTACCAGTTGTGTTTGGTCATCGAGCTCGGGCACCCGCGCAAGGAGGTCCACGAGCCTACGCGTTGCCTCAGGCGCGAACCCGCGGTCGAAATTCTCGAGCCAACCACCGATGCGCTCCTTCAACCCGGTGCTGCGCGACGAGAAAACCGATCCGTCGACATGGGTGGCGCCGAGCGTTCGGTGTATTTCTGCCAGACATGCTCCTGCCGAACGGACCGCCGCGTGGTCCTGCACGTCCAACCAATCTCCCGCCAACTCCGGCAGTACGGTGAACGACACTGCGCACGAAGGACCTTCCAGTGTTTCCCAGGCCAGCAGTGTTTCCCGGACCAGCAGTGTTTCCCGGTCCAATCCGTTCAGGGACGTGATCGGCGACGGAACGGGCACGCCCTGCGCGGCGAGTGCGCTCAGCAGGCGCGTCGACGCCTCCAGGTTCTCGAAGCGCTCTGTGGCGCGCGACCACTTCACCACCAGCCCACCTCGGTCGCTCGCAACCCACACAATCGCGTTCTGGTCACTGATCGCCATTCGCGAGCACTCGAGGGCCGTCAATCCCCAAGTCTGCTCGAGTACCGCCGAGACCCAATGGGTGGCTGCGCCAAAGCTGTTGAATCCGAATCGCTCCTCCAGAGCGGCTTCCGGCTCCACCGACTCCCAGAGCATGGACAACCCGAGTGGCAACATGCTGTCCGACTCTAGTGCGGTGGAGGATATCTGAGTAACGTGTCGTGCTTTGCCATTCCTGGCTAACGAATAAGTTTGGGGTTCGACGAAAGAGCCTGGCAGATCATACTTTAACACTAGTTTGGCTGGCACTTTCGAATGATCTTTTGTGACTGTAGTCGGTCTGCCTCAAAAAAACTGATATCTGTTCTAGTGTGGCTCTGCGGTGACGAACGGAAAGTGGAATCAGGTTTTGACGAAGACTTGATTCCATGAAGCCTGTGAACTTCGGGCGTCGTGGTGCGGTGCAATCGACACAGGCTCATGTTGCTGCGAGCTGAGAATCTGACACGGCGAATGGCGCGTGTCGCGGAACGAGAGGTAGGAGCGCACGATGTCAGCTGACCTTCTGGCTGCACTGAGGACCCTGATTACCGGGGTGGCACCCATTCTTGGGGGCTCAATAGACATTTTGAACACGATGTCTACCAACGACTATTCGAACGAAGGGTGAGCGGTATGGAATCCGTCGCAGAGGCGACGTCATCGTTGGGCGAGACAGTTGCCCAGATGCTGCCGACATTGTTTTTCATGTTGATTCAACGTCCACTCGAACTTTCGATGGGCTTCTGAGGGGAAGGTAAGGCATGTCGCTTCAGCCAATTATGAGTGATTCTTTGGGGCTTGCTGCAATGGTGTGGCCTGCTCTCTCTGAATACCTCACCGCATTTCTGATCTCTCTATCCTGAGAAGGAGTACAAAGATGTCGTCAGACTACTGGGCAGGGATGGTCAATCTCATGTCGAGTTTCGTTGGGGTTGTATTGTTCGGCCTCAGCACTGCTTCCGCCGAAGGTGCGGGCTGGTCCAGCGCAGAGTCGCTCAGCGCCGGCAGGTGACGCCACTTGATTGGTGGACGAATTCACCAATCTCGTAGCTCGAAAGATGTTTCGGCACAAGTGTTTTCTGAAGTTGATTGATGAGGTGGGCGCACGTGGTGCGCCCACCTCTCTTCGTGCAATCGAACACTGGTGATTGTGCCGAGGAAGTGTTGCATGAGCGTCTTCGCTATCTGACTGCCTGTGTGGCTGGCGGGACCACATCCTGCGCCCTAGTGGCAACGAAGGATCTCGAAAAGTGATGTTGTGCAACATTTTTGAGAATGTCTAAATCGCCGACAAGCGTAACAAAAAGTGCATATAGTGTATGTAGCACGACGGTTAGTTCAGTTCACGGCCGGAGCGTCGAACTGCCGAGTGCCCAAGACGGGGAAACTCAGATCATCGCCACAGCTGCATGAACCATGTGTCTTCCCTGCGCTCTGAATGGCGTGCAAACAGGAGGTTTCCGAGCCGCACAGTGGACAGAAGATTCGAATAGCGATTCGTTCGCGTTTCGTCTACGAAAGGTGTTCACAGTCATGGGATTTAAGAGAGTCGGAATTGGTGCGGGTGTTCTTGCGTCCGCCGCTGCCCTCGCGTTCGCAGGAACCGCTTCTGCCGCTCCCGCGGTCGAGGCCGTACCTACCGCTGATTACCAGCTGTGTGGCAATGTTTACAGCGGTGCGGGGTTGGAGTACAACGCCGCACCACCGGCGGCCGCACAAGGTGTCTCCGGGGTCGTAATCTCCGGCGTGATTAGCACGGCACCCTCCACGACGTATACCGCGACCACCGATTCAGCGGGGCGTTACTGTATCCAGGCTCCGAATACGATGAAGGCTGATGTACTGGGCGGAGCCACGGTCAAGCTCACTGCCGGCACCCCGCCGTCACCGTTCACCACCATCACCAACAATCCGTGGAAGAGTGCAGCAGTTTTCGGGACTACGAACATCGGAACGATCATTTTTGCAGCGCATCAGTACGGATCGCTCAGTTCCAACTCGGCGTACCACTTTAATTTCGTTGCCTCGTAGATAATCCGTCGACTGATTTGACCGAGCGACATCTTGAGTCCGCACGTGAGGTCTGACTGTCGGCTGACGAGGTAGTTCAAGGATGGGGTGGGTGCAATCCAATGCACCCACCCCGTTTCACTTGTGCTCACATGATCGAACGGCAGCCAGACGACTGGTGCGATCGATCGACGATGATTGCTGTGCCCTGCGGTTCAGTCACCCTGCCGCAGTTCGCTGAAGATCAAGTTGGTCTGGGTATTGGCGATGGCCGGATCGTTGAGGTGCGCGCTGACGAAATCGCGAAGCCGAGTGGGAGATTCACACGAGACGTGCACCAGGAGATCACGGTCCCCACTCATCAGGAACACTCGCTGAACGGAATCCAGTCCGCTCAGGTGCTCGGCAATTTCCGTCATCCGGCTCCTGGCGTGGGAGTGAATCAGAATCGACACCATCGCCGAGATCTCGAGGCCGAGTAGCTCGAGGTCTATGTCTGCGTGAAACCCCTTGATGACGCCCGATTCGCGTAGCGCACGCATCCGCGCCAGAGCGGTCGACGGCGCTATCCCGACCTTCTCGGCGAGTGCATTGTTGGGGATGCGTGCATCCCGGACGAGTTCGCGGAGAATCGCCGTATCGACGTCGTCGAGCCGAACATGATTCGGCCGAGCCGCGGCTGCCGCCCGTTCGATCGCATTAATCATCCGATTTCTCCCTGCCGTTGCGAAAATATTCAGCAACTATTGACCGCGCCCGTCGATGATTCTAGCTTTTGCCAAACACATCGAATTATCAAACGGTCGAGATCGACACAGTCGACTGTTGCGACGAAGGGGTCCGGATGGTTCCGAGGATCGGCCGACACACGGGCGATTCGGGGGCGCGGTTGATCGACATCAGCCCGCCGATCTCCGAATCGACGCCCGTGTGGCCAGGCGATACCGCCTTCACCCGCGCTGTTACGTCAGACCTCGGCGACAGTGACGCCGTCACGATCAACCGAATCACCACCACTCCTCATATCGGTGCTCACGCCGATGCGCCGGCGCACACCCGCATCGGCGGTGCGCCCATCGGTTCTGTTCCCCTCGAGCCCTATCTCGGCGAAGCACTGGTGGTCGACATGACGGGCGTCGACGGTGCCGCATGCATCAGGCCCGTCGAAGAGACGGTGGAGCGACTCGGCGGCCATCTGCCGCAGCGGCTGATTCTGAGGACTTACCCGAAGTACCCGCGCGAGTGGGACAACGACTTCGCCGGCGTTTCTCCGGAGCTGACCCACTGGTTCGCCGACCGCGGTGGAGTTCTGATCGGAATCGACGGCGCCTCGTTCGATCCGATGGACAGCAAGACCATGGACGGGCACCACGCGGCAAGCGATCGTGGCGTCGCGATCCTCGAAGGACTGTGCCTCGACGAGGTCGACGAAGGCTACTACGAGTTGATCGCACTGCCGCTGAAGTTCCTCGACCTCGATGCCAGCCCGGTACGCGCCGTGCTCCGGACTCTGCCTTCATCACTTTCAACGCCGACACATGCAGGAGAAGAATCGTCATGACATCGACAACCACCCTTTCGTTGGATGACTGCGTCAAGGCCGACGCAGTGGATCCCCTGAGGGAGTTCCGCCGCGAGTTCGCGATTCCGGAGGGCGTTCTCTACTTCGACGGAAACTCGCTCGGCGCGCGTCCCATTGCCGCACAGGAATGCGCCGCGAGAGTAATCGGCGACGAGTGGGGCAACGGCTTGGTTCGCAGTTGGAACGAGGCTGGATGGTTCGACCTCCCGGTCCGCCTCGGTGACAAACTCGCCCCGTTGCTGGGAGCAGGTGAAGGCGAAGTGGTAGTGACGGATTCGACGTCGATCAACCTGTTCAAGGCATTGGCCTCCGCACTGTCCATCGCGGCTGCTCAGGATCCCAGCCGGAAGGTGATCGTCTCCGAGCGCGACAATTTCCCCACTGACCTCTACATTGCGGAGGGCATCATCTCGCTGCTCGATCAGGGATACGAACTACGCCTGATCGACCAACCGGGCGACCTCACCGAAGCAGTAGGACCAGACACCGCCGTAGTGATGTTCTCGCACGTCAACTACCGCACCGGAAACCTGTATGCGATGACGGAAGTCACTGCAGCAGTGCAGGAACGTGGCGCCCTCATGATCTGGGATCTCGCACACTCGGCCGGCGCCGTCACTGTCGATCTGAGCGGCGCCGACGCCGACTTCGCGGTCGGGTGTACGTACAAGTACCTCAATGGTGGTCCAGGTTCACCTGCATTCATCTGGGTCAACCGTCGCCATCAGAACACCGGAATCCAGCCGCTGTCCGGGTGGTGGGGGCACGCGCGACCGTTCGCGATGGAGTCGGCCTACGAACCGGGCGCAGGAATACGACGGTTTCTGAGTGGTACTCAACCAATCACGTCGTTGTCACTCGTCGAGTGTGGTCTCGACGTCATGCTCAAAGCTGACATGGCCGACATCCGCAGCAAGTCGCTCGCGCTGGCCGATCTCTTCATCAACCTCGTCGAGGAGCGTTGCGCTGCCTACGGTTTGGAGTTGATCACGCCGCGCGCGCACGAGCGTCGTGGCTCGCACGTGAGTTTTGTTCATCCCGAGGGCTATTCCATCATGAAGGCTCTCATCGCGCGGGGCGTCATCGGCGACTACCGCGAACCAGGAGTGCTGAGGTTCGGTATCACTCCGCTCTATCTCGGATACGCCGACGTGTGGAACGCCGTCGACGTGTTGCGAGACATCCTCGAGAACAAGTCCTGGGATCGCCCCGAATTCCGCGAGCGCGACGCAGTCACCTGATTCTTCCAAGTTTCCGCGGACCGGGAGGTACCGCCTTTCGCAAGGAGCTTTCATGAGTGATTTCAAAAACATTCAGCAGCGAGAATCAGGTCTCAAACGCGAACTCGGCCCCAAGCAGATGAGCATGATCGCGCTCGGCGGTGCAATCGGCACCGGACTCTTCCTCGGCAGTAAGTTCGCCATCGGATTTGCCGGCCCGAGCGTCATCATCAGTTACGCGATCGGCGGGTTGATCGCCCTGCTGCTGATGGGTGCCCTCGCCGAAATGACCGTCGCACATGCGACATCAGGTTCGTTCGGTGCGTACGCAGAGTTCTACGTCGGACCGTTGATCGGCTTCCTCGTTCGCTATCTCTACTGGTCTTGCATCGTCCTCGCGGTCGGTACCGAGGTCACCGCGATCGGTGAATACATGCAGTTCTGGTTCGCCGACGTACCGTCGTGGCTGTGGATCGTGTTGTTCTCCGGAGTGCTGATCGGCGTGAACATGTTCAACGTCAAGGCCTTCGGAACGATGGAGTACTGGTTCTCGACGATCAAGGTCTTCGCGATCGTGGCATTCATCGTGATGGCAGCGTACGTCGTGTTCGGTAGCGGGAACCCGGACTATGGATTCCACAACTACACGGCCGGTGGCGGATTCTTTCCGAATGGTTTGTCCGGCATGTGGTTTGCCGTGATCGTATCGATCTTCAGCTACTTGAGCATCGAGATGATCGCCATTGCGGCCGGTGAGGCGGAAAACCCCGCGGTGGCGGTGAAGAAGGCGTTCCGTGTGACGATCGTCCGGCTGTTCGTCTTCTACATCGCAACCCTTGCTTTGATTCTGGCAATTGCTCCGATGGACAAGATCTTGAGCGGCGGAAGCCCTTTCGTCACGGTAATGCAGGTCGTGAAGATTCCGGGCGCAGACAGTGTGCTGAACTTCGTGGTGATCATTGCCGCGCTGTCCGCGATGAACAGTCAGTTGTACGTGTCTTCGCGAATGATGTTCTCGCTCTCGCGTGCTGGTGACGCGCCGGCCGTTCTCGGCAAGGTCAGGGCCAACGGCTCGCCGGTCAACGCCTTGCTGCTGTCGACGTCGGGCATCGCCGTCGCGACCATCGTCTACGTTCTCTTTCCCGAGCAGGCATTCACGTTGATGATCTCGTTGTCGATGTTCGGAGCGATGGCGACGTGGCTGCTGATCTTCGTGACGCACTGGTTCTTTCGCAAGCGGATGGCAAGCGAAGGACGAACCCTCTCGTTCACGATTCCGTTCTTCCCGGTGGGGACGATACTGGGTGGTGTCCTCATGGTCGCGATCCTCGTCACGACATTGTGGGTCGAGGATTTCAAGATGACCTTGGTGTTCGGGGTGCCGTTTGTTCTTGCCGTGATCGGCATCTACTACTTCACCCGATCACGTCGGGCGCAGAGTCGAGCGGTAACGGCTGAACAGGTTCAGGACGAGATCACCGGCACGGTGGTCAAGCGGGTTCCCTGACTCGCATTGGCAATCAAAGGGTTTCGGCGAAGAACTCCATAGTGCGGGTCCAGGCGAGGGCAGCAGAATCCGGGGCGTAGTGGCTGGTCGAAGTGTCGTTGTTGAACGCGTGGCCGGCGTCGGCATAGCGGTACACCCGGGCGAGATCGGACGCGGTTGCGCGCAATTGCTCGACGCTCTCCGGCGGGATACTCGGATCGAGGTCGCCGTAGTGACCGAGCCACGGGACCTGCAGTTGCGCTGCAAGTTCGGTGCCTGCCGCGATTCCGTCCCATCGGGCCTCGGCGACACCGCCGCCGTAGTACGTGACAGCGGAATCGACGAGGGGTACCGCGGCACACCACAGTGACGCGGTGCCGCCCATGCAGAATCCGAGGGAGCCGACTTTGTCTGCTCCCTCGGATCGGCTGTAGTCGACGGCGGCACGTACGTCGTGGCCGATGCTTGTGCTGTCGAGTGCCATGAGCGCATCCTTCGCGGACGGGAAGTCGGTGAAGGAGGTCTGTGCGCCGCGGTGGTAGAGATGCGGGGCGACGGCAAGGTAGCCGGCGTCGGCGAGGCGTTCGAGGATGCTCTCGATGTGTTGGTTCACGCCCCACGCTTCTTGGAGAACTACTACCGCATGTCTCGGTTCACTCGGCGAATCCGGTCGGCTGACGGTCAGCGGTACGTCACGTGTGGTCGTCGTGAAAGTTCCCATGTCCCGACTGTATGCGAGTACGGACTGTATTCGAGTACGGACTGTGGGTGCACGGTCAAACTAGACTCGTCGAATGTTCAGTTCCGACGTTCCGCCGATCAGCCTGGGCAGTTGGCCGACGCCCGTCGAACCTTTGGCGCGTTGCGCGAAGGCGCTCGGATTGGGGCCGGAAGACCTGTGGATCAAACGTGACGATGTCACCGGACTAGGCGGTGGCGGCAACAAGATCCGAAAGCTGCAGTACACCTGCGCTCAGGCTTTGGCCGTCGGCGCGACGACTTTGATCACTACCGGTGCACCGCAAAGCAATCACGCTCGGTTGACTGCATCCGCAGCAGCCCGTTCGGGATTGCGTTGTGTGCTGGTGCTCGGTGGTGCCGAGCCGGAATCCGCGCAGGGAAATCTCGTTCTGGATGCACTCGCGGGCGCTGAGATCGTCTGGGCCGGTGGGGACACGGCATCCGCGGTCGGCGCCGCGGTGCAGGCCGTCGCTGACTCGGGCGGAGTTCCTTTTGTCATTCCCTTCGGTGGTACCAGCGCGGTGGCCGCGCAGGGTTACGTCGACTGCGCACGCGAGATCGAGCAGCAACTCCCCGGAGTGGAACGCGTCGTGGTTGCACTCGGATCGGGCGGAACGATGGCTGGACTTGTCGCGCATCTGGGCGTCGACAGAGTTGTCGGCGTCGATGTCGGGGCTGTTGCCGATCCAGTGTCGACCCTCGCTGGGTTATTGGACGAGATGCCTGGTCCGACCGTGCGAGCCGCGGATCTTCAGATCCTGCGAAACCAAGTTGGACAAGGATATTCGACGCTCACGGAAGCATCAGCCGGCGCGATCCGATGTTTGGCTCGTACGGAGGGCATCTTCCTCGACCCGACGTACACCGGCCGAGCCTTTGCGGGATTGATCCAACTCGTGAAGGACAAAGCCATCACGGCGGGATCAAAAACGGTCTTCCTGCACACCGGTGGGTTACCTGGCCTGTTCGGACATCCCGAACTGTCGACGCTGCGGTGAGCGAGCAGATCGACTACCCGCTCAGCAGCCCGCTCGACGAGCTGTCCGAGTGGCAACGCGTCGTGCGACCGCTGCGCGTCAGTGCCGACGGGTATCTGCGTTTGGCGACCAATCGGCTGTCAGTCGACTCCGACTACACGTGGGAGATGCACCGCCACAGCGATCACGAATTGCTGTGGGCGATCGACGGTGTTCTCGAGGTCCGTACTCCGGAGACTGTGTACACGGTGCCGAGTGGGGTCAGTCTATGGATCCCGTCCTATGTTCCCCACGAGGTGACGGCGCGTAGCGGCACAGAATTGTCGTGCACGTGGTTGGTGGCATCCGATGTGACCGGGTTGGATCGTGTGGTGGCCTTGTCCACCCCTCCGCTGCTCGAACAAGTACTCGATCACCTCACCCGAGACGACTTGACCGACGCGGCTCGTCGACGAGCCGAGGCGTTTGCCATCGACCTCGTCGAACCCGTACCGCGACTGATTTTCGATGTGCCGCTGCCGACGACGCCGTGGCTTCGGCAGATCGCAGATCAGTTGGTTGCCAGCCCGGCCGACACCCGATCGGTCGAGGAGTGGGCCACCGACGCGAAGGTCAGTACGAGGACTCTCACACGAAGGTTTCCGGCCGAAACCGGCTTGACCTTCTCGGAATGGCGTATGCGACTGCGGGCTCATCATGCGATGCAACTTCTGGCACTCGGTCGAAGCATCTCGTTTGTATCGAGGAAGACGGGTTTCCGTTCCGAAAGCGCGTTCGGTGCGGCTTTTCGTCGGACGATGGGTGTGACCCCGGGGGAGTTCGCAAGCCTGATCGATCATCCGCGCGCGCCAATGACCGATTGGCTACAGGACTAGTCCGAACAGCGACTCAAAGCGCCTCGATCGGACTTGTGTCGTGCCACAGAATGAACTTAGGGTTGGCTAAACAATCACCTCTGTAGGAGTTCTGCGTGCGCGCAATTCGATCATTTTCTTTCGGTTCCAGAGTCATCGCAGCGGCGGCAGTTGCCGTTGTCGGTGCGATGGCGGTGACTGGCTGTTCCTCGTCATCGGCCGACTCCGAGCCGACGGACGTCCGGACGGTTGCCTCGGCATACGGGGACATCGAGGTTCCTGCCTCGCCGGAGCGCGTCGTCGCCGCGTCGTACGACACTCCTTGGCAGCTCATGTCCCTCGGAGTGAAACCGGCTGCTGTGCAGGACTACGGCAAGTGGATCAGTGAATTCACGCCCGAGCAGCAGGCCTTCGTCGACGGGCTCCCGACCATCGGGCCGTACGGGGAAATGAACTTCGAAGCGATCGCTGCGGCAGATCCCGACATCATCGTCGGCGACGCCGACGAAGTGGACCAAGCGGCGTTCGACCGTCTGTCTGGCATTGCGCCCACTGTCATCGTCAAGGGCGAGAGTCGAGGTGACTGGAAGACGATCACCACGGAGATCGCCGAGGCGATCGGCAAGACGGACGTGCTCGAGTCGACGCGCACTGCTTACGAAGAGAATCTCGAACTTGTTCGTGGCGAGTACGCGGACGTGATCGCGAACAACAAGTGGATTCACATTTCGCTCGGAGACGCACCCGGCGCTTTCTCGGTTCAGCAGCCCACTGGTGCGATCGGCAATTTGGTCGTCAACGAACTCGGATTGGCGTACGGGCCCGGTGTTCCGACCAATTACACCGATGCCGGATACGAGTCCTACCCGATGGAGCAGCTGGCCGACATCATGAACGGTGTGACGGTCGTGCTGTATCCCCTGAATGCGGACGGATCGACCAATGCGGCGGTTCAAGCGGTCCTCGACGACAACCTCTTCACGAGGCTGCCGGCGGCGCAGGCTGGCCACGTCTTCGGATTGCAGTCGAGTGTCACAGATTTCGTGACCGCGAACGGTTGGCTGAACGAAGTGAAAACGAAGGTGTTTGCAACGCTCTGACGCTTGCTCACCTTTTGACTGCGCGCCCGCAACTGACCAGTTGAGGGCGCGCAGTCTTTTTGGTTGCCGCTCCGGGTGAGAACCCTGTCCTCTGCTTATGATTTCTGTCACGGCTGGTTACCGTTACTTCGTTGAACCGGACCAGGGCTGGTCTTGCCAGACCCTTGACGTTTCGAGGCGCGGCAAAAGGTTGATGCGGTGTCCATTGCCGCAGATCGATGGGGTATTTTGTCCGAATCAGCTGTCGGGGTGAACAGTGGCTACTCGGGGGAGAGCGCGTGCCGGACATGTGTCCCGGTCGGGTTTCCAGTAGGGCGTCGTGCGTTCACGGCCACATCCGTCAGCGCGCGAGTCGTGGTTTGCTGAGCGTGAACGGTGCGTGGGGCGAATCGTTCGAGGGGACGAAAGGCGAGATCGGCGAATGACAGCGACTTCCGACGCACGGCATACCGAATCGAAGGCTGTCCAGAACACCGACTCGCCGTCTGGCGAAAACCCGCGCTGGCGCGACCGCAAAAGGTACCTGTGGCCGCTCGGATTGCTGATTCCACTCAGCCCGTTCATCTCCTGGTTTCTCGTCGACAACCTTCGTCTCGGATTGTTCTGGGCGACCGGCGCGTGGCTCCTGGTCATCGTCATCCCGATCATCGACATGTTGGCTGGTGAAGACGGCGAAAGTCCGCCGGACGATGCGATCCCACGACTGCAGAAGGACCGCTACTACCGCTGGTGCACTTACGCGTTCCTCCCCTTGCAATACGCCGGTCTGGTCTTCGCCTGCTGGTGCTGGATCAACGCTCCGATGGGAATCGCGGAGAAGATCGCGATGTCGTTCACGGTGGGTGTCGTCGCCGGCGTCGGTATCAACGCGGCCCACGAGCTCGGCCACAAGAGCGAGAAGAGCGAACAGTGGCTCGCGAAAGTGGCGCTTGCGCAATCTCTCTACGGGCACTTCTACGTGGAACACAATTTCGGCCACCATGTGCGTGTAGCTACTCCGCAGGACCCGGCCAGCTCACGGTTCGGTGAGAGCTTCTGGAGGTTCTTGCCACGAAGTGTGTTCGGCGGGCTGCGTTCGGCATGGCGCATCGAGAGCGCGCGACTCCAGAGGAAAGGCAAACGAACCTGGAGCTTCGAGAACAATATTCTCAACGCTTGGGCGATGAGTGTTGTCCTCTTCGCGACGCTGATCGGTATCTTCGGTTGGGAGGTCGCGCCCTGGCTCCTGCTGCAGGCAGTTGCCGGATTCACCTTCCTCGAAGCGGCGAACTACCTCGAGCATTACGGTCTGCTGCGTGGCAAGCGTGCTGACGGCTCGTACGTTCGCTGCAGCCCCGCTGACAGTTGGAACAGCGATCACGTCGTGAGCAATCTGTTTCTCTACCAACTGCAGCGGCACAGCGATCACCACGCCAACCCGAAGCTGCGGTACCAAAGTCTGCGTAGCGCGGCCGAAGCGCCGCAACTTCCGGCCGGCTACGCAGTGATGATCGTGATCGCGTGGATTCCACCACTGTGGCGCCGGGTGATGGATCAGAGATTGTTGGACTACTACGACGGCGACACAGAACGAATCAACGTCGGCTGATCACGTAGCCGTCCGCTGAACTGTTCGGAGTTGTCGTCTCAGCGACCGTCATCCCACACGGTGTTACCGCTTGCGGTCGTCGAAGGGTAGTCCTGGACCGCGTCCCAGTGTTCGACAATTTTGCCGTTCTCGTCGAATCGGAAGATGTCCATCGAGCCGCTGCCGGCCGTTCCCTCACCGGACGAAGCGAAGGTCTGAACAAAGACGAAGTCGCCCTCGGCTACCGTCCGTGGAAACTTGGTGGCCTTGTCTCCGGTAACGGGTTCGATCCCGGCCAGTGCGGTGACAAATGCGTCCTTGCCGTCAGCGAACGAGGGGTTGTGCTGGGTGTAGGTCGGACCGACCAGCTGGTCGGCAGCCTCGGCGGCTTTGCCTTCGTTGAAGGCGAGCTGCAGGAACGTCAACGCGTTGGCCGTGTTGCGCTCCAAGACTTCTGACGACTTGGACGGCGACGAGGTGGGTCCGTCGAACATCGTGTTCGGATTTGCGGACGTTTCCGGCACGTCTTGAATGGCATCCCAGTGTTCGACGATCTTGCCGTTGTCGACGCGGAAGATGTCGAACACGGCCTGGCCGCGGTCGCCAGGTGCAGACGTGGTGTGAGACTGGAGGGCAACCAGATCGCCCTCGGCGAAAACACGAGTGATCTCGGCGTGCAATCCGGGTGTGGCCTCGACGTAACCGCCTATGCCGCTGACAAATCCGGCTGCCCCATCGGCGGCGGTGGGGTTGTGTTGGATGTAGACGTCGCCAAGGTACCGGTCGGCGGCCTGCTGAACCTGACGGCCGTTGAACGCCAGTTCGTAGAAGTCCGTGACGACGGTCTTGTTGGATTCGAGTTGATCGCCCTGTTCGGCAACAACGCTCGTGGACGTCGCAGAGCTGCTGGGCGTTGCGGATTCCGCGTCGTTGGAGCACGCGGTGAGCAGGAGAGCGGCGGCAGCGGGAACAGTGATCCAGGCTGCGCGCCTACGAAGGTTGCTCATGTTCAGTGTGCGACGGTGAAACGCTGGCGACGGTGGGCCGGAGTCTCGATCTCGTCGACAAAAGCGTGGGCGTAGTCTTCGCCCGCGATGGCGGAGTTACCCTCGGCGTCCGTCAGGAGAATGTCGCCACCCAACTGGAACGATCCCTTCGGGGCGACGCCGGCATGGGCACCGAATGCTGCGGCCGGGCTCACGTAGAACCAGTCGACATTGCTGTCAGTTGCGCGGAGCGCGTCGAGGACGTCGGCGTGAGCGAGCGCCTCACCCTTGTATGCGTCCGGGAAATCGGGGGTGTCGACGACGCGCGGCCCACCCTCGGCGACCAACAGGCTGCCGGCGCCACCGACTACGGCAATGCGAGCACCGTTGCGTGCGGCGGCATCGGCGAGGGGAGTGACGGCGTCGAGCAGGCGCTTGCCGTCGATCTCGCGAGCGGGGATGGCAAGGACAACGACGTCGTTGTCTGCCGTGATCTGCTCCACGATCGTGTTGTCGTGAACCGAACCCTGCACGACATTCGTGTCGGTTCCGGACTGCGCGCTGCGAGCGACTACGGTTACCTCGTGGCCGCGTGAAGCGGCTTCCTTCGCGATTGCACTTCCTGCAAAACCGTTTCCACCGAATACTGCGATCTTCGACATGGCGTGTGCCTTTCCTTGCTGTCGTCGTTGTGCTTGTAGTAGTAAATTTATTCACCTGGAAGGTCGATGTCTCGGTCAGATGCAGGCAGTAATTGGTGAAAAACAGACATCTTGATGACGATGGGCCGACTGCTTCGGGTCGAAGTTGCGAACCGTAGGGTTGGTACATGACTCTCACCGCCGACAACAACGCAGGTCCAGTGGCAATCGAGCGCTCGGACGTCGAAGCTGCGCGGACTCGTATCGCAGGACTGGCGCGGCGTACTCCCATCTTTCGAACTGCGGTGCCGACACCACACGGTGAGGTGCCGGTTCTGTTCAAGCTCGAGTACCTCCAACACGGCGGCTCCTTCAAGGTGCGCGGCAGTCTCAATGCCGTGGAACGAGCGGTCGCCGACGGCACCATGCCTGACGCAGGCGTGGTGATCGCGTCCGGCGGCAACGCTGCGATCGGCGCTGCGTGGGCCGCGCGGCGCCGAGGGCTCACCTGCACAGTGGTGGTGCCGGAGACAGCGCCCGAAGCAAAGGTGAAGGCACTTGGGGAGCTGGGTGCAACCGTTCACAAGGTCGGCGACCGGTATGCACTCGCCGCTGCCGCTGCGGCGGACATCGCACGCTCGAGCGGTGCGCTCGAACTGCACGCCTACGACCTGCCCGACATCGTCAGCGGAGCCGGGACCATTGCTCTCGAGATCGAGGACGACGCATCCGGACCGATCACGTATTGCGTTGCAGTCGGCGGCGGCGGGTTGGTCTCTGGAATCGTCGCGGCGGCTCGTCCCGAAGATCAAGTGGTAGCCGTCGAGCCGACCGGGGCTGCCACCTTGCACACCTCGCTCGATGCGGGGCGTCCGATCGATATCGAAGTGAATAGTATCGCCGGGGACTCATTGGGGGCCACACGGATTGGCGCCATCGCCTGGGAGACGCTGCATGAGAGTTCGGTTAACAGCGTTGTGGTCGACGATGATTCGATCCGGCAGGCGCGGGCGTTCCTGTGGCGGGAGTTCCGGATCCTGGTGGAGTTGGGAACCGCGGCAGCAATGGTTCCGGTTCTGAACGGAACGGTGACGCCGCCGTCCGACGGTGAATTGTGCGTCGTTTTGTGCGGCGCCAACACGCATCCGACCGACCTGTAATTTTCGCGTATTTCTTTGCCTGCGTGTGAGAAAGTCCCAGGTGGGTACCTCTCGCAGTATGAGTACCAGCAGCATTATCTGGATAATTGTTGCCGTGGTCGTGGTGATAGCGATCGTGGCCGCACTCCTGTGGGTGGCGCGAAACAGGCGCGACGAGCGTCGTCACATCGAGGCAGAACAGATCCGCGAAGACGTCGCAGACAAGTCGCTGCAAGTAGGCGAGCGCGAGGCGCGGGCAGAAGAGACAGCAGCCAAAGCGCGCATGGTGCAGGCAGAGGCCGACGCCAAAGCGGCGGAAGCGTCTGCGCTGCAACATCATGCAGCGCAACATCGGAAAGAGGCGACGAGCTCTCGCGAGGAACTGAACCAGCAACGAGATCATGCAGACACGATCGACCCCAAGGTTCCAAACCCCGAAGAACCGCGGTCGACGCCGGATCAGAACCCTCGAAACCCTTGATCTCGAAACACTTGATGCAGGCGTTCGAGGGAAGCGTCTGCCCGTATATGGTTCGACGATCATGATGAACAAAGAATCGTCACCGCAGGACCAGAAAAGTGTCACGTCCACGGCGGCTGACGTCGCACAGAACAATGTCTTCGAGCGCTTTGCCCGCGCAGGATTTGTCGTCAGCGGCGTGGTTCATCTGCTGATCGGATATATCGCGATCCGCCTTGCTCTCGGTGGATCCGGGTCTGCGGACCAATCGGGTGCGATGGCCGAGTTGGCAGGAAAACCAGGGGGTGTCTTCGCTCTGTGGGTCGGCGTCGTGGCCTTCCTTGCCATGGCGTTGTGGAGATTGGCCGAAGCTGCGTTGGGGAGCTCGTCGTCGCCGTCCTCGGACGACAAGAAGAAGGAGTTCTTCAACCGTGCAAAGGCTCTGGGCATTTCGCTCGTCTATTTCGGTTTTGCTTTCACTGCATTCGGATTCGCCCGCGGAAGCGGGAAGTCCAGCAGCGGTCAGAGTGCGGGAATCACGGCGCGTTTGATGGAGAACACGCTGGGGACTATCGCATTGGTGATCGGTGGGATCGCGATCATCGCTGTTGGTGTTTACCACGTGTACAAGGGCGCGAGCCAGAACTTCCTGGATGATTTGAAAGGCACACCCAGCAACTTCGTGCGCCGACTCGGAACCGTCGGGTACGTCGCCAAGGGCTCGGCCATCGCTGCTGTCGGCGTTCTGGTTCTTCTCGCGGTCAACAGTTCCGAACCCGGCAAGTCCTCCGGACTCGACGGAGCGTTCAAGACGCTGGGTGCGCAGCCGTACGGAGTGGCCCTGCTGATCCTTGCCGGATTGGGCATCATCACCTACGGGCTCTACTGCTTCGTGATGGCACGCTCGACGAAGATGTAGCGCCCCTGGGTAAGTGGGTCTATCCGAATGACCCGGTCTGGAAACCGGCGTCGCTGCCCGACGAACTTCCCGTCGAGCTACCGAATATCGGTCGTCTCGGAACCAGATCATGCATCAGGTTCACTGCTGCAGGGTCGATCATCGCCGCATTTCCACCGTTCGCCAGAATCGTGATCGACCAGCCGCTGTCGGGAACCAACAGGGTGATGCAGTTGGATCCCGAGCTGTCTCCGTTCTTCTTGGCGAACGATTGTGGGAAGTTCGGCGTCGGGGGTTGGAGCTGCCACGCCATTCCCATTCCGAATGCAGGATTCTCCGGAGCTTGCGTGTCGATCTGCTCGAGCATCGAGGTCAGGACCGGTTTGAGCGGGTTGTTGCCATAGCCGAGAGTTGTTGCGGCCCAGATCGACATGTCCTCGGCGGTGCTGACGAGGCCACCCCCGCCTGCGATCGCACCCGTGTTGTTCCACAGAGGGGCTCTTGTGCCGTCGAGGTAGTACGGAACGGCCAGGTCGGTTGCTTTGGTCTCGATCACGGTACCCATCATCCCGAGCGGGTCGGTGATTTCGCGGGCGACTGCTGCCGCGAAAGGCGGCTTCTCCTGTCCCGGAATGATCTTGTCTGCCATGAGTGTGCCGAGCAGTCCGAACCCGAAGTCCGAGTACAGCCAGTGGCTACCGGGGGCGAACTCCAAGGCCCCGGGAGCCCGGAGTCCTTCCCAGAGCATGTCTCTCGTGTACTTCGCTTTTTCGTCCGTGCACGATTGTGTGGGATCGGCACACCCTGCCGAAAGATTGGGTGGGTCGTCGCTCAGACCGGAACGGTGGGTGACCAGTTGGCGAAGCGTGATCTCCTCGCCACCGCTGCCTTTTGGCAGCGGGTTGCCGTCCGAATACTTGCTCGCCAGGTCGTCCAATCCGACTTCTCCCCGAGCGATCAGTTTCGCCAGTAGTGCAGCGGTGAAGGTCTTGGTCTCCGAGGCGATCTCGAATTGCGTTCGTGGAGTGACTCTCACGCCGTTTTCGACGTCGGCCTGGCCGTAGTGGTACGTAGTGGTGACACTCGGTTTGCGGTTCTTCTCATCCGGTTTGACGATGGCGAAGGCAAGACCGGGGACTCCGCTGTTCAGCAGTGTCTCTGCGACGCGCTGTACCGCTTGGGCTTCCGCAGGATCGCCGACCCGCGAACCTGGATTGGGTGCCGTGGGGCCGGCGGCGCTGGCGGTCGAGGAGGTCGCGAGGGTTATGACGGCGGTTGCCGCCAGCCCTGCAACGCTGATGAACTGTCGTCGTGACGTCCGGGCGGACCCTCGATCCTGGTTTTCCATTGTTTGCACATTACAACCAAAGTCGACTGGTTTGACTGTTTTGTCGGAATTGCCAAGGTGTGGTCCTTAGACGATGGTTTTGCTAAATCACGCCGCCGTTGACGTAGATGACCTGGCCGTTGACCCAGCGAGCTGGGCCGGCGAGAAACGCGACGGCCTCCGCGATGTCCACCGGTGTGCCGAGGCGTTCCAGGGGAGCCAGCTTGGACAGGTTCTCCACTGTAGCTTCGTCTTTCCCGTCCAGGAACAGATCGGTGGCCGTGGGGCCTGGGGCTACGGCGTTGACCGTGATATCGCGTCCCCGTAGCTCTTTCGCGAGAACCAGAGTGATCGCGTCGACAGCACCTTTGGTGGCGGCGTACGCGGCATAAGTCGGAAACGCCAGCTTCTTCACGGAGGTGGAGAAATTGATGATCGCACCACCTCGCCGGACACGTCTGGCTGCCTGCTGGTCGACCACGAAGGTCCCTCGGACGTTGGTCCGATGCATCCGATCGAAATCGTCGAAGTTCAGTTCTGCGACGGTGGAGAGAATCATGATTCCGGCTGCATGGACGACGACGTCGATGCCCCCGAACTCCTCCTCGACCGTATCGAACAGGGCCGCGACTTCACCTTCGTCGGCGACGTCGGCATGCACCGCGATGGCGCGACCGCCCGCTGCGACGATAGTGTCAACTGTTTCCTGGGCGCGTTGAAGGTTTCCTGAATAATGCACGGCGACAGTCATTCCGTCGGCGGCGAGCTTCTCGGCAGTCGCTCGCCCGATGCCGCCGGAAGCTCCGGTGACGATGGCGACGCGGGTGGTCGTGGTGGTGTCAGTCATGATGTAACTCCTGAACTGGTTTGGGTGCATCGGACAGCTTGCGGAGCCACTCCCGTAGTAGGCCGACTTCGTTGGTGGAGAGGGAAGTTGAATCTGCGGCGGCGAGTTGAGCGTCGAGAGTGGATGCAACTCTGTTGAGGGAGGCGTCCGGGTGGGCGCCGGATTCGTCGATGATGGACGCGAAGATTCCGTCGCGAACTCGCTGTGACAGCGTCGGATCGGGGTACTGTTCCGGCCTTACGACGAGCATCAGAGCGACACCCGCGTTGGCGGACATCACCATCTGCGTAGCCACGTCGACCGATACGGTCAGAACGCCTGCCGCTGCGCATCGTTCGAGAACGGATCGAAGTAGCGCCTGGGCTTGCAAGGCGGTGTCGGCACTCTGGGCGGAAGGTGAGTGCATCAGTCGGTAATGAGCGGGATGTGCGAGCGCGAAGGCTGTATGCGCATCCCAGCCGGCCCGTAGATCGGCGACGGGGTCATCGGAAGGTGTCGCAGCGCGTTTGCCTTCGAGGTATTCGGAGAATCCTGCCTCGACGACGGCTGCGAGCAGTCCGTCCTTGTCGCCGAACTGACGGTAGAGCGCGGGGGCGCCGACGCCGGCCATCTCGCACACGGCACGGGTGGAGATGTCACCGTTGGGGGAGGTGTTGAGCAACTCGGTTGCTGCGGCCAGAATCTTTGCCCTCGAACTCATGAAAACAACGCTAACATAAATGTGTAATCGTTGCTATCGCGGGTTTGGTCGTGCGAACGAACTACAGACACAGGCACCAGAACTTGATCAGATGAGTGAGCCGGTCCGGCCACGGTTCTGTGTGGAGTGACGGCTAGGGCCGTTCTGTTGTCGCACTCTGAACGAAGGAATCCTGGTGATCGACTCGGAAACTACTGTTGCGCCGAATAATTCGCATTCCGGTTATCTGGGGTGGATTCTGCGGGTCATCAGTGTCGTGGCGTGTGTTGCGGTTGCAACGGTCGTTGCCTCGCTGACGCTCGGGCCGCCATTCGCACGGGCCTGGGCACAGTGGGTTGCTCGTCATCTAGGTGGGGACTTCGAGACGGGAGTCGTTGTCGGATTTGTGACTGGGCTTTTAGGCATTGCTGTGACTTTGTTTGCAGCGCTGATGAGTTCCTTGGCGTGGCGGCGCCGAGGTGGCCCGGCATTGTCGCTTGGTATCGGTGCTATTGCCTTGCTTGCCGTTCTTCCTGGCGCAGTGAATTTGAGTATCGCGGTCGGTGCAGCAGGATCCGGGGTAAGGGCGGCGGGGAGGATCCTCGACGTCGACGGGCCGGCGTTTCGTGGAGCCTGGGTAGCCGGATCAGTGGCGGGACTGTCGCTGTATATGGTCGGGGCGCTGCTGTTAGGGAGGAGCCTTCGTTCGGCATTCGGGCCTGTCAGGCAGGTGGTGTCGTCGCCGCCAGGGGTGGTCGGCTACACCACCGATGGCCGACCTGTTTTTGCGCAAGTGGGCTTCACATCGGACGGGATCCCGGTACTCGCAGATGAACTTGATGTGCGCTACCCAGCGCGATCAGCGGTCGGTACGAATGCCTTGGCCATCGTCGCACTGGTACTTGGAATCTTCGGTGGGGTTCTTGCTATTCCGGTGGGCCATGTGTCGCTGAACCAGATTCGCCGTTCCGGCGAAAGTGGGCGCGGACTGGCAGTGGCCGGCCTCGTTCTCGGCTATCTGTCCCTGGTCGTCATCGTAGGTGTCGTACTAGTGGCTGTGCCCGCGGCCTTTCGATAATTTGGGTCGCGCGTCAGAGTTGGGTGGGCTGGAGTGGCTCGATGTCGTAGGCGCGGGGTCCGAACAGGCTCGCCGTCCGGGTGCGAATGGACGGAAGTGCTTCGTAGAGGCTCCCGCCGAGGCGGTGGAGGGAGTTGAACGATCGCGATTCCCAAACCGGAAACTCTCCGTCGGTGTCGCGTGATGCTGTGTCCCACAGGAGGGCGTCACCGTTTTCGCTCCATCCGAAAACCTGCAGCGAGTCGGGGAGTGACCAATCGCCGTCGGGTTCGATCATCCAATCGAACTCGTCATCCTGTCCTTCTGTGTAGACCGAATGAAGATGAGCGGTGAGGTTGCGGGCGCGCCCTTGCCGGCCGTCGGCAAATCCGGGAAGGACGGGCGGATAGATGAGCCAGAGTCCGAAGGTCCGCGCCCACCCTGCGTGCCGGATGAATGCGCGATATGAATCGGGGAAGCCCTGCCGGTCGGGAAATCGAAAAGAATCCAAAAAGGTGAAATCTATGTGTTGAAGCGTCGGTTGGCCTTTTACCGTCAGCGCGTTGGGTCCCGTGGCAAACACGTCATCAACACTAGCAATGCGAGTCCGTGGGGGATCTCGGGCGGGAGGTCTTGGCTGGTTGTTCCCCGAGTTCGTCGGATCAAATACCTTCAATGACCCGCAAGATTCACCACCAATCGAATCACCAACTCGCCGTCCACCTCTCGGGTCCGTTTCTCGCAGATCACGTTCATCAATGCGGTGCCCTCATCGATGCCGAGTTGGTGTGTGAGTAGCGTGTCGATCGTGTCGTCGGCGCTCGTCAATGCAGCTGCAGCGGAGGCGAGTTGGTGGTTCGTGACTCCTCTGTTGCCCGTCAAGGCAACGCGCAGAGAGCCCCTGGTGAACGTCGTGATCGCGGGTGGTGTCGGTCCACCCGTGTTGGCTTGTCGCACCCCGGCGATGTCCACCCCGGGTAACAAATCGGACGTGGCCTTGGCCGGCACTCCACCAATCGGATGCACGGAGACAACTCGATCGCCGAGGCGTTCCAGAGCGGTGTCGATCGACGCTACTGTGCCGGCGCGGTGAGTCGCGACCAGCACGGCGACCGAGCCTGTGGTTTCGCGTACCCAGTTCTCGGTAGCGAGCGAGTTGACCACGGATGGAAAGTGATTTGTCGTCCACTCCATGCCGAGTTCGGTGCGGTGGACCATTACTACTCGGACGGTTGGGAAGAGAACGGAGGGTGCGAGGGCCGCAGCCAGATTTCCGATGAGACCGTCGCCGAAAATGAGCAGCGTCCCCGGTGACTCACGGGAGAGGCAGGAGAGCGCATACCTGACGACGGCGTACGGTTCGACGAGAGTAGCGCGTGCGCTGGAAAGTTCCAGTGGCAACGGCGTGACCAACCCTCCACTCACCGCGGGCACGCCGATGATGACGCGTTGTTGAAACAACCCCTCGACGTTGTGGCCGAGAAGAAACGATGAATCATGCGGATGCGTCGGGTTGACCACGACTCGATCACCTACCTCGAAGCCGGTGACGCCGTCGCCCACTTCGACGACGCGGGTAGCGCCTTCGTGGCCGACGATGGGCGAGGGGTCGTCCCTGTCTCCGCGCACAATCTGAATGTCAGTCCCGCACAGGCTGACTTTCTCGGGGGCGACGAGAAGTTCGCCGGGTCCGGGAGTTGGAGTCGGCCGCTTTTCGACGCTCGACCGACTGCCCCTTCTCACGATTGCGCGATGGGTGAGTTGCGTTGTCATGAATCCTCTTTCACAGCTTGCTTACGCGGAGGCGACCGGCGGCAATATCGTCGGCACCGGACAGGGTGTCGATGTCGTGAGGACGGCACAGGTATATCGTCTTACGGATTCTCTCGGGAGTCAGTGACGTGTCCGCGTACGATCGCACCGAGGCGAGTTGGGAACAAAGTTCCCTCTCGTACATCTCGGACAGACCTTCGGCGAGCCCGCCACCGATCCCGATGCGATCCAGTCGTGGATCGAGGGCGATCATCGTTCTGACCAGCTCGGCGATCGGCTCGACGACCACGCTCAACAGAAGTGATGCACCAGGGGCGCCTGACTCGAGTGCTGGACCGAACGAATCTCTGTCATAGGGCAATTCGAGAGCCGAGGCGACAGCAGCCAACGCCGAGCCGGACGAGATCGCCGCGACATGTCCGATGCCTCCACATGCGCAGGGCAACTGTCGCACTGTATCCGGCCCCGACGTCACTGCACGAAGGTGGCCGACCTCACCTTGCAACCCCAATGCGTCCACTGGAATCACTCCCTCTCTTGCATCAGCTATCCGCAGTGCGATCCCGCTGCTGATGGTGAGGTAGGCGATGCGCCGATCGGTGGGACGTGTAAACCCACGAGCGAATGACGCCAACCCTGCCGTCACGTCGTTCACGAGTGTCCATCGAACGTCCGGGCGGTGGGATTCGAGGAGGCGCAGCAACGGAATCTCACCGGCAGGAGTGCCGCCCCACAATGGGCCGGATCCATGGGCGACGCCCTTCTGTTCGTCGAGCGCGGCCCCGCACGCCATGTTCACTGCGGCACCCGGCGGTAGATATCGATCCAGTGTCTCGATCAGCTCGCGCAGGAGTTGATCGGGAGTGGCAGACGGTTGTCGGAGCACGCTGGGCGATGGCAGCCGTTCGGTTCGCTCACCGCTGCGGATGCGTAGCCACGTACCTCCCAGATCGACCGATACGGTATCCGTCATAGTTCCGGTACCACGTCGATTACGAGCTCCGATCTCTCTCGGGAGAGTCGTAGTGAAGTAAAATTATTCACTCTCAAAAGGTTTCGTCCGGGCTCGGCTCCGATTGCAACGCATGATGCGCCGGAATCGGCCGCAGCAGCCATGCCGGCCGAGGAGTCTTCGAATACGGTGCAGGAGTCGGCGGAAACCTTCAAGCGCGCCGCCGCTGCAAGAAAGCCCTCGGGATCTGGCTTGCCGGCGCGCACGTCCTCAGCGCATACCGACGCGTGTGGAAGCGGGAGGCCCGCTTCAGTGAGCCTTCGCACCATCATCGATCGAGGGGCCGACGTGACAATCGCCCATTGCTCCCGGGGCACAGACGCCAGAAAGTCCTTGGCGCCGGCGATGGCGCGAACTGGATGCGAGTTCTGCTCTTCGCTTTGCCTGATCCAGTTCAGTTCGGATTCGACGTTTGCTCGATTACCGAGAACCCGAACGATGATGTCGGAAGCGATGCGGCCTGGAAGTGCCTGCGCTACCACCGCCCGATCAACGCCGTGCCGGTCCGCGAATTCGAACCAGACAGCCTCGATCGACGCCTGCGAATCGACGAGGGTTCCGTCCATGTCGAACAGCAGTGCCGAGGTCGAAATGGATTGTCGAATCAAGCTGGGCCGCAGAGTCATAAGACGGCCACCCGACTCATTCCCAAACTTTCGCCGGCAATGCGAATCAGATCGAGATCGTGGTCGGTTGAGCGGCGCAGTCGCTGGTCGCCAGGATCGGTATCGAGCACAATCGTCTGTGCACCGATCTCAGACAGAAAATCGATGTCGGCACGTATCTGGTTGATGGTTCCGTACCCGAGTGGACGGTCTGGTGATTCGACAGATCTTTCGGTGGGGAGAAAGTAGATGCGGGGGACGAACTCACGCCCGGGGGCGAGTGAAGCGACTCCAGCGATGCATAGGCCCCGGGTAGGGTGCAATGGGTGCCATGCAGTGCCTAATCTGTTGGTTCGGTCGATCGCAGCGGGTCCGTTGCCGCCGATCCACAACGGAGGGTGTGGTTGCTGCAGCGGTAGAGGTCCGTTGTGCACGCGATGTGTTCCGGCCGAGCCCGGTGCGTCGTATGTCTCCGACGTCCACGCTGCGATCAGGGTTTCGAGAGTGGTATCCGTCAGTCGGCCTCGACGTGTGAACGGAACGCCGAGGACGTCGAAAGCCTGTGCAGTCCAGCCGACCCCGATGCCCACGATCAACCGTCCGCCGCTGAGTCGATCAATCGTCGCGGTCGCGTGGGCGAGGTGGGCCGGGTGTCGGTGACTGCCGATCAGCACGCCGCTGCCCAGGCGAATCGACTCGGTACCCGCTGCGAGCCAGGACAGCGTGGCCAGGCACTCGTAAAACGGAGCGGGAGAGCGGCGATTCGCGTCGTCGGTCAACACCACGTGATCCGAGAGTAGGACATTGTCGAATCCGGCAGCTTCCGCTGTCCGGGCCCACGCGAGAATCCCCTCGGGGTCGATCTGCGGCCCGAAGTTGGGGAGATTGATTCCGTACTTCACAGCGAACTCGGAATCAGTCGCGCTGCGCCCCCGTGGCGGAACGTCAGGAAGTTTCCCCCGTTGGCGGTCAAAGGGCGAGGGGCCTCCTGCCGGCCGATGTGGTGCTCGAACAACTCGATGTTCAAGTCGCCGACGGATACCATCGCCATCCGGGACGTTCCTTCGACGTCGAGATCGAACTGTGCCGTCATGAACCCGCGATCCGCTGCGATGTCGGTGCGGAGCACCTCGGTTCCCGAATGGGCGGTCACCAGACGCGCTATCGCGGCGTCGAGGTCCGGGACGCTGTAGCCCGTGTGATCCAAACCGCGGCAGGTCGGGAGAAGGGCTGACGCGATGTCCTCTCGTCTGTGGTGGAGTCGGGCCTGGGTCTCGTGGAAGTATCCCGGCTCCTCGGGCCACTGCTGAAGTTCGAAGAGATCGCCCCACGGCGACCGGAAGTACACCCACTTGTTGCCCGCAATCGGACCCTCGGGTACCTCGATCACGTCGCCGAGGACTGTCACGTCGCTTCGCGAATCAAGGTAGCTCACAGCGAGTTCGATATCGCCGACAGTGAAGCAGAGATGGTTGGTACCGATGTCGACCAACCGCGGTGGGGGTTGATGGGGCCAATCCGCTGATACGAAATCCACGACCCCCGACAATCCGATCGGTACGGAGACACGTCCGGGGTATCTTACGACGCGGTTCGCACCCAGGAGTGAAGCGAAGAAGTTGGCGGCGGCGTCCGCATCGGGAACGGTGACACCGACTGTGGACAAGGCATCTTCGACATTCGCGGTCACGGTCATGGGATCAGCAGTACCTTTCCTCGGGTTCCGCCCGCGGCCAGCAGAGCGTGGGCTTGGGGTGCTTCGTCGAACCGGAATGTTCGGGCGACAGGGACGGTGACCGAACCGGTCGATACCAGTTCGGCGAATGATTCGAGGCCCGAGCCGTCCTCGTCGACATAGCTTTTCGCCGGTGTGATTCCACGTTGCGGTGCGGGTTGCTCGTTGTCGTCGATGGAGATGAAGGCGCCGTCGTCTCGCACACTGTCGACGGATTCGGCAATACCCGCCGTGTCGACGATGGCGTCGTACTCCTTCTGCGGCAGGTCGACGGGACTCGCTATGACCCGGCTGAGGCTGAGGGCCAAGAGTTCGTCAGTGTCGCTCTCGCGAGCGAGGGCTTCGACGCGGTGTCCCCGCGAGATCAGCAGCGCCGACGCTATTCGGCCCACCGCGCCGGCAGCACCGGTCACCAACACCGTGGATTCTGGTGCAAGGTCGAGTTTCTCGAGGCATTGCACAGCGGTGAGCGCTGCGAGTGGGATCGCAGCAGCGTGCTCGAGGGTGACGTTCGACGGAGCGGGTGCGAACAAGGACTGGTCGGCGGTGACGCGTTCGGCATAGGTTCCGTAGCGGTGTGCCGGTTGCGCGATCATTCCGATGACGCGGTCTCCTGGCGTGAAGCGTGTTACCGCGGATCCGACTGCGATAACAGTTCCGGAGACGTCCCATCCCAATACGGCTGGGAAGTGCAACTCGATGGGCAAGAACCCCGAACGGGTCTTCAGATCGACAGGGTTGACGGCAGCGGCTGCAACGGAAACAGTGACGTCTCCGGGGCCGGATGTCGGCTCGTCAACCTCGGTGAGAGTGAGAACGCTTGGGTCGCCGGTGGCTTCGATTGCGATGGCTTTCATGCGATTCCTTTCATGAGACCTTGCGTTGGAGAATGATCGACGGCGTAGCGGGCATTCGCTTCGGCTGCAGTCAGAACCAGTCCGCCGTCGACGGTAACGGTGGTCCCCGTGAGATAGCTCGAACCGGACCCGGCGAGGAACGCCGCGGCTGCTGCGACCTCGTGCACACCGGCCGGACGCCCCAACGGGATAGCGGGGCGATCGATGTCCGCATACGAGGATTCGTCATCGATGCCGTTCATCGCGGTGGCGGTTTCTCCCGGTGCGACGGAATTGACGCGCACTCCGTGGGGCGCGAATTCGAGGGCGAGGACACGACTCGACGCCGCCAATGCGGCCTTGCTGGCGCAGTAGATTGCACCGCCGGTGATGGGTACCGTGTCATGGATCGATGTGATGTTGACGATCGATCCTGCGATACCTCGCGCGATCATCCGGCGCCCCACCGACGAGGCCAACGCAAGTGGGGTGATCGAATTGACGGCCATGACCTCGCGCATTCGATCGATGGCGAGTGCATCTGCGGGTGATCGATCGTTGATTCCGGCATTGTTTACCAGGCAGTGGATCTCACCCAGTTCATCTGTGCATCTCAGAACGGCGTCGACTGTCGATTCGGCATTGCGCAGGTCCAGTTGCAGGGGAACGACGTCGATGCGGAACTGCGCATTTAGTTCGCTCACCAACCGTGCGATGCGATCGAGACCATTGCCGTATCCGAGGACGAGGTTGTGACCCTCTTTCGCAAGCGCGAGCGCGATTGCCCGGCCGATACCACTACTCGCTCCGGTTATCACTGTGTATTCGAGCTCACTCAACAGAGATCACCACCTTCGGCCGTGTCCTGTGGCCTTCGAGACGATCGAATGCGGACTGTGCTTCGGTCAGAGGAACCACACTGTCGATCAATGCGGTCAATGCCGGGCGAATCAGCGGGAACAGTTCCGCGGCTCGGCGGTAGTGATCTACCCCGTGACGTACTCCGATGATCGAAATGCCGGCCAGCGCAACCGCTCCGGGATCGATCGATTCCGTGTGCGCCGCGACGCCTACGAGGATGCACTTGCCTCCCGGACGGAGAACGCCTACGGCGGTACCCAGCGCACCGGCGCCGCCAGACGCCTCCACGACCACGTCGTACTGCCCGGTCAGGTGTGTGGCATCGGTGAAACTGTGTGTGACGGTGCCGGAGTCGAGGTGTTCGATCGACCGGGGTTCGAGAACGTCGACGGTGATCGGGTATCGACTCAGCATGGCGATGGACAAGCTGCCGATCGTGCCCGCGCCGACGACGAGAACCCGATCACCCGGCGACACCGAAGCAGCGTCGAGCGCCTCGAGCACCGTCACGAGCGGCTCGATGAGAACGTGCTCCGGTTCGACTGTGACGCGACCGAGTGAAACGACCGTGCGCCGCGGCATGCGGAGGAATTCGGCTGCGGCACCAGGATGTTCGTATAGCCCGACCTCACGCAGATCGGAGCATTGGTTGCGTCGTCCGGCCCCGCAGGCCGAACACGCCTGGCAGAAAATCATCGTGCTCCCGGTGACTACGTCACCCGCCGACAGATCGTGAATATTCGGGCCGGTCTGCTCTACGGTGCCCACCCATTCGTGCCCGAAGTGATGCGGAAACGATGTAAGGCCATCAGTGAGGTATGACGACGTGCCGTGCAACAACTCCAGATCCGTACCGCACAGACCGACATAGGCAACCTTGACGACGACATCGTCAGGCCCGCAGTTGGGACGGTCGATCGTCACGATCGACACGGAACGGGGAGCGTCGATCATCGCAGCTCTCATGGCTTTCACGTCACGCTCCGAGCAGTGCGCCGACTGACGAACAGCAGCAGTACTGCGCCCGCCGCGAGGACTGCCCCGATAGCAGGCAGGACTGCAACGCTGTTGCCGCCGGACAGAGCGATCGAGCCGATCCACGCGCCGGCAGCATTCGCAAGTTGGAATCCTGCAATGTTGACCGTGGCAGCAAGGTGCGGGGCTTCGCTTGCAGCACCGATGAGTTTCGAGGCGAGCGGCGGAATAATGGAAAAACCGGTAGCACCGAGTACGAACATCCAGGCGAAGGCAAACCAAGACGTTCCGCCGAAGACGAAGAGAGCGAGAAGTGCCAACGCGAGCGCGGTCAACGCGATGTACAGCGTTTTGTCCAGGTCCTTGTCTGCGTAGTAACCACCGAGTTGATTGCCGACAACAGACCCGACGCCGAATACGAACAACACCACCGTCACCGTCGACACCGAGATGCCGGCATGCTCGGTGAGATACGGCGAGATGTAGGTGAACACCACGAAAAGCGCTGCCTGACTGAGAGCGGTCAGCCCGATCGCCCACAGAACTGGGCCCCGGGTGAACACCCGTAGCTCTGAGCTGACGTTGCCGGTCTGGTGCGAGGGAGCGGCGTTGCGCGTCGAGGCGATCAGCGCAGCGGTGACCAGCAGTTGGAAAACGGCGATGATCGCAAAAGACCAGCGCCAACCCAGTTGTGTACCGATGAGAGTTCCCAAGGGGACGCCGAGGACCGTCGCCAGGTTCAGTCCGAGGGTGACGCGGGCGATCACACGCCCTTGGAATTCAGGCGCCACCAACGACGTCGCCAGCACCAGGCACAGAGCGAAGAACGTCGCGTGTGGCAGAGCAGTGATGATCCGAAATATCACCATGGTTGCGAAGTTCGGTGCCAGCGCAGTTCCGATGTTGCCGATGACGAAGAGAGCCATCAGAGCCGCGATGAGAGGTGTCCGCGGCACCCTGGTGGTAGCGATCGTCAGTAGAGGGCCACCGATGACCACTGTGACGGCATAGATGGTGACGAGCAGTCCGGCTGTGGAGGTGCTGACCCCGAGGTCGGTGGAGATGTCCGGAAGTACGCCGGCCACAAGGTATTCGACAGTGCCGACGCCGAACACTGCCAGGAGCATCCAGATTATTGCGGCATTCGCGTTGGTAGAGCGAGCCGTTGTCGTCAATTCGTGCGGAGTTTCGACCACCATGGCCTATCCCTTCTCGTATCCGGTGTATTCGACGACTGCGCATCCCCATGTGAACCCGACGCCGATGCCGGTGAGCATGATCCGGTCTCCAGGGTGCAGGGCCATGCTGCGGCGGAGCAGGTCGAGGCCCAGTAGTGGGTCGGCAGCACCGGTGTGGCCGATGGTTCTGCCGAGTTCGACCAAGGTCTGCTCGGCGCGGATCTTCAGCGGCTCGAAACATTGTTTGCGGAGTAGGACGTTGCCGAAATTCGGTACGATCCAGGTGGCGATGTCACCGTGATGAGTGGCGGCATCACCCAAAGCTGTTTCAGCGCATCGAGACAGAGCGGCCGCGTTGCGTGACCAGAACTCGTCGATGGAGTGAGTCTCGGTGAAGCCCCCCACCCGTGCTCGGAGATCGATCGGGTCGGCGGTGCCGTAGACAGGCATGCTTGTGCGCTCGTGCCCGCGGTGCATCTGCTCGAGGTGTGCATCAGTGACTACGGAAGTCGAAAGAATACGAAAGGGACCCGGATCCGGGCCGATGACAGCAGCGGCCGCGCCGTCTCCGTAGGCGAGACCGCTGTCGGAATTCCACCGGTCGAACAGGGGGAGACGCCAAGCGTCGGATGCAGTTACCAGGCCTTTGCCGTGTCCGTCGAACCAGCGGCCGATCAGTTCGATTCCGACGATTGCTCCGGCGCAGGCTGTTCGGATCTCGATCGGCAGGCAGTCGTCGATGCCAAGTTCGTTCTGAATGTAGGCGCCGCAGTTCCACGCCTCCAGGCCGTTGTGCAGAACCACTGCATGCACGAGTAGGTCGATTTCGTTGCTGCTGATTCCGCTGTCGGCCAATGCAGCTCTGCCTGCGAAAACTGCCATCTCCGGCGCGGATTCGCCGATATCAGGGTCCGACACTGCAACCGAAGTCTGTCCGGTCTTCTGCTGTTCGACGGGATCGAACCGTCCTTCGGTCACCATGTCGGAGGCTTGTTCCCGCCTGTCCGGTAGGTATGAGCCGAAGCCTTCGATGTAGAGGCCGCCCCACCTCATGACGCGACCTTCGTCACCGACGTCTCACGGACGCGTAGCTCGTCGCTCTTCCTGTTCAAAAGGGCGGAGGCAGAGTTGATTCCGTCGACCGTGACATCATTGACGAAGTGGTGTCCACCGATCCCGACCGGCAAAGGCAGCCGTTGCCGCCCGTCCCGATGACGCACTGTGTCGGCCAATGCGGCGCCGAGGACGCCCGGTGTGGACAAGACGTCGTTCCAGGTGGGAAGGCCGAGGCGCCTCATTACAGTCAGGACGCGATCAAGTTCAGCTTCACTGATACTTCCCCGCAAATAACCCAGTGCAGACGTCAATGCCATGTCGACAGCTACGGCTTCACCGTGCAGAAGTTCCGGTAGTGCTTCCATCTCGAGCGTGGGCGAGAATGTGTGGCCGTAGTCGACGCAGCGTTCGAGGCAGGATTCCCACAGATTGGGCTGCAGTTCCTCGAGCATCAGGTGGATCGACTCGGCGATGACTTGTGTTGCTGCTGTGTCGAGTTCGTCGGAAGAGCCCTGAAACCTGTCATCGATCAATCGTTCCCCGAAGATTTCCAGCAGTTCGAAGAGGTCGAGGGATTTGATCAAGGCCATCTTGAGTATCTCGGCAAGGCCGTTGGACAAGTGTCGGTTGTCGAGGGTACGCAGGAATGCTCGGTCGACAAAAGTTGCCAGGGCCGGTGCATACGTCCCCAGTCGATTCTTGCCCATGCCGTAGTTGACTCCGGTCTTGACGCCGACCCCGGCGTCGACGAGGCCGATCAGTGTGGTGGGGACCCGGATGTACGGCGTTCCGCGGCGGTAGACGCTCGCGGCGAAACCAACAATGTCGAGTAGAACACCCCCGCCGATCGCGATTACCGGCTCCCTGCGTCGGTCGATGCCGAATCCGTTCATCGCGTCGACCACCCGCACCGCAGAACCCCACTCTTTGACCGTCTCGTCGGCTCGCATCGGTACGAAGGATGCTCGTATTCCGTGGTGTTCGAAGTAGCCTCGAATTCTATCCCCGTGAATTCGGTCGACGTTCGCGTCGATGATGATCAAGCGTCGGTCTCCGCGGTGTAGCGACGCTGCGCTGCACCCGTCGAGTAGTCGAGTGCTGTCCTTGGCGAACAGATTTCGTGCGGCAATCACGTGATACTCGACCTGTTTGACCGCTTCGACCTTCCATGTCGAATCGGTGGCCGCGCTGTGGCTGAGACCCAGTTTGAATGAAGCGGCACTACGCATGTCGATCCCCCTAGACGGTGTGAAAGAGCGTTCGCGAGCTGTGTCAGCAGTACGGCGGGACTTCAGTGAACGAAATGAACTTTCGAGGAGAACAGTAGGACATTCGCATAGTGATCGCTACAAGAGTAGAATAGATCACATTTGGATCGGTAGATGCTGCGGAATTGGGAGGTTGCATGGCCGGGGTGCCGGGACAAGGGCGGAAGTTCGACGTAGACGCGGCCTTGGACAAAGCGATGTATGCCTTCTGGGAGCACGGCTACGAGGGGACATCCGTTGCCATGTTGACTGCTGCGATGCAGATAAATCCACCGAGTCTCTACAGTGCTTTCGGCGGCAAGGAAGGAGTGTTCTTTGCCGCCGTCGATCACTACAACGCGACTCGCGGCGACTTCATGGACCGGGCGTTCGCCGAAGAGCGCGAGGCATCCGAATTGATTCGCCGCCTCTTGAACGACGCGGCGTCCCATTACACCGACGAGTCTTGTCCGGGTGGTTGTCTGATCATCAGCGCGGCGGTCAGCGTAACCGACGCCAACAGTCACATAGCAAACCGATTGCGCGACATGCGAAATGCCAACGTGGTGTTGCTGTCGCAGAGGATCGCAGCCGATATCGCCAACGGACTCATGCCCGCTGACTCCGATCCCGAGGACCTTGCCGAGTTCATCGGTGTAGTCATCCAAGGCATGTCTCAGCGCGCCCGAGACGGTGCAACACAGAGGCAATTGGAACTCGTAGCGAACAGGTCTTTCGACTCGCTGAACTTCTCGAAAGACCTCATCGGCTGAACAGATTTCAGTTGACGGTCGGGGGTCGAGCTGGATTGGGCGATGGAGAGCATCGAGGTCGGTCCTAGTGACCTTCTATCCCAATGTAATTCGTCACTGACCGTGATGGCTGTCGGTTCGTTGAAGGAAGGGGCGAGGCCAGGCTCCGAGTGCGAGCACGGCGAGGATCGTCTGGGCCAGTCCGGTGGTGAAGAAGATGCCTTGCAGCGGCGACCAGGCGAGAACGATGGCGATCTCGACGAAGATCCAGATAATCATGGTCAGCCCGGCGGCGGCGTGCAGGCCCCATGCCAGACGGAACCTGTTGTGCTGAGCGAAGAGCGCGGCGGCTTGGATGCCTCCGACGACAACGCCGAGGAGGATTCCGGGCCAGAAATATGAAGGGAAGACGGTTCCCTCGATCCACTCAGGAGGCAGGCCCATCCCGCCGCCGATCGTCAGGCCCGCCATTCCCACGAGCGCAGAGAGCAGGTTGAGCCACGCGATGGCGGACAGACCGATCCGGAGACCCCGTGGAGGGAGCGATGTGGACGTCATGCCTGACAACGATAGAGAGGGTCAGTCGAGCCCGTCCATGTTCCTGCGCGTTGCCGCGCTGGCAGCGTCGGCATCACCCGCGACGATTGCTTCCACCAGATCTCGGTGGGCAGCGGCTTCGTCGTCGATGGATTGGGGGTTTCGTGCCGTGACGTCGGTGATAACGTCCAGGGCCGAGTTGCGGAGCGTTTCGATGAATGAATCGAACACCATCGACAACACGCTGTTGTGCGCAGCATTCACCACGGCGCGATGTAGTTCCATGTCAGCGTCGACAAATTCTGTTGGTGTCGAAGCATTTTCACGGGCTTCGAGTGCTGCCCGTAACAGGTCGACGTCGGCAGAGGTCCGACGCATGGCAGCCAGGCGGCCCGCTTCCACTTCCAGAAGTCGGCGTACTTCGTAGACTTCGCGGCGGTCCGAGCGTTTGAGTTCTCGCTCGAGTTCTGTGACCGGAGTCGAGGACATGACGTAGGTGCCGGATCCTTGATGAGAGTAGAGCTGTCCCGACGCGATCAGTGCACGCACGGCTTCCCTGCCGGTCGAACGCCCGACTCCGAGAAGCGTGCTCAGATCCTGCTCGTTCGGGATTTTCGTCCCGACCGGCCATTCGCCGTCGCCGATGAGGCGCGCAAGTTCGTCTGCGGCTTTCTGTACCAGTGACTGCTGCTTGACCTGGCGCACTGCCATGTGTCTGCTCCTGACTGACTCGGTGAACCGCCGTGGAGCGGCCCACCGAGTGACACTTCATGTCCTCCGATGAATCTTCAGACTACGGGGCTGTCTTCGGGTTATCGAAGGGCGATGACGTCCAGTTCGCGCTCCGTCTCGTCCTCCGGGTCGAGGCGTCGATCGCGCAAGGTGAATGCGATGACGGCTCCGACCAACAGCACTGCAGTTGTCGCCCCGATCGCCATGCGCGGTCCGAAGTGATCTGCCAGGTAACCGAACAGCGGAGAGGCGATGCCTCCCACTGACATTGCGAGTCCGAGGGTCACCCCACTTGCCGTGCCTGGGCGGTTCGGTAGGTAGTCCTGCGCCAATGTCACCTGTGGCGCGAAGGGCAAGAACATCGCGAATCCGAGACAGACGATTCCAAGTTCGGCAATTGCCACGTTCGGAGCCGCGGCGAGCAATGCCAGTGAAGGTACCGCAAGCAGGTAACCGAGTCGGATGGATGCACGTCGACCACGACGGTCCGCGAGGACTCCGCCCAGTAGCGTGCCGGCCGCTCCCGCCAAGGTGAAGGAGGACAACACGATTGCTGCACTCGAGGACGATCCGTTCAGTCCGTTGAGTACGTACGGTGAGACCAACGACAGCGTGGTCACATATGGAATTGACCAACACACCGTTACCAGCACGAGTCGGGTGAACGAGCGCCAATCATCTGACACGGGACCGTTCGCTGCTAGCTGCGAACTCAATGATTGGGCTGATTCGGCGTCCGTGCCCGTGCCGGCTGGTCGTGATTGGGCGACGATCCACCAAATAGCCGCTACCGCTGCAGGAACTGCGAGCAGGTAGCCGCCGGACAATCCGAGCGAACCGACCACGAGCGTGACGAACGGTGGCGCCAGTGAGGCTCCCAACGTGCCGCCCACGGAGAACACGCTCATGGCCTTCTGCGAGTGACCTCCAGCTGCGCGTGCCAAATTTGTGGCGGGCGGATGGTATGCGGCAATGCCGATGCCGGCCAAAGCAATTGCCAGCCAAGTGACGATGTAGGTGGTGCTCATCGCGGCCACGACAATTCCCGTTGCGGCCGTCACAAAACCTGTGGGTACCAGCCAATTCCGGCTCTTTCGATCGACCAGCATGCCGAATGCGGGTTGCACGACACTGGATAGTCCGGTCGCGGCGAGCGTGATTCCGGCAACCGCGGAGTAGGAATATCCGCGTTCCAGCATCATGAACGGCAACAGTGCAGGCACAGCCCCCTGGTACAGATCGTTCACGACGTGTGTGCCGGTGAGAAACGCAACTTGCCCCTTCTTCATCTCCTTGGGCATCCCTTCGTTCAGGTCTTCAAGTCCTCAGGTCCTCTGAGGACTTGAAACCTACATGAACTCACGAACGCACGGTTGTGTTGGAGACCTGGATCTCATTCGCGACGACTGCCTAACTCGCAGCAGTCGCGGCATTGCGGGCGGCGAGTTGTGCGAAAGCGTGGGTCAGTTCTGCCGGGCCGACGACATCGATGTCGGTGTCGAATCGGTTGAAGGAGGCTGCCAGCGCCGTCCAGGACCATGATCCGGCTTCGAGGCTGCACTGGTCGGGGCCAAGATCTTCGACGGCGCCGTCCTCGACAAAGGGAAGAACATAACTGGCTGGTCGATGGAGAACGACCTTGCCGTGGCACGGCCATTTGTTGATATGTTCCGATCCCTTGAAGCACGCGGCCACGTATTCGCTCACGTCACCGCCGGGGATCTCCTTCGGTGTGAACTGCGGGCCGTTCGGGATGCGTGGGGTGATGCGATCGGCGCGGAAGATTCGCCAGTCGTCTCGCTCGAGATCCCACGCGACGAGGTACCAGCGACGCTTGGAGGTCACCAGATGATGTGGCTCCACGCGGCGTGGGGGTGTTATTTCGATGTTGTCAGTTGAGCGGCCGTTCGAGTAGTCGAAGCGGAGCACCTCGCGAGCGCGCACCGCTGCGGAAATCGCTACGAGCACCTCAGGGGACACCGAGTCTGCGTCGCTGGAATCGGTCGAAATCGTGGTGAACGTGAGTGCGTCGAGGCGATGACGCAGGCGCGACGGCATCACTTGTCGCACGGTGGTCAGCGCACGCACTGCGTCCTCTTCGATGCCGACGCCGGTCAGCGTCGCCGCCTGCAGAGCGACTGCCAAGGCGATGACCTGATCGTCGTCGAACAGCAGGGGTGGTAGCTCGCTGCCGGCGTCGAGTCGGTATCCGCCGTCCGGGCCCATGGTCGCCGCAATGCTGTAACCCATCTCCCGGAGCCGGTCGATGTCGCGGCGGACCGTGCGGTGGCTGATGTCGAGCCGCTCGGCGAGTAGAGCGCCCGGCCAGTCGCGCCTCGTCTGCAAGAGGGACAGCAGATTCAAGAGCCGAGTGGTGGTCGCCATGTCGTGAGACTACGACGAGTCTAGGACGAAAACAGTCCTATACGGCTGTGAGAGTCGACGTTGTCAGGGAAAACCCGGGCGACGTTCGTACTAGGAGCAGACATGAGCATCAAGACAACGACCCACCTCAACTTCCGCGGAGACGCCCGCGCGGCTCTGGAGTTCTACCAGTCCGTCTTCGGTGGCGAGGTCACGATCGCAACCTACGGCGACTTCGGAATGCCCAAGGATGTGCCTGGCGCTGAGAACATTGTGTTCGGCCAAGTCGAAACCGCGGACGGCTTCAGCGTGATGGCGTACGACATCCCAGGACAGTCGGGCGGCTCGACCGCCAATGCCGGCACGACGCACCGCGAGAACGGCACCACGATCACCGACCAACCGTTCTTCGTCTCGGTTCGCGGTGAATCGCTCGAAGAGGTGCAGGGTTACTGGGCCAAACTCTCTGTCGGTGGATCCATCATCGAGGGTCTTGCCGCGGCGGCGTGGAGCCCCGGATTCGGCATGCTCACCGATGCGTTCGGGGTGACGTGGATCCTCGACGTCGCTGCCGGCGAAAACCCGGCCTGATCATTCAGACGACAAAGCCGCTGGCACCGAAAGGTGTCCAGCGGCTCCAGCGCGTCGGTGCCCGTCTTGCGCCTCTCGGCAAGTGGCCACTCGAAGTGGCAATTCTGGGGTGGTACCCGGGGCAAAGAACCGAACACCGACACCATCTCCAACGAACCTCCACACGGAGTTATTCCATGCTGACTTGTGCCGCGGTCAATCGTGGTCCTGCTCATCGCTCAGCTCCAGCAGAGCTGAGATGAGGATCTGAATCAGCCGGTGACACCGGTCAATTCGTTGGGGGCGTGATCGAGGGTGGTCTCGGTCAGGATGCTGCCGTCTTCGAGGTCGACGGCGATCAGCTTCTTCGACGTGGGATCGGTGACGTACGCGGTGTGGTCTTCCACGAAGAGTGCCGGCCTGGGCTCTTGCCACTTGGTGGGCTCGGTCCATGCGTCGATGACGGCGATCTTCTTGGTGACGACGCCGGTGTTCGGGTCGACGACGTGGATGGCGCCGTCGGTGCCGAGCACCAGTGCCTCTCCGTGCGGTCCGCGGCCGAGTGAGCGGAAGGTGTAGCTGGTGCCGAGGTCGACGAGCTTGAGTTCGGACGTCGTCGTGTTGGTCAGCGAGACCCGTTGCGGACGTTCGAGTTCGGCGTCCTTGTCAGTCTTGTAATCGCCCAGGACGATGTCCGACTCCTCCGAGCCTGCTTGATTTCCGATGCGGCCGTATGCATCCGGACTCTGGACCTTGGTGATCGCTCCGTTCTTGTACACGAGCAACCCGTCCTGGCAGCCCAGCACGATGGCTTCGCCGGCAGCGACTGCTTCGCCGTGGACACCGGGGCACTGTTCGTTGCGCAGGATTTCCTTGCGGTCGGCATCGAGGATGGCAATGCCGTTGCGGGACTCCGAATTTCCGATGGTCGTCAACAGGCTGCCGTCGGCAAGTGCGACCGCAACGCCGTGATGGGGTTCTGGCGTGGTGTACGTCTCGACGCGAGGTTGGCGCTTTGCCAGTTGCGCCGGATCGAAGATCTCGACGAGTCCCGAGCCGTCGTTGAAGAGGACGGTCTTTCCGGCATGGCGTACAACGTGTCCGGGTTCGTTGGCTGCGAACTCGACCTCGGACATCGCGGGATCGGCTGTGTAGTAGTGGGAATGGTCGCCGTGGGCCGAGGACCACGTGCCGGTGTCGAGCACCTTGAACGCCTCACCCGACGAGATCATGACGTGGCGACCGTCGCCGGCCGGGTTGAGTCGCGTGAAGCCGTCGATCTTGGTCTCGCCGACCACGTCGAGCGACGTTGCATCCAGCACCAGGACGCCACCGTCGTAGGAGACTGCGAGACGCGGTGTTGCCGAGGCTTGTTCGGTGGGTGCGGACGCGGTTGTCGTGGTGGTCTCCGACGGGGCCGAGTCCTTGTTGTCGGACGAGCAGCCCGTGACGAGGGCGAGTGAGAGGCCAACTGATGTGGCAAGGGTGAGGCGCCGCGACATGCGGGTGTTGAGGTGCATGGGTATAGATCTACTGCTTAATGTAAATGATTGTCAAAGTCGAGTATGCGAATGTTCGCATGTCGGGCGTGGGCACCGCGCTCGAGCATTCGCGAGCCGATGACCCCGAACACGAGTTCCCAGAAAGGGCGTTCCGATATTGAGCGGTTGAGAACATGCCTGCGATTCTTTGCCGCGTACGGAATCAGCCGCGTCGAACGCCTCGACATTGGATCATGGCCGTCGGCGTAAGTCATGACCCAGGATTCCAGGGCTGGCAGCAGGCCTGGGCATAGTGTGTATTCCCGCCCAGGTCGGCCGGTGTTCGAGTATGTGGGTCCTGATGTCGGCCTGATGCCGAGGACTCCGAATTCGGTGTTGATCAGGAATCCGGAATCGCTCAGTATCGATCCGAAGGTCTCCGTCAGCGAGTGCATGGTCGAAGGGCATTCCATGCGCCACAGCGTTGTTGGCTGCTGCGCACGCGTAGTAGCCGAAGGGGCTGCGTCCGAAGGATGGCGCGTACGCGACGTAGCGACGGCTTAAAGGACCATGTCTTTGGCCCACTGATCCAACTCGAGCAAATTGGCGCCGACGGCGCTTCCGCTTTTAGTTCCAGTGCAGGTTGGGCGGCGTGGTTTTCATGCTCCAGTGGGCCCGTGCCTCGCGACGGGGAAGCCGGTTTGTTGGCTTGAATTTGAGGTTCGTCTACTGCTCTCGGGCCGTCGCTCGTTCCGAGTTCAGGTGAGGTGGCGGCTGGGAGGCGTCAGCGTGGCTTCGACGCCCCATCAGGTAAAAGGCGATAGTGGCCGGCGTGATGGTTGCGAGCGCAACGTAGGACATGGCACTGACTGGAGACGGTGCGGGGAAGAAGATTCCGTTGAGATAGATCCATGAGGTTGCGACGGCACCGGCGATCAGTGCTGCGATTGTCACGGCGGTGGCTGCGCGCTCGCGGAAGAGGAGCATCACGGCGCCGATGCTGATGACGACGTATGGGCTCACCCAGAAATAGACGACCAGAGTTGACACTGCGTTATAGATGGAAGGAAGTGGGCCCGTGGCGCCGATCACCAAAGTGCAAATGCCGAAGAGGCCACCGAGAATGATCAGCAGGATTGCGGAAACAGGGCTGTGGAATCGGGAGTGTATGCGTGTGAACCTTTGTGGTAGAAGCTTTTCGGCTGACAGGGTGGCGACGAAGCGGGATCCGTAGTTGACGAATCCGATCAGTGCGGCGAAGGTCGCTACGGCGACAACGAGGTCCGTCATTTGTCCCATTGCGGTCGGTAAGCCCGCATTCTCGGCCAGGGCGGCGGGGGATGATGTGCCGGAAAGGATTTGGTCGGACGTCTCCGTGATTCCTGGTGCCTGTAGGAAGGTTGCGATCACGTACAAGGTTCCAAGCACGATGGGAACACTCATCACGGCGGCCGGCACATTCTTCTTCGGGTCGCGGGTCTCGGCGGCCAGGGCTGCGCTCCCCTCGAAACCGACCAGGAACGCAGTTCCGGATGCGATGCCGGCCACGATCCCGCTGACGGACGCGCCCTGAAGAGTCAGTTGTTCCTGCAGATGTAGACCAGTGTGAATCGCACTCGCCCCGGTAATGGCCAGCAACAGTGGAAGACAAATCGCGGTGAGTAGGACCGCGATTACGATCGAAACATCTAGGCCGCGACAGGTGATCGCCGCGACAATTGCTGCGGAGGCGAGGTAGATCGCGATTTGTGCAGGGCGATCGAGGCCGCCGTCGATGCCGATAGATTGCAGGAAGCTACCGCTGTACGCGCCGATGACCAGCAAAATGCTTGCGACCATCGCCAGATACCCGAGGAACAACGAGGCTGCGATCAGTGACTGTGCCCATCGCCCGAATACTTCGCCGGCGTAGGAGTAGAGCGATCCGGAGGCGACATACCGGCTAGCGAAGACGGTTACTGCTCTGCCGACGCAGATGACTGTCAGCGCTGCGAGCAGAGCAGCGACCCAACCACCGAGTCCTGCGTTGAGTACCAGCAGCATTGGAAACGACGCCATGCCGACGGCAGGGATCATTGACGAGATGGCCAGCGAGGTCAGTTGAAGGCGGCTGAGATGGCCGGATTCAAGGTTGATGGACTCCGTATTAGTCTGTGCTACAGCATTATTCGACGAGTGATTCATATGTGCGTCCTTGAATTTGTGCACTGTCGAGTGCGGGCAGGGGCTATATGCCGGGATCGGCCGCGATCGCGCGTGTGAGGATCGGGATAGCCCTCAGGAGATGGTGATGTTAGTCACATGACTGAGTCGATCGACTGAGATTAGCTTCGCCCTTGCTGTTCGTCAATGAGTTCCGGGAAATTCCTTGAATACAGCTGCGGGATTCGGATGATGACGGGCACGACTGCGGCCCGGCGCTGTCGATTGCAACGCCGGGCGGGAAACGGGAAAACTCTAGTGGGGCGGGTGGATCGAATCGATGATGCCGACGATTGCGGACGAGATGGCGTCGAGTTCGGGTGCGCTCACTCCGGTCGCGCCAGTTGCGAGATTTTGCATGTAGATTCCGTCGATTGCGCCGATCGTGTAGCGGGCGAGCAGTGTGGCGTCGCTGCCGGCGATGTCGGTTGCGTGCCGAAGCTCATCGGCGAAGGCGGATATGTACGTCGTGTAGCTGGCTCTGGCGAGTTCGGCCTTGTCCGGATTGCGCAGCGCCCACAGCAGCAGCTCGTATTGGGCGATCGGGACGTCCCGATCGGCGTGGAGAAGATCTTGGAAGCGTTCGAGCAATGAACGGATGATCTCTTGACGTGTCCAGCCAGTTGTCGGTACCAGGCGTGATCCCACTGTGGTGGCACGAAACATGTCGTCCACGGCGGTATAGATCTCTCCTTTGCCGTCGAAACTGTAGTGCAACGCAGCGAGGTTGACTCCGGCTTCGTCGGCGATGCGGCGGGTGGTCGCCGCGGCCAGTCCGTCGCGAATGATGACTCGGGCGGCGGCCTTGACGATCGCAGTCCGCCGCTCGGATGCTGTCAGATACGCCATTCGCTTTACCGTTCACCTTCTCGTTGTCGTGGGACTCCAGGGGTCGAGCGTATCGATGTCACTCAGCGTGCGTGACACCCTGGTCGATCCTTTATCTGCCCGGTGCGTTCCGGGTGCGTCGTTGCCGCTCTTCGGGATCTCTTGCAGTTTGCCTATTGACGCTAGCTCCGATCCGCCATAATCTCAGTCACATGAGTTAGTCATGTGACTGACTTCATTGCTCGACTATAGCGCTTGGCAGATCACACCAGGGCGAGAGCTGCGACATCGCACAAAACCGCGTCTCTCTGACGCGCAACCAAATCGCTTGCCCCATGCCCCGAAACTGGAGGGACCACCCCATGACCGACATCCGAGAGCGGGTGGATACAGATCCACCGCGACCCGATGAATCCCATACCCGGTGTGCGCCCGACGTCGCCGTCACGATGGAGTTCGACCCACCCCCGTTGGTACGAGCTGTCGTGACCCGCCTGCGCGTTGCTCTCGATTCCGACTCAGGCAGGAAAGCTCTCGAGGTAATGCCCCCCGAGGTCGACCTGCAGTCGACCAGTGATCCGCAAAGCGCGCGATTGACTCGAACAGCAACCGGCGTGCACGTCAGTAGCCCCGAGGGGTCGACAGTTCCTGTTGTCGGAATCAGCGTCGACGAACTGGCGATATCCGAGGACGAGCCCCTGGCGGGCACTGCGAATGTTGCCGCGTTAACCCCTCTTATCGAACCAGAGCCACCGACGCTGGACATCGCAGCGTGTGAATTCTGGGAGAAAGCTTCGGGCCTGCCTGGAATGCCCGGATTGTCATTGGCTGCTCTCGATACGGGCGCAGCCGTGCACGTGGGGCCGACAACGGATGCGTATGAAATTCACGGGCTCGAGATGGATCTACGTCGACTGCTAGCGGGTTTCGAGTTGTTCGTCTATTCCCTGCGCGCAGGGAAGTTCTACATCAAAGGCACGAACCGACAATTGTCGGTCGTCGCGGGAGCATCAATGAAGGCGGTCCTCCATGTCTGACACGACGAACCTCGGTGAATGGATCGGCAACAATTCCGTTCGCACGATTCGCGCACAAACCGTGACGTTGGATGGTGCCTTGGTCGGAAAACATCTGTCACCCAAAAAGTTTGAGTCCGGAGCGCAATCGGGCTGGGGATTCGCTGATATCGCCCTCGCAGTCGATCTCGGGAACACCGCTCAGCTCGGATTCGATTTCGGTGATTGGCGCGGTGAGATGCACGACGTCTTCCTTCGTCCCGACCTTACGACTCTGTCAACCGACGCATCACTACCAGGTCTCGCCACGGTGATGTGTGATCTGGTCGATCAACACGGGGCACCGCTTCCGGTGTGTTCGCGATCCACGCTCGCACGTGTGGTCAAAGAGCTTGCCGAGCTTGGATTTACAGGTAAGGCGGCCGTGGAGATCGAGGCCACGGTGTTCGAAGAGTCGATCGAGCAGGCCCGCGAACAGCGTTTCACGAACCTGCATCCACTCGGCGGTACCCAGGGCGCGATCTACCTGTTGAGCAGATCACGGGACTACACGACGCTCATGGACGCAATAGCTGACCGCATCGAACGGGCCGGAATCCCTTGGGAAGGCTGGGCAGACGAGTCCGCGCACGGCCAAATCGAAGTAAATCTCCCACCGACCGACATTCTCACCGCAGCGGACTGGTACGTACGAACGAAGCAGATCATGCGGGAAGTCGCCTACGAGCACGGTCGCACCATCACCTTCATGGCTCGGTGGTCGCCGGACCAGTTCGGGCAGGGCGCTCACATCAACCTTTCGCTTCAACAGGACGGACGGAACGCCTTCTTCGATGAAGTTGAGCCCTCGCGCCCGTCGGAGACGATGCGGAACTTCATCGGTGGCGTCCTCGACACAATGGCGGCGGCCAGTTCTTTCCAGTATCCGACCGTGAACTCATACCGCAGAATCGCAGAATTCGACGGACCTCCCACCACCGTCACGTGGGGTGTTGACAACAAGAGTGCGGCCGTTCGAGCCGTCTGCACGACCGAGAAGCTCTCTCGTGTCGAGTATCGCGTCCCTTCGGCGGACGTGAACATCTATCTGTCGATGGCATCGTTCCTTGCCGGCGGTCTGATCGGCCTGCGCGATCACAGCGATCCTGGCCTCGAATGCACCGTCATGGCCTGGGGATTGCCGCCGGGAACCCCGAAGTTGCCAGCCAGCCTCTCTCGAGCGATCGCGGAATTGAGTGGCGATGTAAACCTGACGGAGGTTTTGGGGCGAGAGCTGGTGGAGTACTGGATCGGCACGCGCCGGTGGGAATGGTTGCAGTTCTTCACCACTGGGGGAGACCCGGCCGCAGGAGTCTCCGACTGGGAGCTCGAACGCTACTTCGAGCACGTCTGACAACGAGGACAGGTCTGAAGATGAAAGCAGCAATACTGAACGCTGCCCCTGGTCGGCTCGAGTTCGAAGAACTCGACATCGACGTGGCCGGACCTCGAGAAGTTCGCATACGTACAGCAGCCGTCGGGCTGTGTCATACCGATCTGCACTACGTGGACGCGCTCTGGCGAACAGAACTTCCGGAGGTGCTCGGTCACGAGGCATCGGGCATCGTCGAATCGGTTGGGTCAGACGTCACGGCTGTAGCGCCTGGCGACCACGTCGTGACGTGCATGACAGCTTTTTGTGGCCGATGCCGATACTGCATTGCAGGTCGACTCACCCTCTGCTCCAATCATTCCCGCCTCCGCTCGCGGCCCCAGCCGGCGTTGACGACCAAGGCCGGGCGCGCAGTGGGACGAATGGGTGGCATCGGTGGATTCGCCGAACAGATGCTCGTGCACGAGAACAGCGTCGTCCGCGTCGACGATTCGGTACCTCTCGATCGCGCGAGTTTGCTCGGGTGCGCCACCATCACCGGCGTCGGGGCGGTCTGGCACAGTGCTCGCATCGAACCAGGGTCGTCGGTTGCCGTCATCGGTTGTGGAGGCGTGGGGCTTTCGGTAATTCAGGGCGCCCGGCTAGCCGGCGCGGCCCGGATCATCGCGATCGATGTGGACCAGCGAAGTATCGATCAGGCTCTTCGAGTCGGGGCGACTGCGTCAGTGAACGCGGCTGAGATCGAGCCCGTCGACGCCGTACGCGCGTTGTGTCCGGGTGGGGTGGACTACTCATTCGAGGCGATCGGCCGCAGAGTCACTGTCGAGCAGGCATTCTCGATGCTCGCTCCCGGCGGAGTGGCCACGGTCCTCGGCATGGTTCCTGATGACGAGCCGCTGCGGATCACGGCGTCGGAATTGTTTTTCCAGGAGAAGCGATTGCAAGGCTCCCTCCTCGGGTCGAACCAATTCCCGACCGATATTCCGCGATTGGCCGAGCTGTACGTCCAGGGCCGACTCGAACTCGACGAGATGATCTCGTTGCGAGTCCCCTTCGACGAGATCAACACAGGAATCGCAGCGCTTCGTGAAGGAGGGGTGAATCGTGTCGTCGTCGAATTCGCCTGAGCGTGCGCGTCGCCCATTGATCGGAGTGACCGGTCGGCGCTCGAGCGCGGAACGCCTGGCCGTCGAACCTCGGTACCGCCATCTCGAGTTCGACATGCACTACTCCGATTTTCCCACCCGGCTGTCGTCCGAAGGCGCCCTGGTCGTCCAAATTCCCTATGAGGCAAGCGGAATCGACCTGATTGAGCGGCTCGACGGAATAGTCATCTCTGGTGGGCAGGATGTTCACCCCGAAACACTGGGTATCGACGCCGCGCCCACCGACCCGGACAGTGACCCGCGTCGAGATGCGTATGAGATCGAATTAATATCGGGTGCAGTAGAACTCGGTACTCCACTGCTGGGTGTCTGTCGCGGGATGCAGATGCTGAATGTGGCATTGGGAGGCACGCTCGTGCCTGATCTTCCGACCATAGACATCAACCACAAGTCACCAGGACTGGGCATAGCCGAGGAGACCCACCCCGTACGGATCGCCACTGATTCGACGGTGTTCGAGATATACGGCGCACACGTAGAGGTCAACTCCTTGCACCACCAAGCAGTGGACCGGCTCGGCCCGGGCCTCACTCCCAGCGGGTGGGCTCCGGACGGTGTCGTCGAAGCGGTGGAGATGCGCGGGAGACCGATCGTCGGCGTCCAATGGCATCCGGAATGGCGCCGGAAGGACCCCGTCTTCGCTTGGTTGGTCCAGGTCGCTCTCGCGCGAAAGGAAGTGCTCGATGGAGTTGCATGAATACTCGGACATGGACGCCACGGATCTGAAATGTCGACTCGACCGGAAAGAAGTAACCCCTGCTGAAGTGCGCGAAGCCGCACTAGCTGCAATCTCCCACGTCGACACGCACCTCGGTGCCACCGTCGGTCCTCCACTCGACCCACCACCGACGTATTCCACATCCGGTCCTTTCAGCGGAGTTCCGTTCGCGCTCAAAGATCTCCTGTGCACTGCGGCGGGGATAGCGAACGAGAACGGTAGCGCAGCAACCGCAGGCTATATCGCCACACGTGACTCCGATCTGATGGCTAGGTGGCGCGCTGCCGGACTGTCCGTGACCTGTCGCACTGCCACACCAGAATTCGGATTCAGCGCAACGACGGAATCGGCAGTGAACGGTCCTACCCGCAACCCCTGGAACCCACAGCGGGTCGCCGGTGGATCCAGCGGTGGCTCCGCGGCGCTCGTTGCCGCCGGGGCCTTGCCGTGGGCGCACGCCAACGACGCCGGCGGATCCATAAGAATCCCTGCCGCACTGTGCGGGGTGGTGGGACTCAAACCGACCCGCGGGCTCGTTCCACCCGGCCCGGATTCGGATGAACCGCTCTTCGGCCTCACGACTGAGTTCGCGGTCACCCGGACAGTTCGCGACGCCGCCGCGTTGATGGACGTAGTGCACGGCAGCGCACCGGGGGACCGGTACTTTCAGCCGCGTCGAAGCCCCGGCCACTACAGCCGAGCAGTCGGCCGGCGACCGAAAGGCCTCCGGATCGCTGTGTCGACCGAATCACCTGGCAGTCGTCACGCTGCGGACCCCGCCGTGACAGCCGAGGTGATGCGCATCGCGCGCTTGCTCGAACAGTTCGGCGGCCACGTCGAGATTGCGGCACCAGATGTTGACCCCGAACTGTTTCGGGATCTCAATCTCACTTTCTGGTCTGCGTCGATCGCAGAGTCCATGCGCGCACTGACCGGAGTACGCGCCATCGAGGACATGTACTCCTCGCTGGAGAGCTCGACTGCCGCCATGGTTCGTCACGGATTCACCGTGGAATGGGCGGACATCGCCCGCGCCCGCCGCTACCAGAATCACCTGACCCGTGGCACGGCGAGCTTCTTCGAATTCTTCGACCTCACTCTCACGCCCACCACACCGACGACCGCCTGGCACGTCGGCGAACTCGCCTCCAACCGGCGGGGTATCACCGCCGGCGAGTGGGTGGACACCTTGGCGAAGTACTCGCCCTTTACTGCCATCTACAACGTCACGGGCCAACCGGCTATCTCCATGCCCACAGGAATGTGTGACGGACTGCCGATCGGAGTGCAGCTCGCCGCAGCTCCCGGCCGTGACGATCTGTTGCTTGCCGTGGCCGCGCAACTCGAGGAAGCCGTCCCATGGGCAGGCCGCGTCCCACCGATTCATGCCGGCAAGCCGCTCCTCCCAGAAACGGAAAAAATGCCGACCCTCTACTCGGAAACGGAACGCACATGAACACCCGCGAGGAATGGACACGATTCGCGACGTCAATCGAAGCGCCATCGGCTATGTGGCTGAACGGTCAATGGTTCAACGGTGACGGGAGTGAGCGCCACCATGTCTTGTCCCCGCATGACGACACCGTCGTAACCAGTGTCCCGCTGGCCACTCACGCCGACGTCGACAGAGCCGTCGAAGGTGCTCGCGCGGCGTTTCTCGATGGCCGGTGGGCGAGGATCAGTGCGCGCGAGCGTGGTGCGGTACTGCAGCGGTGGGCAGAGCTCGTCTACGAGCACCGCGACGAACTCGCTGCGCTCATCACACTCGAGATGGGTAAGCCGATCCAGATGGCACGTGATATCGAGCTGCGCGCCGTCGAGAACACCTTCCGCTGGTATGGAGAACTGGCTGACAAACTCTACGACGAGTCGCCACGCGGCCTGATCGATGCGGTCGTGTTGGTGAGCCGTGAGCCGGTGGGGGTGGTCGCGGCGATCACCCCATGGAACTTCCCACTCACTCTCAGTAGTTGGAAAATCGCCCCTGCGTTGCTTGCAGGCAACAGCATGGTCATCAAGCCCGCTACACAGTCACCGTTGTCCTTGCTTCGCTTGGCTCAGCTGGGTTCGGCTGCAGGACTTCCCGACGGCGTGCTGCAAGTTGTCACAGGTAGCGGTGGACAGGCCGGAGCTGCCCTTGCTCGCCACAACGGCGTCGACTGTCTCACCTTCACCGGATCACCGGACGTCGGCAAACAGCTGCTGATCTACGCGGGTGAGTCGAATGCGAAACCCGTGCATCTCGAACTCGGCGGCAAGAGCCCACAGTTGGTATTCGCCGATGCTCCGGACCTCGCCGTTGCAGCGCGCACCGTGGCGTGGGCAATTACCTTCAACGCCGGACAGATGTGCACTGCAGGTGCTCGCTTGTTGGTCGAGGAAACGATCGCGGATCAATTCGTCGCCGAGGTCGTTTCGGAAATCAAGCGCTGCACTGTCGGTGACCCTTTCGATCCCGATACCCACATCGGGCCCGTCGCGAGTCGGGCGCATCGCGCGGACGTCCTCGAACACGCGAGAACTGCTCACACAGAAGGCGCAACGCTCGCCCACGGTTCGCTGCAGGAACGAGCAGGTTCGGGGGCGTACCTGGATCCGATCGTGTTCACCGATGTTCAGGCCGAGCACCGCCTGTTCCTCGAAGAAGTTTTCGGACCGATCCTCGCAGTCACCCGTTTCACTGACGACGCTGACGCCGTCAGGTTGGCTAACGCCACACCGTTCGGTCTCGGAGCGGGGGTGTGGACGTCGAATCTCACACGAGCCCACCGGCTCACGCGCGAAATCGACGCAGGTCTTGTCTGGGTGAACTGCTACGAGGAAGGGGATCTCTCCGTCCCCTTCGGCGGTCGCAAACTCTCAGGCCACAGTGTGGACAAGAGCATCCATGCACTCGACAAATTCACGTCGACGAAGTCGACGTGGATCCATCTCTGAACAAAGGCACAGCACATGTCATCACGGGTCAACGACGGCCACATCGCGATCATCGGAACCGGGTTTTCCGGGCTGTGCATGGCGATCGAACTGAAGAAGAAGGGCATCGACGACTTCGTCCTGTACGAACGCGCCGACGATGTCGGCGGAACCTGGCGCGACAACACATACCCAGGGGCAGCCTGCGATGTGCCCAGCGTGTTGTATTCCTACTCCTTCGCTCAGAACCCGAACTGGACCCGTATCTTCCCGCCATGGTCGGAACTGCTCGACTATCTCAGATCTGTTGCTGCGCAGTATGATTTGCTGCCGCACATCCGCTTCGGTGTCGAGGTCTCCGAAATGCGGTTCGACGAGGACCGGCTCCGGTGGAACATCCAGTTCGCATCCGGCGAATCAGTGACGGCTGCCGTTGTCGTCAACGGCTCAGGGGGCTTGAGTAATCCGTACATCCCGCAGCTACCCGGACTGGAATCATTCGAGGGTGCCGCATTCCACTCCGCCAAGTGGCGACATGACCTCGACATGTCGGGAAGGCGTGTCGCGGTGATAGGTTCCGGCGCCAGTGCGATCCAGTTCGTCCCCGAAATCGCCCCGCACACCGAGACCCTGCATGTGTTTCAGCGATCACCCAACTGGGTCATGCCACGTGGTGATGCCGCGCTGTCGCCCGCCACCCGCGAAAGATTCTCACGGCGTCCTTATCGTCAACGGTGGCTGCGATGGCGGACCTACTGGGCATTCGAAAAGCTCGCCAGCGCCTTCCTCGGAAATCGCAAACTCGTCGAACAGTACCGATCCCAGGCGCTCGCCAATCTTCAACAGCAAGTGCCGGATTCGGACTTGAGGCAGAAGGTCACCCCAGATTACGATCCTGGCTGTAAACGTCGCTTGATATCCGACGACTGGTACCCCGCGCTGCAACGGGAAAATGTGCACTTGAACACCTCGGGGGTTTCCGAGATCCGCCCGCATTCGATCATTGACTCAGAGGGAGCGGAACACGAAGTCGACACCCTGATCTTCGCGACCGGATTCCAGGCAACCAGCTTCCTGGCACCGATGAAAGTATTCGGCCGCGAAGGAGTCGAACTCTCCGACAGTTGGCGCGAGGGCGCCGCAACAAAGCTCGGGCTTGCATCCGCCGCGTTCCCGAACCTGTGGTTCCTCAACGGCCCGAATACCGGTCTCGGTCACAACTCGATCATCTTCATGATCGAAGCACAAGCCAGATACATCGCTTCGGCAGTGCAGTACATGCGCCGAAAAAGTATCACTGCCCTCGAACTCGATCGCACCGTCCAGACAGGCAGCTACGCCGCCACCCAAGAACGCATGCGCCGAACTGTATGGGCATCGGGTGGCTGCGACAGCTGGTATCAATCCGCTGACGGTCGAATCGACACCCTGTGGCCGGCCAGCACAATCGAATACTGGTTGCGCACCAGGCTATTCCGCAAGTCCGACTTCCATGCACTGACGACAGGCAAAGGATGAACAACATGGACGTATCAATACTCGGCACCGGCTTGATGGGAACAGCTCTCGCTCAGGCGCTCATACGCAGCGGGACAAAGGTGACGGTGTGGAATCGAACCGCCGACAGAGCGTTACCCCTCGCTGCGGCTGGAGCTACAGTCGCCGAATCTCCACAATCTGCGATTGCGGCCAGCCCGCTAATCGTCATCAGTCTCCTGAACTACGAGATCGCCAAAGATGTCGTTACAGAAGCAGATTCGATTGCCGGAAAAATCATCGTCAACACCGCAACCGGTACGCCGGAGGAAGCGAACCAGTTCGCCGAGTGGATCGCAGGGCGAGGCGCTCGGTACCTCGACGGAGCCATAGCTGCATACCCGGAGGACATCGGAACCGAAAGTTCAGGGATCAACTATTCCGGAGACGAGGACGTGTGGGAGGACGTCCAGAGCCTTCTGACACCCATCGCCGCCCAATCACGATATGTCGGAGCCCGTCCCGGTGCCGCCAACGTGATCGACGCGGCCATGGCAGGCGCATTCTTCAACGTCGCGCTCGGTGCCTTCCACGAAGCAGCAGCGTACGTGCGGTCCGAGGACGTCGCGATCGCGGAGATGCGCCACAGTTTGCACCTGTGGACCGATAAACTTCTCGAACTCCTTCACGAAGCACTCAAAGCGTTCGAATCCGGAGAGTACGAGACCGATCAGGCAACCTTGAACGTATACGCAGCCGCAGTAGAAGCCTGGCAACAATCGATGCAGCGAGCAGGCCAACGCGCCGCTCTGATGACGGCGAATCTCGACAACTTGCAACGTGCATGCGCAGCCGGGCACGGGGACAAGGGCATCTTCGCCCAAATCGAAACACTCTCCGCCAACCCTCAATCCGCAATCTAAGGAGACATCAATGACAACCATGGCCAATCACCTCACCGCCCTGCCCTCGACAACAACAGTCGACGAGATCGTCGACGTGATCCACCGCGACGGCGGTGTCATCGTCGAAGATTTCCTCGACACCCCCCAGCTCGACGAGCTGCGCGCCCAACTTGGCCCCGTCCTTGAAAGCACCGGCTACGGAGAAGACGAATTCTTCGCCGGAACCCAAACGCGAAGAGCAGGAGGGCTGTTCGGTCGGATCGACCTCATGCCCCAGATCGCGCTCCACCCGCTCTACTACGGGGCCGCCAAGAAGATCCTTCAGGTGCCCCTGTCCGTCTGGGTCGGAGACGACCAGATCGAAATCACGCCTGATATCCAGATCGGTGTCACTCAGGCAATCGAAATCCACCCTGGGCAGGGTGCCCAGCGTCTCCATCGAGACGACACGAGCTTTCTGTGGCGCCACCCCGACTACGGACGCGAGGGCCGACTGCAGATCATGGTGGCGGTCAGCGATTTCACAGCAGAAAACGGCGGCACCCTCGTCATACCCGGAAGCCATCGGTGGGACGACCAACGAGGCCCGAAACAAGCCGAAGCGGCGCCGACCGTGATGCGGGCCGGTGCTGCCCTCATCTGGACCGGTTCTACGTACCACGGCGGTGGTAACAACTCGTCCGAGGCGCCACGGACCGGCTTGACGATGGCATTCGACCTCGCCTGCTTACGTCAGGAAGAGAACCAATACCTGTCAATCCCGCGTGAAAAACTGCTTGATCTTTCCGAAGAGGTACAGCGACTGCTCGGCTGGGGGTCCGGAGCGAACCTGATGGGTTACGTCGAACGGGGCGGTCAGATGATCGACGCACACGTTCTCCTCGAAAACGGCGCCGTCGAACTCCCGACTGCCCGCTGAACCCTCGATCCTGCACGTCGCTTGCCACCCGCAACCCAACTCGCACAGTAGTTTCTGGGTTTCGAATCGAGAAACATATCCGTCATGGGCGTACTCCAGCTGATTCACCTTGACATCGTGTGTCTCAGGTCAGGACTAGGCAATTGCCTAGTCCTGACCAAGGGTGCAGTGTTCGTGCCGCGTGAGCTACCGGTTCTTGAAGAACGAGACGTCGTCGTTGCCGATGAGGTCAGGGACCGTCCAGCCGTCGAGGTCGTATTCACTCAGACACTGCTCGGCCAGTCCCTTCATGGAACTTGCGTGTCCACGATTCTGGGCTGCGAACAGCAGTTCCGCTTTGACGTTCTCGTGATTGCCGGAGTAGTTGCGCTCGTAGAGCTCGTGGCGCCCGCCGAACTCGGTGCCGATCGAATCCCACAGAGCCTTCATGACTTTCACCCGGTCGACGGCGGTGATGCCGTCCGAACCACGAACGTACTTGTCGAGGTACGGACGCACGTCCGGGCTCTTGAAGTCGAGTGAACTCGAAGGCAGGTAGATCAGGCCTGACGCCACGTCCTGTTCGATGATCTCCTTGATCCGCGGGTACCCCTGGATCATGAACATTCGATAGGTGAGGCCGTACTCGAGCTTCGGGATCACCGAATCGCCGACCCACTGTTCGGGATCGCGTGCCATCGATTCGGTCAACGACCAGAAGAGGTTTCGCCACCCGATCACCTCGCCGACACGGGTCTGAACTCCGCGGAAGCCGCCAGCGCCGGTGGCTTCGAGTGCTTTCATCAACAGTCCGGCGATGAAGTCGAGCTTGACGGCCAGGCGAGTGCAGCCCTGAAAGGTGAAGCGCGGCAGGAAACCCGATTGAGGGAAGAATGCGTTGATCCGGTCGACGTCGCCGTACATGAAGACGTTCTCCCATGGAACCAGCACCTTGTCGAAGACGAAGATGGTGTCGTTCTCGTCCATGCGGCTCGACAGCGGGTAATCGAACGGACTGCCCATCACCGCAGCATGTTCGGTGTACGAGGTGCGGCAGATCAGCTTCACACCCGGAGCGTCCATCGGTACCGTGCAGATCAAGGCGAACTGCTTCTTCTTGATCGGCAGACCGTAGTGAGCGATGAAGTTGTAGTTGGTGATCGCCGATCCGGTGGCGACCACCTTGGCACCGCTGACGATCAATCCGGCGTCGGTTTCCTTCTCCACCTTCATGAAGACGTCGCCGACCTCGTCCGGCGGAAGTTGGCGATCCACCGGGGGATTGATGATCGCGTGGTTCCAGTACAGAACTTTCTCCTGCGACTCGCGGTACCAGCGCTCGGCGTTGTCCTGGAACGGTGCGTACAACTCCTTGTTGGCGTGGAGGGTTCCCAGGAAACTTGCCTTGTAGTCGGGGGAGCGGCCCATCCAGCCGTAGGTCATACGTGCCCACGTCGCGATGGCGTCGCGTTCCTTGAGCAGATCGGCCGACGACGTCGGTGTGCGGAAGAACGGCATGGTGACACCGCCGTTGCCCGTGTCCGTCGGAACCGTCAGGGCGTCCACGTGCTCGCCCGTGTGCAGAGCGTCGTAAAGCCTTGCGGTCATGCGGATCGGATTCCGGAACGCGGGGTGCGTCGTGACGTCCTTCACGCGATCACCGTGAAGCCAGATCTCGCGACCGTCCTGCAGGCTCGAGATGTACTCGTCGCCCGTCATCGGCCGGGTGGCGAAGTTCTTCGTGCGGTTGGCTTCGCTGTCGGCGGCCGGATTGACCTGTGGCGCTCCGGAATCTGCGGGGTCGACGCCGGTGGGAGGAATTTCGGTGGTCGTCATGGCAAAGCCTTTCAGATCGTTTGAGGTGCGGGCTGAAGATGAATCGGGGTGAAGGAAGTGGTGGCGTCGAACCATCCGCTGTGGGGGTCGTCCTGACTGCCGTTCCAGACTGTGGTCGACGAGGTGGCGCCTAGGTCGTGAAAAGTGCTTCGGTAGAACAGAAGCGGATCCTTGCCACTCGACTGCGCATCGACGATCTCACCGATGAAGATGATGTGGTCACCACCGTCGTACTCCTTCCACGGGACGCACGAGATGGTTGCTGCGGCGCCGTCGAGCAGGGGAGCGGTCGGTCCGTCGATCCACTTCGGTTCGGTGCGCTGCGGTCGGCCGGCAAAATGCATGGCCGTGTCCACTTGGTCGGCGGCAAGGATGTTGACGGCAAACGGCGCGTTGCCGAGGTAGCCGCACGCCTTGGACTTGCGAGTCATCGTGATCTGGCACAGGCGTGGTTCCAGCGAGATTGCCGTGAATGCGGTGACGGTGGCTCCGTGTGGCTGACCGTCGGCGTTGGTGCAGGTGATGACGGTGACGCCGCTGGCGAATTGGCCGAAGATGCCTCGAAGCTGATTTTGTTCCATGACCGGACCTCCTTGTCGGATGGCTGGTGAGTGAGGGTGCCGCGAAGTGCGGGAGGCGGAGGTGCTGGACGACTCGCGCCGGGAGTGAAGACGAACGTACGGCGAGCGCGGCGTTCGGTCGATCCGTACAGCGCGGTGTCTATCCGGATTGCGCACCCGATCGAAGTCTGTATCCGTTTCCTCTTGGAAGTGACCGGGGACACAGTGTTCAATGATGTTCAGCGCTCATGCTCGGCAATGTGGCTGGTCACGGGTTTGGAAGGTGAAGAAGGGCGATGGTCGACTCCATGATCGGTACAGCTCCCCGCGACTGGGACGAGGCGTGTGATGCGGTTTCGGACGCCTATTTTCCGCACACGCTCACGCCGTTGTCACGGCACGCGGCCAGCGGAGTCGGGGTGTGCACCGCCGAGTTGGGACCGCTGAGGATCGCTCATATTCGATGGGGAGCAGACGTCGCGGTCGAATCCGAGCATCCCGGTGCCTACGGGGTGAACATCCCGCTCTCGGGCGAGCTCGAGTCGGTGTTCGCGGGCTCGCACGTGCTCTCGACGGAGGGCGTTGCGACGGTGTGTCCGCCCGACATCACCACAAGAATCACGCGGTGGAGCGCGGACTGCGAAATTGTCGGAGTCCGGATGGACCGTCAGTACCTCGACCGCGAGATGGAGAAGGTACTTGGCCGGCCCGGAATGCACTTGCCTGATCAGGTGGATCTTCGGGGAGACGACGGAGCCAGATGGCTGAAATTTGTTCGCTCACTGTCGGATCAGATCCTCGGCCCGGTCGGCGTGCTGCACAACGAACTGGTGGCAGCTCAGCTCTCCGGTGCCGTGGTCACGGCATTCGTCCTCGCTGCAATGCCCGAAAGTGAGGACGCGGTGCGACACGCCAGGCCGCGCATCGTCAAGCGGGTGCTCGACGAGATGCACGACGACCCGGCCCGCGTGTGGACCGCAGCAGAGATGGCCGAGGTGGCGGGCGTCAGCGTACGGAGATTGCAGGAGGGATTTCGGCAGTACGTGGGCCGGAGTCCGTCGGAATGCCTGCTCGACATCCGCCTCGAGCGGGTCCACGCAGATCTGGTGGATGCCGACGACTCGACGACGGTCACCGATGTCGCTGTGAGATGGGGTTTTACGCACACCGGACGATTCGCGTCGTCTTTTCGGCGTAAGTACGGTGTGTTGCCTTCCGAAGTATTGAGAAGTTAGCTCCGGTACCCCATGTCCGCGCTGAGCTGATTCGCCTTCTCGACGAGGAACGGTGCGACGTCGGTGCGAAAGGCTTCCGGGGTTGTGCGTCCGGCCGAGGTAGAACACGCTGCCACACCGACGACGCTTCCGCCGGCGTCGCGGACGGGGGCGGCGAGGGAAATCAGGCCGTCTTCCAGTTCCTCGGACGTGAGTGCATAACCCTGCTCGCGCACCACTCGAAGTGCGGTGTGGAATGCGCCTTCGTCGGTGATCGTGGTGGGTGTGAGGGCGTCGAACGTGGAGTTCGCGATGACTTTGTCGACGATTTCGGTTGGCGCCCAAGCTAGCAGGGCGCGGCCCATGGAGGTCGCATATGCAGGCACTCTGGTACCGACGCTGACGTTGATGCTCATGATCCGGCGTACGGGTACACGCGCGGCGTAGACCACGTCGACGCCGTCGAGCACGCCCAGCGACGCCGACTCGTGAGTGTGTTCTGCGATCTCCAGCAGGCGGGGGAGCGCCGCCTCGGTCAGGGCATGCGATGCAGAGAAGTGCTGGCCGATGCTTAGAACGCGCGGGGTGAGCGACCACCGACTGTTGTTGCCGGTGACGTATCCGAGTTTCTGCAGGGTGAGGAGGATACGTCGGACCGCGGGGCGGGAGAGGCCCGTTTCGGCGGCAAGATCTGCGAGCGACGGGTTGGGGTTCTTCTCGTCGAAGGCCGTCAGCACAGCGAATCCACGCTCGATGCTCTGGATGTAATCGCGATCGTTCTCGCTCACGGAATGACCTCTCATCTGCGGGTATGCCTGATCAGTGCCCTCGAAGGTTGACAAACCTTGTGACTGGGCGCACAGTACAAGCGTACGCACAGCGTAACAGATGTACGCAAAGCGTACAAACAGACTTGGGAAGCCGACTCAGCCCAGCAGTACGGCACCCACCCGGTAACAGCCACATACGGCCCCGAGGAGGACCACATGACCACTTCCGAGAGCCCCACCGCAGTAGGTTCGGGCACGGCCGCCACCGACAAGTTCCTCCAGGAACGAGTCAGCGCGGACACCCCGCCCGAGCGCGTCTCGGCCATCGCCAAGGACGTGCTCGAGGCACTTGCCGGCGTCATCGACAAGCACGGCATCACCTACCCCGAGTACCGCGTACTCAAGCAGTGGCTCATCGACATCGGCCAGTTCGGCGAGTGGCCCCTGTGGCTGGACGTCTTCCTCGAGCACAACGTCGAGGAGGTTGCGTACCGCGGCCAGCACGGCACCAAGGGAAGCATCGAGGGCCCCTACTACGTCGCCGACGCCAAGACGTTGCCATCCAAGTGTGAACTTCCGATGCGTGACAACGAGGTTGGATCGAAGCTGGTCTTCGAGGGCCAGGTTCGCGATCTCGACGGCAACGGGTTGGATGGGGCCACCGTCGAGCTGTGGCATGCGGACGACGAGGGCTACTACTCCCATTTCGCGCCGCACATCCCCGACGGTAACCTCCGCGGAACGATCGTTGCCGATGGTGAGGGGCGCTTCGAGATCACCACGATTCAGCCTGCGCCGTACCAGATCCCGACCGACGGCCCCACCGGCTGGTTCATCGAGAAGGCCGGCTGGCATCCGTGGCGTCCAGCGCACCTGCACCTCATGGTGAAGGCTCCCGGTAAGCGCACGATCACTACCCAGCTCTATTTCAAGGACGGTGAGTGGATCGAGAACGACGTGGCAACTGCCACGAAGCCCGAACTGATTCTCGATCCGAAGCCGGGTGCCGATGGAATCAACCGGGTCACGTACGACTTCGTGCTCGACCCGGCCTGATCCACAACTGTTCGAAAGAAAGTGATTTGATGACAGACCTGTCGATCGTCTCCATCGAGACGACCATCCTCGACGTTCCGCTGGTTCGCCCCCACAAGTTCGCCACCACGTCGATGACGGCGCAGCCGTTGTTGCTGGTCGCGATTCGCACATCCGACGGTGTTATCGGATATGGCGAAGGTGTCGTTCCGGGCGGTCCGTGGTGGGGCGGCGAATCGGTGGAGACGATGCAGGTCATCATCGAGAAGTACATCGCGCCGGTGGTGGTCGGCAGGCGCGTGGATCAGATCACCGCGATCATGGCCGACATCGAAAAAGTTGTTGCCAATGCACGATTCGCGAAGGCCGCCGTCGACGTGGCGTTGCACGACGCCTGGGCACGTAGCCTGGGAGTCCCCGTGCACACGCTCCTCGGCGGGGCTTTCCGCGAGAGTGTCGACGTCACGTGGGCACTGGGTGCTGCGCCGGCGGACGAGATCATCGAAGAAGCTCACGAAAAGCTCGAATCCCGGCTCAATTTCAGCTTCAAACTGAAAATGGGAGCACTCGACCCGGCGGTCGACGTCGCGCGCATCGTCAGCATCGCGCAGGCGCTCGACGGCCACGCCGGCGTCCGCGTCGACGTCAACGCGCGGTGGGATCGTTTCACGGCGCTGCGGTACCTGCCACAACTCGCAGACGGTGGAGTCGAACTGATCGAACAGCCCACTCCGGCAGACCAAATCGAGGTCCTCGCCGAACTCAGCAGGCTACTACCGATTCCGATCATGGCCGACGAGAGTGTGCAGACCCCACACGACGCTCTCGAAATCGCCCGCCGGAGCGCCGCCGATGTCATCGCCCTCAAGACCACCAAGTGTGGTGGCCTCCAGCGCAGCCGCGACATCGTCGCAATTGCCAAGGCCGCCGGTATCGCGTGCCACGGTGCGACGTCCATCGAGGGTCCGATCGGTACCGCGGCTTCGTTGCACTTCGCGTGCGCCGAGCCCGGAATCAACTTCGGAACAGAGCTTTTCGGCCCACTGCTCTTCAGCGAAGAGTTGCTTCAGGAACCCCTGAAGTATTCCGAGGGTCAGTTGCACCTCCCCGCCGGACCTGGCCTGGGAGTCGAACTCAACATGGACGCCGTCAAAACCTGGACCAGGAACTAGAGGATAGAAGAACATGGCACTCTTTCACGTTCGAATGGACGTCGATATTCCGCGCGACCTGGATCCGGAAGTACGCGCCGATACCGTCGCAACGGAGAAGGCGTACTCGCAAGACCTTCAGCGACAGGGAAAGTGGGTGCATCTGTGGCGAATAGTGGGACAGTTCAGCAACATCAGCATCTTCGACGTCGAGTCGGCTGACGAACTCCATGAGATTCTCTGGAACCTCCCGCTGTTCCCGTACATGACCATCGAGGTCATGCCGTTGACGCAGCACGGATCTTCGATCAAGTAGAGCCTGCGCGGGCGGGCGGGTCAGCGTATTCCGTCGCGGCGCAATGCGACGGACACTGCGGCAGAGCGGGTATCGACGCCGAGCTTGGCGTAGATGTGCCCAAGATGGGTTTTCACCGTCGCTTCGCTGATGAAGAGTGCCTTGCCCAGCTCGCGGTTGGTCATCCCCTCGGCGAGCAGGCTGAGCAGTTCGGACTCACGGGCGGTGAGCGCTTCCTGCGGGCGCTGCATCTGCTGGACAAGACGAGAGGCCACAGTGGGAGAGAGAACGCTGCGCCCGGCTACAGCGCCGCGCACCGCGCCGAAGATCTCGTCGGGCGTTGAGTCCTTGAGTAGGTAACCGATGGCACCGGCGTCGACGGCTCGCACGACGTCGGCGTCGGTGTCATACGTCGTGAAAACCAGTACGGGAACATCGACACCGTCGCTTCGCAAGCGTTTGATCGCTTCTGCACCGTGCATGCCGGTGCCCATGTCCAGATCCATCATCACCAGATCCGGTGAGGCCGACGGTATCGCCGTGGCCGCCCCCTCACCGGACGATGCTTCGCCGACTACTTCGACGTCCGGCTGAGTGTTCAGCAGCGCTCTCAGCCCGGCTCGCACGACCAGATGATCGTCGACGAGGAACACGCGAATGGTGGTGGTCACCGGATCCTCCGTTCGAGAGGGAACTGGGCCGCGACGACGGTGCCGTCTCCCGGTGCACTTTCCACGGTGAACGATCCGCCGAGCTGTGCGATGCGACTTCGCATCGCACGTAGGCCGTATCCACCGTACCGAGAATGGTCGGCGAGCTTTCCCGGATCGAAGCCGACGCCGTCGTCGAAGATGTCCACGGAGACGGAGTCGTCGAGATACGTGATCGTCACGCCCGCCGTTTCGGCGCGAGCGTGGCGGGCGATGTTGGAGGACGCGCTCGAGACCACTCGCACGATGGCATGAGCTACGTCCGAGGGCAAGATGACGGCTTCACCGACGGTGCGGATCCGAACGGTCGGGACGAACTGGCGGGCGGCGGCCACGACCAAGGCGTCGAAGTCGCCCGTACCGCCCTTGGCCGGTGCCAGATCGTGGACGAGGTCGCGACTCTGCATCAAGCTCGTTCGGATGTTCTCTGCTGCGGCATCGACATCGGCTCGAGACGGCGAACCCGTTGTATTCCAAGTTTGTTCGGCTGCCTCGAGTCGTAGAAGAGCGCTCGCCAGTCCCTGAGTAACGGTGTCGTGGATTTCGCGCGCGAGGCGCTCTCGCTCAGCGGCAACGCCGGCAGCACGTTCGGTATCTGCCAATGCAGATTGCGCTTCTGCTACCTGACGTAGAAGCCGAAGGCGTTCTCGGGCATCTCGTTCCATCTGCCCGTACGCTGCCGCGACCAGTGCCGCGGTGCACAGAGGTCCGAGCAGTGTCACCAATTCGGCACGACCGGTGACTCGGTAGAACGCGATTCCGGCGAGGACGCCCAGGATCCCGACGAGGGGGTAGGCGATCTTGCTCGGGTACAGACGAATACAGAGGAAGAGAACGGGGAACGCACACCACGCGAAACTCGGCGCAAGCCAGACCAGCGCTGCCCAGGTGCTCAGTACCGGCCACATCCACAGTCGTTGGCGAACCACATCTCGCGAAGACACCGTAGCCATGACGGCGTAGAGCAAGGCGAGGACCACGGCCAGGACGAGTACCACCCCGAACCGACCGCTGGTCCCGTGGACTGTGACGTACCGGACTCCTGACGTGGACAGCAGTACGAAGAACGACGCGTGGATCGCATACGCCAACGGGCCGCGCAGGCCGAGTTCGGCGTCGGCGTTCATGGCTCCGTTACTCATCCCTCGAATATTACGGAGGGCGCCAGGCCGTCGTATCAACCATTCGGATGATATCTGCACAACCAGACGGGGCACGGTCCGTCACCCGAGCGCCCGATGTGCGCACCCGCGCCGGGACGCGACGCTGTAGTGGACGGTTTCGAACCATTCGACTGAAAGTGTGCCCGACATGAACCACCGCATTTACACACGACTTCCCCGTACGATCGCTGTCGCCATTCCGGTTGTCGCAATCCTTGCCAGCGCCGCGTGCTCGACCACCGACACACCGGTGGCGAACGCATCGAGCACGACGTCGATTTCTGCCACGCAGCAGCCTGCTGCGACCGGCGATTCGGCGATTGTCACTCAGAATCGACTCAGCGCCGACGCAGCAGTGAAGGCTGCTGGTGCGGCCCTGGCGAAATGCCGGGCGGACGGGCTCGGATTTGTCACCGTCTCCGTCGTCGACCGTGCCGGAAACGTCATCGCTATGGTGCGCGGCGACAACGCAGCCCAGCACACGGTGGAGGCCTCACGTGAGAAGGCTTACACCTCTGCAGCTTTCGGAGCCGACACCAGTGACCTCTCGCAGCGTACCAAAGGCGAGGGATCAACCATCGCCGACCTCCCCGGCACTCTCTTCCTTGCAGGTGGAGTCACTGTGAAGGCTGGATCCGCGTCGATCGCCGGCATCGGTGTCGGTGGTGCACCGGACGGAATGCAGGACCAAACGTGTGCTGCCGCAGGTCGTGATGCGATCGCTTCGTCACTCGGCTGAGTGAGCGCATTCAGCGTGCTTCGTGAATTGTGCTTTTCGCCACCTGGATTCGCTCGGCACGACAGTTGTCCGATTGTTGCGATGACCTCGACTTTGTAACACCGGAGCCCCCGGAAAGGGACAAACACGTCGACAGTGGAACCGACGATGCACTTACCGAAGCGAGTTTCTTGATGCGCAGTTTCGGGGAAAGACACAACCTTGCAGAGAATCAGATTCAGGTTGCCCGAACGCAATACACGGCGGGCGCGGGTGCTCGTAGCGGCGTTGCTGTCGATCTTCCTCCTCGGCGGCATGTTCGGTCCGACCGCCGCGAGCGCTACTCCGGCGCACACGGCGCCATGGGGTGGTTACGACGAGTTGTGGGTCCCGTCTTCGATGGGAAACATCAAGGTTCAGGTGCAGTGGGCCGCGCGGGGCGGCAACGCCGCGTTGTACCTACTTGACGGTCTTCGCGCGCAAAACGACAGGAATGCTTGGAGTTTCGAAACCAACGCACTCGATCAGTACCGCAACGACAACATCACGTTGGTGATGCCGGTCGGCGGTGAGTCGAGTTTCTACACGGACTGGTACGCGCCGTCCAATTTCAATGCTCAGCCCATAACGTACAGGTGGGAAACATTTCTCACACGCGAGCTTCCGGACTTCCTTGCAGGGTATGGTGTTTCACCAACCAACAATGCGATCATCGGGTTGTCGATGGGCGGCAGTGCCGCGTTGAACCTGGCGGGGCATCATCGGGATCAGTTCAAGTTCGCGGGCTCGCTGTCCGGCTACATCAATATCTCGGGCCCGGGTATGCGTGAGGCGATCCGCGTAGCCATGTTCGACGCCGGCCGGTACAACGTCGATTCGATGTGGGGCCCGCCGTGGTCATCCGGGTGGCTTCGCAACGACCCGTTCGTCAACGCGGAATCGCTTCGCGGACTGTCGATGTACATTTCGTCGTCCAACGGCATCCCGGGACCGTACGATCATCCGTCTGCGCCGATCGATTACTTCCACACGGCGACAGGTATGGGGCTGGAGGCGCTCTCGTGGGTGCACGCGCGTGCATTCGAAATTCGTCTGAAATCCATGGGAATCCCAGCGACGTACAGCTTTCCGCCCGCCGGGATTCACTCCTGGCCGTATTGGTCTGCTGAATTGTGGATGGCCAGAGGACAAATCCTCGACACCATGAACGCCTGGTGAAGCTGTAGTGAGGATCTCTCCGGACTTGCTCTCGATCGAAAGTCCGGAGAGAACTCGCTCAGAAGGTGATGATTCCACGGAGGTTGCGACCGGCATGCATGTCGGCGAAACCGTCGTTGATCTGGTCGAGAGTGTACCGGTTGGTGATGAGTCCGTCGAGTTCGAGCTTGCCGCTGGTATAGAGATCGATCATCCAGGGAATGTCGGCAGTGGGATTGGATGCGCCGAACAAGGATCCTTGAATTCTCTTCTGGTACAAGGTGAGTTCCATCAGGCTCACGGGAATGCCGATGTCCGTCATCTTCCCGAGACCGGTGACGACGCAAGTTCCTGCCTTGCGGATTGACGAGAACGCCTGCGCGACATGTTCTCCGGTGGTGACGCCGACGGTGACGATGGCGGAATCCGCGCCCTGGCCGTTGGTGAACGAGCGCGCGATGTCCGTGGCTTCCTCCATGGTGGCCACGGCATGGGTCGCTCCCAATTTCAATGCACTGTCGCGCTTGAACGCAACCGGGTCCACCGCGATCACGTGGGCGGCGCCGGCATGCGAGGCGCCCTGTACCGCGTTGATTCCGATTCCGCCGACTCCCATGACGATGACGGTCTGGCCGGGGTACACCTGAGCGGAGTTGACCGCGGCGCCCCAACCGGTTCCGACGCCGCAGCCGAGCAGACACAAAGCGTCGAGCGACAGGTGCTTGTCGACTTTCACGGCCGAGAGAGTGCTGACCGTGGTGTATTCACTGAAGGTGGACAGGCCGCAGGTTTGTGCGACTGGCTGACCGTCGAGAGACATTCTGTAACTAGAGGTTTCGCCGGGCCTGCTGCCGGTCATGATGGCAGCACCGTTGTCGCAGAGGTTCTGGATTCCGCTTGCGCACCAACGGCAGCGGCCGCAGGCGGCGAGGAATGAGAACACGACATGATCGCCCTCGGACCATCCTTCGGTGTTCGGCCCGACCTCGACGACGATTCCGGAGCCTTCGTGTCCGCCGCAGATGGGATAGCGGCCGACTCCGTGGTCGCCGCTGGCGATGTGATCGTCCGAGTGGCACAGGCCGGAGGCGACCATCTTGACAGTGAGTTCGCCGCTGCGGGGTGAATCGAGTTCGAGGTCGACCACCTCGTATGTGCCTGGTGCTTGGCGAATGACGGCTCCACGAGTGCGCAAGTTGTCTCCTGAGGTGAGAGTTGTTCTTCGGCTACCTCAGTTGTCTACTCGAGAGTTCAGGACGGGCTCGAGGCCCATCTCACTGATCGGACGTTTCGTATTTTTCGGATTCGTCCGGGGTTCGTCCCAAGATGGCGAGTTGCAGTTCGGTGAGCAGTCGTGTGTCCGGTTCGTCCAACGAAATGCCCATGATCTGTTCAGCGCGCCGAATGCGGTAGCGCAGCGTGTTCGGATGTACTTTCAGAGACGAGGCGGCCTTCTTCACATCCCCGAAAGCTGTCAGGTAGGCCGTGAGCGTGAACTGCATGTCAGAGGCGTTCTTGTCGTCGTAGGAGACGAGTCTGTCGATACGAGGGTCTCGCAATCGCTCGTGATCAGCAACGAGGTCGAGTATCTCGCCCAGCAATACCGCGGTGCGTGACGCCGCGAGTGTGGTGACCTTCGAGGTTTCGTGATCATCGGTGGTATCGAGCACGCGGTCCACCTCTCGACGCGCCTCGGGTACGCCGTGCAACCGCGCGATCGGGACCGCGACTGCGGCGCGCACGCTGATGCCCGCACGGTCCTCGACTACTCGCACGGTGTCGTAAGCCCAGTCGCTGACAGCGACCTCGTGGTCGGCCTGAGGGAACAATACGTAGATCCGGTTGTCAATGATCGTCGTGACCGCGTCGCTGCGGAATGCGCTGGCGCGCAGGCGCAAGGCGTTGGTGATTCGATCGAGATTCGATCCGGGCGAGAGTGATGTCGCAAATCCGATGACCGCAGACGGTCCGTCGGTGTTGATGCCGAAAGAACCGGCCAGCGAGTGCATGTCGACCCCACCGGAGCGAACACCGAACAGCCTTTGCACTTGGGCATTCTCGCGGCTGGAGGCGTCCAAGGTACGCATGAGAATGCGTGCGGCGACCGCCGCTGCACCCCGCAATACCGCTTGGGCGTCGTGGGAAAGAGGTTCAGAGGTGCGCTGCACCCAGATGCTGCCGAGATTGTGTTGGTGTGCAACAGAACCCGTCGGCGCTGACAGGTCCGGGCGGGTGATGCTCACAGCCAGCCTCTGCGCGGCGCCGATGCTCGGCTCGGAGGGCAGACTGATGACCTCGTCCGATCGCCTGAGATGCTCGAACACGCCTATGCTCTCTATCCATTCGGTGTATTCGATCGGCCACTCCCGGCCGAGTATGGAGAGCTGACGGAGTTCGTCTTCGCCTTCGTGAGCAGAGGAATATGCGATGACATGGAGTGCCGTGTCGTCGATCGTCACGAGTCCGCCAGTCAATTCGGCGATCGTTTCCGAGAGCGCGAACAGATCCGAATCACCACCGGCCACAGCTCCTGCGACGGCCCGCGAACGGTACATGCTCTGTGTCAGAAGCCGTAGTACGAGCGAATAGACGTGCCCGGAACTAGCCTGCGGATGTACCGCGGCCACTGCGATCCCGATGTTACGTGCGGCGGTGAGAACCGTCGTCGCCTCGCGCGCATTCTTGACGAGCAGAAGCTTCGGGCGACGCCTCGCCGGCCTGCCTTCGAACTTTCGCAGCCACTGCGTCAACGTCGATTCGGGAACCCCTACGGGGAGGTAGATGTCGGAGATCGCACCACGGCTGTCGGTGCCGTCGATATCGGAGGACTCGACGAGGGCGATCGAACGGATTTCGACATCGAGTCCATCCGGGCTTTCCAGAAGTTCGATCACGGACTTGTCCGTGGAATGCATGAGGGCGCCGAGGGTGGTGCCGACACTCGGCCCGTTATTCCTCGGACCTGTCGACGCTTGCGGGAGGGCTACAGAAAGTGGCTGCACATTTGCTCCTCGGCCGGTGGGTCATTACAGGCTAACCCCGACAGACGAAATGCAGAATAAGGAAATAGGGGACAAATTTATTCGTCAGGCATGGTGATGCCGAGTTCCTGCACCTTTTCGGCGACTGCCTCTGGAAAAACGTTCTTGAACAGATAAAGGTCTTGTCCGATCACCCAACCAGGTGCCAACGCCGTCGCATATCGCTCGAAGTATCCGAGTTGTTTACCGAAAAGAACCAATTCCTCGGGACTCGCAACACCCCACTGCTTGCCCAACTGAATTAGTGCCATGATCAATTCACTGAGCTTGAGTTCACCGAGGTCACGGCCGAGAATCGGGGCCAGGGCCGTTGCGACCTGCATGCCGAGCTGATCGTCGTCGACTTCGTAGTCAGTTGCATATCCCAAGGATCGAATTCCGCGGGCGACACGGGCGAAATCACCGTCGATGAGGGTGGCTCGGAACATGTCGGAAAGGATGGATCTCCAGGTCTCGGGAAGGACGCCGACGATGCCGAAGTCGAGCATCGCTATCCGGCCGTCGTCGAGGACCCACAAATTTCCCGCGTGGACATCTCCGTGGAATGGACCGTGAACGATGACTGATTCGAGCCAGACCTTCACTCCGCGCCGGATCAGCATGCGGGCTTCGTCGATGCCGTCCGGACCGGCGACGAACCGATCCAGTGGAACGCCGCGCATGCGTTCCATACAGATGACGCGGGGACCACAGTAGTCCCAGTACACCTCCGGTGTCGTGACTCCTTTGTTGTCACCGAATGCGCTGATGTTGTTCCGGAATGTGGTCTGCCGGTCGGCCTCGACCGCGCTGTTCAACTCCGTCATCGTTGCGTTGTGCAGATCGCGAATGATGGCGGTGGCATTGGCAATTCGAAGGAACTCGACAAACTTCTCGAGGATGTTCGCGCCCCAGTACGCCGCCCTCAGGTCGATCAGCATCCGCGCATAGATGTCCGGACGCTGGATCTTGATGACGGCCTCGCGGCCATCGTGCAGAACGCACGCGTGTACCTGCGCTACCGACGCGGCCGCGAGAGGTACGTCGTCGAATTTCGCGAACAGGTCGTCTACGGAGTATCCGAGGTCTTCGTGTACGACGCTTCTGGCCTGCTCGGCAGGAAATGACGGAACGTCGTCGAGGCAACGTAGGCATGCATTGGCGACGGGGGCCGGGAACAGGCCGGACGACGACGCGACCAGTTGACCGAGCTTGACGAAGGTGGGACCCAGCGCGATGAAGCCGTCGACCATCCCGTCGGATGCAGCGTCAGCCCACGTGCGTCCACGCTTGCGGAAAGGCCACACGATCAGTGCCAGCATGATCGACGTCGACAACACGACGGCGATGATCGCGGAACGCCACAACTGGGCGAGGCCGAAGCGTTCGAGGTCCGGCATGTGGACTTCGAGGGCAGTGGCGGGCACTCCTGACGAGTACGGCCCGACAGGTCGCGTTGGATCCAGCACAGCTCTCCCTCGTTCTACGAGCGCATCCAGCATTTTGCCGTGAGATCACTTACGCGACCCCTTCCGTTAGTCAGTATGCCAAGTCACACATAACTGCCGGAACCGCCTACGCGTTCAGCCTACGATCGGTGAATGCGTGAGCACTTGATCCCGATCGGCGAGGTTGCAAAATCGTTCGGAATTGCGGCGTCGACCTTGCGCTACTACGAGGATGAAGGACTGCTGTCCGCGCGGTCGCGAACTGGCGGCAAACGCTGGTACGGGCAGCGTGAGCTGCGCCGGCTGGCATTGATCCGGATGTACACCGAGACGGGAATGTCCTTGGAACAGGTGCGGTCCTTCATCGAAACCGACACGACGTCCGACCAGTTCTCGACGGTTCTCGCAGATCAAGTGTCGACACTCGAGGCACAGATCGCCGCTGCTACGCGAGCGAAGCTGATTCTCGAGCATCACCTGACGTGTCGGCAAGAGCGTCCGATGCAGTGCCCGTGGTTGCTCGAGCAGCTCGACATACGCGTCGAAGCGGCGCTTGACTTCAAGTTGACTTGAACCTTCATAGTTAGGGCGCACTTACCGCCCTATCCGGAGGTTGACCATGTCGGCACGACGATGGCTGCCGCTCATCGCCGCATGCATCGGAACTTTCCTGTTACTGACGTACGCCACCATCACGACAATCGCAGTGCCGGCCATCGCAGTCGGTTTGGACGGCAGTACGGGCGCGATGTCCTGGGTCGTCGACGCCTACACGCTGGCTCTTGCTGCGCTTCTGGTGGGCATGGGCGCACTCGGCGATGCGTGGGGACGTAAACGCCTCTACATCTGCGGACTGGTCGTGTTCCTGGTTGCAACGGCCGTGTGCGCGATTGCTCCGGACGTCACGGTTCTGGTCGTTGCTCGCGGTGCGCAAGGAATTGCCGGTGCGGCGATGTTCGCGACGCTCCTGCCTCTGCTCGGCGACGCATATTCGGGCCGCGATCGTCACGTCGCCTTTGCCGCGTGGGGCGCCGTCGCTGGATTGGCGGCGGGAATCGGGAACGTTGCGGGAGGACTGCTGACGCAGTTCTTCGACTGGCGTGCGGTCTTCTATTTCGGAATCCCCGTGGCCGCAGTAGCGCTCGCAATGGCTGTGTTCTGTTTCGCCGACAGTGAGCGCGGCGACGACAACATCGACTGGGCCGGAATCGTTTTGTTCACCCTCGCTGCCGTTGCCGCGGTTCTCGGCGTGACGTGGGGCGGCGACATCGGGTGGGCTTCGTCGTCGACAGTTTTTGCCTTCCTGATCGCAATCGGTGCACTGACGGCGTTTGTGTCCTGGCAGCGTCGAGGCAGCAGTCCGATGCTCGATCCGGCATTGTTCCGATCCCTGAAATTCGATGGCGTCCTCGTCGCTGCGTTCGGGTACTACCTCGCGGCCTACGGCCCGCTCGTAGTCCTTTCATTGTGGCTGCAGAACGGGCTGGAACTGTCGGCATCGGCGGCCGCACTCGTGCTCTCGATTCAACCGCTCGCTTTTGTCTTCGTGTCGGCGCTGTGTGGATCACGGCTTCAGCGAGTCGACCTTCGACTGTCGCTCGGATTCGGGACGGTCCTCTGCGGAATCGGTTGCGTGGCCATGCTGTACGTCCTCGCCGAGCCGGTCTGGCCCGCGCTGATCGCCGGGCTGATTCTGACCGGTGTCGGTTCCGCGATGGTGTCGCCGGTGATGCCGGGTGCCGCGATGTCGGACGCCCCGGCAGAGCGCGCCGGGACAGCTTCGGCGACAGCCAACTCGTCGCGTCAATTCGGGCTTGCCGTCGGAGTTGCGTTGTGCGGCTCTCTCTTCGCCGGTCCGGACGAGTTCGCCTTGCTGTGGCCGTTGGTCTTCTGCGCCGGCGTCGGAATGCTCACGGGTTTGGTATCGATCCTTCTCTTTTCTCGTTCGTCAACTCCTGCAACAGTTCAAACAATCGCCGAAAGGGCACACACATGACCACGCTGTTCACTCCACGACCGCACCGGCGTCTCGAGATGGACTGGAATCGCCGCAGGTTCCTCGGCGCTGCAGCAGGATTGGCTGCTGCGCTGGCAGCGGCCGGTTGCTCGCGTTCGGACGCAGACGGCGGGGGTGAAGGCGATGCAGGCTGGTCCTTCACCGATGATCGCGGCAACCTGATCGAATTGGATTCACCGCCAAGGACATTTGTCACCTACACCGGTATCGCGGGTGCTCTCTGGGATTACGGACTGGTGCCTGTCGGTGTTTTCGGGGCGCTGACACGATCACCGGGATCAACGGACACCAGCATCTCCGGCAACTTGGATTTCTCGAAGACCGACATGGTCGGGCAGCTCTGGGGACAAGTGGAACTCGAGAAGATCGCTGCGCTGGAGCCGGACGTCGTCATCGTCCCTCAGTTGCGTGGTTCGGCACTACTAGACGAGGCGAACTTGGATGCGGTGAAAGGCTTGTCGACAGTACTGTTCGTGGAAACGGCAGCAGGAACCATCGACCGAACCGTGCAAGAGATCGCGGAACTGGCCGTGGAACTCGGAGCGGACCAGGATATGGAGGCTCAGCGAAAAGACTACGACGCTGCGCGTGCGCGGATCTCCGAAGTTGCTTCTTCGCTGAATAATTCACAGGTTTTGTTCGCCTCCGCAGATCCGGACACGATTCGTGTCAGTCTTTCGGGATTCCCGATCCTCGCAGACCTGGCGGGATTGGGACTTGCCGTCGTCGATCCGGCCGAGGGATCGTCGGTCTACGTCGAGAAACTGGCTTGGGAGATGGCGGACCACTATCCGGCCGACATGATCTTCCTCGACGATCGCCCGTCCAGTTTGCAACTGGATACGCTCGGAACCAATCCTGCGTGGTCCAACTTGCCCGCGGTGAAGGCGGGGAAGATCGGGACCTGGAATCCGGAACCCGTGCTCAGTTATGCCGGGATCGCCCGTACGTACAACAATCTGGCTGACCAGCTGCTGGCATTCTCACATTCCTGACCGCCGCGTCGTCTACGACGTATGGACCTCTTCACCGATCTGTCTGCTCGAGTTGATTCCCTCGATTGGCCTGCGCTGATCGAGGGAATCAACTCCAGTGGGTGTGCCCAGACGGCGCCGATACTCGACGAGTCGGAGTGCCGCGAAATTGCTTCCTGGTACTCGGACGTCGACCGGTTCCGGAGCACCATCGACATGGCTCGATACCGCTTCGGTCAGGGGGAGTACCGGTACTTCGGCGATCCCGTACCGGAGCCGATCACGGCTATGCGATCCGCCTTCTACCGACACCTGCTGCCCGTGGCGCGGGAGTGGGCGTTCAAGCTGGGCGAGGGTGCACCGTGGCCGGATTCATTCGAAGAATGGATCGATCAGTGTCACGACGCCGGTCAGAATCGCCCTACCCCGATCCTTCTGTCCTACGGACCTGGTGACTGGAATGCATTGCATCGGGACTTGTACGGAGAGTTGGTGTTTCCCTTGCAAGTCGTGATCGGGCTCGACAGACCTCGCATCGACCACGCCGGCGGCGAGTTCTTGCTCGTGGAACAGCGGCCGCGCGCCCAGTCGAAAGGGACGGTGACAGTTCTCGAGCAAGGTCACGCGTTGATCTTCACCACGCGGGATCGACCGGTGCAGAGTTCGCGGGGGTGGTCGAGAGCCCCTGTGCGACATGGTGTCAGTGTGGTGCACTCCGGCACGCGTCGAACATTGGGATTGGTGCTTCATGATGCCGAGTAAGACGTACATTCTCCGCGACGCTCGCAACAAACCCTACGAGAGTTCGACGCCCGGTGTGCTTGGTGGGCACCGGAAAACGAAGATCTACGGTCGACTCGACTGTCGAGGGGCTGCGCAGGCAATCGCGCGTGGTGGGTATGTCGCCAGTCGGGTGTTCTTCGCGGACGAGCCGACCGCGATTGCGGCCGGCTATCGCCCTTGTGCCGTCTGCATGCCCGAAGGTTACGCAGCCTGGAAGGCAGTTGCTACGCGCCGAAGCGGTCGCGGTACTCCTTCGGAATGAGCGGCTTGTCGCCGCGGACCTTCAGCTGCTGGACAGCCCAGGTATTGCCGTCCGGGTCGGCGAATCCGAAGAAGGTGCCCCCGTCGCGCTCGTCGAAGACGGTGACCTCACTGGCATCGACGCCGCGGTCGATGAGCTCTTGGCGAGCCGTTGCAGCGTCGGCCACGACCAACTGCAATCCCTTCAACGAACCAGGGGCCATCTCGGTTTGCGACGGCAGGTTGCCGATGACGATCGAGCAGCCCGAACCACGCGGAGTGAGCTGGGCGACCGTCATGTGTTCGTTGACGGTGTGGTGGTCGAGATCGAAACCGACCTTGTCACGGTAGAACTCGATGGAGCGGTCGAGGTCACTGACGGGAACGATGACTACTTCGAGGGTCCAGTCCATGAAACTGCCTTTCGCTGAAGAGGTTCGGGCAAACAGGTGGTCAGAGTTGCGCGACGATCTTGTCCAGGCGTTCGTAACCTTCGGTGACGCCGAGCTCCATATTGCTCTCGATCATTCCGTCTCGCGCTTCGAGGCTCGGATATACGGAATGGCCGGAGAGACGGGTGCGTCCGTTGCCCAGGTCCTCGAACGTGATCGATTCGATGCTGACGACGTCGGGAAATCCCTCGTATTCGAAAGTCTGGATGGCAAAGTCGTTCTCGCGAACAACGTGAAATACACCGTTGAACCGGAACTCTTCGCCCTCGGGGTTGCGATGGACGTACTTGTATCGACCGCCGCTCACGAACTCGTATTCGTCGATTTCCATCTCGTATCCGTTGGGGCCGAGCCACTGCTTGACCAGTTCGGGATTCGAATGAGCTGCGAAGACGGCACTGACGGGTGCGTCGAATTCGCGGGTGATGTCGATGTACGGCACGCCCTCAGGAGCCGTGATGCTGACGGGATTGGTGGTAGCCATGGCTAAGTCTCCTTCTGTGTGGTGCTGAGTAGGTGATCGAGCTTGCGGAACTGTTGTTCGTGGATCAGTCGATAGCGGTCGATCCAGGCGGTCAAAGCCTCGAGAGTTGCGGCGTTGAGATGTACCGGCCGCCTCTGGGCTTCGCGGCTGCGAGTGACCAAACCCGCGGCTTCGAGTACCTGAATATGTTTGGAGACGGCCTGTTTCGTGATCTCGAATGGCTCGGCCAAATCGTTGACCGTTTGGGGGCCGGTGCTCAGGCGGGCGATGATCCGCCGTCGTACCGGGTCGGCGAGCGCCATGAACGCTTTGTCGAGACGCTCGTCTGCCCCTGGATCCACGATCACTTGTCAACCATCTCCTTTATCAACCAATCTGTTGATTACGCTACGGGCCCATGCGGAGGGTGTCAATGCTTCGAAACCGATTAGCGTGGAATTCATGAACGCTCTGATTCCTCGGCCACGAATGGAAGTGGCGCCAGGGGCGATTCTCGTTCCGGATTGGCTCAGCATCGAACAACAGCGCACCTTGGTGGCCGAGTGCCGACGGTGGGCGACCGCGCCCGTACCGATGCGCTCGGCCGTCGTCCCTGGTGGGCACAAGATGTCGGTGCAAACAGTCTGTCTCGGTTGGCATTGGCAGCCGTACAAGTACACGCGCACCGCCGACGACGTGAACGGTGAACCGGTTGCCGCTGTGCCCGACTGGCTCGTTGGCCTCGGCCGTAGCGCAGTTGCCGCTGCCTATGATGATCCGACTGCGGGGGAGCGGTACACGCCGGACACTGCGCTGATCAATTTCTACGACGAGGGCGCTCGGATGGGCATGCACCAGGACAAGGACGAGCGCTGCGACGCTCCCGTCGTCTCACTGAGCGTCGGGCAGAGTTGTGTCTTTCGGTTCGGGAATTCCGAGAATCGGAACAAGCCGTACACCGACGTCGAACTCCATTCGGGTGATCTCTTCGTCTTCGGTGGGGAGTCTCGGTTCGCGTATCACGGAGTGCCGAAAGTTATTGCGGGAAGTGCAAGTCTCGACATTGATCTGCCGTCCGGGCGGCTGAACATCACCCTGCGGGATACCGGAATGTCGTGAGCCTCAGGCTGATTTCGGCCTCGCGAATCGAGGGGATCGGTGGGCAGCACTCGAAGAAGAAACGGGCATTCAATTTATCGACATCCCAGGTCATTCTGAAATAGCCACCAACTGTGGTCTTTAGCTAAGACATCAATCTACGTTGAATCCGTCCAATTGGTCTCGTTTCATGTCAAGATCAACTGACGACCTTTCAGGCTGAACGAGATGGAGATTCGATGCATTCGATCACACGAGCGGCCCTCATCGGTGCTGCCGCTCTTCCGTTGGCAATGGCTGCTCCCTCGCTGGCCTCAGCTTCCACAGCTGCCGACGTCACCTTCGCTTACAGTGCTTCCGGCTCGACCGTGAGCAACACCATCACCAACAATTCGGGTGGAGCTCTGCAATGCAGCACCTCGCTCGCGAACGCGCCCGGCGGAGTGCTGCCACCAATCGAAGCCACGATCGGTCCAGGACAGACGATCTACGAGAGCGGCGTGATCCCCACCGGTACAACAGTTCAGACGATCAACGATATCCCGGACGGCTCCTACGTCGTCCTGGCATCCTGCGGCAGCGTCGATGAACCGACGAGTATGTGGGTATCGGACTACCCAGGACTCGAGCCCTACCTGGCGATGTTCCCGTACACCACATACGCGGTGCAACAGGCATCCTGGGTGGTCTCACTGCCCAGCGCTGGTGCGCCCACATCAACCCCTGGCATGAACTTCGGGAGCTGACACCGGTAGTGGAACTGTGGATCGCCATCTGCCCGAGAGAATCGGTGTCGGGCGCGACCACTGCCGTCATTGTGCAGTCATTGTTTTCGTCCATCAGAGCTCGCACTGTTCGTCTGTAGTGACAGTGCAATAGGTCCTGTTCATTGCGCAGGATGATCCCGAAGGAGAACTGAAGAGTTTGGGAGGCAGTTGTTTTGGCGAGAGCAACCTTTGTGTCATCAGTACAGTCTCGACCGAAACCAGTGATCGAGACTGATCATGTCTATCTTGTGCATGTCGAGACCCAGCTGGGCAGCAGCTTTCACTGCGTCGGCGCGGGGGATAGAGCTTTGGGGCAGAGTCCAATTGGTCTCCCGCGCATGGTGCTCGAGAAGGTCGATGACTGTCCGCGGGACAGGTTCGTTGACGTGAAGTGTTGAGCCGTAGCGAAATTGCTGTTCTGTCGACAGTTTGTAGATAGATCGGGCGAGTAGGTTTACGTCGACTACTGACAGGATCGCGCTACCATTGTCGATGATCGAGTCGAGTCGAGTGACGATTCGCGTCAGTGTCGGCAGAAACCATCTGTCGCCGGGTCCGTACACGAGATGGGGCCGGACGACGAGGCCTCCGGCGTCGCGCACGAACTCCTCGGCGAGGGCGCGCGTGCGGCTGGCAGGTGAGAGGGGTTTGAGAGGTGCGCCGTTGACGGGCAGGTCTCGAAACGGGCCCGGCCCGTACACCGCGGCGGTGCTGACGTAGAGCAGCCGTTCGACGCCGACGGCGGCGGCGATCGACGCAACGTTTCGTATGCCGTGTTCGTTGACGTGAACACACTGTTGTTCGTCGTCGCCCACGTACGACACGCAGCAGATGACGGTGGACGCCTGGCTCATTGCAACTCGTAGAGAGGCGCTTTCGTTGATGTCGCCGATAGTGGCGGCAATTCCGTTGCGGCTGAGTTGTTTGGCTGCGCTGTCCGTGCGCACGAAACCGATTGCAGCGTTTCCGTCCCGGGAAACCAGCTGGTTCATCACTGCTGAGCCGATGAAACCAGTGGCTCCGAGTACCAGAGTCGTCATGGTGTGTCCGTGTCGAGGGCGTTGCTGCCGGGTCTTTCGACGTATCGTTGAGATTCATTCCGTCGGCAACGAGAGCTGGGTAGATCATGCAGGAGCGTGCGGTCCTCACGCGCCAGGCCGTCATTTTGGGTGCTGCGAAGAGCTTCGAGAAGTTCGGGTACTCCGCCAGTCTGGGCACGATCTTGCAACACGGGGGCGTGTCCAAGGGTGCGATGTATTTTCATTTCGCGTCGAAGGAGGAGCTTGCGCACGCGGTCATCGCAGCGCAGCACGGTATGGCGATGGAGGGTACCCGGCGGGTTGCTGCGCATTCCGACATCGCGGTCGAAACCCTGGTGCTCGTTTCGCAGGAGATGGCTCGGCAGCTTGTGACCGAGCCCATCGCGCGAGGTGGCATGCGGTTGACGATGGAGATCGGCAGTATTCAAGGTCCCATCGAACAGCCGTATCTCGATTGGATCGAGGCTATCAAGCAGGTGGCAACCCAAGCCGCCGAAGCCGGCGATATCGTCCCGGGCACCGATATCGACGCGTTGGCTCGATTTGTGGTGGGGTCGTTCACCGGAGTGCAGATTCTCTCGGAAATGCTTACGGGCAGAACCGATCTGTACGAGCGGTTGAGTCAGATGTGGAACTTGGTGCTGCCAACGATTGTCCGCGAGGACAAGTTGGCGCACGTCATGCAACTGGCGGCGCTTGCACCGAGAGAGTGGGAACCACCGAGCGTTTGACGTGGATGATGCGACGAGAAGAACGTGTTTGTTCCCTTTCACAATTGGTCCGCAACTGTAAGTTCAAGTTCCGCGGTGGTTTCCAGTTCTTGAGTGAACCGAACTCGGTGCACATGGCCTGACGCGTCAAGGGGGGTCGTCGACACCTCGCACGGCGTTTCCCATTCAGTGAACCTCGGAAAGACCGCCGAGAGTGAGGCGATCTTGGTTGCTGGGTTGCCGATGTGGAATCGGACCGCTTGTCGGGCGGCCTCGAAAAGAATCATTCCTGGGACGTGGTCGACGGGGTGGTCGAAAAGGGAGTGGTTGCGCGGATCGGGAGTGCAGAACATCGTGTGCCGAGCAGGATCAGTGCTGATGAGCACATCTCCATCGGTTAGGCGTCCGACTCGCTCCGATCCGACCACCTCGGTTCCGGAAGGCAGGATGCGCCGGCTCGGGCGGTGGTCTTCTCGTCCTTGCCGGATTCGACGGTATCCCTCGGGGCTGACTCCTCGCGCAACAGCTTTGCATCTGGCGACGTGCCGGTTGCCCTCTCTGAGGATCCCCGACACTTCGACCCCCGAGACCGCATCCGTCGCGATGAGTGAGGTTGTCCGCTGTCATCGAGAAACTCAACGGCTCCGCGACTGGTTGCACGTCGAGCGCATCCAACATCTCGAAGCTGAAGGTTTCCATGAGGAACTTGTAGTGCAGTGGAATCTCGTATCGGGTGTGGCAGAGAAGCACCACTGCCTGTCGAAATGCTTCTGCCACCCCGAGTGGATCGTGTTGCTCGCTCGATACGTCGAATATCCGGTGCGAGACCGGGAGTTGCACAGCAACCTGGTACGCCGAGTCCGATTCGATCCGGTAGTCCGTCAAGAAAACCTCGGCAACAGCATGTCTGTGGACGAGATGCCGCGGAACTGTGCGTGTGTATTCCATTGATTGAATGCACCTTTCGATGTTCGCTCGTGTCTTCGGTGTCGTGTAGGAACCAATTTTCGACGTCCGGACACGTCGTCGAATCGTCAAAATTGACGATCTTTGCGAAGGTCGAGTTCGATCAGGGGTAGCACCCATCTCAACGAGTGTGTCTGGGGCACTTCCTGCTAGAAGCGTCCGATCCGAAGTTCCAGCGGGTGTCTGCGTGCGTCGTGACCAGAGCGGCGGAGCATCGCGCATGCCTCCAGTTGGGAGTGCACCCCTAGTTTCTGCAGGATGCTTCGGACGTGGGCGCGAACCGTGGTCGGTGCGATGTGGGCGGTTCGAGCAATCGAGTCGACATTCGAACCGCCGTAGAGAAGACCCACGATCTCGAATTCGCGATCGGTGAGACTGCCGATTCGTGCGGATTCTTCGGTGCGCAACCGGATGCGTTGTACGAGCGAGGACTTCTCGTGTGCAGGTTGAGTGGAATTGGGGTTGAGTGCGGCCTGCAGCTCATCGAGCAGCGATGCGAACGGGAGTTGAGAGTTGAGCGCGGAGTGGGCGCCCGCAGCAAGCCCCCGAATCATGGAGCGGCCGCTACTGAGATCGCCGACCAGGACCGATCCCTCGAGTGCGGAAAGCTCCTTCACGTGCCAATCGACGCCCCCGAGTGGTAGGAGAACAAGCGCTCTACCGTGATCGCTGGTGTGGTGCCTTAACAGGCTCATGTCTGCGGTTTGTGGCGCGGAATAGGCCCTGGTGCTGATTCCGGCAGCGATTGCATTGGCGAACCCTCGATCGCTATGAGTGGTGTACACCGTGACTGTGCTGGAGTGTGTCATAGCGACTACATCACCGGTGGAGGTCCAGTCCGCCCGTTTTCCTCGTTGCGAATCCAAAACCGTTGGTTTCAGCGTGGTTTCGTCAGCGGGCTCGTTATCGGAGTGACCTCTCCGCTGATGCGCACGAAGGGTGACAGCGATAGCGCAGTTGTCCGTCCGCCCATGGAGACTCGTGCGTTCGACGCGTCATCCAGGCGAATAGAGTGTGGCGCCTCCGGTGCCACATAAAAGCTCCCGTAGACACCTGATGATGTGCCCGCGAATTATGCTAGGGCGCTGAATATTTGGGCGACGAGTATCCCGCGTAGACGAGCCATGGGACGTTCCGTCGACGATGTGAACGACTCTCCAATGGCTCGAGGCATTCAGGCGTCTCGATCGAGTTTCCGCGAGGCCGGTGCGTCCCGCTCTCAATGTTCTGTGCCCAGTCGGGTCGAGACATTGACTGTTACCGCCAGTTGCACATACCCTGTACATTGGCGCTGACCTTAGGGAACCCGGCCTGAACCGGCCGATCGTTCTCGGCCACTGCCGACGCCAGATGTAGCTTCGCGACGACCTACGAAACGAGTTTCCTCCATGACAAAGCATGTCGACGTACTGATCATCGGCGCTGGCTTGTCCGGAATCGGCGCGGCTTGCCACCTCATTCGTGAGAAGACCGGAAGCACTTACGCGATCCTCGAGCGCCGCGAGAACATCGGTGGCACCTGGGACCTGTTCAAGTACCCGGGCATCCGTTCGGACTCCGACATGCTCACCTTCGGATTCGGTTTCCGTCCTTGGATCGGCACCAAAGTGCTCGCAGACGGCGCCAGTATCCGTGACTACGTCGAGGAAACCGCCAAGGAATACGGCGTCACCGACCACATCAACTTCGGCCGCAAGGTCGTGTCTATGGACTTCGACCGTACCGCCGCGCAGTGGTCCGTGACCGTCCTGGTCGAGTCGACGGGGGAGACCGAGACGTGGACCGCGAACGTCCTCGTCGGCGCCTGTGGTTACTACAACTACGACAAGGGCTACCGCCCCGCCTTCTCCGGTGAGGACGACTTCCGCGGTCAGATCGTTCACCCGCAGCACTGGCCGGAGGATCTCGATTACACCGGAAAGAAGGTAGTGGTCATCGGTTCCGGCGCCACCGCGATCACGCTGATCCCGTCGATGGCCCCCACCGCCGGTCACGTCACCATGCTGCAGCGCTCGCCCACGTGGATCCAGGCGCTTCCGTCCGAGGACCCTGTTGCCAAGGGTCTCAAGCTCGCACGCGTTCCCGACCAGATTGCTTACAAGATTGGTCGAGCCCGCAATATCGCACTGCAACGCGCCAGCTTTCAGCTTTCTCGCACCAACCCGAAGCTGGCCAAGAAGCTGTTCCTCGCCCAGATCCGCCTGCAGCTCGGCAAGAACGTGGACCTGCGTCACTTCACTCCCAGCTACAACCCGTGGGATCAGCGCCTGTGCGTGGTTCCCAACGGGGACCTGTTCAAGGTGCTCAAGAGCGGCAAGGCCGACATCGTCACCGACCGTATCGCCACGTTCACCGAGAAGGGCATCGTGACCGAGTCGGGCCGCGAAATCGAGGCCGACGTCATCGTCACGGCGACCGGCTTGAACGTACAGATTCTGGGCGGCGCAACCATGAGCATCGACGGCGAGCCGGTCAAGCTCAACGAGACTGTGGCCTACAAGAGCGTGCTCTACTCCGACATCCCGAACTTCCTGATGATCCTCGGCTACACCAACGCGTCGTGGACGCTCAAGGCTGACCTGGCCGCGTCCTATCTGTGTCGCGTGCTCAAGATCATGCGCGATCGCAGCTACACGACTTTCGAGGTTCACGCCGAACCCGAGGACTTCGCCGAAGAATCTCTCATGGGCGGAGCCCTGACCTCGGGCTACATCCAGCGCGGCGACGGAGAAATGCCGCGTCAGGGTGCCCGCGGCGCGTGGAAAGTGGTCAACAATTACTACCGCGACCGCAAGCTGATGCACGACGCCGAGATCGAAGACGGTGTGCTGCAGTTCAGCAAGGTCGATATTGCTGTCGTGCCTGATAGCAAGGTCGCCAGCGCATAGTCGACTCCACCTGAGGCGAACCGGTCGCACCACCCAGACGTCGGTCCGACGTCTGGGAAGGCTGAACGTGACGCTGCGAGATATCGGTATGGCGTGACTGCTCAGGCTGATTCTGTCCGCTTGACCCGCACGTTATGCACAACCATCGGGACAGTTATTGCCAGGACCATCGCTATCACGAACACCGATATGAAAACCCAAGGACGTTCTGTATCGGATGCTCGGACGGTCAGCACCGCCCCACTCGTAAGCAGGGGCATCCCTGCTGCCGCGAGTAGATCGACGTGCCGCGGGGCGACAGGAGGTCCGGCGAAGTATGGAACTCGAACCCCGGAGTTCTCCCGAAGCATCCGTCGCTCCGACATCGCGTAAGTGCTCGCGCCGACTGCGAAAATGACCAGTCCCAGTACGACAAGACCAATTCCCGTTCGGGTGGTGAGAGCGGCAAACATGAACACCGATGTCACTGCCGGATAGAGAACCGCCATCTTCCAGAGTGGAGTCTTGGTCCGCGTGTCGACTGCAACACTGACCGGGCGCATCGGTTCGAGAGGCTCCATCAGCTCAGCGTGCCATGCGCCGCTCGGGAAACAAACTGTCTGTGCCGTTTCTGGCAGACTCCGGCTGCCTGGCCTGGATGTCGGGACCCCTCACTACGATTCTCGTCGTGACCGATTACGACGATCTCGACATGTTCGGGGGCCTCGACGCCTCCTCCCTGCCGCTCCGCCAGCAGCAGATTCTGATGACCATCCGGGATCTCGTGGCTGCTAACGGGTGCACACCGAGCACGCGGCAGATCGGAGACGCGGTTGGTCTGCGCTCGACGTCGACGGTATCCAAGCACCTCAAGAGCCTCGAAGAAAAGGGCTTCCTCCGTAGGGGAGCGGCCATGGCTCGGCAGTTGGACGTGCGGCCGTTCCTCGTGGGAGCGAAGGAGCAATCGTCGTCGAATACGGTGACGGTTCCGGTCGTCGGTGACATCGCGGCCGGCGCGCCGATCCTCGCGGAGGAGCACGCCGACGAGGTGCTGGCACTTCCTCGCGAGCTCGTCGGCTCCGGCACGGTGTTCGGACTTCGGGTGCGCGGTGAGTCGATGGTCGACGCAGCAATCTGCGACGGCGACGTCGTCGTGGTGCGGCGCCAGGACGAGGCGCATTCCGGCGAGATCGTCGCCGCGATGATCGACGGCGAGGCCACTGTGAAGGTGCTCCGACGTCGCGACGGTCACGTGTACCTCGAGCCTCGTAATCCCGCATACAGCGTCATCGACGGCGATCGCGCGGCCATCTTGGGCAAGGTTGTTTCGGTGATGCGACGTATCTGAGAGGTGTCCGGTCTCAGCGATGGTTGGCGCGGGGACCGTTGTATTCCCCATCGGTGACTTTGTCGCCCCATGTCGTTTCGGTGCCTCCCTCGCCGGGTCCTTCCCACAGCGCAAGGTGGGTCATGAAACGGTCGGGTGCCGCGCCGTGCCAGTGTTCCTCTCCTGCCGGGGTATAGATGGTCTCGCCCGGGTGAACTTCGACGATCTCGCCGCCGCGAGCTTGAACCAGCGCGGTCCCGGAGACGATGTGGAGGGTCTGCCCGAGGACATGGGAATGCCAGTCGGTTCGCGCACAAGGTGCAAAGCGAACCATGTTGGCGCGCATCCTCGACGGCTCCTGGCCGGCGTAGATGACGTCCCACCAGACGTCGCCGGTGAACCAGTCGCTGGGTGCTTTGCTGGTGGGCTGGGGCTTCAAGATTTCCATGAGGTCTCCTCGGAATCGAAAGGGGCGGTTCAGTTCTGCGTCAGCGGAACAAGTCGAATGGTGTTGGGTGCGGCGGCGCGGCCGGTGACGGAGCCGACGATCTGCGGGCCGTAGCGGTCGTACTTGGTGTGGTAGGCGGAGTCGATCGCCGAGTGCGCATCCGGTGCGGCGGACTCGAACACCACGTCCCGCTCAATTCCTCCTGCGCGGATTCGGCCCCTTCCACTTGCCGTTGCTCGGACGAACCACGGGTTGTCGGTTCCGTATGCCGAGCGCACGTACAGTTGGTTGTCGGCACGGACGACCCAAATCGTGACGTACGGCCTTGCGGTGCCGTCGCGGCGGTACGAGGAGATCTGCAATTCCTCGGCACCACCGATCTTGGTCAGTTCAGCCTCGGTCCACGAGTGCGACATCTCGGCTTCCTTTCTCCTGTTCGAATTGCTTTGTGGTACTTCGCGTTCTCGTAGCCGGGACGATCAGTGCGAGGACGATGACGAGACAAGCGGCCAGCAGGGCGGTGCCTGCGGTGAGAGCCGTTGATACGTGATCGGTGAGTGCCGTTGTAGCGTCGTCGGCAGAGGCTCCGGCGCCCGCGGAAACTGCGACGAGGATGCCGAGTCCGAGAGCACTGCCCAGTTGGTGTGCAGTGTTGACCAATCCTGATGCGGCACCGGCATCCTCGGCCTCCACCCCGGAGATACCGGCAGAAGTCAGCGGAGCGAAAGCCAACCCCTGCCCGGCGCCGATCAATATCATCGGAAGTGCTATCGCAGTGAGATACGTGCTACCGGGATGGACCAGACTGAGCCACGCCATCCCGGCGAGGGTGACGGCAATGCCAACCGACAGAATTGCGGAATTTCCGAATCGTGGTGTCAGTCGCGGAATCAGCATCGCCACAGCAAAATTGACGATCGTCATCGGGAAGAAGGCGATGCCAGCTTGGAACGCGCTGAAGCCCATGACGCCTTGGAGTAGCTGAGTGGTGAAGTAGAAAAATCCGATCATGGCACCCAGATAGAGCATTCGGGCGGCGTACGCCCCGGATCGCTCCCGGCTGCGGAACAACCGCAGTGGCATGATCGGCTGCTCCGCTCTAGCTTCGTTGAGGAAGAGCAAGGTCAGTAGTATCGCCCCGGCCGCCAGTGTCGCAACAGTGATCGGTGAGGTCCACCCCGCTTCGGCCGAGTCGACGGTGCCGAAGACGAGTGCGGTCATGCCGAGTGTGGCGAGAACAGCGCCCGCCACATCGAAACGTCCGGAGTTGGGTTCGGTTTCCGGAATGAACCGGGGAGCGAGCGCGATCATCGCGATTCCGATCGGAACGTTGATGAAAAAGCCTGCGCGCCAAGACACCCAGTCGGCAAGGGCGCCGCCGATCACGAGGCCGAGGCTGGCGCCTATTCCCGCCGCAGCGCCGTACCAGGCAACAGCGCGCGTTCGCTCCGGGCCGGGCGGGAAACTGGCAGTCAGCAGTGACAGCGACGCCGGGGCCACCACTGCGGCTCCGACGCCTTGGAGAGCGCGCGCCGCGATGAGCCACCAACCGTTCGGCGCGACCCCGACGAGAAACGACGCAATCGCGAAAATTGCGAGACCGGAGACGAATACGCGACGACGGCCGAAGATATCCCCGAGACGAGCGCCCAGCAGGAGAAGGCCGCCGAACACCAGGGTGTAGGCGTCCTGGACCCAGGACAGCCCGGTTGCCGAGTAACCCAAGCTGCTTTGGATGCTGGGTAGCCCGGTGAAGATGATCGAATTGTCTAGCAGGATCATGAAATAGCTGATCAGAATGATCGCCAGGATCGCGGTGGAATTGATGCGACCGGCAACGGGACGGTTGGCAGTGTGGGTCACGCGCTTCTTCTTCGCAAGTGGTGGACGTTCGCAAGTGGTGGATTACGGGCGGACGAGGACCTTCAACGATTCACGGGAGTCCATGGCTCGATAGCCTTCCGCTACGTCGTCGAGCCCGACGGTGTGGTCGAAGACCTTGCCCGGCTCGATCTTTCCGTCGAGCACATCCGGCATCAGCTCTTCGATGTACGCGCGCACCGGAGCCGGTCCACCGGTGAGCGTGATGTTGGGTCCGAAGAGCGTCCCGAATCCGATTGGAGCTTCTTCGTATTGGGGTACTCCGACTCGGCTGATGACGCCGCCCGGTCGGACAACTCCGAGTGACTGCTCATAGGCAGGCATGTGACCTACCGCTTCGAGGACGACATGAGTGCCGTCGCCTCCGGTCAGTTCGCGGACTTTCTCGATGCCCTCGTCCCCACGTTCGGCAACTACATCGGTGGCTCCGAACTCGAGACCGAGATCCGTGCGGGTCTTGTGGCGCCCCATGAGGATGATGCGCTCGGCGCCGAGGCGTTTGGCGGAGAGCACTGCCATCAGCCCCACGGCTCCATCGCCGATGACCGTGACCGTCGTGCGTTGGTTGACGCCACCCTTGACCGCCGCGTGATAGCCGGTGCCGAAGACGTCGGAGAGCGTGAGCAGTGACGGCAGGAGTTCGGAGTCCTCACCGACCGGCGCCTTGACCAGGGTGCCGTCTGCCAACGGCACTCGGATGGCCTCCGCCTGCCCGCCTCCGATCCCGTTTCCGGCCCAGAATCCGCCGTGGCGGCAGGACGTCTGCAAGCCTTCGCGGCAGAAGTCGCACGTCCCGTCGGACCAGGCGAAGGGCGCGATGACGAAGTCGCCCTTCTTCAACGTGGACACCTCGCGACCGGTCTCTTCGACCACTCCGACAAATTCGTGGCCCATCGGGGAACCACCGGGTGTTGCCGGCATGTTGTGGTAAGGGTGCAGGTCAGAGCCGCAAACGCAGGCCCTGACGACCCGCACGATCGCGTCCGTCGGCTGCTGCAGTACCGGATCGGGCACGGTCTCGACCCGAACGTCTCCGGCGCCGTACATGATGGTTGCTCGCATGGTGTCCCCTCTTGCTTCTGGTGTCGCGTGCTTGGAAGTCGACGTTTCTGCGTGAACCGGTCGACTGCAATCAGTCAACGCGGCGCCTCGCGAGCGCGGGAGTGTCTGTTGTTCCAGGTAACGGCAGTACCTCCCTCGGTCTTCGCCGCTCGAGTAACGTGAACTGCATGGACAACCGAGCCGAGATCCGCGAATTCCTCAGCTCCCGTCGTGCTCGCATCACACCCGAGCAGGCAGGGCTCCCGGCTTACGGCGGAAACCGTCGCGTCAAGGGGTTGCGCCGTGAGGAAGTCGCTCTGCTCGCCGGTGTGAGCATCGACTACTACGTGCGCATGGAACGCGGAAATCTGGCGGGAGCGTCGGATTCGGTACTCGAAAGCCTTTCCCGAGCACTGCAACTCGACGAAGCCGAAACTGCCCATTTGTACGACCTCGCGAAGGCCGCCAGTGCAGGCGCACCGAGTAGAAAGCGGCCCGCCCCCAAGGGCGTGAGCCCGGCGATTCAGCAGATACTCGACGCCATCACCGACGCGCCGGCGTGGGTACGCAATGCCAGGCACGACATGCTGGCGGCCAATCGCATGGCGCGCGCGTTGTATTCGCCAGTCTTGGCTGATCCGCGTAGGCCGGCGAACAACGCCCGCTTCGTGTACCTGGACCCGGCGTCGCAGGACTTCTTCGTAGATTGGGAGCGCGCGGCAGACGACATCGCCGCGATGCTCCGCTCGGAAGCGGGGCGCAATCCCCATGACAAGGCGCTGACCGAGCTCATCGGTGAACTTGCCACTCGCAGTGAGGTATTCCGCACCCGGTGGGCGAAACACAATGTGCGCTTTCATCGGACGGGATTCAAGAAGGTTCGTCACCCCGTCGTCGGCGACCTGGAGCTGAACTTCGAGGCGATGGAACTGCCGTCCAATCCCGGGCTGACACTGCTGGTCTACACCGCGGCGCCGGGGACGCCCACGGCTGACGCACTCAAACTCTTGGCGAGTTGGGCGGCAACCCAGGATCAGTTGGATCCGGCGAACGACAGCGAAGCGGCGCTCTGAGTTCGGTCGGCAAGTAGACCTGTCGATCAGCTCAGATGCGTTACCGCCCAGGCCACCTGGTCTCCACCCCGTCGCTTGGCTCGATACATCGCGTTGTCGGCGTCGGCAAGTATCCGATCGATGGTTCCTGAAGCGTCCGGGATTGTCGAGGACAGCCACACGCTGGCTCCGACGCTCACGGAAATCGACTGCCGACCGGCGGGCCGCGATATCGAATTGTGAATGTCCACCACGGTTTGTTCGATGCGACGTGGCTCCACGGGCATGAGAATCACGAACTCGTCGCCGCCTGTCCGGGCAACCAGCCCGACCTCTCCGACCGCTGAGTTCAGACGCCGACCGACTGTCACCAGCATCCGATCACCTTCTGCGTGACCCAGTTTGTCGTTCACGCTCTTGAACGAATCGACATCGATCACCACCGCGAGGACAACGTGTCCTTGGAGTTCGCCGACACCGAACAGCTGTTGCCAGACGTTGTGCAGCCCACGTCGGTTCAGAGCAGCGGTGAGTGGATCGCGCCAAGAGTGTCGTGCATCGTCGGTCAGGTACAAGACGAGGAAATGCACGGTCATCGCGGCGGACGCGATAACACACCCGATGACGAATCCAGTGGACACCGACAGCGAAGAATCGGTATCCGGATCGGTTACAGCGCGAATTGTCAGTAGGGCAACGACGAACAGCGCGCCGACGATCTGTGCCGTGACTATTCGAGGGCTGTGGAATACCGACGAATAGTTCGCGACGACCACGAACAGAACGGCGCCGGTCAACGCCAGGAAGCTCGAATGGATTCCGGCGAGAAGTATCAAGGACAAGCAGATATTGGTGAGCGAAATGAAACGAACGGATTGGTGGTGGCTCGGCCAGGACCGTCCGAGTGACCAGCGAATCATGCAGTAGAGCGCGATCATGCATGCTGCGCCCGCCGCGAGCCGTTCAGGGAGGTCGGTTGCGCCACCCTTCACGAATTGAGCCAGTACGGCGAGTGCCACGAACACGGCGCACCAAAAGGTGACGACCACTCTGGCTGTCCCCAACATCGATCGAGCAGCCAGAAACCGAGGGAACCATTCACCGTCGTACGCAAGAGACCACCAGCGACGCAACAGTCCAGTTGTTTGACGAATGTTCTGCCCCAACCCCGCAGCGCCACTGACTCCCATGAAACCCCCTCCGAGATCTTGCGAAAATTCCCGGAAGATTCTTCGTCAAGATTTGATCCCCGAACAAGGTACCCGATAGTTGAACGATGGATTGATGCCTCGTGAGGTGTGGGCCGCTCTAAGGTGCGATCGGTGTGGTCAGGATCTTTCTGAGTGCCGGAAGATCCAGGGTTGCAGCAAGATCTGCAATCGTGACTCCCGACAGCGATGCGCGCCAGGCTTTTTCGGCGTCGGCCATGACTTTGGCAATTCCGCAGGCGGAACGGCATTGCTCCGGTGGAGCGGCGAGGATTCCTTGCTGTCGAATCTCCGTGCACCGGAACGCAGGTTCAGTGCCGTCAACCGCCTGGACGACGTCGAGAACGGTGATTTTCTCGGGAGCCCGGGTGAGGACGTACCCACCGTCTCGGCCCTCGGTCGGATTGACCAGACCGGCGTGCGCGAGCGCTCGCAGATGCTTCGCCAGGTATGTCTTCGACACCCCGTGAAGTTCGGCGAGTCTGGCTGTGGGTACCGGCCCCTCGGCCTGGCTGAGAACCACACAGCAGTGGAGTGACCACTCCACGCCTCCGGAAAGCTTCATGGTTGAACTCTATCGACGTGGTGGAACGTGATGCGGGCCGGACGTCGCTCGAGTGGTCGACGTCAGGCCTTCTCGGCAAGCCACACGTCGTACGTTGTCGGCGCAATCCATGCGTCGGCGCCGGGTGTCGGGGTGAGTGCCGAGTTGTCGAGTTTCGCGCCGAAGTACCCGGCCTCGGGATCGGAAATCACCGAGCGCTTGTCGCCGGTGACGACGAACAGGCGCCGGACCAGTTCGTCGATGCCCAGCGGTTCGGGCCCGGCGATCTCGACCGTGCCGTTACGCGGCGCACCGGTCACTACCTCGGCGACGTGAGAAACGACGTCCCGTGATGCGATGGGCTGCAGATGTGCCTGTGTTGCATGGACCGTGCCGTCGGTGGTTCCGGCGTCGGCGATTCCGGCGACGAACTCGAAGAACTGGGTCGATCGGACGATCGTGTATGGGGTCGGGCCGGCTTTGACCAGGTCTTCCTGGGCGATTTTGGCTCGCATGTACCCGGAATCGGGCAGTCGATCGGCGCCGACGATGGACAGGATGACGTGGTGACCGACGCCCGCCTTCTCTTCTGCGGCGAGGATATGGCTGGTTCCGTCATGGAAGAAGGCCAAGACGTCTTCGTCCGACCACGACGGGGAATTGGTCAGATCCACGACGACGTCGGCACCATCGACTGCTTCGGCGATTCCTGCGCCGGTGGTGATGTCGATCCCGTCTGCCCGGCCGAGCGCCTTCACGTCGTGCCCGGCGTCAGCGAGCTTGGCGGCGACCTGGCTTCCGATCAGTCCGCTTCCGAAAATGACGATCTTCACGATTTTCTCCTTTACTCGGATAAGTCGTGTCCAAGTATACTCGGACACAACTTATCCAAGTCAAGGGTTGTCTGATCAGTCGAAGAGTTCGGCTGCCAGTGCTTCGTAGGTCGCGAGCGGATCACCCTCGGCGGGAAGTGCTTGGATCGCAACGTGATCGGCACCTGCCGCGACATGCTCCCGAAGTCGATCCGCGATGGACTTCGCGGTACCGCGCGCAACCAGAGCGTCGATGACGCGATCGTTTCCTTCGTTCGCCAACTCTTCGGGCGCAAAACCGAGGCGCTCGAGATTGCTCGTGTAGTTGCGCAGATACAGATACGGGTTGGCGACGGCGGGGCGACCGATTGCTCTGGCCTTCTCCGGATCGGTTTCCAGAACAACCTTGTGCTCGGGGGCAAGAATCTTCGAAGGGCCGAGGATTTCACGAGCTTCGGCGGTGTGTTCGGGGATGGTCAGGTACGGATGCGCGCCGGCAGCGCGATCTGCGGACAGTTTCAACACTTTCGGTCCCAGTGCGGCGAGGACGCGCCGCGATTCCGGGACCTGGGCCTCGTCGAGTTCGTCGAGGTACGACACGAGCGAGGCGTACGGCTTGGTGTAGTCGCCGGTCGCCTCCGGATGTCCGACGCCTACGCCGAGCAGGAATCGCCCCGGATGTGCGGCTTCGAGTCGGTGATAGGACTCCGCCACCTCGGCCGCAGGTGAGGACCAGATGTTGACGATTCCGGTTGCCACGGTGATGTGCTCGGTCGCGTCGAGAAGTTTCTCGGCGATCCGTAGATCGGCGCGTGGTGAGCCGCCGATCCAGATGGTGCCGAAACCGAGTTTCTCGATCGCTGTTCCCAGTCCCGGCGGCAAACCAGCCGCTCCTCGCCAGATTCCGTAGGTGCCCAGGTCAGGTGTTTTCGTAGTCTCCGTCACAGCGGGTGCAACTCGGCTGCTGCCGGGATCTATTCCTTCCGTCGTCATTTGCCCGGCGCGCGGTAGTCGGTCGGTCGCTTGACTGCCTCGTCGATCTGCTCCGGCGTGAGCAGCGTGATCGACTCCGAGCGTGCTGCACCTGCCGCAGCCGTGCGAATGCTCAATGCGGCTGCCGCGACGTCGTCCGGTAGGTTGCCGATGACGAACATGTCGTGACCGCCCAGTGCGAAGTGGCAGGATTCGACTGTGCCGCCGATGCTTTCGACCATTCGGGTTATCGCGTCGCGCCGCGCAGTGCCTCCCTCCTGCTGTAGGCCGGCGGCGCCGGAAGGTGAGTACGTCACTTGCCAGAGGTATTTCGGCATTTCCACTCCTTGCTCGGGATGGGTACTTCGATCGTGTACCCGTAGGGCGCTCGGTGGCAATGGGTAGGGGACAATCACGGCATGGTTGGAACTCCGGTGATCGTGACTATCGTGTCCGTGTGTGTGGGTTTTGTGATCTTCATGCTGGCTGCCAGTGGTGCACGCGGAAAGTGGGACCGTCGCCTCGTGATCGCGTTGTTCGTCGGCGCGGTGGTGTGCCTGACCGTCGTACCGGTATCCGTCGCGCTCAGTGCCGGAGTTTGAAACACGGAGTGTCAAAACGCTCGAGTGCCGCTTAGTCTGAATCGATGGCAGATATTCGGGTAGGTATCTCCGGGTGGACGTATCCCGCGTGGCGCGGAGATTTCTATCCGAAAGGTCTTGCTCACCGCAAAGAATTATCTTATGCCGCAGAGAGATTGACGTCGATCGAGATCAACGGCTCGTTCTATGCCCTGCAGAAGCCGGAAAGCTACACCAAATGGCGCAGTGAAACTCCCGAAGATTTTGTGTTCGCGATCAAGGGCGGCCGGTACATCACGCACATGAAACGACTGCTCGACGCCCGTGACGGACTCGCCAACTTTTTCGCCGCCGGAACACTCGCCCTCGGTCCCAAGCTCGGACCGATCCTGTGGCAACTACCTCCGACGCTGCAGTTCGAACCGCAGCGGTTGACCGACTTCTTCGACGGTCTTCCCCGCACCACCCAGGCTGCCGCCGATCTGGCAGCACAGCACGACGACAAACTCACCGAAGACCGAGTGTTTGCCCAGACCGAGAGGGATGTGCCGATTCGCTACGCGGTGGAAGCGCGGCACGCCAGCTTCGAGACCGACGAAGCCGTGGACCTGATGCGCGAGCACTCCATCGGTTTTGTCGTCGCAGACACCGCCGGCAGATATCCCCGCATCACCACTCCGACTACCGATTTTGTCTACGTGCGGATGCACGGGGACAAGGAACTGTATGCGAGTGGGTACACCGACGAAGCTCTGGACAAGTGGTCCAAGCGCTTTCGGGATTGGATGGACGAAGGCCTCGACGTGTACGTCTACTTCGACAACGACATGAAAGGCTTTGCGCCGCACAACGCAATGTCCTTGTTGGAGCGGCTGCGCTGACGGATCGCCTGGCCTGTCGGTGGGATGTGGAAGGCTTCCGCATGAACGCGAGGACCGAGGAGATACCACGATGACGCCAGACCAGCGGACGCCAGAACAGAGCTGGCCGACGCATTGGCCGAAGGTCGCCCGTGACATCGCTGATGCCACGGCCGACGCACTCGCCGCGGTGCGGGCGGCAAATCGTGACGGACTGCTCGTGGCTGTCGAGGAACTGCGCGGGCTCTCGTTCGAGCAGGTCAGCTCGGTTCACGCGGCGATCGTGCGCGAATTGCTCGAGGACACGCATCCGGACGGCTTGTCCAGCGAGGACGTGCAGGATGCGCTTACTGCCTGCGCCAAGTCCACAATCGTGTGGCTGCCGGATCTGGACGTGCAGGCGCTCGCTGCGGTCTACACCGGGGCGCTCGGGATTTCGGATCTGGAGGACGATTCGTTCCGCATCGGGCACGGCGCGTACCTGCGTTCGGCGGTTCTGGTCATCGGGAGTTTGTCGACCGGAGTGAAGAAAGCTCAGAGCGCGTACATCATTCGTGCAATCGACGAAATCGCACGTGCTCAGACCATCGAGATGCCCTGAGCGTCAGCTCGTAAATCGAATTAGGCTGAGGTCATGTCCAAGATCGCCAGCGCAGATCGTGTTTCGTTTGCCGAACTCCTCGAGTTCATCAGGCCGCGCCATCGGGCCACGTTCGTCACGGTGAAGAAATCCGGCGAGTTGCAGATCTCTCCGGTGACGTGCGGGGTCGACGACGAGGGCCGGATCGTCATCTCCACGTACCCGGAACGGGCCAAGGCCGCGAACGTTCGCCGCACCCCGGCGGTGTCTCTGTGTATCCACTCCGACGAGTGGAACGGTCCGTACGTCCAGGTGAACGGAACCGCGGAGTTGATCGACCTCCCGGACTCGGTGGAACCGTTGGTCGACTACTACCGATCCATCGCCGGTGATCATCCCGACTGGGACGAGTACCGCGAAGCCATGCGCAAGCAGGGCAAGAGCCTGATCCGCGTCACCGTCGACTCCTGGGGCCCGATCGCAACAGGCGGGTTTCCGCCCGGACGCTGACGCTATCGAGCAGGTGGCGAGAGTTCGACTACGTGCGCATCTCTGGCGGCCAGCGGTTCTTTGCAGTGTGCGCACACAACTTGGGCGTGCAGGATCTCACCGCAGCGATGTTCGACGACGGTAGGCGGCGGACCCGTCGTCGCAAAGGTATCTCCCCATTCCATGAGTGCCATCAGGATCGGGTAGAGCGCCTTCCCTGATTCGGTGGCGACGTATTCGTAGCGCGGTGGATGGTCTTCGTAGCGACGCTTCGTGAGGACGTCGGCCTCGACGAGGGTGCGCAGACGCGCGGCGAGGATGTCGCGGCTCGCACCCGTGCCCGCGGCGATCTCGTCGAACCGTCGTTGCCCGAGGACGATTTCTCGGAGCACCAACAGCGACCACTTCTCGCCGACGACCTCCAAGGCGTTGGCGATGGAGCAGTTGCGTCCTTTTGTCGCCGTCATCTCTGGGCCCCTGTTAGTTGGAAAAGTTAGTTGGGAATTCCAACTTAGCACTTGACGTTATGTATTCGAGGGCGGAAGGTAGGTCGAGAAATCCAACGGAGCAGATGAGGGGTCGTCATGACGGAATTGAATCTCGAGGCAGCAAGCGGATTTGTCAGCGCTGCCGGATTGCAACTGGACGAGGTGTCCGGCACGAAGGTCGTCGGGCACATCGATCTGTCCGAGGCGCATCACACTCCGTGGGGTGTAGTCCACGGCGGTGTCTACACGACCGCCGTCGAGTCGGCCGCGAGTATCGGAGCCAGCACTGCAGTGGCGGATCGTGGCGAATTCGCCGTCGGCGTCCACAACGGAACGGATTTCCTGCGGGCGCGTACGGGTGGGCGCGTGGACGTCGTGGCTGTGCCGATACAGCAGGGACGCGTTCAGCAGTTGTGGTCGGTGGTCATCACCGATCCGGAATCGGGCAAAGAGGTGGCGCGCGGTCAGGTGCGATTGCAGAACGTACCGCTGCCGAAGTAGGTCAGTCCCAGATCCCCGAGTCGATGTTGCGTGAGATTCGTTTGAGCAGTGCCGTCAACTGGGCGCGTTCGTCCTCGTCGAGTCCGGTCAGTACTTGACGGTCTCGCTCGACGCGTCGGGGAAACTCTGCCTCGACCAATGCGCGACCGGCATCGGTGAGTTGAAGCAGAACCACCCGTCCGTCGTGTTCGAAACGCTGACGCTCGACAAAGCCCAGCTTGGCCAGACGGTCTGCGTGTTTTGTGGTGGCGGCGCCGCTGACCATCGTGACGGCGGTGACTTCACTCGCTCGCAGGGGACGGTCACTGCGAGCGAGTGCACTCATCACGTCGAATTCGGCGCGAGAGACCCCGCTGGACGCCAAGGCGCGATCGAGCTGGTGAAGAGACTGCGCGTTGATGCGGGCGATCCGGCCCATCACTTCGACGGGAGCGGTGTCGAACTCCGGGTAGGCGCGCTTCCATTCGCGACGGACTTTGTCGATGAAGTCGTCTTCGGATCTGTCAGTCGCACCCATGGCCCCATCTTAGCGACAGAATTCACATTACTTCACAAGTAATTTACTGGTGAAATAAATGTATGCTGAGTCGGTGACCCGAACCGAAACCGCAGCCAGGACGCCCAGCCGTCTCACTCATTCGAGTGAGGCCATTGCACATACGGTCTCCGGGGCGACGTGGCGAGCGGCTTTTCGCGTCGGATCCGCCGACGCGACCATCGCCCCCGCGATCAGGGTCGGGCTCGCCACCGCCGTAGTCCTCGTGGTCGGCGGACTGCTCGGGCATCGGGAGTTGGCCGGCTTCGCGGCCTTGGGCGCGCTGTGCGCCGCGTTCGGTAGGTACGAGCCGTATCCCCGGTTGGCGGGCAAGCTGGCGATGGTCGGTGCCGCATTGGTGGTGTCCATCGCTTTCGGCAGCGCAATGGGTGTTGTGGGCGTTCCGATGTGGTTGCAGATCGGCATCCTGTCGTTGCTGGCCGGTGCGTCGTACTGCTTCATGTCGGGCTTCCGGATCACCGGACCAGGGCCCGTCATCCTCGTCTTCGCGGCGACCGGTGCAGCCGGATATGCCTCCAGTGTCGATGATCTGGCGAGGCTGGTGACTGCCGGTGCGCTCGGAGTTGTGGTCGGTTGGGTGGCCGCGATGCTCCCAGCGCTCGTACTGCCGATGGGGCCTGCCCGTCTGGCAGTTGCTCGTGCAGTCTCCGCAGTGGGGCGTCTCGAACAGTCCGGCACAGACGCAGTGGAACCGGCGCTCGGATCGATTGCCAACGCCCGCTTGGTCATTGCGTCGAGCGGTCGGATCAAGTCGACCGTCGATCACGGACGCGAACTGGTCGCGGTGCTCGACGAAGCAGAAGCGGCAGTACAGCAATGGCAGTTGCACGGCGATGCGACTTTGATCCGGAGTATTGCTCAGCACGAGAAGGAGCTTCGGAAGCTCAAGCGCTCCAGCATGATCGAACACGACCTCGCGCCGGCGCCCACGCTTGCCGCACCCGAGGGCTATTTTCTCGAAGGATTGCGCCGACTGTATTCGCGCCCGGTGCGGATGAATGCTCTCCGCATCGTGGCGGCCTCGGCTCTGGCCGGTTGGCTCGCGGCAGGAGCCGGGTTGGAGCATCCGCTGTGGGCGTCGATGGGTGCCATCGCCGCGATGCAGGGACTGAACTACAAGCAGACCGTCCAGCGCGGGATTCAGCGGTTGGTGGGAAATGTCGGCGGCGCCGTCGTGGCCGCTGGGCTCATCGCATTGACACTCGGCTACTGGCAAGCCGTTGCCGTGATCGTGATTCTGCAGACTGCTGCGGAGCTGCTCGTCATCAAGAACTATGCGCTGACGTCACTCGCCGTCACTCCGATGGCACTGCTTCTCATCGGTTTCAGTGCCCCGATCGGGACCGAAGCGGCAGTGGCTCGCGTCGCAGACACTCTCATCGGCGTGGTGATCGGTATCGTCGTCGCCGCTGTCACGATCAGTCGATCGGATCGCCACCACGTCACCGTGTAACCGGTACTGCTGTGTTTCCGGTACTGCTGTGTTTCCGGTACTGCGTAGGCTCCTGCAGGTGGAGGACAGCACGCCGATCGACGGCCGGAAACTGCGTTACCAGCATCGCCGTGCCGAATTGCTCGCGCAGGTAACCGCGTATGTCACGGCGAACGGCGTCGGTGAACTGTCCATGCGGCCGTTGGCCAAGGACCTGGGGATCAGCCATGCGACACTCATCCACCATTTCGGTTCGAAGGAACAACTACTCACTGAAGTAGTCGCAACCCTGCGAGACAGCTCTTCTCTCGACATCTCTTCCGGGACCGACATCGTCGAGATGTTGACGAGTTACTGGAATGGGCGCACATCAGCGGAATCGTTGCCGAGCTTTCGGTTGATGTTCGAGATCTACGGACAGGCGTTGTTGCATCCGGAGCGGTATCGCGAGTTTCTCGATCATGTGGTGGGGGACTGGTTGGGTGGTTTGACGGAAGCGGCGCTCGCGCATGGATGTCCGCCCGATCGCGCTGATCGCTACGCGACGATCGTGTTGGCGCAGATTCGGGGGTTGACGCTCGATCTCGTGACGACCGGTAATCGCGTCAGAATCGACGCGGCGTTTGCCGAATTCGCGGCCGCGATGGGCGCTCTGGTCAGCTCGTGGAAGGCGATCTGACGGTCCGATTGCCGTGACGCTTCAGGCGATCTGCTCGAACAGGGACACGATGATCCCTTCCGGCCCACGCACGTAGGCCATGCGCACGCTGTTCTCGTACTCGCCGATCCCGCCGATGAGCCCGTAACCATCCGCAGCCACCGCGTCGACCGCCGCCTGGAGATCGCCCACCTCGAAAGACACGTTGCGCAGACCGATCTCGTTGGCCATCGGAGCAGGCGATCCGGGTACGTGGTCGGGCCTGACGAAGGACGAGAGCTCGAGCCGTGACCCTTCGCCCGGAGGGCGCAGCATGGCGATTTCACACTTTGCTCCAGGGATACCGCAGACGGTTTCCACGAACTCGCCCTCCACGGATCCGGTGCCCTCCACCTCGAGACCCAGAACGACGAAGAACGCCGTCGCTGATTCGAGGTCCGCGACGGTGATGCCGATGTGGTCGAAACGCTGTACGTGTGCCATGGACACATCCTCCTACTGTTTCTTCGTGCCGGTTCGATACTGGGTCGGAGTCGGGGCCGGGATCTCGACATGTACGTGTCGCAAAGCTGCAAGATTTTGCTTGACCGATCGGTTAAACAAAATCTACGATAACGTCCAACGAGGTCGCCCACCGCACGAACCGGAGTCGTCAGACGTGAAATTCCAGTCGAAGTCGTTTGCCCGCATATCCATCGCAGCCCTCTGTGCTGCAACGATCGGCTCCGCCGTTGCTGCGCCCATCGCGTCCGCGCAGGCGCCGAGCGCGTCGCAAGCCACCGGCACTGTGGTGTCGAGTGAGCCGCTACCGAAGGATCTGTGGATTCCGGGTACCGCCGACGCCAAGCGATTCACGTACTGGACCATCGGTTCCAACGGCGGGCCCGCGCTGAGCAGTGGCGCGTACTACGTCCCGGCCGGCCCGGCACCGGAAGGTGGTTGGCCCGTCATCGCCTGGGCGCACGGCACCACCGGACTCGACGATTCCTGTGCCCCTTCGCTGGTCGGTCCCGGCCTGCCCGAACGTGACTACCCGTACCTGGGGCGCTGGCTCTCGGAGGGCTACGCCGTCGTCGCCACCGACTACGTCGGTCTGGGTACACCAGGGCTGATGCCGTACCTCGACGGAAAGGTGGAGGCGCACAGCGTAGTCGACTCGGTCAAGGCGGCCCGGGTCATCGACTCCTCCATCTCGAATCGTTGGGCAGTGGTCGGACAGTCGCAGGGCGGCGGTGCGGCCATTACGACGGCCCGCTACGCAACCGAGTACGGAGGGGATTCGCTCGACTACCGCGGTGGCGTGGGTACCGGAGTGCCGGCCAACATCGAGTTGACCCTCCTGCCTGCCGGTCCGGGCTTCCCTCCCATCGCCCTCGGCGGCGGGTTGACGTCGTACGCGCTCTACATCCTCGCGGGCTTGCGGGAAGCGCACCCCGAGATCGACTTGAATTCCTACCTGAACGACTTGGGAAGGGAAAAGGTCGACTCGGCCGAAAAGCTCTGCGCCGCAGACCTGGACGAGGCATCCAAGGATCTGGTCCTCGGTGACATCTTCTCCCGCCCGCTCAGTCAGATCCCGAACTTCCAGGGTCTGCTGAACGATTACATGGGTGTACCGACCAGTGGATACGACCGCCCTATCTTTATCGGCCAGGGCCTGCTTGACGTGGATGTCCCTGCACCGTCTGCACTTTCGCTGGTTGCAGCGTTGGTCGCCAACGGTGAACCGGTCACGTTCAAGACCTACAACACCGATCACAGCGGCGCTTTGGTCGAATCGCAGGCCGACACGATTCCGTTCGTCGCGAACCTGTTCCGCTAGGCATACCGAGAATCCAGATCATCCGCGGGGTCGCTGTCGCACAAGTGCGACAGCGACCCCGCGGTCATTTCTATGACTCTTTGATTGCGTCCAGCCGCGCCTCTAGACCGTCGAGGACACGGTCGAGTGTGTAGCGATAGTGCTCTGCCCGTGTTGCTTCCGCAGCATCCGGTGGACCGGCAAATTTCCCGATCAGTGTCTCCATCGATGAACGGGGATCTGAGGGTCCGTAGTTGCTCAGGCGTTCCAGCATCGCGCTGTGATCGGGTGAAGGCTGTCCGCTGGGAATGCGCCTGGCGTCGTTCATGGCAATCAGTGTGGTTGTCGAAGTGAAGGCGACGGTGTAAGCCTGAGCGGCTTCTTCCCCGAACCCGGCGGCGGTCAGTGAAGCCAATCCGGCCTCCATGAGTTCCCGGCTGCGCTGGGTGGCAACTCCGTTCATCAGCAGCCACTGTGCCGCGCCTGGACACTCGATCAAGGCCTCTCGCATCTGCAAGAGCAGATGCGTCAGCCATTGACGCCAATCTTCTTGTGCGGATGGCACGTTCACGGTCGACACCGCACTGTCGACCACCGCAGCCGAGAGTGCGTCCCGATCTCCGACGAGTCGATAGACGACGGAGAACGACGTATCGAGTTCGCTGAGCAGCTGCCGCAGCGACCAGCCCTCGACTCCGTGCTCGCGACTGAGCCCGAGCGCCACGGTCAGCACGGCGTCCGCAGTGATCCCGGTGTTGTAACTCCGGCGGCGCTGTGATTTCGCGGCGGACTTCTTGTCAGGTGATGGCGCAGTCATGGTCCGACCGAGCTTAGCGGCGTCGGATCGGGTCGCGTAGTCGACGCAACCGATTGACGGATGAACTTAGGTGAGGTTTACTTGCCAAATCCGAGCAGTGCTCCGATTTGTAGCGAACCCCCGATTTTTCGAAGCTGAAGGACATTATGAAGTTGAAAACGCGACCCGGTTACCTATCGAGGCTGGGAGCTTCGCTGCTGGTCAGTGTCGTTGCCCTGACTGCGGCCGCCTGTAGCTCGAGTGAGGCGGGACCGACGACGGAACCTGCCGAGGGAACGCGTGTTGTGTCCCACGAATTCGGTGAGACGTCGGTTTCAGGCGACCTCGGGCGAATTGTCTCCCTCGACGAATACGCCGCACTCGGTCTCCTTGCCGTCGGCATCACCCCTGACGTGGTCTTCACGTCGTGGGGATCGGAGATCGGCCAGGACATCTTGGCGTCAGCGGGTACCGAGGTGGTCACGGTGCCGCCGCTCGGTGCACCCCCGATCGAGCAGGTCCTCGCCCAGGATCCTGGACTGGTCATCTTCACGTCGATGGGCGATCGGAGCTACTACGACTCCCTCGCGTCGACCGTCCCCACAGTGCCGGTCCCGGCCGTCACAACTCCGTGGCGTGAGAATCTTGCCTTCTTCGGACGCGCTTTTGATCGTCAGTCGATTGCCGACAAGTTGACTGTCGCTTTGGAGAGCAAGATCGCTGACGTCTCTGCTCGGTCCGGTGGTGAAGCGAACACCGTGTCGGTGTTGATGAGCAGTTCTGGAATCCTTGCCACCACCACCGAGCAGGCGCCGCCGTCGTTGCTGTTGGCGGAGAGCGGCTTCGGGCGTCCGGAATCCCAGCGAGCGAATGCCGCTGGAGGACTGCCGTATGCGCCCCTGTCCGACGAGGCGATCCCGGCGCAGGATGCTCGGATCGTAGCCGTGTTCGACGAGGGCGTGTACGAGTTCGGCAAGGTTGCCGGTGTTCCCGGGTTCTCGAGTCTTTCAGCGGTGCAGGAGAACCGAGTGGCCAAGGTCAACGGAGACATGTGGCTCGCCACTCATCCCTTCGCCACTTTCTGGATGATCGAGGACATGGATGCCATGGTTGCCGGCAATCTGACCGGCACCGGAACCGAAGCTGTTGCCGCGACGCGCTATCAGGAATTCACGGCGCTGACGGCATGAGTTCGAGTGCGTTGAGTCGGCGCCTGGCTCTGCGATGGGGAGCGGTGACTCTCGGCTCTGCGGCTTTGGGTTCTGTGGCACTGAGTGCGTGCAGTCGTGGCTCGGCGAACGAAACCAGTTCTGAGATTTCACCGTTCGACGACGAAGTACGTGCTGCCGAACAGGCGAGAATTCGTAGCGGGCACACAGTCCAACGGAATCTGACAGCTGCACCGGCTCGGGTGAGTCTGGGCGCCAGAGGGGTGGACACATGGTCGTACGGTGCAGAAGCGGTGGGTCCGGAGATTCGAATCTCCAAGGGAGACCGACTCAACGTTCGGTTGCAGAACGACCTTCCGACGGAGACCTCGGTGCACTGGCACGGCATTGCGGTCCGCAACGACATGGACGGTGTCCCACCGGTCACCCAGGAACGAATCCGACCAGGTGCCGAGTTCACCTACGACTTCGTGGCCCCGGATCACGGAACATATTGGTACCACTCCCATTCAGGATTGCAGGCCGATCGAGGGCTATTCGGTGCACTCGTGGTCGAGGACCCGAACGACCGGACCGGAGCCGACGAGGACGTCGTCATCGTGATCGACGACTGGCTCGACGGGCTGGGAACAACCCCGGATGCAGTGCTTCGCGCATTGTCACCGGACGTGCAGGGAGGACACCACGGGCACGGCGGAGCTCCACCGGAAGTCGATGATGCAGAGATTGATTCTGCCGCAGAACTTCTCGCCAGCGGTCACGGTAATTCCGAGGCGCTCGATGGAATGGCAACGCACATCACGTATCCACTGCACCTGATCAACGGACGGCCTGTGGAAGATCCCTTTGTCGTCAGTGCAGCGGCCGGAACACGGCTTCGATTGCGGGTGATCAATGCCGGGGCGGAGACTCCGTACCGTTTCTCTGTCGCCGGGCACGAGTTGACCGTTGTCAGTGCTGACGGGCAGGACATCGCCTACACAGCCGGAGACGAGATTCTGATCGCACCCGCGCAGCGATACGACGTATTGGTGACGGTGCAGTCCGGTTCGTGGCCTATCGCCGCGAAGGTGGAAGGAAAGCCAGGTGGCGCCGCGTGCCTGCTTCGGACACCGGATTCGGTTGCGAGCGTCGACCTGACTTCTCCTGCAGTGCTGTCAGGGTCCGGCGGCCGACTCGTTCTGGAACCGACGCTTCGACCGTCGGGCGCGTGGGAACAGAGGGTGCCGGATCGTGAGTATTCAGTTGATCTCATCCAGGCCGGGGATCGATACGTCTGGGGAATGGCGGGCACCGATGTGGGTCGGTTGATCATGAAGCAGGGCGAGCGAATACGAATCGTCATGAACAACAACACCGATATGTGGCATCCGATGCACACCCACGGGCACACCTTCTCGGTTCCCTCGTACGGCGGGCTTCGCCGAGACACCGTGATCGTGCTTCCGCGTGCACAATTGGCGATCGACTTCGACGCCGACAATCCAGGACGGTGGATGTTCCACTGTCACAACGCGTACCACTTCGAGGCCGGGATGACTGCCGACCTCCACTACGTTCGATGAGGAGAGCAGAATGTCAGTTCGCACCGGGTTGACCACATTGATCGCTGTTGCAGCGGTGTTCACGCTGACGTCGTGCGGAGGTGAATCACAGGGTTCCACCGAGCAAGCGCCGGTCGAGATCTCGGTGAAGAACCTTGCGTACGCACCGAACTCCGTCACTGTGCACACAGGACAGACGGTCACGTGGATTTTCGAGGACCAGGGAATGCCGCACGATGTCGTGTTCGCCGAGTTGGGGATCAAGAGCGATCTCCAAGGAAGCGGAACCTACAGTCAGACCTTCGACAAAGCCGGAACGTTCACCTACACGTGCACACCACATCCGAACATGACCGGCACGATCATCGTCGAAGGGTGAGTAACTCGATGACAGTGAAGGAGACTGTGGCCTTCGAAGACTCGCCTGGTCTGGTCGACCGAGACGCTTTGGGTCGCATGATCGCTCCCGTGAGAAATCGCCTGCTCCTGGGTGCGGGTTTGTCGGCGCTGTCGGTGCCGCTACGATTCCTGCCCTACGTTTCGGTGGTCGAGATCGCGCGGGTGCTCCTGACCGACTCGTCGTTGAACCTGGTCTGGCTGTGGGCCGCAATCGGTGCAGCGGGCACAATTCTCGGTTTTGTCGTCTACAACGCAGCGCTGACCGTGTGCCACACCGCCGACGCGCATTTCAAATACTCGATCCGCTCGCGTATCGCTCGGCATCTGTCCCGAGTTCCTCTGGGGTGGTTTGCAAATGGTGGCACCGGTGAAGTGAAGCAGGCGATGACCGACGACGTGAAGCGGATGCATCTTCTCGTCGCTCACCTTCCCGCCGACGTGGTACCCGCGATCCTGTCGCCGATAGTGGCCCTGATCTATCTGGTGGCGATGGACTGGAAGTTCAGCCTGATCTTGGTCGGCTACATCGGAGTGTGTCTAGCTCTTGCCGCGCCGTCGATGCGCAGAGCCTATCGAACGAACGTCGACTCGTGGAATCTTGCGATGTCGACATTGACCTCTGCGACAGTAGAACTGGGCGACGGTATCGAGGTTGTCAAGACGTACGGGAGTGGGAGTCGCGCATTCGCGCGCTACTCGAGCGCTGTCGATTCGATGGTTGCGGTGTGCGTGCGCTGGATGTCGGGGATGGGAAGGCCGGTGGTCGCGATGTCGATCCTCCTCTCACCGGCGGTACTCATCGTGGTCATCACGGCGACGGGAACTGCAATGTTGTCCGGGGGTTGGATTACCCCGGTAGCTCTTGTTGCCTTTCTGGTCGTCGGAATCGGTGTTCCGTCGTCGGTTCTGCACATGGGAACGATGGCCAACCTCTACCGCGAAGGCCAACTGGGAGCGACTCACGTCGAGAGCATCCTCGGCGAACCAGAGCTGGCCGAACCTCAGGATGCAGTGCCTGCTCGCAGCACTTTGGTCGAATTCGACAGCGTCGGCTTCGAATACACCACTGGGCAGCGCGTCCTCGAGAACATCTCCTTCGAGATGCCACCGGGCACCGTGACCGCGATCGTTGGCCCCTCCGGCTCCGGAAAGACCACTTTGGCGCGTCTACTTCCGCGGTTCTGGGACGTGACGGACGGGTCTATTCGACTGGGCGGAAGCGATTTACGAGATCAGTCCAGTCGTGAAGTCTTGAGATCGATGGCCATCGTCTTCCAAGATGTTGTGCTCCTGCGGGACAGCGTGCGCGAGAATATTCGGCTCGGTCGACCGGATGCAACGGATCTGGAAGTGGAGACAGCGGCGAGGCGGGCGCAGATTCACGACGTGATCATGCGACTGCCGGACGGGTATGACACCGAGATCGGTGGTGGTTCGGGCGGTGAGCTGTCGGGTGGGGAGAAGCAACGCCTGACGATCGCCCGCGCCATCCTTCAGAACCCGCCGATCGTCATCCTGGACGAGGCGACTTCGCAGGCCGATCCCCACAGTGAATCGGCCGTTCAACGCGCACTGGGCGAGATCAGTGCAGACGGCGGCACCCTGATGGTGATCGCTCATCGACTGCACACCGTCCGATACGCAGATCAGATACTCGTTCTCGACGCCGGACGGATCGTGGAAAAAGGTACGCACGAACAGTTGTCGGCGCTCGGCGGAACCTACGCGCGGATGTGGGCGCTCCAGAACCCCCTCGTCGAAGACATATCTCCGCGAAAGGCGCTGCAATGATTCGAGACCTGGACGAAATCCTCGGGCGCGACAATGGGATGCGAGGTCAGATAGCAGGTTTCACGCTCGCCGGGATACTCGAGGGTGTCGTCTTTGCACTGATGATTCCGATCCTGAAAGCGGTGGTTCGCGGCGATTACGACGCCGCAGTTCCGTGGGTTGTCACGGCTGCTCTCGTGGCGGTGGCCTGTGGCGCCGTACGGTGGATCGCCGAGAATCGGGCGTACCGCATCGGAATCGAGGGTTTTGCCGGTGGAATCATGCATCGCCTCGGTGAGCACTTGGTGCAGGTTCCGCTCGGGTGGTTCAGCAAGGCAAACCGTGGAGCGTTCACTCGCCTGGTCACCGAGGGCACGGCTATCTTGATGAGCATCCCGGGAATGATCATCGCGCAACTCGTCACCGTCACGGTGACTCCAGCGACAGTGGCGATCGCTGTCTTGTTTGTGGACTGGCGACTGTCTCTCGCGATGGTCGTCTTCGTTCCACTGGGGATTCGGGCTTACCGCAACGTGCAACGGGCGGTTGTTCCCGAATACGAGGCGATCGGCAAGAGCGAATCCGAGTTGGCATCGCGCGTCGTCGAATATGCACAGGCGCAGCAAGTTCTACGTTCGGCCGGTAAGAGTGGCGAAGGCTGGACTCGGTTGGACGAAGCTCTTGTGTCCAACCGGGACGCACACCTGCAGGAAATCGGATCGGTCGACAAGTATCTGCTGCGCTTCATGATCGTCGTTCAGGTTGCCTTTCTCACCGTCCTGGTTCTGGCGGCACTGCTGGTCACCACCGGGTCCATCGACACAGCAAGCGTGATCGTTGTTCTCGTGTTGGCCGTGAGGTTCGTGGAGCCGATGCAAATGCTCGCAGGATTCGGTGAAGGTATCTCACTGGCCCGGGTGTCGCTCGGATCTGTCCGAGAGATGATCGATGTACCGGTGCTGGCGGAGCCTGAGGTGCCGAAAGAGCCTACCTCGTATGATATTCGGTTCGATTCGGTCTCCTTCGGCTACGGCCCGGATCGCGTGATTCGTAACGTGAGCCTCGAATTCCCGGACTGCTCGGTCACTGCTCTGGTCGGTCCTTCCGGTTCCGGAAAGACAACTCTGGTTCGGCTGATCTCCAGATTCTGGGACGTCGACGAAGGTGCGGTATCCATCGGGGGGGCCGATGTTCGCGACATCGGAACGAGAGCATTGATGTCTCGGATATCGACTGTCTCACAGCAGGTTTACCTGTTCGACGGAACCATCCTGGAGAACGTTCGGTTGGCGAGACCGGATGCCACCGAGTCGGAGGTCCGTCAAGCAGTGGTGGATTCCAGGCTAGGCGAAGTGATCGACCGTTTGCCGAGCGGTGAGGAGACCAGGGTAGGTGAAGGCGGATCACTGCTGTCCGGCGGTGAACGTCAGCGGGTCTCGATTGCGCGGGCATTCCTCAAGGACACTCCGATTGTTCTTCTCGATGAAGCGACTTCCGCCCTCGACGGAGAGAACGAAGTCGCCATCACCGAGGCAATTCACCGATTGGCCCGTGGTCGAACGGTGGTGATCATCGCTCATCGCCTGTCGACTATTCAGGGAGCAGATCGCATCGTCTACCTCGAAGCCGGAGGGGTGGAGGAGGTCGGTTCCCACGAAGACCTGATCGCGCGAGGTGGAAAGTACTCGGATCTGTGGGCCGAGCGCAGTGGCGCGGAGGGATGGAGGATCGACCGAGCACTCGAGCCATGAGCAAACCGTGTGGTTTGATCGACGAATGGACGAAGCTGCTGCAGATCCAGTGAAACCGCCGCGCAAGCGCAGGTGGCCTCGTTGGGTCGCAGGCATTGCGGTGCTCGGAGCAGTTGTCTACGCGGGCTCGATCGTGTGGATCTCCGTGGCGTCGGCCGGACATACGTCAGACGCCGCCGATGCTCCCGACGCTCCGGTTGTGATCGTGCTGGGCGCGCAGATCAAGGACGGTGAGCCGATGGCTTTCCTGAAAGGGCGGCTGGACGCAGCAGTCGAACTGGTGGAAGCGGGAAAGGCTAAAGCGGTCCTCGTCTCCGGCGACGCGAACGGCGGCTCGGGTGACGAGATCGCGGCGATGACGAACTACCTGGTGGAGCAGGGAATAGATGAGCGTCGCATCGTGGGGGATCCGTACGGCCTCGACACCTATGACACCTGCTTTCGGGCCATACATACGTATGGGGCGACCAAGGCGTTGATCGTCACTCAGGGGTATCACGTGCCCCGCGCTGTTGCGTTGTGCCGAGACGTCGGCATCGACGCAGACGGTGTGAACAGCGATTGCGGGTGCGCAACTCCGACGCTGATCAAGAACGCCGCGCGGGAGTGGGTTCTTGCCAAGCCCAAGGCAGCGCTGGACATGCTCTGGAGTCGGGACGCAAAGGTGACGTCGCCGTCGGAGGACTCGGTCCAGGTGGCGCTGTCGATTCCCTGACGCGGGGTGAGTGCGCACGGTTTCTGTCGAGTGAACACACGCTCCGGAGAGTCGGGGCGTGTGTTCACTCGAGGTGAAGGGTGCTAGCTCGACAGTCAGATCAGTGCTGCGGCGGCGAATGCTCCCAGTGCGATCAATGCCGCGCCGGTGACGCTCTGCACGCGACGGTCCACGACGCACATGATCGAGAGGAATCCCGGCATCGAGCCACCACGCTTGGTGTGCACGATTGCCGCGAGGCTGGGCATGCAGCGGCCAAGGGATACGACCGTGAACAGCGCCGCCCCGAGAGCCGGTGAACCCGAAGCCATGACGCCGAGTGCCAGGAGGTAGTACGCACTCGAGCGGATGAAGATCAGAAATCCCGGACCGATGATCGCGCCGAAGATCAGCGAGACTTTCCAGGGCGCCATTGTGCGGCGCAGATGGCGCGGAAGCTGTTGGCGCCGCATCGGAGTCGGCATCCTCACTGCACCCAACTCGTGCAGCCCGTACGCAACCGCGACGACGGCCCAGATGCCCAGTGCCCAGCTGATCGGGATGTACCCGGACATCGCCGCACCGAGAGCGCCGATCAATGCCCCGGTGACGGCTCCCGTCGTGACCGAACCCAGAGCGTGCCAGCCGAGTCGGCGGACGGGAGTCGAGGATCCCTTCCGATCTACCTGCTTCGGCGCGGCAACAACTCCGGCGACGGACATTCCGCAGGTCGACCAGTTCGCAGCCAGCGACGTAACCAGTCCGGCGCCGATAACAGCTGTGGTCAAAGCTGTTGTCGCAGATGGCGTGGCCACGAGTGCGAGGCCGGCACCCGCAGCAGCGCCCGCCGCGACGAGGCTGACACGGGTCGCGGTGCCGACCGAGCCTTGAAGGGTCGGCCGGATGTCAGGGACATCGGTCTGCAGTGGGCCGTGTGAGAGAACAGTAGTCATCAGATCCTCCGAAGTGTTTGTGGTTCAGGAAAAGTGTTGAGCCGAAGTCGCAGCGAAAAGTGATGAGCCAGAGTTCACAGCACTGTGATGACGCCGATCATGTACGGGTGGACGGAGCACGAATATTCGTAGACTCCGACACTTTCGAACGTGTGCCGGAACGTTCCGTCTCCGGTGATACCACTGTCGAACAGGCCGGGTGATTCCACATGATGCAGGAGTCCACCGTCGTCGAAGCGCCACTCGACGGTGCCGCCGTGTTCCACGGTGACGTCCATCGGGCTGAACTGAACATTGCTGATCTCGACCACCACGTCGGGGACGGGATCTTCTGTGCCGCAAGCTGGGACACACGTCGCCGCGACAGCGAGGCCGAAGCCGACGATCCACCTCCTCACTATTGAACGATCACGGTGCCCACCATCATCGGATGGGGCGTGCAGTGGTAGGTGAAGGTTCCGGCGTCGTCGAACGTGTACGAGAAGGTTCCCTCGGTGAGCAACTCGCTCTTCAGTTTCCCGTCGAGATCACCGTTGCCGACCACGTCGTGGGGGAGTCCGCTGTCGTCGAACTTCCATTCGACGGTCTGTCCCTTCTCGATGGTGACCGATGCCGGTGTGTACGCCATGTTCTTCACCTCGATCACGACTGCAGGTTCGTCCGACGACGCACCGGCATCACTACTGCAGGCGGTGAGGCTCAGGGCGGCGCACGCGGCCAGGAAAGCGGGAACGAGTTTCTTCATGAGGTGTTCTCTCCATTCTTCGACTTGTCAGCGGACGTAACGCAGATTTGCCGTCATGCCGGCCTCGAAGTGGTAGGCGTTGTGGCAGTGGAACATCCACTCGCCGGGATTGTCGGCGTCGAACTCGATGGCAAGCTCGGTGCCGGGTAGGACGTTGACGGTGTCGCGGCGAAGTCCGCCGTAATCCGGTACCGCAAACGTGTGGCCGTGGGTGTGCATGGGGTGCCACATCGTGGACGTGTTCTTCATCGTGATCCGGACCCGTTCGCCCTGTTTCATGACGAGCTTGCCCGCATCGGCTCCCGCCATTCCCCAGACGTACCGATCGCCGGCCTGGATCAATTCGATGTGGTAGTCGCGATCAGGCGACTTCGTCTCGAGCCGTGCGGATTCCGTGGGCCGGAGTTCGCTTTCGGTGACCAGTCGGCCGGCCAGTTCCGAGAGGTTTCCGCCCACATCCGGATTCGCCAGCGCCAACGCGTCGGTGCTGCGTAGGACGGTCGACGCATAACCATCTCGGCCCTCGACCTTCGCCACCACCGGCCATGTTCCCGACTTCACCGTCACCAGTACGTCGTAGCGTTGGGCCATTCCGACGATGATGGTGTCGGCGGGAGTTGGTTCCACGTCGTAGCCATCGGTAGCGACGATTGTCATCTCGTGACCGGCCACCGCAAACCGGTACGGAGTTTCGGCGGCTGCGTTGATGATTCGCAGTCGAAGGGTCGAACCGGGCGCTGCAGTGACGACAGCAGGATCGTTGGGTGGCCGCCCGTTGATCAAGTGCAGTGGATACGCGATGTGTTGAGTCATCCCGCCGAGTGGTTCGGAAGAACCGTGTCCACCGCTCACCAACTGTTGCGCGACGGACATGTCGGCTTCCGAGTGTTCCGCCGGAGTCGTTGCCCCACCGCCGTGTCCGCCGTGCCCGCCCGAAATTGCCGGGTTCAGGGCCATCAGGACGGAATCCGGTGTGGTACCCAATCCGTCGAGCCAGTCGTCGAGCACCAGAACGGCATCGGCGTCGGCCCCGGTGATGTCGTTCGGGTCCTCGACGATCATGGCGCCGAAGAGCCCCCGATCGGCTTGTAATCCGCTGTGCGAGTGGTACCAGTACGTTCCCGGATCCGGTGCGATGAAGTTGTACTCGAAACTCGAACCGGCGCCGATGGGTGCCTGCGTGGTGGGTGCCGCGCCGTCCATGTCGTTGCGGATTCGAATTCCGTGCCAGTGCAGTGTTGTTTCGGCGTCGAGGCCGTTCTGGACGCTGACGTTCACCCGGTCACCGGACTTCAGCCGAAGTTCCGGAGCCACCGCAGCGCCTCCGTACGTCCACGTGTCCACGAGGCGTCCGCCAAGATCTACCGTCGAGAATCCGGCGGCAAGGGCAAACGCAGCGGTGGTCCCGTTCCAGGCTCGCGCCGATTCTGCGGCGGCAACTTCGGGGTCGGTGGGCAGGATGTAGTCGAGATCGGTCGTGGGCGTCGGAGATGCTGCAGTGGAACTGCATCCGGCAATCGTCCCCATTGCGCCGAGCCCGAGTGCTCCGGCGCCGAGTGCTCCCAAACTCAGGAAGCGGCGCCGGCCCATCACCACACCGGATCCGGGACGACTCATCGGAGTACTTCTGGTGTGATCAACCCGCTGACATCACCGACGTTGCCCGAGACATCGACGGAACTGACCTGCTCGCCGGTGCTCGCGTTGTAACCCACGATCTTCTGCGGAGCGGAGCCTTCGACCTCAGGTGCCGAACCGAGCACGTAGAACGTGGCGCCGTCGACGGAAAAGGTCATGCTCTTGATGTCTGTCAAGCCGAGGTCTGCCAGCGTCAAGCTCTTCACCGGGGCGAAGGTCGTTGCGTCGGACAAGTCGATCTTGACCAGTGAGCCTCCCCGAGCAGAGTCCGGATGAATAGCCGTGTCCGTGTACGCGATTGCGAGCCGGGTTGCGTCGGCATTGATGACGTTCTCCGAGAATCGACCGGAGTCCTGCCCGGCGTTTCCGATCGGCTTGACACCTTCCTGAGGCAGTCCGTTGGAGAAGTCGAAGACGTACACATCGCCGTTCTCACTGACCAGCAAGGCTTTTTGTGCTTCCGATGCCCACGTGACCTTGCGGGTGGAGACAAAATCCTCGGGTAGGACCTTGCTTCGGGCGGTTTCCTTCGGAACACCGTCGTCACCGATCGTGACGTGCAGCAGTTCCCGGGTGTCCTCGCAGACGCTGTACAGCTCGTGATCGACCATCCACGTGAACGGACCGCAGCCGACTATCTGGAGTGCACCGGTCGCTTCCTTCTTCTCGAGGTCGACCACTCTGATTCCGTACAAACCGTCGTCCCACGTGACGAAGAACTTGCCGTCGGACGTCACGGCGTTCGAGCCGGGACGGGAATGTACGCGTGCGACGTCCGGAAGCACGACCTCGGCTGGTTCCAGCAGGTTTCCGGAGTAGGTGCTGACCGTGAAATCTGCTGCGCCGCGGGAACCTCGGGGGCGCCACACCTCGGCAGCGAGCACCGCAGGATCCTCGGCGGAATCCCCGACGAATCCGTGAATGACCGGGTCCCAGATACCCGGGCCGACTGTGATTCGGCTCTCGGCCACACCGGTTTTCGGATCGATGACGTTGACGCTGAGCTCGAGCTGGCCGAATCCACCTTCGACGCCCAGCAAGCGGTCAGCTGCGATCGGGGTGATCGAACCGACGTGCAATGGCTCGGGAATGGTATCGCCGATTTCCTGGTCGTCGTGACCGAGGGAGATCCCCTCGCCCGGAGCAGTGAACGGAACTGTCGGATAGGTGACATCGCCTGTGCTGGAGGGTTCGTCGTTGTCGGACGAACTGCAACCGGCCAGTGCGAGTACGACGGTGAGTGGGATGACGGCAACGGCGGGGCGCGCCAGTTTTCGGGTTCGCGAACTGCTCATGATCCGGCACCGACCTTGGGGCGCTCGGCCGGTCGAGTCTGGCAGTCCTCACCGATGATGGGCGCCATCGTGCAGGTGTATGCCTGAGACTCGTCGGAGACACACCAGATGATTTCCTGGTCGTAGCTTCCGGAGACCGGGTTGTACATCACGGCCTGCATGTCCGGTTCGCCGCAGAATGCGTTGGAACACGAAGGTGCACCGCAGCAGTCGTAGTAGGCGATCAGATAGGTCTTGCCGGTATCAGGGTTGGTGCAGCATCCGACCCAGAACTCTGCGCCGGGCTTGCTGCCGGGGGCGCAGGTGGTGACACCGCCGCCGTTGCATGCGGCACAGGACGTTCCGTCCATGTTGCACCAGCGCCAGTACTCGCACTCGGCCGGATCTTTACCGTCGTAGACAGGGACAAGAGGTTCGGGGCCAGGTGCCGGCGCAGGAACCTCGGGCTCTTGGGCGAAGGCACTACGTGTCACAGGAAGTGTGCTGATCAGCGCCACTCCTGACACACCCATGGTCCACTTGCCGATCCGACTGATCATGGAGCGCCGCGAAACTCGTTCGGAGAGTTTGCGTCCGGTTCGACTGGTGAGCGAACCGCCCTGGCCCGCCATCCATTCGGCCTGGGCCTGAACTGTCGCCTCGTCGACGGGATATCGATTCTCCGTCATGTTGTGCTGCGGGAATTCATTGTCGTCCAACGATTTTCTCCTGATTCGTGAAGAGGATCGAACTGTGCAGGAAGATCAGGCCGCGCTGCCGGATTTCGCCTGGGCATGAAGGTGCTGGAGTGAGGGAGTGCCGGATTCGAGCGCATTGAGCAGGCTTTCCACCTGAGCCATGTGATTGCACAGGCCCTTTCCTCGGATCTTGCCGTGCTCGTCGAGAATCACGCCGTACGGAGTGGTGCCCACCTGGTACGCGATACCGACGTCTCGAGCGTCGATGTAACTGAGCTCGGAACCGATCCCGCTGCCGGCCAGGAACTCGCGATGCTCTTCGGGTGTTCCGTCGGAGATGATGATCACGTCGAGATCCGATTCGGCTCGGGCCATTGCCCTTACGCCGGGAAGAAGGCTCTTGCACGTCGAGCAACTCGGAGCGGTGAACAGCAGGAGTTGCGGCTTGTCGCGGTGACCACCGACTCCGACGGTCCGTCCGTCCTGATCGATGAGACCGGCAAACGACGGGCCGGCCTGTTCGACCTTGGGCCCGGTATCCATCATCCGGGCACCGAGAGGTCCGAGACGTACTTGTACGCGGCCGATTTCACGAGCCAGAGCAAGAACCATCAAGAACAGTACGGCTACGGCGATCACCAGGATCACTGTCGCGACAAGGAGGAAAGTGGTCATCGTGGTAGTCCTGCCTTCGAGTTTTCAGTGGTGGGGATGTGAGTCACGAGCCGTACCGGGACGCGGTTTCGGCGGTTCGGAGGCGGATGGAGGCGCTCGACAGGTAGTCGTCGACCGGGCGTCGTCCGAGGTGGACCACCGAACGAATCTGTGCGAGAGCAACTCCCGCCAGAACGAGGAGGAATCCGAAGGTCGCCGCCACGACCTGGACGCCGATCTCAGCCTGTCCGGCGGTGACCGACAGTGCCACAGCGATCACCGCGAGTGTTCCGGCGCGAACGGCGTGGAACCATCCGATACGCGGAATCTCGCCGACTCCGAATGCAAAACATCCGCAGTCCAGATCGCGTCGCCCACGCAGGAGGTTGATCGTGAGGCCCGTGAAGAACGACGCGAACATGATGGCAGCAACCAAGGCGGCGAGGCGATGGGCCACGCCGAGAACCAGAAGGATGCCTACGACGGTTTCCGCGACGGGAAGGATGCGAGCGATCGGTACTTCGAGTCGCACAGGCAACACTTTGTATCCGCGCACCGAACGAAGGACCCCGTCGTGGTCGTTCAGCTTGGGAATGCCGGCGAGCAGGAGAACAAATCCGATGATCGTCGAAGTGGTGGCGCTGACCAAGTCCATGCTTCCTCCGTTCCTCTCGGGTAGTGCCGGTGGTGTGTGGGACACATCCTGTACGGGCGATGCTGCGAATCCGCGTCGACCGCGCTACGCCTGGACGAGGTGCAACTGAGAGAGCAGTTGTCGTGTGAGAATCGGAGAACTCGCAGGTCAAGGTGCTGCCGGAGGGTCCGGATACCGTCGGCCGCCCTTGATCCGGCATGACGCTGGGTGGGAAACAGAGTCGGATTCTCACTTGAAAGTTCTGTGCGCGCCATCGTGGAAACTGCGCGGAAACATAAGCGGACTAACTTGACCGAATTCTGACAATTCGCTCGTAGGTTCGGGCCTGGACGCGACGGACGGTGACACATGGCCGTGAGTGCGGCACTGCGTGCAGCGATCACGCGAGCGCAGAATGCGGATCAACACAGTGAGCCCGTGTTCTCCCCGCTCCGTGGTCTCGGACGAGGACGTTTGACCCCGATCGACCTGTTGGGGCAATCACTCTCCACGATCGCTCCGGCAACGGGAATGGTGTTCATCGCCCTGTGGATGATCACCTACAGTCCCGGCTACGTCGGGTTGGCTGCGATTGCTGCGACAACTTCGGCGGTGTTTCTCGTTGCGTTCTGCATCACTCAATTCACGCGGAGACTGGCCGCAGCAGGATCGTTGTACAGCTTCGTCTTCCAAGGCTCCGGTATCCGGGCGACCCTGACGGCGGGCGCCGGTATCCGGGCGACACTGACGGCGGGAGCCGCACTGGTACTCGGGTATCTCGGAATCTCGGTTTCGGTTTTCTCGCAGGCAGTTCCGAGTCTGCTCGATACCATCGCCATTGTCGGCCCCGACGTGCGAGGAACTGCCGCGACGGTGATCACGACGGTGGCGATTGCCCTGGCCGTCGCGTGGATTGCAGTGCGCGGCGTCCGGTTCGCCACCCGAGCGATCCTGGTCGTCGAAGCGTGCTCGTTGATTCTCATCGTCGTGGTCATGCTGGCGACGCACAGTGACACGACAACTGCTGTTGCCCTGCCGAATCCGTCGCTGAGTGCAGTTCCGTTTCTCGCGATGCTGACGGTGCTCAGCATGGCGGGCTTCGAAAGTTCGGCCTTCTTCGGCCCGGAAGCGAAGCGACCACTCATCAGCGTCACACGCACGGTTCTCATTTCGCCGATCATCTGCGGGGTCCTCTTCGTTTTTGCGGCCTGGGCGGCGATGACCGGCCACGGCGCGACGATCGTCGGAGCGTACTTCGAGGGAACGGCATCCGGGGCCAGCGCGGAGGTGGTTCTGGCAGTCAAGATCGGAATGACGTGTTCCTGGTTCGCATCCACTCTCGGTTGTGCGCAGGCGGGTTCGCGGTTGTTGTACTCGATGGGGATCGAACGGGTACTGCCTGCGCCGCTCGCTCGCGTGCACAGACGGTTCCGCACCCCGTACGTTGCGGTACTTGCGTTCGTCGCGGTAAGTGCGGCAGGCGTATTCATCTATTCGGATACGGTTCGCGACGATTCGGGATCCTTCGACGGCGTGGTGGAGACCGCGTTGGTCTGCGCTTACACGCTGGTGGCCTTTGCTTCGTGGAAGTTCTTGCGCCGAATCGGGGAACATACGTCGCTGACCCGGATATGCACCCTGTCCGTGAGTACCGCCGGTGCTGGTCTACTGGTCTACATCGTTCTCGACGGTGCGGTTCACGGGATGTGGGCACTGCCGATCGCTGCTCTTGCTGTTGCGGTGTCGGGGACAGTGTGGAGTTCATTGCTTCGAAGAGCCAGACCGGAAAGCCTTCTGATGGTCGGCGCTTTCGACAGCGTCGAGACGGCGGACCTGTTGCCCGGTGCTGGCACTCTGCTGATCGACGGTGACGGGCGAAGGCGACTCGTTCCGGATCGTGGGACCGCCGAGGGTGACTCGCCGGAGCATGGGCGGTGACCGCGGACCGTGCAACCGCTGGTCCACGATCAGGCAAACAGATCGGCGACGAGACCCACTTCAGTGGACAACAACCGCGTGCGGTTCAGAAGGCGCTGGGGATGCTCGAGGCGGTGGCTCATCTGGGACCGGGAACAACCGCGAAGGAGATCGCCACTTTTGCAGGCGTTCCATCGGCCACGGCGTACCGGATGCTGAATCTGCTGGTGGCGGAGGGCTTTCTCGTGCGGGTGCCGGACCTGTCAGGGTTCGCGTTGGGGCGTCGGACTGCCGAGCTCTCGCATGCGGCGTCGTCGAGTGGTCCGGCGCCGACGCTGCACGAGCGCGTCGAGGACATGCGGACACACACGAGGTTCGGATTGCACGTCGCGTCATTCGCCGGTGGGCGCTTGCGGTTCGTCGACAAGGATCCGGATCACGAGATCATCGGAATAGCGGCACTGGCCAAGAACCTTCACGCGAATGCGCTGGGGAAGGTTCTGTTGGCGCACGACGAGCGGTTGCTTTCGGGTTTGGAACTTCGCCGGGTCACGGAGTTCACCCTCGGTGATTTCGATGCGTTGTATGAGCAGCTGAGGTCTGTTCGCCTGCAGGGTTTTGCATTCGAGAACCAGGAATGCCGCCTGGGTCGATCCGCAGTGGCAGTACCGGTTCGAGATCACGCAGACCAGGTGGCAGGCGGGTTGTGTGTTCAGGGAGCGAGCGGGCGAGTGACGGATGAGGATCGAGAGTTGGTCGGTTTTCTACTCGATTGTGCGCGTCAGCTCACCGGATTGCTCTGACGTCACACGCGCAGGCTCAGGGGGAGTCCGGCGGTCATCAGGACCACGGACTCCGATTCACTGGCGATGCGGCTGTTCACCAGACCGAGTAGATCGCGGAACAGCCTCCCGGACTTCGTGTCCGGGACGACGCCGCTTCCCACTTCGTTCGTGACGGCGACAATCGGAACCGGACAGGCGGTCCAGGCGTCGGCCAACCGGTCGATATCTGCGTGGACGGCGCTGAGATCTTCTGTCGCCCACGCCTGATGTCGGTCCAGACGTGCGGTCAACCACGTGCCTAGGCAATCGAGCAGGATCGGTGTTGTTGCGGCCGCGAAAATCTCGGTCACGTCGGAGGTCTCTACCGTCGTCCACGTCGACGGCCTCCGCGCGCGATGCGACGCAATTCGTTCGATCCAGTCGGGATCGTCGTCCTGCGGATCCCCGGTGGCGATGTACGTGACGTTCCGGTAGCCGGCAAGCAGGCCCTCCGCGTAAGTGGACTTGCCCGAGCGGGCGCCACCGGTGACCAGAGTTCGATGGCCCTGTCCTACCCCGATCTCGAGCACAGCTCCATCCGGAACCGCTCGCGCCCCGGACAAGCGAAGTGCTTCCGAGAGTTCGTTTTCGACTGGGTTGTGGTGCCCGAGGTGTACGGCGACCACATCGGTTCGATCGGTGATCGCGGTGCAATTGCGTAGTCGGGTCACCGTCTCCGCGAAACTCGGCAGATCATGGTGCCCGGTGCCGTGATCAGTTTTGTGGCCGAAGGTCTCTTCGAGAAAGACGGCGTCGAAACGCGCGTCGGCAAGTGCGTCGACAGTGGATTCGGGCAGAGGCCCGGTGTCGGTGGCCCAGAAGATTCGGGTTCCGGATGCGTCGGTGATGTCGTAGAGAAGGGTGGGTACTTCGTGCGCGGCTTCGAGTGCGCGAACACGATAGGTGCCCAACATGATCGACTGGCCGGTCTCGAGCGGTGTGAAGGTCACCGAGTCATCCGGGCCCACCCAGTCTCGGCAGAGAGCGAGCGCGTCGGGTGGTCCGAGAACCTGTAGTGGTTCGGTGCGCGAGGCCCAGGACCGGAACAGCAATGCCATCGGGCCGAGGTGATCGGGATGAGAGTGCGTCAACAGGATGTGTTCGACGTGTGCCAGCGTGCGACCGAATCGCGACGCGGCACGCGGTACTTCGGGTCCACAGTCCAACAGGATTCTGTTGTCCACCAGGGCAGCAGTGTGCCCGCGGACGGTTTCACTCGACAGGGCGGCCAGGCAGGAAGGGCAAGTGCAGAACGGGTTCGGCCAACCGTCGGCAGCACCGGTGCCGAGCATCACCAATTCCATCAGCGGGTGCCTTCCTGCCGAATCGGAACAACTATGGGACCGCTGGGCCGGTCCAGGATTTCGACCCGGGCGCCATACACGCGGCCGAGGAGGTCTGCCTCCAGCACCGCTGAGGGTGTGCCGTCGGCAACGACGCTGCCCTTGTCCAGCAGCACGATTCGTCGACCGTACTGACCCGCGAGAGTGAGGTCGTGCATCGCGGCGATGACCGTGATGTTGTCGGCCTCACGCAGTTCCTCCACCAAGTCGAGAACCTGCTGCTGGTGACCGATGTCGAGCGCGCTGGTGGGTTCGTCCAGGAGCAGTACCTGCGGTTCTTGGGCCAGTGCCCGAGCCAGGACCACGCGCTGCAATTCGCCACCGGAAAGTTCGGTGGCTCGTCGATCTGCGAACTCGGTGAGGTCGAGTCTTTCGATCACCGAAGAGATCACCGAACGGTCAGTGGCGGTTTCGGTTCCGAAGCGTCGTAGATAGGGAGTGCGGCCGAGCGCAACCAGTTCCTTAACCGTTGAGCCCTCGGGTACTACCGGACGCTGAGGCATCAACGCGACGACGGCGGACATCGCCTTGCGGCTGGAATTGCGAGGACTCAGTCCCCCGACCGAGAGCTCACCGGTAGACGGAATCAATCCGGCGAGGGCATGCATCAAGGTTGTCTTGCCGGCGCCGTTCGGCCCGACCACGGCAACCCAATCGCCGGGTGTCACATCGAGATCGATGCCGTCGACGACGTCTTTGCCGCCAAGGTTGACTCGGAGGTCGCGGCACCGCACTGCGCTGTCGGTCATGCCGAGACCCGGCTGCGGCGCAGAACCAGAAGGAAGAACGGAGCGCCGATCATCGCGGTCACAACCCCGATGGGGAGTTCGGCCGGTGCCATGACCGTGCGCGCGGCAACGTCGGTGAGGACGAGAAACGCCGCTCCGAGCATGAGTGACAGGGGGAGAAGCAGTCGATGCGACGGGCCGACGACCAGTCGAACCGCATGGGGAACAACGATTCCGACAAAGCCGATCAGTCCACTTGCACTCACGACCGCCGCCGTTCCCAGAGTTGCGGCGAGCACCAGCACCAGGCGTGATCTGGCCGGGTCGACGCCGAGGCTGGCGGCTTCGACGTCACCTACGGCCATCACGTCGAGTACGCGTCGATGTACCAGGATGACGGCAGATGCCAGCGCAACGTACGGCAGGACAACCAGAACTTCCGACCAACCGTCGGTGGACAATCCGCCGAGCAGCCAGGAATAGACCTCGCGGAGTGAATCGTCGAACCGCTGCTGGACAAAAGTCTGCGCTGCATTCGTGAACGCCGCGACTGCGACACCGGCGAGGATGATGACTACCGCGTTCTGCGGCCCGCCAATGCTGCGGCCGAGCGAATAGGTTGCGAACACGGCCAGCACACCACCGACGAAGGCGGCCATGGGAATTCCGAACATGCCCAGCGCTCCACCCGAAACGATGGCGAGGGTTGCGCCCAGTCCGGCTCCGCTGGAAACGCCGAGGAGATACGGATCTGCCAAGGGATTTCGGAACACGCCCTGGTAGGCGGCACCGGCAACGGCCAACATTGCTCCGACCAACGCGCCCAGTACTACTCGCGGAAGCCGGATCTGCCAGAGAATCGCCTGCTGTGTCGCGGTGAGACCGGAATCGAGGTGGATGCCGGGTATTCCGTCCAGAAGTTCGAGAATGGTTCGGTCAGGCGTCAAACCGGCCGGCCCCACCAGAACACCGATCAGCAAGGCAGCGCACAGAATCAGCGCGGCGCCGAGCAGAACGGCCGTCCGATGATGGGAGATACCGGCTTTGATCATCGAGTGCTCAGGCCGCGGGAACTTGGGCAACGATGGCCGCGACGGCCTTCACCTGATCGGCGACACGAGGTCCCCAGCGGCTGGAGAGGTCTTCGTCGAGCACATGGATCTGGTTGCCGGTAACCGCTTTCATGCCGCTCCACCCGGGCCGAGCGGCGACGGATTCTGCAGTCACTCCGCAGCATTGGGAGTCTGCGAGAAAGATGAGATCGGGATTGGCCTGCACCACGAATTCGGCGGACAGCTGCGGATAGTCGCCCTGCCCCGCGGCGTCGGCGATGCTCTTCATTCCGAACAGCGAGTAGATCTGCCCGACGAAGCTCGAACTCGTGACGGTGTAGAGCGAGGAGTCGAGTTCGTGGAAGTACGTCAGCGGCTGTTGGCGCGCAGGAACACTGGCGACAGCGGCGTCGATGTCCGAGCGCATGGTGTCGACAACTTCGGTGCCCTTGTCCTCGTGGCCGGTGGCCTTCGCGACGCGCTCGATCTGGGCGTAGACGTCGTCGATGCTTGTGGCTGCCGGTAGCAGGAGTGTCGGCACCTTCGCCTTTTGCAGTCCGGAGACAAGATCGTTCATGTCATCCGATGCGATCACCAGATCCGGTGCGTAGCCGAGGATGGCTTCGACGTTCGGTTGAAAGCCCGAGAGATCGGTGACCGGGATACCGGCCGGGTAGTCGGACTGATTGTCGACGGCCTTCACCTGGTCGCCCGCGCCGACGGCCCACAGGGTCTCGGTGGCGCTGGGACTGAGTGACACGATCGACTGCGGACGTGACTCGATGGTGATGTCCGTGCCGGAATCCGTGGGACCGGAAACAACAGTCACCGGGAACGAGCCGTCCGAGGCGGCTGTGGTTGCGGGTGCATCGGACGTCGAGCTACTGCAGGCACCGGCAAGCAGTGCGGTGCTCACCGTCAGTGCTGCAAGTACAGATCTGAATCTACGTGTCGGCCGAGTACTCACAGCCACCCCTCCGCTAGTGGTGAAGGGTCGCGAGCAGCGCGGCCGCGAGGCGAAGCGCCACGAGCGGTCCTTCGTCCGAGAACCATCGTGTCGCCACGAGGCCGGTGACCTGACTCGTTCGCCTCGAGTAGTGACGGGCGAATTCACAGTTGCGTCGACAGTGCCGGGGTTTCACCGAACTTCACACGAGCAGCGTGGCACCCCGGTGAACCGGGGCATCTGCACTTTACAGGGGTCGTCTGGCTTGACCCGGGAGGTCAAGGCAGGGTAAATATCTATTCCACTAATGAACTAGTGAAAGGGTTCGGATGATCGACTTCCGTATCGACCGCCGATCCGGCATTCCCACTTACGTGCAATTGGTCCTTCAGGTGAAGCAGGCGCTCAGGCTCGGTGATCTCCAAGTCGGGGATCGGCTGCCCACAGCCAAGGACGTCGTGGGAGCGCTCGCGATCAACCCGAACACAGTCCTGAAGGCCTACAAGGAACTCGAGCGCGACGGACTTGTCGCCCCGCGGCCCGGATTGGGCACGTTCGTCGTGAAGTCCCTGGCAAAGCCCGGTATGGCGGAAAGCTCTGCGCTACGTCGTGAGTTGGCGCGTTGGGTTGCAGATGCCGTGGCCGCCGGACTCGAGCGCACGGACATCGAAGCATTGGTGAGTTTGGAGCTCGAGAAGACGTTCATCGAATCGGATCCGTCCGGAAAGCAGGGGGAGACAGCATGACTGCGCAAGAATCGGCACTGACGATGCAGGACGTGGACAAGCGCTTCGGCAAGAAGAAGGTGCTCGACGCCTGCACATTCGAGGTCGCAACGGGAAGCATCACTGCCCTGGTCGGGGTGAACGGAGCGGGCAAGTCCACACTGATGTCCTTGGCGGTCGGGTTGACGATGCCTGACCATGGTTCGATCTCCGTCCTGGGCAGCACGCCGGATCGGGACGGCATCTGCTCAGGCCTGTCGTACCTCGCTCAGCACAAGCCGCTGTATCCCAAATTCACTGTTGCAGAACTTCTTCGATTCGGCGCATACACCAACGACGAGTGGGATGCGAAGTACGCTCTGGATCTGGTGGAGCGCGCTGGGATTGCTCTCGATGCAAAGGTGAAGACTCTGTCACCAGGTCAACGAACCAGGGTTGCACTGGCTTTGGCGCTCGGGCGCAGACCGCAGTTGCTTCTACTTGACGAGCCCTTGGCGGATCTTGATCCCGTGGCGCGGCGGTCCGTCGCGACCACTCTGCTCGAAGACGTTGCCGAGTACGGCACCACGGTTCTGTTGTCTTCACACATCGTTTCCGAATTGGCAGACGTCTCGGATCGACTTCTTCTGCTGGGCGGCGGAAACGCGAGATTGTCCGGTCCGTTGGATGAATTGATCGCTGCCCATTACGTATTGATCGGGGACGGCGATCCTTCGGACGTGGTCGGCGCCGGTGCGGTCATTCATACCGACAAGGGGATGCGGTCGAATTCTCATGTGGTGGAGGGAGTCCGTCCGAGCCCTCGGGCCGGCTGGGTGATCGACGACGCAACTCTCGACGACGTGGTGCTCGGGCACCTGAGCGCGGAAACGGTGGTGGCGGCATGATCTGGGTTACGTGGCGGCACCACCGGACATCGCTCATTGTGTCATTGGGATTCCTCGCGGCATTAGCAGTCATTGTCTTGTCGAGTGGTGCGATCATCAAGAGCGGCGGACAAGCCCAACTCTTCGGATCGCCTCTCAGTTGCTTCGATGACATCACCGCTATCTGCACGGCAGAGACTGCTCTCACCCTGACGACAGTGGTTGCGACGGCTCTGCCGGTGTTCCTCGGCGTGTTGATCGGTGTCACCGTGTTTTCGCGGGATATCGAACAGGGAACGCACGTATTGGGGCTTACTCAATCGGTCAGTCGGACTCGTTGGTTCTGGACCCGGGTGTTGATCGTCTTCCTGCCGATTTCTGTGGCTTCGGCATTGCTCGGATTTGCACTGCAATGGGCTCGATCTCTCCCGGACAACTCCCGGTATGCATTTGTTGCCGGGCGTTCGACTTTCGTCGAGATATCGAACCTGTCGTATCCGCTCTTTCAATCCAGCGGACTGGTCTTGGGTGCATACACATTCATGGCACTCATGCTCGGAGCAGCTCTGGCTTTGCTGGTGCGTAGTTCGATCGGCGCAATGGCGATCACGATGGTCGGTGTTGTTGCGATCCTGGCAGCATTTCAGTTGGTTGCACGACCCGATTACGCCGAGCCGAGTGTCCGAACGTCACCCGTCGCCGGATTCAGTTCCTACTATTCGAGCGATACCAGTATTCCCGCGGTCAATTGGGAACTCGCGCAGGGATATGTCGACCTCCGAGGTAACTGGGTCGACATCAAATACGACGAGTGCACGTGGGGTGGATCAGGCGGCGAGAACCCGTACGACCAGCGCCCGGAGGAGACCGGCGCCGAGTACAGCCTCCGCATGGATGTGCTCTCAGCGCAGCAGAACAGAGAGATGGAGATCTGTTTGCGGGAACACGGCGTCGACCACTACGAAGTTCGCTACCACTCAGCTGATCGGTTCTGGCGTTTCCAGTTCACGGAAGCTGCACTCGTCCTGATCCTTTCGGGATTGTTCCTCCTGCCGGCGCTCTGGGGCCTACGACGCCTCAAGCCGTGACTCAGCGGGCGACCGGCGCGACCGTCAGCTGGTTGATGTTCGCGCCGGTCATCGAGCAACCCTTGGTGGGGTAGGCAAGGAAGACCGAGTCGTAGCTGTTGGGCGGGTAAACCCTCAGTCCCGCAACGTCGGTCACGCCGCACTGATCTGCCGGGTAGTTCTCGACGTTCATAGCTCGCACCAAAGACGTTGCGGCAGAGCCAGGGGCAAGGGAGACGAGTGATCCGGATCCGGAGCGGCCGGCGGCAGCACCCACTTCGCTTCCGGACGCTCCCGTGACATAGGAGACGCCGGGGAAACCGTCGAGCGTGCACGTGCGGCCGCCCGTGTTGGTGAAGACCACCGGAAGCTCCACAGAACCGGCGGCGCCACTCGACTCGCCGAGGGTGACGTTCAGTTCCCCGATCGCGCAGCCTTCGGGATTGGGTGCCGTCGAGGTTGTGGTTTGGGTGTGGTCGGTATGGGTCGTCGAAGGTGCGGCAGTACCGGTCTGGGTCGTCGGCGCAGAGGCGGTCGTGGTTGAGGCGGGTGCCGGTGAACTCTCGGCCGTTCCCGTTTCATCCGAGCCGCAACCGCTGAGAAGGGCGAGAGCAGCAAGTGGAGCCGCCAACAAGCCGACGTTGCGCATGCGGTTGGGATTCATCGCTCTGTACTCCTCAAGGTGGTCGACAACTGGCTCCGGAACATCCGTGTCCGGTATATCCGAATCCGAGGCCGGATGTGCAGAAACGAATCAGGCTCGCCGGTGATCAGGACCTACTTCCCGGATGGATTGCCGCTGCGGATCTAGCATGAGAAATGACCTGTCCGGATCGCGACCACCGGGAGTAGCGCATGTTCACCTTCACCAGCGACGACGGAGTGGTCATTCATGTCCACGAATGGCCCACCGAGCAGGAACCTCGAGGGGTTGTTCAACTCGCGCACGGTATGGGTGAGCACGCAAAACGCTACGCACACGTTGCCGAAGCCCTGAATGCTCGCGGTTTCCACGTCTACGCGGCGGACCACCGCGGCCACGGTGAGAGCATGCACGCCGGCCCAGGCAACATCGGCGACGACGGCTGGAACCGCTTGGTGGCAGACATGGTGACCCTCACGGGCATCATCCGCGACAAACACCCCGGCCTGCCCGTCGTACTGCTCAGCCACAGCCTCGGTTCGTTCGCTTCGCAGCAGTACATCCTCGATCATTCGCACCTGATCGACGCCGTCGCACTGTCGGGGACCACCGCGGTCGATCAACTGATCGAGAGCCTCGTCAACGACGGCCCGGACGTCCTCGCCCAGTTCAATGCGGAATTCGAACCGGCCCGTACTCCGCACGACTGGCTCAGCCGTGACGAAGCGCAGGTGGATTTGTACATCAACGATCCGCTGTGCGGTTTCAGCCTGGACGACGCAGGCATGGGCGGACTTATCGCAGCGGGACCGAGGTTCGTCGACGTCGAGGGTGTGCGACAAGACCTTCCGATCCTGGTCTTCGTCGGCACCTCGGATCCTCTCAACGCCGCGCTGAGCCGTACCGACGTCGCAGTCGAACGGTACAACTCGGCGGGGATCGAAGACGTCACCTATTACACCTATCCGGGCGCCAGGCACGAGATCTTCAACGAGACCAACCGCGACGACGTCATCAATGATCTGACGACGTGGATGGACCGCGTACTCGAAGCGTGACCGCCTCACCGGAAGGGGAACACGATGTCCACAGTTCCGGCCGCACGACCCGATCCAGACCCGCGAGACGTCAAGCGCTGGAGACGATACCTCGCCGACGAACAAGCCGAGGCCGCCGTATACCGCGACCTCGCGGGTAGGCGCAGCGGCGAGGAGCGCGAAATCCTTCTCGCCCTGGCCGACGCGGAGGGCCGACACGAGGCGCACTGGCGAGCGCTTCTCGGCGATCACGTCGGCAAACCACTACGCGGCGATATCCGCACTCGGATACTGGGCTTTCTGGCCAGGCGCTTCGGCTCCGTGTTCGTGCTCGCTCTTGCCCAGCGCGCGGAGACGCGATCCCCCTATCCGAACGATGCCGACGCGACCGCATCGATGGGCGCGGACGAGAAGATCCACGAAGAAGTGGTGCGGGCCTTGGCCACTCGGGGTCGGAACAGACTTTCGGGGACGTTTCGTGCCGCCGTCTTCGGAGCCAACGACGGCCTCGTCAGCAATCTCGCTCTCGTGCTCGGCATCAGCGGTAGCGGCGTCTCCAACCAGATCGTTCTGATCACCGGCATGGCCGGGCTTCTGGCCGGCGCCCTGTCGATGGGAGCCGGCGAGTACGTTTCCGTCCGCTCGCAGCGAGAGTTGTTGGAAGCGTCCAATCCTGGCCCCGCGGCCAGCGAAGCCGTCGGACTGCTCGACGTCGACGCCAACGAATTGTCCCTGGTCTACCGGGCCCGCGGCATGTCCGCCGAGGAAGCGGACCAGCGCGCCGCCGAGGTCCTCGCGAACAGCACCTTCGGCGCCGCTGACGTTGTCGACGACCATGAAGCCGTCGGAACCGGGTTGGGCGCAGCGGCGGCAAGTTTCTGCTTCTTCGCCTCGGGCGCAATCATTCCGGTGTTGCCGTATCTGTTCGGCCTGGAAGGCATGACGGCTCTGATCGTCGCGTCCGTACTCGTGGGGATCGCGTTGCTGACGACGGGCGTTGTGGTCGGGTTGCTGTCGGGCGGGCCGCCGTTCAAGAGGGCCCTACGCCAACTTGCGATCGGCTATGGCGCTGCCGGCGCGACGTATCTGCTCGGCATGTTGTTCGGGACCTCGCTCTGAGCGTCTGCTCATGCGCGCAGGGCTGGATCGCGGTGAGCGGGATCGATCCGGACCGGAATTTGGCACACCACGGCCTCGGTGTGTTTGCGCAGTGCATGAGCGATCTCATCGGTCCGTTGGCTCGGGAGGAATCGATGCCATCTGGTCGCCGGGTCGATGGTGGCGACGACAACAAAGGTTTCTCGGTGGGGGAAGTGTGTGCGGATGTATCGAGCGAGGGTATTCCCCACGGAATTCTCGGTGTCCTCGATGACGATCAAACGCGAATTCGGGTGTCGGGCTTGCCATCGGCGGGTGAAGTCCGTCGTCGATTCGTGGGCAAGGCAGACTCGAATTGCGATGGGCTGCGAAGACATTGCCGTTGCCGCGGCCATCGCGCGGGTGGAGAGCGACGTAATTTCGGACACGGGTACTAGGACCGCTGGTTTGTATCCGATAGAAAGAGAATCGTTCTCACCCTGAACGGTTAACCGCGTACCGATATGTGTGTACGCACCGCGGATGCGTTCCATGCCGAGGACGAGCGCAGGGAGCGCGAGAGCGATCAACCAAGCGCCCTCGGTGAACTTCATGGCGGTAGTCACCACTGCTGCGATCGAAGTCAACGCAGCCCCGAAACCGTTGAGCGCTAGGCGCCACTTCCAGCCCGGCGTCTGTTCGGCGAGCCAGTGGCGCACCATGCCGAACTGCGCGAGCGTGAATCCGATGAACACACCGATGGCGAACAGCGGCACCAAGGTGTTCATGTTTCCGCCGGATCCGATGAGCAGGAGTGCACCGATGCCTCCGAGCGACAAGACGCCGTACGTGAAGACGTCGCGCGTCGACTTCCGGCTGAAGCGGTGCGGGAGCACGTTGTCGTCGGCGAGGATCCGCATCAGGTTGGGAAGTCCGCCGTACGAGGTGTTCGCGGCCAACGCCAACAGAATCACGGTGGAGAATTGGACGACGTAGTAGCCCACACCATTTCCGAGGGCAGCGGAAGTGAGTTGCGACAGGACCGTTGTTCCAGGGACCGGTGCGAGTGAGAACTTCTCGATCAACACGGCAAGGCCGATCAGCATGGTGCCCAACAGGATTCCCAGAGCTACTTCGGCACGCTGAGCGCTACGCACGCGAGGCTTCTTGAAGCTGGGTACCGCGTTGGCGATGGCTTCGACTCCGGTCAATGCGGCGCAACCACTCGAAAATGCCTTGAGCAGAAGGAGAATGCCGATCGTGTGTGCGTTGTCGGCGAGGAAGGGAGCCGTGGCGGCGGCAGGGTTTTCCCGAAGCAGTCCGGCACCGATCACCGTGAAGATGCTGACGACAAAAACCACGGTGGGCAACATGAATACCCGCGCGGAATCTGCGATGCCCCGCAGATTCAGTGCCGTGATGCCGCCGAGTATCGCCAGTGCGATCCAGACCGTGTAGGGAAGAAGCGCAGGGAAGGCGGAGGTCAGAGCCGCGACACCGGCTGCGATCGACACCGCGACGTTGAGGGTGTAGTCGACGATCAACGATGCGGCGGCGGTCAGGCTTGCGCGAGGACTCAGATGCTTCTTTGCGACGGCGTATGCGCCACCGCCTTCGGGAAATGCGGCGATCACCTGGCGATACGACGCCACCAGGACCACAAGCAGCACGGCGATGGCGATCGTCACCGGCACGGTGAAGCCGATCCCCGCGCCGCCGGCGAGGGCCAACACCAACACGATGGCCTCTGGACCGTACGACACCGAGGCCATCGCGTCGAGCGACAGACCCGCCAGTCCGGTTGCGACGGAGAGCTTTTGCTTCTCAGGTTCGCCGCCGGCGCGGGTGGTCGACGATATGACTCCACGGTGTCCGAGTATCACTGCATGTCTCACCGAGTCAGTATCGATACTTCCCGTTGAGCTGAGACCGATCTTGACGATGCCTTGACGCGATCACCAACAAATCTGTACGGGTTCACAACGGCGGTTCGAGTCGAGGGAAGCCTTGTGACAGCTGATCAATCCAGCGGGCGCGCATGGCGAGAATATCGCGGTTCCGAGACTCCGATTGGGCGGCGACGTGCGAAAGTAGGTCGCGGAGTCGGCCCAGAACGAGTGGTGAGTTCGATGCCGAGGCAATGACGTCGTCCAGTCCGGTTCTGACGAAGGTCGTGAAGTCGGGTAGCGGAATCACCACACGCAGATCACCACGCTCGTCGACGACCCGGATCGAATCTGCGCGCACGGAGGCCACCAGAGAGAGGAGGTCTTCGATCTCGTCCAGAGCCTGCACGGCCGTCGCAGGATCGTTGATAGCGGGTGAGAGCGCTCTGAGCGCGATGTCAGCCAACAACCGAATCGCGAGTAGGGGGTCCTGGGTGAAGGTCCGCTCACTCCCACTGACCAAGGCGTCAAGGATCGTGTTGGCGGGCATGGGTCCGCCGTAGACGTCGGCGAGCGGCAATCCGTCTCGCAGCGTGCTACCCGGCGACACTCGGAGGACCACCATGGATCGGCAGTTCCGAGTGCTCTGCAGGAGATCTTCGACGAGGATCTGTTGCAGAACGGCCGGCGGTCGATGCCACTCGATAGTCGTGATCACCGGAAGTGTTGGTAGAGGAGGCAACTCCCGATCGGTGGTGGGGTACACGGCGGCGAAGACTGCTCGGCCACGACTCGAGATCGAGGTCAGTACAGGAGCCAACTGGATGGCCGAGAATGCGCGCAGCTGGAGCAGCCTGATCAGCGTCAGCGTGGCCAAGAGCGCCAGCACTGCGAGACTTGGCACAACCACGGACACATCCGTTTCGTTGCTGATGGCGAGCGCTGCCGTGATGTCGAAAACCGACTGGCCTATGGCGAAGGCAAACGTCCGCCACACGATGGGGTCGTCGCGGAACAACAACAAGCGAGGAGTGAAGGTGGTCGCGGCCCACTGGACGACAAGGAACAGTAGCGAGAAGATCACTGCGACTACACCCAGTAACCCCAGCCCGAGGGCAACGAGCATCTCGCTGACCTGACGGGCGGGAATCATTGGGCCGCTACGTAAATATGGCATCGCCAGTCCGGCAGCCAGTCCTACGACGACGCACAGGATCTGGGTCAGGCCGGCACGCACACGGCGCCGGGGGACGAGGAAGGCATGCCCGATCGGGGTGGGAGCGAAACGTCCGGGCTGATCCACCCTTCAAGCCTCCACGCTGCGGCAATGGTGCGCCTTCACCCGAAACGGATGATGTCGACGCCGTCGTGATCCTGAAACGCTTGAAAGAGCCATGTGAGAGACAGAAGGCGAGACGTCATGACGGATCCGACAGGCCAGAGCCGCGCTGTACTACCGATTCCGGATCGACAACATCTTGGTCTGGTGACGTACGACGCGAAGGATCCGGACACGGAGTTTCCGCCGATCACTCCGCTACTGCCGCCGGCCGGGGCACCCAATGTTCTGGTGGTCCTGTTGGACGACGTGGGATATGGCGCGAGCAGCGCCTTCGGCGGACCAGCGGACACACCGACTGCTGAGCGATTGCAAAGTAATGGGCTCACGTACACGCGGTTTCACACGACTGCGCTGTGTGCACCGACCCGCGCCGCACTGCTGAGTGGGCGCAACCACCATTCGGTCGGAATGGGCTCGGTCACCGAAACCGCGACCTCGGCTCCGGGACTTTCCGGTCTGCGCCCGAATACCAAAGCCGCACTACCGATGACGTTGAAACTGAACGGATACTCGACGGCGCAGTTCGGCAAGTGTCACGAGGTACCGCCGTGGCAGACATCCCCGGTGGGGCCGTTCACATCGTGGCCGACGGGAGAAGGCGGATTCGAGCACTTCTACGGATTCATCGGCGGGGAGAACAACCAGTACTACCCGGCGCTGTACGAGGGTGTCGCGCCCGTGGAGGCGGACAAGGCACCGGAGGAGGGTTATCACCTCACCGAGGACCTGGCCGATCACGCCATCGACTGGGTTCGGATGCAGAAGTCATTGGCTCCGGACAAGCCGTTCTTCGTTTACTTTGCACCCGGCGCCACACATGCACCGCACCATGTTCCGAAGGAGTGGGCAGACAAGTACGAGGGCCGGTTCGCAGGAGGTTGGGACGCGCAACGCGAATCGATTCTCGAGCGGCAGAAGCAGCGGGGAGTCGTCCCCGCGGATGCGGTCCTCACCCCGCGCCCCGAGGCTATTCCGGCGTGGGAGGACATGAGTGAGGAGATGAAGCCTGTCCTCGAACGCCAAATGGAAGTCTATGCAGGGTTTCTCGAACACACCGATTTCCATGTCGGCCGGCTTGTCGATGCGATCGAGGAACTCGGAGCTCTCGACAACACCCTCGTGTACTACATCATCGGCGACAACGGAGCGTCCGCAGAGGGGACGATCAACGGAGCCTTCAACGAGATGGCCAACTTCAACGGACTCGCCGCCATCGAAACACCCGAGTTCATGGCGGAAGTGAAAGACAAGTTCGGTACCAAGGACGCGTACAACCACTACTCCGTGGGGTGGGCATGGGCAATGTGCACGCCGTACCAGTGGACGAAACAGGTTGCCTCGCATTGGGGTGGCACTCGCAACGGAACGATCGTGCACTGGCCGGCGGGGATTCGGACCAAGGGTGAGACGCGGTCGCAATTCACCCACGTCATCGACGTCGCACCAACGATCCTCGAGGTCGCGAAACTGCCGGAACCGACCTTCGTCAACGGCGTCCAACAATCACCGATCGAGGGGACCAGCCTGGTCTACACCTTCGACGACGCCGAAGCCGCCGAACGTCACGATCTGCAGTACTTCGAGATGGCCGGCAATCGCGGTATCTATTACAAGGGTTGGAGTGCGGTCACCAGACACAGCACTCCGTGGCTGTTCGCGGAGGCACTCCCCGCTCTCGACGACGACGTGTGGGAGCTCTACGACGGGTCGCAGGATTGGACGCAGTCCAAAGATTTGGCGGCCGAGTTGCCGGAGAAACTTGCTGCACTGCAACGCTTGTGGTTGATCGAAGCAGTCAAGTACAACGTGCTTCCGATCGACGACCGAAGATTCGAGCGGTTCAACCCTCACATCGCGGGGCGTCCGCAGTTGGTGTCCGGGAACCGACAGGTTCTGTTTCCCGGAATGAAACGGCTGAGCGAGCACAGCGTGCTGAGTATCAAGAACCGATCGTTCAGTGTCACAGCAGCAGTCGACATCGCGGATGGCATTACCGCCAACGGTGTGATGATCGCGCAGGGAGGCAGGTTCGGCGGTTGGGCACTTTACGCGCGGGAAGGTCGCGCCAAATTCGTCTACAACCTGCTCGGCATGACCGAGTTCGTCGTCGGGTCCGAGGTTGACATTCCGGCAGGATCACATCAGATCAGAGTTGAGTTCGCCTACGACGGCGGTGGTCTCGCGAGGGGCGGCGCTGTCACGATCTATCATGACGGTCGCGAAGTGGGCTCGGGTCGCGTCGAGCAGACCCAACCGATGGTCTTCTCCGCGGACGAGACCACCGACATCGGTGACGATTACGGCATGCCTGTCAGTGTCGACTACAGTGGCGCAACCACATTCAACGGCCGTATCGACGTAGTGCAGATCGACGTCGGCGACGATGACCATACCCACCTGATCGACCCGGAGGAGGTGGCGCGAGTGGCGTTGTCCAGACAGTGATTCCACTGACAAGAGCAGCAGTCACAATCTCCTGAGGGAGGGTCGCAATGCCGACCGTCATCCGTACTGTTCACGATCTGGTCCGCCACGCGCGCGGGCCGACGCACCATCACCACCATCAATCCGTGCATGAGGCACGGCGAATGCGCGCCCACCACATACTGGTCACGCATTCGCTCGCCTGATTTCGGGGCTACAGGTCGTGCGCCAGTGCTCGTCCGGCTGCGCGGCCGGAGAAGATGCAGCCACCGAGGAAGGTCCCTTCGAGTGCGCTGTAACCGTGGACTCCGCCGCCGCCGAAGCCCGCGACCTCACCGGCTGCGTACAGGCCGTCGAAGACACTGCCGTCGGCCTTGATGACCTGTGAATCCAGGTTGGTTTCCAAGCCGCCGAGGGTCTTGCGGGTGAGCAGGTGCAACCGGACCGCGATCAGTGGGCCGTTCTTGGGGTCCAGGATCTTGTGCGGTGCAACGACGCGCACGATCTTGTCTGCCAACAGATTACGGGCACCGTGGATGGCGGTGACCTGGAAGTCCTTGCTGTACTTGTTGTCGACTTCGCGGTCGCGGGCGATCATCTCGCGCTCGATGTCCTCGTAGTCGAGGAGCGGTTCGTCGGTGAGGGCATTCATGCCGTCGACCAGATCACGAAGGTTGTTGCGCACCACGAAGTCTGCGCCCTTCTGCTTGAATGCCTCGACCGGTCCCGGCGCGCCCTTCTTGATTCGTTCGAGGAGGAGCTTGAAGTCGCGGTTGGTGAAGTCCGGGTTCTGTTCCGATCCCGAGAGTGCGAACTCCTTCTCGATGATCTTCTGGTCGAGGATGAACCACGTGTACTCGTGGCCGCTGTCGAGGATGTACTTGAAGGTTCCCATCGTGTCGAAGCCGGGGAAGTTGGGGACGGGCAGACGCTTGCCGGTGGCGTCGAACCACATCGAGGACGGTCCGGGGATGATTCGGATTCCGTGGTTGGGCCAGATGGGATTCCAGTTCTGGATGCCTTCGGTGTAGTGCCACATGCGGTCGCGGTTCACGATGTTTCCGCCCGCGGATTCGGTGATTTCGAGCATGCGTCCGTCGACGTGTGCAGGTACTCCCGTCAGCATGTGCTTCGGTGCCTTGCCGAGTCGCTCGGGCCAGTTCTTCTTCACCAGTTCGTAGTTGCCGCCGATTCCACCGGAGGTGACCACGACGGCCTGTGCGGCGAACTCGAATTCGCCGATGGGGGTGCGCGAACTCTTCACGCCGCGCAGATCACTGGAAGGTTCGAGGACGGTTCCGCGTACACCAGTGACCGCACCATCGGTGACGACGAGTTGATCGACTTGGTGGCGGTGCTTGAACGTGACCAGTCCGCGCTTCTGGGCGGCGATCACCTTGGTCAGGAAGACATCGACCACGCCGGGGCCGGTTCCCCAGGTGAGGTGGAATCGCGGTACCGAATTGCCGTGTCCAAGAGCCATTCCGCGGCCACGTTCGGCCCAGCCGACATTCGGCATCAGGCGAAGCCCCAGGTCGTGCAGGTACTGACGCTTGTCGCCGGCCGCGAACTCGACGTACGCCTTGGCCCACTGGCGAGGCCAGTGATCTTCGCGCTCACGGTCGAATCCGGCAGTGCCCATCCAGTCCTGCATTGCCAACTCGAGAGAGTCCTTGATACCGAGTCGGCGTTGCTCGGGGCTGTTCACGAGGAAGAGTCCGCCGAGCGACCAGAATGCCTGTGCGCCGAGGTTGGCTGCGTTCTCCTGTTCCACGACAAGGACTTTGCGGCCGGCGCGTGTCAGTTCGTAGGTGGCGACCAGTCCCGCCAGCCCTGCCCCGACAACGATGACGTCAGCTTGTTCGCTCACGACAGCTCCTCTTTCGATTGGTTGTTCTGGATTATTTCGCTGTAGGACAGCAGGATTCGAGTGAAGATATCGCGGCGCAGTGCGAAGGCGGCGTTGGTGTCGGTGTCGACGAGACACTGCACGCTGGTGCCGTCGTGCACTGCGACCAATGCCCGTCCCAACGCAGTCGGGTCGCCGACGATTGTTCGCCCGACGTCGCTGAGTGCGGCCTCCACAATGGGCAACAGGGTGCGAAGGATCGCGTCTTCACGGTCGGCAAGGGCTTTGCGAAGTGCCGGGTTGCGGAGCGCGTGGGCGGTGAATTCCGCGTTGATCCGGTACCACTGCGGGTCGACCGGAACCACCGCCACGATCCGGGCGACAGCGGCATGGATGTCGACGGTGTTACCGGCGGTTATCGACTCCGTCGCCAACCGCAGATCAGCGAGCATTGCTGCAGATCGTTGCTCCCACATCGCGAAGAACAGTTCGTCGAGTGAATCGAAGTTGGAGTAGAACGCGCCTCGGGAGTAACCGCCGCGTTCGCAGATCTGCTCGACCGTGGCGTGCCCGAACCCCGATTCAGAGAAGGCGTCCGCAGCCGCGTCGAGCAGGCGCTGCCTGGTTTGACCACGGCGTTTGGTGACACGCTTGGCCGGCGAGTTGTCCGTTCCAGTCGTCATCGGCGCCTCCGTCGGGGTGGAACCCAAACGATACACCGATGTATCCGATGCGAAGACGTATCTCGATTAGATCTTCTTGGCAGGTATTTCTATCTATATCTAGCAAATATGCAAGATAAGAAGATATTTGTATGACGACAGCTACAAGTGCAGATCACGCTTCCTGATCGCCGCAGTGGCGACGACGCTGATCGCCGAGGTGGCCACGAGATATCCACATGCCAGCCACGGTGAACCGCCACTGGCGCCGATCAGTGCCGTCAGAATCAGAGGTGTGACGCCGGAGGCGTAGATACCAGAGAACTGGTAGACGACCGACAACCCGGTGTACCGGATTTCTGTGGGGTAGAGGCTCGCATACAGCGTTCCCTGGGCGCCGTAGAACAAGGCATGAATCACTCCGAAGACCACGACCATCGCGACTCCGAAGAGCAGGAGATTCTCGGTACCGAACAGTGCGAAGGCGGGGAAGATCGCGAGGCCGTACGCGGCGATGCCCACGATGTAGACCCGTTGCGGGCCGAACCGATCAGTGAGTAATCCGGAAAACGGCAGCAAGATCGCCATCACTACTGCGGCCACGGTGACCACAAGAAGTACGGGAACCTTTTCGAAATGCAGAGTCTTGGTTGCATACGTGATTGCGAAGACGCCCCAGGTGTTGAACGCGGCGCCCTCGCCCCAGCGAGACAACATGCCCAGTACGGTGTTTCGCGCGGCTTTTCCTTGAAAGACTTCCCTGAGCGGGGCGGACGAGCGCTGTTCGAGGTCGCGAACGGCCTGAAAGGCGGGCGTCTCGTCCACCTTCAAGCGGACCACCAACCCCACGATCACGAGCACCAGGCTCAGGACGAAGGCGATGCGCCAGCCGAAACGGAGAAACTGGTCGTCGTCGAAGACTGTTTGAAGCAGCGCGAACATTCCTGTGCCCAATGCCAACCCGAGAGCCAATCCGATCTGCGGGATGCTGCCGAACAGTCCACGCTTCTTCTCCGGACTGTGTTCGACCGCCAAGAGAACAGCTCCGGCCCACTCACCACCGAGAGCAAATCCCTGCAGAATACGAAGCAGCAGAAGCAGAATCGGCGCAACGACTCCGATCTGAGCGGCGGTCGGAAGAACGCCCATCAGCGCCGTCGCGATACCCATGATGAACATCGTGAGAGCAAGCGTCTTCTTGCGCCCGATGCGATCGCCGATGTGACCGAACACCACTCCACCGATGGGGCGAACGAGAAAGCCGACTGCGAAGGTCGCGAAAGAGAGCATGGTCCCGACGAACGAACTCTGGTTCGGGAAGAACAGTTGGTTGAAGACCAGACTCGCTGCCGTTGCGTAGAGGAAGAAGTCGTACCACTCGACCGTCGTGCCGAGCAGGCTCGCGGCGACGACGGTTCTCAATCTGGAGCGCCGCTCGTCGTCGGTCTCGTTCGAGAACGGTGAATTGTGCTCGACTTCGGCAAACGTGGTCATCGGAGCCCCCGGGTCGCGGTGCAAATTCACGAAGGTATCGCCAGCGCCGAAAGTGGGCACCCCTAGCGATCAGGGTGATTTCAACCCTGTTCTTCGAGGTGGACTGTGGTTGTAATGACAGAAGAGTTCTGCCTGTTCGTCGACGAAAGGAATCACCGTGTCACTGCGCTTCCACTGGTTCTTGCCTACTTACGGTGATTCCCGGAATCTGATGGCGGGTGGGCACGGCAGCTCGATGTCCGGTGATCGTCCGGCGACGCTGAAATACCTCAATCAGATCGGCGCGGCCGCCGAGACGAACGGCTTCGAAGCCGTCCTCACGCCCACCGGCGCGTGGTGCGAAGACGCATGGCTGACGACGGCGATGATGCTCGAGACCACCGAGACACTCAAGTTTCTGGTTGCTCTGCGACCGGGATTGCTCAGCCCCACGCTGGCAGCCCAGATGGCCGCAACCTTCCAATGGCAGTCGGGCGGTCGTCTGCTGCTCAACGTCGTGACCGGCGGGGAGGACCACGAGCAGCGCACGTTCGGTGACTTCCTCGACAAGAACCAACGGTACGCACGATGCGGTGAGTTCCTCGACGTGATCCGCCAGTTGTGGTCCGGTAACGGTCCGGTTGATTTCTCCGGCGAGTACGTCAACGTGGAAAAAGCTACGCTGCAGCGTATTCCGGATCCGGTACCGCCCATCTTCTTCGGCGGATCTTCGCCGGCGGCCGGCACCGTCGCATCGCGCTACGCGGATACCTACCTCACCTGGGGTGAGACGCCGTCCGCTGTTGCCGCCAAGATCGCCTGGATCCGCGACCTCGCGGAAGTCCAAGGTCGTCACCTCGACTACGGAATCCGTTTGCACGTCATCAGTCGGGACACCTCGGAACAGGCATGGGCAGAAGCGGATCGACTGCTCAGTGCGCTCGACCCGGCGACCGTCGAGCAGGCTCAGGCGAGTCTTGCGCGATCCGGCTCCGAAGGTCAGCGTCGGATGCTCGAATTGCACGGCGGTGGTTCGGCTTACAAGGAGGGCGTCGGAGCGCGGTCGCTGGAGATTGCGCCGAACCTGTGGACCGGCGTCGGATTGGTGCGAGGGGGAGCAGGTACTGCATTGGTCGGTTCGCACCAAGAAGTGGCTGATCGGATTGCCGAGTACGCGGCGATCGGACTGGATCACTTCGTATTGTCGGGCTATCCGCATCTCGAAGAGGCGTATCAGTTCGGTGAGGGTGTGCGTCCGATCCTCGAAAAGCGTGGATTGGTAGCACCGCACGGTTCGGTCGGCGGACCGGTGCGAACGCCCTTCGTCTCCAGTGGGAACTGAGTCGAAAAGCTAGCTCTTCGAGAAGGGGACGTTTGTCCCGATCTTTCGGGCATGCCCTCCCGGCGGTGCAATTGGGCCATTTCGGGCGCTAGATCCGATCTAGGCTGCGCACTGTTGCCGAACTCAAGGCGCAGTACGAAAGGATCCTCGATGAAGCTGGGCACGAGTGGAGTACGTCGCGCAGTGGGAACCGTGGCAGTCGCCGCTGCAACCGCGGCAGGCGTCGCGATGGTCAATCCTGCGACTGCGTCGGCCGAGGTGGTCCCCCCGGTCGTCTCGTACAAGGTGACCGGAAACGATCTGGCGCTGACGATCACGAACAACAACACCGGAATTGCCCCGTTGTGCCAGGCGTTTGTCGTCAACGCCGCGGATTCTGCTGCTGTGCTTGATGATCCGCTGAAACTGCTTGATCCGAACCTTGTGGTGTACCCCAAGATCACCGATCCGGCCTCGCTGTTCGACGTGGGCAAGGGGCAGACGGTCACCGATACCGTGACCGATGTTCCGGACGGAACCTACGCCGTGCTCGGTGCCTGCTCCGATCTTCTCGATCTCGAGACGTTGGGTAAGCCCGTTCCTGGCGTGCCGAGCCTCGTTGTCATCGGTGGACCGTTCAGCGGCATCAATACCGGAAGCCTGAGCGACCTGTTCGGTAGCGGCAGCCTCGAAGGGCTTTTCGGGTAGCTCGCTGCCTGTCTCCCCAATTTTCCGACTGAGCGGTCTATTCTTCATGCATCTGGTGATCTGACCGACTTGCCTGGAGGTTCGGAAATGCGAAGTCGTGGATTCAAACGCGCTCTCGGAAGCATTGTCGCGGCGTCCGCCGCCGTCGTGGGACTGGTTGTCATGACTCCGGCGACGGCGTCGGCAGCACCAGCGATTCTTCCGCCTCCGGTATCGGTGAGCGCAGCGGACAATGCGATCACCTTCACCATCACCAACCCGAACCCGCGGTTCAGCTTCATCAACTGCACGGTGGCGATCCTCAATGCCAGGGATGTCCCCGACGTGATTCGCGATCCGGCAAAGCTGCTCCAGCCTGGCGTGTTGGTGTACCCGACCGTCAGTAACATCCTCGATCTGTTTGCCGTTTCGCCTGGGCAGACGATCACGCGGACCGTCGGTAATCTGCCGGCCGGGGTTTACGCCGTTGCGGGAGCATGCGTTCGACTGCTCGATCCGACCAACCCCACTATCGCGATTCCGCAGGCAGTCGTGGTCGGCGGCTGGTTCGAGGGCGCGGGAACCGGAAGTCTCTCAGGATCTTTGGAGGATCTGGGATACAACACGGTTCAGGACTTGATCGACGCGTGGAATCGGATCAGCTCGGGAAGCAGCGGCGGTAGCTTTCAGTTCGAGTACCAAGGTGGCTCGGATTTCGAGGTAGTGGGTCCCACGTCGTAGTAGGTGCAACTCACTTGCGTGCACGATGACGCCGCACCGCGTCGCGGTTCGCGCACGTGGGGGAGCAGTACCGCTGATTGCCGTTGCGGGAGGTGTCCGCGTAGATGTTGGTGCACTCGTCCAGGGTGCATCGACCTAATCGGTGCATGCCGCGGCCGACGAGGTGTAGCGCCGTGCCTACCGAGAAGAGTGCCTTGAGGACCTCGGCGAGCGACTGTTGGGGATCGCGGTAGTGCAGATGCCAGCCGTCGTTCGCGTGGTTGGTCATGCGCGGATACGCCGACGCTTGCTCGAGCATGACGTTCACCAGTTCGGCGCGGGCTGCCTCCTCCGTGACGTCGACGATTTTCGACCACTCGATCAGAAGGTCGAGGGTCTCGTCGAGGTCCTTCTCGGCGATGGGGAAATCGAGAATGATGCCTGCATCGACGCAGCGTTCGACGAGTTCGGCCAAGGTCTCGGGGTTTCGATTGGCCAGGTCGGCGGCCAGCGTCACCGCATATTCGCCGTAAGGGTTGAGATGCACAATGCCATTACATCATGCTCGTTGCATGAAGAAAACAGAGATCACGCCGATCGGTTGCATCCATCGCTGGGAGGTCGAATCCCGGCACCGAACCAGCGAGGGGACGGTCACCTACCTGCGCTGCCATTGCGGGTCGTGGCAGACCTTGCTCGCCGAGTGGATGTCGGGTGGGGCAGCCTCGGCCGTCGCCGCACCGATAAAGGTCAGGTCCAGGTAATGATCAGCTAATCGTTCCGTTTTACCTCCGGCGACATGGAACGTGTTCTAGATTCAGGGTTATCTGCCTCGATGTCGCGGCGCGGACTCTGAAAGGAAAGACAATGCAGTTCAATCTTGCTGACATATTCGAGACCGTTGCCGGCTCAGTCCCTGATCGCGTTGCATTGACTTACGAGGGAGAGAACTTCTCCTACTCTCAGTTGGATGCGGAGGCTAACCGAACGGCCAACCTGTTCGCGCAAGCCGGCATCTCGCGCGGCGATCATGTAGCCCTGTTCCTGAAGAACAGCGTCGAACATGTCACGTCGATCCTCGGGTTGATCAAGATCCGTGCGGTCCCGATCAACGTGAACTACCGGTACACACCCGCGGAGCTCGAGTACATCTTCACCAACTCCGACTCGGTCGCGGTGGTCGTGGAACTCCCCGAGCATCAGCGTGTCCTTGCTTCCCTCTTCGGTGCATGCCCGAAGGTGAAGACGGTGATCGTGATCGGCGAGGTCGACGCCGAACTGGTCGCAGCAGCAAAAGCGCATGAAGTTTCTGTGGTTTCGTTCGACGACGCTCGTGAACAGTCTCCAGTGGGGGAGTTCGACGCTCGTTCTGGCGACGACGTGTACCTCCTCTACACCGGCGGGACCACCGGATACCCGAAGGGTGTCATGTGGCGTCATGACGACTTCTTCCGTAAGCCGCTCTCCGGCGGCAATCCGTACGGTGAGGGAGCGCGACAGGACCTCGCCGAGATTGCCAGTGCTGCAAAGGAATTTCCGGAACTCTCGTTCCTCATTGCTGCCCCGCTGATGCATGGCGCCGCGTTGTACTCGCTGTTCACCTTCCTCACCCTCGGTGCGCGAGTTGTTTTACGACGCGAGTTCGACGCGGAGAAGGTCGTCGAAGCGATCGAGAAGGATTCGGTACAGGTGATCTTGATCGTCGGCGACGGCATGGGACTGCCGTTGGTCGACGAGATGGAACGACGCAAAGACGAGGTCGATTTCAGCACCCTGTTCTCGATCACCTCGGGTGGCGCGATCTGGTCCACCAGCGTGCGGGATCGCATGCTGGCGGTGAAGCCGGACCTGCTGCTGCGGGATAACTTCGGAGCCTCCGAGTCCGGTAACGACGGCGCCTTCTCCATCGACGAGGCGGGCAATCTGCGAATGCCGCCCTCGCCGAACATGATTCTGGTCGACGAGCGCCTCGAAGAGATTCCAGCGGGCTCCGACGACGTGGGCTACATCGCGCGCATCGGAAACGTCCCGCTCGGGTACTACAAGGACGAAGAGAAGACCGCCCGCACGTTCCCGACCCGCGCCGACGGCACCCGCCTTTCGGTGCTCGGCGACATGGGCAAGGTGGAAGCAGACGGCACCATTGTCTTCCTGGGGCGTGGCTCGCAGTGCATCAACACCGGTGGCGAGAAGGTCTTCGCCGAAGAGGTCGAGGCTGCCCTTCACGCACATCCGGCGATCTCCGACGCGCTCGTTGTCCCAGCCCCCGATGCGCGCATGGGGCAGCAGGTCGCAGCGGTGATAGCGACCTACCCCGGATCCGACGAGCTGACTCTCGAAGCGGTACAGGAACATTGCCGCAAGACGTTGGCCGGATACAAGGTGCCGCGCACGATCGTGCTTGTCGATGAAGTCAAGCGAACCCCGGCCGGTAAGGCGGACTACCGCTGGGCGACGACACTGGCATCGACCTAGCAACGTGGAATGGGCGACGACGATCTTTCACACGGATTTCACCACGACATAAGAGACATACCGGAAAGATGGTGCAGAGTAAGTCGTTCGCGCCTTGCGTCGTCACTCCACGAAAGGGCCTTGTCTCATGCTCATCATCGGAATACTCCTGTTCGGGATCGTCATCGGAGCGGGAGCCCAGCTGATTCTGGGGAAAACGACCGCACGAGTGGACTGGACCTTCGCGTTCATCGCGGGAATCGGTGGTTCGCTGGTCGGCGGATTGCTCGTGAGTTTGATTGCAGGCGACGGATTATCATTGCGCCCGAGCGGCATCCTCGGGTCCCTTGCCGGCGCTGTCATCATCACCGCGGGGTGGCAGTGGTACCGCGGGAGGAACGCAACTACAACTACGCGTCCGTCTGATCGCTGATTTCCACAGTTCCGTCGGGGGACGGAGAGCGTCGACATATGAACGAACTACTCGATGAAGTCCTCACCGCACATGGCGGAGTCGAACATTGGCAGTCCGTTTTAGCGATCACGGCACGGGGACGTTTGGGCGGTCTGCTGCCTCAGCGCTTCCCAGGCAACAAGTTGGCGAAGTTCACGGTCGAGGTTGAAGTCGCCGAGCAACGCACTGTCCTCCAAGACTTTCCGCGTGTCGGCGAGTGCGCTGTGTTCGACAAGGGCGTCGTGCGGATCGGAACTCGTGACGGCGAAGAACTCGGGAGTCGAACCAACCCACGTTCAGCGTTTTTCGGGTTGAGTGGAGTCCGGCGCAACCTCCACTGGGACGCACTCGACACCGCTTACTTCGCCGGCTACGCCTTTTGGAACTATCTGACGGCACCGCTGCTGCTCGCCCGCGACGACATCACTGTCGCCGAAGCCGAACCTTGGCAGGAATCCGGGCAGCAATGGCGACGACTTCAGGCAACGTTCGCGCCGGCGATCGATACCCATTGCCGGCAGCAGACTTTCTATGTCGACAACGGTGGCCTCATCCGCCGTCACGACTTCGTCGCCGAACCGGTAGGCAACTGGGCGAAAGCTGCTCTCTACTGCGACCAGCATCGCGAGTTCGACGGCCTCACGTTTCCCACTCGACGACGTGTGCTCCCGAGAGGGCCAGGCGGCCGCGTTCTCTCGCGCCCGACGCTCCTGGCGCTCGACTTCGACGACATCGAGATCAAGCGATGAAGATCAGTTCTCGGTTACCTGTTGTCGAGCGTGAACAAACGGAACACGGTCCGCATGCACAGAACGACGCCGACGAAGCCCAGTACCGCACTCACGAGTGCATAGCCCGACAGCTGAGGTGTGAGTTGTGGTCCGCCAGGCACGAACAGCAGGATCGCCGCGACAATCAGCGCGGTCACTCCCGCCGCCATACCCAGGGCGTTGTTCGCCGACCGTCGTAGCCATCGCCTGTCGTCGGGGTGTGCGACCGAGCGAGTGCGAAGTGTGAAGCTTCCCGACGCGATCGAGGTCGCGATCTGGTCGAGCTGACCAGGCAGGCGCCTGACCACCGCGGTTGTGACCGCCGTCGTCGACAGGATTGCCTGCGCGGCTGCAGTCGGGCTGGCGACCTGGGTCAACAGTCGGGGTACTTCGGCCCGAACAGCAGCGACGAGGTCGATCTGCGGATCCAGGAGCCGGAGGGCGCGCTCCAAAGACGCGAGCGAACGGAAAGCGGCGGCGACGTCTCCCGGCACTCCGATTCGGTGTTCTCGAAGCACGGTGAACATTCGCGCGAACGATGCCATGGAAACATTGGGTTGGACACTGAGCAGGGTGATCTCTCGGCCCACCTGGTGACGTAGTGCTCCGCGATCAACTTCGGGCGGTACGTCGAATGCCATCAGCATCGCGTCGACTGTCGCCACCGGATCACCTGCGAGGGCAGCGTTGAGGAGCACGGCGAACAAGATCCGTGTCTCGCCGTCCAGAACCCCTACTGCGCCGAAGTCGAGGAGCCCGACCCGGCCGTCATCGAGGATCATGATGTTGCCGGGGTGAAGGTCCGCGTGAAACACCCCGTGGACAAAGATCCCGTCGAGCAACGACGCAAGAAGTTCGTTGGCGACGCTGCTGCGGGTGTCGCGGTCGAGGCCGGTGAGCGCGGCCTCACCGTCGGAGAGCGGTGTGCCGTGAAGCCGTTCCATCACGAGCACCCGTCCACTACTGAGGTTGGGGTAGATGTGCGGAACGACGATATCCGGGCGGTTCGACATGGTGGAAGAAATCGCGCCGGTATTCGCTGATTCGGTGCGGTAGTCGAGTTCCTCGAGTAGTGACGTGACGAGGCCCCCGGCGAGTCGATGAACTCCGATATCGCGTGCCCAGGGAAAACGGGTCTCCGCGAGCGCCGAAACGCGAAGGAAGATATCGCAATCCACGCTCACTTGTGCGCTCGCCTCGGGACGTTGAACCTTCACCACAACGTCGACGCCTTCAACGGTGCGCGCGGAATGTACCTGTGCGACAGAGGCGGCGGCGAACGGCTCCACATCGAACGACGCGAACACCGACTCTGGCGCGTCGCCGAGTTCCGATGCCAGTAGCTCCGCGATACGGTCGGGATCAGCCGGGCGTGCCGAACTTTGCAGAGAAGAGAGGGTGTGAGCCAACTCGGGTGGTATGAGGTCGTCTCGCGTGCCGAGGATCTGTCCCAACTTGACGAAAGTGACACCGCACCGGTTGATTACTTCCACCAGTGCATCCCCGAACTGAGGCGCTGATGGCCCAGCACGGAGAGCGGGCCCGCCTCCCGCTCGCACGACGATGCCCATGATCTGGACGTACCGCTTCGTTCGGCGCCACGATTTTCGGCTGCGCTGCAATGCTTCTGGCGGGCCGGGTATGGACCCCGTTGGAAGGACAACTTCGAGGAAGACCAGTACTGCCAGGCACGCCGCGAATACCCAGAGTGCGACAACTCCGAAGAACGTGAGCGCTACTCCCACGCTCACCAGAAGTTGATCGTCCTGGCTGGCAATTCCTGCGAATGTCGCGGCGTAGCCAGACAGGGGGACACCCACCGAGAGCGCTATCACCGCGACCAGAAGTGTTCGTGGCCATCCGACTCTCGTCCCCAGCGTTCGTCGCATCACACCCGCCAGTGCTGCCGCAAGAAATGGCGTCGTGACGATCCAGACCATCAAGTCCATTGCGATAGCGTACGGGTTCGCAATCTGCGATACATCCAGGAAAACCCCGAGCCCACCCCGACTGACGGGTAACAAGCCCGACAGTGCCCAAGCGTCGAACATGCTTGGGCACTTCGGTGTTCATTCGCTCCGATGGCGACTCGTCCTGATCGACCGTCCAAAACTGCGTTCACTGACCATCCGCGAGGCCGAACTACGCATCATGCTCGTCAGCGATGTCCCGGCCCCCTTCGCGCGGAGCTGTACAGCCGAAGAACAGGCTGCGATGGACGCCGAGCAGAAGTGGAACCGAGTGGGCTCCTTTAAAGAATGGGGCCGCCGGTGAACAGGTTGACGAGACTCACCGCGAAGAACTGGACGATCGCTATGGCGGTGGCAAACGGGTCGCCCGCATACGTAGCTTGGTTGACCCATTCGTTGAATGCGTTGATCGAACCCATTGTGATTCCTCCTGAGTAGTGATGGCGTGATTGATTGAAACTGGTGGTATGACACTCGACACGAGGGACGTCAGTACGGACCCGGCGCAGTTGGGCATATGAGGCCACGAAAGGTCAGTGACGAGCGCCGACGGTACGCTGCGGTTGGTTGCCCTCTGCGTTTCGAATGTAGTTCCTCGACTTAGGAATACCGTGAAGGACGGGCGGATTCGGTTACGAGTATCCCGCGACAGACGACATCGTCAATATTGCGATGTCGGCAACAAACGCGACGACGGCACCAATCGGATTCTGGACAATCCACGAAATTACCTCAGTCATGTTCTCGGTCCTTCCTTAGCGTAAGACGCGTGATCGAATACTCGACCAGCTATTGCAGTACCCGGCCCCGTTCGGCGAATTAAACCGTTACCGAGGATGATTGGCGCAAATAGATAGATCGCACACCGGGGGCGTTGAATCAACTCGCCCAATCGTTGCACCTCTATGCTCGGGGTTCGATTCGTTACCAACATCTTTCAGAGAAGGGGTGATCAGTCCCATCAGCGATCGGTACCCCGCGTGCGAAATCCTTCTTCGTAAACACCTGCCCAGCAACGTCGTAACGTCAGCGGTGGCAGTTGGCAGAGCCGACCGTCTTCTCGAGATCGTGGCGAGTTTTGCTGGGCAGATGTGACACTACCTTGCGGTCTCGCCGGATCAGTCTTCCTTTCGGAGATCGATGGCTGTTCTTCGTGTGGTTGTTACACGATCGACGGAATCGCTGTTGGGGGTGGCGATGCGCAGCTAATTCCCCTACGAATCTTCAGGAATTGCCTGCGACACCCGTGGATACGGATCCTCGATCTCCACCGAGCGCAATTCCGTGTGCCGACAACATCGCAGTGCTTCCGACCGGATCGATGCACCCAGAACCAATCGCCGTCACGCACAAAGGGCCAGACGGTTCTGGGAAAGACCCAAGCGCTCCTTCAGTTCCCGGCGATCTGTTACGCCAGTTCGAGTTCACACCTGATCTAACTGGTCGACGCATAGTGGTGTACCGGTAGCCAAAAGAGTCCCGTCGGTCGGTTAGTGTTGACGGTGAAATACGACGCGGAGGTGGCTGTGAGAATCTGGAACTGGTTGATGCTCAAAATTTCAGCAATCGGTGGGTCGCCGAAGTTTCGGAAGATAGTCGACAGTCCGATTTGGGCGGGCGCCAATGACCGCAAGCTCTGACTGAGCGGGCGGCAGATTCTCCAATTTGCAATTGCCGACCTGCGACTGCGAGCACGCTCACGGCCTGCTGCGACGGGAACGCGACTGTCGACCTGAATTTATCCGCAATCGATATGGGAGGGCTTGTGGGAGTCTGGGGTCCGGGGAACTTTGACAGTGACACCGTCGCGGATGGGTTGGGGGCCCTGACCGGTCGAATCGTGGACGACATCACTGCCGAGTTCGAAGACGATTCGAGTCTGGAGCCGGATGAATGGGGCGGGGAGATGGTGCCGGCGTGGCTCGAGATCCTCACCGATATTGCCCAGACGAAACGAGTCGGTGTGACGTTTCCATCGACGCAAGTGCTGATCGACTGGCGCGATCGATATCTGCGCGTGTGGGATGGCTACATTGACGAACTCGAACCGGACGAGGATCACAAGGTCGCTCGACGTGCAGTGCTCGTCCATACCTTTGAACAGGCGGTCGCCCTCGCCGCCGAGCGGGAACAGGCATAAACCTGGTGCAGCCGCGCTACTGACCATAGATCCGTCAGTTCCCGGGTGGAACGACGGTGAACGTGAACCCTCCGGAAGTCATTGCGTTGGCTTCTTCGAACATCGAACAGAGAGCTTCGGCGGCGTCGGTCGCCAATGCTCGGGCAGCGCTAGGGGTTCGACCTCGGGCCGTCACCGCGAGCCCAGGTACGTCCGCATCTGTGATCGTCAGATCGGACTCGTAGTCGGAAGCACTGCCGCCGAGTATCTGCGCGAGTTTTTCAGCAGGAACAGACATGCCGTTGGAGGCTTCCCGTTCGCTGATGTACGCATCGCGCGGGGACCCGTCGTAGAGTCCGGTTCGATTACTACTGAACTGAACTACTGCAGTTTCGGTGAAGGAGATGGTCTTCGTCCACCACAGACCTCCCGCTACGACCAAAATGGCGGCGGCAACGGCCACCATTACCTGACCGCGGCGGTCGGAGAGGAATGTTCTCATCTGTCAGTTGTACCGCCTTGGCCGGCTGATTGACCGGCTTCATCACTACCTTGTCGGCGGCTGGTCCGCGAGATCACGTCCGCTTCGCGTCGTCATGATTGCGGACGAACTTCATGAGTCGGGGAATTACCCGATCAGGTATGTGTCCCAGGATTCCGTGGCCGGTTCCGGCATAAATCTCCACTTCGGCTTCAGGTACAAGATCAGCTAACCTCGCGGCCACCTGCTCGGGGTTGGAGACCACCGTCTCGGCGCCGGAGATTACGAGCATTGGAACCGAGATCGACTGCACTTCTGCATCTTTGAGCATTCGTGCCCACCCCACACCGGGCCGATAATTCAGTGCTTCCTTGGCGAGGGCGAACTCGAGGTCGCCGAGAACGTACCCGGGGGACAGCCAATCGTTGAGTTTGCGAATATTTTTGTCGGTGCGGCGTATACCGGCGCGGACCATCTTCAGCAGTACGCGCCACGAGGGCTTGTCGAAGACTCCGCCCGGCTCGATGAGCGTCACACTCGCCAGTCGTTCAGGGGCGTGCAGTGCTACGAGAACGGCGTGCCACGCGCCCTGCGAGTAGCCGACCAGGTGGACGCGATCGACCTTGAGTTCGTTCAATACCTCGCTGATCCAGGTGGCGAAGTCGGATTCCCCGGTCAATGGAGAAGTCTGGACACTGCGGCCTGGTGTGCCGATCGTGTCCATTGCGTACACGACTCGGTCTCGGCACAGGTCCTCGATGACGATGTGCCATTGCAGACAGTTGGCCCCGAGAGAGTGCACCAGGACGATCGGCGTTTCCGTGCCGGTCCCCGAACTACGGACATGGGTGGTTCCGAACGATGTCGGCACGTCGAGTTGTGTCGACGGAACCGGCCAGGTGCCTTCCAGTTCTCGGTAGATGCTCTCGTACGCCTGCTTTGATGACTCGTTCTTGAATCGTCCGATCTTCGGCATGAGCCTCCCTCTCGCTGCATTCAATTTTGATGGTATGACCGTATCACTAATGCGGTACGTGCGTATCATTAACGAGTCAAAGTCATCCATTCGAAAGGGGAAGGACAGCCTCATGCCGCGACTGGTCGACCATGAAGTGAGGCAACGGGAGATCACCGATGCGGTGCGGCGAGTGATTGTCGACGGTGGGCTCGCGGCGGTGACATTTCAGTCCGTTGCTGCCGAGGCTGGGATTTCGGTGCGACTTGTGCAGTACTACTTCGGCACGAAGCGGGAATTCCTTCTCGCGACGCATCAAGCTGTGCGTCAGGATGCGGGTGGTCGCTTGATGCAGGAGTTGTCTGTTCTTGGCGCGGAAGCGACACCCCGCGAGGTTATTTCAGCGTTCCTTGTCGGCATGCTCCCACTCGATCGACAACGTCGGGAGGAAGCGATTGTTCTCGGTGCCTTCCACGCTGCCGCACTGACCGGACAAGGAATCGCCGCCGAGGAAACCCTCACTGCCCCAAGAGAGTTGACAGCGCTCATTTCCGGCCAGCTTCAACGAGTGACCAATCGGGACGCGGTTGCGCCGTCAATGGATCCCGACCTCGACGCCGAGCTCATTCTGGCGGCTGTCGCCGGGCTCGCCCAGGGGATGCTTCCCGGCTACGCCACAGCAGAATTGGCGGCCCAGTTGGTTGAGCGTCTCCTCGATCGCATTCTCGGGCCGACGAGACCTCAGGCCACGAATGAACCCGAAGTCGGCCGCCGTTAGTATTCCGGGATGTCTCCTGTGAACCCAGCGCTCGCCGGCCGGGTGTTTCCCTCGTCTTCGTACCTTGTCGGGCGCGAGAAGATTCGCGAGTTCGCTCTGGCGGTGCGTTCGAGCAATCCCTTGCACCATGATGTCGATTTCGCCAGGGAGGCCGGGTTCGTCGATGTCATCGCGCCGACAACATTCACAACCGTTGTCCAGCAGCGAGCGATCATGGCACTGCTGCGCACGCCGGATACTGGGCTCGATCCGACTCGTGTGGTCCATACTTCCGAGAAGATCGAGCATCAGCGTCCGATAGTCGCCGGCGATGACCTGTCTACGACACTGACGATTACAGGGGTGACAGTGCGAGCAGGCAGTGCGATCCTGTCGACAGTTTCCGAGATCCACGACGTGACCGACGCTTTGGTCGCAACGGTCACCTCGACCCTGCTGGCGCGAGGAGAAGGCGCATGACCGTACCCGCCGTGCCGGTTTTCGGAAACCTCGTCCTTGGTGACATCGTCGCGAAGGTTGATCTGGTCCTCACTCGTGATGACCTAGTTCGCTACGCCGGTGCCTCCGGCGACATGAACCCGATCCATTTCAACGACGCAATCGCTACTGCGGCTGGGCTACCGGGAGTTCTGGCGCACGGAATGCTCACTGCCGGAATTGCTTTGCAGGCCATCGTCGACTGGGTTGGTGACCCGAGCGGTGTGATCTCGTATGAAACTCGCTTTACTCGGCCCGTCGTAGTCGATGCCGTCGATGGTGCTGATCTCTCCATCGCTGCGAAGATCGCGCGGATCGACTCCACAACGCGGACTGTGCGTATCGATGTCACCGTCATGCACAAGGGCCAGACGGTTCTGGGAAAGACCCAGGCGCACCTTCAGTTCCCGGGCGCCTGACAGGATTGCGGGCTGTCACTGGTCACATCGGGACCTACGCATCCGGGCGGGAGATCAACTGCATTGTGGCGCAGCACTACCGGAAAGACACCAACAGCTCGTCCGACGCTTGCATCGGTGCGTATCCGTCGGCGATGACGCGCCGACAGCCGTCGAGTTCGACGGTGAGTAATCGTTCCTCGTTCGTAGGACGGTCCACGTAGATCGTCGACGCCACCTCGGTGGCCACCGCGTCACAGTCGGGAGCGGGTGAAAGTCCGTCGAAGGTTTCCGTCGTAGACGATGTGCCTACGAATTCGGTGGCGGAGAATCGGCAGAAAACGCTGCCCGCCGACAGCGACGTCAGCGCCGTGGTACCTGTTGTGGCTGGTCGGTAGGCCGGCCGACAATGCGACAGTTCGTAGATCTGGTCGTCGGACAACGCTATTCGGTGTTCGGTACTGCCGACCGGTGTCAGTTCCTTGATGGCGGCCAGGCCACCGGGTTTCGGCAGTCCACACGAATCGGAGGGATACCCCGGCCGAGTTGCTCGGCCTCGATCGTCGACCAACCAGAATTGGTCCAGGACAGCCAGGCTGTAGTTGTCACCGCAGCCTTCGGGGAACCAAGTCTTGTGCGCGGACGAGCGGTTCAGCATTTCCACCGCCCGACTGAAATCGCCCTCCCAACGATGAGCAGAGAAGCTGACGGTTCGGTCGGCTGCCACGTTGTCGCTGACAAACGGGTCGCACGTGACTGCGGCGACGGGTACGAAATCGTCTGGAACCGTCGCCGTTGATGTCGTCTGGAGCGGGCCGATCGGATACGGGGTCGCGCACCCCAGCGTCTCGGCGTCGACTATTACGGCAACTGGTCGATCGGGGATGGTCACGTGCCAAATGCCGGCAACAGCGAGGATGACGATCACGACTGCGAACCAACGCCAGAGCATGAGCACACCGTATCGTTCCCGATGTACGTCGAGCGGGAACAGGCCTAGTCCTCCGTTAACCGCCGAAGTCCTCGCATCCAAATTGAGTGGATCCAGGTTGCGGCTCGCAGATATGGTCCACTGGTGACGCATCCGAATGGCCGAAACGACAGTCCGATCCTGGTGATTGGTGCCGGTGTCGTCGGCGCGTCGATCGCGTATCACCTGGCGCGCATTGGTCTCCGAGTCACGGTGCTGGACCACGGCTCGGTGGCAGGAGGGGTGACCGGCAACTCCTTTGCCTGGGTCGGCCTCTCGAAGAGTGCCGCAGAAACTTACTCAGATCCGTTCCGGCAAGGCGCTGCAGTCGAATTCGACCGCCTGGAGCGCGAACTCGTCGAGCCAATCGGTTTGCGCCGCAGAGGCGCGATCACCTGGGAAGAGACGGAAGCGGAGACTCGAGCGTTCGTAGATGCTCATCGAGCACTCGGCCATCCCGTCGACCTCATCGGTAAAGAGGAAATCCTTGCTCGTGAGCCGGGATTGCGGACGGCCCCCTCGGTCGCAGCGTACGCGCCTGATGACGGTGGCGTTGACCCGGTTGCGTTCGCTCGATCGCTCCTGCGAGGTGCCGAAGAGTGCGGTGCCACAGTGTATTCCGATGTCAGTGCGCGCGGGGTGCTCACGGAGGGCATGAGAGTGTACGGAGTAATGACTGCCGACGGTCCCGTCTACGGATCGGCCACCGTGCTCGCTGCGGGTACCGCGATCCCTGGACTCGCGGCGTCGGCGGGAGTCGACGTCGAGGTCGACGCCTCCCCGTGTTGCCTCATCAGATTCTCGACGCCCCACCCATTGGTGAACGGAATACTGTCCTCTCCGGATTTCGAGATCCGGCAATTGGACGACACGACACTGATTGCGGCTGAAGATGTTCCGGCCGGGTTCTCCGGAGATGCTCGTGAGCTTGCGGGGCCGACGCTGCACGCGATCCGCAGTCAGCTCGTGGACGGTGACCAAGTGGAACTGATCGAGGCGGTAGTCGCTGACCGTCCCATCCCGCGTGGTGGCCGCCCGCTGCTGGGCTTCGCCGAAGGCGTGTCGGGGCTCTATCTTGCCGCGGCGCATCCGGCAATCATTCTGGCCGGGGCAATTGGGGCCCACGTGGCCGGGGACTTCGCCCGAGCGTCAAGCCTGGAAGGTTAGACGACGATGCCGGAGCCCGGTTCGACAAGGTCGAGCCGATATTGCGGTTCCTAGTTCTCTCTAGGACACGCGCTAGAGAGCGGGATATTCGTCTATTCGGCTTGTACCGTCGATGGGCATGGACCCCGTGCGCAATCCGTATGCCCCCGGTGCCGGTCAACGCCCGCCGGAACTCGCCGGGCGCGACAAGCAGATCGACGCCTTCGACGTCGTTCTCGAGCGAATTGCGCGTGGCCGCCCGGAACGAAGTGTTGTCCTCACCGGCTTGCGTGGCGTCGGCAAGACCGTCCTGCTCAATCAGTTGCGTTCGGCCGCGATCTCCCGAAGTTGGGGGACCGGCAAGATCGAGGCGCGCCCCGATCAGGATTTACGACGCCCACTCTCGTCGGCGCTGCACATGGCAGTCCGAGAGATCGCGGTCTCCCATCGCGATCCCGAGCGGGTCGAGCAGTTCCTCGGAGTCCTCAAATCGTTTGCCCTACGCGCCACTGCGGACAAGGGAATGCGCGAGCGCTGGCAGCCAGGCATCGATGCACCCGCGATCAAGGGTCGGGCAGACAGCGGCGACATCGAGATCGACCTCGTCGAGTTGCTGCTCGACGCGTCGTCGCTGGCCAGGGATGTCGGCGTCGGGATCGCCATCTTCATCGACGAGATGCAGGACCTCGGTGCCGCGGATGTCTCGGCGATCTGCGGGGCCTGCCACGAGTTGAGTCAGGACGCGGCACCGTTGATCGTCGTCGGGGCGGGGCTTCCGCATCTGCCTGCTGTGCTGTCGGCGTCGAAAAGCTACTCGGAGCGCCTGTTCAGCTACCACCGGATCGACCGCCTCGAGCGTGAAGCTGCAGATCAGGCGCTGATCGCACCTGCCGAGCGTGAGGACGTCGAGTTCACCGAATCCGCGCTCGACGCTCTGTACGAAGCGGCTGACGGGTATCCGTACTTCGTTCAGGCCTACGGAAAAGCCACGTGGGATGTGGCGGCGTCGAGTCCGATCACGGCAGAAGACGTGCGCGTCGGCGCGCCGACGGCTGAGGAAGAACTCGCTGTCGGTTTCTTCGGATCGCGGTACGAGCGAGCAACGCCCGCGGAGCGTGAGTACATGCGCGCCATGGCCGATCTCGCCGGTGACGACGGGCCCGTCGCAACCGCGAAGATCGCCGTCGAGTTGGGGCGCAAGCCGGCTTCCCTGTCGCCGGCACGCGATGGACTGATCAAGAAGGGGCTGATCTATTCGGCAGAACGTGGATCCATCGGATTCACGGTCCCGCACTTCGGCCGATACCTGCGCGGACAAGCGGAGTGAACGCGCTCGAAACCGCGTGGGATCGGGTGGCGGCGCTCAGTCCCAATCCACCGGCGTGGGTAGTTCAACTGGCCGCGTTGATCGCCGTGATCATTGTTCTCGAACCACACCTGTGGCGGATCGCCCGTAACGTCGTCACCATCGCACACGAGGGTGCTCACCTGATCGTCGCCGTCCTGGTCGGTCGACGGTTGAAAGGTCTTCGCCTGCATTCGGATACGTCGGGTGTCGCGATTTCGTCGGGCAAACCGACCGGCTTCGGCGTCATTCTGATGACGTTCGCGGGGTACGTCGGACCGTCGATTCTCGGACTCGGCGCGGCCGGGTTGTTGGGCGCGCAGCGTGCGGTCTCGGTGCTGTGGATCGGCGTATTCGTCATCGCGGTGATGATGGTTCTGATCCGAAACCTCTACGGAGTCTTCTCACTTGCAGTCGTGGGAGCCGTGTTGTTCGGGCTCGTCTGGTGGGGGACCCAGGAGCAGCAAGTGGCCGCAGCGTACTTCCTGACGCTCTTCCTCCTCTTTGCCGGACCACGCCCGGTCGTGGAACTTCAACGGCAGCGAATGCGGCGAGGCGGGGCACCGGACTCGGACGCCGACCAATTGGCCAGGCTCTCACCGATACCCGCGATCGTCTGGGTCGGTTTGTTTCTGCTCGTGAACGTCGCGGTGCTCGTGCTCGGCGGATGGTGGATCCTGCGCCCGGTGGGTGGCTGACCGCATTGATCAGTTGTCCTGACGGGACAATGGATCAACGATTATTGATGCTCCGCGGCCGTAGTCATCGCGTGAAGGCGCTCATATCGTGGAAGTCGACGAGTGGTCGTGCCGGGACTTCCCGCGGCCACAACCGCAGCGACGAAGACCGTCGACGATGACAAGGATTCGTTTTGGACGACAAGAACTTCCGCGGACGAACCGCGATCATGTCCGGGGGAAGCCGTGGCATCGGACTTGCCATCGCCCGTGCGATAGCGCGCCGCGGCGGAAATATCGTGTTGCTCGCCAAGACCGATACGCCTGACCCCCGGTTGCCCGGAACTATCCACACGGCTGTGGACGAGTTGAACGAGCTTGGGGGTCATGCCGTTCCCGTCGTCGGTGACGTGAGGAACGACGACGACATCGCGCACGCCGTCGATGCAGCGGTAGAGCACTTCGGTGGTATCGACATCGTGGTCAACAACGCGAGCGTCCTCGACATTTCGAAAACCGAAGACCTCGCGATGAAGCGATTCGATCTGATGCAGCAGGTCAACGTCCGTGGCACTTTCGCGCTCACCCGAGCGTGCCTTCCGTACCTTCGGGTTTCGGCCAACGCGCACGTATTGACGCTGTCGCCACCGCTCAACTTTTCGCCGCACTGGTTGGGTGCTCATCCGGGCTACATGCTGGCCAAATACGGAATGACATTGGCGGCCTTGGGTATCGCCGCGGAGTATTCAGGTGCACCGATTTCGAGTAATTGTCTGTGGCCGGAGACCATGATCGCCACGGCGGCCGTCGGAAACCTGCTCGGGGGAGACGAAAGTATCGATCACTCGCGTTCACCCGAGATCATGGCTGATGCGGCTATCGAGATTCTCGGACGTCCCGCCGGCACGGATACCGGTCGGACGGTGCTCGACGTCGATGTCCTGCGCGAGGCGGGGATTTCGGACTTCTCGCAGTACGGCGGTCAGTCACCGTTGGCTATCGACATTTTCGTCGACGCTCCAATTCCGTGATCTCGGGCGATCTACAGGTATCTAGCCAAATCGCTAGATACCTGTAGATCTTCCTCACGCCACCTCGTGCTCGCCGCCCGGGGCAACCTTCTGAAGTCCGCGATATGCGTCGCTGGCACTTTGGCGACCACCGATGACGGCCTCGACCTCCGCGGCAATCGGCATGTCGACTCCGTATTCGCGAGCCAGATCCATGACGGTAGGGGCAGTTTTTACTCCCTCGGCGACCTGGCCGAGCTTGGCGACCGCCTCCTCGACGGTCAATCCCTGCGCCAGAGCTTCGCCGACGCGACGGTTGCGAGAAGTCGGAGCCATGCAGGTGGCGATCAAATCGCCGACGCCCGTCAAGCCGGCAAAGGTGCGCGGGTTGGCGCCCATCGCTTCACCGAGTCGGGTCATTTCGGCGAGACCGCGCGCGAGCACCATCGCACGAGTGTTGTCCCCGACTCCCAGGCCGTCGGCCATGCCCGAGGCGATGGCAACGATGTTCTTGAGGATGCCGCCGAGTTCACAGCCGAGCACGTCGGTGTTGCGGTAGACACGGAAGACCGACGACGCGAACAGGGGTTGCAGCGCGGCGGCGACGCGATCGTCCTGGGTGGCCACGACCGATGCCGCGGCCATGCCGTCGACGATCTCTTTGGCGATGTTGGGGCCCGCGAGCAGTCCGACGGGATGGCCGGGCAGGCACTCGGCGATCACTTCGGTGGGGCGCTGCCGGGTGCCGGGCTCGAGGCCCTTGGACAGTGACAACACCGGGACCCACGCCCGAACCTCGTTGGCGATCTCGGCGAGGGTGGCGCGAACGGCGTGCGAAGGCACCCCACATACGAGTACGTCCGCTTCACGAGCGGCTTCGACCAGATCCGAGGTTGCCTTGAGTCCCTTGGGAAGTTTGCGCTCACCAAGGTATTTGGAGTTGGTCCGTTGCGAATTGATCTCGTCGGCCGCTTCGGAATTTCGTGCCCACAGCAGGGTGGGAGTGTTGCGGGCAGCGAGGCCGGCCACCGTGGTTCCCCACGATCCGGCACCGAGGACGACGACGCGTACCGGGCGGGCCATCAGAGTGCGCTGTTCTGGGTAGCGAGTGCTGTCATGGCGCCAAGCGTTCCACTTGCGGAGCAGTTGCGGGCCAATTCCGGCGAGTCTGTGGCTCGACTTACAGATGAGGCGGCGGTTCGGGGCTTTCGCGCATTGTTTCGACCGCTTCTGCGGATTCCGCGACGATCGAGCGCATCGCGGTTTCTGCAGCGTCGGCGTCGCCGGACTGAATGGCTGATGCGACCACTCCGTGCAGGTGAATCGCTTCGGGGTCGGCTTCGTGGGGCATCAAGGAGTGGCGTGTGCGGCCTTCGAGTATCTCGACGACGATCTGCGACATCGCCCGCAGCATCGGGTTACCGGAGGCGGCGAGCAGGGTGCGGTGGAAGTCGGAGTCATGGCCGAGATAGGCACCGGTATCGGCAGCGCGAGAGGTAGCTGACATGCCGATGACGGCTGCGGTCAGAGCGCCGCACTGCTCGGGTGTTGCGCGAGTTGCGGCCAGTCGCGCCGCCAGGGGCTCGATACCGGAACGGAGTTCACTCAGGATCGAAAGCTGCTCGAACCGATCAGGACCGGCCAGTTGCCAGCGGATGACATTGGGGTCGAGCGAGTTCCAGTGTTCGGAGCCCAGGATGGTGATTCCGACGCGTCGACGAACTGAAGCCAATCCGAGAGATTCGAGAACGCGGACAACTTCGCGGATGACGGTTCGCGACACGTCGTAGCGCGTTGCCACCTCGTCGGCGGAGATCGTGGTTCCCGGGGGGAGCACACCACCGACTATGTCTTGGCCGAGCTGTTCCAGCATCGAGTCGTGTAACTGCTGAAACGGGACAGAAGGCATACGTAGATCGTCCCATGCGTATGGAGTAAGCCCGGTGCAAGGCGAATAAATACTACAAATTAGTGTCTGCTCTTGAAATTGTAGGTTAATTAAGGAACAGTGACCTCAATCACTCATCGGACTGGGAGTCCCTATGAACACCACAGCATTGCTGGCGGCCGAGGTCGTCCCCGCTGGTAGCGACGCACGATTGATCATCGCTGCAGTCGCCGGCGTCGCGGTCATCATCGCGCTGATCACCTGGCTCGACCTGCATCCCTTCCTCGCGCTGTCCATCGGCGCGGTAGGTGTCGGTCTGGCGGCCGGCCTCGGTTCGGCAGAGTCGGTTGCAGCATTCGCCACCGGTTTCGGATCGACCATGGGAAGCGTCGGAATCCTGATCGGTTTCGGCGCGATGTTCGGCAAACTCCTGGCCGATTCCGGTGGTGCCGACCGAATCGTCGACACACTGGTCGGCCGCTCCAGCACCAAGGCACTCCCGTGGACCATGGCTCTGGTCGGCGCTGTCATCGGTCTGCCGATGTTCTTCGAGATCGGTCTCGTTCTGTTGATGCCGGTCATCATCCTCGTCGCGCGGCGATCCGGATTGTCCCTGATGCGCATCGCGATCCCCACCCTCGCCGGCCTCTCGGCCATGCACGGTTTGGTTCCCCCGCACCCAGGGCCGCTGGTTGCAGTCTCGGCATTGAACGCAAACCTCGGCCTCACCCTCGCACTCGGTGTGCTCGTCGCGATCCCCACTGTTGTTCTCGCCGGACCGGTCTTCAGCAAGTACGCAGCGCGGTGGGTCGACGTGAAGGTTCCGGATCTCTTTGTCACAGGCGAAGATCGAGGTGAAGAAGAGAAGCAGCAGCGCCCTTCGTTTGCGGCGACTCTCGCAGCGATCCTCCTCCCGGTCGTTCTCATGCTGGGCAAGGCATTCGCCGACGTGATCGCACCCGATTCCGAGGCACTCCCCAAGTCCGTCCTCGACTTCCTCGGAACACCCGTTGTGGCTTTGGGTCTCGCGGTTCTGGTCGGAATGGTGCTGCTGGGTCGCGGCGGCGGAATGGACCGCAAGGCCATCTCGAAGTCACTCGAGAGTTCCCTACCTCCCATCGCAGGCATCTTGTTGATCGTCGGCGCCGGTGGCGGTTTCAAGCAGGTCCTGATCGACACCGGTATCGCCGGAGTGATCGCCGACGCGATCAAGGGCAGCAGCCTTCCCGTGCTGTTCCTGGCCTGGCTGGTAGCGGTATTGATCCGCGTCGCAACGGGTTCGGCAACGGTGGCAACGGTGACGGCGTCGGGCATCCTCGCTCCGGTTGCGGCCGACCTCTCGTCCGCACATGTCTCGCTGATGGTCTTGGCGATCGGTGCAGGCTCGCTCTTCCTCTCGCACGTCAACGACGCCGGATTCTGGTTGGTGAAGGAGTATCTGGGCGTCAGCGTGGTACAGAACCTCAAGACCTGGACCGTGATGGAATGCATCATCTCGGTATCGGGCCTGGCCGGAGTGCTCGTGTTGAGCGCATTCATCTAGGTAGGCGAGCACATGAACAGCGAAGCGGCACAGCAGAAGCAGTATCCCGTGCTCGTCCTGATGGGTGTCTCGGGCTCGGGAAAGTCGACGGTCGGCGGCATGCTCGCCGGAGCGATGGGTTGGGACCTTCAAGAAGGCGACGATCTGCACCCGCAGGCGAACATCGACAAGATGGCGACCGGGCATCCGTTGAACGACGACGATCGCTGGCCCTGGCTCGACAAGATCGCCGTCTGGATCAAGAGCCATACCGACGCCGGTCAGCCGGGCATCGTCACGTGTTCGGCACTCAAGCGCAGCTACCGCGACGTGCTTCGCGGTGAGCACGTCGTGTTCGTGCACCTCGCCGGTTCGCGGGATCAGATCGGCCAGCGATTGACCGCCCGCCTCGATCACTACATGCCCGCCTCGCTCCTCGACTCCCAGATCTCGACGCTCGAGGCCGTCGACCCGGACGAGCAGGCCATCGTCGTCGACGTGGGCGGTAGTCCCGCCAAGATCGCGGAGGAGATCCTGCGACGGGTGGAGACGTTCGAGTACTGAGCTCGCCAGGCGTGTAAGCACCCGAGGTTCGGGTTACGGTGCATGGGTGACTGCTGCTGCTCAGACGGCCTGATCGTGACCGACTTCGACTTCCACAGCGTCTGGACGCTCCAGGCCTCTGCCGACCGTGTCTACGCCGTTCTCGCGGACGCCGAGCGGTATTCGCAGTGGTGGCCTCAGATACGCCGAGTCCGGGCGACCGACGAGCACTCGGGCTCCATGGCCATCCGCAGCGCTGTCCCTCTGACCCTGCTGGTCTTCGGACGACGCGAGGTCGAAGACCCCATTGCCCGCCATCTGCAAGTGCGTCTCTCCGGGGCAATGACCGGGTGGAGTAGCTGGGTGGTACGCCCCGCTGAATCTGGCTGCGTCGCCGACTTTCGGCAACAAGTAGCGGTGTCCGGAGCGCTCGGTCTGGCCTCGAAGATCGCGAAGCCGGTGTTCGAGTGGAATCATGAAGCGATGATGCGTGGCGGGCACCGCGGACTCTCCGCGTATCTCTCCCGGCCGTGATTGCGAGCCGAACTTACACACGCTCGAGTAATTCATGCCTACCCGTCGTGTCGTTTTGACGCAGCGTCAGTTATCGTTCACAACAGCAGTCGACAAGTATGTGTAACTCACATGCACAAAACGTCTTGACCTGGGAGGACGCTATGCGGACGCGAGATTCGACGGTATGGCATTGGAACGTGAGTCCCCGAGCGCGGGTTATCTTCTGCCTGACCAGGACGTTCGTGAAGCCGATGTTCACCCTCTGGCCGACCACCGAACGCGGCATCCGCCAACTCGAGCGACTCGACGCGATGGCGGACAAACTGCCGAAGCCGAAGAACCTCGACATCGAGCCTTTCACGCTTGGTGGTGTGCCAAGCGAGAAGGTGCAGCATCCACGCAAAGCGCAGGGCGAGTTGGCCGGAGCCACGATCCTCTACTTCCACGGCGGGGGATTCGTCTTCTGCGGTCTGGCAACGCACCGAGCACTGTGCGGTTTGCTCTCGGCGAAGGCCGGAGTGCCGGTGATCTCCGTGCGCTACCGTCAGCTGCCGGAAGGTTCCATCGGCACCTCCGTCAAGGATGCGATGGCCGCGTACACCGCGTTGCTCGAGACAGCGGAAGACCCGAACAAGATTGTGCTTGCCGGTGATTCGGCGGGCGGTTACCTGGCCATGAAGGTCGCCGAAATTGCCGCACTGCGCGGAATCACGCGGCCCGCTGCCGTGGTGGGATATTCCCCTCTTCTCAACGTGAACCTCGAGGACCACGATCCCGATTTCATGAAACGCGATGCCTACCTACCGATGTCACAGGTCGAAAAGCTCAAGGACCGGTGGCTGGAGGGTCCGGACGAGATTCCTGGTGCGCAGTCTCCGATCAACGCCGACGCCAGTCTGATTCCGCCGTCGTTCCTGGTGTCCGCCGAATACGAACTGATGCGTCCGGACGTCGAGATCATGACCGAAAACCTGATCAAGGCAGGACAAGCCGTCGAAACGCACATCTGGAGTGGGCAGATCCATGCTTTCCCGGTGATCGGCAAAGCTCTTCGGGAGGGTAAGGCGATCGTTGATCTCACGGTCAAGTTCCTCGAGCGAACGATGGCCTCGCAGAACCAGATCAGCGCCTGAGGTGTTTGTCAGCCGATCGACGTGAGTGTTGCGTAGTCGTCGTTGTCGAGAACGCCCTCGACGACTGCGCGAACTTCCGAGGCATGCAACGTGATCGAACCGCCGTGGTTGTCGAGGAAGGCGGTATCCGCGGCGTCTCGCCCGGTCGAGATCCGCACAAGATTGCTGCGCGGCGCCAATTGCGTTGCGTCGACCACGCGCCACACGTTGTCGATACTGGCTTCGACGACGGCGTGAAAATCCATCGGATCGCAGCCCGGCGCGTAGACGGCCACCAAGCGCGCGGGAATCCCCACGGCGCGTAATAGTGAGATGGTCAGGTGCGAGTAGTCGCGGCACACTCCGGCGCCTGCCAGTAAGGTGTCTACCGCACTGTCGGTGCCGCGACTGGTGCCGGGAACATAACTCAAATGTGTACTCACCCAGCGCGTGACTTCGAGGAGGAGTTCGGCCGGGGGAGTGGCGAGATCGAATTGCCCGGCGACAAAACCGAAGAACTTGTCGGCCTCGGCATAGCGACTGGGGCGCAGATATTTCGACACGTCGTAGTCGCCGACCGACGACGGTTCTGCGCGGCCGATGACGGTTGCGTCGTAGCTGACGATCAGTTTGCCTGGGGCACAGTCGAGTAGGTGAATCCGGGTGCCGTGTTCGGCGATGACCTCACGGGGTTCGATCGGCTTGCCGTCATGGACGAACGACATCGTTTCCAGCAGTTCGACACCCGGCGCGCGCGTCACCGCGATCTTGAACTCCAGGTTGGTCGCCTCGTCGATCTCGATGTCGAGCAGGGCGGCGACGGTACGTTTCATCGGATCATCTTTACACCGAATTCGGACACCCACCACCTGGGAGGATTGTGACAGTGCGATCAGGCTTCGGGATAGTCGACGTCGACGCCGCTGCTGAGGTCGCTGCACTCCACCAACTCCACGCCGTGTTCGCGTAGATAGGTGTTGGCGCCGCCGTCCCCGGTGAGTGACTCTGCAAGCGTCGGCCAATGGTCGCGTCCGATCAGGACAGGATGGCCGGGCCTGCCGTGAAAGACAGCTCTTCGCAGTATGTTTCGTGATGGGATGTCTTGACCCGCGATTCGCGTCACGGTGTCGGTGTTCAGGTCCGGGACGTCGACCAAGGAGATCGCTGCCGCCTCGGCACCCTCGATCTGCATGGCTGCCTCGAGTCCGCAGCGTAGTGATGCGCTCATTCCGCGTTCCCAATCCGATTTCACCACAATGACATCGGTGGTGGGCAGCAGTTCGACGGCGTCCTCGGCCTGTGCGCCGAGAACCACGATGACCGGTGAGAGTCCGGCGGACTGCAGCGTCGCCACCCCGTGGCGAAGCCAAGGCTGGCCGTCCGTGCCCGTAACGAGAGCTTTCGGTTTGCCCATGCGGGATCCGGCCCCGGCAGCCAGCAGGATCCCGCACGTCGACATGATTATGCTCCGGTGACCCGCGGGCGCAGCCACTCGATCAGATCGTTCAGAACCTCTTCCTGCTCAGGCTCATTGAAGATCTCGTGATACAAGCCGTCGTACACCTTCAAGGTGACGTCCGAAGAACCGGCCAACTCTGCTACGAGCTTGCTGCCGGCGGGGTCCGTCAATCGGTCGTCCGAGCCGTGTTGAAGCAGTACCGGAATGGTGAGCGATGGCAGGCGCGCCGGGAAGCCTTCCGCGGCGGTGATCATGCCGCGCGCAATTCCGGCAGGAACCTTGCCGTGGTGAACCAGCGGGTCGGCGTTGTACTTGTCGACGACCTTCTGATCACGCGATACGGCAGCCGCTTCCAGGTTCTCGACGGGCACATCGGGGAGGTACTTGCCGACGATCTTGCCCAACTGCATCACGATCTTCGGAGTGCCGGTTGCGATGATCACAGCAGGTCCGGACAGGGCGAGCGCTTTGAGATCGGCCTGATGGTCGAGGGCATAAGAAAGTGCGATTGCGCCTCCCATACTGTGGCCGAGCAGGAACTTGTCCTTGCCGGGATGTGCCGCCGTCACGATCGAGAACAACGTGTGGACGTCGTCGGTGAAGTCGGAGAATTCCTTCAGGTGAACGCGCTTGCCGCCAGAGCGCCCGTGTCCGCGATGGTCGGGTGCGTACACGATGAGCCCGAGTTCCCCGAGCCGCGCAGCAACATGGTCGTAGCGCCTCGCGTGTTCGCCGAGTCCGTGGCACAGGACAAGAACCCCGGTGGGTTCGCGGTCCGGTGTCCACACGTCGTAGACGATCTTGGTGCCGGCTACTCCGGTGAACGACGACTCTTCGTGCTGCATTGTTGCGCCCTCTCTGCGACCGGTTCCGGTACGCGGATTCTCACATGCTATTCGCCCCGTGGGCAGGGCGCGGGTGTTCAGGGTGTGAGGTCGTCGAGGAAACTTCGACACTTGTTTGTTACGGCTGGTTACATTAACTTAGGGGCGTGACCGGACAAACCGTTGATCGTTCCGACCCTGTTCCAGCCACCCGCTCGCGCCGATTGTGGCGACCCGCGGTTCGGGCCTTGCTGGACGGCGCGCTACCGCTGATCGACAAGCGAATGGCGGAATCGGTACGCCCGTTCGATCGGCCCGAGATGATGCGTCCGCACCTGGCTTCGCGGAAGTTCGCGTGGACGCACTACGGGATCTTCGTTCCCCGGCTGCCAGGGCCTTTCCGTTACCTCAACATCATGACGTTGATCGGTGCAACCGGGACGGTGGTGTTCGACAACGACTATCTCGCTGCACCCGACGCGCGAAACACTGCAACCGTGCTGAGTTCTACCGCAGCGCCGGGGCATCACTTTTATCGGGCGTACGACGCGGCCGATGAGTGTGCGTTCGAAGAAGATGGTTCGCGAATCGCCTTCGGTGACAACCTGATCATCGACAACAGCTATCCGAAGTTCCGTGTCACCGGACGATACGACTCTTTCGACGTCGATCTCGAGATCGTGGCATCAGATCAAGCGTCGTGGTTCGTGCGCAATCCCGTCTACGACCACGTCAGTCTGCTGGCGCAGTGTTCCGGGACGATCTCGAGTCCGGATGGCCCGGTGAGTATTTCGGCTCCGTGCACCGTCGAATACGCGCGGTGTATGACACCGCAATCGTTGACCCGCCGCGCCCTTCCCGAGTCCTGGAAGCTCCCGGCCGATTTCTTCACCTACCAGATCGTTCAGCTCGACGACCGGCATCAATTGTTGCTCACCGATGTTCGAGCTTCAGGGGTTACGGCGTGCAAGCTCGCCTACATTCGGACGGTGGACGGCAGCGCAAGAGTCTTCGACGATGTGGTGTTCGACGTACTCGAGTACGCTGACGCATTGCATGTCGACCCCCAGGGACGTGAGATGCGTGTGCCGCGCGTACTGCGTTGGCAGGTACGCGATTACGGCAGGGCGATTGTCGAGTTCGAGGCCGAGATCGACTCGGAGTGGCGCTATGGCCACGGTAAGGGATACGTCGGCGCGTACACCTACCGGGGAAGCTTCGACGGTGCGTCGATCAACGGCACCGGTTACATCGAATGGGTGGACTGCGAAGTGTAAGGCACCTAGTGTGTATCGGTGCCTTTCGTAGACCCCGCCTCGCTGACGACTCGTCCGCAGAAGATCCTTGTCGCGGGGACCTCGGGCGCCGGAAAGACGACTCTCGCCGGTCGAATCGGGCAGCTTCTCGGGATCGAACACACTGAGTTGGACTCGCTGTTCCACGGGCCCGACTGGGTTCCGCTCGAGAGTTTCGAAACCGAAGTACGACGCTTTTCCAGCGAGCCGGCCTGGGTGACCGAGTGGCAGTACGGCGCGGTGCGTGAGCTTCTGGCCGAGCGTGCGGACCTGATGCTGTGGTTGGATCTGCCTCGGCGGACGGTGATGCGCCAGGTGATCACACGAACCGTGCGTCGGCGATTGCAGCGAGAGGTGTTGTGGAATCGCAACATGGAGCCGCCACTGCACACCATTCTGTTCGATCCGGATCATGTGGTGCGCTGGGCCTGGCGAAGCGACGGACGCAACGGCGAGCGTATGGCCACGGTCCTTGTCGATGTGCCGTCGCTGCCGATAGTTAAGCTGCGCAGTCGAGACGAGATCGAGGCTGTGCTCGAAGTCCTCGGCCGTCTGCCCTCAGATCGTCTGAGCTAGGCGAAATCCCAAGTCATCGATAGCAAACGTCGGGTGGCTTCGCCTCCTTACGGTAGCGCCGCAACCGCGCTCACTTTCGGCCCAACTGCCGCCGCGGAAGATCCGGTACGTGCCGTAGACCTCGGGGTCGTAGAGATCCCAGCACCATTCCCAGACATTGCCGATCATGTCGTACAGGCCCCAGTTGTTGGGTGCCTTCATCCCGACGTCATGTGCTCGTCCTTCTGAATTGTCGCTGTACCAGGCAATCTCGTCGATTTCGCCGTAGCGGTAGCCGGAGGTGCCGGCTTTGCACGCGTACTGCCACTCGGCCTCGGTGGCGAGTCGGTAGCCGGTTGCCGCCCGGTCCCACCGGGGAGACTCGGTGTCGATGTCGTGATACGCGGGCGACAGACCGTCCGCGACTGACAGTGTGTTGCAGGTTGCGATGACGTCTTTCCACGAGAGGTCGACCGCGGGTTTGCTCGGATCGTCCGCCGAATCTCCGTGAAGCAGTGCCCTGGTGGTGAGATGACGAGCGAGGCGGAATGATTCGACTTTCGAGGTCCACGCAGTGCCTTTGCGATCGTCTCTGAGATGCACCTCGCCGGCAGGGATCTCGATCATCAATTCCGCTGCTCCGGTCATTCGTTCATCATCGCAGAGGTTGTCGCTCACCCGGGGAGACGCTCGAACGCAGCTTGTGGGTCAAGGCCGGTACGCATGCGCCATGCGGTCAGTGCAAGCCCGAGACACACCACCTGCGCCGGATCGTCGAGGGAAACTCCCATCAGCTTCTCGATACGAGTGAGCCGTGCATAGAGCGACTGGCGCCGAATGCCGAGGAAATCCGCGGTTCTCGCCTTGCCGCCCCGGTGTGCGAGGTACGCGTCGAGTGTCCGGACGAGATCGGCGGAATGTGCTGTGTCGTAAGCGATCAGCGAACCGAGTTGCTCCGTGACGAACGAGGACAAGGAAGCGGGCGTCGTGCCGGCGGCGAGCAGTCGTTGGACGCCGACGTCCCTGGCGAGGATCACTCCGGTCCGGGTGCCGAAACGCCGTGCGATCTGGACGACTTCGCGAGCTTGCGCGACCGCCGCACCGACGCCCGACAGATCCTCGACCGGCGTCGCCACTCCGAGCGTGCGTACCGCGGAACCGCCCGGCCCGCGGCGTAGCAGCTCGTCGGCTTCGGTGAACGCAGTCCGCACTCGAGCGGGGGATGCGGACGCCCACCCATGCGCGAGCACGATGACGTGATTGGCCGCAGTCCCGACGACACAGGAGCCGAGCACGGCCCGCACGGCGTCGCGTACTTGGTCAGCGAGCTCTCGAACCGGCGTTTGCCGATCGACGTCGACAGCGGCGACGAGGACGTGGTGCCCCTCCGACAACGGCGTCCACCCGGCCGCTGTCAGTCGCTCGGACAAGTCGCCGTGCGATGTGAGCACACCTCCCACCACGTCGGTGATCACCGATTGGGCGAGTGACTGTCTTGGGCCGAGATCGCCGTGACGGCCGAGTTCCAGAGCCACCGCGACGGCGGCGCAGTTTGCGACGGCGGTTCGGCGTGTAGTTGCGGGCCCGCACAGGACAAGTCGACCGAGTGAGTTCGTCGGACCGCGTACGTCGTGGATCGTGCGTTCGGTCTCGGATCGCTCTGCGCCGGTTGTGCTGCGCTCGACGGTTCTGCCATCCGCGTCGAGGAGATCGACGCCGCACCCCGCGAGTCGTGACACCTTGTCGAGCAGCGCGGTCATACCCTGGCCTGCCACCACGAGACTCAGAAGTTCTTGCCAGACAGGCTCGCCCGCCTGTGCCGAACCGAGAGTGCGGCGGAGCATGAGGTCGTGAAAGTCTTCGACCATCCGCTCGAAGGGCACTACTGCGTGCAGGGCCAAGAACGCGAGCCCGCGTCGGCGCGATGCTTCGACGAGTTCGGGAGGGGCCGTGAGGAACGAGCGGCCGACCTCCATCGCGAGCGCGACGCATCCCGCGTCCGCCAACTGGTCGATGTAGGCGGTGAGCTGCTCGGGAGATCGCCCGTGCAGACCGAGGCCCGTGGTCAGGAGGACCTCACCTCCGGACAGCAGCCCACCCATCTCGTACACCTCGGACGAATGGACCCAGCGGACCACCGCGGTATCGACGTCGCCCGCGAGAACCTCGATTGCGGCGGCCTTGAACGAGGGCATCGCAAGAACTTGTCGCAGAGTCGGGAGCATTTCTATATCGTCCGCCGAGGGGGCACTTCGTCATAGAGCTAGTTCTGCCGAACTGACAGGTTGTCCCTTGTCGGGCTGTTACCACCGTGGTCGGATTGTGACACGAGCCACAATCGACGATTTTGGTCAGACTCCAGGAGCGCACATGAACCACCCGGCACACACCGATGAGTATTTTCTCGGACTTGCGATCGAACAGGCGAAGATCGGTTGGGAGGAGGGCGGCGTGCCGATCGGCGCGGCGCTGATTCACCGCGGCGAGGTTCTCGCAGTCGGACGCAACCGCCGGGTCCAGATGAACAGCGCCATCCGTCATGGAGAGACCGACTGCATCGAGCGCGCCGGACGACTGCCGGCCTCGGTGTATCGCGAGTGTGTCCTCTACACGACTTTGTCACCGTGCTTCATGTGCGCCGGAACGGCGCGCCTGTACGAGATCCCTCGAATCGTGGTCGGCGAAAATCGTTCCTTCGAGGCGTCGGAAGAATGGTTGCGCAGCAGCGGAATTCAGGTCGACGTCGTCGATGACGCGGAGTGTGTGGCACTGATGGACCGCATGCTGGCCGAGCGCCCGAGCCTGTGGCTCGAAGACATCGGCGAAGTTGTATGAGCAGCGCCGTCGAACCTGCCACGGCCGCAAGCGATTCGGAGAGTGCGGGTCACCCCGTCGATCCGGACTATCCCGTTAGTCCGGTTCCGCTTCATGCACGAAAGCCGTTCTTCTCGCTCGCGGTGGTGTTGCTGGGGTTCACCATCTTCACACCGACGATGTTGGCCGGAGCAGCGCTCGGTACCGCGTTCTCGTTCTGGAAACTGATGGTGGTGATCGCCGCCGGATCCGCCATCTTGGGGGTCTACGTCGCCATGATGGGGTTCGTCGGAGCCCGAACCGGGCTGACGACAGTTGTGATGGCGCGCTACAGTTTCGGCACCCGCGGGTCCAAGCTCGCTTCGATCCTGCTGGGCGGTACCCAGATCGGCTGGTACGGAGTCATCATCGGCACGATCGGCGATCTCACCGCGCAGGCATTGGGCTGGGATTCCTATCTCGCGCGGGCGTCGGTGATGATCGCGGCGAGCATCTTGATGTGCATCACCGCCTGCTACGGCTACCGCGGAATGTATTGGGTCTCGCTCGTCTCGACGCCCTTGATCCTGGCGTTGGCCTGCTGGGTCGTGTTCCGGTCCCTCGAGGAAGTCGGTGGGTTCTCCGGCCTGGTCTCGGTTCAACCGCAGACGACCATGACGATCGCGCTCGCAATCACCACTGTGGTCGGCACGTTTGTATCGGCGGGAACGCAAGCGCCCAACTGGACCAGGTTTGCCCGTTCCGGATCACAAGCGGTGTGGGCCTGCGTTATCGGGTTCCTCCTCGGAAACGGATTGATGATCCTGTTCGGTGCCATCGGAGCTATCACGTTCCACGAAGGTGACTTCGTGCTGATTCTCTACAACCTCGGGCTTGTCGGCTGGGGCCTGGTCTTGCTGTTCGGGAACCTCTGGAAGAGCAACGCCGACACCGCATACGCCTTCGGGGTGGCCGGCGCCGAACTGTTCAGAAAGCCCCGCAAGACCCCGTTCGTCATCGGTGGGTGTGTGATCGGCACGGCGCTCGCTCTGACCGGTGTGCACAACCATCTTGTCGACTATCTGAGCCTGCTCGGAACGTTCATCCCGCCATTGGGCGGTGTGATCATCGCGGACTTCCTGTGCCGGTGGCGGCGCGGCATTCCCGAGGGTTACACCCCGCAGCCGGTCCACTGGCGAAACCTCGCCGTCTATGCCGTCGCAGCGTTCCTCGCTTGGCTTTCCGGTGAGTTCGAGGTGGGAATCCCGCCGCTGATCGGAATCGTGGCAGCAATTGCCCTGACGATGTTCCTGCACAGGGTGTTTGGCAACAGCTCGGCAAATCGGGAGCTCTCGACCTCCACCGTCTGAATCGTGCGTCAGGCACCAGCGAGCCCCCGGTGGTTTCGACCCCGCCGGGGGCTCGCGTAATTGATGGAAAGGGCAGACGATTCCGTCTCAACCGTCAGCGCAGAACAGGCAGGTAAGGTGCCTCGATTCCCTGCTCTTCGAACGCAGTCAGCGCCGAGCGTGCAAATGCGCGCTGGACTGCCCACTGGCGCCCAGGCTTGACCTGCGCCGTCACTCGAATGGTAATTGCCTCGGCAGTAACCGAATTGACTCCCAGCATCTCCGGTTTGTCGATCATGTCCGCCCTGATCGGTTCGGACTCCGCCGCCTCGAGGACCGCGCGCGTCGCCACCTCGCACGCTTTGTGCACGTTCGCGTTGTGGGCGATCGGGAGATCGAGAACTGCAGTGGCGTAACCCTGACTCATGTTGCCCACTCGCAGGATTTCGCCATTGCGGCAGTACCACAAGGTGCCGTTGGCATCTCGAATCGTGGTGACACGCAGGCCCACTGTTTCGACGGTGCCGACCGCGTCACCGAGATCGACGACGTCGCCGACACCGTACTGATCTTCCAGCAACATGAAGATGCCGGAGAGGAAGTCACGCACCAGGTTTTGTGCACCGAAACCGATGGCAAGACCGATGACGCCGGCGGATGCGATGAACGGCGCGACGTTGATCCCGAGGATGCCGAGGATCTGCAGCACACACCAGACGAGGATGACGATGGACACCGTCGATTTGAGTACCGAACCGATGGTCCGGGCTCGCTGCGATCGGCGCTCGTTCACCTTGGCGTTCGGAGACTTGCGAGGCTTCGACATTCGATCGATCCCGCGGTGCAGTGCGAAGCGCAGAACGACTGCGAGCGCCACGTAGATCGCGATCTCGACGGGTCGGTGTATCAGCCAGTCTCGGTTGGTGTCGGTCAGTTCCCATGCTTGTATTTCGGAAATCATCCCCATGCATTCTACGGATTCCGGCCGATCCGGGCATCGTCGCAGGGCAGGCGGTCCAAAGCCGTACAGGCAGCTAGGCTTACGCCATGGCTGCGTTCACTGGCATACCCGTTGCTGCACTCGACTTCTACGAAGACCTGGAGGCCGACAACAGCAAGACCTGGTGGGCAGCGCACAAGGAGACGTACGACGAAGTGGTTCGTCGTCCGATGGCGTCGTTGACCGCGGCGTTGGAGGACGAATTCGGCACGGCCAAGCTCTTTCGGCCATATCGTGACGTTCGATTCTCGAAGGACAAGATCCCGTACAAGACGCACCAGGGAGCGTTCGTCGGTCTCGCCGAGAGCTGTGGCTACTACGTGCAGATCGACGCGGCAGGGTTGATGGTGGCCGGTGGTTTCTACGCCAGCAGTTCGGAGACCATCGCGCGTTATCGTGCGGCTGTCGACGACGACGTTCGAGGGCCGGAGCTCGAGAAGATCTTGGCCTCCGTCGAGAAGGCCGGATTCACGATCGGCGGCGACAAGCTCAAGACGGCACCTCGCGGATACACGGTCGACCACCCGCGGATCGAATTGCTGCGTCACAAGTCGCTGACTGCTGGTCGTAGTTACCCAAGCCCGTCGTGGCTGGACAGCGCCAGGACATTGAAGGAAGTTCGCACAGCGTGGCGCGCACTGACGCCCTTGGTCGAATGGTCCGGACAGGTGCTCGGACCGAACTGACTGTCCGACAGAAAAGTGTGACGTAGCCGTAGGAGAGTTCACCTCGAGTTCATCGAAACTCGAGACGCCTGGGGCTAGCGTGGTGTGTGTAACCGCAAGTTTCGGCCCCGCTTCGAGTCGCAGCGCCGCAGTTCGAAGCCATTTTCTCTCGATCGACATCGTGAACAACCCGTGTCAGTGGAGACCATCATGGCTATGTTTCTCGCTCTCGTCCTGATCATCTCGGTCCTCGGAATCGTCGGCACCTACCTCGCGTTCAGTGCGGTCTACTTCGTCGAGATGCGCAAACTCGACAAGTGAGGGGTGCGAATTGGCCTGATTCGACTATTTCTGGGCCGATCGCGACGACCCTCCCTGCGTACGCTGTTAGGGCATCCTTATCCGCTCGCAACAGTGGATGATTCATTTCTTCTGGAGGTTCGACACGCATGCCCGCTCAATCCACGCTCTTGCTTCCCGAGGGCTACTCCGACAACCGCCTCGTTTCGGACCTCACACGTCGGCAGTTCGGCTTCGGCGCCGGGATCGCCGGACTGGGCGCGTTCCTGGCGGCCTGCGGTGACAGCGGGAGCAGTTCGGGTGAAACCGAAATGCGTTCTGTGACGACACCTCTCGGTACCTACGACATTCCCGTCAATCCGAAGAGGGTTGTCGCGATCGACTCGCGGCTCGATCTGGAACCTGCTGTAGCTCTGGAACTTCCGCTCGTCGGCTACACGTACGCCCAGGCGACACCGTGGGTGCCTATCGATTCGTCGGTACCGTTCCTGTCGGAGATCCCCAACCGCGAACAGATCTTGGCGCTCGAGCCCGACCTGATCGTGTGTCTCAACTACGAGAGCGAGTGGTGGCCGGTAGCCGAGATGTCCACCATCGCACCGGTTCTGACGACCGAGTTCACCGACGACTGGCGTACAAACCTCTCGCGGTTGTCGGGCTGGCTCGGTCGAACGGCCACACTCGATCGATTGACGCTCGACTACGACAATCTGATTTCCGACATCCGCAGTCGCCATGCCGAGAAGATTGCGTCCAAAACCGTTGCCAGTGTCTCGTTCATGCCAGACACGAACACGCTGTACGTCACGAGCATCCGTACGTCCGAGAAGGGCGACAAGCCCAGCGACATGACGCTCGGCGACATCGGTGGCAAAACTGCCACCTCGGAGGGCCTCGATCCCGAGGGCGGCGTCAGCCTCGAAGGCCTCGATGTGCTGGCCGGCGTCGACGGCTTCATGATCACCGAAAACGAGGACAGTGCCGCGTACCAGGCATTGGTGGCGAGCAAGCTGTGGCAGCGACTCCCGGCAGTGCAGGCTGGCAACGTCACCAGTCTGGGCGGCTCCACGTTCTACGGTTCGATCTACACGATTTCATACGTGGCACAGGGTTGGGATGCCCTGTACAACAAGATCAGCTGAAGCCTCTGCCGACCGGACCGATGAGTTTCGGTAACGCGGGCGGTCTAATCAGGTAGGCATTGACCAAACCTGAGGAGATCGACGTGCAAACAGAGCAATCCCCAGCGGTAGTGCAATCCCGCGACGGTACGACCATCGCATACGAACGCTCCGGTGCCGGACCAGCAGTGGTTCTGGTTGCCGGAGCGTTCTGCGATCGAGGATGGTTCGATTCTCTCGCTGCTGCGTTGGCGGCGGACTTCACGGTGTACTCGTACGACAGGCGCGGACGCGGGGACAGCGGTGACAGTCGCGCGTTCTCGATCGACGCCGAGGTGGAGGACTTGCGAGCGGTCGTCGCTGCCACTGGTGAAACGCCGCTGGTCTACGGATTGTCGTCGGGTGCTGCGCTGGCTTTGGAAGCCGCTGCGCAGGCCGTTCCGATGCGTAAGCTCGCCGTCTACGAGGCGCCGTACATGGACGACGACCAGCGTGACGAGACTGCCCAAAGTGACCTGGAGCGGTTGATCGCGGCCGGCGACAGGGAAGGTGCTGTGACGCGTTTTCTGGATCTGACCGGTGCATCCCCGGAGATGGTCGACGAGATCAAGCGGAGTGCCGATTGGCCCGACATGTGCGCCATCGCGCACACCTTGCCTTACGACGTCGCCGTGTGTGATCACGGCTGTCAGTCGCTCGACTGGCTTGCCTCCATTACCGTCCCCACGTTGGTCATGTACGGCGGTGACAGTGGTCAGTGGGCGCCTTCTTCGGCGACGAGAATCGCTGCAAAAGTCTCGGGGACAAAGACTTTGGAGATCCCCGGTCAGGGTCACGGCGTTGCCGACGACGCTATTGTCCCGGCTCTGCGTGAGTTCTTTTCCGGCTAATCGCTGTGCGGCGAAAACGATCGTCAACCTAGGGTTGACGTTTTCGATTGCGTCAACCTATGGTTGACGCATGAGCAAGCCAGTGGAAATGACCAACAAGGTTCGACTCGACGACCTCATCGACGCGATCAAGAAGGTGCACACCGACGCGCTCGACCAACTTTCCGACGCCGTGATCGCCGCTGATCATCTCGGTGAAGTTGCAGATCACCTGATCGGCCACTTCGTCGACCAGGCGCGCAGGTCGGGAGCGTCGTGGACGGAGATCGGTGCGAGCATGGGTGTGTCGAAGCAGGCTGCGCAGAAGCGTTTTGTTCCCAAGGCGCCGAGTGATCAGAAGCCGATGGATCCGAACGAAGGGTTCAACCGGTTCACTCCTCGGGCGAAGAACGTCGTCATGGCCTCGCAGAACGAAGCCCGCGCTGCCGGTAACGCAGAGATCCAGCCCCAGCACCTGCTCCTGGGGCTTGTCGAGGAGCCTGCTGGGTTGGCTGCGAAGGCGATAGTGGCGCAGGGGGTGGAGCTCGGTTCCGTCCGAGCTGCAGTGGCCGGTGTACTCCCGGCTCCGACTTCCGAACTGCCAGAACTTATTCCGTACGACGCTCGCGCGCGCAAGGTGCTGGAACTGACGTTCCGTGAGGCTCTTCGCCTGGGCCACAACTACATCGGAACCGAGCACATCCTGCTCGCGCTGCTCGAACTCGAAGACGGATCAGGTGTTCTGGCTGATCTCGGAATCTCGAAGTCGGTTGCGGAGTCGAATATCGTGGGAGCGTTGGCCGTCATTCAGGATCAGTGATCGGTGTCAGTGCCGGCATCAATTCCTTAAGTGCCGGCATCCATTGCTCGATGTGGTTCGGAAAGCACTTGGCGAGTACGTCCGTCATGACAGATGGTGCAACCGAAGCTCCCGGAGATGCACCCAGGAGACCGGCAATCGATCCCTCTGCGCTGGTGATTACCTCTGTGCCGAATGTCAGCATCCCGACCTTTCTCGGGTGAGGTTTCACCAATTGGGCGCGCTGCCCGGCCTGAATCAGCTTCCAGTCTGCGGGATCGGCCTCGGGATAGAAGCGTTGCAGTGCGGCAAACTTGCGCCGTTTCGATGACAGTAATTGGCTGAACAGGTATCGGACAAGCGAGATGTTCTGTATTCCGACAGCAAGCAATACTGCGACGTTTCGGAATCGGATCGTAGCGAACAAGTCAGTTAGCTTGCCATGCTTGAGGAGTCGTGTGCTGAAGGTGGCATACGGTCCGAACATCAATGACGGGCAGCCGTCGACCATACGCCTGTCGAGATGGGGGACCGACATCGGTGGTGCTCCGATCGCGGCCTGGCTGTACACCTTCGCGTTGTGGGAGTCGACGACGGTGCGTTTCTCGGTATGCAGGAACTGGGCTCCGAGTGGGAACACCGCATAGCCTCGAACCTCGGGAACTCGCGCCTTCTGAAGGAGCCTGAGTGCGTACCCACCTGCGCCGACGAAGACGAATCTTGATCTCAGTTGGAACCGAATGCCAGAGATAGTGTTTCGCCCACAGATAAGCCACGTGCCGTCTGTCATGCGCTGGAGTGATGTTACGTCGTGGCTCGTGCGGATGCGTGCACCACGATTTGTCATGGTGTGAAGCAGTTCTCGGGTCAGAGCACCGAAGTCCACGTCTGTACCTGCTGCGTATCGAGTCGCAGCTATCGGTTCGGAATCCATTCGGCCGCGCATCATCAGCGGCGCCCAATTATTCACCGTCTGAGGATCTTCTGTGTACTCCATGGCTGAGAATTCGGGTAATCCGTGTAGCGTGGCGTGGCGCTGACGTAGATATTCGATGTCTCGTTCGCCGAAAACGACGTCCATGTGAGGGGTTGGGTTGACGAACGATGAGGTTTGTTTCAGCTCGCCGGTTTCCGTGAGTGATCCCCAGAATTGGCGAGACAGGTGGAATTGGTGGCTGATCTCTACAGCTTTCGCGGGGTCGCTGGGGTCGGGCATGTAGTTCAGTTCGCATAGGCCCGAATGGCCGGTTCCTGCGTTGTTCCACGGGTTGGAGCTTTCGCCGGCGGGTTCGCCCAGCCTTTCGAGTACCTCGATGGACCAATCGGGTTGGAGTCTCGCGATCAATGCACCCAGCGTTGCCGACATGATCCCGGCGCCGATGAGTATTGCGTCGAGTGGGGGCTCTTCGGAACCAGGTTTCGATCCCGACGGTTGTGACGTGAACATGGGCGGCCTTTCCTCAGAGGTAGGGGTGTATGTGCATCGTGGTCCCAAACAGACTCATCCGTCCAATGAAGAAACCATCGGTTTATGATCCGAATATGGATGAGTTTCGATCGGCTGAAGTAGAAGGGCTGGCGCCGCTTCTGGCGGCCTTCGATGTGGCAGCGGAGGAAGGCCACATCACGAGAGCTTCCGACCTGCTCGGGATTCCTCAGTCCTCGCTCAGCCGGAGATTGAAGACGCTCGAAAAGACGCTGGGATTTCAGCTTTTTCAGCCGGTTGGGCGCCGGGTTGCACTGACCTCGGCAGGGCGCGAATTACACGAACTAACTAGCCGCCTCGTCAAGGAGCTGGACAACGCAGTAGGTCTGGTCCGTAGTAACGCGGATCCGGAGGGTGGCCTCGTACGATTCGGGTTTCCACTGACATTGGGCCCGATCAGCGTCCCGTCGCTGCTCGCAGAGTTTCACGAGGCGGCGCCGCGGGTGCGATTGAACCTTGTGCAAGCGCATGGGGAATCACTCGCGCAAATGGTCCGAGACGGGCGTCTGGATCTTGCCGTGATGATTCCAGCACCGGAGGACTTGCCCACAACGCTGTTGGGGCATCAGCAAATACTCCTGCATGTGGGTACTGGACATCGATTAGCGGCGAGAGATTGTGTCGACCTCGCGGAACTGGTCGACGAGACATTCATCGCGAGTCCGCCCACCTATCACCTTCGGATGTTGCTCGACTCTTGCTGTATGCAAACCGGATTCGAGCCGAGGGTTGCATTCGAGATCACGGAGTTCGAAACGATTCGTGCCCTGGTCTCGCGTGGTCTCGGTATCGCGTTGCTCCCCATCGCCGAGGTCGATCACCCGGATCTCGTCGCTGTTCCGGTAACGGGCGTTCGCGATCGAACCATCGCGTTGGCCGTCGGCAATTACCGCCTGACGCCCGCCGTAATTCGACTGCGTGATCACCTGATTGCTCGTGCAACAGCGCTTCTCGGGTCGCCGTAAGGACAATGCAGAAGAGGGCCGCACCCTTGCGGGTGCGGCCCTCTTCTTGTGTCACTGATTAGACAGCGCGCACATTGGTGGCCTGAGGACCCTTCTGGCCCTGGCCAACCTCGAACTCCACACGCTGGTTCTCGTCGAGCGACTTGTAGCCGTTGCCCGAGATTTCAGAGTAATGAACGAACACGTCCGGTGTTCCGTCGTCGGGAGCGATGAAACCAAAGCCCTTTTCGCCGTTGAACCACTTCACGATGCCCTGTGCCATACCGATACTCCCTACAAACTCGATCCGGGCCCTCACATCGAAGTCCCGATCTCGATGTGTCTATCCTCCCACGCCGCGCAAGTCGAACGGTGGGCGACGTGCAAAAGACGGTAATTCGGAAGCTTTCGAGGAGGGAATGGCAACTGATCTTCGACTGATTTTCGACGCTGGAGCGACCCGATCGCCGAAGGCAGGGACTGGTGGCTCGCCCAACTGCCTGCGGTGATAGATCAGCGGGAATGTACTTGTCCGCTCGAGAACGGTCCATATTTATCGCTCCGATCTCTCGGAATCGCAAACGTAGGAACCCTATGGAAGATGAGGGTGGGCTAACCTCTCATTCGCTGTGCCCTCGGCGCGCGCAGCAGTCGCCGAGAAGGAGAGTGCATACATGTACGGAACGATTTGTGAATCCACGACGTCTGAACTGGTGGACCAGCTCAGTCGCCGTGGGTTCTTCGGCGTCGGCGCAGTGGCAGCGGCCGCCATCCTTGCGGGTTGTTCGACTACGTCAGATGCTTCTGATGCCGGCGAACAACGCGAGGTGATCAATGCGCTCGGCACCACCACGATCTCGGGGAAGCCGGAAAGGATCGTTGTTGCCAGCGACTTCACGGATCTCGAATTCCTGCTCTCTCTCGGCGTTCACCCAGTCGCCTACGGCAATACGGGTGCGTGGGACCGCGGTGCACTGCCTTGGCAGAGCACCGCTGGAATAGCCGATCTCGAAAGCTTCGACACCACAGGCGAAATCAACCCGGAAATCATCGCGCGCTACTCACCGGATCTCATCATCGGAATGAAGACCTATCTCGAACCGGCAGCCGAGAGGCTCAGCCAGATCGCGCCTGTCATCGCGCTGGACTGGACCACCTCGTGGCGTGACGGCGTCGCCACGGTCGGGCAGGCCGCTTTTGTCGACGAGGCCGCTGCTGCAGCGATCGCCCGGACCGACGCCCTGATCTCCGACACTGCCGCTTCGCTGAATGGCTTGGGTGGCAAGACGATCATGATCGGCTCGATGTACGGCGATCAGTTGTATGTGCAGGGGGATGCCAGTGCGCCCGGGGTTCTGCTGCGCGAACTCGGACTCAACTATCGCGGATACAACGCCGAGCAGATGACTGCGCTGTCGATGGAGCAGGCGGAGGTACTAGCACCCGCAGACATTTTGCTCAGCCTCGCTTCTGATCAGGAAGCGACGACGAGGTTGGAGAACTTCGCAGTTTTCCAGAACCTCCCCGCGGTGAAGGCGCGAGCCTATGCGCCGGTCGAACTTCTGCTCTCGAATGCCTTTGTCGACAATTTCGGTCCACTGAGCGCGCCGTACGCCTTGCCGCAGCTCGCCGAGGTCTTGACCGGGCTTGCGGCGGGCCAGGGAAAACAACTCCCCTGACCTCGCTTCCGAGCGTACGGACCCTGCGTCGGCCTAGCATCGAAACATGGTGGACATAGATCTGACTGGCCGCGCCGCAGTTGTCGGCGGATCACAACCGCTGCGAGCGATACTCGAAACCCCCACTACCCCCGGCCCGTGGCCGGGGGTAGTGATGATTCACGAGGCCTTCGGGCTCGAGGAGGTGATGCAGCGGCAAGCCAAGCGGCTGGCCTCTGCGGGATTCCTGACGCTCGCTGTCGACCTCTACAGCGCGGGCGGGGCGAAGCGGTGCCTCGTGCCCACCATGACGTCGATGCTTCGAGGACACGGCAAGGCGTTCACCGACATCGAAGTCGCTCGCAGTTGGCTTTTGGAATCCCCGGACTGCACCGGAAAGATCGGTGTCATCGGATTCTGCATGGGCGGCGGCTTCGCGATGGTCAGCGCCGGAGATTTCGATGCTGCCTCGGTCAACTACGGTCAGCTTCCACGCAAACTCGATGAGGCCGTGGTGGATGCGTGCCCGATCGTCGGGAGTTTCGGAGGCAAGGACTTCTCGCTCCGGGGTGCGGCAGCGAAGCTGGAGACGGCGCTCAGCAATGCCGGTATCGAGAACGACGTCAAGGAGTACCCCACCGCCGGCCACGCGTTCCTCAACGACGCGGAGGCCGGACCCAAGGTGCTTCGTCCGTTGGAGCGCATCCTCGGAATCGGTCCCGATCCTGTTGCAGCGCAGGACGCCTGGAAGCGAATCGACTCGTTCTTCGAGCGCCACCTGGCCTGATCAGCGACTGGTTCTCTCACCGCCGTTGACTGCCAATACCTGACCGGTGATCTGCCGGGCGCCAGGTGAGGCCAAGAAGTGGACGGCTGATGCGATGTCGTCCGGTGTTCCGGCGCGCTTGGTGGTGGTGGACTCGATCAGCATCGCGCGACGCTCGTCCGTCAGAAAGTCTCGGAAGAACTCGGTGTCGGCGATGTAGCCGGGGGAGACGATGTTCGCGGTGATGCCTTCGGGGCCCAGTTCGGCGGCCAGATCGATATTCCACGTCGCAACTGCGGCTTTGGCAGCGCCGTACGCGCCCGCGCCCTTGTCGGCGGCGATCGATCCGATGGTGATGACGGCACCGCCGCTGGGGATTCGATCGCGAACTGCGGCTGTGGTCAGCACTGCCGAGATGAGATTGGAGTCCAGATTCGCACGCCACCCGGCGGCCAGGGATTCCAGATCTGACGGTGCCTCGCGATCGAAGTCCGTGTTGCCACCGGCGCAGTGCACCACGACGTCGATGGTTCCCGGAAGCGAATCCTGCAGCCGCTTCAGGTCTTTCGGGTCGGAGTTGTCACACGTCAAGGCGTGAACATCGGAACCCAACTCCTCTGCAGTCTTTTCGAGTGGTTCCGTGCGTCGGCCGGTGACAAAAACTGTGTCTCCCTCTCGGGCGAACGCCGCTGCAACTGCGCGTCCGATCCCTGTTCCGCCGCCGGTGACCAGAACTGTGCGTGTCATGCCTACCTCCGTGAGCTACGTTTAGACCTATACGAAGAACGTATCATTTAGAGCTAAATGAGGTGTGCAGTGGTGGGCGATTACAACCCGGACGATGCGGTGGACGCGGTTGCGTTGGCCTGGCTTCGCGAAAGGCCGGGCACGCCCGTAGAGGGTATCGGCATTGTGACCAGGCTGTGGATGTGCGCCAAGCTGCTCGGTGAGGATCGCCGACGGGTACTCGCCTCGGCCGGTGCGGACACAGCCACGCTGGACCTACTCAGTGTCCTGCGGCGATCCGGCGAGCCGTATCAGTTGACGACTCGCCAGATCACCGAGCAGACCGGAGTCACGGCCGGTGCGATCTCGCAGCGACTCGCGCGCGCGGAGAACGCGGGTCTGGTGGAGAGGTCCTCCGCCGCGCAAGGGTCACGACTAGTGCTCGTGACCCTCACTGCCGCCGGTCACGAGCTGGTGGAGCAATTGGTGGACCGAGTCCTCGGCCGTGAAGCCGAACTGACGTCGATTCTCACCGAGCAGCAGCAGGCCGAACTCACCGAACTGCTGCGTGTCTTTCTCGACGGTCTACGCGGCGAACTCGGTGACCCTGGCGTCGCGCACGTCGGGGCTTGATCAGGACAGGCGCTCGAACACTGCAGCCAGGCCCTGCCCGCCGCCGATGCACATCGTCTCGAGGCCGTAACGCGCTTCGCGACGGTCCATCTCGCGCAACAGGGTGGCCAGGATTCGTCCACCCGTGGCACCGACCGGATGGCCGAGGGAGATGCCGGAGCCGTTGGGGTTGACGCGTGGGTCGTCGGCTTCGAGCTTCCAACTCTGCAGGACTGCAAGTGCTTGTGCCGCAAAGGCTTCGTTGAGTTCGATGACATCCATGTCCGCCAGGGTCAATCCGAGGCGGCCGAGTGCCTTCTCCGACGCCGGGACGGGACCGATGCCCATGGTGCGCGGGGGAACTCCGGCAACGCTCCAACTCGCCAGGCGTGCGAGGGGTCGCAGTCCGAGTGCGCGGGCTTTGTCTGCGGTGGTGACGATCGCCAGCGCTGCGCCGTCGTTCTGGCCGCTGGCATTACCTGCCGTCACGGTGGAGTCCGGGTCGATCTTTGCGCGCATGGGACGAAGGCGTGCAAGCGATTTCATCGAAGTGTCGGCCCGCGGATGCTCGTCGGTGTCGACGAGCAGGGCCTCACCCTTGCGCTGCGGAACGGATACCGGAACGATTTCCTCGGCGAAGACGCCGTTCTTCTGTGCGGCAACGGCACGCTGATGCGACTGCACCGCGAGTGCGTCCTGATCTTCGCGGCTGATGGAGAACTCGGCGCGCAGGTTCTCTGCCGTTTCGATCATTCCGCCGGGAACCGGGAAGTCGCGTCCGCCGGCTGTCACGCGGGCGCGCGCGAGACGATCGCTGAGCGCAACACCTTCACCCTTGACACCCCAACGCATTCCGGTTGCGTAGAACTCAGCCTGGCTCATCGACTCGGCACCACCCGCGAGGACCAGATCACTGCCACCGGACTGAACCTGCATGACGGCCTGGATGATTGCCTGCAATCCCGACCCGCACCGGCGATCCACCTGCATGCCGGGAACATCGACGCCCAGACCGGCGTTGAGCGCCGCGATGCGTCCGATCGCCGGAGCTTCACCGTTCGGCGAAGCCTGGCCGAGAATGACGTCGTCGATCTCCGCGCCGGAAATGCCGGTACGCGTGACGAGTTCGGCGATCAACGTCGAGGCGAGATCTTCCGGGGCTACGTCACGGAAGACACCGCCGAAGCGGCCGACAGGGGTACGGAGCGGTTCACAGATGACAACGTCAGGCATTGGTTCTTCCTTGGGTCTGCTCGGTCAGCGAGTGGCAGCCGAGTGGTTGTTGGACGACTGAGTACGTCCGAGATCGACGGAGATGGCGTCCGCGGTGGCGACTGCGGCCGGAACCAGTTCACCGCGAACAGCTTCGGCGCTGTAGCGGGCGGCTTGGGTGGAGATGTTGACAGCCGCGACCACATCACCGGTTGCGTCCCGGATGGGTGCGGCGAGCGAGCGCAGACCCTCTTCGAGTTCCTGATCGACAATCGCGAATCCGTCGGCGCGAATCTTCTCGAGTTCGGCACGCAGACCGTCGGCGGTGGAGATGGTCTTGCCGGTCAGACGGGTGAAGGACACTCGGGCGAGGTAGGCGTCCAGGGCGTCGTCCGGCAAGCCGGCGAGCAGAACCCTACCCATGGATGTGGCGTACGCGGGAAAGCGCGTGCCGATGGTGATGGAAACCGTCATGATGCGGCTGACCGGAACACGGGCCACGTACACGACGTCATCACCGTCGAGGATCGACACGGACGTGGATTCACGGACCTTGGCGGACAAGGCTTCCAGATGCGGCCCGGCGATCTCGGGAAGGGACAGACTGGAGAGGTAGCTGTAGCCGAGTTCGAGGACACGGGGCGTCAACCAGAACACCGAACCGTCAGTACGTACGTATTCGAGTTCGACGAGTGTGAGCAGGAAGCGGCGAGCAGTCGCACGCGTGAGATCGGTGTGCCTGGCAACCTCGCTGAGGGTGCGACGCGGGTGCTCACCGTCGAAAGCCTTGATGACGGACAGCCCACGGGCCAGCGACTGCACGTAGTCCGGTGACGGTCCCGGCGCTTGCTCGCTGCTGTTCTCACTCATGTTGTCTCGTTCTCCTCAGGTTCGGCCGAGAGGTCTGCGAGTGCTTGCTTTCCCAGCGCAAAAGCCAAGTTGCTGTTCGGCACACCCGCATAGACCGCGGTATGGAGAAATACTTCCACGAGTTCGTCGGGATCGATCCCGGCACGCAGCGCAGCGCGAATATGCATGTCGAGTTCGTGTTCGTTGCCGACGGCGGTGAGGATCGCGAGAGTGAGGAGCCTGCGGGTGTGGTGATCGAGGCCGGGGCGTGACCAGATGTCGCCCCACGCCGTGCGAGTGATGAAGTCCTGGAACGGGGCCGTGAATTCGGTGGCACCGGCGATGGAACGATCGACGTGGGCGTCGCCGAGCACCTGACGTCGTACGGTCATACCTGCCGATACCGCGGCGCTACGTTGGGCGAGCGCAGATGTGTGCGAGGCAATATGCGTTGCAAGCAGTTTGGTGACGCGCCCGGCCTGTTCGACGTTGGCGAGGTGTGCGCCGGGATCGACCACGTGCAGTACCGCATCGGCGATACCGTCGGCGATCGCGCTCAACGTCGCCGGAGGTGTCGACGGATCCTGCTCGCCCGCGACGAGGAGCGTCGGAGCGACGATGCGGGCCAGGTCGGCGCGGCCGTCCCACATCGAAAGCGCCTCGCAGCAGGCGGCATAACCCTCGTCGGGTGTGGCTTCGACCATCGCGACGTGGCGGGCGACAAGCTCCGGATCGTTTTCGGCCAGTCCCGGCGTGAACCAGCGTCCGACGACGGCGGCCGCGATGGACGCGATGCCGTCCGCACGGACAGCCTGCGCACGATCGATCCATGGCTGAGTCGGGGCGAACTGCGAGGACGTGCACATCAACGTCAACGTCTCGACGCGAGTGGGGTGGTGCGCGGCGATCCACTGGCTGACAGCGCCGCCGAGGGAGAGCCCAACGAGATGTACGGACTCGAGTTCGAGCGAATCGAGGAGAGCGATGACATCGCCGGCAAGATCGGCAATGGAGTAGGGGCCCGCAGGCACCGGTGACTTGCCGTGGCCGCGATGATCGACGGCGATGACGCGGTAGCGATTCGACAGCGCGTGAATCTGCGGCTGCCACATGGACAGATCGGATCCGAGTGAACCCAGGAGAACCACTGCCGGGGCATCGGGATTGCCGGTCTGTTGAAAGTTGAGCGCGACGCTCATCGAGATCCTCCTGTGGGGCGTTCGGCGAGGGCGCGGTCGACCAGATCGGTGGCGTGGCCCAGATAGTGTGCGGGGTCGAGTAGTTCGGCGATCTCGGTTTCGCTCAGGTGCTCTGCGATGGCGGGATCACGATCCAACCTGGTTCCGGAAGTGGCTGCCGCGGTGACGATGTCGCGTGCTCGATCAGTGTGTGCGGACAGGGCCTTGGTGACACGCTCGGCGAGAATCAGGCCACCGGTGATGTCTAGATTACGAGCCATCGACTCGGTGTGTACTTGCAGGCCGGTGAGGCTCACGGAAAGCTGGTGCGCTGCTCCGCCTGCCAGACGCAGGAGATCGGTGACGGTTTCCCACTCGGCGTGCCAGGGGCCTGCGGCGCGAGCGAATTCGTGATCCATGTTCGACAGGGCTGTGGCCACCAGGGCGGGAGTACGTCGCGCTGCCGCGCGGGCGGTGATCGCGGCAACCGGATTCTGCTTGTGGGGCATGGCCGATGAGCCGCCCGGAGCGCTCTCGGCGACCTCGGACAGCTCGGTGGACGCCATGACGGTGATGTCGGTGGCGGGCTTGGAAACGGCGCCGGCGACGATACCGAGTGTGGTCGCGAGTTCTGCGATGGTCACGCGGTCGGTGTGCCAGGGAGTGACCTGCCTGGCCAGACCGAGTTCGTCGGCCAGCGCGTCCGCGATCCTGAGTCCGTCGGGATACAACGCAGCGAGTGTTCCTGCGGCTCCGCCGAATTGAACCGGCAACGTGGACAGCACGATTTCGAGACGAATCGCTGCGGCGTCGAGTGCGGTGAACCAACTCGATGCCAGTAGCCCGAAGGTGGTCGGAAGTGCTTGTTGTCCCAGGGTTCTCGCGACCATCGGAGTAGAGCGATGGATGCGGGCGAGGTGGGCGGCGGAATCGGCGGCGCGGGTCAGGTCGGCCAGAACCACCGCGCCCGCGCGTCGCGTCAACAGCATCAGCGCACAATCCATGATGTCCTGACTGGTGGCGCCCGGGTGCACCACGGAGGCAGGCACGCCTTCCTGTCCCACCCTTTCGCGCAGCATCTTCACCAGCGGAATGACGGGATTTCCGCCGGCAGCCGACGCGCGGCCGAGCGCCACGATGTCCAGGCCGCCCGGTTGTGAGAGTTCAGCTGCGGCGGTCGCCACCGCGGCGCAATGTTCCCCGTCGGCCAACCCGACAGTGGCCATCGCACAACTCAGTGCGGCTTCCACTTCGAGCAGCGCGGTGACCCACGCCTGGTCGGACAGGTGCTCCGATACTCGGGTGGCCCCGAACACCGGGTCGAACAGTGCGCCGCGAGTGGGCATGTGTACTCCTCTTACAGCTCGAAGAAGGGCGTCTCGACGCCGTTCGCGTCCTCGTCCTGAACATAGACCGTCCAGGAGTACCCACCGTCGACCTTGGTTGCAACCAACTTCGCGCGTTCGGTTTCGCTCAGTGAGGACAGCACCGGATCTGTTACGTGTGCGTCGGTGTCCTCGGGGAAGTACAAGCGGGTGACCAGGCGGTCGAGCATGCCGCGAGCGAAGACCGACACGTTGACGTGCGGCGCTTCGTCCGCATCCGTTTCAGTGGGCTGCGCTCCGGGCTTGACGGTGTAGACCAGTGCGGTGCCGGTGGAATCTGCTGCGCTGCGGGCGAATCCGCGAAAACCCGCCGGAGTGAGGTCCACTGCGCCGCGGGGATCGTCCGGATGGTTGAAGCGTCCGAGCGTATCGGCCTGCCATGTTTCGATCATCGCGTCGGCGACGGGTGTGCGGGCGCCGTCGATCACCGTGATGGCCAGCGTGATTCGTCCGGGGGTGTCGGTCGGGGCAGCGTCGGGGCCGTCCGTCCAGGGGAGGCCGATGTGCCAGTACGGTCCGACGGTCTGAGAGGGCGTGACCCCGAAGGGGGCGGTGGTGAAGTCGCCGGGGACGACCGGATAAGTGGGTGCGGGCTTCGCGGTGTGATCAGTCATCGTGGTCTTCCTCGTTCTCGAATACGGAGGCATTACGGCCGCGCAGGACGATGTCGAAGCGGAACCCGAGAGCCCAGTTGGGGACTGTGGCGTCGTAGTCGAAGACGCTGACCATGCGGTGACGTGCTGCTTCGGGTACCGCGTTGTAGATCGGGTCCTGGAAGAACATCGGATCGTCGGGGAAGTACATCTGCGTCACGAGGCGCTGCGTGAATGCCGTGCCGAACAGCGAGAAATGGATGTGGGCCGGTCGCCAGGCGTTGTCGTGGTTCATCCACGGGTAGGCGCCCGGCTTGATCGTGGTGAAGCTGTAGTGGCCGTTCGCGTCGGTCACGCAGCGACCGAGCCCGTTGAAGAACGGGTCCAGCGGCGCGGGCCAGTTGTCGCCGGTGTGGCGGTAGCGTCCACCGGCGTTGGCCTGCCACACCTCGAGCAGTGTGTGGGGGACCGGCTTTCCGTCGCCGTCGAGTACACGGCCGTGAACGACGATGCGCTGTCCCTGTGCTTCGCCGCCGTTGGCGATGGTCAGGTCGTTTTCGCCGGCGCCGACGCGATCTTCGCCGAATACCGGCCCGGTGAGCTCCGTGAGGCGCTGGGGGAGCAGCTTGAGCGGTTGCTTCGGGTGGCGAAGAGAAGTGGTCTTGTAGTCCGCGAAATCGGCCGGGGCGTTGACGCCAGTCGGCCGCTGGTACCTCGGCGGTAGATGCAGCATAGGGAACCTCGTCGTTCGGTTACGTGAAGTTGTTCGCAATGTGTACATGTGTTGCGCTCTGCGAACAGAATAGTTCGTAGATGTGACCCAGGCAATGCCGGGGGCGAAAAATGTTCGTAATGCGCACGGGGGTTCACAATACGTACGCACCGCGCTACTGTGATCGACATGATGGACAAAGTCATTCCCACTGCTGCCGAGGCCGTCGCCGACGTGCCGGACGGCGTCACGATCGCTGTCGGAGGTTTCGGGCTCGTCGGAGTGCCGGAAATCCTCATCGATGCGCTCCTAGAGCAGGGCGCGACATCACTCGAAACGGTGAGCAACAACTGCGGCACCGACGGGTTCGGGCTCGGAGTGCTTCTGGAGAAGGGGCGTATCCGTCGTACTGTCAGCTCGTACGTCGGCTCCAACAAGGAGTTCGCGCGTCAGTACCTTTCCGGTGAGCTGGAAGTCGAACTCACGCCGCAGGGCACGCTCGCCGAGCGCATGCGCGCCGGGGGAGCGGGCATCCCCGCGTTCTTCACCCCGGCCGGCGTCGGCACCCAGGTCGCCGACGGTGGCCTGCCACTGCGTTACGACGGCAACGGCGGCATCGCAGTTGCCAGTCCGCCCAAGGAAACTCGTGACTTCGACGGCGTCACCTACGTGATGGAGCGCGGCATCGTCGCCGACTATGCACTGGTCCACGCCTGGAAAGGTGACCGGCACGGCAACCTCGTCTACCGCGCGAGTACCCAGAACTTCAATCCGGCTGCAGCAACGTCGGGGCGCATCACCATTGCGCAGGTCGAGCACCTCGTCGAGCCGGGTGAGCTCGACCCTGCCGAGATCCACACGCCGGGCATTCACGTTCAGCGTGTTGTCCACGTCGGCCCCGTGACGGTCGGCATCGAGAATCGGACGGTACGAGCATGACTTCTGTACTACCCACCAAACTCACCCGCGAAGAGATGGCGGCCCGCGTCGCGCGCGAACTCGAGGACGGGCAGTACGTGAACCTCGGCATCGGTATGCCGACGCTGGTTCCGAACTACCTCCCGACCGACATCACCGTTGTATTGCATTCGGAGAACGGCGTTCTGGGCGTGGGGCCGTACCCGACCGAGGACGAACTCGATCCCGAGCTGATCAATGCGGGCAAGGAGACCATCACCGTTCTCCCCGGTGCGTCGTTCTTCGACTCCTCAGCGTCGTTCGGCATGATCCGCGGCGGCCAGGTCGACGTTGCCGTGCTCGGTGCCATGCAGGTCAGTGCCACCGGAGACCTCGCGAACTGGATGATCCCCGGCCACATGGTCAAAGGCATGGGCGGCGCGATGGATCTGGTCCACGGCGCAAAGCGCGTCATCGTGATGATGGAGCACGTCTCGAAGAAGGGTGAGCACAAGATCGTCGAGGAGTGCTCGCTTCCGCTGACCGGTACGGGCTGTGTCCAGCGAATCATCACCGACATGGCCGTGATCGACGTGACTGACGACGGTCTCCGCCTGGTGGAGACGGCGCCGGGCATCAGCGTCGAGGACGTGGTTGCTGCCACCGGAGCGAAACTGATTCTTTGACAGTATGTTTCATCTGATGGCTCAGCCGCCGGGTCGTGACTTCCATCCGACCCGGCGGCTGTTTTACGCCCCGACGTCCTTCAGCTCGCTCTCGACCGGAATCCAGAGCTCGAACCGTGCGACGGTGAAATCGTCGTTGTATTCGGTACGCATGATCTCGGGACCAGGTACGGAGCGAAAAGGGTTGGCCGGGAACCATTCCGTGTAGATATCGCGCCACAAGTACTGCACAGATTCGATTGCCGACCCGTCGGCGGTGAACACGGCCCACGTGTGTGCGTCGACCGTCAGCACATCGAAACCCGTGGGTGAAGGTTTGCCGGTGACCACTCCCAGGTAGTAATCCAGTTCTGTACCTTCGGTTCTGGGATGCGCCAAATTGTCGACGACACTGACGATTCCCGCCGGTTCCTGATCGGACAGCTCGCGCAACCCGCGCAACGCAACCTTGTCCACGGAGCGGGTGAAATCTTCGATGGCGGAGTTGGGACCTTCGTGAACCAGTGGAACCCGGGTCTTGAACCCGACTACCGTCAGGGCAGGTTTGTCCACAAGCATGTAGTCCATCGGTGTGGCTCCTTCCAGTGTCACGTGAATGACAAGTTTCGGTTGTGATTTGAGAACGGCGGGAGCGCGTTTGACCGCGCCGGGGCTCACGCCGTGAAATGCGGTGAACGCTCGTGTGAAGGCTTCCGCGGACGAGTAGCCGTACTTCACGGCGGTCTCCAACACTCCTGATCTGCTGACGGACAACTCGGCACCGGCCAGGGTGAGTCGACGTCGACGGATGTATTCGGATACGGGAATGCCGGCCAGGGCTGAGAACATCCTCCGAAAGTGATACTCCGAGGTGGTTGCCAGCCTTGCCATCTCGGCTGTGTCGATCTCGCCGCTCAGATTGCTTTCGATGTAGTCGAGCGCGCGGTTCAGTCCGTCGATCATCGTGTCTTCCTGTTCACGGGTTTCACGCTACGCAGATCACTTGGGCCGTACCCGACTATCCGTGCCCGAAAAAGTAGGGCAGGAAATGCATCTGGACAACTCAGTTAATCATCATTATCTTGAATCGAACATCGATGGTTGACCAGGAGGCACAGTGAGCACCCGTTTTCCGCAGGCTGAATTGACCGAGGTGCCCGAGGACATCGCCGCCAAGATTCTCGAGATCCAGGAGAAGTCAGGGTTCGTGCCCAACGTCTTCCTGATGTTCGCTCGGCGGCCAGCCGAGTTCCGGGCATTCTTCGCATACCACGACGTGATCATGCTCAAGGAAGATTCCGCACTCACCAAGGGCGATCGAGAAATGATCGTCACCACGATCTCTGCGGCCAACAAATGTACGTACTGCGTTGTCGCGCACGGCGCGATTCTGCGTATCTACGAGAAGAAGCCGCTGGTTGCCGACCAGGTTGCGGTCAACTATCGCACCGCAGAGATCTCCGATCGTCAGCGCGCGATGCTCGACTTCGCCACCAAGGTGAACTCCGCCTCACACGAAATCGCCGACGTCGACTTCGACACCCTCCGTGTGCACGGCTTCGGCGACGCGGACGCGTGGGACATCGCCGCGATCACTGCATTCTTCGGGCTGAGCAATCGCATGGCGAGCTTCTCCGGCATGCTGCCCAATCCGGAGTTCTACCTGATGGGGCGCGTTCCGCGGTCCTGATTCCTGCCACTCGAACATAAGCTTTCAATTTTTCGGACCGACCGGTCGTAACGTCTGGAACTCAGCCGACGAAGTAAAGGCTGTCCACGCCGGAATTGCCGTCTTCGTAAAGAAGGCCGAAAGGTTGAGCGCTATGTCGGAGAAGTCCATCGCCCATTCTCGGAGGGTCCGCTCTGCGGCCGCCGGTGCCGTACTAGCTCTCGGATTGGCGGTGGGCGGCACAGGAATTGCATCGGCAGAGCCCGAAACCGTGTGTACCCCGAGTGCCGATCCGCTGGTGACCTGCGCCGAGGAAGAGGCAGCTGCCACCACCGACGCCGACGCGGCGACGAGCACCGAGACCACACCCGAGAAGGTTGAAGCCGGGGTCGCGGGCGCGGGCAGTGCCGAAACCGCAGGTACGGACGCCGCAGCACTGGCGGAAGCCGAAGCAAAAGCCAAAGCAGCAGCCGACGCGGCAGCGAAGGCCGCCGAAGCAGCCGCGACGGCAGGGGTCGACTCGTCCGCAGCGACAGACACTTCGGTGAAGGCGACCGAGGCAATGACTCAGGCGAGCGTCGAGGCAACCAAGGCGGCGGTCGAATCGACCAAGGCCAAGGCGGAGGCAGGGGCCGCGGAACAGTCTGCCAAGGAAGCCGAAGAGGCAGCCAAGGTTGCGGAGTCCGCGGCGGCCGATGCGAAAGAGGTAGCAAAAACAGCTCAGGCAGAAGCAGACGCCGCCGCAGCCAAGGCTGCTGAACTCGAGGAAGCGGCGAAGGCCGCCGGTTCGGGGCCCAAGACAGAAGAGGCAGCACAGGCGCGCGCCGAGGCTAATGCTCTGCAGGCCAAAGCCGATGAGGCGAAGGCTGCCGCGGATGCAAACGCCAAGCTGGTTGCGGACAAGAACAAGGAAGCCGAGGAAGCCTTCAAGAACTGGGATTTCGCGAAGGCAGCCGTCGCTAAGGCTCAGGCTCTCGCCGCCGCATGGAACGCCAAGCAGCTCGCGATCACCGTCAAGGAAACTCAGAAAGTGGCCACCGCCGCCGAAACCACGGCCAAGGCAGCCGAGTCCGCGGCTGCCACCGAGGTAGAAGCTGCCACCGCCGCCCGTAAGGCTGCTGATGAAGCGGCAGCTACCGCAGCTTCCGCACAGAAGGACGCCGACGCTGCGCAGAAGGCCGCGGAGACGGCCCAGGCCGAAGCCGATGCTGCGGGCGAGGCTGCCACCGACAAGCGAGCCATTGCCGACGAAAAGGCTGCCGAAGCCGCCAAGAAGGCCGAAGCTGCCGAAGCGGCGAGCAAGAAGGCGCAGGATCTCTACCTCGCCGCCGAAGACGCGAAGGCCGCAGCCGACGCCGCAGCAGCAAAGGCCAAGGAAGCTCAGGCCGCTGCAGCCGCAGCAAAGGTTGAAGCGGATGCAGCGCAGAAGATCGTCGACGAGCTCAAGGCAAAGGGCGAGAAGGAGATCGACAACGGAACAGGCGTCGGCGGTGAAGTGATCATCGGTGAGCACACCGACGACGGCTCCGGAGTCACGAAGGTCGACGAGACCACCGCTGTAGTGAACAAGACCGGCGTCAAGCTGGTCGGCTACTACAACAACAAGGGCGCCTTCGACGTCGTCGACTACTACGTCACCGATGCCGACGGCGATCCGGCACTTGCAGGAAGCCTGCCCCCCGTCGAACTTGCTCTCGGTGACACTGCAAGCAGCAGCACCAGCGGTAGCAGCAACTCCAACCTGCCGGCTGTATTGATCGGCGTCGGAGTCGTGGGCGCTGCCGCCGCAGCAGCTACGACGGTGGTTGTTCGTCGCAAGCGTCATGACGGCCCGGGCAACACGTCTGCGTAGCGCCGGCCTCTCGGCGGTAGCGATCCTCGCCCTCCTCGCATCCGGATGTTCGGGCGAGAATGCGGGATCGCTACCTGACCGCTCGCCGGTGCAGTCGCATATCGCGGCTGCACCGGCTTCGGTGACCGTCGATCCGGCAGAACCCGAGAGGATCGAGTTGAGGACTGCGTCCGGGGTCACGTACCTGAGCAGTCCGTTGCACTCGGAGAAACTGATGCGCGGCGGCGAGAGTGGGCAGCAACTGAATCCCGTCGACGAACTGCCGGTGTGGTGGGGTGAGAGCGGAATGCCGGGAACGTCGACCACACAAACAGTTGTTGTGGTCGGCCACAACTACACCACTCGCGAAGCACCGTTCCGGGCGCTCCGGGTAGTGGAGCCGGGCGATCGAATTCTCCTGGCTACACCGAACGGCACACTCGAGTACGACGTCGAAACAGTCGGGCCGCTGCACAAAGGTTCGCTGCTGGGCGCTCACGAGTTGCGCGAATCGGTTCCGGGACGGCTGATCCTCGCCAATTGTGATGTCGTCGAAGGAGAGTCGACCGACGACAATTACGTCGTCATCGCCCAGCTGGCAGCGCACTGAATCCGTGGCAGTGCAAGAATAGGTACATGGATTCCCTCGGACTTCTCTCGGAACTGGTAGCTCTCGACACGGTCTCGGGGGAGGCCGCTCCTCAACGGCGGGCGATGGATTCGATTGTCTCGTTGGTTCTCTCACGTGCGCCAAAGGCGAAGGTGGAGTCAGACCTGACCGGCAATCATCCCTGGGCCTTGATCACCAACGAGGCTGCACCCTCGGCAGCCAGACTACTGTTCGCCTGCCACGTGGACACGGTGCCAGTGGGCACTGTCTCCGACTGGGAGTTCGACCCGTACGCCGCACAGGTCGACGGCGAATTGTTCCTCGGCAGAGGGACATCGGATATGAAGGCCGGCCTTGTCGCCGCTACTGCCGCGGTTGTCGACGCCTTCGAACGTGGAGTCCCGGTCGCACTACTGCTGACGAGCGACGAGGAAATCGGATCGCTCGGGGCCGTTCGTTCGGCCGACGCCGTGGCGAATCTCGAGGTCGGGGCCGTCATCGTTCCCGAGGCGACCGGTAATCGCATCAACCTGGGGCACCGCGGTGCACTGTGGCTCGAAGTGTCCGTCAAAGGAAAAGCCGCGCACGGGAGTACGCCGCAGCGAGGAACAAACGCTGTCCTCAAACTGCTTGACGTCGTCGATCGAGCTCGGCGTGAGCTTCCGCTGTCGTCCGACGCGTTTCTGGGCGCCGAAACCTGGAACCTCGGTTTGGTCGGCGGCGGTTCGGCTCCGAACATCGTGCCGGACAATGCACGTGCGGTGATCGATCACCGCACGGTGGGAGACGGCGCAGACCTGCTTGCATGGTGGCGCGCCCAACCCGAAGTCGACTCGGTGGAGACGTCGATTCACCTGGGAGGTGTGCGTACCGACGCGTCGGATCCGTGGTTGGCTACCTTGCCGATCCCTGTTGCAACCGAACCGGTTTCGTACTTCACGGACGCTTCGGTGCTGGCAGCGGCCGCCCCCGGCGCTCCCGTCGTGATCTGGGGCCCTGGCACTCCCTCGTTGATGCATGCGGCCAACGAAAGCGTCAAGGTCTCGGAACTGGACGATGCAATTGCGGCTTACGGTGCGGTGGGTGCTGCTTGGTCGACGGTGGACTGACGGACAATCAGTTCAGGAGCAAGCGCAATGTGGGCTGTCGACTCGGAAGAGTTGTTCATCGCCTGATCCAGAAGTCGCACAGCTTCTTCCGCGATTCTCTCCTGCGGCTGTCCGACGGTGGTCAATGGCGGATTGCACAGTTCGGAGAAGGGGATGTTGTCGAAACCGGTGACCAGAATGTCGCCGGGGACGTCGATGCCCAATGCGTGGCAGGTCTGCAGCACACCGAGCGCGATCAGGTCGTCGGCGCAGACCAAGGCATCGGGGCGAGTTTTGCCGGTCAGGATGGTGTTGGACGCCGTGCGTCCCCATTCGATCGAATACTCGCCGAGTTGTGTCCACTCGTCACGAGTTTCGATTCCCATTCGATCCGCATGGCGGAAGAATCCGGCCCGGCGAAGTTCGGTCGACGAATTGGTCAGCTCGGAACTGATGAAGGCAGCCGATCGCGCGCCGCGCTCGGACAGATGCTCCATCACGAGTGATTGAGCGGCGTCGTCGTCGACACCGACCCAATCCGTCTGGGTATCCATTGCAAACCGGTCCAGTTGAACGACCGGAAGCGTTGCTGCGCTGGCTCGTACTGCTTCGGCACTCAATTCGCCGTGGCACGGGCTGATGATGATTCCGTCCACCTGCCGCGAGACGAGCGACTTGAGCCGCTGCGCTTCCACGTCGGGATCGGAACGAGAATCGCACAGGAACAGTTGTAGGCCGCGCTGAGCGAGGACGTGTTCGACGTTGACCACCAGCGAAGTGAAGAAGGGATTCGCGATACTGGGAACCACCATGCCGACAGTGTCCGTCCGATTGCGACGCAGTGAGCTGGCGATGATGTTTCCCGAGTATCCGAGAGAATCCGCGGCTCGTTTGATCGTCGCTGCAAGCTCGTCCGAGACAGGGCGGGATCCGGACAGTGCTCGCGACACGGTGGCAGTCGAGACCCCGGCCAGTTCCGCGACATCGCGAATGGTCGCCTTGCGCATGCGTCCCCCGTTTTCTGCTCGATTCGGGTCCGAGGTTATCGAACCGCACGGTCCAGTGTCCCGCATGTAACGCGATTGAGGCAATCGTTTACAAATTCGAATTGTGAAATCCTTGACACAACCCGGTGTTGATCGCATAACCTGCTAATTCATCAAGGCAATCGATTACATCGTGTGCAGATCTTGTGCATGGACATACAGCGCAAATCTTGCGCATGGAATGGGGTAGCTGAAGTGACCGCATCACCGCTCGGAGTCTTTCCGCCCAAGCCCTCGGCGTTGGCAGAGATGTTCACCGGCACGCCTTCTCTCATCGGGGCCATCCACCTCCCTGCTCTGCCGGGCAGCCCGCACTACACCGGGCAGCCGGTTTCGGAAATTGCTCGCTTCGCTGTGGAGGAAGCGCACGCGTACGTCGACAACGGTTTCGACGGTGTGATCGTCGAAAATCACTGGGACATACCGTTCCTCAAGCCCGGCGAACACGGATACGAAACCGCCGCCAGCATGGGAGTCATCACGGCAGCGGTGGTCGGTGAGTTCGGCAAGGCCGTCGGCGTCAGCATCCTGTCCAACGCCGGCGAGTGCGGAGTGGCCGCGGCGTGGGCGGCAGGCGCGAGTTTTGTGCGCGTCAATCAGTGGGCCAATGCCTACATTGCCAATGAGGGCTTCATCGAGGGTCAGGCGGCCAAGACGACGCGCTTTCGCCATCGCATCGGCGCCGACCCGGTCCGGATCTTCGCTGACGTGCACGTCAAGCATGGTGCGCATGCCATTGTTGCGGACCGCACCGTCGCGGAACAGACCGAAGACGCCGAGTTCTTCGACGCAGATGTCCTGATCGCGACCGGTTCGCGCACCGGTGACGCCGCTTCGGTCGACGAGGTTTCCGTGATCCGAGACAACACCGTTCTTCCCGTGATCATCGGATCCGGCATCACGGCTGCCAACGTCGCAGCGCTGATGAAGGAATGCGACGGCGCCATAGTTGCATCCTCGGTGAAGGACAATGGACGCTGGTGGGGACGGGTCGCAGGCGAGAAGGTCCGCGAACTGTCCCGGGCCGCAGGAAAGTAACCATGATTGTCTTTTGTGGATACGCCAACAACGATGTGACGGTACATGTTCCACATGTACCGGTGCTCGGAGAGCGCGTGCAGGCAACGGCCATCAGTCAGATCGACGGTGGAATGAATGCAAATGCTGCGGTATCCGCAGCCCGAATGGGCGCGCAGGTGATCTTTGCCGGTGCCGTGGGCCCGGACGCGCGGTCCACCGAGTTTCTCGAAGCCCTCGAGACTGACGGCGTCGACACCAGTTGGTCGCCGCGAGATGCGTTCCTGTCGACGGCAGTTGTACTCATCGCGCAGGACGGCGATCGCTCCATCATCAGTCAAGACGACCCGAACGATGCCGAACGCATCGGAGTTGTCATCACCCGATTGGCTGCTGCCGGTGGTGGACGGCTGTTCCTCGACGGATACCGTGCGGGCTTCCTGCCAGAGGGATTGCCGGGAAGCGTAAGTCTGGTAATCGATCTGGACGGTTGTGAAAACAAAGCCGCGGCACTGCGCGCATTCGCGCTCGCTGACCACGTCGTCGTAGGGCGTGCCCTGTGGGAAGGCGAGTTCGGGATCGGTTTCGATCAGTGGCAGGCACTGGCCGCCGAGCACAACACACACCTGCTGGTGACCGACGGCTCGCGAGGTTGGACACTGGCCACACCGGACGGCGAGGTGACGAGCGAACCGGCAGTAGTGGTCGACGTCGTCGATGCCGTCGGGGCCGGTGATTGCTTCGGCGGTACGTACATCGCTTTTGTCGACGCCGGGCGCTCACCGGTGGACGCTGCACGACTCGCGGGAGCCTCGGCTGCCTTGGCTTGCGCCACTGCCGGACCCCGCGGATGCCCCACCCGAGATGAATTGGACAGCTTCACAGCAACATTGACCCCTCACACCCTTTTGGAGACTCGATGATGAAACGTGCATTGCCTCTGGCGCTGGGAGCTGCAGTCGCGCTCACGCTCACCGCTTGTGACTCGGCTTCGTCGAGCGACTCGAAGGACGCATCGGGTGGCTCGTCCATCCCGCAGCCGACCCGAGTCGCCGAAAGCTGCGACGGGACGAACGGCAAGCTCAAGGTCGGTCTGGTGACCATCAACCTTCAGGCGCTGTACTTCAACCAGATCAACAATGCCGCCAAGAACGTCGCGGACAAGGCAGGTGTCGACCTGCAGATCATCAGTGGCAACGACGATTCCGTGGCGCAGGCCAACGCCTTCGACAATCTGATCGCCGCCGGAGTCGACGCGATCATCGTCGATGCAATCGACACGGACGGAATCAAGCCGTCGGTGGTCAAGGCCAAGAACGCGGGCATCCCCGTCGTCGCGGTCGACGCGACCATCGACGATCCGGCGCTGTCGACTCAGGTCGGTACGGCCAATGCCGAGGGCGGTGCCAAGATCGGAAACACCTTGGCCGACGTCGCGAACAACACCGGAACGGTCGGTATCGTCGGCGCGCTCAACAGCACTGTCCAGTTGGAGCGGCAGAAGGGCTTCACTGAGACCGTGACCGGCCGCGGAATGACCGTCGGCACCGTCGTGGACGGACGTAACATTCAGGAGAACGCACAGACCGCAGCGGAGAACCTGCTGACCGGCGGCGGCGACATGAAGTACGTCTATGCAACCGGCGAGCCGGCGTTGATCGGACTCGTTGCGGCGGTCAACAGTCAGAAGGCGCAGGATCGCATCGAAGCAGTCGGTTGGGATCTTTCGGATCAGGCGGTAGGCGGACTCAAAGCCGGTTGGCTTAAAGGCGTGGTCCAGCAGAACACCTTCGAATTCGGCCACGAGGCAATGAATTCGGCAATCGACCTGGCTTGTGGTCGCGGCGCTCCGGCGAACATCCCCGTCCCCACCCAGATCGTGACCCCGGAGAACGTAGCCGACTACATGTACTACTTGGAGAAGTAATCATGGCACCTCCACTGATCGAACTCTCGGGCATCACCAAGTCGTACGGACCGGTGAAGTCCCTTCAAGGAGTTGACCTTCGGCTGGCGAAGGGTGAAGTACTCGGAGTCGTCGGCGACAACGGCGCCGGCAAGTCCACCCTGATGAAGATCCTCGCGGGCGCCGTCCAGCACGACGGCGGCGAAATGCGCGTCAACGGTGAACCAGTGCGCTTCTCGACGCCGCTCGACGCGCAGCAGAAGAAGATCGGCATCGTCTACCAGGACCTGGCGCTGTGCGACACGCTCGATGTCGCGAGCAACCTGTTCCTCGGCAGAGAACCGCGAAAAGGTCCATTTCTCGACCGGCATGCCATGCACGAGAAGGCGACTCACATTCTCGCCGACCTTCATGTCAAGGTGAAGTCGACCTACCAGGAGATCGGGCAACTGTCCGGCGGGCAGCGGCAAACCGTCGCGATCGCCCGCGCTGTTTCCTTCCGGCCAGACGTACTGATCCTCGACGAGCCCACCGCAGCGCTTGCCGTCGCCGAGGTCGAGTCGGTGCTCAAGCTGACCACGGACGTCGCAGCGGCCGGAGTGGGCGTCATTCTCGTGACACACCGCCTGCAGGACCTGTTCCGCGTATGTGACCGAATCACGGTCATGTACGAGGGACAGAGTGTCGACGATGTTCCGATCGGCGACCTGAACATCGAGTCCCTCGTCGGACTCATCACTCGAACTCCGGTGCCGCAACGGACATCGGCAGCAACACAGGGAGCCACGGCATGACCACTCTCGAGAAGACCCAGGCGCCGATCGAGCGCAAGCTCGCCGCGAAACCCTCCTTGTGGGACAGCGTCAACAAGCCCACCCTCGCGATGCTGGCGGTGACAGTTGCTGTCGCAGCCGTCTTCTCGGCGACCACGTCGTCGTTCCTGACATTCACGAACCTGTCGAACCTGGCAACCCAGATCGCTCCGGTTCTGATCATCGCGGTGGCGATGACTTTCGTGATCACGGCAGGTCAGATCGACCTGTCCGTCGGTGCGATCGTCGCGTTCGTCGCGGCGATGAGTGCCGAGCTTATCCAGGCCGGCGTCGATTCGTCCCTGGTCTTCGTCGCCGCCCCGGTGATGGGTGCGGCCTGGGGCCTGGTCAACGGATGGCTCGCTGCCTATCAGGGCATTCCGCCGTTCATCGTGACTCTGGCGACGATGTCCGTCATTCGCGGTATCGCGCTGTATCGGACCGAAGGATTCTCCGTTCCGGTTCCGGCCGACACTTACTTCGCGAAGCTCGGAACTGCTGAGTTCCTCGGGTTCTCCGCCAGCGCCTGGATTGCTCTCGTCGTCGTGGTCATCGGAGCAATTGCGCTCAACCGCATGCGCTTCGGGCGCTACGTCACCGGTATCGGATCCAACGTCGAATCCGTGCGACGGTCCGGTGTCAACACGCGTCGTGTGCTCATGATGACGCTCGTCTTCACCGGCTTGGCTGCCGGTATCGCGGGACTGCTGATCGCGGCTCGACTGGGCTCGGGTTCGGCCAACTCCGCAACGGGATTCGAGCTCACGGTGATCACCGCGGTGGTTCTCGGTGGTACCAACCTCTTCGGCGGTCGCGGCACCGTGATCGGTACCGTCATCGGCGCCGTCCTGACCGGAATCATCGCCAACGGACTGACCCTGCTCGGCGTGAGCCCGTTCCTGACGCCGATCATCACCGGTGTCGTTCTGCTACTGGCCATCTGGATCAACATGCGGGGACACACCCTGAGCGCGCTGTGGCGACACCTGCAGTCCGCACCCTCGGGGCCTGCACGTTCATGAGCAAGGTTCGTACTGTCACGGGAACTGTGGACAGTTCGGAACTCGGACTGGTTCTCCCACACGAACATCTGCACAACGACGTCACCGGTGCGTACACCGAGGCCCCGGATCCGGTTGTGGCACAGCGGCTGGCCGGTCCGGTGCGCGCCGAGGATGCCTGGCTTCTTCACGACAATCCGTATTACAGTCTCGACAATTGTCGAGTCGACGACGCAGCGGCCGTGGTGGAAGACCTTGTGGACTTCGCCCGCCTCGGTGGTCGGACGATCGTTGATCTGACACCGCCGGGACTGGGCCGGGCACCGGAGAAGTTGGCGGAGTTCTCGCGAAAGTCAGACGTGCGAGTGATCATGGGTTCAGGGTGGTACCTCGAGACGACCCATCCGGTCGAGGTCCACGAACTCGGTGTCGACGATCTGGCAGGTTCGCTCGTCGAGGAGTTCGATCCGGCAAAGGAATTGGCACCTGGCGTGATCGGGGAGATCGGAGTCTCCCCGCTCTTCACTCAGAACGAGGCGAAAGCGTTGAGGGCGGCATGCATCGCCCAGCGCGAGGTGGACGTGCCCCTGTTCGTCCACCTTCCGGGATGGCAGCGCGTCGGACATCACGTCGTCGACATCGTGGTCGACGAGATGGGCGTCGATCCGCAAGCAGTGGTCCTGTGCCACATGGACCCGTCCGGACACGACGCCGACTACCAACGATCGCTCGCCGACCGCGGTGTCTTTCTCGAGTTCGACATGATCGGGATGCCTTTCGATTTCCCAGGCGAGGGTCTTTCGCCGCATCCGGCGGAAACAGCCACTGCGGTAGCCGGATTGGTCACCTCCGGCCACGCATCACAGCTCCTGCTCAGTCACGACCTCTTCCTCAAATCAATGCTCAGAAAGCACGGCGGAAACGGATTCTCCTACGTACCACTCGCCTTCGCCGCCCGGTTGGTGCGCGCAGGCGTAGATCCCCAGCAAGTGTCCGCACTGATGCGAGACAACCCGAGGTCGCTCTTCGAGCAGGCCGCGAAAGGAAACAGAAGCAGTCATGGGTAAACGAGTACTGATCGCCGGCGAGAGCTGGATGACGACGTCGACGCACGTCAAGGGCGTCGACGAGTTCAGTGTCCATTCCTACGTCGAGGGAGTCGGTCCGCTTCGGGATGCGCTCACCTCACGTGGCCACGACGTGACACACATGCCCGCACACCTGGTGCCCACGCAGTTCCCCGGTACCGCAGAAGCGTTGTCCCAGTTCGACGTCGTCGTTCTCTCCGACATCGGAGCGAACTCGCTGCAGTTGGCTCCCGGTGTCTTCGACCAGTTCCGCGCCGGGGAGGATCGCCTTGTCGCGCTTCGTGACTGGGTGAACGCCGGCGGCTCACTGATGATGATCGGTGGCTACCTCTCGTTCTCCGGGTTCCAGGCGCGAGCAGCTTTCCGCCAGACCGCGATCGCCGAGGTACTACCCGTGACGATGCTGGCCGAAGACGATCGCGTCGAGACACCGGCCGGGATCGTTCCCACCGTCGTCGATGCTGCTCACCCGGCTCTCGGTGGTGCCGGCGATTCCTGGCCGGCGCTCCTGGGATACAACCGCGTCGTCGCGAAGGACGGTGCCGTGGTTCCCGCCACCATCAACGGCGATCCGCTTGTCGCTGCCGGTGAATACGGCGCCGGACGGTCGATCGTCTTCACCTCGGACTGCTCGCCGCACTGGGCTCCGCCGGAGTTCTGTGAGCAGTGGCCCGGATACACCGACCTGTTCGACGGCTTGATCAGTTGGGTCGCCGGCGAATGAGTCGCTCCTCAGACCTGCTCGCGCGGCAGCAGAGTAATCTCGCTGCCGCGCGGGCGGTTCCATTCATCGAGGACACCATCGGCGGGACGTTGAGTGATGAGGGATTCCGCCGGTACCTCGTGATCGAAGAGGCATTCGTACTGACGGCCGTCAAGGTGTTGGGGTTGGTGGTCGCCGAATCCCCGACGCTCGACGACGCGTTCGACCACGTGACGTCGATGTCGAACCTGGTGGGCGAACAGCGCGAGTATTTCGCGCAGTTGCGTTCCCGCTTCCCGTACGCGGGGGACGCAGCGGCTCTGGTCGAGGAGTCGTCTGTGCTGTCGACGCATGCCTTGACCCTCGCTGGCGAAGAGGGCAGGGCGGCGGCCCTGGTGGGCATGTACGCCGCGGAAACCCTGTATCTGTCGTGGTGCCGGGAGGCGGTGGCAGTGAACGTACAGCGCGAACCAGCGTTGCAGGACTGGGTAGACATGCATGTCGCTCCGCCGTTCGTGTCTCAGGTGGCGGTGCTGGCGTGCGAGGTGGACGCCATGCCCGAGTCCGTCACCGACGAGGACCTGGATCGGTGGTTCTCCGGCATGCTGGCCGCGGAGATCGATTTTCACAACGTGGCGGTGTGAGGTACTGCTGTGCGCCTTTATTAACCCCCGGCGGTTAATAAAGGCGCACAGCAAAAGGCCCGTAGGTCGCTTTCGCAACCTACGGGCCTCTTCTTTGTAGCGGGGACAGGATTTGAACCTGCGACCTCTGGGTTATGAGCCCAGCGAGCTACCGAGCTGCTCCACCCCGCGTCGGTGTGAAACCAACAGTACACGACTTCTGGAGGTGCAATTACCACCCCCTGTCACCGGCTGGAGTGAGCGCTTTCCGAGTAGTAACCGCGGATGTGTCCGACTATGCGCTGACGTGCGAGTTCGCCGTCACCCGCGTTGACCGCATCGACCAATCCTCGGTGTTCGTGACGCAGTCGCATGCAGGTGCTCGGCCAGCTGTCGATCTGCACGCCCGCGAGAACGTAGGCCTCGATGGACTCTCGTAGGCCGGTCATCATGGCTGCGATCACCTGATTGCCCGCCGCGTCGGCGAGCGCTACGTGGAATTGCGCGTCGAGTAGTAGGAATTCCTCGGCGGAGAGATTTACGTCATCCATCGAGTCGAGCAGTTCGACGGCCGTGCTGAGGTCGGGCGTCGGGGTCCGCGATGCCAGGGACTGCATCACCTCGGATTCGAGAACGAGTCGTGTCTTCACCACATCCGAGACCGGAAACCCTTGTGCTGCAACCTGCATCCGCATCAGCATGGTCATGCCGCCGGTCGGTTTGGCCACGATCATCGCGCCGGACGTCGGGCCGGAGCCAGTCTGCGCCTTGAGGAGGCCGAGTGCTTCCATGACCCGCAACGCTTCTCGGACCGATGACCGTCCGACGCCCAACTCTGCTGCCAGAATTCTCTCTCCCGGCAGGCGCTGGCCAGGAGACACCTCGCCTGAAACGAGCCGACGTTCGAGGTGGCTCAGTACTTGTTCCCACGCTCGCGGGCTCGGCTCGGTCGGCATGAGGCAAGAGCATAACCGGGTGGACGCCGTTTACGGGGTGGCCTGTCCGGGGATGTATTACTGTGGTCAGACCACACCGACAGATTGCGGGGAACCACATGCGAGTAGCGCTGTTCGCCACCTGCATCGGGGACACGATGTTTCCCGACGCCGTCAAGGCCACCGCCCTCCTGCTCACCCGTCTCGGGCACGACGTCGTGTTTCCGTCCGGGCAGACCTGCTGTGGGCAGATGCACGTCAACACCGGCTACCAGCCGGGCGCGCTGCCACTGGTCGCGAACTACGCCGATACTTTCGGTGATGCGTCGATCGACGCCGTTGTCGCACCATCGGGATCGTGCGTCGGTTCGATCCGTCATCAACACGAGATCGTTGCCGAGCGCTACGGCACCGCGTCGCTGTGTGGGCAGGTGCAGACAGTGAAGGCAAAGACGTACGAGCTTTCCGAATTCCTCGTAGATGTTCTCGGTGTCACCGATGTGGGCGCGTACTTCCCGCACCGGGTCACCTATCACCCGACCTGTCACTCACTGCGCATGTTGAGAGTGGGAGACAAGCCACTTCAGTTGCTGCGCAACGTCCGCGACATCGATCTGGTCGAACTCCCGGAAGCAGATTCCTGCTGCGGCTTCGGCGGCACGTTTGCCATCAAGAACGCCGAGACGTCGACGGCCATGTTGGCTGACAAGATTCGCCATGTGGCCGACACCGGCGCAGAGTTCTGCAGCGCCGGAGATTCGTCCTGTCTCATGCACATCGGCGGTGGGATGTCACGACTGCAGATGGGCGCCAAGACCATTCACCTCGCGGAGATTCTGGCATCGGTGGAAAGCCGGGTGCACGCATGAGCGCTGTGACGCTGGGTCTGCCCAGCTTTCCGCCGAGGTCACCCGAAGGTGCAGGGTTCCTGCGAGGTACTGAGAAGTTCCCTGTCGCAGCACATCACGAGCTGGCCAACGCGCAACTGCGACGCAATATCGGCAAGGCAACGCATACCATCCGTGCCAAGCGCATCAACGTAACTGGAGAGCTCCCCGATTGGGAGGAGCTGCGGGATGCGGGTTCGGCGATCAAGGCCGACGTCATGGCGCGGTTGCCGGAACTGCTCGAACAGTTCGAAGCTGCAGTAATCGCTCGCGGTGGGCAGGTGCATTGGGCAGCGGATGCCAACGAGGCCAACGCCATTGTGACCGAGCTTGTCAAAGCCACCGGCTCCGACGAGGTCATCAAGGTCAAGTCGATGGCAACGCAGGAGATCGGTCTCAACGAGCATCTCGAAACCCAGGGAATTATCGCCTACGAGACCGATCTCGCGGAATTGATCGTCCAGCTCGGCCACGACAAACCGTCGCACATCCTGGTTCCTGCGATCCATCGCAACAGGTCAGAGATTCGCGAGATTTTCCTGCGTGAGATGCCAGATGTCGATCCGAACCTCGGGGAGAACCCGGCCGAACTTGCCGCAGCTGCACGAAAGTTCTTACGCCACAAGTTCATGACGACGCCCGTCGCCGTATCCGGCGCCAATTTCGGCATCGCGGACACGGGCACTCTGACCGTCGTGGAGTCGGAGGGCAACGGGCGAATGTGCCTGACGCTGCCGAAAACACTGATCACCGTCATGGGCATCGAGAAGATTCTGCCGACCTATCAGGATCTGGAGGTCTTCCTTCAACTGTTGCCGCGGTCGTCGACGGGGGAGCGGATGAACCCGTACACCTCCCTGTGGACCGGCGTGACGCCTGACGACGGTCCACAGGAATTTCACCTGGTCCTCCTCGACAACGGCCGGACCGCCGCGCTTGCCGACAAGATCGGGCGGGAAGCCCTGAGCTGCATACGGTGCTCGGCGTGCCTGAACGTGTGCCCGGTCTACGAGCGCACCGGTGGCCACGCCTACGGATCCACCTATCCGGGACCGATCGGCGCGGTACTGACTCCGCAGCTCGCGGGCATGCATGGCAAAGACGATCCGAATTCGACTCTTCCTTTTGCCTCGAGTCTGTGCGGTGCGTGCTTCGACGCCTGCCCGGTCAAGATCGACATCCCGTCGCTGCTGGTCGAATTGCGGCACCAGAAGGTCGAGCAATCCGGTGTCACGGCAGAGTCTTTGGCGATGAAAGCCGCATCTCTGGCGATGTCGACCGAGGGCAGGTGGACGCTGGCTCAGAAAGCTGCCGGGCTCGGACGCGTCGTGGCCGGCAAGAAGGGGAAGATCTCCACATTGCCACCTCCATTGAACGGTTGGACAGCTGCCAGAGACATTCCCGCACCGCCCAAGCAGACCTTCCGATCCTGGTGGGACTCCGACGAAGGCCGCGAGGCATTGGACGAGGCGCGTCGTGACGGGAAGGCAGACAGATGAATTCACGTGACGTGGTGCTCGGACGCATTCGTGATGCCATCACCTTGGCGCCCGCCGGTGAAGGCGAGATACCGCGAAACTACCGGACTGGCAGAACCATGTCCGACGGGGAACTCATCGATTTGTTTGTCGACCGTCTGGTGGACTACAAGGCGCACGTTCACCATTGCGCTGCAACAGAAATCGCCGAGGCCGTCGCCGGAATACTGAGACAGCACGGACTGAACACTCTGGGGATCCCCGCCGGCCTCGACCGATCATGGGTAGCCGGGTTCGACGGAACGCTGGTGGTGGACAGCCCGGACGTACCGGCTCCCGAACTCGAGAACCTCGACGCCGTTGTCACCGGCTCGAAGGTAGCGTGCGCCGAGACCGGCACCATCTTCCTCGACGCCGGTCCGGAGCAGGGACGTCGTGCGTTGACTCTGGTACCGGACACACACATCTGCGTCGTGTATCGCAGCAGTGTGGAAGTGGGAGTGCCGGAGGCGATTGCGCGGCTGACGCCGCAGCGTCCCACCACCATGATCAGCGGCCCGTCGGCAACCTCCGACATCGAACTCGAACGCGTCGAAGGTGTACACGGTCCGCGAAATCTGCACGTCGTGATCGTGGATGGCTGGTTCCCGCCGAGCGGGAACTCAGGGGCAGCGGGCCACATCAGCGTCTAACGTCCCGGCCATGACACAACTCTTGGCAGGCAAGGTCGTCTTCATCACCGGTGCAGCGCGGGGTCAGGGACGCAATCACGCGATCCGACTCGCGCAGGAAGGTGCCGACGTCATCGCTGTCGACGTGTGCGCGTCGGTGTCTGAAGACGTGGGTTACGCGGCCGCGACTGAAGCCGACCTCGAAGAAACGGCCCGTCTCGTGCGAGCAGAGGGGCGCGAGATCGTCACCGCGGTAGCGGATGTGCGTGACCTCAAGGCGCTGCGGGCGGCGGTGGCGTCGGGCGTCGACAAGTTCGGTCGCCTCGACGTCGTGATCGCCAATGCGGGCATCGCTACGTGGAATCGTTTCTGGGAGATGCCGGAAGAACAGTGGTCGACGCTGGTGGACATCAATCTCAATGGTGTGTGGCGCACGATGGCGGCTGCGGTTCCCTCGATGATCGAGGCGGGCAACGGTGGTTCCATCGTGATCGTCAGCAGTGCTGCCGGCGTCGCCGAAGCGCCTGGTTGTGCGCACTACTCGGCGGCCAAGCACGGTCTCGTGGGTTTGGCTCGCACTGCGGCAACGGAATTGGGTAGCTTCGACATTCGAGTCAACAGCATCCACCCTGGCGCGGTGGAGACTGAGATGGGCAACGATCCCAACGTGGGTAAGGTGCTCACTACTCATCCGGAGTACATGAACTCGTACAAGTGGCCGCTCACGTCCGTCCCACGCACCACCGTCGAGGACATCTCCAACGCCGTGGTCTACCTTGCGACGGACCTCTCCCGCGCGGTCACCGGGACGAAGATCGTCATCGACATGGGTCAGACGATGGCGTAGTTGCGCTCAGAGGAGATTGAACTGCGCGACCTCGATGGTGTTCTCGACTGCCTCCGAGAGTGTGCGAATACGTTCGTCGGCGCCTGGCGCGGTCAAAATCGCCAGGCGATCGGCGTCACCCATCGGAATGCTCCTGGCGAGGGCATACAGCCGAGAACCCAGCGGATCCAAGGGATCCGGTGGGACAGGCATTCGCGGAGTCTGTTCGCCGGCCCGAAGTGCGAGCTTTCCCAACATTCCGTACATGAACTCGATGCGCTCGAGGAGCGAGTCGTATTCGTAAGCAGTGACTGGTGTTCCGTTGTTCTCGTCAGGCCACAATTCGACCTCGGCAAGTGGGTAGGGATCGTCCGGCAGCCATCGATTGACCCGGATGCGGTCTTCGGTCCGGCAATACAACTGATACCGCCCGGCACCCATGGCGACATGAGACTCGATCCGAGCCAGAGTGCCGACGTCGTGGCGTGATTCGCCGCCACCGACCTCGTGGCCACGAGCGATGAGCACTACTCCGAACAGTGGGCCGTCGGCAGCTTCGAGAACGTTCTCGACCAGTGCGCGATACCGAGGTTCGAAGATGTTCAGGGGCAACACCTCACCCGGTAGCAAAGCGGAGCCGAGCGGAAACATGGGGAAGATGGGCATCAGGGGATTCTCAACCTCGGAATCGGAGGGGCGGGGAAATCGCCGGGGCGATCGATTTCGGCGAGCAGGTGCTCGGACCACGTCAGTAGACCGGGGATATCGAGGCCGTGCGGACTCTCGACCTCGTAGTGCCTGATGCGGTCGTGACCCTGGCCGAGGAGTGAGACGGCGCCGGTGTTGTTGCCCCGAAGCAGATGGGTGAGCCCGACGGCCAACTGAGCCAGTCCCTGCCACAGGTCACGTTCCTCGGGCGGCGCGCTTTTCCACGTTCCTTCGAGAATCTCGTGTGCGTGGAAAGGCATGCCGTGGTCGAGGAGGCGCTGCGCCTCGGTGATCGACTCGTCTGGTGGCAGGCGTACATCGTCCGGAATGCGCGGGACACCGCCCGCTGAGTCGCGTGGCAGTGGACGTCCGAGTCCGTCACGGGGCCGCGAATTGAGGGGTTTCCCAGCGGCGTCCCGGTCGCGTTCGGTCATACACTCAGCCTAACGGCAGCACCTCGGACGAACCCGCCGAAAGTTTTTTCGAGTCGCCTGTCGATTCCGGGGAGAACCGTTCGTCGTCATGTTGTAAGGCAAGAAAGCCGGAAGAGAAACAACAGACCAAGGAGTCAGTCATGAAGTACATGTTGCTCATCTACACCGCGCCCGGCGGAGACACCGAACCCCAGTGCACGTTCGAGGACTGGCAGCAATATGACAAGGAAATGAAGGATGCCGGTATCTGGGTGTCCGGCGATGCCCTCGCCGACCTGACGACTACGACGACGGTTCGGGTCTCGCAGTCCGGAGAAAAGACCGTCACCGACGGACCCTTCGCTGAAACCCGTGAGATCCTCGGCGGCTACGACGTCATCGACGTTCCTGATCTGGATGCGGCGCTGGCCTGGGCCGCGCGGTGCCCCGGCGCGCGCGACGGCGGCAGCGTCGAGGTGCGTCCACTGGCCGGGTTCGGGGACTGATGCGCCGTGGACGAGCAGGCCGAGAACTCCATCGAGTCAGTGTTCCGGGAGGAACGTGGACGACTCTTGGCCTCGCTCGTCCGCCGTTTCGGTGATCTGGATCTGGCCGAGGAAGTTACCTCCGAAGCCGTCGAGGCCGCGTTGGTGCACTGGCCGGTGGACGGAGTGCCGGCCAAACCCGGCGCCTGGCTGCTGACCACGGCGCGTCGCAAAGCCGTCGACAGGCTTCGTCGTGATCAGGCCTATGCGGCGCGATTGGCGGTGATGCAGGTGGACGCCGATCGTGCCGACCCGGCGCCGCCCACGGTCGACGGAGAACTTCCCGACGAGCGGTTGCAGCTGTTCTTCACCTGCTCGCACCCGGCGCTGGCCGAGGACGACCGAATCGCACTCACCTTGCGTTGCCTCGGCGGGTTGACGACGCCCGAAGTTGCTCGGGCCTTCCTCGTTCCTTCGGCGACAATGGCGCAGCGGATCGTGCGTGCGAAGAAGAAGATACGTCAGGCTCGGATTCCCTTCCGAACTCCCAGCACCGAAGAACTCCCGGAGCGCCTGCCCGGTGTTCTACAGGTGATCTATTCGGTGTTCACCGAGGGGTATGCCGCCAGTTCGGGTCCGGATCTGCAACGCGTCGACCTGGCGGTGGAGGCGATCAGGCTGGCGAGGATCTTGCGCGCTTTGCTTCCCGATGAGCGCGAGATCGCCGGGTTGCTGGCGTTGATGCTTCTCGTCCACGCGCGTCGGGATGCCCGTACCGACGCCGGTGGCGGGATCGTCCTCCTCGAGGACCAGGATCGCGGGTGTTGGGACCAGCCGATGATCGAGGAAGGCAGCGACCTCGTCGTGGTCGCGTTGACCGGGGGAGCGCCGGGGCCGTACGGGGTGCAGGCTGCCATCGCCGCATTGCATGACGAGGCTGCGGATGTGGAGAGCACCGACTGGCCGCAGATCTGCGCGCTCTACGGAGTGCTCCTCACGTTGACGCCTTCGCCTGTCGTCGCAGTCAACAGGGCAGTGGCGCTGGCGATTCGCGACGGCGAGGAGGTTGGGCTGGCAGCTTTGGAAGAACTGGCAGCGGAGCCCAAACTTGCCGACTACCACCCGTATCACCTCGCGCGCGCCGAACTGCTCGCGCGGTTGGGGCGCACCGACGCGGCAATGTCTGCATACCGACGTGCGCTGAATCTGGTTGGTACGGAACCGGAGCGGGCCTACTTGGAGCGTCGGCTCGGTGAGATCTCTGACTGATCGGCGCCTCAGATCAATTCGAGTCTTCGGGCCATGTCGGACACAAAAACACCTGTCGGATCGATATTTCTGCGCATCTGGATCCACTCGTCGATTCGCGGATACATCGAGTGGAAGCTCGCCGCGGTAGTCCGAGAGTCCTTGGCGGTGTAGAGGCGACCGCCGAATTCGAGTACCCGTTTGTCGAGGGAGGCGACGAACTCACCCAGGCCGGACTTGATCGGGAAGTCGAAGGCCACGTTCCACCCGGACATCGGAAAGCTCAGTGGGGCAGCGTTTCCCTCGCCGAAAAGTTTGAAGACGTTGAGTGCCGAGTAGTGCCCCGAGCCCTGGATGTCGCGGATGATGCTCTTGAATTCGTCCACTGCCTCGACCGGCACCACGAACTGATATTGCAGGAATCCCTTGGACCCGTACGCGCGGTTCCACTCGCCGATGAGGTCGAGTGGGTGATAGAACTGCGTCAGGTTCTGCACCTTCCCGACGTAGTTGCCGCCGGTGCGGTAGTAGAACTCGCCGATCGCTGACGCCGATAGCTTGTTCATCAAGCCGTTGGGGAAAACATCCGGTGTCGTGAACAGTTGTGGCGCATCGAATTTCAACGGGTTCTTCTGCAATTTCAGCGGAAGCTGGTCGATGGTCGCCAACGAACCACGCGTGATCGAGGCCCGGCCGAGCTTCGGCGGCGCACTGACTGCATCGAACCAGGCGCTCGAATACGTGTAGTCGGCTTCGCTGCCGTCGCTGTGAAAAGCGACGGTTTCGTCCAGGCTTGCGGTCAGTGCGCCGTCGTTGACGAAGTATGCCGTTTCGGTCGGCGTCATCTCGAGGGTGACGCGCAGGATGATCCCGGTCAGTCCGATCCCGCCGACGGTAGCCCAGAAGAGTTCGGATGTCGGGCCTTGCGGCTCCAGTGTTCGGATACTGCCGTCAGCAGTGAGCAGATCCATCGAGCGGACATGATTTCCGAAGCTGCCCTCGGTGTGGTGGTTCTTGCCGTGAATATCGCAGGCGATCGCTCCGCCGATGGTTACCTGGCGTGTTCCGGGGAGTACCGGTACCCAGAGACCGAATGGTAGCGCCGCGCGCATCAGTTGATCGAGAGAGACTCCCGCGTCCATCTCCACGAGACGGGACTCGGCATCGATCTTGTGAATTCGACGGAAGGCAGTCATGTCGATGACCAAGCCGCCGGTGTTCTGCGCGTTGTCTCCGTAAGACCGGCCCAGACCACGAGCGATGACTCCACGTCGGAGGTGCAACGGCTTGTCCGCGTTGTCGTCTGCGACGCGGGCGACGGCCTTTGCGATCGCCTCTACATCAGGAGTCGAAACGACATGCGAGGTAGTTCGGGCTGTGCGACCCCAACCGCCGAGGACGGTGGACGCAGAGGTTGGCAGATCGGTGGCGTAGTCGGACACGAAATCCGAGGGTACCTGTTTGCGGACCAACCGGTCTGAAACCGATGGATGCTCGGTTCGCCTATCGCGGGACGTCGAGATCGAAGTACAGGGTCTCGGACCAGTAACCGAGGCCGAGCTCGCGTAGCGGTTCCTCGACGCTCTCCTGAGTCGGCGTGAACAGCCGCTCCCAGAAGCGCGGCTTGGCGGGTGCGAGTGTGGCCAGCGCCGCCTCCATCTCGGCGTCGATGTCCGCCAGACCGGTCATCAGGGCCGTGCCCTGTTCGGCGAACGGTTCGTCGTCCATGTCGAAGATCTCGCCACACTCGAGGACGAAGTAGTGGTCGGGCTCGGTGTGGCTGCGCAGGAAACGCAGCGCATCGCCGGCCATCGTGCCGAGTTCGGGGTGATCGATTCTGCCGAGGAAGTCTTCGAGCCGGGCGATACCAGGACCGCAGGGCGCGGTGACCGCGATCAGGTCTGGGGTGTCGTCCCAGATGACCGACTGGTGGGCGAAGGGATTCACGGACACAAGGATCCTCGGGACCAGCGGTATCGCGTACGACCACTCGGAGATACCGGTGAGACCTCGGGCGCGAGCGGCAGCCGGATTCTCATGCGGAGCAACAGGGGTCGAGTAGAGATAGGTGCGGTTGGCCACTGGCCGAGTCCTTTCTGCGGTCGGTGTCACCTGATTCAGGCGGCGCCCACCATCCTCAATGCCAGGTCTCCGTACAGTTTTCCAATGTCTTCCGGATTCGTGTAATTGCCGGCTGGGAACCAGCGGCACACGTCGACGCACAGGGACATCAAGGCGAGGGTGACGCCTTCGGCATCGGGGATTGTGAAGTCGCCCGACTGGACGCCGGCGTCGACAACCTCCCGGACCACCCGCGTCGTGCTGCGACGAAGCGCGACGACGGTTCGGTAGTGCTCTGGTGTGAGTGCAGTGAGTTCGTATTGGACGACGCGAGCGAGTGAGTGGTGCCCGGCCTGCCAACTGGCGAAGGTGCTGACCAGTTCCTGGAGGCGAACGGACGGCTCTTCACCCGGTCTGTCGGCGCCCTCGACCACCTTCAACGCTTCGGTGTGCCCTTCGAAGCTGATCGCGAAAAGCAGCTCTTCTTTCGAGCGATAGTGCGGGTACATGGCGGCGGGACTCATGTCGAGTCGTGCGGCGATGTCACGGGTGGTGGTGCCGCCGTAGCCCGCGGAGGCAAAAGCGTCCACGGCTGCCGCGCGGATACGGGCCGCAGCTTTGGAGGGGCTGATCACCACGTCAGGTGAATCGCTCACGGTTTCCTCCAGGTGTGACGGATTTCGATGTTGACAATATCCCGCTCTCGATTCACTATAAGCAGATGCTTAGATTCTAAGCGGATGCTTAGGAACATCGTTACGTGTGGCATTGCCACGCCGAAAGGAAGCAACTCGTCATGCGTCGCACTCTGTACGGACCCGATCACGAGGCATTTCGCGAATCTGCCCGCGAATTCGTCAACCGGAACATCCTTCCGGTCGCAGAGAAGCTGATCGACCAGCGCTTCATCGATCGTGAAATCTGGCTCGAAGCGGGACGCAACGGCTTCCTCGGACTCGAGGTTCCAGAGGCGTACGGCGGAAGCGAAGCCGGCGACTACCGCTTCAACGCTGTTCTGGCCGAAGAACTCTCGCGTGCCAGTGCAGCTGTTGCCTCGAGCTTCGGCATCCATGCCGACGTCGTTGCTCCGTACCTCGTTCAGCTCACCACCGAAGAGCAGAAGCAGCGTTGGCTGCCCAAGTTCTGCACCGGTGAGATGCTGACGGCCATCGGCATGACCGAGCCTTCCGGCGGATCCGACCTCGCCTCGCTCAAGACCACTGCGGTCAAGGACGGCGACGACTGGATCATCAACGGCTCCAAGACCTTCATCACCAACGGCTACAACGCTGATCTCGTGATCGTGGCGGCGCGGACCAGTCCCGAGAAGAAGTCCAAGGGCATCACGCTCTTTGCCGTCGAAACCGGCATGGAAGGTTTCGAGCGCGGACGCAAGCTCGACAAGGTCGGCCAGCACGAGTCCGATACCGCCGAACTGTTCTTCGAGAACGTTCGCGTGCCGTCCACCAACATCATCGGTGAGATCGACCGCGGCTTCATCCACATGATGGAAATGCTGCCGCAGGAGCGCGTCGGCGCTGCGGTGTCCAACATCGCGCACGCTGCTCCGATCCTCGAAGAGACGCTGCAATATGCCAAGGACCGCAAGGCTTTCGGTCAGCCGATCGGCTCGCTGCAGTGGAACAAATTCCTTCTCGCGGATCTCGTGACCCGCATCGAGGTCACCCAGGCTTACGTCGACAACTGCGTCGCAGCACACGCTGCCGGCGAGCTGACCGCCATCGACGCCGCCAAGGCGAAGTGGTGGACCGCGCAGGTTCAGAACGAGGTCCTCGATCACTGTGTTCAGTTGCACGGCGGCTACGGCTTCATGACCGAGTACCGCGCCGCTCGCGCGTGGATGGACGCCCGCGTCACCAAGATCTGGGCGGGATCCAACGAGATCATGAAGGAACTCATCGGCCGCGATCTCGGCCTGTAATTTCGCAACTGCAGTCCATATGTCACTGCAGTCGATACGTCACTGCAGTCCATACGTCACTTCCCGAACCCGACGACACAGGAGCATCACCGCGCATGTCTGTTCTCGACAAGTTCTCTCTGACCGATCGAGTGGTCATCGTGACCGGTGCGTCGTCGGGCCTCGGGGTGGCGTTTGCGAAAGCCGCAGCAGAGGCGGGTGCGGACGTCGTCCTCGCTGCTCGCCGCGTCGACAAGCTCGAAGACACGGCCAAGCTCGTGCGTGACGCAGGCCGCGAAGCGTTGTGCGTGGCCACCGACATCGTCGATCCGGCTCAGGCTCAGAACATGGTCGACGCCGCGATGGAGAAGTTCGGCCGCGTGGACGTGCTGGTCAACAACGCCGGCGTCGGAACCGCTGTTCCGGCGACCCGTGAGACCCCGGACCAGTTCCGCGCCGTCATCGACATCAACCTCAATGGGTCCTACTGGGCAGCGCAGGCCTGCGGCCGCGTCATGCTCCCGGGCAGCTCCATCGTCAACATCTCGAGCATTCTCGGATTGACGACCGCCGGACTCCCACAGGCCGCCTATGCGGCGAGCAAGGCAGGCGTCGTCGGGTTGACCCGTGACCTCGCACAGCAGTGGGGAACGCGCAAGGGCATTCGCGTCAACGCGATCGCGCCCGGCTTCTTCAAGTCGGAAATGACAGACCAATACAACGACGGTTACTTGGACGCGATGGCTCCGCGCCTGATCCTCGGCCGCATGGGCGATCCGGAAGAGCTCGCGGCCACCATGGTGTGGCTCGCGTCCGAGGCAGGCGGATACGTCACCGGTCAGACCATCGCCGTCGACGGAGGAATCACCATCACCTGACGCCGATGCCGAGATGTCGCCGGCTTTGCCGTATAAGTAGCTGGTGACCTCTCGCGCCGAACCTCAGGAGAACTGGGAAGACCGTCCGCCACCATCCATGGCTGCGACGGAGCTTCTGCGTGACCTGCCGGTGACTGCCCGCGGCGTCCGGACCAGGGCTTCTCTGGTCGCAGCGGCTCGAACGGTGTTCGAGCGAGCGGGGTACCTCGACGCCCGGCTGACCGACATCACCAAGGAAGCGAACTGCTCCACCGGCACGTTCTACACCTACTTCGACAACAAAGAGCAGATCTTCGCCGCAGTTCTCGACGTTGCGCAGGAAGACATGTTGCACCCCGGCATGGGACGGGTCCGCGACGTCGACAATCCGTATGCGGTCCTCGAATCGAGTAACCGTGCCTACCTGACGGCTTTCCGCCGCAACGCCAAACTGATGGGTCTGCTCGAGCAGGTATCGCACATCGATCCGGCCTTCGCGAAACTGCGTCGGGACCGAGCCGAGACCTTCATTTCTCGCAATGCGCGAGCCATCGAACGCCTGCAAGCAGCTGGCAAGGCAGACGGCTCACTGGATCCGCTGCTGGCTTCCCGAGCACTGTCGGCGATGGTGAGCCGTCTTGCCTACAGTTCGTTCGTCTCCGAGGAACCTGGCGCCGACGGCAACCCCGTCCCGTTCGAGGACGTCGTCAAGACGGCTACCCAGGTGTGGGCCAACGCGCTGGGCCTCGAAGGCGACCGCGGGTAGTTTCAGCCTTCGCCGCGGGCCGCGAACTGCTGCTCGAGGCTGTGGCGCAACGTCTCCTCGCTGTTCCTGACAGCGTTTTCGACGAACGGCCCGATCAAGCGGCCGAGAGCTTTGCCGGCAATGCCGCCGGGGAGTTTGTAGGCGAAGTCGACGGAAAGCGCGGTCTTGGAATCGTCGATCGCGGCGAACTCCCACGTGGACGAGTTGGATACACCGCCGAGCGAAGACAGCTTGATGATCCGATTCTTCTCCCACTCGGTGACCTCGAGCTTGGAGCGCAACGTGCTTGGCCCGATCTGCATGGCCGCGTCGAACGTGGCGCCGAGCCCCTGATCGAACTCTCCGAACGGTGTGAACTCGGAAACACCGAACATCCACGTCGGGACGTTGCGGTAGTCGTCGATGTAGTCGAAGGCGACATCAACCGGCACGGCAGCAACCGCGGAGTGGCGAACATGGATCATGACTGGTCCCTGTCTTTCGGTGAACATCGACTGTAACCAATGGCACCGACGCGTTCGGCGGCGGCGCAACGGCGATCTACGGTATCGGTATGACGAACGAGCTTCCGGTACGCGGGTCCTGGCGCGATTACGAAGACCTGGGACTGCCGAAACCGCTCGCTGCGGCGCTGGAGGCGTTCGTCGAGCAGGGCTATCACGGGACTTCGATCCGTGACGTCGCGTCGCGGTCCGGGCTGTCGGTGCCGGGGCTCTACCATCACTACCCGTCCAAGCAGGCTCTGTTGATCGGTCTGGCGACCGTGGTGATGACGGAGTTGTTGGAGCGAAGCCGCGCCGCCGAACTCGATGCCGGGGACGATCCCTCGGATCGCTTCGACGCGGTGATCGAATCTCTGTTGCGGTTCCACATGTTTCGACGCGAGCAGTCGTTCGTCGCTTCCTCCGAGATCCGCAGCATGGAGCCCGACAGCCGGGCTAGTTACATCGCGCAGCGCGACGAACAGCAGAAGCAGGTGGACCGGATCGTCCTCGACGGCGTTGCTTCGGGCGTGTTCGAGGCCGACCATCCCGAGGATGCCAGCCGAGCTGTCGTGACGATGTGCGTCGCCGTCGCGGTGTGGTACCGACCGGACGGTGAGTTGTCTCCGGACGAGTTGGTGGAGAGGTATCTGGAGATAGCGCGTCGGATGGTGGGGGCGTAGGGGCGATCACCCGGAATGCTTCAGCATTTCGAGGGCCGCATCCCGGCCGACGTCGAAGGGGTCGGTGCCGATACCGATACCGTCTGCGACGAGGGCGCCTTCGTGAAGCAGCATGATTGCCTCGACGAGACGTTCGTCGGCTTGCCCGTCTGTCGCCAGAATGCGCCGAAAGACGTCCAACATTTCCTGCTTCTGTTCGGCGATGACAGCGAACACCGGGTGTGACCGATCGCTGAACTCGGCGTGAGCGTTGACCATGCTGCAACCTTTGCCTCCGCTCGCCTTGGACCAAGAGGCGGAAGCGTCGAATGCCGCACTCAACTGCTCGGCGCGGCTGTGTCCGGCTGATGCGAGCTTCTTGTCGCGAAAGGCTCGCCACCGCCGATCTCGATCCTTCAGATATTCCACGACGAGGCCGTCTTTCGAGCCGAACCGCTCGTACAGAGTCTTCTTCGTGACCCCGGCGTCCAGTGCGACGGTATCCACGCCTACGGCGTGAATTCCCTTTTCGTAGAACAGCTTCGATGCCGACTCCAGAATGCGACGTGCTTTCGGAGTCAATTCGGGTACGGATTCGTCTGCCATGGACAAAAGTATACCGATCTGTATAGTCGACTCCATGAGTAAACAGATCGGTATACCTCGGAGCGTGACCTCGAGATCTGCCGTGACGGCCACCTTGTCGGTCCTGTTCGTCGCGTGCTGGAGTTCGGGATTCATCGGAGCCAAACTCGGCGCCGGTAGTGCCGAGGTCTCCACGCTGCTGATGTGGCGTTTTCTCCCGCTTGCGGCGGTACTGGTCCCGATTGTCTGGCTGTCCGCCCGGCGCCGGAAAACGATGCCGACACCGCGGGCTCTCGGCAGGCAGGTGGTGATCGGAATACTCTCCCAGAGCGGCTATCTGTTGTCCGTTTACTGGGCAGTCGATCTCGGCGTGAACACCGGAACCACAGCGCTGATCGACGGTATTCAGCCGCTGGTGGCAGCCGCGCTACTCGGTCCGGTCCTCGGCGTCGCGGTCCCGCGGATGCAGTGGATCGGATTGGCGATCGGACTGGCCGGCGTCGCGATGGTCACGGCAGCCGACGCCGGGGCGGGTACATCGGCCCCGTGGTGGGCGTACGCGATTCCGTTCCTGGGAATGCTCAGCCTCGTTGCATCCACCTTCGTTCAGCAACGCGCTCCCACGTCCACGCCGCCACTGCAGGCTTTGGCCATCCACTGCTCAACCAGCGCAATAGTTTTCACAACTCTGGCGATCGTCTCGGGTGCTGCCGTACCGCCGAGTGTCAGCACATTCTGGATCGCATTGCTCTGGTTGATCGTGTTGTCCACCTTCGGCGGATACGGGCTGTACTGGTTGTTGCTTCGTCGCATCGGCATCACGTCCGTCAACACCTTGATGTTCTTGATCGCCCCCGTCACCGCGGTCTGGGGCGCACTGATGTTCGGAGAATCCTTCACTCCGTTCACCGCTCTCGGCTTGGCGGTGGGCATCGTCGCCGTCGTCGTGGTCACCCGGGTGGACAATCGACCGAAGAAGCATGATGAGAGCACGGATTCCTGCCCGGCAAGAGCTCCGATCACGTCGCGCTGACGAAGCCCGATCGCGATGTGAACCGCTCGCGGAGCGCGGTGATTTGTTCTGCGGTGAGCTTGAGTCCGTTGATTGCGTAGTCCTCGACTGCGCCGAATTGCGTGCGCATTTCGTCGAGCGCGGCGTCGAAGTAGCTGTCACGGACTCCGAGGAGCGGCCGGAGCAGTTCTCCGTCAACGCCTTTGCTTGCGGCGAAGTCGAGGATCGGTTCCGTCATAGGTGCCAGATCGGTGTTCGTCTCCAGGTAGTCGGCGCGTACATCGGCTTCGTCGGCGCCGAGGAGGAGCAGGAAAGAGGTCGCGGCCCACCCGGTGCGATCTTTGCCGGTGGTGCAATGGAAAAGTGCTGCCCCGGTTCGTGTTTCGTCGATGAGGTCGAGGTAGAACGCGCGGTAGGCGTCGAGGGCGGACGGCAGGCTGACGAAGTTGCGGTTCGCTTCCTCCATCTGCGCGATCCCAAGGCCACCGCTGATGGTCTCGGCGTACGCGACCGGGTCCGTCATGAGTAGTCCGGTGGCCGCGGCATTTTGGGCGTTGTCGGCGAGTACGTCGAGCCAGACCGTCCGTGTCGAGTCAGGGAGATTGTCGAGTGCGCCGTCGCGCTCGGCAGCGGTCCTCAGGTCGTAGACCGTCCGGACGTCCAAGTCGGCGACCGCGGCGACGTCGTCGCCGTCGAGTTTCGCGAGCGTCGCCGAACGGTAGAGCGCGCCGGCGCGGACGGTGCCATCAGCAACGGGAATGCCACCGAGATCCCGGAAGTTCGGAGCGGTCTTCAGGAGAACGCGACGATCGAGCGGGTGAGTTGGCATGGCTGACTCCTTGTGGGTTCCGTTTCCGAACTGATCATTCATGCCTTCTGCACACTGCGCACGAGCTTTTCGGCATTGCGTCTCTTGATCCACTTGTCGATGACGAGAGCCATGAAGATCCATCCTCCCAACGCGGTGATCACCCACACGATGATCGGGGCGAGGATCCAGGACCCGACGCCGCTGATCTCAATGCCGTCGGGGACCAGGGTCGCAACCCAGAGCGCGAGCAGCGTGGCGACCAAGCCGACACCACCCGCGAGCGGAGCCGCGTAGTGCAGTGCCACGCTGAGCACGAATGGGCCGAGAATCATGTGGGCGAGGGTGAATACGCCGATAGCGGCCAAGAAACCGGCTTGTACCTCCGTGATCAGGTCGAGTCACCCGAGAGTGGTGTGTGCGTGGGGAACGCTTTGCTGGAGGGCCTCGGGACGAGGCGCCGTCCAGGTGCCGTCGAGCACGTCGGGGCGGGGGCGGTACAGGCGCAGTACGTAGTTCCAGCCCGGCATGATGGGCAGTGCGTTCGCGACGCCGTCGAGATTGACGCCGAACCGGATGGTGGTGCTGCCGTCGGAGTCGGGGGTGGCTGTGAGGCTGTTGATGCTGTTGACGCCCAAGGCGTTCTCTTCGAAGTATCCGGCTGCGTTGTACAGCGAGACCGACCAGAACGCTTCCACGGGAACAACGTTCAGGCGGAGACGGTATTCCCCGACCGGGAGACGTTCGTCGAAGTTGACGTAGGTGGCCTCGTACTCGGGAAGGCCACCCCAGCCGGATGCGGTACCGAGCAGGTGCCTGATCGGGTCGACTTCCGCCGCGGTGCCGAATGAATGGTCGTAGGTGGTGATGCCACGAGCGAGTGCGAGGAGCGCGTCGCGGGTCTCGGTCTGCGACTGTTCGTCGTAGTCGGGCAACGGGAACTCGCCCGTTCCGCCGCCGTCGATGGTGAGGGCGTCCTGCAACCGGTTCACCTCGGCGACGTCTTCGGGGCTGTTCGGATCGACGAGGATGCGCACGATCAGTGCGGCGTAGTCGGTCCCGACCAATTCGCGTGTGAGCAGGTGCTCTCCCGGATCGCGCAGGATGACAGGACCGAAATGATCTTGACTGACCACCCAGACGGAGATGTAGCGCTTGCCGGTATCGGGCACCGTGATCGTGACGTTTTCGCGCACGTCGATGATCGCGCTGCTGTACAGAGTGTCGCGGTTCTGGCGGATGATCGGCTGGTTGTCGAGTGACCCGAGCTCGCGAGTGTGGTTCCACGTGCCCAGGCCGACGCCCGCGGCCAGGCGAGCGAACATGAGATCGGATTCTGCCCGATTGAAGTTCAGGACGTTGACGGCGATCGTGGACATAGCGGATTCCAATCGGTGTCGGGGTACGGAAGCGGGCGCGGTAATCCATGGCCCGTCGGGGTGAATCAGCCCAGCAGTCGTGCTTTCGCGGCCTGGAACTCGGCGTCGCTCAGTAGGCCTTGTGATTTGAGATCGCCGAGTTTCTGCAACTCGGCGACAAGATCGACCGGGGGTGCGGGTGTGGGGAGTACGGCCTGCTGCTGGGCGAATTCGTACTGCGCCTGCTCGTAGTCGGCCTGAGCTCTCCTTTGCCGGCGGGTGGCCATACCGTCGCTGACGGCGTTCGCGGTACCGGTCACGACCGCGGTGCGGGCGGCGAGGCCCAGCAGTCCAGGGCGTCCTCGTCTCGGGATGTACGGCATGTCAGACCTCCAATTTCGGGATGATCGTGTCCATGAGGGCATTGACGACGGGTGCGGGTATCCGCTCGTAACCCAGCAACACCGCGCCGGACTCGGCGGTCCGGGCGGCGAGTTCGCGCTGATAGACCAGCTCGAGCGCGACCAGCAGCGCTGAAGCGCCGGCGGGAATCGCCTCCGCGAGTTCGGTGATGTCTTCATGCCCGAGCAGACCGGACGCGCCGAGCATTTCGACGTTGATCTCGAAGCCGTTCGGCAATTCCTCGACCTCGACGAGGGTGAGTTCACCGTCGTCGGACTTGGAGATGACGATCAGATCGAGGAGTCGTACCAGGCCGGTATCCGTGATGTCGGTGAGCGCGGAGAACGCGGCGGGGTCGAGGCTCTGCCCCGGCAGACCGAGAAGGTAGAAGTCGACGGGGCCGAAACGCGTGGCACTCACGAGAGCACCTTCAGCTTGAGTGCAGCGAACTCTTCCTCGCTGATCGATCCGGCTTCGAGGAGTGCTGCAGCTGTGGCGATTTCCTCGCTGGGACTCTTTCCTGCGACTTCGCGGATATACGATTCGGCCGCGCTCTCGGCCTCGCGTGCGGCCTTGTTGCTGCGTTCCGTCATCCCATCGCCGCGGGCGACGAGATAGACGAGCGCGGTGAGGATGGGTAGGAAGAGCAGGAAAAATATCCAAACAGCTTTCAACCAGCCGCTCAGCTTGTGGTCGCGGAACAGGTCGGCGACGATCGCGAACAGCGCGAAAAGATATCCGACGAAGACGGTCGCCCACAGCATCCAGCCGAGGCTTTCCCAGAAACTCATGTGTCTTGTCCGTTCGTGTCAGGCCTGCGCGTCGGCATTCCGCCGACTCGCGCTTTTCAGTTGATTCCGGCAATTCTCACCGGTTTCCGCATGCTTCGGTCGCTGTCTCATCCGAAGCGGATGAGACGGGATTTCCACGGCCGTCGAACGTCTCGAGTATCTTCGACACATGATCGAAGCCGTGCGTGACGCACTTGCCTCCGGTGAGGCGGAGCAGGCTCGACGCGTCCTGCGGAAGAATTGGCTCCGTCTGATTCTCGAATCTCATACCAGGGAACTCGAGCAACTCTGCCTTGCGCATCCCGATCCGCACGATCCACACATCCTGCTGATACGGGCGTGCTGCCGCGACCTCAGCGGCGATCCGTACGGCGCGGAGTTTCTCCGCGGGCAGGGTCTACGGGTCGCGTCCGACGATTTTGTCGTCTGTTTCACCGACCTGCTGCTCGCTCCGGACACCTCGACCAAGGCCGTCGTTGCCGATCGCGCGCGTCACGCGCTCGCCCAGTGCGAGCCCGAGGACGATTACCCGTCCGCGCTTTTCCTCCTCGGGTGGACCGAGATCAGGCTTCGTCGTGATCTACCTCGCGCCATCGCGCTACTTCGCTCCGCCGGCGATGAAGCGCGGTTGCAGTCGCGTGCGGAGACGTTGCGTCTCGCGCAATCCAATTTGGCTTTTGCACTCACCCACGCGGGAGTGTTCACCGAAGCCGAACAGATCCTCGACGGCCTTCCTGCCCGAGAGGTTGCATCCGACTGGGAACGCTTCGAAGGTGGACTCCCACAGTCGAATCGAGGGTGCATCGCCTATTGGCGTGGCGACTTCGAGGAAGCGATCGCTCAGTTCGACTCGATAATCGTGGAGGGCAGTCCCGGAACCAACTTCGAGGCGCTCGCCCGTCTGTACCTGGTGATGAGCCTGATCGCTCTGAACCGGAAAGACCGGTACCACAACGCCGCTCGGCTGCTGCGAGGCGTGAGCACTGCGGACAAGCACGGCATTCCTTGGGATACGCTGCGGCGCGTCACCACGGCCTGGCTCGCCCACGCTCAGGGGCAGGACGAGCAAGCGCGCCGCATCGCGAAGCCCACGCTGACCAGAACAGGTGCTGCGGTCGCTCACGCGCTGCTCGCCGAGCTCTATCGAGTCTTGGGGGATCCGGAACCGTCGGCGCAGGCGCTTCGGTTGGCAAGCTCGGCCGCGCTGCCGCGATATGCGCTGGTGAGCACACTTGTCACCTCTGCAGCGCTGAGCTCCGTCGCAGGGCGTGGGCCGCAGGCGCACGAGCAGCTGGATCGTGCGCTGGCTGAGGCAATCCCGGAGCAGATCCTCGCCCCCTTTCTCAGCGGCGATCCGGTAATTGTCGATCTCTTGAACGCGCACGCAATACAGGGGTCGAGACACCAGGACCTCCTGCGCACGATTCTGGAAAAACGGAGCCGGCTCTCTGCCCAGCTCGCCGGAGTCCTGACCGAACGCGAGAACGAGATTCTCACTTTTCTGCGCACCACGATGACTGCAGACGAGATCGCTGCGCACCTCGGCATCGCCTATCCCACTGTGAAGACTCACATTCGCTCGATTTACCGCAAATTAGGTGTGGCCAAGCGGCGTGCCGCTGTTCAAGCAGCCGACAACCTAGACCGCGGGATCGGGGGCGATTCCGCGACGGAGGCTGCGAACCGTCAGATCCAAGGCTTGTAGTCGAGTCCCGGAACCGCGGTTCACGTAGTCCATCGACGTGTAAAGCAGTGACCACAGTAGGTTCTGCACCCAGTCCGAACCCATGTCGGGGTCGATGGACCCGTCGGAGTGTCCGCGTTCGATGGCGTCGGTGACTCCGTCGTCGTTCGACGCGGACTCGGCAAACGAATCTTCTTGATAGACGCCGGGAGTGAAGAACAGGACCGTCAAAAGGTCGGCCAGTTCGAAGTATTCGTGGCAGAGGCGAACCAGTGCCTCGGCTCCGGTGCCCTCACCGAGTCGCGCCGCTGCTGCGGCCTCACCGACGGCGCGAGTGGCCTCGGCCGCGACTGCGTCGACCAGGTCGGATCGTTCGGGAAAGTAGCGGTGCAAAGTGGTCCGGCCGACCTTCGCGGCCGAAGCGATCTCGCTGAGGGTCGCAGCAGGCTTGGATGCGAACACCGAAACGGCAGCATCGAGGATGGCCTTCCGTGTGCGCTCGCGGGTCGCGCTTTGTTCTGGTGCGCTGTGGATCGTTGTCACGAATTCGAAGCGTAGCCGTGTCCGGTTTCGGTATCCAGTGTTTCCGAATCGGAATTTCTCTTGCCCTTTATGGAACATTCGTGTTCCATAAATTCATGCTTGAATCCGACGCTTCTCAGCCCGCACCGAAAGGGAGCAATCTCCGCGTCCTCTCGGAGTTCGCTCGACCGCATCTGCCGTCGCTCCTCCTCGGATTGGTACTGGCGCTGTGCGGCTCGGCGGCGACGCTGGCAACGCCGATGGTCACCAAGTGGGTTCTCGACACCCTCGATACCGGTGCGTCGCTGAAGGGACCGATCCTCACGCTCGTCGTCCTTCTGATCGTCGGTGCTGTGCTCGGTTGTGCTCAGTGGATCGTTCTCGGAACCGCCGCCGAGAAGGTTGTCTTCGACGCCAGGTCTTCGCTGGTGAGGCGATTCCTGGCGGCGACCGTACCTTCGCTGCAATCGCGATCCGTGGGTGAATTGGTCACCCGGGTCACGTCGGACACCTTGCTGCTGCGGGAGGCGGCGTCGTCGGCCGCAGTGAATATTCTGAACGCAGCCGCGTTGACCATCGGAACGATTGTTCTGATGGGCGTTCTGGATCTGCCGTTGTTGGGGGTCACCATGGTGGCAATCGTGTTCGCCTCCATACTCTTTGCCGTTCTGATGCCTCGGATTTCCGCAGCCGAAGCGCGAACCCAGGAATCGCTCGGTCAGCTCGGCGGCGTACTCGAGGGTGGCTTGCGTGCGATCCGGACGGTCAAGGTTTCCCTCGCCGAGGATCGCGTCGGCGCTCTGGTGACGACCAATGCGTCCGATGCGAAAAAGCATGCGATCACGGCGGTTCGAGTGTCGGCAACCGCGTGGACTGTCGCGTGGACCGCCATTCAAGGATCGATCATTGCCATCCTGGGCTTCGGTGCCTGGCGAGTCGCCGACGGTGAAATGGCAGTCTCGACGCTCATCGCGTTTCTGCTCTACGCCTTCACCCTGATGGGGCCGGTGTCGGAGCTTGCGCAGAACGTGACTTCTGTTCAGTCGGGAATCGCGGCAGCTATCCGGATTCGCGAGATGCAGTCGTTGCCCACCGAGCAGTACGACGAGGTCGTGGACGTGGTCGCGAAAACAAATGCTGCCGCGCCGCTGATCGAGTTGCGCGACGTCACCGTGAGTTACCACGGGTCGAACCAGCCGGCGTTGCGCGATGTCTCGCTGGTCATTCCGACGCGTGGGCACATGGCCATCGTCGGCCCGTCGGGTGCCGGAAAGACGACCTTGCTCTCGACTGTGCTGCGATTTGTCGAACCGCGATCGGGTGAGGTTCTCCTGCATGGAGTCGGTTACGACGCGCTCGATCACCGCGCTGTGCGCGAGAGTCTCGCGTACGTGGAGCAAGAGACACCGGTGGTGCCCGGAACGATTCGGGAGAACGTCGTCTTCAGCCATCCCGACGCGACGGACGAAGAAGTCCAGGCCGTTCTGCGCTTGCTCCGACTCGACGACGCGATCGAGGCCCTGCCGAACGGACTCGACACCGCTCTGACGGCCACCTCGCTGTCGGGCGGCCAACGTCAGCGGATCGCGATGGCACGCGCAGTTCTGCGACCGAGTGCTTTGCTTCTGCTCGACGAAGCCACTGCCCAGGTCGACACACTCACCGAAGCCGCGATTGTCGACGCGATCAACGAACGTGCACGTACCGGGGCCGTGGTGACCATCGCTCACCGGCTCTCAACGGTGCGTGACGCCGACTGGATCGTGGTCATGGAAGACGGTCGGATCCGCAACATCGGCAACCATGACGAGCTCATGGACAAGGACGATCTGTACCGCGACATGGTGGTTGCCGGCCGGCTCGATCAGGGCGAGGCGATGCTCGAAGATTGTTGACCCGGCGCATCGGCATGTGCGAGAGTGCTGTTACCGAGCGATCGCTCGGTCGGGATGTTCTTTCGGAGGTGGCTGGTGGCAATCGATCTGACGTACGCGCCCGAGGTGGTGGCGCTGATCGAGAAGACGCGCGACTTCACGCGCAACGTAGTGCTCCCCATCGAAGACGAACACGCCGGTGACATCGCCGTCGCGGGTGGCGATGCCATCCGCATCGAGATGCAGGCGGCAGCAAAAGAAGCCGGTGTCTTCGCACCGCATGCACCGATTGAGTACGGCGGCCACGGACTCAACATGAGTGATCGCGCGCCTGTCTTCGAGGAAGCCGGCTACTCGCTCTTCGGGCCGACGGCGCTCAACATCGCTGCGCCGGACGAGGGCAATGTTCACATGCTGGCCCACGTCGCGAACGAAGCACAGAAGCAGCAGTTCCTCGCGCCGCTCGCAAGCGGGGACATGCGGTCGGCATTCGCCATGACCGAACCCGCTCCGGGAGCGGGATCCGATCCCTCGGCTTTGAACACCCGCGCCGAGAAAGTCCCCGGTGGCTGGAAGATCAACGGTAAGAAATGGTTCATCACCGGCGCCGACGGCGCCGGATTCTTCATCATCATGGCGCGCACCTCCGGCGAGCCCGGGCAGCGCGGCGGAGCGACCATGTTCCTGACGCCGACGGACACAGCGGGTCTCATCGTGGGTCGACACATCGACACCCTCGACAAGGCCATGATCGGCGGGCACTGCGAGGTCACGTTCGAGGATCTCTTCGTTCCCGACGAGGCCGTTCTCGGTGAGGTCGATCAGGGTTTCGCTTACGCGCAGGTTCGTCTCGGTCCCGCCCGGATGACGCACGTGATGCGCTGGCTCGGTGCAGCGCGCCGCGGCCACGACGTCGCCGTGGCCAGGGTTGCCGAACGAGAAGGCTTCGGCTCGAAACTCGGTGATCTCGGAATGATCCAGAAGATGGTCGCCGACAACGAGATCGACATCGCAGCCAGTCGCGCACTTCTGGTGCAGGCCTGCTTCGAACTCGATCAGGGCGGGCACGCGAGCAACGCGACGTCCATCGCCAAGACCTACGCGGCCGAGGCGATCTTCCGGATCGTCGACCGCTCCATTCAGATGTGTGGCGGAATGGGCGTGTCCGGCGATCTGCCGCTGGCACGGTTGTCCCGCGAAGTGCGTCCCTTCCGCGTTTACGACGGTCCGTCCGAGGTTCATCGCTGGGCAATTGCGAAACGTGTTGTCGGCGCTGCGAAGCGCGCTGCTCGGGAGGAGTCGAAGTGACGGACTTCCCAGGACTCGATCTCGCGGCGCTCCACAAGTATCTGCAAGCCGCAGGCGTCGAGGTGAGCGGTGAGTTGCGAGCCGAACTGATTTCAGGCGGCAAATCCAATCTCACCTACGGAATCTTCGACGACAACTCGAAGTGGATTCTGCGTCGTCCACCCACGGCCGGCCTGACGCCTTCGGCGCACGACGTTGCGCGCGAGTTCCGAATCACCTCGGCGTTGCAGAACACTGCCGTGCCGGTCGCGCCGACCGTCGTGCTGTGCGAGGACGCCTCGGTGATGGGTGCGTCGTTCACGGTGGTCGAGTTCGTCACCGGTCAAGTGATCCGGACCAAAACCGAGTTGGAAGCTGTTCCGGCAGAGCTGGTCACGCAGTGCACCGACGAGTTGGTGCGTGTTCTCGCTGCCCTGCACGACGTCGACTACAACGCAGTGGGTCTCGGCGAACTCGGCCGACCCGACGGTTACGTAGCCCGCCAGGTGAAGTTGTGGGCCGGTCAATGGTCACGCGTCAAGACCGAGGACTCGGCCGATGTGGACAGGTTGGCGTCGAGCCTCGCGGAATTGATTCCGGCTGAATCGGCTTCGTCGATCGTGCACGGCGACTACCGGATCGACAACACGATTCTCGCGGCGAACGACGTCACCAAGGTTGCCGCAGTGGTGGACTGGGAACTGTCGACGCTGGGAGATCCGCTGGCGGACATCGCGATGATGTGCGTCTATCGGCATCCCGCGCTGGATCTGGTTCTGGGTGAGCCTGCTGCGTGGACGAGCCCGTCGCTACCGTCCGTTGTCGATCTGGCGCAACGGTATTCGTCCGTTTCGGGTCGTGAACTGGCGCATTGGAACTTCTACATGGCGCTCGGGTTCTTCAAACTCGCCGTCGTGGCGCAGGGCATCGATCACCGATTCCGAGCAGGCGCCACCGTCGGTGGGGGATTCGACAAGGCTGGATCTTCTGTGCCGGAACTGATCTCGGCCGGACTCAATGCACTGCAAGGGAAATTCGAATGACTCGATCAGCACTGGTCACCGGCGCCTCCAAGGGAATCGGGCTCGGCATCGCAACACGCTTGGCTTCGCAAGGGTACGGGCTGACCATCACGGCGCGTGATGCCGAACGGCTCGCCGTTGTCGCCGAAGAACTTACGCGCGCCGGATCGCCGGACGTCGTCGTCTCGGCCGGCGACATGGCGGACGAGAACTTCGCCGCAGCACTCGTAGCCACGCACGGCGAGCGGTTCGGCTCCATGCGAGCCCTCGTCCTCAACGCCGGAGTGGGAACCAGTGGGCGAGTGGCTGACTACCCCATGCGACGTTTCGACAAGACCGTTGCCGTCAATCTCCGGACACCGTTCGCACTATTGCAAGCGTCGCTGCCGCTCCTGCGTACAGCGGCGGACGCGGACCTCGCCGGCGGAGCAAAGGTGATCGCTCTCGCCTCGATGGCCGGCGTCTACGCCGAGAGCGGTCTGGCCGTCTACGGAGCCACCAAAGCTGCACTCATTTCGATGGTCGAAGCACTCAACGCCGAGGAATCCGGAAACGGAGTGAGCGCGACGGCCATTGCTCCCGGTTACGTCGACACGGACATGTCGGCGTGGACGCACGATCGGATCACACCCGAGACCATGATCAAGGTCGACGACATCGTGGAGTTGGTGGACGGACTGCTCAAGCTCTCGTCTCGAGCAGTGGTTCCGAAGGTCGTCATGACGCGTGCTGGGACCAACGGCTACTCCGCCTGAAATTTCAATCCAGCTTGGCTTCGCCCCGCTTGCGGAAAAAGTGGAAGCCGGGCACTCCGACGATCGCCTGACGCAGGTCCTTTACCACTCCGAGGAGTTCGTGGATCTCGGGCGAGACGGAGTCCAAGGTTCCGAGGATGGGCAGCACCGCGGTCACGCGGTCGGTGAGCTCCGGCAGTTGGTCGATCAGTTTGATCGCGGCGCTGACCTCCGCCTCGGACAGGTCGTCGGCGAATCTGGCCGCCAGCGGCGCGAGCTGCAACGCAATGGGCTCGTAGATCTCGAGGAGTTGTCCCGCGATGTCCGAGGTCTGTTCGACGGCCTCGACCAGCGTCTCAGCTCGAACGGTCACGGCGGCGGCTCCGATCACGACGCGGTCGGCGTTGTCGGCGATCTGGTTGATGCGTGCCACCAACCTCTCGACCGAGAAGAGGAGCGCCTCGAGTCGAGTGGGCAGGGTGACCGCAAAAGCGACCGTGGACAGGGACCAGTGCACCACGTCGCCGACGGAGCGGACGACGGTGGAGCTGCCGGGCAAAACTAGAGCCATCCCTCGATACTGCCTGATGTGACGTCAAAGTACAGGTAAATCTCACATTCACGAGGCCAGCGGCGTCTTCGAGGTGTCGGTGCCGGCGCGGACAATCAATTCACCCGCTGCCTGCTGCACCGCGCAACCTGGAAGGATCGAGACATGACGGCTATCCGTACGCACACCGTGATCGACTCGCCGATCGGGGCGTTGACGCTGGTAGCAGCAGGTGACGACCTCTGCGGGCTGTACATGGCGGAGCATCGCCACAAGCCGGACGAGTCCACGTTCGGTGATCGTTCCGCGGCGGTCTTCGGTGAAGTCGAATCGCAGCTCACCGAGTACTTCGAGGGTGATCGCACGGAGTTCTCCGTGCCGCTGGCGCCCGTGGGTACCGAGTTCCAGAAGCGGGTGTGGGATACCTTGCGAACGATCCCGTACGGCGAAACCTGGACATACATGGAGCTCGCGCAAACTTTGGGTAACCCGCTTGCGATCCGTGCCGCCGCCGCGGCAAACGGCAAGAATCCGATCAGCATCATCGTTCCCTGCCATCGTGTGGTCGGTAGCGACGGAAGTCTGACCGGTTTCGCCGGCGGCCTCGAACGCAAGCGGTTCCTGCTCGACCGCGAGCACGGCGGCGAATCGGACGTCCTCTTCTGATGCGCTCGGCTCACAATTCGGTGATCGGGAACGTCTACCGATCGTGAGACTCAAACCGTTCGAAGACGTCGTGACCGAATACGGTGCAGTGGTCCTCCGTGTCTGCCGCGCGGTGGTCGGTCCCGTCGACGCCGAGGACGCGTGGTCCGAGACGTTCATCGCAGCGATGCGGGCATATCCGGATCTGAATCCGGACGCGAACATCGAAGCCTGGCTGGTGACCATCGCGCACCGCAAGGCAATCGACATCACCCGAGTGCGCGCCCGCGTGGCCGTGCCGACAGACGAGGTTCCGGAGTTGCCGACGCGAATCGGCGTACCCGGAACGTGGGATCACGAACTCTGGGACGCACTCGAACAGCTACCGCTCAAACAACGTGCGGCAGTCGCCTATCACTTTCTGGGTGGGCTGCCGTACGCAGAGATCGCGGACATCCTCGGCAACACCCCGGCGGCCGCCAGACGCGCGGGTGCCGACGGTATCGCCACACTACGAAGAACCTACTTGTCCGCTACCGCTGCGGAAGGGAGTCACTCATGAGTAACGATGTGTTCGAGGCGCTTCCAGCCGTTGACGCTGACGCCATGATCCGCCTACGGGCGCGCCTGGCTGCGCAGGCGTCCGAAGCTGAATTGATCGACGTGGCATATCGAACCGTCGATTCGCCGGTCGGAAAGCTGCTCCTGGCGGCGACCGATGTCGGCCTGGTGCGGGTTGCCTTTGCCGTCGAAGGGCACGACCTCGTTCTGGAACGTTTGGCGGACACCGTCAGCCCCCGTGTGCTTCATTACCCGCGCAGGCTGGACACTGTCGCTCGCGAGTTGGACGAGTACTTTGCCGGTGCGCGTCGAGAATTCGATCTGCGCTTGGACTTCCAACTCGCGAAGGGGTTCCGACGCGAAGTGTTGCGTCATCTCCCCGAGATCGAATACGGCCACACTGCAAGCTATTCGGTGGTCGCAGCAGCGTCGGGAAGCCCACGTGCCGTGCGTGCCGTGGGGACCGCATGCGCAAAGAATCCGCTGCCGTTGGTGGTCCCGTGTCACCGGGTGGTGCGCAGCGACGGCAGCCTCGGGCAGTACGCCGGCGGCCCCGAACTGAAAGCCATTCTGCTGGATCTGGAAGCCGGCCGGTGAGCGCAGTGACGCTGCGCTTTCAGGCGCCCTACGCAGTCGAACCGCTCACCGGTGCCTTGCGGGCTCACTGCGTCGCAGGCCTCGAGCGTCACGACGACGGTGTTCACACCAGAGTCATCCCGTTGCCTTCCGGTCCGGTAGTTGTGTCGGTGTCGTGGACAGACGGCAGCGTCGTCGTGGATTCCGACGTGCCAGCGGGGGATTCCGCAGTGCTGGAGGTGATCGTGCGTCGTTGGCTCGACCTCGACGCCGATCACACTGCTGTCGAAGCAGCGTTCGGTAGCGATGAGTTGTTGGCCCCACTCGTTGCCGCCCGTCCAGGATTGCGGGTGCTCGGCTCGGTGGACGGTTTCGAGACCGCAGTGCTCACCGTTCTGGGGCAACAGGTTTCGCTCGCCGCAGCGAGGACGTTCGGTGGTCGTTTTGTCAGCGCATTCGGAGCGCCGGTGGAAGGGGAGTTTCTTGCCTTCCCTGATCCGGACGCGGTTGCAGCGCAATCGCCGGAGGACATACAGAAAGCCGTCGGATTGACCACAGCGCGCGCAAGAACAGTGCACACGTTGGCAACTGCGGCAGCGAACGGTCTCGATCTCTCCTGGGATGCGGATCCTGTCCAATTTCGACAAGAGTTGTTGGCGCTACCGGGAATCGGACCGTGGACCGCTGACTATCTCACTGTTCGAATTCTCGGTGATCGCGACGCCTTCGTACCCGACGATCTGGTGTTGAAGCGAGCGTTGGGGGTCTCGTCGGGCAAAGAAGCCGCAGCGTTGTCCGAGCGCTGGCGACCCTGGCGAGCGTACGCACTCTTTCATCTGTGGACCAAGGAAGCGTTTCTGTAGTGGTCAGTCTTTCGCGCGGGCCAGTTCGGACGGCCACCATATACGTTTCCCGATGTCGTGAGAGAGCGCAGGCACCAGGACACTGCGCACGATGATCGTATCGAGCAGCACACCGAAGGCCACGGCAAATCCGATCTCGGCGAGGAAGACCAGCGGCAGGATGCCCAGTACGGCAAATGTTGCGGCCAAGACGATTCCGGCTGAGGTGATCACACCCCCGGTCACCGCAAGACCGCGCAGGACACCTGCACGGGTACCGAATTCTCCGGTCTCCTCCCGGACTCTGGTCATCAGGAAGATGTTGTAGTCGATACCCAGAGCGACCAGGAACACGAAGGCGAACAGTGGGAACGATTGATCCGCCCCGGCGAACCCGAATACGTGTGTGAAGAAGAATCCGCTCACACCGAGGGTCGCCGCGAAGGAAAGTACCACGGTGACAATGAGAATCACCGGGATCAGCAGAGCGCGGAGCAAAGCGGCCAAGACCAGGAAGATCACCACCAACACGATCGGGATGATCAGGTTTCTGTCGCGGACCGAGGCCGCCTGAACATCAAGGGTGGTGGCCGTGCTGCCGCCGACGAGCGCGTCGGCGCCGGGCACGTCGTGGACGGCAGTCCGCAGTCGCTTGACAGTTTCGAGTGCCTGCGGCGAATCGTAAGAGTCGGCGAGGGTTGCATTGATCATGGTTCGGCCGTCGATCGGTGCAACGGTGAAAGCCGCAGGGGCGCAACCCGCAGCGGCGGCTTGTGCGACGGCAGCGGGGTTGGTCTTGATCAGCTCGCTGACCTTTGCGACGTCCACCTGGGTGCAGACGGCGCCGGGATCCTGCGAGATACCTTCGACGCCGCTGGCTGCTTTGATGACGGCGTCGGCCTGGTCGGCGTTTGCGGTGATCACGGCCGGTGCGCCGGCTCCGGGATCGAACTTTGAGTCGTAGAGTTCTTGTCCGACAACAGCGTCGGGACGATTGGTGAAGCTTTCGGTGGATGTCAGGCCATCGGTTTTGAGACTGCCGATCCCGGCCGCGAACAGGATGATCAACAAGACTGTGGCGCCGATCCACAGTGGGCGGTCCTTGCTGCCGACGGCCTCGGCGATCTTGCCCCACATCCCGTGCGTCGTAAGGTCTGCGGCGTGATCGACCTTGGGCTTGCGCGGCCAGAAGACCCACCGTCCGGTGGCGGCCAGAGCGACCGGCATGAACGTCATCATCACCAGATAGGTGCAGGCGATCCCGATGGCGGCAACGGGTCCGAGGCTCTTGTTGGAGTTGAGTTGAGAGAACGTCAGGCAAAGCAGACCGAGAATCACGGTGACAGCCGAAGCGGTGATGGCCGGCGCAGACTCGCGCCAGGCCTTGATCATCGCGTCGAAGCGGTTGGGATACGTGTGCAGTTCTTCGCGATAGCGAGAGATCAAGAGTAGGGCGTAGTCGGTACCGGCACCGATCACCAACACGAAAAGGATGCCTTGAGATTGTCCGGTCAGAGTGAGTAATTCGGCTTTCGCGAGGAAATAGATCACCATCGACGACAAGCCGATGGCGAGGAGCGCGGAGAACAGCGGGAAGAACCACAACACCGGCGATCGGTACACGACAAGCAGGATTAGGATCACGACCAGGAGTGCCGCGCCAAGGAGCGCTCCGTCCAGACCGGCAAAGGCGTCGATGAACGCAACGAGTAGCCCACCTGGCCCGGCTGGGAGTACCTCGACATCACCAGCTGCTTGTTTTGCTGCGTCGATGACGTTCTGCTCGGTGGTCGCCAGGACATCGCCTGCCACGGATGTGTCTCCGTCCTTGGCGACGAGTGGCACGAAGATCGACGCAGTTGTGCCGTCGGCGGAGTACTGAGTGGGTTGCATTCCGTCGGCGTCTACTCCGGAGATGCCGGCAATAGCGCCGTACGCCGAGTTGATTGCAGATTTGTCCGCCTCGGTGAGGGCCGAATCTCGATGGAACAGAACGAAACCAGGGATCGTCTCGACCGCGAGGAAGTTCGCGGATTGATTGCTGACGATCGTCGATTCTGCGGAACTCGGCAGGTACGAGGCGTTGTCGTTCTTCTGAACCTCGGCGAGTTTGCCTTGGAACGAACCGCCGAATCCGCCTGCGACGAAGGCAAAGATTGCAAGCGCGATCACGGTGAAGATCGGCAGTCGACGGCGTTTGACCGTTCCGCGCTCGTTCCGTTCTGCATCAGTTGTATCCAGCTTGGTCATGGTTCTCCTCGAACGCAGTCGACCAGCACCAACAAAGCAACGTTTTCCAGTAGAACACGCAATACGGGCGCGGTGGAACCACTTGGAGTGGAATTGACGACGCTACGAAGTGCCTTTGCCGTAAGTCTCGCGGGCTGCGACGTCCATGGGAAAACGAACGACTGTGTCGCCGAACAACAATCGAGTTGCCGAAGCCGCAGCGGCCAGCACGTGGGCGGCACCTGACTCGGGGTTTCGGGTATGCACGACCACTTCGTCGTGCTGGAAGAAGACCAACTCGCCGTCCGGATCTTCGGCGAGGCGTCGCCTGAGGTCGGCGAGCAGGCACAACGCCCACTCGGACGCAGTGGCCTGAACGACGAAGTTTCGCGTGAAACGACCGCGGGCATGAGCGTCGCCGTGGGAGTAGAAGTCGGGAGACGGTGGGGGACAGGCCCGGCCGAGCAGTGACTTCACCACCTCGCCGCGCTCACCTGCCTTGGCAGCTTGCTCGACGTACTCGACGGCGACCGGGAATCGCTTCCGCAACAAGATGAGCAGTGCTTTGGCTTCACCCGCCGTCGCCCCGTACAGGACTCCGAGGATTGCGACCTTGGCTTTTGCGCGATCCCCGCCGAAGGCTTCGGCACCGACAAGTGCGTACAGATCGTCGTCGCCGGCGGCAGCCATCATGCGGCGGTCGCCGGACATGGCGGCCAGAATTCGGGGTTCGAGCTGACCGGCGTCGGCGACGACGAACACGTGGCCCGGATCTGCGACGACGCTTGAGCGCATGGTCTTAGGAATCTGGAGGGCCCCGCCGCCCCGGCTCGCCCACCTGCCGGACACGACACCACCGGGAACGTAGATCGGGCGGAATCGATCGCCCCGCACCCAACTGTCCATCCACTGCCAACCGTTGGTGCTGTACAGCTTGGCGAGTTCGCGGTGACGTAGGAGCAGCGGCACAGCCGGATGATCGATTTCCTGCAGAAACCACTTGCGCGTCGACGGCAGTTCGATGCCCTGACGCCCGAACGCCTCGGTGATCTCCACCGAAGACGAAGGATTGACGGTGCGCCCGAAGACCTCGCTGATTTGGGCGGCAAGTTCCTGCATGCGTGCGGGGAGGTCGTATCCCGTCGGCCGCGGCCCCAGTCGTTCTTCGAGGAGTTCGCGGTGCTTCTGCGTCGAGAACGGCAGGCCCGTGTGCGTCATCTCGGCGGCGCTGAGAGCGCCGGCCGATTCTGCTGCGATCAACAAGTCCAGTCGAGCGTCCGTGCCGATGGTTGCGCGCTGATCGGCGAATTCGGTGGCGACGGCGAGAGGATCGAGAACGGGTGCAGTGTCGAAGAGTCCGAGTCGATCGTCGTCGAACTCCTCGGCAGGCGGTGACGGTTTGCCGACGCGCATTCCGAGTATCGCGCGGGTCAGGGAGATGTCGTGGCACCGCTGAACCCGTACGCCTGCCCGCAGTAGCGGTGGGTACACGGTCGCCGTACTCGGCCACACCCACCGCGGGTGCTCGGCTTCCTCGATGGTGCGCACCGCTGCGATCAGGTCGGGGTATTCGACGGGATCGGCGAGCGGCGTTCCACCGGGATCGGTCCGTAGGACAGTTGCCGTCACAGCTCCCGTGGACGTCGTACTACCGGGGACCAGGACAACTCGCACGACATCAGTGTGACGGCAGGGTCCGACACGCCATCGCTCGGCGCTGCTCAGGCCCCGACGAACCGGATGTGCTGACCCGGGCGGGCTTGGCCGAGTCGGTCGATATCTGCGTCCGCGACCACTCCGACCACCGGATACCCGCCGGTGATCGGGTGATCGGCGAGGAACACGACAGGTTGGCCGCTGGGTGGGACCTGGATCGATCCGAGCGTTACGCCTTCGGTGGGGAGTTCGGCGTCATTCGTTTGTTGCAGCAGTTCGTCGGTGCCGACACGATCGAGTCGCGCCCCGATTCGGTCCGAGTCGGTGGAGACCGCCCACTGCCCCCGCAGGAGCGATTCGGGGTTGGTGAATCGATCTGCGCGCGGCCCGAATACGACTCGAATCTCGAGAGTCTCGTTTGTCATCGGTGGAACTGGTGCAAGGTCGACGAGCGAGAACGCGGTCGGCGAAGGCCCGATCGGGAGAACAACCTTGGGCTCGAGAGGCGCCGGACCTATCCCGGACATGGTGTCGGTGCTGCGCGATCCCAGGATCTCGGGAACCACAATGCCGCCTCGAACGGTCAGATACGTCCGCAGGCCACTCGGTGCGTAGTCGAGGCGGACGGTCTGACCGACGTCGAGAGCGATCACGCTCGAATGCCCGACCGGAATGCCGTCGCGGTAGGCCTGTGCGGGCGCCCCGGTGAACGCGATCGTTGCCTTTTGCTGCGCTCGAATGCTCAATCCGCCCAGGAGGACCTCGACGCCTGCCGCGCCCTCGTCGTTGCCGACGAGCCGGTTGCCGAGTTTGAGCGATCGCCTGTCCGCAGCACCGGAAACCCCGACGCCTGAGCGAAGGTGTCCGGTCCGTCCGAGGTCCTGGATCAAACTCAGCGGCCCGGTGTCGAGTATCTCCAGACCGCTCATCGGTCGTCCTCGTTGACGAAGCGCACGCGGCACCCGGGCTGAACGGCGGCCGGTGGTGTGGCGTTCAGATCCCACATCACGGCGTCGGTGCTCCCGATGATCTGCCAGCCACCCGGCGATGCCCGCGGGTAGATCGCGCTGTATCCAGCGGCCAGGGCGACGGAACCGGCTGGCACTGCGGTTCGCGACTGAGTTCGACGTGGAACGTCGAGCCGAGTGTCGCCTGAAGTCAGGTAGGCGAAGCCGGGTGCGAATCCGATGAAGGCGCAACGCCACATCGCCCCGGTATGGGCCGCAACCACCTCGGAACGGCTCATTCCGAGTGACTGTGCGACGTCGTCGAGGTCGGGCCCGTCGTACCTGACGGCGATGGTGAGTGCATCCGTCTCGGAATGCTCGTCTGTGGTCGCGGCAGAATTGGTTTGCTCGAGATCGTTCAAGCACTTCCGGACGTACGTGAGATCTGCCGCCGGGGTGCACGTGACCAGGACCGTGCGAGCAGCGGGGAGGAAGTCTTCGACCCCGACCGGGGTGTTACGCGTCAGTGCTTCGGTGAACGCGAGAACGTCAGCTTCGGAATCGAGGTCTACGAGAAATGCGCGTTCTCCCGCGGGAAGTATGCGAGTCACAGGGAGGGCTCCCGATCGATTCGAGTCCGCTCCACGTCCGCTCGCATCGCCACGATGAAACTCGCGATGGTAGCTCGCTCGGCCGCGGTGTAATTCCCGACGGTGCTCGCAGCCCGTGAAATGAGGGGGCCGAAGAAGCTCTCGCCCAGAGTGACCGCCGATGGTGTGACCTGCAAGAGCACCCGTCGACGGTCCGCTGAATCTCGCTCCCGAGCTACGTGCCCCGCTTTGACCATCCGGTCGACCAGTGCAGTCACCGACGCCGAGTTGATCCCGAGCTGTGAGCCCAACCAACCAGGCGTCGCCGGTGTGTCCGAGCGCTCGGCATCGAGAAGGCAGATCAGTGCGCGGACGTCGGTCGAGTGCATTTTGTACTTGTTCGCAAAGCCGGAAACCGCCACGTTCAAGTCGACGGTCAGTGCGCGAAGCGAGTGGACGATCGCCATCGCTTCGTCTTCTGCATCGCCGACGCTCATGGATGCCTCCAGCCCTGGTGTGTTGTCTCTCGATTGTCTACTATCTCGATAGTCGAGAGAAAATGGGGGTGGGGAATGGACTTCAATCGCGCATACGACGCGGTACTGACCAAATGGCCGCAAAAACCGCTGGGTGTGGATCTCTCAGGCCGGTTCGGCCGAACGCATGTGAACGTCTGTGGACCTGAAGACTCGCGGCCGTTGATCCTTCTGCCCGGGGGAGGTGCCACTTCGACGGTGTGGTTCGACAACGTTGCGGCGCTGTCGAAATTCCGGCGTGTTTTTGCCGTCGACACCCTGGGCGATGCCGGACTCAGCATTCCCAATGGTGATCCGATGAAGTCCGTCGACGATCTGATCGAGTGGATGGACTCGATAGTCGATTGCACCGGCGCCGACACCGTCGATGTGATCGGACATTCCTACGGCGCAATGATTGCGTTGGCCTTTGCGCTGCATCGACCGGATCGTGTCGGGAAACTTGTTCTGCTCGATCCTAATTCGAGTTTCGCCGGCATGAAGGCGGGCTACCTTCTGCGTGCGCTTCCGCTGTTGATATCCCCGTCGCGAGCACGCCGACGACGACTGCTGGAGTGGGAGACAGGTGAGTCGAGTATCGACTCCGACTGGCTGTCTCTTGTGGAAGTGGGCACTTCGGATCTACCGCGACCCGATCTCGTAGTGCCTCAACGCCCTTCGAAAGAGGACTTGAGCGCACTGGATGTCGAGTTGCTGGTGGTCCTCGCACAGGACGGACGGGTGCATGATGCGGAAACGGTGTCGAGGTCGGTGCGGGAGAGGATTCCCGCAGCACGTGTCGAGGTGCTGAAAGATGCTTCACATCACAGTATTCCGATGGTTCCCGCCGATGAACTCAACCGGGTGCTCGTCGACTTCTTGGAGGGGTAGCGGATCAGGGTGCGACGACGCACCCCGGACCGATCGGGGTGGCCGGATTGACATTGACCGTTGTGACCGGCCCGCCCGCTGACGTCTGGTAGGCCATCAGAGAGTGTTCGCCGGGTGCGGTCGGAGTCCACAGCGTGACGGCGTGGCCGAGTACAACCGGCAAGGTGAAATAGGGATTGACGGTGTCCCAGATCAATTCCTGCGGGAACATGGTCGACGCCCGGTTCAGGTCGACAATCGAGACGTTCGACTCGTCCAACGCTGCTGTCCTGGCAACCACCAGATACGTGCAGCCCGCCCCGTACGGCGTTGTCGGCCCGCTACTGAGACCCGGAAGGATCGTGACGTCGACTACGTCCGCGGAAGCTGACGTCGCGGACCAGATCGCGGCGCTCGCGCTGATGGCGGCGGCGATCACGGTAGTGCGAGCGATTCGTGAAAGTGTCATACCAGCAGGTCGGTTTCATCCTGCGGAGCGTTACAGTTGAAGGCCCCGACCTCAACAGAGATCAGGGCCTTCCTTTGTATTGCGCTACTTTTGCACCGAGCTACTTCTTGGAGACGCGGAGCAGCTTCTTGTTCACGAACTCGTCCATTCCCCACGGACCGAGCTCGCGGCCGACTCCGGAGCGCTTGACTCCGCCGAAGGGCAGACCGGGCAACGTCGTTCCGTGCTCGTTGACAAACGCCATTCCCACGTCGAGATCGGCAGCGACCGACCGGGCGGAATCGAGATCGCTGCTCCAGACAGACCCGCTCAGACCGTAGACCGACGAATTGGCAAGTTTCACAGCCTCGCTGGCCGACTTGACCTTGTAGACGACGCCGGCAGGTCCGAACAGTTCTTCGCTGTAAGCCCGCATGTCCGGGGTCACGTCTGCGAGCAACGTCGGCTGAACGTAGGCGCCCGGGCCGTCGATCTTCTTCCCACCGGTGAGCAGCGTCGCTCCCTTGGACACAGCGTCGTCGATCTGCTCGATCAGAGTGTCTGCCGCGCTCTGTGAGGACAACGGGCCCAGGACAGTGGATTCGTCCAACGGGTCACCGGCAGAAACGGATTCGAAGGACGTCGCCAATTTGCGGGTGAAGTCGTCGTAGAAATCTTCGGTGACGATGAAACGCTTGGCCGCATTGCAGGCCTGACCGGCATTGGACAGACGCGCCTTGGTTGCGGACTTGACGGTGGCATCCATGTCGTCGGAATCGAGGACAATGAACACGTCCGATCCGCCGAGTTCGAGGACGACCTTCTTGAGATTGCGTCCCGCAGTTTCGGCGACACTGGTGCCGGCGCGTTCGCTGCCAGTCAGTGACACACCTTGAACTCGTGGATCGGCGATCATGTCCGCGATCTGCTCGTTGGTCGCGAAGACGTTGACGTACGCGTCGTCCGGCAATCCGGCTTGTCGCAAAATCTCTTCCATCAGCAGAGCCGACTGCGGACAGTTGGACGCGTGCTTGAGAATGATCGTGTTGCCCAGCATGAGATTCGGTGCCGCGAAGCGGGCGACCTGGTAGTACGGGAAGTTCCACGGCATGACGCCGATCAGGGCACCGATCGGTCGCCGGTACACAACCGACTCCTCGGCCCCGGGAACGTCGAGCCGTTCTTCCTCGAGCAACGCCGGACCGTGGTCTGCGTACCACTGATAGATCGCGGCCGAGAGTTGTACTTCGCCCTTGGCCTCGCGGACCGGCTTACCCATCTCCAACGAGATCATTCGGGCCAGTTCATCTGCTCGCTCTGTGTACAGTTCGGCGGTCTTGCTCAGGACTGCCGCACGTTGCTGTGGCGCACTGTTGCGCCAGGTCAAGTAGCCGCGATGCGTGTTCGCAAGTGCGGCTTCAACTCCGGCGTCATCCAAAGTATCGAATTCCCTGACGGTTTCACCTGTCGCGGGATTGACTGTTTTGTAATTAGCCATAGTTGTACAACGTGCGGAAGGGGGTCGAAGATTCCCGAAACGCACAATCACATTGAATCGGCCCAACAGGTTTCGATCAAATCCCGGCTGGGTACCATCTCACGCCACCTTGGGGCGATGGGTGCGTTCGTAGCCCTTGCGGTCGTAGAAACGGGTGGTCACGATGCCGAGTACGACGCCGATCAGTAGACCCACCAACGTCATCCAGACGGCATGCAGCAGCCCTGCCTCACCGCGTGCGCCGAAGAACAGGATCGATCGCGTACCCATGTAGATCTGGTGCATCGGCTCGAATTGCGCCAGCCAGGCATACAACCTGGGGCTGGCTTCGAGGGGGATGGTGCCACCGGAAGAGGGCAGCGCGAGAATGACGAACACGAACAGGTTGATCAACATGCCCAACGAGCCGAATGCGGCCATCACCGACATCGCCGTGATGCCGACTGCAGTGATGACCAGCGCGCCGTACTCCCACAATGCAAGCCCGTGAGTGACCGGCATTCCGAGGGCGCGACTGATCCACTGGAACAACGCGGAGACTATGCCGGACAACACGATCATGAACGCCCATTTGACGAGCAGCGTCCGAAACCTGTTGATACCCACAACGTCGTTCTGAACGAAGAGCGGACCGAATTCGGTAGGCGCATATCCGAGCATGCCGTCCACCAAGGAATTGACCACGGTCGCTCCGGTGAATCCCGCAAGGACCAACAGCAGCGCGAAATAGAATGCAACCAAACCGAATCCGGTGCCGTCGGGAAGCGGATCGTGGGCCACCGTGAGTACGTTCACCGGATTTTCGAGCAGCAGGCGGCTCGCTCCTGAGATCTGGGTTCCGGTGCCTCCCGCTTCCAACTGCTGGGTGACCAGGGTGGTGAGTTGCTCGCCCATATTCTTGTTGACCGAGGCGAGGGCTGTAGTTCCGATCGACTGGACCAGAGATGCGGATACGGAACCTGCACGTGGATTGGTGTAGATCGTGATGATCGGTTGCTCTACGTCACCGGCGACGACGCTGGCCTCCGCCAGGATGATCGTCCTCTTCGTGAAATCACTGGGAATCACGATCGCGCCGTACAGCGTGCCGGAGTTCAACCGAGATTGGGCTTCGGCGATACCGATCTGCTGCAGGTCGATCTTCTGGTGGTCGATTCCGTTTTCGAGGCCGGCGACGATGTCGTTTCCGAAATTCTTCCGGTCGGCGGGGTCGCCGCCGGGGAGGGTGTCGCCTTCGTCCTGGTTGACCAGGGCGATCGGGAACTGGTCCAGGTGTTTCTTGGGGTCGAGTATTCCGCCCATGTACAGCGCTGCCAGCGCCGACATCAAGAGGGTGACCACTATCAACGGCGTCAACCAGAATCGTGGAGTGTGCATGACGGTGCGGGCAGACGGCTCCGTGTTCTTGCTCATCGTCAGTCGACCGGCTTTCTTTCGCGCGGAGTTCCTCGGGCTGAGCGTAAACGCAAAGGTGCGCCGGGGCAGTCTTTCGATCTGCCCACGGCGCTGGAGACCTGCCCGGCCGGCGGTCGGTCAGCTTGCCGGCAGTCTCATCCGAAAAGGCTGAGAACGGATCGGTAGGGTATGGCCCGCGGCAACCCTGCCGAGACGATTTCGGAGAAACCGTTGACCAACGTGCTGATAGTTGTCCTGATACTCGTAGTGATCGCTGCCGTCGCGTTTGTGGTCCTGCGTGGACGCCAGGGCAAGCCGAATGCTCGCGTGGACCCGCTCGCCGACTATCCCGAGGTGTACGACCCCCACAAGATCGGGGTCGGCGACATCATCACGTACGCGGGTATCGACCACGTTGTTCGAGGGACCATCACGCTCGACGAAGAGGGATACATCTGGCGTGAGCACCTTCTCGACGGGTCGACCGGTCGTCGTTGGCTGACAGTGGAGGACGACGAGGGCGAACTCGAGATGACTCTCTGGATGCGTCGAGAAGGAACCAACCTGGTCCCGAACGGCGACGTCATTCTCGACGACAAGGTTCACCGCAAGATCGAAAGTGGAACGGCGAAGTTCACGGCCGAGGGTACGACGGGTACGGCCCCCTCCGGCTCGATGGAATACGCGGACTACGCGACCGCCGACAAGACCGGGCTGATCGCATTCGAGAAGTGGGCGCGCGGACAGTCGTGGGAGGTTTCCACGGGACGTGCGGTCACCCGCAGCGAACTCACCGTCATCCACTCGGGCCCACCGGAATGAGTCTGTATCGACTCGATGTGGAACCGACCGACGTGAATGCCTCGGCACTGGGGTTGGTGCTGGGAGCTCCCTCGCCGCCGACCCTCGCCGAGTTGGTGATCGAAACCTCCGATGCGACGTTGACACTCGGAGTGCTCGGGGCATCTCACGTGGTGACGGCCCGGGCGTCGGGAAAGGAACTGACCGAGCAGGTTTCGTGCGATGCTCTTGCCGCCGGCGGTGAACCCTTGCCGGCAGTGGAGTCCACGGAAAACTACCGGTTCGAGTCTTCGTCGCTGATCCTGGACCGAGTCGAATTCGATTCGGAAGCTGCATCGTTGAGAGAATCCGCCGGCCAGGACGGTTGGATCTGCGGATCCTTTCCCGGCGACGACACAGCGTTGACCGCGTTGTGTGGCGTGCGAGACCGCCAGGGGTGGAGTTGGCAGAGTTGGCATTTGTACCCGGGGGAGGGGACAGGAGTGATCGTGAAGACGCGCAGTAGGTGGCGCCCGTGAGGGGGCGGACGTGGTTTGCTCCGGTGATGGTGGCAGCCGCAATTATGTTGTCGGCGTGCGGTGGTGGAGCCAAAGACTTCATCGCGGACAACTATTCCAAGACGTCCCAGGATGGCGACGTCGTGTTGTACTCGTCGAAAGATCCAGTGGGCACGACCGTCTCACGGATTGTCGACGCGGACGAACCAGCGGCGCGAAGTGCTGACGGCGGCAACGAATACCTGCGCTACGACGATGACATCGTCACTGTCAGTTCGGCTTCGGGCGGTGGCAGCACCATCAAGGTAGAGGACATCGACGGCACGTATCGCAGCGGCGGATACGCGTACCTGGGACCGGGCTTCAACCCGGGATCCCCGGCGGGTGGAAGCAGTGGCAGCGGCGGCTCGGGTAGTGCCAAATGACGGTAGTGCTCAATGAGAAGGAGAACGGCGTGACGAACATCTTTGCATCCACTTCCGTCGAGATCGGAACGGTGGATCCGGCATTGCTCGTCGGGGGCGTTCTCGGCACCCTCGCCTACTTCGTCGTCGGCGTAGCGGTTCTGGCGACGGGATTCCTGGTCCTCGACCTCATGACACCCGGAAATCTCCGCCACCAGGTTTACGTCGACAAGAACCCGAACGCTGCGATTCTGTTGGCTTCCAACCATCTTGCGCTGGCGATCATCGTGGTGACGGCAATCCTGACCAGTTCGGACGGCTTTGCCCAGGGACTCGCCGACTCCGCGGTGTACGGACTGTTCGCGATCGTGTTGCAAGCGATCGCGCTGCGTTTGATGAACGCATTCCTTCCCGGCAAGTTGGTTGCACTGGTGCAGGATCCGAAGATGTGCGGCGCCGCGTGGGCGGTGGGTGTGAGCTTGTTGTCCATCGGTTTGGTGAACGCCGCAGCGCTCACCTGATGGTTGCCGCTGATCGCGATGTGAAAGTTGCCGAGCGTTCGACGATGCTCGGCTCACGCGCACGCGTGCTTCTCCTTGCGGCTGTTGCCGCGTGCGCGGCGTGCGGCCTGATCTACGAGCTGGCCCTGTTGACGCTCAGCGTGAGTCTGACCGGCGGCGGCATCACCCAGACGTCGTTGATCGTCGCGGGATTTGTTGCGGCGCTGGGTATCGGAGCGCTGGCCGCCAAACCGCTGTTGGGGCATGCGGCCATCTCGTTTGTGACCGTCGAAATCCTGCTCGGGCTGATCGGCGGATTCAGTGCCGTCACGCTGTACGTGACCTTCACGTTCTTCGGTTCCAGCGCAGCAGTTCTGGTGGCTGCGACCGCGCTGATCGGTATCCTCGTGGGTGCCGAAGTGCCTCTGCTGATGACGCTGTTGCAGTCCGGTCGCAGCGACAACGACGCACAGAGCACCGGAAAGGTATTGGCCAACCTCAATGCAGCCGACTATCTCGGCGCGCTGATCGGCGGCCTCCTGTGGCCGTTCGTATTGTTGCCGTGGGCGGGCATGATTCGCGGTGCCGCACTCACCGGCATGATCAATCTCGTGGCTGCGGCAGTTGTCGCGCTGATACTTCTTCGGTGGCAGCTCAGCCTGCGTGCACGATTGATCGCCGTCGTCGCAATGCTGTTGGCGGCGAGCTTGATCGGGTGGCTGCTGATCGCGGCCTCGGACATCGAGACCACGTCGAGGCAGCGGCTCTACACCGATCCCGTGGTGGCCGCCGAGCGATCGGTGTACCAGGAAATCGTCGTCACCGAGCGGGGAAACGACGTGCGACTGTTCCTCGACGGAGACCTGCAGTTCTCCAGTGTCGACGAGCATCGGTATACCGAGTCGCTGGTGTATCCGGCCCTGGTCAACGACCCGCGGCGCGTGCTGATTCTGGGCGGCGGTGACGGCCTCGCTGCACGGGAAGTGCTGCGAATGAACAGCGTCGAGCAGATCGTTCAGGTGGAACTCGACCCGGCAGTCATCGAGTTGGCCAACACGCGTCTTCGTGATCTGAACGCGGGAGCACTCGAGGATCCACGGGTGGACGTCGTACTCGACGACGCGTTTCGGTGGTTGCGCGAGCGTCCGGATCCAGGCTTCGATGCGGTCATCGTCGACCTCCCGGATCCGGACACCCCCGCACTTGGCCGCTTGTATTCGATGGAGTTCTACGGACTTGCCGCTGCCGCGATGAATCCGGGCGGGCTGATGGTCGTCCAGTCCGGCAGTCCGTACTCGACACCCGATGCGTACTGGAGAACGGTGTCGACGGTATCGGCTGTCGGACTGAGCGTCTCGCCCTATCACGTTTTCGTGCCGAGCTTCGGTGACTGGGGATACGTGCTCGCGCAAAGAGGTTCCACGCCGCCCGAGCTTCGTTTGCCCGCTGATGTGCCGAACCTGCGGTTCCTCGACGAGCCCACCCTGGCGTCGGCCTCGGTGTTTCCTCGCGATCGCCCGAGGCGGGAGTTGGAGCCGTCAACACTCGACCGGCCGCGCATCGTCGACGATATGCGCAAGGGCTATGAACGCTGAACTCCCGACCGAGTAGCTTGAATCGAGACTCTCGGCCACGACGGAGGTACGGATGACTGTTCGGATCGAGGAGCACGCACCGGGAGTCCGGTTGCTCACGATGGATCGCCAGGAGAGGCGCAACGCGCTCGACCCCAAGACTTACCGCGAACTGACGAACGCGATCCGGGAGTCTGACGACGATGACGCAGTGCGGGTTTCGGTGCTGACGGGCGCCGGTGGTGTCTTCACCAGCGGCAACGACATCGGAAGTTTCCAGGACACTGCCGGGAGAGACGGCGGCGAGGCCAAAGACCTGCTGATCGCACTCGTCACCGCACGCAAACCGATTGTCGCAGCGGTCGAGGGGTTTGCAGTCGGAATCGGCACCACGATGTTGTTGCACTGCGACTTGGCATTCGCGGGGCGAGGTACACGATTCCGATTGCCGTTCGTTCCGCTCGGGCTCTCGCCCGAGGGCGGATCGAGTTACCTGTTGCCGCAGATCGCGGGGCTCAAGCGGGCAACGGAACTACTGATGCTCGGAGAAATGTTCGGGGCGGAGGAAGCTGCCGAAGCCGGCCTGATCAATCGCGTTGTGGAGACCGAGACCGCGCTCGACGTGGCATTGGAGCGCGCGGTGCGCATTGCAGACTCCCCGGCTGAATCGGTGACGCTGACGAAGATGCTCCTCCGCCGCCCACATCTCGATGCCCTGCTGGAAACCATCGACGTGGAGTCGGATCATTTCGCGAGACGGCGGCGATCCGACGAAGCGCAAGAAGCCTTCGCAGCTTTCATGAAGAAGAGGTGACCGAAATGAATGGTGCACAATCGCTTATCCAGAGCTTGGTCGACTCGGGTGTCGAGGTGTGCTTCGGCAATCCCGGAACGTCCGAGATGCATTTTGTTGCCGCACTCGATTCCGTTCCCCAGATGCGTGCGGTACTCGGCTTGTTCGAGGGCGCCGTCACCGGTGCCGCGGACGGGTACGCGCGTATCGCCGGAAAGCCTGCCGCGACGCTGCTTCATCTCGGCCCCGGAATGGCGAACGGACTGGCGAACCTTCACAACGCGCGCCGCGCCCACACCCCCATCGTGAACATCGTCGGGGACCACGCGACCTACCACCACGGTTTCGACGCTCCACTCGAATCGAATATCGACGCGCTGACCGAGTGGCTGGAGGGATGGAGTCGACGCTCCGACTCCACCGCGACCGTCGGTAGCGATGCGGCCGACGCCGTTGCCGCCTCCATGGATCCGCCCGGGCGCATTGCCACACTTGTCCTCCCCGCCGACGTCTCGTGGAGCGAAGGTGGAGTTCTTGCGGGTCCTCGAGACATACCGGGGCGGGCGGAAGTAACTGCAGCACAGATCGACTCGGTGGTAGGCGCGCTCAATGCCGAGGGGCGCGCCACGCTACTGCTGGGCGGCGTAGCGTGTTCCGAAGCCGGACTGCGCGCCGCTTCCCGAATTGCAGTCGCGACCGGTGCACAGATTCTGGTCGAGACCTTTCCGGCCAGGCTTCAACGCGGTGCGGGACTACCGTCATTCGAGCGCTTGGGATACTTCGCCGAGCACGCCACCGAACAACTTCGCGGAACAACTCAGCTCGTCCTGGCCGGCGCGGTTTCGCCGGTCTCGTTCTTTGCGTATCCCGGAAAACCGAGCGATCTGGTCCCGGACGGCGCCGCGGTGACAACGCTGGCGAATGTCAGCGACGATGTTGTCGGCGCGTTGGAAGCAGTGGCGGAACTCGTGGCACCCGGAGTGGAACCCGTTCTGCAGGAGGCAAATCGGCCGTCGCTGCCGAGCGGGCCTCTCGACGTGCGAAATTGGGCCGACGTGATCGGGGCCCTGCTGCCAGACGACTCCATCATCTCCGACGAGGCGGCCACTTCCGGTTGGGCGATCCCGATTGCCCTTGCCGGAGCGCCGCGCCACGACGTGCTCACGCTCACCGGAGGTGCCATCGGCCAGGGCATCCCGGTGGCGACGGGCGCCGCTGTGGCAGCGCCGGAGCGGCCGGTGATCAATCTCGAAGCCGACGGAAGCGCGATGTACACCATCACGGCGTTGTGGACGCAGGCGCGAGAACAGTTGAACGTCACGACGATTCTGCTCAACAATCGCGCATACGCCATCCTGCGTGGCGAACTGCAACGAGTCGGCGCAGAAGGTGGCGGCGTCGTCGCACAGTCGATGTTGGATCTGTCGTCTCCGAACATGGACTACGTCAAGATCTCCGAGGGGTTGGGAGTGCCCGCGTCGCGGGCGAACACAGCGGAGGAGTTGGCCGAACAGTTTGCCGCAGCGCTGGCGGAACCCGGCCCGCATCTCATCGAGGTCATGCTGCCTCCGCCGTCGTGATTTCGACCTCGAATCGATCGTCGATTTTGCATTCAACTGGAGGTTTTGGTGCTAGCTGCGATCGGTCTGTCTCTTCCGATTGCCCTCGGCCTGCTTTTCGTCTCGATGCCCATGGCGGTGATCGTGCTCGTCATGATCACCGCTGGAGCACATCGAGGGGCGGCATCTTTTCTACTCGGGTGGGTCCTCGGAATCTCGGCAGTCGTTGCGGTGACGATCGTGATCGCGGACTATTCGTTTGCGGAGTCGGAGTCGTCGCAGACTTCGGTGTGGTCGAGCGTCGTACGAATCGTGTTGGGGCTCGTTCTGTTCGGATTGGCGTACAAGCAGTGGCGAGCGCGTCCGAGGGACGGAAGTGATCCGACAGTTCCGAAGTGGATGAAGAGCATCGACGGCTTGACTCCGCGGAAGGCGTTCGGGTTGGCGTTCTTGTCCGCGGCGGTCAATCCCAAAAATGCAGCGCTGGCGGTATCCGGTGCGGCCACTATCGCGGTCGCCACGAATGTTGTTGCCCAACAGATTGTTGCCGCGGTGATCTTCACGGTCATCGCGAGCGTCGGCATCGCGTCGCCGATCCTGGTCAAGGTGTTCTCCGGCAAGCGAGCCGACGAGATCCTCGCATCAGCGAAGTCATGGATGACCGCGAACAACGCAGTGATGATGACGGTCATCCTGGCAATCCTCGGTGCGACCGTGCTGGGCGAGGGGCTCAGTGGACTGCAATAAGTCGCCTACCATTGGCGGGTGACTGATTTCGACGACGAAACCGCTGGTTCCGACGCTGCTGGTTCCATTGCCTCCGCTGCTTTGGCTGTTCTGCGCGAGCAAGGCCCGCTGAGTCTCGAAGAGTGGGCGACCCATCTCGAGGAGTACGGAGCTGCGACCGAGTTGGCCGACGTGCTCGAGTATCTGTCCGAACCGATGCTCGGGTACCTGCCCAACGGAAAGTACGTCGCCCTCGACACGGTCCTCGAAGGGCTCGTGTTCACTCACCGGCTAAGCGAGCTCGAGATTGCGTCCGACATCCTCGACGCGAGCCCCGATCTGGAACCGATCTTGGCATTCGGCGACGGCGAGGACGGGGCGATCCGGGTGGCCCTGGCGGAAGAAGCGGCCGTGGAACGTGGAGCTGCTCCCTTCCGGAGTCGACGAGTTGTGGTTCTTCCAGCCGGAACCCTCGGCGAGTGCGCCGACGGTGATCTCATCGGCCTGGCAGTCGAAGACGGAAGACTTGCGTTTCGTCTGGTCGAGATCGAGGACGAACCCGATCTTGCTCCGGCGCTCGGCGAACTCTTCGAGGAGGACGGAGTCGAGGCCCTGGATTCGGTGTGCTGGCAACTCCTGCTCGAGGATCCGTCTCTCTTCACGGTTCCTGTTGCGCCGCTGGGTGAGATCTTCGAGGCGGCAGGTTACGAGCACGAGCGTGAACTACTGGCTCGGCGGGGATTCGACTTCGATGCCTACGACCTGCAGATTCGGACAGCTTTGATCGCCAGTACCTACGACCTGACCCACGACGAGGCCGTCGCTGCTGTTGCATTTGTCGATCTGGCGGACCGCGGATACACCGATGCCGTCATCGCCGACTTCGACATCGTGGACTGGGCTCGCCGTCACGTCAGCGCCGCCCCGGATTTCTTTGTCTCACTGGCAGATCCGGGTGCTGCAGTGGCCGTGTTCGATCTCGGATTTCGGAATCAGGACCCGGTGACCGACGCAATCCTCGAAGCGCTTGCGTCCGAACTGGCCGAGCGAGGGCCACGGTCGGTCAGGGCGGCGGCTCATTGGCTCGCCGGTAAGGCCGTCGATCGGCTGGGGCGCGTCCTCGAAGCGGAGGCGCACTACGAGAAAGCGCTCCTTGCCGAATCCGGTTGGGGTCCGGCCTTGTTCGAGCTGGCTCAGTTCGCGTCGGACCGCGGCGACGCGACCCGGGCGCTGTCACTGCTCGGGCGGATCGACGGCGGAAGTGAAGAGAATCTCTACGCCGTACTGCAGGACTTCGTCCCAGTCGATCACCCGGAACTCGGGCGAAACGACAAGTGTTGGTGCGGTTCCGGCCGCAAGTACAAGGTCTGCCACCTCGGAAAGGCCGATGAATCGGTCAAGGCAGATGGTCGCTGGTTGTACAAGAAGGCGTGCCTGTTTGCGTTTGCCTCCGAATTCGTCGACGTCGTGACCGGGCTCGACGATCTCGAAAACGCGAATCTCTCCGAGGACGAACTGATCGCCGCCACGATCTTCGACGGCTCGGCACTGGACGTGGCTCTGTTCGAGGGTGGGATCTTTGCCGACTTCCTGGCCAGACGCAGCGAACTACTTCCCGAGGCGGAAGTAGTGACAGCCGCACAGTGGCTCGGGGTCCGGAGGTCGGTGTACGAGGTGATCGAAACTTCCGACACCGGCGTCGTGCTGCTCGATCGTGTGTCCGAGGAAACCGTCACCGTTGTTCACCCGGTCGAAGGAAAGCCCGGCGACCTGATCAGTGCCAGGCTCCTGACGGCCCCCACTGGCGCGCTTGCGGTGGGCGTAGTCGTCATGTCCTCGGAATCGCAGGCTGCGAGGGTACTCGAGGTTCTCGCCTCCGAGGAACTCGACGCCGAAGAACTGGTCCGCGAGTCGCGTGGAGGCGCCGATCACTCGACCGATGACCGGTGACGATGTATCGAGTCGACCCCGTTAAAGTTGGATAGGTGAACGAACCGATGGATGCCAATGACTTGATCGCCGAAGCCGCGATGGAGTTGTTGCGTGAGCACGGCCCGCAGACAGCGGCGGACTGGGGCACCCTGTTGGCCGATGCCGGCCACGGTACAGCCGACGACATGGCCGAATTCGTCGAGTACGTCGAGGACCCACTGCTCGGCTACTTGAGTGAGGAGCGGTACGCCGCACTCGACACGTTGTTCGAGCATCGAGTGCTGACCCATCGGCTCACCGAAGCCGAAATAAAGTCCGGCGTTCTCGACGCGAACCCTGATCTGATGATGCTGCGGGTGTTCCTCGATCGTGACGACGACGAGATTCATGGCATCAGCGTCGTGCACCGCGGGATCGACGACGACCTGTTGGCTGATCGTGGGATCGAAGATCCGGAGTTCCCGCACGACGAGGGTTTTCTCCTCGACACCGATACTCTCGCCGAATGTTCTGCGGGCGATTTGATCGGACTGTTCGTCGCTGACCGTGAGCTGACGCTCTGCACCATCCCCGAGGTACTGGATCCCGCACCCGGATTCGGCGAGAGCCTGGGGACGGTCCTCGCAGACATCGGTGCTGACACCCTCGATGCCATTGTCTGGCAATTGATGCTCGACGAGCCGTCGCTGTTCCGTCAGCCCACCGCACCGCTGGGCGAAATGCTCGAGGCGGCAGGTTACGTCCGCGACGGTGATTACGTTGCGGTCGACGGATTCGATTTCGAGGCATACCACCTGGCGAACCGAGCCCGCATGCTCGAGGTTCGGGAGAACCTGCACCCGGAAGAAGCCGCCTCGGTGATTGCCTTCGTCGATGTGGTCATGGCCGCGAAAGCCGAAGCCGTCGAGGATGTCTCGGACTGGGCGCGCAAGCAGATCAAGGAGGATCCGCAGACCTTCGCCGGCATCGCCGAGCCGCCCGCGGCTGCGGCAGCGTTGGAGCTGTTGTCCGAACTCGACGATCATGATTCCGTATTGCATTCTGTTGCAACTGCTCTCGCCGAGAAAGGGTCGCGTCGTGTCAAGCCGGCAGCGCATTGGCTGGCAGGCAAGGCTTCGGATCGTCTCGGCAAGATCCTTGTCGCTGAGGCGTCGTACGAAACGGCGCACGATCTCGATCCCGACTGGACTCCCGCGATCTTCGATCTGGCACTACTGGCGGCCGATCGCAGCGACGTGACCCGCGCGCTGGCACTTCTCGGCCGGATCGAGGGTGGCGAGTCCGAGGTTCTGCACGAGGTTCTTCAGCGCTATGCCCCGGCCGAGCACCCCGAACTCGGCCGAAATGACAAGTGCTGGTGCGGTTCCGGTCGCAAGTTCAAGGTCTGCCATCTGGGCAAGTCCGAGGTGACGTTCGACGATCGGGCCAACTGGCTCTACGTCAAGGCTCAGTTGTTCTCGCGCACACCGGAGTACTTCGACGCCGTGTTCGATCTTGCGCTCATCCGTGCCGAGCAGTTCAACAGCGAAGAAGCACTGACGTTGGCCGTCGAAGGCGGATTGGCCGTCGACGCTGCCTTGTTCGATGCGGGTATTTTCGCGGCATTTGTCGAGCGGCGCGGAGAACTGTTGCCTGCCGACGAACGCGAACTGGCCGATCAGTGGTTGTCGATTCCGCGCTCGGTGTACAAGGTCGCCTCGACGGAGCCGGGACAGTTGGTGACCCTCAGCGACGTCCGCAACGGGCATCTGGTGAAGGTCACGGACGAGTGGGGCTCAGTCAATCTCGAGCCGGGCACGCTCGTCTGTGCACGCGTTCTCCCCGCCGGCTCCACGATGCGCACCTTCGGTGGCATCGAACCGCTTGCAGCAGAGGACAAGAAGGAACTGATCCAACTGATCGAGTCGGTGGATACCGAACCGGGTCAGCTGGTGGAGTTCCTCAGCCGCGGCCTTGCCGGTGCGCCTTTCCGGTAGCGTGCACTACCAAAAAGGCGCACGGGGCCGGAGGGCCTCAGGGCGTGACCTGAGCCAACATCATCTGCTCGAAACCCTCACCGTACGGCGGGAGCATTCCCCATTCACCGCGCGGGTCATGCTGCGCTGCTTCGAATACCGTTCGGGCGTGACTGAACTCGAGGAAACCCTCGCGGCCGTGGTAGTGCCCGATACCCGAAGCTCCGACGCCGCCGAAGGGTGCGTCGCTCAGGCCCGGGTGTGACATCGCGTCGTTGATGGTGACGCCGCCCGAGACGGTGCGTTCGAGCACGGATTCCTTCTCGTCCAGGTCGGTTCCGAAGTAATACAGCGCCAACGGTTTCGGCCGTGAATTGATGTCGGCGACGACGCTGTCGAGTTGGTCGTACGGCAGGATCACGACGGCCGGTCCGAAGATCTCCTCCTTCATGATCTGCGCGTCGGTCGGAGGGTCGACCACGATTCGCAGTGGGCGGCGGCGAGTGTCTGCGGAGAGTTCTTCGTCGGGAACGGTGATGATTCGTGCCCCACGCTCTTCCGCGTCCGCGATGTACCCCTCGATGCGTGCGAGGTGACGATCGCTGACTATCGAGACCATGTCTTTGTTGTCGGCGATCGTGGGGAACAGTCCGGTGAACTGATCGGTGAACGCGTCGATGAACGCTTCTGTGTTCTCGTGCGGGACGTAGATCAGGTCGGGAGAGACGCAGAGTTGGCCGGCATTGGTCGACTTCGCGATGGCCAAACGTGATGCAGCAGAGCTGATATCGGCACTGCGGCTCAAGACGCTCGGTGACTTGCCGCCGAGCTCGAGGGTGACCGGCACCAGGTTCTTCGCAGCATTGGCCATGACCAGCTTTCCGACGGTTGTGCTGCCGGTGAAGACGAGGTGGTCGAAAGGCAGCGACGTCAGCAGATCAGCGACCTCCGGTCCACCTGTCACCACCGCGACCTCCACGGGGTCGAGCGTTCGACGCGCCGCCTCGGCCAGGACCGCCGCAGTGTTCGGCACGATCTCCGACGGTTTGAGAACGGCGCGATTTCCCGCTCCGAGGGCGCAGGCGAGCGGGCTCAGGAGAGTGAAAAGGGGAGCATTCCAGGTTCCGATGATGCCGATCGAACCCTTCGGCTGGTACGACACGTACGCCGTGGCACCCAGCTGATCCTGCATCGCCCCGGTGGCTCTCGGTGAGCGAATCATCCACTCTTCGAGTGAATCACGAACGTGCTTGAGTGAAACCATGGATCCCAGAACATCATTCATCACCGAGTAGGCCGGGATTCGGCCGCCGAAGTCTTCGTTGATCGCTTCGGTCAGATCCTTGTGGTTTGCCACCAGAAGATCGACGACGCGTTGGATGCGCTCGCGTCGTGTCTGCGCGGACGGAAGACCAGCGGCGCGAGTTGCTTCCTGCTGGGCCCGCAGAATCTCTTCGAGATCGGTGGTGACGGCGGCATCGGTGCTCATGGGCACTCCTCGTAGTGGCGAAGTATTGACCGGACCGTATCGACGCGGCGCGAACAGATGCCCCTTTCGTCTCGTTGACCGGGACGGATTCGATTGGTAGAGAGAACACATGTCGCAGACACAGGTAGAAGACACTGCAGTGAAGATTTCCGTCGAGGAGTCGGTGGGACTCGGATTCCTGACGCTCGATCGGCCGGCGCGGCGCAATCCGCTCTCGGCGGAGACCATGCGCGAGGTGACGGCTGCCCTTCTCGAATTGTCTGCAGACGAGCGCGTGCGGGTCGTGATCGTGCGCGCCGAAGGCCCGGTGTTCTCCGCCGGCCACGATCTGACGGAGATGATCGGGAGAACCCTCGAAGACGAGCGGGCGATCTTCGACGGCTGTACCGAGATGATGGAGACCGTACAGCGGATTCCGCAGCCGGTGATTGCCGCAGTACAGGGCCCGGCTATCGCGGCGGGCTGCCAACTGGCCGCGTCGTGTGATCTGGTTGTTGCTGCGTCGAACGCTGTCTTCGGTACTCCCGGCGTCAAGATCGGACTGTTCTGCTCGACGCCCATGGTGGCCCTGAGCAGGGCAGTAGGGCGCAAGCGCTCGATGCAGATGTTGCTCACCGGGCAGACGATCGACGCCGACACCGCTGCGGACTGGGGTCTGGTGAACTTCGTCGTCGCGCCCGAAGACCTGGACCGAGAGGTGCGCGAACTGGCCGGCAAGATCACGACGGCCAGCCCCCTGACGGTGAAGATCGGTAAACAAGCGTTTTATCACCAGATCGATCTGCCGCAAGCCCAGGCGTACGAGGCGATGGCGGAAACGATGGCAACCAATGCCGTGACCTGCGACGCTCAAGAAGGTATGCAAGCTTTTGTGGACAAGCGAAAGCCTGAATGGCGCAATAAGTAACGATCGCTCTTCCGGTTTAGTTGGACGTCCTATAACCTGAGCGAATGAGCCTGGATCCACGCACCAACACCGTCGACGGAGTGCTTCGGCGCTCGGCAGCCAAGTACCCCGACCGCGTAGCCGTCGTCTTCGAAGATCGCACTCGCACCTACCGCGAACTCGACGACGCGGTGACGCGGGTCGCGGCCCACTTGCTCGGTCTGGGCCTCGAACACGGCGACCGCGTCGCGGCATACGGAACCAACTCCGACGCCTATGCAATCGGATTCCTTGCCTGTGCGCGAGCAGGTTTGGTGCATGTTCCGGTCAATTACGCACTCAAGGGGGAGGAACTCCGGTACCTCGTGGCGCAGTCAGGCGCCCGCGCGGTGTTGGTGGATCCGGCATTGGCGTCGACGCTCGACTCGGTTCGCTCCGACCTCGATCTCGACCACGTGATCGCACTGCGGGACGCGGAACTGTCGGTGGTCACGATCGGCGAGGCCGGCGAGGTGCCTGTTTTCGAACCGCGTGCGACGTCGACGGATCTGGCGCAACTGCTGTACACCTCGGGCACCACCTCGAAGCCCAAGGGCGCCATGATGTCTCACGGCGCGCTGGTTCACGAGTACGTGTCCTCGGTGATCGCGCTCGGGCTCGACAAGAACGACAACCCGCTGATCTGCATGCCGATGTACCACTCCGCGGGCATGCACGTCTTCATGCTGCCGTACCTGTCCGTCGGTGCGACGGTCAGTCTGATGCAGGCGCCGGACATCCCGGAGATTCTGCGCCGCGTCGAAGCAGAAAAGATCGGATCGCTGTTCCTGGCCCCGACCGTGTGGGTACCGTTGGCCAACCATCCGGACCTCGAGACCCGCGATCTGTCTTCGCTCAAGAAGGCGCAGTACGGCGCCTCGATCATGCCGGTCACGGTGCTCAATCGTCTGCGTGAGCGTTACCCGGACATCGGCTTCTACAACTGCTTCGGCCAGTCCGAAATCGGTCCGCTGGCAACAGTTCTCCAGCCCGGCGAGCATGCTGATCGTCCGTCTTCTTGCGGGCGAGCGGTGTTCTTCGTCGAAACCCGTGTCGTCGACGCCGACGGAAACGACGTTGCCGACGGTGAGTCCGGTGAGGTTCTCTACCGCTCACCGCAGCTGTGCAACGGCTACTGGGAAAATCCGGAAGCCACCGCCGACGCCTTCCGCGACGGCTGGTTCCATTCGGGCGATCTTGTCGTGCGGGACGAAGAAGGGTTCATCACGGTCGTCGACCGAATCAAGGACGTCATCAACACCGGCGGCATCTTGGTGGCGTCGCGCGAGGTCGAAGATGCGGTCTACACACACCCGGCTGTGGCAGAAGTTGCCGTGATCGGTACGCCCGACGAGAAGTGGATCGAGGCCGTCACCGCGATCGTCGTGCTCAAGGACGGCAACGACGAGTTGACGCCTGAGGCGTTGATTGCCCACGTCAAGGAGCGAATTGCCCCGTTCAAGGTCCCCAAGCACGTGCGTTTCGTGGCCGAACTCCCGCGAAATCAGAGCGGAAAGCTGCTCAAGCGGGAACTGCGCACCGTCTGACACCTGCTATAGGTTCTGCCTTACCTTCGGTTCGTTTTCAGGTCTTTGACTCCGATTGCCTCACGGTATTGACTTCGGAGGACGGCATGGACTTCGGAAACAGCAAGGTGAGTGGTGGGAATGCAGGTCGATGCAGATGACTTCGCAGATATCTTGGCGACTGCGCGGGAGTTCATCCGTAAGGAAGTAGTTCCGCATGAGCAGGAGATTGCCGACACCGACGCCATTCCTGAGGACATACGCAAGAAGGCCGCAGCCATCGGGCTGTTCGGCTACGCGATTCCTCAGGAATGGGGTGGGCTCGGACTCGATCTCACCCAAGACGTCGAACTGGCAATGGAATTCGGCTACACGTCCCTGGCGCTGCGTTCGATGTTCGGTACCAACAACGGAATTGCCGGGCAGGTGCTGGTCGGCTTCGGTACCGACGAGCAGAAGGCTCAGTGGCTAGAGCGCATCGCCTCCGGCGACGTCGTGGCTTCCTTTGCTCTCACCGAACCCGGCGCGGGCTCAAACCCGGCCGGCCTTCGGACCAAGGCCGTTCTGGACGGATCCGAATGGGTGATCGACGGCAACAAGCGGTTCATCACCAATGCTCCACTGGCACAGCTGTTCGTGGTGTTCGCGCGCACTCGCCCGGCGGATTCCGATGGTCCGGGAATTGCAGTCTTCCTGGTTCCGGCTGACACGCCAGGAGTCACAGTTGGTCCCAAGGACAAGAAGATGGGTCAGGAAGGTGCCTGGACCTCCGAGGTCACCTTCGACAACGTCCGGGTTCCCGAGTCGGCCCTCGTCGGTGGCGACCAGGACACCGGATACCGCGCAGCGATGACGTCTCTCGCGCGCGGACGAGTCCATATCGCGGCGCTCTCGGTGGGAGCAGCACAGCGAGCGCTCGACGAATCTGTCGCGTTCTCCGTGGTCACGGAACAGGGCGGCACCGCTATCGGTGACTTCCAGCTGGTTCAAGCGATGCTGGCTGACCAGCAGGCCGGTGTCATGGCCGGGCGTGCGATGGTGCGTGAGGTGGCTGCGCGGTACGTCAGCGGTGAGGATCGACGTCTCGGCCCCTCGGCGGCAAAGCTTTTCTGCACCGAGATGGTGGGCAAGGTCGCGGATCTCGCCGTGCAGATCCACGGTGGCAACGGGTACATGCGCGGTGTGCCGGTCGAACGCATCTACCGTGAAGTTCGCCTGTTGCGCCTGTACGAGGGAACCAGCGAGATCCAGCGACTGATTCTCGGCGGTGGGCTCGTGGCGCAAGCGAAAAAGCAAAACCAGCGCTGACACCTTTACCTGACGAGCTTTAACCTCACGAACGGAGTGGACATGGGATTGTTGGACGGCAAGGTTGCGGTAGTGACCGGCGGAGCGCAGGGCATCGGGCTCGAAATTGCGCGCACCTTCATCAAGGAAGGTGCGACCGTCGTTCTCGGCGACATCAACGAAACCGTCGGAACGGCTGCGGTCGCCGAACTCGGTGGAGAGTCGGTCGCCCGTTTCGCTTCCTGCGACGTGCGTGATTCCGGACAGGTCGAGGCCATGCTCGATCTGGCCGAAAGTGCTTTCGGTCCAGTCGATGTCATGGTCAACAACGCCGGCATGACGCGCGACGCCACGATGCGGAAGATGACCGAGCAGGACTTCGACGACGTGATCGCCGTTCACCTCAAGGGCGCCTGGAACGGAACACGCGCTGCCGCAGCCCGCATGCGCGAGCGTGAGACGGGCGCAATCGTGAACATCTCGTCGATCTCCGGCAAGGTGGGCATGCTCGGGCAGACCAACTACTCGGCCGCCAAGGCCGGCATCGTCGGTCTGACGAAGGCCGCGGCAAAGGAGGTCGCGTTCAAGAACGTTCGCGTCAACGCCGTTCAGCCCGGACTTGTCCGCACGGCGATGACCGAGGCAATGCCCGAACGGATCTGGAACGAGAAGCTTGCCGAGATCCCGATGGGGCGTGCGGCCGAGCCCTCGGAGGTTGCTTCGGTTGTACTGTTCCTCGCGAGCGAACTCTCGAGCTACATGACGGGCACGGTTCTCGAGATCACCGGCGGCCGCCACATCTGACCCGTCCTGTTCGAGTGCAAGAATTCAGAGTGTAAAACTTCTGGGTGTAAAACTTCTGGGGTGACTACTGACATGGGACAGCCGAACTCGGATCTTCCGCTCGACGGAATCACCGTGGTTGCACTCGAACAGGCGGTGGCGGCACCGCTCGCCACCAGGCATCTCGCGGACATGGGTGCGCGGGTGATCAAGATAGAACGCGTCGGCGAGGGCGATTTTGCGCGTCACTACGACCGGGCGGTTCATGGTCAGGCGTCACACTTCGTGTGGCTCAACCGTTCCAAGGAATCGATCGCTGTCGACGTGAAGTCGGAATCCGGCCGGCAAATCGTTCTCGATCTTGTCGCGCGAGCCGATGTGTTCCTACAGAATCTGGCACCTGACGCAGCTGCGCGACTGGGGTTCGGCGCGGAGGAACTGCGCGAGAAATTCCCACAGCTCATCGTGATCGACATGTCCGGATACGGCAGTGCCGGCCCACGGCGTGAGCGCAAGGCGTACGACATGCTGGTCCAAGCCGAGACCGGAATGATCTCCGTGACAGGCACACCGGAGACGGCCACCAAGACGGGTATCCCGGTCTCGGACATCGCCGCTGGAATGTACGCGCTGACTTCGATTCTGAGCGCCCTGTTCCGTAGAGAGCGAACGGGTAAGGGAGCGCTCGTCGAGGTCTCGATGTTCGATTCCACCGTCGAGTGGCTCGGGCATCCGATGTACATGAAAATGTATGCAGGAAAGCAGATTTCGCGGGTCGGGCTCGGCCATGCGGCGATCGTTCCCTACGATTCGTATCCCACGGCCGACGGCGAGATCCTGATCGGCGTCCAGAACGATCGTGGATGGCGTGCACTGATGGTGGACGTGTTCGAGCGAGAGGATCTGGTCGACCATCCGCGCTTTTCCACCAACATCGTGCGCGTCGAAAATCGCGGCGAGGTAGACGAATTGGTGGGTTCCCTGACTCGTCTGTATTCGACGGCAGATCTGGATCAACGCCTTGCCGCCGCCGGTGTCCCGGCCGCTGCACTCAACGACATGGCAGGTCTACTGGAACATCCGCAGTTGGAGAAGCGTGCCAGGTGGAGGTCCGTGGGCACCGAAAACGGACCGATCGATGCCGTGCTGCCTCCGATGACGTACTCGGACGTCGAAATGCGCATGGGTGACGTTCCGGCACTCGGCCAGCAGACGGATTCTCTGCTGGCCGAGTTGGGGCGTACGGGAGACCAGATCGCGGACCTTCGCCGCGACGGATCGATCGGTTAACGCTTCTAGCGTCGCAGGTTCTCGAACACCGCTGCAATCCCTTGTCCGCCACCGATACACATGGTCTCGATCCCGTACCGTCCCTGGCGCCGGTCGAGTTCGCGCAGCAGATTGGCGAGGATCCGCCCACCGGTGGCACCGACAGGATGTCCGAGCGAGATCCCGGAACCGTTGACGTTGAAGCGCTCCTCGATGTCCTGCGCGCTCAATCCCCAGGCCTTGGCGCACGCGAGAACCTGTGCGGCGAATGCCTCGTTGACTTCGATGAGGTCGATGTCGTCGAGCGACAGATCGACACGGGAGAGAGCTTTCGCCACGGCAGGCACCGGTCCGATGCCCATTCGGTTCGGCTCCACACCCGCCACACCCCAGCTGACCAGTTTCGCGAACGGTCGCAGGCCAAGGCGTTCGGCGTTGGCCGCAGTGGTGACGATGGCCGCGGCTCCGGCGTCGTTCTGGCCGCAGGCGTTTCCGGCGGTGACTGTGGCTTCGGGGTCGACTCGACCTCGAATGGGGCGCAGTGCAGCAAGATCGGACAGCTGAATCCCTCGGCGTGGATGCTCGTCGCGAGTGACGACTGTCTGCTCACCACGGCGCCCGCGCACCGAAACGGGAATGGTCTCGTCGTCGAAATACCCGCTGTCCTGGGCATGAACGGCCCGTTCGTGCGATCGCACCGCGTATCGGTCCTGCTCGTCGCGGGTGATCGAGTACTCCCGGCGCAAGTTCTCGGCGGTCTCGATCATGCCGCCTTCGACCGGGAAGTTGACTCCGCCGGAGTTCGTGCGCGGTTTGGCCAATCGGTCGTGGAACTCGACCGAAGGGCGCTTTGTGCCCCAACGCATATCGGTGGAGTAGAACTCGGTTCCGCTCATGCTCTCGGCGCCGCCGGCGATGACCAGATCACTCATCCCGGTCTGTACCTGCATCGCGGCGTAGATGATCGCCTGCAATCCCGAACCGCAACGGCGATCGAGTTGTATTCCGGGAACGGACACGTCCAGACCGGCGTCGAGTGCCGCGATTCGCCCGATGGCCGCGGCCTCTCCGTTGGCGTAACCCTGACCGAAGATGACGTCGTCGACATCGGTGCACGCAATGCCGGTTCGTTCGACGAGGCCACGCACAACAGTGCTGGCGAGAGTGGTGACGGGAACGTCCTTGAAGACTCCGCCGAATCCGCCCACCGGGGTGCGAACGGGTTCACAGATGACTGCGTCGTGCATGGAATGCGCCTGTCTCGAGGAGAGGTGGGGAATGCGTCGCGTGAACGGGCCGATCGAAGGGCCCCATAGCGACCTGGCCACTCGAATATCCAGCACGCGTGGCGCGGTTGTCAACAGTAGGAACGACCTGTTCGGACATAGTTTCCGCCATACGGTTCGTATGCGAAATCGACTTTGACACATATACCGTTCGGGGATTGAATGGATGCAGCGTCTCTGCCGCACACATGTCGCGGTGGGGTGAAAGTTCCTGGAGTCGAATCAGTTTCGTCGACAGGAGAGCACGAAGTACCGACAGGCAGGTGGAACAGTGACTCGTTTGGCGCAGACGGCGGGATTGACCGAGACCCAGAGCGACATCGTCGGGGCGGTACGCGAGTTCGTCGATCGTGTGGTCATCCCCGCGGCGCAGGAGCTCGAACACTCCGATACGTACCCGACCGACATCGTCAAGCAGATGAAGGACATGGGTCTGTTCGGACTGACCATCGACCCCGAGTACGGGGGTATCGGCGAATCATTGCTCACCTACGCGCTGTGCGTCGAAGAGCTGGCCCGTGGATGGATGAGCGTGTCCGGCGTCATCAACACGCATTTCATCGTGGCTCACATGATCTCCGCGCACGGGACGCCGGAACAGAAGGCGAAGTACCTGCCACGTCTGGCGTCCGGGGAACTCACCGGCGCATTTTCCATGTCGGAACCGGCCCTGGGTTCCGATGTTGCTGCCATATCGACCAAGGCGAAGCGTACGGAGTCCGGCGATTACGTGATCACCGGCCAGAAGATGTGGCTGACCAACGGTGGTTCGTCGACGTTGGTGGCAGTCCTCGTCAAGACGGACGAGGGCGCGGAGAAGCCGCACAACAATCTGACGACGATATTGATCGAGAAGCCCGCAGGTTTCGGCGAGGTACTCCCGGGCCTGACCATTCCGGGCAAGCTCGAGAAGATGGGCTACAAGGGAATCGACACCACGGAGATGATTTTCGACGGCTTCGAGATCGGAGCCGAAGAGGTTCTCGGTGGCACTCCCGGCTTGGGATTTCGGCACATGATGGACGGCGTCGAGGTCGGCCGGGTCAACGTCGCCGCGCGTGCGTGCGGAATCGCCCAGCGCGCTTTCGAACTGGCTGTCACCTACGCCAAGCAGCGCGAGACGTTCGGCAAGCCGATCGCCGAGCATCAGGCCATCGCGTTCCGGATCGCCGAAATGGGCACCAAAGTCGAAGCGGCACATCTGATGATGGTCAACGCAGCCAGGCTCAAGGACTCGGGTGAGCGCAACGACGTCGCAGCGGGTATGGCGAAGTATCTGGCGAGTGAATTCTGCTCGGAGGTCACGCAGGACAGCTTCCGTATCCATGGTGGATACGGCTACTCCAAGGAATACGAGATCGAGCGGTTGATGCGTGAGGCGCCGTTCCTTCTCATCGGTGAAGGCACCAGCGACATCCAGAAGCAGATCATCAGCAAGGGCCTGCTTCGCACGTACAACTGAGCCGACAAGCGGCACCGCGAACATGCGCGGTGCCGCTTTGTCGTGTCGGGTCAGCGGGTGAAGGCCAGGGTTGTCACCGGTGACCGGTTGCCGTATGCGTCAACGGCTTCGACGCGGGCTTCGTATGCGGTGCCCGCTGCGGCATCGGGAATCGGAATGTCGAGGCTGTTCGGCCGTGGCATGAAGTAGAAGTCGGAGAGCACCTTCGACGAGACCACCTTCGCTCCGGTGGCTGTGTCCGTGATCTCGACGGCATAGTGATGGACCATCTGGTCGTCCTTCGCCTGCGCGATCCGTAGCGCAGTTTCACCGTTCGCTCCGGTGCTCACCGAGAGTGGGGTGGCCGTGGTGAATTCCGGTGCATTCGTGTTTCGTGCACCCGAGGTGTAGCGGAAGTTGTCCTTGATCTGCTGGTTGGTCGACCCGTCGAGTTCGACCGTCCAACCCGAGCCGCTCAGCGTGCCCGCGCTCGAGTACGGCGGCTGCCAGTTGGCTGACCACGCGCCTCCGGTGTAGATGTCGTGCTTGTCTGCCGCCATGTTGATGCGGTTGATTTCCGTGCGGTCCTGGTAGACCTCCACGAAGAGCGCTTGGGCAGTGGGTGATTCGAAACGGTTCGCGAGACCGGACTCGGTCACCATCTGGTAGCCGTGATCGATTTCGATGTACGACATCGAGCCGTCGTTGACCGCCGTGAAGTCGCGTTGATGGATCGACCGGTCGTCGTTGTTGTTCAGGTGCGAGTGCCCGGAGAAGAAGATTGCCTGAGGGAAGGCGCTCAAGTCTTCGGTCAGTCGAGGGTTCGACGCCTGCTGGCCGTCCATGGCTGTGTTGCTTGCCGGTCGGTGTCCCTGGACCAGGATCGGCTTGGTCAGGTTCCCGGACTCCGCGGTGATTTCGGTCAGGCGGGACTTCAGCCAACTACGTTGCGCTGAATCATTGTTGTATGTCTCGGTGTTGACCGTGAAGAGATGGACACCGCTGACGTCGGACTCGTAGTATCCGCCACCGGAATCCGGGAACCACTCCGCCGGATATCCGGCTCTGATCGCCGCGAGACTTGCATCGTGATTGCCGTTGGAGATCAGGAGTTGTGTGTCGTTCATGCCCTTCCTGGCGAGGTTTGCCTGGAAGATTTCTGCGACGATCTTGTGGTCAGGCCCCTTGCCGTCTCCGTTGTCGTTGATCATGTCGCCGTTGGAGAGGATCGCGTCGGGTTTCGGGAAGATGGAACCGATTGTGTCGAAAAAGCTTTCGTACTTCTTGTCGTTGTTCGCGTGGTCGCCGACGTGGACGTCGGACATCACGACGACCTGAGCCAGCGGCTTCTCCGAGGTCTTGATCAGGTAGCCGAACGAGACGGCCGCGCTCGCGTGATCGCCGCGGAAAGCGGCGACAGTGACGTTGGTGTCCTGTGCGATCTGCAGCGGACGTCCCGGTGTGGCAGCTTGGCTGTCGGTGGTGGGTGTCGTTCCGTCCAAGGTGTAGCGGACGGTGGCGCCGCGCTCGGCGGTGAAGGTCAGATCGACAGGGTGCTCGTACCGTCCGCCGGGGACGCTGACGCCGGGCGCTGCGGGCGGCGTGTTGTTCTCGCCCGAAGAGCTACCCCATTCGAAGGATGAACTGCCCCAGCTGGGTTCGGCTTGGGATTCGGCGGGGGCGATGCCGGGAACGGCGAGAGCCGCGGTCACGGCTGCTATCGCGATGGTCGTACGTCTCACGAGGATTCCTTGTCTTCGACGCGGTGGTTCAGACCCATCCGTAATTGGTCTGGACCAATTACGCTAGGTGGCGCCGGGTAGAAAAAGGTGTGTCCTGTATGTCCGACTAGTGAAGCGTGTATGAACACCGTCCGCGCTTGCCGGCGGTACTGTCGGCTGCGCTTATGGCAAAGTCGATGGCGTGGACCTACGTCAGATCGAGTACTTCCTTGCCGTTGCCGGTGGGGAGTCCTTGTCGACGGCTGCGCAGAATCTGTCGGTCACCAAGCCGTCGCTGTCGCAGGGTATTCGTGGTCTCGAGCGTGAACTCGGAGTCGAACTGTTTCACCGTGTCGGTCGCGGTTTGGTTCTGACGGCGGCAGGTCGGGCGTTGGTAGGGCCGGCGCGGCAGATGATGCGCAGCAGTGCGGCCGCATTCAATGTCGCGACCGGGACGGCCGACGAGCCTCGTGGGCGGCTCGACATCTGCTCCGCGGCACATGGTCTCGAAGGTCCGATCGCACGCATCGTGGCGGACTTTCGAGAGCGGTGGCCTGCTGTGACCGTTCGGGTCGGTGAACTGCCGCAGGGTGCAACGTCTGAGCAGGTGTTGGCAGACGGCGCATGTGAGGTGGTCTTCAGCTATTGGCCACCCGACATGTCGGCGCTGTCCACGAAAGTGATCGGGGTGAACGAATACTGGCTGGCAGTGCCGTCGGGGGTTCATCCTGACGTCTGGCCGAATGGTGTGAAACCCGCTGCGGGAGAGCCGGTGTCATTGACGGCATTGCCCGATCTCCCCGTGGTGGGTGTGCTCAAACACTCGCGGGCTCGGCTTGCCATCGAGTCGTCTCTGCAGGCCGCCGGGGCCCGGACTCGGATGTCGACGGAGTTGGCGCAGCGGGAGACCGTCGGCGCGTTCGTCTTTGCGGGTTTGGGCATGGCATTCATGGAGCGTTCGTTGGCCGAGAGATCGGTCGCGTCCGGCGCGGAGATATTTCCGGTGGAGCCGGCGATCTCACTGAATTACGGCATCGAGTTCGATCCGGAGACGCTCTCGCCGTTGGGCAGGCTGTTCGTAGGCGGCTTGTGACGTGTGGAGACGTTCTCGATGTACGCAGACCCGGCCGGCGAGAGCGGGCCGTCGCGGTAGACCAAGATCGTCTGCCGCGTGATCGGTGGGAGAAGCGAGCGAACCTCAGATGCTGGGGAGTCTTGTTCGGCGATCGATCTGGGCAGCAGCGCGGCGCCTACACCTTGCCCGACCATTTCCCGGACGGCAAGGCGATCAGGTACTTCCACGACGACGTTGGTGAGCTCCAGATCGCCGTCGATCGAACGCCCGCGCCGAAATGTCGATGCCTCGACCACCATCGGCAGGCGCGCAACCACGGCGCGCGGAACCGGATCGGGGAGGTCTGTGGCCAGGCGAACGGGGATCGACAAGACCGTTTCCTGGGTACTCACGGCAATTTCTCGAAGCCCGTCGGAGACATCGGTACCCGGGTGGGTCTCGAGAAACCCGAGTTCACACGTGCCCGCTCTGACCAGCGCGCGCACGTCCTGTGCGTTCGGGACGGCGTTCGTGGAGAACCGAATTCCGGGCGCCGTCAGATGGAGGCGTCCGGCGACCTCTGCGACAGGGTCGATGGCAAGATCGGACTGAACAGCTATGGCGAGTTCGCCGGCGCGCAAAGCGGTTACTGCGGCCACCGCGGCTTCGGCCCGAGCAACGTCGGCGAGCAGCGCACGTGCAGAATCGGTAATTGCCAGTCCGACTGTGGTGGGAGCCAGACCGCGAGTGGTGCGCTCGAAGAGTGTGGCTCCGAGTGCTCGTTCGAGGTTGCGTACGGCCTGCGAGAGTGACGGTTGCGAGATACGCAGGACGTCCGCGGCGGCGGTGACGCTGCCGTGATCGACGACGGCGACGAGATACTGCGCGCTGCGTATGTCCATCCCGGGTGCCTGCATCTGGCAAATTCTCCCAGATGACCGGACCTTGGCGGCGGTGACTTGCTGCGACCTGCAGACATAGGTCTCAGCTATGGCTCTGTGCGCCTTCTCGTCTTTGTGGCGCAGGCCATAGCGATGGTCGACTGTTCCAGTACCACCGACCGCGGTTCGTGCTCGGTGAGTACCTGGAACACAGGAGCGTGATGTGAGCGAGCTTCACCTACCCAACCGGATACGCCACTCGGCGTCGACACGGCCGTCCGATCCGGCGATCACGTGCGGCGACCGAACTTTGACATGGGCTGAGCTGGATGGCGAGACCAGTACCTTGGCGAGCGCGCTGGCAGAAGTGACCGCAGCCGGTGCTCGCGTCGGTGCGCTACTGCGGATGGGGCTCGAAGGTGCGGAAACCTTCGTCGCGTGTGCGAAGGCAGGCGCTGTGTTCATCCCGTTGAACTGGCGGCTCAACCCACTCGAACTCGTCGACATCGCCGAGGACGCGGAGCTCGACGTCTTGATCGTCGATGACGAGTTCGCCGCGGGGGCGGCGGCGATGTCCGCAGCGTTGCCGGACATCGAGGTCATAACCGTGGGAGCTGCAGGGGGCCTGCCGGATTCGCGAACCTGGGCGGAGTTCGTGGCCTCCGGGAACGGCGTCGACCCCGGACAGGGGCACGATCCGGACGCAGCAGTTCTGCAGCTGTACACCTCCGGGACAACCGGCCGGCCCAAGGGCGTCGTGGCCACGCACCGGAATCTGTACAACGAGCCAGAGGGGTTCGATGTCTACGAATTCGGTTCGAATGCAGTCGCACTCGACGCACTTCCCCTCTTTCACATCGCCGGCGCCGGCTGGATGAGTACGTGCTTGTCGGCCGGAGTGCCTTTGGTGCTGCTCGGAGACATGGCGCCGGCTCGGGTTGCTGATGCCATCGCGACTCACCACGTCACCCACGCATTTCTGGTGCCTGCCGTCATTCAGACGCTGGTAGATCTGCCCACTCTCGACAGTTTCGATCTGGCCAGCCTGGAGGTGGTCGCCTATGGGGCGTCGCCGATCACTCCGGCACTCCTCGCTCATGCGATGACTGTCTTGAACTGCAAATTCGTCCAGAGATACGGGATGACCGAGACAACGGGTTCGGTATCCGTCCTTCGTGCCTTCGACCATCATGTGAGCGGACCGCGTTCGGAGTTGCTCCGCTCTGCGGGAAAACCGATGATCGGCGTCGAGATCTCCATTCGAGACGTCACAACTGGTGAGGTATTGCCGCCCAACAAATCCGGTGAGATCGTTGCGCGCAGCAGAAACAACACTCGCGGGTACTGGCGACGTGACCGAGAGACCGCGGAATTGTTCACTCAGGACGGCTTTCTCCGAACAGGCGACGCCGGCCATTTGGACGACGAGGGGTATCTGTTCGTCACCGACCGCCTCAAGGACATGATCATCACCGGCGGTGAGAACGTCTATCCGATCGAGGTGGAATCCATTCTGGCCGAACACCCCTCGGTTGCCGAGGTCGCGGTGGTCGGGGTTCCGGACAAGCGCTGGGGTGAATCCGTCACCGCGGTGGTCAAACTGGTCGACGGTGCCGACGTGCCGAGCGTCGACGAGTTGATCGCGTTCAGCACAGCGAAGTTGGCGTCGTACAAGAAACCTCGCCAGATCCATTTCGTGGACTCCTTGCCTCGCAACGCGAGCGGGAAACTGCTCAAGTCGAGCCTGCGGACCATGCTGAACGCGAGCGGAGAAGCATCATGATCGTGACCGAAGACGTCGGTGTCGCACAACGTGAGGCGTGGGCGAACAAAGTCCTTCCACCGGTCGAACAGGTGCGGGACGGACTGTGGTCGATCCCTGTTCCCATGCCGGACAACCCTTTGCGTTACGTGCTCGTCTACGCACTCGCGCTCGACGACGGACTTGCCCTCATCGACGTCGGTTGGGATCACGAACAGTCGTGGCAGGCTCTCGTCGACGGCATAGCATCGATCGGATACCACGTTTCCGAAGTGCGCTATGCGGCAATCACGCACCTGCATCCCGATCACTTCGGTCTGGCGCCGCGTCTTCGGCAGGTCAGCGGCGCAACGCTTGCGATGCACGTGGCCGACGCGACGCTCCTCGGATACCACGGTCCCGAGCAGACCCGCGACGACATCAGTGGCTGGAACCTGCAATTGTCCGAACTCGGCGCACCGGCCGAAGTGCTCGACGCGTCTCGGGTCGACCTGGTGCGGTTCGCTGAGCACGAAACCATCGACATTGTTCTGGGAGATGGTGATTCACTCGATCTTCCCGGGTGGAATCTCCGGGCTCAGTGGACACCGGGGCACACTCCCGGACATCTCTGCTTCGTGGAAGAGGACAGAGGCTTGTTGTTCAGCGGCGATCACATGCTGCCGAGGATCAGCCCGAACATCTCCACGATTCCCGGTGAACTCGAGAACCCGCTTCATCGTTATCTTCTCTCGCTCGAGGCGACGACAACACTGGGCGAGTGCGAAGTGCTTCCGGCACATGAATATCGATTCCGTGGGATCGCCGATCGTGCACGTCAATTGATGGGGCACCACGAGGAGCGATTGGCGGAGATCGTGGCTGCGGTTCAGGATGAGCCCGAATCCACGGCCTGGGAACTCTCACGCACGATCTCCTGGTCTCGCCCGTTCGAACAGATGTCGCCGCGACTACTTCGCTTGGCAGTCCGCGAAACCCATGCTCATCTCGTTGTTTTGGCCAAGCGGGAGATCGTGACACCGTCCGGTGGCACACCCGTGCGCTGGAGCATTCGCGCGCAGTGACCTTTCAAGAATCTCATCACGGAAGTAGGAACCGAACATGAGCGTCGTGCTCACCGACTTCGCCGAGGGTGTTGCCGTCATCACCCTCAATCGTCCCGAGGCCAAGAACGCGGTCAATCTCGAACTTGCCGAAGCCTTGGCTGCGGCCATCGACGAGTTCGAGGAACGGGCCGATCTCACCATCGGCATTCTGACCGGAGCTGGTGGAACCTTCTGCGCTGGTATGGATCTCAAGGGATTTGCGCGAGGGGAACGGCCATCGCTGCCCGGTCGTGGTTTTGCCGGTCTGACCGAGGCTCCGCCGTCGAAGCCGCTGATCGCAGCCGTCGAGGGGTGGGCCCTCGCCGGCGGGTGCGAACTGGCGTTGGCAGCCGATCTGATCGTGGCGTCCACCGACGCGAAATTCGGCTTGCCCGAGGTGAAGCGGGGACTTGCCGCGGCCGCCGGTGGCCTTCTGCGTCTGCCCAAGATCCTCCCGTATCAGTTGGCCATGGAAATCGCGATCACGGGGGATCCGCTCAGTGCCACCGTGGCGCATCATCACGGCTTGGTCAATCGGCTCGCCGAACCTGGACAGGCGCTGACCGTCGCACGCGAGCTTGCGGCCCGAGTAGCGGCAAACGGTCCACTGGCTGTTCGCGCGACCAAGCAGGTACTGGCAATGTCCGCCAAGTACACCGACCCGGATGCCTTTGTCGCGCAACGTGAATTCATCGATCCGGTATTCACCTCACGGGACGCCAAGGAAGGTGCAACGGCGTTTGCCGAGAAGCGCTCTCCCGTGTGGAGTGGCTCATGAGTGCCGAGACGATCGAGCGCGCGGCCGTAAGCATCGAACGTGACGGTGCTGTCGCGACGATTGTTCTCTGTCGGCCGCACCGCCGCAACGCTCTCGATCTCGACGCCTGGATCGCTCTACGTGAAGCAGTCCTCGAACTTCAAGAGGATTCGCAGATTCGCTCTGTGATCCTGACCGGCGCGGACGGGACCTTCTGTGCGGGGTCCGATCTGGACAAACGCGGCTCGTCGCACCCGCTCGATCGCATGCGTGTCATCAACGCAACGGCGATCGCACTGGGTGAGTTTCCCAAGCCTCTGGTGGCGAAGGTCGACGGGTTTGCCGTCGGAGCCGGATGGAACATGGCGTTGCTCTGCGACTTCGTCGTGGCAGCCAAGGGCGCCAAGTTCAGCCAGATCTTCGCCAAACGGGGGTTGTCTGTCGACTTCGGGGGTTCGTGGATCCTGCCGAGACTGGTCGGCCTCCAGCAAGCGAAGCGACTGGTGATGCTCGCCGAGACGATCGACGCACAGGAAGCCTACGAGCTCGGGCTGGTGACCTATCTGGTCGAACCGGGTGAACTGGACGAACACACGTCGAAGCTTGCGCAGCGGCTCGCTGACGGTCCGCCAGCCGCACTGAGTCAGTCTGCCGCCATGCTCGAACATCACACCTCACTCTCGTTGCGGGAAGCCTTGGACAACGAGGCGAGGGCGCAAGCGGTCAATTTTGCGACGGATGCTACCGACGCGGTTCGTGCCTTCGTGGAAAAGCGGGAGCCGGTCTTCACCGGAGAGTGGGCCGTACCAGGGCTAACTCGAGTGGAGTGAGCGTCAGATCGCTGGTCGTATGATGGATGAGTGGATCTGCACTTCGTTACCTACTTCGTCGCTGTCGTCGACCACGGTGGGATAACGAAGGCCGCTCAGGCTCTCTATATTTCGCAGCCCTCGCTGTCACAGGCAATTCGCACGCTCGAGCGTCGACTCGGCGCCACGCTGTTCGACCGGACCGGCAGACGGTTGGTTCTTACCGACGCGGGCCGCACGTTCGATCTCGCGGCCAGGAGAATCCTTGCCGACGTCGAGCGCGCGAAGGCGAAAGTGACCGCCGTTCGCGAACTCGAGTTCGGCCGGGTGGACGTCGTCTCGTACTCGGCGTTCTCCATCGATCCGATGGTCGAGTTGGTTCGTCGATTCCGGGCCAACTTTCCGAAGATCGTCGTGCGCGTCCTCGACACGTACGGCCCGGCCGGGGTCGACAATGCGTTACGGCGAGGGTCGGCCGAGGTCGGCGTCACCGATCTGAGTATCGGGTACGAAGGTTTGGTCACGGCTCCGATTGCCGCTCAGGAGTTGGTACTCGCCACCCATGCGTCGTTGTCCGGGCGGCTTGCAACGCCGTTGGCGGATCCGGTTCCGCGAACGCTCTTGCACAGTTTGCCGCTGGTGGTCGATCTCGGTGATCAATCGAATCAGTTCCGGGGTCTACTCAGCGAAGGCGCCGAGAACGTAGTCGTGGACTGTGTCCACCCTGTGACCACGTGGGAACTCGTGCGTCGAGGGATCGGCGCCACCGTCGTGCCGAGAAGGGTTGCACAGCAGCAGATGACAGACGTCTGCGCCTTCTCCTTCGATCCGCCGCTGACACGCGACGTCGGCATCGTCTATCGCTCGGGCGAGCAATCCCCGGCAGCCGCCGCATTCATCGCGACGGCTGCGGAAATGGCCACCTCCGCCGTTCCGTCCAAGGAAGAGGAGTGAACTGTGGAATTCCGGCAGATGGAGTACTTCCTCGCGGTCGTCGAAAACAAGGGAATCAACGGCGCCGCAGCTGCATTGGGAGTTGCTCAGCCGACCGTGTCACAAGCGTTGCGCGGGCTCGAACGTGAACTGGGAGTGCGGCTTTTCCATCGCATCGGGCGCGGCATGGTGCTCAGTGCGGCCGGTCGCAGCCTGGTCGGCCCGAGTCGACAGGTTTTGCGAGACGTAGCTGCGGCGGCTGAACAGTTGACGGCATCCGATGGCGCCATCGTCGGTCGCCTCGACATCATGGCTTTCCCTGCACTGACCTCGGGGACGATCGTCGATCTGATTGCGGAGTTCTGTCGACGCTATCCGCAAGCACGAGTCAGATTCTCGGAACTCGAGCGAGAGGACAATCTGGAAAGTCTCATTCGGGACGGCCACTGCGAATTCGCGGTGGCTCATCTGCCACTCGAAGCGGGCGAAGGGCTCGAGATCGTCGAATTGGGGGAGCAGGAGTACCGCCTGGTCTACCCGGCGGGAACCGAACTACCCGAGGGGCCGGTACGCCTTTCGGAAATGCCGGACATTCCCATGGTATTCGTTCCTCGCGGGGCAGCGATGGGTGACGCGATCGAAGATTCGATCCGAAAGGCCGGTACCAGAACGGAACTCGCGGTGGTGACCGAGCAACGGGAGTCACGGCTCCCGATGGTCATCGCCGGCCTCGGCGGTTCGTTGGTCGAGCGCTCGGTGGCGAAATCGATGCCTGGTCAGGTCGTGGAACGGGCCTGCGAGCCGAGATTCCTGCGTGCGTACGGTCTCGCCTTCGACCCCTCGACGTTGTCGCCGGTGGGACAGGTATTCGTGAACCTGATTCACGAGTACCTGTCCGACGAATCCCGCTCTGACGAATCCCTCTCTGACGAACACCGGTCACAGCACTAGAGTCGGCAGATGCGTTCTCGAGCGGCAGCGTACTCGGCGGCGAGACGCTCTACTACTGCATGCGTCGGAAGTACGGCGTCGATCGCTCCGATGCCCTGTCCGGCGCCCCAGATGTCACGCCACGCCTTGGTATCGGTGTCGGTGGTCGCGAAACTCATTGCGGAAGGATCGGATTCGGCTAGGTTGTCGGGGTCCAAGCCGGCGGCAACGATGCTGCCCCGCAGGTAGTTTCCGTGTACTCCGGTGAACAGGTTGGAGTAGACGATGTCGGAGGCCCCTGAACCCACGATCATCTCCTTGTACGCAGGATCCGCGTTAGCCTCTTCGGTTGCGATGAAAGCTGATCCGACGTATGCCAAATCGGCTCCGGCCGCGAGCGCAGCGAGAATCGAATCACCATGAGCGATGGCACCTGACAACAGCAGTGGACCGGCGAACCACTCACGAATTTCCCGAATCAGGGCAAACGGCGACTGCCTACCGGCATGACCACCGGCCCCGGCAGCTACCGCGATCAGTCCGTCGGCGCCCTTCTCGATCGCCTTGCGTGCAAAGCGATTGTCGATGACGTCGTGAAGAACGATTCCACCGTATGCGTGGACGGCGTCGTTGATGTCGGTGCGAGCGCCGAGGGACGTGATGACGATCGGAACCTCGAACTCGGCGATGGTCGCCAGGTCCTCTTCCAGGCGGTTGTTGGACCGGTGGACGATGAGGTTGACGGCAAATGGCGCCGACGGATTCTCCGGGTGCTCACGATCATGTTCCTCACGAGCCACGGTGATCAGTTTGAGCCAATCCCGAAGTGCCGACTGCGGACGAGCATTCAGTGCCGGGAAGGACCCGATGATCCCAGCGGTGCACTGCGCGATGACGAGGTCAGGAGTCGAGATGATGAACATCGGTGAAGCGAGAACAGGGACACGCAATTGCGACGTCAGGTCTGCGAAGGTCGTCACCTGGAACCGCCTTTCTGATCGACGGATTCGAGAAGTCTCGAGCGGAGGTCGGTCTTGAGGACCTTACCGGCAGCCGATGTCGGAAGGAGTTCTACCTCGACGACCTCGCGAATCTTCTTGTACGGCAGCACCTGCTCGGCGACAAACGCCTTGATCTGCTCGGCGTCGAACTCGGCGCCCGGAATCATCACCACGAAGGCTACGGGCTCCTGGCCGTTGCTCCCCACTTCGCGGCCGACAACCGCGGCAGTCGAGATCGCCGGGTGCGAAACCAGAATCTCTTCGAGTTCACGCGGATAGACGTTGTACCCCTTGTAGATGAGCATGTCCTTCGCCCGGTCACAGATGAAGAGGTATCCGTCCGAGTCCAGGTACGCGATGTCACCCGTGTCCAACCAGCCGTCGACGAACTGTTCTGCGGTGGTTTCCGGGTGTCCGAGATAGCCGTCGGTGACCTGAGGCCCACGCACCCACAGTTCGCCGCGTTCGTTCTCGCCCAGAACGGTCTTCCGGTCCAGCTGATCGCGAATCTGGATTTCGGTGTCGAAGATCGGGAGGCCGACGCTGCTCTGCCGGTATTCCGAGCCGTTGATCAGCGGAGCTGCCGTGACCACACAGGTGGCCTCGGTCAGCCCGTACCCCTCGACGACGAGCGCTTTGGGAAATGCCCGGCGGAGTGCGGCGAGCGTGACGCTGTCGATCGGGGCAGCGCCCGAAGACACGACGCACACGCTGTCGGTGTTGCGCACCGTAGCGTCGGGATGAACCGACAGTGCATGCCACATGGCAGGAGACCCCGTGAGATAGGTGGCCTCGTGCTTTTCGATCAGCTCGAGCATCCGGCCGGGTTCGAACCGACCGGCAAATACCTGGGTGAGACCGGAAATCAACAGGAACGACGTGTTGAGCAACGAATGTGCGTGGAAGAGAGGTGAGACCACGATGGTCGCCCCTGTTCCCGGCGTCGGACCGAGCACGTCGAGGCCGTCGATGCGTCGAGGCGTGACGAGACCGTCCGGACCTGCCTCCAACTCGTGCCCGGTTCTCCACCCACACATCTGCGTGATGTTGCCGACGACGTTGCGGTGAAGAACACGAACACCTTTGGATACTCCGGTGGTTCCGCCGGTGAACGCGATGTGTGCGATGTCGTCGCTTCGGACGGAGGCAGGGGTGAATTCGGTGGGTAGATCGGCGATGAAGGCGTCGAACGCGACGACCGACTCCGGTGTGTCGAGCGCACCCTCGGTGTCCTGGACCATCACGATCGTACGTACGGAGGTTCCTGAGGAGGCCGCGAGCAGTGTGTGCAGCTGCGAACTCTGAGTGACCGCAGCAACGGCGGACGTCTCCTCGATCTGCTTGCGCAGTCCAAGTTCTGGCTGCAGCGGATTGACCAATGTAACGGTCGTCCCGGCCTGCAGGCAGCCGTAGTAGGCCTGGAGGAACTCGACGCAGTTCCCGAGATGTAGCAACACGACGTCGCCGACGCCGACCCCGGCCTGCCGCAGTGCGCCGGCGAATTGTGCACTGCGCTGACCGAGTTCGCGGAACGTGCATGTGCGCTCGCCGTCCACGACGGCGAGGCGATCACCGTAGAGCGCCGCCATGCTGGGTGCCCAGTAGGCCATGGTGGTGTCCGGGTAGTGCATGTTGTGGCGCAGTTGTGGATTGGCGATCACGCTGATGCCCGTCACCGGGGAGCCATTCGGATAGCGCCGTCGAGTCTGATGGTTTCGCCGTTGAGATAGCTGTTCTCGAGCATCGAGACGGCCAGCTGGCCGAACTCGTCCGGGCGACCCAGCCGTGAGGGGTTGGGAACCGAGGCTTCGAGGGCCGTGCGCACGTCTTCGCGCAGGCGCGCCAGCAGGGGAGTGTCCATGATGCCGGGAGCAATGGTGTTGACGCGGATTCCGCGGCTGGCGAGATCGCGGGCAGCGGTGACCGTCATACCGACGATGCCGGCTTTGGACGCCGTGTAGTTGATCTGACCGATCTGACCTTCGAATGCTGCGACCGACGCCGTCATGATGATGGCTCCTCGCTCACCGTCCACGGCATCGAGTTCTGCCATCCGCTCGGCGCCGAGACGGAGTGCGTTGAACGAACCGACAAGATTCAGTTTGACGACGAACTCGAAATCTTCGACCGATCCGGCTTTTCCGTCCTTGTCGAGAATGCGCATGCGACGCCCGGCACCCGCGCAGTGGACGACGCCGCGAAGGCCGCCGCGCTCGTGCGCCGCGTCGAGTGCTTCGGCGAATTGTTCGCTGTCGGTGACGTCGGCCGGGGCGAATTGCGCGGCAGCTCCGAGATCGGCCGCCACCTGCTTACCGTCGGACGAAGGCAGATCGATCAACGTGACCTGCGCTCCGGCGTCGAGCAGCCGTCGAGCGGTTGCCAGGCCGAGACCTGAAGCGCCGCCGGTGATCGCGGTGGAAAGTCCCTCGAGTTTCATGGATCAATTCTTCTTTCCTGCTGGATGACGTGTCGGCCCGAAAGCGTTGTCGGGTCAGATCAATTCGAGAATGGTCGCATTGGCCATGCCGCCGGCCTCACACATCGACTGGAGACCGTATCGAATTCCGTTGTCGCGCATGTGATGTGCCAGGCGAGTCATCAAGATCGCACCTGATCCGCCGAGTGGGTGGCCGACCGCGATAGCGCCGCCGAGCGGATTCACACGATCGATGGCTGCGCCGGTTTCAGCCTGCCAGGCAAGCGGGACGGGGGCGAAGGCCTCGTTGATCTCGAAGGCACCGATGTCGTCGATGGACAATCCGGAGCGGTCCAGTGCCTTTGCGGTGGCGGCAATCGGACCGGTGAGCATGATGACCGGGTCGTCGGCTGCGACCACTGCGGTGTGAATACGAACGAGCGGCTTCCAACCGCGTGCCCGGGCGTACTCGCTGGTCGTGACGAGTGTGGCGCCCGCCCCGTCGGAGATCTGAGAAGAGTTGCCGGCGTGGATGACACCGTCGGCGTCGAAGGCCGGGGGCAACTTCGCGAGCGACTCCAGACTTCCGCCTCGCCGAATGCCTTCGTCCTGGGACAACCCGGCGATCGGAGTGATTTGCCCGGTGAATGCTCCTGCATCGGTGGCGCTGGCCGCGAGTTCGTGTGAGCGGAGGGAATATTCGTCCAGGGCCGTTCGGGTGAGTGCCCATTTCCGGGCCATCATCTCGGCGCCGGTCCCCTGGCTGAAACTGTCCACACCGTAGCGTTCGAGTACCGAAGCCGGGAAATGCTCACCGTTCTTGCTGGCGGTTCCCATCGGAACTCGCGACATCGATTCGACGCCTCCGGCTACGACCACGTCGTTCTGACCGGCGATGACGGTGGCCGCAGCAAAGGAAACTGCCTGCTGGCTCGATCCGCATGCCCGGGTCAATGTGACGCCGGGAACGCTGTCGGGCCAGCCGGCGGCGAGTGCCGCTGTGCGGGCGATGCTTCCGGCCTGTTCGCCGACCTGACTGACGCATCCCCAGATCACGTCGTCGACCGTGGCCGCGTCGAGTCCGGTCCGTTCAGCGAGTGCACGCAGTACATGTGCGGACAGTTCGGCCGGATGGATCTCCGAGAGGGCGCGTCCTCGACGGCCGATCGGTGTACGTACTGCGTCGACGATGACGGCATCTCGCATGTATCTCTCCTGCTGTTCGTGCCCGGTGTTGCGATTGTGCGGTCGGGGCGTACCTCGAGTCGATCACGAGCGGGCCGACCCGGCAATGTCTTTCGGTGAATGGCTTTGTTAGCGAATGGCTATACGTGGAGCATTCAGCCGCGGATGAGCTTGCGATCGCGCTCGGGATTGGCGAAGACGAGGACCAGAACCGCGGCGACGACTCCGATGATGCCGATTGCCTGGAAGGACTGGGCGTAACCGTCGGCCGGGGTTGCTGCGTTGTCCACGATGACTCCCGTTGCGTAGGGAGCAATCAGGCCACCGATCGACATGATGGCGAGGAAGAATCCCATGGTGCCTGCAGTCTGCTGCGGCGGGCACAGTTCGGAGATCGCAGCATTGATGAGCGGGAAGGTGATTGCCGAGAATCCGTAACCGATCGAGACCATGGCGACAGCGACGATGGGAGTGGAGATCTGTGGCAGGAACAAGAGAATCGATCCGCAGATCAGAACGCCGACACAGGGGACGATGACGCGAACCGTGCGAGAGGTGAAGCCGCGGCCGATCAACTTGTCCGTGACGGAACCGGAGGTGATCATGAGGACAAGGCCGACGATCGAGGGCAGCGCGAACATCGAACCGGCTTGCATCGCACTGTATCCGAGGCCGACCTCGAAGTACGACGGCAACCAGGTGAGAACGACGGTGGTCAGTGCGTAGATGGTGGCGATGAGGAAGCAGCAGCTGACGAAGGTGCGGGAGAGCAGGATCTTGCGCCACGGAACGTTGGGCTCGGTGACTGCCTTCGTTGCCGTCCCGGTCGCCTCGGTTGCTTCTGTATCTGCAGTCTTGGTCGCCTTGACGGCCTTGCTCGTGTACGGGCCTTCGGACCAACCGGCCAGCCAGCAACCCATCCACACGAGTCCGAGGACAGAGAGCGAGAGAACCGCTGCGCGCCAGCCGTAGTGAACGGCGATGAAGGTCAGTACGGGCGCGAGGGCGATCTTCGCGACGGAGGCGGATCCGGCGAGCATTGCACCGGGAAGGCCGCGCTTGGCCGGCGGGTGCCACGAGTACGCGGCGGTGTGCATCAGCGCCGAGCTGGGGCCTTCGGCGAATCCGAGGAGCATGCGCGAGACGATCAACATCGCGAGGCTGGCACCGAGAACGAGGGGGAGCATGACCACGGACCAGATTGCGGCCAGGATCAACAGCGCCCAACGTAGGGTCAGGTACTTGTTGAGCGGTCCGGCGAGAAATCCGCCGATGCAGAACATCAGGAAGAACAGCGAGCCGACCATGCCGATTTGCGAAGACTTCAGTCCGAGCTCGCGAGCGAGGGGCTGAGCGATGATTCCGAGGACTGCTTTGTCCGCGTAGTTGACGATGTAGAGGAAGACGACGAGCCCGGTCATCGTCCACGCACGCTTGCGGGTACCGAAGACGGGGACTGCTGACGAATCTGGCGTTGCTGTTGCTTCGGGCTGGACGTCGTTACGCTGTGGCGCGATGGGGGTCACGTGGCGTCCCTTCGAGACTGGTGGGCGGATGCGATCGTGCTCGAAGCGCGGCCTCGAAGCGATCGATGGTGTTGTGTTTGCCGGCTGACCCATTCAACGTGTTCTGGATCACTTTGAGCAATGTCGCGTCGATGATCGGAACGATAGCGGTTGCCTATGTATCGCAGGTCAGGCCATATTGGTACGCCCTATCGGACGCATAGCCGATGAGTGTTGGATCGAATGCGGAGCCTTGAGGCAAGGTGAGATCAGGATCACCCTGTTCCCTTGACCGACTGGAGTTCATACATGCAGCGCACCGTGTTCAACGAGGATCACGAGGCATTCCGGGCTACCGTCCGCGATTTCATCGCGAAGGAAGTAACCCCGGTCCACGAGAAGTGGGAAGAGGACGGTCACCCGCCCCGTGACTTCTACCGACGACTCGGAGAGCTGGGCGTACTCGGAATTCAGGTGCCGGAGGAATACGGCGGAGGCGGCGAGAAGTCGCTCAAGTTCAACGTCGTCGTCGCCGAGGAAGTTGCTGCCGCCGGGGCGTCTTTCGGCTCGCAGTCGGTGCATACGAACCTGATCCTGCCCTACCTGCTCGAGTACGCGAACGACGAGCAGAAGAGCCGCTGGTTGCCGGGCTTCGCCTCCGGCGATCTGATGTTCGCGATTGCGATGACCGAACCGGGAACAGGGTCGGATCTGGCGAACATCGCGACGACGGCCAAGCTGTCGGAGGACGGTACGCACTACGTGGTCAATGGTTCCAAGACGTTCATCACCGGCGGGGTACTTGCCGATCGCGTCCTGGTGGTGTGCCGCACCGCGCCGAGCACAGCGGAGAACCGACGCACCGGGTTGTCGATCCTGGTGGTCGACACGTCGTCGCCCGGATACTCGGTGGGGCGCAAGATCAACAAGATCGGTCTCAAGACCTCCGACACTGCGGAGCTTTCGTTTGTCGACGTACAGGTGCCCGTCGAGGACCGGCTCGGAGAAGAGGGCGACGGATTCAGCTATCTGACCCACAACCTGGCTCAGGAGCGGTTGACCATCGCTTTCGGAGCGGCCGCCACTGCCAGTGCAGCGCTTCGCTTTGCCATCGACTACGTCAAAGATCGCAAGGTGTTCGGTAAGCCCGTCGCGGCATTCCAGAACACCAAATTCGTTCTGGCCGAATGTGCTACCGAGGTTGATGCCATCCAGCTGGTGTCCGACAACGCACTCGAATGTCATGACCGCGGCACTCTGACGATTGCCGACGCAGCGAAGGCGAAACTGTTCTGCACCGAGGCAGCAGGTCGAGTGATCGACAAGTGCCTCCAATTGCACGGCGGGTACGGCTACATCACCGAGTATCCCATCGCGCGTCTTTACGCAGACACGCGTGTCACACGAATCTACGGTGGCACGAGTGAAGTCATGAAGACCATCATCGCGAAGGATCTTGGTCTCTGACGCACTCTCGACATGTTTTCGGCCTCGGAACATTTGTTCCGAGGCCGAAAACATGTTCCAGGTAGATCAGTTCGCCGGAATGCCGACGATGCCGTCCGCGATCAGTGCCGAGGCGTGATCAGCAGTGGTTCCGAGGACATCCGCGAGCACCGCAATCGAATCGCCGCCGACCTCGGAGGCCGGTCCGGCGCTCAGGTGGGCGCCGTCGAACGAGGCTGGGTTCGCGGCAGCCAGATAACTTCCGATTCGAGGCTGATCGAGTGCAGAGAACATCGGGTTGTTCTCCAGTTCACCGGAATTCACCACTTCCTCGAAACTGCGGTACCTCTCGAACAGAACCGACGATGTGTCCAGCGCTGCAGCGATCTCGGCGCCGCTGTGTTCCCGGAACCAATGTGAGAACAGAGCAGTGAGTACCTCTCGATGACGGTAGCGATCCGCTTCGGTGGAGAAGTCGGCTCCGAGGGCACCTTCGACGGCGTCGACAGCCGCCGTGGTGCCGGTGACCGACGCAAGGTCACGGAAATGGCGAGTAGTGAGCGCAACGACCATGAACCGTTCGTTGTCGCGGGAGACGAAATCGATTCCGTACGTGCCGTAGACGGCGTTTCCGCCGGACTCGCGACTGCGACCGTTCACTTGTACTTCGGTGAGGTAGCCGAGTGTTCCTGCGGTGGCCAATGCGACGTCTTCGAGTGGCAGCGTGATCTGCGTGCCGTGTCCGGTCGAGTCACGTTGGCGCACTGCGGCAGTGATCGACAGGGCGGCATAGAGCCCGCAGGCGACGTCCCAGGCGGGCAGTGCGTGGTTGACAACTCCGGCGTAGTCGGCGGGGCCGGTGATCTGTGGAAATCCCAACGCGGCGTTGACCGTGTAGTCGACCCCGGGGCTGCCGTCGCGGCGTCCGAGAACCTCGAGGGTGATGACGTCGCTACGCAACTGGGCCAGGGAGTCGTGGCTCATCCAGGCGCGACCGCCGGCATTGGTGACCAGGATTCCGCCGCCAGGTCCCGGAGCCGTGACCAGTTGGCGAATCAGTTCTTGGCCGCGCTCGGCGCGCATGTCCACTGACAGTGACCGTTTGCCTTTGTTGAGTCCGGTCCAGTAGATGCTTTCACCCGTGTCGGTGACGGGCCAGCGCTTGTAATCGGAGGCACCTCCGATCGGGTCGATCCGGATCACCTCGGCGCCGAGCTGGGAGAGAGTCAGTCCGCACAGGGGCGCGGCGACAAAGCTCGAGACCTCGACGATGCGAAGCCCGGACAGCGGGCCTTGGGTCTGAGTCATCTGTGGTCCTCCGTGATAGAAGAGTGTGCGATCATGCCATCAACACGGTGAAACGCCAGTCGAGAACCGGAGTCTGTGTTGCAGAAGCATTGTGGGAGAACACGAGTGAACGCAGTTGCACTGCGGTTCCGTGTTCGAGGGGCGACGAACTTTCGACGTGCAGTTCGCTCGTGAGGGTATCGCCCTCGTGAACGGGGCCGGTGTGATCGCACGAGTGCCATCCGAGAACCGTCACCACGTTGGGCAGAGCGCGAGTTGCCTGGGCAAGTGCAATTCCGATGGTGTGGCCGCCGTAGACGAGGCGACCGTGGGTGCCGACGCGATCGTCGTGGTGCGTCGCTGCGATGTTCAAGCTCAGCCGGGCAAGTTCGGGTGCACTGGAGACGACGTCGCCGCTACTGTGGAAGACGGAGCCCACCAAGTCGGAATCGAAGTGCCTGCCGGGTACCCGGTCTCGATATGTGTCGAGGTCCCAACCGTCAGGTGATACGTACGGCGCAGGTTCGGACGGACCGATCACGGAGAGGTCGTCGGCGTGGCGAGTTCTCGTCTCGATCGGGTCGGGGCTCAGGGGGAGCATGGCGCAGCGGTAGAAGTCGAGGACCGTGTTGCCATTCTGATCAGCGGACGTCATCCGTAGCGCGGCAAGTCCGGTGGCGCCGCGTCCCGGCTTGGCCGAGTTCTCGCGTAGACCGACAACCTCGGTGCGCGTGTACAGGGTGTCACCGAGTGCCGGGAAACGGTGGAATCGCAGTCCGCGGTAGAAGAGGTTTGCCTTGACGTGGTGTGTGACCACGGTTGACTGGCCGATGGCGACGTCGGTGACCAGTCCTGGATTCGCCACTGGTGCAGCGGAACCTGTGACGCTCGACGACAAGTGTGCGTCGAGAGGCAAGCGCATGCGGTCACCGAGGATCGACTGATGGGAGGCGGCGAGTCCACTGGTCAACGTCACCGCTGGTGCTTCGTCGAAGATCTGACCGTGGGTGAGTTCGTCGAAGTACGGTCCTCCCACGTAGTGCTCGCTCATACGGTGACTCCTTCGGCTCGGGCAAGCGTACGACGCGCTGCCACGGCCACTGCTTCGTCGAGCATTTGGCCGTCGAGCTGGGCGGCGCCGGAACCCAGGGTTTCGGCTTCTTCGAGTGCGGTCAACACCCGTCTGGCGTCATCGACGGCGTCGTCCGAAGGAGTGAATGCGGTAGTGGCCGAGTCGATCTGCGCCGGGTGGATGACCCATTTACCGTCGAACCCGAGAGCGCTGGTCCAGTGCGCGGCGCGGCGGAAGGCGTCGTCGTCGGTGATGCCGAGAAAGGGTCCGTCGATGGCGGCGACGCCGGCTGCGCGGCAGGCGATCAGGATTCTGTCCTGGACGGCAAGCCAGTGTTCGGGCAGTGCCGAGCGTGAGCGACCCAGCGCTGCACCGAGATCGGCGTATCCGATGATCGCGGCCTGCAGACGAGGAGTCGCGCGGGCGATGGAGTCGGCATTCTGGACGCCGAGCGGAGTTTCGATCAGGGCTTGCAGGGTGGTGTGGTGCCCACCGGCAGTGAAGAGAATGCGCTCGGCCTCGAGGAGTTCGTCGACGGACTCGACCTTCGGGACGATCACGCTCGTCAGCGATTCTCCGAGGGTGCCGCAGGCGATCAGGTCGTCGCGGGCCCATGGCGTGGTGAGGCCGTTGATTCGGACCGAGATGGTGCGCGCCCTACCGAACTCGTGCACCAAGGAACTCACGAGGGTTCGCGCAAGGTCCTTGTTCGCCGAAGTGACGGCATCTTCGAGGTCGAGAATCACCTCGTCTGCGTTCGAAGAGAGTGCCTTGCGGGCCTTGCGCTCGTCTGAACCCGGAGCGACCAGGGACGCACGGCGTCTGGTCGCGCGGTAGTGGTTCTCGTCCATAGTGTGTCGATTACCTCGATCTGGTGATCAAATGTACGGCCAGTTGCGAAATAGATGTGCTGCCGTGAACGGCGTTGATGTGCAGCGAACTGCCTCGATGCTGGCAGTTGCTGCGTATCGATGTCAAGGCGCGGTATTGACATTGCGCGAACAATATCGAAATATGGCCGTACAAACTTATTTCAAGTCGAGGCGGATTCATGCTCAAGCTCAACGACGAAGAGACATTCCTGATCGAAACCGTGCGCCGGTTCGTCGACCGAGAGGTCAAGCCCACGGTCCAGGAGGTGGAGCACGCGAACGAGTATCCCGAGAAGTGGATCGATCAGATGAAGCAGATCGGGATCTACGGCCTCGCGATTCCCGAGGAGTACGGCGGATCACCGGTGTCCATGCCCTGTTATGCGCAGGTGACGCAGGAACTGTCGCGCGGATGGATGTCCCTGGCAGGAGCGATGGGTGGACACACAGTGGTCGCCAAGCTCATCTCGCTGTTCGGTACCGAAGAGCAGAAGGTGAAGTACCTGCCGCGAATGGCAACCGGCGAGATCCGGGCAACGATGGCCCTCACCGAGCCCGGCGGTGGTTCCGATCTGCAGGCCATGACAACCAATGCCAAGAGCGACGGCACAGATCTGGTCGTCAACGGCGCCAAGACATGGATCACCAATGCCCGCCGATCCGGCGTGATCGCCTTGCTGTGCAAGACCGATCCAAGCGCAAGCCCTCGTCATGCGGGCATCTCGATCGTTCTCGTCGAGCACGGCGAAGGCCTGACCGTGTCCCGCGACCTCCCGAAGCTCGGATACAAGGGCGTCGAGAGCTGTGAACTGTCCTTCGACAATTACCGCATCGCCGAGTCGGCCATTCTGGGTGGTACTCCCGGAAAGGGTTTCGGGCAGATGATGAAGGGGCTCGAGACCGGCCGTATCCAGGTGGCTTGCCGTGCACTGGGCGTCGCCACGGCCGCACTCGAAGATTCACTTGCGTACGCGCAGCAGCGCGAGAGCTTCGGCCAGCCGATCTGGAAGCACCAGTCGATCGGCAACTACCTCGCCGACATGGCAACGAAGCTGACGGCCGCGCGGCAGCTGACCTGGCACGCGGCGCAGATGTACGACAGCGGCGAGCGGTGCGACATGGAGGCAGGCATGGCCAAGCTGTACGCCTCCGAAGTGGCGATGGAAATCGCGTTGTCCGCCGTCCGCATCCACGGCGGTTACGGCTACTCGACGGAGTACGACGTCGAGCGGTATTTCCGTGATGCACCACTGATGATCGTCGGGGAGGGAACCAACGAAATTCAGCGCAACGTGATCGTTTCGCAGCTGGTTGCCCGCGGCGGTCTGTGACGGACCGGTGAGCAAGTAGGATCATGTCGCTATGAGCGGTAAGGAAAGAGAGACGGAGCCGGCGTACCAACGCCTCTCTCGTGAGCTTCGTCAGCAGATCTCTGCCGGTACCTACCGCGACGGCATTCAACTGCCCACCGAATCCGAACTGGCGCAGCATCACGGCGTGAGTCGGCAGACGGTCCGCCGAGCCTTTCACGATCTTGTTGCCGAGGGCATCGTGTACCGAGTACCCGGGCGCGGAACTTTCGTGACCGAGAACAGCGGCCGCTATCTCCGTCATCTCGGATCCATCGAAGATCTCATGAACCTTTCGCGGGACACGACGATGGAAGTGGTGTCACCGCTGCAACGGCGCGTGGACATCGAGGCGGCCAGTCGACTTCGGCTCGACACCGACGTCGTGTACACCGTGGTCTTCCGACGGATACACGAGGGAGTTCCGTTCGTGCAGACGACGGCGCATCTGCCGGAGGCGATAGCTCGGCAGATCATCGACCTGCCCGCCATGGCGGCCGGTGCGGTGAGCGCCAATACGGTGATCGGTCTGCTGGAACCGCTGATCGACAGTCCGATTGTCGAAGCAGCACAATCGATCACGGTGTCCCCGGCAACGGCAGACGTTGCCAGGGATGTCGATTGCGAGATCGGCCACGCCATGTTGCGGGTGGACCGTTTGTACTCCAACGCGCAGGGCGTTGCCAACGAGTTGTCGGTGAGCTATTTCTTGCCGGAGCAGTACACGTATCGGGTCACGCTGCGCCGCGGCGCACATTAGCGCTGCACTTTTCTTTGCTGTTCAACACCTTTCAGGAGAGAACTATGCGAATTTTCAACGGAATCGACGAAGTTGAGACGGCTGTCGGTGAGCACTTGGGCTACAGCGCGTGGTTTCCGGTCACACAGGATCGGATCGACAAGTTCGCCGACGCCACCGAGGATCACCAGTGGATTCACGTGGATCCCGAGCGCGCAGCGCAGGGTCCGTACGGCGGCACCATCGCCCACGGCTATCTGACTCTTTCGTTGTTGCCGGTGCTCGGCGCTCAGGTGATGCGTGTCGACGGAATCTCCATGACCGTGAACTACGGCAGCAACAAGGTGCGATTCCCCGAACCGGTCAAGGTCGCTTCTTCGGTGCGGGCAGGTGCGGAGATTCTTTCCTTCGAGCGCACCGCGAAGGGCGCGACGATTGTCGTGCGGTACACGATCGAAATCGAAGGAGCAGGTAAACCTGCGCTGGTGGCGGATACCGTGCGCCTGTTGGTCTCCTGAATCCTTTTCCATTCTTCCAGAACGAAATTCGAGGTCAGTTGTGAAACGAGCAGCATTGGTCGCGCCGGTCAGAACCGCGGTGGGCCGTTTCGGAGGGGCACTTCGTGACATGCCTGCGGAAAGTTTGGCTGCCACTGTCGTCAAGGAGACCGTGCGTCGTAGCGGAATCGATCCGTCCCGCATCGACGACGTCGCGATGGGGCAGTCGTATGCCAATTCGGAGGCACCGTGCATCGGAAGGTGGGCGGCGCTCGAGGCCGGGTTGCCGATTTCGGTAGCCGGCTTCCAGACGGATCGCCGATGCGGAACGGGTCTGCAGGCCATCGTTACCGCGGCCATGATGGTCCAGACGGGTGCTGCCGACGTGGTTCTCGCGGGCGGCGTCGAATCGATGAGCGGGATCGAGCACTACACCACCGGAGCGCGGTGGGGCACCAAATCCGGTGGGCTGCAACTGTTCGACCGCCTCGATCGTGGTCGAGAGCGCTCGCAACCCGAGTGGCGTTTCGGCCGAATCAGCGGAATGATCGAAACAGCCGAGAACGTCGCGACACGCTGCGGGATCACGCGGGAAGAGTCGGACGCCTTCGCCGTCGAGAGTCACCGAAAAGCTACACTGGCAAGAGAATCCGGCCGATTCGATGCCGAAATCGTCGCCGTCGAACTGACGGATCGAAAAGGGAACGTCACACAGTTTCGTGCTGACGAGGGGATCCGTCCGGATACCTCACTCGAAACCCTGGCACGGCTGCGTGCGGTGTCCGAGGGAGGCGTCGTGACCGCCGGTAACGCCAGCCAACAGAATGACGCTGCGGCAGCGATGTTGGTGGTCGCCGAGGATCGCCTGGACGAGCTGGGGCTGGAACCCATCGGGTTCCTCGACAGTTGGGCCGCGGCCGGTTGTGAACCGGCGCTGATGGGCCTCGGACCGGTTGCCGCCGTCTCGAAACTGTTTGCTCGCACAAGGGCAGGCTTTGCCGACTTCGATCTGGTCGAGCTGAACGAGGCGTTTGCGTGCCAGGTTCTCGGCGTAGTGAAGGAATGGGGCTTCGAGGACCTCGATCGACTGAACGTCAACGGTTCCGGCATCTCGCTCGGGCACCCCGTGGGAGCGACGGGTGCGCGTATGGCAACAACCGCGCTTCACGAACTCGGCCGTCGCGGCGGCGGAAAAGCGCTGTTGACCATGTGTATCGGCGGTGGCCAGGGCATGGCAGCCGTGGTGGAGTCTGCCTGACGAGGTTCGCTTCTGGGTACACTTGCGGCGGGGGATCGGAAGTTCTACGGAGGCAGTCGGTTGACGAATGCAGGCGCAGCAGACACCAGTGGCGCGCTGAGCGTCGAGGATGTTCGTCGCGCCAGGGCTGCACTCGAGGGTCTCGATGTCACCAGTTGGTCCGGTCGCTTCGAGCTTCTCTCCGACGCCAACCGTCTGCGTCTGTTGCTCTGCCTTCACCACGCACCGGGTATCTGCGTCACGGATCTGTCCGTGGCGCTGGGGATGAGCGGCACAGCCGTCTCACATGCGCTGCGGCTACTGCGTAGCCAGGGGTGGGTGAGCGCGACGCGCGACGGCCGATCGATGCGATACCAACTGGCAGACGACACCGTTCACCAGCTGTTGCATTCGATCGGCGCCACACATTTTCACGACGAGACACCCACCCCAGGGCACACGCACAGCTGAGCGTCTCTCAAGGAGTCGCGAAGAACTTCTCGACGGCCGGCGCAGCGTTCGGGTTTCCGTTGGTGATTCCCGCGCCGACTCCGGCAACCGTGCCGATGACTCCACCGACGATGCAGCCGGCGATGAAGTTCGGGAAGATCGACAGGCAGCCGATTCCGACGCCGAGGTTGGCTCCGATGAGCGTCGACTGCACGCCGCCGTTGTTCCAGCCGATATTGACCTCGTTGGCCATCGTGTCGAACGCGGCTTGCTTCGGATCGTTACCGGGGAAGAGCATCAACGCCGCCTGGCTGTTCGACTCGGCGGTCGGTGTCAGTACGGGTTGGGACGGATCGAAGCCCGCATTCGGGGGCGCTGCGACCGCGGTGCCGGCTCCGGCGCCGACAGCGGCGACGACGAGTACGGACATGGTGAGAGTTCGGGACAGTTTCATGGGGACGGCCAATCTGTCTGTGTGGAACCAGTCGTGAATGGTGGCGGTGCAGTTCGTTAACCAGAACTCCACCGTCTGGATCGATCGTGCGGACCTCCTCGGGCACAACGGGACCCGTCGTCTCCGCGCGACGGGCCGTGTTTGGTGGCTACCCGACTCAGGGGGCCCTGAAACCGCCCAGTCTCATTCGTTTTTCGACAACCGCGCGCGCAATTCTTCGACCTCGGCAGTAAGCCGATCGACCTCGGCTTGCAGGGGTTGGCGTGCCAGAGCGAGGGATTCGTCCATGCGCTCCTTGTCGAAGCGAGGTGTGATATTTCGACTGCAGTTCCAGTCGAACGCTTCGACCTCGACGACGATGGAGCGCTGCGCTTTTGCTGTCATGATGCCGCCGGGGACCTGCAAGAGTTGTTGCAGCAGTTCAGGGTCCTCGTCCGCTTCGATCACGTGTGCACGCCCGTAGATCTTCAATCTCGTTCGCGTCGGGTAATCGATGACGAACAGCGAGATGCGATTGTTCTCTTCCAGATTGCCGAGCGTCACGAACTGCTGATTGCCGGGGAGATCGGCGAATCCGATTCGATTCGGGCCCAACACATGCAGGAATCCGCGCGGGCCGCCGCGATGTTGGACGTACGGCCAACCGTCGGGCGTCACAGTGGACATGAAGAAGGAATCCACGGATCTCACGAATCCCTGAGCGCGGAAATCGAATTCCATCGGGCCTTCGTCGGGCTGATCGAGCTTTGAACCGTAGACGGTGAAACTCCCGGTCGACCGCTGACGCTCCACCGCAGCGGGGGAGAAGGCGATGTGTGCGTATCGGGTCGACATTCTTTATCTCCTGGTGCTCAGTGCCAGCGGTGGTCGGCAACGGCAGTTCGCGGACCGAACTTGGGTTTGACGGCTTGGCCGCTGACCTGCAGAAGCCTCACGGCACGGTATCGATGCGGTTGGAGGGGAGCGAGGTACTGCACCATCTGGGCGTCGTCGATCGGTTCACCCAGGAGCGACCAGCCGACGACCGCAGCGAGGTGGTAGTCGCCGACCGAGAGTGCGTCCGAATCGCCGAAGGCGCGCTGAGCCACTTCCGCGGCAGTCCAGATCCCGACGCCGGGCACCGCTCGCAATCGTTTGGTCGCTTCGGCCCGGGGGAACGATGACGCCTGCTCGAGGCGGTCGGCGACCCGAGCGCACTGAACGATCGTCTTGGATCTCGCGGGATCGACATTTGCGCGATGAAACTCCCACGACGGCATTCGTCGCCATTGGTCCGCGGTGAGTGGAACTCGCATTCCGTCGGGCGCGGGGCCGGGTGGGCGCTCCCCGAATTTGGTCAGCAGCCGGCGCCATGCGGCAAACGCGTCGATGCCGTGGACGCGTTGCTCGAGGATCGCGGGAACGAGGGCTTCCATGACGCGTCCGGTGCGGCCGATGCGCAGATGAGGGAAGCGTCGATGAGCTTCGGCGAGCTTGGGATGCTCGGGCGCAAAATCTTCGGCCTCGTCGTCGAGACCGAGCAGAGCTTCGGCGCCGGTCAGAAATTCCGTGGCGCCGGGACCCCAGGCCTGTACCCGGACCGTATGGCGATCCGACTGCGTGATGCGGTAGGTCACAGGACCCGAAAGTTGGCGGGAAACTCGCCAGATCGCTCCGTCGGCTGACCGTCGTTGTGCGGGGTCGCCGGGTCCGCGCTGATGCGGGCTGAGCGTCAGCGCGGCATCGAGCGGTCGCTGAGAAGTCACCGTGACTTCGTCGACCGGAGATAGCGGCGTCATCGAGGTCAGCGTATCGCCACCGTCCATCCTCCGTTAAGGCGTGTGTCGGTGGCGCAACGTATTGTCCGAGCCATGATCATCGTGAGCACCGACGGATCCTGTCTGCGAAACCCCGGCGGGGCTATCGGCTGGGCGTGGGTCAATCACGAGGGTCCGAGCATGTCCGGCGGAGAAGCGTCCGGCACCAATCAGATTGCCGAGTTGCGTGCGCTCTTCGAGGCCGTCGTCGCCCATCCCGGTGCTGATCCTCTGCTCATCGAATCCGACTCGCAGTACGCCATCAAGTGCGCGTCGGAATGGCTGCCGAGTTGGAAGCGCAAGGGCTGGAAGACCGCGAGCGGCGGGGCGGTCAAGAACCTGGAACTGGTGCAGAGCATCGACCGAGCCATCACCGATCGAGTCGGTCCGGTGCGCTTTCGTTGGGTGCGCGGGCACGTCGGCAACCACTACAACGAAATGGCAGACAAGCTGGCCGGCGAAGCCGCACGCGCCATCGTCTCGGGGGACATCGCATCGGTCCCGCTTGCTGCCCCGGTGAAGAAGGAACCGACCGCCGTGAACTCCCCTTACAAGGAGAAGTCCACGACGGCCGAAGAACCGGCAGATCTGTTCACACTTTTCTGAGCGGTTCAGAAACCGTCGGCAACCTGAACCAGTGCCCGGCCGGTGTACTTGCCTTCGCGTACCTGATCGATCACCGAGACGACGTCACGGACGGCAACGAGGTTCGTGATCTCCTTCAGATGACGTGGGGCCAAGTCGGAGCCCAGACGGCCCCACAGCGCGCGACGGGGTTCGATCGGCATCAATACCGAGTCCATGCCCAGCAGTGAGACTCCGCGGAGAATGAACGGCAGCACGGTCGTAGGCAGCGCGGCGCCGCCGGTCAATCCGCTGGCGGCCACAACACCGCCGTAGTTGATCGTGCTCAGAACGTGAGCGAGGGTCTTTCCACCGACGCAGTCGACGGCCGCCGCCCACTGAGATTTTCCGAGCGGGCGAGGCTTGGCGTCGGGATCTTCGGGGAGCCGGCCGATCACCGAAGACGCACCGAGTGACGTCAGAAGGTCTGCCGCGCCTGGCTTACCGCTGGAGGCGACCACGTCGAAGCCTGCGCTTGCCAGAAGGTCGACGCTGACGGTGCCGACTCCGCCGCTCGCGCCCGTCACCAGGACGGGACCGTCGGCGGGCTTCACTCCGCTGGCCAGAATGGCTTGGACGCTCATGGCTGCGGTGAATCCTGCCGTGCCGATCGCAGCAGCGTCGGCGGTGGAAATGCCGTCGAGCTTCACGACCCACTCGGCAGGCAAACGGGCGATCTCGGCGTAGCCGCCGTTGCGGGCGGTCCCGATCTCGTAGCCATGTGCGACGACCTTGTCTCCCGGGGCGAATGCGTCGGACTCGGAGGCAATGACCTCGCCGGCGACGTCGATGCCGGGGACGATCGGGTACTCGCGAACCACCCCGCCTTTCGGCGTGACCGCGAGCGCGTCCTTGTAGTTGACGCTCGAATACTCGACGCGAATGGTGACCTCACCTGCCGGGAGGAAGGATTCGTCGACGGTTTCGGGGGCGAAGTCGATGGTGCCGTCGCTTTCGCGGGCGACCCAGGCGTTGAAAGTAGTCATGGGTCGAACATAAAGGCCTTCGGCCCTGTGCGCCTTTCCGGTAGTGCGAACTACCGGAAAGGCGCACAGGGGCGGAGCCCCTAGATCAACACAGGGGCGGAGCCCCTAGATCAAGCTGCCCTCATGCACCGCTCGATCGAAGGCCGGCAGCGGACTACCGTCGCGCAGGGTTGTCGCCAATGCCGGATCGGCGAGGTGGAGACGGCCGATCGCGATCAGATCGAACTCTCCACTGCCGATGCGCTCCTCGAGCTGTGGGATGTTGTCGACGACAGGGGCGACGCCTTCGATACGGCTGTCCCGCAGCGACTTTCCGATACCGACGCTGCCGACGGCCATCGTGACGGCGCCGGTCAATTTTTTCGCCCAGCCGGCCAGCGAGAGATCGCTGCCTTCGAAGGCGGGGACGTCGAAGCGCCTGATGCTGGCATCGAGAACGTCGACTCCGGCGTCGACCAGCGCGCCCAGGATGACGCCCAACTCCTCGGGGGTCTCCGCGATCTTCGCGGTGAAATCCTGCTGCTTGTGCTGCGAGAAACGATAGATGATCGGCAGATCCGGTCCGATGGCCGCGCGGATCGCAGCGACGACGGCGGCCGGGAACTTGGTTCGACGCTCCAGGTCGCCGCCCCACGCGTCGTCGCGCTGGTTGGTGCCCTCCCAGAAGAAGGAATCGAGGAGGTAGCCGTGACCGCCGTGGATCGCGATACCGTCGAAGCCGAGTTCGACGGCGTGCTTCGCGCTACGGACATACGCGTCGATGACGTCCTGGATGTCTTGCTCGGTCATCGCTTCGGTGCTCGCCTGCGCGCGTTCGACGTAGGCCGCGGAGTACGAGGTGACGCCGAGCGGACCCCACTCGCCCGAGGGACGCATCGGCTTGAGCGAAGGGTCCATCTGCGTCATCGCGCCCCACAGAGGCCCGACGTGCCAGAGCTGAGGCACGATCTTGCCGCCAGCAGCGTGCACGTCGTCGACTACCTTGCGCCATCCGGCCTGAGCAGCGGGAGTGTGGAGGTTGGGGACGTTGGCGTGGTCGACAGCAGTCTCGTGATCGATCGCGACGCCTTCGGTGACGATCAGTCCGGTACCGCCCTCGGCGCGTCGGCGGTAATAGTCGGCGACGTCGCGGCCAGGCACGCCCTCGATGGAGTACGTGCGCGTCATCGGCGACATGACTATGCGGTTGGACAATTCGAGCGAACGGATGCGGAGCGGTTGAAACAGCGGGTTGGTCACTTCGTCACAGCGCTTTCATGAATCGGAAGAATCCGGGGTCCTGGTCGACACGGAGCCGGGTGAGGGTTCGGTAGCTGATCAGCCACTTGCCGTCTTCTTTGCGGTATTCCTCGTGGTAGTGGCCGTAGCCGTGCAGGTGTAGTTCTTTCTCGCCGTCGTTCCACCACAGCATGTCTTCCATCGCCCAGATACCGGTTGCGGTGGTGGGTGAGGTCAGCACGATTTCGGGAGTGTGTGCGTGGTGCGCCGTGGTGAGGGGGATGTCGCCGTCGAGCATGTTCCGAATTGCCGCGGTGAGTTTGTCGATGCCCACTACCTGGTTCGAGGTGTCACCGGTCTTGGGTTGCTTGTCTGTCGGGAGTCCGCCCCACGTCTCGCTGACGACGTCTGCGGTGTGCAGGGTTGGGTAGACGTGCCACTGCTTGGTGTCCATGCAGCGTAGGCGCGCGGCGAAGACACGTTTGATTTCCTCGATTGCGAGCAGTTCCTCGACGGCACTGATCGATCCCACTTCGGACTCGGCCTGAGACATTCAACCTCCAACGGTGATCGGCAAGATGGGTTCACATTCGGGTGCTCAGCGCGGGCCGTCAACGACCTGTCCCGGTGAGCGCGACGGCACTCGGTATGGTCGAGCGAACGAAAGGGGTGTCAGACGTGTGTACCGAAGAGGTCCCATCGACCGGACCGGAGGAGATCGCCGAGGTTCGGGCTTTCTGGCGCGAGTTGGGTGTTCCTGGCGTGATCGACGTCCATACCCATTTCATGCCGAAGAGCGTCATGGACAAGGTGTGGGGCTACTTCGATTCAGCGGGACCGATGATCGGTCGACCATGGCCGATCGCGTACCGACTTGCCGAGGAGGAGCGGGTACACCGTCTCCGCGAGTTCGGTGTCCGGGCTTTCACGTCGATGATCTACCCGCACAAGCACGCGATGGCCGAGTGGCTCAATCAGTGGGCCGTCGAATTTGCCGCGCAAACACCTGATTGCCTGCACACGGCCACGTTCTACCCCGAGGAGTCGGCGGCGTCGTACGTCGGAAAGGCTCTGGAGTCGGGCGCGCGAATCTTCAAGTCCCACATCCAGGTCGGAAACTACGACCCGAACGACCCTCTGCTCGACAAGGTCTGGGGTCAGCTCGAGGACTCCGAGACGCCCATCGTGATTCACTGTGGATCGGGACCGGCGCCGGGGGAGTACACGGGACCCGATCGCATTGCTTCGCTGCTCGCACGGTACCCGCGCCTGTCGTTGATCGTCGCCCACATGGGGATGCCCGAGTACAGCGAATTCCTCGATCTGGCAGAGGCTTACGGCAACGTCCGCCTGGATACGACCATGGCGTTCACCGATTTCACGGAAGAGCAGTGCGCCTTCCCGAAGGCAGACGTTTCAAGGCTCGTCGACATGCAGGACCGGATTCTGTTCGGTAGCGACTTCCCGAACATTCCGTACCCGTATCTCACAGCCTTGCAAGCGGTTACGCGCTTCGATCTCGGAGACGAATGGCTGCGAGCCGTCGTGCACGACAACGCTGCGAAACTCTTCTCGGTGAGCTGAGCCCACCGAGAAGTATTTCGCTCAGCGCAATTTGATGCTGCCGCCGTCGGCCATCAACGTCTGTCCGGTCATGTACTTGGAATCCTCGCTCGCCAGGAATACCACGACGGGAGCGATGTCGGTTTCGGGATCACCGATGCGTCCGAGAGGTACCTTGGCAACCGATGCGGCTGCGCGCTCGGGGAAGGCTTCCTGCCACTTGACGACGCCTTCGGTGGCGGCGAACGGGCAGACCACGTTGACCCGAATGCCTTCCGGCGCCCACTCGTTGGCGACGACGCGCGTCAGGCCTCGCACAGCTTCCTTGGCCGCAGCGTAGGACGTCTGGGTGGGCATTCCGTCCAAACCTGAACCCGATGCGAAGTTGACGACCGAACCCTTGGTCTTCGCGAGTTCGTCGTGGCACGCCTGCATGAGGTGGACAACGGGGTAGAAACCGGTGTTGAAGGACAGGTCGAACATGTCCTGCGTGGTTTCGAGCAACGGAGCCTGACGGGACGCGTGAGCGTTGTTCACCAGGATGTCGAGCTTGCCGAAAGCCTCGAGCGCGGCGTCACGGATCTGCTCGGCCGAACCGGCGGCAGCAAGGTCGACGTTCAGGAACTTGCCGGAGCCGGCCAGTTCTTGTTCGAGGGCCTGGCCCTGCTCGTCGTTGATGTCGACGAACAGGACCTTCGCGCCTTCACGGGCGAAGACTCGGGTGATAGCGCGACCGATTCCACCGGCGCCGCCGGTGACGATCGCTACCTTGCCGTTCAACCTCATGAAAACGCTCCTCTTCGTAAGTGCTGCTTAAACTGTTGCGGTCTCGTCGACTGCAAGTGCGATCTTTTCGAGGCCGGCGATGCTGTAGGCAGCGTAGGTCTCGTACGGCCCACGGCCGGAGAAGTAAGACGAGAGCTGGCCACCGAGTTCTTCGACGGTGAACGCGGATCCGGCTGCGTCGAAACGGTTCTCGACCTTGGGTGCTTCCATCAACGCCACCATCTTGCCGTAGACGACGAAGACCTGTCCGTTGATCTCGTCGGAATCGGGGGATGCGAGGTAGCTGACCAGGGTCGCGACGCGCTCGGGTGCAAGCGGATCGAGGCCGACGACGCCGGTGTTGTTCTCGCCGAAGGCTTCTGCCGTCATGGCGGTGCGGGCACGGGGGCAGATCGCGTTCGTGCGGACGCCGTAGCGGGAGAGACCTGCTGCGCTCGAGAGCGTCAGAGCGGTGATGCCGGCCTTGGCTGCCGAGTAGTTGGGCTGTCCGGCGCTGCCGAAGAGGAAGGCCTCGGAAGAGGTGTTGATGATGCGGCCGTAGACCGGTGCGTCGGCTGCCTTGCTGGCTGCGCGCCAGTGGACTGCGGCTGCGTGCGAGGTGGCGGCGTGGCCCTTGAGGTGCACGCGGATGACGTCGTCCCAATCGGATTCGGTCAGGTTGAAGATCATCTTGTCGCGCAGGATGCCTGCATTGTTGACGAGGATGTCGAAGGATCCGAAGTTCTTGACAGCCTCTTCGATGATGCGCCCGCCGAGCGACCAGTCGGAGACGTCGCCGGTGATGGCGAGTGCCTGTCCACCTGCGGCCTTGATCTCGTCGACCACGTCGTTGGCCGCTGCACCCATGTCGTTGACGATGACGGCTGCACCGGCAGCCGCGAGTCCGAGTGCTTCGGCGCGACCCAGGCCGGCGCCGGCGCCGGTGACGGCGGCAACTTTGCCTTCCAAGCTCAGTGATTGCGTCATGTCGTGCTCCTTCGATCCGGTCTGCCGGGTAGGTACAGAAAAATTAGTATTCATTCTAATTTGAAGTCGAGAGTTCGGCAGTCTTTCCGAAAAAATCATTCGAGCGAAATCAGAATTAGTTCTAGTTTTGAGCAGAAGTTTGACCAACTGAGGGGCAGTCTCACTCAGCGGGAGCGGTGATCTGGGTCACGAGCGCTGCATGCCACCTTGGGTCGACGCGGCGATCCCACCGCGTACGCGTTTGCGTCACCACCGATCCGCTCAGTTCTCGGCCGCATTCGTCGGCTCCAGGGTCGGATAGTTCTCACCGAAAACGCAGTACGGTCGGCCCCGAATTCACCGGGCCGGACATCAAGGAAGGCACCAGCAGTGTCACTGAATTTGGCAGATCTGTACGAGGGCATTTCGGATCTGATTCCGGACCGCACGGCGCTCGTGTGCGATGGCCGTCGTCGCACCTACGTCGAACTGGACGAGGGATCGAACCGCATTGCCAGCCACTTGGCGAGTGTCGGTGTCGGGCCGGGCGATCACGTCGCTCTGCACATGCGCAACAGCGTCGAGTTCGTCGAGAGTTTGCTCGGCTGCCTCAAGATTCGTGCGGTCCCGATCAACGTCAACTATCGCTACGTCGACGCCGAACTGACCTACCTGTACAACGATTCGCAGTCGGTGGCACTGATCGTGGACGAGGAGTTCGTTTCCGTCGTGGAGACGGTTCTCCCGGCCGCGCCCGGCATCAAGCACGTCGTTGTCGTCGGCGAGTCAGCCGTCCGCGATATCGAAGGCGTCGACGTCGTTCGATTTGCCGACGCCGCCGCGGAGCAGCCCGCCACTCGTGACTTCGCGCCCCGCAGCAACGACGACCTCTTTGTCATTTACACCGGCGGCACGACGGGTATGCCCAAGGGTGTCATGTGGCGTCATGAAGACTTCTACTTCGCGGCGCTCACCGGCGGAAATCCGTTCGGTCCGCCGCACACGACCGCACAGGCTCTGTTCGCCGCGGTGCCGAACGTTCCCGCGATGAACATGCTCAGTACCGCACCCCTGATGCACGGTGCGGCGTCGTACTCGCTGTTCACCGGATTCTTCATGGGCGCCAACGCAATTCTCATGGCGCGGTTCGACGCGAAGACGACCCTGCAGCTCGCCGGGAGTGAGAAGGCCGTCTCCATCACCGTCGTCGGAGACGCGATGGCCCGTCCGCTCGCAGACGAATTGGCAGCAAACGCAGCAGATTACGACCTCAGTACGGTCGGCATGGTCTCGTCCGGCGGGGCCTTGTTCTCGCTCTCACTGCGGGAGCAGCTCAAGTCGATACTTCCGAACCTGGTGATCCGCGACGGATTCGGCTCCTCGGAGTCGGGCGTCGACGGCAATCTCGAAATCGGCGAAGACGGCCTGATGCGCATCGCCGCTCGCGACGAGACCCGCGTCGTGGACGAAAGGATGCGGCCGCTGGAGCCGGGATCGCCCGAGACCGGTTACATCGCTCGCAGTGGTCACGTGCCGGTCGGTTACTTCAACGATCCGGTCAAGACCGCGGCTACGTTCCCGGTGATCGACGGGGTGCGGATGTCGGTGCTCGGCGACGTCGGGCGCGTGGAAGCCGACGGCTCGATCGTCCTGCTGGGGCGTGGTTCTCAGTGCATCAACACCGGCGGGGAGAAGGTGTACCCCGAAGAGGTCGAGCAGGCACTCAAGAGTCACCCGGCGGTGCTCGACGCTCTGGTCGCGGGAATTCCGGATGCGAAGTTCGGTGAGCGCGTCGCTGCGGTCATCACGACCCGAGAAGGCTTCGACGTCCCGGACGCTGCCGAGATCGGTGAGCATTGCGCGTCGCAGGTCGCTCGGTACAAAGTGCCGCGCACCGTCATGAACGTTCCGTCGATCAGGCGTTCTCCCAGCGGAAAGGCCGACTATCGCTGGGCCAAGGCCACTCTCGCCGAGCAAGTTTCCTAGTCCGGCCGGAGCCATCCAGCGCGTTTGTGAGGGACGCGTTGGGTGGCTCCGGTGCTCTAGCCTGTCACCGTCAGAACCAGCAGAGCGACGTTGAGTGCAACGATCAAGCCGGCCGCAATCCATGCCGCGACGGTCGTGAACGGGGCATTGCGCGCGTCGCCCATGAGTTCGGAGTCCGAGGTCATTCGCACCAGCGGGATGATCGCGAAGGGGATACACAGGCTCAAGACCACTTGGCTGAGCACGAGTGCCAGCGTCGGGTCGACGCCGAGTCCGAGCACGATCAGTGCCGGGATGAGAGTGACGATTCGGCGTGTGATCACCGGAATGCGAATGGCCAGAAGACCATGCATGATCTCGGCGCCGGCCGCGCACCCCACGGAGGTCGACGCGAGTCCGGAGGCGAGGAGTCCGATCGCAAACACCACGGCTACGCCCGGACCGAGTGAATTCTCGATCGCGGCATGCGCGCCGTCGATGGTGTCGGTGCCGGGTACTCCGCGCAGCGCCGAAGCGGCCAGAAGCAGCATGCCGATGTTCACGCCACCGGCAATGATCAACGCGACGACGACATCCCAACGGGTGACTTTGAGTAGTCGCTGCAACCGTGGCCCGGGTTTGATGTGGCCGTGGCGATCACGTGCCAATGCGGAGTGAAGGTAGATCGCGTGCGGCATGACCGTTGCTCCGAGCATGCTGGCGGCGAGCAGTACGGTCTCGGTTCCTTCGAAGCGGGGGACCAACCCGGCGACGGCTTCGCTGCCGGAGACGTCGGTGAAGGCGAGCCCGGTCAGGAAGCCGATGGTGATGATGGCCAGCAATCCCATGACCACGAACTCGAAAGTGCGCTGTCCGCGCCGACTTTGGATCGTCAGGATCACCATCGACACGCATCCGGTGATCAACCCGCCGAGGAAGAGCGGGATGTTGAACAGCAGGTTGAGTGCGATTGCGCCGCCGATGACTTCGGCGACGTCGGTTGCGATCGCCATCATCTCGGCCTGGAGCCAGAAGGCGCGGCGGTTGTTCTTACGCAGGCGCTGACCCAGCATTTCGGGCAAGGATCTGCCGGAGACCAGCCCGAGTTTCGCGGAGAGGTACTGCACCAGGACGGCCATTGCATTGGCGAGTACCAGTACCCAGATGAGGAGGTAGCCGTACTTCGCGCCGGCGGTCAGGTTGGCGGCGACGTTACCCGGATCGACGTACGCGATTGCCGCGACGAACGCCGGACCGAGCAGGGCGATGGATCTTCCCGTAGGTCGTCGGCGCGGAGTCGTCGGCTCTTGCGTACTGGTGCTCATCGGTCTCCTGGTCACACGTGCTCGGACCTGTTGGTTCGAATATGTGAACTATAGAGTTCGGGGAGCCGAACTTTCAACAGCTGTGCGCGGTCAGCGACCCCAGAGGGTCCCTAACCGCGCACAGGGGTTAGGCAGTCACCCCGGCGGCCAGGAGAGCGCGGGCCTCGGGTCGGCCGTCGAGGAGCGCGTTGGTACGCAGTTCGACCTTCCACTCGCCGTCGGTCTTGATCAGTTCCCAACGGTTCGCGGTGATACGGAGGACCTTGAACCCCGTCGGGTTCTCGGGGTCCTTGATGACCAACTGCGAATGGCAGGTCGCGACGGCCTTGTTGCCGTCGATGCGGATGTGCGCGGGCGTCATTATGTGAGCCGCGCCGTTCATGATCCAGTTCTGGTGAGAGGCGCTGTGAACCATCGCACGCAGTTCGCCGCGGCCGTGCATCGCGCCGGTGTCGACGTCGTAGACACCGTCCTCGAGCCACAGGTTCGCGACCTCGTCGGCTGATCCACTGTCGACGGCAGGGCTGTACGTGGTCAGCAGTTCGGTGATCGCGAGCTTGTCCTCGAGCAATTCCACTCGGGCGAGCAGAGATTCGATCAGGGCGGTCGAGTCGGTCATCGGTACGTCCTTTGCATTGGATTGTCGGCAAATCAGGAAGTGGTGAAAGAAGAGCCCTCGGCGAGGGCGATTCGGTGAAGTTCTTCGAGTTGTTCGCAGTAGTGCTCGACGCTTCGAGCGCCGACCGAGCAACTGGCTATGGTCGCCCCGGCGTCACGGACGCGTGTCAAGGCGCGAAGGGCGGATTCGCGATTGCCGAGGGGGTCGAGCGGAGCACCGGCGGGAAGCACTACGTCGAATCCGTCGGGGAGCGTCGTGGCGTCGAGCATTTCCTTCAGTTCGGAGAATCGCAGCCCGAACGGCACCCACCCGTCGCCGTGTGTGGTGGCCCGGCGCAACGATCTCTTGGTCCGGCCGCCGATCCAGAGGGGCACACGTTTCTGGACGGCATGGGGTTCGACGACAAATCCGGAGTAGTCGTAGAACTCGCCGTGATACTCCGGAGTCGGAGTCGACAGTGATGCTCGAAGTGCTGCCAGAGCGTCGTCGGCACGTGCTCCTCGGTCGACGAACGGAGCATTTATGAGATCGAATTCTTGTTTCAGGGTCCCCACTCCGAGACCGAGTATCAGACGTCCGTTGCTGACGCGATCAAGCGTTCCGTAGCGCTTGGCGATCTCGAGGGGGTGGTGATAACCCAGTACCAGCACCTGCGTCGCCAGGAGGATCCGCGACGTGCGTGCGGCCAGGTAACCCAGCGTGGCGAGCGGATCCCAATAGGTTCCGCCGCGTTCGGTGGCAATTTCTTCGGGAACCGCCACGTGTTCACTGCAGGTCAGATGATGGAAACCGAGTCGATCCGCCGTGGCAGCCACTGTGGCGATCTCGCCGATGTCAGCACTCGCCTCCCACTCCGAACGCGTGCTCGGGTGCTGAATCAGGACCGGCGTGACGATTCCCAGGTGCATCGGGCGTTTATAGCGCTCCCACCGACGCGGCGGCGGGTGAATTACCGCTGATCGGGATCGAAACGACCGATTCACTTTCCAGAAACTGTGACCTGGGTTATAGTCGGTAGAATCAATTCCAGTTTTCGGGAGGCGTCCATGACCATCGTTGACATGAACGACACACTGTCCACCGTCCAGAACGCCGCCGGGCAACCCAAGAAGGATCTGCCGCCGTCGATGGTCGAGCGGATGACATTGATTCTCGACGCCTTCGACGGCCGCGCCGCGCGGCTGACGCTGGAAGAAGTCGCGTGCCGCACTCAGTTGCCGCGGTCCACCGTCCACCGCATTCTCGATCAGCTCGTCAAGCTGGACTGGGTCGATCACGCATCGTTCGGCTACTGCCTCGGGCGCCGCGCGCTCGGCCTCGGTGGTGGCGACGGCGGCCACAGCCAGATCCGCGAAGCCGCAGCACCGCTTCTGCACGAACTGCACCTGCAGACCGGCATGGTCGTTCACCTGTCGGTGCTCGACGGACGCGAGAGCGTCTACCTCGACAAGGTCGGCGGACGATTCGCCGCGGCGCTGCCGTCCCGCGTCGGCGGCAGAGTGCTCGCTCATTCGACGGCCGGCGGCAAGGCGATGCTGGCATGGATCGACCCCGAGCGCGTCGACGCTCTGTTCGGGTCGGCACTTCCCCGCTGCACCGAGAACACCATCACCGACGTCGCCGTGCTCCATCAGGAACTGAACCGCATCCGTCAGCGTCGGGGACTGGCTTTCGAACGCGGGGAGTCGGCGCGTGGAGTCGCATGTGTGGCTTCGGCAATTCGCGGACACGAGGGTCCCGTCGGCAGCATCGCGTTGTGTGGTGACATGCGGACCGCTCAGCTCGAGCGAGTTGCTCCGCTGGTCGTCGACGCGGCTCGCGAGGTCTCGCGGACGTTGTACCCCGAACTGGGTGCTCCTCGACGCGGCCGCAAGACGCCTCCCGTTCCGACCAATACGTTCTCGGCGGAGACGATGGATCGCCTGCTGGCAGCGTCGTCCGACCACTGGATCTGACGTATTTTGATCGACTTGTCTCGCTGATCGGGACGAGTCATAGCAGCTCAGCGGTACTGATGGCACCGTTCGGACCATGACGACTGAACTGAGCTACGAGGGAACCCTGAAGGAACTGCAGACCGATCTCGGTGTGCTCCGGTACCACGAAGCCGGCGACGGCCCGCCGCTCCTGCTGCTGCACGGTTCGGGCCCCGGTGTCACGGGTTGGCGTAATTACCGCGGCGTTCTCGCGGACTTCGCGGAGCACTTCCACTGCTACGTTCTCGAGTTCCCCGGATTCGGCGTCAGCGATCCCGGCCCCGACCACCCGATGATGATGGCGCAGGCATCGGTGGGGATGTTCCTCGACGGCCTCGGCCTCGGACCTGTCCACATGATCGGCAACTCCATGGGCGGCATCGTCGCCACCAAGGTCGCGATCGACGAACCGCACCGGGTGAGCAAGCTCGTCACCATCGGCGGCATGGGAAAGAACACCTTCTCGCCGGGCCCCGGTGAAGGCATCAAACTCCTCATGGAGTTCACCGACAACCCCACTCGCGAAGCTCTCGTCCGCTGGTTGCATTCGATGGTCTTCGACCGCGCCGTCGTCACCGAGCAGCTCATCGAAGAGCGTTGGGCCCTGGCCACCGAGCCGACGACGCTCGAGATCGCCCGACGGATGTACAGCAGCAAGGCCATGGCCGCCATGGGCGCGGCTGCCGCTGCGTCGACCGCCGTGCCGTACTGGGCGCAGCTGAACAAGATCAAGGCGCCGACGCTGTTGACCTGGGGACGCGACGACCGCGTCAGCCCCGTGGACATGGCGATACTGCCGATGCGCGACATCCCCAACGGCGAAGTTCACATCTTCCCCAACTGCGGACACTGGACGATGATCGAAGCCCGTGACGCCTGGGTCGCGTCCGTTCTGGCATTCCTGACGCGTCCAGAAGGCAAGTAAGGGGCTTCGCCCCCGTGCGCCTTTTTGGTAGCTCCCACTACCAAAAAGGCGCACAGGGGGTGCTCCCACTCACCGGGAAGCGTTTCTGCACTTCGGCGGGCTACCTGCCACCGTTTCACCAACAGATTTTCATTCTGCCCAGGCACTCGCCGGGTAGCGAAACCAGAAAGCCGGAAAAATCATGGGTCAGGTTCTGGACAACATCTCACAGTTCGCCGACGAGATCCGCGCCGACGGAGTCGAGGGCGACAAGCTGATGCGCTTGACGGACGGCAGCGCGAAGCGCCTGCGCGACTCCGGCGTCATCCGGATGTTCCAGCCGAAGGAATTCGGAGGCATCGAGGCACATCCGCGTGAATTCGCCGAGACGGCAATGGCTATCGGCGCGATGGACGGTGCCACGGGCTGGGTCAGCGGCATCGTCGGTGTTCATCCGTGGGAGCTTGCGTTCTTCGACCGCAAGGCTCAGGAAGAGGTGTGGGGAACCGATCCCGATACGTGGATGGCGTCACCGTATGCGCCGATGGGCGTGGCGAGGCCGGTCGAGGGTGGCTACATCCTCAACGGGCGCTGGTCGTTCTCCTCCGGTACCGATCACTGTGACTGGATCATGATCGGCGCGATGGTCGGTGACGAGTCCGGTAAGCCGTTGATGCCGCCGAAGCACCTGCACGTACTGCTGCCGCGCTCCGATTACGACATCGACCAGGACAGCTGGAATGTCGTGGGGCTGCGCGGTACGGGGTCGAAGGATCTGATCGTCAAGGACGCGTTCCTGCCCACCTACCGCACGATCGACGCCGGAAAGGTGTACGACGGGACGGCGTGGAAGGAAGCGGGCCGTACGGAGACGTTGTACAAGTTCCCGTTCTCCTGCATTTTCCCGTTGGGGATCACTTCGTCGTTGATCGGTATCGCGGAGGGTGCGTTGGCGTGCAACATGGCGGCGCAGCGTGAGCGTGTGACGGTCAGTGGTGTTCCGATCAAGGAAGATCCGTACGTGTTGTTCGCGATCGGTGAGGCTGCGGCCGAGATCGCTGCTTCTCGGGCTGCGATCTTGGAGACGGTGGATCGTTTCTGGGACATGACCGAGAAGGGGCAGGAAGTTTCGTTCGAGCTTCGTGCGATCGGTCGGCGTACGCAGACTGCTGCGGCGTGGCGGGCGGTGCGGGCGGTGGACGAGATCTTTGCTCGTTCCGGTGGTGGCGCGTTGCAGTTGAACACGCCGATGCAGCGGTTCTGGCGTGACGCGCATGCCGGTCTCGCGCACGCGATCCACGTACCCGGTTCCATCTTCCACGCGTCGACGCTCTCGCAGATCGGTGGCGAACCGCAGGGCATCCACCGCTCGATGATCTAGTCCCACAATCACTCTCGAAGCAAGGACGGTTAGGCATGACTGAAATTCGGGGCCTGGGGTATCTCAGGATCCAAACGCAGGACGTGGCTCGCTGGCGCGAGCTCGTGGTCGACGGACTCGGCCTCGCGGTCGGTAGTGGCCCGGAAGCCGACGGCCTCTACTTGCGCCTGGACGAGCGTCGTGCGCGACTGATTGTCCTGCCCGGTGAGACGGACAAGGCCCTCGCAGTGGGCTGGGAAGTGCGAGATCAGTTCGCGCTCCAGCGTGTTCGTGAAGAGGTCGAGAAGGCCGGAGTCGAGGTCGAGGTTCTTTCCGAGGTCGACGCCAGCTACCGCGATGCCGAGCAGGTCATCGCATTCGACGATCCCAACGGCAACCGTGTCGAGGTCTTCTTCGGACCGGTACTCGACCACAGCCCGTTGGTCACCCCGCACGGCGGCCGCTTTGTCACCGGTGATCAGGGACTCGGCCATGTGGTGCTTCCGGTTACGCGTTTCGACGAGGCGTACACCTTCTACACCGAGGTGCTCGGATTCCTCCCGCGCGGTTCCATCCGTCTCGGCGGAATCGATGCGCCGCCGCCGGCTCGCCGCGTTCGCTTCATGGGTGTCAACCAGCGCCACCACAGCCTGGCGCTGTGCCCGGCGCCGCCGGTTGACGAACCCGGTCTCGTGCATCTGATGATGGAAGCCGAGACTCTCGACGCCGTCGGTCAGGCTCTCGATCGTGTTGCCAAGCTCGGCTTCTCGATCTCCTCGACGTTGGGTCGCCACACGAACGACAAGATGGTCTCGTTCTACGTGCGCGCACCCGGTGGCTGGGATCTCGAGTTCGGTTGTGAAGGCACGCTTGTCGACGAAACCTTCTACACCGCTGAGGAAATCACGGCGGACAGCTACTGGGGCCATGACTGGTCCGACAGTGAACCGCTGGCCGCGTTCACTCCCAAGAGCTAGTTCTGACGCAACAAAAAAGCTCGGTCCCGACGCCTGTCGGGACCGAGCTTTTTCGTGTGCTCGATCAGGAAGCTGCTGCTGCCAAACCGGTTTCGAGGTCGGCGAGGATGTCGTCGATTCCTTCGATACCGACCGCGAGGCGGACGAGCCCCGGGGTGACACCCGAAGCGAGCTGCTCCTCGGGGGTGAGCTGCGAGTGCGTCGTCGACGCGGGGTGGATGACGAGTGAGCGAACGTCACCGATGTTGGCGACGTGGCTGTGCAGCGTCAGTGCGTTGACGAACTTCTTGCCTGCGTCGACTCCGCCGGCGAGCTCGAACGCGACGATGGCGCCGGTTCCCTTGGGAGCCAGCTGCTTTCCACGCTCGTGCCAGGGTGAGGATTCCAGTCCGGCGTACGCGACCGACGTGACTTCGGCGCGGCCCTCGAGGAATTTCGCGACCTTCTGGGCGTTGGACACGTGGCGCTCGATGCGCAGGCTCAGTGTCTCGATGCCCTGCGAGATAAGGAAGGCGTTGAACGGTGCGATGGCCGAGCCGAGGTCGCGCAGAAGCTGAACGCGTGCCTTGAGGGCGTAGGCGGGTGCACCGAGATCGGCGAAGGTGACGCCGTGGTAGCTGGGGTCGGGGGTCGTGAAGTTGGTGTGGCGTCCCTGGGTCCAGTCGAACGTGCCGCCGTCGACGATGACGCCGGCGATTGCGGTGCCGTGTCCACCAAGGTATTTGGTGGCGGAGTGGACGACGATGTCGGCGCCGTGCTTCAGCGGCTGAATGAGGTACGGAGTTGCAACCGTGTTGTCCACGATCAGCGGGATGCCGTGCTCATGGGCGACTGCGCTGATGCCGGGGATGTCGAATACGTCGTTCTTGGGGTTGGAGATGGTTTCGCCGTAGAACGCCTTGGTGTTCGGACGGATCGCCTCACGCCAGTGATCGAGGTTGTCCGGGTCCTCGACGAAGTCGACGGTGATGCCGAGCTTGGGCAGCGTGTAGTGGAAGAGGTTGTACGTGCCGCCGTACAGGCGAGGGCTGGAGACGATGTGGTCCCCGGCCTCGGCGAGGTTGAGGATCGCGAAGGACTCGGCGGCCTGACCGGACGCAACCAGCAGAGCCGCGACTCCGCCTTCGAGAGCGGCGATGCGCTGCTCGACGGCGTCCTGCGTCGGATTCATGATGCGGGTGTAGATGTTGCCCGGCTCGGCGAGGCCGAAGAGCGCCGCCGCATGGTCGGTGTTGTCGAAGACGTAGCTGGTGGTCTGGTAGATCGGAAGCGCTCGAGCGTTGGTAGCGCTGTCCGGGCCCTGTCCGGCGTGGACCTGCTTGGTTTCGAACGACCAATCGGCGGTCGGATCGGTGTCGACGGGGGTGTTCTCGCTCATGAATTCATACTCCGTGGTGAAGGTGGGTTGGTGCGGGTCAGGCGGTTTCGACGACTGTATGCACTGGGACGGGATTTCGGGTGAGATCGAGTACGGGGCAGTGGGCGTCGACCGTCTCCTGCAACTCGAGGTATCGCTCGCGAGTTTCCGGACCGGTCAGGGTCACCACGACGCGAACCTCGGAGAATCCCGGGCGGACGGCATCGTCGAATCCGAAGAATCCACGAACGTCGAGGTCGCCTTCTGCCCTGGCCGAGATGTCGTCGAGCGCGATACCGAGCTTGTCCGCCCACACACGGTAGGTGACCACCTGGCAGGAGAGCAGGGATGCGAGGTAGTACTCGACGGGATTGGCTGCGGTGTTCTCGCCGCCGAGGGCCGGCGGCTCGTCGACCTCGACGGTGTACTTACCGAGAGAAATGGTGCTGGCAACGGCGTCGTGCGCCTGAGCGGATGCCTTGAAGACGACGTGCGCTTTGCTTGCGTCCTTGTCGATGGCGTCGGCATTGGCTGCTACGACGGAACTCAGGTGCGAGATCGAAGCGGTGGTCATGACAGAAATGTCCCCTGATCTGGGTGTACATACGAGTATCGACGTGAGCGGCGCTCACGTCGTAGGTCCGATCAGTAGATCGGACACCCGGATGTACAGACGTGCGCAAAATCGACATGGCGTCGCCGCGTCAGCAGCGTGCCCGTCTCGTATGCGCCAATTCCCGTCACGGAAGAGACTGTAACCGGTTCCCACCCTTTCCGACCAGCCCTATAGGAAATCCGTCTCGGATCGTGGTCGCTCATGTGGGCGGCAGTCCGCTCCACTGCGGCGTCCGACGGCTCGCAAAAGCGTCGAGTCCTTCGGCGATGTCCGGCGATCGGAGCACCGCGTCCTTGGCGTCGTCGGTGATGGTCCATCCGGCAGTATCGGCCTCGGCGTAAAGAGCGTCGATTGCCTTCAGGCTCAGGCTTACCGAGGTCGGAGAGGACTCGCAGATCTCGGCCGCCATCACCAGAGCCTCGTCGAGCGCCTTACCCGGGGCAGTCACTGCATTGACGACGCCGAGATCTTTGGCCCGATTGGGATCGAGAGTGCGCCCGGTGATCAGGAGTTCGCGAGCGACATTGATCGGAAGGGCACGTGGCGCCCGAAAGAGCGCACCGGACGTCGCAACCAGACCGCGTTTGGTTTCGGGCAGACCGAATTGGGCTGTGGCGGAAGCGACGATCAGATCGCAGGCCAATGCGATTTCGAAGCCGCCGCCCAGCGCGTATCCCTCCACTGCGGCGATCAAAGGCTTGTTTCGCTGACGCCGAATGACGCCGTACTCACCGCCGCGAGGCATGCGAAGGTCGGCTCGCTCTCGGATATCGGTTCCGGCGCAAAAGATGTTGGGGGTTCCGGTGATGATGCCGACCCACAGAGAAGGGTCGTCGTCGAGAAGGTTCAGTGCGGCTTCGATTCCCTCGGCAGTTTCACGATTGATCGCATTACGACGTTCTTCGCGTTCGATTCTGACGATGAGAACGCGGTCGTGGCGTTCTGTGGAAACAGTCGACATAATTGGACTGTAGTCCATCTATCGAGGGGGTGGTGCGTCAACTGGCGAGACCGACATTGGACACATTCCGGACTGTGGCGAAGACTGTGTCCTGAGGCGGAGAAAGGCAGGTCGACGTGATTTCCAAACGAGAACAGAACAAGCGCGATACCAACGACAGGTTGCTCTTAGCTGCTCGAATTCTGTTCTCGGCAAAGGGTTTCGCCAGCACGACCGTCGACGACATCGCCGAGCGAGCCGAGGTGTCGCGAGCCACCTTCTTCAATTACTTCCAGGGCAAGGACTCGGTTCTCGAGGCGCTGCACAGTGATCATCTCGATCAGCTTGCGGCACTGGTGGATCAGCTCATGGAATCTCCGATGCCGACCTCTGATCGGATCTCCCGGATTTTTCAGGACTTTGCGCAACAAGCGATCATGCATCCGCGCTATCTGCGCATGGTGACTGCAGAACTCGAGCGCGACTTCGCCTCCTCCGGAGCGGGGGCGGCACACGATCATCGGTTCCATGTGGAACTTCTGCGGATCGTCACTGCCGGTATCGAAGCCGGCGAAGTGAGATCGGACTACCCGCCGCTGTTTCTCGCGCAGATGATCGGCGGTACGTACGGAGCGTTGGTCCGCTTCTGGCGGCAAGACGCCGATTACGACGTGGTCGGCGAATTCGATCGCGGTGCCAGGTACGTCGCGGAAGGCATCGCTGCTCGCTGAGTCGACTCAGGACGTGGTGCCGGCTCAGGGTGTGGGCACTACCATGGGCAGCATCTGCTGGACGCTCTCCGAAAGATAGTTCGCGGCAGTCTGATCACCGGACAGATGGCGCAGCAGACTCTGCTGGAACAGGCCGTCGAAGATCGCGTACATCGCCGGCGAGGTGACCGAGGGCTCCACGTCGAGAAGCTCGGCATAGCGAGAGACGATGCGCCAGATCATGTTTTCGAGACTCTCGTCGATCGCGGCCACGTCGGTTCGGAACGACTCCTCGAACATCGACTGCGCGCGCAGGTCGTACCAGAGGCGGTGCATCGTCGGCTCGTCGATCATGGTCTCGGCGAGCAGCGCGCCGAAACCCGTTTTCAGTTCCTCCGGCGTCTGAGCGGTGGCGACGATGCCGTCGTAGCGGGTGACGCAGCGTGCCTTGTAGTGGCGCACGCAGTGGGTGATGAGATCGACCTTGTCGCTGAAGTAGTAGTGCAGGACGCCGTGTGAGAACTCCGAATTCTGGGCGATTTCGCGCAGGCTCGTGCGTGCGTAGCCCAGTTCGGCCAGCGTTTGCAGTGCGGCCTCGGCCAGTTGATCACGTCGCTCGGAGAATTTGTCGACCTGACGACGTGACACCTTGTCTGCGTTGGACCGCTTCTCCGAAGAGACAGGAACCGCCTTTTTTCCTGCCCCACCTGGCTTCTCGACTGTCGTGGTCACGATGGCACGTCCTGTTCCCTGCGATTTCCACAGCGGCACGATCGCCGCGTCCGAATCAGTGTAACCCCTGGTCTTTGACGAGCGTGTAACAAAATCTTGACAGTCGTCAAGATTTCTCTTGACACTCGTCCAAAGTTGAATACTCTGTGACTCACACCACTTGGCAGCGTCGCTGTGAACGGTGGCATCGCGAGAGTCGTTTCAGTCATGGAGGCAGTCGAAAATGAGCGTGTTTGATCTCGAGGGACGAAAAGCACTGGTCACAGGTGGTGCCAAGGGGCTCGGAGCCGGAATGGCTGAGGCGTTGGCGAAGGCGGGGGCGTCGGTGATGATCGGCGATGTTCTCGAAGACGAAGGTCGTGCCACCGCAGAGGCCGTTGGTTCGGGCGGAGTCAAAACCGGGTTCGTAAAGCTGGACGTCACCGACGACGCCAACTGGGAAGAGGCAGTCGCCGCCACCGCGGAGACTCTCGGCGGCTTCGACATCCTCGTCAACAACGCAGGCATCGAGATTTCCTCGCTGGTGGTTGACCTCGATCCGGGCGACATCCGCCGTATGTGTGAGGTCAACATCCTCGGAACAGCGCTCGGAACTAAACACGGACTGCGCAGCATGCGTCCGGGTGGCGTAGCCGGAACCGGCGGCTCCATCATCAACATCTCTTCAGTGGCCGCAACCATTCCGTTTCCCGGGATAAGTGGATACTCCGCGACCAAGTCCGCGGTCGATCGCTTCACCAGAGTTGCCGCCGCCGAGTCGGGCAAGCTCGGCTACGGAGTCCGCGTCAACTGCATCTACCCGGGCCTCGTCGCCACGGAGATGGGTCTCGGACTCGCGGCGGACATGGAGAAGCTCGGCCTGTGGCCCAGTGCCGAAGCGGCAGTCGGCGACGTCATCGGTCTCACCCCGCTCGGCCGCCTCGGTGAAGTGAACGACATGGCTGACGCCGTGGTGTTCTTGTCCTCCGACGCGGCACGATTCATCACCGGAATCGGCCTACCAGTCGACGGTGGCATGGGCATGTAACTCGCCCTCCTCATTCGTACGTACACCCTCCTCACGTTTTCGAAAGGTTCCACGAACATGTCCGAAAAGAAGCCAGTCATCGTCTACGGCGTCTCCGGGTACACCGGCCGTCTGGTGTGTGAATACCTGCGCGAGTACAACATCCCGTTCATCGCGGCCGGTCGCGACGCCGCTCGCATCCAAGAGGTCCTCGACAAGATCCCCGGTTTGGACACCGTCGATCACGAGGTCGTCGAGGTCGAGCACACGGTCGAGGCTCTCACCGAATTGTTCACCGGCGCACAGGTTGTCAGCAACATGGTCGGGCCGTTCATCAAGCTTGGCGGCACCGTCGTCGAGGCTGCGTTGAATGCCGGTTGCCACTACATGGACACCACCGGTGAGCAGGACTGGGTACTCGACGTCCAGGAGAAGTTCGGCGACAAGTACCAGGAGAAGGGTCTGCTTCTCTCGCCCGGTATCGCGCAGATGTACACCACCGGTGAGATCGCGGCCAACATCGCACTGGAAACGCCGGGTCTCGATACGCTCGACATTCTCGTGCTGTGGAAGGGATTTCCCACCTATGCCTCCACTCAGACGATCTTCACCATCCTCAAAGCGAACTGGTACTACCTCGAGCAGAACAAGTACGTGCAGTGGGCGCCCGGCCAGACTTTCGACGTCGTCGTTCCCGGCCAGCACGAAACTGCGCTTGCATTGCCGTGGGGCGGAACTTGCCACCCCGTGTGGTTCAAGAACGATCCGCGAGTTTCCAACGTCAAGGCTGCGGGCGGGGTGTTCGACCGCACCGTGATGGAAGGTGTTGTCGCGACACAGAAGATCGTGGAGGAGCAGATCAAGACCCTGCCCGCCGACGAGCAGGAAGCCGCCTTGGCCGAGATCGCCGGTTCGGTTCAGGCGGGTATGCCCCCTCGTGAAAATCCGCGCATCAACACCTCACTCGACTCCGTCTACGCGTCGGGACCGCTGGGTCGCTCGCACGTCGTGATTCACGGAAACTGCAACTACAAGCAGACGGGCCTCCTGCACGCCTATGCAGCGCATTCGTTGCTTCAGCAGGCGCCCAAGCGGACCGGGCTTGCCTCGGCCTGCCAGGCGTTCGGCCATCGCGAACTGCTTGGCGCGCTACGTAGTTTCGGGCTGGCTCTGGAGCCGGAAGTAACCATCAACGCCTAGCTCGTCGCCCTCGTTATCATGTTCACGGCTCCCGGCGTGCATCGCGCCGGGAGCCCCGCCCTGGAGGCTCCCCATGCGTTTGACCGACTATCTCGACAAGGGAGCCTCTCTTGGTTCCACCGCACCGTGTTTGACGATGGGGGAGCGCACTCTCTCCTACGGCGAGGTGCAACAGTTCAGCCGACGCTTCGCAGCTTCGCTCGCGGCTTCGGGCATCGCGGCGGGCGAGAAGGTCGCGATTCTGTCCGGCAATGACCCGATCTCGTTCTCCTGCGTATTCGGTATCAGTAGGGCTGGCGCGGTCTGGTGCCCGATCAACCCCCGCAACGAAGCTGCGGAGAACCGAGACCTGTTGGATCTGTTCGATTGTCGCGCTCTGTTCTTCCAGAAGTCCTATGCGCCGCTTGTCGACCAGATCAAGGACGCGCTTCCACAGTTGGTGACGCTCGTCTGTATCGACGGCGAGTGGGATTCGGCACAGTCCCTCGAAAGCTGGCTCGGGGAAGAAGAACTCGACGCCGCGGCGCCCGACGACGTCACCATGCTGGTCGGTACCGGTGGTACGACGGGCCGCCCCAAAGGCGTGATGTTGACCGGGCACAACATCGAGACGATGACCGCAATCACTTTGATGAGTTATCCATTCGAGGGGCGCCCGGTGTATCTGGCGTTGGCGCCGTTGACTCACGCCGCCGGTGTTTTGTGCTTCCCGATCATGGCCCTCGGCGGCGAAGTGGTGATCATGCCGAAGCCCGATCTCGGGTACTTCCTCGCGAACGTTCAGAAGCACAAGGTGACTCACACCTTCCTGCCGCCGACGCTCATCTACATGTTGCTCGAGCACGAGGACCTCGCGGTAACGGATCGTAGCTCGCTGCAGTGTTTCTGGTACGGCGCGGCACCGATCTCCCCGACCAGGCTAGAGGAGGCGATCGACAAGATCGGACCGGTCATGGCTCAGCTGTTCGGGCAGAGTGAAGCCCCCATGATGATCTCGACGATGTCACCGAAGGAGCATTTCGGCCCGGACGGCACTGTCGCAACGTCACGACTTTCGTCGGCGGGTCGACCGTCGCCGCTGGTGACCGTGGGGATCATGGACGACAAAGGCGCGCTGCTCGGACGTGGCGAGCGTGGTGAGGTGGTGATTCGCAGTTCGTTGGTGATGGCGGGTTATTACAAGAACTCCGACGCAACCGCGGAAGCGTCAGCCCACGGCTGGCATCACACCGGCGACATCGGGTACCTGGACGAGGACAATTTCCTGTTCATCGTCGATCGTGCGAAGGACATGATCATCACCGGCGGTTTCAACGTCTATTCGGTCGAGGTGGAGCAGGCACTCATGGCGTATCCGGGGATTCAGGACTGCGGAGTGATCGGGTTGCCGGACGACAAGTGGGGCGAACGTGTTGTGGCAGTGGTGCAGCCACACCTCGGCGCAGACATCGACGGCGCCGAGGTGATGGCTTTCGTGAAGTCTCGCATCGGAAGTGTGAAGACTCCGAAGCAAGTCATCGTCTGGGACGATCTACCTCGCTCCAAGGTCGGCAAAGTTCTCAAGAACGAGATCAAAAGCGAGCTGACTGGCTGAATACCCCCGGAACGCCTATGTTTCACCGCGCGGAGTGCCTGTCGAAACCGACAGGCACTCCGCCTTCTTGTCACCGCGGCCGGTCGATTGCTCACGAATCGAGTACCGATCATCGGGAATCGTGTCTGTGAAGTTCGAATCGCGACCCGCATCGTCTCTGTGTCAGCCATCACAATGATGTGTTCGAATGAGTACGAGGTGAATCATGCGTCACGAAAGAACAGTCACCGAGCAACTTCCCCTTCCGGCCAGGACCGTCCGGAAGGTCATGCTCCGCTTCATGCCGGTCATCGGATTGGCATACATCGTCCTGTATCTCGACCGATTGAACATCGGCGTTGCAGCATTGACGATGAACAAAGAACTCGGAATATCGGCCTCGATGTTCGGGTTTGCGGCCGGAATCTATTTCTGGAGTTACACGATCTGCGAACCCCCGAGCAACTACATCCTCACAAAGGTCGGTGCGCGGCGCTGGATCACACGAATCATGATCACGTGGGGCGTGGTCACCATCGGAACCGCGTTCGTTCAGGGTGCCAGCGGATTGGTGGCAGCACGATTCCTGTTGGGTATTGCCGAAGCCGGCTTTTCGCCCGGCATGCTGTTCTTCGTCTCGAAGTGGTTCCCGAATCGGGATCGAGGCAAAGCAATGGCGTGGATCGTGACCTTCATCTGTATCTCCGGCCTGGGTACTCCGATCACCACACACCTGATGGCTATCGACGGCTTTCTCGGGCTTTCCGGATGGCGATGGGTATTCATTCTCACCGGCGTCCCCGCCGTGGTCATGGCGTTTGTGATCTACAAGGTTCTGCGGGACAAGCCTTCCGAGGCGGAGTTCCTCTCCGAGGAAGAACGCGGTTGGCTCACCGATACGCTCGAGTCGGAGGCGCAAGAGCGCGAAGCGGTCGTCGGTAAGCACAGCTTCCTCCAGGGACTCGTGCACCCACGAGTACTGGTGTTGATCGCCGTGTTCATCTGTTTCACCTTCAGCCTCAACGGTTTCCAGATTTGGATGCCGCAGATTTACGCGCAATTCGGGATGAGCACCAATCAGATCGGATGGGTTGCCGCACTACCTGCACTGATTGCGATCGGACCGATGATCTGGTGGACGCGCCATTCGGACCGCGCCGGAGAGCGCCCCGTGCACTTCGCCATCGCCGCATCGGTCGCAGCACTCGGTTTTGCTATTGCTGCGCTGTTCTTCACCACACCGGTTGTCGCCATCTTCGGATTCTGCATCGCCGGGATCGGTCTCTACAGTTCGATGAGCATCTTCATCACCATGCCTTCGAGCTTCCTTACCGGCGCTGCCTTGGCGGCAGGTTTCGGTGTCATCAACGGAATGGGTAACCTCGGAGGCTATTTCGGTCCACAGGTCACCGGCTGGATCAAGGACGCGACCAACAGTTTCACACCGGCAATCGGGGTGTACTCCGCGGTGCTGGCGACGGCAGCATTGATCGTGCTGCTGCTCAAGGTGATCACCAGAAAGGCCGACAAGGCCAACGCCCAACTGACTCTGGATTACCGGGCGGAGCGCGACGCCGGAACCTTGGTTGCACCTGAGCAGGTTTGAGCCGAGTCTCGGCCCGGAAGATTCCCGATCAACGGGAATTCTTCATTCTTCAGGCGAGCATGCGCAGGACATCATCACTTATCAGGATCACAGTCGTCGACCGTGGTTTCGTCGGCAACGAACAAACGAGGACTTCGTGAGTAGATACTTCGGGCCTTTGCGCCAATTGGGTTTTGTGGTCAACGACATCGACAGTGCGCTGAAGCATTGGATCGACGTTGTCGGCGTTGGCCCCTTCTTCTTCGTGGAGGACCAACCGTTGAACGACTTCGTCTTCCGTGGCAAGTCGAGTGCGCCTCGATTCAGTGTGGCGCTCGCGCACAGCGGAAGCGCGCAGATCGAGCTGATTCAACAACACAACGATGAGCCGTCGGCATTTCGCGAGTTCGCCGATCGCGGGCTCGAAGGACTTCAACATGTTGCCTACTGGACAACGGATTTCGATCGATATATGGAGGAATCCAAGAACCGAGGGCTCGTCGAATTGCAGAGTGGTAGGTCCGGTAGTGGCGCTCCGGACGAGCGATTCGTGTACTACGAGGACGGCCCGTATCCGGGAACAGTCATCGAAATCTCGGAGGTCAGCGGAAGGAAGGGTGATCTGTTTCGCGCAGTCGAGGCTGCATCGAAGGAGTGGGACGGGTCGAATCCCATTCGCGACATGAGGAAGGTGCTGTAGTCGTGAGTAGGAAGGTAGCGATCGTCACTGGTGGCGCATCGGGGATCGGCCTGGCAACGTGCAAACGATTCGCCGACTTGGGTTGGAATGTCATCTCTGCCGACCTGTCGCATACATCCGGAGACACTGCGCCAGAACCAGATACACGGACAGTCGGCGTTCGAGTGGATGTCACCGATGAGGGGGATATCCGACGGCTTCGCGACGTCGCCGAAAAGCTGTTCGGTCGTGTCGACACGGTTGTGACCTCGGCGGGAACCGCGGACAACGCGCCGATCCGGCACACCACACCCGATCGATTCAGGCGAACCCTCGAGCTGAACCTCGTTTCCACGTTTGCGGTGGTCAGGGAGTTCGTGGATCTGCTCGCCGGAGATGGCGGCGGATCGGTGGTGACAATTGCCTCGGTTTCCGGCCTACGCGGCAGCGTAGACCGTGCCGCGTATTCCGCCTCGAAAGGTGGCGTGGTCGCGTTGACCACACAACTCGCGATCGAGCTCGCCGGCGAGGGGATCCGAGTCAATTGTGTTGCACCGGGTTCGACGCGGACACCGCTTGCAAGTCGGGCCCAGAGCCCTGAAATGCAGAGCGCCATCTTGCAGTCGATCCCGTTGAGCCGTTACGCGGAGCCGGCTGAGATTGCCGAAGTCGTGACCTTTGTCGCTGGTCCCGGCGCCGGTTTCGTGACGGGTCAGACGTGGACGGTCGACGGAGGTCAGTCGATGACAGCCGGTTGGAATCTTGCGAAGGAGCGACATGACTCTTGACGCAACGTCCAATACAACGGAGAAACCGGTAATCATCGGAGTGCACGTCAACGAGAACACCATGCGCGCACCCAATCCCCACATTCCGTGGACGCCCAGCGAAATAGCCGACACTGCTCGCGCTTGTGAGGATGCGGGGGCGTCGTTGATGCATTTTCACGGTCGAGCCGTGGACGGCGGCGTGGATCACTCGGCGGCGACCTACGGAGAGATCGTCGAGCGGGTTCGGGCGGTATCGAATCTGCTGCTTGCGCCGTCGATGGCCAATGTTCCCGGCTACACGATAGATGAGCGGCTGTCGAATCTTGCCCCGAACCAAAGTGATCCGAAACGACGTTCCGACTTCTTGGTCGTCGATATGGGCTGTGCGGCGATGGACTTGATCGATGCGACGACAGGCTTGTTCGCAACCGATTCCAGGGTCTTCGTCAACGACACTCGAACACAGATCGAGTTACTTTCGCGCGCTGGTGAATTGGGTCTGGTGCCGTATCAGACGTCATTCAACGTGAGTTGGACGCGCGCGATCTTCGCCCACGCAAGGGTGCGGAATCCGTCGTCACCATTGGTGATCGCTTTCATTCTCGGTGGTGACGAGTTTCCGGCTGCACATCCGGCGACAGCAGCAGGGCTACGTGCGCAACTGGACCTCCTGCCGACTGATCTTCCAGTGGAGTGGATCGTCTCGGCCTACCGAGGCAATGTTCTTGCAGCAGCGGAGGAGTCGATCAAGCGCGGGGGCCATGTAGCAATCGGTGCCGGTGACTACCACTACGAAGAACTGGGATACCCCTCCACACCTGATCTGGTCGCCGAAGTTGTTTCGATCGCTCGGCGGTACGGGCGTGAACCCGCAAGTCCTGATCAGGCACGTCGAATTCTAGGGGTGGATGTCCATGCGAGTAGTTGAAACCGAAGGTGCCGAACCTACTTTGGTTCATTCCTCTAACGGAAAGAGAGTGTGGATCATGGATTCGATTGCGTTTGCTTCCTCGGCTCAGGCCGGTGATGTGATCGTGACCGGATCACACGGAGGGACGAGTGCTGGAGAGTACGCCGTCGGGTTCGGGGTTCGTGTTGTGGTGTGCAATGACGCCGGCATAGGGAAGAACAAGGCAGGAATCGCAGGTTTGGCTGCGATCGACGCCCAGAAGATCGTCGGCATTGCAGTCGGACACGAGAGTTCGCGTATCGGAGATGGCAAGGACGTGTGGGAGTGCGGCATCGTGACGTATGCCAATCCGACTGCAGTCGCAGCGGGTGTGCGTGTGGGCAGCCGCGTTTCCGAAGAAGTGCTGGCACTGATAGAGAGGAGCGTCGACTGATGTTTCGGAACATTGTCGGTGTGGAGAACGGTAGACAGATTGTCGTCATGGACAGTATGTCGCAGATCGAACGGTCGGACCGCGACCGCATCGTCGTTGCGGCATCCAACGGAGGTCAAGAGTCAGGGCGGATGGCGATTGCGACGGGCTGTGCGTTGGCTGTGCTGAACGATGCCGGAATCGGCAAGGACAACGCGGGGATCATCGGAATCGTCCGCATGGGAGATTCGGGACTTGCCGGCGTAGCGGTCAGTCACGACTCTGCCGAGATCAGCAATGGAATGGATATGTGGCACAACGGAACTGTTTCGTATGTCAACGAGCCCGCAGCGGCGGCTGGGATACGGGTCGGTGACAACGTTCGCACGTGTGTGAGTGCGTTTGCGGTTCGCTTCCCTGTCGGCCCAATGTCGGCGTCCGAGAGTTCGTCATGATCGGCCATGTGGTCAACCGGCCCGAGGATGTAGTCCGCGAAGCGCTCGAAGGACTTCAGATCCTGCACCCGGAAATGCTCTCCTACCACCGAGATCCGTTGTTTGTGACTCGCGCGGTTGTCGCCCGAGACAAAGTTGTGTTGGTCTCAGGTGGCGGGGCCGGGCATGAGCCGTTACACGCGGAGTTCGTCGGATCCGGCATGTTGGACGCCGCAGTTCCTGGGTCGGTCTTCGCCAGTCCCACAGCCTTTCAGATCCGTGCTGCGGTCAATGCTGTCGAGACCGGACGGGGTGCACTTCTCATCGTGAAGAACTACACCGGAGACAAACTGAATTTCTCGATCGCGGCCGAGTTACTCGGAACTGAGCGGCAAGTGGAGATCGTGATGGTCGACGACGACCTCGCGACGACGACTGCAGACGAGGGTGGACCTGGACGTCGTGGTACCGCTGCGGTAATCGCCGTGGAGAAGATTTGTGGGGCGGCCGCGGAACGGCACTGGGCGCTTTCCGAGATCGCTGACCTGGGGCGCCGGGTGGTGGCGGCGTCGGCGACGTTGGGTGCAGCTTTCCGCTCGTGCACGGCTCCCGGACAGGATCGTCCGTCCTTCGAACTGGCGCCGGGGGAGATGGAGTTCGGCATCGGAATCCATGGCGAGCGTGGACGTGAGACGCGTCCGACGGTTCCTGCCGCCGAACTCGTGGCGCAGTTGTCGGAGCCGATCCTCGATGCTGTCGGGGTGGAGCGCGGGGATGGTGTGATAGCGATAGTGAATGGGCTAGGGGCAACACATGGACTCGAATTATCGATTGCCACTGCAGAATTGAAGTCTTTCCTCGGGGATGCCGGTATCGGTTTGGATCGGGTGATTGCAGGTTCTTTCGTCACTGCATTGGATATGCACGGGCTCTCTATCACCCTTCTCCGTTCGACCGAGGAGTTTGTGGATCTCTGGGATGCAACGGTACGCACTCCCGCTCTCGCTTGGTAACTCGAATATGCACTACTGAAAAGAGTTTCATGATGACAACGTTGAGCGTTGGGGACACTCGGGCGTGGATCGATCGATTTGCCGACGCCGCCGAAGATCAATTCGATTCCCTCACAGATTTGGACCGGCTTGTCGGAGACGGCGATTTCGGAATGAATCTGCGGACGGGCCTGCGAAGTGCGGTGCAACGACTTCGTTCCGACCCGCCGACCAGTCCTGGTGAAGTGTTCGCCCGTACGTCGGATGCGTTTCTCGGCATCGGTGGGACAAGCGGACCACTTCTCGGTCTGTGGTTCGGCCGGATCGGAGCAGTCTCTGGAGTTGAAGTGACCGCAACAGACTTGGCTTCTGCCCTAGGTACGGCGACAGCTGCGGTGCAGCGTCTCGGCAATGCCCAGGTGGGTCACAAGACCATGGTCGACGCCATGGTCCCCGCAACCAGCGCATTGACCGAGGCGGCAGTCAGCGGGGCAACCTTGTCTGCTGCCTTGAGCTCTGCGGCCACGGCTGCGAGGCTCGGCGCCGAATCGACTCGCGCGATGCTCGCCCGCCGCGGACGCGCGACCTACGTGGGAGAACACGCCAGGGGCGTCGAGGACCCTGGGGCATCGGCGATTGCCATGTTCTTCGCCGCATCCAGCTACAAGAGCGTTCCGGCATGAGCGATCTGCGAGACAAGGTCATCGTCACAGTTGCCCCGACGGGTGGCTTCCTCACTGTTGCCGACAATCCGTTCATTCCGACTCAGCCTGAGCAGATTGCGGCGGATGTGGCACGCTGCCACAGCGCTGGAGCCAGCGTGGCAGCACTTCATGCTCGACGACCGGACGATCAAGCGACCTGTGATGCCGCAATCTATCGGCGGATGAATACGCTTGTCCGCCAAAGCTGCGACATCGTGATCAACAACTCGACCGGCGGCGGAGTCAACGGTGACATGGTGAGTGTTCGCAGTGACGGAACGCGCGTCGTGGACTGGGACGCGAGGCTGCAGGGCCTGCATGGCGGAGCAGACACATGCACGCTCGATGCCATCACGGCCTATGTGACATCACCGGTCGGTGAGGTACTGATGGACACGCCGCCCAGTCGTGCCGCCGAACTGGCAGCGTCAATGCGCGAACTAGGAATCAAACCTGAATGGGAGGCCTTCAGCCCGTCACATCTGCTCCAGGAGATACGTACGTTGACCGAAGAGCAGCCTGGCCCGCACCTCGTCAATCTTGTACTGGGACTTGATCGAACTTTTCAGAATGCGATGCCGTACTCCCCGCAGATCTTGCAGCAGATGGTGGAACACCTACCGGAGAAATCGGTCTTCTCCGTGAGCATCAGCGGGCCAGATCAACTGCGTGGTCTGACTCATGCACTCGTGCTCGGTGGGCACGTGCGTGTGGGAATCGAAGACTATCCGTTTCTCGCGAATGGGGAGCCGGCCGAGAACGTTCGTTTGGTGGAGAACATCGTCGACATCGTCCAGCGACTCGGAATGCAGCCTGCAACACCTGGGGAGGCAAGGGCAATCCTTGGTTTGGAGGGTTCGGATGAGTAGAACACCGACGAGTAGAACACTTCGCTCGCAGGATTGGTTCGGAGGCAATGATCTCAATGCATTCATCCACCGCTCGTGGATGAAGAACCAGGGTATCCCTGATCGGATGTTCGACGGCCGACCGGTTATCGGTATCTGCAACACGTATTCCGAGCTCACGCCGTGCAACGCTCACTTCAGAGATCTGGCCGAGCAGGTGCGACTGGGTGTCATCGAAGCGGGCGGATTTCCAGTTGAGTTTCCGGTGATGTCATTGGGTGAGACGATCATCCGCCCCACCACGATGCTCTATCGGAACCTCGTCAGCATGGACGTGGAGGAGTCGATTCGAGCCAATCCGATCGACGGCGTCGTACTGCTCTGCGGCTGCGACAAAACCACCCCGGCGCTGGTAATGGGCGCAGCCAGTTGTGACCTTCCCACCATTGTCGTATCCGGTGGGCCCATGTTGAACGGCCGCCATCAAGGTAAAACTGTCGGATCTGGAACCTCGGTGTTCGAGATGAGTGAAGCAGTGCGAGCGGGGTGCATGAGCGAATGTGAGTTCAGAGCAGCGGAATCGGCGATGTCTCGATCGCCTGGTCACTGCAACACTATGGGCACCGCGTCGACGATGGCTTCGATTGTCGAGACTTTGGGCCTCACGCTGCCCGGTAATGCTGCGATCCCGGCAGTGGATTCACGGCGACGTGTACTTGCACGCGACAGCGGCGTGAGAATCGTGGAGATGGTCGTCGAGAACCTGACGATGTCTTCGGTCGTCGACCGAAATTCATTCGAGAATGCGATCAAGGTGAACACGGCTATCGGTGGGTCCACCAACGCTGTGGTGCACTTGCTTGCCATCGCCGGGAGGCTGGAAATTCCCCTCGAACTCAGCGATTTCGGGGAGCAGAGTCGTGACGTTCCCCTGCTGGTCAACCTCATGCCTTCGGGTACCTATTTGATGGAAGATTTCTTCTACGCAGGCGGACTGCCCGCGGTGATCGCCGAGCTCGGAGACATCCTCCATCTGGATGCCGCCACGGTTACCGGAATGACTCTCGGTGAGAACAACTCCGGCGAAACGATTTGGGATGACGACGTAATTCGTAGCACGGCGGCACCGTTGCTGGAGCAAGCCGGCATAGCGGTATTGACCGGCAATCTCGCGCCGAACGGTGCAGTGATCAAGCCGTCTGCGGCGTCGCCCGAGTTGCTCAGCCACGTGGGTCGTGCGGTCGTGTTTCACGGAATGGACGACTTCTCGGCGCGCGTCGACTCGCCGGATCTCGACATCGAAGCCGACGACGTCATCGTCCTCACCGGTGCTGGACCGAAGGGGTTTCCGGGTATGCCAGAGGTAGGTAATCTGCCACTCCCTCGAAGGCTGCTCGAGCAGGGTGTGCGAGACATGGTCAGGATCTCGGATGCGCGAATGAGCGGAACAGCCTTCGGCACAGTCGTTTTGCACGTTGCGCCTGAAGCGGGAGCCGGTGGGCCTCTCGGCGCGGTCAGGGATGGTGATTTGATCGAGTTGGATGTTGCTCGTGGAGTCTTGCGTGTACTCGTCGACGACGACGAGCTGGCCAGGCGTCTCGAGGCGTTGCCGCCACGCGTACAAAAGAGTACGAGTGGGTATCAACGACTGTTCGTGGATCATGTGATGCAGGCCGACCGCGGAGTCGATTTCGATTTCCTGGTGGGCAGGCGTGGAACGGAGGTACACGGTGACAATCACTGAGCGTGTCGGCCGAGTCGTGGTCGTGACCGGTGCAGGGTCGGGACTCGGCCGCGCAATGGCCAGAGGTCTACTCGATGCAGGACACCACGTTGTATTGGCTGGTCGAAACAGCGTGAGCTTGGAAGCGACAGGTGGGGGTCACGAGCGTGCAGTGGTAATTCCCGCTGATGTGTCCTCGCCCGAATCGGTTCACCGGTTGTTCACATCCGTGACTGAGCGTGTCGGCAGACTCGATGTGCTTGTCAACAACGCAGGGACATTCGGTCCGTCGGGGAGTGTGGACGAGATCGATCCTGAAGCGTGGAACGCGACAGTCGCAGCCAATCTCACCGGCGTATTCCTTTGTGCGCGTGAAGCGATTCGTATCATGAAAACACAGGATCCGAGAGGAGGCCGGATCATCAACAACGGGTCGCTCTCCGCTCACACGCCCCGGCCTGACAGTGCCGCCTACACCGCGACCAAACACGGTGTGTCAGGTTTGACGAAGTCGATCTCTCTCGACGGCCGAGAATTCGACATCTGTTGCAGTCAAATCGACATCGGCAATGCGGCAACTGACATGACAGCCGGAATCGGCCACTCGGCACGACAAGCTGACGGCACCACCAGGCCCGAGCCGACATTCGATCCTCGTCATGTCGCGAACACCGTTGTGCAACTGATAGATCTACCACTCGACGTGAATGTCCCGACTCTGACGATCATGGCAAACCGGATGCCGTACGTCGGGCGCGGTTGACGGCGTCAGCGTCGTTGTAGGACAGGGCGGACGACGGACTGGGCACTCGAGAGATCACGTGAGATGGCGATTGCCGTCGTCCGCACCGCCGCGTCGATACGGGTCAGATTTATTCGGCCTGCCATACCGGAAATGGAGATGGCGCCGAGGACGTCTTCGTCCGGGCCGAATATTGGTGCTGCGGCGCCGACGATCCGGGGAAATGCTTCCTGGCGGTCGAAGGCGACACCACGCTTGCGAACACGATCCAGTTCTCGGTGGAAGAGTTCGGGGTCGGTGATGGTGTTCTCGGTGTGTGCTTCGAGGACAGTGGGCATCGTGAAATCCCGAGAGTTGGTGAACGCCAATACTGCTTTGCCGGAACAACTTGCGTGTGCAGGCCACCGACCACCGATTTGCTGCGGAAGGCGTGGTCCGTCGTCGCCACGGAAGACATCAAGGTAAACCACGTCGAAACCGTCCAATACAGCGAGTCCCACGTTGTGCCCCGTTGCTTCACGCAAGGCCGAAAGGTGGCGCCGCGCTGCTTCGCGGAGGTTTCGCTGCCGTGGAACAGATTCGCCGATCTCGAACAGGAGGAGACCCAAGCGGTAGTTGGTTCCTTGCCGTTCGAGCAACCCGACTCGGACGAGATCGTCGACCATTCGATACACCGTTGTTTTGGCCATGCCTGTCCGTCGAACAAGCGCTGCTGCGCTGAGAACGCCTGAGCTGTCACGAAAAGTCTTCAGGATCTCGGTGGAACGACCAATTGCGGAAACCTCGCCATCGGCCCGATGAATGGGACTCACCGAACTATTCTGTCTGCCTGATGCGCGATTGTCGAGGGGCAATCGCGCATCAGATCACGCAGGTCTTCCGGTGATGGGATCGCCGGATATCGTCACGACTCGCACACCACGTCTTCGGCGGGCAGTGAGCCGTCGAGCAGGTACGAGTTGACGGCGGCGTTTGCGCAAGTATTCGCGTAGCCCGGGAACACCGCATGAGTGCGGCCTGGAACTGTCACGAGCCGTGAGCCTTTCATCGCTTCGTGCATGCCGAGGCCTTCGTCGTACGTCGTGCGGGTGTCACCGGTTGCCTGGATCTGCAATGCCGGAACGTTGTTGTCGATGTCGATCCGCTTCGGGGCCTCACTGCGCCAGAACGCGCAGGGCATGATCGTGTTGTGCGTGCCGGCGAAGATCGGCTGATCACCACGGTGCTCCTCCAACTTGTTGCGATACCACGCGGGATCGCTCGGCATCGACACGTCTCCGCAGACAATGGCGATTGTTCCGGCATAGTCAGGGCCGGTCCCCAATTCGGTCTGGAACCACGCCTGCATCAGTCCCGTCAGCTGGGGATGGATGTCCTCGACGGTCTTGCCTGCGGCGAGTTCGCGCAACTGAACCAATACCTGAGCGAATGCCTCGCTTTCCTTTTCGGTGTCCCCGGTTCCGTTGACGTACATCAGGAATGGAAGGACGTGATCGTCGACGGCGTAGTCACCGATCTGAATCGGAGTGGTGGCAGCGTCCGAGATCAGCTTCTCGATGAGGGCGCGAACTTCGGCGGGCGTCGATCCGAGTGCATAGGTGGAATTGCGTTCTGCTGCCCACTGTGAGAATCCGTCGATCGCTTTCTCATTGGCCGGGCCCATGTCCTGGAACATCTCGTATCCGTATTTCTTCGGGTCCGGTGCGCTGTCGAGAACCACACGGTCGATCCTGTCTGGGAACATTTGCGCATAGGTCGCACCAAGATATGTGCCGTACGACCACCCGAAGTACGACGCCTTCTCCTGGTCGAGGGCGCCACGAATCACGTCGAGGTCGCGGGCGATGTTCTGAGTATTGATGTGCGGCAGATAGTCCGGGTACTTGTCCCAGCATGTGTCAGCGGCCTCGCGTGCGAGCGCAACACTTTCGTTCCACCCTTCCTCTGTGGTACCCGGTGAACGCATCCATGTCATCTGCTCGACGCCGCAGTCGATCGGCGTGCTCTTGCCGAGCCCTCGGGTGTCCATGCCGATGACGTCGTATGCCGCTGCGACTTCCGGTGTCATCCCGGCATTCAGAATCTCGGGCAATCCCAGTCCTCGGCCGCCCGGGCCACCAGGGTTGGTGAGCAAGATCCCGCGTCGCTGTGCAGGGTCGGTGGACGCGACCCGCGAGATCGCCACTTCGATTGTCTTGCCGTCAGGGGCGGAATAGTCCAAAGGTACTGTGACCATGGCGCAGTCACTTGCCGTCGATGTTCCGGTGTCTGTGGCGCATGGCCCCCATTCGACATCCTGGTCGTAGAACGCGCTGAGATTCGATTGTGGATCTTCCTGCGGAGCAGCAGGATCCGAGCACGCCGCCAGTGCAGGTACTGCGAGTGCGGCGGCGGCGATTGTGGTAGCCAGCCACTTTCGTGGTCGAGGCGTGCGTGATCTGGGCATGATGGATCCAGTCATTGTCGTGTCGTGTCCTTGTTTCGAGCCCATTTTCGGGCAGCGTTGATCACCCCACTTCCGATGTGGGGATTCAGTGGCGGAGTTTCAGGGTCGAGACTGGCGGGCAGCGAACTCGGCCGCTACAGCCTTCGCGAATCTTTCCTGGGTCGGGGTTCTTCGATCTGCTTGGTGCTCGCGCAGCACCGCTACCAACCGGGTGGGTGAAGGGCGTTCCGGTGCGGCCTGTTCAGGAAGCACTCTCTCGGTGAAATCGCAGAACTGAATGGCAAGGGCCGCAATCGTGTCGGCGTCCGCCGGAGCGTCGGTGAGGGCGTACATGCGAGTAATCAATTCGATTGCCTGCTTGCGGTTCGGCTTCGCCAACGCCCGGCGGTGTGCGCTCAGGAGTGAATCGCAGACTTCAGGATCACCCCCGGAGACGGTGAGCGCGAGGATCAGGAGTTCGCGCTCGTTGTCGATCCACGCTGTCGGTGCACCGGCAACGACATACTGTGCGAGCACTTCCGAAAACGCGTCGGGTAGTTCGGGATCGGCGTTGCGGCGTAGCGACTCGATGTGAGCACGTTGAACCGCGATCTGTTCGGCCTTGGCTGCCAGTTCCTTGTCGAGTGCGTCGAGTGCGGACCGGGTGTCGTGAGCGTCGCCGTCGAGCAGTTCGGCGATCTTGGCAACAGGAATCCCCAGATCGCGCAGGCGGCGGATGCGGCTCAGTCGTGCCAGGTCCACCGCCCGGTACATGCGGTAGCCGTTGGGTTGGCGTTGTGGTTCTTCGAGAAGCCCGTTCGAGTGGTAGTAGCGCACGGATCTGACGGTGGTGCCGGCCAGATTCGCCAGCTCGCCGATGGTCATCATCGCCTCGCCCTCCCGTTTGTCGATTCGGATTTCGTCTGTGGAAACCATTCTCCAACCCTGACGCGGCGTCAGGGTCAAGGTGCGCGCCGGAGAACGTGACCGTTGACACGTTAAGGACATAGCCTTAATCTGGATTTTGTCCGTTACGACATCGTCGATTCCGAGGAAGTGCCTTGATGGCTACCCTTTTGCCTGCGGCAACGATCTTTCCGATCCCCACCGATCCGCTTGCTGCCTATGGTCCACTTGTCGCTCGCCGGAATCCCGAGTCCGTAGTTCCGGCGCTGTACGAACACTGTGCGGTCAAGGCGGTCACGCCGACGATCGGAGCGGAAATCTCCGGCATTCGACTCGGTGGGGACCTGTCTGATGCCGTGATTGCGGAACTTCGCCGCGCTCTCCTCGAATGGAAAGTCCTCTTCTTTCGGGATCAGGACCTCGGCCGAGCAGAACATCGAGCTTTTGCCGAGCGTTGGGGCGATCTCGAACAGCATCCGTTCTTCAAGTACACGCAGCCAGGGCAGGCGGACGTCGATGTCACGACGCTGGCCAAGGATGCGATGGTCGGCGGCGTCGAGAACAACTGGCACAACGACGTGACGTGGCACGAGTTTCCTTCATTTGCCGCCGTACTTCGTGCAGTCGAGGTGCCAGAGGTGGGTGGTGACACGTTGTGGGCTGACACCGCTGCTGCCTACGATCTGCTTCCGGAAGACGTCAAGAAGCGTATCGACCCGCTTGTTGCAGAACATGATTGGATCAACTCGTTCGGCAGGTCGATGCCGGCGGATGCGGTCGAGATGTTGCGTCCGAAGTTCCCCGCGGTGCAGCATCCGGTGGTTCGGGTCATTCCGGAAAGCGGCAGGCGGGTGTTGTTCGTCAACATGACCTTCACGCAACGGATCTTGGGCGTATCCGAAGAGGAATCGAACGAACTTCTCGCGATGCTGTATCGCCACGTCAATCGTCCGGAATTCCAGGTCCGACTGAAGTGGGAGCCGAATACTGTTGCCTTCTGGGACAATCGGACCTGCCAGCATTACGCGGCCAGTGACTACTTCCCGGCTCGTCGTGTGATGGATCGAATCTCGATTGTCGGCGATCGGCCAGTGGGCGTCGGGGACTGATACGACGCTCAGCGCCTCACGATGTCTACTACGAATAGTAGTAACGCACCTCACATAGTTTTTCGACGCCTTGTCGATATGATTTCGACAAGGCGTCGATAAAAGTCGGCGTAACTCGCACCGACGACTTTGGAGCTTCCCGAATGTTCCTCGCCCTGCGTGAACTGTGGTTTGCGCGAAATCGTTTCCTCTTGATGGGTGCCGTGGTTGCCCTCATCTCGATCCTGATGGTGATCCTGTCCGGCCTCTCGTCCGGCCTGGTCAACGATGGTGTGTCCGCTTTGCAGCGGACGCCGATTCAGGCGTTTGCCTTCGCGCCGGACACCAAAGCCGACTCGGCGTTTTCGCGCTCGGTCGTCACCGAGGAGCAGGCGCAGGCATGGCGCATGCAACCCGATGTCCAAGACGCCGAGCTCTTCGGCAACATGATCGTCAATGCAAAAACTCGCAGTGGCACACCTGTCGATCTCACGCTCTTCGGTATCGAACCTGGCTCCTTCCTCGAGCCCGTCACCGCCGACGGGAGGGGACTGCAAGCCGACACGGACATCATCGTCAGCTCTACCTTCCGTGATGATGGTGTTGCGATCGGTGACACGGTGATACTCGATCGACTCGGTACGGAGCTGACAGTTGTCGGATTCACCGAAGACAAGCGCACTTTCGGGCACGTCGACGTCGCCTACCTGCCCCTGCGTACCTGGCAGGAGGTTCACGCCGGTGCCAAGATCGGCGAAACCGCCAACGCCAGTGCGTATTCCGAAGCGAGTGTTGTCGCGATTCGCGGGCTGGACGATACACTGCCGAACCTCGTATCGGGCGATGCGGCGGCGGGAACGTCCGCAAAGACGCTCGAGGAATCTTTCGACTCCTCACCGGGCTTCTCCGCGGAAATGATGACAATGTCGATGATCAAGGCGTTTCTGTACGCGATCTCCGCACTGGTCGTCGGCGCATTCTTCAGTATCTGGACAGTTCAGCGTGGTCGCGAACTCGCAGTGTTGCGTGCGATGGGAGCCTCCACCGGCTTTCTGCTTCGCGACGGCATGGCACAGGCACTGGTAGTGCTGCTTGGTTCCATCGGCATCGGTGTGTTGCTGGGCTTGGGGCTCGGCTCGGGACTCGAAGGCGGTGGGATGCCGTTTGCTCTGGAGTCCGGCCCTGTCGTCAACGGCGCAGTGCTCTTGGCGGTACTCGGGCTGATCGGCGCAGCCGTTTCCATCGTCCGCGTTACGCGTGTCAACCCGCTCACTGCATTGGGGGAAAACCGATGACCACAGTCGAAAAAACCACTACCGGACTGGTATTGACCGCTGTCAGTCTTCGATTCGGTGACGGTGACTCCACAGTGCTCGCCCTCGACAACGTGGACCTCGAGGTCACGGGCGGCGAACTCGTGGCGATCGTCGGGCCGTCAGGGGCTGGAAAGTCGAGCTTGCTCGCTGTGGCAGGCGGACTCGGTCGGCCGTCGAGTGGAACGATTGTCATCGACGGCGTCGACGTGTCGGCGATGCCGGCCCGTGCATTGGCCAAACTTCGACGAGACAAGGTCGGCTTCGTCTTTCAATCCGGCAATCTGATTCCAGCGCTGACGGCGCGCGATCAGCTTCGGCTGATTCCCAAGCTCACGGGGCGGCCGGGGCGCGATCCCGAGGAATTGCTCGACTCGGTCGGTATGAGCCACCGTGCGGATCGTCGACCTGGTCAACTCTCCGGCGGCGAACGACAGCGCGTCGGTATCGCTCGGGCATTGATGAGCAATCCCTCGCTACTGCTCGTCGACGAGCCGACGGCTGCTCTCGACCGAAAACGTAGCCATGAGGTGGTTGAACTGCTCTCGCGCGAAACTCACGAGGCCGGCGTCGCTACGATCATGGTGACCCACGATCACGACGTGCTCGGGCACTGCGACCGCATCCTCGAAATGGTTGACGGTCGATTGCGTCAGAGCGAGTAAGCCCGCAAGGGGACTGGAGGAGATTCGGTGCCGAGGATCGATGCCCCCACTGTGGTCGAGCATCGTGCTGCTCAGCGGCGTGCCCTCCTCGACGCTGCACACGCTCTTCTGTCCGAGACCCCGGACCGGCCGCCGGGGCTCGGTGAGGTGGCAGCGAAGGCCGGGCTCGCCAGGTCGAGTGCCTACCACTACTTCCGGTCCCGAGAAGATCTCCTCAGTGCCGTCGTCGAAGACATGTTCCCGCGCTGGAACGACAAGATCGTCGAGGCGATGGCAGGCGCAGACGATCCGATATGGGCTTACGTCGAAGCAAACCTCCAACTGGTAGCCGACGGGGAGCATGCGATAGTCGGAGCGCTGGCGACGCTGACCCCGCAAACGTTTCGAGATTCGCGGATCATGGAAATGCACGACAGTCTTGTACTTCCGCTTGTCGAGGCCCTTCGCCTCCGTGGCGTGTCGGACCCGAAGCTCACCGCCAAGTTGATCAACTCGCTGGTGCATACGGGTACTGAACTGATCGAATCCGGTTGCAGCATGGACGAAGTCAGGTCCGCCGTGCGTGAGGTCCTCGCGTGACGGGCAGCCTCAGGCCGTAATCAGATCCATCCGAAGGTACTCGGTGATGCGGAGCAGTCTCGGGGGTTGGGACACGTCTGAGGAAAGTGTCTGAAATGCTTCGTCTTTCGCGACGAGGCGCGGGGCGCCGAGGCTCACCTCCGTCTCGTCGACCGACAGTCGAGCGCTCCCCGCTTTCAAGACGTTCTGCACCCAGTCCGAGCCCGATCCGTACACCAGAATGAAGACATAGCCACCCTCGACCGGATAGGCGTCGAGAGGGGTCCGGTAGGTCGTGCCGGATGTGCGTCCGACGTGTGTCAGTACCGGCCACTTTCCGCTCGAGATCGCTCGCGGATTGAACACTCGCTTGTTGACGTGTCCCCACCATCTCGGCATCGGCATTGCGGTCTCCCTTCGCGAGCGCCTTACCAACGTAAGGCAGGCTTACACCTGTAAGGGTGACTTACGGATGTAAGGTTGTCAACGTATTCGTTCCTCGGAGGGGAGTCTGTGTGTCACGGCAGCCGCGACAGTCGCTGAACAGGACTCGCGTAATCGAGGGTGCGATCCGCGTTGCCGACGCGGGTGGTGTCGAGGCTGTCACGATGCGACGGGTGGCCCAGGAGTTGGGCATCGAGGCGATGTCGCTCTACCACCACGTGCCCAACAAAGATGCGATTCTCGACGGCCTCGTCGATGCGGTCTTCGAGGCGATCGACCTACCCGACGGCGAGTGCGCGGATTGGCGAGATGCAATCCGCGGACGCGCCTTTTCCGCTCGCACAGTCCTGTCGCAGCACCGTTGGGCTCTCGGTTTGCTGGATTCGCGACGCAACCCTGGCTCGGCGACCCTGCGTCATCTCGACGCTGTGCTCGGAGTGCTCCGGAAGGCCGGGTTCACACTCCCGATGGCCGCCCACGGAGTCTCGCTGATCGACAGCTACGTCGGCGGATATGTTCTCCAGGAGGCGAATCTGCCGATCGGCGGGCCCGTCGACGTCGAAGAAGTTGCGAGTGACATCCTCGAGCACCTTCCGGCTGGAGAGTTGCCCTTCCTTCACGAGATGATCGTCGATCACGGTCTGAGTCCGGCTTACGACCACACGCGTGAGTTCGCCTACGGTCTCGATCTCATCCTCGATGCGCTGGAGGCGCGCCGATGCTAGCGCCGAACCGGCACGTGCTTGGTGACTATCCGGTGGATCAGGCGAGCAGCGGTCCGGGCAGTGCGATTGTCGATGTCGAGGCTCGGGTTCAGTTCGGCGACATCGAGAACCGCGAGCTTTCCGCTGGATGTGACTCGATCACATACGTATTGGATTGTTTCCAGGCTGACGCCGTAGGCCGCGGGTGCGCTGACGCCCGGCGCCACGGCGGCGGGAAGCACGTCGAGGTCGATGGTCAGGTAGACAAGATCGACGTCGTCGAGGAAGTCTGCGAGGAACTGATCCACGACGCCTCGAGCGATCACTCCGCATTCTTCGTCGAGCAGATAGCGAACGCCAAGGCGGTGAGCCGTGTCGAACAGAGCAGTGGTGTTGCTCGGTTGGCTGATTCCGATCACGCTGTACTGATGTGAGGTGCCTGCCGCGGCTTCGTCCTCGGCGATCTGACGAAAGGGCGTGCCGGAACTGGGGATCGGGTCGCCACGAAGGTCGAAGTGCGCATCCAAGTTGAGGATTCCGAGTTTGGCTCCGGCGGTTCGCAACTCGGAGCCCGCGACGCCGAGGTATGTACCGTAGGCGATTTCGTGTCCTCCCCCGAGAACCACGGGGAAGTGTCCCGAATCGAGCGCGGCACTGACGGCGTTCCCGAGTGCGGCCTGACCGGCCTCGAGTTCTTCACCCGACACGGCAACGGTTCCCGCGTCCTGAATCTGCAGTGGTTCGGCCAGCGCCATGGAGGCCAACCCCGCTCGCAATGCGTCCGGGCCATCCGCGGCGCCGCGGCGGCCCTTGTTGCGGCGGACTCCTTCGTCGCTGGAGAATCCGATCAGAACACAGTCGCCGGGAGCTGTTTCGGCTGAATACGGTTGCACGGCATGATGCCACCGCAGATGCTCGGCAGTGGTGCCGTCGGAGCGCCCGGTCCACGGCTTGGGTTCGATGTCGACTGCGATCTGATGTGCCACGACGGCCTCCCGGTGAGTGTATTTCAGTAGCTTGTGGCGAGTGCGCCGTTTTTCCAGACCTCGCGCACCAGAGGGACGCCCGGGCGGTAGGCGAGGTGGAGGTACGACGGTGCATCGAGCGCGATGGCGTCGGCACGTGTTCCGAGAGAAAGGGTTCCGACGTCGGTGCGCTGCAGCGCCCGAGCGCCACCTGCAGTGGCTGCCCAGACTGCCTCAGCGGGCGTCATGTGCATGTCTCGCACCGCAATTGCGATGCAGAACGGAAGGCTCGTGGTGTAACAGGTACCGGGATTGCAGTCGGCGCCCAGAGCTACGGTGACTCCGGCGTCGAGCAGTGCGCGGGCGTCGGGGTACTTGTTGCGGGTGGAGAAGTCGGCGCCGGGCAACAGCGTTGCGACGGTAGAACTCTGAGCCAGGGCATCGATGTCCTCGGCGGTGACGTACGTGACGTGGTCGACGGACGCTGCTCCCATCTCGACGGCGAGCTGGACTCCTGGCCCTTCGCCGAGCTGATTGCCGTGGACGCGGGGGATCAGTCCGGCGGCGACGCCTGCGCTCAGGACTGCATGAGCCTGTTCGCGGTTGAATGCTCCTCGCTCGCAGAAGACATCGATCCACTTCGCGTGTGGCGCACAGGCAGGGATCATCTCGTCGCACGCCATGGCGACGTAATCATCGGCGCGGCCGGCATATTCGGGTGGTGGAACATGGGCGGCCAGCAGTGTGACCTCGTCGGTGAACTGTCCGGCGATCAGTGCGCTGCGTAGTTCGCTCTCGGTGTTCTGCCCGTACCCGGTCTTGCATTCGACGGTTGTGCTGCCCGAGCGCAGGGATTCGTCGAGTAGGCGTCGAACATTGGCCTGCAATTGCTCGTCGGTGGCCGAGCGCGTCGCTTCGATGGTGTTGCGAATGCCGCCGGCGGCGTACTTCTCGCCCGCCATGCGAGCTGCGAATTCCTCGGCCCGCTCGCCACCGAACACCAGGTGCGAGTGACTCTCCACGAAACCGGGGAGCAGGGCCCGACCGCCGATATCCTGACCGATATCGGCAGCCGGGGCGTCGGCGGAATCGCCGACCCAAGCAACAACGCCGTCGTCGAAAACGATTGCCGCGTCGTGTCGTACGCCGAGCTTGCCCTCACCCAGAGTCGGGTCATTGGTGACGAGGGTTCCGATGTTGGTCAGAACTGTGGTTCGAGAACCATTCGTGGTCAATGTCATTCCTAACTCAGGGTGAGGTGGTGGAGCTGTTTCAGTTCTCGGTCATCGGGATACGGACGCCGCGCGTGGCCGCCGTGTCGATGGCGTGGTCGTATCCTGCATCCGCATGCCGGATGACGCCCATCCCGGGATCGTTGGTGAGAACCGCTTCGAGCTTCTTGGCTGCGAGTTCGGTGCCGTCGGCGATGCACACCTGTCCCGCGTGGATGGAGCGTCCCATACCGACGCCGCCGCCTTGGTGAAGTGAGACCCACGAAGCGCCGGACGCGGTGTTGACCAGGGCGTTGAGCAGCGGCCAGTCGGCGATCGCGTCGGACCCGTCGATCATCGATTCGGTTTCGCGGTACGGCGAGGCGACCGATCCCGAGTCGAGGTGATCGCGGCCGATGGCGATCGGCGCGGACAGTTCGCCCGAGGCGACCATCTCGTTGAACTTGAGGCCCGCGAGGTGGCGCTCACCGTATCCGAGCCAGCAGATGCGGGCCGGAAGGCCCTCGAAGGCAACCTTTTCGCCTGCCATGGTGATCCAGCGACGCAGGTGCTCGTTCTCGGGGAAGAGTTCGAGGATGGCCTTGTCGGTGGCCTCGATGTCCTTGGGATCACCGGAGAGAGCTGCCCAGCGGAAGGGGCCGAGACCTTCTTCGAAGAGCGGGCGGATGTAGGCCGGAACGAATCCTGGGAAGTCGAAAGCGCGGTCGTAGCCGGCCTTGCGGGCCTCGTCACGGATGGAGTTGCCGTAGTCGAACACCTCGGCGCCGGCGTCCATGAATCCGACCATGGCTTTGACGTGCGCGGCCATCGCGTTGCGGGAATCTTCGGTGAACTTCTGCGGATCCTTCTCCGACATGATCTTCATGTCGGGGAAGTCGATCCCGATCGGCAGGTAGGCGAGGGGATCGTGCGCCGAGGTCTGGTCGGTGACGATGTCGATGGGGGCCTTCATCTCCAGCAGAGCCGGGAAGATCTCTGCCGCATTGCCTTCGAGGCCGATGGAGAGCGGCTTCTTGGCGTCGCGTGCCGCTGTCGCCAGTTCGAGCGCGTGCTCGATGCTGTCGGCCTTGGTGTCGAGGTACTTGTGGGCGATACGACGGTCGATGCGTGTGATGTCGCAGTCGACGCAGATCGCGACGCCGTCGTTCATGGTGACGGCGAGAGGCTGGGCGCCGCCCATTCCGCCGAGACCCGCAGTGAGCGTGATCGTTCCGGCGAGCGATCCGTTGTAGCGCTTCTTCGCAATGGCGCCGAAGGTCTCGTAGGTGCCCTGCAGGATTCCCTGGGTGCCGATGTAAATCCAGGAGCCTGCGGTCATCTGGCCGTACATAGTCAGGCCGAGGTCTTCGAGACGGCGGAACTCTTCCCAGTTCGCCCAGTCACCGACGAGGTTGGAGTTGGCGATCAGCACTCGCGGTGCCCACTCGTTGGTGCGGAAGACACCGACCGGCTTGCCGGACTGCACGAGCATGGTCTCGTCGTTCTTCAGCGTCTTCAGTGTGGCGACCATGGCGTCGAATGCCGCCCAACTACGTGCTGCGCGACCGGTTCCGCCGTAGACGACGAGGCTGTCCGGGTGCTCGGCAACATCGGGGTCGAGGTTGTTCATGAGCATGCGCAGGGCGCCCTCCTGCTGCCAACCGAGCGTCGTGAGCTCGGGGCCGCGGGGAGCACGGACGGGGCGCGGCTCGTGGCCGGGGGTGCTGATTTCCATGGTGTTCTCCTTGCTTAACTGAAGTTCGAAAGATGTTGGGGGATCAGACGCGAGAGTCGGTCATCGCGGTGTGATCGGGGTAGATCATCGATGTAGGCGGATTGCTGGTGCGCTTGGCGAGCGGGTAGTAGATCAGGCCGGTGAACACGATGCCGACGATCCAGGAGATGTCGGCGCCGCCGAGCATGTCCGTGACGGGGCCGGTGTACATCTTCTGGGCGAGGAACGGGATCTGGGCGAGAACGCCGGCGGCGTAGCAAGCCAATGCGGTGAAGTTCCATGCTCCGTATCGACCGTTGACGTCGTAGAGCGCCGGAATGTCGATGCGCTCCTTGGAGATCAGGTAGTAGTCGATCAGATTGATCGCACTCCACGGCGTGAACACCATCAGCAACACCAGGACGAAGTTCTTGAAGTTGTCCAGGAAGTCGGCGCTGGCGGCGATCGCGATCAACACCGAGACAGCGGTGAAACCGAGAATGTAGAGGGTACGGGCGGTGCTCGAGATTCGTGACTGGCCGTTGAAGGCTGTGACGGTGGTCAGGATCGACATGAATCCGCCGTACGCGTTGAGCACGTTCACCGTCAGCTTGCCGACCAGGATGACGAAGTAGATCAGGAAGGCGATGGCAGCGGGTCCGGCCAGATCTCCCATGAAGCCGACCTGGTTACCCAGGAAGGCGTCGCCGGCGCAGGCCGCGACGAGGGCGCCGAAGGTCATGGACCACTGTGATCCGATGACGCTACCGAGGAACGTCGACCAGAAAGTGGTGCTCTCGGAGGTGCTGCGCGGCAGGTAACGCGAGTAGTCGGCGACGTACGGGCCGAACGTGAGCTGCCAGCCGGCACCCAGCGAGATCGCGAGCAGGAAGGTGACGATGTCGAAGCCCTTGATGCCGACGTACGAGGCGACGTCGTACTCGAGGAACAGTCGAACGGCCAGGTAGGAGAATCCGACGATGCCCACGACGGTGGCGATCCTGCCGACGATGTGGATCAGCTTGTAGCCGGTGACCGCGACGAATGCGGTGAGGAGACCGAAGACGACGATGCCGACGGTGGGGCTGTCGATGTGCAGGATCTTGTTGACGGCTTGGCCGGCCAACACGGTGCCGGTGGCAGCGAAGCCGAGGTACATCAGGATGACGAGAACTAGCGGTACGACGGCTCCCTTGACGCCGAACTGGGCGCGACTCGAGATCATCTGGGGGAGGCCCATGCGCGGGCCCTGTGCGGAGTGAAGCGCCATGACAGCGCCACCGAAGATGTTGCCGATCAGAAGTCCGACGATTGCCCAGATGGCGTCCGCGCCGAATACGACGGCGAGAGCACCGTCGACGATTGCCGTGATCTGCATGTTGGCGCCGAACCAGAGAGTGAACTGGCTGCGCGGGGTGCCGTGTCGTTCTGCATCCGGGACGACGTCGATAGTGCGTCGTTCCGGAGTGAGGATGACCTCGGCCGGTCCATCGTGAGTCATAGGCCTGTCTTTCTGCTGCGAGCCCGTCGAGCGACGGAATCGACGTCGGGGTATTGCCCACCTTCTTCGTGCTTGGTGCTTTTGCGCCTGGTGCTCTGTGCGCTGGGTCACTGTCACTGCGGATAAATGTATATGCCTGTATATACAGGCGTCAATACCTGAAACCCGATTTCGCGTAAATGCTGTGTAACACCGCTCGAGAATCAGAAACCCTTACCAGGGTTGAGGATTCCGAGTGGATCGAACGCGGCCTTGATCGATCGGTGCAGTTGCATGCTGTCCTCACCGAGCTCGAGAGAGAGCCAGCGACGCTTCAGAACGCCGACGCCGTGCTCTCCGGTCAGAGTTCCGCCGAGTTCGAGAGCACGCCGGAAGACCTCGTCCGCGGCGGTCCACACGGCTTCGGGGGCCGAGCCGTCGGCAGTGCGGTCGAAGACGAAGGTCGGATGGACGTTGCCGTCACCCGCGTGCGCGACGGTCATGATCTTGACCGAGTGCTCGGCGGCCGCCCGGTCGATACTTTCGAGCATGTCGGGCAGTTTCGACCGCGGGACCCCGACGTCTTCCACCAGACATTGCCCGAGTCGTTCGGATGCCGGATAGGCGAGTCGGCGAATCTCGAGTAGCTGTGCGGCTTCTGCTGCGTCCTGTGAGACGGCGACAAAATCGGCGCCGGCCTGCTCGAAGTGTTTCTGCATCGCCGCGGCTGCTGCGTCGGCGTCGACCCCATCGGCCTGTGCGATCAGCATCGCGGCGGTGTTGTCTTCCAACCCGATTCGTTTCCAGTCGTCGACTGCGCGAAGGGTTGCTCGATCGATCAGCTCCAGCAGGCTCGGCCCGATTCCGTCGCGAACGACCGCGGCAACCGCGTCCGCTGCGGAGCGGAGAGAATCGAAACTGCCGACGACGGTGACCGGTGCTCTCTTGGGCTTGGGCTGCAACTTGAGCGTGGCACTCGTGACGACTCCGAGTGTTCCTTCCGAACCGACGAGAAGACTGGTCAAGTCGTATCCCGCAACACCTTTGACGGTCCTTCGGCCTGTCCGCACGATCCGACCGTCGGCGAGCACAACCTCGAGACCCAGGACTGAATCGCGGGTGACGCCGTACTTCACGCAACGCAGTCCACCGGCGTTGGTGGCGATGTTTCCGCCGATCGTGGAGATCTCGAAGCTGCTCGGATCGGGGGCGTACATCAGCCCGTGCTCGTCTGCTGCTCGGCTGATGTCAGCGTTGATCACCCCGGCTTCCACGACAGCCAGCTGATCGTCCGGATTGACCTCGAGAATCGAGCGCATGCGAGTGGTCGAGATGACCAGGCAGCCCTCGACGGCTGCCCCGCCACCCGCCAAACCGGTTCCCGCACCGCGGGTTACCACCGGGACACGGTGAGCAGTAGCCCATTTCAGAGCCTCGGAAATGTCGGCCGCAGTTTCAGCGAGCATGACGGCTGCCGGATGGCCGGGTTCGGCGAGATGGGCCTCGTCGCGACGGTACGAGTCCATTACCGCCGGGTCGGTGATCAGGCGACTCGAACCGATCGACCGAGCGAGTTCGTGGACGGACATTCTTTTCTCCAGTCGGTCAAAGGTTGTGTGCGAGAGCGTCCACAGCCGCGATCACGGCGTCTTCTGCGGCCCGCTCGCCGACGGTGACCCGCACTCCCTCGCCGGGGAACATCCGGACCGAGACACCCTGGGCGACGCAAGCCGCTTCTAGTGCAGAAGCTCTCTCGCCGAGAGGGATCCAGACGAAGTTCGCTCCGCTGGGGACGGACTCGACGCCGCGCACAGCGAGTTGCTCACGTAGGTGAGCGCGACCCGCGGTTACCGTTTCGACTATCGAATCGGTGTGCGCCGGATCGGTCAACGCTGCGCAGGCCGCGGCCTCGGCAACGGCGCTGAGCCCGAAGGGCGGTGCCGCGCTGGAAAGGTCCGCTGCGATCGCCGGATTGGTGATGGCATAGCCGGCCCGAAGGCCGGCCAATCCGTAAGCCTTGGAGAAGGTTCGGAATACGACTATGTTGGGAAAGGCTCGAAGCAGGTCGACGCCGTCGACATCGCTGGTCGCGAACTCCCGGTAAGCCTCGTCCAGAAGGATGAGGACGTCACCCGGGATCGAGCGTGCGAACGAGACGAACTCGGCGGTCGAGAACTCGCTTCCGGTCGGATTGTTGGGGTTGCAGACGAGTACCGCGCGGGTCTGCGGAGTCACGGCTGCCGCCATTGCACTCAGATCGTGCCGGTGTTCGGAATCGAGTGCGACGGGTACACCGCTCGCCCCGGCGATTCCGATCAGAATCGGGTACGCCTCGTAGCTGCGCCACGGGTAGACGACTTCGGTGCCCGGGCCCGTGTATGCGGTCAATACCTGCTGGAGCAGTGCCAATGACCCGGCGCCGACCAATACCTGGTCGTCGCCGACGCCCAGGCGGTCGCTCAACCGGGCGATCAGCGTGTCGCCGAACAGCGACGGATACAAGTGCGAGTGTGAGGCCGCGAGATTGACGGCCTCGAGAATTGCCGCCGAGGGTGCAACCGTCGACTCGTTGCTCGACGCCCGCCACCGAACCTGCTCGAGGCCGGCGGCTTTGGAGTATCGAGGGAGTGCTTCGATTTCGGGTCGGGGGCGAGGCCGCAGCGCTCCGGGCGCGCTCATGCCAGGGCGCCGATCGCGTTCTCCGCGGCCGCAACGAGTGCACCGGATGCCGCCAAGTCCACCGCGGCCTCGATCTCGGGGGACAGGAAGCGATCGGTGCCCGGCCCCTGCACCTTCTCGCGCAGGGTCCGAAGGACGGCTCCGGTGGCTGGTGAGGGCTCGAGTGGGGATCGCAAATCGATTCCTCTTGCTGCAGTGAGTATCTCGATCGCGAGAACTCGGGTGAGACCGTCGATGGACTGGCGGAGCTTACGTGCACCCGACCATCCCATGGAGACGTGATCTTCCTGCATGGCCGAGGAGGGAATCGAATCGACGCTGGCGGGGCTCGCGAGTCGCTTGAGTTCGGACACGACGGCAGCTTGTGTGTACTGCGCGATCATCAGTCCGCTGTCGACTCCGGGGTCGTCGGCAAGGAAGGGAGTCAGACCGTGGTTGCGCGCAACATCGAGGAAGCGGTCGGTTCGGCGTTCGCTGATACCCGCGACATCCGCGGTCACGATGGCGAGGAAGTCCAAGACGTAAGCCACGGGAGCTCCGTGGAAGTTACCGTTGGATCGAACCCGTCCGTCGAGGGTGACAACGGGATTGTCGACAGCACTGGCCAATTCGCGCCCGGCGACGAGGCGGGCGTGATCGACGGTGTCGCGTGCGCCGCCGGCGACCTGCGGTGCGCACCGCAGTGAGTACGCGTCTTGAACCCTGGTGCAGTCAGGGCCCGCATGGCTGGCGACGATCGGGGAATCGGCAAGCAGACGCACCATGTTCGACGCGGCCGCGCCCTGGCCGGGGTGGGGGCGAAGCGTTTGGAGGTCCGCGGCGAACACCTGATCTGTGCCGAGCAAGCCCTCGACGCTCATGGAGGCAGCGATGTCGGCCAACTTGAGCAGATGATCGAGATCGGTGATCGCAAGGGCCAGTTGGCCGAGCATCCCGTCGGTACCGTTGATCAGTGCGAGGCCTTCTTTCTCGGCCAGAACCACCGGTTCGAGGCCATGGGCAGCCAATGCCGTTGCCGCATCGGTGAGTTCACCGTCGGCGGTGCGGACGGAACCTTCGCCGATGATTGCCATCGCCACATGAGCCAGTGGTGCCAGATCTCCCGAGCATCCGAGGCTGCCGTATTCGTGCACCACCGGGGTGATGCCTGCGGTGAGTAGGTCGGCGTACGCCTGTGCGACCACGGGGCGCACTCCGGTCCTTCCGGTGGCGAGCGTCGACAGGCGCAGAAGCATCAAGGCCCGGATCACTTCGCGTTCGACTTCCGGTCCCGAACCTGCCGCGTGTGAGCGGATCAGGCTGCGCTGCAACTGCGTCCGCAGATGCGCCGGAATGTGCCGGGTGGCAAGTGCGCCGAATCCGGTGGAAACCCCGTAGACCGGCGTGGGATCTGCGGCCAGGGCCTCGATGCGTGCACGACTTTCGGCGATCGCGGTCAGTGATTCCGCGGTCAATGCGACGCCGTAACCGTTGCGCGCGACGTCGACGACGTCGGCGATGGTGACAGCCCCGATTCCGACCTCAATGGTTCGGGTGGCTGTATGGGTGGCAGGGGTGGCGTTCATGGGACTCCAATGATGATGCGGTGGTGATTCAGCAAGTCTTGTATACGAGACTCTAGTCTTGAATATGAGACGAAAACAAGGCCCGAAAAGTACGGAACGGAGAAATTGGCTACATGTCTGCGGTCGGGGTCTCCACCATTCGATCTCCGAGATCGGCGGAGAACTCGGCGCTGACGGCGCGCACTCGGTCGGCGATCAGGGCACTCTCCTCGGCCGATTTGGAGCCCGAGAGGAAGGTGACGCCGAGAGCTGCGACCGGACGACCGTCCCGCGTGATCACGGGGCTGGCGATGCAATTGATTCCGGATGTCGTCGCATTCTCTTCGACCGCATATCCGCTCTCACGTGCTGCGGCGAGCAGTTCTCGCAGTTCGGCGAGCGTCGACGGTCCCGTTCCGGTCCGCGTCGGCCAGGTGTATCCCTCGTAGAGCGCACTGATCTGTTCCACGTCCAGACGGCTCAGAATCGCGCGCCCGACTGCGGTGAGATGCGCTGGAAGGCGAGTCCCGATTTCGGTCACCAATCGCACGCCCGGCTTCAGTGGTTCACGTTTGTCGAGGTAGATGACGTCAGACCCCTGTAGTACCGCGAGATGAGACGTCTCATCCGTCGACTGAGTGAGTGCCAGCATGAATCGTTGGCCCTCACGGTGAAGTGGGCCTGAGCGCATGTACGACGCACCGACTTCGAACGCCGAGACACCCAGGGTCCAGGCGCGTTGATCAGCCCAGTACGAGACGAACCGTCGATCCCGCATGACATTGAGCAGATGATGCGTCGTGCTCTTGGGCAGGTCGAGGGCGCTGGAGATGTCCGCGGTCGCCAGCGGCACACCCCGGCGAGCCAGCAGATCGAGCACGTCGAGCACACGCTCAGCGGATTTCACGCGGCTCGTGCTCATGGGGTGTGTCCTTACAGGTAGGTCGGAGGAGGGAGTGGGGAACCCACATTGTCTCGGATACGAGACTGAATCGCCAAGCGCTCGGGGTGGTCAGGGAGTCTGGCTACCGAGTTCCGCGGACAACCGGGCGCAATGCTCCACCAAGACGCGACCGTGGCTGGCGCAGACCTCGTCCGTCAGACGGAATGTCGGGCCGACGACGCTGAGCGCTCCGGCTATCTGACCGACTGCGTTGTAGATCGGCGCGGCAACTCCGGTCGAGTGATCCTCGATGGTGTCGTGCGCAATGGCGTACCCGCTCTCGCCTACCTTGCCGCTCAACGCTGCGCCGACGGCGGTGCCGTCCAGGGGAACGCTCTGTCCCACCCACCCCATGTGGCGGATCGCGTGCGTGCCCTCGATCTGATCGAGATACAGCGCAGTGTCTTTCGGTCCCATCGTCGACAGGTAGGTCGATTCCCTCGTGGTTTCGGCGATGGCCTTCATCGCGGGCCGGGCTCTCGGCAACAGTTGATTGTCACCGAGAGCGCGAGCTCCGATCTGCAGTAGCCGCGGGCCGACGCGATAGACGTTGTCCTCGCCGCGAACGACGAACTCGGTTTGTTCGAGGCTTCTGATCAGGCGAAGGGCGGTACTGGTTGCCAGATCGGTTGCCTTGGCGGCGTCGCCGAGCGTCAATCCGCCGTGCTCGACGATCGCACCGAGAAGTTCGAACGTGCGATTCGCGCTGCGGGTCACGTCGCCGGGGGCCATGTCCTACTCCAAGTGCCGAGGGATGTCTGCGCTGAATCTATCGCGAGCCCGGCAGTACCTCACCGTGGTGCTCGTCCAGCAGGGGACTGCGGCGGACATCGGGGCGTTGGCTCTCACCGAACACGACGGGTTGTCGTACGTAGGAGATCTTTCCTGCTACCGGGTGCTCGAACGATTCGACGACTCCGCGATACTCGGCCTGTGCGGAGGTGAGTGCCTGCTGGACGTCCCAGATCTCCGAGCCGGCGAGGCCCGCGTCGCCGAGAATGCCGACCACGTCGGCGACGGTCTTTCCGGCAGCCCAGTTTTCGATCTCCTTGCGCAGTGCCGGCTCGTTCTCGGTCCGGGCGGTGTCGTCGGCAAATCGAGGATCTGCGATCAGGTCGATGCGATTCATCGTCTGCGCCAATTTCTCGAAGCCGGATTGGCTCGCAACCGCGAGGACAAAGAGTCCGTCGTCGGCCCGATAGGTGTCGAATGGTGTCGACACCGGATGACGGTTACCGACGCGTGGGGGAGTGAGCCCGGTGGATTGCAGTTGGCTGTGTGCTGTCGGCAGCATGGCGAGCATGCTGTCGAACATCGCGACGTCCAGATGCTGCCCGAGCCCGGTCGCCCGAGCGCCCAGCAGGGCGGTACTGATTCCCCAGGCAGCGAACAGCCCGGCGACCAGGTCTCCGAACGACTCACCCAGCCGGGTCGGGCCGGATTCTTCCGAGCCGGTGATGCTCATGATTCCCGAAAGAGCCTGGACTACAAGGTCGTAGGCGGCGGCGCCGGACATGGGTCCGTCCTGGCCGAAACCGGAGATGGACGCGTACACGATCCGCGGATTGCGAGCCCGCGCAGCTTCGTAGTCGATTCCCAGGCGCTTGGTGACGCCCGGGCGAAAGTTTTCCACGACGACGTCGGCGGTCTCGATGAGCGTCAGCAGCGCCTCACGGTCCTCGTCGTTCTTGAGGTTGAGTGCCACCGAACGCTTGCCACGATTGAGCACGTTGAAGTAGATGCTCTCGCCGTCGCGGAACGGGCCGAGGTGCCTCGAGTCTTCACCGTGTTCGGATTCGATCTTGACGACGTCCGCACCGGCGTCGGAAAGCAGTGCGGTGCAGTAGGGTCCGGCGAGGACGCGCGAGAGGTCGATGACCCGGATGCCGTCGAGTGGGGGAAGTGCAGACATGTCCGTGCCTTTCAGAAATCGGTGGAACGCGGCGACGGAGCGTTGCCGGCAATGGTGAGCAATTGGATCTGCGAGGTGCCCTCGAAGATGCGGAGAATGCGGCAATCGCGGTACAGGCGTTCGATTTCCGATTCGCGCATGAATCCCGCGCCGCCGTGGATCTGTACGGTTTGATCGACGATCGAGAAGCAGGCCTCGGTGGCGACGTACTTCGAAATCGATGCGGCGCGGCGGATGTCCTGACCGGCGTCCTTGACGTCGGCGGCCCAGTCTGCGGTGACGCGTGATGCGACCAGTTGCGCGTCGCAGCCACCGAGGAGTAGCTGGATTGCCTGGAAGTCGAAGATCGGCGTGCCGAACTGCTTTCGCTCCGTTGCGTACTCGCGTCCCAGTTCCCAAGCGCGCAAAGCGATGCCGTTTGCCATTGCCGCTACGTCGATGCGTGCTCGGTTCAGGGCGGTCAAGGCGATGTTGCCGCCGCGACCTTCGGTGCCGATCACCGAGTCGAGCGGCAGCACGACGTCGTCGAGGTAGACGGTGTATGTCGGAGCCGAACGAATTCCCATCTTGTCCTGCGGCTCCGAGTAACTGATTCCCGGAGTGCCCTTGGGGACGACGAAGGCGGTGATGCCGCGGAATCCTGCGCTCGGGTCCGTCTTGGCGAAGAGCACGACCAGGTCGGCTTCCTTCGCGTTGGAGATGTACGTCTTGGATCCGGAGAGATGCCAGCCGTCGTCCTCGCGTCGAGCGACGGTACGCATCGAGGCGATGTCGGAGCCGGCGTCGGGTTCGGTGAGTGCAAATCCGGCCAGCAGTTCGCCCGACGCGAGCTGGGGCAACCAGCGGTGCTTCTGCTCTTCGGAACCGCCGACGAGAATCGGCTCGAGGCCCAGGTAGTGCGCGGTGTAAATCGATGCCAGTGCGGCGTCGGTGCGTGCAACTTCTTCGATGGCGACCAGTTGGGTTCGTGTCGACAGGCCCAGACCGCCGAATTCCTCCGGCACGGAAATGCCCATGAGGTCCTGCTGTCCGAGGCGCTTGACCAGCTGCGCCGGGAACTCTTTGGATTCGTCGCGTGCGGCTGCTCCGGGTTGGATCTCGGCGTTGGCGAAGGCTCGGACGGTGCTGCGGAACTCAGCGAGATCAACGCTGTCGATGTCGTGCGCGGTCTGGGTGGTCACGGGGGGCTCCTTCGAAGCGAGGTAGTTCACGAATTTCATCTAATGGAATCTAATTGCCACTAGTTGGCACGACTGACTATGGCTGAGGGTGGCGAATTTGTCCAGGGGTGGAGCTGTTGTGTCGCGGCTCACGTTCTGCAATGATCAACTTGTCTAATCCTGTATAGACAAGTTGATCGCGGATCGAACCCACTACAAGTCGGAAGCAGCGTGGCTTTCGGCGGAAGGTGCTGACATGAGCCTCGTTTCAGTCGACACGACACCGGACTCCGAGAATGTGAGGAGGGTGTGCAGTAGGTATTTCGAGGGCTTGTCGGCTGATCGATACGCGGCGCTCGCCGAAGACCGCAAGCTTGCGATGGTCGCCGCGCACATGGATCTTTCGCGCCGACGGGGACACAACTCGTCGATCTCGAGACTCGCGCCGGCCGGGGAGCTGGGGGACGGGCCGGCAATTCAATACGTCGGCGACGACATGCCGCAGCTCGTCGAAGCGGTACTGGCGACACTTGCCCGCGCGCGCATGGAGCCGGAATTCGTGGTGCACCCAGTGCTTCGCACAGTCGTGCAACCGGCGCACAGCACCGAAGACGCCCGGGTCGGGGAGCGTGCCGAATCATGGATCCACATAGGACTACCCGCACATTGTTCGGACGCGCAGGCGCAGGTGATCGCTGATGACGTCGCCGGAATCCTCGACCGTATCGCGCGTGCCTTCCGCGATACCTCGCCCCTGCGGGATCTCGTCGACGAGGCGCGCGGGCAACTGACCTCGGGCGGTCACGCCGAAGAAGCTGACTTCCTCCAGTGGTGCAGTGCCGGAAACTTCAGTGTCGTCGGCGGTGCGCGAACAATCGACAGGCACGAGCCGTACACCCTCGGCGTGCTCCCCGATCCAACCGGCTCTTCGGATTCGAAGGCGGTGCCCCTCTCGATCGGAGTGGTGTACCTCGGGCAAGGGTTCGGTGGATCCGCATACGCCACCGAGATCGACGTGTCCGTCGGTGACCGTGAATACCGATTCATCGGGTCCTTCACCTCGACCGGACTTGTCGCAGACGTCAGGCGGACCCCGCTCGTGCGAGGACGCGTCGCAGACATCTTCGACGCCTCCGGATCCACCGTGGATTCGTTTGTCGGACAATCGATGCTGGCGGTGATTCAGTCGATTCCGATCACAGTCCTCTTTGCCGCCGACCCGGCCCGAATTGCGGACGCACTGGACGAACTCACTTCTGTGGACGGCCGCACGTCGTTCCATCTGTTCCTGCAACCCGTGGGATGCTCTCCGACGACGGGGCAAGACCAGGAGCTGTCGGCTTTGCTGTTCGTTCCGCGCGAGAAATTCAGTACGACGATCAGAACAACGGCCGAGTCGGTACTCGCCGAGGCGCTCGGTGCCCGCACCATCGAGTTCTCCAGTCGAGTATCGGAATCTCCCTTGGCTGTCGTGCATTTCACGGCCACAGTCGGCGGTGGAGCAAACTTCGCATCGGCGCGACAAGCGCGGGAGATTCGGGATCTCGTCGTCGACGCGTGCCTGACGTGGGACGAGCGATTCGTTCTGGATGCTTCGCACTACGACGAGCAGCGCAGGCGTGCTCAGTTCGCCGAGCAAGTTCCGGTGGCATACAAGCAGGATTTCGACGCCGTCCGCGCCGCCGAGGACATGGCGGTATTCGACGGCCTCGAACTCGGAGAGGTGAGCCCACGGTTGGCCCGATCTGTCGACGGACCCGGTACTCACCGACTCGGGCTGTACGTATCAGGTGACCCGCTCTCGCTGGGCGAGGTTCTGCCCGTATTGCAGAGCCTGGGCGTCGACGTGGTCGACGAGCGTCCGTACGAGCTCGTCTCGGCAGGTTCGGAACAGTCCTGGATCTACGAGTTCACGCTCGACTATCCGAGTGCGCCGGTCGAAGGCTTCGACAACTTTGCCGCGCGGTTCGCGGCGACGTTTGCCGCGGTTCGAAACGGCTCCGCCGAGCCGGACTCGTTCAACGAACTTGTCGCGATCGCCGGACTCGGTTGGAAACAAGTAGTGGTGCTGCGGGCATACGCGGAGTTCTTGCAGCAAGCAGGATTTCCGTACAGCACCAGTCGCGTCGCCGAGGTACTTGCCGATCATCCCGAGATCGCCGCCGGTCTGTGCGAATTGTTCGAGAGCCGTTTCGATCCCGACGTCGTAGACGGAGATCGAGGTGCGTGTGCAGCAGCGGAGGTGGAAACAGCCGTGGCACAAGTGCAAGGACTCGACGCCGATCGGATCCTGCGCGCGTTGTCCGAGCTGGTCCGTAACACGTTGCGTACCAACTACTTCGTCTATGGCACCGAATCGCTCGGCGCACTCTCGTTGAAGTTCGATTCGGAGAAGGTGTCCGTACTGCCCTTCCCTCGACCGAAGTTCGAGATATTCGTGTACTCACCCGATGTAGCAGGTGTGCACCTTCGCTTCGGTACGGTTGCCCGCGGCGGCTTGCGCTGGTCGGATCGGAAAGAGGACTTCCGCACCGAGGTCCTGGGATTGGTGAAGGCGCAGGCAGTCAAGAACGCGGTCATCGTGCCTGTCGGTGCGAAGGGCGGATTTGTCGTCAAACGCCCGCCGGTTCCAGGACAGGGTGTAGACGCGGACCGAGAAGCCACGTTGGCGGCCGGGATCGAGTGCTACCGATCCTTCATTCGCGGACTACTCGATCTGACCGACAACGTCGACAAACAGAGCGGCGCCGTTGTCGCGGCGCGAAGGGTCGTTCGCCACGACGGGGACGACACTTATCTTGTTGTCGCCGCGGACAAGGGCACTGCAAAGTTTTCCGACATCGCGAACGACGTTGCCGCGCAGTACGGATTCTGGCTCGGCGACGCCTTCGCATCCGGCGGATCGGTCGGCTACGACCACAAAGCCATGGGTATCACGGCGAAGGGCGCCTGGGAGAGTGTCAAGCGGCACTTCCGGGAATTCGGCGTCGATACCCAGCACGACGACTTCACCGCGGTGGGGATCGGAGACATGAGTGGTGACGTCTTCGGCAACGGTATGTTGTGCAGCAAGCACATTCGTCTCCTCGCGGCGTTCGATCATCGGCACGTGTTCGTCGACCCGAACCCGTCACCTGAGCGCTCGTACGACGAGCGATCACGTCTCTTCTCGCTCCCACGATCGTCGTGGGCCGACTACGACCCGACCTTGATCAGTGCGGGTGGCGGAGTGTGGGAACGCTCGGCGAAGCGCGTTCCGATCAGTGACGAGATGCGACAGGCACTGGGTCTCGACGCCGACGTCACCGAACTGACTCCACCGCAACTGGTTCGGGCGATTCTGCGGTCCCCGACAGATCTCTTGTGGAACGGCGGCATTGGAACGTACGTCAAGGCCTCCGGTGAGTCCGACCTCGAAGTCGGCGACAAGAGTAATGACGCGGTTCGGGTGAACGGCAACGAAGTGCGTGCACGTGTGATCGGGGAAGGAGGCAACCTCGGCCTCACCCAAGCAGGACGAATCGAATACGCGCGTATCGGCGGACGGATCAATACAGACGCCCTCGACAATTCCGCGGGAGTCGATTGCTCCGATCACGAGGTGAACATCAAGATCCTTCTCGACTCCCTGATCAGCTCAGGCGTCGTCGCGGACTCACATCGCGACGCACTGCTCGAATCGTTGACCGACCAGGTCGCCGAACTCGTTCTTGCAGACAACCGTTCACAGAACGAACTGATGGGCACCACGCGTGCGGATGCGGGGGCAATGATCGGCGTGCACGGAAGAGTGATTTCGAACCTCGAATCTCGCGGAATCGTCGACCGCGTCATCGAAGGGTTTCCGACCAAGAAGCAGTTCGCCGCGGCCGAGAAGACGGGAACGGGGCTGACGTCGCCGGAACTCGCCACACTGATGGCCCACGTCAAACTCGATCTGAAATCCACGCTGTTGGCTGGAAGCTCGATCGACAACCAGATCTACCGCAAGGCGCTGGTGAACTACTTTCCGGAGGGTGTTCGAGATGCAGGGGGCGACGCCCTCGACCGGCACCCATTGCGGCGCGAGATCGTCGCGACCGTGCTGACGAACAACGTCATCGATCGGGGCGGCATCACCTATGCGTATCGGCTCGGTGAAGAGGTCGGCGCTGATCCGGAAGACGCGGTACGTGCCTTCACCGTGGTTTCCGAGGTGTTCGGACTGTGGAAGTTGTGGCACGACATCAGCAAAGCCTCGATCTCGACTGCCGTATCCGACGAGTTGATCCTGCTCACCAGGCGACTGCTCGACCGGGCGTCACGGTGGATGCTGACGCGTCGGCCGCAACCGCTGGCCGTCGGGGCCGAGATCAGCAGATTCGGTGATCGCATCGCGGAGGCGTCGACCGAGCTCGATGACTGGCTGGTAGGCGCAGATCAGCGGAACCTGGCTGCGCGAACGGTCCTCATCACGGACAAGGGCGCGCCGGAGAACCTGGTCAGGCGAGTGGAGATCTTGCTCGATCAGTTCGGACTGCTCGATGTGGTGGAGATCGCTGACCTCGCCGATCGCACAATCTCGGAGACCGGTGAACTCTACTTCCGGCTCGGCGAGCTTGTTGGGCTCGTCCCGATGCTCAATCGAGTGTCGGCATTGAGCAAGGACGGAAAATGGAACGCATTGGCGAGGTTGTCGCTGCGGGACGAGTTGTACTCGACGGTGCGGGCCTTGACCCTCGACGTCTTGGCCGACGCGGAAGCGGGTGACTCGACAGCGGAAAAACTCTCCAGGTGGGAAGAAAGGAATGCGTCGAGAATCGAGAGGTCGACTCTCGCGCTCGCCGAGATCGAGGCATCGGGGCAACACGATCTTGCTGCGCTTTCGGTTGCGACGAGCCAATTGCGGCGCATGGTGGGCTAGGCCCGGCGCGGACGCCCGCGGATTGATCGGAAAGGTGCGCGAGACGGATAGACTTCGAAGGCCGAACGGGAGAACCGACTCGGTGGTTTTCGACGAACGGGTGGTGGCGATGGCGATTGCTGAAGTGGACGCAGAACTCGCCGTGCTGTTCAACGAGGCAGGCGGCGAGTCCGCCCCTGCCTACGAACGGGTGAAGAACCTCGTGGTCTCGCAGATCAATTCGGGTCGGTGGACCGAAGGCGATCAGCTGCCTTCGGAAAATCAACTGGTCAGTGCGCTTGGGTTGTCACGTATGACGATCAACCGAGCGCTTCGTGAACTCACCAGCGACGGTCTGATCGTGCGGATGATGGGGGTCGGTACTTTTGTCGCCGCCACGAAGACCGCGTCCCCGCTGTTCGAAGTAAAGAACATCGCCGACGAGATTCAGCGCCGCGGCCACCGTCATCGAACCGCGGTCGTGTTCGTTCGTGAGGAAGAAACCGACCACGGGCAGACGTTCCTTCGTGAATCGGTGGGCAAACGGGTGTTCCATTCGCTGATGGTGCACTTCGAGGACGAAACCCCGATTCAGGTGGAAGACCGGTTCGTGAATCCGAACGAGGCGCCCGACTATCTGCGCCAGGACTTCACCGCGATCACCCCCAACAACTACTTGAGTGACGTTGCGCCTCTGGTTCGCGGCGAGCATGTCGTGGAAGCAGTGTTAGGGAGCCCGGACGAATGCGAGCTGCTCCGCATCGATCGAGGGGAACCGTGTCTGTTGATTCGCCGCCGCACCTGGTCGGCCAACGGGTTGGTCAGTGCGGCGCGCTTGATCCACCCCGGTTCACGCAATCGCTTGGAAGGAACCTTCGAGCGCTGATCGTTTCGAGTGGGGAGTCCTGAACGCAGGCTCGTCCGATCGCACCATTTTCGGGGTCGAGTTCGGTGCAATCGACCAGGACGTGACTGCGAGCACACTGAGATCATGGGTGGACGGTTATTGCTTCCGCAACCTCACTTCCCGACGAGTGAGACCTGAGCGGATCGCAGCAACGCTGTCTACGCCACTGGCTTCCATGATCGAAGGAGTTCGACCTGTGACCGACTTGCCCAAGGACCTACTTGTCGCCCCGAAGTGGCAGGAACGCCTCGACGAACTGGCAGCCAAGCATTCGGTACCTGGCGCGCAGGTCGGTGTGATCGCGCTGGGCGAAGACGGTGCAGCGGATATCCGTGTCATCACCACCGGAGTGACGAGCCTGAACACGCGTGTCGACGTCGACGCAGACACCCTGTTCCAGTACGGATCCGCGAGCAAGATCTGGACGACGACTCTGATCATGCAGCTCGTCGACGAGGGCAAGCTGACGCTGGACACCCTGGTGGTGGAGGTGCTTCCGGAGTTCACGATCGCGGATCCTTCCAACACGAAGGAAATCACGATCCGCCAGTTGCTCACGCACACAAGCGGTATCGACGGAGACCTGTTCAACGACACCGGCGACGGCGACGACTGCGTCGAGAAGTACGTCGACGAACTCGCGACCGCGATCAGCGTCACCGAGCCCGGCGCGCATCTGAGTTACAGCAATGCAGGTTTCGCCGTTGCCGGCCGTATCGTCGAGGTTCTTCGTGAGATGACGTGGGACGAGGCGTTGGTCGAATACCTCTGGAAGCCACTCGGATTGACGCACATCATCACCAAGGCCAAGGATGCCCCGCTGTTCCGCACCGCCGTCGGTCATGTGGCGAACCCGGATCGGACGTCGCCGGACAAGGTGGTTCCGACCAAGCAGTGGCTGCTTCCGCGCGGTATCGGTCCGGCCGGGATCATCACCGGATCCGTCAGCTCGCTTCTGACCTTCGGTGCTGCACACATGCGTGACGGCCTCGCGTTGACGGGTGAACGTATCCTGTCCGAAGAATCCGCGCGTCTGATGCGCACCCCACAGTTCGACCTGACCGCGGTTTCGAGCGTCGATCAGGCCTGGGGGCTCGGCTGGATCCTGTCCGACTGGGGCGGTGTGACGTCCGCGCAGCACGGTGGTGCGACGATCGGCCAGATCACTCGTTTTCACACCTTCCCCGAACTCGGCCTGGCCATGGCAGTTGTCACCAACTCGCGTGGTGGCGGTGCCCTGGCTCACGACATCGAGAAGGAGATCGCTCAGGAGCTCGATCTCGTTCTGCCGGAGCCGAAGTCCGAACCGGATGCAGCAGACATCGATCTGTCTCACATTCTCGGGACCTATGAATCGACAACCGTTCGAATCGAACTCACGCGTGGCGACGACGGCGGATTCCAGGTTCAGAACTTCGCCAAGGTCGAGATCGACGGCGAGCCGCCGGCCCCGCCCACCAAGGTCGTGCCTCTGTCTGCTTCCCGGTTCTCGATCAGTAACGAGAGCGCTTCTGGCGAGATGGCTCACCTCACGATCGATGGCGAGGAATATCTGTACATGACACGGCTTTTCAAGAAGATTTCCGACTAGCCGCGGCGAGATGATTCTCTCCGCTGAATGAAATCTCGGGCAGGTCGAGGGCGATGAGGGCCCTCGACCTGCCCGCACTACTTTCTCGAGGAAAACTCATGTTGAAACCTCTCGCTCCTTTTCCGGACGTGAATCACCCAGCGGCACTGGATGCTTACGGCCTTGCGCCGGTCATCGACGGTCACAACGATCTGGCATGGACGGCTCGCGAAACTGCCGCATACTCGGTGGAAAATCTGGAGAAGGATTCCATATTCCAAACCGACATCGACAAACTCGGTCGCGGTGGCGTCGGTGCGCAGTTCTGGTCGGTTTACACCCCGTGTGACAGGACGGAGGCCGAGGCTGTTCAGTACACACTCGAGCAGATCGACTATGTATACCGGATGATCGAGCGGTACCCGGATACTTTCGAATTCGCGCGCACCGGTGACGATGTGCGTCGCATCTGGAGCGAGGGCAAGGTCGCGTCATTGTTGGGTGCGGAGGGCGGTCACAGCATCGGCAGTTCGCTCGGCGTTCTGAGAATGATGGCGCGCCTTGGTCTTCGGTACATGACTCTGACGCACAACGACAACACCGGGTGGGCGGACTCCGCGACGGACACTCGAGTACACGGCGGGCTGACCGACTTCGGTCGCGAGATCGTGCGCGAAATGAACCGGCTCGGCGTGCTCGTCGATCTGTCGCACGTCTCGGTGGAAACGATGAGAGATGCCATCGAGACGTCGTCGGCGCCGGTGATCTTCAGCCATTCGTCCTGCACTCAGCTATGCGGTCACCCCCGTAATGTTCCCGACGACGTCATGAGGCTGCTCGCGGACAACGGCGGGGTCATCATGATCGCCTTTGTGCCCATGTTCCTTTCTTCCGAGTACAACGAGTGGTTCAAAGGCGGGCGGGTCGGCCCACGGCCGGCGATGACGGTGGACCATCTGGCCGATCACGTCGAGCATGCCCGAGACGTCGCGGGCATCGACCACATCGGTTTGGGAAGTGACTACGATGGGTTCGACGACTTTCCGGACGGTATGCAGGACGTATCCGGTTTCGCGGTGTTGATAGACCGTCTGGCGGAACGCGGTTGGTCCGCGGAGGACTTGGCAAAGCTGATGGGCAACAACGTGTTGCGTGTGCTCGACGAGACCAGTGCGGCCTCGATATCGAGCCTTTCCTAGCCGTATCGACGCCGTATCGACGCCCGAGAAGATGAGGATGAGAATGAAGAAGATTCGTACCGTTGCACTGAAGGTGGTTGCTTCGGTGTCCGTAGTTCTGGTTGTGCTGGTATCGATAGCGCTCGTATTCAACGTCGGCTCCAGCAAGGCGAACGTTCCGACCGCGGAAACGGGCAACCAGTTCGTGTCCGTCGACGGCAAGAACATGAGCTACTCGATTCGCGGCAGCGGTGATCGGACCATCGTGCTGCTGCCCGGGTTCGGAACGTCCGCACCGATCCTCGACTTCAAATCACTCATCGACGAGCTTGCACCTGACTACCGCGTTGTCACGATCGAGCCCTTCGGCTACGGATACAGCGACGCAACCGACAAGGACCGCACGGCTGAGAACATCGTCGAAGAGATACACGAGGCTGTGCAGGCCTTGGGGATTGACGAATACATCCTCATGGGTCACTCCATCACAGGTGTTTATGCCTTGGACTACACCGCGAAGTACGGCGACGAGGTCACCGCTTTCGTGGGCATCGACAGCAGCGTCCCGGGGCAGCCGAACATGGACACCAAGTTCCCGATCGAAGTCTTCCGCGTTGCAAAGAAATTGGGCTTCTCCGACGTTCTGGCGAAACTCGGTGGCAGTGAGGAAACCGATGCCTACCTCGATGAAGCCGAGAAGGCAGAGATGAGCCGACTGGTCGCGAAGAACAACTTCAGCGACACGTATCTCAACGAAATGGATCACCTTTCCAGCAACTTCGCCGCGGCGATCGGCAAGACGTTCCCTGCCGATCTCCCGATTCTGTTGTTCGCTGTACAGAATTCCAAGGTCCAGGGCTGGACAGAGCTGCACGAAGGACAGGCAGCATCGGTCGATCATGGTGAATTGGTCTTGCTGGACGGAGACCACTACCTACACCACACCAAGTCGAAGGAGATCGCCGAGAACCTCGAAAGGTTCCTGGGCGAGCTGAACTGAAACTCGTAGGACGTTAATGTTGAATGCGGGGCCATCGAGTCGAGATGGTCCCGCTTCTTCTTTCTCTACTGATCGTTCGGAGGCATTGTGGCGCAGACCTTGTCACGTGAGGAACTGGCGAGTGCGCTGGACTCGGCGTATTCGAAACTCGACGCGTTACTCGACGGCGTCGCCGAGGCCGATGCGTTCGACGCCGTTGCCGTCGATGCGTGGACGGTGCACGACGTACTCGCTGTGCGTGTCTGGTGGGCAGAGGCCGTCGTAGAGTGGATAGGTGCCGGACTGCAAGACGAGACACCGCAGACGCCGGCTGCGGGTTACAAGTGGACGCAAACACCCGCGCTGAACCAGTCGGTGGTCGAGGCGAGTGCAGGTACCTCGGTTCGAGAGCTTCGGGATCGTTTGCGCGCGGCTGTCGCAGCGCTGCGTCGATACGTGGGAACTCTCGAAGACGATCAACTGCTGTCGGTCGGGGTTTTCTCGTGGACCCGGACGTGGCCGGTCTCGAGGTGGATCGCCGTCAACACGATCACCCAATACACGTCGTTGTCGAAAATGATTCGGCGAGTGCTGAAGTCGAACAATCAGCCCTGAAGTCGATGCATCCGCCATACGTCCAGTCCGTCGGGGAGCGAGGTCTGGCCGACGATCGTGAAACCGAACCGTTGGTACAGCGGGAGATTTCGTTCGGTCGACGTGTCGAGCCAGCAAGCCTGTTCGGTTCGATCCAGTTCCGCCAAAGCATGTTTCAGTAGTGCAGAGCCCAATCCACTGCCCTGCGAACGCGGTGTCGTACCGATCGTTGCCAACGACCACGCGTGCTCGAGGGCGGGAAGCGCAGACAGTTGTTCGTCAGCCTGGAGAACGCGCTCGAACCGATCTCCGTGCAGTTCCACGATCTTCTCGACAGTCGCTTCATCAGGCTCCGGGGCGTCGGGCGGCAGGACTGCGATGACGCCGTTGCCTGAATCATCGATGTATGAACGTCCGAACGGTAGTGCCAGGTGTTCGAGGTAGATCCGTTGCAGAGCGGCGACCCGTTCCGCGTGAGAGTCTTCGGCGACGCACCAGTTCGTCCAGGGATAGTCGGCAAAAGCCTCGCCGAGAACCTCGGCGGCACGGTCGAGGTCGTCGATGGACAGCGGTCGAACAGAATTCTGCATAGTGCCACTTCAGCACAGTGGAGTCTTCTGTCGCCACTCGATTTCGGCGGTGTAGCAGGTGCGCGGGCCGTGGTCACGTACTTGTGAGTTCATTCAAGAAAGTTGGACGCGGCTGTCGATCCTGCGTTCACTGGTAGTGATCGGGTAATCGCCGAGCTGTCAATTTCGGGCACATGAGATCCGGGTACGGCGATTCCCCGCGAAGGGAATGAATATGAACAGGCTCGAAGGCAAAAATGTAGTGATCACCGGCGCCGCCAGCGGAATCGGGCGTGCAGCAGCACAACTCATGGCGGCAGAAGGCGCCAAGGTGCTGGTCGCCGACCTCGATCCAGCTCGAGCGGAGGAAGCAGCGGCGGCGATACGCGAGACCGGCGGCACTGCGCTGGGTTTCGGCGTCGATGTCATGAACGAGGAGTCTCTGGCAGCGATGATCGAAAGGGCGGTCGCCGAATTCGGTGGCATCAACGTCTTGTGCAATCACGTGGGCGGTAGTAATCCGCGCAAGGATCTCGACCTGCTCCGGATGGACCTGGACGAGTGGGATCGCGTGATGTCGCTCAACGCTCGCAGCACCGTTGTCGCGTCGCGGCTGGCGATTCCGCACATGATCAAGGCCGGCGGTGGGTCGATCGTGAACACCGCGTCGGTTGGCGGATTGATCGGTGACTCTTTGCAGTCGGCCTACGGCGCGGCCAAGGCTGCGGTGATCCGGCTGACTCAGTACATCGCTGTTCAGTACGGGCCGGAGAACATTCGGTGCAACGCCGTGGCACCGGGTGCGATTATGACACCCGCACTCGTGGACAACATCCCGGCTGACGTCATCGAAGGAATGAAGCAGGCAAACGCGCTTCCCTACCTCGGCGAACCTGAAGACATCGCACACGCCATGGTCTACCTGGCCTCGGACGAGTCTCGCTACATGACGGGGCAGACCTTGGTGGTCGACGGGGGACTCACCAGCAAGAGCCCGCTCGCGACCGGCCGTTCGTCGATGTTGAGCTGAGTCAGCTCCGCCAACCGCTGGGGCCGGCACCCAGAACCTCGATGGATCCCTGACTGGCGTGTGAATGCTTGGTGCGGTGCGTCATTCGCCACCTTCCGTCGATTCGGGTCCACGAATCGTGGTAGTCGCCGAGGGTGAAGAAGTTCAGGTGAGCTTTGCTCCCGGTGCCCACATGCATGTCGCTGACATAGGAGCGGCTGGTGGCAATATCACCGACCACCTCGACCAGCACGTTGCCGATCAGATGTTGGGTGGGACCGCACTCGTCGAGGAACGAGCGGATGGAAGCCACTACCTCGGCAGGTCCACGAAGAGTTCCGGTTCCCAGTTCTGCCGTAGCGTCCGGAGTCATGATCCGGTGGAGTTCATCCCAGTCCCGCGCGTCCATGGCTCGGGCGAACTCGAAAATGGAGCGGGTGATCTCGCGTTCGTCGAGAAGAGTGGTGATGTCGACGCCCATGCTGTGCGCCTTTCTTAACGTCGGGGGGTTAATAAAGGCGCACAGCAGAAGTCAGCGGTTCAGCAGCTTGCGCATCGCTTCGGCAGCGCCCTTGACCATCTTGTCTCGGGGGAAGCCGCTGCGCTTCTTGGCGCCTTCGTAGTTTCCTGCAGCAACCCAGATCGGGCCGTCGGCAAGGTGTTCGAGACCTTCGCGTGCAACATCCTCGGGCTCTGCGACGTTCATGCCCGGGATGTCGAAGTTCAATCCCGCGCGAATCATGGCCGGCGTGCGAGTGACACCGAGAATGAACTCGACGACGTGAACGCCGTACGGCTGAAGTTCGAGCCACAGGCTTTCGGCGAAGATGCGACCGAAAGCTTTCGAGGCCGCGTAGATGCTCTGGTGCTCGGAGCCCATGAATCCGGCCAGCGAACCGAGCAGCATGATGCCGCCTCGTCCGCGATCCTTCATCAAACCGCCGAAGTGGTGAGAGAGTTCGAGTTGCTTGTTGATGTTCAGCTCGATGACTCCGGCGAATCCCGTCAGATCACCGGTCACGAACTCGTGGCCGTAGCTGTTGGCGCCGGCGTTGAAGATGAGCAGGCCGACCTCGACGTCGTCGGTGACAGCCTTGATCTGGTCGAGCGCGTCGGGAACCAATAGATCCAGTGCGAGAGTGCGTACTTCGACGCCGTTGGCGCGTGCCTTGGCCGCAGTCTCCTCGAGCGGCCCCGGCTTGCGGGCGATGAGAACGAGGTTGATGCCGATCTTGCTGAGCTCGTCGGCGAACCCTGCGCCGACACCTTCGGAACCGCCGGCGATGACTGCCCACGGGCCGTAGTACTGGGGATCGATCATTACTACCTTCTTCGAAAGATGTTGGCTCGGCTAGTGAAACGGAGCGGGTACTGGTTCGCTGTCGTCGACGATCGGCTGAGGCACCGGCTCGTCGTTGAGAATCTCGAGCTTGCCGGCCGTTGCAGCGTTCACGATGGACGCGATCAAGGCGCCGCACTCCTTGCGGGGAGCACCGGGTCGTCCTTCTCGCTGCCCGAATTCACGGTCGTCGGCGATTTCGAGGCACTGGGCGCGGGCCTGGTCACTCCACTGAACGGTGGTGTGTTCCCAACTGTTCTTCTGGACCAGGACCTGCGCCTTGCACTCAGCGCACTGAAGAGGCTGCATCTTCGTCTGCCTTCTTCGCAGCGAGGTTGTCTTCGACTTCCTTCTGCCAGGCGGCGACGGGTCGCGCGGTGTCGAGTTCGAATTCGAAGCGTTCGGTCATCTCGGGAGCAATGTCCGCGACGTCGACGTAGAACTGTTCGTACCAGCGGCGGAGCTGGTAGACCGGGCCATCCTCTTCGCACAGGAGCGGGTTCTCGATGCGAGTCTTGTTCTTCCAGATCTCGACGTCCTGCTCGAAGCCCTTGGCGATGAACGTGCCGAAGTTCGCGGCCATCGCGTCGGCGGCTTCACCCTGGAAGCGATCGGACTTCTTGACGATGATGCCGTACTGGAGCACGAACTTGTCAGCGCTGACCGGGTAGTGGCAGTTGATGAGCACAGAGTCGACGTTGTAGTCCTCGTACTCGTAGGTCAGGTCGTCGACCATGAAGGAGGGGCCGAAGTACGTGGCAACCGAGTTGCTGCCGACCATCTTCGGGGTGCCTGCTGCGTGGGGACGCATATCGGAGCGAGCGACGCCGCGCATGTACTGCGTTGCGGCGTGGCCTTCGAAGACGTTCTTGAAGTACGTCGGGAAGGAGTAGTGCACGTAGAAGAAGTGCGCCATGTCGACGATGTTGTCGACGATTTCACGACAGTTGGTGTCGACGGTCGTGGTGTACCAGACCCAGTCGCTCCACTCGTCGCTGAGCGCGCCTTCGATACGGGGGATGGCTACGTCGTCGGTCGGCGGGTTGCCCTCGGGGTCGTGCCAGACGAAGAGCATGCCGTCCTGGTCGAGGGTCTGCCATGCGCGCGTCTTGGCCAGCGGGGGAACGCGGCGTGCATAGGGAATCTTCTGGCACTTGCCGTTGCCGCCCCAGCGCCAATCGTGGAACGGACAGGCAATGGCGTCGCCCTTGATGGTGCCCTGGCTCAGGTCGCCACCCATGTGACGGCAGTACGCGTCGAGGATCTTGACGTTGCCTTCACTGTCGGCGAAGACGACGAGCTTGGTGCCGAACGCCTCGATGGAGTGCGGCTGGCCGTCCTTGAAGGACTCCGTGAGCCCAATGCAGTGCCATCCACGTGCAAAGCGAGTAGGCGCGGTTCCAGCTTGGATCTCGCGAACTTCGTCGTTGTCGGACTGATTGATCGTCACGATGAGTCCCGTCCTTTCCAGGGTCAGTGTCGACGCCCGACGCTAGGGGAGCGTGAATTACCGCTGGGGCCTCGTCTCACTGGCCGGGACCAGCGGCGAGCGAGTGGATCCGGCGGCTGATCCCGGCCTCCGGGACTTCCGATCATCGGAACGCGTGACCGACATATCGTGACGGGGCAGCCGTTATGTCTATCTGCCGATCCGCTCCCTCACGGTTCGGTGCGAGGAGTGTCTTCCATGGTCAACAAGGTTCTGAGCTCAGTCCGTGATCTGCTTCCGAAGATCGCGGCCCGCGCTCAGAAGGTCGACGATTCGCGCAAGATCTCCGAACGGACCATCCGGGAGCTTTCCGAAGCCGGCGTCTTCTCCATGCTGGCGCCCAAGAGATATGGGGGCGCCGAGAGCGACCCGGTCCACTTCTACGAAGTGGTCAGGGCAATCTCCGCTGCCTGTGGTTCGACCGGTTGGGTCGCGTCGGTGGTGGGAGTGCACCCGTGGCATCTGGCGCTTTTCGACGACCAGGCACAGGCCGACGTGTGGGGAGAGGATCAGACGACGCTCATCTCGTCCGCGTACGCGCCGGTCGGTCGACTGACGGCGGTGGACGGTGGTTACGAACTGTCGGGCCAGTGGGGCTTCTCTTCCGGCTGTGATCACGCGAGTTGGGCATTGCTGGGCGCGATGGTGGTCGGGATGGACGGCCGGCCGGTCGATTTCATGACGGTGTTGGTGCCGCGTACGGATTACGAGATCCGAGATGTCTGGGATGTCGTGGGGATGCGCGGCACCGCGAGCAACGAGATCGTGGTCGACAAGGCCTTTGTGCCCGAGCACCGATTGAAGCGCAACTACGAGACCGCACAACTTCGCGGCCCAGGCCAAGCAGTCAATCCTGGTCCGCTGTACAAGCTTCCGTTCGGGAGTATCTTCACCTCGACGGTCGCGGCTCCGTGTGTGGGCATCGTCGCCGGTTGTTACGAGGGGTACCTGGACGTGATGCGTGAGCGGGTCCGTCTGAGCTTGGGTGGTGGACGGTTCAGTGAGGACCAGTTCGCTCAGGTTGCCGTCGCGCGTGCGTCGTCGGAGATCGATGCCGCGATTCTGCAGATGGATCGCAATATCCGGGAGATGTACGAACTTGCTGTCGCCGGCAAGGAGCTTCCGCTCTCGATGAGGCTGCGCGCGCGTCGTGATCAGGTTCGCGCGACGGAACGTTCGGTGGAGGCGATCGACATGCTGTTCAAGACGGCAGGCGGGAACTCCCTCTCTCGCGGAAACCCGATCGAGCGTGCGTGGCGAGACGTTCATGCGGGCAGCGTTCACGTTGCCAACGAACCCGAGCGCGCGTTGGCGCTGTACGGCCGGGCGGCGTTCGGACTGCCGGTGGAGGACAACCTGATCTGACGGGTTGGCGCATCGCCGAGTGGGGTATTTGCCTCTGGATGAGGGAAGTTCCGGCTTTGACCATCGGCTCGATCGTCGACATGGCGGGTGTCGCGCGGGCGAAAGTGATGCCGGCAGGCCGAAGCGGTGTCTTCGAGGAAGTCGGTGCGGGGGTCTCGCCGAGTTGGAATGTTTTCTGCAGCGACGATCGGATTGCCTTCACCGATTCCTTTTCCGTCGTGGGTGATCTCCGGTTGCGTATCGACCGTTCCGACCTCCGCGATCTCGGCGAGGGTGTGTCGTGGGCGCCGGCCACTCTGTACGCGCAAGACGGTTCGACGGCTGCCGTGTGCACTCGGTCCGCACTCACTGCCGTCGTGGCGCGGCTTGCTGCCGACGGACTGGAAGCTCGCGTGGGTCACGAGATCGAATTCACTCTTTTCGGTGATGCGTGCGACGGAGCGTGGTCGGCGTACGGGTTAGGTGCAGTCCTTCGCCGCGAGGACTTCCTCAAGGACCTTCTGCGCAATGCCGAACGCGCACAACTTCATATCGAGCAAGTTCATGCGGAGTACGGACCGGATCAATTCGAGATCTCCATCGCTCCGGCAACTCCCGTTCAGGCCGCCGATCTTGTGGTGCTTGCCCGGATCTTGATCAGCCGCACTGCCAGAGCCCATGGATTGGCGGCATCGTTTTCACCGATACCTACGATCGGAGGTGCCGGGAACGGTGCACACCAGCACTTTTCGTTGATCTCAGGTGGGCGGCCCGTCTTCTCCGGTGGTGGTCAGGACTACGGGATGACCGACGAAGGATCATCAGCTTTGGGTGGAATCCTTTCTCACCTCACGGAATTCACGGCCGTCTTTGCTTCCTCGCCGCTCTCCGGCCTCAGGCTGCGTCCGGACAATTGGTCGGGGGCCTACGTCTGTTGGGGGCTCGAGAACCGGGAAGCGGCACTGAGGTTCTGCACGGAGTCACCGTCGAATCCACACGGCGCCAACGCCGAAGTCAAGATTATCGATCCATCGGCCAATCCGTATCTGGCCACCGCTGCGGTACTCGGTCTTTCGCAGATCGGTATCGACAATGCCGCGCCATTGCCGCCTGAAATCGTGGTGAACCCGTCGACTCTCACAGAGGCGGAACGTGATGAGCGCGGGGTGACCCGAGTCCCCACCGATCTCGGCGAGATCGTGCAGAAGTTCAACTCCTCCTCGGTGGCGAGGGAAATCTTCGGGGAGTCGATCATCGAAGCGATGGTGTCCGTGAAGGGAGCTGAGCAGGAGACGTTCTCCCAGATGGACGAGGCGACAACCGTCGAGCGGCTTCGATACACCTGGAGTTGAAGGGGTTGACGCTTAGGATCGTGAGTTCTATGTTTAAGTTATTCCTTAATTAAGGAGTTGCTTACATGGACGAGCGAAGTGGTCGACTCGATGCAGTGTTCAGCGCACTGGCCGACCCGACGAGGCGTGAAATGCTCTCTCGCCTGACGGATGGTTCGATGACCGTCGGTGAGCTGGCCGAGCCGTTCGAGATGAGTCGGCCCGCCATCTCGCAGCATCTGAAGGTGCTCGAGCGAGCCGGTCTCATCGAACGAACCGCCACCGCGCAATGGCGCACCTGCACCCTTCGCGCGGAGGGTCTCGACGACGCCAGCGCATGGGTCGACGAACACCGGCGCGGTTGGAACGAACGCTTCGACCTCCTCGACGAGCGCCTACGTGAGCTGAAGCAACGTCGACCGAAGAAGGAGAAGGACAATGAGTGACCAGAATGCCGATGCCACCGCAGAATTCACCATCACCCGGATCTTCGATGCGCCGCGTGACCTTGTCTGGCAAGCGTGGACCGATCCCGACGAGGCGGCGCGGTGGTGGCACCCCGAGGGTGTCAGCAGCCCTCGGGAGCACGTCACGATCGACCCCAGAGTTGGCGGAACGTACCGCTACCTGATGATCAACGACGAGAATGGTGCCGAGTTTCCTACCGGTGGAACCTATCTCGAGGTCGACGAGCCGAAGAAGCTAGTCTTCACCTGGGGGGATCCGGGAGATTCGGTGGACACCGCGCCTCGAATCACGGTCACGCTCGCAGATCGGGGAGACAAGACCGAGATGACATTCCATCTGGTCGGGATCCCGGGTTTCAAGGGCGACGGCAACGTCTACGACGGGTGGGAATCCGCGTTCGACGTGCTGGACAAGGTATACCGCGGCGAGTAGTCGGGAATCGGACACCGCCACCGGGGCACCGGTGATTGAATGGAGTGAACACACCATTCAATCACCGACGTGGGAGAGCCTGATGGCACCAGAGGTTGCGGTAGTTCTCGAGGGATATACCTACTTCGAATGCCCGCGCTGGCACGAGGACCGAATCTGGGTGTCGGACTTCTATACCTACCAGGTGCTTTCGGCCCGTGAGGACGGGACCGACGTACGCGTCGAGGCGGAGATTCCAGGGCAGCCGTCCGGGTTGGGGTGGCTTCCGGACGGCAGATTACTGGTCGTCTCCATGCGGGACCAGAAGATTCTGCGGCGAGAATCCGATGGCGATTTGGTGGTGCACGCAGACTTGTCCGAGTACGTGAGTGCCAACGTCAACGACATGCTGGTCGACGCGCAGGGACGAGCGTACGTGGGCAACTTCGGGTTCGACCTGATGAACCTGGCCCCCGTCGAGACGGCAGATCTCCTCCGCGTCGACCCGGACGGATCGGTGCACGTCGTGGCGCGAGATCTCCACTTCCCCAACGGGATGGCTCTGGCGTCGACCGGAGATCTGCTCGTGGACGAAACGCTGGGAAATCGAATCAGTGCGTTTGCCGTCCGGCCCGACGGCTCTCTGGGCGAACGCCGTGATTGGGCGTCGTTCGGGCCGGTACCTGGTGGACCCGAGATGGAGACCACCCTCGCTGAGATCGTCGTTGCGCCCGACGGATGTTGCATCGACGGAGACGATTCGATGTGGGTGGCCGACGCACTCGGAAGTCGAATTCTCCACGTCGACCCGTCTGGCAAGATAATCGATGAAATTGCCTTCGACAGCGGCGTCTTCGCTTGCGGGCTCGGCGGTTCCGACGGTCGTACGCTGTTCGTCTGTGCCGCCCCGGACTTCAACGAACACGCTCGCAAGGTGGCAACAGAAGGAAAGCTGCTGTCGATTCGTCTGGAGCCTTTGGGCTGACATGGAATTGGTGACCTCGCTACCTGCCGACACTCCGCTGCGGCAGGTGGCTCAGCACGTCGAACGCATCGAGAACCTCGGTTTCGACACGGTGCACATCTCCGAGACCATTCGCGACCCCTTTGCCGTGGCGGCACTGGCCGTCGAGCACAGCAGTACTCTCACTGTCCGGACGTCGATGGTTGTCGCGTTTGCGCGCAGTCCCATGGTGACGGCTTTGGCTGCCTGGGATCTTGCAGGTTTCTCGGGTGGGCGATTTCAACTGGGGCTCGCAACGCAGGTGCGCGGGAACATCGTCGGGCGGTACTCGATGCCGTGGACCAATCCTGTTGCACAACTGCGCGATTACGTCAGTGCTGTAAGGGAGATATTTCAAGCGTTCCAGACGGGCGGCGAACTCGACTATGCCGGCTCGCACTACACCTTCAACCGACTGCAGCCCTACTTCAATCCGGGGCCGCTCGACGTTCCAGCTCCCGAGATCTGGACCGGGGGAGTGAACTCCCGCATGTGCTCACTGGCAGGAGCCGTCGCCGACGGCTTTGTTGCTCACCCCACCAGCTCCCATCCGAAGGTGCTCGCGGAGAGGATCATTCCATCCTTGACGGCCGGCGGAAGGAAGCCGCGGCTGATTGCCGTTCCGAAGGCGATCACCGGCAAGGATCGTGCCGCGATACTTGCTCGACGAGAAGCGGTGCGCAGTGAACTTGCCTTTCTCTACTCCACACCGGCATATCGAACCGCGCTCGAGGTTCTCGGCTTGGCGGGGATCGGCGAGAAGCTGACTGCGATGGCACGAACGGGTGATTGGGCTCGACTACCAGCTGTGCTCACGGACGATGTTCTCGACATCTTGGTCACGCAATGCACCTACGCCGAACTCCCCGGGGTGCTGAGTTCGAAATACGCGAGTCTCTGCGACGGCATTGCACTGGCAGTGCCGGCGGATCCCGCCGACGACCGCGCCTTCGCAGCGATGTGTGAGGAGATTCGAGCCGCCGCAGCGTCTGCCCCGTGACGTCCAGTCGGCGCGAACTACACTCTCGACATGGGGCGCGTCTACGAAGGCATCGATGAAAAGCTCACCACGTGGTTGCAGGCCCAACCGCTGTTCGTCGTTGCTACCGCACCTTTGTCTCCTGACGGGTTGATCAATTGCTCACCCAAAGGGGGAGTCGGATCGTTCGTGGTGCTGACATCCACCCGCGTGGCGTACCTCGATCTCACTGGCAGCGGTGTGGAAACCATCGCGCACGTGCGCGAGAACTCGCGAATAACCCTGATGTTCATGGCATTTGACGGACCACCGAAGATCGTTCGACTGCACGGTCACGGACAAGTTCTGCCCGCAGGGTCGGAACCGTTCAACGAGCTTGTCGGTAGGTTCCCCGAGCACCCGGGACTGCGGTCGATCGTCGTGGTCGATCTGACGCGCATTTCGGATTCGTGCGGATACGCAGTACCGCTGATGGACTACCAATCCGATCGTGACGTGCTCGACCGCGTAGCGGAGAAGAGGGGTCCGGAGCGGCTCATCGCCTATCGCGCCGAGAAGAACGCGAAGAGTGTGGACGGGTTGCCCGGTCTCGACCCGGAGTGAGGCTCTGGTCCTGTCCGTTGTTCAGTCGCCGTCGCACCTGCGATGGGTGATGCGCGAATTCCGCGTGGCCACCAGATTGGTTGCAGAGGGTTCCGCGTGAGGTCACGTCGATGGCATCGCGTGCTTGCGTGGACGAGGACACAAGGACCGGAGGAGAGTGCTCATGGGTGCTGAGACCAAGCCTGCAACACCGTTCACCGTCGAGGTCAATCGCGCGGCAGTCGACGACTATCCCATGTCTGACCGGGAGGATTTCGGCGACGCGGACCGCGGATTCATCACCGGGTGGGACAACGATCAAGTCTTCAACGACAACGGCGATCTGATCCACGACGGTCGACCACTCGAGTACATCGCGGACGACAAACCTGCGCCAGAGTCCGTCAACCCCAGCCTGTGGCGCCAGTCGCAAGTAGTGAAGCGGTCCGGTCTGTACAAGGTTGTCGACGGTCTGTACCAGGTCAGATTCGCGGTTAACCTGACCATCGTCGACGCACCCGACGGGCTCGTCATCATCGACACCACCACCAGCGCCGACCTTGCCAAAGCAGGGCTCGAACTGTTCCGGCGTGAGCTGAACAATGACAAACCTATCGCTGCGATCATCTACACCCATACACACTTCGACCATTACGCCGGAGTCAAAGGCCTGGTCGACGAAGCAGACGTGGCATCGGGAAAAGTCCCGATCGTCGCGCCCGGAACCATCGAGTCTTTCAACAAGTTCGCGATCGGCGAGAACGTCATCACCGGTAATGCGATGTCGCGGCGGATGGGATACACCTTCGGTTTGATTCTGCCGCAATGTGATTGTGGTCTGGTGACAGTTGGTCTGTCCCCTGGTGCCGACAACATGAACATCCACATGACCTACATTCCGCCCACTGACGGCATCACCAAGACCGGTGAGGTACGCAATCTCGGCGGGTGGGACTTCGAGTTCCTCTACGCTCCCGATACCGAAGCGCCGGAGGAGATGCATATCTGGATCCCGGCCATCAAAGCGCTCACCTGTGCTGAGAACGCCAATCACTCGATGCACAACATCCAGACCATCCGCGGCGCACGCACCCGAGATGCGCGCAACTTCGCCAGGTACCTGGATGAGACATTGGTGCGGTGGGGCGACGAGGTCGAAGTTCACCACGGTCCGCACACATGGCCGGTATGGGGGAACGCCACGGTGGTGGAATTCCTTGAATCGCAACGGGACATGTACAAGTTCATTCACGATCAGGCGCTACGATTCGCGAACCAGGGTTACACGCCGCTCGAAGCTGCGGAGGTCGTCCGGCTACCGGAAGCCATCGGACAGAAGTGGTACAACCGTTACTACCACGGCGGACTGCACCACAACGTCCGCGCGGTATTCCACAAGGAGTTGGGATTCTGGGACGGTGACCCGGCGACGATCTTGCCGTTGCTACCCGAGGATCACGCCAAGCGGCACGTCGACCTGATCGGGCGAGAGAAAATACTTGCCGAGGGGCGCAGTGCTTTTGAAGCGGGCGACTATCGGTGGGCGGTGCAGCTACTCCATCACCTGGTCTTCGCCGATCCTGACGACGAGGAAGCGAAGAATTTGCAGGCGGACGCCTACGAACAACTCGGATACCAGCAGGAAGTCCCGCAGTATCGGTCGATCTTCCTCGCCACGGCGATGGAATTGCGCAACGGAGTGACGAGCGCCGGTCAGATCAACACCGACACCACCGACACGATTCTGGCGATGCCAATCGATCTGCTTTTCGACTACGCGGCAGTACACCTCATCGCGGAGAAGGCCGAGGACGTCGACATTTCCGTCAACTTCAGTTTTGCTGACACGAAACAGGATTGGAATATGTGGATTCGACGGGCAGTTCTCAACGCGCGTTCGGGCCGCGCCCCTGACGCGCAACTGACCCTGACCGGTCCGAAGCCGTTGCTTGCCGGCATCCTTCTCCAACCAGGAAAGGCCGCTGCCATCCTCGACACCGGAAAAGTCACGTCCGACGGTGATGTTTCAACGCTGACTCGCCTCGCCGACATCATGGACACGTTCGATCCGAATTTCAACATAGCGACGCCGTGAGAAAGATTGTGGGGCAGCCGATTGCGATATCGGCTGCCCCACGATCTGTTTCCACGGAGTGTGATTGAACTGCGTTACTTCGCCATGTCCTGAGCTGCTCGGTACGAGAAGACCATAGCCGTGCCGAGTGGAACTCCGGGGCCGGGGTAGAAGCGGCCGCTCAGTGACGCGCTCGTGTTGCCGGCGGCGTACAGGCCGTCGATGGCGCTGCCGTCAGCACGCAGGACTCGGCCGTTGACGTCGGTGACCAATCCGCCCTTGGTGCCGAGGTCACTGAGGACGATGCGGGCCGCGTAGAACGGTCCGTTCTCGATGGCCGTCAGTGCCGCATTCGCACCGCCGTTGGGTGGGCAGAAGAACGCGTCGTACGGGTCTTCGCCGCGATGGAACTCTTCGTCGACGCCCAGTTTTGCGGCATCGTTGAACTTTTCGACAGTGCTGCGCAATGCGTCGGCCGGTAGTCCGGTCTTGGCAGCGAGTTCTTCGAGAGTGTCGGCACCGACCCACGTTCCGGCTTCGAGGTGCTTGGCGGGCGCCGTGTTCGGGATGCAGATGGCGGGCAGTCCGCCACCCTCGCGCGAGTCGAAGATCATGAACGACGGCACGGCAGAACCGTTGTCGTCGTGAGCATCCATGGCTCGTCCGAACTGGTCGTACGGAAGCGACTCGTTGAGGTAGCGCTCACCGGCGCTGTCGACGACGAGCCCACCGCGAACGCCGACCATGAAGGCGGCGCTGCCGTCGGGCTGCTCGACGCCGGGGCAGAACCACGCCTGATCGAGCAAGGCTGTTGCGCCGCCGACAGCAATACCGGCAGAGATCGCGTCGCCGGTGTTGGCGCCGAAGGGACCCATACTCCAGATCGCCTTGCCGGGGGTGCCTGCCTGCTCACGCATCTCGGCGTTGCCTTCGATGCCGCCTGCTGCCATCAGGACACCGCGGTTCGCCTTGATTCGCTGGGTTTCGCCGCCGGATTCGACCTCGGCGCCGACAACACGGCCGTCTTCCACGATCAGGGAGGTGAGGACGGATTCGGTGCGAAGTTCTGCCTTACCGGTGCTCTGAACTGCGGCCAGCAGACGGCCGATCAGTGCGCGCCCACCGATCATCGGGCCGGGAGCATGATCCTGACCGGTGCGGTCTTGGTCCAGTTCCGGACGCACCTTGCCGGCGAGGTCACCGATGTCGGCGGGATCGAGATCGAGAGGGTTGATGGAGCGTCCCGTGTCCATCCGGCCTTCGGCTTTGTAGTAGTCGGGGAACGCACGGAACTCGAATTCGATGTTCGGGTTCTGCTCGAGTAGAGCGACGACAGCGGGAGCGGTCTCGACGTAGGCGTCCTGGCGCTCGGACTCGGCGTCACCGAGCAACGCGCGCAGATAGGTGCGGGCATTCTCGGTCGAGTCGGGAAGTCCGGCGCGTTCCTGCACCTGGGTACCTGGGAGCCAGATCGAGGCGCCCGAGTAGGCGGAGGTCCCGCCGAAACGATCGGTTTTCTCGAGGACGATCGTCGTCAATCCCTGAGCAGCGGCGGTATATGCGCCGGTCAGCGCTCCGCCGCCGGAGCCGACTACCAACACGTCGCACTCGCTGGTCCAGTCCTGCATCATTGCGTCCTTACTCCAAGAGGGTGGGGTGTCCACGGAATACCGCACGGCACTGGAAGGCCATGCCAGGTCCCACTGAGCGGGCAATATGCCGAGATGGGTGGTCCAGGTGAGAGAATTAGCGCGGTCGTTCGCGGCCGGGACACATAATCGATGATGGGGGCGACGTTGCCGAGAATTGCCGAGGTCAGGGACGCTGCTGAGCCCAGTTCGGACGAGCAGCGGGCGCGCCATGTGCGGATGCTGGAAGCGGCCGCCGAATTGGGGACCGAGAAAGAACTCTCACGGGTTCAGATGCACGAAGTTGCCAAGCGGGCAGGCGTGGCCATCGGCACTCTCTACCGCTATTTCCCTTCGAAGACGCACCTCTTCGTCGCTGTGATGGTCGAGCAGATCGATCAGATCGGCGACAGTTTCGCCAAGCATCAGGTGCAGTCGGCCAATCCGCAGGACGCCGTGTACGAGGTCCTGGTGCGCGCGACTCGCGGGTTACTGCGTCGGCCGGCCCTTTCGACTGCGATGCTGCAGTCGTCCAGTACCGCCAACGTCGCGACGGTGCCGGACGTGGGCAAGATCGATCGCGGCTTCCGGCAGATCATCCTCGATGCGGCCGGGATCGAGAACCCGACCGAGGAAGACAACACCGGGTTGCGTCTGCTGATGCAGCTGTGGTTCGGGGTCATCCAATCGTGCCTCAACGGTCGAATTTCCATCCCGGATGCGGAGTACGACATCCGCAAGGGGTGCGACCTGCTTCTGGTGAATCTCTCACGACACTGACGTGACCTCGCCCCTTCTCGGGGTGGGTTCGTCATGTCCTCAAAATTGAAATCAATTCTATTATTCGAGTCAGACTTGGTTCAAAGATGACGTTCATTCCGGCATTGCCCTGACATCAACAATAGAATACATTACAGAAAAGTTGACGGTGAGTCAGCTCACCGACCGAAAACTCCACGAAGGAGCGCACATCATGGGTCATGCAGTCATCGTCGAGGCCGCTCGGACACCGATCGGCCGTCGTCGCGGCGCCCTGGCGGGGCTGCACCCCGCCGAGATTCTGGGAGCAGCGCAACTCGGCGTTCTCGAACGGGCAGGCGTCGCACCGGAAGACATCGGGCAGATCATCGGCGGCTGTGTCACCCAGGCAGGTGAGCAGTCCAACAACGTCACGCGGCAAGCGTGGCTGCACGCCGGATTGCCGTACAGCACAGCGGCAACCACCATCGACTGCGCCTGTGGATCTGCCCAGCAGGCAGTGCATTTGATTTCCGGCCTGATTTCCTCAGGTCAGATCTCGGCCGGTATCGGCTGCGGCGTCGAGGCGATGAGCCGTGTGTTTCTGGGCCAGGCAAACGCGCCCGGTACGGGAAACCCGTACCCGGACGACTGGACCATCGACATGGGTGACCAGTTCACTTCTGCGCAGCGTATCGCCGAGAAGCGTGGCATCACACGCGCCGACGTCGACGCCTTCGGCCTGGAATCGCAGCGCCGCGCAGCCCAGGCTTGGGCCGAAGGACGCTTCGACCGTGAGATCGTGCCCGTCAAGGCTCCCGTCGTCACCAAGGAAGGTGTGCCGACCGGTGAGATCGCCACTGTCACCCGCGACGGTGGCCTGCGCGCGACGACAGCCGAGGCGCTGGCCGGACTCAAGCCGGTCATCGAAGGCCATATCCACACCGCCGGCAACTCGTCGCAGATCAGTGACGGCGCGGCTGCGGTACTGCTGATGAGCGAAGAGCGCGCACAGGAACTGGGATTGAAGCCCCGCGCGCGGATCGTCGCGTCCGGCATGGTCGGATCCGATCCCTTCTATCACCTGGACGGACCGATCGAATCCACCCAGATGGTGCTCGACAAGGCCGGAATGACTCTGAACGACATCGATCTCGTCGAAATCAACGAAGCGTTCGCCTCGGTAGTGCTCTCCTGGGCGCAGGTTCACGACGCAGATCTGTCCAAGGTCAACGTCAACGGCGGTGCGATCGCACTCGGGCATCCCGTCGGTTCGACCGGCGCTCGTCTGATCACGACCGCGCTGCACGAACTCGAGCGCTCGAACAAGTCCACGGCGCTGGTCACGATGTGCGCCGGTGGCGCTCTCTCTACCGCCACCATCATCGAACGCATCTGACCCGTACTCACACTGTCGAATTGACGAGGTAGACATGACCATTGGATTGAGTGAAGAAGATCGTGACCTCCGCGACTCCGTACGGGGCTGGGCGGCACGTCACGCAACACCCACCGCTATCCGTGAAGCGGTCGAGGCGAAGGTCGAAACTCGCCCCCAACTCTGGAGCGGGCTTGCCGAGCAGGGACTTCTCGGACTACACGTGGCCGAGGAATTCGGCGGCGCTGGATACGGATTGGTCGAGCTCGCGATCGTCGTCGAGGAACTCGGGCGCTCCATGGTTCCCGGCACGTTCCTGCCGACAGTCGTGGTCAGCGCCGTTCTCAGCGACGCCGGAGTCACCGCTCCGCTGGCCGGACTGGTCGACGGCAGCACACTCGGAGCCGTTGCACTGCAGCCGGGTTCGCTGAAGATCGCCCGCGACGGCGACACCGCCACCCTCAGTGGAACGTCCAGCCAGATTCTCGGTGGCCATGTCGGCGACGTGTTCCTCCTCGCGACGGACAGCGGATTCGTTCTGCTCGGACGTGACCGCCTCGAGGTCACGGACTTGGCCAGTTACGACGTCGTACGTCGTAACTCCGAGGTCACCGTCGACGGACTGGTCCTCGCCGATTCCGAGATCCTCACCATCGATACGCAGCGTGTACTCGACATTGCCGCAACACTGTTCGCGGCCGAGGCATCAGGTTTGGCCGACTGGGCCGTCACGACCTCGGCCGACTACGCGAAGGTGCGTCAGCAGTTCGGTCGCCCGATCGGCCAGTTCCAGGGCGTCAAGCACAAGGCCGCTCGGATGCTCGCTCTTGCCGAGCAGGCGCGCGTCTGCGCGTGGGACGCTGCGCGCGCACTGACGCCCGCCAACGGCGTCGGTGCCGAAGAGGCTTCTCTCGCAGCAGCCGTCGCCGGAGCCACGGCCCTCGAAGCAGGCTTCTCCGTCACGCGTGACTGCATCCAGGTGCTCGGCGGAATCGGCTACACGTGGGAGCACGACGCGCACCTGTACCTGCGCCGCGCGCAGTCCCTGCGAATTCTGCTGGGTTCCACGGCATCCTGGCGTCGTCGCGTTGCCGAGCTGACCATTGCCGGCACCCGTCGCGTGCTCAGCATCGAGTTGCCGCCCGAGGCCGAGGCGATCCGCGCCGACGTCCGCGCCGAGCTCGCTCCTGCACTCGAACTCGAAGGTGCCGCGCAGAAGACGTACCTCGCGGAAAAGGGCTACACCGCACCGCACTTCACGGCTCCGTGGGGCAAGTCCGCCGATGCCGTCAGTCAGCTGGTCATCGCCGAAGAACTGCGCGCTGCGAAGATCAAGCCGCACGACATGATCATCGGCAACTGGGTCATCCCGACGCTCATCGCGCACGGCAACGAAGAGCAGCTCGCCAAGTTCGTCCCGCCGTCACTGCGCGGCGACATCGTCTGGTGTCAGCTCTTCTCCGAGCCCGGCGCAGGTTCCGACCTCGCCGCGCTGAGTACAAAGGCCACCAAGGTCGACGGTGGCTGGAAGTTGCAGGGCCAGAAGGTGTGGACGTCGATGGCACGCGACGCGCACTGGGGAATCTGCCTCGCGCGCACCGACGCCGACGCCCCCAAGCACAAGGGCCTGTCCTACTTCCTGATCGACATCAAGAACAGCGGCCTCGACATTCGCCCGCTTCGCGAGATCACCGGTGAAGCACTGTTCAACGAAGTCTTCTTCGACGACGTCTTCGTCCCCGACGAGTGCCTGGTCGGCGAGCCGGGGGACGGCTGGAAGCTCGCTCGCACGACACTGGCCAACGAGCGTGTCTCGCTGTCCAACGACTCGTCTCTCGGATCGGGCGGTGAGGCTCTTCTGAGCCTGGTCGACGGACTACCCGGTGGCATCGACGACGAGCAGCTGACGGTGCTCGGAAAGGTGCTGTGCGACGCGCAGTCCGGCGGTCTGCTCGGTCTGCGCACCACGCTGCGCTCGCTCACCGGCGCGCAGCCGGGGGCCGAATCCTCGGTGGCGAAGTTGATCGGTGTCGAGCACATCCAGCAGGTCTGGGATGTGGCAATGGAGTGGGCCGGGCCGAGTTCACTTCTGGGCGACCAGCATCGGATGTCTGCAACCCAGATGTTCTTGAACTCGCAGTGCATGTCCATCGCGGGTGGTACAACCAATGTTCAGCTCAACATCATCGGTGAGCGAATCCTGGGTCTGCCTCGCGACCCCGAACCGGGAAAGTGACCTGCACATGAGCAATCGCACCTTCGTCATCGGCGTGGGCATGACCAAGTTCGAGAAGATCGAGACCCGCGACTGGGAATACCCGGACATGGTGACCGAAGCCGTCTCGAATGCACTCACCGATGCCGGGATCAGCTACGACCAGATCCAGCGTGCTGCAGTCGGTTACGTGTTCAACGCGTCGACAGCAGGCCAGCGTGCCCTGTACGAAACGGGTCTGTCCGGTATCCCGATCTTCAACGTCAACAACAACTGCGCCACCGGCTCGACGGCACTGATGACGGCGCGCGAGTGGGTACAGGCCGGACAAGCGGACTGCGCACTGGCCGTCGGCTTCGAAAAGATGACCAAAACGGCGCTGACCGGAACCGGTGAGATGCCCAAGGTCACCACTTTGGATTCGCAGCTGAAGATCATGGTCGAGGACTACGGCTTCGCCCGATCGCCCATGACCGCTCAGTTGTTCGGTAATGCCGCCGTCGAGCACATGAAGAAGTACGGCACCACGGTCGAGCAGATTGCAGCCGTGGCGGTCAAGAACCACAAGCACTCGGTCAACAATCCGTATGCGCAGTTCCGTGACGAGTACACCCTCGAACAGGTGCTCGGCGACAAGATGATTCACGAGCCGCTGACGCGCTCGCAGTGTTCACCGACTTCGGACGGTGCCGGTGCTGCCGTCGTCGTGAGTGAGAAGTTCGTCCGTGAGCACGGACTCGAGGACCGTGCGATCGAGATCGTCGCTCAGGCCATGACCACCGACACCTCGGCAGCGTTTGCCGAGAAGTCGATGATCGACGTAGTAGGCGCGCCGATGACGGCTGCGGCCGCCGAGCAGGTCTTTGCCGAAGCCGGCATCAGCATCGACGACGTCGATGTCATCGAACTGCACGACTGCTTCGCGATCAACGAGATCATCACCTACGAAGGTCTCGGAATGTGCGGCGCCGGTGAAGGCGGAAAGCTCGTCGAATCCGGTGCCACTACGTACGGCGGCCAGTGGGTCGTCAACCCGTCTGGCGGTCTGATCTCGAAGGGCCACCCGCTGGGTGCCACCGGGCTGGCACAGTGCGCCGAACTGACGTGGCAGCTTCGCGGGACCGCAGACGCTCGCCAGGTCGAAGGCGCACGAATCGGATTGCAGCACAACCTCGGACTGGGCGGCGCGTGCGTCGTGACCGTCTACCGAGCCGGAACTTTGGAGAACTGATGGCTATCGATCTCGAGGTGGCATTGTCCGCCGAACCGACTGTGCGCGAAGCGTCGTGGACGGACCGCGACGTCATGCTCTACCAGTTGGGGCTCGGCGCCGGCGTGAACGCTCTGGATCCCGCCGAGCTCACCTGGGTGTACGAAAAGGGTCTGAAAGTGCTCCCGACCTTTGCAATGGTTGCGGGCCAGGGAGTTTCGGCGGGTGTACTGCCCGCAGCGTCGATGAGTATGCAGGGAATCGACATCGACCTGCGCAAGATTCTGCACGGTGGGCAGTCGCTGGCACTTCACGCGCCGATCCCGTCGACGGGTGCTGCTCGTATTTCCACTCGCATCGCTGACGTGTGGGACAAGGGCAAGGCTGCCGTCATCGTGCTCGAGACGGCGGCCGAGGACCTTGACGGGAATCCGTTGTGGACCACCGGAATGCAGATCTGGGCCCGCGGCGAAGGTGGATTCGGCGGCAGCGCCGGTCCCGAAGTTGTTGCCGGGGTGCCTGACCGGGCGCCCGACAAGGTACTGACGTCGAGCACGAGTACCTCACAAGCTCTGGTGTACCGACTCAGTGGAGACATGAACCCGCTGCACGCTGATCCCTCCTTCGCGAAGATGGCGGGATTCGACGCTCCGATTCTGCACGGTCTGGCGTCGTACGGCATCGTCTGCAAGGCGGTGGTCGACGGAATTCTCGACGGAGATCCGACGCGGATGAAGAACTACTCGGTGCGGTTCGCCGGTTCGCTGTTCCCCGGCGAATCCATCAACACCTCGGTATGGCGGGACGGCAACACACTGACCTTGGCGGCGACGTGCCCCGAGCGCGAGAACTCCCCGGTTCTCACACACGCAACAATGGAGATCAACTGATGGACCTCGGCACGCACCCCACGGCAGCCACACACCCGGGCGGCACGATTTTGACGTCGCCGCCGCAGGACGCCCCGGTCGACCGGGCCACGGCAGCTGCGCGTCGCGTTGTCGACGCGATGCTGCGCACCGACCGCGGAAACGCCAATCTGGATCGGGTTGCGGAGGAGCTCAACAGCATTGCCGAGCACCTCGAGCAGCACTCGCCCGAGGTCGCCGAGCGCTTGATCGACATGTGGAACGGCGAGGGCGTGACCCGTCACGATCCGGTGACCGGCCCCGAGAATGCCATTGCGCCGCCGCTGGTTCTGGAAGGGCTCGCTGACGGGTCGGTGCAGGGAGTGGTCACGTTGACGCTGCCGTATCAGGGCCCTCCCGGCCATGTACACGGCGGTGTTTCGGCGCTGCTGCTCGATCACGTTCTTGGCGTCGCGAACGCCTGGGGTGGAACTTCCGGCATGACAGCACAATTGAGCACTCGGTACCATCGCCCGACTCCACTGTTCGAGCCCCTCACGATCAGCGGCAAATTCCTTTCCAAGGACGGCCGCAAGATTCACACCGTCGGTGAGATCAAGACTGCGGACGGCGAATTGTGTGTGTCGGTAGAGGGATTGTTCATCGACAAGACCGTGCCGCGCCCCAGATAGGGGTCTGACGAAGGAGGGCCCAGTGGGCAAGCTCGACGGACGTGTAGCAGTGGTCACCGGTGCCGGTATGGGCATCGGGCGCGGAGTGGCAGGCGCGTTCGCGCGTGAAGGCGCGTCGGTGTTGGTTGCCGAGATCGACGAGCCAGCGGGCCTTGAAACCGCCCAGTGGTTGCGGGACGAATGGGGCGCGGAGGCGGAATTCGTCCGGACCGACGTCACCGACAAAGCTCAGGTTGTTGCCATGGTCGACAAGTCCGTCGAGCGGTTCGGACGCCTCGACATCCTGGTCAACAATGCTTGGCGGACTTTCGGTTTCGCTCGGCTCGAGAAGATGACCGACGAGCAATTGCGCGGCGGTTTCGACATGGCAGTGATGGCCGCTTTCTGGGCCATGCAGGCTGCGTTGCCGGAACTCGAGCGTCACGGCACCGGCCGCGTGATCAACATGTGCAGCCTCAACGGCGTGAATGCTCACATGTACTCGGTGCAGTACAACGCGGCCAAGGAAGCGTTGCGAACGCTGACTCGCACTGCTGCCCGCGAGTGGGCTCCCAAGCACGTGAACTGCAACGTCATCTGTCCCGGTGCGCAGAGTGCGGCGTACAAGCGTGTCGCCGAAGCCAATCCGGAAAACGCGGCAGTGATGGCCGCACAGAACCCGATGGGGCGGATCGGCGATCCCCTCGACGACATCGGCCCCGTTGCGGCCTTCCTGGCGAGCGACGACAGCCGTTACGTCACCGGCAACACTCTCTTCGTCGACGGTGGTGGGCACATCAACGGTGTGCAGTGGGCGCCGACCGTCGACTGATCGGCAGTAATTCGGCTCGAGAATCCGGCGTCTATTTGGCCGTGAATCCCGCATCGACCGGCAACGCGATACCTGTGACGTATCGAGCCTGATCCGAGACCAACCAGGCTATCGCGTTGCTGACGTCGGAAGCTTCGATCAGCCCGACGTCCAAGAGATTGCCGACGTCGGCTCCGCTCGATGCGGGGGAGTCTGCGAACAGTTTCGCGACGGCATCGTTGACGACCATCGGTGTATTCGCTCCCGCCGGATGCACGGAGTTGACACGAATGTTGTGGGGAGCAAGCCAGTGCGCCCACGTGCGCCCCAACCCGACGATGGCGTGTTTACTCGCGCAGTAGCCGTCGGATCCGCCGGTTCCATCACCTCCGCGGCCGACAAGTCCCAGTGTTGATCCGGTCAGGACTATTGCGCCGCCTGTCCCTTGCTCGATCATCGCGGGCGCTGCGGCCTGGACGGTATTCCAGACGCCGAAAAGATTGACCTCCATCTGGTCGCGGAAGGCGCGGGCATCGTCGATGTCCGGGGACATCATGCCGATACCGGCGTTGGCCAGGACGATGTCGAGGCTGCCCAACACTGCCATACCTTCGGATACCGCAGCTCCCAGCGCGGGTAAATCGCGAACGTCGACTTCTCGCGCGACGACATTTCGCCCGAGAGCCTCGATCATTGCCGTTGTCTGCCTCAAATCCTCGGCGGTACCCATCGGGTAGGCCACCGATTCGATCTGGCGGCAGATGTCGAGTGCAATGATGTCCGCACCCTCCTGCGCCAATCGCACGGCATGGCTTCGGCCCTGACCTCGGGCGGCTCCGGTGATCAGTGCGGTTTTGCCTTCCAACTGTCCGGGCATGGGTGCTCCGTCTGTCGTGAATCATGAGTACTCGGTCATGAGTACTGACTCGAGGGGACGGCGAAACTCGTCGCCGGCGACGTAGTCTGAGTTCATATACAGCGGGAACTCGCTTCGGAAGAGAAGAGGCTCGGTATGTCCGATTGGGAGAAGAAGTTCGAAGCTGAAGCCAAGGGCCTCCTGGCCGAGGTTGAAGAAGAGCTGACCGTCCTCGAAGGTGTCGACACCATCGATCCGTTTGGTGAAGACGATCCGGACCCGGTTGCTGGAGACGATCCGTCAGCGGGAGATGACGACACCAAGCCGGCCTCGGACTGACCCTGCGACACGTCGACCTGACCCTGCGACACGTCGACGCGCCTCGACGCCGCTCGGTATCTCAGAACGGTGGCGGGTCGTCCCCGTAGTCGATGGGTTCTCGGTGGGCTCGCGGTGATTTCCGCCGCTTGCATTGAACGTGCTCCTCAGCTCGTTTCTGTATCCGTCGGCGTTGACGATTGCGTTCGGACTGGATACGGGCGGCCTTGTTCTCCGCCTGGGTCCGCCGATCTCGACCGCACTGCGGCGGCATCGGGCCGTGCGGCCCGGCCATCAACCCTGCGGGGCGTGTTCGGTAGCAATGCCCAGTCGGCGATGTCAGCGACATGGTCCGATCCTGGTTCGACGCGAATTGCCACCGGTCGGAATGCTTGAGGCGATGGTGGTTGCGGCAGAACGCACTCATATTCGATTCGACTGTCTTGCCGCCGCGTTCGGGGTCGCCATGATGGAACGGTTCATTGTGGTCCAGATCGGAATTCCAGGCCGGGACATCACAATGCAGCCATTGGCAGCTGCCCGCGATGATCCGCAACCAGGTATCGAGAACTGAACCCGGCCGGTAGACGTACGCCGAAGCAAGCACCGGTTCGGTGGCGGCATCTGCGGGTACTCGGACGTTTCGAATTACGGCGTCTTGGGCGATGTCGCGAGCATGCTCAGCGCTGATCACCCCGTACCCGTCGAGGTGAGCGGGCTCGCCGCCTCCGCGCAGAGTGGAATCAGTCATCACGACGTGAACCACGGGCCGACGAACGACAACACCACCGCTACGATCCTGCGGGCAATCATCTCGGTCACAGTTGCACGGCAAGAACGGTGATCCGTTGGTCAACTCGAAGAGCGCGTCGGCTCGTCGCTGCTCGTATGTTCGAGAGTCGTTTCGGCATACCGACATTGCCAACTCGCGTAGTCGGCCGTCGAATGCCCGAGCCTGCTCTGCCGGAATGCTGCCCAAGATCTTTGCCATCCCGTCCTCGGCAGCGCTGACCCCGACGAACCGATCGGTGAGAGCACGGCGTCGACGTTCTCGCATACCTTCCGGGTCCACCATCGCCACGATCCGATCGATCGCCGCTGTCAGTCGCCTTCCCGTCAAGCCCGTTCCGCCGGCTACTGGTGGGGCGAGAACCTGCTCGAGCAGTAGTCGTTCCACTTCGTCGATCAATTCGTCTTTCACGTTCGCGGTCGCGGAATCGATCAAACCAACTCGGTACAGATCCAACTCGCCACGCGCCATCGCCGCTCGAGTGCGATGCAAACGAGTCTTCAACGAGAACCCCAACCCGATCAGCTTGCCTGCAGCCGCGCGGCCCATCGTCAGTGACGCACCGACTTCCGATTCAGCCAACTCGTGTGCGGTCGACGACCACGCACCACTGGCGGCATGCTCTGAGCTTCGCCGCGAAAAGAACTCGGCAATCACAGCGAGCTTGCGTTCGACCAGCATCGCCTCACATGCGTGCAGATCTGTCATGAGATCAACCAGCGCACAATCAGTTTCGGTACCGGTCAGCTGCGCTGAGATACCGAAGAGCTCTGTTGTCGGGTTGAACATGCATCCATTCTATTCGAATGTGTGTTCGATATGAACTGAATTCTCAAATCAGTCGGAATAGTCCTAGTTTTCTGATTCTCAGCGAATTTCCAAGGCCTGTCGTAGTGCGCTCAGAGGATCCGAGGCGTCACGACGCCCACGCGGACCAGGCCCTTCGGGGTTGACGAAGCGGCCCTCGTCCGAGCGAGTCCACTCTCGTACGGCCCATCGCTCCTTGATCGCCCAGCGACCGTTGCGACGCTCCATGTGGTCGATGAATCGCGCACCGCTGGTGAAGTTGATCATCCCGATGCCTTCGGGCCCACCCCAGTGTGTGGACATCGAATACGCCTCGCTGATCGCGTGGTCGCCGTGCAGTTCGACCAGGTGGTTGCCGATGTGATGCATCGTGCCGCCGATCGCCGAGAGTTTTGGTGTCACCCAGGCGATGTACTCGTCGATGTTGCCGTCGAATCCGGTGTGATGGTCGATCGCATCAGGGTGGTAGGCGCTGCGGACGAGATCGAAGTCGAGGCGGTCGATGCCACGGCAGTACGTCAGAACCACCTCACGGATTGCCTGCTTGTCGATGAGATCTTGCAGTGCCCGGTCCATGTCACGCCTCCTTGATGCTGGTCATCCAGTCGAGTAGTTCTGGTAGTTCTTCGGCAGCGCAATCGAATACGGCGGGTCGAAAAACGACGACGGACGCGCCGCGGGCGAACCAGTCCCGGGCCTTGTCTGCGGTTGCCGAGAGGTCGACGGACCCGTTGTCGCGTCGAACCGGCGCCGCAGACACTTGCACGCGCGCCGACTCCGGGTCACGTTGGTGGGCTTCGAACGTGTTGCGCAACAGTGCAACACTGTCGGTGAACGTTCCCAGATCGGTCGGGTTCACGGTCCAGCCGTCTGCGACGCGTGCGATGCGGTCGAAGTTCCGCCGGCTTGGTCCGAAACCGAAGAGCACCGGTATTCGGGGTTGGATCGGCAGCGGGAGGCTGTGGTAGTTCTCGAAAGCGAAGTCGCGGCCCTTGAAGGTGGCCGGTGCATTGGTCCACAGTTCGCGGCAGGCTGCGACGGTCTCCTCCATGCGCCCGAATCGCGCGTCGAAAGGCATGTTGGTGGCGGTGTATTCAGCTTCTTGCCATCCAACGCCGAAACCCATGACAGTTCGACCTTCGGACAATGAGTCGAGAGTGGCAACCTGCTTTGCAAGCAGGGCCGCCGGGCGAACAGTGGCGATCAGAACCGATACTCCGAGGCGAGCTCGTTCCGTCACCGCGGCGATCGAAGACAGAAATGAAATCGGTTCGTACCAAGGGTGATCCAACGGGAACAGGAAGTTGTGTTCGACTACCCGCTGGGCGTGAGCGTCGGCATTGAACCCGAGGTGGTCGCCGGTGCAGATCAGATCGATCCCGGCACTGTCAGCACCCGCGGCGAAGTCCAAGACCGGGCGGACCTTGCCGTCGAACAGGGCCTCGAGACCCAAAACGTTGACACCGATTTCCACAGTCGTTCCTCTACAGTGCCCGCTTGGCATGAGCGGACATGTCGCCCATGTTGTCCAAACAGAAGAGCCTCGAGCTGAACTGCCAGGACCCGTCGATGCACGAGAAGCGATCGAAGTAGCGTCCCGACAAAATAGGTTGCAGGGCAAGATCTTCGGTACCTTGTATGACCGTGACGTACGAGAGTGCGGACGCCGATTCGTCGTCGACCACGATCCGCGTGTTGGTCAGCAGATGCTTGGTTCGTGGAACCGGCGGATCTCCGTACATCCGAATGAAGCCGCTGCAGGCTGCGAACACTGCGTCGGCGTCGGACGAAATGAGAGTGGTGGCAACCCCGTCCGGTCCGCACTGCCCGTAGTCGGACTGGGCGAACAATGCAGCGACTTCACCCAATCTGCCCTGATCGATCAGATGCGTGTACTCACAGAGCAGGTCACGGATCGCAGACTCGGCGACGATCCGTGACAGCTCCGCGGTCATACGGTGATCTCGCGCCGAACCATCTTGCCGGTTGCGTTGCGAGGCAACAGATCGCTGGTGATGCGCCACTTCGACGGCACCTTGAAGTAGGAAAGTCGCTCGGCGGCGTAGTCACGCAACTCCGCCTCCGTGGTGGCAGCCCCGGGGCGCAGTACAACCACGGCGGACACTTCCTGGCCGAGGTCGGGGTGCGGCATGCCGATGACAGCGCACTCGATCACGTCGGGGTGTTCGTCGAGCGTCTGCTCGATCTCGGTGGGGTAGACGTTCTCGCCACCACGCAGGATCAGGTCGGAACGACGACCGGTGAGACGGAGACGTCCGTTCTCGATGACGCCGAAATCGCCGGTGCGGAGCCAGCGTCCAGGTGCAATTGCAGACTCGGTCGCCTCGTCGTTCTCCCAGTATCCGAGCATGACGAACGGGCTGCGCACGCACACTTCACCTTCGATGCCGTCCGGCAGCCACTCGCCGAAGGGATCGCGAATCTCCATCGAGACGGTGATGATCGGACGTCCGAGAGTGCCTGGGAACTCTTCGAGTTCGGCGCCGACGGCGACCGCAATTGCGGTGCTGCATTCGGTGAGGCCGTAGCTGTCGACCAGAGCATTGCGTGCGAACGGCACCTGCTCCTTGAGGCGTTCTTTGAACGCGGGCGACGACGGCGCAGACGCCAGCGAGAATGCAGTCAACGAAGAGACGTCGTACTTGGCGATGTTGCCGTGTTCGAGTAGCCGCGATGCCATCGTGGGGACAGCACCCCAGTTGGTGACGCGCTCGCGTTCGACCAGCCCGAGCACCTTGTCGACGTCGAATCCGCCCTCGGTCAGGATGACGGCACTGCCCGTCGCGAGACGGGGGACCACCAGATTGTGCAGGCTGGCGATGTGGAAGAGCGGGGAGGTGAGTAGATAACGCAGTGGGCTCGGCTTGGAAGCGTCGTACTCACGGCCGGTGAATGCAGCGCCGATCGCGTCGCTGTACTTGTGGTAGTCGACGACGGCCATCACGTTGCGGTGCGAGTGGAGTGCGCCCTTGGGGCGGCCACTGGTACCGCTGGTGAACAGGATGACGGCGGGGTCGTCCTCGTCGATGTCGGTGCTCGGCACGTCGGAGCCTGCATATTCCGCGATGAGCGCGGGCAGATCCTCTTCCATGGTGAGGACCGTGATGTCTGCCGGCAGTTCGGGGAGGGCGGCGCCGCGCTTGGCGTCCACGACCAGAACCTTCGGACGTGAGAGCTCGATCCCGTGGGTGACCTCGCGCGGAACCCACCAACCGTTGAGACCGACAGCGATCGCGCCGAGCGCCTGCGTCGCGAAGAACGTCATGACCCATTCGGGAGTGTTGGCAGCGAGGATGCCCACACGGTCGCCCTTGCGGACTCCGTACTTGTCCCGCAGAGCAGTTGCCAGCGCGGCGACGGAATCAGCGTGCTCGGTGAACGAGATTCGACGATCGCTGGTGACGAGATAGTCGCCGTCGCCCCAGGCGCGAGATGCCGAGATGAGTTCACCGATGGCGTGACCACGGTTCTTCATCACGGGCATTATGGTGCCGAGAACCTCTTCTTCGACGATCTCGAATGGCCCACCTGGACCGGTGAGGCGTGAGACCGCCTGGTCCAGAAGCAACTGCGGATCTGCGGGGGCAGTCATGGAATGGCCTTTCGTATTGTGGCGCTTTTCACGTCACAAAATCTCACGAGAAAATCATATCTGTGGCGGCGGTTACCACTGAGCGAGACTGGGACGGTTCCGGCATTGAGGCGTCGATACGTTCGAGTCGTATCGCAGTTGGAGTAATCGACATTCCGATATCGACTAGGACACAGGACACGATGACGAACACCGCCACCGAAGCATCCTCGAATGCAGCTCTTGCAGCTCCTCAGCGCGAGGACGTCGCGCAGATGTTGATCGACCGTCTCGGTGATCAGCACCTGGGTCTGCGGACGCGGACGCAGGACTGGAGCTGGGACGAGGTGGTGCGCGAGAGCGCAGCGCGCGGCTCGCTTGCGAAGTCGCTTCGCGCGCCTGGACCGTTTCACATCGGAGTACTTCTGGAGAACGATCCCGAGTTCCTGTTCTGGCTCGGCGGCGCGGCACTGACCGGGGCCACGATCGTCGGCATCAATCCGACCAGGCGTGGAGCTGAACTCGAGGCTGAGGTTCGGTACGTCGACTGCCAGCTGATCGTCACCGACAAAGCGGGCTACGAGAAGTTGTCCGGCCTTGACCTCGGACTGACCGAAGATCGTTTTGTTCTGGTCGACGACGCGTCATACCCGGACAAGATTTCCGCTCACCAGGTCGAGTCGCCTCAGATCGACCTCGGCGTCGACGCGTCGACGCTGTTCTTGCTTCTCTTCACCTCGGGCACCACCGGAATGTCCAAGGCAGTGCGGTGCAGCCAGGGGCGTCTGACGCGGTTGGCCTACGCGAACTGCGCCAAGTACGACATCGACCGCGACGACGTCTGCTACTGCTGCATGCCGCTCTTCCACGGCAACGCGTTGATGGCTCTGTGGGCGCCGGCCCTTTCGCAGGGAGCTACGGTCTGCCTCGTTCGTAAGTTCACCGCCTCGGGATTCATGCCGGACGTTCGGTTCTACGGCGCAACATATTTCACCTACGTCGGTAAGGCTTTGGGGTATCTCATGGCGACGCCGGAACTGCCCGACGACATCGACAACACCCTCACGCACGGCTTCGGGACCGAGGCGTCGCCGGGGGACAAGGCAGAGTTCATCCGACGTTTCGGTGCACAGCTTTTCGAGGGATACGGTTCGAGTGAAGGTGCCGGTTCGGTCGTACTAGATCCGAACCAACCTGCCGGCGCGCTTGGCCGTCCCGCGAGCGAGAACATCGTCATCGTCGATCCCGATACCCGCGAAGAGCGACCCCGCGCGATTCTCGACGAGCACGGTCACGTGCTGAACCCCGACGAATCCATCGGCGAGATGGTCGACAAGGCCGGATCGAAGAAGTTCGAGGGGTACTACAAGAACGAAGACGCCATTGCCGAGAAGATTCGCCACGGTTGGTACTGGACAGGCGATCTCGGCTACGTCGACGAGGCCGGGTTCATCTACTTCGCCGGACGTAAGGGTGACTGGATCCGCGTCGACGGTGAGAACACCTCGGCTTTGATGATCGAGCACATCTTGCGTCGGCACCCCAAAGTGATTGCCACGGGTGTCTTCGCGGTACCGGATCCGCGTTCGGGCGATCAGGTGATGGCAGCTGTCGAGGTCGCCGACTTTGCCGATTTCGATCCGGCCGAGTTCGCCGCCTACCTTGCCGCGCAGGCGGATTTGGGTACCAAGGCAGCGCCGCGATTTGTTCGTGTTTCGACTGATCTGCCCGTCACGGGCTCCAACAAGGTACTCAAACGTGAACTTCAAGCCGACCGCTGGCGGACCGACGAACCAGTGTTCCACTGGGTGGGCCGCGGTACTCCCGAATACACGTTGATGACCGAAGCTGACGTGGTGAACCTGGAGAAGGAGTTCGAGACTCACGGCCGCACGCGGTTCCTATGAGTGGTGTTGCGCTGGTTACCGGCGCTTCCCGGGGGATCGGCCGTGAGTGCGCGCTGGCATTCGCGCGCGCCGGATTCGACGTTGCAATCACTGCTCGCACCGTTCGTGAAGGCGAAGGGCGGGCGGCCCCGCGAACGAGGCAGGGGGAGCGGGTCATTCCGGTACCCGGCAGTCTGGAGACGACGGTTGCCGAGATCGAGTCCTTCGGTGTGCGCGCCTTGGCCGTTCCGATGAACCTGCTCGATCTGGCCTCCGTCCGCGGCGCCGGTGAACGGGTGCTGGCGGAGTGGGGACATGTCGACGTGTTGGTGAACAACGCCTACGCACAGACGGTCGGAAACATGGACCGGGTGCTCGACATCGAGATCGACGACGCCCAGGCGATGGCGATCGGCAACTATCTGCACCAGCTTGCGTTGATTCAGGTGATACTGCCGTCGATGATCAAGAGCGGCAACGGGGTTGTCGTCAACCTCGCATCTGGTTCGGCGACCCTGGATCCGCCTGCGCCTCCCGGCGAGGGTGGTTGGGGTTTGTCGTACGCCGCGTCGAAGGCGTCGTTCGGACGTATCGCCGGAGCGATCAACTCGGAGTATCGAGGCGCCGGAGTCAAAGCGTTCAACCTGAGTCCGGGATTTGTCATCACGGAATCAGGGAAAGCCCGTGGTGGCGCGGACGCGATAGTGGAAGCCGGATTTGCGGCCACACCGGCATCCGTGCCCGCCGCTGCTGCGGTGTGGCTTGCAACAGATCCGGATGCGGACCGGTTCCTCGGTCGCGTCGTGGACGGTCCGAAATTGATGGCGACACTGGAGGAAACGGTATGAAGCTCGGCGTAGTTGTTCCGGTCGAATTGGGTCGAAGTGGAGATCCCGACTGGATTCTGCAATTCGCCCGTGCCGCCGAATCGTTGGGTTTCGACGAGATCTCGGCCGTGGAGCACTCGGTTGTCATCGCGGATACGGCGAGCGAATACCCGTACTCTCCGACCGGAAAATCTCACCTACCCGATGACTGTGACATCCCGGATCCACTGGAACTACTGTCATTTGTTGCCGGCGCCACAACGACTTTGGGTCTGTCCACCGGAGTTCTGGTGCTTCCCAACCACAATCCGGTAGTGCTTGCCAAGCGCTTGGCGACGCTGGATCGACTTTCGGGTGGGCGATTGCGCATCTGTCTCGGTCTGGGCTGGATGAAGGAAGAGATCGAAGCGTGCGGCGGTGACTTCGAGCGCCGCGGCAAGGTAGCCGATGAGGCCATCGCGGTGATGCGTTCACTCTGGGAGGGCAAGGAAGCAGTCGATTTCGACGGCGATTACTTCTCGTTCAAGGGTGCGTACAGCTGGCCGAAGCCGCACCGCGAATCCGGAGTTCCGCTCTACATCGGTGGACACAGTCTCGCTGCTGCTCGGCGAGCAGGCCGGTTGGGTGATGGTTTCCAGCCGCTGGGACTGGCCGGTGAAGATCTCGACAAGGCTGTAGCGGCGATGAAAGCGGCTGCGGTGAAGGCAGATCGAGATCCTGCCGACGTATCGCTGGTACTCGGTGCGACACTGCCCAGACTCGACGAAGCGAAACTCGAGTGGGCACGCGGGTTGGGAGCCGATCGAATCGTGTTGTCCGCGAGCCGTCGTGGCACGTCGTTGGAATTGATCATCGACGAAATGGCTGAATGCTCGAAGCGGCTGGGGCTCGGCGCGTAGTCCTTTCTCTGATCAGGGATGCGCCAGCCCGTTCAGGACCATCGCGCCACGAAGCGCGAGCGATCGGGTGCGTCGATCCGGGACGTCAGTCGAGGGCGGTGGCGTCGGTTGTCGGCGTCTTCGTGCCGGGTGTCGCTTCGATGTCGAGAACGACCTGGCTGTCGGTGGCTTCTTCGGGGAAGACGTACCGACGCATGGCCCACCAGCGGAAGGCCGTCGCCAGCAGGGTCCCGATGATCGATCCGCTGATGAAGTCCGCGAAGTTCTCCATCAACACCGACACCTCGGGTTGACGCAGGTGGAACACGTACCTGGAGGTCCAGAGAGGTACCTGGTTGATGGCCAAACCGATACCCGCGACGATGAAGAACAGAGCGGCCTCGTGATGGCGCTGTCGACCACCGCGCTGAGCAAACGACCATTCGCGGTTGAGGACGTAAGACAGAACCGTCGCGATCAGGACCGCAAGGATGTTGGCCGTCACCGGGTGCTGAGGCAGAACCGTCCACTTGATGCCGAAGAACAGCACCGTGGTGACGATGAAGGCGATGCCGCCGACCACCAGGAACTTGAGCATTTCTGCGTGCGGCAGGACGCGCACGAGAACCCGCTCAGGAAGCCTATTGACCATCTTTTCGACAAACGCCATTGTTCGAGGCTAACCCTGAATACGACCGACGGCACAAATCGTCGATGCCCGTGTCGGCAAGATCATCAGAATCCGTACCCGAGAATTGCGGGCTTCTCTGCGTTGAAGGCGAAGTCGAAATTCCGGATTTCCCGCGGATCGGACGCGTGGAGTCGGTGCGCCGCCGCGAAGGTCTTGGCCTGGTGCTCGCCCAGGTACAAGCTGCTCAGGACATCAGAGGGCATCGTGATCGCGGGCTCCGCGTCAGTGGCCGTACAGGTGGCCTTGCCACCCTTGACCTGAAGTGCAAAAGTTCCGCCGGCCTTCAGGAACGGATCTTCGACCTTGATGACGGTGTCCAGGTCAGCAGCATATTCGCGAGCCTCGAGAGCCGCGGGCACGTCCATGATGCGCAGCCACAGTCGATCGGAGCGCGTCGTCGTTCGGGCAAGGCGGTAGTCCGTCAGCATCAGCCGGAGTGGATCGGCAGGATGTTGGCGTGTCTCGATCCGGGTGACGAGGTCGAGGCCGCAGATCGTGCGCCACAGCGCCGCGTGCGCGTCTTCGGTGATCGTCACGAACTCGTCGATCTGGGCGATGCTGTCGCGGCCCTCGCTCGTGTGCCGGTAAGCGATGTATCCGTCCGCGTGTGTCAGAAAGAACAGTCCGGAGGCGCCGTCACGATCCTCGGACGGGTCGGCGAACATGTGGTCCCAGAGCGGTTGCGGACGCAATTGAGCGCCGGGTGTCAGCAGTCGCCAGCGGTCGTAGATCTCGGGTAGAAGCGTCGAGGCAGCTTTGACGTCGACGATCGACACGCCACCGTTGTCGGGCACCTCGGGGCGGAACCGCGCGAAGCGGCGATCGAGGGTGATGCCCTCGCTGAAGGTGGCCGGGCCGTATCCGAAGCGGTTGTAGATGCCGGCCTCGCTGGCCGTCAGGGCGGCAAGTGGTGCTCCGGTCGACTCGATGTGGGCGTGAAGTGCAGTGAACATCGAGCGTAGGACGCCACGGCGACGGTGAGTCGGGGCGACGGATACCCAGGTGATTCCGCGCGTGGGGAGTTGGCGTCCGCCGGGCACGGTGAATTCCATGTCGATTTCGATGGCCACGCCGACGGGTAGGTCACCGTCGACGGCGAGGATGATGTCCTCGGGCTTGTAGAGAGCCTTCGTCAGTTCGCTGACCGCGGGAGACGGGTGAAAACCGAACCCCACCGAGTCGAGTAGTTGGAGAGCCGGCCAGTCGCTCTCGGTAGCGGTGCGGATGGTGATCTTGTTTTCGGGGCTCACGTATATCGACTTTGGCATAGATTGCGTGAAGACGCACATGAATATCGGGGCTGACGTTTCCGCACCGGCTCCCAGGGGTACCGCCCGACGGACCAGTCCTGCGGCACGGAGAAAACCGATACGGAGAAACACTGTGGCGATCACCGACATCAAGGAATATGCCCATCTCACCGAGGAAGACGTCGAAGCGCTCGGGCGCGAGTTGGACGCCATTCGGCTCGACATCGAGGAGAAGCGCGGCGCGCACGATGCTCGATATATCCAGCGGACGATCGCGTTTCAACGCTCTCTGATGGTGGCCGGCCGCATCGTCTTGTTCGCCAGCAAGAAGAAGCCTGCCTGGATTCTGGGGACTGCGCTGCTGGGGGTCGGCAAGATCATCGAGAACATGGAACTCGGCCACAACATCATCCACGGTCAGTGGGACTGGATGAACGATCCCGAGATTCACTCGAGCAACTGGGAGTGGGACAACACCTGCCCGTCCTCGGGATGGAAGCACTCGCACAACTTCACTCATCACAAGTTCACCAACATCGTCGGCCTCGACAACGATGTCGGCTACGGCATCATGCGCGTCACGCGCGATCAGAAGTGGCACGCCGACTATCTCTTCCAACCGATCACGAATTTCGTGCTGGCGACCCTCTTCGAGTGGGGCGTCGCACTGCATCACCTCGAGACCGACAAGCTTCGCAAGGGCGAGGTGAAGTGGTCCGAGAAATCGGAGATGGCCAAGGACGTCGGAAAGAAGATCGCGCGACAGGTGGCGAAGGATTACATCCTGTTCCCCGCCCTGACCGGCCCGGCGTGGAAGACCACGTTGACGGCCAACGCCGTTGCAAATCTCATCCGCAACTATTGGAGTTACGCCGTCATCTTCTGCGGGCACTTCCCCGACGGTGCCGAGAAGTTCACGCTCGAGGAATTCGAGAACGAATCCCGCGCTCAGTGGTACTTACGACAGATGCTGGGGTCCGCCAACTTTCATGCCGGCCCCGTCATGGCCTTCATGAGCGGCAACCTCTGCTACCAGATCGAGCATCACTGCTTCCCTGACCTGCCGAGCAATCGGTACTCGGAAATCGCGGTGCCGCTGCGGGACTTGTGTGACAAGTACGACCTCCCGTACACCACCGGGCCGCTGTGGAAGCAGTACGGATTGACGCTGAGGACCATCTGGAAGTTGTCGCTGCCCAACAGGTTTCTCTCCGCGTCCCAGGACGATGCTCCGGAGACGCACTCGGAGTTGAAGTTCCGCATCCGCGGCGGAATCAAGGAAGTCTTCGGCGTCGATCCGCAGACCGGTAAGCGGCGCGGCCTGCGAACTGCGATCGCGATGGTGTCGAGCTGATCGGTTACCGCTTGTGGGCCATCGAACGAACTACGAGATCGCCGGTCGACTGGATTGCTTGAACCAACACGATCAAGATCACGACAGCGACGAACAACACCGGGGTGTTGAATCGTTGGTAGCCGTACTTGATCGCGAAGTCACCGAGACCGCCGGCGCCGATGGCGCCTGCCATGGCCGAGAAACCGATCAGCATCACCGCCGTCAGGGTTGCTCCGGCTACCAATCCCGGAACTGATTCGGGCAGTAGCACTTTGACGATGATGTCCTTGTCGGTGGCGCCCATGGATCGTGCTGCTTCGACGCGTCCGGAATCGACCTCACGTAGCGCGTTCTCGACGACGCGAGCGAAGAAGGGCACCGAGCCGATGGTCAGCGGGACGATCGCTGCCGTCGCCCCGAGCGCTGTTCCGACGATCGCCCGCGTCGCCGGGATGAGGAGGACCAACAGAATCACGAACGGCAGCGAACGGCCGATGTTCACCACGGTGCCCAGTACCGAATTGAGAACGCGGTTCGGACGGATTCCGTCGGGCGCGCTCGCGTGCAACAGAACGCCGAGGGCGATACCGATGATCACGGTGAGCACGAACGAGACGCCGACCATGTAGAGCGTGTCGAGTAGGGCTTCCCATGCTTCGCCCAGGGAATCCTGCCAGGACGTCTTGTTCATGAGAACGTCACCTTCACTCCGCGCTGCGAAAGATGTTCTTCGACAGACTTTCTTGTCTCTTCGTCGTTGGCGAGTCCGGTGTGCGAGGCGAACTCCACGCGAAGGCGGCCGACCTGATGGGCTCCGATGTCCTCGATACCGCCGGAGATCACGGTGACGTCGACATCGAGATCACGCGAGAGTTGGGAAATCACGGGCGAGGTCGACAGCGAATCGACAAAGGTGAGGAGTGCCGGAATTCCGGTCGGGGACGTTCGCACCGTTCCGGTCGGCAGTAGCGCCTCGCCGAGGGGTGAGTCCGGGTCCGCAACCAGTTCGGTGAGCGTTCCCTCGTCGACGATACGTCCCTGGTCGATCAGGGCGGCGCGGTGACAGATCCGTCGAACCACGTTGAGCTCGTGGGTGATCAGAACGATGGTCACACCCAGACGTCGATTGAGGTCGGCGAGCAGGTCGAGGATCGAATCGGTCGTATCCGAGTCGAGGGCGCTCGTGGCTTCGTCGCACAGGAGGACATCGGGAGAAGCCGCCAAGGCCCTCGCGATCCCGACCCGTTGTTTCTGTCCGCCGGACAGTTGCGAAGGGAAGGCGTCACGTCGGTCTTCCAGGCCGACCAACTCGATCAGCTCGTCGACGCGGGCACGGCGATCTGCCCGCGAGTACCCCGCCACTTCGAGAGGAAAGGCGATGTTGGCGGCGACCGAGCGGGAGTGCAGCAGGTTGAAATGCTGGAACACGACACCGATCCGCTTGCGTGCATCGCGCAACTGCGCCGGGCTCAACGCGGTCAGATCGGTGTCACCCAACAGAATCCGGCCACTGGTCGGGCGTTCGAGCAGGTTGAGGCAGCGCAGCAGAGTCGATTTACCGGCGCCGCTCTTGCCGATGATGCCGAAGATTTCGCCGTCTTCGATTTTCAGGGACACGGAATCGAGTGCATGCAGAACCTTTGTGCCGCTGCGGTATTCCTTGGAGACCGATTCGATCGAGAAGACCATGACGGGTCTCGATCAGGTAGCGCTGGCCGGAATGACCGAGCCCTGGTAGGTCTGCTCGATGAACGTCGCGACGTCGGTGGACGTCAACGCCTCGGCCAACTTCTGCACTCGCGCATCGTTTTCGAGGGAGGTACGAACCGTCAGGACGTTGGCGTACGGGTTGCCCTCGGCCTTCTCGAGCACCAGTGCGTCCTTGGCGGGATTGAGGCCGCCTTCGATTGCGTAGTTGCCGTTGATGATTGCAAGATCGACATTTCCGTCGTCGAGAGTGCGCGGAAGCTGCGGGGGATCGACCTGGGTGAACGTGAGTCCCTTGGGGTTGTCGATGATGTTCTTCTCGCTGATCTGCGTGATGTCGGTGCCGGGGGCGCCCAACTGCTGATCGAGCTTGATCAAACCGGCCTGCTGCAGCAGGTACAGCCCACGGGCGAAGTTCGTCACGTTGTTGGACAACGCGACCGTTGCGCCCTGGCGCAGGTCGGCCACGTTGGTGACCTTCTTGGAATATGCACCGAGGGGCTCGACGTGGACCTTCGCCACGGCGACCAGGTCGTCGACGCCCTTTTCCTTCGACCACGATTCCTGGTACGGCACGTGCTGGAAGAAGTTGGCGTCGGTGTCGCCCGCTTCGAGCACCTCGTTGGCGTCGAGGTCGCCGGTGATCTCGCTGACCTCGATCTTGGTGTCGCCGAGCAGGCCCTTTTCTTCGACGAACTTCAAGATCTCGGCGTGCGGAACCGAAGAAGCGACGATGCGAAGGGGCGCGTTCTCATCGGAAGAGTTGTCGCTCGAGCACGCTGCGACGGTTCCGACTGCGACGGCGGCCACTGCGAAGGCAGCGAGGAATCTTCTGGTGCGCGAGCGTGACATGTGAATCTCCAAGACATAGCCGAACGTCACGCCGAGATGGCGTGACAGTTGCTGAACGCTAGCCCGGTAAACCTCCCGTGAGGAGATACAGAATCACCGCGATTTTTTCCTGTACCTATTGTCCGAGCAGGATGACCGGAACGTCCTCGGCAAAATCGACTACCAATTCACGACGCGAGAACAACCAGGTGCCGTCGACCTTTTCGAAGCTGTCCTGATAACGAATCTCGATCCGGTTGTCCCGGTGGCCCTCGCCCCGCGGATAGATGTGGTGAGCGGAGCAGTAGGCCTCACCGTGCGCGGTGGTGGGGCTGTCGAGGTCGAGGATCTGCTGCTCGACGATGTGCCGGGTCGAGTGCAGATGTGAGACGGCATCGACCACCGAACTGCTGACGACGGTGTTCCCACGTATCTCCGTCGGCGCATCCGTTCCGTTCAATGCCGGCGGCAAGACGAATGCCACGTCGTCAGTGAAGAGAGCCGCAAGCGCGGTGGTGTTTCGGCGGTCGACGGCCTGTGCATACCTGGCGGCCAAGTCGGTGAGAGCGACGCGATCCGAGGAGTCCATGCGCATATCTCACCCTATGTGACGCCGCTCATGTTTCGGCTTCCCGCTCAACGAGACATTCACAGCGCCCACCTGGGCATCTGGTTAGCGTCCAGACCAAGAGTTGCCAGCCATGAATGCCATAGGAGAAACAGCGATGGATCTGAGGGAATCGCCCGAGCAGCAGGAGCTCCGCAAGGAGTTGCGCGCGTACTTCGCGGCGCTGCTGCCGGAAGAGAAGCGTCGCGCGGCCGGCGAGCAAGGTGTGGGCGGCGAGTACTTCCGCGAGATCGTGAAGTTGCTGGGTAAGGACGGCTGGCTCGGCATCGGTTGGCCCAAGGAATTCGGTGGACAGGGCCGCTCCATCGAAGAACAGTTCGTGTTCTTCGACGAGGTTCAGCGCGCGGGACTGCCGTTCCCCTTCGTGACGGTCAATACCGTCGGACCGACGTTGATGAAGTACGGCACCGAAGAGCAGAAGGAACGATTCCTGCCCGGCATTCTTGCCGGCGACATCGTCTTCGCCATCGGCTACACCGAGCCCGAGGCCGGCACCGACCTCGCATCACTCAAGACTCGTGCGGTTCTCGACGGTGACGAGTGGATCGTCGACGGCAACAAGATCTTCACCAGTGGCGCAAACACTGCCGACTACGTGTGGCTGGCCTGCCGCACCGACGCGGACGCCCCCAAGCACAAGGGCATCTCGATCCTGATCGTCCCCACCGAGGACGCAGGCTTCGAGTGGTCACCGATCAACACCGTCGGCGGTTTGATGGTGACGTCGACGTACTACTCCGGCATTCGTGTTCCGTCGAAGGACGTTGTCGGCGAGGTCAACGGCGGCTGGCAGCTCATCACGGCTCAGCTCAATCATGAGCGAATCGGCTTGGCGGCCATCGGTGGTCGCACTTACGGTCTGTGGAACCTGGTTCTGGACTGGGCCAAGGAAAATGGTGCCATCAACATCCCGTGGGTACAGCAGGACTTCGCTCGTACACACGCCAAGCTCGAGGCCATGCGCCTGCTGAACTGGAAGATGACGGCAGCCGTCGCACAGGACACGCTCTCCGGAGCCGACGCCGGCGCTACCAAGACGTACGGGACCGAGACTCACGTCGACGTCTACCGCACCCTGCTCGGAATTCTCGGCTCCGCCGGACGCATCCGCCCCGAGTCTCCGGGCGCTTTGCTTGCCGGTCAGATCGAGCAGATCTCGCGTCAGGGTGTCGTGAACACCTTCGGCGGCGGCGTCAACGAGGTTCTGCGTGACATGGTCGGCACCATCGGCTTGGGACTCGTTCGCGAAAAGAGGGTCAAGTGAGCGACATTTCGGCGCAACTCGACGCTTTTGTCGGCCAGACGCTTGTTCCCACAACCTGGGGACCCGACGAGGTCAACATCCCCATGATCCGGCATTGGGCCGAGACCATGGGCGATACCAACCCCGTCTACCTCGACGACGACGCTGCCCGCGCCACCGGCCGTGACGGCGTCGTCGCTCCCGCTCAGATGCTCCAGGTCTGGATCATGCGGACGTTCACCGACAAGATGGCGGGCAACGACCCGTCGCAGGTGTGGACCGATCTGATCGCCACCCTCGACGCAGCGGGCTACAGCTCCGTCGTGGCCACCGATTCCGATCAGGAGTTCTTCGCCGAACTGCGCCCAGGCGATCGCGTGAACTACACCGAGGTCATCGAGTCGATTTCCCCGGAGAAGAAGACCGGCCTCGGCGTCGGACACTTTGTCACGACGCTCAAGACGTACCGCAACGGCGACGACGAAGTTGTCGGCACCCAACGGTGGCGGACACTGCGGTTCAAGCCTCAGGAAGCTGCTGCACCGGAGGCGCCGCGCGCTCTGCGTCCGCGTCCGGCTCTCAACGCGGACAACGCTTTCTGGTTCGAAGCGGCCAAAGAGCATCGTCTGGTGATCCAGCGCTGCACGTCCTGCAAGACGTTGCGTCATCCCACCGGCCCGATGTGCGGGGAGTGCCAGTCACTCGAGTGGGACACGATCGACGCGTCGGGGCGGGGCACGGTGTTCAGCTTCGTGGTCAATCATCACCCCAAGATCGACGCGTTCGACTACCCGCTCATCGTTGCGGTAATCGAACTCGAAGAGGGAACCCGATTGATCGCCAACATGGTGGGTATCGCGCCCGAAGATGTCGTGGTCGACATGCCCGTGGAACTTGACTGGATCGACGCCGACCCGGATCTGACGCTTCCCGCGTTCCGGCCGGCCGTACGCGAGGAGCACTGATGGACTTCAATTTCAGCGAAGAGCAGGACGCGATTCGCTCACTGGCCGACGAGGTCTTCACCAGCAAGGCAACGATCGAGCGCACCAAGGAGATCGAACTCTCCGCCGAGCGCGTCGACCGTGAACTGTGGCGAGAACTCGCGACCACCGGCCTGCTCGGTATCGCCCTGCCCGAGGGGTTCGGCGGCGGCGGACTCGGCTTGTCCGAGCTGTACGCACTGCTGGAGGAGCAGGGCCGTCACGTTGCGGCCGTGCCGATCTGGGAAACGACCCTTGCGGCATTGGCTGTCAATGAATTCGGTTCCGATTCCCTTCGTGCCGAGCTCCTTCCGAGTGTTGCCGACGGCAGTCGATTCCTGACCGTCGGTCTCGAAGAGTTCGGTCCGTACACGGGCGGCGACCCACTGACCACGGCCGAGCAGGACGCCGACGGCAACTGGACCGTGACGGGTGAGAAGGCAGTAGTGCCGATGACTCACGTCGCAAACCTTGCTCTCGTTTCGGCAACCGCTTCCACCGGTACGGCACTGCTGCTTGTGGATCTGAGCGCCGAAGGAGTGACGCTCGAACAGACGCAGTCCACCAACTGGGAGATCTGTGCCAACGTCACCTTTGCCGGTGCCCCCGCGCAGCTGATCGGTGCGGCCGATGGTACGACGGTTCCGTGGCTGATCGACCGAGTTGAACTGGCGTTGGCAGCAATTCAATGGGGTGTCGGCTCGGGTGCAGTCGCACAGGCTGTCACGTACCTGAACGGCCGCAAGCAGTTCGGCCGTCCGCTGGCGACCTTCCAGGCCGTCAATCATCAACTCGCTGACTGCTACATCGATCTCGAAGCGATGAGGGTGACACTGTGGCAGGCCGCCTGGCGTATCTCCGAGGGATTGGATCTCGGCACCTCGGTACTGGTCGCCAAGTGGTGGGCAACCGACGGCGGACAGCGCGTCGTGCATCGCACCACGCATGTTCACGGCGGTATGGGCGTCGACACCGACTACCCGGTTCACCGTCACCTCTTGTGGGGCAAGCAGATTGCTGCCACCCTCGGCGGTTCCAGCTCCGATCTCGCGCGTCTGGGTGCGCAGCTCGCATCCGGTGTGGAGGTGCTCGCATGACCGTTCTTGCCGGTCGTAGCTACGCAGACGTCGTTGTCGGAGAGGCATTGCCCGAGTTGGCGATCCCGTTGACCCGTACGTTGATCGTCGCCACCGCAATCGCCACTCGCGATTTTCAGGACGTGCACCACGATCCGAGCCTGGCCCAGGAGCGCGGATCCAAGGATGTCTTCATGAACATCCTCACGAGCAACGGTCTTGTCGGTCGATACGTCACGGACTGGGCCGGATCTGCATCGACCTTGCGCCGCATCGCCATTCGTCTCGGGGCGCCCAACTACCCGGGTGACACCATGACGATGACCGGTGAGGTCGTGTCCAAGGAAGATGGAGTGGTCGTGGTCAAGGTGCAGGGTGCAAACAGCCTCGGCAACCATGCATCCGGCACCGTCGCAGTCGCTTTCAAGGAAGAGGAGAGGCTCTGATGGCGATCAGCCCACTCTCGGGAGCCGCCGCCATCGTCGGCATCGGATCCACCGAGTTCTCCAAGAACTCCGGCCGCACCGAACTGCAGTTGGCGTGTGAGGCCATCGTCGCGGCACTCGCTGACGCCGGTATCGACCCGTCCGAGGTCGACGGTCTGTCCACCTACACGTCGGAGACGAACGGCGAAGCCATTGTGGCTCGCAACTGTGGCCTCGGCGAGCTGAAGTTCTTCTCGCGCATTCACTACGGCGGCGGCGCCGCGTGTGCCACCGTGCAGCAGGCGGCCATGGCAGTTGCGACGGGTGTTGCCGACGTCGTGGTTTGTTACCGCGCCTTCAACGAGCGCTCCGGTGTGCGCTACGGCCTTGGGCAGCACGATCGACCCATGGACAGCACCGCGGATCGCGCGGCATATGCGTGGATGACTCCGCAGGGATTGTCGACTCCCGCTCAGTGGGTCGCCATGTTCGCCCGCCGTTACATGCACCAGTACGGTGCGACGAGTGAGGACTTCGGACGAGTTGCAGTGGTGGCGCGCAAGCATGCCGCCAACAACCCGGCTGCCTGGTTCTACGAGCGTCCGATCACACTCGAGGACCATCAGAACTCGCGCTGGATCGCCGAGCCTCTGCACCTGCTCGACTGCTGCCAGGAAACCGACGGCGGCCAGGCATTGGTCATCGTCTCTGCCGAGCGCGCAAAGGATCTGGCCAACAAGCCCGTCATCATCAAGGGCGCCGCTCAGGGCAGTAGCAAGGATCAGCACATGATGACCAGCTACTACCGTCCTGACATCTCGGGTATCCCGGAGATGGGCCTGGTTGCTCGTCAGTTGTACGGCCAGAGCGGCCTGACCCCTGATGACATCAACGCCGCGATTCTGTACGACCACTTCACCCCGTTGGTGCTTCCGCAGCTCGAAGAACTGGGCTTCTGCAAGCCAGGCGAAGCCAAGGACTTCATTCGCGAAGGCAACCTCGAGATCGGTGGACGCTTGCCGTCCAACACTCACGGTGGTCAGGTCGGCGAGGCATACCTGCACGGCGTCAACGGAATTGCCGAAGGTGTGCGACTGGTCCGAGGAACGTCGACCAATCAGCCCGACGGCGTCGAAAACGTCTTGGTCACAGCCGGAACGGCAGTGCCCACCAGCGGTCTCGTTCTGGGCGCTGTTTAAGAGAGGAAATGACAGTGACAACTTCGGAAGCTGCGAAGACCGCCGGCGATTGGCGCGGAGCCGATCTCGGTACCCGCACCGTGGCGTACACCGAGCGCGACGCGATCTTGTACGCACTCGCCGTGGGCGCCAAGGCAACCGAGCTGGACCTCGTCTTCGAGGATCAGCTTCGGGTACTGCCGACTTTTGCTCTCACACTGGCACAGTGGGCTCCCGACGCTCTGGGTTCGGCGGGCGCCTTCGACACCTCGACGGCACTGCACGGCTCGCAAGAGTTGAAAGTGCTTGCTCCGCTTCCGCGTAGCGGTGAGGTGACGTTGAAGGCTTCGGTCGGCGAGGTGTGGGACAAGGGTGCTGCGGCCGTTTTCGAAGTGAAGGTGGAGTGCGAATACTTCGTCGCGACCTGGTCACTTTTTGCTCCCGGTGCCGGCGGATTCGGCGGAGAACGTGGACCCTCACGTCCGGCGGAGCCGACCGGTGAGCCTTCGTTGACCGGTGTGCTGACCACAGCGGAGAACCAGACGGCGATGTACCGGCTCCTGGGCGACAAACACCACATCCACATCGATCCCGAGGCTGCGGCGCGGATCAACCAGCCGCGTCCGATCATGCACGGGCTGTGCACGTTGGCCGCCAGCACACTCGAGCTTGCTCGGATCGCCGGAGTGCATCCGGCTGATCTTGTCAGTCTCGAGGGCCGATTCGCTGCGGCGATCCATCCGGGTGAGTCGCCGTCCATCGTTGCGTGGGGAACTCCCGACGACCTGGCCTTCCAGGTCACCAAGGGTGATCAGGTAGCGATTTCCGGTGCACGAGTGAGCTTCTCCGCTCACTAGTCCCTCCAGACTCAACTGCGGGGTGCTTGACCCCTTGTCGCGCCCCGCAGTTGTTTGCACGAAGAAGCAGCCCCTGAGCGATTCGCTCAGGGGCTGCTCTGTGCTTGTGTTCAGTCCTGATGGGTCGCCATGTAGCGAGCCGGGTACTCACCGCCGCCGTGAACGGCGATGTCGGCGCCGTTGACGTACGAGGAGAGTGGGCTCGCCAGGAACAGGCAGGAGTTTGCGATATCGGCCGGGACGGCCATGCGCTCCATCGGAATGGTCCTGGTGACCGCCGCGCCGCCGTCGGCGCCGTAGACCTCGGCGGCAGCCTCGGTACGGATCAGGCCGGTGGTGATGTGGTTGATCCGGACCTTCGGCGCCCATTCGAGGGCCAATGCCTTGGTCAGAACGAGGAGGCCGGCCTTGGCTGCGCTGTACGCCGCGGTTCCGGGCTGCGGATCGATTGCCGAGACACTGCCGATGTTGATGATGGCACCGCCGTCGTCCTGAGTCTGCATCACTGCGTTGGCGGCCTGGGCAACGTTGAAGGGTGCCAACAGGTTCAGCGCCACGATCTTCTCGACGAAGCGGGGTGACACCGTCGCAGCATCGGCATCGGGGGAGCCGCCGGCGTTGTTGACCAGGACGTCCAGACGGCCGAAGCGCTCGACGGCATCCTGGACGAGGGCTGCGGCGTCGGCGGGATCGCGGACGTCCGTGGCGCGAAAGGCTGCGCTACGGCCGTCGGCGGTGGGTAGGTTTTCGGGCTCGTTACGGCCACAGACCAGCACGTTCGCACCCGCGGCGAGGAAGGTTTCGGCGATGACGTAGCCGATGCCTTTGGTGCCGCCGGTGACGATCACCGAGCGTCCGCTGAAATCGACGGGGTTGGGCAGTGTCACGGTGGAGCCTTCCTGGTGCGGTGCCGAGCTGAATTGCCGCCCAATGTGATTGACGCGACGTGGTCGCACACCTTAGGGTCAAGCAAGTGCTTGGTTGTTTTGTAGGTCGAGTGTAGACGACAAACGGCGGCAGTCACCAGAATCGACCGGTCCTTCCCGCAAAGGGACCTCTGCGTCGACAGACATTGGAGTAGTCACATGGGCAAGCTCGAAGGCAAAGTTGCACTCATCACGGGTGCGGGTCAGGGAATCGGGCAGGGGATTGCCTTGGCCTTGGCCAAAGAGGGCGCCGTGATCGCCGTTGCCGGTCGCACCGAATCCAAGTTGCACACCACATGCGGACTACTCGCTGACATCGGTGCGCGCGGTGAGGCCGTGGTTTGTGACGTCAGCAAGAAGGACGACATCACGGCGGCCGTGGACCGAACCGTCGAACTGTTCGGCGGAATCGACATCCTGGTCAACAACGCCAACGACTGCAAGCCAGGCCCGCTCTTGAGCGTGCTGGACGAAGACTTCGAGCGTTCCTTCGCGACGGGCCCACTCGCCACCCTGCGCATGATGCAGGCGTCGTACCCGCACATGAACAGTCGTGGGGGCGGCGTCATCATCAACATGGTCACCTCGGCGGCCGTGCGCTGGGATGCCAGTAACTACGGCGCTTACGGTTCCATCAAGGAAGGCATGCGCTCGTTGACCCGCGCTGCCGCCTGCGAATGGGGCAAGGACAACATCCGCGTTCTCAATGTTGCACCGCACGCCAAGACCCCTGCGTTGCAGTGGTGGATGGACAAGAATCCGGAAGAGGCGGCGGCTTTTGTCGCGGGTATCCCGCTGGGACGCGTCGGAGATCCCGAGACCGACATCGGTCGTGCCGTCGTCTTCCTCGTCAGCGAAGACGCCGGTTACCTGACGGGTGCCACGATCCCGCTCGACGGCGGTCAGTCGCGCTGGGGCTGACCGCCATCGACTCGATCAGGTCATCACGGCGCCGCCGTCGACGGCAATCGTCTGCCCGGTGACGTTGCGAGCCTTGTCGCTGAGCAAGAACGCGACCATCTCGGCGATGTCTCCGGGCGTCTGGGCTCGACCCATCGGAACCATTTGGGCAACAAAAGAATCGAAGACATCAGCATCGGAAACGCCCGCTAGTGCAGCATCGCGCCGACGCAGTTCCTTGATGGTTCGCAGCCACATGTCGGTGAGGATCAGCCCGGGCATGACCGTGTTCGAACGGAGCCCTCGAGTCGCGCCGATCCGGGCGACGCTGTGACTCATCTCGATCACGGCGGCCTTCGACGGCCCGTAGTGCGCGAGCGTGTCACCGCCCAAGCGGGCACCGATCGACGCAATGTTGACGATCGCTGCCGGACCTTCGGTTCTACTGACGAATTCGCGGCACATCAGGAAGCTGCCCTTGGTGTTCACTGCAAAGGTGTTGTCCCACTGGTCTTCGGTGATCTCGAGGAACGGCGTGAAGACGCCGATGCCGGCACCGTTGACGAGCGCAGTCGGACTTCCGACCGACGCAGCCACGTCGAACGCGTTCTTGACGTCGCCTTCACGTCGAACGTCGCATCGTGCCGTGTGGACTGCTACGCCAAGGCTTTCCAGGCGTGCTGCGGTGTCGGCGAGTGCAGCCTCTTCGATGTCGAGTAGAAGCAGGGTGCCGAAGTCCTCGGCAAGCCGCTCGGCAATAGCGGCGCCCAACCCGGCCGCTGCGCCGGTGACAATGGCTACGGGCGCGCTCACGGCAGGTGCGTTTCGAGCAGTGGGGCAAGCAGTTCGGCTGCGCGCGCTGCCGTGATGACCTCGCTCGGGTCCACCTTGGTGACGACTTTCGAAGCAGAATCTTCGTAGACGTGCTCACCGATGAGTCGGCCCTGCTCGTCGTACGGCCAGACGAATGCCAAGGTCCGACGCACGAGATACCAACCGTCGGAGTCGATGCCCGACGACTGTTCGGGGGCTGCGGACGTGGATCCGCCCGATTCGTGCACCGCGCCGAACACCCCGTCTCCGAGGATCGATCCAGGAACGAATTGACTGAAGAGTGTCTCACCCGAGAACCCGCTGTCCGATACCGCGAAGTCGGACTTCCCGGTCCACATGACAAGGGTGTCCGTCTCGGCGAGTGACTGGTAGAAGTTGGTGACGGCGTCCATGCCGTCGAGGACAATCGACTGGCCGTCTTCGAACAACCGGTAGACGGGTTCTTCGACGGTCATGTCCGGCGAGAGGATTTCCTTGTAGCGGCCGGAGACCTCGAGCAACGCGTGGCGTCGGTAGTTACGGAGGATCTTCTGGTGCCGCGGATTGTCGATGGTTTCCAATTGCTTTTCGACGCCATCCATCATGTGGACGAATTCGTGCTCGTACTTGCTCATCACATCTCCTGGTTTCGCAGATTCGGCGGGCTGTCCGGATCTGCGACAACTGTGACCTGGCGAGGCATTCGCTGTACATGTAGATCTTCGTTCGAGAATTGCCAGTTTGCTTAACTCCGCTGTTCAGGTACCGTGATGGTCGTCACTTTAAGTCGAGCGGCGGGTCGAAAACAACCGAATGGACGGTAATGAAGAAGGCGAGAAGAGGCGAAGATCTGAATCTGCGTTTGGTGTCCTCGTTGCTCGTCGTCGTGGCGGAAGGGCACTTCGGGCGAGCGGCAGACCGGCTGTTCGTCACCGCGCCCGCCCTCAGTCAGCAGATTCGACGACTCGAGGAGCAGGTGGGAGTCGAGTTGGTCGATCGCAGTTCGCATCCGGTGGTGCTCACCGCCGCGGGTGAGGTGTTCGTCGCGGATGCGCGGCCCGCTCTCGAGTTTGCCGTTCGCGCGATGAACGGTCTCGACGCACTCGAGCGTCGGCGGGCCAGGCGGTTGCGGATCGGATTCATCAACGGGGCTGCCGGGAGTTTGGGGCGTGCGGTGATCGATTCGTTGCATGCGGAGGTGGAGCTCGTCCAGTTGGATTGGTCCCAACAGGTTTCGGCGGTGGCGAGCGCGACCGTCGACGCGGCATTCGTGCGACCGCCACTGCCGGTGCTCGACGGTGTGGTGCTCGAACGGATAGGCGTCGAACCGCGGGTGGTGGCTCTGCCTCGAGGGCACCAACTGGCGGGTCGCGCGAGCATCGAAATTTCTGAAATAGATGGGACTGTGCAGGTTTCGAGTGACGGCGCACCATCCGAATGGGTGAAATGGTGGTCGGTGGACCCGCGCCCGAGTGGTGTACCCGTCCGGTACGGTCCCTCGGTCCGCACGATGGACGAAGCACTCGAGGTTGTCGCCAACGGTCGGGCGGTGGTGATAACGGCAGCAACCATTGCCGAGTACTACACCCGCTCGGATATTAGTTTCGTGCGCATTTCCGACATCGAGCAGTGTTCGATCGATCTGTGTACCCGTGAGGGCGACAGCAGTCCGGCAGTGATCGAGCTACGCAAAGCTGTTTCGGCCCTCGGTGCCGGCAGGTGATTGCCGTGTCCTGATGTGATGCGCATGTACTCGGATGGAATACGCATTCTTGCCGTCTTCGTTTTAGTCGGTTAGACTAAAACCATGAAAACGATCAGCACGGCACTTGAAATCGTCGAGGCAGCACGAGTTTCGGCCGATGTGTTCGGGGGAGACTCCAGCGATCTCGACACCCGTCGCGCTGCGAAGCGTCGTTTTCATCGGCTCGCCTCCGCCATTCATCCGGACCGGGCGAAGCCCGAAGATCGGGTGCGATACTCGGCCGCAACATCTCGGTTGAACGAGCTTTACCGCAGTTGGGCAGCGGAGTTCGAGCCGGCAGATTCTCGACCCGTTTATGTCGGCGAGCGGGGCGAGTACACGTTGGGTGGACTGGTAGCGCGCGGCTCGGTCGCTAACCTGTACCGGTCCGATGCCGGTGTCGTACTGAAGATTCCGCGAAACCCTCGGGCGAACTCGATGATCGAGGCCGAACGGAATGTGTTGACGGACATCGAGAATTCGTGCGAAGCCGGTTGGGCAGTCTCGTACTTCCCGCGATTGATCGATCGAATCACCCATGTGGGCAGCGGCACGAGACGTCAGATCGATGTGTTGGACGATCTGACCGAAGGTTTTGTGAGTCTCGCCGACGTCCGTGAGGCGTATCCAGGTGGCCTCGATCCACGGGACTGGGCGTGGATGCACCGACGGCTACTTCGGGCTCTGGCAGCAGCGCATGCGACTGGTTGGGTGCACACGGCGATTACCGCGGAGAACGTGCTGATCGAGCCTGATCGGCACGGGGTGGTGCTGGTCGGCTGGTCCTTTGCCACCCGTACGGGCAGCCGCCCGGTGGCGACGATCGGTTCCGATCGTGATTCGTACCCAACGGAACTCGGCGAAGGAGCGTCTCCGGCCTGGGACGTCTACATGGCTCATCATTTGATGCTCCGAATGCTGGGCGAGCAGGCCCACGAACGGATGAAGGCGTTTGCCGACGGCTGCATGCAGGACAACCCGAGATTGCGTCCCGACGCGGTCGACCTACTTGGCGAGTTCGACGAACTCCTCGATCTTCTCTATGGCCAGCGGACATTTCGTCCGTTCGCCGTTCCATCCACGAAAGGACAGTGATTGTCATGGGCTACGGATACTGGGACGACAATACCTATTTGGCGGGCAAGACTTTTCGTGCCGCACGCGGTGTCGACGATTTCGGTTACACCGATTCGCTTCGGTCGCGTCCGCGAAGCAGTTGGAAAGCGGACCCGACCCTCGACCCCTTCGGCGTCGACAAGCGTGAATGCCGAGACTCGGACGGGCACCCCGATTCTCTCCCGATAGCAGTGCTTTTCGATGTCACCGGCTCGATGGGCGCCGTTCCTCGAATCATGCAGGACAAGCTCGGAAAGCTGCACGGGCTGCTGCAACGCAAGGGATATGCGGATGATCCGCAGATCCTGTTCGGTGGTATCGGCGACGCCGATTCCGATCAGGTGCCACTACAAGTCGGCCAGTTCGAGTCGGGTAACGCGATGGACGAGCAGCTTCGGACGATCTTCCTCGAGGGCAACGGTGGTGGACAGAAGTCGGAAAGCTATGAATTGGCAGCGTATTTCATGGCGCGCCACACCAGTACGGATGCCTGGGAGAAGCGTGGAAGAAAAGGCTACCTCTTCATCATCGGTGACGAGCTGAACAAGCCGCGGCTCTCGGCTCGTCACATCCGTTCGGTGATCGGGGACAAGGTACGTCAGGACGTGTCGGTTCCGTCGATCTACCGTGAACTCGAAGAAAGATGGAATGTCTACTTCGTTCTGCCCGATCAGTCGTCGTACTTCAACGATCCGGAAATCGCGGATCACTGGAAGACGTTGCTCGGTGAACGTTTCGTCAAACTCGACGATCCCGCCGCGGTGTGCGAACTGATCGCGCTGACGGTCGGAATCGGCGAGGACCGCATCGACCTGCGTGACGGACTGGCGGATCTCCGCGACATCGGTTCAAGAGCTGAAGCCGAGACTGTCGGCAAGGCTCTCGCCCTGATCCCAGGGCGCAGCACCGCGACGGTGGCCGGGTTGCCCCGCGATCTCGGAACCGGCACGGACGATGTCGATTTCGCCTAGAAGGAGAACATGATGGAGCCGTTCGAAGACCGCGATATCGTCGTCGTAGACCTCGGGTTCGGAGATGCAGGGAAGGGAGCAACCGTCGATTGGCTTTGCTCCGATCGAGCCGATCTGAATGTGGCCGCAGTGGTCCGCTTCAACGGTGGGGCACAGGCAGCGCACAACGTGACGGTCGGCGAGCGCCACCACACGTTTTCGCAGTTCGGCTCGGGAACGCTGTCCGGCGTCCCGACGTTTCTCTCGAGATTCGTGTTGGTCGAACCCATCGCGCTCGCACGGGAAGCGCGTGCACTGGAAGCGCTCGGAGTTCGAAATCCGTTCGACCTGATACGGATCGACGCGCGCGCACTGTTGACGACGCCGATCCACGTGGCCGCCAACAGGGCCCGTGAGGATGCTCGCGGCGGTAACCGACACGGCTCGTGTGGCAAGGGGATCGGTGAGACCGCGGCGTATGCGCTCGAAGTTGCCGATGCGCCGACGGTGGGAGACTGCCGGCGACCTGAGTCCTTGCGTCGTAAGTTGTCGGCGTTGGCCACATTCTACGGACCGTTGATCGCGGAGAGTCGCCACGGTTTTCCGCCGATCGACGACATGGTCGACATGTACGCGGAATTCGGTGCCGTCGTGGACATCTCCGACCCGGATGCGCTGGGCGCGTTGGGTGCCGGTGGTCGTCTGGTGTTCGAGGGGGCACAAGGTGTCCTTCTCGACGAATGGCGGGGGTTTCACCCACACACCACGTGGTCGACGGTCGAGCCGTCCAACGCGCGAGCGATGATCGACGAGTTGGGCCGGGACAGTTACGTACTCGGCGTCACCCGCACGTACATGACACGACACGGAGCTGGGCCGTTCCCGACGGAGGATCCGGAGCTGGCGAAGGTGTTGCCCGAGCTGCACAACGGGACGGGTGAGTATCAAGGCGGATTCCGGACGGGTCACTTCGACGAGTTGTTGTTGCACTACGCAATCGAGGTGAGCGGTGGCGTCGACGGCTTAGCGCTTACTCATCTCGACGCGATGGATCGCGCGCGGGCTGCAGGCATCCCGATCCACGGGGTGCACGCGTACGAAGGATTGCCGTTCGTTCCCGTCGGAGAGTGGAAGGATCTCGATCACCAGCAGGCGCTGACAGATTCCCTGAAAGCCGTAGGGGTCGTGCCCAAGGAACTTCCGGCCGACCCGGAGGATTTCGCCCGGTATCTGAGCGAGGAAATGGGTGCGCCGGTAGTGCTGACCGCGAACGGTGCCGACCGGGTCGATCGTCAGGTGCGATGCCCAGTGCCTGCATGATGGACGGTGTGGACCAGTCACTTGTCTCGATCGATGTCATCGCGCTCCGGTTCGGCAATCCGGAACCCGGGATGTTGCGATTTGCCGTCACTCCGCGGCAGGCGGAGCCGTACACCGGGCAGTTGGCGCTGCCCGGTGTACTGCTGGGCGCCGGTGAGCGGTTGCAGGACGCCGCCAGGCGAGCCGTGACCACCAAGCTCGGAATTCCCGACGAGAAGATCCTCGTCAGCGGTCAATTGACCGTGTTCGACGAACCCAATCGCGACCCCCGCGGTCCGACGCTCTCGGTGACCATGTGGGCAGTGATCTCGTCGGACGAGGTGCCGGGTTCGGCCGAATGGGTGAGCTGGGACAACCCGGGAGACCTTGCGTTCGACCACAATCGGATAGTCGCCGATACCCGCCCGATCCTTGCTGACACCCTGTTGTGGCGAGATCAGGCTTTCACGCGTGCACTACTGGGTCCGTCGTTTCCGGCGTCGTACGCGCTGGCCGTGGCGGAGGAGCTTTCCGGTGTGCGTCCGGACCCGGGCAACTTGAACCGGACGCTCAAAGCGTTGCCAGGGCTGGAACGTACGGACGAACGAGTCCGGGTCAGTGCCACCGGGCGACCCGCGGTGGTCTGGGCGTGGACCGAAAACAGCTGACCTGCCTCAGAAGTTGCCCCGCGCGGCCTGCTCACGCTCGATCGCTTCGAACAGGGCTTTGAAGTTTCCCAGTCCGAATCCCAGTGAGCCGTGGCGTTCGATGATCTCGAAGAACACGGTGGGACGATCTCCGATCGGCTTGGTGAAGATCTGAAGAAGATAGCCGTCCTCGTCGCGGTCGACGAGGATGCCTCGCTTCTGCAATTCCTCGATCGGAACTCGAACCTCTCCGATACGCGCGCGCAGTTCGGGATCCTCGTAATACGAAGCAGGAGTGGAGAGAAACTCGATTCCTTCGTCGACCAGAGCGTCGACTGCTCCGAGGATGTCGTTGGTCGCAAGTGCGAGATGCTGAGCGCCGGGACCTTGGTAGAACTCGAGGTACTCGTCGATCTGTGACCGCTTCTTCGCGATGGCAGGTTCGTTGAGTGGGAACTTGACTCGGTGATTGCCGCTCGAGACGACCTTGCTCATCAGCGCGGAGTAGTCGGTGGCTATGTCGCCGCCCACGAACTCGGCCATGTTGGTGAATCCCATGACCCGGTTGTAGAAGTCGACCCACTGGTCCATCTTGCCGAGTTCGACATTGCCGACGACGTGGTCGAGGGCCTGAAAGATTCGCTTGGGCGCGCCGTCACGCTTGCGGTACGACGACGTCCGTTCGACGTATCCGGGAAGGTAAGGGCCGGTGTAGCGGGAACGGTCGACGAGGGTGTGCCGAGTCTCGCCGTACGTCGCGATGCTGGCCAGGCGAACGGTGCCGTGCTCGTCGGTGACGTCGTGCGGTTCGCTCAACACCGTCGCGCCTTGGGTGATGGCGTGTGCGATGCACTTGTCCACGTCAGGGACGCTGAGCGCGATGTCGCGGATACCGTCGCCGTGACGGCTGTGATGTTCGATCAGCGGACTTGCCGGATCCACAGCGCCCTTGACGACAAACCGCACGGCCCCGCTTTTGAGTACAAACGCGTGGTGGTCGCGGTTTCCCGTCGACGGGCCTGAATAGGCCACCAATTCCATGCCGAACGCGGACTGGAAGAAATGTGAAGTCTGCGTGGCATTTCCGACGATCCATTCGAGGCCGTCCCAACCGCTCACGGGGAAGGGATCGTGATCGCTGTCGTACTCGACCAAGCCGACCAACTGGCGCAATTGCTCCAGATCCAGGCCGGCCAGCTGTTCGTCGTCGGTGAGAGTCTGTTCGACGGTCATGATGAGTCCCCTCTGAGTGCGATGTACACAGCGCGGTGCTCGAGTTATGTTCGGCACTGCCAGTACAAACAGATAAGTCCTTCAGAGGTTGGGTAGTCAACGGAGGTAGTTGAAAGTAGACACAGCGCCGGAATGCGAAGATGGTGGCACTGTTTTGTAGGCAATTTGCATAGTTGAACGACGAGTGGAGCAGACGTGAATCTCGACGCAGTGGATCTGGCTCTGTTGGACGCGATGAACAAGCACCCGAGAGCCGGTGCGTTGGAGCTTTCGCGTCAGGTCAAGGTTGCGCGGGCGACAGTGCAGGCGAGATTGAAAAGGATGGAAGATGCGGGCGTCATCGCCGGATACGCGCCGCACATCAATTTGGCTGCAGCGGGTTTCGGAGTACAAGCATTCGTGACTTTGCAGATCGCCCAGGGGGCGCTCGACACCGTCACCGCGGAACTCGAGGCAATCCCCGGTGTGCTCGAAGCCTTTGCCACCACAGGCTCCGGCGACGTGCTGTGCCGGATTGCCGCTGCGTCGCACGAGGATTTACAAGCGACGCTGCTCGAACTGAATCGGTCGGGGATAGCCACCCGGTCGACCAGCGTCATGGTTCTCTCGGTTGTGGTGCCGCTCCGGTCGATGCCCCTACTGCAGACTCTGCAATCGGAGCAGACGACCAAGGCCCCGGCATACCGACGAGGCGGTCAGTCTCGCTGACGACCCGGAGCCCAGAATCCCAGAACGATCGCGGATACCCACATGATCGCGGCGAGCGTGAGTGCTCCTTGATCCATGCCTTTGATGAAGGCTTCACGGGCGAATTCGGCCAACTGGGCACCCTGCGGCCCGGCTGCTTCGGCGACATGGAGAGCGGCGGCCAGAGAACCGGATACCGGTTCCTTGGCGGGTTCGGGCAGCAAGTCGACCGCGGGCTGGACGTGATTGCCATAGCCGGCGGCGAGGATACTTCCCGCCAGTGCAACGCCGATGGCAGAGCCGATCTCACGGGTTGCGTCGTTGACTGCTGAGGCAACACCCTGTTTGGAGTCTGGTGCGTTGGAGACGATGGCAGCAGTGGCGGGGGTTGTCGACAAGCCCAATCCGATAGCGGCGACTACCAAGGGGACACAGACTTCGGCGTAGGTCGAACTGGCGTCCAAGCGCGTCAAAAGCGCAATTCCGGTTCCGAGGAAGGCAACACCGGTGGCGGTGAGAGCGCGAAGGCCGATACGCGGAATCAGTAGGGGCGCAACCACGGACAGCGCCATCACCGGCACAGCGATCGGCATGAGGGCGAGCGCCGATTGCAGGGGGGAGTAGTCGAGCACCAGTTGGAGATACTGCACGATCAGGAAGAACAAGCCGAAAGTCGCCAGGAATTGCAGGGTCAGTGACGCTGCGCCGCTGCCGAATGCGCGATTGGCGAACAGCCTCACGTCCAGAAGTGGATGGCGAGTATGTAATTCGACCCAGCTGAATACCGCGGCCATGGCAATTCCGCCGACCAGCAACGCGAGAACTACCGGATCGAGCCAACCACGGGCCGGCGCCTCGATCATCCCCAGGACGAACAGTCCGATCGAGCCGGCGATCAGCGCTGTACCAGGTAGATCGAGTGGAGTTGCCTCCGTGTCCTTCGACGTCACGATCGTGAACGACACCACGAGGATGAGGACCGAGACGACGGCCAGGCTGACGAAAATCGAATGCCAGGACCATTTTTCGAGGAGTAGCCCGGAGACGACGAGTCCGGCGATTGCACCGGAGCCTGCGACGCCGGACCAGACTCCGACGGCACGGGCACGCTGCGCCGGCGGGAAACCTGCAGTGAGTAGAGACAGCGTCGCCGGCATGACAAATGCGGCGCCGACGCCGGAGATCACGCGGGAGACGATGATCCACGACGGTTCGTCCGCGAAGACCGGAATCGACGAGCCGGCAGCAAAAACGAGTAGTCCGAACATGAGCAGTTCTCGTCGACCGTATCGATCGCCGAGTGCGCCCGCCGGCAACAAGAGACAAGCCAGCGTGAGCGTGTACCCGTCCACGATCCACGTGAGCTGGCTCTGTGTTGCACCGGTATCGCGGGCCAAGTCGGGAAGGGCCGTGTTGAGAGCGGCCATCGCTGCGACGACCAGCGCGACGGCGCAGCACGCGACCGTCAGCATCCAGATCTGTCGGATGGTCCACGTGGACTGTTCGAGCGTCGTATCGCTACTCACGAAACCTCCCGATAGAAACAAGACCATCAGTATCGTTACAAGATCAGCAGTTCCACAACCCCCAAGTGGGTATAACTGAGGTTGTGACGGCGGGAATCGACAAGCAGGAAATCGACAAGCAGGTCAGCGACGAGGATCCGCGTAAACAGCGTTCCAGGTCCAGGTTGCTCGACGCGGCGACCAAGCTGCTGGCAGAAGGCGGCGTGGACGCGGTGACGATCGATGCCGTCACCAAATTGGCCAACGTCGCACGTGCGACGCTGTATCGGCATTTCGACAGCGGCACGGAGTTACTCGCCGCGGCATTTGCTCGCCTCTTACCGCCGGTGCCCGAGATGTCCGGGGAAGGTGACCTCCGCGCGCAATTGCTCGAGTTGTTGACCAGTCAGGCCAAGGCCATCGAAAGCGCACCGATCCAGGTGACGGCCATGTGCTGGCTCGGCTTGGGGCCGGAGCTGAAGGGCTACTCGAGCGTCGACGCGCTGTCGACGGACAAGCCCGAATTGCGATCGTTGCGCCAGACGGTCTTCGAGCAGTACCGTCACGCGTTCGATCGGATCCTGCGCTCGCCGGATGCGATCGAAGCGTTGGGGGAGTACGACTACGACGTCGCACTTGCTCAGTTGGTCGGACCTTTGGTGCTCACCAAGCTGGCCACGCTGACGCCTCTCGGGGAGGCCGCGTGTGAGCAGATCGTGGACGATTTTCTGGCTGCACGCGGAGTGTCGAGCTGACAGCTCACGGCTCCAGATTGCGTCGTAGCACGTACTGCTCGAGGCGGTCGATGCCGCGCACTCGTCGCGGACGAAGGTGTCGCAGTTTGAAATTGGCGTCCGAGCCGAGCTGGGTGGCCAGCTCGGAGTCGATCAGCACGGTGCCGGGGCGAGCGGAGCTGGTCAGGCGCGCGGCCTTGTTGACCACCGAACCGTAGAGATCTCCGAAGCGAACCAACGTCGGACCCATGGCCAGACCTACCCGAAGCTGTGGATCGTCGTGATCGGCGAGGACCGCCTGCTGGATCTGCAAGGCGATCTCGGCGGCGTGATGAGGACTCTCGGCGGCAAACATGACCTCGTCACCGACGGTCTTGACCACCCAGCCGTAGTTGCGTCCGATGATTTCGGTGGACGCGGACTCGAACCGCTCGAGCAGATCGTTGAGTTCGGCGGAGTCGAGTCCGCGAGTCAGCGAGGTGTACCCGACGATGTCGGCGAAACCCACCACCAGAACACGACTCGCGACTTCTTCGCCCGGGTTTCCCACGTTGCGGCCCGTCGACGACGCGACGTGACGCTTCCATACGTACGTCTGCAGAGATTCGACAGCGGGAATGATCTCGGCGCCGAGGCTCAGAACGACATTTCTGATGGCGTCGGGTTCGTGATCCACCGAGTCCGCAAGCTGATCGATGATGTGTGTGCTGATCAGCGATACCTGCCACTCCGCCAACCTCGACATCGACTGTCCGAGAGAACGGGCAGCTGCCACCTCACTGTTCTGCGAGATGACGCCTCGATTGACCATGTCGGTGATGGTCTTGAGGGCGTCGGCGTCTTGCTGCGTGAACATGACCGCGTCGGGATCCTCGTCGACGGCAAAGCCCATCGCCACCCACAGACGATCGGCGCGCTCGCGTGTCACCCCGGCGAATTCCGCGATCTGCGACTGTGTGAAGCAGCGCGGTCCGCCGAGGAGGGACTCCTCGATGTCGGCTTGAATCCGGCTGAGCAGATGAGCATCGACGTCGATCGGCTCAGCAGCGTGAGATTCAGCAGCGTTAGATTCAGCAGGGGCGGGTTCGGTGACCTCGTCGATCCACTCTGACTCCGAACTGCTCACCGTGCTCCTTCTTGCCGCAACGAATTTCTGTCCACCATCTTCCACGCGGTGCCCCGAGAACAGTACTGAATTGGCCGAACCGCCTACGGATCCTCGGGCCCAGGCGGGCGGTGAGAGTCAACACGTCGGTGGCTTGTGCAAGAGTTGCCCCGAGAAAAGCACTGTCGATACTGAAATGCACGAGATACTTCTGAAAGGACCTGCGCATGCCACCCCGTAGACGTTCCGGCGCTGCCGCATCAACGCCGGATCACCTCACTGCGGACAATCTGGCAGCGCTCGCCACGGCTGTCGCCGAAGGCAAGCGCGCCACCGTCTATCTGCGCGAGGCGACTCCCAGCCTGGGGATCGAAGCCGGTACCTCGGCGAAAGTCGTGTCGGTGGACGGCAACACCGTGATGATTCGCCCCAAGGGCGTGAACGACGAATTGCCTTTCGAGGCAGAGGAATTGCGCATCAACCGCGTCTCCGCGGCACCGGCCAAACCGGCGCCACGGCCCAAACCAGTTGTGGAGTCCGAGCCCCTGATGGAGCCACTCGTAGAGCCTGTTCGACCGAAGCCGCGTGCGCAGCCTGCACCCGCTCCGGTACCGACTACCACTGCTGCCCCTGCCGCGACACCTCGTCCGGCCGTCAAGCGTGCGAAGAAACTGCCGGCCGGCATCAGCGTCACCATCCATGCGGGCGCGGACAACGACTGGAGCGTGACGGTCACACAGGGCGCCAAGCGTCCGGGCAAAGCAGTTCCGGTCGCACCCGATGCAGTCGAGCGAGCTGTCCGCGAGTTGGGTGAGCCCACCGCCATCGAAGCTGTCGAGTCCATCATCGTCGCTGCACGGGACATGGCTGCAGCGCGAGTCGACGAGTTGAGTCGCCAGCTCGAGGAGGCACGCAAGATGCTCGAAGCGCTCGGAGCTACCGACTAGAAACGCTGCGTAGGTCCGCACTTTCCGGGGTATGCGTTTTTTGCAGCGGGGAGATTACCGGCGGAGAGATTGTGATGTTGCAGCGAATTGTTTCGGCTCTGGCAGCGTTGGTCTTGGCACTCGGACTCGGGTTCATCGTCAGCAGCAACGCGGTTGCTGCACCCACGCCCATGGGTGGTGGTTCGGGCATCATCATCGACAATCAGCTGGTCTGCACGTTGACCACTATCGGGCACGACAACGGCGGCAGACTCGTGGGTATCACCGCAGGTCACTGCGGTGGTCCTGGATCGTTCGTGATCCCGGAAAGCAACGAGGACGCAGGCGTGGTCGGCACGTTCGTCGAGTCGAACCCGGACCTGGACTACGGGGTCATCCAGTTCGATCCGGGCAAGGTCACACCAGTTCGAACGGTGGGCGCGGCAACCATCACCTCGATCGGCGCTCCGGCCAGCTTCCCGGCTACAGCCTGCAAGGAAGGCCGTACGACGGGCACGACCTGCGGCGTCGTCTGGGGAGACCTGAGCGCCGACGCATCCACCTGGACTCAGATCTGCGTCGACCACGGTGATTCGGGAGCCCCGGTCACGGTCGGCACGACGCTGGTCGCGATGGTCAACGCCTACCTCTGGGTACCGTGCCTGGGGCCGGAACTCGGCACCAACATGACCTCCATCGTGGACACGATCAATGCCCACGGAGGCGTCGGCGCCGGGTACCGGCCCATCTAGCAGCGAGCTGGGATCAGCCGCACACTGCTCCACCCGAGGCTGATCCCACGAGCTTGGAGTACTTGGCCAACACACCACGTGTGTAGCGAGGCGGCAACGGCTCCCAGCCCTTCTTGCGGGCTTCCAATTCGGAGTCGTCGACCAACAATTCGAGTTGTCCGGTACCCACGTCGAGCCGGATCTGGTCGCCGTCGCGAACGAACGCGATGGGACCGCCGTCGACGGCCTCGGGCGCAACGTGTCCGACACACAGGCCGGTGGTGCCGCCCGAGAATCGTCCGTCCGTCAACAGCAGGACGTCCTTGCCGAGACCCGCACCCTTGATCGCGCCCGTGATGGCCAGCATCTCACGCATTCCGGGACCGCCCTTCGGGCCCTCGTAGCGGATGACAACGACGTCGCCACCAGTGATGGTCCCGTCTTCGAGCGCGTCCATTGCGGCACGTTCACGTTCGAAAACCCGTGCAGTGCCGACGAATACATCAGACTCGAATCCTGCCGACTTGACCACCGCGCCGCCGGGCGCAAGTGACCCCTTCAGGATCGTGATGCCTCCGGTCGGGTGAATCGGCTTGTTCATCGCCCGCAGGACCTTGCCGTCCGGATCGGGCGGGGTGATGTGCGCCAGGTTCTCCGCAACAGTCTTGCCGGTGACGGTCAGGCAATCTCCGTGCATGAGTCCCGCGTCGAGCAATGCCTTCATGATGACGGGGACGCCGCCGATACGGTCGACGTCCGTCATGACGTGCTTTCCGAAGGGCTTGACGTCGGCGAGGTGCGGGACCTTCGCGCCGACGCGGGCGAAATCGTCGAGCGTCAGCGGGACGTACGCTTCGTGCGCGATCGCGAGGAGATGGAGCACCGCATTGGTGGATCCGCCGAACGCCATGACCACCGCGATGGCGTTCTCGAACGCTTCCTTGGTGAGGATGTCCCTGGCGGTGATGCCCCGACGAAGGAGTTCGACAACGGCTTTGCCGCTCTCGCGGGCGAATCCGTCGCGGCGACGGTCCGGCGCGGGCGGTGAAGCGCTGCCGGGCAGCGACATTCCCATGGCCTCGGCGGCGCTGGCCATCGTGTTTGCGGTGTACATGCCGCCGCACGCGCCTTCGCCCGGGCAGATCGCCCGTTCGATGGTGTCGACGTCGGCGCGGCTCATCAGTCCGCGCGAGCAGGCGCCCACAGCCTCGAACGCGTCGATGACGGTGACTTCCCGCTCGCTGCCGTCGGAAAGTTTGGCGACGCCGGGGAGGGTGGAACCGGCGTAGAGGAACACGCTGGCGAGGTCGAGGCGGGCCGCCGCCATCATCATGCCGGGCAACGACTTGTCGCAGCCGGCGAGAAGAACCGATCCGTCGAGGCGCTCGGCCTGCATGACGGTCTCGACGCTGTCCGCGATCACTTCACGGGAGACGAGGGAGAAGTGCATGCCCTCGTGACCCATCGAAATGCCGTCGGAAACGGAGATGGTGCCGAATTCGAGGGGGAATCCACCGGCCTCCCGGACACCTTCCTTGACGGCCTTGGCCAGGCGATCGAGGGACAGGTTGCACGGCGTGATCTCGTTCCAGGACGAGGCGACGCCGATCTGCGACTTGACCCAGTCGTCGTCACCCATTCCTACTGCACGCAACATGCCGCGCGCTGCGGTCTTTTCGAGTCCGTCGGTGACGTCACGACTTCTGGGCTTGATGTCGGGTTCGGTCATTTTCCAAGCATAGGCGTCAGCAGGATGTCTTTCCGGCAGACGAGCGACTCGAGTTGCCAACAGACGTCGTCCGTCGTGAATAGACTCGTCGCATCGCAGTCGGGGCTGAGTGTGCAGGTGATTGACGTACAGGGGGATTCAGGTGGAGTCGGAACTGATTTCAGCTTTCGGGTTTGCAGTTCTGGCGGCCGTCTTGACCGGTAGTGGTGTCTTCCTGGTTGTTCTGACGGTTCTGCACGAGATTGCCCGGTGGAAGGGCCGCTTCGTATCGGTGTGGGTGACTTTCTTTGCCGCACTGCTGATACTGCCTGTGCTGTTCGGTGCGTTGATCGCCGGCTATTCCGCGTTCTCCGAGATCGACGGGTCCGAGGCTCTGATTCCGCCGGCGTTCTGGATCCTGATCGCGGCCGGGGGTGCACTCGGCGGTTACATCGGAGTCAAGGTCGGTGTGGTTCGAGGCTCGGCCCTCGACTACCGGTTGTGATCGGGATCGACTCGGTCAAACTTTCAGAGAATCGCAGGCGAAGCCTGGGTGAACATCCCGAAGCTCTCTTGAACGGCCGTTCAGGTGCGGGTTCACTCCTAGCGTGCACACGAATGCCTTCGATCGAATATCCAGACGTGGCCTACTGCAGGGATCGGCGGCTCTCGCCGGCGCAGTAGGTCTCGGTGTCGCTTCGGCGAGCCACGCCGGTGCCGAGGTTCCGGGTGGCAGCCCGGGATTCGCGCACGGCGTGGCATCCGGTGACCCGTTGCCGGATGCCGTGATCATCTGGACCCGCATCACCCCAACGGCAGACGCAACGCCAGGTTCGGGCGTCGGGGCGGCGGTGACGCTCAACTGGCAGGTCGCGACCGATGAGGGGTTCGCGAGCGTTGTGGCGTCGGGAAGTGTTGCTGCTTCGGCAGAATCCGATCACACCGCGAAGGTCGACGTCACCGGACTCGATTCGTCGACGACGTACTGGTACCGATTCACTGCGGGTTCGGCTGTTTCTCCGGTGGGACGCACCCGCACGGCTCCGTCGAACTCGGCAGATCTCGATCGTCTCCGCTTCGGCGTCGTGTCCTGCTCCAACTGGGAAGCAGGATATTTCGGTGCTTATCGCCACCTCGCATTCCGCGAAGACCTCGACGCGATCATTCATCTCGGTGACTACATCTACGAGTACGGGCAGGGGGAGTACGGCGCGCGGAACGGATCCGTTCGCCTTCACGAGCCGGCCCACGAGATCATTTCGCTGGCCGACTACCGAATTCGGCACGCGCAGTACAAGACCGACCCGGATCTGGCTGCTCTTCACCTGAAACTCCCGTTCATCACTACGTGGGACGATCACGAATCGGCCGACAACGCGTACCGGGACGGCGCCGAAAATCACACTCCCGGTATCGAAGGCGATTGGGCAGATCGAAAGGCGAACTCGGCCAAGGCATATTTCGAGTGGATGCCTGTCCGCCCGTCGGGTAGTGGTTCGAGCGTTCAGCTGTATCGACGGTTCCGCTTCGGGAATCTGGCCGAGATCTCGATGCTCGACCTGCGTACCTACCGCGACGAGCAGCCGACGATGAAGCAGGTCGACGATCCGTCACGCACCATTACCGGACGCGCACAGATGGATTGGTTGACCAGCGGAATCGTCACCTCCCCGACGCAGTGGAACATCGTCGGCAATCCGGTCATGATCACGCCCTGCGTGTTCCCGCCGCTGGAACCGGCGACCACCGCGGCGTTGACCGAACTGGTGGGAGTGCCGCAGGCCGGTGTCCCGTACAACACGGATCAGTGGGACGGGTACACCGCCGACCGCACCAGGCTTTTCGATGCGATCACCTCGAACGGTGTGGACAACACCGTCTTCATCACCGGTGACATCCACACGTCGTGGGCTTGCGACCTACCGACCAATGCCGCGAATTACCCAGGCGGGCCGACTGTCGGCGCCGAGTTCGTCGTCCCGTCGGTGACGTCGCCCAACATCGACGACATGCTGAAAGTGCCGCCGCGAACGGTAACCGTTGCGGCAGAAGAAGCATTCAAGGCAGTGAACCGACATGTGCGGTACGTCGAACTGGATTCGCACGGCTTCGGCGTATTCGAAATCGCCCGCGAAGGTACTCAGATGGATTGGTACTACGTCGACGATCTCACCAATCCACAGAGCAATGCGCACTATGCCGTGAGCTACCGTCTACCGGCAGGCGCGGGCAGTAGAGTCTCGCCCACTTCGGCCGCCCTCGATCAGGCCTCGTACCGACCAGGAGTCGACCAGTGAGTATCGAAGTTTCGCGTCGTAGCGTTCTGATCGGTGGAAGTGTTGTCGCCGGAACGGCATTGCTCGGAACGCCCGCTCGCGCGAGCGTTCCCACCAGCGCAGGCATCCCAGACCTGGACGTGCATGTCATCGTCGTCGACGGCATGCGTCCGGACGAGCTGCGATCGGAGCTCACCCCGACGCTGACCGGGCTTGCGGCCGGCGGTATTCACTACCCGGACGCCAGCGCCATCACGATCGCGGAGACGCTGCCGAATCACACGGCGATGATGACGGGAGTGCTGCCGGCGCGTTCGGGAGTGCCTGCAAACTCCGTCTACGATCCGTCCATCGACAAGAAGCGTGACCTCGATCGGCCTTCCGACCTGCAGGCATCGACGGTTCTGGATCGGGTGCGCACCGAACTCGGATTGACCACTGCGAGTGTGCTGTCGAAGCACTACCTCCACGGGCTGTTCGGTGACCGCGCCTCACTGGTGTGGGATCCCCAGCCGCTCGTTCCCGGCACGGAGCACGCGCCGGACAACTTCACGATCGACGCCTTGATCCGTATCGTCGGCGGGAACTCGCCGCGGCTCTCGTTCACCAACCTCGGTGACGTCGATCGGGTTGGGCACCTGGATCTGTCCGGTCCGTCCATCCGGATCGCTCGCACGGCCGCACTTCAGAACACCGACAACCAGGTTCGCCGCTTCGTCGACTTCCTTCATGACACGGGTCGCTGGAATCGGAGCATTCTGATCGTGTTGGCCGACCACTCCATGGACTGGTCGGAGCCCGCGCGGCTCATCGGACTCGATCGACCGCTGAACGCGGACCCGTTGCTGGCAGGCAAGATTCGAATCGCCCAGAACGGTGGCGCAGACCTGATCTACTTCGTCGGACCCGATGGCGAACGGGCGGAAGCCGTCAGCCGGATTCAGCAGATCGTGGATGGTGTGGACGGCGTCGAATCCAGCCACCTCCCCGCCGAATTCGATCTCGGCACCAATGCCGGTGACGTCGTTGCGTTTTGCGCTCAGGGCTGGCGGTTCAGTGATCCGACTCCACTGTCCAACCCGATTCCCGGCAACCACGGCCATTTCGTGACACTGCCCATCCCGTTCTTCCTCAGCGGCGGGCATCCCGCTCTCGACGGTGGACGGAAGATCGACACGCAGGCTCGCACGATCGACGTCGCGCCGACGGTTGCGGCTCTGCTCGGCCTCGGTGCACCTGCCGGCGGCTGGGACGGCGTCGCCCGCACGACGGGCGTGACGCTGAACGTCTAACGAGGATCGCGGCCGGTCAGGGCAATCAGCTTGTCCTGCAACGACGCATCGTCAGGAAGATCGACGGGAGCGGAGAACAGGCCGCTCTCGGCGAGCATGTCGCGCTGCCCGTCGAGGTCGGACCAGACGGCCTCGACGAGGTCTGGATCGAGTCGCTCGTCTGCTCCGACCGCTCGCGCGAGATCCCAGGTGTGGATCGTGACGTCCGAGGTCTGCTGGCGCAGATAGGGTTCCACCTTCACCGTGCCGTACGAGAGGTGAACGTGGGCACTGAGGTCCGTCGATTTCCACGCTTTGATGGCGGCATCGGAGTACTTCTGCCATTCGGTCCACAGGTCGTCCCCGACGGGAACGATGTCCGGTGTCGCCTCGCCGACCGTCAGTCCGGCCAGGAGCGGCGGTACCCACTGCTGCTCCTCGATGACGTGGCGGACGAGGTGTTCGACGTGCCAGTCGGAGTCGGGCGTGGGTGCGTTCCAGTCCTCGACTGCGGCGAGTCGTGAACCGAATTCGCGGTGGGCGGTGAGCACGAGTTCGAGCCAATCGAATGCCATCACTCGAGGGTAACCCGATCAGCGTGACGTTAATCGGTGCGTGAGGCTTCGATTCGGTGAAGACTGTCGAGGTTGTCGCTTAGTCGAATCGAGGAGTTTTCATGACCGTCCCCACCGTCACTCTGGCCGAAGGTCTCACTGTCAGCGCCCAGGGATACGGCGCGATGTCCGTCGCCCCTGTCTACGGCCCGGTGGATCCGGCCGAGGCGCTTGCCACATTGCACCATGCGGTGGACATCGGGATCACGTTCATCGACACCGCCAACGTGTACGGCGAGGGCTCGAGCGAGCGTGCGGTGGGAGAGCTTCTCAAAGACCGCCGGGACGAAGTGCAGTTGGCGACGAAGTTCGGTCTGGTCGGCAACATCGCCAACGGTCAGCGCGGGATCAACGGAGACCCGGCCTACGTACCGCAGGCACTCGACGAGTCTCTGGGACGACTCGGCGTCGATCATGTCGACCTCTACTACTTGCACCGGGTCGACCCGAACGTTCCGATCGAAGACACCGTCGGCGCGATCGCAGAGCAGGTGAAGGCGGGCAAGGTCCGCAACATCGGCCTGTCCGAGGCGACCGGCGATGAACTGCGTCGTGCGTACGGGGTGCATCCGATCGCGGCGATCCAGTCGGAATGGAGCATCTGGAGTCGGGACGTCGAGAACAAGGTAGTACCCACCGCCGCGGAACTCGGAGTCGGATTCGTGCCCTTCTCACCTGTGGGCCGAGGCTTCCTGGCGGGATCGTTCGATGCGGAGACGCTCGGTGACAACGACCTGCGCCGACGCTTCCCACGCTTCTCGGACTCCGCGCTCCCTGCTAATCAGAAGGTTCTCGACGTGGTCCGCGCCGTCGGTGAGGAGCTCGGCGCGACGCCTGCACAGGTTTCCCTGGCATGGCTCGATGCCAAGGGCCGTCAGTACGGGTTGCCTTCCGTTTCGATTCCCGGCACGCGGTTCGCTGCACGAGTCACCGAAAACGCCGGAGCGTTGGACATCGTTCTGAGCGAAGACCAGATCGCTCGCCTCGACTCCCTCGCCGCGATCACCGAAGGCTTCCGTTCGGCTGATTTGAATTGGGTCTCTCAGGGCCGCGAATAATCATGTCCTGAGCCTTGCGAAAGACAGGAGTAACATACAGACCCGATGAAAAAAGTGTGGTTGGTCTGGGGTGTCGGTGTTTTTGCCTACGTGATCGCCGTGCTTCACCGCACTTCGTTCGGTGTCTCGGGTCTGTCTGCTGCTGATCGGTTCTCGATCTCGCCCAGCGTTCTGTCGAGCTTCGTCGTGCTGCAGATCGTCGTGTACGCCGGTATGCAGATTCCGGCGGGAGTTCTCCTTGACCGCTACGGTTCGCGGATCATGATCGCAGTCGGTGCGTTCATCATGATGTCCGCGCAGTTGGCTCTCGCCTTCACCGAATCGCTGCCCGTCGCGATCGGTGCACGTATTGCCGTCGGTGCCGGGGATGCACTCACCTTCATCTCGGTGTTGCGGTTGGTACCGCAGTGGTTCCCGCCCCGGCAGGTGCCGTTGGTCTCGCAGTTCACGGGCATCCTCGGTCAGCTGGGCCAGGTGATGTCTGCGCTTCCGTTCATGTTGCTGTTGTCCGGACCGGGCTGGACTTTTGCCTACGGCAGCGCTGCCGCCGTCGGACTGTTGGCGTTTGCACTGGCGTTGAGTGTCATCCGCGACGCGCCTCCCGGTGCCGACGTGGTCGCCGTGCCGGCCGGCGCCAAGGAGATCGGGCGACAGATCAAGACGGTGTGGATGCGGCCCGGCACCCGCCTCGGGTTCTTCAGCCACATGGGGACTCAGTTCTCGATCACGACGTTCGCGCTGCTGTGGGGCGTGCCGTATCTGAAATCGGCTCAGGGCCTCGATTCCGCGACCGTCGGCTCGCTGCTGACGCTGTCGGTCATCTCGGCAATCGTGGCCGGTCCGATACTCGGCATTCTCACCGGTCGCTATCCCATGCGTCGATCGTGGTTGGTTCTCACCATCATGGTCGCCAGCGCGCTCATGTGGACGATCGTGCTTTCACGAAGCGAACCGTCTCCGCTCTGGTTGTTGACGATCCTGGTGGTCGTCATCTCGGTGGGTGGGCCGGGTTCGGTGATCGGCTTCGACTACGCGCGTACGTCCAACCCGAGTTCGGCGATGGGCACCGCACAGGGCATGGTCAACATCGGTGGATTCCTCGCTTCCCTCATCGTGATTCAAGTGATGGGCGTAATCCTCGGACACATGGGCGGGTACACGTTCGACGGATTCCGCGTCGCCTGGATGGTGCAATATCCGGTCTGGATTCTCGGCATCGTCGGTGTGCTCGTCACCCGAGGCAAAGCCCGGCGAGCCCTCGCGGCAGAAGGCGTACACGTACGGCCGATTCGCGAAGTCATTCGTCGCAACAAATAACTCGATCGCATCGGGTAATTCATCCCCTGCGGGTGAGGTTCCCAAGCGTCCGAGCCACCAGGCTTGATGGATGAACGACGCAATGAACATCGGACCGGTCGAGCTCGTGGTGCTGGCATTCCCAGGTTCCACTGTGGATCCTGAAGCCGTCGCCGCGCTGCAAAACGTGGTGGAACGAGGTTTTGTCACCCTGCTCGACCTCGTGTACATCGCCAAGGACGCCGACGGACAGGTGTCACAGATCGACGTCGACGAAGATCTCACAGAGATCGGACTGGCGATTCTGTCCATCGAAGCCAAGGCATTGATCAGTGACGAGGATCTGGACGTGGTCCGTGAGTCACTCGAACCAGGAACGTCCGCCGCAGTCATCGTCTACGAGCAGACGTGGGCGCGTGAGCTCGCGTCGACGGTTCGCGGCGGCGGCGGCGATGTAGTGCTTCACGTTCAGGTACCGCGCGAGGTAGTCGTCGCAGCGGTCGAAGCAGCATTTCAGTAGCGACAATTACCCAAGGAGTTCGGCATGGTTTTTCGAGGTGGACGCAGAGGGCGGCCGGGGTTGCTCGGCACGGTGGCGCGCACTGCGGTAGTGGCTGGAACCGCAAAAGCGACGTCCAACGCCATGGATCGACGGAGTCAACGGAAGGCCAGCGAGCAGCAGCAGGAATACCAGCAGGAGTACCAGCAGCAACAGCCGCCGCCGCAGGTCGCACCCGTGCAGTCCGTTCCCCCTTCTGGCGCGGACGATCTGGTCTCCAAGCTGCAGGAGCTGGGTCAGCTTCATCAGTCCGGCGTGTTGACCGACGCGGAGTTCGCCGCGGCAAAGTCGCAGTTGCTGAGCTAGTGCCTGCTGGTTCTTGAAGCCTTGAACGGGTTTACCACACTGGACAATTGAGCATGAAAGGCTGATCTATGATCGACCCACGCGCAGCATCGGCCGCAATCGAAGCGGCGAACTCCCGAGTCACCGAGACCCTGCCGTTCTCCGACAAGACCGATTTCACCGATGCCGAGCGCGGGTTCATCGGCGCGCTCGATCCCGGCGTGGTAACCGGACCCGACGGAAAAGTGCTGTGGGACAACGACTCGTACTCATTCCTGGATGAAGAGTGCCCGCCGACCGTCAATCCGAGCTTGTGGCGTCAATCGAGGTTGGTGGCCAAGCAAGGACTATTTGCGGTGACGGATTCGATCTATCAGATACGCGGCCTCGATCTGTCGAATATGACCCTTATCGAGGGGGAGAGCGGGATCATCGTCATCGATCCACTGATTTCTCGGGAAACCGCGGCCGCCGGTCTTGCGTTGTATCGGGCGCATCGTGGTGATCGACCGGTTGTCGCGGTGATCTACACGCATTCGCATATCGACCATTTCGGTGGGGTCAAGGGGGTGACCACCGACGACGACGTCGCTGCCGGGCGATGCGTGATCTTTGCGCCAACGGGGTTCGTAGAGCATGCCGTCGAGGAAAACGTCTATGCGGGAACGGCAATGGCTCGACGTGCGGCATACATGTACGGGGCGGCATTGCCTCGAGGTCCTCGAGGTGGCGTCGGTGCAGGATTGGGCCAGACCACCTCCACCGGTACACCGACGCTGATTTCACCGACGGTGTCGATCTCGAAGACTGGTCATACAGAGACGATCGACGGCGTTCGGATCGAGTTCCAGATGACCCCAGGCACCGAGGCGCCGTCCGAGATGAACTTCTACTTCCCGGACTTTCGCGCACTGTGCATGGCGGAGAACGCAACTCATAATCTGCACAACCTGCTCACACTTCGTGGAGCGTTGGTGCGAGATCCGCATGTGTGGTCGGCGTACCTGACCGAATCGATCAATCGCTACGCCTCACGATCCGATGTCGTGTTTGCATCCCACCATTGGCCGACGTGGGGGACCGAACGGCTCACCGAGTTCATGTCATTGCAGCGCGATCTCTACGGGTACCTTCACGATCAGACACTTCGTCGAATCAATCAGGGGTGGACCGGTCTAGAGATCGCCGAATCCATCGAACTGCCAGCCGCCTTGGCGCAGGCGTGGCACACACACGGGTACTACGGTTCCGTCAGTCACAACGTCAAAGCCATCTACCAGCGCTACATGGGATGGTTCGACGGCAACCCAGCGCACCTGTGGGAGCATCCACCCGTCGAATCGGCCAAGCGTCACGTGGAGTTCATGGGCGGATCGGCAGAGGTGCTCCGAAAAGCTCGGGAATCGTACGAGAGCGGAGACTTTCGGTGGGTCGCGCATGTGGTGAACTACGTCATCTTTGCTGAACCGGACAACGCGGAGGCCAAGACCCTGCAGGCCGATACCTTCGAGCAACTCGGGTACGGCGCAGAGAACGGCACCTGGCGAAACTTCTACCTCACGGGTGCATACGAACTGCGCAACGGTTCGGTGGGTACGCCCACAGTTGCTGCAGCTCCTGATATCACCGCAGCGTTGTCGGTGAAGCAGGTGTTCGACGCTGTGTCGCTCCGCGTGGACGGAGTGAGTGCAGCGAATTCCCACATCGTCATCGATTGGAACATCACCGACGAAAACATCGTGCACCGAACGGAACTGAGCAACGGAGTGCTGATCCATTTCGACGTGGAAGGTGGGTCTGCAGATGCTGGGTCTGTGGATGCGACGTTCAGTTTGAGTCGTCTCGGCTTACTCGGTGTGCTGCTCGGTGGTGCGGACCTGGGCGCCGAGATTGCGAATGGCAGTATCACGGTGGCCGGCGACCCGGCGAAGCTCGCAGAACTTGCGGGGCACCTCGACGAGCCTGATCCGAACTTTGCGATAGTCACGCCGACGTAGCAGCGTGTGGCAGTTGAATGAGGCTGTATTTCAACGAGTCTCGAGTTCTGGGCGCTCGTGAAGTTGTCCGTTTTGTCTCTGGTTATCGAAAGTGTGTTCGATTAAACTTTCGGTATGAACAGTCGGGAAGCGTGGCAGCTGGATGGTGAGGACCTCAAGAGTGAGGTTCTCGATCTGGTGCGCGCCCGGCACGAGTTGCAGTCGCGGATGGTGATGCTGATCGTGGAGATGTTTTCCCGTGAGGTTCTCGGCGGGAAGGGTTTTCGGGCGATCGCGCAGTGGTTGCACGGTTCGACGAATCTGGAGATCGGTGAGTGCAGTCTGCTGGTCGGGTTGGCGCGGTTGTTGATGCTCGAACCCGTTGTGGGCGATGCGTTTCACCGTGGCGATGTGGATGCGTTGAAAGCCCGGCAGGTGGCGTCGTTTTGTCAGCATCCGCCCAAGAACATGACCCTGGCGGATGTGGATAAGGCCCGCGGGATTCTGCTCGGGTTGGCGTCGAAGAACATCGCGGATTGTGATGCGGTGCGGGCAGCGATTCGGCGGATCGAGAAGCAGTACGGAAAACGCGAGGATGGCGTTCCGGTCGGGGAAGATTCGGAGCGGAATGAGTTCTACGCCTCGAAAGGCTTGTACGGGCGGGTGACTGTGAAGGGCGACCTAGATGCTGTGAACGGGGCGCGGTTGATCACGTTGTTGTCGAGTTTGTCGGCGCCGACGCCGGAGAAGGATGGCGTGAAGGACACCCGTACTCCGGCGCTACGGCGGGCGGACGGGTTTTGCGAATTGTTGCGCCGGTACGAGCGGGCGGGGTTGGGTCCGATCGAGGGCGGGGTGAAACCACACATCACGGTCACCGCATCGGCGAAAGACATGACGGACCTTAAAGTTCTGAAAGACCTGTTGCCGTCCACCGAGGAGCTGGGATTTGCGTGGACGGATTGGGTAGGGCCGATCAGTCTCGACACTGCCCGGATGCTGGCGTGCGACTGCACCGTCACCCGGATCCTCCTGGACGAGAACGGTGTTCCGCTCGTCTGCGGTAAGGAAGCGAGAACGGCGACGGTGCCGCAGCGGCGGGCGTTGGCGGTTCGTGATGGCGGGTGTGCATTTCCGGGGTGTGGGACTCCGTCGGGGTGGTGCGATGCCCATCATATTGTTCACTGGGGTGATGGTGGCCCAACAGATCTCGACAACCTGATCTTGTTGTGTGGTCATCACCACCGGACGGTGCACCACACCGAGTGGCGGGTGGAGATCGGCCCGGATCGGAAGACGGTGTTCTATCCGCCGATGTCGATCGATCCGTATCAGCAGCCGATCGGCGGGAACAGCCCACCGACAGCAGCCTGAAGTGAAATAACTCGAGACGCGAGCACCGGGCACAACCATGCCCCGGTGCTCGCTCAATCCAGGATTTAGTCAAGACAACGTGATGTCGGCAATCAGGCCGTGGTGATCGGATCCCTTGATCTCGATCCGTTCCAAGGATGTCGCCACGGCGCCTTTGGTGATTATGTGGTCGATACCGACCACCGCCGGATACCACTTGTCGGTCGGGTACGTCGGGATCAGGCCGGAACCCAATTGATCGGCGGCGCTGGTGTATCCGTTGCTGAGGAGATTCCGGAACTGTTTGTTCGAGTACGACGCATTGAAATCGCCGCTGACTATCACATTGTCCATCCCGGCGACTTCGTCCATGTAAGACCCAAGCTTCTGCTGCTCGGCCGCCCACACCGAAGCCGGCGAGATGTACGCAGGTGCCGGATGCACGGCGAACAATGTGACTGGCTGCGCCAAGCCGACATTCAGCTCTGCGGACAGCGTTTCGGGTGAGAACCCGTCGAGGCTACGTGGATTGGAGAGAGGAAAGCGACTGTAGATTCCGGCCCCGCCACCGCCGTCGGCGTAGGGGATCAGGAACTGGTGGCTCAGAACCTCTTCAAGCCCGGCGGCTTCGAGCGCCTCGGCTTCCTGGTACGTCAACTCCTGGACCGTCACCACGTCGACGTTGCGTTCGCGGACCATCGCCACAAGCGACTCCGGATCCGCTGCACCGACCATCAAGTTGGCCTGCATCAACCGAATCGATGGACCGTTCGCAGACGTCGACTCCCCAGTTCCGCCGATGTACAGCGGGCTCACAGACCATCCGAACAGTGCAAGGACGACAAGGGATGCGGCACATACGATCCACTGAAGCCCGATACCCGAGACGACGGCACCGATCAGCGGAGCAATCATCAACAAGGGTGCCACTGACGCCAGAACGATCACGATGTTGTGATCGACGTCCAGCTGAGTTGCGATCAAGGCAACCAAACCCGTCACGATTCCGGCCACACCAACCACGGCCGAAAGGCGGCGAAGAACCAGTCGACGAGGGGTCACGGTATCGGGTTGCATGACATCCATCGAAGCAGAAAGGCGCCGTAGCTCCGGGGAAGCGCAGGTGGAGTCGGTGCGCCCTATTGTTTGCGCCCTACTGTTGCGGATACGGCAGATGGCTGCTGCTGTTCTGACTGACGGAGATCGAGCGGCCGAGTTGGGGGAAGGCGCGTTGAGAGCACGCCGGTCTGTCACAGACTTTGCACCCCGCGCCGATCGGCACGATGGTCGCGGGGTCGTCCGTCTGGATTCCGTGGGAGTAGACCATGCGATCGGCGTAGCCGATGTCGCAACCGAGTCCGACGGCGAAGTTCCGCTCGGGGGCGAGGTACCCGAGCCCGCCGCTGTGGGTAGTGCGCGCCACCCAGAGGTATGTCCGGCCGTCGGGCATCTTCGCGACCTGGGTGAGGATGCGCCCTGGGCTCGCGAACGCCTCGTGGATGACCCACAGCGGGCAACTGCCGCCGACTCTGGAGAAGTGAAAAGCGGTAGCGGACTGTCTCTTCGAGATGTTTCCGGCGCGATCGGTTCTGACGAAGAAGAAGGGAATGCCGCGCTGGCCGTGCCGTTGGAGTGTGGACAACCGGTGGCAGACGGTCTCGAAGCCGACCTCGAACTTGAGGCTCAGCAGATCGATGTCGTATCGCAAGGCCTCAGCGGATTCCAGGAATTGGGTGTACGGCAGTAGTAGCGCGCCGGCGAAGTAATGCGCGAGTCCGATGCGGGCGAGAGCTGCGGATTCGGCACTCAATGATTCATCCTCGGCGACAAGAGAATCGATCACGTCGGCTTGGGTGAAGAAGGCCAACTGCATCGCGATCTGGAACGCGCGTTGCCCTGCCGACAGACGACGGGCGAGGGTGAGTACCGACTTGTCCGGATCGTAGAAACGCTTGGGGCCGAGCTTGTCTGGTTCGTCGGTACGGATCGTCACGGTGACGCCGTGCTGATCGCGAAGTAGTCGTGCCAGTTGCAAATCCACTGCGCCAACGGACAATCCGTTGTCCACGAACATCTGCTCGGCAGCGTCGTCCAGAACGGCGATGTGATTCTTTCGGTCGTAGAAGAAGTCCCGAACCTCCTCGTATGGCATGGGTACGAGCGACACATCAGATGCGGCCTCGCCGGACAATTGCGTCGAGAACTGGTCCAACTGCTCGGTTGCGGCGTGCAAACGACGGTGCAACATCACGAGGGTGCGTCCGACCGCGGGCATTCGGGCCACCAATTCGTCCACCTCGGCCAGCGATACGTCCCCGGATTCCGAGGTTTCGGCCAAGGCGTGATGAACGTCAGCCACGAGGCGTGCGTCGGAATCGGAGGCGAAGAATTGCACGTCGAGATCGAACTCGGCGTTGAGCTTGAGAAGGACGGGGACCGTCAGCGGTCGTTGATCGTTCTCTAGTTGATTGACATAGCTGGGGGAGAGTTCGAGTGCCTTCGCCAGTGCGGACTGTGACAGGTTTCGTTCTTCCCGCAGCCGTCGCAGCCGCGCTCCCGCGTACATCTTCTTCATCGAATCTCCTCGGTGCCGATCGCGTTCACCCTACCGAGGAGCCATTCGCAACATTCGCAAGATTGCAGGATTGTTATTGCACAAATAGGCAATTGCGAGGGCCTATCCCGAGGTGAACGAGCTGCGTAGCGTGCAAATAGATACCGAAGCACGTGAGAAGAGGATCGATGAAGACGCATCTCGTACGCACCCACCGCTCTGCCGAAGAGTTCCCCAAGGAAGACCACCTCGCGTGGAAGATCGCGGAAGTTGCGACGGATTCCGTCGAGGTCACCGACGCCACGTCCGACATGATCGTCAACCGGATAATCGACAACGCGGCAGTTGCCGCAGCTTCCCTGGTGCGCCGCCCCGTAGTGAATGCGCGTGCACAGGCGCAGTCACATCCGTACACGCCCGGGTCCACCGTGTTCGGTATCTCGGGTACTTTCTCGCCCGAGTGGGCCGCCTGGGCGAACGGCGTCGCGGTTCGTGAACTCGACTTCCACGACACGTTCCTCGCCGCCGAGTACTCGCACCCCGGTGACAACATCCCGCCGATCCTTGCCGTCGCTCAGCACACCGGCCGTGACGGTAAGGACCTGATTCGTGGTCTCGCAACCGGCTACGAGATCCAGATCGACCTGGTTCGGGCTATCTGTCTGCACGAGCACAAGATCGACCACGTCGCACACCTCGGCCCCTCGGCTGCGGCAGGTATCGGAACCTTGCTCGGCCTGGGCACCGAGACGGTCTACCAGGCAATCGGCCAGGCGCTGCACCTCACGACGGCTACACGGCAGTCCCGCAAGGGCGAGATCTCCAGCTGGAAGGCCTACGCGCCCGCGCTGGCCGGCAAGGTTGCCGTCGAGGCAGTCGACCGTGCGATGCGCGGTGAAGGTGCGCCGTCACCGATCTGGGAAGGCGAAGACGGCGTGATCGCCTGGCTGCTCGGTGGCCCGGACAAGGAGTACCACGTTCCGCTTCCAGGTTCTGGTGAGGCGAAGCGCGCCATCCTCGACTCGTACACCAAGGAACACTCCGCGGAGTACCAGAGCCAGGCGCCGATCGACCTCGCTCGCCGGATGCGTTCTCGCGTCGGTGATCTCGACCAGATCGCCTCGATCGTCTTGCATACCAGTCACCACACCCACGTCGTGATCGGCACCGGTTCCGGCGATCCGCAGAAGTTCGACCCCACCGCATCGCGTGAAACTCTCGACCACTCGGTGATGTACATCTTTGCCGTTGCGCTGCAGGACGGTACGTGGCACCACGAGCATTCCTACGCGCCAGAGCGTGCACAGCGCCCCGACACGATCGAGCTGTGGAACAAGATCTCCACGCGCGAAGATCCCGAATGGACACGCCGTTACCACTCGACGGATCCGGACGAGAAGGCTTTCGGTGCTCGCGCCGAGATCACCTTGAAGAGCGGCGAGGTCATCGTCGACGAGCTTGCGGTGGCTGATGCGCACCCGCTCGGCGCACGTCCGTTCGCTCGCGATCAGTACGTCGCGAAGTTCCGCACCCTCGCCGAGGGCGTCATCGAGCCGAGCGAACAGGACCGCTTCCTCGACGCGGCGCAGCGCACCGCCGAATTGAAGGCAGGCGAACTGGATCAGCTGACCTTCACCGTTTCCGAAGACGTTCTCGCTCGGGCTCCCAAGGTCGCCAAGGGACTCTTCTGATGACGGGCCTCATTGCCGCATCGACGTCTGTAGCCGACAAGCGGATTGCCTTCCGGGCCGGGCTGACGTCCGGAAAGATTCAACGACTCCCCGGTGCGATCAATCCGTTGACAGCCAAGCTCATTCAGGAAATCGGGTTCGAAGGTGTCTACGTTTCGGGTGGTGCGTATTCCGCCGGATTGGCGCTTCCCGACATCGGGCTGACCACGTTGACCGAGGTCGCCGCCCACAGCAAGCAGATCGCGCGGGTCACCGACCTCCCGACGCTCATCGACGCCGACACCGGTTTCGGTGAACCCATGAGCGCTGCCCGCACGGTCACGATCTTCGAGGACGACGGTATAGCCGGCCTGCACCTCGAGGATCAGATCAACCCCAAGCGCTGTGGGCACCTCGACGGCAAAGCGATCGTGCCCACCGAAGACATGGTTCGCCGAGTTCGTGCTGCAGTCTCGGCACGTCGCGACCCGAACTTCGTCATCTGCGCGCGCACCGATGCTGCCGGAATCGACGGTATCGACGCAGCGATCGAGCGAGCAAAGGCCTACACAGATGCCGGTGCCGATCTGATCTTCACCGAAGCTCTTGCCACCGAAGGAGACTTCGAGAAGTTCCGCGCAGCAGTCGACACTCCGTTGCTCGCCAACATGACCGAGTTCGGGAAGTCGAATCTCATTTCGGCGAAGACGTTGGAAGAGATCGGTTTCAACGCCGTCATCTACCCCGTGACCACTCTTCGGTTGGCGATGTTCGCCATCGAAAAGGGCCTGCGCGAGATTTTTGCGGAGGGCACGCAAGAAGGGCTGCTCGGTGAGATGCAGCACCGCAGCAGGTTGTACGAGATTCTCGAGTACGAGCGTTACAACGAATTCGACAGTGGCATTTTCAATTTCAGCTTGGAGGGGAGTAGGACATGACCGAACAGATTCCGACGATCTACAAGGGCTTGGCCGGAGTTGTCGTCGACACGACGGCTATCTCCAAGGTAGTGCCCGAGACGAATTCGTTGACGTATCGCGGTTACGCAGTGCAGGACCTCGCCGCGAATTGTAGCTTCGAAGAAGTTGCGCACCTGCTGTGGTACGGCGAACTGCCGACACCCGAGCAGCTCGAATTGCTCTGTCTGCGTGAGCGTGCGGCTCGCCGTGCCGATCGATCACTGCTCTCGCTCCTGACCAAGATGCCGGACAACTGCCACCCCATGGATGTGGTCCGTACGGCGATCAGCTACCTCGGCGCCGAGGATCCGGCGGAGGACGACAACTCGGAGAAGGCCAATCTGGCCAAGGCACTGCGGATGACGGCTGTGCTTCCGACCATCGTCGCAGCCGATTTCCGCCGCCGGCGCGGCCAGGATCCCATCGCGCCGCAGTCGGACCTGGGTTTCGCCGAAAACTTCTTGAACATGTGCTTCGGTGCTGTTCCGGAGCCGGCGATCGTAAAGGCCTTCGAGGTCTCGCTGATCCTGTATGCGGAGCACTCCTTCAACGCCTCGACGTTTGCCGCTCGTGTTGTGACGTCCACACTTTCGGACATCTACAGCGCAGTGACGGCTGCGATCGGCACGCTCAAGGGCTCGTTGCACGGCGGCGCAAACGAAGCTGTCATGCACGACATGCTCGAGATCGACGACCCCGACCGCGCAGAAGCCTGGATGTCGGAGAAATTGGCTGCCAAAGAGAAGGTCATGGGCTTCGGGCACCGTGTCTACAAGAACGGTGATTCGCGTGTTCCGACCATGAAGCAGGCGCTCCTCGACGTAGCGGCAGCGACGGACGGCGAGAAGTGGGTGCAGATGTACGAGATCCTCGAGAAGACGATGGTCAGTGCCACCGGAATCAAGCCGAATCTCGATTTCCCCACGGGCCCTGCGTATTTCCTTATGGGCTTCGACGTCGAGATGTTCACGCCGATCTTCGTGATGAGCCGCATCACCGGATGGACGGCGCACATCATCGAGCAGGGGCAGTCGAATGCACTGATCAGGCCGCTGAGTCAGTACTCCGGTGTGCCGCAGCGGACCGTTGTGGCATAACGCTTTCAACAATCGTGGCATGACACCCCACTAATGCTGCGTCGGCGAGGTTCGGTTCTGGCATCACCGTCTCCTGGCCTCGTCGACGCCTCTCCGTTCGCACTATCTGCAACTTCGCACCGAATATTCGCAAAGATACTCGAGTGCAATGTGTTTCGTTTGTTCCTTGCCGGTAATAGCGTCAGTGTCATGACTGAAACGCACGAAGACATCTCGATCATTCGTCATGGCGACACGCTTGACGTCGTGTTCAACCGGCCGGAAAAACACAACGCATTGACTCCTCAGATGTACGACGCCATTGCCGGAGCCTGCCGAAGCGCCGACTCCGACCGCGAGATCCGGTTACTCACTCTCCGAGGTGCTGGGGGAGAGGCGTTCTCGGCGGGTTCCGACATAGGCCATTTTCAGACCTTCTCGAGTTTTCACGACGGGCTCGACTACGAAAGTCGGTTCGTCGGCGTGCTGACCGAACTCGAGAAAGTGCGGGTTCCCACGCTGGCGGTCATCGACGGTGTGTGCGCGGGAGCCGGGCTGTTGTTAGCGGCAGCGTGCGATGTGCGGATCGCGACGCACGGGTCCCGCTTCTGCCTTCCGATCGCGCGCACGCTCGGAAACTCGTTGTCGGTCCATTCCGTGGCGTTGCTGGCGGACAGGATCGGCAGTTCGCGTCTGATGTCGTTGGTCGCTCGGGCGGGGGTCATGTCGAGCGACGAGGCTCTGCGGAACGGCTTCCTCAGCGACTGTGCAACAGAGACCGAGTTCGCGAGCCTGACTGCCCAGGTATCGCGGGAACTCCTTGCGGCTGCCCCGATGACCGTGTGGACGATTCGAGAGTCCCTGCGCCGCATCAGGACCCGATCGATCACCGACAACGATGATCTGATGCGCATGATCTACAGCAGTGACGACTTCAAAGCCGGTGTCGACGGTTTCCTTCGCGGCGAGCGACCGGTTTGGGCCGGCGTGTAGCTCGGCTGTAGAACCAAAGGCTTGCGTTGGAGCGCGCTCTAACCCCTAGCGTTGCCGACCATGACAACAAAAACCTGGATCATCACTGGAGTTTCTCAGGGTTTCGGCCGCGAGCTTGCAGTGTCCGCACTTCGAACCGGGGACGCGGTAGTCGCGGCAGTTCGTAGGCCCGAGTCCGTTGCAGATATCGCGTCGGAGCATCCGGATCGGTTCTCGGCGGTGACGTTCGACGTCCGCGACACCGCGGCGGCACCCAGCGTCGTCGAACATGCGCTCGAGCATTTCGGTCGTGTCGACGTGCTGGTCAACAATGCCGGTCGCGGGATGGTCGGCGCGGCGGAGATGGTGGACGATTCGACCTTGCGGGATCTCATGGAACTGCACCTGATCGGACCCGCCGCGTTGGTGCGCGCCGTCCTCCCTTCGATGCGAGCGCAGGGCAGCGGAACGATCGTGCAGATGAGCAGTCAAGGCGGCCGCATGTCGTTTCCCGGCGTCGGGGCGTATTCGGCGTCCAAATTCGCGATTGAAGGCTGGTCGGAGGCCCTTGCCGGTGAGGTCGGGCAGTTCGGCATCCGGGTCATGATCGTCGAGCCCAGCCGATTCCGTACAGCATTCAACACACCTGGCGTTCTGAGCTTCGCCGAATCATCCTCGGACTACCGTGATTTGCTCGATCCTGTTCTGCGGGACATGGCGGCGGCAGACGGTGTTCAGGAGGGTGATCCGGAGAAGGCAGCAGAGATCATCACCTCGCTGGTGCACAGCGAGAATGTGCCACTTCGCTTGCCGCTCGGAAAGGAAGCCGTGGAGCGGATATCCGCGTCGTATCGGAAGAATCTGGCCGAGGTAGCAGTCTGGGCTGATCTGGCTCGCAGTGCCGACTTCGCGGATGCTGCCGGACCCGTCCGTCCGTTCTAGGCTGAGAAGCATGGCTACCGAAGACTTGATGCGCAAGGCACTCGAGGCACTTGGGGAAGTGGACGGGCCTATGTCGATCGAGGTGATCCATCGACTCGTCGATACAGGGGATGTTCAGGACTCGATGTCGATCGCCGAAGTGTCAGACCTTCTGGATGTTTCGGCGCATACCCTGCGCTACTACGAGAAGATCGGCTTGGTTGCGGTGGATCGTGATTCGAGCGGACATCGTGTGTACGGGCCGGAATCTATTCGCAGGCTGGTGTTTCTGACCCGCATGCGTATCTCGGGCATGGCGATTCGCGACCTGCAGCACTACGTTGAACTGGTCGACGCCGGTGAAGGGACAGTTCCGGAGAGGCTCGACATGCTGCTCGAGCACCGGGACACCGTTCGTCGGCAGATCAAGGAGCTCACATTGTCTTTGGCTGCGACGGAGTACAAGATTGCGACGTACGGCGGGCGGACCGGAGAGCAGAAGTAGCGCGAGCTACTTGTCCTGCGTTCGATCCAGCCCGCCTTCCATGGATAGCGCCAACTGCTCGAGTGCCGCGAGAATTTTTCCGCGGCCCCGTCCGAGTTCGGTGAACAATTCACCGTGAGCGGCGAGTTCGCGAGGAAAGACATCATCGACGACAGCGTTTCCCTGGATCGTCATCGTGATCAGTGCAGATCGCCTGTCTTCGGGATTTCTCGTGCGGGAGACAAGGCCTCGCTTCTCCAATCGTGCGAGTGCCTTGCTGACTCCGGCCCGAGACATACCGAGGCGTTCGGCGAGACGAATCGCGGTGACCGGTTCCTCGGCGTATCGAAGCGGCACAAGCAGTTCGACTTCCGAAACGGTGAGGTCCGCGGATCGGTACACCGGTTCGACGGCGAGTTCGAGAAGCGCCGTGATCCGCTTGAGTTGCGCGACAACTTCCATGGGCGACGTGTCGAGGTCAGGATTGTTTTCGGCCCAAAGGTTGCACGTACGGGAGCGGAGTGTTGGTTCGTTCACGATTCCTCAGTTTTGTTAACTGGTAAACAAATTTGCTAGATTGCCAGAATAGCTCACCGTCTGGGGTGGGACGAACTGCGGGACTGGGGGAGTGCATGAGGTTCGATGTGGTGATTGTCGGTGGCGGTGCGGCGGGGTTGAGTGCCGCGCTTGTTCTGGCTCGGGCTCGGCGGCGAGTGATGATCGTCGATGCTGGTAACCCGCGCAATGGTGTCTCCGAGCACCTGCACGGGTACCTGACGCGGGACGGGCAGAGTCCGACGCAATTACTTGCGGCCGGACGCAAGGAGGTTCTCGAGTACGGCGGCGAAATGACGACTGGCACCGCAATCGGAATCGAGCAAACGGAGGACGGTGGATTTCTTGTGCAAACCGACGCGACTGCGTCGCTGGAGGCACGGACTGTTCTGGTGGCGACGGGGTTACGTGACGAGCTGCCGAACATCGCTGGGCTGCAGGATCGCTGGGGAGTCGACGTTTTGCATTGTCCCTACTGCCACGGGTACGAGGTTCGTGATACGCCGATCGGTGTACTCGGGGGTGACAACAGGCCGTTCACCATTCATCAGGCGTCGTTGGTGCGCCAATGGTCGGACGATGTTGTCTTCTTTCCGAATCGCATCGAGCTGACCGGCACCGAGCGGGAGCGGCTGACTGTGAGGGGGATTCGCATCGTAGAAGGCGACGTGGCCGGGGTCTCGGTGGCAGACGGTCGATTGGACGGCGTCGAGTTGGCCTCCGGTCAGGTTGTTCCGCGGAGTGTGGTGTTTGTCGGTCCACGGTTTGTTCCACGCGACGCTTTGCTGACTGACCTGGGATGTGAAGCTGACGAAAATGGTTGGGTGGTAACTGATCCTGCGGGAAGTACCAGCATGCCTGGTGTATGGGCCGCTGGGAACGTGTCGGACTCGCCTGCACAGTTGATCACCGCCGCCGCCGCTGGGTCGAAGGCTGCGATTGCCCTGAATCACTATCTGCTCGAGCAGGATATCGTGCGAGCGGTCGCGACCGCGACCGAACTTCAGCCGAGTGTGACCGGAAGCAGCCCTCGCGGGGTCTCCTGAGCGATCTGTTCCAGCGCAGACTCCAACGTCGGAAATTGATACTGGAAGCCGCTGTCCGCGAGCACCCCTGGTAAAACCCAGCGACTCTTCGTCACCAATTCAGCCTCGGTGCGGATGATTCGTGCGCCGAACTCGAGCATCCAGCCCGGCGTCGGAAACCCGTATTGTCGGCCAAGTTTCGCTCGTACCATCCGCATCATGTCGGTGTTGGTTACCGGATACGGGGATGCGATATTGACCGGGCCTGAGATCTCCGGATGCTCGTAGATGTGGATGACCGAGCGAACGACATCGGCGATATGTATCCAACTGAACATTTGTCGTCCGTCGCCCATTCTTCCGCCGAAGCCTGTTCGGGCCAGGTTCACGAAGGGGTTGATTGCTCCGCCGCCGGCTCCGAGAACGATCGACATTCGTAACGCCACTTTGCGAACGGGGGTTGGGGCTGAGAACAATTCGTGTTCCCACGCCCGCGCGACCGCGACGGAGAATCCCTTACCCAGCTCTCCGTTCTTCTCGTCCATCGGTCGATCCCGCGCGTCTCGATAGATCGTGCCGGTACTGGCATTCGCCCAGAGCGAGGGTGGCTGCGGTGTACGGGCCAGTGCGCGACCCAACAGTGCGGTCGTTTCCATGCGGGAGGAGAAGATTTCGTCGGCATTGTGCTTGTTGTATCGGCAGCTCACAGAGCGTCCGGCGAGGTTGACCAGCAGATCCGCGCCGCTGAGTACGTCGGCGACACCTTGCTCGTCGGACCAGGTGGCATCGCTCGTTCCTCGGCGGCCGATCGTCCGAATCTCGACCCCGTTCGATTCGAGCGCTCGAAGGAGAGATTGCCCTATGTAACCCGACGCCCCACATACAACGACAGTCTTCATGATTTTTTGTTCCGCTCTGGAGAAACGACTTTGGTCATCAGGGCGGCGACGTCGCCGACCAGGCCGCGGGCCACTGGTAACCGCGCGAGGGTGAGCGCTTTGGCGATGATCGGGACCAGGCCGTCAACCAGGGATCGGGTGCGCGTTTGCCCCGGAGACGAGTCGGTGACCCAGTGCAGCGTCACGCCCAGATAGCTGAGCCACAAGAGTGTTGGGAGCTGGGTCTCCAAGGACGCCGGCGTCTTCTGCTTCGACGCCGCCAGTGCTTCGCGCATCAATTCGACGGCCATCGATCTCGCATCACTCGACTCGGCCGAGAACGGGCTGGACGGCGATGCGGTGGGCAGGGCAACGTGCAGAAACGCGCTACCGAAGCCGTGATAGGGCCCCATGACATCGAGTCCGGTGTGCAGAACGATCGCGAGATTTTCCGCGAGTGAGCCACCTTTGCGCAGGAGTGGGAGCGCACGCTCTCGGTGATCACGTTGGATGACGAGATACAGCTCGTGAACCAGTTCGTCTTTGCTGGCGAAGTAGTAGTAGGCATTCCCGAGGGAGACACCTGCCTCAGTCGCGATCTTGCGCATGGTCGTCGCTGCGAAGCCTTCGTCGCGGAAGAGCCGCAAAGCTGTTTCCACCAGCTTTTCCCTGGTTTCGATCCCGCGACTGCTCATGGGTTCCCCTTCTTTGAACGTGTTCAAGTTCAGCGTACGCCCTGAAGTTGAACACGTTCAAGAGTTGATCTGTTGCGAGGAAGATAATAAGCGCGCATACTAAATTCATGATTGAACTTGCGCTCGGTTAACGAGGGGGTTGGTGATGAGTGCCTGGTTAGGGGTTGTCTCGGCCGAACATGTGCGTCGCGCAGTGGATCTTGGGATCGCGCAGATCGGGCACGGGAAGAGGTCCGGATTGGCGCGGATGAAGGCGGGCGATGTGCTTGTCTACTATTCGCCGGTCGAGTCCATTGGTGATCGAGATCCGTTGCGCGAGTTCACAGCCCTCGGTGTGATCGAAGAGGGTGAGATCTGGCAGGCGGACGAGGGGTGCTTCAAGCCGTTTCGGCGTCGAGTGCGATACGAGCAGTTCACGCCCGTTCCTCTCGGCGACGTACGGAGTCGATTGGCATTGACCTCGACACCGAATTGGGGGTATCAGCTCCGCCGAGGCTTGATTCCGTTGGATGGCAACGACGTCGAGATTCTGCGCTCGGCCACGAGCTGACACACTGACGCTGTGGCGAAGAAACTGGAAACCGACTTCGAGGATGCTGGCGACAGTCCGGGTCTGATGTTGTGGCGTGTCACCAATGCTTGGCAGGCTTCGATTCGCGCGGCGCTGCGGCCTTTCGACCTGACTCACGTGCAGTTCGTTCTACTCGCCGCACTGACGTGGCTGGACGCGGAAACGCCGATAACTCAACGCGATCTTGCCGAGTATGCGCGCACTGATCCGATGATGACGTCACAGGTGATACGGACCCTCGAATCCAAGAAATTGGTCGAACGACGTCCACACCCGACCGACGCTCGGGCACGCTCGGTGGTGGTGACCCAGGCGGGTGCGGCCCTGGCAGGCAAGGCAAATCGTGCGGTCGAAGCATCGGATCGGGAATTCTTTGCCGCTCTCGGGGATCGTCAGGCGGCCTTTGTTGCGATGCTCGGCGTGCTTGACCGAAAGTAGCAACCCTCAGTTTTCAAGGGATAACTCTGAAGTGGTCTGCAGCAGTGCATATTTGGCTTCCAGCCCGTCCAGCAGGGATTCCAGCGCGAGTTCGAAACTGGCACCATCGATTTCCGTAGCACGCTCGCGCAACAGATGTGCTCGCGTGAGGTGCGGGTAACGCTCGGCGTAGATCGCCGGATCGTCTACGAATCCGCCGGAGAACGTCGCTGTCGCAGCACCCATGACCACGTACTTGACGGAAGCGCCGATCAGCGTTGCCGTGCGCTGCGGCCATCCGGCCCGCACCAGGCCGCCGTGGATGGCGTTGGCGCGGTCAAGGGCGATGGGCCTGACGCTCGGACCGTAGGCCAAGTAGGGAACGATATTGGGATGCTTGCCCAGGGCGGCGTGGTAGGACCGCGCCCACGTGCACAGCGCACCGCGCCAATCGTCAGAGTCGAAGCCGCTCACGTCGACGGACTCCATGATGACGTTCGCGACGTCGTCGAGTAGCTCGTCCTTGTTGGCGTAATGGCTGTACAGCGATGGTGCTTGCACGCCGAGAACGGTGGCGAGTTTGCGCATCGAGAAGTCGGTCAAACCGTGCTCGTCGACCAGTTTCAGGGCGGTGTCCCTGATGATCGGCTTGCTCAGTAGTGGAATCCGCGGTCGCGCCATCGCACACCCTTTCGTGTGAAAGTACTGGACAACCTTACACCGTGAGTTTATTATCCAATTAACCTAACAGTGTTCGGGAACGTGGAGGATCAGATGACGCGGGTGTTCGAGAACAAGGCCGATCTCCTGGGGGCGGTCGGTGAAACGCTGGGCTCGAGCGAGTGGGTCGAGGTCACCCGCGAGATGGTCCATCAATTTGCCGACGCGACCGGTGACCATCAGTGGATTCACGTCGACGACGAAAGGGCAAAGCGTGAATCACCTTTCGGCGGTCCGATTGCCCACGGGTATCTGACTCTCTCGCTCCTGCCGCTTCTGTCGAAGTCCGTGTACCGCATCGACGGGGCGAAGATGGTCATCAACTACGGGTCCGACAAGGTTCGATTCCCGAGTCCCGTGCCGGTTGGAGCCAAGGTTCGAAACACTGCAGTGCTCTCTGCGATCGAAGAGTTGCCGAACGGTTCGCTGCAGAGTCAGATCACCAACACCGTCGAGATCGAAGGCGTGGACAAGCCAGCCGTTGTTGCGCAGACCGTCGCACGAATCTTGTTCTGAAATCCTGCCAGAAGAAAGCAGACTCCATATGAATCTCGAATTGACCGGTGAGGAAGTTGCGTTCCGCGAGGAGATGCGAAAGTTCTTCACCACCGAATTCTCGCCCGAACTTCGTGCACGTGCAGCGGGATTCGGAAAGCTGACGCGTGAAGACATCGTTGCGGGCCAACAGATTCTGAACGCACACGGACTGGCGGTTCCGCACTGGCCGGTCGAATGGGGTGGCAAGGACTGGACTCCGGTTCAGCGCCACATCTATTCCGAGGAAATGCAGTTGGCGTCGGTACCCAACCCGTTGCCGTTCAATGTGAGCATGGTTGGACCCGTTATCGCGGCCTTCGGCTCGCAGGAGCAGAAGGAGAAGTTTCTCCCGGCGACGGCTAACGCCGATATCTGGTGGTGCCAAGGTTTTTCGGAACCAGAAGCCGGTTCGGATCTCGCTTCACTCAAGACGGCTGCTGTCCGTGACGGCGCGGATTACATCGTCAACGGTCAGAAGACGTGGACTACTCTCGCGCAGCACGCCGAGTGGATCTTCTGTCTGGTTCGGACAGATGCCAGTGCCCAGAAGCGTCAGGCAGGAATTTCGTTCCTGCTCATCGATTTGGCGACTCCCGGCATCACGATTCGTCCCATCAAACTGATCGACGGCAGCGTCGAGGTCAACGAGGTGTTCTTCGACAACGTCCGTGTTCCTGCGGAAAATCTTGTCGGCGAGGAGAACAAGGGCTGGGACTACGCCAAGTTCCTGCTCGGAAACGAACGCACGGGGGTCACACGGGTCGGGTTCTCCAAAACCCTTGTCGCCACGGCAAAAGAGAAGGCGCGGGAGGTTCGCGTCGGAACCGGCACCCTCCTCGAGGATCCGTTGTTCGCGGCTCGGTTGGCCGAGTTGGAAAACGAATTGCTTGCACTGGATCTGACTCAACTGCGAGTTGTGGCGAGTTCGGCAGACGGAAAGCCGAATCCGGCATCCTCGCTGCTCAAGCTCCGTGGCTCCGAATTGCAGCAGGCAGCAACGGAATTGCTGATGGATGTCGCCGGACCGGACTCTCTGCCGGTAGACATCGCCGACATCGACTCGCCGGAGTGGGCGCAGCAGGCGGCGCCGCGCTACTTGAACTACCGGAAGGTTTCCATCTACAGCGGATCAAGTGAGGTGCAGCGCTCCATCATTGCCTCCTCGATCCTCGGATTGTGAGCATCTGACATGAATTTCGAACTCGACGACGAACAGACGATGCTTCGCGACACAACGCGCGAATTACTCAGCCGCAGCTACGACGCGGAGAAGCGCAACGCCACCTCGGCCACTGCCGAGGGATGGAATGCCTCGGTGTGGAAGCAGTTCGCCGAGCTCGGGCTGCTCGGCCTGCCATTCGCGGAGGCCGATGGCGGGATGGGCGCTGGGCCGGTCGAGACCATGGTGGTGATGACCGAACTGGGCCGCGCGCTTGCACCCGAGCCGTATTTGGGTGGTGTTCTGATCCCCGGTGGGTTGATTGCTGCGATCGGTTCGGCAGATCAGCGGGCGCGACTCCTGCCGGCGCTCAGCGACGGGACCACGTTGTCGGCCTTTGCCCATACGGAACCTGGCACGCGCTGGCCGGTCGCCACTGTCACGACCGCGGCATCGAAGGCGGGATCGGGGTGGACGATCACCGGCGTCAAGAACCCGGTTCTGCAGGGCGACAGCGCGCACGTCGTGATCGTCAGTGCCACACTTCCAGGCGGCGGCACCGGGCTCTTCCTGGTGGATGCAGAAGGCTCGGGTGTCACACGGAGCACGTACGCCACCCATGACGGCCGTCGCGGCGCGCAGTTCACGTTCACCGATGCCGCGGCCGAACAACTTGGTGAGGGCGGCGATGTCACGGCGGCGATCGTTGACGCAGAGGTCCGGGCGCAGGCAGCTCTGTGCGCCGAGGCGATCGGAATCATGACCGAGGCGCTGCGACTGACGACGGATTACCTGAAGCAGCGCAAGCAGTTCGGTGTTCCGCTCGCGAAGTTCCAGACGCTGACTCATCGTGCGGCCGACATGTACGTGGCGCTCGAACTGGCGAGCAGTATGAGTCTGTACGCGACCATGGCCATCGCCGACGGAGTGATCGATCCGACCATCGCGTCGCGAGCGAAGCTGGCTGTCGGTCGTGCCGCGCATCAGATCGGTCAGGAAGCAATTCAAATGCACGGTGGTATCGGTATGACAGCCGAGTATCCGGTCGGGCACTACGTCTCGCGGCTGGTGGCCATCGAACACACTTTGGGCGCATCGGACGATCACCTCAGGGTGCTGGCCGGCGGCGTCTCGAACTATTCGATGGTTGACGTCACCGAGTAGATCGGTGGGTGAAGATAACGGGAGGTCATGCGCAGGTCGCGTGGCCTCCCTTGTCTGTGCGGGGGCCGGCCCGCGGTATTCGAGGTCGAGTAAAATCCCTGTGATCAGTCCGAGAAGAGAAAGGGATCGAAGTGACCGCGCATACCGAGCAGCTCGAGTTCCAAGCAGAAACACGTCAGCTGCTGGATCTGATGGTTCATTCAATCTATACGAACAAGGACAGCTTCCTTCGTGAGTTGATCTCCAACGCTTCGGACGCGCTGGACAAACTCCGCCTCGAGTCGTACCAGGACAAAGACCTCAACGTCGACGTCTCCGATCTGCATATCGAGATCGACATCGACAAGGCGGCACGCACCCTGACCATCCGCGACAACGGCATCGGAATGTCGCGTGACGAGGTCGTCGACCTGATCGGCACGCTCGCCAAGTCCGGCACCGCCGAGGTGCGTCGTAAGCTCAAGGAAGCCAAGGATGCAGCGGCATCGGAAGAACTGATCGGTCAGTTCGGCATCGGCTTCTACTCCACGTTCATGGTGGCGGACAAGGTCACGCTGCTGACCCGCCGCGCCGGTGAAGATCACGCGACGCGCTGGGAGTCGACCGGCGAAGGCACGTACACGCTCGAGCATGTGAACGAGGCGCCGCAGGGCAGCTCCGTGACCCTGCACCTGATGCCCGAGGATTCCGAGAACGGCCTGCACGACTACACGTCGGAATGGAAGATCATGGAACTGGTCAAGAAGTACTCCGACTTCATCGCTTGGCCCATCCGCATGGATGTCGCTCGTACATCGACGCCGGCCGAGGGCGAAGAGCCCGAGGTCACCATCGAGACGATCAACTCGATGAAGGCACTGTGGACTCGCTCCAAGGACGAGGTGTCCGAGGACGAGTACAAGGAGTTCTACAAGCACGTCAGCCACGCCTGGGACGAGCCTCTCGAGGTCATCCCGATGAAGGCCGAAGGTACTTTCGAATACCAAGCGCTGCTGTTCATTCCGTCGACGGCGCCGTTCGATCTGTTCATGCGTGAGCGCAAGGCCGGCATCCACCTCTACGTCAAGCGCGTCTTCATCATGGACGACTGCGAAGAGTTGGTGCCCGATTACCTGCGCTTCGTCAAGGGCGTGGTCGACGCACAAGACCTCTCGCTCAACGTCTCTCGTGAAATTCTGCAGCAGGACCGGCAGATCGCTGCCATCCGTCGTCGTCTGACCAAGAAGGTCCTCTCGACCATCAAGGACATGAAGGCGAACGAGCCCGAGAAGTACTCGACCTTCTGGACCGAGTTCGGACGCGCGCTCAAGGAAGGCCTGATGGCCGATGCCGACAACCGCAAGACGCTGCTCGACATCTCTTCGTTTGCCTCGACCAACAGCGAAGAGGGCGTGACCACTCTCGCCGAGTACGTGGAGCGCATGAAGGACGGCCAGGAACAGATCTACTTCATGACGGGCGAATCCCGTCACCTCATCGAAAGCTCCCCGCACATGGAGGCTTTCAAGGCCAAGGGCCTCGAGGTTCTGGTTCTCACCGACCCGGTGGACGAGATGTGGGTCGACGCTGTCTCGGACTTCGACGGCAAGACCTTCCAGTCGATCGCCAAGGGCGAGGTCGACCTCGACACCGAGGACGAGAAGAAGGCGGCCGAGGCCGAGCGCGAAGAGAAGGAGAAGGAATTCGGCGAGCTGCTGACGTGGCTGACCGAAACCCTGTCCGACGACATCAAGGAAACGCGTCTCTCGACGCGACTGACCACCTCGGCTGCCTGCATCGTCGGCGACGCGTTCAGCATGTCTCCGACGCTCGAGAAGATGTACAAGGCTTCGGGTCAGCCTGTTCCGCACAGCAAGCGCATCCTCGAGCTCAACCCGGAGCACCCGCTTGTCTCGGGCCTTCGGGAGGCGCAGGCCGCCAACGACAATGCGGAGAACCTGACTGAGACGGCTCAGTTGCTCTACGGCATGGCGTTGCTTGCCGAGGGCGGCGAGCTGAGCGACCCGGCGCACTTCACGCGCCTGCTGGCCGATCGTTTGGCCCGCACAGTCTGATCTCGTTCTAGCTCGCTCGAACTCCCGGCACTCACCCTCATTGGTGAGTGCCGGGAGTTTTTTCTTTGATCGTTTTCTAATGAGGACCGTTTCTGTCCGCAATGACTTCTAACGTAGTTCTCACAGGGCAAAGAACCCACGAGCGAAGGAAAAACATCATGAACGCACCGACCACCACCGTCACCGGCGAGAGCGCGGATCTCCTCCAGAGCCTGCGTCAACATCGTGAATTCCTTCTCTTCACGGTCAAGGACCTCACCGACGAGCAGGCTGCTTCGAGGCCGACCGTGAGCGAACTGTGCCTAGGCGGATTGATCAAGCATGTGGGTCAGGCGGAGAAGGGTTGGGTCGACTTCATTCTGGAAGGGCCGGCCGGACTTGGCGGGGACTTCGACCCGACCCAGTGGTCGGAAGAGATGCAACAGGAACGGGCGAACGAATTTGCCATGGTCGAGGGTGAAACCTTGGCAAGCATCGTTTCCGAGTATGAAGGGATCGCGGCCAGGACCGACCAGTTGGTGGCCTCGCTGGACAGCCTCGACATCTCTCATCCACTTCCGAGCGCTCCGTGGTTCGAAGCCGGCGCTCGCTGGTCAGCGCGGCGCGCATTGCTGCACATCATCGCCGAGACGGCCCAGCATGCGGGCCACGCAGTCATGCTTCGTGAAGCCATCGACGGCTCGAAGACGATGGGTTGATCGACAGCTCGATCAACCGGGATGTTTACACATCACACAAATATGTAACACTAGTGTCTATGAGCACCGAAAAGTCTGCCTTGCAACCGCCGATGCAGTGGGACGCCTGGGGCGATCCGGCCAAGAAGCGTGAACTGTCGGACGCAGTCACATCATTGTTGACCGGATTTCTCGGTGTGTCCGCACCGACTCGCTCGCGCCTCGCCATCGAAGACGTTCAGGTGACTCCGTCCGCCCTGGCTCAGTCGCACGTCGAGGCGCTGGCTGGGCTGGTCGGGGCCGAGTACGTCAGCACCGAGGATTCGGATCGAATCCTTCGGGCCGGTGGCAAGAGCACCCCGGATCTGCTTCGTCGTCGTAGCGCCGAGCCGCAGGACGCACCGGACGCAGTCGTCACTCCAGGGACAGGCGCAGAGGTCGAGCAGGTTCTCCGATACTGCTCTGCCAACCGGATCGCAGTGGTCCCGTTCGGTGGTGGCACCAGCGTCGTCGGCGGGCTCGATCCCATTCGTGACGGGTTCGACGCTGTTCTATCTCTCGATCTGCACAGGTTCGATCAGCTCGTCGGGTTGGACGAGGAATCGGGCATCGCGACGTTCGGCGGCGGAACCACCGGCCCACGGGCCGAGGAGCTTCTGCGTGAGCACGGTTTCTCGGTCGGGCACTTCCCGCAGAGCTTCCTGTTCGCCACTCTGGGCGGGTTTGCCGCCACCCGGTCTTCGGGGCAGGCGTCGGCTGGATACGGACGTTTCGAGGACATGGTCCAGGGCCTCACCGTTGTCACCCCGAGCGGTGTGGTCGAGACCGGGCGTGCGCCGGCCTCTGCCGCAGGCCCCGATCTGGGTGAGCTTTTTGTCGGCTCCGAGGGGACATTCGGCGTCATCACGCACGTGCGTGTCCGGGTTCACCGCCTGCCCGAGACCACCGTGCGCGAAGGGTGGAGCTTCCCCGACTTCGCCACCGGCGCAGCAGCATTGCGTGAGCTGGTCCAGGAAGGATCGGCTCCGACCGTACTGCGATTGTCCGACGAGGCCGAGAGCGGCGTGAATCTGGCGACCACCGACAAGATCGGCGAGAACGCCTTCACCGGTGGTTGCCTCGGCATCACCACCTACGAGGGCACCGCTTCGCACACCGCTGAACGGATGGCGGAGGCCCGAGCAATTCTCACCGCTCACGGTGGGACTTCGCTCGGTGAGGAGCCCGGAAACAGTTGGGAACACGGGCGATTCGATGCGCCGTATCTGCGTGACGCTCTTCTCGACGTCGGCGCACTGTGTGAAACCCTCGAGACAGCAACCACCTGGGGTAACCTCGCGAACCTGCGCTCCTCGGTCACCGAAGCGCTGACCAAGGCTCTCGTCGAGCAGGGGACTCAGCCGCTCGTCATGTGCCACATTTCTCACACGTACAAGACCGGTGCTTCGCTGTACTTCACAGTAGTCAGCGCGCAGACCGAGGATCCGATCGCTCAGTGGCACAAGGCGAAAACTGCCGCTGGCGATGCGATCATCGCCGCCGGTGGCACGATCACCCATCATCACGCAGTCGGAGCTGACCATCGCCCGTGGATGAAGGACGAGATCGGCGAATTGGGCGCGAATATCCTTCGCGCAGTGAAGAATGCAGTTGACCCTGCCGGCATCCTCAATCCTGGAAAGCTGATTCCGTGACCGAAACCCGCAGTCAGATCGAGAAGGTTACCGTCCTGATCAATCCGATGGCGGGACATGGTCACGCGCCTGCGGCCGGACGCAAAGGTGTTGCGCGACTGCGTGCTCGGGGAGTTGCCGTCACCGAGATCATCGGAACCGATGCCGACGACGCCAAGAAGTTGGCGCGTCGTGCGATCGAGGAGGGTACCGACGCGCTGGTGGTGGTCGGCGGTGACGGTGCCATCAGCATCGGATTGCAGGCTGCCGCGTTGACCGATACTCCTATCGGGCTCATCCCGGCGGGCACCGGTAACGATCACGCCCGTGAGTTCGGCATTCCCACAGGCGATCCCGAGGCAGCCGCCGATGTGATCGCCGACGGCGTCGTGCAGCAGTCCGACCTGGCGAAGATCACGCTTGCCGACGGTTCCGTCGTCTGGTCGGGAACGATCATCGCGAGCGGATTCGATTCGCTGGTCAGTGAACGGGCCAATCGGATGTCGTGGCCCAAGGGACCGATGCGCTACAACTTGGCGATGCTCGCCGAGTTGGCGAAGATGAAGCCGCTGCCGTACCGGATCGAACTCGACGACGAGGTCATCACGGTGGACGCGACGCTCGTGGCTGTCGGCAACGGCCGCTCGTACGGTGGCGGCATGCTCATCACTCCGGGCGCGTCGAAGTCTGATGGGTTGCTGGATCTGACCGTCGTCGGGCACGGTTCGAGGTTGCGTCTGGTGCGCCTGTTTCCGCGGGTGTACAAGGGAACTCACGTCTCCTTGGATGCGGTACAGACGTATCGGTCGAAGAAGGTCCGGTTGGTCTCCGAGGGCATCATCGCCTACGCGGACGGCGATCGGGTGGGGCCGTTGCCCATCACGATCGAGGCAGTTCCCATGGCGCTCAACATCTTGACGCACACTCGGATCTGAGTTGGTTCTGCCGGTCACGCGGTAGCAGTGGTGTAAGACTTCTCGGATGAACGAATCGAGGAAGTCGGTGCACCGCCGCACTGCGTGGACGTCGGAGCGGTGGCAGCTCACCACCGACATCCCCTTGACCGCTGCGGCCTGCCTGTTCTTGGTGGCGTACGCGTACCAAGTCCTGGCGCAACCGACTGGCTTCCCGCATCGCCTGACCGAATGGATCATGTGGGCCGCGTGGGTCGTATTTGCCGTCGACTACGCAGTTCGCCTGTGGTTGGCTCCTGCACGCGGTCGCTGGTTCGTCAGGCATTTCTTGGATTTGGCGATGGTGGTGCTACCCATGCTGCGTCCCTTGCGCCTCCTTCGATTGGTCACCCTGCTTGCAATAGTCCACCGCTCGAGCGGGCAAAGCTTGCGTGGACGAGTGGTTGTTTACGCCACCGGGGCCACGGCCTTGCTGATCGGTGTCGCGGCACTGGCCATGCTCGACGCCGAGCGGCACGCTGAGGGCGCCGCCATCACGTCGTACGGGACGGCGTTGTGGTGGGCGATGGAGACGGTTACGACCGTCGGTTACGGAGACATGGCTCCTGTCACTACAACCGGGCGCCTGATCGCCGGAGCGTTGATGATCGGCGGAATTGCATTGCTGGGCATCGTGACTGCCACACTCGCTTCCTGGTTGGTCGAGCGAGTGGCGGAACAGGACGAGGCAGGGCAGGCCGCGACGCGTAAGCAGGTGGCAGATCTGTCCGTGGAGGTCCGAGCTTTGGCCACCCGCACGCACCGAGTCGATCTCGCGTCCGTCGATACCGATTCGCTGCGTCGCGAACTGGCGTCGAGGGGAGTCGTGGCGCAGCATGCACCTTCGGACAATTGACCCGCAGTACAGCAAACAATAGAACGATGGTCTGATAATCTTGCGTGATGGTGGCGACCCACGGATTCCAGCGCGCGCGCAGGCCCGAACAGATCGAAGCACGTCGGTGCGCGATTCTCGACGCAGCTCGCGCGATGCTCGGGTCCAAGCCAGTCGCAGACATCAGTCTGCGTGAGCTCAGTGAGAGCGTCGGCCTCGCGAAGTCGAACGTGCTCCGGTACTTCGACAGTCGCGAGGCCATCTTTCTCGAAGTGCTCGACGAGAACTGGGTAGCGTGGCTGGACGGGTTGTCCGAGTCGTTGACTCCGACCAGTGACGACTCACCGTTTGCCGCTGAAATTCATGTGGCATCCGCGGTTGCGGAATCGCTTGTCTCACAGCGGTTGCTGTGCGAGTTGATGAGTGTCATGGCCGGTGTCCTCGAAAGAAACATCTCCGTCGACTTCGCCCGTGACTTCAAGAGGCGGGCGACGGTCAACTCGGGAAGGTTTGCGTCGCTGGTTCATTCGCAACTGCCCCATCTCTCGGAGGGCGACGCCGCTCAATTCGCCAAGGTAACCCTGGTGATCGTTGCCGGCTTGTGGCCGACTGCCGAGCCGACTGAATCCATGGTCGTCGTACTGAACGAGATGCAGGCGCCCCCGGCCTCCGACATGTTCGCAGTCGGCCTGCGTGAAGGTCTGATCAACCAGCTCGTCGGGTTGTCGGCGCGAGCGGCAACCCGAACGAGCTGAGAACGATCAGGCGCTGTGCAGCGTCAGAACGGTTATCTCGCTCGGTGCGAACACCCTGAAGGGCGGACCCCAGAATCCGGTTCCCCGGCTGGTGTACAGCTGCGTACGTTCTCCGTGCCTGGTAAGCCCGTGCACCGACGGTTGATCGAGTTTCACCAGAAAGTTGAAGGGCCAGATCTGTCCGCCGTGGGTATGACCGGCGAGCTGCAGATCCACTCCCGCGGAAGCGGACTGAGTAACCTGCTTCGGTTGGTGGGCGAGCATCAGGATCGGCAATTCGGGGTCGGAGCCGGCCAGGGCCATGTCGAAGTTCGCGCCGTGCCCGTCCAGTTTCGATCCCAACGCTGTCGCATCGTCGACTCCGGCGATGACCAGTCTGTCTCCGCCCTTGGTGACGACGAGGTGGCGGTTGTGCAGCGCGTCCCAGCCGATCGAGGTCATGTAGTCGAGCCACTCCTGAGCCTCGTGGAAGTACTCGTGATTGCCGGTCACGTAGACGCGAGCGAGCCCGGCTTCGACCGATGCGAGGGGGGTCGCTTGGCCGAGGCGCTGCTCTACCGTTCCGTCGGCGATGTCACCGACGTGGGCCACGATGTCGGCGTCGAGATCGTTGACTGCCGCGATCACGCGCTCGGACCACTTCTCGCGATTGATCGGCCCGAAGTGAGTGTCGGTGATCGCGACTACCCGAAGTTTGTCCATCCCCGCACCAAGGCGGGGGATGGTGACGTCGACCTGCTTGATCCGTGGCAGTCTCATGGCTTCCCGGTAGCCCCAGATCAGCAGAAGGGCCGAGATGATCAGTGCGGCAACGGCGACAATTCTCGATCGAAGCGGGTCATCCACGCCGCCGACGAGCAGTCCGAGCCTCAGAACTTCGCCGAGCAGGGTCCACACGAACACGACCCAGATGATTCCGAGGAGGGCGTCGCCGATCAGGCGAACTGGATCGCGGTCGGTGTGTCCGTGGCTGAGCACCATGCTCGCAGGCAGGGCGATCAAGAGGGCGGCAAACAGAACGGTGCCGAAAACTGCCACCGCCGTCGGCCAGTCCGGCCGGATGAACAAGCTCCACCATGGGTACACGAACAACAGAGCCAAGATCGACGCGACAATCGCGGATATGGCAACGATCCGCAACGGTCTGCGGCGCGGAACTCGAGCGACGTCGGTCGCCTGGGGTGTAGTCACCCCGTCCAGAGTAAAGGTCCACTGGTCTATTAACAAGGGGACAGTGGTCCGCTATCGGGATGTCGGTGTTCTCGGATAGATTTCCGAACGTTGAAACTCGGCCAGTGATCAGGTGGGTGGCGTATGGAGAAGTACGACGTCAAGAAGGCATACAAGGATCTCTACTCGCCTGGGCGCCGCGATTTTGCCCTCGTGACCGTTCCCCGTTTCGGCTACTTCGCCGTCGACGGTCATGGTGATCCCAACACTGCCACCGAGTACTCCGAGGCGCTCGAAGCGCTGTATTCGGTGTCCTACTCGGCAAAATTCGCGAGCAAGAAGGAATTGGATCGCGACTTCGTCGTTGGCCCGCTGGAAGGGTTGTGGCGGGCAGATGACCCCGAGGTGTTCGTGACACGGGACAAGGCGTCGTGGGATTGGACGATGATGATCTCGCAACCGGAGTGGATCACGGAGACCGAACTGTCTGCGTCGATTGACGCAGTCCGGGCCAAGGCAGTGCGGGCCAAGAAGGAGATTGCCGCTCTGGACAAGGTCAGGTTTCTCGAGTTGGAGGAAGGTCTGTCCGTCCAGATTCTTCACGTCGGCTCGTACGACGACGAAGCTCCCACCCTGGACCGGCTGCACAACACGTTCATCCCGTCGAACGGCCTGAGCTTCAACGGCGATCATCACGAGATCTATCTCAGCGACGCTCGCCGTACACCGCCCGAGAAGCTGAAGACGGTTCTGCGTCAGCCTGTTTCGAGGTCGTGACGCGTTCGAGGCGGTGGTTACGGCTCGAGGCCGCGCAACTTCTCGAGGTCACGTCGCTCGCGCTTGGTCGGTCTGCCGGCGCCGCGATCACGTCGCGGAATGGACGCAATCAGTTCGGGCGGTGGTGGGGGCGGCGAATTGTCCTGCAGGCAATCGGCGGCCAGCACCGCGCTGACTCGCTTCGTGATCGGCTTGACCACGACGACAATGCGTTCGATGCCGGATACACGCACCCGCACCTCGTCGCCGGCTTTCACCTGCTGAGCCGCCTTTGCCGACGTTCCATTGACCCGAACGTGTCCCGATCGGCAGGCCGTCGCCGCCTGCGAGCGTGTCTTGAACAGCCGAACCGCCCACGTCCAGCTGTCCACGCGGACACTGATCGCGTCGGAGGGGAGTTGGGCTGGCACGCACTCCAGCCTACCGACGAGTGCTCACAGACCCTGCGCGCGGATGCCCGAGTAGGCGCGCGGTGCATACCGCAGTCGTAGCGGCAGCAGATGCCAGAACCGATCTGTCAATGTCAGGAAGCGGGCGAACCAGAAGTACATCCGTTCGTCGCGCGGAGTCCATTCCCATTCAAGGGTCTTGCGTGCCTTCTCCGGCATCAGTGCCTTGCCGATCCAGTTCGCCACGGCCATCGTGGGGCGAGAGCTAAGACGCCACAGCCACGTCGGAACCTTCGGAGCCGGTGCGATGTCGTGCTCGGCGATGCGCGTCGACCATTTTGTGGTGTGGGTGTTGATCAGGTGGTTGTCGAGCATGTCTTCCCAATACGTGCGGAAGCTGGCGTAATCGTCGAAAGCCGGTCGATCGGTGAGTCCGTAACAGCGCCACCAGGTTACGGCCTCACGGACAAGTTGGTCCTTCTGCTCCTGCGTGAACTTCTTGTACGCGAATCGCTCGTTGAAATCGAGAATCACCTCGAAGAACGTGACGTGTGTCCACCAGAAAGTGTCAGGAGTGAGGGCGTGGTAGCGCCCGCCGGTTTCGTCGATTCCTTTGAGATCGGTGTGGAAGTTGCGAACGAGCGTGCCTGTGCCCTCTTCGGTCCGGTCGTACACGACGCCGTAGATGGGCGGCAGTGAGCGGAACAGGCGGTCGAGCGGGTTGTCGAAGAAATTCGAATGATCTTGCAGCGCTCCGCTTACCGCGGGGTGCATGTTCTGCAGGGTGCCTGCGCGTCCGAGGTACAGCAGGCCGCGAACGTCGCCGAAGTGTGTCCATGTCAGGGAGCCGGGGCCGATCGGATCGGCTAGTAGTTCTCGAGGCTTCGATCGACGAGTGCCCGTGTCTGCGTCGCTGCTCATCTGGGTGCCCCTCCGCCTGCCATCATGTGACAACGGTTGTTGTCACATGATGACTTTTACTGCGCTACGCGAATTTGTCAATCGATTCGACAAGATCTGTCCGAAAACAACTCCGGCCCCTCACCTGCAACAGGTGAGGGGCCGGAAAGGTGAAGCGGTCGGACTCAGGCGTATTCGTAGAACCCGCGACCGGTCTTCTTGCCGAGACGACCGGCGTCGACCATGCGGCGAAGCAGCGCCGGCGGAGCGTAGTGCGGTTCTGCGAATTCCGCGTACAGGGACTCTGCCGCTGCGAGGGCAATGTCGAGACCGACGGTGTCGAGCAGCGTCAGCGGACCCATCGGGTAGCCGCAGCCGCCCTTCATGGCCTCGTCGATGTCTTCTGCTGTGGCGTAGCCGGATTCGAGCATCCGGACTGCCTGGCACAGGTAAGGGATGAGCAGAGCGTTGACGATGAAGCCCGAGCGGTCGCCCGCGCGAACCGTCTTCTTACGCAACGTGTTCTTGGCGTAGTCGGTGACGGCGAGAACGGTCTCTTCGGACGTCGTGAGGCTGACCACGATCTCCACGAGCGGCATGACCGGCACGGGGTTGAAGAAGTGAACGCCCACAACCTGGCCAGGGCGCGAGGTGGCCTTGGCGATCTTGATGACGGGGATCGACGAGGTGTTGGTCGCCAGAATGCCTGCAGGCTTGACGATCTTGTCGAGCTTGCCGAAGATCTCGTACTTGAGAGCTTCGATCTCGGGAGCCGCCTCGATCACCAGGTCGCGATCGGCGAACTCTTCCATGTCCAGGGTGACGCGAACGCGTGCGATGGCGGCGTCGGCGTCTTCCTGCGTGATCTTGCCCTTGGCTACGCCGCGGTTGATCGACTTGGCGATCCGTTCGCGAGCAGCGGCGGCAAATTCTTCCTTGGTTTCGAGCACCAGTACCGAGCTACCGGCTTTTGCACAAACTTCGGCAATGCCGGCACCCATGGTGCCGCCGCCGATTACGCCTACGAGTTCCACGATTCTCCTCAAGATTCTTCAGACAGGGGTCAAGCCCCCGTGCGCGGTTAAGGAGTCTATGGACTGCCTGACCGCGCACAGGGCCGGAGGCCCTACTTCAGTAGCGCACGCGACATCACGACGCGCTGAATCTGGTTGGTGCCTTCGTAGATCTGCGTGATCTTGGCGTCGCGCATCATGCGCTCGACCGGGAAGTCGGTGGTGTAGCCGGCGCCACCGAACAGCTGCACGGCGTCGGTGGTGACCTCCATGGCAACGTCGGAAGCGAAGCACTTCGCTGCAGCGGAGATGAAACCGAGGTTCTTCTCGCCGCGCTCGGCGCGAGCAGCGGAGGTGTAGACCATCAGACGTGCGGCTTCGACCTTCATTGCCATGTCCGCGAGCATGAACTGAACAGCCTGGAAGTCGCTGATGGACTTGCCGAACTGCTTGCGATCCTTGGTGTATGCCAGAGCCGCGTCGAGTGCGCCCTGGGCCAGGCCGACAGCCTGAGCGCCGATGGTGGGACGCGTGTGGTCGAGGGTCTCGAGTGCCGTCTTGAAGCCGGTGCCCGGTTCGCCGATGATGCGGTCACCGGGGATGCGGCAGTTCTCGAAGTACAGCTCAGCGGTGGGGGAGCCCTTGATGCCGAGCTTCTTTTCCTTCGGTCCGACGACAAAGCCCTCGTCGTCCTTGTGGACCATGAAAGAGGAGATGCCGTTTGCGCCCTTGTCGGGATCGGTGACAGCCATGACGGTGTACCAGGTCGACTTGCCGCCGTTGGTGATCCAGCACTTGGAGCCGTTGAGGATCCAGTCGTCGCCGTCAGCCTTCGCGCGGGTACGCATCGAAGCGGCGTCGGATCCGGCTTCACGCTCGGACAGTGCGTACGACGCCATTCCGCCGTTCACGAGGTCCGGGAGCACCTTGGACTTGAGCTCTTCGGAACCCTTGAGGATCAGGCCCATGGTGCCGAGCTTGTTCACGGCGGGGATCAGCGAGGAGGAGCCACAGACGCGGGCGACTTCCTCGATGACGATGCAGGTGGCGACGGAGTCGGCGCCCTGGCCGTCGTAAGCCTCGGGAACGTGGATGGCGTTGAAGCCAGACGCGTTGAGGGCGGTGAGCGCTTCCTCGGGGAAACGTGCGTTCTCGTCGACGTCCTTGGCGTACGGCGCGATTTCCTTCTCGGAGAGTCCGCGGATAGCAGCCCGCAGTTCGTCGTGCTCTTCGTTCAGTGCGAAGAGATTGAAATCCGGGTTTCCTGCCATGGGAACGCTCCTTGGTGAAGGTTGCTTGAAGGCGGTCGGTGCGGCTCCGGCGTTACCAACGAGAGTCGCGGACAGGCCGGTGCCAATGACCCCAGTCAAACACGGCACTGAGTGCCAGGTCAAGGGATGGGAGTGTGAAGTTCCGGTGCACGAGCGGTGTCAGCCGAGTTGTTCGTGGATTTTTCTGCTGATCTCCTCGGCGGACGTGCCCGGGGGAAATGCTACTACCAGCACAGACTTCGATTCTGGCGTGCTGGTCTTGGACCCGGGTGCCACGCCGTACGTCCGCCGAACGTCGAGCAATGCCTGGCTCAGCGCTTCGGCTGTGGCGTCTTCGTCGCCTTTGATCATGCTTCGCAAGAGGTAGTTGTGGCACGCGGTGACAGCTGCGGCAAAACCGACAACCTCGAGGACCGGTTCGCGGGGAACAGCGCTGCGCAGGTAGTCGACGAAGAGGCGCTCATAGCGGAATCCGGTGACGAGTTCGCGGTCGCGAAGAGCCGGAACATGCTGTACGACGCGGTATCGCCGCATCGACAGGTCACGGTTCCGGCGGAAGAAATCGAAGACCAGTCCCGCTGCCTCGCACACGGACGCCCAGGGGTCGGCGGAATCGGACGCGAGGAACTCGGCCACGTGTTCGAGGAGGGACTCGTGATCGGCGAAGATCACGTCTTCCTTGGAGCGGAACTGCCGGAAGAACGTCCGGCGCGACACACCGGCGGCAGCGGCGATCTGCTCGACGGTGGTGGCTTCGTACCCGTTCTCCGAGAACAACCGGATCGCTTGAGACGCGACGTGTACCCGAAACTGTGCGGGGTCAGTTCCGGGCAGGTCTGCGCGTTCACTCATGGGGACAAGTATTGCGCCTGTTCGTGCCATCCCGGTGTGGCGGGCAGCAACCGCATGCCGATCGGTTCCATCTCAACGGTGTGCGGTGGACGTGAATTGGTAGGTTGCCGCCTCGACGATCTCGTCAGGGGTAATAGCGATCTCCTCGTTCAGCCACGCGGTGACCAATTCGGCAAGGCCCCCGACGAAGAGCAGTCCGTTGATCTGACCTTGATGAGATGGCCAAGCTCGGTCGCCGTACATTCGTGAGGCTTCGTCCGCGACCATTTGCGCGAAGCCGTGCAGTACCGCGCGCCGGTGTGCGCGAAGGGGCTCGTATGCAGCGGATTCGATCATTGCCACACGCCCCTTGCGGGGATCGTCGGTGAGGAGGGTGACGAACGACGCGATGGCATCTCGTACGCGCTGCTCAAGCGTCCCGTCGCTCGCTCGTAGTGCGGTCAGGCCGGCGTCGCGAACCTCGTCGGCAATTCCGTCCAGGATCGTTTTCAGCAGTTCGTCTCTGCTGGAAAAACTTTCGTAAAAGTAGCGTTCCGTCAACTTGGCTCGCGCACAGATCGCGGTCATCGTGGCGCCTCGACTGCCTGCGACAGCGAATAGTTCCAGCCCTGCCTCTAGCAAGCTCTCGCGCCGCAATGCTGAGCGCTGGTCGCCGCTGAGGCCGGCATACCGCCGCGGCGTCGGAGAAGTCATAGGTCGATATTGACAGACGCAACCACTGTGACGCAGACTACAGTCAATCTGACAGGATGCACTGTCAGATTGAACGAGAGTAGAAGTCGCAGTGTCCAAGATCCTGGCTCGTCCCCCCGTGAACTCGCAGTTGCACCCGATTTCGGGCCGTTCCGGGCTGCCTCTCGTCGGGCACGCTCTTGCATACATCCGCGATCCACTCGCATTGATGCAAGAGAACTGGGATCGATACGGCGAGGTCTCTTGGTTCTCGATGGTCGGTCGGCAGTGGATCGCTGTTCTCGGACCCGACGCGTGCCAGGAAGTGCTGCAGAACAAAGATCGGGCTTTTGTGAACAGCGACGGCTGGTCGGTGCTTATCGGCCCCTTTTTTCACGGTGGGCTGATGCTTCTCGATTCGGAAGAACATCTACGACACCGTCGAATTATGCAGCAGGCGTTCACTCGGACGCGGATCGAGAAGTCTGTCGACGTTCTCAATCCGGCAATCGACTCGGCGCTCGACACATGGACCCCCACTGACGGATTTCGTGCATACACAGCGCTGAAGACACTCACCCTCGATCTTGCCACCGACATCTTCATGGGCGGTGCGGAAGGAAGTACCGAAAGCGAAATATCTTCGGTGAAAAAGGCTTTCGTGGATTGTGTGCAGGCGGCTACTTCTCTGGTCCGCTACCGCGTGCCGGGGACCAGATGGAAGCGAGGACTCGACGGCCGCCGGGTCCTGGAAGACTTCTTTCGTCGCTACCTACCGGCGCGTCGAGCTCGCGCAACCGATGATCTGTTCTCCGTGCTCTGTCACATCGAATCCGAAGCAGGACAACGCTTCAGTGACGACGAAGTGATCGACCATATGATCTTCCTCCTGATGGCCGCACACGACACTTCGACGATCACCCTTTCCACGATGATGCAATATCTAGGTCAACATCCGAAGTGGCAGGACAGGTGCCGTGCCGAGTCGCTCGCTCTGGGGACCTCGACGCCCAGCTATGCAGATCTCGACGGCCTGAGCAGCCTTGACCTGGTGATGAAGGAATGCCTCCGACTCGTCTCTCCCGTACCGGTCATGGCGCGGCGAGCGGTCCGCGACACTCAAGTACGGGGTCACTTCGTGCCTGCGGGAACGTATGTTTCTGTCGCCCCTCACTTCACGCACCACATGGCGCAGTACTGGCCTGATCCCGAGCGTTTCGATCCCGAACGTTTCGCCGAGAATCGACGCGAAGACAAGGTTCATCGGTACGCGTGGGAACCGTTCGGAGGTGGAGTGCACAAATGCCTGGGAATGCACTTCGCCGGCGCCGAGATCAAGGCAATCATGCACCACCTCCTCATGCGCTTCGACTGGAACGTCGACGCAGATTACGTCGCTCCGCTCGACTTCACGTCCTTGCCGTTCCCTTCGGACGGGCAACCTGTCGATCTGCGCCGGCGTCACAGTTCGGTGCGCTGAGACCCTACGGCCGAATTACTTCGACGCACGCAATTGGAACTTGAGAACCTTGCCGGTCGGGGTGCGAGGAAGGTCGAGTGGAAAGACGATGTCGCGGGGAACCTTGTACCCGGCCAGCAATGCACGGGTGTGCTCGACGATGTCTTCGGCGGAAGCCTGTAATCCCTTGCCCAGCACCACGAATGCCTTCGGGCGCTCGCCCCACTTCTCGTCGGGAACGCCGACGACTGCCACGTCGATCACGGCAGGGTGACTCATGATCGCCTGCTCCACCTCGACGGTGGAGATGTTCTCACCGCCCGAGATGATGATGTCCTTCGCGCGGTCCTTGAGCTGGATGTAACCGTCGGGATGCATGACGCCGAGGTCGCCGGAATGGAACCAACCACCGGCAAATGCTTCGGCGGTCGCGGCCTCGTCACGGTAGTAACCGAGCATCACGTTGTTGCCGCGGAGCACGATCTCACCCATGGTCTGGCCGTCGGCGGGAACGTCGTTCATCTCGGCATCGACAACGCGAGCATTTTCGGCCTGCACCATGCCGACTCCCTGACGGGAGAGAAGTGCGGCGCGCTCGGACTGCGGCTTGTCGTCCCAGGCTTCCTGGTACTCGCAGATCGTGTACGGGCCGTATACCTCGGTGAGACCGTAGACGTGGACGACGGTGACACCGATGTCTTCGAGTTTTCCGATGATCGTCGGTGACGGGGGAGCGCCGGCGGTGGTGATGTGCAAGGCTTCGACCTTGTGGGCCTGGTCCGCGTCGGCGATGGTGGAGCAGACGGTAGGAGCGCCGCACAGATGCGTCACGCCCAGATTGTCGATGGCGTCCCAGATCGCGTCGGCGCGGACCGCGCGCAGGCAGATGTGTGTGCCCGCGGCCTGCGTGACGGCCCAGGGCGTGCACCACCCGTTGCAGTGGAACATCGGCAGAGTCCACAGATACTTCGTCGCTCCGTCGAAGCCGTTGTGGAATGTCTCGCCGAGCGAGTTCAGGTACGCCCCGCGGTGGGAGTACATGACGCCCTTGGGTTTTCCGGTGGTGCCAGAGGTGTAGTTGATGGCGATGCACTGCTGCTCGTCGTCGACGCCCCAGTGCAGTGGCTGATCGGTGAGAGCCTGACCTTCGGCAATCAGATCGGCGTACTGCCCGGTGACGATTCCGGTGGGAACCTCCGGGGACGGGACGGTGGAGTCCGGGATCTCGATGATCTCGCGCAGGCTCGTCACGTTCGCCTTGGACGAGGTGACCGAGCCGACGAATTCGGAGTCGACGAACAGGATCGTGGTTCCCGAGTGATCGATGATGTACTCGAGTTCGGGACCGGCGAGGCGTGAGTTAAGGGCGATCAGGACTCCGCCGGCGAGTGGGACGGCAAAATGCGCGAACAGCATCTCGGGAACGTTCGGCGCCAGGTATGCAACGCGGTCACCGGGCTGAATGCGTTGACGCAGGACGCGGGCCAGCGCTGCGACCTCGTCACCGAACTCTCGGTACGTGTAGCTCCGGTCGCCGTGAATGACGGCGGTGCGATCGGGGAACACCGCAGCGCTGCGCTCGAGAAAGCGCAGCGGACTGAGCGGGGTGTTGTTGGCTGCGAGAGCTGTCGAGACAGACACGGTTCCTCCGAAGGCGACGTGACACGGTTGGTGTCACGGTAGTTGTGATCGGCACTACAAATGGCCTGGATGCACGCTATTGCCCAGTCAAAGGTGCCGCTACCCTCTGAATTGGGTATGTGGAGGTGAGAGTGAGCAGGGTACTGAGACCGAGCGACGACGACGCGTTGCGCGCCGAACTGCGTCGACTGCACCCCCGAACCGAGTTGCCGGTTCTGTTCGGCGGTTGTGTCGACGACCGGTCGCTGACCATCACCGGCTACGTCGGGACTCGTAGCAACATCCTGCGAAATTTGAAGATCGACGCCGAATGCGGACTCGGTGGTCGTGCGATCGCAGAACAACGACCGGGCGCGGTGCAGGACTACGCGAACTCGTCGCACATCACCCATGACTACGACTACGAAGTGGGCACCGAAGCCATCGAATCCTTGATGGCAGTCCCGATCGTCGTACGCGGGGTTACTCGCGGAGCGATCTACGGAGGACTGCGCGCCAACCTGCCGATCGGCGACGTGATCGCCGAGACGATGATGCGATCGTCGTACGCGTTGGCCCGCGAATTCGAGATTCGCGACGAAGTGGATCGTCGGGTGGCGATGCTCGATACCGCTGCGGTGGAACATGGTTCGAATCGCGATGCCCAGATATCCGAAGGGTTGACCGAGAGCGTCCTGGCGCTCGGCGAGATCGCGGCGAACCTCGAGGACATGGCTCTCAGCGCGCAGGTCCTCGCCGTCGAGGCAAAGTTGCGGGCGTTGGCGTCGCCGAAACCTTCCGCGAACACTCCAGTCGCGAACACCGTTGTCCTGTCGCCCCGCGAGCGGGAGGTGATGGGCTACGTAGCTCTGGGACTGCGCAATGCCGAGATCGCCGAGAGGTTGTCCCTGAGTGTCGAAACGATCAAGACGTACATGCGGAATCTGATGGGAAAACTCGACGTCCGCAGTCGGCACGAAGCAGTTGTGGAAGCGCGGCGGCAGGGCTTGATTCTGTAAGGCTGAATCGGTGGGCCGGTCCCGCCAAGCGGAATTTCAAAGCTACGCCTTCGCCATGGTTGGTATGACGGACCTCACTATCGGCAGAGTTCGACACGAGTGATGAGGGCATCGATGCAGGATTTGTTCGACAACAACGACATGACCGGCCTGGCCGAAGCGATCAAGAGCGGCGACGTCTCCGCCAAGGAAGTTCTCGAGTTCAGCCTGGACAGACTCGACGAGCGCAACCCGGCAGTCAACGCGGTGATCAGTGAGCGTCGCGAGGAGGCACGCAACGAGGTATCAGGCGGCTTGCCGGAAGGTCCACTGCACGGCGTCCCGTTCGTGATCAAAGACCTGGGCATGGACGTCGCAGGATTGCCGAGCACCAACGGATCTCGATTGTTCGCCGATGCTGTGGCAGAAAAAGATTCGACGCTCGTGGAGCGGTACCGTGAGGCCGGTCTGGTTGTCATCGGCAAGACGAACACCCCGGAGTTCGGTAAGAATGCGAGTACCGAACCTGCGCTGTTCGGGCCTACCCGCAACCCTTATGCCCTTGATCGTTCACCCGGCGGATCTTCGGGTGGCACGGCTGTATCTGTTGCCGTCGGGATCGTGCCCGGCGGCCATGCCAGTGACGGCGGTGGATCGATCCGTATTCCCGCATCGGCCTGTGGCTTGGTAGGCCTCAAGCCCAGCCGTGGACGTACTCCGACGGCACCGGCGCGCACGCTGTTCTCGTCGCCGATGAGTGTTCATCACGCACTCACCCGAAGTGTCCGCGACACTGCACTGCTTCTCGATCTTTCCGCCGGGCCGACTGTCGGTGATCCTTACGTGATCCTGGCGCCGAAGCGGCCGTACGTCGAGGAAGTGGGTGCGGATCCCGGACGGTTGCGGATCGGTCTGAGTAACACTCTTCCTGATGGCACCCCGGTGGACCCGGAGTGCTCGGCCGTCACAACCAGTGTTGCCGGCCTGCTCGAAGACCTCGGTCACGATGTCACCGAGAGTGCCCCGAACTTTCCGCTCGATGCGCTCACCGCCGGGCTTTCCGTGTTGATGGGCATTCCGATGACGATCGAGGTCGACGAACGACTCGAGGCCCTGAACCGCGCAATCCGCGACGACGACCTCGAGCCGATGGCTCGGATGATCTACGACCGCGCGAAGTCCGAAAGTGCGACGAACGTCGTCAAGGCATTGCAGGAACTCGAGCGGGCAGCCCAGGTGATCGGTGCGTTCTTTGTCGATCACGACCTGTTGCTGACGCCGACGATGGCTCGACCGGCAGCTCCGCTCGGTCTGCTCGATACGGCAAATCCCATGTCGATCTGGGAGCATTCGGCCGGGTACAGCGGTTTGACCAGTCCGTTCAACAGTTCAGGTCAGCCCGCGATTTCCTTGCCGATGGGTCATGACACGGCCGGCGTTCCTATCGGCGTGCAGTTGGTGGGTGCGTTCGGGCGTGAAGATTTGCTGATCCGGGTTGCGTCGCAGCTCGAGGTGGCGCGCCCGTGGAGCATTGCCCCGGTGTGGCCGCCCGTCCCGGCGTAGCCCCGGCACCGTCGAAGAGTCGAGAACACCGTACTTTTCACCCGTCGAGGGTGAATGTGGGCCGTCCCGAAACGCATACAGTTCGGAAGGACAGCCCTATCCGGTATCGGTGAAGGAGTCTCTCGATGAGCCAGTTCCAACCAGACAGTCCGGCGACTCCCGCCGTCAATGCAAAACGACTGTGGGCGGGCGGGGCCGCAACTGCGCTCGTCGCGGCCCTGGCCGCGGTCGTCGGACTACTGATCGTGCGAGGAATCCTCGACACTCCGGTCATCACACCGGAGCGGATGCCGGGGAATTCCCAAGCCGGCTCGCTTGCTCTCAGCGCCGCGATCGCAGCGCTGGTCGCTACCGCACTTCTGCATGCGTTGATGGTGTCGACGCCACGTGCGTCGAACTTCTTCGCGTGGATCGGAATCCTCGCAACGATCGCCACCGCGCTGTGGCCGTTCACGATCGCAGCGACTACCGCATCGCGAGTCGCCAGCGCCGCAATCTACTTCGTCGTCGGCATCGCGATCGTCTCGTTGCTCACCGGGGTCGCAGGGTCCGCGCAGACCACTCGCCGTATCGGCGTGTGATGGAGTATCGACCGTGAACGGGGTGGTTCCGCAAGCACAACGGCGCACATTGGCGGAGCTCGACGAAAAGCTCAATTTCTCGGTGGGGGACCGAGATTCGAAGCGATCCGCCTTCTGGGTGATGCTGACGCTGTCTGCCGTGATCGCCGTGGCCGGTGTCGTGGGCGATTCCACGGCAACCGTCATCGGAGCGATGATCGTCGCTCCCTTGTCGACGCCGATTCTCGGGGTCGGGCTGGGCATCACAACTGGCCAAGGCGCTTTGGTCGGGCGGAGCCTGGTCTATGTGGTCGGTGGTATCTGCCTCGTCGTCGTATTGGGTGTCGCGTTCGCTCAGGTATTGCCGAATCCCTCCAACGTGCTGACCAATTCCCAAGTGCTTGGGCGTACTTCGCCGACGTTGATGGACTTGACGGCGGCACTTGCGACCGGTTTGGTCGGGGCCATCGCGATCGCGCGCAAAGATGTCGGCGACGTACTTCCCGGTGTCGCCATTGCAATTTCGCTTGTCCCACCGTTGGCGGTGGTAGGTGTCTGTCTCGGCTCGGGGTCACCGAGTTTGGCGGTGGGCGCGTTTGTACTGTTCACATCGAACGTGGTTGCCATGATCATCACTGCGACAGGCGTGTTCGTCGCAGCTGGGTACGCGCGCGACGCCGGGATCTTGAAGACGTCGCGGCGGCGGGCATACCTCGTGCTTGCCGCTCTGTTGATCGTCGTCGCGATTCCGATGGTCGGCAACTCCCTGTCGTCGTTGTGGGCGAGGCAGATCGGGAGCGCGGCGCAACAGTGGCTCGCAGACACTCCGGGAGCCGAGGTCACCGATGTCACCTGGCAGGGCAGCACCGCCACTATCGACGTGCTCGGCCCGGAAACCCTTCCCCCACTGGATGAACTGGAGGCATCGATCGACGCACTGATTCCGTGGAACCCGGACGTGCAGATCGTCCATACCGTCGGGACGAGGATCGCGGCGGGGTGAGGCTGCGCAAAAGGGGAGGTGAACGTGGATTCTGCGCTACACACTGATGAAAAGGTAATGGCCACGGCAGAGGGAGAACCATGCGCATACTGATACTCGGTGGTGACGGATTCTGCGGTTGGCCGAGCGCTCTGCATCTTTCGGCGCACGAGCATCAGGTGACCATCGTCGACAGTCTTGTTCGTCGTCGAATCGACGACGAACTGCGGGTGCAGTCGCTTACCCCGATTTCGACTCTCTCCGAGCGTGTGCGGGCCTGGTCGGAAGTGACCGGCCGAAGAATCGACGTCGTCGAATTCGATCTGGCCCACGAGTACGACGTCTTACTCGATGTCCTCAGCAAGATTCGTCCGGAGGTGATCGTGCACTTCGCGGAACAGCGCGCTGCTCCGTACTCGATGAAATCGCCGGAACTCAAGCGCTACACCGTCGACAACAATCTCAACGCAACTCACAACCTGCTTGCCGCGGTGGTTCAGACCGGCCTCGACGCCCATGTAGTTCATCTCGGGACGATGGGCGTCTACGGATACGAGTCGGTGCCGGTAGATCTGCCCGAAGGCTATCTGACCGTGAGTTACCCGGACCGAGACGGACATCTTCATTCACGCGAAATTCTGTACCCGACGGCGCCCGGTAGCGTTTACCACCTCACCAAGTCCTTGGACCAGTTGCTGTTCCAGTTCTACGCACGCAACGACGGCGTGCGGATCACCGACCTCCACCAGGGCATCGTCTGGGGCACGCAGACGGACGAGACAGCGCTCGATTCCCGATTGATCAACCGCTTCGACTACGACGGTGATTTCGGAACGGTGCTGAACCGCTTTCTGGTTCAAGCGGCGCTCGGTCATCCCTTGACCGTGCACGGGACCGGAGGGCAGACTCGGGCCTTCATCAACATTCGTGACACAGTGCGGTGCATACGATTAGCCGCAGAATCCGGGGACGCCGTCGACGGCCGGGTACGCGTGATGAACCAGGTGACCGAAACTCACCGCGTCTCCGATCTGGCACGCCTGGTCGCCGAGACGATCGGCGCGCGCATCAGTGAGGTCCCGAACCCCCGCGCCGAGGCTGATGAAAACCTGCTCAGTGCACGCAACGATCACTTGCTCGGCCTCGGTCTGGAGCCGACTCGGCTGGACGCCGGACTGCTGCAGGAGTCGGTGGAAATCGCACAGAAGTATGCAGATCGGGTCGATGTGAGCCGAATACCGTCCACCTCGTACTGGAACAGCGCAAGGAGATCATCTGCCGCAGGAGGCGACGCATGAAAGACGACACAGATGGCCCGGGCGCAGATCCATCTGATGGCAAGCCGGGCTCGGGAGCGAAAGATGCCGAACCCGAGTACTTTCCGGGTGAACGTGGCCGTTCGGTTCCACGATTGGCATGGTGGGTACTTGCGGCCGCCGTCGTACTCTTGCTGGTGTTCGTGTTCGTGCGGCCGTTGTGGTTCACGCGCGACGTCGACGACAACAGCCTCGATGTTCCGGCGGATCGTCACTACACCAAGTCGCTGTCGGGAGCGGGATTCGACGACGGCGTCTGGCTCACCGACGATTCGCCGTCGACGAGTTTCGACGTCACCTTCCCGGTCGATTCGGCGCGGGAACAGACCCGACTGCGATTGACCGGGACGTCGCAGGTGGCCCGGGACAGTGTCGTATTCCTGATCGTGAGGATGGACGGTCAGCAGGTCTACAAGAGTGAGTTGGACACGGGGGAAACCGGATTGGACGTCATGGTCGACGCTCCGGAGCAGTTGTCGAGCGACGGACAGGTGCGCGTACAGGTGCAGGTACAAGGGACCCTCGACAACCGGACCTGCACACCCGACCACGCGGCCGGAATGCAGGTGCACCTGGACCCCACCAGCGTCGTAGAAGCGGCCTTGTCGGAACCTGTACACACAGTTCGCGACGCCGTCGTCTCCTGGGATCGTCGACTCACCGTGGTCCTGGTCGATCAGAGTGACCAGTGGCGAACCGCCGCAGCACAAATGGGAATCGCGTTGACCCGAGCAGGGTACGAGGTGACGTACTCGGACCGGTTGCCAGGTGAAGGCGATGAAAACGTAGTGATGGTGGGCCCGACGGACGCACTCGTCGATCAGGGCTGGTCTGCCCCGGAAGGACAAGCTGAGCCCATCACGCTCGGAAAGGCCGAGGGCACAGCGGTGGTGGCGATGACCCAACCGAACGGTGACTTGATTTCGAGATTCCTCACGACTCCGATTGTGTCCACGGCCGATTCAGAAGGGAGCGATCCGCAAGCGCTCGTGACAAAACCGTTGAGCGGCAACGACGTGGCTCTCGATGCACTCGGCGGTGACACGTCCGTCGTGCAGGTCACCGAAAACCATCGGTGGCGCATCGGGTACTCACTCGCCGATCTACCCGGCGGGCGTCTACCGCAATCAGTTCGGGTCGGGATGCAACTCCCGGCGTCTCCCGACGACCTCACCTGGATTCTCAACGTTCAACTCAACGATCAGTTGGTCGACAGTCGCCGCCTCGATCGCGCGACCTCGGTGGAGACTGTGATCCCTTTGCCGACGTCGCAGCTACTGGAAAATGCTCTGACCCTCAGCATCCAGCGTGACCGTGATCTGGGTGGCTGCGATGTGCGAGTGACCACGTACCCGATGCAACTCGAAACAACTTCTGCTCTTGTGCTCGGTGATGACCCGGGGATCGGATTCACGGCCGTACCACGAACGCTTGCGCCAGGATTCGCCGTTTATCGACCCGATGCTTCGAGCGTGAGTGCAGTGGACGAACTCAACGCAGTCGTCCCGGTGCTGACGAAGTTCATTCCGAATGGGTACGACCCGGAGTTTCTCTGGAATTCCCAACCGGCATCGGGTCAGCCATTCGTGCTGATCGGGCAAAGCCCGGAAGTGAATCCACCGGTGCGCATCGACAATGGACGAATTCTGGCCGGCCCTGAGCAATCCGCCCTCGACATTTCCTCGTTCGACAACGGCATGGTGGTCGAAACTGCCACCAGTACAACAGGTGCCGGGGGACTCGCCATTCAGTTTGTCGGGGAACCCGGTAAGATTCCGGTACCGCCGTTCGGGACGGAATCCGCTCGACTGATGACGGCTCAGGGCAGCGTCATCGTGAACGCCGACGGCACAACGGGTCCCGGTGCTCCGGCACGTGCGAACGGACCCCGGTGAGTGGGGGAGTGCGATGACTGACGCTTTGCGTGCTCCTGACGAGGACCGTGCGCTGGTCGATCATTTCCGGTCTGTCGACAGCGCGCCGGCCGACTACGCCGTCGATCGGCCGTCGAGCGGGACCAACGGATTTCTGATCACCTTTGCCGGGTTGTCGATCATCGTCATGTGCATCCGAACATTCCTCGTACATTCAGGTTTGACCGACATGCCGCGAGACCTGGTCATCTTTTCGGAGGGACGAGGGAAGGTCGTCTTCCCTCTGCGGCTGTTTCTGATCATGTTCTTCTTCACCTACGCACTCTGCGCCTACTCGAACATCTGGCGCAGAGTATTCCTCGCCTTCTCCCTGCTGGGTAAGTACGCGTTGTTCTGCGTCGCGGTCGACACTGTGGCGTGGTTGCTCCACAACGCCGGGATCATCTCCATCTCCGTCTTCGGAGCTCAGATGATCTCCGGGCTGATCGCCCTCGCGATCTTCCCGCACACCATCCTCCGTCAGGCACAACTTCCCCCGCAGGGGCCGCTGCCACTCGACCCGCGAATACCGCTGAGCGCGTTCCTGAAACTGTCAGGATGCCTGGTACTGGCGATCGCTGGAGCCGCGATCGCATTGCACGTCCTGTACGACCTCGTCGACCTCCTCAAGAGTTGGGCAATTCTCGGAGGTATCGGTGCCGGAGTTTTCCTCATGCAGCAACTCCTGGCGATCTCGACGGCACTGCTCGGAGTACGTGCGCTGAAGAAGTCGCGCGGTCACGAGTTCTCGCCGCCTACGGCAATTCTTGTTCCGGCTCACAACGAGGCGCACGATATCGCCGCTACCATCGCTGCCGTCGACACCGCAGCGCGAACATACCCGGGACGAATCCACCTCTACGTCGTAGACAATGCCTCCACCGACAACACACACGAAGTCGCAGAACAGATCATTGCTGAATGCAGCTTCATCACCGGTACCGTCCTCGACTGCCCGACACCGGGCAAGGCAATCGCACTCAATATGGGAATCGACCACATCACCGAAGAGTTCGTAGCCAGGATCGACGCTGACACTGTCATCGGCCCGGGTTGCCTCGAGACAGCGATGCGACATTTCGCGAACCCGCGCGTCGGCTGCGTCGGTGGGATCCCCATGCCGCGCGAGGAAAAGACCTGGATCGACAAGTGTCGCCTGATCGAGGTGTACATGCGCCACGGCTTCTTCCAGGTCTCGCTCGACGGGTATCAGGGCGTCATGGGCATTCCCGGGATGTTCGCGGTCTATCGGCGGAGCCAGTTGATCAAGGTAGGCGGCATGGTGCAGGGGATGAATGGCGAAGACACCGACATTTGCATGCGGCTGACCGCCGCCGGCTACCACAGTGTGGCGGATCCGAAAGCTGTGTACTACAGCGAGACTCCGGCGTCCTACGCGCACCTACTCGAGCAGCGAACCCGGTGGTTTCGCAGTATCTACCACCTCGCGGCGCGCAACCGGGCGCTGCTCCTGGATCGGCAGACGATGATCGGAACGTTCGTGTTGCCGTTCAACCTGGTCAACGCCGCACGCCGAGCGATGCTGGCGCCACTGCTCATTTTCGCCTGTATCGCCGGAATCGCATTCCAATCGACATTCACGACTCTGCAATGGCAACCTATCGTCGCGACATTGTTGGGTATGTCGATGATCATGACGGTCGTCGTGTGCCTGGTCTGGCGGCCGAGTTCGGTCAAGTACGTTCCCGCCTACCTCGTCTTCCGTCTGCTTCGCAGCTACTTCACGCTCGGATCGACGCTGAGCCTGATCTATCCGCCGATACACCCGCGATTGCAACACCCCCGCCTGCGTCGATCACGAGGCCGTCGCAGATCGAAGGAAGCTCGTTTCTCCGCTCGCGGGTCAGACACATTGGTCACGAACATCATTCACCCGTAGAAGGTGAGGCGAAGACGACCGCAGCGCGCCAAAATGTCGGTATGGCTACGACATCGAACGCGGCATCCGAGACCATCATTCGTCAGCAGAAGGCGCTCCTCGGGAGTCTGCCGTTCGCCGATACACAGGATTTCGACGACGCCACTCGCGGGCTTGTTGCTCGCCGTCAACCGAACGCGGTGACCGCCGAAGACGGAACAGTTCTCTGGGACAACGACACCTACTCGTTCCTCGAAGGGGATGCACCCGAGACTGTGAATCCCAGTCTGTGGCGGCAGTCGAAACTCGCCGCGATCGACGGATTGTTCGAAGTAGTCCCGGGCATCTATCAGGTCCGCGGAATGGACTTGTCGAACACGTCTTTCATCGAAGGCGACGAGGGGGTAGTTGTCATCGACACCCTCCTGTCTGCCGAAACGGGTAAGGCGGCGCTCGAACTCTATCGACAACATCGGGGAGATCGGCCGATCAAGGCGATCGTCTACACTCACTCACACGTCGATCACTTCGGTGGTGTGAAAGGATTCGTCACGCAGGAGGAAGTCGACGGCGGGAGCGTGAAAATCTTTGCGCCGGAGGGATTCGTCGAGCACGCGGTCTCCGAAAACGTGTATGCGGGTACCGCGATGGGACGACGTGCGGGTTACATGTACGGTGCCGCACTGGCCAGGGGTCCGCAGGGACAAGTCGGTGGAGGTCTGGGACAGACTGTGTCGGTCGGAACCGTCACTCTCATCGCGCCGACCGATATCGTCACCACCACCGGACACGAAGAGACCGTCGACGGTGTCCGCATGATCTTCCAGATGGCACCTGATACCGAAGCGCCGTCGGAAATGTTGATCTACCTTCCCGGCTTCAAAGCTCTGTGTGCAGCCGAAGACGCCACCCACAACTTCCACAATCTCTTGACCCTACGCGGCGCTGTTGTGCGTGATCCTCACGGTTGGTCGCAGTACCTCACCGAAACCATCGACATGTTCGGTGACGACGTCGAAGTTGTCTTCGCCTCGCACCACTGGCCGACTTGGGACAACGACCGCGTCGTCGAATTCCTTGCCACGCAGCGTGATCTGTACGCCTACGTCCACGATCAGACGCTGCGCATGATCAACAAAGGTCTCACCGGACCTGAAATCGCCGAAGAGATCCAGTTGCCACCGTCGCTCGAGAATGCCTGGAGCGCAAAAGGTTACTACGGTTCGATCAGCCACAATGTGAAGGCGATCTATCAACGCTATCTCGGTTGGTTCGACGGCAACCCGGCCAGTCTGTGGGAACACACTCCGGTTGAGCAATCCATTAGGTACGTCGAATTCATGGGTGGCGCCGACGCAGTGGTCACCAAAGCGCGTGATTCGTTCGACGCCGGCGACTACCGTTGGGTCGCACAGGTACTCAATCACGTCGTGTTCTCGGAGCCTGGTCACGCCGGAGCCAAAGCGCTGTTGGCCGACACCTACGAACAGCTCGGCTACGGTGCGGAGAACGGCACCTGGCGCAACTGGTATCTCTCCGGTACCACAGAACTGCGTGGTGGCCAGTTCGGCACCCCCACCGAAACCACCGCCCCGGATGTAATCGCGCAGCTGACACCTGCAATGTTGTTCGACGCCATAGCGATTCAAGTTGACGGTCCGAGTGCCTGGAATGAACGACTGTCCATCGACGTCGTGCTGACCGATGTCGACGAACGCTACCGATTGCGGCTCGCCAACGGAGTCCTGACCTACAGTGCGCACAGTCAAAAGGATCCTGCGGACGCGATCCTGTCCACGACCAAACGATCGCTGCCTGCGTTGGCTCTCGGCGGATTGTCCGCCGAAGGGCTTGCCGATGCCGGCATCGCGCTCACCGGGGACGAGTCGGTTCTGGCGCGACTTGCCGCGGTGTTGGATCCCGGCGACAAGAACTTCGCGATCGTGACTCCCGACTGACGGCGTACTCGATTGCCCGGATCAGGCGATAACGCGAATCGGCCACTGGCCGTCGACGTCTCCTACGTCCCGGCCCTGGCTGAGTAGGTACTCGGCGAAATCACGCTGGCGCTCGGCGTGCCAATCGGCTTGATCGACCATGAGATCGAGCCCCAGGAGGTCGGGGAACCGCACGGCCAACTCGCGGGCCAACGCCGCCGCCGCTTTGGCATCGGCCTCGGCTTCGTGCGCCGACTCCAATGAAATTCCGTAGTGCTCGCACACGGCCGCAAGCGTTCGCTTGCCCTTGCGGAACGTATCCATCGCCCGATCGATCACGTACGGATCAATCACCAACCCGGGAACGAATGCGGGCTTGCCGATGCGCAGACCCTCGGCATGCATGACCGTCAGATCATAGGAGGCATTGAACGCCACGACGGCGTGATCGCGCGCCCAGGAATTATGCAGAGCATCGCGAATCTCTTCGTAGCCCTCGGCGTAGTTCTGGCCGTGCCGCGCCGCGTACTCGGTGCTGATTCCGTGAATAGCCGAAGCGTCGGCGGGGATATCGACGCCGGGATCGAGTAACCACGTGCGTGTTTCGACATTCGAACCGTCGATGACCGCGACGCAGGCACTGACGATGCGAGCGGTCGACGGATCCCGCCCCGTGGTCTCGAGGTCGAACGCGCAGATCGGGCGATCGGACCAGCTACTCATCGGGGGCCTTTCGGTGCAGAACGTCATGTCCGAATCACTATGCACCTCCCTACCGACAGAAACGACGAACAGCCACCTCCGCCGGGTGAAGGTGGAGGTGGCTGCTGCGTGACTGTGTGGACCTACAGAGTCTCGGTTCCGACCGTGAAGCGATCCATGACGTCTTCACGTGGAGTCACACCGAAGCCCGGTCCCTGCGGCACGGCGATGTGGCCGTCCTCGATGACAAACGGTTCGGTGATGTCCTCCTTGTAGAAGCGATCGGACGCCGAGATGTCGCCGGGCAGCGTGAACCCGTCCAGCGCCGCGAGGGCCGCGTTGGCGGCGCGGCCGATTCCGGTCTCGAGCATTCCGCCGCACCACACCGCGATACCGTGTGCCGAGGCGAGATCGTGGATGCGCTTGGCTTCCAGATATCCACCGACACGGCTCGGCTTGATGTTGATGACCGAAGCGGCACCGAGCGTGATGGCATCCGCCGCATCCTTGGCCGACTCGACCGACTCGTCGAGGCAGATCGGAGTCGAGAGGGACTGGGCGAGCTTGGCGTGCTGCACCAAATCGTCCTCGGCCAGCGGCTGTTCGATGAGGAGCAATGCGAATTCGTCCAGGCGACGGAGCAACTGCGCGTCGACGAGGGTGTACGCGGCATTTGCGTCGACCTGCAGAGGAACGTCGTAGCCGAACTCCTTGCGCACCGCAGCCACGGGAGCGATGTCCCAGCCCGGCTTGATCTTCAGCTTGATTCGCACGTACCCCTGCGACAGATAGTTGCCGACGGTCTCGAGCAGCTGAGGGATGCTGTCCTGGATGCCGACGGACACTCCCGAGGGAACTCGCGTGCGAGTGGCACCGAGGTACCGAGCGAAAGACTGTCCGCGAGCGCGCAATTCAGCATCGAGAATTGCCATTTCGATAGCCGACTTGGACATCTGGTGACCCACGATGTGGTGAAGTACACTGCCGACCGTCTCGGCCGAGAGCGGCTGATCCGACTGCGACTTACGTAGCGTCGGAACGAGATACTCGCGAAGCATCGCCCGCGCACCAGCGGTGTACTCCGAGTTGTAGTACGGATCGCTCAGCGAACCGCACTCGCCCCAGCCGACAGTCTCCACCGGACCGTTGGGGCCGTCGGTGGTGCCGCTCACCTTCAGGACGAGGGTGTTGCGCTCGAGCTGGGTGCTGAATGACGTGGTGAAGGGGGAGACGAGAGGGATGCGCAGTTCGCGCAATTCGACGGACTCAATGTGCATGGACTTGCTCTTCTCCGGTTGTCTCGCAGATTTTCGTGAACGTGTAATAGCCGCTGGGGTCGAAGCCGGTCGATTGCCATTCCTTCGAGGCGATCAGTGGTTCGAGGTACTCGCGAAGCGCGTGTCGCCAGGCAAAGGCAGAGGCGCGGTCGACTGTTCTCAGATGCTCGATGTCTCGGGGTATTCCGACTGCGATATCGATGCAGTCGGGTGGGATCGGGAGCATTCGAGGCGTACCGTCCTCGGTGGGTTCAAGCACCTTGAATGTATCATTCACGGCCACAGCAGAACTCGGAGATCCATCGACGTCGAGATCCCAACTGACGAGCATGCGATCGCTGGCGTCGCCTGCGTTGATGCCGTCTGCCATCGAACCGTAGAAATCCGGGTTGTATTCGGTCGGTGCGGCACCGAGACGCTGAATGTTGAAATAGGCATTTCGTGCGACCAGTGGATCGAAGGTCCACCGGATCGTCCTGACACCGCGCTCGATGCACCAGTCTCGCTGATGATGCTTGAGGGCGCGGCCGATTCCCTTGCCTGCGTGTCCCGGTAGTACTCCGGCGATGTGTGAGTGCAGAACCTCGCCGAGAGGCTCGACGAAGAATCCGACACAACCACCGATCATTTCGCCTTCGGAAAAGGCTCCCACCACGTAGTGACCACCGTGATGAAGCGCAACCAACATCGCCGTGCCGAAATGAGCCGGTCCGGGGCTGGTAGCCCAGATCTCATCGAAAACGGCGGATAGATCGGCTATTTCGCGATTGTCGACCAGCTCTCGAAACTCAACCGCTTTGCTTTTCGACACGAGGGCCCCCTTCAGACGTGATCGAACGAATAAGGCCCGCAACCAACGCCGTCCTCGGGGCGATAGCGGACACGAGCGCATGCTCGGTCTCGGCGTGTGCACCGCCGCCGACGCCACCGAGGCCGTCGAGGGTGGGGATACCGATACCGGCAGTGAAGTTTCCGTCCGAGGCTCCGCCTACGGCGAGCCCGACGGGAGGAGTCAGATCATGCTCGAGCGCAACACGTTCCGCCAACGCCAGCAACGGTGCGGACATCGTCGCTTCGAGAGGTGGACGGTTGACGCCACCCGAGACCGTGACTACGGCTTCGGGGTGGATTGCCTGCAGGGCTCGGATATTCGCATCGACCCGTTCCTGCTCGGCAGCGCTGGTTGCGCGCACGTCCACATCGACAAAAGCTTCTGCCGGAACGGTGTTGGTGGTGGTTCCGGCCGAAATGACAGTCGGGGTGACGGTGGTTGCCTGCGCCGGCGAGGACAAGTCGTTGATCGCGATCACGAGACGAGCCAGTTCTACTGCAGCGTTGATGCCCTTTTCCGGCTCCAGCCCGGCGTGCGCGGCGCGACCGGCAACATGGATCCGATACAGCGACACTCCCTTGCGGACAGTCTTCAGTTCGCCGCCGTCACCGCCGGCCTCGAGAACCAGTACCGCGCCCGCCGCGAGTTTCTCGATCAGTGACCGCGACGTGGGCGAACCGATTTCTTCGTCACCGGTGACCAGGAGTGTGATTCCGTCGAGTGCATCGTCGCCGTGCAACTCTCGGACGATGGCGAGGGCGTGGATTGCCTGAACGACACCAAGTTTCATGTCGAGGCCACCCGGACCTCGAAGTGCGCCGTCGGTGACCGCTGCGGGTAGGCGCGTCAGGGTTCCGATCGGCCACACGGTGTCGTGGTGACCGAGCAGCATCAGCCGCGTCGGTGAGCTGCCGAAACGGGTCACCAGATGGGTTCGGCCTTCCGTCACTATCGACTCCGGTGTCACTCCGAGTCGTTCGTGGACAAGGTCTGACGTCCACTTCGCGCTGCGGGCAACAGCTTCGAGATCGTGCGACGGCGACTCGACTTCGATGAGCGCGATGGCGTCCTCGAGGATCTGAGGAAGTTGGCGCTCGGCCAGATCGCGGAGAATGGTCATCGGTTGTTCACTCGCGGATACGCGCGGCTTCCGACGTGTAGCAATTGTGTACTCCCGTTGTCGGAGAAAGTGATCCGGATCCAACCCGCTGATTGAGGTAGTTGGGTCGCGAATACTCCAGGGTGAACTTCGATCAGGCTGAGAGAGACGGACTCTGCGCCTTCGGCGTTGACCGAAGGGTCGATGTGATCGGTGCGGCGGGCGGTCAGGGAACTCCCGGTTCTTTCCAGGACGAAATCGGCAGCAGCATCGCGGTACAGACCGCACAGCGCATCGAGTTCCTCAGGTGAGGACGTGGTGCGGGTGGCGGGGTCTCCAGGCGAAAATGCCGGTGTCACGGCGACGCCGCCGATGGAACCGATGACTTCGGTGAGAAGGTCGCCCGAGAGAGCGTCCATCGCACCGCCGTTGGCCATCAGGACTACCGCAATGCCGTGGGACGGGACCACCCGCAAGAAGGACTGCTGTCCGAGGGTTCCACCGTTGTGGCCATGCGCCAGCACCCCGTCCCAATTGTGCAGCAGCCACGTGGTTCCCATGATGTCTGCAGATGACACCTCTCCGATCTGGCGGCGCTCCTCGAGCATCGCCAGATGGGTGGACCGCTGAAGCAGAATCGGATCCTCGCGCATCGAATCCTGCGCGAACAGAAGAAGGTCCTCGGCGGTGCTGTTGATGAGACCGGCGGGGCCCATCGAGCGAGGGATGAGGAATTGTGGTGTCTGCGCGAGATTGTCGGCACCGCCGACATGCCCGACCGCAGCGCGGTGCAGTGCCGTCTCCTCGGGCAAGGTCGTGGTCTTGGTCAGGCCGAGAGGCTCGATGATCCGCTCACGCAGAACCGCGTCCCAACTCTTGCCTCGGAGAACCTCGATGATTCGTCCGGCGATGACGAAGCCGGTGTTGCAGTACGACCAATCGGTACCGGGTGCGAAGAGCTGCACCGTCGATGTCAGGGCTGCGACGTATCGCTCGACGCAGTCGTCGCCGCGTCCGCCGTCGATGAAGACGTCACCGTCGATGCCACTGGTGTGAGTCAACAGGTGGCGAGTGGTGACCGTTTCAGTGGCTACCGCGTCGGCAACTGCGAAGTCCGGCAGGATGTTCCGGACAGGCGAGTCGAGGTCCAGTAATCCTTCTTCGACGAGTTGCATGATCAGGGTGGCCGTCCAGACCTTGCTGATCGAACCCATCTGGAACAACGTGTCGGGAGTGGCCGCGACACCGGTGCGGGTACTGACGACACCGGACGTCACCACGGTGCGGTCGAAACCGCTGCGGGTAGTGGTCAGAATTCCGAGCGAAGCACCGGGTACCCCGTACTTCGCGCTCAGGGTGTCGAGTCGGTACTGCCAGTAGTCGGGATCGACCGTGGTCAGTGCCGGCGTAGGCGAGAGATGACGTTCGATCCAGTCGACGAGACGGGTGCTGTAATCCAGACGGTGGGAGGGTCGACCCGTCAGCACAAAGGCATGCGACGCGTCCGGGAAGACCACCAGTTCGGTCGGGGTGCCGGCCAAACGCAGTCCACCGAACCACTGTTCTGCCTGGTTGACCGGGCAGCGGACGTCGCTACCGCCGTGAAGTATCAGCGTCGGTGTCGTCACCTGGGAGACTCGCCCCAGCGGCGAAAGTTCCTGTACCCGAGATGACTGCGGGTCGAATTCGACCGTCTGCAGCAAGATGCCCTCGTCCGAGGGGCCCGCCGTGTTCGCGATGTCGCAGACAAGGCCACCGGCGACTGCGACGGCAAACCGATCGGTGACGGACGTCAGGGCGCACGTCATGAATCCGCCGTAGCTGTAGCCCGTGAGCACCAGTTGCTTCGGATCGGCCATCCCCTCGGCGACAAGGGTTTCGACTGGTTCGAGCAGGTCGGCGCGATCCGCCTCACCCCAACCGTCACGCACACCGTCGAAGAACTCGTTGCCGTAGCCGTCGCTTCCCCGCGGATTGATCATCAAGACCGTGTATCCGAGCGCGACCAGTTCCGCGTGGTACGCGTGCATCGGGGTGGGTGTACCGGTCCAGGCATTGTGTGGTCCGCCGTGGACGTCCAGAACCAGCGGACCGGCGCCCGTGACGTTCGGGTCGCGCAGGATCCAACCTTGAACACGGGTGCCGTCGCTGATGTCGAACCAACGCTCGGAGGCGACTGGAAACGCGACGGAAGTTGTCAGTTCCGTGTTCAATTCGGTGACGGTTTCGACTGCGCGAGTCTCGAGATCGATGACGGCGACCTCACCGAAGGACGTCGCCGTTGCCAGCGCGACGACGGCCTTCCCGGATGTCAGGGCAAGACCGGAGACCACTGTCTGTTCTCCGGTGAGAAGTGGTGAGACGGAGCCTGATCCGAAATCGATCTTGTGCAGTTCGGTGGAGCCGTGGTTGCGGATGCAGAAGACGATGTCGCCGTCGGCGGTGAAACGCGGTGCGCCACCGGGATAACCGGTCCCGCCAGGCATGACGTTTCGGTCGAGTGCGGATGTCAGACTGCGGTCTTCCACTCGCTGGTCGCGGTGCAGGACAAGAAGTTCGTTGTTGTGAATGATCGGCGTGTGCCAACCGACTGCTACGACGGCGTCGCCGGCAGGTGTCCACGTAAGTGGTCCGGCGATGCCGCGTGCGTGCCCCAGCATCCGCGGAGCCGAGGCGAGATCAGTCAGCGATACGGTCCACGCGGAGCTCGCCCGTGTCAGATCGGCATTGCCGTCCATCGCCGCGGTGAAAGCAAGTTCGGTGCCGTCGGGACTGTACGCGGGATGCGAAGCGTCCCAATCGCCGTCCGTCAGCTGCCGAAGCGAGCCGGCGGCCAGATCGAACTCGAACAAGTGCGCCCGAACGCTGCCCCGGACACCGGATCCGTCGACCTTGTAGTTAAGGCGTTTCGCCACCAAGAGGTGTGACGATCCGGCGGCAGTGCGGTCGACCGGGGCACTGAAGGCGATTCGAGCACCGTCGGGAGAGAACACTGGTGCCCCAGCGCCGAGCGGGAGCTGCGCCGTGGTGGTCATCTGAACGGCGGGCCCGCCGGTGGCGTCGACCTTCCACAGTTGCGGTGTGCCCGAGGAATCCGGCCGAACGAAGACCAACAGCGTGGAAACGGGATGCCATGCCGGCGAGGTGTCGGCAGGTCCCGCGGTGAGCTGTAGTTGCGGGGAAGCCAACCAGATCGAGTGCTCGTTGGTATCCGCGGCCGGATTCGCTTCGGTACGTACGTATGCAATGCGTCCCGACGCCGAGACGGCGATGCTGGTCGGTGTAACCACGGACGCGTAATCCTGGATTCTCGCCGAACGACGTTCTTCGGCACGGGCTACGGCAGCGGGGGAGTCGAGAGTGGTCGGCGTTGTCATTGGAACATCGGCTCCCCGAAGGTCGGGATCGCGGACAACAGCTTTGCCGTGTACGGCTCCTTGGGCGAATCGATCACGTCGAGAACCGGCCCGTGTTCGACGATCTCGCCGCCGAGCATGACTGCGACGTGGTCACAGACATAGCGGATCACCGCCAGGTTGTGACTGACGAACAGAACCGTCAGACCTAGCTGCTTCTGCAGATCCACTAACAGATTCAGAACCGCGCCCTGCACGGACACGTCCAGAGCGGAGGTGATTTCGTCGGCAAGCAGAACTGCCGGTGCGGCTGCCAAAGCCCGCGCGAGGGCAACGCGTTGGCGCTGACCGCCAGACAACGACGACGGGTATTCGTGCGCCTTCTCCACCGGCAGTTGGACGGTGGTGAGGAGTCGAGCCACCTCGGCAGCGCGGTCGCCGCGGCTGCGGCGAGCTTTGTCACGACGCTCGGTGGACCGCAGCGCCTCGGCGAGTGACTGGCCGATGGTCATTCGCGGGTCGAGGCACGAGTACGGATCTTGGAAGACCATCTGGATCCGGTGGCGCAGACGAGCGGTCGCGCCGCGGGCGTGAGCGACGTCCACACCGTCGAGAAGGATCTGGCCGGAACTGGGCTCGGCCAAGCCGACAGTTGCTCGCGCCAGTGTCGACTTTCCGGAACCCGATTCACCGACGAGACCGACCACCGATCCGGAGGGGATGTCGAGATTGATGTTCTTGACGGCGTGGAATTTTTTCGAACCGCTACCGAGGTGGACGTTGACGTCACGGAATTCGAGCCTGCTCATCGGATCTCCTCTGCAACAGCCAACAGTTCTTCCAACTCGATGTCGGCGGTGCTCTCCTCGGCGTCGAGGCTCTCCACCTGCCAGGCTTCGTCGACGGTGGCAAGCGGCTTGTCGCGATCGGTGCTCATGGTGGGGACCGCGGCGATCAGCGCGCGGGTGTACGGATGCTTTGCACGACCGGCAATCAGATCGTCGACTGCGATGTCTTCGACGATTTCGCCGGCAAACATGACCAGGACACGGGTGCACATGCCGGTGATGACGGCCATATCGTGCGAGATGAGAAGGATTGCGGCACCGGTTTCTTCGCGAACCTCGTGGAGCAGCCCGAGGACCTCACGCTGAACGGTCACGTCGAGCGCAGTGGTGGGTTCGTCCGCGATGATCAGAGCGGGCTTGCCCATCAGACCCATGGCGATCATCGCGCGCTGACGCATACCGCCGGAGAACTCGTGGGGGTACTGCTTCGCACGCCTGGGCGCGTCGGGGATCTTGACGGCGTTCAGTCGCTCGACTGCCGCCTTCTTCGCGTCGACCTTGCTCATACCTTCGTGGAGCCAACCGATCTCGGCGACCTGGTATCCGACCTTGAGAGACGGATTCATGGACGACATCGGATCCTGGAACACCATCGCCATACGTGTGCCGAGTTGGCGGGCAACCTTGCGCGAAGCCGCGTTGTCCGGCCGCTTCCCGTCCTTCATCAGCACGGTGCCGTCGAACTCGATGAGCCCGGCGTCGACCACGGTGGGGTGGTCGGTCAGCTGCGCGATTGCCATGCAACTCAGTGACTTTCCGGAGCCGGATTCACCGACGATGCCCACGGTTTCGCCGCGATGAACTGTAAAACTGATGTTGTCGACGGGGCGACGCCAGTCGTCACCCGCGGGGACTGCGACGGACATGTTGCGGACGGTGAGAACTGCGTCCTCGTCACTGGGCGCCGAATCGGCCTGGGCAGTTTTCCGGTTGATCGGCTTCCACTTCGGCAGGCGACTGCTGATCGGGCTGCGAACTCCCGCGCCGCGAGCAATGGCCTCGCCGAGCAGCGTGAAGGTCAAGCCGGCGAGCACGACGGCGATGCCGGGGGCAAGTGCGGTGGCCGGGTTGACGAAGATCTTCGACAGACCTTCGTTGAGCATCCGGCCCCAGTCGAATGCAGGCGGCTGAATGCCCAAGCCGAGGAACGAGAGTCCGGCGAAGACCACCAGGCCGCTGCCGACAGCGATGCTGGCATTGACGATGAGTGGTTCACGGATATTGGGGAGAATGTGGCGGAACAGCAGCCCCGGCTTGGTGACCCCGAGGATGCGTGCTGCGTCGATGAAGTCGCGTCCGTTGACCGACGAAGCCAGTGCGTACGTCAACCTCGCGAACGGCGAGGCCAGGGCGAGGCCGATGGCGATCACCGCGCTGCCCGCACCCTGTCCGAGAACGACCAACAGGAAGATCGCGAGGAGCAGTCCGGGGAACGCGATGGCGAAGTTGAGGAATGCCACGACCATTCGTCCGACCCAGCGGGGAGCGAGCGTCGGGAGCGTACCGAGTATCAGGCCAATTGTGACACCGAGTGCGACGGCTCCGAGAGCCATGAGCACCGACAGTCTCGCGGCGGTCATCGTGCGGGCGAAGACGTCACGCCCGCCGGCGTCGGTGCCGAAGATGTGCTCGGAACTCGGTCCCTGAGAGAGTGCCTTCGGGTTGGCTGCGACAGCGGCGTCACCCCAGATCATCGGTCCGAAGATGACGAGGGCGATCAGAGCGGTCAGGAAGGTGAGGGCCAGGATTCCCAATGGGGTGCGGAACGTTCCGACGATCCAGTGTCGTCGCGGGGGCGTCTTGGGGGCCGCAGTGGGGGCCGTAGGTGAGGTGCTCAACTCAGTTCTCCCGAATTGTGGATCGTGGGTCGATGAGAGCGAGCACCACGTCGACGATGAAATTGATGAGAAGGACGATGGCGCCGTAGATCACGACCAGTGTCTGGGCGAGCGGGTAGTCCTTCTCGGTGATGGACTTGACCAGCGCCATGCCCATGCCGGGCCAGGCGAAGATGCTCTCGATGAGCACGGTGCCGGCAATCAGACCACCCAGGAGGAGTCCGGCGAGCGTCAGCGTCGACGTCATGAGGTTGGGCATTGCATGACGGAAGTAGATTCGTGCCACGGGCATTCGCTTGGCGCGCGCCGTACGGATGTAGTCCATGTCCAACACGCCGAGTGCCTCTGCACGGACGATGCGCGACATCGAGGCGATGGCACCGATCGACATGGCCGCGACCGGGAGGATGTAGCTTTCCGGTCCACCTCGGCCGGCGACGGGCAGAACAGGGAACGTGACGGCAAAGAGGTAGACCAGCGCCGTACCGAACATGAACTCGGGGATCACGGCGATAGTGCCTGACGTTGCGGTGTAACCGATCTCGACTCCGCGTCGTCGACCGTTGCGGGTCAGTGCAGCGAAGATGAGGCCGATCGGAATGCCCAGTAGCAGCACCGTGACGACTGTGAGTACAGCCAGTTCGAGTGTTGCAGGGAGGCGGGACGCGATCACCTCGAAGACCGGAGTCCTCAAGGTGATCGAGTCACCGGGATTCCCGCTCAGCAACCCGCCGACGAATCGGAAGTACTGCTGCCACAAGGGAAGGTCGTAACCGAGCTGAGACCTCGTTGTCTCGACCAGTTCGACCGGTGCGTTCATTCCCAGAGCCAACCGAACCGGGTCGCCCGGAATCAGTTGGAGCATCAGGAACGCCGCAGTCACCAGCGCCCAGAGTGAAATCACGAAGGTGCCGAAACGACGCAGAAGATATGCGGGCCAGCTGTCGGACTCGAGCCACTTTGCTCGAGCCTGAGGCGCCGCTTCTGGTTTCGCGGCTTCAATAGTTTGACTCATGGGCTGTCTTTCCGGAGGGCGGGAACAGATGCAGGGCGGGAAGAGATGCTGAGCGGGAAAACGACTTACTGGTAGAGACGCAACGCAGAACCGGTGAGCGTCTTACCGAATGAGAGTCCGGCCTTGTTGAAGTACACGTTCATGACGGAATCCGCGAAGGGCACGGCCGCGATCGTCTTGGTGAGCTCCGACTCGGCGTCGGCCCAAGCGTCACAAGCGTCGCTACCGGTCAGACCGGAAGCCTTGGTGGCTGCTGCTTCGTAGGCGGGGTTGCTGACCGATCCGAAATTCTTGCCTGCTGCGGGAACCGGCCCGGCAAAGTACGCGGTGAACGTGCTGGGCAGCGAGGAGTTGATCTGGACCCAGGCGATGTCCCAGGCAGAGTTGTCCTTGCCGCTCAGAATGACGTCGATGATCTTGTTCGAGTCACCACCGGTCACCTCGACGTTTGCGCCGAGTTCGGACCACGCCGACTGAGCAAGTTCTGCCGCCGCGTTGCGCGGATCGTCGGTGCCGTCGTACACGAGGCGGAGATTGAGCGGCTTGCCATCCTTGCTTCGCTTGCCGTCAGCGCCGGCAGTCCAACCAGCGCCGTCCAGTGTTGCCTTTGCAGCTGTGAGGTCGAAGTCCGGAATGTTGCCTGCGACAGAGTCGTAGACACAGGCGCGCGGTTCGACGGCGACGAGACTGGTTGCCCGGACCCCGTTTCCGGCGGTGATGACCTGAGTGAGGTCGTCGAGATTGACCGCTTGGATCAGCGCCTTGCGCACTGCCGGATCACTGGTGGGGTTGCTGGCGATCTGGTTGAAGTACATCTGGCCTGCGGGTACCGGCCGGCCAACCGAGTCCAGATTGGCTGCCGCGACGCGGTCCTTGTCCGGCCCGGCGATCGGAGCTGCATTGAGTTCACCCGAGAGAAGCTGATTTGCGGCGGTGCTCACGTTCGGTGCCATGGCGGCGATGACCGTCTTGGGGACGCCGGGGGTATCGGAAGCGGTGCCGTCGGGGCCCCAGTTGTAGCCATCACGTCGCTGGAACGTGTAGTGGTCGTTGGCGGCGACTTCGGTGACTTCGAACATGCCGGTGCCGAGCGACTTCTTGTTCGATGCTGTCGGATCTTTCAGCCCGGCCTCGCACAGGATCGGCAGTCGACCGACGTTGAGAAGCAGGAACGGACTCGGCGCCGCAGTGGTCACCGTGACGGTGCGCGCTGCCGGATCGGCGGTTGCTGTGGCACCGGTCGGAACGGAGGACCCGCGCAACTGTGAACCGTTGTCCGGATTGGCGACGAAGTTGATGTTGTCCGCGACGGTCTGGGAAGTCAGCGTCGATCCGTCGGTACAGGTCACCCCGTCACGGATGGTGAAGGACGCCGAGGTCGGAGTCTCCTCCCACTTCTCCGCCAACCACGGTCCGACTTCGCTGGTATCGGGATCCTGGTAGATCAGGTAGTCGTAGGCCAAACGAGACAACTCGGCGGTTGCCTGAGAGGCCGACATGATCGGGTTGAGTGCGCCCGGATCGGCCTGCAGGGCGAAACGGAAGGTCCCGTCCGTGGCCGGTTCACCGCCACTGGCGCCCGAGGACGTGCCTCCCGAGCCACAAGCAGACAACACAAGCGTGAGCCCTGCGGCTGCCGCAAGTGTTGGATAGGAGCGGTGTTTCATGGTGCCTCCGGGATGGAGCTGGGGCCCGAGCGAAAAACGTGAGGGCGCGATTGAGTGTTGACTGCTAAATCTTGGCGCATGACGTGACGCGCATCTCTGTCGATCCTCACGAAAATCGGGTCGATTTTCGTCCGCTCCCACGAAAACCGCCTGGATCGGTGAATACCTGTCCGTATACCGACAGCGACCGGCGAAACACGACGATTTCCCCGGTCGCTACCGGCGGTCTACTGGTACAGGCGCAGGGCCGAACCGATGAAATTGCGGCCGAATGCAAGACCCGCATTGTTGAAGTAGAGGGTCGTGATCTTGTCGGCAAAAGGTACCGCCGAGTTTGCTTTGATGATCTCGGACTCGGCGTCTGCCCAAGCGGCACAAGCGTCCTCGCCCGTCAGCCCGGAAGCCTTGGTGACGGCTGCGTCGTAGGCCGGGTTGGAGATCGACGCAAAATTCATTCCCGCCGCGGGCACAGGACCGGAGAGGAAGGGGACCAGCATGCTGGGCAGCGCGACGTTGATCGGCTCCCACACAACATCCCACGCCGTGTTGTCCTTGCCGCTGAGTGCTACATCGAGAATCTTGTTCGAGTCGCCGCTGGTGAGTTCAATGGTGGCGCCCAGGTCGTTCCACGCGTTGACCGCGACGTCGGCGGCAGCATCGGTCGCGTCACCGAACGTCTCGTAGACCATCCGAATTCGGAGCGGTGTGCCGTCCTTGCTGCGCTTACCGTCCGCGCCGACCTTCCAGCCCGCAGACTCGAGAGTTGCTGCGGCTGCACTGGTGTCGAAGTCCGGCAGGTTTCCGGCGACAGAGTCGTAGATGCAGGCCCGCGGTTCGATGGACACCATCGTGGTCGATCTGGTTCCGCGACCGGCCGTGAAGATCTCGGCGAGGTCGTCGAGATTGAGAGCCTGGACCAGAGCCTTGCGGACGGCAGGATCGCTCGTCGGATTGCCGGGACTGTGGTTGAAGAACATCTCGCCCGCCGGAGCGGGCTGCTTGACGGTGTCCAGGTTCGCGGCGTTCATGCGATCCTGGTCGGGGCCCGAAACTGCTGCGGCATTCAGATCGCCGGACAACACCTGGTTGGCCGCAGTGCTGTTGTTCGTGATGATGGACGCGACGACATTCTTGGGTACTCCGGCCGTATCCGAGGTGGTGCCGTCCGGTCCCCAGTTGTAGCCGTCGCGCCGAACGTAGGAGTAATGATCGTTCGCGACTGCCTCTGTCATCTGGAACATGCCCGACCCGAAGGTCGTCTTGTTTGCCGCCGTCGGATCCTTCAACCCGGCCTCGCACATGATCGGTATTCGCGCCAGGTTGAGAAGCAGGAACGGAGAGGGCTCCGGAGTCGTGACCGTCACTGTCCGTGTCGCAGGGTCGGCGGTGGCGCTCGCAGTTGCCGGTGCGTACACCCCGCGGAGTGCAGATTTGTTTGCTGCGTTGGTGATGAAATTGACGTTGTCGGCGACAGTCTGGGCAGTCAGAGCGGATCCGTCGGTACAGGTGACGCCGTCGCGAATGGTGAAGGACGCGGAAGTGGTTGTCTCTTCCCATTTCTCGGCGAGCCATGGCTTGGTGACTCCGGTATCGGGATCCGGGTGGAGCAGATAGTCGTAGCTCAGACGCGCCAGTTGGTGCGCCGGCGATGCGGCCGTCATCAGCGGATTCAGAGCGCCGGGGTCGGCCACGAGAGCCAATTTGAAGGTGCCGTCCGTGACGGGTTCACCCCCACCCGAACCCGAACCCGACGAGCCACCCGATGAGCACGCGGTCAGGGCAAGAACGGTGCCAGTTGCCGCAGCCAGCAGTGCGTAGGACCGTTGTTTCATGGTGCCTCCGGAAGGTGTAGTCCCGCCCGAGTGACGCGAGGTCTGTCGGGTCAGGAGCAAAAAACGATTGCTTGAATCCTCACCCAACAAAAGGAGGAGAACATCGTCCGGATTTACGAATGTTTCGTGAGACTTGGTAGATCGCTACAACGCTGTCGGATAGAAGAGACGAAGCTGGAGCATCAGGCTGAATCGAGTTTCCGGATCATCGAGATCGATTCCGGCAATCCCGGCAAGTTTCTTGAGGCGGTACCGGAATGTGTTGACGTGGATGTGAACCAACGACGCAGCCGCCGGAATGTCGCCGAACGTGTCGAGCCAGGCTCGAAGGGTGTCCACGAGGTTGATGTCGTGAGTGCGGTCGTACTCACGCAGTACCGCGAGCGGACCCGACGCGGTCTCGTTCTCGTCCGCCAGGGCGTCGGAGAGGCGCAGAAGTAGGGAATTGATCTGCAAGTCGTCGGCGCGCGCGACGGTCCGGCCCGAGGAATTCCACGTCGACCTCAGAACGCGAAGCGCTCGGTCGGCTTCGTCGCGTGACTTCTCCAGCGTCATCACGTCGGCCACTGTCGCACCGATTCCGATGACCACCGACTTTTCCGAACGGGAACGGTCTGCAAACTCCGACGCGATCCGACGCACGTAGTCGTCGTCGGTCTGGTGCCGGGTGTGTGGGATGACGGCGTAGACGGTGCCGCCGATCGCTGCCGCCACCGACAACGGAAATACTTGGTCGAGATAGGTATTGAGTGTCAGGGCCAGTTGATCGACGTCGGCTTCGGCCTCCAACGATGCGCCGGCGCCGCTACGGAAGCCGGCCGCAAGTACGTTTGCTTTCGAGCGGCCGTAGCCCAGTCGCTCGGCCGCTTCCTTGGCCGAAGTGCCGCCACTCAGTAGCGTGATCACCTCGCCCAACCTCAGCCGTCGTGCGGAATCGGCGGCCAGCTTGGCGCGAAGCAAACTCATCGCGGCTACCCCCGCCGCCTCGACGAGCGTTTTCACCTGCAATTCGTTCGGCTCCTCGTCCAAGATCACCCAGATCGAACCGAGGATCTGGGATGCCGCATGTATTCGCATGCCGACCCGGGGCCTGATGCCCGGCCCGATACCCGGTAGAAATACCGGCAGGGTAGAGCCGTAGATCTTGTTGAAGTACCCCATTGACCTGAGCCGGTCGGAATAGTGCTGCGGCACTTGATGTCCGAGGACGCTCTGCTTACGTGCCTCGTCGCCGAAGGCTTGATCCGCCGAAAACGCGAGGATCCGGCTCGACTGATTCTCGATGGTGACCGGGCCGTTCAATACCTGAGCGATCGAGTTGGCAAGATCGAACAGGTCGGCGTCGGCGGCGGACGTGCGGTCCCCGTTGTTGCCGGATTCGAGGATCTCGTTGATCAGCGACGCACTTTGCAGCCAGCTTGCATCCTTGACCATTCCCAGTAGTGCGATATCGGCTTCGGCGACCGCCCGTGCGACGCTTTCGTCGACGGCCAATGGCTCCCTGACGATCAGCGCGACGGCTCCGGCCGAACCGTATTCTTTTACTGCAGTGGCAATGTCGGCCGAATCGGCCAGTCCTGCGCCGAGCACGACGGCGCCCGCACTGCCTTGCGTGACTCCGGACCCTTCGTGCAGGGTCACTCGGCTGACAGTGCGGGCGTCGTCGACGGTGTCGCCTCCGCTGAGGAACGTCATTCCCAGTCTGTCGACGATGTCGACGATCGAAACTCCCGTTGGTGTGGTCACCACCACACCTTAGGGGGAGCAGGATCGATCAGTCGGCTGGTTGCCCTGCTCAGTTGGCAGGCTGCTCGGCTACAGCTTTCTCGACGAACCGGCGGGTCTGATCGAACGCCGCGGGCACCTGGACGGAATTGGTCATGTCACTGATCTCGGACCACCGTTCGGCGACGACCTCAGGGGAGAGTGCGCCTTCGGGGATGTACACGCCCTGCGACTCTTCCATGCGAGCGATCGCGAAGACACCGGCACCAGCGCTGAGGATGGTCTTGGTCGGTGCGTCATCGGAGACCATGAACAGTGCGCCGGGTGAAATCGATTCGGGTGCAAGCAGAGCGAGAGTCTTCTCGTCGAGGAGGTCTTCGGTCATGCGGGTCGCGGCGGTCGGGGCCAGCGAGTTGACGCGGATGCCCTTGCGTTCGCCCTCGATAGCGAGAACGTTCATCAGGCCGACGACGCCGGACTTCGCGGCGCCGTAGTTTGCCTGGCCGAAGTTGCCGTAAATTCCCGATGCCGACGTGGTCATGAGGATGCGTCCGTAGTTCTGTTCGACCATGTGCGGCCAGACTGCCTTGGAACAGATGACGGAACCCATCAGATGCACGTCGATGACTTTGCGGAAGTCGTCGAGCTCGGCCTTGATGAACGACTTGTCGCGCAAGATTCCGGCGTTGTTGATCAGGATGTCCACGCGGCCCCACTTGTCCACGGCCGTCGCGACCATGGCGGCGACGGCGTCGACGTCGGTGATGTCGCAGTGGTCCGCGATGGCCTCGCCACCCAGCTCGACGATTTCCGCCACTACTTTGGCTGCTGCGGTATCAGCGCCGCCACTGCCGTTGACCGAGCCACCCATGTCGTTGACGACGACGCGTGCGCCGCGTGCGGCGAGGGCCAATGCATGCGAACGGCCGAGTCCGCCGCCTGCGCCTGTGATGATCGCTACCTTGCCGGAAAAATCCAACGACATTGGAAAACCTCTCTGATCTGGGATACTACTCAGTATTACTATGCGATAGCGTGGAAACAGTCAAGGGCCGGCAGGCAGTGCGAATGGGAGTGGAAGTCGAATGAGTAGTGATCTTCCGGACGTGCGATCCGCGATCATCACCAGCGCCGCCGACGCCTTTGCCGAAGACGGTTACGCGGCCACGACCATGGATTTGCTGGCCGATCGAATCGGGGCCACCAAAGGTCTTGTCTACTACCACTTTCGTTCGAAGTTCGACATCTACCTGGCAATCTACGAGCGCGGGATGAGCCTGCTCCGCGCCGAGGTCGAGTCTCGGATCGACGGGGCAGACAGCGGCCTCGCGCGTCTCGAAGCGATGTCGCACGCCCACCTGGTCAATCTCATGACACATCTCGGGTACCACCACACGATCCACCAAGGTGTCCGGGGCCAGATGAACTCCGCGCTCAAGCCGAGGCAACAGCAAGTCCTCGTGGAACTGAATTCGCTGCGACTCGACTACGAGAATCTGTTCGTCGACGTGATGACCGAAGGTGTCGCGGATGGTTCCATTCGTGCGAGCTCGCCGCGAATGGCGGCAAAAGTACTCCTCAGCAGTCTCAACGGCATCGACCTCTGGTACCGAAGGCGTGAAGGGCAGACTTTGGCGGAGACGGAGTCGTTGGCGGACCAGATCGTCGAACTCTTGATCGGCGGATTGCGCGCTGCGAACTGACTGAAAGCTGCATTCGTCGAGCGGGTTTCCTCCGACCGGTTCGTGCTGTCCTGCGGCTTGTCGTTCGGTTTGTCCCGCTCTGACAGTCGGGGTAGCATGTTGGCGTCGTGCGCGGACTTGCGTAGGAATTCAGGGAAGAGGAGGTGTGGCTGTAATGCGTGGCCAACCTCCGAGTACCAACTGAAGCTGTAGCCGCCCGGGTTGTTCCGGTATTTTGCTGCAGCTTCATCGTGTGTTCATCGGCTTCGGCTTTGCTGTGAAGCAAGCGTCGTCGTTCACTCTTCCCTCGAAAGCTGTTCAGCATGCGCGAATTTCGTCGTTCACGTTCGGTACTGCCACGTCGTTCCGCGGGTCTCGGTGACTCACATCCCGGGCACTCGCGTGCCGCACGCACCGTCGTCAAGGCTGCCCCGCCCGAGGCGGTGGCGCCCGTCGAATCGACCGTCGTCAACAGTGGCGTGTACCGCGACGGCGAGCGGATAGCGTCGCCGTCCACGCTGGCGGAAGCACTGTCATGCCTTCCGGATTCGCAGTCGATGGCGTGGATCGGCATGTACCGGCCCGACGACGCCCAGTTGTATGCCGCTGCACAACATTTCGACCTCCACGAACTGGCGGTCGAGGATGCGATTGTCGCGCACCAGCGCCCCAAGCTCGAGCGCTACGGCAAGACACTGTTCGTGGTCCTGCGTGCTGCGCGGTACCGCGACGAGACCGAGCGGGTCGAATTCGGCGAGTTGCACATCTTCTGTGGTCCGAACTTCATTCTGACCGTCCGTCACAGTGAATCGCCGGATCTCTCGGCGGTGCGGACTCGCATGGAGAACGATCCTGACCTGTTGCGGTTGGGTACCGAGGCCGTTCTCTACGCCATTCTCGACGCAGTCGTCGACGGGTACGCCCCGGTGGTGGCCGGCCTGCAGAACGACATCGACGAGATCGAAACCGAAGTGTTCAGTGGCGATCCCGGAGTTTCGCGTCGCATCTACGAACTGACCCGTGAGGTGATCGAATTCCAGCGGGCGACGCGTCCGCTGCTGGGAATGCTGCGTGGGTTGTCGGCGGGGTTCGACAAGTACCACACGGACGAGGAACTCCAGCGTTACCTCCGCGACGTCACCGACCATGCGACGACTGTGGTGGAGCGGGCCGACGGCTTTCGTCAGTTGCTCGGAAACATCCTCACGGTGAACGCAACTCTGGTGTCGCAGAACCAGAACGAGGAGATGCGCAATCTGACGCAGGCGAGCTACGCGCAGAACGAGGAGATCAAGAAGGTCTCGGCGTGGGCGGCAATTCTCTTCGCGCCGACGCTTATCGGAACCGTGTACGGAATGAACTTCGACGACATGCCGGAACTGCACTGGCACTTGGGCTATCCGTTTGCGCTCTCGATGATGTTCTTGACGTGTGGAAGTCTCTACACGATCTTCAAACGTCGGGGCTGGTTGTAGAAAGCGCCGGCTGTAGAAAGCGCCGGCTGTAGAAAACACCTGTGCGCCTTGCCAACCGAGATCGGTTGACAAGGCGCACAGGTGTTTTTCGGGAGGGCGCTCGAATCAGAGCGTTGCGACGCAGACCGTGAACTTCCGTTCCGGGTGCTCGAATCCCGAGTCTGCCCCCGAACCGCATTCGTCGATCGACGTGGAGTTCTGCAGGATTTCGACGACCTCGACTACATTGGTGCCGCTGGTATCCGAGCATTCGATGCGGGCGGGCTCGTCCATTCCGCTGCCGAGGTCCATGCATCCGCCGACTACCCAGTCGACGTCGAGACAGACAGCGCCCTGCTCGTCACCCGCGAGGGTCTCGTAGTAGTACGAGTCGACATCGGCGGCACACTGATCAGAGGTGGGAACCTTGGCGACCACCTTGTAGTTGGAATCCTTGCTACCGCAGTCCGCGTTGTCGATTTCCGCGGCCGTCGTGGTACCGCCGAGCTTGACGCAATCACCGATCGACACGTCGATGTCGACGTCGCCGCCGTCGTCCGAACCCTCCTGGCCGGTGATCTTCGAGGTGGTCGGGGCTGCGGAGGTAGTGGTCGAATCGGCAACCGAGGAAGATGATTCCGCAATGGCTTTCGGCTCGATGTCGGAACCGCAACCGACGGTGAAGGCGGCGATTGCAGAAGTTGCGATCACCGCAGTGCAAAGTCGCCGGACGATTCCGGACATAAGGACCCCTTTGTTGATTCTTGGATAATTCTGTTGGTTCGTAGATTGTTCGGGACCTATTCCAATACATCGGTAGTCGAATTGCCAACCGGACTGTCAGTATGGGTAGGTGGAGCTACCCCTGATGCCGCCGCTTGCCCCGATGCTCGCGAAGGCTGCGGCCACTGTGCCGCCTCAACCCGAGTCCGGTGACCCGACGTGGTCGTACGAGCCGAAATGGGACGGATTTCGAGCAATCATCTTTCGTGACGGTGACGAAGTGGTGCTCGGATCGCGAGGAGGAAAGGACTTGGCGCGGTACTTTCCCGAGGCGGTGGAAGCCGTCAAGTCTGAATTGCCCGAAAAATGTGTGGTGGACGGAGAACTGGTGGTTCCCCGTGAGATCGACGGTGTGACGCGCCTGAGTTGGGAAGCGCTCTCCGAGCGGATTCACCCCGCCGCGAGCCGCGTCGCATTGTTGTCGGAACAGACGCCCGCGCAATTTGTCGGGTTCGATTTGCTGGCGCTCGGGGATCGCGACGTCTCGATCGAGGACTTCGGTGTGCGACGTGCGTTGCTCCTCGATTGTGTCGGTGGCGGGCCGAGTTGCCACGTCACGGCAGCGACGGCCGACAGCGCCGAAGCAATGGCCTGGTTCGAAACCTTCGAAGGCGCGGGTCTCGACGGGGTTGTCGCCAAGAAGCTGGCGGGACCGTACCTGCCGAACAAGCGCGAGATGATCAAGGTGAAACACGCCAGGACCGCGGATGTCGTACTGCTGGGCTACCGTCCGCACAAGAGCCAGCCGGGTATCGGGTCGATGCTTCTGGGTCTGTTCGACGGTTCCGAATTGAAGATGATCGGTGGCGCTTCGGCTTTCACCGCGGCGCGGCGGATCGAGTTGTTGGCCGAACTCGAACCTTTGCGCCTCGGGGACGACGTTGTGGCCGAGGGAGAGGCCAGCCGGTGGAGATCGGCCGCAGACCGCTCCTGGATTCCGCTTCGTCCTGAGCGGGTGCTGGAAGTGGCGTACGACCAGATGGAAGGGGAACGCTTTCGGCACGCCGCGCGGTTCCTGCGCTGGCGTCCGGACAGGGTGCCCGACGAATGCACTTTCGATCAGTTGGAGGTTCCGGTGCGATACGACTTCGCGGATGTTCTTGTAGGTGGTAAGTGATGGCGAGTCCCGCAGAGGAACTGGACGTCGACGGGATCGCGGTCCGGTTGTCGAGCCCGGACAAGATCTACTATCCGCAGTTGGGTGAGGACGGCGGAACCAAACGGCATCTTGTCCAGTACTACCGAACGGTGGCGCTGCAGGGTGCAGCGTTGCGGGCGCTCCAAGATCGGCCAACGCATCTTCAGCGATTCCCCGACGGCATCGAGGGCGAAGAGGTTTACCAGAAGCGGCTGCCGGCAAAGCGGCCCGAGCACGTCGAATCCTGCGAGGTCACGTTCCCGTCGGGTCGCAAGGCCGACGTCCTTCGAGTGCGAAGTGCTGCGAACATCGTGTGGGCCGCCAATCTCGGGACTGTCACGTTTCATCCCTGGGCCGTGCGGTGCCCGGACACCGACCACCCGGACGAACTCCGCATCGATCTCGATCCGCAACCGGGGACCGGGTTCGACGAGGCCGTTGCCATCGCGGACGAGGTCCTTCGCCCTCTGCTCGCCGAGTTGGGATTGGAAGGATTTCCCAAGACGTCCGGTGGCCGAGGCCTTCACGTCTACATCCCGCTCGAGGCGCGCTGGGATTTTGTCGAGGTCCGCCACGCGGGTATCGCCCTCGCCCGTGAAGTCGAACGTCGTAGTGCCGATCGCGCCACAACCGCGTGGTGGAAGGAAGAGCGGGGTGAACGGATCTTCATCGACTTCAATCAGAATGCCCGTGACCGGACGATCGCGGCGGCGTATTCCGCTCGTAAGACGCCGATCGCAACTGTGTCCACGCCGGTGACCTGGGACGAACTGCGCGACGTGCATCCAGACGACTGCACCATCGCCACGGTTCCCGGCTTGCTCGCCGATCGTGGTGATCCGATGGAAGCGATGCACGACAAGGCCTTTGCCCTCGACGTTCTGTTGGAGATGTGGGAGAAGGATCTGGCGGCGGGACTTGGCGATCTGCCGTACCCGCCGAACTATCCCAAAATGCCCGGTGAACCCAAACGTGTTCAACCGAGCAAGGACCGCGATCGGAAGAACAAAGACGGGTAGCGTCAGAGGCGGACATATCGGGTAATTCGATTAGACGTCGAATGTACGGTCACGTCGAATGCACTGTGGGGGTTGGATATGGATCGCCGGAAAATGCGAGCAGGCTTAGCGGCGGGTGGCGTGATTCTTGCCGCCTTCGGATTGTCACTCGGTAGCGGAACAGCGTCGGCCGCGACGCTGGATTGTTCGGCGCGCGGCCAAGATCAGACGATCGTCGACGGGTCATCCGCATGCCGAGCGGTGGCAGATCCCTCCAGTTACGCGATTTCACACGTGGAGGGCGATGGCGTCGGCGTCGCCGATTCGCGAGACGGTGGCCGGTCGGCGGGCGTCGGACTCTTCGGCGGCGTTGCTGCAGCGGAGTCGCGCGGTGGGCTGCTTGCCGCCGTTGCGTACGGCCCGGGTTCGCTCGCACTCGGTCGCACAGACTCCTCACCCTTTGCCGTGGTGCTCAGCGGACCTGGCGGCAGAGCGGCGGTGGGTGACGCGGACGTCGGGGCGATCTGCTCGGGTGGTCCCACCCTTGTTTTCAACCTTGCCACAGGTCAGGGATGTGTCAGCGACGGCACTTCGACGTGGGTCACCCCGTGAGTGCACCCCGGTCCTGAGCCTCTTGCGTGACAGTGGTCACAATGGTGTCAAGCTCCTGCCACCGATCCGGTGACCGGACAACTTGAATCAGCGGGGATCGGAGGACGCGATGGCTCCCAATGCACGACGGGGTTCGCTCGCCCGGGTGGAGGTGCCTTCGCGCACCGAGCTGTATGTGGACCGGCGATTCCTTCCCTTGGCCGACCGCTTCTTCGCGATGTATCGCCAACCGCAACAAGGCGGCGGCGCGCTGGTCGTGTACCTGGGCGGCGAGAAAGTTCTCGACATCTGGGCCGGCAATGCCGACCGCGACAGGCGCTGGGACCACGACACGGTGTCGCTTTCCTTCTCGACCGGCAAGGGCGTGGCCAGCACCGTCGTTCACCGACTGGCCGAACGCGGGCTGATCGACTACGACTCTCCGGTTGCTCAGTACTGGCCCGAATTCGCAGCGGCCGGCAAGGACAAGATCACCGTCCGGGAACTGATGTCACATCGCTCGGGCCTTCACCGCGTTCGCGGGCTCATGCCGCATCCCCTCGACCTGATGGACTACGACGCGGTCGTTGCCGCCCTGGCTGCCGAGAAGCCGGATCCGCGTCGGCTTCGAGGCCCCGGCTATCACGCTGTGACCTACGGCTGGTTGGTAGCCGAACTTGTGGCCAGGGTGTCCGGTCAGCCGTTCATCGACGTCGTACAAGCGGAGATAGCGAAGCCCCTCGGCGTCGACGAATTCTGGTACCGCGTACCCGAAACCGAGCGTCCACGGATCGCGAAGCTGTTCCCACATATCAACCCTGCCGGCTTGAACTGGGCCTTCGCGTCGACCGTGCTCTCACACGTCGGTCCGACTCGCGGACTCGCGGAGGCCGCGATGCCGGACGGTTTCGACGTCATGGTGCGCAACCCGGCTGTCCACGACGCCGTCATGCCGGGCTGGAACGGAGTGTTCAGCGCGCGTGCTCTCGCGAAGATGTACGGCGCCATCGCGAACGGCGGCGTGATCGACGGGAAGCGGTTCCTGAAGGAATCGACCATCGACCAGATGTCGACCATCCAGACTCGCGATCGGGATTACGTGCTGGCGGTGCGGCCCAACTGGACTCTCGGTTACCACCCGCCGATCATTGCCGCGCGGCGGCAGCCGCGGAATGCGATAGGCCACTACGGAGTCGGCGGTTCAGGCGCGTATGCGGACCTGTCCAGCGGACTCTCGCTCGGTTTCACCACCAACAGGTTGGGTAGTGCTGTGACAGCTCTCGGTGATCTTCGCCTTGCGAGGCTCGGCGCCGAGGCGCAGGAGTTGGTTCGTCGAATCTGACACGAAGGGAATGCCATGAGCAGCAACGTGTACCGGGTGACCGAGATCGTCGGCTCGTCCACCGAGAGCAGTGACGCGGCAATTCGCACCGCCATCGCCCGGGCGAACGAGACGGTGCGCAACCTCGAATGGTTCGAGGTGGTGGAAACTCGCGGCCACATCGAGAACGGCGCCGTGGCGCATTTCCAGGTCACGTTGAAGGTCGGCTTCCGGCTCGACGGCGACGAATCCTGAACCGTTCTTCATGAGTGTTGATCTCACGGCGGCCGTCGGGTTCATGGCGGGACATGCCAGGACTCTCGATCGGCATCGGCTGAATTTGATTCTCGGACAGGGTGACCGGGCCGCGGCTTGTGCGGCCGTGGACGGTTATCGCAACCCGGACGGTGGGTACGGCTGGGGACTCGAACCGGATCTTCGCTCGGCAACCAGCCAACCTGGCGGAGCGCTGCATGCCTTCGAAGCCTTTGCCGACATCGGAACGCCGACGCCCAGAGCGGTCGAACTGTGCGACTGGTTGCAGACCAATTCGCTGGCAGGCGGCGGTTTGCCCTTCGCCTTCCCGATTGCCGACCCAGCCGGGTGTGCGCCCTTCTGGGTGAGCGCGGACCCGTCGGCGCCGTCGTTGCAGATCACCAGCATCGTGTGTGCTGCAGCGGCTCGCGTTGCCGAATTCGACGAGGCCGTCGCCGAACATCCGTGGTTCGCCTCTGCCGTTCGATATTGCCTCGACGCGATCGACGGGGCGGATTCTCTGCATGCCCTCGAGCTCGCCTTTGCCTTGCAGTTTCTCGACGCGGTTCACCGGAACAGTCCCGAAGCGTCGTCGTTGGTGAGCACTCTTGGTTCGCGTATCCCGGCTGACGGCTTGGTTCACGTGGACGGGGGAGCCGACGGCGAATTCATGCGGCCCCTCGATTTCTCACCGCTTCCCGGTGGTCCGACCCGCGCGTTGTTCGACGCGGCCGTGATCGAGTCCGAACTGTCAGCACTCGCTGCACGGCAACACGACGACGGCGGCTGGGCGGTGGATTTCGACAGCTATTCGCCCGCCGCGGCGTTGGAATGGCGAGGTCACGCCACCGTGCAGGCGGTATGGCTGCTGAAGCGCAATGGGGTGATCTGAAAACGATTCTCGCGCCAAATTGGAACACGTTATAGTCTGGGAATCAGTTCGTGCTTCGTGTTTCAGGGATAGGGGAATGTCATGGCGTATGTGATCACGCAGCCGTGCTGCAACGACGCCTCGTGTGTTGACGTGTGTCCGGTCAATTGCATTCACCCGACACCGGACGAAGCTCCGTTCGCGACCACCGAAATGCTCTACATCGATCCCGATACCTGCATCGATTGTGGTGCGTGTGTGGACGAGTGCCCGGTCGAGGCGATCTTCCCGGACAACGAACTCGACGAGGACGACGCGCCGTACCTTCAGATGAATGCGTCGTACTTCGAGAAGCATCCGATGGGCCCGGATTGGCCCGAGCCGATCACGATGGCCAAGATCGATCCCGAACTGGGAACGCTGAAAGTGGCGATCGTCGGCTCCGGCCCCGCAGCCTGCTATGCGGCGATGGAACTGACCGGCAAGCCTCGCGTCGAGGTCGACATGTTCGATCGGCTTCCCACTCCCTACGGATTGGTGCGCGCCGGCGTGGCTCCGGATCATCCCGGAACCAAAGGCGTCACCGACCAGTTCCGCGCCGTGGTCGCGAAAAAGACCGTGCGCTGCCACTTCAACGTCGAGGTGGGTACCCATATCTCGCATTCGGAACTCTTGGACCATCACCACGCAGTGATCTACGCGGTCGGCGCTGCCGGGGATCGCAAGCTCGAGATCCCGGGCGAGGAACTGCCGGGAAGTCACGCTGCCACCGAGTTCGTCGCCTGGTACAACGGCCACCCGGGATATGCCGATCGGACTTTCGATCTGTCCGGCGAGCGAGCGGTGATCGTCGGAAACGGCAACGTCGCACTCGACGTCGCTCGCATCCTGGTGACCGACCCGGACCAGCTCGCGAAGACGGACCTCGCCGAGCATGCATTGGAAGCGCTGCGTAACAGCAAGATTCGCGAGGTCGTCATTCTCGGGCGGCGCGGGCCGGCGCAGGCCGCGTACACCAATCCCGAACTGTTGGCCCTCGGACAGATGGCGAACGTGGACGTAGTCGTCGACCCGATCGAAGCCGAACTCGACGAGGCCAGTCAGGCGTTCGTGGACAGCGATGCCGCGGAGCCGTCCGTGCTGCTCAAGGTCAAGCAGGCGCAGGAATTTGCTTCCCGTACCGCAGATCCTTCTCGCAAGCGGATCGTTCTCCGGTTCCTCACTTCTCCCGTCGAGGTCCTCGGCGACGGTGCAGTCTCACAGGTGAGGATCGTGAAAAACGAATTGGTGGCAACGCCGACCGGTCAGCTCTCCGCCCGGCCTACCGAAACCGAGGAGACGATCGACACCTCCCTGGTGCTTCGGTCGGTCGGATACCGCGGCACACCGATGGCCGACTTGCCCTTCGACGACGCTCGCGGCGTGATCCCCAACGAGAACGGCCGCGTGATCGACACCGACACCGGCACGCCGATCCCGGGTGTCTACGTCGCGGGTTGGATCAAGCGCGGACCGACCGGCGTAATCGGCACCAACAAGTACTGCTCCGCCGAGACTGTGTCGATGATCTTCGACGACTTCGCTGGTGGGCGCCTCGCCACGCCGACCGAGGACGCTGACAAGTTGCAGGTTCTGCTGGCAGATCGGTCGCCGGATCAGGTGGACTACCAAGGTTGGCAGCGGATCGACAAGGCAGAACGAGCATCCGGTGCCGCCGCCGGTAGACCGCGAACCAAACTCATCTCCATCGAATCGATGTTGGCGGCTGCTCGCAGCGAGGGATAGCAACGATTGGGCGAACATCCGAATTGCTCGATTGCCGCATTTGTGTGTTAATGACTATGGAAATGTGCGGTTTGCTCTCTTTGGCGTGCTCGGGCGTGTAGGTGTGCGCCCGGCGGGCGCGTCCGGATGGTGCATCGGCATCGGTACCAGGCGGGTATCGATGCCGGCCGCGCAAACTCCACGTGAGTACGTGGTCATTCGAGCGAAGGTAGTGACATGGGCAGCAAACAGGGTCGTCGGACGTCACGGGTTGCCGTGGCAATCGTCGGAGCGGTGGCTGCCGGCCTGGCTCTCGCCGGACCTTCCGCGGCCGTTCCTCTCTTCCCCGGTGGACCGGACATTCCATTGCCCGTCATTCCCGGCGTTCCGTACCTCGATCCGGCGATTCCGGTTCCGGGCATCCCGGGTACACCGATTCAGGCTCCCATCGGCGCTCCCAACTTCTCCGCGCCGTCGCTCAACCCGTCCGCGGGTGAGACAGTCGGCATCGCGCAGCCGATCATCATTCGTTTCAACGAGGCAGTCGGCGACCGTGCCACGGCCGAGCGCGCGATTCGCGTGACCACCGATCCTCCGGTCGATGGCAGCTTCTACTGGATCAACGACAGCCAGGTCCGTTGGAAGCCGGCACAGTTCTGGCCGGCGAACATCTCCGTGACCGTCGACGCCGGTGATTCGCACTCCACGTTCAACATCGGTGACGCACTCGTCACCGTCGCGGACGACAACACCAAGCAGGTCACCGTCACCCGCAACGGTGAGGTCGTGCGCACCATGCCGACGTCGTTCGGCAAGCCGGGTCACGAAACACCGAACGGCACGTACATCGTCGGCGAGCAGCTGCGCGACATGTACATGGATTCGTCCACGTACGGCGTTCCGATCGATTCTCCCGAGGGTTACCGCACCTACGTCGAGTACGCGACACGAATTTCCTACAGTGGCATCTTCGTCCATGCCGCTCCGTGGTCGGTAGCGCAACAAGGTTTCACCAACGTCAGCCACGGCTGCCTCAATGTCAGCACCGAGGACGCCAAGTGGTTCTTCGAGAACGCAGGCAAGGGTGACCCGGTGATCGTGCAGAACACCGCAGGTGGAGTCCTCAGCGGCGCCGACGGATTGGGTGACTGGAACCGCTAGACATCGACGAGGAAGGCCCTGCGCGAGAAGTATTCGCGCAGGGCCTTTTTCGTGTCGCGTTCAGCTCGAGTGTCTTGTACGTTCACCATTCATTCGTTGCGAGCGGTCAGACTGCCTCAGTGAGATCGAGTCCGGAAAGAACGCTGCCCACATCAGGCAAGCCAGGTCTGTGGGGCAGACCATGGCGTGATTACGCGCTCTTTGCGCTCTTGGTAGGTCCCAATCTCGCGTTGCTGATCTTGTTCACCTATCGCCCGCTGGTGGACAACATCCGACTTTCGTTCTTCGACTGGAACATTGCGGACCCGAAGGCGACGTTCATCGGGCTGAGCAACTACCGCGAGTGGTTCGGACGAAGCGACACCTGGCAGATTGTCACCAACACAGTGGTATTCACATTGGTCACAGTGGTGGGTTCGATGGTCATCGGTCTGGCGTTGGCCATGCTGCTCGATCGCAAGCTCGTCGGGCGAAACCTGGTCCGGTCGGCGATCTTCGCGCCGTTCGTGATCTCCGGTGCAGCGATCGGTGTCGCGTTTCAGTTCGTCTTCGACCCCAACTTCGGTCTGATCCAGGATCTCCTGCACCGCGTCGGACTCCAATCGCCCGACTTCTATCAGGACCCCCACTGGGCGCTGTTCATGGTGACGGTGACATACATGTGGAAGAACCTCGGCTACACGTTTGTCATCTACCTCGCTGCGTTGCAAGGAGTTCGGCAAGAATTGAACGAAGCAGCCGAAATCGACGGCGCCAAGCCGTGGACCAAGTTCCGCCGGGTTCTCCTACCTCAGTTGCGCCCGACGACGTTCTTCCTCTCCATCACCGTCATGCTCAACTCGCTCCAGGTCTTCGACATCATCAACGTCATGACCCGTGGTGGCCCGCTGGGTACAGGGACGACGACGATGGTCTACCAGGTGTACAACGAGACATTCCGAAACTTCCGGGCGGGCTACGGCGCGACGGTTGCCACCATCATGTTCTTGATCCTGCTGATCATCACCGTCTACCAGGTTCGTGCCATGGATCGGGGAGAAGAGAAATGACAGCGGTAGAGGAAAAGAAAAGCGCTGCTCCGACTTCCGTCGTCCGACCCGGGCCGGATCGCAAGAACGTGGACCGGCGTGAGGTCGGTGTGAAGATCCTCGGCTACGCGGCAATGGTGATCGCCTTGGTCATCATCGTCCTGCCGCTCTACTGGATCGTGATGACCTCGTTCAAGGAGCGTCCGGAGATCTACACGCAGCCTGCAACGTGGTGGCCGTCGTCGCTGCATCCCGAAAACTATTCCGAAGCAACGACATCGGTTCCGTTCTGGATGTTTCTGCGGAACTCGATAGTGATCACGACGATACTGTCCGCGGCGAAGTTCGTTCTGGGGACTCTCAGCGCCTATGGGCTGGTGTTCCTGCGCTTCCCGGGGAAGAACTTCGTCTTTCTCGGAATCATCGCCGCATTGATGGTTCCGAACCAGATCACCGTGATCTCGAACTACGCGCTCGTGGCAGAGTGGGGCTGGCGTAACACGTTCCAGGGCATCATAGTTCCGCTCGCGGGTGTAGCCTTCGGCACGTTCCTCATGCGCAACCATTTTCTCTCGATCCCTTCGGAGATCGTCGAGGCAGCGCGGATGGACGGCGCCGGCCACTGGCGGCTTCTCTGGCGCGTGGTGCTCCCCGTTTCCGGGCCCACGATGGTGGCGTTCGGCATCATCACGGTGGTCAACGAATGGAACGAGTACCTGTGGCCGTTCCTCATGTCCGACGATTCCTCGGTGGCGCCGCTGCCGATCGGATTGACCCAACTGCAGAACAACGACGGACTCACCAACTGGGGTCCCGTCATGGCAGGAACGGTACTGACGATGCTACCGATCCTGGTGATTTTCCTTCTGCTGCAACGACACATGATCAAAGGCCTCACCTCCGGTGCGGTCAAGGGCTGACAGCTTTTCCCGTCACATTTCTTTCTCGAGGAGCAGTAATGGCAAACATGAACAGGCGCGGATTTCTGAGCCTCGGCGGTGCAATCGCCGCCGGCGCAGCACTGACCGCGTGCGCGGGATCCGGTGGTTCCAGCGCTGATGCTGCGGGAACATCCGGTGCGTCGGGTGAGTCCAACACCATCACCTTCTGGTCGAACCACCCGGGTAAGTCCACCGACGTGGAGAAGGAATTGATCAACCGCTTCCAGACCAAGTACCCGGACTTGAAGGTCAACTTGGTGGACGGCGGCAAGAACTACGAAGAGGTGGCGCAGAAGTTCAACGCTGCCCTCTCCGGCGGAGATGTTCCCGATGTGGTTGTGCTGTCGGATGTCTGGTGGTTCAACTACGCACTTGCCGGGGCAATCGAGCCGCTCGACGGACTCTTCTCCGAGGTGGGCGTCGACTCGGCCGACTACGTCGACTCGTTGCTCGCCGACTACCTGTTCCAGGGCAAGCACTACGCACTTCCCTATGCGCGGTCGACGCCGTTGTTCTACTACAACAAGGCGGTCTGGTCGCAGGCCGGACTTCCCGACCGTGGGCCTGCAACGTGGCAGGAGTTCGACGAGTGGGGACCTGAGCTGCAGAAGGTCGTGGGCAACGGCAAGTTGGCACACGGGTGGGGCAACGCGAAGGATTACCTCGGCTGGACCTACGAAGGCCCCATCTGGACCTTCGGCGGATCGTACTCCGACCAGTGGAATCTGCAGTTCGACAACGAGAAGACCATTGCCGCAGGGCAGTTCCTCTCCAGCATGATTCACGACAAGAAGTACGCCGCGGTTTCCACCGACATCGCAAACGAATTCGGTACGGGCATCCTGGCGTCGACCATCGCGTCGACGGGTGACCTGTCCGGCATCAAGAAGACTGCCAACTTCGACTTCGGCACCGCTTTCCTCCCGGCAGTGGACGGAACTCCCGGTTGCCCCACCGGCGGCGCCGGACTTGCCATCCCGTCCAAGATCTCCGATCAGCGTAAGAAGAACGCGCTCAAGTTCATCGACTTCATCACCAATGGTGAGAACACGGCGTACTTCTCGCAGAACGTCGGCTACATGCCGGTCCGCAAGTCGGCAACGTCGGAGCCGAGCATGAAGGCATTCCTCGACGCGAATCCGAACTCCCGTACCGCTGTGGATCAGCTTTCGCGTACGCGCTCGCAGGACTACGCACGCGTGTTCGTCCCGGGTGGCGATCAGATCATCGGCACCGGACTCGAGCAGATTGCTCTCCAGAAAGCCGACGTCGCATCGACATTCGCCGGCGTTGCCACCCAGTTGCAGCAGATCATCGACCGGCAGATCACCCCAAAGCTGCCGAAGTAGTAGGAGAGAACACTCATGGCCAACGTGCAATTCGCGGGAGTCACGCACCGCTACGAAGGAACCGATCGACCGGCAGTCGACCGTCTCGACCTCGACATCGCCGACGGTGAGTTCCTGGTACTCGTAGGACCTTCCGGTTGCGGTAAGTCCACCAGCCTGCGAATGCTCGCCGGTCTCGAATCCGCGTCGGACGGCCGGATCGAGATCGGCGGCACGGACGTCACGCATCTCGCTCCGCGAGCACGTGACGTCGCCATGGTGTTTCAGAGTTACGCGCTGTACCCGAACATGACCGTCGAGCAGAACATGGGTTTTGCGCTCCAGAACGCGGGAGTGGGAAAGTCCGAACGGCGCGAGCGGGTACTCGAGGCAGCACGGATGCTTGAACTCGAACCGCTGCTCGGACGTAAACCGGCCAAGCTGTCCGGTGGGCAACGTCAGCGAGTTGCCATGGGTAGGGCCATCGTTCGCCATCCCAAGGTGTTCTGCATGGATGAGCCGCTCAGCAATCTGGACGCCAAACTACGCGTGAGCACGCGGTCGCAGATCGCTGCCTTACAGCGTCGACTCGGCACCACGACGGTCTACGTCACCCACGATCAGGTCGAGGCGATGACGATGGGGGACCGGGTGGCGGTGATGCTGGACGGTCGTTTGCAGCAGGTGGCGAAGCCGCGGGAACTTTATGACAACCCCGTCAACACCTTTGTGGCCGCCTTCATCGGATCGCCCGGCATGAACCTGATCGAAGCGCCGGTCGAGGGTACCGTCGCAGTGCTCGGTGACCTGCGGATTCCGCTGCCCACCGGGGCGTCCGAGCGGGAGCGGGTCGTCGTGGGAGTGCGTCCCGAGTCGTGGGATCTGGTGGGAGCGTGGCGAAAGGGCTCGCTGGCCGTGGATGGCGACCTGCTTGAAGAGCTGGGCGCCGAATCGTTCGTCTATGCAAAGGGTGCCCCGGATTCGCAGTGGCAGAGCCGATCCGGCCGAATCGTCATTCGCGTCGATCGGAAGATGTCGGTGGCACCGGGGGAGTCGCTTCATCTGCTGCCCAAGGCCGGCGAGGTGTACTTCTTTTCCGCGGAGACCGGGGTACGTCTGTAGCGATACTGTGTGCGGCATGACCGTCGCACGTTCGCTATTGCTGTTCGTACTCGCCGCGCTGCTCGAGATCGGGGGCGCGTGGTTGGTGTGGCAGGGAATTCGCGAGCACAAGGGCTGGATCTGGGTAGGGCTCGGCGTCATCTCGCTCGGTCTCTACGGTCTGGTCGCGACCATGCAAGCCGATGCGAACTTCGGGCGCATCCTCGCCGCGTACGGCGGGATCTTCGTAGCGGGTTCACTGCTGTGGGCGGTGGTGATGGACGGATTCCGCCCGGATCGTTTCGACATCGCCGGTGCGCTGATCTGTCTGGTCGGCGTCGGGGTGATCATGTACGCCCGGTAGGGCCTTCGGCCCCGTGCGCGCTCAGGGAGTCCAGGGGGTCCTTAAGCGCGCACAGGGGCTTGCCCTTGCTACCAGATCTTCACACGCTTCTCCGGCTCCAAATACAGTGCGTCACCTGGCTTGACGTCGAACTCCTCGTGGAACGTGTCGAGGTTGCGGACGACGCCGTTGCACCGGAACTCCGGCGGCGAGTGCGGGTCGACGGCCAGACGGCGAAGCGCTTCGGCCTCACGGGCCTTCGTGCGCCATACCTGCGCCCACCCGAAGAACACGCGCTGCAGACCGGTGAGTCCGTCGATGACCGGAGGTTCGGTACCTTCGGTCGCGATCTTGTACGCCGCGATCGCGATCGACAGCCCGCCGAGATCGCCGATGTTCTCGCCGATCGTGAATTCACCGTTGACGTGGTGGCCCGGCAGTTCCTTGGGCTCGAACTCGTTGTACTGCTCGATGAGAGCCTTTGTGCGCTTGCCGAATTCGCTACGATCCTCGTCGGTCCACCAGTCGACCATGTTGCCGTCGCCGTCGTACTTGGCGCCCTGATCGTCGAAGCCGTGCCCGATCTCGTGGCCGATGACGGCACCGATGCCGCCGTAGTTGGCGGCGTCGTCGGCTGCGGCGTCGAAGAACGGCGGCTGGAGAATGGCTGCGGGGAACACGATTTCGTTCATGCCCGGGTTGTAGTAGGCGTTGACGGTCTGCGGCGTCATGAACCACTCGTCACGGTCCACGGGGCCACCCAGCTTGGCCAGGTCACGGTCGTACTCGGCGGCGTATCCACGACGGTAGTTGCCCACCAGGTCGGTAGCCGAGATATCGAGACCGGCGTAGTCACGCCACTTGTCGGGGTAACCGATCTTCGGGGTGAACTTCTCGAGCTTGGCCAACGCGGCCTCACGAGTCTGCGGGCTCATCCACTCGAGGTCGGAGATGTTGCGGCGGTACGCCTCCTGCAGGTTGGCGACCAGTTCCAGCATGCGGGTCTTCGCCTCAGCGGGGAAGTGACGGTCGACGTAGAGCTTGCCGACGGCCTCGCCGAGCAGATCTTGCACCAGGCTGACTCCGCGCTTCCAGCGCTCACGGTTCTCTTCGGTACCCGAGAGCGTGGTTCCGTAGAAAGCGAAGGTCTCGTCGACCAGCGCCGAATGCAGGTAGGGGGAGCGAGCGTGCAGCACCTTCCACGCTGCCCATGCCTTCCAGTCGTCGAGTGACTCCGACGCCCAGAGTGCGGTGAAGGTGTGCAGGAAATCGGGCTGACGGACCACGATCTCGGCGAACTTCTCCGAATCGGCGCCGAGACCGGACAACCATGCCGCCCAGTCCAAACCGGGGTTCTGCTCGGTCAGTTCCTCGAAGCCCACGAGGTTGTAACTCAGATCTGCGTCACGACGCTTGACGACGTCCCAATGCCCGGCCGCGATCTTCTTCTCGAGTTCGAACACACGCTGTGCGTCGTAGCCGACGCCGGCGAGGGTGAACATCTTGTCGATGTGCGCGACGTACTTCTCGCGGATCTCCGCGTAGTTGTCCTCGCGGTAGTACGACTCGTCGGGCAGGCTGATTCCCGACTGGCTGAAGTGGATCAGGTACCGCTCGGAATTCTTGGCATCGGTGTCGACGTAATGCGAGATGGCACCGCCGACGCCGACGCGCTGGTGGCGTCCGATCACGGTGGCCAACGACGACCGGTCCGGCGCATCGGCGACGGCGTCCAGCTCGTCGTCGATGGGGCTGAGGCCCGCGGCCTCCACGGCGTCGGCGTCCATGAAGCTCGAGTACAGGTCGCCGATGCGCTGTGCATCGGTACCGGCGGCAGAGTTGGACTCCGCGGCTTCGGTGATGATGGTCTGTACGTCTTCTTCGGCCTTGTCGTAGAGCGTCCGGAAGGCCCCGTCGACTGCGCGGTCTGCCGGAATCTCGTATTCGGCGAGCCATTTTCCGTTGACGTGGACGAACAGATCGTCCTGCGCCCGTGTGTCGCCGTCGAGGTGGGTGAGGTCGATGCCTGAGCGATGAGCCGTGGTCATTTCTCCATCCTTACACGATCATGACGAACTGCTCGGTGTGTGCGTGATCGCTCCAGGCCCCAGTTCATCTCTTGTGCTGGGCAACGTCGGTACCGCATGGCACGATCGAATACGTGACCAGCAGACCTGCCGCAGATCCGCACCTGCAGGACCTCGCGCGACTACGACGCGTGCGTGACCGTATCGACCGGGAGTACGCGCGGCCTCTGGACGTGGAGGCGCTCGCGCGGGGAGTGAACATGTCTGCGGGGCATCTCAGTCGCCAATTCCGTCAGGCGTACGGCGAACCGCCGTACGCATACCTGATGACCAGGCGAATCGAGCGCGCAATGGCGTTACTGCGCCGCGGAGACCTCAGTGTCACGGACGTCTGCTTCGAAGTCGGCTGCAGCTCTCTCGGCACTTTCAGCAGTAAGTTCACCGAATTGGTAGGGGTCCCGCCCAGCGTCTATCGGCGCGAGGCCGAACAGTCGACGGCCGGAATGCCGTCCTGTGTGTCCAAACAAGTCACCAGACCGATCAGGAATCGAGAAGCGCAGAACCCACAACCGCAATTAACGTGATCGCCATGGACATCACCATTCACTCGAGTTTCCTTCCGCAGGACGACCCTGACGCCGCCCTGAACTTCTACCGCGACACCCTCGGCTTCGAGGTGCGCAACGACGTCGGCTACGACGGGATGCGTTGGATCACGGTGGGGCCGCCCGGCCAGCCCGGCACCTCCATCGTGTTGCATCCGCCGGCCGTCGATCCCGGAATCACCGACGACGAGCGCCGCACCATCATCGAGATGATGGCCAAGGGCACGTACGGCGGACTTCTTCTGGCCACCAAAGATCTGGACGATACGTTCGAGCGGCTTCAGGCCGGCGACATCGACGTCGTCCAGGAACCGACCGAGCAGCCGTACGGCGTTCGCGATTGCGCCGTCCGCGACCCAGCGGGAAACCTGATCCGTATTCAAGAACTGCGCTGAGCCCGTCAACTGCGCTGAGACCGTCAACTGCGCTGAGACCGTCGGCGATCGACTGACAGATGGAGACACGATGACTGCCCTGCACACTGCAGACAGCCACGATTTGATCCGCGTGCAAGGCGCGCGGGTGAACAATCTCGAAGACATCAGCGTCGAGATCCCGAAGCGGAGGCTGACGGTATTCACCGGCGTCTCCGGTTCGGGAAAGAGCTCGCTGGTGTTCAGTACGATCGCCGCGGAATCGCAGCGGATGATCAACGAGACCTACAGCGCTTTCGTTCAAGGATTCATGCCGACGCTCGCGCGGCCGGACGTCGATGTTCTCGACGGCCTGACCACCGCGATCATCGTCGATCAACAGCGGATGGGCGTCGACCCGCGCTCGACAGTCGGAACCGCCACCGACGCCAACGCGATGCTCCGCATCTTGTTCAGCCGTCTCGGAAAGCCTCACATCGGTTCGCCTCAGGCGTTTTCGTTCAACGTGGCCTCGATCTCCGGAGCAGGCGCGGTCACGATGGAACGCGGCGGACGTCAGACGAAAGAGCGTCGTAGCTTCAAGATCACCGGCGGCATGTGTCCGCGATGTGAGGGACGAGGGGCGGTCAACGATTTCGATCTGACCGCGTTGTACGACGACACCAAGTCGCTCAACGAGAGTGCGATCACGGTCCCCGGCTACAGCATGGAGGGTTGGTACGGCCGGATCTACCGCGGCTGCGGTTTCTTCGATCCCGACAAGCCGATCAAGAAGTACACCAAGAAGGAACTGAACGATCTGCTCTACAAAGAGCCGACCAAGATCAAGGTCGAAGGCATCAACCTGACGTACACGGGTCTGATTCCGCAGATTCAGAAGTCGTTCCTCGCCAAGGACGTCGACGCGATGCAGCCCCACATCCGGGCGTTCGTCGAGCGGGCGATCACGTTCACCACCTGCCCTGAATGTGACGGGACGCGACTGAGCGAGGGTGCGCGGTCGTCGAAGATCAAGGGCGTCAACATCGCCGACGCCTGCTCGATGCAGATCAGCGATCTCGCGGAATGGGTCAGCGGTCTGAAGGAACCATCGGTCGCGCCTTTGCTCACGACGCTCGGCGAAACGCTCGACTCCTTCGTGGAGATCGGACTCGGCTACCTCAGTCTCGACCGTCCGTCGGGAACGCTGTCCGGTGGTGAAGCTCAACGCACCAAGATGATTCGTCACCTGGGTTCCTCGCTCACCGACATCACGTATGTATTCGACGAGCCCACTACCGGCCTTCATCCGCACGACATCGCGAGGATGAACGATCTTCTGCTGCGCCTGCGGGACAAGGGCAACACCGTGCTCGTTGTCGAGCACAAGCCGGAGACGATCGTGATCGCCGATCACATCGTCGACCTCGGGCCAGGCGCGGGTAGCGCCGGAGGAAACGTCTGCTTCGAGGGCACAGTCGAGGGCCTTCGTGCCAGCGATACGGTCACCGGGCGTCACTTCGACGACCGGGCCGCCCTCAAGGAGACCGTGCGGGAGTCCACCGGAGCAATCGAGATTCGTGGAGCGAACTCACACAACCTCCAAGATGTAGACGTCGACGTACCGCTCGGCGTACTGGTCGTGGTGACTGGTGTGGCCGGATCGGGCAAGAGTTCGCTGATCCACGGCTCACTCGCGAAACGCGAAGACGTGGTGTCGGTCGATCAGAGCGCGATCCGCGGCTCGCGTCGGAGCAACCCGGCAACGTATACCGGGCTGCTCGACCCGATCCGCAAGGCATTCGCGAAGGCCAACGGCGTGAAGCCGGCGCTCTTCAGTGCCAACTCCGAAGGCGCCTGCCCGACGTGCAACGGCAACGGCGTCATCTACAGCGACCTGGCGATGATGGCCGGCGTTGCCACTCTCTGCGAGGAGTGCGAAGGCAAGCGCTTCCAGGCGGAAGTTCTCGAATACAAATTCGGTGGCAAGGACATCAACGAGGTTCTCACGATGTCGGTGGCCGAGGCCGAGGAGTTCTTCGGCGACGGTGAGGCCAAGACGCTCGCTGCGCACAAGATCCTCGTCCGACTGGTCGACGTGGGGCTCGGGTACCTCACGATCGGCCAGCCGTTGACGACGCTGTCGGGCGGTGAGCGTCAGCGCATCAAGCTGGCGACGCACCTCGGCGAGAAGGGTGGCGTGTACGTCCTCGACGAGCCGACCACCGGACTGCACCTGGCCGACGTCGAGCAGTTGCTCGGCCTGCTCGATCGACTCGTCGATTCCGGTAAGTCCGTCATCGTCATCGAGCACCACCAGGCCGTGATGGCGCACGCCGACTGGATCATCGACCTCGGCCCTGGTGCCGGTCACGACGGCGGTCGGATCGTCTTCGAAGGCACTCCCGAGGAGCTCGTCGCCGACGGCTCCACCCTCACCGGAAAGCACCTCGCGGCATACGTCGGCGGCTGACCTGGCTCCTACCTCAGGCGTCGATACCCAGGTTGATGACGGCGAGGTAGGAACCGTCCGACTGCTTCTCGACGGTCATGAGGCCGGTGTCGTCGTAGATGCCGTCACTGGCGTTGTTCGTGTTGTTCTCACGACCGGTGTGCTCGCTGTACGGGGACTGCGAGTACACCTCGTCGAGAAGGGTCTCGTCGAAGAAGGTCTGCGACGTGAGGACCGTCTTCTTGTCGATGTGCACCTTGACGTGAATGTGGGTGGTGCGGCCCATGTACCAGCCGGGAAAGATCGTGGTGAACTGGGCGATGCCGTTTGCATCGGTGGTCTGGGCGCCGCGCAGGTAGGTGCCGTCGTCGGTGGTGGTGGCTTCGGTGTCGCCGACGCTGTACGAACCGTCGGAGGTCTCGCCGGAACCACCCATGCCGCCGCCCATTCCTCCGGGGGCGCCTGACGGAGGTTCGCCCATTCCACCTCCGGGTGCACCTGACGGAGGTTCACCCATCCCGCCGGCCGGGGGAGTTCCGCCGCCGCCACCGCCGCCGCCGTTGGCGCTCAGCGACCCGGATTCGAAGCCGGAGTACACGCCGCCGGCGTCGCAGTGCCAGATCTCGACGACGGCGTTGGAGACCGCGCCGATGCTGCCGTCGACGTTGCACTGGCTGTTGTCCTGCACGCGCATTGCCACCTGCAGTGTGGTGCCCGGACGGTCCTCGCGGATGTCGCCGCGAATGGAGTCGACGTCGAACCAGTAGGGGCCCTGTGTCTCTTCCTTGCTCATGACGCACTGCGGTGCTTTGGCCAGAAGTGCGGTGACGGCATCGCCGGACGTGGCCGCTGCGGAAGCGCCGGAAGTGGTTGTCGCCGATGCAGCCGCGGCCGAAGTCGTCGTGGCGGTGCCACTGTTACCGGAACAGGCTGCGATGAGCCCGCCGAGACTGATGGTTCCGCCGAGAGCGAGGGCCCGTCGACGGCTCACGCGTAGCCTGCTCGCTTCGATGTCTTTGTTCACGCCGCTGTACCTCCATTGTGTGGGCTGTTGTCTCAATGGTGGACGGGCGACCTGGTGCGGAACTGGTTATCCGCTGTGAACTTGCTGGGAGAGCATCTGGATGCTCGAGGTGGCCCGTACGTAGACCTGCCCGCCGGCGTCGACGATGCGAGTTTCGATCAGCGCGAGCCTGCGCCCGGCGCGAATCACGGAGGCTTCGGCGCGCAAGACCGGCCCACCGATGTCGGGTGATCGCAGGAAGTCGATCTTGTGGTCGAGGACGCGATAGTCCTGATCGGCGCTGGTCAGGGTCTGTGCTGCCAGTCCCGTAACGGCGTCGACTGCCGAGATGAGGACACCACCCTGCACGGCGCCCAGCGGGTTGGCCATCCAGGCCACGGGTGAGAACTCACCGACGACGGAACCTGGCGTCACGTCGACGACAGCAAGATCGAGTAGCCCGGCGAGCGGTCCGCGTTCGAGTTTGCCGCCTCGGATACCTTCGACGACGTCGGACCCCGACAACCCACTCAGGTTGCTCGTTTTCTCCGGCGTCGGGACCGGTAGCGGCGCACCGTCCACGTAGTCGTCGATTCCGACGACGGGTGGACGCGAGACCACCATTGCGCGGCCGGCCATCACGGCCAGGAGGGTGCCGTTCTCGTCGCGAAGTTGACCGGACGCGAGCCCGACGCCGTCGTCGAGATGCACGAGCGTGCCGGAGGCGCCGACGTCTGCGAGAGCGGGAATGTCGGCGCCCGCGCTGACCGTGACCTGCGCGAGCACGGATTGATGGCCCGAGGTCAGTCCCGAGTACACCGCGCCGCCCATGGCACCGTCGATCATGACGCCGATGGAACCGAGCACCGTCTTGCCACGGTGATCGTGGAAGCGCGGGCCGACTGCCTGCGCGAAGGCCAAGTCGCCAGGCACGACCGATACGGCGCGCACACCCATCAAGGTGTTGAGGGGGTCAAGTTGTGTGACGGGTGCGGCGGAGTTGTCGATGCTCATCCGTCGAGTATCTCCAGCGCGCCCAGTCCTGCCGAGACCGGGTCTCAACCACCGATACGTGAATGCATCTCCCAGACGAGGACTTCCGCCCCGGCATCGGAGGTCAGTTGCTGCCCACCCGAATCGCTCAACCGGACGGCATCACCCTCGTACAGTGTGCCGACGCCCTCCATCTCGGCAGTGCCCTGCGCAACGAAGACGTGCAGGAACGGTGCGCTGGGAAGATTCACGGAGGTGCCGGGCAGAATCCGCGCGACGTGCATGGCGGCGTTCTTGTTGTTGATGCGAATCGCCGAGTGATCCTTGTAGCGCTCCATTCCGGAGGCCACCGGGATCAGTCCGCCGCGCAGCAGTTCGTCGTCGATCTCGAGTTGTTCGTAGCCGGGAGTCAGTCCACCTTCGTCCGGTACCACCCACATCTGGATGAAATGCACGGGGTCGGAATGCTGTTCGCCGCCAATACGCCACGAATCGTTCTTCTCGCTGTGCATGATTCCGGTACCGGCGCTCATGCGCTGGGCGAGGCCTGGATAGATGACGCCGGTGTGGCCGATGGAATCCTGGTGCACGAGCGAACCGCGAAGTACCCACGTCACGATTTCCATGTCCTTGTGCGGATGGGTATCGAAACCGGTTCCCGCCAGTACGGTGTCGTCGTTGTTGACGAGCAGCAATCCGTGATGAGTGTTGTCCGGATCGTAATGCTGTCCGAACGAGAACGAATGTTTCGAATCCAGCCAGGAGACGCGGGATTTCAAGCGATCACCGGAGCGGTGCACATCGATGTGCGGTGTCGTCCGTGGGGCCTGTGCTCGACCAGATGCCATGGCTCCTCCTTCTGTGCCACCGGGATCCATCACTACCGGATCCACCACTACCGGCATCCACCCTACGACGAACCTGCTGTGTAGTCCGAACATTGGGCGTACTCGGTGGTGTCGTCAGTTCGTCGACGCGTGCATCTCCCACACGAGTATCTCCGCATCGTCGATTCCCTTGACTCGTTGACCGCCAGTGTCCTTGAGTCGCAACGAATCTCCTGGTCCCAGCAATCCGACTCCCTCGACGTCGACAGTGCCGCTGGCGATGAACCCGTGCACGTACGGCGCATCCGGAAGAGATACCGACCCGCCGGTCTCGAGGCGAGCAACATGTAGTGCCGCATGTTTGTTGTGCAGGCCGATGGCGCTGTGACCGCGATGCGCAGGCATCCCCGATGCCAGGGTGATCAGGCCACCGCTGTCGAGTTCGGAGTTGATGTCGAGTTCCTGATAGCTCGGGGTCACTCCGGATTCGTCCGGCGGTATCCACATCTGAACGACGTGAACGGGTTCGGTGACGCGTGAGCCGTCGGCCCGGAAGCGATCGTTGCGCTCGGAGTGCAGGATTCCGGTACCGGCGCTCATTCTCTGCGCGAGTCCGCGATGGATGACGCCGGAGTGCCCAGCGGAATCCTGGTGAACCAGAGATCCGCTGAGCACCCACGTCACGATCTCGGTATCGCGGTGCTGATGAGTGTCGAAACCGGAGCCGGCTTCGATGATGTCGTCGTTGTTCACCAACAGAAGTCCGTGCGCGTACGCGGCGTGATCGAAGTTTCCGGCGAAGGGGAAACTGTGACGCGCGGTGAGCCAGCCGTAGTTGAGGTGCGCACGTTCGGCTGCTCGTTGGACGACCACCGACGACATGTCAGCTCAGCTTTTCGTGTGCTGCCGGGATGGATCCGAGGCGTCCGGCCTGGAAGTCCTCGAAGGCCTGCATGACCTCGGACTTGGTGTTCATGACGAACGGCCCGGCCATCGCGATGGGCTCACGAATCGGTTTGCCACCGAGGATGAATACCTCGAGGGATTCGGTCCGCGAATCCTGGCGATCGGAAGCCGCGACGGTGATGGAGTCACCGCGTCCGAAGACAGCCGTCTGCCCTACTCGAATGGGTCGACGCTCGGCTCCGACCGTTCCTTCGCCGGCGAGCACGTAGACGATGGCGTTGAACTCGGGGTTCCAGGGCAGAGTCAGGCTCGCACCCGGGGCAATAGTGGTGTGGGAGAGCGCGATGGGTGTGTACGTCGATCCGGGTCCGGCGTGGCCGGCGATGTCTCCGGCGATGACGCGCACCAAGGCTCCGCCGTCCGGCGAGGAAAGCAGGGCCACCTTGTTGCCCGTGATGTCCTGGTACCGCGGAGATGCCATCTTGTTGTCGCGAGGCAGGTTGACCCACAGTTGGACGCCGTGGAACAGGCCGCCGCTGAGGACGAGGTGCTCCGGCGGAGTTTCGATGTGAAGGATGCCGCCACCCGCGGTCATCCACTGAGTGTCGCCGCCGCCGATTACACCGCCGCCACCGTTGGAGTCCTGGTGCTCCATGATGCCGTCGATCATGTAGGTGACGGTTTCGAAGCCGCGGTGCGGGTGCCACGGAGTGCCCTTGGGCTCTCCGGGTGCGTAGTTGACTTCGCCCATCTGGTCCATGTGGATGAACGGGTCGAGGGCGGAGAGGTCGATGCCGGCGAACGCGCGGTGAACGGGAAAGCCTTCACCTTCGTATCCGACCGGCGCGGTGGTGATGCTCTTGACGGGGCGGTCGACTGCTGACTCTGCCGGCTCGTCGAGGCGGGGCAGGGCCAAGATGTTCTCGACTGTCACAGCAGGCATGTCGTACTCCTTGTATCCGTGAAGCTGATGTCAGGTAGTTGATTGTTCAACTATCTCATTCGGAGTCAACAAAGTCGAGCCCCGGGTATTCCCGGGGCTCGGCTGGTGTTCGGATCAGCCTGTTGTCTGGATCAGCGCAACATGCTGCCGAGGGTTTTTGCCGCTGCCATGACCTCGGCACCCAGGGTTGCTTGATCCTCGGAGTCGAATACGGAAATTCCGAGGCTGGAAATGGCGTCGCGGCGTCTGCCGGGGATGACTGCCGAGATTCCCAGGACGGACGGGATGACCTCCCCGACGGTCACTGCGTAACCCCGTGCGCGGGCCGCCGTCACTTCCTCTCGTTCCCCGCTCACCGGTGGGAGTGAGGCAAGAATGGAAAGCCCGGCGGAGCCGCGGTCGATCGGATCAACCTGCCCCGGATGAAACGCGACGTGAACCTTGGCGCTGCGCGGTTCGACCACCATCAGTGCGCGCACTTCGGTGTCGCTCTCGCGGACCACCAGGTGTGCTGTCGCCTCGGTGGCCTCGGCAAGTTCTTGAAGTATCGGGCGGGCCAGGGTTCGCAAATCTTGTTCCACCGGTTCGGCGAGGGTGACCAGTCCGGCGCCGAGAGTGACGCGCTTGAAGGAGTCCTTGCGGCACAGGTGATGAGCCTCGAGCGTGCGGATCAACCGATGTGCGACAGTCCGGTGGACTCCCACTCCGTCGGCAATGTCCGTGACTGACAAACCGTGCGGATAGGACGTCAGGAGTTCCAAGATCTCGAGTCCGTGGTGCAGCGTTTTCGACATGCTCGAGTCCACTTGAACTGCGCTTTTGCGCGGTCGGTGTTCCTCGCTCAGCTCTGACATCAAATCCCTTTCTTGACGTTTGTGAGGTATGCCACCTACGCTTTGAACATATCGCACAGTGTGTGCGATTATCGCACACTTTACGGAGCTGCACAACCTTCGGGTGGATGCAGCGCAGCGTGTTCGGAGAGAACCTTCATGAGCAACTATCGCGTCGTGGCAACGGAGGATGTTGTCGCAATCCAACAGCTGTACGGCCACCAGAGTCATTGCATAGACTCTGGGCGCCAGCAGGATTGGGCGCAGACATTCACGGACAACGGTGAATTTCATTCACCCAGTTATCCGGAACCCGTGGTCGGTTTCGACGACCTTGCAGCGTTTGCTGCTCGCTTTTACGCTGCTGCGGAAGCCGTCGACGAGGTGCATCGGCACGTTCTGACCAATCTCGTAGTCGAGGCGGTGGACGAGAGTGCTCTCGCAGTGCGCGGGTACCTGCAGATAGTTGCCACCGCTCGCGGCGGTGAATCGCGACTGGTGCGGATGACGACTGTCGATGACCGCGTGGTTCGGGTCGGTGAGGAATGGAAGATCGCCCGCCGCACCGTCTCCCGAGACGACGCACCTCGAGTGTCCGAACAAGGCTGAAGTACCGAAAAGTGTCTTGCACAACAATATTCAGTAGGAGAAGTACATCATGACCGAAAGCTCTGACCAGACGAACCCGGGCCGCACCGTTGTGACGCAGATGTCGGCGGTGTACCCGGAGTTGGCAGGCAAGGTCGCAGTGGTGACCGGCGCGGCTCAGGGTATGGGTGCGACGTTCGCCGAAGGGCTGGCAACACGCGGCGTACATGTCGTCGGTGCCGACATCAACGAAGAGCAGATGCTCGCCACGGCCGCACGAATCAATACGGACCTGGAATCGAATGCGCTGGCGGACAAGCCGGGTCGCGTCGTTGGAGCTCGGGTCGACGTCACCAAGCCGGACGAGCACGAACTGCTTGCGCAGTTGGCGTTGAAGGAGTTCGGCCGGGTCGATTTCTGGATCAACAATGCGGGTATCTTCCCGTTCGCGCTGGCCGAGGAGATCACCCCGGAGCAGATCGGCGCAACGCTGAGTGTCAATGTCGAAGGAGTGCTCTACGGTGCTCAGGCAGCGGCACGCCACCTCGGTCCCGGCGGCGCCATCGTCAACATGTCCTCGGTATCTGCGCTGCGTGTGCGGAAGGGGAGAGGCGCTTACTGCACGTCGAAAGCTGCCGTCGCGCACCTCACTGAGTCTCTCGCAGTGGAGTTCGGAGACAAGGGTATTCGGGTCAACTCCATAGCGCCCGGCTACATCGACACGGCGATGACGAAGTGGGTCCAAGAAGATCCGATCGCGCTCGCGAACGCACTCGACGCGGTACCGCTGCACCGTCTGGGCTCGCCCGAAGAGGTCTTCGGGCCGCTGCTGTTCCTGCTCTCGGACAGCGCGCGCTACGTCACCGGGCACAGCATTGCGGTGGACGGTGGTTCGCGGCATGTCTGAGTCCACGAAATATCCCGGCGTCGTTCTCGTTACCGGCGGTGCTGCCGGGATGGGAGCGCATCACGCGCGCACTCTCGCCGCGCGCGGTTCGCATGTCTGCATTGCCGATGTTTCGGATTCATCCGGCGTGGTCGACGACATTGTCTCCGCCGGCGGATCGGCGTCCGCTCATCTTCTGGACGTCACCGATGCCGATGCCTGGGACCGGGTTGTCGACGAAATTCGCACCACCCGTGGGGAACTCGGCGGACTGGTCAACAACGCCGGCATCTCGCGTCGGCTCGAATTCATGGACACCCCGAACGACATCTGGGAACTGACCATGAAGATCAACCTCTTCGGTCCGTTCTACGGTATGAAGGCGGTGGCGCCGCTGATGCGCGAGAGTGGTGGCGGATCGATCGTCAACATCTCGTCCATCGCCGGTCAGATCGGGTACTTCTCTCCGGCTTACTCGTCGAGCAAGTGGGGTTTGACCGGTCTGTCGAAGTCGGCCGCGGGCAACTTCGCGCAGTGGGGGATTCGCGTCAACTCTGTGCACCCGGGACTGGTCGGTACGGCGCTGCTCGGCGGCGCAAACGACTTCGTCGCCGCGTCACTGAAGTCGGTTCCCTTCGGACGCATGGGAACTCTCGACGAGATCACCGAAGCGGTGCTGTTCCTGCTCTCGAACAGTTCGACCTACACCACCGGTACGGAGCTCACCGTCGACGGCGGGTTGGTGTCGAACGGTCTTTACCACCGCATCATCGCGGAGACTGGAGAACTTTCATGACCGAGCACTGGGACGTCGTTGTCATCGGTGGCGGCGGAGCCGGTCTCGCCGCTGCGGTGTCGGCAGCTGAAGAAGGCGCATCCGTTCTGCTGTTCGAGTCCGAAACCGAACTCGGTGGATCCACTGCGCTTTCGGCCGGAATCTTCACGGCCGCCGGAACAAGCGTGCAGGCAGGCCTCGGAGTCGACGACTCGGCAGAGAAGTTCTTCCAACACTACATGGACCTCAACCAGTGGATGCTCTCACCCGGATTGATTCGTGCGTTCTGCGAAAATGCCGGTCCGACACTGGAATGGCTCATCGGACTCGGCGTCGAGATTCCAGCGGCGATCTCGGGTAACGCCCACCAACCGGGACTCGCCCAGGCCGGCGTCGAGGACGTCTGGCGCGGCCATGTGCCGAAGGATCAGGGATACGGACTGATTCAGGTGCTGGACAAGGCTCGTCGTAAGCACGGGATCGAGGTCATCTTCGGAACACGGGTGCAGAAGCTGATCGAGGAAGACGGTCGGGTTGTCGGTGTTGTCGCCGACGACATCGAGGTACATGCGGGCGCCGTCGTTGTTGCTTCCGGTGGATTCGCGCAAGATCCGGGCTTGGTGGCGCGCCACTTCCCGGACGCGAACAAGGCCGGAGACGCCTTGTTCGTCGTCGCAGCCGAGGGGAGTCGCGGAGACCATCTTCGTTTTGCCGAAGACCTCGGTGCTTCCGTGGCGGGCGACGGCTGGGGCCTGATGCTGCCCACGGTCTACTTCCAGCGATTCCATCACTGGCAGGCCGGTTTTCCGCCGAAGTCGCGGATCTACGTCAACCAGGACGGCCGTCGATTCATGGACGAGGACAGCTCGTACGCCGTCTCGACCGGCATCATCGACCATCAGGGTGGATACGGTTGGATGATCTTCGACGAAAACGCTCGCGTGAATCTGGCTCCGGGATATGCGGATTGGAATCCCGAACGCGTCGAGGAAGAAGTTGCCGCCGGTGGCACGATTCGCGCGGATACGATCGAAGACCTCGCAGTGGCGACGGGTGTTCCGGTTGCGACGTTGGCGCAAACCCTGCGTCGATGGAACGACCAACTGCCCAGCGGTCACGACGACGACTTCCTCCGTCATCGCACGTTGCGGAACAAGGGTGCCGTCGGCAATCCGGATCCTATTGCGACAGCTCCGTTCTATGCCGCGAAAATCCTTCCGGCAGAGCTCGTATGCACGCATGCGGGAATGGAAATCAACACCGATGCGGCCGTGCTCGGCAGCACCGGAGTACCTATCGAGGGTCTGTACGCGGCCGGTGAGGCCGGCGCCGGAATCCTCGGACTGAGATACGTGGGCGGCGGCAATGCAGTTGCCAACGCTTTGACCATGGGCCGCGTAGCGGGACGTAATGCGGCGAATTACACCAGGACCAGCGCTGAGAGCGCACCGGTCCATTCCATCGCGCACTCCTGACGTCCGACGTCTGCGCGGCACCGAATCCAGTCAGTATCCAATCCAGGCAGGGAACAACATGTCAGAGAATGAGACCATGGCGAGAGCCGAATCCACCGAGGGCAGCAACGTGGCAACCGAACGACAGTCGACGACGAAGGTAATTCGCGCGGCCATCGTCGGTACCGTCGTCGAGTACTACGACTTCGGTATCTACGGATACATGGCCACGACAATCGCAGCGCTGTTCTTCGTTTCCCACGACCCGAACGCAGCACTGCTCGGTACCTTTGCAGCATTTGCCGTGGCCTTCTTTCTACGCGTGCCCGGCGGAATCTTCTTCGGCCACATCGGCGACAAGTACGGCCGCAAGAATGCTCTCTCCTGGACCATCCTTCTGATGGTTCTGGCGACAGCCGGAATGGGCCTGCTGCCGACCTACGCCACGTTGGGTGTGTGGGCCACGTCCATCCTCGTTCTGGCTCGTTGCCTGCAGGGCTTCGCGGCCGGCGGTGAACTCGGCGGCGCCAACGCGTTTGTCTCCGAGTCCGCTCCCAAGCGGTGGCGTGCGACGCAGACCTCGATGGTCAATACCGGCACCTACCTGGGTTCGCTGGCTGCTTCGCTCATGGCCCTCGGCCTGACGTCGGTATTCTCGCAAGAGCAGATCCTCGAATGGGCTTGGCGTATCCCGTTCCTGCTCAGCCTGCTGATCGGTGGCATCGGTATCTGGATCCGTAGCCAGATGGAAGACACTCCTCAGTTCGAGGAACTGCAGGACAAGGGTGAGACCAAGAAGCTTCCCATCCGTGAGCTGCTCAGTACCTCCGGCGGCAGCGTCGTCAAGATCATCCTGCTGGGCGCACTCATCACCGGCGGTTACTACATCGCCTCGGTGTATGCCGCGACGTACCTGCAGACCACCGGCGGTCACTCGTCGCGCGTCGCCTTCCTTTCCACTTCTCTTGCACTGGTTCTCGGCGTCATCACGTTGCCGATCTCGGGATACATGGCAGACAAGTACGGGCGTCGGCCGGTGCTGTTCGCCGGTAGTGCCGCCGCAGTGGTTCTCGGAATCCCGATGTTCATGATGATGGCCGGTTCTGGTATCTGGCAGGCGGTTGTCGGTCAGTCGGTGCTCTTCATCTGCGTTTCCGTTGTCAACGGTGCTTCGTACGTGACCTATGTCGAAATGCTGAAAGCATCTGTGCGGTACAGCGGTCTGGCCTTGGGTAACAACGTCACCAACATGTTCCTCGGTGGCACCGCGCCCTTCATCGCCACCTATCTCATCAGCTTGACCGGTAACTCTCTCGCCCCGGCCGGATACTTCGTGTTCTGTGCCGTGATCACCCTCGTCACGGTCTTCTTCATCAAGGAGACCAAGGGCGTTGAACTGCAGGTTGATTGATCACCTCGGGAGAACAGGAGACGGGCTGTGTCCCTCGCTGACAAGCAAGAAATCACCGAAGTTCTGTATCGCTACGCTCGGGCCGTCGATCGGAAAGATTTCGACAGCGTAGCCTTCTGCTACTTCGACGACGCGATAGACAACCACGGTGGTTACATCGGAACCGTCGACGGGCTCATCGAAGACATGAAGTTCAGGCACAAGACGATCGACTCGTCGATTCACTGCATTTCCAACATACTGATCGACGTCAACGGCGATGTCGCTCAGTGTGAGTCGTACTGTTTGTGTTTTCTGCGGCAGGAGCGTTCCGGTACGGATTCGGTGCAGACGCTTGCCACGATCAAGTGCCGTTACGTCGACAGGTTCGAAAGGCGCCGTGGTGAGTGGCGAATCGCCGATCGGATCGTCGTGTTCGACGAATCCCGTGAAGACATGATCGAGAACATCCTGCCCACGGACTGGGTGACGCAACGTCGATCCTTCGACGATCCGGTGTACACCAGGACGCCTTGACCAGTAGTGCAGACGAAGGCCTTCACACACGATGTGTGTGAAGGCCTTTCGCCTGTTCACTGGTCGTGTCAGCCCACTGCGTCCGGTGCGGCGACCTCGGTCAAACGGCCGTCCGAGAGCCTGAGCCAGCGTTCGACCTTGACCTCGGCCAGGAATCTCTCGTCGTGGCTGACCACCACGAACGCCCCCTGATATGCATTCAGGGCACTTTCGAGTTGAGCAACGCTCACCAAGTCGAGGTTGTTGGTCGGCTCGTCGAGAAGAAGCAATTGCGGGGCCGGATCGGCGAAGAGAACGCATGCCAACGTAGCCCGCAGCCGTTCACCGCCGGAGAGTGCAGCGACGGGTAGGTGAGCACCCGCACCCCGAAAGAGAAAGCGCGCCAGGATGTTCATGCGTTCCGGTGCCGGAAGGCCTGGAGCAGACAATGCAAAGTTCTCGGCGACGGTGCGTGCGGGGTCGAGTAGGTCGAGCCTCTGCGACAGATATGCCACCCGGCCGTCGGCTCGCTTGACCTCACCGGAAGTCGGCGCAACATCCCCGTTGACGATGCGAAGTAGCGTCGACTTTCCGACGCCGTTCGGCCCGGTCAACGCGATACGCTCCGGTCCTCGAATGGCCAGGTCAATGCCGGGGTCGGCGAAGATCTCACGATCGCCGAACGCGAATTGCATTCGCTCACCAAGGAACACCATGCGTCCGGCGGGTACGTCAGTGCCTGGCAGTTCGAGCGAAATCGTCTGGTCGTCTCGAAGAGCGCGGCCCGCTCTGTCGAGTCGGTCCTTTGCCGCGTCGACCCGGGCGAGGTGTGTCTCGTTCGCCTTGCCGGCCGACTCCTGAGCATTGCGCTTCATGGTCCCCGCAAAGATCTTGGGCAAGCCCGCGTTCCCGAGATTGCGGGCAGCGTTACTTGCGCGTCGTGAAGCGCGTTCTCGGGCCTGCTGCAGTTCGCGTTTCTCGCGTTTGACGTCCTGCTCGGCGTTGCGGATGTTCTTCTCCGCCACCTCGCGAGCCGAGCGTGCCGCAGCTTCGTAGTCGGTGAAATTGCCACCGTAGAAGCCGATCTCGCCGCTGTGAAGTTCGGCGATGCGGTCCATACGGTCGAGTAGTCCCCGATCGTGGCTGACTACCAACAGACAGCCACTCCAGTCGTCGAGAACGTCGTAAAGTCTGCGGCGCGCGTCAAGGTCGAGATTGTTGGTGGGTTCGTCGAGGAGAAGGACATCGGGGCGTCGCAGGAGTTGAGCTACCAGTCCGAGCGAGACGACCTGCCCGCCGCTCAGAGTGTCGAGACGACGATCGAACGTCATGTCGGCCAACCCGAGTCGACCGAGTTGGGCTCGGGTCCGCTCTTCGACGTCCCAGTCGGACCCGATTGTGGTGAAGTGTTCTTCTCGTGTGTCTCCGGATTCGACAGCGTCCAGCGCAGCGAGCGTCGGGGCGATGCCCAAGACCTCGGCAACGGTCAGATCGCCCGTCAGTGGAAGGTCTTGCGGAAGGTATCCGAGAACGCCGTCGACGGACACACTGCCGGCGCGTGGGCGGAGTTGACCGGCGATCAATCTGAGCAGAGTGCTTTTCCCGACGCCGTTCTGGGCAACCAGCCCGGTTCGGCCACCGGGCACGGTGAAGGACAATTCGTCGAAGACCGGAGTGTCGTCCGGCCAGGCAAAAGACAGATTCGAGCAAACGATGTAGGTATCGGACATGAATAGACCTCAGGTGTCGTGCGGGCGCGGCAACGCTGCTCCGCAAAAAGTCGGGTAAGTGAACGACAACATGGCCACTACGGCAGCGCTCCGAGGCGTCTGCCGGTGGCCGTCATGCCCGGTTTTATCCGGAGATGTCGAGTTCACCAACCATGTCTGATCCTTTTTGGTCTGTGTCGTTTCATCCGACGATAACAGGAGCCGGTATTTACATACGAGCAATACCGGCGCAGAGAAGTTCGACCAGTCTTCGGTACACCCGATCCGGGTCGGTGCCGGCCGGTTGACCCTCTACCGATTCGAGGATGCAGAAACCGTGCAGCGCGCTACGAAGAGACCACGCCGCCTGCTCCGAATCATCCGGGCTCAGACCGTATCCCGCGATCACCTTGTTGATGACGTCTACCACCTCGCCGACGGCGGAGACCAGATCGGGATGCGGAGCAGTGGGGTAGCGGTCGGTGATGGCGTAGAGCCCGGGGTGCACCCGGACGAAGGCACGCCATGCGTCTGCGAGCGCCATGACGGCGTCGTCGCGCGAGAGACCAACCGCCGCGGCACGCAGTTGTTCGGCGAGAAGGTTGCGTGCGAGGAGGCTGAGTTGATGGTGGACGTCGTCGACCCCGTCGACGTGTTTGTACAGGGCTGACTGCCGGACGTCGAGGGTCTCGGCGAGTTGACTCAGTACCAGAGCGTCGGCGCCTTTGCTGTCGACCAGGTCGGCTGCGGCAGCGATCACGCGTTCACGGGTAACCGGAGTTCTCATGCACGCATCTTCCCTGTATGACAGGCTTTGCGTCGGTGATACATTATCACCATGAGTGATGAAGTATCGCCACGCGTGCCGTCCGGCGATCAACTACGCCGTCGTGACCTGCGCGTAGTCGTCACCGGTGCATGCATCCTCGGGTTGACCTCGGTGCTCTATGAACTCTCAGGAGTGTCTCCGTCGACGGGTGCCTTCTTTCGGTGTCTCTATGCGCTCATCCCTCTCGGCATACTCGTGCTCGTTCAGCGTCGTCGGTCATCCCGGCCTTCGATCTCGGCGCCCTGGATCGTGAAGTCATTGCTTGCCGGCGCGTTCCTCGGAATCGATCTGGTGCTCTGGCACGAGTCGATTCATTCGATCGGGGCAGGTCTTTCGACTGTGATCCTGAATTTGCAAGTGCTGTTCGTCGCAATCCTCGGCTACGTTGTTCTGCGCCAACGGATCGGCCGGGAACTGGTCGCCAGCCTTCCGTTGCTCTTCGTCGGAGTTGCTCTGGTAGCCGGGACGAGCACAACGCTCACCGGGGCGAATCCTGCTGTCGGAGTGTCGTTTGCCGTGATCGCCGCAGGCGCCTACGCGGTCTACATCTTCCTGATGGGTCTGGCTACTCGGGCGGCGGGTAGAACGGCTCTGCCGATGTTCGTCTCGACGGGAGCCACTGCCCTCACTGCAGGTGCATACGGCCTCGTGAGTGGAACTTTGGATCTGACGCCTTCGCTCGTAGCTCAAGGCTGGCTTGTCCTGCTCGCGTTGGTATCTCAGGTGATCGGGTGGCTCCTGGTGGCCAGCGCCAGTCAGCGTCTGCCTGCCAGTGCAGTCGCCGCCAGCCTGGTGTTGCAATCGGCGTCGGCACTGCTGTTCGGCGCGGTGATGCTTGCGCAGACCCCAACTCTCGTCCAACTTGCAGGTGCCGGAATGATTTTGGCCGGAGTGGTTGTGGCGACGCGGATACCTGCGAAGAAGTCCTCGACGACTGTAGTCGGAAAACGAATGGAGACAAGCGTATGACACCGGTGGCTGACCACATCTACATCAACGGCGAGATCAGGACCATGGACGGTGCTGTCAGCGATAACGCGACCGCTGTGGCAGTCAAGGACGGCAGATTTGTCGCCCTCGGAACTGATGCCGAGATCTCGGCGCTGACCGATTCCGAAACCTCCGTTGTCGATCTCGCCGGAGCGGTGGTTGTTCCGGGGTTCATCGAGACGCACCTTCATCCGATGATGTGGGGTTTGATGCTCAGTGGGGTCGACGCAACGACGAGTGCGTGCCCGACCATCGAGCAGTTGATCACGGCGTTGGCCGCGCGGGCTGCGATCACACCAGTTGGCGAGCCCATAGAAGCGTGGGGCTTCGACGACAGCCTCGTGGCGGAAGATCGAGGTCTGACCGCAGTTGATCTGGACAAGGCATCCACCGAGCATCCGATTCTGGTGCGGCACTTGTCTGCTCACGGGATCTATGTCAACTCGGTCGCACTGGAGAAGGCCGGGATCGATGCCACCACGGTCGATCCGGAGGGTGGTGTCATCGTTCGGGACAGTGACGGTGTACCCACCGGTGAACTGTGCGAGGTTCCGGCAATGTCTCTGGTGCACGGACTTGTTCCGGATATGAACCCGGATGCGTCCAAGATCGCGATGCTGCGGGCGCAGGAAGTCATGGCTTCGGTGGGCGTGACAAGTTTTCACGACATGTACGTCACAGCCGAGATGTACGAGGCCTACCGGCAACTCGACGCTGATGGTGACTTGAGGCTGCGTGCGCGCCTCTACCTCGGCCACGGGGTTCACGATCAATTGGGCGAACTCGCCGATTCGACAGACCGAGTTCGTGTGGGCGGCGTCAAACTCATTTCGGACGGGTCGATTCAGTTGCACACCGCTGCTCTGACCGAGCCGTACCACGATCTGGGTGGATGCCACTGCGGCGGAATGGCAATCCCGGCAGGTGCACTCGGGGCGCTCGTCGAGGAACATCACGCTGCCGGGCGACAGGTTGCGATTCATACCAACGGTGATCAAGCCATCGATTTCGCACTGGACGCAATTGCCGCGGCGCGGGCAGCGCACCCGGGCGTCGAGGTCTCACATCGACTCGAGCACGTTCAGACATTGCGGGAGGATCAGATCGCGCGGATGGTCGACCTCGGGGTGGTGGCGTCGATCTTCGTGAACCACGTCTACTACTGGGGCGACCGGCACCGTGATCGGTTCCTCGGACCGGGTCGTGGCGAGCGGATCAGCCCCGTGGCGTCGGTCGTGGCGGCCGGGCTTGCCTACGCGCTGCATTGCGACTGCCCTGTCACTCCCGTGAACCCGCTCTTCACGATGAACACAGCCGTACACCGTGTGACGCGAGAAGGTCATGTTCTGGGTGCAGAGCAACGGGTTTCCGCGTCCGATGCGTTGGCCGGTTACACAAGCGCTGCCGCCCGTCTCACCGGTGAGTCATCGGACAAAGGTCGGATAGCGGTGGGACTTTTGGCGGATTTTGTTGTGCTCGACGGAGATCCGTTGCGGAGCGCTTCTCAGGAATTGAACGAACTGTCGGTCCTGCGCACGGTTGTCGGCGGTGAGACCGTCTTCGAGGCGTAGGGCCTCCGCCTTAGTTGTTGCTCGATTGTCGCTGCTTTCGAAGTAGTGGCAGTCGAACAATTTCCAAAACAAACCAAAAGTTTGTAGAACCTGTTTCAGTTCATTTTCGGACCCCAAGGACCATCTGGACGAAGGTTACTTCAGCAAACGGGTTGCAACAAAGCGCTAGGTTTTTCCAATAGTCCAGGTGAGAGGCGATTCTGTAGTCAAGTTCAGGTTTCAACAATCTTCTGGACATTCGACCAGCTTTTCGCCAAAAATTACTGATACGTGTGGTAAAAATCTAAACGACGCAAGCGGACGTCGACAGCACGAGAGAGGAATGGCCCGTTCGCGAGAACGGCTCGCAATCTTTCCGCAACACGCTCTCGCTCTGCACTTACCGCTACGACCCCTCACTGACCACGGATGAACGAAACCCTCTGCCCGTACCAGGGCGCACATGACTGGATCCGACCAGCTTTCTCACCCTGCAAGCTCCCCGCCACGGGGACCAGACGAAAAGAGTGTTCTCCATGAACAAGGCAACCAAGGGCGCAGTCGCGGCCGGTGCAGCAGCACTTCTCCTCGCCGGTGGCGCGGGAACCATGGCGGCGTGGAACGCAAACGCGCCTCTGAACGGCGGCACTATTTCTTCGGGCAAGCTGACGCTGACGACCGAAGGAACCCCGTCGTGGACGGTTTCGAATGCAGCTGTCAACGGTGGTACCGCGGCCCCCGTCACCATCAGCACATTCAAGGTTTCGCCTGGCGACGTCCTCACCTACTCCGGCTCCGTCAAGATCGGTGCTGTGGGCAACAATCTGAGCGCGACGCTCAAGGCGGATGCTTCGACGATCACGGGAACCGGCACGCTGAAGGCCGAGATGGCTCCGGTCACGACGGCGACGGTCGGAGCGACTCCGTTGCCGACGAACGGAACAGGCGTTGTCATCACTTCCGCGAACAACGACAACGTCGTCAGCGTGAATGTTGTCTTCGACTTCACGAAGGCTCCAGCAACCAACAGTTCGCAGGACAGCCAGGTCGATCTGACGAACTTCAACGTCACTCTCGATCAGGCCTAAGGCTTGCGTAAGCACTACCGTTGGTGGGCAACTGCCGCCGCGCTGGTCATCGGACTGATCTTTGTATCGGTGCAGCAGACCAGCGCGCGGTGGACGGCCGCTGAAACACTGTCCGGTGGCACGATCCAGTCCGGGATCCTCGACCTGACGGTGGGCAGTGCCGGTAGCGGCCAGAGCAGTTACGACTTCACTGCTCTGGGCGCCACCGGTATGTTCCCCAACGCATATGCACAGGCTCCGTTGACAGTTCACAACTCCGGAAATGTTCCTCTCAATTACCGGATCCAGAACGTCGCGCAGTCTTCCGCTGATGTTCCGCTCTCACTCGCGGTGACGCCAGTGACTTCAGAGGCCGGTTGCCCCGCCCAAGGCACAGCTGCCGGCACCGCGATCTACGACGGGCCCATGGTCGGTGCTCAGGTACCGACAGCTCCGGGATGGCGCACTGTCGCTGCCGGCGGTACCGATATCTTGTGCCTGCGTGGCACTGTCGGTCCTGACGTTGCTTCTGGTGTCTCCACGAGCGTGCACTTCTCATTCGAAGCGGAGTCGGTATGACGCACGCAGTGAAGGGTTCTGATCAGAGAACCGGCGCCTGGTGGTGGATCCGCAATATCGTCTCGTGGGCTCTGCTGCTGGGTGTTCTGGCGATTCTGTTGTCGACGGTCGTTGTTCCACGTTTGACGGGGTCGACGCCCTTCACTGTGTTGACCGGCTCGATGCAGCCCACCTATCCACCCGGCACCCTTATCGTGGTGAAACCGCAGGACGCTGCCCAATTGCAGGCTGGTGATGCGATCACCTACCAAATCGAGTCGGGGAAGCCCGATGTGGTTACGCACCGAATCACGATGGTGCGACTCAACTCCGCTGGTGATCTCACCTTCGTCACACAAGGCGATGCAAATCCGATAGCGGATCAGAATCCCGTTGTACCGGAGCAGATTCGCGGCAAGGTGTGGTACAGCGTGCCGTACATCGGGTACGTATACAACGCCATCACGGGGCAGATGCGCTCGGTGATGCTGACGGTTGTCGTCGGCGCACTGTCGATCTATGCCGTGTTCATGTTCGTCGGATCGGTCCGTGACCGTACCCGGCGACGTTCTGCGTCTGCAGACCCCCAACCTTCCGAACCGAGTGCGCCGGCGCCTCGAGTTGAGCAGCAAGAAAGGCACAGCCATGTCTAAGCACGAGGAGCAGCAGGCGCCCGCCTCGCTCGGTACACGTCTGGTCCGGGGCGCAACCAGCGGCCGCGCACGCGCGATCATGTCGGTGGGAATTGTCCTGGGCCTCGGTGCCGTTGGCACTCTTGCTGCGTGGACTGACAACGCTACAGCGACTTCCGGCGTATTCAGCACCGGTTCGATCGAGATGAAGCTCAACGGTGACCCGGGAGATCCGACTGCTTACGGCTTCACCGCGTTGACCAAGACGGGCATGATGCCCGGCGACAGTGTCACGGCAACTCTGCCTGTACAGAACACTGGCGCGGCACAGTTCAAATACACCATGGCAGCAACCGCAACAGGCGAGGCCGCGCTTGCCCCGTTTATGAAGGTGACTGTTCTCGATCAGAGTTGCACAACCCCGATTGCCGGCCCGGTCGGCTTGTCGACGACTGCCGCGACTCCGATCATCACAACAGGACGTCAGTTGGCTGCGAATACAGGTTCTGAGACTCTGTGCTTCAAGGTTGCGCTCGATACGGGAGTGCTTTCGGCACAACAGAACAAGTCGATCAATGTTTCATTCCAGTTCGCGGCGACGACGGCCTGAGGTGACCATGTCTGATCACACAACTCTCGGCAGTTCGAGATCGGCACGTGCCGGTCGCGAACTCGCGCTGACAATAGGGGCGGTGGCTGGACTCATCTGTGTTCTCGCCGCCGCGGCATCGATGCTGTTCGGCATCAAGCCGCTCGTCTTTCGTTCGGGTTCGATGTCTCCCGAAATCACCACTGGCTCCTTGGCATTGGCTCGAACCGTGCCCGCCACCGACCTCTCAGTGGGCGACGTCGTAAGCGTCGTCAACGGACAGGGCACGCGCATCACACACCGCGTGTACGAACTTGACCAGCAGGCTGGTAACTCCGTCACGGTGACTCTCAAGGGCGACGCAAATGCCAAGCCAGACGTGGAGCCCTACTTCATCACCGAAGCCGACCGCATTTTCTTCAGCGTCGGGGGCCTGGGCTACGCAATTGCTTGGCTCTCCAGCCCACTCGCGATCTTCCTCGGCGGAGCGTTGGTCGGCGGATTGGTGATCATTGCCTTCCGGCCCAACTCTCGCCGCAAGGATTCGGATGACGGTCCGAGTGGAGGAGTTGGCAGTGTGGACACGGAAGCCGCTGCAACGATGGAGTTTCCGATGGTTTCTTCGAGCAGCGGGACAGGCGGATATCGCTCGGCGTTCTCGCTCCGAAAGCTTGCGGTTCTCGGTGTCTCGGCCTTTGCACTGATCGGTGTTACGCAGGTGAGCGGTACCGCAGCGGCTTTCACAGACACTGCCGTCGCAACGAGTGGTGCCATTACCGTGAGCGGGAAGATCAATCCTGCAACGAGCAGCGTCAGTTGCACGACAAACGGCATAGGTGGCTCTCAATCGTCCACTGTTAAGTGGAGTCACATAGGCCCCCAATATCGCTACGAGGCGCGGTACTACAACGGAAACTCGTTGATGAAAACATGGGGATACGATCCCGGTGTCGGTGCCGCAGTAGGAACCCAGGTCTCATCCACTATCTACTACACAGATGCTGGTTACAGCGTTTTCAACTCATACACGTACACGCTTCGCATCTACACGATCAACCGAATCACGGGCGAATCGTCAACGGACTGGCGAGGGTGGAACCTACGCCAACCTGCGTCTCAGACAAGCATCTATTGCCAAGGTGAGGCAGGCTCGATCGCCGGCGCGGCTGTCGCTGAAACTGAGCAGCTTGCTCGCGGAGTTGCTCCGACAACCGCGACGGCTGCCGAGACCACCACGTCCAGTACACCGACAACGACAGGCACGTCGACGACGGCTCCCACTACGGCTGACGTGACAACCACGACCGGTCCCACCACAACAACGGAGACCTCGACCAGCACTACGACTCAGTCGACAACTCCGACAACGACAACGGATGCAACGACGACAACGGATGCAACCACGACAACCAGCACGACCACGAAGGAAGCGCCGGTGGCATTGGGTGCGGCGCAGACATCGCTGACCGGCTACAGCGCAGCGTTGATGCAGGACGGTGCCAGCGTCGCAGTGGTGGTCACCGATAGTTCGGGTACGGCGGTGTCGAGCACACCGGTGAGCGCCACGGCGACCGTGATGTGGCAGTCTGACGCAGACGACCTGTGGATCGTGGACGGCGCCAACGTTTATCGAGTCAATGCCGCAACGGGTGTCTCGGAGAAGAACCCCTCCGGCGAAGCTCCCGCAGAGATCGCTGCCTGGATCGACGGGCAGAAGTGATGAATAAAGAACAGAGGGAATTCGGGGACGGGAGAGTTCGGATGAATGATCGTATCGTTCCCGCAAGTCGATGGAACGCGAGACGTACCAGAATGATCGGGGTATCGCTGGTCGTACTCGGCGGAGCGGCATTCCTGACGGGCTGTGCTGATACCGGCTCGCTGGGTTCCTCAGGCGGCGGCAAGCCCACCACGACCACTTCCGTTCCGGCTACGACTACCCCTGTCGTGACTACTCCGGTCGAATCCGGTTCGTTGGCGCTGAAAACCGTCACTGCACCAACATGGACGGATCAGAACGGTCCGATCGACCTTTCGACAATGGTTGTCGTGCCGGGCGACGTTCTGACCTATCACGCCAGTTTCGCGTTGGAGATCAAGGGAACTGAAATGAAGGCAAAGCTGTCGACCAGTGATCTGGGTGTCTCCGGCGGAGCTGCTCTGGTTGCCCAGCTGAAGCCGGTCACGGAAGTCAAGCTCGATGGTGTACCAGTGCCGGTCGGTGCGGACGGAACTGTGGTCAGTACGTCGAAGGACGGCAAGATCGTCGATGTGGCAATACGTTTCACCTTCGACAAGGATTCCGCGACAGCGGTGTCAATGGATCAGTCGTTGAACTTGGCGCGATTCGACGTGAATCTGGTGCAGATACCTGCATGATAAGGCGCGGTCGACGCCAGAGTAATAGCTGTTCAGAAGTGAGGCCGGGTAGCAGATTTGCTACCCGGCCTCACTTTGTGAATTGTTGTAGGGGGCGGTTATCCGATGAATGTGACCGACTTGCCGAGCGATCCGACATCAAGCGATCCGGAGCTGGCAGATCCGGTCTTTACTGATCCGGTGTCGAGTGAACCGAAGCTCGCCGACCCCAAATTCAGGGAACCGAAATCGAGTGATCCGGTTCCGCCGGGCGTGACGGGTGTATCGGTGGAATCAAGCGTGAGGTCTACACTCCAGTTCGGCGTAATACTGCCGTTCTGCGACGAATTCCCTGCTTCGAAGGGCATTCCGATGACGAAGGCAACCTTGGCACTTTGGCCCGGTGCGAGGTGGACCGAGTTCAACTGGGTCCTTGGTGTGGCGGCATTGCCGGTGACGGTGAGCGGATTGCCGGCGACGCCATTTACGTCGACACGAAGGAATGCTTCCATGCCGTCGCTGATTTCGTAATCTCCGACGTAGAAGTGTGCCTCACCTGCGCGGTCCGATGCGTTTCGGACGTAAAATGTGGTTGTGTTGGTCCCACCCGGGATGAGTATGTCTGTGCTCCAGACGATTTTGGAAGTATCTCCCCAGGTCGAGTAGTCCGCGGAGTACTCGATGATTCCACTCTCACCGTCCGCTGCGTGAGCGAGCGACGGCATCAGCGCTCCGCCCACCAGTGCAAGTACGAGGGCCGTGAGTATCCCAATGACTGTGCTCCATAGCGCACCAGGCTTTCGAGATGAGTAACTGATAGTTTTCATAACTCCGAATTCTAGTCGGACAAACGTCCGAGCGTGACGAGTTGTGAGAGCTAACTGTATGTTGTGCAACAATTTTCGGAAGTCTGACGAATCTACTGGGAGGCAGCTGAAAATGAACTGTGATCGGAGCGGATGTGAGCCGCAGATTGGGGGCGCGGATAGCTGGTTGATCGCTTGTCGAGTGGGTTTCGATGCCGGCCATGCGGGGTAAAGGATTCTCATCTGCAATGGCTTCAGTCGCTGTGTAGATGTTGATTCGGCATTTGGTATTTCTTACAGATTCAGCTATCTTACTGCAAAGTAAGTATGAATTCGGCAATCGATCGGGGCGATTGCCGACCTGAGTACGAGGACCGATATGCGGTTAAACCTGGGGGCCGTAGTTCGGCGACGTCGTTGGGCGCGCGACGTATTGGCAGCCACGGCGGCATGTGCGCTGGCGATGTCCGCGTTGCTGTCGGTCCAGACATCAGCCTCGGCGTCCGAACTGGACGAGTATGTGAACTTGCCTTTGGTGAATCGGAATGCCGAACACGGTCCGGGCGGTGTCCATCCCGCGTTGCCGACTGATCTCGGCACCTTGCAAGCCCTTGTGGAAGAAGCCCGCGCCAGTGGTCGCAGTCCGGAATCCTATGCGGCCTTGCTGTTTCAGTATCGATTGGTCGCTGCCACGGAAGCCGCCGGAATCGATCTCTCATCGTGGAACCCGCGCGCCGGAGTGTCGGCTAATCGCACCAACCTGGTGAAGTCGTACCGCTACTACGAGGATCTGCAACTCGGGCACCCGGAATTGCAGTGGGCGGGCATGGGCGGACAGGTAGGCGCAGACTTCGGCGGGGGACTGATCGACTTCGAACTGATGGCGGACGTGTACTCGTTTCCGAATCTCCAGCAGGTTGCCAATTCGATAGTTTCTCAGGTCACGGATCAGGTTGGCGTGCAGGCGCTGAACCAATTGCCGGCAGGGCTGCGCGCACTCGCGGCGGTGGGCAGGAACGTCACGGCGGACGACTTGGATTATGTGCTGGGGATGATCCTGGTGATGCAGAAGAACATCTTCTCGGATCTGATGCCGATGCATCAGGCATACGTGGATGAAGGGCTTCCTGCACTGGAGGAAATGCAGAGTGCCGGACTATTCGGCAAGGATGTCATGGACGCCTGGCGTGATGTCGCGTCCAGTGATTCGAATCGGATCGCACTGGGGAACGTTGCGCTGCTCCAACGTGAGCAAGGGGTGATCATCCGCGACCAGTGGGATACCGTGCGCGCCTACAAAGGTGATGTGGGAGAAGCGATCACCTACGCATCGACCGTTGCCGGCTCGCCCTCGGTCGCCGGCGTGGTCCCGCCTCGCTCGTTCCGGCCCCTCGAGTTCACGACGACACTCGCCGACGGACGCACCGCGAACGTGACGATGCCGCTGCCGGATTGGAACTGGTCGGTGTACGAGGACCGGTGGGACTACATCACCTCACAGCTATTGCCGAAGTACCGAGCGATGGTCGAAGAAGATTGGCCACGGCTCGTAGCCACATTGAGTGTTCCCTACGAAATTCAATTGGAGAGCCACCGCCCGATGATGACCCTCCCACAAACTCTCGAATCGGCCCTCTCCAGTTTGAAAGTGACGGTTCAGTGATGTCGTCGGCGACATTCCGAAGGTTGGCGCCGCTGGTAGCGCTGACCGTTGCGCTGGTCCTGCCAGCAACGGCCGGAGCTGAGGTGCCGGACAATGATGTCCCGAAAGACGTGCAAACTCCTGTATCCGAGGAGTTTCGGACCGACACCCCAACTCTGGGAGAGGTATTCAACGGGTTCACCGTCGGTGCTCTCAGTTCAGGGGAGTTCGCATCCGAAGAGGAGATCTTCACTGCTCTCACCGCCGATGATCCGTTTTACGACGAGCCGGTGTTGACCGGCGCCGAGCGTCCCGGTGATCTCCTGAAGTCGAAGAAGGTGGATGTACTGTTCACCGGATACAGACCGGGACAGCTCGACGCCTACAAGATCATGTATGTCACAACCGGAATCGACGGTTCGACGCCGGTAGTGAGCACTGGAATCATGATGATCCCGATCGACGGAACGCCGGCGTCGGAGAAGAAGATCATCAGCTATCAGGAGGCCAACGACAGCGTCGGCGGCTACTGTCATCCGAGTTCACACTGGACCGGCGGCGATCCGCTGGACGGCGCCTCCTGGTCGGCCTTGGGTCCACTGGCGCTGATGTTCGGAAAAGGCTATGCCGTAGTGATTTCCGACGTCGGGAACAACGGAGACCGTGATCCCCACGGTGTCTTCGCGGGTAAGTTCGCCGGGCACGCCCAGTTGGATGCAGTGCGCGCAGCATTTCAGCTGCAGGATTCCGAGCTGAATCCGGAGGCGGAGATTGCGTTGTTCGGAATCGCTGGTGGTGGAGTCGGTTCGGCATTCGCCGCAGAATCTGCGCAGTCCTACGCGCCGGAACTCGATATCGTCTCGACAGTCCTCGAGGGCATGGTGATCAAGCCCCGAACATTCATGGAGACAACAGATTCCTCGGTCGGCGCGGGCTTCGGATTTGCGACGCTCCTCGGTCTCGAACCGTGGTATCCCGAGATGAAGTTGAACGACAAGCTCAATCCCGTGGGCCGAGTGATTGCCGACGTGTACCGGGGTGAGTGCCAGATGCCGGCGTACTTCACGCTTCCGTTCGTACCGTTGGCAAGCCTTTTCGCGCCGGGAATCGATCCGATCACAGAACCCAGCTTCCAGCGTGCGTACGACGACAACGTATTGGGCCACGGTGCTCCGGCGTCGAAGGTATTGATAACTTCGTGCGCAAAGGACGACTCCCCGATGTCACTTGTACCGGCAGCTGATGCGCGAGAACTGGCGGACACGTACAGAAGCCGAGGGACGGACGTGAGCTATCAGCCCACGGACTGCAGTATGGATCGCGCAGTCGCGGATCCATACGGTTGGGGGACAGACCTGTTCGGAATGCAGACAATCGATTGGATAGCCCACAATTTCGACAACTGAGTGAAACTATCCGGTGACAGCGAGACGCAAACTCTGATGGCGCCGTACGAACATGCTGGGGACCCAACGTGGCGGGAATTCGGAATCGACTGTGACATGCGAACTGTTTTCGAGAAGTACGGCGATGGCGGTCTTTGCTTCCAGCCTGGCCAGCGCGGCCCCGACACAGAAATGTGCTCCCTTGCCGAAGGCGAAATGCGCTCGGAGATTGGCCCGGTCGAGGTTCATCGCGTGTGGCTCGGCGAACGACTCCGGGTCGCGGTTCGCCGAGCCCCACAGCAGTATGAGATGACTGCCGGCGGGTAGCGCCACTCCGCCGAGGGTTGTGTCCGCATTGACATGTCGGTGGTGTCCGCGAAAAGGCGACTCGAGTCTGAGCGTCTCCTCCAGGAATGCGCTCACGAGTAGAGGGTCCTCGCGCAGCTGCGTCTGTATCTCGGGGCGCTCGGCGAGTAGCCGTGCAGAGTTGGCGATCAGTCCGGCGGTTGATTCGCCACCCGCACCGACGAGTTGCACCAGCATCAGCACGGCCACGTCTTCGCTGAGTTCGCCTGCGTCACAGCAGTGGACGAGGTCTCCGAGTAGATCGTCGACCGGGTTTGTCCGCGCCTCACGAAACTTGCTGTAGAGGTACCCGGTGAGTTCGGCCGCCGAGTTGACGACGTCCGTAAACCGTTCCGCCGTCACGATGCCGCTGAGAAGTTCGGTGCTGTCGTAAGACCACGCCAGCAATTGGGGGACGTCGGCTGTCGGCAAGCCGATCAGTGCGGCAACCATCTGCAGTGGGAGGGTGTCCGCAATCGACGTGACCCAGTCGATGTGGCGACCGTCGAAGCCGTTGTCCCACAACTGCTGCGTGTACCCGAGCATCGTCGGCTCGAGTGCTCGTATGCGTTTGGCGACCAGTGTCGGCAGGACAAGTTTGCGATGGTGCTGATGGTCGGGTTCGTCGGCGGTCGCGAGGACATGAACGGCTTGCCCGCCGCCGTTCATGTCGAACGTCACGGCAGATCCGTCCGGTGTTCGAACCAGTACGCCGGTGAGGTTGGAGGAGAAGTCCTCGGTACGGGAAACGGCTTCGGTGACCAGTTCCCACGTCGACACCAGATAGAAGTCGGTATCGGGTATTCGATACACGGGGTGCTCGCGCCGGAGTACGTCGTAGAGCGGGTAAGGGTCGTCGATATTCGACGGGAGGAAGGGGTTGATGTCCAGCGTCGGTGGTGTCACGAATGGAAGATTTCACGGCCAGCGAGGAGAAGTCAACAGGTGGAAAAGGCCTCTGAACTGGCATTTTGAGAAAATCTCACGCACATCGACCCCCTCGTACTTCTCCCAGGTCAGAGGCTCGCGGCCTTCCGTAGCCTTGAGATTTCTGATTGAATCTGTCTCGAGGTGAGACGAGGTGACGGAGAGTGACCGGTGTGAACGAGCGCCGCGCCGCCGACTGGTTGGCCGGCGGTAACCGCCGTGAACTCGCAACCGAGCGCATCTTCGCGGCTGCAGCAGAGCTGATTCGAGAACAGGGATTCGATCGGTTCAATGCCGACGACGTCGCTTCCCGCGCAGGCTGTTCGCGGGCGACGCTCTACCGCTACGTGGGTGGCAAGTCCGCGATCCGTGAGGGGCTGTTGTCGCGAGGTGCGGCGTCCGTGGCGAGCCAGGTTGCGGCTGCCGTCGAATCACTGCGCGGCGACGAGCGGATCGTGGAGTCGATCCTCGTCGCCGTCGACGCGATCAGAGCCGACGCCGCCATGAGCCATGGCCTTGCGGCGGCGCGGGCCAACGGTATAGACGAGTATCTCGTGTCTTCTCCGTTGCTGCCGCGTACTGCACTCGAACTTGCTGGATTGGATCCCGAAGGTCAACAGTCGCAGTGGGTGGTTCGGATCGTGTTGATGCTGTTGGCGTGGCCTCTTGCAGACAGGGCCGCCGAACGACGGATGGTCGAGTCGTTCGTCAGCTCCTGAGGCTGCCGCGTCAGCGAGTGCCCACGGGTCTGTCGCCGACTATCGAGATTCGATCCATCACCCTGCGGGCGGGGAAGTAGTCGCTGGCCGCGTAGTGCTGACAAGTTCGGTTGTCCCAGAATGCAATCGTATTCGTCCGCCACTTGAGTCGTACTTGGAACTCGGGACGATGTACGTGTCGATAGAGCAGGGTGAGTAGCTCGTCGGACTCGGCTTCGGACACCCCGACGATCCTCTGGGTGAAGCTGAGATTGACGAAGAGAACCTTTCGGCCGGTCTCGGGAATCACTCTCACCACCGGATGTCGAACCGCCGGGAACTGTGGACGCAACTTCGCCACCGTCGACGGATCCATGTGCTTGCCGAACGAATTGATCCAATCATGCTCGGCAACAAGCTGGTCGATGCGTTCTTTGATGCCCTCTGGGAGTAGCTCGTATGCCGCTCCGGTATCGGCCCACAAGGTATCGCCTCCGACCGGGGGTACCTCGACTGCGCGCAATACCGCTGCGAACGAGGGGAATTCGTGCCAACTGACGTCGTTGTGCCAGTTGTTCTCGACCCCGCCGGTCATCGCATCTTTTGCAAGTGTGACTATGTCGGCTTCGCTTTGACCGGGTTGGGTGTACTTGAAAAACGGATGCTGTTCCAGTGAGCCCCATCGACTCGCGAAATCTCGGTGTTCGCTGCGATCGATAGTTTGATCGCGGAAGAAGAGTACTTTCCATTCGAGTAGCGCTCGGCGAAGTTCCGACATCGTCTCATCCGAGAGTTGGCCGCTCAGTTGGATTCCCGAGATTTCTGCACCGATGGTAGGCGTCGTCGGAGTGAGTGTGAAACGAGTGTACGGCAACACTTCGAATCCCTCCGCGGTGCGAGAGGCCACGAGCGGCCCGTAGGCGGCGAGTGGATCGGTTGCTATCGGATAGATCTGTCCGCTCACGAATGCCGTCATGTCCGTCATCCTTACTCGTTCGGGTGGGGTCTTACGCCACGGTAAGGCAATATCCTTAAATGTGTCAAGGGTGAGCGAAAAGCATGGTTGCATTATTGAGAATTAACTTTATGATCTGAATCTGATGGTCTGCGGCAGATTCGATGGTTCGAAACACTGATCCGTTGAACACTAATCCTAGGAGTGGACGAGCATGGAAACACGTCTCGAGTACACGGAACTATTCATCGGCGGTGAATGGGTGACGCCGTCCGGTAGTGGAGTCATCGAGGTGATGTCGCCGCACACGGAGCGCGTGATCGGTTCGGTCCCAGCGGCGTCGACGGCGGACGTCGACCGCGCAGTGGAGATCGCGAGGGCGGCATTCGATTCCGGGGAGTGGGCACAGACACCTCTTGCTGATCGCATCGCGGTCGTCACTCGCATCAAGGACGCGATCTTCGCCAGGAGTGAGGAATTCGCAGCGCTGATCTCGCGGCAGAACGGTGCTCCGGCCAGTTCGGCGATGCGCACGCAGGTGTTGGGAGCCGTTGCGGCCTACGGCGCGGCGTGTGCCGTTGCGGCGCAGTTCCCGTTCGAAGAGTCGCGTGCGGGCGTCGGCGGCCCGATGTTGATCCGTCACGAACCGGTGGGTGTCGTGGCCGCAATCGTTCCGTGGAACGTGCCACAGTTGGTGATCGCTGCGAAACTTGCTCCGGCACTCTTGAGTGGATGCGCGGTGATCTTGAAACCGGCTCCGGAGACACCGCTCGATTCGAACTTGCTGGCCGAGATCTGTTCACAGGCAGGGCTTCCAAAGGGAGTGCTGACCGTCTTGCCTGCCGAACGAGACGTGAGCGCTTATCTGGTTGCCCACCCCGGAATCGACAAGGTGGCCTTCACCGGTTCGGTGGCAGCAGGTAAGGCGATCATGGCCGCTGCGGCGGCGAATCTCACGCGGGTGACCCTCGAACTCGGTGGCAAGTCGGCTGCGATAGTCCTCGAAGACGCAGATGTCGATCAGGCGCTGCCCAATATCTTGGCCGGATCGTTCGCCAACAGCGGTCAAGCCTGCGTCGCGCTGACGCGTATTTTGTTGCCGGTCAGCAGGTATGACGAGATCGCGGAGAAGTTCGCTGCCGCAGTCGCGGCGATGAAGGTCGGCGATCCTACCGATCCGGCGACTGTGATCGGCCCGATGACAAGTGCGGCGCAGCAGCGACGAGTGCTCGACTATGTCGGAATCGGCGAGGCAGAGGGTGCGAAGATCTTGACGGGAGGGTCTGTTCCGGAGGGGCTTTCGACGGGCTGGTACGTCGAACCCACGGTCTTCGGCAACGTCGACAACTCCATGCGGATTGCTCGCGAGGAAATCTTCGGGCCGGTCGTCTGCCTGATTCCTTTCGAAGACGAAGCCCACGCAATCGCGATTGCCAACGATTCCGATCTAGGACTCTCCGGAGCAGTCTGGACCGCGGACACTGAGCACGGCGTCGAGGTGGCACGGCAGATTCGCACCGGCACCTTCTCGGTCAACTGCCAACGATTCGACGTCGTTGGTCCCTTCGGCGGTTACAAGAATTCGGGAGTGGGGCGCGAATTCGGCCCGGAAGGTCTGGCAGCGTACCTCGAGGCCAAGAGCATCTTCCTCCCTGCTTGATCAGGCGGAATCACAAAGATTCAGCCCCACTTCGATTGTCGAGGTGGGGCCGAATCAGCTTGAGTCAGATGCCAATGTCCTTGGCGATGATCGTCTTCATCACTTCACTCGAACCCGCATAGATTCGGTTGACCCGTGTGTCCGCATACAGACGTGAGATCGGGTATTCACGCATGTAGCCGTATCCGCCGTGTAGTTGCAGGCACTTGTCGATGACGCGGCCGGCCATTTCAGTACAGAAGAGCTTGATCCTCGCGGCGTCCGCGACGGTCAACTCGCGGATCTCGTCCAGATCGAGTGCTCGGTCGACCGCAGCTTGCGCGGCCGCGACTTCTGCCGAGCATTCTGCCAAGACGAATTTCGTGTTCTGGAACTGAGCCACGGGGGTGCCGAAGACCTCGCGCTCCTTGACGTATGCGGTCGCGAACTCGATTGCTGCGCTCGCATTCGCGTAAGACCCCACGGCGGCGCCGAGTCGTTCCCGGACGAGATTTCGGGTGAGGTAGCCGAACCCGGCACCTTCCTCTCCGAGGAGGTTCTCGATCGGCACGCGGACATCGGTGAACGACAGTTCTGCGGTGTCCTGCGCTCGCAGCCCCAACTTCTCGAGCTTGCGACCGACGCTGAAGCCTTCCGACGTGGTGTCGACGCAGAGAATCGACAGACCAGCGCGGCGGTCCGCATCGCCTGCAGGACTGGTGCGGGCGACCACGAGAATCAAGTCGGCCTGCACTCCGCCGGTGATGAACGTCTTGGATCCGTTGAGCACGTAGTGGCTGCCGTCACCGGACAGTTTCGCAGTTGTCTTGATCCCGGCAAGGTCGGAACCGGCGCCCGGTTCCGTCATCGCGATGGCGGTCATCAGTTCACCGGAGAGGAAACCGGGAAGCCACCGCGCTTTCTGTTCGTCGTTGCCGTACTCGACCAGATAGGGAAGGACGAGGCACGTGTGGACGACGTCGGCGCCGAAAGTGACCCCTGCCCGTGCGGTCTCCTCACGGATCACTGCCTGATACTTGAAGCTCGTCTCCCCGCCGCCGCCGTATTCCTCGGGTAGCTCGATTCCGAATATTCCGAGGTCACCCAACTGCCGATACAGTGACCGGGGAACCATGCCGGCTTCCTCCCATTCTGCGAAGTGTGGGACGACCTCACGGGCGATGAACGTCCGAATCATGTGACGGAACGTATCGTGATCGCTGTTGTAGACGGTTCGTTGCACGTGATTCTCCTTGGGCTCGGTACCCTGAAGTCAGGTGTCCGGTTCTGAGGTGAGGTAAGGTTCTCTAACCAGATGTTGAGAGAAAACTGCGGAATGAGCTGTTGTTTTCCGGCAATAAGTGAATAATAACTCATAGACGTGTGTTTGACGATGCAACACTGGTTGTTCGGAATTCCGGTTTGTTCGGAAATTCCGGTTGTCGCGAAGGAGAGAGTCACGATGGTCGTACGTCGGCCCCACGACCGCAAGCAGCAGATACTTGCTGCTGCTGGTGAACTTTTCCGTGAGCACGGCTATCACAACGTGTCCGTTGCGCAGGTGGCTGCGGGAGTTGGAATCACGGCGCCTGCCCTGTATCGGCACTTCAAGAACAAGCCGGATCTTCTCTACGCCGCGGTCAACGCGGGCATCGAATCGCTCTACGACCGGGTCGCCGGGTCCGAGGATCTGAAATCGATGATCGCCGAGCTTGCGGCGTCGGTATCTCGTCGTCGAGGGCTCTCGCTGCTGTGGCAACGCGAAGCCCGCTACCTACCCGACGAGCAACGGGAAGAAATGCGCGCGACGCTCAAGAGTGCTGCCGCACGCGATGCTGCGCTGATCCGAACGGAACGCCCCGAACTCGACGAGGAAGACAGCTATCTACTCGCCTGGGCTCTCATCGCTGTCTTCAACAGTGTGTCCTCGCATCGGGTGTCCCTGCCGAGACGTCAGATGGAACTGCTGCTGGCGGAGTTGGCGGAGCGGGCGGTGCATACGGAACTCGGCCACTCCGAGGTGAAGGTGGAGACGCCGACCGGTCACGTTCCGTTGGCGATGCCCAGGCGTGAACTCTTGTTGACCGAAGCAATTCGTCTGTTCGACGAGCGTGGGTACCAGGCGGTCAACACCGAGGACATCGGTGAGGCTGCCGGAACTACGGGCCCCAATGTGTACAACCACTTCGATGCCAAGATCGACCTTCTGATCGCGGCGGTTTCGCGAGGTGGTGAGCGGCGGCGGATCGGTGTTGCGCAGGCGCTCGCTGCCGCATCGGGACCGGAGGATGCGTTGTCCGGATTGCTTGCGGCACATATTGATTTCGCGATCAACGAGCGTCATCTGATCGGACTGTTGATCAGTGAACTCGACCAATTGCCGGACAAGTTCCGCCGCACGTGCGAACAGAATCAGCGTGAGTACGTCGCGTTGTGGGTCAAGATGCTCGACGACGTTCGTCCGGGGCTCGAACCCGCGACGGCCAGAATAACCGTCAATGCCGCATTGACCGTTGTGGAAAACGCGGTGCGTATCGGCCGGCTACGTCGTCGTGACGACCTGCCTGAGCGCCTGTTCGAGATCGGCTCCGCAGTTCTGCTGGGCGGCTAGTCGAGAGAGTAGCCGGGTGCTGTTGGCGGACAGTCACATTCAAGATGGTAACATTTTTGTATATGTTTCTTGAGAACCTAGTCGATGAATTCAACTGATCGGAGACGTCCATGCGTTTCGACGCAACAGAACTGACGATCGAGGAACTCGAACTTCAGGCAGAAGTGCGGGAGTACCTCGACGAGCGGCTCACCCCCGGTAGCTACCCGCTCGGACTCGGGATGTCCGGGGCAGTGGATCCGGAGTTCTCGCGAGATCTCGGTAGCCGTGGCTGGCTCGGAATGTCTCTGCCGAAGGAATACGGCGGGGGCGGGCGGTCGGCAGTGGATCGATTGGTCGTCGTGGAAGAACTTCTCGCGCGCGGGGCACCCGTCGGTTATCACTGGATCGGAGACAGACAGTCAGGTCCGAGCATCGCAGCCAACGGCACGGAAGAACAGAAGCGGCACTTCCTGCCAGGTATCGCGAACGGTGAGTTCTCGTTCTCGATCGGAATGAGTGAACCCGACTCGGGTTCGGACCTGGCATCGGTAAGAACTCGCGCCGAATGTGTCGAGGGCGGATGGAAAGTCAACGGAACCAAGATCTGGACCACCGGTGCCTTCCACGCCACACACATACTCGCCCTGCTTCGAACCTCGGCAGACAAGCACAACGGACTCACTCAGCTGATCGTCGATCGCGACAGCGATGGCCTGACCGTCTCACCCATTCCGTTCATCGACGGAAGCGAGGACTTCTGCGAGGTGTCGTTCCAGGACGTTTTCGTGCCGGACTCGCGCCGCCTCGGCGACGTCGGAGCGGGCTGGGGACAAAACACCGGTGAACTCGCACTCGAGCGAGGTGGCGTCGACCGTTGGATGTCGTTGATGCCGGTCCTCGAGAACTGGGCAGCCAACCGGGCGGCGCAGGGCGGCCCCGCGGCCCTGGCCGATCTGGGCTCGATTGCCGCGCGCTGCTGGGCTTTTCGTGGGATGTCGCTGTCCATTGCGCGAATGGTCGACGCGGGTCGCTCGCCGGTCACGGAGGCCGCGCTGATCAAGGAAATGGCAACACGCTTCGAACAGGACTGTGTTGCCACCGTGGCACGGCACCTCGGCCGGGCTCCGGACCTTGCATCCGACGACCCGTACGAGTCACTGCTCGCCCGGGCTGTGCTGGTGGCACCGTCGTGGTCGATTCGCGGTGGCACAAACGAAATTCTCCGCACCGTGATCGTGAAAGGGTTGAACCGATGAATTCGGGGTCAGAGATCAACGCGTACACATTCGACGCCGACCTCGAAGCGATGGTCGAGCAATTCTTCGCCGAGAAGTCCGGCACCGAAGTGGCGGCGCAGGCCGAGATCGACGGTCTTCCCAGCGAACTTTGGAGCGCAGCAGTGGAACTGGGGTTGCCGCTGGTCGGTCTTCCCGAATCTGTTGGTGGTTCCGGTGGCTCGCTCCTCGACGCCGTGACTGTGCAGCGCGCTGCTGCGAGGCACGCTGCGCCGTTGCCTCTCGCCGAGACGTACCTCGCGGGCAGGCTGGCAGCAGCGGCCGGGCTACCGGTGCCCTCCGGAATCGCAACCGTCGCCCCGGGATCGCAGCGCGACGATGCGCGTCGGATCGGCGACGGCCACGTATCGGGAACCTTTCACGATGTGCCATGGGGGAGCGCAGCATCAGTGCTGGCGGCAGTTCTCGGTGATCGAGTTGTACTTCTGGACATCTCCGATGCCGAGATCGGGTCCGGGACGGATTTCGCAGGGCAACCGCGTCAGAGTCTGACGTTCTCCGAAGCGCGCACCGTCGACGGTGACAACCCGGTCGATGCCCGGATTCTCAGTAGACTCGGTGCCTTCTTGCGCTCGGTACAGATGGCAGGAGCCATGGAGTCGGTGTCGACGTTGACCCGTCGCTACGTTTCGGAGCGGGTGCAGTTCGGCAGGCCGATTGCGCAGTTCCAAGCCGTCCAGCAGCACATCGTCACCCTCGCACAGATGGCATCGATGTCCACACTGTCCGTGGATCGCACGGCGCACGCGCTCACCCGTCGCGACGCCGACTTCGAAGTGTGTGCAACCAAATTGGTGGTTTCGCAGAATGCGCTCGCGAGCGTGCGTGCCGCCCACCAGGCACACGGTGCGATCGGCATGACCCGCGAATACCGCTTGCAACAACTCACCCGACGACTGCATGCCTGGCGATCGGAGTTCGGCGACGACATCGCGCTTGCGACGCAACTCGGAAGTGCTGTCGCGACGACGCCCTCCCTGCCGCGCTTGATCACCGACCCACAACCGACCTTGGAGCTGAAGTCATGACCGATGCCGTGCACGTGGAAATCGACGGACACGTCGGAACCATCGAGTTCTCACGCCCGCCCGCCAACTACTTCGATCAGGAGATTCTGCAGCAGATCGCCGATGCGGCAGCCGGTCTCGTCAACGGTGGAGACATTCGCGCGATTGTTCTCGCCTCGGCGGGCAAACACTTCTGTGCCGGCGCGAACTTCGGTGAGGGTGGACTGGGGCCCGATCGCGCCGACACGGTGCGCGCGATCTACACCGAGGCGTTGCGGCTGTTCGAGATTCCGGTTCCCGTGATTGCGGCAGTGCAGGGATCCGCGGTGGGCGGTGGTCTCGGCCTCGCCTGCGCCGCGGACTTCCGCGTCGCCGGGCCGTCGACACGGTTGCACGCGAACTTCGCTGCGTTGGGGTTCCACCAGGGATTCGGCCTCAGCGTCACCTTGCCCCGAATCGTCTCGATGCAGTCTGCAGCGGATCTGCTGTACACGGCGCGGCGGCTGACGGGCGTACAGGCGCACGAACTCGGTTTGGTGGACCGATTGGCCGAAGATGCGAACATCCGGCAAGAGGCACTGGCGTACGCCCACGAAATTGCCTCGAGTGCACCGTTGGCCGTCCGCTCCATGAAGGCGACGTTGCGCGCGGGGCTACGGGACGAGGTCGCCACTGTTCTCGAGCGCGAGTTGGCGGAGCAGGTTGTTCTGTGGGGGACCGAGGACTGCGTCGCCGGCATCGAGGCCAACCTCGCACGAGTGCAACCGCAGTTCAACGCGAGGTGAAGTCGACGCGACCACTATCGTATCCACCGTGAAGGAACCAACCGGTGCGCAACGCTGCCTGCAACAGATCCGGCAGATGATCGTCTCGGGTGAGCTGCTGCCTGGACAGAAAGTCCACCAAAGCGAGCTCGCCGAGCGGTTGAACGTCAGCCGAATTCCGGTCCGTGAGGCACTTTCGACCTTGCAGGCAGAGGGCGTCCTCGAACACAAGTCCAACACCGGGTACACCGTCGCCAGATTCAGCAGCGAAGATCTTTCCGAGCTCTACCTGATGCGACGCCTGCTCGAAACGGAGATCCTGGCGTCGATCGATCTCGGTGGCGTCGACGTCGCCGAGTTGGAACGAATCCAGGAGCAGGTCGACCAGGCGGAACCGAGCGAGCAGGGTCCAGAGTTTCAGGAAGCCAACCGTGAGTTCCACTTTCGTCTGTTCTCGTACTCGCCCCTGCAGCGTGTGCTGCAGGAAGTGGATCGGCTCTGGTACATGTCGGACTTCTATCGTGCCCTGTACATCCACGAGCCGTCGTCGCGTCGGAAGGTTTCCGAGGACCACGGCCGGATTCTCCAGGCCGTTCGCGATCAAGATTCGGCCGAACTGATCCGGGCGAGCGACGAACATCGATCTGCTACAGAAGATCTGGTCGTACGAAGGCTGGGTCGCAGTCGACCTCGCTGAGCGAGGACGAAGAGCAAACAGGTGCGCGGTATCCTTCCGGTTCTCGGATACCGCGCACCTGTGGTCGTGGGACGGCCGAACGCTCAGGGCGCCAGAGTGTCGCGAAGTTCGTTCTTACGGATCTTCCCGGTCTGCGTCGACGGTAGCTCGTCGAGTACGTATACCTCGCGTATCTTTTGGTACGGAGCAACCTGCGTGGCAACGTGATCCATGATCTCGGTCGCAATCTGCTCGATGCGATCGACCGACTCCGGGTTGACCACGACGAAGGCCACCGGAATCTCCCCGGCCAGTTGGTCGGGCGCGCCGACCACGGCCGCCTGCAGTACGTCGGGGTGCGTGCACACCAACTCTTCGAGCGGTTGCGGGTAGACGTTGTACCCCTTGTAGATGATCAAGTCCTTGGAGCGGCCGCCGATGAACAGATTGCCATGCTCGTCACGCCAACCCATGTCTCCGGTATGAAGCCAACCGCCGATGAACTGACCGGCGCTGAGTTCGGGTTCGTTGTGGTATCCGTCGGTGATCTGTGGCCCGCGGGCCCAGATCTGCCCGGTCTCACCCGTAGCCAGGACGGCTTCGGTGACTTCGTCGCGGATCTCGATCTCGGTGTCGGGGAAGGGGAGCCCGACGCTTCCCAACGGAGTGGGGCGTTCGTCGCACGGTGAACCCATGGTCAGACCCATTGTTGCTTCGCTGAGCCCGTAGCCTTCGGTGACGAGCGCGTTCGGGAAGACCTCTCGCAGTGTACGGATCGCCGTCGTGTCGAGTGGGGCTGCTCCGGATCCGAGAATCCGAACCGAACCCAGACCGTGCTCACGCAGAGTTCGTGCGCGTAGCAACGCGTAGTACATCGTGGGAGATCCGCCGATGTACGTCACCTGATACTTGTCGACGTCGGCGAGAAATCGGTCCGGATCGAAGCGCGTCCCTAGTATCACCGTGCCACCGAGCAAGGTGGTGAAGTTGTGACTGACCAGACCGAGGCCGTGGAACAGAGGCGCGATCGAAATCGACGCGCCTTCACCCGGAACGATGGAGTAACGCGTGACTGCGCCCTCGATCGGCCGAACGAGAAGTGCCCCGTCGACGAGTTCGGCTCGATGCCCGGAGCGCCAACAGGCGGATTGGAGCACGTTGGCCACGAGATTCCGGTGAAGTACCCGTACGGCCTTGGACTTTCCGGTTGTGCCGCCGGTCAATTGCAGGTGAGCAACAAGGTTGGGATCCACCCGGTAGTCGGCCAATGGTTTCGACGAGGCGAGGTCCGTGATGGAGGTGAGGCCTTCGCAATGGCCTGACTGCGCGCCGACTCCCGGAACCAGTACCAGGATGCGAGGCGGTGCGGACAGTGTGTTGGCCTCGATTGCCGTTGCAGCACAGGATGGATGGGTGAATACGACCTTGGCGTCGACGTCGTCGAGCTGGCGCTTCAATTCGGTCACAGGCTGCGCCGGATTTATCGGAGCTACTGCTGCTCCGGCGCACAGTGCGCCGTAGTACGCGACAATGAACCAGATCGAGTTCGGCATGTGCAGTCCCACTGCGTCACCCGGCTGGACACCACGCTCCCGCAGACCCTGCGCTACGCGCAGCGCTTGATCATGCAATTGCGAGTAGGTCAGTGACGTGTCGCCGTCGACGAGGGCGAGACGTTCGGGGTACGAGCGGGCCGCTCCGGCCAGAATCGCGTCGGCACCGCATTCGGGATATTCCAAGCTGCGTGGCAGTCCGAGCGGCCAACTCGAACTCATGTCAGGGCTCTGAATTTCTGTAGCCGTCATCTCAGATCAGCTCGAGAATCGTGGCATTGGCCATTCCGCCGCCTTCACACATGGACTGCAATCCGTAGCGGATGCCGTTCTCTCTCATGTGATGTACGAGAGTGGTCATCAGACGTGCGCCGGAACCACCGATCGGATGACCCAATGCCATCGCGCCACCGTTTGGGTTCATGCGTTCGTAATCGGCGCCGGTCTCACGGAGCCAGGCCAGCGACACCGAGGCGAAAGCTTCGTTGATCTCGAACGCACCGATGTCACCGATCGAGAGACCGGACTTCGCAAGAGCTTTCGCCGTAGCCGGAATGGGACCCTCGAGCATGGTGACAGGATCCGTACCGGTGACCACCGCGGTGTGAATACGTGCGATGGGTGCCCAACCTCGAGATTTCGCGAACTCGCTGGTGGTCACGAGCAGCGCGGCGGAACCGTCGGAGATCTGCGACGAATTGCCGGCAGTGATCGAGCCGTCTTCGGAGAAAGCAGGTTTGAGCGATCCGAGCTTCTCGAGAGTGCCACCGCGACGCACCCCCTCGTCCTTCTCGAAGACACTGCTGCGGCCGTCGGCGTCGGTCACCGTCACAGCAGTGATCTGATCCTTGAAACGACCTTCGTCGATCGCGGCGGCGGCGCGCTCGTGCGAATCCATCGCATGCTGATCCAGTTCGGCCCGCGAGATGCCGTACTTTTCGGCAATCATCTGGGCGCCCATACCCTGGTTGAAACGAATACCGTTGTAGCGCTCCCAGACAAGCGGCCCGTGCGGCTCACCGAAACGTGCGTCGGCACGTGCGGAGCCCATCGGTACGGCGCTCATCATCTCGACGCCGCCCGCGATTGCGACATCGTACTGGCCGGAGATCACGCCGGCGGCCGCCTGGTGAACTGCCTGTTGGGACGATCCGCACTGGCGATCGACGGTTACCCCTGGCACATGTTCGGGCCAACCGGCCGCCAGGACCGAAGACCGGGCGATGCACCCGGACTGCATCCCGAGCGTGCCGACGCAACCCCAGATCACGTCGTCCACGAGCGCCGGATCGAGATCGACTCGATCGGCCAAGGCCTCGAGAACATGTGCAGACAGCGAGACTGCATGCATTCGGGAAAGTGCACCGTTTCGTTTACCGACTGCGGTTCGGACGGCGTCGACGACGACTGCGTCACGCATGGGAACTCCTTCGATCGTTCGTGTGACTGGGAAGATCTGGATCCGGTCTCTACAGACCCATGTCCTTGGCGATGATCGTCTTCATGACTTCACTTGTACCGCCGTAGATACGGCTCACCCGAGTGTCTGCGTACAAACGTGCGATCGGGTACTCGAGCATGTAGCCGTATCCGCCGTGCAATTGCAGGCACTTGTCGATGACGCGCGCGGCGACCTCGGTACCGAACAGCTTGATGCGCGCTGCGTCGGCGGCGGTGAGTTCGCCTGAGTCGTCGAGTTCGATGCCTCGATCGGCGAGTGCCTGCGCGGCCTCGACCTCGGCAGAGCACTCCGCGAGAACGAACTTGGTGTTCTGGAACGCCGCGACGGGCTTGCCGAACACTTGGCGTTCCTGGACGTAGGCCTTCGCGAATTCGATTGCAGCCCGGGCAGATGCCACACCACGACTGCCGATCGAGAGGCGCTCTCGCGGCAGGTTCTGCCCCAGGTACGAGAAGCCCTTGTCCTGCTCGCCGAGGAGATCGGCAACCGGAACCTTGACGTCGGTGAACGAAAGTTCGCTGGTGTCACTGGCGCGCAGGCCGAGCTTCTCGAGTTTGCGACCGTATTCGAAGCCGGGTGCGTCGGTGGGAACCACCATCAGGCTCAGTCCGAAGCGGCGATCGTCCTCTGCGGGCGCGGACGTGCGTGCAACCACCACGCACAGTTCGGAATTCACCGCACCGGTGATGAAGGTCTTCGCTCCGTTGAGGATGTAGTGAGTGCCGTCGTCGGAGAGCTTGGCAGTGGTGCGGATGCCGGCCAGATCGGATCCGGTACCGGGCTCGGTCATGGCGATGCACAGCGTCTTCTCACCCGTGGCGATCGAGGGGAACCAACGCTGCTTCTGCTCTTCGTTCGCCAGACGCAGGAGGTACGGCAGGACGATTCCGGTACTGACCGTGTAGTGGCCGAAGCTGACTGCAGCGCGCGAGGTTTCCTCGTCCATCACGGCCTGGAACTTGTAGCTGATCGTGCCGGTTCCGCCGTATTCCTCGGGGATGTCGAAACCCATGACACCGAGATCGCCGAGTTTGTGGAACAACTCGCGTGGGACGCGGTTGTCGCGTTCCCAGTCTGCGTAGAACGGAGTGACTTCCTTCGCGATGAACGTGCGGATCGTCTCGCGGAAATCCTCGTGCTCCTGGGTGAAGAGGTTGCGCTTCATCTCGTCCTGCTTTCTCGTGGAGGGTTAGTGGACCGCGACGACTGCGGAACCGCGCAGTGTCACGGTGCCGTCGGGCAGCGTCATGGTGAGGTCGAGGTGACCGAGGCCGTCTTCGACCTTGACGACCGTCCCGGTGCACCGTGGCGTCGAGTTCACCGGGGTGATCGCTGAGAACCTGACCGAGAAGGAACGGATGCGCTCCTGCTCGTAGTGATCGGTGAGTAGTCGTCCGAGGTACGCCATGGACAACATGCCGTGGGCGAAGACGTCGGGGATACCAACTGCTGCACAGGCATCCATGTCGATGTGGACGGGATTGTGGTCTCCCGAAGCGCCGGCGTACAGAGCAAGTGTGGTGCGTGTGATCTTCGGGACCGTCAGGTCCAGGATGTCTCCGGTATTCAACTCAGCTCACCTTTTCGTAGAGGGTGACGACTCCGGCACCGCCGAGGCCGAGGTTGTGCTGCAGCGCGAGGGTTGCACCGTCCACCTGACGTGGACCAGCGTCGCCACGAAGCTGCCATACCAACTCTGCGCATTGGGCGAGGCCGGTGGCGCCGAGTGGGTGGCCCTTGGACAGAAGGCCGCCGGACGGGTTGACCACCACTCGTCCGCCGTAGGTGTTGTCGCCGCTGAGGATGAACTGCTCGGCGCCGCCCTCTTCCACGAGTCCGAGAGCTTCGTAGCAGAGCACCTCGTTCACCGTGAAGCAGTCGTGAAGTTCGACGACCTTGATATCGCGGGGGTCGACGCCCGAGGCCTCGTAAACGTGACGAGCGGCCGAGGCGGTGACGTCGTAGCCGACGGCCTTGATCATGCTTCCTTCGTCGAAGGTGCTGGGTAGATCGGAAGTCATCGACTGCGCCTTGATCGCGACGTCTGTACGAAGTCCGTTGGCGCGGGCGAATTCTTCGGTGCAGATGATCGCTGCCGCGGCGCCACACGTGGGTGGGCAGGCCTGATACCGCGTGACGGGTCCGAAGAGCGTCGGCGCTGCCAGCACTTCTTCTTCGGTGAGTTGTGTGCGGAACACCGCGTACGGGTTGTCGGCCGCGTGCTTGCGTGCCTTCACCTGAATCTTGGCGAACGTTTCGGCCTTCATACCGAACTTCTCCATGTATTCCATACCCGCCACACCGAAGTACTGCGCAGCCCGCGGAACTGATGCGTCGATCCCGGCGGCGGCCTCTAGTACCTCGTCGAAGCGACCGAGGGGGCGTGGGCGGTCCGTCCAGGCACCCTTGAGGGCGCCGGGTTGCATCTGTTCGAAGCCGAGCGCCAGAGCACATTCCACCGCGCCGCTCTCGACTGCCTGGCGGGCCAGCCAGAGCGCAGTCGAACCGGTGGCGCAGTTGTTGTTGACGTTGATCACCGGGATGCCGGTCTCGCCGAGGTTGTACAGCGCGCGCTGGCCACTGGTGGAATCGCCGTACACATACCCGACGTAGGCCTGCTGAACCTTCGAGTACTCGAGGCCTGCGTCCTCGAGTGCCGCGGTGGCCGCGCCTGCTCCCATGACGTCGTAGTCGTCGCTCTTACCTGGCTTGGTGAAAGGGATCATGCCGACCCCGGCTACAAATGCTTTACGGCTCATCATTTCTCCGAATGATCGAGGGGAGCGGTATCAGACTCGTCCGCCGTCGACAACCAGGCACTGGCTGGTGACGTAGTCGGATTCCGGTGTGCAGAGCAGGTATACGGCACCCGCGGCTTCCACCGGAGTCGCACCTCGACCGAAGGGGATGGTGGTTGCCATGGCTGCCATGCGGTCGGGATTGACTCCGACACGAATGTCGCGACCGTCGATCGTGATCTTGGTGTCGGAATCGGCTGTCACCTCAGTCATTCGGGTGACGACGAAGCCGAATGCAACCGCGTTGACATTGACCTTGTAGCGGCCCCACTCCTTGGCCAGCGTTTTGGTGAGACCGACGATGCCGGCTTTCGCGCTGCCGTAATTGGATTGTCCTGCATTGCCGAAGACACCCGAAGTGGAGGAGATGTTGACGACCTTGCGGTGGTAGTCGGTGGGATTGGCCTTGATGTACGGCTGGGCGGCACGCAGGATCCGGAACGGCGCCTTGAGGTTGACGTCGAGGATGGTGTCCCACTGCTCGTCGGTCATTTTCTGGATCACGCTGTCCCAGGTGTATCCCGCGTTGTTGACGATGACGTCGAGTCCGCCGAATGATTCGACGGCAGTGTTCACGAAGCGTTCGGCGAACCCGTCCTCGGCAACGGAGCCGACGCACGAGACAGCCTGTCCACCTGTGGCTTTGATATCGCGCTCGGTCTGAGCGGCAGGTTCGGGATCGAGGTCGTTGACCACTACCGAGGCGCCTTCGGAAGCGAGCTTGAGAGCGATTTCACGGCCGATCCCGCGTCCCGAGCCAGAGACGATGGCAACTTTGCCGTCGAGTGTTCCCATGATGCGATCCTTTTCGTTTTCAGCTTGCGGCAGTGACTACGCCGATTTCGGCGAGCACTTCGTCGGTGTGTCGGCCGATGACGGGTGCGGGACGCGGGTCGTCGGCCGGTGTATCGGAGTAACGCGGAGCGGGATTCGGTTGGATGTGACCGTCGCCGAATTTTCCAAATGTCGCTCGGAAGGCATTGTGCGGGTGTACCGCTGCTTCGTCGAAGTTCAATACCGGGGAGACGCAGGCGCCCTGCATGTCGAATGCAGCGTCCCATTCGTCGCGGGTACGGGTCGCGAAGAGATCGGCAAGCCGGTCCGCCATTGCCGTCCATGCTTCTCTGTTGTGCTGCTGTGCGAACAGTGGATCTTCGGTCAGTCCGAGCACTCTCATGGTTGCGGCATAGAACTGTGGCTCCACGCAACCCACCGCCATGAATCCACCGTCGGCGCAACGATAGTTCCGGTAGAAGGGAGCGCCGCCGTCGAACATGTTGGATGCGCGCTCGTCCACCCAGCGATCTCGCGCGAGTAGTCCGTGGATCAATGCCAGCTGCACGGCGGTGCCGTCGGTCATCGCCGCGTCGACCACTTGTCCGCGGCCGTCGATTCGTGCGCGCAACATTGCGGTTGTGATGCCGAGTGCCAGCAGCATTCCGCCACCGCCCATGTCTCCGACCAGATTCAGCGGAACCGGAGGGACCTCCCCGGGGGCTCCCATGGCCCCGAGTGCGCCGGTCAGGGCAATGTAGTTGAGATCGTGGCCCGGTTCCTGTGCCAACGGCCCATTCTGGCCCCACCCGGTCATCCGGCCGTACACGAGCTTCGGGTTCCTGGCGAGGCAGGTGTCCGGGCCGAGCCCCAAACGCTCGGTGACTCCCGGCCGGAAGCCCTCGATTACCGCGTCGGCGGTGTCGATGATCTTCAAGACGGTGTCGACGTCGTGAGGATCCTTGAGATCAAGAGCTACCGAACGCCGGTTGCGATGCAGCACAGGATGTCCGGACTGCTTTCCGGCCTCGGTGCTTCGGTCGATCCGAATCACGTCAGCGCCTTGATCGGCAAGTAGCATGCCGCAGAACGGGCCTGGCCCGATACCGCCGAGTTCGACGACACGAAGGCCGGCGAGCGGACCGCTGGGACTGGCGTCAATCGTCATGGAAATAGACATCTTTCGCTGGTAGGGAGACTAACGCGAGCCGGCATCGACGGTCAGGCACTGCCCACTGACGTAGTCGGTGTCCTGCGTGCAGAGCACGTACACGGCGCCGGCAGCCTCTGCGGGAGTACCCGGGCGACCGAGTGGGTTGGACGTCTTGACTCGTTCCATGACGGCCGCGCTGACACCGGCCTTGATCTTGCGGCCGCCGATCTCGACAAACGAATCGTCGCCGGCAACTGCTTCGGTCATGCGGGTGAGGATGAACCCGTAGGCAACCGCATTGACGTTGACCTTGTAGCGTCCCCATTCCTTGGCGAGAGTCTTTGTCAGTCCGACGATTCCGGCCTTCGCGGCTGCGTAGTTGGACTGTCCGGGGTTTCCGTAGAGGCCGGCCACCGAGGAGACGTTGACGACCTTGCGTTGGTAGTCGGTGGGGTTGGCCTTGATGTACGGCTGGGCGGCCCGAAGAATACGGAAAGGTGCCTTGAGATGGACGTCGAGAATGGTGTCCCACTGCTCGTCGGTCATCTTCTGGATGACGGTGTCCCAGGTGAATCCCGCGTTGTTGACGATGATGTCGAGTCCGTCGAACGCATCGATTGCGGTGCCGACGAAACGCTCGGCGAAATCGGCGTCCGTCACGGATCCGACGTAGGCGATTGCGTGTCCGCCTGCAGCCTTGATGTCTTCGACCGTTTCGTGGGCCGGTTCGGGATCGAGGTCGTTGACCACTACGGATGCGCCTTCGGAAGCGAGGCGAAGTGCGATGTCGCGACCGATTCCGCGGCCGGAACCGGAGACGATGGCGACCTTGCCGTCGAGAGTGCCCATGTTCGATGTCCTTGCAGTCTAGGTGGAATGAGTGTCGTCAAGCTCGAGGATCACGGATGACCGTGGTGGAGCGGAGGGTCGCAATCGGTTGCCCCTCGCGTGTCACCTCGGTGGTGCGGACCAGAAACTGCAGTGCACCAGCCTTTTTCGCGTAGCAATCCGTGACCGAAGTGGAGAAAAGGAGAGTGTCACCTGCATACGCGGTCTTCAGGTAGGTGAACTCCTGCTCGCCGTGCAGGATCGTCCGGATGTCGATTCCGAGATCCGCGTAGAAGGTGGAGGGATTCGGTCGCTCCATGTCGAGGCAGAACAAGAACGTCGGTGGGACAGGGATGTCGCGGTGTCCGGCCTGTTCGGCGGCGCTCCGGTCGGTGTAGATCGGGTCGTCCTGTCCGGTGGCGCGGGCAAAGAAGGCGAGTCGCCCGCGCTCGACCTCCACCGAGTGCTCGGGAATTCGGGTGCCGATGACCCCGGCGTCGAGGCTGGTCATGACAAACTCCTCGGAATCTGGGCGAAAGTGTCCGCCATCTGATGAATGAGTTTCGAATCGCGGTTAGCGCATATTCACTTTGACCCAGATATGTGCAGTTGTCAAGGAGTCTGAGAACCTAATCCGAGTGATGGGTGATTCCCGAGCCTGGTGGAGAGGACAGACTAGTCCGACGTGGCGGCCAGGGCACGCAGATCGCGTTTGAGTACCTTGCCGGCACCGTTGACCGGCAACGCATCGACGAACTGGAAGGAGCGAGGAACCTTGTACCCGGCGATGAGTGTCTTCACATGCGCGCGCAATGCGTCGACGTCGACGTTCGAATCCGCTCGAAGGACGACCACGGCATGTACGCGTTCGCCCCACTGGGAATCGGGTAGGCCGATGACAGAGCACGCTGCCACGGATTCATGTCGAGCCAAGGCGTTTTCGACCTCGGTGGAGTAGACGTTCTCGCCTCCGGTGACGATCATGTCCTTGATGCGATCGACGATGAACAGGTAACCGCGCTCGTCGAGGTATCCCGCATCGCCCGTGTGCATCCAGCCGTCGCGTAGTACCTCGGCGGTCTCGATCGGTTTGTTCCAGTATCCGAGCATGATGTGGCTGCCGAACGTGACGATTTCGCCTACCTCACCCGGTGGCAGTTCCGTGCCTGCCGGATCGACGATCCGGACCTCGCAGTGCGGGAGAATGCGACCGGCGCTACGGAGCAACTCGCCGCCTTCCAGATGATCAGCGGGGCTGAGAACACTGATGTGGGCGGTCTCCGTCATCCCGTAGCCCTGCGCGAAGGCGCTGTTGGGGAACATCTGCATGACTTGCCCCAGAAGCGTCGGAGAAATGGGGGAGGCGCCGTACCTCAGGACTCGAACACTGGTCAGATCGTAGGAAGCCGTGTCCTCGTGCGAGATCAACATCTGAAGCATCGTCGGGACCAGGCCGACGGTCGTCGGCCGATGGCGGTCAACTGCTTCGAGGAATATGCCCGGACTGAATCTCGACAGGAAGACCTGAGTGCCACCCATCAGCGACTGGGCCAGCCACCCGACGATCCCAGCGATGTGGAACAGAGGGTTGACCGCTAGGTTCACTCCACCACTGACAGCGACATTTCCTGCGGCGAGTGTGCCCAAGGCAGAGGTGATCAGCGATCGATGGCTGACCATCACACCTTTCGGTACGCCCGTCGTACCACCTGTGTACAGCAGGAGTGCCAGGGTGTCGCCGCCGACGCGTAGATCGGCGACAGGTACCGATTCCGAGATCACCCGTTCGTAGTCGAGCATTCCCTCGGGGGCCTGTCCTTCGCCGCAGTAGATCACAGTCGCCAGACTTGGGCACGATTCGCGGAGGGCGCTCGCGGCGGGAGCGAAGTTGTCGTCGACCAGCAGGAAGGTCGAGCCGGAATCCTCGAGTGCGTAAGTGATTTCCGCTGGGCTCCAACGGGTGTTGACGGGACTCGCCACCGCTCCCGACCACCAACAGGCGACGAGCGCCTCGTGGTACCAGTCCGAATTCAATGCCAGAATCGCGACGCGATCGCCGGGTTGCAGGCCCATCGCCTGCAACCCGCCCGCCAGCTTCGTGATTCGTTCGACCGATTGTCGGCAGCTTCGGACTCGATCTCCGAACACTGTCATCGGGGTTTCCGGGGCTGCTCGCATGGATCGGTGAACGAATTGAGTCAGTTGCATGTGCTTCCTCCAAGGAGTCCGGGGCGCGTGGCCTGATTCAGATCAGTTCCAGGATCATGGCATTGGCCTGACCGCCAGCCTCGCACATCGACTGCAATCCGTACCGAATACCGTTGTCGCGCATGTGGTGTACGAGGGTCGTCGTCAGACGTGCGCCCGAACCGCCGAGAGGATGACCGAGTGCCATCGCGCCGCCGAGAGGGTTGAGCTTGGCATAGTCGGCGCCGGTCGCCTGCAGCCAAGCCAGAGTGACCGAAGCGAAAGCCTCGTTGATCTCGAATGCCCCGATGTCGGACAGTGACAGCCCCGAACGCTCGAGGACCTTGGCGGTGGCCGGAATGGGACCGGTAGCCATGGTGATCGGGTCGACGCCTGCCAATGCCACGGTGTGGACCCGGGCGATGGGCTTCCACCCTCTGCGAGCCGCCAATTCGCTGCTGGTGACCAGAAGCGCAGCGGCGCCGTCGGAGATCTGTGACGAGTTGGCAGCGGTGATACGTCCGTCGTCCTTGAACGGGGTAGGGAGTGCAGCCAATCGCTCGAGAGTCGATCCGCGCCGGACCCCCTCGTCGGTGTCGACCAAGGACACGGTGCCGTCTTCGGCCGTGGTCTTCACCGGGCTGATCTGACTCTCGAATGCGCCCGAGTCGATTGCCGCGCCAGCTCGCTCGTGGGAATCGAGAGCGTGCTGATCCAGCTGCGTTCGGGGCAGCCCGAAGTTCTCGGCGATCATTTCTGCGCCCACACCCTGGTTGAATTCCACTCCGTTGTATCGCTTGCGGACCAGCGGGCCGAACGGCTTGCCGAATTGGGTGGCGCTGCGTGCCGAGCCGATGGGGACGCGGCTCATGCTCTCGACGCCTCCGGCGACGGCGATGTCGTAGTGGCCACTGATGATTCCGGCCGCGGCGAAATGCAAGGACTGCTGCGAGGATCCGCAAGCCCGGTCCACGGTCACACCGGTGACCGATTCGGGCCAACCCGCGGCGAGTACGGCGTATCGGCCGACGCCGCCGGCTTGTTCACCAACCTGGCTGACGCAACCCCACAAGACGTCGTCGACTGTGCTCGGATCCAGGTCGTTGCGTTCGGTGAGGGCGCGAAGGACATGTGCGGACAGGTCGACGGGGTGAATCCCGGACAGCCCTCCGTTCCGCTTTCCGATCGGTGTGCGAACTGCGTCGACGATGACGGCGTCGTTCATGGCGTGCTCCTTCGTTGCCGACTTCGAGGTCGGCGTCTTTGCGGTTGGGCAGATAAGTGAATTACCAATAACTTTTGTTTGGTTGGCGATCCATTTCGATCATTGACCCTGCATCTAGTTATGGCAAATTCACATTATTCATTGAACTGCTTGCTAGGAAGCTGTTTTAGTGATTGAATCCTGCCCAGCAGGCAATGTGACGCCCATCACCGAATCGGGCAAGTCGGGCGCCAACGGCGAAGTCGTGGCGAATCTTCCCTTACCAGTTCAAGGAGATTTAGTGGTACTCGAACAGCAGGTGAACCGGCCTCGGGCCAAGCTCGGAGAAGCAGGCGAATCCAGGACAGTGGCCTGGGGGATGACCAGCGTGCTGGTCGCCATGTATGTCATCAACTTCGCCGACAAAGCAGTTCTCGGCATCATCGCTCAGCCCTTGGCCAAGGAGTTGGGACTCTCCGCTTCGGATATCGGTCTGACCGGTAGTGCCTTTTTTCTGATGCTCTCGCTCGGTGGCTTGTTCTCGGGCGCTCTCGACAAGTGGCTCGGACTGCGCTGGGCGCTCGTCCTGCTGGTCGTCCTGTGGTCCATGGCGATGTTGCCGCTCATTCTCTCGGCCAGCTTCGTGACCCTGCTGGTGAGTCGGATGATTCTCGGCTTCGCCGAAGGACCCAACTCGCCCCTGCTGTTCTCCGCCGCATACTCCTGGCATGCGCCGGCGCGACGCGGACTGCCGGGAGCCGTCCTGACCTGCTCGGCGTCGATCGCGAAGATTGCGATCGCACCCATCCTCGCGTACGTGGCCGTCACCTGGGGTTGGCGTTCTGCGCTGGTCGCATTGGCGATCGCGGGTCTGTTGTGGGCTGTGCTGTGGCTGGCAATGTGGAAGGAAGGTCCGTACGGCCGCAGTGGCAACTCGGGTAAGGCCGATAGCGTCGACTCGGGCCCTGAAGAATCGGGCCCTGAAGACTCGGATCCGGCATCGGCATCGGCAACGGCGCCCGCGACTGACGCTGAGCCGGCTGTGCCCTGGCTGCGCATCTTCCGTACCCGCACCTTCATCGGCGGAGTTCTGCTCATTGCAGCCGCCTATGCACTCGCAGCAGTGGTCCTCACCTGGTTGCCGTCGTATTTCGAACTGGGCCTTGGTTATTCACGGCTCCAGGCCGGTTCCATGTTCTCCATCCCCAGCCTCATCGGCCTTGTGATCATGTTGAGCAGCACGTGGCTCAGTGACAGGCTCATCACCAAAGGCGTCAGCATGCGGGCTGCTCGGGTGGTCTTTCCTGCGGTCGGCATGCTGATCGGCGGCACGATGTTGGTCTTCCTGCCGTTCGTCAGTGCGCCCGTCATGGCTGTGTTCATGGTGTCCTTGGGCTATGCGATATGCACTCCGGTGCTGCCGCTTCTCAATGCCTGTGTGAGCGAATTGTGCCCGCCGAAGCAAATTTCCGGGGTACTCGGGGTGTTCCTGTCGCTCATGGCGTTCGGTGGTTTCATCGCGCCGTACATGATGGGACGCATCGTCGATGCGGCCGGCGACGGTGGTGACGGCTACGCGACCGCCTTCCAGATCCTCGGTGGGGTTGCACTCGTCGTGGCCGTTGTCGGCATCGTCATCATCGACCCTGCCCGTGACAAGAACTTGGTGCGCCCCAACGCTCCCGTTGTTGCTGCCCGATAGGCCGATCTCGATGACCTTCGTACTCGATCATCATGTTTCGCCTGACTTCGAGAGCCTACTCACTTTGGAAGAGTTGAGCAGCAACGAGTTTCGCGGCTACTGCCATGCCGGGCATCCGATGAGGGCGTTCGGCGGGCAGGTGGCGGCTCAGGCTCTGACCGCCGCCGGCTGTACCGTTCCACCGGAAAATCTTGCGCATTCGCTGCACGGTTATTTCCTCAGCGCGGGCGATCCCACCAAACCGATCGTCTACGAGGTGGAACGACTCCGAGACGGGCGGTCGTATCACTCCCGTCGAGTCACTGCGAGACAAGATGGCGAACCGATCTTCACGTTGTCGGCCTCCTTCAAACTGCCCGAAGGCGGCGCGGATCGGCAGTTGACGATGCCCGAAGTGCCGCCACCCGAGGAACTTCCGGATCCGTACGAGCACTGGGCGCAAGAGCGGCCTGAGGAGTACCAGGCCGCGACAACAGTGCGAGTGATGTCCCTGCGCTTCGTTCCGCAGGATCGGGTATCGGACCACCGTGCAGTACCGGGACTTTCAGAGCAGACGGTGTGGCTCAAACCCGCTCGAGCCTTGCCCGACAATCCGTTGCTTCACGTCTGCGCCCTCACGTACGGCTCCGACATGACATTGGCGTCGACAGCGTCACTGGACATTCAACCGCATCGCTCGATGCTCAAGGGCCAATCCAGGGCGATCGTGACTTCCCTCGATCACGCTGTGTGGTTCCATCGACCCTTCCGCGCTGACGACTGGATGCTCTTCTCGCAGAGCAGCCCATCGTCCTGCGACGGGCGCGGACTGTCGAGTGGGTACTTCTGGAGTAGGGAAGGAGATTTGGTAGCCACTGTTGTCCAAGAGTCGCTGGTTCGCCGACTCGACTAGAAGATTCTTTCCATCCATTCCGAACAGCTGGAGGTTCTACTCATGACGCTCGCCTGGCCGACCGATATGCCTCGGTGCCTCGACTATCCGACGACGGGAATCGACGCAGTTCTCGCGGGAGCTGCGTGCGCCTACCCTGATCGAATCGCGTTGCAAGACGGCGACCTTGCACTCACCTTCGCCGAGTTGCATGATCGTGCACAACGAGCGGCCGGGGGATTGCGTGCACTCGGAGTGCAACCGGGGCACGTCGTGGCGCTCCATATGGTGAACAACCTGTGGTATGTCGTGGCGTACTACGGTGCGTTGTGTGCGGGTGCTGCTGTGGCGCCGGTCAATCCGACTCTCCCGCCCGCCGGTCTCCGCGATCAGTTGGACGATGTGAAGGCCCGGGTGGTCATCTCGCACCCCGAAACCGTCGGCATCGTTCTGGCAGCGGACGCGCAGTGCGTCGACGCAGTGGTGTGCGTATCCGCGACACCCTCGGCGCCGGCGACCGAAACGGTTCTGCCAGAGGGCGTTCGTGCATTCGGCGATCTACTGCAAGCGCAGCCGTTGGTGTCGTACCGCGTCGATCCGGAGCTCGTCGCCCATCTGCAGCTGACCGGTGGTACGACCGGACGCTCCAAAGCTGTTCGCGTACTTAACCGTAACCTGGTTTCGAATGTCATCCAGATGGCGTCCTGGCGATCGGGACTTCTCACCGAACTCGACGAATTCGGTGGGCTTCGCATGCAGTCGACCGTCGATCGCGGTCCTCACGCGCTGGTGCCTGGCGAAGGCGTCAACATCGCAGTGGCGCCCCTCTTCCACGGTCTGGGCTTGGTCGGACAGAACGTCAGTACGCTGCTCGGTTCGACCGTTGTCTTCACCGGCCGCTTCGATCCGGACCGGATGTTGGCAGACATCGAGCGCCTCGGCGTCACGCACATCACCGGTTCGCCTGCGATGTACTACGCATTGTTGGCGAGCAGCAGGATCGGAGCGCACGACTTGTCCTCCGTGCGTGCGATCAACTCCGGCGCAGCCCCGTTCGACACGACATCGCTGCGGCGCCTTCAAACGATCTTCGGCAACGCCTGGGTCACGGAGGGATACGGCCTGAGCGAAGCGACGATGGGCCTGACCGGTGCGCCTTTGAACAGTGATGTCGCGACGCCGCCGGACAGTGTCGGTGTCGCAATCTTCGACACCGAACTCGAGATCCGAGACGAGAATTCGGCAGTCCTCGGGCCCGGCGAGGTCGGTGAGGTCTGGGCCCGCGGGCCCCAGATCACCGACGGATACCAGAGCCAGCCGGAGCTGACCGCGGTTCAGTTTCGCGATGGTTGGCTCGCGACCGGCGACATGGGGCGGCTGGACGATGCGGGGCACCTGTTTCTGGTCGGGCGATCGAAGGACATGATCATCTACAAGGGCTACAACGTGTATCCGCAGCCGCTCGAAGAGATTCTGTGTTCGCATGCTGCCGTTGCGCAGGCAGCCGTCGTCGGCGAAAAGGTGCCGGTGGTCGGCGAGCGTGTGACGGCCTTCGTTCAATTGAACCGCGACTTCGCGTCCGAATCTGCATCGGACCTGCAATTGCTGGAACGGGAATTGACGGACTACGTGGCCGCGAAGGTGGCTCCGTATCAGAAGGTTCGTTCGATCAGATTCGTCGACCGGCTGCCTGTCACCGCAACGGGAAAAATACAGAAGGACGTATTGCGGAACAGTCTTACCGTCGACACAGCCTAGGACGTTCGTCCAGTTGCCTCTTCCGATTCCGTCCTGCGACGGCGTGATTTCTGCGAGAGTGTCGAACATGCGTGGAATTCTGGTAGCCGGTGTGAGTGCATTCACGGCCATCGTCTCGGTCGTCTCGGCTCCCACTGCCGGTGCCGAGGCGACTGCGGACCGAGCTCGCTCGTTCTCCGAGACCACGTCCGTCGGCGTCCACAACTCCTACGAGAAGGCGACGTTTCCGTACTTCGCCGACGCTTTGGACTCCGGGGCCTCGCTGCTCGAATTGGATCTGTGGACCAACGGCGGTGGTCCGGACTGGCGTGTCTCGCACATGAATCCGGTGGCGAGTGACAGCAACTGCGTCGGTGCGCAGGACGCATCCGGGTTGCGAAGTGGTCTGCGAGATCAGGGACTGCGCGGATGCCTGGCAGATATGCGGGCGTGGCACGAAGCCGACCCCGAGCATCCTCCGGTGATGATCAAGTTGGAACTCAAGGACGGCTTCACCACCGGCTACGGACGCGGACCTGCCGATCTCGACGCCTTGATCCTCGGGACTCTCGGCGACGCGGTCTTCACTCCATCCGATCTGATGGGTGAGTCCTACTCGACCCCGGATGCCGCCGTCACCGACCGTGGATGGCCGACCATGTCCGAGATGAGCGGCAAATTTCTGTTCGAGCTGATTCCGGGAACGATCGAGGAGGGAAACCCGCTCGACACGGAGTGGACCGACCGGCAGTACGCGACGCACTTGCGAGATCTGTCCGCTGCCGGACTCGTCCAACTCGGCGCCGCCTTTCCCGCTGTTCACCGGGCGTCACCGGGAGACCCACGAATCGACCGTTACGCCGACCCGGGCATCCGCCCGTGGTTCGTGATCTTCGACGGCGACGCCCTCGATTACACCTCGGGCGTTGTGGATCCGCAGTGGTACCACGATCGTGGCTACCTGCTCGTCATGACCGACGCGCACAAGGTCGCTCCACAGATCGACGGTGCGCATGCCACCGAAGCCGAGGCGAGCGAGCGTCTCGACCGGTTGGCGGGTGATCACGCAAGTTACATCACCGCGGACTGGTCGAGGTTGCCGAACGTATTGTCCACCGTGGTGCCGCGTCGGTGATCTAGAGGGCGGCAATTCTCAGGAACAGGGTGCAGGATGGGTTCATGCGCACTGTCACGTGGAATCCCGAAGTCTACGGCCGCTATTCGGGTGAGCGGTCACGCCCGTTCGTGGACCTGGTGTCACGGGTGGCGACCGAAGACCCGACGCGGGTAGCCGACCTCGGTTGCGGATCAGGTAGCTTGACCGCGATGCTGGGGGAACGATGGCCGGACGCCTCGGTATCCGGTTTCGATTCGTCTCCCGAAATGGTGGCGCAGGCCCCGACAGACCTACCGGGAAACGTCACCGTCGAGTTGGGGGACATCATGTCCTTCGATGTCACGGGTTACGACGTGGTCGTCAGTAACGCTGCATTGCAGTGGGTTCCGAGCCACCGTGAGCTGATCGACCAGTGGGCGGACACCCTGGCATCCGGGTCGTGGCTGGCGTGGCAGGTTCCGGGAAACTTCGATGCACCGTCACATGCGCTCATGCGAAGCCTCGCGGAGTCCGCGGAATGGAGCGAGCGACTGGGCGGCGTCCTACGCGGCCCGGAAGGCGTCGACAGTCCGGTTGCGTACGCGCAGCGTCTGCAGGAGCACGGATTCGACGTCGACGCCTGGGAAACGACGTACGTACACGTGCTGGCCGGTGCCGATCCGGTGCTCGGATGGGTTCGGGGGACTGGACTTCGGCCGGTGCTGGACGTTCTCGGCGAGGCCGACGCTCCGGAGTTCGAGCGCCAGTATTCGGATCTGCTGCGGGAGGCGTATCCCGCAACAGCCGCCGGAACGCTGTTTCCGTTCCGGCGGGTGTTCTGCGTGGGACGCAAGCGGTAACTACTCGGCTGTGCTGCGGTCCGCCGATCACTCAGCGGTGACAAAACCTTCCGAGACCAGCCAGTCGCGAGCCACGTCCGCCGGCTCCTTGCCGTCGACGTCGACCTGCCGGTTGAGCTCGGTCATCACCTCGTTGGTCAGTTTCTCCGAGATCGGCGCCATGACTTCGGCAACCTCCGGATGTGCTTCCGCGAAGTCCTTTTTCATGACCAACGCCGGATTGTATTTCGGGAAGAACTGCAGATCGTCTTCGAGCAGAACGAGATCGAGTGCGATGATGCGACCGTCGGTGGTGAACACCTCGCCGAACTTGCACTGATCGCTGTCGGCTGTCGCCTGGTAGATGATGCCGGTCTGCAGGATCTGGCGCTGGGCACGCGAGGCGTCGAAACCGTATTTCGCTGCCAGGCCGGGGTATCCGTCCTGGCGGACGTTGAACTCGGTCTCGACGCACGTCACCGCGGCGCCGGGATCGGATTCGACCAACTTCGCGTAGTCGGAAACCGTCTTGACGCCGGTCTTCTCAGCGGTCTCCTTGCTCATCGCCAATGCATACGTATTGTTCATCGGCGCCGGATCGGTCCACACCATGTCGTTCGCAGCAAGGTCCGCATCACGGACGGCCTCGAACTGCGCCTGCGAATCGGGAAGCGGAGTCTCGTTGCCGAGGTAGTTGATCCAGCCGGTCCCGGTGTACTCGTACGCAAGGTCGATCTGCCCGTTCAACTGTGCGTCACGGGTGCTGTTCGAGCCCTGGATGTTCGTGAGATCTCGAACATCTGCGCCCGCAGCGGCCATCGCGAATTCGATGACGTATCCGAGCACGATCTGCTCGGTGAAGTCCTTGGAGCCGACGGTCATCTTCACACCCTCGAGCTCAGGAACCGGCTCGATGCTGCCGGGGCCGACAGCCAGGGGCAGTGCGCCACCGGACTCGAGGCCACACGAAGCGACAAGTGTGAGGCCGATCGTGGCAACCGCGACTTTCCAGCCCCACGTTCTGGTGATCGAAGTCTTGGTCATCGTAATCCCTTGGGCCCGAGATAAGTTTCGGCGAGCGCGCCGAGCCAGTCGATCAGCAAGGCCAACGACACCGCCAGTACGGCACCGACCACGAGGGTGACGTTGTCGCGGAGCTTGTATCCGGTGTCGATCAGAATGCCGAGTCCGCCGGCACTGACCAGGAAGCACAGCGTCGCGGTGCCGACTGCCAGAACGAGCGAAGTGCGCAGTCCTGCAAGGATGTACGGGACGGCCATCGGGAATTCGAGTTGACGCAGGACCGTGAGCGAAGACATTCCCTGCCCGCGCCCGGCATCGATCAAGGTCTTGTCCACTTGCTGGTAGCCGAGGATGGTGTTGCGCAGCACCGGGAGCAGCGAATAGAACGCGATGGGAAACACGCCTATCCAGAAGCCCGTCGTTCTTGTTGCGAGATAGAACAGCACGAGCAGGCCGATGGCAGGCGCTGCGGCTCCGATGTTGGCTATTCCCACGAAGAACGGTGCCAATCGGGTGAATTTCGGCCTGGTCAGCAGGGTTCCGAGTGGAACCGCGATGGCGACGACGATGATGACCACGGCGGCCGTGATCAGTACGTGCTGCCAGGTCAGTGTGACGATGTTGTCGAGATTGATGCTCGCCTTCTGCGTCGCGTTGAGATCTCGGCTGAATGCCCAGATCAACACGCCCGCAACCAGGATAAGGACGATGACCGGTTGCACATACAGTCGCATCCGTTCCGCACGGCGCGTGGCGGCGTTCTCGGCCGCACCCAGATCGGGGGCATCCGGTTCCATCTCAGGCGCGGAGACGCGCTCCTCTGTCGTGGCAGTCATGTTCAACCCTCGACGTTCTCGGTGTCTGGCTCTTCGTCGTGGTCGTGCGCATGCTCCTCGCGCATCTCGGAGAGATGGCTGACCAGTGTGTCGATGGTGATGAGACCGACATACTCGCCACGCCGTCCGGTGACGACGGTGGACGCATTGCTTTCGGCGAGAAGAGCCTCCAAGGCATCCTGCAGGGTGGACTGGATGGACACGGCTTCGCCGATCTCGTTACCGACACCTCGAAGCGTCGACGCATGGGCGAGGTGGCCGGGCGAGACCCAGCGAAGCGGCCGTCCACGCTGATCGAGAATCAAGGCCCACTTCCACTTACGCGCTGCGAGTGCGGTTCTCAAATCATCGACCGAATCGGTTTCGCGGGCGGTGAGGCACTGCTTGAGTTTGATCTGGCGCACGCGTGTCAGGGTCAGCTGCTTGAGCGAGGCGTCCGCCCCGACAAATCCCGCGACCATGTCGTTTGCGGGATTGGCGAGAATCGCCTCCGGAGTGTCGTACTGCATGATGCTGGACTGATTGCCCAGCACGGCAATACGGTCACCGAGTTTGACTGCCTCGTTGAAATCGTGAGTGACGAAGACGATGGTCTTACCCAACTCCGACTGCAGACGCATCAGTTCGTCCTGCAGCAGGCCGCGGGTGATCGGGTCGACGGCACCGAAAGGCTCGTCCATCAACAAGACAGGGGGATCGGCAGCCAGCGCCCGCGCCACGCCCACACGCTGTTGCTGGCCACCGGACAACTGGCGAGGGTAGCGGTCGCGATAGGTATCGGGATCGAGGCCGACGAGGTCGAGCATCTCGTCGGTGCGAGCTGCGATACGTTTCTTGTCCCAACCGATGAGGCCGGGCACCGTCGCGACGTTCTTCGCAATGGTGAAGTGCGGGAACAATCCTGCCTGCTGGATCGAGTAGCCGATGCCGCGGCGAAGCTTGTCCGGGTCGATGGACAGCGCGTCCTTGCCGTCGATGGTGATCTTGCCCGAGGTGGGTTCGATCAGACGGTTGATCATGCGCATCGTCGTCGTCTTGCCGCAACCCGAAGGTCCGACGAAGACCACGATCTCACCGGCCGGAACAGTCAGTGAAACATTGTCCACCGCTGCAGCTTTCTGGCCTGGGTAACGCTTCGTCACGGATTCGAGAACAATCTCGACCCCGGATACCTTCTGATCTGCAGATACGTCAGACGGAATGGTTTCAGTCATTGCAGCCCCTTCGAAGTAGTGAGACGACCGATGACGACGTAGATTCCGTCGAGAATCAGAGCCAGAATGACGATCAGTACGGTGCCGACCAGCGCTTGAGGAACAGCGTTCGGGCTACCGACACGCGAGAGTCCGGAGAAGATCAGGTTTCCCAGACCAGGACCCTTGGCGTACGCCGCGATGGCGAGGATGCCCATGAGCATCTGTGTGCTGACCCGCATGCCGGTGAGGATCGACGGCCACGCAATCGGCAGCTCGATTCGACTCAGAACATGCATGCGATTCATTCCGACACCGCGGGCTGCGTCCGTGATCGCCGGGTTGACCGCATCCAGACCGATGATCGTGTTCCGAATGATCGGGAGCAGGGCATACAAGATCAACGCGGTGATCGTGGGAGCGACGCCGAGACCGAGAATCGGAATGAGCAGTCCGAGGAGGGCGAATGAAGGAACCGTCAAGATCGTGCTGGCCAATGCCGTAGCGATGGAGGATCCCGCCGGGCTCCGGTAGACGAGTATGCCGATGATCACGGCGGCAATCGTCGCGATGATCACGGACTGGATAACTGCTGAAACATGTAGGTACGAGTCGGTCATCAATTGTTGTCGTCGTGCAACGACAAAATCCCATAGGGCGCCCATATTTCCGAACCCACTTTCTTCGGACTTCTGCTCGCTCGAACGTCTTCCCTCGACACCGACCGGCGCACAAGGGCTTTCCCCGCAGCCTCCGTAGGCCGAGGGGTTTCCCTCGACTGTCGTCCAAAAACTGAGATACTGCAACTAATTCCGATTGCAGCGTGTCGGATGTTGTTCTGGACGTGAGATTTTGCGGGACGCGGGTAGGTACCCACTGCGTGCGGAGTTGAAACGTGCTGGAGACAGCAAACGCTCGAGACAGCAATGCGGGAGGGCTCCGGAGAACCCTCCCGCATTGTGGGAACTGTACGAGTCGGCCTCAGGCCCAGCTGAGCGCATCCTCATTGGACAGCCGCGGCAGACGGTCGAACCACGGGTTCTCGCCGGGATGGCCGATGTTGACCACCAGGGTGGTCTTGAAGCGTCCGTCCGCGAAGAACTCGCCGTCGATGCCGTCGGCGTCGAAGCCGGCCATCGGGCCGGCGACCAGGCCCTGCGCCCGAATCGCGAGGATCACGTAACCAGCCTGCAGTGCGGCGTTGAACTTGCTGCTCGATGTGGCGGCAGCGTCGTCGGACTCGAAGTAATCCTTCATCTCCGGACGGATGGGGAACAGTGCCGGAATATGCTCGTAGAACTTGGTGTCAACGGCAAGAACCGCGACAGCAGGCGCCGATGCGGTCTTGGCCTTGTTGCCGTCGGACATGTGCTCGACGAGGCGCGCTTTGCCCTCCTCCGTACGCACGAACAGCACGCGCAGTGGATTGGTGTTGGCCGCGGTCGGTGCCCACTTCGCGAGCTCCCAGATCGCAGTCAGTTCGTCGTCGGTGACCGGTTCGTTGGAGAAGGAGTTTGCCGTGCGGGCTGCTGTGAAGAGCAGTTCACGGCCGGCTGCGTCGAGCTGCTGTGCGGTAAATGGGGTGGCTGCGTCGAGTGACATCGGTGGTTCCGTTTCCGTTGTAGCTCATCCGAGCGTTACCCGGTAAAGCTAGTTGCTAGTAAAAAGAAAGTACTTGGATACGGTAGCACCAGTCGTAGGGTTCAGCGCTGGGGAGTGACGAGTCAGACCGTCTGGGTGGCGAGAATCCTCACCGCCAGATCCTCGATCGCGCACTGTCGTGATTCGAGTCGGACGCGCGTGAGGTCGTTGATCATGCTGATGGTTGCCAACACCGTCGCCCGTGCATCCGAGGTTTCGTTACCGAGCAGGTGTACCCACTCGTCGATGTACTCGCGTTGTGCAATGTGCGTCGAGGCCTGCGCTTCTTCGGGCAAGTTCGCTGTTTCTTCGATGAGAATGGCAATCGCGCTGTCAGGTGAGATCACCGAATTGGTGTACGAATGTACGACGCGGGCAATCGCGTCTTCCCGTGAGTCTGCGTTCCTCAAAGCCTGGACCAGGCCGAGCCGGAGTGTTTCGTTCCCGCGGGCCAGAATTGCTTGCAGCACTTCGGCTTTACTTCCGAAATGGGTGTAGATGCTCGAACTCGGAACACCGGCGGCGCTGCCGATGTCGTCCATTGTCACGGATCGGTAGCCGCGTTGATCGAACAGCGTGATTGCGGCGCCCATCAAACTTTCGCGACGCGAAGTGTGGCTGAAGTTCGAAGTCGGCTGCGGCTGTGCCGCCGGCTCCTCGGGAAGGACCGGAGCGGTACGAACGACATCGAACAACCTGGCTAACAGAGCCTCGAAGCGCTTTCGAGGAAGCGTCGTGCGGTGTCGAGCGGGGCTGAACGCGATACTGGTGAGTGCCCACCCCAGAACGACGGAATCGGGAACCGACAGGTCGGGACGCTCGTGTCGAAGGGCGACTGCGACCCGGCTCGTGACTTCCCGAACTCCGGCACGCGCCTCCGTTCTGCGCTCAGGGGTCAGGTTACGGGCCTCCTGATCGAAGAGAAGACTACGGAAGTTGTTGTCGAGTCCGTAACGAACCAGTGCCGTGAAGACCACCTTGGAATCGGTTCGATCGACCTCGTCGAGGATCGCGAGGATCGAAGACGAGCCGTCGAGCATCGCCTGCGCGAGGAGTTCCTGCTTGTTCGGGAAGTGGCGGTACAGCGCGCCTGCGGTGATGCCCACCGCAGACGCGATGCCTTCCATGCTGACGTTGTGGTACCCCGAGCGGCCGAACTGTTCACGAGCCACGGTGATGATCTGCGCCTTGCGGTTGCGTGGGCGCAGCGTCTTCTTCGGGGTCGTTTTCGGCGTGGCCGGCCGGTCCGGCGAGGCCGCAGGTGTGCCGTCCGATGTATCGATCGTCATGGGGCCCTCGAGGTCGGTGGCGTGGTCAGGTGATGGTGCTGGTTGCAAAGTCGGAGAACTGCCTGCGGAGTTCTCTCTTGAGTATCTTGCCAGCCGGGGACACGGGCATTTGCTCGACGATGGTGATACTTCGCGGAGACTTGTAGCCGGCAATCAGCGTCTTCGAGTGTGCGCGGACTTCTTCGCACGTCAGAGACACCCCGGGACGCACGACCAGGACCGCGTGGACTCGCTCGCCGTACTGATCGTCTGGTACGCCGATCACAGCGCAGCTGATCACGTCCGGATGTGTGGCCAGCGCGTTTTCGACCTCCGTCGAATAGACGTTCTCGCCACCCGAGATGATCATGTCCTTGAGCCGATCCACGACGAAGAGATACCCGGCTTCGTCCATGTAGCCTCCGTCGCCGGTGTACAGCCAACCGTCGCGCAATGCCGATCGTGTTTCTTCCGGCCGATTCCAGTAGCCGCACATGATGTTGCCGCCGCGGGCGATGATTTCGCCGACCTCACCGCGAGGAAGCTCGTTTCCGTTCTCGTCGACCACCTGAATCTCGACGTGTCCCATCGGCCGACCGGCAGATTTCAGGCGGATCGCGTCGACGTGATCTTCTGCGCTCAGGCTGGTGAGTCCGGGTCCGGCCTCGGTCATGCCGTACCCCTGCATGAAGGCTGCCTGCGGAAAAGCCTGTTGCGCTTGCCGAAGCAAGGTTTCGGAGATCGGGGAAGCACCGTACTGCACGGCCAGGATGCTGGACAGGTCCCGGTTCGTCCGGTCCGGATGACGAATCAGCATTTGAATCATCGTGGGTACCAACAGCATCGACGTAACTTTGTGCTGCTCGATCAAGCGCAGTGCGGTGGCCGGTTCGAAACTTGGCTGAATCACCAACGTCGCCCCGACAGTGTTACGACCGATCCAATTTGCCAGCGATGCAAGGTGAAACATCGGGGCGGTGATCAGAGCCAGGCCGTCGGTACCAGGCGTTCGATTACTGGCCACTGCGCCGAGGCTCGACGTCACGAGGTTGGCGTGGGTGAGCATGACCCCCTTGGGGTGACCGCTGGTTCCGCCGGTATAGAAGATTCCGGCCAAGTGGTCGCCGCCGAGTCGCAGGTCCGGTGTGGGTTCGCTCGAGGCGATCAGATTCTCGTAGTCGAGAGCGCCGGCCGGCGTCGGCAGTTCGCCGGCATGTATCACTACGGCGAGCTGTGGGAACAACACCCGTACCTCGTCGAGTAGCGGCAGAAAGGTGTCGTCGACGACCAGCACTCGTGTATCGGAATCGTCCAGCGCAAAAGCGATCTCGGCAGCGCTCCATCTGGTGTTGAGCGGATTGACAGCGCCTCCCATCCACCAGGTGGCAAAAAAGTACTCGTGATAGCGATCGGAGTTGAGCGACAGTATCGCGACGCGATCGCCTACCTGCACACCGAGGTCACGGAAAGCGCCCGCAAGACGGGTTACTCTCCCGCCGACCTCGGCGCAGGTGCGGATACGGTCCCCACACACGGTCATGGGTTGGTCAGGGCGTTGCTGCATTGATCGTTGCAGAGACTGAGTCAAGTACATGGGGACCGCTCCTTTCGGGAAACGTGAGGTCAGCGACTGCCGCCGTCGCACACCAGGCATTGGCCGCTGACGTAGTCGGTTTCGGGCAGGCAGAGCGCAAATACCGCGCCGGCCGCTTCGTCCGGACGTCCGGCGCGGCCCAGTGGGATGGTCCGCTCGGCTGCCGCCAGGAGCTGTGGGTTGACGCCGACTTTGATTTCGCGACCCTCGACGTCGATGGTCGAGTTACCGTCCGCCGACGCTTCCGTCAGGCGGGTGTTGATCAGACCGTATGCAACGGCATTGACGTTGACCTTGTAACGACCCCACTCACGCGCAAGGGTCTTGCTCAAGCCGATGATGCCGGCCTTGGCGGCTGCGTAGTTGGACTGTCCGGCATTGCCCACCACTCCGGCATTGGAGGAGATGTTGACAACCTTGCGGTGGTAGTCGGTGGGATTGGCCTTGATGTAGGGCTGAGCGGCGCGCAGGATCTGGAACGGTGCCTTCAGATGCAGATCGAGAATCGTGTCCCACTGTTCGTCGGTCATCTTCTGGATGACGTTGTCCCAGGTGAACCCGGCATTGTTGACGATGATGTCGAGGCCGCCGAAGGTATCGATTGCGGTGTTGACGAATCGATCCGCAAAACCTTCTTCGGTGACCGAACCGACGCACGCCACTGCCTTGCCACCGGCCGCGATGATCTCCTCGACCGTCTCCTTGGCCGGGCCCGGATCAAGATCGTTGACTACGACGCTCGCGCCTTCCGCGGCGAACTTCATGGCGATGGCGCGGCCGATACCACGGCCGGATCCGGTGACGAGTGCTGTCCTGTTGTCGAGCTTGCCCATGTCGGGGTTCCTTTCGGTAGAGAGAGTTTTCAAGCGGCTACGACGGCGTCGCCGCGCAGGGTGACGGTGCCGTCGGAGAGAGTGACGGCAATATCGAGATGGGCCAGGCCGTCCTCGACCTTGGTGACGGTCCCGGTGCACGTCGGCTTGGCGTGCAGCGGTGTGATGGAGGCAAAGCGAACACTGTAGGTGCGGATGCGTTCCTGCGGAACGTAATTGGTCAGCAATCGACCGAGGTAGGCCATCGAGAGCATGCCGTGTGCGAACACGTCGTCCATTCCGCCGGAGCGAGCGACGTCGAGATCGATGTGCATCGGGTTGTGGTCACCCGAAGCGCCGGCGTAGAGCGCGAGAGTGGCGCGACTGATCTCGGGCAATTCCAGGGAGGGAAGAACGTCTCCTGTTTTCATTTCTGCGCCTTAGGGGTTCGAACGACCAGGGTGTTGGTGAGGCGGGCGATCAACTCGCCGTCGCGGGTGACCTCGGCGGTCCGGACAAGGAAGTCCAAGGCGCCGTTCTTCTTCGAGTACACGTCCGTGACCTTGCCGTTGTAGGCAAGTGTGTCGCCGGCATAGGCGAGTGCGTGATATTCGAAGGACTGCTCGCCGTGCAGGACGTACCTCATGTCGATTTTCAGCGATCGGACCAGGGCAAACGGGTCCGGTTTTTCCATGTCGAGGCAAAACAGGAATGTCGGCGGTACCACCAGGTCACGATGCCCCGCAGCCTTGGCGGCCTCGACGTCTCCGTAGATCGGGTTGGTCTCACCGATGGCCTGGGCGAAGAAGCGCAGGCGTCCGCGCTCGACCAGTGCCTCGTGGCCCGGGATGATCGTTCCGACGACGGACGGATCGAGCGCCATGTCAGCCCACCTTCTTGAAGATGCTGACCACACACGCACCGCCGAGTCCGAGGTTGTGCTGCAGTCCGATTCGTGCTCCTTCGACCTGCCGCTTGCCGGCCTGACCGCGCAGTTGCCAGACCAGTTCGGCGCACTGGGCAAGACCGGTGGCGCCGAGGGGGTGGCCCTTGGACAGCAGGCCTCCCGACGGGTTGGTGACTACTCGTCCGCCGTAGGTGTTGTCGCCGTCCAGGATGAACTTCTCGGCAGTACCTTCGGGCGTGAGGCCAAGACCTTCGTACGTGATGAGTTCGTTGGCGGAGAAGCAGTCGTGCAGTTCCACGACCTGAACGTCCTCAGGTCCGATGCCTGCGGCTTCGTAAACCTGCGCAGCTGCGGCAGCCGTCATGTCGTAGCCGACGACCTTCATCATGTTGCGGTCCTCGAAAGTGCTTGGTGTATCGGTGGTCAGGGCCTGTGCCTCGATCACTACGTCAGCCGCCAGCCCGTGCTTGCGGGCGAACTCTTCGCTGCAGACGACAGCGGCAGCGGCGCCACAGGTGGGCGGGCAGCATTGGTAACGAGTGAGCGGGCCGAAGATGTGCGGTGACTCCAGCACCTGCTCTTCGGTGAGAAGATCACGGAAGACCGCGTTGGGATTGTTGGCCGCGTGCTTACGTGCCTTGACCGAGATCTTTGCGAAGGTCTCGGGCTTGGTGCCGTACTTCTCCATGTGCGAAAGTCCTGCGCCACCGAACATCTGGGCTGCGCGCGGTGCGTCGTGGACGCCTTGGATCTCGGTCATCAGATCGTCGAAACGGTACATCGGGGCAGGGCGGTCGTCCCAAACTCGCTTGAGCGCACCGGGTTTCATCTGCTCGAAGCCGACAGCCAATGCGCATTCGACGGCGCCACTCGCGACGGCTTGGCGTGCGAGGAAAAGGGCCGACGAGCCTGTGGCGCAGTTGTTGTTGACGTTGATGACCGGGATTCCGGTGAGCCCGAGACCATAGACGGCGGCCTGTCCGGCAGTGGAATCGCCGTAAACGTAGCCGGCATAGGCCTGCTGGACCAGCGAGTAGTCGATACCGGCGTCGTCGAGGGCGGCACGGGCGGCCGTCTCTCCCATGACGTTGTAGTTCTCACTCTTGCCAGGCTTGGTGAACGGGATCATTCCCACTCCGGCAACATGGACTTTTCTGGTCACGATTGTCTCCTAAATGATCGGATGAAGATTTACTTAACACCACGATTCGAGTTTTGTCTACTGGGTCACAATGCGTATTTACGAGGGACTTTCGTCGCGATATCCAGCAGATTGTCGACGAAGGTGGACAATTTCACGAGGCTATTGCGTCGGAGTGTCGATTGATGATTTACTTTCTGGGCGGCAAGGTGGCGTGCGTCACAGAGTAGGTGCCCGGCGGTTGAATCGACCACGAATCGACCACATCGGGTTCGCACCGGACCGGTCTCCGAGTCCCGCATCCAGTACTTCGGTGCTGAGATCAGTTCACCCAGCTTCTGTTTCGCATTGCGCTCACTCCGTGGCGCAGTTGTCGCACTTGCCTGAGAGGATCGATGAGAATGACGTTGAGCAAGCCGGCTCTTCCCACCGCCGCACCACCGCGAGAAGTAGGGGAATCCCGAGTGCGGGCATGGGGGCTCACCGGAGTTCTCGTTCTCCTTGTCGTCGTCAACTGGGCTGACAAGGCAGTCTTCGGCCTGGTTGCACAGCCGCTGGCCAAGGAATTCGGGCTGACCTCTGCACAGATCGGACTGGTCGGCAGTGCATTCTTCCTGGCCTTCACCGTCGGTGGCTTCTTTGCCGGGGTACTGCACAAGTGGATGTCGCTGCGGTGGTTGCTGGTTCTGCTCTCACTGGGGTGGGCAGCGTCGATGATTCCGCTCGTCGTGGTTGCCGGTTTCGGCATGCTTCTGTTCACGCGCATGATGCTCGGATTCTTCGAGGGACCAGCGGGTGCGCTGGTTCACACGGGTGTCTACTCGTGGCATCCTGCGGAAAAGCGTGGTCTGCCAGGAGCTTTCCTGGCTTCCGGTGCCTCTATCGCGAAGATTGCGATCGCGCCGCTGATGGCCTTGGCTGTAGCCAGTTGGGGGTGGCGAGCAACGTTCATCATCCTTGCCGGGGTCGGCGTGGTCTGGTGCGTCCTGTGGTTGTTCACCTGGAAAGAGGGGCCGTACATGCAGCGGCCGGTCAGGAAGTCCGAGCGGGAGACCACAACGGCCACAGACTCGGTGGTTGTCGCCAAGGTGCCGCTGACGAAGATCTTCTTCACGCCGACATTCCTCGGTGCGCTTGCCGCGGTGTTCACCATGTACGCTCTCATCACGGTGGTGCTCACGTGGCTGCCGTCGTACTTCGAAGTGGGACTTGGATACTCGCGGGTTCAGGCGGGAACCATGTTCGGCATTCCCAGCATCGCGGGACTGTTCTTCATGTTCCTGTGCACGTCGATCAGTGACAGGCTGATGGCGCGGGGTGCCAGCTCTCGGATCCTGCGCGGTATCGTTCCCGGAATTGCCCTGCTGATCTGTGGGCTTGCCCTCGTCAGCATGCCGTTCATCAAGACTCCGATCGTTGCGGTGCTCGTGGTATCAGTGGGTTACGGCATCGGGACGGTCATCATTCCGCAGTTCAACGCAGCGATCTCCGAAATCTGCCCGCCGCAGCAGATGGCCTCGGTACTGGGTGTTTTCATGGCTCTGATGGCCACCGGCGGTCTGATCGCTCCCTACCTCACCGGCGTCATCGTCGACAGCGCCGCAACCCCGGCCGAGGGATACGCCACCGCATTCCAGATCTTCGGAATCGCGACTGTCATCGGTGCCGTCATCGCGCTCTGCGCCGTCAACGCCACCCGCGATCGGGTGCGAATCCTCGGCTGAGCACTACTCACTTTCATTTCACAATATCCAGGAGAAACAATGCAGCGCACAGTATTCAACGAAGAGCACGAGGATTTCCGCAAGGTCATCCGTAGCTTCATCGAAGCCGAGGTAGTGCCCAACTTCTCCGATTGGGAGCGCGAGGGCATGGTGCCCCGCGACTTCTATCGCCAGCTCGGCAAGCTCGGCGTTCTCGGAATGACGGTTCCCGTGCAGTACGGCGGAGCGGGTGAAACAAGCTTCAAGTTCCAGGCTGCCCTGACCGAAGAGACGGCTCGTGCGGCAGTCAGCTTTGGCGCATTCGGTGTACACACCGGCCTGGTCCTGCCATACATCCTGACCTACGGAACCGAAGAGCAGAAGCAACGTTGGCTGCCCGATTTCATCAGTGGCGACATGATGACTGCCATCGCGATGACCGAACCGGGCACCGGCTCGGACCTGGCGGGCATCAAGACCACGGCCAAACGGTCCGAGGACGGCACTCACTATGTTCTCAACGGCGCAAAGACATTCATCACCGGCGGCGTTCAGGCCGATCGGGTTCTCGTGATCTGCCGTACGTCACCGCCGACGACAGAGAACCGTCGCGCCGGGTTGAGCATCCTCGCAGTGGACACGTCGAGTGAAGGCTACGAGGTCGGTCGCAAGCTCGAGAAGATCGGGATGCGCACTTCGGATACGGCAGAGCTTTCCTTCACCGACGTACGGGTGCCGGCCGAGGATCTACTCGGTGAGGAGGGCGCTGCCTTCGGCTACCTGGCCAACAACCTTCCGCAAGAGCGACTGATGATCGCAGTCACCCAGACTGCGGCGGCCGTCGGAGCCATCGAGTTCGCTTCTGCCTACGTGCGTGACCGCAAGGTGTTCGGCCAGGCGGTGGCGGAGTTCCAGAACACCAAGTTCGTCATCGCCGAGTGCATCGCCAAGGTGGAGGCTGCTCAGTGCATGGTCGACCGGGCTCTGGAATTGCACGAGACGGGTGACCTCAGTGTTGCCGACGCAGCCAAGGCGAAACTGTTCTGCACCGAGACCGCCGCTGAGGTCATCGACAAGTGCTTGCAGCTGCACGGGGGCTACGGCTACATGCTGGAATACCCCATTGCGCGTCTGTACGCGGACACCCGTGTGTCGCGCATCTACGGCGGAACCAACGAAGTGATGAAGACGATCATCGCCAAAGCGGCCGGGTTCTGAACGAATCGAGGGAAACCATGGCAGAGCTTCTCTACGACGTCGATGACGGTGTCGCCACGATGACTCTGAACCGACCGGATCGACGCAACGCGATTACGTACACGCTGCTCACCGAGCTGCAGAACGCGCTTACGTCGGCCGCCGGTGACGAGGCCGTGAGAGTCGTCGTGCTCACGGGCGCTGGAGGGAACTTTTCGGTCGGTCGCGATCAGTCCGGTGATCGGTCGAGCCGTGTAGTGCGGGGTGATTCACAGCAAGAGGATCGCACTCGCTTGCTTGATGTTTCACGGGTGATACCAACTTTGGTGCAGCATCCCAAGCCTACGGTGGCGGTGATTCGCGGTGGCTGTGCGGGCGCCGGCTTGAGTCTCGCTCTGGCGTGCGATCTTCGCTATGCCGGAGCCGATGCGATGTTCAACACGGCCTTCCTGGGGGCTGGAATGTCCGGTGACATGGGAATGGCGTGGTTGCTGACCCGCGCAGCGGGCACATCGAAGGCGCGGGAATTGATGCTGCTGTCCGAACGAATCAAAGCTGATCGCGCTGCCTCATTCGGAATGATTCACGAGGCTTTCGCCGAAGAATCGCTGGAAGCGAGGACTACGGAAATTGTTCAGCGGCTCTCTGTTTCGGCACCGTTGGCAGTGCGTGGTGCAAAGCTGAACCTCGATTCGGCGATGTCGCGGCCGCTGTCCGAATTCTTGATGGACGAAGCCGACCGGCTGATCACGTGCGCGTATTCCGAAGACGTGGAGGAAGCGCGCTCGGCATTCCTCGAGAAACGAGTACCGCACTTCACGGGCCGCTGAAAAGAACTGGAACACATTGTTATCGGGATCAGGAGAGTGAACGAGAATGTACTTGACTCAGGGTTTACATCGGTCGGTCCAGCGTGAACCCGACGCGATCGCCGTCGTTGACGGGCAGCGCCAGTTGACGTTCGCTCAACTGGAGAGTCGCGTTGCGCGATTGGCCGGTATGTTCACGTCGTACGGGCTCGACCGAGGTGACCGGGTAGGGATACTGGCCACGAACTGTCTCGAGTATGTCGAATACTCCTTCGCCTGTGCCTGGGCGTCGATGGTCGCGTCCCCGGTGAACAACCGCTGGAGTCCCGACGAGATGGCATTTCACATCGAAGACGCCGGAATCACAGTGCTTCTCGTGGACGGACCGCGCCTGGCCGCTGCGCTGGAACTGCGTGAACGGTGCGCTGTACTGGAGACCGTGATCGTATTCGGTGCGGCGGATCTGCCCGGCGATACGGTCGACTACGACTCTGCTTTGACGCTGCACGGTCCGATTCCCGATACTCATGCAGATCCCGATGCATTGGCGCTGCTCATGTACACCGGCGGAACTACAGGCCGCCCCAAAGGTGTCATGCTGAGCGCAGGCCAGATCCTGACATCGGTGCTCGGAGTCCTTGCCGGTAGTGGTGAGCCGAATCTGCCAGGTCGCTCCCTGCACGTGGCGCCCCTGTTCCACCTCGCAGCCTTCGCCGGTTTGGTCCAGGCCTCGGTTACCGGATCCGTGCACGTTTTGATGGGGGACTTCACCGTCGAGAAACTCGTCGAAACCATTGCAGAGAAGGAAGTTACACAATCTCTGCTCGTGCCGACAATGGTGCAAGCGATGCTCGAATACGCTGATCGGACAGGTCTGCCGATCGACAGTCTCACCTCGATCACCTACGGCGCATCGCCGATGCCCGAATCACTGGTTCGGCGCTTGATCGAACGATCACCTGATCTTCGACTGCGCCAGGGCTACGGAATGACCGAGTTGGCCCCGGCAGCAACACTTCTCCGCGACGACGACCACCGCAATCCTGATCACCCGGAACGACTTCGATCAGTGGGACGTGCTGCGCCACACACCGAGGTGCGGATTGTCGACGCAACCGGCACAGAGCTTCCGCGCGGCGATATCGGTGAGGTCGTCGTGCGGGGCTCGAACGTCATGATGGGTTACTGGAACAACGAGGCGGAGACGGCGCACGCGGTGCGCAGTGGATGGATGCATACCGGTGACCTCGGCTTCATGGACGAGCATGGCTACGTGTTTCTCGTAGACCGACTCAAGGACATGATCATCTCGGGCGGCGAGAACGTCTACAGTGCCGAAGTCGAAGCCGCCCTGTCCCAGCATCCCGGTGTGAGCAGTTGCGCGGTCATCGGAGTACCCGACGACAAATGGGGAGAACGCGTCCATGCAGTGGTGGTGCGCACACCTGAAAACAATTCGAGCGGTGATGAACTCCGAGATTTTGTCGGTGAGCGTATAGCTCGGTACAAGGCGCCGCGGTCGGTCGATTTCGTCGACGCACTCCCGCTGTCGCCGGTAGGGAAGATCCTCAAGCGCACTCTGCGTGAGACCTACCGGTGACACAGCCATCTTCCCAACATGCTTCCAGGAGTAGAACCGTGATCGACCCACAGATTCGCGACCTCGATTTCGACGCCTACCGGCAGGTGATCCGCGACTTCACCGACAATGAGCTCATTCCTCGTGAGAACGAAATGGTCTCTGCTGGTGAGGTTCCCGCTGACCTCGTGACAAGGATGGCCGAGGTCGGACTATTCGGCATCACGCTTCCGAGGAGCGTCGGCGGATTGGGGTGGACCGTCGAACAGCAGGTGCTGCTGACTTTCGAGTTCACCCGGTCATCGGCGGTGTACCGTTCCCGATTCTCGACCAGTATCGGACTGGCTTCGCAGATCCTCCTCGAATACGGCACCGACGCTCAGCGTGAACAGTATCTACCGGCGATGGCGGCGGGGGAGTGCGTCATGGCGTTTGCTCTCACCGAGGAGCAGGCGGGTAGTGACGCCTCCGCCGTGCGCGCCACCGCTACCAACACCCCGGACGGCTACGTCATCAACGGTGAGAAGCGCTTCATCACCAACGGAGCGTGGGCTGATGTTCTGGTGGTGTTCGCCCGCACCGCGGACGGCGAGATTTCATCCTTCCTCGTAGATCGGGAATCGCCGGGGGTAGAGACCCGGGTGCCTGAATTGATGAACGGTCATGCCGAAGGCCCAGTCGCCGAGATCAGCTTGCGTGACGTTGTGGTGAGCGCCGACCGGTTGATCGGCGGTGCAACAGGTTTGGGGATGATTCACGCGATGCGCGGAATCAACCAGGCTCGCACCCACGTTGCCGCGACCGCAGTCGGTCAGGCGACTCGGATGCTCGCGGAGGCAATGAAATACGCGGGTTCTCGTGAGCAGTTCGACCAACCTTTGGCCGAGTTCGGTGCCGTGCAGGCGATGCTCGGACGCAGCTATGCGGAACTCGAGGCCGGACGAGCGATGATCCTCGACTGCGCCCGTGAGTTCGACCGCGGAACGCCGCCGCGTCATCGGATTGCCGCGGCAAAGCTGTACTGCACCGAGATGGCGTCGGTGGTCGGGGACCGGGCGGTGCAGGTGCTCGGCGGGGTCGGCATCGTCGGCAATCACCCGGTACCGCGTATGTGGCGGGATGTGCGTGCCTTGCGAATCTACGAGGGCGCCTCCCAGATTCACGAACGCAACCTCGCCCGGGCGCTGCCGTCATTGCTCGGCTGAAACCCGTACTTACACAAATATTTCGAGACGAGAGAAAACCGAGGGACAATCATGGGTACCACCACAGGCCGCGGACCGCTCGCCGGACTTCGCGTCGTAGAGCTTGCCGGAATCGGTCCAGGTCCCCACGCAGCGACGTTGCTCGCTGATCTCGGCGCTGACGTCGTCCGTGTTCAGCGCGCCGGTCGGATCCCCGGTCCCGGTCAGCCACGGGATCAGACCCAGCGTGGGCGTCGTATCTGCGAGGTGGACCTCAAGGACCCTGCCGGCGTCGACATCGTTCTGGGATTGATCGAGCGTGCGGACGTGCTCATCGAGGGTTTCCGTCCCGGGGTCACCGAGCGGCTCGGTCTCGGCCCGGATGTTGCGCTGGAACGGAATCCGGCCCTGGTGTACGGCCGGATGACAGGATGGGGTCAGGAGGGGCCGCTTTCGCAGGCTGCCGGACACGACATCAACTACATCTCGCTGACCGGCGTCCTGCACGCGATAGGTCGTGCCGGTGAGCGTCCGGTTCCGCCGCTCAACATGGTGGGAGACTTCGGTGGTGGCTCGATGTTTCTGTTGTTCGGAATACTTGCCGCGCTCTTCGAGCGACAGAAGTCCGGGCAGGGTCAGGTTGTCGATGCCGCCATGGTCGACGGGACGCTGGCGCTGTCACACATGATGTGGAGTTTCCGCGGTCTCGGACGCTGGTCTGACGAACGCGGTGTGAACATGCTCGACACCGGCGCCCCGTACTACGACACTTACGAGACATCCGACGGCAGATACATGGCAGTCGGTGCCGTCGAACCACAGTTCTATGCACTACTTCTGGCCGGTTTGGGACTTGATCCCGCGACGTTGCCGAGCCAGAACGACAAGAGTGCATGGCCGCACACGAAGAAAGTGTTTGCCGATGTGTTCGCGTCCAAGACACGCGACGAGTGGGCGGCGATCTTCGACGGCACCGATGCATGCACGACACCGGTTCTGACGTTTGCGGAAGCCTCATCCAATCCCCATGTTGCCCAGCGTGGTTCGCTCGTGGAACTGGACGGGGTCACTCAGCATCGTCCGGCGCCGCGATTTTCCCGCTCCGATCCGGGTCTGCCGTCGGCCCCTGCCGCTGAAGCCGTTGACGCAGGGACGTTGTGGACGTGACGCTCACCGAATCTCGAGAACTCGAGTCCTTCGATCTACACACGTTGCTGAGCCTGGACGACGTCGGACCCGACAGATTCCATGGGTACTGCCACGCTGGCTCTCCCGGGCGCATCTTCGGCGGGCATCTCGCGGCACAGGGCTTGACCGCCGCTGGTCGGACAGTGCCTGCGACTGCGGTGGTGCATTCCCTTCACGGATACTTCCTCAGCTCAGGCGATCCGCGGCAGCCCATCACCTACGAAGTCGGTCGTCTTCGTGACGGACGTACGTACTGGTCCCGTCAGGTCACTGCCCTGCAACTGGGCACGCCGATCTTCACACTCTCCGTGTCCTTCAAACTTCCGGAGGACAGCACCGATCGACAGGGGGAGATGCCCGTCGTACCTGCTCCGGAGGACCTTCCCGATCCATACGAGCGCTGGGCGAGTGCACGCGCCGACGAGTTCCGCGACAACAAGACACATCGTGCGATGGACATGAGATTCGTTGCGGACGAGGGTGAGCGCGAGCGGGGGTCGGTCGCACAGTCGGTGTGGTTCAAACCGAATCACGCCTTTCCCGACGAACCGCTGTTCCATGCCGGGGTCCTCACCTACGCTTCGGACTTGTCCTTGGCATCGACGGCCTCACTCGACATCCAGCCCCACCGGTCGTTGATGGTCGGACCTTCGCGAGTGCTGATGGCGTCACTCGATCACGCGATCTGGTTTCACCGACCTTTCCGGGCCGACGAATGGATGCTCTTCGCTCAGGAAAGCAACTCCGCCACTGACGGTCGGGGATTCTCGACGGGCCACTTCTGGACACGCGACGGCGTCTTGGCTGCAACCGTCGCCCAGGAGTCGCTCTTGCGGCGAGTTGACGGGCCACCGTGGCCTCGGGCCTAGGATGAAGCAATGTCTGGGAAGAGTGAAGCCGAGCACCAACCACGCGTCTGTGACGCGGCGTTGGCTCGCGCTTTCAGCTTTCTCGGCAAACGCTGGAACGGTGTGATCCTGGCGACGCTCCTCGGTGGTCCGGCGGGATTTGCGGAACTCAAGCGTGCAGTGGGCAAGATCAGCGACTCCGTGCTCTCGGACCGATTGACCGAACTGGCTGGTGCGGGCCTGGTCACGCGGACCGTCGACGCCGGCCCGCCCATCGCTGTGGAGTACGAACTCACGGCGTCGGGGCAGGCGCTGCTCCCCGCTCTCAGCGAACTGACAACGTGGGCCGCCGAAAACCTGCCACCCGAGAGTTGCCCGAACTGACCTATTGCGTGTGAACAGTCTTGTGAGATTCGTACCAGGTGTCACCTGCCGGTTCTCCCGCCAAGTTCCAACTCCACGAGACTGTCGGCGTGATGCGTGAATAGATTCCGGGACCGACCATTCCTACCCTTTCGATCGGCTGTTCAGCGATTCCGTAGATCCTGATCCCGCGCGCGACAAACGGCTCGAATGACGGCATGTCGTCGATGACGAGGGCTACTTCGAGTTGTCCTGACCCGATATTGCGGAACTTCTTGGTTTTCAGGACACTCTGGCCGCCCCCGCCGATCCAGAAGTGGGCCCCGTCGTATTCGAAGGCCAATGGCACGACGTCTGGTTGCCCGTGCGGTGAGAGCGTCGCTACGCGCGCCAGTGGCTGCGACTGCATGTATGCGATTTCTTCTTCCGTGAATGCCATCTGTTCTCCTTCGGGGACGAAACACGTACGCAACGTAGATGCAACGTAATCAAAACTAGTGTTCTGGATCACACAGTGTTCGTGTGGTCGAGAGGCCTTTGGTCACGAATCTGTGGGCAGAACGGGTCCTGGTTCGCTACCGGTGGTGGATGAGGACAAGGTTCCGCGGGTTGAGCACACAGCTCGCGGAACCGCCCCACCACGCGCCCCGGCAAGGGCACCGGCCGACAGGAGTTCAGGTGTCCGTAGTTGCGGAAGTCTCGGCGATCGATTTCGCGGAGACCGAATTCGATTGGGCGCAGCGATCGACGCTGATTCGTGAAGTCGACCCACTCGTTCCGGGGCCACCATCCTTGGCGATGTGTCTGAGCGAGCCGACGCGCGGACTGGTCGACATCGCTTCACTGCTTCTCGCGGCTCCTTGGTTGCTTCGATCGCCGCGTGGGGACGGGCATCCGGTCCTCGTTCTCCCCGGATTGCTGACTTCGGACGTGTCGACTCTCGCCTTGAGGATGTACCTGAGCTTTCTCGGATACCGGGTTCACGGTTGGAATCTGGGTCTGAACACCGGTCCGACGGCGACGGTGGTCGACGGATTGCCTGCCGCATTGGCCGAGGTAGCTGATCGATACGAGCAGAAGGTGTCGGTGATCGGCTGGAGTTTGGGCGGTATCTACGCTCGAAAGCTGGCGAGGGATCTGCCGGATTCGGTACGTCAGGTAGTGACACTCGGAAGTCCTTTCGGTCTCACCAGTCTGGAGCAGACGAGAGTCGGATCTCTCTACGCTCGTTTGTCCGGTAATCACGCGATACTGCCTCCGGTCGACGGCATCGAATCCGAACAGGGATCGCCTATTTCCGTTCCTGCCACGTCGGTCTACTCCAGGCACGACGGTATCGTTCCATGGCAAGCGTGCTGTGAAACCTCGGCAGGCCTGTCGGAAAGCATTGCGGTGCAAGGCAGTCACATGGGGTTGACCCACAACCCGTCGGCGTTGTGGACCGTTGCCGATCGTCTGGCGCAGGACGTCGACAACTGGCAACCTTTTGCGGCTCCGAAACGGCTTCGACGCATGTTTCCCTGCTGAGGTACGAGGCTGGGGTGTGGGGGAGAACCCTGAGTCAGACGCGGGGACGGACTCGTACCTGAGGACACACCGCGTCGGAAAAGATGGGTCCATGGCCTGATGCGCACAGGTGGATCGGCAGCGGATAGTGGAGGTCGACGCGGATGAACCGCGAGTTCCGTTGAAAGGAAACAGCACATGACCTCCCCGATGAAGACCCGCAAGCTCACCCGCGCCCGCTCGGGAGCAATGTTCGGTGGGGTGTGCGCCGGAATCGCTCGATACTTCGGTTGGAAGTCGTCGACTGTCCGCTTGCTGTTCGTGCTCTCGTGCCTGCTGCCCGGCCCGCAGTTTCTGATCTACATCGTGATGTGGATTTTCATTCCTCGTGAGCAGATCTGACCGAACCGCTCAACGGCGGCGGTCTTTCAGGCATTGCTTGGCCTCGTGCAATTCCTCCGAACTCAGTGGAGGAAGGGGGAGTGCGTCACGGTGCAACCCCTCCGTGCGTAGACCGTCGAGCATCACCGAGAGGTATCGACGCCACACGGTCGGGTTGACGGGCTGAGCAAATTCGGTGACTGCGCCCACCATGAAGATGAGGCCGAACAGGTCCGTCGGTACGGCGTCGGGGCGCAGCATCCCGGCCTCCTGGGCCCGGTAGAAGATCCTCTCGACCGACGGTTCGATGATGGATCGTTGGCATGCGACTTGCTCGCATCCCTCGTCGGTTCCGTTCAGGACGTCTTTGAGCCCGCGGTTGACCGACATACGGCTGCAGGCGAATTCGGCAAAGGTGACAAGTCCGTCCCACGGATCCGGATTGGCGAGTGACGCGTCCGCGGCCGCCGCCATGTCGGCGAAGTTCTGTTGGAAGACTCCGTCGATCAATTCTTCCTTGCTGGCGAACCGCCGATAGACCGTTCCGACGCCGACACCCGCGCGCCGGGCGACGTCGTCGAGTGTGACGTCGATCCCTTCTTCGGCGAACAATTCACGTGCGGCGTCGATGATCAACTGCCGATTACGTGCAGCATCGGCGCGAAGGGGGCGCTCCATTGCGGTACTCATGTCCCCACTCTACCCGCCAAGTGGAGACAGCCTCTCCGTTTTCGTGTAGCGTTTTTGCTAACCGGAGAAGCCATCTCCGCATAGGTTGGGCGAGGGACTATGTCAGACATTGCTGAACGGACTGAATTCGAGCAGTCCTCAGCGCCTTCAGGGGACAACCACGCAAAGCGGTGGCTGGTTCTCGCGGTTCTGGGAATTGCGCAGCTGATGGTGGTCTTGGATGCCACCATCGTCAACATCGCGCTGCCTGCTGCGCAGCGCTCACTGGAGTTCGGTGATTCGGACCGCCAGTGGATCATCACGGCATACGCATTGGCGTTCGGCAGCTTGCTGCTACTCGGCGGTCGATTGAGCGACTTGTTCGGGCGCAGGCGAACTTTCATCGTCGGCCTGATCGGCTTCGCAGTGGCTTCCGCCATCGGTGGCGCAGCCGTCAACTTCGAAATGCTTGTTGCCGCTCGTGCCGGCCAGGGCGTATTCGGTGCGCTCCTTGCCCCGGCAGCCCTGTCGCTGCTGTCCGTGACATTCACGGATCCAGGTGAGCGTGCCAAGGCTTTCGGTATCTTCGGTGCCGTTGCCGGCGGCGGTGGCGCCATCGGACTGCTGCTCGGCGGCGCACTCACCGAGTGGGTCGACTGGCGCTGGTGCCTCTTCGTGAATCTCTTCTTCGCGGCGATCGCCCTGGTCGGAGCAGTCCTGTTGCTCGCGCCGCACACCAGTGACTCGCGACCCAAACTCGACATCCCGGGAACGATCCTGGTATCGATCAGCTTGTTCAGCATCGTCTTCGGATTCTCGAAGGCCGAATCGGACGGGTGGAGTGCAACTCCCACCATCTCGTGGCTCGTTGCCGGCGTCGTGTTCATGGCGGCGTTCATCTACTGGCAGACCAAGTCCGAGCACCCGCTCCTTCCGCTGCGGGTGGTCCTCGACCGAATCCGGGCTGGCTCGTACCTGGCGATCTTCCTTTCCGGCGCAGGCATGTTCGCAGTCTTCCTGTTCCTGACGTACTACATGCAGCTGATCCTCGGGTACAGCCCGATCATGACCGGCCTCGCATTCATGCCGATGGTGTTCGGAATCGTGACAGCGGCAACGCTTTCGACAGCGGTTTTGCTACCGCGTGTCGGTCCGCGAGTGCTGATCGTGAGCGGAATGGTCATCGCGGCGATCGGAATGACGCTGCTGGCCCAGATTTCCGTGGACAGCACCTATGCAGTCCACATTCTGCCGGGGCTCGTTGTCACCGGACTCGGCATGGGCAGCATTTTCGCCCCGTCGATGCAGGGAGCAACTTCAGGCGTGCATCACGAAGATGCCGGCGTTGCATCTGCCACGGTCAACACGATGCAGCAGGTGGGCGGCTCGATCGGAACTGCACTGCTCAGCACGATTGCAGCCTCGGCTTCCACCAACTACCTGGTGGGCCGCGAGATGAATCCGCTGACCCAGGCACAGGCTGCCGTCGAGAGTTACACCACGACGTTCTATTGGGCCGCAGGCATATTCGCGGTCGGTGCGGTCTTGACCGGACTGGTTCTTCGGAGTGGACTGCTTCCGGATTCGCCGGAAGGTGAACCGGTAATCGCTCACTGACAGCAAATTTCGGGGTCGACGCCATTGCGGCGTCGACCCCGAAATCGAGTCAGCAGTTCTTATCGGGCGATGCCTGAAACCGATGAAGGACGTGATCGAGTTGTTCGGAGGAAAGCGCCGGGACGGGCAACTCGCGATGGCCGGTGCGGGACGCGCAGAGTCCGTCGATCATGAACCCGAGTGCGCGGCGGTAAGCCTGTGGGGCCTCGTCGCCGCCGAACTTCTGGGCCATCTTGACGACCTGCATGAGAAGCGGAATGTCGTTGACTTCGAAGTCGCTCCGCAGGGTGCCCTGTTCTTTGGCACGATTGACAAGTGCCGCGGTGTGCTGAGCGATCCCGGCGCGCGCGCGAGCGAAAGTGTCGGACGCGAAGCGCCCGTCCATCAGGAGATCGCCGAATCCGCGGTTGTCTGCCATGCGCAGGGAGATCACGTCGAGAAAGTAGACAAGACCTTCCCAGGCGTCTGGCATCTCCCGGGCGGTGGCGGCAATCGTTTCGATCTCGGAGCACCGTGTGTCGAACAGGGCCTGGATCAGCTCGTCCTTGCTGGCGAACCGGCGATAGACGGTGCCGACGCCGACGCCGGCGTGCTTGGCGACGTCCGCCAGCGTGGCGTCGAGTCCTTGGGCAGCGAACACCTCGCGAGCGGAGTTGAGGATGCGCTCGAGGTTGGCCTTGGCGTCGGACCGAAGGCGCGGCTGTGAGCAGTCGGCCGAGGTCCCCGCATGAGAAGCGTCGGGGTGTGTTGTCGGCATCCTCACAGTCTACGGCACTAAGCGGAATGATCGATTCCGTTAGTGCTATATTACTAAGCGGAACGTGTGGTTCCGATTGTCCGTATGAGAGAAGCCGATATGAGCACGTCTGACATCTGGGTCGGGAGCAATCCGATCTCGATGGTGGGTACGCGGAGTGCAGGTTTCGCGGCAACGAGGCTTCGTGCTCTTGCCGGCGACGGCGCCTTTGCTCAGCTCGTTCGTTTTGCCCTCGTCGGCGGAGCCAGCAACATCTTGTACTTTGCCGCTTTTCTGGCGCTGCGCGGTGACGGAGCGCTGGTCGCCAACGCCGTTGGTGCAGTCTTGAGCACCATTCTGGCCAACGAACTGCATCGCCGGCTCACCTTCCATGCCGCGGATCGCGTCAACTGGTTCACCGCGCAGTGGGAAGGCGGTGGACTCGCTCTGGTCGGGTTGATCGCCAGTTCGGCCGCCATCAGTGCGCTCGGCTTCCTTCTCCCCGGAGCCGACGGACTTCTTCAAGCCGGGCTTGTGATCGCAGTGAGTGGAATTGTCGGTGGCCTGCGATTCGTCGCTCTTCGCGGTTGGGTTTTCTGAGCGGTTCTCGAATTCGAATCGGACTCGGCTCGTAGGGAACACTGTGACCTATGAGCCTTTCGATAGCCGACTCCGGCATCCGTCTGGCTGTCCTCTGCATCGTCATGGCTCTTGTCGCCACGCTCGTCTACCGATTCACCTCTCTCGGTAGCGTTCGGGTAGTCCCCGGCGCACTCGCTCGTGGCGCTCTTCAGTTGGCTGCGATTTCGTTGATCCTCGCCGCAGCCTTGGCTCACATCTGGTCAGCGCTCCTCGTGCTCGTCGGCATGTTCGCTGCGGCGTCGTTCACCGCGGCACGACGCTGCGGCGCAGGAACGTCCGGAGCGTGGCTGACCATCGCCTTGGCGTCGGGAATCGGTGTGGTTCTGCCACTGATGCTGCTGTCCGGAGTGGTTCCGCTGGAAGGCATCGCTCTGGTGCCGATCGGCGGAATTGTTCTGGGCGGCGCGATGACTGCAACATCGATGGCAGCCAAACGCGGACTCGACGCCGTCGACGACCGGTACGGGGAAGTCGAAGCCGCACTGAGCCTTGGATTTTCCCAGCGCGATGCACGGTGGGAAGTAGCCCGCACCGCTGCCTCCGACGCCCTGCTACCGGGAGTCGACCAGACGCGCACCGTCGGCCTCGTGACATTGCCCGGCGCTTTTGTCGGCGTTTTGCTCGCGACGGGGTCGGCCGTTCAAGCCGGTGCCGTGCAAATTCTTGTGCTGGCAGGGCTGCTGTTGGCGCAAACCTGCTCGGTCGCCGTGGCGTTGGAACTCGTCGCCCGCGGCTTCGTCTTTCGAGGTAAGACTGTCAGGCCTGCGCGAGTTCGTTGATCTTGTCGCTGCGAAGGACGCGGTCGGGAAGCTCGGGTGTGTTTGCCGCGAGGGTGATCATTGCCCTGCCGATGTTTTCACTGGTGGTCACGCTGCTGGGCCAAACCTTGCGCAAGAGTGGGTAGAGAGGCACGGAGATTTGATAGAAGGCCTTGTACCACCAGGTCTTCGACGGCGATCCCGGGCGCGGACGGATGAATCCCGGCCGGAGGATGTAGGTCGTGAGAGGGAGTGCGAGTAGCGCATTCTCGGTCGCGCCACGTACTCGCTTCCACATGGTCTTGCTGGTTTCGGTGGAGTCGGCGCTTTCGCCGGACACGTAGACGAACACCATCTGAGGGTTCACACCCGACAGTGTCGTGGCGGCGGCAAGCGTGATGTCACGCGTGATGCGGGTGTAGTCGGCTTCGTTCATGCCGGCAGAGGAGACACCGAGGCAGAAGAAGCAGGCATCCGCGCCGGTCAGATCGGCTTCGATCGCCGAGAAGTCGAGCATGTCGCGGTGAACGATGTCGACGATCTTCGGGGCGGTTGTACCGGACGGATTGCGGCCGACGGTCACGACTTCGTCGATTCGTGGATCGTCGAGGCATTCCCTCAGGACGCTGTTGCCGACCATTCCTGTTGCCCCGAAAACGACGACCTTCATGATGTTCCCCCCGGCGTTGGTTCCACTTTCTGTGATGCGCACACTACGGAACGGTCTGCAGTTCATCCGACCGGAGTGGCCAACTGAACGCTTGACCTGCAATTATGAGTCCATTTTGACCCGACTCGTGACTAAAGTCCCTACAAACCGGCTGGACGGTTGGCTGAAAATAGTTTTATGAACGAAGGAGTTGATGAAATACACGTTCTGGGATCGGAGTCAGCCGGTCGAATGGTAGAGGCGTCGACGATCATCGTTCTCGGTGCGCTCTGTGCCGTGGTCGCAGGTTCTGGCGTGTTCTTTGTCGTCGGATCGATTGGTGGCTTCGCCAGACTGCTCTACCTGGTTGTTCGTGGTCCGCTCAACTCTTGCTCGGTACCGGCGTCGAATGTCGAGCTGGTGCCTTCGAGAACGTCATGTGGTCGTTGATGCTCCCGAACGTGGAGTGAAGACGGTCAAGGATGTAGTTCTGACGCATGTTCCACGGTGACTTCGATCCCTGCTTCGGGAACTGTTCCACGGCACGCATGACGTACCCCGACGCCAGATCCAGGATCGGCCGCTGGTCCATTTCTTCGGTCGCGTGCGGCACGCACTTCGAATAGTCGCGCTTGTCCATCTCCGTCAGCAGTCGGCACACGTACATCGACGTGAGGTCTGCTCGCAGAGTCCACGAGGCGTTGGTGTAGCCGACGCACATCGCGAAGTTCGGTACGTCGCTGATCATCATGCCCTTGTAGACGTAACGATCACCGAGGGTGACGGGTTCGCCGTCCACTTCGATGGACATCCCGCCGCACGCCTCCATCTTCAATCCTGTTGCAGTGACGATGATGTCAGCTTCGAGTTCGCGACCTGACGCGAGAAGGATCCCGGTCTCGGTGAAGGTGTCGATGTGATCGGTCTCGATCGAGGCCTTGCCGGATCGGAGGGCTTTGAACAAATCGCCGTCGGGTACGACGCACAAGCGCTGGTCCCAGGGATCGTAGGAGGGTGTGAAGTGAGGATCGAGGGGGATGTCTTTCGGGAGTTGACGACTGATCGCGAGGTTCAGCATCCTCTTTGCACGCGCCGGACTGCGTCGGCACAGTTGGTAGAAACTCAGGTTCACTACGACGCTCTTCCATCGAGCGATGCTGTGCGCGAGTTGATTCGGCAGTACCGCGCGAATGGTGTCCGATAATTTGTCGCTGGACGGCAGCGCCAGAATGTACGTCGGTGATCGCTGGAGCATCGTGACGTGGCTTGCGTCCCGTGACATCGTGGGGACCAAAGTGACTGCGGTGGCGCCGCTTCCGATCACAACGACCTTCTTGTCGGAGTAATCGAGTTCTTCGGGCCAGAACTGGGGGTGCACTACCTCACCGGCAAACGATTCACGTCCGGGGAAGTCGGGGGTGTATCCGCCGTCGTAGCTGTAGTACCCGCTGCAGAGATAGAGGAAGTTACAGGTCAATGTTTCGTCTTCGTCGCCGGTCGTGACCGTGACTGTCCAGGTCGAGGTCGCTGACGACCATGATGCGGCCGTCACCTTCCGGTTGTACCGAATCTTCTTGTCGATCCCGTTCTCTCGCGCGGTGTCGCGCACGTACCGCAGGATCGAATCACCGTCGGCGATTGCTTTGGCATCTGTCCACGGGCGAAACGGGTAGCCGAGCGTGAACATGTCGGAATCCGATCGGATGCCGGGATACTTGAAGAGGTCCCAGGTTCCGCCGCTGTTCGCTCGGGCCTCGAGGATTGCGTACGACTTTCCTGGAAGCTCGGTCTGGAGTCGATAAGCAGCACCGATGCCGGACAAGCCGGCGCCGACGATCAGGACATCGAGGTGTTCGGTGCTCATCAGTTCGGACTCCGTATCGACTATGTGGGGCCACCGGCAGAGTTAGTGCTCGATCACCACACTACTGAACGATGCTCAGTAAGGCGAGGAGGACCATGTGATCGTTGGTGGTCGGATTGCCGCGCACAGTGGTTTACCTGCGGCGTCGGTGAGCCCGAGGTCTCCGTGGAGCACACCGGAAGCGTCGGCCTGCTCGACGATGTGCTCGGGGATCGCGTCGAGCATCAGCTTTGCGCGCCGAAACATCTCGAACGTCTGGTCATCGGATACCGTCACCCAGGACAGGTAGATGAAGCGTCCGCGAGGTGGACCCTGGATGTGTGGACCGAGAATGTCCCAGGCACCGGACTTTCGCTCCTGGCTCGCTGTCAGTTCCCATCGCACTGTCTCGGTATCTCCTGGTACGAGGTCGAGGACTTCGTGTGGCTTGCCTCGGCGCTGAACGCCGACGTGGATGTTGCTGCGCCCTTCGAAGGTTGCGGTTTCGGAACACTCACGTCCGGGCAGGCTGTGACCGGTGATGATGATCTGCATATCGACATCATGCTCCGCACAGGTCGGGAGGGGTTGGCGTGGTGAGTCGTTCGGGTAGAACCTTTGTTGCGGCCGTGGTGGCGAGCATCCTGTTGTCGAGTCTCGGCTGGGGGTCAGGTGCTGCCGCGGCGACGACGGACGAACCGGAAGTCGCGGGCGCGCTGGAGTCCTATGGCGAACTCTCGGCCGCAGTGTTTCCGGTCGGCGCCGGTGAGACGCAGAGGGTCGTGTATCGAACTCTGCGTACCGCTGACAGATGGGGAGAGTCGTCAGGGTCCGTGTTTCTGCCGGAAGGTGCCCCACCGGCGGGCGGTTGGCCCGTCATCTCGTATGCCCACGGAACTTTGGGCAGTGCGGATCAGTGTGCACCCTCGTCGACCGGATTCGGTCCGGGCGAGATCGAACCGATCGAACGCTGGTTGGAGCAGGGATACGCGGTAGTCGCTACCGACTACTCGGGACTTGGTACCGACGGGGTGCTGGCCTATCTCGACGGACATGCCGCCGGCGCGAATGCGGTCGACATCGTGCGGGCAGCGCACGAGTTGTACGGCAGTGTGCTGAGTCCCCGGTGGATGGTTGCGGGTTTGTCCGAAGGCGGTCATGCGGCGTACTTCGCGGGACACGAGGCCACCACTCGTGCACCGGAATTGGATTTCCGCGGCTCGGTCGTTGTTGCCGGCCCCACCCATATGGAAGGTTTGTTTCCGTTGGGCGGACCGCTGTTTCCCGACATCGGCATCACGGGGTTGGTGGGATACGCGCTGTACGTTCTGGCCGGGATCGACGATCAACGACCCGAAGAGAACATTCGGGAGGTTCTCTCGCCGCAGGGGATCGAGTGGATGGAAAAGGCTCGGACACTGTGCGCCGGAGATCTCGGCCGCCACATTCGCGCCGAACGAATCCAGTTGAGCTCGTTGTTTTCTCGGTCGGTGTGGACGCCACGCTTCCACGATCTGTTTCGCGAGATGATGCAGGTGCCGGTCGACGGCTACGACCGGTCACTGCGTGTGGTGCAGAGCGTGTCGGACACAACGGTTCCTGTCGCCCTTACCTGGGCGCAACTGGTCGACATGCGTTCGCGAGGAACGCAGTTCGAGTATCAAGAACTCAGCGGAATCAGCCACGGCCAAACGACGGTCGCTTCGATGGACCAGACCATGGAATTCATCGATCGATTGATGAGGTGATGTTCGGCGGTGTTGTTGTTGCAGTTTGTTGTTTCAGGGTGGTTGTTCAGCGCATACGTCGCGGCCCGTAATCGTGGCCACCGTTGGCGAACCACACGATTGCCGCAATCGCGTACAGGATGCAGACCAGGAGTAGTAGCCCGCCTGCGATCCACAGCGAGATCTGACCGAGTCGTTTCACTCGATCGGACGCGTACCGCGACCCGGCCACATCGCCGTCGGCCCACAGCGGATACACGTTGAAGGCGTGCGTGAAAGCGGAGAAGGAGAGCGGCCAGAAGAACAGCAGCGAGACCACTGCCCAACCCGCATTGACGGGCGGTCGAATCGGGTGCTGAGGAACGGATTGCTGGACGGTGGGTTGATCCGGGTTGGTCATGGGGGCTCCTGACATGAGGTGGCCCTTTCGACGCTACTGCGATGGAGCTGAAGAATCACTGAGTGTGCACGATCAGCCGTAATGCCAGTCGCGATCCATCCGTCGGAAGTACGGAAAGAGTGTGGCCTCCTCGAAATCGAGGTGCGACTGCATATGATCCGCCAATTCGGAGATTGCGGCGTGTGCCCGATTGACCGTGGAGGATTCGGTGCTCAGCGCGAGTGACGCACGCTTGGCTTCCGACACGATCTCCCCGACAAGCTTGTGTTCTGCCTGCAGTCGTTCGACCGCAGGGGCCAACTCGGGAAAGTTCCTGGTCATTACGGGGAACATACGTTGATCTTCGATGGTGTGGTGCAGAGTCAGCGTGTTGCAGTAGAAGTCGCAGTTGACCCGTAGTTGCCAGACGAAATCCGCGATCGTCAGATTGTCGATCATTTCGGGTATCCGAGTCAGATCGGCGGTTTCGTCCGACAACAGTTGCAGGGCATTCTCGAGTACCTCGATATCGGCTCGCAGAGGTTCGTGAACCTGACGTAGCTGTTCGATCATCCTCAGACCGGCAACTGTTGCCGTGTTGTGCGAATGAGGGGCGTTCACGTCAGCGCAACTCGATCCCGCTCCGCGAGCATCCTCGCTACCGGCAGGACGTCCTTCGCTGCCATCTCGATACGCTCGAATACCTCAGGGTTGAGGATAGTCGTTCCGTCGAAATCACCTGAGCTGAGATAGATCCCGACCGGAGCGGTCAGCGCTTGGAAGAATGCGAACAGTGGACGCAGGGCATGATCCAACACGAGAGCGTGGCGGTCGCTGCCACCTGTCGCAGCAAGAATCACCGGAGTGTTGGCAAGCGCGTACTGGTCCACGAGATCGAAGAAATGCTTGAACATTCCCGTGTACGAGCCGCGGAACACCGGTGACGCCGCGATGACGATATCGGCAGACTCGACTGCTGCCAGCGCTTCGGCGGTCACTGAGTCGACGTGATCGCGATCCAGAGCAGATGCAAGACCTGGAATCAGATCCACGATCTCGAAAACTCGTGTGTCGATCTGCTCGAAGTCTCCCAAGGTTTCGACGATCAGGTCGACGAGGGCACGAGTCTTGGAGGGTTTTTGGAGGTTGCCGACAACGGCAACAATTTTGAGCGGTGTGCTCATCGAAACTCCTATTTTTGGGACGATTTCAGTGATTCGATTTCCTTACGCACAACGGGCGCTACTTCGGTGCCGAGGATCTCGATCGCACGCAGCATGTCCTTCTGTGGCACATTGCCGAACCCCATCTGGATCATGATGCGGTCATGATGGAACAGTTCGTACTGCGCCATCGTCTTGTCGATGATTTCCTGCGGGCCGCCGAGGAAGAACGCACCCGCGGTGGTTGCCTGCGCCTCATATGCCCTGCGCGGCATGGGAACTCCGTTTCCCCGCTGATGATGATTCTGCATCCACCCGGCCTGGAAGTACGGGTACGACGTGTCGAGTGCTGTTTGCTTCGAGGTATCGACAAATCCTGGCGAAGCAATCGAGACAGCCAGCTTCTTCGGATCGTGTCCGAACTCCGCTGCAGCCCTGCGGTACAGATCGACGAACGGTTCGAACTGTTGGTAACTTCCACCGATGATGGCCAGTGAGAGGGGCAGGCCCAGTTTCGCGGCACGGACGACAGAGGCCGGAGTACCTCCGACTGCGATCCACACCGGAATCTGACGGTCCGGGCGGGGCGTCACGTCACCGTCGATCAGTGGTGGGCGAAGTTGTCCTTCCCAGTTGATCGGGTTCTCGTCGCGCAGTTTCAGTAGTAGATCGAGCTTTTCGGCGAAGAGTTCGTTGTACTGAGACAGGTCGTACCCGAAAAGCGGAAATGACTCCGTGTACGAACCTCGGCCGGCAATGATCTCGGCACGGCCTTCGGAAAGCAGGTCAACTGTCGCGAACTGTTGGAACACACGTACGGGATCGTCGGAACTGAGTACAGATACGGCGCTGGACAGCTTGATCTTGTCGGTAGCCTGAGCCATTGCCGCGAGCACAACTGCAGGGGCTGAGACTGCGAAGTCGGTGCGATGGTGCTCGCCGACGCCGAAGACATCGAGTCCAACCTGATCGGCAACGGTTGCCTGCTCGACCAAATGGCGAAGGTGGACACCGGGATTCATCATCGCGCCGGTAGTGGGATCTGGGGTGAGTTCACCGAAATGGTAGACGCCCAATTCGAAAGCCATGTTGTTTCTCGCTATCTGTTCGTGGGGGTGATGGAAAGTTGTTCTGCGTGCGCATCGCATGCGCCGCCTTGATTCGTGTGATGTGCGGCAAGTCGGGAGAAGAAGCGTTCGAGTACCGGAAGCTCCTCGGTTTCAATGAGATCGGAGAAGTATTCGGCGATCCCTCGCGTGTGTATGGCGGACGCTTTTCGAAGCGTCTTCTTGCCCGCAGGCGTCATCGATACCGTCACGACGCGTCGATCGTTGTCCGGGCGAACGCGCTCTGCCAGTCCTGCCTCGACCAATCGATCGACGACGCGCGTCACGCCACTGGTGGTGACCAGGACCAGTTCGGCCAGATCGCCCATTCGGATCGTGTTTCCCGGCGCTTCGTGCAGTCGGAGCAGAACGTCGTACTGGCCAAGGGTGAGCCCGGTGGTGGTTCGAAGGTCCGCCTCCATCTTGCCGAGGATGACGCTGTGGCTGACCACTAGGTCGCGCCAGACGGAACCACGTCGACGTTCATCGGTAGTCATCGGTGACAGCCTCCATTTATTTGCGCTCGCAAGTATTGCTTACTCAAATAATACGCCTGGATCGATCGAACTATTCCCCGCTCTCATTTGTGCTGGTAGCAAAGCATTGACTCGAACACGTGTTCGAGTATTCTTGTGTGTAGGGGATCGGGGGATTCAATGAGCGTGCTGTTGTCGGATGTGGTGTCTGGTTCTGCGGTGGGGTTGCGCGGACGTCTGTGGCAGTTGTCTGCTTCTGAGTTGCGTGCTGCTGCTATTGAGGCGAGTGCGGAGATTCTTCGTCTCGAGGCTGTTCGTGTGGCGGTGGGGGACGAACTCTCGATGCGTCCTGATGATCAGGTGATTGCGAGCCGCGGGGTGGGTTGCTGGTTGGCGGCCAACACGATGCTGCAGGTTCGGGACGGGAAGAAGATCGCCGACCTGGGTGCGGCGCTGCGGCCTTTTCCGGCGGTGGCGGCCCGGTTCGATGGCGGGGACTGCTCGTTCGAGCATGCCGTGTTGATCGTGGCGTTCTGCGAGTCACCGCCGAAGGGAATGCCGGACGAAGCGCTCCCTCGCTGTATCGATTTGTTGTTGGCTGCCGCGTCGGGCGTGGAGGCGACAACGACGAAGGTGCGGAACGTGATCGCGACCTTGGAGCGAGTGTTCGAATCGGATGAGATTCCGCCCGCCGAAGATGTGGATCGGAATGAATTGCGGATCGCGTCGACGTTGAACGGTCGGGTGGTGGTGCGCGGCGATTTCGATGCTCTCACCGGGGAAATGTTGTTGTCGGCGTTGTCGAATCTGACGATGCCCACCCCCGCTGCGGATGGAACCCCGGATTCTCGCTCGGCGGCGAAACGCACGGCGGATGGGTTCACCGAACTGATCCGCCGGTATCTGGACTGCGCGAAGACCGGTGTCGATGGTGGGCAGCGTCCGCATGTGAACGTGCACATCAACGCCCGTGATCTTGCGGAGCACCGGGACTGCGCCGCCGCACCCTCGCCCGATGGTGGTGGAGTGGCTGTGTCGGATCTCGATGTCGGGCACATGCCCTGGCTGGGGCCACTGTCGGTGTCGCAGACCAGGCTTCTCGGGTGCGATTGTTTCCTCTCGACTGTTCTGCTCGACGATCGCGGGGCGCCACTCGACGCGAAACCCGGGAAACGGTTGGTGTCCGCCGAACAGCGAGTGGCGTTGATCGCCCGCGACAAAGGCTGCTCCTTCCCCGGCTGCACGTGTGTACCGGCCTGGACGGATGCGCACCATATTCGGCACTGGGCGAACGGCGGCCCGACGGTGATGAACAACCTTGTCCTGCTGTGCCGTTCACATCACCGGCTGATGCACCGAAAATCCGGGTTCGTCGGGAAATGGGTGATCCGCATCGGCGTCGACAACAAACCGTGGTTCATCCCGCCGCCCTCGATCGACCCCGGCCAGCACCCACGGCCCGCGAACACCACCTTCAAAACCTGAGGTAGTACTCCTCGGGCACAACAGAACACGGGCCAGCACCGCATCGAAGGGATCCTCCGATGCGGTGCCAGCAGGCCGTGGGGGAGTCGAATCAGTGCTTCGAGCGCTTGTGGCGGTACATCTCGGCATCGGCCGTATCCCAAGTCTCGGAAAGGCTTTGGAACATGGAAAAGTCGGCTCGGCCGATCGAACAACGGACGTCGGCATTCCGGAACGCCTTCTCCAAACACTCGACCAGGTAGTCGACGGCGCGCGGCTGTGTATCGGGCAGAGCGATTCCGAACTCGTCTCCGCCCAACCGTGAAACCACCGCACCAGGGTGCGCGCATGCTGCCAAGATCTTGCCGGCCCGTTGAACATATTCGTCACCCGCGGCGTGACCGAGTTCGTCGTTGATGGTCTTCATGCCGTCCAGATCGACGATGATGATAGATCCCGGATCGGCGAATTGGCGGTACCGGGTTTGCTCGGCCTCGAGGATGCGGTTCCACCCGCGCCGATTGAGAAGACCTGTCAACGGGTCGGTCTCGGCATCGAGTTGCGCAGTTTCGGCCAGTCGCACTGACTGCGCGCGCTGATAGTCGACATCGAGAATCGTTCCGAGGAGTCGGCACAGGAGAGTGAGGAGGGCCAGGTTGTCCTCGAGTACGGAGTCGCCCGTAATCGGGTCGGCGCCACACAGAGTGCCGAAGAGACTGCCGTCGTTGTGAAGGATTGGGATGCTGACGTATGCGCCTATGCCTTCCCACCTGTCATCTCGGGAAAGTGCAGGTACGAGTGCGCGATTCGATGAGGCTGGCGGCGCATTTCCGAGGACTACCTCGCTGCACATGGTGTTTTGCCAAGTCCGGGTCTCGCCGACTTCGATGTGAAGTGGGTTGGGTGAGACGGTGAGAAAGATTTGATTCGACCCGTCGAACCGCGTGATCGACCACAGTGCCAGCGGAAGATATTCGTCGAGGTAGGACACGATCGAGCGACTGGCGTCGTCGAAATTCGTCAGTGGTGGCAGGAGTGGCAACATCGGGATGGTGCGCGCCTGGCCGTGCGGCATTTGGTGACCTCCTGATCGACCCTAAGATTCTGTCGATGTTCAGGCTCTTGGTCCCGCGTGCGACAAATCTTCCACGAACAGTCTGCCTCGAGAATCCTGGCGATTGCTGAAAGTGTGCTGTGATTCTTCCGACCGCGGGGCCGTTGATTCTTTGGTGGCCCGCTAATCTTCAGGCATGGAGCTGGCGCGTGGAGCGAACACAGTCGTTGACGGAACTTCGCTGAAGGTGGCGGTGAACGGTAGCGCCCCGGGCACGGTGGACCTGATGGTGTTCCAGCTCGACGAACGGAACCAGGTGCGGAACGACGCAGATTTTGTCTTCTTCAATCAGCCGGTGTCGCCCGAAGGTGCGGTGCGCTTGGAGTCCGGCGGCGTCATCGAAATCGACATTGCGAGGTTGCCCGCCGACATCCACCAGCTGAGTGTTGCCGTGGCGCTTGATGCGGCGGCAAACGGAACCCTTTCTGCTGTCGGGGGCCTTGGTGTCGTGGTGGAGCAGGCTGGTTCCACCGCTATCGTGGCTCAGGCTTTGGGTTTGACGAGTGAGAGGGCAGCGGTCCTCGTCGAGATCTATCGCCGCGGCACGGACTGGAAGGTTCGGAACGTTTCGGCGGGTTGGGACAGCGGATTGGCAGATCTGGTCACTGCATTCGGAGTCTCGGTCGACGAGGAACCGCAGAGCCGACCCGACTCGGCTGAATCGGCAGATGGCATTCGGACCGTGCCCGACGAAGCCAAACTCTCGATGGTGAAGCGGGAAAAGCTGGACCTCCGAAAGCGCGAAGTGGCCAAGGTCCTGCTGACCAAGGGTGGCAACGGAATTCGGGCGCGAGTGGTCCTGGTGATCGACAAAACCGGAAGTATGGCCAAGCAGTACCGCACCAGAGTGGTGCATCGTGTTGTCGAACGCATGGTTCCCGTTGCGATCCAGCTCGATGACGACGGCAAGCTGGAGCCGTACTTGTATGCAGTCAGCTTCGTCAAGCTTCCCGAGATCTCTGTTCATGACGCGGAAGAGTGGTCGGATACCTACCTGCACTTGCGCGGCTCGCACGGCGGATTCAACTATGACAAGATCGGCGCCGCAAATCGTGAAGTGCCGATCATGACTGAGATTCTCTCCGGCCTGACACGTGGTTCGGCGCCGACGCTCGTCCTGTTCTTCACCGACGGAGGCTTCAGCGAGCGCAAGGAAATCACGAAATTGATGCGCGAAGCGTCTGGGCTCCCGGCCTTTTGGCAGTTCGTCGGAATCGGCAAGGCCAACTACGGAGTGCTGGAGAAGCTCGACGACCTCGACGGCAGGGTGGTCGACAATGCCGGATTCTTCGCGCTGGACGACATCGACACCGTCGACGACGCCCAGTTGTACACCCGTTTGCTGAGTGAATTCCCGGATTGGCACAAGGCAGCTGTAGCCGCGGGCATCACGACGCCGTGATTTAGCTGGTCGAAACCAACTGCGGTGCATTCTCTTTCAAGAATTCGTCGATGTGCGCCCAGGTGGAGTCTCTCGCGGTGGGGCCGGCAACGAGCCCGAGGTGACTTCCCGGCGCCTTCTCGAACCGGACCGACGGCGCTCCGGTGAGGACCGACGTGATCGCTTCCACCGAAGCGATGGGTGCAATCACGTCGGTGGTGCCGCCGATCGCGAGAACGGGAACGCTCAGAGCTGACAGTTTGATCTCGCGCCCGGCAAGCGTGACAGCGTCGTTGTAGAGATTGTTGCCGAGCATGAGTTGTTCGCAGATCTGCTGAAATGCCTTGCCCGGGTATCCAGGCATGGCTGCCATGAACTTGTCTATCGATTCCATACGAGCCAGGGTCTCGGTGTTGTGAAGATTGCGGACGATGAACCATGGCTTGAGGACTTCGCGCTGCAACGCCGTCACCTTGTAACTCGCCTGAACGAGTGGAGCAGGTAGTCCGCCGACCAGATTGGTCGCGGAGGTGAGCGGGGTATCGCCCGTGTATTTGCCGATCAGCCTCAACGGGCTGATAGCGGGAATCTTCGTGTAATCGATTGGCGTGCCGATTGCCGTGATCGATGCGATCGGAAGGTCGGAGTGAGCGGAGCCCGTGAGCAGAGACATGGTCCCGCCGAGGCTCCACCCGATCAGCGAAACAGGTGCGCCGTCATGTAGGTCCGAGATCGTTCGGATCGCTTCCGGGATGATGTCGTCGACCCAGGCCTCGAAACCCATACCGCGGTCGGAGTACCGCATGGTCCCGTAGTCGAGGAGGTAGGGCGTGTTTGCGCCATCCAGTAGGTGTGCGGCGAGGCTCTGGCCTGCACGAAGGTCGTAGCAGTCGGCTGAAACCGCGAGGGGAGGTACGAGGAGGACCGGATTGCCTCTGGGCGTCCACAATGCGCCGAAGCGATACAGATCGCGGTGTGGACCTTCGCTGATCAGTACCGACGGCGTGCGTTCGGCCTTCTCGACACCGTCGCCGAACGAGAGTCCCCATGCATTGCGCGCTGCGGTGTCCAGCGTCGGACGCCACGTCGCGATCAAACCACTGATATCGAGCACTGGTTCCCCTCGGAGTCGAATCGGCGGACGGCCGAGTCAGCCGCGCTCGGTGTATGTTACCTGCCTTCACATACATCGATCTCGGGGGTGCAAAAACCCAGCTCGGCAACGGAGCCACCGTGCCGAGCTGGGCTGATCGGGGTGATCTGGCAGTGATCGGGTGGGGACGATCAGGCGGGGACGATCAAGCCGGTCGAGGCTGTGGCCGTCGCGTATCGCTGTGCAACGTCTTCCCAGTTGATGACGTTCCAGTAGGCCTTCACGTAGTCCGCCTTGACGTTCTTGTACTGCAGGTAGAAGGCGTGCTCCCACATGTCGAGCATGAGCAACGGAACGATACCGATGCTGATGTTGCCCTGCTGGTCGGTGAGCTGCTCGATGACCAGGCGCTGCCCGACCGTGTCGTAGGCCAGTACCGCCCAGCCGGACCCCTGCAAAGTCGTTGCTACAGCGGAGAAGTGGTTGACGAATGCGTCGAAGGTACCGAAGTGCTCGTCGATCGCGGCTGCCAACTCGCCTTCTGGTCGCTCACCGCCGTTGGGGGAGAGGTTCTTCCAGAATATCGAGTGATTGGTGTGGCCGCCGAGGTGGAAGGCGAGGTTCTTACTGAGCAGCGGCGCCTTCGCAGTGATCGTGCCGTCTTCGCGTGCAGCAGCCAACTGCTCGATTGCGCTGTTGGCGCCCGCCACGTACGTGGCGTGGTGCTTGCTGTGGTGCAGTTCCATGATCTCGCCGGAGATGTGCGGTTCGAGTGCGGCGTAGTCGTAGTCCAGCTCGGGGAGAACGTATTCAGTCATGTGACATGCCTTCCTTTGAGGAAATGTTGTGAGACGAGAGATTTCGATAGGTTCGATCGTGATAGACGAGCGGCGCTGACACGTGCTGCGGATCGATGACGTCGACGACGCGCGCGGTGACAATCACTGCGGAGCCACACGTCGTGGCATTCAAGGGAACCGCCCGCAAGGCGTGGCCCGTGCCGTGCAGGAATGGTTCACCCGTCGACAGAAACGACCAGCGCATGTCGTCTCCGAAGCGCACAGCGCCGCGGGTCGCGAACGTGGCCGCCAGTCGCTCGTTCGCCGAATTTGCCAGGTGAACAACAAAACTGCTTGCGGAAGCAATGACGCTCGCAGAACCACGCAACGACTGCAGTGAGAACGCCAGAACTGCCGGATCGGCGCTGATCGAGATCACCGAAGACGACGTGATGCCGGCCGGGCCGTCATTGCCCGTGGCGGTGATGATCGAGACGCCGGCGGGATGATTTCGGAATGCCTCGACGAATGCGCTTCGGATGGACGGCGCCGAATCAACAGCGACATCCGAAACAGGTTGGGTGCCAACTAATTTTGTCGTCACACTTAGCACCTCTTCTGACTCGGGTTTTGCTGTCGTTGCACTGTCTTGTGCAATACCGACGTTAAAACCTCGAGTGCAGTTGAGGTCAAGGTGCTGTGGCGGACCTCACCGTCCGAGCTTGGCTGCCAGACGTTCCATGTATCCGACCACCTCTTCGGGGCTCTTGTCCGGAGTGCCGAACATCGCCTCCGTGACACCGATATCTGCCCAGTGGGCGAGCTTCTCCGGATCGGGTTTGCCTGCCAGGACGGTTATTTCAGGCTCGCCGACTCTACCTGCTTCGGCCCAGATCTTTCGGAGCAGTTCCACGTTTCCGTCGATCTCCTGCTCGATCGGTGTGGTGATCCACCCGTCGGCAGACTTTGCGATCCACTTGAAAGTCTTCTCGTTGCCGCCGCCGCCCAACATGATGGGAGGACGGGGCTTCTGAACGGGCTTGGGCCAGGCCCAACTAGGCCCGTACTTCACGAATTGGCCGTCGTACGAAGCTTCTTCCTTCGACCACAGTTCACCCATGGCTTCGAGATACTCCCGGAGTGCGGTCCGGCGTTTGTTGGGCGGTACGCCGTGGTCGGCGAGTTCCTCTGCATTCCAGCCGAATCCGACGCCGAAAACCACGCGTCCGTCGGAAAGATGGTCCAGCGATGCGATGGTTTTCGCGAGAGTGATCGGATCGTGTTCGAGGGGGAGGGCCACCGAGGTGCCCAATCGGATGGTGCTCGTGACCGACGCGGCGGTGCCGAGGGCAACCCAGGGGTCGAGTGTGCGCATGTAACGGTCGTCGGGCAATTCTGCCGACTGGGTTCCGGGGTGATCGGAATCCCTCGATACGGGGATGTGAGTGTGCTCCGGAACGTAGAAGGCGTCGAATCCATTCGCCTCCGCAGCCTTTGCTGCATCGGCAGGGCGGATGCCGCGATCACTGGTGAACAGGCTGAGTCCGTAGCGCACTGGTTCTCCTTCGATGGTCCGTCGAAAAACTGTAACCTGTTGCATCTTCGTTCGGATAGGTTTCCAGCCCAGTAAATCGATTGCCGACGTGACCGGGGGCGTGGTGAACTCGGGCGGAGTTGTTGTGGGCCGAGAGGTGGATGCAGTAGAGATGGACGCAGTGGAGATGAATCGGTTGTCGTGGAATGCGGCGACCGTCGCTCACAACAGTCACAAAGGTGACCAAGCACAGTTCTTTCGCAACGGCGGGTCGACCTTGTTTCCGGAAGAAGTGGCGCTGCTCGGCGAGATCGACGGCTCCTCGATTCTTCATCTGCAGTGCAATTCCGGTCAGGATTCGCTGAGTTTGGCTGCTCTCGGTGCCGCGGTGACCGGCGTCGACATCTCGGATTCTGCGATCGACTTCGCGCGAACGTTGTCTGCGGAATCCGGCATTGCCGCCGATTTCGAGCGAGCGGATGTATCTGCGTGGCTCCGAGATGCCGGCGCTACCGGGAGGAAGTTCGATCGAGTCTTCTCTTCGTACGGAACGGTGATCTGGTTACCCGATCTCGACGAGTGGGCCGAGGGGATTGCCGGTGTTCTGGCGCCGAACGGTCGATTCGTTCTGGTGGAGTTTCATCCGTTTGCCATGTGTTTCGACGAGAAGTGGTCGCTGACATACCCGTACGGAGGCGGGACTCCCGTGACCGAACCCGGTGGCGTCGGCGACTACGTGGCAGATTCAGCCGATCTCGTCTTGCCGGGCGCTCGGGGAGACGGAGTCGAGAACTTCGAAAATCCCTTCCCTTCATGTGAATTCAACTGGTCCATCGCCGAGGTGCTCGGCGCCCTGCGGCGTGCCGGATTGACGCTCGAGTCCTTCGACGAGTACCCGTACGCCAACGGTTGGCAAGGATTCGAGGAGATGGCAGAACTCGGTGGCAAGCGTTGGGGAGTCCCGGCCGGACGACCAGAGATACCGCTGATGTATTCGCTGTCTGTTCGCTTGGCCGACTGACGCCTATTTCCCCCGCATTTGCGGGTAATTGCAGACACAGGTAGTAATTACCCCCATGCCCACGACGCCACTGACACGACGCATCGCCGTCGACCTGTGCCGTCTTGGTGCCAACTGCTGTTGCTGTTGATTCCTTCCGACTCTCCTGAGTGAGAACGGCGCCGCTCTGTGCGCCTTCGCCCCTGCATGTGCGCTCGTTGCTGCATGTGTGCCGGAATTTTCCGTACGTCGAGGAAGAACAGCGATGTCGACTCCTGTCGAAGCAATAGAACCAACACCAGTCGCGGAACCGAACCGTGAACCGCGTCGGCCGTGGACTTCGAGTGTGACCACTGTCGGACTGCCGGTGCTCTCAGTGATCGCATTCTTGGCCTTGTGGCAGGTCGCCGCGGCGAGCGGCACCTGGAGTGAGACCTTCGTGCCCTTTCCGAGCACGGTCTGGCATGCCTTCGTCAACACGATGACCACGCACGACGGAGTGCGTGGCTACCAGGGGTATTTGCTCTGGGAGCACCTCTACATGACGCTGCGACGGGTGCTGGTCGGTGTGATCATCGGCGTCGGATTGGGCGTGATCCTAGGTTTGGCAATGGGATCGGTGACATGGCTGCGGAGCCTGCTCGAACCGTGGTTGACCTTCCTGCGGGCACTGCCGCCCTTGGCGTACTTCTTCCTGCTGGTGATCTGGCTGGGAATCGACGAGGCGCCGAAGATCACGCTTCTGGCGTTGGCTGCGCTACCGCCGGCAGCAGTGGCCACCACAGCTGCTGTTGTCGCGGCACCCGTCGGGCTGGTCGAAGCTGCCAGGGCGCTGGGAGCCTCACGGGCACAAGTGATCCGAGACGTGGTTGTCCCGTCGGCGCTGCCTGAAACTTTCACGGGCATTCGCTTGTCGGTGGGTATGGCGTACTCGTCAGTTGTCGCGGCCGAATTGTTCAACGGCATCCCCGGAATCGGCGGAATGGTCAAGGATGCAAGCAATTACAACAACACTCCGGTAGTGCTGGTGGGGATCTTCGCCATCGGATTCTCCGGTTTGATCATCGACGGACTGTTGCGGGCTGCTGAGCGCCGCGCCGTTCCCTGGAGGGGAAAAGTATGACCGACAATAAGAAATATGGCAGCATTTCCGAGCCCAGCGGCAATCTGAAGCGCAACAGCAATCCGAACCGCAACGAGGGAAGGGCTTCCCGGACGGCGTTCACGGTGCTGATCGGCGTTCTTGCCCTTGTTCTCGGTGCGTGCTCGGTGGATCATTCGGGCCAGGATTCGTCCAAGGAAACGATCCGTATCGCCTACCAGTCGTTCCCGAGCGGCGACTTGATAGTCAAGAACAATCGCTGGCTCGAAGACGCATTGCCCGAGTACAACGTGAAGTGGACGAAGTTCGATTCGGGAGCCGACATCAACACCGCCTTCATTGCCGGTGAAATCGATTTCGGCGCAATCGGTTCGAGTCCGGTTGCTCGTGGCCTCTCGGCACCGCTGAACATTCCGTACCAGGTCGCGTTTGTTCTCGACGTGGCCGGCGACAACGAAGCCTTGGTGGCGCGCAACGCAACCGGAATCAAGACCGTCGCAGATCTGCGTGGCAAGAAAGTGGCCACGGCATTCGCCTCGACCGCGCACTACAGTCTGCTGGCAGCACTGAACCAGGCCGGACTCAGTGCTGACGACGTCCAGTTGGTGGATCTCCAGCCGCAAGCATCCCTCGCTGCCTGGCAGCGCGGTGACATCGATGCCGTCTACACCTGGTTGCCCACGCTCGACGAGCTCCGTAAGGACGGAACACAGTTGATCGCCAGTCGCGAGCTCGCGACGGCTGGAAAGCCGACACTCGATCTTGGTGTGGTGTCGACCGCGTTTGCCAAGGATCACCCCGAGATCGTCGATACCTGGCGCCAGGTTCAGGCCCGCGCGCTCACGACGATCGCCACGGACCCGGACGCGGCAGCGGAAGCTGTTGCCGCGCAATTGGGCGCCTCGAAGGACGACGCGGCAGCGCAGCTGAAGCAGGGAGTGTTCCTCACTCCCGAGCAGATCTCCTCGCCGGAATGGCTGGGCGCCGAAGGCGCTCCCGGGAATCTGGCAGTGAACCTGCAGAGTGCAGCGCAATTCCTGGCCGAGCAGAAGCAGATCGACAGTGTGCCTGATCTGGCGGTCTTTCAGAATGCTCTCTATGTGAAGGGGCTTCCCGATGTCCTTGACCAGTAGCGAGACCGCACAGCAGGCCGCGGGAGGATTCGCTGCCGACCGCCCGGGCGCGATCCGAATCGACACCGTCTCGCACAAGTACGGCCACGGTCGAGAGTCCGTCACGGCACTCGGGCCGGTATCGATCGACGTCGCCCCTGGTGAGTTTCTGGTCCTCGTCGGAGCGTCGGGTTGCGGCAAGAGCACATTGCTGCGGCTGATTGCAGGTTTCGAAAATCCTTCCAGCGGAACAGTTCAGGTATCAGGATCCGACCCGATTCCCGGGTCGAGTGCCGGCGTGGTGTTTCAGCAACCACGATTGTTTCCGTGGAAATCGGTGGGCGGCAACATCGATCTGGCACTCAAATATGCCGGGGTGACGAAGAGCGAACGCGGGCGAAGGCGCGACGAGCTTCTCGACCGCGTCGGTCTGGGCGGCACTGCGGACCGGCGTATCTGGGAAATCTCCGGCGGGCAGCAGCAGCGGGTAGCAATTGCCCGGGCCCTGGCGGCCGAAACATCGTTGCTGTTGTTGGACGAGCCCTTTGCCGCATTGGACGCCCTCACTCGCGAGCGTCTACAGGAGGACCTCCGCAGTGTCAGTGCCGAATCGGGGCGAACAAGTGTCTTCGTCACTCACAGTGCCGACGAGGCGGCCTTTCTCGGCTCCCGCGTCGTAGTTCTGACAAGCCGGCCCGGCAAGGTCGCACTGGACCTGAAAATCGATCTGCCACGAACCGGCGTCGATCCCGACGATCTCCGAGGCTCACCCGAATACGCGGCATTCCGAGCCGAAGTCGGCCATGCGGTCAAGGTTGCTGCTGCAGCGTAGGTACCCTGCGCGTCGACTACCAGGTGGCCGCGTCGATAATAGGAAGGAGAACGTGCAGGACACGACGAACAAGGAGTGGTCATGGCAACTGAGGTGGAGTCCGGTGACCTCGTGCAGGCAGCCGGCCATGCGGGTCCGTGGACGGTAGTCGAAGTTCGCCAGGGCATGGCGTTGCTCGAACACAGTGACGGGCACAGGTTGTCGCGTCGAACGACGACGTTGACCGTCGTCCGCAAGGGCTCGGGCAAGAAGACGACGGCGGTCGACGACGGGAAAGACGAAAACGGGTCGCCTACCCTGTTCGACTGACCTTCTGTCAGCCCGAGACGGCGTCAGCTGGAGAAGACGTCGTCGACGCGTTTGTCGAAGTACTCGGCGATTCGGAACGCCAGCGACAGACGCGGGTCGAAGTGGCCCTTCTCGATCGAGATGACGGTTTGGCGCGTGATTCCGAGTGCGTCGGCGCACGCTTGCTGTGACAATCCGGCTGCCGTACGAAGTTCTTGAAGGTTGTTGCGCATCAGATCTCGATCGTGGGGGCGCGGTCCCTCGACACCGCCCAGTACCGAATTCCGAAGTCGACCAGGCCGAGGGCAGTGAAGATCAGGAGCGGCAGTTCGGGAGCGCCGAAGACATTGTGCGCGATCAGCGCGATTCCCATGGCAGTGATCAAGTCTGTGAACGCGCCGAATCCGGCCTTGCGACTCCATTCTGTTTCGACGGTGTCCTCGGGATAGGCGGGAGCCTTGTTCTTTTCCGATGGGAAAAGGGCCCATACCGATCCGATGCAAGCCGGCGCCATGACGATTGCGAAGACGACGAAGGTCAACGTCTTCTGGTCGCCGGCGGTCAGTGCTGCGAAAAAGCCGAGGGTCAGCGTTACTGCGACGCCGATGCCGATAACCAGGCTCCACCGTGCCGTGGTGCTCATGAAGCCTCCCGGATGTAAGAGTTCTTTGACAGGGTTGAGCGTAGATTCACGCACGCCGTATGTCAAAGAACTCTTACATCGCGCTCCGGGTCACGCGATTCCGAAAGGCGCTGCGTATGAAAACTTCCCCGTCTGATCAGCGCGATGTGTGGTGAGCGTTCTGATCTGAAAGTGAGCGCCCCACTCAGCTTCCGGAGACTCCACTCCGACGTCCGTGCTGGTGACGAATCCGAACCGCGGGTAGTACTCGGTGCTGCCCAAGAGTGCGATCAGCGGCACGTCCAGGGCGTCGCACGCGCCGACCACCGCGTGCATCAGTGCCGAACCAACCCCGCTGCGCTGGTTACCCGGGGTGACAGCCAGCGGGCCGAGGCCAACAGCCTCCACGGGACCGACCCATCCGCGTGTCCCGATCACGAAGCCGACGATCTCACCGCCGGCTACGGCGACCAGCGACAACTTCGGTAAGTAGTCGTCCGAGGCGAAGAGTTGGCGTGTCAGTTCGATCTCGTAGGGAGTCTCGCCGGGCGGTGCCTGGTCGGCAAACGCCGCCCCGAGCAGTGAATAGATGGCGTCACGGTCGGAAGAAGTTTCGCGGCGGATGTACATGGCCACGAAACTACCCGGTTCACTTCGGATTGTGCTCTCCGTTTTCGGCCTGACGTGCCACTCGCTTTTCGTAGTCCGCACGCCCGTTCGGATCTACCGATGTCAGTGCGCGGCGATCATCGATCACCCGGCGGCCGATGTTGATGATCCATTCGGGGACCAGTGCGTCGACGAGATCCCAGCCCGCAAGGTAACGGGGAACTGCAGTTTCGGCTCGCCGATGCGCGACCGTGTCGACGACGGCCTTGGCCACTACCTCGGGCTCAACCGTCGGCATTCCCTTTCCGAGAGGCACGCCTGACGAGAGGCCGGTCCGCACCGCGCTGGGCAGGATCGCGCTGACGCTGACCCCGGAATCTGCGAATTCGACACGGGCAGAAGCCGAAAGACCCACTGCGCCGAACTTGCTGGCGTTGTACACAGCCATCCCGGGTACCGGAAGTTTGCCTGCCATCGATGCGATGTTGACGACGTGTCCGCGTCGTCGATCCACCATGCCGGGTAACACGGTGCGCATCCCGTGAATAGGCCCCCAGATGTTGACGTCGAGGGTGACTCGACTGGTGGCGTCGGACTCGTCGAGGAAGCTGCCGAGCGGCATCACTCCCGCGTTGTTGACGAGAATGTCGATGTGGCCGAATTCGCCGATCACCTTGGAGGCGAACACATCCCAGGAATCGCGCGACGTGACGTCCAGCAGGTAACCGCGGGCACGTGGGCCGATGGACCCCGCTGTGTCGACGGCAGTCTCCTCGTCGAGATCGCCGACGCATACGAGTGCACCGCGAGCAGCGAACAACTTGGCTGTCGCCCGGCCGATTCCGCGGCCACCGCCCGAGATGACGACGACCGCTCCGTCGAGATCGATCGGCGGGTAGGTGGTGCCGAAGAGGCTCATGCGGTGTACTCCGGTTCCGGACTGGTGGTGGGCTCGGATGGCGTGGGTTCGGATGGCGTGGGTTCGGATGGCGTGGGTTCGGGGGGCGTGTTGTCTGACTCAGGGTTCGATGTGTGGTTGTAGGCATACGGATCGAAGTCCCGTAGCCGTCGACGCATGGCACCGGACGACCACGGCCAGTTGAAACTGTTGCGGCCGTTGACGTCGAAGAAATAGCTTTCGCAACCACCGGCGTTGTAGACCGTGGTCCCCAATGCCTCCTGAACCTGAGAGTTGAAGGCTGCCTGAACTTCCTCTCGCACGTCGATGGTCTGCCAGCCGTGACGACGGGCGTGGCCGATTGCCTGCGCCACATAGTTCAGTTGGGCTTCCAAGATCATGAATGCCGACGTGTGCCCGGTGCCGAGGCTCGGGCCCAGCAGAATGAACGCGTTGGGGAATCCACTGACGGCGGAGCCGAAGTACGCCTGCGGGCTTCCCTGCCAATGATCGTCGAGTGATCGACCTTCTCCGTCGAATACCTTGGATGCGATGGGCATGTCGAGGATGTGGAAGCCCGTTCCGAAGATGATGGCGTCCACCTCCGCCTCCACTCCGTCGGCGCCGATCATGGTGTTACCGCGGATCTGCTCGACGGCGTTGGCATGGACGCTGACGTTGGGTTTGCCGAGGGCCGGATAGTACGAGTTCGACATGAGCAGTCGCTTGCAACCGAGGGTGTAGTCGGGAGTCAATGCCTTGCGCAGCTTCGGATCGCGTACCTGCAGGCGCAATTGGGCTGACCCGAGTTTCTGCACGATTCGCAGAATCCACGGATTACGGAATCCCAATCCGAGCGCTTCCATGATTCCGTATTCGATGCTGCGCAAGGCTTTCTGTGCTCCCGGCACGAATCGCATGACGGACCTTTCGATCCGCGGTACGTAGTGATCGGGTTTGGGAAGAACCCATTGAGCGGTTCGCTGGTAGAGGTGAAGGGCGGAGACCTGGGAGACGATGCGCGGAACGAACTGGACTGCCGACGCTCCGGTTCCTACGACGGCGACGCGTTTTCCGGTCAGGTCGTAGTCGTGATTCCACTGCGAGGAATGAAACACCTCTCCCTCGAACGCTTCCAGTCCGGGTATCGCCGGTGTCAGGGGTTCGTTCCACGGGCCGGCAGCGGCTATCACGAAGCGAGCAGTCAGTTCGCCGCTGGAAGTTGTTATCTTCCACAGTGATTGCGACGCATCCCATCGCGCGGAGAGCATTTCGACCCCGAAGCGAACGTGTTTGTCGACTCCGTGCGTGCCCGCCGTGGTCTCGATGTATTCGCGGATCTCCGGTTGCTCCGCGAACAAGCGCGTCCAATCCGGATTGGCGGCAAAGGAGTACGAGTACAGACCGGATGGAACGTCGCAGGCGCACCCGGGATAGGTGTTGGCGCGCCAGGTTCCACCGAGGGAGTCGGCCTTCTCGAGGAGTGCGAAGTTGTCGATTCCGAGACGCTGCAGGTGGATAGCCGCGCCGATTCCGGAAATTCCACCGCCGATGATGACGACCTCGAAGTGGTCAGATTCGTTGTTCACTGAGTCTGCGCTTTCACTGGTGGGAACGAGTGGGCTGGAACGGGTGCACATCGAGTTCGCGCTTGACGCTCGCACGTGTTGTACGCAGCGATGATTCGAAGGTGGCGAGCCGTCGGCGGCCGTCCATGAAGTTGGCGCCCATCACGGCAAGGTCGTCGTCGGTGGCATCGATTCGCATGACTCTGGTACCCGCGGAGCGGACCAGTTCGATCTCCTGGTCGAGCCCCTTGGACATGGCATTGCGCAGGGCACCGCGTTCGATACGGGCGGCGCCGCGCGCCGGCCTCAGGGTTCGAGAAGCCATGGGCGCCAGTACAACCAGCTCGTCCAATTGGAGGGGGAGCAGAAGATCTACCGAAGCCGTGGATGCGGCGCCGCCGTCGATGTACCTGACGCCGTCGATCGTCACGGGTGGAAACCAGCCGGGAATCGCCCATGACGCTCGGAGTGCTTCACCGACGGTCACTTTCGGAGCCCCCTGTGCCCCGAATGCGACCCGTCGCCCCGTTCTGTAGTCCATGGATACCATGTACGCGTTCGGATGTGGGAGCCACGAATCGCCCGGAGCAAGTGATTCGGCGAGCGTAGTGAGCCAGGACGGGTCGCCGCCACCAACCGGTGCAATGCCGCTCATCCGGCTCAGAACCGGAAGGTCTCGACGCGTGAGGAGCCGTGGATTGCCGACGCCCAGTCTCGGAAGTGGTGGGATCTTTCCGGGCGCCGACGCGATGTGGGTGAGGAGCTCGGGGCGTGCGGCGGCGTTGCCGAGTTGCATGGCAACCAACTCGTCGACACCGACTCCGCTGCCGAGCATCGTCACGAACTCGGCGCCGGCGGAGGTTCCGATGATGGCTGTGGCTTCCCGTGGATCCCAGTCGAGCGCATCCCGGACCGAGGCGAGCGCGGCAACAGTCCAGGCAAAACCGAGAGTGCCGCCGCAGCCGATGGCCAAGCCGCGTCTCGGTGCGCTGTTTTGGCGCACGGTGGTACCGGTCACATCTGAAGTCATGGTTCGGAGACTATCAGTATCCGAATAACGTTGGTACCCCAAAATTGGTTTCAGTACTCCACTCGACAACCGTTCGCGGTATTCGGCTACCGTGGGAATCTCGATACCGAGGACCACTGGGAGGTTCCGATGGCGCGATTGACCAGGCAGGAAGCGCAGGCGTTGACCCGCGAGACCCTGTTGGCGACGGCCGTCGAGCACTTTCTCGATCGCGGATACGCCGCGGCCTCTCTCGATCAGATCGCCGAGGACGCCGGGTACTCCAAGGGGGCGGTGTACTCGAATTTCAAGAACAAGGATGAATTGTGTGCCGAAGTTCTCGGCCGGATCAGGCTGACCAAGGTCGGTGAGATCACTGCGCAACTCGGGGCGAAATCGACCCTCGGCGATGCGGTGGCTGAATTCGCGCGGTGGGCCGAGCGAACAATCGGGGACCAGAGGTGGACGCTGCTCGAGGTCGAGTTCTCGGTGAGATCGCGGCACAGCGAGGACATTCGGGAGAAGATCGCGGCGGGTGCAGACCAGGTGCGGGGACTGATCGCCGGATTGGTCCAACACCTCACGGAATCCAACGGGGTGACGCCGACGCTGGATCCGGACGCAGCCGCGCTGCGAATGCTCAGCGTCGGAATCGGTTTGGGGCTACAGCGCGCAATCAGCCCAGAGCTTCCCGTCGATCCGCTGGTGGATACGGTGCGGGAGATTCTGTCGGGCGGCTGAGGAGTGCGCGGAGCATGCCGCCGATCTCGGCGACCGCTGCACGGGATCCGGCACTGGGCCCCAGAATGTTGACGAAGCCGTGGATGAAGCCGGGATAGCGTCTATCCGTGACGTGAACACCGTTGTCTCGCAATCGTGCTGCGTACGCTTCGCCTTCGTCTCGGAGTGGATCGAATCCCGCCGTGATCACGATGGCTGGTGGCAGTCCGGCCACGTCGGGGGCGCGTAGCGGCGACACCAACGGGTCGAGTCGATCGGCATCCTTGCCGAGGAAGCTGGACTCGTAGAAGTTCATATTGGCCTCGGTCAGGAAGAAGCCTTCACCGAACGTCGTTCTCGAGGGAGCCTTCTCGTGAAAGTCGGTCGCGGGGTAGATCAACAGTTGTGCTGCCGGTGGGGTCTTGCCGTCGTCGCGGGCACGCAACGCCACCGTCGCGGACAGGTGCCCGCCCGCACTGTCTCCTCCGACAGCGATGCGCGTCGGGTCTGCCCCGAACTCTTCGGCGCGGTCGACAATATCCTGGTACGCGGCATAGGCGTCGTCTACCGGTGTGGGGAAAGCGAATTCGGGTGAAAGCCGGTAGTCGACCGAGATGACCCGTGCGCCGGAGGTCTCGGCCAACAGGCGACACGGAGCGTCGTGGGATTCGATGCCGCCCTGTACCCAGCCGCCGCCGTGGAAGTAGACGAGCAGAGCGCCGGTGTCGGCAGTCGGAACGTAGAGCCGGGCGCGGAGCGGGCCGTCGGCACCCGAAACGGAGATCTCTTCGGTGCGGACCTGCGCGGGCCTTCCACCCATCATGATCGCGGTTCGGGTGAGATTGGCGCGAGCAGCGGCGAGTGACTGGGGGTCGGTGGAATGCGAGGGGAGTGGCCGCGTCTTCGCGAGCGTGAGCAGCAGGTGTGCGTCGGCGTCGAGCGTGTTGCCCTCGATGACGACGGGTGGCCCGGTGATTCGACGTTTCACCGCGCTGGGCAGCGCGAATGCGGCTGCTACCAAGGACGCTTCGGCGCGATCTCGAATGCTGCGGCTGCTGGCCTGCTTCACGGATTCCGACACGTGGCGCACACTACCAAGCATGACTACTGCGGCACTGTCGATCACGCAGATCGAGAACACACATCTGGTTCGGTGCGGTCACGCCAATTGGGTCCTGGTCGAAGAGGGGGCCGATCTGACGTTGATCGACGGCGGATACCCGGCCAACGGCGCCGACGTCGAACGCTCGATCGAGCAGATCGGTCACCAGCTCGGGGATGTTCGGGCAATCCTCGTCACTCACGCGCATGTCGATCACATCGGTGGAATCGCGGACATCGTGACTCGGCTCGAGGTTCCGGTCCTGATGGATCCGTTGGAAGTGCCCCACGCGAAGCGGGAGTACCTGCAGCAGTTGTCGCCGGCCAAAGTTCCGTTGCTGTTGTGGCGGCGAGGCGCTCCGAAGTGGCTACGCGACGTGATCGGAGCAGGCGCGTTGAAAGGCGCGGAACTGCCTCGAGCACAGGCCTTTGCGCCAGATGGTGCGCTGGACGTTCCCGGTCGGATCGTGCCGATTCCTACCCACGGGCATACCGACGGCCACAGCGCTTACCTTGTTCCCGACGCAGGAGTCATCGCGTCGGGTGACGCTCTGGTGACCGGGCACGCGACCTCGAGTGTCGCCGGACCACAATTTCTGGTGTGCCCCTTCAACCATGACCGTGGAGCGACGGACCAGGCGTTGGACAATATCGCCGCTGCGCCCGCCGGCGCGCTGTTTCCCGGACACGGGCCGGTCTACGAAGGCAGCTTGGCTGCCGCAGTCGAACAGGCCCGAGCGGGCCGGACAAGGATGCGTCCATGAGTACTGTCGAAGCGGTCGACGAAGGCGCGGTGCACGGTTTCCTGCACCGCCCCGAGTCAGTGCCCGTCGCAACCCTGGCATTGACCCACGGCGCCGGAAGTAATTGCGACACTGTGCTGTTGCGTGCTGTCGCCGACGGCTTTGCTGCAGCAGGAGTGCAAGTTCTGCGCTTCGATCTCGCGTTTCGGGTGCGTCGAGCTTCGGGGCCGCCGCATCCGTCGCGTGCTGCGGAGGATCGTGCGGGCATTGCCGAGGTGATTGCCGCTGTTCGCTCGGACTACTCGGTGCCCGGACCCGTTCTGCTCGGCGGACATTCGTACGGCGGTCGGCAGGCGTCGATGATGGCAGCGGAGAACCCGGGACTTGTCGACGGCCTGGTCCTGCTGTCCTATCCACTGCATCCACCGAAGAAGCCCGAGAAGCTCAGAACCGAACACCTGCCCGACCTGAACACACCGACCGTTGTCGTCCACGGATCGAAGGACGAGTTCGCGACGACGGAGGAGATACAGGCAGCACTCGACCTGGTTCCCGCCGCGACACGTCTGGTGGAGTTCGAAGGAGCGCGACACGACTTGTCCGTGGTGAAGTTTCCGGTGGTGGAGGCGACAGTCGCGGCCGCATCGGCTTTGTTCGTGTTCTGAACGCCGAGCGGGCAGTTGCCCGTGTCGGTGGTTCCTGGTGAGATCGGATCATGAGTGCCCAGCCGTATCAGCCCAGTGCCCTGTCCGACGTCACGGTGAGCGTCGACGGGGACGACACAGTCGTCAGCTTCCCTCGGGTGCTGCCGTATCCCGTCGAGAAGGTGTGGGAGGCGATCACCGACCCGGAGATGTTGGCGCAATGGACGCCGTACACCGCCGATCGGAATCTGAGCCGTACCGGTGACGCCGTGATCACCATGCTCACCGAGGACGGAGCCCCCGAAATGTCGCTGCCGGTCAATGTTCACGTTGTGGAGACCACTCGGCGGCTCGAACACGAGTGGGGCCCGGACGAATTGGTGTGGGACTTGACCTCGGTCGAGGGCGGCACCCGCGTCGTACTTACGCAGAGGTCGCGCGCCGAGGGGATGGCGTCGGCACTCGCTGCCGGGTGGCATTTGTGCTTCGACGTACTCGATGCCCTTCTGGCAGGCGAGCCCTTCGGACCGATCGTGGGCGAACGGGCGCGCGAGTACGGTTGGGACGCACTCAACTCCGGTTACGCGCGACAGTTGGGCATCGACGAATCTCAGGTTTGGTAGCTGCTCAGAGTTTTCGACTGGCAGGCTTTCTGGTGGAGGCTCGCACGATCAGTTCGACGGGAAGTTTCACGGATTCGACGTTCTTGCCGGAGATCAGTGCGAGTAGGTGCTCGAGCCCGGTCGCGCCGATCTTTCGGGCGGGAGACCTCACCGTTGTCAGGGGCACCGGCAGTTGCGAGACAACCGGGATGTCGTTGTAGCCGACCAGCGCAAGATCGTCGGGAATGCTCAACCCGAGATCACGGGCCACACCGAGTACTCCGATCGCGATGGTGTCGCTCACCGTGAAGACGGCGTCGGGGCGTGAATCTCCACCGAGCAATGTCGCCGCCGCATCGACACCCCCTTGAACTTCGAACTCGGACGCCACTATTCGGTTCGGCGGCAGTTCCAGACCGGCTTCGGTCAGGGCATCGCGGAAACCCGCGACGCGTTCCCGCGACGTGCTGGCGTGATCCGGCCCCGCGATCACTCCGAGATCGCGATAGCCGCAGTCCAGTAGATGCTTCCCCGCGAGGTAGCCGCCGAGTCGGTCGTCGCCGCTGACAAAGGGAAGACCTCGGTTCGGAGACGACGTCGCCGAGTCGATGTGCCGGTTCAGCAGCAGGATCGGGAGTGAGCGCAGGGGGAGCAAGTCGACGAAATCGGTACCCGGCAGGTGGATGCTGCTCAGCATGAGACCGTCGACCTGTCGGCTGACCAGGAACTCGACCGCTTTGCGCTGCGCGTCCAGATCGTCGGGTGGGCTGGAGAGCAGGACGGAGTACCCGGCTGCGGTGGCGGCTTCCTCGATGCCTTGGAACATCGTGGCCACCACGACGTCCGTCAGCCTCGGCATCACGACGCCGATGGTGGTGGTCTTGCGGGTACGCAGGCTGGCCGCCCACAGGTTCGGTTGGTAACCGAGTTCCTCGGCAACCTGACGAACTCGGAGTGCGGAGTCGGACCAACCGTCGGCGGGCTCGGGCTGACGGAGGACCCGCGACGCCGTCGAGATGTGGACCCCGGCCTGGTCGGCGATTTCGCGCAGCGTTGGCGGACGGCCGTTGCTGCGGTTCGACGGATCGGGCGTCATCTGCGTCGGGGCTCCTGGTGTGCGTCGGTTCTGAGCTGGTTCTGAGTCGGTTGGCCGTCCGGGGATTGACGGGTGTGCAACCGGGCTCTACTCTAGGCGATGCAAACGATTGCGCAATCGTTCTCGCAATGGATTGCGCCCGAGAACACTGGAGGCCCCGTGACCACGCCGCAGTCCCTGTCCGAGCTTTTTGCCATCGACACCCTGCTGGACGCCGAGGAGATCGCGATCCGCGACACGGTCCGCAAGATGGTCGACGATCGCATTCGCCCGCACATAGGTGAATGGTTCGAAGCGGCAGCACTGCCGGCGCGTGAGCTGGCCAAGGAACTGGGCGCGCTCGGCGTTCTGGGCATGCATCTCGAGGGCTACGGCTGTGCCGGAATGAGTGCCACGGCGTACGGGTTGGCCTGCCAGGAACTCGAAGCTGTCGATTCGGGCATTCGCAGCCTCGTCTCGGTCCAGGGCTCGCTCGCCATGTTCGCGATCCACCACAACGGAAGTGAAGAGCAGAAGGAAGAATGGCTCCCGCGGATGGCGGCGGGTGAAGCCATCGGTTGTTTCGGCCTCACGGAACCCGATTTCGGATCCAACCCCGGCGGTATGCGAACCAACGCCAAGCGCGACGGCGACGACTGGGTCCTCAACGGAACCAAGATGTGGATCACCAACGGCTCCATCGCGGACGTCGCCGTGGTCTGGGCGCGAACGGACGACGGCGTGCGCGGATTTGTCGTTCCCGCCGACACTCCGGGATTCTCCGCCCCCGAGATCAAGAACAAGATGTCGCTGCGTGCGTCGGTCACCTCGGAACTGGTGCTCGAGGACGTGCGTCTTCCTGCCTCGGCGATGCTGCCCAAGGCACGCGGACTTTCCGGCCCGCTCGGCTGCCTCAACGAGGCACGCTTCGGCATCATCTTCGGCGCGATGGGCGCCGCACGTGACTGCCTCGAGACCGCGATTTCCTACGCGCGTGATCGCAAGGTCTTCGACAAGTCGCTCGCCGCGTACCAGATCACCCAGGCCAAGATCGCCGACATGGCAGTCGAATTGGGCAAGGGGCAGTTGCTCGCCATCCACCTCGGACGCCTCAAGGACGCCGGGACGGTTCGCCCCGAGCAGGTCAGTACCGGCAAGCTCAACAATGTCCGCGAGGCCATCAAGATCGCCCGTGAATGCCGCACCATTTTGGGCGCCAACGGCATTACGCTCGAGTACCCCGTGATTCGGCACGCCAACAACCTCGAATCCGTTCTCACCTACGAGGGCACCTCCGAGGTTCACCAGCTCGTGATCGGTCGCGCTCTCACCGGTGAAGAAGCGTTCCGGTGACGGTCGACGCTGTCGGAGCACTCGACGGGCTGGTGATCGCTGATTTCGGTCGCGTCCTCGCCGGCCCGTACGCCACGATGATTCTCGCCGACCTCGGCGCGGAGGTAGTCAAGATCGAACGTCCGGGTGTCGGCGACGACACTCGTAGTTGGGGTCCGCCATGGGTCGGGGACGAGTCGAGTTACTTCCTGTCGGTGAACCGCAACAAGAAGTCGGTCACTCTGGATCTGCGCGAGCAGGAGGATCTGGAGAGTGCGCGTGAGTTGGTTCGCGGCGCGGATGTAGTGGTTCAGAACTTCCTGCCGGGAACGATGGACCGGCTGGGATTGGGTTACGACTCTGTGCGAGAAATGAATCCGCGTGCGGTTTACTGCTCGATCAGCGGCTTCGGTGGCAACAACTCTTTGCCGGGATACGACCTGTTGATCCAGGCGGTGGGCGGATTGATGAGTATCACCGGCCCCGATTCCAAGACTCCCACCAAGGTCGGCGTCGCGGTGGTCGACGTCATCACGGGCCTACACGCCAGCGTGGGAATCCTTGCAGCGCTGCGCCATCGCGATCGAACGGGCGAAGGACAGCACGTCGAGGTCAATCTGTTGTCCTCGTTGCTCTCCGCGCTCGCCAACCAGTCGTCCGGCTATGTTGCCGCGGGCGTGGTGCCTCAGGCAATGGGCAATCGGCATCCGAGCATCGCACCATATGAGGTATTCGACACCGCGGACCGTCCGCTGGTCCTCGCTGTCGGCAATGACCGGCAATTCGGTTCGTTGACAGAGGTTCTCGGAGTTCCCGAACTTGCCGCGGATGTGCGGTTCATCTCGAACCGGGATCGGGTCGCGCATCGAGAAGAGTTGTTCGATGCCGTCACTGCTGCGTTGGCCAAGGGCACTGCAGACTCGTGGTTCGAGGCGCTGACCGAGCGAGGTGTCCCGTGTGGACCTCTCAACGACATCGCCGACGCGATAGCGCTGGCGGAGCGACTGAATCTCGATCCGGTGGTGTCCATCGACGACCCGCGTCGCGATGCACCGACCCGGCAGGTAGCCAATCCGATTCGGATGAGCGGCACGCCGGCAACCTATCGGTCGGCCCCGCCGCGGTTGGGGGAGGACAGCGTTCCCACTCCGTCGGGAGTCAGTTGACCCAAGCGAATCGGCCACCGGAATACCGGTGGCCGATCTGCGTGTGTGGGTGACTCAGCTGACCTTCAGGACCAGCTTTCCGGTGTTCGCACCGGCGAAGAGAAGGTTGAGGCTGTCGCCGAACGCGTCGATACCCCCGTCGACGACGTGCTCGCGGGCAGTCAATTCGCCACTCTTGATCCACTTTCCGATCTGCTCCTGCGCTTCTGCGTAGCGATCGAGGTAGTCGAAGACCACGAAGCCGGCCATCGTGGCCCGATTGACGAGAAGGGACAGGTAGTGCGCGGGGCCTGGCTGAGGCTCGGTGGCGTTGTAACCCGCGATGGCGCCGCAGATGACCACCCGAGCGCCCAGGCGCAAACGGGAGAGAGCAGCGTCGAGAATTTCTCCGCCGACGTTGTCGAAGTACACGTCGATACCGTCGGGAGCGTTGGACTTGAGCGCCTTGTAGACGGATTCGTTCTTGTAGTCGATGGCGACATCGAAGCCGAGGTCCTCGGTGAGCCACGCGCACTTCTCCGGACCGCCGGCGATGCCGATGACCTTGCATCCGTGGAGCTTTGCGATCTGACCGACCAGGCTGCCGACCGCGCCCGCGGCACCGGATACGACGACGGTGTCACCGTCTTTCAGCTTTCCGACGTCGAGCAGTCCGAAATATGCGGTGACGCCGGGGAATCCGAGAGCTCCGAGCCAGGTCGGTAGGGGAGCGATCGATTCGTCGACCCGGGTCACATCTGTTCCGTCGGACACGCCGTACTCGGAAGCGCCGAACGATCCCGCCACGATGTCCCCGACCTGGTAATCGGGGTGTTGGGATTCGGTGATGCGTCCGACGCCGTGGGCGCGCATGACGGAACCGAGCTTGACCGGCGGAACGTACGACTTGACGTCGTTGAGCCAACCGCGCATCGCGGGGTCGAGGGAGAGGTATTCGACCTTGACGACAAACTCACCCGGCCCGGCGGACGGGATCTCGGCGTCGACATATTCCCAGGTGGAAGCGTCGGGAAGTCCTGTCGGGCGGGCGGCGAGGCGTACTTGGCGGTTGGTCATCTCTCCCCTTCGGCGAAACGAATTGAACTTGAGGCCGGATTCAATATAGGTGATGGATCACGAACTGGGAAGAGTTGGATGAACCGATTGACGACTATGTATGTTCGATCGATGAGCAATGTCGTCGAAGACGCGCCTGGTTGGTTCACTCGGGCGCTGGAAGCGCCGGTCGAGACGGGGTCGGTGGAGGTCGAGGGCGCTTCGGTGCACTTTCGGGCTTGGGGGTCGGCGGGGCCGGGAATTGTGCTGATCCACGGCGGCGCAGCCCACAGTCGCTGGTGGGATCACATCGCGCCGCAGTTCGCCGAGGGGCGCCGCGTCGTCGCTCTCGACTTGACGGGCCACGGCGACAGTGACACTCGCGATGCCTACGCGATATCCCAGTGGGCTCGCGAGGTGCTGGCGGCGGCCGAGGCCGGGGGAATCGACGGCAAGCCGATTCTGGTGGGGCACAGTATGGGTGGGATTGTTTCCTTCGTGGCCTCGCATCTGCACGGCGAACTGTTGGACGGCGTTGTCATCATCGATTCGCCACTCAAGGCGCGGACGCCCGAAGAGGAGGCAGCTCGACGCCAGAATGCGTTCGGCCCCAAGAAGGTTTACCCCACCAGGGAAGACGCGATGGGTCGGTTCCGCTTCGTTCCGCCCCAGGATTCGGGACTGCCTGCGGTGCGTGACCATGTGGCAGCCACGTCCATGGAGGAAGTCGATGGCGGTTGGTCATGGAAATTCGATCCGAACTTCTTTCTCCGAGTTGGCGCCGAAGATGTTCTCGACAGTGAACCGCGTTGCCGCGTAGCCTATTTCCGAGCTGAGAACGGTATCGTGTCCGATCGACTCATGGAGCACATGCGCGGACTGTTCGGACCGGAGGCCATCGTGGCGGAGATTCCCGAAGCCGGCCATCACGTCATGATCGATCAGCCGTTGCAACTCGTGACCGGGGTGCGAACTGTGTTGAGTGCGTGGGCAGTCGCAAGTCAAGTGCCGGTAAATGAAGCGGCAGGTAACATCGAGGAAAGGGTAGAAGCATGAGCACGGAATTGACGCTCGAACCGAAAGTTGAAGCTGCACTGCAGTTGTGGCACACCATGATCGAAACCGGTGACCTGTCGGCACTACCGACCATTGTCGCGCCCGACGCGCAGTTCCGATCGCCCACCGGATTCAAGCCGTACCAGTCCGCGGATGCCGTTGTGCTCATTCTCAATACGGTGATCCAGGTGTTCGAGAATTTCGAGTACCACCGTCAGTTCGCCGGAGCCAACGGTCGGCAGGTCGTTCTCGAATTCAGTGCGAACATCGGAGACAAGAGCCTCAAGGGAATCGACATGGTCGAATTCGACGAGGACGGCAAGATCGTCGATTTCGAGGTCATGGTGCGTCCGGCCAGCGGGCTCGCCGCATTGGCTGCCGAGATGGGCCGCAGGCTCGGGCAGACGCTACCGACCTACAAGGCCTGACCTGAGTCCGGGCGCGGGCCCAGTCTGCCTGCTCAGCTGGTGCGGAATCCACCGTTGGAGTGAAGGAGTTGTCCTGTTATCCAGCCTCCGGCGTCGGACATCAGAAATCGAACGAGGTCTGCAGTGTCGCCGGGAGTACCCAGCCGGCCGGCAGGGGTCTGGAGGGTTGCGGCCTGTCTGATCTCCGGTGTCATCCACCCTGTGTCGATCGGTCCTGGGTTGATGACGTTTGCCCTCACGCCGCGTGATCCAAGTTCGAGTGCGGCGGCGATGACGATGCGGTCGAGAGCGCCCTTGCTGGCCCCGTACGGAAGATTGTGGGCCGCATGGTCGCTGGTGAGTGCGATGATCCGCCCAGTCACCTGACTGACGTCGCGCTGCTCCGGAAGGCGTTCAGCGAACGCTTTGATCAGCAGCCAAGAGGCGCGGGCGTTGACGGCGAAATGTCGTTCCCAGCTCTCGACGGTGGTATCGAGGATCGAGCTGTCGACGCTTTCGCAATGCGAGAGCACCAGCCCACGAAGGTCATTCCGCGATGCGGCAGCGTCAACGAGCTGTGCGGCCGCATCCGGCGAGGCCAGATCTCCGGGAACCAGGTCGACACGGCTCCCGAGTGCGCGACACTTCTCGGCAACGTCCTGCGGATCGTGCGCTCCGCGGACGAACCCGACGCGTTCGTCATAAGGCGCCCAGTAGCCGATCGTCAGATCCCAACCATCCTCGGCGAGACCCAATGCGAGGGCTGCTCCGATCGACTTGCTCCGGCCGACGCCGGTGATCAACACGGTCCCGCGCCTGTCAGACACTGCTCGCCTCCAGAGATGTCCTGCAATTCAAATGGGGTGAGGTCACTTCAGTTGGAAGCATCACTGTAGCGGGCGAGCTGTCGACTGTATCGAGCGAGCTGTCGCCGTAGGTGCCTCGACCTGACCAGTGTCTTGACACGGCGCTGGTCACAGCGTTTGACTGAGATGCAAGCTCGAGTTGATTCGCCGGACTGTGTCCCGGGAGGTTGACCTATGCGCGGCAATGGAATTGCAGGCAAGGCTTTCTCAGGCGAGGGCTGTAGACGTGGACAAGAATCTCTACGAGCAAGGTCTCATCGCGGGACCGTCTCGGTTCTGGCTTTGGTTGGGGTGTGCGTACTTTCGTTTGCCACCACTCAGATGGCCGGCGCGCAACCGGTTGCAGAGAATGTCGATACCGGGTTCGTGATCCCTTTTGCCGGGGCACCGGTCTACGAGAGCGTCGCGCCCACGCAGATGACTACTCCGGATCAACTCAACCAGCCACTCGGTCAGCAGACTGCGGAAGAGATTGCCGCGCAGATCGGACTCGAGCCAGCCGACGCTTTGACCGAGGAGCAGTATCGCGACCTCATGACCGGCGGTGGGATCGGTGGCAATCTCGAGGATGCCGAGGTGATCGACGAATGCGCTCGGATTCTCACCAATACGAACGGGCGGCCCCTCTATTCCGGCACTACGCCGTCGGTTCTGGCCAGTTACGGGTTGTACGTGAATCCCGACGGATTGCTGGAGAGTCCGGCCAACGCGGATGCGCCGACGCGACAGGTGAATACGCTGATCGCCCCTGGCGGTTTTGTGGGCACCTGGTTGCGCAACAACGGTGCGACGCACACTCTGATTGCGCTCTATCAGTCGGCATACACGGTGCAGGCAGTCTACGGATTTGCAGCGCAACAGATTTCGGGAGAAGCACAGCTGGTGACCAACACCAAAGGCGATGTGAGTTCGGAAGTCGGCATGTCGATGGCGCCGCCGCTCTGGATAGTGAACTTCGCACTGCTCTACATCTTGAAGCCGTCACTGGCGGCGGCCATGCCTGCGCACTGGGCTCCCATTCCGCCTGCCGTTGCCGACGCCGTGAAGGCGAGTCCCACCGGTCAAATCGCCTTCAGTGACTATGCGTCCTATTTCGAGTGATCGGTCTGCCGGACAGCGCTGACGAACTTCTCGATCAAAGCGTGGTCCTTGACGCCGCGGGAAGACTCGACGCCGCTGGAGACATCGACGCCCCAGGCACCGGTGGCATCAAGAGCGTCACGGACGTTCTCCGGGGACAGTCCGCCCGCCAGGATCCACTGGCCTTGGGGGCGCGATTGCTGTTGTGCCCAGTCCCACGGCACGCCGGATCCGGCGTCGGCGCCGTCGATCAGAAGTTCGTCCTCGCCGAGGTCGAGGTTGTAACCGTCGCGGACGTTGCTGGAGACAACAGCGCGGATGACAGTGAGGCCGGCGTCGTGCAGCCGCTGCACTTGCTCGGCGTCGACCAGATCGTGAATCTGCACGGTACGAAGACCGGTGATCTCGGCGATCTCGAGGACCTGATCGATCGGGTTCCCGAGAAATACTCCGATTGCCCGGATGTGTTCGGGGATTCGTGCAAGAAGATCGACTGCGAGTGCGGGGTCGACTTTGCGGACGCTCTCGGCGAAGACGAAACCGATGGCGTCGACGCCCAGGCCCACCGCGAGGTCGACCGTGTCAGCGTCCCGCAGCCCACAGACCTTGATGAATGTCACCTGATACACAGTACTAGCGTCGTCGCCGTATCAGCGTGGTCGTCTAGCCTCGTGCGTGCGACATTTCTACGTGCGAGAGGCTTGACGTGGACTGGCTCTACCGAATCAGTTTGATCTCGGGACCACTGCCGGTGATCCTGACTGTGCTCGGGGTCCTGGGTGGTGTGTGGCTGCTCGGTTCGAGCGTTCGCTGGTACTACCGCAGAGCGGTACCGATCGCGGGGCTGATCGCACTGGTGATCATGATCGCCGTCTGGATCACCGTCGAAAAGGTGATCGTGCCGTTCCCGGATCCCATCGAGATGTCGATCTACGTGTGGATCGGAATCGGTATCTACGCGGTGCTACTTCTCGGGCCGCGAATCAAGGCGGGCGGAACGATCGCGAAGGCGGTGGTGTCCGTCGTTGCGACCGTTCTGGTCATCGTCACCGCCGCGACGCAGATCAATCTGGTCTTTGCTGCCTACCCGACAGTGGGAATTGCCTTCGGACACGATGATTTCGACCGCATTTCACTCAGCGAAGTTCCCGGTCCGACGGATCCTGTTGTCACCGGCGATCCCACCGACACGGTGTGGAAAGCGCCGGAAGGCATGCCGATTCGCGGACGAGTCACGACTTTGCCTGTTCCCGGAACGATTTCGGGATTCTCCGCACGTGACGCCCAGGTGTATCTGCCGCCGTCGTACTTCACCAATCCGCGTCCACTACTGCCCGTCCTGGTGCTCATGGCCGGTCAGCCTGGCAAGCCCGAGGACTGGCTCCAGGGCGGAAAGCTCACCGCGACAATGGATGCTTTTGCCCGGGATCACGAGGGGTTGGCGCCGGTCGTCGTGATAGCCGATGGAACAGGCTCGCAGATGGCCAATCCGCTGTGCACCGACTCGTCGCAGGGCAAGGTCGGCACGTACCTGGCAAAGGATTTGCCCGCTGCAGTGGCGAATGCGTTCCAGATCGACACGAACCCGAGGGCGTGGGCCATCGGCGGACTCTCTTACGGCGGTACCTGCTCGCTGCAGATGGCTACCAACTACCCCGACGTGTATCCGACGTTCCTCGATCTCTCCGGTCAGTTGGAGCCCTCGCTCGGTGACCGACAGCGAACTGTCGACGAGATATTCGGCGGCGACGAGGCGGCATTCGTGAAGGTGAATCCGATGGACCTGCTGGCGACCCGGAAGTTCCCGAACTCGGGCGGAGTGTTTGTGGTCGGAACAGATGACAACGAGTTCAAGCCCGGCCAGCAAAAGGTGTACGAAGCGGCCAAAGCGGCCGGAATGGACGCCAGATATCTCGAGCTTCCCGGTGGTCACAGCTTTTCGGTGTGGTCGGCCGGCGTCGAGCAGGAGCTGACGTGGATCTCGCAGCGAATGGGTCTGATCAGCTGAATCCTGTTCCGGTTTTGGAACGTGTTCTATATTCGGTGTGTGGCTGCCGTTCGGCAGTCTCTCGATCGTTCACCGACTGGAGTTCAGGCACATGTACGAGTGGTCCGACACCGACCTGATGTTCCGCGACGCCTTGCGGGGCTTTATCGACAAAGAGGTGCGACCTCACGTCGACGAGCTCGAAAGTGGTGCGCTGCCGCCGTTCGACATCATTCGCAAGCTGTACTCGACCTTCGGTCTGGCCGACATGGCACGCGAGGGCCTCGAGAAGTCGCTCGCACGCGAGCGCGGCGATGCTCCGTCCGGTGACGGTGAGAAGTCGAGCGCCTTCAGTGGCGCAGGCAGCATGGGCGTTGTGCTCAACAGCGAATTGGCCGGCGTCAGCCTCGGTCTTGTCGCGTCGTTGGGCGTCAGCCTCGGATTGGCCGCCGGAACTATCCGCAGCCGCGGCACACTCGCGCAGAAGGAACGCTGGCTCCCCGGCTTGGTGACATTCGAAACCGTCGGTGCATGGGCGATTACCGAACCGGACTCCGGCTCGGATGCCTTCGGCGGTATGAAGTCCTACGTACGCCGCGACGGTGACGACTACATCCTCAACGGCAACAAGACCTTCATCACCAACGGTCCGTACGCCGACGTGATGATCGTCTACGCAAAGCTCGACGAGGGGGACGCGTCGGTTGATCGTCGTGACCGCAAGGTGCTCGCCTTCATCCTCGACAAGGGCATGGAGGGGCTCACGCAGAGCCCGCCGTTCAAGAAGATGGGAATGAACTCCTCGCCGACGGGTGAGCTGTTCTTCGACAACGTCCGCATCACCAAGGATCGTCTGCTCGGCGAAACCGAGGACAGCGGAAAGTCCGACGGAAAGTCCAGCGCCAAGGAGAGCTTTGCCGCCGAACGCATCGGCATCGCGTCGCTCTCACTGGGCATCATCAACGAATGTCACCGTCTGAGCATCGAATACGCGAAGTCCCGCAAACTGTGGGGACGTGAGATCGGGCAGTTCCAGCTCATCCAGCTCAAGCTCGCCGAGATGGAGGTCGCTCGAATCAACGTGCAGAACATGGTCTTCAACGCGATCGAACGCACCGCGGCCGGAGACAAAGTGAGCCTGGCGGAGGCGTCGGCGATGAAGCTGTACTCGTCGCGCGCAGCGACCGAGGTCGCGATGGAAGCCGTGCAGCTGTTCGGTGGAAACGGCTACATGGCCGAGTACCGAGTGGAGCAGTTGGCGCGTGATGCCAAGTCGCTCATGATCTATGCGGGCAGCAACGAAATTCAGGTCACCCATATCGCCAAGGGCCTCCTGGGCTGACACCGGAACGTTTTCGCTGGTCGGTCGACCGCAGCAGGAACCGGATAGTCTTGCTGCGGTCGGCGACACCGCGCCGACGGATCGGAGTAAGCAGTGAACGCGCCAGATCCCACAAATGTTCATCCGATGGCCGGGCAACCACGAGTGGTGTTGCTGAAGCCGTTGATCGACAACCCGTTGATCGAGGTAGGGGAGTACACCTACTACGACGATCCGGAGTTCGCCGAAGAGTTCGAGACTCGAAACGTGTTGCATCACTACGGTCCCGACAAACTGGTGATCGGAAAGTTCTGCGCCCTGGCCACCGGTGTCACCTTCATCATGAACGGCGCGAACCATCGTATGAACGGTGTCTCCACCTACCCGTTCCCGATCATGGGCGGCGATTGGGCCCGGCACATGGATTTGGTGCAGGATTTGCCGTCGCGCGGTGACACCGTCGTGGGGAACGACGTGTGGTTCGGCGGGAACGTGACAGTCATGCCCGGTGTCCGGATCGGCCACGGGTCGATCGTGTCCACCGGCGCCGTCGTAACGCGCGACGTCCCGGACTACGCAATTGTCGGCGGCAACCCGGCAATGGAGATCAAGCGCCGCTTCAGCGCTGAAGACATCGAGAAGTTGGTGCGAATTGCGTGGTGGGACTGGCCGATCGAGAAGATCACCCGCCACGTCCGAGTGATCTCGGACGGGAGCGTCGCGGAACTCGAAGCGGTCGAGTGATCTCCGCGCCCGCTAGTTCGTTCGTGTGAGCGAGTAGTTCCGGACATAAAGCAGGGCGGCCGCGAGAAGGCCGACGGCAAGACCTGTTGCGGTGAAGGTGATCAGGACGCTCAGGAGTAATCCGGTCGCGATGAAAACTGCGAAGAGTGGTTCTGCAACACGGTCGCGCAGCGTTGTGAATCCCATTCGAGGATCGTCTCATCTCAGCCCGAGATCGAGACTCTTTGTCGGTGGCTTGCATTAGCTTGTGCGCATGACTCTCACACTCGGCATGATCACTTTCGACAGTCTCGATCCTGGTCCGCTCGCAACGTGGTGGGCGGCGCAGTTGGGCGGAAACATCGTCGAGGAGAACGACGGTTGGTTCTACATCGTCGCGGTCCCTGACAGCGCCACCAACTTCGCATTCCAGAAGGTCCCGGACCCCACTGCCGGCAAGAATCGCATCCATCTCGATTTGGGGAGTCCGGATCTCGACGCCGAGGTGGCGCGGCTCGTCGAGGCCGGAGCAACCGAGCACCACCGCGAGAACATGGACGGTTTCCGTTGGGTGACGCTCCTCGATCCTGATGGGAACCAGTTCTGCGTGTCCGGTCCTCACGCCTGAGCTGACAGGTTCTGAGCTCACCCGATTCGCGCCCACTGATTTCGTGCCCACTGATTTCGCGGACACCGATTCGGGCATGATGAGGGGCATGACTTCTCAGACTTCTCGGACCGGGGCCGACGCAGTCGGCCTGTGCAGCTTCGTCGATTCGTCACCGTCGCCGTTCCATGTGTGCGCGACGGTGGCGACCGAGCTGACGGCCGGTGGGTTCGTCGAAGTCCACGAAACGCAGTCGTGGCCCGCCGAGCCCGGACGGTACTTCCTCGTGCGCGGTGGTTCGCTGATTGCCTGGAGCACCGAGGGCGTGGGAAGTACCGCTCCGTTCCGGATTGTCGGAGGTCATACCGACAGCCCGAACCTGCGGGTCAAACAGCATCCCGACCTCACTTCGGCCGGGTGGCAGATGGTGGGCCTCGAACCGTATGGCGGTGCGTGGCTGAACTCCTGGCTCGACCGCGATCTCGGTATCTCCGGACGATTGAGTGTCCGGGTGGGAAACACGGTGGAGCAGAAGCTGGTTCGCATCGACGACCCGATTCTGCGTGTTCCGCAGCTGGCTATCCACCTGTCCGAAGATCGCAAGGGCGTGACGCTGGATCCGCAGCGGCACGTCAACGGAATCTGGGGCGTGGGTTCGAAACCCAAGTCGTTCATCGGATTTGTCGCCGAGCGTGCGGGTGTAGCCGCGTCGTCGGTTCTCGGCTGGGAATTGATGACACACGATCTTGCGCCCAGCGCAGTCGTGGGGGTGGACAAGGAATTGGTCAGCGCCCCTCGGCTGGACAATCAGGGCACGTGTTATGCAGGGACACAAGCACTTCTGGCCGCAGTCGAGTCACCCGGTCAGCAGGTCCCGGTGCTCGCACTCTTCGATCATGAAGAGGTCGGCAGCATGTCCGACCGTGGAGCTTTCTCAGATCTGCTGAACACCGTGCTCGAACGGATCGTGTTGGGGCGCGGTGGTGGCCGCGAAGAATTCCTGCAGGCGATGGCGGGCTCGGTGTGCGCGTCGGGCGACATGGCTCACGCGACGCACCCCAACTACCCGGACCGCCACGAGCCCGCTCATCGGATCGAGATCAACGGTGGGCCTGTACTCAAGGTGAACCAGAACCTGCGATACGCCACCGATGCGGCTGGTGCAGGCGAATTCGCGCTCGCGTGCGATCAGGCGGGAGTGCCGATGCAGCGCTACGTCCACCGCGCCGATCTGCCGTGCGGCTCCACCATCGGACCCATCACGGCATCACGGACCGGACTGTCCACCGTCGACGTCGGCGCACCCCAGCTCGCGATGCACTCGGCCCGCGAGTTGATGGGCGCGGCAGACGTCCGCATGTATGCCGACGCGCTCGGTGCCTTCCTCACGCCTCGAAGTTAGAGGTCGCGTAGTCAAAGTGCTGAGAGCCCGGCGGGTGCGGCCGGGAGACCCTCGAAGAAGTCGGCGCTCGGTGTGAAGAACATCGAGCCCGTCACAGCCGTCGAGAAGTCGAGTAGTCGGTCGTAGTTGCCGCGGGGGTCGCCGAGAAACATGTTCTCCAGCATCCGTTCGGTGATCGCAGGCGTGCGGCAGTAGCCGATGAAAAAGGTGCCGATCTCGTCGTCACCGAGGCGCCCGTACGGCATGTTGGCACGCAGGATCTCGAGAGCCTTGCCGTTCTCGTCCTTGATCGCGTTGAGCGCGACGTGCGAGTTGGCCGGCTTCACGTCGGACGTCATCTCGATGTCCTCGAGCTTGCTGCGCCCGATCACACGCTCCTGCTCGTCGACGGTGATTGCTTCCCAATCGCGCATCTTGTGGATGTAGCGCTGGATATGGACGTAGCTGCCGCCGGTGAACGCAGGATCCTCGTCGCCGACCGTCACTGCGGCGACGGCGTCGCGGCCGACCGGATTCTCGGTGCCGTCGACGAAGCCGATGAGGTCGCGGTTCTCGAAGTACTGGAAGCCGTGAACCTCGTCGACCACCGTGGCCGCGCCGTGCAGTCGCTTCGTGATCTGCCGAGCCACCTCGAAACACGCGTCCATACTCATCGCGCGGATGTGGAAGAGCAGATCACCGGGAGTCGACGGCGCCGAGTGAACGTCACCCTGCAAAGCGGTGAACGGGTGCAGCAGCGCAGGGCGCTGACCGGCGAACAGTCGATCCCAGGCCAGCGAACCGATGCTCGTCACGACGTCCAAACCCGATCCAGGGACGCGCAGCCCCACAGCCCGCTGCAGACCGGCGACATCGGCGAGCAGTTCTCGTGTGGTGTTCTCGCCACCCGGATTCACGGTCGCGACCAGGAAAATTGCAGCCGGAGTGAGGGGAGTGGTCACCGACTGGGACTGTGCCGTGAGGTCGGCTTGACGAACATCCTGGGGCATGCGAGACCTTTCGAGGGAAAGAATGAACCGGCCTGACCTTAAGAAAACCGACCGGATTACCCAAACCGGGGCAGGTGTGACGGGCGATACTTCGCAGGCCCGGAGGTGTTGCGGGTGCTGCCGTCTGCGGAAGTCGTCGGCCCACACCGATAGACTGTCCCCCGGCACGTTCTTTCGTTGGGCACATTCGTGGTGTCCCGCTCCGCGCCGGCTTGCCTCTTGACTCCCGTAGGGAAGGGACCACTCTCCAGTGTCTGCTCACCAGGTCGATACCGTCACGCACGCATCGGCTGATCCCGATGCCGCTCAGCCGTTCAAGGAGCTCGGTCTCAAGGACGACGAATACGCACGCATCAAGGAGATCCTGGGCCGCCGTCCCACGGACGCCGAACTGGCGATGTACTCGGTGATGTGGAGCGAGCACTGCTCGTACAAGTCCTCGAAGGTCCACCTCGGATACTTCGGCAAGACCACCACCGACGAGATGCGCGCCAACATGCTGGCCGGAATCGGCGAGAACGCCGGCGTCGTCGACATCGGTGACGGCTGGGCAGTCACGTTCAAGGTCGAGAGCCACAACCACCCGTCGTACGTCGAGCCCTACCAGGGTGCGGCAACCGGTGTCGGTGGCATCGTCCGCGACATCATGGCCATGGGTGCTCGTCCGATCGCCGTCATGGATCAGCTTCGGTTCGGTGCTGCCGACGCCCCCGATACCCGTCGCGTCGTCGACGGTGTCGTGCGTGGTGTCGGTGGATACGGAAACTCCCTCGGCCTCCCCAACATCGGCGGCGAGACGGTCTTCGACGAGTCCTACGCAGGCAACCCGCTGGTCAACGCACTGGCAGCCGGCGTCATGCGCGTCGAGGATCTGCATCTGGCCTTCGCTTCGGGTGCAGGCAACAAGATCATCCTGTTCGGCGCACGCACCGGTCTCGACGGCATCGGCGGCGTCTCGGTCCTCGCGTCGGCGACGTTCGACGACGAGGGTGGAGACACCGGCGGACGTAAGAAGCTCCCTGCGGTTCAGGTTGGCGACCCCTTCACCGAGAAGGTGCTCATCGAGTGCTGTCTCGACCTCTACAAGGCCGGCCTCGTTGTCGGCATCCAGGACCTCGGCGGCGCCGGGCTGTCCTGCGCCACCTCCGAGCTGGCTGCAGCCGGTGACGGCGGCATGCACATCAACCTCGAGAAGGTTCCGATGCGCGCCACCGGCATGACCCCCGCCGAGGTGCTCTCGAGCGAATCGCAGGAGCGCATGTGCGCCGTGGTCACGCCCGAGAACGTCGATGCGTTCATGGAGGTCTGCAAGAAGTGGGACGTCCTGGCCACCGACATCGGCGAGGTCACCGACGGTGAGCACCTCACCATCTCCTGGCACGGCGAGACCGTCGTCGACGTTCCCCCGCGCACCGTCGCTCACGAAGGCCCGGTCTACAACCGTCCCGTCGAGCGCCCGGCAAGCCAGGACGCGTTGATCGCGAACACGACCGCCGGACTGAAGCGTCCCGAAACCGACGCCGAGCTCGAAGCGACCCTGCTGAAGATGATCGCCTCGCCTGCCCTGTGCAGCCGCAAGTGGATCACCGAGCAGTACGACCGCTACGTCCGCGGTAACACCGTCCTGGCCGAGAACGCCGACGGCGGTGTCATCCGCATCGACGAGAAGACCGGACGCGGAATCGCTCTGTCCACCGACGCTTCGGGCCGCTACACCGCGCTCGATCCGTACACCGGTGCGCAGCTCGCATTGGCCGAGGCTTTCCGCAACGTGGCAGTCACGGGCGCAACGCCCAAGGCCGTCTCCAACTGCCTGAACTTCGGTTCTCCCGAGGACCCGGGTGTCATGTGGCAGTTCCAGCAGGCCGTTCGCGGCCTCGCCGACGGTTGCGCCACCCTCGGCATCCCCGTCACCGGCGGCAACGTCAGCTTCTACAACCAGACCGGATCCACGGCCATCCTGCCGACGCCGGTGGTTGCCGTCCTCGGTGTGATCGACGACGTTCACCGCCGTATCCCGACGGGCCTCGGACTCGAGCCTGGCGAGACGCTGATCCTGCTCGGCGACACCCACGACGAGTTCGACGGCTCCATCTGGTCGCAGGTCGAGCACGGTCACCTCGGTGGCGTGCCGCCGAAGGTCGACCTCGCCCGTGAGCAGCTGCTTGCGGACATCCTGCTCGCCTCCTCGCGTGACGGACTGGTCACCGCAGCTCACGACCTCTCCGAGGGTGGACTGGCCCAGGCTGTCGTCGAAGCCGCGCTGGCCGGCGAAACCGGTTGCCGCATCCTGATTCCCGAGGGCGCAGATCCGTTCGTGACCCTGTTCTCGGAATCGTCCGGACGCGTCCTGGTTGCGGTTCCTCGCACCGAGGAGACCCGCTTCACCGGTATGTGCACCGCTCGCGGCTTGCCGTGGACGCGTATCGGGGTCGTCGACGAGGGCAGCGACTCCGTCGAGGTCCAGGGACACTTCTCCGTCACGATGGCCAAGCTCCGTGAGGCCTTCGAGGGAACGCTGCCCGCACTGTTCGGGTGATAGATGGTCGATTCCGGAGAACTGACTTCTTCTGACAGCCAGCCGCAGGAACACCACCTGCGGCTGGCTGTTCCCGCATCTCTCGAGAAGTTCGACAACCGCTTCACCGAGTGGGCGTGGGGGCTCCTCAAACTCGACTTCACCGGCATCGCGTTTGCCGCGTTCTTCTTCTGCTGGTCTCTGACGCCGTCGTTGCTGCCGCGCGATTGGCTCTTCCAGGGTCTGATCGGCGGCATCAACTCGGCCATCGGCTACGGCGTCGGCACCGCGATCGGTTGGGCTGTGGAGCGATACCTGCTCAGCGGTCGACGGTGGTGGCCCCTGCCCGAGCCGGTGCCTTCCGCGATCAAGGTCTTCGTACCGGTCGCATCCATCGTCGCGGCGATCATCATGCTGGTCTACGCCGCCGGGTGGCAACGCGAAATTGCGGCGCTGACCGACGCCGAAGGCACGACCACCTCCGGCTACATCCGAACCCTCGGATTGAGCCTCTTCATCGGCGGCCTGCTCATCTCGATCTGGCGGGTCCTCCACGATCTGGTGAAACTGATTGCCCGACAGCTGATGCGGCGGTTCCACTGGTCGCGGTCTGTGGCCAATGGTGTCGGCGTCCTGGTTGTCACCGTCCTGTTCTTCATGTTGGTTGACGGCGTCCTCGTCCGCGGAATCTATGCCGCGACCAACTCGATCTTCAGTCTGCAGAACTCGACCACTCGCGACGGCGTCGCCGAACCGCAGGATCCCATGAAATCGGGCAGCCCCGAATCTGCTGCTCCCTGGGACACATTGGGGTTCGAGGGGCGCAACTTCGTCTCGCGTGGACTGGACGCTCAGGAACTCGAAGCGGCAACCGGTAACCAAGCGATGGATCCGATTCGCGTGTATGCCGGACTCGAAAGCGCCGAAGATCCCGAAGAGCGTATGGATCTGGTCATCAAGGAACTGGAGCGAACCGGCGCCTTCCAACGCAAGGTCCTCGTGGTCATTCCGACGACAGGTACAGGGTGGGTCAATCCCACTGCGGCACAGGCAATCGAGCTTGTACACGGCGGCGACACTGCTCTTGTCGCCAGCCAGTACTCGTACCTGCCGAGTTGGATCTCGTTCCTCGCAGACCAGGAGAAGGCGCAAGCTGCCGGTCGCCTTTTGATCGAGCGGGTACACGAAAGATGGCTTCAGGAACCAGAAGCCACCAGACCGAAGTTCATGGTCTACGGCGAGAGCCTCGGCGTCATGGCCGGCGCGGGGGCATTCGACACACTGCAAGCGGCGCGCGATACCGCCGACGGAATTCTGTGGGTAGGTCCACCGAACGCGACGCAGTTGTGGCGTTCGATCGAGAAGAGGCGCGATCCCGGCACTCCCGAAGTGGCGCCCGTGTACGCGGACGGTCTGGCCGGAGTCCGGTTCGCGGATCGCCCCGAAGACATTCCGACCGACGGTATGACGTGGCCGCAGCCGCGAGTTCTGTTTGTCCAGCATCCTTCCGATCCGGTGGTGTGGTGGTCACCCGACCTCATGTTCAACCGGCCCGAGTGGCTCAAGGAAGTACCGGGATTCGACCGCTCACCGTCGATGAAATGGTTCCCGGTCGTGACGTTCTGGCAGGTGTCCGCAGACCTCGGTAACGCCGCGGGAGTTCCGGACGGTCACGGTCACAATTACGGAACCTCCGTTCTGGACGCCTGGATCAGCGTCGCCCAGCCCGAGGGATGGACGGCCGTAGAAACCGAGCGGGTGCGGTCGGCGTTGGTTGTCGCCGTGAAATCCGAGGGCCCCGAGAAGTGAAGGGAGTCGCCTCGATCGCGCTCTCCTCCGCCGCGATCACCTGGAGCAACGTCGTGCTTCCGGCATTCGGTCTTTCGCCTCGCGCTCGCGCCGTGGTCAACACCGCGGCCGGTCTGTCGGCCATCGGAGTCTTACTCGCACGTGGTTACACCCGCGAGGAACTCGGATTGGCACACACCGGAATTCGTGGTGGTGCCCAGTTCGGCGGAGCCGCGGCCGGGGCGGTCCTCACCGGCTACAGCGCCGCTCTGGTTGTCCCGTCCTTGCGTGCGACACTCGCTGCCGACGAGCGAGCAGACGGCCGTGAGGACTTCCTCGAATGGATCATCTTGCACATCCCCTTCGGCACGGTGCTTTCCGAGGAACTGTTGTTCCGTAGCGCGATGTCCGCAGTCTGGAATCGTGAGCTGAACCGTCCCACCGCGCAGGCTGTTCATGCACTGACTTTCGGGTTGTGGCACGTCGCCCCCGCCCGCGGTGCCGGCGACAACGTTCCCGCTGCAGTGGCATTCACCGGCGCGTCGGCACTGCTGTTCGAGTGGCTGCATCGCAGGGGTGGCAGCGTCCTCGCACCGGCATTGCTGCACCTCGCGACCAATGCCGGTGGCGCACTTGCCGTTCGTATCGCTACTCGAAGACAAGGAGTGAACTGATGCCGCCCCGCCGCGCCGTCGACCCCGCCGAATTCCGTGCCGCAGTCCTGGCTGTCGGCCCGTGGCTTCGCGATCCGGAACTTCCGAAGCCTTCTCGCGCCGAACTCGGCGCCGCAGTGAAGATGAGTGCGCGCACACTCGAACAGATCGCCCCCGGATCGAGCGTCGAGGTGCGGGTGCCGCCGTTTGTCGCCGTGCAATGCATCGAAGGTCCACGTCATACGCGCGGAACCCCGCCCAACGTCGTCGAGACGGACGCTCGCACGTGGTTGCAGATGGTCACCGGATTGCTCGAGTTCTCCGAGGCCGCAGGTGACGGACGAGTCGACGCATCAGGTAGCCGCGCCCCCGAAATTGCGCACTGGCTCCCACTGCTCCGGTTGGCGTAGTGACAGAGACCATCCGGTTCGCTTCGGCGTGATCTGAGGCCCAAGGCTGCCCTCAGGGGAAGTGTGTCCCAAAATGGCCGTAGACTGTGGATGCCCCCCAACCCCTGCCCACAAAGGGAGCGCCCGGTGACTCGTGCCGATCTGTCGGTCAACAGTCCAAATCTCCTCGCTTCGAACCCGTCCGACGAGGACGAGAACGAGCCCCGCGAAGAATGCGGTGTATTCGGCGTCTGGGCGCCGGGAGAGGATGTGGCGAAGCTCACTTATTACGGCCTGTACGCACTTCAGCACCGTGGTCAAGAAGCTGCCGGCATTGCGGTAGCCGACGGCTCCCAGGTGTTGGTGTTCAAGGATCTCGGCCTGGTCAGCCAGGTATTCGACGAGCAGACTCTCGCAGCGATGCCAGGACATGTCGCCGTCGGACATTGCCGTTACTCCACCACCGGTTCCACGACGTGGGAGAACGCGCAGCCCATCTTCCGTACGACCACTGCCGGTACCGGCATCGCGCTCGGCCACAACGGCAACCTGGTCAACACCGCTGAACTCGCGAGCCGCACCCGTGCAGCCGGCCTGGTCAACGACAAGCGCCCCAATGCCGCGACTTCCGACTCCGACCTCATCGGTGGTCTCCTGGCACACGCTGCCGGCGACAGCACCATCGAACAGGCCGCGATGGAATTGCTTCCCACGTTGGAGGGCGCGTTCTGCCTCACCTTCATGGACGAGCACACGCTGTACGCAGCGCGCGATCCGCACGGCATCCGCCCGCTCTGCCTCGGTCGACTCGACCGCGGTTGGGTAGTCGCCAGCGAGACCGCAGCCCTCGACATCGTCGGCGCGTCGTTCGTTCGCGACATCGAGCCCGGTGAGCTACTCGCGATCGACGCAGACGGCGTCCGCTCCTCGCGTTTCGCGAACCCGACTCCCAAGGGTTGTGTCTTCGAGTACGTCTACCTCGCGCGTCCCGACAGCGTCATCGGTGGCCGTTCGGTCCACTCGACCCGCGTCGAGATCGGCCGTCTGCTCGCCAGCGAGCACCCCGCCGAAGGCGATCTGGTCATCCCCGTTCCCGAGTCCGGCACCCCCGCAGCCGTCGGGTACGCCCAGGGTTCGGGCATTCCTTACGGCCAGGGTTTGATGAAGAACGCTTACGTCGGCCGTACCTTCATCCAGCCGTCGCAGACGATCCGTCAGCTCGGTATCAGGCTCAAGCTCAACCCGCTCAAGGAAGTCATCCGCGGCAAGCGGCTTGTGGTGGTGGACGATTCGATCGTCCGCGGTAACACTCAGCGTGCGCTCATCCGGATGCTCCGCGAAGCCGGCGCCCTCGAAATTCACGTCCGTATCGCCTCGCCGCCGGTCAAGTGGCCCTGCTTCTACGGCATCGACTTCGCCTCACCGGCCGAATTGATCGCCAACGGAGCAGGCGGACAGGATGCGACGTTCGAGGAAATGCTCGACGGTGTGCGTCGTTCCATCGGAGCGGACACGCTCGGATACATCTCCACCGAAGGCATGATCGCCGCGACCGAGCAGCCGGCCAGCCGTCTGTGCGCCGCATGCTTCGACGGGACCTACCCGATCGCGCTTCCCAAGGAAACGTCGATCGGCAAGAACGTCCTCGAGGGGATGCTCGAGAGCACCGCAGGTTCGACGGCCACTCGCGACAACGACAACGCGAGCGCGCTCAGCCGCCCCTGAACACCGAAAGCTGCAAAGCGCCGAAAAACGATAGCCGAGAATCTGCCGTCCACAACATGTGGGCGGCAGATTTTCTGTTCCACGACTTTCCGTTCGACGACACGGCATACGTCGTGAGCATCTGGCATAGTGCCCTCCGTGGCGCAACTGAGAATGGATGGGCACCGGGTACTGGTCGCAGACCTGGTGGGGGACACCATCAAAGCGATCAACGGTTCGATGGTGGCGTACGAGGGTGCGATCACCTTCAAGAACGCCGGTATGGGCGGTGGCGGTGGGTTACGTGCCGCGCTGAAACAGAAGGCGGCAGGTGAATCACTGTCCCTGATGGAAGTCAGCGGACAAGGCACCGTCTACTTCGCGGTCGACGCCCAGGACATCACGATCATCGAACTCAACAACGACGCTCTGCACGTGGAAGCGTCACAGTTGCTCGCACTGGTCGGACAGCTGCGAACCGATGTGAAATTTGCCGGCCTCCGCGGCGCAGGTTCCGGACAGGGCTTGTTCACGACGGTCGTCAGCGGCACCGGTCTGGTGGCCGTGCTGTCGAAGGGCGGACCGATCATCGCGCTCGAAGTCAGCCCGCAGTATCCGCTGGTTGCCGATCCCGACGCATTCGTCGCTCACCGCGGCCAGCTCAACCAGAGCTTCGTCACCGACGTCACCTGGCGCTCCGCGATCGGCGGTGGCAGCGGTGAAGCGTTCTCGCTGCGATTCGACGGATCCGGAGTCGTCTACATCCAGCCCGAGGAGCGCTGAACCATGCCGTTGGAATTGGTGAACAGCAAGGTCGTCAAGTCGACCCTCGCGCCTGGCCAGAACGTGCTCGCCCGCACCGGGTCGATGCTCTACTACACCGGTGACGTCCGCTTCATCCCGCACAGCATGGGCGGTGGGCCAGGCGCCATGCCGAACATGGGCGGTATCGCCGGGATGGCCGGCCGCATGATGTCCGGCGAGCATGCACGCATGATGGCGGCCGAGGGAAACGGTGAGGTCTTCTACGGGCACGCCGGTTTGTATGTCGAGGTCATCCACCTCGACGGTTCGTCGATGCTCACGGTCGAAGCCGACCGACTCCTCGCACACGACGGTTACCTCCAGAGTTCGATAGTCGCTCTCACGTCGCAGGGCGGTGTGCGCGGAGCGGTACGCGGAGCGATGACCGGTCAAGGGCTGTTCACGACGCAGTTGCACGGACAGGGAAGCGTCGCGGTTCTCTCGCACGGGGGCGCGATTCCGTTGCAGGTCGGTCCGAACAATCCTCAGGTCGTCGTCGACCCGCAGGCATACGTGTGCCACATCGGTCAGATCAACGTCGACATCTCCGCGAACGTCGGCTGGCGCGAGGCCGTCGGCAAGGGCTCGGGGGAGTCCATCCAGCTGAAGATGACCGGCGCCGGCACCGTCTGGGTCCAGGCGTCCGAGCAGAAGTTCTGAGAGGGCAAAGAGCATGGGTATCGAAATTCACAATCCGGCAACTCTGCCCGCCAACGACAACGTCCCGGGCAACGACTACGCCTTCTGCGTCGAGATGGCCGGACAACCGTGGTTCACGTCCAAGGGCGCGATGATCGCGTACTACGGAAACATCAACTTCGAGCCGCTCGGGCGCACGAGCATGACGGCGATCGTCGCGGCCAGGTTCTCTTCGCCGCTCTACGCGGACGACTGGGTGCTCGCCCAGGGGCAGGGCAAGTTGATCCTCGGCGACCGCGGATTCAACATCAATTCCTACGACCTCGACGACGGCAACCTCACGATTCGCGCGGCCAATCTCCTCGCCTTCGAGACGAGCCTGGACCTCAAACAGTCCATCGTCCCAGGCTTTTTGACGCTGCTGGGAACGGGCAAGTTCCTGGCGTCGTCCAACGGCCCGGTCATGTTCGCGGAGCCGCCGCTGCGCATCGACCCGCAGGCGTTGGTGGGTTGGGCCGACTGCCCGTCGCCGTCCCATCACTTCGATGCGGACTGGATGCAGAGCTTCCTGGGCGCGGTTCGGGGAAGCATGTTCGGCGCGAATACCGGTGAAGAACGCCAGTTCGATTTCACCGGAGCCGGCACGGTGCTGATCCAGTCGAGCGAGAAGGTCGTCCACGACGGGCACCTCCTCAAACACATCGAATCCGAGACCGTTGCACTCGGGCAGAACAGTCTGCGAGCGCTGCACTCCTCGATCGGTGCGCGGCTGCAGAACTGACGTCTCGGGGTACGCGAGGTCTCACCGAGGGGGCCGGTCCGGTAGCGTATGGGCGTAATCGTCGGTATTTGTGTGCGCGCTCTGGGTCTCGAGTCGAACGATCCATCTCGCGTCACGAGGATTGCAAACACTTCACATTGCAAGACCACTTACCTGTGCACGAGCAATACGTGCTCGCGAGAAATACAAGGCTGGAGTAGTAACCCGATGACCGAGGACAGTCACCGCACCGCAGGCGCCTCCTACGCGGCAGCAGGAGTCGATATCGCCGCAGGCGACCGGGCGGTGGAACTCTTCGCCCCTCTGGCCAAGAAGGCCAGCCGCCCCGAGGTCATGGGTGGCCTCGGTGGTTTCGCCGGCTTGTTCTCCCTCAAGGGTGACTACAAGGAGCCGCTGCTCGCCGCATCGACCGACGGCGTCGGAACCAAGCTCGCTGTCGCGCAGGCGATGGACAAGCACGACACGGTCGGACTCGACCTCGTCGCCATGGTTGTCGACGACCTCGTCGTCTGTGGCGCCGAGCCGCTGTTCCTTCAGGACTACATCGCTGTCGGCCGGGTCATCCCCGAGCGCGTCGCGGAATTGGTCAGCGGCATCGCCGAGGGCTGCATCCAGGCCGGTTGCGCTCTCCTCGGAGGCGAGACCGCCGAGCACCCCGGCATCATGGCCGACGGTGACTACGACCTCTCCGCCACCGGCGTCGGTGTCGTGGAGGCCGAGAAGCTGCTCGGACCGGACCGCGTTCGCCCCGGCGACGTCGTCATCGCCATGGGCTCGTCGGGACTTCACTCCAACGGTTACTCCCTGGCCCGCAAGGTCCTGCTCGAGATCGACCGCATGAACCTGAGCGCACACGTCGACGAGTTCGGCCGCACGCTCGGTGAGGAACTGCTCGAGCCCACGAAGATCTACGCCAAGGACTGCCTGGCACTCGCTGCCGAGACCGACGTGCGCACCTTCTGCCACGTCACCGGTGGCGGCCTCGCCAACAACCTTGCACGCGTCATGCCCAAGGGCTTGGTCGCCGAACTCGATCGCGGAACCTGGAGCCCCGCTCCGGTGTTCGCGATGATCGCGCAGCGCGGACGCGTCGAGCGCGCCGAGATGGAGCAGACCTTCAACATGGGCGTCGGCATGGTTGCCGTCGTGGCGCCCGAGGACGTCGACCGCGCACTTGCCGTCCTGACTGCACGCCACATCGACTGCTGGACGCTCGGTAGCGTCAAGAAGGCGTCGGACGCCGCTGCAGAGCGTGCGTTCCTGGCCGGAGACCACCCGCGCTTCTAGGCCGCAACGTCAGCTGCCCCATCGGAGAGATCCGGTGGGGCAGTTTTGTGTGTCCGTACAAGCAGGCGCGGGGCAGAAAATGGAACGCAAAAATGAGGAAGAGCGATCAGCTCTTCCTCATTTCACAGTCTGCGCGGTGGCAGTGCGCGGTCAACGCCGCCAGTCGTCGTAGTCGTCCTCTCGCGCATGCCCTTCCCTATCGGAAGTCTGGTCCGATCGGACACTGCTCCGATGCGAGTTGGTCGATCCACCTGCGAGCTCTCTTTGCAGGCTGTCGAAATCCGTGGTCGGTACGCTGTACTTCAATTCGCGTGCAACCTTGGTCTGCTTTGCCTTAGCCCGGCCGCGGCCCATGGCTGACCCCCTCGCGCTTTCGCGGGGCGGCCTGGGGAATTTGGCGGCCCCGTTTGAGTGTGTAAGTTTCCTGACACACACTCTAGCGTGGAAAAGTCGCTTCCGCTTCCACGAACGCCTCACCGCCGTGTCTGATTGCTCTCACTATGGCCGCGAGCTGCCAGGATGCTGAAAGAACTCGTCAGAACTTTGTGAGAACTGCTCAGAAGTTTCCGGGAATTGCGCGAATCGTCCCTACTCGGGCGTCGCCGCCGAAGACCGGAGCGGATGCGAGAGCCGCCAATTCCTCGGTCCACTCGGTGTTCATTCGCTTGAGCAGAGCTGCCGCCAATGGCAGGAGCGCCCGCTCGTGGCCGTCGTCGATCTTGAGGGCGAAAGCGGAACCGTCTGGAAGCGCTCCGGCGTAGATGCCGTCGTATCCGGTCTTGGAGAACAGACCCGGCACGGCGGACATCAGGCGCTGATCGTTGCGGCCCGTGCCCGAGACGAGGAAGGGGTTTTCGCGGACCGCGTCGGCCACAGCCCGTTCGGGGGAGTCCGGCTCAGCCGAGGGCAGGCGTCCGAATGCCCGAGCCAGGTTCGCGAGCGAAAGCGGGACGATCGGGAGACCACAACCGTCGATGCCGAGTTCCTGCTCTTCCTCGCCGCTGAGATCGAAGATCGTCTCCTGGATCGCGAGTTGGAGGGGATGGGTCGGCTCCATGTACGTCTCGAGCGGCCAGTCGTTCACGACGCACGTCGCGAGCATCGCGGAGTGCTTGCCCGAGCAGGTCATGTAGATCGGACTGGGAAGCTCGCCCGCTGCGATCAGTTCGGCTCGGGCCAGTTCGTTGCCCGGCAGATCGGAGGGGCACTGCAACTGGTCGACACCGAGTTGGTAGCGAGCGAGAAGCGCGGCGACCAATTCGATGTGATCGGCCTCGCCCGCGTGTGAGGACGACGCGACGGCCAACTCTTCCGGACTGGTGGGTGCAAAGCCGTTACGGAGCGCTGCGACGGCTTGCAGCGGCTTATTCGCCGAGCGCGGGTAGATGGGTGTGTGAATTTCCCCGAGTCCGACGACGACCTCGCCGTCGGCGCCGAGAATGACGGCCGATCCGCGATGCACGCATTCGCGGAATCCGGAGCGGACCACTTCCACCAATTCGATACTCACGAGTGCACCTGCGCTTCTGCTTGTTCGATGAACCTCTGGACGCGCGCGGTGACGTTCGGTGCAAGATCGGTGTGTTCTGCGAGGAGCCGTCGAAGTCGCTCGGGGTCGGTTCCGGCGAAGACCTCTCGAACCGTCACCCCGTGCTCCGGGACGTGGACTCGGGTCACCGAGTCGCCCGCGGCGATCGTGCCGGTCCGGTTGACGCGAAGGTAAGCGCCCACGTCGGTCCGTTCGGTGAATCTCTTGACCCAGCCCTTTTCCTCGGCCCAGATGCCGAACGTGCCGCACGGGACGCGGGGAGCGGTTACCTCGAGTTCGAGAACGTCCGACGCCTCGGCTCCGGTGATGTGCCAGCGCTCGCCGATCACGGCGTCAGTAACAAGCATGCCGCTGATGTGGAGATTCTCGCCGAACCATCCGGGGCCGAGCGGTCGGCCCAACTCGTCCGACCAACGCTGCGCTTCGTCGCGCTGATACGCGTAGACAGCTTGGAAGGCGCCGCCGTGGAACTCGGTGTCGCAGACGTAGTCGCCACCCAGGCCGAGTCGGCCGACCGCTACGCGGCCGTCGACGGGACGCTTGTCGATCGCGGTCCGGGGGACTCGCCTGACGCCACTGTCACGTTCGGTGTGGACGACGCAGACCGCGTCGACCATGCCCGTCACTTTCCGCGCAATCGGTTGACAGCCTCACGTCCGGCCTGGGGTGCGTCGTCCGCGACGATCGAATCCGGATCGATGGACGCAGCGCTGGGGCCGGCCATCAGTTCGGTGTCGACCGGAATGTTGCGCTTGATCAGAGCGAGCGCGATCGGGCCGAGTTCGTGATGATTGACGACGGTCCCGACACGTCCGACTGCCCGTCCGCCCGCCGTGATCGGATCACCCGGTTCCGGGACCGCTTCGGCGCTGCCGTCGAGGTGCAACATGACGAGATGGCGCGGGGGCTTGCCGAGATTGTGAACCCGGGCGACGGTTTCCTGACCGCGGTAGCAGCCCTTGTCGAGGTGGACGGCGCCGTGTTCGGCCGGCCCGCCGATCCAGTGGACCTCGTGCGGGATCGTCCGCTCGTCGGTGTCCAGTCCGAGGCGAGGCCTCCTCGCTTCGACGCGGAGCGCCTCGAAGGCCCAACTTCCGGCGGGCTTGGCACCGGCATCGGTCAGCTTGGTCCACCACGCCGCCAGTTGCTCACGTGGGACGAGCAGATCGAAAGAGTCCTCGGTGGGCCACGGCATGCGGCGGACGAACCCGCCGTCGGCCAGCGCGAGAGCGTCGTAGGCATCGGCTGGTGTCTGCACGCCGATCGCGGAGAGGACAGCCGGGGATTCGGGACCGACCAGGCTCAATACCGCGAGCTCGTTGCCGTCCCGAGGCTCGGCCTTGGACCAGAACACCATCTTCTTCAAGAAGGAGAGGAGGTCGGGTCCGCGGTCGGCTTCGGTGTCGATCCAGGTGACACCGGCCAGGTCCGTCTGCACGAAGTGGTGCTCGACGCGTCCGTTGACATCCAGGCTCAGGTTCTCGGCACTCTTGCCGTCGGGGAGCGCGGCGATGTGCTGGCTCGAAATCGTGTGCAGCCACGTGAGGCGTTCGTCGCCGGGAATGGCGATCACGAATCTGTGACTGCGGTCGACCACCACTGCTGCGCGCTGCGCGGTTCGCTGTTCACCGAGGGGATCGCCGTAGTGCCATGCGACACCGATGTCGGCCGAACCGTCCGGTGCGGTGACCGCGCCGGGGGAAGTCAGAAGTGGGCTGTTGGGCACAAGAGCGTTGTCGACCACAAGACCAGTCTAGGAGTGTGGGCGGGATCGCGGTTACAGGGCGGCCCCGGCGGCTTGGCGGATCGTTAGGGTTGATGGCATGCCTGATCGCGTATTGGTGACTCTCGACCATGAGGTGCTCGATGCTGACGCACCGTTTCTGCACGCCGACGACCTGGCGGTGGTGCGCGGCGACGGAGTCTTCGAGACGCTGTTGGTGCGCGACGGTAGGGCGCGGGTGGTCGAGGGACATCTGAGTCGACTGGTTCTGAGCGCGCGGGCACTGGGTCTGCCCGCCCCCGTTCTCGATGACTGGCGTCTGGCGATCGAGATGGCTGCCGAGGAGTGGGGGACAGAGAAGGAAGGCGCTCTTCGTCTTGTTCTGACCCGCGGCCGTGAGAGCGGTGACAAGCCGACAGCCTTCGTGATGGTCGGTCCGGTGGCTGATCGGGTCAGACAGGTCCGCGAATCGGGGCTGTCGGTGATGACTCTCGAGCGAGGTTTCTCGGTCGATCTCTCTGCCCGGGCACCCTGGCAGCTACTGGGCGCGAAGACGTTGTCCTACGCAACCAACATGGCAGCGCTCCGATATGCGGCGAATTTGGGTGCCGACGATGTGATCTTCGTCAGTTCCGAGGGCAATGTGTTGGAGGGGCCACGCTCGACGGTGGTGATTGTTCGGGACAGGACTTTGATCACACCGCCTCCCGCACAGGGCATTTTGATGGGTACGACGCAGCGTGCTCTGTTCGACGTTGCCGGCAGTGCTCGCTTCGATTGCCGATACGAAACCCTCCGACCTGCGGATTTGATTGCGGCCGACGGAGTGTGGATGGTTTCGAGCGTCACGCTGGCCGCACGCGTCCATACACTCGACGGGCTCGCATTGCCAGAGCCGAAGGTCTCCGAGGAATTCGCGGAATTGGTTGAACGTGCAATTGATTCGGATTCAGCAGGGCGATAGGCGAATAGGAATCGCGACAGGTCTCTACTACATTTGGTAGTAGCAAAGTCCTGCGGTCCAAACCGGACAGCAGTACCGTGTCCGCAGGGGCCGAGCGACTGCCCGCGTCTCGAACCCCGAAGCCTGTCCCAGGGCCCTACTCTCGGAGTAGCCAATGGATACTTTGGACGTCTCCAGGTGGCAGTTCGGTATCACTACCGTCTACCACTTCATCCTTGTTCCGCTGACCATCGGACTTGCACCGATGATCGCGATCATGCAGACGATGTGGGTGGTCACCAAAAAGGACCACTGGTATCGGCTCACCAAGTTTTTCGGCAAGCTCTTTCTCATCAACTTCGCACTCGGTGTAGCCACTGGCATCGTGCAGGAGTTCCAGTTCGGCATGAACTGGAGCGAGTACTCGCGATTCGTCGGTGACGTGTTCGGAGCTCCACTCGCGTTGGAAGGCCTGGTCGCCTTCTTCATGGAGTCCGTCTTCATCGGACTGTGGATCTTCGGTTGGGGCAGGCTTCCCAAACTTGTACACCTGGCGTGCATTTGGCTCGTGGCGATCGGCGTCAACGCGTCGGCGTTCTTCATCATCGCGGCCAACTCGTTCATGCAGCATCCGGTCGGTGCGACGTACAACCCTGAGACGGGTCGTGCCGAGCTCACCAGTATCTGGGAGCTGTTGACCAACAACACCGCTCTTGCTGCCTTCCCGCACGCGGTTGCCGGCGCCTTCCTGACGGCGGCGACGTTTGTTGCCGGCATCAGTGGTTGGTGGATGGTGCGGAACATGCGCCGCGCCAAGCAGGCTGAGGCCGCCGAGGCCGAGCGTCTCGAAACCGACGCGCGAACGATGTACCGCCCGGCAACACGATTCGCCTTGCTCGTCATGATCGTGGCCGGGATCGGCATCATCTACACCGGTGACGTCCAAGGCAAGCTCATGTTCCAGCAGCAACCCATGAAGATGGCGTCGGCAGAATCGCTGTGCGACACCGAGATGGATCCGGATTTCTCGATTCTCACCATCGGTACACACAACAACTGTGACAGCGTGACGCACGTTCTGAAGGTGCCGTTCGTTCTACCGTGGTTGGCCGAGGGCAAGTTCACCGGCGTCGAACTGCAAGGCGTGAACCAACTGCAGGAGCAGGCAGAGCAGGACTTCGGACCGGGCAACTACCGACCGAATCTCTTTGTCACGTACTGGTCTTTCCGCGCCATGATCGGCCTCGCCGCCGGTTCGGCAGCACTGGCTCTCGCGGGACTGTGGGTCACACGTAAGGGGCGGGTCCCGGACCAGAAGTGGTTCGGAATCCTCAGTCTCGTCGCGATTCCCACTCCGTTCATGGCGAACAGCGCGGGCTGGATCTTCACCGAGATGGGCCGTCAGCCCTGGGTGGTGCATCCCAATCCGACCGGCGTAGACATGATCAGACTGACTGTCGACCAAGGTGTTTCGGACCACGCGTCGGCTACCGTCTGGGCTTCGCTGATCACCTTCACCCTCCTGTACGGAGCGCTGGGTGTCGTCTGGTTCAAGCTGATCGTGCGGTACGCGAAGGAAGGTCCGTTGGAGCACGACATGCATCCACCGGGCGATACGGATCATGACGAGCCGGAAGATCCGGACAAGCCCAAACAACTGTCGTTCGCGTACTAGGAGGCGATCATGGGACTTCAAGAAGTATGGTTCGTGCTCGTCGCAGTACTGTTCATCGGTTACTTCGTCCTCGAAGGATTCGACTTCGGTGTCGGAATGCTTATGCCGATCGTCGGCAGAGGCAGTGACCTCCCGGCAGATACGCGTCGACGGGTGGCGCTCAACACGATCGGCCCGGTGTGGGACGGCAACGAGGTGTGGCTGATCACCGCCGGTGGCGCGATGTTCGCGGCATTCCCGGAGTGGTACGCGACATTGTTCTCCGGGTTCTATCTACCGCTGCTGATCATCCTGGTGGCCTTGATCGTTCGAATCTGTGCCATCGAATGGCGAAGCAAGATCGACGACGACAAATGGCGTCAGCGCTGCGACTGGGGCATCATCTTCGGCTCCTGGGTCCCGGCAGTTCTCTGGGGCGTGGCTTTCGCGAACATCGTTCGGGGCGTGGCGATCAACGCCGACAAGCAGGTCGAGTCGGGATTCTTCGATCTGCTCAACCCGTACGCACTGCTCGGCGGTCTGACCACTGCGCTGGTGTTCGCTCTCCACGGCGCTGTGTTCCTGGCGCTCAAGAGTGCCGACGAGGTTCGTGAAGACGCAGTGAAAATTGCTGCACGACTCGCAATTCCGGCTATTCCCGTCGCCGGCGGATTCGTCCTGTGGACGCAGCTCGCCTACGGCAAGGGATGGACGTGGATTCTGGTAGCCGCTGCTGCTGCTGCACTGATCGGCGTCGTCTTCCTGACGCGGGCCGAGCGCGAAGGCTGGGCCTTCGTTCTCACCTGTGTGGCCGTCATCGCCACCGTCGTGCTGCTGTTCGCCTCGCTGTTCCCGAACGTCATGCCGTCGACGCTCGATCCGGCGTACAGCCTGACCATCGAGAACGCGTCGTCGAGTCCGTACACGCTCAAGGTGATGACGTGGGCCGCGGCATTCATGACGCCGGTGGTGATCATCTACCAGGGTTGGACGTACTGGGTGTTCCGACAGCGCATCTCCTCGAAGCAGATTCCGGCGTCGATCGGTCTGCGATTCAAGGAGAAGACGTGGTAGTCACCAACCTTGAATCACGGAACATTCGAATGACGAAAGAACTGACGGTCGAATTCACGTGACTATCGAAGTAGGCGACGCTCCCACCACTCGGGAGCGTCGCCGGGGGCCGATCGACCCGCGACTGTGGCGCCATTCCGCCTCTGCGCGCGGCTATCTGATCCTGACGGTCGCTCTGTCGATGGTGAACGTCGTGATGGTCATCGTCGCGGCGCTCATGATCGGCCGAGTCCTGGCCGGAGTGATCACCACTCGAACTGTGGATGTTTCTTCGTGGACAACCGAATTGGTTGTTCTGGCCGCAGCTGTGGCGGTCAGGGTTCTGGGGACCTGGCTGCAGACCAGATACGCACACCGGGCGTCGACTCGCGTCGTTGCCGAGATCAAGAACGGCGTGCTGACGTCGGCGACGGCGATGAGTCCACGCGATCTGGATCCTCGGCGTGACGAGATCGCGACCGTGGTCACCCGCGGTGTCGACGGCCTCGGCCCGTACCTGACGGGATACCTTCCGGCTCTGGTCCTGTCGGTGACACTGACGCCTATCACCCTGATAGTCATTGCGGTGCAGGACATGACGTCTGCGGTCATCATTTTCGTGACGCTGCCGCTGATCCCGATCTTCATGATTCTGATCGGCTTGCTGACAAAGGGAAAATCGGAGAAGACGTTGGCAGCGATGACCACGCTGTCTTCGCAGCTGCTCGATCTACTTGCCGGACTGCCGACGCTGCGAGCGCTCGGTCGTCAGCAAGGCCCTGCCGAGCGAGTCCGTGAACTTGGTGACGCCCATCGGCGAACGACCATGTCTGCCCTCCGCGTCGCATTCCTGTCCTCGATGGTGCTTGAACTGCTCGCAACACTCTGCGTCGCATTGGTGGCCGTGAGCATCGGCTTGCGACTCGTGTACGGGGACATGTCACTCGAGCCGGGGATAGTCGCGTTGATCCTCGCGCCCGAGGTGTATCTGCCACTTCGGATGGTGGGAACCCAGTTCCACGCCGCCGAGGACGGAATGGCAGCAGCCGACAAGGCATTCGAGGTGATCGAGGCGGATTCTGCGGCACCGGAGGGTGGTAGCACGACGGTGGTCGCTTGCGGCGCCGACATCGTCTTCGACGGACTCGGCGTGACCTCTCGTGGGGGAGTCGCACCGTCTCAACTTTCCGCCGTGGCGTCACCAGGGGCGATCACCGTGCTCACCGGTCCCAACGGCTGCGGCAAGTCGACGGCAGTGCACGCGCTCCTCGGACTGATCGAACCGAGCAGTGGCCGCGTGACGGTCGCCGGCGTCGATGTCCGAGACCTGGACGAGCACGCGTGGTGGAGTCAGTTGGCATGGCTTCCCCAACATCCGGTCCTCCTACCCGGCACCGTTCGTGAAAATCTCGATCTCACCGGGGTCGTCGATGCGCAAGCATTGGCTCGCGCCGCTGCTGCGACGGGATTCGACGCGGTATTGGCCGAGCTGCCTGCGGGTGTCGAGACCGTTATCGGCGTCGGCGGCACAGGTTTGTCGCTGGGGCAGCGACAACGACTGGCGCTGACACGCGTGCTCGCCTCCGACCGCGCAGTTCTTGTCCTGGACGAACCCACCGCTCACCTCGATTCCGATTCTGAAGGGACAGTGTTGGCTTCTCTGAGAGCACGGGCGGAGCTCGGCGACACTGTTGTCGTGATCGGCCACCGTCCAAGTGTGCTCGCCGCAGCTGACCGGATCGTCGAGGTGCGCGCTCATGAGAAGTGACGCTCACGATCCGCTTCTGCGTGCTCTTCGGCTACTGGAACTTCGACCACGACGCATACTGACTGCGGTGGCCGCCGGTGTGGCAACACTCGGTAGCGCACTCGCCTTGGCCGCGCTGTCCGCATGGTTGATCACGCGCGCATGGGAGATGCCTCCCGTTCTCGATCTCAGCGTCGCTGTGGTTGCCGTGCGTGCACTGGGAATCTCGCGTGGCGTCTTCCGCTATCTCGAGCGATTGACGACGCACGACGTCGCATTGCGCGGCACCACCGCAGCGCGGTCGAGGATCTACCAGCAGTTGGCAGCGGGAGATCCCGCGGCCGCCGCCGGACTACGACGCGGTGACCTGCTCTCCCGTACGGGCTCCGACGTGGACGCGCTGGGCGACGTCGTCGTCAAAGCGCTGATCCCGATTGCTGTTTCGGTTGTCCTCGCCTTCGCCGCGGTGGGAATCCTGTTGTTCATCTCGATTCCGGCCGCACTCATTCTGGCTGTTGCGCTGGCGGTGTCCGGGATTGCGGCGCCCTGGCTGTCGGCGCGAGCTGCTCGACTTGCGGAGGCCGACAGTTCAGCTGCCGCAGCGCGATTCAGTGCGTCAGCGGTGACCGCGCTCGACCATTCCGCTGAGCTTCGAGTATCAGGTCGCTTGGATCAGGCGGTGAGCGAGGCTGTGTCCGCCGAGAACGAGGTGGTCGATGCAACCGATCGCGCGGCGGTACCGAGTGCCTTTGCCGCCGCTGCGACGCCCCTGGCAATCGGCGTGAGCGTCCTCGGTGCCCTGCTGATCGGAATTACGCTGTACGGAACCACCGACATGTCACCGATGTCCATGGGAATCCTTGTACTGCTTCCGCTGTCGGCTTTCGAGGGAACCGCGATACTGCCCAGCGCGGCAGTTGCATTGACCAAGGCGCGGCTGGCGTCGGCTCGCATCATGGCGGTACTCGATCGAGCCGACGCGGAACACGTCGAAGGAAATCGTGCGTGGCCGGAGAACGGGATTCTCAGCGTGCATGCATTGCAGGCGGGTTGGCCCGGGGGAAAAGAGACCGAACCGCTCTCCGTGGATCTTCCTCGCGGTGCCCGCGTTGCCGTCGTCGGGGAGAGCGGATCCGGAAAGACCACCGCACTGATGACGATGGCGGGGTTGCTGCCGCCCGTCGCGGGAACAGTTCGCGTTGGCGAAGTGGATATTTCGGATATCGATCCGGCCGACCTGCGCAGGCACGTGGGGTACTTCGCCGAAGATGCGCACCTCTTCGAGACGTCGGTACTCGAGAACCTGCGCGTTGCGCGGGGTGACCTCACCGCCGAGGACGCGGAGAAGGCACTTGCCGCAGTCGGTCTCGGCGACTGGTTGTCGGAACTGCCGGAAGGGCTCGACACCTACCTGGTCGGCGGCATGCGAGCGGTTTCGGGCGGTGAGCGTCGTCGGTTGCTGTTGGCACGCGCGATCGTCTCGCCTGCGGAGGTGCTGCTGCTCGACGAGCCGACCGAGCACATGGACGCGGAGGCCGGCGCTCAGTTGCTCCTCGAGTTGCTCGCTCGCGACGCAACGCTGGTCGATTCTTCGCGAACCGTTGTTGTCGTCACCCACCAACTTCCGGACGGCACAGCAGCTGACCAGGTGATATGCGTCGGAAAAGTTTCTGTGGAAAATACGTTGCCGTCGTCGTGAAGTGGGCGTACTTTCTCCTTTACACAAGGAAGGAGGTGGTCTGAAATTGAAGTACAGACGGACGCGTGAGGTGGCTGCCAGCTAGCCGCAATCGCTGATGGAATTCACTTACCGCGTGAGCGGCCGGCGAATCCCAGGCAGCCACCCGACCCCCGAGCCCCCGATCAGTCCGACCGGGATCCGCGCGAAAGCGTGGGTGTGGCTCGGGGGTCGCTTCGTGCCGTGCGCCTTTATTAACCCCCGGCGGTTAATAAAGGCGCACAGCGTGGACAAGGATTAGGCCCCCACCAACCACCGCGCTCGAGGATCGCTCTGACCTCGGCTGCAGTTCGGCACGAGGCCCCCTCCACCTCCTCCCAACCGAAGACCAGTGTGGCGTTGCCTGACAGTTCGGATGCGTTACCTCGCCGCCGATCCCGCAGTGCAGTCGCCCGAGAAGAGTGGAAGGCAAAACCGTCGAGTCGAACGATCAGTGCGACACCGCAATTGCGGTAGTCGACGTCCTCGTAGAGAGTTCTCCCATCGACGATGACCGGCGATTGCCGTCGTGCTTCCGGCAAACCGTGTGCTCGCTCGACTTCGATTGCGTAGCGATGTTCGAGTACCGACTGGACGCCGCGATCCAAGAGGTCCAATGTCGAGGACAGCGCTTTGACATATCGCCTCGGCCGGCGGCACTCCATTCGGGTGCGTAGTTCCATCCGGGACACCTTGCACGCCGTGGCGGAGCGGACCAGAGAACGAGCGGCGTCGCGAGCCGACGGCTCTGCAACCGCCAGGTCAATTGCGGTGTCGGCCAGCGAAGTACGAGCAGGCTGAGTGGCAACGCCGATGTGGGCCTGAGCGCGTGAACGATGAACGATCACTCCGGGATGGGCAGTGGACCACCCCAACGGAACGGGGCGCGCCGGGGAGCGTTCGGGTCTGACCGTCGGCCTCTGACAGCGTGAGGATCTGCCGTATCGGACCGTGATGTGGACCGGCAGTTCGGACTCGATGTGCGTGAGCCCCCACTCTTCAGCTGCAGTCCGGTGACTCAGGTAGGTCTCTCCGCCGCCGAAGAGAAGGGCGGCCTCGAGAATCATTGCTCGGTTGAGTGGGCCGTTGGTGCTGGATTGAACGCCGTGGAGGACGGAAGTCCATTGACCCGATTCGACCAGATGTTGGATGCGCCGCGGTGAATAGCCGAAAGGGCGCAGCTGTTTATTGGTCGCGAGCCCGTGCTGGAAGTCGAAGAGTCTTCGGAGATCAGGATCGATGTAGTCGCAGTTCATGCGAATACCGTGAGATCGCGGTCCGACAGGAATCGGTCGAAACTGCCGCTCCAGAGCCCGCCTGTGGAATTTGTCGGTGCCTGTGGATGGATCTGCTGTGCGCCTTTATTAACCGCCGGGGGTTAATAAAGGCGCACAGCAGAACTAGCCGATGTAGCGGGTCAGCCGCGCCGAGAGGCGCGGTTCCAGGCCACCGTCAGACATGATCCGCTCTTCGACGTACGCGAGGTCGCCGCCTTCGACGATGCCGTACAGGCGCTTCGCGCCGCCGTACAGTGCACCGGACTGGCTGCGGATCACCACGTCGGTGGCAAGTTCCCACGACGCCTGGGTAAGCGCACGGCCGTAGTACATTTCGACGACACCGGAGCTGTGGCTGAGCAGGAGCTCGACGACTTCCTGGTTGACGCTGCCCGGGATGCCGTCGCCGCCCATGCGCCAGTACCCGCTCTCGCGCAGATCAGGGCTCACGTACTTGCCCTCGGCGTCGAGACGCCAAGATCTGGACTCCCAATTGAGGTAGGGGCCGCCGTCGTGAGAGATGACGATCTGCTGACCGAAGGCGTAGTCGCCGGTCTCGTCGTGCCCTTCGCCTTCGCCGCGCCAGACACCGACGAGGGGGAGCAGTGCGAGGAGTTCGGGATTGATGTCCGGGCCGAGGCGCAGGTTTGCGGTGTCCTCTGGCAACGGAAGGTCCGGCAGGGTCGGAATGTTGAGCGACGCCGTCGACTTGGAGCGCTCGACGGCGATGGCGACAGCTTCGTCCCCGCTGCCGCGCCTTACGGCACCTGCAGCGGCGGAATCGTCAGCGGTCGCGTCGGACCCTGAATCCGGAGCCTGACTCACGACTCGTCGGTGACCAAGCGGTACACGACGTACACGGAGAACCAAGCGATCATGACGGATGCGAGTGCGAGGAGTACCTCGAAGAAAATGACCACGGGTACATCTTAGACCGCGGCGACCGACCGGAAAAATCGGGAGCCGGAATGCAGAAGGCCCCGCACCGAAGGGGTGCGGGGCCGCCTGGAAAAGCAGGAATTACTTGCTGACGGTCACGTCCACGTTGTGCACGCCCGAGCCCTCGGGAGCGACAGTGGATGTGCCGTTGCCCGAGCTGGACAGTGCACGCACGGTCCACTCGCCCGGAGCGGCGAAGAAGCGGAAATCGCCGGTTCCCGATGCCACGACCTCGGCCGTGAACTCTCCGGAGCCGTCGAGCAGGCGCACGAATGCGCCGCCGATGGGCTGGCCGTCAGCGGCGAGAACGCGGCCGGTGATGACCGTTTCCTTCTCGACGTCGACGCCGGCAGGCAGGGTCTGCCCCTGGGTAGGTGCTCCACACATGATCAGGCTCCCAATTCGATCGGTGCGCCGACGAGTGAGCCGTATTCGACCCAGCTGCCGTCGTAGTTCTTGACGTTGTTCTTGCCGAGGATCTCCTGCAGTACGAACCAGGTGTGGCTCGAGCGCTCGCCGATGCGGCAGTAGGCGATCGTTTCCTTGGTGTCGTCGAAGCCCTTCTCCGCGTACAGCTTGGTGAGGTCGTCGTCCGACTTGAAGGTGCCGTCCTCGTTGGCGGTGGTGCTCCACGGAATGTTGATGGCTCCGGGGACGTGGCCACGCTGCTGCGCCTGCTCCTGCGGAAGGTGGGCGGGAGCGAGGATCTTGCCGGAGAACTCGTCAGGGCTACGAACGTCGACGAGGTTCTTGCTGCCGATGGCGTCGATGACCTCGTCGCGGAATGCGCGGATCGAGAAGTCGGGGGTCTCGGCCTTGTACTGCGTGGCTTCGCGGTTGACTGCGTCCTTGGAGAGCGGGCGTCCGTCGAGTTCCCACTTCTTGCGGCCGCCGTCGATCAGCTTGATGTCCTGGTGGCCGTACAGCTTGAAGTACCAGTACGCGTAAGCGGCGAACCAGTTGTTGTTGCCACCGTAGAGAACGACGGTGTCGTCGTTCGCAATACCCTTGGCGGAGAGCAGGTCCGAGAACTGCTCCTGGTTCAGGAAGTCGCGTCGGACGCCGTCCTGGAGGTCCTTGCGCCAGTCGAGCTTGACTGCACCCTCGATGTGGCCGCCGTCGTATGCGCTGGTGTCCTCGTCCACCTCGACAAAAACGGTCTTGGGGGTGTTGAGGTTCTGCTCAGCCCAGTCAGCGGAGACTAGGACGTCGGAGCGAGCCATGGTGTTCCTTTCGATGTGGTCTTGCATCGGTCGATATCTAGCAGGGGTTCAGCGGGGTTGTGTGGCAAGCGTTTTCACGCGGTGGTCGCGCGGCCGGTATTTCGCAGCCTGGCGACGAGTGGGTAGATCTGGCAGCCGAGGCAGATGCCGAACGCGGCGTTGAGCAGGGCCGCGAACAGGGCGAAGCCGGTGGCAACGGTGCCGACGATCGTCGACCCGGCCAGGAAACCGACCGTGCCTGCCAACGCGAAGACGAAGCCGACGAACTGAGCGAAGCGCAACGGCGCCACGGGTTCGCGTTCGCTGACCGGCGAGAGTCGCGGGGCGACGAGCTTGCCGAAGATCTGGCCGTACGGGCTGCGCTTGGGGCCGAGTACCGCTCCGACTGCGAAGACGATCGCCTGCAATGCGAGAACGACGGTGGCGGCGGGCAGAGAGAAGGTCGAGAGGATGAGCGTGAGAACGAGAACGCCGGTGGTGACCCACGCGGCGAACCGAGGTCCGCGGACGTCGACTTGCTCGAGCTGGGCTGTGGTTGTGGACATCGGGAGTGCTCCTGCGCTGGATTGCATGGTGCTTGCCTGGACCGAGAAAAGGGGACGCAAAAGTCCCACTCGGTGGATTGATCACGTGAGCGAAAGCTCGAAGGTCAGAGAGATCTGACGGATGTGGTGATCAGCAACAGGTACAGCAACAGCCCCCGAGGCGGCACAGGTCTACTGCGCGGCGTCGGGTGAGCATCAGCTCGTGGCGGGTTTGCACGTCGGCGAGTTTACCCCGAATTCTCGGATTTTGGCTCGTGGGGTCCGGATAGTGGTACGAGCGCAGCTTTCAGATCGGCTGCGGACGGCACACCGGACACTCGGAACTGTTCCTCCAGGCCACCGTCGAGGATGAACGTGGTGGGCAGCGACAGGACGCTCATTTCGCGTGCCAGAGCCGGTTCTTTGTCGATGTCGAGCTCGATCTCCACCGGCGGACGGGGAGCGTCCGCCATCGAAACCACAACCTGGCCGACGACGCGGCGTACTGCCGCGCACGGTCCGCACCAGTCGGCGGAGAAATGCAGTACGACGGGTCCGCCGTTCGGCGAAGAGACTCCGGCAGAACTCAGCAGTTCGAGGCGACTGTCAGCGGCGCCGGCTGCGGCAGGCGTGGTGACTCGGACCTTCCCGTTGCGTGACTTGAGAAAGAGCCCGACCGCGACGACGGCGACAAGCGCGACCAGCAGAATTGTGATCCCGGTCATCGGTTCTGCAGCTCTGCGAGATCGATCGTCGTGTTTTCGGCGCTGCCTTCGATCACGATTCTTCCGCCTTCCGCGTAGACCAGGCTCGGCTGAATTCCGTAGGGGAGTGCCTGCGGATCGATCGTGTAGCTGAACAATCCGAGGACCACGGGTTCGAGTGCTGCGGGGATCGAGAAATCGGCTTTGCCCTCCGGACCGAAGTACAGGTTGCTTGCGACGATCTTGACCTGCCCACCTTCCAGAACCAGGTTGGCCTGGACGCTCACTGCAGTCTCGACCGGACCGACGGCAACCGTTCCGGTCAGCACGACGGCCCCCGCGGTGCTCGCGCCCGTTCCACCGCTGCCCCCGGTGCCATCCGACTTATTGGCCGGCGGCGAAGATACCTGCAGGTCAGGGATGTTGAGCAGCTTTCCGAGGTCGGTGGCGTTGATTCCCATCCGGCCGTCGAGTTTGTCGACGGGGAGCTGGGTGACATTGCCGTTCACGATGTCGGAGAAGGGAACGGTGACCCCGCGCAGGTCGGCTTCGACGGTCACTTCGCCGACCACGTCGCTCTGGACGCCGGTAGCTCTGACGTAGACGTCCTTGTATTTCCCGCCGAGTGCTTGGGTGAGGAAGGGGAACCCGTTGAAGGTGACCTCAGGATCCGACTCGAGTGATGCGCCGGTTCGGAGCTCGCGGGAAACCCGGTACTCGGCGTACGCGGCAGCGCCGAAATCGGCCACCAGTCCGAGGCCGAGGAGAAAGACGATGCCGATGATCAGTTTGCGCACCGCACCATTGTGACGGACTCCGGTCGGGGTTCGATGCGACGGCCCCGGTACCAGGCACGCTAATGTAGGGACCGACCAAAAGCGTCGAACTACTCGAGCGTTGCCCTCACGGGTTGCGCGGGCTACTAGATAGGAGGCCGTGTGGAACTGCTCCTCCTCACCTCCGACCCCAACCCGGAAGCTGTACTACCGGCGTTGGCGTTGCTGGCGCACTCGGTTCGGCCTGCCCCCACAGAGGTTTCCTCGCTACTCGAGGCAAGTTCCGCGGACGTGGCATTGGTGGATGCGCGCACTGATCTAGCTGCCGCACGCGGGTTGTGTCGATTGCTCGGAAGCACAGGATCCGCAGTACCTGTGGTCGCCGTCCTCACCGAAGGCGGACTCGTTGCCGTCAACGCCGACTGGGGGTTGGACGACATCCTGCTTCCCGGTACCGGTCCGGCTGAGGTGGACGCCCGATTGCGGTTGTTGGTCGCCCGCAGCGGCGGTGTTGCCAGTCCGGAAGCGTCGGGAAAGATCACGCTGGGCGAACTGGTTATCGACGAGGGGACGTACACGGCACGACTGCGTGGACGGCCCCTTGATTTGACTTACAAGGAATTCGAGCTGCTCAAGTACCTCGCGCAGCATGCCGGTCGGGTATTCACCCGGGCACAGCTGTTGCAGGAAGTGTGGGGCTACGACTTCTTCGGCGGCACCAGGACGGTCGACGTCCACGTGCGTCGTCTGCGGGCGAAACTCGGCACCGAATACGAGTCCTTGATCGGTACAGTCCGAAATGTCGGATACAAGGCAGTGCGTCCAACCAGGGCCAAGGGTGGCGCAGCTGCTCCCGTTCAGTTCGAGGACGACGAAGACGTCGACTACGACGCGGCCGACGGATCGGTGGTCTGACGTGGGTTGGACAGATTCACTGCCGGCCGGATCCGCCGAGCAGGTTTCCGCGCTTCTCGATCGCGCAACCGAGTTCGACGGCAAGGCGCCCGTGTCGGAACAGGGGCGCCATGCCGTTGCCGGGCGCGGCGCAGCACGACACTTTGTCGAACTCGACGGCGATACGGTCGTCGGTTATGCACAGCTGCAAGCCGGTTCGGACGAGCATCCCGACATGGCCGAGTTGGTGGTCGACCCGCAGGCGCGGCGCCGCGGTATCGGAACCAGGCTTGCCGCAGCGGTATTCGACGAAGGTCGGCCGGGCACGCGAGTCTGGGCGCACGGAAACATCGACGCCGCAGTGGAATTCGCCAAGAGTCTCGATTTGGTCAGCGTTCGTGAACTCCTCCAGCTGCGTCGACCGCTCGATGCTCCGCAGCTTCCGGAAATCGTTGTGCCCGAAGGTATAACGATGCGGACGTACCGTGGGCCCGAAGACGATTCCGAGATCCTTCGCGTCAACAATGCGGCCTTCTCCTGGCATCCCGAGCAGGGTGGCTGGACCCAGGCGGAGATCGACGAGAGAACGGCCGAAGGCTGGTTCGACCCGGCCGGTCTGTTCATGGCGTTCGCGGACACCGATCCCGATACTCTTCTCGGCTTTCACTGGACCAAGGTGCACGCACCCGAAGGTGACGATCCGGAGTTGGGGGAGGTGTACGTCGTGGGTATCGATCCCGCGGCGCAGGGACGTGGTCTCGGCCGAGTGCTGACGCTCGCAGGCATGCATTACCTGCGAGATCGCGGCCTCGGAACGGTCCTTCTGTACGTCGAAGGTGACAACACTGCCGCCCTCCACACGTACGAGCGACTCGGCTTCGATCGGTTCCACGTGGACATGGCTTACGCTCGCGCGCTCTGACGTCACAGTCGAACACGCAGAAATGTCCAGTCTGTTCATTCTCTGTTAACCATGTGTGGTCCAACCGGACACCGCGCCCGCCTACTTTTCTCTGTGGGCAGCGCCGTGTTGCCTGATGCAGATTTCAATCATTTTGCATCTCATGTCGCCGCCCGATCGTGGGCGTGGCGGTAGCGATTTCCGGAGGATCTTGGTGAATCTCAAGCGCAGTGGTGCCCTGCTCGGTGTAGTGGCCGTGGGCGCCATGACCTTGGCCGCATGTGGCAGCGACAACAACTCGTCGTCGACGGGTGTGGACGCGTCCGCATCGAACGCAACGTGCGAAGGCAAGAGCAACCTCTCTGCCGCTGGTTCCTCGGCACAGAAGAATGCCATGGACCAGTTCGTCGCCACCTACATCTCCGTGTGCCAGGAAAAGGGCAAGACCGTCAACGTCGCCTACAACCCCAGCGGTTCGGGCGACGGTCGCACGCAGTTCATCGCCGGCCAGATCGACTTCGCCGGCTCCGACTCGGCCATCAAGGACGAGCAGGCCGACAAGGCCAAGGAGCGTTGCGTCGGCGGCGAAGCCTGGAACCTTCCCCTCGTCTTCGGCCCGATCGCAGTTGCATACAACCTCGACGGCGTCGACAAGCTCGTTCTCAACGCAGAAGTTCTCGCGAAGATCTTCAACGGTGGCATCACCAAGTGGAACGATCCGGCAATCGCCGCGCTCAACTCCGGTGCTTCGCTTCCCGACGAGAAGATCACCACCGTGATCCGCTCCGATTCCTCGGGCACCACCGACAACTTCCAGAAGTACCTCGACGCGGCATCGAACGGTGCTTGGACGTCGGGCGCAGGGTCCGACTTCACCGGTGGCGTCGGTGAGGGCGCCAAGGGTTCGGCGGGCGTTGCACAGGCAGTTGCCACGGCACCGGGTTCGATCACCTACGTCGAGAAGTCGTTCGCCGATCAGAACAAGCTCTCGGTTGCAGAAATCAACACCGGCTCCGAGGCAGTCGCACTGACCAACGACTCGGCCGCAAAGTCGATCGCAGGCGCGAAGTTCAAGTCCGACGCAACCGGCGACCTGACGCTCGACCTCGCGTCGATCTTCAAGACCAACGAAGCCGGCGCATACCCGCTGGTTCTCGCCACGTACTCGATCGTCTGCTCCAAGGGCTACGACGCGGACACCACCGCAGCAGTGAAGTCGTTCCTGACGAGCGCGGCCAACGAGGGTCAGGCCAACCTGGCCGAGCAGGGTTACGTCCCGCTGCCGGCCAACGTCCAGGATCGCCTCAACGCGTCCATCACGGCAATCAGCTGACCTAGAGACTCGTGCGGACAAGCTCATGGATCTACATTCAGACGTGAAGGAAGTGAGCGCACATGAGTGACGCGCCCATCACCTCGACATCTCGTTCTCCCGGCCCCGCAACCAGCGGGGCCGGGGTGGGCGGTCCGAACGGCACCACGGAGGACACGATTACTTCCACCAAGGCTCCAGAAACCGAGCATCCTCCGAAGGGTGACGGTCCGGGAAGCGGCAACAGCAAGACGGTGACCCGTCCGGGTGACCGCATCTTCAGCTCGCTCGCATCCGGTTCGGCAATCTTCATCACGGTTGTCATCGCAGCGATCGGCGCGTTCCTGATCTGGCGTGCTGTTCCTGCTTTGAGCCGGAACCAGGTCAACTTCCTGACCAGCCGTGAATGGGTCACGCAGAACATCAACGCGATGGCGTTCGGTGTCCTCGATCTTTTCCAGGTCACGGTGTTGGTCTCGCTGTTCGCACTGGTGCTCGCGATGCCGATCGCACTGGGTATCGCGATCTTCCTGACTTCGTACTCACCCAAGTGGCTCACGCGGCCACTGTCGTACACGATCGACCTTCTCGCGGCCGTGCCGTCCATCGTCTACGGCCTGTGGGGACTTCTCGTGTTCGCTCCGGCGATCACCCCGGTCGCGGTGTGGCTCAACGACACACTCGGCTGGTTCCCGCTCTTCGCCGACGGCAGCGGATCGATCACCGGTGGCGGCACCATCTTCACCGCAGGCATCGTCCTCGCCGTGATGATCCTTCCGGTCATCACCGCAGTGACCCGCGAGGTGTTCATCCAGACCCCGCGCTCACAGATCGAAGCAGCACTCGCTCTCGGCGCCACGCGCTGGGAAGTTGTGCGCACCACGGTCATCCCGTTCGGTAAGTCCGGCTACATCAGCGGCTCGATGCTCGGTCTCGGACGCGCACTCGGCGAGACGATGGCGCTGTACCTGATCCTGCGCACCACCTCTCAGGCCTTCGGCTGGTCGCTGTTCGACGGCGGCTCGACCATCGCCTCCAAGATCGCCCTCGGCTACGCGGAGTTCAACAACGACATCCAGGCAGGCGCGTACATCGCGGCCGGACTGGTGCTGTTCGTACTGACCTTCGTCGTCAACGCGGCTGCCCGCGCAGTGATCGCCGGAAAGAAGGACTGACCCATGACCTCCACTCTGGACCGGCCGGTCAAGGCCCCCACTTTCCAAGGCGTCGGCGCCCGTCGTCGTGCCAAGGACGTCATCGCGACCATCCTGGTGAGCCTGGCAGTCGTCATCGCGCTCATCCCGTTGGTCTGGGTGCTCTTCACGGTCATCGCAAAGGGCCTGCCCGCTCTGACGTCGCCCACGTGGTTCACCAACTCACTGAGCGGATTGACGGCGTCGGCCGACGGCGGCGGTATCTATCACGCATTGATCGGCACCCTGCTGCAAGGCATCGTGTGCGCGGTCTTCTCCATCCCGCTCGGTATCTTCGTCGCGATCTACCTGGTGGAGTACGCCGACCGGAAGTCGAAGCTGGGCAAGCTCACCACGTTCATGGTCGACATCCTCAGCGGTGTTCCGTCGATCGTGGCCGCGCTGTTCATCTACGCACTGTGGATCGCGACCTTCGGCTTCCCCAAGTCCGCGTTCGCCGTGTCGCTGGCTCTGGTCCTTCTCATGGTCCCGGTCGTCATCCGCTCCACCGAGGAAATGCTGCGCATCGTCCCGATGGATCTGCGCGAGGCGTCGTACGCGCTCGGTGTGCCGAAGTGGAAGACCATCTCGAAAATCGTTCTGCCGACGGCGCTTCCCGGCATCATCACCGGCGTCATGCTGGCTCTGGCCCGCGTGCTCGGTGAGACCGCGCCGCTGCTGATCCTCGTCGGCTACGCGCCGTTCATCAACTTCGACCTGTTCAACGGCGAAATGGGCACTCTGCCTTCCGTCATGGTCGCCGAGATGAACAACCCCACCGACGCCGGCACCAACCGCATCTGGGGCGCAGCACTGACCCTGATCCTGCTGATCGCGATCCTCAACATCGTCGCGAAGCTGATCGGTCACTTCTCACAGGTCAGAAGCAAGTGATGCGGCCTCGGAACATGTTCGTACTCAACAGCGTCAACAACTCAGTAGGGAGCCGGTAATGGCCAAGCGTCTGGATCTCAAGGACGTCAACATCTACTACGGCAAGTTCCACGCCGTCGCCGATGTGGGCCTGTCCGTCCCGCCCCGGAGCGTCACCGCCTTCATCGGCCCGTCCGGTTGCGGCAAGTCCACCGTTCTCCGTTCACTCAACCGCATGCACGAAGTGATTCCCGGTGCGCGCGTCGAGGGTTCGGTCCTGCTCGACGGCGAGGACATCTACGGCTCGAACGTCGATCCTGTCGGCGTCCGCAAGACCATCGGCATGGTGTTCCAGCGACCCAACCCCTTCCCGACCATGTCCATCAAGGACAACGTCGTCGCGGGCTTGAAGTTGCAGGGCGAGCGCAGCAAGAAGAAGCTCGACGAGGTGGCCGAGCGTTCGCTGCGCGGTGCCAACCTGTGGACCGAGGTCAAGGATCGCCTCGACAAGCCCGGTGGCGGCCTCTCAGGCGGTCAGCAGCAGCGTCTGTGCATCGCGCGTGCCATCGCGGTCTCGCCCGACGTTCTGCTCATGGACGAGCCGTGCTCCGCGCTCGACCCGATCTCGACTCTCGCGATCGAGGACCTGATCACCGAGCTGAAGAAGGACTTCACGATCGTCATCGTCACGCACAACATGCAGCAGGCTGCGCGTGTGAGTGACCAGACGGCATTCTTCAACCTCGAGGCAACCGGTAAGCCCGGGCAGCTCGTCGAGATCGACGACACCGAGAAGATCTTCTCGAACCCGACGCAGAAGGCCACCGAGGACTATATCTCCGGCCGCTTCGGATAGCCCCTGGGATTGCACACTGCACGATGATGTTTCACCCCCGTTTCCAACAGGAGACGGGGGTGAAACTTTTTGGTTGTGGTGATAGTTCCCACTCCGGGGCGCAGAGCTGAGCGTCGTTGGGCGCCCGAATAATTCGATGAGCAGCGCAAGTGCGCCGAGTGGGCGCTGAAGTAGCCGCCGATGTGAATCTCGTGGATACTGACGACGCTTCGGGCAATGCTAATCTCGGCCCGACAGCACGCTGTCGATCGATGTCGTTTCACAACCGGAAGGGCTTGTCAGTGCACCTCACCCCTTCAGATACCGAAAAGCTCCTCCTGAGCGTTGCGGGCATGGTCGCCCGCGACCGCCGCGAGCGCGGGGTACTGCTGAACTACCCCGAAGCGATGGCCCTGATCTCGTGTTGGATTCTCGAGCGTGCGCGTGACGGAATGACGGTTGCGGAACTGATGAACGCCGGTCGGCAAGTGCTCACCCGCGACGACGTGATGGAAGGGGTACCCGAGATGATTGCAAATGTCCAGGTGGAGGCCACTTTCCCGGACGGTCGCAAGCTGGTCACCGTGACGGAGCCCATTCGATGATCCCCGGTGAGGTACGTGTGTCCACCGAACCGCTCGAGTTCGGTACTGACGCGGAAAAGATCACGATGGTCGTCGTCAACGACGGCGACCGCCCCATTCAGATCGGTTCACATCTCCACCTTCCAGCGGCCAACCCGGCGCTGACCTTCGATCGCGAAGCGGCAGACGGCTTCCGGCTCGACATCCCCTCGGGAACGTCGGTTCGGTTCGAACCCGGGGTAAGCAGGACGGTGACACTGATCGCGCTCGGCGGACTCAAAAGGGTTCCGGGCCTGCAGATCGCGCCGGACGAAGACCTACCGACGCATGCGCGTGAGCCCAAGACCGTGATGCCGTTCGGCACGCCCGGTGTCGAGGTCGAAGAACCTTTGCGAGCGTCCTCGGTGAACGTTCGTGTGAGTGATGTTCCAGTCGAAGCGGATTCACCGGATGACGCCGCGACGCCAGTTGAGAGGACAGCCGAATGAGCAGGATCGATCGACGCGGTTACGCCTCCTTGTACGGCCCGACCGCTGGCGACCAGATCCGTTTGGCCGACACAGATCTGTGGATCGAGATCGAGCACGACTACACCGCGACCGGCGACGAGATGGTCTTCGGCGGCGGCAAGAGCATCCGCGAGTCGATGGGCCAGGGCCTGACCACTCGCGATCAGGGCGCTCTCGACGTCGTCATCACCAACACGGTGATCCTCGATCACTGGGGAATCGTCCGGGCAGACGTCGGAATTCGCGACGGACGCATCGTTGCGATCGGCAAGTCCGGTAACCCCGACATCATGGATGGCGTACACCCCAAGTTGCTCATCGGGCCGAGCACCGACGTGATCGCCGGCGAGGGGAAGATCCTCACCGCGGGTGCGATCGACACTCACGTGCACTTCCTCAGTGAAATCGAGATGATGGAAGCGCTCGCGACCGGTACGACGACGGTGGCGGGCGGCGGAACGGGCCCAACCGAGGGAAGCAAGGCAACCACCGTCACGCCCGGCGCCTGGTCGCTGACGATGATGCACCGGGCCCTCGACCACATCCCGCTCAACGTTCTTCTCCTCGGCAAGGGCAGCACCGTCAGCCATGAGGCCATGCGTCAGGAAGCTCTCGCCGGCGCAGGTGGATTCAAGGTCCACGAGGACTGGGGTTCCACTCCGGCGGCAATCGACGCAGCTCTGCGAGCAGCCGACGAGTTCGGGCTCCAGGTGGCGCTGCACGCCGACAGCCTCAACGAAACCGGCTACGTACAGCACACTTTGGACGCGATCGCCGGACGCGGGATCCACGTGTTCCATGCGGAAGGCGCCGGCGGCGGGCACGCTCCGGACATCATCGTGACGGCAGGTGAGCCGAACGTTCTTCCGGCATCGACCAATCCGACGTTGCCGCACACCGTAAACACGGTTGCCGAGCACCTCGACATGCTCATCGTGTGTCATGCGCTCAATCCCCGGGTTCCGGAGGATCTTGCCTTTGCCGAGTCCCGGATCCGGCCGACAACTATTGCAGCGGAAGACTTTCTGCACGACATAGGTGCCATCTCCATCACCTCGTCCGACGCCCAGGCGATGGGCCGTATCGGAGAGGTGACCCTGCGGACGTGGCAGGTCGCCCACGTCATGAAGGCCCAGTACGGCAAGCTGGGCACCAGCATGCCGGCCGACAACGAGCGTGCGCGCCGTTACGTCGCCAAGTACACGATCTGCCCCGCGGTGGCTCACGGTATCGATCACGAGATCGGATCGGTCGAGGCCGGGAAGATGGCGGACCTGGTGCTGTGGGATCCCGCGTTCTTCGGTGTCCGTCCTTCTGCCGTGATCAAGGGTGGGGCGATAGTTGCTGCGCCGCTGGGTGATCCGAACGCTGCTATCCCGACCCCGCAGCCGGTGTTCGTTCGGCCGGCCATCGCGGCAACTCCGGGATCAGCCCCGCACCTGTCCACGACGTTCGTCTCGCCGATGGCGATCGAGGACGGTCTGGCCGGTCGTCTCGGTCTCACGCGCACCCTTACCGGTGTTCGTCCGACGCGGCACCTCACCAAGGCGGATATGCCGAACAACACGGCACTGCCGTCCATCGACGTCGATCCGGAGACGTTTGCCATCAAGGTCAACGGCGACCTGATCGCGCCCAACCCCGTTGACGTAGTGCCGATGGCTCAGCGCTACATGCTGTTCTGAAACCATGTCAATCGAGATGGCGTCTGCCGAGATAGCATCGATGCTCTTGGCAGACGGGCGTCTGCCTACCGGCGGTCACGCTCACTCGTCGGGGTTGGAACCGGCTCTGGCGGGCGGACTCCTACAGAGTCAGGTCCCCGACTTCATTCGCGGTCGACTCGAAACAGTGGGACTTGTCGAGGCCGCTGCAACGGTGGTCACGCGCCGCTGGGCCGTAAGTGCCGGTGGTGCAGGCGAACTCGAGGACATCTCGAGGGAACTGCTCGCTCGGACGCCCAGCGCACCGCTGCGTGAGGCGTCTATTCAGCTCGGACGTGGACTGGCCAGGCTGGCGTCGCGATTGTGGCCGCAGCACCCCGCGGTCCAGATGCTCATGGCGCTGCCTGGGCATCCGATGCGTCCGCTCGCGTTGGGAGTCTTCACGGCGATCTCCGGGATGGACGACCTACAGGCAGCCAGATCTTGTTTGTACGACGACGCTCAAACGGTGGCGTCGGCGGCACTGAAGCTACTGCCGGTGGATCCGGCAGAACCGGTCGAATGGTTGCTCCGAGCAGCCCCGACCATCGAAACCGTCGCCGCGGCTGCCGTAGCAGTCGAGGGCGTCACAGATATACCCGCAACAACAGGACCGTTGGTCGAACAATGGTCACTCGAACACCACGCTCGATCCAGGAGGATTTTCCGTGCTTGACAACCTGAACAACACCACCACTGCTGCAAGAGGTTTGAGGCTCGGCGTTGCCGGCCCCGTCGGCACAGGCAAAAGTACCCTCATCGCCACCATCTGCCGCGAGCTCGCGTCGGAGTACGAGATCGCGGTGGTCACCAACGACATCTACACCGACGAGGACGCGCGACTGTTGCGCGCGGCCAACGTACTTCCGATCGAGCGCATCGTCGCAGTCGAGACCGGCGCGTGCCCGCACACGGCCATCCGTGACGACGTGACGCCGAACCTCATTGCGGTCGAAGACCTCGAGCGTCAGTTCCATCCCCTCGACATGGTGATCGTGGAAAGCGGCGGTGACAACCTGACCGCCACGTTCAGCCCGGCACTGGTCGACGCCCAGATCTTCTGCATCGACGTCGCGGGCGGCGGAGACGTCGCACGCAAGGGTGGTCCCGGAATCGAGCGGGCAGATCTGTTGGTGGTCAACAAGATCGACCTGGCCCCGTACGTCGACGTCGACGCGGTCCAGATGGTTGCCGATGCCACGGCCGCGCGAGACGGACTTCCCGTGCTCGCGCTCAGCCAGAAGGATCACGCGACGATCGACCAGCTCAGTGCGTGGCTTCGCCAGGTCATCGCAGCTCACCGCGCGGGTAGTCACACCCCGCAGGATCCGGGCCCGATGGCGCCGCACTTCCATGCCGATGAAGAAGACCACGGACACGGTCACGGGCACAGCCACTCTCACGCTCACTGATGCGCACCGGAGCTACGCGGGTCGTCGTCGAGAGAGTGGGTGACACCGCTGTTGCGCGAGAGCTGATCTCGGGCGACTTCCTGGCCCCGCGGTTCGTCGACGCTCGCGGGCTCACCGTGCGAATTGCCTTGGTAGGGCACAGTGCAACGCTGCTGGCAGGCGACGACCTGCGTATCGAATTCGTAGTCGCTCCGGGTACGTGCCTCGAGGTGATCGAGCCGTCGGGGACCGTCGCGTACAACGCGCGTGGCGGCCGGGCGTCGTGGTCGGCTTCGGCGAGCGTCGGCGCCGGTGCGGCGCTGATCTGGCGCGCGGCACCGTTTGTCGTCGCGGGCGGCGCGGATGTGACCAGGCGCGTGGATATTTCACTGGAATCCGATGCGGTTGCGCTGCTCGACGAGATGATCGTGTTCGGCCGGACCGGCGAAACCGGCGGTGCCCTTCGCTCGGATCAGCGCATTACCGTCGACGGTGACGCGCTGCTCGTGGAAACACTCGACCTGCGTAGCGTGCCGGGCCGTTCGCTGCCGGGAATTCTCGGTGGCCATCGCGTGCTCGGTACGACCATGCTGTTGGGGATCAAGACTTCCGACGTGGTCGAAGGGCACGTGACGCCGCTGGCGGGAGCAGGGATGCTGGCACGGGCCGTGGCCGATCACGCACACGAGGCGAGCGCAGCGTTGGATCCGATCTGGTCGCAGTGGCGTGGGCGGGTTTCGCAGAAGTACAGCGACTGATTCGCCCGACCGTCACACTTCGGGAGGCTGCGTCGTCCAGTATGTGACCAGGCCGAAGAGAGCCGGGCGCACGGGTTTGACGGAGGCATCATGCAGATTGTTGTTCTGGGCGGAACCGGCCAGATGGGAAAGCTGGTCGTCGAGCAGGCGAAAATCGGGGGCCATGACGTCGTCGCCGCCGCTCGATCGACGGGAGTCGACATCTCTACGGGTGCGGGGTTGGACGAAGCATTTGTCGGTGCCGACGTTGTCATCGACGTGAGTGATCACGTCACCAACAGTGCCAAGAAGGCGATCGAGTTCTTCGAGACGGCAGCGAAGAACATCGCCGCGGCCGAAGCCAGAGCAGGCGTGAAGCATCACGTGCTGCTCTCGATCGTGAACTGCGACGATCCGCAGTTGAAGTCCTTCGGGTACTACCAGGGAAAGGCCGCGCAGGAACGCGCGGTGGAAGCGTCGGGCATTCCCTTCACGATCCTGCGATCCACTCAGTGGTTCGAGTTCGGCGAGAAGACCATCGCGCTCTTCGGACTGGGGCCGGTCGCGATGGTTCCCCGGATGCGCTCCCAACCGATAGCGGCGAAGACCGTCGCCGAGGCTCTGGTGACGTGCGCTCAGAACGGTCCGACCGGGAGGGCTCCAGATCTCGCCGGGCCTGAGGTCCTCGAGATCCCGGCCATGACGCGTGAGATTTTGAAATACCGTGGCCGACGCAAGTGGCTGATCCCGATCTCGATGCCGGGAGCGGGTAAGGCGATGAAGGGTGGGGCGCTGCTGCCCGGGCCGGGATCCACAACTGCAGGACCCACGTTGAAGACCTGGTTACACGAGAACTGAATAGGAAAGGCGGCCGTGCAAGTGCGCGGCCGCCTTTTACTCACGTGGACTGTTGGGTTCAGAGATCCGGGTACGAGGTGAGGTTGTCGACCTTCTCGGTGGTTTCCGGCTCTTCGGGCAGCTTGCCGGTCACCAGGAAGATGACGCGTCGGCCGACCTCGACGGCGTGGTCGGCGAACCGCTCGTAGAAGCGGCCGAGCAGCGTGACGTCGACTGCGGCGGCAACGCCGTGCTTCCACTCGCGGTCCATGAGGACGGTGAAGAGGTGGCGGTGGAGGTCGTCCATCGCTTCGTCTTCTTCGCGCAGGCGGGCAGCGCGCTCGGGGTCGCGGGTCTCGAGGACGACCTTGGCGGCCGCACCGATGGAGACAGCGATGCGTCCCATCTCGGCGAAGTAGCCGTTGACCTCTTCGGGAAGCACGTGGTTGGGATGTCGGCGGCGCGCGATCTTCGCGACGTGCAGGGCGAGTGCACCCATGCGGTCGATGTCGGCGACGATCTGGATTCCACTGACCACCGAGCGCAGATCTCCGGCAACGGGAGCCTGCAGGGCGAGCAGCGCAAACGCGCGCTCCTCGCAAATGGTGCTGAGTTCGGTGATCTTGTCGTGTTCGCCGATTACTTGTTCTGCCAGGGACAGGTCTGCCTGGAGCAGGGACTGGGTGGCGCGCTCCATAGCGGCACCTGCCAGTCCTGCCATCTCGCCGAGCGTGTCTGCAAGCTCGGTCATCTGTTCGTTGTAAGCCACGCGCATGAGGTCAGAGCCTACGTGCCGTGAAAGACCAAGTCACAAGCACCAGGTGAACGCAAGGTGAATGAACGCGTGTCAGTCGCAGGTGGTGTCGCCTGCGTTGACGCTGGCGATGTCGGCGGGCAGAGCCGTCGAGGTGCTGGTGTCGACCGATGTCGGATTTGCCGCCAGGATGGTCCCCGGGTCCGCGGGGGCGACGACGGTGCCGGCGAAATTGCTTCCGACGACGACCTCGATCATGTCTCCCATGCTCGGAGCGAGAACGAGAACCGCACCGGGAATCGACGACGCGACAGTGACCGCTTCAGCCTCGTAACCTGCTGCGTAACGCACGACGGTGGTCGAGGCTTGAGCATTCGCCAGGCCGGTGGCTGCGCTGAAGTTGCCGACCGTGGAGATCTGGAAACCGTAGGCAGCGAGGCTGTCGGCGATCGTCGCGGCCTGCCCGGCGATTCCCGACGCGTTGGAGACGTCGACCGAGATGTTGTACGCACTCATCGCTTCGACGGAAGTGGCGGCGGGCGGCGTGCTGGACGTAGGAGGGGTTGTCGTGGAACTGGTCGACGACGGTGTGGTGTCCTCGCGCTCTTCACCCGGAAGCGGTTCGTCGTCGATGATCGCCTGGAAGAGGGACTTGATCTCGTCGGTGCGAGGAATCTCGTTGCCCCAGTCGTTGGTGCCGTCCGTGGGGACCGTCAAGAACGTCACCGCGCCCGCGTCGACGTTCTGCAGCGAACGGCCGAGGGTGACCAGCGACTTCGTGTCGATGTTCTCGACGAACGTGTCGCTGGTGAAGGCGTTGATGAATCCGTTGAGCTTGCTCGGATTCAGGAGGACCTGGTTGGACAGGGCCGAGCGGAGCAGCGCCGACAGGAACTTCTGCTGACGGGTGATGCGTCCGTAGTCGCCGTTACCCTCGGCTTCGACGTGGCGCGCACGCACATAGTTGAGGGCGGTACGGCCGTCGAGCATCTGCGTTCCGCCGGATGCGAGGACGGTTCCGAGGATGCCGTCCTCGATCGGTCCGGGGGAGCAGACGTTCACGCCGCCGACGGTGTCGACCATGCGCTCGAAACCGGCGAAGTCCATTCCGACGAAGTGCCCGATTTTCAGGCCGGACATCTTCTGGATGACCTTGACCAGGCACTTGGGACCACCGAGTGCGTACGTCGCATTGAGCTTGTCGCCACTGGCGGCCGGGAAGGTTTCGCTGGTGTACTTGCCGGCGTCGTTGTCCCAGCCCTGGCAGATCGGACGTTCGACGTCGAGGTCACGCGGGAAGGAGACGGCGACGACGCGGCTTCGGTCGGCGGGAATGTTCACCAGCATGACCGTGTCGGCGCGCGCGCCTTCGGCGTCTTCGACGGTTCCGGCGCCGATCTCACCGCTCGCGCCGGCGCGGGTATCGGTGCCGATGATCAAGTACGTCTCGTCGCCGAGCTGGCCCCCGGCGTCGATGATGTCGTCGGACTCGGTGTCGAGTGCCGCAATCTGATCGAAACCGCCTTCGACTGACCGCAGATAACCCCAGACGACGCCGGTCAACGCGAGAGACATGACGGCCAGGAACGCTACTGCCGATCGGCCGATCACTTTTGCGCGATGGCGGCGGCGAATCTTGCTTTGCGCCAGACGGGTAGCGCCGGTGTCACCGACTACCCGCGGCACTGCGGAGGTGACGGGATGTTCTTCGGTGATCCAGTCCGCAGCGGCAGGCGGGACGGTCGGACGCGCGGGAATCGGCCGGGCCGGGGGCGGCGCGGACGCTGATGGAGGTGGAGTCCTGGGTGGCACGGATTTGGTCGGCGCTGCCTTGGGCGGTGCAGCCGGGGCAGGTGGCGGCTTCTTGTCGCCTACCCGACGGACCAACTCGGCGACCGAAACAGAGTCGTCGGTCGGAGGCGAATCCCGGCGGCCGGTCCGTCCACTGCTGCGACGCTCCGGGGGACTGGGTGGTTGCGGTGCTGGTCGCTGGGGTGTGGCAGGACGCTGGGGAGCTGCCGGTTGGTCCGGGCGGGCGTTGCGGAACCGCTTGTCTGCGAGCGGACGTTCCCAGGGGGCGCGGCTCTCGGGCGGAGGTGGGCCCGAATCGTGATCATCACCCACCGATGCAACCTGTCCCGTCGTCGACTGTCAGTAACTCGTCATTCAGATGCCGGCGTCAACCGGCTGTCGACGAAGCTGGAGCCATATTACTGGTGAATCCTGAGTGCTTCACTCAGAAAGTGATGAGAGTAATCCGACGGCGTGTTCTCGCTAGCCACCGGAGTGCATCATGTCAGCCCCCACCGGCACAAGATCGTCCTCGGGATCGTCGAGCCAACCTTCCGGAAGTGCTACCTGACCGGGCGAGCCTTGGCGACCCCGCGGACCTTCGGCGTCCTTGGGGAACGGGACGTCGTGATCGAGCTGTCCGAGCAGGTCGTCCAGTTCGGACAACGTGCTGACCAACGCCATCGAGACCCGCAGATCCGATCCGACCGGGAACCCACGCATGTACCAGGAGACGTGCTTGCGAAGTTCGCGCAAGCCCTTCATCTCACCGTGGTGTGCGGCGAGCAGCTGGGCGTGACGGGCGATGATCTTGGTGACTTCGCCGAGCGTCGGCGGCGTGGCGATCTGTTGTCCGTTGAGAGCTGCGCTGAGTTCCGCGAACAGCCATGGCCGTCCGAGGCAGCCACGTCCGACGACGACGCCGTCGCAGCCGGTCTCGTTCATCATCCGGGCAGCATCCGAAGCATCGAAGATGTCACCGTTGCCGAGGATCGGAACGTCGGTGACGTGTTCCTTGAGACGCGTGATCTCGTTCCAGTCAGCAGTGCCGGAGTAGCGCTGCGACGCGGTACGTGCGTGAAGTGCGACGGCAGCAGCGCCTTCAGCTGCGGCGATCCGGCCGGCGTCGAGGTGCGTGTGATGTTCGGGGTCGATGCCGACGCGCATCTTCACGGTGACCGGAATATCGGTGCCCTCGGTGGCGCGCACAGCAGCCGCGACGATCTGTCCGAACAGCCGACGCTTGTACGGCAGCGCGGAGCCACCGCCCTTGCGGGTCACCTTCGGGACGGGGCAGCCGAAGTTCATGTCGATGTGATCGGCCATGTTCTCGTCGACGATCATCTTGGCCGCGGCGTAGGTCGTATCCGGGTCGACTGTGTACAACTGCAGCGACCGGGGCGTTTCGGTCGGGCCGAACGTGGTCATGTGCATCGTGGCCGGCTGGCGCTCGACGAGCGCACGTGCCGTGACCATCTCGCAGACGTAGAGGCCGGACGTGCTGCCTGCACGTTCGAGTTCGAGTTCACGGCACAGCGTGCGGAAGGCGACGTTGGTGACGCCCGCCATGGGGGCGAGGACCACGGGGCTGTGCAGCTCGAGTGAACCGATACGTAGGGATGACATGTCTACCTCTGAACAAATACTTGTGACAATTGGAAGTGCCCGGTACCGAATCCGGTACCGGGCACAGAATAGCTGGTGAAACTAAGAAGCCTGCTGTTCGCGCTTGGCGGCTTCGCGTGCGAGCATGCGATCGCGCTGTTCCTCGAACTTCGTCGCGTTGGCGGCAAGGGTCTCGAGGAAGGCCGCCAACTCTTCGCGCGTGTTCTCGCCTTCGGCACTGAAATCGTTGCGCTCGAAGATGTTCCACTTGCGCAAGACGGGCCAGACGACCTCGTCGAGGTGCTGGCGAAGGTCGTAGATGCCGTGCTTGGCCATGAGAGCGCCGTTACGACGGAAGTTAGGCATGCCGGCGCCCGGCATCTGGAAGTTCTGGACGATGTTCGCCACAGCCTTGAGAGCCTGATCGGGAGCAAGATCGAGCGCGGCGGCGCAGATGTTGCGGTAGAAGATCATGTGCAGGTTCTCATCAGCGGCGATGCGCTGAAGCATCTTGTCGGCAATCGGCTCGTCGCAAGCCTTGCCGGTGTTGCGGTGGCTGACGCGCGTCGCGAGTTCCTGGAAGGTCACGTAGGCGACCGAGTGCAGCAGGCCGGCGTCGCCCTCGTCGATGGGTGCGCTGTAACCGTTTGTCATGTGTTCCATGCGGAAGCGCTCGAGCTCGACGGGGTCGACTGCGCGCGTGACGACGAGGTAGTCACGCATCACGATGCCGTGACGGTTCTCCTCGGCGGTCCACCGGCCGACCCACGTTCCCCAGGCGCCGTCCTGCGAAAAGTTCTCGGCGATCTCGCGGTGGTACGAGGGCAGGTTGTCCTCGGTGAGCAGGTTGGTGATCATCGCGGCGCGAGCTACCTCGCCGAGCTGTGACTGCTCGAGACTCCAGTCTTCGCCGCCCATGGCTGCGAAGTTACGACCCTCGTCCCACGGAACGTAGTCGTGTGGATGCCATTCCTTGGCCATGGAGATGTGGCGGTTGACGTTCTCCTCGGCAACCGGCTGCAGCTCTTGTAGCAGCTCCAGCTGCGTCAGAATCCTCGTCATTTCTTGCCTCCATGTTGAGTGAATGCGCGACTTCGCCCCAGCCTACGGCACCGTAGGTTTGAAAAGAATGGCATGAAAATTGCTCCCCTCGAGGGATGTTACCGATCCGTAGTTATCCGGGGGCACTTTCACTACCAAGTCGTTCTTTCGACGTAGTCGCGGAACGTCCGGGCGGGATCGGACAGCTCGCGGCTCTTCGACCAGATCAGCCCTATTTTTCGCTGGGCTCCTTCGATCGGTACGTAGACGACTCCTTCGGCCCAGATCGGTGGATCCTGAACCGGCATGACCGAGACACCGAAGGACGCGGAGACCAGTCCGCCGACCGTTGCCAGCTCGCTGCTCTCGAAGACGAAATTCGGCGTGAATCCTGCGGCCGCGCACAGTTCATCGAGAATTCTTCGCATCCCGAAGTTCGGATGCATACCGATGAACGGTTCGTCGGCCGCGTCCGCAAGCTCGACCGAATGCAACTTCGCAAAGCGATGATCAGCCGGAACAGCCAATGCCAGTGACTGCTGGGCGATCTGCATCCATGCCACCTGCGGATCACGCGGCTGCGGCGAGACGACGGCCAGGTCGGACGTGCCGGCGGCAATTCTGTCGACCAGGAACTGCGCACTGTCCTGATGCAGTTCGAATCGCACTCCGGGATGCTCGACGCGGTATCCGCGCAGCATGTGCGGCACCAACCAGGTGCCGAACGAGTGGAGGAAGTCGAGCCGGACCGTGCCGCTTTCGGGGCTCGCCAGCGACTGGATTTCGCTCTGCGCCGCGTCGAGTGAGTGAAGAGCGGTGCGAGCGTGTCGGTAGAGGATCTCGCCGTACCGGTTCAGTTCGAGCCGGCGTCCCTGACGGTCGAAGAGCGTCACTCCGATCTGTCGTTCGAGGCGTGCGAGTTTGCGCGAGAGCGTCGGCTGCGACAGGTGAGTCAGATCCGCGGTAGCGGTCACCTGTTGGGTTTCGGCGAGAACGACAAACCATTCGAGGTCTTCGGTCAGCATCACGAACCCAATCTATATACCTATGACGCATATAGAACTCCAAGTTTATGCATTTTCTTTTGTCGAAGCGCGGCGGGAGGATTCTTACCGGAGGTAAGCGATGCCTGGAGGTATGTGGTGACTGTCGAGAATGTGATCGAATCCGAAGTGGTGCCGCTTCGCCGCGGAACACCGGGGTATCGCACGGTGACCGTTGCGTTGTTCGCGGCCGGGCTGTCGACATTCATCTCGATGTACGCGGCACAGGCATTGCTGCCTGCGTTCGCCGAAGGCTTCGACGTCTCGCCCGCGGTGTCTGCACTTTCGGTCTCGGCGACGACGGGCATGTTGGCGTTGGCGATCATTCCGGCCAGTGCGCTCTCCGAGCGGTTCGGTCGCACACGGGTGATGATCGCGTCGGCGTCGGCATCCTGTGTGATCGGTTTGCTTCTGCCACTCAGTCCGACGATCGAGGTTCTGCTGATCGGACGCGCGGCGCAAGGCTTGGCTCTGGCAGGGGTCCCGGCGGTGGCGATGGCCTATCTGGCCGAGGAGGTCGATCGGAAGGACCTCGGTGCAGCGATGGGAAGGTACGTCGCCGGCACGACGATCGGTGGGCTGATCGGACGGCTGGTTCCGTCGGCCGTCGTCGATTTCAGTACGTGGCGCTGGGCATTGGTGACTGCGGCCTTGCTGTCAGCGTTGTTCGCGCTCAACATGATCCGGAAGCTCCCCGCGTCGAAGTTCTTTCGCCCGCAACCGGTGTCGGTGCGTGCGATCGCGTCGAATCTACGACGCCACCTTGCGAACCCGTCGCTGCGCGCGCTTTTCGCCTTGGGGTTCATCCTCATGGGCGGATTCGTCTCGATCTACAACTTCCTCGGGTTTCGGCTCACGGCAGCACCTTTCGTACTTCCCGAAGCACTTGTCGGCCTGGTCTTTCTTTTCTACCTCGCCGGAACTTTCACCTCAGCGGTAGCCGGCGGGGCCTCGGACCGGCTGGGTAGGCGCAGTGTTCTGCTCGGCTCGGTTGTTGTCATCGGTATCGGGCTGGCACTGACCGTTCCGGACAATCTGGCGTTGACTCTCGTGGGGATGCTGCTCTTCACCGGAGGATTCTTCGCGGCACATTCGGTGGCCAGCGGTTGGGTGGGGCTGATCGCGACCGATCACCGGGCCGAGGCGTCGGCGTTGTATCTGTTTGCCTATTACGCGGGTTCGTCCGTGGCGGGCGCCCTCGCTGGTCTCGCGTACGCGGGCGGCGGTTGGGGTGGGGTCAGTGCCTTTGTGGGCGCGCTGCTGTTGGTTGCGTTTGCATTGTCGCTGAAGATGTTTCGATCTTCGACGGTTGATTGAACAGAGCACTGCGGCGACCCCGAACGGGATCGCCGCAGTGCGTTCTGTCTAGCGTTTTACTTCTTGCCGCCGCCGAGGAGGCCGCCGAGCAGGTCTCCGAGGCCGCCGCCACCGGATCCACCCAGGATGCCGCCGAGTGCGCCGCCGATGCCGCCGCCGGAATTGCCGCCGCCGCCGAGAATTCCGCCGAGGAGATCCCCGAGCCCGCCGCCACCGGAGGCCTGAGTCTGCGCGCCGGCACCGCCACCGGTGAACTGCTTGGCGAGGTAGGCCAGGACGATGGGAGCGAGGATCGGCAGCAACTGCTTCACCAGATCGTTTCCACCGCCGCCACCGACACCGCCCAGTGCGCTGGCGACCTGATCGGTGTTGCCGCCGAAGATGTTCGAGACGATCTTCTGACCGTCAGCGGTGTCGACTTTGCTGATGTCGACGCCGTCGTCGAGAAGGCTGGTGTCAGCGTGCGACTGCAGCGCACTTTCGAGTGAGGCTGCGCCTGCGGGATCCTGAGCGTTGGCGCCGAGGCCACCGACGAGGGTCGGAAGTGCAGTCTTGACCGCCGATTCGGCAGTTGCCTGGTCCACGCCGAGTTGCTGCGCGATCTGGTCGATGGGGATCTGGGATAGAAGGTCGTCAAGCGATGCCATTGATGCCCTACCTCTTCTGGGGTACTACTCGTCAGTACCCGGCTGTTGCAGACACTAGTGAATGTCGGCGTCGACGGTAACCCTCCGGTTGCCGAGCGGTCAGGCTCGGGTCTTCTCGCGGGGGACCAGACACGCTAGGAGAGCGAGAATCAGTCCGCCGGCCGTCAAGATGAATCCTGTCTGATTTGTCAGGATCGTGGAGTAGTTTTCCCTGATGACATTGTCGAATTGATCGTTCACTCGGTAGTAGAACGTGCCCAGAGTTCCCAATCCCACGATGATTCCGATCCACGCTGAAATACGAGAACCGAACAAAGCGGCGATCAGAATCAATACGGCTGCAGCGAGCAGAAGTATCGCCATCGAACGGTAGAAGGTCACGGACTGATCGCCGAGTTGCTCGATTGCCCACCCGGCCGGAAAACCGTCCCGCAGGTCCTCGAGGCGAACGTTGTTGGGTTTGACCCCGGCCAGTACGTACATGAACGAGCCGACGGCAACGGCGATTCCACAAATGAGCAGAACCAGATGAACTAACGTGCGCATGCCACTCTCCCTGTGTTCGGAGTTCGGTAACGCGGTCGTCGCCGAGCCTAGCGGTGTCGCGGGTGTCAAGCTCGGTATCGAGCGTGCAGAATCGTCTCCATGCCCGACAACATGCGTCGACTCGAAGAGATCTCGTTGTCCCTGCCGGAGGCGGAGCGCGTCGACATCGAAGCGTGGGACGGTCACCCGACCTTCCGGGTCCGCGGCAAGAACTTCGTGTTCTGCAACGTCGAAGCCACCTCCTTGACCGTCAAGTTGAGCAAGGAGGAAGCCGAAGCGGTGGTTGCCACCGAACCAGGTGCAAGCGCTGCCGGCTACGGTCTCGGTCGCCACGGGTGGGTTGCGCTCGACATCGGCACCGACGTTTCCGAGGAGAAATGGTCGCAACTGGAGGAGTGGATCTACACCTCGTTCACCCTCGTTGCTCCGAAGCGGCTTGCCCGGATCGTTCTCGATGCGGATGAGGAACGCCCGTAACGGATAGATTCGTCAGTACAGACGCCGACTAGACGAGGATTTGTCATGACGACACCGGAAACTTCACCGGCCACCGAAAAACCGGGCATGCCGCCGTGGGCGAAGAAGGCCATCGGGATCGCAGTGATGGCGGTGGTCCTGGTCATCGCTTACTTCATCCTTGCCGCCTTCCTTCCGCGTTGGTGGGCGCAGCGAATTGCGTCGTTGGCGAACGGCAGCTTCAGCGCCGGAATCGCGTGGGGACTGCTGTTCGGTCTCGTCTGCACCCTGGTCCCGCTCATCTTCTTCCGAGCGGTCTGGCAGGTGCGCAAGCGCAAGCATGCTCGAATCATCCAGATCACGGCTCTCGCGTTGGGTGTGATCTTCGCGCTGCCGAATCTGCTCTCTCTGACAGTTGTTCTCGGCAACAACAATGCAGCGCATGCGGGCGAGCGGATCCTCGACGTCGACGGCCCCGGTTTCCGCGGAGCCTCCGTTGTCGGTGCAGTCCTGGGCGTTGCGTTGTTCCTGGGTCTTGTTGCGCTCGGCTATATGTACAAAAAGCGTGGCAAGGATCTCGACAAGATGCGCGGTGAGCTCAAGCAACACGAGCCGCAGAGCAAGGGCGAGGCTCCAGCCCCGGAAATCTGAGTCAGCTCTTCGACCGAGTACTCAGGCCGACACCGACTCCGACGGTTCCCGCCGCCACCAGTCCGGCGAGCGGGACCGCCCAGTGTCCGGCAAATGTGCAGGCGAGAACCAGGATTGCGCTCACCGGTAGAACAGCCTGCTCGATCCTGTCACGCTTGAAGTGTCGTGAGTGCATGAGCCACACGAAGATCAGGAACATCGCGGCGGGGATCGTGACCGCGGCAGATGCTGCGAACGTCGAAATGTGCGCCTCGCCAACTGCTTCCTCGACGGCTACTTCGATGCCGGCGCCGATGGCCGCAGCGGATCCGAATACGAAGTAGTGCCCGTATCCCCACAACAAGACGGCGCGATTGCCTTGGTCTGCGAGGTACTCGTGGATGGGGACGGCGAAGTAGATCCACAACGCGGAGAACACGATCAGAACTCCGCCGACAGCAATCGGAATCAGTAGGTCGGCCGCGTCGAAATCACGAATGCCGGATTGGACCGCGATGGTGGCGGCAGCAATGGTTTCGCCGAGCATGATGATGGTGAAGAGGCCGTAGCGTTCGGCGATGTGTTGCGGGTGCCACGGCGTCTGGTGGTTGCGCTCGGCGATTGCCGGCACCGCGAGTTCGGCGATCATGAGAACGAAGAAGCCGGGTATCCACGCCGACGCCGGCATCAGGAGCAGCACGATCCAGCCGGCCTGGACGATCACGAGCCCGGCGGCGTATTGCAGAGCAGTGGTTCGCGCTGCACCGGATTCACCGCTGGCGGCTCGAAGCCATTGGCAGGTGAGCGCAATTCGCATGATGAGGTAGCCGACGATGGCCGTCGTACGGTCGGTTCCGTCGAACGCATCGGGGATTCCGGCGGCGAAGACGAGCACGCCACAAATCTGTACGAAGGTCGCGACCCGGTAGGGGACGTCGTCCGTGTCGTAGGCAGACGCGAACCAGGTGAAGTTCACCCACGCCCACCACAGCGCGAAGAAGACGAACATATAACCGGCGATGCCGTCGACGTAGTGGCCCTCGGCAACAGCATGCACCAGTTGAACTCCGGCCTGTGCGGCCGCAACCACGAAACACAGGTCGAAGAACAGTTCGAGTGGCGTCGATGCGCGATGGTTCTCGTCGCGGCTGCGTGCGCGCATCCGGATGATCGGCATAACGGCCCGGCCGTGGCCCGCGCCTGTACTGGTGTGTTCTGTCATCGTCCCCACCTTGCTCCGACGTCTAGTGCAGGAGCGCAGTCTAGGTCGAATTCCGTCGGGTCGACGAATGAGACATTTCGCCCCTCACCACACGAGAACGGGTTTGATGACGCGCCCCGACGCTTGATCTTCGACGGCTTTGTTGATGTCGGCGAATGCGTAGCGCGTCACCAAGCGGTCGATCGGAAATCGGCCACCAGTGAAGAGTTCGACGAGTTCGGGGATGAACGTCGAGACTTCCGACTCTCCTTCGATGCATCCTCGAATTGTCTTTCCGCTCAGCATGATGTCGGCCATGTTCACCTCGACCGTGGATGCTCCGAGTCCGACTACTGCCAGTGTTCCCCGTGCTCGAAGTGATGTGACGGCTTGATTGATCACGGAGCCGATTCCGGTGGTGTCGAGGGAATGCGTCGAACCTCCGTCGGTGGCGGCGCGGACCGCGTCGAGCGCATCTTCATTCGAGGGATCGACAGTGACGGCGCCGAATTCCTCGGCGAGTTCGCGCCGCTGCGCAACGGGGTCCACGGCGACCAGGGTGGAAACGCCGGCAGCCCTCGCCGCCAGCAGCGCTGCGAGTCCGACGCTGCCTGCCCCGAAAACGGCAAACGTCGAGTCGGGCTCGGGGCGAAGTAGATTCAGCACGGCACCCGCGCCGGTTTGAAACCCGCAGCCGAGCGGAGCCGCGACGGTCAGGTCCACCGCAGGATCGACGACGACGGTGTTGTCGGCAGAGGCGATGACGTATTCCGCGAAGCTGGACTGGCCGAAGAATGCGGACCGTATCGGAGTTCCGTTTCGCCGGACCGGCGTCGAGCCGTCGGTGCGTGCGCCAGAGCTGTTGAGCCCGTGTGAGCTTTCGCAGTACGCCCGATGGCCGCTGAGACATTGCCTGCATACACCGCAACTGCGGTAGCTCAGCAATACGTGATCACCAGCCGCGATGTTGTCGATCGACGAGCCAACGGCTTGCACGACGCCGGCGCCTTCGTGTCCGAACACGCAGGGCCCGAGCTTTTCCGGTAGCACCGTCTTCGTGAACAGATCCGTGTGGCACAGGCCTGTCGCGACGATGCGAACCAGGATCTCGTCTGCGCGGGGTTCGTCGATCTCGACGGTGTCGAGTGTGAAGGGGGAGTGCGGGCCGTGTGAGAGCGCCGCTGTCATCTGCATGGCGGACGTCGAATTCTGTTCGGCGCGAATCACGCTCGCTCGAGCAGGAAGTAGTAGTGCTGTCCGCCGTCGAGAACCAACGCCGATTTTCCGTTCATGATGCCCATGAGCGTCGAATCGTCGACTTTCTTGAAATGGTCGAAGATCGGCGCGCCGTCGTAGACCATCGTCGCCGTGACTTCGCCACGAAACTCGATGTTCCACAGACTTGCCTCGCCATTGCCGCTCTTGACGTCGGAGTAGAGGTTGCCGTCTTCGTCTCGGCAGATCAATGGCTTTGCATCCTCGACGGAATTGAAAGTCTTGCCGTACCAGCGGCTCGCGAACAGCTTTTCGTGCAGACGATGACCGGTGGCGAAGTCGTCACCCTTCCATTCGCCGAGGATTTCTTCGGCGGCGACGGTTTCCAGCGCGGCCCACACTTCGTCGAGTTCTGCTGGTGAAACACCACTTTCCGATCCACGGAGCCGGGTGAATGCGGTTCGAGCGTCATCGAGATTCATGTCTCTCCTTGCGTCGGCGGGTGAGTTGGCCGAAGTTCGCGAACCAAATTGTTCGTCAACTCTGCACGCTACGCCGAACCGGATGGTTCGGCAACGGTCGATTCGTTCTAGGCTGTGAACATGCGCTCAGCAGGGGAAGCCACGAGAGACCGCATTCTGGCGGCCGCAAAGGACGAATTTGCGACGTACGGCCTGGCCGGCGCGCGGATCAATCGGATCGCCGCGCAAGCGCGTGCCAGCAAGGACCGTCTCTACGCGTACTTCGCGAGCAAGGAAGAGTTGTTTTCTGCCGTCACTGAGCAATGGACGTCCGAAACCACAGCGGAGACAGCACTACGAGGTGATGATCTGCCAGGGTATGCAGGTCGACTCTTCGACAACTACGTAGCGCATCCCGAGAACGCTCGATTGCAGCAATGGGCGGATCTCGAAGCACCGGACGTCATGAGCGAGGACGACATACGAAGCAAGACGCTCCGGCCGAAGGCAGCCGAGATTCGCAAAGGCCAACTCGAGGGACACATCGACCCCGAGTGGAATCCCGCGGAGTTGATTCTGTTGATCACCGACATTGCCCGGATGTTCGCGCTCAAGTCGTCCCGTCCCGTCGCTCAGCGTCGCGAGGCTGCGGTCGGGGCGGTTCAGCGGTTGATCGCGACGTGACGAACCCGATGTGCAACGTGATCAATGGCCAACGCCGCGTTCCCTTGTGCTCTCGCACGAGGGGACGCGGCGTTGAATTCCAGTTCGGAGCGGGTCAGAGCTTGACCGACGGCTGACCACTCCTGATACGACTTACCTCGGATCGAGCGAATTCGACTCGGCCGGTGTTGGTTCCGTGGGAGTCTGCCAGAGCGTCGGCGAGGTCTGCCGCGGCTTCGAGGACGTATTCGGCGCGTTTACGGGCCGCGTGTCCGCCTGCAGATTTGCGGAAAGCCCTGCGTGCCTTGTGGTCGCCGCACAGAGCGACGAATTCTTCGTCCGTGATGACACCACGGTCGACTTCCGGTGTCAGGATGTCGCTCAGGAACTGGCGTTCACGTGGAACCGTCATTCGAAACACGCGGACCACGAGGGTCAATGCGGCGGCGACCATGACAAAGAAGAGCGGAAAGAGAAGTGCATTCTTGCCTTGTGTCAAGGCACCGGCGGAATCCCACAGGCCGTGGAGCAGCATCGCGGTCGCCATCAGCGCGAGTCCGCGCCCCACACGACGCGGTTCCGCCGGTCGTCCCAGTAGATAGACGAGTCCGGCACCGAAGATCGCACTGTACAGAGTGTGTGCGGCCACTCCGAATACCATGCGGAGGATGATCGTCGGCATCGCAGCGCCGACCGGATCGGCTCCGAACTGCGACGCGGCCGAGTTCAAGGCGTACAGAACGTCTTCGAAGATCTGGAAGCCGAGTCCGATGAAGGCGCCGAGGATGAATCCGTCGAATGCGGTGCGCACCAATCGAGATGCCAGTGCGATGAGCAGGAGCAACCCGATGCCCTTGGCGATTTCTTCGGTGAACGGAGCTGTCAGGCCGGGGCCCCAGTCCGATGCCCACGCCTGTCCGAATGTCTTGGCGTACAAGGACAAGATGGCGTCGTTGGCGTTTGCGGCCATCACCCATGTAGCGGCGAAGCTGCCCCACAGGAACGCAACGACGATCAGTTTGACCGGTTGGCGCGCGTACCTGTCGATGTGCTGCGTGAACCACCAGAAGATGGCGCCGTACACACCGAACAGCACCAGCGAAAGCGCGATGGCTTCTCCGTAAGCGCCGGCGGACGACGACAGCAGCGAGAAGAATTTGAAGGCGCCGCTCACCACCAAAGCGAGGTAAACCCAGAAAGCGGCGTTGCGCGGCTGGTAGAACGTGAACGACCTACCCCAACCGGAGTTCTCGATCGCACCGGCGCGGGTGAGGAGATCGTTTGCGGGTTGTGTTGTGGGAGTGCTCATCAGGAACCCTCTCCGGCTCGGTGGCTGATGCTCACGATCATGTGAGCAATGTCGTCCGTGATGGTCGGAGCCACATCGCTCGGCCCGGTGGAGACAACTTCGATGCCTTTTCCGTCGACGACAAATGCTGCGATCACGCCGTCGGCAGTCGAGTTCGAGTAGCTGGTGATGACACCACGAATGCCGCTCGCCGTGGTGATCGAGGAAGAGTCGCCGCTGACGCGCAAAGACTCTGCTGTTGCCAGGGCGTCCGAGGTCTTCTTGATCTGTTCGAGTAGGGCGTTCGCGTCACCGGCGAAGGGTGCCGTGTAGACGGTGAACAGTGCACCGCTGTTCACCAGAGTTGCGCGCTGCGGGAACGAACCGGAGACGGGAGCATCAGTTTCGCGGACCCCGTCTGTGATTCCCCAGCCGACGGCGGGAACGAAGGTGATGCCGTCTTTGAGTTCCATGACATCCCCGGCCACGACTTCGTCGTCGTAGGCGACAGAGTTGTTGACGGCCGGGATGAGGATGCTCATGACTATCGCAACGGCCAGCACTATCGCTGCCGGGATGATGGTCGCTCGGTCCAGGCCGAACCATCTACGGTCGACGGGAACCCAGCGATCCTCGGGTTCGAATGGCGTCCGCGGCGGGTCGTCCCGCACTGTGGTTTCCGTTTCGGTCATGTTTGCCCGGGCTTTCGTGAGTGCTTGGTAAGGCGTTCGCGGGCCGCAGTATCCAATTTGTACTGCACGCCGTTTGTGCTGGGTCGACAGCGAATCTGAGGAGTGCGCCTCAGGGGGTAAAAGTACCAAACAGAACGATTCAGGCAGGACGTGAACCTGGACATCGCTTTGGGGGAGTTTCGACAGGCGCCGGCCCCGGCGTCTGCACGATGTTTACGTGATTCTCAGTATTGGTGCGTAGCTTGGTCGTTGGCTCGTTGACGCCCTCGGGATGTTGACGTGCCGCCCAAACTTTTGTTGTCGACTGTTCAGATACTGGTGAGCTAAAGGATCGCGGCCGGCCACCCGTACTGAATATCGTCGACACTCAGCGTGTTCCTTCGGCGCGCGCACCTGTTCAGTATCTGGAGTGGAACCGTGTCTCAGTGGCCGTGCCAATGAAGATCTCGAAGAAGGTAGCCCTGGTGCTGGTGGCTGCATTCGCGTTGACGTTGGGTTCGGCGGAAGTCGGAACCGCCCGCGCAGACACGTCTGTCCGGGTGAGTGTGGCCGGTCATGTTGTGAGCGCTGGACACTTCGAGCAAGTGCGGCGCCCCAACCGGTGTGTGAAGGCTGGGCCGGGGAAGTCGAAACCGAGCGAGCAGAAGTCCAAGAATCGCAGTGGGCGTCGAGGTAGCGGGGGATGCTTCTGACGGTGGTTGCGAAGTTCCGCAATCAGCCGTCCTGAATCTGTAACACGTTCTAATCTTGCGTGATGGACGTGACCTATGAGGGGACCAAACGCGAAGTCGCTACCGACAAGGGGACTTTGCGTTATCACGAGGCGGGCGATGGTCCGCCGTTGATCCTGTTGCACGGTTCAGGGATCGGTGTGAGTGGTTGGCGGAACTATCGGGGGAACCTCGAGGTATTCGCGAAGCATTTCCACTGCTACATCCTCGAGTTCCCGGGTTTCGGCGTGAGCGATCCCGTCGACGGCCATCCGGTGATCACGGCAGCGTCGTCGGTGATCCGATTCATGGACGCGCTGGGAATCGAATCGGCTGCGATGATCGGCAATTCGATGGGTGGGGTAGTCGGCGTCAACGTCGCGATGAGGTTCCCGGAGCGTGTCTGCAGGCTGGTCACCATCGGTGGCGTCGGCCCGAACATCTTCAGTCAGAACCCAAGTGAAGGTACCCGTCTCCTGCAGGACTTCGCCGACGCTCCCAGCCGTGAGAAGTTGGTTCGATGGCTCGAATGCATGGTGTACGACAAGACTGTCGTCACCGAGGCGCGGATCGAGGAACGATGGGAAACGGCCAACGATCCGGCCTCGCACCAGGCATTGACCGCGATGTACGGATCCAAAGCCTTTGCCGCTCAGCAGCAGATGATGTCCAACTCGGATGTGCCGCCGTACTGGTCGATGATGCACAAGGTGCAATGCCCGACCTTGCTGACATGGGGGCTCGACGACAGGCAGTGTCCACCGGACATGCCGATGATTCCGATGCGACTGATTCCGAACGCCGAACTGCATGTATTCCCGAACTGCGGGCACTGGGTGATGATCGAAGCCAAGGAGGCATTCGAGCGCGTGACCCTCGAGTTCCTGCTTCGATGACCTGCTGATGCGATGACCTGCTGATGCGATGACCTGCTGATGCATTGATGTGGCACGAATTGATGTGGCATGAACGCACAAGACCCGGCGCCTCTGAATGAGGCGCCGGGTCTGTGTTTGTGCCCCCAGTAGGACTCGAACCTACGACCTGCGGATTAAAAGTCCGTAGCTCTACCAACTGAGCTATAGGGGCGCGGCGCAGAGTCTAACGGGACCGCAGAGTCCGTGAAAACACCACCCCCACCAGAAGGGCGATTCCGATGACGGCGATGGTCCCGCCCGTGCGATGCAGACCCGCGTCGTCGATGGTTCCGCGCATGGTCAGCTCGATGACGACGGCCGCAAGGTTGGCGCCGATGTACTGGATTGTTCGGTAAAGGCCGATCGCGGTCCCGACGTCGGCGGAGGTGGTCACCGAGTTGATCAGGTTCTGGTTTCCCATGTTGTTGAAGCCGTTGGGGATGCCCAGGATCGCCGCTATGAGCAGGAGTGCCACAAGGGGAGTCGAACTGGATTCGACAAAGGCGATCAGAATCCCGCCGACAGCCAACGCGGCGGTGCCGATCAGGAGGGTGATTCGTGCGCCGAATTTCCCGTACACCCTGGACGCGGACATGGTCGCGAAGATCCCGACCGCAGCGACGGGCAGCATGAAGAGCCCGGCGCTGATCGGTGACATTCCGCGGGCTACCTGTAGCCACTGGGGGAGTCCGAAGAAGATGCAGTAGAACGCTGTGTAAGTCAGCAGGGTCCGGCCGAGAGTCATGCTCAGTGCGCGGTTTCGGGCGATGGCACGGACGTCGATGAACGCCGAGGCGGTTCGACGTTCCCACCAGACGAACAGGAACGCGAAGAGTGCGGTCGACGGGACGAGATACCACTTCGCGTGCTCGGCGAGAGACAGGAGAAAAAGCATCGTCGACGTCGTCAGGGCCAGAAACAGCGTGATACCGAGTGGGTCGAGAGACTTGAACAACGCAGCGGCGCCGGCCCGGTCGGGCAGGGCGGAGTCGCTCGGAGCGGCGAAGAAGACCCATACGGCAGTGACGACGACAAGCGGGAGGTTCACCCACATGATCGACTGCCAACCGAGTGTGCCGACCAGCAACCCGCCGAGAGTAGGCCCCAGCGCGACGACCGATTGAGCGCAAATGGTGAGTGTTGCTATAGCTGAACGGGTTTGAGCCCGGTGACGGTCAGCGTATTCGCGGATGACGGTCATCGCATTCGGATACTGTGTCGCCGTGCCGATTCCGAGCAGAATCCGCGCCGCGATAAGCCAACCCAGTGACGGGGCGAGCGAGCCGAGGATCGATCCGGCAGCGATCAGACCCAATCCCGCCAGATAGACGCGTTTGGCGCCGAGGATCGATCCGAGTCGCCCCGCCGCCGGTGCCGTGACTGCAGTCGCGATGTAGAGAGCCGAGATGACCCACGCTGTGCCCGAACTGGAACCGAAGTATGTGGCGATCGGGACGATTGCCACCGCAATCATCGACGAGTTCAGTGCCTGAAGAACGGTTCCCGAACCGAGAGCAAGACTCAGTTTCAGGGGAACGGAGGCTTGGGGTGTCGACGTTTCGGCGACTGCGGTCACGGGTTCATCAGTGACTCCTCTGATATCGATGTCGATGCTGGGGACGCGCCCTGGCCTAGTCTGCGCAGGATGCGGCCGGCGATCAGCAGCAAGTCACGCTCGGCTTCGGTGCACTCGGCGTCGATGACCTCGGCCAGCCACTGCGTGCGTTTCGTTCGGTCTTCGTGAAGGGTCGATGTGCCTAGTTCGGTCATCGTGACCAGGGCCGCGCGGCCGTCCGATGGATCCGCCCTTCGCGTGACCATGCCCTGTTCCTCGAGCGCGGCCACGGTCTTGGCGATGGATTGCGGTGTGACGCGCTCGAATTTCGCCAACGCTTTTGCGGTCAACGGACCTTGTCGGTCGAGGTGGCCGAGAGCTTGGATCTGGCTCGGCGTGAGTTTGTGGTCGTGGCGTTTGGTGCGAAGACGCCGGACGAAGGCACCTAGATCGTCCCAAAGTACGTCGATCTCGTCCCGAGCCTTGCTGCGACCCTCGCCATCGTTCATTTAGACAGCCTAACTGTGTTATTTCGATGCTGCCAGCACGGTTTCGACAAAAACTGGGGAATAAACAATCGCATTAGTTGTTTAAAACCTTGGGATTGCCGTTCATCCGTCGGCGAAGCAGTTCCGTCTGCGAGGTCGGATTATCGGAATCTCGGACACGAAAAAGCTCGGATGCGCACCCCCTGCGGCGCACCCGAGCGGCCAAAACCATACCACTTGGTGTCTTTTGGGCATAAAGTCGGTTGTTGTCCCCCGAACAGCCGATTGCCTCTAGTACTTTTGGCGGGTATCGCTCTAGTCCTTACGTAGGGTGTGTTGGAGGGGATATTGTGAGGTTTCGGGGGATGACAGGCGCCGATCACGGCGATTCTGCGTACCAACTCTGCGAGAGGCACAACACCGTAAATGGCACGTCAACAAGAGCGTGCGCGGCGTACCCGCGCCGCCCTGGTCGAAGCGGCTGCAGTCGAATTCGCCAAGCGCGGCTATGCAGCTGCGTCGGTGAACACGATCCTCGAGGGCTCCCGCGCCACCAAAGGCGCCATGTATTTCCATTTCCAGTCCAAGGAAGAGTTGGCGCGAGCGGTTCTGACCTCGGCTATCGAAACCTTCACTGGAATCACTGATCGTTGGGCCAAGAGAACAGACCTCGATCCATTCGTCGCTTTGCACGGGCTCGTGCTCGACATTGCCGAGGTCTTCCGTGCCGAGGTAATCGTGCAGGCGGAATTTCGGCTGATCATCGAGCCCGAGTTCTACAAGGATGTGCAATCGGGTGGCGGGCAGGTCTGGGGAAAGACCGCCTACGAGTTGGCATTGCGTGCCAAGGGCGACGGTTTGCTCCGAGAAGACGCCGACCCGGACAAATTCACGCGCGTACTGGCAGCAAGCCTTGCCGGCCAGCGGTACATGGCGGACTTGATTGCCTCGAGTGGGGATCTGGGTGTGTGGTTCGAGGAGTCCCTCGAAGTGGTGCTCGAAGCCATGGCCACACCGGAGTGGTTGGAGAAGTTTCATCGCGACGGCTGGCCACAAGTGGAGTTCCCCGACGCGGAATAGTCCACTTTTCGCCCATGACCAGGCGATTTGTGATTTCCGAACGCTGTGCCATAAGCTATCCAAGCTCCCAACGGAACGCCGTTGGGGTACTAGTTCGGAGAGATCCGGCGGGCCCCCTTCGTCTAGCGGCCTAGGACGCCGCCCTTTCAAGGCGGTAGCGCGGGTTCGAATCCCGTAGGGGGTACGTTTTGCGAAAGCGAAACGATGCAGTATGGTTTGACCCGCACGACACGCTTTGAGATGCACAAATGCCAGGCCAGGACAGTGGTTTGGGAGCGGCTCGAAGATGTAGTACGGTTTCACAGCAAGGAAAAAGCAAGGCCCTGTGGCGCAGTTGGTTAGCGCGCCGCCCTGTCACGGCGGAGGCCGCGGGTTCGAGTCCCGTCAGGGTCGCAAAGCTTTGTTCTCAACCAATTGGTTGAGAACAAAGCAATGCGATAGGCATTCGGTTCGGGTGCCGTCCGGCCAGGTAGCTCAGTTGGTACGAGCGTCCGCCTGAAAAGCGGAAGGTCGCCGGTTCGATCCCGGCCCTGGCCACCATAATTCTTATCGACAAGCTCCAATCTCATGTTCTTCGAACATAAGGTTGGAGCTTTTTCGTGTTCGGATGTCAGTCGCCGTCAACCACTCGGCCCGATCATCTCAGTTGTGCGCATCCTTTGTCTCCGTGAATGTTTCCGGTCACCGGGAACGTGCTGGGCGTCACTCCACGGAGGACATCACTATTAGCCGATTGCGGCCGATCCGTGGCTGCGTCTACTGGAAGTGAGGTGGAATCTCCGTGTCGCACTCGAGATCTTGGCGCATCGGGAAAGTCAGCCGGGTCGCCGTCGCGTTGCTCGGTACCGGGGTTCTGTTGGTGGGCTGCGCGAGCAACGGTGACGACAGCGGGACCGATACGACGAACACGTCGGGGGACGTCGTGACCGGCATGGTCAACGAGCAACCGGACCCGGGCGACGCGGTCGCCGGCGGGACCATGACGTACGGCGTGCAGGTGCTCGTTCCCTCACTCGACCCGACCAAGACGGCAGCGCGCGGCGGTTCCGGCGGTGAGGCCTTCGCTGCGGTGTACGACGTCCTGATGAGTTACGACACTGCGAGCGGCGAGTTCGAGCCCAAGTTGGCTCAATCGCTCGATACCAGCGACGACGGAAGCATGTGGACGTTGAAACTTCGCGACGGTGTGAAGTTCAGCGACGGTTCCGCGCTCGACGCCAACGCCGTGATTGCAAGCATCGATCGGTACAACGCGGGCAAGGGCAATGGCGCCGAGTTGTGGCTGGCTTCGGTGGAATCGGCGCAGGCAAGCGGTCCCACGACGGTCGACTTCAAGCTGAAGACGCCGTGGATGCGCTTTCCGTCGATGCTCGCTCTCGGGCACGGGATGATCGTCGCCCCGAGTTCGCAGCAAGGCGACAAGTTCACCGCGGTGGGTGCCGGACCCTTCACCGAAGATCTCTTCACACCGAGCGTCGAGCGAATCTTCAAGGCCAACCCGTCCTACTACGGCGGTGCTCCCAAGCTGGACAAACTGCGGATGGTTGCACTCAACGGTCCGCAGGCCAATCTCGAATCATTGAACAGCGGTCAGCTCGATGTTGCCTACATTCGCGGCCTTACTTCGGCGATCAATTCCGCCAAGTCCGCTGGTTACCCCGGCTACATCGACGTGCTCAACGCCGGTAGTGCCGAGATTGTCAACAATCGTGAAGGCCGACCGGGCTCGGATGTTCGCGTCCGCCAGGCGATCGGCTACGCGCTCGACACGACATTGATCGATCAGCGCGTGGAAAACGGTGAGGGACTGCCTGGCTCGGAGTTGTTCGGTCCGACGTCGCAATGGCATGTGGACACACCGGGTATTGCCTACGACCCCGAAAAGGCCAAGGAGCTTCTGAATCAGGCGAAGGCAGACGGATACGACGGCACTCTCGACTACGTCGTGCTCAGTGAGCCCAAGGACCACGCGATCGGCCTCGCCGTGCAGTCACTGTTGCAGGCCGTCGGGTTCGAGGTGAACTTGATCTTGGCCAACAACGCCGGCGACATCGTGCAGAACGTCTACGTCAAGCACGATTTCGACCTCGCGCACGCGGGCATCGGAATGTACGAGTCGATTCTCGATCTCGGATTGTTCTCCACGACCAACAGCACCTCGATGGCGAATACTGCTGGATATGCGAACCCGGCGATGGATCAGCTGATCGCAGATCTACAACAAGCCAAGGATAATTCGTCGACCCTGGCGATCATCGGCAAGATTCAGACGCTGTGGAACGAGACGGTTCCGTCGGCGCCGATCGGCGGGCTCACGTCGTTCTGGGCTTGGCAGAAGAACGTGCACGGTGTGGTTCCGACTGCAACCGGCATCATGCTGTTCGATCAGGCATGGATGGGCGCGAAGTAGCGTTCCAGCGCACACCGAGAGCCCCGTCCGACGCGAGTCGGGCGGGGCTCTTTGGTGTCTACGTCGGCTAGCGTTGCGCAACCCTTTCGATCAGGATGATTGTATTGAAATATGTTGTAGGTCAATATGATTCGTAAAGTGCGATTTGACTTGTTCAGCGTCGCCCGCATAGATTGCATCCACCATCCAGAGTGGCTGAGAGACCTGGCTCGATGATGCCGCAGCAACCCGCTTCGTTTGCGCAGTGTGGGTGCTACCGCCAGGACCGATGGAGGACACATGACTGTATTTGCCGTGGGTATCGAACTGGACGGCGAGGGCACTCACCCCGCTGCCTGGCGCCGAAGCTCACATCGCCCGGATCAGTTGCTCACGGGTAAGGCTGTGCGCGATCGCGTCGCGGCTGCCGAGAATGCGGGCTTCACCTTCGCGACGTTCGACGATTCCATCCTCCCTCCGAGTGGTGACATTGTCGGCCGCATCGATGCCGTCTCCAGGGCGTCATACGTGGCGGCGACGACCAGCACGATCGGACTGGTCCCCGTCGTCGGGACCACGTACGCCGAACCGTTCCACACCTCTTCGCAATTGGCGACATTGGACTACTCCTCGCGTGGGCGTGGCGGCTGGCTTGCTGTTCCGGTCGAAGACGATGCCGCGGCGAGGGCGTGGGGGAGGGCTCCGGTAACGACGGAGTCGGCGCGTCAGCAGGAGCAGCGGGATTCGGTTACCGTCGTGACAGATCTCTGGGATTCGTGGGAGGACGACGCCGTCGTCCGTGACTATCTCAGTGGGCGTTTCCTCGAGCGTGATCGTCTGCATTACGTCAATTTCGAGGGCGACACCTTCTCGGTGAAGGGGCCGTCAATCGTTCCGCGGCCGCCGCAAGGCCAGTTGGTGGTGTTCGGCCGCTACGGCGCCATCGAACCACACCAGGCCGATGTTGTTCTCGTTTCCGGTGATTCGGTGGAGGTCATTGCACAGTCGGCTGCCAAGGCGCGCGATGAGGGCGCGTCATTGGTGGTCGCCGAGGTCGATGTGGCATTCGATACGCCGAATCTGTCTGCGGCGCAGCGGTTGATCGAGCTGAACTCGTACGGGAATGCCGTCGTCACTGGCCGACTGCACCTGGCTGCAGATCCGGGGGAAGCGGCCGCAGTTGTCGAAGAGCTGGGCCGGCACCTCGACGGTGTTCATTTTCACCCTCTCGTGATCGACGAGGACCTTCCGGTGCTGGCCAAATTCGTGCTTCCGGCGCTGTCCAAGGCCGGGTTGACGCGACGCCCGGTTCCGGGATCGACTCTGAGGGGCAACCTCGGCCTGCAGCGGCCCGCAAATCGATTCGTCCACTCCTCCTGACTTGACTTCGCGCTAAGGACATTTCGGCTATGACTGCATCACGCTCCGCCGTACCTCGACCCGACGCTCACGTTCACTTCGGCGTCTTCTTCCAAGGGGTCAACCACACCACCATCTGGTCCGATTCCTCGAGCGGATCCCAGATCGACTTCGAGACGTTTCGGCGGTTGGTACTCACCGCCGAGCGAGGCCTGTTCGACGCCTTCTTCCTCGGTGAGGGCCTTCGCCTTCGCGAGCAGAACGGCAAGATTCTCGATCTGGATATCGCCGGCCGCCCCGACGCCATTGCGCAGTTGGCCGCCCTCGCCGGTATCACCGACAAGATCGGGCTGGTCGCGACACAGAACACCACGTACAACGAACCGGCCGACCTCGCCCGTCGACTCTCCGGCCTCGATCTACTTTCCGACGGACGGGCCGGCTGGAACGCGGTGACCACCGACAACGCTTGGACGGGAGAGAATTTCCGTCGCGGTGGTTTCCTCGACCACGCCCTGCGTTACGAGCGTGCCGGGCAGTTCATCGAAACCGCGCGGGCACTGTGGGATTCGTGGGCCGACGACGCGATCTCGGACTCTTCTACGTCCGAGAACTGGTCGACTCCGGGAGCCGTGAGCGACGTACGCCGCCAGACTTCGCAGTTCGACATCACCGTGACGCCGACGCTTCCCCGCAGCAGACAGGGACATCCGGTCATCTTTCAAGCGGGCGATTCGCCGACTGGACGCGATTTCGCGGCGACGCACGCCGACGTCATCTTCTCGCGACACGGGACGCATTTCGACGGCGCGCTCGACTTCGCCGACGACATTCGGGCTCGGTTGCGTAGCGTCGGGCGACCGGAGGACGACGTCAAGATCCTGCCCAGCACGCAGATCGTGTTGGCGGAGAACGAGTCCGAGGTCGAAGAGAAGGCGCGGTGGGTCCTCGAAGGTCAGTTCACCGGCCAAACCGCACTGTCCCTTGTCGGATTGGTGTGGGGGAAGGACCTTTCCGACCGAGACCCGGACGGTCCACTACCGGAGGAAGATCCGGTTGCCCGCCCGGTGTCCGAGACGCGCGGTTCCGCACGAGACGGCAACGACCCCATTGCGATTGCACGTGAATGGCGGGCTCTCGCCGAGGCAAAGAATCTTTCCCTACGTCAGGTCGCCATCGAGACCTCGCAGCGTTCGGGTTTTGCGGGCACTCCGGGGCAGGTGGCAGATCAGTTGGTCCATTGGGTGCGCAACGGAGCTTCGGACGGCTTCAACATCTCGCCGTACCTGGTGCCGACCGGCCTCGACGAGATCGTGGACTGGTTGATCCCGGAACTGCAGGAGCGTGGGGCGTACCGCACCGAGTACTCCACGTCGACGCTGCGAGAGCACTTGGGGTTGCGACCGCCGCTCACGCGTCGGGCCGCGTCTGAAGCTGCGGGGTAACGGGTCCTGTCCCACACGGTCACAGCGGCGGCCGAATCCACCAAGCTCGATTCGGCCGTCCGCTGGGAGATCATCGTCTGCGTAGCCGCGGGCTTCACCACCCTTCTCGATTCGGCGGTGCTCGGAATCGGGGTTCCGTCGATCCGGGCGTCGCTGGGCGCGTCGACCTCCGAGGTGCAGTGGATCCTTGCGAGCTATTCGCTGACTTTCGGCTTGGCCCTTGTGCCGGCGGGCCGACTCGGTGACGTCGTCGGGCGTCGACGCTTGTTCTTGGCGGGGCTGAGCATTTTCGCTGTGATGGGAATCCTCGGAGCATGTGCGTCGGATCCGTCGATGATCGTGTTGGCTCGCCTGGGGCAGGGGATCGGCGCAGGCACCATCAGTTCGCAGGTGCTCGGCATCATCACCGACCGGGTGTCCGGAAAGGCTCGGGCGAAGGCGTTAGGCGCTTACAGCACCGCGGGCGGTCTGGCCGGCGTTTCCGGACCGATCCTCGGTGGCGTTCTGCTGAAGTATTCCGACGCCGACTTCGGATGGCGGTTGCTTCTCGTTCTCAACGTGCCGTTTGCCGTGATCACTCTGATCTTGGCGTTTCGCTTTCTGCGCCGTGATCGAACTACCCGATCAGGCGCATCGATCGATCCGGTTGGGCTGTGTCTGCTGGCGACTACGACCGGGCTCCTGTTGTGGCCCATCGTGACCCGAACCAGTGTCACTGTGGCTGCGGCTTTCCTGATCGGTGCGTTCGGCGCTGCCGTTGCCTTCTGGTTCTGGGAACGTCGGTACGCCGAGCGCGGCGGGACGCCGGTACTGCTTCCGTCGTTGATCGCCTCACGGGGCTTCCGGTTGGGTACGACGGTTGCACTCTTCTGGTTCGGATCCATCCTCGCCGTCAACGCGGTGCTCAGCCTCTACCTGATCGAAGGTTTGGGCTTCGCCCCGCTGAGTGCGGCGTTGATCATGACCGGTAGCTCACTCGCGATGGCATTGACGTCGGCTTTCGGATGGCGGCTGGTTGCCAGGTTCGGCCGAAGTGCAGTGGTTTTTGCCATAGTCGGCGAGATCCTTGTCATCCTCGGGTACATCGCAGCGGTCAATCTGATTCCGCGGGAACATCTGATCCCGGTGCTGGTGGTCCTGGCGGTGTTGTCGGGAGTTGCCAGCGGTTTGGTCGACGCGCCCAATCGGGTGCTGACTCTCGAATATGCACCGCCGGGCGCGAACGGTGTTGCGGCGGGTTTCCTTCAACTGTCTCAGCGCCTGTCAGCGACCATCTCGCTGGCCGCGGTATCGGGGTTGTATCTCGGTGTACTCGGATCGTCGCCCGACGGATACGGACGTGCGTTCGGGATCGCGCTTGCCGTCTGCGTGGTCATGTTGACGCTCTCGTTGGCGGGGGCGGTGGCAGACCGACGCCGGCGAAGGACGTGACCTGGTATTTCGTGGGTCTCCATGGACCTCGGGAGGCCGAGCCCGTGTGACTCATGGGACTTGTGTTACCCATGGGTTAGGAGTCGTGGGACGATACTTGTGTGGTGACCGGTCGCAGTGAAGACAAGCCCAACGGTCGCGGGAGTGGAGAGCCAGTTAACTCACCCCGTGGATCGTCGGACAAACGTGACCGCACATCGACACCCTTCCGCGCTCGAACGGCGATGTGGACGAATCGGCCACTGTTCGATTTCCATATGATCGTCGGTCTGGTCGTGCTGATCGTCGCGTTCGGACTGCTGATGGTGCTGTCGTCTTCGGGCGTCGAATCCTATGTTCTGTCCGGGACGTCCTACGCCCGCTTCTGGCCGCAGTGCATGTTCGCAGCGATCGGTTTGGTGATGTTCGTGGCGGTCGTGCGGTTGCCGACCGAAACGATGCGTAGAGCCTCACCATGGCTGCTGATCCTGTGTCTTGTTCTGCTTGTCCTGGTGCTGATTCCAGGTATCGGCTCGGAACAGATGGGTGCTCGCAGCTGGTTTGTGATCGCGGGTATTTCCTTCCAGCCGTCGGAGCTGGCCAAACTTGCTCTGGCGATCTGGTCCGCGGCGACGGTTGCGTCGTTCATGAACGCGCGGATGGATGTCAACCGTGCGCTGCCGGTGATCGGCGGTACGACGCTGCTGGTTCTGGTTCTGGTGGTGTTGGAGAAGGACCTCGGAACCACGATCACCATCGGCATCATCTTCATGTCGGTGCTGTGGTTCGGGCTGTTCCGGATGAAGACGTTCATCAGCCTCACGCTCGGTTCCGCAGTCGCATTTCTCGTGCTCGGGCTTACTGCTGGTTACCGCTCGGATCGCATCAAGGCTTTCCTCAATCCTGATCTCGACCCGCAAGGCTTGAACTTCCAGAGCACTCAGGCCAAGTACGCCTTGGCGAACGGCGGCATCTTCGGTCGCGGTCTGGGGCAGTCCGACGCCAAATGGAGTTACCTCCCGCAGGCGCACAACGACTTCATTTTTGCCGTGATCGGTGAAGAGTTGGGTCTGGTCGGTGCGCTGATCGTCGTTGCTCTCTTCGCCGCGGTTCTGATCGTCGGACTGCGAATCGCGAAGCGGTCGACCGATCCGTTCCTCAAGGTCATGACGGCGACAGCAACGACGTTGATCGTCGTGCAGGCGTTCATCAACATCGCCTACGTCGTTGGCCTGATCCCGGTGACCGGTCTGCAACTACCGCTCATCTCGGCGGGCGGAACGTCGATGATCACCACCTTGCTGATGTTCGGGCTCATCGCGCACGCAGCCTTCCGTGAGCCCGAGGCTGTCGCCTCGGCCGAGAGCAGCGGTCGCGGTTGGATTCCGCTGGTCTTCGGCAAGCCTCGGTTCGGCATTGCCAAGAAGCCACAGACTGACCGACGTCGGCCGCCTGCTCGCCGCGCCCAGCCGGCCCCTACTGGTCAACGCCGACCGGAGCGACGGGCGCCGCAACCCGACAGGCGCCGGACTCAAGCGCCGGGCCGACGCGCACCGTCGCGCGACTGGTCGGAAGATCCACGTAGACGCGGCCGATCCGATCGGCCGCGGCGCGCTTCCTGATCTCGGCCAGCCCTACTGGCGGCCAGCTCGGAAGCGGGCAGTCATGCACCCGACGATTGCGTTGGGCGGCTACATTGGGAGTCGGCAAAACGACGTCTAATTAGGGTTGTGGACATGGCAGGTGGCGACAAGGCAGACCAGTCGGTGGTCGAACGTAGCTCGGTGACCGGACGTCGTACGACGCCGTCGCAACGAGCGCGTTTTCGCCGGATTGTCGACGCCGCAATGGAATCCGCCTCCGAAGGCGGCTACGACGCGGTGCAGATGCGATCGGTGGCCGATCGCGCCGGCGTCGCGATCGGCACTGTTTACCGGTATTTCCCGTCCAAGAACCACATGCTTGTCGTCGCATTGTTGTGGATGTTCGAGGGTTTGCGTGACAGATTCCAAGACTTTGTAATCCCGGGGGAGACTCCGTCGGACCGGATTCTGTTTGTGCTGCGCAAGAATACGGAGGTCCTCGAGACCGATCACCTCCGTTACGAAGCGTTGGTTCGGGCGTACATGTTCGCGGACGCGTCGGCGACTCCGGAACTCAACGCGCTCGGTGGGGTCGTGACCGAGATGTTCGCGAAGGCGATCGGCGTCGAGGAAGTCTCGCAACAGCAGATGGATGCGGTGAAGGTCATCGACGACGTCTGGATGTCGAGTCTGGTCTCGTGGGTTGCCGGCCGGATGACGACGGACGAGGTGATGGCGCACCTCGAACTTGCCGTGCGACTGGTCTTTCGCAAGTTGGGTGGATAGCGCTCAGACGGTGTAGCCGCCGTCGACGTTGAGCTTTTGACCGCTGATGAATCCGGCCGCGTCGCTTGCGAGGAAACATACTGCTTCGGCGATGTCGGCAGCTGATCCGAAGCGCTTCAACGGAATTCGGCTCATTGTCACGTCGAGTGCGCTCTGGTCGAGTTCGGCGGAGTTGATCAGTCGCTCCGCCATTCCGTCCGTCAACATGCCTGGTCCTACCGCGTTGAACCGAACGCCGTAGCGTCCTTCCTCTGCGGCGAATCCGCGAACAAGTTGTTCGACAGCCCCTTTGGTGCCTGCGGAGAGTCCGTCACGCACGGGAAAACGATCCGTTGCCGCGGTTGTTACCGCTACCACCGAACCCGAGGATGCACGCAGCGCAGGCAGGGCGGTGTGGACGAGCGTGAAGAACGCCGCGGCTTCCTGGTTCAGTTGTTCGGTGAAGAACGCCGGAGTCACACGTGAGAGGTGCGTCATCGGGACGTGCGGTCCCGCAGCGTGGACGAGGGTCGTCAATGCGCCCAGATCGCTGACCGCATCGCGGACGGCGACGCTGATCGACAACTCGTCGGTCAAGTCGAGAGAGTACGAGTGGGCGAGCACGCCATGCGCTCGAATCTGCTCGCTCAGTTGCTCGGCAGCGTCCTTGTTGTTTCGGTAGGTGAAGGCGACGTCGTGCCCGCGTTCGGCGAGAGTCAGGGCGATCGCCGACCCGATTCCACCGGTTCCGCCGCTGACAAAAGCGGTGCGTGCTGCGCTCACAATGCCTCCAGAGGTGTGCCGTTTCATAACCTAGCAAATGCTTGGTTGGGTTCTGTCTGGGAATATATCAGTACGCGAAGGACAGGCTCAGATTGCTATCGCAACCGGACTGATCGTCCTAATCTGTTGCCATGTCCGGAGACAGTGTGCAGTTGACCGACGGGGCGCCCGGTGGGGAATCGGAACCTCACGCACCGAGTTTGAACAATCGCCTGAATTGGCTGCGTGCAGGTGTTCTGGGGGCAAACGACGGAATCGTCTCGACCGCAGGCCTCGTGGTCGGTGTCGCGGCAGCCACAACCGAGCGCTCCGCGATCTTCACGGCCGGTTTCGCTGGTCTGGTTGCCGGTGCTGTGTCCATGGCGTTGGGTGAGTACGTCTCGGTCAGCGCTCAGCGAGACACCGAACGCGCACTCCTGCAGAAGGAGAAGAAGGAACTCCTCGAGACACCGGAGGCGGAACTCCAGGAACTGACCGAGATCTACGAGAACAAGGGATTGAGTCCGGAGACGGCCCGCCGCGTCGCCGAAGAATTGACCGAGCACGATGCTTTTGCGGCACACGTCGAAGTCGAATTGGGTATCGACCCGGACGATCTCACCAATCCATGGCATGCGGCGATTTCGTCGGCAATCTCGTTCACGATCGGTGCGGCGATCCCGTTGGTCGCAATTCTGTTGCCGCCGACGGGTATCCGCGTCCCCATCGCCTTCTTTGCAGTGCTGATCGCACTTGCACTGACGGGGACGATCAGCGCGACGCTCGGCGGAGCCCGCAAGACCAGAGCGGTGCTGAGAGTGGTGATCGGCGGCGCGCTCGCGATGGCTGTGACGTACGGAGTAGGTCAGCTGGTGGGGACGGGCCTCGCCTGACCCCTGCTGTGCGCCTTTATTAACCGCGGGGGGTTAATAAAGGCGCACAGCAATTCAGGCGCGACAGATCATGACCGGCCCTGGCGCATGGTGCAGCAGATTCTGGCTGGTCGAGCCCATCACGGCGGCGGCCATCGCACTGCGGCCATGGCTTCCGACAACTATCAACTGCGCGTCGTCGGCGTACTTGAGCATGACGGGGGCGGCGGCGCCGGGTTCACTGATGCGGGTGACCGGCACGTCCGGGTACTGATCGGCCATGCCGGCCAGGTTCTCTGCCAGCAGTGCCGATTCCTCCTGCTCGACGGCCTCCCAGTCGATGAGGATTCCCGCTCCGCCTTCGCGGAAGGTGGACGAGCCCTGCCAGGTGTGGACCGCGATAAGCGGCGCGTCGAACTGATCGGCATAACGAAACGCGTACTCGACGGCCTTCTTGCTCAACGCACTTCCGTCGACTCCGACGATGACGGGACGTTGATCCGGACCGGGATTCTCCGCCGAACCACGCCAGACGGTGACCGGACAGGTTGCGTGATTTGCCACCTTCAGTGCGGTCGATCCGAGCAGTCGCGAGCGCAGTGCGCCGGATCCGGTCGACCCCATCACGATCAGGCGTGCGGTACCCGAGGATTCGAGGATGTGCGTCGACGCCGGGCCCGGTGCGATCTCGGATTCGATGGTCAGTTCCGGGAATTCAGCTGAAATCACCGCGGCGGCGGCATCGACGATCGCTTCGCCGTCTTCGCGGATCTGGCTGAGGAACTGCGACTGCAACATCACTGCAGCGGGACTGTAAATCGGACCCTCCTGCGGCAGGGCATGCACCAGAATCAGTCGTGAGTTCACCGCGTTCGCGACCGAGGCTGCCCACCGGGCCGCCGCCGTCGAGGCCTCGGATCCGTCGATACCGGCGACGACGTCCTGGTGTCCTGCAAGTGTGTTCATGTCTACTCCTCTGAAATGATCGAGATCGGTCGACTGGTTGCAGCCTGGTCACCAGAGTGACGACGCTGATTTGACGGCTTCCTTCCACGTCTTGCGGAGCAGTGTTGATTGCCCGTCGGCGATTTCCAGTTCTCGTCGGTAGGCCATGCCCAATCCGAAACTGGTGAGCGAGGTGTGCTCCTGCTCCGCAGCAATTTCGAGCAGATGATGTTGGGCTACAACGGAATCCTGATGCTCGCCGAGAACGTCCTGGAAGTGGCTGAAATGCTTCAAGGCACGCTTGGCCCGGCTCTTCGACACCGGTTCCATGACCTCGATCGCGTACTTCATCCGCTTGGCGCCCTTGCGTGCGCGGTGCATTCGCTCGTCACGCTCGGTGCGGGTATCGGCATCGAAGACGTGATCGACCCGCTTACCGACCTTGTGAGCTAGATGGCGCAGGGTATGAGCCAACTCTCGCGCCGACGCCTTCTTTCCTACACGGTGGGCGGCAGTGTCGAATTCGAGGTCGCCGACGTACTCGTCGAGTCGATCGAGCAGTGTGGTGTAGCGCTCGGAATCGAGCGCTTCGAGGGCGGTTTCCTGTGCGGTTTCACCGCGGGCCGAGAAGTACTCGTCGATTCGAGCGCGCACTGCTTCTCGCTCGGGCATCTCGTCGATTTCACCGAGTCGTTCCACGAGACGCTCCCACTGGACCTCGACGTCGCGGGCGTCACCGAACTTTCCACCGATCCACCGAAGATCCGTGATGAGATCGTCGGTCTTGGGGGAGTGACCGGCGTACGACTGTAGAGCGCTGCGGATACGACGTGCTGCGACCCGGAAGTCGTGAACGGCTTCGTCGTCGGCGCGGCGCGTGCCGAGATCCGCGGCGACCAGTGCGCGCAGTTGTTCGATGAGGTAATTACGCAACAGAATTCGCGGATTCGACGCTTTGCCAGTGGTGACCTCGTGGCCGACGTATGGAGTGACCGAAGTGCCCAGTGCTCGTTTGAGTTTGGACGGACTCGCAGAACGCTCGAGCCCCGCGTCCAGTAGAACCGACTCGATTGCATCGGCCAGGGCTTGCCCGCCTGCGCCTTGTTCGACCTCGACTTCCTGCCACGTCGACTCACCGGAACCGTCTGCCTTGCAGGCGATGACGGTGTCGGAGACCACTTCGGCAAGCAGAACACCGTTTTCGCCGTTGAGTCTGGTGCGCTCCCGATCGGTGATGATCAGGGCGACCGGCACCAGATCGTGGCCGCGGATGACCGCCCGGATCAGACTCGCCAGCGGCGAGGGCACATCGGTGCTCTCGTCCGGGGGAAGCTGGATTTCGGTTCTAGTGTCCTCGCCTGCGGGAAGTTTCATGTGCCACCCCGCGTCGTCGCCGCCCTCACGCTTGCGCAGCGTGATCTTCTCGGCGAGTAACCGGTAGTCGGCGGTGTCGAAGTAGGTGGCAGAGAGCTGTATCGAGTCGTGGACCGGTTCGCCGACGACACCGGGAAGTCCACCCAGCGCGGGAACTTCCTGCTCGGCCGGCGCCTCGTACTTGCGCTCGATCTCCCGTACGGCTTCGGGTACGACGGCGGTCTTGCTCATCTGGTCTCCTCTTGCGGTGCGGTCTGCGCTTCCATCCTCCCGGTATCGGAGGCGCAGTGGAAGGGTCCGGGGTCCCTACGGCGAGTCGCCACGGCCTGATTCGTCCGGCCAGGACAGGGTCCGCCGACTTTCGAACCGTTGCAGCCGGCCGGTCGTGGGATCCTCGAACTCGAGAACCTTCGACAGCAGGCGCAGCGGGTTCGAATAATCCTCTGCGGCAACGTCGTAGAAGTCGGGATAGAAGTTGTCGCCGTGGATCGGGAGCCCGAGCGAGGTCATGTGCAGGCGAAGTTGATGGGTCTTGCCGGTATGGGGAATCAACCGGTACCGCGCGAAGCCGTCTCGCGTCTCGATCAGTTCGATCCGCGACTCGCTGTTGGGTTCGCCCTCGATCTCCGCGGCCTTGAGCACGCCCCTTTCTTTCACGATGCGACTGCGCACGATCGCGGGAGTGCTCACCTGCGCGTCGTAACGCGCGATGGCCTCGTATTCCTTGGTGACGCGGCGGTCGGCGAACATGGTCTGATAGCCGCGCCGGGCCGCCTGATGCACGGTGAACAGCAGCAGTCCTGCCGTGACGCGGTCGAGGCGATGCGCTGGACTCAACTCCGGCAGATCGAGATCCCGACGCAACCGCACCAAGGCCGATTCGGCGATGTATCGCCCGCGGGGCGTGCTCGCGAGAAAGTGCGGCTTGTCCACGACCAGGATGTTTTCGTCCCGATAGAGGATGTCGATCTCGAACGGCACCCGCGCTTCGACCGGAGCGTCGCGGTACAGGTAGACGAAACGCCGGGGGGCGAAACCGCTCGTCTCGGTGATCGCGACGCCCTTCTCGTCGACGACCTCCCCGGCTGCGACTTTCTCCCGTAGGCGGACGGCGTCCTGGGGAAACCGTTCGAGCAGGTAGTCGAGCGTCGTCGCCCACATGCCGTCGTCTGGCTGACGGATGCGACTCGGGTTCAGGCCGTCGCGGACGGGAAGGGGAGATCGTGACACATCTTCAAAGCTAGCCGTCCGGGCGGCATCGAGACCTATTGACGACATATGGGACGGAAGTTACTATCCGGTAAGTTCGTGACGCCGGTCACTGTCGTGGGGGCAGGGCTGGGTCATCACAACAGAAAATTGGGGTTTTCGTGAGGACACGACTACTACGTCGAAGGTCGACAACGATTGCGGTGGGGCTGTGCGTCGTGGGATTGACGGTGCCGAGCGCCGTCGCTTCCGCGGATCCGACGGGAGGGTCGGACGGACAGACCTGGCTCGCGGCCACGGAGACTGCGCCGCAGTATCCGGGCGTCTCCGTCGAGTGGGACGTACCCATCACGATGAGTGACGGCACGGTTCTGCAGGCAAATGTGTACCGACCGGCGGATGCGTCCGGGCGCGCTGTGGAATCGAAGGCGCCTTCGGTTCTCAACATAACTCCGTACACGAAACTGCTGGACACGTTGGTGGATTCAGCTCTGTCGATCCCGCAGGTGGGTGAGACGTTGATGGACGTGGCGAACTCGCTCGACCTCGCGGCGCCGTTCGACGGAGTCTCGGAGTTGACGGGCGTCATAGCCGGCGGAGGCGCCAGGGTTCTCGGCGTCAACCGTGATCTGGTCCAGAACGGATACACGCAGGTAGTGGTCGACGCTCGTGGAACCGGCTTCTCCCAAGGTAATTGGGACGTGCTCGGCAAGCGCGAGCAACAGGATTCGGTCGAAGTCATCGATTGGATGAGCAAGCAGGGGTGGTCCGACGGCAAGGTGGGGATGGCCGGAATCTCGTACTCCGCGATCAACTCCGTACAGGCCGCGAGTAACAATCCGCCTGCGTTGAAGGCAATCTTCCCGGTCGAACCAGGCAACGATCTGCTACGCGACATCGTCGGAACCGGTGGCGGACTCGGAGTCGGGTTCATGCCGTTGTGGCTGACCGCGGTCAACGGGCTCAAACTCATTCCGAACGTTCAGGACATCCTGCAAGGCAACTTCGATCCACTGTGGTTGGCGAGCCGCCTCGAGGATCCCGGCACCCTGATTCCTGAACTGGTACAAGCGATGACGGCCCAGAGAATCGAGGACGTGTCACCGTCGACTCTGCAAGTCGCACAGGACGGTCAGTTCTATCAGGACCGATCCGCTGACGTCGGCAACATCACTGTTCCGACGATGGTCTACGGCGGTTGGCACGACATCTTCGCCAACAGCGAGCCGCGGATCTACAACGGAATCGATCTGCCGGCCGGGCAGAAGCAGTTGATCATGGGCAACGGCTATCACGTCACTCCCGGTGGAGGATTCGGCAAGGACGGTGCGCCGCCGCGCCTCGACGTACTCGAACGCGCGTGGTTCGACAAGTGGCTCAAGGGCATCGACAACGGAATCGAGCGATACGGTCCGGTGACGATGTTCCAGCAAGGTGGCGGATGGATCACGGATGATCAGTTCCCGCGAGCGGGCGCGACGTACGAACGTATGTATCTGAACTCCGCGCCCAGCGGAACTGCCGCACACGCGGCCTACGACGGTTCACTGACCAGTGACCAGCCCAGTGCCGCAGCGCGATTGACAGTCGCACCCGGACTGCGAGGCTTCTGCTCCGGTGACGGCACTCAGGGCACTGCCGGGATCTCCGTGGTGCTCGGTGCGTCGTGTTCCAAGGATTCCCGATTCCAGGAAGCGGAGGGTCTGACGTTCACCGGTGAGGCAGTCGCGGAGCCGACCTCACTCTCGGGCCCGATCAACGTCCACCTCGAGACAGTCCTGGACGCGACGGACGGATTCTGGGCAGCGACGGTCAACGACGTAGCGCCGGACGGAACATCGACACCGATCACGAACGGCGCTCTGACTGCGTCGCTCCGGGCGGTCGACGATTCCAAGAGCACTCGCTCGGCCAACGGTGACTACAGTGAACCGCACCACTATCTGACGATCGACACGCGTCAGCCGGTGGTTCCCGGTGAGGTCACCGCCGTCGACATCAACATGCTCCCGACGGACGCAGTGCTACAACCCGGTCACCGGCTCCGCGTCGACGTCTACGCTGCCAGCGTGCCGCGATACCTGGCGCTCGGGCCGATGCTTGCCGACAGCCAACTGAAGCCGCAGCACATCGAATTGGCTGCGGATCGGCCGAGCTTCGTCAACGTTCCGTTCGTCGGGGGTCGCTGACCCGGACTGGATCGGCGGCGTGAGAACCTGCGGGCTCGCGGACGTTCTGCGAAGATCGTCCGATGACAGAATCCCGACTCTCCGCCGCCGTCCACGATCGTCTGGACGGACTTCTGGATCCGGTGGACGAGCGGCTCGCGGCGCAGTACCCGGGAAACCGTGACGAGATCCAGCCCGTGCACACGATTTACGTCAGTGCCGCGGATGCAACCGTCGACACCCCTCGTCTCTGGGGTGAGCAGGCGATCGCGCTTCTCGATTCCCATGCGCATGTGTTCGCCGATCTCGACACGGAGAATGCGCTCGCAGATGTGCGAGTTCAACTCGGCCGCAAGCCGGTCCAAGACTTTCGGATCGATTTCGAGGACGGGTACGGACGCCGCAGCGACGAAGAAGAAGACGCAGCAGCGACGTCGGCCGGGCGGACGCTTGCGGCGTTGAGCGCTGATCCTGCCGGGCCGAACTGGGGTGGCATCAGGTTCAAAGGGCTGCCGGCCGGTGAGCGTCGGCGCTCGATCAGGACGCTCGAGCTTGTGCTCGACGCGGCCGGCGGAGTGCCGGACGGATTTGTCTTCACCGTTCCCAAACTGCGCGCGGTGGAGCAGGTCACGGCGACGGTGGTGCTCTGCGAAGAACTGGAGAAGGCGCACGGACTCGAGACCGGGTCGCTTCGGTTCGAGCTGCAGATCGAGAGCCCGCAGGCGGTCATCGCTGCCGACGGAACTGTGGCAGTTGCTCAGGCCATCCATCGCGGTGCCGGCCGTCTGACCGGTTTGCATTACGGCACTTACGATTACAGTGCGGCTTGCGGAATTGCATCGCGTCATCAGTCGCTCGAACATCCGGTGGCAGACCACGCAAAGGCTCTCATGTTGGTTGCTGCCGCGCAGACCGGCGTCTGGGTGTGCGACGGGTCAACTCAGGTCGCGCCCGTCGGGAGCGCCACGGCGATCCGCGACGCGATCACTCGGCACCACCGCCTCGTCACGCGGTCCCTGGAACGCGGTTACTACCAGGGGTGGGACATGCACCCCGGACATCTGGTCACCCGCTGGCTCGCCACGTTCGGCTTCTACCGCAACGCGCTCGGCGCCGCTGCCCCGCGCATCCAGTCGTACCTGGGGCGCCAAGGTGGCGACGTGATGGACGAACCTGCAACTGCCCAGGCGCTGGCAGCGGTGGTACTGCGTGGGCTCGACGCGGGGGCTTATCCAGAATCCGAAGTTCTCCGGCTCGCCCCGAGCGCGGACACCAACGCACTCCACCACCTCGTAGGACGCACCACACCGATCACAGGAGAACACTGACCGATGAGCACCACCGAATTCACCTTGCTGCCCGACCTGGCACTGCGCACCCTCGGCGGAGCCGTCATCTGGGCGAACGACGAGGCATTCGCCGAGCGCGAGGCCCTGATCCGACCAGGTAAAGCCGGATACCAGCCGGCGACGTTCGGACACAAGGGGCAGGTGTACGACGGTTGGGAGACGCGTCGTCGCCGTGTGGCAGGTCATGACGAGGCGATCGTGCGCCTCGGTGTTCCTGGAGTGGTGCGGGGCGTCGTGGTCGACACCGCGTGGTTCAAGGGCAATTACCCGCCCGAGATCTCGGTGGAAGCAATCTCCGTCGACGGGTATCCGGATCCCGTCGACCTGGCCGGATCCGGCGAGTGGACAACCATCGTCGAACGCTCGACCGTGCACGGTGACTCGGAGAATCCGTTCTCGGTGGTTTCGGAGGATCGATGGACGCACGTCAAGCTGACCATTTATCCGGACGGCGGCGTTGCGAGATTCCGTGTTCACGGTGAAGCACGGCCAGACCCGCGTTTCCTCGATGCCGGGCCGTTGGACCTTGCAGCACTCGAAAACGGTGGCCGCGTGACCGATTGCTCCAACATGTTCTACAGCTCACCGCAGAACATTCTGTTCCCCGGACGCGCTGCTTCGATGGGGGACGGGTGGGAGACCGCCAGGCGCCGCGACGACGGAAACGACTGGGTGCAAGTACAACTCGCGGGTGAAGGCGTGTTGAGTTTCGTCGAGATCGACACCTCGTACTTCCTCGGAAACAGTCCAGGTGAGGGCGCTCTGACCGGCCGAACTCCGGAAGGGGAGTGGTTCGAACTGTTGCCGCGTACGACGCTGCGTCCGGACACGCGCCATCGCTTTCCGATCGATTCCGAAGTTCCGGTCACCGATGTTCGTCTGGACATCTTCCCGGACGGTGGCCTGGCGCGGCTGAGAGTATTCGGCGTACTCACCGACGCTGCTCGCGCTGTGATCTCCGGGCGCTGACGGTAAAGTTGTTGCCATGAGCGACTATCCGCGCGACGACTATCCCCGGGACATGGTGGGGTATGGCCCTCATCCGCCGCATCCGCACTGGCCCGGCGACGCGCGGATAGCGGTTCAGTTCGTACTCAACTACGAAGAGGGAGCCGAGAACAACGTCCTCGACGGGGACGCGGCTTCGGAGACTTTTCTGTCGGAAATGACTCCGGCGGAGGCATTTCCGAATCGACACATGAGCATGGAATCGCTGTACGAGTACGGCTCCCGGGCCGGGTTGTGGCGTGTCCTGCAGACCTTCGAGCGGCGAAACCTGCCTCTCACGGTCTTTGCGGTGGCGCGGGCAATGCAGCGTAACCCGGAAGCAGTCAGTGCTTTTCAGGAGTTGGGTCACGAGATCGCGTGTCACGGATTACGTTGGAAGTCTTACCAATCCGTGGACATCGAGCGTGAACGCGCCGACATGGCCGAGGCAGTCCAGATTCTGCAAGATCTGACGGGTTCGGCGCCTCTCGGTTGGTATACCGGACGCGATTCACCGAACACCCGCGAATTGGTGGTCGAGCACGGCGGCTTCGTCTACGACTCCGATTCGTACGCCGACGATCTGCCGTACTGGGTAGACGTTCCGCGTGGCACAGAGTCGGTGAAGCATCTCGTCGTTCCGTACACGCTCGATACCAACGACATGCGTTTCGCCTCTCCAGCAGGATTTCCCAGCGGCGATCAGTTCTTTGCGCACCTACGTGACGCCTTCGACGTGCTGTATGCGGAGGGAACGGCCGGATCACCGAAGATGCTCTCCGTCGGGTTGCACTGCCGCATAGTCGGACGCCCTGCCCGAGCTGCCGCCCTCGAGCGTTTCCTGGACCATGTGCAGTCACACGAAAAGGTCTGGATCACGCGGCGAATCGACATCGCCGAGCACTGGAAGACCATTCACCCCGCGTAATGCGGGGCTATTTGCGCGCCTCGATCAGAAATCGACTCGAGTACGCGACAAAAGATCCGTCTCGACGGATCTGCTGATCGAGTTCCCGGAGCCGGTCCAGATACTGCGCGACGGTGAATCCCGGAACCATCCAGATCACCTTGCGTAAGAAGTAGACAACGGCGCCGATATCGAAGAATTCCATGCGAAGACGCTCGAAACGAAGGTCGACGACGGTGAGCCCGGCCGAAATCGCGTCGGCGCTTTCGTCCTCGTAGTGCCGTCCGCGACGAGCCTGCGGCTGAGGACCGAGGAAGAACTCGACGAGTTCGAACACGCTGGCGTGACCGACATGTTGAGCGAAGTACGTTCCTCCCGGTTCGAGTACCCGAGCGATCTCGGCCCACCACACCGTCGCAGGGTGTCGACTGGTCACCAGATCGAAAGCCGAATCGGCAAACGGTAGCGGTGGCTCGTCCGGATCCGCGACCACCACCACACCTCGGGGACGCAGAAGCGCGGTGGCCTTGGTTACGTTCGGTGGCCAGGATTCGGTTGCCGCCATCACCGGCGGGAGTGTCGGTGCAGCGGCGAGGACTTCGCCGCCGCCGGTCTGGATGTCCAGCGCAGCGCCGGCTCCACCGAGACGTTCACCCATCAACCTCTGATACCCCCACGACGGACGCTGCTCCGTGGCGCGCCCGTCGAGCCACGAGAAGTCCCACCCGTCGACGGAGGCGGATTCGGCTTCGGCGACAAGTTCCTCGAAACTTCGTGACATGCTCTGTGACTCGCCTTCAGGCGTTCCTTGCGACATCACATCATCATCGTCGCGGAGCGTCGACGGTGCCAGTTGTTTACGGCTACTTCGGGGTCGCACCGAGCATCGGTGCGAGTTGAGTGGCAATCGGGTTCAGGTTCAGCTTGTCCGGGTCCACCTTGGGCTTGCTGTCCCACGGTTGCGAGGTGTTCGGGTCGGCGAACGCGATGCGGTTGGCGCTCCGAACTCCCGTTTCGCTGCCCTGAGGTGCCTGGCAGTTGGCGGCAGTGTTCAACGGGAAGTTCTGCGTCGTGTCGTCGAAGTTCGGGTCTTTGCGCTTCATCTCGTCGAGGATCGCCATGGTCCCTTCGTAACCGACGGTGCACGAGAGCGGGTTGTTGGTCTCGAGTACCAAGCCCAGATGTACCGTGCCGTCTCCCGGTGCAACGGTGGGCGCCGCCCCGGCGAGGGCAGGCAGGAAGAGCAGGAAGGGCTGCAGCGAGGGCAGTGTCGGGGCGGCTGCCGCTGCAACGGCGGAGAGGTTGGAGAGGTTGGTCGTGAGCGCGGGGCCGGCTTCGGTGACGAGAGAGCCGACTTGTTCGCTGGCCGGTATGCCGTTGTCGATCACGCGTCGGATGTCGGGGTCGCTGGTGCGCAATTGCGCAGTCAGTGCGTCGAGGTCGGTGCTGAACTGCTTGATCGCCGACGATTGATCGGACTGGGTCGTGAGTACCGTCTGGCTGTCGCGGATCAGTCCGAGGGTCTGGGGAAGGGTGTCGAGGCCCGACTGGGAAATCCCCGACAGCGAGTCGGCAAGGACTTGCAGATCTTCGCCCTTGCCGTTGAATGCCGCGCCGAGTTCCTTCGCGACGGTGTGGAGTGCGTCGACCGGAACGGAGTGCACCAGACCGTTGGCGCTGGTCAAGACGTTCTCGATGGGAATCGGCGTGGTGGTGTCGCCCACGGCGATCACCGAGCCGTCTTCGAGGAACGGGCCCTGGTCGGTATCGGGCTGAAGGTCGACGTACTGTTCACCGATGGCTGAGCGATTGGCCACCACGGCTCGCGCGGATGCGGGAATCTGTGGAGCATTGCTGTCGATCAACAGGTCGACTTCGATTCCGTCGGACGTGAGCGACATGTCGCCGACGCGTCCGACGGGTACACCGCGATAGGTCACTTCGGCGTTGGTGAAGATGCCACCGGACGTCGCCAGTTCGGTTTTGACCGTGTATTGGCCGAATCCCAGAAGATTGTCCAGCCGTACGTATTTCGCTCCGACATAGATCAAACCCAGGAGTGCAACCACGACGAGGGCGACCAGCTGCCACTTGGCGAGCTTCGACATCACCATGTGGGGACGGCCCTGAACTGATGCGGTGTGTTCATGGTTCGACTCCCGAATGACTAGCCGGGTACGGCTGGTGTTGAGCGAATTGTGTTCACCCGCGAGCATTCTCGGGCGAACCGGAAACTTCCGGCAATTCGTTGTTGGCGATAACTATAAACAAGTCGTCACAGATAGAAAGTCGGCGCTGAGATTTCCGCAGGTCGTCGAAACGTAAGTGGCACAGCTCACTTCAAATGCGTCGATGTGACGTACGTAGCTTTGCGTCCGAATCGGGCTTGACTTCGCCAAACATATCCATAAAAGTAGATGCGTTCCGGTTGGCGAGGAGAAGGGGTGCGGTCCATGGATGCTTTGGCGATCTTCAAGGCGCTGTCCAACGCGACTCGTCTGCAGATCTTGGAGTGGCTCGCGCATCCGGCGAAGTATTTCGACGAGGACTCGTACACGCAACAGGATCTCGGGTTTCACATCGGAGTCTGTGTCGGTGACATTCAGGGGCGATCGGGACTTGCCCAGTCGGTGATCTCGGGGTACCTGCAGGGCATGAAAGATGTGGGTCTGCTCGAGTCCGAGCGCATCGGGAAGTGGACGTACTACCGACGAAACGAAACCGTGATCGGCGAGTTCAGGGAATTCGTTCGCGAAAAGCTGTAGCGGTCGGATTGCCCTCGTCGGCCGGTTTTGCTCAATCAAACATATCTATATATCTAGATATCTATCTGTCTTGTGTGGCGTAGTAGTAAGGAGTGTGTCGTGAAGTCGAAATTGTTGATACCGGTTCTGGCGTTGGGTGTATTCGGAATCATCACTACGGAGATGGGCATTATCGGGGTTCTGCCTCAGGTCAGCGAAAAGTTCGGTATCACCGCGTCCACTGCCGGATGGTTGGTCGGTGTGTTTGCGCTCGTCGTGGCGGTGACCGGTCCGTTCACGACGCTGATCACCTCGGGAATCAACAGGAAAACCGTTCTGTTGGTGGCGATTGCAGTCTTTGCGGTCTCCAACATGGTGTACGCGAGCACGTCGAGTTTCGAGGTGATGTTTGCATTTCGGATCATTCCCGCCGTGGTTCACCCGGTCTTCTTCGCGCTCGCACTCGCGAGTGCGGTTCGACTGGTGCCACCGGAGGAAGCAACTGCAGCTGTGACGAAAGTATTTGCAGGTGTCACAGTAGGATTCGCATTCGGTGTTCCGTTGACGTCGTATCTGGCCGAGAACTTCTCGGTGTCCACTGCCTTCGTTTTCGGTGCCGTGGTCAACGTTCTCGCGTTTCTCGGGATTGTCGTACTTCTGCCCTCGGCTCCGGTGACACAACGCCTGTCGTACGGCGCACAGGTCGGGATCCTTCGCCGGCCGCGCGTGTGGTTGACCATCCTTTCCGTCACCTTCGTCTTCGCAGCCATGTTCTCGGTGTACGGATACTTCGCCGAATACCTCGGCGGAGTGACGGGCATGAGCGGATCGTGGATCAGCGCGATGCTCTTGGCTTTCGGTGTCGTGATGATCTTCGGCAACTTCGTCTTCGGGGCGGTGCTCGCCAAGAGTGTGGTGCGCACGGTTGTGGCTTTTCCCTTGCTGTACATCGTCGTCTACGTGATGCTCTATCTGGCAGGCCCGTACTTCGGTGCGATGGTTGTAGCCGTGTTGGTTTGGGGTGTAGTGCATTCCGGTGGACTGGTGGTTTCGCAGAGTTGGATGGGGCGAGACGCAGTCGACGCGCCTGAATTCGGCAACAGCCTTTTCATCTCGTTCTCCAACTTGGGGATCACGCTCGGAACTGCGGTCGGTGGACTGTTTCTCGCGCATTTCGAAACCCGCCAATTAGTCTGGGCCGGAGTATTGTTCGCGGTCCTTGCGCTGGTGACGATCGGTGCTCGACTCTCGCTCGGGCATGTTCACAGCGAGAACGGTGTCAGTGTGCCGGTGTAGATTTTGGGCAGTGGCCGTGAGAACTCGCCGCGCGCACTGGTCGACAGTCCGAGGGTGACCAACGATTGAACCATCGTGACCCCAGCGGCAACGCCGTCGACTACCGGGACACCGAGTTCGTCGGACAAGTCCTGGCACAGGTCCGCCATACCGGCGCAACCCAGCACGAGGACGTCCGAGTCGTCTTGCTCCAATGCGTCGAAACAGGCTTCCAAGATCACCTTTCGCGCGTCGGGATCACGATCGAGTTCCAGAACCGGAATCTCGCAGGAGTGGATACCCCGGCACCGAGCCTGCATGCCGTACCGGTCCACCAGATCGGCTGCGCGGCCGCGGGTTCGACCGAGGGTGGTCACGATGCTGAATCCGCGTCCCAGGAAACTTGCGTAGTTCATTGACGCTTCGGCAACAGCTACGACGGGGCCCTTGGCCAGCTCTCTGGCTGCATCCAGGCCTGGGTCACCGAAGCAAGCAATGACGTAGCCGTCGACTTCGTTCTTTTCTCCGGCGGCGATCTCGGCCAGGATTCCGGGGATGCTGAGAGCTTCGTCGTAGTGGCTTTCGATCGACGCGGGACCCATCGCAGGGCTGACGGCCTCGACGAATGTGCCCGAGCCCGCGACGGCCCGGGCACATTCCTCGATCTTGGCGGTCATCGCCCACGTGGTGTTGGGGTTGATCACCTTGATTCTCATGACGATCAGTCGACCGTCACAGTGTCGGGAGAAGAAGCATTCCGGACAGCCAGGGAAGTGCGCGTGGCGAGTAGGTAGTAGACGGCAAATCCGAGCCCGCAACCGATGAACCAGCTGTACTGCGCTGCGGTGTACATCCCGGTGAGGTCCTTGCCCAGGACCGGGACCATTGCGACGACGGCTCCCACCACGGTGGCGATCACTGCAGCAGGATTGTATCCCTTGCTGTACCAGTAGGTTCCGGTCGGCGACATGCTGAACAGTTCGTCGACGATCACCTTCTGCTTGCGCACGAGGTAGTAGTCGGCAATCAGGATTCCGAACAGCGGACCGATGAAGGCTCCGAGGGTTTCGAGCGTGTAGTGGATGACGTCGGGATTGTTGTAGAGGTTCCACGGGGTGATGAGGATCGAGCCGATCGCCGCGATCATCCCGCCGGCGCGCCAGCTGATCTTCTGCGGGCTCACGTTGGAGAAGTCGAAGGCGGGGGAAATGAAGTTGGCCACGATGTTGATGCCGATCGTGGCGATGGTGAAGGTGAGTGCGCCGAGGACGATGGCGAAGGTGCTGTCGATTCGTGCCACTGTTGCGACGGGATCGGTGATCAGTTCGCCGTACACCGGCAGTGTCAACGACGCCGTGACGACGACCAACACCGAGAATACGAGGAAGTTCAACGGCAAACCGAGGAAGTTGCCCTTCTTGACTGCAGTGAACGACTTCCCGTAGCGGGAGAAGTCACCGAAGTTGAGCATCGGTCCGGAGAAGTACGAGACAACCAGAGCGATCGCACCGAGCATGACCGGCACGGCGTCGAAACCGGAGTACTTGACGTCGCCGAGTGTGAGATCGACAGCGCTCCAGCCTGCCTGGTAGATGAGGTACCCGCACAGCATGAACATCACGACATACACAGCCGGCCCGCAGAAGTCGATGAAGCGGCGGATCGATTCCATGCCTCGCCAGAAGACACAGGCCTGAAGTACCCACAGGAGCATGAAACTTCCCCAGCCCAGTGCGGAGAGTCCGGCGAATCCGTAATCTTCGACGACGGCATACGGTGCGAGTGACGGAAAGAGTTTGATCAGTACGACATCGAGGGCTGCCGAAGCGAGAAAGGTTTGAATCCCGTACCAGGCCACGGCAATCAGGCCACGAATGATTGCCGGGATGTTCGCGCCGAGGACACCGAACACGCTGCGGCAGATCACCGGATACGGTACGCCGGTAACTTGGCTGGGCTTGGCGACGAGATTGCAGAAGAAGTAAACGATCGTGATACCGACCAGCAGGGCGACGAGTACTTGCCAGCTGGCCAATCCCAGTGCGAAAAGACTACCGGCAGTGACATATCCGCCGACGCTGTGTACGTCGGACATCCAGAAGGCGAAGATGTTGTACGACGACCAGGTCTGCTTGCGAAGCGGCGCCAGATCCTCGTTGGTCAAGCGAGGGTCGTAGCCCGGTTTGATCAGTCCGCCGCCGACCGGGTGGCCCGCGGCTTCGACGAGGTCGGCCGAGCCGGTTTCCTTTGGGGGAGTTGGGGCAGTGGTCGTTCGGGACGGAAGAATGTCGGTCATGACAGCTCCTGTGCATCAGTGCAGGAAATCAGCGGACAGTGCACGAGCTCTCAGCGTCAGTGATGAAAACTGTGTTGAGAGAAAGGTATCGACGCTGTGTTGCACAGCTATTGCGCAATCGGTATATCTTTCTCGGCCAGTAGGCCGGTGTCTGTCGGCAGAGTCGCGATCACGGTGTTGAGTCGGCGATGATGGATTTCGGAAGCACTCAGAAGAGCGGCTGCGTCCCGACGCAGGAATGCGTCCAGCATCGCGGTGTGATCGGAGTGCAGAACCTGGCGATCGACGCCGGCAACATGGACCATCGGCTGTACCGGTTCGGTGATGTTCCAGGCAGCTTCGAACATGTGCAGAAGTCGAAGCATTTGCGACGGTCGGGTCAGTGCGAGGTGAAAGTTTCGGCTCTCACAGTGATAGGACTGAGAGTCGTCGTAGCGCAACGCGATCTCCAGACGGGAATTCACCTCGACGGCGTGTTCGTGATCCTCTTCGGTGGCCTGCTCGACGGCGACGGCCAATGCAGCTGATTCGAGAGTTTCGCGGACGATGTACATCTCGCGCAGTTCTGCCGGCGTCAACTGAGCAACGGTGTAGCCGAATTGGTGGCGGTGGTCGACCAACGACTCTCCGACCAGGGTCTTCAGCGATTCCCGCACTGGTATTCGGCTGACCCCGAACACATCAGCCACGTCGCCGAGAGGGATCGGGGTACCCGGAGGCGCCGAACCCGACAGAATCACTCGGCGCAGTTCGTCGAGGATCGTTTGTTGTGGACTGCCGGGAGCGTCGATTACCAGTTGCGTCAGTAGTACCGATCTACGGCGCGGTGGCATGTCGGTCTCCCTTCTCGTCGCTGCCAGGGTAGAAATCCGTTGTTTCGGGCGCGTGACACCGGCATGGCCGTCGTGAATCGCATGCGTGAGGGCCGACATTTCGACTGCGATGACGAAGCAGATGTGAGCGCTGCTCAGGGCGACGAACGCGGGGGTAGCGTTGATTTGTAGTGGTTGGCAGAAAGCGAGTCGGTCGATGGCATCCGTTGTGCGATCAGAAGCCGACCAGCGAGTTGTCGGCAACTTGCCCTTGGAGTTGACGAGTTTTGTCGGCCGACGGCGTGAGTTGGCCGAAGCCAGAAGATTGTTCGAGTCGTCCCGTTTATTGACGCTCACCGGTATCGGAGGTGTCGGCAAGACGCGGCTCGCGATCCGGCTTGCGAGTGCGCTCCAGCGGGTGTTCCGAGACGGCGCGTGGTTGGTGGAGTTGGGCGAGCAGACGGATCCAGAACTCCTCGAGGATTATGTCGCCGTGATTTTGGGGGTGCGGCCGGTGTCCTCGTCGGACCCGCTGCACACTGTGATCGACTACTGCTCCGATCGCAGTCTGCTGTTGGTACTCGACAACTGCGAACATCTGGTCGATGCCGTCGCTCTGTTTGCCGGTGCGATCCTACGGCGGTGTGCCGGTGTCAAGATCTTGGCGACGAGCAGAGAATCGTTGGGAATGGGCGGTGAGGTGACGATGCGCGTTCCCTCGCTCACCACACCGCAGCAACAGCCGCGCGAATTCGAGGGACTTGCCCAGTACGAATCCGTGTCGTTGTTCACCGAGCGTGCGGCTTCAGTCGTCCCCGGTTTCACCCTCACTGAGGAGAACAAGCGCGCCGTTGCTCATATCTGTCACGACCTGGATGGACTCCCGCTTCCGATCGAGTTGGCGGCCGCTCGCCTGCGCGGTATGTCGGCGGAGCAGATCATGGATCGGCTCTCGGATCGTTACCGCCTTTTGACTTCCGGTGGACGCGACGTACCGAGTCGTCAGCAGACTCTCCGCTTGTCGATCGATTGGAGTTACGACTTGTGCTCGCCTCCGGAGCAGCAGCTGTGGGGTCGGCTGACAGTATTTTCCGGCGGGTTCGAGCTGGACGCTGCCGAGGGAGTGTGCGGGCAGGATTCGAGTTCGACGGAAGTGCTCGATCTCGTCACTGCGTTGGTCGAGAAGTCCATCCTCATTCGTGAGGAGATCGACGGCACCGTTCGCTATCACCTGCTCGACCTCCTGCGGGAGTACGGACGAGAGAAGGCCGAGATCTCGAACGACTACGTGGAACTTCAACGGCGCCACCGTGATTGGTTCGAAGCGCTGGTTGTTCGTGCGGAAGCCGAGTGGATCAGTGACCGGCAAGCGGCGTGGATCGCACGGCTGGGTCGTGAACAGCACAACGTCTACGACGCGCTGGAGTTTTCGATTTCCACTACCGGAGAGGCGCGATCTGCGACGCGAATGGTCGCTGCGTTGTACAGATTCTGGCTTTCTGGTGGATTGCTTGTGCAGGCACGGTATTGGACGGATCGAGCTCTGAATACAGAGGATCGGGAGCTCGACCCGTTCCGCGTTGATGTCTTGGCCATCGACGCTGTGAATCACGCGATGCAGGGGGAACTCGAACGGGCACAAGCGCTGGTCGACGAGAGTTGGCACCTGGCGAATGCCTTGGCGGACGTACGCTCACGCGGTCTCGCGGCATGGGGTGACGGATACGTCGATACGTTCAGAGGCAACTTCGATACCGCTACAGCCAAGTTGGAATCCGCGTTGACGCTGTTTCGATTGGACGAAAATCTGCTGCATGTGGTGATCGGCCTGGACACCCTGGGGATCGCGTACTTTCTTTCCGGGGCCCTCGATCGCTCGGTGGAGTGCAACGAAGAGACTCTCGCGATCACCGTGCCCGCCAACGAAGTCATGTTCCAGGCTTTTGCGTTGGGAACCCTCGGGCTCGTGGGCTGGCTCCGAGGTGAATTAGATGACGCACGTGATTATTTGACGCGAAGTCTGAGAATTCTCGATGCCCCGATGAACTCGGCGTGGTGTATCGAACCACTGGCGTGGATTGCTGCAGCGCAACGTGATTGGAAGAATTCCGCGGTTCTGCTCGGCGCGGCAGCCATGTATTGGCAGAAGGTCGGGGGTCGGCTGGCGGGCCTGCCGGGTTTGTCGCCGCATCACGACACTGCGGCAGAGACTGCTCGTAGGGCTATGGGTAAGAGTGCTTTCGACAAGTCGTTTCGCAACGGATTTGTGATGTCCGAGAGTGAAGCTGTCGCGTATGCGCTCGACGAGCGTCGCAGTGTTCCGGGTTCATCGTCAACTGAGGCACCTCACCTGACTCGTCGTGAGCAGCAAGTTGCGGAACTCGTTGCGCGGGGCCTGACCAATCGCGCTATCGCGGAACATCTCGTGATCTCGCTTCGTACGGCTCAGGGTCATGTGGAGCATGTGCTGACCAAATTGGGTTTCACCTCCAGAGCGCAGATCGCGGCGTGGTTCGTGTCGACCGAGCAGGAGACCGACTCCCGAGGCTGAGATCGCGGGCAGTGGTGAGCGCTTCTCGGGTGCAGTTCGCGGGGGTAGCGTTGGTTTTGGAGTGGAATCGCAGAAAGCGAGTCGGTCGATGGCATCCGCTGTGCGTGCAGAAGCCGATCATCGGGTTGTCGGTAACTTGCCGTTGGAGTTGACGAGTTTTGTCGGTCGGCGGCGTGAGTTGGCCGATGCCAGAAGATTGTTCGAGTCGTCCCGTTTGTTGACGCTGACCGGCGTCGGGGGCGTGGGCAAGACACGTCTCGCGATTCGGCTTGCGGGTGCGCTGCAGCGGGTGTTCAGCGACGGTACCTGGTTGGTGGAGTTGGGGGAGTTGTCGGATCCGGATCTGCTCGCGGATTATGTCGCCGTGACTTTGGGGGTGCGGCCGGTTTCGTCGTCTGATCCGCTGCGCGCTTTGATCGAATTTTGCGCCGATCGGAGTCTGCTGTTGGTGTTCGACAACTGTGAACACCTGGTGGATTCGGTTGCCAGGCTTGCCGGGGCGATCTTGCGTCGGTGTGCTGGTGTGAAGATTCTGGCGACGTCGCGAGAGTCTCTGGGTGTGGGCGGTGAGGTGGTGATGCGGGTTCCTTCTCTCACTACGCCGGAACTGCGGGGGCCGCGCGCTTTCGATGGGCTGGCTCGGTACGAGTCTGTTTTGTTGTTCGCAGAAAGAGCTGCGACTGTGGTGCCGGGTTTCGTGTTGACCGAAGGGAACCGGAATGCCGTTGCCCGTATCTGCCACGATCTGGACGGATTGCCGTTGCCGATCGAGTTGGCTGCTGCTCGGCTGCGATCTATGTCGGCGGAGCAGATCATGTATCGGCTTTCTGATCGTTACAGCCTTTTGACTTCCGGTGGGCGTGATGTTCCCAGTCGTCAGCAGACCCTGCGATTGTCGATCGATTGGAGTTACGACTTGTGCTCACCGCGTGAACAACGGTTGTGGGCGAGGCTGTCGGTGTTCTCGGGTGGGTTCGATCTCGATGCTGCCGAGGGTGTTTGCGGGCAGGATTCGAGTTCGACGGAAGTGCTCGATCTCGTCACTGCGCTGGTCGAGAAGTCCATCCTCATTCGTGAGGAGATCGACGGCTCAGTCAGATACCACCTTCTCGATCTACTCCGGGAGTACGGACGAGAGAAGGCCGAGTTCTCGAACGACTACGTGGAACTTCGACGGCGCCACCGTGATTGGTTCGAAGCGCTGGTCGTTCGTGCGGAAGCCGAGTGGATCAGCGACCAGCAAGCTGCGTGGATCGCAAGGCTGGGTCGTGAACTGCACAACGTCTACGACGCGCTGGAGTTTTCGATCTCGACGCCGGGTCAGACGCGATCAGCGACGCGAATGGTCGCGGCGCTGTACCGATTCTGGGTTCTCGGCGGTCGGATCGCTTCGGCGCGGCACTGGGCGGATCGAACCCTGAGAGCTTCCGATGGGGAGCCGGACACTTATCGCGTGGAAATTCTGTGTATCGACGCCGTAGCGCATGGGATACAGGGTGACCTCGTCCGGGCGCGCGGACAGGTAGAGGAGAGTTGGCGCCTTGCCGAGGTCGTGGGAGATGTACGCTCTCGAGGCTTGGCTGGATGGGCGGACGGATATGTCGACACGTTCAACGGCGAATTCGACACTGCCGCCAGGAAGTTGGAGGCTGCCGTATCGCTTTTCCAATCAGCTGAGAATCTGGAGCACAAAGTGGCCGGCTTGATTACCCTCGGGCTCGCTTGCATCTTTACCGGCGCGCTGGAGCGATCGGTGGAGTGTTTCGACGAGTCCCTTGCCATCACCGGACCGCCGCACGAAGTGATGTATCAGGCGTCGGCGCTTAGCAATCTAGGGCTTGTGGACTGGTTTCGAGGTGACCTCGAGCGCGCACGTGACCATTTGGCGCGAAGTCTGCGGGCCACGGCCGCTTCAATGAACTCGGCGTGGTGTATCGAACAGTTGGCGTGGATTGCTGCAGCGCAACGTGATTGGAAGCAATCGGCGGTTCTACTCGGCGCTGCGGCGATGTACTGGCAGAAGGTCGGGAGTCGGCTCGCGGGGCTTCCGATCTTGTCACCCCACCATGACAAGGCGGCAAACGATGCTCAAAAGGCATTGGGTAAGGGTGCTTTCGACAAGCAGTTTCACCGGGGAATTGTGATGACCGAGGGTGAAGCTGTCGCGTACGCGCTCGACGAGCATCACAGAGTCCCGGACACATCGTCGACCGAGGCGATTCGACTTACTCGTCGTGAACTGCAGGTTGCGGAACTGGTTGCGCAGGGCCTGACCAATCGCGCTGTCGCAGAGCATCTCGTCATTTCGCCGCGGACAGCACAGGGGCACGTGGAGCACGTGCTGACGAAATTGGGTTTCACCTCCAGAGCGCAGATCGCGGCGTGGGTGGTATCGACTGCGCAGGAGCGTGACTCGCGCGAGGTCAATGGTTCAGCAGATCGGAGCTGAAGTCCGATTGCAGTTCTCCCCGATCGTCGCCGCACAGGCAGAACACCGGGTACCGCTTACCTAGTTCTCGCCGTTGAAACAATACTCGCAGCGGTCCGGACGCATCCGCGCGCGGGGATTCCGTGAGCAACGTGTACAGCCACGGCCCCTCGTCCAATTCGACGATGGCGAGAACGGTCGTGGGGTCGCCGTGAACCGTTCGCCAGGACACGACAGTGCCGTCTCCGCAACACCGCGTTACGTCCAACCGCGCTCCGCGACACCTGGTGCAGACCGCGCTCGCGGGGGAGAGGATGGCATCACATTCCGCGCATTGGGGGAGTGTCAAGCATTCGGATCGTGATGAACGGCCCGAATATCGTTGCGATACAAGACTTTTTGTCAAGTTGACGTGATACATGTCAGTAGCGCCGGGCGAGATAGTATGGCATCGAGTCCACGGGTGCGCGTTTGACCGACTCCCCGGACGTCGGGGCGTGAAGGACCTCACCGCCTCCGGCATAGATCCCCACATGTTCCCCGCCGTAGTACAGGACTACGTCACCTGGCTGGAGATCGTCCCGGGAAATCGGAGCTCCGCCGACCGCCTGGTCGTAGGTAGTTCGCGGAATTGAAACGCCCGCTTGTGCATAGGCCCATTGAACGAGGCCGGAGCAGTCGAACGAGTCCGGTCCGGTCGCGCCCCAGACGTACGGTGCGCCGATCTTGGACTCTGCGGCTGCCAATGCGCGGCCTCCATCCGAGGAATCGAAAGCTGACACTTTCGCCGGATTCGTGACGACGGAAACTCCGGCGGTGTTCCAGTCCGGAAGCAAGGGGGCCTGAGCGTTCGCGGTGTCGATACTGACGGCAAGGGTTGTCAGTGAAAGAGCGCCGATGACAAGCGCCCTTCCGAGTGCGTTCTTCGTCGTGCTGGGGCTGGTGAATCGGTGGTGCGACATTTCTCGTGTTGCCTTCGCGTCGGTGCGTCCCGAAGCAGGTATCCGGCTGGGCGTGATCGGGCTTCGGCTTGTGACACACAGCCTGGTTTCGCCTCGACGTGTTCGCGCCGGTCAGTTGGACGGGATGCATACCTGTTTTCGAGTGGCGTGTCGGCAATCGTGACGTCTCGCGAAGTGGCAGAAGAAAGAAGTAGGTACCGATGCAGGTACTACGGTCGTCGCCGCGCCGGTGCGTGCGCGGCAACATCGAGTTCGATACTTCACCCGGAGAAAAACCTCACCTGAACTGGGATTTGATCATGATTGTCTCCGCAAGTCGAACCGATGCATTCATCGAGTGGCGCACCGCCGTGGTCGATTCTCGACCTGTCGACTTCGGCGTCGGTGGGCACGGCGAGACAGTGCTGTTTCTGCACGGTTGGGGGTTGTCCCCTCGCGCCTATGGATCTGCGCTTGCTGCCGTCGTTCACCGGGGATCCAGGGTGATTGCGCCTGCGCTTCCGAGACTTGGCGGTACGGCTGAACTAGACCGAGCCAATCGCAACTTCGAAGGTTATGCGGCGTGGGTGACGCGGTTTCTCGACGCGGCCGGAGTTACCGGTCCGGTGACCGTCGTCGGGCATTCGTTCGGCGGCGGTGTAGCGACAGCAGTGGCGCGGGACTTCCCCACGCGAGTCTCGCGCTTGGTTCTGGTGAACTCGGTTGGTGGTGGCGTGTGGTCGAGTGCTGGTGGTCAGAAGCGCCCGATTCGCGAACGTCCGTGGTGGAACTGGTGTGTGTCGGCGATGGTCGAGGCTGTCGAGTCGGTACACGCTCGCAGAATCCCGCAGGTTCGACTCGACGAGTTCGCGTTCAACGCGCTTCGCAACGCCCGTGGAGTGTGGCAAACGGGCAACCTCGCGCGGACTGCGGATCTCATCGATGCACTCGAAGAGATCGCAGTCCGCGCGATGCCTGTTGTCGTGTTGTGGGGAGCTGATGATCATGTGATTCCGCGAACGAGTTTTCATGCTGTCTGCGCCGCCTTGGGTGATCCCGAGGTTCGCGAGGTTCCTGGCAATCACAATTGGCTTATCGACGATGCGGAATTGTTCGGCCAGGTGCTGACGGAATCACTGGCCGGACGAGCTGTCAGTGCACCTGTTCTGTCTCCTTCGTTCGCGTTCTGTTCGACCACGCGGATTGCGCAGTGACCAGGCAGCCGGCGATCAGGGTGATGACCGCGATGACGCGCACGGCGCTGTCCGCGCCGGTGGTGAAGGCACTCAGGACGGCGTCGTGAGCGAGGGGAGTGTCGGCCATCTCGAGTCCGTCTGCGACCGTGCGTGGCGCGGCGCCGTCTCCGTCGCGCATCGCGTCGGGCAATGCGCTGATGAAACGGCTGGTCAAGATGGTGCCGATGACGGCGACGCCCAAGGCGCTGCCGAATTCTCGTGCCGTCGCCTGCAGTCCTGAACCGACGCCTGCCTGTTCGAGGGGCAGCGAGTCCGCGATGTCGTGAGTCAATACGGGGAGCGCGGCTGCCGCGCCGATGCCGATGACGACGAGCCACAACGCGTAGGCGAAATAGGGAGTGTGGGCTGTGCTGGTCGACAGCCCGAACATGCCGACCCCGATGAACGCGAACGCTGCCGCCACGGTGATGGTGGAACCCAGACGAGCCGAGATCAGCGGCACGAAGCGAGCACCGAACAGCAGTGGAATGGTCAGCGGTATCACCGCCAGGCCGGTGGTGAGAACGCTGAATCCCTTGGCGTACTGCAGAAATGATGCGTTGACGTAGAACAGTGCGAACAGACCGAAGAACGCGACGGTCATTCCCAGGCATCCCGCGCGCAGCAGAGGAAGGCGGAACAACCGCGGATCCAGCAAGGGTTGCTCGACGCGGAGCTCGACGATGATCCATGCCGCATAAAGCGCCGCCGACGCGACGAATGCTGAGATCACCGTGATGCTGCCCCAACCACTTTCGGGTCCTTCGATGACGCCGACCAGCAACCCGAACGTCGCCGCCGTCAGCAAGACGGTTCCGACGGGGTCGAGACCGCGGTGATTTCGAGGGGTGCGAGGAGCAAGGTTGGCGACTGCGGCAGCACCTGCCACCGCGATGGGTACGACGGCGACGAACAACCAGCGCCAGGACCCGGTCTGCAGAAGCGCGCCACCACCGACATTCCCTGCCACGCCGCCGAATCCGGTCGACGATGCCCAAATGGCAATTGCGCGAGGACGCTTCTGTGGGGGAGTCGCGTGCATGAGGATTGCGAGGCTGTTCGACAGAACACAGGCGGCTCCGACTCCGGTGACGCAGCGGCCGATCAGCATCACCGCCACTGTGGGGGAACTCGCGGACACGGCGGCGCCTGCTGCGAAGAGGATCAACCCGATGGTCAGCACCCCTTTGCGTCCGAAGCGATCACCGAGTGCCCCGCAGGGGATCACCAGACAGGCGAAGACCGTGACGTAGGAATCGACGATCCATAGAAGCTGCGTCGAGGAAGGATGCAGAGACCCGGACGTCAGGAGCGGAACTGCCAGGTTGATGGCCGCGACGAACGCAATAACGAGGACGGTGACCGCGCACAACGTTGCGAGCACCAATCCTTGTCGCGCGTCCGAGTTCGCCCGACCCTCCGTCGGTATCGAAGTATTTGTGGACAAGACGCACCTCTTTGCGGAAATTTGTTCTATTGCGGGAGTTGTTGATCGACAGCCAATTCGGCTACTGAAACGACAGTAGGGATCTCGGTAACGTGCGTCTACTGCAAAGATTGCAGTAGATAGTTGCGTATGGTGCAACTATGGCGATGGATATGGACCTCAATCTTTTGAGAGTGTTCGACGCTCTGGTAGCGGAGGGCAGTGTCACCGGCGCGGCCGAGCGATTGAACTTGTCGATACCGGCAACCAGTAGGGCTTTGGGGCGTCTCCGGAGTGCGATGGATGACCCGATCTTTGTTCGTGCCGGGCGTGGGTTGGTACCGACGCCGTTTGCGTTGCGTGCAGCACCTCAGGTCCGATCGCTCCTGGAAGGGGCGCAAGGCCTGTTGATCGACCGCAAGAACTTCGAACCAGCAGAACTCGAGCGGACTTTCGTGATCCGAATCAACGAGGGCACGGCGGCCAGCCTCACCCCGGCTCTGGTCCGGCGTTTCGCGGCGGAAGCGCCGAACGCTGTAATCCGTTGTGTCGGAGAGGGAAACGAGGACGTCGACTCGCTGCGGAACGGTTCGATCGATCTCGATATCGGCGCTGATCCGTTGCCGTCCTCTGATGTGTGCAGTGAGATTCTCTACCGAGAGGGTCATGTGGGCTTGGTATCGAAGTCGTCGCCGTTGGCCCGCACGGCTCAGCCGACACTCGCGCAGTTGTGTGAGCATCCACATGTCTCGACATCCAGACGTGGCCGGACACACGGACCGATCGACGACGCGTTGTCCGCAGTCGGAATGCGCCGGCGGGTGATCGCGGTGGTTGCCTCGCCCGTTGCGGCGGCGCTCATGGCGGCCGACAGCGATCTCGTTGCACTGGTGCCGGAAAGGCTTGCCCGATACTTTGCCGCTCGCCTCGATGTCGCTTGGTTTGCGGTGCCGACCGAACTACCGGCCGTCACCATCCACCAACAGTGGCACGGTCGGCTGGACCACGATCCAGCACACAAATGGCTGCGCGAACAAGTACGTGAGGCAAGCGTCTAGCTGGAATCGGCAGATGTTCTGTACTCTCGCAGTCATGCAACAGCGGAGCACGGGAACGGTGACACGGTCACTGTTGCTGATTCTGCTGCCGTTCATCGCTCTTCTCGCCGTGCCTCCGCTTGGATCGTCGGGTAGCGCCGCGGTGCTGGGAACTGCGATTGCCGTCTTCGTGGTCGCAGCCCTCGCAACGTCGCCGAAGTACGAACTTCTGCAGCTGTGCACGGTTTCGGCCACTGGCCCCTCTGATGACGAACGCTGCCTGCGTGGCGCTTTCCGCAGGCAGAGCAGCCCGGACGCGCCCGGCCGTCCACAGCCTCGAGCTCCGGGAATCGGTTTGTAGGTCGGCCGTCGGCGGGAGTGAACTCGTCGTAGGTCGGTCAGACGTCTTGCGTCCACGACCATTCCCGCGCTCTCATCTCTCTGAGCGTGCCTCTCGGTGAGGTTCATTCGTCATGCTCGATTTTGTCTACTACCCCGTGTCCGGAATCCTCTGGTTCTGGCACAAGGTCTTTTCACTGATCTCCGGATCACCCGACAACGGCGTCGTATGGGCGTTGTCGGTCGTATTTCTGGTCTTCACGCTCAAGGCTTTGCTGTTCAAACCCTTCGTCAAGCAGGTCCGCACCCAACTGGTGATGCAGAAGCTGCAACCTCAGATCAAGGCGTTGCAGAAGAAGTATTCGGGTGACCGGCAGAAACTCACTGTCGAGATGGCCAAGCTGCAGAAGGAACACAACTACAGTCCGTTGCTCGGCTGTCTGCCGATGCTCGTTCAGGCACCGGTGTTCATCGGCCTTTATCACGTCCTGCGATCGTTCAATCGGACTGGAGCGGCATCGCACGTCCCGTTTCTGAGCCCGACCGAACCGATGTCGGTGGCGGACAACGCGAATACGGCCAACTACTTCTTCAGTGCCTCGGACGTGCAGTCGTTTCTCGACGCCAAACTGTTCGGCGCGCCGTTGTCCGCCATGATTTCGAGTCCGGCAGCGCAACTGGAAGCGTTCGGCGACGTCAGCCGTATCTCCATCATTCTGGTTGCCGTACCGCTGATGATCTTCGCCGCCGTCGCTACACATTTCACGTCGCGGGCGTCCATCGCGCGCCAAGTGGTCACCGGAACCGTCAACCCTCAAACAGCGATCATGAACAAGCTCGCATTGTGGGTGTTTCCGGTGGGTGTGATCGCTTTCGGTGCTTTCGCGCCCGTGGCGATCCTGCTGTATTTCGTGAGTAACAACTGCTGGACGCTGGGACAACAGCATTTGGTCTACGGCCGGATCGCGGCGGAGCAGAAGGAAGCTGAATCGTCGCCGACACCCGGAGTGACTGCGCCCCCGTCGCCCAGGGTGGCTGCAGCACCGCCGCTGCCGGGTGCAAAGCCGATCCGCGCCAAACGCAAGCGATGACAGAAAAGCGACCCCTCCCTACCGGCGGGTAAGGCACGTACGCTGGAATGCATGACCAAATGGACCGCAGAAGACGTAGTCGATCAGACCGGCCGCACATTTGTCGTCACGGGGGCGAACAGCGGACTGGGTGAGGTAGTCGCACGGGCGCTTGGCAAAGCCGGGGCCGACGTCGTCCTCGCCTGTCGTGACACCACGAAGGCCGATGCCGTGGCCGCCGAGATCGGACCCAACGCGGTTGTCCGCAAATTGGACCTCTCGGATCTGTCGTCGGTACGAGCCTTTGCCGACGCAACGGAGAAGGTCGACGTCCTGGTGAACAACGCCGGCGTGATGGCGGTTCCGTTTCGCCGGACTGTCGATGGATTCGAAATGCAGATCGGCACAAACCATCTCGGGCACTTCGCGTTGACCGGATTGCTGAAGGACAAGCTCACCGACCGTGTCGTGACGATGTCCAGTGCCCTGCATCAGCTCGGAACTGTCGATCTGGACGATCTCAATTTCGAGCGTCGGAAGTACAACCGCTGGTTGGCCTACGGGCAGTCCAAGCTTGCCAATTTGTTGTTCACGTACGAACTTCAACGCAGGCTTGCGGCCTCGGGATCTTCGCTCAAAGCGCTTGCTTCGCATCCGGGATACGCGTCGACGAACCTGCAGGGTCACACCGAGTCGATCCAGGACAAGCTGATGGGAATCGGCAATTCGATCTTCGCGCAGTCCGCGGAGATGGGTGCCCTTCCCGAACTGTGGGCGGCAACCGCGCCGGATGCCTTCGGCGGCAGTTACATCGGACCGGACGGTCCGTTCGAGCAGCGAGGTTATCCGAAGGTCGTGGGGTCGAACAAGAAGTCACACGATTCGAAGACAGCCTCGGGTTTATGGACACTGTCGGAGAAGTTGACCGGAGTCTCGTTCGGGATCTGATTCAGATATGAAGGTGGCCGCGAACTTCGAGAAGTTCGCGGCCACCTTCATATTCGTTCGAGCCAGATGTTGTTCGGGTTACAGCGTGACAACCATCTTGCCGGTGTTCGCGCCGCGCATCAGGTCGATGAACGCTTGCGGTGCATTCTCCAGGCCTTCGACGATGGTCTCGTCCCACTGAATCTTGTTGTCGGCGAGCCACCCTGCCATGTGGGTGCGGAATTCGCCACCGAGGTGACGGTAGCCGCCTACGAGGAATCCGCGCAGTGTGAGCTGCTTGCCGATCATTAGTGCCAGGTTGTGGGGAGCGGTGGGCTTCTCGGTGGTGTTGTACTGAGCGATGGCTCCGCACAGGGCAATCCGGCCACCCTGGTTCATGGCATCGATGGCGGCTTCGAGATGCTCGCCACCGACGTTGTCGAAGTACACGTCGATGCCCTCAGGGGCGGCAGCGGCGAGCAGTTCGGTGATCGGGCCGTCGTGGTAGTCGAATGCCGCATCGAATCCGAGTTCGAGAAGTCGGGCAACCTTCGCCGGTGAACCGGCGCTACCGATTACTCGCTTCGCTCCGAGCAACTTGGCGATCTGACCGACGAGCGATCCGACGGCACCGGCTGCGCCGGAGACGAACACGGTATCGCCTTCCTTGAACTCCGCAACCGCGGTGAGGCCGGCATACGCGGTGAGGCCAGTCATGCCGAGGGCACCCAGGTAGGCCGTCGCCGGCGCGATGGACGTGTCGGCCGGAGTCACTGCGGATCCGTCGAGGATGGCGTATTCACGCCAGCCGAGGCCGTGGACGACAACGTCGCCCACAGCGCGATCAGCCGACTTGGATTCGACGACCTCGCCGACAGCACCACCGTCGAGCGGCGCACCGACCTGGAACGGCGGAAGGTAGGACTTCACGTCGTTCATTCGGCCGCGCATGTACGGGTCGACGGAGATGGCGATGTTGCGGACCAGGATCTGGCCGTCTTCGAGTTCGGGGAGTTCTACTTCGGCGGTGGCGAAGTTCTCCGAGGTGGGCCAACCGTTCGGGCGTGAAGCGAGACGGATTTCCCGGCTGACAGTGGTGGTGCTCATTCGTCGTCCTTACTTACTTCGAGGGTGACCTCGATGTTGCCGCGAGTTGCATTGGAGTACGGGCACACCTGGTGCGCCTTCTCCGTCAACTCGACGGCCTGATCATGGGGCAGATGGGGGAGTGAAACCTCCAGCGTCACAGCGAGTCCGAAGCCTCCTGCACCGTTGGGGCCGATGCCGACCCGCGCGCCGACTGCGGAATCAGCCACGTTGGCCTTCTCGGCGCGGGCGACCATCTGCAGAGCGGAGTGGAAGCATGCTGCGTATCCGGCGGCAAAGAGCTGCTCGGGGTTGGTGCCTTCGCCACTGCCACCCATTTCCTTGGGAATGGCGAGGCCGAGATCGAGGCGTCCGTCCGAAGTGCGAGCGTGACCGTTGCGGCCTTCGCCGGTGGCAAGTGCTTCTGCGGTGTAGACGATGTTCATGACTTCTTCTTTCCGTCGGAGTGGGCATTGGATGCTTGAAGTGACTCACCGAGACGAGTGAGAACGTCTCGAAGTTCTGTGAGTTCGTCGTTACTCAGACCAGTGGCGCCTGCGAGCTTGGCCGGGATGTCCTCGGCCTTGCTGCGCAAGGTGGAACCCGCCTCGGTCAGGTGAATCTCGACGCGACGCTCGTCCGTGGTGAGGCGTCGGCGTTCGATGAATCCCAGACCCTCCAGCCTCTTGAGCAGCGGCGACAGGGTTCCGGTATCGAGATCGAGTGCCTCACAGATCTCACGCACGCCCCGGCCGTCTCGTTCCCAGAGTGTCAACAGGACGAGGTACTGGGGATACGTGATTCCCAGGTCGTCGAGCATTGCCCGGTACGCGGCCGTAGTGGCCCGCGACGCCGAATAGAGGGCGAAGCAGACCTGGCGTTCGAGAGCGAGTGGGTTGGTCACGAGAACAACTGTAGCGCACAGTTAAGTTGTGCACAACAAAGAAGTGTCAAATAGATCCGCGGATGCACAGCCGTCTGGCTACGGCGTCGACAGAATCTCGGATACGCACCCGAGGAAGGTGAACACTGCCTGGGCCGCGGGTGCCGGAAATCGGGTGCGCACTGCCAGCCCGTCGTTGGTGCGCGAAAACCAGAACTGAACGTCGTCGGCGCTCGACACGCGACTGAGTTGCTGCGGATTGATCGGCGCAGGTTGTGAGTCGCCGGGCCGTGATTCGCGGGGGCGAGATCCACCGGGCATGGTCCGGTAGTCGGCGTAGGACACCGAGAAGATGTCTCGGCGAGTGGGCGAAACCTCGGGCCCCAAGCTCCTCAACACTTGTCTCGACGACACGGACGACAGTGAAAGTGCCTCGTGGAAAGCGAGATTGACTGCCCGAGCAGTGCTGTGAAGATCATCCATGCTCGTCACGGTGATGGGTGCATTGGCCACCAGCCAGCCGAAGGTGTGGTTGTGCCGCGGTTCCCGACGCGTGTGAACAGGGAACAGAAGGCGTGTGTCTCGCTTTTCGGTCAATTGTGTTGTGGCCAAACCGATCGACGCAAGAATCGCACCGAACGACGAGTGTCGATGATCGGCGCAGTTCTGGTCGAACAGCTCTGCTTCGTCGGCGTCGAGGAGCATTCGGGTGTCTGTGCCCTGGGGCGACATGGTCCCGGCGGGCAGTCCCAGATCTACGGGAAAATGGGGAGTGTCACCCCCGCAAGCTCGAAGGAAAGACCGCCACCCCGCAATGCGGTGGTCGCCGGGCTCTGGATCCGCGGTTGCCGATTCACGGAAGCAGTAGTTGAGGAAACTCCCGGGCTCGGGCAAGAGATCCGACGCGATCGGATTACGGTCCGCCCGCGTGTATTCACGATACAGAGTGCTGATCTCGGTAATTGCGATGCTCATGGACCAGCCGTCGCAGATGGCATGGTCGAATCCGCAGATCACTGTCGACTGGTCCTCGCGGGTGATGGCCCCGAGAAAGTAGGCGGGAAACGCAAAAGGATTGCACCATCGATCCAAGCGCTCGCCCAAGAGTTCTCGCACCTGTTCCGGCGTTCGCGCATCCGCCACTGTTTCCTCACGGAGGCGCAGATCGGCGACATCGGCGACGTCGACGAACAGCGCCGAGGATTCATCCGCTTCTTCGGCCTGGGAGAACGAGCACGACAGGGCGTCGTGACGGGACGTCCATTCCTCGAAGCTGGCCCGGAGTGCGTCCGTGTCGATCGGGCCGGGAACGTCGAAAGTGGCAGCGAGCCAAGTCGTATCGCCGCGGGTCCCGGCAAGATGCAGCTGCTGATTCGAGGTCGGAGGAACCGGATACGTCGATCCGGTGGAGATTTCGCTCGGCGTCCACTGCAGGATGCGGCCCGGCCGTGCCTCGAATCTGTCGAGAAAGGTGATGTGCATCAGGCGGTCTCCACTTCCTGACGTGCATCCGCCTGACGAACGACACGGTAGTCACCGGTATCGGCGACCGTTCTCAGGACGTTGCGGAGGTGTCGAAGGTACCGATCCACCGATATGTGCGCTAGCTCGGTATCGGGAAAACTGACCATCACGTACGTACGGTCTTCCTTCCGGTTGATCCACATCGACAGATCACCCGTCGTTCCTGGCCCACCGAGTGCGCGCGCTTCGAGTTCGTCGTGGTGCTCGGCACCTGGAATCAGGCGCATGTCGATGTACGACACCATCGGCGGGACCGAGGTTCCGCCGATGTCGGATCCGGTCAACTTCGACACCTGGGCGATCACCGAGTGAATGGACACGTCCGCGAGTCCCTTCACGGCTGCGCGAGCAGCGTGAGCAAGGGGGAGTGCATCGGTGAAGGTGGTGACACCACTCAGCGTGAACGAGACCGGGACGAGATTGATGAACCAGCCTTGAGAAAACAGGTATCTCGGATCGGAACGAGTACCGACTGCGTTGAGCGCGAAGTAGTTCGCTCTGTCAGCAACTTCGATCTCGGTGAGGGCGAGGGCTGCGAAGATCCCCGTGGAGAATCCGACGCCATTGGACTTGCACAGCGCTGCGAACGCGGCTGACTCGTCGCTGTCGAGAACGTCGATATGTGTGCGGGTCGACCGGGTCTGTTCGCCCTGCGCGACGCCGAGGTCGAGGGGGAACGTCGGGAGTTGTCCGGCGTTGGCGGCGAGAATCGAAATCCATTGCTGCACAGGTTCTGCGGCTAGGTCGAGGTTCTTCGCCGCTGCCCGTTCTTCGCCGCTGTACTCGACGTAGCTACCGGGAGAGGGAAGTTGAGCGTCGATGCCGGCGCTTTCGGCGATGTACAGCGCACGAAGTTCTTCGACGCCCAACATCAGCGACAGGCCGTCGGTGTGCGAGTGATCGACGCCGTAGTAGATGGTGAAACCGGCGCCGGTGCCGTGCTCGACGGCGCCACTGGTGAACGAAGGCCATTGCAGTGGGCTGGTGTCGCCTGCGAAACTTCGGCTGACATGCTCGCGAACCGCATCGGTCGTGTTCAGGGAACCGACGCTGTGCGGCGCGAGTTCGATCGTCGATTCATCCACCACGTGACGGTCGATGACCCCGCTGCCGCCAGGATCTTCGGATGGTCTCACCTCGAACCAACTGTGAAGTGTGTTGTGCCGCGAGACAAACGCCTGGACAGCCCGACGCAGTGCCTCCCGATCGAGATCACCGGGCAGAGTGAACGTGAATCCGATCCACGGTGACCAGTCGACGCCTTGTGCGCGCTTGTGATCGGCGGTACGAATGTGTCCCTCTTGGAGGAACGAGAGAGGTTGGTCGCTCAGTGGTGCTCGAGATGCTGCCGTCAGGGACTGCTCAGTAGGCCTGAACTCGGTGAGCGTCCCGGCTTTCGGTGCCCAGAGATCGATGGGTGTCATTTCCATGAGAGTTCTCCTCGATCGGTGCAGCGGTATTGATCGGTACAGCGGTGTTGATCGGTACAGCGGTGTTGGTCGGAGGTGAGCATGTGTCGGTCGAGAAGGCAAAGTCCTCCATTTCGCGGCGTAGGAGTCCCGCGAACTGATGGATGTGGCGGCTTGTGCGCGCGTTGCCTGGGTGGCGTATGGCCAGATTGAGCCCTTCGGGAGTCCGTGTGAGCCAGATGTAGACGTCGGTTCCCGAATGATCGCGACTACGAAGGCCTCTGGTCTGCCAGCTCGTCCATTGCTCGGCACCAGGAACGTGACGAACGTCCATGTACGAGAGCACGAACGGCAGGTGCTGGGGGGAGTCGATCAGCTCGCACACTTTCGAATACGGCAGGGCCGCTGCGGGGCGGACGCGTCGCATCTCCGTGCCGGCAACCTTGGCCAGATCGCTCACGCTTGCTGCGGGGGCAATCGGAATCCTCACCGGCACAACACCGATGAACCATCCCAGCGATGCGGCCCATCGAAGCTCCGAACGGGTGTGTTGCGGCACCACGACGCGGAATTCGTCTGCACCGGTGAGATCACCGGTCACCTTGGCCGCGCACGCGAGTATCGCGGCCAGGAATCCTTGGTTGCTGCGCTTGCTCGCTTCTGCCAGGCGTTCGGCTCCCCGGGCGCTCAGAAGCCAGGCGGACAGGCTCTGCTGAGGGACTCGGCGTCCGGCGACCGGTTCGGGCAGCGCTGGAAAGAGCGGAGCCTCGCCCTGCGCGTAGAACTCGCGCCACGTCTGCACCGCCGGGTGAGAGCAGTCCGCGTGTCCCACGAGATCTCGTTCCCTGGTGCCGAAGTCGATGTAGCTTCCGGTCTCCGGCGGCGAGGGAGGGCTTCCCTCGCTCGACGAACGGTAGATCGTCTGCAGTTCGTGCGCGGTCAACGCCACCGAATATCCGTCCAGCAGAGCATGATCAGCGGCAAAGACCACGGTGAAATGGTTGGGACCTTCAATCGTCGCGAACTGGTACGCAGGCCACACAAGTGGATCGGTCGACCGGTCGAGCAGTTGCTGCAGATGCGTGAAGACGGACATCGAGGACGCAAGATGTCCGACTTCGTTACCCAGAATTCGGACGTCCCCGGGACCCGCGGTGCGTCGGACTATCGCTTCGCCCTCCATGGCGACTCGTGTTCGGAGCACTTCGTGGCGATCGATCCAGTGATCGAGAGTGGCCGCCCAGATCCTTCGGTCGAGTCGGTCGTGGATGCGAAACGAGGTGCCCAGCCACGACGGAGTGCATCCGTCGTTGTGATGGTGCGCCTGCCGTTTCGCCTGCTCGGCATGTTTCAAGTGTGCTTCGTGTATGTAGCTGGCGGGACGCTGGTCGACAGGCCACAGTTCGGGCGGATTCACTGCGGCAGGAGTCCACTCGGTGACGGTCCCAGGAGGTAGGGGATAGTCGGCAAGTTCCGTGAATTCCATTGGGAAACCTGATCTCTCGAGATGGCGAAAGGTGGGGATCGTGAACGGGGCGGATGTTTGTAACCGAGAGTGACAGATGATTAGTCAAGGCAAGTAGAACGCGACCTGAGGCTCCGCGCAACTGCTTCGGTCCGGGATGTGACGAGGAACATTCTGCTCGTTATTTCGGACAATTCGAATACTGGACATCCGGTTTACTGCCCTGGTCACCTGTCAGTTGATCGATCAATCACTCTGGGGTGAAACAAATTTCAACAGACCGTTGTGAACTCCGTCAGACGGCGAAGAATGTGCGCATGCGAATGTCGGAATATGTTTGTGTGTAGCAATTTTCGTAAGGGTTTGACTGTATCTCTTTTAATTGCAACAGGGTTCGTGTACAGCCGTCGTGCCCGTTCGGCGCGCGGATTGTTCACCGAGTATTGACATGCTCGGCATCTGCCGGTCGTATGCAGACGGTATTTGTAAGCGATGACTGATCCGATGGAATACGACCTGGTTGTGATCGGCTCCGGCCCGGGTGGTCAGAAGGCTGCCATCGCGGCGGCCAAGCTGGGTAAACGGGTAGCGATGGTCGAGAAGGGCAACATGCTCGGGGGAGTGTGCGTCAACACCGGCACCATTCCGTCGAAGACGTTGCGCGAGGCGGTTCTCTACCTCACCGGGATGAACCAACGCGAACTGTACGGCGCAAGTTACCGCGTCAAGGAGAACACCACTCCGGCCGACCTGCTGGCGCGAACCCAGCATGTCATCACCAAAGAAATCGAAGTCGTGCGATCTCAGCTCCTGCGTAACCGCGTCGAATTGCTGGTAGGGGTCGGCTCGTTCGTCGACGAGCACACCATCCTCGTCGAGGACGCCTCGCGCGGAGACAAGATGACGATCACGGCAAAATTCGTTGTGATCGCGACCGGAACGTTGCCTGCCCGCCCGGCGGGGGTGTCCTTCGACAGTCACCGGGTGCTCGACTCCGACGGAATCCTCGATCTGACCTCCATCCCGACCACCATGGTCGTGGTGGGCGCGGGAGTGATCGGTATCGAGTACGCGTCGATGTTCGCGGCACTCGGCACCAAGGTCACCGTCGTCGAGAAGAGAACGTCGATGCTGGACTTCTGTGACCCCGAGGTCATCGAATCGCTTCGGTTCCATTTACGCGATCTGGCGGTCACTTTCCGATTCGGTGAAGAAGTGACGGCCGTCGACGTCGGAGCGAACGGAACACTTACGACGCTGCGCAGCGGCAAGCAGATTCCCGCCGAGACCGTGATGTACTCGGCGGGACGGCAAGGCCTCACAGCGCCACTCGCGCTGGAGAACGCCGGGCTCGAAGCCGACGAACGTGGCCGCATCTACGTCGACGACAATTTCCGCACCAAGGTCGAACACATCTACGCCGTCGGTGACGTCATCGGCTTCCCGGCGTTGGCGGCGACGTCGATGGATCAAGGTCGACTCGCGGCCTACCACGCCTTCGACGAACCAGGCGCGAAGCTGATGGATCTGCAGCCGATCGGCATCTACTCGATTCCCGAGGTGTCGTACGTAGGCGCCACCGAGGTCGATCTGACCAAGGAATCGGTGCCGTACGAGGTCGGGGTTTCCCGATACCGTGAACTCGCGCGCGGGCAGATCGCAGGCGACACCTACGGGATGCTCAAGATCCTGGTGTCGACGGATGACCTGAAACTGCTCGGCGTTCATATCTTCGGCTCGGGTGCAACGGATCTCGTGCATATCGGCCAAGCGGTGATGGGGTGCGGCGGGACCGTCGAATACCTTGTCGACGCCGTCTTCAACTATCCGACACTGTCCGAGGCGTACAAGGTGGCGGCGCTCGACGTCATGAACAAGATCAGGGCTCTCAAGCAATTCCACTAGGGGTCGGGGTGTCCCCAGGTACCGGTCAGGGTCGGTCGGTGTACTTCTCGGGTAGCACTTGTTCGAATACCTGAGGGTGATGTCAGGCCTGGGAAAATAGGGCAGGGTCTATCTCTATGACCATTGCCCATGAACTTCGTGTGGAATTTCGATGCTGATCGGACTGATTGCCGCGATCGTGGCGTGCGTCGGATACGGCGTGGCGTCGGTGTTGCAGGCGTACGGCGCGCGCAAGTCGGCAGCGGCCGCCGAGCAGCGAGGCGAGGCCGGACACGTGACGGCGACGGGTGGCCCGACCTTGCGTTCGACGTTCGCCGCCGCGCTGACGGCGTCGTTCATCCTGGGCACCGTGCTCGATGCGGTCGGATTCGCCGGTAGTGCCATCTCCGCGCGGCTCATTCCACTGTTCTTGTCGCAGACAGTGGTCAGTGCCAATCTCGTCATCACGGCAGTGCTGGGGACCGTGGTCCTGGGCATCCAGTTGCATCGTCGCGACTGGTTCGCGATCGCCGCGGTGATCGGATCGCTCCTGCTGCTCGGTTTGTCTTCGGGTCACGCGGGCGGCGGGAGTTCCAACGAGGTCGTCCACTGGGGTGTCCTGGTGGGCTCGGCGTTGATCTTGTCGATCGGTATCGGTTTGATCCGATGGTTGGGCTCACGCGCAGCAGTTGTCGCCGGGTTGATCTCGGGTGTGCTGTTCGGCTGTCTGGCCATTGCCGTACGCGTGGTCTACGGAATCGATCCGTTCGAAATCGGCACGATGCTCCGCGATCCGGCCGGCTGGGCAATCCTCGTCTCGGGCCTGGGCGGTTTCTATCTGCACACGGTGGCGTTGCAACTGGGATCCGTCAACGGAGCGACAGCGGCACTGGTTGTCGGCGAGACGGTCGTTCCGGGAATCGTCGGCGTCGTGGTGCTCGGCGATGCGTCGCGACCGGGCCTGGAATGGCTCGCCATCGTCGGATTCGTCGGAGCGATCGCGGGCGCCGTCGCCGTAGCCGTCTTCGGCGCGGCGAGCCACGAGGGGAAACCTGCCGAAGAAGTGACCGTCTGATTCGAAAACCACAGCCCTTCGAAAACTGGAACGCGAACACGAACACAGACGTGTTAAAAAGACACTTCAAGTCGATGGCGGAGGGTCAATGGTGCACGAGGGCCAAGCGAAGCACGAGGCAGAAGCCATCGCCGGCAACCGGTCGAATTGGGACGATCGTGCCGAGGTGCATGTGCGCTCCGAAATGTATGACGTCGGAGGGTTTCTCGCCGACAGAGCGGCCATTTCCAGAGTCGTGCAGAACGATCTGTCGAGTCTGTCTACGCATCTGCCGGCGTCGGGAGTGCGGGATCGCTCGCTCCTACACTTGCAGTGTCACATTGGTATCGACACCATTTCCTGGGCGCGCCTTGGTGCGGTGGAGGTGCACGGGCTCGATCTTTCGCCCAACTCTCTGCGCCACGCAGCGCGTATCGCGAAGGCCGACGACCGCGAGATCACGTGGGTGGAAGGTGATGCGCGATTCGCCTCGACGCTGATCGACCGACGTTTCGACACGATCGTCACCAGCGCCGGGACAATCGTCTGGTTGCCGGAACTCGCCACCTGGGCCCAGTCGATCCACGACCTCCTCGAGCCGGGTGGGGTGTTTCAGATCCGGGACGATCATCCGATCCTCGGCGCAATGGCATTCGAGCCGTGGATGATTACCGACGACTACCTCTCCGGAGGCGGCATGCGATCGTACGAAGACTCGGCGACCTATACCGGGAACTCCGACGGACAGATAGCGCACACCGCCAACCACGAATGGCGCCACGACCTAGGCGAGGTCATTGGTTCCTTGCTGGATGTGGGTCTTCATATCGAATCAGTTTCGGAACTTCCCTACATGGACTGGCCGGCCTTCCCCGAACTCGTTCCATGCGCCAACGGATGGACTCTGCCGAGCCACTCTCCGCGGATCCCTTTGAACTTCGCCATCGTCGCCAGGCGAAATCAGCGAAGTGAGTGAGCAGAGCCGATCCCTTGGGAGACTTCGAATAATTCCTGCAGTGGCGTGGCCGTATTTCGTGCATGATCGTCGGATGGCTTTGTCCCGGTTGTTGCCTGCCAACTCGCCCCTATCGCAAGTCGGCGCGTCGAGTGTCGTGTGTCCAGGGATCGAGTGAATCGTAGTTCTTTCAAGCTAATACTTTTGGTGGATAGTGCTTTTCGCTCGAACTCTGCTCGGCGTTGATGCAACCGTTCGACGAATTTGCAATATCAGGTTCGAGTGAACCTGCGTCGCTGTTCGGTCGGTCCAGCGGTAACGGAAACCGCATTTTCGCAGATAGTTCTAATGCACGACCGATGCCTCGCATACGTTGTGCGGTCACAGGCACCGGGTCGTAGACCGGAGGAAAGTAATGAGCAGCTTGGATATTCAACGTTGGTCGAACGACTTCACTGCGCTGACCAAAGTCATTTCGGAAGGCATCGAGCAGTTTGTTCTCCGGTTCATTTCCAGCTGAAGTGATCTGAGCTCGCTGCCTGGCAAGGAGTTATTGATCTCCACCGCGGTTCGGAGGCCGAATCGTGATGAAGCAGAGGTTCTTACGGGGTCTGGGAGGCCTGGGCGGGGGCGAGCAGGTAGGAGAACACGTACGTAACTGCGGCGATGACCGCCAGTACGATCAAGGTCGTCGGGAACCCTGCGGCATCTCGCACCGGGGCACCTGAAGCGGTGACGGCCGCCATGAACACTCCGATTACCAACAATGTCACCGCCAAGGCCGAGTACGCAGCGAACCGATGCTTCCAGCAGCAGACTGTGCGCGCCGGCCATGTGTGGCTTGTTCTCAGGGCGCAGCGCCCGCCTGCAACAGCGCTCGAGCCAACAATCAGCCCGACCAGCGCTCCGATGAAAGCGGGTATGAACAGTCCTACCCAGGACCAGGCTCCATCGCCGATTATCGGGATCATCACGGCAACACCTGTGACCGCGCCTGTGAGCGCAGCCAGACTCAGTTCCTTGTCGACCCAGCTCATGGATCAACTAGAACACAGGCGCGATCCCGAGGCTGTGGAGTATTTCGGATTCAGGGGCTGAAGAACTCGAGTCGACTGTGCAGCCGTGCGATCGACGGGTCCCCGATCGTGCGCCTGCCATCGGTACGAGCTTGGCTCGGAGTCATCCCGTAGAAGTTTTTGAACGCGCGCGCCAATTGGGATTTCGAGGTGAAGCCACATCGCAGGGCCAACGCGTCGATCGTTTCGTTCGGCATCTCGGCTCTGGTCAACTCGCGGTAGACGAGTTCGAGACGCTTGCGCCGTATGACAAGAGCGATTCCGCCGTCGGATGCGAATGCGCGGTAGAGCTGTGCTCGGGAAACCGACAATGCTGCGCACATGCTCGTCGGTCCGAGCCAGGTCTCCGAGAGGTGCTCGGCGATGTAGGCGTACGCACGATCGCGGAGCGAGTGATCGGGCCGCGGCGACAGATCAGGTTCGGCGATACCCAAACTGACACGCAGGAGGGAAGCGACGACGTCCTCGTAGCCGGCCGCAGCATCGGGATCGAGATGCGGTAGCGCGAGTACGACCGATTGCATGCACTGAGCGAGCACGACGGCAGGAACTCCGCGCAGTACCGTCCCGTGTAGAGAACGACCCTTCGACTCCGCTTCGACGAGGGAGCGCGGCGCCAGGAGTGTGATGGTGCGTCCGGTCGCCTCGGTTTCGACGTCAGCAGTCCAGGTTCGCCCGAGGTCGAAGAACGCGATGTCCCCAGGGCGGGCGACAAAATCCACTCCGTCGGCGTCACCACTGACCTGTCCGCCGAGGACGACCTGGATCATGTACTGATCGTCGAGTCCGCTCTCGGCGATCACAACTTTGCTGCGGTTGTACTTCTGCGCGTTGAAGGTCGTTTCACCGATCAGCGAGGTCCCGATAGGCAGGGCGGAGATCGAGCCTTGGAGGGGCGTGTCGGCGCCTATCGGCTCGGTGACGAAGAACGGACGCGTGACGACACGCCAGAAGTCGTTGGCGTCCGCAGGGTCCACCGATCGAGTCGACACGCGAATGCGGGCGGAATTCATCGGCACGCGGGCATGATATGTCAGATCCCGCAGGTCGCAGCCACTCTCCCGCAAATAAACGTCAATAGTGACCGAGCCCACATAATGAGACAAATCGGGCGTATTTGTGAGACGGCCAGTGCTCGCGTGTCGCGGTGATTCTGTCTATGTTGTTCGTTATGGGTGGACAGGTTGGGAGTTCGATGCTCGAACGAAATCTCGAGTTCGGCGGGGATCGACTGCTCGTTTGTCGGCCATCATGACATCCACTTCGAATCGGTCGCAGCTATCTCGAGCAAAGCGAAATCCTCGAGGAAGGGGCACGCTGCAAAGACGGCTCGCCGGGCGTGGAGCCACGGCGATTCGTCCTCGTCTGCTCGGGTTGATGGAACGCTCGGCGGGATTGACGGTCATCGATTCGCCGCGTGGGTTCGGGAAGACGGACCTCGCCGCGTTGTGGCTCACGACTCTCGGGCACATGCCCATCAGACCAGTTGTCTGGGTGCCGGCGCCATCGAATCGGATGACCCCCCTCGAGTACTGGAACACTGCGCTCGCAGTGATTCAAGATTCTCTGGAATCACTCGAGGCCCCGCCACGAATGCGCGAGGATCCGGTGGGGGCAATCGAATCACTACTCGACTCGTCGCCCACTCCATTCGTGTTGGTGTTCAACCGCATCGACCTGGTTGAGGGTGACGAGGTGGGACGCCGAATCGTGGATCTGATCGTGCGGCTTCCCGGATTGAAAGTAATCGTCACGCTGCAGGATCGGTCTGCGACGGACTTACTCGAGGACGTCCGCGTGGACGAGTACCTGTGCGCGAACGACCTCAGGTACACGCTCGACGAGTCCACAGTTCTGTTCGCGGAGGCAGGGATCCACCTTCCCTCGGGCATCGTCCATTCGATCTGCGAGCGTGTTGCCGGCGTTCCTGTGCTGATGAAGGTTGCTCTGAGTGCGGTTGCGGGGCTGAGTGAACCGAGTCGTGGGCGCGAACGCGTTCAGCAGCGAGTGGACCAAGCGATCCACGCGTACGTCAGTCGGACCGCTCCTCGATCGGGCAAGTCGCTCGAGTTGTTCGACTTCGCGACTACGATCGCCGCCGCCCGCACCGTCACACCAGAGATCGCTCGTGTCTTGTCCGACGATCTTGACGTGGAGGGCAAACTGGACTTGCTCGAGTCTTTCGGTCTGATCTTTCGGGACGGTCTCGAGGGAAAAGCATCCTGGTACTTTGCGCCGTCAGTTCGACTGGCATTCATGCAGATACGGACCGAACAAGGGGATGGATTCGACGATCCCTTCCAGGTTCTCGTCGATCACGCTCTCGGGACTTCGGATATAGCCGGTGCCGTTCACTACGCCTTGGACGGACGCCATTGGACCAGGGTGCTCGACATACTCGAGCGTCACTGGGCCGATCTTCTGGTCGATCACACCGGATTGGTCCGGACTGCGTTGCAATCCATACCCGGCGACGTGCTCAGTTCGAACTCTTCGATTCTGGTGGGCCGTGACCTGCTCGAATCACGCCTGCGGCCGCAGTTGGTCAACGGCGATTCGTTGCCGACGGAACCGGCGGAATTGCGTGCGATAGGTGGTAGTTCGCATGCGCACAGCTTGTTGAACGTCGGGACGGTCCAATCGGTTGTGCTGAGAACATCCGGTAAGTACCAACGCTCTACCGAGATCACGCGCAAGTTGGCTCACGTCGTGTACGGACTCGGTGACGAGTCGTTGGGCGCGTTGGGGTCTCAACTGCCCGCCCTGCGCCTGATCTGGGGTGTTTCGCATCAACTGACCGGTGACCTCGGTGATGCCGCGGTGGAATTGCGACTCGCCTATCAGGGTGCGATGGAACACGGTCCGGAGTTCGTCCTGCGGCACGCCGCTGGCAATGCCGCGCTCAACTCCGCGCTGATCGGGGACGTCGCGCACGCGACAGACTGGCTTCACCTCGAAAGCACACACCCGGACGTTTCGGGATGGTTGGGACCGCCCTCGCATATGGGGGGAGCGATCGCGCGGGCACTGGTGGCGTGCGATCGCGTGGACCTGAATGCCGGCGCTGCCGCGATGGACGCGCTCGCCGAGATCACACCGCCGGGCGACCTGTGGGCGTTCGCGGCCTACACTTACACCAGATTCGCACTGCTGCAATCGGATCCGTTCTCGGGGCTGATTTCGCTCCAGCGCGCAGTGGCAACGCACGGGCACGTGAATCCGTGTGAACGATCACTCGGTGACGCACTTCTCGCCGCGGCGCGTATCGATCTTCTGTTGGCGTCCGGGGAGGGTACCAAGGCGCTGGAGGAATCAGTCGCTGCGTCACATACGTTTGCTGTTGTCACGGTTTCTGTCGCTCGTGCGCATCTCCTGACGGGGGCTCCGTCACAGGCATTGGAATTGTGTCGCGAAATCGACTGGAGCGAGCAGTATCTCACGAGGTTTCGGCTCGAGTCCCTGCTGATCGAATGCGCTGCGCTGTGCGAACTGGGGAGAATCCCCGCTGCCGCCAGTCCGTGGGAGGAGGCTCGCGGACTGCTCGAAACCTCAGGTGTCCTGTCGGCGCTGGCGACCATATCGCGTGATCTGATCAGGCAACTGGAAGAGCGGGCCGAGGGCCCGAGCAGTGCCGTCGCAACCTTTCTCGAATCCGAAGTGCCGCAGATGTATCCGGCGGCTATCGTTCAAGTCCAATTGACGAAGCGGGAGATGGACGTTCTCGTGGAACTGGGTCTCGGCATTCCGATCGGCGAGATAGCGCGAAAGTTGTTCGTATCCAACAACACATTGAAGAGTCACCTGCGAGCCCTGTATCGCAAACTCGGTGCGCATTCCCGCGAAGAGGCCGTCGCGGCAGCGCACCGACACAACCTCCTCGGCAGTGGGCAGGACTGATCGACGTCAGTGCAAATTGCGCTCGGAGTAGATCTTCATCGCGTCACGGACCAGCGAAGCGGTGCCTTCTCCGTACTTGTCGTAGTTTGCAGTGAAGCGGGGATCGTCGACGTACATCTGGCCGAGTCCGGTGAAGGCGTCGGCGCTGGGAGTCCTTCCCTGCCAACCGATTTTTATCCACTCGAACTGTCTCTGGGTAATCGTCTGGACGTCGTCGCTTTCCGCGGGTAGGCCCGCTGTCAGTGCTTTTCCGAATGCCGCTGCGATGTCAGCTTGAGCTTGCAGATGTGCTTTCCGGTCCTGCTCGGACATCGACCGCCACCAGTTGTCGCCGCTGGTATAGGCGTCCTTGCCCCAACGCTCGATGACCTCGTCCTTGTATCGGGTGTGGTCGAACCCGTCGAAAACATCTTCCGGCATGAGTGATTCACCTTTCTTCGTCTTGTTCAACGTCCTGTTGACCGATTCGATCTGTCTCGAGATCCGCGTGCGCTCTTGCTCGAGGAGTTCGAGGTGCGTACGCAGCGCGGCGGCCGTGTCGCGTTCACCGGTGAGGACTTCGGCGATGGCCGGCAATCCGAGTCCGAGTTCCCGAAGCAGCAGGATGCGTTGCAGTCGCACCAGGGCGTCTTCGTCGTAGAAGCGGTAGCCGTTGGCGCCGATGCGGCTTGGTTCCAGGAGTCCGAGATCGCCGTAATGGCGCAGCGTTCTGCTGGTGGTACCGGCGGATTTGGCGAGTTCTTGGATGGACCATTCGCTCACGTGGAGTTCCTACTCTCGGATCGGTTGTGCTCATTCAGCATGCAAGTTGACGTTGCGTCAATGTCAAGAAAGTTCTCGGTGTGCATTGTCGGGAACGTTTTATGTCCGTTTCGCCGTATCGCCACGAACGGGTCTCCAACTGATTGATTCGATGACCTAGGTCACGTGATTTGGCTCACAAATTGCCAATTTGAATAGTTGAACAAGCCTCTGTTGACGCTTTCACATACCTCGACCACGATCATCTGAACAGATCGAGTTACGCGGTTGTTGAAAATGCACGGTAGTTGAAATGCACTGCAGACGGAACGGTGGTCCACGATGACTGAACTGGTGTCGGGCGTAGCCCAGGCCAAGCCCTATGACCTCGATGATCGGTACCGGTCGGGATCGGGACCGGTGTTGCTGACCGGTGTTCAGGCAATCGCACGCGGTTTCGTCGAGCAGCACGTTCGCGACATCCGGGCGGGTAAGCGTATTGCCACTTTTGTCTCCGGTTACCAGGGCAGCCCCCTCGGCGGCGTCGACAAGATGCTCCACGGCATGCCCAAGGTTCTCGCGGAACACGACATCACCTTCATCCCCGGCTTCAACGAGGAGCTCGCTGCCACCGCGGTATGGGGAAGCCAGACGGATCTCCCGGCCGGAACCGCGACCCACGACGGCGTGACCGGCGTCTGGTACGGCAAGGGCCCCGGCGTCGACCGCGCTACCGACACCATTCGCCACGCCAACATGTACGGCGTGAACCCCAAGGGCGGCGTCGTCCTGCTGGTGGGCGACGACCCGGCGTCGAAGTCCTCCACGGTTCCGGCCGTCAGCGAGCGCTCGCTTGCCGCGATGGGTGTGCCGGTTCTCTTTCCGCGCAATGCCGAAGAGATCATCACGATGGGTATGCACGCCGTTGCACTCTCGCGGGTGTCCGGTTGCGTCGTAGCGCTGAAGATCGTCGCCGACGTCGCCGACGGTGCCTGGACGATCGACGGGAGCATCGCGGACTTCGACATCGTGGTTCCGGAAGTTCAGTTCGAGGGCAAGCCCTTCGTCTACAAGCAGCGTCAGATGGCTGCGCCGCCGGACAGTGTCATTGCCGAGGCCGATCTGTACGGCCCGCGATGGGATCTTGTTCACGCGTACGGAACTGCCAACAATCTCGATGTGATCGAGGTCAACCCCTCGGGTGCGAAGATCGGTATCGCCGCCACCGGTACAACTTTCGACTCCGTCCGCCAAGCTCTGGCAGACCTCGGCGTCGATGATGCGGCGCTGCACCGCGCCGGGATCCGTCTCCTTCGCATCGGAATGTGCTACCCCGTCGTGGGCGAGAAGATCAGGGAGTTCGCCGAAGGTCTCGAGCAGATCGTCGTGGTCGAGGACAAGACCGCGTTCATCGAAGCTCAGATCCGGGAAGTCCTGTACGGCACCGACGATGCTCCTCGCATCATCGGCAAGCGTGACGGCCAGGGCCGTCTGCTCATGCCTGCCAGTGGTGAACTGACCGCAGGCCGGCTGCTCGCCCCGTTGCGGCGCGTACTGAAGCCGCACGTCGAGCTCAAGCGCACCCTCCCGGCACCGCTGTCACTGAACGTGCTCTCCGCCAAGCGAACCGCGTACTTCTGCAGTGGGTGCCCCCACAACCGTTCCACCGCTATCCCCGAGGGTTCAATCGGCGGCGGCGGAATCGGTTGCCACACACTCGTCACCATGTCCGGCCGTGAGGACAGCGCTGTCACCGGCCTGACGCAGATGGGCGGCGAGGGCAGCCAGTGGATCGGGCAGGCACCGTTCACCGACGTGCCTCACCTGTTCCAGAACATCGGCGACGGCACCTTCTTCCACTCCGGTCAGTTGGCTGTCCAGGCATGCATCGCCGCAGGCGTGAACATCACCTACAAGTTGCTCTACAACGAAGTAGTGGCGATGACCGGTGCACAGGACGCAGAAGGTGCCCTCTCCGTTGCTCAACTCAGCCACAAGCTGACCACCGAGGGCGTCAAGCAGATCATCATCTGCGCCGACGAGCCTTCGCGCCACAACAAGCGCGCCCTGGCCAAGGGCACCAAGCTCTGGCACCGCGATCGCCTCGACGAGGCTCAGAAGGAGCTTCGCGAGATCAAGGGCGTCACCGTACTGATCTACGACCAGCACTGTGCGGCCGACGCTCGTCGCCAGCGCAAGCGTGGCACGCTGCCCACTCGCAACACTCGCGTCGTCATCAACGAGGCAGTGTGCGAGGGCTGCGGTGACTGTGGTGTGAAGTCGAACTGCCTCTCGGTCCAGCCTGTGGACACCGAGTACGGTCGCAAGACGAAGATCGACCAGACGTCCTGCAACACGGACTACACCTGCATGGACGGCGATTGCCCCTCATTCGTGACCGTCGAACTGGTGCCGGGCAAGAAGGCTCCCAAGGCCGCACGTCCCGTCCCGCCCGTTGTCGCAGATCCCGATTTCGGACCGCTCACCAGCACGCAGAACGTGTTCCTCGCGGGCATCGGCGGCACCGGTATCGTGACCGTCAACCAGGTGCTCGCAACGGCGGCACTGCGCGCCGGCCTCGAGGTGGAGAGCCTTGACCAGATCGGCCTGAGCCAGAAGGCCGGACCGGTTGTCTCGCACCTGCGTTTCAGCTCCAGCGCGCTCGAGCCGTCCAACCGCCTCACCCCGGGCAGCGCGGATTGCATCGTCGCCTTCGACCTGCTGACCGCGACGGACAACAAGAACCTCGACTACGGCAACGCCGAGAAGACGGTCTCCATCGCATCGACGTCGCAGACGCCGACCGGAGACATGGTCTACGACAAGGCTGTTCGCTACCCCGAGGAGACGTCACTCCTCGCCCGTCTCGACAAGGTGTCGCGCACCCTGCGCTCGTTCGACGCACTCGCCGCGGCACAGGAGTTGTTCGGTAACACCGCAGCCGCCAACTTCCTGCTGATCGGTGCTGCCTACCAGAGCGGTGGACTTCGTCTGCCGGCCGAGGCCATCGAAGAAGCGATCGGCATCAACGGCGTTGCCGTGGACGCGAACATCGCGGCATTCCGTTGGGGCCGTGCAGCAATTGCCGACACTGCAGCGTTCTCGGCCGTCACCACGCCGGCCAAGTCCGTCCGCGAACCCGTTGTCGCACCGGCTCACATGTTCGCCGGAACCACCTTCACCGGTGAAACCCTGCGACTGGTCGAACTGCGTGCGGCACAGCTCATCGAGTTCCAGTCCGTCAAGATCGCCCAGCGCTACATCGATCAGGTTCAGGCAGTCTGGACTGCTGAACGTGCCGCAACCGAGCGGACCGATTTCAGTGAAGCGGTCGCCCGCGGCCTGTTCAAGTTCACCGCGTACAAGGACGAGTACGAAGTTGCTCGCATGCTGGTCGATCCTGCCTTCATCGAAGACGTCAAGTCGCAGGTGCCGGCCGGGGAGAACCTGACCTACAAGCTCCACCCCCCGATCCTCCGAGTGATGGGCCGCAAGAAGAAGATCGGCCTCGGGCCCAAGTCGCATGTTGCACTGAAGGTTCTGGCCAAGGGCAAGAAGCTGCGCGGTACCAAGCTCGATCCCTTCGGCTACATGCACGTCCGCAAGGTCGAGCGTGAACTGCTCGCCGAGTACGAGGCCATGATCGCTGATCTCTCTCGTACGCTCGCAACCGACGGATACGATCGCGCCGTCGAGATCGCGGCGCTGCCGGACGTGGTTCGCGGCTACGAGGACATCAAGCTCGGCAACATCGAGCTGTACAAGACTCGCCTGCGCGAACTCGGTGTCGGTGAGTAGGAGCGTCAGCGAGTAGATCGAAGAAGACTGTGCCCCAGCGACCGTTGTCGCTGGGGCACAGTTGTATTCAGAGCTGTATCGTACGGAAACGGGTTCAGGAGGGCGGGAACTGGCCGTCGGCGACCACAGCGCTGCCGTTCCACGTGAAATTCACGATATTCGGTCCGCCTTGAGGGCAGCAGAATGCGTCGTCGTCGAGCAACCATCGGTATTGGACGGACACCGAATTCCTGTTGCTGTCGATGACGTGTGTGTACGAGTACGGCTTGCTGGTAGCCGTGCCCAGGTAAGTCCCGTCGTGGAAGAACAGGACGTGTGACTGATACGTCGCATCGCCCACGCCGTCACCATCGACCGAAACCCAGAGCAGGTCAGGACAATTACCGATCTGCTCCTCGCTCGCGGATCTCGGTATCCAGCTGCCGCCGTTGACGTCGGTTCCCAAGGTACCGATTGCGTCCGTGACAACCGGGGAGTCGACGTCGACACAGGGACCTGAAGCCGGGACTGCAGGCGTCGTCGCCGGCACGGATTCGCTTGCTGGGGTGCCCGATTGCGGCGGGGGAGAACTCGTTACCGTCGTCCCGGATTCGTTTGCCGTCGAGGTCGCCGACGCCGTTGAGCTTGACGCTGTTGAACTCGCCGCCGCCTCGGGTGTTCCTTCGGTCGACCCGCAACCGGCGACCATCAGGGCAGTGGCCGTCACCAGTGCCGAGACAGCGACGGCGGCCGAAATCGGAGCTTTCCTGCGCATGCGTCCTCCAGAGAGTGTGGGTTCACGTGTTCAAGTCCCTCCCTCGTTCTGTCGCCGGGCCGCATGCGTGCGTTATCGAACAACTGATAACGATCAGCTATCGGGCTTCGTGTTGACGGCTTCGGTGTTTGTGGCTCGAGCGGAGTCGTATCGCACGGATCCGGCCACCACGGTCATCGCGATTTCCGTGGTCAGGAGAGAATCGACCCCTTCGGTGAACGGATCTTGTTTCAGTACGACAAAATCGGCTGCTTTTCCCCGAACCAGTTGGCCGGTCACATCTTCCCACCGGCACGAGTAGGCAGCGTCGCGGGTTGCGTGAGCCAGCGCGTCCGCGAGGGGGAGTGCGTACCCCGGCAGGTTGGGTGCCAGTGACGGATCGATTGCGGATCGACGGGTGGTGGCGATGAACATGTTCGGCAGCGGCGGGTGGGGCGCCGTCGGAGCGTCCGAACCCAACGCCAGAACCGCTCCGGCCTCGGTGAATTCGGGCCAGGGGTACGCGCGATTCACCCGATAGTCGCCGAGCATCGCCTGCCAGTTCTCTTGGATAGCAGGGTCAGCGTGAACCGGTTGCATCGAGGCGATGATTCCCAGGCGGGCAAGCCTTTCGATGTTGTCCCGGGTGATGGACTCCAAGTGTTCCATTCGGTGCCTGCGGGGAATGTCTCCGTTGGCGGCGATCGCGTACTCGAGTGCCGTCAATCCGATCTCCGACGCCTCGTCGCCGATCGCGTGCATCGCGATCTGCAGGCCTGCGGCGTCAGCGGCTGTCACGACGGGGATCAAGGACTCGAGATCCCAGATGGGCTCGGCGTTGGTGCCGTCAGAGTACGGCTCTTTCATTGCGGCAGTGCAGCTGTCGATCACACCGTCGATGATGATCTTGATTCCGGCGATACGGAGCCACGGACCTTGGACGCGCTCGTGGAGTTCGATCACGTCGTGAACTTGTCGGACGTTGTCAGCCTCGTTGTCCTCGCGGGTCATCAGCCAGTGAGCCGCGACGCGCAGCGGCAATGTGCCGTCTCCTGCATCCAATGCTCTTTCCAGCGAAGCTAATTCGTCCGCGCCGAGAGCCATGTCGACCGCGCCGGTCACGCCGTCCTCGAGATAGTGGCGGAACGCGAGCGCGAGGGCGGCGTCCCGGTCCTCGTCGGATGCGAGCTCCGCCAGTTTCGGCCAGACGTAGAGCATCATGGCGGTCTCGTACAGCATTCCGGTGGCTTCTCCGGTGTCCGGATCCCGGCCGATACGACCGCCGATCGGATCGGGCGTGTCCGCGTCGATGCCGAGTTCTCGCAGTGCTGCAGTGTTCACCCAGACCGAATGTACGTCGTTGGCGTCGAGGTACACCGGGCGATCGGGCACGACGGCGTCGATCATCTCTCGCGTCGGGTGCCCTCCATCCAGCGCGGAGAACAACCAACTGCGACCCAGCAGGCGTGGTGCATCCGGGTTCGATTCCGCGAATTGCTTGATGCTGGACTGAATGTCGGCGAGATCGGTGGCATCACGCAGATCCAACTTCTGCAGCGCGAATCCCATCATGACCAAATGTGTATGGGCGTCGACGAAACCGGGTAGCACGACGGCGCCTTGGAGATCGATCACCTCGGCGTCGGGAGCCAGGATATCGGCATAGACGGTTTCGCCCACGAATCTGAGCTTGTGGTTCTCGACGACTATCGATTCGGCCCATCCGTCGTCGGCAGCCGTGAAGATCTTTCCGTTGCGGTAGTGAGTGAAGCTGTCATTCATGACTTCTACGTGATCCTTACGCGATGACGGTAGTAGTGATGGCGGCGCTGTGGTGACGATACGCACCCTCGGTACGTGCGGAGAGTCGGGAAACCAAGGCGAACGGGACTAATAGAACGAAGCTGATCCCGGAGATGATGACTCCGAAGGTCGGATACCCGAGGCTGGCCGTCACCGAAGTGCCGAACAGCGGCGCGAACGCGGAGCCGATGAGGTAGGTGCCCAATAGTGGGGCCGACCATCGGCCGGCGGCGTCGAGCGCGGCCGAGATGGCAACCAAGACGATGAACGTGGCCGCGTAGACAGTGTTCCAGGCGATGACCAGTACCAGGTAGATCGTGGGATCGGTGGTGAGGCTGGCAGACAGCTTCAGGATTGCCCCGAGTATCAGTAGCACGGAGATCGATACTGTCCGACTGACCCGAGAACCCAACGCGGTCAAAGTAACAGCCGCGAGCACGCCACCCGCCGTTGATGCGCTCAGCGCGAGACTCATTTGTTGATCCGAGAGTCCGGCGTGCTCGGAACCCATGATGCCGAGTACTGCCCACAGTGAGTCTTCGCTGATCGCCCAGACTGCAAGCATCGCGAGAAATGCGGTTCCGGCAAAAGTGAGTCGTTTCGCGCTTACCCCGGCGGGGAGAGTGGTGGTCGTCTTGGCGGACTTCGCCGTCTCCGGCGACTCTTTCACCGGGGATGACGGCAACCAGGTGACCGTTGCTGCGGTAGCCAGTGCCAGGACTGCGACGATGCCGAATGCGTTGGTCATGTGTGTGCCGAGGATGGGTATGAGAGCGAGGACGGCTGTGACGACGACACGGTTCACGAGGCCGCTGATGCTTGACGCCCGGTCCGGGTTCGTGAGCGCGGCCAGTGCCGCTCCACCAACGGATGCAGATCCACCAGCGCCGATGCCGCCGACGATGATCGCGGTACACGCGATCATCGTGGACGGTGCGATGGCCGCAACGCCGAATGCGGCTGCCATTGCCATCAGGCTGACGCGGCCGAGGAGATGACGATGCCGACCCGATGCGATACGAGTGGTGGCGAGGCAGGTGAACGCGCAGACCAGCAGCGATGCGGTCAGGACGGCACCGGCGGCGGATTCGGTGACACCGAGGTCCTCGACCATTGCCACGATCATCAGGGGGATGAGGTTCGCGGTGATGAATCCCATGACACCGATGCTGAAGACGGCAATACCGCGGTTGGCGGTGAGTGGAACCCGGTCGGACTGCGTAATCGCAGAAGCGTTGATTGGCACTAGGGCAACCCCATGTCCTGAAGGGGGTGGCGGAACCGACCCCTGATGGCGTGATGCGAGTCACTTAATGAATGTGATTCGTTAAGTATGGGGATGGGCCCTGCCTCGGTCAAGGGGTATAACGAATTTGATTCGTTAATTGTATGTTTCGGGATACCGCCTCCCGCAAAGTGGCGTCGCCGGTCTGTTTCTTGTTGTGAGGCTTATGCTTCCGCAATGGCTGAGATTGCGGAACGCACCCGCTACTTCGAGCGCTACGTCACTTTCGTCGACGCGATTGTCGCCATTGCGATCACGCTGCTCGTCCTGCCGCTGGTCGAACTCACCAGTGACCACCACGGCACCACGTCGGAACTCCTGCGCGATCACGCGGCGCAGTTCTATTCGTTCGCCCTGAGCTTTCTGGTGATCTTCCGTCTCTGGTGGTCGCAGCATCGGCTGCTTCGTTTCGTGGTCGACGGAGACAAGGTGGTTGTGCGCGGGCTGGGGTTGTGGGTGATGACCATCGTGTTCTTGCCGTTCCCGACTGCGCTCGTTGCAGCGCCGTCGCAGGATCTCGGAACCAGGGCTCTCTACATCGGGACAATGGCAGCCAGTGCTGCGTGCCTGGCGGTGGTCGCGTGGGGTCTGGTTCGCAACCCTTCGTTGAGCGAAGAGAATGCGAAGCCGCATTTCACCGCTGAAATCGTCACTTTCCTGATCATGGTGGTGGCGCTGCTCGTCAGTGTGCTCGTTCCGGTGACGTCGTACTTCCCGCTGTTTCTTCTCCTGCTGTCGACGCCGATCGAGAAGCTGTGGAACCGAGTGGCGGCGAAATGGAGTCGCGGTGAAGGTGAGATGAGCTAGTCGGCGCGAGCGGTCATCGCGGATTTCTTGGCTTTGTTTCCGCAGATGTTCATCGAGCACCAGCGTCGGTTGTTGCCGCGGCTGGTGTCGACGTAGAGGCCGGTGCACCCGTCGCCCTGGCAGGCTTTGACGCGGTCGTGGTCGGGTCCACCGAGCACCGCGATCGCGTCGGCAGCCACTATCGACAAAGCGTCGCGGATCGGATTGTCTCCGGCTGATTTCCAGAGGGCCCGGCCACTCTCGAGGACGAGGTGGGCATCACCGAGTTCGGATGCGGTGTTGACGATCCCGACATCGGCGCGTGAGGCGCGGCGGTCCTCGCATACGGCGGTTCCGATGCGATGAATGGCCTCACGTAAATCCTGCGCGCCGCGGAGGTCGTCTTCTGTCGCGGTTGCTGGGGTGTCCATCAGATCGTTGGCGCGTAACCATAATTCGAGTCGCTGTGGGCTCGTGAGTCGTTCGAACCTCGAGCCGTTCCGATTGGTGAGGGTGGCGGTGAAGCGGAAGGCGAGCGTGTCGTTGTCGAGTCGAAACACGTCCCGAGCGGATTGATCAGCTCCTGCTTCGTTCACTTTCATCCTCCTTTGTAGCGAACCATCTCAACCGGTTCGACAGCAACTGTACCTGTGTGAGAGTGTTGAACCGTCTTAGACGGTTCAACATTTTCGAGAGGGAAATCCATGACTTCTGTTTCCGTGGTCGGTTTGGGTGCGATGGGTCGTCCCATCGCTCGAAATCTGATGGGTGCAGGCTTCGACGTGACGGTGTGGAATCGCAGCCCTGAAGCGGTAGCCGAATTGGTCGCGGAAGGGGCGACCGGCGCGAAAACCGTTGCCGAGGCATTCCAGTCCGGTGTTGTGCTGTCGATGTTGGCGGATGATTCGGCCGTGTTTGCGGCCATTCTGGATCCCGCCGTACTCGCATCCGTTCCGACTGGAACCGTGCACGTCAACATGGCCACCGTCAGCGTCGGCCTTGCCAAGCGCGCCGCCGCACTGCACGCCGAGTACGGCATCGGGTACATCGCGGCGCCGGTATTCGGACGCGTTTCTGTTGCTCAGGCCGGCCAGTTGAACATCATCGCCGGCGGCGACAGTTCCCTCCTCGAGCGAGTGCAACCCTTCCTCGACGTCATCGGGGCTCGTACGTGGCCACAAGGTGAGCGTCCGGAGCAGGCCAACATCGTCAAGATCATCGGTAACTACCTCATCCTCGCCGCGATTCAATCCTTGGGTGAGGCAATCACATTGGGGGAGAGGTCAGGTGTGGACGGAAGCCAACTCGTAGAACTGCTGACCTCGACGATCTTCCCGGGGCCGGTCTACTCCAGCTACGGAAACCTCGTCGCGACGCGTCAGTACGAGCCTGCAGGATTCACCACCGCTCTGGGCCTCAAGGATTTGAGGCTTGCGCTCGACGCCGCCGACAGCGTCGATCTCGATTTGCCGTTCGGCGGCGTACTTCGAAGCGTGCTCGCTCAGGCTCTGGCGAACGGTCAGGGCGAGATGGACTGGGCGTCGATTGCAGAACTGGTCCGTTCCGGCCAGTCGGGTGAAGGCAGTCCCGAAACACCGACGAGGTGAGCGCGAACTCGGACGGGACTGCGACTTCGGCACTGGCGGAGACCGATTCCGTCCGGACGCTACCGCTGGCCGGGTTGTCGGCACTCGCAATGGCAGGCTTCATAGCGATCACAACCGAAACCATGCCGGGCGGACTACTGGTGCAGATCGGGTCAGGACTGTCCGTATCTGTCTCCGGTGCCGGGCAATTGGTCACTGCATACGCGTTGGGCTCTGTCGTCGGGGCGGTACCACTGATCGCATTGACCCGAGGATTGCGACGACGTGCTGTCCTGGTGTCGGCGACTGTTGGATTCGGTGTCTTCAATCTGGTGACAGCGCTGTCGTCGAATCTTGTTCTCACCTTGGGTGTTCGGTTTCTGGCGGGCATGGCAGCAGGTGTGGTGTGGGGGTTGCTTGCTGGGTACGCACGCAGGATGGCGCCCCCTCGTCTGCAGGGGCGGGCCGTTGCGGTTGCCTCCGTCGGACAGCCGATCGCGCTGGCAATCGGCGTTCCGATGGGTGCGTGGCTCGGGACCCTGGCCGATTGGCGCGTAGTCTTCGCCGTGATGTCGGTTGCTGCGCTACTTCTGGTCGTGTGGATACTCACGGTGATGCCGGACTTTCCCGGGCAACAAGCGGATCGGCAGCTGTCGGTGCGGAAAGTCCTGGTCCTGCCGGGCGTACGACCGATTCTGTTTGTCGCGTTCTTGTGGATCTTCGCGCACAACATCGTGTACACGTATCTGGCGGCGTTTCTGGATCGCATCGGTTTCGGCGATCGGTTGGGAATCGTTTTGTTCGTGTTCGGACTTTTCGCCTTCGTGGGCATCGGTGTGGTCGGGGTGTTTGTCGACCGGGCCCTTCGAAGTCTCACCGTGCTGAGCTTGGTGGTCTTTGCCGCAGCTTTGACGGCGTTGGGCGTCGGCGGTGACAGCTTCGCAGTGATCGCACTCAGCGTTGCGGTATGGGGCGTGGCATTCGGAGGCGCTCCCACTCTCCTTCAGACTGCGCTCGCCGACACGACGGGCGACGCTGTGGACACTGCGCAATCGGTTTTCGTGACGATCTTCAATGCGGCGATCGCAGCGGGCGGCGTCGTGGGCGGGCTGATCTTGGCGGACAGGGGTGCGGGAGCGTTGCCGTTGGTTTCGCTGGTGCTGATCGTCGTCGGTGTTCTTGTGGTCAGTATCCGACAATTCGGACATAGCTTGTGATTCACTTCACGCATGCGAAAGTCATTGTTGGTGGTTGCTCTCGTTGCTACGTGGTTTGTCGCCGGAGCGATGCCCGCGGGGGCTGCGGATGCGAACTGGTCCGGTGATTACTCGCTCAAGCGTTTCGCCGCGACCAAGACGGGCACAAGTCTGGCCGCCAGCCAGTGGGAGCCGGATTTCTCCGATACATACACGTTCGAGACGGATTGCTCGAGCGGAGTCTGTATCGCCACAGTGGTCGGCGGTCCGGCTCCCGCCAATCCGACGTTGCCGCAGCCTGCGCGATACACCTGGGACGGAACCAGTTGGGTGCACCCCTATGACTGGGAGTGGGATTGCTACCAGGGGGAAGGCGTGCCCAAGGTGTGGGCACCGGCGCACTCCGAGGCGTATTACACACCTCAGCCCGATGGCAGTCTGAAAGGTTCGTGGCGTACCGACATCGCGAGTGGTCCCTGCGAGGGATCGGTGATCATGCAAGTCGAGGCGTACCCGGTCGGTCGATCTACCGGATCCTTCGGTAGTTGAGAACGATCTGTGGCCCGAAGGTGTTGAAACAAATCTGAGCCCGCGGGAATTGATCGAGCCCCATGCACGTTAATTGAGTCAGTAACGCTCAACTTTCTGCAAGGAGGCTTCGGAATGCCAGCATTCTTCGGGCCCGAGGGTCCCGGTCGCATCGATATTTCCCGGCTCATGAGCAGGGCCACCCAGCAACTCATGGCTGACGCTGCACGTGTAGCGGCTGCTCGCGGTGATTCGGATCTCGATGCACTGCACGTTCTCCGCGTCATGGCGGAGCAGGATCCGGTCCGCACGCTCATGCAGCGCGCCGGAGCCGACCCGAAATCCGTGGTCGACGCCGTCGACCTGCGGCTGCCACAAGGCCGTGAGCAGGGGGCCTACTCTGCTCCTGCGCTCAGCAGCGCCGTGAAAACCGCTCTACTCGAGGCTCATCAACTGGCCCGAGCCCTGGGATCGACGTACATCGATCCCGAACACCTCTTCATCGCATTGGCTGGTGACCCCGATCATGTTCCGGGTCGTCTGCTCGCTTCGGCCGGCATCACGCCGGAGAAGCTGCAGGCAGCGGTTCAGAATCCTGCAGCCGGTCCAGTCGAAGACGAGTCCACCACACCGACGCTCGACAAGTACGGCGTCGATCTCACCGATCGCGCACGCAACGGCGGCATCGATCCGGTGATCGGCCGCGCCGACGAGATCGAACAGACCATCGAGATCCTCTCCCGCCGCACCAAGAACAACCCCGTCCTGGTGGGTGAGGCCGGCGTCGGCAAGACTGCCATCGTCGAAGGTCTCGCCCAGCGCATCGTCGACGGGGATGTCCCGGAATCGTTGGTGGGCAAGAGGATAGTCCAGCTCGAACTCTCGAGCATGGTCTCGGGTACTCGCTACCGCGGAGACTTCGAGGAACGGCTGACCAAGGTGATCGACGAGATCACCGCACACAAGGACGAGCTGATCGTCTTCATCGACGAGATGCACACCATCGCCGGTGCCGGAGGCGGCGCCGAAGGTGCGATGGATGCCGGAAACATCCTCAAGCCCAAGCTCGCTCGCGGTGAACTGCACATCGTCGGCGCCACCACGCTCGACGAATACCGCAAGAACATCGAGAAGGATCCCGCGCTCGAGCGGCGCTTCCAGCCCGTACAGGTCGGGGAGCCGTCGATCGAGGACGCGATCGCGATCTTGAGCGGACTGCGCAGTCGGTACGAGGATCACCACAAGGTGCACTACACCGACGAGGCGATCACCGCTGCGGTGGAGCTGTCGGCACGTTACATCGGCGACAGGTTCTTGCCGGACAAGGCAATCGACTTGATCGACCAGGCCGGCGCCAGGCTTCGGTTGAAGACGGCCACCGTGGACACCGCTGCACTGCAGCAACGTCTCGAGCAGCTCGAGAGCGACAAGGAGAAAGCCGTCGCCGATGAATTGTACGAGAAGGCGTCGACCCTGCGTGACGAGATCAACGGCGTCGCAAAGCGTCTCGAGAAGGCAGGATCCTCGGTTCCTTCCGAGGAAACTCCGGATGTGACTGCTGAACAGATCGCCCAGGTTGTCGCCCGTGCCACGGGTATTCCGGCCAGCCAGATGACTCAAGCAGAGAAAGATCGCCTGCGCCGTCTGGAAGAGGAACTGCACGGTCGTGTCATCGGGCAAGATGACGCCGTTCGCGCAATCGCGCGTGCGGTGCGTCGTAGCCGGACCGGTATGAGCGATCCGGATCGTCCCGTCGGTAGCTTCCTGTTCCTCGGACCTACCGGTGTCGGCAAGACGGAGCTCGCAAAAGCTCTGGCTGCCACACTCTTCGGTGACGAGAACAAGATGCTGCGCTTCGACATGAGTGAGTTCGGTGAGAGGCATACGGTAAGCCGATTGGTCGGTGCTCCTCCCGGATATGTCGGCTACGGCGAGGCCGGACAGCTCACGGAACAGGTGCGTCGTAACCCGTACTCGGTGATCCTGCTCGACGAGATCGAAAAGGCACACCCGGACGTGTTCAACACCTTGCTCCAGGTGCTCGACGATGGGCGTCTGACCGACGGTCAGGGTCGAACGGTGGACTTCAAGAACACCGTCGTGATCATGACCAGCAATCTCGGCTCGGACATCATTTCGAGCAAGTCCGGTGGACTGGGCTTCACCACAGGTGATGCAGAGTCGGCGGAGAAGCCACTGCGCGACCGCGTGATGGCCAGGTTGCGCGAATCGATGCGGCCGGAGTTCCTCAACCGCATCGACGAGATAGTGATCTTCCGCAAGCTCGACACCGAGCAACTGCACCGGATCACTGATCTGTTGCTCGACGACAGCCGGAAGCGGTTGCAGTCCAAGGGCATCGACATCGAGTTCACCGCCGACGCAGTGGACTGGATTGCCGAGCACGGGCATCAACCCGAGTTCGGGGCTCGCCCGTTGCGTCGTTCGATTCAGCGTGTGGTCGACGACAAGATCGCCGACATGCTGCTCGACGATCTCCTCGAAGAGGGCGGCAGTATCACCGTCGCGGTTGACGAGGGTGAGTTGGTGTTCAGCTAGGAGGGGCACAGCCCCCGTGAGCGGTTAGGGAGTCCCTGGACTCCCTAACCGCTCACAGGCGCGCAGCGCCCAAAATCTCCGCCGCCAGGGCGTCGTTGTGCCGGAAAAACCCCGCATTGGTACGGGGACGAGGGAAAGCCGCCGACCAGTTGTGGCCTGCAACCCACGGCCCGGCCGCGAAGCGGCGAGGATGAGCTGTGTTGTCCTGGTCGAGAATTCGTGAAGTACCGTCGACGGCGAGCTTCGCCGAACTGTCCACGGTCGCACGAAGTTCGACTGCCTCGCCCCGACCGTGAAGCGTCCGCAGGAGCAAGTCACCGCTCGCGCTGATGGACGCAACCGGCAAGCGTGCTTCGACGAGGGTGTTCGTGGCCACGATGTCGGTGTGCGACGCACTACGAGCGACAAAGATCCCAGCCCCCGTTACCGGGTCGATTTCGGTGGAGAACACCGAATCCGGCCCGAGGAACTGGACGATGCCGGCCTCGTTGAGCGCGACCAACTGTTCCAAACGCTCGGGCGGCGGGCCACTGGCGATGAAGCTGAAGAACGAATGAAGCCAACCCTCGACGTCCTTGGCGACGGATTCGGCCGGGATTCTGCCGCGCCGCAACAATTCTCCGACGGTCATGTACGTCGACAGCAGCGCTGAGAAGACAGCCGCGTCGGCGCTGAAATACGGGTCCGACCTCCGCGCGACATCTGCCGAGATGTATTCGGTGATCCGGGACTGGACCTCGGCAAGCCCGTCGTAGCGCTCACCGCCGAGTGGGCGGTTCAGCCGCTCGAGATCGATACGGTCTTCCGGCTTCGGGACTGCGTTCTCGACCAGTTCCTGCAATCGAGGCGATCCCCAAGCCAGCGAGGCGAATTCGGCGTCGAACTCCTCCCAGGTGCCCACCGTCCGATCCGGGTGCGACGCGAACAGTTCGTGATAGTGGGCGCCTGCCAATTCTTTCGACGCCAGCGGCCAGATGTCGTTTCGGAAATCCAACGGCCCGTCGCCGGGCACAAGATCAGCGGTGAAGAACCGGGGTAGCGGTGGCCGCGCGTCGGCGATCGAGTACGAAATCTTGGAGTGGTACGGCACGCCTCGACGAGATCCGGCGTACAACAGAGGTTCCCGACCCGAGGGAGTGTAAGTGAGGGTGCCGTCCTCACCGCGTTCGAAGACGCCGCCGCGGCTCTCGGCGAGGAGAACCATCCAGTCGATGAAAGCCAGCCCGAGCCCGGCGATCAGAACCGGTTCGCGTTCGGGAATGACATCGGCGTCGAGGTCGGCGGTGTATCCCGGACCTACGTAGGTCAACCCGTGGTCGGACGCGAAGCTGGTCAGCGCGGTTTCACGCGGGGCAGCCAACGCATCGGGGTGCCCTTGCGCGAGAAGGACGGCCGTCGCTTCGATGACAACTCCGTCGTCCAGATGAACCGTCTGTATCTCGCCGACGTTCACGATGTCGACCACTGATCGTCGATGAACCCGAACGTCGACGTGCGCTGGTGCGGAGTCGACCGCGGTCTGGAACACCCAGTTCAGGTATCGGCTCTGCAGTGACCTCGATGCAAACGACGACGGGGTGATCATCGGGACTTCTGCCGCGATTTCGGGGAATTCGGCAAGTTCAGCCGAGTGCTCGGCGACCCATTCCGCGAGGGTCGGACCCGGCAGCACTGGGCCGGTCACGGCGGTGGTCTCGTCGGTGAACATCGTGACGTCCGCGGTTGTCGAATTCATCCACAGAAGCGGCGCCTGGCTGCCTCGCCAAATGCGGCCGGCGCCTGCCGGATACGGGTCCACGACGTGAATGTCGATCGGTACGGGATCGGCGTTCACCGATTCGTGAGCGAGGATTCGCTCGAGTACGCCGGTCCCGCGGGGGCCACCGCCCACGATCACTACGACAGCTGCTGTCCCCACTGAGGTACGGGGTCGATCGCCTGGCACGAGTCCTCCATCGGACCTGGCAGAAAGCACCCGCACCTCAGCAGAGGGGGTTGCTGCGACGTCACGGAGCCAGGACTCTCGATCGCTCTGGATGGTTAGTCCAGCTTATCTTCGGAGAATCGTGAGGCAAGGAATTCCGGACATCAGATCAGCGTGAATCAAACAGTTGTCAATCGTTATCTTTCGGTTTGCGTTGCCGGCAGGATCCGAGCGTGAACATCCCCGAAGCCGATTCGTGATCCCCCGACGCCGGGAGCGGTGGCCGAGATGGCGATGGTGTCGCCGTCTTCGAGAAAGGTTCGAGTCTCGGAGCCCACGGTCACGGGTTCCTTGCCACCCCAGGTCAGTTCGATGAAGGCGCCGCGCTGATCCTTGTCCGGTCCGGAAATGGTTCCGGACGCGAAGAGATCGCCGGTGCTCGCTGCTGCGCCGTTGATGGTGGTGTGCGCGAGCATCTGCGCCGGCGACCAGTACATCTGGGCGTAGGGCGGCCGGGAGACGACGTGACCGTTCCATTCGACGGCCAGGTCGATGTCCAACCCCCACTTCTCCTCGCCGCGCAGGTAAGAGAGCGGTTCGGGGTCCTGCACCGGCGTATCGATTCGGGCTGCTTCGAGAGCGAGCAAGGGTACGACCCACGGTGAGATGGAGGTCGCGAAACTCTTCCCCAGGTTCGGACCGAGGGGCACGTACTCCCACGCCTGGATGTCTCGGGCAGACCAGTCGTTCACGACGACGGCGCCGAAGACGTGCTCGGCAAAGTCGTCCGGGGTGATGGAATTGCCCATCTTCGAGGGAGTTCCGACGATGAAGCCCATTTCGGCCTCGATGTCGAGGCGGCGGGACGGTCCGAAATCCGGGTTCTCCTGATCGGGTGACTTGCGCTGTCCGCAGGGGCGAACGATATCGGTGCCGGAGACGACGATGGTGCTCGAGCGCCCGTGGTATCCGACCGGAAGGTGCTTCCAGTTCGGCATCAAGGGAGCAGCGTCGGGGCGGAACAGGCGTCCGAGGTTGGTCGCATGATTTTCCGACGCGTAGAAATCCACGTAGTCGGCCACCGCGATCGGCAAGTGCATTGTGACTGAGTCGACGGGAAACACTGCGTCCGAGTCTATTTCGCCGGTCACTAGATCCGTGATCCGATTACGCACCGATACCCACTGATCCCGGCCCAGCGCCATGAACGCATTCAGAGTCGGTTCGGCGAAGACGGAATCTCCCAGTGTCGCTGCGAGATCGACCACCGAGTCGGCGACCCGAACACCAACACGCGGTGATCCTCCGGCGGGGGAGAAGATGCCGTATGGCAGATTGTCGATCCCGAACAACGAGTCGGCGGGAATGTCGATGGTCGTGACGGTCATACGAGTGTTCCTTCGGTTTTGTCGGAGCGGACGATCAATCCGAGACCTTCGAGCTCGGTGAGAGGGTCCGAAATGCTACAGGTCCCGAACGAGAGGAAGCGGCGACGCACCTCGCCGGCCTCGTCCGCGGTCAGTTCGGCCAGGGCTTGCGCGATCGATTCGCCATCGCGTTGCGCCAGAGCAGCAACAACTTCCGAGCGGTCGGCGCCCCGCCTCACAGCGTTGACGGCCACCATGATGTTGAGGAAGCCGTGCTGCTCGAAACCTGTCTCCGGATCGGTATTGCGCACGCCGTGATGCAGTCCCGCGGTCGCCTTGAACGGGATACCCGCTCGGACAACGGATATCACGGCGTCGGCGAGCTCGTCCTCGTCCGGGTACGCTTCGGCGACAATTCCTCCGGTGCGAAACTTCGCGGAATACCCGGCGGTTTCGAGCGCCGTCAGAAAGTCCACGCGTCGATCACCGCGGGGTACCTCGACAAAAATGTCCAGGTCGGGATGAGCGGCATGGACGGGAGCGAGTTCCTCGAAGGCGGCTTCGGCGTCCAACCCGTCAGGAATTCCCACTTCGACGGCGGCGACGCTGACACCGGGGATAGCGAGCGCGTTCGACAGTGCCGCCGCCGTATCGGCTGGACCGGCCGGCACAGTCAGACTCAGCGTCACCGGGTTGTCAGCTGAAACGTACGCGGCCAGTTCGCTCAATCGCGGCGCGGGAAAGACGAAGGGCCCGACCAGTGCGTCATAGTCCGCCTGCTGGTAGGCCGCGTGGGCCGGAACTGCCTCGGCGAGAGGAGCATTGCCGGGTGGGAAGAGTGCTGCGTCGTCGCACAGGCCGCGCAGGAGTGCGGAGATGATCGTCATTGCTTAGGCCCCCGCCCTGCCCAACTCCAGGCGTACGCTTCGTCTTCACAGGCCAAGGCTCCCTCACCCAATTCGAGGGGCCGGAACGTATCGACCATCACGGCCAGCTCGTCGAAGAACTCGGCGCCGATGCTTCGCTCGTATGCGCCGGGTTGTGGGCCGTGGGCGTGGCCGCCGGGATGAATCGATATCGAACCCTGCCCGATGCCGGAACCCTTGCGTGCCTCGTAGTCTCCGCCGCAGTAGAACATGATCTCGTCCGAGTCGACGTTCGAGTGGTAGTACGGCACGGGGATCGACAGGGGGTGGTAGTCGACCTTGCGGGGCACGAAGTTGCAGATCACGAAGTTGTTCCCCTCGAATGCCTGATGCGCGGGCGGCGGCTGGTGAACACGGCCCGTGATCGGCTCGTAGTCGGAGATGTTAAAGGTGTACGGGTACAAGCATCCGTCCCAACCGACGACATCGAAAGGGTGCGTGGGATAAACCATTCGGGTGCCGACGATGCCCGCCGACGTGCGGTGCTTGACCAGTACCTCGATGTCGGTGCCTTCGGCGATCATGGGCGCGGTCGGTCCGTGCAGGTCTCGTTCACAGAACGGTGCGTTCTCGAGTAGCTGGCCGAAGCGGGAAAGATAGCGCTTGGGCGGGACGATGTGACTGTTCGCTTCGATGGCGTAGGCACGAAGTGGTTTGTCACCCTTGGGTATCCATCGATGCGTTGTGGACATCGGGATCAGGACGTAGTCACCTTCACAGGCCTCGAGTGTGCCGAAGACAGTCTCGACGGTCGCCTCGCCAGATTCGATGTAGACCATCTCGTCGCCGATTGCATTGCGGTACAGGGGAGATGGCGCCGCCGCAACGACGTAGGACAGTCGCACGTCGGCATTTCCGAGGATGAGACGACGGCCGGTTACCACGTCGGTCTCGTTCCAGGTGCTTTCGGGAAACAGTGTGTGGAGTTTCAGATGGCGCGGTTTGAGGGGATGGTTGGGGGTTGTGCTCTGATCGCGCAGTTCCCAGACCGTTGCGTCGACGATGGCCGACGGGATCTCGCGGTGGTAGAGCAACGAAGAATCCGAGGAGAAACCTTCCTCCCCCATCAGCTCTTCGTAGTAGAGGTTGCCGGACTCGTCACGGTGTTGGGTGTGACGCTTCGGTGGGATGTTGCCGAGTTGTCGATAGAACGCCATGACGGGGCTCCTTCTGTGCTGTTCTGCCTGGCTCACCTCCACCAGATAGTAAATACATTAACTAAAATGATGTGATGGGCGCAACCCTCCAAGGGGGTTCGGGTCTATGTCAGTTACGTCCGCGTACGTCGAACTGGCTGCGGTTGGTGATCAGTTTGTCCAGGAGCATGACAAGAATTCGCTGTTCGGCCTCGCTCAGGACGCTGACCCAGGCGTGTTCGCGTTCGTTCTGCTCGCGAAACGCTTCGACCATGGCTTCTCGGCCTTTGTCGGTCAGGTACAGCTGGACCGAACGGCCGTCGTTCTCGGTGGGTCGACGATCGATCAATCCGTCTGCCAGCAGCGACTTGGACAGATTGGAGACCGCTGCCCTACTCATTCCGGTGAGCTCGGCGGCAGCCTTCGGCTCGATCGGACCGGCCAGCCAGGTGACGAACAACAGTCGGAAGGAGGACCATGACCAGCCTCGAGGGCGGTGGATCGACGACTCGAGATCGTACGTGACGACGTTGGAGGCTCGGTTGAGCGTCAGGAGAACCTCGGTGGCGAGCTGATCGCGAAAGCCGTGTTCGGTGGCCAGCTTTTTGTTGGCCAGTTCGATGAACGACCAGAAATTGAGTTCGCCGACGGTTGACTGGTCATCGGTTGTCCGGTCATTCATGGACTAACCCTAGCGCGATCGGCAGGTGATTAATCTATGTACTAGATTTCGGGGTTCTGATGAAACTTCGCAACCTGGCACTGCGGTCGAGGTTCTGAACTATCGTGACGCGCGTGACTGTGCGCAGCGACGAGTTTCCCCTGGATACCGACCTCATGTCGGTGGGGCAACTCGAGCGGAGACGACGATTGACCACGGCGGTGGTCGAGATGCTTGCAGAGATGCCGTCGGATCGAATCCAGATGAAAGAAGTGTCGGAGCGTTCAGGCGTGGCGCTAGGCACTCTCTATCGCTACTTTCCGACCAAACAGCAACTTCTTGCTGCGGCGATGACGGCGTGGAGCGGGCTCGAATCCGCTCGTCGTCCTGAGGAGTCGCAAACGGGCGGCGAAGAGAGCAACGCGTACGAACGGGTTCTGGCACTTCATCGCCGCGAGATGAAGGCATTCGAGCGTAGGCCTCACTTCGCTCGACTCGAGATCGAACTCCATTCGTCCTCGGATCAGTTCGTGATCGAGTCGTTGGATCAGCGCGCGGCTGCACATCGGAGAATGCTGTTCGAATTGATGGACGGTATTCCGGCCGAGACGGCGCGGGTTGCGGCCGTGGCAATGGGCGGCACGATGTTGACGGCCCTTGCACTGTGGACCAGTGGCCGGATCGGATTCGCAGAGGCCCAGCGGAACGTCGAAGACGTCATCGGACTGGTACTTCGCTGAACGGTGTCACTCTAGAATTAAGTTCTTGTTTGTGTCGCTGTGAATGCGAATCATCGCTTCAGCTTCGTGAAAACGAAGACGCAGGAAGCGTCCTTACCTAGAATTCACTTACAAAACTGCCGGGATGTCCGATCCAAGGATCGACGTGTCCGTGAACTGTGAAAGTGAGTCGCAATGAAGCGCTCGTACCGAGCTCGCTCTCGAATCTGGATGGTTGTCCTGGCGTCGGCGACACTGGTGGTGACGGGGTGCGCCGGTAGCAGCCAAGGTACGACCACGGATGCATCGGACGTGACGGTCGGAGTTGTCGGTGACCAGAACAACGGGGGAGAGCCGCGCTCGGGTGGCACCGTGTCGTTTGCCACCTACAACGGGATCAGCAGTCTCGATCCGGCTGACCGTCAGGACGGCGGCGCTACCGGTGGTAGCGAAATGGCAGCCATCTACGACCTTCTGATGCGCTTCGATACGGCGGCGGGCGAATACGTTCCCCACTTGGCGCAGTCTTTGTCGGCCAACGGCGACAACACGGTGTGGACACTGAAATTGCGCGACGGCGTCACCTTCAGCGACGGCACTCCGATGGACAGTGCGGCAGTCCTGTGGAGCATCGATCACTATCTGCAGAAGAAGGGAACTCACGCGCTGGTGTGGAAGACCGCTGTGCGCGAGATGAATTCACCGGATCCGAGTACGGTCGTCTTCACATTGGCGCAGCCGTGGGACGAGTTCCCGATCATGTTCACCACCGGTCCCGGCATGATCGTCGCGCCCTCGGCGATGGCTACCGGCACGTTCACCCCGATCGGGGCAGGTCCGTTCACCGTCGAGAAGTTCGCCTCCCAGGACGAATTGGTGCTCGCTGCCCGTCCGACGTACTGGGACGGGGCGCCGTACCTCGAGAAGTTGCGCTTTCCGGCAATCGTCAACGAGAAGAGCAAACTCGAGGGATTGCACACCGACGGAATTCAGGTCGCCTATCTGAAGTCTCCCGATTTCATACACGAGGCTTTCGAAGCCGGTGATCCAGGATTTGTGTACTCGGCCAGCATGGCCGGCGTTCTGGCAATCAATCAGCGCGACGATCGGGCAGCGAAGGACGAGCGCGTGCGTAAGGCGATTGTCGCTGCGGTGGACCCGACTACGTTCAACGAGCGAGTTCAGGGCGGCTTCGGCGAACCCGGCACCGACATGTTCGCGTCGTGGTCGCAGTGGCACGGATCGGTGGCCGGGAACGGCTTCGACCCCGAGGCGGCGAAGAAGTATCTCGCCGAGGCGAAGGCCGACGGTTACGACGGAAAACTGACGTACGTCGGTATGAACGATCCGGCGACGCAGCGCAGCGCACTGACGTTTCAGTCGCTCTTGCAGGCAGTGGGTTTCACGGTCGAAATCACCTACGCAACCAGCATCAACGATCTGATTTCCATGCTGTACGCGAAGCATGACTACGACGTGTCCTACTTCGCGTTCAACGTGCTGGAAGAGTCACCGTTCGTGCGTATGTACGGCAACCTGTTCAGCGAATCGCCGTCGAACATTCTCGGCTACAAGAACGCTCGGATGGACGAGTTGCTCGGCAAGCTGCAAACAGCGTCGGGCGAGGATGAGCGGCGAGCCGTCATCGACGATATTCAAACCGTGGTCAACGAGACGGCGCCGATGGCCGTGGTCAACTCCGGCAAGGTTTTCATCCCGTGGCGCGAGAACGTGCACGGAGTGATGCCGAGTGCGGACGGGATTCTGCTCTTCGGCAACACGTGGTTGAGCTGACCCCCCGTGCGCCTTTTTGGTAGTGCCCACTACCAAAAAGGCGCACCGGGGCTTTGCCCCTAAAGCTCCGCTCGTACCACCTTCGCGGCTTCGACGAGGTTACGCAGTGACGCCTCGACCTCGACGGAACCGCGAGTCTTCAAACCGCAGTCCGGGTTGACCCACAACCGCTCGACCGGAACAGCTTTGAGTGCCTCACGCAGTGATTCGGCAATTTCGTCGACGCTCGGCACCCGCGGCGAGTGGATGTCGTAGACTCCGGGGCCGACGCCGAGATCGAACCCGACCGAACTGAGATCGTCGAGGACCTCCATGTGTGAGCGTGCCGCCTCGATGGACGTGACGTCCGCGTCGAGGCCGGCGATGGCGCCGATCACCGCTCCGAACTCGGAGTAGCACAGGTGCGTGTGGATCGCGGTGGAATCCGCGACGCCCGAGGTGGCCAACCGGAAGGCGCCGACCGACCAGTCCAGGTAGGCGCGCTGATCCTCGGCACGCAGTGGGAGTAGTTCTCGCAGAGCCGGTTCGTCGACCTGGATGATGCCGATTCCGGCGGCCTGCAGATCGACGGTCTCGTCTCGAATGGCCAGTGCGACTTGATTTGCCGAGTCGGCGAGGGGTTGGTCGTCGCGGACGAACGACCAGGCCAGAATGGTGACGGGTCCGGTGAGCATGCCCTTGACCGGCTTGTCGGTCAGGGACTGTGCGTACGTGATCCAGTCGACGGTCATCTGCTTCGCGCGCGAGACGTCGCCGTACAGAATCGGCGGACGCACGCAGCGGGTGCCGTACGACTGGACCCAACCGTTGGCGGTGGCGAAGAATCCGTCCAACTGCTCCGCGAAGTACTGGACCATGTCGTTGCGTTCCGGCTCACCGTGAACAAGCACGTCCAGGTCCAGCTTTTCCTGGAGCGCAACAACTTCGGCGATCTCGGCGCGCATACGGTTGACGTACTCGGCTTCGTCGATCTCACCTTTGCGCAGTGCTGCGCGAGCGATGCGGATCTTCGAGGTTTGCGGGTATGAACCGATGGTCGTCGTGGGCAGCGGCGGCAGAGAAAGCAGCTCGTCCTGGGCAGCGCGACGTTCGGCGGCGGGCGCGCGACCGGTCGCCGAGTTCAGCACCGCGTCCAGACGGCCTCGAACACTCGCATCATTGAGTCTGCGATCGTCCTTGCGGGTCGACGCGGCCGCTCGTGCCAGAGCGAACTCGTCCTCCACCGACTCTCGGCCCTGTGTGAGAGCGGTTGCGAGAGTTACTACTTCCTTGACCTTCTCGGTGCCGAACGCGAGCCACGAGCGCAGGGCCTTGTCGACATCGGACTCAGCGTCGAGTGTGTACGGAACGTGCAGCAGGGAGCACGACGTGGAGACGGCAAGCGTGTCGACGCTGCCGAGCAAGGCACCCAAAGTGCTCAGTGCCGAGTCCAGATCGGACCGCCAGATGTTTCGTCCGTCGACCACTCCGGCGACGATTAGTTTGCGGGCGAGTTCAGGTACGGAGCCGATCGAATCCTGACCGGCCACCAGGTCGACGGCAAATCCTTCGACGCCGGTGGACGCAAGCGCGGGCAACGCGTCACGCAGCGAACCGAAGTACGACGCCAACAGGATCGACGGCCGCTCGGACAGCGCTGAAAGCTGTTCGTACGCAGCGCGTGCCGCTTCGATTTCCTCATCGGTGCGATCGCCCACGAGGGCGGGTTCGTCGAGCTGAACCCAGCTCGCACCGGCCTTCGCGAGCCGACCGAGTAGATCCGCGTAGAGGGGGAGTAGTTCGTCGAGCCGCGAGAGCAGCGGCTCGTCTGTGCCGACAGCCTTCGAGAGCAGCAGGAAGGTGACCGGTCCGATGACGACCGGGCGGGCTGCAATGCCGTCGGAAAGTGCTTCTGCCAGTTCGGACAAGACTTTGGACGGGTCGAGTGCGAACGTGGTGGACGGTGAAATCTCCGGCACCAGGTAGTGGTAGTTGGTGTCGAACCACTTCGTCATTTCGAGTGGCGCGATGGTGTCCGTCCCACGGGCAGCGGCAAAGTAGCGGTCCAACGGATCGGCGACCGACGCGACGCGGTCGGGCAGCGCGCCGAGAAGAACTGCGGTGTCGAGCATCTGGTCGTAGAAGGAGAAGGTATTGACCGGGACGGAGTCGAGGCCCAGGTCACGGAGGTCGGCCAAGCCCTGCCGACGGAGGTCACGGGCGACAGCCTGCAGGGCGTCGGCGTCGATGCGCCCTGCCCAGTAGCTTTCGGTTGCCCGCTTGAGTTCTCGATGAGGACCGATGCGCGGTGAGCCCAGCACGGTCGAAGTGAATGTTGTTGTCACGGAGTTTCTCCAGATTGCCAATGCATTGATGGCCACTGCCGGCAGACGGGTACACCTCACGAGACCTCGAGTTTCGGCGGACAGTACTGCCCGCACCGCACACGAGGTCCGATGGAGATCTACACGCCCATTCCACGAGGCGGTGGACCGTCGGGCACGGCGTGCCCGACACAGTCGGCAGGTCTTCGGACTCGCGGGCACTCGATCGAGTTGGATCGAACCTACTGGCCGTCGCTTCCCAGGCGGATGCCCAGTGCACATAAACGGCGGTCGTTCCTGCTTACCGCTGCGGGACAGTCCCGGATTTTCACCGGGTTCCCTCTCACTCCGACAGCTTGCGCTGACGGGGCTTCGACGCCGGGAACGGTCTTCGGGGCTCCTCATGACCGCGCCGGGCGAACCAGCTGCATCGACCAGCATAAGGCCAACCCTCCCTGAGCAGTCAAGGAGAGTCGGCGAAGGGCGCTACGCGCGTGACATGTAGGAATTCGAGTCCGGTGGTACGCGCGGAAGATTCTCGGAGGAACGTAGATTCTCCGCCATTTCGACAAGCAGATCCTGCGAAGACGGCGATAGATCGACGACGCGAGAGGTGAGGTTTCGCAGGCGCACGTTGTGCAGCTGCTCGAGGAGAGAGAGGTCCGCCTCGCCGCCCGAGATCGCGGGCGGAGTTTGATCGGACGGGGCGTAGAAGTAGTCCGGATGGACGTTGAAGAAGTGGGCGAGGGCGGCAACCACTTCGGGTGACGGGTTGGTTCGGACGCCGGTGCGCAGTTGGGACAGGTACGGCGTCGAGATGCGGCAGCCGAACTCGGTCATGCCGCGAACGACCATCGCGTTGGTGACGTGAAAGTCGGCAGTCTCGAACAGCGAGTTCAAGCGATCGTTGAACTGGTTCGACATGAGACGTCCCTTCCCCCGTTACGCACAGGCTCCGTCGATTCAATTAACTGCATCATAGCCAGTTATCGAACGATTAGCTGTTTTGGATTCTCGCGGAGGGGGTTGTTTGCAGGGAAAATCCCTAGGGTAGAAGGTCCCTACTTTGAGTGATCTGGACAAATCGCCGTCAAGAATCGAACGGCGAACTATTTGCCGGGGAAGCGGATTCCGGCCACGCGGATCAGAGCCAGCCGTTCGACTCGGCGATTCTGACGGCTTCCGCGCGCGTCGACGCACCTGTCTTGCCCATCGCGGATGACAGATGATTTCGAACTGTCCCTGCGGACAAGAAGAGCGCCCCTGCGATGGCTGCCACGGGTGCGCCGTCGTGAGCGGCGCGCAGTACTTGGGTCTCACGCTCCGTCAGGGGCGACTCGCCGCTGACGAGGCTGTCGGCCGCAAGGGTGGGATCGACGACGCGCAGTCCGGCGTGGACACGCCTGACTGCGTCGGCCAACTGCCTGGCGGGTGTGTCCTTGACGACGAACCCGCCGGCCCCGGCGTGCAGGGCTTTGCGAAGAAATCCGGGACGTCCGAACGTGGTGACGATCAGGACTCGGGTGTCGGGTGCTGCCTCGCGAAGGGCCGCCGTCGCGGCGATTCCGTCCATGCCGGGCATCTCGACGTCCAGAAGCGCGACATCTGGGCGGTGTTCGAGAACAGCGGCCACAACCTCGTCGCCGCGACCGACCTCGGCCACCACGGAGAGGTCGGATTCCAGATCGAGTAGTGCGGCCAACGCTCCTCGCACGAGCGCCTGGTCGTCCGCCAAGAGCAGCCGTATGGTTGCTCGATCGCCCTGGCTGTTCACTCTGTCTCCTGTTCGACTACCTGAAGTGCAAACCCCTGCGGCTGGGGATGAGTGATGATCACTCGTGCGCCCGACGCTCCGGCGCGCTCGCGTAATCCGATCAGACCGTTGCCGGAAGACGTCGACCCGGCCCCTTGCCCGTCGTCGACGACCGACGCACTATTTTCGTCGACCGTGATCCGGCAGTGGGTCGCACCGCTGTGTCGAACGACGTTGGTGACGCCCTCACGGATCGTCCATGCAAAGAGTTCGCGAAGACGCGTGGGAACCATGTCGGTACTGCTCGGCACCTCGTCCTCGATACCAGCCGCACGCAATGCCTCTCGTGCTCGGGCTATCTCGACGGGAAGAGAAATCCCACGAAATCCTTCGACGGCTGAACGCACGTCTGCCAACGCGTCACGCGAAAGTCTTTCGAGGTCGTCGAGTTCGTTGCGCGCACGTTCGATATCGACATCGAGTAGGCGATTGGCCAGTTCGGCTTTGATCGTGATGACGGTCAGCGAGTGCCCGAGGATGTCGTGCAGATCGCGCGCCATCCTCGTTCGCTCCTCCATGATTGCCCGCTGCTCCTGCTCTTCGCGTTCATGGAGCATGGCGAAGTTGCGGCTGATCAGGGACATGATGCCCCAGGTCGCGAATGCGGCCGCGCAGACTCCGAGCGAGAGTCCGGAGTAGTTCCCCCACCCGGACGAGAGGCTGACTATCTCCACGGAGGCCGCGAACACCAAGGCGAGAATGCCGCCCGCGACGGTCGGCAGCAGCGTCACCGCTGTCACCGCGAGATACGGTGCGGCTGCCAAACCAGTCGGCCCGACGCTGACGATCATCACGGCGGCCAACGCGGTCAAGGCGGCCAAAGCCAGTGCAGCTTCGCGAATCGTCGGCCGAGTCATTGTCATTCGACGCCGCTGCTGCGTTGTGGCGAACGTGTAGAGATAGAGCGCACCGAAGGCGACCGTCGCGAGAATCCCTGTCCAGCCGCGCAGTTCGTCGCGCAGATTCCATCCCTCGATCAGCGGCCCGCCGAGAAATACCATCCAGACCGCCGCGAAGAGAACGCCGAAACGATTCCGCCGCGGGAGCGCGACGGAATCTTCTCGGTCAGTCGTTTGCGACAACTACACACGCTCCGTATCTCGTTGGAACCGCCAGATCGCTCCGCCGGCGAAGATGGCGAACCACACCAGGATATTGACGATCCAGGTCCAGTGAATGCTATTGCCCGTCAACGGTGCGTGGGCGAGGGCGTTGATGCCGAACATCGGGGTGAACTGTGCGATGGTCGCCCAAACGGAACCGTCGGTGAGCGGCACGAAGAGTCCGCCGCCGAAGGCGAGCAGAGCCAGTCCCGGTCCGAGCAGCTGCATGACGTTCTCACTGGGGAGTAGATACCCCATGAACAGGCCGAAGGCCGCGAAGATCGACGATCCCAACCAGGCGATCAATGCCGTTGTGAACCAGAGTGATCCGTCCATCTGCGCCGAGGTGAACGCGCCGACGACGTAGACGACAAGGATCGAGACGAGACCGAGCAGCATCGCCATGATCAGTTTGACGGCGATGTAGGCGACCGGGGTCAGGGGAGTCAGCCGAAGTTGTCGGCTCCATCCGGACGCTCGTTCGATCGAGACCATCGCTCCGCCGCTGGTGGTGGCCAGCATCGCGCCGTAGAGAGCCATGCTGATCATGATGTACGCGGCGACATTGCCGTGTCCGATCCCGTGGTCGTCGTCGCCTTGACCGAGACCGAAGACGAGGAAGAAGACAACCGGCATGACGAGCGTGAAGATCATCGTGCGCCGATTGCGAGTCAGGCGACGAAATTCCAGTCGCAGTAGCGTCGTGTTGAATCCGCCGAGAGGTACGACGGTTCGCTCGGCTCCGTAGGTGTTCGCTTCGGTTGCAGTGGTCATCACTTCTGTCCTTCGGAGTTGTTCGACGTGAGTGCGATGAATGCGTCTTCGAGGCCACGCGAGACGATTTCGAGATCGCGAGCCTGGGTATTGGTCAACAGGAACCGTGCAACGGCATCGGTGTCACCCGAGTGCACGAGCAGTGACTCACCGCGCACCTCGACGGCGTCGGAGTTCGGTATGGCTCGCAGGAGTTCGTCGGTGATGCCTGGAACAGTCGCGCGCAGGGTGCGTCCGGACGCCATCGCCTTGACCTCGGCGGTGGTCCCGTCTGCGACTACGGTGCCTTGCCTGACCAGGATGATGCGGTCGGCGTAGACATCGGCCTCTTCGAGGTAGTGCGTCGCAAAAAGCACAGTGCGACCGTGATCTGCGTCGGCGCGGATGGCGGACCAAAAGTCCCGACGCCCTTCGACGTCCATTCCGGTGGTGGGCTCGTCGAGAATGAGCAATTGCGGGTTCGACAGCAACGCCATCGCAAATCGCAACCGCTGTTGTTGTCCGCCTGAGCATTTGCTGACCAGGCGATCGGAGATGTCGAGGATTCCGGCTCTCCCCAGCACTTCGTCGACCGGACGGGATTGGGCGTACAGGCTGGCGGTCAGCTGCACCGTCTCGGCAACCGTCAGCTCTTTCAGTAGTCCGCCGGTCTGCATGACTGCGGAGACGAGTCCGCGGGCGATCGCCGATCGCGGTGACATTCCGAAGACGCTCACGTCGCCCGACGTCGGCCGGGACAGGCCGAGGATCATGTCGATGGTTGTCGTCTTGCCTGCGCCGTTCGGGCCGAGGAACGCGACGATCTCGCCGGGGCGGATGCTCAGGTCGATACCCTTGACGGCGTCGACGGTTCCGAAACTCTTGCGAAGTCCGGTCAACCGGACGGCGTCGTGTGCCGATCCTTCAGTGAGTGTGTGCAGTGCCTGTGGTGAATGCCGTGCCTGTGCTGAGGTCATACATAGAATCTGCTCGCTTCGAGGTCGTAATCCCTCGTCCGTCCGTCATTCTTCTGCCATGACATTTGTCATCGGGTCGGCCGGTATCTGATTCGGTGCAACCTGGCCGAGGCGCGCGAGGACCAACCCCGCGATGATTGCTGCGCCACCCACAGCTTGGAGTGCAGTGACGGATTCCCCGACCAGGATCCACGCGGCGAGGACCGCGCACAGCACTTCGGTCAGCGCTACGAGAGATCCGATTGTCGGCCCCAGCAGCGTGATTGCGGCGATGCCGGTGAGATAGGCAATGACAGTGCTGACCAGGACCAGGACCACCACCGGCAGCCATACGTTCACCGAATGGTCTGCCACGACGGCGTTCGAGGCCGAGAACTGGAGTGGGAGGACGCCTACGAGTCCGAGCGCGCCGATGACCATTGCACTGACCGTGAGCCCCGATGCCGCGAGCACAACAGGATGGAGATCACCGTCCGCACGTTCGGAAATGACGAAATAGACTGCAAGGCATGCCGCGGCGGCCAGTCCCCAGGCGACTCCGACGGCACTGATCTCTGCCGATCCGAAGACGTCGATCACCACGGCGGCGCCGATCATGGCAACCGCCGCACCGAGAAGCGTCTGCACGCTCGGACGCGCGCCCTTGGTTATCCACACCCATCCGATGACGATGATCGGTGCAAGGTACTCGAGAAGCAATGCGACGCCGACCGAAAGATGTTGCACGGCATTGAAGAAGCACAGTTGAACGCCCGAGATCGCGAACACCCCGTACAGCAGTACCGTTCGCGTGTGGGCGCTCACCTGTCGTAGGCGAGGCCATTGGGTGGCTACGGCGATCACCATCATCACCAGTGCGCCGCCGGCAACGCGCGCGAACACTGCGCCGCCGGGGGACCACCCCGATTCGATGAGAGACTTCGCGAACGGGCCCGAGACGCCGAACGTTGCCGCGGACAGCAGAGCGAAGATCAAGCCGTTGCGAGAGTTCACGTCGTCACCCGTCAGGAGTAAAAGCGATTACGATGCTGACATTAGGTTGATAGAGCTCAGGAGTCAAAGTGCATTTTGCTGGTGACACGGAATCGGCGCTCGTCTTCGCCGCGTCGTTGGTCAACACGGCCCGCGGCGGGGCTGAACTGCTTCCGGATCAAGAGGAGCTGACACGGTTTCTCGACGCGGATCATTGGACCGGCAGGCGGGACGGCACGCTGGAGGAATTGACGGCGGTTCGTGCGCTGCGTCCACGACTGCGAAAGTTCTGGGAAGCCGCGGGAGTGGACGACGCCGTCGAGGTGGTGAACACACTGCTACTCGAATCGGGCGCGAGGCCGCGGCTCACCAGGCACGACGACCTCGGCTGGCATCTGCACGTCACCGCTGACGATTCGCCACTGGTGGACCGGATGGCCGCAGAAGCGGCGATGGGTGTGCTCGATCTGATCCGTACCGACGAATTCTCGAGGTTGCGATGGTGCGAGGCCCCGGACTGCGAGGCGGTCTTCGTGGATTTGTCGCGCAATCGTTCGAAGCGATACTGCGACACCGGAAACTGTGGGAACAGGGCGCATGTCGCCGCCTATCGTGCCCGTAAATCCGGTGCGTGACCAAGCGGTGTGCGGAGGGATAGAACCAGGCTGAGTGAATACCTTGTCGGGAGCCAGGATCGGTCTAGCGTTGTGAATTCGGAACAGATTTCGCGAAGCCAGGAGGATGGTCGGTGGCCGATCGTAGGCGTCCACTCAAGACGGTGACCGGTGTCAGCGGGGCGGTGAGTATCTACGACGCCGCGATCGATCCGACGACTTCGACGGTAACGTCCGCGATCGACGTCGCAAAGACGGCCGAGGCGAACAAGATCGACGGACTGTTTGCCGCCGACCTGCTGAGTTTCGGTGCGCAGGGCGCGATCGGCGCGCAGGAGCCGTTGATCTTCCTTGCCGCGCTGAGTGCGGTCACCACCCATGTGGGGCTGATCGCCACCGTCACGACGACGTTTCATCACCCTTTCAACCTGGCACGGTTGTTCGGCACCCTGGACCATGTCAGCAATGGTCGAGCCGCATGGAATGCCGTCACTTCCTCACTCGGAGAAGGGAACTACAGCGACTTGGACCTGCCGAGTCCGGAGGAGAGGTACGCCCGAGCGGCCGAATCGCTCGAGGTGGTCAACGCGCTCTTCGACAGCTGGAAGCCCGGCGCCTTGATCCGGGGAGAGGGCTCTGCGGTGCTCGATCCGTCGAGGGTGGTCCCCATCGAGCATCGAGGCAAGTACTTCACCGTGCAGGGGCCGTTGAACATTCCATCCCTGCCGCAGCGTCGTCCGGTCCAATTCCAGGCAGGCCAATCTGCCGGAGGTATCGAACTGGGTGCTCGCTTCGCCGAGGTCGTATTCACTTCTCTCGCAACCTTCGAGGACGCGGTCACCTACACGAAGACGATCCGCGCCAGGGCGGCAGAGTTGGGGCGTGGGGACGAACTGCCACTGATTTTCAGCTCGTTCCACGCAACGTACGGCGCTACCGAAGCCGAAGTCGAACGATTGGTCAGAGAAGCCGAGGAATCGACGGACTTCGACGCCGGACGCACCAGGCTTGCCGACATGTTCGGCGGTGACGTGGATTTCTCGGAATTGCCGCTGGACCGGCCGATCCCGGAGTCGTTGTTGCCGGACCCGTCGTCGGTGAATCGACGACGGGGCCGGGTCGAGATCTTCGGCAAGCTCGCATCACAAGGAAAGACTCTGCGTGAGTTGATCATCGCGTCCAAGGACACCGGCCACTGGGCAGCGGCGGGCACCCCGGAACAGCTCGCGGACGCGATCGAGGAACGATACGACGCGGGCGTACTCGACGTCATCACGCTCGGTGACCTTGCCGATCCGCGTACACGCGATTTCGTCACGAACGGACTGCTGCCGGAACTACGCAAGCGCAGAATCGTGGGAACAGATTACGTCGGGGGTACCTTCCGTGAGAACCTCGAGTTGCCACCGCTGCCACCGGTTTCCAGCACCTAGTTGTTGGAGGCGAGTGAGCGCATGAAGAACATGAGGTTGGCCGGCCGTTCCGCCAGGCGACGCATGAAGTAGCCGTACCACTGGCTGCCGTAGGGAACGTAGACCCGCAGGTGATTGCCTTCGGCTACCAATCTGCGTTGTTCGCCGTCGCGGATGCCGTAGAGCATCTGAAACTCGAAATCCTCGGCTGTCCGTTCGGTCAATGTGGCGAGTTCGAGGGCGGCGTCGATCATGGTGGGATCGTGGGAGGCGACCATCGGGTACCCGTCACCTTCCATCAAGACCTTCAGGCAACGCAGGTACGACGCGTCGACTTCGCCGGGCTTTTGGAACGCAACGTCGGCCGGTTCCTTGTATGCACCCTTGCACAGTCGAATTCGTGAACCTGATCCGGAGAAGTGCCGGCAGTCGGCCTCGGTGCGGTGCAGATACGCCTGCAGGACCGTGCCGAGCGTCGGGAAGTCGCGGCGCAACTCTTCGACGATGGACAGTGTCGAGTCGGTGGTGGTGTGATCCTCCGCGTCGACGGTGACCCACGCGCCCACTTCGTCTGCCGCTGTGACGATTCGGTGAGCGTTCGCCAGGGCGATCTTCTCGCCGTCACCGGGAAGTGACTGCCCTAACGCGGAGAGCTTGAGCGAAACCTCGAGGGTGTGTTGCGTCCCAGCCGCTTCGGAAAGCGTTGCGTACGAGCGGAGAAGGGAGAGATAGGCGTCGACGGTAGCTGTTGCCTGAGCTGGATCGGTAGTGTCCTCGCCGAGGTAGTCGACCGTCACGAACCGGCCACTGGTGAGGATGTCGCGTACGGCAGAGACCGCTGCGGGTTCCGCGTCCCCGGCGACAAACCTGTCTACCAGCTTGCGAGTCACGGTCATCCCGGAGACTGTCTTCTCCAGCCGCGACGAGCGTGCCGCAGCGAGGAGTACCGGGCGCAGCGGGTTGCTCAGCGAGACGGCACTCATCAACGGTTCTCGCTCTCGGCTGGATCGACGTCCTGGTGGGGGTAGCGATGATCGGTGGGAGGAACGAAGGTTTCCTTGACGGTGCGTGTCGACGCCCAACGGAGCAGGTTCTGCGGTGAACCGGCCTTGTCGTTGGTACCGGAAGCTCGAGCGCCGCCGAAGGGCTGTTGTCCGACTACCGCGCCCGTCGGCTTGTCGTTGACGTAGAAGTTTCCGGCGGCGAACCGCAGACCGTGGTGAGCTTGATCGACGGCCGCACGGTCGGTGGCGATCACGGCACCGGTCAGGGCGTACGCGGATCCGCTGTCGATACGAGCGAGGATGTCGGCGTAGGCATTCGGTGCGGAGTCGTCGTAGACGTGCAGGGAGAGTATGGGGCCGAAGTACTCGGTGCTGAAGGCCTCGTCACTGGGGTCGTCACCGAGCAGGACCGTCGGCGAGATGAAGAATCCTTCGCGGTCGTCGTAGTCGCCGCCTGCTGCGATGGTGAGGCTGCCGGTCGACTTGGCTCGGACGATCGCGGCGGCGTTGCGGTCGAAGGAACGCTGGTCGATGACGGCGCCGCCGAAGTTCGTCAGGTCCGTGACGTCGCCGTACTTCAGTGACGACACTGTGTCGATGAACGTGTCGCCCATCTTGGCCCACACCGATTTCGGGACGAATGCCCGTGACGCGGCCGAGCATTTCTGTCCCTGATAGTCGAAGGCCCCGCGGATCAATGCCGTCGTGAGTACGTCGGGGTCTGCTGAACTGTGTGCGAGTACAAAATCTTTGCCGCCGGTTTCGCCGACGAGACGCGGATACGTCCGGTAGTTCGAGATGTTGGCTCCGACCTCACGCCACAAACGCTGGAACGTTGCGGTCGATCCGGTGAAGTGGATGCCCGCCAGGCGGGGGTCGGCCAGCGCGACTTCGGACACCGTGGGTCCGTCGCCGAGAACAAGATTGATTACCCCGGGCGGGAGGCCGGCGGCTTCGAGTAGTTGCATCGTGAGGTATGCCGCGACGGCCTGCGTCGGTGACGGCTTCCAGATCACGGTGTTGCCCATCAGGGCCGGTGCGGTAGGGAGATTTCCGGCGATGGCGGTGAAATTGAAGGGAGTGATCGCGTAGACAAAACCTTCGAGTGGTCGATATTCGACGCGATTCCACACTCCCGGAGCGGAAACGGGTTGGTCGGCGAGTATCTGACGAGCGAACGCGACGTTGAAACGCCAGAAATCGATCAGTTCGCACGGGGCATCGATCTCGGCCTGATATGCGGTCTTCGACTGACCGAGCATTGTTGCGGCGGCGATGGTTTCGCGCCACGGGCCGGAGAGTAGATCGGCGGCGCGGAGGAAGACCGCAGCTCGATCGTCGAACGAGAGGTCGCGCCAGGCCGGGGCGGCGAGTGTAGCGGCGTCGATGGCATCACGAACATCCGAGTGCGTTGCGCCCGCAAACGATCCGATGACCGAGCTGTGACGGTGTGGTTGAACTACGTTCTCCCGCTTGCCCTCCGCAGTTCGGTGGACGCCCCCGATGACCTGTCGGATGTCGGTGGGTGCCTCGGCCAGTTCGGTCAGTTTGGTGCGTAGGCGTGATCGTTCCGGGCTTCCCGGCCCGTAATTGTTGACCGGCTCGTTGGAGGGGTGGGGGACATTGGTGACGGCGTCCATGACGATCCTTCGGCAGACTGATGGGTGGGGCAGTTGTCGTGTCGTCATCAGTCAAGCCGAAAGGAGTCGGCGAGTAATCCGCTGATCGGCCAAACTTCTCGGACGCTGTTTGTTCGATCGGCTGAACCGTTTCCGCAGGAAAATGCACTATTCTCGAAATTGAGGCGTTGGAACGGTCCGGAAAGTGGGTGGTACGTGGCTATCCGTGAGGTCAGGCTCGACGCGGTCCTTCGGGCGCTGGGCGGAGCCTTTGTCGAGCTCGTCTTCGCGCCGTCAGGTGATGACGTCTTCGTCGACTCCGTGGTGTTCGCGGAGGTCGGGGACCTCACACGCCCCGGAACCGCGGACGTCGAATCCTCTGAACTCTGGCTCGCTGTCGGTATCGGCGCAGCCGAATTGGCAGCCTGGCTGAACCGCGTCGATCAGAAGGGATCAGCGCCTCGGGCCGTCATGTCGAAGGAGGCCTCGGACACGTCGGTGCGCGCGGCGGCACAGCGCGCCGGGATCGCCTTGATGGCAGTCCATCCGGACGCTCGTTGGGATCGATTGTTCACCACGATCCGGGGCGTGCTCGATCATTCGGTATCCCGTCAGGATTCGGAGGACGTTGTATTCGGCAGTGACACAGACTTGTTCGAGCTGGCGCAGAACGTCGCGTCACTCACCCGGGGGATGGTCAGCATTGAGGACGAGCGTTCCCACGTCATGGCTTATTCGGCATCAGGAGATGCTGCGGACGAGCTCCGCCGGCAGTCGATCCTCGGCCGTGAAGGACCTCGGGAATACCTCCGGAAGCTGCAGGAGTGGGGCGTCTTCGAAAGCTTGCGGCGAAGCGACGACGTGGTCGAGGTGCCCGCGCACGAAGACCTCGCGATCAGGCGAAGGTTGGTGGTTCCGATTCGCAGAATTTCCGAGAACATCAAGGGGGAGAGCGGTTTCAGTTCTGATCTGCTCGGCACGATCTGGGTTCAGGAAGGCCCGCTTCCTATCGCCGGCGATGCCGAGAGAGTGCTCCGCGGTGCCGCGGCCATTGCAGCTCGGCTGATTTCGCGCATCCGAGACGCGCCGAGTAACGAGGCGATACAGGTTCAGCGCTTGCTTGGGGTTCTCGGCGGCGGCGTCGATGTTCCTTCTCTGGCGGCCTCGTTGTCCATCCCGATGTCCGGACCCGCGATGGTGATCGGCGTGGCGAGTGTCGGGAGCAGCGTGTTGTCGGCTTCGGGTGAGCTCGTGTCGTCGTTGCGCCTGCACGCCAGTGCCTTTCACCGTGAATCGCTGGTGAGTGCATTCGGCGCCCGGATCTATGTGCTGTTTCCGCGAACCCAATCCGTGAAATCCACAGTCTCGTGGACCCGTGAAGTTGTCGCGCGTTTGGACAAGGTGTCGCCCTCGGGTTTACGGGCCGCAGTCTCGTCGCCGGTTTCGACGCTCACTGAGGTGGCTAGGGCTCGCGCCGAAGTGGATCGGGTCTTGGACGGAACGTCGGGGGATGTTCGTGTGACCACCCTCGCGGACTCGCGCACTCCGGTGCTGCTGGGCGAAATCATGGACGCGATTGCGGCCGACGAGCAACTGCACGATCCGAGAATCGACGCGCTCGACGTCTACGACAGGCGTAACGGGTCGAACATGCGTGAAAGCGTCTCCGTTTACCTCGCGCATTCGGGCGATGTCCGACGCGCGTCCGAGCAGCTTCGCATTCACCCGAACACACTCAGGTATCGGATCAAAAGGGTCGAGGAGATAACAGATACCGACCTGTCCGAGCCCTCGACGAGGCTGTTGATGGAGATTCAGTTGGAGGCGTCCGCTCGCGCAGTGAGTTCGCCGAACCTGTCGGACCCCAGCAGTACTCTTCGCGAATGATCGACTCAGCGAAGGTGCCAGGCGCAGCGAGCGCGTATTTCGACGGCGGAGACGTCCGTGACGTGTTCACCGAAGACGCCGTGGTGCGTGACGACGGCCGGACGTATGTCGGGATCGAAGAAATCGTGGCGTGGAAGTCCGCCGTGTCGACGGCGTTCACCTTCACCCAGAAGATCGAGTCGGTCAACACCCCAGGCTCGGCCGTTGTCGTGTCGGTGAAGGTCGAGGGTGATTTTCCCGGAAGCCCCGTCCAGTTACATCACCATTTCACTCTCGACGGTGATCGGATTTCCGCTCTCACGGTGTGCCCCTGATGCCCACCGCTGACGAACTGCTCGGGAAATCCGTCGTCGCCGATCTGGCAGGCTGTCTCGAGCGAGCCTCCGGTCACACACGCCTCGCCCTCGTTCGGGGTAGTACATCCGAATTCGACGGTATGAGTCTCGGCGAACGTACCCGCGTTGTGCGGGACGCGATGACTGCCGAACTGCCTCAGGATCTTCCGGCCTTCGCCGAGATCATCCGCCGTGCGCTTTCAGAGGAGACCTTCACTGGTTGGATGATCTGGCCGGTGACCGAAGCCGTCGCCGTCACGGCGACACGAAGTGGCTCCGAGTCGGACTTCGACGAGGGAATGGCTCTGCTTGCCGAGCTGACGTCGCGTCTGACGGCCGAATTCGCAATTCGCACATTTCTCGAAACGAACCTTGACCGTTCGCTGGCGATCGCACTCACCTGGACCGGCCATGAAGACGAACACGTCCGGCGCTTGGCGACCGAAGGCACTCGTACTCGTTTGCCCTGGGGAAGACGAGTGAAAAAATTGACGGCGCGTCCCGAGTCGACAATCGCCATTCTCGACGAGCTGTATCGGGATGATTCGGAATATGTACGACGCTCGGTCGCAAACCATCTCAACGATCTCAGTCGTGCTGACGCAGCGCTCGCCGTGTCGACTGCGAAGCGTTGGTTACAGACGCCGGATTCCAACACACTGAAAATCGTCAAACATGCATTGCGGACGTTGATCAAGGCCGGCGACCCAGATGCTCTGTCTCTTCTGGGGTTCTCGCCGCCCAGCGACGTCGTGGTCGAAGGGTTCGTCATCGACCGTGAAATAGTCGATGCGGGTGGAGAACTCACCTTCGACTTCGCCGTCACGAACAACGGCAGCGAGTCCGTCACCGTCGTGATCGATTACATCGTCCACCACGTGAAGGCCAACGGGACCACGACGCCGAAGGTCTTCAAACTGACAACACGAACGCTCGAGCCTGGGGTGCCGGCCCGCATCGCGAAGAGGCATTCCTTCAAACCGATCAGTACCCGGAAGTACTACGCCGGCGACCATGCCGTCGAAGTGCAGATCAACGGTGTACGCCAGGTGCGAGGCGAATTCCGCTTGGAGGCGTGAGTGACCCCACCAGGTGTGGTGGGGTCACTCCAGTACCGATCCAATGCCCGCACGGATGTCAGCGCATGACCTGTACCTGTTCGGCGATATCAGCGGCCAGGGCCATCGCAGTCAGCGCGAGGCCGTTGTTGAGGTCGTATCGCAGTTGTCCGACATGTCCGTCCTGGACAGCGCGGACTCGTCTCCACGTGGGCGACTCGGCTTCGACGGCGTCGGGGTTCTGTAGCAGTACGAAGTCGGCCTGGTCGAAGATCGCGAGCTCCTCGAGGCTGTAGAAAGTCGAATCCTTCCGATCGGGTGCGGCATGGGCGGCGTCAGTCAAGACGTTCAGGCCGAGGTCCTGTGCAACCGACACGGCGAACGTGTTGTTCTGCAGCCAGATCTGACCGCTGTCTGCACCGGCGATCGCAATCGACTTGCCTTCGAGGAGACCACCGATCTTGGCCCGCGCTTGAGCAAGTTCTCCGTTGTATCGGGCGATGACGCGTTCGGCGACTTCGCGGCGATCGAGCGCCGTGAGCTGCGCGGTCATGGCCTGTTTCCAGGACGAGCCCGTCGTGCCCTCGTCAACGACGAGCACCGGGGCGATGTCAGTGCCGAGCAGGCCCCTGTCCTGGTAGTAATCCCACCAGCCTTTCCCGACAACCAACAGATCGGGGTCGTAGCTCAGTATCGATTCGGCATTCGGTTCGTTGTTCGTCCCACCGAGGCGAGCTGCGCCGGCGGGTACCTGTTGCATGAGCTGAGACTTCGGATCCCAATTGGTCGCGACGATCGGGTACTCGGCCAGTAGTGCAAAATCGAGGGCGCCTCGGGCTTCGAGCACCACGACACGCTTGGGGTCCCGCGGGAGGCGGTAGGTCTGGTCCGCGACGACGATGTCGACCCACTCGTCCGAGGCTTCGGTGCCGCTGGATTCGCTCGAACATGCAGACAGTGCGCCCAGTGCACCGAGCGCCGCCGCACCGGTCAGGAACCCGCGTCGTGTCAAGGAATCGATCAGACGGGTGAATTCGTCGTCCACATCTTTTGTCGACTGCAAGGGGGTTTCGGTCGCAGAAGGGGACACCGTCGGGTGGAAGGTTTTGGTCGATTCGATCACAGGCATGAGAAGGCGCAGCTCCATCTGATGTTCCGGGCATTGGCAGGTGCCTAACCAACGTATTCGAACTTCGCAGCCGGAGCCTTACTCGAAAGCGCCAACCGCTCAGCGGATTTGGCCATTCTTCACGGACTCGTGCCACGGGACTCGCCCCTCGGATTCGGCTTGTTGTGGACGGGCGCGCCCATCTGATCCGAACTCGAGGTATCGTGGCCGTCATGCAGCGCGTCTATTTCTGGTTTAGCAGGCCGGCCCCGGGTGGGCCTGCCGGCGTAACCACGCGCTGACAACCTCCACCCAAGAGCCGGACTACAGACCGGCTCGCTGGAGTTTCTCTTCATCTCTGGGGTCGGCCTGAGAACAGGAAACCGAAAACCCCATGACTGTCACCATCGACACCACCGCAGCTTCGGACAGCCTCGACGATCAGCGCACTGTGAGTATCAGTCCGCTCGTGTCACCGGCGACTGTTCGTGCTCAGCACGCTCCGGACGAGGTCGCGGCCGCAACCGTGCGGACCGGCCGTGCCGACACGATCAACATCCTCAACGGTGACGACGACCGTTTGATCGTTGTTGTCGGACCGTGCTCGGTACACGATCCGGAAGCTGCGATGGACTACGCCCGTCGGTTGGCTGCCAAGGCCGAAGAACTGCGGGACGACCTGCACATCGTGATGCGCGTCTACTTCGAAAAGCCGCGCACCACTCTCGGGTGGAAGGGCCTGCTCAACGACCCCCACCTCGACGGCACGTTCGACATCAACACCGGGCTCGGCATCGGCCGCAAGTTGCTTCTCGACGTGTCGAGTCTGGGCCTGCCTGTCGGCTGCGAGTTCCTTGATCCGATCATGCCGCAGTACATCGCCGACCTGGTCAGCTACGGTGCGATCGGCGCCCGGACCGCCGCCAGTCAGGTTCACCGTCAGCTGTGCAGCGCGCTGTCCATGCCCGTCGGCATCAAGAATTCCACCGAAGGTGATGTGCAGGTAGCCGTCGACGGTACCCGCGCTGCGGCGGCGAGCCATGTGTTCCCCGGAACGGATCTCGACGGCCAGGCTGCCTTGATTCGGACCGCGGGCAACCCGGACTGCCATGTGATTCTTCGTGGCGGCAGCGACGGACCGAACTACGATGCCGAGACCGTCTCGGATACCCTTGCTCGCCTGCGTAAGTCGAACCTGCCCGAGCGCGTGGTCATCGACGCGAGCCACGGTAACAGCAGCAAGGACCACGAGCGTCAGGTCGTCGTGCTGGACGACATTGCCCGACGTCTGACCGAGGGCGAGCAGGGAATCGCCGGCGTCATGTTGGAGAGTTTCATCGAGGCCGGCCGTCAGGACCTGACCTTGGGTAAGGCGGACGAGCTCACCTACGGTCAGTCGATCACCGACGCGTGCATCGACTGGTCCACCACCGCAGCGCAGTTGGACCGTCTGGCGCAGGCCGTTGCGGCTCGGAGGGGCTGACGCCCCCGTGCGCGTTTAGGGAGTGCCTGGACTCGCTAAACGCGCACAGGGCCGCTAGGCCAACACTGCTCGCGTGGCCTCGACCAGGCGCTCCAGCCAGGCGTCGGTGCCGACTGCCTGACGCAGCGGCTCGTTGGGCAATTCGATGCTGACCGGCAGTCCGGCAGGCAGGGTCGACCAGATGTCGGCCAGGGCGATGCCGCCGGTGCCGGGCACCAGACGCTCTTCGCGGGCGTGACGGATCAGTTCTGCGTCCTCCGTAGGAGCGGGGGTCGAACCGTCGCACATCTGGGCGTAGTGAAGCCACTCGCGCGGGATGGACGCAAGATCCTCCAGCGTGGTCGCCGAGCGGTCGGTGTGGAGTGCGTCGACCAGGACACTACGAGCCGGACCGTCTGCCGCCGAGACGATCTCGATGGCCGCACGCGCATCGGGCACCGCAGTCCACGGCATGAATTCGAGCGAGGCGACGATGCCGTAGTTCGCGCACAGTTCAGCGAGGCGGGCATAGGAGTTCGTGAGCCGAGCGCGGTCGCGGTCGTCGCCGCCCACCAGAACGGCTTTGGCTCCGAGCTGTGCACCCGCTTCGAGAAGCGGAACGTAGTCGGCGGGGTCGAAGTCGGCTGCAAGGCGGATGATTTCGAGGTCGAATACCTCAACGGGTGAATCATCCAGTCGACGCACCAATTCGTTCAACCCCTGCTTGTCCTCGTGCAGCGGGTAGGCCGTCGTACCCGGTGCCGCGGGCATCAGGCGGATGCCGATGGTGTCGAAGCCGTGCTTTTCGGCCAAGTCGACGTGCTGCATCGGAGCAGTGTCCAGCACCGTGAGGGCTGCAAGCCCGAGTGAGAGTGTCATGCGTGCGCTCCAACTGTCTTGGCTCCGGCCAGTTCCCGACCTGCCAGGTAACCGAACGTCATCGCCGGGCCGAGGTTGATGCCGCCGGACGGGTAGTGCCCGCCCATCACGCTGGCCTGATCGACGCCGACGGCGAGCAATCCCTCGATGGGGCGGTCGTTGTCATCGAGAACCTGCGACGACGAGTCGGTGACAAGCCCGGCGAAGGTACCGAAACTGCCCGGCACCACCTTCACCGCGTAGTACGGACCCTTCTGTAAGGGCGCGAGCGACGGGTTCGGCCAGGGGTTGGCGGTATCGCCGGATCCCCGGTTGAACGGTGTTGTGCCGCGACCGAACTCGGGGTCTTCACCGGCCACGGCCCCGACATTGAATGCCTCGATTGTCTTTTCCAACTGCGTCGGATCAACGCCGATCTTCTCCGCCAGTTCGCGAACAGTGCGACCCCGTGTCAGGTATCCCGAGCGCAGGTACGGCTGGATCGGGATCGGCAGGGGCTTGGCCATGCCCAGCGGGAGGTAGCGCACATACTGCTGATCGGCGATCAACCACGAGCACACTTCTTCGCCCTCAGGAACCTGCTCGACCATCGCGAGGGTGTAGTCGTGGTAGCCGAGTGCCTCGTTGACAAAACGCTTGCCGTTCGCGAGAACTCCGATGACACCGGGCTTTCCGCGGTCGAGGATGTGCGGGAACACCCCTTCCTTGCCGTTGCGGTAGCGAACGATGGAGACGGGGCAGTACGCGACGGGGGAGGCAAGAGTGCGGTCGAGGCGACCACCCACGGATTCGCCAAGGGTGATGCCGTCGCCGGTGGTTGTCTTCGGAGTGAGTGACCAGTGCTCGTTTCCGGTGGGGGTACGGGGGAACAGTTCACGTCGGCGGTCGATGTCCTGGGCGAAGCCGCCGGTGGCCAGTACGACGCCGCGCGTGGCAGTTACCGAGTACGCACCATCCGGACCTTCGAGGCGGACACCGACAACGCGACCGTCATCGTCAGTCTGCAGCGATGTTGCCGACGTTTTCACCCGAATCTCGACGCTGAGATCGAGCGCTGAGCGAAGCATCATGCCGACAAGCGCAGTGCCGTTGACGAGTTGCTGGCCACGACGCTTGGTGGCGAGATCGAACATGTGCTTTGTCACGCGAACGCCACAGTGCACAAATGCTTTCGGCGATCGAGTCGAGTGCAGGAATGCCTGCAGGTCGGGGCCGGCCATGATGCCCATGCCGAGGAACGACGTCTCGTACAACTGTCGACGGAGCAGCGCCGCGACGTCGGGTCCGAGCTTTCGCAAGCTCACCGGTTTCGGTCCGACGGAACGATGACCCGTGCCGGCTCCCGGTGTGTCGCCGTGAATGTCGGCGATCTTGGCTCCGGGAACGAACTTCAGTGCAGTCTTGCGTTCGAAGAACTCGACCATCTCCGGTGCGCCGTCGAGAAGAGCATCCACTTTGGCGGCGTCGAAGTTGTCTCCGAGTCGGTTCTCCAGATATGCCCGCGGCGCCGAACGATCTTCGACAACCCCGTCGGCGATGGCAAACATGTTGCGTGGGGTCCACATCCACCCGCCCGACCAGGCCGTTGCGCCGCCGCAGGTGTCGGCCTTCTCGACAACGAGTACCGACGCGCCGCCATGTGCTGCGGCAATTGCTGTGGAAAGCCCGCCTGCGCCGGAGCCCACGACAACTACGTCGTAGGTGAGGGGGGTACTGCTACTCATTTCTGCTCCTTGGCAGTTGTTGCGAGGGTCGGTGTCGATGTCAACTCGACAACCTTCCCGGTTCGTGACGATTCGTAGATTGCGGCGATGATGGCAAGTGACGCGCGGGCGTCTCGTCCGGTGACGGCGGGTTCGCGCCCGGTCAGGACCGCGTCGGCGAAGTCCTGAACCTGCAGGGTGTGGAAGTCGGTCAGTGCCGCATTGACCGCTCCCACATCGAGATTGGCGTCGATGTCGGCGGAATACGGCGACTGGAACTCGACTTCGCCCGGCACGGTCCAGATTTCGTTGACACCCTCGTGCCCTTCAGGAAATTCGAGGACGCTGGCGATGGCGCCGGTGCGCCCGATCACCGAGACACGGTTGCCCAGGTTGTGATTGGCGCCGGTAGTCGCGGTGACGGTGGCGGTGCCGCCCGAGGCAAAGGAAATTACAGCTGACGCGCTGTCTTCGGTCTCGATGTGCTCACCGTGGGTGTGGGTGCGGATGAAGCCGCTGACCGAGACGGCCTCGCCCATGAACCAGGCCAGCATGTCGATCTGGTGCACCGCCTGCGTCATGAGCACGCCACCGCCGTCGGTGTCCCAGCGTCCGCGCCACGCGTCGGCCGAGTAGTAACTCGATGGGCGGTGGAGGATCACCGACGCCTCGCCGAGCGTGGGCAGTCCGATCCGGCCGTCGTCGATGGCGTCCCGGATACGACGCGCGGCCGGCCAGAAGCGGCGTTGGAAGAGGACGCCGAAGGTGATACCGGCGCGGTCGGCGGCCTCGATCATGCGGTCGGCGGCAGCAACATCGACCGCGATGGGCTTCTCGCACAACACATGTACACCCGCTTCGGCAGCGGCCACGACTACCTCTTCATGTACCGGGTGCGGCGTGCAAACGGTGCAGGCGTCGAGTCCGAGGGCGAGAAGTTGCTCCACTGAACTCACGGCTGCGGGAATGCCGTGCGCTGCCGCGAACTCCTGGGCGCGTCCGAGATCGGGATCGCAGCAGCCGATTACCTCGACGCCGGGGACTTGTTGCAGGGCTCGGGCATGGTTGCCGGCGATCTTGCCGCAGCCGACGATTCCGACTTTCAATGTCATCAGAAATGTTCCTCTGCTTCGACGTCCCGCGCCGCAGACTCGCCGCGGTCGAGACTGTTCAGTGCTTCGATGTCTTCGCCGGAGAGGGTCACGTCGAGTGCTGCCAGGTTCTCGGCCTGACGCGTCGGGTTCGCTGATCGCGCGACCGGAACCACACCCTGCGCGACGTGCCAAGCGAGGACCACTTGAGCTGGTGTGCAACCGATTCGACCGGCGATCTCGCTCACAACGTCGTTGTCGAGCACGTCACCCCGGCCGAGCGGACTCCACGACTGAGTGAAGATGCCAAGTTCGCCGTTGGCGCGGCGCACCGGAATTCGCGCGAGCGACGGGTCCATCTGAATCTGGTTGACTGCCGGTGCTTCGCCGGTTTCGGCGACGACGCGGCGCACGTGGTGCTCCAGGAAGTTCGACACACCCACGTACCGAACCAGTCCGGCGTCGCGGCAGGCCAGCATCGCCTCGAACGACGCAACGTAACGATCGATTCGCGGGAGCGGCCAGTGGATCAGGAACAGATCGAGTTGATCCAGTCCCAGTCGTTCCAGGCTCTGCTCGAGCGCTCCGCGGATGTCACCGGAAACCTGGTCGTTTCCACGAAGTTTGGTGGTGACAAACAGTTCTTCTCGCGGAAGAGCAGACTCCGCCAACGCTACGCCGACGGCGTCCTCGTTGCCGTAGATCGCGGCGGTGTCGATGAGGCGGTACCCGGCCTCGATTCCGGAGAGTACCGACTTCGTGGCGTCGGCACCGACCAGTGGCCAGGTTCCGAGTCCGATGGGTGGCAACGCAGTTGCCACCGGTGCGGCTGTGTGTGCGCTCATGCGTGAACCTCCTGACGGGCCGCAGCGGCGGCGGTGATGGCGACGGCAACGTCGGCTGCGGTCACGAGTGCGGCATGGATGGATCCGCCGTCACCGCTCGCGTCTCCGACGGTATGGACCCCGAGTCGTGGTGCCAGTGAACGGAGTTCGGTCAGAAGCTCCGAGCGCGGCTCGACGCCCTGTGAGATCAGCAGCTCGCCGGGGGCGTCGACTTCGCTCAGTACACCGCCTGTCGAGATCGTGACCGACTTAGCGTCGACCTTCGTGACGATCGAGCTCAGGTAGGTCGTGAAGTTCTCACTTGCGGCTAGGCGCGGCAGCAGCACAATCTTGCCGCGTCGGCCGACGTCGTGTGCGATGGTTTCCTGCGGCCCGATCATGACGACCTGGGTGCCCTTCTGGAGCAGATCGTCGGCAACAGCGGCAGCCTCGCGGTCGGCGCCGAAAATGGTGATTGCTTCGGGGGCAGGATCTCCGGAGGCGAGGAACTCGCGGACATCACGGACGGTACGGGTTGCTGCTCCGGGGAGGTCAGTCACGGGACCGTGCCCACCGGCAGCAAGGACGATCGCGTCGAAGTCACTGTTTGCGAGCAATGCTGCGTCAGCTCTGGTCGAAGTGTGGCACTGCACCCCGAGTTCGGCCAGTTCCGCGAGGTACCAGTCCACGATCCGCCCGTATTCGGGATATTCGTGCAGCTTCGATGCCAGAGCGAAGTCGCCACCGAGACTGGGGCGTTCGTCGTACAGGTCGACGCGATGACCGGCAATTGCGAGGTCGCGGGCAGCGGCCATTCCGGACGGACCGGCACCGATTACGGCGACGCGTACGGTGGCATCAGCCGGCTTCGTGGGCTGATCCAGTTCACGTCCGACCCACGGGTTGACGGAACAGGGAATGGGGCCGGCGGCCAGGCTGTCGATGCAGTAGTTGCAGGCGATGCAGGGGCGGTACCGGCCACCGTCGATAGCGCGATTCGGAAAGTCCGGGTCGGCGTGCAACGTACGGGCCATGCTGACGAAGTTCGCCTGGCCGGATTCGATGATCTGCGCGGCGATCTCCGGCGACGTGATGCGTCCGGCTACACCCACCGGGATGTCGAAGTCGCGCTGGTACTGCTCGGAGTACGGTGCGAGGAGTCCGCGGGACCATTCACCGGGCTGGATGATCCACTGTCCCGCTTCGTAGTTGCCGGCCGAGACGTCGAGAAAATCGAGTCGGTCGGTGTCGATGGCGTCGATGCGAGAGCGGGTCGTCTCGGCGTCGAGTCCGCCGTCAATGCCTTCGAAGGCTGAGAATCGAAGTCCCAGAGTGATTCCCGGAGCATGCTCGTGGACGGAGGCGATGACCTTGTTGACGAACAAGGTGGGGTCGGCCCACTCGTCGTCGCGGTGATTGTAAGCAGGGGAGAGGAACTGGTGGATCAAGTACCCGTGGCCACCGTGCAGGGAGATGACGTCGACGCCCGCCTGCTGGCAGCGCGCTGCGGCTTCACCGAAACATTCGATGATGTGCTCGATGTCGTCGGCGTCGAGTTGTTCTGGCATCTCGCCGCCGACAACCAAACACGGAATCGGTGTCGGGGCAACGGGAACAAACCCGCTGACAGAACCTTGCGCCGTACGTCCACCGTGGTTGAGTTCGACTCCGACGAGGGCGCCGTGTGCGTGGATCGCGTCGGCCATCTTCTTGATGCCGGGAATCCGTTCGTCGACGTCGACGCCCATCTGCCGGATGCGTCCCTTGCCGTCGGCACGCACGTAGCTCGCTTCGGTGAAGATCAGTGCAGCACCACCTTCGGCGCGGCGGGCGAGGTACGCGATGTACTCGTCCGTCATGGTGCCGTCGACTTCGCAGTAGTTGCGTTCCATCGGGGCGGACACGAACCGGTTCCGGAGGCGGACGCTGCCCATGTCGAGAGGTTCGGCGAAAGGCGCAGTCACCTTCATCAGTGCTCCTGGTACTTCGCGAGAAAGTAGGTGTTCGGTTGTGCTCATGCGCATGCCGTCTCGGAGAGCAGCTCGCTCAGATGGCTGCGCATGCGATCCGTATCGGCTTCGACACCGGTCAGGAGTGTGAAGGTGTCAGAGGCTTGAGCCACCAGCATCTGCCCACCGTCGAGAACCGCGCATCCGAGAGCAGCTGCAGCGTCGAGCAATTCGGTGCGCATCGGTCGATAAACGATGTCCGCGACCCACAAGCCGGAGTGGAGCGCAGCGGGGTCGAAGGGAGTTCCGGGATGACCCACCATGCCGATCGGAGACGCATTGACGACGCCGTCGCACGTCGTCAGGTTGACGGAGATCTCACCGATCGCCAAAGCCGTTGTGCGCGTGCCAGGGAAGGCCGAGGCGACGCGAGAACACACATCGGCAGCGCGATCGGGATCAATATCTGCGATGCGAAGATCCGTGGTGCCGGCGGCGGCGAGTGCGTATGCCACAGCGGAACCCGCCCCTCCTGCCCCGGCAAGCACCACTCGGTCCAAGGCGGCGTCGGGCAAACCGCGCTGCAGTGCTGTGAGGAATCCGCTGTGGTCAGTGTTGTGGCCGATCAAACGGCCGTTGTCGACCACAACCGTGTTGACGGCACCGAGCAACCGCGCGTTGCCGGACAGCTCGTCGAGCGCGTCCACGACAACCTGCTTGCACGGGTGGGTGATGTTCAGTCCGGTGAAATCGCCCGCGACGGCGCCACGCACCACCTCACCGGTTTTCTCGACCGAGATGTTCAGGTTCTCGAGATCGATCAGTTCGTAGCTGTAGTCGTCGAGTCCGAGTGCTGCTGCTTCGTGTGCGTGCAACGCGGGCGAGAGTGAGGTGGCGATACCCGACCCGACAAGGCCGATACGGTGGCGTGTGTATTCGGTAGTCATGACATTCTCCTGCATAAGTGGGGACGGCCCCTCGCGGCAATTCAGCGCGAGGGGCCGGTCCGGTCAAGCGTTGTTGCTGGTGAGCTCTGAGTCCTGCTTGATCGGCAGGCTCGGCTTCGGTTGGCCCAGTTCTGCTGTGGGCGTGCGGTACGTTTCCGGTCCGGTCATTGCCGCGATGGCGGAGATGACGGCGAAGCCCAGGCACATCCATGCAACCGGCGTCCAGTTGCTCTTGTCTCCGGCCGAAATCGCCTGGGCGATAGCCGGTGTGAAGCCGGCGACAAGGAGTCCGAGCATGAGGCTGACGGCCATTCCGGTGTATCGGACCTTCGCGGGGAACTGCTCCGGGAAGTATGCCGGGTACGTGCCGTTGGGCATCGCGTAGAAGATTCCGATCATGACGATTCCCGAAGCGAAGACCATGGGGACGCTTTGGGTTCCGATCGAATGGAAGAACACGAAGATCATCAAGCCGGCTCCGATGGCGCCGACGACGAAGATGGGCTTACGCCCGTGGCGATCCGAGAGAATGCCGAACAGCGGCTGAGTCAGTACGGCAACAAAATTGGCGGTCGCGATGGCCCACAGCATCGTGGAGCGTTCGAAGCCGGATTCGACGGCGTACGCCAGGGCGAAGACGTTGACGATGGTGTTGATCATCGCGAAGGTCGAGCTCATGCTGATACGGATCACGGTGCGCCAGTGCGAGCGGAACATCTCGACGACGGGAATTCCGGCCGTCTCGTCCTGTTCCTTGAGTTCTTCGAATACCTCGGGCTCATCCAGGGCGCGACGTAGCCACAGCGCAACGACGGTCACGATGATGCTGAGCCAGAAGGGAACTCGCCAACCCCACGAATAGAGGTCTTCGTCGGGCAGGCTCGCCACTGGGATGAATACCAGGCTGGAGACGACGATGCCGAACATGATCCCGCTCATGGTGAACGAGGTGAAGAACGAACGACGGTGATCCGGCGCGTGTTCGAGCGTCAGTGCCGAAGAGCCGGGTGATTCACCGCCGGCAGAGAGCCCTTGAAGAAGGCGAAGCAAGACGAGAATGATCGGCGCGGCGATGCCGATCTGGTCGTAGGTCGGCAGGCAACCGACGATGACCGTCGCAACACCCATGAGGAGCAGGCAGGCGAGAAGCGCGTTCTTGCGTCCGTACCGATCGCCGAGGTGTCCCCACAGCACTGCGCCGAGTGGGCGGGCGACGTAGGCCACGCCCAGGGTGCTGATCGAGAGCAGCGTTGCCGTCGAGCCGCCGCCAGGAAAGAAGATCTTGGGGAACACGAGCGCGGCTGCGGAGCCGTAGATGAAGAAGTCGTAGTACTCGAGGGTGCTGCCGAGGAAGCCCGAAACGGCGGCGCGGCGCGCATTCGAATTCGGATGCTCTTCGGTGGAGTGCGTGGAACCGGTGGAGTTGATCGGTGGTGCCATGTGAAGTCCTTTCGTCCCGATGGGCCGGCCGTGGCGGCACGTTTGGTGATGCACCACGCATCGGTGACGTCCCTCACCTTTCGGCGGCTGAGACGACAGTGCCACGAAGGACTATGGCGCGTCCAACACTAAATGAGTCTCAGATAATGATGTTTTTGGTCTCAATCTCCGGCGTCGGCAGAATCTCCTCGGACGTCTCCAGTGCGACGGCGAGTGCATCGGTCATATGCCGGGGTGACCAGGCAATTCCGTGATTCATGAACGTCGGCTCGCCGGTGAGTGGGACGAACACACTGCCAGGTGGGGTGATAGCAGCCATGCCGGACGTCATCAGCGCTACACCGACGCCGGCGGCAACGAGCATCAGGATCATGTACGGATCGGTGATTTCCTGAACCACGCGAGGCCTGAAGTCTGCGTTCATGCAGGCGCGCATCGCGGTTTCCTGGAGGGCGGAGCCGGCTGAGAGCGGGGTGGTCACGAATCCGTCGTCGGCCAATTCGCGGAGATCGATCGCGTCCCTCTCGGCAAGGGGATGGTCGATCGGAAGTACGGCGCCGAACGCCTCCCGTCGGATCAGCCGGGTAGACAGTGATGCGGATTCCACCGGTAGTCCGACGAAGGCGAGGTCGAGGGCGCCGCTCTCGAGTTGAATGACCGCGTCGCGCGTCATGATCCGGCCGAGGAGTGTCAGTTCGACTTCCGGATAGCGCTGACGCAACGCGCGGGTGAGCGGCGGAAGTGCTTGATAGTTGAGCACTCCGGTGAACCCGATCGTGACTCGTCCGTAGACGCCTCCCGACGACGCACGCGTAGCGTGTCGTGCCGTCTCCATGTTCTCGATGACGCGATAGGCGTGGGGGAGAAAGGCATGTCCGCCGGACGTGAGTGCGACGCTGCGAGTGCTTCGTTCGAACAACTTGACGCCGATGTCCTTTTCGAGCTTTCGGATCATCTGGCTGAGCGGCGACTGGGCCATCTGGAGCCGTGATGCGGCCCGCCCGAAGTGAAGTTCTTCCGCAACCGCGACAAACGCGTGCAACCAGCGGGTTTCCATCGGCAAGGCCTCCAGGTATTTGACGTTGACAACAAACGCCATATATTCAGAATTTCTACACAGTGTGACGGCAATTATGCCTGTTTGCAACATAAAGTGAGTGCGTAGCGCACAGAAACTCAGGAGTGAATGCGATGCAGGGTTACCCAGAGGGTGTCACCGCGCTCGTTACCGGCGGTGCGAGCGGAATCGGCGCCGCCAGTGCAAAGCTGTTGACGGAGAGGGGAGTTCGGGTGGTAACGGCAGATCTTGCCGAGGGTGCGGACGAACAACTCGACGTGAGTGATCCGACAGCAGTCGATGCGCTTCGAACCAGACTCGGCAGAGTCGACATCTTGATCAACAGTGCGGGAATCGTAGGACCATCAGCGCCACTCGTCGACGTCGACCTCGCGGCTTGGCGGCGTACGTTCCGCATCAACGTCGAAGGGACATTTCTGATGTGCCGGGCGTTCGTGCCGGGGATGGTTGCGTCCGGGTGGGGGCGGGTCGTCAATCTCGCGAGTATTGCTGCCAAGGACGGAAACCCGAATCAGAGTGCATATTCCGCGTCCAAAGCGGCAGTCGTCGCGCTGACGAAGTCGCTCGGCAAAGAGGTCGCCACCGCCGGTGTGCTGGTCAACGCGATTGCTCCCGCGGCCGTGGAAAGTCCTATGAATGCCGGCACCGATCCGGCCATCCTCGCCCGCTCGCAGTCTTTGACGCCGATGGCGCGGATGGGGCGGGCCGACGAGATCGCCGAATTGATCTCCTGGCTGTCGTCGTCGGCGGTGAGTTACTCGACGGGTGCTGTGTACGACGCCAGCGGTGGCCGCGCAACGTACTGAATTACCTTCTGGAAGAAGTCGATCAGAACTGGAGCAGTGACTGCCACAGTTCGCGAGATGCGTCCTGGTACTCGAGCATGTGCGAGATCAGTTCACGTAGTGGCTGCGTCGGTTCGAGTTCTTCCGGAAGGAGCGGATTGCGCACGATGACCGCGATCACCGCGCTGCCCAAGGCAAGTGATTCACGGGCAGCCTCCTCGCGACTGATTGTCGCCAGGCGTGTTTGCGCCTGTGTGAGTGCTTCACGGGCCTCGGCGATGTCGACCAACAGTGCTTCCGAGTTCCAGAGTGTGCGGATTGTCGAATCATCCTCGGGGGCAAGGTGAGCGATTTCCATGACAGCCGATTCGGGGGCGGCGCCGAGTCGGCGGAGAGTGCGGCGGGCGCTGTCCGTGCCGCCGAGCAGATTGTTCGGGCGGACGGCGAGTGTGGGCTTCCACTCCTCGTAGCCCGCCAGGCGCAGCGCCTGATCGTGTCTTCGGGCGGCAGTGCGGTCGCTTCGTTTGAGCGCTGAGTGCTCGACGGCTATCCACGTGCCGTCCCAGGGGCGTATGCGATCGGTACGAGTTCGCCACCCCTCGACCTCGCTGTAGGTGGGGATGCCGTCCGGGTTGAGGACGTACGTTCCACGAGCGGTGCGACGCAGTTTGTTCTCGCGGCACAGGCGGCCCGTTGCCACGCGAACGCTCGATGCGCTGACACCGACGATCTCGCCGGCCCGGGTCAGCACTGCAGTGCTGAACTCGGTGTCCGGACTCGCCGTTGCGAGGTCCAGCACAACTCGGGTTGCGGACATTCCTCGATCAGTTTGTAACAACTTTTGAACAACTCCTGACAAATTCTGTTACAAGTGGCATGGTGGGTACCGGGAAACCTTATCCGCGAGCAGTGAGGAAATATCGTGACCGACTCCGATCGACCAGGTGGCGATGTCTATGTGGAGCGTGACGGTGGCGTCACCGTCATCGTGATGAATCGCCCTGATCGCAAGAATGCGGTGGACGGGCCGATGGCGGCGCAGTTGCGTGATGCCTTCCTGGAGTTCGAATCGGACGAGAGTCAGAAGGTGGCGATTCTGTGGGGCGCGGGCGGCACATTTTGTGCCGGTGCGGATTTGACCGCAGTCTCCGACCCCGCCCGCGTGCACGAGTTGCATCCGGAAGGCGGCGGCACCGGCCCGATGGGGCCGAGTCGGTTGGTGTTGTCCAAGCCATTGATCGCCGCCGTCAGCGGATACGCGGTTGCAGGAGGGCTCGAGCTTTCATTGCTCGCGGACCTGAGGATCTGCGAGGAGGATTCCGTGTTCGGAGTCTTCTGCCGGCGCTGGGGAGTTCCTCTCATCGATGGTGGGACCGTGCGACTGCCGCGAATCGTCGGGCAGGGGCGAGCGCTCGACATGATCTTGACCGGTCGCCCGGTCGACGCTCCGGAGGCGCTGGCCTTCGGACTGGCCAATCGTGTTGTTCCAGTGGGGCAGTCACTCCAGGCAGCCAAGGAGCTTGCGCACCAGTTGTCCGCTTTCCCTCAACTCTGCATGCTCGCGGATCGCGCGTCGGCCTACCGATCTTTTGATCTACCACTTGCCGAAGCACTGCGGGCCGAGGGCGTCGCGGGAAATCCCATTGTCATCGCTGAAGGTGTGCGCGGCGCTGCTGCGTTCGCCGCGGGCGCCGGCCGGCACGGCCGGTTCGAGAACAACCCGAATTCGAACGAGGAAACTGAACCATGATGCCCATAACCAGAGACCTGATCGCCCGTGGTGCGCGACAGCACGGATCGCGAACAGCCGTCGTTTTCGGCGATCGATCGATGACGTTCACGGAAGTGGACGAACTCAGCAGCCGATTGGCGCACACATTCATCGCCCTCGGTATCGGGCGTGGTGCACGGGTTGCATTGCTGGTCAACAACTCTCTTGCCAGCGTCCTCGTCGATTTTGCCTGTGTCAAAGCCGGCATCAACAGGGTTCCGCTCAACTCGCGTCTCTCGCTCGACGAGCACGCGAGAATGCTCGAGGACACCGACACCTCGCACGTCGTCTTCGGTAGTGACCTCGCCGACCGCGCCGCTGAACTGTCCGCCAGGTTCCCCGAACGTACGTTCATCGGGCTGGAAACAGGTTCGGCGCGGCGGCGTTCGCTGCTCGACCAAGCACAGAGCATGCCTTCGGACACACCGGACGTCGAGTTAGCTCCCGACGATGTGATCCTGACGCTGTTCACCTCCGGGACCACGGGAACATTGAAGGCCGCGCAGCACACTCAGCGCAGCTACGCCGGCATCTGCCGCAATGTTCTGCTCAATCTGCTTCCGGCGACTCAGGACGACACGATGCTGCACGCGGCATCACTGATTCATGCCAGCGGTGTCTTCGTGCTTCCGTTCTGGCTGCGTGGCGGCAAGACCGTCATCCTTCCCGGATTCGACCCGTCGACCTTCTTGGACTCGATAACCGAGCATCGGGCTACGGCAATCAATCTGGTGCCGACGATGATTCAGATGCTCCTCGAACGCCCTGATTTTGCGAGCGCAGACATCTCGAGTCTGAAATCCGTGATCTACGGTGCGTCGCCGATGCCGCTGGCCACCATCGAACGTGCAATGCAGGCGTGGGGGCAACACCGTTTTCTCCAGTACTACGGGCAGACCGAGGCACCGCTGTGTATCGCAGTCCTACGGCCCGAAGATCACACGGAAGATCGCCTGCTGTCCTGTGGTCAGCCCGCCATCGACGTCGAGATCAGGCTGCTCGACGGCGAGGGAAACGAAGTGCCCCAGGGAGAACCGGGTGAAATCGTGATCCGCTCGCCATCGGCGATCGCCGGATACTTCAATGCACCGGAACTGAATGCGGACACCTTCACCGAAGACGGCTGGGTTCACACCCGTGACATCGGTCAGTTCGACGCCGAAGGATTCTTGTTCTTGAAGGACCGAGCTTCGGACATGATCATCAGCGGCGGATACAACGTCTACCCCCGTGAAGTCGAGGATGCACTCCTGACGCATCCGTCTGTCCGTGAGGTCGCCGTGGTGGGTACCGCCGACGCCAAGTGGGTGGAGGCGGTCACGGCTGTGGTGGTACTCGAGGACGGGACCGTCGAAAACGACGCACTGCAAGCATCATTGGTCGCGCACGTCGGCGAACGACTGGCGTCGTACAAGAAACCGCGTCGGGTTGTTTTCGCAGAATCCATACCGAAGACGGCCGTCGGCAAGCTCAATCGGAAGGCGCTGCGAGACGAACTCCGCGACGCTATCTAACTCCGCGAGTACGGAATTGAACGCTGATTCTCGGCCCGAGGGCCCGCGCACTCTTCGGGACACAGTGTTCCCACGTGCGTTGGCAGGATCCGCCCATGACGAGTAGATCTCCGTGTCCGAGATTGAAGCGGATGGATTCGCCGCCCCCACGAGGGCGCAGTAGGAGCGGGCGAGCCGCACCGAGAGACAGGATGGCCACCATCGTGTCCTCGGTGCGACTTCGTCCCGTATCGTCCCCGTGCCAGGCAACGCTGTCGGAACCGTCGCGATAGAAACACAGACCCGACGTGGCGAATGGTTCACCGAGTTCGTCGAAGTAGTGACTGCTCAGCGCGTCTTTGGCTTCGGTGAGAAGCGCGTCCGGCAGTGGTTGATTCTCTGCGTAGAAACACACCAGACGAGGGACGTCGACAACGCGGTCGTACATCTGACGCCGTTCGGAACGCCACGGCACCGTACCCTGCAGATTGTCGAACACGGCCTCCGATCCGGTCAGCCAGGCCGGGCGATGGTCGACCCATGCGCCGGCGGTGAGAATACGTCGCTGCACCGTGCCGTCGAGATCGGCCAAAGAAACGCCGAGGTCACCGTTGTCGAACAGAGACGGTTGCATCGTGGCGGTCATAGGCTCCATCGTACACCGAAATCGAACATATGTTCCCATGAATTTTGATTGCAGTGCTGGACGGCTGTTCATCCTTGCTGGGTGATGTCCGTCGGCGTGAACCTTTGAATACTGTTCTCACGCTATTTCGCCGAAGAAGGGGACGTCATGACTGCTCCGCACCAATCTCATGCGAACCATCCTGTCCGACAAGGCTTTGCCATCGGGACCACGGTGGCGGCAGCCTGCCTGCTCTTCGTCGCGGGAATCGTCGCGTTGCTCCAGGGCATCGCGGCTCTCGCAGACAACGACCTGCTGATCGTCGGAGTCAACTACACCTTCGAATTCGATGTCACGACATGGGGTTGGATCCACATCGTGCTCGGAATCATCGGCATCGCGGTGTCGCTGGGATTGTTCGTCGGCATGACGTGGGCCCGCGGCATGGCCTTCGTGATCGCGGCGCTCTCGATCGTGGCGAATTTCCTGTGGATGCCGTACTACCCGCTGTGGTCGATCGTGATCATCGCCCTCGACGTCGCCGTGATCTGGGCCGTCGCGACCTGGCGACCTGACGAGGTGTGATCCTCTGACCGAAGTGAGTGGTTCACCTGCGACAGGTGAACCACTCACTTCGCTGTGTCCGGGCCTCCACGGTTGGCCTCATCCCTACGCGGCGTCAGCGCCGTTTCGGTGACTCGCGATCCTGGTTCTCGCGCGGACGCATGTCCTTCGTCGATCGGTGTGGGAAGCCGTGGATCATCGAGCAAGAGATCCAGCAGATCACCACCGTTGCGATTCCGAGTCCGATCGACGCGAATGGTTCCTGCGTGGCCAGCCAGACGCTCAGTCCGATTGCCGTCCCGACGATCAGAATCAGGATGGTGTCGAGTCGTGTCGTTTGCATCGAAATCATCGCCTGGCACAGATTGTTTTCGGCGGCCCGCTGGTTTTGGCGGCCCGCCACCCGGCGAGTGACAGCCGGGGGCAGACCTTGCGCGGCTGACCCCTCGCTCTGGAAATCGCCGCCGCAAGTGATCAATACCCGCGAAATTCGTCTGCGAAACTATTGGCAGGCAGAACAGGACCTTTGGCCGGTCAGATCGATTCCGCGCGGTTGGCCGCCTCGATGAATCGGGACCAGAACGGTACGCGGACGCTAATGGGAGAGAGTGTCTTTCGGCCCTGTCCGAGGGGGAACTCATTGGCGAGATATTCGAGGAGGTTTGCCCCGTAGTAGACGATATCGGTCTGCCACACGGAGATCACCGGCGATCCCGAGGGGGAGGGTGCGGCGGGCGTGAAGCGGTGTCCGAAGATCGGGACAAGGCGCGGCCACGCTCCGATCTGTTGACGCACGATTGTGGTGACGTCCTCGGGTGAGGCGGGCATTCTGCCCCACGATGCCGGCCAGAACGGTGGTTGTTGATGCAGTGCATCCCAAATGAAACCTTCGGTGACTGTATCTAGCCAAGTACCCAACTCGAGGTCGTCGGCGCTACGCCAGTTCGGCCAACGGTCGCCAAGTGGTAACGCAGTGGCAAGAAGGCTGCGGTGGTCTGGGTTGAAGTGAAATCCAAAGCGTTCGTGGACGGAATCGAACTCTGCGTCGGTCAGGCCCTCGCTGAGTTCGATCCCGGCCCCGTTGAGCAGTGCCGCTGCCTCGCGCCCGACGTGCTTCATTTCAGGAGTCTTGCAGATGCCACGTCCAGAACGGCAACGATGCTCTGGTCGATCACCGCACAATCGCCCGGCCGGCCTGTTGGTCGAACCTACGTTGAGGTTGTACATACTAGTTGTTACAGTCGATTGGTGAACTCAAAGGACCAGCTGACGGGTGCGATGGCAGAGCTGTTGTGGGAGCGCGGCTATGCAGCGACGAGCCCACGCGACGTGATGACACGTGCCGGGGTTGGCCAGGGCAGCATGTATCACCATTTCAGTGGAAAGCACGAACTCGCGGTAGAGGCGCTGTCTGCAGTTACCCGAGAAATGACGGGCGAGTCATCTCCGTTGGGTGGAGAAGGCTCGCCCCTCGAACAGATGAAGCGCTACCTTTCGTTGCCGCGGCCGGGTACTCGGGGGTGCCGGGTGGGTCGGATGACCCAGGACCCGGAAGTGGTCACGGATGCAGAACTGATCGCAGTCGTTGCGAATGCCTTCGACACCATGCTGAACCATTGGGAGCGGGCGATCACTGCCGCGATTGCTGCAGGAGAACTTCCGACGAGCATCGTCCCGGCGGATCTCGCGCGAACGCTGGCAGCCGTCCTGCAGGGCGGCTATGTACTTGCCCGCGCGCAGGGTGAACAGGGCCCGATGGACGCGGCGGTTCGTGGAGCCATTTCCCTGCTCGACGCCGCCCAGTCCGCTCTCAGCACCGATCACTGACCAACTCGAGAAAGAGAAATCAATGTCCGTTCGTATCGGAATCAACGGCTTCGGCCGTATCGGTCGCAGCTACCTGCGGGCTGCGCTACGCAGCGATGCGGATGTCGAGATCGTCGCGATCAACGACATCGCCGACGCCGCAACCCTCGCTTCGCTCCTGGAGTGGGACTCGGTGTCCGGTCATCTGGACGGCGTCGAGGTCGACGGGGACGCGATTCTCGTTGCAGGAAAGCGCATTCGCGTCACCTCTGAGCGCGAGCCGTCCCTCATCCCCTGGAGAGCCGAACGCGTCGATGTCGTCATAGAGTCGACCGGCCGATTCACGGACTCGGTCAACGCTCGCCAACACCTGACAGCGGGAGCGCGAAAGGTGATCATTTCGGCTCCCGCCGACAGTGATGTCCCTGCAGTTGTACTCGGAGTAAACGACGACGTCCTCGACATGTCGGAGGACGTATTCTCGAACGGATCCTGCACGACCAACTGCCTCGCACCGATGGTTAAGGTGCTGCACGAGGCGTTCGGCATCGAGTCCGGACTGATGACGACGATCCACGCCTACACCAGCGACCAGCGCCTCCACGATGCTCCTCACAGCGATCTCCGGCGCGCCCGCGCCGCGGCATTGTCTACGATCCCGACTTCCTCCGGCGCCGCCGCCACCATCGGGCGGATCATCCCAGAGCTGGACGGAAAATTGACCGGACTCTCGCTGCGCGTCCCCGTGCCAGTCGGTTCTATCACCGACCTCACTGCCCATCTCTCACGACCGGCGACTGTCGTGGAGATCAACGAAGCGTTTCGCGTCGCATCGCAGACTCCCGAACTCTCGTCTTACCTTGCCTATTCGGAGGCGCCACTTGTCTCTGCCGACATAGTCGGCAATCCCCACTCGGCAATCTTCGATGCGCCCCTCACACAGGTCGTCGGCGAACAAGTGAAGGTTTTCGCCTGGTACGACAACGAATGGGGATTCTCGAACCGGCTCGTCGAGCTTTCGCAGCGGGTTGGCTCATAGCGACCAGACGCAGGGGCGGAAGGCTTCGGTCGTGGAGGCTGTGCGACGGAAACTGATTTCCCATGGGGGACCCTCGTATGGACCGCACTGGTGCGTGGTGCCCGCAATGATTGGCCGCGATGTGCCCTCACCTGTGGCAGAGGGCGCTGGGTTGTCGAGCGAGTCCGCCATCGTTGCCGTAGATCGGTTGCCGGTGATCTCACCGTACTAGTCGGAAGGTGGTCTGGGCTCGAGGAAATCGGGAGGTGCAGCTGCCGCCGACCCGCATCAGATCGGGACGCAGTCGTTGTACTGTGAGCCATGCCGACCCTGCTTCGACGTGCATTCAAGATCGGCGCGGTAGCGCTGGCAACGATTGTGGTGGCGGCCTACCTGTATGCGGCCTTCACTTATCGCAGCGCTGATGTCTTTGCGCCGCCAGGACGCATCGAGTCTCTCGGCCGGACCTATCTGATCAGTAATTTCCCGCCGCGCACTCGTGAAGACCTCGAACAGCGATACGCGCAAGGCCACCGTGAGCAGTACACCTTGGAACAAGTGAGTTCCGTATTTCCGTGGCGCGCTGTCTACCAGTGGCAGAACGACCAGATCCGCGGCCAGGCGACGTCGAGCGCGTACCTGAAATGGGGCGAGACGTACATCAGCTATTCGCTTTCGGGTGGCCCATGATTCTGCGTAGGCCGAGTCGAACTCACATCGCTTCGTCTGCTGTCGCTCGTCGTGCTACTGCTGCACCGGACTGCGCTTGCCACCGTTCTTCGATGCGGCCGTACCGCCACACGAGGAGGGCGATCATCCAGGTGGCAACGAAGAGTCCGACGATGATGAAGCCCATCGCGCCGAGATCCAAGTTCCCGATGGCGCCGAGAATCCCGTCGTGGATGTCGAGTTTGTCGGTGAAGATCGAGATGATTTCCTGGGTCCCGATCAGCAGTGCCACTGCCACCGAGAGTCCGGTGATCACCATGTTGTAGTAGATCTTTCGTACCGGCTGGGCAAATGCCCAACCGTAAGCGAAGTTCATGAACGATCCGTCGATCGAGTCGAACAGAGACATCCCGGCGCAGAAGAGTATCGGTAGAACGAGGATCGAATACCACGGGAGCCCTGTCGCTGCCGCGCCGCCGGCGATCACCAACAGTCCCACTTCGGTGACGGTGTCGAATCCCAGTCCGAACAGTAGGCCGACCGGGTACATGTGCCAGGGCTTGCGAACCATCTTCATCACCGGGCCCAGGATCTTGTTGAGGGCGCCGCGGCTGTCGAGTTCCTTCTCGAGTTGTTCCTCGTCGAAGGTTCCGGCCTTGTACTTCGTGTACACCCGATGAATCCCGATGAGAGAGAAAAGATTCAGGAGGCCGATCAAGATCAGGAACGTTCCGGAAATGGTGGTGCCGAACAAGCCGGTCCACTTTTCCAGATCGGAGTTGTCGTCGGAAAGGCTGGTGGCAAGTTGCCGCACACCCAACGCCAGAAGTGCGACGAGAACAAAGACGATGGTGGAGTGTCCGAGTGAAAACCAGAAACCGACGGACATCGGTTTCTTGCCGTCCGCCACCAACTTCCGAGTGGTGTTGTCGATGGCGGCGATGTGATCGGCGTCGAAAGCATGGCGCATGCCGAGCGTGTACGCCGTGACACCGAGTCCGATGCCGAAGACACTGCCTTCGATCGTGTAGTGGCCGGGGACAACCAGACCGAGCAGAACTGCCCACCCGACGACGTTGAGTGCAACGACGGTGACGGTCATTCCGATGATGCTTCGACGCTGGCCTCGATCCAGACTGTGCCAAGCGCCGGCGATTCGGGTGCCCGTCGTGGTCATTGTCGTGGACATCGAACCTCACCGATCTTTCAGTCGCGGCCGGCGGCCACCCTACTGAAATCGTATAAGTGTTCAACTGTTCAGATAAGCGCCTGGAGGTTACAAATCACCCATCCGGGAGTAAAGATGCTTTGCTCCCGGATGGGAATTGCTCAGGCAAACACGGTATTGACCAGCGCGACGTAGATCGTCGTTCCGACAACGATGCTCAGGACGGCATTCTTTCGCCACAGGTGCGCGGCGATTGTGGCACACACTGCAATCAGTTCGGGGAGGCCGTGAGACGGGGCGGTGATCGACACCCCTTTGAGTGAATACATCACGAGGATCAGCATGACGCCGGCCGGCATGTAGATGCCGAGGTAGCCGACCAGGGCGGAGGAGCGCAGCGGCATGAGCGCGGCGAAGGGGATTGCGCGCAGCGCGAAGGTGACCACGGCCATGACTGCGACCGCCGCAAAGATGTACGAGGTGTCAGGCATCGATCTTCGCCTTTCGTGAGTCGTAGACAAAGCGGCCGATCAGGAAGAGCACGAAGGCGCCCATTGCAATTGGCAGCATGTGATCCGGGGCTGCGAGCCGGGCGACCAGAGCGCAGGTGACCGCAGCGACCGGCACCGCGAATCCGTTTTGTGCGCGAATTGCCTCGATCGAGAGGACGACGAACAGTGCGGTCAGAGCGAAGTCGAGACCGACTATCGAATCTGGAATCCACTGTCCTGCCGTCGCGCCCAGGATCGCGCCACCGATCCAGTAGCCGTGGAGGTACAGCTGGGAGTAGACGATGACGCGTCCGGTGAGTGCCTTGGGATCGGCAGTTACCGACATCGCATAGGCCTCGTCGGTCAGCGCGAACATGCTGTAGAAGCGGGCGAAGGGGTTGCGAATCTTTTCCAGCGGAAAACTCAAGGCGTAGAACACATGTCGAAAGTTGACCAGCAGTGCGGTCAGAGCGACGTACGGCAGTGGTGTCATGGCCGCGACCATTCCGACGGCGAGAAACTCCAGCGATCCGGCGTAGATCAGCGAGGTGAAAGCGACTGCCCACCAAGGGTTGAGGCCCTGTTGGACCACAAGAACGCCCAGGGCTATCCCGAGTGGGAGCAGGCCGAATCCGACCGGCAGCGACAGTTGGAAGGCATGCCGCCACGCCGGGGTTCGCGGCGAGAGTTCGACGGCAGGCGCGGCCGTCGACGATGCTGGTTCGATCACGACGCAAATCTATAACAAAGATCGAGGTGATCGATTGCTCAGAATGCCCACATATTGAACAGTGCGCAATAATAGTGCGATGGATGCCATGGATGACGCAATTTTGTTTCACCTCCGTCAGGACTCGAGTCTGACGAACACGGAATTGGCGGATCTGGTGGGTCTGACACCGTCCCCTTGCCTGCGCCGCGTGAAAAAGCTCGAAGCCGACGGAATCATCACCGGGTACCGCGCGATCGTCAGTCAGGAAGCGCTTGGCCGAGGATTTCAAGTGATCGTCACCGCCGAGATCGGAGTCAACGACCAGGCGACCATCGAGGACTTCGAATCCCAGGTCGCCGCCTTCGACGAAGTGATCGAATGTCGGCGGTTGTTCGGAATTCCCGACTACTTCATTCGGGTCGCGGTGAAAGATCTCGCGACGTACGAGAACTTCATGGTCACCAAGCTCAGCGGGCTTCCGGCTGTCTCGCGGGTGACATCGCTGATCACCATGAAGACCATCAAGAGTGTCGACTGATGCCCGGGCTCGGCTGAACCTTCACTAGGTGTCGGTGGTCGGCGTTAACGTCGGAACATGGGATACGAATTTCAAGTCACAGTAGATTCGGCACACCCGCACGAACAGGCGAAGTGGTGGGCCGCAGCACTCGGGTGGGCAGCGGAGCCCAGCGACGAAGACTTCATCAGGGGCCTCGTCGCTGCTGGTCACGCCAAGGAATCTGACACCACGACCTTCGAGGGAGTTCTCGTCTGGCGCGAAGGTGCAGCCATCAGCGATCCGGAGCATCCCGAACGTCCCCGCGTTCTGTTCCAACTGGTTCCGGAATCGAAGACGGTGAAGAACCGGCTCCATTTCGACATACGAGTGGGCGACAAGCGCGAGGATGTCGCAGCGCACCTCGAGACGGTGGGGGCGACGATCCTGCACCGGGGAGCGCAGGGGCCGAGCGTGTGGATCACGATGACCGATCCCGAAGGAAACGAGTTCTGCGTCAGCTAGCGGTACGAACTCGGAGTGTCGCCGGTCCATCGTTTGAAGGCCCGACGGAACGCGCTGGGCTCGGAGAACCCCAATCGCGCCGAGAGTACTTCGACGGATTCTCCGCGCCGCAAACCAGCGATGGCTACGTCGCGGAGCACTTCCTCGCGTAGTTGATTCAGTGATGTTCCGTCACGCCGCAGCAGTCGACGCAGATGGGGAACGCTGATCGAGAGCATCTCGGCGATCTCCTCGGCCGTGGAGGTTCGCCCCTTCACCCCAAGTTCCAGGACCCGTCGCACCTGCGCCGACGCAGTGCTGTCGTAATCGCGTTCGGACATGAGCTGAATCGGAGATTCTCGGAGGTACTCCTCCAACGTCTCCTCGGTTTGGATGATCGGTGCGCGCATGGCCGAGTTGTCGAACTCCAGTGCCGCTCGCTGCGCGCCGAAGGTGACCGGCGCTCCGAAGATGTAGTCGTAGTCCTGCGCCAACCGCGCATCCGGTGCCGAGTACGGAAATTCGACTGCCCGAAGTCGGACGCGCTTTCCGATCAACCACGCGGAAAATCGGTGCAGCAAGATCAGGACAAAATCGGTTGTGACACGTTCTGCGACATCAGGTTCGGCGACGCCTTCGCGAGCGCGGACTGCGAAGCTCACCCGCGTGCTTTCCTCGCCCTTCTCGATCGCCAGTGGGGCGAGAGCCGGTAGTGCACGGATCACGTCGGACATTCGAGCGAACGCTGATCCGAGGTCAGGGCAATGGATCAACGTCAGGCAGATCAATCGGAAAGTGCCACGGGGGACCGGGGCGGATCCGAGGCCGAACAATTCGTCGTCGGTGATCTGCCAGGTGGTTTGAATGAAGGTGGTGACCTGAGTTGGGGTCAGCCGCGCGCGAGCGTCCGACAATGTCTCCAGGTCGATCCCAGCAGCTCGCAGTGCACCAGACAAATCGACGTCGTTGTCCGGCGAGAACGCGAGGTAGCGGTGGACGAATGCGGTCGGGATGGTCCGCGCTGTCATGGGTGCGCTGCTCCTTGGAGCAGGTGGAGACGGCGTGCAGCTTCGGAAAGAATGTGGTCCTGCTTGCAGAAGGCGAAGCGCACCAGGTGCTTCCAATCGTCGCGGTTGTCCGCGAACACGTCGACCGGTACGGCCGCGACGCCGATACGCTCGGGTAGGGCGCGACAGAAATCTCCCGCGTCGGTTTCACCCAACGGTCTGATGTCGGCAAGGAGGAAGTACGTGCCGCCGCCGGAATGCACCGTGAAACCGGCCTCGGTCAGAGCTTTTCCGAGTACGTCCCGTTTGCCCTGCAAGCTCTGTCGAAGTTCGACGACCCACGGCTGTTCGTTGGTCAGCGCGTAGGCAACGGCCGGTTGGAATGGTGCACCGGCAACAAATGACATGAACTGCTTGGCGGCACGGACTCCGTCGATGAGTTCTCGGGGGCCGATCGCCCAGCCGGTCTTCCAGCCGGTGACATTGAAAGTCTTTGCGGCACTGGACACAGTGACGGTGCGCTCACGCATGCCCGGGAGCGACGCCATCGGTGTGTGGGTGAGGCCGTCGAAGACCAAGTGCTCGTAGACCTCGTCACTCAACACGATCAGGTCGCGTTCGCACGCGAGTTCGGCGATCGCTCGAAGTTCGTGATCGGTGAATACGGTGCCGGTGGGGTTGTGAGGACTGTTGACGATCAGCATCTTCGTCTTGGCGGTGATCGCGCCGCGCAATGCATCGAGATCGACCGCGAATCCGTCTCCCGCGGCAACCAGCGGAACTGTGCGACGCACAGCGCCTGCCAATGCGACGGATGCAGCGTAGGAGTCGTAGTACGGCTCGATCAGCACTACTTCTTCGCCGGGTTCGACCAGTCCGAGAATCGCAGCACTGATCGCCTCGGTGGCGCCGACGGTGACCAGAACTTCGGAGTCGGGATCACTGTCGAGTCCGTAACGGACGCGCCGATCCTCCGCGATGGCCTGACGCAAGACGGGCATGCCCGGACCGGGCGGGTATTGATTGACGCCCTCGGCGATGGCTCGGCGCGCTACTTCGAGCATGGCCGCAGGACCGTCGGTATCCGGAAAGCCCTGACCGAGGTTGACCGCGTCGTGAAGTGTGGCCAACGCTGTCATCTCGGCGAAGATCGTGGATGCGAACGGCTGCAGACGCGAGACAGTGCGGTTGCGGGGCGTCGAAGGCATCTTTGCAGCTTAGTCGGCTGACACCGCATCCTCACATCCGCTCGGACGCGGTGCTTGTCACGTTTGAATCGCCGCCATCGTCCAACTCTGTAGAGAGCATCGAATCCGGTGCCCCAGAACGTACGGAGGCTTGCCATGACTCGCATTCCCGCAGTGACACCGTCAGAAGCCAGTCCGTTGATCAAAGTGGCATACAAATTCGCCGCCAGGCAGTACGACGAAGTCCCCGAGCCCTTTGCCGTCCTGGCCAACCATCGGAAATTGTTCGTCGCGGCTGCCCGTCACGAGATGGCCGTGCAGAAGGCGTCGAAGGTGCTGCCGTCGAACATTCGTGAACTGGCCGTCTATCGCGTCGCCTGGACTGTCGGCTGCTCGTGGTGTGTCGACTTCGGGACGATGCTCTCGCGCCTGGACGGTTTGGACATCGACAAGCTGAAAGGGATCGCGAATTACCGGGATTCACCGAAGTACAGCGAGGACGAGCGGGCCGCGATCGCCTACGCCGATGCCATGACCGGTGACCCGCACGGGGAGAACGGGGTGACGGACGAGCAGGTCGCGGATCTCGAGCGCAGGTTCGGGCGAGCGGGCGTCGTGGAACTGACCTATCAGATCGGGCTCGAAAACATGCGCGCCCGGATGTATTCGGCGTTGGGGATCACCGAGCAAGGGTTCAGCACCGACTCCTGCCGCGTGCCCTGGGCCGAAGAATGATGCGCTGACTCGTCTACGGCAACTATCGACAATGCTCCGCAGATACGTGATCATGATTGACTAGTTCACGCATCTGCGGAGTATTTCGGCTTGTTAGGTCCGCACTTGCGACCTACGATCACCTGGTGCCCAACATTCGAATCCGCGAAGCTGCCGGTCTGCTCGGTGTCAGTGACGACACCGTTCGACGGTGGGTCGACGGTGGGCTTCTCACCGCGAGGACGGACGACTCCGGCCGCAAGGTCATCGACGGTGCCGAGTTGGCGGGCTTCGCCCGGTCCAACGCCGGACCCGCACCGGCCGATCCGCTCGCGGGTGCGAGTTCGGCCCGCAACCGGTTCGCCGGCCTCGTCACCAAGGTCGTCACCGACAAGGTGATGGCCCAGGTCGAAATGCAGTGTGGGCCCTTCACTGTCGTCTCGTTGATGAGTACCGACGCGGTTCGGGAGCTCGGACTCGAGGTCGGGAGTATCGGAGTCGCAATCGTGAAGGCCACCACGGTCATCGTGGAAACGCCGTAGTTCTGAACATACTGGAGGAAATTCGTGAAGCGTGTAGTCGGACTTGTTGCAGCAGGTGCCTTTTCGCTTGCCCTGGTGACCGGTTGTAGTTCCTCCGACAATTCGTCGTCGGAGACGTCGTCGGCCGCTCCGACCACGACCACTTCCAGTGACAGTGCCACGGGAAGCATCACCGTCTTCGCGGCGGCGTCACTCAAGAACAGCTTCACCGAACTCGGCAAGGAGTTCGAGTCCGAGAACCCCGGTTCATCGGTCACATTCAGCTTTGCCGGGTCCTCGGATCTCGTCGCCCAGATCACCCAGGGCGCACCGGCTGACGTGTTCGCCTCGGCTGACGCCGCCAACATGACCAAGGCCACCGATGCCGGTGTCGTCGCGGGGTCGCCCTCGGATTTCGCGAGCAATACCTTGACGATCGTTGTACCGCCTGGCAATCCGAAGGGCATCGCGTCCTTCGCCGATCTGGCAAAGGAGGGGACACAACTGGTGATCTGCGCTCCGCAGGTCCCGTGTGGCGCGGCTACGAAGAAGGTCGAGACGGCCACAGGTGAGACCCTCTCGCCCGTCAGTGAGGAATCGTCGGTGACCGACGTTCTCAACAAGGTGACGTCCGGGCAGGCCGATGCCGGCATCGTTTACGTCACCGACGCGAAGTCCGCGGGTGACAAGGTGCAGACGGTCGCGTTCCCGGAAGCCACCACGGTGGTCAACCTGTACCGGATTGCGGTGCTGAAGAATTCGAAGAATTCGGAAACGGCAACCAAGTTCGTCGATCTCGTCAAGGGGCCCAAGGGCCTGGCAGTTCTGAGTGACGCGGGATTCGCTGCCCCGTGACACACCTAAGACCGGCAGTCCGGGCTCCGCTCGGGTTGCCGGTATGGATTTACCTTCCGGCGCTGATCGGCGGAGCGTTTGTCATCGCGCCCTTGGCGGCGATGCTGGCCACCGTGCAGTGGTCGCAGTTCTGGGAACTCGTGACTTCCGAATCGTCGGTTGCCGCGTTGAAACTGAGTTTGAAGACAGCGGCAATGAGCACGCTGCTGTGCATCCTGTTCGGGGTACCGATGGCCGCGGTATTGGCGCGCAGTCATTTTCGGGGACTGTCCGTTCTTCGATCGTTGATTCTGCTCCCGCTGGTTCTGCCGCCCGTGGTGGGCGGTATCGCGTTGCTGTACACGTTCGGGCGCAAAGGGTTGATCGGTGAGCAGTTGGAAGTGCTCGGCATCCAGATAGCATTCTCGACAACCGCGGTGGTCCTGGCGCAGACGTTTGTTGCGCTACCGTTCCTCGTCGTCAGCCTCGAAGGTGCACTACGCACTGCGGGTACAAGATACGAGGCCGTTGCCTCGACGCTCGGAGCCCGCCCGACCACCGTGCTTCGCCGGGTGACTCTGCCGCTGGTGCTTCCCGGTCTGGTGTCAGGGGCAGTTCTGGCTTTCGCTCGAGCGCTGGGGGAATTCGGTGCGACGCTGACCTTCGCGGGAAGTCTGCAAGGGGTGACGCGTACCCTGCCGCTGGAAATCTATCTCCAGCGTGAGACCGATCCGGATGCAGCGGTGGCGCTTTCGCTGGTGCTGGTTGTAGTCGCGGTGGTCATCGTGGTTGCGGTGCGTGGACGCGGATCGGCGGGTTCGTTGTGAGTGGCCTCCACGTCGACATCGAGATTCCGGAGCGCGACGTCGTTGCGACGTTCGACGTAGCGGCGGGCGAGGTGACCGCCATCCTCGGGCCGAACGGCGCCGGCAAGTCGACGGTACTGGCGGCGGTTGCCGGACTGCATCATCCGCGGCGCGGGTTGATCGAACTCAATTCCCGCGTTCTCACCGATACCCGTAGGGGAGTCGTGTTGGCACCCCATCGGCGCGGCACTGCCCTACTCGCGCAAGAGGCACTTCTCTTTCCCCATCTCAGTGCGGCTGCGAACGTGGCGTTCGCGCCGCGCAGTGCAGGGCGGTCGCGTCGCGATTCCGCCGAGTCCGCGCGCCATTGGCTGGACGCAGTCGACGCCGGCGATTTGGCTGACCGCAAGCCTTCACAACTCTCCGGTGGCCAAGCGCAACGGGTTGCAGTGGCGAGGGCATTGGCTGCTGAACCCGAACTGCTTCTACTCGACGAACCGATGTCCGCGCTCGATGTCGCCTCCGCCCCCGCGCTGCGGTCGTTACTGCGCCGAGTGCTCAGGACCGGCGATCGCACTGCCGTACTCGTCACGCACGACGCTCTGGACGCACTTGCGCTGGCCGACACGGTTGTCGTCATGGACGGTGGCCGGGTCGTCGAACGTGGTGACGTACGAACAGTTCTGACCCGCCCGCGTAGTGCATTCGCAGCACGCATCGCCGGAATCAACTTGCGCAGCGGCACGATGGCCGGAGACGGAGTGCTCAGAAGTCCGGTCGGGGTGGATATCGCGGGCCAGACGGAGACCGACCTACCGGCCGGCAGTGCCGCCGTGGCGGTCTTCGAGCCGCGAGCAGTGTCGGTCTACCTGGATCCGCCGCACGGCAGCCCACGAAATGCGTTTGCGGTCACGATCGCGGAGATCGAAAACCGAGGCGATGTCGTCCGAGTGCGAGCGGAGGACGAAGCCGGCCAGCCGGGTTTGTCTGCCGACATCACGGCGAGCGCAGCGGCCGAACTCGATCTGGTTCCGGGATCGGCCGCTACGTTTGTGGTCAAGGCCACCGAGACGCTGATCTATGCGCAGGGTGCAGGCTCGTAGACGTCCTCAACGACCGAATCCGCATAGAGGGCTGCAATTTCGGACGCGTACTTCTCGGCTATCGGCTTGCGCCTGAGCTTCATCGTCGGTGTCAGCTCGTCGCCGCCTGGCTCCCAGAACATGGTGAGTACGTGAAACCGCTTGATCTGCTCGGCCCTCGACAGACGCGAGTTTCCCTCGGCGACAGCAGTTGCAACGACGTCGACGATCCGAGCGTCCTTGGCGAGTACCGCGGCCTCGGCCGCAAGTCCCAGTGAGCGTGCCGCTCCGACCGCGGCGTCGGCGCTGAGAGTGATCAACGCTGTGTTGAACTTTCGGCCGTCTCCGATCGTCACGACCTCACCGATCAACGACGACGACGTCTTCACTGCCGTCTCGATGGCGGCCGGTGACATGTTCTTTCCCGACGCGTTGATGATCAACTCCTTCTTGCGATCGATCACCGTGAGGTAGCCGTCCGCGTCGGCGGTGACGACATCTCCGGTCGAGAGCCACCCGTCTGCACTGATCGCTTCGGCCGTTTTTGCCGGTTCGCCGCGGTACCCCTTCATGACCAACGGGCCTCGAACCAGTAGCTCGCCGTCCGCCTCGATGCGCATTTCCATGCCTGGGAGTAACTTTCCGACCGTTCCGAGCTTGGTCGGCTCGGCCGGCGCGGTGCTCGCGATGCATGTCAGCTCGGACATTCCCCAGATCTCCGAGATCGGAACTCCCAGGGCCGCAAAGAATGCCAACGTGTCCGGCGGAATTGGTGCGGCGCCAGAGATGGCCCACTTCAGTTCGGCAAAGCCGAGTTTCGCACGCAGAGCGGACAGGACCATCGTATCGGCTCGGGCGTAGTCCGCTTCCAGTTCGGCGGGGACTGTTTCACCGGCTCGTAAGTGTGCGAGACGAGTGCGACCGACGTCGAGTGCCCACTGCAACGCCGCTCGCCGCGCGTCGTCCGGTTCGTTGGCGACAGCCGATTCGACTGCAACTTTCAGCTTTTCCCACACACGGGGGACGCTGCCCCAGATCGTGGGGCGACAGTCCGGAAGCGCGGCCGCTACCTGGCTCGGATCCGGCACGACAGTGATCTGGGTGCCGAACACCATTTGCATGTACAGGCAGGTGAGCCGATCGGCGATGTGCGCCGACGGCATGTACGAGGTGATGCGGTCACCGAATTCGACGGGGAGTACAGCGCTTACGGCGTTGGTTTCGAACAACAGGCATGCATGAGTCGTCTCGACGCCCTTGGGGTTGCCGGTCGTGCCGGAGGTGTAGATCAACGTGGCGACGTCGTTCGGTTTCACCGCACGCCAGGTGCCCTCGAAATCGAAATCCGATGCGGCAGAATTCTTCATCTGCTCCAGGGTCACGGTGCCGGGCTGGTGGACATGCGATTGCGCGTCGACGACGACGATCGTCTCGAGTGTGGCGCCCGAGCGGCGGACCGTATCCACGTACCGGTCTTCGCAGACGAGAACCCGTGCACCGGAATTGGCGAGGATGTAACGGATGGCTTCGGGTGCCGACGTGTTGTAGATGGAGAAGGACGTCGCGCCGAGATGTTGGGCACCGACGTCGATCGGATAGAACTCGATGCGGTTACTCATCATCAAGGCAACCGTATCGCCGTGTCCCACGCCGATTCCGGCCAATCCCGCGGCAACCTCGCGGACCTGTTCGGCGTACTCGCGCCACGTCAGTGTTCGCGCATCGCCGATGTCTCGCAGGGCCACCGAGTCGGGCGCTACCGCCGACACTCGCTGGAAGGCTGCACACAACGTGGTCATGATGATCTCCTGGATGCCTTTGTCAGGGCTGATGCATTCGTCGGGGCCGCAGCGGTGGTTCTGTCTTCGAGTTCGCGGATCAGGTCGTGTGCCTGTTTGTCCCTGGCCAGATAGCCGTCGGCCAGGACATTGATGAATCCGCGTCCCCACGCCCAGGGTTCCCAGGCAGCGGGGGCAAGGGTCCGGGCGGCGCGGCGCGCGATCGCGTCTGCGATCACCGTGGCGGCACGGTCCGGGGAGATTCGATGACGGAGGGGACCGGGTAGTCGAGCGTCGAGTTTGCGCCCGATCTCGTCGTCGTCGAGTGTGGCGCGTGCAAGTTGTGTATCCACCATCCCGAAGTACGCGATGCCGGCAGTGGCGCCGTAGCCGGCAACCTCGAGACGCAGCGCCCGGCCGAGCGCTTCGACCCCAGCCTTGCTGATCATGTACGAAGCGCCGCCCAAACCGGGGGCGAACGACGCTGCCGATGACACGACGACGACGTGCCCACTGTTGCGGATCACCTCGTCGATGGTCGGATGCACTGTGTTGAAGACGCCGGTGAGATTGACGTCGAGCACGCGATCGAATGCGTCGGGATCGATCTGGCGCAATGTTGCCGGGGGAGGGGTGATTCCGGCGTTGGCCACCACGACGTCGATTCTGCCCAGCCGCTCGATGATCGTTTGCACGGCTGCGGTCATGCCGTCCCGATCTCGGACATCGGCCGTCACCGTCACGACTCGCTGTGACTCGAATGAGCGCTCGGCCGTTGCCAATGAACTTTCGTTGACGTCGACCAGCGCCACGGTGGCCCCACGCCGGTGGAGAGTGCGCGCCAGCGCGGAACCGATACCGTCGCCTCCGCCGGTGATCAGCACGACCTTTCCGGCGACGTCGTAGTCGATTCGGCGTCCGGGCAGTGGAATGCCCAGATCGCGGACTGTTCCCGCAATTGCGGACATGCGTCCCGTCATTGCTTCAGTGCCTTCCGTGTAGAGCGCGGATGAGAACCTTGACCAGCCAGTCGATTCGGGCGGTCCGTCGAAACGTCGTCAGTGGTAGGGGCGAACGGAATCGTTGCCGGGTCGTCGAACGAGCGTAGGTGAACTCCTTCAGACCATCTGGGCCGTGAACGCGTCCGAAACCAGATGCTCCGACCCCACCCAGTGGCAGGTTGGGAACCGCGGCATACATCACGTAAGAGTTCACCGACGCTCCTCCGGATCGGAGCCGATCGGCAACAGCCACTCCATGCTTGCCGAACACGCTTGCTCCCAATGCATATGGCGACGCATTGACCAACTCCACCGCCTCGTCCATCGAGGCGACCTTGGTGATCGTCATCGTCGGGCCGAAAGTTTCCTCCGTGACGGCGAGGCTGTCTTCGGGGACGTCGACCATGATGGTCGGTTGCACGTACTGGCCGGAGATCGAGCCGAGCCCTCCGAGAACGACACGTCCACCCCGCGACATCGCGTCGTCGATGTGGCGCCGGATTACAGCCACTTGCGCGGGCATGGTGATCGGACCGATCTTGTCCTCGGCACCCGGACCGGCATGAACTCGGGCAGCCAAAGTGATTGTCTTGTCGATAAACTCGTCGTAGACCTGTTCGTGCACGTATACACGCTCGACGCCCAGACAGGTTTGACCGGAGTTGGACAATGCGCCCCACACCGCAGCATCCGCGGCGGCACCAACATTTCCGTCGGCATCAAGGATGAGCGCGTCCTTACCGCCACATTCCATCAACACCGGTGTGAGGGTCTCGGCGCACGCTGCCATGACTTTCTTGCCCGTCGCGGTCGATCCGGTGAACCCGATCTTGTCGACACCGGCCAGGCACAGTGCCGCGCCGACCGAACCGTCGCCTGTGACAACTTGCAGCACAGGATGTTCAGGGACGACCTCGGCAAACGCTCGGACCAACCATTGCCCGACTGCCGGGGCGAACTCACTCGGCTTGTAGACCACGGCATTGCCTGCAGCCAGCGAGAACGAGAGCGAACCGAGCGGGGTGAAGACCGGATAGTTCCACGGACCGATCACACCGATCACCCCGAGAGGTCGATACTCCACCGAGGCGGCCTGATTGACCGTCAACAAACTGGAGCGGACGCTGCGCCTGCCCAATACCTTTCGGGCATTCTTCGACGCCCACGCGAGATGTTCGAGTGCCATGGCGATTTCGAGCATCGCGTCAGGGTGCGGCTTGCCCATGTCCCGGTGCACGACGTCGGCGAGTTCGGATGCTCGACGAGCGATGATTCCACGCCACCGATCCAGTCGACGAGCGCGTTGCTCGAATGTCAGTTCTGCCCACCACTCGGAAGCAGTTCGGGCGTCGCGCACTGCCTGTGTCACCGTGTCGTCGGACGCCTGTGTGGTCGTGTCGATCTCGGTCGCCGTCATTGTGGAGTTCCTTGAAGTGTGTGGTGGACGGCGCCGTCGGCCCAGCTGCGAGTGACGCGTTCGAGGATCGGTCGGGACAGAGCCAGAATCGGGGCGAACCACGGCTGCGCTTGTACGGCGAATGTCCAGGTGAGGCGGCTGCCTGTCGAAGTCGGTTCCAGCACCAGATCTTCGGCGAAGCGTTTGAACCCCGGCAGTGACGCCGACTCCACGTAGAACGTCATTCGGTGCCCCTCGTCCCAGCGGAAGAATCTCTCGTTCAGTGCAGCAAAAGCGCCGGCGCGCACGGTTCGGGTAGTCCCGATGCCGAATGGTCTGGCCGAGGTCCAGTCGGCTCCGGTGATCCCGCGCGCCCACGACGTGAGCGCTCCGTCCGAGGTCAACGTCTGCCACAAGCTTTCGCACGTCGCTTCGGATTCGATCCGGTGAGTGATCACCAGCGGCGCGGATCGGACGAAGTCTGCGTCGGCTGCCGCAAGAGAGAATTTTCCCCTCACAGGTCCACCACCAAAGATGCACCGGTGGAACGTGATCGACAGGTCAACATCGAATCGGCACGTTCGGATTCGGTGAGCAAGGTGTCTCGATGATCGACGCTCCCCGAGAGCACCCGAACCTTGCACGTACCGCAGAAGCCCTGTTGGCAGGAATACGCGACTCCGGGAAGTGCACGTCGTATCGCAGCCAAAGCACTTTCGGACTCGCCCACATCGACGGTGAGACCGGTGCGCGCCAGATGCACCGTGAACTCCTTGCCGTCGACTACCGGGAGTGGGGAGAACCTCTCGCTGTGCACCGATCCGGTCGGATTGCCGGCGAAGGTCGCCGCGCGCACCATGTTCATCAGCGGCGCCGGTCCGCACGTGTACACCGCGGCACCGGGATCCGCAGCAGCGACCAGTGTTTCGATATCCGTCGGGCCCAACTCGTCGTCCGGTCGGATGGTTACCCGGCCGCTGGAGTATTCCTCGATCTCGTCGAGAAATGGCATGGCCGTCCGAGTTCGTCCGAGATAATCCAAACGCCACGGGATTCCGCGGCGGTGACAACGTTGCACCATGGGAAGGAGCGGAGTGATCCCGATTCCGCCCGCAACGAAGAGGTACGACGGAGCAGCGACAAACGGAAATGCATTGCGTGGCCCTCGAACGTCCACAACCATGCCGGGTTTCAGCGACTCGTGTATCTCGCGCGAGCCGCCCCCACCCTCGTCGATCCTCCGGACGGCGATCCGATACGAGGACAAGTCGTCGGGGTCGCCGCACAGCGAATACTGTCGTTGCCTTCCCGAGGGGAGAAAGATGTCGAGGTGGGCGCCGGGAATCCACGACGGAAGGGTGATTCCTTCCCTCGGGGTCAAGGTGACACTCAGGACGTCGTCGCACTCTGACCGGACGGACTTCACGTCCAGAGTCATGTCGAACCCGCTGTAGCGGACCGGGCTGGGGCGCGAAAGTATGTGCGCTGCTGGACTTGCTGCAAAGATTCGGCGGTATGCGCCGGTGGCTTGCGCGGCAAACCTCAACGACCGGGTCGGTGTGAAGTCGGGTGCGTCGTGGGGACTGTCGGCAGTCGTCTTGTTCATCCTGCGCTCGCTTCGGAAGAACGATTGGCAGCAGGCGAGCGAGCGAGGTAACGCATGGCGACGTCCATGTCCCCGATCTGGGAAGGATGGAAGCTCGGCCGCAGATACGGAGGAATCTCGGTGATCAGGAATTTCATGTTGGGTACCAGGCCACGACGGGTGGCGCTTATCAGTTGGAGAGGCCACAGTCGGCCCTTCGTCGTGGACGGGTCCTGTCGGAACAGGTAGTTCATCGAGGCGATGAACAGCACGAACAATGTGAAGCTGGCCAGCAGCGCCGTGCGAACGCGTCTGGCGTAGCTGCCGTCCACGTACATGTAGGCGTCGAAGGCTACGTTGCGGTGTTCGACTTCCTCGGCGCCGTGCCACTTGACCATGTCGAGCATCATCGGGTGCATGCCGGCATCTTCGAGGGCGGGATCGGTGAGCAGCCATTCCCCGACCACTGCCGTGTAGTGCTCCATGGCGGCAAACAAGCCGAGACGTTCACAGAGCCAGGCGTGCTTGGCTTTTCCGGTCAATCCTTTGTCGCCCAATATCTTGTCCACGAGCCAGTCCATCCGGCGTGACATCGGTTTCATGTCCATGCCGAGGTCCGCAAGATGCTCGCGTGCACCTTTGTGCGACGACGCGTGTGTTGCTTCCTGGCCGACGAATCCCACCACCTCTTCGTGCAGGCGGGTGTCCTCGATGAGCGGGAGTGCTTCGGCGAGCGTTGCGGACATGGCCCGCTCTCCCTCGGGTAACACGAGATGCATGAAGTTGATGACGTGGGTGACCATCGGTTCGTTCGGCACGTAATGCAGTGGTACGCCGTCCCAGTCGAAATCGACGTCACGGGCGGCGATCGCATGTGCTTCGTCGGTGTAGCGGCGAGCGCCGGACGGTGCGACGACGGGTGTGCCTCGGAAGGCGTTGATGCCGAGCATTATCGGCTCCTCACGGTTTCTCGAGCAGTGGTGAGTGCTGCAGACGAGACGGGTTGTACCTGCGCGTAGTGAGCGAGGTCGGCTCGTTTGGTCCTGGCGCGGAATGATCGGTTGAATCCGGGATAGAATGTGTAGTTGCGGCCGCCGTCGACGAGGTAGTAACTACTGCACCCGCCGGCGTTCCACACGCTGGTGGCGAGTCGGCGGTCTGTCGCGCGTACGAACTCGCGTTGCACGTCTGCGCGGACGTCGATGCTGCCGATGCCGCGCTCGTCCATTTGAAGAATGCAGCTCACGATGTACTCGACCTGGGCTTCGATCGTGACGACTTGCGAGGTGTAGACCACGGAATTGGGTCCGAGGATCATGAAGAAGTTCGGAAAACCGCTGATAGTGGTGCCGAGGAAGGCCTCGGCACTGCCGTTCCACGTCTGCGCGAGGCTGCGGCCGTCCTGGCCTCGGATGATGTCGAAAGACGGGTTGTCTCCCATCCGAAAGCCGGTTCCCATGACTATGGTGTCGACTTCCCGGAAGGTTCCGTCCGCGGTGAGAACTCCGCGCTCCTGCACCTCGACGATTCCGTCCGTCACCACCTCCACATTGGGTGACGCCAGCGCGGGATAGTAGGTGTTCGAGAACGTCGGACGCTTGCATCCGAATGCGTAGTGGGGGAGCAGCTTTGCGCGAAGCTCCGGGTCCCGCACCTGCCGGCGAAGGTGTGCTCGGCCGAGTGCGGCCAGCCCTTTGAGAAGTGACGGCTTGTACACGAATCCGGGTACCAGGGCTTCTTGAAGCAGGTCGAGTCCCTTGCGTGCCAGTCGTTGGGTGAGCGGCACCCGCTCGAAGAGAGCGCTTGGCCAGCCGGTCATCGGCTGATCCGGATGCGGCAGGATCCACGTCGGTGTCCGTTGGAACACGGTCAACGTGTCCGCGAGCGGTTGCAGTCTGGGGATGATCTGCACCGCAGAGGCGCCGGTGCCGACCACGGCTATCCGCTCACCGCGAAGGTCGTGGTCGTGGTTCCAGTCCGCGGTGTGGAACATCTGACCACGAAACGATTCGAGCCCGGGAAGGTCGGGTGTGGCTGGGGCACTGAACGGGCCGGTGGCCGCGACCAGGAACTGTGCCTCCCAGACGGTTTCCGCAGTGTGTACCCGCCAGATCTGGGCTTGCTCGTCCCACGAAGCTTCTGTCACGTCCTGGTTGCAGTGGAAATGACCGGCCAGTCCGAAGCGATGGACGCAATCCCGGAGATAGTCGTAGATCTCGGGCTGTAGCGGATACAGCCGCGTCCAGTTCGGATTGGGCGCAAACGAGAACGAATACAGAATCGACGGGATGTCGCACTGTGCACCGGGGTAGGTATTGACCTGCCAGGTCCCCCCGGGCTCCGCGGCACGTTCCAGAACGACGAAGTCGTCGATCCCGGACTGCTTCAAGCGGACAGCCGTTCCGATGCCGCCGAAACCGGCTCCGATGACGACGACTCGTGTTCGGCGAGTTCGAGTTTCCTCGTCACCGGCCGATGGCCCCGAGGTTGGGTCGATGTCGACCATGTGTGACGCCTCCTGATTGGTGCGTGAACAACTGAACGAAGAGTAAGTCTGACATCAAGTGATGTCAACAGCGATTGATGTCAGAATTGAATTGATTGACATCGTGCGATGTCAGTTCGCTTGCCGAGGTCGCCGCGATAACCTGAGGTCGAGAGCACTGCCGGTCAGTGAGAACATGGGGACATGACGGATACCGAGGCTCGGCGCACCGGCCCGCGCAGGTGGCGTGGGCAGGAACCAGAAGATCGCCGCGCCGCGCGCCGGGCACAGCTGATCGAAGCCGGGTTGCAGATCATGGGCACCGAGGGTGCGGCCGCCGCGACCATGCGTGCGACCTGCCGCGAGGCTGCGCTGACCGAACGGTACTTCTACGAGAGCTTCGCCAATCGTGACGAACTGCTGGTCGCCGTGCTCGACGAGGTCGTTCTCGGGGCACGCGACACTATTCTGGACGCTCTCGAGGCGGCGCCTTCCGAACCGTCGGCCCTGATCCGTCACGTGGTGAAGGCCTTCACCACCTACGTATTCAAGGATCCGCGCCGTGGACGCATCATGTTCGTCGAATCCCAGGCGGAACCTGCGCTGTGGGATCGAGGGCGAGAATTGATGGCGGAGTTCACCAATCCGATCTCCGCGTCGCTCGAGCTGATGTACGGCGGCGAGGCAACCGACTCCGCGAACTCCGAACTCAATTCGGTGGGGCTGTTCGGTGCCCTCGCGTTCATCTATCAGGCGCACACCCCGTCCTCCAAGATCTCTCGAAAGCGTTTGGTGGAACACATTTCGCTCATGGTCGAAGCGCAGGCGACGGTCAACAGCACGCCCGCGAGAAAAGAATGACGTCCGCGTCGGCCACAGGCGGAAAGCGTCTCGGTCCTGAAGACCGGCGTGAGCAGATCATTGTCAGCGCGGCAAAGGTTTTCGAGGAGAAGTCTTTTGCCGACGTCTCGATGACCGAGTTGGCCAAGGCGGCCGGGGTCGGTCGTCCGCTGCTCAATCATTACTTCGGCTCCAAGCGGGAGTTGTACCTCGACGTCGTGCGGCGATTCGTCTTCATTCCCGAAGTGGCGGTGGACCGCATTCCGCGATCGGCGAGCCAGGAGAAGCGGATCGGCGCCGTGATCGATCGGTGGCTCGACGTCGCCTGGCGTCATCGCGACATGTGGATCTCGACTGTCATGTCCGACGACCTCCGCCGTGACCCCGAGATGGACCGGATCCTGCAGGACGCTGACGACGTTGCTGCGCGACGGATGATGGATGCGCTCGAGATTCGACCGAGTGAAGGCAGCGAGGCTGCTGTTCATTCGATGATCGTGGCGTACGGAGGATTGGCCAAGGCCGCCAGTAAGCAGTGGTTGGTGACGGGAGCGCTCGACCGCGAACAGGTGCACCTTCTGCTGGTACACAGTTTGCTCGCCATCGTGCGTGACGTTCTGCCGGCGTGCGAGGCGGATTCCTGATTGCTCAGAGTGATCTCGCCACGAGGTCCTTCATGACTTCGTTCGATCCGGCGTAGATTCGCTGAATACGAGCGTCGGCGTACATCTGAGCGATGGGATATTCGAGTATGTAGCCGTACCCGCCGTGTAGTTGCACGCAGCGGTCGATCACGGCGCACTGCTGGTCGGTGAGCCAGTACTTGGCCATCGCGGCGGTAGTCGCATCGAGCTGTCCGGCAAGGTATTTGACGATGCAGTCGTCGATGAACGTTCGTGAGATACGAGCGATGGACGCACACTCGGCAAGTTCGAAGCGGGTGTTCTGCAGATCGAAGAGCGTTTGCCCGAACATGTTTCGGGATTTGGTGTACTCGACGGTGAGGGCGACGGCACGCTCCATTGCCGCAGTGGCTGCAACCCCACAGATCAATCGTTCGGGCAGTAGTTGCTGCATCAGCTGGGCAAACCCCGTGCCTTCGCGGTCCCCGAGCAGGTTTGTTGCAGGCACCCGCAAGCGGTCGAAGAACAGCTCGGTGGTGTCCTGGCCCTTCTGTCCGACCTTCTCGAGTATTCGCCCGCGCTCGAAACCCGGTGTGTTGTCATCGACCTCGGCCACGATGAGCGACACTCCACGCGCTCCGAGGCTGGGATCGGTCTTGGCGGCAATGATCACCAGATCACAATTGCGACCGTTCGAGATGAATGTCTTTGCGCCGCTGATCAGATAGTCGTCACCGTCGCGGACGGCGCGGGTGGTGATGTTCTGCAAGTCGGATCCGGTGCCGGGCTCGGTCATGGCGATTGCGCCCACCCACTCGCCACTCACCAGCTTCGGTAGCCAGCGCAGTTTGTGCTCGTGATCGGCGTAGGCATTGAGGTAGTGCGGCACGATTCCCGAGTGCACGCCGAGTTGGAGTGAATGATCACCCGCCATGACCTGCTCGTGGAACAGCACGGCGTCGTGCGCAAACGTTCCTCCTCCGCCGCCGTACTCGGTGGGGATCGACATGCCGGCGAGCCCGAGCGTCCCGAGTTCCCGATATGCGGATTTGTCGGGAAAACCCTGGGACGCGAAGCGTTTCTGATGCGGTGTGACGTGTTTGGCGAAGAAGTTCCTTGCCAGGTCGGCCACGGCCTCCAATTCGTCGTCCATCCACGGGGACCGGCGTTCGGTGGTTCGGGTTGCGGTAGATCCTTGCGTCATCGTGATTCTCCCGATCGATGAAGTGCGACCCGCGAGCGGATCCGACTCCACCTATCATCCACACTGTTGACAGAGTGTCAATAACGGGGTGGTCGAATCGACCTCCGGACCCGCCTCGAATTCCACGTCGGCCGCCCGCAAGAATGGGAGGACACAGACACGAACAGGCCGGCGCGAAGGATGGGCAGTGGACCCCGAAGAAACATCAGCGGGTCACGAGTCCAACCTCCCGGCTCCGCGGCCGGCGCGCAGCGTCCTGTTCGGATTGCCGCCGGTGGGAAACAGGTACCCCGGAGCGGTTCGCGTCGCCCTCGCCCTGGCGATTCCGGCGGCCATCGCCACACTGCTCGGATTCGGGTCTGCTTCGCTCCTGGTCGGCCTCGGTGCATTTGCATCGATCTACGGTGAGGGTCGTCCGTACCGGAGCAGGTGGAAGGCAGTCGGTATCGCCGCGACGGCGCTGACGATCCTGTCCTTCATCGGGGCATCAGTGGGTGAGCCCGTCCACCGAGCCATCGCCGAGGGAGCGCCGACGGTGCTGCTCGTCTTTGTCGTGCTGATCATGGCCGTCGTGGTGTCGACCTGCGCCTTCACCGTCGACGCGCTTCGATTGGGTCCTCCGGGCGCGTTCTTTCTGTTGCTCACCACCGAGATCAGCTCCGTGATCGCCACTCCCGGCCAGCCGCCGGTCGAGGTCGCGATGTGGACGGCAATCGGTGGGATCAGCGCGGTGGTCGTCTCGATGACGGGAATCGTGTGGGCACCGAGAGCTGTCGAACGCAGCGCTGTACAGGCAGCCGTATCGGCCGTTGCGGAGTACACGGACGCTCAGGCGGCGTACGCCCCACCCGAACTCACGCGAGACAAACGCCACGCTGCAGCACTTCGGCTGCACGACGCGTGGCAGTGCCTTTACCGCGGCGCAATCGTCGGGAAAGACCACCCGTTGACCCGTGAACTCGAACGAGCGCAGATCTCGATGGCCAGAGCGATCTCCGACGACCACGATCCGGAGCTCATGGCGGACCCCGCGTTCGACGTCGACGAGGTCGGGGCTCACCCGCCTCTGCCCGATCCGACGATCCGATATCGGTTCCTCCGCGCCTGCAATCCGTCCAGCCGAGCGTCGGTCACGGCACTTCGGCTGTCCATTGCCTGCATGGCCGCGGGAACCCTCACCGTCCTGCTCGGCATCGATCGCCCGGACTGGGCGGTGATCGCCGCGGCGATGGTCCTTCATCAAGGACCGGATCGAATACTGGGCACCTATCGCGGAATTCACCGCATCGGCGGAACCGTCCTCGGGTTGATTCTGTTGGGTGCCATCTACGCCTGGAGTCCGACCGGTCTGTGGTTGGTGGCGGTACTTGCCGTCCTGATGGCCGGGATCGAGCTGTTCCTGGTGCGGAATTACGGGATAGCCGTCATCTTCATCACCGCCCTCGCGATTCTCCTCGGCGCGGCCGGTGGTGCGCACGGCACCGTCCAACATCTGATCCTCAGCCGCATGCTCGAGACGGCAATCGGCGTCGTCGTGGCGTTGGTGGTCCTGTGGACGGTGGGGCGCGGTGCGCATCGACGCACTCTGATCTGGGTCGACGAACGGGCGAGTAGCGTCCTGTTCAAGCTACTGACCGAAATTCGCGCGAGGCACTATGCACCACAGGCGAATTGGTCGGAGCTTTCGGAGCTTCGACGGGACCTGGACTTCGAACTGCGAGGTAGCGCGATGGCCGGGATCGACGCCGCCCACAACGAACCCGAGTGGGCGTCGCAGCAGTGGAGGACGCACACCGAATTGCATCATCTGGGATCGGATGTACTGCACCGACTGTGGTTCGGAACGCAGGTGTCCAGATCACACCTCGAGGAATGGGAGTCTCGCTACTTGCGTTCGGGTTCGGTGTGATCGAGCATCGGCACAGCGCTGAACTTGGCTGGATTCGCAATGTCGTAGGCTGCGCACACAACTCCGTCGCGGACAGTGAAGCCGGCAACGCGAGCGGCGAACTTCGGGTACTGGTCATCCCCTGGTGAGCCGGCGAATACACCGCCGAGCCGTCCGTTGACGAGAACCGGTGACATCGAGAACACCGCTGCCGGTCCGTACTTGCGGGCCAATCCCAGGTAGAACCGTGCCACACGATCGCTGCCGCGCACAATGTTGACAGCCGTGCGGGTCGTTCCGCCTGCGTCACCGATCAGGACGGCATCGGGATCGAGTGCATCGATCACGGCGTTCAGATCTCCACTCGCGATAGCCGTCACCAATCGCTCGACGGCGGCAGCATGCTCCTCGCTACTGACCGGGACCGGCGCCGACGCTGCGGCTTTACGGGCCCGCGAGGCCAACTGACGGGCAGTGGCTACTTCGATGTCGAGGATGCGCGCAACCTCGGCGAAGGGCACGTCGAAGCCGTCATGCAGGACGAAGGCAACGCGCTGAGCGGGAGTAAGGGTGTCCAGGACGACGAGGGCCGCAAAACGATTCTGTTCCTGCGTCACGACGTACTCCAGCGGATCGGGTGTCGCTGAGGGTGTGCCCGCGGTGGCGTCGACGGGCGTGACGATCGGCTCCGGAAGCCACTGTCCGACATAGCTTTCTCTTCTGACTGCGGCCGATTTGAGATGATCGAGGCAGATCCGACCGACAACAGTGGTGAGCCATCCGCGCAGCTCCCGGATCTCGAGGTCGCTTCCTTGTCTCGATTGTGCGACTTGCAAGCGTATCCATGCCTCCTGCACCGCATCCTGAGCGTCGCTGAAACTTCCGGTGAGACGGTAGGCCACCGACGTCAGGTGGCCACGGTGTTGCTCGAAGTCCTGCGCAGTCGTCGGCGAAAGCATGCCCTCATGATACGGACCTCACACATTAAATCCGGCATGAATGTAACCGTTGACCCAGGTAGTGGGTGCCGACGTATGGTTTCGGCACTGCTAACGGCTCGATTCTGTCTTCACATTCATTGGAGTCTCACGTGTTTCGGTCTTTCCCGCTCATGTCGCTCAACTGTTGTCGTTGAACTGACATTCCCCACACCTGCCTGTGCCGAGCGCCGCACACGGCGCTCCGGACAGGTGTAGCCGAGAACTGAACCAATCATCTTCTACAGGAAGCAACTTCATGATTCGCCCTCGTTTCGCGCGCTCGGTAGCCGCGGCCGTCGCCTTTGTCACTCTGTCCAGCCTTGCCGTTGCCTGCTCGGGCTCCTCCGACGAAGTCGTCAAGACCGCCGACGGCAAGACCGTCCTGCGGTACGAGGGCAGCACCGGACAGGTCATCTACCCCGAACTGGCCGCTGACCTCGGCTACTTCAACGACGTGGAGCTCAACTGGATCGGCGATACGACCAGCGGCCCTCAGAGCATTCAGAACGCAGCGACCGGTCAAACCGAGTTCGGTGGAGCGTTCAACGGTGCGGTGGTGAAGTTGGCTTCCGCCGGTTCACCGATCACCTCGGTCATCGGGTACTACGGCTCCGACAAGGAGAGCTTCAACGGGTACTACGTACTCGACGACAGTCCGATCAAGTCGGCGAAGGACTTGATCGGCAAGAAGGTCGGGATGAACACCCTCGGTGCGCACCACGAGTTCGTCGTCCGTGAATGGCTTGCGCGGCAGGGACTTACGCCTGACGAGATCAAGCAGGTTGAATTGATCGTCGTTCCGCCGGTCAACACGGAACAGGCGCTGCGGCAGGGACAGATCGATGTCGCCACCCTCGGCTCGGTCTTCCGTGACTCAGCGCTCGAACGCGGTGGTCTTCGCGAGCTGTTCACCGACGAATCGCTGTTCGGCTCGTTCACCTACGGCACGTTGGTGTTCCGTGACGACTACATCGCGCAGAACAAGGAGGCGGTCGCCGATTTCGTACAGGGAACAGCACGGGCCATTCGCTGGACCCAGACGCACCCACGAGAAGAAGTGATCGCGAAGCTGACGTCGATCATCAACAGCCGCGGACGCAACGAGGACACCAAGCTCATCAGCTACTGGAAGAGCCCAGGAGTCGCCGGTCCCGGCGGAACGATCACCGATACCGAGATCAGCACGTGGATCGACTGGCTCACCCGTAACGGTGAACTCGAAGAAGGAAAGTTGAAGCCGTCGGACATCTACACCAACGAATTCAACCCGTACGCCAACGGAACGTATTCACCCGACAGCGGCGCTGACGGACAGGCACTGGAGGCAGCAAAATGAGCACAGAACCGAAACTACGGCTCGAGCACGTCACCAAACAGTTCGACATTCGTGGGACCGACGAAGTTTTCACCGCGGTCGAGGACATCAACATCGACGTGGCGCCGGGGGAGTTCCTGGTCCTCGTCGGGCCGAGTGGTTGCGGCAAGTCGACTCTGCTGGACCTCCTCGGAGGACTCAGTTCGCCCACTTCTGGTCGAATCCTTCTGGACGGCAAGCAGATCACGGGCCCAGGCTTGGATCGGGGAATCGTCTTCCAGCAATACGCGCTACTTCCATGGCGAACTGCACGTCACAATATCGAGTTCGGACTCGAAGCGAAGGGCGTGAAGAAGAGCGAGCGGCGCGAGCTCGCCGAGCATTACCTCGAACTGGTCGGTCTGCAAGGTTTCGCGGATCGCTATCCGCACGAGTTGTCCGGTGGAATGAAGCAGCGAGTCGCGATCGCCCGCAGCTTGGCATTCGATCCCGAAGTGTTGCTGATGGACGAACCATTTGCAGCGCTGGACGCACAGACGCGAGAGTCGCTGCAGGACGAGCTTCTGCGCATCTGGAAGGCCACCGGCAAGACCATCCTGTTCATCACCCACGGAATCGACGAGGCCATCTACCTCGGGCAACGTGTTGCAGTACTGACTTCGAGGCCGGGGCGCGTCAAGACGATCGTCGACATCAACATCGACCGGTCCGGCGACGACGTGCGATCAGGTGAGGAGTTCCGTGTGTTCCGGCACCGGATCTGGACGCTGCTGCACGGTGAAGTCGAGCGCGCTCGGGCCGGCGAACTCGATCCTGCCAAGGAGGTTGCACATGTCTAGCGCATTGGCGACGCCGGAGGTGGTCGCCACCCCGAAACCGTTGCCCGACAAAACACCTGACATTGCGCAGCGGAGCCAGGCCGGCGGCAAGGCGGCGCGCTACATTGGTTCCACCGCCTGGCGGATTGCCAAGCCGTCGATTGCGATCGCGATCTTCCTCGGGATCTGGGAAGCGGCACCTCGGCTCGGGCTGGTGGACAAGGTCTTCCTCCCGCCTTTCACCGAAGTTGTGTCCGCATTCTTCACTCTCGCCGAGAACGGACAATTGCAAGAGCATGTTTCGGCCAGTCTGACGCGTGCCCTGACCGGATTCTTCGTGGCCATTGCGATCGCGATTCCGTTGGGAATCGCGATCGCCTGGTACCGCCCGGTCTCCGACTTCCTCAACCCGATTCTCGAATTGTTCCGCAACACAGCAGCCTTGGCTCTGCTTCCCGTCTTCGTGCTGATTCTCGGAATCGGTGAGGAATCGAAGATCGCCCTGGTGATCTACGCCTGCACCTTCCCGATTCTGCTCAACACGATCTCCGGTGTGCGGACAGTGGACCCCCTGCTGATCAAGTCCGCTGCCTCGCTGGGGTTCTCCTCGATTCGGCTGTTCCAGAAGGTGGTTCTGCCCGCCGCGGTTCCCACGATCTTCACGGGTATCCGCATGGCCGCCGCGTCGTCGATTCTCGTGCTGATCGCCGCCGAAATGGTCGGGGCCAAAGCCGGTCTCGGGTATCTGATCACCGCTTCCCAACTCAACTTCCAGATCCCGAACATGTATGCGGGCATCGTCGCGATCTCGTTGTTGGGTCTGACAATCAACGCGATTCTGGTCCTGATCGAACGTCGGCTCTCGCGCTGGCGCGTCACCACCTGACCACACTTTCACGGAAAGATTCTGCGAACTCATGTCCGAACGACAATTTCATCTGAACGCCTTCCTGATGGGCGTCGGCCATCATGAGGCGGCGTGGCGCCACCCACGCACAAATGCGGCCAACCTTCTGGACGTCAAGCACTTCCAGGAACTGGGGAGAATCGCCGAGCGTGGAAGGTTGGACTCGGTGTTCTTCGCCGACGGTCTAGCAGTCGGCCCGCGGGTCAAATACAACACTCAGGCGATCTTCGAACCCGTCACCTTGCTGTCGGCGATCGCTGCGGCCACCGAGAAGGTGGGGTTGATTGCAACCGCGTCGACCAGTTACAGCGATCCGTACACTCTTGCAAGGAAGTTCGCTTCCCTCGATCACATCAGTGGCGGACGAGGCGGGTGGAACATCGTGACGTCGGCCGGCGCCGACGAGGCCGCGAACTTCGGCCTCGATGCGGTACCGACGCACAGCGGTCGTTACGAGCGCGCCGAGGAGTTTCTCGACGTGACGCTCGGACTCTGGGACAGCTGGGAAGAGGGGGCAGTTGTCCTGGACGAAGAGACCGGAATCTTCGCCGATCCTGATCGTGTCCATCGCATCGACCATGACGGTCAACGATTCACGGTGGCTGGCCCGCTCAATTCGCCGAGGTCTCCACAGGGACGTCCGCTGCTTGTACAGGCCGGTTCCTCCGAGAGCGGTAAGGATTTCGCGGCGAGGTATGCCGAAGCCGTGTTCACCGCTCAACGAACACTCGAGCAGGGGCAGGATTTCTACAACGATCTCAAAGCGCGGCTGATCAAGTACGGGCGTAGTCCCGACGAGATCAAGGTGCTGCCGGGCATCGTGCCCTTCATCGCGGATACGGAAGAAGAAGCGAAGGCTCTGGAGCAGTCATTCACGGACCTGATCTCTCCGGAGTATTCGCTGCGCCAGCTCTCGAACATGGTGGGTGTCGATCTCACCGAGCATTCTCTGGATGCCCCGCTGCCACCGTTGCCGGACATCGATCGCATCCAAGGGAACAAGAGTCGATACCAGCTCGTCAAAGATCTTGCAGAGAGCGAAAACCTCACCGTCCGTGAATTGATCGGCAAACTCGGCGGTGGCCGTGGGCATCGGACATTTGCCGGGACACCGGAGCAGGTCGCGGACGAGTTGACCGAATGGTTCGACAAGGGCGCCGCGGACGGCTTCAACATCATGCCGCCCTATCTGCCCGGAGGGCTCGAGGTGTTCGTCGACCGGGTCGTGCCGATTCTGCAGGCGCGTGGGCTCTTCCGAACCGAGTACACCGAATCGACCCTGCGGGGCCACTACGGCCTCGATCGTCCGGCGAACCGGTTCTCGCGGGCCGCTGACGCGGCAGAAGTGAGCGCGTGACGGAAACACTGCCCAAGGAACAGCCGGCGATTGCCGGACTCAAGCCACTGGTCACAACGGTTTTCGTGCCGGCGGCCATCTTCGGGATCGGTCAGGGTGCGGCTGCCCCCATCATGGCCGTCACCGCGCGCGACCTGGGCGCATCGGTCGCCGTCGCCGGCCTGATCGTAGCGCTCGGTGGCTTGGGTGCCGTACTCGGTGACCTCCCTGCCGGCCGGATAGTGTCGCGTTTCGGTGAGCGTAGATCGATCATCGGCGGAAGTTCTTTGGGTGCAACAGGAGTGGTGATCTGTCTGCTTGCGCAGACTCCGTGGATGCTCGGTATCGGCGCACTGTTGACCGGACTGGCGAATGCGGTGTGGGGCCTTGCGCGGCAGAGCTACCTCGCCGAGACCGTGCCACTCGGTCTTCGGGCCCGAGCAATGTCGTCGTTCGCCGCGATGTGGCGGTTGGGTTTCTTCCTGGGACCGCTCATCGGTGCCGGCGTGATTCTCCTGGTGGGAGCGCGCGGAGGATTCCTCGTCCAGTTGGTGGGCGTCGTCCTCGCCGGGGCGCTGATGGCCCGCGTTCCCGACCCGCCACGAAAGGTGCAGGCGGGCAACAGCGATCACGGGCACGTCACCCTCCCGGAGATCCTTCGCCGTCATCGTGCCGCTCTGTCCACGCTCGGGACAGGCTCCCTTCTGATGGGCGCCGCCCGCGCTTCGCGTGAGGCCGTTCTTCCATTGTGGGCATTGCACCTCGGGTTGGATGCAGCCCAGGTGAGTGTGATCTTCGGTATCGGTGCGGCCGTGGACCTGCTGTGCTCGTATCCGGCCGGACACATCATGGACCGATACGGCCGCAGGCTGGTCGCGGTGCCTTCGCTGACGGTGATCGGTGTGTCGTACCTGATGTTGCCGTTCTCGACGGGTGCAGTGGGATTGACCGTGGTCGCTGTCGTGATGGGGATCGGCAACGGACTGGGCAACGGCGTGATCATGACTCTCGGTGCTGATATCGCCCCACCCGAAGAGCGCGCCGAGTTCCTCGCTGCATGGCGATTGACGCACGACACGGGCATGTTCGGTGGGCCGCTCGCGATCGGTCTTCTCGCCGCGGTGTTCCCGCTCGGGTGGGCATTTGCCGCACTGGGCGCGACTTCGTTCGCCGGCGCGGCGATGATGTTCCGCTTCATTCCGGTCTATTCTCCGCGGGTGTCACCCCGGTCGCGCGCCGGGAAACTGTAGGTAGGCTCGCTACATGCGATTCGGACTGTTCGTACCTCAAGGCTGGCGTCTGGACCTGGTCGGCATCGACCCCGCGAAGCAGTGGGAGGTGATGCGAGACTTCACGCTGCGCGCGGAGGCAGGGCCGTGGGAGTCGGTGTGGGTCTACGACCACTTCCACACCGTTCCCCAGCCGACGGAAGAAGCGACTCACGAGGCGTGGACGTTGATGGCCGCACTCGGTGCGTCGACCTCGCGTATCCGACTCGGCCAGATGTGTACCGCCATGAGCTACCGAAACCCGGCGTACCTTGCCAAGGTCGCCGCGACCACCGACCTGATCACGGGTGGACGCGTCGAGATGGGTATCGGCGGCGGTTGGTACGAGCAGGAGTGGCGCGCGTACGGCTACGGTTTCCCCTCTGCCGGTGAGCGTCTGGGCCGCCTCGACGAAGGAATCCAGATCATGCAGCAGGCGTGGTCGACCGGCAGCTCGACGCTCGACGGCAAGTACTACCAGGTCGACGGAGCGCTGTGCCGTCCACTTCCGTTGCAAGAGGGCGGAATTCCCATCTGGGTTGCCGGTGGCGGCGAGAAGGTCACACTCAAGATCGCGGCCAAGTACGCGCAGTACACAAACTTCGACGGCACCCCGGCCGGCTTCGCGCACAAGTCCGAGATCCTGAAGAAGCACTGCGACACCGTCGGTACCGATTTCGACGCCATCGTCCGTTCGGCCAACTACAACGTGGCCATCGGCGCGACGGAAGCCGAGGTGGCTCAGCGGTTGGAGACACTGAAGGACAGACTGACGCCGTTGGTCGGCGAAGCTGCCGCCGATGCGTCGCTCGATGCGTTCCGCGGAATGCCTGCCGTAGGTACACCCGAGCAGATCATCGAGAACCTGTCGGCGCTCAAGGCGCAGGGACTCGAGTACGGAATCTTCTACTTCCCCGAGGCCGCGTACGACACGTCGGGAATCGAGATGTTCGAGAAGGAAGTGCTGCCCGCGCTTGCGTAACCGTTAGGGCTAGCGCAGGGAGTCAGGAAGATCGGCCGGGTTGATCAGAACCCGGCGATCGGGGTGGGTGCGAACTTCTTCGGAGTCGGGGATCCGGCTCTGCAGGAAGTTCCACTCGCTCGCACTGACAGTTGCGATCGCGCGTGCCAGCACTGCCGAGTCCTTGGTTCCCCACTCGATCGGCATGGGGCTGACCATCTGCCACGTGTCAGCCTTGCTGCGGGTGGAACGATCCGAACGCAGTGCTACCGACGGAATGCGGTCGCCGACTCGCCACTTCGGATTGAGTCGAACATTGCGGCTGACGAGCGCGTACTTCGGTGCTCCGGCCGCCGGCTTCGCGATGTCGATCAGTGCCGTCAGGGTCGCCGCTCGAGGGTGAACCTCGGTGACGATCGCGGGAACCAGTGGGTTGTCCGCATACAGAGATTCGACGCTTCCCACCTTGCGAGGTGCCCACAAGGCGACCCACAGTGAACTGGCCGCACCGATGGCGAGGACCGCGCCGATGATGATGGACCACACCTCACCCATGCTGATCAGCCAGGCTCCGACCGCGGCGAGGACGATCGCGAAGATCACCGCAGAAATCTGCAGGCGGCGTACGTCGGCCAGTGTGTCGTTGACCGACTTGGCGTGGGCCTTGTCGACGGTGAACTGGAAGTCAGCCACGAAAAAATCCTTCGGGTGGTGCCGGACGATCTAGGACCGGCCCCCGATCTCCCGGGAGCCGTCCACCAGCGTAGCTAGTTTCGCGCGCGCTCCCACATCTGCAGGTAAGCCTCGGCGCCACGGCTCATGTCCTCGATGATCGTGTCACCGTCGGCGCCCGCAGCAATACGCATGTCCGCGATCCAGTCGGGAATCATCCCGTACTGGGCAACACCGTCGGTGTTCACGTCGAAAACCCTGGTGCCGGCGCGCTGCTGGTCCATGACGGTGCCGTCGAAGGCGGTGTACGGATATTGGAGCGGATTTTCGGCGGCGTCACCGCGCGGTGCGGCTTGCGGCCCGAAGCCGTTGGTGTCTGCGCCGTAGCCGAAACCGAAGTAGTAGTTCTCGCTTCGCATTGCCCGTGCGTCGCGCCACTGGTCGATGAACCCACGCTCCTCGGGCTTGTCGTCCGATGCGTCCAGTTGCCCGGCGTACAGGGCGACAAATCCGCCGAGCGCGTAGATCCGCTTGTAGAGGCTCGGGTCGCTCCAGCTGTGACTGGAAACAACACCGGAATAGTTCGCTGCTTCGAGAATGTCGAGGGCTGCTTCGGCGGTCTTGACGCTCATGTGATCGATGTCCACGATCATCCCTCGGTCCATCAAACCTCGGATCGTGTATGCGCCGAGGTCGGTCAGGCCGTGCGAATTGCATTGCGGACCAGAGGGGTACACCGGAAGCGTCACTCCGGGTGGGAGTACCGCGAGAAGATTCTGTGCGCCGTCGACCTTGGTGGGCAGCACATTGTCCTCGGCAACGCCGGTGCATGGTTCCGACTGCCAGAACTCCCCGGTGCCCAGGTAGTTGCCGATATTGACGGCCACTCCGGTGACGCCGCCGTCGAAACGGGCACCGCCGAGGGCGTTGTCGAACTTGTGCGTGACGATCATCTGCCGAACACCGAGGTCGTACAACTCGTCCAGGCCGCGGTCGATGTCGTCCTCGGTGCACTGCGGAATACCGTTGCGCACAGAGCAACCGAAGGGTTCGGACACCTCCACCCCGAGGGTGACGGCCAGCTTTCCGTCGGCGGCCACCTGCCTGGCCTGTTCAGGGGAGCTCACGATGCGGAACCAACCCCGGCCGGGACCGCCGTACTGGGCGTCGATGTAGTCCTGGAGTTCGCGTGTCTGCTGCGCCTGGATCCGGACGGTCTCCATCTCGTCACAGGGATTTCGTTTACTCGGATACAGCTCGCACAGCACACGGTTGGCGACAAAGAGATTGGTGAAGATTCGCAGACCACCACGCCAGGCGCGCTCGACCCACTTGTAGTACGTCTGCTCGTGCGTCAGTGAATCGTGCGCCGGCCAGTCGGCGAAACTCGGCCAGCCGGTGGTGTCGTGAGTTTCGAAGGGATTGCCGTACGATAGAACGTTTTCGAGGAGCGCCGGTATCCCGTCGGGTTGATGGTCCGGGCAGTCGACGAGCGCTGCGGTGACGCCCTGAGGGTCGAAAGGTCGGCCGCAGTGCAGGTTTCCGCCCATGAACTCGGAAGCGTTCATGTGCACGTGTGTGTCGATGAATCCGGTGACTTCACCGTTCGGTCCGATTTCTCCTGGAACGCCGTTTGCGCCCACCTCCGCTTCGGGGAAGTCGGCGCAGCCGTCGCGCGGGATCAGCGTGAACGCAGATTCGGGAACGTCACCGGGATCGGACATCGTGAGCATCAAATCGCGCGAGATCAGTTGACGGCCGTTCGAGGTCGCGGTCAGAACGAACGATTCACCGGTGGACATCACGGTCCAGTCGGTGGAGGGAGTTGCTTCGGAAGTGGCGAGTACCGAGTCCGCGCCGTCGTGCGAGAGCATCGACCCGTCCGGGCCGTACAGCATGAAACGACCCAACTGGGCCGCATGTAGCCGGAACGGTTCGGCGTCTGCGGCTTTCGTTACGTCGGTGAGGTACGCCGACCCGTCACGACGGACGAAATCACCAGACTCGGTGCGCAGCGCGAAGCAACCGTTCGCAAGTGCGTACACCGAGTTCTGCGCGGTAGGAGCAGGACTCGGTGCCGCGGCGCTGACGCCTGTCGTGGCGACGACGACGGCGGCAGTCAGCAGCGAGATGGTTCCGGCGAGCCGACCCCGTAGACGTGGAACTGAGCGCATGGTGCTGGTGACCCCCGGCCGATGGACACGACTGTGACAGGGGACACTCTACAGATAACTGGACGTATGTCCATTTGATTCTGCAACGTGTTGCAGAAATGCTCAGCCGATTGCAGGTCCGAGCAGGTCATCGGCGTCGGTGATCCGGTAGGCGTAGCCCTGTTCGGCGAGGAATCGCTGACGATGTGCCGCATATTCCGCATCGAGAGTGTCGCGGGAAACCACCGAATAGAAGTGGGCCTGACCGCCGTCGTGCTTGGGGCGCAACAGTCGTCCGAGCCGCTGAGCTTCTTCCTGCCTCGATCCGAAGGTTCCCGAAACCTGCACGGCGACAGACGCCTCCGGAAGGTCGATCGAGAAGTTCGCGACCTTGCTCACCACCAGCGTCTGGATCTCACCGTTGCGGAACTGATCGAACAGGATCTCACGTTCCTTGTTCTTGGTGGATCCCTTGATCACCGGGGCGTTCAGGGCTTCGCCGAGTTCGTCGAGCTGATCGAGATACGCACCGATAACCAAGGTCGGTGAATCCGGGTGCTTGGCCAGAATCGACTTCACGACAGCAATTTTGGTGTGCGCGGTCGAGCACAGTTTGTAGCGCTCCTCCGGCTCGGCGACGGCATAGGACATGCGCTCGGCGTCCGTCATCGTCACTCGCACCTCGACGCAGTCAGCCGGCGCGATCCAGCCCTGCGCTTCGATGTCCTTCCACGGAGCGTCGTAGCGCTTGGGGCCGATGAGCGAGAAGACGTCGCCTTCGCGGCCGTCCTCACGAACCAGCGTTGCGGTCAGGCCGAGACGGCGGCGCGACTGCAGGTCTGCCGTCATCCGGAAGACGGGCGCGGGCAGCAAGTGGACCTCGTCGTAGATCACCAGTCCCCAGTCTCGGGAGTCGAAAAGTTCGAGGTGCTTGTACTCGCCCTTCGTACGACGCGTGATCACCTGGTAGGTCGCGATCGTGACCGGCCGAATCTCCTTGCGCTCGCCGGAGTATTCGCCGATTTCTTCCTCGGTCAACGACGTGCGGGCGATGAGCTCACGCTTCCACTGACGACCGGCGACGGTATTTGTGACGAGGATGAGTGTGGTGGCTTTGGCCTTTGCCATGGCTGCTGCGCCCACCATCGTCTTGCCGGCGCCACATGGCAGCACGACGACGCCCGAGCCGCCGGCCCAGAACGAATCCGCTGCCATCTGCTGGTAGTCGCGCAGTTCCCAGTGGCCCTCTTCGAAAGCGAGATCGATCGGGTGCGCTTCGCCGTCCACATAGCCGGCGAGGTCCTCGGCCGGCCAGCCCACCTTGAGCAACATCTGCTTGAGGCGGCCGCGTTCGCTCGGGTGGACAATCACGGTGTCGTCGTCGACCTTCTCACCGAGCATCGGTGAGATCTTCTTGTGTCGCATCACCTCGGTGAGGACTGCCCGGTCGAGGCTGACCAGGATGAGGCCGTGCACCGGGCTCTTGACCAGCTGCAAGCGTCCGTACCTGGCCATCGTGTCGACGATGTCGACCAGCAGCGGTTGCGGAACTGCGAATCGTGAGAACGAAACCAGAGCGTCGACAACCTGCTCGGCGTCGTGTCCGGCGGCACGGGCATTCCACAAGGCCAGGGGAGTGATGCGATACGTGTGGACGTGCTCGGGGGCGCGTTCGAGTTCCGCGAAGGGGGCGATTGCCTGCCTGGCATCGCCGGCGCGCTCGTGGTCGACCTCCAACAGCAGCGTCTTGTCGGATTGGACGATCAACGGTCCGTCGGTCACGGAAGCCTCCTAGTGAAACAAACGCAGCAGCCACAGAGCGTTGCACCGCGTTGTCGGCTGACGCCAACCCTGCCATTGTCCTGGTATCGGAGCGCATACGCCAACAGGCGACGCTCGCACAGCCAGAAGTAGAGGTGCCCGAGTTCGGGCACCCCTACGTCAACAGAGCAGGACCAACCGCTATTCCGGACGACCTGCGGCGGGCAGGACGAGGATCTTCACGTGCTCGTCGGGTGCGCGAAGAGCCGCAAAAGCGTCCGAAACTCCGTCGAGCCCGACACGGCCGGTAATGATCGCTTCGGCGTCGATCTCGCCGGCGGCCAACCGAGCAAGAGTGATGTCGTACGCGTTCTCGTAGGGGCCATGACCGAAGTTGATCGAGATCCTTCGGAACTGCCCGATGACGGGAACGATGGTCTCGTCGCCGAACGGCGCAGCCAGGACCTGAATCCGCGAGTTGAACGGCAGGGTGCGCATCAGTTCGCCGATGACCCCCGCCCGGCCGCTGCATTCGTAGGCGATCAGGATGCCGTTCGCGGCCTGGCCCACGAGCGGGTTGCCTTCGGCGACCATCTGATTCCACAGTTCGATCGGATCCTGTTCGAAGGGGTCGACGACGATGTCCGCGCCCATCTTCTTGGCGAGCTCGCGGCGTTTGGGGGAGGGTTCGGACGCGATGACGATCTGTGCCCCTCTCGCTTTCGCAGCGACGATGGCACCCAGTCCGATCGTCCCGCAACCGACGACGAGCGCTGAATCGGCCGAGGTGAGGCCGGACTGCTGGAGATGCATCTCGCCGACGTGTAGAGGTTCGGCCAGTGTGGCGTGCTCGAGTGACAGATGGTCGGGAACCTTGCGGACCCAGAATGCGTCGACAACGATGTGATCGCCAAACGCGCCGTGGTATTCGTTCGAGTAACCGATGATCGTCGGGATCCCGGTAGCCGTGTCGGTGGCCAAGCCGATGCCGGACACCCGATCACCGATCATGAAATCGTCTACTGCAGAACCGGTCTCGGAGACGATACCCGCGTACTCGTGGCCCAGCACCACGGGTGCGTCTGGATCGAAGGTGGCGAGCGGGTAGCCACCGTTGTGTGCGACCTCGACGAATCGGCACGGGTCCTTCGACATACTCAGGTCGCTGCCGCAGATTCCGCAGGCGACGACGTCGATGCGGATCTGATGGGGTGCCAACGGCGGCGCGTCGGCCATCTCGGCGACGGCGAATTCTCCCTGGTGGAATCGGACAGCCCTCATGCGCGCAAGGCTCCCGTCTCGGCCGGTTGGCCGTAGTAGTCGGTATGGGCTTTGGTGATCGCTCCGACCAGCCCGCCGATCAGGTATTCGCGGTTGTCCTCGGCGAACTGCATGCTCGCCTGACGTCCGACATTCCGCTTCCGGAAGTGCGGGACCACCTCGGAGGCGAACAATTCGTAGCTGCGTTTGGTGTCCTCCCAGCTCGCCATGTCCACGTGAAGGATCAGGAACGTGCCGAACCCTCCTGTCTTCTCGATCAGACGCTCGATCTGAGCAATCGCATCTTCGGGCGTACCGATGATCGCCTGACCGAACTCGCCGAGCGTGTCGTTGCGCCACTGGTCGATGATTCCGGCAGGTGTATCTGCCCAGGCCGGGTTCTGGCCGGTCTGTCGATTCACGTAGGAGGCCATCGATCCGATCCGTCGGCTCACGGCGCGCTCGGCCTCGGCTCGGGTCTCGGCGATGAACATCGGATTGACCACACGCCACGTCGCCCGGTCGGCGTGGTGGCCGTGCTCGGCCGAGACCTTCTCGTACACATCCCAGTTGCGATCCAGTGCGTCGAATCCGCTGGGTGAACTCGCCGCGAGTGACAGCAGGGAGAGCCCGTTCTTGCCGGCGAGCACCGAACCGTTGGGGGAAATCGTCGACGCTGTCACGGTCTCGATGCCGTCCGCACGGTATGTGGGCAGCTGTGCGCGTGCGTCACGCAACGTGAACCAGTCGGTTTCCATGTTGACGACCTCGCCGCGGAGCAACGCGAGAATGGCCTCGAGCGCTTCGCCCTGGCGACGACGCTGGTCCGACGGGTTGATGCCCATCATGTGTGCATCGAGGGGGATCTTGCCCGGGCCGGTGCCGAAGATGAGCCGTCCGCGGGTCTGCAGATCGAGCTGAGTGATGCGGTCGGCCGTGATCAGCGGGTGGTGATAGGGCAGGGACGTCACGCCTGTGCCGAACTGGATGCGCTCGGTTCGCTCTGCGGCGGCCGCGATGAACATGTCCGGGGCCGGCACGATCTCGGCGCCGGTCGAATGATGCTCACCCATCCACGCTTCTTCGAATCCGAGGTGGTCCAGGTGTGTCATGAGGTCGATGTCGCGTCTGAGTTGCAGGGCGGGATCGGCGTCGAGCGGATGGTACGGGGCGAGGAAGGCTCCGAAGCGGATGGACGATGCGGACCACACGATGACATCTCCTGTCGACAGGGGAGTGATTTGGATCACTCGCTCTGATGCAGATGTCTAACATGGATCAACTGATCCAATAAGTTGAGCCTCCCGCACAGTGGGAGGTTTGTAATCACTTGTAGCTCAATGCTATCTGGCGCAGTCATGTCGTCTAAGGTTGTTTCAAGTCGATCAACTGAACCAGGCATTTTGAGAAGGAGCGTTGAAGAGGTCATGCGACTGGACGTCACAATCACCCCCACCTCCTCGACCGTCGAACTGAACGGGGTCGACGACTTCACCAGTCTCTCGGTCGTCGTAGGCGGCGACGATCAATCCGCGACTCTGAGTCGGGCATTGGAACCGTGGGGGGAACTCGAGGACGATCATGTCTGGCTCGACATTGCTCACCTGGAACAAGCCGTCGCGGCCCAGGTCGGAAACGCGCAGTGGAAGCAGAAGTTCTCCGCGATGGTGGACTACGCGCGCGCCCACGGCTGGGTCGATCGCGACAACAGGGTGCGAGCACACCGTGAATCACTCTGACTCCGCGGTCAGCGCTTCGGAGAAGTTCGGCGAGCCCGTGCGAAGCTCGTTCGTATGACCGACTCCCGGCAGAACCGTCAAGGCGACGTGACACGTCTGCGTTTGCTCAAAACTGCTGAACGGCTTTTCGCGACAGAGGGATTGGATGCAGTTTCGCTGCGCGCGGTCAACGCGGCGGCCGGTCTCGGACCGTCGTCCGTCCACTACCATTTCGGCACCAAGGAGGATCTGGTCGCCGCGGTGCTGTTGGACATGGGAACGTCGGTGCGAGATCAGATCAGCGCGAACGTGGACGACCTAGCCGCCGACAAGGAGCCGCCGACGGTCGAAGCGTTGGTGCGGGCCGTCACGGCGCCATACAAGACACTGCTTCTTCGCCATCGCACGCGGGGAATGCGATGGATCAGAATCGTCACGCAGATTTCGCAGCCGCAGATGTCACGACCGGGCCATCCAGCCCTCGAGGCGACCGAGATGCACCTTCGTGATCATCTTCTCGACCAGGTCCGTCGTACCTTTCCTGCTACCGATCCCGAAAGGCTCGAGACTCGCTGGGCGGTTGCCTTGATGGGCTTCCTCCAGGCGTTGAGCCGAGCGGACGATTGGAGCGGAAGCAGCAAGCCGCTCGCGCCGGAGCGACTTGCCGACTTCTACGAGGACCAGGTCGTCTTTCTGGTGGGTGGAGTGCGACAGTTATTGGGATGAGCGCCTAACTGATGCGCCTCCTATTTCTGCGCGACCACTGACTTCCGCATTTCCATTACATGAGTAATAGCTTCGGAAATTCCGGATCTATAACCGATATTCTTTTCGGAATCACCCGGAGTGGAATCAAGCTCCGATTCGAGTCTCGTCTGAATACGGTCCAGGGTGTGGATTGTTCTTTTCACGATGGTTGATTCTCTTTCTGCGGTAAATCCGAAAGAAGTATTCCGGATTGCCGAGCGTGTTCGTCGAGGACACACAGTGATGCCAGGGTCATGCCCGCTGCGTAGCCGCGCGAGCGTGCATCAGTTCCTCGACTACGTGACTTGAACAGGTTGAATGTTTCGTGCAGGTGCACGAGGGTGTCGGTGGAGGCAGGCATTGGTCAGCTTCGCAGTCAGCTCGTCTTCCTCTGGACTGTGCTGTCAGCTCCGCTTCCGCTTACGAATGAACTCGGAAGACTCCGTAGTTTTCGCCCGCTTTTCTGCGCGGCGTTCCTTGATCGACTGAGCGGGTTTCTTCATGTTCTTTCCCGGCGCCTTGTCAGCCATTGTCGCTCCTCATTTTTCGAAGTGGCAATCACAAACTGACCTCGACCATACTTCATTTACAGAAAAAAGCCAGTTGCTTCTTTTCTGCTACTTTTTTCCGGAGTCGACGGGGCTGACGGAAGTAATGCGGTGCAACGTGAAACGGCGTACGGCACCACTTGCCGGGTCGAAGGCGTCCAGCTGTCCGCCGCCCACGCTGACGGGGTCGACGATGCGATGAGTCGCTACCCCCTGAGCGTCGACATAGCCGATGTTGACGCTCGAATTGTCCCGGGCCGCTGTGGCCAGTAACGCGATGGTGGCGGCATTGTTCTCCCTCGAACCGTCCGTCCGGACACCACCACGGCCCGGGGCGGAAGCGCGGTCGCCTGCTCGCATCGTGCGGACCAACGACGCCAATTGATCCGCCGACGGGCTTGCGGGCATTCGCGAGGCCGGTCGGCTGCGACGGTTCGGTACCCGCGCCCCGCGTGGGCGGAGATCGACCAACGTGCCCGAGGAGTCCTCACCTGCCGGCGCGAATCCGGCTGCGCGCAGCTCGGCCAGGACCTCGCGCAGTGGGGCCTGCGAAATCGCGACTGTGGGAGCCAAGGCGCGCAATGCCAGGGGCTCCGCCACCGCCGAAGCGAGGACCTCCGCCAGCAGTGATGCGTCCTCACATCGAATGAACGACGCCGCCACTCCGGCACGCAGTCGCCCGTGTCGACGGGCGACATCGTCGATCAGATACGAAAGTGATTGGGGAACAGGCGTCTTCGATTTCGAGGCGAACATCGCATGCAGTTCGGTGGCCGTCAGACCGGCGTCGAGCGCACGACGCACGCTGTCCTCGCTGATGCGGTACATGGACGCCGATCCTGCCGACTCGATGTCCGCGACCAGGCTCACCTGCTCGAGCAGGTCCGGTACGAGCGGGCCGGGCGCAACCAGAGTCAGATCTGCCTGGACCAGGATGTAGTCGATGGGCTCGGGTAGGGCGGACTGCATTTCGGCTTCGGCGTCCCCGCCGTGCAGCAAAGCTCGTCCAGGTGACGACAACGCGCCGCGGGCCACCAACCCGAGGGCGGCGGCCTCGTCCAGAGTCCGCTCGATTGCGAACGTCCGTAGGCGCCCGCTCCATCGCGGGCGTCGCCACGCCAGTAGTCGACTTACCTCGACGGCCGATGCAGTCTGGCCACTGTCGAGTTCGGAGAGCAGCCCCAAAATGGCCTGGCGATCGCGCGGAGCCGCCGGGGCCCGGCCTTCCTCGGACAGCGCCGCGATGGGCTTGTCGGTGGAATCCCTCAGCCCGATCATCCACGGAACTCGCGGTACGTCGACCCAGGCGGACGCCAGCACCTCCCACCGACGCGCTGTGGACGCGTTGAGCCAGCCGTCGACGGCGAGTGTGGGCGTCCAGTATTCGTCCGCGTTGTCCGAGACCGGCGCCGGATCGGGCGTTCCACTGGCGATGAGTCCGGCTGCCGAGAGCAATTCGACGAGCAGGCTCACTCGCGCTTCGTCGAGATCGGCCGTCTTGGCCACGCGTCGTAGTTCTCGAACACCGAGTCCACCGGCTCGCAGTGCTGGGGCCGGTGCTGCGCCCAGAACAGCGATCACGCTCTCGCATTGGCGTACCAACTCGAGCGCCTCGCCGGCCGCTGCGGCGTTCACGTCCGCGGGTTTGAGTTTGTCGCCCCCGATGACGGGTGCGGTCAGCGTCGTCGGATCGAAAACCGGCTCGCCGCGGATGACCTGACGAACCGTCGCCGGAAGCTCGACGGTCTGCTCGTCGAGCCACCGCAGCAGGCCGGCCGCCAGCAGTCGCTGAACCGGGCGCTCAGGCGGCGTTCCGGGGGCGGCGTCGCGGGTGCGACCGATCGGGCTGGAGTTGGCGAGAGTCTCGAGGAGATCCCGCTCGCGGGTGTCCAGAGCGTCGAGGGCTGCCGAGATCTCGGTCTCGGTCATCGCCTCGGCAGGTTCGAGGGCTCGCCCCACACGCCACGGAATCATCCCGATGACTGCCGGGACGACGCTGATGGGATCGACACCCCAGACGAGGGCGGACTCACGCATCTTCGACAGTGACTTGTCGACGGCCTTCTTGGTGACCTTGCCCTTGCCGGTCAGGGCGCGTTCGGCGATTGCACTGTTGAGCTCCGCCCGCGTCATCGGAGTTTCCTCGGCGCCGGCCAGTGCCAACAATTCGAGAAGACCGAAATCGAGGGTGTCGAGTTCGTCCGCCGCTCGGCTGACCGACGCGCGTTGCTGCGCCCGACCACTGAGAACCACCATCGTGCTCGGCGGCGGTACGGCCAGATCGGGGCGCAGACGCAGCAGCTCCGTCAACTCGGCGTCACTGCGCGCCGAGAGCCAATCGGTCAGACTTTCGGCTGCGGAACTGCCCGCCGGGGTGCCACGTGTTTCGGTCATCAGGTATCAGATTAGAGACCTGGTCTGTACGGCGTAACGGCGTCCTGTCAAAATGACTTCGTGGCCAACAATTCGAAGCAACACTATGTAGATCCAGGATGGCCGGAAACTGCAGACGGAGATCACGCAGTGACCGAATTGTCATCGACCCGCGCAGGTGGACTTTCACCCTTCGGCGAGGACACCACCTTTCCGGTTCCGGTGGAGTCACTTCCTTACGTACACCCGCACACCGTCATCAACCGATAACAACTCGACACGAAGAAGGCCCGCACCGATTCGGTGCGGGCCTTCTTGATGTTCGAGCGTCCGAGCGGACAGTCTTACCGGTGTTACTTGAGGAACGTCTTTGCAGTGTCGGCGACTGCGAGGATCTGCGGGTCGACCGGGATGCCGTTGGCCTTGGCGAACGCGATTGCCTGATCGATGGCGTCAGCGACCGGGTGTGCAACGGTCTGAGCGACCTGCTGTGCCGGAGCCGGAGCTGCCTGAGGAGCCGTGGTGGCCGGAGCGGAACGCTCGGTGGCGCCGCTGCTCAGTCCGAGGCTGGAGGAGCAGGACGGCCATGCGCCCCAACCCTGGTTTGCGAGAACACGCTCGGCAACGACGATCTGCTGCTCGCGAGTGGCCTGGTTTGCGGTGGCTGCGTACTGTCCGCCGCCGTGTGCGTTCCACGTGCTGGGGGAGAACTGCAGTCCGCCCTGGTAACCGTTGCCGGTGTTGATGGCCCAGTTTCCGCCGGCCTCACACTGGGCGAGACGATCCCAGTCGGAGTCGGGGGCAGCGCTTGCGGTTCCGGTGGCTGCAATTCCTGCTACGCCCATGATGGCGCCGGTGACGGCGACCTTGGCGACAGTGCGACCGGTGGTGGTGGGCTTGCGATGGCGTCCGCTCATGATGGTCGAAATCCTCTCCACACGCGCCTGCGAGGTCAGCTGTCGGGTTCGGGCTGAGAGGTCGCCCGGCCTCGCCTTTCCTGGCTGGAAAGGGTCTGGCTTCACCCCAAGATTCGGTCTTGCGATCGAACCGGTGTCCACTGGAGAACTTTTCTGTTCTCACAGAGGACTTTGGGTCCCCCGTCCTCGTCCCTGGAATGCTCTGTCGGAAGTCCGGTACCCGCGGGACAAGGCTTGGCGCGGCGGGCCGGAGGTGGCCGAGTTTCCCGGCCGAAAACGACGGTAACGGCTCGAGTCTCTCGTGTCACCATTTGATAACGCGGCGTGGCGAAGGACGTACAACGCGTCACACAAAGCGCAGGAGACTCTTCCCAGGTAGGTGGGGGTGACTGAGTGAATGTCCGGTTGTGTCCGTTCCGTTATCCATCCGTAATGTGAGCAAGGTCACACGTTATGTGGAAATGGAATTCCGGCCGAGTGAGAGGTGTGCCGATCCAGGCCGAAGATGTGTTCTGTGTCTCAACATCGAGATTGAAACTTAGGTTAGGTTTGCCTGACTTGCCCCGAATGGGCAGGGTTCGCAGAGTCTTCCAAAGAAGTAGGGCACCCCTCATGAAACTGCAATACCGTCGGCGTGCGGTCACCGCGTCACTCGCCGTCGCCGCTGCTGCTGTCGGCCTGGCCGTCACTGCTCCCGCTGCACACGCCTCACCCGAGGATCCGACACACGGTGTTGTCGGAAGCTATTCCGCAACCCAGCCCGGCGACATCGTCGTCGACTCGGCAACCCACCGCGGATACATCACGCAGTACGGCGGACCGACCAGCTCGTTATCCGTCGTCGACACGAACACCGGCAAGTCCGTCGGCACCATCAACGGTGTCGTCGGTTACCCGTCGGCACTTGCCGTGGACTCGGACCTCGGACGCGCATATGTGTCCTCCTCCTACGGCGGCGCGATCTCGATTGTCGACACGAAGACCGGCAAGGTCGAAAAGACGGTCACGCTGAGCGAGAAGAACCCCGACGGCTCGCGGCCGCAGATCAACGATGTCGTCGTCGACCCCACAACACACCGCGCGTACTTCTCGGACTACAAGTCCGGCAACATCCGAGTCGTCGACCCCAACGCCGCCGACGCCGTGTCGAGCATTCTGGTCGACAAGTCGGCAACGCCGACCAAGCTCGCCTTCGACACTGTCCGCGGCTTCCTCTACATCGCGGACACCAACTTCTTCGACGAGAATTACGGCCGCACGCTGTGGCAGGCGGACGTACGCAAGGGCGGAGCACTCAAGTCGATCGTGCGTGCCGACAACCTCTACCCGGTCGACGTCGATGTCGACACGAACACCGGCAACATCTACATGACCGACACCCGGGCAACCAACCTGTGGGCGATCACCCCGGCCGGCGCGGTTCTGTCGAAGACCACGCTGTCTCCGACCGCGATTCCCAACGGCGTGGTCGTCGACGCTGCTGCAGGCATTGCATATGTCGCGGACGTCATGAACGGACACCTGTGGTCGGTCGATCTGACGACCCGCGCCACCACCGCTCTGACCGATACCAAGGTTCCGGCACTGGAGAAGGTCAAAAACCTCGCGCTCGACACCTCGACCGGCGCCATCGCGTCGACGACCAACGGGGGCAAGGTGACCGTCGTTGCTGCGTACCCGCTACCCGCGACCGTCGAACTGCCTGCCGCTCAGGTCGGTAAGGCGTATTCGCAGAAGCTCACTGCCGCTGATACCCGGGCAGCCTTTGCGCTCACCAACGGCACTCTGCCCGGCGGACTGTCCCTCGCACAGGACGGCACCATCTCGGGAACCCCCACGGCCGTCGGGAGCGTCACCGTCGAGATCACTGCGAAGAGCGTGCTTTCGCGGGTTTCGAGTGTGACCATCGTGGTCTCCGAGGGTCCGGTCGGCCCCGTTGATCCGGGCAACCCGGGAACGGGTACCGGTTCGCTCGGTAACCTCCCCGGACTCGGTAGCCTCGGCCGCTGATCCGACCTGATACGAGAGAACCCGACCACAGCACCTGCTGTGGTCGGGTTCTTCTGTCTCCGGGCCCGCTTACGCGTAATTGACGCGGTCCACGGCTATGCGTAATTGACGCGGTCCACGGCTATGCGTAATTGACGCGGTCCACGTCGACGATCTCCTTGCCGAGCGGCATCAGCGAGATCGGAATCATCTTCAGGTTCGCGACCGCGAGCGGAATTCCGATGATCGTGATCGCCATCGCGACGGCGGTGACGATGTGTCCGATCGCCAACCAGATACCGGCGATGATCACCCAGATGACATTGCCGATCATCGAACCGACACCAGCGGTCGGCTTGTCGACGACGGTCTTACCGAACGGCCACAGTGCGTAGATGCCGATGCGGAATGCCGCGATTCCGAAGGGAATCGTGATGATGAGGATGCAGCAGATGATGCCTGCGGCGAAGTAACCCAACGCCAGCCAGAAGCCGCCGAACACCAGCCAGATCACGTTCAGGAGGATTCTCATGGTCAGTGACCTTTCGGTTGAAGGCGGGGGTGATCAGCGCACGCGTCGGCCGGATCTGAGCGTGTAGACGATGGCCAGAAGGAAGCCGATCGGGCACGCGAGTGCCACCAGGTACAACGCCAGGCCGGGCGGGGTGTCGCTGAAGATGTGGACTGCGAAGATGGCCACGATCGCCAGGAATCCGACGATGAACAGTGCCATCGCCGTACGGAACAGACCGTTTCCGGTGCCGGAAGTGCGCGGGTTCGGTTGAGGGTCCACACCTACGAGGATAGTGCCTGTAAACCTGGGTGCCGACCCGGGTTCGTCACAGGTAGACTGTTAACAGACTGCGCGCCCCGCTGAAGCAAGTGTGGGGCGCGTTCTTTTGCATTCTTCCACCGGAAGCGATGCGAGCAAGGCCATGAGGCTCTTCCGAGAGCCTCCCGAGCACATTGGGGCAGATGCCCCAGTCGAGTGATGAGCAGGTGAACGCGGTGCCGACCGGCAAGGTGAAGTGGTACGACGTCGAAAAGGGTTTCGGCTTTCTGTCGCAGGAAGAGGGCGAGGACGTCTACGTCCGTGCTTCCGCTCTCCCCGAGGGCGTCGAAGGCTTGAAGGCCGGCCAGCGCGTCGAGTTCGGCATGGCTGCGGGCCGCCGCGGTCCGCAGGCGCTGAGCCTGAAGGTGCTGGAGCCGGCGCCGTCGTTGCGGGGCGCTACGGCGACGCGTCGTGAGCCGGTCGAGCGTAAGCACACCCCTGACCAGCTGCACGGCATGGTCGAGGACATGATCACGTTGCTCGAGGCGAAGGTCCAGCCGGATCTGCGCAACGGCAAGTACCCGGACCGCAAGACCGCTCAGCGGATCTCCGAGGTCGTCCGAGCCGTCGCTCGCGAGCTCGATACCTGATCGCTCGATTCGAGCTGCCGTACACGGCTTCGAAACAAAATGCCCTGCACACCAATCGGTGTGCAGGGCATTTTCGTTCTTCCGGGGATCAGGCGGTCTTGATCGACCAGATCAGTAGTCCCTGTTCGCTTCCCTCACCGACGGCGAGGTGGATTTCGACGCCGACGAGTTGCTTGACGGGATCGCTCGAAGATTCGACCGTCACTGCCAGGGCCTCGCCGGGCTCGAAGACTCGGGGTTCGCCGGTCTGGTTGCCGTCGGCATCCTCGTAGACCGCCAGCAGGGCCCACTGCGCATCGGAGACGTCCGTCGACAACGACAGCTGCAGCGGGTAGCCCGCGGGAACGTCGAGGGCATAGATGTCGCCCACCTGGGCGCACTGGGACAGATCGATGGTGCAGAACCCGGCAGGGTTCGTCTCGATCGTCTTGCCGTGTGCGTACGCAGTGATGACCGGCAGCTTTTCGGGGTCGTCGTTGATGTTCTTGATGATCACGAAAAGAACGGAGACGTAAGCAACTAGTGCCACCACCATCAGGACACTGATCGCTGCCACGATCTTCTTTGTTCTCGAGCGCATCATCACTGCGGAGTACTTCCTTGTCCTCGGTTGGATTTACCGGTGTAAATCACTTCGGTCACTTCTTGTTCGGCCAGATCGGGTCGCTTCCCGCCGAGGCCGGGCAGGAGGCTGCTTCCTCGGTAGCTCAGGAAGGTCTGCAGAAGCCCGATCGTCAGGAACACCGATACAACAGTGAACCCGATCCAGTATTCGGTCGGAAGCAGAACCCCCAATGCGCCGCCGAGTACCCAGCTCAACTGCAGAACCGTCTCGGATCTGCCGAATCCGGACGCGATCGATTCCTCGGGCAGGTCGTGCTGGAGTGACGCGTCGAGTGAGACCTTGGCGAGTGCGCTGGCTGCGGAGGCTACGAGTGTGGCCAGCGCAGCGGTCATCAGGTTGTCCGTCAGCGCTGCGATCACCGCGATGATCCAGACCGACGCAGTGCACCGGAGCACGATCAGTGCGGGCCGGCCGAGCTTGAGGCGCGCACCCGTGGCATTTCCGGCGAAGTTTCCCAGACCGGCCGCTGCGCCGACCAGGCCGAGCATCATGGCCTGCTGGAGCGGCTCGTGATCGGTGCGTGATTTGGCGACGAACGCGATGTAGAGCGTCAGGAAGCCGGTGAGCACGCGAATGGTGCCGTTGCCCCAGAGTCCGATGATCACGGCGCGTCCGAGAGGCTGTCGGACCTTGGCCGGTTTCGCGTTCGGCTGTGGTGGGGCGCTGCCGGCGTGGTGCGCCTCGTCTTGGTGGTAGGTGATGGTCGCGGGAACCTCACCCTCGGTGACTTCGACCCACGACGGGATTCGCATGCTCAGATATGCGCCGAAGACGGTGACGGCGACGGCGAACCACAAGGCTCCGGTGGAACCGAAAGCGAGCGCGAGCGCACCCGCGACGGCGCCGGCGCCGATCGTTCCGCCGATCAACCCGAAGACCGTCAGACGCGAATTGACGCGCACCAGGTCTATTTCCGGTGGTAGGACGCGTGGTGTCACCGCACTCTTGAGTACCGAGAACGATTTACTGAGCACCATCATGCCGAGCGCGGCCGGATAGAGGATCCAACTGTCGAAGTTGAAGACCAGGATCACTGCGAGGAGCGTCCGGATTCCGAACGACGACGCGAGTGCGATGCGGCGGCCGCGCTGCAACCGGTCGAGCATCGGACCGATGAGCGGTGCGATGACCGCGAACGGTGCGATCGTGATCAGGAGATAGAGCGCGACCTTGGTCTTGTCCTCACCCGTCGCAGCCGAGAAGAACAGCGTGTTCGCAAGGGCGACGGAGATCGCGGCGTCGGTGGCGTTGTTCGTCATCACTGCGTAGGTGAGAGCGGTCAGACCGGACTTGTCCGCGCCGTCGGCCTTCGCTGCGCGCTGGAAGGTCGCGATGCCCTTGTTCGTCAGTTCGCGGCTGCGCATCGCTGCGACGCGGGTGACGGTGAGCTTGCGGGGCATCGGGGGAGCCTTGGGGGCGTCCGCACCCGGTGCCTTCGAACCGGACGCAGAATCCGAGTCTCCCCGTGATTCGGGGATCGGGTGCAGCGGCGGCAAAGGCGTGCGACGCGCAGCGGGGCGAGCCGAAGGCGGGTAGTTGTCCGGGCGGGCCGCGGGTGGGTAATTGTCGTAACCGGGGTGCACCTGTTGCCCCTCCGGCTCGTCGTGGATTCGCCGAGTTTCGGGGTCGTAGGGTTCGCGCGGTCCGGTCACCACTCAATTCTGTCCTAGTGTCGGCGCGGCTACCACGCACACCCCTGCGAGTCCTGTGTCATGTCGGACTCAGTTAACAAAACGGACTTCGAACATCTGCGGCCAATACTTGCCGGTGAGCAGGAATCGATCGGTACCGGGAATCTGCGCGATGCCGTTGAGAACGTCGACGGTGCTGGTCGATCCATCCGTGACGAGTTCTTCGCGTAGCGCCGATGCGTCGTACACGTTCGTGACGGCGCCGTCCGACGGGTCGATTCGGACGACGGTGTCGGTGGTCCAGACATTGGCGTAGACGGAGCCGTCTTCGGCGCATTCCAATTCGTTCAGCTTGCCGACGGACTCCGAAGATCTGGTGACGTCGACTGTCGAGATCGGCGCAAAGGTTTCGGGATCGCGAAAGGTCAACGTGGCCGAACCGTCGCTGGAGACCAGCCGATCCCCGAGCGAACAGATTCCCCATCCCTCGGTGTCGAGTGGGAACCGCCCACGTTCGGTCAAGGTGTCCTTGTCACGGGCGATGGCGACGCCGTCTTTCCAGGTGAGTTGCCACAGTGTGTCTCCGGCGACCGTGATGCCCTCACCGAACAACGGCGGGTCGAGATCTGCACGCGCAACTTCCGGTCCCGAAGCGGGGGACTGCTCGTCGGAGATCTCGCTCGAGCGCACCCAGGACTGCCCGACGCGTCCGGTGCTTTCGTACAACCGGTTTCCGTCGATCTCGAGGCCCTGCGTGAACGCGTCGGGATCGTGCGCGGACACTCGAACGATCTCGACGGAGCCGGTTTCGGACGTGAGGTTGTCGGGAGCACCGGGGGAATCGGAGCACCCCGCCAGGGCCGACGCGATCACGGCGACCACTGCAAAAGTGCGCACGGAATTGGCGTGTGACCTACTCATCTGCCCAGCATGGCAGCCCAGTGCGTTGCGGACTTGCGGTGGTGCGGCAAACTGGAGGAGTGAGTGTTGCTACTTCTCCAGAGCGTGCAGTGCCGCGCCCAGTACTGGCCGATGCGGTCGAGCTTGCCCGAACGGCAGTCGTCGACCTGCATGAAGGCGGTGTGGGGGCATACCTCGGCGTGACGTCGGAGGACGAATTTGCCGCCACCCATCGATTTGCAGCAGACATTCCCGGATACCGCGGTTGGCAGTGGGCGGTTGTCGTCGCTGCCGGACCGGAGGACACCCGCGCAACTGTCAGTGAGTTGGCGCTGCTGCCGGGTCCCGACGCGTTGGTTGCGCCGGAATGGCTGCCATGGGATCAGCGGATTCGTCCCGGCGATCTCTCCGTCGGTGACCTACTCGCCCCGCCGGCCGAGGATCCTCGGCTCGTTCCCGGCTACGTCGCCACCGGTGACCCGGAAGTCGACGAGGTAGCTCTCGAAATCGGGCTAGGCCGCAAACAGGTCATGAGCCTCGAGGGCCGACTCGATGCCGCGCAGCGTTGGTTCGACGGTGACTTCGGCCCGGAGTCGGAGATGGCCAAGGCTGCCCCGTCGACGTGTGGGCTGTGTGGATTCTTCCTTCCACTCGCAGGTTCGCTGCACGCAGCGTTCGGCGTGTGCGGCAACGAACTCTCCGCAGACGGCCGGGTGGTCAGCGTGTCCTACGGCTGTGGCGCGCATTCGGACACCAGCTTGCCGCTCGGTGCGGGCTCGCCGCAGTTCGACGCATTCGACGACGGAGCAGTCGAGCTGATTGCGGTGCCCGCTCGCCCGTCGAGCGTTGTTGCAGTTGAGGATTCGGTATCCACCGAGTAGAAGATCCGTTCGGCACGGACGCACTCCGCGAGGCGACGCTGCGCGCGTGGTCGGAATCTCCGACGCGATTGCGTGAAGACGCGGCTGCGGAATCCGACCTCGCGAAGGCCGGGTACCGCGACCGTCTGCTCACCGAACTGGCGCAGAACGCTGCCGATGCAGCTGCACGCGAGGGCGTCGAGGGCTCTTTGTGGGTGGACGTGGACGGTCGGACGCTGACCGTCGCGAACACCGGCCGTCCGCTGGACGAATCCGGCGTTCACGCACTCACGGCGCTGCGTGCGTCGAACAAGGTCGACGCCGACGAAGGCGTGACGGGGCGGTTCGGAGTCGGATTCTCGGCAGTTCTCTCGGTCGGTGACGAGGTTGAACTGCGCTCGTCGACGGGATCGATTCGATTCTCTGCCTCGCAAACTCTGCGCGAGATCGAGTCTCGCGAACTCCCCGTGCCGGAAACCGGTGTCCCCGTACTTCGTTTGGTGTGGCCGTCTGGCGAATTGCCGAGCGACGGTGCCGATTCGGAGGTGGTGCTGACGCTTCGGCCGGACGTCGATGCCGCGGCGCTGCTTTCGCAGATGACACGTGAGGCAGTCGATCTGCTGCTCGAACTCCCGGCTCTCGGATCAATTCGTTTGGGTGAGAAGACTTTTCGGCGATCGGAACGAGTGCTGGATTCCGGTCTCGTCGAGGTGGTCATCGGAGATCGCACGTGGTGGCAGTACTCGGCGCCGAACGCACGGTGGTTGGTGCCGGTCCGCGACGGGGTCGTCGAGCCGGTCGCAGACGACGTGCTGCGGGCGCCGACCCGATCCGATGAGGAACTGTCGATCCCGGCGATCATCATTGCCGACATTGCAATGCAACCCGATCGGCGACGCCTCATGCCCGCTGCACCGATCGCTCCGCTTGCCGAGGGGTACGCGAAGTTCCTTGCTGCACTACCTCCTCGGCAGCGAACGGCACTCGTCCCGATTCCTGCCTTTGCCCGCAGCGAAACCGATTCGCTTCTGCGCGAAGCACTTCTGAAGGAGCTGCAGGAAAACGAGTGGCTTCCGGTGGTCGGTGAACCCGACCGCGCGCCGCAGCGAGCATCCGTGGTGCCCGGGCTCAGTGACGATCTTGCCGAGTTGCTCACCGACATCATCGGCGGCCTGGTCGTCCCCGAGCTCTCCGGCCCCAAGCACGAGCGAGCGCTCGCGGCGGTGTCGACGCACCGCATCGGGCTCGCGCGTATCGCGGAACTGCTCAGCGGCTTGGAACGTGAACCGAAGTGGTGGAATCGACTCTATTCGGCTCTCGAGCCCTTGGTGATCGACACTCTTGCGGTGGAAGAGCTTGGAACACTGCCGGTTCCGCTCTCCGATGGACGAACGGTGACCGGACCGCGGACCGTCGTCGTCGGCGTCGAATTGGGCGAAGACGCACCGTCTGTGCAGTGGACGAGGTTGGTTCATCCTGTCGCAGCGCACCCGTTGCTGTCTCGATTGGGAGCACAGACCGCGAGTGCCACCGACCTGCTGTCCGATCCGGCACTGCGAGCCTTGATCGAAGATGCTGCGGATCAGGATGATTCGGTAGCGACGGAGTTGGCGCAAGTGGTGCTCGGATTGGCGGCCCACGTGGCGCCAGGGGCGCTGCCGTCGTGGATCGGTGAAGTGCTGCTTCCTGATTCGGAGGGCGAATTGCGTTCCGCCGACCAACTTCTGCTTCCGGGCGCTCCCCTTGCAAGCGTCCTGGTCGAGGATTCTCCCTTCGGCATCGTCGACGCTGATTTTGTTCAGCGGGTGGGGGAGCAGGCGCTACGGGTAGTCGGTGTCGGGTGGGGTTTCACGGTGGTCCGTGAGGAATTGCCGTCCGGCCCCGATCACGATCTCGACGCCGAAGACGCATGGTGGGACACCCTCGACGAGGACCCCGAATACATCGAAGCCGTGCGCGATCTCGATCTCGTGGACGAAGACCGCTGGCCGCAGGCGCTGTCGCTGCTGGTCGAGTCGCCGGCGACGCGGGCGCTGCTCACCGACCGTCGTGGATACACGGCGTGGTGGTTGCGTTCGAATGCCGAACTCGGCGGTGAGGTGCTTGGCTTGCTGCGCGCTCCAGGCGATCGCACCTTCGAGGGATTACTCGATGCTGCCGAACACCCCGACGCCGGATTCTTCGCCGGATTACTGGCATCCGATACCGTCGACGATCCGGAACTGGCTCAGCTGCTGCTCGATCGGCTTGCCGACCCACTACGGATGCCGGCCTCCGCCGTCGTCGCGCGGACGCACCGACTGCTGGGTGAGGCAGCGCAGCGACGGGTTCTCGACCTGGAGGAACTGCACCTGCCGCCGTTCGTGCGAGGCCTTTCCGGCGATCTGGTCGATCCCGGCGACGCCCTTGTTCTCGACCGACCGTGGCTGGGAGCGGCACTGCCTGCACAACGAGTGGTGCTCGGCAGTTTCGAGACAGCTGACGCACTGGCAGATCTGCTCGACGTCGCTACGGCGTCCACATCCGTTCACGGACGAGTGAGCAGCACCGGCGTTGTGACGACGTGGGCGAACGAACCACAGGCAGTTCTCGGCTTCGCAGCCCTCGGCCGTGAGGTTCCCGGCGGCGAGGTAGTGATCCATCACGAACTGTCGGTGGAACTGACAGGAGCGGTGGAGGCGACAGTGACCGTGCCGTGGTGGGTGGACTCGGACGGCGTTCATCACGTGATGCGCACGTGGACTCTGCCGCAAGGGATGTGAGGGCAGATGTCTTTTGATCAGTGGGTACTCGACAGTGCAGTGAGCCAGCGGACGGCGTGGCTCGTGGACGTGGTCGACGTCATCACCGACAGCGGCGGAACCCTCGCGTCGTGGCTGATCGCGACGCTGCTCACGATCGTGCTTCTGGTTCGGGGGCTCCGAACGGACGCTCTGCTGATCGCCGGATCGATGTTGACCGGTCTGCTCGTGATGAGCGGATTGAAGCGCATCTTCACGCGAACCCGTCCACCCCTGCCGGAGCGTTTGATCGAAATCGATTCGTATTCGTTCCCGTCGGGCCACGCGATGATGAGCGCGATACTCGCGACTTCGGTTGCCGCAGTGATTCTTCGGCTTGCTCTGCCGAGGCTCGCGAAGATGGCAATGCTCGCGAGCCTCGGCCTGTACACGATCGCTGTCGGATTCTCCCGCGTCTACCTGGCTGCCCATTGGATGACCGATGTGCTGGCAGGTTGGGCGTTCGGGATGGTGTGGGCCGGAGTGTGGATCTGGGGAACTGCGCAGATCAGGAAGCGCCGGGCGCTGGTTACTTCGTGAGTTCGGCGAGTAGTTGGCTTGTCGCCCACGGCAAGCTCAGTGCTGAACTCGCGGTCAGGGCCGCACCGACCTGCGGGGCCTGATCGTCGTTGACGTAGACGACGCGATTGTTCTTGACCACGTCGAGTTGCTGGAAGCCCGGATTGTTTCGGACCGCCTGGGCGGCATCGGGATTGCCGATGACAACGAGACGGTCCACGTCGAGGAGATCTAGTCGCTCGGTGGAGATGGGCGCGTAGAACTCACCGTTCATCAATGCCTCGACCGCGGGAGCAGGTTTGAATCCGAGACTGCCGAGGACCCGTCCGCGGGCGTCCTCGGAGGAGAAGGCGTAGAACTCCGGGGTCGTGTCGATGCTGATGATCACCGCGGTCTGGTCTGCAAATTCCGGGTGAGCGCTTCTGGCGTCGGCGAACTGCTTGTCGATATCGGCGACCAACTTCGCGCCGTCGGCTTCGCGACCCACTGCCTTCGCTGCGGTCTTCGTCGTGATCTGCCACGGAGTTGCGTAGTCGCCGTAGGCCGGATCCTTCGCGACGGTCGGGGCGATCGCGGAAAGTGTGCTGTACAGGTCTTTGTCGATGCTCGAGTAGAGCGCGAGGATCAAGTCGGGCTCGAGCGCAGCGATCTTTTCGACGCTGATCGTGGTTTCGGGATTGCTGCCGACGACGGTCGGTTCGGTTCCGCCCCAAGGGCCGGTGACCCACGGCCACGTGCGGTTGACGTCCGGCTCGCCCGGGTACTGATTGACCATTCCGACGGGCTTGATGCCCAAGGCCAGCAGAGCCTGCTCGTCGTTGTAACCGACGGTGACGATCCGTTGTGGTTCGGAATCGATCGTGGTGCTGCCGAAAGCGTGATCGATCGTGACGGGGAAGGCGCCGCCACCGGAACTCGACGAACTACTTGCTGCGTCGTCGTTCGAACTGCAGGAGACGAGTGCTGTGCCGACCAGGGCGACCAGAGCAACGGATGTCAGTCTCATCCAACGTCCTCGGCTTTTCCAACGATTTCGGTGGGAGATCTTCACGGTTACGTGGTTCCTTTCAGCATTGACAAGCTAAGACCGACACTAGAGTGCAGGGTAGGCTTACCATGCTGGCAGGGTGAATCGACCTGCTCAGTCGACCAGACCGGCGCCCTGTTGTGCGCCCTTGTCACCGCGCACAGCTGCGCGTCGTTGAATGGAGAACAGAGCGAGGCCGAGGAAGCCGACTCCGATACCCGCGTAACAGATCGGGAGTGCATCCGACCAACGATCGCCGCTCACCGCGACCACGATCGTGGCGACCACCCACAACGCGGTGCCGATGATCAGTGCCGGCGCGGGTGCGGACAATTTGCCGATCACGCCTGTTGTGTTGCGAGTCTCCGTCACAAAATTAACGCTACCCGTACCCCGGTGGCCTACTCTCCCTAGTGCGACCGGCTTCATGTGCGCCGGCACACGGCGACCTACAGCGATGGGGAAAGAACAAACATGGCGGCACCCGGCAAGATCCTCGACACCTATTTCAAGATCAGCGAACGAGGGTCGACGATCTCGACAGAGGTTCGCGGCGGTGTCGTCACCTTCGTGGCGATGGCCTACATCGTGGTCCTCAACCCCCTGATCCTCGGCAGTTTCTCGGCTGACGACGCTGCAGCGAAGACCGACGTTCTCGGCAACATCCTTCCGGTCAACCAGGTGGCTGCGGTCACCGCTCTGGTTGCCGGCCTGATGAGCATCGTCTTCGGTCTCGTTGCCAACTATCCGTTTGCCATCGCCGCGGGTCTCGGCATCAACAGCCTGCTCGCCGTCACCATCGCACCTCAGGTCACCTGGCCCGAGGCGATGGGCCTGGTGGTCATCGACGGTGTGATCATCGTTCTGTTGGCACTCACCGGTTTCCGAACTGCGGTGTTCAATGCGATTCCCTCGGCATTGAAGTCCGCGATCGCGGCCGGTATCGGCATGTTCATCGCCTTCATCGGACTGGTCGACGCCGGATTCGTCCGCCGCATCCCCGATGCCGCCGGTACGACGGTTCCCGTCGGACTCGGAATCAACGGCTCGATCGCTTCGTGGCCGACCGTGGTGTTCATCTTCGGTGTCCTGCTCATGGGTGTTCTGGTCGTGCGCAAGGTTCGTGGTGGACTGCTGATCGGCATCGTTGTCACGACGATCCTCGCTGCGATCATCGAGGCAGTTGCCGACGTCGGACCCTCGCTCGGAACCAACCCCAAGGGCTGGAACCTCAGCATCCCCGCGATCCCGGAGATGCTCGGTGGTATGCCTGATCTGAGCCTGGTCGGCGACGTCAGCATCTTCGGCGCGTTCACCCGCATCGGTGTTCTGGCCGCCAGCCTGCTTGTCTTCACCCTCGTGCTCGCGAATTTCTTCGACGCCATGGGCACGATGACGGGTCTCGGTAAGGAAGCCGGCCTGACCGACAAGGATGGAAACCTCCCCAACGTCGGTCGCGCGCTTGTCGTCGAAGGCGCCGGTGCCATCGTCGGCGGTGGCGCTTCGGCGTCGTCGAACACCGTGTTCGTGGAATCCGCGTCGGGTATCGCCGAAGGCGCCCGCACGGGCCTGGCAAATGTCGTGACCGGACTGCTCTTCCTCGTCGCGATGTTCCTGACGCCGCTCTACTCCGTCGTGCCGATCGAGGCAGCTGCGCCTGCCCTTGTCGTCGTCGGTGCGCTGATGATCGGACAGGTCCGAGACATCGATTTCACCAAGTTCTCGGTGGCACTCCCGGCGTTCCTGACCATGATCGTCATGCCGTTCACCTACTCGATCGCCAACGGCATCGGCGTCGGCTTCATTTCATGGGTGGTCCTGCACGCTGCCAGCGGTGGTATCAAGAAGATCCACCCGTTGCTCTGGATCGTGGCGGCACTTTTTGTGGCCTACTTCACTGTCGGACCCATTACCGACGCCCTTACGTGAAATCAGGGTTGACCGGTATTCGATTACGTGAGCTACCGGCCAGCTCTTGACGTATTGTCTGACGCGTGACCACCGAAACTCGTGCGCTGGCCAGCGATCTTTCCCTGGCTGTAGTGCGTCTCACCAGGCATCTGCGCGGCCGCAGAGTCGACGCTCAGGTATCGCTGACGCAACTGTCCGCTTTGGCGAGCCTGGATCAGTACGGCCCGATGACCCCTGGCGTACTCGCAGCACGTGAGAAAGTTCAGCCGCCGTCGATGACGCGCGTTGTTGCTTCTCTCGCCGAGCTCGGTCTGGTCGAGCGCTCGCCGCATCCCACGGACGGTCGTCAGATCATCGTGAATCTCTCCGACGCCGGGCAGGCGTTGCTCGCGGACGAGACCCATGCGCGTGAGGCGTGGATGAACGAGCAGCTGGCCGGGCTGGGTGGCGAAGAACTCGCGACGCTGCGCGGTGCCGTCGGGATCATCACGGAGATGGTCAACAAGACGGAGTAGTTCCGCGAGTTATGCGGTCGCGTAGCTCCGCTACGCAGAGGTCGCGTAGCTCCGCTACATTGAGGTCGTTGCCCAAACGAATTACTCGAGGGGCAAGATGGTGGGGTGCCCCGAGACCCCGATTCCGGCATGTTTGCCGCGCTCCACAACCGCAACTACCGCCTTTGGGCTTCCGGACAGATTGTTTCTCTGGTCGGCACGTGGATGCAACGTATTGCCCAGGACTGGCTGGTACTGACGCTCTCGGACGGCAACGCGTTGGCGGTGGGCATCGTCATGGCCTTGCAGTTCGGTCCGACGCTGTTTCTGTCGGTGTGGGGTGGGGTGCTGGCCGATCGGTACGACAAGCGTCGGATCCTGATCTTCACGCAGTGGGCGAGTGCGGTATGCGCACTGGTGTTGGGTCTGTTGGACGTCGGTGGGCTCGTTGCGCTGTGGCACGTCTTCCTGATCGCCTTTGCCCTCGGCTGTGTCTCGGCGCTCGACGCACCGGTGCGTCAGTCGTTCACTATCGAGATGGTGGGCAAGGAACACCTGTCCAATGCCATCGCGCTCAACTCGATGACGTTCAACACGGCCCGCATCGTCGGTCCGGCCATCTCGGGTGTTTTGATCAATCTGATCGGAACTGGATGGGTGTTCCTGCTCAACGTCGCGACGTTCGGTGGGGTCCTCATCGCGCTGTACCTGATGAACAAGAAGGAGCTGATCCCGTCCGAACCGGCGCCGCGTACCAAGGGGCAGGTGCGCGACGGGTTCCGATATGTGTGGGGTCGCAAGGACCTTCGGGTGATCATGGTGTCCGTCTTCATGGTCTCGACGTTCGGCCTGAACTTCGCGATCAGCCTGGCGGTGATGGCGCGCAACACGTTCGGTCTCGAAGCCGACGGTTACGGACTGCTGTCCACGACGCTTGCTGTGGGAACCCTTGCAGGCGCTGCGTATGCCGCAAGGCGCAAGGAAGCGCCGCGGTTGCGGACGTTCCTCGGTGCCGCCGTGGCTTTCGGCGTGTTCGAGGTCGCGGTGGGATTGATGCCTACCTACGCGTTGGTGGCGCTGATGTTGATTCCCACGGGCGCACTGACGTTGACGTTCACGACGTCCGCGATGAACATCCTGCAGATGTCGGTTCCCTCCGAGATGCGCGGGCGGGTGATGGGCATCTACATGCTCAGCTTCCTCGGTGGCACACCGCTGGGAAGCCCGCTGCTTGGTTGGCTCGCCGACTCCGTGGATCCCCGTGCGCCTTTGATCGTGGGCGGAGTGATCTCGCTCGTCTCGGGCACAGCGGCCGGGGTGTACCTGCTACGTAGCGAAGGGCTGAAACTTCGTCTTGCGAGGCCGGAAGACGGTGGCAGGTTGCCGGTGTTCGTCCTGCGTCCGGTGATCGTGTGCGACGCGACCGAACAGGCAGTCGAGGCTAGCCGCGCGCCGTGACCTTCTCGCGCTTGGGAAACACCGTGTAGCTCAGGGCGATTGCTCCCCAGATTCCCAGCACCACTGTCAGCTTGCTGATCCATCCGTCGAGGGCACCCGTACGTGCAGGGTCGTCGACGAGGAAGATGGCCGCGCCGAGAAGTCCGCACGCGATGGCCCAGGCGATCGCGGCTTTGCCGAACTCGCGCCATTCGCGCAGTGCTCGCGCACTCCCGTACTTGGGTGGCGCGACGGGAGCCGGGCCGCCGGCGAATCGGTAGGCGAACCTGGCGTCGGCCCAGGAGATGAGACTGTGCCCGAACGCAACGGAGAAGCCGATGTAGGCCGCAGCAAGCCCGTGGGTGAAGTTCGCCTCGCCGCCGCCCCGAAGATCGAGGGCTGTGGCGACGAGCAGGACGACGTCGACCAGGGGTGCGCAGATGAGCAGTGCGGCACCCAGCGTCTTGCGGCGCAGCAGATAGCGGGCGGCGAGACCGGCGGCGATGAACACCCAGAACATGATTTCGCACGCGATGATCAGATGGACGATCATGACATCAGCTCATTTCTAGTACGACTGTGTTAGTGGTCGAAAACTAGCACAGCTGTGTTAGTTTTGTGAAGTGGTGAAACGAAGCAGCCCCGATGAGCGACGGGAAGAGATCGCCGAGGCTGTCTGGCGTGTGATCCGTCGCGATGGTGTGGCGAGCGCGAGCGTCCGGGCCGTCGCGGACGAGGCGAAGATGTCGACGGGGTCGCTAAGGCACTTCTTCGCGACGCAGTCCGAACTCTTGCTGTTCGCGATGACGCTCGTGACCGTCCGAGTGGAGAAGAGAATCGCCGGCATCGACTTCGATCCCGACATCCGCCGCGCGATCCGCCAGTTCACCGATCAGTTCGTTCCCCTCGACGAAGATCGGCGTGAAGAAATGCAGGTCTGGGAGGCGTTTGCTGCTGCCGCCCAGACCGATTCGACGTTGACCGCAGTGCGTGACGAGACGGACCGGACGCTGTTCGAGCACTATCGAACATTTGTCGAGGCCGTACATGATGCAGGATTCCTGCAGCCGGACGCTTCGGTCGACATCGAGGCGATGAGGTTGCATGCGCTCGCCGACGGGCTCGCGTCGCACGGCGTCGACAATCCCGAGCGAACCAATCCGCAGGTGATCGGCCGGGTGCTCGACGCGCATTTCGCTACGCTGCTGCGCTAGGTCGGGAGTAGTGGTGGGGGGCTCGCGGTGCGTACGGCACGATAGACCCGTGGTTCACGTCATCGACATCTCAGATCCCGCCGACCCCCGGTTGGATGACTTTCGCGATCTCAACTCCTCGGATCGGCGCCCCGACCTGCCGGAGGGCAAGGGATTGGTCATCGCCGAAGGAGTGTTCGTCACTCAGCGGCTGCTGACGTCGCGGTTCCAGCCGATCAGTCTTCTCGGCGTCGAACGACGGCTCCTGGAGCTCGCTGACGATCTCGACGGTGTGGACGTGCCGTTCTACCGTACGAGCGCCGAAGTGATGGCCGAGGTCGTCGGATTCCACCTGAACCGTGGCGTCCTCGCTGCAGCGGCCCGCCCGGCGCCACTCGCGGTCTCGGACGTGCTGAAGGACGCAAAGACCGTCGTGGTCCTCGAAGGCGTCAACGATCACGAGAACCTCGGCTCGATGTTCCGCAACGCTGCAGGGCTCGGCGTGGACGCCGTTCTGTTCGGGAAGGGTTGTGCTGACCCGCTCTACCGGCGGTCGGTCCGTGTGTCGATGGGGCACGTGCTGCGAGTGCCCTTCGCGCATGTGGCAAAGTGGCCACACGACTTGGATGAGCTGCGTGGCAACGGTTTTCAGCTCATATCCTTGACTCCGAATCCGGAAGCGGTCACTTTGGCCGAAGCGATGACCGGGGAGAAGGTGGCGCTACTGCTGGGAGCCGAGGGGCCAGGTCTGACCGAACATGCGATGCGGGCCACCGACATTCGTGCCAAGATACCGATGGCACCTGGTACCGATTCGCTCAACGTCGCAACCGCAGCGGCGATGGCCTTCTACGAACGTGTCAGGACCGGCCGGTGACTCTGGACCGCACGCCCTGGTTCACCGGAATCGCGGTGTCGGTATTCGCCGCGATGCTCTCGACCAGCGCCGTCGCGGCGTTCTGCATCGCGCTCGGCAACGTGAACGTGCTCCTGGCGGTTGTCGTCAATATCATTGCGGTAGGCGGACTTGCGCCGACCGTGTGGCGCTGGCGAGCCGTCCCCGTGTGGCGATGGGTGGTCTACGGCGCGGTAGTCGGCGTTCCGCTCGGGTGGATCGCAGCGATAGCCGCGTGACTGTGTGATGCTTGTTCGCGCTACTTGAACCCGAAGTACCGGGCGAGGCGACCGCGCGGCTTGGCCACGGGTGTGTCGTGGATCGGCGGCATGTTTTCGGGCATGGGTATCTCTGTCGGCGCCTGCTCGGGTACCGGTACGGGAGCTGGGGGCGCAGGTTTGGGTGCCTCGCCGGGGCGGTGAATCTTGAAGCCCCACAGGAGAATCTGCGTTGTGTCGAGTTCGTGTTCTCGCGGCGCGCCGGTGTATCGGAATCCCAGCCACTCGAGGTTGGCGGACTCCGCGAACTGCTGCGGGTGGAACGGAAGTGACTGCGGATCGGGCAGGATCCCGGGCGGGTAACGCAGGGGATGGTTGCCGGCCCAGAATTCCAGTTCCCACGTCTGCGGGATCCCCAGATTTTCGACGATGTCGATCGGGATGGCACTGAACGAGCGTCGTAGCTCGCCGTTCTCCCACAGTGCAAACGAACCCTGCGCGGTTTCGGGGACGGAGCTGATCAACAGCGTCGAGCCACCCTCGGCCGAAAGGTGCCAGGAATCAGGCAGTTTCGAGGGGACAAATGTGCTGAGTTCGGAGCTGCAGACGACGCTCACTCGGCCGTACGCGCCGACGAAGACGTAGCCGGGGCTCACCGTCGCGGCCATCGACAGCGGCTGAGGACCGAGAGACTCGAACTCCTTGTCCGGGTACAGCGACATGGCGATTTTCAGCGCCTCGGTCTGATCCGGCTGTGGGTACTTGCTCAATTCGGTGCGAGCGTCTGCGCCGCCCAGAAACCAGATCGTCGATACCCGTGCAGCCACCGGCAGCCCTCTCTCCTCAGCCTCGCTCGAAAGAAGAATACTTCCCTTCGGGTCAGCGACCGCTGCTGCGGACCCCGAGGAGTACGTCGTCCCACGAGGGAAGAGCAGGCCGTCCGCGCTTGTCCTTGGTCTGCGTCTGCTGCGGAGCGGTTTTCGGGGTCACGTCCGGTGCAGGCTCGGGAACCTCTTCGTCGACGACGGTTTCCGGCTCGACAGCAATCGGCTCGGGCGCCACGATTCGTTCAGCCACCACCGTCCGCTCGGAAACTGCTGTCCGCTCGGAAACTGCAGTCCGCTCGGAAACTGCTGCGGGCTCCGGCTCGATCTCCGCCACCGGTTCGGCGTCGAATCGGGACAGTTCAAGCTGCTGCGGCTCGTTCGAGACCACCGGTACCAGGCCGCGGAGCGGGCGACCGAAGTCGGGATCGATCAAGTCGAATGCCGCGTCGTCGAGTGCGACGATCGTTCCGCCGTGCGCGTCGGGCTGGTAGCGCCAGTGTGCGGCGTTGGTGGTGCGGCCGGCCTGCCACTGCAACTGCGCGACCCACTGATTGTCCTCGTCGCGCCAGGCATCCCAGGTGGCCTCGTCGATGCTGTGGCCGCGGGCGCGGAATGCGTGGGTCACGATTTCGGAGAGGGTGGGAACTGTCGGACCGTTGTCGCGCACCGGGTGTCCGCCCTGCGCCATTTCCGCGGCGCGGGAACGCTCGAGCAGAACGGGGTACGCAAAGCGCTCGACCTTGCTGATGGGGATCTTCGCTTCTTCGGCGACCTGCTCTACGGAAGCACCGGAACGAATGCGCGCCTGAATTTCGCGGGGACGGAGTTGGCTTTCCATTTCGATCTCAATCTGGCCGAGTCGAGCCACGTCTCCGCGGGAAGCTGCACGAAGTTTGTCATCGGCGGGAAGCCGGAATTTCTGGCCGGTTTCAGCATCTGCGCACACCACATGCGATCCATCGGGTTCAAGTCCGATCACTCGAAGCTCTCGCACATTGACCTCCTTATCGCGCCGGCTCGCGACTTTGCGCCGCGCTCAACTGTAATTCATTCGTGACCATGGACTCGGCAGGACACGCAGGGCGAGATGACCTCGGATCCGACCACCGGTGTGGTAGCTCACAAGGCCTGGCGCAAACGACGCTCGGCCCCCGACATCATGTCGGGGGCCGAGCGGTGAAGCAGTATGAAAATCAGCCGAGCTGAGAAACGACCCAGTCGATGCTCTTGGTGAGAGCGGTGACGTCATCGGGGTCGATGGCCGGGAACATGCCGACGCGCAGCTGGTTGCGGCCGAGCTTGCGGTACGGCTCGGTATCGACGATTCCGTTGGCGCGCAGGATCTTTGCCACCTCGGCAGCGTCGACGTCGTCGTTGAAGTCGATGGTGCCGACAACCTGCGAGCGGTGTGCCGGATCAGCGACGAACGGCGTTGCGAACTCGCTGGCCTCGGCCCAGTTGTACAGGCGCGAGGACGAATCCGCGGTGCGAGCGGTGGTCCAGTCGAGGCCGCCGTTGCTGTTCATCCACTCGATCTGGTTGGCGAAGAGCAACAGGGTGGCCAGGGCCGGGGTGTTGTACGTCTGATCCTTTGAGCTGTTGTCCACGGCGATGGGCAGCGAGAGGAAGTCAGGCGTCCAGCGTCCCGAATCCTTGATCTCCGCGACGCGCTCGAGGGCGGCCGGGCTCATGAGCGCGATCCACAGTCCGCCGTCTGCAGCGAAGCACTTCTGCGGAGCGAAGTAGTAGACGTCGGAATCGGCGACGTTGACCGGAAGTCCACCGGCGCCCGAGGTGGCGTCGATGGCGATCAGAGCGTTCTCCGAACCCGCGGGGCGCGAGACGGGGATCGACACACCGGTGGAGGTCTCGTTGTGCGCCCAGCCGATGAGATCGACGGACGGGTCGGAGACCGGCACCGGTGCGCTGCCCGGATCGGCGGAAACGACGATCGGGTCACCGATGAACGGGTTGGCCTTGGCGACCGAAGCGAACTTGGAGCTGAATTCGCCGTTGGTCAGGTGCAGCGACTTCTCGCGGATGAGGCCGAATGCGGCCGCATCCCAGAACGCAGTGGTTCCGCCGTTGCCGAGGACGACCTCGTAGCCCTCGGGCAGTGAGAACAGATCGGCGAGGCCGGAACGAATGCTGGCCACAACGTTCTTGACCGGCTTCTGGCGATGGCTGGTGCCGAACACCGAAGCGCCCACCTCGACCAGGGACTGCAGCTGCTCGGGGCGAACCTTGGAAGGACCGCAGCCGAAGCGTCCGTCGGCGGGCTTGAGGTCGGCGGGGATGATCGGTGTGGAGGTCATCGCTTCTTTCTGTTCCTTCACTTGTGTTCTGTACTACCGTGATTGGCGAATTCGAGCGGGGTACTACGCGTGGCTGATCTGGTCCCAGCCCTCGACCGACTCCGGAGTACGGGGCGCCGGGCCGGTGTAGATGGCGGCCGGGCGTACCAGCTTACCGAGACGCTTCTGCTCGAGGATGTGTGCACACCAGCCGGCGGTGCGGCCACAGGTGAACATGGCAGGCATCATGTGCGCGGGAACCTCGGCGAAGTCGAGGATGACGGCGGCCCAGAACTCGACGTTGGTCTCGATCGCGCGATCGGGACGACGCTCACGCAGTTCTGCCAGTGCAGCCTGCTCGAGAGCTGCGGCAGCTTCGTAGCGGGGAGCGTTGAGGCGCTTCGCGGTAGCGCGAAGCACGCGAGCACGGGGATCTTCGGCGCGGTAGACGCGGTGTCCGAAGCCCATGAGCTTTTCCTTGCGGTCGAGGATTCCCTTGACCAGTGCGCGGGCGTCGCCGGTCTTCTCGGTCTCTTCGATCATCGGAAGAACGCGGGCCGGTGCGCCGCCGTGCAGCGGGCCGGACATCGCGCCGATGGCGCCGGAAAGCGAGGCAGCGACGTCGGCGCCGGTGGAGGCGATGACGCGGGCCGTGAAGGTGGAGGCGTTCATGCCGTGCTCGGCTGCCGAGACCCAGTACGCGTCGATTGCCTCGACGTGTGCCGGATCAGGCTCACCCTTCCATCGAACCATGAAGCGCTCGGTGACCGTCTTGGCCTCGTCGATGCGGCTCTGTGGGACTGCAGGCTGGTAGATGCCGCGAGCGGACTGCGCGACGTACGACAGTGCCATGACGGATGCGCGGGCGAGCTGGTCGCGGGCGGTCTCGTCATCGATGTCGAGGAGCGGCTGGTATCCCCAGATGGGAGCCAGCATCGCCAGTCCGGCCTGGACGTCGACACGGACGTCGCCGGTGTGAATGGGGAGGGGGAAGGGCTCGGCCGGCGGGAGGCCGGGGCCGAAGCGGCCGTCGACGAGAAGGGCCCATACGTTGCCGAAGGTGACCCTCTGGCCGACCAGGTCTTCGATGTCGACACCGCGGTAGCGCAGTGCGCCGCCGTCCTTGTCGGGTTCTGCGATATCGCTGGTGAAGGCGACGACGCCTTCGAGTCCGCTCACAAAATCGTCCGGTATTGCTGCGCTCGCTGCCATTCTCGTGGACTCTCCTCGTTCGAGTGCGCCAGGTCTACAGTCGCACTGCCTCAGCTTCAGTGACTGCGCCTCGGTGCTCGCAGGGATGAGCACGCACCGTGTTTTGTACTGCGCAATCGTCTCGTCCCGATTCGGTTGCTGTCGCTGGTGCGGCTCGCGGTCCGGGTCGGGTCTAGCCACGGCAAACTTTAGCGCGTGCCGCGTAGCCGTCGGCCAGTGAGTACCCGGGAGTAGCGTTCTCGGCTGTGTCGAATGAACGTCAGGACCCGCAGGCGGTGGACAACGAGCTCGCGGCCATGCGTGTGGGCTATCCGCAAGCAGGCAGCGAATCGGAGTCCGTCGAGGACCGCATGAGTGCGGAATTGGATACCTCGGTCGTCGAGACCGGTTGGCTGCCCCTCATGCGTCAATGGCTCGTGGACGCCGTCGAAGCTGACGCGCCGGAGCCCAACGCCATGACTCTGTCGACGGTGGACGACGGTGGGCATCCGGCGTCGCGCACCGTGCTCTGTAAAGGGCTCAGCGAAGACGGTGTCCTCTTCTTCACCAACTACGGATCCGACAAGGCTCGTCACCTCGCCGCCCACCCGTACGCGTCGGCCAACTTCACGTGGCTGACCCTTGCCAGGCAGGTGATCGTCCGCGGCACCACCGAGCGCGTGAGTGCTCAACTGACGCAGGAGTATTGGCGAACCAGGCCTCGTGGATCGCAGCTCGGCGCGTGGGCGTCGTCGCAGTCTCGTCCGATCGACTCGCGTGCCGATCTCGACGAGCAACTGCGTGAGGTCGCCGCCCGATTCGGCGTGGACGGTGAGATTCCGGTGCCACCGAACTGGGGCGGGATTCTGATTCGGCCCGAGTCCGTCGAGTTCTGGCAAGGACGCGCCAACCGTATGCACAATCGAGTTCGCACGAGCCTGGTCGACGGACAGTGGTCCGCCGTCCGTCTCCAGCCGTGAGCCGGTTACTCGCGGACACGACTCCGCTCGAGAATCGCGACTATCGACGGCTGTGGACGGCCGGCATCGTCACCGTCATCGGCGCTCAGCTCAGTGTGGTCGCCGTACCGCAACAGGTGTACGAGATCACCCGAAGCTCGGCCTACGTCGGTCTGACGGGAATCTTCGGTCTGGTCCCGCTGGTCGTTTTCGGTCTGTGGGGCGGCGCACTGGCCGACGTCATGGATCGACGACGGCTGTTGATGATCACCTCGATCGGACTCGGTGTCACGTCGGTGCTGTTCTGGATCCAGGCTGCTCTGAACGTGAACAACGTGTGGTTGGTGCTCGGATTGTTCTCGGTTCAACAGGCGTTCTTCGCGGTGAACCAACCGACGCGAGCGGCGATCATCCCTCGGTTGATTCCGGGCAGGCAGTTACCTGCCGCGAACTCGCTGAACATGACTGTCGTGCAGTTCGGTGCGATAGCCGGCCCGCTACTGGCGGGTGTCCTCATACCGTCGGCCGGTCTGCAACTGCTGTACCTGCTCGACTCGATCTTTCTGATCGCCACGTTGTGGGCAGTGTGGAAGCTCCCGGCGATTCCGCCGACCGGCACGTCTCGGCGGGCCGGGCTCAGCGAGGTTCTGGGCGGTTTCACGTATCTCGCGACGCAGAAGGTTCTGCTCGCGTCGTTCGTGGTGGACATCATCGCGATGGTGTTCGGGATGTCGCGAGCACTGTTCCCGGAAATCGCACACGAATCCTTCGGTGACCCCGCCAGCGGCGGTTTTGCGCTCGGACTGCTGTTCGCAGCGATGTCGGTGGGAGCCGTTCTGGGCGGAGTGTTCTCGGGTTGGTTGCCACGGGTTCAGTACCAGGGGCGGGCCGTGCTGGTCTGCATCGCGCTGTGGGGGCTGTCCATGGTCGGCTTCGGCGTAGCGGTGTACTTCGCGAGTCCCGGTTCCAGTGTGATTCTGCTCTGGGTGGCGGTTGCATTCCTGGCATTCGGCGGCGCCGTCGACATGGTCTCGGCCGCATTCCGCAGCACGATGCTTCAGCAAGTGGCAACCGACGACATGCGCGGACGACTGCAGGGCGTGTTCATCGTGGTCGTGGCAGGTGGTCCGCGTATCGGTGACGTCCTGCACGGCGGTGCGGCCTTCCTGTTCGGGACCGGTGTCGCGGCAGCGGGCGGCGGCTTCCTGGTGATTGTCGGTGTTGTCCTTTCTGCCCTCGCATTTCCGGCGTTCGTTCGCTACAAGGTGGGACGCGCCGTCTGACGTCCTGGTTAACCGGTCGCTCGTGGTGGAAACTGGTACGTATGACTGCGCCGCACAGCACGGGTAGGGGAGGGTTCGAGATCCGTGGTGGCGGCTATCGAGCCGAGATCGCCGCGGCCGGTGCCGGGTTGCGGCTTCTCGACCACGAAGGTCCGAACGGTCAGCGCGCGCTGACCGAGACCTGGGCGCTCGGATCGAAGCCACCGCTGTCGGCCGGATTGGTTCTCGCGCCGTGGCCCAACCGAATTCGCGACGGGCACTTCATGTTCGACGGCATCGAGCATCAACTCGAGATCACCGAACCTGCGCTGGGGAACGCGAGCCACGGGTTCGTCCGTCGTCGCAATTGGAGCCTCGTGGACCACACCTACGAGCGCGTCGAACTGTCGGTGGACGTCGGACTGCACAAGGGTTGGCCGTATCCGTTGCAGCTGACGATCGCCTATGAGGTCGGTGCCGACGGGTTGACCGTCACGCATACGGCCACGAACAAGGGTGCGACCTCGTCTCCGTTCGGGCTCGGAATGCACACTTTCATTCGCGCCGGCGACTTTCCGCTCGACGAATGTGCGCTGCATCTGGCCGCAGGCACGCGGTTGCCGATCGATCCGGCGAGGATGCTGCCGAACGCGTATTCGCAGGCAGTCGCCGGTACGGATTACGACTTCCGGACACCGAGACTGCTCGACGGGGTTCAGTTGGACACGCCGTACAGCGCATTGGACGTCGTCGACGGCAGTGGTCGGACGCAACACGAGCTGCTGGCTCCGGATGGAACGGGCACTGCCCTGTGGACCAACCGCGAGTTCCCGTGGATTCAGGCCTTCATCGCAGATCCCGCCAACGACAAGGGGTATCCCGATCGCGGCCGCGCATTGGCTTTGGAACCGATGACCTGCCCGCCTGACGCCTTCAATTCGGGCATCGACCTCCTGGTGCTTCACCCGGGGCAGACGTGGACGGGTAGCTGGGGCATCAAGGCTCTGTGATCCGGCTCTCATACCGTGGGATCGTGTAACGCCGAGTAGGCATCGGCCGATAACAATCGGTTTTCGGTACCTCGTGTCAGTGCTCCGGACGGTCCGACATTGGTCCCATTCTCGGATTGCTGCCGAGATTTGCAGATCAGTGTGGGTAAATGCGCGATTCCGTAGACTGGAGTACCGGTCACGCGAGTGGGAAAACCCAGCCTGGAACGTGTTTCAGTTTCGGTGGGTATGTCGGGTTCGTGAGTACCCGAAAAATAGCCGTGGAGCGACCCTCCTTCGGCACGATCTCTCCCGTGCGACTAGTTTCTAGTTGATCGCATGTAGTTACTCGTTGGTTCGAGCTTGAGAGGGATCCTTCGTGCCCGCTGACAATGACACAAAGCCCACGCTTACTTACCCCGGTGGTGAGTACACGATGTCCATTGCCAGGGCAACAGAGGGCAATGACGGCATCGAGCTGGGAAAGCTGCTGGCCACAACGGGGTACACCACCCTTGACCCCGGTTTTGTGAACACTGCATCCACCAGTTCTGCAATCACCTACATCGACGGTGAGAAGGGAATCCTGCGTTACCGCGGATATCCCATCGAGCAGTTGGCAGGTAAGTCGACGTTCATCGAGGTCAGCTACCTGCTGATCTACGGCGAACTGCCGACCGACGCCCAGCTCGAGTCCTTCACGGACCGCATTCGTCGACACACCCTGCTCCACGAGGACCTCAAGCGGTTCTTCGACGGATTCCCGCGCAACGCTCACCCGATGCCGGTTCTCTCTTCCGCAGTGAACGCACTGTCGGCGTACTACCAGGATTCGCTCGATCCCGAGGATCCGGAGCAGGTGGAACTGTCCACCATCCGTCTTCTTGCGAAGCTGCCGACCATCGCTGCGTACGCGTACAAGAAGTCCGTCGGACAGCCGTTCCTGTACCCGGACAACTCGTTGAACCTGGTCGAGAACTTCATGCGTATGACGTTCGGCTTCCCGGCCGAGCCGTACCAGGGTGATCCCGAGGTCGCCAAGGCACTCGACATGCTGCTGATCCTGCACGCAGACCACGAGCAGAACTGCTCCACGTCGACCGTGCGCATGGTCGGCTCGTCGGACGCCAACCTGTTCACCTCCGTCTCTGCCGGCATCAACGCACTGTGGGGCCCGCTGCACGGCGGCGCGAACCAGGCAGTGCTCGAGATGCTCGACGAGATCAAGGCCAGCGGCAGCACCGCAGCCGAGTTCGTCCGCAAGGTCAAGAACAAGGAAGACGGCGTGAAGCTCATGGGCTTCGGGCACCGCGTCTACCGCAACTACGATCCGCGCGCTGCGCTGGTCCGCGAAACCGCGCACACCATCCTCGCCAAGCTCGGCGGCGACGACGAACTGCTCAACATCGCAATGCAACTCGAAGAGGCCGCCCTCACGGACGACTACTTCATCGAGCGCAAGCTCTACCCGAATGTCGACTTCTACACCGGCCTCATCTACCGCGCGATGGGCTTCCCGCCGCGCATGTTCACGGTGCTGTTCGCCATGGGCCGTCTGCCCGGCTGGATTGCGCACTGGCGTGAAATGCACGAGGATCCGGCTACGAAGATCGGCCGCCCGCGCCAGATCTACACCGGCTACACCGAGCGTGACTACAGAGACATCACGTCCCGCTGACGCGTGACCTAGCGACATCACGTCCCGCTGACGCGTGACCTAGCGATATCACCACCCGCTAGTCTTCTGTACCCAACATTTCGCCTCAACGAGGAGGACCCATGAGTAGCAAGCCCGTAATCGAGTTCCAGGAAGGCCCCGCGCCGACCGATCTGGTCATCAAGGATCTGGTTGTCGGAGAAGGCGCCGAAGCCGTTCCCGGTGGCACCGTCGACGTTCACTACGTCGGTGTCGAGTTCGAGTCCGGTGAAGAGTTCGACTCTTCCTGGAGCCGTGGCGAGTCCATTCAGTTCCCGCTTCGTGGCCTGATCAAGGGTTGGCAGGACGGCATCCCGGGCATGAAGGTCGGCGGACGTCGCCAGCTCACCATTCCGCCGGAGCTGGCATACGGCCCCGCCGGTGCAGGGCACCAGCTTTCCGGCAAGACCTTGGTCTTCGTGATCGATCTGCTGGAAGCCAAGTAATTCACTGTGCGCCTTTATTAACCCCCCGCGGTTAATAAAGGCGCACAGCACAAGCAGCCCCGCACCGTCAGGTGTGGGGCTTTCTTGCGTAGTCAGCTCGCGGTCTTTCGTCGGTAGAGCCAGTTCGACCACACGAATCCCGCGGCGGCGATGCCCAGGCACCACGCGAGGGCGATGGCCGCGCTGTTCCCGATCGGCGTGCCCATCAGGAGTCCGCGCACCGTCTCGATGATCGGGGTTACCGGTTGGTGCCGGGCAAATCCCTGCAGCCATGACGGCATTGTCTCAGCCGGTACGAAAGCAGTGCTGACGTAGGGCAGGAACATGATGGCGAAGGTGAATCCGCTTGCAGCCTCCGGGTTCTTGGCCAAGAGCCCCAAAGCTGTCGAGAGGTACGACATGGCAAAGACGAAGGCGACGATCACAGCGGCGACGCCGAGCCAGCGCAACGGATCGCTGGTCGGGCGAAATCCCATGATCAGCGCAACGACGACCACGATCGCCGTAGTCAGGACGTTGCGGACGACGCTGGCCAGTACATGACCGGTCAGGACCGACGACGGAGAGATCGCCAAGGTCCGGAAACGGTCTATGATCCCGTCCTTCATGTCGCTCGAGACGCTGACCGCGGTGGTCGAGGCGCCGAATCCGGCGCACAGAAGGATGATTCCTGGCACGACGTAGTCGATGTACTCGCTACCGGTGTTGATGGCGCCGCCGAAGACGTAGACGAACAGCAGCATGAGCATGACCGGAAGGGCTATCGCGGTGATCATCGAATCCGGACTGCGCAGAACGTGTTTGAGATTCCGGCGGAGCATCACCGCGGAATCGATTGCAATGGTGGAGGTCATCGAACGCTCGCAATCTCGGGTTGGCCGGATCCGGTGAGCGCGAAGAACACGTCGTCCAGATCCGGAGTGTGAACGGAGAACTTCTCGACGGTGATCGACGGATCGTCGATCGAGTCGAGGATGGCTTTGATCGACGGAACCGCCCCGTCGGAAGGGATGTGCAGGGTCAAGGTCTCGGCATTCGAATGCGCCTGCGGCAGTGATGCCGCGGCGAGTTCGAGTTGAGCCAGGTTCTCGAATTGCAGAGCGACATGGCCGCCGGCAACAAGGCGTTTGAGTTCGTCCGGTGTTCCCTCGGCGACGAGGCGACCGCCGCTCAGCACGCCGACTGTATCGGCCAATTCGTCTGCCTCGTCGAGGTATTGGGTGGTGAGGAAGATGGTGACGCCTGACGCTGTAAGTCCTCGAACGATCGACCACATTTCGTGGCGGCTCCGCGGGTCCAGGCCGGTGGTGGGTTCGTCGAGAAAGACGACGTCCGGTCGGGCGACGAGGCTCATTGCGATGTCGAGTCGTCTGAGCATGCCGCCCGAGTAGTCGCCGGCGCGTTTGTCGCCGAAGTCCGTCAAATCGAACTGGTCGAGCAATTCCTCGGCACGGCGACGGGAGTTCTTCCGGCCCAGGTGATTCAGTTCGCCCAGGAGGGTCAGATTCTCGAATCCGGTCAGCAAGGTGTCGACGGCCGCGTACTGCCCGGTCACGCTGATGCGCCGCCGAACGTTCTGTGGATCTCCGGGCAGTGAATGCCCCGCGACCGTGACCTCGCCTCCGTCGAAGGGGATGAGGGTGGTGAGAATTCTTACGGCCGTGGTCTTTCCGGCGCCGTTCGCGCCGAGGAGGGCATACACCGAACCGGCCGGGACCGACAGGTCGAGTCCACCCAGTACTTGTTGATCGCCGTAGCGCTTACGGAGTCCGTGGACCGAGATTGCGGGGATCGTTCCTGACATCGAGACCTCCAAGTAAGAACTGTGTATGTCATAAACTCGTGTTTATAGCGTACACAGTTCTAGGATGATGGCAAGAGTGAAGAGTGGGAGCTTATGGATCGCGGAGCGCTACCGAGAGCAGTTGAACTGGCCTGGGGACTGGACCAGCCGGGAACGCGGGGTCCCAAGAAGGGGCTCAGTCTCGAGCAAATTCTCGACACCGCGATCGAGTTGGCCGACGCGGAAGGTGTCACGGCTCTGTCGATGGGCCGCGTGGCCAAAGCGCTCGGGTTCACGACCATGTCGCTCTACCGCTACGTGGCAAGCAAAGACGAACTGATCGAACTGATTTCGGATCGGGTGATCGGGCCACCGCCGGTGATTCCCGACGGCGTGACCTGGCGCGTCAAGCTCGAGGCGTGGGCGAATCAGGAGTACGCCACGATGCTGAGTCGACCGTGGTGGCTCAAGCTGCCCATCACGGCTCCACCGACCGGGCCCAACAACATGGCGTGGCTCGACGCGGGTCTGAGCGCCCTCGACGGTGTCGCCCTGAGTGCCGCGTCGAAGTTCCAGGTGGTGACCAACGTGTCGTTGTTCGTCATCGGCCGCGCCCGATTCTCGGCCGACCTGGCTACTCGTTCAGCGCAGTCGGAAGATGACGACGTCGCATACGGTGCTCTCATTGCTCGTGTCATCAATCGGGAGGAATTCCCCCACCTGAGTGCCGCAATCGAGGAGGGTGGCTTCGAGGACGGCAGCCCGGAGGGTGAGGCCGCCGGCGACGATGCCTTCGATTTCAGTTTCTCGCTTGGCTTACTGCTCGACGGAATCGAGAAGCTGGTGCAGCGGTCAGGACACCAGCGCGGTGGCACTGACGTCGTCGATGATCAGGTCGGTGATCAGCCCGCCCCGTAGTGCGCCCTCCAGCGCGGGCAGTTTTGCTGTTCCGGCGACGATGCACACGCGCCTGGCGACCTTCTCGAAAAGGTCCAGTCGTGGGCCGCTCGCGCGCTCGTTGAGTTCGATTCCGCGGTAGCTCCCGTCTGACCGGAAGAACACGGTTGCGATGTCGCCGACTACTCCGTCGCGTCGAAGTGCTTCTGCTTCATCGGGTTCGAGGTATCCGGCGGTGTAGACGTGACTCGGGACGTTGCCGCCCGGTACGCCGATGCTGAAGACTGCCAGGTCCATTCGCTTTTGCATGTCCAGTACGCGTTTGATACTTCGTTCGCGCCACAACTGCTCCCGGGTCTCCGGGTAGTCGAAGAATGCGGGGACCGGAAATCCTTGGGGGAGAGCGCCGTAGGCGTCGGCGATGGTTCTGATGATGTCGCTGGCGTACGAGATTCCGGTGGTGCGAGTATTCGCGGCGCCGTTGAGTTGCACGACGTACGAGTTGTACGTGCGTTTGGGGGCAAGGTGCTTGCTGACTTCACTGAGAGTGGTTCCCCAGGCGATCCCCATCACCATGTCGCTGTCGAAGAACGACGCGAGCAGGCGTCCGGCAAAGGTTGCGACCTTCTCGAGTCGCTCGAGATCGCCCACCAGTTCCGGCACCGTCACCACGTGGGCACGCACTCCGTACCGTTCCGAGAACTCGCGTTCGATGCGAGGAGCCTGGCCGTGCGGGGTGCTGATCTTGATCTCGACGAGGCCTGAGGTGCGCGCGTAGGTGATCAATCGGGAGACGGTGGATCGGGACACCCCCATGTCGCGGCCGATGGCAGCCATGGTCTGGTCCTGGAAGTAATAGAGGCGTGCGGCCTGAACGGCGTCGGCGATGCGAGGGTCCGCCGGATCGGAGGTAGCGGAGTCGGAAGTGGGAGTTTCCATGGGTTCGTCCTGTCTGCACGTACGTGCAAGAGCACTGAACCGAATCTTATCCGAGTAGAACCAGGTTGAGCCGCTCGATCACGCAAAGTCCCAGAAGTGTGTCTGTTACCCGCGTTACGGTGCGCAAATGACGCATTTGCACATATGTGCACGAGCTATGCGTGAATGTGCAATGGGCTTTACGCTACGGGTGCAGCAATCCAAACTATGACATGCATCACAACGAAGTGAGGGTGGGGATGGAGAAAGCCAAGCGATTGGGGCTTCCAGGCGAGTTGGCAGCCGAGTTCGCCGGAACGATGATCTTGATCTTGTTCGGCGTCGGAGTTGTGGCGCAGGTTGTGTCCGGCGGGAGCGGTGGGGGTCTCGGCGGACACGACAGTATTGCGTGGGCCTGGGGACTCGGCGTCATGTTCGGCATCTATGTCGCAGGCCGGGTGACGGGTGCTCATCTGAACCCCGCAGTGACCTTCGCCTTCGCGATCTTCCGGGGATTCTCCTGGCGCAAGGTGCTGCCGTACACCCTGGCGCAGACCGCTGGAGCCTTTGTCGCCGCGTTGATAGTCCGGTGGAATTACAACGACATGCTCAATGCGATCGATCCCGGACACACAACCGCCACCCAGACGATCTTCTCGACGATGCCCGGAAACGGAACGCTTCCGGTCAGTCTCGGCTCGGCTCTGATCGATCAGATCATCGGCACCGCCATCCTGTTGTTCCTCATCGTTGCAGTCACCGATTCTCGTGGAACTCCGCCGCTCGCGAATCTCGCGCCGTTTGTCGTCGGATTGATCGTGGTGGGAATCGGATTCGCCTGGGCGACCAACGCGGGGTACGCCATCAACCCGGCGCGCGACTTCGGGCCACGACTGGCGTCCTTCATCACCGGCTACGGCAGCGCCTGGCGAGATCAGTACGGGAGCTTGTATTTCTGGGTGCCCATCGTGGGACCCCTGATCGGCGCTCCGATCGGAGTGTTCCTCTACGACAAGCTGGTTGGAAGATTCCTGCCTGACGAGGAGTCGGCGGAGGAAGCGACCGAAGAGCCGGCGTCGATACCGGCGTGACCGCGAAACATTATCTCTGACAGTCAATCTCTCGTACTTTCTTTCGATACCAAAGGGGTAGCACGATGACGCAGTTCGTAGCCGCGATAGACCAGGGAACCACCTCCACACGTTGCATGATCTTCGATCACAGTGGGCACGTAGTCGCTGTCGAACAGCACGAGCACACACAGATCTTTCCGCAGGCAGGCTGGGTCGAACACGATCCGATCGAAATTTGGGACAACGTCCGCAACGTCACCGCGGGCGCTTTGGCAAACGCAGACCTGACCGCGGCCGATATCGCGTCCGTCGGCATCACCAATCAGCGTGAGACAGCGGTGGTGTGGGAACGCGCCACCGGAAAACCCGTCTACAACGCAATTGTCTGGCAGGACACACGCACCGATCGAATCTGTACTGCACTCGCCGGCGAGGACGGGCCGAAGAAGTACACCGAAGTCACCGGATTGCCTTTGGCCACGTACTTCTCGGGTCCCAAGGTCAAGTGGATTCTCGACAACGTCGAGGGGGCGCGTGAGAAGGCCGACGCAGGAGAGTTGTGCTTCGGCACGATGGACACCTGGGTGCTGTGGAACATGACCGGCGGCGTCGACGGCGGAGTGCACGCAACCGACCCCACCAATGCGTCGCGCACCCTGTTGATGGATCTCGACACTCTCGCTTGGGATTCGGCGATCTGCGCCGACATGGGCATCCCCGAATCGATGCTCCCCGAGATTCGCAGCTCGTCCGAAACTTTCGGATTCGTACGCGAACGTGGAACGTTGTCCGGTGTGCCGATCGCCGGAATCCTCGGCGATCAGCAAGCAGCGACTTTCGGTCAGGCCTGCCTCTCACCCGGAGAAGCGAAGAACACCTACGGAACCGGCAACTTCGTGCTCCTCAACACCGGCACCGAAAAGGTGATGAGCAAGAACGGTTTGTTGACTACGGTCTGCTACAAGATCGGTGAGCAGCCAACGGTTTACGCGCTGGAAGGATCGATCGCCGTGACCGGTTCGCTGGTCCAGTGGCTTCGGGACAACCTCGGCATGATCGACAACGCGGCCGACATCGAGGTCAATGCGCGCTCTGTGGACGACAACGGTGGCGCGTACTTCGTGCCTGCGTTCTCGGGTCTGTTCGCACCGCACTGGCGCGCGGATGCCCGCGGTGCCATCGTCGGTCTGACCCGGTTCGTGAACAAGGGGCACCTTGCCCGGGCGGTACTCGAAGCGACTGCGTACCAGAGCCGTGAGGTGATCGAGGCGATGAACCTCGACTCGGGCGTCGACTTGAAGGTACTCAAGGTCGACGGCGGAATGGTCGCGAACGAACTCCTCATGCAATTCCAGGCCGATCTGCTCGACGTCGAGGTGATCCGCCCTGTCGTTGCGGAGACCACGGCATTGGGCGCTGCGTACGCCGCTGGTCTCGCGGTCGGGTACTGGGAGAGCGAGGACGACATTCGCAGCAACTGGGCGAAGGACAAGAGCTGGACGCCGTCGATGGATTCGGCCGAGCGTGAGCGGCTGTACGCAGGCTGGCAGAAAGCCGTCACTCGGACACTCGACTGGGTCGACGCAGACTGATAGCGGCGCCCGAATTTCTACCTATTTTCAAGTGAAGGAACCCTTTTCATGAGCACAGCACAAGCATTGAGTCCGTCCTCGCGGGCGGAGTCGCTGAAGAAGTTGGAAGAAACCGAACTCGACGTCCTGGTCATCGGCGGTGGCGTGGTCGGCGCGGGTAGCGCGCTCGATGCCGCAACTCGTGGTCTGAAGGTGGGCTTGGTGGAGGCTCGTGACTTCGCGTCCGGAACCTCGAGCAGGTCCAGCAAGTTGTTCCACGGCGGACTGCGTTACCTGGAGCAGTTCAATTTTGCGCTCGTGTTCGAGGCACTGCGTGAGCGTTCGCTGGTTCTGAACTCGCTGTGCCCGCATCTCGCGAAGCCGGTGCCGTTCATCTACCCGCTCGAGAAGTTGATCGACCGGCCGTACGTCGGTCTGGGCATCGGCGTCTACGACGTGATGGGCGCAGGCCGCGGGGTTCCCTCACACCACAAGCATGTGGGAAAGAAGAAGACTCTCGAGTCGTTCCCTTCCGGAAAGCGCTCTGCTATCAGGGGTTCGGTCAAGTTCTACGAGGGCCAGGTAGATGACGCCCGCCACACGATGATGCTGGCGCGCACAGCAGCCGAATACGGCGCACTGTGCGTCAACAGCACCCGCGTAATCGGTTTTCTCCGTGAGGAGGACCGCGTTGTCGGAGTGAAGGCAGTGGATCTGGAAACGGGTCGCGCGTTCGAGATCCGTGCTCGTCAGGTCATCAACGCCGCCGGGGTCTGGACCGACGAGATCCAGGAAATGGTCGGTGGGCGAGGGCAATTCCAGGTTCGCGCTTCGAAAGGTGTGCACCTGGTCGTCCCGCGAAACCGCATCAACTCCTCTACCGGAATCATCACGCGGACCGAGAAGAGTCTGCTGTTCGTGATCCCGTGGGGAAGCCACTGGATCATCGGTACGACGGACACCGACTGGAACCTCGACCTCGCGCATCCGGCAGCGAGCCGAAGCGATATCGACTACATCCTCGGACATGTCAACAAGCTGCTCCAGGACGAGTTGACGCACGAGGACGTTGTCGGTGTGTACGCGGGACTGCGTCCGTTGTTGTTCGGCGAATCGGACTCGACCAGCACTCTCTCGCGTGAGCACGCGGTGTCGAGTCCGGTTCGAGGGTTGACGGTGGTCGCCGGTGGCAAGTACACGACCTACCGCGTGATGGCCAAGGACGCAGTCGATTCCGCGGTACACGGACTCGAACAGAAGGTGCCGAAGTCCTGCACCGAGCGTATCCAGCTGGTGGGTGCCGACGGTTATTTTGCCGCACACAACAATCGGCATCTCACCGCTGAGCGCACCGGGCTCCACGTTTCGACCATCGAGCACCTACTCGGGCGGTACGGCACTTTGGCTGACGAGTTGTTCGAACTCATCGAGGCGAGGCCTGAACTGGGGCAGCCGTTGGACTCCGCCCCTGAGTACCTCAGGGCGGAGATTCACTACGCCGCGAGTCACGAGGGTGCGCAGCATCTCGACGACATCCTCACCCGTCGTACCCGCATCTCCATCGAGGTGACCGACCGCGGCGACGCGGCAGCCGCGGAAGTAGCCGAACTGGTTGCGCCGGTGCTGGGTTGGACTCCCGAGCACATTGCCGAGGAGATCGAACACTACCGGTTGCGTGTTGCAGCCGAGCGGCAATCGCAGGAGCAGCCCGATGACCTGACCGCTGATGCGGCGCGCCTTGGTGCACCGGACGTTCGCACCGGAGTCACTGTCGGACAGGTTTGAACCTGAGACACCACCAATCGGCCGGGGCACTGCGTCCCGGCCGATCGGCCGAACTGGCTCGGTGTCAAGCGAACTCGTCTGGCGGGCATTCGGGGAGGTCGATCGTCACCACAGCGCCGCCGTTCGGATGGTTCGAGAAGTTGATACGAGCGCCGATGACCGCCGCTTGCCCGACTACGATCGTCAAGCCGAGGCCCAGGCCCGAGTTCGGGCCGCGTTCGACGCAATCGGTCTGAAATCTCTTCGGCCCCTGACGAAGCCACTCTTCAGTGAAGCCGCTGCCCCGATCCCGCACCGTGATGCGGGAGTGGTCGACGTCGACATTGATCGGCGGCTTTCCGTGATTTCGAGCATTCAAGATCAGGTTGGCGATGATCCGCTCGAGCCGACGTGCGTCGGTGTACGACACAGGTGTCCCGTGAACTCTCACTTCGCACTCCACCCCGGTGGTGGAAATCGCGTGGTGAACCACCGGTGCCAGTTCCACCGATTGGATGTCAGCCTGCTCGGACGTGGTGTCGAGGCGGGCCACTTCGATGACGTCCTCGGCAAGCCTCCTGAGTTTATGGACGCCGTCGCGCACCAATTCGGTAGGCCTACCTGGCGGCAGAAGCTCTGCGGCGCCGACCAGTCCGGAGATGGGTGTTCTGAGGTCATGCGCGATGTTGGCTGTCACGCGCTTCTCGGCGTCCAATTGTCCCCGCAGCGCATCCGACATTGCGTCGACCGCATCCGCCAGCTCGGTGATCTCGTCGTCGAAAAGCGACCAGGTGACCGAGCGGACGCGGATGTTCGCTCCGGTGGACACTTTGCGAGCCGCACGGGCGGCCGAGCGCAATCGATACGACATCGCGAGTCCAAGCAGCACACCCAGGACGGCACCCGCTGCGATCACTGCGATGGTGGCATTGCGAAGTGTCCGATCGACGCTGGCGATCGATTCCCGCTGCGCGGTGTACGGGACGCGAATCGCCACCACCTGAGTGTTGACGTCGGCAGCAGCCCAGACAAATGGCTGGTCCCCGCTGTTGACAAGGTAGGTGGCACGTTTGCCGCCCGCCACGGCCTGACGCAACTCTTCCGGAACGTCGAGACCATCTGTGGTGGCGCGGAACAGCGCACGCATGCTGCCCGTTTCGTCCTGCAGCACCAGTTGGAGATTGCGATCAGCTGCCGCCCGCGCTGCATCCTCTTGGTTGTGTGAAAAGGTTTGATGCATCACGGTACTGAGCGTGATCGAGGCGACGGCAATCACGAACGTGATGGCCGCCGCGATCTTCCACTGAAACGACAACCGCCTCCCGGTGGACGGGAGCTTGGCGGCGAGATCCCGCGATCTCACCGATGGTTGTCCATCGTGTAGCCGAACCCCCGGACGGTTCGGATCTGTTCGGAGCCGATCTTCGTGCGCAATCGCTGAACGTGAACGTCGACGATGCGCGTATCGCCGCCCCAGTCGTAATCCCAGACGTCCGAGAGCAGTTCGGAGCGAGACCAGACTTTGCGCGGCACACTCACCATGACCAGGAGCAGCTTCATTTCAGTGGGGGTGAGTGCCACTTCGGCGCCCGAACGCGTGACGGTCACCAACTCGCGATCGATCTCCAGATCGCCGAGAGTCACGATGTCTTTCTCCGTACCGGAATGGGATTCGACCCGCCGGAGCACACTTCGGATACGGGCCACCAGGACACCGCTGTCGAAGGGCTTGGTGACGTAGTCGTCGGCACCGGCTTCCAATCCGAGAACGATGTCGACCGGGTCGTCGCGCGCGGACAGCATGATGACCGGCACCGACAGTTCCTCACGAATGCGTCGGCACAGGCTGATTCCGTTCAGGTCGGGAAGCATCACGTCGAGGACGGCGATATCCGGCTTGGCGTCGACCGCCAAATCCATTCCGGTCAACCCACCCGATGCGGTGATCACCCGAAACCCGTTGCGTTCGAGATTCAATTGCGTTGCTTCGCGGATGACAGCGTCGTCTTCGACCAGCAAAATCAACGGATCGGTCATCGGCCTTCGCTTTCATGGGAACGGAACACTCTCAAACCCTTCACCGGTCCACTTGTATGCAGTCGACGATTGACAGAACTCCGGAATGCCGGGGTCTTTGCACAGGTCGACCATGACCGACAATCCTCCGGTTGAGCCGACGACGTAGCGTCCTGGGTCTTGCACTCCGAAGACTTTGTGAGCGCCCGATTCGTCGATCTGGTAGACGAATCCGGCGACCATGAAGCTGACCGGTGGGGCCGGTCGTCCCCAGATGCCGACAGACTCGCAGGTGAAGACATTGACGACGGCATCTTGCCAAACGGCGTCCGTCACGTGGGAGTACCGGATTTCGAAGGGGAAGTTCGCATCACCGCACAGTCGGAGACTGTCCTTGACCGCATCGGACACTTCCGGGTCTGCTCTGAGGAGGGCAACAGGATCGATGCTCAAGCCCTGTGAGAGATCCGAGGGGTCGAGTGATGCTGCGATATTCGGAGTGGGTTCTGATTCAGGCTCGGTGGAACAGGAGGCGAGAGCAAACGCGACCGGCAGGCAAACACCGGCGAGCATCGCGCGGCGACGGCGATCAATCACGGATGAACTCCGTTCCATCCCAGTGGAACTCGGTCCGAAGCGGTGGACGGGGGCAACATTCGAACTCCGGTGGCCGCGGATCCGTTTCCAGGACAGACAAACTCGCGGCGCGTTGACCGCTGACGATGAACTTTCCGCGCTCTTCGACGGAGAACAGGCGCTCACCCAGTTCGGAATTGTCTTCACTCGAACCGGCCTTGCCGCTGCGGTAGACGTAGCCGGCGAGGTTGACCGAAATCGATACTCCGGTCCCGGGTTGGTGGGCCGGTTGGCACGGATACACATTCATGACGACCAGTTCGGTCTCCGGCACGATACGAGGTGCGCCTGGATCGAGAAGGATGGATCCGACAGAGATCGGATACCAGTCCGGGCACGATCGGAGTTCTGTCTTCACGCCCTCCGACACCCCTGGGTCGTCGAGAAGCGCACGGCCCAACCTCGAATTCTCGGCAACCCGTCTGGCCAGGTCGGCGGGCTGTGTGACGGACAATCCGGTGGAAGCGACATCGCCTTCGATCACAACACCCTGAGTGGACCCGCATCCGGTGATCACGGACGCTCCGACGGCCGCTGTCGCGAGTGCCGTACCGAACAGCCTGCGAGTGCGGCCTGTTCGGCCCTCGCAGATCTCATTCCGATACAACACTTTCCCCTCCCCGGCCGGTGCGAACTGTCTCATCGGCATGCGCACTTTTCATAGGATCACACGTGATCTCGATATCGGCGTTTCGCCACCCACCGTTACGTAATCGTATGAATGTCGGGACCGTTGAGAGTTGGTACGCGACCGCCGGAATTCTGTTACGAAACCGATGGAATCAGGCTTTTAGAGTGAGTCACGTCGATGTTCGCCATTTGAGGTGAACGGACCCGAATTTCTGTATCGAGGAGCGTGAGACCACATGCCTGATGTTTTGCTGACCAACAAGTCTCGGCGCCTGCGAGTGTTGCTTGCCGTACTGACGATCGGAAGCGCGTGCGCCATGACCGCGTGTTCGAGTGAAGACACCACTGCACCTGAAAACGGTTCGACGGCTACGTCAGTGGTCGCGGCGTCCGCGACCACACCCCCGCTGACCACGGTGGCACCTACGTCGGAGACAGTCGAAAATTCGAATTCGGCCGGCAGCGCGGACGAATCCACCCCGGGAGTCCCGGCGGGTGGAGCAGCACCGGCCTGGACGCCGGTCTCGGCCAGCGCAGTTGCCCCTGCGGCCCCTGGTCCGGCTACCGGGTCGACCAAGTGCACCGATCAGATCAACTATGCGGGCGATCCTCGTTCGAATGCAGAGATCAACAGCATCGGAGAGCAGATGGGTTCATGCCCGGCCCCGCTCCCATCCGGTGCCGTCGAACCCCCCGAGAAGTGCACTGACCAGATCAACTACGGCGCTGACCCTCGTTCCAACGCCGAGATCAACATCATCGGGGAACAAACCGGGATCTGCCCCGAGCCGATACGCCCCTAGCGAGTTCGAAACCTGAGCAGTAGTCGGGAATTCGACCAAGGGTGGAACCAGGGGGAGATCGGAATGACAAGCAGGGCAGGTGGACGTTCGATCGACGGTGTTGCCGACGATGCGTCCCGAGGGGATCGTGACGCGATTGCGGAACTCCTTCAACGCATCGTGCCTTTGGTGACGCGGCGCTGTCGTGCCGAATTGCGACCGGTCGACGCTGACCGTATTGCCGTCGGAATCTGCCGTTCCGTCCTGGCCGATATCCAGCGACGACGACGCGCCGGAGAAGCGTTCCTCGCGCATCTGTACGACGCGATCAGTCGCGAAATCGATTCGCTACCCGCATCCAGTCGACTCACTCTGCCGTTCGGTGATCTGTCGGCCGTCGAACGCAATGTCTTGGTAGCTCGCATCGTTGTCGGTTTCGACGTGCGCGAGACGGCGCTGTCACTGAGAACAACAACGAGCGCCGTCGAACTCGTCCAACACCGCGCGCTGTCCAAGATCAGACGCGGCAGCCTCAGCGGCGCCTGAGCCAACGCTCGAAAGTCAACAGCTGCAACCCTTCGCAACTCCCGGCAACCTCACGCAACTCTTTCTCTTCGCCCGTGACCTACACGACACTGCATGGCGACGAGTGATCGAGAACGAGGAGTGTGACGGTGGTTCAACGGACGGCGCAGAAGCCGGCAACGTCAGGATCGAAAAAGACCGGGGCCAAGCCTCATTCAGGGCTGGACCGGGATGCATTGCTGAAGGCGTACGAGAAGATGTCGCGCATCCGCGCGTTCGAGGATCGATTGCACGAAGAGAATGCAACCGGTGACATCCCCGGCTTCATTCACCTCTACTCGGGCCAGGAAGCCATCGCAGTGGGAGTGTGCGAGAACCTGAGCGACGCCGACTACATCGGATCCACTCACCGCGGTCACGGGCACTGCATCGCCAAGGGCTGCGATCTGAACGGCATGATGGCCGAGATCTTCGGCAAGGACGACGGCTTGTGCCGCGGTAAGGGTGGGTCGATGCACATCGCCGACCTGTCCGTGGGAATGCTGGGTGCCAATGCGATTGTCGGCGGAGCCCCGTCGTTGGCGATCGGCGCTGCACTGAGTGGCAAGACACTTCGAAACGGCGTCATCGCAGCGTCGTTCACGGGAGACGGTGGATCCAACCAGGGAACCGTCTTCGAGGCGATGAACATGGCTGTGGTGCTGGATCTTCCGATCGTCTTCGTGATCGAGAACAACGGATTCGGTGAAGCAACAGGAACCGACTACGCGGTGGGCGCACCCGACATCGCCGCCCGCGCTGCATCCTTCGGAATGCCTGCCGTCAAGGTGGACGGCACCGACTTCTTCGCGGTCTACGACGCGATGGCGGAAGCATCCGAGCGAGCCAGGACCGGCGGTGGCCCTACCACGATCGAGGCGGCCGCATTCCGTTGGCACGGCCACTTCGAGGGTGACGCGCAGCTGTACCGCACGGCGGAACAGGTTGCGCAACTGCGGGAAACCAAGGATCCGCTCAAGAATTTCCGTAGCAGTGTGGATGCGAAGAAGGTCAGCACCGCTGATCTGGACGCGGTGGACGAGCAGTCGCGAGTGCTGGTGGACGAGGCGGTGGCGAAGGCGCGCGCCGCAGCGTACCCACCAGTCGAAAATCTGCTGACCGATGTCTACGTGTCGTACTGAGGAGCCCGAGATGACAAGCGTGGAAGCCGAGAACGTGTCGAAGAAGACCTACCGCGAGGCCGTCAAAGAGGCCATCGCTCAAGAAATGCAACGAGATCCGAGCGTCGTCCTGATCGGTGAGGACGTACGCGGTGGGCATGCCGGTACCAATCCCGATCTGGAGACGAAGAAGATCGAGGCATTCGGCGGTGTCCTGGGCGTCACCAAGGGATTGTGGACGGAGTTCGGATCGGAGCGTGTAATCGATACCCCGATCACCGAATCCGCGATCATCGGAATGGCTGCCGGAGCCGCACTGACCGGGCTGAGGCCGGTCGCCGAGCTGATGTTCATGGACTTCTTCGGAGTCTCCTACGACGCGCTCTACAACCAGGCTGCCAAGTTCCGCTACATGTTCGGTGGCAAAGCCAGAACTCCGCTGGTGGTGCGAGGCATGATCGGCGCCGGTTTCTCCGCCGCTGCGCAGCACTCTCAGTCTCCGTACAACGTGTTTGCCGCGGTGCCTGGCCTGAAAGTGGTCGCGCCGTCCAACGCCTACGACGCCAAAGGCCTTCTCATCCAGGCTATCCGGGACGACGATCCTGTTGTGTTCTGTGAGCACAAGGTGCTCTACGACCTCAAGGGCGAGGTGCCGGACGAGCCGTACGCGATTCCGTTCGGCGTCGCCAACTACACCAGGCAGGGCGACGACGTCACGATCATCGCTTTGTCCGCAATGGTGAACCGCGCCAATGACGTAGCGGACAAGCTGGCCGCCGAGGGTATTTCGGTCGAGGTCGTCGATCCTCGTACCGTCTCACCATTGGACGAGGACGGCATCCTCGAATCCGTCGCATCGACCGGACGCGTCGTGATCGTCGACGAATCCGCCGCCCGCTGCGGTTTCGGGCACGACGTGGCCGCGCTGATCGCCACCAAGGGATTCAACTACCTGAAAGCGCCGATCGAACTGATCACGCCGCCACATACTCCGGTTCCGTTCTCACCGACCCTCGAAACTGCCTGGCTGCCTGACGTTGCGCGCATCGAAGAGTCGGTTCGCAAGCTGGTGAGAGCCTGATCATGGCTGACATCAAAGCTATCGACATCCCCAAATGGGGGCTCTCCATGGAGGAGGGGTTGGTCAACGCGTGGCTCATCGAGGAAGGTGACTCGTTCACCAAGGGCCAGTTGATCTGTGAGATCGAGACCAGCAAGATCACCAACGAACTGGAGGCGCCGTTCGACGGTGTTCTCCGCAAGATCGTCGGCATACCGGGGCAGACTCTGCCCGTCGGTGCCGTGATCGGTGTGTCCGCCGATGCGTCCACGACGGATGCGGAGATCGAGCAGTTCCTCGCCGCTCGCGGCGCAACCGCGCCGGCGGAAGAGCCGGCACCCTCACCAGTTGCCGAACCGGAGGCTCCCGCGACACCTACGGCTACACCCGCTGCGAAGGTGGTTGTTGCAGCGAAACCTGCACCAACCGGTTCCACCGTCGTACCGAGTGTTCTGCAGGGCACGACGCAGAGCGACGTGTTTGCGAGTCCTCGAGCACTCCGACGTGCCGAAGCGCTCGGAATCGATCTCGCCGCCGTAGTTGGTACCGGCCCACTCGGGCGGATCAGTGTCCGAGACATCGACGACGCGATTCGTGACGCCGGTGGCACTGTTGCGACAGTAGCGCCGGCCACGAGATCCGGCCTCCCGCTGCGATCAACCGCCGACGACAGTGCCGTGCCTGCCACCCCGGTCGCACGCAGAACTGCCCGATCGCTGGGCGTAAACCTGCACGATTGTCGTCCGACAGGCTCGCGGGGACGCGTCTGCGTCGCCGACGTGCACGACGCCGCTCGTTCCGCGCAGCTCCTGCCAGAAGCGGCGGCTCAGACGGGAACCATTGCCGTCGAACCCGAGTACGACACAATTCCGTTCACGCCCATGCGATCGGCAATCGCCGGCAGGTTGCAGGCGTCCAAGCAGCAGGCTCCCCATTTCCGGCTCACGGCGGATCTCGAGCTCGATGCGCTCCTCGCTCTGCGCAAGGAGATCAATTCGACTGTCCCGGCGGTCAAGCTGTCGGTCAACGACTTCATCGTGAAGGCCTGCGCGGCTGCGCTGATGAAGGTGCCGGACGTGAACGTCCAATTCGATGCCGCGAACGAATCGGTTCTTCGATTCGCGTCGGCGGATGTCTCGGTGGCAGTTGCACTTCCGACCGGACTGATTACGCCCATCGTGCGTAGTGCGAACACCAAGTCGTTGGCGGACATCTCCGGTGAGGTGCTCTCGTTGGCCACCAAGGCGAAGACCGGCAAACTCCGTCCCGAAGAATTCCAAGGCGGAACGTTCACGGTGTCCAACCTCGGCATGTTCGGGATCAAGGCATTCGACGCGATCATCAACCCGCCCCAGGGAGCGATCCTGGCCGTAGGTGCGGGGGAGAAGCGGGCCGTGGTGGTCGGCGACAGTGTTTCCGTCCGGACCGTGATGACCGTGACCCTCTCGTGCGATCACCGGGTGATCGACGGAGCCTTGGGTGCGACCTTCCTTCGGGAGCTCCAGCGCTTTGTCGCTTCTCCCGCGCTGATGTTGGTGTAAGGGGCTGTGGTGGAAAGCAATACGTCGAAGAAGTACGACGTTCTTGTCATCGGTGGTGGCCCCGGTGGTTACGTGGCGGCGATCCGGGCCGCCCAGTTGGGGTTGAACGTTGCGCTGGTAGAACGTGATCGCCTCGGCGGAATCTGCCTCAACTGGGGTTGTATCCCCACCAAAGCGATGCTTCACGGCGCGGACGTCGCGCATACCTTGAGTGAACTCGACAAATACGGATTCAGTTCGGCGTCTGTCCAGTTCGACATCTCGAAGTTGGTGTCGTTCAGCCGAGGGGTTTCGGAGAAATTGTCCGGCGGTGTTGCCTACCTGATGAAGAAGAACGGCGTAGACGTCATCTCAGGCACCGCGAAGTTGGTGGACAAGGGCGTCGTGTCCGTGGAAGGTCAGACGTATCGAGCCGACCACGTGATCATTGCAACCGGCGCCCGGCCGCGTTCGATTCCCGGGGTTGCCCCCGACGGTGATCGGGTGTGGACCTACTTCGACGCACTCGTCCCGAAGGAACTACCGAAGTCGCTGCTCGTGATCGGGTCCGGCGCGATCGGAGTCGAATTCGCCAGCCTGTACCGCGATCTCGGCACCGAGGTGACCATCGTCGAGATGGCACCACACATCATGCCGGTCGAGGACGAAGAGATTTCGGCGTTCGTGCGCAAGCAGTTCGAGAAGCGTGGCATCACGATTCACACCGGAGCCTCGGTGTCGGCGGTGACCGTCGGCGCCGACGCCGTCGAAGTGAACGTGCAGACGAGCGACGGTGTCCAGGCGGTGACCGTGGACCGGGTGTTGGTGGCTGCCGGGATCACCGGCAACGTCGAGGATCTGGGGTTGGAGGCTCTGGGCGTCGAGATCGAGCGTGGTGCGATCGTCACCGACCAGTGGTGCCGTACCAGTGCCTTCGGGATCTACGCAATCGGTGACGTCGCGGGCGCTCCATGTCTGGCGCACAAGGCAAGTCACGAAGCTGTCCTGTGCGTCGAAAAGCTGGCAGGCGTGGCCGATGTTCATCCGCTCGATCGCGACTACGTTCCGGGATGCACGTATGCCCGCCCGCAGGTGGCGAGTCTGGGTCTGACGGAGAAGCAGTGCGCCGGTACTGGTCGCACGCTGCGGGTCGGACACTTCGACCTGCAGGCGAACGGCAAGGCATTGGCGATCGGCGAGGCCGAAGGCTTCGTCAAGACGATCTTCGACGCCGATACCGGGGAACTGCTCGGCGCGCACATGGTCGGTCCGGATGTGACCGAGCAGATCCAGGGTTTCGGTATCGCCCGATCCCTCGAAGCCACCGGCGATGATCTCGCCGAGGTCGTGTTTGCTCATCCGACGCTCTCGGAGGCAATGCACGAGTCTGTGCTCTCGGCGCTGGGGAGACCCCTCAACGCATGAGCACAGTCCGCGTGCGTGAACGACGTCCTACGTTCACGCACGCGGACAACTCTGCAACCGGGTGCAACGCTCGCTTTCGATGACCCCATCACATAGGACTGGAGTGTGATCGGCGCAACGAATCGACTCGAACCGGCCCTGGGTAGTGGTGAAGACCCGGCGCAGTACGCACGTGTTCTCGAATCCGTGTACGAAGCAACGATGTCCGGGCGCAAACCGCCCGCGCGCCCGCGCTCCGTGATCGCCGATTCGTGGTCGCGTCTGCGCGCCCTCGGTCTCGATCCGGAGCGGTGTTCGATCACGAAGACCACTCGTGCCTCGGAGATCGAAGAGAGTCGGGGTTGCGGCCGGAATGACTGAGATCTTCGACGAGGCGGTACGCGGTCTGGCGCCGCTCGTCGGCCCGGACGACGCGAATTTGATAGTGGTGGCGGACCGACAGGGTCGCATCCTCTGGCGCCACGGGCCCGGTCGAATGCTGGATCGGGCCGAACGCCTCGGGATGATCGAGGGTGCGTCGTGGACCGAGGAAGCTGTCGGTACCAACGGGATCGGTACTTCGTTGGCATCAGGTTCGGCAGTGCAGGTGTTCTCGGCCGAGCACTACTCGCGCTCGCAGCATCCGTGGACTTGCTCCGGGGCGACGGTTCGGGATCCGCGTAGTCGCCGGGCGCTCGCCGTCGTCAACGTCGCCGGCGCAGCGGGCACTGTCCACCCGTCGACTCTCGCTTTGGTGGACAGCGTGGCCAGACTGGCGGAATCCGCACTGCGGGAGAAGCATCGAATCGGATTGGATCGGCTTCGGATGATCTCGGCGTCGACGCTGGCTCGCGCGAGTCAGCCGACAATGGTTGTGGACCGTAGTGGCTGGGTTGCTGCGGTGGATTCGATGGCGCCGATCTACCGCATCGCACTGCCGAAAGTGATGAGCAGCGGCGAGCATTGGCTCCCGTCACTCGGATTGTGTATGTGCGAGCCACTTCCGGGCGGCTGGCTCATTCGCCCTCAGACGAACCCGGCGTCTGGAAATGTCTGTGCCGAAGTCGAATTGGACCTGCGAGATTCGAATGCGATGGAACTGCGGTACTCCTCGGACTTGGGAGGTTGGAGCATCGACCTCAGCCCGCGTCATTCGCAGATCCTCCTGGCTCTGACACAGGCGCCCGAGGGTCTCACGGCCTCGCAGCTCGCCTCAGAGTTGTTCGGCGATCCGCGTAAGACGGTGACCGTCCGGGCCGAGATGTCGAGGTTGCGTAAGCGATTGGCTGGAATCGTGCTGGCTCAGCCCTATCGCTTCGACCCGGCGGTGAGGGTAAAGACCGTCCCTGCTGTGCGCCTTTATTAACCGCGGGGGGTTAATAAAGGCGCACAGCAGAGCGGCGCGAACGCCGCACCTGCGCATACTCGTAGCCGTTCTGCCAGGTCACGGTGGCCACCAGCACCCAGATGATCCACGTGGCGCTCATGTGCGTGCCGACAATGCCCATGACGATGGGGACGGCGGTGCAGGGGAGCGCCCAGCCGAGCAGCCACCGTCGGTCCGATCGCGCAAACAGCCCCGCCACGGTGCTGATTCCGAAATAGACTGCGATGCTTCCGCACAACAACCACCGTAGGTTCGCGGGTGTGTGTTCCGCGCCGTGTTCGGTGGCAGCTCCGAGGCCCGCGACCAGAACCGCGATAGCGCCGGTGGTGAAACAGTGCAGTGCCATGTCGATGCGAGCGGGAAACTTCTCGGGCTGCAGGTGCGGAACACCGGCGTGGCCGTAGAGAAGCGAGAGTGCCCACATACCCGAGAGCAGGACAAACGATCCGACTGCGAGGCTGACCACCGTGGAGTCCCAGGTGAGCTTCGAGGCTGCAGAGATCACGAGGATCACACCCTCGCCCAATACGATGATGACGTACAGGCCCAGCCGCTCGGCAAGATGAGCCCGATCGGAGTGCAGGGCTTCGAGTTCGGGCATCCGGTCGTCCTTGAACCCGCGAACCTTGATGATGCGGTCGAGCTTTTCCTGCGCGTCTTCCATGATCGCGCTGCCGGAGACGAGGAACATGATCAGCAGATCGATGGTCACACCGGCAGTCCAGAGCCAGAACCGAGTTTCACCCTCGAACCAGAACGAGACGATCCACGGGATCACACCGAGAGACATCTGGGCGATCGGCCAGTCCACGACGATCTGGCCGTTGTGCCACACCCGACTCGCGAGCAGACGTACGGCCACGTAGGCGACAGCGAAGGCCAGCGCATGGTTGTCGTGGATGCCGGCCACGGCCGCCATCATGACTGCCAGTCCGAACATGGCGATCAGCATGCTCGGGATTCGGACGCGGTCGCCGGCAACGTTGCCGTACATCGTGAACGTCGCCCATGCGGTCCAGAACGCGAGATAGAGCAAGGCGTAGAGCGCGACATCCGACCACGACGGCGAACCGTGGAGCAGGTGAGCCAGCTGACCGATACCGGCTACCACGACCAGGTCGAAGAACAATTCGATCCATGACGCGTGTCGCTCGAGCACCGCCTTCTGCTTCGAGTCTGGTTCATTTCCGAGTTCCGACATAAAGCTCAGTATCGGTTATCGGCATCAACAGTGCTGGTAGGCAGCGAAGTTGTCCGTTTTTTTGAAGTAGTGCTTATGCTGTCCGCGCTCACGCGCATGCCGTCAGGGAGGGGCAGGCTCCCATCTGGATCGCGTGCACCGTGGACGCCGTCGTGGACGGTGGTGATCACAAGATCGTGACAGGATCGGTGGACGACGCCTGGCACTGCGAGGCGAATCCACTGACCTATCACCGGCGTGTATTCGGTACGCACTCACCGTCGTGAGTGATCCAGGAAAGGAAAGCCATGTATGTACTGGTGGACAACGGCCGCGTCAGCGTCCGCGATGTGGACAACCTGAAGGCCTTTCACGTCGAGGTGACCGGCGACATCGCCGATTCCGAACTGGACGAGCTCTTGCGCCTTCGGAATTACGGATACGTCAGCGGTGGAAGTGCATTCATCTCGGTAGCCCGTGTTCGCGAGAGCGCCACTGACGTCGACGGAGTGGCGGCGATGGTCGACTACGCCCAGGGCAAGGGCTGGGTCGACGACGACGGTGAAGCGTTGCAGGCGCACATCGTTCGCCGGCAGTGAACGCTCAGACCATGTCGTTCTTCTGCAGCCAGCGCAGGGTCGGCCAGCCGCAGAACACCGGGAGCCAGCAGGTCAGGACTCGGTAGAGCAGAACCGACGGCACAGCGATGCTTGCCGGCAATCCGAACGCGGACAGGCCACCGATGAGGGCGGCCTCGACGGCTCCGACGCCACCCGGTGTCGGAGCTGCCGAGGCGAGGGTTCCACCGATCATCGTCACGATGGTGACGGTGATGAACGTCGTTCCGCCGCCGAATGCCTCGACGCTTGCCCACAGAGCCAGGGCGGCACCGAGAGTTGTTGCAGCGCTGCCGCCCACGATGATGAGGAATCGGGTCGGGTTTCGTGCAAGTTGGCTCAGTTCACCCAACACCTCGGTGATCTGAGGACGCAGATCGTCGCGCAGCCACCCACGAAGTTTCGGAATGAACATGAATGCACCGAGAACTCCGAGCGCGACGCCACCCGCCAGATACAGAACAGTGGATCCCGGGATGAAGTGCGAGAGGTTTGTATCGCGTCCGGCGACGATCGAGAAGAAGATCAGCAAGCCGACGTGGGTGACCACCTGAACCGTCTGTTGAAGCGCGACTGCGGCCGTTGCACGGACGGTACCGAGTCCGCCCTTCTGCAGGAACCGCACACTCAGGGCGAGCCCGCCGACTCCGGCCGGAGTTGTCGTCGCGGCAAAGGTGTTGGCCACCTGCATGATCAGGAGGTTGCGGTAACTGACCATCGACGACGCACAGGCCCACAGGGCCGCTGCCGCGCCGACGTACGTCAGTGCGGAGACGCCGAGGCCGAGCAGTGCCCACCACCAGTTGGCTGTCTTCAACTCCGTGATGAATGCGGGTACCTGGCTGATGAACGGATAGGCGACGTAGACCAATCCGATGAGCAGAACGAGCTGGATCAGTTGATTGCGACTGAACCGGGTGACCTGTGCGGGAGCGACCTTTTCGATCCCGTTCTTCGCGCCGACCTCGTCTCGGATCTCGGTCATCAATTTTGCCGAATCCTCGGCGGTCCGCCGAATTCGGTTGGGCAACGCCGAGGTGGTCAATCGGCCGGAGGCAGCGAGAATCGTGTCTGCGCCTTGCGCACGAATCGCGGCGTCCACCGCTGCGTCGACGCCGAACAGTGATGCGGTGGCAAAAAGAAGTTGGGCGTTGTCGGACTGCATCTGAACTTCGGTGGCGCCGAATTCGGAGTACGCGTAGCCGCCGAAGAGGATCGTTCCGCCCTCGACGCGAATCTCGGAAGCGCGCAGGTCACCGTGCGCCATCTGATGTACGTGAATGGTGTGCAGTGTTTGCCACAACGCGTCGATCAGTTTGGAGGATTCTTCCTCGTCCGCCTGGTTTTCGACGGCGACGGCAAGTGGGATACCGCGGGGGCTCGGGCGGGCGTACATCTCCCATCCGCGATCGAGCACCGAGATGGCGACGGCTTTGGAACTGGCCAGACCGATGTCGGCGAACGCGATACCCATCAGCGCGCGATGTTCGACGGCGCGCCGAAGCGATCCGTAAGGGGGAGGAGTTTCACGGTTCCGGAACGAGATCCAGCGGAACGTCTGTCGAATTGCTCCGCTGCTTCGCTGGTTCTGTCCGTACAACTCGACAATCAGTTCGTCGAACGGTTCGTCGTCCGGAGCCTTGTCGATGTCGGCGGACATGACCAGCGGGCCGATTCCCGAGGGACTCACGACGCGGAAAGCGGTGACGCGGTAACCACGCCGCGCGAGCACGCGTACTGCAGAGTCCAACGGCACTTCGAGGGCAGGTGTGCCGACGGCAAGAACGATCACCGCGCCGATCAGATAGCCGACGGCGAGACCCAGCATCGATCGGGCGGGAACGATCGAGCTGACGATCAGGTGAATGGGCGCAAACAGCAGAAGCAGCGTCCACCAGGCTCGTCGCCACTTTTTCGGTAGCCACGGACCCGAGACGGTGAGCACCGCCGCGAGCATCGCAATCCACCGCGGATCGTCGAGAAATTGGGACAGGAACGTGGCGTCGAGTCGGTCGGGGACGTCGAGGTGCCACTTGGGTGCGGCGAGTCCTGTACCGGTGAACGACAGCGCGAGTCCGGCGCACAGGCCGGCAGCGGCGTATCCGGCCAGCAACTTCCATCGGCGCCCCACGATGAGCCCGATCAGAATGGCAAACGGTAGCGCCAGGATTGCGATGCCGTAGAGGAGGTACACAGTGTCGGACAGGCTCGGCGACAGCACTCCGACGATGTTGGACACCGACGTTTCGAGGGCGTCCCACTGACTTCGGGTGATCAGAGAGCCCGCGATGACGCCGCCGAGCAGCACGGCAGCGATCGCGACCCGCATGATGTCGCTCGTACGGCGGTGCAGTGGTGGCAGGAGGCTTCCCGTTACCGGGATCTCCCGTCCGTCTACTCGCATCTCGCCAGAACTCTCTTCTCTCGGGGGTTACCGACCGTCTCAGTTACCTCGATCAAGGTACCGCGTGGGGGTTCGGCGCCTGGGAAGCCGGACCTGTCGTTACCTCCTCGATGCCAAGCAACATTCGCTTCGGCCCCGCGGCGGAGGGCTTCGGCGCGTAAAATTCACTTTCCGGACGTTCGTTCATTTCGACGACAGGGAGTGCGTATTCATGAGCCCCGACTCCAGCGGTGTGGACGGTCGGGTTCCTGACCTGCCGACCCCGTCGACCAGAATTTCCGTCACCGAGGACTATGCGGCCGAGATCGACGAGCTCTCGAGTCTCAAGCACAAGCTCGGCGGACTCGAGCCCTCAGAGTTCGCGGATGCCTGGAAGCAGGGCTATCCGTACGAGAAGAAGATGTCGCGCCGCGAGTACGAGCGGAAGAAGCGGCGTCTGCAGATCGAGTTGCTCAAGCTGCAGCTGTGGGTCAAGGAAACCGGGCAGAAAGTGCTCATTATCTTCGAAGGTCGCGATGCTGCCGGTAAGGGCGGGTCGATCAAGAGGTTCACCGAGCATCTCAATCCTCGTGGTGCCCGGGTCGTCGCGCTCGAGAAGCCCACAGACATCGAGCGAACGCAGTGGTACTTCCAGAGGTATGTCGCACACCTACCCAGCGGCGGCGAGATCGTGATGATGGACCGGTCCTGGTACAACCGCGCCGGTGTCGAACGAGTGATGGGTTACTGCACGCCGACTCAGTACCTCGAGTTCATGAGAGAGACCCCGGACTTCGAGCGGATGCTCGTCAACTCCGGGATCCATCTGCACAAGCTGTGGTTCTCGGTCAGCCGGGAAGAGCAGTTGGCGCGATTCGCAGCCCGTCGAACAGACCCGGTGCGTCAGTGGAAGCTCTCACCGACTGATCTGGCTTCGCTCGACAAGTGGGACGACTACACGCAGGCCAAGGAAGCGATGTTCTTCTACACCGATACCGGGGATGCGCCCTGGACGGTGATCAAGAGCAACGACAAGAAGCGCGCCCGCCTCGAAGCGATGCGTCACGTGCTCGCCAGCTTCGACTATCCCAACAAGGATCACCGGGCAGTCGGTACTCCGGATCCCTTGATCGTCGGGCCTGCTTCGGCCGTATTCGAAGAGGGCGAGCACGTGAACGTGGAGTTGCCTCAGCTCTAGCGCAGGTGATCGCTCAGATCGAACTGGCCTCTGCCCACAGATTGATGCCGCTGTCCTTTGCGTGCTGATCTATGGAGGCCAGTTCGGCTGTGCTGAATTCGAGATTGTCGAGCGCGCCGACGTTGGCTTCGAGTTGGGCGACGCTGGATGCACCGATCAATACCGAGGTGACCCGCGAATCGCGGAGTGCCCAACTCAGTGCCAGCTGAGCCAGCGACTGGCCGCGGTCTGCCGCGATGTCGTTGAGCGCGCGGATGTGGGTGAGAGCGTCGTCGGTCAACCACGACGGATCGAGTGACTTACCTTGGGCGGCGCGAGAATTCTCGGGGACGCCGTTCAGATACCGGTCGGTGAGCATGCCTTGCGCGAGCGGCGAGAACGCGATGACGCCCACTCCGAGATCGTCGACAGCCGAAAGCAGGTCCTGCTCGATCCACCGATTCAGCATCGAATAGCTCGGCTGGTGGATCAACAAAGGGACCCCCGCAGCGGCGAGCAGTGCGGCGATTTCACGGGTGCGCTCCGGCGAATACGAACTGATACCCGCGTACAGCGCCTTGCCCTGCTGAACGGCACTGATCAGCGCGCCTGCGGTCTCGTCGATCGGAGTCTCGGCGTCGGGGCGATGGCTGTAGAAGATGTCGACGTAATCGACTCCGAGTCGGCCGAGCGACTGGTCGAGGGATGACAGCAAGTACTTGCGGGAACCGCCGAACCCGTAAGGACCGGGCCACATGTCCCACCCGGCCTTCGACGAGATGACCAACTCCTCGCGGTACGAAGGGAAATCCTCACGCAGGATCCTGCCGAAGTTCGTCTCGGCGCTTCCGTACGGCGGCCCGTAGTTGTTGGCCAGATCGAAGTGCGTGATTCCGAGATCGAATGCCCGCCGCAGGACTGCGCGCTGGTTCTCGATCGGTACGTCGTCGCCGAAGTTGTGCCAGAGCCCGAGCGAGATCGCCGGGAGTTTGAGACCGCTCCGACCGGTTCGGCGGTAGGGCATGGCTTCGTAGCGGTCCTGCGCGGCGACGTACTGATCGGACATGGTGCCTGCCTTCACATCGTTGTGGTTGAGCATTTACTCCCGACCATTATCGCCGACGGCATTCAGCTGTGCTGAACACTCGGGCGACCCGTACGAAAATGCTTGCGGGTTAAAGCAATTCGATCGCTCTTCTGGACCGACGTTCAGGTTCGAGTCACAGTGCCGGGCGGCGGTGACGTCGACCACGTCTGGGTTCGCATCTAAGGGAACAGTAAGGAATCGCGGTTACCATGGTCACAGTCGATCGGCGATACCGATCGCCGATTCGCTTCGAACATGTTGCCCAGCAGCCGGATCCGGGGTCCGGCGAGGAGATCTATGTCGACGCAGTCCGTAGTGCACGCACAATCATCCGCAGACGAAGCCGTCGTGGGGGATTCGTCTCCGCCGGGTGGTGGAAGCCGGCATTATCTCGAGCAACTGATCAGATACGACGTGCCGGCGTCGCTGGTCGTCTTCCTGGTGGCGCTTCCCTTGTCCTTGGGAATTGCGATCGCCTCCGGGGCGCCGATCATGGCAGGTCTGATCGCCGCGATCGTCGGCGGAGTAGTGGCCGGAGCGGTGGGAGGTTCACCGCTGCAAGTCAGTGGTCCCGCAGCCGGTCTGACCGTGGTGGTCGCCGAACTGATCGGCAAGTTCGGGTGGAAAGTCACCTGCCTGATCACCGTCGGCGCCGGAATTTTGCAGATTGTGTTCGGGCTCAGCCGAATTGCCCGTGCGGCACTGGCTATTGCGCCGGTGGTGGTGCATGCGATGCTCGCCGGTATCGGCATCACCATTGCGCTACAACAGGTTCACGTGTTGCTAGGCGGAAGCTCGGCCAGTTCGGCGCTGGACAATCTACGGCAGTTGCCCGCACAGATCGGTGCCCTGCACGTCGAGGACTTGATGATCGGACTCGTTGTCATCGCCACTCTTCTCGGGTGGCGCTATCTCCCCGCGGGCGTCCGGAAGGTGCCTGCGGCATTGGTCGGCATCGTATTGGCAACTCTCGCTTCGCTCCTGCTGCCGATCGACGTCGAACGTATTGCTCTCGACGGATCTTTGTTGGACTCGATCGGACTTCCCGCTCTGCCGGACGGCCAGTGGCTCGGCGTCGCAACCGGCATCCTGACCATCGCACTGATCGCCAGCGTCGAGAGTCTGCTCTCGGCTGTGGCTGTGGACAAGATGCACTCGGGCCCGCGCTCGAACTTCGATCGTGAGATGCTCGGCCAAGGTACTGCGAACATGGTGTCCGGGGCGATCGGCGGCCTGCCCGTCACGGGTGTGATCGTACGCAGCGCCACCAATGTCGAAGCCGGGGCGAAATCCCGTGCGTCGTCGATCATGCACGGCCTGTGGATCCTGCTGTTCTCGGCCGCGCTGGCCGGGTTGGTGCAGCAGATTCCGAAGTCTGCGCTTGCCGGACTGTTGATCGTCATCGGTATTCAACTGGTCAAGCTGGCGCACATTCGGTTGGCGCGACGCACCGGTGATCTGTGGGTGTACGGCATCACGGTGGTCGGCGTCGTGTTCTTGAACCTGCTCGAGGGCGTGCTGATCGGATTGGCGTTGGCGATCGCCCTCCTGGTGTGGCGTGTCATCCGTGCGTCGGTCACGGCAGAAGAGTTGGGTGACAAGGATTCCGGGAAGTGGCGGGTGCTGGTCGAAGGGTCGTGCACCTTCCTGGTGCTGCCCAAGCTCACCTCGGTACTCGCCGGCATCCCGCCGCGGTCGGACGTCACCGTCGAGTTGTCCGTCGACTTCCTCGACCATGCCGTCTTCGACGTCATCGAAGAGTGGGCGAGGCAGTACGAGTTGGCAGGTGGTTCGGTGATCATCGACGAAGTTGGCTCGGTGAGTATGGAGAGCGCGACCACCGGTCCGCCGAAGCGCGGCGCCGCAGTCACCGACCTGCGCGGATTGCTCGCTCCGTGGGGTAGTTGGCAACCACAGGCTTCGGGAAGGAATCTGAGCAGCCCGCCAGCCTTGCGACCCATTCTCGACGGGGTGTCCAACTATCATCGCCATCGCGCCGAAGCGATACGGCCGCACATGGATCAGTTGCGCGACGGCCAGAATCCCGACTCTCTTTTCCTTACCTGCGCAGATTCGCGAGTGGTGCCGAACATCATCACGAGCAGTGGCCCAGGTGACCTGTTCACTGTGCGCAACGTCGGAAACTTGGTTCCTGCCGGCGGCCGCGATACGTCGGTGGAAGCGGCACTGGCCTTCGGGATCGACGAGTTGGGTGTCAGTTCGGTGATCGTGTGCGGACATTCGGGCTGCGGAGCGATGCAAGCACTCCTGACGAACAGTTCGTCGGAATCGGGAGTTGTCGGGGAATGGCTGCGGCATGCGGAGACGAGTCTGCAGGCGTACACGAGTGGCCATCCGGTCGCGCGTGCTGCGGCCGAGGCAGGTTTCTCGGAGGTCGATCAGCTCGGAATGGTCAATGTTGCAGTCCAATTGCAGACTCTCGAACGCCATCCTCTGGTGGGTCAGGCCCGTGTGGATGGTCGCCTGCGTATCGCCGGACTGTTCTTCGACATCGGCTCGGCTCGGGTCATCGAAGTGACAGCGTCAGGGATCGGCGAGTTGATCGAGACCTGAAGGCGCTATTCGGGTCCGGGCTGATCCCTGAGTTCGACCAGCAGGCGAGCCCCGCCGAGCGGACTGTCGTGAAATGTCGTGCGTCCGCCGTGCAGGGCCGCCTGCTGCGCCACCAGCGCCAGGCCCAAACCGGAACCCGTCTTGCCTGCCGTCGATCCGCGAGTGAAGCGTTCGAAGACGCTCGAGCGTTCCTCGGCCGGTATTCCGCAACCGTTGTCGTCGATCGTGATCGTGACGGTGTCCGGTGAATCGACCGGGCGCGCGAGGGTGATGCGCACCGTGCTCGCGCCGCCGTGGCGGACTGCATTGGTGATCGCGTTGTCGAGGATCAACCGGATTCCACCGGGAAGGGCCCGGATGCAATAGGGGAGTGGGGAATCCACCGTGACGACACTGACATCGACGCTCGGGTGGTGGCGTCGTGCATCGTCGGCCGCGATGTCGCATACCTCGGTCAAATCGGTGTCCTTGAAGTCCTCAGCCGTCGACAACTCGCCCTTCGCCAGTCGCTCCAGGTCCCGGAGAGTCGATTCGACGCGGCCCTGTGCGCGGGCCAGATCTGTGAGGATCTCACGTCGCTGCTCGTGGTCGAGATCGTGAATGGACAACACTTCGATGTCGGTTCGCATCGCCGTCAACGGAGTTCGGAGTTCGTGAGCCGAGGCGGAAGCAAAGTCCCGAGCGGCAGCAAGGGCCGAGTTGGTCGCGGCCTGTGCCCGGGCGACGTCGCTGAGCATCGATTCTGCTGCTGCGGCAAGCTCGTCCGCTTCACGGATGCCGGAAACCTCGGTGGCGAGATCGGGATCTCGCCTGGCGATCCGGCGGGTCAATTCCACGAGTGGGCGCACCGCCGGGCCACCGAACAACCATCCCAACGCGGCTGCGGCCGCTACGGCTCCGACGCCGAAGAACGCAACCTGACGCTGTTGGTCGACCGTGATGTCCCGCGCCTCGGCATAGGGAACCGCCAGCGAGACCAGAGCATTGATTCCGTCGGCCTCGGCGGTGTAAGCCCGGTACTTCGTACCGTCCACGTCGACGGTCGCCGAGCCGACCGGTAATTCGGGCAGTCGCGTCGGGGTACTGGATTTGACGGTTCCGTCGGTGTCGGAGCGGATGGTCACGGAGAACGCTCCGCCGTCTCCGAATGCGCCAAGAAAAGGTCCCGCTGTTGCCGCATTGGCCACGATGACCGTCGATGCCGTCTCCAAGCGACGGTCCAACTGCGCCAGATTGTTTCGTGCGATAGCCAGTGCAACGACCACGCCGAGTGCGATGACGATGAACGTCGCCCCCAGTGCCGCGGCCGCGGCAACGCGAGTTCGTAGTGAGAAGCGGCGACGCTTCACGGGTTCTCCCGAAGCACGAACCCGACGCCGCGAACGGTATGCAGCAGACGAGGTGAACCGCCGGATTCGAACTTTCGACGCAGGTAGCCGATGAAGACGTCCACGACGTTGGTGTCGGCGACGAAGTCGTAGCCCCACACGAGTTCGAGGAGACGTTCGCGAGTAAGCACGATGCCGGAATTGTGAGCGAGCACTTCGAGTAGCTCGAATTCACGTTTGGTGAGCGGTACTTCCTTGCCGTCGACGCGAACCCGGCGGCCGGAGAGGTCGATGTCGAGGTTGCCGACCCGCAGGGTGTTCGTTCCCTCGGAGTGATCGCCGGCCGGAGTGTTGCTGCGACGGAGCATTGCGCGGATCCGGGCAACCAGTTCGGCGAGGACAAACGGTTTGACCATGTAGTCGTCTGCGCCGGATTCGAGCCCGGCGATGCGATCGTCGACCGAGTTGCGTGCGCTGAGCACGCAGATCGGGATTTCGTTGCCGGCGGCACGAAGCGCCGTCACCACACCGGTGCCGTCGAGCACCGGCATGTTGATGTCGAGGACTACCGCGTCCGGTCGCTTGTCGGAGATCACTCGGAGCGCGTCGGCGCCGTCCACTGCCGTCAGTACGGTGAATCCCGAGAGCCGCAATCCGCGTTCGAGTGAGGTCAGGACGTCTGCGTCGTCGTCGACTACGAGGATTTTCGGTATCTCGGTCACAGCCCCATTGTGCCTTGCCTGGTACGTCGGGTTTCGCCGATCAGACCGGCAAGTCGGTACCGTCCGGACGCAGACCGGCCATGAACACCGCGACCAACCGCGGGACCAGGTTCGGCATGGCCTCGTCGGACAATTCGATTTGCGGACGCGTCAGTTTGGCCAGAGCCATGACGAATTCGAGCGGTTGCAGATCGGCGCGAACCAGTCCGGCGCTCTGAGCGGCGCCGATCGTCGCGGTCATCTTCGATTTCGTCACCTCACGCACCGCCAGAACTTCGGGCGCCAGCTCGGTGAAACTGCGTTCCACCAGTGCAGGAATGAGCGCACCCAGGCGCAGTTCCACGAGGCGGTCCACCAGCGTGTGCCACGCGTTTGTGGGATCGGTGGACATTGCCGTGAGTGCGATGTCGGCAGCCTCGCGAACATCGGTCAGTGTTGCGACGGCGACGGCGGTCACGAGGTCCTCGCGCGTCGGAAAGTTCCGATACAGCGTGGCGATGCCCACTTTCGCGAGTTCTGCGACTGCGTCGAGGGGCGCGTCGTGCCCGCGCTCGGTGAACACCGCTCGTGCGGCGTCGACTATTGCGTTTCTGCGTTCACGTGCATCGGCTCGCACATTCACCTCCGGTATTGACAGTTCATCATAACCGGAGGAATATCTTCCACAAATAGTGGAGGAAAAACTTCCACTTAGGGAAGGTAGTTATGAACGCCGAAGTTGAAGCACGGGACCGCAAGAAGTTGGTGGCTGTGGTGTTGGGCTTGTCCGCCGTGATCGGGCTGATGCTGCTTGCCTTCGTACTGCCCTCGGTCAACAGTGGCCCGCACGAACTGAAGTTGGGCATCACCGGTCCAGCTCCGGCAACCGAACAGATCAGCACCTCGCTCGAGGCGAGTAAGCAAGGCGCCTTCGATACTCGAGAATTCGCTGACGCCGACGCCCTGCGTGACGCGATTCGGAATCGCGACGTGGTCGGCGGAATCGCCGTTGATGCCAACGGTCCTCACGTGTTGATCGCGACTGCAGGCGGAACCCCGATCGCCCAGACCCTGACCGGGGTGGCCAACGGCCTCTCGGAGGCCTCGGGGGCAAAGGTGCCCGTCGAAGACGTTGTGCCGCTGACTGCGGACGACCCGACCGGTGCTGGGCTCACGGCATTGGCCTTGCCCTTGGTGTTCGGCGGAATCATGCCTGCTGTTGTTCTCGTGCAACTGTTTCCGCGGAGCATTGTCAAGCGAGTGTTGGGCGCTGCCGGCGTCGCGGTTGTCGCGGGTTTTGCACTGACTGCCATTCTGCAGTTCGGCACCAATAGTCTTGACGGAAACTACCTGCTCACTGCGCTCGCACTCACCATGGGCATGTCGGCCATCTCGTTGCCCATTCTGGGACTTGAATCCCTGCTCGGGATGAAGGGATTCGCGTTGGGCGCCGTCACGATGATGTTCATCGGAAACCCACTCTCGGGTATGGCGACAACTGCCGCGTGGTTGCCCGCGGGTTGGGGCGCTTTGGGGCAGCTGCTCCCACCCGGCGCCGCAGGAGCATCCGTCCGTTCGATGGCGTTCTTCGACGGCCATGGCGCCGCCACGCCACTTCTGGTGCTGGTGTGCTGGATTGCTGTCGGGATCGCGCTGTGCGTCGCCGCCGGCCGGAAGAAGGCGTCGACCCCCGTGGTCGAACCCGAGGCTGCGCTGGTCTAGCCGGCGGGGCTTGCGTACGGGGTCAGGTCGGGAATCGGCCAGGCCCCGTCAACGCGTTCCACGACCAGTTCGACGACCACGGTGTCCTCGTCCATCGGTAGAGGTCGGAGGATTCGGGGCTTTCCCGCCTCCCATTCGACGTTGATGCCCGCGGAGGTCAGAGCGTCCTGGTCGATGACGGCGACGATCAGTGGCAACGTGAGGTCGCCGAACACCAGATCGAGCACCGAATCGAGCGCGTCCGGGGTGGTTGCGCGAATGAATCCCGCCTCGTCGTAACTGATTCCGCGCGTCGAGACCTCGTACTCACCGAAACGCTTGCATGCTTCCCAGTCGTCGGCGATGGCGACGTGGACGAGTCGTTGTCCGGTCATGCAGTGCTCCTGTAGTGTTCGAAATAATGAAACGTCAACGTAGCATTAATTGAGTGGCACGGTAGTAGGGGACTTGATGGAGCAACCGCGCAGACGTGGGAGAACCAGCGACGCGGAGCGAGCTGATCGACGCAACGAGATTCTCGACGTTGCGGTCGACTCGTTTCGAGAAGTCGGGTTCGCTCGAACGACCATCGACGCCATTGCCACAGCGGCCGGCGTCGCCAAGCGCACCGTGTACAGCTATTTCGGCGACAAATCCGCGGTCTTTGCTGCTGCTGTTTCGCGTCAGCACGCGTATGTCGAGAACGCCGGTGGCGACCAGTCGGACCTGCTCGCCGCTGCAGTGGACATCGTCATCGCCCTGCACAGCGACAACTCGATTGCGCTGCACCGCATGATGATCGGCGAGGCCGTGCAGTTCCCGGAACTGGCCGCCGCGTTCTACGAATCCGGCCCGGCCAAGTCGATTGCCTTTCTGGAGAAGATATTGATCGATCAGCACGGCCAGAAGGCTGCGCTGTGCGCGGATCAGTTGTACACGTTGCTGCTCGGGGAGGAGCACCGGCAGCGACTGCTCGGGCTCGCTTCCGAACCGACAACAGAACGAGCTGCGCAACTTGCAGCTCGTGCGGTGGGATGCGTTCTGGGATCTGATCGGTAGGCTCGACTGGGTGAGTAACTCTGTGGTCTGGTTTCGACGTGATCTGAGGGTAGGTGACCTTCCCACCCTGAGTGCAGCGTCGGATGCCGGCGGGCAGACGTTGGGTTTGTTCGTTCTCGACGAGAACCTGCTCGGACCGGCAGGCTCACCCCGTCAGGATCAACTGTTCGCCAACTTGACGGCGCTCGATCATCAACTCGACGGAAAACTGATGGTTGTTCGAGGTGATCCGGCGGACGTGGTGCCCCGTGTAGCGGAATCCGTTGGCGCCGAAGAAGTTCACATCAGTGCCGACTACGGACCCTACGGCCGACGGCGCGACGCGGCCGTGGCGGAGCAGGTGGAGTTGATCGCCACCGGATCTCCGTATGCCGTGGCGCCCGGACGCGTCACCAAGGCGGACGGTGATCCGTACAAGGTGTTCACGCCGTACTTCCGTCAGTGGATGGAACACGGTTGGCGGGGCCCCGCGTCGACCGATGCGCAGACGGTCCGTTGGTTCGATCCGAGCGACAAGGAGGGTGGCCCGCGGCGGGTGAGTATCCCCGCGCCATCCGCCTCCGTCAGCGATTTCGTCGGTGAGGTCGGCGCCCTCGAACAGTGGAAAGAATACTGTGAGAACGATCTTGACCGGTACGACGACGAACGAAATCGGCCTGACCTCGACACCACGAGCCGGATGTCGATTCCGCTCAAGTACGGCACGATCCATCCGCGAACGATGTTGGCAGATCTCTCCAAGCGACTGGGCGACGGCGCTCAGGCTTACCGTCGCCAGTTGGCGTGGCGAGACTTCTACGCAGACATCCTGTTTCAACGCCCCGACAGCGCGCGGAAAAACTACGACGACAAGTTCGACCGTTTACGTCACGACGGTGGAGTGGACGCAGACGCCGCCTTCACGGCCTGGTGTGAGGGCAAGACCGGCTTCCCGATCGTGGATGCCGGCATGCGGCAACTCGCGGCCGAGAACTGGATGCATAATCGGGTGCGAATGATCGTCGCGTCTTTTCTGGTGAAGGACCTACACATTCCGTGGTGGCGTGGCGCACGGTTCTTCATGTCGCATCTGGTGGACGGTGACTTGGCCTCCAATCAGCACGGGTGGCAGTGGACTGCAGGGTCGGGCACAGATGCTTCGCCCTTCTTCCGCGTCTTCAACCCCATCACGCAGGGAGAGAAGTTCGATCCCGACGGCACATACGTCCGTCGGTGGGTTCCCGAACTCCGCGATGTTCCCGGGAAGGCCGTCCACTCGTTGAAGGCGATGCGCCCGGTCGACTACCCGGACCCGATCGTCGATCACGCGCATGAGCGTGAGGAAGCCTTGCGCCGGTACGGCGAGATCAAGGGCTGAGTGCTCAGTGATCTGCGGGCGCTACGCGGAGGCGGTTTCCGTCCAGATCTGAAATGACGAATGTCAGACCGAAGACATCTTCGTTTGGCTCTTCGACGACCTCAATTCCCTTGGCCACCCACTCGTCGTAGATCGCCCGAATTTCATTGCTCCCGCCGTCGACCAATATGCCGACTTCGAAATTGCGCGGAGTCGCGGGATCGAGGTCGCGGGACTTGCCGCTCCACAGTGCAAGGACCACGCCGCCGCCGAGGTCGAAGGTCATGTACCGAGGGCTGAGGACCTCAGGCTTCGCGTCGAACAATTCGCCGTAGAACGCTGCTGCGGAGGCGGCATCGCTGACGTAGATCAGAAACTGGTTGGGTAGTCGCACTGTGGTTTTCCCTCTCCCGTTGATGTTCGGGCCACCGGCAGCGGGGCGTGTGCCTGGTCGTGCGGGGCCGTGTTCAACACTTCCCTCGCGCCGGACGAATGTCCAAGAACGAGTGCGTCTGAGAGGCAGATGGATTACTTATGACGACTGCTGCAGTCACACCGCACTGAGGTGGTACCCGACGCTCAGGTTCGGGTAGTAGCCGTCGATGTAGCTCGAGATGAAGTAGTGATCAGGGTCGGTGGTGCGAGTTCCGTCGGTGTCGAACTGCGGATAGTCGTTGGCCATGAAGACGGCTTGTCCGCCGCCGGGAGTGGAATAGACGACGTCGACCGTCAGGCCGCGCGGGTCCTGGTTGTATGCCGTGACGATCTCGGTCTCGTGGGGCGCGAGCGACTGGCGTGGGCTCTGCATCCACTGTCCGTAGGGGTTGTCGGCGCCTTCGAGATGAATTGTCTGTTCGGTGTCGTTGCCGATCGTCATCGTGATGGTGTTGCCGGTCGTGGGAAGAGTTCCGGCACTGGCGATTCCGCTCAATCCCAAAGTGAGGGCGCCGGCGGCCAGAGCTGTGATTGCGGCAACTACGTAGCGTGGGTTCGTCATCGTCGGTGTCCTTTGTCCGGGTGAGCGTTCGGTTGGCTCTCTCGAAGACAACTATGTCGGAGCGGATCGATGTCGTATGTCCACTTCCGGGACCCTGTGCAGGAGGAACGGTGTGTCCACCGATCGGGGGACACCTACTCCGACACGGAAACAGCTTCGACCTTTCGCTCGCCGGTGACCAGCAGTCCGATCAGTGCGGCGGCCGCGAGAACCATGACGAGTGCGCCGTAGCCACGCGTCGTATCCACCAACCCCACCTTGCCGACCAGGTAGCCGGCCAGCAATGCCGGAAGGCTGTTGGCCAGATATGCGATGACGTAGACGGTGGACAACAACCCCGCGCGTTCGTGGTTCTCGGCCAGCGGCATGACAGTCAGGATGGTTCCCTGGAATCCTGCTCCGAAGCCGATCCCGGCAACAGCCGTACCAACCAGAATCAATACTGCAGAGGATGTTTCAGCACCGATGAGTGTGACGGCCACCCCGAGCACCAAGGCGGTCGTTCCGATCAGCATCACGGTTCGGCCGCCGAGTTTGCGGAAGGTGAGCACCGCTGCGGCTCCGAATCCCGTCAGTGTTGCGACCATGATGGCACCGATGAGCGAGCTGTGAACGTCAAGTGCGTTGCGCGCCAGCGCCGGTCCGAGTGAGAGGTAGAAACCGCCCAGCGCCCAGACCGCGATCAGGCACGGTGCGGTGAGCGCAATCATGGTTCGGGCCTCGCGAGGAACAGCAAGGGTGGGGCGTAGCGACTGCCAGGCTCCGGGGCGTCCGCCCGAAGTCTCGGGAGCGGCCCAAACCCCGAGGATCTCGAGGACGACGAGTACGAGAAGGACCAGGTAGACAGTGCTGGTTGGCCTGGGCAGGTGCTCGCTGATGAGACTCGAACCCACGGCTCCGACGGCAAGCCCCACCGTCGGAGCAACGCTGTTGATGATCGATCCGCGTCCCGGAGTGCGTTCGAGGTCGATCAACGCCGAACCCAAAGCGCTGATTGCAGCGCCGGTGGCAACACCCTGCACGACCCGGGCGATCAACAGAATGGTCAAACCATCGGCCGAGGCGAACAGGGCGAGCGAGACCGCCTCCAAGGCGAGCGCTCCGAGCAGGACCGGGCGCCTGCCGATGTGATCGGACAGGGATCCGGCGGTCAAGAGCGTGGCGAGCAATGCGAGAGCGTAGATGCCGAACACGAGCGTCGACGCGAGCGAGGAGAATCCCCACAACTGTTGATAGTGCTCGTACAACGGTGTCGGGGTCGCGGAGGCGCCCAGGAACGTAGCGATGATGACGGCGATGAGTGTGAAAGCGGCGCCTCGCCCCAAGCGTGGGCGTGAAGTGCTCTCGGTCGGTGGTGAAATGGTCGTTGTCATTGTCGTAGCGCTTCCCGTGCGGGTGGTGAAGACTTCAAACGCAAATACTTTGCGTTTGGGACGCTACGCCTGGCCGTAGCCTAATGCAACATCTTTGCGTTAGTATTGATTTATGAGTCCGTCCGCAGGTCCGCGCCCCGGTGGCCGCAGTGCGCGCATCCAACAGGCAGTGCATGCGTCGGCGCGTAAGTTGTTGGAACAGCGTGATCGGGCAGAGATCACGGTGCCGATGATCGCAACCGATGCGGGTGTGACCCCGTCGACCATCTATCGGCGGTGGGGCGACATCAACGAAGTCTTTGCCGATGTCTCGATCGAGAGATTGCGACCGGACGCCGACCCGCGTGAAACGGGTTCGCTCCGAGGGGATCTGACGATCTGGGCGCAGGACTATCTGGAGGAGATGTCTGCACCCGTCGGTCGCGCATCGCTGCGAGATGTGCTGATGAGCGACGACCAGACGCACGCACCGGACGGCACGAAGAAGTTCAAGTGCGCCTTTTTCTGTCGGACACAGATCGACGTGATCCTAGCTCGTTGGCCGGAAGCTGCTGACGTGGATGGTGATTCGGTAGTGGACCACGTGGTGGCACCGATCATCTACCGAATTCTGTTCGACCTCGAACCGGTCGCGCCGCAGCGAGTTGCGGAATTAGTGGATCAGACGCTTGCGCTCGCGGCGCGGGTCGGTGCCGAAGGCTGATCGCTGCGTAGCCGGGCGTGGACGTGCATGTCGTGCCAGCCGTCGGCGTGCCTGGCAGAGCCTCGTCGAACACCTTCTTCGCTGAACCCTGCTTTGGTGGCGACTCGGCACGATCGTGGGTTGTGGATCGAGTGTGCGAGTTCCAGTCGATGAAACCCTACTTCGCGGAATGCCCACTCGGACAGTGCGGTTACGGCCTACGTGTTCCGGCTCTGCCACTCTGTGTTCAGGCGGCGCGCAGATTCCAGAGTTGCGATCGCCTCTTCGGTGTCAACTCGCGCGAGGACCAGTGCACTTACTGTGCAGGAGAGAAGGATTCGAGTGCGGTCTGAGAGCGTGGCGTCTGTCTCGGTCGGAAATGTGGCTTGTAGCCCGCTGCGAATTGCAACGGCAAGTTCTTGCCGATAGGCGCGGATCACGGCTGCCACCGCATCGTCGTGCGCGCCGAGTCCGGCAGCCGTATTGAGAAGTAGGCAACCGCGCCGAGGCGAGTCGGCGGTCATGGTGCCGATCGCGTGCTCAAGCGAGTAAAGGTAGTCGTCGACGGCGTCTGTCCCGGGATTTGTCGTGAGGCCGCGCAGACGTGGCCGGATGACATGTTCGAGGTACATCTGCACTGCGGCGTCGAACAATCCGCGCTTGTTGGTGAACGAGTTGTAGAGACTTGACCGACTCAGCCCCGTCGCGGATTCGAGGTCTCCGAGTGAGGCGCCTTCGTATCCGCGTGCCCAGAAAACGTCCAAAGCGGCAGCGACCACGGCTGTTGTGTCGAATTCTTGTGATCTGCCCATCAAAGCCTCGCTCTTTCTGTATCGTTCGGTCCAGTATATATTGGACCGAACGATACAGAATTCACTCGAAGCAACAGGAGTTCACCGATGAACGTCGCCGGCTACATCTTCGCGGGACTGGCCGCAGCAGTGCACGTATACATTTTTGTCCTCGAATCGATTCTCTGGACGGCACCGAAGACCCGCGCCACGTTCGGCGTGAAGTCCGAGGAAGAGGCGATCACCACGCAGCCGCTCGCCTTCAACCAGGGCTTTTACAACCTTTTCCTGGCGATCGTGTCGGCGGTCGGCATCGTGATTGCGGCGACCGGCTCCGCGTCGGTCGGAATTGCCCTCGTCCTGGCGGGCACAGGATCGATGGTTGCCGCGGGATTGGTGCTGATTCTCTCGTCTCCCGACAAAGCCCGCGCAGCCGTCGTGCAGATGCTTTTCCCAGTTATTGCCGTTGTTCTGCTGGTAATCCACCTGCTCTGAGTGCTCTATCCGCCGCCGAGCACCAGTGATTCGATCAACGCAAAAGCCCCGTTGAGTGCTCCACAATCGAAGGCTTCGGCCAGGGCGTATCCGATGACAAGTTCGTCGGTGCTCGGCGTGCTCGACCAGACTGCGTCGGTCTGTCTGGGATCGGATTCCTCGTTCTTGGAGAAGTGCCCGATCCGCAATCCGTCGCGGGTGAATGCACTGTTCGCGTCGTCGACTGGGGCGAAGTTCAAACTCACGCCGTCGACGAGTGCCGAGACAGAGTACGAGCGACGGGACAGAAACCCTTTGCCGACGGTGAGTTCGACTTCGTCGCCACCGACAGTGAAGAACAAGTCGGCGGCGGCGCGCGTTCCGATGGGTGTGCCTTCGCGGCGCGGGGCATCGACTCGACGCGTCAACAGAGCGTGTGAGTTGCCGTTTCGGACGTCGACGACCCCCGTGTCGACATCGAACGAGATCTCGACTTTTCCGTGAATCGGGTCCATTGCGGCGTATTTGACCGTCACTGTGCCTACCCCCTGTAAGTGTGAACTCGGGTCCATAATACGTGGTGGGAGCGTTGTCCAGTATGCCCGAATCCAAAAAAATAGTGCCGAATGACGCGCGTTTGCGGCCAAATGCTTCTACGCTGGGTCTTGGGTTTGTTGCGCATCCCACAACGGTTTTTCCCACGCCAGACGAGGAGCGCCTATGAGGTTGTCGACTACTTGTTCTGTTGCTACGAAGGCTTGATCAAGCCGGAATTGCCTCTGCCGGATGGTGCTCGAGACCCATCCGGCAGAGGCAATTCTGCATCAGTTCGGGCCTTCAGCCGCCGGCGAATTTTTCCGAGGTGCCGAGATCGATCGGCAACGCGATGCCGGTGATCCCGCGCCCGGCCGGCCCCACCAGATAGAACACCGCATCCGCAATCACTTCGGGGTCGACCCACGGGTGGGGCAGCAGATTCAGCTTCGACATGATCGGAGCGGTATCGGCGAGGACAGGATTCTCCAAGTCTGGACGGAACGCACGAACCATCGGTTCGTGGTCGATCATCGTCGTTCGCACATTGCCCGGGTGTACAGAGTTGACCCGAATGTCCGCCCAGCCGAGTTCGTTGGCCAGAGACTTCGCCAACCCCCGAACGGCGTGCTTCGACGCGGAATAGTGTGCGATACCCGGCACGCCTCGAAGCCCGGCCATCGAGCTGATCAACACGATGGATCCACCTCGATTGCCGTTCATGATGTGCGGAATCGACACCTTGGTCGTCAACCAAACGCCGGTGACGTTGATGTCCATCAGCTCGCGGAACTCTTCGGCGCTCAGGTCCCAGGACAATTTCGCCGACGCCGCGATTCCCGCGTTGGCGATCACGATGTCCAGTCGGCCGAGTTTCTCGACTCCGGCGTCGACCGCTGATTTCAGGGCATCGAGGTCGCGAGTGTCCGCGACGGATGCGACGATGCGCCGGCCCTGAGCTTCGACCAGGGCGACGGTCTGGTCGAGGTCGGCTTCGGTGGCCATGTCGTACCCCGCCGTTGCGACCGGCGCGCACAGATCCACCGCGATGATGTCCGCGCCCTCGGACGCGAGCTTGACGGCATGTGCGCGCCCTTGACCGCGCGCCGCTCCGGTGATGAATGCGACCTGACCGTCCAAATTGCCCATCGAACTTCCCCTGCCCGTCTGAGTCGTTGAAAACTGGAACGTGTTCATACTGCTACGTTCGGTGCGAGCCAGGCAGGGGAATTCTCTGAATCCTTATCCGCGAAGGAGTTTGGACAACTCGTCCAGTACGCTCGCGTCCTCGATGGTCGACGGGACCGTGTACTCCTCGTTGTCGGCAATCTGCCGCATGGTCTTGCGGAGGATCTTGCCGGAACGAGTCTTCGGTAGTGCAGCGACGACGGTGACGTCCCGGAACGTGGCGACGGCACCGATCTGGTCTCGCACCCGGGCGACCAGTTCCTGTCGGAGTGTTTCGGGATCGATGTCGACGCCGGACTTGAGCACGACGTAGCCGCTGGGGCGTTGCCCCTTGAGTTCGTCGTGAATGCCGATGACCGCGCATTCGGCGACAGCCGGGTGGCCGGCGACGACGGCCTCCATGCTTCCGGTCGAAAGGCGATGTCCGGCAACGTTGATCACGTCGTCACTTCGTCCGAGCACGAAGACGTAGTTGTCCTCGTCGATGTATCCGGAGTCGCCGGTGAGGTAATAGCCGTCGAAAGTCGACAGGTAGGACTTCACGTACCGGTCCTCGTCACGCCACAGTCCGGCGAGTGTTCCGGGAGGAAGCGGCAGGCCGATCACGATGTTGCCCTCGGTGCCCGGACCCACGAGTTCGCCCTTGCCGTCGACGATTTCGACGCGGTATCCGGGGCAGGCGACGGTGGGTGAGCCTGCTTTGATCTCCATCGGTTCGAGGCCGCGCAGGTTCGCGCAGATGGCCCAACCGGTTTCGGTCTGCCACCAGTGATCGACCACCGGGCGATCGAGAATCCGAGTAGCCCACTCGTAGGTGTCGGGATCCAAGCGCTCGCCGGCCGCGAACAGTGTGTCGAGCGACGAGATGTCGTACTTGGCAAGCTCTTTTGCATCCGGGTCGGCCTTGCGGACCGCGCGGATCGCTGTCGGAGCGGTGAAGAGTGCCGACACTTTGTATTCGGAAATGATGCGCCAGAATGCACCTGCATCGGGGGTCCCGACGGGCTTGCCTTCGTACATGACCGTCGTAGCTCCGGCGAGCAGTGGCCCGTAGACGATGTAGGAGTGGCCGACCACCCAACCGACGTCTGAGGCGGTCCACCAGACCTGGCCGGGGCTGATGTCGTAGAGATTCTTCATCGTCCACGTCAGGGCAACGGCATGGCCACCGTTGTCCCGGACGACGCCCTTGGGCTTACCGGTCGTTCCCGAGGTGTAGAGAATGTAGAGCGGATCCGTCGCGGCGACCGACACCGGGTCGGCAGGAGTTGCATCAGCGATCAGCTCGTCCCAGTCGAACCAGGCTGCGGCACTTGACTTGTAGTCGGCAGCTGCGCCGGGAATCTGCTCGCGATTCTTCACGATCACGGTGTGCGCGGGCGTGGCGGACAGTTGCAGAGCCTTCTCGACCATCGGCAGGTACTCGATTGTTCGTCCGGGTTCGAGGCCGCCGGACGCCGTCACGAGCACCACTGGACCGGCGTCGTCGATACGGGTTGCGAGTTCCTTGGCCGCAAAGCCGCCGAACACCACCGAATGCACCGCGCCGATACGCGCACACGCGAGCATCGCGATCGCGGCCTCGGGGATCATCGGCATGTAGATGATCACGCGGTCGCCCGCCACCACACCCTGATCTTTCAAGACGCCGGCGAAGAGTGAGACCTGCTCGAGCAATTCGGCGTAGGTGTAGGTCGTCTTGGCTGGGACCATCGCGGAGTCGAAGATCAGCGCGGTCTGATCGCCGCGGCCGTCGCGGACGTGCCGATCGAGGGCATTGAAGCTGGTGTTGAGCGAAGCATCCGGGAACCAGCGATAGATCGGCGCGGCAGAATCGTCGAGAGCCTTCGTGGGGGCGACATCCCAGTCGACGGCCCGCGCAGCGTCGAGCCAGAACTTCTCCGGCTGATCCATGCTCTCGCGATATGCGTCGGCATACGTGGTGTGGGACGCCTGCTCGGAAGAGCTCATCGACGTGTGTCCTCTCGTGAACTTCGCTTACCGGTGACCTGAAACACCTTAGGTCACCGTCAGTGCGGTGCGCCTCAGTAGCGGTGCGGGTACCGTCCCTTTGCGCCGGGCGGGCCTGTCCCGTCGGCCAGTGGCGCGTAGGGGTGGGATAAGCCAGGGACGGAAAGGGGGATCGATGTGACAGGTGCAGCGCAACGCGCAGGCTTCTGGGGAGTCCTCGCTCTGCGTGACTTCCGACTGCTGTGGACCGGCGACGCAGTCAGCGGTATCGGAAACGGTGTCACGACCGTCGTACTGCCGCTGGTCGCGCTTCGCGAACTGGACGCGAGTAGCTTCCAGATCGGTGTGCTGGCATCGGCAGTGTGGTTGCCGTGGTTGATCGTCGGACTACCTGCCGGTGCCTGGATCGACCGGCTGCCACGGCGTCCGATCATGATGATCGCGAACGCTGCGTGCGCGCTGCTCTTCGCGAGCCTCGCGATCGCCGGCTTCCTGGAGGCGATGACATACGGCCACCTGCTCCTGGTCGCGCTGCTCACCGGTACAGCCACGGTCTTCTTCCAGGCGGCCTATCACTCGTATCTCCCCACGGTGCTCGCCGAAGCGGATCTTGTCGAAGGGAACTCGAAGATTCAGGGCGCCGAGGCCGCAACTCGGGTGATCGGCCCAAGCGTCGGTGGGCTGGTGGTTGCAACTGTCGGGCTTGCGGCCGGTCTGGTTGTCGACGCGTTCACGTTCGCCTTCTGCTTCGTATGCATCTGGCTGATTCGTGTGCAGGAGACCGTCCATCGCGGACAGAATCAGCGGGAACCGTTGCGACGGCAGATTGCGCTCGGACTGCGATTCGTCGCCGGTGATCCGTATCTGCGGTCGATCGTCGTCTACGGCACTCTGCTCAATTTCGGTCTCACCGGGTACACCACGATTCAGATCGTGTTCTTGGAAAAGACGGTTGGTGTGGGGGAGTTCGGACTCGGGCTTCTCTTGGCGATTGCCGGGGTGGGCGGAATTGTCGGATCGATGATCGCGCGCCCGCTCGGCCGCAGATTCGGCACTGCCCGAAGCGTTCTCATCTGTCAGTTGGTAACGGGACCGTTCATCCTGTTGGCGCCTCTGACGACGTACGGTGCCGGCCTGTTCTGGTTCTGCATCGGCGGCATGGTGATGGTTGCGGGTGTCGTGTCGTGCAACGTGGTGCTCGGCAGTTTCCGTCAAAGTTACTGTCCGCCGGACCGCCTCGGACGAGTAGTGGCAACGAGTATGTTCCTGCTGCACAGCAGCATTCCGCTCGGTGCGCTGACGGCAGGCTACCTCGGCGACGCGGTGGGACCGCGCGGGACGATGTGGATCATGGCCTGCCTGATCGCGCCGTGTGGATTGGTCCTGCTCTTAGGCCCGCTCCGCGGGATCCGCGATCTACCGAGTCGGCCGGCGATCTCGCTGCGGTAGAGAATTACTGCGGTAGAGAATTACCGCGGTAGAGCCGCGGCGGCCTCTTCGCTTCGAATCGCGATGCGAAGTGTCGCGAGCATGAACAGTGACACTGCGAAACCGAAAAGCGCGCCGAACTGGTCCTGCGTGAACAGATAGACCTGCGTCACCAGGAGGCTCACGATGAGGGATGCCCGCAGGAGTCTCAGGGCTCGCAGGTACGGGCCGCGGAAGAGGAACCACACTCCCAGAACCACAAGAACTCCGGTTGCGACGGTGGAGATCTGGACCACCAAATCGGAGACGTCGTCGGCCTCGACGACGTTCTCGGAAACCAACGCGTAGATCACCTGGACAATCGCCAGAAGAGCCTGCAGTACGAACAGGGTCAGTACCAGTCGGCGGACGACACGGTGCCGGAGCAGTTCCTCGGCGCGGTGGAAGAACGCGTTGCGGCCACGAGTGATCTTCGATTCGATACCGCCGGTCGGCGGAGTCTGTGAATGCAGGCCGGCTTTGATCGAATCGACGAGGTCGGTGAGGCTGCGGTCTTCGACGCCGTCGAGTACACGGAGGGCGTGGTTGTACTGGATCTCGTCGAGCTGACCGAGAGCGAGGTCCGAGAGCGCTCGCGCCCCGATGGCGAGCCGATGACGATCATTCATTCCGCGCCGAATCACCACCTCGCGCGCGGCAAGATAGAAGAGAACGAAGACGACGTACATGATCGCGATGGCAGGTTGGTAGAAGTAATCGACGTCGGCGGTGACGAATTTTCCGACCTCGTCGATGAAGAGACCGAATCCGATTCCGCCGACGAGCGTGGCCAGGTCACGCGTGCGAGAGCCTTCGGTGATGGCGGTCGCGACGATGGCGACGGCCATCAGCAATCCGCCCCAGAGAACGTGTGCGATGTGGAGGGCGCCGCCCCCGATCTGGGGATAGCCCGTTGCCGCCAGATAAGCGCGGGTGATCAACACGGTGGCGATGCCCGCGAACAGGAACAATTCGAAACGAGCGAGTGCCGCGCGGTCGTAACTGTGCGGCAGCGTCAGCGCATTCCGGTCCTTCGTCGTCATTGCGGAACTCCCAGGTTTCGATAGCGCGCGATACGGGAGGACTGGCGATCGGTGTCCGACTCTTCGGCAAGCATGAAGAGTTCGTGCGCTATCGCAGCCCCTACCCTCTTGGAGAATTCCACGGGTTCGTCGGCCGCGTCAGGCGTTTCGGGAATGATCGCGTCGATCACGCCGTCTCGAAGCAGATCCAACGAACGAATGCCCTGCGCTGCCGCCATCTCCGGTGCGTGACTGATGTCGCGATGGACGATCGCGCTTGCGCCTTCCGGCGGCAGGGGAGCGAGCCACCCGTTCTGTGCCGCGAGTACCCGATCGGCGGGCAGCAGCGCGAGCGCCCCGCCGCCTGTTCCCTGACCGAGCAACACCGACACTGTCGGGGTCTTCAGCGTCACGAGGTCGGCGATGCAACGGGCGATCTCAGGGGCCAGTCCACGTTCTTCAGCTTCTTTGGACAGCGACGCGCCCAAAGTGTCGATCACGAGGACAAGCGGGAGTTGTAGTTCTTCGGCAAGTTTCATGCCCCGTCGCGCTTCCCTGAGCGCGGCCGGTCCCATCGTGGTGAGCGCGGATTGGCCACTGCGGTCCTGGCCGAGCAGGATGCACGGAAAGCCTCGGAAGCGGGCGAGCGAGAGCAAGATCGTCTTGTCGGTTTCACCCTGCCCGGTGCCGCTGAGCGGTACCTGTTCAGTTGCGGCATGGCGCAGCAACTGCCGGATGCCGGGTCGATCGGCCCGGCGCGAGAGCATCACCGACTGCCAGGCGGGAACATCGGGAATCTCGGGTGAGGGAATCGGGTCCGTGGCCGCCGGGGCCGGGGGATCGGTGAGCACGCACAACGCTCGATTGACCAGCAGACGGAGGCGGTCGACGGGTACGACGCCGTCGATAACGCCGTTGCGATACAAGTTTTCGGACGTCTGGATACCGTCGGGAAACTTTTCGCCGTACAGCGATTCGTAGACACGGGGTCCGAGGAATCCCACCAGAGCACCGGGTTCCGCGACGGTGATGTGGCCGAGGGATCCCCACGAGGCAAAGACCCCGCCGGTGGTGGGATTGCGCAGGTATACCAGGTAGGGCAGGTGTGCCGCTTTGTGAACAGCCACTGCCGCAGCGATCTTCACCATCTGAACGAAGGCGACGGTGCCCTCCTGCATCCGCGTTCCGCCAGAGGTGGGCGAGGCGAGCAGCGGGAGTTGTTCTGCCGTAGCACGTTCGACGGCGGTCACGATCCGCTCGGCCGCGGCGACTCCGATGGAACCGGCGAGAAAGCTGAATTCACAGGCAATTACCGCGACTCGACGGCCCCGAACCGTACCGACACCGGTGACGACGGACTCGTCAACTCCGCTCTTCTCGCGGGCCTTCGCCAGGTCTTCTGCGTATTTCGGGCCAGGTCCGACGTCGACGGGCGGGGAGTCCCAAGAGACGAAGCTCTCGGAATCGAGTACCGCAGTGAGTAGTTCTTCGGCCGAGATTCGCACAACGTCCTCCAAGTAAGCAGCACCCCGTCCAGGATGAACCTACCTGGACGGGGTGCCGTCGGGATCGCGTGGCGCCAGTTGTGCGCCGGAGAATCAGCGTCCGAACGCCTCTTTCCATGAAACGACCTTGCCGATACGAAGGATGGAGCGCTGGTAGATCTTTGCCGCGATCATCGACAGCGCAGCAGTCACGACCAGCATCAGCAGAATGGTTCCCACGATCTGGAACGGAGAAGCAACACCGGCGGAAATGCGCAGGGGCATGAGGATTGCCGAGAACGGCGGAATCCAACTCAACACGTTGCTCAGGGTTCCTTCTGGATTGCTCACCGAAACGAAAGCCACGCTGACCATCGCCATGACGAGCAGCGCGAGAGGCATCGCGGTGGCGTTGACGTCCTCCTGCCGCGAGACCATGGACCCGGCGGCGGCGTACAGCACGGCGAAGAAGAGGAAGCCGAGAATGAACCACCCGAGAGTGCCGAACAGAACGCCGATCGCGGTGCCCGTCACGGTCAGGACGCCCGTCGCCAGTCCGGTGGCGACGCCCGCGACGGCATAGGCAGCCATCTGCATCAGGCCGACAGCACCGATTCCGAGAACCTTGCCCCATAACAACTGCAGCGGACGAAGAGTGGAGAGCAGCAGCTCGACCACGCGACTGGACTTCTCCTCGACGACGCCCATCGCCACGTACGTTCCGAACAGCAGGATCTGCATGTACAGGAGCACCACAGCAGCGATCGACATCGCTATGCGTTGGCCCTGTTCGGGATCCGGGGGATCGATGGCATCGATGGTGACCACTGCGGTGGACGTGGCTTCGGCGAGCTGAGCCGGATCGATCCCCGCGGCGGAGAGCGCATTCGATTGTGCCTGTTGTGCAACGGAACTCTCGATGATGGCGCGCAGATTCGTGGGCACTTCCTTCTTGGTCACGACAGTGACGCCGCCGCCCGATCCAGCGATCACGGCCACGTCGAGGTCGCCGTCCTTGACCTGGTTACGCGCGGTTCCGTCGTCGGAAACCTCCGTCACCGTCACCGGATTTCCGAGGGTGTCGCCGATGGACACCATCGTGGCACTGAGTGATTGGTTGCCGACCAAGCCGATCTTCGACTTGTCCTCGTCGCCGCCGGAGAAGAGTGAGAAGGCGATGATGCCGCCGACGATCGCGACCAGGATGATGACGTTGCTGATCACAAAACTCTTCTTCGAGATCTGCGTCATGAATTCGCGTCGGGCGACCAACCCGATGGCTCGACCTCCGCTCAACTGGTTGCTCATGCGGCTACTACCTCTCGGAACAGATCGGTCAGTGACGGACGTCGTAGCGTGAACTCGTGCACCGGTCCGGTTTTCAACGCTGCATGCAGGATCTGCTGATCGTCGGCGGTTCCGTCGACGCTCAGGAGCGTTCGACCGTCGAGGTGGCTCAGTGTGGTGACACCGATCAGATGGTGTGCCCAGCCGACCGGCGCGTCAGGGGCGAAGACTTCGATTCGGCCGTCGCCCTTGCCTCGTAGTTCGTCGACGGTTCCGATCTCTCGCATGCTGCCGCGGCTGATGATGCCCACGCGATCGCACAAGCGCTCCACCAGATCCAGCTGATGGCTGGAGAAGATTACGGGAACACCGGTGCGAGCCTTCTCGACCAACACGTCACTCATGACATCGACCGCTACGGGGTCAAGGCCCGAAAACGGTTCGTCCAGAACGAGTACCGCTGGATCGTGAACCAGCGCGGCCGCGAGCTGCACACGTTGCTGATTACCGAGGGACAGGGAGTCGACGGTGTCCTTGACGCGTTCGGCGATACCCAGACGTTCGGTCCAGCGCTCTGTCGCCGCATGCGCATCGGCTTTCGAGAGTCCATGTAGCTCGGCCAGATAGGAAAGTTGCGCGCCCACCTTCATCTTGGGGTAGAGGCCGCGTTCCTCCGGCATGTATCCGATAGTGCGACGCACGTCGAGGTCGACGGGTTTGCCGCCGAGGCGAACTTCCCCCGAATCTGCTCCGAGCACACCCAGCGCAATGCGCATCGTGGTCGTCTTGCCGGCGCCGTTGCTGCCGACGAATCCGAAGATCTCGCCTGGTCGCACTTCGAAACTGAGGTTGTCGAGTGCAACGACGTCGCCGTAGCGTTTCGAGATGCCGTCGATCGTGAGGGTGGCTGACATGGGTCCTTCCCATCGGTCGAGTGGTGCGCTTCGGAAATACGGGTCAGAGGTCGAACTCTTCGGAATCAATCGGATCCGGGTCTGGATTGGTCCACGAGAGAATCATCGCGGGCGTGCACGCGCCGATCAGCATTGCAGTCAGTGCCAATAAACCTCCCGAGTAAGGCAGTCTCTCTACATTCCACTGCACCGACGAGGTGAAAATGAGGAAAATGGCGACAATGAAGACCAACGATTGAGTCACGCTCAACCCGACGGAACGGGCGTCGTTGCGTTGCTGGATCTCCCATTCGTCCAGAGCATGCCGCGGCGCATCCCCTTGCCTGCCCGACACGATTTGAAGTGAAGACCACGTCGGTAGGAACAACAGGGTGAGGACCGGCCATGCCACCGCGAACAGTGGGTTGAACAGGCACGCTATGCCGATGGCAACCATCGTGGCGAACAGGACTCCGAGGGCGATGACGAGCATCCGCCGACGTCGACGGGTTCGCCAATTCGGGAGCCAATGTCGGAACGTCTCCTCGTTCTGCAGGAACCGCCGAGTGCGGTGGGCCTGGTAGCGGTCGATCAGATTTGATTCAGGCACTGGGCTTTTCGCTCCCCTCGGTAGTGCGGTCAGATCGGTAGACCTCTGTCGACGGTGCATTCCGGTAGACCTCCGTCGACGGTGCATTTCGGTAGACCTCCGTCGACAGCGGCCCGAACTCCGTCCGGGAGAACACCGCTTCGACCGGAAGGTCGAACACCCAGCAGATCCTGAACGCGAGATCCAGGCTGGGGTAGTGATCGCCGCGTTCGAGCGCCCCCACCGTCTGCGGGTTGACGTCGACGAGTTGTGCAAGCTGGGCCCGACTCATCTTCCGCTCGGCGCGAAGCACTCCGATGCGATTGAAGATGGGGAGCGCGTCTCCCCGTCGGACTGGGCTCATGCATCAAAGTGTTGTAAAAACCCAACAGTTTGTCAACATGAACCGCGAAGATGCCGTTTCTGGGTGGTGTCGGCGGATAGGGTTCAGGCAACAGAAGGGGCGTCGCATGGTGGTCGAAAAGTTGGTGCTCGAGAAGTCCTGCCTCGTCGTGCAGGTGCGCGAGGACGGTAGCTACAGCGTGGGACCGCAAGGGCGTGAAGTGGTCTGGCGCGATGCGATGGAAAAAGGTGCCGTCATCGGTATCGGTCAGCACACTCCAGGGGACGTTGAGGGTGAATCGTGGTGGGTCGTGTACGGCCAGTCGGACGCCGGGGCAGACGTCACCGTTCGACTCGAGGATGGATCGCACGTGCCGGTGGGCCGTATCGGTGAGATTTTCGCCAGCGAATGGGTGAGTACCCCGCAGCAGGCCTTGCTGTATCGGTCCGATCGCCCGGTGGAGTCGCAGCCCACCAATCTCTCTGTTCTGTTCGCCAGGCCGACGTTCATGCCCAAAGCGGCGTTTCCGGAGAATGATCGCTTGTAGTTGCAGCGAGCTGCCGTCGGGAGGCTGGCGGCCATCTTCTCGAAACATTACGGTACGTACTGTACTGTTTGGGAATGACAACTTGGCCGAACGACCTCGCAGTAGTGCAAGTGCGCATAGCGCGACCCACTGACAGGCTCGACGACGTGATTGCGTTCTATCGCGACTGTCTGGGATTGCCCGAGCTCTACCGGTTCTCCGGTCATGCCGGGTACGACGGAATCATGCTGGGGCTGCCGGATTCGAACTATCACCTCGAATTCACGACCCACGAAGACGGAAGCCCGTGCCCGGCGCCGACGCAGGACAACCTGTTGGTGCTCTACTTCGCCGGCGAGTCGGCGATGTACGAGGTAGTTCAGCGGTTGGGTGAAGCCGGGCACGAACCCGTTGGCGCCGAGAATCCGTATTGGGAGGAGAATGCGGGGATGACTTTCGAAGATCCCGACGGCTGGCGTCTGGTGCTCATGCCGCGACCGGTGCTGTAGATGGTGCGCGCCCGCGACGAGCGGATCGACGACGCCGTACTGGCGGCAACCCTGGAGTTGTTGGGGGAGAACGGTTATGCGGAGCTGTCGATCGGTTCGGTGGCGACGAGAGCCGGCGTGCACCGACCCGCCATCTACCGGAGATGGCCGTCGAAGCGGCATCTGGTGGTCGACGTCGTCGTGGCGCACATCGGCACTGATCCAACGCCGGACACCGGCGATCTCAGGGCAGACCTGGTCGCCGGCATCACGACATTGGTTGTGGGGCTGAGTGAAACGGTAGTTGGGCGGATCCTGCCCGCGTTGGTCGCGGATCTGGCGGCGGACCCGGAATTGGCGCGGGATTTCCAGTCGGCATTCTTTCAGCCACGACGCGATTCCACTGCGGCAGTGCTGGAATCGGCGCGGCTACGCGGCGACATTCGGAGCGACTTCGACCTGGACTTCGTCCTGGATGCCCTGGCGTCGCCGATCTATTACCGAGCGTTGTTCCGTCACTTACCGTTGGACGCGCTCCTGGCCGAGCAGTCCGTCGATTCCGTGCTGCTGACGTTGACTCCCCACGAAAATTCCTGAAGCCGTTTCGATTCAGTTCAATTCGACTGGATCGGGTCCGACACGGCTGTCGGTGTTCAGCGCTGCGATGGCAGCTGACTCGTCGGTATCGAGTGCGAAGTCGAAGATTGCGGCGTTGTCGCGCATGCGGGCAGGTGTCACCGACTTCGACAGAACGGTGTGTCCCTGTTCGAGATGCCAGCGCAGAATGATCTGCGCTGGGCTCTTTCCGTGTGCTGCAGCGATTTTCCCGATGGTCGGGTCGTCGAGGATAGTTCCCTGTCCCAGTGGGCTCCATGCCTCGATTTCGATGCCGCGACTTCGCGCGTATTCCCGTGACGCGTGCTGTTGCAGTCTGGGGTGCAATTCGATCTGGTTGACGGCCGGGGTGATCGAGCTGTGCTCGGCCAGCAGTTCGAGGTGCTCGGGCAGGAAGTTGGACACGCCGATCGCACGGGCACGGCCGGAGGCGAGGATCTCCTCGAAAGCGGCCCACGTCTCCACGAACAGGCCCTTTGCCGGTGCCGGCCAGTGGATCAGATACAGGTCGACGAAGTCGAGGCCGAGCTTGTCGAGGCTCGTGTCGAACGCGGCGAGCGCTCGGTCGTGGCCCTGATCGTCATTCCACAACTTGGTGGTGACAAAAAGCTCTGACCTCGGAACACCCGAACTAGCGATGGCGCGGCCGACACCGGCTTCGTTTCCGTAGATTGCGGCCGTGTCGATGTGGCGGTAGCCGATCTCGAGAGCGGTGGCAGTGACCTCTTCGGTCTGTGCGTCCGGTACCTGGAAAACGCCGTACCCGAGTTGCGGGATGGTGATCGGTTCGCCGGTGGTTCCGTGAGTCAGTGTGCGGTCGGGGATCGACAACATTGAAGAGCGCCTTTCAAGACTGGGTGTGGCGGTTCGACGGGCGATCGTGTCGCCCGTGACCACCTATGCCGCGCATGCAACTATTGCGTGCGCCTGATAAATAGTTGCACACGCGGGTTGTCTGCGCAAGCAGAGTCGGTTGGCTACTCCTCGAAGAGTTGTCCGTTCTCCATTCGCCACCGGCGCGTACTTCGGGTGGACTGCAGCATGCGTCGATCGTGAGTGACCAGGAGGAGGGTTCCCTCGAAGGATTCCATCGCCTGCTCGAGCTGTTCGATCGCCGGAAGGTCGAGATGGTTCGTCGGCTCGTCCAGTACCAGTAGGTTCACGCCGCGAGCTTGGAGCAAAGCAAGTGCAGCCCTTGTTCTTTCGCCGGGGGACAGGGAAGCGGCAGATCGGAGTACGTGGTGTCCGCGCAGGCCGAACTTGGCGAGCAAAGTACGGACATCGGCATCGGGCCAGTCCGGAACCTGAGCGCCGAAGGCCTCGACGACTGGTTGATCACCTTCGAACAATCCACGCGCCTGATCGATCTCACCGATCGCGACACCGGAACCCAAGGATGCGATGCCCTCGTCCGGGACGAGTTTGCCGAGCAAAACGTTCAGGAGGGTGGTCTTGCCTGCCCCGTTCGCGCCCGTGACGAGGATTCGATCGCCCCAGTCGATCTGTGTCGTGACCGGACCGAACGTGAACTGACCGCGCGTTACCTTGGCACCATTCGTGGTTGCGACAACGGATCCGGACCGCGGAGCCGCCGCGATCTCCATGCGAAGTTCCCACTCCTTGCGCGGTTCCTCGACCACTTCGAGTCGCTCGATGCGACGTTGGGTCTGGCGTGCCTTCGCGGCTTGCTTCTCCGTCGACTCGGTCCGCAATCCGCGTCCGATCTTGTCGTTGTCTTTGGCCTTACGACGCGCATTGCGGACGCCGTGTTCCATCCAGTTGCGCTGCATCTGTGCGCGATCTTCGAGATCGGAGCGGGTGCCTGCGTATTCCTCGAACGCCTCGCGTGCGTGCTGGCGGGCGATCTCTCGTTCGGCGAGGTACGACTCGTAGCCGCCGTCGTAGACGGCGATGTCCTGTTGTGCCAGATCGAGTTCCACGATCCCCGTGACGGTGCGCGAGAGGAACTCGCGATCGTGGCTCACGACAACCAGCGCCGCTCGGGTCTCGGCGACAAAACGCTCCAACTGCTCGAGACCCCGCAGGTCGAGATCGTTGGTGGGTTCGTCCAACAGGAGAATGTCGTAGCGCGAGAGCAACAGCGACGCGAGCCCGGCGCGTGCGGCCTGACCGCCGGACAGTGCCGTCATGTGAGCTTCGAGCGGAACTCCGAGCCCGAGTTCTTCGACCACCTTCTCAGCGCGCTCGAACAGATCGGCGCCGCCGAGAGCGAGCCAGCGTTCGAGAGCCGGAGAGTACAGATCCTCCTCCGCTTCAGCCAGGGTTTCGGCCGCGGCGTTCATGACCGCCTCGGCGTGCGCGACGCCGGTGCGTCGGCCGAGGAACTCGAGGACGGTCTCGCCTTCGATGCGGTCGGGTTCCTGCGCGAGATAGCCCACCGCAGCGTCTGGCGGGCTGAGGATGATCGAACCTTCGACGTCGGCAGTTCCGATTCCCGCCAGTGCAGTGAGAAGCGTCGACTTGCCGGCGCCGTTCGCGCCGACGAGGCCGATGACGTCGCCGGGCGCGATGGTGAGATCGAGGTCGGAGAACAGAGTGCGTTCTCCCCGGGAGGCAGAGAGGCCGCTGATGCGCAGTGTTGCAGTCACCTGAGAAGTATCCCCGGAGCTGTGCGCCTGTGTTAATCGGTGCTGTGCGCCTTTATTAACCGCCCGCGGTTAATAAAGGCGCACAGCAGTCAGTCACGGACCAGGTGGTACCAGCACGGATGTGCCGCACGGACCGGAAGTGGCGATTCACTCACGTCGGCGGCCGTACTCGAGGCCATCGACCAACCGTCGAATACTCGCATGACGTCCTCCTCGGAGACGCCATGTGGCATCGGCCAACGGTGACCTGGCCCGAATGCGAACATCACCATGGACGCCCCGGGTGCGGTGATCGCGTTGACCGACCTCCCGTAGTCGCGTCGTTGATGATCGGTGAGCCCGTGAAAACAGCCGATGTCGAGCACCAGCATGTGCCCGCCGTCGACAGCAATGTGCAGGTCTGCCGCGTCCTCGTGGAGGAACCGGACGTCGACGTGTGCTTCACGCGCGTGAATGCGCGCTTTGTCCAGCGGTTCCTGTTCGGCGTCGACGCCGGTGACGTGCCACCCGCGTTGCGCCAGCTCGATGGAATGGCGTCCGGTGCCGCAACCGATATCGAGTGCACGGCCACCTTCCGGGAGGGGAATCGCATCCAGAAGGCCGGACAGTTGAGCGTCGAAGCCGTGACCGGTGTGCTCCCATGGAGTGACGCCGACCTTGTAGGCGAGGCGATATCCGAGATTCATCGCTCTCTCTTTTCTCGAGGCGATTCGATTACTTGTATTCCAAGGTAGACCGGCATTTCGGGTGCGACAAGGGTGCGAAGAGGAGGTTCGGTGGGGAATGCCTCCTGGCGCCCGTGCGTTGGATCCACATATGACCGAGACCAACGATGTGACCTCTGTACCGACCATTGTTCTGAACGACGGTAAGACGATCCCCGCACTGGGATTCGGTGTGTTCCAGGTTCCGGACGACGAGACGCAGGAAGCCGTCTCCACCGCTCTGAAGGCCGGTTACCGCAGTATCGACACCGCCAAGATCTACGGCAACGAGGTGGGCGTCGGCCGCGCGATCGCCGAATCCGGCATCGCCCGCGAAGACCTGTACATCACGACAAAACTGTGGAACGACGATCAGGGCTACGACTCGACGCTTGCCGCCTTCGACGCCAGCCTCGACAAGTTGGGTCTCGACTACCTCGATCTGTACCTGATCCACTGGCCGGTTCCGTCCAAGGACCTGTACGTCGAGACCTTCAAGGCATTCCAGAAGCTCAAGGCGGACGGACGGGTTCGATCCATCGGCGTCTCCAACTTCACCATCGAGAACCTCGAGCGTGTCATCGGTGAAACCGGTGAGGTGCCGGTCCTCAACCAGATCGAGCTTCACCCCAAGTTCAACCAAGCCGAACTGCGCGCCTTCCACACCGGCAAGGGAATCGCGACGGAAGCGTGGAGCCCGCTCGGCCAGGGAACTGTTCTCGGTGACCCCGTCATCACCGCTATCGCCGACGCTCATGGCGTCACCGCGGCTCAGGTGATCATTCGCTGGCACCTGCAGATCGGAAACGTGGTGATTCCGAAGTCGGTGACCCCCGAACGTATCGCCGCAAACATCGATGTCTTCGGATTCGAACTGACGCCGGAACAGATCAACGCGATCGGTGCTCTCGACGACCCGGCCGGCCGCATCGGCCCCGACCCGGTCACGCTCGGCAGCTAGAACTTCCGGTAGACCCACGAACGGCACTCCCGCAATCGCGGGAGTGCCGTTCTGTCGTGCGAGGTCAGTTCAGGTGCGTGCGATGTTCTGCAGTGAATGCGATGTGCTCGTCCGCGCGTCCGGTGCGGAGCTTCTCGACCCACTCGGGATCGGCGAGCAGCGCGCGTCCGATGGCAACCATGTCGAATTCACCCCTATCGTACTGAGCTTCGAGACGCTCCAGCCCCGTGACAGCCGATGCGGCGTCGCCGGTGAATGCCGTCGTGAACACGGAGTCGAGTCCGACCGAGCCGACGGTGATGGTCGGCAACCCGGTCAGCTTCTTCGTCCAGCCGGCGAGGCCGAGCTTGCCGTCTTCACCGTCGAGTTCAGCGAACGCCGGTTCCCAGTGGCGCCTCGTCGACGGATGCAGAACGTCGACGCCGGCGTCGACCAGGGGAGTGAGGATGCGGCCGAGTTCAGCCGGGCTCTGGGCGATACGAGCGTCGTAGTGGCCGGACTTCCACTGTGAGAATCGGTAGACGATCGCGAACTCGTTTCCGACAGCCTCTCGGATTGCGGCGACGACCTCGGCTGGGAAGCGGGTGCGGGCTTCCAGTGATCCGCCGTATTCATCGGTGCGGACATTGGTTCCGGCCCACAGGAATTCGTCGAGCAGGTAACCGTGCGCTCCGTGCAACTCGAGACCGTCGAAACCGGTGTTCTTCGCGTTGAGTGCGGCGTCGACCCACGACTGCTTCAAGGTGTCGAGATCCGAGGTGGTGAATTCTCGTCCCAGACGGGTGCCGTCCAGCGCCAGGCCGGAGGGGCTGACGGTCTCGACCTCGGGGTTCAGACGCGAGTTTTCGCCGCGCTCGACTCCGAGGTGCCACAGCTGAGGAATGATCGATCCACCCTCGGCGTGCACGGCGTCGACTACCGACTTCCAGCCGCCCAGGCTCGAATCACCGTAGATGCGCGGTACGCGGGTGTGCGGGCCGGCTGCCGGGTCCGGGATATAGGTGCCTTCCGTGATGATCAGGCCGACCCCGCCCGCTGCGCGACGACGGTAGTACTCGGCCACGTCGGCGCCGGGGATCCCGTCAGGAGAGAAGGCGCGAGTCATCGGGGCCATCGCAAAACGGTTGCGCAACGAGAGTGATTTGACCTCGAAAGGCTCGAAGAGGCCGCGCAACGCGGGGGCCTCGGGTGCTGTCGATGTGTCGGGAAGAGTCACGGATTTGTTCAACGCGGCGGACCCTTGACCTATTCCGTCGCCTGACTTTATCTCAGCGAAATCTGCAAAAGGTTGCGTACGTTCGGTTTTCGATTGATGTCCACGTCGACCACACTTAGTTTGTGCATTAACTATTAACATGCGATATGGTCGTGCGGAAAGTTCTTGAGGGCGGTATCGAGCACGAAAGAGGACGCGCGAGCATGACAACAACGGTGCCGGACGAGCGGACCGGAGAGCTGGAGCCGATTCCGGAGCGGCCGTACCCGAAGCGTCGTGATCCCAAGGGGTCGTGGATGTTCGACATGATCAAGACCACCGATCACAAGAAGATCGGGATCATGTACATGATCACGGCCTTCGTGTTCTTCTTGATCGGCGGCCTGATGGCCCTGTTCATGCGTGCGGAACTGGCTGTCCCCGGGATGCAGTTCCTCTCGAACGAGCAGTTCAACCAGTTGTTCACCATGCACGGCACGATCATGTTGCTGCTGTACGCGACGCCCGTCGTTTTCGGCTTCGCGAACTACATACTTCCGCTGCAAATCGGTGCCCCGGACGTGGCCTTCCCGCGCTTGAACGCATTCGGCTTCTGGCTCTTCACTTTTGGTGGTTTGATCGTACTTGGCGGATTCCTCACACCGGGCGGCGCTGCCGACTTCGGTTGGACTGCGTACACCCCGCTGTCGGGTGCGGTGCACAGCCCCGGCGTCGGAGCCGACCTGTGGGTCTTCGGACTGACAGTGGGCGGTCTCGGCACTATTCTCGGTGCGGTCAACATGATCACCACGGTGATCTGTTTGCGCGCACCAGGCATGACGATGTTCCGGATGTCGATCTTCACCTGGAATATCTTCATCACCAGCATCCTGATCTTGATGGCGTTCCCGCTGCTGACCGCTGCATTCATGGGCCTGTTCGTCGACCGCCATCTCGGTGGACACATCTTCGACCCAGCGTCAGGTGGAGTTCTGTTGTGGCAGCACCTGTTCTGGTTCTTCGGTCACCCCGAGGTGTACATCATCGCGCTGCCGTTCTTCGGCATCGTTTCGGAGATCTTCCCGGTCTTCAGCCGTAAGCCGATCTTCGGATACACCGGTTTGGTTTACGCGACACTGGCGATCTCAGCTCTGTCCATCGCGGTGTGGGCTCACCACATGTATGCGACGGGTGCTGTTCTCCTGCCCTACTTCTCGTTCATGACGTTCCTGATCGCCGTGCCGACAGGTGTGAAGATCTTCAACTGGATCGGCACGATGTGGAAGGGGCAGTTGACCTTCGAATCGCCGATGCTGTTCTCGGTCGGCTTCCTGATCACCTTCCTCTTCGGTGGTCTGTCGGGCGTTATTCTCGCGAGTCCGCCGATCGACTTCCACGTCACCGACACGTATTTTGTTGTCGCCCACTTCCACTACGTGGTCTTCGGTACGGTCGTGTTCGCCACGTACGCCGGTATCTACTTCTGGTTCCCGAAGATGACCGGTCGCATGATGGACGAGCGCCTCGGCAAGTGGCACTTCTGGACCACGTTCGTCGGCTTCCACGGCACTTTCCTCGTCCAGCACTGGCTCGGTGGCGAAGGTATGCCCCGTCGTTACGCCGACTACCTGCCCTCGGACGGATTCACGGTGCTGAACTCGGTGTCCACGATCTTCGCCTTCGTGCTCGGCGCGTCGACACTGCCGTTCATCTGGAACGTTTTCAAGAGTTACCGCTACGGCGAGGTGGTCACCGTCGACGATCCGTGGGGTTACGGAAACTCGCTGGAGTGGGCGACAACCTGCCCGCCGCCGCGTCACAACTTCACCGAGTTGCCGCGCATCCGTAGCGAGCGTCCGGCGTTCGAGCTGCACTACCCGCACATGGTGGAGCGAATGAGGGCGGAAGCGCACGTGGGCCTCACCGGGCAACCCACGTCGACGTTGGAGAAGAGTGACGATCGTCGCCAGATTGATTAGTGCGATAATAGTTACTGCACTAATCAATCTGGTAACATCGGATTCATGACGACGAAGGCTCCGCAGACGCAGATGGACGATCCGCTGGCTCTCGACCGGCAGGTGTGTTTTGCACTTGCGGTCGCGAACCGGGCAGTCCTGTCCGTCTACCGGCCACTGCTCGAGCCGATGGGCCTCACACATCCCCAGTATCTGGTGATGCTTGCCCTGTGGGGGAAGTCGCCGATGGCGGTCAAGGAAATCGGGCAGGCATTGCAGCTCGATTCGCCGACACTCTCGCCGCTCCTCAAGCGACTCGAGGCGTCCGGGTTGATCACGCGAACCCGTAGCCGCGCCGACGAACGTCAACTCGACGTCGACCTCACCGAAGCCGGTGTGGCACTGCGTGACGAGGCGGAGAAGATCCCGCCGGCGGTTGTCGCGAAGCTCGGCGTCAGCCTCGCCGAACTCGAAGAACTCCACAACGTTCTGACGCGGGTCAACGAGGCCGCGCTCCGCGCCGGCGCTTTGGACCAATGAGAGAAATGTGATGACCACATCTGAAAGAAACGTGACGACTGCGTCAAGACCGATGCGTACCGAACAGGTGACTTCCGTGACTTCCAAAAAGCAACGCACGAGCCCGAATCCCCTTCAGTGGTTGGGTTATTCAGTGGGGCGCAAGTTACCCGATTCGATGCAGGACTGGGTGCGAAACGACCTGATCGGTGACTGGGCTGTGCCACGTCACCTGATCCGCAGCATGGTGCCGTTCATTCCCGTCTTCGCGGCCTTCATGCTCTTCCCCGGGCCGTGGGCCCTGCGGGCGTCGATGGTGCTGCTCGGAGTGCTTCTGGCGCTGTTCTATTCGGTCTCCTACATGGCTCAGAACAGGTCGCGTCGCCTCGAGCGTCACGGTTTGCCTTCCGACCTCGAGAACCCGAAGAAGGTCTCGCGCCACGACGCCGAGAAGGCCGCCTACGAGAAGTTGCACGGCGGCCCCGCGACCTAGACGCTTCGGTCAGATGCCGTGAAGGGCGCTGCCGCCGTTCATCTCGCAGACGCCCTGCTCCATGGCCGCCGAGAAACCACCTTCAGGGTCGGTCGAGCGAAGAGCCGATTCGACGTCCTGCTCTACCAGGTATCCGTTGATTGCGATCGCCGCGGTTGAACCTGCAGCCGCAGCATTGATTACCTGTGCGCGAGGGTCGACGACGTTGCCGGCGCCCCAGATACCGGGAACACTGGTGGCGCCGGAATGATCGACAGCCACGAATCCCGTGGGGCTGGCTTTGCAGCCGAGTCGCGTCAGATGTGCGTCGTTCGGAACGAAACGCGGCGCAACGAACAGTGCTGAGCGCGCAACCAGTTGGCCGTTGTCGAGTTCGACGGCTTTCAGTTTGCTTTTCTCGCAGACCAATCCAGATACCGATCCGTCGGCAACCGTCACTCCTCGGGCAGCCAGTCGCGCGCGTTCGTCGGGGGTGAGCGAGATATTGTCGGGGAAGAACGTCACATCCGACGACCACTGTCGGAGTAGAAACGCCTGGTGAAGTGACATCTCGCGAGCGTCGCCGCCGAGAACGCCGATCGGTTGGTCGCTGATCTCGTACGCATGGCAGTACGGGCAATGGAGCACGCTTTGCCCCCAAAGCTCCTCGATTCCTGGTATTTCCGGGAGTGAATCCCGTAGGCCGGTGGCAACCAGCACAGTGCGAGTTTCGAGCGTCGTGCCTCCCGACAGTTCGACGACAAAGCCGGGTTCGATACCGCGCCAGGAGATGTCGACTACGTCGTCGCGTTTGAATTCGACTCCGTACGTCTGTAATTCGCTGCGTCCGACGGCGAGCAACTCACCTGGCGCCATGCCGTCTCGTGAGAGGAAGCCGTGCATGTGTGCTGCCGGTGTGTTGCGCGGTTTGCCGGAATCGATGACGGCGACCGAGCGCCGAGCACGACCCAACACCAGGGCTGCACTGAGTCCGGCGGCGCCACCGCCGACGATCACGGCGTCGAGGATCTCTGTTTCAGTGTGTGTTCGCATGAGCACAGATTGCTCGCGGAGGAGGTTCGTCAGCAACTAATGTTGCCATTTCTGGGAATCGTCGTCAGACTCGGCACCATGAATGTCAACGGTCCGCACATCGATGCCGCCATCTCGCAGATCGGCGCGCGCCTCAAACGCATTCGTACACAGAGGAACGTCACGCTCACAGCGCTGTCCGAGTCCACCGGTATTTCGAAGAGCACCCTGTCGAGGCTCGAAGCGGGGGAGCGTCGACCCAGTCTGGAGTTGCTGCTTCCGATCGCGCTTGCCCACCAAGTGCCGTTGGACCAACTGGTGGCGGCACCACAGGTCGCCGATCCACGTATCCAGAGTGCGCCTCGAAGCGTCAGTGGGCGAACGGTATTGCCGCTGACTCGGCAACCAGGTGGGCTGCAGGCATTCAAGATGACCATCCCGGCAAGCCAGACGGACCCCGACCCGCAAGTGCACGACGGCTACGAATGGCTGTACGTCTTGTCGGGGAGGTTGCGGTTGGTGTTGGCCGATCACGACATCGTGATGGGTACGGGTGAAGCTGCTGAATTCGACACCCGAAACCCGCATTGGTTCGGTAGTGACGGCGGCGGCCCGGTCGAGGTACTGAGTCTGTTCGGCCCCCAAGGAGAACGCATCCACGTACGGGCCAAGCCTTCGCCGAAGTGATGGCCAGTCATACTTTCATTCGATGCTGCCGGAAGGGAAGAGGACAGTGAGGATCCGTGCGAATCGAAATTGACGACCTGAGTCGGGATGTGGTCCGTGCTCTACTGACCGAACATCTCGCCGACATGCATGCGACCTCGCCCGCGGACAGCGTTCACGCGCTGGACATCACCGGGCTGACGGATAGCTCCGTGACCATGTGGACGCTGTGGAGCGAAGGTGACGAGCTACTCGGTTGTGTTGCACTCAAGGAACGGTCGTCGACCGGTGGCGAGATCAAGTCGATGCGAACCTCATCGGTAGCTCGAGGGCGTGGCGTGGGTACGCGACTTCTTCAACACGTCGTGGACGAGTCGAGACAACGAGGTTACCGGCAACTCGAATTGGAGACCGGCACACAGGACTTCTTCGATCCGGCACGCCGACTGTATGCGAGATTCGGGTTCGTCCCGTCTCCACCGTTCGGAAACTACCGCGAAGATCCGAACAGTGCATTCTTCGTTCTCACCCTGTGAGCAGCTCTCATTCGGTGAACATTCTGGCAGTTATTCGTCGTACTGCGCTCTCGGAGTTCATGATTGCGGTGTCGAGCACGAGCCGTTCCGTGGTCCACGGCTCGTAGTCTCGATCCAGGATTTCCTGCCACGTAGGTAGTACAAGATCCGGGATGTCGACGACTCGCCGTTCTGCGCGTCTGCGATGCTCGTCGGGATCCGAACAGATGACTTCGACACTGAGCAAGCGCGCCGAATTATGTTGTGCGGTAGCGGACCAGGCGTTTCGTGTCGCCTCGACTGGGTTGACGCATTCGACCACGACCGAGAGTCCCAGTCGCAATTGTTCGGCGGCGAGCGCGTACCCGGTGATGTATCCGGCGGTCCCGGATACATCAGCGATACCGCTGCGGATCAGCGACTGTTCGATGGTATCGATCCGCACGTAGGGGATCTTGTGATGCTGAGCAAGCACCCGCGCGATCGTCGATTTGCCGGTGGCCGGCAAACCACCGATCACGACCAGTGCCGCGTCGGCCGACGGCTGGGGGTTGTGTACGGCATCCACCATCCCCGCAATGTACGGGGCGTCGTCGATTCACATCGACTCGCCCCGTACTCCTCTCAGTTCGAGGTCGCGAACTCTCGTGCTTCGAACGCCAGGTCGTCGGCGGCGGATTCCATCCGTGCCGTCGCACGGTTGGGTGCTGTCAGCACGGCGACAATCGGAACTGCCAACGCCAGCAGGCCGAGAACGAAGACAGGGAAGAGGAATGAGAACACTTCGAGTCCCTGCGGCGCCGGGGCTGCCGCGTCGTGAACAACCTCGACTGCGGCCATTCCGGTGTAGTGCATACCGACGACGGCGATGCCCATGATGATTCCGGCGACAAAACGCAGAATCGTGGACTCGAGCACCATGGTGAACCACAGTGCAGCGGTTCCGGCGACGACTGCGATGAGAACCGACAATGCAACGAAGAGCAGGTCGTAGTGGATCTCACCCTGAAAGCGCAAGGCGCGCATGCCGGTGTAATGCATGATGTTCACGGCGAGACCGGTCACCACGCCGCCGATCAGAAGCCGCGTCCAGCGGAATTCGGTCCCGATGATCAGCAGACCGACAAAAACAGCACCTACTGAGATGATCGCGGAGATCACGGTCCATCCGAGGTTGTATCGAATGGGACTGCCGGGGACTGCAAAGCCGAGCATGGCGATGAAGTGCATCAGCCAGATGGCGACACCACCGATCGACAGGGCAGCCATGGCTAGCCATCGCATGCGTGTGGCGGTTGTCGTCGCCGACGCTGAATGCCTGGTGCACGCCAGGCCGACTACCGACCCGACCACGGACACGACGTAGGCGAGCCCGAGCAGCCAGATTCCCATCGAGAAATGGTGCATTTCATCCGACATGCCAGTTCCTTTCGGCGACGATTCGCATCTGGTGATTCATCTAGACGACTGCTTCAGCTGCAAGTCGTTCGAGGGAGTACTCGGTGACGGCGATCAGCGCGCGTTTGGCCGATTCGCGGTTTCGGGCGTCGATCTCGATCATGGGAACGCGGTTGGGTAGCGCCAATGCCTGCCGGAGATCGCTCGCCGAATGGATTGGTGCGCCGTCGAAACGGTTGACCGCCACAATGAACGGGAGCCCTCGCGCCTCGAAGAAGTCGACTGCAGCGAAGCTGTCTTCCAGGCGGCGCGTGTCGACCAGAATGACCGCACCGATTGCACCGGTGATCAAGTCGTCCCACATGAACCAGAAGCGGCGCTGTCCCGGGGTTCCGAACAGATAGAGGACCAGGTCGTCGGCGAGAGTGATGCGCCCGAAGTCCATCGCGACCGTCGTGGTGCTCTTGTCGGGAGTGGAACCGAGATTGTCGATACCGTCGCTGGCGTCGGTGACCATTGCCTCCGTGCGAAGGGGGACGATTTCGGAGACGGTCCCCACAAGCGTTGTCTTGCCAACACCGAAACCCCCGGCGATCACGATTTTTGTCGATTTCACGCGAGACGATGAGTCAGAGTGCCCGAAGTCCACTGAGGGTCCTTTCGATCAGTTCGCGTCGCTCGACTCGAGATGCGTCGCTTCGCAGAGTGGCATGTATTTCCAGTGATCCGGCTACTACGAGGTCGGCAACCAGTACCCGCACGACTCCGATCGGAACACCGAGGTGGGCAGCGATCTCGGCAATCGAGATCCGCTGCTCGCAGAGTGCGACGATCGATGCACGAATATCTTGCGGTGCAAGATTGTTCGAGACCACGTCCTCGATCGTCGCGATGATCGCTTCGAGCGGGAGGTCGATGGACGGCAGGGTCCGACCTTCGGTGAGCGCGTACGGCCGGACCAAGCTGGGTTCGGCGTCGTCGTACTCGGATTGATGGTGAGGCATCGAACTCAAATACCCTGCGACGTTCGCGGGGCAATGTCCATCGTGGTCCCGACGCGATCGACGAGAGTCGCCATTTCGTAACCGATCTGGCCGATGTCGCATCCGGCGACAGCGAGGGCGGCAAGGTAAGCGCCGCTACCGACGCCCATGAGAAGCAGGTAGCCGTTCTCCATCTCGACGACGGACTGCATGACGGCCCCACCGTCGAAGAGGCGTGACGCCCCCGCGGACAGGCTGGCGAGTCCGGAAGTGACAGCGGCCAATTGATCCGCCCGATCGAGCGGAAGGTGTGTGCTCGAGGCGGTCAACAACCCGTCGGCTGAGACGATGATCGCGTGACTCACACCCGGCACGTCTCGGGCAAAAGCCGAAACCAGCCAGTCGAGTGCGCGGGGAGTCTCTTGGGCTCCGACAGTGTTCACTGTTCTCCTTCATCGTTGTGCAACATCGTGGACGATTCGAAAGACTGTCCGCCATCGGGCTGATGGTCGGCGGCGCGCCGACGCCCTCGTTGTACTCCGGATTGGTAACTGCTCCAACCACGTTGGACGTCCGCCGGATTGGATGCATGGCGCTGTGTCGTACCGCCACCGCCGACGGCACCAGGAACCAGGCGGGCTCCGCGATCTCGAATGGGCAGACCGGAATCGGCGATCTTGGTGACCGGCATCTCGAACGAGGTCCGAGCGGCCAGCCAGCCTTGATCCGCGTCGGTGGTCCACGAACTGCCGGTGGAAGCCGCTGAAGTCTCCGCCGTCGGATCCACGAGCCACTCCGACACCATCCGGGCGAAAATCGGCATCGTGGTCGGAGCAGAGGGTACGCCGTTCGAGTTGCCGTCGCCCGCGCCGTCAGCCCTCGCCGATGCGCGAGCAGAGAGCCCGTCACGGGTGCGTGAGGAGAAGAATGCCGCAGTATTTGTCGGCGTCGGGGCTGAGAGCCGGTGCCGCGGCGGCGGGGTTGTCGACGGTTGTGGACCCACCGGGATCTCGGGACCCTGTGCCGGCGAGGTGAATTCCGGCGACGGAGTACGAACGGGAAGGGACGTCGATGTGCTTGTGCCTTCGGGATCGGGCAGAGGAGCGAAGGACGACACCGAGGTGGCGGGTGCAGCAGTGGTCGGAGTTGAAGTGCTGACTGCCGGTACTCCACTTGTGCCCGGAGTGCGACGTGGCAATCCCGAAGGCGCTGTTGCCGTAGGAGTGGATTGTGGTGTGATCGGGGCGAACGTCTCGGTCCGATCGGTACTGTTACCGGGCGTTCGACGCGGGAGATCAGCGAAACTTCTGGTCGCAGGCCGCGGGGGTGCGGAGTCGGTCGGGACGGGCTGTGACCATGACGGTGCGGGCGGTGTGGGAGGGGGAGTCCGATCGAGCGTGGGAACGGGTCCGGTTCGCGGCGTGCGGATCTCGGGTCCCCGAGACGAATCGAGTATCGACGTCGGTAGGAGCACCGTGGCGGTGATGCCGCTGTGCGTCGATGACGTTGCCGTCGGGCGCAGGCGCACAGAGATGTTGTAGCGACGGCTGATTCGGCTCACGACGAACAAACCCATGCGACGCGCTGTATCCGCGCTCATCTCGCCGCCGGCGGCGAGGCGCTCGTTGGCATCGAGGATATCGGCAGGCGACATGCCGATACCGAGATCTGCGATCTCGACGATCATGGAGCCGTCGATAGTGCGGGCAGCGTTGATGGAGACGGTGGTCTCCGGTGGGGAGTACCGCAGAGAATTGTCGAGCAGCTCAGCGATGAGGTGAACGACGTCCGGGGCAGCATGACCGGTGACGACTCCGGGCGGGATCTGCCCGAGTTCGACGCGTCGATACTCCTCGACGCCTGATACCGCGGCGCGAAGCGTATCGCCGAGAGCGACGGGGGCGGTCCTGGCGCGGCGTACATCGGTTCCGGCGAGGACCAGCAAGTTGTCGCCGTTTCGACGCATTCTCGCGGCGATGTGATCGAGCCGGAACAGATTCTCGAGGCGACGCGGGTCGTCTTCGTCCTGCTCCAACTGTTCGATCAAACCGAGTTGCTGGTCGACGAGGGACTTGTTGCGCCTCGACAGCGTTTCGAACATGTCGTTGACCTGGCGCCGCAGGGTGGCCTGCTCGCCGGCAAGCGTGATGGCCTGACCGTGCATGTCGTCCACCGCGCGCGCAAGCTCGCCGATTTCCTCGTGGGTGCGGATCGGGACACGGGCGAAGTCGAGTTCGTCGGTACTGGCACCTGCGCGAATTCGTTCGATCGCGTCGGGGAGTCCGCGTCGTGCGGCCTGCAATGCGGCAAATCGCAACCGGCGGATCGGATCGATGAGCGATCGGCTGATGACGAGGGCGATGGCCAGTGCCAGCAGAACCGCGCCGAGCACGATTGCAGTGTCACGGAGTGCTGCGGTTCGTGCTGCATTGGATTCGGCGGTGACGGTGTCGCCGAACTCGGTGACGGTGGTGTCGGTCAGGCTGTTGTACTGGTCGTTGCCGGATTTCAGATCGGCGCCGACGCGACTCCCCAGAGGAGAGGTCGACGGCGTTGATCCGAGGGCGTTGATCCGGTTCTGAGCAGAGTTGCTGAGGGTCTGGACGGTGTCGTTACTCCCGTCGATGGCCAGAATGTTGTTCAGAGCGACCAGTTCGGCACCGGCAGCACTGACCATCGACGTACGAGCTTGCTGGTCCGGATCACCGGAGCCGAAGAGGATTCGTTGTTCGGCCAGCGCTCGTCGCGCTTCCCAGAGTGCGGAGAGTCGACCACCTTGTTCGCGCAGGACAGGGCGTTGAGAATGCTCGACGACGCTGGTGAAGGTGCTCGAGAGTGCGCGCGAGACTTCGCCGACCCGCGAAACCAAGCGTGCGGGAGCCACCGCGCCGGCGGCGATCTCCTCGGTGATGGAACGGCTCTCGGCGAGCGCCGAAGTTACTTGGTCGTTGAGGTCGTCGTCGGACTGGAACGCGCGCGCGGCGTCGACCAGTTGGTCCATTGCGTCCGAAACTGCTTGTGTTGCCGGGCCGGTGTCAGTGCGTGCCGATGCGGCTTCGGCGAGTTCGTACAGCGCGGATTCGAGGTTGATCGCGGCGGGCACTGCGAGGGCACGCTCGGACGAGGAACTCAGCTGTGCGGCTTCTTCGAGTTCTGTCTGAACTCGAAGTGCGCCGAGGACGACGGCGACGATCATCGGCAATGCGAGAACGGCGATGACCTTCCATCCCAGGCGCCATTCGCCGATCGACCACCAAGAGGTTGTCGTGTGTGAATCGTGTTTCATGCGGAACATGGCCCCTTCACGTCAACCCCCCGTGGGTCATTGCCCGAACCCCTTCGATCCGGTTTGACCAGAAGGAGTAGTTAGCTGAACGGTAACAGACTGTTCGCTGGCTCGCTACATCCCAGTTGGCTTCGTGGATCGCCGATGACTATATCCGGATTGTAAGGCCAGGTGAAAGGGTAAACGGACAAGTGCGGCGAATGGGATAGCCGGATTGTTCGATTCGGTAACTCGTCGACTCGTTGATATGCGGCGCGCGGGAATCTCCGGAGGATCTGCCTCAGGACCTGACATAGAGGACACGTCCGAACGAGGCGCACTCGCATGTCAGACTGTGGAAACCGCACCGATGACCGAATCGAACCTTGGAGACATAGTGGGTGGACCTGCTCGCGACGCGTTGCGCGCGATCGCCGAACTGCTCGCCCCTGACAGCGCTGTTGTCATCGACCGGGTGACGCTCGCGATCGAGTATCCGGAACGGTATGTCGAAGTACAGAACGAGCTGTACTCACAGACGCTCGAGAAGCCGCACCCGGAATTGGCGTGGTTTGCTCTCGTCGACGCGTTGCACGACCGAAAACTCCTGGTCTGGGTGGACTGGAACGAGGACGCTGCCGAGGTTCTCGGTCAGCTACGAGCGCTCGAGTCGGCGCCGGCAGGATCGTGGGAGTGGGCGCAGAGTCTTGCCATGGCCTTCGATCGAGCTGCCGGACTCGAATCGCTTCTCGCTCGAGTCGGCGACAACATCACCGAGACGGGCGTTTCACTTGCCTGGCTCGACAGCGACAGCGATACGTTTCTCATCGCGCTCGTCCCGAGTGTTCACGGTGCAACACTCGTCGAACTCGCGCTGGCAGCCGGGCACTGCGTGCGCGTGTTCTAGAGTCTCAGCGTTTGCCGAGCAGGCGGCGCAATCCTTCGATTCGATCGCTCAGTCTGGGCGGCGTGCGCTCGGGATCCATCAGTGCATTTTCAGCGAGCACGTGGTCTTCGCCGTCGACTGTATTCCGGTCGAATTCGCGCAGACTGCGAGCGTCGGAGGTCGAGAGAGCGCGAACCGTCGACAACAGTGACTGCTCACCCAACGCGTCGTCGACTTCTTCCTCGGTGACGTCGAGGTGCTCGCTGAGTAGCCGGCGCCTCAATCCGATGATCGAGGCGCGCAACTCGACATCTGCGTCGTCGTCGGATTCGACGGCGATGTCGCACTCGGTGTCGAAGCCCATCGAACGGTTGTTGAGGTTCGACGACCCGATTCGCAGGAGGCGATCGTCCATCACGAGGACCTTGGCATGCACGTAAATTGGTGCACCGGAAGAGGTCACGGGATAGAACGCACCGAACCGGTCGTGGATATCGGCCGACCACAGCAAATGCAGCAGGTCGTGGCGTGCCCCGTCCATCGCCTTTTGTTCGAGCCATCCATCGGCATTGCGCGGAATGACCAGAACGATCTCCGGCCCGTCGGCCTCACGTAGACGCGCGGCAATCGCCTCGGCCAGCGTGCGTGAGGCGAGGTACTGGCTTTCGATGTACAGCGTGTGTTCTGCCCCGGCGATGGCCGCGAGATAGAGCGCCTCGATCTCGCGTACCTCTGTGCGTTCGCCGAGTTCCGGCAGCGTTCTGGCGATGGCCACGTCGACGACGCGCAAGGTAGGAGCCAAATTGACCGGCCACGGCGTCGCCGTGCTCTGGACCGGTGGGAGGTCCTCTCCGGTTGCGGATTTCCAGCGTGCCCGCGCTAATTCGCCGATGGCCGCGGCAGCATTGCCGTCGACCGCCGTGGTTGCGTCATGCCAAGGGCCGTAACGTCTTCCGCTCGGTGTGATCCGGTAGTCGTTGCGGTCGACGTGATCCGAGGTGTCCCAGCGGTCCACCGTCATGTCGATGCCGCCGCAGAACGCCAGAGCGTCGTCGATGACGATGATTTTCTGATGGTGCGCCGCACCCACGGGATGGGCGCCGTCGATCTCGAACCGCAGGCGCTCGTCGGTCAGCCAGTTGGACACGAAGACGGGAGTCATGCCGCGCCCAATTGCGGTGAACGCGCCGATGTTCCATTTGAGTACGAGGATTTCGAGGTCGGGTTTCTCGCGGACCAGCCAGCGGAGGAACATTCCCAATCGGTTGGGGCCGTCGAGCGTCTGCTTGCCTGGTTCGAGTTTGATGCGCGTGTCGAAGTCCCAGCCGATCAACATGATTCGCTTTTCCGCTTGCAGCATTGCGGACTTCGCATGATGAAAGTAGTCAGCGGCGTCGACGATGCAGGCAAGATTGTCCGCCGGTTCGATGCGCCAGCAGGTTTCGCCCGGAATCAGTATTCTGTTCATTCGCCGATTCCCAGGTACGCGGTCAGTTCGCGCGCTGCCGCTTGGCCGGCGCGGTTGGCTCCGATCGTCGACGACGACGGTCCGTATCCCACCAGGTGCACGCGAGGGTCGGCTTCGACCTGCGTGGCGAGGCGCCCGGTCATCGGGATTCCGCCACCCGGTCCGCGCAGGTGCAACGGCGCCAGGTGATCGAGTGAGCTACGAAAACCGGTGCACCACAAGATGACATCGGCGTCGACGACGGTACCGTCGGCCCACTTCACGCCGTTCGGAAGAATTTCGGAGAACATCGGCAGTCGATTCATCACACCACGCTCTCGCGCTGCCCGGATGGCAGGCGTCACGGGGAGGCCGGTCACCGAGACAACGGATCCCGGTGGCAGGCCGCGTCGTACACGATCTTCGACCATGGCAACCGCATCGCGGCCGATGTCCGGCGTGAACGGCTCGTCGCGGAACTCGGGTTCGCGCCGCGTCACCCAGGTAGTGGTCGTGACGCGTGAGATCTCGTCGAGCAGTTGGACGGCCGAGATACCGCCGCCGACCACCACAACATGTTTGCCTTCGAACTCCGCAGCGGTTCGATAGTCCTTCGTATGGAGCTGTCGGCCACGGAAGGACTCGGCCCCGCGATAGTGGGGGATGAAGGGGCGCTCCCAGGTTCCCGTCGCGTTGATCAAGCCTCGCGCCGCGAACACCCCCTGGTCGGTTTCGATTCGCAGTCGCTCTTCCCTCGGACACACCACCCGTGTGTGTACCGGGCGGTGGACGGGAAGTTCGAATTGCTTTTCGTACAGTTCGAAGTAATGGGGGACCGCCACCGATGCAGGCACTTGTTCGGCGTCTGTACCGGTGGTTTCCGCAAAGGACATCCCCGGGAGGTCGTGCACACCGTTGACGGTGCTCAGTGTCAGGCTCGGCCAGCGGAACTGCCACGCTCCACCCGGACCGGACGCATGATCGAGCACCACGAACCCCGATTCGGGTTCGATTCCGAACTTGCGCAGGTAATACGCGGCGGAGAGTCCGGCCTGTCCCGCGCCGATCACCACCACGTCAACCGGGTGTGGTTGCTGTGCGGCAAGGTCGTCTGTACTCATCGGTAATCTAACCTCCTGATGTACAGAACTTAGCTGCAGAGAAGTATGCGGACGGTAGCGGCGCCTCGGAACTCCCGTGTGTCGAGCCTTCCAGAAACGAAAGTGAGCGGACATGATCGGGTTCTCCCGTGACGGCAACGTCGTGACCATCGAGTTGCAGCGTCACGAGCGTCGTAATGCGCTCAGCGCCGAACTCTGCATCGCAATACGGGACGCGATGAACGCGGCAGTCGCCGAGCATGCGCACGTTGTCGTCATCACCGGTGAGGGATCGGCGTTCTGTGCAGGCGCGGACCTGTCCGGCGACGTCTACATGGAGGGCTTCACCGACCGCTTGTTCGAAATGCTCCGGTCGATCGACACGGCGCCCATCCCCGTCATTGCCGCTGTCAACGGTCCGGCCGTCGGCGCCGGTACCCAGCTGGCCATCGCGTCGGATCTGCGCGTCGTGGCACCGACCGCTCGCTTCGGAATCCCCGCGGCCACCCTCGGAGTCTCGGTGGACAAGTGGACCATGCGTCGGCTCGCGTCGCTGGTCGGCGGCGGTCCGGCGCGTACCATTCTGCTCGGCATCGAACAGATCGGCGCCGAGGAAGCTTTCACGCGCGGTCTCGCCAACAAGCTCGGAACCCTCGACGACGCTCAGGAATGGGCGCACCGCATCGCCAATCTCGCACCGCTGTCGTTGCGGCACATGAAGATGGTTCTCAACGACGACGGCACCATGGAGGAACAGTCTCCCGAGCAACTCGACGCCCTCCACGCCGCCTGGCTCAGCGAGGACGTCCAGGAAGCCCGCGCCGCCCGCATCGAGAACCGCCCTCCCGTATTCAAGGGAAAGTAAAGCTCGTTGCAGGGAAAACAGGCACCAGGCACGCGGGACAGATAGTGGCTACGCTCGTCTGAATGAAGAAGACGACGGTTCTGGGAGTTGCGGCTGTTGCCGCGGCGACAGGGTGGGTGGCGCGAGCCGCATGGGGAATCCCGACGCAGATCGGGGCGTCGCGAAACACAGTGCAACCGTATGCGGCGATGTCCCCGCGATACCGGGACCGCCAGTTCCACAACTCGGAGCCCAGCAGCACTCTGGTTCCGGGCACCGATGCCGGGATGTTCAAGTCGATGGCTACACGGGGGTCGACGGGTCGGCCGCGTCAGCCGATTCCGTTGGCAACTCCGCTGGCGCCGTCGGTAGCGGGTGACGCGGCCGTGACGTGGTACGGCCATTCGAGTGTTCTCGTCGAGGTCGACGGTTACCGCGTTCTCGCCGATCCGGTGTGGAGCGAACGCGTATCACCCTCGGCCACAGTAGGTCCCGCACGTATGCATCCCACTCCCGTGGCCTTGGCTGATCTACCGACGGTAGATGCGATAGTCATCTCGCATGATCATTACGACCACCTCGACATGGCGACGGTCAAGATTCTGACTCGCACCCAGACCGCTCCGTTTGTCGTTCCGATCGGTATCGGGGCTCACCTGCGGCACTGGAAGGTGCCCGAGAACCGGATCGTGGAATTGGACTGGGACGAGTCGACAAAAATCGACGACCTGGTTCTCACGTGCACCGAGGCTCGTCACTTCTCCGGTCGTGGCCTCGTCCGGAACACGACGCAGTGGGCGTCGTGGGTATTCGCCGGTCCGAAGCACCGGGTGTTCTTCGGCGGAGACAGCGGATACACATCACGTTTCGAACAGTTGGGTGAAACCTATGGGCCTTTCGATCTGACGCTTCTCCCCGTGGGCGCGTACGACGTGCGCTGGCCGGACATTCACATGAATCCGGAAGAGGCAGTGCAGACACACATCGACCTCAACAAGGGCGACGGATCGCGCGGTGTCTTCGTACCGATCCACTGGGCGACCTTCAACCTCGCGTTTCACTCGTGGTCGGAGCCGATCATTCGCCTCAACGAGTCGGCCGCAGAGGCGGGCACAACAGTGTCGGTCCCGATGCCTGGCGGCAGGATCGACGCGTTGTCACCGACACCGCCGTCGAAGTGGTGGATACCACTGGGCTGAGCGGAGAAGTGCCGCGGACGTGGTTGCCTGTCGAGTCGAACCCTGATTAGTTGCTCCGGGTGCGTAATCTTTGACCATGGCTCACGAGCACACCAGTTCAGAAGAGACAGCAGTGGCGGTAGCGCCTGAGCGATTGCCGGACGACGTAGACGTCGCCCGCGGTCTGACCGCCGATCAGGTTGCAGCAAGGATCGCGTCGGGACAAACCAACGATGTACCGGACCGGGCGTCCCGCTCGGTCAAGGACATCATCCGCGGCAACGTCTTCACACGCATCAACGCGATCCTGACCGTGTTGTTGGTGATCGTGCTCGCGACGGGCTCGATCATCGACGGCATGTTCGGGTTGTTGATCATCGCGAACAGCGGTATCGGCATCATCCAGGAGATCCGCGCCAAGCGCACGCTCGACGCTCTGGCCATCGTGAGTCAGGCCAAGCCCATGGTCAGGCGTGACGGCGTCGCCGTGGCAATGGCGCCCAAAGATGTTGTGCTCGATGACATTATCGAACTCGGATCCGGTGACCAGATAGTCGTCGACGGTGAGGTGGTCAGTTCTGCCGCACTCGAGGTCGACGAATCGCTGCTCACCGGTGAGGCTGATCCGGTTCACAAGGCGAGCGGCCAGCAAGTGCTGTCGGGCAGTTTCGTTGCCGCAGGCAGCGGCGCGTACCGCGCCACCAAGGTCGGTGGAGATGCATACGCGGCCAAGCTGGCCGAAGAGGCGAGCAAGTTCACCCTCGTGCATTCGGAACTGCGCAGCGGTATCGACAAGATCCTGAAATTCATCACCTATCTGATGATTCCGGCGGGAGCGCTGATCATCTTCAATCAGCTCTTCACGATCGGCTTGCCGATCCGACCCGCCCTCAACGGCATGGTGGCAGCGCTGGTTCCGATGGTTCCCGAAGGCCTTGTGCTCATGACGTCCATTGCTTTTGCGGTCGGGGTCATCCGATTGGGCAAGCGCCAGTGCCTCGTTCAGGAGTTGCCGGCGATCGAAGGCTTGGCCCGTGTCGACGTGGTGTGCGCGGACAAGACCGGAACGCTGACCGAGAACGGCATGCGCCTGTCCGAGGTCGACGTCGCACCGGGTGGATCAGGGGAGTCTGCAGTCAAGTCCGCGTTGAGCGCGATGGCCGCGTCCGACCCTCGCCCCAACGCGAGCGTTCTGGCGATTCGCGAGTCTCTCTCCGACGATTCCGGCTGGGGCGAAGCCACCGCGCTCGCGCCGTTCTCCTCGGCGAAGAAGTGGAGTGGCCAGTCGTACGGCAGTCACGGCAACTGGGTGCTCGGTGCCCCGGACGTGCTGCTCGATCCAGACTCGGAGATGGCCCGCAAGGCAGAAGAAGTGGGTTCGAGCGGGCTTCGTGTCCTCATGCTCGGCAGCAGCAACCTTCCCGTCGACGACGCCGACGCGCCGGGCACCGTCACCCCTGAGGCTCTGGTCGTACTCGAGCAGAAGGTGCGTCCGGACGCGCAGGAGACGTTGGAGTACTTCGCCAGCCAGAAGGTCGCGGTCAAGGTCATTTCCGGCGACAACGCGGTTTCCGTCGGCGCCGTTGCCGGTTCCCTCGGGCTCGAGGGTGGTGACCGTCCCATCGACGCGCGGGATCTTCCCAGCGATCAGGAAAAGCTGGCGGACACTCTCGACGGAGCAACGACGTTCGGTCGAGTACGACCGGATCAGAAGCGGGAAATGGTCGCTGCCTTGCAGTCTCGCGGACATACCGTCGCGATGACCGGTGACGGCGTCAACGACGTGCTCGCCCTCAAGGACGCCGACATCGGAGTCTCGATGGGTTCGGGCAGTCCGGCGACCCGAGCCGTGGCCCAGATCGTGCTGCTGGACAACAAGTTCGCGACGCTCCCGTACGTCGTCGCGGAAGGCCGCCGAGTGATCGGCAACATCGAGCGTGTGTCGAATCTGTTCCTGACCAAGACCGTCTACTCGGTGGTGCTTGCGTTCCTGATCGGCATCACCGGCGTCCTGTCCCAGGTCTTCGACTTCGAACCGCTGCCGTACCCGTTCCTGCCCCGCCACGTCACGATCGCGGCGTGGTTCACGATCGGTATCCCGGCCTTCATCTTGTCTCTCGCCCCCAACAACGAGCGCGCCCGAACCGGTTTCGTCTCCCGCGTGATGCGTCTGGCGTTGCCGTCGGGCCTGATCATCGGCATCACCACGTTCATCTCCTACGTGTTGGCTTACCAAGGCCCCGACCAGACGGAGACCCAGAAGATCCAGGCCGGAACCAGTGCACTCATCACGTTGATCATGATCGCCGTGTGGGTCCTGGCCGTCGTTGCTCGGCCGTACGTGTGGTGGAAGCTCGTTCTGATCGGCGGTTCGGTTGCCGGGTACCTCATCCTGTTCGCGCTGCCGTTCACTCGTGAGTTCTTCAAGCTTGATCCGAGCAACGTCGCTGCGACGACGCTCGCGATCACCCTCGGCGCTATCGGCGTTGTGCTCGTGGAACTCTCGTGGTGGATCAGCGCACGCCTGCACGGGGAGAAGCGGAAGATTTTCGCGACGCCCGACGACCTGCCCGGCGAGCATCACCACGCCCACAGTGAGTAAGTAGTTTCAGCGCCTGAACATCTGCACCCAGGCAATGCGATCGCCGCCGCGCTTCTTGGCCCGGTACATCGCATTGTCTGCGTGCTCGATCAGTTCGTTGACAGCCCGATCCGGTAAGTCCGTCTCGGGACAGAGGTAGACGCTGACGCCGGTACTGGCGGATACGGGATAGGGATCGGAGTCGGACGAGACCGCCGAATGTATCTCGGTGGCGACCTGTTCGATATCTCCTCGATCGACTCCGCGCAGGACGACGAACTCGTCGCCGCCGATTCGCGCCACCACTGCCTCGGGCCCGGCGGCAGCGATGAGGCGGTCAGCGACAGCGGTCAACCCGTCGTCACCTGCTACGTGACCGTGCGTGTCGTTGAGGATTTTGAACGAGTCGACGTCGATGAGCAGTGCGATCAGAGCCTGCGTTCGATCACCGCGCAGCAGATGCTGTGCCTCGTCCTGGAGTCCGCGGCGATTGAGTGTCGCGGTGAGGTAGTCCCGGTGAGCGTTTCGTGCGTCGTCGGTCAGGCGCAGCCAGACGATCTGCAGAATCCACGCGGTGGAGAAAACCACACCGGCAACCATCAGATAGAGATTCACGACCACCCAGTCGTCGTTGACCGGCTCGGACATCGCCATGGCAGCGAGCGTCGTGCAGACAGCAAGAGCCCAGCCGATGTGGGTCACGGCAACACGCGGACTGTGAACTATCGCCGTGTAGAAGCCGATCATGATGAACAGGACGCAACCCAGCGTTCCGACGAACGCTGTGCGAACCGCGAAGAAGAGCGTGACGGCGAGCCAGAGGTCGGCCCAGACGACAAAGGCCACGGATTGGCGCCAGGTGGGCCACGATTCGTTTCGCACCCAACGGCAACCGGCATAGACCCCGCTGATGGTCCCGACTGCGAGGATGGACCGTGCAAGGGCGGAATCGGAACCGAAGCGGCTCAACTGCATGGTCGCCGCGATCAGCGCGAAGAGAAAACACCACACCGCGACTAATTTGCGTCCGGGAACGGTCAGCCCGCGAGTGTCGAGGAATCGGGGGAGCCAGGTGTAATCGGTGCGATCCGACCACCACCGGGACAGCAGTTCACGCGTGGGGTGGGGGTCGCCCCCCGTCCCGCGCAGTCCTGCATTCAATCCGGGCACCTGTCGATGTCGATGGGTGATCAATCAGCTATTGGCGGGTTAACGCTACCTCGAGTTGCGCGCGGCTCGAACGCACGGACCTGCTTTCTGGCGTAGAGGCCGTCGACCTGTGAGAATCGAAGGGCGCGGAGGAACGATTCCGCCGAAGGATGTGCGTCAGCACCGGGAGAGGACACGGACATGGGTTTCTTGGACAACGTCAAGGGATTGGTCGAAAAGGGCCAGGAGCTCGCAGCGGAGAACTCCGACAAGGTTCACGACGCGATCGACAAGGTGGCCGACATCGCCGACGACAAGACCGGCAACAAGTACGGCGATCAGATCGACAAGGCAGCCGAGGCCGCCAAGAAGGCTGTTCCCGAAAAGCAGTAAAACCGGATTCGGCCATACCGTTGCTCAGGGGCCCGTAACCGAAAAGGTTGCGGGCTTCTGTGCCTCCGCTGGGTGAACTCCCAGGGTCGGCGGGCAGAATGAACGCGTGAACTTCACCTGGATTCTGCTGGTTGTCATTGCCGCCATCGCAGTCACCGGGCTGTCCAATCGACGAAACCTGCAGGCCCCGCTGGTCCTGGTGACCGTGGGCTCGGTCGCCTCCTTCGTCCCCGGTATGCCGCGGCCCGAACTGGACCCCCACGTCATTCTCGGTGTGGTCCTGCCGCCGCTTCTCTACTCGGCCGCTCTCAAGTTCTCGGTCGCGACCTTCAAACGCAACCTTGCGCCCATTCTGCGTCTCGGCGTCGGAATGGTGCTGGTGACGGCGTTCGTGGTTGCCTTCTTCGCCGAATGGATGGTTCCCGAGTTCACTATCGGCGCCGCCCTCGTGCTCGGAGCTGTGATCGCGCCGACCGATGCCGTCAGCGCGGTGGCGGTCGGTCAGAAACTCGGGCTCCCGAAACGAGTCATCGCCATCCTCACGGGCGAAGGGCTCGTCAACGACGCGACCGCGCTGACCCTCTTCACCGTCGCGGTCGCTGCCGTGACCGGAACGCGAATTGCGACGGATTCGCCCCTGTTGTTCTTCGCGTACGAAGTAATCGGCGGCGTTGTCGTCGGCTTGGTGCTCGCGTTTGTCGTCAAGTTCGTTCGCGCCCGCATGTACGACTCTCCACTCGAAACCGGCTTGGGGCTGGTCCTTCCGTTCGCTGCCTACCTGGCCGCTGAAGAACTACACGCGTCCGGTGTTCTGGCCGTCGTGGTTGCTGGTCTGGTGATCGGACACTATTCGACGGACGCGTCGATCATGACCAGGCTGCAGGAGCGCTCGGTGTGGTCGAGCCTGGACACGCTCCTCGAGATGTTCGTCTTCGCGTACATGGGGCTGCAACTGAGCTTCGTGATCGACGATGTTGTCGCCGACGGGCTTCCGGTGCTTCACGTGTTCGCGTACGGTCTGGCAGTCCTGGCCGTGGTCATCGTGATTCGGCCGGTGTGGCTGTTCCTGAGCTACTCCCGTGTGCGATTCGGTGTAACCCTGCGCCGTGATCGCGAGAATCAACTGACGTGGAAACAGAATCTGGTGGTCTCGTGGGCGGGAATGCGTGGTGTCGTCACTCTTGCTGCGGCCGGCGGTATCCCGTTCGCGCTCTCGTCCGGCGAGCCGTTCCCCGGACGCGGCGTCATTCAGGCGATCGCGTTCATCGTCGCGGTCGGGACACTGCTCATCCAGGGATCGACCTTGCCGTTCCTGATTCGTCGTCTCGACGTCGCGGATCCCTATGAACAATTGCGTACTCAGGAACAGATGGAGTTGGCACGCAACATTTCTCGCAAAGCCGGTGAGAAGGCGTTGGCAGACGCGGCTGCGCACCCTCCGTCGGGGATCGACGGAAAGGAATTGCAGGCAATTGTCGAGCGCGTACGCCGCTCGATGCAGGCGAGGCTTCAACTCCAGGAGGTCGACGAGGACGCCGATCGCGAGGCCGCCTTGTGGAATGCGGGAGCGCTCTTCGACAAATTCCGGCATCAATCCCTTCGCTCGCAGCGAGTCGCACTGATCGCCGCGCGCGACGACGGAGATCTCGACGACGAGGTATTGCGTACCGTATTGGAAGGACTCGACATCGAAGAGGCCGCAGCCGAGGAACGTGTCAGGCGTCGCCGAGCAGGCAGCGCGGGCAAATAGAGGGGAACACTGCGTATGACGGTTCGGAGTTCGAGGGTACGCGCAGGCTGGGGAGTCGTGGTGGCGAGCGCGCTTCTCGTGAGCGTCGGCTGCGGATCGGATGCCTCGCCAGATGTCTCTGTCACCGACAACGCAACCACGACTACCCCGCCGGTCGAGAGCAGCGCGCAACGCGGCGTCGTGTTCGACAGTGAACCCTTCACCAGCACAGCCGAAGTGGCGGCGTCCGGAGCGAGCGCGGTGAAAATCCTGTACGGCTCCACCTCCGGTATCGACGGCCGGGAGACCCAGGTATCGGGAACCGTGTTCACACCGCCTGGAACGCCGCCGGAGGGCGGTTGGCCGATCGTCTCCATCGGCCATGGCACGACGGGTATTTCGGACGACTGCGCGCCGTCGACCTCGCCGACCCTCTTCGGCACGATCGGCCTGGTCGCGCCGTTTCTCGACTCGGGATACGTGGTCGCTGTCTCCGACTTCGAGGGCCTCGGCACTCCGGACCCGCATCCTTACCTGCAACCGGACACCGCGGCGTTCAACGTCATCGACGCGGTTCGAGCGGCGCGCAACGTCGTTCCGGACACCTCGACTCGGTGGGCAACTCTGGGGCTTTCCCAAGGCGGGCAGGCTTCCTGGGCAGCGGCCGAGGAAGCCGACGCCTATGGCGACGGACTCGAATTCGTCGGTGCAGCAAACCTGTCCCCGGCAGCGGACATCTCGCCGATCATCTCGAGTGATTCCGAGGTGAATCTGTCACTGCCTCAGCAACTGCTGCTGCCCTATGTACTCGAAGGGCTGTCCCTCACCCATCCGGAGCTCGAACGAACCGACTACGTGCGCGGCGCATTCGAGCAGAACTACGACCTGCTCACCTCGTGCCTGACCTCTCGCGCGACGGAGAAGTTGGGTCTTGTCGGAAAGGTGACGCCCGCCGACACCAGGCCAGCTACCGCTGAGGACGCGGACCGAATTCACGCGTGGCTCAGCGACGTTGCTCTCCCACGTCAACGCGCGAGCGGTCCGATGTACGTAGTCGTCGGTACCAATGACAACCTCATCCGTCCGGAATGGACCGAGGCGGCCGTCGAACGTGCCTGCGCCGAAGGTGACGTCATCGAATTCCAGGCGCGACCGGGCGAAGGTCACGCGGACGGCGCCGCTGTGCCGGGAGCTGTTGCGTGGGTGAAGGATCGATTTGCAGGTGTTCCGGCACCGAATACCTGCGGGTCGTGAATCGATGACGGCGTCGGCACGAATCCGCGCTCTGGCACTGGCATTGCCAGAGGCAACCGAGCGGGTCAGCCACGGTGAATCGTCGTTTTTCGTGCGCAAAGCGCCGCAGTTCGTCACCATGGCAGATCACCACCACGACGATCGCCTCGCGATCTGGGCCGCGGCCCCACCTGGGGCGCAGGCAGATTGGGTCAGTCGCGATCCGACGAGGTTCTTCGTCCCCCCGTACGTGGGTGGCCGGGGATGGATCGGTGTGTACCTCGACGTTCCGAGTGCCGACGAGAGCGAGGACGAGAAATTCTGGAACGACGTAGCCGACGTCGTCGAAGATGCGTACCGCACGGTGGCCCCGAAAACACTGATCCGGAAACTGGACGAGGATTCGCGTTGAGTCCGGCCGTGGTCGCGCTTCTCAGCGTGCTGATTCTCGCAGTGGCCGGGGCACTGACAGCGGTGTGGATGCGCACCAGACGTGAGGTGACCACCCCGACCGAGCGTGCCGTCCATGCCGCGCTCCATACGGCTTCACTTGCCGCGCGGCCACTTCGGCGTGGACTCGACAAGAATTCGGCCGCCGAGGCGGCGCCTCACCTACGCGAGCTGACCGGCGGTTCCGGTCTGGGCCTCGCAGACGCGTCGGGAAATCTGCTGGCGTGGGACGGCCGTCACGAAGCGTTGTCCGATCAATTCCACGACGCCGCCATTCGCGCGATCGAAGGCGAACGCCGGGTGCTCGTCACCCACTCGGACCTGGTGCGCGGACCGAGCGATCACCATGTGCGAGCGCTGATCGCTCAGCCCCTGCTGATCGAGGACATCGGCGTGGTCGGCGTGCTGGGAATCGTCACCAGCGAAGACCCGTGGCCGGGAATGCTCGGAGCGGTCACCGAGGTGGCTCGATACGCCTGCAGCCAGATCGAACTCGCCGACCTCGACGCGTCCAGAGCCCTGTTGGATCGCGCCGAAGTGCGTGCCCTCCGCGCGCAGATCAGTCCCCATTTCATCTACAACGCGCTCAACACGGTCGCGTCGTTCGTCCGAACCGACCCGGCGCGGGCCAGGGAACTGATCCTCGAGTTCGCGGACTTCACCCGGTATTCGTTCCGATCTGCGGGTGAGTTCACCCTGCTTGCCGACGAGCTACGCAACATCGATCGTTACCTGACCCTCGAACGCGCGCGATTCGGGGAGGCGCTGAACGTCCGCCTTCAGATCGCACCCGAAGTGCTCAACGTGGTTCTTCCGTTCCTGGCTCTCCAGCCGCTGGTCGAGAACGCGGTTCGTCACGGTATTTCGAGTAAGCCGGAGGGCGGGACCGTGAGCATCGTGGCCGCGGACGAGGGACCTGACTGCATCATCAGCGTCGAGGACGACGGTGTGGGGATGGACCCTGAACTACTGCGTTCCGGCTCACTTGACGCCATCGAGTCGGGATCGGGACGACCCAGCGCACGCGAAGCTGCTCACGTCGGTTTGGCCAACGTCGACGACAGACTTCGTGCCGCGTTCGGCAACGACTACGGACTCGTGGTGGAGACAGCGCCGGGTGCCGGTACGAAGGTCAGCATGCGTGTTCCCAAGTTCAAGCAGGGTATTCACGTCTGATTCTCGCCTTCGATGATCAGGCTGAAACCGTCGTGGGAACATGGACCTGTTGTGAACGAGACTGACACTGATGCCCAGCTGACCGTCCTTGCCGTCGACGACGAGAAACCAGCCCTCGACGAGCTGGCCTTCTTGCTGCGCGCCGAGGACTCGGTGGCGCACGTTCACACGGCATCGGATGCGACGACTGCGTTGCGGATACTGCGCGGTGGAAGCATCGACGCGGTATTTCTCGACATCAACATGCCCGGACTCGACGGTCTCGAACTGGCCGGCATCCTCTCCAATTTCGCGACGCCACCACCCGTGGTGTTCGTGACAGCGCACGACGATCGAGCTGTTGATGCCTTCGACCTCGGTGCCGTCGACTACCTACTCAAACCGCTCCGCGAGGAGCGTCTCGCTCAGGCCGTTCAACGGATCGTGGGGTTGGCCGGGCGCACCAAGAGCGAGAACAAGCCCGAAGCTGCGTCCACCGACGAGGTGATCCCGGTGGAACTGGGCGGCGTTACGACGCTCGTTCAACGCTCCTCGGTGGAGTGGGTGGAAGCCGACGGGGACTACGCGCGTTTGCACACCGCCGGGAAGTCGCACCTGGTACGCATCCCGATCTCGACACTCGAATCACGCTGGGCCGACGCAGGCTTCTTGCGCGTGCACCGCTCCTACCTGGTGTCTTTGGCGCTGGTCACCGGCATCCGCACAGTAGGCAGCGGATTGGTGGTCTGTCTGCGCCCGCACGGAGACAAGCCTCCCGTCGAACTTCCGGTCAGCCGCAGACACACCCGTGAACTCAAGGATCGACTGGTTCGTGCGCCCAAGCAGAGCTGGTTGTCACGGTGACGTCGCAGTCCGATCCTCCGCAGCGTGAGCGCGTTGTGTTGGCGCAACGTAGTGGCGCACGGATCGTCCGTACGCGGGTGGAGGTGCAGGAACAGACCGAAGTCGGCGACGCCATGATCCGCGGTCTCGTTCGCGCGCAGTTGGGGCTGGCGATTCGCCTTGCCGTCGTCGCAGCCGGGCTCCTGTGTGCAGTACCGCTTCTGACGCATCTCTTCCCGACACTGTCGGAGGTCGCAGTCCTGGGCATCCGGTTGCCGTGGCTCGTGATGGGCGGCGCCGTGTATCCCTTGCTGTTGACCACCGGCTGGGTGTTCGTGCGTCGGGCGGAGCGAAACGAGCAGGACTTCAACGACATCGTGGACGACTGAGCGCGGCGCTGTGGGAGGACAACCTATCCCGGTGCTGACGGTGCTCGGCATCGTTGCGGCGGCCGTGGCAACCGTGGCTATCGGAATCTACGGCGTTCGGCTCGCTCGTACCACCTCGGACTTTCTCGTCGCGTCCAGAACCGTCAGCGCGCGGTGGAATGCGACAGCCATCTCCGGTGAGTACCTCTCCGCTGCTTCGTTTCTCGGCGTGGCCGGGCTGGTCGCGAAATACGGCGCCGACGCCCTCTGGTATCCCATCGGATTCACCGCCGGATACCTCGCCCTGCTGCTGTTCGTCGCAGCACCGCTTCGGCGTTCCGGTGCATACACCGTCCCCGATTTCGCCGAATTCCGTCTCGGCTCACCGCGATTGCGCAAGCTCGCAATGCTCGTCGTCGCGATGGTGTGCATCCTGTATCTGATTCCACAGTTCCAAGGCGCGGGACTGACGCTCAACATTCTGCTCGGGGTTCCCAGCTGGATCGGCGGCGTTGCTGTCGGGGTCATCGTCATCGCCAACGTCGTCGGCGGCGGGATGCGCTCGATCACCTTCGTTCAGGCCTTCCAGTACTGGCTGAAACTGACTGCCGTCGCGATTCCCGCTGTGGCACTGACCTTCTACTTCTTCGGCGATCATCACGACGTAGGCGCGTCGATGCCGCCGACGGTCACCACTGCGACGACCGTCGACATCACCACCGACGTCGTCGTCCAGGTATCCGAGCCGGTGACGGTCAGCGGCGGCACAGTCGACGGGCGAGTGGTCGAAGGAACCGTGACACTGGGCCCGGGGGAGCACACCCTCGGTGAAGGCATGTCCATGGTTCTCGACGCGGGAGCCGCGGTTCCCGTCGTCGCCGGAGCGCCCGCGCAGAACTCGGATTGGATCACCCCGGGTTGGGGTTTCGGCGGGCCGCACCCGATGTATCAGGTGTACTCGCTGATGCTCGCGACCTTCCTCGGAACGCTCGGCCTGCCTCACGTTCTCGTCCGGTTCTACACCAACCCCGACGGCCGGGCCGCTCGTCTGACCTCGCTTGCAGTTGTCGGTCTGGTCAGCGTGTTCTACCTGTTTCCGACCCTCCTCGGCGTCTTCGCTCGCCTGTACGTTCCGCAACTTCTGATCACGGGCACCTCCGACGCCGCGGTGTTGCTGCTGCCGGGTTCGGTGTTCTCGGGGTGGGGCGGACAACTGCTGGCAGCCCTCGTCGCGTCAGGTGCCATTGCCGCCTTCTTGTCGACGTCGTCCGGATTGCTCGTCAGCATCGCGGGCGTCGTCAGTACCGATGTTCTCCGCGGACGAGTTCGAGACTTCCGTATTGCAGCGCTCCTGGCCGGGCTCGTTCCGCTCGTGCTGTCGCTGGCGGTGGTGTCGGTCGACCTCTCGAGAACCGTCGGGTTGGTGTTCGCGGTCGCCGCGTCGACGCTCTGCCCACTGCTGGTGTTGGGTATCTGGTGGCGCGGTCTGACTGCCGTCGGCGCGGGGGCGGGGATGGTGGTCGGTGGATGTGTTGCGGGCACTGCCGCCACTGTCGCCGTCCTGGGTGGTTTGTCGGAGGACGTCCTCGGTGGCTGGCCGGCAGCCATTTTCGCGTTCCCGGCCGCGGTGAGCGTGCCGCTGGCGTTCCTCACGATGATCGTCGTGAGCAAGGTGTCGTCGAAGCAGATACCGGCAGATATTGCGCGAATCTTCACGCGGATGCACGCCCCGGAACGGCTCGGAATGGGCTCCGATCGCGAAGACGATCTCCGCCAACCCTGACTTTCACCGCCCGAACCCTCTGCCGTTGGTCGCGCCTGCCTGACCGTTCGGCGCAGCGCGCGACTGCTCACCGTGTGACTGGCGCCACAGCGTCTTCATGTGACTCCGATCTCACTAACGTCTGTGCGTAGTTCACTTCACACGCGAGGCGAGGAGCCGGCAGTGTCCACAGCAGAAATCAGTGAGGGGTCGCCGCAAGAGCGACGTACCCCGGATGCCCAGGCATTCATAGACATGCAAGCGAGTCCCGAATTCCAGGAACTCCGAACGCGTCTGCGCAAGTTCGTTTTCCCCATCACTGCATTCTTCCTGCTCTGGTATGCGGTGTACGTCGTCCTGGCTACCTATGCCCACGACTTCATGGCCACCAAGGTCCTCGGCAACATCAATCTCGGCATCATCCTCGGCCTCGGGCAGTTCGTCACGACCTTCGCCATCACCGCGTGGTACGTGAAGTTCGCCGGTCGTGAGCTCGATCCCCGCTCCGCCGCCATCCGTGAAGAACTGGAAGGTCCCGCACAGTGATCACCACACTCGCCGCGTCCGGAACGGACGTAGGAAACCCCGCCTTCAACATCGCGATCTTCCTCGCGTTTGTCGTCGTGACCATGACGCTGGTCATCCGCGCCAGCCGGACCACCAAGAAGGCGTCCGACTTCTACACCGGCGGTGGGCAGTTCACCGGCCCGCAGAACGGGTTCGCCATCGCCGGCGACTACCTCTCGGCGGCATCGTTCCTCGGTATCGCAGGTGCGATCGCCGTGTACGGCTACGACGGCTTCCTGTACTCCATCGGATTCCTTGTCGCCTGGTTGGTTGCGTTGCTTCTGGTCGCCGAATTGCTCAGGAACACCGGCAGATTCACGATGGCCGACGTCCTGAGCTTCAGGCTCAAGCAGCGTCCGGTGCGCATGGCGGCAGCCCTGTCCACCCTGGCCGTTTCCCTCTTCTACCTTCTTGCCCAGATGGCCGGCGCCGGTGGACTTGTCGCCCTGCTGCTCAACATCGACGGCAAGGTGGGACAGTCGATCGTCGTCGCGATCGTGGGTGTGCTGATGATCGTGTACGTCTTGGTCGGCGGCATGAAGGGCACCACCTACGTACAGATGGTCAAGGCAGTTCTGCTGGTTGCCGGAGCCGGAATCATGTTCGTACTCGTTCTGTGGGCAGTGCGCGGCAACTTCTCTCAGTTGCTCGCCAATGCGCAGGACATGGTCAACAGTTCCACCACCAAGGGTGTGCAGGGACGAGACATCCTCGGACCCGGTGCCAAGTACGGTCTTTCCGGAATGACGAAGCTCGACTTCATCTCTCTCGGAATCGCTTTGGTGCTCGGCACTGCGGGCCTGCCGCACGTGCTGATGCGCTTCTACACGGTGCCCACTGCCAAGGAAGCTCGCCGCTCGGTGACCTGGGCGATCGCGCTCATCGGTGCCTTCTACCTGTTCACACTGGTTCTCGGTTACGGCGCGGCCAGCATGGTCGGACCGGACAAGATCTTGGCAGCACCCGGTAAAGAGAACGCGGCCGCTCCGTTGCTCGCCTTCGAGCTCGGTGGCACCATCTTCCTCGGCATCATCTCCGCGGTGGCGTTCGCGACCATCCTCGCCGTCGTTGCCGGTCTCGCGATCACTGCTTCGGCGTCGTTCGCTCACGACATCTACGCCAGTGTCATCAAGCGCGGCAACGCAACCGAGGAGCAGCAGGTTCGAGTTTCTCGAATCACCGTCGTGGTCATCGGACTCGTCTCCATCGTTCTCGGCATCATGGCGATGGGGCAGAACATCGCCTTCCTGGTGGCCCTCGCCTTCGCAGTGGCGGCCTCGGCGAACCTACCCACCCTGCTGTACTCGCTGTTCTGGAAGAAGTTCAACACCACCGGTGCGCTCTTCAGCATCTACGGCGGTTTGGTCAGCTGCTTGACGCTGATCGTGTTCTCCCCGGCAGTGTCGGGCAAGCCGTCGTCGATGTTCCCGAACTCCGACTTCGCCTGGTTCCCGCTCTCGAACCCCGGCATCGTCTCGATCCCGCTGGCATTCGTCCTCGGCATCGTCGGTACGTACATCGGACGCAACAAGATCGAAGATCCGGCAAAGCAGGCGGAGATGGAAGTTCGCTCCCTCACCGGCGTCGGCGTCGAAAAGGCCGTCAGCCACTAAGAGGGGCAAAGCCCCGTGCGTCTTTCTGGTACCTCTGGTTACGGAAAAGGCGCACGGGGCTTATTGTTCTGCCATGGCAAAGCTCACAGTGAAAATCGACGTTCCGCTTCCTCCTCAAGAAGTGTGGGACAAGGCCTCCGATCTCAGCGGCTACGAAAACTGGCTCGTGGTTCACGACGGATGGCGCAGTGAACTTCCCGAGCAATTGGGTGTCGGCACCGAGATCAGCTCGGTCGTGACCGTGAAAGGCCTGCGCAACCGCGTTCGGTGGACCATCAAGAAGTACGACGTCCCGAAGGCGATCTCGCTCAAGGGAGACGGCAAGGGCGGGGTCAAGCTCGGTCTCGAACTCGACGTGAAGGCAAAGGGTGACGGATCGGAACTCGCGCTGACAGTCGAGTTGGGCGGCGCGCCCTTGTTCGGCCCGATCGGTTCGAGTGTGGCGCGGGCGCTCAAAGGCGATGTGGAGAAGTCACTGGCCCAGTTTGTCCAGATCTACACCTAGGTTGTAGAGATTTCCACATAGAGCTACTTCACCGCTAACATGAGTTAGGATTCTTTTCGGCGGGATAAACCGGGCATCAGTTGGTTATTGATGCGGGTCCCGCCGGAAAGGATTCGATCAATGTCGTCTCGTCATGGGTACGGCGCACCACCTGCGTCCATGCCTCGATCCGTGCAGGTTCTGATCGGACTCTTGGCGGTAGTTGCAGTCGGTGGAACCGCAGCATTTGCCGTGACGTTCAAAAGCGTCAGCGACAAGGGAGAACTCGGTGAGGGCGCCGCTGCAGCTGCGACGGCAACCAACTGTGACAACCCGGAAACCGTGACCGTGGCGGCCGATCCGTCGATCGCCTCGGGACTCGAAGCTGTCGCCGCTGCCATCCCCGCCGCGGATCTCGGATGCAGCTCGCTCAGCGTGACGCCGCAAGATCCCGTGCTCACCGTCGCGGCGATCGCCGACGGTACGGCGCCCGCACTGTGGATCCCTGATTCGAGCGAATGGCTGGACAAGGTTTCGGCGAGCGGGCAGGAGATTCGCCGGATCAGTAACTCGGTCGCCTCCACCCCGGTTGTCGCCGTCTCGGCGCCGGATGCCGAGGCACCCGGCGCATGGACGGATGTCCTCGGCGCTCCATCGCTGCACATCGGCGATCCCCTGACCAGTGCCGTCTCCAGCGCGCCGATCGTGGCGGCCTTTGCCGAGACCCAGTCGCGGGGCGGGGACCTCACATCCATCTCGGCAGCCCTGGTCCCGGTGGCACAAGCGCAGTACGGAAATCTGAAGGAAACCGGTTCGACCGGGCGCATCCAAACCGTGGACGCGTCCGGTGGAACCGCGGTGACTACCGAGCAGACCTTCGAGGCTTATCTCGCCGCACATGCGGACAGTCGACTCACCGCGTCGGTACCGTCGTCCGGTTCGGTCTTCATGGACTACCCGATGGCAAGTGTGGGTGCAGACTCGTCGGCGGCGGACGACGCCGGCAAACTGCTGGCGGCAGCGCTGGCATCGGACACCGGGCGTTCCGTACTTGCCGGCCTCGGGTTCCGCGGCGCGGATCAGGCCCCACCGGTCGCCGGTGGAGTGGGACAGGTTGGCTCGCTGGTGCCGTCCGATCCGTCTGTGGTCACCAAAGCGCTTGCGCGGTACGAGATTCTGTCCAGGCCTTCCCGCGCGCTGGCAGTTGTCGACGTCTCGGGGTCCATGGACTACATGCAGGACGGGGTCACTCGAATGGCCGCGACGGCGCAGGCCGGTGACATCGCGATCCGAATGTTTCCTGCCAACGCACAATTGGGTCTCTGGGCGTTCTCCGTAGACCTCGGTGACGGGACGGACTACCGCGAACTCGAACCTGTCGCCCGTATGGATGCAACTGAAGGTGGCACGGATCATCGGAGCAAACTGCTGTCTCGGATCGACAACCTCTCTTCGATCGTCGGCGGCGGAACAGGTTTGTACGACAGCGTTCTCGCCGCGTATCGGTCCATGCAACAGTCCTACGATCCGGCCTCGATCAATTCGGTGATTCTGCTTACCGACGGTGCCAACGACGATCCGTCGGGTATCGCCCTGCAGGAACTTCTCGACACCCTGACTCGCGAGCAGGACCCGACGCGGCCGGTACCGATCATCACCATCGGTGTCACCGATGATGCCGATACCGATGTGCTCGAGCAGATTTCGACTCTCACCGGCGGTAACAGTCACTTCGCTCCGACACCGGCAGACATCCCGAAGGTCTTCGTCGGCGCGATCAGTGGGCGCGCCGGCTGAACTACTCGAGAACGGGTGCGTCGGCGCTGTCGGTGATCCATTCGGTTGCGAGCTTCTCGAGGGTTCCGTCGGCGTAGAGCGCATCGACGGCCGCGGAGACGCACTCGGTCAGCGGACTGTTCTTCTCGAGCACCAAACCGAAGAATTCGGTGACTGCGTTGGGCCGCGGAAACTGACCCACGATGACCGACCCGGGCAGTTCGTTCTCGGTGATGTGAAATCCGGTCGGGATGTCGACGACCAATGCGTCGATCTCGCCCGCGGCCAGCGCAGCTTTCGCGTCGTCCGTGGTCGCGAACTCGCGTGGCGCAGTGGTCGGAACAATCGTGTCGGTGATCGCCGCGAGGCTGGTGGAACCGGTCTGAGCGCCCAAACGGTAGCCGGCCAGATCCGCAAGATTCTTTGCACCGGCGGCATTGCTTCCGCGTGAGGCGATCACCGACTGCGCCACTGCGTAATACGGCGAGCTGAAGTCGACGTTCGCGCGGCGATCCCCGGAAATCGTGAACTGATTGACGTCGAAGTCGAAATCCTTGGGGCCTGGTTTCAATGCGTCGTTGAAGGCGACAGTGGTGAAGCGAACCTGGTCGGTGTTGTACCCGAGCTTGTCGACGACCGCCCGGGCCACCGCACCCTCGAGGCCTTTGCCGTTCGACGGATCGTTGTCGACGAACCACGGCGCGTACGCCGGTGAGTCAGTGGCGATGGTCAGGACACCGTCTTCGAGGGTGGTCCCGCTCTGGGGTCCGCACTTGTCCACTGCGGTGGTCGAGGGAAGTTTGGTGAACGCCTCGGGAACCGTGGTGGTGGTGTCTGCTGCCGCAGGTGCCTCCGGCTGCGACGAACACGAGCCCAACAAGATCGAGGAAGCGAAGATCGCGGTCACGGCAACTGCGCGTCGTGTCATAGGCACTAGGCCATCTTGCCTGTTTGTCCGGTCTGGACGTGACGGGGGTCTCGTGTGAGCGGAGTTCACGCAGCTGAGCGTCGCAGTGCAAGGCGCTCCGACGGTGTCGTCCCACCCCAGACTCCGTGCGGTTCAGCGGTCTCGAGTGCAAAGGTCAGGCAGTCCCGAATGACCGGGCAGCGGAAGCACACCTGCTTCGCGGAACTCTCCCGTGCAGCCCGATTGCGTCCACGCTCTTCACCCGGCGAATAGAACACCGCCGGGTCCACTGTTTTACAGGTGGCGAACATCCGCCAGTTGTTGTCCACCAACGGCTCCACGGAACTGCGAACTGTCATCGTGGTCTCCTCTCCCATCGAGAATCCAGTCTTGCCCGTGGCCTGGCACAGCGGCAGGTTTCCGATCCATCAGATTTCTACTGCCAGACGCAGCGCTATCCAGACACAGCGCTATCCAGCACAATGAGGAAATGGCAACGACGGATCGGGGTCAGATCACTCTCGACGGCACAACCGTGTCCGTGACCAATCTGGGCAAGATTCTCTACCCCGAGAGCGGCACCACGAAGGCCGAAGTCATCGACTACTACACCCGTATCGCCGCAGTCATGCTTCCGCATGTCGTCGGTAGACCTGGTACTCGTAAGCGTTGGCCCAACGGTGTGGACGGTCAGTCCTTCTTCGAGAAGAACCTGGCGTCGTCTGCCCCGCAGTGGCTCACGCGTGCGTCGCTGCAACATTCTGATCGCGTCGTCACTTACCCGATTTTCGATTCCGTTGCATCCCTGGCGTGGCTGGGGCAACAGGCGGCACTCGAATTACACGTTCCCCAATGGCGATTCGACGGTTCCGAGCGTGGTCCGGCGACACGACTGGTATTCGATCTCGACCCGGGCGAAGGCGTCGGATTGGCCGAGTGCGCCGAGGTGGCGAGGTCGATTCGAGATCTGGTCGCAACTCTGGGGTGGACGGCCTATCCGGTAACCAGTGGTAGCAAGGGAATCCACCTCTACGTTCCACTGGATCGAGCCTTGGACGGCAGTGGTGCGTCGACTGTCGCCAAGCAGATCGCCACCGGGCTCGAGAAGCTTCACCCGGATCTCGTCACCGCGACGATGGCGCGAAATGTCCGGGCAGGCAAGATCTTCGTTGACTGGAGTCAGAACAACGCAGCCAAGACCACCATTGCGCCGTATTCGATGCGCGGTCGCGATCAACCCTATGTTGCCGCGCCGCGCAGTTGGGACGAACTCGACGATCCGAAACTGCGCCACCTGCTGTTCGACGAGGTTCTGGAGCGCGTCGAATCCGACGGTGATCTGCTGGGCGATCTGGATCCGCCGGTCTCGGCGGCTGTAGCCGATACGTTGACGCACTACCGCAACAAGAGGTCGGCCGACCGGACTCCGGAGCCGATCCCTGCTGCAGTGGACAAGGAGACAGCGGGCAATACCTTTGTGATTCAAGAACATCACGCCAGACGATTGCATTACGACGTTCGTCTCGAGCGGGATGGTGTGCTCGTGTCCTGGGCAGTCCCGAAGGGTGTGCCGACCAGTGCCGGAGAAAATCGGTTGGCCGTGCACACCGAGGATCATCCGCTCGAATACGCCACGTTCTCGGGCACGATTCCGAAGGGGGAGTACGGCGGCGGTTCGATGACGATCTGGGATTCCGGGACATACGAGACCGAGAAGTGGCGTGAAGACGAGGTGATCGTGCGCTTGAGTGGGGAGCGGGTGCAGGGACGCTTCGCGCTGATCCGGACAAAGGGTGATCAGTGGTTGATGCATCTGATGAAGGATCAGAACGCGAGTTTCGGAACGGAGTTTCCCAAGAATCTCGAGCCGATGCTTGCCACCGCTGGAACGCTCGAAGGTCTCGACCCGCAGGAGTGGGCCTTCGAAGGAAAGTGGGACGGGATTCGAGTGATTCTCGAATATCATTCGGGCACAATGTCGCTTCGCAGTCGCGCGGGTAACGACAAGACCCGGGACTATCCAGCCCTTGCCGGTTTGGCCGAGGTGCTGGACGGTCATGACGTGGTTCTCGACGGTGAGGTGGTGGCGTACAACGACGCGGGAGTTACAGATTTCGGCCTCCTCCAGCGAGGTGGGGAACCGGTGTTCCTGGCCTTCGATCTTCTGTACCTCGACGGAGTGTCTTTGCTGCGGAAGTCCTATTCGGATCGCCGCACCGTGTTGAATGCGTTGGCGGGCAAGGTCGGTGAGCTCGAGGTACCACCGCAGATCGAGGGCACGGCGGAGAACGCCTTGGAGGTGAGTACCGATGCCGGGTGGGAAGGGATTGTCGCCAAACGTCGTGCATCGGTCTACCTTCCAGGGCGGCGGGGGTCGAGTTGGATCAAGGTGAAGAACTGGCGCAGCCAAGAGGTGGTGATCGGTGGGTGGCGCACCGGGCAGGGCAATCGAGCGCAGGGGATCGGGGCGCTGCTCATGGGAATTCCGGGTGAGGATGGATTGACCTACGTGGGGCGCGTCGGTACAGGCTTCAGTGATCGTGATTTGGAGTCACTGCTTGCGGTGCTGGAACCGTTGCGTCAGAAGGAAAGTCCGTTCGAGGAGGAACTTCCAGCAGACGACCGCAAGGGTGCGGTGTGGGTGAGGCCTGAACTCGTCGGTGAGGCGCGGTTCATGGATTGGACGGCGACCGGACGCCTTCGCCATCCGAGTTGGCGGGGTCTGCGGGAGGACAAGAAGCCGGGCGACGTGGTGCGGGAAACAAGGCAATAACGGCTAACGCACCGAGGAACGCTGCTGCGGCACAGATCTGGATTCCCATGCACATCGCCGAAGTGTAAGCCTGATTCGCTGCTTCGGCCACAGTGCTCACCGGGGGAGCGTCGGCGTGGATCTGCGCCAGATCGACTGTGGAAGTGCCGACTCCGGGTTCGAAGCGGGACCGGAAAACCGTTGCTACGACTGTCCCGACGACGGCGACGCCCAGAACTCCACCCAATTCCCGTACGACACTGTTGATCGAACTTGCCATCGCAGCCTGCTGGGGCGCAACCGACGACATCGACGCAGTTGTTGCCGGAGCCATGACCAGCCCCATCCCGGCGCCAACCAGTGCCATGATCGCAGCCAGGACCACGAACGGTGCGTACCTACCCGCGGCGATCGACACGACCAACAGTCCCACGGACATGACCGCGAGGCCGCCCGCGATCGAACTGCGCACCCCGAGTCGGCCCACCACACGATCGCTGCTGGAGGCGACAGCCGCCATCACCAGTGCAAACGGAACTGCACCGACGCCGGCAACCAATGGACCGTAACCGCGAACGAATTGGAGGTATTGCGTGTACGTGAAGAGAACACCGAACAAGGCGAAGAACGTTGCGGCCAAGATGGCATTGGAGATGCTGAACACTCGGCTGGTGAAGATGCGCACGTCTGTCATCGGCGCCGGGGCCCGCAGCTCCCACCAGACGAACCCGGCGAGAAGTGCTGTTGCGCTGACGATCTCCAGCACCGTGATGGGCGACGACCATCCGCGAAGGCTTGCTTGGGTGAGGGCATCCACGATCAAAGCCAGTCCGCCGGCGGACAACAGGAGTCCGGGGATGTCGAAGGAACCCTTGACCATTCCTCCTGCTGAGGGCACAAGAGAAACCGTCGCGGCTATCACAACGGCGACCAGTGGGACGTTTATCCAGAAGACGCTTCCCCAACTGAAATGTTCGAGAAGTACGCCACCGGCCACGGGGCCGATCGCGATTCCCAGTCCGGCGGTTGCAGACCAGATTCCTATCGCCCGGCCTCTCTCGTGCGGGGCGAACATCGAGACGACAAGTGACAGCGTCGCCGGCATGACCAGTGCGGCGGCTGCCCCCATCACTGTTCTCCAGCCGATCAGCTGCAACGACGTGTGAGAGAGGGCAGCGAAGGCTGACCCGAGGGCGAACAAGGTGAGGCCGGTCAGAAGTATCCGACGGTGACCGAATCTCGCGCCGAGTCCACCTGCCGTGATGAGCAAGGCGGCGAACGCCAATGTGTATGCGTTGGTGATCCATTGCAGGTCGACGGTGGTCGCCCGCAGTTCGCGGGCAAGGGTCGGGATAGCGGTGTTGAGGATGGTGTTGTCGATCGTGACTACGACGAGGGATGTGCAGAGGGCGCCCAGTGCTGCCCATCGTCGCCGGTCAGTGGGTTCGAGGGAATTCATCATGTCCTTACGAATGTAACCTTACGAATGTTTAGTGATGAGAACGTACCCCCTCGCCTTACATGTGTAAAGTTTGTCGGGTGAGTGATGTTTCCGAAGATGCCGATGAAACTGGGACGAGTGGTTCTCGGAGTACTCGCGCCCGAAATCCGAGAGGAAGCGGCGCACGGCTCCGCGGAGAGATCGTCGCCGCAGCGGCGACGCTCATCGCCCGCACCGGATCGGATCAGGCGGTGACGCTCCGATCGGTCGCTCGCGAAGTCGGGATATCCGCACCATCTATCTACGGACACTTTTCCGATCGCGATGCCATTGTCGAAGCGGTGGTCTCCGAATCGCTGGAGCAGTTGCATCTCGCCGTGGCCGACGCCGTTTCCGCACACCCCGACCCGGTCGAGGGTCTGTATGCCGGGTGCTCGGCATACGTCGAGTTCGGCATTTCCGAGCCCGCTCGGTATCGGGTCTTGTTCGGGTGGTCCAGGCCGAAAGGTCGGTCACCACAATCGGATACGCGAGGACTGGCCGCCTTCAACACGCTGGTGACCAACCTTGACGCGTGCGTCGCCGCTGGGAGGTCGGCCAGCACAGACACTTTTGTCGATGCGGTATCGATCTGGACTTCGCTGCACGGACAGGTGATGTTGCGGGCCGATCTCCCGGAATTCCCGTGGCCGTCGACCGACACCGTCGGTGAGATGGTGAGGAGCCTTGCGCGGCTTGTGAACTGACGCCTCAACCGTTTGCTGATCGGCAACCAGGCGAGGTCTGATCCAGCATCGTGAGATAGGCATCGAGCTGAGCCGCGCCGGCGAGAAGGTTGCGACTGCGTGTGGCCAGCCGGTCTTGCCAGGATTCGAGGAACGCTGCCAATGAGTCCGCTCCGCCGGCCTCGCGCAGCGAATCGAGAAACTGGGCGACTTGCGGCAGTCGGTAGCCGCCGCGCCGCAGCTGCCGCGCGATCTCGGCGTCGCGCACACACTCCGGACCGTATTCGCGATAACCCGTTGCTCGTTCGCGCTCGGGGTGCAGGATGCCGTGCTCTTCCCACGTGCGCAGTGTCGCCGGGTGAACGCCGAGACGGCGCGCGAGCTCACCCACTGTCAGCGCTGGACCGTGGACCAGCGCCGGTGCCATGGTGGACAGAGTCCCCAGCGTTGCGGCTACCTCGGTGCGAGTTCCTCGCTCGGCGAGCAGTGTCACGTGTGCACTGTCGATCAGGCGGTAGGCGGACTCGGTGTCGCCCTGGTTGGTCGCACGCATGATTTCCGTGGCCCGCTGGTGCCCGTGACCGCCGCGCAATGCGAGGAAAGTGCGCAGGGCCTGCGCGTGCACTGGGGTGTATCGCCGGTAGCCGGAGTTGCTGCGCTCGGCCGGAGGAAGGACGCCGGCGTCGTCGTAATTGCGGATCGCCTGTGCGGACAACCCGTGTTCACGGGCAAGGTCGATGGGCCGCACTGATCACCTCCGATTGAGGCTTTTCACGGTATACCCCAGGTAATTGTTGTAAAAGTTTCACTCGAATCTTCAACGATACTGTCGAAGACAGTCCACCTTCGAAAGGGATGATCATGTCCACTGCCCCAGCGCTGAGTGAGTTCGGCCGCCAACTCGAAGACGCGGCAAGTCTTGGTCGTGCCGTCGACGAAGTGCTCGCAGCACGAACCGAGGTGCCGGCTCTGCTCGCTCTCGGCGAGCCGACTCATGGGATCAAGGCTTTTCCGTTGCTGCGCAACGAACTTCTCGGCCAATTGGTCGAACGAGGATATCGGTCGATCGTGCTCGAAACAGATGTCTTTGCGGCATTGCTTGTCGACGAGTACGTGAACGGGGGAGAGGCGGACATCGAGAAGGTGCTCGCCACAGGCTTCAGCCACGGATTCGGTGCGGTACCGGGAAACCGCGAACTCGTCGAATGGCTACGCGAGTACAACGACGGCCGCGCTCCGGCTGACCGAGTTCGCTTCTACGGCTTCGACGCTCCGGTGGAGTACTCCGGTGCACCGAGCCCGCGCCGCGCACTGTCTGCGGCAGGTGACTTCCTGCCCGCCGCGTTGCGGCCACAATCTCTCGACGACGCCGACCTCTTCCTGGGGCAGGACGCCGACTGGACCAACCCGGCGGCGATGTTCGATCCGGCTGCGTCCGTCGGCAACTCCGATCATGCTCGCGCCCTGCGCATCATTGCGGACGACCTCGGCAGCGTCCTTCGGCGCGCCGCACCAGTGCTGCGACCCGCCGACCCTGCCGGGTACGACCTGGCCCTTGCACATTCACGCACCGCTCTGGGGCTCTTGCGGTATCACTCCGCGATGGCGAGTTCCGCTCCTGATCGCATTGGAACACTGCTCAGTCTGCGTGCCGAGATGATGGCCGAGAACCTGCTGGCGGTCATCGCCCAGGAGCAGCGACGCGGGCCGAGCCTGCTGTTCGCACACAATGCCCATCTCTTGCGAATGCCGTCCGACATGCCGGTCAACGGCAACGTGGTCAGTTGGGGGAGCGCCGGCTCACTTGTCGGACTTCTCCTCGGGGAGCGTTACGTATTTTTGGCAACCGACGCCAACCCCGACAGTGATCCGGGCACGCTTCAGGGAGCGTTGGCCGATGCGACCGGTCGGCGTGCCCTGTTCTCGACTCCGGCCCTGCGAGCCGCGCTCGGCCCGTCGATCACCGCGGGAGAAGCGATCCTGCCAGGGCATCTGCCGCTGAAACCTTCGGAGTTGGACGGCGCCGACGCGGTCATCTTCGTCGCGGATACTGACGGGCAGCGTCATCAGTACTGGTAACAGCGTCAGGGGCAGAGCGCGTGCGAGAGTATCGCGACGGTGTCCGGCTGGTCCTTCGGCGTCGACGTCAGCGTCACGGTGAACGCACGATCCGGCGTCGCACCGGACAGCGTGTAGTACCCGTAGATCCCGCCACTGTGGCCGGTATAGGTGACGCCGCAGGGAAGTTCGGTGGCGCCGACGCCCATCCCGTACCCGAGCCCCTCGGCTTCGGTGGCGCCGACCTGAGGGGTGGTCATCTCGGCAAGCTGCTCGGCCGGCACCACCTGCCCGTCGAGTAGCGCACGCCAGAAGGCGTTCAGGTCTGTGCCCGTCGAGACCATCGCTCCGGCAGACCAGGGGATCGACGGTTCCGTGCGGGAAACGTCGGTCAGGCCACCATCGAGATCCTGATAGCCCGTCAGGTGATCGCCCCTGATGTCGCGCTCACCGGCCGCCGGGAGGTACGTGTCTTCCAGGTCCAGCGGGTCGAGTATCCGAGACTGAAGTTCGTCGGCGTAGCTGCGGCCGGTCACCGATTCGACGAGCATTCCGAGAACGATGTAGTTGGTGTTGGTGTAGACGAACGACGTTCCGGGGACGAATTGCGCCGGTTTGCCGAGGGCGATGGCGACCGCGGCGGACGGCGTCAGCGTTCGGTCCTCGTTTGCGGCAATCCATTCGTCGGCGCCGGGTTCTCCGGCGAACTCGGGTAGGCCGCTGCGATGTTGCAGCAGTTGCCGCACGGTGATTGCGCTGCCATCTGTGCCACTGCCATCTGTGCCACTGCCGTCCATGTCACTGCCGTGCAGTAGGCCCGGGAGGTACTGCTCGATCGGTGCGTCGAGGTCGACCTTGCCTTCGGCCACCAACTGCAGGACGAGTGAAGCGGTGAATGTCTTTGTCACACTTCCGATCCGGACCCGATCATTCTTGCCGATCGAATCGCCGTTGGTCCGATTGGGTACGCCGCTGGTCATGACAGCCGTCGTGGTGCCGTCGTCGAGTGTTGCGATCGACCCGACGACACCCGACCTGGTGAGTCCGTCGAGATCCGATTGAATCTCCACTGCGCGCTGGAGCGTCGAGCAACCGATCAGCGCCGTGGTGGCTCCGATGATGACCGCGGCGACAAGGAGGTATGAGTGCATGATTTCGAATCTAGGGATCCGCTGGCTCCGACGGATCCAGGAAATCCCCGATCATTCCCTGATCTTTGCCAGGCCGGGACGTAAGGCCTGTTTGTCGAAAACCGACAAATGGGATCAATGATTCCTGTCCGAACACCACGTCTACGCCGTTAACATCCGAACGAAGTGTTTGTTTTCACGTGTCTTACCAGTTCACGGCTATCGAGGTGCGCTGCCGCGCGCCGAAACGACTCCCACGAAGGACGGATGCATGAAGAAGTCGACACTCCGCACGGGAACGGTCGCTGCTCTGCTGACCGGAAGCGTCCTGTTGCTCTCCGCTGCCCCCGCCTCGGCCGACCCGGGAAGCCTCGGTAGCGGTAGCGGTGGCAGTAGCGGGAGCTCCGGCAGCCTGGGAAGCGCAGGAAGCATCAGCAGCGGATCAGCCGCCCTCCCCATTCCGAGTCCGGCAGGCCTGATCGCGCTGGCAGCAGCGAGCACTCAGACCGGAAAGCCCTACCAATGGGGCGGAGTCGGGCCGAACTCGTGGGACTGCTCCGGGCTGGTGCAATGGGCGTTTCGGCAGGCCGGAGTGAATTTGCCACGGACCAGCCAACAGCAGGCCAACGTCGGACAGCCGGTTCCTCGGTGGGCCCTCGCGCCCGGCGACGTCATCACCTTCTACCCCGGTGCGACGCACGTCGGCATCTACGCCGGATTCGGAATGGTGTTCAACGCCTACGGAGTTGGTGTTCCGACCGGACTGACGCCGCTGGCGGATCTGCCGATCAACAACATCCGCAGGTTCTAGAACCTGCACAGAACCTTCACAAGTCCTCCCAGGTTCATCCACGAGGGCCGAATACAGTCAGTTCCATGAGTCAGCGAAGAGTGCTCGTGGTCGACGACGAGGTCAGTATCTGCGAGTCCATCGCAGCGAGGCTGCGTGCCGAGGGCTACGACGTCGAGTTGGCATTTGACGGCCCCAGCGCTGTGACCCGCTGCGAGCAGATGGATGCCGACCTAGTGGTGCTCGACGTGATGATGCCGGGATTCGACGGCCTCGAAGTTTGCCGCCGCATCCAGGCCGTGCGCCCGGTGCCCGTGCTGATGTTGACCGCTCGTGCCGATGAAACCGACATGCTGATCGGTCTCGGCGTCGGGGCCGACGATTATCTGAGCAAGCCGTTCAGCATGCGTGTCCTCGTCGCCCGTGTTCAGGCATTGCTTCGGCGCGCTGATCGTGCGGAGCACGCTGCTCGCCCGGTGGCCGACTTGCTCGAGTTCGGCGACGTCGTGATCGACCTGACCGAACGTCGAGTGCGTCGTGATACGCAGGAAGTCCACCTGACTCGCACCGAATTCGATCTCATCGCCTACCTGGCGGAGCGGCCGCGAGCGGCGATCCCGCGGGAGTCGCTGCTCGAGGAGATCTGGGGCTGGGGTGAGGGAGCGGGTAGTCGGACCGTCGACAGCCACGTCAAGGCTCTACGACGCAAGCTCGGACCTTCCGTGATCCGGACCGTTCACGGCGTCGGGTACGCCTGGGACGTGCCGCGATGAGCGGCGTCGACCGACTCTTTGCACGGTGGCCGCGGCCGCTGGACCCGATGCGATCGTTCAAAGTGAAGGTCGGCCTCCTGGTTGTCGCAGCGCTGTTGTTCGCCGCGGGCGGTTTCTGGCTGACGTCGCAACAACCATTTCGTTTTGCTCTCCTGACGGCGTTGGTTGTCGCTCTCGGAGTTACACAAGTGCTCGCACACGGAATGACGTCACCGCTTCGCGAGATGACAGCCGCGGCGAAGGCGATGGCGCGCGGCGATTATTCGCGGCGGGTACGAGCGACTTCCCGCGACGAAGTAGGCGAACTCGCCCATGCGTTCAATCGGATGGCCGAGGACCTCGGGGCCGACGACCGGTACCGCCGCGAGTTGATCGGCAACGTCTCCCACGAATTACGGACGCCCATCACCGCTTTGCAAGCCATGCTCGAAAACGTCGTCGACGGTGTCGAAGAACCGGATCCGGCGATGATGAAATCGGCGTTGCGGCAGACGGAACGACTGGGAGCGCTGGTGGCCGACCTTCTCGACCTCTCGAAACTCGAGGGTGGCGCCATGCCGTTGAAGCGCCGCCGTTTCGAGGTCGAGCCGTTCCTACGTGAGCTGTCGAGTGTGAGTGCGGGCGACATCGAGATAGACGTCAAGCCTCCGAAATTGTCCGTGGTAGCCGATCCGGATCGCCTCCATCAGGTGGTGACCAACCTGGTGGACAACGCGGTTCAGCACGGGAACGTCGACACGAAAGTTGTCATCCGAGTGCGTACCGGCAGTGCAGGGGAGTTGGTGCTCGATGTCCACGACGACGGCCCCGGCATCGAGCCACAAGCCCGTGAGCGAGTGTTCGACCGCTTCATCCGCGGCGGATCGACCGACGGGGGTACCGGGCTCGGCCTCGCGATCGCGAAGTGGGCGGTCGAATTACATGACGGCAGGATCGCCGTCGTCGATGCCCCGTCTGGCTGCTGCATTCGAGTAGTGCTGCCGCAGAGCTGAATCAAAGTTTCCAACGAGATCGAGAGATCTCGCGATGGCGCATGCCTTCATCAGACATTCGCCTGTAGTTCCGAACCCGAAATTTGAACCCGAAACATGGGAGATCACATGAGCGCTCCAATAATCATTCCGCCGAAAGCGCCGATACCGGTTGCAAAACCCAAGCGACCCAGCCGGTTCTGGCGTCCCGATCGCACGTCGATGGCCACCCGCTCGATGCTCGTCGGCGCGAGCGGCGTTGGGGCGCTGGCGGCCCTGATGCTCGATCCAGGGTTCGTGAGTATCGCGTACGTGATCGTCGGTGTCGGCGTGGTGATCGTGTTCGGGATTCTGACGCCGCCGCGGATGTCTACGACGCAGTGGGCCGCCGCGATGGGGATGCTCGCACTTCTGGGCGTTGCCGCCGTTCGCGGTGCGGAGTGGTTGGTGTTCCTCTGCGTCGTAGCTGCGTGGGTTCTGTTCACGTGGACTCTGATCGGCGGGCGGACGTGGACCGGAATACTTCTGGGAATGTTCGCTCCCTGGCGGGCACCCCACCGTACGGTCAACTTCGTTCGTCGTCGAAAACTTGCTACCCGCTCCGCTCCGCGGGTGCCGGCGGCGCGAGTTGTCGTCGTGAGCGCAGTGTCGATTCTTCTCCTGCTGATTTTCGGATCTTTGTTCGTGAGTGCGGATCCGGAGTTCGCGAAGATCTTCGGCGGCTTCGCTCCTGCCATCTCGGTGTCGAACCCGGGGGCACGGATCTTTGCCGGCGTGGTGATGGCGTTCGGCACGCTGGTTGCGGTGTACCTGCGTCGCAGAACGCCGACGGTGGACGCGTTTGCACCTGCGCCGGCGACGCCGTTGCCGATGTGGGAGTGGGCGGTCCCGCTCGGAGTACTCAACGTGCTGTTCCTCGGTTTTGTTGCAGTACAGACGAAGACGCTGTTCGGGGGAGACGAGCACGTACAGGTGACCGATGGACTGACCTACGCGGACTACGCGCGTGAGGGTTTCTGGCAGCTCATGGCGGTTACCGTGCTGACGCTGCTCGTCATCGCCGTCGCAGTGCGGTACATCGACCGCCGCGACGCTGGATCGAGGCGTCTTGCCCGCGGACTGTTGGGTGCCCTGTGTGTCTTCAGCCTGGTGATCGTGGCGTCCGCTGTGCACCGGATGTGGTTGTACGAGAATCAGTACGGTTTCACGGTGCTCCGGGTCAGCGTCTTCGCGACAGAGCTGCTTCTTGGCTTCGTGTTCGTGTTGTTGCTCGTCGCAGGTATTCGGATGTCCGGGAAGTGGCTGCCCACAGCTGTTCTCGCCACTTCGGCCGTCGCGCTGCTGGCCTTCGCGGTGTTCAACCCCGATGCGTACATCGCGCAAAAGAACGTGGAGCGGTTCGAGGGCGGCAAGAGCATCGACGTTTCCTACTTGCACGGGCTCTCTGTCGACGCGGTACCTGCCTTGGATCGTCTACCGGAACCGCAGCGTTCATGTGCCTTGAGCAGATATCGATTCGGAGTGCCGGGTACCACTGCGCCCTGGGAGTTCAACGCTGCGCGTGAGAAGGCGCGCGACATCCTGGAAGCTCGCCCGGTGGGGCCGTGCCTGCAGATGTACACGGTCGGATAGACGCAGGGCGATTGTGCAGCCGCACGGCAGATATCGCGCGAGGCTGCACAATCGGCGAGCGTCGCCTGTTCGATCAGTGCACGGCGAGTGAGATTTTCTCCCGTTCCTCCGCGGACACTACGTCGCGGGTGGAGCGTAAGTCGATCGTCACGCTGTTGAGTTTGCCGCCGTAGCGGAACGTGCCCTTGTCCGCGAACTCTTCCGCGACCGGGCTTCCCCGGTTGATGCCGACGTCGAGCTGTTCGTTCATGCTGAAGATCGCCCGAGTGGTCTTCTCGATCCGGCCCTCGGAGACCACCTCGTCGTCGACGCTCAGGGTTGCGGTTCCACCCTTGCCGATTCCGCCGCCGTCGTACTCGAAGTGGACGGACACCTCGCGCGCATCGGGTGCCAGCGGGTTGCGCCCACGCACGAAGGTCCGACCACCGCCGCTGAAGTTGTAGCAGTAGACGGGGACGGAATCGAGTATGTACAAAGCGAATCCGCCGAACCGGCCGCCGAGGCTGACCAGCATGCCGTCGGCGACGCTACCCAGACTCGCGGTCAGCGTGTACGAGCGGTTGAAGAACGTCGGCGCGGCTTTCTCGACCAGACCGTTCATGTGTGGGTACAGCGTGAGGGTCTTGCGGCCCATCATCGGATGCGGGGGTCGTGATTCCGCGGTGGCGTGGCGACCGACCGTTCTGTCGTCCAGCGGCAACACCTGATATTTGGCCGCCTCGACGAGGAACTTTTCCTTGAGCCGGGCCAGGATCTCGGGATGCTCGTCCGCGAGATCGCGGGCCTGCGACCAGTCGACCGAGGTGTCGTACAGCTCCCAACGGTCTTCGCTCATCGGTGTGAGCTCGAGGCCGTGAGTGGCCATCAGCCAGGGTGCGCGGTGGGCCGTGACTGCGGTCCAACCGTGATCGTAGATTCCGCGGTTGCCGAAGATCTCGAAATACTGTGTGGTGTGGCGCTCTTCGGCGTCGGGCTCGGCGAAGGTGTAGTTCATCGCCACGCCTTCCATCGGTTTCTGGGTGACCCCGTCGACGCTGGTCGGTGCCGGAATACCGGCAGCTTCCAGGATTGTCGGCGTGATGTCGACGCAGTGATGCCACTGCTCCCTGATTCCTGGCTTGTCGATCCCCTTGGGCCAGTGGGCGATCAGACCGTTTCGGGTACCGCCGTAGTGGGACGCAACCTGCTTGGCCCACTGGTACGGGGTGTCGAGAGCCAGAGCCCACGACGCCGGATAGTGCGGGTAGCTGGTTTCGGTCCCCAATTCGTCGTAGCGTGCCAGTACGTCGGATGTCGCACTCTTGTAACCGTTGAGGCCGGCGAGGTAATTGAACGAGCCCTCCATGCCGCCCTCGGCGGAGGCGCCGTTGTCACCCAGCATGTAGAGCACCAGAGTGTTGTCGAGTACACCCATTTCCTGCAACCGGTCGACGAGCCTGCCTACCTCGTCGTCGGTGTGCTCGAGAAATGCCGCGTACAACTCCATCAAACGGGCCGAGACCTTCTTCTGGTCGTCGTCGAGTTCGTCCCAGTGCGGGAGCCCCGGAGCCCACGGGGCCAACTCGGTGTCAGGAGCGACGACGCCCAGTTCCTTCTGCTTTTGGAGGGTGATCTCACGTTGGCGATCCCACCCGTGATCGAATTCGCCGACGTACTTGTCCAGGTAGCGGTCCGGGACCTGGAGTGGAGCGTGGCACGCGCCGAAGGGGAGGTAGCAGAACCACGGCTTGTCGGGGTCCATCGTGTTGACACCCTCGACCCATTCGATCGCGTGGTCGACGAGATCTTCGGACAGGTGGTAACCCTCCTGTGGCGTCTTGGGTAAGTCGACCATTGTGAAGTCCTCGTAGAGAACCGGGGTGAACTGATCGGACTCGGCACCGAGAAAACCGTAGAATTTGTCGAAACCCTCACGGACCGGCCACCGATCGAACGGCCCGGCAGCGGTGGTCTCCCACGTCGGGGTCTGGTGCATCTTGCCGAAAGCGCCCGTCGCATAGCCGTTTCCCTGCAGGACGCGTGCGACCGTGGCGGCAGAGGCGGGACGGGTCCCGTTGTATCCCGGTGCCGCGTTGGCCATTTCGGAGATGACACCCATACCGACACTGTGGTGGTTGCGCCCGGTCAGTGTGGCGGCACGCGTCGGCGAGCACAGAGCCGTGGTGTGGAATCGGCTGTATTTCACGCCGGTTTCGGCCAAACGCTCGGCGGTGGGCGTGCGGCACGGGCCACCGAACGCGGAGGGTGCGCCGAATCCGACGTCGTCGATCATGATCAGCAGCACGTTCGGGGCCCCGACCGGCGGGCGAAGCGGTTCCGGGCGGGTGTACGGGGGATTCTGATCGGGGTAGTACACGGCGGCCGCGACGTTCGGCGTCTCGGGAATGATCGGGATGGAATGGCGATTCACCAGCAGGCTCCTTGGCGTGTGCAAAACCGGGGTCGATTAAGCAGTCGTCTTAATTTGGATAGTATCGATCGGAATTCAGTTGGCGGCGTAGGTCTCGCTGACTGGGACAATCACCCCTGTGAGTGGTTAAGGAGTCCCTGCACTCCCTAACCGCGCACAGGGGTGGGTCTTGCGGAATTAAGTCAGTGACTTATATGGTCGGTATATGCCCGCCTCGTTGGATGCCAAGAACGCCATGATCGCCGTCGCCGAGCGGATGTTCGCCGAGCACGGTATTCACGAAGTATCCATGCGGGACGTGGCGACTGCGGCCGGGCAGCGCAACAACTCTGCAGTTCAGTATCACTTCGGTGGGCGAGACGGTCTGGTGCTGGCCGTATTCCGGCATCGGATGGATCAGATCAATGCCGCGCGACTGACGTATCTGGACGACGTCGACGCCAGTGGGCGGACCGATCTGGTCCGTGCTTTGGTCGAAGCCTTCCTGTACCCGCTGGCCGATTTCATGGCGACGGTCGACGGGTCCAACTATGCGCGGTTCATCGCGAGAATTTCACCGTCAGTAGATACACAGAGTGCTGAGTTTCGCGAGGTCAGTGAAGGAATCAACGAGGTAGTCGGCAGGTTGACGCGGGCGTTGCCGCATCTGCCCCGCCGCGTCGCGGTTGAACGGATCGATCTGACGTTCAACATGAGCGTCTCCGCTCTGGCAATCTTCGAGCAGCGCCGCGAAGACGAAAACCCCGTTGTTCAGGCAGATTTCGATACGACGGTGGATCATCTGGTCGATCTCGCGGTAGGAGCACTGACCGCGCCCCAAAGCGCACACAAACGCACACGAGCAAAGTGGGTGCACGCGTCGACTGACGTGTGACCCCGCGACACGACACGACAGGACGGAGTCATTCGATGGCTACCCTTACATCATCACGAACAGTCCAAATCGGCAATCACACAATCGAATTCGGACCACGCGGAATGAGGCGCAATCCGGAAGGCGTTGAATCGAGGCCGTACGAGCGGTTCACTCTGACACCCGTCACACCGTTCATCGGTGCCGAGATCAGCGATATCGACTTGCGTGATCCGTCGGAGGAGCAGATCGAGGACGTGCGCCGGGCCCTCCTCGAATGGAAGGTCGTGTTCTTTCGGGACCAGCCGATTTCGAGCTTGAATCATCGTGACTTCGCGGCCCATTGGGGTGAACTCGAGGTTCATCCACTTCTCCCGCAGGGAGAGGTCCCGGCAGTCGTCAGATTCGAACGCGGAGAGGACAGTCCAGGAACGGAGAACATCTGGCACGTCGACGTCACCTGGACGAAGACGCCGCCGCTTGGTTCAGTACTTCGGGCGATCGACGTACCGCCTGCCGGTGGTGACACGCTCTGGGCCGATATGGGTAACGCCTTCGACTGCCTCCCCGACGAGATCAAGGACTTGATCGACGGCAAGGACGCCATCCACGATTTTGTGCCGTCCTTCGGACGCGGCATGAGCCCGGAGAAGTTGGAGCAGATGAAGGAGCAGTACCCGCCGGTTCTGCATCCGATGGTGCGTAAGCATCCGGAGACCGGGCGGAAGACGCTGTTCGTCAACAGCCTCTTCACCACCCACATTCCGGATATGGATCCTGTCGAAGGCAACGATCTGCTCAACCTGCTGTTCGCGCAGGTCAAGGTCCCGGACTTTCAGTGCCGCTTCAAGTGGGCGCCGAATTCCATTGCCTTCTGGGACAACCGGGCCACCCAGCACTACGCTGCGAGCGACTACTTCCCGCATCGCCGCGTCATGGAGCGGGTGGCCATCCTGGGGGACGTGCCCTTCTGATCTACTCCTGCGGAATGCGGATGATGCACCGGAAGCCGACGTGGCAGGTCGAGGACTCCTCGGATTCGCCCTGCCGCGCGGCAGGGCGGTATCGCAAGCAGTAGTTCGGTGCACACAGATGTGAGCCGCCCTTGATCACCCGTCGTGCGTAGGGTTCGCCGGCCAAGGCCTCGGTGGCGAACTCCGCGCGGGGATTGCGAGGAATGCAGCACGACGAGGCCGGCGCGACGTTCTTGGAACTGTGGGCGTGGTCGGACGTGTAGTGATCGGCCGTCCATTCCCACACGTTCCCGGCCATGTCGAACAGTCCGTAGCCGTTGGGCCGGAACTTTCCGACCGGAGCGGTGCGCTCGTACCCGTCCTCGAGCAGGTTCTCCCAGGGGAACTGGCCCTGCCATACGTTGCCACCGGGCCGCCCGCCCGGAGAGTCGTGATCGCCCCACACGTAGGCCTGGCGATCGAGTCCGCCGCGGGCGGCAAACTCCCACTCGGCCTCGGTCGGGAGTTCCTTGCCGGCCCACGCGGCGTAGGCCTGGGCGTCGAAGTACGACACGTGGGTGACGGGGTGCCGTTCACGTCCCCCGATGTTGCTGTCGGAGCCCTCGGGATGGCGCCAATCGGCGCCGGGAGTGAACGACCACCACCGGGTGTAGTCGTCGAGTGAAACCGGGCCGGGTGGCGAATTGAAGACCAACGATCCCGGGACGAGGAGGGCTGGATCGGCGTCGGGATAGTCGGCGGCATCCGGGGCGATTTCAGCAGTGGTGACGTGGCCGGTTGCCTTCACGAAGCGTCGGAACTCGGCGACTGTCACCGCCGTCGTGTCCATCCAGAATCCGTCGACGGTGACCTGGTGAACTGGGCGTTCTTCCGGATAGAAGTCTTCGGAGCCCATCCAGTACGTCCCACCCGGGATCAAAGACATGTTCTTCGGTGGAGTTGCCGTGGAGTGAGGCGTCGTCATGAATTCAAGAATGGCACGTTGGTCGCGCCGATGTGGGGAGAGTCCCACCTGGTGCCCTCGGCAGGATTCGAACCTGCGACCCTTCCTTTAGGAGAGGAATGCTCTATCCCCTGAGCTACGAGGGCGGGGAGCGTACCGGCAAGCGCTGAAAACCCTGTGCTGCCGGGGTTTTCGCTTCCCGATACTACTGTTGCATCCGCTCGACCTGTCGGCACGAAGCCTCGGGCGTCACAGCTGCGCTAGTCAGTGTAGCGGCCCGCCGACGAGGTCGCGAAGTCGACGGTATCGCCGGGTGCAAGCAGGAGCCGAACCGATCGCACTGATCGCAATGGTGGTCACTGCGGTGCAGGCACGGCATGGTGCGGGAATGACCCGCAGAATCCGCTTCAACGCCTTTGCCATGAACTGCGTCGCCCACCAATCGCCAGGTCTGTGGCGTCACCCGGAGGACCAGTCGTCCAGGTACACGGATCTGAGGTACTGGACGGAATTGGCGAAGCTCCTCGAACGTGGACGATTCGACGGGCTGTTCCTGGCCGATGTGTTGGGAACATACGACGTGTACGGCGGCAATCACGACGCAGCGCTGCGGCAGGGCGCGCAGGTACCGGTCTCGGACCCGCTACTGCTGGCGTCGGCGATGGCTGCCGTGACCGAGCACTTGGGCTTCGGTATCACCGCAGGTACAGCTTTCGAGCATCCGTACCCGTTTGCTCGGCGCTTGAGCACCCTCGACCACCTGACGAACGGGCGAATCGGGTGGAACGTGGTCACCGGATACCTCCCGTCGGCCGCACGGAACATGGGCGAGGACGACCAACTCCAGCACGACGATCGCTACGACCACGCGGACGAGTACCTCGAAGTCCTCTACAAGTTGTGGGAAACGTCGTGGGAAGACGACGCGGTGGTGCGTGACAGAACCACCGGGGTCTACACGGACCCCTCCAAGGTTCATCCGATCGAGCACGAAGGCAAGCACTTCACGGTTCCGGGCATCCACATCTCCGAACCTTCTCCGCAGCGGACGCCGGTCATCTTCCAGGCCGGCGCGTCGCCACGCGGGGTTCGGTTCGCCGCCGAGAATGCCGAGGCGATCTTTGTGGGTGCACCGACAAAGGCGATTCTCAAAGACACCGTTGCCCGAATCCGAAACGAACTGACGAAGGTCGGGCGCGATCCGTACTCGGCCCGCATCTACACACTGTTGACGATCATCACCGACCGAACCCCCGAGTTGGCCCAGGCGAAGCTCGAGGACTACCGCAGCTACGCGAGTAGTGAAGGCGCACTCGTTTTCACCTCGGGGTGGATGGGAATTGATCTCTCCGGATACCGAGCGGACGAGCCGATCGGGAACGTCGAGAGCAACGCCATTCAATCCGCGGTCGCATCGTTTCGTCAGGCGGACGAGAAGGGCGGCGAGTGGACGGTGGGAGACATCGCGGAGTGGGCGGGTATCGGCGGGCTGGGCCCGATCGTCGTCGGTTCCGGCGAGGAGGTCGCCGACGAGTTGCAGGAGTGGGTCGCCGAGACCGACGTCGACGGCTTCAATCTCGCGTACGCGGTGACTCCTGGAACCTTCGAAGACATTGTGGAGCATGTGATTCCGGAGCTGACGAGGAGGGGCGCCTACCAGAGCGACTACGAAGCGGGGACGCTGCGCAACAAATTGTTCGGGCGAGGGGACAGACTGCCGCTCGAACACCGAGGCCGGAGCTTCGACCGGATCCGCACTGCCGGCTGAGTGGGGATCTCAGGACCAGCCGGGCCCCGGCACGTGCACCGAGGTGGTGAGGTCGATCGCCTCGATGTCCGAAGACCTCAGTTCCTCACCACACGCACTACAACCCAGCCTTGCTTCGAACCGCTTTCCACACGCCTTGTGATGGAGAACGATGTCCGGACCGTCCGCGGATCTGAACCAGCGCTGACCCCACGAGATCATGCACATCACGACGGGGAAGTACGCGGTTCCCTTGTCGGTGAGTCGATACTCCGACCACTGTGGGCGATCCGGAAGCGGCCGCGTTTCCATCACACCGATCTCGGTGAGGTGCTTCAACCGATCGGCGACGATTGCCGGCGGCGCACCGGTGATCTCGGCGAACTCTCCGTAACGACGGGCACCTCGGAAAGCTGCCCCGATGATCGCTGCCGACCAGCGATTGCCGACGAGTTCCATCGTGTGAGCCAGGATTTCCGGTCGGCGTTCGGACTTGGTGGAGCGGCGCCTCGACGTTGCTTCGGGCACACTGCGTGAGAAGTCCCCACTCGGCCCCATTTGGGAGTCCAGGGATCGCACGTCGACGTCCTCGCCGCACTCCTTGCAACGCAGGATCGGAGTGAAGTCGTTTCCGCAGGTGCTGTGCCGTAGTGGCGGTAGTGGCGCGGTTTCATTCGGTGCCCACTGCTTCTCCCACGACCACATGGTGATGAGGACCGGCCAGATCGACTGGCCTTTGCGAGTGACCGAGTATTCGTGCCTCGGCGGGTTCTGCTGGTACTCCCGGCGCTCGAGCATTCCGCCGGCCGTCAGGACTGCCAACCGTGAGGACAGCACCGAGTTGGAGATTCCCCCGAGAGCCAGCCAGTCGTTGTATCGACGCGACCCCAAAAGGGCGAACCGCAGAATCCAGAGGTTCCACTCGTCTCCCAGTAGCCCGAGCGTGACCGCCAGTGCGTTGGGTCCGCCCGCAGGCAACTCGGTGACGCCCACCGACGGCGTGGGTGTCGGAGATCCGGCCGACGCCGAAGATCCGGTTGCATTCACTCGTACCACCCAGAAATCATAGGCCGCGAACCCTGCGGCACCGCGAGACCGTACCGAGTGGTCTGCAGAAAGAGTCGGGAATCACTCGATACGGGCAATGAGTAACGCTTCCTGGGTGATCTGGCAGATCTGGAGTCCGGACTGATCGAAGACCGCGGCATTCACGACTGCTCTGCCGGCATGAGCAGTGGGTGTCGAATGCTCGAAGAGGAGCCACTCGTCCGCTCGCACGGGACGCTGAAACCACATCGTGTGATCGAGGGACACGCCCGTCCAATCCGTATCGAGCGAGTGCTCCTGCCCGATGTCGTAGCCGTGCGGAGTCAGCGCGGTTGCCATCAGCATCAGATCACTGGCATAGGCGAGAGCAGCGACGTGAATCAGCGGATCGTCGCTCAGTCGCTGAGCCGAACGCATCCAGATGTTGCGCGGAGGCGCCGCCGAATGCGTCGTGGGGGACTGCGAATCGAGGGGGGACACACGAATCTCGATGGCGGAGAACTCCTCCCACACCTCGCCCAGCCCGCCGTCTGCCTCGGCCAACTCCTGCAACGTCACGCACTCAGCGGGCGGGAGCGCGGCGGGTACGGCTCGACTGTGAGTGATGCCCTCGTCGATCGAGGAGGCTGATACCGTCGAACGGCAGACGAGTCGTCCGTCCTGGTGGACGTCGACGCCTCTGGTGGACAGGCGTTTTCCGTCCCGAAGACGATCTACCGAGAACTCGGTCGCGCGATTCGTCGACCCCGGGCGAAGGAAGTGCGTGTGGACGGAACTGATCGCTTTGCCGTCGGTAACCGTGTGCCCGGCTGCGAGAATCGACTGGGCGACCAGTTGGCCGCCGAACAACTGAGGTAGCCGAACACCGTCGTTCGACCCTTGCCACCGGTCCTGGCCGGTCGATTCCAGATCGAAGACGTCAGCGAGACCACTCGTGGGGGCGCTCACGACGCGTGGTTTCGTGCCGGACGGGGCGGACGGGGAAAGAAGCCACTGGTCCGGGCGACGTAGTCGTCGTAGGCCTGGCCTTTGCTCTTGCGCATGCCTCGTTCGAGCAAGGCCTTACCGCTGTAGCTCACCAGTAGTTTGATCATGACGATCGGCGAGACGATCGTGATCAGCGCCAATGGATCACCAAGCGCGAGGATGAACAGTCCGACCCAGACACATGCGTCGCCGAAGTAGTTGGGATGCCGGGTCCAGGCCCAGAGTCCACGATCCATCACCATTCCCGAATTGGCCGGATCTGCCTTGAAGCGGGAAAGTTGGTAGTCACCAACCGATTCGAAGACGAAGCCGACGGTCCAGACTGCGATGCCGATCGCGCCGAGGACTCCGAGGGCGCGAAACTCGTACATCGCGTACTGGACCGGCAGCGACACCACGAGAATGAGAACGCCCTGGAGGCCGTAGATTTTGCGAATCAGGAACGGAACCAGCGGTCCCTGTTGATGTTTGAGCAGGGCAGTGTAGCGCTTGTCCTGCCCGTGCCCACGGTTTCGGAAGCCGATGTAGAGGCCGAGTCGCATTCCCCACACCACGGTCAGTGCCAGCACCACGAGGCGACGTAGATCGTTGCCGTCCGATCCGATGGACGTCAGGTACGAGACGACGGCGACGACGGCGAAGCCAGGCCCCCAACAGATGTCGATGATCGAGTGATTGTTCATCCGGATGGCTACGGCCATCACGACTGCGATGAAGACGAGCACGGCGAGTGCGCTCACACCGAAGTTCAGTGCAAGGTCGCCCAATGGGATGTCGGTCATGCGCGCGCTTTCTGATTGTGGTGGTCGAGCAGTTCGGAAGCGAAGTCCGCGAAGGCTTCCTGTGCGCTCGGATAGGTGTGATGAGTGCCGAGCCGGCTGGTCACGAGCAGTGCGTCGAGCGCTTTGGCATCGAGTTCTGTGGTGGTGGGCAAGAATTCGGTCGAGCCCTCGACGGCGTCGGCCGAACGCACTCCGTTACCTGCCGTGACGATCACCTGCCCGTTGGTCGTGGACTCGGGATCGACGAGGGCAGTGACCACCGGGGCTACCAGGTCGGCCCCCATGATGTCGATGAATCGTGGGTCCATTCCGGACTCGGTCATCTGCGTAGTGGCATAGGGCAGTACGACATTGGTGAACACATTGCGACTCGAACCTTCGCCGGCCGCGGTGCGGCCCAGTGCGATGACGGCACCCTTACTGGCGGCGTAGGCGGACACGGTGGGTTCGCCGTGCAGTCCTGCGGTCGAGGCAATCATCACGATGCGCCCGAATCCGGCTTCGCGCATGACTCGGGAGGCTTCAGCGGCAACCAGCGCGGTCCCGACGACGTTTGTCGTGATGACGGTGCTGAGGTTCTCGGCGGTGGTGCGATGGAGCATCTGTGGACCGCTGACCGCGGCACTGGTGATGCAGAAGTCGAGTCGTCCGAACCGAGTGAGAGCGTCGTCCACCAACTTTCGGCCGACCTCGGGGTCGGTGACGTCGTCGTGGTTGGCGACGGCGTGGCCACCGGCTTCGAGGATTTCGTCGACGACCTGATCTGCAGGGCCCCGGCCGCTCGCGTCGAGTGTGCGATTTCGGTTGTTGACGATCACCGTGACCCCTCGGCTCGCGAGATGCAGTGCGACGGCACGGCCGAGGCCCTTACCCCCTCCCGTGACGACGGCAACGCGGCCCGAGAGTGAACTGGCGGTCACGAGGCGATCCGTTCGACGAGCACCGCGACTCCGACACCGGCGGCGCCGCTGACCGCGGCCACACCGTAGCGTCCGTCGCTCCGTACCAGTTCGTCGACACACGCGCCGACGAGAATTGCTCCGGTGGCGCCGAATGCATGGCCCATCGCCATCGTGCCTCCGTTGGGGTTCATGCGGTCCGGCCCGGCGTCAAGATCGCGGCGGAACCGTAGGCAGAGCGCGGAGAAGGCCTCTGCGAACTCGAACACGTCGATGTCCTGTGGACGAAGCCCGGCTCGAGCGATGACTGCCTCCACGGCGCTCTGGCCCGCAGTGAGCATGAGAACCGGATTCACCGAAGTCGAGGCGGATCCGATGATCCGTGCGCGAGGGGTCAGGCCGGCTCTGGCCGCGGCTTTCTCGGATCCGAGGAGTAGTAGTGCTGCGCCGTCGGCCATGGCGGGAGAGGATCCGACGGTGTGCAGGTGTTCGATCTTGCCGACCTCAGGGTAGGCGGCGAGCGCGAGTGCATCCTGACCGGCGGCGCCGAGCCCTTCGAAGGCCGGAGGCAGCGCGGCGAGTCCCTCTGCCGTCGTCTCTGCCCTGACCAGTTCGTCGTGCGCGATTCCGGCTTCACCATTTCTGCCGGGAACGGGCACAACGGACCGCTCGAATGCGCCGTTGCGCCAGGCCTCGGCAGCCTTGTGCTGGGTTTCGACGCCGTACGCATCCAACTCGTCGCGGGAGTACCCCTCGATCGTGGCATTCAAGTCGGCGGCAACACCCATATGGATGGAGCCGATCTGCGCGATGGTTGCCGGGTCGATCCACAGCGGTCCGCGATCACTGAACATCGGAGTGCGGGAGACGCTTTCGACGCCACCGGCCACGACGAGGGAGACGTCGTCGCTGCGAATGCGGGCTGCGCTCTGGCCGACTGCGTCGACGCCGGATGCGCAGAAACGATTGAGGGTCGCGCCGGGAACGGAATCGCCCCAACCGGCAAGGAGTGCGGCAGTTCTCGCGATGTTCGCGCCCTGCTCGTCCACCTGCGATGCGCAACCGAGAACGACGTCGTCGATCTGTTCTGCGGCGAGGTTCGTTCGACCCTGCAAAGCCTTGGCCAGGTGGACGACAAGATCGACTGGGCTGTGTTCGTGGAGGGCACCTCGCGTCGATGCTCGGCCGCGCGGTGTGCGCACGTAGTCGAGGACAAAAGCATCAGTCATTTTCAACCCTTCAATTAGTAGAGTTACTCTGCTAGTTGTAGTACGGTTGCGATGAAATTACAACCGCCGATGCACGGGTATCTCGGTGACGTCACCGATGCCGGATCGGCAAGGGGAGAGGTCATGACTGTTTCGAACATTTGGATTCTCGGCGGGTACCAATCCGACTTCGCACGGAACTTCACCCGTGAGGAACTCGATTTCGCGAACCTTGCCGAAGAGGTGGTGAACCACACCCTGGCCGCGGCGAAGGTTCCTGCCGCCGACATCGAGGTGATCCACGTCGGTAATGCCTTCGGTCAATTGTTTGCCGGCCAAGGTCAGCTGGGTGCGATGCCCGCCACCGTGCATCCAGATCTATGGGGTGTGCCCTCGTCCCGGCACGAGGCGGCGTGCGCATCGGGCAGTATCGCTGTACTTGCGGCGATGGCAGACCTGCGCGCCGGCAACTACGACGCGGCTCTGGTGATGGGTATCGAACTGGAGAAGACGGTTCCGGGTGATGACGCGGCCGGACATCTGGGCGCTGCAGCCTGGGTCGGACACGAAGGTCAGGAAGCAAAATTCATGTGGCCGTACATGTTCGATCGTGTTTCGAAGGAGTACGGGCGGCGCTACGGGATCGACGAATCTCACCTTCGCGCGATCTCGCAGATCAATTTCGCGAACGCGAAGAACAACCCCAATGCACAGACACGCGGTTGGGCGGTACCCGATCTGCTCGGGAATGCAGGCGGCGACGACGCCACCAATCCTGTTGTGGAAGGCGGTGTTCGACGATTCGATTGCAGCCAGGTGACCGACGGTGGCGCCGGGGTTGTGCTGGTGACGGACAAGTACCTCCGTGAGCACCCGGGTGCTGCGGCGACTCCGCTGGCCCAGATCGCGGGCTGGGGTCACCGGACTGTTGGTTTAGGTCTCGAGCAGAAGCTGGCCCGCGACGCCGATAATCCCTACGTGATGCCACACGTTCGGGATGCGGTGATGGGTGCCTTCTCCCGGGCCGGAGTCGACCTGGCCGGGATAGACGGGATCGAAACACATGATTGTTTCACGGCGAGTGAGTATCTCGCGATCGACCACATCGGTCTGACCGCGCCCGGCGAGTCGTGGAAAGCCATCGAGAGTGGTGACATCGCCATGGGCGGCAAGCTACCGATCAACCCCAGCGGCGGTCTGATCGGCGGTGGTCATCCGGTGGGTGCCAGTGGTGTTCGAATGCTTCTCGACGCGGCCCATCAGGTGACGGGAAAGGCCGGCGGTTTCCAAGTCGAGGGTGCGAGCCGCTTTGCGACGCTCAACTTCGGTGGAAGCACGGCCACCACCGTCAGTTTTGTCGTCGACGCAGTTTCCTGAAAGTGCAGCCCAGCCTTTCCCCATCAGTCGAAAAGAGAATTCCATGGACGTCGAAATCGTAGGCAAGTTGTTGTCCACCCTTCCCGCCGATGACGATCACCCGTATCGCACCGGCCCGTGGCAACCCCAGACCACCGAGTTCAAAGCGGACAACCTCGAAGTCGTATTCGGTGAGGTTCCGAAAGACCTCGACGGTGTCTACCTGCGCAACACCGAGAATCCGCTCCATCCCTCGATGAAGGCTTATCATCCCTTCGACGGCGACGGAATGATTCACATCGTGGGCTTTCGTGACGGAGAGTCGTTCTACCGCAATCGATTCGTACGGACTGACGGGTTGGCGGCCGAGCAGGATGCCGGCGGCGCCTTGTGGGCCGGACTCGCCGAGTCTCCCAAACTCAGTCGCCCCGAGGGGGGCAAGGGTGCGCGCACCCGGATGAAGGACGCGTCCAGCACCGACGTCGTCGTTCACCGGGGGACTGCTCTCACCAGCTTCTACCAGTGCGGAGATCTGTATCGTCTCGATCCGATGTCGGCGGAGACACTCGGAAAGGAAAGCTGGAACGGCAAGTTCCCCTTCGAATGGGGTGTGTCCGCGCATCCGAAGGTGGACGACAAGACCGGAGAAATGCTGTTCTTCAACTACAGCAAGGAAGCGCCGTACATGCACTACGGCGTCGTGGACTCGGCCAACGAGTTGGTCCACTACGTCGACGTCCCGCTTCCCGGTCCGCGGTTGCCACACGACATGGCCTTCACGGAGAACTACGCGATCCTCAACGACTGCCCCTTGTTCTGGGATCCGGTTCTACTGGAGAAGGGCGCGCACGTCGCGAATTTCCATCCCGATATCCCGCTCCGTCTCGGAGTCATCCCACGCCGCGGAAACACCTCTGACATCAAGTGGTTCGAGGCCGATCCGACCTACGTCCTGCACTTCGTGAACGCCTACGAAGAGGGGGACGAGATTGTTCTGGACGGTTTCTACCAGGGTGATCCGGAGCCGTCGGACAACGGTATGGGCAATCAGTGGGAGCGCGCCTTCCGTTTCCTCGCTCTCGATCGCATGCAGACCCGGCTTCACCGCTGGCGTTTGAACCTGGTCACCGGAGCCACGCGTGAAGAGCAACTCAGTGACTCGATCACCGAATTCGGCATGATGAACGGCAATTTCGCGGGTGAGAAGTACCGATACGCCTATGCGGCTTCTGGTAAGCCGTCGTGGTTCCTGTTCGACGGCTTGGTCAAACACGACCTGCTGACGGGGAACGAGGAACGATTCTCCTTCGGTGACGGCGTGTATGGAAGCGAGACCTCGATGGCACCACGCGTGGGTGGTACCGCCGAAGACGACGGCTATCTCATCACGTTGACCACCGACATGAACGAGGACGCGTCCTTCTGCCTGATCTTCGACGCTGCCCGCGTCGGAGACGGACCATTGTGCAAACTTCGCCTTCCCGAACGGATTTCGAGTGGCACCCACTCGACGTGGGCGCCGGGTGCCGAGCTCCGACGCTGGCAGAGTGCCGACACCGCAGCCGAAGCGGTCGGACTGTGACGGGCACGCACGACGCGGGCACGTGGGAGATCCTGCGGCAGGTGGTGATCGGTGCACGAGACCTGGACAAGACCGGTCAACAATTACGTGAAGCGTTGAATCTGGCACCAGGATTCGCAGATCCACTGCTCGAAGACATCGGTTTGGCCGACGAGACCTTGGCCGTCGGGCCGCAGGCATTTCTCGAGATCGTCGCACCGCTCGACGAGACGGTCTCGCTGGCGAGATGGATCCGCAAGGGCGGAGGGGAGGGCGGCTATGCACTCTCGATCCAGGTTTCGAACATCGAGCCCTATCTGGAACGTGCAGCTGCGGCCGATGTTCGGACGGTGGCAGATCTCGAGGCCTACGGTCACCGGATCGTCCAACTTCATCCCGGTGATCTCGGACTGCTCGTAGAACTCGACGAGATTCCCGACGCCGAAGAGTGGTTCTGGGACCAGACGGAGAAGGAGGTTTCCCTCGATCCACGGGTCGACGACATTCTCGGCGTCGACGTGTCCTCTCCCGATCCGGCCAAGACGGCGGCGCTGTGGGCCGAAGTGTTCGGCAAGAAACTGGATTCGGCGCAATCACTCTCGATTGCGCTGGGGTCGCGCGCCGTGTCGTTCGTTCCGGGCGAGCGGTCGATGCTCAGTGCGGTCGATCTGGCGGCGTCGATCGGAGCGAACACCGTCGAGCCCGGCCTGATCGTCGGCGGCGTCGAATTCCGGATTCACCCAGGCTGAGCGAGCTTCACATCGAACGACAGAAATCGGGGCCGATCGCTCAAAGCGACCGGCCCCGAATTCTTGTCATGGACTCAAGCGAAGTCCTGTCGCAAACGAGTCTTGAGAAGCTTCCCACTCGCGTTGCGTGGCAGTTCCTCGATGAACTGAACTGCACTGGGGCACTTGAAGTGTGCCAGTCGCTCGCGTGACCACTCGATGATCTCCGCTTCGGTGACAGCCGAATCGCCGGAACGAACGACCACCGCAATGGGAGTCTCACCCCACCGATCGGAGTGAACGCCGACTACCGCGACCTCCCGAATGCCGGGGTGGCCGGAGAGAACGCTCTCCACCTCGGCGGGATAGACGTTCTCACCGCCGGAGACGATCATGTCCTTGAGGCGGTCGTGGAGGTAGAGATACCCGTCCTCGTCGAACGATCCGCCGTCTCCTGTTCGGAGCCAGTCGCCGTCCAACATGGTGGCCGCAGTGGCTGCCTCGTTGCGCCAGTAGCGCCTCATGACATGAGCGCCGCCGATGACCACCTCGCCGCGGGTACCGACCGGGACGTCTTCGAGCGTCACGGGATCGACGATGCGGATGGGTACGCCGAACATCGGTTGCCCGACGGACTTCAACCGATGCGCGGTCGACTCGTCGGTCGCCCGATGATCTTCGGGGGTCAGCATGGTGACGCCGCCAGTCGACTCGGTGAGTCCGTAGGCCTGCAGGAAGCTGCATCCGAAAACCTTGGTGGCGTCCTGTAACAGGGGTAGCGGCATGGGCGCCGCTCCGTAGACCAGGAACTGCAGGGCACTCCAATCCGCCTCACGCACAGCAGGAAGAGAGGTGAGGACGCTGATCACCGCGGGAACAGCGACCGCATGAGTCACCCGGTACTCCTGCATCAGCGCCACCAGCTCCAGCGGACCGGCGATGGTCTTGAGAAGTAGAGCGCCACCGCCGAGCGTCGTGACGAGAGCGAGACCCAGCCCCGCCACATGGAAGAACGGGACCGGGCACATGGCCACGGAATTGGTGTCGAGATCGAGCAGGTGATACATGGTCGCGAGGGCGCGGCCGAGGTTCGCGCCGGTGAGTTCGATTCCTTTGGGGTGACCGGTGGTTCCCGACGAGTAGAAGATCAGCGCGGTATCGTCGGGAAGGCGTGACACTCCTGGGTCGTCGTCCCCGACACCGGAGAGCCAGTCGCTCCACGAGACCGAGTTTGCAGAACCGTCCACCGTGACGACGGTCCGGACACTACCGACCGCCGCGGCGACGTCGGAGAGGCCCTCATCGCCTGCTCCGAGTACGACGACGGTCGGCTCGCTGTTGCTCAGGATGTAGTCGACCTCGCCCGGTGCCAGCCGATTGTTGACGGCCGTCAGAATCGAGCCCATCTTCGAAGATCCGTACAGGATGGAGAGGAAAGACGGTGCATTGGCGCCGATGTACGCCACCCGGTCACCTGTTCGAACACCATCGCGCAGAAGTGCATTCGCGACACGATTTGCTTCGATGTCCAGCTCGCGGAAACTGGTACGGCCGTCATCGGAGATGACGGCGGTGCTCTCCGGACTGGCAATCGCCCGGCTGCGCAGCAAGTCTTCGAGATTCTGCACGGGGCGACCATCGGGTAGGAGCGCGTTCACAGAAGGTTCGCGGGTGGCGGGTTCACGGGTGGCAGTCGAACCTACGGCCGTCGGCTGAGTGGTCATGCTGAATGCTCCAATCTGAAGGGGGCAAAGACAGGGGGTTCGAAAATGCCGGTGGGAGCAGCGAGTACATGCTCGACGGCGCGTAGTGCCGGGCCCGCAGTGATGAACTGACCGGCGGTTGTCCGGCTGTTCGGATCTTGTGGTTCGACGAGATTGACGGTCATCACGATCTCGGGTTTGCCGTACAGATGGACTTCCCACTGATCGCGCCCCGCGTATTCCTCACGATCGGGTTCCATGGTCCAGATGATGGCCAGAGTGAGGAACTGCTTTCCGTCGACCATTGCGTGCCAGCGCCATTCGGTGGTTCCGACGGTTCCGGCGGCGATGCGTCCGGCGGCCACGTCGAGATCCGTTCGCGCCGCAACGACCCTGTGATCGGATACGACCTCGTCGTAGGTGATCCCCAGACGTTCGCACATGAACGCGATGGTCTCCAGATACAGCGACGCGTACAGCGAGGGCAACGGCCCGGTTCCGTCCAGTTCCTCCGGGGGCGAACCCATTCCCATGACGGTGAATGCGAAGTCGGGGTCAGGCATGCCGCGAGCGTCGAGCACCTCGTCGATCGTGATGCGGTCCAGTTCGATCGATGTTCCCGTCAGAGCCAACGCCAATCGCTCACCGATGACGCCCGGGCTCACTCCGACACCGAAGAGCGTCGAATCGCCTTCCTTACATGCTTGGGCGAACATGTGCTCGCGCTCGGTACCGTGTGCGCGGGGGAAGTGCTGCCCGGCCGTCGTGATCACGTTGATCCCGGCGCGAAGCAGACGGCACAAATCGTCGTCGTGGCGTTCGTACGGAATCTGCAAACGCGGACTGTGGATGAGAACCTGGGGGCGCGAGCGGATGATCTCGTCCACGTCTCGTGTGGCGATCACGCCCGTCGGTGCGCGTCTGGCTATGTCGCCGGCATCGCGCCCGGCCTTGGCGTCGCTGTAGACGTACAGGCCGACCAACTCGAGGTCGGGACGATCGATGATTCCGCGAAGCGCGGTCTTGCCGATGGCGCCGGTCGCCCACTGGGCAACACGAATCGGATCGCTCATGATCGAGTGGTCAGTTCGCCGGCGAAGAGGAGCTTGCCCAGTCCGCGTTCGTACCGAATCGGGTCTCGAGCCAGACGCGCACGGGCGTCGATTGCCATGAAATCGGTGTCGCACGTCCACTCGCCGCGTTGCATGGCGGCGAGTCCGGTCGCGGCGATGTCGAGGGGATTTTCCTTGTGGCCCTGCACGTGTGAAGCCATGCGGGTGTCGACACTGCCGACGATCAACGAGGTGACGGTGATGCCGTGCGGTTCGAGTTCGGCACGGGCGATGCCGCCGAGCGACAGAGCAGCCGCCTTGGCCGGTGAATAGCCGCCCATGAAGGCGGTTGGTGCGATTGCGGCGACTGACAAGACGTTGACTATCGATCCACCGCCGCGGGCGGCGAGGACCGGCGCGAAGGCTCGGATCATCGTCAGCGGTCCGAAGTAGTTGACCTCCATCTCGGCGCGAGCGGCCTCTCGGTCGTCGGCCTCGATCAGCCGATTCCCGGTGAACAGCCCGGCGTTGTTGACGACGACCGAGGTGTCACCGCACGCCCCGGCGGCAGTGTCGACGAGTCCTGGATCGGTGACGTCGAGTTCGACGATGTGCGCACCGGTGGCTCGGAGCTCGGCCGGCACCTCGTCGGGATTTCTCACCCCCGCATAGATTTTGGCTGCGCCCATCAACTTCGCCTGTTGGACGAAGGCCAACCCGAGGCCTCGATTGGCGCCGGTGACGAGGACGGTCGCACCCTCGACCGGAGTTCCGCGAAAGGTTGTCATGAGTTCTCCTGTGTCTGTCGGGTGTAGATGAGGTCGTCGGGGAATTTCTTGCTCTTCTTCAATGACGTTTCAGGCGCGAGCATCCCGAAGATCCAGCCTTCGGCTGTGGCCATGTCGTGGTTCCAGTCCCACCGCAGTGCGCGGTGGCGGATTCCCCACCTGCCGTCCTCGAAACCGAAGCGGTCGATCAGGCGCGCCGCGGTGAGTGTGTCGGCTATGCCGTCCGAGGTCTTGATTCGTGCGAAGGCAAGCACGTACGACTCGACGTGTGCTGTATCCCCGTCGAGTTCGACCAAGACGTTGGTCATTGCGTGGGTGGTCAGCGATCGTGGGTGGGTGATGGCCCCGGCGATGTGGTCGATGTAGTCGTCGGCGGTGCCGGTGAAGACACCCCCGTGGTCTTCGGTTGCGCCGGGCAGATAACACCGCCTGGCGTCCTCGACGTCGCCGCGGTCTGCGGCTCGGAGGAAACGAGCCAGAACCTCGTAGATTTCCTGCTTGGCGACGAGAGCGTCGACCGGGCTGTAGTCCCTGACGTCTGGGCCCCCGCCGCTGTCGACTGCGTGAATGTTGTTGGACCTCACGATGATGTCCCTTCTCGGCTCCGGATCGGGGGCCGCACGTTGACGGAGTGCCTCTGTTTACTGTAGTCGCCATCGTCAGCCTGATCATCGTCGGCATCGTCATGGTCGTCTCCGGGTTCACGGCGCCGAACGGTGCCACCTCGGGTATCGACAACCTCTGGAACGACGGCGGCATGTTCCCGACCGGATTCATGGGCTTCGTGGCCGGCTTCCAGATCGCCGTGTTCGCCTTCGTGGGCATCGAACTGGTCGGCACCACCGCCGCCGAGGCGAAGGACCCGGAGAAGAACCTGCCGAAGGCCATCAACTCCATCCCCATTCGTGTCCTGCTGTTCTACGTCGTTGCACTGACCGTGATCATCGCGGTGACTCCGTGGCGCGAAATCAGCGCAGACAAGAGTCCGTTCGTCGCCATGTTCACACTCGCCGGCCTCGGCATCGCTGCATCTGTCATCAACTTCGTCGTGCTGACCTCCGCTGCGTCTTCGGCCAACTCGGGTATCTACTCCACCTCGCGCATGGTGTTCGGCCTTGCACAGGAGGGCGACGCACCGCGGGCCCTCGGCAAGCTGAACTCGCGCAAGGTCCCCGCGAACGCCCTGATGTTTTCCTGCATCTTCTTGCTGGCGTCGCTGATCCTGCTGTTCTCGGGCGATTCCGTGATCGAGGCCTTCACCGTCGTCACGACCATCTCGGCGCTGCTGTTCATGTTCGTGTGGACGATCATTCTGGCGAGCTACATGGTGTACCGGAAGCGTCGTCCGCACCTGCACGAGGCGTCGAAGTTCAAGATGCCCGGCGGCATCGTGATGTGCTGGGTCGTGCTCGCGTTCTTCGTCTTCATCCTCTGGGCGCTGACAACCAAGGACGACACCCTGCAGGCACTTGTCGTCACACCGATCTGGTTCGTGGTTCTGGGTATCGCGTGGGCGATCATTCGTCGCCGACCCGCTCACCGGGCACGATACGACGCATTCAAGTCAGAACTGGACGCCAGCCGACAGAACGGCGAGAAATAGTTTTGGTCAAGATCGGGTAACGGTGGCGGCCGCCTTGATCAAACTGTTACATTCTTCGGCAGACAGAGGAGCGGGCTTCATCAGAAGGACGCTGCACGCCGACGACTGACGGAGTACACACTGTGGGAAACCACCACCGCACGGGCAATGACGATGTTGTCTTCGAGATCGATCCCGAGGCAGCAAGCGGCCGCCACCGCACCCCGTCGGCTGGCCCTGGTGCCGGTGTCAAGGCGGGTGTCGTAGCTGCGGCTACCGGTGCACTCCTCGTCGGTGCAGGCCAGATGGGTGCAGGAACCGCTGCTGCGGCGCCGGCAACACAGACCATCGCCGGCATCGAAATCCCGCAGGGTCTGCTCCCCGAGGGCGTTGTCGTTCCGGCTGAATTGGCGGCACTTCCCGCTCTCGACATTCCCGAGCTTCCCGATTTTGCTGCCGATCTCAACACGCAGGCACAGCAGTTCCTCGCGGGGATCAACCCCGGCACCTCTGCTCGCACCGTGCAGCCGGTGTCCGGAACGCTGACCTCTACCTTCGGTTCGCGCTGGGGAGCGCACCACGGTGGTCTCGACATCGCGGCTCCGATCGGTACGCCGATCCTGGCCGCAGCCGACGGCCAGGTCATCGACGCCGGCCCGGCGTCAGGTTTCGGCCTCTGGGTTCGCGTCCAGCACGACGACGGCACGGTCACCACGTACGGCCATGTCAACGACTATCAGGTCAACGTCGGCCAGCGCGTCAATGCTGGCCAGCAGATCGCCACAGTGGGTAACCGTGGACAGTCCACCGGCCCGCACCTGCACTTCGAGGTTGCCGAGAACGGCGCAAAGGTCGATCCCGCAGCGTGGCTGCAGGCTCGCGGCGTGGCTGTCACCTGGGTAGACAACTCGTAAGAGAAACTTTCGGAGACCTGCGGTGGCGTCGGGAAATTCTTCCCGGTGCCACCGCAGTTCTCGTTTGTCGGTGACACCGGCCGGATAGCCTTCAGTGACGTTGATCGTCGAAGGGGGAATGCACGATGGGTGCAGAAGTCACGGCGCGAGAATTCACGCGGGCGGACCGTAGGCTCTTTCGCAAGAAAGTGCGGTCATGCGTCGACGCCATGAAGCAGATGCTCGACGGTGGTGACTTCCGAGACGCCGTCGACAAGCCGGCGCCGCTGCTGGGTATGGAGATCGAATTCAACCTGGTGAACGGGGACATGGCTCCTGCGATGTCCAACCGTGAAGTGCTCGAATCCATCGACGACGCCGCGGTTTTCCAAACCGAGCTCGGACAGTTCAACGTCGAGATGAACGTTGAACCCGGCCCACTCACCGGTGATGCAACTTTCGAATTGGAAAAGAAACTGCGCGCCTCCCTCGACGTCGCAGACGCGCGCATCCATGCGCACGACGCCGAGATGGTGATGATCGGGATGCTGCCGACTCTGCAACTCGAGCATCTCGATCGAGAGTGGATCACCGCGAACCCGCGCTATGAATTGCTCAACGAGCAAATTTTCACCGCTCGAGGCGAGGACATCGAACTCGACGTCGAAGGTGTCGCGCTACCTGGCAGCGACGTGGAAATTCTTCGGGCCGATACCAATTCGGTAGTCCCGGAGGCGGCATGTACGTCCATGCAGTTGCATCTTCGCGTTGCGCCGGAAGAGTTTGCCGCGCATTGGAATGCCGCGCAGTGTCTGGCCGGCGTACAGGTGGCGTTGGCGGCTAATTCTCCTTTCCTGGCAGGCAAGGCACTCTGGCACGAATCGCGCATCCCGATCTTCGAGCAGGCCACGGACACAAGAACTTTCGAGCTGAAGAACCAAGGTGTGCGGCCGCGGGTGTGGTTCGGTGAGCGGTGGATCCACTCAGTGCTCGACTTGTTCGAAGAGAACTCGCGGTACTTCCCGGCCCTGCTGCCTGACGTGTCGGACATCGATCCACTGGAAGTGCTCGCGGCGGGCGGGGTTCCGGAGTTGAGCGAGCTTCAGATGCACAACGGCACGGTCTATCGCTGGAATCGTCCGGTGTACGACTGCTCGGATGGCAAGCCGCACTTGCGTATCGAGAATCGAGTGCTGCCGGCCGGACCGACTGTCGTCGACATCATGGCCAATGCGGCCTTCTACTACGGCACAGTTCGGGCGCTGGTGAACGCGGAGCGGCCACTGTGGTCGCACATGTCGTTCCATGCGGCAGAAGAGAACCTGCACATCGGCGCCAAGTACGGACTCGACGCAACCTTGTACTGGCCGGAGATCGGTTGGGTCGGTGCCGACGAGTTGGTCCTGCGAAGGCTGCTGCCGTTGGCGGACGAGGGTTTGGCGGACTTCGGATTGTCCGCCGCGGCCCGCGATCGGTATCTCGGCGTCATCGAGGGGCGGTGCCTGAATCGGCAGACCGGTGCCGCCTGGCAACGAGAGCACGTGGCGCGCGCGGAGGCTTCGGGCGCGGACCGCTCGACTGCGCTCACCGGAATGCTCCGCGGTTACGTCGAGAACATGCGGGCGGGAGATCCTGTTCACACCTGGTCCTGATTGCTCTGCTAATTCTCCTATCCGTCAACAGTTTCGGGGACCTAAGTCCCCGAAATGAAGAGGGGGCGACCCCAAAAAAGCCGGACAAGTGGGATGGTTAGAGTGAAAGTGGCTCGGTTACTTCTTCAGGAAGGTGGGCACATGAGTTCACGCGAACATAACAGTGTTGTTGTCGGAGTCGAGGGTTCGGACACTGCGTCCACTGCGCTCCGCGAGGCCGCGAAGATCGCCGCCCAGCGCGAATTGCGACTCGACATCATCCATGCTCTCGACTTCGCGCCTTACGGTTTCGGCGGACCGTACGTCGACGCGGGTGGGGTGTACGAATGGGTCGAAGAGGCGGGAAAAGCGATCTTGGCAGAGGCGGAACAATTCGCCCATGAGATCGATCCGAAACTCGAAGTTCACACCGAAATCGCCATCGGCAGCGCAACTCAGTGGTTGATCGAGAGTTCGGCGCAGGCCAGGCGGGTCGTTGTCGGAGCGTCCGCTTCAGGCAAGGCGGCGACGGCAGTTCTCGGCAATACAGCGGTCGGTGTTGCCAGTCACGGCAAGTGCCCGGTCATCGTCGTGCGGGACCGCGACGGCGCAGTGCCTTCGGAGGGACCCGTCGTGGTCGGCGTCGACGGCAGTGCGCTCAGCGCGCAAGCAGTGGGCGCGGCATTCGAGGAAGCAGCGTTCCGCGGTGCCGAGTTGGTGGCGCTGCACGTGTGGAGTGACCTCGGTAGCGCGGCATTCGAAGACCCGAGGGCAGCTGCGCTTGCCCCGCAGTCTCTCGAAGAGGAAGAGCACGCAGTACTCAGCGAGAGCTTGGCCGGTTGGTCCGAGCAGTACCCGGACGTGAAGGTCCGGCGCGAGGTATACCTCGACAACCCACGAGGACGGCTGCTGGACTGGTCGGCAAAAGCGCAGCTTGTTGTAGTCGGCAGCCGTGGCCGTGGCGGATTCCGTGGCATGCTCCTCGGCTCGACCAGCAATACCCTGATCGCTTCGGCCAAGTGCCCCGTCATGGTGGTTCGCCCCGAAGAATCCTGACCTCTCCAGGTTCTCCCGCTACCCCGTTCGTTTCGGTCATCGAATACGAACGGGGTAGTCACATGAATGCGGACTCATGTTCCGTAGTGTTCGATGTGAGTTAAGTGTTCGATGGGAGTACCAAGGCTGTGTGCGCGTCGCACACGGCGGCAATCGTCTGGATTGGGGTTACAACGTGCGTATCGGTATGGGTTTGAACTACAGCGGCGGGTTCGCCGAAACCGTCGAAGAGGTCGGTGACCTGGAGAAGGCGGGCCTGGACATCGCCTTCGTTCCGGAAGCGTATTCCTTCGACGCGGTCAGCCAGCTCGGTTACCTGGCGGCCAAGACGTCCACCATCGAACTCGCTTCGGGAATCTTCCAGATCTACACCCGTACGCCCTCGTTGACCGCCATGACGGCAGCGGGCCTGGACTTCGTCTCCAACGGTCGCTTCGTTATGGGCCTGGGTGCTTCCGGACCGCAGGTGATCGAGGGATTCCACGGCGTCAAGTACGACGCTCCGTTGGGACGCACGCGTGAGGTCGTCGAGATCTGCCGTCAGGTGTGGCGCCGCGAGAAGGTCGAATACCAGGGCAAGTACTACCAGGTTCCGCTCCCTGCCGAGAAGGGCACCGGACTGGGCAAGCCGCTCAAGCTGATCAATCATCCTGTGCGTGAGCGCATCCCGATCCTGATCGCTTCGCTCGGACCCAAGAACGTCGAGCTGACGGCTGAGATCGCCGAAGGCTGGGAACCCATCTTCTTCCATCCGGAAAAGGCAGCAAGCGTATGGGGCGAGCCGATTGCGAAGGGCAAGGCCAAGCGCGATCCGAGCCTCGGCGAGCTTCAGGTGTACGCGTCGCCGGCCCTGGCCATCGGTGACGACGTCGACCACATGCTCGACTGGGTACGCCCGAGCCTTGCGCTCTACATCGGCGGTATGGGCGCCAAGGGCAAGAACTTCTACAACGACCTCGCGGTGCGATACGGCTACGAAGAGGCCGCCGAGAAGATTCAGGATCTCTACCTCGCGGGCAAGAAGGACGAGGCCGCAGCAGCGGTCCCGGACGAGCTGGTTCGCGCCGTGTCGTTGATCGGTCCCGAGAGCTACGTCAAGGAACGCGTCGCAGCCTTCGCCGAAGCTGGCGTCACGACGCTCAACGTCACGCCGTTGGCGGCCGATCGCAACGGCCGTGTTCAGCTGATCGAGAAGTTCCGCAAGATTTGTGACTGACCCTGCCGTGCGCCTTTATTAACCGCCGGCGGTTAATAAAGGCGCACAGCAGAGCGGGTGATTCGGGATCTCTTGCGCACGAAACCCGATTTTCGGCGCTTTCATATGGGACTTTTTTCACTTCTGACCGGTCGGGTTCTTCGCCTAACGTGGATCGAGTAGCCAGGGTTTGCGTGCGAATCCGGCACCGGTGGCCTCGTTGACGCCCGAAAGGGATGTTGGCGGGGCCGTTGCCGCAGTCCACCCGAACTCCGAATGTCCGATTCGGGACTCGCGTCGGCTGATGAATCCTTTTTGCCGTCATTGGGCAATAGTGTGAGGGCGAAGAGATTCTCTGGTCGATCGTGGAGGGACGAACATGAGTGCAACCAAACCCGTAGTCGTGGCAGTGGACGGCTCGGAATCGGCGTCGTCGGCTGTCGTCTGGGCCGCTCGAACGGCGGTGGCGCTCGGTCGTCCGCTGCACATCGCGACGGTGGTGCACATCCCCGCTTTCTACTACTCCGAGCCGTACCTCGCCGAGAGCTTCAAGGACGAACTTCGCCGCACAGCCACCGCTCGTCTGGACAGCGCGCAGATCCTCGCGCGACAAAGCATCGACGACGACCTCGAGATCGTCACCGAACTACTCGACGGCAGCGTCTCCGATCGCCTGATCGAATTGTCCAAGGGCGCGTACATCATTGCGCTCGGGCCCCGCGGGCATGGTGAATTCACCGGATTGGTCGTCGGTTCCGCGACGGTGTCGGTCGTCTCGCACGGCGAATCTCCGGTGGCGGTAGTCCGGGGCCGGACGCTTGATGGTCGACCGCCGACCGAAGGTCCTGTCGTCGTCGGTGTCGATGGATCCGAAAGCAGCATCGAGGCAGTCGAGCATGCTTTCGAACAGGCATCCGCTCGGGGTGCAACATTGATCGCGGTCAACGTGTGGAGCGATGTGAGCGTGCAGCCCTCCCTGGGCGCCACCCCCGACGATCCACTGTGGAGCAGCATCCAGACAGGTGAGGAAGTTGTCCTTGCCGAGCAATTGGCTGGTTTCACCGAGCGCTACCCAGACGTCGTCGTCGAGAGAGTCGTCGCGCGTGACCGTCCGGTCCGCGTTCTCAGTGAATACGCGGAGACGGCGCAATTGATCGTCGTCGGCAGTCGCGGGCGCGGCGGATTCGCGGGAATGCTCCTCGGATCGACTAGTCGGGCACTGCTCCATACTGCGGATTGCCCGGTTCTCATCGTTCGGCACGTCAACAAGTGAAGAGAATGCATTCAATGACTTTTGAGTCCACCGTCTCCGGTACCGTTCGACGTGAGATGTCTTTTGGAGGGGTTCGATGACAACGCGGATATTCCTGGTCGACGATCACGAGATCGTCAGACGCGGATTGTTCGACCTACTCGGCGGGGTCGAAGACTTCGTGGTGGTGGGTGAGGCCGCATCCGTGGGAGAAGCATTGGCTGCGGTACCGCAGAGCAATGCCGACGTCGCGGTTCTGGACGTACGGCTGCCGGACGGCAACGGCGTCGAACTGTGCCGCGAACTGCGCTCGATGCTGCCCAACCTGCGCTGCCTGATGCTCACGTCGTACGCGGACGACGAGGCACTACTCGACGCGATCATGGCGGGCGCTTCGGGATTTGTCCTCAAACAGATTCTCGGAACCGATCTGGTTGCTGCGGTCCGCACAGTCGGGCGCGGCGGTTCACTGCTCGACAGTCGGGCGACGGAGGCGCTGATGCAGCGGATCCGTAGCGACCGCACCGCTGATCCGTTGGCCGAACTTTCCGATCAGGAGCGAGCAGTCTTCGACCTCATCGGAGAGGGACTCACCAACCGGGAGATCGGCGCGCGATTGTTCCTCGCAAGACCGTCAAGAACTACGTGACGCGTCTGCTCTCGAAGCTGGGCATGCAGCGTCGTACTCAGGCTGCGGTGCTGGCCACCGAAATCCGCAGCGGCAGTCGATAGGTCTACCGACCGGACTTCGGTCGATTCGAGTTGGTGCGCCCGAGCGGTACTCGCCAGAGCAGGCGTGCACCGCTCGGATCGTGGTTGACGATCGTGCACGTACCGCCGCAATGTTCGGCACGGCGCTCGAGATTGTGAAGTCCACTCTTGTGGAAGTCGGAGGGGAGTCCGACGCCGTCGTCCTCGATCGTGATCGCAAATTCGACGTCCGCGGTGACTGCGATGGTGATGTGGTGTGCGTGTGCATGCCGAAGGACGTTGCTCAGCCCCTCACGCAGCACAGCTTCGGCGTGCTGGTGGATCCCGGGATTCACCAGAGTGTCGATGGCGCCGGAGAATTGGACGCTGGGGGTCACGGCGGACTGTGCGGTGGCGTCGCCGATGACATCGAGGAGGCGTCGGCGCAGGCTCGACGAATCGGTGGCTGTGGGAGTCTGCAGATCGAAGATGGTTGTCCGAATCTCGCGGACTGTCTTGTCGAGCTGTTCGAGGGATCGTTTGACAATCGCGCGCGCCGACTCCGGGAGGGTCTCGTCCGGAAGCGTGCTCTGCAGGCTCATTCCGCTCGCGAACAGTCGCTGGATGACGTTGTCGTGCAGGTCTCGTGCGATGCGGTCGCGGTCCGCGAGAACCGACAACAGGCGTTGCGCCTTTTGTTTCTCGTCGAACTCGATTGCAACGGAGCCGAGTTCGGCCATCGACTCGATTCGGGTCAGTTCGTCGTGATCCCAGTGCGTGTTGGTCGAGTTCGACGCCACGATGACCGCGCCGACTACACCCGAGGCGACGCACATCGGTGCCACGACCGCACTTCCGGCCGACGGCACCAGTTCGGTGAGTGCACCTAAAGCGGTGAGTACCTGTAGCTTTCGAGTGCTCCGCACCACGTCGAACGGATAGGTCGTCGCTGGAATTCTGACTCCACGTGACGTTGTTCGGGCGCTGGCCGCAGCGTGAACCTGTGCGTATCCGTTCTCGCAGATCACCACGATCACGTCGTCGACGCCGGTCAGGTCCCGAACGCGACTGGCAAGAAGTTGCAGGCCGTCCTCGAGCGAGTCACCGGCCAGCAACCGCGAGCGAATGGCAGATGTTGCGGTGAGCCATCTTTCACGAGTTCGTGACTGCTCGAACAGCCGGGCGTTTTCCACAGCGATGCCGGCTGCGATGGCGAGGGCCTCGAGGATGACCTCGTCTTCTTGGGTGAACTCGGCTTTTCCTCGCTTCTCAGTCAGGTAGATGCTTCCGAACACCTTTCCTCGCATCATGATCGGCGCCCCGAGGAAACTCTCCATCGGTGGATGATTCGCGGGGAATCCCACCGATTCGGGATGGTCGCCGAGATGCGCCACACGCAAAGTTTGCGGGTGATTCATCAGAACACCCAGAACGCCATGACCTTCGGGGAAATGTCCCATGGTCGCGCGTTGGGACCCGGAGATTCCCTCGTACACGAATTCCGAGAGCCCGCCCCCCGGCGCCGCAACCCCCAGGGCGCCGTAGCGGCAATCCAGAACCGTTGTCGCAGAGGTGATGATCCGTTGGAGTGTCAGGTCGAGATCCAGACCGGAACCGACCACCAGGACCGCCTCGAGCAGACGGTGGAGTGTCGGTATGTCTGCATTGGAATCGCCCAGGCGGTCGAGCAACTCGCCGAACGTGCGTGCCGGACTGTGACCCGATGCTTCGACCATGGTCGAAGCATATCGCCTCGCGGGACGTCAGCCCTCCTGACGGCGACCTTCCCACCACGACGACCAGTGATGCTTGATTTCGTCGAACTCGTCATCGCTCAGGTCGTAGGTGGTCAGCAGGATGGACATGCCTCCGTCTGGGCGCTGCGGAGTCACCGACTGGGTCGCGACAGAGAGTAGACCAGGGCCGAGATCTTCGACTGTCAACCCGAATTGGTGATCGGTGACGTAGTCGACGACGCCTTCGAAATAGTCGCCGGGAGCGATTGTCGCCGCGTATCGACTTCCCGCTTCCAATTCGATTTCGGTGAGCCCGAGGACGGTTGCCGCATTCTCGCCAGGGAGCAGCAGGCCGTCGAGATAGACGGTTCTTCGCTCAGCGAGTCCGTGGTGCTCCACTGCGAATCTGAGCAACTGGAGGAACGTCGTCCATCCCTCGGTGATGTCGTCGTACCAGTCGTCGTCGGCAGATTTGGCCGGCCGATCGATGCGGACGACCGTCTTGCCGTCTTGTTCGAGAAGTGAGAAGCGGTCACCGTTTCCGAGTTTCAGCGTCAGTGCCTCGGGATCGGCCTCAGCGGTGGAGTAGATCTGGGCGATTTCGTCGTCGAGACCGTCGTACTCCCAGCCGAACCAACGACGAATCAGCGACGGGTCGCGCAGGGCGGGCCACAGAACGGACGGGGCTGCGACGATGGACACTTCGATCACGGTTTCGCTCACCCGGAAGACGGTACCGACTTCAACCCTTCATGGCGACGGTGAGCAGAAATGCAACGTCTTCGAGCGCTTCGACGCTGTGGCGGTCGGCCGGCACGGTGAGGAAATCACCGGTGGATCCTTTCCACTGGTCGCTCCCACACACAAGATTCAGCTTCCCGCTCAGGACCAACAGTGTGGCTTCGCCCGGACTGTCGTGTTCGGCGAGGCTCTTGCCGGCGCTCAGGGCGATCACCGTCTGTCGCAGGCTGCGCTGGTGGCCGCCGTAGACGGTTTGTGAACTGCGACCGCTGGTCGCCGAGCCCGCCAGTTTCAACTGTTGACGAGCGAGAGCGGTCAGTGACTTCTTGTCCATCGAAGACCTCTCGGAAGCGGTGAATGTCGTTCTTGGAGTATGACCGACTCACTCGCGAGGTGCCTCGTTATCGGCGGAAGTCGGTCAGCGCGTGTATTCCAGCCAGCGGAAGCGCAGCCCGCTCTTCTCCGAGGTCTGCCAGGGCTCGTCGGACTTCAGGTTCCATTCGGGGCCGATCTCGGGAGCAAAGGCATCACCGGCGATGTCGAGGTCGACCTCGGTCACCAGGAGATGCGTCGCGAATGGCAGTGCAGCCGAATAAATTTGCCCGCCTCCGACGACAAATACGTCACCGTCCGGCAACGCCAAGGCGTCGTCCAGCCTGTGGACTACCTCGGCGCCTTCGGCTTGCCATTGCGGATCGCGCGTCACGACGATGTTCCGACGCCCGCTGAACGGCCGGAACTTCAGTGGAATGGAATCCCAGGTGCGCCGTCCCATGATCACCGGATGTCCCATGGTGACGCGTTTGAAGTAAGCCATGTCCTCGGACACGCGCCACGGGATCGTGTTGTCGACGCCGATGACGCCGTCGTGGGCCTGCGCCCAGATGAGGGTGACTGTGCGATCGGTCATCGTCAGACCGCTACCGGCGCTTTGATCGCGGGGTGGTGCTGATAATCGACGATCTCGACGTCCTCGAAGGTGTAGTCGAAAATGGAGTCGCGTTTGTTCAGCTTCAGGGTCGGCAACGGAAGGGGCTCGCGACCGAGCTGCTCGGTGACCTGGTCGACGTGGTTGTCGTAGATGTGGCAGTCACCGCCGGTCCAGACGAACTCGCCGACCTCGAGTCCGGCCTGCTGGGCCATCATGTGGGTGAGCAGCGCGTAGCTGGCGATGTTGAACGGAACGCCGAGGAACATGTCGGCGCTGCGCTGGTACAGCTGGCAGGAGAGCTTTCCGTCGGCGACGTAGAACTGGAAGAACGCGTGGCATGGAGCCAGCGCCATCTGCGGAATGTCGGCGACGTTCCACGCCGAGACGATGATTCGCCGCGAATCGGGGTTGGAGCGCAGGGTCTCGACGGTCTGCGTGATCTGGTCGATGTGCTCGCCCGAAGGGGTGGGCCAGCTACGCCACTGGACGCCGTAGACGGGGCCGAGTTCGCCGTTCTCGTCGGCCCACTCGTCCCAGATGGAGACGCCGTGCTCGTGCAGCCACGCCACGTTGGAGTCGCCGCGCAGGAACCACAGGAGCTCGTTGACGATCGACTTGAGGTGGACCTTCTTGGTGGTGACGAGCGGAAAGCCGTCGGCAAGATCGAAACGCATCTGGTGACCGAAGATGCTGCGGGTGCCGGTTCCGGTTCGATCGGATTTGGCGGTACCCGTCTCCATGACGAGCCGGAGGAGGTCTTCGTAAGCAGTGGAGACAGTCACGGGAATCAGTCTAGGGCCTGCCTTGCCGTGCGCCTTTATTAACCTCCCGCGGTTAATAAAGGCGCACGGCAATATAGCCTCGGCACATGCGCGAACTCTTGGTGATCGGTATCGGTGCGGGTGATCCCGACCAGGTGACGGTTCAGGCGATCAAGGCTATGAACAGGGCCGATACGTTCTTCATCATCGGAAAGGGTGACGAGAAGCAGGCTCTGGTCGACTTGCGAACCGGCATCCTCGACGAGCACGTTCACCTCGACTACAAGGTGGTCGAGATCACGGACCCGCCGCGGGACCGAACCCCGACCGATTACGAGGGGGTTGTCGAGGACTGGCACGAGCGTCGGGCCGCGAAATTCGAAGCGGAATTCGCGGCCGAACCTGGCGTCGGAGCGATTCTCGTCTGGGGTGATCCCTCCCTCTACGACAGCACTCTGCGGATCGTCGAGCGCGTGCTCGCTCGCGGGAAAGTGACGTTCGACTACTCCGTCATCCCGGGAATCACCAGCGTGCAGTCGTTGGCTGCACAGCACCGAATCGTCCTCAACCGAATCGGCGAACCCATCCACATCACGACCGGCCGCAAACTGGCCGAGGGATTGCCCGACGGCGTGGACAACGCCGTCGTCATGCTCGACGCGCATTGCACCTTCACTCAGGTGGCCGAAGCCCATGCCGAAATCTGGTGGGGGGCATACCTCGGAACCGCGGACGAGGAGTTGATTTCCGGCAACCTGCGCGACGTCGAAGATCGGATCGTCGCGCGCCGGGCGGAGCTGCGCGAGAAGCACGGTTGGATCATGGACACGTACCTCGTTCGGCGCTGACACCGACCGCGGATTCGCGGCCTCGATCCTGCGCTCTTGATCCCGAACGACGGTCTGCGCACCTATGATCTGCGCATGACATCGTTCGGGCAGGACCGACTGCAGTCGATTCTGCCCGCGCCGCGTGGCCGTGAAAAATCAGCTGTGAAGTCGGCTTTCGACCTTCTCGTTCAGTGGTATCGGCGTCCTGATCAATTCGACAGTTTCAATCGATACCTCGCCACGAAGGGCCTGGAGCTAGCCGTCCGATTGCTGGTCATCGGTTCCCTGACGACGGTCATCGTTGCGATGACTCTGCTGCGCTTCAGCGACGCGGGCGTGCACAACCACGTCACCAGCGTCGTCAACGCCGTCATCATCGGAGTCACGGTCGCGGTGATCGTGCTCTTCTGCCTTCTGCCCGAAATCACGCGTCGGTGGTCGTACTTTTTTGTCGCCTACTGCGAGGTCGGCGTATTTGTCGGTGTGTTCTTGAACAACGACCCCTTCATCGGGTTGATCCAGTGCGTGCTCTTGATACTGATCGGTGGTTACATCGCGTATTTTCACAACGCGAGACTCCAGGCGATTCACATCGCCCTGTCCATCGTGGTTCTGGCAGTGGTCGGACGAAAGGTCGCGGTCTACGCGGATCCTGCGTTGGCCACCGCACTGTGTCTGATCATCGCCACCGGGATCGTGGTCATCCCGTTCGCCTGCCAGTTCGTCCTCTCACTTCTCGGCTCCGACGCGGACAGTTCGGATGTGGATCCGTTGACCGGCCTTCTGAATCGGCGCGGGCTGCAGCGAGCTGTTGTCGAAATGGGGGCAACGGGGCACGCGTCGAGCAAGTCGTCGTATGTCGTCGCGATCGTCGATGTCGATTCCTTCAAGAGCGTCAACGACTCGCGGGGGCACGAGGAAGGCGATCTCGTACTTCGTCAGATTGCTGATCGACTGCGGTGGTGCGGCGGCGAGAAGGCGCTCTTCGCCAGATTCGGTGGGGACGAGTTCGTCTTGGTGGACACGATCGACGTCGATGCAGCGCCCGCATTCGAGGACAATCTACGAAGGCACCTCCGAATCGACGATCGTGATCCGGCGGTGACGACCAGCGTCGGAGTCGCGATCACCTCTGCCGAATGGTCTTCGATCATTTCCGACGAGGAATTGACGGAACTGTTTCGAGTAGCAGACGCCTCGATGTACCGCGCGAAGGCCGCCGGCGGCGATCGAGTTGTGATGTGGGACGGCAAACAGTGAGAATTGTCTGATTGCGGGGAGTTGACTGGATTACCCTGACCCTATGGAATCTGCCGAGAGTGTGGAGCGTTCGGACGCCGTCGCGTCTCAACGACCGCTCTCCGGCCCCGCATTCCGGCTGATCTCTTCTCAACTTGTCGATTGGTATCGGCGTCCGGACCAATTCGACACCTTCAATCGCTATCTCGCGGACAAAGGGTTGACCGTCGCCTCGCGGTTTCTTGTCGTCTGCTCGTTGGTGCTGGTCACCGTGATCATGTTCTTGACTCGCTTCAGTCCACAGGGACCGACCACTCCGCACGCGCGCACCGCGAACGCAGTCATCATCGTCATAACCGTGATGATGGCCGTCGCCCTCTCGACGAGGCGCAACCTCTCCCGTTCCTGGTCATACGCCTTTGTGCTCTATTCGGAAGTGGGAATAGCGGCCGCAATGCTGTTGTATTCCAATCCACTTGCGGCACTGGCACATGCCGTGATGTTCTCGGTGATCGGCGGATACATCGCGTTCTTCCACAATGCTCGAATACAGAGCCTTCACATGCTGTGGGTATTCGTCGTAGTCATCGGCATTGTGACGCGCATTTCCGTTGTCGAGAACTATTCGGATGTTCCGGTTCTGATCGCTTTGACAGTTCTCGTCGGCGCGGCGATCTACGTGATCCCCTTTGCCTGTCAGTTCATCTTCTCCATCCTCGGCACCGATGCGCTGAATTCGCAGTTGGACCCACTGACCGGACTACTCAACAGGAGGGGACTGGCCGACGAGGTGCGACTGCTACTGGAGCGGTCGTACGCGAATTCGGCGCTTGTCGTTGTCGCCGCTGTCGACATCGATCGATTCAAGACCATCAACGACGAATATGGGCACACAGTCGGGGACGCTGTGATCGAGAAGGTCGGATCGAGACTGGTCGAATGCGCCGGCCCGGCGGCCTTGATCGCACGGATCGGCGGCGACGAGTTCATCATCGTCGATTCGGGCGATCAACGCTCGGTCGATCGACTCGAACAAGAACTTCAGCGATCAACGGTCACTGCTCCCGACCATTCCGAGGTCGCCCTGAGCGTCGGAATCGCGAAGGTCGCAGGTCCTTTCGAATCGCCGGACGATGCACTCATCGCCTATCCCACTTTGCTGCGACGTGCAGATCGCGCGATGTACGCAGCGAAGGCGCGCGGTGGACACTCGGTGGTTCTGCTGACCGAAACGGACTGAGCACACGGTGAGTGTCCGTGGTCGGCGTTAGTCTGATGCCATGCCTGAACTACCCGAGGTGGAAGCGCTGGCAGGGTTCCTTCGTCAGCACGCGGTCGGCGCAGTAGTGGGACGCGTCGATATCGCTGCATTGAGTGTGCTCAAGACCTTCGATCCGCCGATCACGGCTTTGCAAGGGCGTGACGTCACGGGCGCCGCCCGCTTCGGGAAACATCTGGCTCTGGATTGCGACGGGTTGTGGTTGGTCACGCATCTCTCCCGTGCCGGTTGGATGCGGTGGCTCGATAATCCGTCGCCAACGCCGCCGAAGCCGGGGAAGGGGCCGTTGGCGCTGCGCGTTCATTTCTTCACACCTGAAGGGTTGACGCCGGCATTCGATCTCACCGAAGCCGGCACCAAGAAACGCCTCGCCGTGTGGGTGGTGAACGATCCGCAGGAGGTTCCGGGCATCGCCCGGTTGGGGCCGGACGCGATGGCTGTGACAGAAGCTGAGTTCGCAGAGATTCTGGGCGGGACGTCGGCGCGGATCAAGAACTCGATAGTCGATCAGTCGCTGATCGCCGGCATCGGGAACGCCTACTCGGACGAGATCCTCCACACCGCGAAACTTTCGCCCTTCGCGACCTCGTCGAGGCTGACGCCGGAGCAGATTTCGACGCTGTATGCCGTGATGCGGTCCACGCTGGCCGACGCGATCGAGCGTTCGGAAGGTCAGGACGCGGCCCGGCTCAAAGGTGAGAAACGCTCGGGAATGCGAGTACATGCGCGCACCGGACTTCCCTGTCCGGTGTGCGGTGACGTCGTACGCGAGGTGTCGTTCGCGGAGCGTTCTTTTCAATACTGTGCGACGTGCCAGACAGGCGGTAAGCCGTTGGCGGACAGGCGAATGTCGAAACTGCTCAAGTAGCGAACTGCGCCGCGAGTAGTTCGACGAATTCACGGGCCAGCGCCGACGAATGGGTGGGTTCGGTAATTGCGTGGACGATCCGATGCGGGGCATCGGTGATCGGAATACAGACCAGTTCGGGATGTAGGGCGCTCATGGACTGGGGGAGCAAACCGACACCCAGGCCGTTGGCGGTCAGTGAACAGATCAGGTCCACCGAGTTGGCTTCGAGCGTTTTTCCGCGTGGGACCTGTGATTCGGCGAAGGCTTGGTCGGTTTGGACACGGGCCTCGCTGCCGGAGGCGAAGTCCACGAGAGTGTGATCCCGTAGGTCTTCGAGTCTGATCGACGAGGCCTGGGCAAAGGGATGGTCGGGAGCAACAAACGCTGCGGTGGGTTCACTCCACAACGGTGCGGCGGCAAAGCTCTTGGGTAAGCGACCTGCGGCCAATCCGACGATGCCGACGTCGATTGCGCCGGACCGGACTCCTTCGATAACTACTTCACTGCCGTACGGTCGCGCGGTGATGTTGATTGCAGGGTGGCGGCGTGTCAGATCTGCCAGCGCACGACCGACGTCGACGCGCCCCGCCGAGGTGATGGTGCCGACCGTCAGCCGCACTTGCTCGTTGCTCCGTGCCGAGACATCACTGACCAGTCTCGACACGGCGCCGAGCACCTCACGGGAGCGGGCGACAAAAACCTCCCCGGCAGCAGTCAGGCCGACGTTTCGACTGTTGCGGTTGAACAATTCGACTCCCAGTTCCTTTTCGAGGTCTCTGATCTGGGCACTCAACGCGGACTGTGAAACGTGCAACCGCGCGGCAGCACGGCTGAAGTGTCTGTCTTCCGCGACTGCCAGGGCGTAGCGGATGTGACGTAGTTCCATTGCACCAATCTATCGCTTCTGGAGATAGATCATGCATATCTATCTATTGGACGCACGTCGGTGTGGGCGGTCATGCTTGACGACATGATTTCAAGCGACGCGCGTCCGAGGCTCGGACTACCGATAGTGCTGCTGATGGCTGCAGCGACGGGTCTGTGCGCGGGCGGTAACTACTTCAATCAGCCACTCCTCGATTCCATCTCGGACCACTTGAACGTCTCGGCCTCCGCAGCGGCCGCGACGGTGACCATCGCACAGGTCGCGTATGCACTCGGATTGATACTTCTGGTTCCGGTAGGCGACATGGTCGACCGACGCAAGCTGACGGTAGGGCTCATGCTGCTGGCGGCTACCGGTCAAGCGGTCAGCGGATTTGCGCCCAACTTTGCCACGCTTGCCGTGGGAATCGCAGTGGCAGGGGTCTTTTCGGTTGCTGCCCAGGTGCTGATTCCGTTTGCCGCCTCACTGGCCGAACCTGAGCGGTCCGGTCGGGTGGTCGGAACGATCATGAGTGGACTGCTGATCGGAATCCTGTTGGCGCGCAGTGTTGCCGGCGTGCTCTCCGGACTGGGAGGTTGGTCGACGGTCTACAAGGTTGCGGCGGTTCTGATGGTGGTGATGGCCGTGGCATTGTGGCGATCTCTGCCTTCCGATTCCGCCGATCGACCGAAGGCAAGCTACGGGGCGACGCTCGCGTCGGTAGGGAAGTTGGCTGCGACCTTGCCGCGCCTGAGAACTCGATCGGCCATGGGCGGGCTGGCTTTTGCTGCCGTCAGCACAGTCTTCACGACAATGGCCTTTCTTCTCTCCGGCGAATTCGGCTACAGCGATACTCAAATCGGCCTGGTCGGACTACTCGGCGTGGCGGGAGCGTTGATGGCGACCGTGGCGGGCAGACTGGCCGATCGGGGACTGGGTCAGGTGGCGACGGGCGGAGCTATCGCGATTCTGTTGGTGTCGTGGCTTCCCTTTGCCTCCGGTGCCACGCATATAGTGTGGTTTCTTGTTGCCATCGTTCTTGCCGACCTCGCGCTGCAGGGAGTGCACGTCAGCAACCAGAACGTGATCTACGCCCTTGTCCCCGAAGCGCGTTCGCGTGTGAACTCGGTGTACATGACCACCTACTTCGTGGGTGCCGCCGTGGGCTCGGCTGTGGGGTCGATGGTGTGGAAGTCGTACGGCTGGAACGGAGTATGCATCGCCGGGTTGGTCTTCTCCGTTGCAACGGCGTTGGTGTGGATGCACGATCGCCGGCTGGAAAAGGCTGAACTGCGAATCCCGGAATCCCTTGTCTCGGTGGGATAGGCACCCGCACCTTCTCGGATCCCCGCACCTGTCAGATTTCGGCGCCTGTCAGATTTCGGTACCGTCCACCAAGATCTTGCCGACGCGTTCGGGATAGAACGACACGTGGTTGTCGATCCCGGACGCTTCGGCGGTGGTGAACGGATAGAACCACGCCAGATCCGCGATCGGTGCGAGTTCGGTTGTGCCGGTGAAGGACAGATACGACGCAGTGCCCTTGTACGGGCAGGCCGTGGTGGTCGGGGACGGCACAAAGTACTCGCTGCGAACGTCGATTCTCGGAATGTAGTACCGCGTGGGCAGTCCGGTTTCGAACAGCAGTCTGGGTCGTGTCGTCTCGGCGACCAGTACGTCGCCGACAAAAACCTGGACGTGTCGGGACGAGGGGAGTGCGTCGATACGTACGTATGGATCGCGGGCGTGGACAAAGACCTGTTGATCCTCCTCGTACCAGGCGTCCATGCGATCCCAGTAGAACGCGACGTACTCACTCAGGTCCAGGGAACCGTCGAACTGTTCAGGGTAGGACCAGACGGCGTCCTCGGCCCGGCGATCCCCGATCTCGATCGTCCAATAGGTGGCGTCACCTTTCCATGGGCAATGGGTGGTCGTCGACGTCGGGACGAGGAATTCGGTGCGAACGTCCGCGCGAGGGATGTAGTACATCGGCAGGCGGCCGCGTTCGAAAAGGTACACCGAACGAGTGGTGTCCGCGACGGCGTGACCAGCGAAGAATGCTCGAACGCGGCGGGGGTTCGGCTCCAGTGCGATCCGCCCGTTGGAAGCTGTGATCTGTGTGTCTTCTGCGTGAGTCAGTGCTGTGGACATTCGCGAATGCTCCTGAGATCGGCAGGGTGGTCCTTCCCATCCTGCGCCCGGCAGCAGCTATTTGACAGGTTGGAGTCGAAATACGCGGATCTGGCGCCCGAATGCTCGATCGGCGTAGGTTTCGTACGGTGGCCACGTGGTGGTCGCGAGCTTCCACAGCTTCTTACGCGTGGCGCCCTCCGCCAGACTCGCACCGACCGGTATTTCGACGCCCTTCACTGTCACGATTGCGGTGGGATTTGCCATCAAATTGAGTGTCCACGCTGGATGCGTATCCTGCCCCCAGTTGGATCCGACGACGACAAACGCATCGCCGTCGGGTGCGTACAGGAGTGGTGTGGTGCGAGAACGGCCGGTCTTGCGGCCAGTGGTGGTGAGCAGTAGCTGTGTCACGGTGTTCTCGCCGACGAGTGAGAGCTTGCCGCCCGACACTCTCTGCACTGCTCGATCGAGCGGAACCAGATCCTTGCCGAGATCCGAGAACCATTGTGTATGGCCGACATTGCGCATCAATGACCGGTAGATATTGCGCATAGGACCCCTCGGTTTCTCGGCACTGTTTCGAGGCTGGTGCACCTCGACTCGAAAGAGTCTGCCACGTCAGGTCACAGATACCTGAGTCCCAAGGTCCCGAAAGGAATGAAGCGGTCAGCCGAATTCGGTTTTGGTGGAGTGGAATTGGGGCATACCTCCGAAACCGTTCGTGTGCGCGCGTTGGACGGCCATTGGAAGGTCAAGCCCCCGTGGTCAAGCCCCCGTGGTCAAGCCGCCGTGGTCAAGACTCCGAGGTCAAGCCTCCGTGGTCAAGACATCGGGCTCTAGCCACTCGACGCCGAGCAGTTCGGACAGCGACCGCAGACCGGATCGATCACCACCTTTCAGACCTGTGACCGAATTGAGATTGCGCAACATGACCGTGGCGACGTCCTCTTCCTTGGTGCCCACGCCGAAGGGTATGACCCATGGACACGTCTGGTAGTCGCGGTGTGACCGACCGAATGTCTGTTCTGCCGCGATCCCTGAGTATCGCGGTTGATGAAAGATCCCCGTCCGTGGCAACGAGGACGCGTGAGTGCCGTCGGGGAGTGCTTCGTTGGCGTGGAGCGAGATCGAGGTCGTGACATTGAAGACGATGACCGGTGCATCCCCGCGTTGAAACCGCAGACGTTGACCCTCCTTGTCCGGCACCGCGCCGAACAGCTTTGCGACCGAGATCCCGGAGTCTTCGATCATCTCGACCAATGGATCGCCTGCCGTGGAGACGAATTCGACGGCCACCAACACCTGTTTGCCTGCCTTGACCTGCGCCTGCGCCCACTGGGCCGTCGATTCGGCGCGGATCATGCCCGCCTTCTGTCGATAGCGCAGAACAAGCGCACGGCCCCGCGCGATGTTGCGGCTCTTGCGGGCCAATCCCATTTCGTAGGCGTACTCGGCCCACTCGGTCTCGTACTCGGCGCGCTGGGCATGGGTGAGGTCGATCGGCATACCGTCGAGCGGAACGGGTCCCCACGGAGTCGGTCGATGAATCATCAAGGGCGGTTTGCTGTTCGACATCCATCCACGCACGGTCTCGAGCGCCTGGGATTGCAGGGTCGCTGATTCCTTCGCCTCTGCGCTCCACGTCCACTTCCCGTAGGACTTGTCCAGCGGAAGGCCGGACTCGACAAGCCTGGCACCCAGGTCGGACCAGTACTCCGAAGGTTCTGAATGCAGCTGCGCAAAAAGCGGCGCCAGGTAACGCTGATCTGCCGGCGTATGTCCCGGTGTTGCTGTCACGGACAGGACGAACGGCGCTTGCTCGTGTGAATTGGAAAAGCGCGCAACCTTCTCGAAGGCAGCTGTGCGCTGTGTGTCGTTGCTGTACAGCTGGGCCTCGTCCGCGATCACCACACCGAAGGTGTACTTGGGACGGCCGTTTCGCGCGATCAGCTTCTTCAATTGGTCAGGCGACATGATCAGCCAGCGGAATCCGCCGTCGCCCACCGAGGCGATGGAATAGCGCCAATGCGGAATGGTGATCTGTGCGGGTCGATCGACGAGGACGAGGATGTTGGTTTCGCCGCGTTCCTCGGCAATCGTCTTGGCCGACATCACTGCGATCAGCGTCTTACCCAGGCCGGCATTGTCTGCCAACAGAAATCCGCGTTTGCCGGCCCGAGCAGCGTCGACGACGGCCGCAGCCCCCGAAACCTGCTCGGGCCGAGGAATTTTGGGTGCAGCAACCGGGCGTTCGCCGGTGCTGTCATTGATGTCGTCCTCGACCCACTGCTGATACGAGAAGGGGAGTGCCTTGAACGGAGCGAGTTCTACAGGCAACTCCGTGCCGACCCACGCGTAGCTCTTCCATTTCTTGACGAACTGCGCACCAGGCGCCGGCGTCCGAAAGGGTACGTCGAGAAGCCAGACTCGTTCGCCCGGAGCGGCTGTCGGAACGTCGGGCATCACAGCGCGTGATCGTTTCTTTGCGACAGTCTTCTTTGCGGCGGTCTTTTTGGTTGCACTCTTCTTGGGAGCAGCCTTCTTCGGTGCAGCCTTCTTTGCGGCAGCCTTGCGTGCCGTGGTTGCTTTGCGTGGTGGCATCAGGCGGTTTCTGCTGTGAGGAATTCACGCAGCGTGAGCGCAGGCCGGCCGACAAGGTCCTCCACGGTGCTCGTGATCATCGCCAATTCACCCTGCGCGATTGCGGTGTACGTCGACACCCAAGCATCGAGCTCCCAATCGGGTGCGTTGTACGACGCCCGCGACTCGTAGGCTTCCTCGAGCGTTTCCTCGACGTACGTGGTCCGCTTGCCGGTGACCTCGGTGATGATGCTCGCGGCCTCGGAGAGCGTCAGTGCCTCGCGTCCGGTCAGGTTGTACGTCTGTCCGACATGAGAATCCAGATCCTGCAGAACCGACACGGCGACGGCAGCAATGTCGGACCGCGCTACCGCGCCGACAAGACCGTCACCTGCGGGTCCGCGGATCACACCGTCTTCACCGGCGAGAGCGGGTAGGAAATCGAGGTAGAAGCTGTCGCGCAGGAAGGTGAATGCGAGTCCGGAAGCGCGGATATGTTCTTCGGTGATCCAGTGATCGCGAGCGAGCGTGAACGTCGCGTCCGGAGCGGCACCGAGGAAAGACGTGTAGACGATGTGCCTGACCCCGGCCTCCGCTGCGGCGTCGATGAAGGTGCGGTGCTGATCCAGGCGATCTGCGCTTTCGGCCGCCGAGACCATGAAGAGGGTGTCGATTCCGGCCAGAGCCGCGAGAGCGCTCTCCTGATCCCCGTACGTGGTCTGGGCCGAATCGGCACCGGGGAGCTGCGGTAATCGGTTGACCGAACGCGCGATCAGCCGCTGCGGGACACCGGCGTCGGCCAACGACCGGGCCACCAGTCCGCCGATATGACCGGTAGCGCCGGTGACGGCGATCCTCGCTGACCGTGAATCTACGGACATGGTGCCCCTCCTTCGGTCGGTGTGCATCCCATCTTGCCGGAACCCACTCCCACGTCAGGTCACGACGCGACGATTACACCGCGAGCCACCGACAGAGCGTCGGACAAAGCTGTTCTGGTGTTGTCGTCGAGGGGCAGCAGGGGCCGGCGGGGAAGGCCGGCGTCGACGCCGAGAAATTCCATCCCGGCTTTGACCGTCGACGGCAGTCCGCGACTGACGAGGACCTTCAGTAGTGGCTCGATTTGTTCGAACACAGCGGCGGCACCCGACCGATCACCGGATTCGAGTAGACGCCAGAAGTGCACCACCTGTTCGGGGGCCAGACACGGGGCTGCCGTGCACCATCCGCTTGCACCGGCAGAGAAAGATTGCAGTGCAAGAGGATTGCTGCCGTTGAAGAAGGGAACCGTGCCACCGCTCAGTTCGTTGATGCGGTTCATGCGGGTGATGTCGCCGGTGGATTCCTTGATCATCGTGATGCCGTCGACGGTGGAGACGAGGTCGACGAGAAACTCCGGCGACATGTCGATCCCTGTGGTCGCGGGATTGTTGTAGATCATCGTGGGAATGTCGACGGAATCGGCGACCGCACTGACGTGTTCACGAATCTCCTGCTCACCCAGATGCCAGTACGACGTGGGGAGGATCATCATTGCGTCGGCACCGGCGTCTGCCGCGATCGATGCTCGGCGGAGTGCTCCCGCCGTCGTCAGATCCGACACTCCGACGACGGTGGGGACTCGTCGGTCGACGTAGTCGACAGTTTCCCGGGCGACCGACTCCCATTCGGCGTCGTCGAGATAGGCGCTCTCGCCGGTGCTGCCGAGTGGGGCTATCGCGTCGACACCACTGCTGATCATGCTGTCGAGGAGCGTGTGTAGCGGCTTGGGATCGAATGCTCCGGTGTCCCGGTCGAACGGGGTGATGGGGTAGGCGACGATTCCCTTGATTGTTCTGCTCATGGGGTTCTCTGTTCTGTTGGTGGGAAACGAAATTCAGTTGGTCAGTGCGTCGGGATGATTGCGGAGAGCCCGACGGGCGTAGTACGCGAAGTTCGCCTCGCTGCGCCGAGGGGTCAGTGTCCAATCGTGAGCCTCCTTCGCCAGGCGAGGCGGTAGCGGCTTGATGTCGCCGGCAGCCATCGCCAGCAACTGCAGCCGCGCGGCCCGCTCGATCAGATGCCCGAGGGAGCATGCTTCTTCGACCGTGTTGCCGACGACGAGTTGGCCGTGGTGGGCGAGCAGAATTGCCCGCTTGTCGCCGAGGGCAGCCGAAATGATCTCGCCCTCTTCGTTTCCCACGGGAACTCCGGGCCAGTCGGCGAGAAATGCGCAGTCGTCGTAGAGGGGCGCGATGTCCATTTGGGAGACGACGAGGGGAATCTCGAGCATCGACAACGCCGTCGCGTGCAGTGGGTGTGTGTGGACGATGCAGTTGACGTCGGGTCGGGCGCGGTAGATCCAACTGTGGAACCTGTTGGCGGGGTTCGGCATGCCCTCCCCGTCGAGGACTTCGAGATCCTCGTTGACGAGCAGGAGGTTGTCCTCGGTGATCTCGTCGAACCCGAGGCCGAGTCGCTGGGTGACAAACGTGCCAGGCTGCACGCCGCGGGCGGAGATCTGGCCGGCGAGACCGGAATCGTGGCCGGCGTCCGACAGCGCGCGGCATGTCAGTGCGATCTTCTGTCGAAGTGTCCAACTACCTGTGGTTACTTCGGTGAGCATCTTCGTCTCGGCGGTGGCCATGAGTTCTTGCTTGCTCGCATGCATCGTGTCGGTCATGGGGTGTGCCTTTCTCGGGCCCGGAATCAATGACATTCAGTCACCTATAGGACACAAAGTGTCATATAGGACGGAAATGTGCAACCCTCAGTACGAGCGTCGCTGATCGTCGCAGGTCAATGTGTTGGTAGTGTGATGACACAAAGTCTCGTGAGGGGAACCGAATGGCAGCGTTTTTGCGAACACATCGGCGTCGCGCCGGTCTGACGCTCGAGGGCCTGGCCGAGCAGACCGGTCTGACGAAGAGCTATCTCTCGAAGGTCGAGCGGGGTATCAGTACCCCGTCGATCGCGGTGGCGCTCAAAATTGCACGGGTGCTCGATGCCGATGTGGGACAACTGTTCTCGGACAGTATGGAGGGCAATGCCATGACGATCGTGCGCGCCAAGGACCGCGTGATCGACCCGGCTTCCTCCGTGCAGTCTTCCGTCTACGATCCGATCGCTCCCTCCATGGTCGGAAAGGCCATGCAGCCGTTCGTGGTTCATCCGGCGTCGGTGATGGGTCCCAAGTTCATGGACCACACGGGAGAGGAGTTCGTGTTCGTGCACTCCGGATCCGTAGAATTCGAAATCCCCGGACAGACGATGCACCTCGACGCCGGCGACAGCCTGTATTTCGACGCGAATACGCCACACCGGATGCGATCGGTGTCGGCAGATCGTGCGGTGGTGCTGGTTGTCGTCTACGACAAGCCTTCGACTGGATCACCCAGCGGTGACTCACTGGAAGCGCACTGCGGGGTGAGCAGATGACCCTGGGGATCGACACGACACTGACGCTGCTCGCGGCCGGTCTGATCTTCCTTCTCTCCCTGTGCCTGGGAATCTGGAAGTACCGGCAGATGGCCACCTCGGACAATCACCTCGCCCATCCGTATGTCGACATCGCCCACCGCGCTGCCCTGATGTACTCGTTTGCGACGCTGCTGATCGCGGTGTTCGTCGAACTCAGTGCGTGGCCGACGTGGATCAACCTGACCAGTGCCGCAGTGGTCGTGTTCTTCTTTCTCGCAGCGATTTTCAGCTACATCGCTCACGGTGCGATCAAGGACACCGACAATCAGTTCGAGTCCGCCGGTCCGCCCCTGCACCTCGGAATGTTCCTGCTGATTCTCGGTGAGGTGGGCGGATTCGCGGTCCTGCTCGCAGGTTTCGTGAAAGGCCAGTTCTTCTGACCGGGCTTCAGCGTCGGTGCTCGTAGCCGATCCAGGCGCGTCGACGCTCACCCATCGGGTCGTTCTCCACTCTGGACGTCTCGTCGAAGATCATCGTTTGCCGCTCCGGGACGGAGTAGGCGGGCCAATCCTGGTCCGGCACTCCGTGTCGGGCGAAATGGATCCAGTGGCGCTGCACGGTGGAGGTCACCGCGGCCAGTCCGCGACGTCCACCGACCGCGGTCAAGGCCGCGGTGAGTGCATCCGAACGGCCGAAGACCGCAAGCAATTCGGTGGCATGGGTAGCGCCCATGCCGATGAGTCTGAGCAGGCGAGGCGCAAAATCGTAGCGGTAACTGTAGGTAGGAGCTACCTGGCAATGGCCCTGTGCGCACAGTATTGCCGGTTCCCAGAAGGTGATGTCGCCGCCGAGATCGGCGGCAGCGAAACGATGCGGATACGTGGGATACGCCGCGAGCGCACGTGCTTTCACTTCAGGGGTGGTGTGGGAGAACATCTTCTCGATCCGAACCGGGTTGGTAGGCAAGATGTCGAGAACGCGCGGAAAGATCCGCCCCTCATGGAGATTCGAACCGACGAGCAGCGGAACGGGGTGGGCCCGTCCGGCGGCGAACACGTCGAGCGGGTGTTCGGGAAGAATGTCGTCACCCACTACAGGGGCGAATGCCCGTGTTCCGGGTTCTTCGTCCGCGCCGCGTCGCGCAAGTTCTTCGCCGGCGTCGACCAGTTCCTTCACCGAAGCGGAGCGCAGCCACGAGGCAGGATCGGTTTCCGGTGCGTCTGCGATCTCGAGGAACTCGCGCGCCCATCGCTGCGCTCGATCCTTTCCGTATGCCGAAGCAGCCGGCGGACTTTGAGCAATGGCCCGAGCGAACAACCCTCGGGCCGCGGGCGTTGCCATCAGAGTGGTGACAGCGTTGGCGCCGGACGATTCACCGAAGACGGTGACGGCGTTCGGGTCGCCACCGAAGGAGGCGATGTTGCGCTGGACCCACGTCAGCGCGGCGATCTGATCGCGCAATCCGAGGTTCGTGTCGAATGATTGTTCAGCAGTGGAATACTCACTGAAATCGAGGTAGCCCAAGGCGCCGAGACGATATTGGATCGAGACGTAGACGATGTCGCCACGTTCGACCAGGCTCGTTCCGCGGTACATGGGCGTCGACGGATTCCCGCCGTTGTACGCGCCGCCGTGAATGAAGACCATGACCGGTCGCAACGAATCCGACGGTACCTGCGGGGCCACGACATTGACGAAGAGTGAGTTCTCGTCGAAGTTGCTCTTGCGCTGCGGAGACGGAGAGCCGAATGCTTCCGCCGGGCGGACACCATTCCAAGCCTCGACCGGCTGTGGTGTGCGAAATCTCGAGCGGCCGGTCGGGGCCGCTGCGTAGGGGATTGCTCGCCAGGTGCGCAGTCCTCGATCGAGGCGCCCGCGTACGACCCCGGAATCGAGAGTGATCTCGAGGGGGCTCGTCACGGTAGGGAGATGTCGGTGCCGTGGCTACGGTAACCGCTGTATCCCGACCAGGCCAAGCGTTGTTCACGTCTGGGATCGTTCTCGACGCGGACGATCTCGTCGAAGATCATGCTCCTACGCTCCTGCGCGTCGTAACGCGGCCACGACCCACGCGGCGAGCCGTGCTTGGCGAAGTGAAGCCAGTGTCCCTGAACAGATTCGGTGACTGCGCGCAGTCCGCGCCGACCGCCGGGAAGGGTGAGGCCGCGCCCGACAAGGGTGTCGCCGATACCGAAGACCGCGAACATCTCGAAACCGTGAGTGGCGTCGAGGCCGAGCCAACGCATCATCGTCGGCGCAAAGTCGAATCGGTAGGCGTACGTCGGCGCCGATTGTGCGTGAGCCTGCATCAACTCCACTGAAGGGTGCCAGAACGTGACGTCTCCACCGACGTCGATCGCGGACTGCTCGTCGGGATAGCCGGGATAGGTTGCGAGGATGCGCTTTCCGGCCTCGGGATCGGTGAGAGCGAACATGGTGTCGATGCGCGACGGGTTGGTCGGGAGTGCGTCGAGCACCTTCGGGAACAGCGTTCCCTCCCGTCTGTTGGTGCCGATGATCATCGGAACCTGGTGTGCCGATCCTTCATTGAATGCGTCCAAGGGGGAGCGCGGCAGGAAGTCGCCGTCGACGACCGGACCGAAGGGATGTAGTCCAGGCGTGTTCGCCAGTACCTCGGCACCGAGTCTGCTGCCTGCTCGGCCCAATTCGACGGCAGTCGCCGAGGTCAAAGCCTTCGCGGGTGGTAGACCGGAATTGAGGATCTCGACGAAACGCGCACCCCAGGCGTGCGATCGCTGCGTGCTCGAGACCAGATCAGGAGCCGAACTCTCGGCGATCGCACCAGCGAACAGTCCCTTGGCAGCCGGAGTAGCCATCAAGGTGGTGACGGCAGTGGCTCCGGCGGATTCACCGAAGATCGTGACTTTTTCAGGATCCCCACCGAAGGCAGCGATATTGCGCTGCACCCATTGCAGGGCCGCGACCTGATCGCGCAGTCCGAGGTTGGAATCGAATGCCCGCTCGGCCGTGGAGAAGGGCGTGAAATCGAGGTACCCCAGAGCACCGAGGCGGTAGTTGATCGAGACGTAAACGATGTCGCCGCGTTCGACGAGGGACACACCGGAGTACAAGCCGGTAGCCGAAGTCCCGATGGTGTTTGCCCCACCGTGGATGAAGACCATGACCGGAAGCGGGGTGTTACCGGCGTTCGCTGGAGCGAGCACGTTGAGTGTCAGACAGTCCTCGCTGCTCGGCTGGTACTTCCCGGGCGAAAGCAGCAGCCCCTTCTTGTGCTGGACCGAGGCGTCGCCGAACCTGGTCGCGTCGCGTTCTCCGGTCCATGGTGTGACCGGCTGTGGCCGCGTCAGACGCAGTGTTCCGACCGGCGGCCGGGCGTAGGGAATTCCGCGCCAGGCACGAAGTTTTCCCACCCGGCGGCCGCGTAGGGTGCCGTCGGCCGTGGTCACAAGTATGTCGGACGCCATGTCGCGACTATACGTACTTCGGGATCGCGTCAGCGGCGAGCCTCCAGCAATCGAAGCCAGACCTCACTGACCGTCGGATACGAGGGCACCGCATGCCAGAGAGTTTCGAGTGGGACGGCGCCGACGACCGCGATTGTCGCCGCGTGCACCAGTTCGGACACTTCGGGCCCGGCAAAAGTAGCGCCGAGGATCACGTCGGTGGCCTTGTCGATGACCAACTTCGCGCGCCCGGAGTAGTCGTCGCGCAACAGCGAGGATCCTGCGACGGCCAGTTCGATCTCCACGACTTCGACGTCGTAGCCGTCGTCGCGAGCTTTCTTCTCGGTGCGTCCCACCCACGCGATTTCGGGTGAGGTGAACACCACCTGGGGGACCTGTCCGTTGTCCGCCGACGCCGTGTACCGAGGTCCCCTGAGTCCGCGGCTCTCGGCCCGCGCGGCGATGACGTCTCCGCAGACTCTCGCCTGATACTTGCCCATGTGGGTGAGGGGAGAGCGGCCGTTGATGTCGCCGACGGCGTAGAGCCACTCACCTTGGGCACAGAGGTGATCGTCAGTGGTGACGTACTTGCCGTCCTCGAGGCCGATGACGGACAAGCCGAGATCGGCAGATGTCGGCCCGCGGCCCGCCGCGACGATGACCTCGTCGACCTCGATCACACCGGAAGAGGTCTCGATCCTGACGGGTCCACCGTGGATGTGGCCCTCACCGGTGTCCTTGGCGTCGGGTCGCGACACCGAGTTGACGGCGGTGCTCAGTCGAACGTCGACGCCGCGGGCGCCGAGTGCTTCGGCAACCATCGTTCCGGCAAACGGTTCTGCCGATTTCAACAGAGCATCGCCTCTCACGAGCAGTGTCACGTGAGCGCCGAACGACGACAACCACGTTGCGCACTCCGTTGCGACGACTCCGCCGCCGATGACCGCCACCCGCGACGGAACCTCGTGGAGATTGGTCGCATCGCGCGACGTCCACGGGAGTGCTTCACGCAACCCCGGCGTCTTCGGGACAGTGGCAGTTGTGCCAGTGGCGAGTACAACGGCTTGGCGGGCGCGGAGCTTACGGGTCCCGTCGACGGTCACAGCGCGCTCGCCGTCGATCACCCCGTGGCCTTTGATCACGGTGATGCCCGCGGAGGTGGCCCAGTCGACCTGGGACGAATCGTCGTGGTCGTGGGTGAACGAGTCGCGCCGTTTCAGGACGGCCTCGACGTCCAGCGGTCCGGCCGGGATCCCGGGCAAGGCGTCGGCCGCCTCGAGGACCTGCCCCGGGCGCAGTAGCGCCTTGCTGGGCATACAGGCCCAATACGAGCATTCACCGCCGACCAGTTCGTGTTCCACGATTGCGGCGGTGCGATTACTTCCGGCGATGGCGTACGCGGCGGCGTTCTCGCCGGCGGGCCCACCGCCGATCACGATGACATCGAATTCGTCGGTCATGGCTCCACGGTATGTCGGATCGGTCCGAGTTCGCTCGGTTACCGCCGGGTACGAGAACTCGAAGATGGTTACAGTTGCACCCATGACGCGGCAGAAGATTTTGATCACCGGTGCCAGTTCTGGTCTGGGCGAGGAGATGGCCAGGAGATTCGCCGCGGCCGGTCGCGACCTCGCGTTGTGTGCCCGGCAGACGGATCGTCTCGACACGCTGCGTGGGGAGCTGGTGGCGCAGTACCCGTCGATCAGCGTCGCAGTGCGCGAACTCGATGTGACCGAACACGATTCCGTCGTCCGGGTTTTCGGTGAGCTGCGCGACGAGTTGGGTGGCCTGGACCGGGTGATCGTGAACGCCGGGCTCGGCAAGGGCGCCAAGATCGGAACCGGAAAAGCGCACGCGAATCTTGCAACAGCGCAGACGAATTTTGTCGGCGCGCTGTCGCAGTGTGAAGCTGCGCTCGAGATATTCCGCGCGCAGGACGCCGGACACCTCGTTCTCGTGTCCTCGATCAGCGCCGATCGGGGGCTGCCAGGGCCAAAAGCGGCCTATTCGGCAAGCAAGGCCGGGGTAGCGGCTCTGGGTGAGGCGCTCAGTATCGAGTTGGCGCGCACACCTATTCGCGTCACCACCCTGCTGCCGGGCTTCATCAAGACCGACATGTCCGCCGGCGCCGGCGACGACGCAGCGCTCATGGCCAGTTTGGACGAAGGCGTCAGTGCCATGGTCGACGCCATCGAGAAGGAAACCACCCGAGCGGCGCTACCCGGCCTCAAGTGGCAAGGGATAGATGCGGCCCTACGATTCCTGCCCAACTCCGTGACAGCGAGGTTTGTCTGATGAGCATCCACATCTCGAACGGTAAGCCCCGAGTAGTGATCGTCGGTGGCGGCTTCGGTGGACTGTACGCAGCGAGACGACTCAAGAAGGCCGACGTCGAGGTGGTTCTGATCGACCGAGGGACCAGCCACGTCTTCCAGCCACTGCTCTACCAGTGCGCCACGGGTCTGCTCTCCGAAGGGCAGATCGCAAGTCCGTTGCGTCATCTGCTCGAGGACAACAAGAACACGAACGTCGTTCTGGGCGAGGCCAAGTCGGTGGACGCGGACGCCGGAATACTGACTGCCAGTCGCTTCGACGGGTCGACCTTCGAATTGCCGTACGACTACCTGATCGTGGCGGCTGGAATGCGCCAGTCGTACCACGGTCAGGACGAGTTCATCAAATGGGCGCCCGGCATGAAAACCCTCGACGACGCTTTGGCGATCAGACGCAGTCTCATTGCTGCGTTCGAGATGGCCGAATCGCTCCCGACAGCGGAAGAACGTCGACCGTGGCTGACATTCGCCGTGGCGGGCGGCGGACCCACCGGCGTCGAATTAGCCGGACAGATCCGCGAATTGGCAATGCACGCGCTCACAAACGAGTTCCGGTCCATCGACCCGGACGAGGCAAGGGTACTGCTTTTCCACGGCGACGATCGGGTGCTCCCTTCGTTCAGTCGCAAGCTCTCGGCCGCCGCCAAACGTACTCTCGACGGGATCGGCGTCGAGACTCACCTCGGCGTGCACGTCACCGACGTGTGCGAGACCAGCATCGAGACGACGGACAAGAAGACAAAAGAGAAGCGGCAGTACGAGACCCGCACGATTCTGTGGACCGCGGGCGTCGAAGCAGTGCCGTTCGCCGAGGCACTGGCCACGGCGCTGGGTGTGAAGCAGGTCGGCGGTGGCCGCATCGAGGTGGAAGCCGATCTGACCGTTCCCGGCCACCCGAACGTCTACGTGGTGGGCGACCTCATGTCGCGGGACAAACTTGCCGGGGTGGCCGAGGTCGCGATGCAGGGTGGTCGGCACGCCGGTGCCCGGATCGCTGCAACCGTGGAAAACGGAGTGCCCAGCCGAAAACCGTTCAAGTACCGCGATCTTGGAACCGCGGCCTACATTTCGCGACGCCACGCGTTGCTTCAGGCAGGGCCGGTCCAGTTGTCCGGGTTCATCGGATGGGTGTCATGGGGAATCATCCACATCGCGTTCCTCGCGGGGTTCCGCAATCGCGCCAGCACGGTGCTGAACTGGGGCGCAACCCTGGCGTCGAAAACGCGTCGGGAACGGGCAATCACGTACGGCGACCCCGAAACCGCGCGGCAGCCGTACAACTGAGGGTTACTCAGTCTTGAACACGGGGTTTCCGGCGGCGTCGATCATCCACCACAGGCTGCCGACGCTCTGTCCGAGCATGTCTCCGGGAACCTTGTCGTCGAGGTACCGATAGACGGGCTTGCCGTTGACGGTGATCTGGAAAGATCCTTCAGGCCCGTCGACAGTGTCGATGACGGCGTCGATTCCTTCGACGATCGGCGAATCCGTGACCGAGGTGACCGCCGGCCAGTAACGCAGGCACGCTTCGTCGCACGACCCGGCTTGTGAGTTCTCCTCGTCCGGGTTGTAGACGTAGACGGTCATGCCTTCGCCGTCGACGGCGATCGTCCCGAGTGGGGAGTCGGCGGTCTTCAGCAGGGGTGCATCAGCGGCGGCGGGTGGCGACAGCGACGTCGCAATGGCAGTGACGTTGTCTGCGCTGTCCCCGGAATCGAGGGCGTCGGGCGAGCAACCGGTGAGGATCAGGGCGCTACTCGCAACCGTCGCGAACAACCACTGTCTGCGCATGACGTCTCCGTTCTGGGCGGGAGTGCTCGGGACAAGCAATCGGGGATACCCGTTGCGGACGAGCTGAAAACGCCGGGCGTCCGGATTCCTCGACAATAGCTCTGTTACAGAGCTATTGTGAGGTGTGGATGAAATCGGAGCAGATCACAGGCTTTCGGATGATGTCCTGGAGACGCTCGGGCAATTGCGTCGAGGCACGAGGAAGGCATCGGGGCGACCGTTTGCAGAACGACCGCTCGGCGGCGCCCAAATCGAACTCGTCAGGCTGCTACGGCGCAACCCGGGTCTGTCGGTGGCTGAGGCTGCCGGGCGATTGGGTGTCGCGGCAAACACGGTGTCCACCCTGGTTCGGCAGCTCGTCGACGATGGAGTGATCGAACGGGTTGCCGACGAGGCTGATCGACGCGTCGCGCGATTGGTCCTCTCGGACGAGGCGCGCGCCCGCGTCGAAGTGTGGCGTGATCGCCGGAGTGTGATTGTCGGTCAGGCATTGTCGAGTCTGACCGGAGAAGACAGGGCGAGGATCGAGGCTGCGCTACCAGCCCTGTCGCGATTGGCGAGCGCTCTGGCAGCAGCCGGATCAGAAGGTGAGGGGCAGTGAGATGCTGACACAGTGGTGGAAGAGCCGAGCGGCAGGTTCACCCGACCCCGGCGCACACGCGGTCGAGATCGACTCGGTTACATACAAGTTCGGCGACCACCGCGCGGTGGACAACCTGAGTCTGGTCATCAACGCGGGGGAGTGCTTCGGCCTGCTCGGTCCCAACGGTGCAGGAAAGACTACGACGATCAGATTGCTCAACACGTTACTTCCTCTGCAAGACGGTGATATTCGGATTCTCGGTCGCTCAGTTCGTACCGAGGCGATGACCATTCGGCGCTACCTCGGGTACGTGCCACAACAGCTCTCGATCGAAAGCGCATTGACCGCACGCGAGAACGTGACCTGGTTCGCGCGACTGTACGACGTTCCGCGGTCCGAACGACGCGAGCGCGTCGACCAGGCGCTCGAGATGGTGGACCTGCTCGATTCAGGTGATCGTCTGGCGTCGAGTTTCTCCGGCGGTATGGTGCGACGTCTCGAACTTGCGCAGGCGCTGGTGAACCGACCGTCGTTGCTGGTACTCGACGAACCGACGGTGGGGCTGGATCCCATTGCCCGCGAATCCGTCTGGCAGCGAGTGGCGGAGATGCAGAAGCAGTACGGCATGACTGTGCTGCTGACGACGCACTACATGGAAGAAGCCGAGGAGCTGTGTGATCGTGTTGCGTTGATGCATCACGGTGAACTTCGAGCGGTGGGCGAGCCGAGCGCGTTGGCCGCCGAACTGGGGCCGGAGGCCACTCTCGAAGACGTGTTCCGTCACTACACCGGCGACGACCTCACCGGCGACAAGTCAGGAGGTCTCCGCGATGTCCGCAGTGCCCGTCGCACAGCGCGCCGCTTGGGCTGATCCCACTACCAACGGTTTCGCTCGATTGCTCTCGAGAATTTACACATTCTGCCTCGTGGAAGTTCAGAAGTTGCGGCACGACCGATCTGAATTGGTCACGCGCGCAATCCAGCCGATCCTCTGGTTGGTGATCTTCGGCCAGACGTTCAGTCATATCCGAGCGATCCCGACTGGCGACGTACCGTATCTCGACTTTCTCGCGCCCGGCATCATTGCGCAGTCCGCTCTTTTTGTTGCGATCTTCTACGGAATCCAGATCATCTGGGAGCGTGACGCGGGAGTCCTCACCAAATTGATGGTCACGCCGACGCCGCGCGCAGCATTGGTGACAGGTAAGGCATTCGCCGCCGGGATCCGCGCAGTCGCCCAGGCAATGGTGGTCGTCATCGTGGCGGCGCTGTTGGGCGTGAGTATGACGTGGAACCCGCTCAAACTGCTCGGGGTCGTATTGGTCGTTGTCCTGGGTTCAGCGTTCTTTGCCTGCTTGTCGGTCGCGATCGCGGGAATCGTGCTCAAACGAGATCGATTGATGGGCATCGGGCAGGCAATCACCATGCCATTGTTCTTTGCGTCCAACGCGCTGTACCCGGTCGAACTCATGCCGACGTGGGTTCAGTGGCTCAGCCGCATCAACCCGCTGAGCTACGAGGTGTCAGCACTGCGCGGTCTACTCATCGGAATGCCGACCAACTATGTCGTCGACTTCGGCGTGCTGATCGGGGCAGCGCTGCTCGGAATCGTCACCGCCTCGGCACTATTGGGCCGCTTGACTCGCTGATCTTCGCGCTGGATCAGTCACGAGTGAACGGTGGGGCGTACGTGCTGCAATCCGGAGGTACGGCCGGGAGTCCTTCGGACGAGCGAAGTTTCTCCGCAATCGACGAGAGTAGGTCCTGCGATTCAGGGGAGAGATCGACCGCTTTCATAGCCAGAGAACGCAATTCGCTGTCGTGGAACTCTTCGACAACCGAACGGTCTTCTTCCGGAATCAGTTCGGGATCTTGGCGAGGCGTCGGGCCGAAGAAGTACTCTGCTGCTACGCCGAAGTAATCGGCCAATGCCAAAACGACTTGCTCTGACGGATTTGTGCGCACACCGCTCCGGAGCTGAGAGAGGTACGGTGTCGAAATCTTGCATCCGCGTTGTGAAAGGGCTTCCACAACTTGTGCGTTGGTGAGTCTCGGTGCTGTGGCCGGGTACAAGGCGTTCAAGCGGTCCTTGAATGAATCGGTCACAATTCCTCCCTCGAGCGTGACCCAGCGTCACAGCTACTTCGCAGTTTTCACATAGTAGACGACACGGTTATTCCGGACTCCGGTCGAAAGTCCTTTCACCTGCGGATATTTGGCGCGGAGAGATTCCAAAGACTTTGTAAAGTATGTGATTTACGCCGCGTACTGACCGTTCGTTTTGCCAACGGGCGTGCGGGTGGCGTATAAGCAAAATGTCAGTGGTTACGCCGTTGCGCTGCAGGTTCTTTCGGCCGGTCCTATGTAGCTGCGTCGATGCATCGTGGCCCTGTCTGTAACGTGCGAGCGCTGCCGCCGGGCGCCGGACGTCACTCTCTCCGGCGGTTGGCGCGCCGCGTGTTCGGAACTCTTTCTCGGTGCTCTGCTCGACGCTCGCGCGTAGTGATGGGCGCGTATTTTTCTCGGCAGTCGAGAGTGAGCGGGCAGGTGTGTCGACCTGTCGAAAGTGGCGCGCGTCGAAAGCGGCCGATTGGTATGTCATCGACGTTGGAACACAGTGCTTCTCGTCAGTCGCCGCTATCTCCTGCGGTGAAATCAGCGTCGCCCGGACGTGTTTTGCGGCAGACCGAGCTCGAGGCGCAGCGTCTCGGCACGACATGTCGAGCGTCGCCTCTGCGTCTTTCGGATCGGAATAGCCCGCTGCGCCGGTAGTAGTCGACGTCCGTCGACATCGGGTGCGTGTCAGGACCCTTCGAAGGACTACGCGGCTTGCACAGGGAGGGCGGCAATTCTGTCGCACAGATCTACCATCAGCCCCTGCCGTGCGCTGCTCCTCCTGCAGGATGCGTGCCTCGGCCTCGGAAGCGGCTTATGGCACGGGGCTTGCTGACCGGCGCATACTGGTTACAACGCGGTGTGTTCGAAGGGCAGGACTGACATGGTCAGTGTCGAGAAGTGGGCGATGTGGGATTCCGCCGTGGAGGTGGATGTCACCGAAGGCGCTGCGCTGCCCACTGCACACGCGTTGATCGCAGCTGCCATCGACGAGACCGAGGCGGTGTGCGACCTTCGCCGGGGCGACGCCGAGATTCACGCCGTCAACCTCGCTCAGGGAACTCCGGTCAAAGTGACTCGGCGTATGTCTGCTCTCTTGCGGTCGGCGCTGTGGGCGGCCCGTATGACCGGCGGCGCAGTCAATCCGCTTGCCGACAACTACTCCGAGGACGAGTCCATCCCTCCGGTCCACCCGACCCCGACGTTCGAGGACGTACAGCTCGACGGCGACGTGGTGTACGCGCCCTGGGGTGCGTCGTTCGACATTACCGGAGTTGCCAAGGCAGACACCGTCGATCGCGCCGCGCAGATCGTGGCTGCCGAACTGCAATGTGGTGTTGCCGTACGGATCGGCGACGTGATCGCCACGGCCGGCCATGCACCGGCCGGTGGCTGGCAGATTCCGGTGCCGGGCAGCGAGGAAGTCGAACTGATCAACGGAACCGCGATGGCGACGGCGCGGGCGGTAGAGCTGCCCTCCTGGGAGCCGAACCAGGAGCGTCCCTCCACGGAATGGGCGCAAGTCTCGGTGATAGCGGACGACGCGGTGTGGGCGTACGCAGCGAGCGAAGCAGCGTTGATCCGGGGTATCAGCGCCATCAAATGGGTTGAACAGCAAGAGCTTCGCGCTCGGCTCGTCGACCGATCCGGACGTGTGTACGCGACGGAGAGTTGGTTCGGCCCTGCTGCCGCGTGAATCAGGCCCGTCCGCGCTCCTTGCGGTACCAGTGCACGAGTGCGTCGGTGGACGTGTCGCCGAGGTCGCCGGGTGCCTCTTCGGAGGAGAGTGCAGGTCCCAGTTCCAGTGCCTGCGTCTTGCCGAGTTCGACGCCCCACTGATCGAACGGATTGACACCCCACACAGCACCTTCGACGAATACCTGGTGCTCGTAGAGTGCGATCAACTGACCGACGACCGAGGGCGTCAATTCCTTGGCCAGGATGGTGCTCGAAGGCCGGTTGCCTGGCATCACCTTGTGCGGCACCAACTCCGGGGCCGTGCCCTCTGAAGCGATTTCTTCGGCAGTCTTGCCGAAGGCGAGAACCTTTGTCTGAGCGAAGAAGTTACTCATGAGCAGATCGTGCATGGATCCGGTGCCGTCCGCCGTCGGCAGATCGTCGGTGGATTCCGCGAAGCCGATGAAATCGGCGGGCACGAGCCACGTGCCCTGATGCAGGAGCTGATAGAACGCGTGTTGGCCGTTGGTTCCCGGCTCGCCCCAGAAGATTTCACCGGTGGACGTGGTCACCGGTGAGCCGTCGGCGCGAACCGACTTGCCGTTGGACTCCATGGTCAGCTGCTGCAGGTACGCGGGAAAGCGCAACAGGTCGTTCGAGTAGGGCAGCACTGCGCGGGACTGAGCGCCGAAGAAGTTGGAGTACCAGAGCCCGATGAGCCCGAGGAGAACCGGCGCGTTCTGCTCGAGCGGTTGGTTTCGGAAGTGCGTGTCGATCTGGTGGAAACCGTCGAGGAATTCGGCAAAACGAACGGGTCCGACGGCGCACATGACCGACAGTCCGATCGCCGAGTCGACGGAGTAGCGCCCGCCGACCCAATCCCAGAATCCGAACATGTTCGCGGTGTCGATGCCGAACTCCGCCACGCGATCACCATGGGTGGAGACTGCGACGAAATGCTTGGCTACGGCCGAGACGTCTTCGCTGCCCAGACCGGCGAACAGCCAACGCTTTGCCGCCGTCGCGTTGGTGAGCGTCTCGAGGGTGGAAAACGTCTTGGACGCGACGATGAAGAGCGTCGTCTCCGGATCGAGGTCGTCGAGCTGCCCGACCAGGTCGACCGGGTCGATGTTGGAGACGAACCGAACGCTGATCCCGGCGTCCGCGTAGTGCCGTAGCGCGCGATAGACCATCACGGGCCCGAGGTCGGAACCGCCGATGCCGATGTTGACGATGGTGCGGATGCGCTTGCCGGTGGCGCCCGTCCACTCGCCACTGCGCACCCGATCCGCGAAAGCGCCCATCGCGTCCAGAACTTCGTGAACGTCCGCGACGACGTCCTGACCGTCGACGGTCAGAGCAGAATCCTTCGGCAGACGCAGTGCTGTGTGCAGCACGGCTCGGTCTTCCGAGCTGTTGATGTGATCGCCCGCGAACATCGCGTCGCGTCGTGCCTCGACGCCGGCCTCGCGGGCCAGCTCGACGAGTAGCGCGAGAGTCTCGCGGCTGACGCGATGCTTGCTGTAGTCGATGTGAAGATCACCGGCGTCGATCGTCAGCTCTCGCCCGCGGGCTGGATCGTCCTGGAAGAGTTCTCGCAGGTGAACGCCTTCGATGTCGGCGTAATGAGCGCGCAGTTTCTGCCAGGCTGAGGTTCCGGTGATGTCAGTGCTCACGATCATCGACTTTAGTGGCACAAGCTGGAAACTTCCGCGTGAGTCTCGCTGGCGGGCAGACGGACGCGGCTCCGACGAGCATCATGGAACCCATGGACACATTCGAATTCATTCGATCAGTTCCCACCCAGTTGTTCGTCGGCGGCCGGTTCGTGCCCGCGGAGAACAACGCGACCTTCCCGGTGGCGGATCCGGCGACCGGAAAATCGTTGACCGACGTCGCCGATGCGAGCCCCGCGGACGCGCTGCGCGCTCTCGACGAAGCCGTGGCCGTCTCGTCGAAGTGGGCGAGCACACCTGCGCGCGAGCGTGGTGAAATTCTGCGAGCCGTCTTCGAGAAGATCACCGAGCGCGCCGAGGACGTGGCGCTGCTGATGACCCTCGAAATGGGCAAGGCACTCGCCGAGAGCCGTGCCGAGGTCAAATACGGCGCCGAGTTCTTCCGGTGGTTCAGCGAGGAGGCCGTTCGCATCGGCGGGCGCTACACGCCGGCGCCGGCGGGCAACGGCCGGATCCTTGTCACCAAGGCGCCGGTCGGACCGTGTCTGGCCATCACTCCCTGGAATTTTCCGTTGGCGATGGGCACCCGCAAGATCGGACCGGCGTTGGCCGCCGGCTGCACGATCATCGTCAAGCCCGCCTCGGAGACCCCGTTGACGATGCTGCTGCTCGCTCAACTCATGGCCGAAGCAGGGCTGCCCGACGGAGTCCTCTCGGTGTTGCCGACATCGAAATCCGGTGAAGTGACCGGCCCTCTCATCGACGACCCTCGACTGCGCAAGCTCACCTTCACCGGGTCCACCGGCGTCGGCAAGATGCTGGTGGAGAAGTCCGCGAAGCGATTGCTCCGCACGTCGATGGAATTGGGTGGCAATGCGCCCTTCGTCGTGTTCGACGACGCGGACGTCGACAAGGCAGTCGAGGGTGCGGTACTGGCCAAGCTTCGCAACGGAGGCGAAGCCTGCACCGCCGCCAACCGGTTCCATGTCGCCAACGCCGTGCGTGAGGAGTTCACGACCAAGCTGACCGAGAAGATGGCGGCGTTCACGATGGGACCGGGTACCGACCCGGAGACGAAGCTCGGCCCGCTGATCAACCAGAACCAGCTCGACACGGTCGCAGAGTTGGTTGCAGATGCGGTGGATGCCGGGGCGAAGGTTCGACTGGGCGGTAAAGCGCCAGGTGGTGAGGGGTACTTCTATCCGGCCACCGTGTTGGCCGACGTTCCGGCGAGCGCGCGGATACTGAAGGAAGAGGTGTTCGGACCCGTTGCCGCGATCACCGGCTTCGACACCGAAGCCGAAGGCATCGCGGCCGCCAACGACACCGAGTTCGGATTGGCTGCGTACATCTTCACGAGGGATCTCGACCGTGCGCTTCGGGTCTCCGATGCACTGGAATCAGGAATGATCGGCGTCAACCGAGGAGTGATCTCGGACGCGGCAGCGCCGTTCGGCGGTGTGAAGGAATCCGGATTCGGCCGCGAGGGCGGGACCGAGGGGATCGAGGAATACCTGAACACGAAGTACATCGCGCTCGAGAACTGATACACACACGAACGGCTACATCGGGACTGCCAGAGGCATCCGATGTAGCCGTTCGCAAGTGATCTGGGTGTGCGCTAGTGGCCCAGGCGTCCGCGGCCCAGGCGCAGGAGCAGCATCGCGAGGGTGTGGCCTTCCTGGCCCAGCTCGTTGAACCGTTCGAGGACCTTCATCTCTCGGCTGTGCACCAGACGCGGACCACCCGATGCCATCCGGGTACGGCCGATGATCTGGGAGACCTCGGAGCGGCGTTTGATGGCCGCGAGGATCTCGGCGTCGAGACGGTCGATTTCTTTCCGTAGTTCGTCGATCTCCGCCTCACTCTGGGGGATCTCGACGTCTGTCGGAGCAGTATTTACAGTATTTACAGTATTTCCATTGGGGGCTGCAGCCTGGGTGCTCATTGCTATTCGTCTCCTCTTCCTACTGCGTGGATCGTGGTCTCGGCTCGGGTCGTTACCGATCCAGGCACACTGACGAAAATGCCCCGGATCCGATTCGGACCAGGGGCGGGTGAGCTGTTCAGATCACGTGCACCGAGGTCCGGGGCACGTAAAGTAACGCCACAGCGGGCCGACGGGGTCGGCCGTGTTGTCGCGAACGGAAATGCTGAACATAGCGTCCAGTTTGCCATGCTCGACACAGGTAATCCAAGTGCCTCTACCAGCAGGTGGACGCACTGACGACCGTGTCGGTGGACGCCGGTACCGTGGACAGGCGATGAACACGTACCCAGCACTCGGTGAGCACGACGGACATTCCCAGCACGACGGGGGCGGCGCGCGGGGACATGGCGCGGGTCCGGACGCCCTCCTCGAGGGTCTCAACCCGCAACAGCGCGAGGCCGTGGTCCATGCCGGTTCGCCGTTGCTGATCGTCGCGGGCGCCGGCTCGGGCAAGACGGCAGTACTGACGCGTCGCATCGCCTATCTGCTGGCCGAACGGGGTGTCACCCCCGGTCAGATCCTGGCCATCACGTTCACCAACAAGGCTGCGGCCGAGATGCGCGAGCGTGTGGCAGCTCTTGTCGGACCGCGTGCCAACGCCATGTGGGTATCGACGTTCCACTCCAGTTGCGTGCGCATCCTGCGAGCACAGGCGGCGCTCCTGCCCGGTTTGAACTCGAATTTCTCGATCTACGATTCCGACGATTCGCGTCGACTGCTGACGATGATCTCGAAGGACCTCGAGCTCGACACCAAACGATTCTCCGCGCGGCTTCTCGCCACTCACATCTCCAACCTGAAGAACGAACTCGTCGGACCGGAAGAGGCGGTTGTCACAGCCGATCAGGATCCGGCCGAACTGCCGCGACTGATCGCCAAGGTCTACGGCCATTACCAACAGCGGTTGCGTGCGGCGAACGCACTCGACTTCGACGATCTCATCGGTGAGACCGTTGCGCTTCTCCAGGCGTTTCCCCAGATCGCCGAGTACTACCGCCGTCGCTTCCGTCACGTGCTCGTCGACGAGTACCAGGACACCAACCACGCGCAGTACATGCTGGTGCGTGAACTGGTCGGCGGTGCCGGAGAGTCCGACCATGCCGTTGCCCCGGCCGAATTGTGCGTCGTCGGTGACGCCGATCAGTCGATCTACGCATTCCGCGGAGCCACTATCCGCAACATCGAAGAGTTCGAACGCGACTACCCGGACGCTCGGACCATCCTTCTCGAACAGAACTACCGTTCGACGCAGAACATTCTGTCTGCGGCCAACTCCGTGATTTCCAAGAACACCGGCCGACGTGAAAAGCGTCTGTGGACCGATTCGGGTGAAGGTGAACTGATCGTCGGCTACGTTGCAGACAACGAGCACGACGAAGCATCTTTTGTCGCCTCGGAGATCGATCGGCTGGTGGACCAGGGCGAGACCAAATTCGCCGACATCGCGGTGTTCTACCGGACCAACAACTCCTCACGCGCGCTCGAGGAGATCTTCATTCGACTCGGAGTGCCGTACAAGGTGGTCGGCGGCGTTCGCTTCTACGAGCGCAAGGAAGTTCGGGACATCGTCGCGTATCTGCGCGTCCTCGCCAACGAAGACGACACTGTGAGCCTGCGACGCATTCTCAACACGCCACGACGCGGTATCGGTGATCGAGCCGAAGCCTGTGTCGCCGTGCACTCCGAGCATCGCAACATCAGCTTCGCCGCCGCACTGCGCGACGGCGCGGAAGGCAAAGTGGCGCTGCTCAATACGCGGTCACAGAAGGCCATCGCGTCGTTCCTCGAGATGATGGACGGGCTGCGGGCCCTGCTGCCGACACCGGCCGCCGACGAGGACGAACCCTTCGAACTCGGTGACATCGGTGAGGTCGCCGAGGCGGTGCTCGAGCGAACCGGCTACCGCGCCGAGCTTGCGGCCAGCAGCGATCCACAGGACGGCGCGCGGCTCGACAACTTGAATGAACTTGTCAGCGTGGCAAGAGAATTCAGCTCCGACGCACGAAACGCGGCCGGACTGATCGATCCGGACGACGAGGAAACCGCAGCAATGCGTGAAGGCGAACCCGATCCGGGTTCGCTCGCCGCCTTCCTCGAACGGGTATCACTTGTCGCCGACGCCGATCAACTGCCGGACTCCGACGACGGCGTCGTGACGATGATGACGCTTCACACCGCCAAGGGCCTCGAGTTCCCGGTCGTCTTCGTCACCGGTTGGGAGGACGGGCAGTTCCCGCACATGCGCGCCCTCGGTGATCCGGCAGAGCTGTCCGAAGAGCGTCGACTCGCTTACGTCGGCATCACCCGTGCCAGGCAGCGCCTGTACCTGACGCGCGCGATCATGCGTTCGGCTTGGGGACAACCGATCCAGAACCCGGCGTCGCGGTTCATCCAGGAGATCCCGGAGGACCTGATCAATTGGCGCCGTGAGGATCCGGGCACCGGTGGTGGATTCGGAAGCGGCAGGCCGGGTTACGGCAGCGGAAGCCGATACGGCAGCCAGGGCGGCCAGGGATACGGTGGCGGGCAGAACTACGGGGGAGGCTCCGGCAAGGCTGCGTCGACTCCCAGTTTCGGTGCCGCGCGTGGCCGCAACAACGTTCTGGTCCTTGCCACGGGTGACCGCGTCAGTCACGACAAGTACGGTCTGGGCACCGTGTTGGAAACCAAGGGCACCGGACCCACCGCGACGGTCACCATCGACTTCGGTAGCGCGGGCAAGGTGCGGTTGATGCTCATCGGCGGTGTGCCGATGGTCAAGCTGTAGAAGACAGACAAAAAACTTCCGGCCCGTACCTGGAAAGGTGCGGGCCGGAAGTTTTTGTCAGAAGCGTTGGGCTTGCGGTCAGTCCTGCTCGATACCGAGGCTGATGCCGCGTGATGCGAGCCAAGGGAGGGGGTCGATCTTGTTCTCGCCGGCGAGGTGAACCTCGAAGTGAAGGTGCGGGCCGGTGGAGAAGCCGCGGTTGCCGACAGTGGCGATCTGGTCGCCGGCCATGACCTGCTGACCGACGGTGACGGTGGACGTGTCGATGTGGCCGTAGACGGTGATCGTTCCGTCTGCGTGCTGTAGGCGTACCCACATGCCGAATCCGGAAGCCGGACCTGAATCGATGACCTTGCCGTCGGCGACTGCGACGATGGGCGTCCCGATCGGGGCGGCGATGTCGACGCCGGCGTGCAGGGTGCCCCAGCGGGTGCCGAAGTTGGACGTGAACGTGCCGACTGCCGGCAGGACGAACAGCGGGCGACGGGCAGCTGCTTCGCGTGCTGCGCGCTCGTCACTGAAACGCTGGCCCTTGGCAAGCAGGTTGCTGAACTGGGAGAGGTCGGTCGGTGCTGCGACGTTGAGGACCTGGGGAGCGTCGGCCTCGGTGGTGGCTGCCGTGGAGGTGGCCGGAGCGAACTGAGCGGCCTGCGGTTCTGCGGTGGTGCCGATCGCGGAGGACTCGTTGGCGAGTGCAACTTCCGAGTGGTCGGCGGCGGAAGAGGAACCGTCGTTGACAACTGCCTGGCCCGCGGCGACAACTGCGCCGGCTGCAACTGCCAGAACGGCGGCGCGGCCCTTGAGAGCAGAGGGAGGGGTGGGGAGTCGGTGAGCACCGCTGCGGCGAACCGGAGATTCGACATCGACTGTCGGTGCGGAAGAGGCGTAAGTGGGGGTGCTGATCACGTCGGACTCGACGAACTCGTGAGAGTCGGAATCTGACGACGTGGAGGATGAATTTCGAGTGAACATATCGGTAGAGATCTCAGAACTTTTGGTCTCGGTGTAACGCCTGGCCGAGTGCGTTGGATAAGTGGTCGTGACCTCGTCTGGAGCTGAGTTCGAGAACCTACTAGCGGTGAACTGGCTGCGGTGATGCATATGCCGGTTCTCTCCTCGAGTTCGTGATCAGCCCGTGACTTAGACCGACTGACGGTAACGAAATGATTGCGATGGGCGCAAGCCGTAGCGGAAACCTGTCCGATTATGTGACGTGCCTCACAGCTTGACCTGGGAATATGTCGATACGGGCAAAACGGACGAATCATCTCGTTTCGTGATCACGCGTGTCACAACCGGATCACCGGTCCATTCAGGCACTACCGTCGATCGAGTGTCCACAACACCTGGAACTACGTCGCAGGCGCGTTTCGACGACCCCGGAGTGAAGTCCGGGGCGCCACTCGCGGCGGTAATCGGACTGCTCGGTGCCGTCGGAGTGGCGGCCAGTCCCGTCGTCGGAGTCGGGAGTGGCCGCGGGGTCGACACGACGGGGGCTCTTGCTTCTGCCGCTCTCTTCGCGGCCGTCTGCACGATCATCGTGCCGTTGGTTGCAGTGCTCACCTCGGGCCGCAGGCCCGCCTTGGCCGGTGGACTCCTGGCCGGTATCGGGGCGGTGTCGCTCGGAGCGGCAATTCTCGACGTCCAGTTGTTCGTCGACGCAATCGATGCAAACCGCTTGGACCTTTTCCGTCCGATTTCGGCGGGTTCGATCGATGCGGGTCCTGGCGCTTATCTCGCGCTCGCGGGACACTGCCTTCTTGTCCTGTCCGGGGTGCTCGGACTTGTCGCCGTCCATCGTGAATCGGAACGGGACGGATACGGCAGCGCTCGCGCCGCGGAATTCGACGGGCGATCGGTTGGCGGACGGATCGGCGCGTGGCCGACAGCGCTGCTGATTCTGGCTGCTGTGATTTTCGTCCTCTCCCTGTTCGGTCCTTCCTTCAGTTCGCAGGATCCGATCTTTCTGGTCAAACCGCTCGTCGACTCTGCGTCGGCCACTGCCGTCGGTACAGGATTGGTCGGCGTCGCGGTGCTCGTTGCGGTCGCGGCGGCATTGACGTCCATCTCCCTACCGGTGGGCTGCGGCGCCTTGATCGGTGTCGGTCTCGGCGCACTCGCAGTCAGTGGAACCAGGGTGATGGCTGGGTTCGCGGCCGGCGATCGAATCGGCGTCGGTTCGGGATCCGTGGTCGGGGCACTGGCCGCCGTGGTCATCGTCGTGATCGGAGTTTCAGCGCCTTACCTCGCATCCAGGCGTGAAACGGATGCGATTCCCGCTGAAAGTGTGGTCCGCGCGCCTGCGAAGACAACAAAGGGTGCGCTCAAGGCAGCGATGGTGGCTCAGTCCCGGGCGGCGCAAGCGCGGGTGAACAGACTTCACCGCGTTGCCGGTACCGCCGCAATCATCACTGCGGCTGTTGCGGGCGTCGGCTCGGCTTTGCCTGTCCTGTCGTTGCCGGATGGAATCCCGGAGCCGTCGATGCTGTCGTCTCGAGTTGTCCTGCTCGCGGCTGCCGTATTGCTCCTCGCCGCGCTGGGCCTGTTTGCCCCGGGCCGCGCCGCCGTGGTGCGTCCGGCCGTCGGAGTGCTGTGGACCACCGTCGTGATGGGCGTCGCGGCTGTCATGCAGTCGGCGGTCATCGCGACGGACGTTCCAGGCGTCGGGTTAGGTGCCGGCGCCTTCGTTCTTTGTGGCGCGGCTCTCCTCGCTGCGGCGACGGGACTGCTCGTCTGGCTGGCGGGAAGCGCAGAACGTGAAGACGTCGACACGTCGGTAGACGGCGGTTCGAGAGGGCTGGTGCTTCTCGTCGGTGGGATCGGCGCAGTCGCAGTCCTGATCGGGACCGCGCTTCCCCTCTATCGGGGTGATGCCTACACAGCGGCGTCAGTTCTGGAGTGGCCGTGGGGAATTGACGTCTGGGGGCAACTGCTCGTCGGCGTCACCGTCGTGATCGCCGCTGTGATCGCAGCGTCTGCGCGGCCGGCTCGAGGCGCGGCATTGCTGATCGGATCTGCCGTGGCAGCTCTGGTGTACGTCAGTGAGTGGCCGCTCACGTCATCGCGCATATCGGACGCAACCGTGGGGGTGGGTGCGATCACAGCGGCCACGGGCATAGTGTTGCTTCTCGTTGCAGCGTTCTCGAGCGCAAGAATCAGTGAGACTGATGCTTGACAAATTCGGTGTGGCCACCTTGCTCGATCGGTGAGGCGTGCCTCATTGCGCATTTGCGCGTGACTTGGGCCACATAGCATCAGTGCGGGCGCAAACCGAACGCGGCAACTGGTTAAAGTCCAGAACAGACCCGCTCCTACCCCTCGAGCGGGTGACAACGCAGACGAGACGGTGAGCAGATGGATCTCTTCGAATACCAGGCGAAGGAACTCTTCGCCAAGCACGGAGTGCCGACTTCGGCTGGACGTGTTACAGACACAGTCGCCGGCGCACGCGAGATTGCCGAAGAAATCGGTAAGCCCGTGATGGTGAAGGCACAGGTCAAGGTAGGCGGCCGCGGCAAGGCCGGTGGCGTCAAGTACTCGCCCGACGTGGATGCCGCAGTGGCAAACGCCGAGGCAATCCTGGGCCTGGACATCAAGGGCCATGTCGTCAAGAAGCTGCTGGTCGCAGAGGCAAGTGACATTGCCGAGGAGTACTACATCTCCTTCCTGCTCGACCGCACCAACCGCACCTACCTGGCCATGTGCTCGGTAGAGGGTGGCGTCGAGATCGAGGTCACCGCCGAGGAGAACCCCGACGCTCTCGCCAAGATCCCCGTCGACGCAGTCAAGGGCGTCGACCTCGCGTTCGCGCGCAGCATCGCCGAGGCAGGAAAGCTGCCCGCAGAGGTGCTCGACGCAGCGGCCGTCACGATCCAGAAGCTGTGGGAGGTCTTCATCAACGAGGACGCACTCCTCGTCGAGGTCAACCCCCTCGTTCGCACGCCTGACGATCAGATCCTCGCCCTCGACGGCAAGGTCACCCTCGATGAGAACGCAGCGTTCCGTCAGCCCGGCCACGAGGCATTCGAGGATCGCGACGCTACCGATCCCCTCGAGCTCAAGGCCAAGGAAAACGACCTCAACTACGTCAAGCTCGACGGTGAGGTCGGAATCATCGGCAACGGCGCAGGCCTGGTCATGTCCACCCTGGACGTCGTCGCATACGCCGGCGAGAACCACGGTGGCGTCAAGCCCGCCAACTTCCTCGACATCGGCGGCGGAGCTTCCGCTGCAGTCATGGCTGCCGGCCTCGACGTCATCCTGAACGACGCACAGGTCAAGAGCGTGTTCGTCAACGTCTTCGGCGGCATCACCGCGTGTGACGCAGTTGCCAACGGCATCGTCGGCGCACTGAAGACCCTGGGCGACGAGGCCAACAAGCCGCTCGTCGTTCGCCTGGACGGAAACAACGTCGAAGAGGGTCGTCGCATCCTCGCCGAGGCCAACCACCCGCTGGTCACGGTCGTCGCAACCATGGACGAGGCCGCCGACAAGGCCGCCGAACTCGCTCACGCAGCGAAGTAAGGGACTCACAGAACAATGGCAATCTTCCTCACCAAGGATTCAAAGGTCATCGTCCAGGGCATCACCGGCGGCGAGGGCACCAAGCACACCGCTCTGATGCTCAAGGCCGGCACCCAGGTCGTCGGCGGCGTCAACGCTCGCAAGGCCGGCACCACGGTCTCGCACGTTGCTGCTGACGGTTCCCCTGTCGAGCTCCCCGTCTTCGCGACGGTCGAAGAGGCAATCAAGGAGACCGGCGCAGACGTCTCCATCGCATTCGTTCCCCCGGCCTTCTCGAAGGACGCCATCGTCGAGGCCATCGACGCGGAGATCCCGCTCCTCGTGGTCATCACCGAGGGCATCCCGGTTCAGGACTCCGCTTACGCTTGGGCGTACAACGAGTCCAAGGGCAAGAAGACGCGCATCATCGGACCGAACTGCCCCGGCATCATCACCCCGGGTGAGGCCCTCGTCGGCATCACGCCCGCCAACATTGCAGGCACCGGCCCCATCGGCCTGGTCTCCAAGTCGGGCACCCTGACCTACCAGATGATGTACGAACTCCGTGACTTCGGCTTCTCCACCGCCATCGGCATCGGCGGCGACCCGGTCATCGGAACCACCCACATCGACGCCATCGAGGCGTTCGAGAAGGATCCCGAGACCAAGGTCATCGTGATGATCGGTGAAATCGGTGGCGACGCGGAAGAGCGTGCAGCCGATTACATCAAGGCCAACGTCACCAAGCCGGTCGTCGGCTACGTGGCTGGCTTCACCGCTCCCGAAGGCAAGACCATGGGCCACGCAGGCGCCATCGTCTCCGGTTCCTCGGGAACGGCTCAGGCAAAGCAGGAAGCTCTCGAAGCTGCAGGCGTGAAGGTCGGCAAGACGCCGTCCGCCACTGCTGCTCTCGCTCGCGAGATTCTTCAGTCCCTGTAAGGGGCTTCGCCCCCGTGCGTGGTTAGGGAGTCTCCGGACTCCTTAACCACGCACAGTGGTATCGACCCACATCGACCCGGCAGGTTCCAACTGCCCGGCACCGGATGTGATGGATGCGACGATCGAGTCGAGATCGTCGGCGTCACCGGCGGCGAGCGTCATCACCGCCTTCGATCCATACGCAGTTCCGAGCACCGAGACGCCCCGCGCTCTCAGTTCCGCTTCCACCCGACCGGCCTCTGAGTGCCGGATCGCCAAAGTGCGCAGGATCATCCTCTCCCTGGCCACAAGCTCGGCCGAATCGAGAGCAACCGAGACGGCTCCCGAATACGCGCGGACCAATCCACCGGCGCCGAGCTTGATTCCGCCGAAGTAGCGCGTGACGACAACAATCACATCGACCAGATCTCGAGACTTGAGAACCTGAAGCATCGGCACCCCAGCTGTCCCGCCTGGTTCGCCGTCGTCGTGTGCACGCTCGACGCGTGAGTTCGCTTCGTATCCGATCACGAAAGCCGAACAATGATGGCGCGCATCGGGATACAGCGACTTCTGCTCCGCGACGAACTCCGTGGCGGCTTCGGCGTCGTCGATCCGGCGAAGCGCGGCGATGAATCGTGAGTGCTTCACCTCGGTTTCGACGACATGGTCGGCGCCGGGCGCGAGGGTGAAGGGCATCTGCCCATTGTCTCCTGTCGGTGTTAGCGTGCGAAGTCGAGACACATACGCTGGTAACCATCGAAGACCGTCTACGAGGAGAAGTCATGACGTTCACGCCGCAAGGGCCCAGCTTCGGGCCACCGAATCAGCCGGCAGCGGGCGGTGGAACCAAGAATCTCGGATTCATCCTGCTCATCGCCGTCGCGGCACTCGGCCTGATCAATTTCCTACTCGGTTTTGCGCCTTTCACGTCGATCAGTGGAAGCAGCAGCGGCATCGGTAGCGGTCTGGACACCAGTTCGAGCTTCTTCGAGTCGAGCATCTACGGCCTCGGATTCGTTTTCGCCGGCGGTGTGGTCGCAGGCGTATCGCTCCTCCCGAAGCAGTCGTATGCAGGCATTGCCGCAGCGCTCACCCTCACGGGTTTCTTCGCTTTGGTGTTCGCCGCGTTCTCCGTAGGTACCAGCGACTACGTCGACATCAGCCTCGGTTGGGGTCTGATCATCGTGCTGATCCTCTCGTTCGTGCAGACGGTCGTCGCAGTCGCCGCGTTGTTGTTCGAGATCGGAATCCTGAAGGCTCCCGCGCCGCGTCCGGTAGCTCAGCAGTACGGTCAGCCGCAGGGCTATGGCCAGCACCAGGGCCAGCCCCAGGGCCAGGCGCCGGGGCAGGCGCCAGGTCAGCCACAGGGATACGGACAGGCTCAGTACGGCCAGCCGCAGCAGGCTCAGCAGCCGGGCCAGTACCAGCAGAACCCGCAGTACGGGCAGGCGCAGCAGCAGGGATACGGGGGAGCGCACGCCGCCCCCGCCGACCCGACTGCTTCGCAGCCGCCTTACGGCCAGACTGCGTCTCCCTACGGTCAGAACCCGGTGCAGAATCCCGCGCAGACCGACTCGTCGGCCGCGACGACGTCGTCTTACTATCCGCTGACCTCGCAGCCCGCGAGTCAGCCGAACCCGAGTTACTCGTCGGATCAGTTCACCGCCCCGCGCGGTTACGGCCAGCCGTACAACCAGCAGCAGACTGGCTCGACCGAGCAGCCGACGGGCTTCGAGCCGCCCACTTTCGAAGCGCCGACGCCGTCTGCTGAGCCTGACCAGGGCAGCAGCGATTCCGCGGCCGAGACCAAGGTCTTCGGCTCGCAGAACCCCGACGAGCGTCAGCAGTAGTACTACTTCGTTTCACGAACATGAATGTGGCCTCCGACCCGCTGCGGGTGGAGGCCACATTCCGTGAGCCCGACGGCGCGCCTGAGTGCGCGGCGCACTATCGAGTGAAACCCTCGAGGGGATGAGTTCTTTGATTGATGGCACCCGGTCCCGTCCCGCGTCCTCACGACCCGGACGTGGTCGTACTGGCGGCGGCCGCGTCGGCGGCGGTCGCCCGGCACCGAACCCGGACCTGGCGCGCAAGCTGCTGACGGTCGCCTTCCGGCCGTCGGGTCTGACGATGCTGCTGATCGCGGCTGTCGTTGTGGTCACCTTGGTATCGGCGAGCAGCGACCTGACCGGAACCTTCGGCGCCATTGCCACCACATGGTTGGTCATCCACCAGGTGCCGGCGACTATCAGCGGCGTCCAACTCGGTGTACTGCCATTGCTTCCGACGGCCGTCATGATGTGGGTGGTTGCACGCCGATGCGCGTCGACTGCGGTGCACACCGACTCCCGTGACGACACCCTCCGCCTGGTGGGGGCCGCGGTGGCCGGACCGTTGACTATCACGGCAATCGCTCTCGCCGTGGTTGCCGACGCCTCCGCAGCCATTCCGCTGTCTAGCCCCAACACGTTGGCTGCTTTCGGCTGGGTCGCCGGGATTCACCTGATCGCCGCGTCCGTCGGTGTTGCTGCTGCGCACTGGGATCGGGTCGTCGCCGAGATTCCGCCGTGGGCATCTGCTGCTGTTCGACCGGCAACGGCTGCGTCGGCAGCGCTGTTGGCTGCGGGCGCCGTGGCCGTCGTGGTGTCACTACTCGTGTCGTGGTCGACGGTCGGTGACCTACTCGCGCGCGGCAACGGGTTTGTCGGCGTACTGGGATTAACGGTGTTGTCGCTGCTCTATCTGCCGAACCTCGTGGTCGGCGCAGCCGCGGTGATGACGGGATCGACGGCCGATTTCGGCAATGTCTCCATCAGCGTGTTCGGCAACATCGGCGGTGACCTGCCACCCTTGCCCCTTCTCGGAGCGATTCCGGAAGGCGTCGCCGGTGGAATCTGGCCCGTGTTGTTGATCGTTCCGGCAGCGGTGGGCATGATGCTCGGCCGTGATTGCGCTCGACGCATCGCCGGGCAGGACAGTGTGCTCGCAGTGCTGACGGCAGCTGCCGGAGCCGGCGTCGTCATGGCGCTGCTCGCTCTTGCTGCCGGGGGAGACCTCGGGCAGTTCGGCACCGTCGAGGTCCTGTGGTGGGGCTTCGGTCTTCTGACCTTTGCGTGGCTGGGATTGTTCGGAACGGTCTCGGCGCTGTTCGCGATGTGGTTCTCACACCGCGGACACATGAAGGACGAGGTTGCGCCCCCGACGGCTGAACCGGCTCGAACAGTCGAGCCCGAACTTGCGATCACGGCTGCGGCCACACCGGAAGACGAGGACGACGAGAACTCGGGCGAAGTGCTGGCCCAGGAATCTGCGGTCGTTGTCACCAAGGTCGTCGAAGCGGAAATCGTCGAGGAATCAGGCGAACCCGTGCAGGTAGTGACAGAGGAAACCGTCGAGATCGAAGTAGTCGACGCCGAGGTTGTCGCGGCACCCGAGGCGGACCCCACAGCCGACTCCGCAGCCGGGGCCGAGCCGGAGACCGACCTGCCCTCGAAGCCGCAGAAGTCCAGCGACTAGGCTGTCATGCGGCCGATACTCCGGCCGCATCATCTTCCAGTTCTCAGGAGTAGTGCGCTGACTGCCTCGGCCGACAATCCGCAGCCGACAATGCCCGACGGGGTCCAATTTCGCGACTCGATCGCGCGGGTAGTCGTACTCGCTTCCGGCGCGGGAACCCTGTTGACTTCGCTGATCGAGGCTTCGCACGCCGAGGGATACCCCGCCGAGATCGTTGCCGTCGGGGTAGATCGTGACTGCCTCGCCGCCGAGCACGCTGCGGATTCGAAGATCCAGTCCTTCAAAGTCTCGATCAAGACTTATGAAAATCGTGCCGCCTGGGACGAGGCGCTGACAGCAGCGGTGGCCGAGCACGAACCCGATCTCGTGGTCAGTGCAGGTTTCATGAAAATCCTCGGCCCCAGCTTTCTCGCGCGTTTCGGCGGCCGAATCATCAACACTCATCCCGCGTTGCTGCCTGCCTTTCCCGGCGCGCACGCGGTTCCCGACGCTCTGGCGTACGGCGTGAAGGTCACCGGTTCCACGGTGCATCTCGTCGACGGCGGAGTTGATACCGGGCCGATCTTGGCGCAGGAAGCTGTGCCGGTGCATGACGACGACACCGAGTCTTCGTTGCATGAACGCATCAAAATTGTGGAGCGACGGTTGTTGGCGGACGTCATCGCCGCTGTTGCTACGCGCGGAGTGGTTTCCGATGGACGAAAGGCCGTGATCCCCAGTGAGTGAACGCAAGGCTGTGCGCCGTGCACTTGTCAGCGTCTACGACAAGAGTGGTCTGATCGAGCTGGCCACGGGCCTGCACGAGGCCGGTGTCGAGTTGGTCTCGACCGGTTCGACCGCGTCGAAGATTGCCGACGCCGGAATCCCCGTGACGCCGGTCGAGGCTCTGACCGGATTCCCGGAATGCCTCGAAGGCCGCGTGAAGACGCTGCATCCGCGCGTCCATGCCGGCGTTCTCGCCGATACCCGCAAGCCGGATCACCTCGCTCAGCTCGAGGAACTCGGCATCGCGACCTTCGAATTGGTCGTCGTGAACCTGTACCCCTTCACCGAGACGGTTGCCTCGGGCGCTAGCCCGGACGAGTGCGTCGAGCAGATCGACATCGGTGGCCCGTCGATGGTTCGTGCTGCAGCCAAGAACCATCCGTCGGTTGCCGTCGTGGTCGATCCGGCTCGTTACGCCGATGTCCTGACTGCCGTTGCCGGTGGCGGATTCACCTTGCGTGAGCGCACTGTGCTTGCGGCGCAGGCGTTCCAGCACACTGCGTCGTACGACGTCGCTGTTGCGAGCTGGATGACGGGCACGATCGCAGCTGACGAGGACGGTTCGCTGTTCCCGGCCTGGGTCGGTGCTACCTGGAACCGCAGCGCTGTCCTTCGCTACGGCGAGAACCCGCACCAGGATGCTGCGTTGTACGAAAACCCGGCTGCGCCTGCAGGTTTGGCTCAGGCGGAGCAGTTGCACGGCAAGGAGATGTCGTACAACAACTACACGGACTCCGACGCAGCGTGGCGTGCAGCTTACGACTTCACTGATCCGGCCGTCGCAATCATCAAGCACGCCAACCCGTGTGGCATCGCCATCGGCACCGACATTGCCGACGCTCACCGCAAGGCGCATGCTTGCGATCCGGTCAGTGCTTTCGGTGGTGTCATCGCAGCCAACCGTGAGGTCACCGTCGAACTGGCAGAGCAGATCGCCGATATCTTCACCGAGGTTGTCATCGCGCCCTCGTACGAAGACGGGGCTGTCGAGGTTCTGCAGCGTAAGAAGAACATTCGTGTTCTGAAGGCTGCGGCTCCGACCGCTACCGGAATCGAACTGCGTCCGATCTCTGGCGGTACCTTGCTCCAGCAGCGCGACGTTCTGGACGCTGACGGCGACAACCCGGCCAACTGGACTCTCGCCAACGGTGAGGCTGCAGATGCCGAGACTCTCGCTGACCTCGAATTTGCTTGGCGTGCCAGCCGATCGGTGAAGTCAAACGCGATCCTGCTGGCCTCCGGCGGCGCGTCCGTCGGCGTCGGTATGGGCCAGGTCAACCGCGTCGATGCAGCGCATCTTGCTGTTCAGCGAGCCGGTGACCGCGTCGTAGGTTCGGTTGCGGCCTCGGACGCGTTCTTCCCGTTCCCCGACGGTCTGCAGGTTCTTCTCAACGCCGGCGTCAAGGCTGTTGTGCAGCCGGGTGGTTCGGTTCGCGACAACGAGGTGATTGCCGCGGCCAAGGAAGCCGGTGTCACTCTTTATCTGACCGGTGCGCGCCACTTCGCGCACTGACTTTCTGCTTCGGTAGCGGGCCTCGACTCCTCAACGGGAGCTCGGGGCCCGTTCTGCATTCAGGCCGGCCCGGTTCTTTCAGGCTGCGCTGCTGTGGGTGCCCTGGAGTTCGCGGGGTGAGCCGGTGATGACCACGCGTGAGGCTCCGCGACTGCGGATCTCGCTGATCAGTGCGCCGAGGGTGGCTTCGTGGGCAGCATCGGAGTGCGAAAGATCCAGGGTGACGGCGTATCCGGTGAGGTCACCGGGCAGATCGACATACGGCGGCGCGATGGACAGTTGGTTGACTCGAAGTTTCATCTGGTGCTCCTGCGTGTGAAAGGTAAAAGAAAAGGCACCCGAGGCGTTTGCCCTGGGTGCCCGAGAACGAATCCGGTGAAACTGGGGATCATTCTCGGGGTACACCGCGCTTGTTGCCCATGTGCTTGGCCGACATTGCGGCCGAAAAAATGTGCTTGCCTGCGGTGCAGCTGCGCCACGAAGGTACGGATGCAAAGTTCGGGTGTAGCGACATGACGTCCGTTCCTTTCTGTGTGGCGTTGCTGGTTAATGGATGACCGTACAGCACGGATCGAGGGTTCGCACCAATAAAAAGCGCCGCGAACGTAAACTCCGGGTGACTTCTGTCCCCGGGTTCGCTGGATTGAGAGAGCCTTTGTTGCAGGTCAGGCGTAGAAAGCAGAAGTCCCTCCGCGATGGTTCGCGGAGGGAACTTTCTACCCGAAAAAGAGGACGTTCGGTCTGTACGTCATTTGGAGAACGAGCGGACCCACGCTGTGAAGGGCTCCGAGAACTCTGCCGAGTACGGAAGCGGCGCGACGTAGTCGGCCCCGGTGGACTGTTCTTCGCCGATGTCCTTGAGTACGAAGTTGGCGTTGCGCATCCGCACTGAAGTCAGCGCGGTATGTGAGAGCGCGGCGTCGAGTGCCGCGACGTCGGAGGGAATTACTTGGATGTCCTTGTCCGAGCAGCTGGTGAGAACGGGCATGCCTGCCGGCAGCGCCGCTACGAGCGCAACCGGGTCCAGCGCGTCTTCCTCGGCGAGTGCCTTGGCATTGGCGTGAACGAGTCCCGCGTTCTGCAGCGGTTCGGGTAGATCATCCGGAACCGTGCCCTCGGATCGAAGAGACTCGACGGCGTCGGCGAGCGCGACGCGCAGTTCGTCAGCCAGTTCGACCGGCAACTGTCCGGCGCCGACGACGGCGTCGAGCTGGCGGTGAATCTGCGTCGTGAGTAGATCGAGAAGCCGGACACTCAGTGGCTCGAGCAGTGCGAGGGCGCTGACTCTTGTGCCCTCTTTCGCCGTGGCAAGTGCCAGCGCGACGACGGCGCCGTCGCTGTGTCCGACGACGAACAAGCGCTCGGGATCGACGCCGGGTTGTCCGGCGAGGTAGTCAAGTCCGTCGGAGGCGGCGTCGACGAATGTGTTGAAGCCGAGATCGGCGATGTCCTCGATCTCGTAGTCGCCGAGGGCGGTTTCGCCGCTGCCGAGCTTGTCGTAACGTAGGCTTGAAATGCCTTGATTTTCAAGAAGATCCGCGATGAACCGCAGAGTTCCGATGTCGCCTTCGAGGAGTGCGCTGTCGCCGTTGCGATCGGTGGGGCCACTGCCGGCCAGAATCAGCGCGGCCGGCGCCGAGGAGTCGGGTGAGGCTGCCAGGCGAAGACTCCCGTACAGGGTGACGTCGCCGGATTGGAACGAGATCTCGGTGTCGGACATGACGACTTGTCTACCAGGTCCACAGGTTCAGGCGGTGCGCAGACTCCGGACACGTCGCCATCCGCGCCAGCTGAACCACAAGAGTGCGGCGAGCAGCGGAATGATCAGGAGCGGCAAGATCATCGCGATCATGGAGGTGAAGAAAGTCAGCACATCCTCGATGACGGAGACGACGGGATTCGCCAGTCCACCGGTAGTGGCCGTACTGACCGCGCGAGTGCCTGTCTGGGCGGCGCTGAATGTCAGCGCCGTCGGCGCTCCGACGATGATGCCCGCCAACGCGGCCATCGCAGGGTCGAGATGGCTGAAGGCCGCCCAGGCCGCGATCACTCCGGCGATGGGTCCGGTGACGTTCCCGATCACCGAGAGTGCGTTGTCCACGAAGGGAATGAGGTCGGCACCCAGTTCGACCACCGCGGCTATTGCCAATGCCACCAGCGCGCCGGTGGATCCGACCCACCGCATCGACTCGCCGACGGTGATTCCGAACAGTTCGAAGTGGACGGCAGCGCTGAGCATCAGCAGCGGCAGGAAGGTTCGCATTCCGGACGCTGCGGCGAGTCCGAGACCGAGCATGGCGGGCAACACCCAGGTATCCATGGGTGGAGTTTAGGTCTACTGTGCGCCTTTATTAACCGCCGGCGGTTAATAAGGGCGCACAGCAAAGTCTCGGAAAGGACCTTTCATGGCGACAAACCCGCAGCCGATGTTCTTCCTCAACCTGCCCGTCAAGGACCTCGGCAAGGCCACCACCTTCTACGAGGGCCTCGGATACTCCAAGAACACGCAGTTCTCCGACGAGAATGCGTCGTCGATGGTCATCAGTGACACCATCGTCGTGATGCTGTTGGCCGAGCCCTTCTTCAAGACCTTCACCACCAAGGGCATCGCCGACACCTCGACGTCGACGGAAGCGCTGCTCGGTCTCTCGGCCGAGACCCGTGAGGCCGTCGACGCCCTCGTCGACAAGGCACTCGCGACCGGCGGTTCCGAAGGAAACGCGACGCAGGATCACGGTTTCATGTACAGCCGCAGCTTCCAGGATCCCGACGGCCACATCTGGGAAATCATCTGGATGAATCCCGAGAACATCGAGGGCTGAGCGACCGAACTTCCTCGGCGAGAGGCGAAACCCCGCAAACACTCGTAGCGTGGAGTGGTGACTGTCGCAAAAACCCTCGGAGAGCTACGCGCCTCCGGACACGTACAGCGAAGTGTCAAGGAAGAACTACGAGAGAACCTTCTCGCCGCGTTGCGGGACGGCCGTGACCCCTGGCCCGGGATAGTCGGGTTCGAGGACACGGTCGCCCCGCAACTCGAGCGGGCGCTGATCGCCGGCCACGACGTGGTTCTGCTCGGCGAACGAGGTCAAGGAAAGACGAGGTTGCTTCGCACTCTCGGGCTCCTGCTCGACGAGTGGACGCCCGTCATCGAAGGCTCGGAACTGGGGGAGCACCCGTACGAGCCGATCACACCGGCTTCGATACGTCGAGCCAAGGAACTGGGTGACGACCTCCCGATCGCCTGGCGACACCGCAGCGAGCGGTACTCCGAGAAACTGGCAACGCCGGACACCTCGGTCGCCGACCTGATCGGAGACGTCGACCCGGTCAAGGTGGCCGAGGGTAGGAGCCTCGGCGATCCGGAGACCATTCACTTCGGTCTCGTGCCCCGCGCGCATCGCGGAATCGTGGCCATCAACGAGCTTCCCGACCTCGCCGAGCGCATCCAGGTCTCGTTGCTCAACGTGATGGAAGAGCGGGACATCCAGGTCCGCGGGTACACGCTTCGGCTTCCGTTGGACGTCCTTCTGGTCGCGAGCGCAAATCCTGAGGACTACACCAACCGCGGGCGCATCATCACACCGCTCAAGGACCGCTTCGGCGCCGAAATCCGCACCCACTACCCCGTCGAGTTGGCGGGCGAGATCGCGGTGATCGAGCAGGAGGCGCACCTGGCCGCGGAGGTGCCTGACTACCTTCTCGAAATTCTTGCCAGGTTCACGCGCTTGCTACGCGAATCCACCTCGGTGGATCAGCGATCGGGTGTGTCGGCACGATTTGCCGTCGCCGGCGCGGAAACCGTCAGTGCAGCGGCGGTACGACGCGCGGCGGTGCTCGGCGAGGCCGATCCTGTTGCACGGCCCGTCGATCTCGAGTCCGTGGTCGAGGTTCTTCGCGGCAAGGTCGAGTTCGAATCCGGTGAAGAGGGACGGGAACTGGAGGTGCTCGAGCACCTGCTGCGTCGCGCGACCGCCGATACGGTTCGGATACGACTCGGCGGAATCGACCTCGGGATGTTGGTTGCTGCTGTGGAGACGGGCAATACGATCGTCACCGGTGAATCTGTCACGGCCAAGGCGTTTCTCGACGAGCTTCCGGACCTCGAGGTCCTGGACGAAGTAGCCGAACGCCTCGGCGCGCAATCCGACGGCGAGCGTGCTGCCGGTGCCGAACTTGCCCTCGAAGGGCTTTACCTCGCGCGCCGGATCTCCAAAGATCAAGGCCCGGGCGGCCGCTCGGTGTATTCGTAAGGGGCAGTGATGATCCACAATCCGCGGTACGGGCCGTACGACGGTGGTCCCGATCCGCTGGCGCCTCCGGTAGATCTGCGCGATGCCTTGGCAGCAATCGGCGACGACGTGTTGTCAGGCACGTCGCCGCGCCATGCCCTCCGGGAACTCCTGCGCCGCGGAAACCGAGACATGCGCGGGCTCGACGACCTTGCTGCCCAGGCGAACCGGCGTCGACGTGAGTTGCTACGCCGCAACAATCTCGACGGAACGCTCGACGAGGTTCGTAAGCTTCTCGACAAGGCGGTGCTCGAAGAGCGCAAAGAACTGGCACGTGCTCTCGACGACGACGCACGATTCAACGAAATGCGGATCGAGGAGTTGCCACCGTCGACAGCTCAGGCCGTGCAAGATCTGGCCGACTACAACTGGCGCAGCGAACAGGCTCGCGCGGATTACGAGAAGATTCGTGATCTGCTCGGACGTGAGGTCCTCGATCAACGCTTCTCGGGAATGAAGCAGGCACTCGAGGGCGCTACCGACGAGGATCGTGAGCAGATTCGCCAGATGCTGGCAGATCTGAATCAACTGCTCGATGCGCACTCTCGGGGCGTCGACACTCCGGAGCAGTTTGCGGAGTTCATGGACAATCACGGGCAGTATTTCCCGGACAACCCGCGCAACGTCGACGAACTTCTGGATTCGTTGGCGCAGCGCGCGGCGGCCGCACAACGATTGCGTAACTCGCTCTCGCAGGAGCAGCGTGACGAGTTGGATGCGTTGGCGCAGCAGGCGTTCGGCGATCCGAGCCTGATGAGTGAGCTGAGTCAACTCGACCAGTTCCTTCAGGCGGCTCGGCCGGGTGAGGACTGGGAAGGTTCGCAACAGTTCCGCGGCGACAACGGAATGGGGTTGGGTGAGGGGACCGGTGCCCTGCAGGACATCGCCGAGCTGGAATCGCTGGCAGATCAACTGTCGCAGCAGTATGCCGGCGCAGCGCTCGACGACATCGACCCCGAGCTACTCGCGCGGCAACTCGGCGACGAAGCCGCCGCTGATGCTCGCACTCTGGCCGATCTCGAAAAGGCTTTGCAGGAACAGGGTTTCTTCGATCGCGCACCAGACGGTCAATGGCGCTTGTCGCCCAAAGCCATGCGACAGCTCGGACAGACCGCTCTGCGTGACGTCGCCGGGCAACTGTCGTCGCGAACCGGTCAACGCGATACGCGTCGGGCAGGTGCGATGGGCGAACCGACCGGAGCTTCCCGCGAATGGGAGTTCGGGGACACCGAACCGTGGGACGTCACGAGAACCGTCACCAACGCCGTCCTACGTGACCCGGGCCGAATGCCGGTGCGGCTGAGCGTCGTCGATGTCGAGGTGGCCGAAACCGAACAGCGTAGTCAGGCTGCTGTGGCTCTGTTGGTGGACACGTCGTTCTCGATGGTGATGGAGGATCGCTGGGTGCCGATGAAGCGCACCGCTCTGGCACTCAATCATCTGGTGAGCACGAGGTTTCGCAGCGACGAGCTGCAGTTGATCGCCTTCGGACGCCACGCGCACGTACTGAGCCCGTCGGAGCTCGCCGGTTTGGACGGCGCGTGGGACCAGGGAACCAACCTGCACCACGCACTGTTGTTGGCGGCCAGACACCTTCGACGCCATTCCAATGCGCAGCCGGTGGTGTTGATCGTCACCGACGGTGAGCCGACGGCTCATCTCGAAGCGGACGGAGAAGCCAGGTTCGACTACCCGCCGAGTGCGCGAACCCTCGGTTTGACGGTTCGAGCACTCGACGCCGTGGCCAGGCTGGGCGCCAAGGTCACGTTCTTCCGCCTCGGTGAGGATCCAGGTCTGGCCAGGGTGGTCGACCGGATGGCGCACCGGGTGGGTGGACGCGTCATCGCGCCGGACCTGGACGGCCTCGGCGCAGCCGTTGTGAGTGACTACATGCGAGGTCGCCGTTAATTCTCCCGCCGTCAGTCTTGTTCAGCGGGCTGGTGCTGGGTGATGCAGTGGATGCCGCCGCCACGTTCGAACAGCGGTCTGGCGTCGACGGTGACGACAGTGCGTCCGGGGTAAGCGGCTGACAGGATCCGGGCTGCTTCGGCGTCGGCAGGATCGTCGAAGCTGCAGGCGATCACTCCACGGTTGACCACGAGATGGTTGATGTAGCTGTAGTCGACGAATCCCTCGTCGTCGCGCAGGATTTCGGGTGCAGGCACCCGAATTACCTTCCACGGCCGGCCGCCGACGTCCGTCGAGCTTTCGAACAACTCGATGATCGTCTTGCTGACGGCGTAGTCGGGGTGCACCGGATTGCGTTGGTCATGGACGAGTACCACTCCGGGGGAAGAGATGGCAGCGACGATGTCGACGTGTCCGCGCGTTCCATAGGTCTCCTGATCGCGAGTCAACCCGCGGGGAAGCCAGATCACGTGCTTGGCGCCGATCGTGCGGGCGAGTTCGGCCTCGATGTCGGCCTTCGTCAGGTCGGGATTGCGCCCCGGATCGAGTTGGACGGTTTCGGTGACCAAGACGGTGCCGAGACCGTCGACCTGAATACCGCCGCCCTCGTTGACGATTGGTGAGTCGATCAACTGGGCACCGGATTGTTCGACGACAAATGCGCCGATCTTCGAGTCCTTGTCCCACTGCGCCCACCCCTGTGCGCCCCAGCCGTTGAACACCCAGTCGACTCCGCCGAGACGGCCTTCGTCGGACAGGACGAACGTCGGCCCGATGTCGCGCATCCACGCGTCGTTGAGAGGCGCCTCGACGATGTCGACCTTCTCGGACAGATACTTTCGTGCTTCTTCGACTTCGGCGGGATCGACGACGACGGTGACCGGCTCGAATTCGGCGACGGCGTGGGCGACGGCCGCCCACGTCGAGCGCGCTTCGTGCTGTTCCTCGGCGGTGTCGCCGAGGGAGTATCCGGCGCTGGGGTACGCCATCCAGGTACGTTCGTGCGGTTCACTTTCCGCGGGCATGCGCCAGGTCATCGGTTGGCTCCTGCAGTGTTCACCGGTGCGGTCAGGGCCGAGTAGGTGTCGGGTCGGCGAGTGGACAGGAACGGGAACAGCGCAAGCCAGTCTTCACGTTGCCGAAGATCGAGATCGGCGACCAGCACTGCTGATTCGTCGCGGGGAGCCTGAACGAGGATGCGTCCGTACGGATCCGAGATGAAGGAAGAACCGTAGAAGGTGATGAGACCTTCACTGCCGTGGCGATTGGGAACAACCATGAAGGTGCCGTTGGCGATACCGTTTCCGACGATCACCTGCTGCCACAGCGGTTGGGTGTCGAAGTTCGGGTGATCGGGCTCGGAGCCGATCGCCGTCGGGTACACCAGAACCTGGGCACCGGCGAGGGAGTATGCACGTGCGACCTCCGGGAACCACTCGTCCCAGCATGTCGGGAGGCCGAACTTCGCGCCGAGTGCCTCGTGGACGGGGTATGCGTCCTGCGCCGGACCGCCGCGGAAGTACGTGTCCTCGTAGTATCCGGCCGTCACCGGAATGTGGAGCTTGCGGGTTCTGGCGAGAAGCTCACCTTCGGGCGAGACGAGGATCGCGGTGTTGAACCCCAGTCCGTCCTCGGCCTCACTGCGCTCGTACAGCGATGCGTGGACGAGGACCTGGTTCTCGGCGGCGGCTTTGGCGGCGAAGGCGAGAGTGGGTCCGGTGAGCAGGTCTTCCGCTTCGCGTCCGGGATTGTCGCCGGCCGGGGTGGAGGCGGGGTAGCGGCTGAGCGTCAGCTCCGGAAGAAAGACCACGGAAGCGCCCAGCTTCGCTGCGGACGCAATGCCCTCGCTCAATTCGGTGTAGAGGTCGTCTTGGTCCTCGTGCCAGCGATGTTGCACGAGACCTACACGCAGAGGTGTGGACGTGGACGGCGTAGTCGCGGCCAGAGACTCGGGTGGGGTGAGGGCGGTGATCGTCAGCATGGGGTTTCCTCGGTGCTCGGGTATTCGACGTTCAACGTAAAACGAATGTGATTCGTTAAGTATGGTGGGTGAGCGCTGATTGATCAAGGACTTTCGAGGAATTGTTTTTTGCGGCGCCCCGAACGGTGTGGATCATTACAGGAGGACATATGCCGCGGCCATCGCAACGACTGCTCTCACCGGCGATCATCACCGAGGCAGCGATCGAGTCGGTGGACGAATCCGGCGACTTCACCATGCCGGGACTCGCCGCACGACTGAAGGTGCGACCGTCGTCGCTCTACAACCACGTTTCCGGACGGGCCGAGATCGTCGAACTGATGAGGGCTCAGCTGATGGCGGGAATCGACGTGGAGTCGGCCTCGGGATCCTGGAGCGAGACCGTCTCTGCGCTGGCAGCCGAGTACCGGCGAAGCTACGCAGCACATCCTCGCCTGATTCCGCTCTTCACCGCCCAGACGGTGCAGGCCGGTGTGGCGTTCACCCTGTACAACGCGTTGGCGCAGGCATTCGCCGATGGTGGCTTCGACCCGGCTCAAACGCTGCACGCAATCACAACCGTCGACAGTTTTGTTCTCGGTTCGGCGTTGGATCTGGCGGCGCCAGATGTCCAGTGGGCGTCGGGGCCCGAGGCTAACGACGCGATGAAGGCGGCGTTGGCAACATCCGGGAAAAATCCCGAACGTGCCGACGCCGCCTTCGAATTCGGCTTGCGTGTATTGATGGCGGGCCTGATCGCGCAGGCCCCCGAACCTACTGTCTCCTAGGACACGCTGAGGTCGTTCTCGTCGCGCAGAGCCTCCGTGTCGCGGTTGAGGGTCTTGCCCTCGAAGAACTCGGGATTGCGCACTCGCATGACCATCATCAGTACCGCGCCGAGGATGAGGATTCCGAAGCCGAGGAAGAAGACCAGGCCGATGCCGCCGATGGATGCTCCGCTGGCGTTGTCCGGATTCATACTCTCCTGGACCGAAATGACGAACACCGCAAGCAGCATGAGACCACCGATGAGTGGGAACGCGAGCCGGAAGACGAAGTTTCGTACGCTTTCGAAGAGCGTCTTGCGGAAGTACCACACGCACGCGAATGCCGTGATGCCGTAGTACCAGCAGATCATGATGCCGAGTGCGGCGATCGTGTCGAGCAGCGCACTTTCGGAGAGGAATGTGACGACGCTGTAGAACACTGCCGTCACCGCGCCGGCCACGACGGTGGCGTACGACGGCACCAGGAATCGAGGCGAGACCTCGGCGAGCTTCTTGGGGAAAGCTCCGTATGCGCCCATGGCGAGCATGGTTCGTGCGGCGGGCAGGAACGTGGTCTGCAGGCTCGCAACGGAAGAGACGAAGACTGCGAGGAAGAGGAGCATTCCGCCCCAGTTGCCCAGGACCGGGTCGGCCAGAGCGCCGAAGACGTTCTCGGAGTTGTCGGGATTGCCGAGACCGAGGCCTTCCTCGCCGACGCCGGCGTACATCATCGCGGCAACGGCGACCAGCAGGTAGGTCAGGAGAATGGTTGCGACACAGAGCAAACCGGCGCGGCCCGGGGTCTTCTTGGGGTTCTTCGACTCCTCGCCCAGCGTGAGACAGGTATCCCAGCCCCAGAACGCGAAGATCGATCCGGTGAGTCCGATGACAAACGCACCGATGGCGAGTCCGCTGAACGGGTTGAACCAACTCAGGTCGAAGGACAATCCGGCCGGGGCATCGCCGGCGCCAACGTGAACCAGTGCAACGACGGCGAAGACGACCAGCAGCACCATCTGGAAGCCGACGAGCGCGAACTGCACGCGCTCGCTGGTGGTGATTCCTCTACTCGCTATCCACGTGGCCAGGGCGATGAAGACGAGTGTGGTGCCGACATTGACAAATTTGTTGCCCGGCAGATCGGCGATCGACGGATTGTCGACCACCCGCGCGATGAACAGATAGAAGAAGTCGACGGCAATGGCAGCAAGGTTCGAGAGCACGATGATGGTGGCGATCACCATGCCCCAGCCGCACATCCAACCGACGTACGGCCCGAATGCCTTGGTGGACCACGTGAACGACGCCCCGCAATCAGGAGTGTCCGAGTTCAGTTCACGGTACGCGTACGCAGTGAGGAACATCGGGATGAAGCCGGCGATGAAGATGGCGGGCATCTTGAGGCCGACCGCGGCGACGATCAATCCGATGCTGGCGGTCAGGGTGTAACCCGGTGCCACGGAGGAGATTCCGAGTACGGCACCGGAGATCATGCCGATCTTGCCGGTGGCGAGGCCTTTGGAACTCAGTTCGGTGCTGGTCATGACAGTGCCTCCGGCTGGGTGAATTCGTGCTTGGGCACTACGACCATGGGAACGGGCAGCACGCGCAGCATCTTGGCGGCGGTGGAGCCCAGGAAGAGTTTGCGGGGCTGTGCGAGACGACTGGAACCGACCATCACGAGGTCGCCGTCCTGCCAGTCGAGTTGACGCACTGCGGATTCCACTGTTGAACCGTCGGCGATGATGACCTCGATGGGGAACTCGGCGGGGAGCGCCGCTCTTGCGATATCAAGCGTGTCCTGAGCGTGATTTCGTGCACGCTCCCTGGCGGACTCGGCGGTGTCGCGGTGATCGCGCAGATCGTTCTGGGGGTCGAGTGCCACGAGCGAGACCAGTCGCAGCGGAACCTGCATCAGTTCACTGGTACGTACGGCGGTGTTCAAGACGACGTCGGCGCCGACGCGGGTACCGAGCGCGCAGGTGACCTCTCGTATTGCGGTAGCCGCCGAATGCCGCGTTCCCCGAGGCGCCAGTGCTACCGGGACGTGGGCGGAGTGCAGCAGTTCGGTCGAGACCGAACCTATCGCGTGACGGCCGAGCAGACCGTCGCCGGAAGCTCCCACCACGATCGCCAGCGCGCTCAGTCGGTCAACCTCGTCGAGCAGGCCCTGAGCAAACGACTCGTGGAAGCTCAGGTGTACTTCCACCTGGATGTCCTCGGGCACCGATGCTTTCGCCTCGGCGAGCCAGTCGTGTGCACGTGCGGCGAGAATGTCGTCGTAGCCGGCTTCCGAGGGAACCTTGGCCGGCAGTGTCCGATCCGGTGGGAGGACCATGCAGATGTCGAGTTGCGCGCCGAGACTGCGCGCGAGCTGGGCCCCGAGGACCAGCCCGTCTTTACCGCTGGGTGTGGCGAGGTATCCGACGATAAGGCGCATGGTGGCTCTTTTCCGGATTGGAGGAATCTGCTGTGCGCCTTTATTAACCGCGGGGGGTTGATAAAGGCGCACAGCAAGAGGGGCGGCAACTCAGTCGTGCGAACTCATGACGTGCTTGAGGCGGGTGTAGTCCTCGACTCCGTATGCCGAGAGATCTTTGCCGTAGCCGGAGTACTTGAAGCCGCCGTGCGGCATCTCGGCAACGAGTGGGATGTGGCAGTTGATCCACACCGCACCGAAGTCGAGAGCGGCGGAGACGCGTTGCGTGACACCGTGATCCTTGGTCCAGATGCTCGAGGCCAGGCCGAACCGAACGTCGTTGGCAAGCGTGATCGCCTCCTTCTCGTCGGAGAAGCTCTGGACGGTGAGGATGGGACCGAAAGTCTCTTCCTGCACGATGTCGTCCGATTGCGCGACGCCGGTGATGACGGTCGGCTCGAAGAAGAATCCGGTTTCGCCCGAACGCTTTCCGCCGGTAACGATCTTGGCCGACGCCGGCAGGTTCGCGATCTTGTCGCTCACGGCGTTGAAGTGGTTGATGTTGTTGAGCGGGCCGTAGAAAGCATCAGGATCGGAAGGCGCGCCGGGGCGCAGCTTCTCGGCGTTCCGGACGAGGGCTTCGACGAGCTGATCGTGGATGGACTCGTGAACGATCACGCGAGTGGCCGCGGTGCAATCTTGGCCACCGTTGAAGAACGCTGCCTCGGCAATGCCGGTGGCGGTCTTCTCGATGTCGACGTCGCTGAAGACGATCGCCGGCGCTTTGCCGCCCAGTTCGAGGTGCGCGCGCTTGAGTTGCTGCGCTGCGGACACGGCGACAGCGATGCCCGCCCGCACCGAACCGGTGATCGAGACGAGACCGAGGGCCGGGTTCTCCACCAACGTCGCGCCGGTTCCGCCGTTGCCGAGCACGACGTTGAACACGCCGTCCGGCAGGATGCCCTTCGAGAGCTTCGCCAGGACCAGCGTGCTGCCCGGTGTGGTGTCGCTGGGCTTGAGGACGATCGTGTTGCCGGCCGCGAGGGCGGGCCCGATCTTCCACAGCGCCATCATGAACGGGTAGTTCCAGGGAGTGACCTGACCGACGACGCCGATCGGCTCACGACGGACGTAGGAGGTGAAACCCTCCATGTACTCTCCGGCCGCCTTGCCCTCGAGAAGTCGTGCGGCCCCGGCGAAGAACCGCATCTGATCGGCTCCGACCTTGACCTCTTCGTCGGCGATCATCTGGTGGGCCTGGCCGGTGTTGGCGCTTTCGGCTGCGACGATTTCGTCGCTGTGCGCTTCGATGGCGTCGGCGAGTTTGAGGAGTGCGGCCTGCCGCACGCTTGGTGTCGTCTTACCCCAGGTCTCGAATGCGCGCTGTGCTGCTTCGACGGCGGCGTCGACGTCTTCCTTGGTGGAGACCGGCGTACGCCCGACCACACTCTCGTCCACGGGGTTGATCAGGTCGAGTGTTTCCGTCGCGGCCGAGGCGACGAATTCACCGTTGATG
>NZ_BCRM01000002.1 GCF_001552595.1 Rhodococcus erythropolis NBRC 15567
CTAGACGGAGAGAGGAGGTGAATTTGAAATGAATAGCGTTCTCTTTGCTATCGTCAACGTGATCGTGGCGATGGCGAACGGTTCCACGATCCCCTTCTCATTAGAAGGCGCAGGGCCACTAACCGCCCCCGACTTGTAGGAAGATCGGCCGACCGCATGTGAATGACAGTTTCAGCTCTGCCTGAAACCTGCATATCAGCAGATGCGTGGATCGTGCGGTGGTCACAAACACAATCTCCCCTACCTGTCCAGGAAGGGGAGATTGTGTTTGACAGGTCCCATGCCACGGTGAGGCAGCTACCGATCTCGGACGCGAGCGAGAGCTGTCTCCGATGTTGACCACGATGGACCTGTACCTAGTTGGCACAGAACCTAGTTGGCACAGACCACTTTAAGTCGTCGACCAGGTAGCCGGTGGAAGCGCTTCGGTCTTCGGCCTGATCACGGGCGGCCGCACTATTTGGTGAGAATCGGTCGGTCGCCTCTTGAAATGTAATTGGCGAATCGCTCAATTCCTGCTTGTGAGAAGCTCCCTCGGCCTGCGCGTTTCAGTGCGGCTTCGACGAATGGGAGCGGTTTCCTGCGGTATGTGCGGTAGATGCTGTCGAGTACTGGTTGCAGTGCCCGGCGTGCGAGGTCTGCTGTTTCCGGGTCTGAACCCCCGAACTTCACTGTCAGATTCGGCATTGATACCCCTGTTGGTCGAGTGTCCGATTCCCTGGCCGGAAGCGTACGTATCGGGATCGCGAATCAGTACAGAAACACCAAAACGGGGCGCTAAGTCCCTACTTGCGGTGGATGCGGGTCCGTCTTTGGGTTGACGAAGAACAGCCCGACCGCGGCGTGCGGTCCGGCTTCTGTTCTACGACTCCGGGTTACGCCCCGAAGCCGAGGCCGCGGGTTTCGTCTGTTCACGTTGGGTGGCGAATTGCCGATGCTGACGGGTGTTTCGGTCAACCCCGTCCCGTGGTCGACCACCTAGATCGGCGGTTCCACGGTTCCGCAGAAGCTCAATGCCTGTGCGCAGCGCCCCGGGGATCTGGAAGTCGTAGCTGGTCTGCATCCAAGCTGTTCCATCAGCCTCTGCGATGAATATCCCGATGGGTAGCGCTCGGAGACCCAAGTCATCGGTGCCAGATTCCGCGATCTCATTGCCAACATGCCCCACGACGTTCTATGGTTCATTACATGAGTAATGAACCAGTGAACACCGGGCGCCGATCATCGTGATCGACGACGGACGACCACTGTTCCAGCAGATCGCCGAGCAGATCGAAGGCTCGATCATCGACGGCTCACTGCCGGAAGACGGGCAGGTGCCCTCAACCAACGAACTGGCGGCGTTCCACCGAATCAATCCAGCGACGGCAGCCAAGGGCCTCAATCAACTCGTAGGCGAGGGGCTCCTCTACAAGAAACGGGGAATCGGAATGTTCGTCACCGTCGGCGCCCGCGACGCACTCAGGTTCAGACGACGAGAAGCGTTCGCGCGCCAATACATCGAGCCGTTGGTCATGGAGGCCGACCGCCTTCAGATTTCCCTCGACGAACTCAAATCCATGCTGGACGACAGGAAGGCGGACCGATGAACTCAAGCACGACAACGACCAAGTCGCACGTCAGGCGTTTCGACGAGACTGAACTCGTCGCCTCGATGCGAGCAGTGAACAGAAGCTACGGGGACGTCGATGCGCTCTCGGACGTCTCGTTCGAGATCGGCCAGAACAAAATCTACGGCCTGCTCGGCCGTAACGGCGCAGGCAAGACCACGATCATGCAGATACTGACCGGACAGGACCTGCACACCAGCGGCGACGTCGAGGTATTCGGCGCTGCCCCTTTCGAAAATGCCGACGTCCTGGCGAACGTGTGCTTCGTCAAGGAAAGCCAGACGTACCCCGAAGACCTCAAGGTCAAGCATGTACTCGTCGCCGCCGGCCATCTGCTCCCGAATTGGGACCACGCATTCGCCGAGACACTGCTCGACGATTTCCAACTTCCACTGTGCCGCAAGGTGAAGAAGCTCTCGCGCGGCATGCGGTCAGCGTTGGGAGTGATCATCGGACTTGCCTCCCGTGCACCGCTCACGCTCTTCGACGAGCCGTATCTCGGCCTCGATGCCGTTGCACGCCAACTGTTCTACGATCGACTGCTTGCCGACTACGCCGAACATCCTCGCACTGTAGTGCTTTCGACTCACCTTATCGACGAGGTAGCCAATCTGCTCGAGCACGTGATCGTCGTAGACAGCGGCCGGATTGTCGTCGACGAGGACGCAGACGCACTGCGAGGTCGCGCCGTAGTGGTATCCGGCCCCTTTGATGCGGTGGATGCCGTTGCCGCGTCCGGCAGGGTCCTGCGCCGAGAGACACTAGGCTCCCACAGCCGAATCATGTTGCAGGCCGATGTGACCGAGACCGAGCGAATCCGACTGAGGGAGGCCGGAGTCCAAGTGGAACCGGCATCTTTGCAGGAACTTGTCATCGCGACTTCGACGCAGCGCAAGGAGATCACCGCATGAGCATCGCAACGACAGCGCCACGGACGGTCCCGAAGGCGCCCACCCGGTCCAGGATCGGTTCCGTCCTCCAACTGCACACGGTCGCGTGGCCGTTGCTGATCGCCTGGCCGGTGGGCATCCTTTTGATCTCTTTCCTCATCAGCTTCACCATCTACGCGATCGTCCGGAACGATGAGGGTGAGGGATTCACCGGCAGTGTGTTCTCCGTTTACGGTTTCGTGCTGGCGTTCTACCTCCAGTCGATGACCCAGACGTTCCCGTTCGCACTCGGACTCAGCGTGACTCGCCGCGAGTTCTTCACTGCCACCACGATAATGGCGTTGGCACAGTCCGCAATCTTCGCAATCGCCCTACAACTGCTGTCAGTGGTGGAGTCCGCCACCAACGGCTGGGGTGTGCACATGCGCATGTTCGGCATCGCACGCTATTTCACCGACAGCGCAGCCGTTCAGTTGCTCGCGCTGTTCGCGACGCTGCTGCTGACCAGTTCGATCGCAATGCTGACAGGTGCGATCTACCAGCGATGGAGGACCACCGGTCTGCTCGCCTCTCTCACCGGTCTCTTCGGTGTGCTCGGCCTGTCAGCGATCGTAATCACCTGGGCCAGCTGGTGGCCGGCGATCGGTTCGTGGTTTGCCGATACTTCCCGAGTGGTGCCGATGGCACTACTTCCATTGGCCCTGGCCATCGCCTGCATAGCCGGAGCCTGGGTCACTTTACGTCGAGCAACGCCCTGACCGAGTAATCATGTGCGACGCCAGATGTCGCACCGTGTCCGAGTGCCCCTCGGATCGACACCGTCCAGGCAGTTCGGCCCCTTCCTCAGCCCAGGGAGGGGCCGAACTTCACAACAGGGATATCGCGTCCCCGGGGTCCCCTCTACTGCCGAGCCACTCGCTCGACAAAACTCGAAGCACGCAGCACCAGTTCATCTTTCCGGTCCTGGCGCGCAGCGGCGGCATCGTAGCCGGCATACGGGAGCGGGGGGTCGTTACGAACATTGGCCGAGCACTGGAAGTCTCGGCAGATCAGTGTTCCGACTGTGCTGCCACGTCGACCAGCGGGCCCGGCCAACTTGGCGCCGTAGAAGACGACCTCGTTGGGAAGGCGCGTGTCACGGCACCAGGAACACTGGGCACGCGACCGCGGAGTGGCTTGCGCTTGAACGAGCAAGACTCCGATGATCTCCCCGTCGAGTGTCGGGACGATCGCGTAGGCGCGTCGGCCCATTTTGGGATCTCGCCAGCCCAGATAGTCGAGAGCGTCGAAGTCGATGGTGTCGAAGCCATCCGGCAACGTGAGATCAGTCTTCTCCTTACGGCTCGCGTTGACGAGGCTGGAACGGGTAGATGTATCGGTCAAAATGATCATGGGTGTATGCCAATCGTGGATCGGTGAAGGTGGGTACAGCTCATGGCCCGACCAGCACCTAGTGCTGTCGGGTCCGAAATGCGCTATCTGCCGCCGGCGAAGACGACGCCGACAACCCCCTCACGCCCATGGGGCATCACGATGTCCACACCCCGATGGTAGCCACAGGTCCTCGACACGGGCCACTCGATTTATCGACGCACTTCATGCGTGAAATGGCGCGGTGAATCAGTCACGCCAGACCGCCGTGAACTCGTACCAAGGTCCGCCGAGGTGCTTTGCGGAGAAATCGTCGAACCCCGTTGGTGCGCCGCTGGGCGAGTACACCCATCCACTCGTGGTGGTGAACATGCTGTCGTTGTCGATGAAGTAGACCTCATCGGGACGTACGACATGGGCACTGCTGATCTCGAACTGGCCGATCTCGAGCTCTTCCACAGTCGATCCAGGCTGCTCCAGGAGAGCAATCGCGACGGTCTCGAACTCTCCGCTCTTGTCGAGGAAAGTTGCCGGCGGCATCAACAACACCGCAGCGACCGCGGCGATAACGGCAACCGGAGAGGGCAGGATCCACCACGACCACCGTCGGTCCTGGCCGAGAACGTAGAGCGTACGAACCGCCCACACCAGACCAACAACGATCAAGGTGAGCAGAGCCGCAGCGCTGACGAGGAGAGGATCGAACCACCTGAAGTCACCGAATGGCGAAGGCCACCACCCGTAATGCCGGCAGACCAACGCAATAAGCGGAACAACGGTGAATGCCAAAAGAATCGGCCCCGGTGGCTTGGACGACTCCGGAGGGTCAGCTACCAACCATTCACCCAGCGACTTCGGCCTTCTCATCACCCCACCGTATCTGCAGGTCATGGCAAACTCAGCTACACGGCGAATACCTTTGCAGTACAAGCACTCTCGTTCCACTCACAACAACCAACGCAGCGATCGGCACTCTCGGCGCAACCGACACAGATGGACAAACCTCACAATCCGCAGATTCAACGTGCCGATCATGCGACAATCGGACGGTGAACGAGACCGCGAGTGGAGTTTCGCACCCGTACCGATCGCGACTGTCGACCGTCGGCATCCTCTTCGCCGCCGGCCTGCTGTGGTCCACTCCCCTCTCCGCAGCCACGCCCACCGAAACCGGGCCGGCCAGTTGCGTACCATTCGGAACCGCCCAACTGCCACCCGGCGCACCCTCGGGAGGCGGACGAGTCGGGTTGGAAAACCTTCCGTTGTTCAACGGCACGGCCACCCCGTCTTCCATCGAGATGCGCACGCCAACAACCCAATTCAATCGATTCTGGGACTTTGCACTGGTCGACCACGACTTACTCGCTCGTCCGCGGGCACCCGGCGAACCAACGACCGAGCCATGGCGTTTCGTGCCGATGCCCGAATGCCTACGTGGACGACTGGTCGGGATATCACTGGACGACGACGAACTCGTCGCAGTCGACGACAACGGCTGGGTTTACACGATGGACAACGCCTCCCAGGACCCGCTCGTGTGGAACTGGACTTCCGCGTGGGGCGCGCCCCTCTGGAGTGGTCCAGGCCGACAACTTCCGGGAGACCGGCCGAACGGGTGGGCGCTGAGCGTCTCGTCGCCCTGGGACAATCAAACTTTCACCGACATCGCGGGACGGATTCACTTCGTCGGACTCGCCAAGATGACGATGATCCCCACGCTGACCGCGGACGGCAGCCGAATAACTTACGCAGACCCGTGGCTGCCCAACGACGACAGCTACGAGATCGGCGGCCCGCTCGGCGGGCGATTCCAGGCGGACTCGCTGTCGGCGGCCGGATCAACCACTTTCGTGATGAACAAGTACGGCGACATGTACACCCGCACATTTGATTTCGATTCTTCGGGATCGGACTCGATCTTCTTCCGCTACAGCTGGGAAGATCAGTCGGACAAGCCGTCGGCACCCAACCTCGTGGCCGAAACGCTGGACCGCAGCACCGCCGCGATCCAACTTCCGGCACCGGACTGGGTGCACCAGCCCAAGATTCCCGGTGAAGTCACATCCGCGATCAGTGTGCACTCACTCGGCCCCGGCCCGAACCGGCGGGAGTTGCGTGTCGAGGGCCGCCGCGGCGCCGAATCCGGTTTCTGGCACAAGGATCTCGTCGGGGATGCTTGGGAGTTCACGCCGACTGGCGCGTCCCTTCTCGGCACACTGATCGAAAACGCGCCGACAGACCGGTCGACGGATACCCTGTCCCCCGCTGCCCCCTGGCACTTGTCCACGACCTTGCCCGCCCGCGACGGCGCCATCGACGGTCAGACTCTGATCGACATCGGGTTTCCGTACTCTGTGGTGGATCCGCGCATGCTGGACGCGATCGGCCAGTACGCACAACCGTCCGGATACCGACTGGACGTGGACCATTTCGACCCGGTCGCCACCACCCGGACCGCGACCGTGACTGCACCGGATGGCACGGTTCTTCCGGTCGTCCTGCACACCGCCGACGGACTACGGATGACTCCCCGCGCATCCGGCCTCGATGCCGATCCGCGCCACCTCGTCGGGGCAATCGAGATCCCGTCGGACGCGTACGCGGATCGGGCATCGAACCCCGCTCTGAACGCGTTCGTGCAGGACTGGATGCGCGGAAACCCCATTGCCGCGATCACGCTCAGCGCCACCGACCACGACTTGGTGATCCGCTAGCCGAAACCAGCGTCGTCCACCGTGTCGCCTCGATAAGCTCAGCAGAGGGTCGACACCACATCCCGCAAAAGGCCAGTTTCTCGAACCTCCTCCGATTTCGAATCAGGACGTTCCTACACCGGCCGATCCGATCACGGCCACTGCTAGGCACAATCGGCACCACTAGATCCATCGCGTCCGTCAACGCCCAGACCGCTCCGGTCGTGCCGGTTGGCAAAGTGCGGGAGGCACATTGAACGATGCCTACCTCGTTGCAGCGGGCACCCGACTGCGATTCATCCTCGAAGATCGTGGCGAGTCCATTCTGAAAACGATCGCCGTTCCGGTCCCCGTCTCCGTCACAGCGATCGGTGACGCACGCAACGCCGTCGGATTCATGATCATCGACCTCCCATTTCAAGAAACAGACCTCGAACGTGCCGTCGCAATCGTCGCGAAGCAAACTTCGGTCGCAAGCCGTCTCCACGTGCGGCAGGAACAACCTTTCCGCTCACGCTCGAGGCCGCGCTCGTCTAGCGCTGGCCGCTTGGCCCGTTGGCGGGCAATCCCCGCGTCGGCTTCACGGCGGCGTGTTGCAACGACAACTTCTGGATCGGAATCCAGACAGATGCCGAGCTTCTCCCTCCAGCCGGCGAAATCGCCCACACCGTCGAGCGAACCATCGCTGAAATAGCAAGCCCTGCAGGCTGACTGTGCCGACAAGTGAAGTCCGGACGTCGGACCACACGCCACTGAGCGCAGGTCCGCACGCACGGCCGCACCTGCCGAGCACCGGAGTCCGAGCGCCCGGTCTAGCTACCACCCAGTAGTAATTTTGTGAGCCTTGACACATCAGCAACACACTCAATATTGTTCAACGGACGATAGTCGTCTCTTATTCGGTCGACTCCAAATCTCCCGCAGACAAGGAACCGAGAACTGATGCGCAACAACCGAACCCGCAGTGGGCTTATCGCCGGAGGGCTCCATTGACCACACCGAACGTCCAGTCGGGTATTGCCACTGCGCCTCTCCAGGCCGGAGGACTAGCAGCGGTTGGGTTCCTCGCATTTTCGGAAGTCACCAGCGGAATGTTGCAGTCGTGGTATATACCGCTCATTCCCAAAATCGGGCAGAGGCTCGACGTCAACCCGGCACAACTCAACTGGGTCCTGGCGTCATACCTACTCTCCACCGTAATTTTCGTCCCATTGCTAGCCAAACTGGGCGACAGATACGGTCATCGTCGCATGGTTTTGATTGTGCTTGGCTCCGTAACCCTCGGAACGATCCTGACAGCAGCAGCTCCGTCCTTCGGAATCTTTCTGTTGGGCAGGGTAATTCAAGGATCCCTGGGAGCTCTACTTCCGCTGGAACTTGCAATTCTCCGAGAACGAGCGGGAGCTAATTCAGGCCGCGCAATCGGAATTCTCGTCGGGTGCCTTGGCGCCGGAGGAGCGGCAGGAACCCTTTTGGTCGGAATGCTCGGCACCAACGCCGACCTGACTCTGGTCCTCTTCGTACCCGCCGCACTCGCACTGGTAAGCCTTGCCACCATCGCGCTGTTCGTCCCCGAAACCTCCACCCGTGCAGCTGGGTCCATCGATTGGACAGGTGCAGCGCTGCTTGGCATCGGCCTCGCGATCTTCCTTGTCGGGATCAGCAACGGAAGCAAACTGGGGTGGACTTCTGCAACAACGCTCATGGCGATTGGTGGCGGCTTGGCGCTACTTGTCGCTTTCGTCGCGCTCGAGCAGAGAATCAGCGCCCCACTGGTCGATGTGAGCTTGTTGACCAAGGGCGGGGTGGGATTTTTGATGGGATTGACGGGACTATTCGGCTTACAATTTTACGGAGCGGCCACCGTCTCAGTACTGTTCTTCGCATCCAAACCCGAAGCCGTCGGGTACGGATTCGGTCTCGACTCAGTGGGCGTGGCGTTTGCTATCAGTCCGGTGCCGATTGCCCTGATGATTTCGTCGTCCCTCGCCGACAGCGTTTCGCGACGATTCGGAAATCGAACCACGTTACAGATGTCTTCCCTTTTGATTGCCATCTGGTTCGTTGGGCTGATTACATTTCGACACAATCTATCCGTTTTCATTTCGATGGGTGCTATTGGTGGTATCGGTGTCGGTTTTATCGCGGCACTCCTCCCCGCCCTCATCGTTTCTCGTGCACGTCCAGAAGACTCCGCAATCGCCGGCGCTCTGTACAACACCTCTCGAACGATGGCTGGGGCCGTCGCCGGCGCCACGTTCGCTGCAATCATGTCCAGCATGCTGATCAGCGGGTCGCAAATACCTAGCGAGAGTGCTTTCATAACGATCTGGGCCATCTGTATCGGTGTTTCCGTTCTGATCTTTGTTCTCGCCCCATTCCTCAACAAACTGGGCGGAAAGGCCTACCAGCCAGAGACTCCGGAGCAAATGATCAATCTTCCGGTCCGAGAATCATCATGATTCGGAACGAGAGCCTTTGGCCGCAGTTCCGAACAAGGGAGCACACTGAACCTCGCAACTACACCAGGCTAGACCGGAACTGACGAGATGCCCTAAGGAGATCGCCAGGTGGTGCGTGGCATGATGGAGTCATGCCACGCGCCGCCTCACAACCGTCTGGGCGCGGCCGCCCCATCGACCCCGACATAGAAACACGTCTTCTGTCCACCACTCTGGAATTGTACGGGGATCTAGGGTGGGCAAGATTGAATCTCGATCTCATTGCGCGACACGCCAAGGTTGGAAAAGCCGCCCTCTACCGGCGATGGCAAACCAAAGAACAGATAATGTCAGCCGCGTTGCGATTCAGTCAAAGATCTCTCGGTGACTTGGATACTGGAACACTGCGGGGGGACCTGGTGGCCGTCGGCCAAGAAACTGCAGAGCGGTTGTTCGGGAACCATGGCACAGTACGGATGCGGGCCATGATCGACGCCAAAGTCTTTCCAGAACTATTCGAAGGCGAAATCGCTGGGGTGCGCGCTGAAGGCATAACCGGCGGTCGCGAAATCATTTTCCGCGCGATTGAACGCGGAGAGATAGCGAAGGGAACTTCGCCAGCTCTGATACTTGATGCCGTCGCAGGAACGATCGAACACCATTATTTGATGACCCCGAATTCGAAACTCAAAGAGTTCGAAGCCGGAATCGATAAATATATCGAGTCGGTCGTCGATCTAGTCCTCGGGGGCGTCAAATCTCAAAGCAGTTCTGCTGACAGGTAGTCGCGCCTACGGTTCATCGTCCTGACTCACCACTGAACGAACGACTAGTTCATATCGCCGAAGTTACTGCCGCACAATGAAATTGAATGCACAAGATTGGTCGGACCGATCGAACACGGTCGGTACCACAGGAAAGAAGCGAGCCACAGTGGACATATCGGAGAACACTACCGCCACGTCACTGAGATGGTCAGTGAAAGATTCCTTACTGCAATATGTTCGAGCCCTGGGCGAGATTTCATACGCTTACGGCCTAGCCGAACAAGGTGACGAACTCCACTGGCCACTCGTCGCCGATCGCCACGACCCCGATGGGGCGCGAATTTCCCAGTACCGTGGTGAGATTCACCTCCGGGCCCACGACGGGCTTCTCGACATCGTCATTGCCGATCCCGAGGTTCGTATCAACGACAAACAGGGTCAACTAAGCGTCAGGACCACCCTCGACGGTTCGGACCACATCGTGATTGCGACCCTCGATGTTGTCGAGAGCCCAGCATCAACCGTGTGCGCCGAGGTCAGGGTTACCCCTGCAGGTTCGATGATGTTCGGCGCGAATTATCCTTCGGGTGCGAAGCTTTCGCCGTTGACTGTCGGGGTCGGACCACAGCGACCGTCACCCTGACGGCCGCGGCACTGCAATCGGCGGTCCAGGGCCAATACCCACAGATCGATACCAATGGGTCAATCGCGTCTGTCTTCCGGGATCAAGAACTCGATCTTCGCTCGCTCCCCGTCCGCATCGAAGTCGTTGTCGCGGTCTGAGACACGCGCGATCAGTTCCGTCAGTGCCGCATGGATCGTCGTGTACAGAAATGCACGCGGGTCGGACACCCCCATCACGTCGTCAGTGTTCATCTGTACCTGCGCCGTAGCGGTACGCCTGCCCAGAAACACACGTGGAAGCCGGATCCCGGTCGGATCGGTCACCACGGTGATGTCGCCACCAACGACAACAAACAGATCGAAGTCGTACTGCATCGCGATGCCCCTCAGCCGGTGTCTGAGCCGTGTCAATTCCTCGATGAAGTCGAGCGGCACCGACGGTCCACCGAATACTGTTCTGAACGTGACCCCGCGAGTCATCGATCTGCCCCCTTTTACGAATCATCCATTTCAGGATCGAGGGCCATACCCTCTGTGTCCCCCACGCCGAGTGCTCGGGCATATCGACCGGCATACCGCTCCAGTGCGACTGCTGAATCGGCCTCACCTGCCCATTGATCCGGAATCGCGGTGCCGTCACCCGTTGTTCGCGACACTCGCGCCTCGGAGAACTCGACAGCGGTCCGGGTGAAGGAACACCGCACAAAACTCGTGGCCGCCGAGAATCGTGCGCCGCCGAAAGTGCACTCCACGAAAGCGGTATCGGCAAACTGCGCACCAGTCAGGTCTGTGTCGTCGAATGCACATCGTTCGAACACAGTATTGGGCACGGAGCGGAGCCCGCGTGCTTTGGCTCCAGTGAAATCGCAATCGACCACCCTCGGTCCGAGCGCCAGACGCGAGAGCGTGGCACCCCGGAAACTGCACCGTTCGAATCGGCGATTGAAACGGGTCTGTCCGGTCAGTGCCACGAAATCGAAACGACAGTCGAATAATTCGGATTCGAAGACGGAGATCGCACCCCGAGCGAAACTCAGATCAATCCGTTCCAACGTGAGATACCGGATGTCCAATCCACCGCTACCCGCTGTCAGGCCACGCACATCGATCAGCCCGTCATCGGTGTCCGCCCATGGGGAGACGAGGGTGTGGGGCGGCTTGACGATCCGCGACTGATCGAGCAGCTGCGCCCGTAAATTGTCGACGCCCTCATCTGACCAACGTCGACGTAGGGAGGTGATCGCGGACCGGTTCACGGGCTCAATAGTATCGGCAAGATCCCCCGCGATTGGCCGTGGCTGCCCAAGAAGCGAACCGCCACGCATCAGCACTTCGGTAGGAATCACTTCTCGGAGCGCGCAAACAGCCGGACCGTGAAATACACGGCCCGGCTGCAGCGCTCACACGCACCAACTGGAACTCGGAGTTAACTCGGGTACTGGAACCGGTCGTATACGAATCTTTGACTCATCCCAGGATCAGTATCGAATTATCCACTCTCACAGATTGATTACGTCGCCCACAAAGATCTGGTCGGGATCGGCGATCTGTGGATTGATGTCCCACAACTGCTGCCAGGTGAGACCTCGTTCTGCAGCGAGGTCGAACAATGTATCACCGGCCGCAACGACTACCTCTTCGCCAGACGCTGGAGCCTTCGACTCCGGAATGCTCTCTACCGGTGCAGATTCGGCTGCCTCAGAGTAGACGACGGGAACTGGTGCCGGTTCCGGTGTGGATTCGGGTGCTACTTCCGGTGCCGGCACGGGCGCGGGTGCGGGTGCGGGTGCGGGTGCGGGCACGATACTCGACCCGGTATCGCACGCCCCGATCGAACTCAGGAAGGACATGGGATCGACGGCGCCACCACTGTGAATGCGGAGGTGCAGATGTGGACCGGTGGAGCTACCGGTGTTACCCGTTGCCCCGATCTGGTCGCCTACCTCGACGTGCTGCCCCACACCGACCCAGGTTTCGGAGAGGTGGCCCATCTGAATCTGCTCGCCACTGTCCGCTTCCAACTGGATGTACGTTCCGTATCCACCCGGATCATTGGGTCCGGCAACAGAAATCGTGCCCGATGTCGGCGCGTGAAGCGCGGTGCCGACGTTGACAGCGAAGTCGACTCCGTCATGTCCCGCGTGGTACCCCTGCGAAAGTGATCCGCTTACCGGCCACTCCCAACTGCAACTCGCCGACCAGCCCTGCGCACCGGCGGTACCTGCATTGACAACTGCTCCGGCCCCCACAAGGGCGCCCAGTCCTGCAGTTACGGCGATGAATCGTTTTGTGCTGGAAGGCTTGTGTTTTCTGTGCTTACTCATATTTTCCTTGACTGATGTGCTCGGAGCCGGCGCAGGCTCTACCGCCAGACAGCACTCAGAACGTGCTGAGCTACGCGGTGCATCGCACCGAGACTCCGTTGGAGTGAAATTTTCGGATTGCGCCATGGAGAGAAGTACGGTGACCACTCTCGAACGCGATCGCGCGCATAGACCCGCAGGTCTGTATCTCCTGGTGACAGCACAGGAGATACGGGTTCTACATCGAGGCAGTGCCTGAATCGATCGTTGATCGAGGACTACGAATGCCGGACCGAACTGAGGGCATTTCGTTCGAAGATCGACAGGGTGGGTGTCTACCCGGATGGTCGGAAATGGGGTGGAACATGGAGATCCTTGCGTTGCGGATGAGGAATCACCTCATACGCTGTCGCTTCACGACGCTCCACGCCACGGTTGAATTACCTGGGTACGTACCTGTTTTTGCGCTTTCGACCCGACCGGTCGATATCAGGCGCCACTTCATTCCACGGCATCTGGTGAAAAAATCGGTGCCTCACATCACTTCTGGAGACGATACCGCGCCTCGGTCGCCCGGCACGTCAGCGTTACAGAGATGGGACATACAGCTGGCATTGCTGCTACACGCCGAACGGGAGACCAGTGCACGTTCCGGCATCGGAAACGCGCGCTGATCTCCCGTCAGGTCGATCTACTAGCTAGTGCATCTACGGTTTGAGCTACTTCTCTGCTGCGTGATGGGCCGCGATGTATCCGTAAACCAGCCCCTGGCCGATCGTCGCGCCGGCGCCTGGGTAGGTGTGACCGAATGCGTTGGCCGCGGTATTGCCGATCGCGTACAGGCCGTCGATGACGCTGCCGTCCTCACGAAGCACGCGTGCATTCTCGTCCGCCTGCACACCGCCGCAGGTGCCCAGGTCGCTGAGCGTCATCTTCACCGCATAGAGGGCGCTCTTGTCGAGCTGGCGCAGATTCGGGTTCGGAGACACTGTCGGGTCGCCGTAGTACCGATCGTATGCGCTGCCGCCGCGACCGAACTCCGCATCGCTACCTGCAGCAGCGGCCTCGTTGAACTTCTGGAAGGACTCGGCAAACGCATCCTCGGGGAGACCGACCTTGCGGGCGAGTTCGGCCGGACTGCTCGCCTGGTGCGCGATGCCGGACTCGAAGAATGCCTGCGGAAGGGGCTGACGGGGGAAGATACCGCCTGCGAACACGTAGCTGTTGCGGTACTCCTGGTCGAAAACAAACCACATCGACTCGGCCGGATCGCCAGCCTTTTCCCGTTCGAGCACGCGCTGGCCGAACGACATGTAGTCCGTCGCCTCGTTCACGAATCGACGACCGGTCTGGTCGACGATGAAAGAGCCGGGCAGCGCACGCTCTGCGAGCATCACCATCGGCGGGCGGCCCTTGATGCTTGCCACCGCGGGGAACCACCAGGACTGATCCATCGATCCGATACCTGCACCGAGCTCTTGTGCTGCCTCGATCGCTTCGCCGGTGTTGCCCTCTGCGCCCAGGCTCTCATGCTCACCGAGGCTCTCCGACTGGTACTTGTGGCGCCACTCCATGTTGTGGTCGAACCCGCCGGCTGCCAGGACGACACCGCGCCGAGCGGTCACCGTCACTTCACGTCCGTCTTGCACCACAACTGCACCCGTTACGCGGCCATCTTCGGTGATGAGCCGAACCAACGACGTTTCCGTCCACACCGGGATACCGGCCTGGACCACACCGGCGAACAGTCCGGCGGCGAGCGCCTGACCGCCCGCGATGTATTCACGCTTGAGGACGTACTTGCCGTAAACGCCTTGCGCCAGGCGGCGGATGATGCGGGGAAAAGCCTTGCTCGGCTTCTTCACCATCAGGTTCATCCACTTGTAATCCGCACCCGTCACCGGCATCGGCAGTCCGGCTTCCATCAAACCTGGGCGCAGGCGACCGCGTTCCGCTCCCAGTACCGACGCGTCGAACGGCAGGCACTCGCAGGTACGTCCGGCGGCGCTACCGCCCGGCAGTTCGGGGTGGTAATCGGAGTATTCCTTGGCCCAGAAGAACTTCATGGGCGTCGTGCGGTAGAGCATGTCGACAGTGGCCGCACCGTTGTCGACGAATGCTTCTCCTCGTTGGGCAGGGGCAGTATCACCGACCACCGAACGCACGTATGTCTTCGCTCGCTCAACGGTGTCGCCCGCACCGGCTTTCGCCAAGATCGGGTTGGCAGGCATCCAGAACGCCCCACCGGACCGCGCCGTCGAACCGCCGACGTACTGCGTCTTCTCCACGATCAGCGTGGACAAGCCGAGTTCGTTCGCGGTGAGAGCGGCAGCCATGCCGGTACCGGACCCGATCACCAATAGATCGACAACGATGTCCTTGGCTTGTGTCGCGGGGGGTGCCTGATTCTTAGCCATTGAACAAATCCCTTCACGTGGTTATCGACGTAGAACGCTAAGGCAGTCGCGGCGCAGAAGGTTCCGGATGCCCAGTCAGCGGGACATTGCGAGTGGATTGGCGAAAAACAGCTCCTGCCACGGTTCGGACGTTGTGGCCGTCTCAGCAGAACTACGCCTTGCCCTCGTCGACCTTTAGGCTGCTCTCGTGACGACAGACTCCGGCTTCGGCATCACTGACGAAGCGCTCGGCACCCTTGTCCGCGGGCACTACATCTTGTCCGACGGTGAGCGATTGGACGACGACTACTACAGCCTGACCTGCAACCTCGACGGGCGAGCCGTCGGATTTATCGCCCACTCACTCGAGCCTGACGCCGTACGCGGCATGCTTCCCCGCCTACGCCACGTCTTCGACCAGCACGAGGCTCTTCATCGTCTGGCTGTCGAAGCGATTGTCAACGAATTCAGCGAAGAAGCTCCGTCACGAGGCGAAGTAATCGATGCACTGCGCGATTTGGTGCTCGAGTCCGTCGAGGTCTTTCCCGACAACTGCGATCCTCGTCTCGGACTATCTGCTGACGTTCCTCGGCACCGATGAAGAATAATCATCTACATGAAATGGAACACCCCTACAGAGACCGGCTGGTTCGTGAACCTTGCCGAAGGTGGTTCGGCCGTATCGATATTCGATCCGTCGGGGAGCGTCCAAGGCGAACTGATTCCCGCACCCGACGACGAATTGGAGAGCGTTTCCGGCGGGCGGAAGAGGAAATCGTCAACAGCCGAGCAGGATCGACCAAGGCTCGCATTCCGCAAGGGCCGACCTGCATCACTTCGATTGTCCGACGGAACGATCGGGACTCTGATCGACCAGAGACCCAAGGCCATGCGCCGCAAGAACAAGCTGTGCGAAGTCGATATCGCGGGCAGAAGATACCTCTTCGTTCATTCATCGGGCCGAAAGGCAACAGCCCGACGTGACGGAATCGCATTGGCTCACATGGAACGTGGGCGATGGTCCGGTAGAAGTATCGTCACCAGAAGAACCCTCACGGCAACGGACACCCTTGACGAATGTGTCCTGACTCTGTTTCAGAATGTAGTGACACCTGGACGTACCGGTGCCTTCGATCAGGTACTGACCGACCTCAGCAACATATGACGTACGCCACATTCGGTGGATCTCAACCGCACTCGAGATACTAACTTTCAACTCTTAGGTCCACGGACATGCCTTGGACACAATGAGTTTCACATCTCGGATCGGAAGGCTGAAGCCAGATCATGGTCAATGTCGACGCTTTGAACACGCTCGCCCGACGATTGTCGCCGGGTGCGATGATCACAGATCCAGATCTACTCCAGTCCTATCGGCAGGACTGGAGTTTCGATCCCGCAGCCGGCACTCCGATCGCCGTCGTACGTGCTTCGACGACGGCAGATGTCCAGGAGACCTTGCGCTTCGCCAACAGTCACAATGTCCCGGTCATTCCACGGGGCGCCGGCACGAGCGTCGTCGGCGGATCCACCGCCGTCGACGGCGCTATCACCCTCAGCCTCGAGCGAATGAAATCTATTCGAGTGGACGTCTCGTCACGAACCGCGATCGTCGAACCAGGGGCAATCACCAATGACGTCAAGGCTGTTGCCGCACGCGAAGGTTTGTACTATCCACCAGACCCGTCGTCTCACGAAATCTGTTCCATCGGCGGTAATGCCGCCACCAACGCAGGCGGACCGTGCTGCATAAAATACGGCGTCACCAGTGATTACATCCTGGGTATGACGGTTGTGCTGCCTGATGGATCCGTCGCCGAACTGGGCGGAAAACGGATCAAAGACACCCCAGGGCTTGCATTGACCAAGCTATTCGTCGGCAGTGAAGGAACGCTCGGTGTGATAACCGAACTGACGCTGCGACTCATCCCTCAGCCTCCGACTCCCCACACATTGGTGGCCTTCTTTCCACTCATGGCCGACGCAGTTGCCGCTGCCCGAGATATCACAAGTTCAATACGCCCTTCAGAACTCGAAATCCTCGACAACGCAGCCATCAAGGTGGCGGAAGAATTCCTCAACATGGAACTGGACACCGATGCCGGAGCACTCCTGATCGGGCGATCCGACGCCGGTAACGGCGCAGAGACAGAGATGAAATTGATGAGCACTCTCTGCGAAAAGCATCGAGCCACAGCTACATACGCTACCGACGACCCTCACGAAGGCGAACTGTTCATCCGCCCCCGCTATGCCGTTTACGAAGCCTTCGAGCGGAAAGGGGTGGTCATCGGCGACGACGTCGCGGTACCCATCGACAGACTCCCCGAGCTCACCGACGGTATAGCCGACATCGCGAAGCGCTACAGCACCACCATCGTCAGCTACACCCACGCAGCCGACGAGCTCACGCACCCAGTCCTCAACTACCCCATCGGAGACGTGGCCGCCGCTGAATCCGCCTCCGCGGCGCGACAAGAAATCTATCAACTCGTGAGCACTCTGGGCGGATTCGCAGCAACAGAATATGGTGTAGGACAAGATAAACGAGATCGCTTGTCGAACTCGCTCGATCCCGTCGTCAGCAAACTGAACAGGACCATCAAGAACGCTGTCGACCCCAACAACATCTTGAATCCGCGCGTTCTGATCCCCTCGAGCGGTTCGACGGACGGCATCTGAGGCCGCTACAGGTATCGAATAGCGACGAGTACCTGAATTCTCCTGTGCAACCGGATATGGTGAGGCTGTCGTCTTCAATGCGGCGGTGCAAGAAGGGAAGTTACGACCAAGACGTTATGTCGGGGAATAAGCAAATCGCCTGGATATGGCTGGAGGCCTCCGTGATGAATCTCGTTCGCCGACTGAGCGTCTGCACATCCGTCGTGATCACGTCGGCTCTGACGTCGGTAGCGCTCGCATCCGCTGCGGTGACCATTCCATTCCAGATCAACCCTGCGCCGTACGGCAACCCGAACGGCAGCTTCGACGCGGAACGGCAGCTTCGACGCGCCGGCGGTCCGCTGCGTAGCTGTAGTCGGCGAACTACCCGGCACAGTGACGATCACCGGGGGCAAGGAAGACCGCTGGGGATGCCTGCTCTCGTCCGAAGTGCGCTGGCTGAACCTTTCGACCGGGGTCTCCGGCTCCGCTCGTCTCTCGGACGGTCTGAACGGAGTCCCGGCAGGGGCGATCGTGCAGACCGGGACCGGTCAAGTCGCTGTCGCCGTGACGTCTGTGGCCGGATCCATCATCACCCCAGGTGTCGCATCGTTCTACGTGCCGTAGCACCAGAACTCCGCATCGCGGACGCGGTGGGGCCTAAGGTCCTGTTTACCGACCCGTCATCCCGGTTAGCCTGAAAAGACGCTACCGAGAGGACTCTCATGACCTCGTCAGTGCACGAAACGATCGCAGTGGATCTGGATTTGATCGACCTGTACAAAGACCTCCACGGCAACCCGGAACTTGGATTTCACGAGCATCGAACATCCAGTCTGGTGGAAGGACATTTGACAGCACTGGGATTCGACACGACTACCGGCGTCGGGACAACCGGAGTCGTCGGAGTCCTGAAGAACGGAGCGGGCCCCACAGCGCTGCTGCGTGCGGACATGGACGCCCTCCCGGTTCGGGAAGAAACCGGATTGGACTACGCCAGCACCGTGACAACGACCGACGATCAGGGGAAGACCGTCTCGGTCAGCCACGCGTGCGGCCATGACCTGCATACGACCTGCTTACTCGGTGCAGCCCGGATCCTCTCGCAGGACACGACGACCTGGTCCGGCACTCTTGTCCTCGTCTTCCAACCGGCGGAGGAACTTGGCGCGGGTGCGCAAGCCATGGTCGACGACGGACTGTTCGAGCGATTCCCGAAGCCCGACATCGTTCTCGGCCAACACGTATCGCCGCTACCGGCAGGCACGATCGCCGGGCACGCCGGCCCCTCGTATGCGGGATCGGACTCACTTCGTGTGAGACTGGTCGGAAAGGGCGCCCACGGATCTATGCCGGAGAACTCGGTCGATCCCGTGGTCATGGCGGCCGAAACCGTGTTGCGTTTGCAAACTGTCATCTCACGCGAGGTCCCGAGTACTGCAACAGCTGTCCTCACCGTCGGCTCCATCCATGCTGGAGATGCCGCCAACGTCATTCCCGGCGAAGCAGAACTGCAACTCAACATCCGCAGCTACGACGCAGTTGTGCGTCAGCGCATCCTGGATAGCGTCGACCGCATCGTCCAGGGCGAAGCGGCCACCGCCGGCGCTCCCACCCCACCGACCATCACCGAGACGGAGCACTTTCCGATCGTCGTCAATGACCCGGCGGCGCTGGACAAGACACTCGATGCCTTCGCCGAATGGTTGGGGACGAACAAGATTCTCGATCCCGGTGCGGGAGCAGGTAGTGAAGACGTCGGCATTCTCGCGACCAGTGCCGGTGCGCCACTGTCGTACTGGTTGTTGGGCGGTACCGACCCTTCACTGTTCACGACAGGTGACATGACCGATCCGGCTTTGCGAACCGTGCCGTCGAACCACTCCCCGCACTACGCTCCCGTGATCGAGCCGACCCTGACCATCGGCGTGAACGCCTTGGTCGTCGCGGCCAGGACGTGGCTCCCCACTCCCTAGGGTGTTGCGGGTCCGCAATCGATCGACCGTCCACACGATCAAGGCTGCAAACGCGTAGGCGCCGCCGAGAATACTTGCAGCGCCCCACCCTGCCGCGTCGAAAACCATAGTGGTGGAAACCGCCCCAGCCGCGCTGCCCAACGAATAGAACACCATGTAACTACCGATGGTCCGCCCGGCCGATTCCGGTTCATCCGCGACGATCAGGTTCTGGCTCGAGACATGAACAGCCTGCACGGCGAAGTCCAAAGCAACAACACCGACTACGAGTAACACCAGCGAGTGCGTCGCCTGCGCGTTGAAAACCCACGACAGCAAGAGAACGACCAACGACGCCCCGGTGACGCGTTGGGCTTTGCCTTGATCGGCCCAACGTCCGGCACCGATCGCGCCCAATGCTCCGACCAATCCGGCGATTCCGAAGAGCCCGATCTGTGTGGTCGACAATCGCCATGGCTCCTCGCTCAGTGGTAATGCCATACCGCTCCAGAGCGCACCGAAGGACGCGAACAGGAACAGGGTGATCAGAGCCCTCGTGCGAAATAGTCGGTTCGTAAGAGTCAATGTCACGACCGATCCCATTGCACCCACGTACGAACCCCGATCCGATTGCGAACGAGGGTCTTTCGGCAGCATCGTCGACGCGAGCGCCGCGATCAGGACCGAAATCAAGGTGGATCCCGCGTAGACAGCCCGCCAGCCTGCCAGATCCGCAACTGCGCCGGCGACAGTCCGAGCGAGGATGATGCCGACGACAACGCCGCTGGTGATCACACCGATGTTTGCGCCCCGCTCATCTGGGTCGCTGATTGCCGCAGCGTAGGCGACTACGACTTGAACGACGACCGAGAACGTGCCTGCGACAGCCATCCCGATCAGCAGTTGCAGATTCGTGGCTGCAAGAGCAACAAGCATCGTTCCTGTTGCAGCAGAGACGATCTGGATTGCGATCAATCTTTTGCGATTCACGAGATCGCTCAGTGGCACCAACACGATCAACCCCACCACGTAACCCATTTGGGCGAGTGCGACTACGAAGCCGAGGCCGGCCGGAGGGATGGAAAGATCTGAACCGATTTGCCCGAGGAGCGGCTGTGCGTAGTAGATATTGGCTACCGAGACACCGCAGAGCACCGCGAGCAACAGGCGAAGTCCACGAGGCATTTTGAACTTGTCCCGTGCGTTCTCGACAGATTGACGTGCAGTCACTTCTACCTCAATTTGGTTGCGTTTTGATACCATTTGAAGACTATGTCAATACAGTTTCAAAACGCAACCAATGAGGAACCCGATGCCTGATCGCACGCAATGGACGGACCCGCACTGCCCGACGGCCCGAGCGGCCGACATCATCGGCGACAGATGGTCGCTGTTGATCGTGCGAGACGCCTTCGACGGGTCGTCGAGGTTCAGTCAGTTTCAGCGAAACCTGGGCATCGCAAAGAATATCTTGACGGACAGGCTGAAAACCCTTGTCGAGCAAGGAATTTTCGAAGTCCGACCGAACGAACAAGGGACCCGCAACGAGTACATCCTGACCGGACGCGGTATGGATCTGTTCATCGTGATCACGAGCCTGCGGCAATGGGGAGAGCGCCACGCCTTCGATGACGGTGAGCCACACTCGATCTTGATCGACGACACCACGGGCGATCCGGTGCCCAGGCTTCGACTGATCAACGCACGGAATATCGACCTGGACCCGGCAAGTACACATGTGGAGAAGGTCGAGGAAGGCTGACCCGCAACTCGCCAGATCGGTAGATGGGCGCACAGGATTCGAAGTTCGCGCATACTCCGATCATGACTGTCGATCTCGAGTTTTCCTGGCCGCAGTTTCTCTGGATTGCATTCATCTTCGTCGGCGTACCCACAACTATCGGCGCAAGCATCATCTGGACAATCTGGCGTTCGGAACGAACTGGCGTGGAGCACTCCACGACCGCCCTCGACGCCGGGCGCACGGGATCGGGCCCACTCGGACTGTGGCGCACCGGCCTGTTGGCCTTTGCGCTGGGCTTTCTGTCTTGTGTGGGCTGGCTCAGCTGGTCAGCCGACTACAAAGGCGGATTCCGCGGCCCCGGCCTGCCTGCCCCGACGCAGTTTCCTCCCTGGCAGGTGTTTGCCTGCGGATTAACGGTGATCCTCGCGTGTTTCGTTTCCGCACATCGGTCGCGGTGGATGAAGGCAGGCGGCCTGACTGCAGCTGCCGGCACGGCTGCGGGATTCACCACAGCATTCAGTATCGACGCCAGTACTGATGCCACCGGACAGGCAGGCGTGGGCGTCGCACTGTCCACGATCGGATGGGGCCTCACCCTTACCGCACTGATGCTTCTGCGCGGCAAGTGGTCGCGACGAGAATGAATCATTGCCGGATCATCCATCCAACGAGTAAAGAATTCGATAAGCGGACCTAACACGTCTTGAAATTCATTAAGAAGAAAATCGATTCCAGATACACGATCGCCTAATTGCCTGATTGCCGAACCTCCACGAGATCCTCGAAAAATATCAGACAGAAGCCTTATCGCTTCCCTGCCAACCCTTTGACGCATGCGGATCATAATATTCTTCGGACATCACGTGGATGCGCACACAAGCCTGTGACTCACGACATTATCCGATTTATCACGGGAAATCGTGATAAATCATCACCGTCACTGAAGTGCAACAACGCCTTAAGTTACAGATTCAACTAGTTCCAAACCATGGGGTTTCTTCCTTTTTCTCGGCGTCTCGAATCCGTAATGCTTGACATCGAATTGTCTTTCGTTCTCAATGAGCGATGTCAACTGACGATGATGCATCTCAGTGCATCAACGCAGTAATTCCGCTATCGAATCCAGTGAAGGGACCAGCCGCGAAATGACGGTTGCCGAGAGCTTGAAAGATAGGAATCTGTACTCCAACCTCAGGCGTGCTGCTGATTTGAGCAACCCATTCTGGGATCGCGCAGTCAGTGAGGGTCTGGCCGATATCACCGCCGATCGCGTCGCAGGTTTCGAACACCGGACGATCCAAGGATACGAATTCGAGAACTTCTCCACGTACTCGTATCTGGGGCTCGACACCGACGACCGAATTCGTTCGGGTGCGATCGCCGCTCTCGAGCGCGAACGAACGTTGAACAGTTCCATCTCGCGGATGAGAGTCCACTCCAGCCTTCTCGACGACACAGAGGCCGCGTTGAGCGAACTGCTTGACGCACATGTGCTCACCCTCGGATCCGCCGCAAACGCTGCGTGGAGTTTGCTCCCCCTCGTTGCGTCCGGGTTGCTCACCGGCGGTGAACCTCCCCTCATGGTGTTCGACAAGAACGCACACTTCTGCCTCAATGCCATGAAGGCGAGCGTCGCCGACGAAACGACGATCGTGACCATTCGGCACGACGACGTCGATGAACTCGAAAGTCTTTGCCGAACAAATTCTCAGGTGGCATACGTGGCGGACACCGTCTACAGCACAGGCGGGAAGGCGCCGCTGAACGAACTGTTTGCATTACAGGCCAAATACGGACTGATTCTCGTTCTCGACGAGGCGCACAGCACCTCGGTCATCGGACACAACGGGCGTGGCGCGGTCCTGGATCTCATCGGCAGCCTCAATGATCGAACATTCTTGCTGACATCACTGAACAAGGGATTCGGTGCTTCCGGCGGCGCGATCGCACTCGGCCGGAACCGGGACAGTCGAAATCGTGATCTCGCACTTCGCTACGGCGGCCCGTTGACGTGGTCGCAGCGTGTGAACGTAGCCGGGCTGGGTGCTATTGCGGCGTCCGTGGAGCTCCACCGCAGCGGAGAGGTCGACAAGCGGCAGCGGCAACTCCGCACGGTTGTCGAACTGTTCGATTCGCTCGTCGACACGCCGGCATCGGGCGATGGACTCCCGATCCGCTTCGTCACGCTCCACGAGGAAGAACAAACCATCACCGCAGCACAGAAACTGCTGGCTAGCGGTTTCTACACATCGGCGGTCTTCTTCCCTGTCATCGGCCGGGGCAAAGCCGGGCTGAGACTGATGCTTCGGGCGGACCTTCCACATGCAACGATCGAGCGCTTCGCCGACGTCCTACGAAGAGTCACGGAATGAGCGACGACCGCACTGTCGCAGTGACACCTCTGGCTTGTGCCGTCGTGTTGACAGCACAAATGGCCACGACCATCTACCTCCCTTCACTGCCGAAGATCGCGACGGATCTGGGCATCGAAGATTCCGTGGTGAAGTGGTCTGTGACACTCTTCGTGATCAGTGCCGCACTTCCGGTGGTCGTGTGGGGGCGGTTGGCAGATCGACTCGGACGCAGGACGGCACTGTTGTCCAGCTTGGTATTGTTCGTGATCGCCTGCGTTGCATTGGCTTTGGTCCAGAGCGTCGCCGTACTACTGATCGGCCGGATCGTTCAAGGCATCGGAGCAGGGGGTGCGGCCATCATCGTGCGAATGATGGTGAAGGACAAGTTCACCGGTTCGGAGTTGGCTAGTCGATTGTCGCTGTTGTCGATGGCATTTGTGGTGGCTCTGGGCGGTGGTCAACTGATCGGCGGCGCTCTCGCGTCGTTCACCTCGTGGCGAACCGGCTTCGGCGTGCTCGGAGTACTCGGAGCAGCACTCGCTGCGGTGGCACTGAGGACCGAGAACACCACAGTCCGCGACAACAACGAACGCGTTGTTCGGTGGAATGCCATAGTCCTGACACCCCAGTTCTACAAACCAGCCATTGCGGGGGGCCTGGGTTTCGGCGCGATAGTGCTGGTGCAGCAATCGAGCCCCTTCCTGTTCAGCGATCGATTCGACCTGCAACCGTGGGCATTCGGAGCCTTCGGAATCCTCTACGGAACCGCCTACTTCAGCGGCGCGCTTTACGTCAATCGAAGGGCCACAACCGTCGGTTCAGAGAAGTTGATGCGCCGAGGTGCGCTGTGCATGCTGCTTGCCGGTCTCGTCCTCATGCTCTGCTGGTATCCCTCACTCGGTTCCACGCCGTTGCTCGCGGTCTTCCTGCTCGGATACATCGCACTGACATTTGGGCAATCACTTCTCTTCCCGAACTCGGCAGCATCAGCAGTGACGCATTTTGCTGAAGGCGGAGCCATCGCCGTCGCGTACTGCGGACTCGTACAGCAGGGGATTGCCGGCATCGCCTCTGTAGTCGGACCTCTCGCATCCGATGAACGCGTGTGGTCGGCAATCGTCGCACTGATCACTGCAGCAGCGACTGCGCTCGTATTCTCCCTCCGCACAGCTTCCTCCGAACCGACAGTAGGTACGTCCCATGCCAGTCATTGAACGCACCGCACAACTCGACCCCGGTACCCGCGAGCAGAACTTACTGGCATACAAGGAAATTCGCGAGCGAGTTGCGGACGCGCAACACTTGTCCGTTCACGGGGCACCCGAGCGGTCGGTCGCCAAGCACCGGGCTCGCGGCAAATTGCCCGCTCGCGAACGCATCGATGCTCTTCTCGACGTGCAGTCCCCGTTCTTCGAGATCGGACAACTTGCCGGATTCGAGGTGTACGACGAGCAACTCCCGTCGGCTGGTCTGGTCACGGGCGTAGGGCTCATCCGCGGCTCACTCTGCGCCATCTTCGCGAACGACGCCACCGTCAAGGGCGGCACCTACTACCCGCTGACCGTCAAGAAGCAACTGCGATTGCAATCCGTCGCTCGTCGGCTGAGGCTGCCGTGTGTCTATCTCGTCGATTCCGGAGGTGTTTTCCTTCCGATGCAGGACGAGATCTTCCCCGACGAGCACCATTTCGGCGAGATGTTCAAGAACATCGCCGAAATGTCGGCGGACGGCATCATTCAGATCGCAGCGGTCATGGGTTCCTGCACGGCTGGAGGTGCATACATCCCAGCGATGTGCGACGAGACCGTCATCGTCCGCGGTACCGGCACCGTTTATCTGGGCGGCCCTCAGTTGGTCAAGGCTGCAACCGGTGTCGACGTCGAACCGCAAGAGCTCGGCGGCGCCGACGTGCACGGGGTGATCAGCGGCGTCGTCGATCACATCGCCAACGACGACATCGAGGCTCTGAGCATGATCGCCGACATCGTCGCCCGCGGTGATCGACGGGAGGTACGGGCGCCGTCACGATCTCCGCGACCACCTCTTCACTCCCCCGAATCGCTCGACACGGTGATCCCGGCTTCCTCGAAAACCCCGATCGTCGCGCGCGACGTTCTGGCCCACCTGCTCGATGCCAGCGAATTAGTCGAGTACCGAGCGAATTACGGCCGAACCATCGTCTGCGGGACCGGCCACATCGAGGGGTACACCGTCGGGGTCATCATGAACGACGGTGTGCTCTTTTCGGAGGACTCCCTCAAGGCCGCGAACTTCGTCGAACTGTGCGCACAACGAGACATCCCATTGTTGTTCCTGCACAACGTCAACGGATTCATGGTCGGGAAGCAGTACGAAGCGGAAGGTATCGCCAAACACGGAGCGAAACTGGTCAATGCCGTTGCTTGCGCCAGGGTTCCCAAGCTCAGCATCGTCATCGGCGGAAGCTACGGGGCGGGAAACCTCGCGATGTGCGGACGCTCGATAGGTCCTGACTTCATGGCCGTGTGGCCGAACGCGAAGACCACCGTGGTCGGTTCCGAGCAAGCAGCGTCGGTGATGGCATTGATGAAGATCGAATCTGCGCGCACACGCGGAACTCCGCTCACGGAAGAGGAAATCGAGGAAATCAAACGGCCGATACGCGAAGGTTACGACCGGCAGGGCGAGTCGGTGTACGTCGCATCCAGGCTATGGGTGGACGCGATCGTCGACCCGGTCGACACGCGATCCTGGGTTTCACTCGCGCTGTCCATGCTTCCCCGCAATCACGGAACTACGCGCTTCGGCGTCTTCAGGATGTGAGAACATGACTCGACTTCTCATCGCCAATCGGGGCGAAATCGTCACGCGCATCGCGCGCACGGCCCGTCGTCTCGGCATGTCGGTAGTGACGATCTCCTCCCCCGTCGATTCACACGCACAGTGGCATCGCCTCGCCGATCACACCGTGCTTCTGGACGGAGACATCCCCTCGGAGTCCTACACCAATTCGGATCAAATCATTGCGGCCGCGCTGGCCGCGGATTGCGACGCCGTGCACCCGGGTTACGGATTTCTCTCCGAAGACTCCGATTTCGCTGAAGCCGTCGTCGCTGCAGGTCTGACATTCGTCGGTCCTGCCGCTGAATCCATCGCTCTACTCGGAGACAAGGCAAGAGCGAAGAAGGCCGCCGCTGACGCCGGCATCCCGACTCTCACCGCGTGGGGCGAGGCAAGCGCCGATCCCGATACCGTCCTCGGTCACGTTCGATCTCTCGACGTGCCGGTGCTGCTGAAACCGGTGTTCGGGGGCGGCGGCAAGGGGATGGTTCGACTACATCCGGGTGATGACGCACGAGAGGTCATCACCTCTGCAATCGGTTTGAACGGAAGGAACTTCGGCCGCGGCGACCTGATGATCGAAACGCTGGTGGAGCGTCCGCGTCACATCGAAGTTCAGGTCCTCTTCGATTCCTTCGGTACAGGAGTTCACTTCTTCACCCGTGAATGCTCCCTACAGCGTCGCAACCAGAAGATCATCGAGCAGGCACCGGCAAGTTCTGTCCCCGAATCGGTCCTGGGAGCCATGCAGCACGACGCTCTGCGACTACTCGGAGGCGTCGGCTACGTGAATGCAGCAACCGTCGAATTTCTGGTTGACGCCGAAAACCGCTACTACTTCCTCGAAGTCAACACGCGCCTGCAAGTCGAACACACGGTCACCGAGGAAGTGACCGGCGTCGATCTCGTCGAACTGCAACTCGACATCGCCCTCGGCGCCCGTTTGCCGTTACAGCAGCGCGATATCGCGCTGCGGGGTTTCGCGGTGCAAGCCAGAATCTACGCAGAGGATCCGTCGAACGGATTTCGGCCCGCACCTTCACATTCTGTGGACGTAGCCTGGCCGTCGACGGTTCGCATCGACAGTGCTTTCGAGGGTGCCGGCAGCATTCCGCCGTTCTACGATCCGATGATCGCAAAGGTCATAGCAAGCGGTCCGACGCGGTCAACCGCACTGGAATCACTGGACCGAGCTTTGGCCGACTCCAGTTACTTCGGTGGAACCTCGAATATCGGTTTCCTCCGACTTCTCTTGGCGACACCGGCTGTGCGCGCGGATGACATTCACACTTCCTTCGTCGACGAGCACCTCCCTCGGTTGATCCCGGATTCTGCAGAGCTCCAGGCCACCGCCGCTGCTGTTGCGATGGTGTGGACTTCCGTCGAGGAACAATCGCCGGTCACCGGGTCGTCATGGACCGGCCCCCACGGACTACATCGAGAGACATTGCGCAAGGTGGGATCCGACCCGATCGGACGCGAACTCATTGCCGACGGCCGCGTCGTGCCGACCACGGTCATCTCACAACGAAGCAACCACTGGATTGTCGCCGCCGACGGCCGGAACATTTCGGTGGTCGTCAGGGGCGGAACCGACGAAGTGACGCTCAGCCTGGTCGCCGATGGTTTGACAACCACCGCTGGACGCCTCGGAGTCGGCACCGGTACATGGGTGTGCGTTGGTGGCTGGACCGTGAAGGTAATCGAGAAAGTCTATACAGCAAAGGATTCCGATCTCAGTGACGGAGAGATCACATCGAAGATGCCGGGAACCGTGCTGGCAGTGCTGCAGACTGGAACGCGGGTGTCGGAAGGTGATGTCGTCGCGGTCGTAGAAGCAATGAAGATGGAGACTGCCCTTCGTGCTTCCTCACCCGGAATCGTCTCGGCGGTGACAGTAACGGTGGGAGATGTCATCGATGCCGGACAAGTGCTGGCAGCCGTGGCGCCATGAGTAAAGATTGCCACGATCTTATCTCTTTCTTGACTGAAGCAATTGTTACACAATATCTTTCATGTCAGAAGCAGGGGGAATCGAGCGTCGCGCAGTCATTGTTTCCGCAACCGAACTCTGCGAACTCATTCGTTCCGATCGGACGCTCGTCGTCGTCAACGTGGTACGAGACAACAGCGAGGGCGGAGCCGGAATCATTACTGCGCCGCAGTCCATCACATTGTCGATCAACAACTTTCAAAGCAGTGGCGGCGGGACTGAAGGGAATCGACCGCTGCCAGATCTCGACGCATTCGGAGGAACACTGAACGATCTGAAAGTATCCACCGATGCTCACATCGTGGTCTACAGTTCGGACAGCCCCCTGCTTGCGGCCCGCGCGTGGTTCACGCTTCGCTGGGCGGGACGTTCAGTGCGGTACTTGGACGGCGGATCGTCCGCATGGGCTTCATCCCGAAAACCCATATCGACAAACGATTCGATGCCCGTACCACCTTCCACCGCTAGCACGACACTCGCCGACGCAGAAGGCGCCCTGCGCGCGGCATCGGCCGGCAGATTGCTCGACGCCCGAGGATCGAGCAGTTTCCGCGCCGGCCACATCCCCGGATCTATCTCAGCGCCGGCAACTGACCTACTCGACGACAACGGATTCCTACTTCCCGACCGCGAGTTACGAGAATACTTCCACCAGTTCGGAATAGAGCGTGGTGGCACCGTCGTGTCGTATTGCGGCGGCGGAGTTGCCGCGTCGCACAACGCACTGGCGCTTGCAGCGGTCGGCATCAGCTCCGCGGTCTACGTCGCGTCGTGGTCGGGGTGGAGCGCCGACCCCGAACGACCCGTCTCCACTGACATCCATCACACACCAAGGAATCCGGACCAGCGATGACACGACAGATGATCCTCGGCGCCTACATGGTGTTTCCGAGTATGCACAGTGCCGGAATGTGGCGACATTCGTACTCGGAGAATGCCTTCGAGGACAGAGCGCTCTACGAGCGATACGCGCAAGCCGCGGAACGAGCGAAATTCGACCTGATATTGATACCTGAGCGTGTGCACTACGTCGACGGCCACACCAAATACGGTCTGCTGACCGGCTTTCAACATGATCCGACGCAGTTGGCTGCAGTGGTAGCCGGCGTAACAAATCGTATCGGTCTCGGCGTAACCCTTTCGGCAAGCTTCAACAGCCCGTACAACTTGGCGCGAACTCTGGGCAGCCTCGACATACTCAGCGGTGGGCGCGCGGCCTGGAACATCGTGATGACGGCGCCCGGTCCGGCAAACGACAACTTTCCCGAAGTCGATCGGCTTCCGAGAGAAGAACTGTACGAGCGCGGCGACGAGGTTCTCGAAGCGACCACCGCACTCTGGTCATCGTGGGACGGCGACGCCGTATTGGCCGATCGCGACAGCGGAATCTACGCAGACACAAGCAAGATTCACGCGGCCGACTACAAGGGCAAATACTTGTCGGTGCAGGGTCCACTCACCTTGCCACAATCACCTCAGGGCCGCCCGGTCTTCATCCAGGCAGGTGAATCGGCGCGAGGGCGCGAGTTCGGTGGGCGGTGGGCAGATCTGGTCTTTGCGATCGACCCGTTGGAGGAAGATCTTCGAGCGAAGCGCCAGGCAATTCGCGGCTACGCGGAAGAGGCTGGACGCGACCCTGATTCGGTGCGCCTCGTCGCCGCCGTGCAACCGATAGTCGGCGAGACGACGAGCATCGCGAAGGAACGGCAGGAGTATCTGCGATCCCTGATCCATCCGGATGCAGCAATCGAGTGGGTCTCCCACTCCGCCGGACTCGATCTGTCGCAGTTCGATCCGACAACTCCGATCAACGACGTCGTCGATCAGGGAAAAGGTCCGTCGCGTCGTCTGGCGCGGCTGATCGACGCCCAGGATCTCACTATCGCCGAAGCCGCACAGTTGTTCGCGCGTAACGATCTCACTCCCGAGATTGTCGGCTCGCCGCAAGAGATAGCGGACGAGTTGACCCATCTCTTCGAATCGGGAGCAGCTGACGGTTTCATCCTGACGGCTACCCACTTCCCCAGGGGGCTCGACGACTTCGCCAGTTCCGTTGTGCCACTTCTGCAAGATCGGGGCGTGTTCCGGCGCGAATACACCGGAACGACCTTGCGGTCCAACATCTTCGATTCCACTCGCACTTCCACACGATGAACGGAACTCAGTCCATGACGACGTCGCGGCTTTCATCCACACCGATCCGAGTCGCCATCCTGGCGTCGACGCTTGCAGTTGCGGCTGGTTGCAGCACTGCAACACCAACTGCCAGCGCGGACTCCGAGCCCGCGTCCGGGGGCGATCTGACCTTTGCCATCAATACGTTTCCACCGTGCATCGACAAGACCCTGAACGGTCAAACCGCCACGGCGTTCCATCCCCTCTACGACAAACTCGTCGACCAGAATCTCGACACCGGGGAGATCGTGCCTTGGTTGGCGACGTCCTGGGAGGTCCAGAACGACGGTCGACGATTCGTCTTCACTCTCCAGGACGGAGTTACCTTCAGCAACGGCGAACGTCTGGATGCACAGGTCGTGGCAGATAACTTCGAGAGCCAGAAAAGACTGGGAGACAGCGGCTTCGCAACCACTGCAAAATCTCATCTCGCGACCTTCATCGGGGCCGAGGTACTCGACCCCTCGACTGTCGCACTCGATTTCTCGGAACCATCGGCAGGATTCCTTCAAGCCGCCCGCTCCGACACGCTCGCCATCATCGCACCGGAATCCTTGAAGAAGACGCCCGAAGAACGCTGCGCCCAGGGCGTTATCGCTTCTGGTCCGTTCGTACAGAAAGAACTGGAGACCAACGCGAAGGTCGTACTCGCCCGCCGGGACGGGTACCACTGGGGATCCTCACTCAACAAGAACAAGGGAGAGGCATATCTGGATTCGATCACCTTTTTGGTGATCCCCGAATCCTCGGTGCGAATCGGCGGTTTGACGTCAGGACAACTGGACGCCGCGATCGACATTCCGAGCACAGACGTCGACCGCGCACAAAGCGCCGGACTCACTGTCATCCCGTCCATTGCTGCCGGCATCAACGACTCGCTCTTGCTCAACCCCACGTTCGCGCCGGTACTTGCGGACCTGAACGTGCGGCGTGCTTTGGTGAAGGGCATCGATACCCAACAGATCATCGACACCACCTACACACCGAGTGACGAGAAAGCACGCAGCATCCTGTCTGTGAAAGCGCCCGGCTACACCGATCTCTCGTCCGAGTACACCTATGATCCGTCGGGTGCGAAGTCACTGCTGGACGCCAGTGGATGGACAGTCGGCGGTGACGGATTCCGAACCAAGGATGGTGAGAAACTGACCGTGGAATTGGCCTACCGCAACCACCTCCCACAATCGCAGTTCGAACTGATCCAATCTCAGCTGCGCGACATCGGAGTCACGGTGAACTTGCAACCTCGCTCGACTGCCGAGGACAACGCCGCGAGAACCGACGGCACGTGGGAATCGATCTACTTCCAGAGCTTGCGCGCCGACGGTGACGTACTGCTGGTGTTCAGTCCCACTCTCGGCTCGACCAAAGGCATCGCCTCGACTCCCGAGCTGAATGCGTTGCTGGTCAAACAATCTCAGACCGTTGACATCGATGCGAGAAACGAAGTGTTGAAGGAGATTCAGGAGCTGATTGCCGATCAGGCACTGGCGATCCCGTTGCACGCCTCTTCGTTGATCTACGCGACGACTCCCGCGGTTCACGACCTGCGCATCCAAGCCGATCTCTACTCGGTGGACTTCGTGGATGCGTGGAAGAGCTAGTTCACACTTCCTCAACTCGACAACCTGCTTCGACAAACCCTTTTCTCGGAAGGAACCCGATGTTCACCCGTCCTCGCACCGCGACACTTCTGATCTCTGCCCTGGCCACAGTTGCCCTCCTTGGCACCGCTTGCGGAAGCCCAGATGAAGAATCGACCGAGCAACATTCCGGTGCAACAACATCCGGTATCAACTTGTCGGCCGAGCAGAACCGCATCAGTACCGACAAGGTTGATTCGATCGCAGCGAAGGTCCCTCAGGAGTTCCGCGACCGAGGCACGATCCGAATCACCGGCAACGCTGGAACCGCGCCGCCGTTGCGCTTCTATGCCGACGACGACAAGACGGTCATCGGTTCCGAGACCGACTTCGCGTATTTGATTGCAGAGGTGCTCGGGTTGAAAATCGACCTTCAGGTCGCGGATTGGGCCCAGAATTCAGTGCGGATCGATTCGGGAGATGCAGATGCGTTCATCTCCAACGTGACGGTCACCGAAGAGCGTAAAGAGAAGTACGACTTCGCGACGTACCGCCTCGATACTCTCGCATTCGAAGTCAGAAAGGACAAGAATCTCTCACTCGAGAAGCCGGAAGACATCGCCGGACTGAAGATCGGAGTCGGCGCTGCCACCAATCAGGAGGCATTGCTTGTGAAGTGGAACGAGGACAACGTCGCGGCCGGGCGTGCTCCCGCTGAAATCACCGTGTACCAGAAGACCACTGACTACTACCTGCCGCTGTCTTCCGGTCGAATCGATGCTTACTTCGGCCCCAACCCGTCATCGCAGTTTCACGCTGCACAGACTGGCGAGAACGAAGTGATCGGTCAGTTCTCCGGGGCCGGTGAGGCCGCGTTGGGCCAGATCGGTGTACTGGTCAAGAAAGACAACGGCTTGGTACAACCGATCAGCGAAGCGATAGATCATCTCATCGAAAACGGCACATACGAGCAAGTTCTCGAGCGGTGGAAGATCACCAACGAGGCAGTCGACAAGTCGCTGGTCAATCCCCCTGGCCTCCCGAAGACGAACAAATAGGAGAACACCACTGGTGGAGTAAAAGCCGAGTCAGGCCGAAGGACCGGCATCGACGTCGGTAGTTCCCAGCCGTGCGAACTGCGCCGGGTCACGTCGTTCGAGTCGGGAGCCGAGTAGCCAGCCGACAGCCAAGCTGACCGGTGTGACGGCAACGAGCACCACGTTCACTGCCGTGCCGGCGGCAGTGATCAGCTCCATCTGATCAACGATCAAATACGTTGCGTAGACCGACATCAGGAGAGCGGATGCGGGCGCGATCAAGACTCTCCACACCGAATGCCCACGGCGATCTTTCCAGAAGAATGCGATGACAGCCGCGGCCGCCATGACCTGAAGCACGACGATGCCGACAATGCCTGGCGAGTTCACCCACAGCAGGAGTTCGAGGTACGGGTCTGCGCCGATGATCACGAACACGACGATCACCACCATCGCGAGGAAACTCTGGACTGCGCTGGCAACGTAGGGCGACTTGTAGACCGGATGTAGTTTGCCCAACGCTCGGGGCAGCACGCGTTCACGCGAGAGCGCAAAGACGTAGCGGGTGATCGCGTTGTGGAACGCGAGCAGACTGGCGAGAATGCTCGTGATGATCAACAGTTCCATCAAGGTGCTCGCCCAACCGCCGACGTACTGCTCGATCGCGTTGAAGTACATGCCGGCGGGATCGGAAGCAGCAAGCGCGAGAGCCTGATCCGGGCCGTACGCCTGAATGATGATCCACACCATGAATGCGTAGAAGAGTCCGAGGAACGCGACGGCAACGTACGTTGCCCGCGGAACCGTCCGAGCGGGATCTTTAGCTTCCTCCCGATACAGGGCGGTGGCTTCGAATCCGATGAACGCAGCGAAGGCCAGAGTCAACACCCCGCCGAGGCCTGGACTGAAAACATTGGAAGGAGCAAAGGATTCGACATCGATTCCGACGGCTCCGCCTTGAAAGAGGACCGCTCCTGCGAGCAGAACCAGAATCCCTGTCTCCGCGGTCAGCAAAAGGATCAAAAATCGCGCCCCGAGGTGTACCGATCGAGATCCGAGGAACCACACCAATCCAACACCCAACAGCGACCACAATCCCCACGGCAGATCTACCCCGACCAGGTCCGCCATAGTGGTTTGGGCGAAATATCCTAGAGCCCCGAAGATTCCGATCTCGAGAGCGTTGTAGGACACCAACGCGAGTACTGCTGCGGCGAGCCCCCAGCGAGGCCCGAGTCCAACTGAAATGTAGGCGTAGAAGGCGCCTGCATTGTGGATGTACTTGCTCATCGCAGTGAAACCGATTGCGAACACTCCCAACGCGAGCCCCGCCAAGATGTATCCGCCCGGAGCCCCGATGCCTGCAATGTTCAAGGCCAGCGGCGCGACCCCTGCCATCACCAGCAATGGAGCCGCGGCGGCCACGACGAAGAAGACGATCCCGGCAGTGCCCAGGACGCCTCCTTGCAGCTGCACGGTGGGCGAGGTTTCAGATTTCTTCATGAGGCACTTCTCCAGTGAAGGAAGGGGCATGACGAGGAGAAAACAGGAACGGGAATCACCGACCGGATTAATCGAATCAGTTTCGATTATGATAGATCCTTGTGACCGGCGCCACAAGGGCATAATCGAATCAACTTCGATTAGAGAGGTGGGACCGTGGGTAGACCTCGTATCGCACGCCTGGACCGCGAACGGATCGCAAAGGCTGCACTGGAACTAGTCGACCGCGACGGCGACTTCACGATGCCTGACCTGGCGAAACACCTGAATGTTCAAGTCTCGTCGATCTATCACCACGCCAAGGGCCGCGCCGCGGTCGTAGACCTGGTTCGTGATCGCGTCGTACGTGAAATCGACGGGTCGTCGTTTGAGCGCTTGCCATGGGACGAAGCGTTCTCCGAGTGGGCGAGGTCGTATCGAGCCGCGTTCAGTCGCCACCCCACTTCCATCCGCCTCCTCGCCACGGAGACGGTGCGCGACCCCACGTCACTGTCGGTGTACCGCGCTCCCGCTGCGGGTCTGTGCGAGGCGGGATTCCCGGACGACCACATCTTGGCCGTCATCACTGCATCGGAGAATTTTCTGCTCGGAGCGGCACTGGATGCGGCCGCACCGGAGGTCATGATCGAAGCGGACGCGACAACACCCGACGACGCCCTGACTCGGGCACTTGCCGCGGCACCGAGGGGACCGGCCAGGGCCGAGCAAGCCTTCGAACTCGGCTGGACGGCATTGCTTTCAGGTTTTCGACGCCTCTTGCATGAGGTGCACGAGTAGCCGTCGCGAATCCGGCCGGGAGGTCAATGAACGCGCTTACCCGCCAACCAGGTTCGGGACACGACCAGGTCACTGAGCTCCTTGGACGAAGCAAGGTGGCGGGGATCGACGGGCAGCTGGATCATGTCGGCTCGCATGCCCGGAAGGAGACGACCCCACGAGTTCTCTTCGAACCCTTGATAGGCGATACCGGCCGAATATGTCGCGAGGGCCCAGTCGAGGCCGACGCGTTCACGAGGCAGCCATCCTTCGCTCGGAACTCCTGCAGACGTCTGGCGGTGAATTGCGGTGGCAATTCCCTTGATCGGTTCGTGGGCCGTGATGGGCCAATCGCTGCCGAATGCCACTCGCGCGCCTCGCTCGGCGAGACTTCCGATGCGATATTGCAGCTCACCGCGGTCGACGCCGATACGCGGAATGGTCAGTTCCGTCATCAGAGGATCGAGCTGAGCCCAGAGCGGCTGGAAATTGGCAATCACGCCCAATGATTCGAACCGGTCGAGGTCGTCGCCGTCAACCAATTGCAGATGCGCGATCGTGGCGCGCCGATCACGCGGGCCATTACAGCGATCGACGTATTCGATCGCGTCGAGCGCCATGCGTACACCTGCATCACCGATGGCATGGATATGGATCTGAAAGCCCAACCGGTCCACTTCAGCTGCAACCCGACCGAGTTCATCCGTCGTCCAGTTACTGATTCCGTGCGAATGCGGGCAGTCCGAGTACGGCGCAAGGAGCGCTGCCGTGCCCGCCTCGATGACACCGTCGGCGAAGAATTTCACCGTTTCGGCTCTGACTGTGTCACCGCCCCGTTCTGCAACTTTCTGCCGAGCCTCGACAAACGCCGGTAGGTCGGCTTTCCAGCTCTCAGGTGTTGCTCGGAAGGCAAGATTCACTCGCGTCGACAGGCGCCCGCTTTCAGCGGTGGCCAACCAGATCTCGACATCGTCCAACTCGGTCCATGCATCCTGAACCCAAGTGATACCCGCTGCCGCAAGCATTTTCGATGCCGCAGCAAGCGAATCGACTCCGTCGTGAAGTGTCACCTCGGGAAGAAGAGCCAGTACCGGGTTGATCGCTCCCCATTCACGCAGCGTCCCCAGCAACTCGCCGTCAGCTGTTCGCACAATTTCCCCGCCGACCGGATCCGGGGTATCGCGCGTCAGACCGGCGCTCCGAAGCGCGGCGCTGTTGACCCACGCGGTGTGATAGTCCATCGTGCGCAAGACGACCGGCCTGTCCCGCACTACATCGTCGAGCCAGTGGGCGTCGAACAGTCCGCCCGGCGCCAGAGTGGGAGAGACGCCCTCTCCGAAGATGCACTCGGCGTCCGGATTCGCGTCCGCCCAGCGACGCACTTCCCGCACCACCTCGTCGATGCTGTCGCAATCACGAATCTTGGCGCCGCGCATTTCCAGGCCAGCCATCAACGGGTGAACATGGCCGTCGCCGAACGACGGTAGAAGCGCTCCCCCTGCCAAGTCGACAACTTCCGTACGGGCCGACTCCAACGCCCTGGCCGCATCCCCCAAAGCAACAACTCTGCCGCCTGCAACGGCCAATGCGTCACTGACACCGCGGGCCGAATCCCCCGTACGAATCGTGCCTCCGACGAACAGAAGTTCGGCCTCCACTTCCAGCACCTCCGCAATTAATCGAATTTGATTCGATTAATCTAGACCGCGTTTGTACCGCCGTCAATAGCGGTTCAGTCGTTGCGAATTGAAGGATCTCCGGCGCTGTTCAGCCCGAAAGCTCAGTATCGCGAATAGTGCTGCATCTCCTCACGATCGGCAGCGCAGATGCACTTTCGATCGAGACCGCGGTCGGCTGTCACTGCGCAGAACCGAACGCCGAGCGGATCGTGGGATTCCATACTGTGCTGACACGCAGGGCAAATGGACGGCGTTTTCTGATCCGCGTCTGTCGACTCGGCTTGCCCTGGTGCATTCGACACATCGGACGGGTTCGACGCCATACAGGCGCTCCAGTTCTCGGCCGTTCGACCACAGACCGGGTTGGCGTCGAGGACGACATGGCTTGACCGCGCATATACGAATGACCCTCGACGTACCCCCACGCTACTCGCTTCGGCGCACCGGTTTGTACCAATTTCTGCCACGCGACAATCACCGTCGAGCAGGATAGAACTACAGCACGCACCATTTCCGTGCAGCGTTCGAATCCGTGCAGCATCCGAAGCGAAAGGGCTTCTTGTGAACACTTTCCAACGTGTATCCGCCGCCGTCAACGTAGTGGTCCAACCACTGATCGGCGCTCCGATCGTGGGCAAATTACTCGGCCGTTCAATGACCGTCATCACCTACGTCGGCCGCAAATCGGGACGTACCTTCAGCGCGCCCGTGTCCTACAAAAGAAAAGGCGACCATGTGACGATCGGAGTTGCCATGCCGGACAAGAAAAGCTGGTGGCGCAATTTCTATCCGGAACAAGGCCCCATCGTTCTCCAACTGGACGGTATCGATCGTCCTGGCGAAGCCCTCGCACATCGAAAAGGCAAGGGAGTTTACGTTTCGGTCGAACTCGCGCCTACGGACTGAAACGATCGAAACGGCACCGGCGCAATCACATTCACTTCACACTGATCGCCTAGCCGAACCTCGGTGATCCATATCTCGTCGCGATCGGGACCTTTGACTCTGTGCAATCGACACTCGGTCTCGCACCGTTCGACGCGGGTTTTTTGTCGACCGTTTGACGAACAACCCGTCCTTGCCAGTACATTACCGTCCGGTAACATCGATGGCAGGCGCGAGCTGGAAGAGGTGACCACCGTGACGATCGGCATCTATCTGGTCGACGACCACGAGATCGTCCGTCGTGGATTGGCAGACCTGTTGAATCAGGTATCGGGACTCAACGTTGTGGGCGAGGCGTCGTGTGTTCGCGAAGCTTCGGACGGAATACCCGAATGCCGACCCGACGTGGTCGTCATGGACGTCAGACTTCCCGACGGCAACGGTGTGGAACTGTGCCGGGAACTGGCGTCGACCTGCCCGGAAGCGGCCACGTTGATGCTCACGTCGTACTCCGACGACGACGCCCTACTCGACGCCCTGATCGCCGGCGCACGCGGATTCGTCCTCAAGAACATCCGCGGCCACGACCTGGTATCCGCGATCCGTACGGTCGCCACCGGCAAATCGCTGTTGAACACTCAGGCGGTGGTCGGTTTGGTCCGGCGCATCCGATCCGAGCAGGAGTCGGGCACTGCGGCAGCACTGTTGACCGATCAGGAACTGTTGATCTTCGAGTTGATCGGCAAGGGGCTGAGCAATCGAGAGATCAGCACGCACGCGGAACTCTCGGAGAAAACAGTCAAGAACTACGTCTCACGCATCCTCGAAAAACTGGGTCTCGAACGTCGAACGCAGGCTGCAGTTCTGGCGACCAAGCTTCGTGCGGGCACTGCTTACCCGGATCCATCGGGACAGGCGACCACACACCTACTGACGCCGTCCGGTTCACCATTCTCCGCCACTACAGGCACACACCATGCCAGGTAGCCGCGACGCGCTCATGCTCAGCCTTTTCGGCGACATCGCCGGAAGCGCAGAGCTGACTGCCCTCAACCCGACTGCAATTCCCAAGCTGCTCAGTGCCGTATTGACAGTCGGGTCCACCCTCCAACTCGACGAAACGCTGCAACAGATAGTCGACGTCGCAAGACATGTGCTCGAAGCGGACTACGGTGCGCTCGGCGTGAAGTCTCCCGACGGCCGCTTGTCGCGCTTCATCCATTCCGGTTTGAATCAGGGGCAGGTTGCCAAGATCGGGCATCTTCCCGAAGGTCACGGACTGCTGGGCCTGGTCGTTCAAGAACCTTGTCCGGTTCGAACCGACCGAATCGCCTCACACCCGTCCTCGGCGGGGTTTCCAACCAATCACCCACCGATGGACACGTTTCTCGGTGTTCCGATCTTCGTCAGGGGCGAGGTGTTCGGCAGCATCTACCTCGCGGACAGCTCGGAACGGACTGCATTCGACGACCGTGACGAGGCCGTACTCCAGATTCTGGCAAACGCTGCGAGCATCGCCATCGACAATGCGCGTCTGTTCGAGGAATCCCAAACGCGGGAAGCGTGGCTCAAGGCCGTCGCCGCCGTAAACGCACGCCTGCTCAGTGGAGGATCTCGCGACGAGACACTGGCCGAACTGGTTCGCACGACGCGCCGTCTCACCGACGGCAATCTGGTGTGCATAGTTCGCTACGACCTCGGCGAAGGGCCGGGTGTTCACGTCGCAGAATCCCGGACTCGCGGGATGACCGTCTCGGACGGCACAGTTCTCGATCTTTCCGGAACCGTGATCGACGAAGCTGCCCGCAGCCGGCGAACGATTTCCGCCCCCAGCGCCAGTGCTGTTCCGGCACTGCATGTTTCCAGCGAGGAATCCGTCGTCGCACTCCCATTGTCGGGAACCTCGTTCGGCGGCGGCGTCCTCTTCGCGTCACGCCGCAGCGATCGTCCGTGGGGCGTCGATGAGATCGAGCAGCTGACGGCAATGGCCGACATCGCCGCTGTCACTGTCGAATTCGCCGAACAGCAACGAAAAGAGCGACTGGTCGACGTCCTCGAAGATCGAGACCGAATCGCGCGTGATCTTCACGACCACGTCATTCAGCAGTTGTTCGCCACCGGATTGAGTTTGCAGGGGGCATTGCAACGTCCCGGCGACGAGGAAACCATTCGCACGGTGTTGGACAACTCCGTTGATCAACTCGATCGAACGGTCCGCGAAATCCGCACCGCAGTCTTCGACCTCCACACGAGTGAGATGTCGACTCCCACAAGCCTGCGACGCCGATTACTCGACGCCGTCAACGGTCTGTCCGGTCACTCGTCGATCACTCCCAGCGTCACTTTCGAGGGGACCATCGACAGTTCCGTCCCGGCTCGACTCGCCCCGCACGCCGAAGCCGTTGTGCGAGAAGGGTTGAGCAATGCTCTGCGGCACGCCCATGCCAACGCCATCGACGTCACCATCCGGGCAACGGAAGATCTTGTCATCAGCATCGTCGACGACGGTGTGGGAATCGACCAGGCAACCAGAATCCACGGTCTCGACAACCTGGCGACCCGCGCTCGTCAGTGCGGCGGCTCGAGCAACATCACCAGCGAGAACGGCGTCACCGAATTAGTGTGGCGAGTTCCGCTGAGCCCCAGGCGAAGTCCGTTGTCAATCCAGCACCGTTGAGCGTCAGAGCGGATCCAGTTGGGCCTTGAGCAGGCAGAACTCGTTACCTTCTGGATCGGCCAGGACATGCCATTGTTCCTGCCCCGTCTGGCCGATGTCGGCCGGCCGCGCACCAAGACCCAATAGGCGTTCCAGTTCGGCTTCCTGATCGCGGTCGGTGGCGTTGACGTCGATATGCAGGCGGGGCTTACCCTTCTCCGGTTCGTCTCTGCGACTGAGGATGATCGTCGGCTGCGGACCGCCGAACCCTTCGCGCGGGCCGATCTCCAGAGAACCGTCGTGCATTCGATCGAGCACGACGAAGTCCAGGACCTCGCACCAGAACCGCCCCAGAACCTCAGGATCCCGGCAACCGAGCACCAATTCACTGATACGACATGCCATGACAACTCGCTTTCCATCCGCAAGGACAATTGTCTTTCGACCGTACCGGACCACGTGATCTACGCCATGCCGCCCTGTCCGATCCTCGGGACCTTTTCCCCTCGTCCGAGGTCGTGGCCGCCGCGATCATTGCGTTTATGTTCCACAGTCCCAAGAATTCTCGGTATTTCGTCACGTCGATGCGCACAGGCGGCCGTCGTGGTTGATCTCGCGCCCCGGCCGGTCGACGAGGTCGATATCCACGTCGGCGCAACTCCCCGGACCGCTCCGAAGGGTTCGAAACTGGTCGAGATCCTGAGGACCACCGATCACAAGATGATCGGGCTGATGTACATCGTGACATCGTTTGCCTTCTTCCTGATCGGCGGACTGATGGCGCTGCTCATGCGCATGGAATTGACTGTCCCGGGAATGCAATTCCTGTCAAACGAGCAGTACAACCAGTTGTTCACCATGCACGGCACGATCATGCTCTTGCTGTACGCGACCCCGGTCTTCTTCGGATTCGCCAACTACCTCATGCCGCTGCAGATCGGCTCGCCGGACGTGTGTTTCCCGCGGCTCAATGCGTTCAGCTACTGGTTGTATCTCTTCGGCGGCCTGATCGCCTCCGCCGGGTTCGTAACACCCGGTGGTGCAGCAGATTTCGGCTGGACCGCTTACGTGCCACTCACCAGCGAACTCCACTCCCCCGGTATGGGTGCCGACCTGTGGATCATCGGGCTTACTCTCGGCGGCGTCGGCACCATCCTCGGCGCAGTCAACATCGTTTCGACGATCGTCTGCCTGCGGGCCCCCGGGATGACGATGTTCCGCATGCCGATCTTCACGTGGAATGCGCTGGTCGCCAGCATGCTGATCCTCCTCGTTTTTCCGCTGCTCGCTGCTGCCTTGATCGGGCTGTGGGTGGACCGGCACCTGGGAGCGCATTTGTTCGACCCCGCGACAGGTGGAGTCATGTTGTGGCAGCACCTGTTCTGGTTCTTCGGCCATCCCGAGGTCTACATTCTGGCGCTTCCGTTCTTTGGCATAGTCTCCGAGATCTTCCCTGTCTTCAGCCGCAAGCCGATCTTCGGATACACCGGATTGGTCTACGCAACACTGGGAATTGCAGCTCTGTCGATCGCTGTGTGGGCGCACCACATGTACGCAACCGGCGCCGTTCTCCTCCCCTACTTCTCGTTCATGACCTTCCTCATCGCAGTTCCCACCGGAGTCAAGTTCTTCAACTGGATCGGCACGATGTGGAAGGGGCAGTTGACTTTCGAGTCGCCGATGCTGTTCTCCGTCGGCTTCCTGGTCACATTCCTGTTCGGCGGACTCTCCGGCGTAATTCTCGCAAGCCCGCCCCTGGACTTTCATGTCACCGACTCGTACTTTGTTGTCGCGCATTTCCACTACGTCCTCTTCGGAACAATCGCGTTCGCGACATACGCCGGAATCTATTTCTGGTTCCCGAAAATGACCGGCCGGATGTTGGACGAGAAGCTCGCCAAGATTCACTTCTGGTTGACACTGATCGGCTTTCACGCGACATTTCTCGTCCAGCATTGGCTCGGCGCTCAGGGTATGCCTCGGCGGTACGCGGATTACCTGCCGTCGGACAATTTCACTCTTCTCAACACGATCTCGACCGTCGGCGCGTTTGTGCTCGGAGCCTCGACGATTCCGTTCATCTGGAACGTTTTCAAGAGCTATCGGTACGGACGGATCGTGACGGTCGACGATCCCTGGGGATTCGGAAACTCACTCGAATGGGCGACGTCCTGCCCTCCACCACGACACAACTTCACCGAACTCCCCCGAATCCGCAGTGAGCGGCCGGCATTCGAACTGCACTACCCCCACATGGTCGAGAGGATGCGCGACGAGGCGCACGTCGGACTGCTTGGTCACAAGCCGGTTTCCACGGTAAGCACAGAGGTGAAATGACATGAATGACGGCACGAAGTATCGAGTTTGGGCAGAAAGTCAGCAGGTTGAACGCCGAGCGAAACCCGGCCATCTCCTGATGCCGTTGCTCGTCCTCATGTTCGCAGTCACGACGCTCGTGTGGTTGCCCCTGACAACTGCCGCTTGCTCGATAGTGGTTGCAGGATTGCTGTTCGGCACTGTCCTGCAAGCCAGTTCGCATTCAACAGAACCTTCGACAGACATAACGCGAGGAGCTCGGAATGACCTCCCAACTTTCGACTGACGTCTTCACCTCGGAGTGGTCCGCAGACGGAGCGGTCGTCGTGTGCATCGATGGATCCCCGCTGCGCACCGACGTGATCACGTGGGCGGCCGAGTTCGCGCATCGCCACAGTCTCTGGATGCGAATAGTTTTCGTAGCTCCGAACACCGCAGATCCGAACACCGGCGATCCGAATACCTCGGCATCACCGACCGGCCTGTTCATGGAAGCCATTCAGATCGCAGAGTCGGTGTCGCCAGATCTTCGGATCCGGACCGATCTGATCTCCGGGGAGAACACCGCAATCCTCACCGCGTTGACGTCCGAGGCCGCCTTGATCGTCAACCCCTTGATCGTCACTCAACAGGACGATCTCACTGCACCCGCCCCGGCATGTTCATTCGCAACAGTCGGAACTTCGTGTGAAAGCCAGGCTACGGCTGATCTTCCCGTTGTCGTCGGTTTGGACGGAAGCGCCTACAGCGAAAGCGCTCTGGCCATTGCATTCAAGGAAGCCGAGGCCGCGAACACCGAACTGGTCGTCGTGCACGCTGTCCCGCCCGAGGCCGAGCTGAGTCGAAACTTCGAAGCCTGGCACGCGCCCCAGCATTCGACGCCGCTGACGTGGCAACTTTCAGGTTGGGCCACGCTCTACCCCGGCGTCACCATCCGACAGATCGAGTACGACGGCCCTTCGGTTGCCATTCTGGAACAACTCTCCACCGAGGCACGGCTTCTCGTCGTGGGCCGGCGCGGCCGAGGTTCGTTCGACGACACCGCTCTCGGCACCACGAGCAGTGCAATGATTCGAAAAGCTCACTGCCCGGTCATCGTTGCGAGCGAAGCCTGAATTGGATCCTCGCTCGGTCAGAAGCCGTAACTGTGGATGGGTGCGAGCTGACCGGCGTGGTGGGCTTCGATCACGAAACGCTCGTGGTCGACCAACTTCTCCGGGAGTTCGTCAACCGGCCACCACCGCAGATCTGCAGATTTCAACGGCTCCATCCGGCGTGGTTCACCCGACCACGTGCGGCATTCGTAGAAGAAGTCCACTCGATGATCCACCGGGTCGACCCCTTCCGCATGTCGGCGATGCAACACGGTGAGTGGCTTCAGTTCCGAGGAAAGCAGCTCCACGCCAAGTTCTTCCGCGGCCTCCCTGACAGCCGCATCGAGTGCCGACTCCCCCAGTTCGACGTGTCCCGCAGCAGCGTGAGCCCAGTATCCGTCCATGAAACCGGTGCCCTCACGCAACTGCAACAGCACCTCCGGCCGTTGCGCCGGGTTGCTTCGACGAAACATCACGTACACCGCTGGTACCAGCGCAAATTGATCGGCCACATGACCACGCTATCGTGCGGGAAACGGCGGCGCCCCGCGAGAACAAAGCTCGCGGGGCGCCGACGGCTAATCTGCTGAATCAGTTGACGTCGAACCTGTCGAGGTCCATCACCTTGGTCCAGGCGGCAGCGAAGTCCTCGGCGAACTTCTGCTTCGCGTCTTCGCTGGCGTACACCTCGGAGAGTGCGCGCAGTTGCGAATTCGATCCGAAAACAAGGTCGACCGCAGTTGCCGTGTACTTCGGAGCTCCAGTCGCCCGATCAACCCCGTCGTAGACGTTCTCATCCGTCTTCGACGGCTTCCACTCGGTACCCATGTCGAGAAGGTTGACGAAGAAATCGTTGGTCAACGTCTCGGGACGGTCGGTGAACACCCCGTGGCCGGTCTTGCCGAAGTTCGCGTTCAGCGCGCGAAGTCCGCCGACCAGAACTGTCACCTCGGGCGGGGTCAGCGACAGCATGTACGCGCGGTCGACCAACAGAATCTCTGCCGGAATCTTCTCCCCTCCCTTGAGGTAGTTCCGGAATCCGTCGGCCCGGGGTTCGAGTACCTCGAACGAGTCGACGTCTGTCTGCTCCTGAGTCGCATCCGTACGTCCCGGCGTGAACGAGACCGTGATGTCTTGTCCGGCGTTCTTCGCGGCCTGCTCGACTGCCGCTGTACCACCCAGAACGATCAGGTCGGCAAGTGAAACCTTGGCTCCACCAGCCTGGTTGAATTCCTGCTGAACTCGCTCGATGGTCTGAAGCACCGCGGAGAGGGCTGCGGGCTCGTTGACTTCCCAGTTCTTCTGCGGCTCCAGGCGAATTCGAGCACCGTTGGCGCCGCCGCGCATGTCAGTGCTGCGGAAGCTCGCAGCCGACGCCCACGCGGTCGACACCAACTGTGAGACGGACAGCCCGGAATCGAGAAGTCGACTCTTGAGGATCGCGATGTCCGCGTCCCCGATCAGTTGATCATCGGCCGAGGGAACCGGGTCCTGCCACAACTGCGGTTCGGGAACCCACGGTCCCAGGTAACGCGTGACCGGTCCCATGTCGCGATGCAGGAGCTTGTACCAAGCCTTGGCGAACTCTTCAGCGAATTCTTCGGGATGATCGAGCCAACGCCGTGTGATTTTCTCGTACGTCGGATCCAGGCGTAGGGAGAGGTCGGTGGTCAGCATCGTCGGAGTACGTCCGGCCGACGAATCGAACGGATCCGGGATCGTGCCGGCCCCCGCGCCATCCTTCGGGATCCACTGCCACGCACCCGCCGGGCTCTTGGTCAGCTCCCAGTCGTATCCGTACAGAATCTCCAGGAAAGTGTTGTCCCACTTCGTCGGAGTGGGAGTCCACACGACCTCGAGACCACTGGTGATCGCGTCCTTACCCACGCCCGTACCGAAGGCGCTCTTCCAGCCCAGTCCCTGTTGCTCGACGGGTGCGCCTTCCGGTTCGGGTCCGACGAGGTCGGCCGGACCGGCACCGTGTGTCTTGCCGAAGGTGTGGCCGCCGGCGATCAGCGCGGCCGTTTCCACGTCGTTCATCGCCATGCGAGCGAAGGTTTCTCGGATGTCGCGGGCGGCCGCTACCGGGTCCGGTTGTCCGTTGGGTCCTTCGGGATTGACGTAGATCAGGCCCATCTGAACTGCGCCGAGCGGTCCGGACAGTTCACGGTCTCCGCTGTAGCGCTCGTCGCCGAGCCAGGTGTCCTCAGGACCCCAGTAGATCTCCTCGGGCTCCCAGATGTCTTCTCGGCCGAAGCCGAAGCCGAAGGTCTTGAACCCCATCGACTCCAGAGCGCAGTTGCCTGCGAACACCAGCAGGTCGGCCCAGGAAACCTGTTTTCCATACTTCTGCTTGACCGGCCAGAGCAGGCGACGTGCCTTGTCGAGGCTGGCGTTGTCCGGCCAACTGTTGAGCGGGGCGAAACGCTGAGCGCCTTGACCGCCACCGCCGCGGCCGTCTGCGATGCGATAGGTGCCGGCAGCATGCCAGCTCATACGCACGAAGAGTCCGCCGTAGTGTCCGTAGTCGGCCGGCCACCAATCCTGCGACGCCGTCATCAAGGCAATGACGTCGCGTTTGAGCGCCTCGACGTCGAGCTTGGCAAATTCCTGCGCATAATCGAAGTCGGCTCCCATCGGATTCGACTTGGACGAATGCGCATGCAAGACAGAGAGATCCGGCTGATTCGGCCACCAGTCCCGGTTGGTTCTCGGACGATTCCCGGTCGGTGTCGGAGACGGGATCGCGGGGTTTTCACTTTCGCTGGTGCTCGCGGTGTTTCCATCGTGAGCAACCGGGCAACTATCGGACACGGTAATCCCTCCATGAGCGAGTAGAACGGACTTCGATCACGGGTGTGATCGCAAACTCTGAGTTGTCGAACAGTCGGCACACAGGCCCCAGTAGATGACCTCGGCTTCATCGAGGACGAAGCCGTTGTGCGCCGACGGCGTCAAGCACGGTGCCTCTCCGACTGCACAGTCGACATCTGCAACGGCCCCACAGGACCGGCAGACGACGTGATGGTGGTTGTCACCGACGCGAGACTCGTACAGCGCCACCGATCCGGACGGTTGGATCCGCCTGATCAGCCCGGCGTCGGTGAGAGCGTGCAACACGTCGTAGACCGCCTGCCGCGACACCCCCGGCAGAACAGCCCGCACAGCATCGAAGACAGTCTCGGTGGCTGCGTGTGGGCGTGCATGCACAACCTCGAGCACCGTGACTCTGGGACGAGTCACGCGAAGCTCAGCGTTACGCAGTTGGGCTGCATAATCCGGCGTCGAAGGCACCTTTCCACTATTGCGCAATCTTCTGGACTGAACCCAGACTTTCGCGAAAATCCTCGCCTACGCGGATTTGCCGACCGATTCGTCAGCGCTCCGAACAGGACGGACGGGGCCGGGAATCATGGGAGATGAACTGGGGGTATGTCTTGTTGTGCCAGTCGCAGTTCAGCGGCGGCGATGACGCCGGGGAAGTAGTAGTGCCCCTCCGGCGACTGAACAAGAGATGCAGCGTCGATACCGTCGACTTCCCATACGTCAACCGCGCCGCCGGTGTTGTTCATTCTGACAAACCAGTCCCGTTCGCCCTCGTCGCTGGCGAGGAAGCATCCCTCCTGCTCTGCTCGTAGACTTCCTGCGATTCCGCGAGCTGAGCCCATTCGGCGCCAGTCCAATCCATACCGCTGGATCGACGCACGGTTCAAGGCGGAGGTGACGTGGTAGCGGGTCGACATCGTCCAAAGGTAACAATCTTCCGTTTGTTCCAACTACGGTGAAGGGGAGAATCCGCCGAGGTCAGGAGTGATCGTGCCCAAATTGGAGATCAAGAGGAAGTCACAACTCTCACGGCAGGAAGTCGCCGACCGACTCATCGCCCTCGGCCAGGCCCTCGCCAGTGGATCGGAAGTGGAACTGGGGTCGGGTGGGGACTCGATCGAAATCAGTGTTCCGGAACAGGTTCGGTGGGAACTCGAGATCGAAGTCGACGGCAACGAGGTCGAGATAGAAATCGAGATTCACTGGCGCGACGACCCTCAGGAAGAATCAGAAGAGAAGTCTCCGCCGCCCACCAAAGCAGTTCGTCGCAGCCGACCGCGCAAGAGCACTGCCAAATAGGCCAACCCGGGTGCGGTTGTCAGGCAATTACGGAGACGCCGACACCTCGAGAGACACAACGCGCAGCAGTGCTCGGAGATCACTTTCGATCCGTCGAAACAGTTGATACACAACGATGAAGCCCGCGATCCCGCCCAGACACAGCGCACGGACGGTTGCGTTGAGTTCCTCCCCGGCCCCGGAACCGACAAAACTGAGTCCCGCGATTCCCACCAGTGGAACCGACGCCGCGACTGCGAGGTAACGCGTGCTGCTCCGACCCAACGAGCGAATATCGCGTCCGTCGTCGCTTCGTAACTCGCCGTGTGACAACAAGATCGGATACAGACATCGAACCGAGTAGTACGTCAGGATGAAGAACGGATACGCGACTGCGACGGCGCCGCACACCGCCAGCGACGACATCAGGTGCACGTACGCTCGTTGCGGAATACCTCCGGCGGCAATCTGCAACGCAACTGGATATGCGATACCGGCCAGGACCCACAGACCGAATGCGATCACCACCGCGCGGTGTCCGACGTTCAGCGTCGCGGTACGGGCTTTGTTCAAGACCTCCGCGCTGTACGTCTGACCGTGACGCAGTCCGTGAGGCACAGTGAGCGCAAGCCGGCACCAATACAGGATCGCCGCGGCACCGAGCGAGAACGCGGCCACCCCGATGACCAGATGAACCTGCTCGAGGTGCTGCTGAGCCTGGGGCGAGAGTCCCGAGATGATCAGCATCTTGTTGTAGTAGTAGTTGTAGCCCGCCGCCAGGAGATTCGGAATTCCGATCGCGGCCAGAAGAATCGGCAGTGCCCACTTCCACAACGTCGAACGCGGGCTCCCTTCCGGTGGGTCCACCAGGTTCCGGGCAGACCGGTCCAGACACAGTGCGAACTGACGGGCAAGCTTTCGTCCGCCAGACCACCTTCCGTCTCTCTCGGGCGAAAGAGACTTCACCAGTACTCGGCGCAGCGCCGGCGGGCAGTCGTCCGGTAACCGGGCCTCGGCCGCGGAATCCACTCCACGCCGGCGTGCCTCGAGCGCCTTCTTGGGCGACGGTGGGTTCTGCCCCGTGCCGTCGTCCGTGAAAGGCCTACTCCCGGTGAGGAGTTCCCACAGCATCACGCCGAGTGCATAGATGTCGCTACGGGTGTCGAGTGTGCCGGGAGACCCCACGGCACAGGCCTCCAACTGCTCTGGAGACATGTAGGCAAGCGAGCCTCCGACAAAGCAGGCAGCATCCTCGGTCGAAACCTCCTCGCTCGAACTGACGTTGAAATCGGCGAGTTTGGGGATGCCTTCCACACTGAGAAGTACGTTCGCCGGCTTGATGTCCCGATGTAGTACGCCGTGCTCACGCGCGTACTCGAGGGCGTCGGCCAGTCTCATTCCCATCCAGGCCACGGTCTCCGGCCACGACATCGCTGCGATCTCGCTCCGTAAACTCGTCTCGCTCGGTTTCATCTCCCCCTTCTTCGCCAGGGTCTGATCGATGGCGTCGAGAAGTAGTTGTCCGGACCGCTGAGCCTGCGGTGTCACGCGGACGAGTTTGACCACGTCGAGCAAGGTCCCGCCTGGCACGTATTCCATGAACAGAACTCGCAGTGCGCGTTCCTCGAGCAGTCGTTGATCGAAGACGCGAACGATGTTGGGATGGTCGAGTTGGGCGAGAGTCTGCGGCTCGACCCCGACGTTGCGCGAGATTTTCAACGCAACCCACCGCTGCATCGACAGTTGCCGTGCCAGGAACACTCGGGCGAATGCACCGTGCCCGAGTTCCAACACCAGTTCGAAATCATCGAGGCGCTGTCCGATCTCGAACTCGTCGAAACCCGAGAGCCCCAACATCATCACGTCTTCTCGACCGGCCATCGAATCACGGTCGAACAACCGCTCGAAACCCTCTGCCTGCAAAGGGAACTCGCTGAGGTACTCGGCCGCTACGACGTCCTCCCCGCCCTGCTTCCGCAGCCGGAACTCCTCGTACAGAAGCTCGGCCGGTAGTGGCTCTTCGAGCAGTTCCGGGTACTCGGCGCAATACTCCGTGAGTCGTTTCGGACCGTCATTCTTCAGCCAGCGGTACTCCATGTCGATTCCGACCAGTTCGATCAGCGCGCCCCGACGAATCTTGGCTGGATCGGGCAGATACTCGCTCAGGTCGGACGGGGTTCGTCCCGCCTCCCAGTCCCCGACCAGGCGCCCGAGACCGTCGGCATCGTTCGATTCGCCGCGCACTACCGGCAGTGCGGACAGGCGCAACTCGGTGACGGTGCCCCGTTCGGTCAGGGGCCCGCTCGCGACTGTCGCGTCACTGGCCTGCGCACCACGTTCATTCATGAGTTCTGCTCCGCACCTCGAGCACGATGAATCGAGGCGACTCATTTCAGCGTAACCCCGGCGGTACCTCTGACCCCAGCGAATCTATTCGGCGTGAACTGCCGACTTCGTGCCGATACGAACGAGTTCTTCGCGGTCACCGATCTTGACGCGTGGACGTCCGTGCTCGACACCGAGGTCCTTCTCGGCGGCGTCGATACGAAGCCATCCTTCCCAATCGACGGGAAACAGATCGCCGGCCGCGAGGACCTCCTCGATCCGGTTGCGATCTACCCGACGCCCGCCGAACGAATCAAGTTGGCGCAGCATCGTTTCGACTGTTTGGCGAGCGTCTGGCCGCGCCGCACCGATCAGCCCCGCGGCACCGCGCTTCATCCAACCGGTCACGAACAAGCCCGCGATCGGTAGACCGCTCTCGTCGACCACCGCGCCGCTCCGGTGCGAAACTATGCCGCGCCCGTGATCGAAGGGCACCCCGGCAAGTGGCGTGCCGAGAAATCCGATTGCCCGGTACACAGCTTGAACCGGATAGTCGGTACAGACACCCGAAGCGGTGACGTGACCGTAGCCGTCGGGGTCAGTCCGCTCGACGCGGAGTGCCTCGACTTTCCCGTTACCGAGAATCTCCACGGGCTGTCGGTAGAAGTGCAGGTGAACTCGACGCTGGGCAGTTCGGTCGGCAGGTGCAGTGTCCGCGAAACTACGGAGTGTCTCGACTGCCAGTCGGGTGTGCACCAACTGTTTTGTCATCCGCTCGATATGCCGGTCCGGCGCGACATCGGCAGCATCGACGACAACATCTACGCCGGGTAGTTCACCGAGAGCGCGCAACTCGTTCGGGGAGAAGCGAGCGTCGGCGGGTCCGCGCCGGACAAAGATGTGTACCTCACGAACGCGACTGCCGGCGATCCCTTCCCGAACTTCGTCGGAGACGTCCGTGGCCTGCAGCGATTGCGCCTCTACGAGGAGCATCCGCGTGACATCGAGCGCGACATTGCCGCCGCCGATCACTGCCACCGACTCGGCGCGCAAGGGCCAATGTTGGGGGGGCGTCGGGGTGATCGTTGTACCAACCGACAAAATCGGCGGCCCCGAATGAACCGGGAAGCTCGACGCCTGGAATGTCGAGTAGTGCATCCCGCGGCGCACCGGTTGCAATGATCACCGCGTCGTAGGAAGAACGTAGGTCCTCGACGGAAAGGTCCTTTCCGATCTCTACGTTGCAGAACAGCCGGAAGTCACTGGCGACCAGCACGGTGTGCAGAGAATCGACGAACTTTTCGGACTCGGCGTGCCCTGGGGCGAGACCGTAGCGCACGAGTCCGTACGGCGTCGGTAGACGCTCGAACATGTCTATCTTGGTGCCAGGAGCCAGTTCAGCGAGAGCGCCGGCAGCGTGGATTCCCGCCGGCCCCGCTCCGACGATCGCGACCCTGAGCGGTGGTGAGAAAATCCGGGGCGCCGCCGGCGGGGATACCGCTGAACCTCTAGCGTTGATCATGCCCCGAGACTAGGACCTCAACTGCGCTGGAGATCAAGTCCGCTTTTCAGTAACCCGCTTTTCAGTAACCCTGCTCGGCCGGCTTGTGCTCGGTTGTGTAGCGGTAGAAGTCCGCTAGTTGGAGTTCACCGGCCGCTGCCTCGTCGACGACGACTGTTACGTGCGGATGCAACTGAAGTACCGATGCCGGGCAGAACGCCGACACCGGACCTTCAATCGCAGCCCGGACCGCGGGGGCTTTGCGCGCCCCCTCCGCAATCAGCACAAGATGCTTTGCATCACTGATGGTTCCGAGACCCTGCGTGATCACGTGATGCGGCACATCGGCTGGGTCTGCGAAGAACCGCGCGTTGTCGGCGCGGGTCCTCTCGGTCAAGGTCTTCACTCGGGTACGCGATGTGAGTGAGGAGGACGGCTCGTTGAAGCCGATGTGCCCGTTGAGACCGATGCCGAGAATCTGCACGTCGATGGGACCGTTGTCGACGATGGCAGCGTCGTAACGCCGTGCAGCTTCACTGGGATCGGCGGCTCCCCCATCGGGGCTGAACACTCGCGCATTGTCGATGTCGAGGTGATCGACGAGTTCCGTGCGGATGGTGTGCGCGTAGGACTGCGGCTGATCGGGCGTGAGACCTACGTACTCGTCGAGAAGATACGCGCTCATCGCCGCGAACGACACTCCCGATTCTCGATGCCGCTTGATCAGCTCCCGATACGTGTGCAGCGGTGACGATCCCGTCGCGAGGCCGAGCGTCCGGGCTCCGTTTTCGATTGCGCCGCAAACGATGTCGGCAGCGATTCGCCCGCCGTCTTCCGGACTGGGAACTATGACGATTTCCATTCAGGCTTCCTCTCTGCTCTTGCCGGCTCCGACGATGGCTTCGCGTACGGAACCCGAAGCGCGATCCAACAATTCGGTTGCTTCGGCGAAGTCGCATTCGGCCAACAACATGACGACCGCTGCCTTCACATGACCGTCGGCATTCTCGATGGTCTCCGAAGCGATCTCGGTATCCACTCCGGTGGCTGCCGCGACGATCCGGTTTGCACGATCGACCAGTTTGGCGTTGGTAGGCCGAAGATCGACCATCAGGTTGTGAAACGCCTTGCCGGAACGGACCATGCTTGCCGTCGAAAGCATGTTGCACACCATCTTCTGTGCAGTCCCGGCCTTGAGCCTCGTCGATCCGGTGAGGATCTCGGGGCCGGTCTCCACTTCGATGGCCACTCCGGCGTGCGAACTCATTGCCGCATTTCGGTTGCACGAGACTGCCACTGTTGCGGCGCCGAGTGCGCGGGCATGATCAAGTCCCCCGATGACGTAGGGAGTACGACCACTCGCCGCCAGACCCACCACGACGTCCGTGGCGTTCAACGAGATTGCGTCGAGGTCGGCCCCAGCCGCTCGCGGATCGTCCTCTGCTCCCTCGACGGCGTTCAGAAACGCTCCCGGGCCACCGGCGATGATTCCGATCACCTCGCCTGGATCGGTCCCGAAAGTCGGAGGGCATTCCACCGCGTCGAGCACTCCCAGACGCCCACTGGTCCCAGCTCCCAGGTAGATCAGCCGACCACCTTGTGCCCGAGCGGTGACGATCGAATCGACTGCGGCTTCGATGGCCGGTAACACCGCCGCGACCGCGTCGGCCACGATTGCGTCCTGCTGGTTCATCACCGTCAGCAGATCCGACACCGACATGACGTCGAGATCGCGGGTGAGAGGGTTCGGTCTCTCGGTAGACAGCATGTCCAATTGCATTGTGGCGAGTCCTCCTCGATCAAATTTCACTACGACGACTCCTCGTCAGTAATCACAGCGACGACTCCTCGTCAGTGACGCTTCGAAGCAATGGCATCATGACTTCGTTGCAGCGCAGACAGGGCGCTCGGCAGCGAGTGCGCGACCATCGCAAAAATTGTGTCGACTACCAACAGCTGGCCGGTGCGGCTTGCCATCGCTGCCGACCGGAAACCGAATTCTCTACCGGCAGTGAGTAGAACGTGGTGTGACTGCACAGCGAGCGTCGACCGCGCCCCGCCGGTGATCGCGGCCGTCGACGCCCCGGTGCGACGGGCAAGGGCAAGCGGTTCGACCACATCAGAAGTCTCGCCGGAATGCGAGATTCCCACTGCTATGTCGTCCGGTCCGAGCAAACTGGCGCTGACCATCGCCGCGTCTCGGTCGAGATGAACCCGGCAGTTGACGTCGATCCGCGAGAGCTTCAACGTGAGGTCTTGCGCGACGATGCCTGACGCGCCGATGCCGTACACCTCGACCCGGCGGGCGGATCGAATCCGCGACACCACTTCTTCGAGTGCAACAGGGTCAGTCAATTGTGCTGTGCCCTTGAGTTGTTCGGATTCGAACTCGGCGAGTTTGGCCATGACTTCACTGGCAGAGTCGGCGGCAACGATGTCCACACCGAGTGGAATCGAATCACTTGACGCGGAACCGCTGATGGCCGCCAATGCCAGACGAAGCTGGGGATACCCCTCGAAGCCGAGCCTTTTGGCTGTGCGGACCACTGTCGCCGTGCTTGTCGACGCTCGTTCGGCAAGATCGTTGACCGTCAGTGTGGACGCCAGGCTGGGGTCGGCTTCGATGATTTCGGCGATCCGCATCTCGGCAGGTGAGAGGCTGCTCAGTGATGCACGAATACGAGCAAGCAGGTCGACGGACGCCGGAGCACTCCGGCCCAAAGTCATAACGCCTCGATTCGCATCGTTTTCGGAGCTGACGGCACCGATGTGATTCTAGGCAGCCCACGGCTTCCTGGCGTCAAAGATCCGAGCACACTGGCGTGACGCGCACCGGTGCACGAAGCAATACTGCCGGGCAATCCGTGTGCGGTGAGGAAGCCGAGAACCGCGAAAGCCAATGCTTCCTTGATGTCGGAGGTGACTCCGAGTTCGTCCGAAGAGACAAGCGCGATGTCGCCCAGTTCGTCACGGAGCATCGCCATCAACGTCGGGTTCTTGGTGCCACCACCTGACACCACCACTTCGGTGGCCGCGAGTGCTTTGACGGAATCGGCGACCGTCCGGGCCGTAAGTGCAGTCAGAGTCGCGACGATGTCTGCCAGAGACAACGACTCGTAGCCCCGCAGAGCGGCGAGCAGATATTCCCGATGAAACAATTCTTTGCCTGTGCTCTTGGGAGCGGGCTGCATGTAATACGGTTCGCTCAGTAGATGTGCGAGCAGATCGACGTTCGGCGTGCCGGCTGCACCCAGAGCGCCACCGAGGTCGAACCACTGCTCCCCCGCAGTGAATTCGCTTACCGCCGCGTCGATCAGCGCATTTGCCGGGCCGGTGTCGAAGGCAATCGGCACTGCGGGACCATCTGCCGTCGTACCGCCGCCACCCGGAGCAGTGACGTTCGCGATGCCACCGAGATTGAGCGCGACGGAACCCGAAGTTCTTCCGTTGAGCCACAATACGTCGAACACGCTGACCAATGGTGCACCCTGACCACCCGTCGCCACGTCGCGAGAACGCAGGTCCGACACGACGGTGCATCCGGTCTTCTCGGCTATCCAGGCTGGCTGCCCGAGTTGGAGAGTCCCCTTTACTTGCGCTCCTTCGACCCAGTGGAACATCGTCTGCCCATGTGAGGAGATCAATTCCGCACTGCCGCCACACAGTTCCGCGTTCGCCCGCGCAGCCACGGCCGCGAATGCCTGCCCGATCTCGGTGTCGAGTTGGCAGATCTGACCGACAGTGGTGGACGCAGGCGGTACCGCAGCGGCCACCGCTGCCCGCAACTCACCGGAATATGGTTCGCTGACCATCCCCAGTGGGGTCAGCACAAGAGTGTCCCCGTCGATCCGGATATCTGCTGCGGCAGCATCGATAGCGTCGTACGAAGTACCGGACATCAGGCCGATGACTCTCATGAAATTTCCCTTACTCGGATCGTTTCGGCATTCGGGCAAGCTGCGGTCAGTCGACGAGTGCCCGCTTGTGGGCATTTCCTCGCAAGGTACTCAAAGCGATCGCGCTGACGGCGCACGTTGCCATCACGAAGTAGGCCGGAATATCGAGATTGGAAGTTTCCTTGATCAGCCATGTGATTATCAGACCGGCGCAGCCCGAAAAGACCGCGTTGGACAGGGAGTATGCGAGTCCTAATCCGGTGTACCGGACCGAGGTGGGGAACATCTCGGAGAGCATGGCGGGTCCGGGTCCGGCGACAAGTCCCACTGCGGCGCCGGCGGCAAACACTGCAAATCCCTTGGCGGTCAGAGACGTCTGCTCATTCTGCAGGACGTTGAGCAGCGGCAACGCAAGGACCAAGATCAAAACGGTGCCGGTGAGCATGACCGCGCGTCTCCCGATGCGATCACTGAGCCCGCCCGCGAGCGGAATCGTCACCGCGAAGCCGGCATTGGCAAGTACCGAAGCAACCAGTGCCTGATGGAATGTCGCGTTGAGTGAACTCTGAAGATAAGTCGGCATCACGACGAGGAACGTGTAACCCGCCGCAGACCAGCCCATCAACCGACCGATGCCGAGCAGGATCGCCCTGGCGGTCTCGCCGACGGTCGGCTGCGCTACCGGCGTCGCCGCATCAACTGTCGGTTCGGACTGGACTGCGCGGGCACGCTCGAACGACGGCGTTTCGTCGAGTCGGAGCCTGAGCCACAGGGCGACCAGGCCCATCGGAAGTGCAAGGAGGAACGGGATGCGCCAGCCCCAGTCGTTGAGCTGACCGGAGTCGAGAACTGTCGCGAGGAGCGCCGCGATTCCGGCACCGGCGAGCAATCCGAGCGCGACCGTGAACGACTGCCACGACCCGTACAGTCCGCGTCGTCCCGGGGGCGCAAACTCGGTCATCACCGACACCGCGCCGCCGAACTCGCCTCCGGCCGACAGTCCCTGGAGGATCCGAAGAACCGTCAAGAGCAGCGGTGCCAGAATTCCGACGCTCTCGTAGGTGGGGAGCACACCGATCAGGGTCGTCGCACCCGACATCAGCAGAAGAACGATCACCAAGGTGGGGCGTCGGCCGATGCGGTCACCGAGTCGGCCGAACAGCGCTGCCCCCACTGGGCGGAAGAAGAAGGCCAGCGCAAACGACGCGTAGGTCTTGATCAGGCTTTCGAGGTCGCCGGAGCCGTCGGCGCTGAAGAAGTTCGACGCGATGATCGTCGCGAAGAACCCGTACACACCGAACTCGTACCACTCGATGAAATTTCCGACGGAGCCGGCGACGAGCGCCCTGCGCCGTTTGAGCTGCGCACCATCGTTCCGTGTCTGCACTGTGATGCCCATGCCGTCCTCCGTTGACGAAACCCGAATATGCAACAAAGTTTCATCTGAACGGAGTAGAAATGTCAAGAAGTTTCACAATTAGGTTTTCGTGGGTCCCAGAATCCCTACGCTCCTGCGAACGTGAAGGCCTCCGCCCGTTCGAACTGGTCGGTGGAGTCTCCGGAGTAGACCGTGCTCTCGTTCGGGCCCAGCCCGAGCTTCCGCACGGGCGTCCCCTCCCCGAGATCCATCGACGCCACATCCACCCAGAACGTATTCGGGGTCATCGCAGACTCGAAGAAATAGAGCGTGCGTTTGTGATCGACCACCGTACGCCAGCGGGTCGACGAGATGTTGGGCTCGTCTGGAGTCGAAATACCCAGCGGCACCGAGACATTGCGAATGACACTGAACGTCGACGCCAACGCGGACCGCGGATCGTCCGTCTGCGGTATCGCATCCACGTAGAACGACGCGCGGGCGAATCTGTCAGCGGCACGGTTCGTTCCGGGCAGCATCACAGTCCCGTTGATCTGCTTCCAGTACTCGTTGACCGCGAGTTGCTGATCGAAGATCGGAGAATTTGTCATCACCTGGTACTCACGGCTGTGATGAATAGTCGCGCGTCCACCGACGTATTCGATGATCGCACTGTCTCCCCTGGCGTCCGAGAGTGACATGTGAAGGGTAGCGAGACGGTCTTCACCGGGAACAGCAGCAGTCACGACGGTGAACGGTTCCGCTGCCAAGACCTCGACTGCTTCCTGAACTGTCGCAAAACAATCCAGAACATACTGCGCCCACGCTGCGATGGACAGACCCGGAGTCGAGCCGTCGTATGCCGGGTACTCGGACTCGACCAACCACAAGAGATTTGCAGACAGTCCTGCCTCGTTGACCCCATCGGTTGTGCACATGTCGTAGGCCGTTGCGACAACACTTCCGTATTTCGACGTCCACTGAATCGAGTTCAAACCCGCGCAACCCTCGCGCGTCATGCCCCGCGGAAATGCCCAGAGATTGGTTCCGAGATCGACCTTCCAATCCATCGATCGAGCAGTGATCACAGTGTCGTTGGGCCCCAAGTAGACCAAGCGTGTACACATCGAAAACTATCCCTTCCTCACGGCGTGACGATATTGAAACTGGGATCGAAGGTATCCAGCAGCCCTCCCAATGTCTCCAGCGCCGATTCGTCTCCGGTGAGCGAAATCTTCCCGGCTTTGGCAAGTTCCGCAGCCGCGCCCGGTTGCAGAAGTGCGCCGATCAGTGCAGCTTTCGGCCCGGACACCGTCAGTTGCGTGTTCGACGCCGCTCCCCGGCGGGCATTGAGGACGCCGCGCCTGACCCAGGCCGTCCAGGTCTCGTCGTCGTGATCGGTGAACACGAAATCGATGTGGAGGTCGACGTCAGTTGCCTTGTCTCCGATGAGATGCACTGCTACGAAGTCGAACAAGATATCGATGGGCATCGCGAGGACGCTGTCTTCGCTCGCAGTGATGTACGGCGGGGGTTGCGAGCCCTCACGCAATTCCAACGCTGCCGAAAGGTAGATACCTCGCCACTGAGGTCCCTCGGCTTGATACCCCATCTGCTCGTAGACGTCAGCCTGAAGGTTCTTCGCCTCCGTGTTCTCCGGTTGAGCGAACACCAACTTGTGCAGGATCTCTGCCGCCCACCGGTAGTCCGCGGCGTCGAATGCTCGCTTACCCTCATCCAGGATCTTCTGCGCGCCAAGGAGATCGACGAACCTCTTCGCCGACTCGACCGGTGGATGTGGATGAAGCGTCACCGGATCGCCGTCCCACATTCCCAGTTCCTTGGTGTACACGGCACGCACGTCATGATGCAGAGTTCCGTGGTACCCGCGGTTGTGCCACTTGCGGCCGAGCTCCTCGGGTAGCTCGATCACCTCGGCGGCTTCGAGCGGCGTGTATCCCTTGTTCGCGAGCCGGAGCGCCTGGTCGTGAATGTATTTGTAGGTATCCCTTTGTGATTCGATGAAGCCAACGAGGTTCTCGTTGCCCCACACCGGCCAGGTGTGCGGTCCGTAGTGAACGGCCGCGTCGTCGCCCCACCGTTCCAAAGTCTCGTCCAGGTATCGCGCGAAATTGCGGGCATCGCGGGTACGCGCACCGCGCAGGGTCTGGATGTTGTGGAGTGAATGATTGGCGTTCTCCGCACACGTCAGTGCAGCGAGTTCGGGGATCCAGATGTGCATCTCCTCCGGAGCCTCGGTATCGGGTGCATAGAGGAATTCGAACTCCAGACCCGCAATTTCTCGCTTCGTTCCGGTTTCGGTGATGCCGTCGGTGGGGGAAATATACGAGATCTGAGGGCCTTTGGTGCTGAGCACGCCGATCCCGCACGAGACCGCCCCTTTCGGACCGAGGTCGAGCAATCCGCCGAAGGCATAGAACGACCGCCTCGCCATGGCATTGCCGGCGACAACATTCTCGCCGATTGCGAACTTGTCGAACGATGCGATCGTGCCCGGCGCGATGATCGGCACCTTTCCCGACGCAACGTCCTCGACGTCGATGATGCCTTTGACTCCGCCGTAGTGGTCGATATGGGTATGCGTGTAGATGATCGCTGCAACCGGCTTGTCGCTGACGTGCTCGCGAATCATCTTCATGCCCTGGCGCGCTGATTCGACTCCCGCCATGCAGTCGATGATGATCAGGCCTTCGTCACCCTCGACGACCGTCAGGTTTGCGATGTCGTTGTTTCTCACCTGGTAGAGGCGATCCGTCACCTGGTAGAGCCCACCCCGGCGAATGACCTGACTCTGGCGCCACAAACTGGGATTGACGGTGTCCGGCGCCGGAACGTCGTCACCGATGTACGCCAATGCCTCGGGGTCGAAGACCACATGCCCGTCGTCGCCGAGAACATTGCCAGGCAACGGTGCGATCAAGCCACGGTCCGCGTCGACAAAATCTTGCCGGTCATCCATGGCGTACCGCGTGACCGCTTCGCGGTTCACCGCCACGGTGGCCGGTGTTGCGTCCTTAGGTGTCTGGCACATGGCTCTCCCCGCTCGGATACGACGATCAGATACCCCATAATCTCTATCCGGCGGCAGCCGCGTTGGAATCACCCGCGCAGGGTGAACTCACGCTCCTCACCCCTTCGTCTTCTCGGAACCTCCCGACGCCAGGGCGATGACAAGAACCACGAGCCCACAGGCGACAACAAGGATCCAACCCGCTCTCGATGCCTCGGCGATGTCTGATTGTGCGCTGCCTGCGATCATGCCGCCGGCCAGCGCCACACCGAGAGCAGCGCCGAACTGCCTTGCACTGGAGGTGATCCCGCCGGCAAGGCCTGCCTGCGATCTCGGTAGTCCGTTGACGGCGGTGTTGGTGATCGGAGCATTCGAGAAACCGAAGCCGATACCGAGGAACAGGTACGCGACGAGCAACGTCGAAGTGCCTGTGCTGTTGTCGAGAGAGACCAGGCACAGTCCGCCGAGCGCGGTGAAGCTTCCGGCGATCAGCAACGGCAATCGTGCACCGAAGCGCCCGACGAGAATCCCCGACAACGGCGCACAGATGGTTGCCGCGACTGCCATCGGTAGTGTCATCGCGCCCGCGGCGGCGGGAGTCATTTCACGCGCCTGTTGAAGGTAGAAGGTGCCCAGAAGCAGCGTCGCGTTGAGAGCCACGAACACCACGATCGCGCCGAGGACTGCCGCGGTGAACGGCCGGTGCCGAAACAGCGAGGGGTCCATGAGCGGCTCGCTCTTTCTCGATTCGACGCGGACGAACGCTGCCAGCGCGGCAGCGACGGCGACGTAACCCGCGATTGCACCGGAGGCCAGCCACCCGATTCGTGGGCCTTCGATGAGCAGAGCCACGGATCCGCCCACGACGACCATCAGAAGCACCTGCCCCGGTAAGTCGAGACGTCGAGGTTGTTCAGCCCGGGACTGCGGTACGAACACCGCGGTCAGCATGAGAACGACTGCGATGACGGGCACATTGATCCAGAAAACGGATCTCCAGCCGAAGCTCTCGATGAGGACTCCGCCGACTATCGGTCCTGCTGCCATGCTCAGACCGAAGACCGCAGCCCACACGCCGATCGCCTTGGCTCGCTCCTTCGGGTCGGTCATCACGTTGACGACGATCGCCAGGGCCACCGGACTGAGCATCGACCCACCGACTCCCTGCGCGATCCTCGCCGCAATCAGAACTCCCACCGACGGGGCCAGCGCGCAGACGATCGACGCCACCCCGAAAACGACCAGTCCGATCTGGAAGATCCGCCTTCTACCGAACCTGTCGGCCAGGGCGCCGGACGAGATCAGCAAGCTCGCCAAGACGAGTGTGTACGCGTTGACGATCCATTCGAGACCAACGGTTCCGACGCCGAATCCCTCCCCGATCGCGGGGAGAGCGACGTTGACGATGGTCGTGTCCAACCCGACGACGAACAAGCTCGTGCAGCAGATGGCCAGAATGCCCCACCGGCGGCGTGCGTCAAGTCCGATCACTTTCGGTTCGTCGATCCCGCTCGAAGGTTTCATCTCGGACTCCATCTCTCGAAGTGTTCTGCCGTGCTCGCCAGTCGAAAGGATCGTCGCAACCCGGCCTGCAAAGCCGGTAAGAAATTTGCAGAAACTGCAAAGATGAGCGCATGGACGCCGAACTCGAGCAGTTGCTTACCGATATCGGGCCGAGACTGCGCACACTTCGTCGGGATCGCGATTTGACCCTCGAGGCCCTGTCCGACGCCACCGGCATCTCCGTCAGCGCACTGTCGCGACTCGAATCGGGTAAGCGTCGTCCCACCCTCGATCTGCTGTTACCGCTCGCGCGTGCTCACCGGGTCGCGCTGGACCAACTCGTCGGCGCTCCCGCCACGGGCGATCCTCGGGTCCATCTCACCCCGAGCCGACGCAAGAACGGCAGTGCCGTCGTTCCGTTGACGCGCTATCCGGGCCGGGTGCAGGTGTTCAAACAGGTGATCGGTCCACGTCCACCGAAGCTCGTCACCCACGCCGGCTACGAATGGCTCTACGTGCTCGCTGGGGATCTGCGTCTCATTCTGGGTACGAACGAGGTTGTCCTGCACCCCGGTGAAGTCGCGGAGTTCGACACCGCCGAGCCCCATTGGTTCGGGCCCGCCGATGAACAGGTCGTGGAGATCTTGCATCTGTTCGGCCCGCAGGGCGAAAAGGCGCACGTACGCACGAAGGCAAAAACTACTACTGCGCACGAACCGGTACCCGAAAGTTAGATCACTGCATGCGTTTTCAGTCGGTTCGACAGCGTATGAGCGTACTCGAGAAGTAGCGTTCCCAACTCGGCATGACGCGCGGGCCGAAAGCGGGTTTCCACTCCGGTCAGACTCAGCGCCCAGTCCGGGCGCCCGTTGCGGTCGAACACCGCGGCACCCATCCCCCAGCTTCCCTCGACGATGAGGGCTGGATTGACGGCATAGCCGGTGACACGCGTCGACTCGATTCGCTCGCGGATTGATGCCTCACTGTGGATCTCACCCCATTCCGACTCCAGATTCACTCGGGCGAAATAGTCGTCGACGTCCCGCGTCGGTAGGTGACTCAAGATGGCAAGCCCCGCCGACGCGACCCCCAACGGGAATCGCTTCCCCTCGTGCAGCACGTGAGATCGCAGCGGAAAACTGCCTTCCTGACTCAAGATGCAGACGGTCTCGTCGCCGCGACGTGCCGAGAGGAATGCACTCTCCCCCGTGACCCGGGCGAGGTCGTCGACGATGTCGCGAGCGCGGTCGGTGATGTCGTACCGATTTCCGGCCGCGGCGCCCAGGAGGTACAACTCCGGGCCGAGAGACCACCGACCGGTTCGTGCGTCACGGTCGACCAGTCCTTCGGCAGCCAAAGACGTGAGCAGTCGGTGCGCGGTGGGCCGAGCGAGGCCGGTGACCTTGCCCAATTCAGTGGTGGAAATGCCCGTTGGCTCAGAGGCGCCGAGGGCTCGCAGAAGTGCCGCCACCCGCGCGACCATGGCCGGTGATTGCTCGTGAGTAGGCATGAGTTCATCCTAGCGTCCATTCAGTGAACGAATTTTCTTCAGATGGTCAGCAGTCGATCAGTTCTGTCTTGATATTCAAGATCCCTTGAACCTGTGAACTGGAGATAGTTCACTGGATAGCGAAGTGAGTGAGTGTCTACTCAATGAACGCTTGGCAGGGAGAAAACATGACAGCAAAGGTGTACGAGTCCGCGGCGGACGCGGTCGCCGACATCGTCGACGGAGCAACGCTGGCCGTCGGCGGATTCGGTTTGTGCGGCATCCCCGACGTATTGATCGACGCGATCGCAGCAACGAGTGCAACCGACCTCGAGGTGTTCTCCAACAACTGCGGCGTCGACGATCACGGTCTCGGAATCTTGCTGAGCGCCGGACGTATCCGACGGGTGACCGCGTCGTACGTCGGTGAGAACAAGGAGTTCGCCCGGCAGTACCTGGCCGGCGAACTCGAAGTGGAACTGACGCCGCAGGGCACGCTCGCCGAGCGTCTGCGCGCCGGCGGAACCGGAATCCCCGCATTCTTCACACCGGCCGGAGTGGGTAGCCCCATCTCCGACGGCGGAATGCCCTGGCGCTACGACGCCGACGGCTCGATCGCTATTGCATCGCCTCCGAAGGAGACTCGCGTCTTCGGAACCAAGCGTTACGTGATGGAAGAGGCGATCAACGCCGACTACGCACTCGTGCACGCTGTTCTCGGTGACACCGACGGCAACCTCGTGTTCGACAAGACCGCGATGAACTTCAACCCGCTCGCCGCGATGGCGGGACGGGTCACCATTGCTCAGGTGGAACGTCTGGTCGAGCCCGGTGAAATCGACCCGGCATCGGTACACCTGCCCGGAGTCTTCGTGCAGAGAATTGTGCACACCGGCCCTCAGAACAAGCGAATCGAAAAGCGAACCGTCAGCGCTTCGGAAGGAACCTCACGATGACCGCACCAGTGACAGTGACGGGTTGGACGCGCCAGCAGATGGCAGCGCGGGCGGCTGCAGAGATGATCGACGGCGAGTACGTCAATCTCGGAATCGGTCTTCCCACACTGATTCCCGGATACCTGGGCTCGGACGTTCGTGTGGTCCTGCACTCGGAGAACGGAATTCTCGGCACCGGACCGTATCCCACCGAGGACAACGTCGATCCTGACCTCATCAACGCCGGCAAGGAGACCGTGACCGTCAATCCCGGTGCGGCATATTTTGATTCGGCTCTCTCGTTCGGGATGATCCGCGGCGGCCACATCGACACCGCCGTTCTCGGCGGCATGCAGGTGTCGAAGACGGGTGACCTCGCAAACTGGATGGTCCCCGGCAAGATGGTCAAGGGCATGGGCGGCGCAATGGACCTCGTCCACGGTGCCCGGCGTGTCATCGTCGTCATGGAGCACAACGACCGCGACGGCAACCCCAAGATCGTCGACGCATGCACCCTGCCCCTGACCGGCCAGGGCGTGGTGAATCGGATCATCACCAACCTCGCCGTCATCGATGTGAGCGACGAAGGCCCACTCGTCCTGCGTGAACTCGCCCCCGATGTCAGCGTCGAAGACGTTGTCGCCGCGACCGGCACCGAACTGAAAGTTGAACTGGCATGACCGACACGACCACTGTGATTGTTGCGGGAGCTCGTACCCCGATGGGTCGACTCCTCGGATCGTTGAAAGACCTCTCCGGGTCCGACCTCGGCGGCATCGCCATCAAAGGCGCCCTCGACAAGTCCGGAGTCGCCCCCGAACAAGTCGACTACGTCATCATGGGACAGGTCCTCACCGCCGGCGCCGGCCAGATGCCCGCCCGCCAAGCCGCCGTCGCCGCCGGCATCCCCATGAACGTCCCCGCCCTGAGCATCAACAAAGTGTGCCTCTCCGGCATCGACGCCATCGCCCTCGCCGACCAACTCATCCGCGCCGGAGAATTCGACATCGTCGTCGCCGGCGGGCAGGAATCGATGTCCCGCGCACCCCACATGCTCGAAAAAAGCCGCGAAGGCTTCAAATACGGCGACGTCACCCTCCGCGACCACATGGCCTACGACGGCCTCCACGACATCTTCACCGACCAGGCCATGGGCCTGCTCACCGAACAAGTCAACCAACAAGAAACCGCCCACATCACCCGCGCCGAGCAGGACGCCTTCGCCGCCGCCTCACACCAGAACGCGGCCCGCGCCTGGAAAGACGGCCTGTTCGACAACGAAGTAGTCCCCGTCTCCATCCCCCAACGCAAGGGCGAGCCCATCGTCTTCGCGCAGGACGAAGGCATCCGCGCCGACACCACCACCGAATCCCTCGGCAAACTGCGTCCCGCGTTCAGCAAGGACGGCACCATCACCGCCGGCTCCGCCTCCCCGATCTCCGACGGCGCCGCCGCCGTGATCGTGATGAGCAAAACCAAAGCCGAAGAACTCGGCCTGACCTGGATCGCGGAAATCGGCGCCCACGGCGTCGTCGCCGGACCCGACTCCACCCTCCAGTCCCAACCCGCCCGCGCCATCGCCAGGGCCTGCGCCAAGGAAGGCATCGACCCCACCGACCTCGACCTCGTCGAAATCAACGAAGCGTTCGCCGCCGTCGGGATCGCCTCCACCCGCGAACTCGGCCTCGACCCCGCCAAGGTCAACGTCAACGGCGGCGCCATCGCCGTCGGACACCCCCTCGGCATGTCCGGCGCCCGCATCGCCCTGCACCTCGCCCTCGAACTGCAACGCCGCGGCGGCGGCATCGGCGCAGCCGCACTCTGCGGCGGCGGCGGACAAGGCGACGCACTCATCATCCGCGTCCCCAAGGCGTAATTACTTCATCCTGACCAGACAGGTCGCCGAGCCCTCATCGTGCTCGGCGACCTGTCTGTTTCATGTCGGAGGCTAGTTCGGATCAAGCGTCGTCAAACGGTTACGCAACAACTTCTCGATCTCCGAACGTCGGTATCTCCGATGTCCGCCAAGCGTTCTCAGAGTGCCGACCTTGCCCTCCCTCGCCCACCTGGACACCGTGGTCCTGTCGACATGGAACAGTGCGGCAACCTGTTTGGTTGTCAGCCATTCGTCGACAGATGCTGCGTGCTCTTCTTCTCGGCTCATTGACAGTGATTCGTAGCCGTAGCGTGGATGGATGGGTCCGACAATGAATTGGCAACCCCTGGCGCGCTGTGAAAGACTCGCTGCAAAACTTTACTATTCCTTGGGGAAAATATGTCGAAGTCGGTAACTCTGATCCGTTCCACATCACTCTCATCGGTCGCTGAATACGCCTATGCAGCAACGGCTCCCGCCGAGGCTCGACTGATCTTCCTGGCCGGATCCTGCCCGTTGAACGAGGACGGCTCCACTGCCGCCATCGGCGACTACGCAGGACAGGCAGCCAAGGCCGTCGACAACCTGAGAACAGCTCTCTCGGACGCGGGCGCGTCCATCACCGACGTGATCAACACCCGCGTCCTGGTGGCGTCGAGCAATCAAGCCGACCTCGTTGCTGCGTGGGAGGTAGTCCGCGACGCGTTCGGTGATCACGACGCCCCAAGCACTCTGATGGGTGTGACCGTTCTCGGTTACGACGATCAACTGGTCGAGATCGAGGCAATCGCGGCCGTCGTCGACTGAACTCGAACCGAACCGGGCGTTCCTACCGGGGATCTTCGTGAGCAAGGGCCTGGTAGCCCTTTGCCCCCGCACGATCCACAGCTGCTCGCACAACAGCGAAGATGGCTCCCTGCAGGGCGGCGGCGATCAGGACTTCCTTACTCGACCTGCTCAAATCTTTTGGCTCGGGCGCATTCTTGTCGTCACCGATGCGCTTCCACACCTGTTGGAAGACGGCGCCGGCCAGAATGCCGCCGAGGACGCTCGTCGCCAGTGAGAGTGGCTTGTACATCGCTTTCGATACTGCGCTCATTGCGCGGATCCTCCATGGTTCGATTCGTACCGCCTGAGCGGGCTGACCGACTCTCACTACCCCGCAGGCGAACTGTCGAAACATTGCACCGGCGCGGCGCGAAGTTGACTGTCGCACGTTATGTTCCACGGTTTGCCATTTCGCGGGCCGGGTAGGATCGTCTTAGCGAAAGAAGGTTGTGTAAGTCATGGAAAACTACAGAATCGAACTACCGGACGGTACTACGGTGATGGAAGATTTCGTCTCGGATCGCGCCGCCATCGCATACGCGGTCGATCTGAATCACGGTTGTAGCGAGAAAGTATCGGTATTCCGTATCACCGACGAAGGGGAAACCATCCCGACTCGGATGTGCCCCAAGCCGAATCCTGGTTCGCGGCGTCGCGCGCGAAGCGTCCGATAGAAACCGGTCAAGAAGCGTCGAGGCGGGGGAAGAGCGTTTCTCTTGCGAGCAACAGCAAGGCCGCAGCGACCGGAATCGCCAGCAACGCACCGACAATACCGAGCAACGCTCCGCCCAACAGGACCGCGACTACAGTCACCAACGCCGGGACCGCTACCGTCTTCCCGATGATCTTCGGAACGAGCAGGTAGTCCTCGAGCAGACGTAACGCGATGAAGAATGCAACTGTCGCCAATGCCGTTGGGACAGAGACTGTCAGGGAGACCAGAGCGACGATAACCCCTGCGATCGTGGAACCGACTATCGGGATCAGATCGAGCAGAGCGACCAGCAGCGCCAGGATCAACGGGTACGGCACGTCGAAGATCAACAACCACGCGAAGGTGCACACTGCGGTGATCACGGAGATCAGAACATTGCCGAGGACGTACCCACCCACACCTGCCAGTATCTGATCACCGATGGCGATGGCTCGGGGCCGCCGCGAATGTGGCACCAGCCGATACAGATTCGTGCGGATTCGTGGATAGTCGATCAAGAAGTACGTCGTCAGAACAGCAACGATTCCGGCGTCGGCGACTGCGCTGAACACCGCCCGCCCCGCACCGAGCAAACCCGTCGCGAGCGCAGAACCCGAACCATCCAGTTGTGTGGTGAGGTGCTGCTCGAGGTGATACTTCTCGTCGAGGTCGTTGACGATCGGGTACCGGTCACGAATGTGTGTCAGGAGTTCGGGAGCGTGCGATGCAAACTGACGTCCCTGCTCGACCAGCGGGGTGATCGCAGCAACGAGAAACAGCGCCAACATCACTGCAATTCCGAGGAGTACCACGGTGACTGCGATCCAGCGCCGGAAATGTCTCCGCTCCAGCCAGACGATCATCGGTTCGATGCCCACCGCGAGAAACAGCGCGACCACGATCAGGATCAGCATGCCTCGCGCCGCAAGCAGCACTTCGATCACCGCATAAGTCACGGCAACTCCGGCCGCGGCGCTCAGACCGATGAAGAACGGTGACCGACGGTCGAATCTCGGTCCGGGCTCACCCAGCGGCCGGACAGGCGTCGCCAATGCTGCGGCTTCGCGTTCCGCTTCCGCCATCGGATCTACGGCTTGGACTTCACTTTCGGAGTCCGGTGATCGGTCTGCGGAACTGGGATCCATTCAAGCCACCTCACGATCCGCGCGACTTCCCGGCACGGGAGTGAGTACCCGTGCCGTAGTCGGATCAACCTCGGGACCTCTCCGCTCCGCTTCGGGTCAGTGCCAGCCCGGTTCCCACAACTCCGATGATCGACACTGCGATGGCGATACTGGGCCAACCGTCGCTCTGCCAGTAGACGTCGTCGAGAGTGATCAGCAACGCGGCCTCGTCGACGATGAGCCCGAGTGCAATACCCAACGCGATGCCCATCCATGTTCGTGCGCGAGGGCTTCGGTCTACGAGGCCGAAGATCGCCACCCCGGCCAACAGGAGGATTCCCCACAGGTAATGGTGAAGGTGCGTCCCACCGGCACTGATGTCGCCGACGTCCCTGGTGTCGATCTGGATCAACCAGGTCACCAGACGTGCTCCACCGAACGTCAGTGTGAAGGCCACCCACGCCAACACCAAACCGCGGCGTGACTCGTCAACTTGATTCCATCTGCGAGGAAACCTGAATCTCTCCACAGGTTTCTCTTCCGCATGATCTCGAGAAAGCATCCTTCATGTTTACCCGACGCAGCTCAGAGCGATAATTTCGGGTAGAGACACCGAAAATCAATTGGAGAACGAAAAAGCGGCACTCGATCTCCGAAGAGATCAGGTACCGCCTTCTCAGCTACTCGCGCAGTATCGATCAATACCAGACTTTTCGTCCGCCCACTGCACGCCCGGTAGCACCGAGGATGGACAAAACTGCACCTACGACGACCAAAATGATGCCGACGGTGGTCAGAATGCTCAACCCCGTGAAAAAGCCGATCAACGCCAGAATAATGCCGAGAACAATCATGTGAGAACCTCATCCGGTATGCGTATAGAAATGATCTACTCAACTGACGCTACTACAAAAACTTCACAATCAAGAAATCCGATAATCGACATCATCAATACGAAACTCGTATCACTACCCAATAATGTCGGCGTTAAAACATTGGCCTTTCTTTTTCTTATCCCTCACGGTTCGATGCCTTCGATCTTGGCCTCGACGGCCGGCGTGATGTGGCTCAACACGCAGCGCCAACGACCGTCTCGCCGGGCGAACACGTCGGTGGTCCACTCCTCGGCGTCGTACTGCCTTCCGTCGTAGTGCGCAGTATTGGTGATCCGCGTGGTGAAAAGCGCAACGTCACCGAAGAAACGCACGCGCGCGCGCCCGACGCGATCCATCGCCGAATGAGTCAGGTCGCCAGAGGCCACGAAACCCAGAAACTCCGCCTTGGTGGACACCCCGGACTCCGAGACGATCACCCAGTCGTCGGCCATGAAGTCGCCGATCCGTTCGGCGTCGTTCGAGCACATCGCGACGTTCCACTCGTCTGCAGTTGCAGTCAGCACCGCTGTTTCCTGATCCGACATGGCCTCTCCCTCTACCGTCGTCACCCTCGGCGGGTGATGCCTCGACGGCAGGGTTCCCGCAAGGTGGACGTCGAACCGACGAACTACGAGAGGGCAGAGATGACAGACACCAGTCGCACCGAGCTTGCAGCTCAGGCGTACATCTACGGATTTCCCCTCGTTTTCAATCTCGACCAGGTCCATCGGTACGTTCACGACGGTGTCGGAGCGAACCCCGCCGCACCTTTCAACACCTTCAGTCACGCCCGCACACTCGCCGGCCCGGCAGATACTTTTGTCACGATCAACAACGACACCGTGTATTCCATGGCGCAGATCGACCTTTCTGTCGGCCCCGTTGCGCTGCACGTCCCCGATACCGATGGCCGTTACTACGTCCTCCAGTTCGTCGACGCCTGGACAAACAATTTCGCTTACGTCGGGCACCGTGCCACCGGCACCAAGAGCGGAGACTTCCTTCTCGTCCCACCCACCTGGACCGGAACCCCGACCGCCCAGACCACAGTGATCAGATTTCCCACGACCGTTGCATCGATCGTCGGTCGGTGGGCGTGCGGCGGCGACGACGACCTCCCCGCCGTGCACGCCTTGCAGGACGCCACCACCCTGACCGTCGTCGACTCCGCCGGGGCTCCGGCCGGTCTACCGGTCCCCGACTCCGAGGTCAGCCAGGACCTCCTCTTCCTCGAGAAACTCCGCATCTGGTCGCAGGCCTTTCCGCCGGCCCCGCGCGATCGAGAACTCCAGGATTCGTTCTCACCGATCGGAGTCACCGAGCACGGGGCCTCTCCCTATGTATCGCTGTCTGCCGACGACGCTGCGGCGCTCGCAGACGGGTTGACCGCCGGAGAGAAGAATCTGCACGAAGCACTCACGCACGGCTCCAGCCCCGAGGCCAACGGTTGGAAGCTGACTTTCCACGCCTTCGACTACAACCTCGACTACTTCGAGGTCGGTGCAATCGACGATCCACAATTCAAGATCGCCGATCCCAGGTTGCGAATCATCGAACGAGCGGCGGCGGCCAAGGGCGGGCTGTGGGGCAACCACCCCTACGAAGCGGCGTACATCATGACCTACGTCGACGATCAGGGAACGCAATTGAACGGAAACCGCACCTACACGATCAGACTCGACCCCACTCCGCCGGTGAGCGCCTTCTGGTCGCTGACGATGTACTCGGTGCCGGACTTCTTCCTCGTGGCGAACCCCATCGACCGATACTCGATCGGCGACCGCACTCCCGGCATCGTCCACGACGCCGACGGTGCGTTGACGATCACAATCAGTCACGAGGAGCCGAAAGATGCCACGGCGAAGGCGAACTGGCTCCCCTGCCCGCGCGGAGACTTCCGACCGGTCCTGAGAATGTACGAACCTTCGCCCGCCGTACTCGATCAGTCCTACGTCGTCCCCGCTATCACTCGCTCGCGAGAATGACGGCTCACGTCTGACGGCCTGCCCCAGGCCAGGCCGTCAGACGGACACAGAATCAGGCGTGAGTGCCGCCGTCCACACGGATCTCCGTGCCGGTGATGAAGGCACCATCGTCGGATGCCAGCATCGCGATAACTCCCGCAACACTTTCCGGCCCGGCCATGGGAGCACCACCGGACTCCAGATCAGTGCTCAGAATTGGCGACAGCTTGCCGAAGAGCGACCAGTCGGTGTCTTCCGGCAGGTACGACGCCGTGGTGTCGGTGATCCCGCTCTTCACACTGCCCGGAGCTACCGCGACGGCGCGCAGACCCTGCTTGCCGTATTCGAGAGCCAGTGCGTGAGTGAAGGACTGGATTCCTCCCTTACTCGCCGCATATGCGGCCATGTACGGGTGCGCGAAGGCTGCGGAGGTGGAGCTGAAATTCACCACCACTGCGTTGCCGGTGGCCAGGAGAGCTGGCAGTGCCTGACGAGTGACGAGGAAGGTGCCGGTCAAGTTCACGGAGATCACCCGATTCCACAAGTCCAGTGAGGTCTCGTGGGTGTGCCCGCCTCGCAATATCCCGGCGGCGTTGACCAGTACGTCCAATCCCCCGAGAGCCGAAATTGCCTGACCCACAACCGTGATGACGGAACTCTCGTCACCGATATCGACGACGACGGTGTCGAGACGACCCTCCGTCGAAGCATGTTCAGCCGACCTCCGGGTGTCTGCCAGACCCTTCTCGGAGATGTCGGCAGCGACCACGCGGCCACCTTCGGCGAGCAACCGCAGCGCGGTGGCCTGCCCGATTCCCGATCCTGCGCCGGTGACGAGAATACGACGACCTTCGAAACGATTCATTGCTGTGTACCTTTCACGAAAACGAGTTGGCTGGTAATCCGGGCTCGGCGGCGCCGACACTCACAACTCACCCGCGAGAAACTTCAGGTACGGGAAATACGCAGCACTGCAACAGGTGTGGCACTGCGAAATCTCAGCGAGGTAATGCTCGCCGAAGTGGCGAATGTCAGACGGATCCGGCCGGTGCGGCCAAGGCTCTTTCGATCCAGACAAGACCAGAGGGGCGGCGGTCGATCGCCTTACGCCCCCGGCGGAATGTCGCTACGCCGAATCGGGCCGTGCGCAGTGCACGGCCGGAATCGAGAGTACAGCGGCGTATGGACATCACAGGCACCGTAGCAGCGCGAGTACAAGTCGCTCAAACGCGTTGTTCGCGACGCAGGTTTGATTCAGGTAATCAGATGTCACTTCTGGACAACTGTGCCAACTTAGGCAGCACTAACCTGATGGCATCTCGAAAACCCGATCCAGGAGCACAGTCGATGACACATGCAGACGCCACGAGCACAACAACTCCCCGGGCGAGCGTCCTACGAACCGCTGACCACAATCGCGGACTCAACGACGTTCTCGCCGTCGTCGAAGCAATGGAGCGACCGAGCGACCACCTGCTGCGGATCACGGCTCGTTTGACGGAGTCGACCGGCGATCCGACCTGGTCACGCCCGAACGTCACCGTACGAATGAATCTCGGGCCCAATTTCGACGACGCTTCGCGTGTGTACACGGTGCGTTCCTACGATTCCGCCACCGGATCGATCGTCATCGACGTGGTCCTGCACGGACAGACCAGCCCGATGATGAGGTGGGCAGCGGCGTTGACCATCGGTGACACCTTCGGTCTCACCGGTCCGCGACCACACTTCTTGGTCCCCGACGTTCCAGGTCGACGGATCGCACTTTTTCTGGACGGCACCGCAATACCTGCGCTGTACTCGATCATCGAGCAGCTACCTACCGACGTGGTCGGAATCGGCTGGGTCACAACAGATGACGAGGTCGCTTTCGCCGAACTGCCCGCCCTCCCCGGCCTGGAGCTTCACCGCGTGAGCGCAGATCTCGCCGAGCCCGACGGCCCACTGGCGGTACGAGCACGCGAGCTCGCCGATCCCGCGAGCTACGTCGTGTGGGGAGCCGGTGAACGCAACGAGATGCGCGCAATCCGTAAGCACTTTCGGTCGACCGTCGGACTCGACAAAGACGAAGTCGCGATATTCGGTTACTGGAAGCGCGGCATCAGCAACACCGAAATCGACCTCCGTCGGCGCGAGAACTACGAGCGAATCCTCGCCGGCGGTGGAACCCTCACCGACATCGACGACCTGGCCATCGAGATCTGATCGCGTACACCGGCCGACCTGACCGGCCGTGCACTGCGGTGATAAGTTCCTCTGTGCCAGCGGACCTCCACACAGGGGGTCAGGGAATCCGGTGTGAATCCGGAACTGACGCGCAGCGGTGAGGGTGACCGCCCGGGCTTACGCCACTGGATGAAAATCTGGGAAGGCGCTCGGGTGGGGCGATCTCGAGTCCGAATACCGGCTGGCAGCAGGGGTCAACAGGCGCCTGTTCACACGGTAACGGGCTCCGCGAACGAGCCCCTGCGAGAACGAGATTCCATGCGTCTGTCCAGACTTCGCCTACCCGCCGCTGCCGTCGCGGCCTTGTTGAGCGCGTCGTTGGTTGCCTGCTCCTCCGACGACAGTGCTGCCCGACAATCCAACTCTTCCGAACAATCGCACGTGACAGTCCAGAACTGTGGCCGAGACGTCACGGTGGAGCGACCGATCGAACGGGCGATCGCGGTAAATCAGCCTGCGGCCGAAATGCTGTTCGCACTGGGAGTTCAGGACCGGATGGCCGGCTACGCCATGAGCGACGACGACGTACTCCCCGAATTACGTGAGGCACGCGGTCAGGTTCAAGCTTTCGACACCGAGTTCCCGTCCTTCGAGAGTGTCCTCGAACGCGAACCGGACATGGTCTACACGACCTTCAATTACACGTTCACCTCGGAAGGCATCGCCGACCGGACCAAGTTCACCGACCTCGGGGTCGCGACGTACCAGTCGCCCAGCGAGTGCACCGGTCAGGATGCCGAGCAGAGCAAGGCCCTCACACTCGACGACTTGTACGCCGAAATCGGCGACGTGGCAACACTGTTCGACGTCAAGGACAAAGGTGTCGAGCTGACCGAGAGTTTGAAGGATCGCGCGGCCACCGCCACGGCGTCGCTGGGAGCCGAAAACGTGACGCTGGCGTGGTGGTATGCAGCCACGAAGACTCCGTACTTCGCCGGGTGCTGCGGTGCACCGGGAATCATGACCGACGCGGTGGGCGCGAAGAACGCCTTCGACGACAATAAACAGTACTGGCCCGAAATCGGTTGGGAGAGTGTGCTCGATCGAGACCCGACCGTGCTGGTGCTCGCAGATCTCGACCGCGGCGGAGACGGCGACAGTGCCGCAGACAAGATCGCGTTCCTCGAATCGGACCCGGTCGCCAGCAAGCTCACCGCAGTGAAGAACAAGCGTTACATCATCCTCGAGGGAACGACGATGGATCCCTCGATCCGCAATGTCGGTGGCATCGAACAGCTCTCCGACGGGCTGCGCCAGTTGGGTGTGGTCTAGATGTCCGCGGAGATCAGTGAACTGGTGCGTCAGTGGGACGACCAGCAGGCGGCATACATCGCCGACCGCGAAAAGCGATTCGACGCGATTCTCGACGTTCTCGAATTGCAGTACGCGCACACCCCGTTCACGGTTGTCGACGTGGCCTGCGGACCGGGCTCACTGAGCGCCCGGATCCTCGAGAAGTTCAAGCACGCGACCGTTGTGGGGATCGATTACGACCCGATGCTGCTGGAAGTCGCCCGTCAGTCGTCGACTCGTTTCGGAGACCGACTGCAGCTGGTCGACGCAGACCTGCTGAGCACCGATTGGCCGACTTCGGTGACTGCACCGGTGCAGGCGATAGTGTCGACAACAGCGCTGCACTGGTTACAACCACAACAGCTCGTCGAGGTGTACCGGCAGTGCCGCGAACTGCTGAGTCCTGACGGAGTCCTGCTCAACGGTGATCACTTTCGCTTCGACAGCCGCTTCCCTGTCATCGGTCGATGGGCGAAGGCTCACGACGAGCAGACGCAACGCTCCGCCTTTGCTGCCGGTGCTCCCGAGTGGGACAGCTGGTGGGACGAGCTGCGGGCAACTCCCGGCATCGGACCACTGACCGACGAGCGAGAGCGCAGATTCGCCGGACGCGACGCTACCGCGCCCACTGCCGTCGACTTCCAGTTGGCGGCGCTCGCGCAAGCAGGTTTTCGAGAGTCGGGAACGGTCTGGCAACTGTTCGACGACTACGTGGTCTACGGCGTGAGATGACGACAAGAGTTCGCCTGCGTGACAACCCGACGACCGTCACCCTGCTGTGGGTGATCGGTGTTGTCACACTGGCCGGGTCGGCCGCCGTGGCGATCACGTTGGGGCCGGCCGGTCTTTCGGTCGGCGAGGTGGCCTCGATCGTCGTCGGCCATCTCGGCGGTACCGCGGCGGACGTCACCCCTATCCGCGACGGCATCGTGTGGGATCTTCGTCTGCCACGTACTCTGCTCGCCGCGCTCTGCGGTGCGGGCCTCGGGCTGTGCGGGGCGATCATGCAGTCTCTGCTTCGCAATCCACTGGCTGATCCTTTTGTCCTCGGTATCTCGTCCGGCGCCTCGACCGGTGCCGTACTGATCGTGATCCTCGGAGTGGGGTCGGGGGTGATCGGCTTGTCGAGCGGCGCCTTCATCGGCGCGGTGATCTCCTTCGCCCTTGTGTTGCTGCTCGCCCATGCGGCCGGCGGCACGCCGGATCGGGTGATCCTGGCCGGAGTCGCCGCGACCCAACTGTTCTCGGCGCTCACCTCGTTCATCGTGATCACCTCGGCCGATCCCGAGCAGACTCGCGGCGTGATGTTCTGGCTCCTGGGCTCACTCGGCGGCGCCGACTGGCTCGACGTCGCGCTCTGCGCTGCGGTGGTCGCCGTCGGCCTCGTGGTCTGTCTGACTCACTCCCGCGCACTCGACGCCTTTGCCTTCGGCGAGGACGCGGCGTCGTCGCTGGGGGTGAACGTGTGGCGGGTGCGCGTGACCCTGTTGTTGGCAACAGCTTTGATGACGGCGGTGATCGTGAGCGTCGCAGGCGCCATTGGCTTTGTGGGCCTCGTCCTCCCGCATGCGGCACGGGCTCTCGTCGGTCCGAGCCATCGGCGACTGCTGCCCGCGTCCGCACTGATCGGCTCGATCTTCCTGGTCTGGGTCGACGCCGTGGCACGTACAGCCATTGCGCCGCAGGAACTCCCGGCCGGTGTGGTAACCGCGTTGGTCGGCGTGCCTGCGTTTGCCGTCATCCTCTGGAGACGAAAGGCCAGGCCATGACACTCGAAGCGGCCGGCGTCAGCTGGCGGGTCGGCGGGGCGCTCATAGTCGACGCCCTCGACGTGTCCCCCACCGTCGGAAGTACGGTGGGGCTTCTCGGCCCCAACGGTTCGGGAAAATCGACACTGCTGAAACTGCTTGCCGGGCAGAACCGTCCGACAATCGGGGAGGTGACCCTGGACCGAACTCCGTTGCCTGACTGGAAACGCCGAGATGTCGCGCGTCGGATTGCCACCGTCGATCAGCACAGCAACACGGAGATCGACCTGACGGTAGCCGAGGTCGTCGAATTGGGTCGCACCCCGCACCGCGGATTGTGGGGCGGGCATTCAGGTTCCGACCGCGACGCCGTCCGCGCGGCGATCGAACACACCAACCTCTCCGGGATGCTCGACCGGTCGTGGCACACCCTGTCCGGCGGGGAGCGCCAACGCGTGCAGATCGCGCGCGCCCTCGCTCAGGAACCTCACGAGTTGCTGCTCGACGAACCGACCAATCACCTGGACATCAACCATCAACTCGAATTGCTCGCGCTCGTGCGTCGCCTGCCCACCACCACGATCATGGCATTGCACGATCTGAATCTGGCCGCCATGTTCTGCGATTCGATAGTGATGCTGAACCGTGGCTCCATCGTTGCCCACGGAAGCCCGACCGAGGTCCTCACCGCCGACCTGATAGCCGAAGTCTACCAGGTCGATGCCGAAGTCCGCCTGGACGGTCCCGGCGGAGTACCCACCGTGAGATACCTTCCACCCAGCTCGGATTAGACGCACGCAGATCTGTCATTCACGCGAGAGCATCGCCACTGCTTCGCGTTCGAGGTCGACGTACGGTTCCCCACTGACGTCGATCGCCACCCGGCTGAGCGTTCCACCGGTAAACGCCCATGGTGAGGTACCCGGGTAGTCGTCGGTCACAGGCTCCCCGCTGTCACGGCCTGCATTGAGCCCTTCGCCGCCGCCGATGCTGAACTTGCCTGGCTGAGTGCGGATTCTGCCCTCACCGACTTTACGATCGCCGTAGTAGAGGCCGAGCACCCCGTGCGCAGTGCCCGGCGGATCCTCACCTTCCTTGTCGAAAGTTGCTGCCAAGATTACATTTTCGCCGATGGGAAGGTCTTCGGTGGCATCGATATTCTGCTGTTCACTGCCGAGGAAGTTGTACACGTAATGCAGTCGGTTGTCCTTGACGTACAGCGAATGACCACCGAACCTGCCACCATGAGAGAAGAGCACGCCGGCCGCACCCGGTTCGGCCAAGTCGACAACTGCCCCGATCGAGTATGAACGATTACGAAGGTTGACAGCGACGGCTTCCGGTACCTCGGCTCCCCCTGGACGGTAGACGTACCGGTTGCGCGGCGGAGCCAGCTGGGGGCGAGGTGTGGTGAGGAGTTCGACGCCGGACCGATCATCCAGTGGCAGAGCTTGATTGGCGCCGGCCTCGTGGAACCACAACCCCACGAGCTCGGCGAGCCTGCCGGGTTCTTCGCCGGAAAGGTTCCGGAGCTCGGCTCGGTCCACCTCCGTGTGGTAGAGCTCCCAGGTGTCTTCGGAGAAATGACCCCACCCGCTCAGAGTCGGGTGCGTGGTGACGGCCTTCCACCCGTCATGCCAAATCCCTCGTCCTCCGAGCATCGAATAGAACTGGGTGTGCTTGGCGGTGGGGATGTTGCCGGCGTCGAAGCTGTACCGCATGCTCACGCCTTGGATCGGGTGCTGGGTGTATCCCTTCACCGTGTCTGGCAAGTCGACACCGACGCAGTCGAGCAGAGTCGGGACGACGTCGATGGCATGGTGGTACTGATCTCGAATCTCGCCTCGGGCGTCGATGCCCTCCGGCCACGAGATGATGCAGGGGTCGCAGGTTCCGCCGTTGAACGAGTACCGCTTCCACATCTTGAAGGGCGTGTTGAACGCCATCGCCCACCCGTTGGGATAGTGGTTGTACGTCTCGGTGCTGCCCAACTCGTCCAGCTTTGCCAGGTTCTCGGCGAGGTCGTCGGGTACCCCGTTCGCGATTTTGTTCTCGTTGACTGAACCGTCGGGTCCGCCCTCACCGCTGGCACCGTTGTCGGAAACCACCACGATGATCGTGTTGTCCAGCTGCTCGATTTCTTCGAGGTATTCGAGCAGGCGTCCGATCTGATCGTCGCAGTGCGAGAGGAAGCCCGCGTACACCTCCGCCATCCGTGAGAACAGTCGCTGCTCGTCAGCGGAGAGGGTGTCCCAGGGGCGGGTGAAATCCAGCGGCGGGAACGGTTCGCCGTCAGGTCCGGTGCGGGTGTCAGGAGTGCCTATCGGGTTGAGTGAGGGCAGAGTCGTGTCGTTCGGGACAAGTCCCATGTCCTTCTGCCTCGCCAGAATCTCATCCCGCATGGCTTCGTACCCTGCGTCGAACCTGCCCGCGTAGCGATCGGCCCATTCGCGGGGCGCGTGATGTGGAGCGTGTGCGCACCCGGGTGCGTAGTAGAGAAATACAGGCCGGTCCGGAGCTATCGACTTCACGTCGCCGATGTATTCGAGCGCTCTGTCGGTGATGTCGACGCTGAAGTGATACCCCTCTTCCGGCGTCGACGGCTGTTCGACGGGGTGGTTGTCGTGGACGAGGTCGGGATACCACTGATTGGTCTCGGCACCGAGAAAGCCGTAGAACCGCTCGAATCCGCGACCGATCGGCCAATTCCGTTTCGTGGAAGCAAGATTCATCTCGTCTTCGGCGCAGAGGTGCCATTTCCCGACCATCGCGGTACTGAACCCCTGCTCGACCAGAACCTCGGCGAGCGTGGCACATTCGGGAGGAATGTGACCGTTCCCGCCGGGAAACCCGACCGCGCACTCACTGATGCAAGCCATTCCGTTGGTCGTGTGGTTCCGGCCGGTGAGCAGACACGATCGCGTCGGTGAGCACAGCGCTGTGGTGTGCCACTGCCCGTACCGCAATCCGTTGCCCGCGATGCGGTCGATGTTCGGCGTCTCGATCGGTCCCCCGTAGCAACCCAAGGCGCCGAATCCGACGTCGTCGAGAACGATGTAGAGAATGTTAGGCGTGCCGGCGGCAGCCTTCGGCTGCTCGTACGGGCTCCAGTCGGGAATCGAATCGCGAATATCGAGGTTGACGACGCCTTTGAATGCGTTGGCCATGACCTGGCTCCTTGTAGGTGATCTGAATGCCAGCCTCTACGGCTGCATGGTCAATCGCATACCCCGATTGTGCTCACCGAAGCGCTGTCGCCCGAAATGGGCGATGCCATCTTCGGCAGGAGGTCCGAGTATGAAAGTGCCGGGTCTGTCATCGCCTCACTGGAAGCCAGGGACCACATGAGCAGTCAATTCGTTGAAGCCTCCACCTCCGATAACTCTGACCCGCTTCCGAGCTGGCAGGACGGCACGCCGAAACAGGCCATCAGGCAATTCGTCGAACGCGCGACGACTGAGGGAAGTCCGGACGAAATCGCACCGGAAGACCGGATCGCAGTCTTCGACAACGACGGAACCCTGTGGTGTGAGAAGCCGATGCCGATCCAACTCGACTTCATCTTGCGCCGCCTCGTCGAGATGACCAACCAGGATCCGACTCTTCGCAACCGTCAACCGTGGCAGGCGGCGTTCGAACAGGACTACGTCTGGTTGAACGATGTGATCTCGAAGCACTATCGCGGCGACGACAGCGCACTGAAGGTGCTCGCGGCCGGTGTCCTGGCGGCATTCGCCGAAGTCACAGTCGACGAATTCGAAACCCACGCCGATACCTACCTGCGCACTGCTTCGCATCCCACTCTCGATCGCAAGTATTTGCACTGCAGCTATTCGCCCATGGTGGAGTTGCTCGATTACCTTGCTGCCAAAGGCTTCTCCAACTACATAGTCTCTGGCGGCGGACGTGATTTCATGCGGCCGATCAGTCAGGAGGTCTACGGCATCCCCCGAGATCGCGTCATCGGCAGCGGCGTGGCATTGACGTGGAAGGACGACGGCCACAGCGGCACGATCCTTCGTCAGCCCCAAACCGATGTCGTCGACGACGGGCCGGCCAAGCCCGTACAGATATGGAACCGAATCGGCCGACGACCTGTCATCGCGGCCGGAAACAGCAACGGTGACCTACCGATGTTGCAGTTCGCCGAACACCCGAACATTCCGGCACTTCGTCTTCTGGTGCTCCATGACGATCTGGAACGCGAGTTCGACTACGTGGACGGAGCCGAGCACGCACTCAACGTCTCGCGCGCAAACGGGTGGACAGTGGTGAGCATCAAAAACGACTGGAAGGCAGTCTTCGAACCACTCGCCGAATGACAGTATGGACGTGTGACCCTCGATGATGTCGCCGACGAACTCTACGGCCTCGACCCCGGCGAGTTCGTCGAGGCGCGTACAAAGCATGTGAAGGCTGCCCGGGAGGACAACGACCGCACACTGGCCGCGGAGATCGGAAAACTTCGGAAGCCAACCACCGTGGGATGGTTGGTCAATCTCATTTCGCGCAATCTATCCAAAGATCTGGATGCACTTCTCGCGCTTGGCGAATCGCTACGCGACGCCCAACGCCATCTCTCAGGTCAGGACTTGCGACGGCTGACGACACAGAGGCAGCAGGTGGTGCGAAGTCTCGCCCACAAATCCGGTGAGATCGCGGCTTCGCGTGGAAAGAATGCCGGCGAGGATGCGTTACGTGATGTCGCGCAGACCCTCAATGCCGCCCTGTCCGACGAGGAGACTGCCGCGCAGGTCCGACTCGGACGAGTTGTTACCGCTGCCAGTTACAGCGGTTTCGGGCCGGCGGGACTTGCTGTAGTGGAGGAGGATTCCGTACAAGATGCCCCTGCGATCCACACCGAAGACAGCGCTCCGGCCAAATCCACTGCTCCGGATCGCAAGGCCGAACAAGCCAAGGCGAAAGCAGAATTGACGGAAGCCAGGGCAGACCTCGAGAAAATCCGACGACGGGTCAAGGCCGAGACCGCCCAGTTCGAGGATGCCAGGTCAAAGCTGTCCGACCTCGACCGCCGCATCGAAGAACTCCGCGCCGATCTCGAACACGCAGAACAGGAACGACAGTTCGCCAAGAACACCGAGAAGGCTGCCGGTGTCGCGGTTCGAGAGTCCGAGGATGAGCTTCGCGAGGCCGAGCGCCGGGTCGACGAAGCAGAAGAGGGCCTTGACGAGACGGAATGAGTTGCACGTTCGGAGATCTTGACCTCTACAGCAGTTCAGGTTCTAGCGTGATTTCATGACATTCACCCGAATCGAACTCGACTACCTGGCCACACAGACTCTCGGACGCCTCGCGACGGTTCAACGGAATGGAACGCTGCAAGTCAGTCCGGTCGGATTCCACTACAACCCGGATACAGCCACGATCGACATCAGCGGTTACAACATGACGGGCAGCCGTAAGTTTCACAACGTCGCGGAGAACGGGCGGGTCGCGTTTGTCGTGGACGACATCGCATCTGTAGATCCATGTCGGGTCAGGTGTGTCGAAATCCGTGGACGGGCAGAGGCTTTGGATGTTACGGGTGCTGGTGCGCATGGTCTCGACGCACCGATCATCCGTATCCACCCCGAACGCATCATCAGCTTCGGCCTCGACGACAAAGAACTGGACGTCCACCAGTTGGTCGTGAACGGACGTGACGTCTGAATGCCCAAATCGAATTGATCAGCCTGCGGCGGCTTCTAGTTCACTCAGTGATTCCTCGAGGTGACCGAGAAGCCGCTGCAGGTGCGGAACATTGCGGCGGCAACCGACGAGACCGAACTGCATGGTGTCCGCATAGCCGATGACGGTGATGTTCATTGCCTGCCCGTCCAACGGAATCGATGCCGGATAGCAGCTCTCGAGCTTCGCGCCGTTCCAGTATCGCGTCGTCGTCGGGCCGGGCACGTTGGAAATCACCAGATTGAAGACTGGGCGCCCAGTGATCAGTCGGGATGAACCAGGGATCAGCGGCAACCCGAGGCCCGCGACGTTCAATGCACTGAGCGCCGTGATCTGAAGGGGCGTCAGGCCCGACATCAGGGACTTGGCGCTACTCATCGAGTCGTGAACTCTCTGAAGTCTGGCCGCCGGATCCGCCAATTCGGTTGCCAGATCACACAACACCGCACCTACGGCATTGCCGGAAGCCTCACCCTCAGTGCCTTTACGAAGTGATACCGGCACCATCGCGATCAACGGTTTGTCCGGCAACTCGTCCAGTTCGATCAGGTATCGCCGTAGCGCGCCCGCGCACATAGCCAACACCGCATCGTTGAGCGTCACGTCTGCAACGCAACTGACCTTGCGCAGGCGCTCGATCGGCCACGACTGCGCGGCGACACGCCTCGCGCCGGCGATCGGGACGTTGAAGATCGATTTCGGAGCAGCAAACGGCAACGGTGCGACGTGGTCCTTCACTGCCGAGGCAGCGGCGTTCACTATCGCAGGGCCCACCCCGACCACATCTTGCACGGTCTCGATCACGGAGCCCACCCGCCTCTGCAGGTCCAGCCCGCGACTGGCTCGAACCCGCCCCGAAGAAGGTCGCTGCGCCCACGGAGGCAACGATTCTCGATCGAGCGGGTCCGACGAGAGGCTGCGGTACCACGCCTGAACAGCAGACACACCATCCATGAGTGCATGGTGCGTCTTCATGTACACGGCAACTCGGCCGTCGGCGAGACCTTCGATCACATACGCCTCCCACAGCGGCCGATGCCGATCGAGCAGCGTGCCGTGGAGCATGGAGGTCAGCTCGAGCAATTCGCGGACTCGTCCCGGCTTGGGCAGCGCGAGCAACCGGACGTGATACTCGAGATCGACATCCGTGTCTTCCGTCCAACGCACCGGCGCGAAGTTCGACAAGAACTGCACCGGCTTGCGGCGGAAGAGGGGGCGAATCGAGTCGACGTCGGTGAGCGAACGGTAGAGCGACCTGGCGAATTCGCCGTCATCTCCTTCCGGCGGAACGAAAAGCGACAGTCCACCGACGTGCATGGGATGCTCTCGTGACTCCATCAGCAGGAACATCGAGTCGAGCGGCAGCATCAGCGTCATGGCGATCCGTTCTCTCGGGCAGCTGCCCGGAGTACCGATCAGCCGCTGTTCGACAAAGTTACTCGCCCTGACTTCCCTCATTGGCGACTCCGACAAAACATTGCCCCCTCGATTTCGACAGGAGTCCGATATTCCCGTCGACGAACGCCTTTTCGGGTCGTAGCACCTCACAGAGATTCGTGGGTGAATGACGAGACACAGAGCACTGCAACAAATTTCAATCCTCACAGCCACAAGTAGTAGCGAAGGCGATCGCAGTAATACTTTTGTCGGAATTGTTTCAAATTGTCTGTACATCCAAGTCACACGTGACTACCGTCACTCATCATCACAATCCCGACTGGTCGGTTGTAACCAAAGGAGAAATACATGTCCCGACGTTCGACGTCGCGTGGGCTTTTCGGCGCACTCGCCACCGCAACTGTGTTCGCCACCGTCACAGCGGTGGGAAGCCTGTCAGCAAGCATTGCAGGAGCCGCCCCGGCAGCGGAGATCCCCTTCGGCGGTTGGGATTCATGTCCGATCGACAATCCCGAGACCAGCACCTGTATGGACGTCACGGTTACCGGCGGAAACATGAAGATCGGCAAGCTTTCCGTCGGCATTCCCGCCGGGGCGATGCGCATCGCAGGCGGAGTTGCATACCGGGAGAATCCAGAGGCTGAATTCGGATTCGACCAAGTCTTCATCCCACCGAACGACAACAGTCGGGGGATCTACGCCGAACCTATCGACATCCCCGGGGGCGCACTCGGAATCGACCTACCATTCAACAATCTCTTCGGACTGAACAAGGCCTCGGCCACCGTCGAGTCGACGTCTGCACTCCCCACCGTGGATGCATTTCAGCTTGGCGTGAAGCTACCCGTCAAATTGAAGATCGCGAACCCTCTCCTCGGCGGCAAATGCTACCTGGGCTCGGACAGCAACCCCGTTCAACTCAACTTGGATGTGACCGAATACGGCGTCCTCGAAGAGGTTCCAGGTTTCCCGGATACTGCCGTCGTTCGAAACACCGGGCACACCGGACAGCCCTTCGCCGTCCCGACAGCTTCCGGATGTGGCCCGTTCGGCGTTCTGAATCCAATCGTCAACTGGCGCGCCGGGCTTCCCTCGTCCACCACGTCCAACTCCCTCGCCACGACGAGTGACGTCTACAACATCGGTGCCGACAGCCTCAGGCCACAGCCGGCCGGCTCACCCGAACCCGCTGCCGTCATTGCCGAACGTAGCGCCAACTAGCAATCCAACCCACTGCCACAGAACCGTCATCGACGACAGATTGCCACCTCGAAACGGAGTTCACTTGTCCATGCGCACAATACGATTCAGAGCCACGCTCGCCGTCGTCGCAGCGGGAGTCCTCACTCTCGGGGCGGCGTCAACCGCGACGGCGGCCCCGCTGCCCAATGCGCCGTTCGGGGGCTGGGGAAAGTGCCCGATAGCAAATCCGGAGACAAGCACCTGTGTCGACGTCGTCGTCAAAGGCGGCGAAATGAACATCAACGGGCTCAAAGTACCGATTCCTTCCGGCTCGTTGAATATCGCCGGCGGTGTCGCCTATCGCGAGAACCCCGACGCAGAATTCGGGTTCGACCAGATCTTCATTCCTCCCACTGACGGCACCAAAGGCGTCTATTCCAGCCCCATCGAGGTACCAGGAGGAATCTTCGGGCTCGGTATACCGTTCCCCGGCGGCTTGACCACCATCAAGGCAACAGTCGAACCGGTCGCGTTGCCGACAGTCGACGCATTCCAACTCGGTGTCACACTTCCGGCAAGATTGAAGATCTCCAACCCCTTGCTGGGCGGCAACTGCTATCTGGGTTCTGCGAGCAACCCGATCATGTTCAAACTCGGAGTGTCCGAAAATGGTGTCCTGGAGGAAGTTCCAGGATTTCCGGATACCGCCGCCGTCAGAAACGTGACGCACGCCGACCAGACGTTCGCGGTACCGGGCGCATCTGGATGCGGACTGTTCGGCGCATTGAATTGGGCAGTCAATCTTCGCGCCAACGTTCCGTCTTCGAGTGGTCACAACTCGTTGACCACCACAAGCGATGTGTTCAACATCGGCGCCGACAGCCTGCGGACGCAGTAGAGCAAGCACCGGCGACTCACGAAGTATCACCGACAACAAGGAGATATCGATGTCCCATGCAGTTCGCCGCACCACCTTCGTCACAGCTGCCGCAGTAGCCGCGATCGCGGTCGCAGCCGGCACCGCTTCGGCTTCGACCGTCGTCACTCCCGCGGGACAAGCCGTGACTGCCTCGAGCAGCAATCTCAGTATCAAGACTGGCACGATCACGCTTACCTGCTCCAGCACGACGGGATCCGGAACCATCCCAGCGGCGCCGGGTAACTCCACCACCGGCACGGGCGGGATCAACGTAAACATCGGCACCCCCAGCCTGACCGGGTGCAAGGCTAACGGCCTACCCGCTGTGGTCACGACCTCCGGCTCGTGGCTATTGAACGTCTCGGCAGACACCGGATCGGCTCAGGGATCCCTGGTCATTCCTGCAGGAGGCGCAGTCGTCACGATGCCCGGATCCACGTGCACAGTCACCGTCGGGGCCAGCACTATCGGACCGCTGCCATTCGATATTCCCAACCAGCGCGTCGTGGCAAGCAACACCGGCACTGTGAACTACACGCGTACCGGCACCGGGCCCGTCTGCCCCGCCGCGGCCACTGGCACGGCAACCATGTCCGGCACACTGCAGTTCGCATCGGCCACACCGATCAACGTGACACCGTGACGATCGACAGCTAGACAATAGGGCTCGTTGGGGGATCGACGCTTCCGCCGCTCCCCCAACGAACGTCCTATGGACCGAGTCAGCACACGATCACCATCGGTTGCGCCACGAAGCGGACCGGCGCATTATCCATCTCCTGCTTCGGTGGCGTCGAGTAACGCACCGAGGGCGCGGTGGAGCTCGGCCAGTTCCCGCCCACCGGTTTTCGTCAGCACTTCCGTATTCTTTGCATCCAATTGGCGGACAATGTCTTTAGCGAGTTCTATGACTCGTTTCCCCTCGTCACTGAGATCGAGGCAAACGGCTCTCGCATCGCGACTGTCTCGTTCGCTGACAACAAACCCGCTCTTCTCCAACGCTCGCACGAGCTTGGATATGTAGATTCGCTGCAACCCCGTGTGCGCGGCGAGTTCTCGCTGACTAGGCCTCTCCCCCGCACTCACCAGACCATGGAGAGACGCGAGCACCGAATACTGGGCGTGGGTCAACCCGAGGTGCGCGATCGCTCGGTCAACCCCCGCCCGCCAGCGCAAGCCAAGGTGCCACACCAGCGACCCCGTCGTCCATATTTCTCGATCTTGCATTCAAATAGAATACATGGCTACTATCTAAATTAGGGTACATGGAAACTATTTGAGGAGTCGCAATGCCCACAATTCCCGTGCTCGACTCGACTGTGGCCTACCGCTCGTGCGGAGACGGAACACCCTTCGTACTTATCCACGGGAACCCCACATCCTCCTACCTGTGGCGAAACATCCTCCCGCAGATAGGAAATCTCGGCCAAGCGCTTGCCCCTGACCTCATCGGAATGGGCGCGTCGGGCAAACCGCCAATCGACTACGGTTTTCTCGACACCGCCCGTTACCTCGACGCATGGTTCGACCAGATGGAGCTCGACGACGTCGTACTCGTCGGACACGACTGGGGCGGGGCACTTGCACTGGACTGGGCTGCCCGCCATCCCGAACGCGTTCGAGGTGTTGCCTTCTTCGAAACGATCCTCCGTCCGATGACCTGGGACGAGCACTTCCCGGGAGACGCACGAGCGCGGGTCGAGGCCCTGAGAGCTCCCGGCATCGGCGAGACCAAGGTACTCGACGAAAACTTCTTCCTCGAAATTGCGCTTCACAGAACAGTTCTCGGAGAACTGTCCGAAACCGATGCCGAAACCTATCGCGCCCCTTACCCCTCGCCGGAGAGTCGCCGGCCCCTTCTCGAGTGGCCACGGTCCTTCCCCGTCGAAGGAAGTCCCGGCGACGTGAATGCACGAGTGGCGGCGTACAGCGATTGGCTCGCAGAAAGCAGCGAGGTACCCAAACTCCTTCTCACCTTCAGCGGCCCCGCCGAACTTCTCATGATCGGACCTGACGAAGTCGCGTGGAGCCGATCGAATATCGCAAACCTCGAGGTGAAACAGTGCGGTCCCGCAGGACATCTCGCCCCCGAGGATCAGCCTGCGGCCATCGCGGCGGCGATCACCGAATGGACACAGCGGCAACACTGCTTCAGCCGCGACTGAAGTGGGACCGTCGCCACGTTCTCTGAGCGCCGGTTTCCCCGACCCATGCGGTAGCGATCCAGACGGTGCTCCGAAATATGGGACCGACACCACCTCCGCCGGATTTGTCCGATATAACTAACTGGCGAGTACGCCGGTTGGGACGAGGTCGAGAACGAGGGGGCGTGTGTGGTGAACGAGGACGGGTTGGGGCGAACGTCGGGATCGGGGGCTCCACACCGGGTGGGCGGCTTTCTTTATCACCGCAACGGCGACCGGTGGGAGTGGTCGGACGAAGTCGCACGGATTCACGGATACGAACCCGACCAAGTGGCTCCGACGACGGAATTGATGCTCGCGCACAAGCATCCCGACGACCGAAGACACGTTGCCCAGACACTCCATGCCATCCGCACTTCAGGCGGCCCGTTCAGCAGCCGCCACCGCATCATCGACACCGCAGGGGACACTCACTCGGTAATCGTCGTCGGCGACAGCGTCGTGGACGAGTCGGGTGCTGTGGTCGGCAGCTCAGGCTTCTACATCGACGTCACCGAAACCCTGGACAGCACGGTGAAAGCATCTGTCGACGTGCTGGTCAACGAAATCACTGCTTCTCGCGGGGTGATCGAGCAAGCCAAAGGCATGCTCATGGTGATCTACGGAATCTCTGCCGATCGAGCTTTCGACATCCTCGTGTGGCGTTCGCAGGAGACCAACGTGAAACTCAGGGATGTTGCCGAGCAGTTGATAGTTCGCACGCTGGACGATTTCCGGGTCCCGACACTTCTGCGGACCCGGTTCGATCACTTGCTGTTACAGGGTTGAACTTCTAACCCGGCTGAACCACGAACTGGGAGATGCTTAAGGCGGTTCCCGTGGCTGGCTGCTCAACCTCGAGGAACCTCGCCCGCATTGATTCCGGGACGGTCCGATGCGGCCTATCCCCGTTGTTACCCAACGCGGAGTAAAAGGAAACTACTTGTCGTCAGACTTCTTCTCGGAGGTCTCCTCGACCAGTTCAGGCGCCTGTTCTCGAGTTGCCATTCCGCCGTCGCCGCCCTTGTCCACGGGCCCTGGGTGCCCACCCTTGGGCGACTGGTCGTTGTTGTCTTTCTCGGTCATGCGGTCATCCCCGTCATTTGGTCCTGTCAGTCATACGGCGTGCGGCCTTTCAGGAGCCTCGGCCCGCCTCCCTCTCAATCTAACGCTCTCAGCACTTCCCGCAACCCTCACCGGTTTTGTTTGCATTTCAGCGCTTTCGGGCAGGTGACTGCGAACAGCATTTCCGCGATGAGAGGTCGATCCCAGTGCGCGCAGTGACTTGGCAAGGCAAACGAAAAGTAAGCGTCGATACGGTTCCGGACCCGAAGATCGTCGAACCCAGTGACGCGATCATCAAGGTCACCACGACGAATATCTGCGGATCCGATCTGCACCTGTACGAGACTCTGGGTGCGTTCATGAATGCCGGCGACATTCTCGGTCATGAACCGATGGGCATCGTCGAAGAAGTCGGCTCGGAAGTCACGAATCTCGAGATAGGCGACCGCGTCGTGATCCCGTTCCAGATCTCGTGTGGCAACTGTTTCATGTGTGATTCGAGCCTCTACACACAGTGCGAGACGACTCAGGTCCGCGATCAGGGAACGGGCGCAGCGTTGTTCGGCTTCTCCGAGCTGTACGGCTCGGTGCCAGGCGGGCAGGCCGAGTACCTTCGAGTACCGCAAGCACATTTCACACACATCAAAGTTCCCGAAGGTCCCGCGGATTCGCGATTCGTCTACCTCTCCGACGTGCTTCCCACAGCCTGGCAGTCGGTTGAATACGCCGACATCCCGCCGGGTGGGTCCGTGACCATCCTCGGTCTCGGACCGATCGGTGACATGGCGGCCCGCATCGCTCACCACAAGGGATTTCGAGTAATCGGCGTGGACCGTGTACCCGAACGCCTTGCACGCCTTGCCGAACGCGGGATCGAAACCCTCAATCTCGACGACTACGGCAGCAAGATCGGTGACGCAGTCAGAGATGCGACGAACGGCCGTGGAACCGATTCGGTGATCGATGCTGTCGGAATGGAAGCTCACGGGTCTCCGATCGGAAAGCTCGCGCAGCAGTTCGTCGGACTCCTTCCCGATGCTCTTGCCGCGCCTGCGATGCGTAACGCAGGAATCGATCGACTCGGTGCGGTCTATTCGGCCATCGACATCGTTCGGCGCGGGGGGACGATTTCTCTGATCGGTGTATACGGCGGCATGGTTGATCCACTGCCGCTGATGACTATGTTCGACAAGCAGATTCAGCTCAGGATGGGTCAGGCGAACGTCAAGAAGTGGGTAGACGACATCATGCCTTTGCTCACTGATGACGACCCACTCGGCGTCGACACCTTTTCCACTCATCAGCTGCCGCTCGATCAGGCGCCACACGCCTACGAGATCTTTCAGAAAAAGCAGGAAGGCGCGGTCAAGATCCAACTGAAACCGCACGGGTAATAATCAGCACCGCTTCCATCCACGTTCGACAGAAAGAAACTGAAACCGAAATGGCTCGCGAACTCACCGTCTCCGACAGCGTCGTCGTCAATGTCGACGCGCTTTCTCTCTATGAGCTCATCAGCGATCCCACTCGCATGGGCGACTGGAGTCCCGAAAACCTGGGAGCTACCTTGCGGGGAGACCGCGAAAGCGCTTTCCTGGGTATGGAGTTCGACGGGCACAACAAACGTGGGCGCGCGCAGTGGACCACAAGATGCACCGTCACCGCTGCCGACGCCGGGAAACTGTTCGAATTCCGTGTTCACAAGATCGGCCTTGCCACGCCACGAATCTCTGCCGCTATTGCAACCTGGCGGTACCGATTTCAGCCCGTCCCCGGCGGAACCCGAGTTACCGAAACGTGGATCGACGACAGACGGGGCTGGCCGGATTTTGCGGCCGACATATTCGACAAAGTTGCCACCGGCGGAAAGACGTTCGCCGACTTTCAGCGCGGCAACATCCGCAAGACGCTGCTGAATATCAAGAGCGCCGTTGAGCAGGAGGTATCCGGCATCGAAGGCAGCACCGGCTGACCGACCGGCACAGCTTGTGGCAGTTTCTGCCACTTTTGGTACAGTGCGGATATGGCAACAGCCCGCCGCACTGCACTACTTCTCCGCGTCTCGCAGAGTTGCGCTGCCGCTTTCGTCGAACGCGGCGACACTTCGACGACCATCGCGGAGCTCGCCGAACGGGCAGAAATCTCCGAGCGCACCTTCTATCGCTGCTTTGCCACCAAGGAAGAGAGCATCTGGCCGATGCTCGACGAGGGAAACCGCAGTCTTGCCACCGCCCTCAGCGCGCAATCCCGCGAATACGGACTCTCAGCGGCAGTGAAGACGGCCTTTATCGCATCGGTCGGCGAGTCCTTCGAGCCGATGACTCGGTCACTGATGCCCATCATCTTCGGCGACGCGGCGCTCCGGAGAGTGTGGGAATCAGCAACTTTCGAGACGATGGAACTGATCCGCCCAGAAGTTGCACGTCTGATCGATCGGCCAGAAGGCTCGCTCGACACGACAGCGGCTTCGGGCCAGGCAACACTGGCGGTAGTGGCCGCACTGCGCGAGATGGCAGACCTCCGGACCCCCGCACCCAAGGCCATCACCCGCGCGCTCGGCGCGTTCTCGAAGCCATATCTCGCAACACCAACAGGTTAGGAACAATCATGACTCAGGATCTCTCCGGAAAAATCGTTCTCGTCACTGGCGGCGCACGCGGCCTGGGCGAAGCGTTTGCGCGCGGCATCGTCGCGGGTAACGGCCGCGTCGTCATCGGCGACCTACTCGACGAGGACGGCCGAGCAGTGGCCGAATCTCTCGGCGACGCAGCACGTTACGTTCACCTCGACGTCACCGATCCGGCGTCTTGGAAGTCCGCCGCCGAGTACGCGGTATCCGAATTCGGCGCGATCAACGGTTTGGTCAACAATGCCGGAATCTCGGCTTCCGGCCAGACGGTCGCCGAAGAACCGCTCGAGACGTTCCAACGCATCATCCAGATCAACCTGGTGTCCGTACACACCGGTATCCACACGGTGGTGCCGTTCATGAAGGCAGCAGGCGGCGGATCCATCGTGAACATCTCCTCGGCCGCCGGCCTGATGGGCATGGCTCTGACCAGCGGTTACGGCGCAGCCAAGTGGGGCGTGCGTGGGCTGAGCAAGATCGCCGCCGTCGAACTCGGTCGCGACAAGATTCGGGTCAACTCCGTGCACCCCGGCATGGTCCTCACCCCCATGACTGCGCCGACGGGCATCAGCCTCGAAGAGGGCGCATTCCCCAACAATCCGTATCGCCGTGTCGGTCGCCCGGAGGAGTTGGTCGGTGCGGTCACCTACCTTCTTTCCGACGATGCTTCGTACACAACAGGTTCCGAGATCGCCGTCGACGGTGGTTGGACCGCCGGACCGTCGATCGAATACATCGCCGGCCAGTAAGGCAGGGATCCGTTCCCGCCTGAACCTGCGCATTCCGAACGTCCTCAGGCAGATACCAACGTCTCCCTGATTGCATTCGGAGAACTCAACTTTCGCAGGCGCTGCAGCGCACGATGCAGGTCGAGTGACACCTGGTCGGTCGTACGGGCGAGCGATGTTGCCGTCGCCTCACTGTCGAGGCCGACGATCAACCGCAACACCAGGACATCGCGTTCGACAACCGGGAGCGCTGTTGGAGGCGGGAGCGGCCCACTGCTGAACCGGTCGGATGCCGCCCGAGCAATCGCGACGCTTGTACTCACGTACAGCAGGCGCAGGAAAGGCTGATTCGCCGCCGATCCGTCACAAACTGCCGTGAGAACAGAGATGCATGCAGCATCCGCGGCGGAGTCGGAGACGGCCCGATCAAGCTCGGCGCGGCACCGCAGCACAACCATCGGGCGAAACACTGCGTACAAATCGGTCATGGCTTCATGGCTACCGCTCCGTGCCGCGGCGGCCAACATCTCGAGCGAGCCTTCCTGCAACATGGGCTTACAATCTCTCTCGACCCGAAATTCGTCGTGTAGCCGGGGGATCAGCTGGATCCGAACAGTCCGGCGAAGGGGTTCACTGTCGGCGCGGGTGCCTGATCTTGCCGGCCTTGCCATTGGTTCTGATTGCCCCAGTCGTTGCCCTGATTCCAGTTACCACCCTGGTTCCAGCCGCCGTTTCCACCATGGCCCCAATCGTGCGAGTGATCGCCCCCCTGATCTCCGTACCAACTGTTATCGGCCTGTGTTACATCATGATTCACAGTATCTGCCGAGGCCGGTGCGGCGAGCACGGCAATGGGTACGGTCAATACCGCCCCCGTCACCGCGAGCTTGGTCCAGAAGTACTTCCTACGTTGTTCCGGTGCGGATAGTCGTGTCATGATCGATCCCTTCTCCGAAGATTTCTCCAGACTCTCTCTGGCTGTCCCGAACGGGGCACACACCAGTGAAGTCCCGCATCCTGGCCGTCCACTGGCACAACCCTGGCAGATTCCTGGCAGGGCTGACTTCAAACCGAACGCCTTGCACTACACAATGTTCCGATGCCGGCTCGTTGTTGTTCGCGCCCCAGTTCCGACCGTTCCGTTCCAGGCGGCAAGGGGTCGCTCGGGCGTAAAGTCGAGAGGGTTCGGCTCAGTCGTCCAGAGCGGAAGGACACCCAGAAAATGCGGAGCGATGGAGATACGTGGGACATCGTCAGTAGCGTCGGACTCACCGCGCTTGCAGTGGCGACCTTCCGCGCATTGGAAAGCGCCCGCTCGGACGCGATCATCGAAGACAAGTTCGCATCGTGGTTCGTAGAAGCTGCAGCGGAGCCGCATTTCACAGCTCTTCTGAAAGATCCGGCACTCCTCGACGACACACCCTTCGGCGGTTTCATGGGATTGCGAACCAGGTTCTTCGACGAATTCTTCTTGTCGTCAACCGAATCCGGAGTAGAGCAGGCGGTAATCGTTGCGGCGGGGTTGGATTCGCGTGCGTACCGGCTGGATTGGAACTCAGAATCCACAGTGTTCGAAGTAGATCAACCAAAGGTATTGGAGTTCAAAGCCGAAGTGCTCGCGGCGCGCGACGCCCAGCCGAAAACTGATCGACGCACTGTGCCTACGGATCTGCGCAACGACTGGCCGGCTGCGCTCGCGGAGGCCGGTTTCGATCCGAAGGAACCTACTGCATGGTCCGCAGAAGGCCTGCTCGCTTATCTCCCCGGCCCGGCCCACGACGCCCTGTTCGAGCGGATCGACGAACTCTCGGCCACTGGTAGTCGGTTGGCAGTGAACGACTTTCCGGCCGGCACGGACCCGAAGAAGCTGGCGACCATCAGATCCAAGTACTTTGCCGAGAACCCGTTCGGAGACCTGGACATTTCGCAACTGTTCTACAGCGACAAACGATCCGATCCCGGCCGGTGGCTCACTGAACACAATTGGACCGTCCGACGCTTCAGCTCGGTGGAGTTGGCAGATCTGTACGATCGCCGGATTCCTGATCTCCCCGAAGAGATCGCCGCACTGTCGACGCAGCCTTCTTTCCTGGCCGCGACCAAGAACTAACTCGGGCAGTCCTCACGAAAGTTACTCGGGTGCAGCATTTCTCCGTTTTGTCCAGCTTCACTATGCGTGTCACCACGACAAGTAGTTGACGGTACTCGAGGATGAACCGATTCAGTACTTCAGGCTGAGTACGTCTACACCTCAGACGGACGCGCGCCGAAGAGAACGCTGATGAAATGAGTCCATGAAACTCGAACACACACGCAGGAAGAGTCGCCCGCTCACGCTGGTGGCACTTGCCTCCGCAGCGGTATTCGCCCTCGCCGCATGTACTTCCGGGCCGGATTCTGCACAAACTTCGGACAACAGCACAAAGGTCTCCGCCACCGAGACACCCACGACAGTCACGATCCCCGACAGCCCCGTCGGCAAGCAGATCAGCTGGCTTCTCAGTGCGTTCAACACGAGCGCGCCATTGCCCCACGAAGAAATCGCCGAGCACTTCGGACCCACCGCACCAGTTGTCCTGACGCCTGCGGACTTCGACTCCATCCGAGCCGGACAGCCCTGGACAACAGTGAATTACAAGGGAGGCGATACCGACGGCACCGTTTCCATCACCAGTACCACCGGCGGCGCGTTCGACATAAACGTCGTCGTCGACGGCAGCGGGTTGGTCCTTGGAATGGCGATAACACCGACCAAAGACGATCATGTGCCTGCCGCATCGTGGCAAGAGCTCGAGGCAGCTGTCAAAGCACTTCCCGCGCCGACGAACTTGACCGTCACCGAGGTCACCGGCGGAAAGAACGCCGAAGTCTTCGGTGTCGGCGACACCTCACCACAGCCCACAGGGTCAACGATCAAGCTGTACGTTCTCGGCGCGGTCGCGACGGCTGTCCAGAACGGGACACTCTCGTGGGATCAGAAGCTCACCATCACCGACGACCTCAAGTCGATGCCCGGCGGGACAATGCAGGACCTGCCGTCGGGAACCGAAGTCACGGTCCGGGAGACCGCCGGCAAGATGATCTCGATCAGCGACAACACCGCCACCGACATGCTGATCGCTGCTGTCGGGCGCGAGCAGGTCGAGGCCGAATTCGCCCCGATGGGCATGGCGGATCCTTCGCTCAACATTCCACTGAAGCCGACCCGCGCACTGTTCCAACTCGGCTGGGGCAACGACGGCGCACAACGTATCGCCTGGCGCGACGGAACCCCCGGACGAGCGTCGAGCAATACTGGCGGCACTACCTGGCGGCCTGGTGGACATCCCGGCGTCAGCATTCACCACCCCCGCATGGCCTTTCGACATCGACTGGTTCGCCTCGCCCGCCGACCTGCGTGCCGCGTTGGTCTCGTTGCAAGAGATGGCGAAGACCGAGAGCGGTGCACCGGTTCGAGACATACTGGCCGAAGATCCGGCGCTCGGTGACGAGTCCGCGAAATGGTTCACCTACGGCGGATTCAAGGGCGGCAGCTCCATCGGGGTCCTTGCGGGTGCCTACTACGTGGAACACGACGATCGCGCCTGGGTCGTCACCATGCAAACTCACGGTGACGACGCTGCCCTGGTTGCCGATCCGGCTCTGTACTTCGATCCGGTCGACGACGCGATGCTCCTGATCCAGAAGGATGCGACCAGCTAGAACGATAGAAGGTTGAGATTTCGCGACAGTCTCCGACTGGGTTGACAGATGAGGTCCGGACACAGAGAAGCCGCTGTGCTTCCAGTGTCATCCGGATGCACAGCGGCTTCGCCAAGTCTTAGCCCGTGGGGGGCTCGGTCTCGTCCGACGAGAATCCGTCGAAGAATGCGATGACCTTCTGAAGAAGTGCCGCGATGTCGAAATCTTCCAAGCTACCCATTGCGTTCGTCCTTTCGTTTAACACTGGAGGATGAAACGTGCATCTTGCAATTTCCAATGTAAAGCATGAAAAGCATTATTTCTCGACCACGTGGCACTTCGGTTGCAAATACCTCACCCAGCAAGATATGAGCAAATCACCGCAAATAACAGCTCCCACCCGCAATATTTCCACTTTCCACAACCCATTAAATTCCCTAATTCGCAAGTGGGTAAATCTTGAGAAAAATTCCCGGACGCGTCGATCACGAAAAATCCTCCTGGTGAAACTCTCAATCCAAGACCACAAGGCAGAGGAAGTTGCGACACGGATGACACGCAGTTTTCCCGCTTCCAAGAGGCGCCATCCACATACATGGTGGGCATTCGGCGGCGATAACGAACCGTTAGCAACACAATCCCAGGCACTTTCTCCCACCTTCTGACTTTCCCCCATGACCACTGGATATTCTCGCAGATGAAACGCAATACCAGTTCGAAAATTTCATATCTTCAGTGGATACTGTGCACGCGATTAACTGATCAAATGTCTGTTGACTCACCGAGTCCCCACACTTCGCCAGAACTTCACATCCGAATGCTGGACGTTAGTTTAGATGGGTTCGCATTTCTCGCAATCTTCCCGATAAAGGCGGCCCCACGGATAAACCGCGACTGCACCGCCGCAGGCCGCCAGGTCACGATCCGCGCCTCGACGAAGGTCGCGCAGGCACCCTCGCACGAGGGTGAAATCGGGGGTGAAACATGCCCGGAGGTCTCGTTTTGCCGAGCCCGACACAGTACGTTTTCCCAGGCACGCCAGTCCCCAGATTCATACGGTGTGCAAGGGCTCGTTGACGCTTCCGAGATGTTGGCAAGACCGACCACGGGCCCCGTTCTCCCGACGAGAACGGGGCTTCCTCGGGTCGGTTTCCGCCTTCGACCGACCGGGTAGACGCGAGCATGGGCGCCGCCACCTGCTCGACCGGATCCACCGCTGGCCGCTACGAATCGACGCCCCCGACCGTCGGCGTCGAAGAAGAATTCATCCTCGTCGACCCGACATCCTGGCTGCCGTCCACCGACAATGCCGCGGTTGCGGAAACCGCGTCGACACTCGGTTTGGATCTTCAGCTCGAGTTGTCCCGCTGCCAAGTCGAGACCAACTCTCCCGTGTGCCAGAGCATCGACGAACTCCGAACCCACTTGATCGACATGCGTCGGCTCGCGGCGAAAGCGGCCGAGTTGAACGGCTGCAGGCTGTTGGCCGTCGGCGCACCGCTTTCGGGGCCTTCGCGTTTCGAGATCAGCGACTCCCCTCGCTACCGCCAGATGGGCGAACACTTCGGCGCCCTCGCCGCTGAACAAAGTATCTGCGGTTGCCACATCCATGTGGGCGTCGCTGATCAAGTAGAGGCCGTGCAGGTCTGCAATCACGTGCGCATCTGGTTGCCTGCCCTGCTGGCACTGAGCGCCAACTCCCGTATCCACCAAGGAGTCGACACCGACTTCGCGAGTTGGCGGGCGATCCAATGGTCCCGGTGGCCCGTCGCCGGGCCGCCGCCGTACTTCGAGGCCGCCGGGGACTTCGACACCGCGGTCGCGAAGATGGTGGATTGCGGCGTGATGCTCGACAAGCGGATGGCCTACTGGGATATCCGGCCTTCCTGCCACCTACCGACCGTCGAGATCCGGGTCTGCGACGTTCAGCCGACGGTCGACGACACCGTATTGCTTGCAGCACTTGTGCGCGCGCTGGTCGCCACTGCACTGCGCGCCGTCGAACGAGGAGTCGTCGCTCCGCGCACTTCCCTCGAGAACCTCCGCCTCGCAACCTGGGTGTCCGCGAAGGAAGGCGCCCTGGGAGCGTCGATCGATCCGGTTACCACACAAAGAATTTCGGCCACGGAACAGTTGCACCGACTCCTGATCCATGTCCGTGACTCCCTCGACGAGACAGGCGAGTACACGAGCGTGGAATCAGCACTACGCGACAAATGCGTGACCGGCGGCGGCAGCGACTGGCAACAGCGGACGCTTCGCGAGGTCTGCCTGCGGGAACTGATCGCACGTGCGATTGAGCGCACCGTCCCGACTGGCACGGATACGCATGACGGGCCGACCCCCTGATCAGTAGTAATGCCTCCGACCACCGATAGCGTGCCCGGCCGCGCCCAGCGCGTACAGGATGATTCCGATCACCAACAAGACGACACCGATCGTCCAGAGGATCGGAATGTTCACCACGAAACCGATAATCAGCAGGATTACGCCGAGGATGATCATCACAAGCTCCTTCAGTGCGTTCACTCGGGCGGATACGCCCGCCTCGAGCCGCATACATCAGGGATACCCGTCGGCTGAGCGTTTCATACCCACTCTGACCGGGTATTTCGCTGGGCACCATAATATTTGAAGAATCGAGCCCGCCATGATGAGAATTGTGACTCTGATCGTTCTGATCTGGCTGATAGTCGGGGCCGTCGCGGCCGGCCAACGCGGCTACTACAGCAGTTCGCCGACCAACTGCGCCGGCGTCGGGACCATCGCACTCACGGTCATCGCCGGCCCGTTGAACTACTTCGGCGTCAACCCCAAAGTCACGGATTGCACGCTCCCCCAGCCCACCGAGTGAGCTGCCGGAAATCCGCGCTAAACCGACTAGTCGTTACCCTGGAGGTGAGTCGACACACATCGAAGTGAGGGGCCACCATGACCACTGCACCAGATCGCACCCGAATCGAGTTCCCGGACATCAGCTCGCGTGCGTGGGAACACCCAGCCGATCGGGCCGCATTGGTGACGCTCCGGACGCTTCGGGGGTTCGACACTGTTCTGCGGACGCTGTCCGGACTGCTCCAAGAACGTCAGCACCGCCTCATGTACCTCGCCACGTCAGTGCGAGTCGACGAACGCCAGTTCAGTGACCTGAACGATCTGCGCCGTGACTGCGTCGAGATCCTGCAGGCCGACGAGACACCGGAGCTGTTCGTACTCCAGACCCCGATGGTCAACGCCTTCACCATCGGCATGGACAAGCCGTTCATGGTGGTCACTACTGGTCTGCTGGACGTGATGAACTACGAGGAGCAACGGTTCATCATCGGCCACGAACTAGGCCACGCACTGTCCGGCCATGCCGTGTATCGCACCATCTTGATGCATTTGATGCGACTGGCCGGAACCATCGGATGGCTGCCGGTCGGCGGATGGGCACTGCGCGCGATCATCGCCGCCCTGATGGAATGGCAACGCAAGTCCGAACTGTCCGGCGATCGTGCAGGACTACTGTGCGGCCAGGACGTACACACAGCGATTCGCGTGCAGATGAAATTGGCCGGCGGATCCCGAGTCAGTGAAATCGACATCGACGCGTTTCTCGCCCAGGCCGCCGAGTACGACGCCAGCGGCGACCTCCGCGACGGTGTACTCAAGCTCCTCAACATCGAACTGCTCTCTCACCCGTTCTCGGTGCTTCGCGCCGCCGAACTCAAGAAGTGGGTGGACAGCGGAGACTACGCCGCGATTCTGCGCGGAAACTACCCCCGCCGCGGCGATGACGACGGAGCGAAGATCAGCGACGAGTTCAAGAATGCAGCCAAGACGTACAAGCAGAACTTCGACGAGTCGGAAGACCCCTTGGTCCGGATGGTGCGCGACATCGGTAGCGGATTGGGCGGTGCCGTGGGCGCCGTCGGGAACGGCGTCGGCGACGTAGCGACGGACATCAAGGAACGATTCACTCACTGGCGCAAGAGTTCCGACAGGTCGAAGGGCACTGACGACGCCGATTAAGCAGAATCGGGACCTGCCACCGAAGGCAGTCGGCGGCAGATCCCGGGTTCTTGGCGTGAAGGTGATGCAGGCTTCCCTCTGCACCACCCTCACGTTCACAGACAGTACCAGCAGTCGAACAAACGTGCGAACTGAAAGCGGTCGTGTCGAATCACCAGTTGTCGGGTACGCGGCATAGGACCACTACAGAAGGGAGCCGACATGCATGCTGGGCGGCTGAAGAAGGTCGGTTCGAGTGACGGCCCGTTTGCCTCCGTGTACTTCGAAGACGTCCGCAACCGGGAAGATGCACGCGAGCGCTTCGAACTCGAATGGCGCTCGATGCGCAATCAACTGACGAAACAGGGAGCATCGGAATCGCTGATCGCGCGACTGGACGAGGTGAAGGACAACCATCACGGCATCTCAGGTCGCGCCGGACGCGCGATCGTCGCCACATCCGAGGCAGTGCTGATCGACGATATTCTGCTCGAACCTGCCGGCTCCACCATCGCGACCTTGGGCGAACTGCCCTACTTGATTCCACTGATCGCACACGGATACGACACCGAACCGTTCCTCATCGCAAAGGTCGACCACACTGGCGCGGACCTGTGCGTGCGCGATGCTCGCGGGCGTGACGTGTACGGCGAAACGGTAGACGGCGACGGCTTCCCGGTCCACAAGGCACACGTGGGCGGCCAGGAGCGGTACACCGACAGCCAAAGCCTCGTGGAGGAGAACATCCGAAAGAACCTGACACAGGCCGTGGAGCGCGCGGCGGCGCTCGCCCGCGAACACAAGGTCGCACTGGTGGTCGTGATCGGAGAAGTACAGTCCCGCAAAGCTTTTGCACAGCTTCTACCGTCGACGCTACGGGTGGTGGACGTCGAAAAGGGTTCGCGTTCAGTCGGTTCGACACCCGCCGAGGTGTCGAAGTCGATTCGTGAACTGATCGACACGCAGCGACTACGCAGAATGGATGCGGAAACCGAACGCTACGTCGCAGAGCAGGGCCGGGACTCCGGCCTCTCCATCGACGGGACCGCACGCGTCCTCGACGCCCTCGAGCAGGGCAAGGTCGAGACGCTGCTGCTCACCGATCCCGACGACAAGGAAGTCACCAGCGGAAAGCTGATCGGGGCCGCCGATCGCGTACTCCCCTACATCGCAATCGGGACCGGCACCGAGCTGGTACAGATCGACGAACGCCTCGTTCTCGCCGACGGATACGGCGCGATACTTCGGCACCCCTGAACACCGGCCCGATGATCAGATTCGGGGGCGAGCACGTTCAGCGAGAAGCGTGCTTGCCCACCGAGTCCGGGAAACCATCGGCAATCGCTGCGACGAGTTCCAGATATGCCCGTGCAGTGCGCTTGTTCAACAATTTCAAGTCGATCGGACCGCCCTCACCGAGGTGATCGTCATAGGGCAACGTCTTGACCGCTCGCACTCCACGCTGAGCGAAAACGTCCTCGAGTTGGTCGAGGTCGAGCGAAGACGAACCCGGCCGCGTCGCATTGATCGCCACGACCGACCTGCTCACCAGATCTGCGTAGCCGTGCTTGGTCAGCCAACTGAGCGTTGCTGCGGCACTACGGGCACCGTCCTGCGCCGTCGGGCTGACGACTACCAAAGCGTCTGCTTCGTCGAGAATTCCGTACATGGCCGAGTGCATGATTCCGGTGCCACAGTCGGTGATGACGATGTTGTAATGCACCTCGAGAATTCGCAGAGTATCGAGGTAGTCCTGCTCGTTGAAAGACTCCGAAGTTTCCGGATCTGCCTCACTCGCAAGGATTTCGAGTCGGCTGTCGCCTTGCGAGGTGTAGTAGCGAACATCGCTGTACGTACGAATGTCACCGTCGGCCAACAGATCACGAACGGTCAGGTGATGTTCACGTCGTTCACGATCAGCCAGAGTCCCCAGGTCGGGATTGGCGTCGATGGCTACGATTCGATCGCCACGGATCGACGCGAACGTCGAACCGACGGTCTTTGCCGCCGTGGTTTTTCCCACACCACCCTTGAGTGAGATGAAAGCAATCTTGTACACGCCGCGCACTGTTCGGTTGGCACGGCGCACCAGAGCTTGATGTTCGAGTTCGGCGGCCGACTGCCCAGTGTTGATCCGACCCCCGGTGAGTTTGAACAACACACTGCCCAAACCGCGTTCGGGTGGACGCTTCGCCCGCTTGATGATGTCCAGATCGTCGACAGAGGTCATAGCCCTGGGCGTCGAGGTCCGAAAATCGGTCGGCTCTTCACGACGTTGCTGGCGCATCCGCTGACTGGGCAACGGTTTTGCCGCAGGTTCGTCGAATTGCGGCGTGAAGGTGACGGTTCGAATCGACGTTGCGTAACCGTCGTCGGACGCGTCGAAAAGGCCGTCGCCCTGAGTCGTTCCGGTGTTGTTCCCCAGGACTCCGTTATTCGAACCGTTGTTATCGCTGCGCACCGTTTTCCTAGGTCGAGTTCGGAATCATTTCGGACATAGCCTCTCGGACGCTATCACTCTGGCGGGCTTGCCGTTCTCTGCTCAATACCGTCACGGCACAACAGACCGTTACACCCGCACTTCGATGACTTTGGTCCCCACGCCTGTGCCGATCTCAGCAAATACGAACGTCGTAACGATATGCGGCACAGATATCTTCATCTGCCGCTGAAAACAGCCTTCCGCAATGTCAGGGCAAATCCCTTGGTAACAAACGAGAAAAGGGAGGGTGATCACCTGGGCGATCGCCCTCCCTTCATGGACAAGTGTTCAGCTGCTGCATAATTCCGCGCTCTCGAACGAAGTGCCTCCCAGCCCTACGGATCACTCGTACCATTCGACCGTCATCACGGGCAGAGCACACTCTTCACGTATGCAGCACTCGGCTTGACGGTGCCGTCCGACCTCACTGCGCCGAAATACGACTCTCTATCCGTCGTTGCCCCGTAAGGCGCGTAGTCGTTGAGACGGTAGAAGATGAGCGGCCCCAACCAAGACTTGGTTTGCTTGTCTGCCATCGCTGCCTGATAGATCTCGAGTTGACGTGCTTCGCTGACGCTGTCGGGAGTCCCACTTGTAGGCGCCCCGAACTCGGTAATCCAAATCTTTTTTGCAGAATCTCCGTTGGCAGTCATGATTCCGCGAAGGCTCGGCCGAACGATCCCGCCGCCCGCGAACGACTCGACACTCATCTGAGACCACGAGTTCCAGTCATGTTCATCTGTAGGCAGCGCCGGATACGAGTACGGATGATGACCGACAGCGTTGAACGATGACCGTGCACCATTCGTATACAGGGATTGCAAGAATGTGAGTGGCGCGACCTGACTGCCGTCGACGGCGTCAAACCGACTCGGCCGGGCTCGACTACTAGCCCTCGTAGTAGCTGCCTGTATCCTTTCGCGTATGACGCCGGGTCCGAAAGATGTCGCGCAGCTGCGCGGCGCTTTCGTGGGCGGTACCTCCGGCGCGGTTTCCGTCGCAGCCCACGCGCTCGGTGGCGGCGGCATGGCCCCGTCCGAGAGCGCGGTGGTGTTGTTGATCCTCGCGTGCGCGAGCGTCGGCGCGGTGGTCACGTCCATCGACACTCGCCGATCCCCTGCCCTCTTGCTCGCCCTTATGCTCGCTGCGGGTCAGGCCATCGGTCACGCGACATTGACCATCGCTTCGGATCATCAACACGGCCTGCTCCTGTCGCTTCCGATGCTCGCAGCGCACATCGCTGCCGTCGGAGTGTGCGCAGTTCTGATCCGCGGCGCAGAACGCGGGTACGTCGTGGCGGCATCGACGGTGGCGGCAATCGTCGCCGTCCTATTGCGCCCGTGGGCACCTGAACCCTCGCCGTTCACTGCGCGTACTCGATACCGCGCCAAAGTTGTTCTGCGTCAACTTCTCACCTCAGGCCTGGGCACTCGCGGCCCACCGGCATTCGTGTAACTCACCTTCCCTTTCCTCTCACGCACGTGAATACGTGCGCCACTTTGCTGTGCGCCTTTATTAACCGCGGGCGGTTAATAAAGGCGCACGGCGGGATCGAGTACACGCATGTCCGCACCCGAATTGGAGCGCGCACAGACACGCGCTTCCAACGACAGCTCTCCCCCGAAGAAGCAGGTCGGCGGCGCCAGACCGCTGATTCTGCGCCTGCACTTCTATGCCGGAATCCTCATCGGGCCGTTCATCCTCATCGCCGCGCTGAGCGGTGGTCTCTACGCGATGGCGCCCACCATCGAGAAATTCGTCTACAGCGACTACCTCCAGACCGACACCACCGGACAAATCGCGTCGCTGAACGACCAGATCCGTTCCGCTCAGCAGTACCGCCCTGACCTGACCGTCTCGGCAGTACGTCCGTCCCCTGCGGCCGGAGAAACCACGCGGGTCCTGTTCACCGATCCGTCGTTGGGTGAATCGGAGAGGCTCGCAGTCTTCGTCGATCCAGTGCTTGCACAGCCGGTCGGCGAGCTGGCGGTCTACGGAAGCAGTGGTTCGTTGCCACTGCGCACCTGGATCTCTCAGCTGCATCGCCACCTTCATCTCGGTGAACCTGGCCGCCTCTACAGCGAATTGGCCGCGTCGTGGATGTGGGTGGTCGCACTCGGTGGCGTCTACCTGTGGTTCCGTCGATACCGCACCGCTCGGAACGCTCGTCTACTTACGATCGACCGAGCGTCCACCGGACGAAGCCGGACCCTGAACTGGCACGGTGTCGTCGGCATCTGGATAGCAGTTGCGTTGGTGTTTCTCTCGGCGACCGGACTCACGTGGTCGACGTACGCCGGAGAGAACGTCAGCAATCTGAGAACCGCATTGAGTTGGACGACGCCCTCGGTCGTGAAAACTCTCGGCGACGCTCCACCACCGGCAACGGGCGGGCACGAAGGTCACGACATGGCCCCCGCCGCCGCCGGCACGCTGACAGACACCAACGTCGGACGTGTCGACACCGTCCTCGGTATCGCCAGGTACAACGGGATCACCGGTCCGGTCGAAGTATCGATACCCGCCAACGCCGAGACAGCCTTCACCGTCGCCCAGACGCGTCAGCCGTGGGTGTACAGCAACAACACCATCGCAATCGACGGAGCGACGCAGAAGGTCACCGACGAGTTGTGGTTCTCGGATTGGCCACTCGCAGCAAAACTTTCGGCTTGGGGAATCCAGCTCCACATGGGCCTGCTGTTCGGCCTTGCCAACCAGATCGCACTCACCGCACTGGCACTCGCGTTGGTCAGCGTGGTCATTCGTGGCTACATCATGTGGTGGCGCCGACGCCCCACCCGTGGCTCCGACTGGGCTGTCGGCCGGGCCCCTGCCCGCGGCGGGATTCGCAACCTCTCCCCGCTCAGCATTGTTGCGCTGGTTGCGGTAACCGCACTGGTGGGCTGGTTTGTTCCGCTACTCGGCATCAGTCTTCTCGCATTCCTGCTGATCGACGTTTGCATTGCGGCGTTCAAACGCCGCGTCACCACCTGACACCTCACGAATCACGGAGACACACATGACTGTTCGAACAAAGATATTCGCAGCTGTTGCACTGACCGCAGCTCTCGCCTTGACCGGCTGTTCTTCGAACTCCGACAAGGAAACCGAAGCCGCACAATCCATCACAGTTCAGGATCAATGGGTCAAGGCAGCACCCGAGGGAATGAGTGCGGCGTTCGCCGAACTGGTCAACTCCAGCGACAAGGACGTACGCGTGGTCTCGGCAACCAGTCCCGCGTCATCGCGACTGGAACTGCACGAGGTCGTGACCGGGGACGGCGGCACGATGACGATGCGCCCCAAGGACGGTGGGTTCCTGGTCCCTGCCAACGGGTCCGCCAGCCTCACCCCGGGCGGTGACCACCTGATGTTCATGGACCTGTCCGCGCCGCTGCTCCCAGGCGCAGAAACCGACCTCACATTGATCTACGACGACGGTTCCAGCACCACGTTCACAGCCCAGATTCGCGACTTCTCCGGTAATCAGGAGAACTACGACCCGAATCACGGTGGCTGAGAACACGAACCCGCCCAGCCGAGCACTCAGCCGGCGGCGCCTTCTCGGAGGAGGTGCCGCCGCGCTCGGCGTCGCGGGAATAACTTGGGGCGCAACCACAGTGGTGGAGCGCAGCGAACACGAACAGCAAGCAGGCAAGCTGGTGGAACCGTTCTACGGCGTCCACCAAGCTGGGATCGCCACCACTCCGCAAGCGCACGGCACGTTCATCGGGTTCGACCTCTTGCCTGGAGCCGATCGAGCAATCGTGGTCGGGATCATGAAGATGTGGTCCGAGGATGCGTCACGGCTGACCGCCGGTAACCCGGCGTTGGCCGATACCGAACGGGAACTGGCCGTGGATCCGGCCCGCTTGACGGTGACCGTCGGCTACGGCCCTGGCCTGTTCACCAAGCTGGGATTGCAAGCACGTCAACCGGACTGGTTCGAGCCGTTGCCGAGCTACGAGATCGACCGACTTGACGATCGATGGGGCGGATCGGACCTGTTGCTGCAGATCTGCGGCGACGATCCGGTGACCATTGCTCATGCTGTGCGAGTTCTGACCAAGAACGTCCGATCACTGACGACAATCCGGTGGACACAAAAGGGATTCCGTAACGCGCGCGGCACCACGCCCGAGGGAACCACGATGCGCAATCTCATGGGCCAAGTGGACGGGACGGTCAATCCGGCTCCGGGAACAGTGGATTTCGATTCACTGATCTGGCACGACGGCGCCGGTCAACCGTGGCTCGCGGGCGGAACCTCGTTGGTACTACGACGCATTCGCATGGAAATGGATACCTGGGACGAACTCGATCGCTCGGGGCGCGAACTCACGATGGGGCGCACGTTGTCCAATGGCGCTCCGCTCAACGGAACCAACGAATTCGACGAAGCGGATTTCACACTCACGGACAAGTTCGGCATTCCGGTGATCCCGCCAGGATCACACATCGCGCGAGCCCACCAGACGCATGAGAAGGAGCAGTTCTTCCGTCGGGCATACAACTACGACGACGCACCCGAGAGCGGGCAGACCTCGAACTCGGGATTGATCTTCGCAGCATTCCAACGGGACATCGCCGAGCAATATCTACCGGTCCAACAGCGATTGAGTGACTTCGACGCACTCAACGAGTGGACGACGCCGATCGGTTCTGCGGTGTATCTCATTCCGCCGGGATGCACCGAGAACGACTATGTGGGAAGCGGATTGCTCGGCTGACAACCCCGGGTAACGATACTGTGGGGGCGGGATCCGAACGGATCCCGCCCCCCACAATGCCTTCTACCTGAAGTTGTTGCGTTACTTGGACTTACGAGGTCCCGGCAAAACCGCCCCCGGACGAGCGGTAGTCAACCTCGTGACCCAACCGCTGACGGGCCACTTCTTCAGGCCGACGTTGTGCGGGGTGACCTCGGTTCCGACGTACTTGGCAGCGAGCTCGTCGTCGACGGTTCCGTTGAACCGCCACAGTTGGCTTCCGTCGGCATTGCGGGTGGACACCTCCCATGACTGAGCGCGGAATGCACCACGAATGATGCTGTCGGCAAACACCAGAACGGGGATTCCGATCTCGGCACGAACAGCTGCACCGGCAGACCACTCGGCGCGCGCGAGTTCGTAGATCTCTTCCGGCGTTGCTCCCGGACGAGCGGAGGCCGGCACGTGGAGGACGATGCTCGGCGTCGGGAGTTCCGGCGCGGGATCGGCCGAGTAGCGCAACGCGAGTTCCTCGACGCGGGTCGCACGGGCGTCCTTGTCCGATGTATCGCCCGCGAGGTTGGTCAGGCCCTCGCCCGCGTCGGTGATTCGCAAGGCTTCCACGATGCCGCGGACGACCTCGTCGGTAGTGGCGGCCGAATCCGTGGCGGCAGCGACCGAGCGGAGAAGAACGAAGTGCTCCACCGCCGAACCCGCATCGTAGATTTCACGGATGCGGGCGATCTTGGCTGCTGTCACAGCAGCATTCGACTCGGCTGGGCCGTCCGCTCCTTCGAGATTCGCAAGTTCACCGAGCGCTTCGAATACCGGCGCGAACACTTGATTTCCCGTGCCGTGCCCGACATGGAACACCTGATCGTTGCGCGGGTCACGCAGGGCAAAGACGTACTGCCCCAGTCTCTTCCCAACCTTTTCGGTGAACGGCTGCGGAGCCGGCTTCCTGACGACCACCTCGGTGGACAGAGTGCGCATCACGGCCAGACGGAGTGCGTCGGGCACGCTGGTAGAACCGGCAGCACCGGAAAAGATTGCCGCCGAAGCAGCGCTGATCGAGGTGAACGTGCGGCCGACTTGCTTCTCGAGAGATGCAGAGACCGTACCGACCGCAGTCAGTTTTGCATCGAGGGTGCCGTCACCCTCGACAAGGAACTCCTTGATCAACGGAGCAACGAGCAGGGTGGAGCCGATAGCGCGAGGAACTGTCCAGACAATAGCCATGCCACGAGCCTAGGCGATCACCTCGAGACGCGAGGCGAACGCGACTCAGCCCGCCGCTGCCGGCCCGGCCAGTCCCTGCACAAGTAGGTTCCAGGCCGAGTGCGCGACTTCTTTCCGCGAGCTCTCGGCAGTCCGTTCCATGATCGCGGCGAACATGGCGATCGCCAGGATCACGTCCTCAGCAGTCACGGACTCTCGTATCTTCCCAGTTCGACGCGCCTCGTCGAGGCGCCCTTCGAGGAGATCGGTCAAACGGGCGCCGGCCGAATTCAGTCGCGAGTCGCCGAAGGAGACCGGCTTGATGACCTCCACGAACACGATGGAGGTAGTGATCTGGTCGACCAACAAACGAAAAAGATCGTCGAGAGTCGAATCCGGATCAGCCGCCAGATCTTGCAGCTCGACGATGTTCTCGTCGAACACCGCGAGTGCGAGGCTTTCGCGAGTGGGAAAGTGCCGGTAGAGGCTGCCCTGGCCGACGCCGGCCGTGCGGGCGATCAGGCTGAGCGGAGCAGCAAATCCCTGGGTGGCGAACACCTCGCGAGCTGCTGAGATGAGCGCCGCACGATTGCGCGCCGCATCTCTCGGCCCTCTGTTGAGAGATCCGCTATTGACGCGGCCAGACGATGTCACGCACACTACGATACCAACCGGACAGCATTGTCCGGTTGGTTGCGGCCCGACACCGGTTCACACCCCGACCCGATCGTCGTGAGCGCTCGAACGCGCGCCTGCCCTCCGTGCTGCCTGTCCTTGAGGTACGTCTGCCCGTGAGATACGAAAGGCAATCCCGCACCGGGAGTTGGACTCGATGAAATCGTTTACGACCATCAGAACCAGATCTGCCATCGCGCTCGTCACCTTGATCACCGTCCTTCCCGTGTGCGTCGCTTCTGCTGAGCCCGCCACTGCCCCGGGCTCGATCCACGAGAACCCGGGTGTCGCTTCCAACGCTGCAAGCCGCGCCGAATGCGGCCCGGGCTCGATGCCCGAGACCGGGTTGCAGGGTGATGTTCCGGCCGAGGACCGAAACAGCGGACGCAGTCGAGACGGGTACAGCTGCAACATGTCTCAGATCGGCGGTTACTCGGGTCGCGGCGGCGGGATCACGTCCACCAACTTCGAACACTGCTCGTACATCGGCAGCTTCTTCCCCGGGAACCTCCTGGGCCCCGCGCAGGGCGTGCAAGTTCTCGACGTGTCGGATCCTGCCAATCCTGCTCTCACCGCTACGCTGACCGAACCTGCGATGCTGGCCGGAACGTGGGAGAGTCTCAAGGTCAACACCGCGCGAAAGCTGCTGGTGGGCACGGGCGTTCCGCTCTTGACCGGCGTCGGCCTGATGTCGGTCTACGACATCTCCGATTGCGCGCACCCGAAACTGCTCAACCCCGGACCAGGAACCGATCTGGGGATGCTGCTGCCCATCACCAATCACGAGGGTGGATTTTCACCGGACGGGAACACCTACTGGTCTTCCGGCACCGCTCCCGGCGTGGTGAGCGCCGTCGATCTCACCGATCCCGCCAACCCGCGTGTCGTCTGGCAGGACCTCATCGGGTTGTCGACCCACGGCTTCGGAATCACTCCAGACGGAAATCGCATGTACTTGTCGAACAATCTCGGCGGAATACATGTTCTCGACATCAGTGAGGTTCAGCGCCGCGTCCCGAATCCTCGGGTGCGCCAACTGTCCCAGCTCTCGTGGACCGACGGTTGGGCCACCCAACACAGCATTCCGGTCACCTACGACGGTTCGCCGTACCTGTTCACCGTCGACGAAGGTGGTTCCGGCGGAGTCAAATTGATCGACGTCTCCAATGACGACGAACCGGCGGTCGTCAATTCGGTGAAGCTCGAGATCAATCTGCCGGAGAATCAAGATGCTGCGCTGGCGTCTGCTGCCGGCGGATCGCTGTTCGCGTACGAATCTCACTACTGTTCGGCCGATCGCCCGGTCGACCCGACGGCGCTGGCATGCGGATGGATCTCGAGCGGGATTCGGGTCTTCGATGTTCGAGATCCCTTCGACGTCCACGAAATTGCGTACTTCAACCCACCCGCTCGGACCGGCGACAATCTCGAACTCGCCAACTCGCCGCACGCTCTCGCCTCGCTCATCGGGGTACCCATTCTCAGCACGCCGGCAATCGCGCAGTCGATCGCGCAAGGCCAGTTCGACCCCGGCCAAGCGCTGAGTTCGCGATCGGGCATGGTCGCTCTCGGCGATATCTCGACCGATTGGTGCTTCTCCCCACCCGAATGGCGCGGTACCACGTTGTGGGCGACGTGCGCCGACAACGGCTTTGTTGCCATGCAACTCGAAAACGGTGTCTACACACCACCCGCTGACCAGAAGACGACCGTGGGATCATGACGGCGCCGCGATCGGTCAAGGCCGTCGCACTCGTGGCTGCGGCACTGATGCTGCTCGTACTCGGCGCAGCATTACGTCCGCTGTTCGCACCCGAGAACCACACGCAGACAGCTGTTCTGAGCGAAACCGAAATCGGATTCGTGCATGACATGGCGGCCCACCATCAACAGGCCCTCTTCATTCTCGCGCGTCTGAGTCCCGATGTGGACCCGGCGGTTACGAGACTGGCCCAGCAGATCGACGATGTTCAGAGAACGGAAATCGGTGTCATGCTCGGTTGGCTGAGGTTGGCCGGTGTCCCGCCGAACAGTAGAACGCCGATGGCGTGGATGGAGGCGTCACCGAGCGGCGCTGGCGACTCTCATCATCACCCGGCAACGCCGGAAACAGAGGCCGACGCCATGCCGGGTATGGCTACGACGGAAGAACTCGAGAAACTGAGCGCCGCTCGCGGGCTCGACGCCGAGGTTATGTTCCTTCAACTGATGGAACGCCACCACCGTGGCGGGATCGCCATGGCACAGGTGGCCGATGCTCTGCTCGAGCGCGGGCCGGTGAAACAGTCGGCCCGCGACATGATCAATTCCCAGAGTCAGGAATCCGGGCTGATGACACTGATGCTCGGACAACGTGGGGCGCAACCACTGCACTGACCCGCATGTGCACTGACTACCATGGGTGTCGACCTGTGAACTACAGAAGGAATCGACACTTCAATGACCCTGCTCGTTCGCGGAATCGAATGGTCGAACCCGACAGCACCGCGGATCCGATGCGTCGACGACACCACTTCCGCTACGACCTTCTACACTCACGACTCGGTTCTGCGATTCTCCGTCGACGAGGCGAAGGGCCGCCGTTGCCTCGGGTGGCGTGATCTCACCGCCGAAGGTCCGGGACACTCGCCGTGTGACCGCGGGGCCACGGTCGTTACCGGGCGCCAGTGCGATCGATGCCGAAATCGTGAGGGATTCACCACCGTTCATCAGGCACATGTCAGCGGCGCGCACATTCATCCGAACGTGCGCACCTATCTCACGCAACCACAATGGCTCTACATCGACATCTTCGCCGGCGGTCAGATGAAGGTGGGGACGGCGGCCGAGTTTCGCAAGCATCCGCGAGTCGCCGAACAGGGAGCGGTCTGCGCATTGTTCGTAGCGCGGTCGACGGACGGTTACAGCATTCGTTCCCTCGAAGCCCGAGTTTCGGAGCACTTCCACTTGAGCCAGGCCATACGTACGTCTCGGAAGATCGAAGCGCTGACAGGACCCTTGGATCGCGAGAAGCTACGAAAGTCGTTGCACCACTTCGTATCGTCGATCAAAGACGAGCTGAATGACATCGGATCGGACATCGACGGAATCGAGATCCTGGAGGCTCCCGAAGAATGGACGGCGCCGGCGTGCGCCGACGTTGTCTTCGATGCGGCACCGTTGATCGCGTATCCGCACACTTTCGAATCCGGGGAACATTCCTTGTACTTGGAGGGCCTTGCCGGTTCGATCGCCTCGCTGCGGATCGACCCCGATCCTGAATCGCCACGCTTCGTCGCGGATGTGTCCGGACTGGTCGGTCGAACCATCACCGTCGGCGAGTTCGAGTCCCCTGGCGTGGCGATTCAGGAATCGTTGTTCTGAAAGTAGGTCAGCAACTTCCCGCGGTCGCTGCGGCGAATCCGCGAGTGACCTCAGCCTGCTCGTCGGCAGACAAGCTCGACCATTCGGGATAAGCCTGGATGGAGGTCAGCATGTCGTTTGCCAATGATTCACGCGTCATGCCCATTTCCTCGCCCGACTCGTCAATTGCCGGCTGGTATGCGTCGAGGTACCGGAGAACGTCGGAGCACGCCTGCGCGTAGGTCCGTGGCAGTGCCGAACTCACATTCGGGTCCGACGGGACCTCAGCCGGGACGCTCGAGTCGACCGACGGTGCCTCGGTAGTCGATTCCGACGATGTCGCCGGAGCCTCGGATGACGTCGTCGGTGACGCAGTGGTGGTCGCCGAAACGGAGGAAGTGAGTGTTCCGACCTCGGTCGGCTTGTCTCCGTCAGAACCGCAGGCAACCAGCGCCACCAGCGAGCAGGCACCGATGAACCCGGTGATCGTTTTCTTCATCCTTCAAGGATGCCAGAGGGCGTCTGGCGCTCGAACGGACCGGCATCGTCGACCGGCGAGAATCGTCCGGGCAGCCTGTCGATTCCGAGTGCCTCGTCGGCCCGCCTACAGGATTGGACCATATGCCCCGTCTGCGAACCCATGCTACGGTTACTTAACTGCAAAGTAACTATGGGTGGGATTGTCCGGTCTGCCGCGTTCATCCGGAACGCTCTGATCGGAAATAGTTCGTCTTTAAGGGGCTGGAACGAGTGGGACTTTTTCGTCGACGAGGCTCCCGGGAGGAAGACGACGATCGCGGGCAGAACCTCGATCGCAGCGACCCCGGGTATGCCGCCTGGTTCGCGAACGTCTCCGACGCGGGCGGTCAGCCGGTTCCGTACAAGCGGCCGCTTACCGCGCCGGTGTATCCGCAACTTCAGACGCCGGTGCCGGACTTCGAGACGGATACGAGATGGCCGCTCAGCGCACCCCCCGGGGACGGCTGGCTGCCCGCAGACCGCATCGACGAATTCGAGTCGTCGAATGGCCGCTCATCTGCACCGAACGGAACGAGCCCACAAATCTCACAAGCTGAACAGTTGCCGCCCAGCCCACTCCCGACACCGCAACCAACGATTCCACCTCGAAATGTACCGATGACTTCATCACCGAAGCATCACCTGGAGTCGCCCCGCGCGACTCTGCCCTACCAAGGAGAAGCAATGAGCAACATCGACAAGATCCTCGGCGAATTGATGCGCATCGACGGTGCCAGCGGTGCAGCCGTAGTCGACGCCGACAGCGGGATGGTTCTCGGCATGAGCGGCAACCCGTCATTCAGCCTCGAGTACGCCGGCGCCGGAAACTCCGAGGTTGTGCGAGCAAAGCTCCGCACGATGAGTAACTTGGGGATTACCGACACTCTCGAAGACATTCTGATCACCCTGAGTAACCAGTACCACCTCATTCGTGTCCTCGAGACGCCCGGACTGTCAACGCTGTTCGTGTACCTGGTTTTGGATCGCGCGCGTGCGAACCTGGCACTGGCCCGCCACAAGCTGGGCGAACAGACACCCAAGATCGAGATCTGACGCTTCCACTCCCTTCCCGAACAATGCCCGGTCCTCGCCAACGGCGAGGACCGGGCATTGTTCGTTCCGCACCGTCGATTGGTGAACGTCGCGCCGGCACCGATACTGAGACAGTGACTATCGCGGATACTCCTTGCGTGTGGTTGACCACCCTTCGAAGCGACGGCTCGCCGCACACGACTCCGGTCTGGTTCTTACTGCGTCAGAACACATTCTGGATACCGAGCGCCGAGCAGAATCGGAAGGTCCGGAACCTGCTGGACGATCCTCGGGTCTCGTTGGCAGTCGACGGATCCTCTCACGACCCGTGGGTCGCACAGGGGTTCGGGACAATTCATCACAACGTCGGCGAGTTCGGCGATCTCCTGAAACTTTTCGGCGAGAAGTACGACGGCTGGGATGCCGCAGACGAAACTCGTGAAGGTCCGCGAGTTCTCGTGTCGGTTCCGGTGACGCGATGGCTACTTCGACCGGACTGACAGACAGTGCCGGTTCAGCCCGAAATGTCGTGAATGACATACTTGTAGTTCATCTCTCGCAGAAATGGACTCTCACACATGGCACGCACGGCACATCACAGGCGCGGCATCACCGGCGTCACCATCGGCATTGCTGCCGTGATCGTGCTGGGAGGTTGCGCCAGTTCCAACGCCGACGCACCCGAAACATCTTCTCTCGGTTCGGGAATCGGATCCGGCGTCACGACGACGGTTACGGCCGGAACTTCGGCTCCCTCGTCCGCCGCAATTGAACTGCTGGCACAGATCCCCATCAAGGGACGCGCACCCAAGACCGGATACGACCGTGCACTGTTCGGTACCGCCTGGACCGACGACGTCACCGTCGAGTTCGGCCACAACGGCTGCGATACCCGAAACGACATCCTGCGGCGTGACCTCACCGACCTGACATTCAAAGACGGCTCCAAAAGCTGCTCGGTCCAAACCGGTACGCTCCGTGACCCGTACACGAACAAGACCATCGCCTTCACCCGCGGCCAGGACACGTCTTCTGCAGTCCAGATCGACCATGTTGTCGCACTCTCGGACGCCTGGCAGAAGGGCGCGCAGCAGCTCGACACGCAAACGCGAACCAATCTGGCCAACGACCCTCGAAACCTACGCGCTGTCGACGGGCCCACCAACCAGAAAAAGTCGGATTCCGACGCGGCGTCGTGGCTGCCGCCCAACAAGGCATACCGCTGCCAGTACGTGACTGCTCAAGTGGAAGTGAAAGCGGCATACGGTTTGTGGGTTACCCAAGCCGAACACGACACCATCGCAGACATTCTCGCGACCTGCTGAACTCTTGCGGTGATCAGCGACATTTGATCAGAGGGCTCCGATCAGCGACATTTGATCAGAGGACTCTGATCAGCGACCTTTGATCAGATACCGCACAATCGCCATCCCGAGCGCGAGGCCCAACACGGTGGCCAGCGCTGCAACCAGACCGTGGCCGGTCAGTGCGACGAACACACCGGTTATGACTGCGACGACGGCAATGATCCCCGCGTCCACTCTGCTTTGACCACGTTCAGGCATGGCACTCTCTCGTGCTGTCAGGTCCGTCCGCTCCCCTCGTAGCGGACGGACCCAGCGGCAATCTGTCGAAATGCGCGAACTCTGGTGGCCTCACCGGGCTGACTTTGCGGGCGGTCCTGCGAGGCCGGCACGTCCCCCGGAGCCAACTCACATCGGTTCACGAAGTCCGTACCTTCGCAGAATATACCGATTGGTAGGTAATTACTGAGGGCTAAAGTCCCTGGTCATGGACTCATGCGACGAGTGGTCGAAAACTCGAGACGAACGAGCGCATCCGCGAGCCGAGCGTTCAATCGAGATGGCAGAGGGCCGTGGTCACCTCCAGAGGTCCATCTCGACATAGAGCGGAGACGTCTAGGACCCGAAAAGCGGTCCGAGATCCAACGATCCGACTGACGACACTCTCTTCCAATCAGCGCAATACGCGGTGGTGAAGCGAGAATCCGTCAAGAGAATGGTGACTGTCGCCGGTTCGAGGGTGCTTTCGAACTCGAGGACATTCAATTCACCGTCGCCGTCGACTTTTGCCCGACCGTATATGCACGGCATATCAGCTGATACGGGCCCAGACGTCGTGTAGGTTCCCGGTAACACCTCCCACGGCACGTCGAACAGCCCATGACCGGGAATCGTTCCCGGCGCTGCTGAGGCCGCAGACGTCCCGATCATTGCCACACCGACAGCTACTGCTGCAGCGGACGCGAGCAAACTAACCTTGCGCATTTTCCCTACCTTGTTCATACCTGAACCGCAGCGGCGAGTTCGAAGGCTTGTTGATGTAAGAACCCGCGGTTCGCGCAGTTCTTCAACTAACGGTAGTAAAAGGGCACGAGTTTTGGTGAGCTACCTTTTGTGGTTCTGGCCCGATTTCCGTGACGGAGACTCCCATTGAGAAAAATAGGGAACGCCGGCGTTGCGGCTCTCGGCATGATTCGAACCTGTCATTCCAGTATTCGATCACACAACCGTATTCGAGCCGAAACGTCGACGCTCCCCTGCCGTTTGGGTGACTCAGCCTCCGAGTGAGCCCGTCGGCAGCTTCGAGAAGATGTCCCCGAGGCTTCCGGTTCCACCAGGAGTTTCCGGTTCCGTCGGATCCACCGGCTCGACGACGATGACGCCGGGCACGGTGACGGTCACGGTCTTGTCTGCAGATTCCGAAGAACTGAACTTCTTGGTACCCAAGAACTTTGCGGTGATACGATGCTCGCCCTGGTCGCGGAACGGCCAGACCAGTTCTGCATGGCCATTGGAATCGACTGTGGCGCTACCGATCTTCGTCTCGCCGTCGAAGAACTCGACCGTGCCCTCACCCGGGTTCGGGTCGATACTCGCCGCAATCTTGACGTCTTCGCCCGTCAGTGCCTCCAGTGCGACAGCGACCGTCGTCTCGGTCTGGTTGGTCGCGAATACCTCGGTAGTCGAGAGGGCGCTGCGTCCCTCGCCCGAAGCAACACAATACCCAGCGGCATTGACCCACCGGGACTCACCGAAACTCATGCTCGTGTCTTTGATCTTGATACTCGGGCTCGTCGCCCCGGCGCGCAGGTGCGTCGTCGCGCTTCCCTCGTCGGACCGAGCTTCGAGTTTCAATTCGACTGCCGGCAAACGAAAGTCCGTGTTGGCCTTGACTTGCAGCCCTTCCTTTGGCTTGTTGTCGTTCGCGCTCGGACCGTCGTTGACTGTCTTGTTGCCGGTACCGGTAATTCGCAGGTACTCACCCGCCGAGTTCGCGTTTCCGTCTGCGCCCACCCGGAGCAGCACCGCAGTCTCGCCGGTCAAGTTGGACGACGAATCACCGACGAGGGAGTACGAAACCAGGGTTGCCCCTTGCGGTAGTGCGATGTCGTACTTGATACGACCGGTGTCCGAATCCGAACTACGCATGGTGCCCGGATGCAGTTTCACTGTGAACTGTTCGCCGGGACGCACGGACGTGGGCGCCGTGACCTCCAGGTTGTCGGAGAACGACGAATCCCAATCGGTGGCGCCGTCGACCCGGCACTTGTGTTCGAAGGAAACTGTTCGCGTCACGGTATCGGAAGCCGCTGCTACCGGAGCGGACACAGCGAGGAGTCCGGCCGCGACAGCTGGTACGACTGCGCAAACAGCCAGAGAACGGGAGTTCATATGTTGCCTTTCAAAAAGACTCGGTCATCGAGTGTTCGGTGAAGTAGGACCGTGATCACTTGCCACCGAGCGAACCTGTTGGCAGCTGCGGCAGAACGGACTCGAGGCTGCCGAGACCACCCGGAGTGCCCGGATCGGTCGGGTCGGGATCGACCGGGCCTGTTGAATCACCGGTCACCGTGAGCATGTGTGCCGCCGACGTGTACTTCGCCTCGTCGCCGGTAGCTGTGAAGACTGCAGTCACGGACTTGATACCCGCCTTACCGAAGGTCAGATCCAGGCGGGCAATACCGCGAACCACCGGCCGCGGGTCACCGACGGGCTTGCCGTCGACCATGAACTGTACTGTTCCCGTTGCGTTTTCCGGATCGACGTGAGAAGCAAAAGACACCTTGGTACCGGTGGCGGCCGTCGTCGGTCCTTCGAGCGTCGTCACGATGTCTGCTCCAGGCTCGGGATCAACAGGTCCGAGGTCTCCGTCGATTTTCGTGGATGCCAATGCGCCGGCACCGGCGTTGAGGGGACCCGTCTCACCGTCGCGAGGAGAACAGGATGTGGGCGCCCAGATGGTTCCCGCGAGCCAGTGACTTACCTGAGGGAGGAAGGTCAAAAACGACTCCGGCCCGCCGAAAGTACCTGCAGCACCCGAAGTCCGGACATTGGTTTCGACTGCGCCGGACGGCCCGGCCTTTACGGTGATTCTGATCTTCGGAAAGACGATGTTGGTCTCGGCTCCGGACTGAGCATTGATCGCAAGCCCGCCGTGCGCACCCGGCGACGATGACGGACTGTTGCCGATCGCTTCGTTTGCGCCGGACAACCGGAGTATCGGACCGTCCGCTGCGGGAGTGCCGTCTTCGTTGACACGAATCACCGAAGCAGGTTTCCCGGCAACAACATTGCCCGGATCGGTGACCGTCGCCGAAACGAACTCCGCGTTGGTCGGAATCGGCAGATCGATCTTCAGACGCGAGATCTTCTTGACACTGGCGCCGCTCACATCGTTCGGGATCTGAACGCTACCCGGATCCACGTCGATGTCGAAGACTTGACCTGGCGCCACGACCGAAGGAGCCGAAACTCGCACCGTAGCAGGCTTTCCGTCTGACGAAGGACCGGAGAACGCACTCGGAACTGCGCGGCACGTGACCTGAAACGTTGTCGACGTGGTTTCTGCAACGGGCGCCGCGGTCGCCGGAATCACGGCCACAGCGGTTCCACCGGCAAGGAGGCCGGTAAGGAGCGCAGCATTCAGTAGGCGTTTTGACATGATGTCCTCTCGGAACAACCTGATTGACGTTTGCCGCCGAACTGTAACGGAGCCAGCGCCCGAGTTGACCCGTTTTCAATAAACAAAAACCACACAGTAGGTAAATACTTGGTAAGGGTTACTGGTCGTCACATCTGACCGCCACCGCGAGCCTTGCCCCTCTCGATCAATCTCGCGATTCGAGATTCACTGCGGGAAAACATAATTCGACAGAAATCCGCGCCGTAGTGAGAACTCCGTTCATACTCTACCCTTACGGGAGGGTAGAGTATGAGAACCTCGTCAGGACGGAATCTCATGGCAGTAACCATCGCTTCATCCACCAACGACAATTCGGTTCGGGCCGCGCTCCGGTCACCTCGCCGTCTCAAAACGGAAGTTTTGGCCGGACTGGTCGTGGCGTTGGCACTGATTCCCGAGGCGATCTCGTTCTCGATCATCGCCGGCGTCGATCCGCGGGTAGGACTGTTCGCGTCGTTCACGATGGCAGTGACCATCGCCGTCGTCGGCGGACGACCCGCAATGATCTCCGCAGCTACCGGCGCCGTCGCACTGGTCGTCGCTCCACTGACGCGCGAGTACGGAATCGACTACCTGATTGCGACAGTCCTTCTGGCCGGCCTGCTCCAGATCGTGTTGAGCCTCCTCGGCGTCGCCAAGCTGATGCGCTTCATCCCGCGCAGCGTCATGGTGGGATTCGTCAATGCACTGGCCATCTTGATCTTCATTGCCCAACTCCCCCACCTGATCGATGTTCCGTGGCTCGTCTACCCACTTCTGGCCGTCGCCCTCCTGATACTCGTATTCCTGCCGAAACTGACCAGCGCGGTCCCGGCTCCACTGGTGGCGATCGTGCTACTGACCACCGCCACAGTCGTTTTCGCGTTCAACGTCCCCAATGTCGGCGACGAGGGCGAGCTTCCGTCGAGCCTGCCGACGCTACTGTTCCCCGACGTCCCTCTGGACATGCACACACTGTCGATCATTGCTCCGTATGCATTGGCCATGGCGCTCGTCGGCCTCCTCGAATCGTTGATGACGGCCAAGCTCGTCGACGACGTCACGGATACTCACTCGAACAAGACCCGAGAAGGGTGGGGCCAAGGCGTCGCGAACATCGTCACCGGCTTCTTCGGAGGCATGGGAGGGTGCGCGATGATCGGCCAGACCATGATCAACGTCAAGGTCTCCGGCGCTCGCACTCGAATCTCGACCTTCCTGGCGGGCGTGTTCTTGCTGATACTCGTGGTCGGCCTCGGCGATGTCGTGGCGTTGATTCCCATGGCCGCATTGGTAGCCGTCATGATCATGGTCTCGGTCGGCACTTTCGACTGGCACAGCATCAATCCGAAGACCCTGCGCCGCATGCCGATCGGCGAGACAGTGGTCATGCTGGTCACCGTGGCGGTCACCGTCGCGACCCACAATCTTGCCTACGGCGTGATCGTCGGAGTGATCACCGCGATGGTCATCTTCGCCCGCCGCGTCGCGCATCTCACCGAAGTGATCGACGTCGCTCATCCGGACGAGGACACCCGTGTCTATGCGGTTCGAGGCGAGCTGTTCTTCGCATCCAGCAACGATCTGATCTACCAGTTCGACTATGTCGACGACCCGAAGAACATTGTCATCGATCTGTCCGAGTCGCATGTCTGGGATGCGTCGACCGTGGCGACACTGGACGCGATCACCACCAAGTACGCGGCCAGAGGCAAGAATGTCGAGATCGTGGGGCTCGACGACGCATCGGCCGAGCGCCATCTGCGCCTGTCCGGACGCCTGGGTGACGGTCACTGAGAGTATGGAAGCCCAGCGCGACGAAAGTAGGAGTGATGTCTGAGCCGGAACATGCGGTCCAGGGACAGAACATGCAGATCGGGCAGGTTGCCGAACGCACCGAACTGTCGATCAAGACGATCCGTCATTACGACGAGGTCGGTCTGGTCACTCCATCGGAGCGGACCGCCGGAGGATTCCGCTTGTACACCGAGGCGGACGTCCAACGGCTACTGGTAATCCGACGAATGAAGCCGCTCGGATTCAGTCTCGAAGAAATGAAACAACTCCTCAATTCCCTGGCAGTGCTCGGCGACGAAGCTTCGGACGCGTCAACACGAACCGCCGCAACCGAATTCGTCACCGCCTGCCATACCCGGGCGGAAGAAAGCTGCACACACTTACGTAAGCAACTCGCCTACGCCGAAGAGCTGACGGGATTGCTCGCCGACCACAGTCTGAACGGTGAACGGCATTCGTGATCTGCAAGCTGAACTAAGCTGGGTTGATGGCCCGATATTTCGACGTTCACCCGGAAAACCCGCAGCCGCGCGCGATCAGCCAGATCGTCGAAATGCTGCGCAACGACGCGGTCATCGCCTACCCCACCGACTCCTGCTACGCCCTGGGTGCCCGAATGGACAATCACTCGGGCACCGATCGGATCCGCGAGATCCGTCACCTGCGGTCGGATCACCACTTCACGCTGGTCTGTGCCGACTTCGCGCAGCTCGGGCACTTCGTCCACGTCACCAACTCGGCGTTCCGCGCGGTGAAAGCCGCTACGCCTGGGCAGTACACGTTCATCCTTCCCGCCACGAAGGAAGTTCCGCGTCGACTGGCACACGCCAAGAAGAAGACCGTCGGAGTGCGTATCCCCAGCCACCCGGTAGTGCGGGCGCTCTTGCAAGAGTTGGGTGAACCGATCCTCTCCAGCACCCTTCTCCTGCCCGGCGCCGAGGAGCCGATGACGGACGGCTGGCAGATCAAGGAAGAACTCGACCACCAACTCGACGCCGTCATCGACTCGGGTGACTGCGGAACCGAGCCCACCACGGTGGTCGACTATTCGTCCGGTGCCCCCGAGATCGTGCGCATCGGCGCGGGAGATCCTTCCCGTTTCGAATGATCCCCCCGCCCGTGCCACATCACGGATGGCAACGTGTCACGGCGTCACGATGTCGAACCACAGATCGAAGTCCTCCAGCAGCGAGATGAACGTCTCCAGTTCAGACTGATCTCCCACAGCTTTTGCCGTTCCGGCCTTGATGGATTCGGTGAGCGAAGTCGTTCCCAGATACACCTCGTTGAACACGGCACGGGTCAAGGTCAGAGTCAGCGCCGCCGAAGCATCTGCCTTGTCCGTGTCGTAATTCAGCACGCCGTTGCGCACTGTGACCAGGACGTTGTCCGCAGTGTCCGACAACACGAATCGCAACGACAGGTCGACGTCGGCAGCTTTGGGACCGTCGAGGCGAACTGCCCAGAAGTCCAGCATCTGCTCGAGAGGCATCACGGCGACAACGGCCGGGCCGGTGGGGTTGTTGGACGGCATCGGTGCCAGCGGATGCCGCAATTCCATCGCTCCGACCAGGTAGAAGTTGCGCCACGTACCGTTCTCGGCTTGGTAGCCGAGTTGTTCGTACGTGTCCGCCAACAACTCTCGCGCTTTCTGGTTACTCGGATCGGCGAACACCAGATGGTTCACCAGCTCCGCTGCCCAGCGATAGTCGCCGTCGTCGAACGCCTGCTTGCCCTTGGTCAGAAGCGCATCGGGTCCGCCGACGGCTTCGACGTAGCGCTTGCCGTTCTCCACCGGCGGATGAGGATTGAGGTGAGCGGGAACGCCGTCGAACCAACCGAGATAGAAGGTGTAGATCGCTTTGACGTTGTGACTGAGCGAGCCGTAGTACCCGCGGTTGTACCACTGCTTTCCGATGGCGTCGGGTACCTCGATCTGGTCGGCAATCTCCACCGGTGTCAGTCCCTTGTTGGCAAGACGCAACGTCTGATCGTGCAGATACTTGTACAGGTCTGCCTGATCCGACATCAGCTTCAAGATCTTGTCGTTGCCCCACGTGGGCCAATGATGCTGCGCAAAAATGATTTCGACGTCGGGGAAAAGTTCCATCGCCAGACGAACGTAGTGCGACCAGGCCTTGGCGTCGCGAGTTTTGGCGCCGCGCAACGTGTACAGGTTGTGCATCGTGTGCGTGACGTCCTCCGCTGACCCGAGCGCCTTGAAATCGGGTAGATAGAACAACATTTCGGACGGCGCTTCGGTGCCCGGCGCGAGCATGAACGTCACGCGCACACCGTCGATGACTTCTTCGTGTACCGGTTCGGTGATGACGTCGGTCGGCACCGCGAACGTCGACGTGCCGTGCGACGTGGACAGTCCGAGACCACCGGAAACCTGCCCCTGCGGGCCTGGACGCAGGAATGATCCGTACATGTACATTCCGCGACGCGTCATCGCCGTTCCGGCGAGCACGTTCTCGGAGATCGCCTCCTCCGTGAAACTGTCTGGTGCATAGACTTTTACGGCACCGGACTCGATCTCTTCGTCGGTGACAAATCCTTTGACTCCGCCGAAGTGATCGCCGTGGGAGTGTGTGAAGATGATCGCCTTGACCGGGACCTTGGGGCGGTGCTGGTAGTACAACTCCAGCGCAAGAGCGGCTGTTTCCGCGGACATCAGGGTGTCACCGATGATCAACCCGGTATCGCCCTCGATGATCGTCGTGTTCGACAAGTCCTGGCCGATCACCTGGTAGAGGCGATCGGCAAGCTTGAAGAGCCCGCCGCCCTTTCCCATCAAAGTGGCTTGGCGCCAGAGACTCGGGTTGACGGTGTCCGGCGCTTCGCCGTCGGCGAACCCATAGGCGTCGTAGGAGAAGATGAACTGTCCTTTGTCACCCTTGACCAACCCGCCGTCGATGAGCGGCGCCACCAGACCGCGAGAAATCAGTTCGAAGTCGAATGTGTCATCGAACGGAAGATCACGGAGGACCTGGGCGTTCGCAAGGCGAGTCGCTTCGGTAGCGGGCTTGGGGTCGAGTTCGGATGGTGTAGTCATCTTCTCTTACGCTCCTCGGGAACTCGCGGTGTCCTGTGTCTGGATACCGGTTCATCCTCGATCGCCACGTAGTCCTCGCGCATCACCCGGAAGGGATGATCACGTGGTTCGTCCAGCGTTCAACAGCGCAGCAACGAACTCACGCACCAACGTCCGCTCGTCGTTCTCGTCCGCACCCGGCACCATGAGCAGCGAGAGGATCACTCGCACGATCCAGCGGGCTCGTGACGCTGTGCCTGCTCCGTTTTCACCGAGCATCGCGACGCCCAGTCCGTTGATGACGTCGGATGAATTGGCAAGTTCACCTGCAAGACTCGCATCACCCGGAGTGAACCATGCAGCCAACGTCGGAGTGCTGCGCACCGCGGAGACTGCGGTGAGCATCGCCGTTTCGAGACGCTCGCTCGGATCATCGATGGTCGCTACCGATTCCGCGATCGCAGTTCCCAGCCTGCGCGCTTCGCGGTGAACGAATGCAATGTGAAGGGCCTGCCGATTCTCGAAGTACCGATACAGGGTGGCCCGGGAACATCCTGCAGCAGAGGCTATCTCCGCCATACCGACGGCGTTGACACCTTTCTCGACGAACAGTTGCGCCGCACTGTCGAGGATCTTCTCGGCTGCCGCCAAGGCGCGCCCCTCACCGAGCCAGTCGTTGCTCACGGCCGGGTCACCGACATCGGCGCTGTGAGTGGACGGCGCACGTAGTTGCCCGGCGCGTATTGCATCGCGTCGATGTCGATATGGAAATCTGGAATCCGGGAGAGTAACTCTTCCAACGCAACTCGAGCCTGCATCCGAGCTGCCGACGCCCCCAGACAGTGGTGGGCGCCATGACTGAAGGTGAGAATCTTCTGCGGTCGACGCAAGACGTCCAACTCCGCCGCGTCGGGTCCGTACTTTTCGGGATCACGATTGGCCGCACCGTACATCAGCAGAACCTTACGTCCTGCCGGAATCACTTTGCCACCCAAGGCCACATCTCGCGTCGTGGTGCGTGCCAGTCCTTGGACCGGCGAGGTGAGTCGAAGCAACTCGTCGACCGCGTCGGTGATCAATGCGGGATCGTCCAGCAGGATCTGACGCTGGTCGAGGCGTTCGGTCAGCATCGCCACCGAACCACCCAGCATTCCTGTCGTGGTGTCGTTTCCACCGGCCACCATGGTGAAGGCGAAGCCCAGAATCGACAGCAGGCCGGACATGTCGCCGTCTTCACCGAGTCCAGCGGCGAGTAGGTGCGAAATCGTGTCGTCACCCGGTTCGACCTTGCGGCGGTCGATCAGCGACGCGAAGTACATCATCAGCTCACCGGTGGCGGCCTGTGCCGTCGTCGCTGCCGCGGCCACACCACCTGCCGAATTGGCAGCGACAATGGCTTCGGTCCAGCCGTCGAACTGGTCACGGTCCGATTCCGGCACACCCAGATAGTGTGCGACAACCATCGACGGCAACGGTTTGAAGAGCTCGACGACGATATCGCCACTGCCACGCGCTTTCAACGCTTCGATACGCTCGACGACGAATTCGCGGACCATCGGCTCGACCGCCGATACCTGACGCGGAGTGAATCCCTTCGACACCATGCGCCGGAACTCCGACTGCACGGGCGGGTCCTGCATCACGAACGGCGGATTGTCCTGCATCCCGATCTGCTCGAGCTCACCATAGACGGTGGTCAATCCCTTTGCCGACGAGTACGTCTCGTAATCACGAGCGGCGTTGTAGACGTCTTCGTGACGGGTGAGCACCCAGTAGTCGTCCTGCGGCGAGGCTTCCGGCACCACGTTGTGCACCGGGTCGTTCTCTCGCAATGCGTCGTACATGACCCAGGGCGAACGCCAGGACTCCCCGGTGGAAGGAACAAACCGTGGAGAATGTGACACAGATGTTGTCATGACTCGACTATGAGACAAATTGATAGATGTGTCAATGTTTGACGACCAATATTTCTGCGATCAATATCGAGTAACCCGCTTCCACGCAGAGCACTATCGTGTGTCGGGTGATCACGGATCCGAAGAACCACCCGAACAGCTCTGACACCGGACGCCGCGCCGTGGTTGCGGTCCTGCTCCCCCGCGAACATCTCCCCTTCATCAGAGACTGGTGCCTGCACCACATCGAGCAAGGCTGGGAGGTTGTTCTCTACGACAACACCGGTTCCGTCGGGTCCACCCGCAAGACAAGCGCATTCAGCCTCAACCGTTGGCACGGCCGCAGCGAGGACAAGAGAGGCAACTCTTACGGCGCCTTCACCCGATCGATGTCGGACAGTGAAGTTCAGGTCGCATTCCGCAAAGAACTGCACGACCTTCCGGTGACGATCGTCGACTGGCAACCGCGCGACGCGGACGGTCGGATCGTGCACGGTCAGGTAGAGGCGTACGTCGATTACGTGAGTCGATACCGCGACACCGTCGCATGGGCAGCATTCGTCGACGCCGACGAATACCTCGAGCACGCACCAGGACTGGACTGGGAGGTTCTACTTGCCGGAGTTACTCAAGCGGGTTCGCACCGCGTCGTTCTCGATGCTCTGGTTTACGAATCCAGGTGGACGCGCGACGGGCAACTGCGAGACGTCGAGGAATTGAAATGCCTTGGGCTACAGAGCCACGGCTGCAAGAACATCGTGAGGCTGTCGGAGATTCTGCGAGCGGACGTCCACTGGGGATGGAAGACAAGCGAACCGGACAGCCTGGTGCGGCCCGACCGATCCCTCTTCTACTTCCGCCATTACCGCGGTTCGGAGGCGGCACTCGACTTCACTCCGCTGCCGAATTTCGGACCCCAAGTCCACGAAGAAGGTGTGGATGTTCCGGCGGCAATTGACGTATCACAGAATTGAATGTGCCTGCAAGACACAGGTATTCAGGTACAGATAAACCTCCGGCCCGCATCCACGAAGGCAATGCCTTCAGAATGCGGGCCGGGGGCCGTAAATCCGGTTCAGCGAAGCAATCAAGCCTTCGGCTGCGAGCTTCCTGCGCCACCGATTGCGCCGAGAAGACCAGCAACTGCGCCGATGCCGACGAGAACGCCGCCCAGGCCTGCAATGATCTTCTGGAAGTCGCCGAGCTGTGCCAGGTCCGTCTTGCTGCTGCCAGTGGTGAATGCCATGTCTAGCTCCTCATCATGGAATGTGTACGCGGTCCGCGCGCCCGGTATGTAACGGCGCTCACAATATACGTAAGACAGCCGAAATTTGAAGCGGTGCCGTTGAGTGGGACGTAACTCACATCTCATCCAGCGGGAACCCACGAGTAACAATGCGCGATTCGGACAACGCTTCGGGAACCGTTGAATGACGAGCAGGAGAACAGCAGTGGGCAAGTTGGATGGAAAAGTGGCCCTGATCACTGGCGCAGGGCAAGGCGTCGGCCAGGGTGTTGCGTTTGCGCTTGCCAAGGAAGGTGCTTCCGTCGCGGTGGCGGGCCGCACTGAGTCGAAACTCGTCGTCACATGTAACGAGATCACCGAACGCGGAGGCCATGCCGAACCGGTGCTCGTGGATATCGCCGACGCGGGTTCCATCACCGCTGCCGTGGCGCGAACCGTGGAACTGTTCGGCGGCGTCGACATCCTGATCAACAACGCCAGCCTCAACCCGCTCGGCAACGTCCTCGACCTCACTCCGGAGCGCCTTGCCGACGGGTTGACTTCCGGTCCCGTCGCGACGCTGCGAACAATGCAAGCCTGCTACCCGTTCATGAAGGAACGCGGCGGCGGGGCGATCATCAACATGGTCAGTTCCGTGGCCGTCCGTTGGGACGCCGCCGGCTACGGCGGATACGCGGCCGTGAAGGAATCCGTCCGAGCCCTCAGTCGCGCAGCAGCGTGCGAATGGGGCGTAGACGGGATCCGAGTCAACGCGGTTGCTCCTCACGCATCCTCGCCCGGGCTACAGCGTTGGGCAGATGCACGCCCGGAAGAGGCTGCCGCTTTTGTTGCCGGGATTCCGCTACGGAGGATCGGGGACTGCGAAACGGACATCGGCACCGCGGTGGCTTTCCTGGTCGGCCCGGATGCCGCGTATCTGACTGGAGCAACAATTCCGCTCGACGGTGGTCAGTCGCGCTGGGGCTGAGAGCTGGCGTCGTCGAAGGCAAGCACCGCCGACTTGGCTTCGGCGATCGGGCGGCGGAAAACGAAACCGACCAGAACGGATGCCAAAACCAGCGCGGCCAGAACAATGAGCCCGACCATCCACCACATGGTTTTCAGTATGCCCGAACCGATCTCCGCCGGACGCGCGCCACGGCCGTCGGAAAGCGATCACAACCGCGAAAAGTGCTTGACACCAATCAAATTCCGTTTTGCCCGTTTCCCGAGCTTCCCGATAATCCGTGATCGAGGACACAGTTTCGGATACCGAACCGGGACGATCGCGTGACTGGAACCGCGCCTCGGTGCATCCTGTCAGGTATGGAATCCGCTGTTTCGGCCGAACTCGCCGACGGAAGCACCCTCACACACCCGTGGGGCGGGACAAGCAACATCACCGATCTCGGCGGTGATGTTCACTGGATCGACTTCGGCGGTCCCAGCGGAGCGCCGCCCATCGTGCTCGTTCACGGACTGGGCGGCTCGCACCTGAACTGGGTGCGGGTGGCACCGACGCTGGCGGCGCGCACGCGTGTGTACGCACTGGACCTCGCCGGATTCGGACTCACCTCTGCCCGTGGACGGCACACCGGCGTCGACGCCAACGCAGCACTCCTGAATCGCTTTCTCGAGACAGTAGTAGGTGAACCTGCCGTCCTGTTCGGCAATTCGATGGGGGGAATGGTCTCGGCAATCTCGACCCATGCCAATCCCGAATCAGTTGCCGGCCTGGTGCTGGTGGATCCGGCGCTCCCACTGCCCGTCCAACTTCCCGATCTGACCGTCGCCGCCCAATTCGCGCTCTACTCGATGCCGTACGTCGGTGAGCAGGTTCTCGGCTTCGGACGCCGGAAGATGTCCGACCGGCAGTTGGCCGCTCAGATGACCAGATTATGTTTTGCCGATCCGACGCGAGCAGACCCCGCGGTCCTCGACGCGGGCGCTGCCTTGACTGCGATTCGTCGCGGCGAACCCACTCAGGATGCCGAGTTCCTGCAGGCAGCACGGTCACTGCTGATGACCCTCGCCCGTCCGGCCGCCTATCGAAAGACACTGCGAGAGATCACGACTCCGACGCTCCTGATACATGGCGATCGCGATCGGCTTGTCCCGGTCGAGGCCGCCCGGGCAGCCGCCGCCGCACATCCACACTGGACCACCATCATTCTCGGCGACACGGGTCACACCCCTCAGTTGGAGATTCCGGACGAGTTTTCACGTCACGCGCTCGCATGGCTCGACCGCACGGGGCTGATCACGAGCTGACACGTACCGGCACTACACCCGCGGAACGGCCTCGCCGATCGAGCAAGTGCCCCATCAACTTCGGCGTATCAAGGACGATTCGGCGATCGACTACGTCGGCAGGTCCGGCCCACCGGTAAGCGCGAACGGTCAAATACTCCAAAGCTCTCGAGCCCTGGGAATGTGTCGGGGTACGCGCGTAGCGTGAGATTCGCGCCTTCCTCGGCCAAGCATTTGCGCGACCCGTACTTGTGTATCCGTTTCGGTAAAGGAGAGTTTCAGATGCCCGCACGCACAGCGCTCGACGGAACACCCTGTTGGATCGACCTCACCAGCTCCGATACCGAGGTCGCCAAATCCTTCTACACCAACGTGTTCGGTTGGCAGACTGACACAAACGACGACCCGCAGTACGGCGGCTACGCGATCTTCAGCAAAGACGGGCAGCCCATCGCCGGGCTCGGACCTCAGCAGGAGGGAAACCCGTACGGCAACGTCTGGACCACCTACATCTCCTCGACTGATGCGGCAACGTCGGCGTCCAAGGCCGAAGCCGCAGGCGGAATGATCATGATGCCGTCGATGCAGGTCGGTCCCCAGGGCAGCATGGCGATCGTGGGCGATCCTGCCGGTGCAGTCGTCGGTATCTGGCAGGCAGATCAGCACCACGGCTTCGGTCTGGTCGGCGAGGCCGGAGCCCCGGTGTGGCACGAGACTTTGTCCAAGAACTACGCCGCGGTCCTGCCGTTCTACACCGACGTGTTCGGCTGGACTTACGAGTCCATCGGCGACAGCGACGAGTTCCGGTACTCACAGGCCAAGCAGGGCGACACCGTCGTCGCCGGTTTGATGGATGCCAGCTCGTTCCTCCCGGCAGAGGTGCCGTCGTTCTGGCAGGTGTACTTCGGGGCGGACGACACCGATGCGGCCGTCGCCAAGGTCGTCGAATTCGGCGGCAGCGTCTTGCGCGATCCCGAGGACACGCCCTTCGGCCGTCTCGCGTCGGTGGCCGATCCACTCGGTGCCAAGTTCCAGATCTCCACGATCATGGAGTGAATCTCCGCGCAGAGGCCGCACCGGCCCGCGGTCTCTGCGCGCTGATCATCTGGAAAGTCCCGATTTGACCGCACGGATTTGAACACTCGCCCAGAAGGTATGCAGTTTTCTGCGTCCAACGCCTAATCTCATGGGATGCCCGCCCCCGCCCCTCTCCTCGATGTGTACTCGCAGCCGACTCTGTCGACGCTTGCGCCGTCGGTACTCGCTTCTCTCGGAGTGAGCGGCGAAGCGAACCGTCTCGATCTACAGCCCAGCAAGAAGACTGTAATTCTGCTGGTAGACGGGATGGGCGCGAACTTGCTCGCCCGCAACGCCGAACACGCACCATTCCTGAACTCACTCATCGGAACGCCCATACGGGCAGGATTCCCCACGACGACGGCCACCAGCATCGTCTCGTTGGGGACCGGGCTGCCCTCGGGGGCGCACGGAATCACCGGTTACCAGTCTTACGTCGAAGAAGCCGATTCGGTGTTCAACTGGCTGGGTTGGCACAGCGCGGGCAAGAAGGAATCTCAGACCGACTCCATCGTCCCGGAGACCCTGCAGCCGCAGGCCACGACCTTCGATCGTGCCGCGGCCGCCGGCATCACCGTCACTACCGTCGTTCCGTCCAAATTCGACGGCAGCGGCCTCACCCGGGCGGGAATGCGCGGCGCCCAGTTCGCCGGAATCCAGGCATACGGAGACCTCCTCGCTCGCACCGTGGCCGCGTCGAAATCTGCCGACCGTACGTTCACGTACTGCTACATCAGCGAGATCGATGCACTCGGCCACGTCTACGGCCCCGAGTCCGAGCCGTGGATTTTCCAACTGATGCTTGTCGATCGACTGGTCGAGCAACTCGCCGCCGCTCTCGGTCCGGACGTGAGATTGCTGGTGACGGCAGACCACGGAATGGTCGACGTGTCGGACGAGAACAAGATCGACTTCGACAACACTCCGACTCTGTCCAAAGATGTACTCGCTCTTGCCGGTGAACCTAGATGTCGTCACATCCACACCCGAGAAGGCGCTGCACAAGATGTTGCGGACCGCTGGCGCGCCGAACTGGGTGACCGCATGTGGATCGGGACGAGATCCGAGGGCATAGTCGCAGGATTGTTCGGGCCTGCAGTGCATTCCGAGTATCACGGCCGGATCGGTGATGTCATCGCCATTGCGTCCGGGGACGTGGCCGTCGTACGTCGATCTGTCGAATCGGGACTGTCCGGCCTCCGTGGACAGCACGGCGCCCTCACTCCGGACGAACTGCTGGTACCGCTCTTGTCCTCAGGACAACAGTAGGGCCCGAGCCCGGCGAATCTCGGGAACACCGACGACCTTGCATGCGCCCAACAGGACGACTGCTCCGACGGCCGCACCCGCCGACAATGAAATAACAGCAGCAAGCCTGGGCTCGGGAACTCGGTTCTGAACCGCCACCACCAAAGCGAGCGCACAACCACCTGCCAGAATTGCCGCCGCCGAAATCCTTCCGACGGTAGCCTGCACGCGACGGAATCCCAACAGCCCGTATCGCTTTCGAAGCAGGATGTGGCCGAGCGCCGCTCCGCACACGTAGGAGAACGAGCCCGCCGCACAGACGGCCAGGACCAGCGTTTCGTCACTCGCCGACAGAGACGCAAGAAGAACGAGCGCCGTCTTGGCTACCACCATCACCAGCGCGATCACCGCGGGAGTTCGGGTGTTGTTGTCGGCGTAGAACACTCGAAGCTGAAGCATGACCATCGCAAAGGGCACCAGCCCGAATGCACTGACCGCAACGGCCGTCCCGATCAACCGGGCACTGCTGCCGTCGACCCGGCCGAAGAAGATCAGGGTGGTCAACGAGGGGCCGAAGACCATGAGCGCCACCGTGACCGGAATCAGCGCCACCACTGAATACCGGGCTCCCCGGCCGAGATCGGATACGACGCCGACGTCGTCACCCGCAGCAACCGACCTGGCGATCCGCGGCATCAGCACCGTCAACAACGACACACCGAGAATGCCGTACGCCACTTGAAACAGCAGATCCGCGTGCGTGTACATCGAGTAGACGTGACGGGAGAGAGTGACCTTCATCGTCACCCACACACCGATCTGACCGGCAACGACGTACACAAGTACCCAGCCGAGCAACGGCGCCCCGACGCGCACCGGGCGCCAGGTGTGCGGTACGACCCGCACGCGAAGGCGCCACCGAAACCCGTTGCGGTGCAGCGATCGAGCAACGACGGCGGTTTGCGCCACGATCCCGAGCAGAGTGCCGATACCGATCACCAGAACCTGCGCGGTGGTCATCGACTCGGGAGTCAGAGCCACCGGCCCCGGGATACACAGGAAGACCGCGACCGTCACCAGAAGGACGACGTTGTTGATCACCGGCGCCCAGGCCGGCGCGCCGAACACTGATCGAACACTGAGTACTGCCGTCATCATCGCCGTGACGCCGTAGAAGAAGATCTCCGGCAGAAGCAAGTACGCGAAGAGCGTCGTCAACTCTCGTTGAGCCGGATCATCGATCACGGCCGAGACCAGAGGCGGCGCGCACACCACCGCCACTACCGTCACGAGCGCAAGAGCAAGCGCTCCGACGGTGAGAACGCGCTGCGTCTGCTCTCGTTCGAGCGTCCGCCCACGACTTCGCTGCCGTGTCAGATACGGAAGCAGAACGCTGGCGAGAATCCCGCCGAGGAGGAGCTGATAGACCATGTTCGGGAAGCTGTTGGCCGCGTTGTACGCATCACTGACCAGGGCGATGCCGAGGACCGCGGCAAGGGCAAGGGTGCGGACGAAGCCGGTGATCCGGCTGACCGTGCTGGCGAGCGCCACTTGCCCGCCCATCTTCGCCAAGCTGCCGCCCGTCACACCCGTACGTTCGGACTCCCCCATACTCTCGACCATCTCGCCAGAGTGCCACATCGCAGAGGTACGACGATCTGGACGGAAACGGAAGAGCGCCCCGAACCGTGGGGTTCGAGGCGCTCGTCACGAGAGAAGATCAGGCTGATTCCGCTCCAGCCAACGGCGGCATGACGACAACCTGGCCGGCGAAGGACAGACCCGCACCGAAGGCGAGAAGCAATGCCTTGTCGCCCGGCTTGCACTGGCCGTCGCGCAGCATCTGCTCCATGGCGAGCGGGATCGAGGCCGCGGACGTGTTGCCCGTCTCGGCGATGTCGTTGGAGACGGGGAAGCCCTCGGGCAGCTTCATGCTGCGAGCGATGACCTCGTTGATGCGCTGGTTTGCCTGGTGCGGCACAAAAGCGTCGATGTCCTCGATACCCAGCCCCGACTTCTCCAGGGTGCGAGTGGCGACCTTGCCCATCTCGAAGGCAGCCCAGCGGAACACCGCGGTACCGGCCATCTTGATCCACGGCCGAGGTCCGGTCGGGTTCTTGGTGTAGTCGAGCCAGCTCGGCTCCTGAACGATGGCGTCGGACTGGCTGCCGTCCGAACCCCACTCGACCGGGCCGATTCCGACGGTATCGCTCGGGCCGACGACAACTGCGCCTGCGCCGTCACCGAAGATGAAGCGAACGCTGCGATCGGTGGGCTCGGTGGCCTCGCTCATCAACTCGACGCCGACGACGAGTACGTGATCAACCGTGCCGCCGCGAACGAGGTCGCTGGCCACGGCAAGGGCGGTACAGAAACCGGCGCAGCCTGCCGCGACGTCGAATGCAGCCGGACCCTTGATGCCGAGCTCGTGGGCGACGATGGACGCAGCCTGAGGAGTCTGCAGGTCCCACGTCGACGTCGCGATGATCACGGCGCCGATCTGCTCGGGAGCAATGCCGCTGACGTCCAGTGCTTTACGCGCCGCGCTGATCGACATCGCGAGGATGCCTTCACCTTCGCCGGAGAACCGGCGCGACTTGATACCCGATCGCGTCTGGATCCACTCGTCGGTGGAATCGATCAGCTCGCAGATCTCGTCGTTGGTCACGACTCGCTCCGGGCGGTGAACGCCGAGCCCGAGAAGGACGGACTGCCGACCTCCGGCCACACTGGCAATCGGCTTACCCATTGATCGATCTCCTCGTTGGTTTCTGGTGATGACGCGCATTCGACATCACACGTTACGTACAGGACATAAGCCCCTGCCTCTCAGGTCACCGTTCGATCACGGCAACAACATGAGGCTGGCTCACATTACGCTTCGGTCAGGTATGTAGTCCAGATCCACGATCAGGCGCGTAAATGAGCTAGAACTGCCAAAACACGACGATGCCCGCTTTCGGAAGCCGACAGGCCGAGTTTTGCGAAGATATTTCCTATGTGCTTGCTCACAGCAGTGTCGCTGACGACCAGTTTCCTGGCGATTTCCTGATTTCCCAGCCCCTCCGCCATCAGTCCGAGAACCTCGGACTCGCGTGGGGTCAGTGATCTGATCGGATCGTCGGCGCGTCGACGGCTCATCAGTTGGGATACGACCTCGGGATCCATCACGGTTCCGCCGTCGACGACCCGGTTCAATGCGTCGACGAACTCGGCTACCTTGCCGACCCGTTCCTTGAGCAGGTACCCGACCCCGCCGGCGCCTCCTGCCAACAATTCACCGGCGTAGCGATCCTCGACGTACGCGGAAAGGACCAGGACGGGAAAGCCCGGGCGAAGCTTGCGCACCTCGATCGCCGCTCGAAGCCCCTCGTTGGTGAAAGTAGGAGGCATCCGGACGTCGAGCACCGCGGCGTCGGGGGCGGTCTCCTCGAACACCGTGAGGAACTGTGCGGCGTCGGAGACGGCAGACACCTCGAAGCCCTCTCCGCGGAGCAGCAGTGCCAGCCCCTCTCGCAGGAGAGCGTCGTCCTCGGCAATCAGAATCCGCACGGTAGTTCCACCCTCATCGTTGTCGGTCCACCCTCCGGGCTCTCCAATACTGCGGTTCCTTCGAAAGCCTCGACCCGGCGTCGGATACCCGCCACGCCGCCGCCCGGGCGTTCGTTCGCGCCGCCCTGACCATCGTCGATCACGTCGATGAGCATCGTCTCACCCAACGAGTCGGCAGACGCCTCCGTCCGTGCCGTGACTGTGACACTGCGCGCTCCGCTGTGTTTTGCGACGTTGGTCAAGGCCTCGGCGACGACGAAGTACGCAGCAGCCTCGACGGCAGCCGGGGCACGGCGGAGTTCGTCGATCTCGAGTACGCAGGGCACGGCGGAGCGCCCGGCGAGCGCGGAGATCGCGCCCTCCAGACCCAACTCGTCGAGGATCGGCGGGTAGATGTCGTGCACCAACGTCCGGAGTTCGCTCAACGCCTCGGTGGCCGCATCCTGGGCCCGATGCAGTTGTGGCAGAGCCTGGTCCGGATTGTTCTGCAACGACCGCTCGGCCATCCCCAACATCATCACCACCGCGACCAGACGGTTCTGCGCGCCGTCGTGCAGATCCCGCTCGATGCGCTTGAGTTCGGCCGAATGTGCGTCGAGCGCCGCAGCGCGGCTGGCCGTCAGGGCGGTGACGCGCTTCGAGAGGTCCGAACGCGTGTCCGGCGCAAGCAAAGTCGTGGTCGACCAGCTGATCCACTTCGCCATCGCGGGGACCAACCACCACGCGATCAGGAGGTACAGGATGCCGATCAACGGCATTCCGGCAGCGCCCAACCACGACGTCACGGGGTACGGATTGTTGACGGGTTCACCGGCGGGCATCTGCTGCCAGTACAGCGGGACGGCAATCGAATTGAGTGCACCGAGTGGCAGAGCAATGGTCAGCGTCGCCGCGACGAAAGCCCCCAGACCATGAATCGACAGCCAGGCCGCGTCGCGCCTGGTCGACTGATCGGTGAGGAACCGGCGCCAATCCCCGAAGGTCGGATTGCCGGGCATCGGTGGGTATCGCTGCAGAACAGGGCGTCCGGTGTACGCAGCCGTTCTCTTGCGGGCCAGACCCGCCCACCACCGGAGCACCCGCACGTACGACGGCAACAGCAACCAGCCGACGATCAGAATCGAGAGCGACAGCAGAATGAGACCGACCATCAGCAAGAACAGGGAGACCACGGCTGCCGCACCCTCGACGAGCACGTACACCGCAGCCCTGGTTCTCTTCTTCACTGCCCCAGCATGCCGCACCTGATGCCGCGATCCACTACAGCTGGCTACACCATTGATTCGGGACCCTGCTGGATGTCGACGAATGCCGAATCTCCATAGCGTTCATCCCATGAAGAATCGACACTCGGTCCTCGCCCCGCCGGCCCCTGGTGCCACGGCCGCCCGAACATCCGCCGTGCGACTCGAAGGCGTCAGCAAGATCTACGGCAACGGCCGCGGCGCCGTGACCGCCCTCGACAACATCAGCCTCACCTTGCCGCGCAGCACCTTCACCGCCGTGATGGGCCCGTCCGGATCGGGCAAGAGCACTTTCCTGCACTGCGCCGCAGGGCTCGATCGACCGAGCAGCGGATCGGTGTGGCTGGGCGACACCGAGATCTCACAGCTGAAGCCGAAGGCCCGCAGCATCTTCCGTCGCGATCACATCGGTTTCGTCTTCCAGGCCTACAACCTGCTCGGCGCTCTCGACGTCGAGCAGAACGTCACGCTCCCCCTACTCCTCGCCGGCCGACGAGCCGACAAGCAGTACCTGACCTTCGTCCTCGAATCCGTCGGACTCGGATCGCACCGCAAGCGCAAACCCTCCGAGCTGTCCGGCGGTCAGCAGCAACGCGTCGCCATCGCGCGCGCCCTCGTCACTCACCCCGACGCACTCTTTGCCGACGAGCCGACCGGCGCCCTCGACTCCCGCAGCGCCAAGCAGGTTCTGGAGTTGTTGCGCCGGACAGCCGCCGAGTTCGATCAGACCATCGTCATGGTCACGCACGACCCGGTGGCCGCGTCGTACGCCGATCGTGTGCTGTTCCTCGCCGACGGGAAACTGGTCGGGCACATCGACCGCCCGACGCCGCAGCAGATCGCCGAGCGCATGACACACCTCGGGGACTGGTGATGATGAAAGCGCACACCTTTGCGCACCTGAAAGCGCATCGCTCCGGTTTCGTCGCCGTGTTCGTCTCCGTATTCTGCGCAGCGCTCCTCACCTGCGGTCTGGGTGTGCTGCTGGAATCGGGAGTGCGAGGCGGAGTCTCACCACATCTCTACGCCGGTGCCGACGCCGTCGTGAGTGCACCACAGGCGCTCGAGGTCAAGGAAGACGCCGATCAGCCTTTTGCCGAGCGAGTTCTCCTCGACGGCGATACCGTCCGCAAGCTCGACGCACTCGATGTCACCGTGGTTCCCGACATCTCCGTCCCCGTCAGCACCGCCGAGGGCGTCGTACTCGACGCACATCCTTGGAACACAGCACAACTGGCGCCGTACTCGCTCACCGAGGGGCGCGCTCCGCAGAGCCGAGACGAGGTGGTCTCGACTACGGGCGCCGCTCTCGGCGAGCGAATCACGCTGGCTCACGGCGCGATAGCCGACGAGTACACCGTCGTCGGCACAGCTGATTCGGCTTCGGTGCCGTCACCCGACCGTCCGGCACTCGTCTTCCTCGACGACGCAGAGGCCGAACGGTTGTGGCCGCACCAGAACGCTGTCACCGCAGTCGGATTGATCGCTCCCGAAGGCGTGGATGCTGCCGCTCTCGCCCGCGATGCACTCGCCGGAACCGGCGCGGAGGTCTCGACCGGCACCGCACGCGGAGGCATCGAATTCCTCGACGCCGGTGCTGCGCGGACCCAGTTGATCGTGCTCTGCGCGTCGTTTGCCGGTCTCGCGTTGATGGTCAGTATGTTCGTAGTTTCCAGCACGCTGTCGCTCTCGATCAACGCCAGACGCCGAGAGTTCGCTCTGCTGCGGGCAATCGGGGCCACCACGCGACAAGTCCACGTCATGATCGGACGTGAAGTGCTGCTCGTCGCGGCGGCTGCGGCGGCTCTCGGCGCGGTGCCCGGATACCTGCTCGCCCGATTCCTGGGTGCACAGTTTGCCGACGCCGGGGTCATGCCCACCGATTTCGCGTTGGCGTACAGCCCGCTTCCAGCGATCGCGGCATTCCTGATCTGCGTACTCACTGCCCGCGCGGCAGCGGCGATCGCGGCACGACGACCGGCGAAGCTCGACCCCGTCGAAGCGCTTCGCGAATCCGAAAGCGGCCCGGCGAAACTGAGCCGCGGACGCATCGTCACCGGGCTGATCTTCGGTGCCGCCGGTCTCAGCGCGTGCATCCTCCCCGCTTTCCTGCCCGGCAGCGTGGCAGCCGCTGGAGCCGGTTCGAGCGCACTGTTGTTGATCTTCTCGGTCGCGCTGCTCGGCCCCTTGTTGGTGCGCGGCATCATCAAGGTGATCGGCGGTCCACTGCGCCGTAGTGGGTCGGCGTCCAAAGTTCTCGCTGCCGCCAACGCCGAATCCAATTCGAGACGGCTCTCGTCGGCGGTTGTTCCATTGGCTCTCGCAATCGCACTGGGCTCGGTGCAGTTCTTCAGCCAGAGCACCGTCGCCGCCGAGGCGACCAACCAGTCGATCAAGGGCGTCACCGCCGACCTGATCGTCGGCGCGCCGGCCGGCATCGCTCCTTCGCTCCTCGACTCGATCGCATCGGTGCCCGGAGTGAGTGCGGCAAACCCAGTGGTCCGCAGTCAAGTCCTGCCGGTACCCAGCGGTGAGGAAGGCGGCTCAGCCGACAGCGCGATCGCTGCCCAGGGCATCGACGCCGCCAGCGCCGACGCGACCCTCGATCTCGCGGTGACCGAGGGCGACCTGAGCGCTCTGACCGGCGATACCGTTGCCGTGAGCGAAGACGGCGCCTTCACACTCGGAGCCAAGGTAGGTCAGCGCGTCGACCTCTATCTAGGGGACGGCACACTGGTGCATCCGATGGTCGTCGCAAAATATGGTCGCGGCCTCGGATTCGGGGACGTGACCATGCCGATCCAGACTTTGCGTCAGCACTCCACCGACGCTCTGATCGACACCGTTCTGGTTGCTGCCGAACCCGGACGGTCGGCCGAAGTCCAGCAGTCGTTGCGCTCGTTCCCCTCGATCGCCGCGATGAACCAGGACCAGTTCGGGGCCGCGGGCGAAGATCAGCGTCGTATGCAGTCCTGGGTCAGCATCCTCGCCGTACTCGTCCTGCTCGGCTATCTCGCAGTCGCCGTCGTGAACACCCTGGTCGCCGCCACTGCCGAGCGTTCCCGCGAGTTCGCGCTCCTTCAACTGGTGGGCTCGCGGACGAGGCAGGTCCGAGCAATGATGCGCATCGAGTCGTTGATGGTGGTGGGAATCGCCGTCGTGGTCGGATCACTGATCGCCCTGCCGCCTCTGATGGGTATCGCCGTAGCGGTGTCCGGGCAGCCGATCCCGGCGATTTCACCGGCGATCTACGGTTCCATCGTCGCGGTGACCGCTGTTCTGGGATTTGTCTCCATCGCGATCCCGACGCGCGCCGCCCTTCGCAAGAACCCGATGGACGGAGTGCGTAACCACTGAGTGGCACTACCGTCGTCATCTATGGATGCGGCGGCCTGGGACAAGAAGTACGAAGAAACCGAGCTCGTCTGGGGCGCTCCTCCCAACGAACTGCTGGTGGAATACGCGACGGCCCTCCCCCACGGCCAGGCACTCGACCTGGCGTGCGGCGAGGGCCGTAACGCGTTGTGGCTCGCGACCCGCGGTTGGGAGGTCACCGGCATCGACTACTCGGCCGTCGCGATCGAGAAAGCCCGCACGATCGCGGCCCGCTCACCTCGATCGGTTCTCGACCGGCTCGACTACCGATGCGGCGACGTCACCGTCGCGGATTACGCCTCAAGGAACGGGCAGGGATACGACTTGGCCCTGCTTCTTTACCTTCATCTGCCCGCACCACAACGCACCCTGGTTGTGAACCGTGCCATAAATTCTCTGAAACCTGATGGAATCCTCATGATTTTGGGGCACGACCGAAGCAACATCGACTACGGCGTCGGCGGACCGAAAGATCCCGAAATCCTTTACACACCAGAAGAATTGATGCAGGAGTTCCAAGGAAGGCTCGAGTTCGAGATCGCCGGAAATCCGCACAGACACACCGAAACGGGAATCGCGGTCGACGCGCTTGTCATCGGACGCAAATCCGGTGTTGGCAATGCAAAGAACGGCTAGTAACATGTATTAAGTTACCGACGAGTAATAAACTTCGGGCGGTACTAGGAGTGCTGGACCGCACCACCTCACTGGGAGAAGCAGAAGACATGGGCCATTACAAGAGCAACGTTCGGGACCTGGAGTTCAACCTCTTCGAGGTTCTCGGACTGGAGAAGCCACTGAGCGAAGGCGCTTGGGGCGACCTGGATGCCGACACTGTCCGCAACATGCTGGCAGAGGTCGCACGCCTGGCCGAGGGACCGCTTGGCGAATCTTTCGCCGATGCGGACCGCAACCCCCCTGTCTTCGATCCCGAGACGCACACCGTTGCACTTCCGGAATCCTTCAAGAAGTCGTTCAAGGCTCTGTGGGATGCCGAGTGGTACCGCATGGGACTGAGCGAAGAGGTCGGCGGCGTGCCGGTTCCCCGCTCGGTCGTGTGGGCCATCGGTGAGCTGATCCTGGGCGCACAGCCTGCAGCGCACATGTACCAGGCCGGACCCGCCTTCGCGGACGTGCTGTTCAACAACGGCACCGAAGAGCAGAAGAAGTGGGCAGCAACCATCGTCGAACGCGGATGGGGCGCCACGATGGTCCTCACCGAGCCCGACGCCGGCTCCGACGTCGGTGCCGGACGCACCAAGGCGATCAAGCAGGACGACGGCTCCTGGCACATCGAGGGCGTCAAGCGCTTCATCACCTCGGCCGACTCGGACGACCTGTTCGAGAACATCTTCCACCTCGTTCTCGCTCGCCCCGAAGGCGCCGGACCCGGCACCAAGGGCCTGAGCCTGTTCTTCGTCCCGAAGACGCACTTCAACTTCGAGACCGAAGAGTTCGGCGAGCGTAACGGCGTCTTCGTCACCAACGTCGAGCACAAGATGGGCCTGAAGGTCTCCGCCACATGTGAGGTCACCTTCGGTGGCCACGGCATCCCCGCACAGGGCTGGCTGGTCGGCGAGGTCCACAACGGCATCGCCCAGATGTTCGACGTCATCGAGCACGCTCGAATGATGGTCGGCACCAAGGCAATCGCCACCCTCTCCACCGGTTACCTCAACGCTCTCGATTACGCCAAGCAGCGCGTTCAGGGTGCTGACCTGACCCAGATGACCAACAAGGCAGCGCCGCGCGTGACCATCACGCACCACCCCGACGTGCGTCGCAGCCTGGCAATGCAGAAGGCATACGCCGAAGGCCTGCGCGCGGTGTACCTCTACACCGCAGCACACCAGGACGAGGTTGTCGCCCAGCTCGTCTCGGGCGCAGACAAGGACACCGCGTTCCGCGTCAACGACCTGCTGCTCCCGATCGTCAAGGGCGTCGGCTCCGAGCGTGCGTACCAGTACCTGACGGACAGCCTGCAGACCCTCGGTGGCTCCGGCTTCCTGCAGGACTACCCGATCGAGCAGTACATCCGCGATTCCAAGATCGACTCGCTGTACGAAGGCACCACGGCCATCCAGGCTCAGGACTTCTTCTTCCGCAAGATCGCTCGTGACCGCGGCGTCGCGCTCGCTCACGTTGCCGGACAGATCAAGACCTTCATCGACAGCGAAGCCGGCAACGGTCGCCTGAAGGCGGAGCGCGCACTGCTCGCCACCGCACTCGAAGACGTCCAGGCCATGGCTGCCACGCTCACCGGCTTCCTCATGGGAGCTCAGGAGCAGCCCACCGAGCTGTACAAGGTCGGCCTCGGTTCCGTCCGCTTCCTGATGTCCGTCGGCGACCTGCTCATCGGCTGGCAGCTCCTCCGCCAGTCCGAGATCGCTCTCGCGGCACTCGACAACGGCGCTTCCGACAAGGACAAGGGCTTCTACGAGGGCAAGGTCGCCATCGCGTCCTTCTTCACCAAGAACGTCCTGCCCGAGCTCACCGCTTCACGCGAGATCATCGCGAACACCGAGAACGACATCATGGAGATCGACGAAGCAGCATTCTGATTCGTTCCTGATTCATGAAAAGTGCCGGTCCCGAGAATGTTTCGGGACCGGCATTTTCATGCTCGGCAGTCAATGCAATCTGTGGTCATCTGCGCTCGACGGTCGGGCAACTGATCTGTGCGGACAGTACGGACGTCGTCGGTTGTTCGCCGGGCCGTGCCGCCGTTCCTACCAGGGAAAGCGCCACGCGCCTGCGGTCCGGAGAACTGACTATTTCGATGGAATTGTCGACGCCGCCGCCGAAGGACACGAACTGTCCGCTCTGATCCGAGAACATCATCGTCGCCCCGGACTGACCTGGTTCCGGGTTTTCGTTCACGTAGACCTGCAACTGGAAATCACGCCCCGGATATTCGCCGCCGCCGTCGTACTCGTAGAAGGAACTCGTGTGCACCTCGTAGGCCCACTGGCGGTGACCGGCGGGCAGCGAATCCGCCCAGTTGTGCTCGAAACACGTGACGGATCCGGGCAGCGAGACATTGGCTGCGCCGCTCCACCCACCGGACAGGGTGATGGCTCCGTATGGCGCTGCTTCGGACTCGTGCCGATCGGAAGGCAAGGGCGGAACGGTCACGGGTCCGACATTGCGACCGGTGAACTCGAAAAGCCTCTCGCTCGACACGAACGGGGGCGACTCGCGCTCACCGGCACAGGAGACAACTGACAGGGCGGCCATGACCAGTAACGCGCACATACCGCGTCTACGAACCGGCACCTCGACACCCCCTGTCCGTTTCAAACAGAATACATACCGTTCGGTCTCCAAGTTACCGATCGTGTCCGACACATCCCATTCGTGGGACCGCTCACCCGCTACCGATGTGATTGGGTGAGCACGAACGTCCACTGAACCAGCACTCGGTTCTTTCGAAGGCCGAGTAGATCAACAGACAGGTGATCATCGTGGTCGCACCAGAGCACGCACAACTCGATTACGCCCCTGACCTGGCATTGACCGCCACGGACTTGGCGCTCGACGGCCCATGGGGGCCGGTGTTCGGACCCGTCAATCTCGAGATTCGTGCGGGCGGTGTGACCATCCTCGAAGGCTCGGCCGGTTCAGGACGTACGTCCTTACTTCTGACACTCAGCGGACGAATGAAAGCCAGTTCCGGATCACTGTCCGTCTTCGGTCGAACGCGTCCCCGCGAGATCTTCGAGATCGCCGGGGTCGCCGGGTTCGAGGACATCGACGAGCTTGCCGAGTCCGTCACCGTCCGAGATCTGATCACCGAACAAATTCGCTGGGATGCGCCCTGGTACAAGCTCATCGGACGTGCCGGAGACCGCGAACTCGAAGCGGTGTGCGCTCCCGTCTTCGGCGATCATCCCTTACCTGCGCTCGGCCGGTACGTCAGCGATCTCGGGGAACTCGAGGCGACCCTGCTGCGCATCGCCGTCGCGAACACGAAGAAGCCGGCCCTGCTCGTCGTCGACGATCTCGAACAGGTGCGGCGCGACTCCGAACGCGCGTACCTCGTCGAGCGACTCGTCGAGATGGGGAGCTACCAGACCATCATCGCGTCGACCGTCAACCCGCTGCCCGACGGATCACCCATCGATGCCGTCGCCCTGCTCCAAGAAGTCACCAATCCCGACCAAGAAGGGGCGAGGTAACCGCGATGCTCGCTGGAATGTCTCTCGGAACCGAACTCAAGCGGTTCTCCCGCGGCGCGATGCCCAGGATCGCACTCGTCACCATCATCTTGATGCCACTGCTGTACGGCGCAATGTACCTGTGGGCCTTCTGGAATCCGTTCGGTGAGGTCAACAAGGTCCCCGTCGCACTGGTCAACACCGACCGCGGTGCAATGGTGCAGGGTCAAGAGCTCAAGGCTGGCGACGAAGTAAGCCAAGCACTTCTCGATTCCGGTGAGCTCGATCTCCACCTGGTCTCACAGCAGGAAGCCGAACAGGGAGTCTCGGACGGGACGTACTACTTCTCTCTCACTCTGCCCGAGAATTTCAGCGAGGCCGTTGCCTCCCCGACGTCCAAGGACCCCCACAAAGCTCAGTTGCAGTTCACCTTCAACGACGTCAACAACTACCTCGGCACCATCATCGGCCAAAATGCCGCCCAGCAGGTTCTCAGTCAAGTCAGCGACAAGATCGGCGCGCAGTCCGTCGAGACGGTCCTGGTCGGATTGACCGATGCCGGTGCAGGTTTGAACCAGGCCGCCGACGGAGCACTCCAGCTCTCGGCCGGAGTGAACACTGCCAACGCCGGAGCCGGCGAATTGGCGTCGGGCTCGAAAACTCTGGCAGACAACATGGTTACCGCACGTGACGGCGCAGCCACTCTTGCCGGCGGTACAGCGCAACTCTCGACCGGTATCAATACCGCCACGGACGGCGTCCTCGCACTGACCGACGGTTTGGGCCAACTCGATCTCGGAGCCGTCCAACTGGGCGACGGCGCAAGCCAACTCAGTGGTGGCGTCACCCAGGTCGTCGACCAACTGAGCGTCCTCGGGAACACACAGGCAGACGTTGCACAACTGGTCGGGCAGGCGGTGGCCAGCCTTCGGCTGAACCCGGATCCTGTCAGCCAACAGATCGCCAATGCCCTCGCGCCTGCCCAGGACATGCTGCGCACTCAGGGTTTCGGTGAAGCGACCATGGGCCAACTGGGCGAACTCAAGAGCGGTGCACAACAACTCGCTTACCAACTCGACGATCCGTCGAGCACCTTCCGAGCCGGGCTGAATGCCGCGGCCAACGGCGGCGGTGAACTCCGCAACGGCCTGGTGCAGCTGCGTGACGGCGGTCAGCAAGTCAACGACGGCGCTCAAACCCTCAGCAGTGGACTGGTTCAACTCACCGACGGCAGCGTCCAACTCTCCGATGGTGCAGCCAAACTCGCCGACGGCACCGAGCAACTCCGTGCCGGGTCTGCCGAACTCGCAACCAAACTCACCGAGGGCGCCGGTCAGATTCCCAGTTGGACCGATCAGCAGCGAACCGCAACCGCTCAAACCCTCTCCAGCCCGGTCGAACTACAGGAGACCTACGAGAACCGGGCAAGCACCTTCGGTACCGGTTTTGCTCCGTTCTTCCTGCCCCTCGCGCTGTTCGTGGGCGGCATCATCACCTGGATGCTGCTCAAGCCGCTCCAGAACCGGCCCATCGCAAACGGACTCGGCGCGCTGCGAGTGGTCCTCGCCTCTTACTGGCCGGCATTGCTCATCGGCATCTGCCAGGTGATCGTGATGTACCTGGTCGTGCACTTCGCCGTCGGCCTGCACCCCACACACGCCCTCGGCACCGTCGGATTCCTGATGCTCATCACTGCCACGTATATGGCGTTGATCCAGGCGTTCAACGCCATCTTCGGAGTCTCCGTCGGACGCGTCATCACCCTGGCGTTCCTGATGCTGCAACTGGTTTCGGCCGGCGGCATCTATCCCGTCGAAACCACCGCGAAACCGTTCCAGATCATCCACCCCTTCGACCCGATGACCTACGCGGTGAACGGGCTACGCCAACTCACCGTCGGCGGTATCGACTCGAGACTGTGGGTCTCGATCGCCGTCCTCGGCGGCCTTCTCGTCGCCTCACTCGGCGCCAGTTCACTTGCTGCACGCCGAAATCGGCAATGGACGATGGACAGGCTGCATCCGCCGATCGAAGTCTAGGTCAGGGTCTCCGGCCAAGGCTCCACGGTCAGCGCAGGCCATTCCCTGCGCCACCGTGCCGCCTTGGCCTCGTAAACCTCTCTCGGTGCAAGCACCGGGTTGGGGCGGATGATCATGTCGAAAAGATCGTCGTATCCATGCGGGGCATACACGTCCACAGTGCCGCCCGCAGACTTGGTGATCCCGAAACAGCAAGTTGTGGAAGCGAAGTGGTCGATAGCGTCGCGGCAACTGGTGAACGGAACGCCGGGAATCCCGAAATGCTGCTCGTACCACAGGTGCACGCGGGCTTCGTTGCGTACTTCGACATCGGCATCCACATCGGCGAACAGTTCTGCCGCCGAACGAATCACACGGTCCTCCGCGTCGTAGCTCAGATCGCCGGCGTCGAAATAGAAGAGGTCGTAGTCCTTGATTCCGGCGCCGAGGTCACGGCCGTCGATGTGATTCCAGACGGTTTGGAAGAGCCCACCCGCCGTCAGGTACCACTCCGGCAATCCCAGCTTCGGCGCCCGATCCACGATCGTTGCGACCACTGGATTGGCCAGGGCGATCTCGAGAAATCGTTCACGCATGCTCGTCAGCCTCTCATATGACAAGTAAACTTGACATCATGTGACAAGTATTCTTTACTTTTCCCATGACTGGAAAGGCCGGCGACAACAACGTGCGGGAGCACCGACGCCTCGCCGGCCTCACCCAGGCGCAACTGGCCACGGCAGGTCAGGTGAGCAGACAGAGCATCGTCTCCGTCGAACGCGGCGACTACGCACCGAGTGTCTACCTGGCACTTCGCCTGGCACTGGCACTGGGGACCACCGTCGAAGCGCTCTTCCCCTTACCCGAATCGGCACTCACCGCAGAAATTCCAGAGGAGACGGCATGAGCACCATGATGAAGGCAATGCGGTTCGTCGGAGATCTGGACGACGACTTCTACAAGGACGAGCGGCAGCGCGACGTCTGGAACGAAGCCTCGGCGGTGGGATTGCAGAGTGTCTTCTGGGCAGTCTTCGTCAGCTCGGCGATTCTGCCCTGGGTCGCCGGCCGAACAGGGGCGTGGATCTCGCTCGCGCTGCTGATCGTCGCGCTGTTCGGCTCGGTGGTCACGATTGTCTATGCACTTCGACGCGACGTCGATGTCTACGTGTTGTCCAACTACAACCGTCCCCGGGTCGTGATCAGCATCGCGCTGTACCTCGTCGCCGCAGTCGGCATCATGGCGCGCCTCAAATTCGATTCGTACGAAGAATCGTCCACGTGGGTCGGCGCTCTCGTCGGCGGAATCGTCGGTGGCGGCGTCGCAATCGCGGCAGTCAAGCTTCACCAGCAGCGCGCCAAGCGACGCGAAGCGGCCGAAGAACTTCTCTGAATTCCGGAAGTCTGCCCAGCACAACGGAATCCATAGAGTTGGTAAAATCGTGCCGGGTCAACCGATCGCGAGTAACGTCGAAACGGTGAGCACTCGCCTCGGATACCAGATGCCCAACTTCAGCTACGGCGGTCCGGTCAAGGACCTCTTCCCCACCGTCATAGCGCAGGCCCGCGAAGCCGAAGCCGCAGGCTTCGACACTGCATTCGTGATGGATCACTTCTACCAACTCCCCGGAATCGGAGCGCCGGACGCCCCGATGCTCGAGGCCTACTCCGCGCTCTCCGCGCTGGCGACGGCCACCGAGACCATCCAGTTGTCTGCACTGGTCACGGGAAACACCTACCGCAATCCGCCCATGCTCGCCAAGACCGTCACCACCCTCGACGTGGTGAGCGGCGGTCGGGCCATCCTGGGCATCGGCGCCGGTTGGTTCGAACTCGAACACAATTCGTTCGGATACGAGTTCGGAACGTTCACCGAGCGCTTCCAGAAGCTCGACGAAGCACTCCAGATCATCGCGCCGATGCTCCGCGGTGAGCGCCCAACCTTCGACGGCAAGTGGTACCACGTCAAGGACGCCATCAACGAGCCTCGCGTCCGCGACGACCTGCCGATCCTGCTCGGCGGCGGCGGTGAGAAGAAGACGTTCGGCCTCGCCGCTCGCTTCGCGGATCACCTCAACATCATCTGCGACCCGTCGGAACTGCCCCGCAAGATGGAAGCACTTGCGGCACGCTGCGACGAAGCCGGTCGCGATCCCGCAACCCTCGAGACCAGCTTCCTCACGTTCATGATGATCGACGAGGACGGCGACAAGGCTCGCGCGCATCAGCGAACGTTTCTCGCGGAGCGTGGCCTCGACATCACCACGGCGCCGCAAGACGTGGTCGCCAAGGCCACCGAGCGCCATTTCGTCGGCAGCCCGGACGACGTCGCCGAGCAGGTTCAGACGCGCATCCTCGACCACGGCATCGACGGCGTCGTGATCAACCTGATCACCAACGGCGAAGAGCCAGGCATCGTCGACCTCGCGGGCCGCACCCTCGGCCCACTCGTCGGCAAGTAGGTCCCTACTCGCACTTCACGATCGGCACCGGGTCGTACTTGACGGTCCGGGTGTTCGAGGAAATCTCGGCGCCACTTGCGTGGTCGGTGATCACGCGGGTGTCGCTGACCGTGAATCCGGGCGCACCGCTCGAAGCCACACAACCAGGCCCCTCCGGCAACGTCACGGTGTTCGGCGACGTCGGCGACGTACGCGGGCCGGTCGTCGAAGCGACATCGACGGTTTTGGTTCCCCAGATCCGAACGGTGATGTTCGACGACGTCGCAATCGTCTCGATCATCACGCCGGTCTTCGCCGGATTACGGAACTGCAAGTCGATCGCTCCATCGAAGATGGTCGCCTCACGCGCCTCGGGGTACCGCGAGATGTAGTAACTGTGCTCGGTGTGCGCGACGTCGTCCATGCCTGCGAAATACGTCGCGTTGTAGAGCGTCGTCGCGAGCTGGCTGATACCGCCGCCGACAGCCTTGTCCGGGCGACCATTGTTGATGATCCCCGACTCGACGTATCCCTGAGCCGCACCGCGCGGACCCGTGTACTCGTTGAGCGAGAACGTATCCCCTGGCTTGATCACGGCCCCGTCGATCTCCGATGCGGCCAGGCCGATATTCACACCAGACGCGTATTCGAAACCACCGGTGGTGAATTCGCCGATCACCTCGTTGATGCCGAGGGCATCCGCGGCTTCGGTGGTCAACGCCGGCGGGACCGGTCCGTACACGGCGGGTGTTGCCCGAGACGCCGTGCTGCCCAGCAGAACCGGAAGTTCCTTGACCGTGTCCGGCCAGTTGATCAGATCACCGACAACACCCGGCACAACCGACGGCTTACCACCGGCGAAGGTGAACGACGCGTCCTTGGGTTGTACTTCAGTCGATACCAACTGCGGAGTCAGAATCTTGATCGCAGCATCCGTGTTGTACTGCGGAGTCAGCCCACCCGAGCCGTCAGGGGTGAAGGTCAGAACCTCACCGATCTGGTCGACGCCGAGCGTCGCAACCTTGCCGTCACGGCCGTTGACCACGACATCACCCGAGGCAGCCGGAATGGCAATCTCCTGCAGTGCGCGATCGACACCGGCCTGAGTGACCGTCACCGGCACCTCGTCGACCGGAAGATCGACGACGCCACCGTCAGACCACTCCGCGGCGAACGTTGCGCCCGCCTGCTGCGTTTCGAGAGCCTGGCCGGCGGCAGGTGAAACACCCGTCGCCTTCCCACTCTCGAACACGACTGCGCCTTCGACGGGCGCACGATCGCTGTTCGCCGCAAGCTGCGACATCGAGGCATCCAACGCACCCTGGTCGACCGTCGACACCACGGGCACCTCGCGGGAGCCGAAGAACGACGTGATGCGGGTGATCGGATTGATCGGCTGAGCGTTCACGCCCGAGAGCGTCGCCGACCAGTCGACGTCCACACCCGCAGATGCGGGAACGATCTGGGAATCGACGCCGCCGGCATGTACCGCTACCGGTTCGACGAGCCTTGGGCCGAGTTCGGCGCGCAGCGTGGCCTCTGCGTCGGCAGGCGTGAGATCACCGATGTCCACCCCGGCGACCTGGGTGCCGCGTGGTGTCTTCCCCGACGACGTGAAGATGTCCACTCCGTAGGCAATCACTGCGACGGCAAAGATGGCGCCGAGTGCTATCGCTGGTTTGACCCACTTACGGGAAGAAGCCGGAGCGGGCGCTTCTGGCTGTTGTTGCGGTGCTGGTGGTGCAACTGCCTCTGGTCCGCGGACAACAGGCTCGTACTGCTGCTGGATGGGTTCGAATTGCTGGGTGTCGTACTGCTGCACGAACTCGGGACGCGGCGGCTTCGGGGGAACCACCACTGCCGGGGGCTCGAACTGCTCTGTCTGCTCGTCGATGGTTTCTGTCGCCGGAGCCGAGTCGACTACTTCCGTCGGCGGTGCGTCCTCCGCTGGGACGACTGGGATGACGGTGGTGACCTCGTTTGCCGATTCGTCGATGGCCGGTTCGACGATTGTGGGCTCGACGATTGTCGGCTCGTCTACTGCTTCGTCGACTGTCGCTTCTGTGGAATCGATTGCTTCTTCGTCGACAGGCCTTGGTGCTTCGGCTGGTTCAGGTTCTACTGATTCAGCCTCGACAACCGCCTCGGTCTCCTCAGGGGTCTTGGGTTCCTCGACCGACTCGGTCTCTTCGACCGCCTGAGGTTCCTCGACCGACTGAGGTTCCCCGACCGACTCGAGTTCCTGTTCCGGGAGGGACGAGTCCTCGCTGTTCGTCTTCTCGACGGACGGACCCTCTTCGTCACTCACCTGTTGGCTCCTCGCTGCATCAACCGTCGCTGCGGCGCTCACCGACAACTCAATACAGGATATCCGGACATACGAGAGCCCCGGGCTGCTGCCAGGTCGGGGGTCAGGCAGCAACACGGGGCTGTCATGAATATCGGTAGCTATTCTGCAGCGTTACACGCCTGCGCGAAAAAGTTTGCAAAGAGTTCGGGGATCCGGCCACCCCTCGTGGCCGGATCCCCGATTACGCATCCCCTCGCGACGATCACTGCAGGTGAGCGCAGTTTTCAGTCGCGTGGGGAGATTGTAGAGCGGTTACCGCTCGATGATCGCCGTGACACCCTGGCCACCGGCCGCACAGATCGAGATCAGGCCGCGGCCCGAGCCCTTCTCCGCGAGCATCTTTGCGAGGGAAGCCACAATACGTCCGCCGGTTGCCGCGAACGGGTGACCTGCAGCCAAGGACGATCCGTTGACATTGAGCTTGCTTCGGTCGATCGATCCCAACGCGCCGTCGAGGCCGAGGCGTTCCTTGCAGTACTCGTCGGACTCGAAGGCCTGCAGGGTTGCCAGAACCACCGAAGCGAAGGCTTCGTGGATCTCGTAGTAATCGAAGTCCTGCAAGGTCAGACCGTTGCGGGCCAGCAAACGCGGAATCGCGTACGTGGGAGCCATGAGCAACCCGTCTTTGCCGTGGACGTAGTCGACGGCAGCGGTTTCGGAATCGACGAGGTGCGCCAGAACCGGAAGGTTGCGCTCGGCGGCCCACTCGTCGGTGGAGAGGAGCACTGCAGAAGCGCCGTCGGTGAGCGGCGTCGAGTTGCCTGCCGTCATCGTCGCGTCGCCGAGCTTGGTACCGAAGACGGGCTTGAGCGTCGACAGCTTCTCGACGGTCGAACCGGGACGGAGGTTGTCGTCGCGGGTCAGGCCGAGGAACGGGGTGACGAGGTCGTCGAAGAAACCGCGGTCGTAGGCAGCCGCCATGTTCTTGTGGCTGGCAGCGGCAAGTTCATCCTGGTCCTCGCGCTTCACGCCGAATTCCTTGGCGGTGATCGCAGCGTGGTCACCCATCGACTTGCCGGTGCGAGGCTCGCCGTTGCGCGGAATTTCGAGACCGAGCATGCCCGCACGGACGTTGCCGAGCAGCTTGATGCGGTCGCCCGTGGACTTCGCGCGGTTGAGGGAGAGCAGGAACTCGCGCGCCTGATCGTTGACGCCGATCGGGGCGTCGGACGTGGTGTCCGTGCCGCCGCCAATGCCCGAATCGATGCGGCCGGCCGAAATGGCGTCGCCGACGGCGATGATCGACTGCAGTCCCGTGCCACACGCCTGCTGAAGGTCGTACGCCGACGTGTACGGGCTCAGCGCGCTGCCGAGAACGGACTCGCGAATGAGATTGAAATCACGGCTGTGCTTGAGCACCGCACCGCCGACGACCATGCCGAGCTTCTCGCCCTGCAGATTGAATCGGCTCACCAGACCGTCGAGCGTCGCAGTGAACATGTCCTGGTTGGACGCCTGTGCGTACGCCTTGTCCGAGCGTGCGAACGGAATGCGATTTCCGCCGACGATCGCAACCGGACGGCGCTGACCTGCGGACTTCGCAGCGGCTGCGGCCGGTGCGGTGCGCGGTGCGGCGGGCTTTGCGTTTGAACGGGCTTTGCTTGTCACTTGCGTCTCCAAGGATGGTGCGATTACCTGTTGAAGACTATTCTTACTCAGTAGTAAGTTACTTGTCTATCGCCGCATTCTTTCGATTGCCCGGTGAGAGACAACCCGAAACACAACAGAAGGTAGGACCGTGGCAGCCAGCAAGGGAGCTCCCGACCTCTATTCACAGTTCCTCTCGTCCGCCCCCGGCGCATTCATCGCGTCGAAGGCCGGCCTGCCCAGGCCCGAGAACCTGCGTCGCTACAAAGCAGGGGAACCCGCACTCGCCGGACCTGTCCTCATCGGCGGCAAGGGTCGGCTCGCAGAACCACTTCGCGTACTGCTCTCCGACTACCCGGCGGCTCAGGCACACGACAGCAGCTTCGGCGGACTCGTGTTCGACGCCACCGGAATCACTCAGGTCAGCGAGCTCGAGCAGCTGTTCGAGTTCTTCCAGCCCGTGATCCGCAACCTCGCACCGTCGGCTCGCGTCGTCGTTCTCGGCACGACGCCGGAAGAAACGTCGAGCGTCGACGAGCATGTCGCGCAGCGCGCGCTCGAAGGCTTCACCCGCAGCGTCGGCAAGGAGATCAAGCGCGGCTCCACCGCTCAGCTGGTCTACGTCTCCCCCAAGGCGTCCACCGGACTGTCCGGCGTGGAATCGACTCTGCGCTTTCTCCTTTCGGCAAAGTCCGCCTTCGTCGACGGCCAGGTCATCGTCGTCGGCGCTGAAGATTCCGTCGCGCCCGCAAGCTGGGACAAGCCGCTCGAAGGCAAGGTTGCCGTCGTCACCGGCGCAGCCCGCGGTATCGGCGCCACCATCGCCGAGGTCCTGGCCCGCGACGGCGCACACGTGGTCTGCGCTGACATCCCGGCCGCCGGCGAAGCACTGTCCGAGACCGCAAACAAGGTCGGCGGCACGTCCCTCGCCCTCGACGTCACGGCGGCCGACGCAGCCGAGGTCCTCGCAGCTCACCTCCTCGAGCGTCACGGCGGAGCCGACATCATCGTCCACAACGCCGGCATCACCCGCGACAAGACCCTCGCCAACATGGACGAGGGCCGCTGGAACATGGTCATGAACGTCAATCTTCTTGCACCGCAGAAGATCACCGAGCACCTCGTCGAGAAGGGCGCTCTCAAGGAAGGCGGCCGCGTCGTCGACGTCTCCTCCATCGCCGGCATCGCGGGCAACCGCGGCCAGACCAACTACGGCACCTCCAAGGCCGGCGTCATCGGCCTCGTACACGCCGAAGCTCCCGTCCTGGCGAAGAAGAACATCACCATCAACGCCGTCGCACCGGGCTTCATCGAGACCGCCATGACCGCAGCCATCCCCTTCGCCACCCGCGAAGCCGGCCGCCGCATGAGCTCGCTCCTGCAGGGCGGCGAGACCGTCGACGTCGCCGAGACCGTCGCATACTTCGCCAGCCCGGCTTCCAACGCCGTTACGGGACAGGTCGTTCGCGTCTGCGGCCAGAGCCTCCTGGGCGCATGATGGCAACAAAGACCGTCGCGCTCACCGAGCAGCCGAAGACCATCGACATCTACTCCCGGGCGGTACTGGGATTGTTGCCGTGGAACAAGTCCAACTCGCACTCGGTGCCACAGCAGACCTTCACCCTCACCGGACTGAAGGTCGACACCGACAATCTGGCGGCGTACTGCCGCGTGACCGGACTGCGATTCGGCGACACTCTGCCGATCACGTATCCCTTCACCTTGGCCTTCCCGACCGTGATGAAGCTGATGGTGTCGAAGGACTTCCCCTTCGCCGCCGTCGGCTCCGTTCACGCCGAGAACGTCATCGAATCGCTGCGGCCCATCTCCGTCAGCGAACCGCTTGACCTCTCGGTGCATGCCGAGAACCTGCGTGAGCACCGCAAGGGCCTGCTGATCGACGTGATCACCGAAATTCGGGTGGGACGGGAACTGGTCTGGCGACAGACCTCGAGCTTCCTGAACCAGCAGAAGACCTCCCTGTCCGGCCAGCCAGGTCCGGAGCCCAAGGCCGACGAGGTCCCGCCGATGCCGATGAGCACCATCCGCGTCGACCAGACCACGATCAGCAAGTACGCCGCCGTCTCCGGCGACCGCAATCCGATTCACGTCTCGTCTCTGGGCGCCAAGGCTTTCGGTTTCCCGAAGACCATTGCTCACGGAATGTGGAGTGCCGCGGCAGTTCTGCGGACCGTCGAGGGGTCCGTCGCGGACAAGGTCACCTACAGCGTGCGTTTCGGCAAGCCGATTCTGCTACCGGCGACGCTGAATGCCTACGCTGATCGCACCGACGGCGGCTGGGATCTGTCGCTGCGTCACCCGAAGAAGGGTTACCCGCACGTCACTGCGACGCTGCGCTGACCTGAGTTTTGTCGGGTTTCCCACCCACCCCAATTGAGCGAACGTACCTTTCGGCGCCTTGGATGCGCTGAAAGGTACGTTCGCTCAGATTGGTTTGGGGGCTATTCGGACTTCTTCTTGCCCGACAGACCGCGCCACGCGAGGGATTCGAGTAGATCCGCTGCGGCATCCACTTCGATTTCCCCACCCGCGACCCGGTCGGCTACCGCCTCACCGGCGCCGACGAGCGCAATGGCGATGATCCCGTAATCGTGCGCGGCATCAGGATCCTTGGTGCTGGACTCGAGCAGATGCGCAGTCAACTCGATCAACCGATCGCGGCTGGACTGCACGGTTCCCGCAAAAGCCTGCTGCCCGACGGCCTGACGGTAGAGCACCATCCACGACTTGCGGTTTGCGCCCACGAACCCGAGGAAGCCCTCGAGAGCGGCGCGCAATTGTTCACGCGGAGTCAGGTTCGGCGCACCGGCCGGGGCGAGCGCTTCGAGGAAGCGGAGCCCTTCACGATGAATGCACGCCGCGAACAACTCTTCCTTCGAGCCGTAGTACAGGTACAGCATCGGCTTCGAGATCTCGGCTTTGGCTGCGATGGTGTCCATCGAAGTTTCGTGAAACCCCCTGTCGGAGAACACGTCCACAGCCGCGTCGAGCATCTGCTGCTCACGCACTGCGCGTGGCAGTCGCTTGGTACCGCCGGCCATGCTTCCTCCAACCACAGGGTAAATGTCGATCTTACTCTACGGTAAGATTGTGCGTCGAATCCCGACTTCGACTCAGCAGGTCACGGCACCTTTGGCAGTGGCAACTGTGACCACGGCCTGATCGACCCGCGCCTGCGGAAGCTCACCGGACGCGACGGCCTGCTCGAGATGGTCGAGCACCCGCGGAACGTCGTCGGTTGTCAGCCACAATGCCTGATCGACTCCAGCCACCAGCGCAGCCTGAACCGCGTCGGCAATATCGTATCGGTCGGTGATCGCCTGCATTCCGCTGAGGTCGTCGGTGAATACCGGGCCGGTGAACGGCGCTGCGCCGTAACCCACTCCGTCGCGAAGCAACGCGACGGCGGCGGGGCTGATGCTGGCAGGGGTACCGGGCTCGGTCAGACCGGGAACCTCGAGGTGACCCATCATGACGCCGACTCCGGTTCCCGACAGCTCCCGGAAGGGAATCAGGTCCGACGCGATCAGATCCTGCAAGGGCGGCGTTGTCACCTCACCCCGGTGCGAGTCACCCGACGCGCTGCCATGTCCGGGAAAGTGCTTGATCACCGGGAAGATTCCGGCATCGCGCATACCCTGCGCGTACGCACCGGCGTAGGCAACCACGGTCTGGGGGTCGTCGGAGTACGAGCGGTCCCCGATCACGGAGTCGTCGGGTTGGCTGCTGACGTCGACGTCGGGGGCGTAGTTGACGGTGATCCCGAGATCCTTCAACCCGCGTCCACGCTCGAGCGCCATCTGGTACGTCTGTTCCACTGTCATGGTCTGCGCCGTTTCTCTGGCCGACGGATCGGGCCCGAGGATGTCCGCGACGCGGGAAACTCGTCCACCTTCTTCGTCGATCGTCACCATCAACGGCAACTTCGACGCCGAAGCAACCTGCGGCACTTCGCGATTGGTGAGCATCGACTGATCGGTCCAACTTCCGACGAAGATGCCGCCGATCTCCTCGTTCTGCACTATCGACAACGCGTCATCGGTCCCGGTGACGCCGACGTTGAGCAGCTGGGCAAGTTTCTGACGCAGGGACAGTGAAGCCAGAAGGTCACTACCGCACGACGCGGCGACGGGCGCGGAGCTGGATGCCGCAGGCGTCGACGTGATCTCGGAGGTGGTGCTGGTCGGGGCGCTCGAAACCGGATCGGCGGTCCCGTTTTCGCCCGAGCATCCCGCAACCAACCCTCCGCATAAAGCAATGGTCGTCGCAGCCTTCAGAAACTTGATCCGCATACCTCGACCGTAACGGACCCGGTACCCATACACTCCCTCACGGGCACATCGGGACGGTAGCCTGGAAGAGAACCGATTCCCCCGCTGACGAGGAGGTCGTGATGCCACAAGGTCTGATGCTCATCGCGTACGACGGTTCCGACAACGCCAAGCGTGCAGTCGACTATGCGGGGCGTTTCCTCTCCGCCAATCGTGCTGTTCTCGTCACTGCCTGGGAGCCGATGGTTCGCCAGGCCGCTCGCATGTCCGGCCTGTCCGGGGTGATGCAACCGGAGTGGGTTCCCGACGACGACGTCGAGGACATCGCGTACACCGACGCCAAAGTCACCCTCGCCGAGGGCGTCGCACTGGCCGAGGCCGCAGGCCTGACCGTCGAAGGCAGAAGCGCCGAGTGCCGATCCGCGATCTGGTCTGCAATCTGCGAAACCGCAGACGAATTGGACGTCGACATCATCGTGACCGGCACCCGTGGCACTACGGGTTTGCGGTCGCTACTGCAGAGCAGCGTCGCGGATCATGTTCTGCGTCACAGTCATCGGCCGGTGTTGATCGTCCCTCCAGGGAAGTGACCTTCGCGCATTCCTGATCCGTGGCCGACTAGTGTCGAAGCCACCATGGACGGTTTTGTTCTCTCGCGCCCCGATCACAGCGTGGTCACCCGCGGCGTACGACGCAGCTTCGACAGCTCCGACGCGGCCACCCACGCTCTGTCGGCAGGTACGACAAAGCTGATCGTCGGAGCGCTCCCCTTCGACCCGGCTGCCGCAACCGCGTTGTACGAACCTGCCGAGGCGACGATCGCGTCGCGGCCGTGGCAACCGCGCGATCCCCAGGCCCTGCCGACGACCCGGGTTGACCGGGAGATCCCGTCGTCGTCGGAGCATCTTCGTCGAGTGGAAAAGTTGATCGGACGTCTCCGCAGTGGAGAGATCGACAAGGTTGTCGCGGCTCGCACTGTGGAACTTCGCACGCAGACCCCGATCTCCCCGACCGCGCTCGCCGCACGCATGGCGGCGCTCAATCCCGTCGCCAACACCTTTGCCGTCGACCTCTCTGCTGCGGGAGCCGAATTCGAGGGCCACAGCCTGGTCGGCGCGACGCCCGAGGTATTGGTCAGTCGACGCGGGCGCGTCGTGACATGTCGCCCGTTGGCCGGGACCACAAAGCGATCCGCCGACGCCGATCAAGACCGCGAGGCAGGCGAAAGCCTTCTGCATTCGACGAAGAATCTGGCCGAGCACGCCTTCGTGACGGCGTGGATCCGCGAGGTCCTGCAACCGATGTGCAGTGATCTGTCGGTGCCGGCAACTCCCGAACTGACCAATACTCACGAGGTCTGGCACTTGGCCAGCCCGATCCGCGGCACGCTGCGAAACGACACCACTGCGCTCGACCTCGCCATCGCTCTGCATCCGACGCCCGCGCTGTGCGGAACACCCACCGACGCGGCACTGAAAGTCATCCGCGAGACCGAGGAGCCTCGCCGTTTCTACGGCGGCGCCGTGGGATGGTGCGACGGGGCCGGTGACGGCGATTGGGTGGTTGCCATCCGCTGCGCCGAGATCAGTGCAGACGGCCGCAACGCCTGGGCCAGCGCGGGTGGTGGAATTGTCGCCGAATCGGATCCACAGGACGAACTCGACGAGACATCTACGAAACTGCGCACTCTGTTGACCGCGCTCGGTACCGAAACCCTCGACTGACCAGCACGTCACGAGGGTAATCGTCCGGATTCTCGAGTGCGGGTGATACCTTGACCCGAGCAGTTCGTACGGGCCGGTAAGTCCGTCCGACCGCGAACGACCGACTAACGACCAATTGGGAGATCCGCGATGACGAAGTTCCTTGTCCCCGGTGTGGCCAGCGCTGTCATCGGTGCCGTTCTGGGTGCCGGCGTCATCTTCGGTGTCACGGCCGCCGCGTCGGACAACACTCGTCCCGAGATCGACCGCAGCGGAAACGCAGATTCTTCCGTGCTGAACCAGGTTGAGTACGGCAGCCGCTGAGAGCGCAGGCCTCGCGAGTTCCCGTTCTTCCGCCGACGCAGCGGTGTCTTCGGTAGACACCGCCCCGTCGGCAGAGCCCCTGTCGAAGCGGTGGCTGTTCGGCGCCTCCGTCGTAGCGTTTCTTCTCACTTTTCTGCAATCGCCGGGTCTGATCACCGCTGACACCAAGTACGACCTGACGCAGAATCCGTTCGGTTTTCTCGAACGCGCGTCGCATCAGTGGAGTAGTCAGGCCCCGCTCGGCCAGGTTCAGAACCAGGCCTACGGATATTTCTTTCCGCACGGGCCGTTCTTCGCGCTCGGCGAGTTGGCGAACGTTCCGCCGTGGATCACCCAGCGCATCTGGTGGGCGCTGCTTCTGATCGCAGGATTCTGGGGCATCATCCGAGTTGCCGAGGCTCTCGGTATCGGCAGCCGTAGTTCGCGCGTCATCGCAGCGGTTGCCTTTGTTCTTTCTCCCCGCGTGCTGACCACGCTCGGTTCGATTTCCTCGGAAACCCTGCCGATGATGCTGGCGCCGTGGGTGTTGTTGCCGGTGATTTTGGCTTTCGGCCCTGTGCGTGGAAAAGGAGTCCCTGGACTCCCTAACCACTCACGGGGGTTGAGGCGGTTAGCCGCACAATCCGCGCTTGCCGTCGCGCTCATGGGTTCGATCAATGCCGTCGCCACCGCCGCGGCCTGCCTGGTCGCGATCATCTGGTGGCTCTCGCACAAACCCAACCGAACATGGCTGACGTTCACCGCGTGGTGGGCGCTGTTCGTCGCTCTCGGCACGCTCTGGTGGATCGTGCCGCTGCTTCTGCTCGGCAAGATCAGCCCACCGTTCCTCGACTACATCGAGTCCGCCGGTGTCACCACGCAATGGGCGTCGCTGGCCGAGATACTTCGCGGCACAGACAGTTGGACCCCGTTCGTCTCCCCCGAACGCATTGCCGGCGCCGTCCTGGTCACCCAGCCCGCAGCAGTTGTCGCCACCGGTCTGGTTGCCGCCGCCGGCCTCGCCGGGCTCTGCATGCGGTCCATGCCTGCTCGCGGCCGGCTGACGCTCATCCTGTTCGTCGGTATCACCGGCCTGGCCGCGGGATACGTTGGTGAACTCAGCTCACCGGTGTCGGAGTCGGTACGCCTGTTCCTCGACTCGGCGGGCGCTCCGCTGCGCAACGTCCACAAGCTCGAGCCGTTGGTCCGTCTGCCGCTGGTGCTCGGACTCGCACACCTGCTGGCCAAAGTGCCACTACCGGGATCGGTTCCACTCGCCCGATGGCGCCGCGCGTTCGCCCATCCCGAGCGCGAACCGATGGTCGCACTGACCAGCCTGATCCTCGTTGCCCTCACCCTCTCGACTGCCTTGGCCTGGACGGGAAAGCTCGCTCCCCGCGGTGCTTATCCGGACGTTCCCTCGTACTGGAACGAAGCAGCGCAGTGGCTCGAGGACAACACCTCCCCCGGATCGGAAGCCGAACGTGCCCTGGTCGTCCCGGGAGCGCCCTTCGGCAGCCAAGTCTGGGGTCTGACGCGTGACGAACCGCTTCAGGCTTTGGCGAGTACGCCGTGGGCGGTGCGTGACTCGGTCCCGCTGACCCCTCCCGGCGCAATCCGAGCGCTCGATTCCGTGCAACGTCTCATCGCCGACGGACGTCCGTCGGACGGCCTCGCACAGACCTTGCTTGGGCAGGGCATCCACTACCTGGTGATGCGCAACGACCTCGACGGCGAAACGTCGCGCTCGGCCAGGCCGATACTCGTGCACCAGGCGGTCGAAGGCTCGCCGGGGATCGAGCGAGTCGCCCACTTCGGTGAAGACGACAGCCCCGAACCGATCGAAGGGCTGGTCGCGGACAGCGATCTGCGTCCCGGTTACCCGGCCATCGAAATCTTCGAGGTCACCCCGCCCGACGGCACCCCGGCGGTCAGTGGCCCGTACTCCGTCGACCTGAACCAGGTTCCGCGTGTACAAGGTGGGCCGGAATCGTCTGTGCGACTTCACGAAAGCGGGCTGGTTCCGGGGACCGGGCCGATGATTCTCGCCGCCGACGCCGAAGCTGCGGGACTGCCCGTCGATTCTGTCACCGTCACCGACACACCGCGCGATCGGGAAACCGATTTCGGTCAGGTCGACAACCACAGTTCCGCCCTGCGCACCCCTGACGACGCTCGTCGTACCTACAATCTGGTGCCCGACTACCCGGTAGCGAACACGCCTCTCGTGGAAGGCCGTTGGAGCGGAGCTTCGATCACCGTTTCCAGCGCCGCCTCAGATGCCACCCAGCTGGGCGGCACTTCACCGTCGAGCAGTCCCGCGTCGACGGTCGACGGCGATCCGGCCACCGGCTGGTTCAGCAACGGCATCGAGCGCGCACTGGGCCAGTGGTTGCAGATCGACTTCGACACACCGATTTCCAGTGGGTTGCTTCATCTGACCACCAGTGCCGCGGCAATCGGAGCTCCCGTCAAATGGCTCGAGGTCTCGACACCGAACGGCAGCACGGCGGTGAAGGTGGAGCGTCCCGGTGAGCCCATCACCGTCTCGATTCCGGGTGGCAACACTCCGTGGGTACGCGTCACAGCGACTCACACCGAAAACGGATCGCCTGGAACACAGTTCGGCATCAGCGAACTCTCCGTCGAAGACTTCTCCGATCGCAGCGCGCCGAAGACCGTACCGATCCGTTTCGACACGGTCCTGCCGAGTACGCCGACGGGCGCATCCGTGAACGCGTGGAACCTGAGCCAGGAGTTCCCCGGCCGCAACGCCTGCGCCGACTCGACGGACCGCGTGCGGTGCAGCAATGCATTCATGGCGATACCCGAAGAGCCGAGCCGCTTCCAGCGCACGCTCACGGTGCCCGAAAACACAGTCGTTGCACCGACACTGACTGTCCGAGCGCGTCAGGGCAACGCCCTCGAAGATCTGCTTTCCATCCCCGGCCGAATCACGGCTTCGGGTTCGAGCGACATCGGCGACACACGCGGATCTGCCTTCGCTGCCACCGACGGCGACGCACGCACCACGTGGTCGGCGCCGCAGAGCACCACAGAACCGGGCGGCCCGAAACCGACGCTGACTCTCAATCTTCCCGAGCCCACCCTGGTCACCGGCCTGGACATCACCCGGGGACTTGGCACTCTGCCGTCGCTGCCGACCAGTGTCGCGGTGAATCTCGGCAACGGGCCGCAGGTGCGAGAGCTGCCCGAACCCTCGGACGACACGCCTCGAACCAGTCGAGTTACCCTCGCCCCCTTCGTCACCGACAAGATCGTCCTGAGCATCACCGCTTGGGAACCGGTCCTCGATCAGACGGCGCTCGGCTTCGCCCAGGCGCAGCCCACCGGCCTCGCCGAGGTCGGCGTCGTCGGTGCCGACGGAACCCCGATCGCCGGTTCCGGAGTGCAGGGCGCAGAATCATTCGACAACCGCACCGTCACCGTCACCTGTGGCGACGGCCCGACCATTTCGGTTGCCGGACAGCAATTCCCCACCTCGATCACGGCGACGGCGACGCAACTTCGGACCGGCGCACCCGTCGAGGCACGTGTGTGCGGTTTGGACGCTTCGGCGACTTTGCCGGCGGGACAGCCTGAAGTGGTCGTCGAACCAGGCCCCGCGTTCTCGGTCGACAATCTCGATCTGACGGCGGTCGGTTCTTCAGCCGCGCAACGGAATACACCGCTCGAATCGACCGCGTGGACGGCGAATCACCGCGAACTCACCGTCACGAGCTCGTCCGCCGATCAGCTGATCGTCAATCCCGAGAGCACCAGCATCGGTTGGATCGCCACGGCGCCGGACGGTTCCGAGCTGACGCCGGTGGTCGTGAACGGTTGGCAGCAGGGCTGGATCGTGCCGGCAGGCACCGCGGGAACCGTCACCATCGACTTCCCCAGCGACCGTTGGTACCGCCTCGGCATCTTCGGCGGGCTCGTGTTGCTGATCCCGCTGTTGTTCGCGGCTCTTGTCCCCACGCGCCGAGAGCCCAAGCCCCTCACACCACCCCGACCGTGGCGCAGCGTCGCGGCAGGATGGGTGGGCATGCTCGCGGCGGCCACCGTCATCGGCGGCGGAGTGGGAGCGGCGATCGCAGTTGTGTGCTCGATCCTCGGACTTGCCGCGCTGCGAATCTTCGGCCCGGCTCGGACCGCACGCATTCTCGTCGGCACCGCCGGCGTGGCCGCGATGATCGGCATCACGCTGCTCTCGACCGGACCGTGGCGAGCGCCGGGCGGCTATGTGGGCGACTCGTTCGCGATTCAGTTCTCGATGTTGGTGGCCTTGGTCGTGACCGGGTTGGCCGCGTTGCCCTTCGCCGGTTCACCGATGTGGCGGCGCTTCTCCCACCGCGTGACCGCGACGCGCGCCGGTTCCTCCACCAAGGCGTAACTGGCCGAGGCCACAGCGACGCTCAGGACGACCGTGAGGGCCAGGACGTAGAAGAAGCTGCCAGAGAACGGAACTATGCCGAATACGGGGAACACAGCGTTCAGTACGGCCAGGTGCCAGATGAACAGGCCGTAGGACCAGCGTCCGATTGCCAGCGCCAAAGGACTGGCCAGGAACCGATGCTGCGATTGATCGCGCAGAACCAGTGGCGCGATCAACGAGAAGCTGATGATCGCACCGAGTGCAATCTTGATCGCGTACTGCCACGGCTCAGGCCGCACCAGACCTTCGGGCCCGGCCAGATCAGTGCACGAGAGAACGAAGGCGATAAAGGCAATGAGGGTCAGGAGTACCCGACGGTGCGCGAGGCGATGCACCCATGTCGACGGGCCCACTGCCAGCTCGGCCAGCACCATGCCGGCGCCGAACCACGGCAGGTAGCCCGGCAACCAGTTGTCGTGGTGGATAGCGTCCGGCGTCGGAATCGGAATGAATGCCCACGTCAAGGCCAAGACCGACACCCCGAGCAGAAGCGGCAGCCGGAACCGGACCGAGTTTCCTCGTAGTCGGACCATCAGATACGCGAAAAGCGGCAGCAGAACATAGAACGCCACCTCGACCGACAGGCTCCACATCTGCGTGAGGCCCTCGGTGAGTGTCAACGGCACGAAGACCTGCGCCAACCCGAGATTCGCCAACCACACTTGGTAGCCCCCGCCGGCACCGGGCAGGAACAGCAGGATCAGGACCACTGCCACCCAGTACGCCGGCAGAATGCGCGTCGCGCGGGAGATCCAGTACCGGACGGTCGACTGCGGCTGCCCGATTCCGCGAGCCTTTGCCGCGTGGGGGCGCCACAGGAGAAATCCGGACAAGGCGAAGAACACCGCTACGGCGAGATCGAGTCGACCGAACGCGCGCCCGATCGCACCGGACTGCGCTTCACCGGTCTGGAACGCGACATGGGTGACGAGGACGCCGAGCGCGGCCAATCCACGCATACCGTCCAAAGCCGGAACGAAGCCCCGAGCCTGTGGCGGGACCGTCTGAGAGGAATTCGTGGAACTGATCATCACGGATAAGTGTGCACCCCAGGCCGATTGAGGGAAACCACCAGGGACTCACAACAAAATGCCTGGCCAATTCATGCCCTCATGCGACAAACCGGGCCGGTGGACTGTTAGTGTTCTGCCACACATGGTGTCCATCGGGGGCCCCATGCGATCTGCGCAGCTCATATTGTGCCGGTTGGGGAACCTCGAAAGACTTAACGGGTTAGGAGTCACAGCATGGCGGAACGCTCAGGGCCGAGCCGGATACTTCCTTGCATTCTGGTGGGCCTCGGTGCCTTCCTTTTGGCCATCGCCATCCTCATTCCTACCTACACGGTAGGCAAGCTGGAGAAGACGCCACTCGACCTCGAGGTGACCACCGTCGCCACAGGCACCGGTAGCGTCCTCAACTCGGCGGCCCTCCTCGGCGGAAAGGCACAGGTCGACACCAACGTGCCGATCGTCGCTCAGCGCTACGTCACCACGCAGGACCCGTCCGACGCCGACATCATCACCGTCGAAGCCGGCCAGACCGTCCGTCGTACCGACAAGCAGGGCGACACCGGACTGCTGACCGCAACCCTGGACCGCGTCACGCTCGATCGCGTCAGCTCGATGCCGACCAACGATCCGGTCGGAACCGTCCAGACGTCCAGCGACCAGCCCGCCGAAGAAGTTTCCCGCGACGGTCTGCAGTACAAGTTCCCGTTCAACACGGAACAGAAGAGCTACCCCTACTTCGACCTGAACGCTCGCGCCACGAAGGACATCGACTTCGTCGAAGAGACCGAGATCAACGGTCTGAAGGTGTACCACTTCCAGCAGACGATCGATCCCGTCGACCTGTCGAAGGTCGTCAACTCCCCCACCAACAAGCTGAGCCTTCCCGCTGACACCTGGGGCGTTCCCGGCGGCGCAACCCCGATCACGATGACGCGTTGGTACACCAACGTCCGTGACCTGTGGGTCGAGCCCAAGACCGGTGTCGTCGTCAAGGGCCAGGAGCAGTTGCACCAGTACTACGGCCGCAACAAGGATGCCGTCGACGTCGAGGTTCTCAAGGTCACGCTGCCCTTCGACGAGGCGACCATCGAGTACCAGGTCCAGCAGGCGCGTGACGGCATGGACAAGCTCTCGCTGTTCGGCCGCACCGTCCCGATCGTGGCAGGTGTCCTCGGAGTCATCGCGCTGATCGCCGGTATCTTCCTCGGCCTTCGCGGCGGCAAGGGCGGAACTCCGGCCCGCGCCGCACACGGCGGAACGAACCAAAATCCCAGCGGCCAGGGTTCGCCCGAGCCGGCTCCGGGTGAGCACGACTGGACCTCGGACGACACTCAGGTGATCCCGCGTCCGGATCTGCGCAAGGACTGATTCAGGCAGTTAGCAGAGCGCCCCTTCCACACGGAAGGGGCGCTCTGCTGCATTTCGGGACTTTGTTGCCGGATCGGCGTACGGATTGGCGCAACGGGTCGTTCCCTCCGCGTGGTCGCGGGCTTAGCGTTTTCTGGAAGTCCAGACCACCCCGAACACGAGGAGCCACATGCCCGCATCAACAGTTCTGGGTTCGCACATCCGTGTCAGCGATCTGACACGTCGGAGATTTGTTGTCGGCAGTGCTGCATTCTCCGGGCTGTTCGCCGCCGGTTGCGCAAGGTCCGCCGGTACCGAGGGCGATGCGTCCGGGATGCGCACGGTCACGACCTCGCTCGGAACCTACGACATTCCGGTGGCACCGAAGCGCGTCGTCGCCATCGACTCCCGACTCGACCTCGAACCAGCCGTTGCGATGGGCCTGCCGGTCATCGCGTACAGCTTCGACGCCGCCGAGCCGTGGGTTCCAGCCGATCCCACGGCGCAGGTGTTCGAGGCACCGGTCAACGTCGAGGCAATTCTCGCGCTGGAACCGGACCTGATCATCTGCACCGACATCGGTGAGGCCTCCGACATGTGGCCGCTGCAGCAGTTGAGCCAGACGGCTCCTGTGCTTCCGATGGACTTCACCCGTCCGTGGCGCGAGAACATCGACCAGTTGGCAAGTTGGCTGGATCGCACCGAGAACCCCGAAGTCCGTCAGGTCATCGGAGCGTACGAGGACAAGGCAGCCGGATTGAAGGAACGCCACGCCCGGAGTTTGGCGAGCAAGCAGATCGTGCTGCTGAACTACGTGAATCAGAAGGTCAACGGCGTCAACCGAAAGGGCATCTCCACGCAGGTGGCCGAAGACCTCGGCGTCCAGCTCCAGTGGCCCGTCGAGGGACAGAAGGAGATCTCCACCGAAAATCTGGTGACTTCCCTCGACTCGGCCGACGGAATGATCGTCACCACCGCGCCCGGCGTGGATCCCGTCACCGACGACCGCGCGATGTGGAACCGTATCCGCGCAGTACAAGGCAACAACGTCGTCTACACGGGCGGGAACATCAACTACGGATCCGTCTACACCGCGATGCGTACGCTCGACTACTTCGACGATTTGTTCACGCGTCTGGAGAACTGACGTCGCTGTGAGGTGCCGGCCGGGCGCGGTCGGCACTTCGCACTGCGGCGACGGACACCGCCAAGGCCGTCGTCGACGCAACCACCACGGCGACGCCGATCAACTCTCCCGGCGTCTTCGCCCACACCAGCATGACCGTCGCCTCCACAACCAGTCCCGCCCACGCAAGAAGGGCCACTCGCGTGCGTTCTGACGCGATTGCGGACAGCAAGGCACCCTGGAGTACCGCCAGCGCTGCACCGTGCAGGGCGAAGGCCCACAGCATCGGAGCCACGGCGGCGTACGCGTCGCCCACGAGCATCGGCACCAGCGGGCCGGCAACCGCCGCCCCCAGAACCAACACGGCGCCGATACCGACGAGCACCGCCAACGCCGAGCGAACCGCTTGCGCCGAGTGCGCCGGATTCGCCATCTTCGGGTACAGCACGACGCCCACTGCCTGTGGCAGCCAGAACGCCACCTTCGTCGCGACGGCGCCGAGTGCGTAGACACCGGCGTCGTACTCACTGAGGACGACGCGGACGATCAGCAGGTCCAGCGAAGACAACGCGATCAGCGCGAGCTGGACCTGTGACGCCGCGAGCACGGAGACGACGCCGATACGCACCGCACGGTCCTCGCTCACCGAGACGGTTCGGTCGACCACTCGAACTATCGCCACCAGCAACGCAGTTCCGGCCGCGCCCGCGACCAATGCCGCGCCTGCCCCGCCACCGAAAGCCAGAACGATCACTGCCGGAAGGACTTTCATCACCCCGGCTCCGGCCAGCACGGCGCTGAGAGTGCCGAATCGACCGTGACCCTGCAACAACCCCTGCTCCGTTGCCAGTAGAACCAACATGGGCGCGGTCACCAATGCCGAGAACGACGCCACGATTCCGGTGTCGAGCAGCCACGCCATCGCCGGAGCGAGCGCAACCGCGAGGACGGCGACGATCGCGGTGCATCGATACCCCAACGACCGCAACGCATCTGTGCTCTTGCCACGCACCGCCTCGCGGGCGACCACCGTCTGCAACGCCAAAGCCGGAACTGCAAGTACCAACTGGGCGGCAAGCAGACTCGCGAACTCTCCGTAGCCGACCGGACCCAACCATCGGCTGGCCAACCATGCCAACAGGTACGACGCGACATTGGCCGTCATCGATCCCACCAAAACCATGCCGACCCCGGCCGCGGCGGCGCGATCGAGTGGTTGGCGAGGCATGGCAGTAATGATGCACCACGTATCGTGCGCGTCATGACAGTGCAAGCCGGATACCGCCGTTACCTGCCTGCGGCGTACAGCCTGGCGCTGGCACTGTTGATCCTCGGACCGCTGCTCGGCCCCGGCTACCTCCTGCTGCGCGACGCCGTCAGCACGCCGCGCTCGTACCTGACCGACTCCGCCCTCGGACTCACCGACGCCGCAGCCCGCGCCGTTCCCCAGGACGCGCTGATCGCAGCGTTGAGCACCGTGATCGACGGCGGACTGGTGGTCAAGTTCATCCTGCTGGTGGCGCTCTGGCTCGCCGGTTGGGGTGCGGCGCGCATGGTCGCCGTCCTGCTGCCGACGGCCGGTCTCGGTCCACAACTGGTCGCGTCGACGGTGATGCTCTGGAACCCCTACGTGGCCGAGCGCCTGTTGCAAGGACATTGGAGCCTGCTGACCGGATATGCCGCACTGCCGTGGATCGTGGGTGCCGGAATCGGAGTTCGCCGAGCCACGCCCGGGTCCTGGTGGGCGTTGGCCGCGTCACTGGCATTCGCGGGCCTGACACCTACCGGCGCTCTACTCGCTCTGACGGCCGCGCTGGTGGTGGTAGCCACCCCCGGAGGCCGAACCTCGGCCATGCGGCGTGTCTGCGGCGCTTTCGGGCTGTTCCTCGTCGCCGCCTCGCCGTGGTTGGTCGCCACCTTCGTATCCGGAGCAGCAGGCGACGGTTCCGATCCGGCGGGAGTCGCCGCCTTTGCCGCCCGAGCAGAACCCGGACTCGCGACGCTCGGCAGCCTCGCCGGGCTCGGCGGTATCTGGAACTCGGCAGCGGTACCATCCACGCGCACAACACTCTTCGCGTTGGTCGAAACAGTTCTTCTGCTTGTCGTGGTGTTTGCCGGTGTGCCCGCTCTATGGCGCCGACGCCGGAACCCCGTTGTCAGTGGACTCGGCGCGCTGGCCCTGTTCGCGGTGCTCGCTCCGACCCTGGGCGCTACTCCGTGGGGGCTCGACGTCGGCCGATGGTCGGTCGAGGTGTTCACCGGCGCCGGTCTACTGCGTGACGCCCAGAAGTGGGTCGCGCTGGCCGTACCGTTCTACGCACTCGCTGCCGCCGCCGCGGTGATGTGGGCGGGCAATCGGTTCTCCCTTCCCCGCCCGACATTCTCGATCGCCGCCGTCGTGGTGACGATCGTGGCACTACCGGATCTGGTGTGGGGTGTCGGCGGCGCGTTGAAACCCGTGCACTATCCCGGGTCCTGGACCGTGGTGGCCGAGCAACTACGAGACGAAACCGGTGACGTTGCAGTGCTTCCCGCTGGGATGTTCCGCGCCTTCCCCTACAGCGGTGATGCGCCGGTACTCGATCCAGCACCACGCTTCCTACCCCTCGACGTGCTGCAGACCGGCCAACTGGTGGTTGCCGGTGGTGCTGTCGGCGGTGAAGGAACCCGTGCCACCCAGGTCGAGGATGTGCTGCTTGCCGGCGGGAGTCCTACGCAGTTGGCCGATCTCGGAGTCGGATGGGTACTGATCGAGCGTGAGACACCAGGCCAGCTCGGCAAGGCGGCAGCGACACTCGACGGGTTGGAACAGGTCTTTGCCGACAACGATCTCGAGCTCTACCGGGTACCGGGAGATGTTGCCGCGCAGGAAGCGTCGACCGGTGCCCGAACGGCCGTCATAGTTGCGCATCTCGCCTGGATACTGATGGGCGTGATCGCGCTGATCTCAGTCGGACTGAACCAGAACCGAATTCGACTCGCGAGGCGCGGCCAGTCCTGAGACCCACCGACCGTCCTTGTGCGCGGTCAGCACCTCGAGCACTCCGGTGCCGGTCTGCTCCCAGGAGAACTCGCCCGACCACACCCGAGCTTTCTCACCGAGCACCGTGCGGAGTTCGTGGTCGCGGAGCAGGGTGCCTGCCGCCTGCGTCAGATCAGCGATGTCGCCGTCGCCGGCGTGCTCACCGCCGACCAACAGCCCGGTCACTCCGTCGACGATCGAATCGGTCAAGCCCTTGGAACTGCGGTAACCGATCGTCGGAACACCGTGCTGCGCAGCCTCGATGACCGCCAGGCCCCACCCTTCCTTCCGCGAAGGCATGAGGTGAATCCACGACTGCGCAAGGAGTTCATGTTTACGAGCCTCGTCGACGTGACCGTAGAACGAGACGGCGTCACCGATTCCCAACTCGGCGGCGCGATCTCGCAGGTTCTGCTCCCACCAACCACCACCGATGACGTCGAGATGGATGTCCGGAAGCGTCGGACGCAGGGCTGCGACGGCCTCGAGTGCGTCCTCGATCTGCTTGTGCGGCACCAGTCGTGAGAGAACCGAGATGGTGGGACGCTCGGCCCTGGTGATCGATCCACCCGCGTCGACGCCGACGGGGAGCCGATCGGCACCGTTGCGCACCACGGCAATTCGTTCGCGCTCGACACCGAGGTCCACCAATTCTTCGGCCGAAGGAAGCGACACCGTCAGATACTGACTACGTCGATGGGTGCGCGGTGACAATCGCGATTCGACCCACCAGCCGATCCGGCCGACGAGCTTGCCTGCCACCGGCCATTGTTCACGATGGCAGTGATGGACCAGAAGCGTGACCGGCGCACCCGCCACGGTCTTCGAGAAGAAGGGGATGCCGTTCTGGGTGTCGATCACCGCGTCGGGGCGAATGCCCTTGAGCGATCCGAAACCCAGACGTCCGGCGGCAATGGCGGCCAGAGCGCGGGGGTACACGCTGAAACGTCCACCGGCCCGGCTGATCGTGATGCCGTCTCGAACCTCCGACGCGGGCGCCCCGGGATACGACGCCGTCCGCAGCGTCACCTTGATACCGCGCTCGGCCAACTGGGATCCGACCTGCTCGAGGTAACGCTCGCTTCCACCGCCCTGGGGATGCCCGGTATCGCGCCAGCAGAGCAACAGAACCTCGCGCACGTGCGTTACTCCCTGAGTTGGTCGGTGGCCACCCCGGTTCGGGCGATCCTGCGGGATGCCCCGCCTGACCGGCCGGTAACCCTGCCGAACACCCTAACTGTTCGAGCGTCCGTATTGCCGCGCTCCTGACGGTGTTCGTGGACCGTGCGACCCAGTGGCTAAAGTTGCTACCCGTGACCAAGCCCGCAGTGACCCGCATTTTCGGCCGACGGGCAACCCTGAAACGCTCGTTCGGCCTGCTCAGCGACTTCCGCCACGAGCAGTCCGCGCCCGACATCTTCTACGGCGCGCTCGCGCGCGACTCCGTCGAATTGATCTCGGACCTGCACGAAGGTCACACCGGACGATCCCTCGACGGTCTCACCGTCCTCGACGTCGGCGGCGGTCCGGGCTATTTCGCGGAGGTCTTCCAGGCCGCAGGTGCCCGCTACATTCCCGTCGAACCCGATCCGTCGGAGATGCACGCCGCGGGTCTGACCGTGGGCGGCGCGGTGCGTGGATCCGGTTTGGCACTGCCGTTCCTGGACTCGTCCGTGGACATCTGCTTCTCCTCCAACGTGGCCGAACACGTCAGCGAGCCCTGGCTGATGGCCGAGGAAATGCTGCGCGTGACCAAGCCCGGCGGCTTGATGGTTCTCTCGTACACCCTGTGGTGGGGTCCGTTCGGCGGCCACGAAACCGGACCGTGGCACGCGCTGGGGGGCGAGTACGCAGCCAAGCGGTACCTCCGCAAGACCGGACGCGAACCGAAGAACAGATTCGGGGTGTCGTTGTTCAAAGTCGGCGCCACCGACGGCCTACGCTGGGCCCGTGGAACCAGCCAGGGCACGTTGCTCGCCGCGATCCCGCGCTACCACCCGTCGTGGGCGTGGTGGATGGTCCGAGTCCCCGGTCTTCGGGAGTTCCTGGTGAGCAACCTCGTCGTGGTTCTCGAAAAGCGATAGCGACATGCGCCTCGCACTCGACATCGGTGGCACCAAGATGGCGGCCGGCGTCGTGTCCGAGGACGGCCGCGTTCCCGTGTTCGACAGTGTGCCGACGCCGCAGACCGACCCGTGGGGAGCGTGTGCGGCGCTGCTCGAACGAGTCGCAGACGGCCGCGACGTCGACGGTGTGGGCATCGCTTGCGCCGGGCCGGTGGACACCGTCGCCGGCGTCGTCGCCCCCATCAACATCACCGAGTGGGCACAGGGATTCGAGCTGGTAGCGGGCGTCCGCAGCGTCTTTCCCGATGCCGGAACCGCCCTCGCCATGGACGGAGCCGCAGCGGCATTGGCGGAGTTCCACCACGGCGCCGGACGCGAAACCCCGGACCTCCTGAGCCTGGTCGTCTCGACGGGAATCGGCGGAGGAATCGTTCTCGGCGGTGAGATTGCTCGGGGTCGCACGGGGAACGCCGGTCACATCGGCCACCTCGTCGTTCCAGGATCTTCCGAACCGTGCAGCTGCGGGGGCGTCGGCTGCCTCGAGACGGTGGCCAGTGGACCGTCCGCGGTGCGATGGGCTCGTAGCCAGGGCTGGTCGGGAAACACCGGCCGTGAACTAGCCGAGGGTGCACGCAGCGGCGACGCGATCGCCGTGGACGCGCTTCACCGCGCAGGCACGGCGCTCGGTGGTGCCATCGCCTCGGCGGCTGCCCTCCTGGACGTGGACCTCGCGGTGATCGGTGGCGGTTTCGCCCAGTCGGGTGCACCGCTGTGGGAACCGATGCTCGACGCGGCTGCCCGACATGCCCGTTTGTCGTTCATCGCCGGGCTCCGGATCGTTCCCGCCGAGCTGGGTGGCGCCGGAACTCTGACCGGTGCGGGCTTGCTCGCGCTCACCGCCGTTATCTGACACGCGTTCTTCCCCGATAAATCCGCAGGGAGTCCCACTAAACGGGTGCCACCTGTTCCCAATTTCTGTAACGTGTTTTAGTGTTCTGACTCACACCGTTACGGGCATTGCACGTGACGCCTACGGGAAGGAGGTGACCGTGAGCCCAGACGCTTCCTCATCTGACGTTGCCTCGACTGCTTCTTCGACCGATGAAACCGAGCATCACGCCCAGGTCGCCCGACCGAGCGATTCCCTCCGCGACACCGAAGACCTCCGTGAGCGCCTGGAACGGTGGATGGCCGGCAAGGTGCCGAGCGGATCCACTGTGACCGTCGCCGACGTCACCTTGCCCGCAGCCAACGGCATGTCCAGCGAAACCATCCTCTTCGACGCCACCTGGGACGGCGATCATCATCCCTTGGTCGCTCGGGTGGCACCGACGGAATCGACCATGCCGGTGTTTCCGACCTACGACCTCGAATCCCAGTTCCGCACCATGGCTCAGGTGCGCGAGCACTCGGCGGTGCCCGTACCCGCGGTGTACTGGTCAGAATCCGACCCGGACGCGCTGGGTGCGCCGTTCTTCGTGATGGAACGAATCTCCGGCGACGTGCCGCCAGACGTCATGCCGTACAACTTCGGATCGTGGGTCACCGAAGCGTCCCCCGACCAGCGAAAAACCCTCCAGCGCAGCTCGGTCGACGTCCTGGCTCAATTGCACGCCATCGACAAGCCGTGCGAGCGTTTCGACTTCCTCCGACTCCCGAATTCGGGAACGACTGCACGAGACGCATTCACGGCGCACATCGCCGAGCAGCGCGCGTACTACGAGTGGGTGGTCTCCGACGGCATCAGATCACCGCTCATCGAACGTGCCCTCGACTGGATCGAGGAGAACAATCCCGCGGACGATTCTCCGGCGGTGCTCTGTTGGGGCGACTCGCGCATCGGCAACGTCATGTACCAGGACTTCGCGCCGGTAGCCGTACTCGACTGGGAAATGGCAACTCTCGGCCCGCGAGAGATGGATCTGGGCTGGATGGCATTCCTGCACAGGTTCTTCGAGGACATCGCCGGGTTGGCGAACCTACCCGGCCTTCCCGACTTCCTTCGACTGCCGGATCTCGCGCACACCTACGCCGAGATCACCGGCCACACCCCACACGATCTGGAGTTCTACGTTACCTATGCCGCACTGCGTCAGGCGGTCATCATGTGGCGAATCCAGGCCCGCGCCATAGCTTTCGGCCAGTCGCAGCGACCCGAAGACCCCGACGACATGATCATGCACCGCGCTTCGCTCGCCGCGATGCTCGACGGTACCTACTGGGAGAGGTTGGCCTGACATGCTCTCACCGATGGACGACTATCCCGTTCACCAGATCGCCGAACCGATCCGTCACGTAGCCACCTCGGATCGAAACTTCTACGACCGCTACTACTTCAATTGCTACCCCACCGAATCCCCCGACGTGTTCCTCATCGTCGGACTCGGCCAGTACCCCAACCTCGGCGTCATGGACGCATTCGCTGTCCTTCGCCGCGGTGACGACCACATCGTTGCTCGCATGTCGAAGGCGCTGGGTGCCGACCGTACCGACACCACCGTCGGACCTCTGCGCATCGAAGTGCTCGAAGGGCTGCAGAAGCTCCGCGTCGTACTCGAACCGGGCAGCGAATACGATCTCTCCTTCGACATCACCTTCGATGCCACCATCCCCGCGGCGCTCGAGCCCAAGCACTTTCGCCGTCAACTCGAACGAGTCACGTTCGACACCTCACGCTTCCTGCAGACCGGCACGTGGACCGGATCGCTCACCGTCGACGGGGAGGACTTCGCGATCGACCCGAAGACGTGGCGAGGTAATCGCGACCGCTCGTGGGGTGTGCGTCCGGTCGGTGAAGCCGAACCGCAAGGCAGACGCGCCGTCGACGGAATCCAGAACTTCTTCTGGATCTACGCGGTCATGCAGTTCGACGAGTTCACGATCTCGGTGATCATGCAGGAAGACGAGCAGGGCAGGCGCATCGTCGAAGAAGCCATGCGAGTGTGGCCGGACGAAGCCAGGGACAACGAATGGCTCGGCCGACCCGAACACGAGCTGACGTTTTGCCCCGACACCCGCGACGTCACCGGAGCGACCATCACCTTCCACCGGCCAGGCGGTGAAGTCCTCACCGTCACCTGCGAACTGTTGCTGGCCAACTACATCGGAATCGGCACCGGCTACGGGCTCGAACAGGACTGGCGTCACGGAATGTGGCAGGGCGAACTCGTCGTACAAGGGCTCCGCCACAAGGTCCACGAGATCGAACCGTTCCAACGCATGTTCTCCCCCGTCGACAACCTCGCGTCCTTCACGCTCACCGAAGGCACGAACACCAACACCGGCACCGGTCTTTTCGAGGTAGCCGCCATCGGACCGCACGAGAAATACGGATTCACCAGTTTCACCGACACCGCACAGGCAGACGACGCGTATGCCCTCGCGGCGACCGACAACACCGAGGAATGAATTGATGACTGACTACGACAAGCTCTACATCGGTGGAGCATGGGTGGCCCCGGCCACCGACCAGGTACTCGAAGTGTTCTCTCCCGCAACGGAGGAGCGTGTCGGCAGCTGTCCCATCGCAGCACCGGCAGACATCGACGCGGCCGTGTCCGCAGCCCGCGCGGCGTTCGAGGGACCGTGGTCACGCACCACCCCCGCCGAGCGCGGCGCGATCCTCGCCAAGGCCGCCAAGCTGATCGAAGAGCGCAGCGCGGAAATCAACCAGCTCATCTCCAACGAGATGGGCCAGCCGCCCGCCATGGTCGGCATGATGCAGCAGACCCCGTCGATGGCGACGCTGGGCTACTACGCCGAGCTGGCCGACAAGTTCGCGTGGGAAGAGAAGCGCACCGGTGCGTTCGGGCAGACCAAGGTGACCCGTGAGCCCGTCGGCGTCGTCGCCGCCGTGCTGGCCTGGAACGTCCCGCTGTTCCTGGCGATCAACAAGCTGGCCCCCGCGCTGCTCGCCGGCTGCACCGTACTGCTCAAGCCCGCACCCGAATCCCCTCTCTCCGTCCACGTGATCGCCGAGATCTTCACCGAGGCAGGCGTTCCCGAAGGCGTCATCTCCGTGCTCCCCGGCGGAGCCGAGACCGGCGAATACCTGGTCTCTCATGCGGGCATCGACAAGATCACGTTCACCGGATCCAGCGCCGTCGGCCGCAAGATCGGTGCCATCGCCGCGCAGAACCTCAAGCGCTGCTCCCTCGAACTGGGTGGCAAGTCCGCCGCGATCATCCTCGAGGACGCCGACATCGCCGCCGGAATGCCGATGCTCGTCATGTCCGGCCTGATGAACACCGGCCAGGCCTGTGTCGCTCAGACCCGAATCCTCGCTCCCCGTTCGCGTTACGACGAGGTCATCGAGGGAATGAAGACCGCGGCAGGCTTCATGACCGTCGGCGATCCGTCCGATCCCGCAGCACAACTCGGCCCGCTGATCTCCGAGAAGCAGCGCGAGCGCGTCGAGGGCTATATCGCCAAGGGCAAGGAAGAAGGCGCGCGCGTCGTACTCGGTGGTGGACGTCCCGCCGGCCTGGACAAGGGCTGGTACGTCGAGCCGACGATCTTCGCCGACGTGGACAACTCGATGACCATCGCACGCGAGGAGATCTTCGGACCCGTCCTCTCGGTGATCCCGTACGACTCCGAGGACGAGGCCATCAAGATCGCCAACGATTCGGATTACGGCCTCGCCGGATCGGTGTGGACCACCGACATCGATCACGGACTCGAAGTTGCCGCGCAGATCCGCACTGGTACCTACGCGATCAACTGGTACGCCTTCGATCCCGGATCACCGTTCGGTGGTTACAAGAACTCCGGTATCGGGCGCGAGAACGGACCTGAGGGCCTCGAAGCCTTCTGCGAGACCAAGTCCGTACTCATGCCGCCCGGCTACGTGGGCTGACCCACCCGGGAGTTGGCACCCTTTGCTGACAGTTGGCACCCGTTCCGACCTGCCGGAACGGGTGCCAGCCCCATGAAGTGGGTGCCAACTCCCAGCGAATCCACAGATCCACCCGGTACCGTCGAAAACGAATCAGTCATCTCACAAAGGACATTCATATGCTCACCAACGCCATCAACGCTTTCCTCGCACTCTGGGGCAGCGCCTCCGTCGGCAGCAGTGGATACCAGATCCCGCCGGGAACCCTTCCCTTCGGCTCCTGAGACAGGACAACAGAACCCGCTGAGCGCACTTCGCGCTCAGCGGGTTCTCTGTTTCACGACGAGTTCTTGGCAGACGCGATCATCGATCTCGCCTGCCGCACGACGGCTTCCGTTCGCACTCGAAGTTCCTCGGGTGAATCCGACTCCAGCACAACCCGATGCACCTGGCTGTCCACGGCAGTCACAGTCAGCCGCGACGTCAAAAACGCATCGTCCGCACTGAAACCGCGGCTCTGCAAGTACTCCGAAAAACCAAGTACCAGTTGCCGATTCATTCCTTCGACCTGCTCGATGAGCTCACGCGTACGCGGAACCTGATCGTAGAGCAGGTGAAAGAACTCTCGCGGCTTACTGTTCACTTCGACCGCGCACTCCACCAACATCCGGACGGCCTCGTCCAGGGAGAGTTCGCGCTCGACGATGTCGGAAAGGCAGAGCGCAAAACTCTCCCGCGCAGCACTCACGTGACGGTTCGCCAACTCCGAGAGGATCTCGTACTTGTCGCCGAAATACTGGTAGAGCGAGCCCACCGACACCCCTGCTTCGTCAGCGATCCGGTTGGTGGTCGCTGCCATGCCCTCCGACGCGAAAACGCGAGTAGCTGCCTCCAGGATCGCGTCGTAGGTAGCCCTCGAGCGCTGCTGGGAGGGCCTTTTCCGCCGAGTCGACACGGTCCTCCGATGCGAGTTGTCAGCCGCGACGCCGATACCGAGAATTGTGTAGGTGACCAGCGCCGATTACTCGAAGTTTATGCCCGACCGGTACACCGACCACATGCCGGCGCCGACCCCGACGTGGTGGGAGTGGAACGGCAACACCGTCCACGTCGCACGGGCGGTGGTTCCAGACGCGCCGGTTCGTGTTCTCGGCATCCACGGCGCCGGCGGCTACTCGGGCGCGTTGTGGCCGTTCGCCGGGATCGGCGTGAAACTCGGAGCCGAAGTCCTCTTCCCCGATCTTCCGCTGTACGGCGACACCGTCGTAGCCGATCCCGCCGGCGTCCGGTACGAGCAGTGGGTCGATCTCCTCTGCGATCTCGTCCGGGCCGAGAAGGCAGCCGACGATCGGCCGCTGGTGTTGTTGGGCGCCAGCATCGGCGGTCTGCTGGCCTACGAGGTAGCCGCGCGGACCGGTCTGGCCGACGCCGTCGTCGCCACCTGTCTGCTCGATCCCTCGCATCCGTCGGCCAGAGCTGCCGCGGCGCGGTTCGGCCCGATGGGTGTCTACGGCGCTCCCCTGATGCGCCGCACCGAACGACTGGTGGGCCGTATCCGCGTGCCCATCCGTTGGGTCGCCGACGTCGCGAACATGAGCAGCAACCGTGAACTCGCGACGCTGTGCGCAACCGATCCGCGCGGTGGCGGTGTTCGGGTGCCACTCGGATTCCTCAGCAGCTACTTCTCGTTCGAGCACACCGCACCCGAAGCATTTCGGACGACGCCCGTTCTGCTCACCCACCCGGCCGACGACCGATGGACGCCACCCGAACTGAGCCTGCAGTTCCTCCGCCGCATCAACGCACACACCGAATTCGTGATGCTGGACGGGTGCGGGCACTTTCCCGTCGAAGAGCCGGGCCTGACGCAGTTCCACGACGCCGTCGACACACTGCTGCGCTCCGTCGCCGAGCGTCACCGCACGAAACCGTCGCCACCCGCCTAGCCTGAAGTTCGTGAGCATCGAACCCAAGGCCGAGCCGACGGGAAACGGCGACGAGAGCACCACGACAGTCGTACTGGCGTTTGCGGCTAACGCGCTGATCGCCGGGGCCAAGACGGCGGCCGCCATCGTCACCGGATCTGCATCGATGGTCGCCGAGGCCACCCACTCCTGGGCCGATACCGGCAACGAAGTGCTGCTGCTGATCGCGAACCGCCGCTCGAAAAGGGTTCCCGACCGAGACCAGCCACTCGGGTACGGCCGGGAGGCCTACATCTGGTCGATGTTCGCCGCCCTCGGACTCTTCGCGCTCGGCGCAGGTGTGTCGATCACCCACGGCATCCAGGAACTGTTCCATTCCGAACCGGCCACCGACTTCGGTGTCGCCTACGCAGTCCTCGGCGTCTCGTTCATCCTCGAAGGCATCTCGTTCCGGCAGGCGTACAAGCAACTCCGAACCGAAGCATCCGCCGTGAACCGCGACGTCATGGCCCAGGCGCTCAACACGTCCGACCCGACGACCCGGGCCGTGTTCGCCGAAGATGCTGCGGCACTGATCGGTTTGGTCATCGCATTCGTCGGCGTCCTACTGCACCAGATCACCGGTTCACCGATCCCCGACGCCCTCGGCTCCATCTTCGTCGGCATACTTCTCGGAGTCATCGCGATCATCCTGATCGATCGCAACCGCCGATTCCTGGTCGGCGAAGAGGCCTCACCGACGCTGCGGGCAGCAGCCGTCGAAGCTCTCACCCAACTGCCCGAGATCAACCGAATCACGTTCCTGCGCATGGAATACCTCGGTCCGCGGCAGGTGTACCTGGTGGCCAGCGTCGACCTGGTCGGCGACTACGCGGAATCCCGAGTGGCCCACACGTTGCGCGAACTCGAACGCTCACTCGAGCAGAGTCCACGCGTCGTGCGAGCGATCCTGACCCTCTCGACGCCCGAAGAACCGTCGATCGCAGTCTGAACTTCCGGCCGGGCGATAGGCTCGTTCGATGCGCGCACTGATCGTAATTCTGGCGGTTCTGGGATTTGTCGTCGGGGGAATTCCCCTGGTAGGCAGTCTGATCGACGTGATGACCAGTCCTGACGAGACCATCGTCTATCAGGGTTCCTACGTACCACTGCGCGGCGTACAGATGGCTCGGGACTACGAGTCGTCGTTGAACATCGCTTTCGACGCCCGATCGGACAATCCACGCTGGCTCGTCCTGGCCTGCTATCCCCTGATCGGAGCAGCACTGGGCGCTGCGACGGCCGTCGTACTGGGACGTCGCGGGTGGCACCTGACGCGAGCCTGAACAGACGCCGATGGCCACCCGCCGTCTACACGAGGGTGGCCATCGAAGAAGGAGTGCTTCAGATGTACATCGCAGGATCGATGTAACTGTTCGGGTCCACCAGTTTTTCCTTGGTGGTCCGTGGCCGCGCCACCGCCGGGATACCTGTCGCGATGGATTCGGCCGGAACATCTCTGGTGACAACGGCATTGGCGCCGATAGCGCTACCTTCACCGATGACGACAGGTCCGAGGATCTTGGCACCAGCGCCGACGGTGACCCGGTCTCCCAGCGTAGGGTGACGCTTGACCTGCTCGAGCGAGCGACCACCCAGGGTGACGCCGTGATAGAGCATCACGTCGTTACCGACCTCGGCCGTCTCCCCGATCACGACGCCCATGCCGTGGTCGATGAAGAACCGTCGACCGATGGTGGCACCGGGGTGAATCTCGATGCCGGTAACGAAGCGTGTCAGCTGCGAGAGCACTCGCGCCGGGCCGCGTAGTGCAGGGACGACCCACATGCGATGCGCAACCCGATGCGCCCAAATGGCATGCAGCCCTGAATAAACGAGCGCGTTCTCCACATTGCTGCGCGCGGCAGGATCCTGACCGCGCGCAGCCTGCAGGTCCTCGCGAATTGTCCCGAGGATACTCACAAGTCTCAGTCCCGGATGTGTTCGAACAGCGGGGTGGAGATGTAACGCTCGCCGAAGTCACACACGACAGCCACGATCAGCTTGCCGGCGTTTTCCGGACGCTTCGCCAACTCGAGTGCGGCCCAGACGATGGCACCGGACGAGATGCCGCCCAGGATGCCTTCCTGGGTGCCGAGTGCGCGAGCGACCTCGATGGAATCGGGGAACGAGACGTCGATGATCTCGTCGTAGATCTCGCGATCGAGGACGTCGGGCACGAAGTTCGCGCCGATTCCCTGGATCTTGTGGGGACCGGGCTGGCCACCGTTGAGGATCGGCGAGTCGATGGGCTCGACGCCCACGATCTTGACCTCGGGCTTGTACTTGCGAAGGGTGCGTCCGACGCCGGTGATGGTGCCGCCGGTGCCGATGCCGGACACGAAGATGTCGACGGCGCCGTCGGTGTCGGCCCAGACCTCTTCGCCCGTCGTTGCCTCGTGGATGGCCGGGTTGGCAGGGTTGGCGAACTGGCTGGCCGAGACAGCGTTCTCGGTCTGCTCGACGATTTCCTTGGCCTTGGCGACTGCACCGGCCATGCCCTCGGAGCCCGGGGTCAGCACGATCTCGGCGCCGTAAGCACGCAGCATCACGCGACGCTCGGTGGACATGGTCTCGGGCATGGTCAGGATGACCTTGTAGCCGCGAGCAGCACCGACCATGGCGAGTGCGATACCGGTGTTACCACTGGTGCCCTCGACGATGGTTCCGCCGGGCTTGAGTGCACCGGACTTCTCGGCGGCGTCGATGATTGCCACGCCGATCCGGTCCTTGACGCTGTTGGCCGGGTTGTAGAACTCGAGCTTGACGGCGACCTGTGCGTCCAGGCCCTCGGTCAGACGGTTGAGCCGCACGATCGGGGTGCGCCCGACCAATTCGGTCACGTTGTTGTAGATCCCGCTCATATCTGGTCCTCCTGAGGATCGAGTGTGTCGACCCGCTCGCTGATCACTGCTTTACGGCTGAACTGCTTTACGGCTGAACTGCATAACGGCTACAGGCAAGGGCATACAGACGACCGATGCCGCATCGGTTCATCAAATTGAACCAATGCGGCATCAGGCCACTACATACGGGGGCGGTTTATCAGGCCAACCGCTGCTTCAGAGCTTCGAACTCGTCACGAATGCCGGTCGGCAGTTTCTCGCCGACGAAGTCGAACCACTCTTCGATGAGCGGGATCTCGGCCTTCCACTCGTCGATGTTGACCGCGAGGGCCTCGGTGATGTCGGCGTCCGACACGTCCAGGCCTTCGATGTCGAGTGCCGATCCGGTGGGAACGACGCCGATCGGGGTGTCGATGCCGGCAGCCTTGTGCTCGATGCGCTCGACGATCCACTTCAGGACGCGAGAGTTCTCGCCGAAGCCTGGCCACAGGAAGCGTCCGTCGTCGCCACGGCGGAACCAGTTGACGTAGAAGACCTTGGGGAGCTTGGACGCGTCCGCGGACTTGCCGAGGTCGATCCAGTGCTGGAAGTAGTCACCGACGTTGTAGCCGAGGAACGGCAGCATAGCCATCGGATCACGGCGAACCGTACCGACCTGGCCTTCGGCTGCTGCGGTCTGCTCGGAGCCGACCGTTGCACCCATGAAGACGCCGTGCTGCCAGTCGCGAGCTTCGGTGACCAGCGGAACCGTCGTCTTGCGGCGTCCACCGAAGAGGATTGCCGAGATCGGCACGCCCTTCGGGTCGTCCCACTCGGGAGCCATGATCGGGCACTGCGACATCGGGGTGCAGTAACGCGAGTTGGGATGAGCCGCATGGGTGCCCGACTCGGGCGTCCACTCGTTGCCCTTCCAGTCGATCAGGTGCTGCGGGTCGCCTTCGAGGCCTTCCCACCAGACGTCACCGTCGTCGGTCAGAGCGACGTTGGTGAAGACCGTGTTGCCCTGGTCGATGGTGCGCATGGCGTTGGGGTTCGACGACCAGTTGGTGCCGGGAGCCACGCCGAAGAAACCGAATTCCGGGTTGACGGCGTAGAGCTGTCCGTCCTCACCGAAACGCATCCAGGCAATGTCGTCGCCGAGGGTCTCGGCGCGCCATCCGGGGATGGTCGGCTGGATCATCGCGAGGTTGGTCTTGCCACAAGCGGAGGGGAATGCCGCCGCGATGTAGTAGGCCTTGTCCTCGGGCGAGATGAGCTTGAGGATGAGCATGTGCTCGGCCAGCCAGCCCTCGTCGTGCGCCATTGCCGAAGCGATACGCAGCGAGTAGCACTTCTTGCCCAGGAGAGCGTTTCCGCCGTAGCCGGAACCGAAGCTCCAGATCTCACGATCCTCGGGGAAGTGAGTGATGTACTTGGTGTCGTTGCACGGCCACGCGACATCTTCCTGGCCATCGGCCAGCGGAGCGCCGAGGGAGTGCAGCGCCTTGACGAAGAATCCGTCGGTGCCGAGCTTGTCGAGAACCTTGCTGCCCATGCGGGTCATGACGCGCATGGAGACGACGACGTACTCGGAATCGGTGAGCTCGACGCCCAGCTTCGGATCCTCGGCGTCGAGGGGGCCCATGCAGAACGGCACGACGTACATGGTGCGTCCACGCATGCAACCGCGGTACAGGTCACCCATGAGGGTGCGCATCTCCGCCGGGTCCATCCAGTTGTTGGTGGGACCTGCGTCGATTTCTTCCTTCGAGCAGATGTACGTACGCGATTCGACTCGCGCGACATCGGACGGATCGGAGTTGCCGAGGAAAGAGTTCGGCTTCTTCTCGTCGTTGAGGCGGGTGAAGGTTCCTGCCTCGACCAACTTCGTTGTCAGTCGGTCCCATTCTTCGTCCGAGCCGTCTGCGAAGACGACGCGATCAGGCTGGGTGAGTTCGGCAACCTCTTGCACCCATGCAAGCAGTTCCTTGTGCTGCGTGGGGGGCGTGCCGTCAGTTCCATTGAGACCGGGAATGGTCGCTGAGGTCATCAAACTCTCCTGGGGTGAGCCGGAACCGGGTTCTCGTGACACCGGATGCGAACTGCAGCGCCCCGATACCAGTCGATCCCGGTGTCCCCCTCTCGACGGGGTCCAGCCGCGTCATCCACTCACGTGGATTTCACGGACGCCGGGTGTCCTATGTATTGAGGTTAACGCTGGCTGTTCACCTGCAGGTAATCGGGTGCGGTCAGAAATGTCACAGAAACGATTCAGTTGGTGTGTTCAGGTGCCTACCCGGCGCTCAGAGCACATAAACGGAACCTTTTCAGAGCGCTCCGGCATCGATTTTCTGCCACACGAGGGCGCCTTCGTCGTCTCGACTGCATTCCCAGGCCGAGTAGTCGCCGTCCGACTCGATCATCGTGAGGCGATCGGCGCTACCGTCGCGATCGAAATCGGACACGATCACGACGGCGTCGTCGGAGTGGACGACACGGCTGTCGACCGTTCCGTCACCGTCCAAGTCGAAGGCGTCGAAGTTCAGGTCGCCGGCATCGACCGGTCCCGACGAGGGCCCGAAGGTCTCGGGCTCGATACGCCCAGGATCGAGCGCTTCGGCTTCGTGCCCGTCGATGTGTCCGGCCGTGATCAGAAATGCGTCCATTACTCCCCCTACTGGATGTTGACCTACTGCTTCGGCAACCCCTACCGAAACCGTCCGCTCAGTATTACCAGACCCCGACGATCAGTCGTGGCCGAAATTGCGGCGCTGTGGAGAACTCTGCACTCGCGGAATGTCAGTAGGCGGCGTTCAAAACGGCGAGGTCGCGCTCGCACGACGCCAGTTGCCCTGACCTGGCCGCGGCAAGCTCACGAAGTTCACCGTCGATCTCCACGATTCGGGCCTGCGCCGACGCCACCTGCTCGCGGCTCTCCGCCATGATCGCCGCTCCCAGATCCGCCTCGGCCTCGAGCAGAACACTCTGGACTCGCTGCTCCCACTGTGCGCGAACCGTCGACATCGATTCGACGATCCACGACCTGGAGTAGGCACGATCCGCCGTCAGCCCGCGAGTTCGCGCCAACCACCAGGCCGCGGCGCCACCCAGAACCAACGTCACGGGGATACTCGCGAACTCCAGGGCCGGAATCATCTCCAGCGGAGTCACCGCGATACGGCCGAGGCCGAGGCCCGCGGACGCGCCGACAAGAATTGTCACCCGGTCCTCGTTTCCGCGCTGACGGCCCGGCGGGCCCTCCGGAATCCGTGGGGAAGGCATGTACCCGGTCGTGCCCGCCACTTCCACCGCTGCCGCCGTCGCGGCATCGAACACCCGGGTGTGATGGTCGACCTCGTGCTGCAGTCGCGTCGGCACGCTGCCCAATTCGGCTCGCGAGGCCGCATCGACCCAGGCACGTGCACCGGCGACCGTCGCCCGCGTTGCCTCGGCGATTTGTTGTGACAGATCCCCGCGCGCTCGTTGCAGTCGGCTTCGCACCTGCACCAGGCGTTCGCCTCTCCGGCCGTCGCGGTCTGCAAGCAGCTGTGATCGCTCGGCCCGCAGTTCGGCACCAGGAACGCTGTCACGCAGATTCCGGATCTCTATCTCGATCATCCGGCGCGTCTGCGCGATGACACCGGAATCCGAACCGCCTGCTTCCCTCTCCCGTGCCGCCCCGCTCACGACCGCAACGAGCGACTGCTCTTGACCAGGCGCAATCGGGACCACCGGGGCCTGAGCAAAAGCGGTGCAGTGCGAAGCAAGAATCTCGGCATCACGCCGGCGCACCGCCTGCCAGTCTCGGTAGACGTCGATGCGGGTCAGCGCGACCACCACCGGGATTCCGCTCTCGGCAGCGTCGTCGAGAAGAAGAAGGTCCTCGCGTCCGATCACACTGGCGGCGTCGACGACCAGAAGTACGACGTCGGCGTCCACCTCGCGTGTCACTGTCGAACAGTCATCAGAAGCATTGAACATCCGGGCGACGTCTTCCCGTCCACACCTTGACGGTCCGACGACGTAAATGCGAGTGCCACTGGATGTTTCGGCGGCAACCTGGCGACCCGGATCGGATGCCGGATTCCACCGCTGCACCACGCGCAGCACCGAATCCGGAAGTACCGAAACGCTATCCATCGGCCACCGCCGGAGCGGAGCGATCGCCCCCGAGCTGCGCCCACCGACGCACATACCCGCGACGAATCAGTGAGACCCTTTGTTGCGGAGCCTGTTCCGACTCGTCCACGAGCTCGCCCCACCACCGGCTGCATGTGCCCGCGTCGTCGGCGGTACGAGGATCGGGAGGCTCGCCTTGACGCAGGGCTCGAATTTCGGGGCTCATCATCGCCGCCGCGGCGCCGAACAACACCGCGGAGTCCGAACTCAGATACAACTCGATCTCGTCCCTGCCCGCAGCGCTGCGCGAGGCAGACCGCCTCAGCGCCGGGCCGATCTGCTCGACCCGGCCCCACCACTGCGCCTCCAGAACAGGTCCGAGAGCCGCGAACAATTCTTCGACGCCGCGCCCGGTCAGTGTCTCCACCGGAACCGTGGGCGCGCCGACGGTCTCCGAGATCTCCGCGGCCCGTCCCAGCGCCTCGTCCCAGCGCGGACCGAACAAGTCAGCCTTGTTCGCAGCGACGACCACACGATCGGAAACTCGGGCAATGGCTCGGCCGTCGACGTCGCGGACCGCGTCGACCACCACGTAGACAACGCAACGACGACCCAGATCGGGGTTCGGCGTTCCAGGGACGTCGAACGCGCGTGACTCGGTCACCACAACCGGTGCGCCGACGACTCTGTGCGAGAACCGGTCGTCGCGCCCCAGGATCCGCGCCAACGACGACCGCCCCACCCCGGCTCGCCCGGCGACCACCAATTCGAGCGGCGCGCTCAGCGATCCGAGCACCGAGTGAACCGCCTCTGCGGCTCCCGAATCGATCGACGTCAGCCGATATGCCAGAGCGCGCAAGTGGTCGATCGGCTCCGCGCAGGCGTCGTCGATCGATTCTGCGGGCAACATTCGTGACCAATTACTGCATGCAAATCCTGTGTTCATCCCCACCCCACGTCCCCATCGTGTCGGTGAGATTCTGTCAGGTTCTCGGCAAGGACGGCAGGTGACACCACTCTTTCGCTAGCTGTCCGAAGTCGGCTGTTTCAGGACTTTCCGCAGAAAGTCTCAACTCAAACTTCAGACCCGTCTGCGCTAAACGGGGGTCATGCGTGACAATGGGTTCGTGAACGAAGCCGATCAGCATGCACCGCAGACCCCTGACACGGGGCAGACGGACCACGCCAAGGGGTCCCGTCTCCATCCGAGAGTGACCAGCTTTCGCTCTCGCCGGGGTGCGCTGACCGACGCGCAGCAGCAGGCTTGGGACCGTCAGTGGCCGCTCATCGGCGCCGACGTCTCGGACACACCGCTCGACGCGAACGCCTGGTTCGGACGCGAGGCACCCCTGATCATCGAGATCGGTTCGGGTACCGGCACCGCGACGGCCGCTATGGCCAAGGCGGAACCGCACGTGAACCTGATCGCGATCGAGGTGTACCGCCCGGGGCTCGCGCAACTTCTCCAGCAGGTCGAGCGTGAAGAGATTCCCAACGTCCGCGTACTACGCGGTGACGCGATGGACGTACTCGAGAACATGGTCGCCCCCGAGTCCCTGACGGGCGTCCGGGTGTTCTTCCCGGACCCGTGGCCCAAGGCCCGCCATCACAAGCGTCGCCTCCTGCAGGGGCCGACGTTCGCGCTGATCGCCAACCGCCTCAAGCCCGGCGGAGTCCTGCACGTGGCAACCGATCACGCCGAGTACGCCGAATGGATCGAAGAAGCCGGCAATGCCGAGCCACTGCTGACCGCACTCGACTGGGAGTCTCCGATGACCCACGAGCGTCCGGTCACCAAGTTCGAGGACAAAGCCCATAAGGTCGGTAGTGCAATCACCGAGCTTATATGGGGGAAGATCAGAGCATGAGCGTCAGCGAACAGCTATCCGACGACGTGACGTCGTCGGAATCTCCTCTCGACTTCGGTCGTGACTCCCGCCACCCCAAGCGGGTGCTTCTGGTCTGGGACGCCCCCAACCTCGACATGGGCCTCGGCGCCATCCTCGGTGGCCGGCCTACCGCCGCCTACCGGCCACGATTCGACGCTTTGGGTCGTTGGCTGCTCTCTCGCACCGCCGAACTGTCCGCACAGAACAGCGGCACGCTCGAGCCTGAAGCGACCGTCTTCACCAACATCGCGTCCGGCAGCGCCGACGTCGTTCGTCCTTGGGTCGAAGCCTTGCGTAACGTGGGTTTCGCGGTGTTCGCCAAGCCGAAGGTCGATGAAGACAGCGATGTCGATTCGGACATGCTCGAGCACATCGCGCTCCGGTACGGCGAGGGCCTCGCCGGAATCATGGTCGCGTCCGCCGACGGCCAAGCGTTCCGCGAACCTCTCGAGGACATCGCAGCAACCGGTATCCCGGTCCAGGTTCTCGGGTTCCGTGAACACGCCAGCTGGGCTGTGTCGTCCGATATCTTGGACTTCGTCGATCTCGAGGACATCCCAGGTGTCTTCCGTGAGCCTCTGCCACGGGTAAGCCTGGACACCCTGCCCGACGAGGGCGCCTGGTTGCAGCCGTTCCGACCGCTTTCTGCCCTGCTCATCGGGCGAAAAAGTGTTGCCGAGTAGGAGTTGATCAGTGTTCGCCAGCTGGGGAAGCATCGTCTATCGAGCCCGCTTCACCGTCATCGCTGTCATGGTGGCGGGGCTCCTCGGGCTCGCTGCGTACGGCCTGAGCCTGCAGGATCATCTCAGCCAGAGCGGCTGGGACGATCCGGGGTCGGAATCGGTAGAGGCTGCAAAACTCGCTGACGGCACGTTCGGACGCAGCACGACGGGTGACGTTCTGGCGCTGTACACGGCGCCGGAGGGCAAGACCGTCGACGACCCCGAGTTCCAAGCGAAGGTCATCGACAATCTGCAGCGGCTCGTCGCAGACAACCCCGACCAGATCATGAAGATCAACGGCTCGTACTTCAAGGTCGACAACGGTCTCTCGGTGGCGGCCCTGGCGGACAAGACCAAGCAACACGCGGTCACCAGCATCGCGATCGCCGGCGACAACGACACCGCGGTGTCCAACAACTTCCGCGACGTCGAGTCGCAGTTCTACATCGACGGCGTCGACGTGCAACTCGCCGGCCTGCAACCTGTCGCGAATTCGCTCAACGACACGATGGCCAACGACATCAAGCGCATGGAAATGCTCGCGATTCCCGCCGTCGGTGTCCTGCTGTTCTTCGTCTTCGGTGGCGTCGTCGCTGCAGCCCTCCCGTTGATCGTCGGCGGTCTGACCGTCATCGGCGCCAACGGCATCATTCGACTGATCACCAACTTCACCGAGGTCAACGCGTTTGTTGCGCCCGTGGTCTCTCTGGTCGGCCTGGGTCTCGCGATCGACTACGGACTGTTCATCGTCAGCCGTTTCCGAGAAGAGATAGCCGAGGGGTACGACACCACGACCGCAGTACGCCGAACGGTCATGACGGCGGGTAGAACGGTCATGTTCTCGGCGACCATGGTTGCCGTCAGCCTCGGCGGTCTGCTGTTGTTCCCGCAGGGCTTCCTCAAATCGGTGGCCTACGGCGCCATTGCTGCCGTGATGCTTGCCGCGATCTCGTCCATCACGATTCTTCCCGCTATTCTCGGCATTCTCGGCAAGCGGATCGACGCGCTGACCTTCAAGAAGCTGCGCCAGACCAAGACCAACGAGGAAATCGAGAACGGTTTCTGGGGCAAGCTCACCCGCTGGGTCATGCAGCATCCGCTCAAGGTCGCTGTCCCGATCGTCGCGGCTCTACTGCTGATGATCATTCCGCTGACGGGCATCAAGTTCGGCGGTATCAACGAGACGTACCTGCCCCCGGACAGCCCCACGCGTGTCGCGCAGGCGCAGTTCGACGAACTCTTCCCGGGCAATCGCACCGAGCCCGTTCGACTCGTCATCGAGGGAGCGGACAACACCACTCTCGGTCAGATTTCCAAGACCGCAAACGCTGCGCCGGGTCTGGTCGAGAAGTTCACCCCGGAGGTCGCGACCAAGGACGGGGTCAACGTCCTCAAAGCCGGTCTGACCGAGCGCAACGAGGCACGTCCCACCATCGACTATCTGCGATCCGCGGATTGGCCCGAGGGCACAACAGTGCTCGTCGGCGGTACTCCGGCCATCGAGCAGGACAGCGTCGACGCGTTGCTCGACCGTCTGCCGCTGATGGTCGTATCCGTCATCCTGCTGACGACGCTGCTGATGTTCTTGACGTTCGGTTCGCTCGTCCTGCCCATCAAGGCTGCGTTGATGAGCGCGCTCGGCCTGGGTTCGACGCTCGGAATCTTGACCTGGATCTTCATCGACGGCCACGGTTCCGGTCTGTTGAACTTCACGCCGGGACCGATCATGTCTCCCGTCCTGGTGTTGATCATCGCGATCGTCTACGGCCTGTCGACCGACTACGAAGTGTTCCTGCTCTCCCGCATGGTCGAAGCGCGAGCGCAGGGCGCGAGTACTACCGAATCCATCCGAATCGGCACGGCACATACCGGCCGGATCATCACCGCTGCCGCACTGATTCTGATCGTGGTCACCGGTGCATTCGGCCTGTCCGATCTGGTGATGATGAAGTACATCTCGTACGGCATGATCTCCGCGCTGATCATCGACGCCACGCTGATCCGAATGTTCCTGGTCCCCGCGACCATGAAAATGCTCGGCGACGACTGCTGGTGGGCCCCGGCCTGGATGAAGCGGATCCAGCAGAAGATCGGGCTGGGTGAGCCGATCCTCGACAACGAACTCGTGCTCGCAAACGTCCCGCAGATCGCGCCTGTCGGTGCGATCGCCGGACCGGGTCAGCCGCGCAAGATCGAAGCGGCCTCGCGGGTCATGCCGCCGCCTGCCCCGGCTGCACAGCCGGAAAGCGGACCTCGTGTTCCTGATCCCCTCACCGAGCCCATTCCGCTCAGCGAAATGACGATCAAGGCACCGAACACGGATACACCTGCCGCGGAGAAGCCGGCACCGCGACGTCGTCTCGATATCGGGAGTGCAGCCAGCGCGCCCCAGAACCTGATCGAGGCACCGGTCCCCAATCCCTCGTACCGGCCGCAACCGAACACCACCGACAAGCGGAGAAACCCGACGTCCCCTGCGCCGGCCGAACGTCCCATCGAGAGTTGGTTGTCGGACCTGCGGGCTCGGGAACAGACTCCCCCGGCCTCACGGCCGCTGCCGGTGGTCCGGACGCCTTCGCGTACAAACGGTTCGGCAAGCAGCGGTTCAGGTACCAACGGCTCGAGCCGGAATGGCTCTGCAAACGGTGCTACCAACGGTTCTGCAACAAATGGCGCTGCAACAAACGGCTCGGCCCCGACCTCGATGGAGGCGACCCCCCAGTCGCCGCCTCCACCGATCGCTCCGGAGCGTCGTCCCACCGAGCCCCGAGTCTCGGATGCCTCTGACGGCGACGACAACGCCACCGGCAGGCACCGACCTGACGACGCAGGCGCCATCAGTGTCAGCGAGCTCATCGCTCGCCAGAAGCGAAGCTGACTCATGATCCAGAAGCGGAGCTGACCTGCTCCTGCTTGGCGAAGGCTCGTGCATAACGAGTCCCGACCAGCAGGAGCAGCAAGCCGACCACCAGGAAGGCAGCGCTGCGCACCAGCCCACTGAGCGTGGCCAGGTCGAAGAGGAACAGCTTGGCCACTGCCGCGCTGGTGAGAGCAAGACCAGCTCCGAGCAAAACGCGAGCATGCTGACGGTTGTTCAGGCCGAGCACCAGCGCTGACGTGGCGGCAAGCATCCAGACGATGGTTGCAACGCTGTGCCCGGCAACAAATCCGGTTGCACTGTCGAAGATTTCGACGCCGGATGAGACGAGCGCACACGTCACCGCGTAGAGGACACCAAACCCTGCGGCCGCCCATAGAACCGCTGCATTCGAATCGGCGATCAACTTCAGTCGGTGAATCGCCCACACCAGCATCACCAGTGCACCTATCGCCGTCAGGCTCGAGAGTGCCGTGATCGCACCGAGTTGCATGGATGCGGCACGGGCAGTCGTCAACGCTTCCGGTGGAACCGTCGTGAGGTATCCGATCGATCCGATTGCCGCAAAGGCGGTTCCGAGGGCGAAGACGAAGCGCGAACCCGCATACAGCGAGACTCCGAGGAAGATCATGCCGACGGTGAGGACCAGCGGTACGACCAGAGATTCCGTCGCCCCGGACAAGCAGCACAGCAACAATGCGAGAGCGCCGGTTGCGCCCAGTCCGAATCGCAGTTGCGTCGGCAAAGGCTTGGCTGCCGCTGCAGCGGAAAGTAGTAGTAGCGCTGCAATTCCGTACAGCACTGCGGATTCGGTGCGCCCGAGCACGGCTCCGACGCTCATCAGCGGAAGGGACGAGACAACAAAGGTAGCGGTGGACCACGCCCCTGCAACTCCGCCGCGCGAGGGCGAACCCGTCCACTGCATAGCCATCGCGCAGCCGGCGCCCACTATTGCAACCACGCCGGCACTGATCACCAATTGCACTGCACTGTTACCGGATTCGCTGAAGATGGACTCCGACGCTATCGCTACGAGCAGCGCGAGAACCACCGGTACGGTGCGCGCCATGCCCAGGTACTTCCAGTCACGACCGAGTTGGGCGGATAACGTCGCCGACTGGATCGCGAAGAGGAAACCGATGAGAGTCAACGATATTCCCGAGGTCAACACGGGAGCCAGCACCGCTGCGCCCAGAACGATCATGAGCGCCAGTGATTCGGAATCCCATTTCACCGCCAAAGCAACGCCGGCCGCGGCAATCCCGAAGGCAATCACCACCGCGAGCGGCGTCGTCACCCAACCGTAGAGAACAGAGGCAGCGACGACGTCGAGGTACATTCCCGCAAAACCGGTGGCAGCCAGAGCAATCGCTCCCACTTTGCCACCTGGTCGTCCGTGGACCCGAACTCCGGCAAACACCAAGGCGCCGGAAAGGAGTGCGCCACCGAGCACCCGCAGCGGCGGTCCAAAGAATCCGGCCTGCGCTGCAAGTACCAGCAGCATCACGACGCCGATCAGTGTGACGGCTACACCGGCGGCGGCCAGGAGTCGACTGATGACACCGTCGCGTTGCCACCAGGGCTGGCGAGGTGCGGCAACCGGATACGTCGGCGGCTGCCAGGTGGGCACGTTCTGCTGAGGACGCATTGGCGGCATCTGTGGCGCCGGAGCTGCGGGTGCCGGAACTACCGGCATGGGCGGGGGCACAGTAGCCGAGGCCAGCTGAGTCTGCAGGATCGACAGGTTCTGGCCCATGTGACGCAACTGCCGGCCGATGCTGTCGCACTCGGCCGAGAGGGCGGTCACCAGTCGCGGATCGACGGCGGAAGAACTCGGTGTGGTCATGGCTACGAGCTTGCTGCGTGGCCGAACCGATCAGATGAGTAGTACTACTCGATCAGCCTGGGGACTTCTCGTATTCAACTGAGGACACCTTCGACTGACAGCACCATCAACCGACTGCACCATCGACCGACAGGGAACTATCGCCGAGGCGCTGCATTCCGCAATCGTTCGGAGAGCAACCGACCCGAAGTGTGAAGCGGAGCGGGATCCTGACGCGCCCGAGCGAGGACAAGCGCGCCCTCGAGTGCGGACAGAGCGAGAATTGCCTCGGACTCTGCGTCTTCGCGGGACCAACCGTCGGCTTCGAGGCGCTGAGCCAGCAGCCCCAGCCACGAGTTGTACCCGTCCGCACAAGCACCACGGATGACCTCGGATTCGGTTGCGGCATCCAGTGTTGCCGTAGCCAGGGCGCATCCACGTTCGTAGTCCGAATCCGACAAACGCGCAGCCAGTGCGGCAGCAAATGCCGAGATCGCGGTGGCGGCATCGGGTGAGCTCTCCAGGAGATGCCGGATGAAATCGGCCATTGCCTCACCGCGTCGCCTCAGAGCCTCGCCTGCGAGTTCTTCCTTGCCACCGGGAAAGTGAAAGTACAAGGACCCCTTGGTGGTCGCGCTCGCCGAGAGCACTTCCGACACACCCGTTCCCGCGTACCCCTTCCGCTGCAACAAGTCGGCAGCGGCATCGACCAACAAATCCCTCGTAGACATAAGTTCAACATACCGATCAGTACACATATCGACAACACTTGAAGTGCATAAATAGCCAAAACCTTGCATCACTAGACCGATTGGTACATGATTCGAGAATCGAAACCGGAGCGCAGCCAACGACGCTCACGACGGCAAAGGACCAAATCGATGTCACCGAATTCCGCAAACCACACCACGACGACCGTCCTCGGACCGGACGTAGATCTCGCCGGGACTCTCGCGGCCACCGGCGTCCGGATGATGGTTCGAAGCAAACAAACCGAGGGAGGATTCTCTCTTGTACAACACCGCATCGCTCCGCATTCGATGACCTCACCGGTCCATCGCCACAGCCGCGAAGACGAGTACACGGTGGTTCAAAGTGGCCGCGTCGCAGCGATGGTCGGAGACGAGGTCGTCTACGCGGAGACTGGCGCCATGATCTTCAAACCGCGTGGCCAGTGGCACGCCGTGTGGAATCCCGACGACGCTCCAGCACGGATTCTCGAAATCATCACGCCCGGAGGGATGGAAGACCTGTTCGAACTGATGCCGAAACTACTGGCCGAAGCAGGTTCCGCCGCGGAATCGGTTGCAGCGCGGGTAGAAGCAGATTTCGGGATCGAATTCGATCTCGTTGCCACCGCCGAGATCGCACAGACGCACGGTGTGGGATTCGGCATCGAAAGTCACTGACCGACTGCCAGCACCTACCGATCAAAGGAAGATTCATGCTTGTACTCACCGGAGCAGAAGACCTCAGCGCCAACCTGAACCAAGAGTTGGGCGTCAGCGACTGGCACGATGTCACGCAGGAGTCCATCGACGAGTTCGCCCGGGTCACCGGCGACGATCAGTGGATTCACGTCGATGTGGATCGCGCGAAGGAGTCACCGTTCGGTGGAACGATCGCGCACGGCAACTACACGCTCTCACTCGGACCCATGTTCTCGTATGCGATGTTCTCGCTCGAGGGTTTTGCGTTTGCTCTCAACTGCGGATTCGACAAGGTCAGGTTGCCTGCTCCGCTTCCGGTTGGCTCTCGCGTTCGCATGCGTGCGACGTTGAGCAAAGTCGAACCGATCAATGGCGGCGTCCAGATCACGGTGACGCAGACATTCGAACGAGAACACGGTGACAAACCCGTGTGCGTCGCCGAGATGTTGACCCGCGCGTATCACTGAAAGGTCAGGAGCCGAACATCTTTCGGATCGTGGTACCGAAGGGATGCTTCGCGGTGACACTGCCGAATCGCACCTTGCCGTGCACCACCAGATGCAGCGGGCCCATCTGCGGGCCGGAACGAACCTTGTTCGACGCACTTCCTCCGACTGCCTCGACACCGTTCATGTCCACCGTCGCCTCTTCGGGAACGATCAGTGAAATCGAACTGGCGTAGTCGTCGATCGAGATGTTCACGACCTGCGTCTGCATCACAGCGCGCGTGAAATCGATAGTCACACTGGACATTCTGGTATCGACCACGACAGCGGGAGGAACGATCCATGCGCCGTTCCGCGTCACCGTCGCCATTCGTCCACGGATCACGGCAGCATTTGCCGCTCCGTAGTTACCGACTACCGGAGCCCCGACGGGAGCGCGGTAAGGCGGGCTCGGGTGAACCGGCGGCGGCTGGGGTTGGTATGTCGGCGCAGGATACGGCTGGCCTTGGTACATCGGCTGACCTGCATTGGGATACGCGGGTGGGTCGTAGTCGGAGATCAGCGTGATGCCCGGAAGATCGGCGAGAACCGAGTTGAGCTCACCTCGCGTCTTTGCAGCCAAGGCAGTGTCCATGCGCTCGGTGAACTCACCGAGCGAGAGCATCCCTTGACCGACAGCTTTCTGCAGCAGCTCGCCGACGTGCTCTCGTTCGGCATCGGATACGCGTAGATTCCTGGCCTCCATGATTTCCAGGATAAACGTTATTCCAGACCTTGTTCTATCGCGTATCGCGTGAGCTCGACGCGATTGGCCAACTGAAGTTTCCGCAGCGTCGCCTGGACGTGGTTTTCGACGGTCCGGTGGCTGAGCGAGAGCCTCGTGGCGATCTGTTTTGCGCTCAGCCCCTTGGCGACAAGACGGAGCACTTCGGTCTCACGGTCGGTGAGCCGAGGCAGCTCGGGTGCGCGATCGTCGGCCGGTGCCGTCGACATCCGGCGGTACTCGCCGAGCACCAATCCGGCGAGGCCGGGTGTGAAGACGGCTTGTCCGTCGAAAGTCGCTCGCACGGCCTCGAGAAGTTCCGCCACCGAAGCACTCTTGACCAGGTAACCCGACGCTCCGGCTTTGACCGCGTCGAGGACGTCGTCACGCTCGGCGGAGGCCGAAAGCACCAGTACCTTGCTCTTCGGCGAAACCTCGAGCACCGCGGTGGTGGCGTCGGCACCGTTTCCGTCCGGCAGGTTCATGTCCATCAGAACCACGGCCGGTTGCACGGCGGCGGCTCGGCGGCGCGCACTCTCGACACCCTCCGCCGTGGCGCTCACGGTGAAGCCCGCGGCTTCGAGGTCCCGGGAGACACCGTCGCGCCACATCGGGTGATCGTCGACGACCATCACCGTCACCGGATTCTCGCCCTTTTCGTCAGCCACGCTCACTCTTCCCCTTCGGAACGTTGATCTCCCATTCGGTGCCCTCCCCCGGCCCCGTTTGCAGGACTGCAGTTCCGCCGAGCACCTGTACTCGACCGAGAATGGACTTCGATACTCCCATGCGGCCTTCGGCCTCGGCCTGCGCCAAGCGACCTTCGGGGATTCCGACGCCGTCGTCGCGGACACTGACGATCACCTCGTCCGGCAGATCTTCGAGCAATACGTACGCCTTCGCCGCAGGACCGGCGTGCAGCCCGACATTGGACAGGGCATTGTCGACGATGGCTGCCAGTTCGATGGCTCGATCGCGCTCGATCACGACCGGGTGCGCGGGCGTCGACACCGACACCGACGTGCTGGCCTGCGTGGTCAGCAGCGGACACAGATCCACTGTCTGTCCGCCGACATCTGCCGCGGCACCCGAAACCTGCTCGGAAATCAGCATTCTCAACGCGACCTCCTGCTCGCCGGCCAGAGCGGCCAGCTCAGCTGCCTCGCCGCCGAGTGCGGCTCCTCGCCGGCGCACCATCGCCAGCACCTGCAGAACGCCGTCGTGTACTTCGCGTGCCAAGCGTTCGCGCTCTTCCGTTGCCGCGGCCAGACGTACGGCTTGTTCGAGTTGCCGATGCGAGCGCCGAGCGGTGGTGGTGGCCAAGCCCAACGCCAGACCAACCGATACGAGAACGGGAGCCGTCGCATCGCGCCAGAGATCCAGGTTGACCTGATCGCGGATGATCGCGCTGGCCGCCGAAATGACAACTCCGGACGCCATACCGAGCCACGGCCCGCCGAGAATTGCCGCGGAGATGACCGCGTTGGTGGCCCACAGCGTGGTGGGGAGCGTCTGGTGATTCTGATACCACTCGTGGTCGGAGACCAGCCTCGTCGACGCCATCAGCAAGATGACGACCACCTGATCGGCGATCACCACCTGGTACCTCGGCAGCTTCTTCCCGAACAACGCACCGGAGGTCCCGAGCAACAGTGCCGACACCCCGGTCCACACGGCCATCAGAGCGACGAAGAACCAGCTGAGCCGGGAGTTGGTGTAGTCGGAGGCCGAAGCGAACTGGTAGCTGATCGCGTACACCAGCGTGACAAGGCGAAATGCCTGCGCCGCCCGCCACAGCGGGGCATCAGGGTCGGTGTCGACGCCCGACGCCTCGCGAACGGTCGGCTGATAGTGCAGCCGACGACGGCGGGTGGGCTCAGTCATCGGGAGGAGTGGGGTTCACGATGCGAGGCTCGGCGCGCGGCTCGTCGGGTTCGGCGGGGAACAGTGGGGTCTCCGGATCTTCGACGTGCAGTTCGGCATACGCGATATCCGGGTCGTCGGCGAGGAGGGAACGAATGGCGGTATTCAGGACCGCGACGATCGGAACAGCCAAGAGCCCGCCGACGATTCCGGCGAGGACGATGCCCGTTGTAATGGCGAGAACGACTGCCAGCGGATGCAGGCGAACAGCGCGACCCAACAACAGCGGTTGCATCACGTGCGCTTCGAGCTGCATGACGCCGATGATGATGCCGAGGACGATCAGTGCCGTCAGGAAACCCTTCGTGACCAGAGCGACAAGCACCGCGAGAAAACCGGTCAGAAATGCACCGACGATCGGGATGAACGCGCCGATGAACACCAACGACGCCAGCGGCAGGGCGAGCGGCACCCCGAGAATCGCCAGGCCGGCACCGATACCGATCGCGTCGGCGGCGGCAACCGCGACCGTGGCCCGCACGTAACCGATCAGCGACCCGAAACCTGCAGAACCGGCGATCCGCACGCGACGACGAGCGTCGGTGGGAACGATCCGGGTGACGAACTGCCAGATCTGGTCGCCGCCGTAGAGGAAGAAGATGAGAGTGAACAGCGTCAGCAATGCCCCGGTGAAGATCTCGCCGATGACCGTCGCTGTGGTCAAGGCGCCGCTGGTCAGGGACTCACGATTGGATTGCACCGACTTGACGACCGAATCACCAGCCTGGCGGATCTGGTCCTCACTGAAATGCAGCGGTCCGCTGGTGAGCCAGTTCTGAATCTGCGTGACACTGGCCGTGAACTGGTCGGTGAGCTGGGGCAACCCGTCGATGAACTGCTCGACGACAAACGTCATGATTCCCGCGACCAGTCCGATCGAGGCAAGCAGAACGACGATCACGGCTGCCGAGCGAGGAACACCCCACACCTGTAGCCGATCGACAACCGGAATCAACAGAGCCGATGCCAGTAGAGCCAGCCCCACCGGGATGAGCACGGTCTCGAGGCGCAGAACCACATATCCGAGAACCAGTAGCCCGGCAAAGATCACGATGAGGCGCCACGACCATTCCGCCGCGATGCGCACGCCCGGGTGCACCGCCCGAGCGTCGGCGGAGATGGGTTTGTTCATCCTCGAAGCTCGCTCCGCACGCCCCCTGTTTGCGTTCACCTCGCGAGCCTAACCGGACCGGCCGACACAGGTGAGCGGACCAATAATCGGACGCGCGTACCAACACTTCGAGCTCTGCCAGCTAAATTGAACCCTGTGCGGGCCTCATACAGAGCAATAGCGGTGACCATCCGCAGCCGGTGGCCCCTCTATATGCTCTCCATGCTCGCGGCCAATCTGATCGGCGCGGTGCTGGTCTTCGCTTTCGTGCGGTACGGCGTTCCGATCCAAGAGTCCGACGCGATAGTTGCCGACCGGGTCCGCAACTTCGCGATCTTCGGCGTTTACCTGGCATTCGCCGGTGCCGTCAGCCTCACCGCGGCGGCAATGATGTTGAAGTCGGTCATCCGTTGGCGGCTGCGCGGGGGTCCGCCGACGAGGTCCGAGCAGATGGCGGCACTGCACGCGCCGCTTCGCCAGGCCATCGTCCACCTGGTGCTGTGGATTCTGGGCGGCATCATCTTCGTGTTCCTGACCATCACCGAGATGCCCGGACTCGCGATCGCCGTGATCGTGACGGTCTGCATGGCCGCGACCACGACCTTCGGGTTCACCTACATGCTCGGCGAGCGCATCTTGCGTCCGGTCGCCGCCCAGGCGTTGAGCGAGGGCGAATTCGATCGGACCATGGCGCCGGGCGTCGGAACCCGGCTGGCGATGACCTGGGGACTCGGCACGCTGATGCCCGTCGCAGGCATCATCTTGCTGTGCTCGACGCAGCTCACGACCGATCTCGAGTTCTCCCCCGACTCGCTCGCGTGGGCGATCCTGCTCATCTCGATCATGGCGATCGTGCAGGCCTTTGCACTGTCGATGCTGACGGCTACTCAGATCTCCGATCCGATCCGACAACTGCGACGCGCCATCGAGCGAGTGCAGCGCGGCGCCACGGACGTACGCGTCGAGGTGTTCGACGGCAGTGAGATCGGCCGGCTACAGGTCGGATTCAACCGCATGATGAAAGAGTCCGACGAGCGTCGCCTGCTGCGTGAGCTGTTCGGCCAGCACGTCGGCGAGGACGTGGCCCGGCGCGCGCTGAAGTTCGGTACCGAACTGGGCGGCGAAACTCGATTCGTGGCAGTTCTGTTCGTCGACATGGTCGGATCAACCGGTGCCGCGGCCGAGCGCCCGCCGGGCGAAGTGGTCGAACTGCTCAACGAGTTCTTCCGTGTGGTCGTCGACGTCATCGATCGCCACCACGGTTTTGTCAACAAGTTCATGGGTGATGCGGCGCTCGCCATCTTCGGTGCACCACTCGATCGACCCGACGCTCCGACGGCAGCCCTCGCGGCGGCTCGCGAGCTGCGGTTCAAGCTCAACGACATCACCGGCTTGGACGTCGGTATCGGCGTGAGCGCGGGACTCGCGGTCGCCGGCAACATCGGTGCTGCCGAACGTTTCGAGTACACCGTGATCGGCGATCCGGTCAACGAAGCATCACGGCTCACCGAGCTCGCGAAACTTCGGCCCAGCCGAGTGCTGGCGTCGACGAGCGCGCTGTATTTCGCCGACGAAGAGGAACAGGCCGAGTGGGAACTCGGCGAGCAAGTCCAACTGCGTGGGCGCCGACGACTGACGCATCTGGCGTGGCCCGAAAAGTATCCAGAGGTCGATCCGGATCAAATTGGTTAGGGTGAGTCGATGGCTCAGCCTGGAAATACCCCACGGCGACTGAGACGACCACGCTCGCCCGTGGCCGAGACCAGTCGGGCCAGAGGGCGCTTCTGGTGGTTGAAGTGGCTGCTCGGGGTGGCTCTGATCGCCCTTCTGATCGTCGAGGGAATCATCCTGTGGCCTCGTCTCAACGAGTACTGGCAAGCTCTCACCGAAATCCATTGGGGTTGGGTGGCTGCCTGTGTAGCCGCCCAGGCGGTGTCCCTCAGTGGTTACGCGTCCGTTCAGCAGCGCCTTCTCAACGCGGCAGGTGTTGTCGCCGGTCACCTCAAGAACCTCTCGGTCATCTACGCCAGCACGGCGATGGCGTTGACGTTGCCTGCCGGCCAGGTCTTCTCGACAGCGTTCACGTACAAGCAGACTCGAAAGTGGGGGGCGACGCCGGTTGTCGCGTCCTGGCAGTTGGCAATGTGCGGTGTCATCGCCGCCGCGACTCTGGCACTACTCGGTGCCACTGGCGCAGTGGCGTTCGGCACCAAGGTCAGCCCGGTGACGCTGACGATTTCGCTCGTCGGCATGGCAGCACTGTTTCTGGCGTTGCGATACGTAGCCCAGAATCCCGGCAGCATCGAACGCATCGGGCACCGAGTTCTGGCGCTGTACAACCGTTCCCGCAAAAACCCGACCGGGCGCGGTATGCACCGTTGGTCCGAAATCCTCAAGCAACTGGACTCGGTTGAACTCAGTCGGACCGACACTGCGGTTGCCTTCGGATGGTCGGCAGTTCACCGAGTTGCCGACGTCCTCTGTCTCGGTTTCGCTTGTTGGGCAGTAGGAGCCGATCCGTCCTTCGCCGGCCTGCTGATCGCGTTCACAGCGGCGAAAGCGGTGGGCAGTATTCCCCTCATGCCGGGCGGTCTCGGCTATGTCGAGCCCGTGCTCATCACAGCACTGACCATGGCGGGCTCTACCTGGGCGCAAGCCGCAGCAGCGGTATTCGTTTATCGGATAATCAGTTTCGTACTTGTCGCTCTGGTGGGATGGCTCATCTTCCTCGTGTCATTCCGTGCAACCCACCACGAAGACCTCGAGATGGATCTCGAGTTCGAACGCCGCGAACAGCCGGGCGTTTAACGTCGCAACGCTGCCGCCATGTCGTCGAGGTGTGCCCGGCTGATCCGTACCGCTGCCTCCGCGTCGCCGGCTTCGATGGCGTCCACCAACATTCGATGCTCGTCCGCATCCGGCTGACTGTGTGGATGCAGGTCCAGAACCGCGATCAACTCGATCAACCCGGCCCGCAGACGCGGCACAAAAGTCTCGAAGAGTTCCGACAGCACGGGATTGTGTGCCGCATCCACCACTGCCCGGTGGACCGCAATGTCGGCGTCGACAAACGCTGCGTCCCCAGAGTGCGCGGCGGCAGTTCTACCGTCCAACGCCTGCCGCAGAGCCGCGACGTCAACGGCATCGCGGCGCTGTGCCGCCAGCCGAGCCGCTTCGATCTCGACCGCATTTCGCACCTCGACGACATGAAGAATCGCCTCGGCTTCGAGCACGCGCGGCCACTGATCCGGAGGCGTCGTACTCCGTAGGAAGACGCCGGCACCCTGTCTCGATTCGAGCATGCCGAGGCCCGCGAGGGTCCGCACCGCTTCCCTGATGGTGGACCGACCGATACCCAACTGCGCAGCCAAAGTGGTTTCACCTGGAAGTTTGGCGCCGACTTCCCATTCACCGCTCACGATCCGCGCTCGCAGCAACTCCGCAGCCTGGTCGGTGAGCAGCCGACGCTCGACGATCGGTGACACGTGAACTCCTCAGGTTGTCTGATAAGTGATTTCGTTCTAGTGTAGCCCGCATGGCTACAGGAGCACTCCTTCTCGACTGCCGCGGCGGGGCCTGACAGACCGGCACCCCTCCGCGGGGTTTCGCCATGCCGGTCTCTCGACTCGACCGCAGGAGAAACCGAAGATGAGTACTACCCGCGCCAACCGCTGGAACAACCAGAAGCCGTCACGCATGCCGTCCGAGCGCTATCGCGCCGCGTGGGATCGCGTCGACATTCCGACTTTCGACCGAACGTGGCCGTCCAATCGCACCACCGCGGCGCCCCTGTGGGTGCCCGTCGATCTGCGTGACGGCAATCAAGCCCTCGCAGAACCGATGGACCCCGAACGCAAGCGCCGAATGTTCGAACTGATGGTGGCGATCGGCTACAAGGAAATCGAGGTCGGCTATCCCTCTGCGAGCCAGACCGATTTCGATTTCGTTCGCGACCTGGTGCGGTTCGATCTCGTTCCCGACGACGTCACCATCGTCGTATTCACCGCCGCGCGTACGGATTTGATCGAACGGACGTACCAGTCGATCGAGGGACTGCCGAACGCGGTCGTCCACATGTACACCGCGACTGCGCCGACGTGGCGAAACGTGGTTCTCGACAAAGAGCGAGAAGAGTTGCACGACATGATTTTCCGTGCGGCGCAGGACGTGGCCCGTGGCGGCGAAGGCCACGACGGGTGGCGATTCGAGTTCTCCCCCGAGGTCTTCAACCTCACCGAACCCGATTACATCCTGCAGGTCTGCAACAGCCTCACCGAACTCTGGGACGCCAGTCCCGATCGCCCGGTCATCCACAACCTGCCTGCCACAGTCGAAATCGCCACCCCCAACATCTATGCCGACCAGATCGAATACATGCACCAGAACCTGGCCCGACGCGATTCGGTGATTCTCTCGGTCCACCCGCACAACGACCGCGGCACCGGGGTTGCATGTGCCGAACTGGCAGTACTGGCCGGCGCGCAGCGCGTCGAGGGATGCCTGTTCGGCAACGGCGAGCGCACGGGCAACGTCGACCTGGTCACGCTGGGGCTGAATCTGCATGCACAGGGCGTCGATCCGGAAATCGACTTCTCCGACATCGACAAGATCCGTCGAACGGTGGAGTACTGCAACCGAATTCCCGTCCACGAGCGCCACCCGTACGGCGGAGATCTCGTGTACACGGCATTTTCCGGAACCCACCAGGATGCGATCAAGAAGGGCTTCGCCCATCACTACGAGAGCGCGGAGGCTGCCGGCGTCGATCCGGGATCGGCGCCGTGGGCAGTCCCCTATCTGCCGATCGACCCCGCCGACGTCGGCCGCGATTACCAGGCGGTGATTCGTGTGAACAGCCAGTCGGGCAAAGGCGGAATCGCTTATCTGTTGCAGACCGAGTACGGGGTCGAACTCCCCCGGCGCCTGCAAATCGACTTCGCCTCGCGAGTGCAGCTCGAGACCGACGACTCGGGCACCGAAATGACTGCCGACCAGCTGTGGAAACTGCTACTGCGCGAGTACGGGTACAACGGAGGAGTGCGTCGGTACTCCCTGGAACACACCGCCGACGGTGATCAGTTGTTCGTCGCCATTGATCGCGACGGACGCGAGGTCACCGCCGCCGCGAGTGCGTCCGGCCCGGTCGAGGCATTGAGCAAGATCCTGACGGAACAGGGCTCGGACGTCGAGGTCGTCTCGCTCACCCAGCATTCACTGCCCCGCAACCCGGAGTCTTCCGGTAATGCGAATTCGGCAGTCACCATCGCAGAATGCGTGGTGAACGGCGAGGGGCGCTGGGGCATTGCGGTGCATCAGTCAGTGACAGCGTCGGCGCTTCACGCCGTCTATGCCGCAAGCACAAACGCTGTGATGCAGCTCACATGATCTTGCGGAAGGATTTCCCGGGGTCCATAGTTGAAGCTACAAGAACTTGAACATTCAACTACTTATTCAGGAGCTTCCATGACCACCGCAACCTTGCCCACATTGACCGCCGGAACCTGGGTCATCGACACCGTCCACTCCACTGTCGGATTCTCGGTTCGCCACCTCATGGTTTCCAAGGTTCGTGGAACGTTCGACGAGTTCTCGGGAACGATCACCGTTGCCGAAGACGGAACCCCCGCCGTCGAGGCCGAGATCTCCGTGGACTCCATCAACACCAAGAACGAGCAGCGCGACGGCCACATCAAGTCCGCTGACTTCTTCGACGTCGAGAAGTTCCCGAAGGCCACCTTCAAGTCCACCGCAGTGCGCTCCAAGGGCAGCGACTTCGTCCTCGCCGGCGACTTCACGCTCCACGGCGTCACCCGCGAGGTCGAGCTGAACCTCGAGTTCAACGGCGTCAACCCGGGCATGGGCCAGGGCCCCGTCGCCGGATTCGAAGCCACCACCGTCATCAACCGCAAGGACTTCGACATCTCCATCGAGATGCCCCTCGAAGGCGGCGGAGCAGTTGTCGGCGACAAGATCACGATCACCCTCGAGATCGAAGCCGGCCTCCAGGCTTAACAGCACTGTGCGCCTTTATTAACCGCCCGCGGTTAATAAAGGCGCACAGTCGTATGGTGTGAGCGTGAAGAAGTACGCACCATTCCTGCTGATCGACGCCATTCTTGTCATAATCTTCTGCGCGATAGGGCGCCGTACCCACGAAGAAGCCAATGCGCTCGCCGGTCTGGCGAAGACATCGTGGCCCTTCCTGACCGGCCTGGTGATCGGATGGGCTGCCACGTTCGCGCTGTACCGCGACAAGTTCAATGCCGTTCTCCTTCTTCCCACCGGCATTGTCGTTTGGCTCGGCGCCGTCATCATCGGCATGATCCTGCGAGTGTTGAGTGGCCAGGGCACCCAGTTCAGCTTCATCGTCGTCGCGACGCTGGTCCTCGGCGCGTTCCTTCTCGGTTGGCGCGCACTCGCTCCGCTGGTAGCGAGGATCCGCACCAAGTCGTAACCAAACTCCACGGCTCGGAACCACCCGAAATGCCCGAGCACGTAGGACACTTTTCGAATGAGCAACACTACGGAGCCCGTCGAACGTAGCGAGAAAGAAGACCGGGGGTTCTTCGGCCAACCCTTTGCGCTGGCGAACCTGTTCGGCGTCGAGATGTGGGAGAGATTCTCCTTCTACGGGATGCAAGGCATCCTCATCTACTACCTGTACTACAGCGTCAGCGACGGCGGCCTCGGAATCAGTCAGGCGGCAGCGACCAGCATCGTCGGCGCATACGGCGGCACCGTCTATCTGTCGACGATTCTCGGCGCGTGGGTGGCCGACCGACTTCTCGGCTCCGAGCGCACGCTCTTCTACAGCGCTTCGCTGGTGATGGCCGGCCACATCGCCTTGTCGGTTCTTCCTGGCATGTGGGGTGTGGGTGTCGGCCTGGTCATGGTCGCCTTCGGCAGCGGCGGCTTGAAGGCCAATGCGACCTCTCTGGTCGGAGACCTATATTCCGAACAGGACAATCGCCGCGACGCCGGATTCTCCATCTTCTACATGGGCATCAACATCGGCGGTCTTGTCGGTCCACTGCTCACCGGAGCCGTCCAGGACGCCTGGGGATTCCATGCCGGTTTTGCTCTCGCCGCCGTCGGCATGGCTCTCGGCCTGATCCAGTACACGCTGGGTCGGAAGCATCTTCATGGAATCGGAGCCGAGCCCGGCAACCCGTTGCCCGCGGACAAGCGCGCGCTCTACATCGGGATCGCCATTGCTGCGATCGTCGTCGTCGCGGTCGCCTCGATCACCGGTTTGATCACCGCGGACAACATGTCCGACGTCGTTGTCGGACTCACGATCGTCGCGTCGGTCGGTTACTTCCTCCTCATGCTCACCAGCAAGAAGGTGACCAAGGTCGAACGCAGTCGAGTCTTTGCGTTCATCCCGATGTTCATTGCGAGCGCGGCCTTCTGGTCGCTGTTTCAGCAGCAGTTCACCACCGTGCCGGTGATCTCCGACAAACTCCTGGACCGCAATCTCTTCGGTTGGGACTTCCCGCCGACGTGGGTGCAGTCGATCAATCCGGTGTTCATCATCATCTTTGCCGGTGTGTTTGCAGCGATGTGGACAAAACTCGGTGACCGTCAGCCGTCGTCGCCGATCAAGTTCGCGCTCGGTACCGGCACGATGGGTCTGGCGTTCCTGGCGTTCATCCCGATCACCGGCGGGGGACCGAACAGTGCACCGCTCCTCGGCCTTGCCGGAGTGCTTCTGCTCTTCACCTTCGCGGAACTCTTCCTGTCCCCCGTCGGCCTTTCCCTTGCAACCAAACTCGCGCCCGAGCATTTCCACACCCAGATGGTGGCGTTGTTCTTCTTGTCCGTTGCGTTGGGTTCTTCGATGGCGGGAACCTTGGCCGGTTACTTCGACATCGACGACAGTCGTCCGTTCTTCCTGATCATCGGTTTCTCGTCAATCGGAATCGGAGTACTTCTTGCTCTTGCCTCACCCTGGATCAAGAAGCTGATGCAGGGCGTGAAGTAGGCGGTCTCACTTCACCCACAACCACAGAGCCAGCACGAATCCCGCTATCGCTACTGCCACTCGCAGTACCGATGGCGGGATTTTCTTGACTACGGGCGGGCCACACCAACCTCCGGCCAACGCTCCGAGCGCCATCGCCAACGCGGCCACCCAATGCACCTGTCCGGAGAAGGCGAAGATGAGTGCAGCCACAAGATTGGCAATGCCGAGAAAGAAGCTCTTCAGGATCGTTGCACGCCACACCGTTTCGGACGTGAGGATGAGCGTCGCGGCCAGGAAGATGACGCCGGCACCGGCACCGAAATAGCCGCCGTAGACCGCGACGGCAAACAGTGCGGCCGAGTAGATTCCGGGACGGTCACCGCCGCCGGACAACTCACGAATCTTCGGTTGCAGTAGCAACGCGAGCGAGGCGAACACAACCATCGCCGGCACAACGGATTCGAACGAACCTTCCGGTGCCAGCCACAGAATCAGGGCACCGATGATGCCACCGGCAGCCGAATAGAGAGACCAGCGAACAAGTTTCGGACCCGTGTCGGCAACTTCACGGGACGAGTTCGCCAATGCGCCGACGCCCACGGCCACCAACGCGACGGTATTGGTCATGTTCGCGCTGACCGGCGAGAGCCCGACGCTCAGCAGCGCCGGATACGAAACGATCGATGCGAGACCGGTGACAAAACCGACTAGACCGCTGAAGAATCCCGCTACGACGAGGAAAAGGAAATCGAGCAGGTTCACGAACCAGGAATCTACCCGCGGTGCCTGGTACTACTTGTCGGCAGGCTTGCCGAGTTCCTGGAAGAGCTTGTCCGTCATCTGCATTGCTCGATCGCCGCCGTCGGCGTCTGCGACGAACACTGCAAACGCGAAGTCTCCGCGCGATCCGTAGAACCAGCGATCGTCACCGCTCGCTGCACCGGCCGCCATCATGTCCGGGTACCCGGCCAGTCCGCCGGCCCCTCGCATGGCGTCGCGCAGACGATTGTTGACGTCGCCGGGCAATGCCGTCGGCGTGACGTCGGCGGTAGCCGGTTGTCCGAATACCATCATCGGCAGCGGGGCACTGCCGCGGGCGATCGATGCCGCGAGCATCGCCATTCCGAACGGAGTCACTGTCGGCGCGTCCGCGTCGTTGGACGTCTTGTTGGCCATGACGTTGTTCATTGCCTGGTCCACGCCGGGGCGGTTCGCGGCAAGTACTGCCGTCTGCTGATCGAGTCCCTGAATGTGGAAGCCGTTGCCGAGTCCGAGTTGCTGCCCGGTGTCGGCCAACTGTTCGGGGGACACAGATCCGGGGTCGACGCCGTTCTGCATCGACGATGCGAGGCGGACCAGATCGAGGGCGCCGCCGGCCGGACGCAACCCGGTGAATGCGATCGGGCCCTGTTCGATGGCCTGATTGTTCTGTGCTGCAGCCAGAATGGCGCCGTCCGACGGGCGGATCGCGACGATGGCGGCGGGAGTACCTGCACTGACGACGGCTTCGATCGCAGCGAGTTGAGCGTGCGAATCGAGGGTTGCGGCGACGTCGGGGCCGGGAGGTCCTTGGAAGCCGGCTTGTTTGATCGGGAATCCGTTGGACTCCACCAGGTTGACCGCCCAGCCGGCGGTGGCGTCGCGATTGGCCTGCCACACGGTCCGCAGCGGGTCCAGGAGCGGCGAGTTGATACGACGATCGGAGGCGATCAGCTTGGGTGTCTTGACCACGACGACGCCGGGGATCGCAAAATCGCTTTCCAGGTACGCGTAGTCGGGATCGCGGAGCAGTACGGCGGTGACGGGCTTGCCCGGGTTGGCCGCGAGGTCGGCCAGCATCGACTCCGAGGTCACCAATGGTGCGACGGGCTCGAGAACTGCGGCGAGGCGACGAGTGGTGTCGACGGGGTCCGGCATGGTCGTCGGGTCGAGAGTGATCGCGTTGATGGTCTGCTCGTTCATGAGCAGGGTGCCCGTGCTGTCGACCACCTTCGGGGGCGCTGCGTCGGTGCGGGTGTACGAGACGGTGCGCCCGTTTCCGAGGTCGGGAACCAGGACTGACGGGTCCCAGGACACCCGCCAGCCGACGGAAAGATCGCGAACCTCGCCCTGCGACTGGTAGCTCCAGTCCTTGCCTTCGCCGAAGTTCCAGGACGCGTCGAGGGTGAAGAGTCCGGAGTCGCTACCCAGATCCATGACCTGAGCGACGTCGAAGTCGGTGGACTTGGCAGCCAGTCCGTCGAACATCTGCTGGATCGAGGGCCGGGCCGCGTTGGGGTACGACGTGAGCGCCGCTGCAGCTTCGGCGTCGTGGTTGTTCAGGGCGGTGACGAAGTCTTCCACCACCGAAGCGGCGTCGGTTTTCTTCTCCCCACCGATGACACATGACGCGAGCGCCACTGTCAGAACGACAGCAGTTATCGAAGCAACGACATATTTTCCACGACGGTTGTGCTGTCCTCCGGGCCCCATGCATGTAACTCTTTACTTCTGTCACACGAGTAACAAGCACGGGATGCCTACGAACGTGTCACGGTTGAGCTACGACGGCGTGATCCAACTGCAACGGAAAACAGGTTTCAGCGCAGAAAAGTACCCGCTACCTGCACCGCAGGCGAAGAGCTGTCGGCGCCGGCAATGAACACCGCAAATGCGAGATCTCCCTTGATTCCGACAAACCACCCGTGTGCTGGACCACCTTCGGTTTCGGCCGTACCGGTCTTGCCCAGAAGCCCCGGAATGTCCTGCAGCGACGTTGCCGTACCGCCTGTGACGGTCTCGCGCATCATCACCCGCAACTGTTCGGTCACCTCGGTGGGAGCCGGTGCAACGGTCTGATCTGCCACGCCGGGCTGTCCCTTGACCAACATCGGCGCGGGTGTCGTCCCGTTGGCGATCGAGGCCGCCACGAGAGCCATCCCGAAAGGCGTGGCGGTCACCGTGCCCTGTCCGATCGCGGACTCGACGCGTTCGGCGGGCGTGTTCGCGTCAGGGACGTTGCCCGTCACCGTCGTGAGGCCCGGGGTGACGTAGTCGACGCCCAGCCCGAACTGCAGAGCCGCGTTGTGCAGAGCATCGGCAGGCAGACCCACGGCCATCCTGGCCATGGTGGTGTTGCACGACTTCGCGAACGCGGTGTGCAGCGGAACCGATCCGAGGTCGAACTCGTCGTCGTTGGGGATCTGACGGCCCTCGATGTTCTCGGTACCCGGGCACGCCAGAACGGTGTCCGGTGTAGCGACGCCGGCTTGCAGCGCCGCGGAGGTCGTCACGGTCTTGAACGTGGACCCCGGTGGGTACAGGCCGGTCAACGCAATGGGGCCCTGTGCGTCGGCGGGGGCATTCTGGGCCACCGCCAACACCGCTCCGGTCGACGGCTGTAGCGCTACGATCGCCGCCTGTTGCGTCACCCCGGCGAGCGCGTTCTCGGCGGCGAGTTGCAGTGGTCGGTCGATGGTGGTCGCGATGTTCGGAGCGACCGGCCCGTCTTGGCCGGCGACGGTGGTGACGGTTCCGTTCTGCTTCACCTGCTGCACCGCCCAGCCCGCGGATTTGTCCTGCCCCTCCTGCCACAGATCGGACAGCCCACTGAACGTCGGCGACGCCAAAGTTTTGTCCACCGAGAGCAACCGCGCTTGCGGCGCCAAGCTCACTCCGGGAATCGCCGCCAACCGCTCTTCGATCGGTGCAAGATCCTCGGCACGCAAAGTGATTGCGGTGACCGGCTTCCCGTTCGCCGACGCAAGGTCGCCGCTGAGCGATGTCGCCGTGATCGTCGGCGCGACGGGCGAGAGCAGGGCGGCCACAGCTGCGGTGTCCACCGGAGGAACCGCAGCGGAATCCAGATTGACCAGCGTCACCACCTGCTGCTCCATGATCGGCTGACCCGCCGCGTCCAGCACGGACGGCGGCGCACCGGTCGTGGGCGTGTAGCGCAGAGTGGTCGAGGAGGTCAGGTCCGGGGCCAGCAGCGCCGGGTCCCACTGGATCAGCCAGTTGTCCCCGCTTTTCGACGCGTTTCCCTGCGTCGAGTAGTTCCAGTCCTGACCTTCACCGAACTTCCACGCCGCATCGAGTGTGAACGTCCCCGCAGAATCACCGGACTCGGTGGCGTCGGAGACGGTGAATGTTCCCTCGTCCTTGCCCAGCCCGTCGATCAGAGCCGAAATCGCAGTCGAGGCCGCCGCCGGATCGGTGGTCAGGGCTGCCGCCGCTTGCACGTCATCCGACGTGAGCGCGGAGGCGAACTCTTCTGCCACTGATTTCGGCTGGTCAGGGCCAGAACTGCAGGCAACTACCGATCCTGCGGCCAATACCCCCAGAGCCACGGCAGCCACGGGACGACGGAAAGTTCGGAAGCTCTGACGAGCGTGTGAAAGGCGCACGACTCCGATCATGCCCGAATTTGTGGCGCCGGTTCGACTATCAGTGTAATCATGTAATCAGTGCAATAAACGCACGTCATGCTCCACCAGCTTTCCGAGGAGAACGCCATGAAGAACTCACAAAGCTCCGGCGACCGCAGGTTCGGCCGTCCCGGAGGTTGGCAACAGGCATCGGTTCCCGACGCGAGTGATGCGTCCGACTGGTTTGCCGGTCGACTTCCAGATGACTGGTTCACCGGGACCGCCGACGTCCAGGTCGACCGCGAAGAAATCGTCGTGATCGGTGAACTCCCGGCAGTCGACGGTGGCGAGGCCGCCGCGGACGGAAGGATCTCGCGCTTTCGCGAAACCACGCGCGCCGACCGGATGCGCATCGCCGACGAGGCCGAGGCTCGCTACGGACGCAAGGTCGCCTGGGGTGTACGCCTGGACGAAAAGACCGTCCTGTTCACACATCTCGCAGTTCCGGTGATGACACGACTACGTCAGCCCGAACGCAAGGTTCTCGACACCTTGGTGGACGCGGGAGTTGCTCGCTCGCGAGCGGACGCTCTCATGTGGACAGTCCGGTTGGCGGGCAAGCACAGCGAACAATGGCTCACGGAACTCCGCGAAGCAATGTCGAAGGTCGACGATCTTCGGTCCGAAGGCCCGAAAATCTGAGGACCGTGCGATTTTCAGTAGACCGAGACTTCAACTCCACGAGTAGCTTTCGGAGCACGATACCTTTCCAACAAGGTCTCACAGCCTCGAACCAGCACCGCGACGTCGGTCCCGATTGCCACGAATCGACAACCGAGACCGATCGCAAAGTCGGCCACGGCGTCCGACCCCGCCAAAGTTCCCACCGGAACTCCGATTCGTGTGCACTCGTCCACCACGAATCGAAATGCCTCCTGCACCTGCGGATGCAGCGGCTGTCCGAGATGACCCGACGTCGCAGCGAGGTCCGACAAGCCCACAAAGACAGCGTCGATACCGGCTGTGCCCGCAATATCGCCGATGTTCGCCACAGCGCCGGGGGTTTCGATCTGCGCGATGAGAGTTATTCCGTCCGCGGAATTTTCGAGGTAGTCGACATCTCTGTTCCATCGTGAGGCGCGAGCGAGGGCGCTACCGACGCCGCGGTTCCCGAACGGCGGATATCGTGTTGCGGCAACGGCATCCCTCGCCGCTGAACCGGATTCGACCATCGGCAGCAGTAGCGTTCTCACGCCGATGTCCAGAAGTCTCTTGATATCAACGGCGTCGGTGCTCGGCGGGCGCACGATCGGTTCGACCGCATCAGCTGCAACAGCTCGCAACTGATCCGCCACCGACCGGAGGTCGTTCGGACCGTGCTCGGAGTCGATCAACACCCAGTCGAACCCGGCCCCGGCGCATATCTCGGCAGTGACCGCTTCACCGAGCCCGAGCCACAAACCGAGGGCGGGAGCAGTATCGGACCGAAGCGCGACCTTGAACGGCTTGGTTGTCATTGTTCCCCTTGTCCGGTCTCGGCGAACCGACACGAGACGGTGCCGAGCGAGCCGTAGTCGATGTGAAAGGTGTCCCCCGGCTGCGCCTGGATCGGACGGGTGAACGAGCCGGCAAGAATCACGTGGCCGGCTTTCAGTCCGACACCGAGACGTCCGAGTTTGTTCGCGAGCCACGCAACACCGATTGCCGGATGATTCAGGACCGCGGCAGCTACTCCGCTTTCCACGACAACTGCGTTTCGATAGCAGAGCGCTGACACCCAGCGCAGATCGGTCTCGTTCGGTACCACCGGACGCCCACCGAGAATGATTCCGGCGTTCGCTGCATTGTCCGAGATGGTGTCGAACACTGTTCGTGTTCGACCTGATCCCGGGTCGACCTGCACGATCCGCGCGTCGATGATCTCCACCGCCGGAACGACATACCGCGTCGCGTCGAGTACGTCGTACAGTGTGACGCCGGGGCCACTGAGGTCCCGATCGAGGACAAACGCCAGCTCCACCTCCACCCGCGGAACAATGAAGCGCCCATTGGGTATCTCGGAACCGTCGGCAAAGAGCATGTCGTCGAGCAGTACCCCGTGGTCAGGTTCGGTGATGTTCGACGCACGCTGCATCACCTTCGAAGTCAACCCGATCTTGTGACCGATGATCGTCCTGCCCCTGGCAAGCTTTCTCGCGACCCATGCGGTCTGAATTGCATAGGCGTCGTCGAGGTCCATCTTCGGATATCCGAGGGAGAGCTGTCCGACCTGCACACCGGACAGCTCTGCTTGGTCGAGTTCTTCGGCGGCGGTCCGTATTTGACGTTCAGTCAGCATGACGCTCCTGCTGTCGAGATTTCTGGGGGAGGTGAGTGCAGCGATCCGCGCGCGAGACGCTTCCGCCGCATTGCCGCGGTCGGCCTGCAGACTTGTAAGCTCGATTCGTGGAAGCGACGGGAACAAATGCCGATCGGCGCGGCGCGGCGGGAACAAATGCCGAGCGCAGCAAACGGACCGCTGATGAAGCTATGGAACCCGTCCTGGCAATGTTCGACCAGTACGGATCTGCCGACGACCCTGCCGCTGCTCGACTGGGGCTGCTCGCGCTGTGGCTGGCCGACGACATCATCGGTTCGGTGAACCGAAGCCTCGAACCGTTCGAGATTTCCGAACGAAAGCTCGACGTTCTGCTCATCTTTGCCGCTCAGGCGATCAGCGACACAGACGAGCCATACATGCGGCAGACACCGAGCGGCATCTCGGATTACTTCGGGATCTCCCGTGCCAGTGCAACCGGCGTCCTCGACTGGCTCGAGAAGCGCGAATTCGTCGAGCGCACTCGGACCGGGACCGACCGCCGGTCCACTCCCATCCAGATCACGGAAATCGGGAAAGGCACTGTCGCGGAGACGGTTCCTGCCTTCGAAGAGGCTTGCCGTGACCTCCTCGCCCCTCTGTCCGATCGAGACCGAAAAGACCTCGGCCGAATCCTCGGCAAGTGGTGGACTCATTTCAAAGATCCGGACTCGACTGAAGGCTGATCGACCCGAGCGAGTCTGAACGGGTCGGAAGTGGTTGTGTACCAACCGCCACCGTGCATTCGCCCCACGAGATCGAGCGAAGCACCGTCGATGTGGCCTCGGCTCGGATCCAACACGTGCTCGTCGTCGACATGTGCGGTCGTGATCTCGCCGACCACGATCGATCGCCCGTAGCCGATCGACAACGTCTGTTGTTCCACGCATTCCAACGAAACTGGTGCTCTTGCCAACCGAGGGGGCGCAATGCTCTGTGAAGCAACCAGTTCCAGACCCGCGACAGCCGTTTCGTCGACTGCGGCTGGATAGTCTCCGGCGGTGATATTCATACTCTCGACAGACTCGAGATCTACAAGATTGATCACGAACTCACCTGTGTAGCCGATATTTCGAGCAGTATCCTTCGGAATTCCCTCACGAGCGCCGATCCCGATGCACACGAGCGGTGGCGTTCCCGACATCAGATTGAAGAACGAGAACGGGGCGGCGTTCACCGAGCCCCTGACGTCCACCGTCGTGATCCAGGCTATCGGTCTCGGAACGATGAGGGAGGCGAGGAGGTTGTAGCGAGACTTCGGTGCCATCTCCCCCACGTCGAAAATCATTCGTTCGCACCGGCCGCGGGCTGGGCGCGCAGGCTCTTACGGCATCTGCACAATCCGACCTGGTGGAGTTCGACGAGGTTGCCGGCCGGGTCACGCACGAACAACTGCTTGAGGTCGGGCGAGGCGACGTTGTCCAGAGCAAAGTACTCAACACCGAGCTTGTCCAGTTCACGTTCGGCGGCCCCGATGTCAGCGACCGCGAGCGCTATGTGATTTTCCACCGGATCCTTGCCCGGCCCCTTGCTGTAGGGCGAAGGTCCGTCGCTACCGAGAAGATGAATCTGCACGTCACTCGGAATATCGAGGAAGTAACCATGAATGCCGGGAATGTGCCAGCGTCCCGCATCCTGGGTCAGATTGAGAACGTCCCGGTAGTAGTCGCGGGTTCGGTCGGCGATGTCATTCCCCATCCCCAACCCGATGTGATGCAACTCGAGTACCTCTACGGCCATGATTTCCTCCCTGATACTTGCTCGCATATTTAGTATGGCAGCCATATCATCTGGCAGGCGTAACAATGCCGATGCGTTTGCCTATTGTCAAGATCACAAGGAGCCGGACTCGAATAACCCATTGCACCGCCAGGTCGACCGCGTTAGCCTGGAACACGAATCATTCCCGACAGAACAGGAAACGGGCCGTTGCTCCTCTAGAGGTTCATCACGCGAAGGCACTCGCACCCATCAGCAATTGCTGAGCCGGGCGCACAGTCCAAGCACCCTCTGGAGTACTCATGACCCAATCCCATCCTTCTCTGTCGCTCTCGGATCTCACCTTCATCTGGCCGGACGGCGAATCAGTCTTTTCCCGCACCAATTTTGTATTCCCCAGTGGCCGTGTCGGTCTCGTGGGACTTAACGGATCGGGAAAGTCGACTCTGCTGCGATTGATCGCGGGAGAGCTCTCACCGGAATCCGGATCCGTGACCGCTTCCGGCGAGGTCGGCTGCCTCCGCCAAGACATCACACTCGATCCGAGTGTTCGGGTGGACGGCATCCTCGGTATCCACGAACTACGAAACGCATTGCACCGCATCGAAACCGGCGACGGATCCGAGTCCGATTTTGCACTCGTCGACAACAACTGGGATATCGAGGAGAGCGCTCTCTCCACCTTGCATCGACTCGGCCTCGAGAAGGTAGTTCCGGATACCGCAGCATTGAGCCGAACCGTCGGCACCCTCTCCGGCGGGGAGACCGTCCTACTCGGCTTGACCGCAACACTGCTGAAGAATCCGCAGGTGCTACTCCTCGACGAGCCGACCAACAACCTGGACCGCGACGCTCGATCACGAGTTCATGCTGCAGTCCAACAGTTTCCGGGAACCGTACTGATCGTCAGCCACGACCGGGAACTGCTCGACACCGCGGAGTACACGGTCGAACTACGTCGGGGGGATCTACGCGTGTTCGGCGGCAACTACTCGCACTACCAGGAGGTCGTGACCGCTGAGCAGGAAAACGCACTCGCCACTGTTCGCGACGCCAAGGCCGATCTGGCGAAGCAGAGCCGCGAGCTGATCGACGCTCGAACAAAACTGGACCGACGTAAGCGCTATGGGCAGAAGATGTTCGAGAACAAGCGGGTGCCACTGATTATCGCGCAGGAACGAAAACGCCAAGCCCAAGTTTCGGCCGGAAAGCTGGCCCTCAACCATATCGGGAAGGTGGACGAGGCCAAGTCCGCCCTGTCGGAGGCAGAGGAACTCCTTCGAGACGATCGCGAGATTCGCCTGGACCTTCCTGCTACAGAGGTTCATCCGGGGCAGCAGGTTGCGCGGCTCGCCGAGGTGACGTTGCGGAGCGGCCAAGTGGTGTCGCTCCAGATCACCGGGCCGGAGCGGATTGCGCTACTGGGGCGCAACGGAATCGGCAAGACAACGTTGCTCGATGCACTCGCTGCGTCGACTCCGTTCGTAGCCTCTCGTGCGCTCCCCCAACGTCTCGACGTGTTCGACGAGGATCTCTCGGTGGCGGACAACGTCGCTTTGGCCGCGCCACATGCAACAGCCGAGGAAATTCGTGGGCAGTTGGCACGGTTCCTTTTCCGGGGAGCGGATTCCGACGTGTTGGCTTCTGCGCTCTCCGGCGGTGAACGATTGCGCGCGGCGTTAGCGACGATCCTTCTGGCCGAACCCGCGCCCCAGCTGCTTCTTCTCGACGAGCCGACCAACAACCTGGACCTACCGAGTCTCACCCACCTCACGCAGGCACTTTCCGATTTCCGCGGTGCCATCGTGGTGGTGAGTCACGATCTGCCGTTCCTGCGCGACATCGGCATAACGCGGTGGATCAGCATGGACGAGAATGGTATTCAGGACATCGATCCCGAGTAGGCCGACGGTTGACGCTATCGGTGCGAGACGGTCTGGCCTTACTGTGGGGCGATGTGCCTTCACCTCGACGCAACCGCCGCGCTGTCGATCGCAGGTTGGGTTCGCGGAGAACCTACTCGATCGGCCTCTGCCCCAGTTCCGCAACCGCTGGTCGGCGTTTGTGATCAACTCATCGTGTGGGCGAGTTCGTTCTCCGTACTTGCCAGTTCCGACGACCAGGTGTGGTTTCTCTCGGCGGAGAACTATGCCGGTGGAGTCGGCGTCAGTGATGAGGCGTTTCCTTGGAATGCGTTCCGGCACGAGAGCCTGGCGGTCGCTTCCGGGCCGGCTGAGCGCGCGGCGATCAACGCCTTCTGGTCCACTCACCTCCCGATTCTGCTGTCGGTACGCAATGGGTACGAGTACCTGGCGCTCACACCGGACGGTCAGGTTGTCCGTGGAGGAGAGCCTGAGTTCGAGGAGGTCACCGTCGTTGCCACTGATTTCGAGGCTCTGCTTCGGGGCATAGCCGCAGGCGTCAGCACGGCAGACCCCTTCACCGATGCATTGCTTGGAACAGTGGGTACTGCCCGGCCGGGCAGTGACCGGTAGCTCTGAGGGAGGCCGAGTTGATTGCTCGACTGGTCGTGAAAGTTCACGGCATCCGTCGGAATGGCTCCGGACGACTACTCGAGTTCGTGTGCGCAGTAGCTGGCACCCATACTGGACGGGTGTTGCACGACGTGAGAAATCCGGTGGACGGTGCGCGGATCGCCTATCAGATCGTGGGCGATGGCCCACCCCTGTTGATGGTGCACGGCACAGCGTTGTCGCGCTCCATCTGGCGTGGCTTCGGGTACGTCAAGGCGCTCCAGGAACAGTATCGTCTGATCCTCGTCGACATGCGGGGTCACGGACGCAGTGACAAACCACACGACTCCGATTCGTATGCAATGGATCTGGTGGTCGGCGACCTCCTGGAGATCCTCGACACGGAGTCTCCGTTCGAACCGGCTCACGTCCTCGGATACTCGTTCGGCGGGCGCTCGGTGATGTCGCTGACTGTCGAGCACTCCGAACGGGTGCGATCGCTGACCGTCGGGGGCGGTAGTAGCCGGCCGATGACGGGGGCGTTCGACGCATTGTTCTTCCCAGGCTGCATCGACGCACTCGAAAGCGGCGGTATCGAGGGGTTTCTGAGCGGTTGGGGCGCGAGGCGCGGCAAACCGGTGGATCCTCAGACTGCGACTGCCTTTCGAATCAACGATGCCCTCGCACTCGCGGCCTACATGCGCCGGGCCGAGAAGGAGCAGGGCATCGACGACGCCGTGCTTCAACGGATCACCACACCGGCGTTGTTGTTCGTCGGATCGAGAGATCGCGAGCGCCTGCCGGATACCGAGCATCTCGCGTCGCTGATCCCGGACAGTGCCTTGACTGTGATCGAGGGGGCTGATCACGCGAGCGCAGTCGCGGACTCCGAAGCTGTGCTGCGTGCGCTCGTTCCGTTCCTGAGCCGACAGTAGTCCAGCTTCATCCGCTCACTACTGCGGTGTGAGCACTCTCGACTCGAACGCGGTCACCGGTGGTTGCCGCAAGTCCAAGCGTCGCAGCAACTGGGCATTCGCGGCAACGACCACAGTGGATACCGACATCAGGATTGCTCCGACCTCCATCGGCAGCACAAACCCGACGGGCGCCAGTACTCCCGCAGCGAGGGGAACCGAGATCGCGTTGTATCCCGCTGCCCACCAGAGGTTCTGAACCATCTTGCGGTAGGTGGCGCGGGACAGCTCGATGACCGAGCTCACCGAACGCGGATCATCGCTGGCCAGAACAACTCCCGCCGATGCGATCGCCACGTCGGTTCCGGCACCGATCGCGATACCCACATCCGCCTGGGCGAGTGCCGGCGCATCGTTGACCCCGTCACCGACCATCGCCACGCGGTGGCCCGCAGCCTGAAGCCGAGATACCTGCGCGCCCTTGTCCTGAGGAAGCACCTCGGCGAAGACCTCGTCAATTCCGAGTCTGCGGGCGACCGAATAAGCCACGGCCTCCGCGTCTCCGGTGACCATGGCCACTCGAACACCGCGAGCGTGGAGGGCGTCGACGGCCAATGCTGATTCCGGGCGAATCTCGTCGGCCAATGCCAATGCGCCGATTACCTTCTCGTCACGCACTACATGCAGGACCGTCGACCCGTCACTGAGCCACTCTTCGGTCCCCGGGATCGCTGTGGCCCCGACCGATCTCAACATCCCCGGTCCGCCGACACCGACGCGTGCGCCGCCGACGTCCGCAGCAACCCCGATTCCGTTGTGCGCCTGAAAGTCGGAACCCGAAGTGAATTCGAGCGACAACTCCCGCGCTGCTGCGACGACGGCGCGCCCGAGTGGATGTTCGCTGTCGAATTCGACGGCAGCTGCTGCGCTGAGAACTTCGTCGTCGGAGTACCCGTCGACGCCGCGCACACCGACCACTGCGGGCTCCCCCTTGGTGAGAGTGCCGGTCTTGTCGAAGAGAACGGTGTCTACGTTGCGCATCGCCTCGAGGGCCATGCGGTCGGTGATCAGAATCCCAGCCCGAGCTGCTCGTTCCGTCGCGATGGAGACGACCAGCGGAATCGCCAACCCGAGCGCGTGCGGGCAGGCGATCACCAGAACGGTGATCGTCCGGGTGACTGCGCTCTCCGGTGTGCCCCAGATACTCCAGGCGATCGCGGTCAGCACTGCCGCGCCCAGTGCGTACCAGAACAGCAGAGCAGCGGCCTTGTCCGCCAACACCTGAGCACGACTCGACGAGTTCTGGGCCTGTTCGACCAGGCGCCGAATACCGGCGAGCGCGGTGTCTTCTCCCACAGCGGTGACTCGAAGCCGAAGTGCCGAGTCGGTGGCTACGGTGCCGGCCACCACCTGATCTCCGACAGTCCGCCGGACGGTCTTCGACTCGCCCGTGATCATGGATTCGTCCATGTCGGCGCTTCCCTCGACGACCGTTCCGTCCGAGGGAACGCGGGCGCCGGGACGAACTATCACCAGGTCGCCGGTGGCCAGAGCTGCGGTGGGCACGGTTTCCACCGACTCCCCCACCACCCGTTCGGCCTCGTCGGGCAGCAAAGCGGCAAGCGAATCCAAGGCGCTCGATGTCTGACTGAGCGAACGCATCTCGATCCAGTGACCCAACAACATGATCACGATCAGAAGCGCGAGCTCCCACCAGAAATCAAGAGTGTGATCCACCCAGTGCAGACTTGCAGCCCAAGAAGCGAAGAAGGCAACGGTGATGGCAAGTGCGATCAGAAGCATCATTCCGGGTTGCCGAGAACGTATTTCGGCGACAGCGCCGGTGAGGAACGGCTTGCCTCCCCAGAGGTACATCACGGTGCCGAGCACCGGTGAGATCCATTCCACCAGAGAGTTTTCCGGCAATGTGTACCCGACCAGATCAGCGAACATCGCATCTGCCGCAACAACCGGAACTGCGATTACCAGCATGACTGCGAACAACGTCCGGAACTGTGCGACATGATCCGCGTGACCACCGTGTGCACCGTGCTCCATCTGGCTATGGTCCATCGCGCTATGGTCCGTCTCGCTATGGTCCGTCTCGCTATGGTCCATCTGACTGTGATCCATGTGGCGGTCATCCCCTCGCGTGTGATTTCGGCACTGCAGCGGTCAAACCATCAGCCTCGAACGTATGCCCGACTCGGCCACCGAGCAAGGTCACGCGGCCGAGGTCAACCGTTCATTTCTCCTTCAACATCGCTTCCATCTGAGTGATTTCCGCCTGCTGACCGGCAATGATCGCTTCTGCCATCTTTTCCGCCGATGGATCGAGCCCGTTGTCGAGTTCGGTCTGGGACATGGTGATGGCACCCTTGTGGTGCTCGATCATCATCGTCAGCCACAACTTGTCGAACTCCGCGCCACTGGCGTCGGTGAGGGCGGTCATGTCGTCGGCCGACATCATGCCCGGCATCTCGGCCATCCCGACGCCGTGTCCCGCATGCGCCGAATCATCCATGCCCTCCATCGAACTCGACGAAGGATCGGGGCGTCCCCACTTCGTCAGCAATTCCGTCATCTGAGCCATTTCCGGGCCTTGCGCTGCCTCTATCTGCGCTGCAAGAGAGAGAAGTTCGGCATTGTCGGTTCGACCGTCGACCATTCTGGCCATGTCCAATGCCTGCGCGTGATGCGGGTACATCCCTTCGAGAAACTCGATGTCGGCAGCATTGACACCCGCAGGAATCTCCGACTGTGCTGCGACGCTGGTTGTTTCGGAAGAATGGTTGACGCTCTCCCCGGAGTTGTCCGAGCATCCGGCAATCAACAGTGCTGCCGCTGCCACAACCGGTACGAACCGTGCGGCGCTCTTCCTGACCGTCAAAGACATGTTTCACTCCCGAAAATTGATTCTGTTCGATATGCACTGCACCACAATTGATTTGACAACAATGCTGCACATGCACAGTTGCCACGTTACCGGCGAAAATCCGCCTCGAAGCCCGATAACCGGCCCAAACAGGCTTCCTTCATCGAATCTTCACAGTCGAGCGGAAACCACCACACGACAGCAATGCAGACACGCAGTCGACTAACCTCGGTTTGATGAGCGCCGAACTACGACCTGGTGAGGAACCGGGGCGTGTTCTTGTCGTCGACGACGAGACTGCCCTCGCGAAGGTTGTCGCCAACTATCTGACACGCGAAGGATTCACCGTGCGCCTCGCCCACGACGGGCCGAGCGCAGTACGTTCGGTGCGCGAATTCGAGCCCGCGCTGATCGTGCTCGATCTGATGCTCCCGGGCTTCGACGGCATGGAAGTCTGCCGACGAATCCGCACCTTCTCGGACGCGTACATCCTGATGCTCTCCGCCCGTGGTGAAGAGTCGGACAAGGTGACGGGTCTGGCGGCCGGCGCGGATGACTACGTGGTCAAACCCTTCGGCCCCCGCGAGTTGGTTGCGCGAGTGAAAGCTCTGCTCAGACGGCCACGCGCGTCGAGTTTGCTGCCGAAAGTGCTGCCAACGCCTCCCGGACTCGACATCGACGTCCTGGCCCGCACGGTCCGTGTCGACGACAACCTGGTCGATCTGACCCCCACCGAGTTCACCCTGTTGTCCGCGCTCGCATCCCGACCCGACGCAGCCTGGAGTCGGGCCGAGATCATCGCCTCGGTGTGGGGGTCGCCCTGGTTCGGGGACCAGCACATCGTCGACGTCCATGTCCGTGCATTACGCCGCAAACTCGGCGACGACGCGACCGATCCGCGGTTCATCAGAACCGTCAGGGGCGTCGGATACTCACTGAGGTCGTCATGAACGCGGTCGTCATGAAAAGACTCGGGCTACGCGGAAAACTACTGCTCGCGCAGCTCGCCGTCCTGTTCGTCGCCTGCCTCGTCATCGCCGCCGTTGCCATCGCCGTCGCTGCCCCGCTCTTTCACAACCACCTCATGATGGCCGGCATCGAAGACTCGAATGTCCGTACCCACACCGAAGAAGCATTCGCTCAGACCATGACCATTGCTCTGTTGTGCGGGATCGCGGTCGCGCTGGTGGGCGCAGGCATCGCCGCGGTCTACATCGTCCGACGCGTCACGGCACCGATCACCATGCTGGCAGAGGCGGCGCAAAGCGTCGCCGACGGGAACTTCGACGTGACTATCGGCAGGTCCGACGTAGATGCCGATTTCACGCGTCTCGAAACGGCATTCGCCGACATGGCTGCACGCCTTGATCATTCGGATCGGGTCCGCAAACGACTGCTTGCCGACCTTGCCCACGAATTGCGCACTCCGGTATCGACTTTGGCTGCGTACGTGGACGGTATCGAGGACGGAGTTGTGCCGACAGATCCTTCGTCGTGGTCGGTGATGCGCGATCAACTCGAACGTCTGCGTCGGCTGTCGTGCGATCTGGCGGACGTCTCCGCTGCCGACGAACACGCTCTCGAACTCGATCGCCGGACCGAGAATCTCGACGACATCGTCTGCAGCGCAACGGCAGCAGCGGGGCCACGTTTTGCCGATCGTGGAGTCGAATTGACAACCGCCCTGCCTCCGCAACCGGTCACGGCCGAGGTCGATCGCCAACGAATCGAACAGATCCTCGCCAACCTGCTCGAAAACGCGTTGCGGCACACTCCAACCGGAGGTTCGGTGAAGGTGACACTCGCACGGGAAGGTGATCACCTCACGGTGTCCGTCACCGATACCGGTGACGGAATTCCCGCAGACCAACTCGAATCCGTCTTCGACCGTTTCCATCGCGGTGATCGATCCGACGGCTCTGGTTTGGGACTGACCATTGCGAGGAGCCTCGCGCTGGCGCATGGCGGCAACCTGACGGCCCGCCGCAACGAGCAGCCGCTCGGCAGCACGCTCGTCCTCACTGTGCCGATGGGACTCAGGCAGCTGCCTTGAACGGATCGTGCTCGGCGATCAACTTCTCGAGTCGAGCCTCGTCCACTCGAACCCTGACGGTAGACGCCTCCTGCTGATCACGAATCACCTTGGCCAACGTGAACGTACTGGTGACCAAGAACAGCAAGGACATTCCGAGAAATCCGCGTTGCCACGCATCGATCGGAAGATACGCAATTCCGAGGAGGGTGCCGACAAAACTGACGGCAAAGGCTATTCCGGCCTGCAGATAGAAGGCTGCAGTGGTCTTCGAAGGTGTTGTCGGTGTGCTCATGCTTCGAAGTCTGCTCGCCCATCCCGGCACTCGGATGCGTAGTCCTACTCGAGTGCGCACGGTACTTCCCCGGCAAAAATCAGATGCCGTTACCCATCCTGGTGGATAGTCTCGGTCCGGTATCCGGAGTTGTTCCAGAACAGTTGTTGTTCGACAACAGTCAGACGGCAGGAGTGATCGATGACCCGCAGACATATCGCCATGGTGAGCATTCCGGCACCTGGCCACGTCAATCCGAGCCTGGCGATCATCGCGCGTCTCGTCGCGGCCGGTCACCGCGTCACCTACGCCAACGACGAGTCGATGCGCGAGGTCATCGAGGCGACCGGGGCCGAATTCGCACCGTACGTCTCCACGCTGCCCAGCCTCGTTCCTTCCCCTGACGGCGCCGAACCGGAGAAGAGTTGGGATGGGGATCTGATCGATCAGTTGACGATTTTCCAGGACGACTACGAGGCGATGCTGCCGCAGCTGCGCCAAATCTACGACGACGACCGTCCCGACCTCTTTCTCTACGACATCGCCGGGATCCCCGCGCGAATACTGGCTCAGCAGTGGAACGTTCCCATCATCCAGTTGTCGCCGACGTATGTTGCCTGGGACGGCTACGAAGACGACGCCGCACCGATGTACGACGAGATTCGTTCCGATCCGAGAGGCGTCGACCTACTCGATCGCGAGGCCCGGTTCTTCCGCGCCGAAGGCGTCGAGGTCGATCCGCGTGAGTTCACCGGACGCCCACCCCGTGCAATCGTGCTGATCGCAGAATCGATGCAGCCCAACGCCAATCGAGTGAACCGCGACGTCTACACGTTTGTCGGCCCCGCACTCGAACCGAGCAATCAACCCTGGGTGAACCCGGATCCCGAACGCAAGCTTGTGTTGATTTCGCTGGGTTCAGCCTTCACCGATCATCCGGATTTCTATCGCACCTGCGTCGAGGCTTTCGGCCCGATGGACGGCTGGCACGTCGTCCTCCAGATCGGAAAGCAGGTGCAGATCTCGGATCTCGGACCACTACCCGCCAACGTCGAAATACACCGCTGGGTATCGCAGTTCGCGATTCTGCAGCAGGCCGACGCATTCGTGACCCACGCGGGTATGGGCGGATCCAGCGAGGGGCTCGTGACCGGCACACCCATGATCGCGGTGCCGCAAGCCGTCGATCAGTTCGGCAACGCCGACTCGCTCGTCGACGCCGGTGTCGCAGTACGCGTCGACGGCGCCACCGTCACGGCAGTAGAGCTTCGTGAGGCGCTGACTCGGGTGAGCTCGGACGAGTTCCGCCGACGCAGTGCAGAGTTGGCAAAAGAACTCGCAGCGGCGGGCGGTGTATCTCGTGCCGTCGAGTTGATCGAGTCCGCCCTGCCAGACAGCGGGCGGCGGTAGTGGTGGCTACCAGTGCCAGGCGTCGCCGCCCACGTTCTTGATGGTTCGCTGCAGAACCGTGATGGTGGTGACGAATTCTTCTTCGCTGATTCCCTGCATCCGCTCTTCCTGCAGCATCTGCTGTACCCGCGCGGCGCGATCGAACTGCTGGGTGCCCGCATCAGTAGGGAGAAGGACAGACTCGTCTTCACGCGCCCAGCCCAGGTCGAGAGCAGAGTCGACGGCCGCGTCGATCACGTCGGTTGATTCGTTCGGACCGATCGTTCGCAGGAGGACAGCTCGCTCCACCCCTTCAGGGTGCAGCGAAAGTTGGTGCAGGACCCACCACCCCGGCTGGGTCACGCCGATTGCTTCGAGCGCTCCGCGCGTGCGCGCGCGAATCGCTTCACCGGCGCGCGCTGTCCAGAATCCGATCGGCTGATTGGCCGGTGGCTGCATCGCTTGTTTGTTCATGGACACGACGATAAAACCTCAACGGAAGTTCAGGTCAACCACCAGCGAGGTGAAGTTCTACATATGTTGTGTGATTGCTCGGCCGATGATGCGGGCGGCGTCGGGGAACTCACCCGGGTTCGGTCCGGCGTAGTTGAGCCGCAGGAACTTTCCGGTCGGTTCTGCCGGGAACCAATCGTCACCGGCCCCGACGATGACGCCGGCCGACCGGCAGTCCTGCACGACACGTTCGAGATTCGTGGTGTCCGGGAGCCGAAGCCAGAGGTTGAGTCCGCCTTGCGGTACAGCGTCGAGGTGAGCGTCCGGCGCATGCTCGCGCAGACTCGACACGAGGAGGTCGCGTCTGGCCTCGAGTTGGTGACGAAGCCGGCGCAAGTGCGTGCGCCAGGCCGGCTGGGTCACGACGTCGAGCGCTACCGCTTGCAGCATCCCACTGACATACATCGAATCTGCCTGTGTATCAGCAAGAATCCGCTCGTAGGCCGGGCCTCGGGCGATCAATCCGGCAACTCGCACCGATGGCGACACGCTCTTGGTCAGTGCACGAAGGTAGACGACGTGTCCGCTGTCGTCGCGTGCAGCGATGGGGCTGGGATCTGCGGTGATTCCGAAGTCGAGCGCCGAACTGTCCTCGATGAGGAAGGCGCCGTGCCGACGGACGGTGTCGAGAACCTTGTCAGCCAACGACGGCGACCACAGCGCTCCCGTCGGGCTCGCGAAGCTCGGTTGTGCGTAGAACGCACGGGCACCGGTCTGTTCGAATGCACGCGAAAGCTCTTCGGGATCAGGACCGTTGGCACCACTGGAGATCGGAATGACCGTGACTCCGGCCTGGGCGGCAGCCAGGATCGCACCCCAGTAGGTCGGCGATTCCATGAGCAACGGACGCCCCTCCCCCACCAACGCGCGGAAGGACGTCGCAAGCCCACCCTGACTGCCGGGAAGTACAACCACGTCGTTCGGCCCCGGCGGAGTGATGCCGGCAGGAGTTGCGGAACCCAATTCGGAGGCAAACCAGGACTGCAGTTCCGGAAGCCCGGCAGCGAGGGGCCGATTGAACACGGCGTCGGTTCGCGTCGCCCTGGTGAATGCTGCACGAACCAGCCCTTCGGGCAACAGCTCTCGGGCCGGATAGCCGGAATGCAGCGCGATCACGTCGTTGGAGGTGGACTGCAGCGCAATAGGCAGCTGCAGACGATAGTTCGGCGATCCGAGCGCCGCTGTCTGCCACCCGTAGTCGTTGGGTCGCACGACGCGTGCGGCGCGTACGAAGGTCCCCACACCGGGACGAGCCTCCACAACCCCCTGAGATACCAGCGTTCGCAGCGCCTTCTGCACGGTGACCGGGCTCGCCCCGTGCAGGCTCACGAGCGACCGAGTGGACGGAAGCTTCGCGCCTGGAGGTGCCGTCGCGATCCATTCGCGCAAGGCTGCGACAATCCTCGAACTGCTATCATTGGACATGTCGAATCATAGTAGCGCTACTCTCCTCTCGCCGCTAGCGCTATCGCGAATCAATGTCCGTTTCCAGACCGAACCCTGAGGCGCCCTTCTCATCTGAAACACAACTCGCCCACCCGAACCGGAGAGGTACGTAACCGCGTGAACACACCCATCGATCAGGCCCGCAAGCTCGAGAATGTCAGGTACGACATCAGAGGGCGAATTCTCGACAAGACCGAAGAACTCGAGGATCAGGGACACACGATCCTGCGACTCAACGTCGGTAATCCAGCCCCCTTCGGATTCGAAGCACCGGACGAAATCATGATGGCCATGATCCGCAATCTCCCTACCGCCCAGGGATATTGCGATTCTCGCGGACTGTATTCGGCGCGCACCGCGGTGGTCCAGTACTACCAGACGCGGGGTATCACCGACGTCACCGTCGACGAGATCTATCTCGGAAACGGCGTCTCCGAACTGATCACGCTGACGATGCAGGCGCTCTGCAATCCCGAGGACGAGATCCTGATTCCCGCTCCCGACTACCCCTTGTGGACGGCTTCGGTTTCACTTGCCGGCGGCACGCCGGTTCACTACCTCACCGATGAAAGCCAGGGCTGGGCACCGGACTTCGACGATCTGGAAGCCCGGATCTCTCCGCGCACCCGAGGGATTGTCGTCATCAATCCCAACAATCCGACGGGCGCCGTCTACTCGACGGAGGTGCTGCAACGCTTCGTCGACATTGCCCGCAAGCATGACCTGATGCTCTTCGCCGACGAGATCTACGAGAAGATCGTCTACGACGGCCGATCCATGACAAACCTTGCGTCGATGACCGGGCGAGACGTTTTGTGTCTGACGTACTCGGGCCTGTCCAAGGCCTACCGCGTCTGCGGGTTCCGAGCCGGATGGCTGGCCATCACCGGACCACTCGAGCGGGCGTCGAGTTTCATCGAAGGCATCAAACTGCTGGCCAACATGCGAATGTGTGCCAATGTGCCGGCGCAGCACGCGATCCAGACCGCACTCGGCGGACGCCAGTCCATCAAGGACCTCCTGCTCCCGCAAGGTCGACTGACAGCACAGCGCGATCTCGCGCACAGCACGCTCAACAGCATCGACGGGATCAGCTGTCAGCAGGCCGACGGCGCGCTGTATCTGTTCCCGAAGCTCGATGTCGACAAGTTCGGCATCGTCGACGACGAGAGGTTCGTTCTCGATCTACTGGAATCGGAAAAGATTCTGGTCAGTCACGGCCGCGCGTTCAATTGGATCGAACCCGACCACTTTCGGTTGGTGACCCTGCCGAACACCGACGACCTCGCGACCGCCCTCGAGCGTCTCGGCAACTTCCTCAGTTCCTACAGCCAGTAACCCGAGAACCGGGACGCCCCCACAAACGACTGAACGCCGACCGGATTTCCGGTCGGCGTTCAGTGGTGAAAATCAGCAGGCGATCAGGCAGTGACGATCGCGTCGAGTGCCGAGTAGAACAAGCCGAGTCCGTCGTCGCTCGGTCCGGTGAGAGCCTCGGTGGCGTGCTCGGGGTGCGGCATCAAACCGACGACGCGGCCGTTGGCCGAAGAGATACCGGCGATACGACGCTGCGAACCGTTGGGGTTCTCCTCCGAGTAGCGAAAGACGACGCGGCCTTCACCCTCGAGTTCGTCGAGAACATTCTCGGAAGCCTGGAAGCGACCTTCACCCGACTTGAGCGGGATGAGGATCTGGGCGCCGGCCTCATAGCGTGAGGACCAAGCCGTGTTGTTGGCTTCGACCGTCAACCACTCGTCGCGGCAGATGAAGTGCAGACCCTGGTTACGGGTCAGGGCACCGGGGAGCAAACCTGCTTCGCAGAGGATCTGGAAACCGTTGCAGATGCCCAGGACCGGCATGCCGCCCTTGGCTGCTTCGACAACCTTGCCCATCGCGGGAGCAAAACGTGCGATCGCGCCGCAACGAAGGTAGTCGCCGTAGGAGAATCCGCCGGGAACGACAACCGCGTCGACACCCTTGAGGTCTGCGTCGCCGTGCCAGAGTTCGACAGCTTCACCGCCGGCCAGGTTGATGGCCCGAGCAGCATCGATGTCGTCGAGCGTGCCCGGGAACGTGATAACCCCGATACGTGCGCTCATGCCTCGACTCGCCTGACGGTCCAATCCTCGATCACCGTGTTGGCCAGCAGGCCTTCGGCGATCTTCTCGAGTTCGGCGTCTTCGACACTGCCGTCGATCTCCAACTCGAACCGCTTGCCCTGACGGACATCGGATACTCCTGCAAAGCCCAGGCGAGACAGTGCCCCGACAATTGCCTGTCCCTGGGGGTCGAGAATCTCGGCCTTGGGCATGACTTCGACGACGACACGGGCCACGTGCTGCTCCTCGGTACTAGTGCGCGAACCCGGAGTGAAACGCTCGGGTGATGGCCAGTTTACCGGGCGCACCCGAGATGGTTCGCATCGAGTGATCGGGGCGTGACGGCCAACACCCGCGAAACCCGCCTGCGAGTCACTCCAGGGCGGCGCATACTCGAAATCATGCGACTGACACATTTTGGCCATTCCTGTGTGCTCGTGGAGTTGAACGGATCGAGAATCCTCTTCGATCCCGGCAACTTCTCGCACGGATTCGAAGGCATCACCGGCCTCGACGCCATCCTCGTGACACATCAACACCCCGATCACGCCGACCCGGCGCGGCTACCCGAACTGGCCGAAGCGAACCCCGACGCGGTGCTGTACAGCGATCCGCAGACGGCTGAGAAGCTCGGTGGGCGCTGGACGGGAGTCCGGCCGGGCGACCGGTTCAGCATCGGCGACGTCGAGGTGACCGGAACCGGCGGAGAGCACGCGATCATCCATCCGGACCTACCGATGATCGACAACACCGCGTTCCTCCTCGGCGACGCCACCAACCCGGCGCAGTTCATGCATCCCGGCGATTCCCTCTACGTCCCCGAACAGAAGGTCGACGTTCTTGCCCTTCCCGCCGCCGCACCGTGGCTCAAGATCTCGGAGGCCATCGACTACCTCCGCGCGGTAGCGCCGCGCGTCGCGGTTCCCATCCATCAAGCGATCATCCGCGACGAAGCCACAGGCATCTTCTACGGTCGATACTCGGAAATGGCTGCCGACGGTACCGAGTTCCGAGTTCTCGGCGAGGAGTCGAGCGTCGAAGTCGCCTGATTCAGTCCTCACGCACTCACATCGACGATGATCCAGCCGGTGCTCGTCCCACCGGCTGCGTCGGTGAGTGTGTAGAGAATCCTGTCGGTGCCTGTCTTCGTTCCGGCCTCGAACACCACTTCGCCGTTTTCGAGCTTTGCGGTGCCACCGAGAAGTGACGTCGCCTCGACCCCGGTTACCTTGATCGAATCTCCGTTGCTGTCATGATCATTCGCGACGGCGTCGACGGTGACTGTGCCATCTGAGCGGACCTGCGCGGTGTCGAGTGCGGCGTACGGCGGGATCGGGCTTGCCGTGTACCGACCGACGTCGTCGAGTCGATCCGAGGCCACGTCCGCGGCATCGACGATGGCAGCAAATTCGGTGCCGTCGAAGCGCGAGAGGTCGTTGCCGTTCATGATGGTCGATCCCTCGGCGCCGCCGCCGTGATAGTCGTCGGCGTAGAAGTTGTGGCCCAACTCGTGGCGGAGAACGCGGCTGAAGTTGCCATCGGGCTCGGCACCGACCTGTGCGTAGCTGTGATCGAGCTCGAACGTCGAGTAGTAGGCATTGCCGCCACCGGAAGCGCAGACGACAGTCGCCTGATCGACGCTCGTCCCGACCTGATCGGACCACAGACCTTCCAACTGGTCGAGGTTTTCACAACTGCTCGAATACGGGTCACTCGCGGCATCGGCCCGAAGGACAACCCGACCCAGGATCGGCCGAATTCCGACGTCTCTGATCCAGATGGCAGCGGTTCGGGCCATTGATTCCTCGGCCCGATCCAGAGCGACGGCGGGACTGCCTGCGCCGTGCGCGGAGTACCACTCGCCACTGAGATCCAATCCCACCACGAACTGCTTCACCGTCTTGCCGACGCTTGCGGCCGAGGCCGACGCAATAGAGGTGTTCGGCCACTTGGGTTTTGCGTCGATCGGCGCCGTGCTGCGACCGACCACGTCGGATCCCACGAACTCGATCGAAGCACCACGATCGAAAATCACCTGCCCGCGAAGTGTTCCGGCGGAGTCGACGATGGCGGAGACGATTGCGTCCGGACGCCCTTCCACGCTGCCGATGTACGAACGGGGCGCCGGGATCACCACATCGGTCAGCTCGCCGCCGTTTTCCTGTACGGCCATCGAGAAGTCGGATCCCCGCAGATTCATCTTGTGAAGCCGCAGTGTGAGTTGCTCACCTTCGTCGTCGACAGTTGCGGTGCGGGTGCCTTCGCTCGCACCACCGTCGACACCGCCCGTCGGCAGCGTGTGAACCACGCCGGTCGGAGCGGCAGACGCAACTGCCGGGACGATTGCAGCACAGACGACTGCGCCCACAGCCAGAGCGACAAGACCTTCGGCCGACTTGGAGAACCCTCGTGCGCGCATGGTGAACCTCAACTTCGTCTACTAGCGGCAGATTAACTGCCCGCACTGTAGCAGCGAAAAGGTTGGGCGACGCCGTACTCGAATTCAACGTCCACTTTATGCGACTTTGACCTAATCGGCCCTACTGCCTGCAAGGAACGGGATAAATGCGAAGAGTCTGCCTGCTCGGGCAACCCGGACACACGACACCATCTCGCAGCTATCAAATAGTTGCCAATGACCGAATTCAGGCAGCGCCGAGTGCCTGCGACGGGGAGTTCCATCGGTATACCTGCGAGGTGGCCTCATGAAAAAGCGCGAGGTCCACAGCGTCGAGAACAGCCTGACGTGGGCCCTCGTTTCCCAACTGCTTGGCAGTAATCGACAATCTGACCAGTCCCCCACGCTTGGCGGCGCGCCCGGCTCCGAGAACCAATGCGCGACACCACCACGGCTCGGCCTTGAAGCCCTCGCCGATACCGAAAACCCTTCCCCGCTGCAAGGTTCCACGGGTCAGATCGTGTACTGCGCCGAGGCCTGCCATCGTCCGAAAGCCGGTCTCCGGCAACACCGACATGGCACCAGGCGACGCCACCCAGCGCGGCGGTGCGAACACCCGGGTCCGAAGGCCTGCATGCTCGAGAACCCGATCCGCAGCGAGTAGTCGCAGTTTTGCTTCGTGCTTCGACAGAGTGGCGAACTCGGCTCGACGACGCTTGGTCGCGGCCTGGTCGTAGCCGTGCAGAACGATGGCGTCGCCGTGCTCACGACGCTCACGCAGCCAGGCCGTCGTCACCGCGTCGTCGGCCAGTCGATATTTGTCCTTCAGTCGCGGCGCCACCAGGAGCGACAGGCGGACACCTCGAGCGTCCATCTCGTCTGCGAATCCGGCAGCGAGATAACATGTCTCGTCTCTGATTCCGGATACCGACACGATCAGTTCTGCGGACATACTCCGATAGTGGCAGCTGTGGGTGAACAGCACACTGCCGCCGGATGATCATCCGGCGGCAGTTTTCAGCACAGCTACTAGTTCTTGAGAAGCGCGGCTACTAATTCTTGGGAAGCGCGGCTTCGATGGCGGCGACAACCTCGGGAGCGTCAGGTTCGGTCCGCGGACGGAAGCGGTTGACGACGGTGCCGTCCGGTCCGATCAAGAACTTCTCGAAGTTCCACTGGATGTCGCCCGCAGCGCCTTCGGCGTCGGCAGCCTTGGTGAGTTCGGCGTACAGCGGATGCTGGTTCTCGCCGTTCACCTCGATCTTCTCGAGGAGCGGGAACGTGACGCCGTAGGTAGTGGAGCAGAACGTCTCGATCTCTTCGGCGGTACCCGGTTCCTGCCCCATGAACTGGTTGCACGGGATGCCGATCACGGTCAGACCGCGATCGGCGTACTCGCCGGCCAGCTTCTCGAGCGCCGAGTACTGCGGGGTCAGTCCACACTTGGATGCCACGTTGACCACGAGCACGGCACGGCCGTCGTATTCACCCAACGAGGTGGGCACGCCACCGAGGGTGTTGATCGCGATGTTCTGTACTGGAGTTGTCATAGGTCCAACTTAGCGACTCTTGCCGACTGCCAGTTCTCGCCCACTGCTTGTTCTCACCTACTGCTTGTTCTCACCTACTGCTACTTCGATGCTCCGAGAATGCGATCGAGGTCGTCCAGAACGGTGAGGCCGCCGAGCGGTCCGACGCCCGTGATCCAGTAGGACATGTCGACCAGATGTGGGTTCGGGAAGAATCCGGCGTTGTCCGCCACGGCCTTCGGCATCGTGCTGGCATCTGCCGGCTTCGCGGAGGTGACCAGGATGAGGTCGGCGTTGGCTCCGGAGACGAATTCCGGGGAGAGGTCGACGGAGATCGAGTTCTCCCAGTCGCGTGCGGGAATCGTGAGTCCCGCGCATTCGAGAGTGCTTCCGGCAAACGACGTGGGTCCGTACAGCGTCAGAACGTCATCGCGTGGGCGGATGAGCTGAGCGGTCTTGCCCTCGGTGCTGTGCTTGCTCGCCACTTCCTCGCAGCGTGCCGTGTAGTCACCGAGCAGTTCGCCTGCCTTATCGGTCTTGTTCAACGCCTCTGCGACGAACTGGACGTTGTCCTGCCACGGATCGGTCTGGGTCGCCATGTAGACGGTCGGCGCGATGGCAGCGAGTTGCTCGTACAGATCACCGTGCCGCGATTCCGTTCCGACGATCAGGTCCGGGCTCAGTGCGACGATCTTCTCGAGGTTCGGCGCCGCGACGGTGCCGACCATCTCGATCTCCGCGGCCTTCTCACCGAGGTACGCCGGAACACCGGTCGTCTCGCTGAGGACCGCGGTGCCCACGGGAATCACGCCCAGCGCTACCGACGTGTCGAGCTGAACCGGCTCGAGCACGACAACTCTCTGCGGATCCATCGGTACGTCCGTGGTTCCGCGGGCATGGGTGACCGCGTGCACGGTGTCGGCGGACTGACTGTCGGTATCCGTCTTGTCGTCACTGCCACACGCCGTTGTCGTTGCCACGATGGCGGCGAGGACAAAACCACCCAGCACGTACTTCGCCCGCGAGTTACTGCGTTTCATTCCCAACACTCCTGTTACCGACTGCTTTCGACCGTCAAAGCCACGCGCATTCACCACGGCTGAGCAAAGGATTCACCATCCAATAGTCTGGTGAGCCTAACCTACGAGACTGGAGCCTCATCATGTCTTCCCTTCCCTGCCACACCTGCAGCGACGGTGTCCTGGGGAAGGCATCTATGCAGTGCTTTCCGGAATTTGTCGCCAATCCGCAAACCAGTCGACGCCCTCACGCCTGTACACGGCAGTCGTCGACCGTCGGTGAACCGATGGTCGGTCGCGCCGGAATGACACATCTGTGGGTGTTGATCGAGCACCCAGGCCCCTGGCCGGCGTCCGCTCCTGACGACGTTCTCCCCGTCGCACTCACCGAAAAAATCTACACAGCGCAGGGTCGTATCCGCCTCGTGGTGATCCGGCGGCCCCGTATCCGCCGAGTCCTAACCCCGACGTGCGTACTCGCCTGGACGGACGGCACACGTCAGTGGATGCGGGAAGGGTCGGTCGACCGATACGAGGACCTGTCGGTACTGCCGTTCGAATCGATGGCCACCGGTGTGGAACCCGACTTCGGCCGTTCCCGCACGGAACCGCTCTTCGCGGTCTGCACACATGGAAAGAAGGATGCGTGCTGCGCGGAACTCGGTCGCCCGGTCGTGTCGGCGCTGAACGCGGCACAGATCGCAGATGTGTGGGAATGCAGTCACATCGGCGGAGATCGTTTCGCGGCCAACATGATTGCGTGGCCCGCCGCAGTCTATTTCAGCCGACTGGACGGCAACTCCGCAATCGATGCAGCCGAAAAATACCAAGCCGGAGAATTGGAGCTGCTGCACCTGCGCGGCCGAGCGGCACTGTCACAGGCCGCTCAGGCCGCCGAACACGCAGTCCGACGCGTTACCGGCATCGTCGCGACGGACGCACTCGAGAGTGTCGCCGAGAGCGTCGACGGAGAACACACGACTGTCGATCTTCGATTGGAGGCGAGAGACTTTCGCGTGGTCGTTCGACCCGGCTCTCCAGGGCAGCCGTTCCGACACGATTGTGGTTCCGGAGGAACTGTCGAATGGAACGGATGGATCGTAGAACACCTTCACGAGCAATCGCACTGACCATCCGATTCCGGTACAACTGCCCGGCAGGCCATCGAACCGAGATTTGCGCGGACTGACAACACTTCGAATCAGGTCGCGATGAAGGATCGACGCCCCTGGTGATTACAGCTTGCATTCTTCCCATGACCACCGCACTGACGCCGAATGCCGTTTCCCGGTCTGCAGATCCGATCAAGAGTGAGGTCGACTACGAAACACTGGCAGCAAAATTCCGTCCGATCTTCGCGGACATCGCACAAGCCGTCGTCGAACGCGAACGCGATCACGTGCTTCCCTTCCAACAGATCGACGCACTCAAGAAAGCAGGCTTCGGCGCCGTTCGGGTGCCGACAACACACGGTGGATCCGGCGCGAGCATCCCGCAATTGATCCGGTTACTAGTCGAGTTGTCGAGCGCCGATTCCAACATCACCCAGGCACTGCGCGGTCATTTCGCGTTTGTCGAAGACCGACTGGTCGCCGACCCCGGGCCTGAGCGTGACACCTGGCTCCGACGCTTCGCGGAGGGACAGTTGGTCGGCAACGCGTGGACCGAAATCGGCGACGTTGCATTGGGCGAAGCCAACACCAAGGTCTCGCCCGCACCCGATGCCGACCATTTCCTGGCGAACGGGGCAAAGTTCTACAGCACGGGTTCCATTTTCGCCGACTGGATCGACCTGTACTCGCAGCGCACCGACACCGGCGCATTCGTGATCGCCGCAGTCGAAGCGAGACAACCCGGTGTCACACACAGTGACGACTGGAACGGGTTCGGCCAGCAGACGACTGGCTCCGGCTCGTCCGTCTACGAGAACGCAATAGTCCAGCCGGAGAACATCTTCGACTTCTCGACGCGATTCAAGTACCAGACAGCGTTCTACCAACTTTTCCATCTCGCCACTCTCGCCGGCATCGCCAAGGCTGCGACAACCGAGATCTCTCGTCGAGTCGCCTCTCGTACTCGAACCTTCAGTCACGGCAACGCTCCGAGATACGCGCAGGATTCGCAGATCCAGCAAGTTGTCGGCGAGGTGTCCTCGGCTGCCTTTGCAGCCGAGGCCGTGGCGCTGCACGCAGCACAGTCGTCCCAATGGGCATACGAAGCCGCATTCTCCGGCTCGCCGGAGGAAGAGAAAGCTGCCAACATCGCAGCCGAAATCGATTCGGGGCGAGGGCAAGTCGCCTCGATCGGACTCGTCGTTCCGGCCACGGCCAAGATCTTCGACGCACTCGGTGCTTCCGGAGTGAGCCGCGACCTCGATCTCGATCGGTTCTGGCGCAACGCCCGCACCGTGGCCAGTCATAATCCGGTCGTCTTCAAATCCAAAGTTGTCGGCGACTACGAAATCAACGGAACCGAACCGATTTACGTGTGGGCCATCGGGACTGCACCGACCGAAAAGGATGTACAGGCATGACCGTGACCAGTGAAACCGAAGTCTTCGTCGGCGTTCCCGACACATCCGAAGGCTGGATCGACCGCGCTCGCGAGGTGAGCAACATCCTTGCCGCCGACGCACTCGCCCGCGACCGAGCCGGCGAACCACCGTTTCGAGAAGTTCAGCTGCTCAAGGACAGTGGTCTGGTGACACTGCTGGGTCCGATCGAGTTCGGCGGCGGTGGGCAGCGATGGGAGACCGCCTACAAGGTGGTTCGGGAGATCGCGCGCGCCGACGGCTCCATCGGGCAACTGCTCGGGTATCACTACCTGTGGGCATGGGCAGCCAGATTGGTCGGAACCGATCCGCAGATCTCCGCTGTCGAGGAGCTGTACACGAGCAACCGATTCTTCTTCGGCGGCGCAGTGAATCCTCGAGATACGGACCTCACCGTCGTGGACCGCGGAGACACCCTGGTGTTCAACGGTGTGAAGTCGTTTTCCACCGGCGGACGAGTCACCGACCTCACGGTGCTCGAAGGAATCATCGACGGAACTGCGACGCATGTGTTCGCTATCGTGCCGACTGCTCAGGACGGCATAGTCTTCCGCGGCGATTGGGACAACCTCGGGCAGCGCCTCACCGATTCGGGCAGTGTCGAGATCAACGACGTCGAGGTCGACTGGGCAAGTGCGGCAGGCTTTGTCGACAAGGAATTCCAACCTCTGGTCTACAACACCCTGAACTTCCCCGCGATCGAGATCGTGTTCGCGAACTTCTACCTCGGGATCGCCCGTGGCGCACTGGACACTGCGGCCGAGTACACCCGAACCCGTACGCGTCCATGGCCGTACGGCGGTGACAACCGCGAAATCGCAACCGACGAGTGGTACCTCCGTGAGGGCTACGGCGACTTGCAATCGAAGCTGTGGGCGGCGGAGGCCTTCGTGGATCAGGTCAGCCGTGAGGCCGACGCCGTGCTCCACGATGCTCGCGAAAACCTCACCGAGCAGGCTCGCGGCGACCTCGCCGTACGCATCGCGGCCGCAAAACTTCGCGCCGCCGACGTCTCCTTGGAGATCAGCAACAATATCTTCGAACTGACCGGTGCCAGAGCCACGTCCAACGATGTCGGCCTGGATATCTACTGGCGCAACATCCGGACGCATACCCTTCACGATCCGCTCGCGTACAAGCGCCGTGAAGTCGGTAGTCGTTTTCTGACCGGCGAGATTCCCGAACCCACCTGGTACACATAGCACCCACGAACAGAAAGAGACCGTCGCACGGTTGGTGCGGCGGTCTCTTTCATCGTTACGACCAGGATCACTGATCGTAGATCGGGTTCCGCGCCTGCTGTGCGGTCAAACGTTCAGGAGAGCGGAAGTATCTAGTGATGGCTCACAAATGACTGCTTGGTGCCGGTCGGAGCCGTTTCTAGTTTGTGCTGCTCTTCGTCGTCCTCGTCGTCGAGCATCGTGGCTTCGTTGAACGGAATCTTCCCGTCGAGCACCTCGATGACGCGTTCCTTGTCGATCGTCTTGGTCCACGCGCCGACCAGGAGAGTCGCGACCGCATTGCCCGAGAAGTTGGTGATCGCTCGCGCTTCCGACATGAAGCGGTCGATTCCGACGATGAGTCCGACGCCGTCGAGAAGCTCGGGGCGATGGCTCTGCAGTCCACCGGCCAGCGTGGCCAGACCGGCGCCGCTGACTCCCGCAGCGCCCTTGGAGGCGATGATCATGAACACCAGCAGCGAGAGCTGTTCACCGAAGGCGAGCGGCTGTCCCATGGCGTCGGCGATGAAGATCGAGGCCATCGTCAGGTAGATCGCGGTGCCGTCGAGGTTGAACGAGTAGCCGGTGGGAACGACGATGCCCACCGTGGTGCGCTCGACGCCGACGTGCTCCATCTTGGCGATCAGACGCGGCAGTGCCGATTCGGAGGACGACGTGGCGAAGATGAGCAGGTACTCACGGGCCAAGTACTTGACCAGCTTGAAGATGTTGAATCCGGTGACGGCGCGCAGCAGCGTTCCGAGAACACCGAAGACGAAGATCAGGCAGGTCAGGTAGAAGCCGATCATCAGGGTTCCGAGCTGGACGACGGCGTTCAAACCGGTCTGGCCGACGACGCTGGCGATGGCGCCGAAAGCACCGATCGGGGCGAGCCAGAGAATCATCGTCAGGATCTTGAACACGAGCTTCTGGATGTATCCGACGGCCTTGAGAATCGGCTCACCCGACTTGCCGAGCGACTGGATCGCGAAGCCGACCAGAAGGGCGACGAACAGAGTCTGCAGCACGCTGCCGGCGGTGAGGGAGGACAGCATCGACGTCGGAATGATGGACGCGATGAAGTCCCAGGTACCGCCCGCGCTGTGGGCCTGATCTGCAAGCTTGGCCACGGAGGCCGCGTTGGGCGTGATGTTCAGGCCACTGCCCGGGTTGAGCAGGTTGCCGACGCCCAGGCCGATCGCGAGTGCGATGGTGGACATCCCGATGAAGTAGGCGAGTGCGAGGCCGCCGACCTTGCCGACCTTGGCCGCAGCTCGAACCGAGCCGATGCCGAGCACGATGGTGCAGAAGATGACCGGGCTGATCATCATCTTGATCAGGCTGACGAACAACGTGCCGAGTACACCGACGGACTTACCGAACTCGGGTGCGAGCCAACCGACGAGGATGCCGCCGATAACCGCGACGATGACGCTCATGTAGAGCCAATGCGTCTTGTCGCGCTTTGCCTTGGTGCCCTCGGGCTGTGGGGAACCGTCTACTGTCCCTGTTGCCGTGCTGCTCATGGGGTGTCCTTTGGATCGGATATCTGTGAAGTGATCGGGATCACTTCGAGTCGTGGAGAATTCTTGTTGCAAACAGGTGGGCCCGGAAGTTTGTGTTCATTACGTTCAGGAGGCGCTCGATGGTCGAACGAAAGACCGGCCGACGTATGAGCGTCGCCAGGCAGATCCTGCTCCTGCAATTGGCGTTGTTGGCGCTGGTCATCGGCGTGGGGGCCGCGCTCGCAGTTGTCGACGAACGCCGAGACAGCGACGACGCGATCCGCAGGCAGGTGAGCTCGATAGCGCAGACTCTCGCCCTGTCGGATTCGACGGCGGCAGCCCTGACGAGCCCGGACCCGACCGCGATTCTGCAACCACAGACCGAGAAAATACGACAGGCAACCGGCGTCGATTTCATCGTGGTGATGGCGCCGGATCGCACTCGATTCACCCACACGAGCCCGGAGCTGATCGGTCAACTGTTCAACGGAAACATTGACCGCGCACTCGCCGGCGTGACCTTCACGGAGACGTACGCCGGGTCGCTGGGGCCGTCGATCCGCGCAGTCACTCCTGTCTACGATTCCGGCGGAACCCTGGTCGGTCTGGTTTCTGCCGGTGTCACCCGCGAGCAGATCAGCAAGCAGTTCGCCCAAAGTGTTCCGGTCATCCTGTTCGTTGCCGGCGGCGGTCTTCTTGCCGCCCTCCTGAGTTCACTTCTGGTGAGCCGACGCATCAGGCGACAGACCCTGGGAATGGCTCCGGACGAACTGCGCACCATGTACGAGCACCACGACGCCGTACTGCACAGCATCGGTGAGGGTTTGGTGGTGATCGGGCAAGGCCGAAGCAAAGACGCGAGAGTGGACATCGTCAACGACGAAGCACGTCGCCTCCTCGATCTACCGGACGGGCCCGTGCCACTTTCATCCATCCCCGAGACCATGCGGGTCGACGACGCCTCTCCCGCGAAGGATCAAGTGCACCTCACCGACAAGCGTGTGCTGGTGGTCAACCAACACCCGGTTGAGTGGGAGGGCAACAGAATTGGCACCGTGCTGACAATTCGCGATCACACCGAACTTCAGAACGTACTCGGGGAATTGGATTCGGTACGTAGTTTTGCCGAGTCGCTTCGATCGCAAGCCCACGAGAGCGCAAATCGTCTGCACACGATCATCACGATGGTCGAGTTGGGGCGAAACGAGGACGCAGTGGCCTTCGCCACCAACGAATTGCGGGTGTCCCAACAGCTGATCGATCGTCTGATGAATGCGGTCCACGAGCCGGCGCTGACCGCACTACTGCTCGGGAAAATGAGCGAAGCGACCGAACGCGGGGTCGACCTGACCATCACGGAAGACACCGCGCTCGGTCCGGTTCCTTCGCTCAATGCACGCGAGTTGGTCACGCTGGTCGGCAATCTCGTGGACAATGCTATTGACGCATCGCGCGCGAGCGAGTCTCCGTGGGTGGAAGTGACGGTAATGGAAGAGGATTCGATGATGGTTGTTGCCGTCGCCGACAGCGGCCCGGGAATGACACCCGAAGCACTCGAAAAGGCCAAGGGCCGTGGCTACTCCACAAAATCCGGCTCTCGCGGACTCGGTCTCGCACTGGTCTCTCAAGTCGTGAAACGGCATGGCGGCACGCTCACCAGCGAGCCGGCGATGGGCTCCATGCTGGTTGTCCGTATCCCGCTGCGCGAGGCGGAAGCACCGAGATGATCCGTGTACTGATAGTCGACGACGAACCGTTGATCGCGCAGGCACACCGTTCCTACGTCGAGCGTGTGCCGGAATTCGTGGTCCACGGCGTGGTTCATTCCGGGAACGCCGCCGTGCGTGCAGTTACGGCGGCCAATGCCACCGACCAGCCCATCGATCTGGTCCTGCTCGACATCGGGTTGCCCGACGCCAGCGGTCTCGACGTGGCCTCCGCCCTGGGCGGGTTGCGGCCCAGTCCGGACATCATCGCGGTTACCTCGGCGCGCGATCTGGAGGTGGTCCGAAGCGCCGTGGCTCGCGGGATCGTCCTCTATCTTCTCAAGCCGTTCACTTTCGCAGCATTCCGCGACAAGCTCGAGCGCTACCTCGAATATCGTGCAGCACTTCCCGCTGGAGAGTCTGCGGTCAGTCAACACGACATCGACCGCGCGATGTCCGCACTACGAACGTCCGACGATCGAGCAGCGGCGCCGAAAGGCTTTGCATCTCAAACGCTCGGACTCGTCGCAGCGTCTGTCCGGGATTCTGAGGGACCCGTGACCGCTGCAGAGGTGGCAGCATCGGTCGGCGTGTCCCGGGTGACGGCCTGGCGCTACCTGGAAAAGCTGGCAGACGACGGCATGCTCACCCGGGAGACCGAGTACGGGCGCGCTGGGCGCCCTCAGGTTCGTTACCGCAGAACCTGATTGACACAGAATCTAGTTTGCGCCAACCGTGTCGAGAACCCAGGCGAACTCGAATGCGACCTCTTTCCACTTCTCGTACCGACCGCTGACACCGCCGTGTCCGGCGCTCATCTCGGTCTTGAGAAGTAGCGGAGCATCACCGGTCTTCGTGGCGCGCAGTTTCGCGACCCACTTGGCCGGCTCCACGTACAGAACGCGGGTGTCGTTGATGCTCGTGATCGCAAGAATGGCGGGATAGTCCTTGGCTTCCACGTTCTCGTACGGGCTGTACGAGCGCATGTAGTCGTAGACGTCCTTGTTGTGCAGCGGATCTCCCCATTCGTCCCACTCGATGACCGTCAACGGTAGCGACGGATCGAGAATCGACGTCAGCGGGTCGACAAACGGAACATTGGCGAGAATGCCGGCAAACAGTTCCGGAGCGAGATTGGCGACAGCCCCCATCAGCAATCCACCCGCACTACCGCCGTCGGCAACCATCCGATCGGCCGCCGTGACACCGGTGTCGATCAAATGCTTTGCGCACGAGACAAAATCGGTGAAGGTATTCTTCTTCGTGAGCGTCTTGCCGTTTTCGTACCAGTGACGACCCATCTCGCCGCCGCCGCGCACGTGTGCGACCACGAAGACGACGCCGCGATCGAGCAACGACAAGCGGGCAACCGAGAACGACGGGTCGATGCTCGCCTCGTAGGAACCGTAGCCGTACAACAGCAGCGGCGCGGGACCTTCCGGCGCACCTACGCGCCTCACGATCGAGAGCGGAATGCGGGTTCCGTCGTCGGCCACTGCCCAGTCGCGACGCTGCTCGTAATTACTCGCATCGAAGTCACCGAGAACAGGCTGCGACTTGCGCAGTGCCAGTTCACCACTGGCGACGTAGTAGTCGTACACCTGCCCGGGAGTGATGAACGACGTGAAGCCGAGTCGGATGGTGGGCTGCGCCCATTCCGGGTTGGACCCCATACCGATGCTGAAGAGTTCTTCGTCGAAGTCGATTTCGTGACGCTCGCCGTAGCCGTCATCCGTCAACGGCCACACGGCAACCCGAGTGAGCGCCTCGCGGCGGTAGCTCAGGACGAGGTGTCCGGCAAAGGCTTCGGCTTCTTCCAGACGAACGTCTGCGCTGTGCTCGATCAGCGTCGTCATGTTTGTCGGATCCGACACAGGAGCTTCCACCAACACGAAGTTCTCGGCCTTGACTCCGTCCACGACGTCGTTGTGGAGGATCAGGAAGCGGTCCTCTCCCCCGATCACCGCGTGTTCAGCGCCGTACTCGACGCCCTCGCGACGCGGGATGATGACGCGGAAGTCGCCTTCCGGGTTCGCCGATTCCAGCATCCAGCCTTCGCTGGTCACCTTGGAACCGACCCAGATCATCAGGTACTTCTCACTGCGGGTAGACCCCACCGAAACCCAGTACCGCTCGTCGGGCTCGTGGAACACCGAAACATCTTGACTCTGCGGCGTTCCCAGCTTGTGACGCCACACGGTGTCCGGACGCCAGGAATCGTCGACCGTCATGTAGAAGACGTGACTGTGGTCGATCGCCCAGGTGGCGCCAGGCGCGGTATCGGGAATCTCGTCGGCGAGCATCTCACCGGTCTCGAGGTTCTTGAACCGCAAGGTGTACCGCTCGTCGCCGACGATGTCCACCGAGTACGCGAGCAACGTGCCGTCCTCGCTGATGGAGAACGCGCCGAGCGAAAAGAACTCGTGCCCTTCGGCTTCGACGTTGCCGTCCATGAGGATCTGCTCGCCGGCCAGCTCGACGCCGGGCGTCAGGTTGGGCGGAGTCCAGTCGTCTTCACCGGCGATGGGGCACCGGCACTGGACGGTGTACGACTTGCCTTCCACGCTGCGCGAGTAGTACCACCACTTACCCATGCGAGTGGGCACCGACATGTCGGTTTCCTGCGTCCGCGACTTGATCTCCTGGAAGATCTTCTCGCGCAACGGCTCGAGCGCGGCCGTCTGCTCGTCGGTGTACGCGTTTTCGGCTTCGAGGTATGCGACTACCTCGGCGTTGTCCTTGTCCCGCAGCCACTCGTAGTCATCGACGAACGTGTGTCCGTGATGGGTACGTTCGGCGGGGACCTTCTTTGCGACCGGCGGGATCAGGCTCATGCGCTGGGACCGACCCAATCGTCGAAGGACAGACCGGAAATGCGCTCGTACGCCTCGATGTAGCGTGCCCGAGTCGCGTCGACGATCTCCTGCGGCAACGGCGGCGGTGTCGTGTCCGAGCTACGGTCCCAGCCGGATTCGGGGCTCGTGAGCCAGTCGCGCACGAACTGCTTGTCGAAACTGGGCTGCACCTTGCCCGCTTCGTAGCCTTCGAGAGGCCAGTAGCGCGACGAGTCGGGGGTGAGCACCTCGTCGGCGAGCACGAGGTTTCCACCGGAGTCGAGACCGAATTCGAGCTTGGTGTCCGCAAGGATGATTCCGCGATCGGCCGCGAAGTTGGAGGCGCGGGCATAAACGTCGAGAGTGTCCTCGCGAAGCTGCACTGCCAGCTTCTGGCCGACCTTCTCCACTACCTGATCGAAGCTGATGTTCTCGTCGTGATCCCCGAGAGCTGCCTTGGACGCCGGGGTGAAGATCGGGTCGGGCAGCCGCGACGCCTCGACGAGGCCCTCGGGCAACGCGACGCCGCACACTGCGCCGGTGTTGTTGTAGTCGACCAGGCCGGAGCCGGTGAGGAAGCCACGAACGACGCATTCGACGGGAACCATGTCGAGGGAGCGCACTACGAGCGCGCGGCCGAGAACCTCTTCCGGGATGCGATCGTCGTCGGGCTCGCCGGCCAGGTGGTTGGTGCCGCCGAGGACGTTGAAGAAGAACACGCTCATCGCGGTGAGCACGCGACCCTTGTCCGGGATCGGCGTGCTGAGCACGTGGTCGTAGGCCGAGATCCGATCACTCGCGACAAGCAGCAGATGCTCGTCGTCGATCGTGTAAAGGTCACGGACCTTGCCACCGGCCAGATGAGTGTAGGAATCAAGTGTAGGACGCACCCGGTCACCCTATCGGGCGTTCGCAGTTCGTACAGAACCCCGGTAGCCGGGACAGGTAAGCGTCCTCGCCGTTCGGAGAGCTGTCCGCCCTGCTCATCCGGATATGCAGGTGGCCCCTCGCCAGCAGGCGAGAGGCCACCGTCACAGTCGATGAACTACTGGTTTGCGGGCAGCTTCGACAGGCCCTCGTCGATCGAATCCAGCGTCAGAAGAGCCGTCTGATAGGTCGCGGCCAACGAATGCTGGACCTGGACGACGTTGCCGGCCTTCACTGCGGGCAATTCCTTCCACAGCTCGGAATTGACCAGCTCCTGCAACTGCGGAGACATCGAGCCGTCGGCGTTGAGGCCGTAGACGATCACGTCGACATTTCCGAGATTTTCGCCGATCTTCTCGATGGATACCTGTTCGACGTGGATGCCGGCGGGGTCTGCGGGGGTGCCGGGGAACTGCAGTCCGAGTCCGTCGAAGAGATTGGTCGTGTACGAAGACGCGTACTCGCGTGAGAAGGTGCCGGCCTCCGGCTTGCAGACGTTGCACACGCCGCCGAAGGTCAGCGAGCCGAGCTTGTCCTTGTACTTCGCGGCCAGTTCGACGGTTTTGGCGTCGTAGTCGTCCTTGAACTCGCCGTAGGTGTCGGAGACATTCGCGGCATCGGCGAACTGCTCGCCCAGCACTCGCCAATCAGCAGGAACCGTCGGTCCCAGGAAGACGACGGGAGCGGCCGCCTTGAGCTGCGCCATGTCCAGCTGGCTTTCGACACGAGCGGGAACACCCATGATGATCAGATCGGGCTCGGCAGCGACGATTCCCTCGTAGTTGAGCTGGGAGACGTTGCCGTCGGGCGCGACCTTCGGCAGAGCTTCGTAAGCGGCCTTGGTCTTGTCGTCCATATTGCCGAGTTCACGGGTCCACTCACATACTGCTGCCAGGTTCGCTCCCGCCTGAATCAGCGGCAGAACTGCGTATCCGCAGGCCACGATCCGCTGCGGGTCGCTCGGGATCTCGATGGATCCGTTCTGTGCCTCGAAGACACGGGTCTGCGAGCTCGCGGCTGTCGTCGACGATTCGGACGACGCCTCCTCGGAGTTGCTGCAGCCGGCGACGCCGACCGCCAGCGCAGCTGCTGCGCCGATCACCACTGCGCGGCGAAACCACGACAGACCTTGAACCCGCATGTTGAACTCCATCTGAACGCACCGGACTGCTCCGGAATTGATTTGGTGAGGCTAACCAATATCAGGGCACTGGACCTTTACACAAACACAGGTCTCGAGGAATGAACTGCGCCTCCCGAGTCACTCACGCTCACAGCAGCACGCCTCCCACTGAGAGGGAGCAAAGCAAGATTCCTCTCGAATCGGACACGCGAACTCGCTACCTTGCCTTCGCGATACCTCATCGACCAGCCACTCTCTCCGCTCGACGAAGGGCTCACACATGTCCCGATCCACCCGCACGTGCTCGCTACGGTCTGCCGCGGCCATTGCGTTGACCAGCAGCTTTCTCATCACCGGTTTCGGCGCCTCGATCGCGCACGCCGGACCTGCCCCCTCGGCTCCACAGTTCGGCTCACTGGATTTCGGATCCAGCAACTTCGGCAGTGCCGAGCAAACCCCAGATGCTCCGCGGCTGACCGGGATCGACAATTTCCGCGACGTCGCAGGCACCGGCGCCGGATACTCGGGAACTCTCGGTCTGCCCGTGAACAAGGGAGTCTTCTACCGCGCGAACGCGATCACGCCCAAGGGCGATGACATGAGCATTCTCGAAAAGCTGGGACTGACAAAGGTTTACGATCTGCGCACGGAACCCGAGATCGCCAGCAAGCCGGATGTCCTGCCCAACGGGGTTGCGTACGAGAACATTCCGATCCTGTCCGGGAACATCGCCGAGATGGTCGCGAAGATCAAGTCCCCCGATGACTCACGATCGATGATGCAGGACATGAACCGCGCCTTCGTCACCGGAGCGACGGAGCGAGCCGGGTTCGCACAGTTGCTCACGGGCCTCGCGGAAACCGAAGGCGCACAGGTCTTCCATTGCACTGCAGGTAAAGACCGCACCGGCTGGACGTCGTTTCTGCTGCTGAGCATCGCCGGTGTCGACCGCTCAGTGATCATGAATGACTACTTGCTGACCAACGAATACACAGCCGAAGGCATGAAGGCCACGCGCGCGGGTATCGCAGCGAGCCTGGGCGAACAGATGGCCGTCAACATGGAGCCCCTGTTGGGAGTCGAGGCAAGCTATCTCGATGCCGGCCTCGCCCAGTTGGACCAGACCTACGGGTCGGTCGATCGTTACCTGACCGAGGGCTTGGGTCTGAGTCCGGCGACCGTCATGACGCTCAAAGCCAAACTGCTGGGCTGAGCGATCCAGCTGCCCCGGGTTCGACGAGGGGTCGAACCCGGGGCACGTGGACTTTCTCTGCCCGCGCCGTGCCGGATGCGCCGCAGCGTCCCGTGCGTCAGCGCGATACGGCGATCACGTTGTTTCGGTACGCCCAGATGACGATCTGCACACGGGTACGCACCTGCAGCTTCTTGCAGATGTTGCTGATGTGCGACTTCACCGTGCTCTGCTCGAGGCTGAGGGAATCTGCGATGTCGTTGTTTCCCAAGCCTTGTGACAACAACTGCACCACATCCATTTCACGCGCGCTGAGACCGTGATCCGATCCGGAGCGCGCTGTGGACATCGGTGCCGGTTTGCGCCTCGCGAACTCCACGATCAGTCTCGACGTCAATCTCGGAGAGAGCACCGAGCCACCCTCGGCCACGGTCAGCACTGCCGACGAGAGCTCCTCTGGATCGGCGTCTTTGAGCAGGAACCCTGCGGCGCCACTGTCGAGCGCCTCGAAAACGTACTCGTCGAGATCGAACGTGGTGATCACGACGACGCGGGTCGCCGGAAACTCGGCAAGGACCTCCCTGGTCGCGGTCAACCCGTCACCGTGAGGCATTCGGATATCCATCAGTACGACGTCCGGACG
>NZ_BCRM01000003.1 GCF_001552595.1 Rhodococcus erythropolis NBRC 15567
GCACGCACCTGCTCGTACGCCTCGACTCCCGTCTTGGCATGCCCGACGACGCGAATCTCGGGGTGACCGGAGAGAAACAGTTCGAACCCCTGCCGTACCACCTGCTGGTCGTCTGCAATAAGGACATCGATCATGCGTTGATCCTCCCGTTCACCGGCACCAGTGCCTGCACAGCCCACTCACCTTCCGAATTCGGTCCGGCGTCCAGTTGACCACCCATGAGCGTCGCGCGTTCGCGCATTCCCACAATTCCGAGGTTTTGCCCGTCGGAGGACGGGCGAGCATTCCCGAGCGTATTGATCACCCGGACTCGCACCGCACCGGCTTCTCGGCTCAGACATACCTTGGACTCGCTACCCGGCGCATGGCGAAGGACGTTCGACAACGCCTCCTGCACGATGCGGTAACACGTCAGCTGGACTCCGCTGTCCAGGTCGTCGAAGCGGCCGACCTTCTCGAGCGAGATCGACGAGATGGTGCGCCTGCAGTCGTCCACCAACTCGTCGATGTCGGAGACCATGGGCGTCGGGAAATCGGGGTCTTCCTCACCCAGACGAAGGATCCCCACGATCTGCCGCAAGCTGTTGAGGGCCCGCTGCCCCTGCTCGATGACGCCGCCCAGGAGGGCTTGCGCTTGTTCGGGATTGCTCGAGAAGAACTTGTCGGCGGCACGGGCCTGGATGATCATGCCGGTCATGTGGTGAGCCGCGACGTCGTGCAACTCACGTGCCATGTCCTGCCGTTCGGCGACAACGGCATTCGCGATCTTGCGTTCGCGGTCCCGGTGCAGATCCGCTACCGCCTGACTGTTCTCCATTGCTTGCTTTCGCAGACGCGCGACGATCTTTCCCATGGCGGCGACGACCAGAAAACTCGTGACGGTGTTTGCCGCCGGTTCGAGGAACAGGTGGGGCAACTCCCCCACCTGAACCTCTGCGACCGTCAGCCCGTCCCGCTCGGTGAGATACATCGCCAAGATCACGTCCATCGCCATTCCGAGGACCAGCAGTCCGACCAGGCGCATGCCGCTCACCCGGATGGACACTGCCATGATCGCGAACCAGAAAAGCGGCGTGGCCCCCAGCGATCGACTCCCGAGGAAGAGCATCAATCCGCCGGATCCTGCCAACGTCAGGAGGTAGTACGCGATCGGGTACCGCCGGCGCGCACACGCCACAACGGTCAACACCGTCAGGAAACCCATGATGCCGACGACGGTTCCCGGATCGCTCAGCACTCGATTGCTCGTCTCGGGTTCAGTCTTGAGACTGGCGAGACCGAACACCCACGGCACACTCAGCAGGCCGACGATCACGGCCGCCGTGGCCGGGTTGTTCAGGTTGAAACGTCCCCACCCTCGCGATGCCAGGGCTTGCCCCGAGACATTCTGACCAGCCGAGTCGAACATCCACTCCCCATTCCGCATCCGATGATTGACGTTCATGGTGGCATGCGCGCACCACTTGGTCCCACATTCGACGAACGTGAAGGGAATGTTCGATTCTCGGCTACAACCAAAGGACTAGTTCGGGGTCAAAGCACTAGTACTTATGGATCAGCCGAACTGCTCGACCAACCGGTTCACCATGTTGGTTGCGCTGTAGTAGTCGAGACGGAAGGTATCGAGCCCCACGGCATAGACATGGTGATCACGAATTGCCGGATGCTGCGCCAACAGGGGAAGTGCCTCGACCGCTTTCACCGCACCGTCGTCGGCGCTGACCAGGATCAGGGTGTTGCCCGCGATACCGTCGTAGAGGTTCTCGGCCGAGACCTGAATGATGTCCTTGCGCTTACCCATGGATTCACTGCTCTTCGCAGACTCGGGAATGTCGGCGACCGTGAAACCCATCGCCGTGAGCAACTTCGCCTGCCCGGACTCGTGCGTCCAGATATTGGCGCCGCTGCCGTCCTCGTAGTAGACGAGCGCGGTGGTCGGCTGCGGGGGAAGTGTGATCTCGGCCTTCGCTGCCTCTACTGCGCTGTCGAATTTCGCGACCGTGGCCGCTGCGTTGTCTTCGAGACCTGTCGCTTCACCCAGCACGGCGGCCACTTCCTGCCAACTACTTCCGCCGTAGTCCACCACTATTGTCGGAGCAATGGCCGTGAACTGTTCGTACAGATCGACGACGGAGTCACCTCCAGTCGCCGAGACGACGATGAGGTCCGGGTTCTGGGCCAGAACGGATTCTGCGTTCGCGCCGCCCATCGGCAGCACTGCGAGTCCACGTTCTCGAGCTATGTCGCCCCACTGTGTGAACAACCCCTGCGCATCCGATACGTCGGTGTTCGGTCCCGTCGATGCGGTAGCCACCACCGGAGCATCGATCGACAACAGTGTGCCCGTCAGCGTCACACTGGTCGAGACGATCCTCTCCGGCTTCGACGTGATCTCCACCGGCCCCTTCGACGTTTCCACCGTGCGGGGCCAATTACCCTGCGATGCAGCCGAATCAGCACCGGAATCGGCATCCGCAGAACTACATCCGGCGAGAGCGAACCCTGCCACCAAGACTGCGGAGAGCACCTTCAAGGCGCGCGATTTTTTCATTGTGACGCCCACTGGCGGACCACTCCTCGAATTCAAAAGCCCATGAAATTAGGTTAGGCTGTGCTCATGCTAACTCAGGCGGTGACAGAATGGTCCGCTTCCCTCGCGGCCTCGCCCGACATCGACACCTTCTGGAACCGGATAGTGCAACAAGGCACGCCGATCATCGAAAGTGTTGACACACATACAGTTCGAGTAACTTTCCTCTGGCGACAGCCCGAGGAGACGGAAGTCGAGCGCGTCTACCTCGACGCAAACTCGTTGACCGACCATCACGCGGAACAACTCAGCGTGATGCAACGGATCGGCGAGAGTCCGGTGTGGTTCTACGCCGCCGAAGTCTCGAACACCTGGCGCAGCAGTTACAGCATCATCCCGGCGCCGAAGTCCGTAGTCGACGAATTCGACTATCCGGGAGCAGGCAAGGAAGACACGACCCGCCGCACCCGCTGGTTGGGGTTGCTCGAACACCGAATTGCCGACCCACTCAATTCGCTCTCCGCAGGCGTGGACACAAGGCGTTCCGTCGCCGAGATGCCCTCGGCGCCGGTCCAGTTCGGTTGGGATGCTCCAGTTTTCAGGAAGTCGATACAGCTCACCTGGGCCAGTTCGACGTTGGACGTCGAGCGGCCGGTGTGGATCTACGAGACCGTGGACGACGGATTGACACCGCTCGAAGAACGGCCGCTCGTGATACTTCTCGACGGGCGCCACTGGGCCGAGGTCATGCCAGCAGGTGCCGCCTTCGATCGTGCAGTCCAGACCGGCAAACTGAAGTCCTGCGTTCTGCTGGCCATTGATTCCGTTGACAATCAACGTCGTTCGAAGGAATTGCCGTGCAACCGCGACTACTGGAGTGCAGTCGTCGACGAACTACTTCCGCAGGTGCGCGCCGTCGCACCCTTCTCGTCTGATCGAACGCGAACGGTGGTGTCAGGGCAGAGTTTCGGCGGCCTGGCCTCGATGTTCGCAGCACTCGAATTCCCCGAACACTTCGCGCTGGTCGCCAGCGGGTCCGGTTCATTCTGGTGGCCGACAGGCTTGAAGCGCGGCGAGGACGGTCCGCCGGGTGGAGACATCGCCGCACGCATCGAGCGCGATGGCGTGCCGGACGGTTTACGCGTTGTCCTCGAAGTAGGTAGGCACGAGTCCGACATGGTCGGGCACAGCGCAGCGGTCGCACAGGCGTTGAAGGCTGCCGGAGCGCAAGTGTCGTATCGGATCTTCGACGGCGGCCACGACTGGTTGTGCTGGCGCAGTGTCCTTCTGGACTCCGTTGTCGAACTGATCGGCAGTCCCTGAAAGTGGCCGGTGCCGCTAGTTCAGTGCACCGCGAATGACGGCAGCCGTGCTGTCGAGAATTGCCCGATTGGGCGTGCGAGGTAGCGCACGCAGGCCGAAGCCGTCGCCGCGATTTCGCGGAATGACGTGCAGATGAACATGGAAGACTTCCTGCCCCGCAACAGCTCCGTCAGAGAGATGCAGATTCACTCCGTCGACGGGGAGAGGTCCGGTACGCATCGCTGCGGCGATCTTCTGTGCGACGGAAAAGATCCTGGCACCGTCGTCGGAATCGAGCGTGGACAATCCACTGGCGTGGCGCTTCGGCACGACCAGGAGATGGCCGGATGTGAACGGCCGAATATCCATGAAGGCAAGGACATTCGCGTCGTCGTAGACGACGCTGGCCTCGGCCTCACCGGCGATGATGGAACAGAAGATGCAGTTCATGCTCTTCGACCCTGTGCGCCTTTTCGGTAGTGGTGACTACCGAAAAGGCGCACGGGGGCGTAGCCCTTACAGAATCGGCGACGGCGCATACGCCGCAGCTTCGGGGTTGGCGTCGACAAGCTTCTGCACCTCGGCGACAACGGCGTCGACCTGAGCAGACGCGGCGCCGACAAAGGCCGCCTTGTCGGCCAGTGCCTCGTCGAGTGCGGCGCGGTCGAGCGGCAAACGGTCGTCGGCGGCAAGGCGATCGAGCAGGTCGGGCTCCTTGCCTTCCTCACGCATCGCCAGCGCGACTGCGACGGCGTTCTCCTTGATCGCCTCGTGAGCGGTCTCGCGTCCGACGCCCGCGCGCACCGCTGCCATGAGAACGCGGGTCGTGGCGAGGAACGGCAGGTAGCGCGTCAGTTCCTTCTCGATGACGGCCGGGTACGCGCCCATCTCGATCAGCACGGTCAGGAAGGTCTCGAACATGCCGTCGATCGCGAAGAACGCGTCCGGGAGAGCGACGCGACGCACGACGGAGCAGAAGACGTCGCCTTCGTTCCACTGTGCACCCGCAAGCTCGGCTGCCATGGAGCCGTAGCCGCGCAGGATCACCTGAAGTCCGTTGACTCGCTCGCACGAGCGGGTGTTCATCTTGTGCGGCATCGCCGAGCTGCCGACCTGGCCGGGCTGGAAGCCTTCGGTGACCAGCTCATGGCCGGCCATCAGGCGGATCGTGTGTGCAAACGACGACGGGCCCGCGCCGACCTGGACGAGCGCGGAGATGACGTCGTGGTCGAGGGAACGCGGGTACACCTGGCCGACGCTGGTCAGTACGTGGGCGAATCCGAGGTGCTCCGCGACCTTCGCTTCGAGCTGCTCGAGCTTGGCCGCATCGCCGTCGAGGAGGTCGAGCATGTCCTGAGCGGTACCCATCGGGCCCTTGATCCCACGCAGCGGGTAGCGGTCGATCAGCTGACGCAGACGTGTCAGTGCAACGAGAAGCTCGTCGGCCGCGGAAGCGAAACGCTTGCCCAAGGTGGTGGCCTGAGCTGCGACGTTGTGCGAGCGGCCGGCCATCACGATGGACGAGTACTCGGCAGCGCGCTCACCCAGACGGGCGGCGACGGCGATGCCGTGGTTGTAGACGTGTTCGAGAGAACGCACGATCTGCAGCTGCTCGACGTTCTCGGTGAGGTCACGGCTGGTCATGCCCTTGTGGACCTGCTCGTGTCCGGCGAGTGCATTGAATTCCTCGATGCGTGCCTTCACGTCGTGGCGGGTGACCCGCTCGCGGTCCGCGATGGACGCCAGGTCGACGTTGTCGATGACGCGCTCGTAGTCGTCGATGGCGTCGGCCGGAATGTCGATGCCCAGCTCTGCCTGCGCACGCAACACCGCCACCCACAATTGACGCTCGAGCACGATCTTGTACTCGGGAGACCACAGAGCAACAAGCTCCGGGCTGGCGTATCGGTTGGCAAGGACATTCGGGATGCGGCTCACGAGGCCTCAGTCTAACGGTGGCCGAGCAGTGCTGTTACCCCCGAGCTAGAGCAGCTGTCACCCCCGAGCTAGACCGGCGGCGCCATCACGTCGATCGATTCCAAGAGCATTCCTCTGGCCAACCCGCGTGGATCCGGGTCGTACTCCCCGAGCGCCGTGATCATCGCGCCGTCGACCATCGCGACAAGACGGCGCAATTGCCCCTCGGGAGCCGTTCGGCCCGAGCGTCGAAGCGCATCGGTCAACAGGTCGTCGAGCTGGGCGCGTAGGCGCAACTGCACGTCACGAAGCGCGGGATGACGGGCACACGCCACAAATCGTTCGTAGCGCGAGATCAATCGTTCGCGGCTCTCCGGCCGCTTCTCTTCGTCTCCGAGCAGCAGCTCGACCAAAAGTTCGACGGTTGATTCCGCGCCCCGCCGACGTTGGGTCACCGCAGCCACTCTGGCGCGCATCGCTTCCATGTCGGCGTTGCCGTTGAGCTCGACGGCACACGCGATCAGATCGTCGAGTGAGTCGAAGTAATAGGTCGTCGAAGCCAGAGGAAGGTCGGCCCTGGTTGCCACCGCTCGGTGACGAACGGCGTCGAACCCGCCCTCCAGCAAAAGTTCAGCAGCGGACGCCACCAGAGCTTGGCGACGTCGTTCACCCTTGGGCGTAGCTGCAGAAGACACCACGACATCGTGCCAGCAGAGGGCACCTCCGCATGGCGAAACAGCTCGAAGACCCTGCTGTTTGTTACCCGAGCCACTTCTCGAGGCGGGTCAGCGCCTCCTGGATGTCGGCTGTCGCGCCCGCGAACGAAAGTCTGACCATCCGGTTTCCGTGGACGGTGTCGAAATCGATTCCGGGTGCCAACGCGACCCCGGTATCTGTCAGCAACCGGGCACACCACGCGGTGGCGCCCTCGTCGCCACACAGATGGCCGATATCCGCGTAGACGTAGAACGCACCGTCGGCGGGAGCCAGCTCGGTGATGCCCAGTTTCGGCAACCCGGTCAACAGCAGTTCACGATTGACGGCGTACCGCTGAACGTGCCCGTCCAACTCGACCTTCGCCTCGTCCGAGAACGCCTCGATGGCGGCGTACTGAGAGATCGCGGGCGGACACACCGTCATGTTCGACGCGAGTCTCTGCAGCGGGCGCCGCAGGTACGTCGGCACCAACATCCACCCGAGCCGCCAACCCGTCATCGAGAAGTACTTGGACACCGAGCCGATCACAACGGATTCGCGTGAGGTCTCCCAGGCGCTCGACGTGTGCTGATCGCCGTATCCGATGCCGTGGTAGATCTCGTCCGAGATCAGAAGGGTGCCGTGCTGCTCGCACCACGTCGCCAACGCAGCGAGCTCCTCGGGCGAGATCACCGTGCCCGTCGGATTTGCCGGGCTGGCGACGATCAGACCGGCAGGCGGCGACGGCAAGGCCTCGAGCATGTCCACCGTCGGCTGGTATCGGGTTGCCGGCCCGCAGTCGAGTTCGACGACGTTGCAGCCGAGAGCGGCAAGGGTGTTGCGGTAGGCGGGATATCCGGGGCGAGCGACCACCACGGTGTCGCCCTCGTCGAACGCGGCCAGGAAAAGCAAGGTGAACGCCCCGGACGAACCTGTCGTCACCACCACGTCTTCGGCGTCGACGGCTATTCCCGATCGCTCGCTGTGGTAGCGCGCAATAGCTTCGCGTAGCGGCAGGATCCCGAAAGTCTCGGTATACCCGAGTAGTTCGGTGCCGAGGATCTCGCGCGTCGCACGTAGCACCGGTGCCGGCGCGGGGGTCGACGGTTGACCGGCAGCCAACGTCAGAACGTCACCGTGCGTCCGCTGACGTTCGGTCGCGGCCTTCCATACATCCATGACATGGAAGGTCTGGATATCTGATCGACGAGATTCTGAGCGCACACCCCGACGGTAGCCGAACCACACTTCCGTGAGAAACGACGACCATCCTTTGTGACGATCCGACAGATTCAGGTGCTCAGCATGAGTCGATTCAACGAGACCTGGGCCACGTCCCTCGCGCAGCATTGATCAACGACATCCTTCGATCAAAAGGTGCATCAGATGAAAGCTCGCTCAGTGCCCACCGCGGCTCTGGTCACGATCGGCGTTCTCACGGTTGCCTCGTGCGGAAGCACCTCTGATCCTGGCGGCGGGACCTCCGGGGACTACGCCAAGGACGGGAGTTTCACGACGATCGTGAACACCGACCCCGGCAACCTTCATCCCCTGATCACCAACCTGACTGCCACGCAGGCAATCAACAGCTATACCAACGACTCGTTGTTGGCCATCGACCCCAAAACCCGTGCAGCGGGCTCGTATCTGGCCGAAAAATGGAGCGAGAACGGAACTTCGCTGAACTTCACCCTCAAAAAAGGGATCACGTGTGAAGACGGCACGACGTTCACTGCCCAGACAGCCGCGAACAACATCAACTGGGTCGTCGACAAGACGAACGGCTCGCCGTGGCTGGGAGCGTCGGTACCCGAAACTGCAGTAGCAACCGCCGATGGCGACGAGCTCACGATCAAGACGGCGGAACCTGCGCCCTTCCTGCTCGAGCGCATCGGTGCTCTCAAACTGGCATGCCAGGCGGCACTCGACGACCCCGCCAGTGTTCGCGGCAGCAGCAACGGAACCGGCCTGTTCAAGATCACCGAAGTAGTGGCAAACGATCACGTGACGCTCGAACGCCGCGACGGATACAACTGGGGACCGAACGGCGAAACCACATCGGACACCCTCGGAGTGCCCAAGGCCGTCACGATCAAGATCGTGACCGACGCGGCGACGACGGCGAACCTGGTCCTCACCGGAACGGTGAACGCAGCTCCGGTGGCCGGTGCGGATATCGAACGTGTGGAAGCGTCCGGCCTGGAATCGATGACGTCGAACACCTTGAGCGGGCAGTTCATCTTCAACCACAATGCTGCTCTTCCCACCAAGGACGAAGCGGTGCGCAGCGCGCTCGTGCAGGCAATCGATCTCGACGACTACACGGACATCAACACCGGTGGCAAGGGTTCGCGCGCTACGGCATTGGCCGTTGTCGATCCGCGGGCATGTGACTACGACAGTGTCACCGGTGTAGTTCCGAAGTTCGACATGGCTGCGGCGAAGAAGACCCTCGCCGACGCCGGCTGGAAGCCCGGATCCGACGGCGTTCTGACCAAGGACGGTCAATCGCTGCAATTGACGGTCATCTTTGCCAACTACCGCGATACCACTTCTGCAGCAGCAGAATACGCGATGAAGCAGTGGCAGGAACTCGGCGCGAAGGTAGAGCTTCGCGGTGGTGACAACAATTTCATCATCTCCAATACGTTCGCGGCAAAGGACCTGACATCCTGGTCGATCTCGATCGGTCTGACCGTCCAGAGTGACACTCCCAGCATCTTCGTTCCGTACTTCTCCGGCCCGACCCCTCCGGCGGGCGTCAACTTCGCATCGATCGACAATCCCGAGTACACCGAACTGGCTGCGAAGGCCTCGGTTCTGCCCGGGCAGGAATCCTGCTCGGTGTGGAAGGAAGCGGAACAGGCGCTGTTCACCTCTTCTGACGTCGTTCCGGTATCCACATCGCCGAACTTCATGTTCTTCAACGGTGCGACGTCCCTGTACGCGCCGATTGGTGGAACCCTGGCGGGCCCAGGCATCCGAGTTCTGAAATAAGCCGGAAGACAAAGCTTTACGTCTGCATCTATTTCTCCGATTCGAAGGATCTACATGACTGACCGTCCATTTGTTCTCGACGACCTCCACCGCGTGGTCACACCCACTGAAACCGCAATCTCGCCCGACGGCACCGTGGTCGTCTTCGTTCGCTCGGAAATTGTTGCCGGAAAGGCAACTACATCTCTCTGGGCAGTGTCCCGCGATTCCCAGGCTCGCCGCCTCACTGCGGGGCCCGCCGATTCGGCACCTCGGTTCTCTCCGGACGGAACTTCGATTGCCTTCCTCCGCAAGGTCGGCGACTCCGCGCAGCTGCACCTGATCCCGCTCGCCGGCGGCGAGGCCGAAACCCTCACCACAGCAGCATCACTCCCCCTCGGTGCCGGCGCACCGGTCTGGAGCCCGGACGGAAATGCCATTGCATTCGCCGCTGTGATCTCACGTTCGGACTCCACCGATCCGAATGCGCCCATCGTCACCGACCGACTCGGATACAAGGTGGACGGCGCCGGTTGGCTCGGCACCTTCCGTCGCCACCTGCACACCGTCGATCTGGAGACGAAGGCAGTACGACGCCTCACCGACGGTGATTGGAATGCGGACGTACCGTCCTGGTCGCCCGACGGCACGGCTCTTGCCTTCACCGCGAATCTCGAACCGGACAGCGATCTGAACCTCACGTTCAGCGCTTACCGAATCCTCGTCGACGATCTGTCAGTTCCGCCGCAGCGACTCGGTCACGCCACCGGGGTGCAGGGCTCCACACTGTGGCACCCGCAAGGAGATTCGGTCGTCGCCATCGGCACCCCCGAGGTCCGTGTCGGAACTGCCGACCTGATCCGTCTGTCCGTCCCCGGCCCAACTGAGACACCGGTCGACGTCACCCTCACAGCTCATCTCGATCGCAACGTGATGCCCGGCGCGCCCGGTTACCCCGGTGGCACACCGGCACTGTCGAATACTCGCGACGAAATCGTGTTCTGCCTCCGCGATCGCGGATGGACGCATCTGTATGCAGCCGACATCGAAACCGGCACCTCTCGCTCCCTCGTCGCCAATCCCAACGAGGTCGTCTCGGCGCTCTCCGTTGCCCGTGACGCCCGCGTCGCCTCCGTCATCGTCACCACACAGCAGTCCTTCGGCGAGGTCGCACTCGTCGATCTCGACAGCGGCGCTGTCACCACGCTGACAAAATTCACCGCAGAAGCACTCCCCGAGGTGACCCTGTTTGCCGCCGAGGAGCGCGAATTCACCATCTCCGACGGCCGTACCGTGCATGGTTGGTTGCTGTCCGCTCCCGAAACTGATGGCGCTGCACCTCTTCTGCTCGACATTCACGGCGGACCGCACAACGCGTGGACCGGCGTTGCCGATACCTATCACCCCGCCCACCAGGTTCTCGCAGCGCAGGGCTGGCGCATCCTGACCCTCAATCCACGTGGATCGGACGGGTACGGCGCAGACTTCATGTATGCCGTCAACGGCGCCTGGGGTACCTCGGACCAAGCCGACTTCCTCGAGCCGATCGACGCACTTGTCGCCGAGGGACTTGTCGACGGGGACCGCCTGGCGATCACCGGGTACAGCTACGGCGGATACAGCACCTGCCACCTCACCTCGCAGACCGATCGCTTTGCCGCGGCGGTGGCCGGTGGGCTGATCTGCGATTTCAACGCCATGGCCGGAGTCTGCGATTTCGGTCCGCACCTCGCGTCGCTCGCCACCGGCACCACTGTTCCCGAGAACTCCGCGGGGCTCCTGGCAGCCTCACCGCTCGCCGCCGTGAAGAACGTGGTGACCCCGACGCTGATCCTGCACGGAAAGTCGGACGAGCGGTGCCCGCTGGGTCAGGCCGAGGCCTGGTTCGCCGCACTTCGCCAGCAGCATGTACCCACCCGACTGGTGGCGTATCCCGGTGCAAGCCACGGGTTCCTCGTCAACGGCTCGATCTCGCACCGAATCGACTACAGCACACGGCTCATCGAGTGGGTCAAGCGATACACCTCCGCGAAGCTGCCCAAGACCGGCCTGGCCAACGCATCTGCCGGCGCCGACGCATGGAAGCGCTCACTGGACGTACTGTGTGAGCGTTACGGCGTCACCGGTGCTCAATTCGGTATTCTCACACTCGATTCCAGCGGCAAGGAAATCACCCGTACGACGGTGGCTTCCGGCGTGATCAATGCAGACACCGGGGTCGAGGTATCCACCGACTCCCTGTTCCAGATCGGATCCATCACCAAGGTATGGACCGCGATGCTGGTCATGCAGCTGGTCGACGAAGGCTTGCTCGACCTGGACGCGACCGTCCGGTCGATCCTGCCCGACTTCGCACTGCAGGACGAGGAAACAGCCGCCCGCATCACGGTTCGCGCACTTCTGAACCATCGCAACGGAATCGACGGTGACCTCTTCATCGACAAGGGTCGCGGAGACGACGTCGTCGAACGCTACGTCGAGGGCCTGCGTGACTTCCGTCAGGTTCATCCACTCGAGGACGGCTTCGCGTACTCGAACTCCGCGTACGTCCTTGCAGCTCGTATCGTCGAGGTTCTTCGCGGCGGCATCTGGGACGACATCCTCAAGGAGCGAATCATCGATCCGCTCGGCCTCGCACACACACTCACGTTGACCGGAGATACTCCGAGATACTCTGTGGCAGCCGGTCATACAGGGAACTCCGTCGTGATGCCCGTCTGGCCGATCACGCGCTCGATGGGGCCCGCCGGCTGCATCACTGCCAGCATCGGAGATCTGCTCACGTTCGCGGAACTCGGCCTTCTCGAAGGTCAGAGCGTCGACGGTGTGCGGATCGTGTCGGAAAAATCAGCCGCAGCGATGCGTACACCCGAAATCGATATCAGCGAACTGTTCCCGGACAAGTCGGGCTGGGGTCTGGGTTGGTTCCACGAAACCTGGTCGGGCGAAGAAATTTTCGGCCACGACGGCAGCACCATCGGGCAGCACGCATATCTGCGCATCTTCCCCCGCCACAATGTCGCGATCGCGCTGCTGACCAGCGGCGGCAAAGCAGACGGCCTCTATCGTGATCTCTTCACCGAAGCCGCGGCCGCATTGGTCGGACTCGAACCTCCGCAAGCCCTCGCCCCGAACCCCGCGAGCGTGGAGTCTATTCCGGATTCGGTTCTGGGTAAGTACAGCTCGGGCGGAATAGCAATCGAGTTCCGTCGTGGAGAGTCCGCTGACGAGGCTGTGATCACCGTCATCGGTGACGTCATCCCGAATCCCGAGGAAGACGAAACAGCTCCGAAGAAGCCTGCAGCGGTGGCCACTCTCGTACCGTCGCAGATCCCGGGGACCTGGACCACCCGTCAACCCGGGGCTGCCGGTTGGACGACGGTACGGCCGCACCGCGACGGCGTGTACGTCGGATTCCGCTTCCTACCACGGGTTAACGCGTGACGACGACCGATACACATACGATGACGGAAACACCGAACGCCGAAACACAGAACGCCAGCGAACTCGAGGAATCAAAGATGCAAGAACAGCTTCAGGAACTCGTCGACCAGTGGAGGGTCGAGGCAAACATCCCCGGCGTCTCGGTCGGTATCGTGCACGGCGACAAGGACATCGTCGTCACCAGTGGCATCGAGAGCGTCGAAACCCAGCTCCCGGTCACCGACAAGACGATGTTCATGATCGGTTCCACCACAAAGGTTTTTGCTGCAACAGCCGCGATGGCACTCGTCGAGGACGGCCTACTCGATCTCGACACCCCACTGGTCGAGTACGTCCCCGAACTGATCCTCGCCGACGACGAAGCCACCCGCACAGTCACGATGCGTCATCTTCTGACGCACACCGGCGGGTTCACCGGCGACGCCAGCCTCTCGGCCGGCTGGGGTGAAGACGCCCTGGGTCGATCGATTTCACGGCTGAAGGAACTACGACAGGAATTTCCCGTCGGAGAGGTCTTCTCCTACAGCAACTCCGGATTCGTCCTCGCCGGATACGTCGTAGCCAAGATCAGTGGACTGACCTTCGAAGAGCTGGTCAAGCAGCGCGTTCTGGACCCACTCGAGATGAAGAACTCGGCGTTCCTGCCCTGGGACGTGATGACCCACCGGTTTGCACTCGGCCACTACATCCGCGAGGGTGAGCCGTTCGTGTCCAACGAGACCGGACTGGACCGCGGTATGACGCCCTGCGGTGGAATGTGGTCCTCGGTGCGCGATCAGCTCGTCTGGGCACGCTACGCACTGTCGGGCGAACACCCGGGTGAGGGACAGCCGCTCGACGAGTCCACCCGGTTGCTGATGCAGAAGCCGCAGCGTCCCGCCGCGATGATGTTCGAGGAAGTCGGCATCGGCTGGCTGCTGACTCGATACGGAACCACCCAGGTAGTGCGGCACGGCGGAAACGTCAGCAACCTCCAGGTCTCCGAGTTCTTGACCGTGCCTGAGAAGAACTTCGCCGTCACCGTGCTGACCAACGCACTCGGCGGCGGAATCGGCAAGAAGATCGTCGACTGGTGCATGGCCAACCTCGCAGAGTTGCCCGCGCCGGCATCTCTCGACGTGGTCGAGCCCGAACCCTCTGCCGTCGACGCCGTCCTGGGCAAGTACCAGGCCGGCAACCTGACCATGACCGTCGCCCCCGGTGACGAGGGAATCGGCGTCCGCATGGGCAGCGCGCAGGACCTCGGCGAATACGAGGACATCGTCTGGCCACCGGCGATCCCGATCGCCTTCGTCAACGATCTCGACTTCGCTGCTCGCGCCGACACCACGCGGACGCTGGGGCGCTTCGTCACCGATGACACCGGACGCGCCGTGATGCTCGAATTCGGCGGCCGAACCGCCAAGCGAGTGGCTTGATCCTCTAGACGGGTGACGCGGTCCGATTACGAGGCCGCGTCACCCGTCTTTGTATATGCACAGCCTTTGTATATATGCACAGCCGCGAAGGTACAGACTGGACGCCATGAACGTCATCGGCGAGTCGATTCTGCACCCGTCCCGGTGGAGCGTGCGCGCCCGGACGACCGTGGCATCGACCCTCGTGATCGCCTTCTGCTTGGTGATCGCCGGGCTTGCACTGGTTTTCGTACTGGCGAACTCCCTGCACCTGTCCGCACTGAACAGCTCCGAGGCCCGTGCCGCACAGTTGGTCCAGCAACTCACCGGGAAGGGCCCAGCCGATCTCGACCCTTCGCTTCTGTCCACCGACAGCCAGATCGGAATCGTGCAGATCGTCGACGCCGATCACCGAATAGTCGCCCAATCGCCTGGAACTGACAGCGACCTACTGTCCGAACGCATTCTCGGCCCTGACGAATCGGACACCTATGGAAGGGTCAAGAAGTCCGACAACGAGGACTACTGGCTGATCGGACAAGGCGCTCAGACGCCGGCCGGACCGGTCACCGTTTTCGTCGGCGCCGACCGTGAACCGGTTGAAACCGTGGTGACCACCGTTGCCGTTCTGCTCGCCATCGCCGGGCCCCTGGTTCTTGGACTGGCCGCGTTTGCCACTTACCGCCTGGTGGGTTCGGCTCTCGCTCCCGTGGAACGCATCCGCGCTCGGGTTGCCTCGATTTCGAGTGGCCGTCAAGGTGAACGAGTCCCCGTCCCGTCCGGGAACGACGAGATAGCCCGACTGGCAACAACAATGAACGACATGCTGGCGCGCCTCGACGAAGGCGCACTTGCTCAACAACGATTCGTCAGCGATGCCTCCCACGAATTACGTAGTCCACTGTCCACGATCACTACGGCTCTCGAACTGGCACACCGACGCCCGGATCTCCTCGACGACGCACTGATCGAAGACGCGCTACTTCCCGAGGCGCGACGGATGCGGCAGTTGATCGAGGATCTGTTGATTCTCGCGCGCTCGGACGAAAGCGAACTCGAATCCATCGGTACCGTCGTCGACGTCGACCTCGACGACATTCTGTTCGCCGAGCAGAAGCGGATCGACGGTATCTCCGAGATCGCGGTCACCGCCACCGTTGCTCCGGTTCGCGTGTCCGGAGACCCGAGGGCGTTGGCGCGCATGGTGCGAAACCTGGTCGACAACGCAGTGCGGCACTCCGAGACCCTCGTGCATCTCGAGTGTTCCGAAGCCGGCCACGAAGCCCATATCGTGATCGAGGACGACGGGCCCGGAATCCCTGCAGCAGAACGCGAACGAATCTTCGGACGCTTCGTCCGCCTAGACCAGCCGCGGTCGAGGCAGGGAGGTGGCTCCGGACTCGGACTCGCCATCGCGTCGGAAATCGTTGCGGCGCATCACGGAACCATTTCCGTCAGCGAGAGGGTAGGCGGTGGAAGTCGATTCGAGGTGACAATTCCGCTACCGACCGACTGAAGATCAGGCAGTGCCGACAAAGCGGTACCCGATGCCTCGAATGGTTTCGATGCTGTGGGTTCCGAACGGGAGGTCGACCTTCTTACGTAGGTAACCGATGTAGACCTCGACGATGTTCTCGTCACCTTCGTAGTTGGTGTCCCAGACCGAGCGAACGATCTCGGTCTTCGTGACCACAACTCCGTTGTTGCGCATCAGGAACTCGAGAACGCTGTATTCACGTGGCGTCAGCGTCAATTCGATTCCCGCTCTGAGCACCTGATGTTTGGCGGGGTCGAGGGACAGGTCTCCCACGGTGAGTATCGATGGACGCTGGGGAGCGCCACGCCGCACCAGTGCACGAAGCCGCGCCAGGAATACAACAAACGAGAAGGGCTTGACCAGGTAGTCGTCGGCACCGAGATCGAAAGCATCAGCGAGGTCGTATTCGCCGTCCTTCGCCGAAAGCATGAGGATCGGCGTCCACACCTCCCGGGCGCGTAGGTCCCGCACGATGTCGTAACCGTGTTTGCCCGGCAACATGATGTCGAGAACGATCACGTCGAATTCGTCGCTGCAGGCAATCGCGAATCCGTCGTCCCCGTTGAGTTCCACGGCGGTCACGAATCCCTCGGCTACCAATCCCCGCCGGATCGTCTCGGCCAGGCGTACTTCGTCTTCGACAACCAGTACTCGCACCACCGGCCCCGTTTCGTCGACACGCAGTTGTTCGGATGCACCCAGTAGAGCAGACGGTGGGCCCATGACCGAGTTACGTTCAGCGTTTCTTCAGCTTCTGATCGTCACACTGCATTCATGCCAGCAACTGTGTCGACCGTGCGAAACGTGGTCACCGAAGTCTTGACCGAGAGCACCACCGCAGAAATTGCGGTTGCCGCAATCGTGGTGGCAGCCGCGCTGTTCGCATTCGGTTCGATCTACCGGGCCTCCAGCGTTCGGTCAACAGCGCTACGCGCGTCCGGGCTCGCCCTCGCCCTGGTGACGCTCTCGATCCAGGTATATCGAAACGGGTGGTTGACGAGCTTCGACGGGCCGGTGACCGACTGGATGGTCGATCATCGGAGCGGCGCCCTCAACCAGATCGCGGTCGCCGTCACAGATCTCGGTAGCCCGGTCGCCACCGCGCTGCTCGGGATCACCTGCGGAGTGCTCATATCGTGGCGAGCGCGTTCGGTTGTTCCAGGTTTGATCGTGATCGGAACCGTTGGCGGTGCGGCAGTCGCCAGCACGGTAATCAAAGCGCTCGTCGGTCGCGAACGTCCGCCGACCAACATCCAAGTTCTTCTCGAGACCGGCCACTCGTTCCCGTCCGGTCACGTCACGGGCACAGCAGCGCTGTTCGGCATTGCGGTTCTCGTTGTGAGCGTCGACCGAACACCGGCCGTCAAACAACTTCTGATGCTGCTCGCCGTGACGGTCACCGTTGTCGTCGCGCTCACTCGCCTCTACTTGGGAGCTCACTGGCTCACCGACGTCGTTGCCGGAGCTGTCCTCGCGACGCTTGCCGTCACTGCGGGTGGAGCAGTCTTCCGGTTCGTCGGCACGCACAACCAGTCCGAATCAACTACTGCTGCAGTGCGCTCTGCAGAACCTTCAGCACTTCACGAGCCGCAGTCGGCCCGGTATTGAGGTAGAAGACGTCGTCGTCGACAGCAACGGCATGGTTGGCAATCACCCCACGTAACTGCGCCCACAACGGCGCGTTGGTCAACGTCGCCGGGTCCCCGCCTTGCACTCCGTAGAAGATCCAATCAGCGTCCGCGACGTTCAACTCTTCCTCACTGATGTCTCGGGAGGTGTCGTCGAATTGCTGCGACTCCGGACGCGTCAGGCCGGCATCCTGGGCGATACTGCCGGTGAACGAAGGAATGCCGAAGATGCGCAAGCGATTTCCGTTCTGGCGGGTGAACGACACTGTCGGCGGCGACGAAAGGGACGCACCCAAGGCCGCGGCGTCGGCGTTGAACGTATCCAGCAGTGCCGTCGCCTGCTGCGTCTTACCTACCCCGTCGGCAACCAGCAGGAAGTCCTGCTTCCAGTTGACGCCGGTCCCCTGCGTTGCCACGGTGGGCGCAATTGCCGAAAGCTGGTCGTACAGCGAATCAGCATCCTTCCCTGCAACATTCATCAAGATCAGGTCAGGATCGAGCTTGACGATCGCTTCGAAGTTCGGTGTGAAGCGCCCACCTGCGTCGGCGACATCACCTAGCTGGGTGCGGAATTCGGGGTATGCGGCCAACAGGTACGGCGGCACCAGGTCCGCACCGTCACCACGAGTCGAAGCCGCAGGAACGACGCCGAGAGATAAAAGCGCATCTGCTTGCCCGGTCGAAATGACGACAACCTTTTCGGGCTGCGATTCGATCGTGGTGTCACCTTTGAAGTGTGAAACGGTACGAGGGAATTCGCCGTCCGACTTTCCGCTCCCCATTCCAGCCGGGACTTCTCGCGGAGCGACAAACGCAGAGTCCGCCGGAGTCGACGCACTGATGTCAGTGTCCGTGGGCGAGGCGTCGCTCGAGCAGCCACTGAGAGCTGCCACCAATGTCAGTGCGCCGATCAGCATTACACTGCGTGACTTCTGTCCAAAATTCATGATCGTGTCCCGTACGTCGTGAAGCATGACAGCTTCATCTACCGTCATGGTTAGGTGACCCTACCCTTTGAGGAACTGTAAACTATATCTGTGTCAGATACAGTTTTGGGGCGTGGATCACACGAGGTCGATCGCTACTCTGATCGCGTGCCCACTGCGGAAGAAGCATCGAGATCACTCATCGCTGCGGCGTTCGAATTGCGTCGAGCGCTGCGTGAATACATGGATACGTCGGGTACCGACGCGACTTTGCCAGAGGCACAATCCGAGGTACTTCACGATGTCGCGCACCATCCCGGCACTCGCATCGGGGCCGTGGCCGATCGCCTCTCCAGACGCCCGAACACCGTCAGCACGCTGGTGCGCATCCTCTCCGACAAGGACCTGATCGAGCGGCGACCCGATCCCACAGACGGCCGGGTGAGCACGCTTTTCGTGAAGGACGAGCGAAGCGCGCGCCGGGACCGTCGGTCCGAACTACGCATCGGCGTCCTGGCCCAAGAACTGACAGCCCTCGACGAACGTGACCTCGACACATTGACCACTGCCATCGGCATCCTCGACCGAGTCAATCGATCACTGCGAGTTCACGCACCGCGATGATGCCACTCAGGTGACTTTCCCACTCTTCTCGTAGACGTCGGCAAAACGCCTCATCTGCTCCGTGATGCCCGTCAGGCTGTACCCCGTACGCAGTTCTACCGAGGCAACCTGGCCCGAAACCACAGCCGGAAGCCTGGTGAACGTCGGCGAATTGAGCTCCGGCGCGGCAGACCACGTCGGCGGAATCAGGAGGAGATCGGCCGGAAAGACGCCCGGCTCTTCCCAACTCGCTGATGCCCAGAAACCGTCCTCACTGTCCAGCTTCGCGAATTCGACGCCCATCGTTTCGAGAATACTTCCGAGCGGAGTCCATCCCGGCACCGCGTAGTCAAGGCTCGACTCCAACGGAATCACGTATGCAACAGAGATATTCGTTCGCGATGTGGCCAATTCACGCACCCGGTCACCGAGCGCACTCAACTCTTCCCGTTTTGCCGCGTAGACCGGCGAGGTGTCGGTGCCGCCGATACCCTGAACCAACGAACTGAAGCTGTCCAACGCCGCTTGCGCCCCGTCGGTGATCTTGACACCTGCAATGGGAGCAACCTCTTCGACGCGAGCGATATCGTCGCCCCAGATGCTGCCGAAGTTTCCGCCGTTGTACGAACTCCAGATGTCGATGACCAGATCCGGGTCCACTGCCAGGAGTTTCTCGGCACTGATATCTGTGTCGGTCTCGCTGACATGGGCAATTCCACTGAAGTCGAATGCATTCAACGTGGATTCGTCGAGCCTGGAAAAGCCGATGATACCGACTGGAACGACCCCGTATTCGAGTAGCACCGGCGCGGTGTCCGCCGTCGCCACAATGCGTTCGGGGATCTTGTCGAGTGAAATCTGCTGACCACGCGCATCGACATACGTCCACGCATCACCGTCGGACTTCGCGTCGGTCGTCGAGGTGCCACATGCTGCCAGCACCGTCGAAAGTGCCACTGCCACAGCCATGAAGATGGCCCTGCTACCGCGTTTCGAACGCGGCGCAACAAAATCGATCACTTCTGCCCCATGCTGTCGAGCGAGTTTCGGGAAACTCCCGAACCCGGAAAGTAAAGTAAGCCTCGCCTACATGGCTAACGGTAGAGCGGATCAGGGGATGACGCAATCGCGGAGTTTTGTCAAAGAATGTCGAAATCGGATCAACGATCCGCGTTCTTTCGAAATGCCATCGGCGTGACACCGGTGGACTGTTTGAAAGCGGCGACGAAACTACTGGGCGTCGAGTATCCGATCTGCTCGGCCACGTCGGCGACCGCAACACCTTGGCCGAGTAGGGACATCGCCACGTTCATCCGAAGCAGCACTCGCCACTGGCCGAAACTCACGCCGGTGTCCACCTTGAACCGACGAGCCAAAGTGCTGGTGCTGACGCCGATCTCGTTCGCCCAGTCTCCGAAACTGCGTGGGTCCTCCGGATGAGACAACAGGTCGCGTGCAATCCGCCCGACCGGGCCCGAATCGGGGATCTTCATCGCTCCGCGCTCGTCGCCGGGAACGACGAGGTCGAAGAACACTCGCTCGGCGCGGCGCCTCGCGTCGTCCGACATCTCGCGAGCACTCAGATGCAGAAACAACTCGTAGAGTAGCGGCGTGCCGTGTACCGCAACCGGGTGATCACCGAGCGAAGGCCCCTGCCCTACAGCGCAATACACCGTCAGGAACTGCGCACCCGCGGCAACGCGCACCGAGTGTCGATGCAGTGCCGGTATCCACAGCCCTCGTCCCGGCAACAATGTCCACATCTGGGCGCCCGAGCGAACAACCACAATGCCGGAACGAGGGAACAGAATCTCGTTCGATCGGTGCGCGTGGGTTTCCCATGTCACCGGTTGATCAGCACTCGACGCACCACCCCACAGAACCAAATCTTCGGGCTCGTCGTCTAATTCGTGTTCGGATACCACCAGCTCGTCGCTCGACGGCACGCCCCACCGGAGCCAATCACCGTCGACCTCGGATTTTGTCCGCCTCACGTCTACATCCCTGGATCGACCGTCGTCTGTCCAGGTGACTGTAACCGCTGCCCACGCAGAGCAGGTGCGGCAGGAAGTTGATCCCACCGCACCTGACCCCGAGTCGCCGCTCTAGTTCATGTCGTTCGCAATGATGTTCTCGATGTTCCGTTCGGCCAGAGCGGTGATGGTGACAAACGGATTGACTCCGACATTGCCCGGAACGAGGGATCCGTCCATGACATACAGTCCCGGGTACTCCGGCAGACGACCGTAGCCGTCGGTCGCCTTGCCAAGCACACAACCGCCGAGGGGGTGGTACGTCAACTGGTCGCCCCACGTCTGCACCGGACCGAAGAGGTCGGTCCGGTAGATCGTGCCTTCCTTCTTGTTGATCTTGTCGAAGAGTTTCTTCGCCATGTCGATCGACGGCTGGTTCTGCGAGCGCTGCCAATTCAAACCGACTTTGCCTGTTGCCGAGTTGAATTGGAACTGAGCACGTTGCGGATTCTTGGCAATCGCCAAGTACAGGCTGACCCACAGTTCGGTACCGGCTGGGAAGGGCGCGATTTCCGCGAACACAGGAGCAGATGCGTCGGCCCAGTTGTCGATACCCATCACGGGGATCGCCGACTGCTTCGCGCCGGTGGCGTCCCACATGTGATTGGCGCGACCCACCATCACGTTGCCGTTGTGCCCCCATTCCTGCCCAACCGCACCCGGCAAATTCGCCAGCTGCCCTTGTGCTTTCATCGCGACCAGGAGCTTACTGGTACCGATACTGCCGGCCGCGAAGAAGACCTTGTCCGCGGTCACCGTCTTGGTGCCGACGGTGTTGCCCTGCTCGTTGATCTGGTTCATCACCACTTGATATCCACCACCGGTCGCGGCCGGCGCAACCGAGGTCACGACGTGCAGCGCCGAGATCGTGAGCTTGCCGGTGGCGGATGCCGCAGCGAGGTACGTCTTGTCCAGAGACTTCTTTCCCGCGTTGTTGCCGTAGATGACCTCACTCACCAGGGCAGACTTGGTGACCTGACCAGCAGCTTCCTGCTTCATGTAGTTGAAGTCGTAAACATTCGGCACGAATGTTGTTGTGTAACCGGATCTCTCAGCGGTCTTTCGCCCGGTTCGTGCAAACTTGTAGTACTCGGTCGACTCGAACCAGGCCGGGTCGATGTTGTTGACTCCGAGCGCAGCGTTGGCCCGCGGGAAGTACGTCGAGTACATCTCGTTGGAATCGACCCCGGGCAGGATCTCTTCGAAGTAGTTGCGCTTGGGTGTGACGGCCATGCCGCCGTTGACCAGCGACCCGCCGCCGACCCCTCGGCCTTGGTAGACCTTGATCCCGCCGAAGTCCTCGGCGTCGAGAACGCCGACGTAGCGGCTGATGTTCTTGTCCACCGAGCCGCCGGAGAAGTGTGAAACCGGTTGAACTGTACGGTCTCTGAGCCAGAAGGAACGTCCGTCCGGTGAGAGCATCGGGCAGAAGACCTTGCCGTCGGACCCCGGTGTGGTCCACGACTTCCCCATCTCGACCATGTGTGTGTCGATGCCGGCCTGCGTCAGCCGAAGAGCCGCAACGGCTCCGCCGTATCCGCTGCCGATCACGAGCGCAGGGACACGGTCTCCGTCGCTCAATGCTCGCCTGGGCGCAGCGGCGGCCGTAGTCCACGAGGACGAGAGCGCAGCGGCGCCCACAGCTAATCCTGTTGCTGCCAAGAAGTTTCTACGCGAGAGCGTGGAATTGGTACGTGCGTGCCGTTCGTTGGATCCAGCGCGAATGCTCAAGTGTGCCCTTCTCTTTCCGTGACCCCCGCGCTGAGATATACCGGGAGAAACCGAACGAGAAGTCCATACTCGTGGGTAACTTCGAGGAACCGTTGATTTTCCATGAAAAGGGCCGATGAACAGAAAGTTCACCGGCCCTCCGAAAGAACGAGTCAGGGAAGAGAGATGCGCCCTTCGACGGCGCCGAGTCCGATGTCCGTGCGGAAATGACCGCCGGGAAGCTTGACGTCGGCGATCTTTGCGTAGGCGTCGTCACGCGCTTCGGTCAGATCCTTGCCCACTCCGACAACACTCAGCACACGCCCGCCGGCCGAGACGACGGCTCCGTCTTCACGCTTTTTGGTACCGGCATGCAGGACTCCGTCGGCGTCGGCTCCGGTGATCACGTCGCCGGTGCGGGGGGTCGCCGGGTAGTTCTCGGCAGCAATCACGACCGTGACAGCGGAACCGTCGCGCCACTGCAACGGACCGACCGAATCGAGTGTTCCGTTCGATGCCGCATTGAGTAGACCGCCCAGCGGCGTTTCGAGGAGAGCAAGCACGGCCTGAGTTTCGGGGTCACCGAATCGGCAGTTGAATTCGACGACGGCCGGGCCGTCGACACCGATCGCGAGACCGGCGTAGAGAAGGCCGGAGAAACTGCTACCGCGTGCGACCAACTCGGCAGCGACGGGCTTGACGACGTCGTCGACGATCTGCGTGACCATCTCGTCGGGCAGCCACGGCAAGGGTGTGTACGCGCCCATGCCGCCGGTGTTGGGTCCGGAGTCTCCGTCGCCGACGCGCTTGTGGTCCTGAGCCGGGAGCAGTGGGATCACAGTTTCACCGTCGACGAGGCAGAAGAGCGAAACTTCGGGACCGTCGAGGAAGGATTCGAGAAGAACCGGGTGCCCGGTCTCGAGCAGTTCAGCGGCATGATCGCGCGCGGCGAGACGATCCGTCGTGACGACTACGCCCTTGCCCGCGGCCAGTCCGTCGTCCTTGACCACCCAGTTGGGACCGAAGCGGTCGAGTGCTTCGTCGAGCTTGGCCGGATTGTCGACGATCTCGCTGTGAGCGGTCTTGACGCCGGCGACAGCCATCACGTCCTTGGCGAAAGCCTTCGATCCCTCGATGCGGGCGGCGTCGGCCGAAGGCCCGAAGCAGGCAATACCTGCTGCGCGCACCGCGTCCGCGACGCCGAGGACCAGCGGAACCTCGGGTCCGATGACGACGAGGTCGGCTTCGACCTTCTGGGCCAGCGCGGTAACCGCGTCACCAGAAGCTACGTCGACGGGGTGCTGCTCGGCGATTTTTGCGATCCCGGCATTGCCAGGCGCGCAGATCAGGGCCGTGACACCTGGATCGCGAGCAAGAGAGAGAAGGAGGGCATGTTCACGGGCTCCGGAGCCGATTACTAGTACGCGCACGGGGAACAGACTACGGCCTGCGATAACAGCGCTCTCGGAGTGCCACTGACGGGGCCAAGGTCCCAGCGTTCGACCTTTGTGCGAAATATCCGTTTCGAGATGAGATCATATGAATACCTGAATAGGTGAACAGATGTTTTCGGACACCTGTCCACCAAGGAAAGGACACCCGTGAAACTCCACAAACCCGGCGTTCTGACGCTCACCGCAACCGCCGCAATCGGCGCACTTCTGATCACGTCGTGCAGTAGCCCGACTGGCACCGGCTCCTCGGGCAACAACGACGGCCTGGTCTTGGCCGACGGCTACGAACTGGGCGGCTACAACCCGGTCGCAGGCTTCGGCGCTGCCGGTGAGGCCAAGATGTACGACGGTCTCGTCCGGCTCACCGGAGGCACCGGTATGCCGGGATTCGAGCCGTCTCTGGCCGCGGAGATGCCCACTGCCAACGCCGACGCGACAGTCTGGACGGTCAAACTCCGCGACGGGGTCACCTTCTCCGACGGATCGACCTTCGACGCCGCCGACGTGGTTGCCACGTACAAGGCGATCCTCGATCCCGCTTCCGCCTCCGAAGCGCGGTCGTCGTACGACATGATCAGCGACGTCGTGGCCGTCGACGACAGCACAGTCGAGTTCCGCCTCGCCTACTCGTATGCCCCACTGCTGACGAAGATGCTGATCGGCATGGTTCCGTCGGAGTCCCTCGCGACACCCGGACTTGCCGCCGAATCGCCGTTGAACACCGCACCGGTTGGTACGGGTCCGTACACACTCGTCGACCTCTCACCGGATCGAGCGGTCTTCGAGGCGAACGAGAACTACTGGGACGGTGCGCCGGAGGTCAAGAAGCTGACTCTCCTCTACGTTCCTGACGACAACACCCGCGCCCAACGTATGGTGTCCGGCGAGATCGACGGAACCAATCTCCCTCCACTGCTTGCCAATACGTTCTCAGGCAAGGACAACATGTCCGTGACGGCTCATCAGTCAGCAGACTGGCGCGGGCTCTCACTCCCGACGAACAATCCCGTGGCAGGCGACAAAGCCGTGCGGATGGCGCTCAACCTCGCCGCCAATCGCCAGTCGATGATCGACAACGTCCTGGGCGGACACGGCCGCGTCGCCGCCACTCCGATCCCCGAGGTCTACGGCGATTCGTACAACCCGAACGCAACCTTCGCCTACGACCCGACCCAGGCCGAGCGAATACTCACCGAAGCGGGCTGGATCGAAGGTGCCGACGGAATCCGTTCGAAAGACGGTCAGCGGGCGCAGTTCACGATCATGTACAACTCCGTCGACACCGTTCGACGCGATCTCGCTCAGGCATTTACCTCCGACGCTCTCGCTGTCGGCATCGAAGTGGACCTCGAAGCACTCTCCTGGGACCGCATAGACCCTCGCATCAACCAGGATTCGACGCTTCTCGGTGGCGGCGACGAACCTTTCGACCCCGACACACAGGCGTACGACGCGCTGAACTCGAAGTACATCGCGCCCGGGGTCGGCAGCATCTACGACAACGCCAGTGACTACTCCAATCCAGCAGTCGACGCCGGCTTGGAAGTAGGACGCCGCAGCCTGGATCAGGCAACGCGTGATGCCGCGTATCGCGACGTACAGCAGGCGTACGTCGAAGATCCCGGATTTGTCATCCTCGTGTTCCTCGACCATACGTACGTGTCGAAGGATTCCGACTGGCAGATGTCCGGACCGGTACTCGAACCACACTCACACGGTGTGACCTGGGGTCCATGGTGGTCACTGCAGACGTGGGCCCGAGGGCAATGACAGCGGTCGACGTTCGGCCAGACGCGGGGCCGACACGGGGCCACCGTGACAACTCCCGCCGAAAGGCCATCCTCACGATGGTCGGTCGGCGGGTGTTGTTCATCGTGCCGGTCATCGCCGTGGTGTCCGCGGGACTCTTTGCAGCCGCCGCGATCTCACCGTTCGATCCACTGGTCGGCTACCTCGGCACGCGATACATGACGACAAGCGATGCGGACAAAGCGTTGATCGCCGACCAGATGGGTTTCGACAACCCCTGGTACAGCACGTACTGGAATTGGCTCCAGGGTGTGCTCACCGGCGATCTCGGGATCTCCAGATCGTTCAATCAGCCTGTTTCCCAAGTCATCTTCGAACGTCTGCCATGGACCTTGCTGCTGGTCGGGATCTCACTCCTCATCGCGATTCTCGCCTCGCTGACACTCGGTGTTCTCGCCGGAATCCGCAGTGGAGGATTCCTGGACAAGACCGTGTCCGGGCTGAGCGTCGTGGTCCAAGGACTTCCGCCGTTTGTCCTGTCGCTGGGTGCCATCGCGCTCTTCGCGTTGACTCTCGGCTGGCTCCCGGTCGCCGGACTGACCGACGGGGGCGCCGATCCCACACCGGCACAGGTCATCCGGCACTTGGTCCTACCGGTGACGGTGCTCGCCATTTCGCAAATGCCGTGGCTCCTACTTGCGGTCCGAGAGTCCGTCGTGGGTTCGAAAAGTGAGGGATTTGTCGCGGGCGCCGTAGCACGCGGAATCCCGACGCCGACCATCACGAAACGCCACATACTGCCGACCTCACTGGCGCCTTTCGTCAACATCGTCGGCGTGCGACTGCCCGAGCTGATAGTCGGGGCAGTGCTGGTGGAAGAGGTCTTCAGTTGGCCAGGGATCGCCGGCGCCATCGTCTCGTCAGCCCGTGACCTCGACATGGCACTGCTCGCGTTCCTCACCGTCGGTACGACATTGACGGTCATGCTCGGCTCACTGCTTGCCGACGTGCTGGTTGCAGTGCTCGACCCGAGAGTAGGTACCGATGGCTGAACGACGCTTCAAGATCGCCCTCGGCGTGCTGATCCTCGTTGCGCTGTACGCGGCGTTGGTCCCATGGTTGGCCGACGTCGACGACCGAGTCACAGACTTCTCGGCGGCTCGCCTGGCTCCGTCGTTCGATCACCCGTTCGGAACCGACTCGGCGGGCCGAGACCTATTCGTGCGCATAGCTGCAGGCATCAGAACCTCACTGCTGATCGCACTCGCCTGCGCGTTGCTCGCCACGGTGATCGGCGTCGCCGTCGGCACTACGGCCGGACTGGTCGGCGGCTGGGTGGACAGGTTCGTCATGCGCGGCACCGATGCCGTCAACGCACTCCCCCACCTGTTGCTCGGCATCGTCATCGTCGCGATGTTCCGTGGAAGCATTGCCGCCATCGTGCTTTCGATCGCACTGACCCACTGGACCCAAGTGGCCCGGATCATCCGCTCAGAGATCTTGAGTCTGCGCGAGCGTCCCTATATCGATGCCGCCATTCTCGCGGGAGCAAGTCGACGTCACGTGATCATGCGCCACCTCGTGCCGGCGACGGCGCCACAGGCCTTGATCGCAGTCGTTCTCCTGCTGCCCCATGCCGTCTGGCACGAATCAACATTGTCCTTCCTGGGTTTCGGTCTTCCTCCGCACAAACCCAGTCTCGGGACGCTTCTCGAAGAGGCACGCAGTTCTCTACTCCTCGGCGGTTGGTGGACGCTTGCATTCCCCGCCGCAGTCCTCGTGATCGCCACCGTCGCTGTTGCAGTTGCCGGTTCGGCCCTGCGGTCGATGCTCACGCCCCCTCGACCTTCGGAGCTACGACTGTGAAACGCGGCCTACGCATCGAATCCCTCACCGTCAGGATCCCTTTGCCCGGAGGATCCGTAGTCCACGCTGCGAGCGACATCGACCTCGACGTTCCAGCCGGCACGGTGACCGCGCTTGTCGGCGAATCCGGGTGTGGCAAGTCGATCATCGCCACCTCGGTCATGAACATGTTGCCGCCGAATGCTTCTCGAACCGGAACGGTCACCGTCGGTACAGCGGACCTCGAGATCGACGTCTTCTCCGGCACCGCGTTCCGTGGGCGGCACGTGGCTCTCGTTCCACAATCCGCCGCAACACATCTCACCCCCGTCCGGACTGCGCGATCGCAGCTACAGGAGACGATCGACGCACTCGGCAGCGACCACACTTGCGACGCCTTGGCACTTCGCGTCGGACTCGAACCGTCGGCCCTGGACTGTTACCCGCACGAACTGTCGGGCGGCATGGCGCAACGCGTTGCCATTGCCGGTGCGCTGGCCGGGAATCCATCGGTGATCGTCGCAGACGAACCCACCGCCAACCTCGACCGCGAACTCACCGACCACGTCATGGGATTACTTCGAGAGTGCGCTGACTCCGGGGCGGCTGTCCTGCTCATCACCCATGACCTTGCATCACTCACCCGCAGCGATGTCGCGGATCGACTTGCCGTCATGTACGCATCACGCATCATGGAAACCGGTCCGGCGGCTCTGGTGTTCCAAGATCCGCTTCACGACTACACCCGAGACCTGCTCGGCGCCTTGCCATCCCGAGGCTTGAATCCCATGCCCGGATCACCACCGCAACTCACCGATCTCCCCGACGACTGCGTCTATCACCTACGACGCCCGGAGTCGAAACAATCCGGTGGCCCGACCGAACTGGTCACACTGGGTGACCGCACGTACCGAACGCTGCGGAAGGTGGGCTGACATGAGTTTGCAAGCTCTGGGAATTACCAGCGGTTACCACCGGAACCGACCGGTGCTCGAGAACGTCTCGCTCGAAATTCCGCCGGGAAGGCTGATCGGCCTGACCGGGCCTTCTGGCACCGGAAAATCAACACTTGCAAGGATTCTCGCCTCGTTGGATGCACCGTGGTCAGGTGAGGTGCGAATCGACGGATCACCCGTCGTGGGTACCAAATTCTCGGTACCCGCGACACTGCGCGGGACGGTGTCCATGCTGTTTCAGTCACCTCGCGCATCGACCGACCCTCGGCAGACGCTCGCCTCGATCATCGGTCAACCCGGCGATATTGCCGGTAGGACAATCGATGTGGTCGCACTGGCAGCAGAAGTGGGCCTCACTCCCGATCTCTTGTCCCGTAGACCCCACCAGGTGAGCGACGGCCAACTGCAGCGCGCCTGTCTAGCGAGATCGCTGGCGCAACAACCGAAATACCTCATCTGTGACGAAGCGACGGCGATGCTCGACGCCGCCACGACGGCCGCGCTCATTCGGTTGATCGAGAGTCGCGCCACCGAAACCGGCGTCGGCGTATTACTCATCAGCCATGATCGCGAATTGCTCGGCGCCTGCTGCGACGTGGTCCACGACCTCGACGGCATTCGCGCTTAGAGCGTGTTGCCAATCCTGATCCGGTAGTTCACGGGCGAGTGTTTATGCGTTTTGCGTGATGCGATTTCGGATGAGGCGTGGGAGGTGATCGGTCCGTTGCTCCCGAAGGTGAAGGCGACCGGTCAACCGCCCGTAGATCGGCGCACGGTGTTCGAACCGACTGCGTGGCGGTTCCGGACGGGAGCGCGCTCCACCGACTCTCCTGCAACACTCGCAACTCTGCCTGGGATCTTCCTTGCCGCCTGCACCAACGAGGCGCTTACTGATCAAACGGCGCCGTGAACGACACTGGTTTGCCGGTGGCGCGCGCGTACGCGATCTCTCGGCGCATGGACTCGCCAATGTATCCGCGTGGGTTGACGACCAGCACCCGATCAGCCAGGTCGATCTTGCGCAGGTGAAGCGCGTCGAGCAGCGTTTTCTGCTCGACAGAGATCGCCTCGTCTGCTTCGCCCGGCGCGACGACGATCACGCCTGCGAACGTCAGGTCGCGGTTCGCCTCCCGCATCTCTTCAGCGAATCGCACAGAGCCGCAAATACAGACAATCTCAGGTCGATCAGGCACGCTTCATTCTCTCATCGACCCGAGGACGCACGGCCATACCAGTCTCATCTGCCACCTCGAGCAACACACCCCAGCCCAACAAAATTGACGCTTGACTCGAACGCGTGTTCGAGTATTGTTTTGGGTGGGGATCGGGGGATTCAATGAGTGTCTATCTGTCGGAAGTGGTTTCGGGTTCTGCGGTGGGGTTGCGCGGACGCCTGTGGCAGCTGTCTGCTTCTGAGTTGCGTGCTGCCGCTATCGAGGCGAGTGCGGAGATTCTTCGTCTCGAGGCTGTGCGGGTGGCGGTGGTGGACGAACTCTCGATGCGTCTTGATGATCAGGTGATTGCCAGCCGCGGGGTGGGTTGCTGGTTGGCGGCGAACACGATGCTGCAGGTTCGGGACGGGAAGAAGATCGCCGCCCTCGGTGCAGCGCTACGCCCGTTTCCGGCAGTGGCGGCCCGATTCGATGACGGGGACTGCTCCTTCGATCATGCCGTGTTGATCGTGGCGTTCTGCGAATCACCACCAAAGGGCATGCCTGACGAAGCGCTACCGAGGTGCATCGATTTATTGTTGGCTGCCGCTTCCGGAGTGGAGGCGACGACCACGAAGGTGCGGAGTGTTATCGCGACCTTGGAGCGAATCTTCGAGTCCGATGAGATTCCACCCGCCGAGGATGTGGATCGGAACGAGTTGCGGATCGCGTCGACATTGAACGGTCGGGTGGTGGTGCGCGGGGATTTCGACGCTCTCACCGGCGAAATGTTGTTGTCGGCGTTGTCGAATCTGACGATGCCCACCCCGGCACCGGATGGAACCCCGGATTCTCGGTCGGCGGCGAAACGCACGGCGGATGGGTTCACCGAACTGATCCGCCGCTATCTGGACTGCGCGAAGACCGGTACGGATGGTGGTCAGCGTCCGCACGTGAACGTGCACATCAACGCCCGCGACCTCGCTGAGCATCGGGACTGCGCAGCCGCACCCGCTACTTCTGGTAGTGGAGTGGCTGTGTCGGATCTTGATGTCGGGCACATGCCCTGGCTGGGGCCACTGTCCGTCTCGCAGACGAGACTCCTCGGCTGCGATTGTTTCCTCTCCACCGTACTGCTCGACGACCACGGCGCACCGCTCGATGCGAAACCCGGAAAGCGATTAGTGTCCGCCGAACAGCGAGTGGCGCTGATCGCCCGAGACAAAGGCTGCGCCTTCCCCGGCTGCACATGTGTACCGGCCTGGACCGACGCACACCACATCCGGCACTGGGCCAACGGCGGCCCGACCGTGATGAACAACCTTGTCCTACTGTGCCGTTCACATCACCGGCTGATGCACCGGAAATCGGGTTTCGTCGGAAAATGGGAAATCCGCATCGGCGTCGACAACAAGCCCTGGTTCATCCCACCACCGTCGATCGACCCGCAGCAGCACCCGCGGCCGGCGAACACCACCTTCAAAACCTGAGGACGAACCTCAGACATACAACTTCACGCCAGGTCCGCATCGGGGGGAGCACCTCCGATGCGGACCTGGCGTGCGTTCATGTTGGTCAGCCCCCAACCGTCAAGTCGTAGAGGGTTACTCCGTCCACCGTTGTGGCGGTGAAGTTTTCGGTCACCCACGTCGAGATGGCGGTAGCGGTGCCTTCGGCGTTCATACCGCCACCCATCCCACCGCCGGCGATGAAGAAGTGAATCTTGCCCTCTGACACGTACTGCTGGAACTGCGCGAGTGTCGGGGACGGATCACTCCCGTTGAACCCTCCGATAGCCATGACCGGTGACTGCGTCGCAAGCTGATAACCCGATGCGCTGTTGGACCCGATTGCCGCGGCTACCCACGTGAACTGGTCGGAGTTCTCTTCGAGTGTGGACACGACCGCGGCTCCCGGTGTGCTGCCCTGAAGCAAACCACCGGCTGCGCCGCCGCCCATTGCACCCCGCGTTCCGTCGGTGGTCGATGTGGTGGTACCCGGAGCTGTTGCACCACCGGGCATCTGACCCATTCCGGCAGGGGGCGTTCCCGGCGTTCCGGTCCCTGCCCCGTCAGTCCGACGGTTACCGCCGTCAGCCATGCCGCCAAATCCTCCGAATCCTCCGCGGCCACCGCCCGGCCCGCCCATTCCACCTTCGACGCTCGGTCCGGCCGAAACTATGGAACCGGTATGCGGAGTGTTGATCGTGTCGATCGCGTACGCAGTCGGACCCGCCAGGCCGGTGAAGATCGCCGCGAGGATCACTGCCACAGCCAATCGACCTCGCGTCGCTGCCGGAATCAGCACTGCCACGGCAGTGACGATGCCGACGACCAGAATCGCCCAGCGAAGCCACGGTACGAACGAAGGCGAGCGTCCGAGCAGTACCCACGCCATCGCGACGGTTGCCGCCAACGACACCGCCAGAACGAGGCGAACCCAGAGGACGTCACGATGACGCCAAGCGAATACGGATCCTGAACCGATCAGTGCGGCGATCGCCGGCGCCAGCGCAACGGTGTAGTAAGCGTGGAAGATTCCCGCCATGAAACTGAAGGTCAGACCGGTCACCAACAGCCACAGTCCCCAGACGATGAATGACGCGCGCTGTGTGTCAGCGCGGGGAGCCCTGCCTCGCAGCACGATTCCAGCCACCAGAAGTATCAGTGCAGCAGGAATCAACCAGGCAATCTGTCCGCCCTGGGCAGATTCGAACAGTCGGGTAATGCCGGTACTCCCCCACATGCCGCCACCGGCGCCACCACCTGGTGCCATGCCTCCCGCTGCCATACCGCCTGCGGCCTCGCCCATTCCGGGGAAGCCTCCCGCAGCAGCACCGGCCGCAGCATCACCAGCACCGCGCATTCCGCCGCCGCCGACGCTTCCGGTCTCGTTGCCGCTCAAGCGTCCGAGCCCGTTGTAGCCGAGCGTCAGTTCGAGAATCGAATTGTTCTGCGAACCACCGATCCACGGACGCGAGTCGGCCGGCCACAGTTCGACGATTGCCAACCACCATCCGGCGGAGACGATCAGTCCGCCCAGCGCCGCGAACAGTTGGAGTACGCGCTTACCCAGTTTCGGCGGTCCGGCGATCAGATAGGTGAGCGCCAGCGGTGGAACTACCAACATGACCTGCAATTGCTTTGTCAGGAAACCGAATCCGCAGAAGATACCGACCAACACCAGCCAGCGGGTGCGACCGTCCTGCACGGCGCGCATCATCGCCCACACTGCTGCGATCATCAGGAGCACCAGCAGGGCATCCGGGTTGTTGAACCGGAACATCAGCGCCGCTACGGGTGTGAGCGCAAGTACCAAGCCGGCGAGGAGGCCGGCGGCCGCACCGAAATACCGTCGAACCGTTCCCCACAACAGCGCAACCGATCCGACCCCGAGGAGTGCCTGCGGCACCAACATCGCCCAGGAATTGAGTCCGAAGATGCGAACCGACAGCGACATCAACCACAGGGACATCGGCGGCTTGTCGACGGTGATCGAGTTGGCAGCATCCGAGGAACCGAAGAAGAAGGCCTTCCACGACACCGAACCTGCCTGTACTGCAGCAGCATAGAACGAGTTGGCCCATCCGGACGCGCCCAGGCCCCAGATGTAGGCGACTCCGGTGCCCACCAACAACACTCCGAGCCCCCAAGGTTCCCAGCGCACCTGACGCTGCGGTTCCGGCGCCGGCAGCGGCGCGGCGAGTGTCTCTGCAGTGGCGGTCATCGATTGGCTCCTACGGATTGTGCAGTGCGAAAAACCCAGCGCAGCGCGACGAATCGGCTCACTGTGGCAACAAGATTGGCAATGACGAGTACGGCAAGCTCCACGTGCTTGGACGCGTCGGGCGCCATGACGTCGAGAACGAACAACGATCCGCTGGTGAGCAGTAGACCGAACCCGAACACGAGCAGGCCCTGCATCTGGTGACGGGCGGATCCTTCCGACCCGCGGATCCCGAAGGTGAAGGCTCGATTGGCGGCGGTGTTGAATACCGCGGTCACCAGCAATGCGACGGCGTTGGCCCACTGCGCCCCCATCACCGAGTGCAGTGCGAGGTAGAGCAGCGCGTACGCGAGCGTCGAAATGACTCCCACCACGGCAAAGCGCGAGAGCTGCCCGACCATTCCTCGAGGGACTCCGGGAACCAGTGGTTCACGTCCGAAACTCGCCCTGAGCTCAGCCAAGGGAAGGGAACCGGTCGACAGTGCTCGCCCGACGCGGACCACACCTTTGAGGTCGGCAACTGCGGTGGCAATGATGTCCACCCGACTGTCCGGATCGTCCACCCAGTCGACGGGGACCTCGTGAATCCGCATGCCCGCTCGCTCGGCCAGCACGAGCAATTCGGTATCGAAGAACCACCCGGTGTCCTCCACCAGCGGAAGTAGTTGCCGCGCAACATCGACTCGCATGGCTTTGAATCCGCACTGAGCGTCGGAGAAGCGAGCATGCAGTGCGCTTCGGAGGATGAGGTTGTAGCTACGTGAGATGAACTCGCGTTTGGGGCCGCGTACCACGCGCGACGAACGTGCCAACCGGGAACCGATGGCGATGTCCGAGTGGCCGGAGAGCAGCGGAGCAATCAACGGCATCAGGGCATTGAGATCGGTGGAGAGGTCGACGTCCATGTACGCGACCACGTCGGCATCGGAGTCGCTCCACACCTGCCGCAGTGCTCGACCACGGCCCTTCGCATCCAGGTGGACGACCCGGACGTCGTCGAATTCTTCGGCGAGGGAACGTGCGAGTGCCAACGTGCCGTCGACACTGGCGTTGTCCGCGATGGTAATTCGTGCAGAGAATGGCACCTGTGTGCGTAAATGCCGGCGCAGGCGCCGCACGCACATCTCCAGGCCGGCCTCTTCGTTGTATACCGGGACGACCACGTCCAGCACTACAGTCGTCGCGGAAAGCTCCCCTGCGTCCGTGCTGCCCGCGGTCTGCATGGCTTCTGTCGTCATGCGTCCTAGATTTGTCGGGCCGGCTCCGACGAACCTGCGTCCAGCCTGGGAGTTTCCTGGCAACCGGACGCGGGCTAATCTCGTGGTATGCCTTCAGTCTTCAGCGCCATCATCAACGGAGATCTACCAGGACGTTTCGTGTGGGAGGACGACGACGTTGTCGCGTTCCTGACCATCGCGCCGGTAACGCAGGGCCACGTACTCGTGGTACCGCGAGCCGAGGTCGATCAGTGGCAGGACGTGGATCCTGAACTCTTTGCCAAGGTCACCGCGGTTGCCCGCACCCTGGGTCAGGCTGTGAGGAAGGCGTTCGACGCGCCTCGGGCGGGCCTCCTCGTCGCAGGTCTGGAAGTTCCGCATCTTCACGTTCACGTCTTCCCCGCATACGACATGGGGAACTTCGACATCAGTGGCGCCGATACTTCGCCGTCACCCGAATCTCTCGACGAGGCGCAGACCAAACTCAAGTCGGCGCTACGCGACCTCGGCTTCGAGTCAACTGTCTCGACTCGTTGATCGCGTACCTTCGACCGAATTTCGCTGGCCGATAACTGGACTCCCCGCCGCAGCCTCCAACGGAGGTTGCGGCGGTCGCATTTGTCACTCCTACCGACCGTGACCTGCGATTGCACACCGAACAGTCCGTTTCGCGCTGTCGCGCGAGCACGAGATTCGCTGCTACCGTGGGGCGCTGGTCCGGGACCTAGGGCCCTAAAACTGGTTCACGTGTTAACAGTCGGAGGACAAGGGAGCAATGCAGGAACGTGCCAAGATCAGTCGCCGACAGATTCTTCAAGGCGCTGCTGATCGGTTCGAAGTCACGGGGTACGGCAGCACGAGCATGAATGACATCGTGTCCGCGGCGCAGATGACCAAGGGCGCGGTCTATTTCCACTTCTCGTCCAAAGACGAATTGGCTCAGGCGGTCATCGAAGAACAGCACCAGATGTCGATCACTGCCTTCACCGCAGTTGCAGCCACGGGCGCACCGGCACTGGAGCAGCTCGTCATGGTGTGCCACGAGATGGGCCGCCAACTCGTCGCGGACCCGATTGTTCGTGCGGGAGTCCGACTTACCCTCGAATTGGCCTCTGCCGACGGTTCGCAAGGCCCGTACGTCGTGTGGATCCGCGAGCTTCGAAAACTGGCCGAGGCCGCGAAGCTCGAAGGCGATATCCGCGACGACGTGGAGCCGGAATCGGTGGGTCGCGTGGCGATCTCGGCATTCACCGGCGTTCAACTGGTTTCGAACGTGCTCACCAGACGAAGCGATTTGAACGACCGTATCGACGAATTGTTCACCATCCTGTTGGCAGGCGTGGTCTCGGACAAGCGTCGGACCGACGTCGCCGAACTGGTCGGACGTCGCCTCGAAACTTATGCGTCCTGACCCCCGGAACACCCCTGCCCCCGGAACACCCTGACAATCGGTTGATTCGGCGTATCAGCACCGAACCGTGCGCCAACCTTCGTCGATTCGTACAAGACCCCCCGGCGTCGACTCACTATCGTCAGATCCACGAATAACCCAGATATACGGATACCGACGAAAGGGCTTCTCGAATGACCGAAACCGCCACGTACGTTGAGAGCGCACAGCAGGAGATCGCTGCTGTACTCGCCGAAGCGAAGACCGATGCGTTCGTCCACGCACGCGACATCGATTCCGGCGAAGAGTTCGGCTACGGCGCTGACGAAGGTGTCATCCTCGCCTCCGTTTTCAAGATTCCTGTCGTACTGCAGTACGCCCGTGAAGTTGCGGCCGGAACCCTCGATCCGACCGAGCACGCCACGGTGACCGCCGAGTTCCGCTCCGGCGGCATCGGTATCGGCGGCTGCGCCGACGACGTCACCGCAAGCTGGCGAGACCTCGCTCTGCTCATGATGAGCTTCAGCGACAACGCCGCCACGGATTTCCTGTACGAACGCCTCGGACTCGACAACATCGTCGCAACGCTGCGCGGGCTCGGTTTGGAGAAGACCAACTTGGTCCGTGACTGCCGTGGTCTGTTCAAATCGGTCTACGACGACCTCGGTGTCGACAAGGGCACCTTGCTGGAAATGCCGCCCATCGAAATTCTTCGGACAATTTCCGTCATGGATCCGGCCCGCTCCAACTCCAGCACTCCTCGTGAGATCACAATGTTGCTGGCTGCAATCTGGAGGGACGAAGCCGGCCCCGCATCAGCCTGTGAAGAAGTCCGAACCATCATGAGCAAGCAGGTCTGGCCGCACCGCCTTTCGTCCGGGTTCCCCGACGAGGTCACTGTCGCCGCCAAGACCGGAACGCTGGGATTGGTACGAAACGAAGCCGGCGTCGTGGCGTACCCGGACGGCAAGCGTTACGCCGTCGGTGTCTTCACCAAGTCCCACGAGCTCACCCACCGCGCCCCGAAGATCGACGCCTCCATCGGAACCGTCGGCCGCATCGCTGTCGAAGCACTTCGCAACAACAGCTGATCTGAACCCACTGACGAAGAATGCGGGTCGCGCTGAGAAATCAGTGCGACCCGCATTTTTCGGCTTTCGAGCTAGCGTGGACCGCGCAGACGAAGATGCACCATCAACCGGAAGCGGACGTTGGGATCGTCCAGATCCAACGCGGCCATACCCTTCAACTTGCTGAGACGATACCGAAAGGTGTTGGGGTGTACGTGCAATGACGCCGCGGCGTCACCGACGTCACCGAAGGCGTTGAGCCACGCATCGAGGGTGTCGACGAACGAGGTCGCGTGAGCTGCGTCGTGGCTGGCGATCGCCTCGATGGGTCCGAGGTCCGAGAACCCTTCGGCTGCAGCTTCCGACGCGATCTCCAACAGGATGGCATCGACGTGGACGCTACTGAAGGTGGCGACGCTGCCCGACGCTCGTCCCGCCAACAACACTTCGAGGGCATGTTCGGCGTCGCGCTTCGATCGGCTCAGCTGCGCCGGTCTGGTCACGACCCGGCCGATCCCGATGATCGTGTCGCCGGACGCTCCGGTTCGGTCCAGGAAGTCCGAGGCCACACGGAACGCCTGTAGCTCGGCTTCTGCCGGGGAATGCCCTCGCACTGACAGCACCGCGTAGCCGGTTCCGTTGACCAGAGCAGCAGCCGACTGCGAATGGACCGCGCCCAGGTGCATGGCCAGAGCGTCGGTCAGCCGCACCACATGGGCTGCGTCGTCCGGCTTCGACGATCCTTCGAAAGACCTGCGGCCCAATGCCATCACGAGTGCGGGACCGGTCCCGAGGCCGAGGCGATTCATCGCGTCGACCGCACCGGATCCACCGTCGAGAAGGGTTGCGATCAGGTCTGCGCGCAGTCGACGCTCGGCGTCGGCGCCGCCGCGCAACCGCAACATCTGCAGTGCAATCAACCCGGCCGAATCGCGCAGTGCACGCATCCGGTCCTCGGACATCGGCTCACCGGTTGCCACCCACATGGAGCCGAGGAACTCGTCGCCGGCTCTGATGGACACGGCGATACGACCCATTTTTGTACCGAGGGTCTCGGCCGAAACCCACACCGGATCATCGCTGCGATAGAGCCGGTCGAAGACTCCCGCTTCTTCGAGCACTCGAATGTACTGGTCAGGAACTTGGCGCTCCAGAACGGTCGCGATACGTGGACCGTCACCTTCTTCCTGACGTCCGGAGAAGGCGATGACCCGTGAGCTTCGGTCCTCGATCGTGATCGGCGCATCCAGAAGTGCGCTGACGGCGTTGGCGAAAGCGAACAGATCGCCGGCCGGTCCACCTCCGCGCGAGTGGATGTGCCCGACTTCGTTCCGTGCCGAGAGCACCGAATGAAGCAGGCTTGTGAGCTGAACCCACGAAACTCCACGCGCCAAGGTCAATACGACAACGCCGGAGGAGATGATGGATTCACGGTCGGCATCGCTGACCTCGGTGGTCACTCGCGCGACCACCACGCGTACTCCGCGCTCGGCCAGGCCGGCCACGGACTCCGCGATACGTTCGCCTCCGGTGATGCCGACGAGCAGCACCATGGAGTCCGGTGTCGAGGGTGAGTCGTCGTCGGGGTCGTGAATGACCACCGAGGCGATCTCCTGGACCGCCTCCGGGTCGCCGACAACCGGGTTCAGCACCGTAGTTCCCACGTCTTCGAGAAGCCGCACCAAACTGATGCGAGGTCGTACGGTGCCCACGTCTATCACTCCTTCGTCCTGTGAACGAAGTGTGTCATAGTGATTCGTCAAAGCCGATCCATGCCGATCCATTCGACCGACGTGGTGATTGCTTCGAGCAGGTCAGGGATCGGTTCGACGCCGATGCCCGGCCCTTCCGGAACCTTCACGTAACCGTTGTCGAGTACGAACGGCTCGGTGATGTCTTCGGCGAAGTACCGGTCGGAAGCCGACGTATCGCCTGGTAGGACAAATCCGGGGAGCGCGGCAAGGGCGACGTTGGCAGCCCTGCCGATTCCGGTCTCGAGCATTCCGCCGCACCACACGGCAATTCCGTTGGCCTTGCAGACGTCGTGGATACGACGCGATTCCAGATAACCGCCCACACGTCCCGGTTTGATGTTCACCACGCTGCACGCACCGATTGCCAGAGCGTCGGCAGTGACCTTCGCGGAGGTGATCGACTCGTCGAGGCAGACCGGCGTCCGCATCATCTCGGCCAGCCTGGCGTGGCCACGCAGTTCCTCTTCGGGAAGCGGCTGCTCGATCAGCAGGAGGTCGAAGTCGTCGAGCCGCTGGAGATGGCGCGCGTCAGCCAGGGTGTACGCCGTGTTCGCGTCGACCTGGAGGAGTACGTCGTCGCCGAACCTCTCGCGGACTGCGCGAACCGGCTCGATGTCCCAGCCCGGTTCGATCTTCAGTTTGATGCGCAGGTATCCGGCGTCGAGGAACCCGCCTACCTCTTCGAGCAGTTCGTCGATCGAATTCTTGATACCCACCGAAACACCCGCGGGTACGCGATCGACTACTGCACCCAGGTACGAAGACATGCTCGTCCCGGCGGCCCGTAACTCGGCGTCGAGAAATGCGGTTTCCAGTGCCGCTTTGGCCATGGGGTGTCCGGCGAACTGTTCCATCGCCGCGCTCAGGGCATGCACGTCGGGATCGGTGAGTTCGCCCAGAGACGGAATCAGGAACTTACGAAGGACTTCGGCGGCGCCGTCCGTGTATTCGGAGCAGTAGCGAGGCTCGGACATCGCAACGCACTCGCCCCAGCCCGCCGACTCCGAGGTGACCACCTTGACGAACAACACGTCCTTGGTGGTCTCCGTGCCGAACGAGGTTCGGAACGGCGCCTTCAACGGCATTGCTGCCCGGCGTAATTCAACTCCGTCGATCTTCACGATGTAACCTCCGCTGTTGTCCTGCCTGCCTGTGTTCCCGGCGCACGGTCCAGTACATATTTTCCGGTCCTGGTGACTGCGAGAACCACTCCGTTCTCGGCGAGCACACCCCCGAGAGTCTCGCGGACTGCCAGGCGCCAGTCGTTCGCTGCCGCCGGGTCCGACTTACGCAGTGTGTACACGTCATTCGGTGTAGCCACCGTGACGAAACGATTCTTGGTCGACTTCAACACGGGCAGGCCGGCTTCGGAGATCGACAACAGTTCGCTCGCTCCCAACGACTCGGGAGTCGGGACCTCTCCCGAACCGGCGACGACGTCGGAAACCTTGCTGCTACCGATTTCCCAGTCGATCAGCAATCGGTCGCTGTCTGCGCCGCCGTTGAGACTGTCGTTCATCGGCGCGTAGAAACGCGGCAGATACTGGATCGGGAACGCACCGAGTTTCGAGACGTTGAAGTAGGCATTGCGAGCGACGAGCGGGTCGAAAGTCCACCGCACGTGGAGAATTCCTCGTTCCAGTGCCCACGCTCGCTGGAACAGTTTCAACGCGAGGCCGATGTGCCCGTTCTGCACGTTCGGCAGGATCCCCGTGATGTGTGAATGCAACGAACGATGTTGCGGTTCCTCGAAGAATGCAACCGAGCCGCCGATCAGATCTCCGCCACGAAAAGCGCCGGCGACGTAGTTACCGGAGTGCGCGAGCGCTTTCATCATGTCCCGATGGACGGGAGGGTTACCGCTCTCCGGCTGCCATACCTTCTCGAACAGACCGAATACCTGTTCCAACTCGGCATGCCCGGTGACGGTTTCGATAGTCACACATGCAAGCAGGGCGGCTTGCTCGGCCTGGCTGATTGCTTGCCGCATCCGTGAAGGCGATACACCTCCGAATGGTTGAACGGTCTTGCGTTGGACATTGTTCGGCGACGTCATCGTCACAGTCCTCCCTCCAGGATTCGAGTCACCAGACCGGCCAACAAGGTGGCGCGCGGGATCATCTGATCTATCTCTACGTGTTCTGTCGCTGCGTGGGCACCACCGCCGACGGCACCGAGGCCGTCCAACGTGGGAGTTCCGACTGCGGCAGTGAAATTTCCGTCCGACGCACCGCCGACTGCGCAGTCGCGAAGCATTCCCAACCCGCTCTCACTGCTGACCTGGTGAGCGAGAAAGTACAGCTTCTCCGAAGACACTGATTCCAGTGGTCCGCGGTTGGGTCCTCCGGACACCGAGATTCGGCTTTCGGCCAGCGCCGGTGTCAGCGCACGGATCGAACGGTCGATGCGTTCCTGTTCCTTCGCGGACCACATGCGAACGTCACACCACAGTTGCGCTTGCGCTGCAACGGTATTGGTCGTGGTTCCGCCACTGATCACGGACGGCACCACCGACGTTCCCGCCGCCGGGTCCGCGAGCTCCACCACGGCCTGAATCTGATGTGCGAGCTCAACTACGGCGTTCACACCTCGCTCCGGTTCCAGTCCGGCGTGTGCAGCGCGTCCCTCGATGTCGACGCAGTACAGCGACATACCCTTGCGCGCGGTCTTCACCGCGCCGTCGGCGGCGGCCTCGAGTACCAGCACAGCGTCGACCTGACGGGCTTGCTCCTCGATCAGTGCGCGCGAAGTCGGGGAGCCGATTTCCTCGTCGGAATTGAGGAGCACGACCACCCCGTCGAGCGACGGAAGCGATGCGAGCGCATGGAAGAGCTGGACGATGCCGGCCTTCATGTCGAAGACTCCGGGTCCGGTGGCGATGTTGTCGGTGACCGACCAGGGCAACTCCGCGAGCGTTCCGAGCGGCCAGACGGTGTCGAAATGGCCCAGGAGCATCACCTTCGGCTCCGCGCCGAACGACCAACGCAAGTGCTGGCGTCCGTCGATACGGATACGTTCGGGGGCGCTTCCGAGATGGCGTTCGCCGATGTCGGCCACCACGTCCGCACATGCATCGACTGCGCCGAGGTCGGAACTGGGCGACTCGGCGGTTACCAGCGCCGCCAGGTCCGCCACCATTGATTTCTTGTCCACTCCGACGCTCTCCTGTCACCGACTTGCAACTTCGCAGTCAAGCTTGGTCGAAGCGACCCTGTCGGATCTTGTCCAAGACTCCTGTCCTTCGGGCTCGGATTCGTCGTGTGTCACGAACAGCTGGGTGTGACAAGCAACTGTGTGTCATCAAGCAGGTGTGTCAGGTACCGATCTCTGTTCGGGCGGCAAACAGCTCGGGGAAGAAGCTCAACTCCAGCGCACGTTGCAGGAACCCGGCACCACCACTCGAACCGCCGGTCCCCTTCTTCATGCCGATCACCCGCAGCACCGTCCGAAGGTGCCGGAACCGCCACAGCTGAAAGCTCTCCTCGAGGTCGACCAACTCCTCGAATGCCTCGTACGCCGTCCAGTGCTGTTCGACGTTCTCGTAGATTGCCTTGACCAGCGGAATCAGCTCGTCGTTGCGCACATAGGGCGCGCTGACGTCTCGTTCGAGAGCAGACGCCGGAACGTCGTAACCCTGCCTGGACAGGTACCGCCAGAACTCGTCGTACAGCGTCGGCTCTCCGAGCAGGGTCTCCAACAATCGATGGGCGGACGGATCCGATTCGAACACCTTCAGCATGCCGGCGTTCTTGTTTCCGAGCACGAATTCCACGGCGCGGTACTGGTACGACTGGAACCCCGACGAGTTGCCGAGAACGCCCCTGAACTCCGCATACTCCGCCGGCGTCAGTGTCGCCAACACGGACCACTGTTCGGTCAGAGTGGCCTGGATGTGTTTGACGCGTGCGATCCGCTTGAATGCGACCCGAATGTCGTCGGCAGCGATCGCTGCTCTGGCCGCCCGTATCTCGTGGAGAAACAGCTTGAGCCACAACTCGCTGGTCTGGTGCTGAATGATGAACAAGAGTTCGTCGTGGTGTTCCGGCTCGCTCACCGGATGCTGCGAATCCAGGAGGGTATCGAGTCCGAGGTAGGCCCCGTAACTCATCTTCTCGGAAAAATCGGTGACGACGTCGTCTTCGATCTTCCGTGTGCCGTCCGTTGCCGACATCTTCAGTCTCCTTCTCAGAATTTCGCCGGGGTCTGCGGAACGATCATGGCCACCAATGCGGCAGCGCTCGTCGCTCCGACCAGGACTCCGAATGCAGCCATGTACGAGAACTGGTCCACCATCCATCCCATCACGAGCGGGGTGATGAAACCGGCGAACTGACCACAACCGTTGATCAAACCCATTCCGGAACCGAGGAATTCGGAAGGAAGTGCCCGCAACGGCATCGCGAAGATCGACATCGAACACAGACCGCTGATGCCTAGAGCCAACGTCTCGTAGAACGTGAACATCGCGACGGTGTCAGCGGTGGTCATCAGGAACAACAGGACTGCCGACGTGGCCATACACGGAACCAGAAGAATCCGAGCCCGGTCGTGGAAGTACTTGTCCACCAACCGCCCGCCCACAATCGTGGCCAGCGCCGTGACGATGAAGGGGATCGCGGCAAAGATTCCCGTGTCGATCAGCGAGAGTCCCTTGTCGTTGAGCAGATAACTCGGCACCCAGGTCATCAGACCGTACGCGGACATGTTGGCCAGGCAGAACAGAATTGCGAACTTCCACACCGACGCGGACTTGAACACCGCGGCGCGAGAGTGCTCGCTCGCCAGAGGTTGCAGCGCAGCCTCAGGATCTTCCGAGATGTCCGTGTCCAACGGTGCCGGCAGCACCAACCACACCACCGTGCCGATCACAGCGCCGACGATGGCCACCAGCCAGAACGCGTCACGCCACCCCACGGCCATGAGGACCGGCGCGATGATCAGCGGTGCGACGCCGGGGCCGAGGTTGTTGGCGCCGAGCATGAAACCCATCGCGGTCGCTCTGGTTTTCGGACGCGTCCGCTCAGCCAAAGCCTTGAACGACGCCGCCGGAAAGAGCCCCTGGCTGATACCGAACATCGCACGCATGACCATCAGCGAGATGAGACCCCACGCGAACCCGGTCAACGCGGTGAACACCGACCACAGGATCAACGCCACGATCAACAGTGGCCTGGGTCCGAAGCGGTCGGCCAACATTCCGCCGGGGACCTGCCCGAGCATGTAGAAGATCGCGAAGACCGAAACCACACCACCCAACTGCGTACTGCTGAGCGAGAATTCGTCGCCGATCATCGGAAGCGCAAGCCCGATCATGACGCGATCCACCATGTCGATCAACCAGATAGTACTGAGCAGCCCCACCGTAACGGTGGTTGTGCGACGAATCGACCTGTTGTCCAACATGTTTCGAACCGAACCGCCGGTCCCCCGCGATGATTCTTCCACTGTGACGCGTTCCGCCTTCATCAAGCCTCCCGAATTGTCTTGTGCCGCATGGACTAGAACATTGAAAAGACTGATGAAGTGTGACAGCGAACACGTCTACCGCATTGGTCCGTTTCACCAATACCTGAAGCAACGTTTGGTCGGTCGGAACATGTTCTGCCCCAGTAGATGACAAATGCCGCCGACGCACACGGCGTCGGCGGCATTTCGCGATGGAGTCGCTACTTCATCACGTGCGATTGGCGACTGCCACGATCGTCGAGACGCCTGCGGCTGCAAGCCGAGCATTGACAGTGATCAGGCCGAGAATGTCGTCGACGCTGCCGAGTGTGTGCGAAATCGTACGATCCGAAATCCGTCGTGAGCCGGGAACAGCCTCGGCGAGTTCAGCTCCCGTAGTGGTGGGGTGAACGATCTCGAGGGTCCATTCGTCACGCAGCTCGACCGGCTTCAGTGTGTCGGCCTTGCGCACTGCGCGCTCGGCGCCTGCTCGGATCTGCTCGCACGCCAGCGACGGCGGCAGCGAATTGGTTGCCGACCATCCGTGTGCCTTCTTGACCTCGACGGTCTCGGTTGTCGGCGAGGCCGCGTCCACCAAGCCACAGATGATGTCGTCACCCGTCACGAGACCGACGGGAACGCCCTGGGTGGCAGCGTAGAGGGTGTTGACGTCGGTCTCGGAGACGGACTTGCCGTCGAGGCGGACGTCGGCGAACAAACTCGAGAACGTGTGCGCCAGGACGCCGGGTCCACCAGCTGGTGCGTGATAGCCGACAAACAGGGCGACGTCGTGATCCGACGTCATTCCCTCGGCCATGCACTGCATCTTGGGTGATCCGAAGATCAGGCGCGCCCGTGGATCCAGATCGGCGTGAAGCAGGTTGTCCATCGTTCCGTGGCTGTCGTTGACCAGGACACTCGTCGCACCGGCGTCGAACGCACCGGCGATCGCAGCATTGGTCTCGGCGGTCATGAGCATCTGCGCACGGTGGTAGCCGCCACCGCCGCGGATCGTCTGATCGAGCGTCGCGATACCCGCGATACCCTCCATGTCCACCGAAATATAGACGTGCATTCCTGTCCTCCATCGATCTCAATCGGCTGAATTGATAACTTCGCTTTCACCTTCACACTCGACTGCATTCGTTTCTTGTCCGGTCGAACGGTGAGTCGGCCTCCATTTGGGACGTTCACACCAGAATCCGATACCCGAGCCGTGAAACCATCGGGACATTCGCCGGGCCAGGCGGTTCGACCAACGACAGGAGTGCAGCGCTGATGCAGGTCCACGACATCGTGTTCACCGGCGGCCGCGTCGTCGATCCCGCATCGGGGACCGACGAGGTTCGGGGCATCGCGATCACCGACGGCAAGGTCTCGGCGTGGGGTCACGACGCGATCGAGGCTCGGCAGACGATCGACGTGACCGGTCAGGTGATCTGCCCCGGATTCATCGACCTGCACAGCCACGGACAGGAAATCGCCGAGCAGCGACTTCAGGCGTTGGACGGAGTGACGACGGCCCTCGAACTGGAGGCAGGCGTCATTCCTGTTGCGAAGGCATATGCGCGTGCCGGTGCCGAGGGGCGCCCGATCAACTACGGCTACGCGACGTCGTGGGCGCACGCACGCATGATCGAACTCTCGGGCGCCGATCCCGATGGCGACATCAGGACTCTCTTGCACCATGTCGGTTCCCCGAGCTGGCAGGGCGAACCCACTGCCTCCCAGCGCGCCCACATTCTCGAACTCCTCGAAAACGATCTCGCTGCAGGCGCTCTCGGCATCGGCGTGGTGGTCGGATACGCCCCGAAATCCGATCCGGCCGAGTACCTGCAGGTGGCGGATCTCGCGGCCCGAGCCGGAGTTCCCACTTACACCCATGCGCGCCCACTCATCTCGGCCGATCCGTCGAGCCCGGTGGACGGCGCCGTCGAAATCGCCCGTGCAGCAGCCGAAACCGGCGCGCACATGCACTACTGCCACGTCAACAGCACCTCGGGAATGCACGTCGACCATGCACTGTCCGTGGTGGCTCAGGTCCAGGCAGCCGGATCTCGCGTCACGACCGAGGCGTATCCGTACGGGTCAGGCTCGACGGCCGTCGGAGCTGCGTTTCTCGATCCAGACAAGCTGCATCTGATGAATCTGACACCACGATCGCTGACTTTCGTGCCCACCGGTGAACGTATCGCCGACCGCAAGCAGCTGGAACATCTTCGGGCAACGGACCCCGGCGGACTGGTACTGGTGGAGTTCCTCGACGAGAACGACACCGTGCAGCGCGAGTTCCTCGAACGCGCGATGACTTTCGACCGTGCCGCCATCGCGAGCGACGCGATGCCACTGACCTGGCCAGGCCGTACCGCTGCCGATGCGTTGCAGTGGCCATTGCCGGAGAAGGCACTCGGCCACCCACGCGGCGCCGGCACCTATGCGCGAGCGATTCGTACGCTGTACCGCGAGCGTCAACTGCTGTCGCTGTCGGAGATCATCGCGCGCTGCTCGTTGATCCCCGCGCAGATTCTGGAGGAGTCGGTTCCCTCGATGGCGACGAAAGGTCGGATCAGCCCCGGTAGCGACGCGGACATCCTCGTTTTCGACCCCGAGCGAATCACCGACAACGCCACCTACATCGACGGCATCCGTCCCTCCACCGGAATCAGCCGCGTGCTGGTCGGCGGCGTACCCGTCGTCGAAGGCGGTGCCGTGGTCCAGGACGCGTTGCCCGGTCGCCCGGTACGCCGCTCATAGCCGGATCTCGTTCTGACCTGCATAGTTCTGACAGAAAGTCACCACACATGAACACATCGTCTGCAATCAACGGCACAATCGATGCCATGACGGATTTCGCGAACCCCCCGATCGGTTGGCAGCACAAGGCATTCGGCACCGACCTCGAAGGTCGCGACGGCTCCGACCTGGAGCCACTGGGGATCTCTGCGCTCGACGGCAACCTCCTGCTACCCGTGATGACACTCGATCGTGCAGCGATCGCGCACAATGTCGACCTCATGGCGCAGTTCTGCTCCGATCACGATGTGGATCTGGCGCCCCACGCGAAGACCACGATGAGCCCCGAACTGGTTCGTCGGCAACTCGACGCCGGGGCTTGGGCGATGACGGCGGCAACCGTTGCGCAGGCACGCATTCTGCGTGAGTTCGGTGTGGACACCATCATCATCGCCAGTCAGGTGCTCGATCCCGCCGGCATTCGGTGGATCTGCGACGCCCAGGCCACCGACCCCGATTTCTTCGTCACCACCCTCGTGGACTCGGTCGAGAGCGTCCGCCTGATGGAACAGTTGATCGCGAAAGTCTCACCAGCCAGCCGTATCCGGGTTCTCGTCGAACTCGGCTACGACAGCGGACGCGCGGGCGCTCGCACTGTCGAGCAAGCACTCGACGTCGCACGCGCAGCGTCGCAGGCTCCTTCGTTGATTCTCACCGGAGTCGAGGGTTTCGAGGGCATGATGCCAGGAGCCTCGGTAGCCGCCCGCCGTATTTCCGTCGATTCGTATCTCAAATCCGCGCGGGTGTTCACGGAAATCTGTGTGGCCGAGAACCTCTTCGAGAACAATTCTCCGAAGGCTCCCCGGCCGCTGGTCACTTTCGGCGGCAGTGCGTTTCACGATCTCGTTGTACGCGAACTGGCCGGACGGTGGGCAGTGGACAACGGTGTACGCGTCGTGCTGCGCAGCGGTTGCTACATCACTCACGATCACGGTCTCTATGCCGAGACTTCGCCGTGGGCTGACGGTCCGCGAACTCTGCAGGGAGCCGCAGAGGTCTGGGGCGTAGTGCTCTCAATACCTGAACCCGGACGGGTGATCCTGGGCTTCGGCCGCCGCGATGTCGGTTCCGACGCAGGCTTTCCCATAGTCCTGTGGCGCCGACGCGACGGATCCAACCGATCAGCGCGAGAGCTGACGATCACCGCACTCAACGACCAGCACGCGTACGTCGACGTTCCGGCTGACTTCGACGTGAAGGTCGGCGATCTGCTCGGTTGCGGAATCTCGCATCCCTGCACCACGTTCGACAAGTGGTCACTGATTCCCGAGGTCGATTCGGATTACCGCGTCGTCGGCACGGTGCACACCTACTTCTGAGGGGCCGGTTGCGGTAATCCGGCGTCAGTCGTCCTTCGGGTCACGCGGCAATTCGACGCGGAACGTCGTCCCCTGCCCGAGGGCAGTCTCGACGCTGACGGTTCCGTCGTGCGCTGCAACCAAAGCCGAAACGATGGACAGGCCGAGACCGGCGCCCCCGGTCTCACGGGTGCGAGAGGTGTCGGCGCGGTAGAAACGCTCGAAGATCCGCGCGGCATCCTCGTCACTCAAACCCTGACCGGTATCCGAAACCTCGACCACCGCGGAGTTCTCGGTCGTACCGACACGAACGGTGACCTGCGCATCCGGCGGAGTGTGTTTGATCGCGTTGCCCACCAGATTGGCGACTACCTGACGCAGCCTGGCCTCGTCACCCTGCACTTCGGGCAGGCCCGGGCCGCCGGTCATCTGAAGTTCGACAGTTCGATCCGGTGCGATCGCTCGTGCCGCCTGTACCGAATCCGCCGCAACTGCAAGCAGATCCACCGGCTTGTTCTCGAGTGGACGCTGTTCGTCGAGTCTTGCCAGCATGAGCAGATCTTCGACCAGAAGTCCCATCCTCGACGCCTCGCCCTCGATCCGGTTCATCAGCGTTTCCGTATCCGTCATGGCGCCTTGGCGATACAACTCGGCGAACCCACGAATAGTCGTCAAGGGTGTGCGCAACTCGTGGCTCGCGTCGCCGACAAACCTACGCATCTTCTCCTCGGAACGCCGTGCTGATTCCTCCGAAGCCTCGGTCGCGGCAAATGCGTGTTGAATCTGCGCGAGCATTCCGTTGAGCGCCACCGACAATCGGCCGACCTCGGTGCGGTCGTCACGCTCCGGGACCCGTCGATGAAGGTCGCCGGCGGCAATGGCAGCGGCAGTTTCCTCAACCTCGACCAGCGGACGAAGGCTCCGACGAACCACGAAATACGCTCCGCCGCCCAAGATCAGCAGGACAACCAGGCCGATGCCGAGTTGCAGGCCGACCAGGTCGTCGACGGTCTGTTCGATATCCGTCAGTCGCACACCGATAGTCGTGGTCGTGCCGTCGCGAACCGTCGTGAGCACGCGCCAGTTCACGTCCGAACCGTCGCTCGATCCGACGGTGATCGGGCCGTCGGTGGAATCTTTCGACAGGTCGGGTTCGGTCGTCGTCGACTTGTCGTTGAGAGTGAACACCTTCCCGTCCGCGGTCACCGTCCGAACGAAGAAGGGACTGGGCGGACGAGTTTGCGGACCGACATCGCTGGGTGGCTGCAAATCTCTGGTGTGCGGCTTTGCCCAGCCGTCGACCGCCTCGTACAGCGTTTTGTCGGTTCGCTGGGTCAGTGAATTCTCGAGAGCCGAAGTGACCGCGACGCCAGACGCCAACAGACCCAGCGCCGCCAACACCAGCAAGGCCGCAACCAGGGTGAAGCGCAGCGGCAGTGAATGGAGACGGAAACGACCCCGCTTCGGAAGCTGATCGTTTTCCGCGGCGGCGATCATTGCCGCGGTTCACGCATCACGTAGCCGACCCCACGCAAGGTGTGAATCAGCGGTGTCTCCCCCGTATCCACCTTGCGCCGCAGGTAGGACACGTAGGACTCGACAACTCCGACCTCCCCGCCGAAGTCGTAGTTCCAGACGTGGTCGAGAATTCGAGGCTTACTGAGAACCGTCCCGGCATTGACCATGAAGTATCGGAGCAGTGTGAACTCGGTGGGTGAGAGTGCAACCAACTCGCCCTTCTTCCAGACCTCGCGGGTGTCGTCGTCGAGTTCGATGTCGGCGAACTTCACCCGCGGCGACTGCTCCGGTGCGACCCCGCGGCCGGCGCGGCGCAGGATGACCCGCAACCTCGTCACGACCTCTTCGAGGCTGAACGGCTTGGTCACGTAGTCGTCCGCGCCGAGGGTCAGGCCGCTGATCTTGTCGTCGAGCGAATCCTTCGCCGTCAGAAACAGGACCGGTGCGTCCACACCGTCGGCACGGAGGCGTCGAAGCAGACCGAAGCCGTCCATCCCGGGCATCATGACGTCGAGAACAATCGCGTCGGGACGGAATGTCCGCGCGACGTCCAGGCCTTGGGCTCCGCTCGAAGCAGTCGCCACCTCGAAACCCTGGAATCGGAGGCTCACGGAGAGCAACTCCACGATGGTGGGTTCGTCGTCGACGACGAGGATGCGGGCTTCGGGGGTCTTGTCGGTCACGAGAACCATCTTCTCCCCTGCCACTGGATTCTCGCTGTATGTTCCCTGGGAGCTTCCTGTGAACGGCTGAGTGCAGGTGAAAAGCTGAGTGCAGGTGAAAAGCTGGGGTACAGGCCCACGAACCGGAAGGATGCGGCATGTCACTACCTCCACTGTGGAACATGGAATGACTGTGGAACATGGAATGCTTGACCTGGCGTATTCCTCTGTTCACCAACAACTCCGATCCCGGCGAGGATCCCGGCTTCGCGCCACCGGAGTCTTGGGCACGAGCACTCGCAGCTGTTGCCCAAGATCTGCGTTGCCTGCGATTCGGACCTGAAGTTGTTGTCGACCGTCTGATCTGGGAATTTTCGATCAACAGCGACTACAACGTCACGATCGGCTGGCAAGGCGCACGTGACATCGGCGGATTCAGCCACTTCAACGCATTGTCGATGGATACTGCATTCGCGGACGCTGCGGTGTGGGTCGCCGATATCGTTCAGACCAAATTGGCCGGGTACGACTTCGTTCAGTGGCCGAGCCGAGGGCGCCATCTGCTTGTCCCTCGACTTCGAGACGGGGAACCGGTGTGGATGGATCCGCACGGCGATGTGACGATCAGTCGTATCGGCGAGTTGTGCAAAAATTCGACGAATTATGCAGCAACGTAGCCCAGTTCAAATCGCTCAGCTCTACGGTTCGGTGGCGTCCGCGCTGGTCGGCGGTGTGGTGGCCGCGTACGCAGTGGCCGAGTCTCGAGTTGACGACTTCTCGTTCTCCGACGACGGCCTCACCTCGGTGGTGATCACACCGCAGTGGGCGGGAGCAACTGCCGCTGTGGTTGCGGCGGTCGGTGTTGCGCTACTACATCGCTGGGGACGTGGCGGACTCGCGAGTGTCTTCGCTGCCGTTGGCGCCCTAGTCATCGCGTTACCAGCATTCGTCCCTGTCTCCGCCTCGATATCGGTGACCCTGAACGCAATGGGAGCCGGCACTTTCCTCGCGGCGGCGGCATATCCGACGAAGAGTCACCGCGCAGCACAAATTGCTCTCGCACTCGGGGTGACCGCGACGACCCTGTACTTCGGCGGCGCAGACTTGTGGCGCGATCGCGTCGCAAGGTGGTCGCTCACACTTCCGGGCGATACCTACCCCGTGCCGTCCACGGTTCCCGTCTGGATACTGCTCGCTGCAACTCTTCTGGTAGCCGGAGTCGCCTTGGTCGCACGATCAGGTCAAGAGACGGACGACGTCGACACACGCCTGGTGACTTTGGGAGTTGTTCTGCCCCTGGCATTCACGGCCCTGTATGCGTGGTTGGGCTCGATGTCGACAGCGCCTGGGTCCTGGGTGACGGCGGTGGTGATCGCGGTTGCCGTTACCGTCGCACTGGCTTGGCGTTTGCCGCAACACGACGCCCGCTTCATACTCGCCGGACTCGCAATCGGCACGGTTTCGATCAGCTCGATTTCCTTTTCATCCGACTGGACTTGGGCGGTGCCCGCGGTGGGTGCTGCGCTGGCGCTGGGCGTCGCCGTCGGCTGGAAAAGACCAATGCCCCAACTCGGGCTGGGACTGCTTGCCGTGACCGCACTCTCGGAATTGCTGGATGCCGCCCTGACCACGGTCGCCTACGTCTTCGTCCTCCCACTTGCGCTGGGACTGGCCGTCGCGTCATGCATGCCTGTTGCCGTCGGAGCAGTCGCGAGCGGGTCGGTACTTCCCTTCACTCTTACCTTGTTCTCGGTTTCAGCGACCTTCCTGGACCCTGCCTCGCAGGAATTCGGGTGGTCGACCGCTCCGCTCGAGGAACACGGTCCGGCCGCCGTGACCACGCCGATTCCATTGACTGTTCTCGCTGCGACGGCGACGATCGTGGTGGCCATGTCGACCATCCATCTGAAGAGAGTTCGAACGGCTGTGGTGACCTAAATCGCCAGCTGATCGGGTCGGAACGCAGAATTCTGTTGCTATGGTTGGGTGGTCAACGACGACATCCGGACGAGCGCACCGTACCCGGCCAGCGAAAAGACGGTGCCTTGGGAGTTGTTCACCATGGCATGGATCGTGCTCGTCATTTCCGGACTTTTCGAAGCTGTCTGGGCTACCGCGCTGGGTAAGTCCGACGGATTCAGCAAGATGTCACCCACCGTTGTCTTCATCCTCGGCCTGATCGTCAGTATGGCCGGCCTCGCGTATGCAATGCGCACCCTTCCCATCGGAACTGCGTACGCGGTCTGGGTCGGCATCGGCGCCGCCCTGACCGTCGGATACGCGATGATCACCGGTGCGGAGTCCACGTCGGTCGTCAAGATTCTGCTGATCCTCGGCATCGTCGGTTGTGTGGTCGGTCTGAAGGTCCTTCACTGACCGGCGATCCTGGTGAGTGTTTGTGTGTTACCGGTTACAGTTAACGCATGAAACTGCTGGAGATGCTCACGCTTCCCCTACGCGCGGGCATTGCAGCCGCAGAGATCAGTTTGGGTATCGCCGAACTGACGGTCACGACAGTTCGTATCGCCGTCGGTAATACCGGTGCCGTGACGGCGGGTGCTGCAGGCCTGGCCAGCCCCCGCGGACCCATGCAGATGATCCAGCAGTTGTCATCGCTTACTGCAGACGATCGGCCCATCGGGCAGGCCTTGGCCCCCGGTGGGCCGCTCGATCGACTTCTCGCACCCGGCGGCCCGGTCGACAAACTGACCGCACCCGACGGCACTCTCGAACGACTACTCGCTCCCGGCGGGCCACTCGAAAGACTTCTTGCCCCCGGCGGACCGCTGGATCGGGTGCTCGCCGAGAACGGCGCCTTGGAACGGTTGCTCGCCCCGGACGGTCTCCTCGACCGAATGATGGCGGAGGACGGTCCGCTGGAACGCCTGACCGCACAGGACGGTGCTGTCGAACGCCTGACTGCCAAGGACGGTGTCATCGATCGCGCACTGGCCGAGAACGGCATCCTCGAAACACTCTTGGCGGAGAACGGCGCCTTCGAACGGCTCATCGCCGAAGGCGGCCCGCTTGACCAGATCGTTGCACTGTCCGATACCTTGACTTCGCTCGCCCCCAACCTCGAGAGAATGAGCGCCAGCATCGAGGTACTGCAGGAAACAGTCGGAATCCTCAGTGCTGCAGTCGGTCCACTCGGAGAACTGGCCGGCAAGCTTCCCAATCGCTGGCTCAAGAGCAAGGGCGAGCGCCCAGGGCCGGACCTTCCGATCGAATCGGCATAACAAACGGTTACTCGCCGATTACGCGGTCAGTTGTTGATCACGATGTTGAGATTGATGATGATTCCGCCGAAAGTCAGAATCGTGTTGGCCAAGCCAACGGTCATTCCACTGTTCAGAGCCGCGATCAGTCCGTTCATCGTCGTATCCCCTTCACTGTCTGCGGGTTACGCGTACAAGATTGTGCGCTGGCGCTGACAATAGGCCAAGTTCGCGACCTGCGCGCCATTGCGGAGAAAACTTGTACCGCGGTCGCAGTTTCCGCGTTAACTGTTGCAGGACAACGCAATTCCATACTCGGCGCACTACCCGCAAATGACTGAACCAAACATCACGATTAGGCATACGTATCCCACCCGCATAACCGTCTGCCCCACCAGACACTTGTCCACCCAAACAGAGTGCACAACAGTTAGTCCGGTGCAACAATAAGACGAATCGGACATGCCTGCGACGTGATGGGGAAGGGTGGTTGAGACAATGACGGCGCCGCGCATTGCCAGAGAACACCGCGGCCCTACCGGGGGCCGAAATTCTGCGTCGCAGGACAGCCTGGACGCCGCCTCGGACGCCCTGCAATCGCTGTACGCGCACCTCGATCCACATGCCCAGGCCGAGCAATTTCTCGAACAGGTCTGCAAACACGCCGTCGATCTCATCGCCGACGCCGACATGGCCGGAATTACCATCGGCGGTTCGGATTCGACATTCCGAACCGTAGCCGCCACCCACCAACTCGTTCGCACCGTCGACTCGATCCAATTCCGACTGGACTACGGACCGAGTGTGACGTCGTCACGCACGGGCACGGTTGTACGTGCGCATGCCAGCGAAGCCCACAGCCGGTGGCCTCAATTCGCAAGCGCGGCAAAAGCAGTCGGCGCCGTCAGCTTTCTGTCGATGCCATTGCCCGGTAGAGATCGCCCGCTGGGAACCCTCAACCTCTACAGCCACGACCTCCGAGGTTTCACCGGCGCCGACGTGGCATTGCTCCAACTGTTCGCCGTCACCTCGTCCTACGCACTGCACAGCTCGCAACGCCTCGACATCGCCAGAAAGCACGCGATGGACCTCGAGCGTGCACTCGAATCGAGAGGCGTCATCGAACAAGCCAAGGGCATCATCATGGGCACCCACCGCGTCGACGCCGACCGCGCCTTCCGCATCCTCATCCAGGACTCACAGCGCAGCAACGTCAAACTGCGAGTGATCGCCCAGCAGTACATCGACGGCGCGATCGATCCGCGCCAGGCCACGAACAAGCCTGAGACCAACTGAACCCGGCAAACACTGCATCTCGGCAACCACAGCGCTTTGGCAAACACAGAGGCACCCACCAGAATCTAGGTGAGTGCCTCTACTTTCGGAGCCTCCTGTCGGGATTGAACCGACGACCTTTCGCTTACAAGGCGAGTGCTCTACCACTGAGCTAAGGAGGCGAAGACCGACGCGTTGCCGCGACTGACTTTGCGGAGCCATCATATCCAAGCCGTCACGGTGGCCGCGCCCGGGTCACGTTAGATAGCGTGGGCCCCATGCGCAACTCCCACTCCGCCCCCTGATGGCGAAATTCACCGAAGCACTCACACGCCTGACGGGAAACCGCCAAGCCACCGTCGACACGGTCACGTCGGCTCCCGCGCCGCTACAACCGATCGACCTCACCGACGACGCCGTCGTCGCAGAAGTTCTGGACCTGGCGGTTCGGGTCGGCGAAGTCCTCCTCGCCTCTGGGACCGCGGCCATGGACACGGCGGAGCAGGTGCAGTTCATCGCCGCCACCTACGGCCTTGCTCAGTGTGACGTCGACGTCACTTACAACTCGATTGTGCTCTCTGCCTATCGCGGCCCGACGCGACCGCCGGCGAGCACGATGCGCATCGTCCACTACCGCTCGATGGACTTCACGCGACTGGCGGCTGTCGACCGTCTGACGCGTCGTATCCGCCGTGAGGCGATCACACCGGACCAAGCGCACGACGCACTCACAGCCATCACGACGGCGCCGCACCCGTACAACCGATGGACCGCAACCATGGCCTGGGCAGCGATGGCGGCTTCGGTCTCCGTCCTGCTCGGCGGCGGGTTCCTTGTTGCCACAGTCGCGTTTCTGACGACGATGGTTATCGATCGGGTCAACCGCGTACTGAACCGGTTCGGGTTGCCGTTCTTCTTCCAGCAGGTTGTCGGTGGTCTCATCGCGGCTGCGCCCGCCGCGACGCTCTATACCTTTCAGGATCAGCTGGGGATCAGTATCCGGCCGTCGCTGGTGATCGCGGCCGGAGTGGTCGTTCTGCTGTCCGGGCTGTCGCTGGTGGGCTCGGTCCAGGACGCGATCATGGGTGCGCCCATCACGGCCGTCGCGCGATTCTTCGAAGTGGTGATGATGACGGGCGGCATCATCGCGGGTGTCGCAATCTCACTGCGAATGACCGGAATGTTGGGTTCGACGCTTCCACCGATCAACGTGGAAGTATCGACCATCACCCAGTTGCCGATCCTCATGCTCTCCGGCGCGTGTGCGTCGGTCTTCTACGCTCTGGCCTGCTACGCCGAGCGGCGTGCACTCACCGCGGCATTCCTGGGCGGCGCGGCAGGCAGCGGTGTGTCGATCTTCGTGCAAACACTCGACGTCGGCCCCGTGATCGCCGCAGCGATCGCGGCGACCGTCGTCGGTCTTGCCGGTGGTCTGATGGCTCGCCGCGCCCTGACGCCTCCGCTGGTCGTCGCGGTCGCAGGCATCACTCCCCTACTCCCCGGTCTGTCGCTGTACCGAGGCCTGTACGCGCTGCTCAACGACCAGGTACTGATCGGTCTGACTGCTTTGCTGTCGGCATTCGGTATCGGCTGCGCCCTGGCTGCTGGCGTGACGCTCGGCGAATGGGGAGCACGAACACTGCGTCGTCCACGAATCCTGATGCGCGTGGACTCGCTACGCCGACCGATGGTCCGCAAGCGCAAACGCCGCGTTCCCGTCACCGAGAAGTAAGAGAGATTCAAGCAGAAAGAGCTGGGCACCTGACGGTGCCCAGCTCTTTCGGTTCACTCGGGGGTTTCCGAGCAGTGAGAGAATCAGCTCTCGACTGCGTGCTTTCCGCCGGCAGCCTGATCAGCTTCCATTGCCTCGCGCAGGCTCTTCGGACGCATGTCGGTCCAGTTCGCCTCGACGTATTCGAGGCACGCCTTGCGGCTGTCTTCACCGAACACCACGCGCCAGCCGGCGGGGACCTCGGAAAACGTGGGCCACAGCGAGTGCTGGTCCTCGTCGTTCACCAGCACGTAGAAGCGGCCGTCTTCGTCATCGAAAGGGTTAGTGCTCATCTCGCCTCACTCGTTACGTACGTGTCTTGTGCGCCCAGACTAGCAAGCGCACCAGTTCGGTTCTGGTGGCTCAGCACCGACGCCAGAATCTCCCCCGCCCGCACTGCCACGTTCGACAGCAGCGACGACGTCAATCCGTGAGTCTGTTCTGTCCCACCCTGCAGATAGATACCGCCTGTCACGTCCTCCGTTACAGCCAGTCGATAATCCCGACTGACGTTACGCGGAACGGACGAATCCGGCACGAGTTCACCCAACAAATTGTCCAGCGGCGCCGGGGTGAAACCCGTGGCCAGAATGAGTGCGTCGCACGACAGCGTGTCGGTCAAGCCGTCGAGGTTGCTGCGGACGGCCAGTTCGATGCCGGATTCGGTCTCTACGGCACTCGTGATCTCCGAGGCCCGACGCATGAACAGTCGCCGCGGCCCACGAACCATCTCCTGATACTCGGTGGCATAGAGCTTGTTGATCAGTTCGATGTCGACGACCGAGTAATTGGTACTGCGGTGCAGATCGAGAAGTCGACGTCGTTCCGCGGCGTCGGCGCCGTGCAGTTGATCGACGGCTTCGGGATCGAAGATGCGATTTGCGTACGGGCTGTCGTCTGCGGGGCTGTAGCCGTAGCGGGCAAAAACACTGTGGACTTCGGCGTTCGGGTAGTTCGCGTGCAGGTAGTCGACGATCTCCGCGGCACTCTGACCGGCACCGAGAACAACGAACCTGTTGTGCACGGGCTCAGGCATCGCTTCGAGGTGGAAGAGGAACTGGTGGTTGTGGAAGCACCGGGACGACGGCGTTGCCCACTCCGGAATCCGCTCTTTCAGTCCGGCTCCGACGACGATGTTGCGCGCGATCACCGTCTCACCGTCGGCTGTGCGGACCGCAAAGCGATCGACCACACCGTCGGAGTTCTTGATGCCCTCGACCCCGTCGACGGTTGTACCGAACTGCACATCCGCGTCGACTCGTCGAGCTGCCCAGCACAGGTAGTCGTTGAACTCGTGGCGCGTGGGAAAGAAGGTCTGGTGGTTGACGAAGTCGACCAGCCGCCCCTGCTCGAACAGATACGAGAAGAAGCTGTATCCGCTCTGTGGGTTACGGAACGTCACCAGGTCCTTCGGAAACGCGATCTGCATGGTGGCACCGTCGAGCAGCATCCCGGGATGCCACGCGAACTGAGACTGCTTTTCGAAGAACCGCGCATTCACCCGATCAACGGCTGCACAATTTGCATTGTGTTCTTCGACAGCAATGGCCAACGCGAGGTTGGCCGGACCGAACCCGACGCCGACGATGTCGACCACGGCGGGTTCGGCGCTGGAGTCTCTCGGTGATTCACTCATTACAGGTAGTCCATCCCCGACGGGACGACCTGATAAGGTCGCCAATCGATGTCCCGAAGTAAGTAGCAAAGGCTACCCTTAATGAGGTGAGGGTATCAATACTGTGAGCCCCCGTATAGCGGTCGACCCCGCGGAGCGATGCGACGTATGTCATAGTTTCGCCCCTTCACTCACGTCATCCCCTTCGGCGATGGCCGCAGCCTCGATCACGTCGACCAGCTGACCTGCCCATTCACGGACCGCGCCCGCATCGACGCGGTCGGCACGGAACCCGAGCGTTGCAAAAACAGGCCCTTCGCCCACCGGCTCGTAAAAACTCAACGTCAAATCCGCATCGGGCACTCCCACCGGAATCGGTACGAGAGAACCGAAGTCGCCGAGCCCGTCCAAATCCGCCTGTTGGTGATGGATCACCATCACCTGAGGTCTCATGGACGCCGGATTACCCAGAGCCTGCTCGACATACACATATGAGACGTCCTGATTGCTCAGCGCTTCCAGGTTGCCTTCCCTCACCCGACCGAGCAATTCTGCAAACGTCGGACTACCGGACGTATCCGTGCGCAGGAGAACAACATTGAAGAAGGATCCGATCATCGGTTCGAGACGGGGATCCGACCTGCCCGCAACCAATGAACCGATCGGAAGATCGGTACCCGCCCCGGCCTTCGTGAGAACGGCGGCCAGCGCAGCCTGAAGAACCATGAACATGCTCGTCCCGGTGCGCGCAGCCAGCGCGTCGATTCTGGCGTGCAGATCCGCGTCGATGTCGACGGAGACCACGTCACCCCGAGGTTCCGAGTCATCTTCCGGCAACGGAAGATTCACACTGGTCGGTATTCCGTCGAGCGCATCCTGCCAGTACGCAAGCTGCTTCGAGGCACGGCTGTCGACGTCCAGGGGGTCGCCCAACAGCTCGTCCGACCACACGGTGTAGTCGGCGTACGTCAACGCAAGCTCGTCCCAGATCGGTTGATCTCCCTGCGACCTGGCTGCATAAGCAGAGACCAGATCTCCCAGCAGCGGCACTACGGACCACTCGTCGACGGCGATGTAGTGCATGACGAGAAGCAGTGTCCGAGAGCCGTCTTCACCGAGAACCAGATGAACCCGCAACGGCGATTGCTCACGCAGATCCATCGGAAGTTGAGCGAGTTCGAACACCACTCGACCCACATCGCCGGCGCCGACATCGACCACATCGACAGTCGGCCGCACCGATTCTCTTGCCACGACGATGCCGTCGACCTCGACGAAGGTGGTCCGCAGGGGTTCGTGGCGCGACGTCACGTCATCCAAGGCGTGCCCGAGAATCTCCGGATCGATCTTCGATTTCAGGGTCAGTGCCAGAGCGTGGCTCGCTTGCGGATTCGCACCGGCCGAGCGGAACAACTCCCACTGACGACGTTGCGGCGCAGACAGACCCATGGTCTCCGGACGCCTCGCCGCCGGCGCCAGGACCGGGCGTCCACCCTCCGAACGCGCAACGACTGCCGCCAACTCCGCAACGCTCGGTGCGTCGAACACGTCTCGAATACTGACGTCCACGCCGAACGCTTCACGAATGCGACCGACCAGTTTCATCGAAGCCATCGAATGTCCACCGAGTTCGAAGAAACTGTCGTGGACTCCGACGCTCGGGAGTTGCAATATCTCCGCGAAGGCAACTGCAACCGTGGACTCCACGGCAGAGCGAGGAGCAACATCACCCGCCAACTCCGACCAGTCCGGAGCGGGCAACGCCTTGCGGTCGAGCTTTCCGTTGGGCGTCAACGGGAGCGGACCATCGAGAGCGACAACCATGGTCGGGACCATGTAATCGGGCAACGACATTGCAGCGAGATTTCGCACTGCCGTCGTGTCCACCACAGCACCGGGTTCGGGTGACACGTAACCGACCAGGCGCGTGATTTCGCCCTGCCGATCCGCGACGACCGTTGCCTGCTTCACCGAAGGATGGGCACTGAGAGCTCCGATGATTTCACCCAATTCGATTCGGAAACCGCGAATCTTGACCTGATCGTCCACGCGGCCGAGGAAGTCGATGTTCCCGTCCGAGCGCCACCGCGCTCGATCGCCGGTGCGATACATGCGATCGCCCGCGGTGAAGGGATCGGCGATGAATCTCTGTGCCGTCAGATCGAATCGGCCCAGGTAGCCTCTCGCCAGGCCGCGTCCCGCGATGTACAGCTCGCCGGATACTCCCGGCGGAACCGGACGCAGTTGATCGTCGAGCACGTACGCCTGTTCGTTGGGGTCTGGGACTCCGATGGGCACAGCACCGTTCCAACCGGGTTCCGCCTGCCACAGTGTGTTGTTCACCGTGGCTTCGGTGAGTCCGTACGCGGCAAGCAAATTCAGCCGCTCCGCCCATCGCCCGATCAGCTCGGGCGGAACCGTCTCGGTTCCGACCAACACCGTGCAACCCTGCGGTACTTCACATCCCGCCGGCAGGGCGGCCAGCAACGAGGGAGGGATGATTGCATGAGTCACGCGATTGCTCGTCATGAAATCGGTCAACGCCGGGCCGGCCACTCGTGCGCTCTGCGGCACGATCACCAGGGTGCTGCTCGTGCACAGAGCCATCGCCAATTCGAATACCGCAACGTCGAAGCCGACCGAAGCGAACTGCATCACCACCGAACCCGGTACCAGTCGCATCCGAACCTCGGCTGTCGCAACAAGACTCGGAATACCGTCATGAGAAAGGACAGCGCCCTTCGGCTTGCCGGTCGATCCCGAAGTGTAGATGACATAGGCCGCGTGGTTGACGCCAACTGGTGGCCTGGGAGTTTCGACGATCACTGCCTCGTCCAGTTCCGCACGTATCAGCGGATCGTCCAAGAGGATTCGCTCGACGCCGACCACATCCTCGATCCGCGAGCTTTCCTCCGAGGTGGACAGTAGTACCGACGTGCGAGAATCGGTGAGCATGTAGGCGATGCGCTCGCTCGGGTGGCTCAGATCCAGGGGTAGATACGCTGCCCCCAGCTTGAGCACGGCGAGGACCGACGCGACCATCTCCACCGAACGCGGGACGGCAAGTCCCACCACGTCTTCGACCGAGACCCCGCGCCGATACAGCACGCCGGCTATCCGATCACATTGCTCGGAGAGCTCGCGGTACGTGGCCTGCCCCGCCTCGTCGCGCACCGCGATCGCCTCGGGTGTAGCAGCGACCCCACGCGCGAAGGCGTCGTAGAACGTTTCCTCCGGCACGTCGACGGCGGTGTCGTTGAACGAGGTGACAACCTGTTCGAGTTCGCCGGGCAAGAAGATGTCGATGTCGCCGATCTCAATGTCGGCCGATTCCACGACTGCCGCGATCACCGATTCCAATCGGTTCGAAATTCGCTGTGCTGTTTCGCGATCGAAGAGGTCGCTGCCGTATTCGAGTCGGACGTCGATGCAGCCTTCGTCGCCGAGGTACTCGGTGAAGTTGAACACCAGATCGAACTTGGCCGTGTACTCCTCGAGTTCGAACGGATCCCCGCCCATCTCCTCGCGGCTGTGATAGCCGACCATGACCTGGAACAGCGGGTTGCGTGCCAAGGTGCGCGACGGATTGAGGCGTTCCACCACAGTTTCGAAGGGAACATCGGCGTTGGCGAAGGCCTCGAGGTCTCCCTCGCGAATGCGATCCACCAACTCCCGGAACGTCGGGTTACCCGACGTATCCGTGCGCAGCACAATCGTATTGACGAAGAAGCCGACCAAGTCGTCGAGCCCCTGTTCACTACGTCCGGCCACGGGAGCGCCGAGGGGAAGGTCCTCACCCGCTCCGAGCGCAGTCAGCAACGCCGCCGACGCCGCGTGCAGGACCATGAACATCGAACTCTGGCTCTCGCGCGCCAGATCTCGCAGTGCGGCAGTTGTGTCCACACCCAACCGTGTTACCACTGCGCCACCGGAGAAACTCGGTCTGGCCGGTCGGCTCCGGTCGGTGGGAAGCAGCAGTTCTTCGGGGGCTCCGTCCAAACTCTTCGCCCAGAAGTCCAACTGCGTTCTCAGGACACTCGACGGATCGTCGGCGCTGCCGAGTAATTCCCGTTGCCACAGGGTGTAGTCCGCATACTGAACCGGTAGCGGTTCGAACGCTGGCTCCTCGCCCTGAATCCGAGAGGAGTAGGCAGACATCAGATCGCGCAGGAACGGCCGATCGGACCATTCGTCCGTTGTGATGTGATGCAGGACGATCACGACGATTACGGCACCGTCTACTCGGATCAGACGGGCGCGGATCGGAATCTCGTTCGAAAGGTCGAACGGACGGCCCACTGCCACTGCAACTTCGCCGGCGACACCGGATTCCCGTGAATGAACTGTCTCGACCGGAACCTTCGCCGATTCGAGAATTATCTGTTGCGGTGTTCCGTCCACCAACCGGAACACCGTACGCAAGGATTCGTGTCGTCCAACGACGTCACCCAGCGCCGCGGCGAAGACGTCCGCGTCCAATGCACTGTCCAAGCGGAGCACGATCGGGAAGTTGTAGGCCGCGGAGTTCTCTTCCATCTGTCCGATCAGCCACAAACGCTGTTGAGCGGCAGAAAGTGGAAGGTGGTCCGGCCGCGGCTTCGCTACCAGCATCGGTCGCGTCGATCCCTGCTCGACCACAATGCGTTCCGCGAGTTCCGCGACGGTCGGCGCTTCGAAGAGATCACGCATGGTCAGACTGTTCGGAATGGCGATCCGAGCTCGACTGATCAGTTTGGTGGCCAGAAGCGAGTGCCCACCGAGGTCGAAGAAGTTGTCGTCGACACCGATGTCGTCCACATCGAGTACGTCGGAGAAGAGCTCACAGAGAACCTCTTCCGTGTGGTTCCGCGGTGCAATCGACTCCCCACTCCGCTCCCCCAGCACCGAATCGGCCGTGGGCAGTGCCTTGACGTCGAGCTTGCCGTTGACGGTCATCGGTAGTGACTCCACCTCGATCACCACGGCCGGAACCATGTAGTCGGGTAGGCGAACTCGCGCCTGCGCGCGGTAGTCGTGCGCGGCGCCGAGCTGCACGGGTGTCACGTAGCCGACGAGTCTCTTGACTCCGCCCGCCCCGACGTCGACCACGACCGCTGCTTGCCGCACGTGCTCGTCGGATTCGAGAACGGAGACGATTTCGCTCGGCTCGATGCGGTGACCTCTGATCTTCACCTGGTCGTCGGTGCGGCCCAGGAAGTCCAGGTTGCCGTCAGCGCGTCGCCGCACCAGATCCCCGGTGCGGTACATACGTTCTCCGGTCCCGGCCGGATCTGCGACAAAGCGCTCGGACGTGAGCGCAAAGCGTCCGAGGTAGCCGCGAGCCAAACCGGCTCCGGCAATGTACAGTTCGCCGGCAACTCCATCGGGGACCGGTCGCAGCCAGCCGTCGAGAATGTGCGCGGCGGTGTTCCAGATCGGCTTGCCGACCGTCGGGGTGTCACTGTCGGTCGTTCCGCCGCCGAGAGTGTTGATCGTGTATTCCGTCGGACCATAGAGGTTGTAGCCCACGGTTCCCTCGGTCTCGCGCAGCCTGTTCCACACCGAATCCGGAACGGCTTCACCGCCGAGTAGGACCAGCGGAGGACGGTGTTGTCCCACACCGTCGTCGAGCAACCCGCTGTCGATCAGGTGCGTCGCGTAGGTCGGTGTCACGTTGACGACGTCGATTTCCTGTGCGTCGCAGTATGCAACGAGCGCCTCGGCATCACGACGCAGATCCTCGTCACAGATGTGGACCTCGTGACCTTCCACGAGCCACAGAAGTTCCTCCCACGACATGTCGAAGGCGAAGGACACGGTGTGCGCGATCCGCAGGCGCCGGCCCGTCGCGGCGATCACCGGTTCGAAGATCGCCTCGCGGTGGTTGAACTGCATGTTCGTCAAGCCGCGGTAACCGGTGACCACGCCCTTGGGCTTGCCGGTCGAACCGGAGGTGTAGATGACGTACGCGGGGTGGTCGAGCCGATGCGGTGCTCCCGGGGCGAATGCTCCGAGTTCCGCCGCGGAGAGTGCCCGCGCCGAGATCGTCAGTCGCCTTGCCGCAGTGTCCGGCTCGTCGAGCACGATGGTCCGAATGTCCGCAGTGCGGACGTCCGCGCCTTCGAATTTCGGTGCGGCGGCGACAGTCGTCAGCAACACGACCGGATCCGCGTCGTCGATCATCACGGCCAACCGTTCGGCCGGATGGTCGAGTTCGAGAGGTAAATAGGCAGCGCCCGTGCGCAATACGGCGAAGAGCGCGACGACCATGTCCACCGAGCGCGGCAGACCAAGAGCCACGATCTTTTCCGGCCCGGCGCCGTAGTTGATCAGCAACCGCGCCATCCGATTGATCTCGCCGTCGAGATCGGCGTAGGTCATCCGACGCTTCCCGAACACGAGTGCCGTGTCGTTCGGTTGCGCCGACGCCACCTCTTCGAACAGGTCGGCAATGGTGCGCTCCGGCAACTCTCGGATCTGCGTCTGCTGCGCTACCGCGGGAATCGGCGTCGCAACGACCGAACCTGTCATATCCTGCGACCAACTCTGGAGCAGGTCGACGAAGTGACCGAGCAGGTCCTCGGCTCGGCGCGCGGTCACCAGATGCGGATGGAACTCGAACTTGACGTTGACGGTGGTACCCGGGGTGACAACCACGGTCAGCGGATAGTGCGTGTGATCGATACTGTCGCTGCCGCTCACGTCGTGTGCGGCATTGAGTGCGTCGACTTGCTTCTCGTCCACGAAGTTCTGCAGGACCATCAGCACGTCGAACAGTTGACGATGCTCGGATACACGCTGGATCGAGGCCAATCCGAGATAGTCGAACGGCATCAGCGAAAGTCGATCCGCCTGAGTGCGACGAAGAAGTTCCTCGACGCTCTCGTTCGGATCCAGTTGCAGCCGAACGGGAACGGTGTTGAGGAACATGCCCACCACGGTGTCGATTCCCGGTACCTCCGGCGGCCTTCCGGCAACCGTGGAGCCGAAGACGACGTCCTGTCGACCGGTGGCCGACGCCAGCACCATAGCCAGCGCTGCGTTGAGTACCGTGTTGAACGTGACGCCGGATGCGGCAGCGCGCTCACGCAATGCACGCGAAAGCGGTTCCGACAGAACCGCATCGCGGCGATCCGGAAGCTGAGGTTCGACGCCGGGCGCAGGCTCGGCAACAAGCGTCGGCTCCTCGAGTCCTGCGAGCGCTCCGCGCCACCCCGCGTCAGCGGCTGCACCGTCGCGGTCGGCCAACCAGGCGAGGTAGGCCTCGAACGACCCCTCGGGTTCGCCGAATGCGCTGTCATCCCCGCCGGTGTCGTACAGCGCCAGAAGCTGGCTGACGACAAGGCCGTTGGACCAGCCGTCCCACAACAGGAACTGCCTGTTGATCACCAGTCGATCATGTCCGCCGGGCAGATACAGCACGCTCATACGCCACAGCGGCGGCGCGGTCAGGTCGAATGGAGTCACTCTGTCTTGGGCGGCGACGGCCTCGGCGCGCTCACGAGCAGCCGAGTCGTCGAGTTGACGGAGATCGTGGACGGCGACGGGAACATCGAGTCCCGCACTGAAGAACTGCACGGGCTCGTTCAGTCCTTCGCTCACGAACCCCGCTCGCAACGTGGGATTTCGTCGTTGAAGTGTCCGGGCGGCCGCAGCCAACTTGTCGACATCGAGGGTGTGCCCGAAGTCCATCGAGAACTGTGCCGTGTAGATGTCTCCACCACTACTGCTGTCGCTGCTGCCTGCGTAGCCGGCTTGGAAGTACAGGCCTTCCTGCAACGGTGAGAGTGGGAGGATGCTGCTGACACCGGCCGGGCTCGCGTCGGCTATCGCGTCGATCTCGGCCTGACTCAGGTCGAGCAACGGCACATCGGACGGGGTCAGGATGGGAGGCCCGTCATGCTCCGCGGCCGCAGCCGCCAGATCGCCGAGCGCCGAAACCCAGCCGTCGGAGAGTGACTGCGCATCCACCTCGGACAAATCTTCACTTGCCCAAGCGAAGTCGGCACGGAGTTCCGAATCCACGCTGACGACATTCACGATCAGCCGATACGGACCTCCCATGTCTGCGTCGGGATCGGTGGACATGGCTTCGGATTCCGCTGCCAGGGACCATGCTGTCGATCCAGCTGTCGTCGTACGTCCGAGATAATTGAACAGGATCTGAGATTCGGAGCGCCCCGCCAATCTCGATGCCGTACGTGCATTCACGTACCGCAACATCCCGTAGCCGATACCGCCGTCCGGAGCCGCCCGCAGGCTCTCCTTCACCTCGCGCAGCGTGTCCACCGGGTCGGTTCCGCCGAGCAGTCGCATCGGGGCAATCGTGGTGAACCAGCCGACTGTTCGCGACAGATCGGTCCCGGGTACCAACTCCTCGCGGCCGTGCCTTTCGAGATCGACCAGCAGTTCGCGCTCACTGCGACCGGTGGAACGACGCCAGCGATCGACCGACATCGCCAACGCAGCCAACAGAACATCCGTTCCCTCAGCACCCAGCATGGCCGGAACCGTTCCGAGTGCTGCCTCGGAGATTGCTCCGTCCACCGTGACCGTGCGCCTCGAGCCTCCGGATACAACGGCATAGCTCGCGGTACCGGGGATCAACTCCGCGCCCGGAGCGGTCACGGTCAACCAGTGATCGAGTTCGGCAAATCGATGAGCACTGTATGCGTGTTCGGCCACCGTGCGGGAGAAGGTACGCAGCGAAGTGCCGACGGCATCCAATGCTGCGGGCTCTCCGGCCTCCACCGCCACCCAGGCCATCGCGAGATCCTCGAGCAGGGTTCCCCACGAAACCCCGTCCACGACCAGGTGGTGCGCGACTATCGCGAGTCGGCCCAGATTCTCAGCGCCGCAATCGAACCAGACCACCGAGACCATCCGTCCTGCAGACGGATCCAATCGACTGGTCGCCCACTCGGAACGTTCGGTGATGAGCGTCCGCAACTCGGCGTCATCCAGTCCCCGAGCATCAACGCGTACGACAAGGTTCGCTGCCCGGATACTGCCGGGTTCCTCGATCCGCGCCGACCACATTCCGCGGTCATGCCGGATCAAGGTTTGGCGAAGTCCGTCGTGGTGATCGAGCACGGCCTGCAATGCACCGGTGATCGAATCGAGAGATGTTGCCGGAGAGTGGATCAGAACTGCCTGGTTGAAGCGATCGGTACCACCCGTCCATTCGGACAAGCGGTGCACCACCGGCAGCGGAACCAGCTCACCCACGCCGATGTCGGCCGTGACGGTGGCAACCGACGTGGCGACATCACCCACCGCTGCGGCGATCGCAGCGGGAGTGCGCAATTCGAAGATCTGACGCGGGGTCAGTACTACCGAATCACGACGAGCCAGGTTGACCAGTCGGATCGCCAGGATACTGTCGCCGCCGAGAGTGAAGAAGTCGTCGCGTGCCCCGACGCGTGGCAGGCCGAGAACTGTCGCGAAATGCCTGGCGAGCAGGTCTGCAACGCCCGAGGAAACTACTCCCGTCGTTTCGCCCACCTGTGCCGCGAAATCCGGTGCCGGTAGGGCTTTTCGGTCGAGCTTGCCGCTCGGGCTCAGCGGCAGCGACTCGAGCCGCACGAACGCGCTTGGCACCATGAACTCCGGCAGCACCGACAACAACTGCCCTCGAACCGCAGCGTCATCAGCATCTCCGACCAGATAGGCGACCACCTGTGCGCGGTCACTCGGACCGTCGGTTCGGACGATCACGGCACTTGCCGAGACTCCGGGGCACAATGCCAACTGCGCTTCGATTTCACCGAGCTCGATGCGGAATCCACGAACCTTCACCTGCTCGTCGACACGGCCGAGGTACTCGAGAACACCGTCGCCATTCCACCGCACGATGTCACCGGTCCGGTACATCCGCGAGCCGCCGTCGCTGTACGGATTCGCCACAAATCTTTCGGAGGTCAATCCCCCACGTCCGTGGTAACCACGCGCCAGTTGTGGTCCAGCCAGATACAGCTCACCGGTGGCACCGGCCGGAACGTTCTGCAGATACGGATCGAGAACGAACAGGCCGGTATTGACGGCGGGTGCGCCGATCGGGACACTCACCGCGTCTGCCGGAGTGTCCTGCACCGATGGCTGCCAACTGACGTCGACGGCAGCCTCGGTGGGGCCGTAGAGGTTGTCCACCAGAACGTTCGGCAGGATCTCGGCAACCTTGCGCGCAACGTGAACGGGCAGTGCCTCACCGCTGCAGTTGACGATCTCGAGGGAAGAGCACAGTGCTGCTTTCGGCTCCGCAAGAAACACTTCGAGCATCGACGGAACAAAATGCACTCGGGTTACGGAATGTTCGACGATGACGTCGGCCAGATAGCCCGGATCCTTGTGCCCGTCCGGCTCGGCCATCACCAGAGTTGCCCCCACCAGGAACGGCCAGAAGAATTCGGGGACGGAGACGTCGAAACTCGACGGGGTCTTCTGCAGCATCCGGTCGGAGAAGTCCAGCGGACGTATCTGCTGCGCCCAGAGCAATCGGTTGACCACACCCTCGTTGGTGACCACAACGCCTTTGGGACGACCGGTCGAACCCGAGGTGTAGATCATGTACGCGGCATCCGCGGGCGATCCTGGGACACTCAGCGGTTCGGCTGGGAACTGCGCGGACTCCGATACCGTCACCCGCGGAACCGAACCCGAATCGAGTGAAGAATCTTCCGACACCACGACGCACACCGGATCGGCGTCGTCGAGCATGTACGTCAGCCGCTCCGCCGGATAGCCGGTGTCGAGCGGAACGTATGCTCCCCCGGCCTTCCCGATGCCGAGTATCGCAACCATCAGATCGACCGAGCGCGGCAAGGCAACCGCTACCAACGATTCGCGTCCGACGCCACGTTCGTGCAGCAGATGCGCAAAACGATCAGCGCGAGAGTGAAGTTCGGCGTAGGTCAACGACTCTTCACGGAAGATCACTGCGGTGGCTTCGGGCGTACGCCCGGCTTGATCCTGCAGCAACTCGGTCAGCGTTGCGCGCGGCCGATCCAAGGCCGTGCCGATGCTACCCGGCTGTGCGGGTGCCAGCGCGATCCGGCCGATGACCTGGTCGAGATCGCGAGAGAGCTCGGTGAGTACGACTGCGAGAGCTTCGGCCAGCGACGCAGCGGCATCGCAGTCCACCTGAGCAGCGTCGTACTTCAATTCCAACGCCAATTGATCGCCGGGGACGACGATCAGGGTCAGCGGGTAGGCCGGTCGCTCGTCGAATCGAATTCCCGTCAGTCGCACCGAGTTCGTCGGATCAGCGATTGCCGTGTCACCGAGTGGATAGTTCTCGAACACGACCAGTGATTCGAAGTTCTGCTCCAGTCCGCCGGTCCGCCGCAGTTCCGGTAGCCCCAGGTACTGATGGTCGAGTAGTTCCGATTGTTCCCTCTGCCAACGAGAAAGTGCTTGCGCAGCTGTCTCTGCCGGGTCGAACCGCAACCGAGCCGGCACAGTGTTGATGAACAAGCCCACCATGGACTCGATGCCGGGCAGGTCTCCACCGCGTCCCGATACGGTTGATCCGAACAGCACGTCTGTTCGGCCGGTCATTCGGCCGAGCACCAGTCCCCAGGCGCCGTGCACGAGCGTGCTCAGCGTCAAACCGTGGGAGCGTCCGGTGGTCGACAGCGCGCGAGTATCACTGTCGGACAGCCCGACTCGGGTAGCATGGACACCGCTGCTGCCCGCGCTCGGCGCGGGAAGTTCGACCGCGGGCCCGGGAGAGTTCAGTGCTTTTCTCCACACCGCTGCCGAAGCCTCGTGATCGTGGCCGGCCAACCATTCGAGGTAGCTGCGGTACGGCGCCGGACTCGGGAGCACCACGCCGGAATCGCCAACGCTGTACGACGCCATCAGCTCCCGCAGCATCACCGGGACCGACCATCCGTCTGCAACCGCATGGTGAATCGACTGCAGCAGAAGGTACTTCTCAGAAGAGGCACGGAGCAGTGTGTAACGGACGAGCGGCGGCTGCGCGAGGTCGAACCCGCGCGCGCGGTCGGCGGAAAGCAGTTCATCCACGTCGGCGCCGGCATCCGTGACTACTGCCATCTCCACGACGACGCTCGGGTGCACCACCTGCACGACCCGGCCGTCGCCCAGGACCGAGAATCCGGTGCGCAGCGCCTCGTGTCGATCCACGACGGATTGCAGCGCACGGCGCAGAGTCGCGCTGTCCACGGCGCCGGTCAGCTCCACGACCTGTTGCACGACATACTGATCAGCCCCCGGATCGGCAAAAGCCGAATGGAAGTAGATCCCTTCCTGCAACGGAGTGAGCGGGAGAATCTCTTCTGCCTTCGGCAACCCGTCCACATCCGCCTGAGTGAGCGCCACCAGAGGGTAGTCGGACGGTGTCGCGCCGCCGAAGGCTGCGAGCCCGGACACGGCCTTGAGCGAGTCCAGCCACAACCGCGCAAACCTGTCGATGTCGCTACGCAGGAAGATATTCGACGCCCAGGTCAGAGTGGCCCTCAGTCGTGGCCCACCGGCCGTTTCCTCGGCTACGACGTCGACAGACAACGCGTGACCCAACGGCATGGACGGATCGGCAGCGCCGTCCATCGACACCGGGAACCAGTCCCCCTCTGCAACTGCAGTGCGCCCCAGATAGTTGAGCACCACCTCGGGTGCTGCGACGCTACGCAACTGATCCGAGCTGCCGAGGTATCGCAATGCGCCGTACCCGAAGCCTGCGTTCGGGACGCGTCGAAGTTGCTCCTTGACGCTCTTGAGAACCACCGCCAACTCACCGCTCGCTTCGAGATCCGGAGCGGCTGTATCGATTTCGAGTGCAACCGGGAATACCGTGGTGAACCATCCGACAGTACGTGTCAGGTCGACGTGCGCAGCGCCGTCACCGCGAACGATGTCTTCGTCGCGTCCGTGCCCTTCCAAGTCGATCGTCACCGATGCGGCACCGCTCCACTTGGTCAGCGCAACGGCCAATGCGGTGATCAGCACTTCGCTCACGTCGGCCCCGAATGCCCGTGGGACACTGCCCAACAACCGATCGGCGAATTCCGGAGGCAGGGTGATCGATCGCGCCGCGGCGGTGCGCGCGAGGTCAACTGTCGGGTCGAGTGCCCGACGGCCGAGAGGTGACTGTTGTGCGGAAGTCACCGAGTCCCAGAACTCGATCTCCGAGTCCAGTCGCGCGGCTCCGACCGCCTCCGAAACGAGTTCGGCGTACCTTCTCACCGACGTGCCGACCGGAGCGAGTGAGGGTTCGTCGCCCTGTATCGCTGCGATACCCGCGCGCGCAAGGTCTTCGAGGATGATGCGCCAGGAGACACCGTCGACGACCGCGTGGTGGATGACAAGCAACAGTCTTCCGGGACCGGTCGCAGTGGTGAAAAGAACAGCACTGACCATCGTGCCGTCTGCCGGGTTCAGACGCCTGACGGCTCGCTCGGTCTCGGCGACGATCAGCGGTCCGCATTCTTCGAGCGGCACCGGTAATGCACGGGTCTCGAAGACCACAGACAATTCGTTGGTGGCCGGAACAAGCAGCGATCCTTCGGAAGTCAACTTCGCACGAAGTCCATCGTGGCGTGCCACCAGGGCATCGAGCGCCGCCTCGACATGCTCGGACGTCAAGGCTGACGGAGTCTGAATCAGCGCTCGCTGATGGAAGGTTCGTGCTACGTCCGGCGTCCCGAGGGCCCTGGCAGCGATGGGCGTCGTGGCTACGTGACCGATCGGTTCGTCCGAATGATCGACGATCTCAGCCGTTCGGCCGGATTGGGCGCGCGCCATCGCCTCGGCGGTGCGCAGCTGAAACACCTCGCGTGGACTGATCGACAAACCGGCTGCACGAGCCGCGGTCACGAGCGAGATCGCGACGATGCTGTCACCGCCCAGTGCAAAGAAATCGTCGGTCACGCCAACCGATTCGAGACCTACCGCCGACGCGATCAAGTTGCAGAATTGTTGTTCGACTTCGTTTCTCGCGGCGACGTGTGCACTCAGTTCGGCGAGATCGGGCTCAGGTAGCGCTCGACGGTCGAGCTTGCCGTTGGCCGTGAGCGGAAACTCGTCGAGGACAGTGACGGTGGTCGGGACCATGTAGTCGGGCAGCTTGCTCGCCGCCCACTCGCGAATGTCCTGTGAGTCGACCGCAAGGTTCGTCCCCGACGCTGCACTCACGTACGCGGCGAGATACTTTGCACCTGTGGGTGCTTGACGCACCAGAACTGCCACGTGGCGCACTCCGGGGTGTGAGATCACGGCGGCTTCGACGTCTTCGAGTTCGAGACGCATGCCACGAATCTTCACCTGATTGTCCGTGCGCCCCAGGAAGTCGAGGGTGCCGTCGGCGGTCCATCGAGCCAAGTCACCGGTGCGATACATCCGGGATCCGGCCAAATCACCGGAAACAAAGGGATCTGCGAGAAAACGAGACGCGGTCAACGCCGACGCGCCCACATATCCGCGCCCCAGTAAGAAGCCCGCTGCGTAGAGTTCGCCGCCGGTGCCGACCGGAACCGGCTGCAGGTCGCCGTCCAACACGTACAGGCGAGTGTTGGGGTTCGGGCGCCCGATGGATGTGGCAATTCGTTCCGCGTCCTCGCGGTAGATCACATGGGAGACACCGATAGTCGCTTCCGCCGGCCCGTAGCCGTGATACAGCGTCGTGGACAGTTGGGCACGGAACCGATCGAAGAGTTCAGGCGTGAGAACCTCACCGCCGCACCACACGTGCTTCAACGAATCGAGCTGATCGGTCCCGTTCGCCAGATCCAGAAGGATGTCGAGCATCGACGAAACCAAGTAGACAAAAGTGACCGATTCTCCGGCGATCAGGTCGAGCAGGTATTGCGGGTCGCGTTCCCCCTCTGGCTTCGCGATCACCAATCGACCGCCGGAGACGAGCGGGAGCAGGATCTCGTTGATCGAGATGTCGAACGAGAGTGGGGCTTTGAACAGAGAGGCATCGCCGGACCCGAACCCGAGAATCCGCTCCCGCTGCCACAGCAACCTTGCGCAGATTGCCTCGTGGCGGATCATGGCGCCCTTCGGACGTCCGGTCGAACCGGACGTGAAGATGACGTACGCGAGTTGGGCACCGTGAATACGAATGCCAGAGGTCATTATCTCGGACAGGTCCGAAGGCCCGTCCTCGTATGCCCACGCGGAGAGATCGACCAATACGGAGTCGTCTACGCCGTCCGAGGTGAGCACCAATGTGGCACCGGCATCGGCGAGGACCGATTCGCGGCGCTCTGCGGGCCAGGACGGATCCAGTGGCACGAAGGCGCCGCCGGCGCACATGACGGCCAACAACCCCACCACCATCTCGGCGGATCTCGGAAGGCCGATCGCCACAACGGTTTCGGATGCGACACCGCGCGAGATCAAGTGCGCGGCGAGCTGCGATACCCGACTTTCGAGCTCGCCGTAGGTCAGCCGAACGTTGCCGTCGACCACGGCGACAGCGCCCCGATCGGCCGAGAAGCTGCTGCGCAACAAATCCGGCACCGTCGTCACGGGCTGCGGTTCTGCGGTGTCGTTCCACCCGTGGAGCACGAGTTCACGCTCCGCGAGCGACATGGGGTCGAGTGCCGAGATCGGAAGCTGCGGCTCGGCCACGAATCGATCGAGGAACTGTTCGATTCTGGCGGTGTGATCGGCCAACTCCCTGTCGAATCCGGCCGGGGCGCGGACGTCGATCTCGATCGGTTCCCCGTCCTGACCACCGCGCACACTCAGATCCAGGTCACTGACTCGACCGGTCACCGAATTACGCACGCGCACCGGGCAGCCGCCGAAGGTGAGTGTGTGTTCGAACATCATCGAGTTGATGCCGGGACCGAAGACCTGGCGGTCGGGATCGATTGCTCGCACGTCGCGTGCGAGATCCTCTCCCCGGTACCGCCCGTGCTTGAGTATCGAGATCAAGGCGGTGTCGAGACGAGTTGCCAACTGGCCGATGGTTTCCGAGCGTTCGACCCGAATACCGAGCGGCAGAATCGTCGACGCCATCGAGGGAGTGCGCCGCATGTCGCGACCCACCCGAGCGGCCATCGGCACCGAGACGACAACGTCGTGCTGTCCGGTGGTTCGTGCAATGTACGCGATCAGCGCAGCCATGGGCAGGCGAGTTCGCCGAATCCCGGCGTCGGCGGCATAGCGATAGAGCTGCGCTGCACGATCGACGTCGAGCGTGAGCATCGCCGCGATCGGCGGCAGCGAATCATCCACCTGCCCATGCAAAATCCGCGTCGCTTCCGGTCCTGATTCAACTCGTTCGACCCAGTACTGACGGTCGAGCAGGAACCGCGGAGAGTTCCGGTATTCCAGATCGGCCGCCACCACCGCATCGAGCGACCACACCGGCGCCGCAGTCTCGAGGTCCGGATCGTCGTACCGCTCGGCGACGTCGGCGACGATGAGCGAGATGCCGTACCCGTCGACCACGCTGTGGTGATAGCGCTGATACCAGATGACTCGGTCGTCAGCAGTTCGCAGAAGCACCTGGCGGAACAGCAGATCGTCCGCACCGAAGACCCGAGCCATGTCGGTGTCCATCCACGACTGCGCAGTCGAATCGGGATCCGCCTCGGCGCGAAGGTCGAGAATTTCCACATCCCAGCGCGCATCCGGAATCGGCACCTGGATCAGCTGGTTGTCAGCATTCGCCCGAAAGTGCACGAACAGCGCTTCGACGCGCCCGACTGTGGCCTTGATCGCCGCTGCCGCGCGCTCGACGTCGATCGTCCCGTCGACCTCGACGACAAGTCCGATGTTGTACACCGGACTGCTCGGATCGACGTTCTGAGCAACCCACACCTCACGCTGAGCGGCCGTCGCCGGGAGCGTTGCGTCCAGATCGCCACCGCCCGATACAGACGGGTGAGCTACCTGAGAGTGGTCAGACATCGAGAAATCCGATCATCGTCGTTCATGCTCATCGAACGACGAACACCCTCGCAAGTTTAGGGTAGGCTACCCAGGAACGTGAAGGTGCGCTGCCGCCCTGGTCAGACCTGTTCCCATGGACCGAATTCGAGCAAAACGTCGATTGCCGTCTTACCGTCCTGCGGCCGGACGACATGTTCGAGGGCGTAGACCCTCGATCCCTCCGCGGCGCGAGCGAGATCGGAAATACCGGGCAGAATGGTCGGTTCGGGTGGTCCGCCCACACCACGGTGGAAGTTCTCGATCGAATGCCCCAAATAGAGGACGCGCCCGCCTGGCGTCAGCCACTCCCCGACGCGTTTGAGCGTGTCGGCCAACTCGTCGACCTCGAGGTGAAGAAAGCTGACCAACACCAGGTCAACTACCCCTTCCGGTTGCCACGTGGTCGCGTCGCCGACCTGCCAGTCGACAGCCTTGTCCAAGTCACTCGCCCGTGCCAGATCGATCGCCACCGACGAGTAGTCGACGGCAGTCACCGACCACCCTTGCCCGGCCATCCACCGCGCGTGACGGCCGTCGCCGCAGGCCAGATCGATCGCAGTGCCCGGTTGCAGGTCGGCAATTCGTGTTGCGACGGTTCCCGCCGGGTCGATTCCCCACGGCTCCGTCACCGCTCGGTATCGCTCGTCCCAGTCGTGTGCGTCCATGATCACTGCTCCTCGTGGTTCGTTTCACCGCGGTTCGTTCCACTGTCTCCGATCAGACGGTGCAACGAGCAGCATAGAGAACCCTCAAACGTGACAGATACATACCCCTGGGGGTATACAGGTGACGGTCAGGAATACCCCCACCCGTATCAGGAGCGAAGATGTCAGCGACCAGAACAGTCACCGCGGACCCACCCGCCCAATCCGACGGCATACTCGCGCGCCTCGGTCGATCGATGGGGGCGCACACCCGCCTCGTCATCGGCGTCTGGTTGATCGCGTTGGTCGCACTCGGCGCCGCAGCACCCAGCGTCTTCACCTCCCTGGCCGGCGCAGGTTGGCAGGCAAACGGATCCGAATCAGTGCAGGTTCGCGAGTTGGCCGAGCAGCATTTCGGTGGAAACTCCTCCGCTGCAGTGCAGGTGGTCGTTCACTCGGATTCTGTGCCCATCACCGATCCGTCGATGCAGCAAACGCTGGCGGCGGCAACGGAAATCTTTTTCGCGGACCCTCGTTTCGGCGAAGTGGTCGCCCCGCAGACCGGCATGACCATCAGCCCGGACGGACATACCGGCATCATGATCGCGGGCGCCAACGCAAGTACCGACGAGATGGTCAGTGCGGTAGACGAACTCGGCAAGGAACTCACTGCATTGTCCACGGACACCATCGAGGTGTACCCCACCGGCGCGTCGGCTTTGTGGAGCGATTTCAACAAGGCCAATCACGAAGCGATGATCAAGGCCGAAATGATGTCGTGGCCCGTCACTCTCGCGATCATGGTGTTGGCCTTCGGCTCCCTGGTTGCCGCAGGACTCCCACTGCTTCTGACACTCGCAGGTCTGGTCGCCTCGGCGGGCGGGCTTGTGATCCTCAACGAGATCACGCCGATTTCCGTGTGGGCCATGAACTTCGCGATGATGTTCGCTCTCGCACTCGGCATCGACTACGCACTCTTCCTCGTCGCCAGGTTCCGGGAAGCACTGCGAACCGATCCGGATCCGCGGGCCGCCGTGGCTCAAACGATGGACACCGCCGGCAAAGCTGTTGTCCTCTCCGGCCTCACAGTTCTGGTCAGCTTGTCTGCGGTGCTCATCGTTCCAGCCCCGGCCGTACGCACGATGGCTGTCGGAATCATGCTCGCTGTGATCTTCGTTCTCGCCGCAACACTCACCCTGCTACCTGCCGTGCTCGGCCGGATCGGCGCCAAGGTCAACGGCGGTTCACTACCGTATGCAAAGCGCCAGCAGCACCGCTCCCCGATGTTCGCAGCTTGGGCATCACTGCTGCACAAGCACCCGTGGCCTTTCGGCATCGGCGCCGTGATCGTCCTTATCGCCCTCGTCGTTCCGGTCTTCGGACTGAAGGTTGCAATGCCCTCCATCGCCGTGGTTCCCGAGGACGCCCCGGTTCGACAGGGATACGAATTGGTGCAGCAGCAGTTCGGTGACGGGGCACCCGGAATGCTGCAGATCGTCACGTCCGCCGACGATGCAGCCGACACCTCGCGTCTTGCCATGAGCGTGGATGGCGTCGCAATGATCACCCCGACGCAACAAGCGGCCGACGGATCCGATCTGGTTATGCTGCAAGCAGTTCCCACCGTCGACCCGTCAGATCCTGCGATGGAAACCATCCTTGCCGACCTTCGGTCGCAACTGCCGGAATCGGCGCTCGTCGGCGGCGCTCCGGCTGAAAATCTCGACCTTCAGAAGGCGCTCGACGACTACCTTCCCTTCGTGGTGGTCGTGATTCTGACGCTCGGATTCCTGTTGCTGCTGATCGCCCTCCAGGCACCTTTGATCGCCTTGATCGGCACGCTGGTCAGCCTGCTGTCCACTGGGGCCGCATTCGGAATCGCGAAGTTGATTTTCCAGGACGGCCACGGAGCAGGCCTGCTCGGCTTCGATCCCCAGGGGTTTCTCAACGGGTGGGGTCCGGTCTTCTTCTTCGCCATGATCTTTGCCATCGCGATGGACTACACCGTGTTCCTGCTCTCGAGCGCCAAGGAGCACTACGAACGCACAGGTGACCCCGAGACCGCACACATCGACGGCCTCGCACATTCGGGTCGGGTCATTGCGGCGGCAGCAGCGGTGATGGTTGCGGTCTTCTTCACTTTTGCGCTCGCAGATCCCTTGCCACCCAAGGAAATGGGCATCATTCTCGGTGTAGCTGTCCTCCTGGACGCAGTGCTCGTCCGCTTGGTGCTGCTGCCCGTTCTCCTGCGCCTCAGCGGCAGGGCGGCCTGGTGGGCGCCGGCATGGTTACGACGCGTCCTGCCGAACATCAGCTTCTCGCATGGCTGACCGTGTACCCGACATCACTGTCCTCTTGATACCCCCAGGGGTATGATGGAGACAAGAGAAATCGAAGCCAACGACATCGAAGCCAATGGCACCGAAGCCGACGACAAGGAGCGGGCAATGACAACACCCACAGAACCGATAGCGATCGCAACCAAGGTCACCGGAACTTTCGACGACGTCGTCACCCGAACTCGTGCTGCTCTCGCCGAGCAGGGCTTCGGCATCCTGACCGAGATCGACATGCAGGCAACACTCAAGGCGAAGCTGGACGAGGACATGGAAAAGTACCTGATCCTGGGTGCCTGTAACCCGCCGTTGGCCCATCGGGCAGTTTCGGTGGATCGTCAGATCGGCCTCCTGCTGCCGTGCAACGTTGTCGTCCGCGAAGATACGACTACCGAGAATTCGTTCTTCGTCGAAGCGATGAATCCCGCTCTCATGGTTCAGGTTTCCGGCGAACCAGGCCTGGAGTCCGTGGCGGCCGACGCCGCCGTCAAGTTGCGGGCAGCCGTCGACTCGTTGATCTGACACCGCAGCCGGATCAAACACTGGATCAAGCAGTGACATGCCCCCAGGGGTACCCTCGGTCGCAGCACGAACACTCGAGAAGGGGCCACCATGACCGGCGACGAAGAGAGCATTGCGCTCGTACTGAACAGACTGCGGCGTGCTCACGGCCAACTTGCCGGGGTCATCTCGATGATCGAGAACGGCCGCGACTGCAAGGACGTCGTGACGCAGCTCGCAGCCGTGTCGAAGGCGCTGGACCGAGCAGGGTTCAAGATCGTCGCTTCCGGGCTGCGTGAATGCCTGAGCGGTGACAGCGCGGAAGGTCAGGAACCGATGACCGAGGCCGAACTCGAGAAGCTGTTCCTGGCACTGGCCTGAAATATGAGAAGGGCCTGACCTGCAGTCAGCAGGTCAGGCCCTTTCTCGCATGCGGAAAACTACTTCGCCAGGAAGTCGATCAGCACCTTGTTCACGGCCTCCGGACGCTCGAGGTACCCGTAGTGTCCGGCGTCGGGAATCTCTTCGAACGACGCCGTCGCGATGCAGTCCGCCACCTCGCGGGAGAGGTAGGGCGGGATCATGCGGTCGTCGGCGAAAGCGACGGACAGGCAGGGGCGCATGATCGACTTGTACGCGCCCCGTCGATCGAAGGCGCGGTCCATACCGAGCTGCGCGCGAACACCCGGTGACGTTGCGCCGCCGGTGAACTCGAAGATATCCATCCAGTCGCGCGCGGAGTGATCGTCTGCCAGCGTGGCCGGCGAAAGGTTCATCACCGCGGTCACTGCGGCACGGTATTTGGCCGGCAGAGCGACGCCACTGTCGAACAACTGGCGCTCACCCTCGGTCAGGACCTGCTGGAAATGATCCATCCGGGCGTGGCCGGCGAGGAACACTGCTTTGCGAACCAGATCGGGCCTGGCGAGCGTCAGTTCCTGCGCCACCCGGGCGCCCATCGAGGTTCCGATGACATGGGCGGGGCCGCCACCGAGGTGCTCGATCAGTCCGGCGGTGTCCGCAACCATGTCGGGCATCGTGATGCCGCCGAGGCTCTCGCCGGACGGTGCGATTCCGCGGTTGTCGAAGGTGCAGACTCGGTAGCCGGCGGCCACCAGCGCCGGGGTCTGGTGCAGATCCCAGACGCGGCCGGGGCTGCCGGTCCCCATGATGAGCACCACCAGATCTCCATCACCCTTGACCTGGTAATTGATGGGGATTCCGTTGATTGTGGCGACCGTCATGTCAGCCTTCCTCCTCGTACGTGTGATCAACAATTTTGGTTGGATAGCCTAAGCTGATGGGCGGTCGTGTGACCGCAACCCCAGCCCATGCTCGTCCAGGAGGACCCCCGTTGAGAGTCGCTACGCTCGGATACCAAACCTGGGGCCACCGTACCCTGCAGGCCTTGATCGACTCCGATCACGAGGTCGTGCTGGCAATCACACACCCGAAGAGTGAGCACGTCTACGAACAGATGTGGGCGGACTCGGTTGCAGATCTGGCGGCCGAGAACGGTGTACCCGTTCACGTGGCGAACAAGCCTGACGACGCCTTCAAGGCCGCGCTGGCCGAAGCAGCTCCCGACATCATCGTCGCCAACAACTGGCGTACCTGGCTGCCTGCGGAGGTCTTCGACGCACCTAAGTACGGCACCCTCAACATCCACGATTCGCTGCTGCCCAAGTACACGGGATTCTCCCCGCTCATCTGGGCTCTGATCAACGGCGAAGAAGAAGTCGGCCTCACGGCGCACCTGATGGACGAGGAACTCGATGCGGGCGACATCGTGCTGCAGCGATCGACAACGGTCGGCCCGACCGACACCGTCACCGATCTGTTCCACCGCACGATCGACATGATCGGCCCCATCACACTCGACGCCCTGGATCTGATCGCGTCCGGGCGGACCGACTGGACGCCGCAGGACCGATCGCAGGCCACGTTCTTCCACAAGCGTGCACCGCAGGACAGCCACGTCGACTGGTCCTGGCCGGCCGAGGTCATCGAGCGTTTCGTCCGGGCACAGTCCGATCCGTACCCCAACGCTTTCGCGGAGTTCAAGGGCCGGCGCATCCGCATCCTGAAGGCGTCCGTCTCACGCGGGCACTACGGAGGAACCCCCGGCCGCGTGTTCATCCAGGAAGACGACGGCATGGTGATCGTCGCGGGCCCCGACGCATGGTCGGGCAAGAACAAGGGACTGCGGATCGAGCGCGTCCGACTCGACGACGGCAGCGAGTACACCGCCGCCGAGTTCTTCCCCCACGGCGGCGGGTACCTCACCTGATCGTCTGAACAAACCCCTCAGTCGCGACCTTCCCAGGCCGCCCACAGTTGTGCGTAACGCCCGCCCGCGGACACCAGTTCGCGGTGCGGGCCTTCTTCTACGATCTGTCCGTGTTCGAGCACGATCACTCGGTCGGCGCCCGCAGCCTGTGTAAGCCGGTGTGCAACAACCAGAGTGGTGCGACCCTCCGTAGCGGCTTCGGCAGTCGCTTCCAGTTCCCGTGCTCCGGCGCTGCCCGCCTCCGCTGTTGCTTCGTCCAGTACAGCGACGGCCGGGTCGGCCAACACCAGTCGCGCCAAAGCCAACTGCTGCGCCTGTGCCGCCGTCATCTCGTGCCCGCCTTCGCCCACGACGGTCAGCATTCCCTCGTCGAGAGCCTCCACCCACTCGTACGCGCCGACCGTCCGCAGCGCCGCGGCTACGTCCTCGTCCGAGGATTCGGGAGCGGCCAACCTCAGATCCTCGATCAGGGGCCCGGCAAAAACATGGACCTCCTGACTCACGATCGCGATGTGGCGTCGTAGGTCGTCGAGGTCGGCAAGCGGGACACCACCGATCGACACCCGCCCCGACGTCGGAGTGATCGAACCGGCAGCGATCGCCGCAAGCGTCGTTTTTCCGGCTCCGGTCGAACCGACGAGCGCCACGCGCTCCCCCGCTCGCAAGGTGAGGCTCACTCCGTGGAGAACCTCATGGCCGCCGTCGTAGCTGTGCCGAATGTCGTCCAGACGCAGCGAACCGTCGGCCGGAACGGAACCTGCATCCGTCGAAGGCTCCGTTTCCTCGATCTCGACGACGCCGACCAGTCGCGCGAGGCTGGCGCCGGCCGACTGCACTTCGTCGAAGGTGTAGAGCAGCGAGCCGATCGGGTTGAACAGGCGATGGAACAGCAGAGCAGCAGTCGTCGTCTGGCCTACTGTCACGACGTCCTCACGGACCAGTAGGAATCCGACGACGAGAATCATGGACAAGCCCACGAATTCGGCGCGGTTACCGCGACCGGCGAACCTCGTGAACAGGCCGAACACACCGACGGCCAGATCACGCGCTTTTGCCGACGCCGTATCTATCTGACCGAGGTGTTCCTTCTCGAGGCTGTACGCGCGGACCGTCTTGGCACCCTGGAGGCTGCTGATGAGCGCTTGAGAACGAGCGCCCATCGCTACCCGCTCGGCAGCGTAAATGGGAGCCGATCGCGGCAGGTACCACTTGAGCGCCAGCGCGTACATCGGCAGCGCGACCATTCCGGCGAGGCCGAGGCGCCAGTCGAGTCCCAGCATGGTCACCATGCTCAGAGCCACGAGCAGAACTGCTGCGATCATGCCGGGAACCACGTCGGACACGGCCTTGGCGATCACCGACACGTCGTCGCCGACTCGTGAGAGCAGATCGCCCTTGCCGACCTTCTCGACGGTCTGGATCGGCAGGCGCAGTGCCCGGTCCACGGTTCGCTCGCGCAGGTCCGCCAGAATCGTCTCGCCGAGTCGCTTGATCAGATAGGCGGCCACACCGGTGAACACACCGCCCACGATTGCGGCGGCGGCGATGATCACGACCACCCCGACGATCGTCGACGTGGGCGCGTTGTCCCGGACCCGGTCGACCAGGACACCGAATACGTAAATCGGCACCAAGGCCATCGCCGACGCCGAAGCCGCGACGATCAGGACCAACAGGCTCTGCATCCGGTGTTCGGCCAGCGCTGCTCGCAACCACTTCCAGGTCTGTCGACCACCCGCGATCGGCAACAGTTCGCGCTCGGTCACCTTCTCCGCGTTCTCCCCGGCCGGCATATCGGTTGTCATGTCCGTGGCCGTCACCGCAGCACCGCTCCTCGGTAGTTCGCGTCCCCGCGAGAGAGTTCGGAATGTGTGCCGATCGAGGCAATCACTCCGTCGTTCAAGACGATCACTCGATCCGTCACAGCCAACAAGGCGGGGCTGCTGGTGATCAATACCGTCGTGTGGATGCCACCGGCACCCTCGTGCCGCAGTTCTGCGATTCCTTCGGCGATCGACGCCTCGGTCACCGCGTCCACTGCCGTAGTCGGATCGTGCAGGACCATCACGGGTGCCTGTGCCACCAAGGCGCGCGCGAGGGCGACGCGTTGTCGCTGACCTCCCGACAAACTGGCGCCTCGATCGGTCACTTCGAGGTCGAGACCGTCCGGATGTGCGTCGACGACATCCGCCGCTGCCGACGCCGCCAGAGCACTCTGGATGTCGAGAGCAGCGGCGTCACCGGCGCCCGCAGTGACGTTCGAGGCGAGGGACCCGGAGAACAGATCGGTGATGTGCGGCTCCACCAACACCGTCCGACGCGCCAATCGCAAGTCCATGTCGGACAGGCTGATTCCGCCAACCCTCACCACTCCGCGATACGAACCCTGCGCCAGCTGACCGGACAGGACCGCGACAAGAGCGTCGGCGTCCTGCGGCTGGTAAGCCACGACGCCCAGCAGTTCTCCGGCAGGCAGGTGCAGGTCGATGCCCTTGAGCGACTTGTACTCGACGCCGTCGAGGGTCAGGTCGGTGCCTTCGAGTTCGGTCTGCGAACCCGCGCCCCGCAGTGGCTCCGCGTCCAAGACCAATGCCAGTCGATCCGACGACGCCCGCGCCACCGCGAAGTATCCGGGAATGGACGCAAGCAATCCGAGCGGTTCGATGATGAACTGCGCAAGCCCCACCACGGTGATCAGTTCACCGACCGTGATCCGGCCCTGCAACGCGAAGTACCCGGCGAAGCCCGCAACACCGACCGCGAGCAACGCACTGACGGTCGCGGCAACGCCGGTGTAGATACCGGTCGCCTTGGCCGTGCCGATCGTCGACGCGAGCGCCTGACGGCTGACTGTGCGATAGCGAGCCGACGCGGTCTTCTCACCACCGATACCGCGCAGTGGACGCAATCCGCTGACCAGATCCGTAGCCATCGCCGACGCCCGCGCGATCGACGCCTGCTGACCGGTGGCCCTCGACGTGATGAGCGGCGCCGCCAATTGCAGCAGACCGAGAATGACCGGCGTTCCGATCAGAACGGCCAATCCCAGCCAGAGGTCGATCCACACCAACGCCACGGCCGACGCGACCGCAGCCGTCAGGGCCGCAGCCGCGCGCGGGACGATGTCCGCGATCCACGAAGTCTGCTCGGCGTCCGATGTCGAAACAGTCAGCAGTTCACCTGAACGCAGATCGGTGCGCACCCCACGCGGATCGAGGACGCGGTGCGCCACCTCGAGCCGGAGGCGATGAGCCTCCTGCTGCATCGCGGTGACGATGAAGCGTGCACCGAAGCGCCACGCGGCCGTCAGAACGAGAAACAGAGCCGCGAGACCGACGATGGAGACGATCAGGGCCGTGGTGTCCGAAGTCTCCACGGCACGGTCGATGATCACACCGATGGAGATCGGCACCGCCGTCTCGGTCAGTTGGTGCAGACAGACCAGAACCGTGCCGATAGCGAGCGGGCGACGGTTGCGGACGAGGACGCGTCGCAAAATCGCAGCACCACTGTGATTGCCACTATCGGGCTCGTCCGAGTCGACGGTCACACTCGAGGGGGTCGAACTCATGGAACTCCAAGCATCGATGGAAGCGATAAAGTTGAGTACAGAGATAAGTAAGTCGACCCTAATACATGAGCAACTAGCGTCGACACGCCCAGTTCTCATAGAGTCGCGAGTAAGAAACATTGCTTGCGCCGTGCAGGCAAGCACGAGAGGAACATGATGGCTGAGAACACGACCGTCGAAACCGAGATCGCGGACGAGGAAATCGAGACCGTCGCCGAGGAAACAGCGCGCATGGCGCAGCACGTTGTCGCTGCATACGCGGAGGATGCCGACGAGTGCAGGATGCTGCTCTCGATGCTCGGTATCTCTCCCGCCGCCAAGCTCGACTGAATCTTTCCCTCACCGACCGAGAAGGAACCACGTGCCTGTCAGTCCGGATTCGACCAGTTCAACCCTTTCTGACAGCGCACTTGCTTCTTCGACCGGTGACACCGTGTCCGGGCAGGCTGAGTTCGTCGTCGTAGCGAACCGCCTGCCCGTCGACTTGGAACGGCTTCCCGACGGCACCACCCGCTGGAAGCGAAGCCCCGGTGGACTGGTCACCGCTCTCGAGCCGATCCTGCGCAGCAATCAGGGCGCGTGGGTGGGCTGGGCGGGCGTGCCCGACGCCGATCTCGACCCCATCGTCGAAGACGGACTCGAGCTCTACCCCGTGCCGCTGAGCGCCGAGGAGATCAACGAGTACTACGAGGGGTTCTCCAACGCCACCCTCTGGCCGCTCTATCACGACGTCATCGTCAAACCCGAGTACCACCGCGAATGGTGGAACGCCTACGTCGAGGTGAATCGGCGGTTCGCCGAAGCCACTTCCAAGGCAGCGGCTCAGGGCGCGACCGTCTGGATCCAGGACTACCAGCTGCAGTTGGTACCGAAGATGCTGCGGATGCTGCGCCCCGACCTCACCATCGGATTCTTCCTGCACATTCCGTTTCCCCCGGTCGAGCTGTTCATGCAGATGCCGTGGCGCACCGAGATCGTCGAGGGCCTCCTCGGCGCCGACCTCATCGGCTTCCACCTTCCGGGTGGCGCACAGAACTTCCTCTACCTGGCCAGACGCCTTGCCGGACAGCAGACTTCACGCGGAACAGTCGGCGTCCGCTCCAAACTCGGTGTGGTGCAAGTAGGTTTCCGTAGCGTCCGCGTCGGTGCATTCCCCATCTCCATCGACTCCGGCAAGCTCGACGAACTCTCGCGCACCAAGGCAATTCGAGACCGCGCCAAGCAGATTCGCAAAGAACTCGGGAACCCCAAGCACATCATGCTGGGCGTGGACCGCCTCGACTACACCAAGGGCATCGACGTCAGGCTCGCCGCACTCCACGAACTTCTCATGGAGAAGCGCATCGATCCCGCCGACACGGTCATGGTGCAGTTGGCGACCCCGAGCCGCGAACGTGTCGAAAGCTACGTGCAGATGCGCGGAGACATCGAGCAGAAGGTCTCCCGGATCAACGGCGAGTTCAGCGAAGTCGGTCGCCCCGTCGTCCACTACATCCATCGGCCGATCCCCCGCGACGAACTGGTCGCGTTCTTCGTCGCTGCCGACCTCATGCTGGTCACACCGCTGCGTGACGGTATGAACCTGGTCGCCAAGGAGTACGTCGCCTGCCGCAGTGATCTGGGTGGCGCATTGCTGCTCAGCGAATTCACCGGCGCTGCATCAGAACTCCGTCAGGCTTTCCTGTGCAATCCCCACGACCTCGACGACGTCAAGGATTCGATGGAGAAGGCCCTCAATCAACCGCGAGAGGACGGCCGACGCCACATGCGTGCGCTACGTCGTCAGGTCCTGACCCACGACGTCGACCGCTGGGCACGCTCGTTCCTCGACGCGCTCGCGCACGGCGGTGCCGCAGGTCCGGCGCTGATCGCCCCGGCCGAAGCACAAGACCACTGAGGACAGTGCACAAAGGCTGGGGCCGCGGAGAGTGAATCTCCGCGGCCCCAGCCTGTTTCAGATAATCAGAAGGGTTGGACGTTGTTCACGAGCCAACGCCCGTCCTGCTTCTCCAGACTCATCTTGACGCGACTACCACTGGCGACGGCTTCGGGTGATTCCGAAGACGTAGTGATCTGATTGAGGAACAGCATCGTCGTCGCGCTGTCCGCCTCCGCGTCGAGAACCGCGGCACCCTGGACGACTACCTGAACGGTCAGCGACTTTTCCTTGGCTCCCGGAATGATCACCGATTCGATCAGGTTGGTGAACGTGCCCTGGAAATCGCCCGTCAAACCGTCTGTGGCCGCGTGCAACTGCTGGTCGACGTTGTTGTAGTCGTACTGGAACATCGCAACCGCCTGATCGGAAGAGGCCTGTGCCACTTCGTCTCTGGTCTGATCGATCGCCGCAATGTCACGCGTTCCACCCGGACCGAAGTAGAGATACGCCGACACTGCCGCCAACGCGATGGCCACTGCACTGATGACGCACAGAACGATGGCGAGCGGTGAGACGCGCTTGGGCTTGGACGTCTCGGGGATTACTTCTGGGGTCATGGCACAAACTCCACATTCGAGGCAAGCAACTGCCCGTCGACGTCGCACATGGTGATTCGGAGTCGGTAGTTGCGTTCAGCGGGCGCTTCGTCGCCGTTCTTCTGCATCGCACGCACCGCGACCAATGAAGTCCCGCAATCGCCGTCGGACTTCTCGAACCCGGCTTCGAGTACCTCGCCGTCGGTCTGAACTCCGGCCTGCCCGAGGACGTTGACAAACGAATCCTTGCGTCCGTCGAACTGCGACTTGAACTCGTCGGTGGTGCCGGCGAGGAACTTGTCGAGGTCGGCAGCCGCTGTATCCGCGTGCAGTGTCGTCAGATTCAGTGCGGTGGTCCGGGCACCGGCCACGTAGCGCGCTCGGTCCTCGTCGGCATTGGACGCCTTGTTCCGGTCGACGAGAAGAAACACCGTCAGGGCCGTAAGAGCAACAGCGATCACCGAAGCAACGGCGATCCCGACTACCAGCCCGGCCTTGGGCTTCGAACGAACAGGGGTGTCCACAGCAGTTTCTGCGGGGGTTTCGGTGGTACCGGTCGGCTCAGCCTTGGTCGCGACCTGATCACCGCTGACGACCTTCTCAGGTGGAGTATCGGGCTTGCCCAAAGCAACTGGCGCCGCCACCTTCTGCTCAGCCGCCTTCTGCTCAGCTGGCTTCTGTTCGGCCGACTTCTTTTCGGTGGGCACTACTACCGCGGCAGCGTCTGCATCCGCACCCGTGGGTCCGGCGCTGCGGGACGCGCGACGGCGCACCCGCTGCCCGGCCTGTGGATCTTCGTCTGTCATCAACCCTGCTGACCCTTCATGAACTGTTCGAGACTGACGTCGCCGCCACCGAGGTTCGGTTGCGAGTACGTCCTTCCGTCCGGCCCGATGTACGTGCCTGTAATCGGATCGTACCGACGAGCCGAGACCGAAGGCGTCGACGTGTACGAGCTCGGGGTCGCGGTAATCGGTTCCGGAGGCCCGGATTGCGGGTTCGTGCCCATCGGTACGTAGCCGGAACGGCACTGTTCGACCGTCGGCGCACGACGTCCCGGATACTCCTCGCAGGGAAGGTTTCTCGCGCCGCGCACGGCGATCGGTGAATCCTGGGCAACCTGGCAGAAGAGATCCGACGGCGTCTCGATCGGTGATTCGTCCTTCGGACTGCGCCACTGCTCTGCGGGCAGGAATCCTGTAGTGCACGGCGGCGGGTCGTTGACCTCCATGTGGAAGTCCACCAGTGCACCATCCGCAGCCGGGCCGGAGCCTGCCACCGTGACCAGCGCTGCGGCCAGCGGCGGGTAGATGACCAGAATCTGCTCGATCGCGTTGTTGTAGATCACGCCGACCTGTCCGACGGACACGAGGTTCGCCAGAAGAATCGGCAATGTCGGCTGCATGTCTTGCAGAAGAGCATTCGCCTCCGCCGCTGCGGCCGGACCCTTCTGGATGACGGCACGCAGATCAGGGTCGCTGGCTCGGAGCTGGTCGGTGAACGTCACCAGATTGCTTGTCCAGGAACGGATGGCGTCGCTGCTGACCACCTGAGTGTCCAGGAGTGGACCGGCCTGCTCGATCAGCGTCTTGGTCGCGTCGGAGTTGTTGTTCGCCTCCTCGACGAACAGCCGAGCCGAGTCGATCAGCTTCTGCAGATCCGGGCCGGCACCGTTGAACGCCTTGAAGGATTCGTCGATGACGGTCTTGAGCTTGGTGTCGGAAATGCTCTGCAGCAACAGATCTGCCTGATCGAGCATCGCGCCGACATCCTGCGGAATGCTGGTTCGGTCTTCGGGAATCACCGATCCGTTTTCCAGATGCCCGTCGACCACGATCGCTCCGGAGCTGTCGGTGTGCGGAATCAGGTCGACGAACTGCTCGCCGATCGCCGACACACTCTTGACCGCAGCATCGACGTCCGACGGAACCTTGACGCCACTCTCGAGAGACAGTCGCGCATTCACACCCGTCTCCGAGAGCTCCACCGCGTTCACGACACCGATGGTCTGACCGCGGTAGGTGACGTTCGAGTTCTTGTACAGCCCACCGGTGGCGGGCAATTCGACAGTGACGTCGTAACGGCCGATACCGACCATCGCCGGAACACGCACGTACTGAGTGGCCATCACGATCAAACCGACGACCGTCAAGACGGCGAAGATGGTGAGCTGGATACGGACGAACTTTGTGAGCATCATGGTGCCGGTGCCCCCTGAGGAAGTCCTGGAATGTTGATCGGCGGAAGTCCCGGAATCTGAATGGTATTCGGATCCGCTGCCGGGGCCTGCGCAGCGGGAGCCTGTCCGGCGGGAGCCTGGGCCGGCGGTGCGGCAGGCTTGAGCGGATCGCTCAACGGGTTGCCTGTCTGTCCGGCGAGCCCGGCCTGCTTACCCAACACACCTTCCGGGCCGGAGAGTGTTCCGGCCAACGGAGTTCCGGTGAGGAAGTTCGCGTCGAGTCGGGGCAGCGAGATGTCGATGGTCATTGCCAGGTTGGCGTAGTCACCGCGGATGACGTTGTCGATTCCGTTCTGTGGGAACGGGAACGTCAAGAGGACTCCGAGAACTTGAGTGAGAGCGTTACCCGAATCCGCCAAGGCCTTCAGAGTCGGCGAAAGAGCCCGAACGTTGGTCGCGAAATCGTCGCCGCTCTCCTGGATGACACGGCTCGCCACCTCGCTGAGACCACCGAGGGAGGTCAACGCGGTGGTGATGTCCTGACGCTGAGCGACAAGAATCTCGAGTGCCGGCGGAATACCTTCGAGCGCTTTGTTCAAGGTGTCGTGCTGTGCCTGGACGGTCGAGGACAGTCGATCGAGTCCTTCCATCGCCGAAACGATGTCGCCTCGTTGCTTGTCCAGACTTCCGACCAGCTGATCGAGCTGAGGCAGGAGGTCTCGAACGGAATCTTCACGCCCACCGAGAGCGGCATTGAGTTCCTTCGTGATGTCCTGAACCTGAGCGAGACCGCCGCCGTTGAGAACAACGGACAGAGACGACAGCGTCTGTTCCGTCGTCGGGTAAGCGCCCGCCCGCTCGATGGGAATCAAGTCACCGGCTTCGAGTCGGCCCTCGGGCTCTTCTCCAACCGGCGGCGCCAACTCGATGTGCTGAGAGCCGAGCAAGCTGGTCTGGCCGATTTTTGCCGTCGCGTTGGCAGGCAACTGAACCTCGGGATTCAGCGACACCGTCACCAGAGCGTGCCAGCCCTGAACCTCGATGTTCGAAACGCTTCCCACTGCAACGTCATCCACCCGGACGGGCGAATTCTGCGACAGCGTAGTCACGTTCGGCATCTCGATCTGGACCTCGTATGCGCCTTCGCCCCGGCCCTGAGTTCCTGGCATCGGCACAGAGTTGAGACCGTTCCATTCACAACCGCTGGCGCCGAGTGCCACTGCCGTGGCCAACACGGCAACCGTGGTCTTGCGAGCTACCCGCATCAGTTCCCTCCGCCCATGTTGAAGAGTTCGGCGAGATCCTTGGGAACACTCGTCATGGGAGCACCTGACATCGGTCCTGCGACGGTTTCCGGCTGATTCTGACTTGCCGCTTCCAATCCCGGTTCGGTGTAGACGATCTGATCCGGGAAAGCCTGCACGCCCGCGACCGGGTTGAACAGGAATCCGGGGTAGTTGCCGATCATCGTGCTGAGCACCGGCCCGAGGTATTGCTTACACAGGTCGGCACTGTTCTGGGAGTTACCACTGTCGATGCCTTCGATGGAACCACAGATCCACTGGATCGGATTCTTGAAGTTACTCAGTGCGATTGCGCCGGTCATGCTGCCCTGAGCCGGTTTGTAGATCTGATAGAAGTTGGCAAGCGACGTCGGTCCGGAGTGCAGAACCTGCTCGATCTCCGGGCGCTTGTCCGTCAGTACCTGGGTGGCATCGGCCAGACGCGCGACCGATTCGCTCAGTCCCTCGCTGTTGTCCTTGACGAACCGCTGAACGTCGCCCACCGCCAGGTCGAGATCGCTGAGGGCGGTACCCAACTCGTCGGAGCTGCTTGCGAGAACGCTTGTCACCGAAGCGAGGTGACCGCTGAACTGCACGATCTGCTCGTTGCTCGAGGACAACGCAGTGACAAACGCCTGCAGGTTCCGAATGGTGGAGAACAAATCGGTCCGGCCTTCGGACAGCGTGTGCATCGTGGCCGAGAGTTCGCGCAACGTCGACCGAATGGACTCACCGTTACCGTCGAGGTTCGTTCCCACGGTGTCGATGAATCGGCCGAGGGAACCCTGATCGTCCAGACCCTCCGGTCCGAGTGCGTCAGACAGTTTGGTCAGTTCGGTCTTGATCTCGTCCCACTCCACCGGAACGGCGGTGCGCTCGATCGGGATCTCGCCGCCATTGGGCATCTGTTCCCCGCCGGAGTACACGGGGGTCAATTGCACGAAGCGTGCGGACACGAGGCTTTGAGCAACGATGAGCGCCTTGGCATCTGCCGGAACGTCGACGCTCGAGTCGATCTTCATCTCGACGTACGTGTCCCGATCACGCGGTTCGATCTTCGTCACCTTGCCGACGTTGACACCGAGCACTCGCACGACGTCGCCCTCGTAGAGACCTGTCGTCGAGACGAAGTGCGCGGAGATCTTGGTCTTGCCCAGGCCAGGGATGAAGAGGTAGGCCGCACCCGCCACGAGCAGCGCGACCAGCACACCCGCTCCGATCAGCACCCACTTCTTGCGTGGGTTGGTGGAGCCCTGTGAATCCTGTGAAGTCATGGTCTCGGTCATTCTCCCGGCCCCCTGATCGTCGGTGGAATGCCGGGGAAGAAGTCTTCCAGGTCGCCCGGAACCTGCTCGGGCGCGACGCTGGTGTCCACCAAAGTCTTCCACCAGTTACTCGGCAGAATGTTGATGATGAAGGCATCGAAGAACGGGCCGCTGGCCACGGTCTCGCCGAGCGCGGTGATGTACGGTCCGAGGCCGTCGAGCGCCCCGGCGATGTTGTCCTTGTTCTGCTGAAGAACCTCGGCGACCGAATTCAGCTTCTCGAGGGTCGGCCCCATCTGAGCCTCGTTCTCCTGCACAAGCGCTGACAGTTGACGTGAGACTGCGCCGGTGTTGACGATCAGTTCGCTGATCGCGTCACGCCGCAAGCTCAGTTCGGCAAACAGCTTGTTGCCGTCAACCAGCAACGAATCGATCTGACCGCTTCTGTCGGAGAGGATCTTGGTGACATCTTCGGCCCGCGAGAGCAATTGGAGCAGGCTCTCGTCGCGTGAGTTGATGCTCTGCGAAAGCCGCGTCATTCCGTCCAACGCGGTGCGCAGTTCGGGCGGAGTATCGGCCAGCGTGTCCGAGATAGCGTTGAGCGAATCGTTGATCTGGTCCGTGTCGAGTTCGGACACCGTGGTACCGAGGTCGCCGAGCGCGTCGTTGAGCGAGTACGGGGAGTTGGTGCGCTCGATAGGAATCGGCGTGTCCGTGCGCAGCAGTCCGGATCCTTCCGGCCGCACCGCCAACGACTTTCGGCCGAGAACCGTGTTGGTCTTGATGTCGGCCGCGGTCTGCTCGCCCAGGGCGACGCCGTCCTGAACGGTGAAGGTGACCAGAACCTTCTGGTCGTCGAGCTCGACGTCGCTGACCTTGCCGACATTCACTCCGGCCATGGTCACATTGTCGCCGGCGACCAGGCCGCCGGCATCTTGGAAATACGCCGAGTAGCGAATGCCGCCGTTGATGAACTGGAGTTGATCGTATTGAAGCGTGGCACCCACGGTTGCCACCGCCAGGACGAGACCGATGACACCGATCTGTACCGGATTGCGTTCACGGGTAGGGGTCATGAGACTTTTGCGCACCTTCCCGTGTCCTGGACTGCCGTGGGCAAGATGATCGTCGTTCCGTCAGGTCCGGAGAACTTGAAAGTGTTGGCGCACAGATAGAACTGGAAGAACGCTCCGTACGTGCCCACTCGGATCAGCTTCCGGTAGTCGGACGGCAGACGACCGAGCGCGGTATTGATGTCGTCCTTGCCCAGGTCCAGCTGCGTCATCGTTCGGTTGGTCTCCCCGATCAGGGTCTGGATGTCCGGACGTGTCGCCTGCAGCAGCGATGCGAGATCTCCGGTCGCGCCGGCGATCTCGGTGATCGAATTACCGATCGGGCCACTGTCCTTCGCCAATCCACTGACCAACTGCTGGAGCTGATCGATCGTGGTGGAGAACTGATCACCCTTGTCGTTGATCGTGCCGAGTACGTCGTTGAGGTTGGTGATGACGTCCCCGATCAGCTGATCTCGGTCCGCCAACGTGCTGGTGAACGAACTGGTGTTTCCCAGAAGCGAAACCAATGTTCCACCCTGACCTTGGAGTACCTGGAGCAGGGCCCCGGAGAGGTCGTTGACCTGCTGGGGGTCGAGAGAGCGAAGCAGCGGCTTGAATCCGCCGAGCAGCAGATCCAGATCGAGCGCGGGCGACGTCTGGTCGACTGGAATCGATCCACCTGACGAAAGCGTCTCGGTGGAACCAGCGCCCTCGAGCAGTTCCATGTAGCGGTCGCCCACCAGGTTCTCGTAGCGCACAGTCGCTTTGGTGCTCTTCATCAGTGAGTACTTGGTATCGACGTCGAACTCGACCTCGGCCTGGTTGGAGTCACCGATGGACACTCCGGTGACCGACCCGACCGGAACACCGGCGATACGTACCTTGTCGCCGGACTTGAGTCCCGAGACGTCCGAGAACGTGGCGTGAAATCCGTTGCTGCTGCTGAAGCGCACCTGACTGAAGACGATCGCCAGTCCGGCGAAGATGACCGCCATGACGACGGTGAAAATCAGCAGCTTGACCGTGGTCGGTCTCATCACTTCCCGTCTTCCTGCTCGTAGGAGTCACCGAAGAGATACTGGAAAATGGTCGGCACGGTGACGCGCAGTTCGGTGTTGGGAACGAAAGGCACGTTGCCGGTGTTGGTGACTGCGAACGGGGCATGCCCGTCGACCTTCGGATCGAATTCGGGCAGACCATAACAATTGGGTCCACCGGAGGCCGCGACCTTGGGGAGAGATTGCGGGTTCTGGTACGCCTCGGCGCCGTACATGAAGCTCGCACTCAGCATCAGTGCAGCCTTGTCCCCGGTGCCTGCCAGTGGCTCGAACTTGATCCGGCCGTCGTTCAACCCGACGATGAAGCACGTCAGACCCGACGAGTACTTGTCGAGCAGGGTCGTCGTCGCGGTCAGAGTGTCGAGGGCGGTGGTCAGGTTCTGCTCGTTGTCGGTCAACAACGCGTTGCCGGTGTCCGCGAGGCCGGTGACGTTCAGCAACAGCAGGTCGAGGTTTGCCTGCTCCGCCACGATCGATCCGCTTGTCGCGGTGGCGTTGTCGAGGATGCGCATCAGATCCGGTGCCACGTCGGCGTACAGGTTGGTGACATCGGCGGCGCCGACCAAGTCTTCCTGGAGCTGCGGCAGAACCGGATTCATCTTCTTCAGATAGGTGTCACCGAGCTCGAGAACCTCACCCAGCGACTCGCCGCGCCCGTTGAGTGCAGTGGAGATCGCGCCGAGTGTGGCGTTGAGCTTTTCCGGTTCGATCTTCGCGAGTACGTCCGAAAGATGTTCGAAGACACTGTTGAACTCGACGGTGACGCTGTCCGAGGCGATGACAGCACCCTCCTGGATCGGCTGGGTCGACGGATCGTCGGGAATCACGATGTTGACGTACTTCGCACCGAACACCGTGGTGGTCTTGATTTCCACCCGGGCGTTCGACGGAATCTTCGACATCTGGCCCGGATCCATCGCCAACTTCAGGTTTGCCTGGTCGCCGACGAGGGAGATCGATTCGACGCGGCCGACCTGCACTCCGCGCAGCTTCACCTTGGCATTCGGTTCCATGACCAGGCCGGCACGCGTGGACGTCACGGTGATGGGCGTGCTCTTGGTGAACCCACCCGAGAACATGGTGAGAGCAACGGCGACGATCGCCACGAGTCCGAGGACCAGGCCGGCTGCGGCCAACTTCTTGTGCCATCTGGGTACGGTCATCGCTTGCCCGCCTATCCCGACAGGTTGAAGTTGCCGGACCCGCCGTAGATGGCGAGTGAGATGAGCAGGGTGACCGTGACGACCGCGATCAACGAGGCGCGCACTGCGTTACCCACCGCGACACCGACGCCGACCGGGCCACCGGTTGCGTTGAAGCCGTAGTAGGTGTGGATGAGCATGACGGCCAGCGCCATGACTATCGCCTGGGCGAACGACCACAGTATGTCCGTGGGTATCAGGAAGGTCGTGAAGTAGTGGTCGTACACGCCGCCGGACTGGTTGTAGAGGAACACCGTCGCAAAGCGGCTGGCGACGAACGACGCGATCACCGCCAGGGAGTACAGCGGGATGATCGCGATCATGCCGGCCATGACGCGGGTGCTGACCAGATACGGAATCGACGGGATCGCCATCGTCTCCAGGGCGTCGATCTCTTCGGAGACGCGCATCGCACCGAGCTGCGCGGTGGAGCCGGCGCCGATGGTCGCGGCGAGGCCGATTCCGGCGATGACCGGCGCTGCGATGCGAACGTTGATGAAGGCGGCGAAGAAGCCCGTCAGTGCTTCGACACCGATGTTGCCCAGCGAGCTGTAGCCCTGAACGGCGATGGTGCCACCGGTGAACAGTGTCAGGAATCCGACGATCACGACGGTGCCACCGATGACGGCGAGCGCACCGGTGCCCATGCTGATCTCGGCGATCAGTCGCAGAGTTTCACGCGGATAACGCATCAGCGCCTTGGGAGCGTGACCGAGAGCCTTCGCGAAGAACAGCGCTTGATCACCGATGCTGTCGATACTGCGAGAGATCGAGCCGATCTGTCGACGTGTGCGCGGGAAGCGTCCCGCTGCGGCCAACGCCATCAGATCTCCTCCCGTCCGTCGTTCGTCGTTCTGTTCACTTCGATCTCTCCGACTGCCGTGTGCCTCATCCGGCCGTCAACTTGATACCGATGGTCGTGATGAGCACGTTGACGACGAAGAGCGCCATGAACGCGAACACGACGGTCTGGTTGACCGCGTCACCGACGCTCTTGGCGCCGCCCTTGACGTTGAGTCCGAGGTAGGCCGCAACCAGGCCGGCGATCATGCCGAACAGTCCTGCTTTGACCATGGAGAGCATGAGCTCACCGAATCCGGTGAGCAGTGTGATGCCGTTGACGAAGGCGCCGGGATTCACGTCCTGGATGAACACGGAGAAGACGAAACCGCCGAGGATGCCGATGGTGCAGACCAGTCCGTTGAGGAGCAGCGCCACTCCCGTCGACGCGAGCACCCGGGGAACGACCAACCGGTGGATCGGATTGATACCGAGCACCTTCATGGCGTCGATCTCTTCGCGAATGGTTCTGGCCGAGAGGTCCGCGCAGATGGCGGTTGCGCCGGCGCCGGCGACGATCAGCACGGTGACGATGGGGCCGACCTGTGTGACGGTACCGAGCGCAGCTCCGGCACCGCTGAGGTCGGCTGCACCGATCTCGCGCAAGAGAATGTTGATGGTGAAGCTGACCAGCACCGTGAACGGGATTGCGACCAGCACCGTCGGCACCATCGAGACTCGCGCCACGAACCAGGCCTGATCGATGAACTCTTGACGCTGGAAGGGGCGGGAGAAGACTGCCCTCAAGGTTTGGGCGGACATCTGAAAGAAGCCACCGACCGCTCGTAATGGCACCTCGACGAGGTCTACCATTCGCCCTCCTCGTCCTTGGTTGCCGCAGTACTGTCTGTTCTCATAGTCCAGCCCCCGACAGCTTGTGACTCAGGTCATATTAACTAGAACGTGTTCACCTGTCAAAAACAAGTGTCCAACTCTAAGAATTAGCCTCACGGCGACGATCCGAAACCCGAAGGTTCGGGCCATGGGAAGCATCCCTTTTCGGTGCGAATTTCGCCGAAATATCCTGGAAATTAATACTTTTGAATGATCAGCGCTTCTCGGCGCCGGATCGAGACCCTGCTACCGCGCCAGCCTTGACCGGGCACGTCGATCGAATATCGCATCGTTCACAGGAATGCAAAATTGGAACACAGTCTAGTTTTTTCGAGACCGTTGGTCTCGTTGCAGAACGCAGGCAGAGTGCCGCGCCCACCGACTCGTGAACACGCTATTTCTACCAGGAAGTGGACACGTAGACCGTCTAAGTGTGAACAACGGTTCTACGTGTCGCGCACCTGAGAATCAGACCCGTCGATCAGCCCAACGCGCGCAGGGCCGCCGATGCCGAGAACATCTTTGCCGGGTCACGGTCAGCGAAGTAGTCACCCATCACCGCGGACAGCGTTTCCGGCGACCAGGAATCTCCCTCGGCGTCGAACCGCTGCTCGACGACGGGCGCCGCCATCAGCGCAACCATCGGTCCGTACACCACGAATACCTGACCGTTGACGGCGTCGGCCGCCGGTGACGCCAGGTACGAGACGAGCGATGCCACATGCTCGGGCGAGAGCGGATCGATGCCGTCGGCCGGCGCGTCACCGAACACACCTTCGGTCATCGACGTCCGTGCCCGCGGGCAGATCGCGTTGGCCCGAACGCCATAACGCGAGAGCCCACGTGCGGCCGACAACGTCAGCGCCGTGATTCCGGCTTTTGCAGCGCCGTAGTTGGGCTGCCCTTCCGGTCCGAGAAGGCCCGCCTCCGAAGAAGTGTTGACGATGCGCCCGTACACCGGCGCCCCGGCTTCCTTGGATTTCGCTCGCCAGTAGGCAGCGGCGTTGCGGCACAGGAGGAAATGGCCGCGAAGATGAACTTCGAGGACCAGATCCCAGTCTTCGTCGGACATGTTGAACAGCATCCGGTCGCGCACGACGCCGGCATTGTTGACGACAATGTCGACACTGCCGAACTGCCCCTGCGCTGCTTCCATCAGTGCGTCGGCGGTAGAACGCTCACCGACGTTGCCTGCCACGAATTCGACTTTGGCGCCGAGACCGCGGATCTCCTCGAGCGTTGCTTCGACGGCCTCGTTCGGGGCCAGATCGTTGACGACCAACGACGCACCGGCCTTCGCCAGACCAATGGCCTCGAACTTTCCGAGCCCCGATCCGGCACCGGTCACGATGGCGACCTTGCCCTCGAGACTGGTTTCTGGGCTGTTCACAGCATTCATCGAAGCGCTCTCCCGGTTCTCTGCGGTCGTGTGTCGAGTTACCCGGCTCGATTGCCGTGACCCACGAGTTCGCAACTTTAGAACGTGTTCTTGTTTTGGGCAACCATCGTCAGGGATGTTCGGTCAGCGCCGCACGCGGGCATTGAGCGATCGCGGAACGGACATCTTCCCAGCGATCCTCCGGCGGACGCACGGAACTGATCACGAGCTCCTCGTTGTCGTCGAGGTCGAAAATATCGGGTGCGATCCCTACACACACACCGTTTGCCTCGCAACGGTCCAGATCAACCCTGACCTCCATGGCGATTCCTCTTCTCTACTCACTGCTACTGGCGCGAACACGGATACGAAACGAGTGCCGCAGGGCTGTGCCGCACACCGTTCCTGGCGATAACACTAGAACCTGTTTCAGTCGTGTGCAATGATTCGAAAAAGTACCGAGAACGGACGTCGAACGATCCGCCGGAGACGGCGAGAGCGTCCCTTGTCGCCGATGTACGCATCGATAGAACCTGTGTCAATCGAATGGTTGGCGCTTTGATTCGTATCTCTATGGAGAGGTAACCATGCACATCACCTACACCCCTGAGCAGCAACAGCTCCAGGAGGAGTTGCGTGCCTACTTCGCACAACTGATGACTCCCGAGCGGCGTGAAGCACTCGCTGCCACGACGGGTGAGTACGGCGAAGGCAATGTGTACCGCGAAGTCGTCGCGCAGATGGGCCAGGACGGCTGGCTCACGCTGGGTTGGCCGAAAGAGTACGGCGGACAGGAACGCTCCGCGATGGACCAGCTGATCTTCACCGACGAAGCTGCCATTGCCGGTGCGCCCGTGCCGTTCCTGACGATCAATTCCGTAGCGCCGACAATCATGCATTTCGGGACGGACGAGCAGAAGGCCTTCTTCCTGCCCAAGATCTCCCGCGGTGAGCTCCACTTCGCGATCGGTTACTCCGAGCCCGAGGCCGGCACCGACCTGGCGTCTCTGCGCACGTCGGCCGTCCGTGACGGTGACGATTACGTCATCAACGGGCAGAAGATGTGGACGAGCCTGATCCAGTACGCCGACTACGTGTGGTTGGCGTGCCGCACCGATCCGGAAGCCAAGAAGCACAAGGGAATCAGCATGCTGATCGTCCCGACCACCGCAGAAGGCTTCTCCTACACCCCGGTTCACACCATGGCCGGCCCCGACACCAGCGCCACTTACTACCAGGACGTACGGGTCCCGGCGTCGTCGATAGTCGGCCAGGAACACGGCGGCTGGGCACTGATCACCAATCAGCTCAACCACGAGCGTGTTGCCCTCACCTCGGCCGGACCGATTCTGACCGCGCAGCGTGAGGTCCGCGAGTGGGCACAGAACACCAAGCTGCCCGACGGCCGACGCATGATCGACCAGGAATGGGTGCAGATCAATCTGGCTCGCGTGCATGCCAAGGCCGAGTACCTGAAGTTGATGAACTGGGAAATCGCCTCCGCAACCGATCACGCTCCAGGTCCCGAAGCGGCGTCGGCCAACAAGGTGTTCGGTACCGAATTCGCCACCGAGGCTTACCGCTTGCTGATGGAGATCCTCGGATCCTCCGCCACGATCAGGCAGAACTCCCCCGGCGCTCTTCTACGCGGACGCATCGAACGCATGCATCGTTCTTCGCTGATCCTGACGTTCGGCGGCGGTACCAACGAAGTGCAACGCGACATCATCGGCATGACAGCTCTGCGGCTTCCCGCATCGAAGCGATAAGGACCAACGATCATGGAATTCACCCTTACCGAGGCCCAGCAGGACCTGTCCGGACTGACACGATCCGTCGTCACCGAACTGGTCACCAACGACCGCCTTCGTGAACTCGACGCCGCCGAAGACCGTTTCGACGCCCTCTTGTGGAACGCTCTGGCTTCGGCCGGCGTTCTCGGTGCGGCCCTTCCGGAATCGGTGGGCGGCGACGGATTCGGTGTCCTCGAGCAGTGCAGCATCCTGGCCGAACTCGGCCGCGGCGTCGCAGCTGTTCCGTTCCTGACGTCCATCGTCGGGTCCGCCGCAGCGATAGCCGAATTCGGCTCGGACAAGCAGCGCGACGACTGGGCAAGCGCTGCCGCTGCCGGTGAGAAGATACTCACCGCGGCCCTCGCCGAGGAATACAACGACGACCCGGCGCACCCGATCACGCGTGCCGAGAAGACCGCCGATGGTTGGCGCATCGACGGAGCAAAGATCACCGTCGACAGTGCTCCGCTCGCAGATCTGTTCCTCGTCCCCGCCATCACCGAGGACGGTGTTGCGGTCTTCCTCGTCGAACCGTCGGACGCGGGCGTGAGCATTACCAGGCAATCGACCACGGATTTCTCGAGTGCGGCCCTGGTCGAGTTCGATTCGGTGCAGATCCCGGCCGATCGTGTTCTCGGCTCGGTTGCCCAAGGATCCGACATCGCGGCGTGGATCGTCGAACGAATTCAGCTCGGTTCCAGCGCCTACCAGTACGGGGTGCTCGATCAAGCGCTGAAGCTGACCGCCGAATACGCCACCGAGCGTGTGCAGTTCGGCCGTCCGATCGGTAGTTTCCAGGCCGTGGCCCAGCGCCTCGCCGACGGATACATCGATGTCAAGGGCGTTCGCCTGACTCTCTGGGCCGCAGCGTGGCGTCTGAGCGAAGGACTTCCGTCCGACGGGGCCGTGCAGACGGCCAAGTTCTGGGCTGCAGATGCGGGACACCGCGTCGGGCACACCGCTGTTCACGTTCACGGCGGTGTTGGTCTGGACGAGGACCATCCGGTTCACCGCTACTTCCTCGCGGCCAAGCATCACGAGTTCCTGCTCGGCAACGCAACAGATCAGCTTCGCGCACTGGGCAAGGAACTTGCCGCAGTTCCTGCCTGAGTGCGTCCCACCGAGTGGAAATCCATGACCTGGTCCGAGACGAATCGATGATGATGCAGCTATGAGTCAGAGCCCCACTGTTTCCGATCTACTCCTCGGAGTCAGCGAGATCGACGACCGCGGTATCCGTTTCGAGGACCAGGTCATCACCTGGCGCGAGCACATTCAAGGCTCGTTCGAACGAGCAGCGCTGCTGGACACGCTGCTCGATCGAACGCGCCCCCGGCATTTCGGTCTTCTGATGGAGAACGTCCCCGAATTCTCACTACTGCTCGGCGCAGCATCGTTCTCGGGTTCGGTTGCTGCCGGACTGAACACGACCAGGCGCGGCCCGGCATTGGCGCGAGACATCCAACTCTCCGACTGTCAGGTCATCTTCACCGAGAACAACCAGGCACATCTACTCGACGACGTCGATCTCGGTGACGTCCGGGTGATCAACGTGGATTCTCCGGCCTGGACGCAATTGTTGGCGCCCTTCGCCGATACGCCGACCTACGCGTCGACGGCGCAGCCCGACGATCTGTTGATGCTCATTTTCACTTCCGGAACAAGCGGTGATCCCAAAGCGGTTCGGTGCACGCACCACAAGTTGGCCTCTCCCGGAGTCATGCTTGCCGATCGTTTCGGGCTCGGCGCCGACGACGTCGTCTACATGGCGATGCCCATGTTCCATTCCAACGCCATGATGGCGGCATGGACGGTCGCGCTGCACGCTCGTGCGGGAATTGCCATGCGCCGCAAGTTCTCCGCTTCGGGCTTTCTGCCCGACGTTCACAAGTACGGAATCACGTACTCCAACTACGTCGGAAAGCCGTTGTCGTTCATCGCTTCCACCCCCGAGGTGCCGAACGAGCGGGACAACACCTTGAAGATCATGTACGGCAACGAGGGTTCGGCGCCCGCCGTCGCCACCTTCGTCCGGCGCTTCGATGCCCGCGTCATCGACGGGTTCGGTTCCACCGAGGGCGGCATTTCGATTTCCGCGGCGCCGGTGCCGCGGACCGGCGCCCTCGGACTTCTCCCGGACGGGGTCAAGATCCTCGATCCCGAGACCGGAGCCCCATGCCCGCCTGCAGTCTTCGACGCTGACGGCCGGATCACCAATGCCGACGAGGCAACCGGTGAACTGGTCAACGTCACCGGCCCAGGCACATTCGCCGGGTACTACAAGAACCCGGAAGCCGACGCCGAGCGAATGCGCAACGGCCAGTACTGGAGCGGCGATCTGGCGTACACCGACGTCGACGGCTACGTCTACTTCGCGGGACGCAGTTCCGGTTGGCTACGAGTGGACGGCGAGAACATCGGCGCCGCACCCATCGAACGCTCGCTCGTCGGTTACCCGGGCTTCGCGCAGGTGTCCGTGTACGCAGTCCCCGACAGCGATGTCGGCGACCGCGTCATGGCGTCGGTGATTCCGGTCGGCGACGTCGACAACTTCGACCCGGTAGCCGTAGCCGAATACATCGATTCCCGGCCGGAACTCGGGCCGAAGCAGAAGCCGACCTTGATCCGCGTGTGCAGTGAGTTCCCGAGAACGGCGACGTTCAAGGTGGTCACTCGAACGCAGAGCGCCGAACGCTGGAACACATCCGATCCGGTGTGGATCCGCCGGCGCGGAGAATCCGACTTCCAATTACTCACTCCCGAAATGGCACTCGGCCTCGAGAAGACGCGAGAGCCCGTCTAGCCCGATATCTCAGTAGTGCTGAGCAAGCGGTTTGTGCGCAGACACCGTTTTGTAGAACTCGGTGAGCCGAAGCTGTGATGCCGCTGCATCGTCGATCACCACCGTCGCGTGTGGATGCAGTTGGAGGACCGATGCCGGGCACACCGCGGCCAGCGGCCCCTCGACGGCAGCGGCAACCGCAGCGGCCTTGCGCTCGCCGGTTGCGATCATCACCAGATGATTTGCTTCGCAGATAGTTCCGAGGCCCTGGGTGATCACGTGCCGTGGTACCTCGTCCGGACTCTCGAAGAATCGGGCGTTGTCGGTTCGAGTCTGTTCCGTCAGCGTCTTGACCCGGGTCCTCGAATTCAGCGAGGACGTCGGTTCGTTGAAACCGATGTGACCGTTGCCGCCGATGCCCAGAAGTTGTACGTCCACCGGACCATTCGACGCAATCGCCCGGTCGTAGGCTGCCGCGGCGGCAAATGGATCCGGCGCGGTGCCGTCGGGGCTGAATACCCTTGCCGCGTCCAGGTCCAGGTGATTCACCAGTTCGGTGCGGATCACCTGGGCATACGACTCCGGGTGGCCTTCCGGCAGGCCTACGTATTCGTCCAACAGGAACGCCTGCACGCCGGCAAAACTCAACCCGTCCTCGCGGTGACGGCGCGCGAGTTCGCGGTAGACAGAGAGCGGTGAAGATCCTGTCGCCAGGCCCAAAGTCCGTGCACCTGAATGCACCGCGTGTTCGAAGATGTCGGCAACAACGGTGCCGGCCGCCTCCGCACTGTCGACAATGACAATTTCCATCGGTTGATTCCTCAGCTTTCGGTGTAGTTCATGAGCCAGTTCCCAGCGGCCATGACGGCGCGGGTTTCGAGTTCTGGACCGGTGACGATCAGATCGGCGCGGCAACCCGGCACGAGATCGCCGACCATTCCGGCCAGCCCCATCAGCGAAGCAGGCGTTGCTGTCGCTGCGATGACAACCGAAAGCAGATCGACGCCGGCGTGATTGACAGCCCGGCGGACTATGTCCATCAACCGACTCGTCCCGCCGGCAATGGCCGTTTCCCCCTGGCCGGCCAATCGCGCCACGCCACCGACCACGTCGACGTCGAGAGGCCCGAGTGGGTAACGGCCGTCGGGCATTCCGGCGGCAGCCATCGCGTCGGAGACCAACGCGATCTGATGCGGACCGACAAGATCGAACACCGTCGCTACCGTCTCGTCGGCCAGATGTACTCCGTCCCCGACCAACTCGACCACCATCTGTCCTTTCGCAGCCGCGGCAAGACATGCCGCCACTGCGCCGGGAGCACGGTGATGCATCGGAGCCATACCGTTGAACAGGTGAGTGGCACTGAGCGGTGCATGCGCCGAGTGTGCGATCGAACGTGTCGCAATCGGGTTGGACGCATCGGTGTGTCCGATACTCACGACGGCACCGTGACGCTCCAGCAATGAGGCAAGTTCGTCGAAGTGTGCTGTCTCCGGAGCGATCGTCATCGAGCGAATGTGCCCACGACCGGCTTCCAGCAGCGACTCGAGCAGAGCCGGGTCGCCGTCGAGAATGCTGTCGGGATCCTGGGCGCCACAACGGAGTACCGAAAGGAATGGACCTTCCAGGTGAATTCCGGCCAGCGTGCCCTCGTCCACCAGTCCTGCCAGGAGCTCGATGCGACTGCGCAGGATCTGCGGCGGCGCGGAGACGAGCGAGCCGATCACCGAGGTCGTGCCGTTCGTCCGATGGTGATCGGCAGCCACGGTTGATCCGAACCCGTCTGCCTCGGGGAAACCGAATCCGCCGGCGCCGTGGCAGTGAACGTCCACCAAACCCGGAATGATCGTTGTTCCCGCAGCTGCCCGTTCGGGTAACGGGTCGGTTCGCTGCGACGCGGGTCCGGCCCACACCACACGATCACCGGAGATCTCGACAACCCCGTCCGAGAGCAATCGACCACCGGTCACCAATTGTCCACGCAGAATTTGTCCACGAAGTATCACGACATCACCTGCGGTACAACGGGAACTTCGGTATCCGCGATCGACAACTCACGGAGCACGGCGTCCGCGAGCACGTAGTGCCCTTGTTCGTTCGGATGGAACGCGTCAGCCAGGAGAGCCGGCGGTGGGCCCTCGGGAGAATGGGCCGTCCACTGCGCGTAGTGGTCGACGAACACAACGCGCGTCGAGGCGGCAACCTGCCGCACGACCTCGACGTACTGAACCAATCCCGCTCTGGTGGGCGCATTCTCGACGTCGATCGGTGGCGGCGTCTGGAGGATCGGCACCGCACCGATCGCTCGCGTCCGGAAAATCATGTCCGAGAGGTCGTCTCGAAACCGCTCCAGTCCTTCTTCGCCATCCAATGCGTCATTCGTACCGAGCATGATCAACACCACCGAGGGTTCGAACACTTCGATGCGGTGTGCGAAACCCGCACGCACATCGGAGGATCGATTGCCGCTCACCCCGGTGTTGACAAGGACGTGGTTGAACAAGGAAAGTTCACCACGGACGCGCTCGGCGCAGTGTTCGACGTAACTTCGATGACCGTCGGTGTGCGTCAATCCCTGAGTGATGCTGTCGCCGGTGAAGACCCACCGGATCGGCGTCGACGAGTCTACGAGCAAAGTCTCCAGTCGAATCCGTTCAGCAGTCTTGGACTTCAAAGCCTTCGACGTCGGGGTCACACCCTCTGCCTTTCGGCGCCCGATACTGCGGCTGCAAATTTCGACGTGATGAACGCCGGATCCGTGATTGCGGTTCCGACAACCACCGAGTCTGCACCCAGGGCGATGGCGCGTGCCGCATCCTCCGGGCTGTGGTATCGCCCCTCGGCGATGAGGACTACATCTGGAAGTGCCTGCCGCAGTTCCGAAACCAGCTCCAGGTCCGGGCCTGCCAGCCGTCGGCTGTTCTCGGTATATCCCGCCAGTGTGCTGGAGATGATGTCGGCACCCGCCGCGGCGGCAGCGATGCCGTCCTCGAGTGTTCCACAATCAGCCATGACGAGGCCGCCGCGATCATGGACCGCGTCGACGGTGTCGGCAAAGGTCAGCCCGTCCGGACGCGGTCGCAGCGTGGCATCGGCAGCCACGATCTGCGCACCCGAATCCACGACTTCGAGGGCTGATTCCCTTGTCGGCGTGATGAACACGACCTCCGAGCCGATCTTCGTCAAACCGATCACCGGTACCTTCACTGCCGACACGACTGCGGCGACATCCGGGGTTCCGCCCACACCGCCGCAGCGGATCGCCACTGCACCGCCGTCGACCGCGGCGCGGGCCATCCTCTCGATGGTCCCGGTGTCGCGCAAGGCATGGCCGTGTCCGGCCTGACAGGACACGATCAGCTTCCCGCTGATGATCGTGAGCAGTTCTTCGACAGTCACGGTGTTACCTCGATTCGTGTTGCGGCGGCCAGGAGCGCAGCTCCGACGAGCGGCGCATCGGTGCCCAAACGGGCAGGAAGAATGGCGGTTTCGGCAATCGGACCCATCGCTTCCACCCGGAAAGCGGACGTCAGCGGCGACAAGAGGTCGGCTCCGATCTGGGCTGCGCCGCCGCCGATGACGATCACCTCGGGATCGAATGCGGTGGCGACGCCGCCCAGGACTCGGCCGAGCAGAGTACCGGCGTCGGTGACCACGGCACGGGCGATCGGATCGCCGGAGCGCATGAGTGCCACCACCTTCTGCAACGGTTGAGTGGGCACACCCGCCCGCGCTGCGTACTCGGCCGCCATCGCCGGGCCAGAGGCGACTGCCTCGAGGTGATCGGTTCTACCGCAACCGCAACCTATCGCCCCGGAGACCGGAACCAGCAGATGCGCGAGCTCGCCGGCTGTTCCGTGGGCGCCGTGATACAGCTGTCCGCCCACGGTCAACGCGCCACCGATTCCAGTACCGACCGAGACGAACAGTGCAGAGCTTCGACCGCGACCGGCGCCGATCATGTTCTCGCCGTGGGCCATCGCGCGCACGTCGTTGTCCACCGTCACCGGTAGACCCGAGTGCGCCTCGAGTTCCCCGCGAACCTCGGCGCCACTCCATCCGGACAGAATGTCGGAGGCGAAGACGACGCGGCCACGCACCCGATCGATGATTCCCGGTGCACCGACTCCGATTCCGGCTACCGGGTGATCCGCCCTCAAACGGTCGACCAACGCGGTGGCGGTCTCGAGAACAGCCTCCCTACCGGCCGTCGGTGTTGCCGCACGAACGGTGTCGATCACGTCTCCGTCGGACGTCACCACCGCGGCAGCCACTTTGGTGCCGCCGATGTCGATGCCGATCCATCGCTTCTGCCCAGGTGTCATGTCAGAGGAGCCCGGCCTGTTCCAGAACGACCTTGATCGTTGCGGTCTCGGACTCGTCGAGCGAGAGCATCGGGGCGCACATCGTGTTGCCGGTGATGACGCCGCGCAGGGCCAGAGCCGTCTTGAATGCGCCCAGACCCGCGGCACCGGCACTGACGCGACCCGGTGTCGGTGCCTCGACGATGGAGAACAGATCGGTGAGTCGATCCTGCTCGGCCTTCGCCGCCGCCCAGTCTCCTGCCTGCGCAGCGCGCCACAGTCGCACGTAACCGTGGGGGTCCACGTTGGCCAGGCCGGGCACAGCGCCCGAAGCACCCATCAGCAGGCATCCGTCGACGACTACCTCGTGCCCGGTGAAGACGGCGAAGTTTTCGAGCCCGGCCGACTGACGGAGCAACATACGGAAACTGACGTCGTCGCCGCTCGAATCCTTCACGCCGGCGATGACTCCCTCGCGACCGAGCTCGACCAGCATTGCCGGGCTGAGCTTGCTGTGGACACGAACCGGGACGTCGTAGGCGAACAACGGAAGATCCACTGCGGCGTGGATGGAGCGGAAATGCGTTGCCGTCTCGGCTGCGTCGGTGATCGCGTAGAACGGCGCCGTCGCGACGATGGCATCCGCACCCGCTTCACGCGCCTGCTCGGCGACGGCGATGACCCGGTTGGTGGTCATGTCGTTCACGCCGACGAGGACCGGTACCTGGCCGCCGACGTGACCGATGGCCGTCTGCACCACCTGGGCGCGCTGAGCGTCGGTGAGGTAACCGACCTCACCCGAGGAACCGAGGACGAACAAGCCGTCGACTCCGGCTTCGATCTGCAGTGAGAGCAGGCGTTCGAGCGACGTGGTGTCGACCTCGCCCTCGAGCGTCAGTGGTGTGACGATCGGCGGGACGATTCCGCTGAAGGTGGTGGTTTCCGTGCTCATGGGGTCTCCATATGTTGGTTGTCGGATTGAGTTGTGGGTGCGGCTGTCAGGGAGAGACGGAGACCGGCTGACCGCTCGAGGCGGACAGATAGGCAGCATCGATCACGCGCATCGACGCGCGGGCGTCTGCCACGGTGTAGTCGGGTTCGGTCCGTGTGGGAAGTCGATCGAGCACGTGAGAGAGAAAGCTCGACACCGCGTTGTCCGAACCGAAGCCGCCGATGGGTAGTGCGGTCACGTCTCCCGAGGATGCGAAGTGGGTCACCGCGGGTTTGTCGTCGTCGGAACTCGCGTATCCGTGGGAGCCGAGGACCCGAAGCGTCGCGGTATTCGCGCCGAAACCCGGTGCTGCGGGGATTCTTCCGACGGTCACCGTCGCGGTGACGCCGTTTTCCAGGGCGAGCGAGATCAACGCCGTGTCTTCGACTCCGAACTGCTGGTGGGCCCCGCCGTAGAGTGTGCTCGTCTCGGCGTACACCTCGGCGACGTCTAGGCCGGTGAGGTATCTGAGGTAGTCGGCGGCGTAACCGGCGAAGTTCACTACTTCTCCCCCGCCGGAAAGCGCGGGATCCACCACCAGTTCGGGACGCTCGACGGACGTCGCGAAATGTGTTCCGCTTGCAAGGAACTCGATGTCCACGTGGCGCGGCAGTCCGAGGTTTCCGGCATCGATCCAGCGGCGCAGTCGCCGGAGCGCAGGTGAATGAGTGCGGTTCACCACCGTACAGATTCGCCCGTTCGACCGTGCCGCTTCCTCGACCGCCGCGGCCTCCGACTCGTCGATACCCACCGGCTTGTCCACCAGGACGTCGAGTCCCGCGTTCAGTGCGGCAATCGCAAGCCGTGCATGCCTGGTCGGCTCACTGCAGATGATCGCCAGGTCTATCCGTTCGGGGTCGAGCAGCTCGCCGAGTTCGTCGATCCACTCGATGTCTGCGGCCTTTGCCATCGCGATTCCGTCCTCACGAATCCAATCGGGGACCGAGGATTCGTCGGAGGCCCCGATCAAGCTCACTCGAGGATCGGAGCGCAACAGGTCCGCATAGGAGCCGGCATGCCTTACGCCGCTGACAAATCCGACGCGGATCGAACCGGTGCCGGTCATCGGTGTTCTCCGATCGAAATCGCGCGGCCGGTGTCGAGTGACTGTTGTGCAGCGATGGCAGTCGCGAGAGCTGCACGTACCTGCCAGTTCTCGACTATCGGGGTCGCGGAACCGTCGAGAGTGGCGATCCAGTGGCGCATCTGATGCGCCATCGCATCTTCGATCGACGACGGCGGCGCGTTTGTCGTATCCGTCATCAGGCCTGGGTCGTCGCCGGTGTCGTGCGCGAGCGTGCCGGATGTCCCCGACACCACGATCCGGCGCACCATCTTTCCCGATTGCGGCAGTGCGTAAGCCAATTCGATGAGCGCCAGCGATCCGTCCTCGAAGCGAACGGTCAGATGGAAGCTGTCGTGCACGGGCATCCCCGCCGCGAAGGTGGGGAAACTACGAGCGAACACACGGATCGGACGACGACCGATCAGCCACGTCACCAGATCGAGAGCGTGGGTTCCGTTGTGAACGGGGTGACCACCCGAGCGGTCCTTGTCGTGTTGCCAGCCTCGCCAGCCCCCTGGCCAGACGTGGCCGGTGTACCAACTGAGGTGGATCAGCCGGGGGTCGCCGATGGCGCCTTGTGCAACCGAGTTTCCGATCGAGGAGATCGACGGCTGGAATCGTACGGTCTGTCCGACCATCAGTGAGGCGCCGCCACCTTCGGTGGCCTCGACCATCGCGTCGAAGTCCGCGACTGTCAGCGCGGCCGGCTTCTCCACGTGCACATGCTTTCCCGCGCGGCCTGCGGCTATCGTCACGGGCGCGTGGTCCGGAGTGGCCCCCACGACGTTGACCGCGTGCACGCTCGGGTCTGCGAGAATCTTTGCCAGATCGGTACTGGCCTTCGCACCCGGCGTCAATGCCGCAACCGATGCGGCACGGTCCAAGTCACTGCCGAATACGTAGACGACTTCGACCGACGGGATGCGCGCCAAAGCGCTGACGTGGTCCCGCGCGATTGCGCCGCTGCCGATGACGGCTACACGCACGGTCACTTCGCACTTCCCGACAGCGCCGCCGGTTCTCCGCCACCGAGTCGCACCTGCTCGGCGACGACGAGTGCGCGTTCACGTGCGTATGTCAACGGTGAGCCGGAGTCAGCCTTGCCGTCGAGAACTGCTGCCATCTCGTCGATTTCGTGGCGAATCGCAGCCTGCATCCACAGCGGGGATCCTCCGTTCCCCGAGTTGTACTTCTGCGTCCTGCTCGCAGAGTCGATCAACGATTGGTTCTCGGCGTCGACGTCGAAGATCGGCCACGACTCTTCGACCCGTCCCCCGCGCAGTCGGCTGACCCGGCCGGTGTGGAAGTCCGCGTGGACCGAGCCTTCGGCGGCATCGACCGTCAGCTCCCACGAAGAAGTGTGTGAACGCGTCGAGATGGTGTGCCTGCCGATCGCGCCGCCGGCGAACGACACCACTGTGTTGCGGAAGCCGTCGTCTGCGGTGGCGATGCTCGACACGGCAGTCACCTCGCCGCCGAGCCAGCACATCAGGTCCAGTTCGTGAATCTCGTGAGTCAGTTCTCCACCCGTTCGGCTCTTGTCGAGCTTCCACCACTGTGGATCTGCGCCGTCGGTGTCGATCCAGCGTGAGCGAGACGTTTCGATCGCAGCGACCTCGCCGAGCTCCCCCGACGCCAGCAGGTCCGCCAGACGTCGTACACCCGGCATCATCCGCATGATGTGCCCGACCATCAACGGCGAACCGCTCGCGTCGGCGCTCGCGATCATGTTCTGCGCATCGACCAGTTCGACGGCGAGTGGCTTCTCGACAAAAACTGCCTTGCCGTGTTCGAGCGCCGCGATGGCAGGTTCGGCGTGCGCGTGATTGGGCGTCGCGACGACAACGAGGGCCAACTCCGGGTGAGCGGCCACCCCGTCGTGATCGTCTGTCGGGGTTGCCGAGAACTCTGCGGCGACGTCCTTGGCCCGCTCGAAGTCACGGTCGCACAGCATCGCCAGTTCGAAACGTGGATGGGCAGCCAGCTCGCGAGCGAGGGAACTACCGAAGAATCCGCAACCGACCACACCGACTTTGTATCGGGTCATGAAGTCTCCAAAGATTGGATGAGGGATGTCCTATGTTATACGGCCAGCGTCATCGGTCGTCAATTCGACGTCGGTAACACAGTCTTCATCTATGCAGGTGAGAGCACTATTTTTGGTTCGAAACCGACGAAACGTCGAAGTTCAACACCGCCAGTTCCAAAGATTCTCTAGACGCTTTCTGATCCACAATGTAAGTTACGCAACATCGGACGTCGAACATAGGACATCCCCTATCCACTCCCTTGATGTCCCGCTCCCCGCCTTGGAGGCCGCCTTGAAGAACGAACGACCGCTGAGCTCCGCGTTCACACGCCGAGACCTGTTTCGGTACACCGGGCTACTGGGAGCTGCAGCAGGTATCACCGCGACTCTCGCGGCCTGCGGCGGCGGCCCGTCGTCGACCTCGGTTGTCGGCGGTTCCGCGAGCACCGGTGATCTGACCACCGCCATCGGATACGGCAACGACCAGAGCTTCGACCCGATGCAGACTGCATCCGGTTTCCTCATGGCAGCGGTCAACCACGTCTACGAGGGACTGCTCGAAAACGATCCAGACACCGGTGAGACGTATGCGGCGCTCGCACAGGCCGTCCCGACCGACGCCACCGCCTCGAGCTGGACCATGAAAATCCGCGAGGGAGCAACCTGGCACGACGGCACTCCGGTCACCTCGGACGACGTCGTCTTCACCTTCGATCGCATCCTCGATCCACAGCAGAACGTACTGATCCGCTCCTTCTTCTCCTCCTGGTTGCAGTCCGTCACCAAGGTCGACGACCAAACGGTGACCCTGAACTTCAACTACCCGTTCAGCGCTGCCGCACAGCGTCTCTCGATCGCCAAGATCATGCCCAAGCACGTCTTCGACGGCCACTGGGACGAGGCCAAGTCCGGAGCGCTGGTCGTCGGTTCCGGTCCGTACAAGCTCAAGAGCCACACCCCCAAGAGCAACACAGCTTTCGAGGCGTTCGAGGCGTACAACGGGCCGCGTCCGGCCAACTTCGCGACCATGAACTGGCTCTCCATCGTCGACACCTCCTCACGCATCGCGCGCGTCTCGGGCAACAATGCCGGTGCACAACTCGCCGACAACATCCCCGTCGCCAACGTCCCCACCCTCACCTCCGGTGGGCGCACCGTCGAGGGCAACCCGGGCATGAACCTCATGTACCTGCTCTTCGACACCACTCAGGCACCGTTCGACGACGTTCGTGTTCGCCAGGCGATGTTCTATGCGATCAACACCCCGAAGATGATCGAGATCGCCCTCGGCGGCAAGGCAGCACCGGCCACGAGCTACCTGTACGAGCGCAACCCCGACTACGCGCGAGCGTCCACCGTCTACTCGTACGATCCGGACAAGGCCCGCTCGCTTCTCGCTGCCGCCGGTGTAAGTGGCCTCGACCTGACGCTGCTCTCCACCAACGTCAGCTGGTTGGCCGACTGCTTGCCGACCATCAAAGAGTCTTGGGACGCAGTCGGATTCAACACGACGCTCGAACCGCAGGACACCAGCGCCATGGTGAGCAAGCTCAACAGCGGCCAGAAGTTCCAGATCGCTGCGGGTACGTCCAACCCACAGGCGTTCGGCAGCGACGTCGACCTCCTCGTGCGCTACACGTACAGCAAGGGCGGCCTGTGGACGAAGACCTACGCCAAGTGGGACGACACCCCCGAGGCACAGAAGATCTACGCCACCATGGACGAGGCCACCCGCGAGACAGACCCGGCAAAGCGCAGCACCCTTGTGCAGTCGTACCTGAACCAGATCGCCGAAAACGCTGTCTACTATCCGGTTCTCCATCAGGAACTCCTGACTGCGTGGGATCCGAAGAAGATCGCCGACGTCACTCCGCTGCCGTACCCCGGCGTCAACCTGCTTCAGGCGAAGCCGGCCTGATACCCGCCCGCTCGGCCGTTTCCCACAACTGAGAGATTCCCCGATGGCAAGAGTCCTCCCCATGCTGATCAGGCGATTACTGATACTGATCCCCCTGATCCTCGGCATCATCGCGTTCGTCTTCATCGTGATGCAGTTCGCGCCCACCGATCCCGCAACGGCGGCGTTCAACGGCGGCAACCCGACTGCGGAACAGTTGCAGCAGTTCAAGGAAGAGAACGGACTGCTCGATCCGCTTCCGCTGCAATACGTTCACTTCGTGACCGATCTGGTCAGCGGCAATATGGGTGACAGTCTGATTTCCGGTACCCCGGTGTTGGATTCGATCTCCACCGCTCTGCCACTGACCATTCAGCTCACGGTTCTCGGACTGGTGATCGCCATCGTGCTCTCGCTGATCTTCGGTGTCACCAGCGCACTGTTCCGCGATCGTTGGCCGGATCAGGTCATCCGAGTGATCTCCCTCGGCGGTGTGGCAGCACCGTCATTCTGGTTGGCACTGCTGATGATTCAGTACCTTGCTGTCCAACTCGGATGGTTCCCTACCGGTGGCTACGTCAATCCGAGCGACTCCGTCGGCGACTGGCTCTGGTACATGGCGCTCCCGGCACTGTCTCTGTCACTGCCCGTCGCGGCACAACTGACGCGAATCATCCGCACGTCCATGGTCGAGGAGTTGGACAAGGACTACGTCCGTACCGCGATCGGCAGCGGCCTGCCCTATCACGTGGTGATCGGACGGAATGTGTTGCGTAACGCGCTGATCAACCCGCTCACCGTTCTGGGCCTGCGTGTCGGTTACCTACTCGGCGGCGCCGTGGTCATCGAGCAGATCTTCGGTCTTCCCGGAATGGGTCAGCTCATGATCAACGGCGTCACCAACGGTGACCCCGCAGTCGTTCAGGGTGTTGTCATCGTGATCGCGGTCGGCTTCGTCGTCGTCAACCTCGCCGTCGACATCCTCTACCTGCTCGTCAATCCACGACTTCGGAGCGCAGCATGATGAGAAGAAAACTCACCGAGAAGCTTTCGCGACCCGGTATCACCTTTTCTCGCTTCCCCCTCTCGGCCTGGCTGTCGATGGCGGTTCTCGCGATCATCGTGCTCGCCTGCCTCTTCGCGCCGCTGATCACGCAGTACACCCCACTCGAACAGGCGGTCGGTACCGCGGGCCCCAGCGCCGAGCACTGGTTCGGTCAGGACAGTCTCGGCCGAGATCTGTTCAGCCGCTTGCTCTACGGCGGACGCTGGTCGTTGACCATCGGTCTCGGGTCCACCTTCCTTGCATTGTGCGCTGGTGCTCTCATCGGGTCGGTCGCCGCAACGAGCCGAAAAGGCGTCGACGAGACCATCATGCGAGTGCTCGACGTGGTCATGGCGTTCCCGGGCATCGCGCTCGCTGCCGTACTCGTCGCAGCCTTCGGTGGTTCGATTCCGGTTCTGATCGTCACCATCGCGTTCCTCTACACACCGATGGTCGCCCGCGTCGTTCGCGCGAACGTTCTCGCTCAGTACGGTGAGGACTACGTCGCGGCCGAAAAGGTCATCGGCGCAAGAACTTCACACATCGTCGTCAAGCACGTCGTAGCCAACTGTGCTGCGCCCGTTCTCGTCTTCTGCACTGTCATGGTCGCCGACGCCATCGTGCTGGAAGCCAGCCTGTCGTTCATCGGAGCAGGTGTCCGTCCCCCGGATCCGTCGTGGGGATCGGTGATCGCCGACGGCAAGAACATGGTCCTTCTCGGTGGTTGGTGGGCAACGGTGTTCCCCGGTCTGCTGATTCTTCTGACGGTGCTCTCCCTCAACGTGCTCGCCGAGGGCCTGACCGACGCGATGGCAGATCCGAGTCTGAAGAAAACCAAGAAGACGCCCTCCGCATTGGAAGCAGCGCAGACTGCCGCAGCGGAGGAGACCTCCAACGAGCTCATTCTGGAGGACGAAGCCGCATCGGTCGCCAACACTCCGGAGTTGATCGACGACTTCGCCGACCCGAGCGTCGTGAAAGATGTCCTGAAGCCGGCGGCCGAGCCGACTCCTCTCGAAACTCACCTGAAAATCCTGGCGGAAACCGAGCGGTCTCGGTCCGATCGTCTTGTGTACGAGGGCGATGCAGCGCCCCTCCTCGAGGTCCGCAATCTCACGATCCGGTTCCCCGAACGCTACGGAGACACGGCGATCGTCGACAACGTGAGCTTCACCGTCCGCCCGAACGAGACGATGGCACTGGTCGGCGAGTCCGGTTGCGGAAAGTCGCTCACTTCGCTGGCGATCATGGGTCTACTGCCCAAGACGGCGGTGGTGACCGGCGAGATCCTGTTCGACGGCGTCAACGTCCTCGAGCTGAACAACCGGGAGCGAAACAAGCTGCGCGGGCACGACATGGCGATGATCTACCAGGATGCGCTGAGTTCTCTGAATCCGGCGATGCTGATCCGCGCGCAGTTCAAGCAGCTCACCAAGCGCGGCGGTACCCGCACAGCCGAGGAACTGCTCGAACTCGTCGGACTCGATCCGGTGCGCACTCTCTCCAGCTACCCACACGAGCTTTCCGGTGGTCAGCGTCAGCGCGTTCTGATCGCCATGTCGCTCACCCGCAGTCCGCGGTTGATCGTCGCGGACGAGCCCACCACCGCTCTCGACGTCACCGTCCAGGCCCAGGTCGTGGACTTGCTCAACGATCTTCGGGAAAAGCTCGGCTTTGCCATGGTTTTCGTGAGCCACGATCTTGCACTCGTTGCTTCACTCGCTCACAAGATCACGGTGATGTACGCCGGTCAGGTCGTCGAGTCTGCGCCCACCAGCGATCTACTCGTCGATCCGCGTCACGAATACACTCAGGGCCTCCTCGGCGCCGTTCTCTCCATCGAGGACGAGGCTCCGCGACTCCACCAGATCCAGGGAACCGTACCGTCGCCAGGCAGCTTCGCCGCCGGTGACCGTTTTGCCGAACGTTCCCTGCGTCCGGATTCCGATCCAAACCGAAAGCCCGAGATGGTTCGGATCGGCGAGACCGAGCATTTCTTCGCGAACCAGTCCGCGACTCCCGCACACGCAGAATCGGAATTGGAGAGCGTGCGATGACTACAGCTGAAGCACCCATCCTGGAACTGAAGAACATTCACGTCGTCCACAAGACCCGTTCGGGATCACTGTTCAAACCCGGCACGGTTCACGCGGTCAACGATGTCAGTATCGCCGTACGACGAGGGGCGACGATCGGCATCGTGGGCGAGTCGGGTTGCGGCAAGTCCACTCTGGCCAAAGTCATGGTCGGATTGCAGAAACCGACGTCGGGCGACGTGGTATTTCGCGGCCGAAGCGCTCTGACCCGGTCGGCGGGCGTGCGCAAGGAGTTCGGGCGGGCGATCTCGATCGTCTTCCAGGACCCGGCTACCGCGCTCAATCCGCGAATGACGGTGGCCGACATCCTCACCGATCCGCTCGACGTCCACGGCATCGGCAACCGCGCGGGCCGAACCGCCCGAGTTCGCGAGCTGGTCGGTTTGGTCGGACTCCCCCAATCTGCGCTCGAAGTCATCCCGAGCCAGATCTCCGGCGGTCAGCGTCAACGTGTCGCGATCGCGCGTGCGCTCGCGCTCGAGCCTGACGTCATCGTGGCCGACGAACCGACGTCGGCTCTCGATGTCTCGGTGCGAGCGCAGATCCTGAACCTGCTCAGCGACATCAAGGCTCGGTTGGGGCTCGGCATGGTGTTCATCTCGCACGACATCCAGACGGTGCGGTATGTCTCCGACACGATCGTCGTCATGAACGCCGGGCGGATCGTCGAGCAGGGGACGGCCCAGGAAGTATTCGACAACCCGTCGGATGCGTACACGGCCAAACTGCTGGGCGCGGCGCCCAGTCTCCTGCAACGCACCGTTGACGTGGGTTGACCAATGGAGCGGATGACCGGACATAGGATGAAGGACGTTCGTATCAGAAAAGGGGAATCGATGTCTGTCCGGAGTGGCACACAGGGCGCTCGTTTCAGCGCGCAAAACCGCATGCGCGCACTTCAGACGGACATCATGAACTTGATCCTCGAACGCAGACTCTCCCCCGGCGACCCGATGCCCACCGAGGCCGAACTGTCCGAAGAGTTGGGAATCGGCCGGAACACGCTCCGCGAGGCACTCAAGGTTCTGCAGGCCTTGGGCGTCGTCGAGATCCGTCACGGTTTCGGAATGTTCGTCGCCCCGAGCAACTTCGACGCTCTCGCCGACGGCCTGACCTTCCGTGGCCGGTTGTCGTTGCAGGGCACCGGGCACGAGGCGATGGAACTGGTCGACATTCGTCAGGCACTCGAGACCGGACTGATCGGTGCGGCGATGGCCGAGATGACGTCGGCCGACCACGCCGACCTCGACGAACTCGTCACCGGCATGGAGGTCCGTGCCGCCGCCGGGAAGAACTTCTCCGACATCGACGCGACCTTCCATTCCCGCCTGTACTCCCCGCTCGACAACCAGGTCCTCGCTCAGTTGATGGACGTCTTCTGGCAGGTGTACAGCGAGATCCAGCAGGCTATCGGGCATTCGGATACACCACTGATCGACATCGCGTCGAAGCATCGTGCGATTCTCGACGCGATCCGTACGGGTGATGCCGTCGAGGCGGCGCACACTCTCGATGTGCACTTCGGTGGCCTGCGCGAGCGGATCGCCGGCCTTCATGCTTCCGAAGCGCAGTAGTTTCGAAACGCGTGATTTTGCTCCGCTGTCTCACCATCGCGCCCGTTCTTCCGGCAAAATTACGGGTATGAAGAACCCGAACCTGACGCCTTCGCGCGTTCTCGCAGTTGTCCTCGCTGCCGCCCTGGTCATTTTCGTGATCGCACGTCGCCGCGACGACGGCGCCCTCAGCCGCGGAGAATGGTTGTCGGACAGCGTCGGACCGGACGACCTCGCCGGCTGAAACGACGTATGCCCTCGGCCGAAACTCGGCCGAGGGCATACGTACGTGTCATCTACTACTTCATCGAATCCAGTCGGGTTCGCGCGTCCTCGAACCCCGACACCAGCTCTGCCATGACCTCGGCGACCGGTCGGATCTCGTTCATCCGTCCCACGATCTGACCGACGGGCATTGCCACAACTTCCGGGTTCTCCGATGCAGCGATTCTCTGATGAGCGTCGCTGACCAGCAGGTTCTGCAGCGGCATCGGCAAGGGCGCCGGTGCTCCCGGGTTCGACCAGGCTTCCGTCCACTTGGTCTTGAGCAACCGAGCGGGCTTACCCGAGTAGATGCGCGAACGTACGGTGTCGGCCGACGTCGCGCCCAACAGTGCACGCTGAATAGCGGACGGGCCTTCGCCCGACGCACTGCCGAGTTTGTATTCGGATGTGGTGAGCCAGTACGAGCCCATCCACACTCCGGACGCACCGAGTGCAAGTGCAGCAGCTACCTGACGGCCGCTGCCGATACCGCCGGCAGCCAGTACAGCAGCTGAATCGCCCAGTGCATCAACGATTTCCGGAACGAGAACCATCGAGGCAATTTCGCCGGTGTGACCGCCGGCCTCGTAGCCCTGCGCGATCACGATGTCGACACCGTTCTCGACGTGACGACGTGCGTGCTCGACGGCGCCGGCCAGTGCTGCTACCGGAACGCCTTTCTCGTGTGCCTGATCGATGACGTCCTTCGGCGGCGATCCCAGTGCATTCGCAATCAACGCGATCCGGTGTCCCAGAGCAACATCGACGTGAGACCGCGCCACCGAGTGAAGCCATCCCAGTACGCCGGTCGCATGCTCGACGTCGTCGGAAAGCGGCGGCACACCGAGCTCGTCGAGCGTGCGGTTGACGAAGGCGCGGTGCTCCTCCGGAATCAGCTTGTCGAGATCGACGGCGCCGCCCTCTGTCGGCACCTTGGCCGGCATGACGATGTCGACGCCGTACGGCTTACCGTCTGTGTTCTCGTCCATCCACGTCAGTGCGGCTTCGAGTTCTTCCGGGTCGTTGAACCGGACACAACCGAGCACACCGAGACCACCCGCGCGACTGATGGCGGCCGCGACGTGCTCGGAAGGAGTGAATCCGAAGATCGGGTATTCGATGCCGAACTTGTCGGCGAGATCCGAACGCATCAGGCTTCCACGCTTTCGTTTGCGGACGACACAGGAGCGCCGTTTCCGTTGTGATCATCGGCCTCGCGCGATTCCGTTTCGGCCTTCGCCCAGCGGTAGTCGGGCTTGCCGGCCGGATTGCGCTTGATCTGGTCGACGAACCACACACTGCGCGGAACCTTGTATCCGGCAATCTCTTTGCGCGCTGCGGTGGCGATGTCGTGCAACGTCGGCGACGTGCCTTCACGTACCTGAACCACTGCGGCAACCCGCTGACCGAAGCGCTCGTCGGGGATACCGACCACCAGCACGTCGAAGATGTCCGGGTGCGCCTTCAAAGCGCCTTCGACCTCTTCCGGGTAAACCTTCTCACCGCCGCTGTTGATGGACACCGAACCGCGGCCGAGCATCGTGACCGTGCCGTCGGCTTCGACCTGCGCATAGTCGCCGGGGATCGAGTAGCGAACGCCATTGATGGTGCGGAAGGTTTCGGCCGTCTTGACCTCGTCCTTGTAGTAGCCGAGCGGGATGTTGCCCTTGCGCGCGAGCATGCCGCGCTTGCCCGATCCTGGTTCGACCTCGTTGCCGTCGTCGTCGAGAACCGTTGTGGAGGCGTCGATCTTGACCGTCGGACCGCCAGTGTGCTTCTGACCCTTGCTCAGCACGGCGAGTCCGCCGAAGCCGGTCTCGGATGCTCCGATGGAGTCGGTCAGCAGGCGGTTGGGCAACAGTTCGAGGAACTGCTCCTGGATGCTCGGCGAGAAGAGTGCAGCACTGCTGGCCATCACGTAGAGCGTCGAAAGATCGTACGGCTCACCCGTCTTTGGATTGCCGGCGATCAGTGCGTCGAGCATCGGACGGCCCATCGCGTCACCCGTGATGAAGATCAGGTTGACCTTGTGCTTGTCGATGTTCTGCCACACCTCGTGGGCGTCGAATTCCGGGTGCATCAAACAGGTTCCGCCTCCGAAGAGGCTGTGGAACACCGCAGACTGCGAACCACCGTGAATCATCGGGGGAATCGGGTAGCGGATCATGCTCGGGTTGGCTGCGCCGACCTTCGCCATCTCGTACTCGTCCTCGACCGGAACTCCGGTCACGAAGTTGATGCCGCCGCCGAGAACACGCCACCAGTCCTCGTGGCGCCACATGACGCCCTTGGGACTTCCGGTGGTGCCGCCGGTGTAGAGCATGAAGATGTCGTCGTTGCTGCGCTCTTCGAAATCACGCTCACCCGAACTCTGCGCGAGTGCGTCCTCGTAGCCGATGCCGAAAGCACTGAAGTCCAGATCGGTGCCGTCCTCGACCACGATGACGGACTTGACCTTGGGAGTATTCGGCAGGACGTTCGCGACCTTGTCCGAGTAGCGGCGCTCATGAATGAGCGCAACCATGTCGGAGTTGTCGAAGATGTACTGCAACTCGTTCTCGACGTACCGGTAGTTGATGTTGACCATCACGGCCCGGATTTTGAAAACGGCGACCATGGCCTCGATCGCCTCGATGACGTTCCGGCAGTAGATGCCGACCTTGTCACCCGGCTGAACGCCATGTTCACGCAGGTAGTGACCGAGGCGGTTTGCTCGGTCCTCCAACTGCGCATAAGTCATCTCGCGGTTGTCCGAGACCAGCGCAACGCGGTCCGGAACGAGGTCGATTGCGTGCTCTACGAAGTCTGCGATGTTAAGGGCCACGAGTTCAAAGTAGAACGTGTTACCGTTTCTGGCAAGACCCAATTTGAGAGCCAGCTCACAGACCCGCCAGGAGCCATCAGTGTCCACTTCGACGACCGAAAAATCAGACATTTCGGAAACCGCGCCGCATTGCCTCGTGGAGAAGCGTGGCCACGTTCTCATCGTGACCATGAATCGCCCCGAACGTAAGAACGCCATCACCGGCGAAATGATGGCGATCATGGTCGACGCCTGGGATCAGGTCGACAACGACCCCGAAATCCGCGTCGCGATCCTCACCGGAGCTGGCGGCGACTTCTGCGCCGGCGCCGACCTCAAGAACATGTCCGCCAAGCCTCCGGGAGATTCCTTCGCGGGCGGCGGCGTCGACATGTCCAAGATCGAAGGTCTACTCAAGGGTCGCCGGTTGACCAAGCCGCTGATCGCTGCGGTCGAGGGTGCAGCCATCGCCGGCGGAACCGAAATCCTGCAGGGCACCGACATCCGCGTCGCGGGCGAGAGCGCCAAGTTCGGCGTCTCCGAAGCCAAGTGGGGGCTCTTCCCGCTCGGCGGTTCCGCGGTGCGTCTCGTTCGACAGATTCCGTACACGATCGCAGCCGACATCCTGCTCACCGGTCGTCACATCAAGGCTCCGGAGGCCAAGGAGATCGGGCTCATCGGCCACGTCGTCCCGGACGGTCAGGCCCTCGACAAGGCGCTGGAGCTCGCGGACCTGATCAGTGCAAACGGCCCCCTCGCCGTGCAGGCGATTCTCAAGACCATCCGCGACACCGAGGGTATGCACGAGGAAGAGGCCTTCCAGATCGACGCGCAGCTGGGCATGAAGGTGTTCATGAGCGCGGACGCCAAGGAGGGCCCGCGAGCCTTCGGTGAGAAGCGGGCGCCCCAGTTCAAGGGTGTCTGAGTCAGGGTTGTCCGACCCACCCCCCTTTCCCCCTCTCGGTGCACCGGTGCCCTATCCCGTCCCACTCTGCACAGCACCGCTCCCCACACCACCGCTCTGCGCACCACCGCTCCCCGATCGCGTGAACGTATCGCTCCCCTTGTCTGACAAGGGGAGCGATACGTTCACCCTCCGGGTCTGGCACTGATTGACACCCTCGGACGCGGCCGTGACGCGGCCAGCGCAAAATGCGCACGCAGGTCGCTTATCACGCGCTCGGGCTCTGCGCGCAACGCGCTCGGCACAGTCGGAAGCACGATGATGCCCGCGTTCTGCATACGAGTCCGACGCTCGACCGTCGCCCGGTAGTCCCCAGGTGACAGATGCCAGTCCAGTGAATCGATGTCCCACGCAAAAGCCACAGAATCGATCCACCCGTCGGGCATTGCAATGAATTTCCCATTTGCGTCGCAGATCTCACGGTTGAATACCATTTCGGGCAGCCCGGTTCTCCTCCAGAGCTCGCGGGCCTCTGCCTCCGGCACCGAATGCACGTTGGCATCCACCTCCCGCAAAACTTTGCGGGGCAACGCGCTACCGCGAATACTTCCGGCTTCCAACTCTTTGGACAGATCACGAACCACAACGTCACCTCGTTGAACGACGTCTGCAATCAACGCGCGAGCACTATCCAAAGTCTTGCATCGCCGTGCAGCATCGAGTACCGCCCGAACCAGTGGCGCGCAATCAATTCCGCTACGTGTCAGTGGCGTCGGCAGCCTTACAGTCCTTTCGACCACGACGAATCCGGTCGATTGCACCCTGCGATGCATGGGCATCAAGATTTGAACCTCGCCGGAGTGCGGACGATAGCCATGCTGCGCCATAGCGGCTTTTCCAGTGACCATCGATCCGCGGCCGCAGAACATCAATGCAGCGATCGTGCGCTGTCGCGGCGTCGGATAACCGTTCCCCAGCAGAACTATGCCGGGAAGCATTCGCTGCCAAGTACCGCCCGTGCGGCATCGCCCGGCAATCGCTGTGTCCGACACACCCAATCTGGTCAGCTCTGCCACGCGAATTACGCCATCCGTGCTCGCAACGATCAGCACACTCGGATCGTCTCCCCATTCGCCCCTTCTCATGGAGACATCATGGGCTTTCCCGGCCGCGCAGGCCCTTGCCAATCAGGCATTTACACCGACCTGTGGATAACCCTCCGCCCTGTGAACGTATCGCTCCCCTTGTCAGAGAAGGGCAGCGATACGTTCACGCGATGTGGCAGGAGGCTGGCGGCGGCACTGAGGTTGGGAAATTAGTGCTCGAGCATTCCGTTCGCTCGAAAAAAGGGGGTGCCCCGCTCAACCACCGACCGCGGCCGCGAGCTCTCGCACATGGTCGGCGTCGCGGCAGGTCACCAGCAGCATCGTGACTCCGGCTTCCTCCCAACGCTTCACGTCTGCGCGCACCTCGTCGACGTTGCCGATGATCATGGTCTCGGTGACCATCTCGTCGGGGACGACGGCAGCAGCTTCGTCCTTGCGACCCGACATGAAGAGGCGACCGATCTCGTCGACCTCCTTCTCGTAGCCCATCCGCTTGTAGACCTGTGCGTGAAAGTTCAACTCCGGGGCGCCCATTCCGCCGACGTAGAGGGCGGTCATCGGCTTGAGAGCGGCGATGGCGGCGGCACGATCGTCGGTCACGATGACCTGGCACGTGGCGGCCACCTCGAAGTCTTCGCGACTACGACGGGCCCCGGCGCGAGCGAAGCCTTCGTCGAGCCACTTGTTGTACATCGGGGCCAGGCGCGGGGTGTAGTAGATCGCCAGCCACCCGTCGGCGATTTCACCGGCGAGCGCGACGTTCTTCGGCCCTTCGGCGCCGAGCCAGATCGGGATGTCCGCACGCAGCGGGTGCGTAATGGGCTTGAGCGGCTTGCCAAGTCCCGAACTGCCCGGCCCCGCATACGGCAGAGGGTAGTGGGGGCCGGGGCTGGTGACGGGCGCTTCACGGGCGAGGACCTGGCGCACGATCGAGACGTATTCGCGGGTGCGCGCGAGCGGCTTCTCGAATGGCTGGCCGTACCAACCTTCGACGACCTGCGGGCCGGATACGCCGAGCCCGAGGATCGTTCGCCCACCGTTGAGGTGATCGAGAGTGAGCGCGTGCATGGCACAGCTGGTCGGTGTTCGTGCCGAAATCTGTACGACGGACGTGCCGAGACGGACGTTCTCGGTCCGAGATCCCCACCAGGCAAGCGGGGTGAAGGCGTCCGAGCCCCACGACTCCGCCGCGAAGACCGCGTCGAATCCCGCGCCTTCCGCGGCCTCGATCAGTTCCGGGGCGTTTGCCGGCGGCTGTGCGCCCCAGTATCCGAGTTGCAACCCAAGCTTCATCGCAGGCCTCCACATTGCCGGTGATCAGAAGTGACTCTTGCCACAATCTCTAGAACCTGTTCTACTCGATCTTGTGACCATCGGAAAGAGCGGGGTGGCCGACAAGCCCCTGAGCGCACCATTGAATCTCCATTTCGACTACACCAGATCGACGGGACCGACCATCGGCGCGTTCGTGACTGCCCTGCGTGATCGCAAGGTGATCGGCGCACGTGGGTCGAACGGTCGTGTCTTCGTGCCGCCACCGGAATTCGATCCGGATACGGCCGAACCACTGACCGACTTCGTCGGAGTCTCCGACGGCGGAACGGTCGTGAGTTGGACGTGGATGCCCGAACCCATCGAGGGTCAACCCCTGACGAAGCCTTTCGCGTGGGCCCTGATCAAGCTCGACGGCGCGGACACGTCCATGCTCCACGCGGTCGACGTCGACTCCCCCGACGACATCAGCACCGGCCTGCGGGTTCGTGCTCGCTGGGCGTCGGAGCGGATCGGGCAGATCAAGGACATCGAGTGCTTCGAACCAGGTGAGAGCGAAAATGGAATCGCGACAGTCGATTCCACCGCCGATCCTGTCACCATGATCACGACGCCTGTCGACCTGCACTTCATGCATTCCGCTTCGGCCGAGGAGAGCTTCTACCTCCGTGGTCTCGCAGAAGGCAAGCTGATCGGTGGTCGCAGCGGACCCGAAGACAAGATCTACATCCCACCGCGCGGCGCGAATCCCACCAACGGGAAGCCGACGAGCGAGCAGATCGAACTGCCCGACAAGGGAATTGTCACCACCTTCTGCATCGTCAACGTCCCGTTCCTCGGGCAGCGAATCAAACCGCCCTACGTGGCCGCCTACGTGCTTCTCGACGGGGCTGACATTCCGTTCCTGCACTTGATCCTCGAATGTGATGCCGCGGACGTACGCATGGGCATGCGCGTCGAAGCCAAGTGGAAGCCTCGCGAAGAGTGGGGTTACACCCTCGAGAACATCGAATACTTCCGGCCGACAGGTGAACCCGACGCCGAGTACTCCACCTTCCAACACCACCTGTGAGGCTCCTGAAATGACTTCTGCAGACATCGCAGTCGTGGGCTTTGCTCAGGCACCCCACGTCCGCGAAACCAACGGCACCACCAACGGCGTCGAGATGCTCGTCCCGTGCTTCCAGCAGCTCTACAGCGATCTGGGAATCACCAAGTCCGACATCGGCTTCTGGTGCTCCGGATCTTCCGATTACCTGGCCGGTCGAGCGTTCTCCTTCATCTCGGCCATCGACTCCATCGGAGCGGTCCCGCCGATCAACGAATCTCACGTCGAGATGGATGCTGCGTGGGCCTTCTACGAAGCGTGGATCAAGATCTTGACCGGCGAGGTCGAGACCGCGCTGGTGTACGGCTTCGGCAAATCCTCCGCCGGGCACCTGCGCAAGATCCTGTCCATGCAGCTCGATCCGTACCTCGTCACTCCGCTGTGGCCGGACTCCGTCTCGATCGCCGGACTTCAAGCCCGACTCGGACTCGACGCGGGTAAGTGGACGCAAGAGGACATGGCGGAGGTTGCCGCTCGCAGCCGTCGTCACGCGCTGAGTAATCCGAAGGCTCAGCTCGCGGGCGAGGTCGACATCGAGGCACTACTCGCCAGCCCGTTCCTCGCAGATCCGTTGCGCGCACACGATTGTGCGCCCATCACCGATGGTGCGGCAGCAATCGTCCTGGCCTCGGGCAATCGCGCCCGCGATCTCTGCGATCGGCCGGCGTGGATCACCGGACTCGAGCATCGCATCGACTCCCCCAACCTGGGTGCACGTGACCTGACCACCTCACCGTCCACTACGTCGGCAGCCAAGGCGGCAACGGGCGGCGAGGTCGGCAACATCGACGTCGCCGAACTGCACGCACCGTTCACTCACCAGGAATTGATCTTGAAGGAAGCGATCGGCCTGACCGACGCCACCACGATCAATCCGTCCGGCGGTCCGCTCAGCGGCAACCCACTGTTCGCCGGTGGTCTGGAACGAATCGGCCACGCCGCCAAGGCAATCTTCGACGGCCAGGCGAATCGCGCTCTGGCCCATGCAACAAGCGGCCCTGTGCTGCAGCAGAACCTGGTAGCAGTCTTGGAGGGACGGAACTGATGGCCGGAACGCCTCAACTCGCGGCCGTGCTCGGCACCGGCCAAACTCACTACGTCGCAAAGCGTCATGATGTCTCGATGGCGGGCTTGGTTCGTGAAGCCATCGACGCCGCGATGCTCGACGCCAACGTCGGCTGGGACGACATCGACGCCGTCGTCATCGGAAAGGCCCCCGACCTGTTCGAGGGTTCGATGATGCCCGAACTCGCCATGTCGGATGCCCTTGGCGCCAACGGAAAGCCGTTGCTGCGTGTTCACACTGCCGGCTCGGTGGGTGGTTCGACGGCTATCGTCGCCTCCAGCCTGGTCAAATCCGGTGTCCACAAGCGCGTTCTGACGGTTTCCTGGGAGAAGCAGTCCGAGTCGAACGCCATGTGGGCGCTGTCCACACCGGTACCGTTCAACATGCCTGTTGGCGCCGGCGCCGGTGGATACTTCGCCCCGCACGTCCGTTCGTACATTCGTCGATCGGGCGCACCGGAGCACATCGGCTACCTCGTCGCGGTGAAAGATCGGCTCAACGGCAGCCTCAATCCGTATGCGCACCTGCGGCAGCCGGACATCACCTTCGAATCGGTGCAGGCATCTCAGATGCTCTGGGATCCGATCCGCTACGACGAGACCTGCCCGTCCTCGGACGGCGCGTGCGCTCTGGTGATCGGCAACGAGGAAGCGGCCGCACAGGTCGAGGCCGAGGGTCGTTCGGTCGCGTGGATCCACGCGACGGCGATGCGCACCGAGCCGACCTTCTATGCCGGACGCGATCAGGTCAATCCGCAGGCCGGCCGTGACGCCGCGGCCGCGCTGTGGAAGTCCGCGGGAATCACCGATCCGCTCAACGAAATCGACTGCGCCGAAATCTATGTCCCGTTCTCGTGGTTCGAGCCGATGTGGCTCGAGAACCTCGGTTTCGCGGAGGAAGGCCAGGGATGGAAGCTGACCGAGGCCGGCGAAACCGCGATCGGCGGCAAGCTCCCGGTCAATGCCTCGGGCGGTGTTCTCTCTTCCAACCCGATCGGCGCCTCGGGCATGATCCGTTTTGCCGAGTCGGCGATGCAGGTCATGCACCGCGCCGGCGATCACCAGGTGGCCGACGCGCGCAAGGCTCTCGGCCATGCCTACGGCGGTGGCTCGCAGTACTTCTCGATGTGGGTCGTCGGCTCCGAACGTCCCACCACGTAACAGCAGCACACACGCCGATCAGGAAGAGGCCGAAGATGAAGTACACCGTCGGGGTTGCCATGAACCCCTTGGACCAGTTAGCCGGTATCGCCAAAACGGCCGAAGAATGCGGCTTTTCGTCGATCGCTCTCCCCGATTCACTGTTCTTCATGGAAACGCAGGCGGCGGATTACCCATACACCCCGGACGGGTCTCGGATGTGGAATGCCGAGACCCCCTGGGTCGATCCGCTGATCGCCGCAGCTGCAATGGGCGCGGTGACCGAGAAGATCGAGTTCTACACCCAGGTGCTCAAGCTGGGTAGCCGCAATCCGGTCCTGCTCGCGCGGCAGGTCGGATCTGTAGCGGCATTGACGAACAACCGTTTCGGCTTCGGCGTCGGAATCGGTTGGGCTCCCGAAGAGTTCGAGTGGTGCGGCGCTCCGTACAAGCGTCGCGGCGCCCGAGTGGACGAGATGATCGACGTTCTCAAACTTATTCTCGGCGGCGGGATGGTCGAGTATCACGGCGAGTTCTTCGATTTCGATCGCCTGCAGATGAGTCCAGCTCCCACCAAGCCGGTTCCGTTCTACGTCGGCGGCCACACCGAGGTGGCACTCAAGCGTGCTGCGCGAGTCGGCGACGGTTGGACCTCGGCGATGATCAAGTTCGACGACCTGGTGGGTGTGATCGCACGACTACGCGAACTGCGCGCCGAGTACGGCCGCGAGAACGAGCCGTTCGAAATCCAGACGGTGTGCATCGACCGTTTCGGCAAGGACGGTTACGCAGAACTCGAAGATGCCGGCGTCACGGACATCATCACCGTACCTTGGGTTTTCGACGGAATCGGCTTCGATGCCCCGCTGGAGGCAAAGCAGGATTCGATGCGTAAGTTCGCCGAGCAGTACATCAACTGAGGAGTCGCGATGACTGACGAACACCCCGCCCGCGTCGCGGGTAACGCTTCGCGCGCCGCAGCGAGTGGCAAGAACAAGGAAGCCTGGCTGGACCTCTTCGCCGAGGACGGTTGGGTGGAGGATCCGGTCGGGCCGTCGGGATTCGATCCCGAAGGCAAAGGCCATCACGGACGCGAAGCGATCTCCAAGTTCTACGACATGACGATCGCGACCGCGGACAAGCTCGAGTTTCTGATCGACGATTCACTGGTGTGCGGCAACGAGAACGTCAACATCGGCAAGATCCGGACCACCATCGGCGGCTCGATCATCGACGCCGAGGGCGTGTTCGTCTATCGCGTGAACGACGCAGGCAAGATCGCGTCGCTTCGAGCATTCTGGGAAGTGGACCGTGCGATGAAGACGGCACGCAAAGCCTGAGAACCCACAGTACGAGAGCGGCCCCGGTCATCGACCGGGGCCGCTCTCGTCGTATTCGAATCAGCCTGTCGTACTTGCACCGAGAACCCTGAAATGGTTTCCTGGTTGCCAACGTCGCGTGTCGATGACGGACTGCGTCAGGCATGGAGGCGTCGTACTGCAAGGGGTCACTCATGACCATTTCGTTCAATCACACCATCATCGCCGCAAAAGACCGCCAAGAGTCTGCGTGGTTCTTCACTCACATGTTCGGTCTGCCAGGCCCGGTCGAAGCCGGTTACTTTCTCGGCGTCGAACTCGAGCACGGGGTGACACTGGACTTCGCACAGGTGGAAGAGGGCGCCGAGGTTGCGTCTCAGCACTACGCTTTCCTCGTCTCCGAAGATGACTTCGACGGCATCTACCAGCGGATACAGGCGTTGAAACTTGATCACTGGGCCGATCCGCGCCAGTCGAGTACCGGCTTCAACACCAACGACGGTGGGCGTGGGGTCTACTTCCTCGACCCGTCGGGGCATTTCCTGGAAGCGATCACCAAGCCATACGGCGGCTGAATTAGAGATTGAACTACAAACGGCGGCGCCTACGGGAGATGAGGGATCCCGCAGACGCCGCCGCAGTTCCAGGTTGCCAACTAGTGGCCCCCCGGAACGTCTACTGTAGTTCTGCGTGTTCGAGAGTGCAGAGGCAACTCCCGAAAACCTACACAGAACCTACTCGCCGGTTACCAGGTCAGTATATGTCCGGATCAGTGTTTGACCGGGCAGCCCGATGTCTTGTAATCAACCTGAAACTCTTTGATGCCGTTGAGCCAGCCCGAGCGCAGGCGACGGGGATCGCCGAGCCTGGTGATATCGGGTAGGTGATCGGCGATCGCATTGAAGATCAGATCGATTTCGAGACGAGCCAAGTTGGCGCCGATGCAGAAGTGCGCACCCGTGCCGCCGAATCCGAGGTGCGGATTGGGGTCACGCATGATGTCGAACTTCGTGGGGTTCTCGAAGACGTCTTCGTCGAAGTTGGCCGACGCGTACATCATCACGACGCGATCGCCCTTCTTGATCTTCTGTCCCCCGAGTTCGGTGTCTTCGAGCGCGGTCCGCTGGAAAGAGGTCACCGGGGTGGCCCAACGAACGATCTCGTCGGCCGCAGTCTTCGGGCGTTCCTTCTTGTACAGCTCCCACTGGTCGGGATTGTCGAGGAAGGCAACCATGCCGTGTGTGATGGCATTGCGAGTGGTCTCGTTACCCGCGACCGCAAGCAGAATCACGAAGAAGCCGAATTCCTCTGGGGAGAGCTCATTTCCGTCGATGTCAGCTTCGATGAGCTTGGTGACGATGTCATCGGCGGGACACTTCTTGCGCTGATCCGCCATCTGGTACGCGTATCCCAGAATCTCCATCGACGCTGCCTGCGGGTCGATGTCGAACTCGGGGTCGTCGTAGGACGTCATCTGGTTGGACCAGTCGAAGAGCTTCATTCGATCTTCCTGCGGCACACCGAGAAGCTCGGCGATTGCCTGCAGCGGAAGTTCGGACGCGACCTGAACCACGAAGTCTCCGGCACCACCGGCAGCCGCAGTCTTGACGATCTTTTCGGCGCGCTCGGTCAGTTCTTCGCGCAGGCTGTTGATGGCTCGCGGGGTGAATCCACGCGAAACCAGCTTGCGAAGCTTGGTGTGCTCCGGAGCGTCCTTGTTGATGAGGATGAATCGCTGCATCTCGACGTTCTCGCGCGGGATGTCGTCGGCGAAGCGAGGAATCGCAGTGTTCTCGTGGGTCGAGAAGATGTCGCTTCGCTGCGAGACCTCCTTGACCTCTTCATGACGGGTGACCACCCAGAAGCCCTCGTCCTGGAATCCACCGATTTCCGGGGGCTGCGGATTCCACCACACGGGGGCCGTCTTCCGGAGTTCGGCGAACTCCTCGAACGGCATGCGTTCCGCGTAGATGTCGGGGTCCGTGAAGTCGATTCCCTCGGGGAATGCGGGCTGTGCCACTGATGTCTCCTGCCCTAAGCCTTTTCATCACAGGGGTGATGGGGATCCGTGATGTGTAACACGTTCTACTCTCATTGAAACACAAGCCTGCTTACTAGGAAAGGAAACGTCGACAGGTCTTGCTTCCCGCAGAGAACCTGTTCTACTTTTTCATTACAAGGAAAGGAGCCCGCTGTGGGCACACCAGTAATCGTCGAGGCTGTCCGTACACCGATCGGCAAGCGCGGAGGTTGGCTCGCCGGTCTGCACGCCGCCGAGATCCTCGGAGCGGCACAAAAGGGCGTTCTCGACCGGTCGGGAATCGACCCGTTGCTGATCGAGCAGGTGATCGGCGGCTGCGTCACCCAGGCCGGCGCTCAGTCCAACAACATCACGCGCACGGCCTGGCTGCACGCCGGACTTCCGTGGCAGACCGGCGCAACCACCGTGGACTGCCAGTGTGGTTCGGCCCAGCAGGCGAACCATCTGATCGCCGGACTGATTGCCACCGGCGCCATCGACGCCGGCGTCGCCTGCGGCATCGAAGCCATGAGCCAGGTTCCCCTCGGCGCCAACGTCGGCGATCAGGCCGGACCGCGTCGGCCGGCGACGTGGGACATCGACATGCCCAACCAGTTCGAAGCTGCGGAACGCATCGCGCGTCGACGCGGACTGACCCGCGACGACATCGAAGCCCTCGGCGTCCGCTCGCAGGCGCTGGCCAAGCAGGCCTGGGAGGAAGGGCGTTTCGACCGCGAGGTTCTCGAACTTTCGGCGCCCCAGGTCGACAAGGAAGGAAACCTCACGGGCGAGACGAAGCTCGTCAATCGCGATCAGGGCCTGCGCGATACGACGGCCGAGTCCCTAGCCCGACTGAAGCCCGTCCTCGAAGGCGGGATTCACACGGCCGGAACGTCTTCCCAGATCTCCGACGGCGCGGCCGCAGTCCTGCTCATGGACGAGGACAAGGCCCGCGCACTCGGGTTGAAGCCGCGAGCCCGCATCATCGCCCAGGCGCTGGTCGGCTCGGAACCGGAATTCCACCTCGACGGACCGGTGCAGGCAACCAGCCGTGTCCTGGAGAAGAGCGGAATGAAGATCGGCGACCTCGATCTGTTCGAGATCAACGAAGCATTCGCGTCCGTCGCACTGTCCTGGGCTCAGGTACACGAACCTGACTTCGACAACGTCAATGTCAACGGCGGCGCGCTCGCTCTCGGCCATCCGGTTGGCAGCACGGGCTCTCGACTGATCACCACCGCACTGCACGAACTCGAGCGTCGCAACGGCTCGACGGCTCTGATCACGATGTGCGCCGGCGGCGCGCTGGCCACCGGAACCATCATCGAGCGTATCTGAGATGACTACTCCCCCAGCTAAACCCAAGGGACTCGACGCTCCGGCGACGGTCAAGATCATCAAGTGGATGTCGAAGGCAAACGTCGCCATGTATCGCGCCACCGACGGGCGGCTGGGTAGCAAGTGGCGGGTCGGCAGCGCGTTCCCACGCGGGCTGCCGATCTGCCTGCTCACCACCACCGGTCGCAAATCCGGCGAGGAGCGGATCAGTCCGTTGCTGTTCCTCGAGGACGGCGAGAACGTGATTCTGGTGGCGTCGCAAGGAGGTCTTCCGAAGAACCCGATGTGGTACCTCAACATCAAGGCGGACCCGGTGGTGACGGTGCAGATCAAGTCTCGGATCCGATCGATGAAAGCCCGCGTCTCCACCGAGGACGAGCGCGCTCGGCTTTGGCCGATGTTGACGGCGATGTATCCGGATTTCGACAACTATCAGGCCTGGACCGACCGGGTCATTCCCGTCATCGTGTGCGAGCCGCTGAAGAAATAAACGGACTGTTTACAACAAAACGTTTACATCGGCCCGGGTTCGTGCCAGCCTGGGTTCATGACCGATGACCAGTTCAGACCGATCGATTCCGGCCGCGAACGCGCACATCGCGAGTACGCCGGACTCTTTCGGATCAGCGAGCGCCACGGCGCGACCCAAAGCCAGCGCGCGCGGCAATCTCATCCGGAGATGCTCGAGCCCTACGGCGCGGTGCGCGTCGTGGCTCGTCTTGCCGGCGGCACCGACACACCGCAGCCGAACGAACCCGAGGTCGACGACGCCGATGTCATGGCTGCGTTGACTCTGATTCCCAAGGCCCGAGCCGAAATGGAACAGCTGGAAGCGCTGTTCCTCGGAATTGCCCGCGAACGGGGCATGACCTGGCAAGATATTGCCTTCGGACTCGGGCTCGGCAGCACTCAAGCTGCCCGCCAGCGCTACGAACGGCTCGTTCGCCGCACCGGAGGCTGAACACGTGCCATAACGAGCGAGTTGGAGCACTATTGACTCGTACGGTCCGCACGGCGTTTCGACAGAGCCTCGAACACAGCAAGGAGTCGCATATATGACGACGCATATTCAAGATCAAATCCTGGACCGACGCGAGATCACCTCAGCCCTCGTGCGTGCGCTGGAGCGTCGCCACGAGGTGCTGGACGCAGTGGTCGACAGCAAGGACCACCAGGAGGCACTAACCACCGTCGCGGAACTCCTCGGCACGTCGGAAGCAAATGCCGAAGCAGTTCTGAGCCTCAAGTTCAGTGCGCTCACCAAGGCTGCGCGCGATCGCATCCAGGGCGAGCTGGAGAATCTCGACGCCACTCTCGAATGGACGACGCTCGATCGTCCCGCGAGCAGCGGGCAGAACTTCACCCTGCGTCCGTTCAGCGACAGCGCAGAAGACAAGGCGCTGTTCACGATTCGTTCGGGCGAGCAGCTCGGCGAAGACGGCAAGCCGTGGAGCGAGGATCGGATCGAAGCTGAGCGCGTCGGTGGCCTCGGCCGGATCGACGACGAGACCGCTGCCTGGTTCGTCGCCGAGGACGTCTCCGGTGACGGCTCGAAGAGCGTCGGCCTGGTCTTCGGCGAACTCGACGGCCAAGAGGTCAACGTGGCGATCTGGATCGCGCCGGAATCTCGCAAGAAGGGCTACGGCACAGCCTGCGTGAAGCATTCGCGGCGCGAGCTCGCCGCAGAGTTCCCCGGCACCGTGTTGGTGGTTCGGGCGCCTGCGTAGGCGGCACACCACCTGTGAGTGGTTAAGGAGTCCCTGCACTCCTTAACCACTCACGGGGCCGGAGGCCCTACGCTCCGTACACCGGCGTCGGAATCTCCGCCTTCTCCAACAGCGTTGCCACGACGGGCCCGATCTCCTTCGGGTCCCAACGGTCACCCTTGTCCTCGCTCGGGCCGTGACGCCAGCCCTCCGCGACGGTGATCTTTCCGCCCTCGACCTCGAACACCCGCCCCGTGACGTCCTTGGACTCGGCGCTACCGAGCCAGACGACCAGCGGCGAGATGTTCTCGGGCGCCATGGCATCGAAGCCCTCTTCGGGAGCTGCCATCGACTCGGCCATCGCCCCACCCGCGCCGACGGTCATGCGCGTGCGCGCAGCAGGCGCGATCGCGTTGACACTGACGCCGTAATTCTTGAGCTCGGCTGCGGCCTGGATGGTCATCTCGGCGATACCGGCCTTCGCCGCAGCGTAGTTACCCTGGCCGATCGAACCTTGCAGTCCTGCACCCGAACTGGTGTTGATGATGCGTGCGTCGACGGTCTTGCCTGCCTTGGCCTCAGCGCGCCAGTAGGCAGCAGCGTGACGCAGCGGCGCGAAGTGCCCCTTGAGGTGCACGCGAATCACCGCGTCCCACTCGCCTTCGCTCATGCCGACCAGCATGCGGTCCCGCAGGAAGCCCGCGTTGTTCACGAGTACGTCCAGGCCACCGAAGGTGTCGATCGCGGTCTTGATCAGATTCTCGGCGCCCGCCCAGTCGGCGACGTCGTCTCCGTTGACCACTGCTTGGCCACCGGCGGCGATGATCTCCGCGACAACCTGCTCGGCCGGACTCTCACCGGTCTCGGAACCGTCGGCACCCGCACCGATGTCGTTGACGACGACCTTGGCGCCCTCGGCAGCAAACGCCAAGGCATGCGCACGTCCGATCCCGCGACCAGCCCCGGTGATGATGACTACGCGTCCGTCGACCAATCCACTCATATTTGTCTCCTAATGCACTCTGCTCGGGCTTGTCGGCTCCGCTTGTGTGCTAACTTACCAAGCAATCGCTTGGTTTGGTACACAGACGTAAGGAATCCCGATATGGGCATCAGCACCTCCTCCGACGGAACCGGCATCACCACGGTCACCATCGACTACGCGCCGGTCAATGCAATCCCGTCCAAGGGATGGTTCGAGCTTGCCGACGCCATCCTCGACGCGGGCAAGGATCTCAACACTCACGTGGTGATCCTGCGAGCCGAGGGACGCGGATTCAACGCCGGCGTCGACATCAAGGAGATGCAGGCGACCGAGGGATTCGACGCACTGGTCGCCGCCAACCGCGGTTGCGCCGCGGCCTTCGCAGCCGTCTACGACTGCGCTGTACCCGTCGTCGTGGCCGTCAACGGATTCTGTGTCGGCGGTGGCATCGGACTGGTCGGCAACGCGGACGTGATCGTCGCTTCCGACGACGCGATCTTCTCCCTCCCCGAGGTCGACCGCGGCGCACTCGGCGCTGCCACACACCTCTCACGGCTGGTGCCGCAGCACATGATGCGCACGCTCTACTACACCGCACAGAGCGTCGACGCCCACACACTCAAACAGTTCGGCAGCGTCTACGACGTGGTCCCGCGCGAGAAGCTCGACGAGTGCGCTCGCGAGATCGCCGCAAAGATCGCCGCGAAGGACACCCGCATCATCCGGTGCGCCAAGGAAGCCATCAACGGCATCGACCCGGTCGACGTCAAGGGCAGCTACCGCCTCGAGCAGGGCTACACCTTCGAACTCAACCTCCTCGGTGTGTCCGACGAACACCGCGACGAATTCGTCGCCACCGGCAAGCCGCGCGAGAACGCAACCCAGAAGGAAGGCTGAGACAAACATGGCTAGCAAGCGTGACAAGACGAAGTCGCTCGACGAGGTAGTCGGCGAGCTCCGCAGCGGAATGACGATCGGCTTGGGCGGCTGGGGATCTCGCCGCAAGCCGATGGCCTTCGTGCGTGCGATTCTGCGTTCGGACATCAAGGACCTGACCGTGGTCACTTACGGCGGACCGGATCTCGGGCTGCTGTGCTCGGCCGGCAAGGTCAAGAAGGCGTACTACGGTTTCGTGTCCCTGGACTCCGCTCCGTTCTACGATCCGTGGTTTGCCAAGGCACGCACCGCCGGTGAGATCGAAGTCCGCGAGATGGACGAGGGAATGGTCAAGTGCGGCCTCGAAGCCGCTGCCGCTCGCCTCCCTTTCCTCCCGATCCGCGCGGGCCTGGGTTCGGACGTTCGCAACTTCTGGGGCGACGAACTCAAGACCGTCACCTCCCCGTACCCAGAGGCCGACGGCCGTTCCGAGACCTTGATCGCGATGCCTGCACTCAACCTCGATGCGTCGTTCGTTCACCTCAATCTCGGTGACAAGCACGGCAATGCCGCGTACAACGGTGTCGACCCGTACTTCGACGACCTGTACTGCATGGCCGCCGAAAAGCGTTACGTCTCCGTCGAACGCATTGTCGAGACCGAGGAACTGGTCAAATCCGTTCCACTGCAGAATCTTCTGCTCAACCGCATGATGGTCGACGCCGTCGTCGAGGCCCCGAACGGTGCCCACTTCACGTTGGCCGGCGAAAGCTACGGCCGCGACGAGAAGTTCCAGCGTCACTACGCCGAGGCCGCCAAGACCCCCGAGTCGTGGCAGACGTTCGTCGACACCTTCCTCTCCGGCAGCGAAGAGGACTACCAAGCCGCAGTAAAGAAGTTTGCCGATTCATCAAAGGCAGGGGAGCAGGCAAAATGAGCGAATCCACCGTCACCCGCGCAGAGTACGTTGTTCTCGCGTGCGCTGAAATCTTCTCCGGTGCAGGCGAAATCATGGCCAGCCCGATGTCGACGTCGTCCACCATCGGCGCTCGCCTGGCTCGGCTCACCACCGAACCCGACCTGCTGATCACCGATGGTGAAGCCCTCATTCTCGAGGACACCCCGGCAGTCGGAACGAAGGGCCCCATCGAAGGATGGATGCCTTTCCGCAAGGTGTTCGACGTCGTCGCTTCGGGCCGTCGCCACGTAGTCATGGGCGCCAATCAGCTCGATCGCCACGGCAACCAGAACCTCTCCGCCTTCGGCCCGCTTCAGCAGCCGACGCGTCAGATGTTCGGTGTGCGCGGCGCCCCGGGCAACACCATCAACCACGCGACGAGCTACTTCGTCCCCAAGCACTCCAAGCGAGTGTTCGTCGACAAGGTCGACGTGGTGTGCGGTGTCGGCTACGACCAGATCGATCCCGAGAACCCGGCATACAAGTACCTGAACATCCCCCGCGTTGTCACCAACCTCGGTGTCTTCGACTTCGGTGGACCGGGAAACACCTTCCGCGCGCTGAGCCTCCATCCCGGCGTCACCGCCGAAGAGGTAGCCGAGAACACCTCGTTCGAGGTAGCCGGACTCGCCGAGGCCGGTATCACCCGTGACCCCACCGCCGAAGAGCTCCACCTCATTCGCGAGACCCTCGATCCGCGCAACCTTCGGGACCGTGAGGTCTCGGCATGACCCCTACTCTGAAGACAGCACTGACCGAACTGGTCGGTGTCGAGTACCCGATCGTGCAGACGGGCATGGGCTGGGTTTCCGGGCCAGCGCTGACGTCGGCGACGGCCAACGCGGGCGGTCTCGGCATCCTGGCTTCGGCCACGATGACCTACGACGAGCTCGAGCACGCGATCAAGAAGACGAAGCAGCTCACGGACAAGCCGTTCGGTGTCAACATGCGTGCCGACGCCACCGACGCGCCGCAGCGCGCGGACCTGCTGATCCGTGAGGGCGTCAAGGTCGCGTCGTTTGCCTTGGCTCCCAAGAAGGAACTGATCGCCAAGCTCAAGGACCACGGCATCGTCGTCGTACCGTCGATCGGTGCCGCGAAGCATGCGGTCAAGGTTGCATCTTGGGGCGCGGACGCCGTCATCGTCCAGGGCGGCGAAGGTGGTGGTCACACCGGCGGTGTGGCAACGACATTGCTTCTTCCCTCGGTTCTCGACGCGGTCGATATTCCGGTCATCGCCGGTGGCGGATTCTTCGACGGCCGCGGGCTGGCCGCAGCGTTGGCGTACGGCGCTGCCGGTGTCGCCATGGGGACGCGTTTCTTGCTCACCAGTGACTCTTCGGTGCCGGACTCCGTCAAGCAGGAATACCTCAAGCGAGGACTGACGGATACGACGGTCTCGCGCAAGGTCGACGGCATGCCTCATCGTGTGCTCAACACCGACCTGGTCAACAGCCTCGAAGGTTCCAGCTATGCAACCGGTTTGATCGCTGCTGCCAAGAACGCCACCAAGTTCAAGGCAATGACAGGTATGAAGTGGTCGACGCTCGCCAAGGACGGCCTCGCGATGAAGCGCTCGGGTGACCGCACGCTGATGCAAATCATCATGGCGGCGAATACCCCGATGTTGCTCAAGGCCGGTCTGGTCGAGGGCAATACGGAAGCCGGTGTGCTTGCCTCGGGTCAGGTTGTCGGAATGATCAACGATCTGCCCAGCTGCAAGGAACTGATCGAGAACATCATGGAGGACGCGGCCAAGCGTATCGACGCGCTTGCGGCTCTTCGCTGACGCAGATTCATCCGAGTGCGTCTCCCCCACTGCGCTTTACGCGGAGTCGGAGGAGGCGCACTCTGCGCATTGCCGAGCTAACCGGTCTGCTGGTGACGACCACCCGGCACCTCGAAATACTGGGAGATTGCCACCGCGGCCATCTGTACCGGTGCAACGTGTCGATCGTCGATCTTGCCTCGAACGAGTGGGCCGCTGATCGACAGACCGACTTCCGCTTCGCCCAGCGCACCCACCCTCACACCGATGCAGCCGAGACCCGAAGTACACGTACCGAATACGACGCCGTACCGATGGTTGGCTATTGCGGAATGTTGCGCGACCGTCGAACGGCGGCCCGCTGCCAAGAGTGCCTTGCCGATTGCCGAGGATCGCGCCGGGATGCGAGAGCCAACGCCTGTCTGGAGGTCAGGTATCGCCTGGCTGCCGATCTTCTGAAGGTATCGCACGTTGCTTCCCTCGAGGACCCCGAGATGTACGGCCTGATTGGTGACGAGGTGCAGGTTGTACAACAACGGCACCACCACCCTCTCGAACTTGTTTCGATACAACGAGATTGCCCCAAGATCGCCGAGTTTGTCGCCGATTTCGTACTCGAGTCCTTCTCTGCGAAGCCAATCCATCCTCACGAGCTTCAGAAGCATCCTGTGCACGGACGATCGCGGAATCCCGGTTCGACGGGCCACCTCGCCCAGCGTCAACCGCGGCGTGTCACGAAAGCAATCCACCACCATCGCCAACCTGTCGAGTGTTGACATAGGGATGGGCTCTTCTGTGATCGGTCCGACCGACATGGCGTCTCCGTTTCGGTGATCCGCCCGTCGAGAGGACAGCGCTGGGCGTGCTCTGCTGACTGCAAATCTGGGCCTTCACCGGACGAACCGCCAGGGCGTTTCCCACCGTGCGGGAGACAAACCTGCCTGGCCACTCCACCTGCAGCTATACCGATCACCGGTTACCCCCGTTGAACCTGGACCAACTCCTCACCACAGTGGCCAACACAGATCACTGAACAAAGGACGACGTGTTGACCACAGACGTGACGACCACAACGGACCTCGGCGAAGTCGACGAGATCCGCATGATCGACGAGGGCGCTGCGCCCGAACGTTTTGCCCGCGGATGGCACTGCCTCGGACTTGCAACGGATTTCCACGACGGGAACCCACATCCGATCGAGGCCTTCGGCACCAAGCTTGTCGTATTTGCCGACAGCCAGAGCGAATTGAAGGTCCTCGATGCCTACTGCCGTCACATGGGCGGCGACCTCAGTCAGGGCACGGTCAAGGGCGATTCAGTCGCCTGCCCCTTCCACGACTGGCGTTGGGGCGGCAACGGCAAATGCACCGCGATCCCCTATGCACGCCGCGTTCCACCGCTTGCCAAAACCCGCGCCTGGACCACCCTCGAACAAGACGGACTGCTTTTCGTCTGGCATGACCCCGAAGGCAATCCGCCTCCGGCCGAAGTCGCCATACCGGTAATCAAAACTCCGGACCACGAATGGACCGATTGGGTATGGAAGTCAATCGTCATCGACACCAACTGTCGAGAAATCGTCGACAACGTCGTGGACATGGCGCACTTCTTCTACGTGCACTTTTCGTTTCCCACTTACTTCAAGAACGTCTTCGAGGGGCATGTCGCCATCCAGGAGCAGAGCGGTATCAACCGCGACGACATCGTGACCTGGACGGATCCCGACGTGCCGCAGTTGGTCTCGAACTTCTCGGTGGCCGCCTATCACGGACCGTCGTTCATGATCGATGATCTGGTGTACCAGTACGAAACGTTCAAGGTGGATTCGGTTTTGATCAACTGCCACTATCCGGTCAGCCCGAACAAGTTTGTCCTGATGTACGGCATCACCGTCAAGAAGACCGAGGAACTTCCCGCCGGGATAGCGGACCAAACCGTTGACGCGATGATCGGTTACATCGGCGTCGGATTCGAGCAGGACATCGAGATCTGGAAGAACAAGACCCGCATCGACAACCCACTACTCTGCACCGAGGACGGTCCGGTCTACCAACTGAGGCGGTGGTACGAACAGTTCTACGTCGACGTCGCCGACGTCACGCCCGAGATGATCGATCGCTTCGAATTCGAGATGGATACAAGCAAACCCATCGAGGTGTGGAAACAGGAGGTTGCAGACAACCTCGCACGCCGTGCAGGAGCAGCGCAGTGACCATGGAACCAGTGGACTGCGAGCGGTGTGGAACATATGTCCTCGTCGAGAAGAACAGCTGGCAACATACCTCGACTCAATGGCGATCGGATCCGCACAACGTGTGTTCGGAGTATCGCGAAGACAAGGCGTCGCCGAAAATTCGCACCGGAACTTGTTCGGCATTAAGAGATTCCATCAACCGAGCTGCAGTCGACGGGAGACTCACCGTTCCAGATTGACCTAGCGCGCGCCCACCGCATCCACCTCGTCGCCGGCCATCAGAGCGGCCAGCTCTGATGCCAATGTTCCATTGTTCTCCACGACTACGGTGTCGCAGCCTTGCCACATTGCGGTTCTACGAAGGAGCTCAGCCAGACGCGGTGCAGTGTCGGCATCGGCGGTGGGCTCGGCCCAAGCAGCGCGCACGAGTAGCCGACGGCTCTGTCGGTCGTTCTTGAGATCGACTCGCGCGCAGATATTGTCGTCGATCAACACGGGGAGCACATAGTAGCCGTGAACCCGCTTGTGTGCGGGAGTATAGATCTCGATCCGGTAGTGAAAGTCGAAGAGCCGCAACGCTCGATCGCGCGCCCACACTACCGGATCGAAGGGCGACAACAGAGCCTCGGTTCGGATCGACCTTGGACGCTTTGCCTGTGGATCAATCCATACCTCGCGAGGCTTGCCACGACGCTCCCAGCCCTCGACGGAAATACTGCGTACATTGCCGGCGTCTTCGAGCTCACGCAAGGCAATTCGTGCCTCAGCGCTCGGCAGCCGAAAGTAGTCGGCGATATCGTCGAGCGTACCGAGTCCGTGCGCCTTCACACCACGCAGCACCAGCTCACGGATCGCGTCCGATCGATCGATCCTCGCATCGAGGATCTCGGGCGCGAGCATGTGTTCGGCAAGGCCGTATCGACGTTCGAATCCTGCGCGACCCGCCGATACCACTTCGCCCCAACGGAACAGAGTCTCCAGCCCGACTTTCACGTCCGACCACCCCCACCACGGGCCGCGGCGTGTATTCGCTTCATGCTCGACTTCGCTCGCCGCCATCGGACCGTTTTCATGCAGTTCGTTGCGCAACCAGTCGAGGAAGTCGCGCCGATCAGACGCCCATCCGTTCTTGTCGCTCAACGCTTTGTCACGAAACTGGTCCATGCGCCAACGAAAGAGCGGCCACATGTCCACCGGCAGGAACGTCGCTTCGTGTCCCCAGTATTCGAGGTACCCCGACTCCGGGGAGAAGGTCAGCTGATCAAGCCTGGACTTGTCGTACGCGCCCAGTCGCGCATAAACGGGCAGGTAGTGACTGCGTTCGAAAACGTTGACCGAGTCGATCTGCAAGACCTGCAGCCGGTCCATCACGCTGACCAGATTGCGCCGCGTCACCGTTGCCGGGTGTGATTTGCCGAACCCTTGAGCGGCGAGCGCTGTTCGGCGGGCAGCTGCCAGAGACAGGACTTCGCTCATAGCCGACCACACTACGCACGCCGTCCGACAAGTTTCAGGGCGGCGAGAAGTTCAGGGCGGCGCGAAGTTCAGGGCGGCGGAGCCGGGCGGCCGAAGAGAACTGCTGACATGAACGTCTGAAGTGTGGAGGCGTTTTCTGCTGCAACATCGAACTTGATCAAGCGTCCGATGTCGGGGACCAGGTTCAAAGCAGCGTGAACCAGGAACTTCGCCTCTATCGCCGAAAGGTCCGGACGAATTTCGCGAAGTATCCGCGCCCACTCGACCACGTACAGCTTCTGCCGATTCTTCAGATCGCTTCGATGTCCCGGCAGAAGGTTGTTCATCTCGGAAAAATAGACCGACATCAATTCATGTTGTGCAAACGACAACTCCACGTACATCGCCGACAGTGTGCGCAGCGCTTCCTCCGGCGACGTCGCAGACTCGAATACTGCTGCCGTCGCAAGGTCCAGACGGTCTGCCGCTCGATAGAACACCGCCCCGAGAAGTTCCGCTTTGCTCGGAAAGTAGCGGTACATCCCGGAAGCGTTCAAACCCGCAGCGGCTGCGATCTCTTCGATACTGACGTCGTGGTAACCGCGAGAATCGAAGAGCCGCACGGCTTCCTGTAGCAGACGTTCACGCTTGTTCGTCGTCACCGGTCGCGTCGACACAGTTTGCTCCGACCGCCGCGATGTAATTGCACTCCCTCCATGTTCGATCGACAGACAAGCGTCGAGAAGAACTTGCTCCATCCGACGTTGGGGCAGTATCAGATTGTGAGCGGTGATGCTGCCGATCACGCTGAACATCGCTGAGGTGAGGATGGTTTCGGCACGAGTACTCGCCGGCGGTTCGGAGCGTGAAAGATGCAGTGCAACTCGGCGATTGACAGCAGCTGCCTGAGCTCGGACCGATTTCCGATCGGCAGCGTCGAGAAACCGACTCTCCCACCGGTAGATCCCGGCTGTGCGCCGATTACGCACCGTCGTTCGGATCACAGCGAGCAAATCCTCGCGTAGGCGCTCCCGGTCAGTTGCATCGGCGGCGACGGAGACCGCATCGAGTGCACTCTCGAGCGCGTCGGTCAATTCCAGTGCCGCGTGGCGGAACATCGCATACTTGTTCGGAAAATGCCGATAGAGTGCCGAACCTGAAATACCAACGGACGACGCGATGTCCTCGACGCCTACGGCAGGATATCCCCGTTCACTGAACGCAATTGCAGCCGCAGCGGCGATCTTCGCCTTGCGGTCCTTCGGACGTCGCTTGACCGACTCCGATCCCGCCGCTCGAAGGATTACACGCGAGGTCTGTTCGTCAACTGTCTGCGCATCGACAGACTGCTGTCTCGGGCTCACTCGTGCACCCCTCTCTCTCAGCCTCGCTCAGCCCTACCGGTCACCAAACCGGTCCTTTTGCGAATGAGCATAATCATAATCTGTGCACGCCATCGGAAACTTTCGAGATTTCCACTGTATCAATGTTCCATATACGCTGCTAGCTGCCCTAACTCCAGGTTGCCATCAACTGCATCGCCCCGATCATCGATGCTGAAACTCGAGAGAATTCTCGTTAACAAAGCCTTGCCCTGTGGTCGAAACTAGGGGTAGGGTCACCGCTCGAAGCGGCCCCTCCCTCCCCGATCGGGACATCGGACGACGGCTTCCGGAATTTCGATGAACTTAAGCCGAGGACGCCACCCGACAGAACTCATATTGGCACGTCAACGCACTCACCGTCGCTGTTACACCAAAAATTCCCCCGAGAATTTTCGTTCACATAATGCTTGCCACGTCACATATATGTGTGAGATGCTTCACAAGCAGTTCGCTCGACCGCCAGCGTCCGAACAGTTCGACTTTCGTGCTGAACCATGTTGATCTGCAAAGGAATTCAATTAGATGACGTACGAGCTACCAGCCCCGAAAGGCCCGGTACGAGACGTAGCGTTGCAGGGGGGCTATCTGATCGGATTCTCGGTGCAGGCACTGTTCGGCCTGTTCACGGCAATCCTCCGCAGGCGACTCTCGTTGCACGAGACGATCACTCAGACGCTCTTCATCGGTCGCGTCAGCACTGGTCCGTCGCTGCTCCTCATGATTCCGATCGGCGTCTTCATCGCGGTGTCGGTCGGCGAACTGGCCGGCCGCATCGGTGCCGGTGGCTACTCGGGCGCCGTCGTGGCATTCATCATCGTCGGACAGGCCGCAGCACTGGTGTGCGCGTTGATGATGGCCGGTGTTGCCGGGTCGGCGATCTGCACCGATCTTGGTTCGCGAAAGATTCGCGAAGAGATCGATGCCATGGAAGTGATGGGCATCGATGTGATCGAACGCTTGGTAGCTCCGAGATTGGTTGCGGCAGTGATCGTCTCCCTCGCACTGTGCTCGATGGTGACCTTCGGCGGAGTGATCGCGTGCTATCTGTACCACATCTACGTGCAGCATCTTCCGGCCGGAACGTTCATGGCAACGTTCAGCCAATACGGTCGATCGTCCGACTTCGTCATGGCTTTGGTGAAAGCCGCGATCTTCGGCCTCGCTTCGACTTTGGTGGCCACTTTCAAAGGTCTCCATGCAAAAGGCGGCCCCCGCGGCGTTGCCGACGCAGTCAACGAGGCCGTCGTCATTGCGTTCGCGCTCGTCTTCATCGTGAACACAGTGTTGTCCGCGTTGTACACCGTAATCGTCCCGGCGGTCGGTGAATTCTGATGTCGCTCGTCGATCTCCGTGTTCGAGCCCGTCAAGCGAGCAGACCCCTGCGAACCGCCGGCGACGGCCTCGTCTCCCTCGGTCAGCACGTCACTTTCTACGTCCGCACCATCGCATCGATCCCTTTTGCGCTCACCAAGTACCGCAAGCACGTACTCGGTCAGATCAGCGAGGTCAGCTTCGGCACGAACTCCTTGCTGTCCGGCGGCGGCACCATCGGGATCGTCTTCGCGATGTCGCTCGCCGCGGCAATGATGTTGGGCGTCGAGACTCACCGGGGCCTCGAACTCGTCGGGATGACCTCGCTCTCGGGCATGCTGTCTGCGGTCGCGAACACCCGTGAGCTTGCCCCTGTTGTCGTCGCTATCGCGTTGGCCGCCAAGGTCGGAACGGGTTTCACTGCCCAGATCGGGGCTATGCGCATCTCGGACGAGATCGACGCCCTCGACTCGATGGCGATCAGATCCATCCCCTTCCTCGCGGGTACGCGGGTGATCGCTGCCATGATCTGCGTCATCCCGATCTACATGATCGGACTGCTCGCCAGCTACCTGTCGACCCGACTGGTCGTCGTGTTCTTCAACGGTGCATCGGCAGGTACTTACGACTACTTCTTCCATCTGGCGATCTCGCCGCAGGATCTCCTGTACTCGGGCCTCAAGGCCGTGGTGTTCGCCGCTGTTGTCGCGCTGGTTCACTGCGCGTACGGCTACTATGCCTCCGGTGGTCCGGCCGGCGTCGGGCAGGCTGCCGGGCGCGCTCTTCGGACTGCGATCCTCGCGATCGGAATCCTCGACGTACTGATGACTTTCGCGCTGTGGGGCCTCGTGCCCCAGATCCCGGGAATGGGGGTCTGAGCCGTGGACAGACTCACTACACACACAAAGATCGTGTACGCCCTTCGCGGCGCGATCGCCGTAGTGGTAGCCGTCGCCGCCGCTGTCACAATGGTTCTACGCGGTTCGGGAAACCTCGAGCAGAGCACCGATATCTTCGTCGCTGTTCCAGCCACAGCCGGTCTCATCAGCGGTGAAGCTCCGGTTCGGTACCACGGCGTCAACGTCGGCCGAATCGGCGAAATCGAATCAGGCACCGCCGAATCCGTTGTGCAGTTGCAGATTCAGACCGATGACGCGTCGAAGATTCCCGCCGACGTGGTGGCCCGCGTCGTTCCGCGCACGTTCTTCGGCGACATCTACATGCAGCTCGTGGACAGTCCGAATGAGCAGGGCCAGACGACTCTGTCGGACGGAGACGAGATCCACATGGACGACGGTCCCGAAGCCGTTGCGCTCTACGACGTGTACACCAAATTGGTGGGAGTCCTCACGGCGATGCAGCCCGAGAAGTTGCAGACAGCCCTGACTGCGCTGGGCCAGGCACTCGACGGAAACGGAGCCGAGATCGGTACCACGATAGACAATCTCAGTGCCGCGTCCGGCGTACTGACACCCGCCGCACACCAATTCCTCGAATCGACACCCGAATTCAAGTCGGTCGTCGACGCGTTGGACCGCGCGACCCCCGACATTCTCGATACCTTGGCAGCCGCCACAACCGTCTCGAACAACATGGTCGCCAACAGAGCGAATCTCGAGTCCTCGATCGGCGCGGCCGCAGTCTTCGCCGCTACCGTCGACGATTTTGTCGTGGAGAACAACCGAAACATCATCACTGTGATCGATTCCGCCGGAAAGATACTCGCAACCACCGCGGCCAATCCCGGAGGACTGCGTTCCACCCTCGCCAATGCCAGTACGTTCGGCGCCGCGGGCGCGCGGGTCTTCGCCACCGGTAAGTTCGACATCACAGCAGTTGCCACGTTCGCCGAACCGCTCCCATACACGGGCGATGATTGCCCGCAGTACGGGGACTCGCGCGGCGCGCAGTGTTCAGGCTCCAACCTGACGCCTGCACAACCCGTCAGTGCCCCGGTCGTGGGCGGCGAAGCCGAAGCGGCCACGCTGCGCTACCTCGAAGATCAGCTACTGGGCGGATCGCCGGAACGCTCGGACACCCCCAACCCGGCAACAACACTGATGTTGGGGCCGATGGTCAGAGGCAATGAGGTGACCGTCCCGTGAAGGTCCGTCCTGGCCAGGTAATTCGGTTGTCACTCTTCTGTCTCACCGGCGTCGCTTGTGCGTCGTTCGTGGCGAACACGTTGTCGGTCCCGGTTCGCGGAAGCACCGATTCGTATTCGTTCGAGTTCACCGATGTCGAAGGCCTCAACCCGGGTAACCCGGTCACGATGTCCGGTGTGCGTATCGGCCGCGTGGACTCGGTTGCGTTTGCCGACAACGGCGGCGGCACGAGCAAGGCGATCGTCGACGTCGAAATCGAGTCGCAATATTCCCTCGAGTCGGATGTCCGTGCCGCCGTGCGCTACGGCGACATGCTCGGTGCTCGATATCTGGCACTGACGCAGGACGACAGCGCGACAACGGTATCCGCAAGACAGCTCGAACCAGGTGACACGATACCGCTGGCGCAGACAACACCGCCGATCAACTTGACGGCACTGATGAACGGGTTCAAACCGTTGTTCGCCGCGCTGCAACCCGAGCAGGTGAACACGCTCACGCGAAGTTTTGTCGAAACCTTCAACGGCCAGGGCCAGGCGATGACCACCCTCCTCGACCAGATCGCGACCATGAGCTCCGGCCTTGTCGACCGTCAGGACGTCTTCGCACAACTACTCACGAACATGAACACTCTTCTCACCTCCGTCGACGAACGCCAACCCGAATTGGTCGGTCTGCTGGACGGTTTGAACGATCTGAGTACTTCCGTCGTCGGGCAGAACGATCAACTGGTCTCGCTCTTGGATCAGGGAAACCGAACTGTCTCGTCGTTGGCTCAGATCATGGCCGGGTCGAACGGCGCATTCGGTCAGACCGTGCAACAACTCGAAAGTGTCACCGGGAGTTGGATTGCGAGCACCGACGAGTTCAACAGACTTCTCGCCAACCTTCCCCAGTTCGCCGACGCCGCCAACCGGATCGGAAGTTACGGAAGTTTCATCAGCCTGTATCTGTGCAATTTCACTCTGAAGGCAGGCGACATGGAAGCCAACATCTTCGGTCCGACACATTCGCCGGTGTGCTCATGATGTTCCTGGTCAAGCTGATCGACGTGTTCGTCGGCATCATGCTCTTCCTGTTCAAAGGGGATCGCCGTCGCAGCGGTAGCGGCACCGCTCTCGCCCTGGGTAGTCTCGGAATCTTCGTTCTGGTGGTGGGACTCGGCGCCGCCTTGGGCATTCCGAAGCTCTGGTACAACGTACGCACGTCGGCATACACAGCGGAGTTGGCCAATGCCAGCGGGCTTTCCGACACCGATCCGGTTTACGTGGCCGGGGTTCCCGCGGGCCGAGTGGATTCGATCGACCTTGCCGGCGACCACGTCGTCGTCAACTTCCGCTTGGACAAGGACCAGCCTTTGGGAAACCAGAGCACGGCGACTGTCAGGCTCAAGACGGTCCTTGGCAAGCGCTACCTGGAGATCGTGCCGGCCGGAGTGGTCGACGACTCCGATGCGCGGGTCATCCCGCTCTCCCGCACAACCGTGCCGTACAGCCTCGACGACGTCAGCAGTGATGCCACCACTGCGGCCACCGGGATCGACCTACAGGCGATGGAGTCCATGATGAACACCCTTTCGCAGGTGATTCCAACTGATTCCGATCAGGTGGGCCGGGCTCTGGCCGGAATCAGCGGCGCCTCGGCGGCTTTCGCGCAGAACAGTGAACAGATCGACCAGATTCTCATCATGTCCCGCGAGCTGTCGGACATGGCTGCGGCACAAACCGATTCGATAGTCGGTACTGCGGCCAATGCTCAGACGATCGTTCGTACTCTTGCGATGCGCAAGGACGCACTGACTCAGTTGGTCGACAACCTGACAATCATCATCTCGAAGCTCTCCACCACTTTCGTCGATCGTCAGGACGAGTTCGGAGCCATGACCGACAACCTCGTCGAGGTCACCACCACGCTGAAGAACAACGCAGATCAGATCGACCTGCTGTTGACTCGTCTTCCTTCCGCGCTGCGTTCGGTCACCGATTCCACCGGCACCGGCAATTGGACCGACGTCAACGCGCCGGCCGCCGTGATCCCGGACAATCTGCTCTGCGCGCTCGGCATCATGGAGGGCTGCAAGTGAATACACGAAAAGCCGTCACGGCCATGCTGGTCGTGACCCTGGCGATTGCACTCCCCGGTTGGTACATCTTCGGACGAACGGATCAGTCCAAGACCGTCTACGCCGATTTCAGCTACGTCGGCGGAATCTACGAGGGAAGCAAGGTCACCGTCCTCGGAGTCGGCGTCGGGACGGTCACGTCGGTGGAACCTCGCGGAACTTCTGTTCGAGTAGCGATGTCGATGCCCAACTCCGTGGACCTGCCCGCCGACGCCTCGGCCTATGTCCTTAATCCATCGGTGATCAGCGATCGCCACATCGAACTCGGCCCGGCTTACACCGGCGGAGAGACGCTGAAAGACGGCGACCAGATTCCGATCGAACGTGCCCACTCCCCCATAGATTTCGACGGCTTGATGGGAAGCGTCAGCACTTTGGCCGACGCATTTGCCGGGGATGGGGGCAATCTCGGCGATCTCGTGAGCCGCGGCGCTGCCGGATGGCAGGGTCAGGGCGATCAATTCAACACCGCAATTCGCAACCTCAGCACGGCAACCGGAGTTGTCGGCGCTCGGTCGGAAGACATCGGTGCCCTTGTCGACAATCTCAACACCTTGATGAATGCTCTGGACGCACGGCAGGTCAGCCTCGACGAACTTGTCGGTGACCTCGGCACATTGGGCGATCAGTGGGCGAACCAGAGCATGGACATCTCACAGCCTCTGCAGGATCTGCAGGTGGTCTTCGACCAGTTGAACAGTTTCATGACAACTCACGGCGATGATGTCGGTGCCATAGCCGACAACGTGCGAGTTCTCGGTGACACTCTGGCTGCCAAAGAACCCGGCCTCGCCGAGTTCATGGACCTGGTGCCGTTGATGATGCAGAACCTCTCCCAGACAATCGGTCCTGATCAGCGCGGGCGCATTCGGCTCAACGTCTCGACTGCATTGACTCAGTTCGCGGTTGCGAAACCGCTGTGCGACACCTACAAGTTGCCGATCTGTACCGGAGCCGGGTTCACGAATCCGATTTCCTTCCCCCTCAGCACTTCTGATCCGCTCGGAATCGCCTCCGCGATTTCCGGCGGAGCCGTCCCCGGAGGTGGCAATTGACGCGGCAATCGGTTCGAATAGTCGCCGGTATCGTGATCATCGGTGTGGGTTCTGCGGCCGTGTTCGCCTTCGGCGGCTGTAGCGCAGGCATTCAAGACCTACCCCTGGGTCGTTCGGCCGACGGTGATGCGTACAACGTGGCGCTGCAGCTGGCCGGCGCCGACGGCCTGGTGTTGGGGGCAGACGTCCGCAGCGGCCAGAAAGTCATCGGTCGAGTATCCGCGCTGTCCGCCGACGTCGTCGGAGCCGATGTGACACTGAGTCTGGACGCCGCGACGCCGTTGCCGGACAACGTCGAAGCATCCGTCGAACTCCCGTCCGCACTGGGCAACCCGTTCATCAGACTATTGGTGCCGGAGGTTCCGTCCGGCTCGATGCTCAGCGACGGCGACACAATTCCGGAGTCTCGCACCGAGATCGGTCCGCAAGTCGAAAGTGCGCTTGCCACGCTCGGTACGGTTCTGACCGGAAGCGGCATCGATCAACTCGATACCGTGGTGCGCGAGCTGAACACCGCGTTTTCCGGGCGCTCCGGTGAAGTTCGTTCTCTGACCGACACCCTGACCTCGCTCATGGCAGAGGCAAGCAGTCACCGCAGCGAGTTCGACGAGGCCGTCGACCTCGCTGCCCGGGTCTCCTCCCAACTGGCCGGCCAACGCGACGTCGTCGACAACTACCTCGATTCCGTTCCACAGGTGGTGTCGATTCTCGTGGGACAGAAGGATCAGATTGCAGGCCTGTTGAACTCGACCGTTCAGCTCGCCACCAACGCAAACACCATCCTCGACTCGTCACCCGACGGCCTCGACGCGATGCTGCACGATGCGTCGACCGTTGTCGGGACTCTGGATTCGTTCAATTCGGAGATCGGTCAGACACTGGCGAATATGAACGGACTGCTCGAGAACTTCACCAGTGCAGTCCAAGGTGACTACCTCGTTTTCGACGGCGCCCTGGATATTCCGGGAACGATCGACAAGCTCTGGAGCGGCGGGATGGCCGGTCAATCGATCGCACCGGCGGGAACTCTCACCGATCTACTTCAGGGAGGTCTGCGTTGAGTCGCCTTGCGCTTGTTCAACTTGTCCTGTTCGCTCTGATCGCTGCTGTGGTAATCCCTTTCGGAATCGTCTACGTGGTCGGCCCTCAGGGTTTCGGTGGCCAAATCCGGCTGCACGCCAACATGTCCGACGCCTTCGGGCTGACCAAGGGCACGGTCGTCACGTATCGCGGCGTACAGGTGGGGAAAGTGAGTGAAGTCGAACTCGACGCAGGCACCCGCTCGGCTCGGGTGGAACTCTCACTCAACGACAACGCCGAGATACCTACCGACAGCGTCGCCAAGGTGACGATGGGGACCGCAGCCGGAATTCAGAATGTCGACATCTATCCCAACACAGACCACGGCCCGTATCTTCGGGACGGCGACGAAATCGCCATGCCCGCGGATCAGCAACCGGTCCAGATGAGCCAGTTGATGCTTCAGGCGTCCGGTGTCCTGGAAGGGATTGATCCGCAAGCGATCAGCGACATCGGGACCGAACTGGGAAATTCGTTCAACGGGCTCGGCCCGAGCTTGGCGACGATGATCGACAACGGTGGGACCATGTCCGCGCAGTTGAACGACCAGTCGACCGAACTCGCCGCGCTGCTGTCGCGAACCTCCACGTTGGTGGACTCCATGGCGACACAATCGGATTCGTTAGTCCGAGGAATGGCAGCTGCCAAGAACTTCACCGAACAACTCGAATCCAACGCTCCGGTGCTGATCTACCTCACCGATCATTCGCCCGCCGCCCTGAACAGCGCTCAACAGTTGTTCGACAAGTACCACAACACTTTCGGAGCGGTCCTGGCCAATCTCGTCACTGTCGCACCGATCATCTCCGACCGCACAGACGCCCTCGAAACCGGACTTGTCACGATTCCTGAAGGTCTCGCCAAACTGGCATCCATCGTCAAAGGCGATCGCGCCGACTTTGCCTTGGTTGCCACACAGGGGCCGGTCTGTAACTACGACACCCCTAGGCGTGAGGTCGGCGATCTGTCTCCCACCAGTCCAAGTCTGGCGATGTACTGTCCCCCCTCCGACGACCTCGTCCAACGCGGAGCACAGAATGCTCCCCGCCCGAACGACCTCGGATTGCAGAACTCGACGGTCCCCGGTACGCCGATCGGACCGCCCGTCGTCGCAGATCCGATTCTCGTCCCGACCGGAGTCGAAGCCCTGAACTACTGGAGATTGATGTTGGAAGGACTGGGAAATGGCACACGGTGACAACGCACTACTCGACGAGGCTGAAGCCGAGGTGGCCGAACATCCGACTTCTCCGTCGCTACTTCGCCGCCTCAAGGAGCCACGCAACGCACTGATCTCACTCATAGCGGTAGCGCTGGTCGCAGCATTGGTGGTGCTCGGATTCCAGATGTACTCGGCGAATCAGGAAGACACGCTGCGGCAGGAGGCTTTGGACACCGCGCGGGATTACTCGACCATCATGTCCTCCTTCGACTATCAGAACCTCGATGCCAACAAAGACAGCATCGCCTCGATGTCGACCGACGAGTTTGCCGGCACCTACCGAACGATGGTCGATTCACTGCGCGAAGTCGTCGCCGGGGGGCAAGGCCAGGCGAGCGCAACGGCGACAGACGTCGGCATCGAATCGCTGGACAATTCGTCGGCCAAGGTGCTCGTGTTCGTCGACCAACAAGCCAAGAATGTCGCAGCGCCAGAGGGAAACACACAGAAGTACCGCATGGTCGTGTCCCTGGTCCGCTCGGACGACCGGTGGCTCGTGAGCAACGTCGAGACCAAGTAACTCACCACGAGCGGAGGAAGATCCATGCCCACTCACTACCTGGATTCGGAAAAGTCCGAGTCGTCTCTTCGGACCGATCAGACACGCATCACCATCACGGCGGAGCGTAGGCGGTGGGCACGTAAACCCGCACACATCACCGACGCACTCGATTTCTGGTCGTTCGCCGGAGCCGCTGCCAACGTCATCCTGCAACTCGGTTGGCCCGAGGTGGCGTACGGCGTCATGGAGAGCAAGGTCGAATCTGGTGCTCTGACAGCGCATCCGTGGAAGCGCGCACGAACCACAACGCAGTACCTGACGGTCGCGATCCTGGGCAACGAGGAAGAGCGAAAGGCCTACCGCGAGGCTGTGAATTCGGTACACCGACATGTGAAGTCGGATGCGAACAGCCCGGTCAAGTACAACGCCTTCAATCGCGAACTCCAATTATGGGTTGCTGCTTGCCTGTTCATCGGTTTCGAAGACAGTCATCAGTTGTTGCACGGCAAGATGTCGGAAGAACAGGCGGAGTCGTTCTATCAGTCCGCATCAACTTTGGGAACGACACTGCAGGTCACCGAAGAGATGTGGCCGGCCACACGCGCAGACTTCGAGCGCTACTGGAACCTCGGTTGCGAACGCGTCGTCATCGACGAACGCACCAAGCAGTATCTGATCGACCTGGTCAATCTACAGATGATCGCTTGGCCGATACGCTTGGTGTTCCGAAACTTGTTGCGGTTCCTGACGGTCGGATTCCTTCCACCGGTCTACCGCGACCAACTCGACCTCGAGTGGACCGAAGACGACCGCCGCCGGTTCGAACACCTCTTCATTTTCGTGTCGTTCGTCAACAGGTTCATTCCACGCTCCGTTCGTCAGGCCGGCAACACCATTCAGATGCGCGACATCCGTCGTCGGATCAAGGCGAGCAAGAATCTCGTCTGAGCCAGCAGCGCGTAATTCGTTTTCAATTCTGCTGCCCCACAGGTAAATCGGGGCGGTCGGTCGACAACAAATCGCGGTTCGACACAGCTTCCTGTGTGACCAGAACTGGGGCCGGAAAATCGACAAAACCGGCCGATCGAGCGCCACATACCGACGCCATCAAGACGCTTTTTCAGTGACTTGCATCACACTTTATCTCGATTATGTAACGCCGAGCGAGGTGGCATATCGCCACGCGACCTGGGAAAACACTCTTTGATGCATTTCTGTTGCACAAACATGCGTCGACACGCCGACCCGTGACCAATCCGTAATCATCTCTTATGGTTGGTGACAGCCCGATCAACCGGGCATTACCGAATCGCCACCGCCCGTCCCACCCCGCGGTTCGGACTCGACAACATTCCTAGTGGTGGGAGCGGAGCTGAGACGGTCACCGTCCTCCGTCGGCGGGACTCGAGAGGATTTACCAAAAATGACCAAGACCACCGTTACCCGTGCCCTTGCCTCTGTCGCCGCAGCCGGAGCCCTCGCAGCCGGAGCCCTCGGACTGAGCGCCGGCACCGCATCCGCAGCCACCCACGACTGGTCGGGTGTCGCAGAATGCGAATCTTCGGGCAACTGGGCCGCGAACACCGGAAACGGCTACTACGGCGGGCTCCAGTTCAGCCAGAGCACGTGGGAAGCCTACGGCGGAGCCGGCAGTGCCGCCAACGCCAGCCAGGCAGAACAGGTCCGCGTCGCGGAAAACGTCCTTGCCGGTCAGGGCGCCGGCGCGTGGCCGGTTTGCGGACAGTACCTCCGCTGAGCCCAGCCCAAGTAGTGCGTCACTGCCCGGTGTTCGTCGAGAATTCGACGGCCGCCGGGCAGTGTTGTACACCGATACCTATTTCCCACCACCACTACTGTTGAAAGATGTTACAGCGGTGCGTGATCCGTCGGGATGACGCGGTGCGAGCGAGGTATATCGACTCGCCTTCCGATCCCCCATCATCCCGCGAAGAATTATCGACAACCTTTGGAGCATCCTTCTGAACCGGTTGCGAGAACTGACCGGCGCAGCCGTAGACGCGTACGGGATGGGCTCCTTGCGCACGTAGTGCTCCATAACCCCAGTTTAGCCGTCCATCGATGCCGAAATGCTCGAATACGGCGATGCCTCGCGGCCCTCATGGTGCCCGAACAAACTGTTCCAGCGAACTCGGTGATCCATCCTTGACCAGGCGTGCAAACCGGTCGGGTAAATCGCGTGGCCCGAACACTTCTCGACCATTGTGTGACAGAAGGCGGTCAACGCTCCACCACTCGAAGTGCTCGACCAGCTCGGCGGCCAGCGCTTCGCGCCCCAACGACCCACAGGGCTCGAATGCGGCCGCCACCGGCACGAGGAAGTAGTCGTTGATCGCACCGTCCCAACCCGGCAATATCGTCGGATCATGGATCTCCTCATGCCACACATGGGTGGCGGCGCCGCAGTCACGCAAGCCGATCTCCTCGTCCAATTCGCGCGCGAGCGCCTCGGGCGGGGTTTCGTCTCCTTCCAAGCCTCCGCCCGGAGGACACCAGACCGTCAGCCCGCCCCCGGGTGCGATGTATCGGTAGAGCAGAAGACGAGACTGGTCGTCAACGACCAACCCCCTGGCCGAATGCCTCAGACGCATGAGTGCCACTGTAAGTCAGCAGGTCAGGCCACAACGGCCAACTCCGGCAGTCCGGCAACCACAACCGCGAGGTTGTAACCCGACATCCGCAGTTCTCCGTTGTCCCCGGTTCTCGCGTACTCCGCATGACCGAAAGCCCGCTCGTGCTTGACACCGTCCGGGGTGATCCCCTCGGCCGTGGACAATCGGTGGAACTCGGTGCGCGTCGGATCGCCACCGAAACGGCCGAACCCCGCGATACTGTCGCCTTCCGCTTTCATGACGTAGACGTGGCGGTCGGCGATACCGAGGTCCGACTCCACCTTGGCCCGCACGCCGGGTGAACCGTAGAACACCACGTCGTCGACCGCTGCGCTTGCCCCGCGTTGCAGCGCAAGAGAAGTCGCAAGCGATCCGTAGGAGTGACCCAACGCGGTGATATGGACTCGGTCGTTGACCGACGCAGCACGAAGACCGTGAAAGAAGCTACCCAATGCGTCGGCGGCTATGCCTGCCTTGGACGATCGACTTACGTCGAAGCTGGCCCGACCGATGTCGAACTTTCCCGGCCCGATCACCTGTGGCGCGTCGTATCCGATCCAGGCGATGGTGGCCACGCTTTCCTTTCGGCCGGCCAGTTCGAGTTGGCGCATCGCCTCGGCTCGTAATCGTGTTGCCTCGCCGACCATTCCGCGCATCGAGTCCTTGACGTTGGTGTTCAATCCGGGAATCGTCACGGAGATGTGATCCGCTGTGTCCGGATCACCGATCGCGATTGCCGCGAAGCCGCGTTCACCCGAGCGCATGTCCATGAGCAGTAACCGTCGACAAGGTTCGGCGCGAAACAACTCGTCGAGCGCGTCCAGATCCTCGAGTTTGCGTTCGGCGTACCACTGGCCCGCCCCTGTGTTACTCAGTCTGCCGCCGAAGAACTCACGGTGGAGTTCTTGCGAGATTCGGACTGAATCATCTTGCAGCCGTGCTCGTTCCGATTGAATTCGATCGAGATTGGCAGGACTGCGAACCGCAGAAGGAATTCCATCGAGGTTGGCGATCAGGCCGGGTGCATGACGCAACATCTGACGCTGCCGATCAGGGCTGAACGCTCGCCACTCCTCCCCCACACGCACAGCTTTGTCACGGAGGTCGGTGCCGACCTGAGACCGCAGAGACAACGCATGATGAAGATCCGCGCTGACCAGCAGTGCCTCACCGATCAGTTCTCGCACCGCGACCTCGAGCAACTGGGCATGCACGTGGAGCGGGTGACCGTCGGCGATGGGCGCAACGGCAGAAACGGTTCCGTCCTGACGAATATGCAAGTCGTCGGCGACGGCCTCTTTGCGCAGCGTATCCAGCCGTCGCCGGATGTCGCGGACACGATGAGCGACCAGAACGCCCTCCAGCCCAGCTGACAGCTGATCCAACGGTTCGACGTCCCATACGTCGATATCTGTGAGATCCACTCGGGTCAGGACGAACGAGCAGCGATCCGCGCCTGTACTTCCGGACGACGCAACGGCGGGACGGTCTGAGGTGGCTGTCTGCGAGGCGGCAATGCGCTGAGCAGGCGCGTCGTCGTTTCGGTCACCTCACGCACCGCCTGTTCGAAGGCGTCTCGGTTCGCGTCGGACACCTTGGCTATTCCACTCACCTTACGTACGTATTGGCGAGAGGCGGCCTCGATCTCCTCGGGCGTAGCAGCGGGCTCGAGTCCACGAAGTTCAGTGATGTTTCGGCACATAATTCGACGATAACCCTGCTCACCGACGCCGTCACGGTTCGATACACCAATGTATCCAAACTGCCACGCAGATCCGGGCATCACGGTAGTTTCAGTGAAATTCCCCCAGTGACTGGAAGTAGCCACTAACTCATGGACTCTGCACTCACCTCCGTCGGCCTACCCGCCGCACTCGCCATCATCATGTTCGGCCTCGGGCTTTCCCTGACGGTCGGAGATTTCGCCCGCGTGGCAAAAGCGCCGAAGGCCGTTTCGATCGCCCTGATCTGTCAGTTGTTGTTGCTCCCGGCCGCGGCCTTCGGATTGGTCACGTTGTTCGACCTCGACCCACTGCTCGCGGTCGGCATGATGCTCCTCGCCGCATCACCGGGCGGCACGACGGCAAACCTGTTCAGCCATCTGTTCCGCGGCGATGTTGCTCTCAATGTGACACTGACTGCGGTCAATTCGGTGATAGCGGTGGTCACTCTCCCCCTGATCACCAACTTCGCGTTGGGTTACTTCGAACCCGAGGACGCGGACGGCACTCTCGGGCTTCAGTTCACGAAGGTGCTCCAGGTCTTTGCCGTCGTATTGATTCCTGTCGCCCTCGGAATGTGGGTTCGGTTGCGCTCGAGCGCCTTTGCCGAGCGGATGGACAAGCCCGTCCGCATCGGATCCGCGGTGGTTCTGGCACTGGTGATCGTCGGAACGGTTGTTTCCGAGCGCGAGAACATCGCGGACTATCTCGTCGACATCGGCGTCGTCGCTGCCTTGTTCTGCCTACTGAGCCTATCGATCGGTTACGTCGTTCCCCGGATATTCGGCATCGAGGATCGTCAGGCAATCGCCAGTTCCATGGAAATCGGCATCCACAACAGCACGTTGGCGATCACCATCGCCGTCAGTCTCCTCGGCAACGTGCAATTGGCAGTGCCGGCTGCGGTGTACGGCGTTCTCATGTTCCCGCTCGCCGCTGCCTTCGGCGCAACGATCACCCGCAAGTCACGGACAATGGCCGAAATCGACTAATATCAGGCGGTTTTCGATATAGGTGATCTGGTATCGCCGACCCTACGATCGATACGGACTCAGACCGAAGGGTATCGAAAAATGCTGACCACCACACCTACCGTGCTGGACGAACGCGCCTGGCAAGAGCTAGTCGACGCACTGACCCGTCGCCAATTCGGCATCGGAGCCGGGATGGCAGCAGTAGCAACAATTCTGTCGTCCTGCAGTTCCAGTGACGGTTCGGGTACATCTGACGACACTCAAATGCGCACCGTCACCACACCGTTGGGAACTTACGACATACCGACCAACCCCAAGCGGGTCTTGGCCGTCGACGCACGCACCGACCTCGAGCTCGCTATTGCCCTGGAGCTACAGGTCTTCGGATACAACATCTCGCCCGCCACCGAGTGGGTTCCCGTCGACAGCTCGGCCGAATACCTCAGCGACAAGCCCAATCTGGAGCAGATCCTCGGACTCGCACCCGATCTCATCATCTGCGTCAACGCCGACAACGAGTACTGGCCCGCTGCAAAACTCCAAGCCATCGCTCCTGTCCTGACAACCGAATCAAAGCAGACGTGGCGAGAAAATCTCACGCGACTCTCCGATTGGTTGGGCCGAACACCCACCATGGATCGCCTGATCACCGACTATGACGCTCTGATCACCGACATCCGCTCTCGACACGCTTCGGCGATCGCGGGAAAGACCGTCGCGAGTTTGTCCTACAGTCCGGACAAGGCCACGATCTACATCGACAGCCTGCCTGTGTCGGAGGAAACCGGTAAGAAGAATCGCCAACCCACCGACATGACGCTCGCTGACATCGGTGGAAGAACATTGAACACAACCGGTTTCGACAATCAGGGGCGGCTGAGCATCGAGGAGATGGATCGCCTTCGCGATTGCGACGCGTTCATGGTTTCCGTCACCGACAGCAGCGACACCACCTTCGATCAGCTCTCGGACAACAAGTTGTGGCAACGACTTCCGGCTGTGCAGGCCGGGAACGTCACCGTTCTGCGCGGCAGTACGTACTACGGATCCATCTACACCACCATGTACGTAGCCAAGGGCTGGGACGATCTCTATTCGACGCTCGACTGATCAGACTTGTCCGTGGAAATGCCGGCCGCTCCCACGCGGTCGGCATTTCACGTTTCGAGGTCGATGCCCAACGCTCCGGAGAGGGTCCGCAGACAAATCACTCTCAACTCTTCCTGCGGTATGGAAGGTTGATCGAGCCAGTCGAGGCAGACAGCCCGGACGAATGCGATCCATCCCCGAACTGCGACGGCAGCGATCTGTCTTCTTTCGCCCTCGAATTCCAGTGCGTCGAGGATTCGAATCTGCTGCTGTTCGAGTTCCCGTTCGACGATCGCTCGGATACCGGCCTCGGCGGAGAGCGTCCCCACGTTGATGGCGCGTACTCCCCTGCTGTGCGACTTCACGTACGCGAAGTAGGCGTCCAACCCGGCTGCCACCTGTTCGCGCACCGGTAGCGTCGCGTCCGGTGCGGTCACCTCGAGCAGGTGCTGCGATTCGCGCTCGACGATTGCGGCGAAGAAGTCTCGCTTGGTCGGGAAGTAGTGGTACATCAACCCGCGCGAGACGCCCGCAATCTCGGCGACCTCTTCGATCCAGACGTCCTCGTACGAACGATCGGCAAAAAGTTGCGCGCCGATGTCGAGCAACTGCGTGCGCCGCTGCTCTCGGTCCAGGCGTTTTCGTGGTGCGACCATAGACAAGTCAGATTACTACTTGACACCGATTCAGTAAGGCGTACTTTGCGTACTAGACACCAATTCAGTAAGCGATCTCACCCGGGGGACACACCATGAGCGTCGACACCACTCCAGAGGCGACGACCGATGCTCGGATTCCGCATCCGGCATGGCGCCTGCCAGTCCTCGGGGACGTCCTCGGGATCAATATCCGTACGCCGCTGCAGAACTCCGTGAGCATCGGGCGCGAACTCGGCCCGATCTTCGAGAGAAATGTCCTGGGAAATCGCTTCGTCTTCGCCTCGGGCGCGGACATGGTGGCAGAACTGTCCGACGAGTCCCGGTTCGCGAAGCACCTTGCGCCTGGAGTCAAAGCACTCCGCGGAATCGGCGGCGACGGACTGTTCACTGCGTACAACCACGAACCCAACTGGGGCAAGGCGCACAATCTCCTGGCCCCGGCGTTCAGCCAGACTGCGATGCGCTCGTACCACCGCACCATGCTCGACGTGGCCGGCGAGCTGGTCGATCATTGGGACAGTCGTGACAGCGACTCCCCCGTCGACATCTCCGCAGACATGACCAAGCTGACGTTGGAGACCATCGGACGCACTGGATTCAGCTACTCGTTCGACTCTTTCGAACGTGAAGAGCAGCACCCGTTCGTCAAGGCGATGGTCGGCGCTCTCTCCCATTCACAACGCACGACGTTCTTGAAGTCGACGGCCCTGGGGCGAGTCCTCGCACGTCGGGCCGATCAACGTGACGAGGTCCGCAAGGCGTACATGGCCGAGGTTGTGGACGAGGTGATCCGTGCCCGGCGGACAAGTACCGAACCGGGGCCCGAAGATCTTCTCGAACTGATGCTACGGGCGGCACGCGAAAACGATCCCAACCGTATCGACGAACTGAACATCCGCCATCAGGTCGTGACCTTCCTCGTCGCGGGACACGAAACCACCTCCGGCGCATTGTCGTTCGCGCTGTACTACCTGTCACGATACCCTGACGTGCTGGCCAAGGCGCAAGCCGAGGTCGACAAGGTCTGGGAGGGCGAAGAGCCCGCCTTCGAGAAGATCGCGAAACTTCGATACGTACGACGCGTCCTCGACGAATCGCTGCGTCTGTGGCCGACCGCTCCCGCCTACGGCCGTGCGGCGCTCGAAGACACCACGCTCGTCGGCAAGTATCCGATGAAAAAGGGCGATTGGATGCTCGTGCTCATCCCGTCACTTCATCGCGATCCCGTGTGGGGCAACGATCCCGAGGCTTTTGATCCGGATCGCTTCCTACCTGCCAACATCAAGGCCAGGCCGGCGCACGTGTACAAGCCATTCGGAACAGGTGAACGCGCCTGCATCGGAAGACAATTCGCCATTCACGAAGCGGTCCTCGTGTTGGGCACCATCTTGCAGAAGTATACGATCGAAGCCGATCCGGACTACGAGTTGAAGGTGGCCGAACGGCTCACCCTGATGCCCGAAGGCTTCAACTTGACGGTCCGCCGACGCTGAGCTCGGCAAACGGCGTCGAGTAAGTCGGGTTGAACAGTCCCGAATGCGGTAATCCCTGAGGTGGCAGCAGCGAGCACCGGCGCACCCTGGGAGTTCACATGACAAAGAGGCCTGCAGTTGGAATCGTCTTGCTCTCGGCGGCATTGGCCACGGGAGCTTGCTCGGCAAGCGTCGGGACGCCGCAAGTGGACAAGTCCGAAGTCGCAAGTCAGATCTCCACTCAACTCGCCGAGAAGATCGGCGAGCCACCTGACGACGTGACGTGTCCGGAGAACCTCGACGCAGAAGTCGGCGCATCGATCACGTGCATCCTGACCGAGCAGGGCACCGAATACGACGTCACAGCTACCGTGACCAGCGTTGACGGTGAAAGTGCGAACTTCGACATCAAGGTTGCGGATGTGCCGAACAACTAACTGCTGTGCGCCTTTATTAACCGTCGGCGGTTAATAAAGGCGCACAGCAAGGCGTCAGAGCCGCTCGATAATCGTCGCGTTTGCGGTGCCGCCACCTTCACAGATGGTCAGCAGGCCGTAACGACCGCCGGTGCGCTCGAGTTCGTTGAGCAGGGTCGCCATCAGCTTGGTGCCAGTCGCGCCGAGCGGGTGACCGAGTGCGATCGCGCCGCCGTTGACGTTGACCTTGGCCGGATCTGCGCCGATCTCCTTGATCCAGGCCAGGACGACCGGGGCAAAAGCTTCGTTGATCTCGACGATGTCGATGTCCTCGATGCTCAGACCGGCCTTCGCGAGAGCATGCTTCGTGGCCGGGATCGGCGCACTGAGCATGAAGATCGGGTCGTCGCCGCGAGCGCTGAGGTGATGAATCCGGGCGCGGGGCTTGAGGTTGTACTTCTCCACCGCTTCCGCCGACGCCAGCAGCAGCGCACTCGCACCGTCGGAGATCTGGCTGGCCACCGCTGCGGTCATGCGGCCGTCTTCGACGAGAACCTTGAGCGTCGCCATCTTTTCGAGGCTGGTCTCGCGGGGTCCTTCGTCGACGGTCGCGTCACCCATGGCGACGATCTCGTTGTCGAAGCGACCCGCGGCGATTGCAGCCTTGGCGCGCTCATGGCTCTGCAGGGCCCACTTCTCGAGCTCTTCGCGGCTGATGTCCCACTTCTCGGCGATCATTTCGGCGCCCTTGAACTGCGACACTTCCTGGTCACCGTAACGCTCGGTCCAACCGACCGAACCCGAAGTCGGCGTGTCGAATCCGTACTGCTGACCGACGATCATCGCTGCCGAGATCGGAATCTGGCTCATGTTCTGAACGCCGCCGGCAACGATCAGATCCGCGGTGCCCGACAGGATGGCCTGAGCGCCGAAGTGCACTGCCTGCTGGCTCGAACCACACTGACGGTCGACCGTCACACCGGGAACGTGCTCCGGGAATCCCGCTGCGAGCCAGGACATACGGGCGATGTTGCCGGCCTGGCCGCCGATGGCGTCGACGCAACCGAAGATCACGTCGTCGACGTCACTGGGGTCGATACCGGTGCGCTCGACCAGTGCCTTGACGACGTGCGCACCGAGATCGATGGGGTGCACGCCGGACAGCGCGCCACCCCTCTTGCCGATCGGTGTGCGAATGGCGTCGACGATGTAAACCTCGGACATAGCGTTAGCTCCTAGTTTCGTTGTGCAGCAATAGTTCTTGAAGTTGAGTCAGCAATAGCGTCTGAAGTTGTAGCCGGATCGGAGAGCCCGTCGAGCACGATCGCGAGATATTGAGCCGCGACGGCGTGAGCCGACAGGGATCCACCCGGGCGGTACCAGCGAACCGCGACCCACACGGTGTCTCGCATGAATCGGAAGACCAACTCGACGTCGATGTCGGAACGGAAGGTCCCGTCCGCGACGCCGGCTTCGAGGACGCCGACCCACAGGTCCCGGAATTCGGTGTTGCGCTCGGCCAGGTAAGCGAAGCGCTCGTTCCCGACGAGGTGCTTGACCTCGTCCTGGTAGATCGCCACAGCCGAATGTGAGGCGTCGATGGCCTCGTAGGAGGTCACCACCAGCGCTTCGAGCGTCGCGCGACTGTCCAACCCCGCCGCGACGATCTCGCGGTATTTTCCGAAGAGTTCGTCGAGGAACTGGTGCAGGATCTCGTCGACCATCGACTCTTTGGAATCGAAATGGTGATACAAGCTGCCGGACAGTATCCCGGCGGCGTCGGCGATGTCGCGGACGGTCGTCGCGCGCACTCCGCGATCGGCGAACAGCCCCGCCGCGATCTCGAGCAGCTCGTCGCGGCGCCCGGACTTGCCGTTTGATTCGTCGGAATTTCGAGGTGGCGTCATGTATTCAATCCTATCCAGGGCCTTCCCCTGTGCGCGGTCAGCGAGTCCGGGGACTCCTTAACCGCGCACGGGGACGCTAGGCCCTCTGCGAAGAAACGGAGACGATCTCGCCGGTCATGTAGGTGGAGTAATCGCTGGCGAGCATCGCGATGACCGTTGCGATCTCCCAGACCTCCGCGGCGCGGCCGTAGGCCTCACCGGAAGCCAACTGGTCGAGCAGTTCCTCACTGGTGACCTTCGCCAAAAACGCATGTCGCGCAATGGAGGGCGAGACCGCATTGATACGGACTCCGTACTCCGCGGCTTCGATAGCGCTGCACCGAGTCAGTGCCATGACGCCCGCCTTGGCTGCGGCGTAGTGAGCCTGGGAATGCTGCGCCCGCCAACCGAGAACGGACGCGTTGTTCACCAGAACACCGCCGTGCGGAACGCTCTTGAAGTACCGCAGCGCGGCACGCGTCGAACGGAAGGTGCTGTTGAGGGTGATGTCGAGAACGCGATCCCACTGATCGTCCGTCATGTCGACGACGGGTGTCTCGCCGCCCAGGCCCGCGTTGTTGACGACGATGTCGATGCGTCCCAACTTCTCGGCCGCGCCGACGAACAACGCGTCGACCTGCTCGGTGCTGGAGACGTCGCAGATGATGGACTCGACCTGCTGGCCGGGAAACTCGGCCTTCAGCTTCTCCACCGTCTCGCCGAGCCGACGCTCGTGGAAGTCGGAGACGAGAACGTCGCCGCCCTCGAGAAGCACCCGGCGCGCGGTAGAGAAGCCGATGCCGGTTCCGGCTGCGGCGGTGATGATCGCCTTCTTGCCCGCGAGCAGTCCGTGGCCCGGGGTTTCCTCGGGCGCAACGGAAAGCGGGGACGCGGCTTTGGTGTCAGACATTAACGAGCCTCTCGGGGAAGACCGAGCACGCGCTCGGAAATGATGTTGCGCTGAATTTCGTTGGAGCCGCCGTAAATCGTGTCGGCGCGGGTGAAGAGGAAGAGGCGCTGCCACTCGTCGAGTTCGAGATGCTCGGGGTCGGTGATGTCCGAGGCATTGTCTTCGGAATCCGCCCACGGTGCAACCAACGACGACGCACCCTGCACGTCCATCGCCAGCTGTCCCAGGTCACGATGCCAGTTGGCCCACAACAGTTTTGCGACGGACGCTTCGCCGCCACCGGTTCCGGCGTCGACCGCGTCGAGAGTACGCATCGCGTGGGCGCGCATCACGCGCAGTCCGACCCAGGCGCGAGCGATCTTTTCGCGAATGTGCGGATCCTGGTCACTGCCATTGGCCTTCGCCAGGTCGACGACGCCCTGGAGCTCGCGAGCGAATCCGATCTGCTGTCCGAGCGTCGATACCCCGCGCTCGAAGGTGAGCAGCCCCATCGCGATCTTCCAGCCCTCGCCAGGTTCCCCGACCACCAGATCGGCGTCGGTGACGGCGTCGTCGAAGAAGACCTCGTTGAACTCCGACGTACCGGTGAGCTGCTGGATGGGCCGAACTGTCACACCAGGCTGATCCAACGGGACCAGCAGGAAGCTCAAGCCCTGATGACGCTTGGAGCCCACCTCGGTGCGGCAGACCACGAAGCACCACTGCGCGACGTGAGCCAGTGAGGTCCACACCTTCTGGCCGTTGATGATCCACTTGCCGCCTTCGAGGCGTGCGGTGGTGGAGACGTTCGCGAGGTCTGAACCGGCGCCAGGCTCGGAGTAGCCCTGCGACCACAGTTCGCTGACCGTGTTGATGCCAGGAAGGAATCGGCGTTTCTGCTCGTCGGTTCCGTACGCGATCAGCGTCGGGCCGAGCAGCTCTTCACCGATGTGGCTGACGCGAGCGGGCGCACCGGCCTTCGCGTACTCCTGATGGAAGATGACCTGCTGAGAGATGCTTGCTCCCCGCCCGCCGAACTCCTTCGGCCACCCGAGGCACGTCCATCCTGCGGCTGCGAGGTGCTTGTCCCACTCGAGTCGTTGCTCGAAGAACTCGTGCTCACTGCCGGGGCCGCCCTTACCCTTGAGCTGGGCAAATTTGCCCGTCAAGTTCTCGGCCAACCACTGCGCGACCGTGGCCGCAAACTCGTCGTCCGTCATCTGCCCGTCCGGGCTCTCGCTCTGGTCCACATATGTAAGATAACCTACCAAGCACTTGCTAGGTAGCGTGTCAGGTAGGAGTCCAGTGACCGAACAACCAAGAACCATCCCATCAGCCCTCATCCGGGCCGCCGAGGAGTTCGGTGAGCGCGCGGCTATCGCCGATGGCGACACCCGACTGACCTTCGCACAGCTACATCAACGTGTCCGCGATTTCGCCGGCGCGCTGATCAACCGTGGGGTGAAGGCAGGCGATCGCGTCGTCATCTGGTCGCCCAACACGTACCACTGGGTGATCGCCCTGCTCGGCGCTCAATATGCCGGCGCGGCCATCATCCCGATCAACACTCGATACACCGGCACCGAAGCTCTCGACATCATCGAGCGCGTCGACGCCGCGGCCTTGGTGGTCGTCGGCACGTTCCTCAAGGCCGATCGCTATCAGCAGTTGCTCGACGCCAACCCGGACCTGTCGATCCCGACCGTCATCCAGGTACCGATCGACGGGGACGACGACCGTGACGGCGTCATCGAGTTCGAGGACTTCCTCGCGCTCGCCACCGACGCCGCCCGCACCGAAGCCGATGCGCGTGCTGCGAAGGTGCAGCCAGACGACGTCAGCGACATCCTCTTCACCTCCGGCACCACAGGACGCAGCAAGGGTGCGATCACCGCGCATCGTCAGTCCATCGCTGTCGCGAAGTCGTGGGGTGAATGCGCCGAGGTCACCGCCGACGACAACTTCCTCATCATCAGCCCGTTCTTCCACACTTTCGGGTACAAGGCCGGAATCCTGGTCTGCCTGCTGAATGGTGCGACGATCGTGCCGGTGTCCGTCTTCAACATCGACGACACTCTTGCCCTGGTCAACAGCGAAAAGATCAGCATCCTGCCTGGCGCCCCGACGATCTACCAGACCATCCTCGATCACCCCCGCCGCAGCGAATACGATCTGTCCTCGCTCCGCATCGCGATCACCGGCGCAGCACCCGTGCCGGTTGCTCTCGTCGAGCGCATGCAGGCAGAGCTTTTCGACGCCGTCCTCACGGCATACGGTCTGACCGAGGCAGTGGTCGCGACCATGTGCCGCACCGACGACGACCCGGTCACCGTCTCCACCAGTTCCGGCCGCGCGACAGCCGATTTCGAGGTCAAGATCGGTGACCAGGGTGAGATCCTGCTTCGTGGACCGAACGTCATGCTCGGATACCTCGACGACCCCGAATCCACCGCCAAGGCAATCGACGCCGACGGCTGGTTGCACACCGGAGACGTCGGAACCCTCGACGAGCGTGGCTATCTCGACATCACCGACCGTCTGAAAGACATGTACGTCAGCGGCGGATTCAACGTCTACCCCGCCGAGATCGAGGGCATGTTGGCTCGCCTGCCCGGCGTCCACGAGTCTGCTGCCATCGGCATCCCCGATCACCGGATGGGAGAGGTGGGCCGCGTCTACATCGCCCAACTCGACGGTGCCGGCCTCACCGAAGAGTCGGTGATCGCTTTCCTCAAGGAGAAGATCGCAGGCTTCAAGGTGCCCCGCGAGGTGCGCTTCGTAGATCACCTGCCCCGTAACCCTTCGGGCAAGGTCCTCAAAACGGTTCTGCGCGAGGAACAATCATGACCGTTCCCTTCGAAGCCGACGTCGTGACCTACGAGGTTCGTGACTCGGTCGCCGTCGTGACCTTGAATCGACCCGACTACCGCAACGCCCAGAACTCGGTCGTGACGTACGCCCTCGACGCGGCATTCCAGCGCGCCGTCGAGGACGACGACGTGAAGGTGATCGTCCTGGCAGGCAACGGACCTCACTTCAGCGCCGGACACGACCTGGGAACTCCGGGACGCGACCATCACGTCGAGTACGAGAACAAGGCCACCATGTGGTGGGATCACGTCGACAAGCCAGGCGGTGACCAGCGTTTCGCCCGCGAGATGGAGGTCTACCTGGGCATGTGCCGCCGCTGGCGGGAGATCCCCAAGCCCACCATCGCGATGGTCCAAGGCGCCTGCATTGCCGGTGGGCTCATGCTCGCCTGGGTCTGCGACATGATCGTCGCGGCCGACGACGCCTTCTTCTCCGATCCCGTTGTCCGCATGGGCATCCCCGGCGTCGAATACTTCGCGCACCCGTGGATGGTCGGTTCACGTTTCGCGAAGGAAATGCTCTTTACCGGCGATCGGTTCACCGCGCAACGCGCCTACGAAATCGGCATGGTCAATCGCGTCGTCGCCCGCAAGGATCTCGAGAAGGAGACGTTCGAGCTCGCCGGACGTATCGCCGAGATGCCGCGCTTCGGACTGGCTTTGACCAAGAAGGCCGTCAACCAGTGCGAGGATCAGATGGGGATGCGCAACGGCATCGATTCCGTCTTCGGTCTGCATCACTTCGCTCACGCTCACAACGCCGAGGTCGGCAAAGACTCGCTTGGTGGTCTCGACGCCAAAGCCATGGCTGCCAGTGCTCGCGCACCGCAGGAAGGAACAAACTAGTGGATCTCGTATTCGACGACGCCACAACCGCATTCCGTGACGAGGTCCGCTCGTTCCTGGAGGCGAATGTGCCCGCCACTCCCCTGAAGTCGATGGATACCGCCGAAGGCTTCGAAGAGCACCGTCAGTGGGAGCACACTCTCGCCGACGCCGGCTACGCCGTCGTCTCCTGGCCCAAGGAACTCGGCGGACGTGATGCGTCCCTGCTCGAATGGGTCATCTTCGAGGAGGAGTACTACCGCTCGGGCGCACCCGGGCGCGTAAGCCAGAACGGCATCTTCTTGTTGGCTCCCACACTGTTCGAGCATGCAAATGCCGAGCAGTTGGCTCGCATCATGCCGCGCATGGCTCGTGCCGACGACATCTGGGCCCAGGCCTGGTCCGAGCCCGAGTCCGGTTCCGACCTCGCAAGCCTGCGTTCGAGCGCCAAGAAGGTCGACGGCGGCTGGCTGCTCAACGGTCAGAAGACGTGGAGCTCACGCGCGAGCTACGCCGACTGGGGCTTCGGCTTGTTCCGCTCCGATCCGGATGCGCAGCGCCACAAGGGCATCACGTATTTCATGTTCGACCTCCGGTCGAAGGGTGTCACCGTTCGCCCGATCGATCAGCTCGACGGTGAGCCCGGCTTCGCCGAGATCTTCCTCGAAGACGTCTTCGTTCCGGACGACCCGGCCAACCCAGGTGAGTCGGGTGTGATCGGAAACGTCAACGAAGGTTGGCGGGTCGCGATGAGCACCGCGAGCAACGAGCGTGGTCTCTCGCTGCGCAGCCCCGGCCGCTTTCTCGCCACCGTCGACCGCCTGCTCGAGCTGTACAAGTCCAGCGGACGCACCGACGACAGCGCTCTGCGCAACCAGGTCGCCGACGCCTGGATCGGTGCTCGCGCCTACCAGCTCAACACATTCGGTACCGTCACCCGTCTCGCCGACGGTGGACAACTCGGCGCCGAGTCCTCGATCAACAAGGTCTTCTGGTCCGAGTGGGATATCGCCACCCACGAGACTGCTCTCGAACTGCAGGGCCCTGAAGCCGAGCTGGCCGACAACTGGATGGACGGATACCTGTTCTCCCTGTCCGGCCCGATCTACGCAGGCACCAACGAGATTCAGAAAAACGTCATCGCTGAGCGTCTGCTCGGCCTACCGAAGGCGGACCGATGAGATTCGCGCTCGACTCCTCCCACCAGGACTTCGCTGCAAGCATCGATGCACTGCTGACCAAGTCCGACATGCCCTCCGTCATCCGTTCGTGGAACGACGGTGACACCGAGCCGGGCAAGAAGCTCTGGCAGCGCCTTGCCGAGACCGGCGTCAACGGCCTCGTCATATCCGAAGAACACGACGGACTCGGCGCCGACGCCGTGGACCTGGTCGTTGCACTCGAACAGCTCGGTCGGCACGCAGTACCCGGACCGGTCGTCGAGACCATCGCAGTAGCACCGACGCTCCTGGCTTCCGTTGCACCGGAACGTCTCTCTGCTCTCGCCGAGGGTTCGCTGGCAACCGTCGCCGCTCCCCCGCGCACACCGTTCGCGCTCGACGCCAATGCGGTCGATCTGGTTCTACTCGCGCAGAACGGCACCGTCTCACTCGGCGTCCCTGGCGAAGCCAAGGCATCGGTGGATCTCTCCCGCAAGCTCTACGAGGTTTCCGCCGGCGAATCGCTGGGCTCCGCCGACTTCTCCGCAGCCTTCGACATGGGCGCTCTTGCCACTGCCGCGCAGTTGCAAGGTCTCGGCCAGACACTGCTCGAGGTCACCACCGAATACGCGAAGCAGCGCAAGCAGTTCGGCAAGGTCATCGGACAGTTCCAGGCAATGAAGCACCACCTGGCAGAAGTTGCCGTTTCGCTCGAAATGGCTCGCCCCCTGCTCCACGGTGCCGCTCTGTCGGTTCGCGATCAGTCGGCCGACGCCTCGCGTGACGTTTCTGCCGCCAAGGTCGCGTGCGGGGATGCTGCTTACAAGGCCGCCCGCGTCGGACTCCAGGTTCACGGCGCCATCGGCTACACGATGGAACACGATCTCTCACTGTGGCTCACCAAGGTACGAGCATTGCTCACCGCCTGGGGCACACCGTCCGAGCATCGTGCGCGCGTCGTCGAAGCGCTGGTTGCATCATGAGCATCGACACCGAAGACCAGGCAGCACTACGTGCGTCGGTACGCGATCTGCTGAGCAAGCATTCCGACTCCGCGGCCGTCCGCGCTGCCATCACCACCGAGATCGGCTACGACGCCGCGTTGTGGAGCAAGCTGTGCGAGCAGATCGGCGTCGCCGCGCTGGCGATTCCGGAGGAGTTCGACGGCGTCGGAGCAGGTTTGGGCGAGGTACATGTGGTCCAGGAGGAACTGGGCCGCACGCTGACCCCCTCACCGATGCTGGGTTCGGCGATTCTTGCCGCACAGGCACTGCTGCTTTCCGGTGACAACGACGCATGCTCGCGACTGCTGCCCGGTGTCGCGTCCGGCGAGAGCACGCTCGCCCTGTGCTGGGCAGGGGCTGCGGGTTGGAGCACCTTCGGCGTCGAGGCAACCGAGGATGCGTTGACCGGCACGGCGTCGTACGTCCTCGACGGACACGTCGCTGACACCCTGCTCGTTCTCACGGCCGACGGCTTCTACGAAGTAGATCCCGCGGCCGAGGGCGTCTCCCGCCGACGCGTCCCCACCATGGATCCGACGCGAACGCTGGCGGAGGTCACGTTCTCCGGTGTTCGTGGTCGGCCACTGGAGTGGTCCGAAGATCTGGTCGATCGCATCCGAACCGTCGTTCTGATCGCGTTGTCCGCTGAACAGGTCGGAGCGGCCGCAGCGATCGTCGAACAGACCGTGGAATACACCAAGTCGCGCAAGCAGTTCGGTCGCGCGATCGGTTCTTTCCAAGCCCTCAAGCACCGGATGGCCGACATGTACACGTTGGTCGAGACGGCGCGGTCGATGACGTACGCCGCCGTGGCGACGCAGTCGGCGGACGACGCGGCAGTGGCGAAGGTCTACTGCTCGGAAGCCTTGCAGCAGATCACCTCCGAAGCAGTTCAGTTGCACGGCGGAATCGCAATCACCTGGGAGCACGACGCTCAGCTGTACTTCAAGCGTGCACACGGCAGCGCTCAGCTCTTCGGACAGCCGAGCACCTACCTGCCGAGCCTCGCTCAGGCCGCGGGTCTCTAAGACACATCGGTGCTTGTTCGCTCGCAATCCCGGGCGAACAAGCACCGATGCTGCCCAGTCAGTGGAATGAACCGCAGATTTATGCGGCTGGATCACGCAGAATCGGTCACCAGACAGCTGTCCATCTCACAGACCGGAGTTTTCTCGTGAATCGATTCGACGACAAGCGCGTCCTCATCAGCGGCGCAGGGTCCGGAATCGGCCAGGCCACCGTTGCCCGCATCCTGGCAGAAGGAGGCACCGTCGTCGCCGCCGACATTTCCGAGACCGGCCTCGAACAGACGCTGAACGCCGCGAAGGACGCCGGCCACTCCGATCGCCTCACCACGGTGAAGGTCGACATCTCCAGCGAAGAGTCTGTTCGCGAACAGGTCGGCGCTGCGATCAAGGCTCTGGGCGGGCTCGACGTGCTGGTCAATGCGGCGGGCATTCTGCGCTCCGCGCACACCCACGAGATGACACTCGATTTCTGGAACACCGTCATCGGGGTCAACCTCACCGGAACATTCCTCATGACGAGGGAATCCCTCCCGGCACTGCTCGAAAGCGGAGCAGGTGTCGTGGTCAACTTCAGTTCCACTTCGGCGACCTTCGCCCACCCGTACATGACGGCATATGCGGCATCGAAGGGTGGAATCCAATCCTTTACGCACGCACTTGCACTCGAGTACAGCAAGCAGGGTCTTCGCGCCGTGGCCGTCGCACCCGGCAGCATCGCGTCGGGCATGACGTCCGATCCCGGTTTCCCGGCCGACATCGACTTCACGCTGCTCGGCAAGCTGGCCCCGGCAATCGGTGAGGGTTTCGCGCCCCCGTCCGCGGTCGCCGGTGTGATCGCGATGCTCGCTTCCGAGGACGGCTCGTTTGTCACCGGAACGGAAATCCGCATCGACGGCGGCACGCATATGTGATCCCTGCTGTGCGCCTTTATTAACCCCCGGCGGTTAATAAAGGCGCACAGCAGCGAGGCGGCATACTTGTCTAGCCGCCCGGAACCCGTCCGACGGTACGACGTGCGGTGGGGAGCCAGCGGTGAGCGAATCAACAGGCAGTACGAACCTCGAGCCTGTGTTGATCAGTCCTGTCGTCAGCGGAATGATTCGCACCTGGTCCGAGGACGAGACCCGCTTGTGGAGCGTCGACGATCCCGCCGCGCTCGGCGCACTGCTTGGACGCGGCCTCGTAGCTCGTACTTCTCTGCCGGACAACAAGTTCCGAGAAGTTGCGTTTCTGGATACCCAGACCCAGGCCCTCACTGTGCAGCCGCGCTTCGCCACCCCGGACAGCACTGCCCTCGCCGCACCGTTCAAGCTCACCGAGGCGTCGGCCCCGACCGGCGACGCTTGGGAAGATCTCGAATCGGTACTCGCGTCCATCGCGATCTCCGCTGCTGGACGCGGCGAATTCTGGCTCGCGGAACTCGGCGGGTGGGATTCTCCGCACGAGCCGAACTGCCTCTTCACGACCGTCGACGAATCGGGCCTGGCCAACGCAGTCATGGAGGCAAACCCCGCACCCGTGGGCACAGGCGTCTGGCCGGAGGTTCCGAGCGACCAAACCGGCGTTTCGGTGTCGGCACCAGCCTCACAGGACACCATCGAGGCTGCCGGAATCTTCGCGGTTTCAGCGATCGAGACGTGGGGCGTCACACCGTGGGACATCAACCTCACCTTCGGCAAACTGGTCGATTTCACCTGATCAACGGCACCGACACGCGGCGGTGAGTTGTACGTCTCCCCTCAGCCGACGGCTCACGGTTCGTCACAACACGCCCGATGGCCACGACATCGACCCCCTCGATGGGCATACTGAGGGAACTGGGGTTACTCCCGGTCACAAATACCCGTGGATCCGCGTCGGGGCGGGTGCGGTCCGACAACACGCGAGCAGCCACAGACACTGGCGGCTCCGAAAGGTTCAATCATGGCAACCGACCAATTACAGACGGTTGTATTGCACGGCGACCAGCTCAAATACGTCGACCAAGGCAGTGGCCCCGTCGTGGTGCTCATTCACGGCCTGCTGGGCGCGCACTCCAACTGGGAACCGCAGATCGAGACGCTCTCGCGTCATTACCGCGTGATCGCCCCTGATCTCTTCGGACACGGTGCGTCGGACAAGCCTGCCGGCGACTATTCACTCAGTGCTCACGCCGCCACTGTGCGTGACCTCCTCGAAGCCCTCGACATTCCGTCGGCCACCCTGGTCGGCCACTCCCTCGGTGGTGGGATCGCGATGCAGACGCTGTATCTGTTCCCCGACCGGGTGGAGCGGCTGTGCCTGGTAGCCAGCGGTGGACTCGGCCCCGAGGTGAGCCCACTCCTACGCGCGGCGACACTGCCCGGCAGCGAACTGGTACTTCCCGTCCTCGCGTCGAGGACGCTGACCGACGTGACCGACAAAGCGCTCGGACTTTTCAACAAGATCGGCCTGTTCAAGCTCGGTGCCAGCGCGAGCGAGGCTCGTAAGAGCTTCGCTTCGGTATCGGACGCGTCGACACGTCAGGCATTTCTGGCGACGGCACGATCGGTCATCAATTACAACGGTCAAACCGTCAATGCCACTCCGCATTTCGCCAACTTCAAGAATCTGCAGGCACTACTGGTGTGGGGTGAGGAGGACACCATCATCCCCAACGCCCACACCGAGAACGCTCGCGCCGAACTACCGCTGGGGCGGGTGGAGATCTTCAAGCGCGCCGGACATTTCCCGCACCTTGACTACCCGGATCGCTTCGACCGCGTCTTCTCCGAATTCATGACGGACTGCGGAGTCGGTATCGGCACCGGACCCAAGGCCGTCAGCAGCTGAACTAGCGCCCCGCAACCAACTCTTCGAGGTAGCTCGCCACGCCGTCCTCGTCGTTCGTGGGCAAAATTCGGTCGGCGAGCTCGATGACCTCGGTTCTGGCGTTGGCTGGCACCAGAGCCGTTCCAGCCCAGGTCAGCATGGCAACATCGTTGAAGGCGTCACCGGCTGCGGCGACTTCCAACGCGTCGATGCCGTCGATCGCGCACAACTGCGCGAGAGCGCTGGCCTTCGAGACGCCCGCCGCGGCCATTTCCATGTACGGGGCGCCGGAGTGGGTCAACTCCACGCCCTCGATGCCCGCAGCGACCGCTGTTCGGTACAGGTCGGCGCTGGGAACTTCCGCATGCCGGGCCACGATCTTGACCATCGGCTCCACGTCCAGCGGCAGGGTATCGGCGAGCACCATCTCGTGCAGGTGCCGGTGATGGTCCGCGAATTCGCACAGAGCGGCGTACTCCGGCTCGGCAAAGAATTGCGTGGGTCCGACATTCGCGAACACGACGCCCGGAACCAGCGCCCGAACTTGCTCCATAGCCGTTGCAGCCAAGGACATTTCGATCGAGACGGTGTCGACGATCTCCGGAGTCCCGTCGGCGAGGTCGAGAATCACAGCTCCGTTGGCACACACAGCTTTACCGCGAAATCCGCACGAGTTCGCCAAAGTGTGTACCGAATGCCGGGCGCGGGCCGTCGCCCACACAACTTCGATACCCGCCAGCCGCGCGTTCTCCATGGCCTGCGCGGTGCGCGCCGAAATCGTTCGGTCGGAGCGCAGCAGGGTGCCGTCGAGGTCGGTTGCGAACATACGAATGCGGGTCACCAGACCATGATGGCAGTCCGTTCGCAGCCCTCACCAACTACATGACATGGACAGTTGCTCTGTCAATTACCTGACTGGGCATCGAGAAGGTGCCGACGCATCTCGCCGAAGACCACACTCAGCCGCTCGACATCTCGCGGGCTCAGCAGATCGAACATGCTCTCCCGTACTGCGGCTACATGCGCCGGGCTTGCCGACGCCAATTTCTCGGCACCCTGGTCGGTCAGCTCCGCATTAGCGCCCCTCTTGTCGTCGACACACTCGACCCTGCGCACCCAACCGGCACCGACCAGCCGATTGACGGCCCTGGTCACACCACTTCGGGTCGCCATCACAGCATCGGCGAGCTCACTCATGCGCAGTTGCCGCCCAGGCGCTTCGGATAGAGCAACCAACAGTTCGAAGTCCGTGAACGAAATGTCGGAGTCTCGCACCAACTGCTGATCGAGAACACGCTGGAGCAGTCGGGTCGAGTCCAGGTAAGCCCGCCAGGCCGTTTGCTCCGTGTCGCTCAACCACCGCGTCGATTCCATGACACCACCATATCCGAAGTAGTTGACAACGAAATCAAATGATCTATTCTCAATGTAGTTGATCAGTCAACTACCTGTTCGAAGAGAAGGTTCAACCGAGAGGCGGCGCCATGAGCGACAACAACGCAGTGCAGTTCGACGACGCAGTGCAGTTCGACAACGCAGTGCAGTTCGAGGAACGCCGGACCGAGATCAGGGATCGACATCTGATCCCCGCCGACAAACGACCCGCATCGACCGCACGCGGCCTGCACCATACGGCCCTGATCAGCAGTGACGTCGAACGAACCGTGAAGTTCTATCAGGATCTCCTCGGATTCCCACTCACCGAGTTGATCGAGAACCGTGACTATCCCGGGTCGTCGCACTTCTTCTTCGACATCGGCAATGGCAACCTTCTGGCCTTCTTCGACTTCCCGGGTCTCGACGTGGGCCCGTACCAAGAAGTACTCGGCGGCCTCCACCACATCGCGATCAGCGTCGAACCTGCCAAGTGGGCGAAGCTGCGCACCCAACTGACCGAGGCCGGCGTCGAACTGATCGAGCACAGCGAGGTCTCGTTGTACTTCCGCGATCCCGACGGCGCTCGACTCGAGCTGATCGCCGACCCCCTCGGCGAGATGTACGGCAATCACGTCCTCTGAAAACTTGCTCTCCCCCCACACCATTCGGAAGGCACACCATGACCTCCACTCTGTCGCAGCCGAACCTCGATATCCGTCGATCCGGGGATCGCTTCAAGTCCAATGCCGGCTGGCTGGACTCGAAGCACTCGTTCTCGTTCAGCAATCACTACGACCCGAAGAACACTCACCACGGTCTTCTCCTGGTCAACAACGACGACATCGTCACGCCCGGAATGGGATTCGACACCCACCCGCACCAGGACATGGAGATCGTCACCTGGGTACTGAGAGGTTCTCTCGTACATCAGGATTCGATGGGGCATTCGGGCGTCATCTACCCCGGTCTCGCCCAGCGGATGAGCGCTGGAACGGGAATCCTGCATTCGGAGAAGAACGATTCGTGGCGACTCGGTGACGTGGCGGGTGCGCATTCCGACAAGCACAGCGACCCGGTTCACTTCATCCAGATGTGGGTCGTCCCCGACGAGGCCGGAATCACGCCCGGATACGAGCAGTTGGAGATCGACGCCGAATTGCTTGCCGGTGGACTGGTTCCCGTCGCGTCGGGCATGGACGCGTACGCCGATCACTCGGCAATCCGGATCAAGAACAAGTACGCCGCGATGCACGTTGCGCGTCTGCAACCCGGACAACCTGTGACCCTGCCGGACGCACCGTTCCTGCATGTTTTTGTCGCCGACGGTCAGGCCGCCATGGAAGGCGTCGGAGTGCTCGAACAAGGTGACGCGGTGCGAGTATCCGGCGGTGGAGGTCAGCAGCTCAGCTCCGATACCGGGGCAGAGGTCATCGTCTGGGAAATGCACGCCACCGTTTCGCAGGGATGACATGAAGCCCTTCTCGTACGACGCTTCACCGGCTCGAATTGTCTTCGGCCAAGGGATGATCGATACGATCGCCGAAGAAGTGCAGCGGCTCGGCCGTAGTCGAGTGATGGTGCTGGCAAGTCGTCGACTCGACGCGGTTGCCGCCGCCGTGACCGAATCTCTCGGCGACATGGCGGTGGTCCGCTTCGACGGCGCTGTGATGCATACTCCGATCGAAGTCACGACAGCCGCGCTGAGACTTGCCGAGAACCATCACGTCGACACGGTCGTCGCGATCGGCGGCGGTTCGGCAACCGGGTTGTCCAAGGCACTGGCACTACGAGCGGGGTTCGATCAGATCGTCGTTCCGACAACGTACGCGGGATCAGAAGTCACTCCGGTGTTGGGTGAAACAGAGAACGGACGCAAGACAACTCGCTCCTCTCCCCACATCAGACCGGAAACCGTCATCTACGACGTCGACCTCACTCTCGATCTGCGGCTGGATACCACCGTCACCAGCGCCGTCAACGCGATGGCGCATGCGGTTGAAGCGTTGTACTCCACCGAGTCCAACCCGATCACGGACTTGATGGCGATCGAGGCGATCGCCGGGATCGCCCGTGCGCTGCCGAGCATTGTCGATGATCCGAAAAATCTGGAAGGTAGGGCCGAACTACTGCAAGCGGCCTGGTTGGCCGGAACTTGCTTGGGCACAGCCGGTATGGGGCTTCATCACAAGTTGTGCCACACCCTCGGTGGCAGCTTCGGTTTGCCGCATGCCCCCACCCACACCGTTGTCCTCCCCCACGCAATGGCATTCAACGCGCCTGCTGTCCCGGATGTGATGTCGCGAATAGCGACTGCTCTGGGCGCATCCGATGCCGCTACCGGCGTTTTCGACCTCGTCACCGCGTGCGGCGGACCGACCACTCTGCAAGAACTGGGAATGAGTCACGATCAAATCGAAAATGCAGTCGAACTCGCCACCTCCGCCGCGTATCCGAACCCGCGTGAGATCACCCCGCCGGGCCTGAGCGAACTCCTCGAGAACGCCTGGTCCGGGCGTCGACCCGCCATCAGGTGAGAACTAATCAGGCAGTACCGCCTCGAGGCCTGACGTGTTCGAAGATCAGAATCGTCTCGGTCGCAGCAACCGCTGGATGTGCCGAGAGATTGTTGACGACGAAGTCACGCAACTGCGCCGAATCCGTCGTTGCGACGTGCAGCATGTAGTCGTCGACACCGGCAACGAAGTACACGTTGAGCACCGAGTCCAGCTTGGCGAAATCGTCGCCGAGCCGGTTGAGGTGCGACCGTGCGTTGGCCTGCAGTCGAACTGCGATCATCGCCTGCAGATCCATTCCGAGAGCGGCGGGGTCGATGTCCGCGTGAAATCCCCTGATCACGCCGTTGTCCACCAAGGCGCGCACACGGCCGAGGCATGTCGACGGCGCAATTCCCGCGATCGCGGCCAGCGCATTGTTCGGAATCCTCGCGTCTTTCGCCAGCTCTTCGAGCAGAACCCGGTCGACCTCGTCCAACTTCACGGCAGCCCGAACATGCTTCGGCGAGGCGGCCGTCTGAATACCGATTCTTGAACTTTCGCGCACCATGAATACAGCCTAGAGAATTATCTTCACTTCTCTTCACTATCTGACGACGAAACTTCATGCTTGGCACCTGCCATTCGAAGAAACAACAGACTCAGTTCGGAGCCGTGTCATGAAGGTCGGAATCCCCCGCGAAATCAAAAACCACGAGTACCGCGTGGCTATCAGCCCAGCAGGCGTCCACGAACTGGTCGGCCGAGGGCACGAGGTCGTCATCGAAACGGGCGCAGGCGTCGGCTCCTCGTTCAGTGACGAGGATTTCAAGGCCGCGGGCGCGCAGATCCTCGGGTCCGCCGATCAGGTCTGGACAGACGCAGATCTGCTCCTGAAGGTCAAAGAACCTATTGCAGAAGAGTATTCGCGACTCCGTCAGGATCAGGTGCTCTTCACCTACCTGCACCTGGCGGCGTCGAAGGAATGCACCGACGCACTCCTGGCCTCGAAGACCACTTCCATCGCCTACGAAACCGTTGTCGGTTCCGACGGTTCACTGCCCCTTCTCGCACCGATGAGCGAAGTAGCCGGACGCCTTGCGCCGCAGGCCGGCGCCTACCACTTGATGCGTCACGGCGGCGGACGCGGAGTGCTGATGGGCGGCGTCCCCGGAGTGCGCCCCGCCAAGGTCGTGGTGATCGGTGCTGGCGTCTCCGGCAAGAACGCCATCGCCGTGGCCTACGGCATGCAGGCCGACGTCACCGTTCTCGATCTGTCGATCGCGCGCCTGCGGGAAATCGACGAGCTGTACCACGGCCAGGTCAAGACCATCACGTCCAACAGCCTCGAACTGGAACAGGCAGTACTCGACGCCGACCTCGTCATCGGCGCAGTGCTGGTCCCCGGGGCGAAGGCGCCGACTCTCGTCTCCAACAGCCTGGTGGCGCGCATGAAGCCGGGTTCTGTCCTGGTCGACATCGCCATCGACCAGGGCGGCTGCTTCGAGGATTCACACGCGACCACGCACGCCGATCCGACGTACCAGGTTCACGGTTCCGTCTTCTACTGCGTTGCGAACATGCCCGGAGCCGTCCCCCGTACGTCGACGTACGCGCTCACCAACGCGACGCTTCCGTACGTCGTCGCATTGGCAGACAAGGGGTGGAAGGACGCGGTCGCGACAGTTCCCGGCCTGGGGTCAGGACTGAGCACACACGACGGCCTGCTCCTGTCCGACAGTGTTGCAGCGGCACACGGGTACTCGGCTACGACTCTCTGACCCAGGCGGCTCTGACCCCGGCAAGGAAAGCTCGAGATCGCTAGCCTTGATCCATGAGCAATCCTGACATCACGCTGAATTCCGGAACCACGATCCCGCAACTCGGCCTCGGAGTCTGGCAGGCCACCAACGACGAAACCGAGCATGCAGTGCGGTTCGCTCTCGACGACGCCGGCTACCGGCACATCGACACCGCTGCCGCATATGGGAACGAAGAGGGCGTCGGACGAGGTATCGCCAACTCGTCCGTCGCGCGAGAGGACATATTCCTCACCACGAAGCTGTGGAATGCAGATCAGGGCTACGAGCCGGCGTTGAAGGCTTTCGACAGCAGCATCGACAAGCTGGGCGTCGATTACGTCGATCTGTATCTGATCCACTGGCCACTGCAGGACAACGACCGACTCCTCCGCACTTGGGACGCGCTCGAAAAGATCGCGGAATCGGGCCGCGCCAAGGCAATCGGGGTGTGCAACTTCGAGCCGCATCATCTGCAGCTTCTCGTCGATCGCGGCGGATTGTTGCCGGCAGTCGATCAAGTGGAACTGCATCCGCACCTCACGCAGCACGCGATCCGCGACAAGGCCGCCGAGCACGGAATCAAGGTCGAATCGTGGAGCCCACTCGGCGGTACCAGCAACGCGGGTTGGGGTAAGGCATCGAAGCCCAACACGCTGCTCACCGATCCGATCATCACCCGAATCGGCGACCGCCACAGCAAGACTGCCGCGCAGGTCCTGATCCGTTGGCACCTGCAGAACGGCCTGATCGTCATCCCGAAATCAGTGCATGACGCCCGGATCGCTCAGAACATCGACGTATTCGACTTCGAACTCACTGATCTCGATCTGAGCGAAATCGACACTCTCGACGACGGTACCCGCGTCGGCGCGCATCCCGATGAACTCAACATCGGTGCACCGAACTGATCAAGCCGCTCGTTTGGTGGGGCGAAGCGCATCGATTCCGTTTCGCCTCACCATCGTTCCGAGGGTCTTCCACCACGGCCGAGCCGGATCCGGCTCGCTTCCGTCGCCCATTCGGTGCAATTGATCGGTGTGCCACTGCAGGTCGAGTGCACCGTCGAGCATCGAGATGTCGGCAACCTTCCCCAACAACTTCCGCGCTCCGAACTCCACAGTCGGGACGATCAATCGTTCCCGATTCGATTCCAGGAGAACGGTTGCCGCGTCGGGAATCGTGATCGTCGGCCGGCCGAGGCCGATCACGTCGCACGCGCCGGAAGCGAGTGCCTCGACCATCGCCGATCGCGAGCGGAAGCCGCCGGTGACCGCCAAGGGAATGTCGCCGGCAATCGCTCGAACCGTCTCGGCATACTCGAGGAAATATGCCTCTCGATCGCGAGTGCTCTGCTTCTGCGCTTTACCCATCATGGCCGGCGATTCATAACTGCCACCGCTGATCTCGATGAGGTCGACCGACTCTTCGGTCAGCGCGCGTACTACTTCTCGCGACTCGTCTTCCGAGAATCCGCCGCGCTGGAAATCAGCCGAGTTGAGTTTGACCGACACCGCAAATCCCGGAGCAACGGTCGAGCGTATGCGCCGAACGATTTCAATCAGAAAGCGTCGTCGACGCTCGGGATCTCCACCCCACTCGTCCGTCCGCTGATTGGACAACGGCGAAAGGAACTGCGCAACAAGATAACCGTGCGCGGCATGTATCTGCACGCCTCCGAATCCGGAGGACTCGGCGACGCGAGCGGTTTCCGCGAACTTGTCGATGATCTCTTCGATCTCAGCAGTCGAGAGTTCTCGCGGCGTCGCCATTCCCGGAATCTTCAGCGCAATCGCGCTCGGTGCGACCGGTCGACCTCTGCTGGCGATCGGGTTGGATTGCCGCCCTGGGTGGTTCAGCTGCATCCAGATCTCGGCGCCGCCGTTCTTGGCAGTCTTGGCCCAGGCAGTCAGCGCTTCGGCATCACGATCGTCGTCGACGACGACGTTGCCCGGTTCGGCGATCTGCGATCGATCGACCATGACATTGCCGGTGACGAGCAATCCGAACCCGCCACTGCCCCAACGGCCGTACAGCGTTTCCAAGCGGGTGGACGGTGCATGAGTCCGGTCCCCCAGAGCCTCACTGAGCGCAGCTTTCATCGTGCGATTCCGCAGTATCTGCCCACAGGGCAAAGTCAACGATTCTCCGAGTGTGGTCATGGATACCTCTCGTATGAAGGGAAGAAAGTCAATGGCGTGGCGCAGAACCGAAGTGCCGCTTGGTATCGCGCACGAAGCTCGAGAAGATCAGTGAGTTGACCGGTAGCCCGCCGCGCACCGCGAGCGACAGCTTCGGACGCGGCGAGAATGCAAAATTCCACTGCAGTCTCGAACCCACTGCGAGCTCGTCGACGCGGTAGTCCTCCGCGAAGGATTGGAACAGCGGGACATTGGACTGTTCGACGTAAAACGAGTGCCGACGCGTTTCGTCGTCCCAGGTGATGAACTTTTCGCGCATCTGCATCGCACCACCGCCCACCTCCGCGATTCGGCGCGTGCCGACGCCGTAGGGGCGCGGCGAGGTGTAGTGCACTTTTGTGAGCAGTCGGCACCACGACAAAGGCTCGTCGGCGGTCAGACCGGCCCAGACGACATCAGGTTCGGCGGCGAGGTCGATCGAGTACGTGAAGATATGCGGCGCCGTGTCGAAGAAATCCACACCGACCGGTTCGAGGTCGAACCAATGTGTCATCGCCTACTCCTGCCCAATTAGCCGTTACATGAAGTTACGGATACTTGGCGACCGAAGTCAACCCCCGAAGGCTCAGCGGGACCAAGCCTCAGAACGAGAGAGCCCCTGCAGTGAAGCGATGACCTGTTCGAGCGGCTCGATACTTCGAGTCGTCTGGCACACCGCCACTGCACCTTCGACCGACGTGATCGTCAGGTTTGCCATCGACTTTGCTTGCACTGCAGGATAACCCGCAGTTTCGAGTTGCGATTCGATCAACTTCTGCCATCCCAGCATGACCTCAGCCGATACTTCCGCGACTTCTGGCTCACTGGCGCGTGCCAACCCGCCGGCAATCACCGGGCAGCCGATCGCGAAGTCCGAGCGCGTGAGATTGAGTCGCCAGATGTCTCCGACCGCTTCGATCACGTCGGCAGTGGAACCGGTGGCCGCAGCCGAGCTGATTCGTCTGGTGATGATCGCACCGGCCGCGCGCACGGCTTCGACCATCAGCTCGGTCTTGCCGCCGGGGAAGTGATGGTAAATCGACCCACGGGGCGCGCCGCTGTGCTTGATGACGTCGCTGAAGGACGTCGCATCGACACCGTTGCGGCTGATCAGTTCGACCGCACTACGAATCATGCGATCACGTGAGCTCAGCTCTGCCATGTCACAGATCCTTCGGCCGTCGGTACACCTGTCGACTCATACGCTACGTTATGTATGACGACCTACATAGTGATGGGATGAAACAATGAGTGACGAGACAACCGCAACCGTCGATCCGGCGCAGATGACAGGCCTCGAACTTCTCCGCTGGATGGGAACGCAGGTCAACGACCGACCCAGCATCGGACGCCTCCTCGGCATGGAGATGCGCGAGGTCAACGAGGGATCGGTGAGCTTCGCCCTGACCCCGCGTGCCGATTTCAGCAACCCGCTCGGCACCGTGCACGGCGGCATCTGCGCAACGCTGCTCGACTCGGTCATGGGCTGCGCGGTACACACGATGCTTCCGGCCGGCGTCGGCTACACGACCCTCGAACTCAAGCTCAACTACATCCGCACGGTGCCTCTCGACGGTGACGAACTGACAGCCCACGGCAGTGTCATTCACGTGGGCGGGCGTACCGCGACCGCAGAGGGCAAGGTCTTGGACAAGAACGGCAAGTTGGTGGCGCACGGAACTACGACGTGCATGATTTTTCGCTGAGCCGACGGAGGATGGCGAAAATGTAGCCGCGCCCGACGTGAGCAGGGTGCGAGTACCGATGTACGATCGGCTCGTGACCCTGCTCACTGCGCACCTCTGGTGGCCCGACCGCTGACGGTCAGCCGCAACTGCGTGCTGCCCGGACCGACATCGGGTGGTCCAGCAGGCTCCTCTCCAGGATCCCCGATCCGGCAAATGCCGTACGCGTCGTCGCTACGACCGCCAAGATCAGGTACCGAATCCACGAAGGAGAGTTAGTTGACCACCACCCCACTCAACCGTTCGCTCGAGCCTTTGGGCGTCTCCATCCCGTCGAAAGTGCCGACGCACTGGTACAACCTGGCGGCTGACCTCCCCGAGCCTGTTCCCCCGCACCTGCATCCGGGCACTCGTGAGCCGCTCGGCCCTGAGGACTTGGCGCCGCTGTTCCCGATGAACCTCATCGCGCAGGAAGTCGCAACCGAGCGCTACATCGAGATCCCGGAGACGGTTCGCGAGATCTACGGCATGTGGAGGCCATCTCCCCTGTTCCGTGCGCATCGACTCGAGCGCGCTCTGGGCACGCCTGCCCGCATCTACTACAAGTACGAAGGCGTGAGCCCGGTCGGTTCACACAAGCCGAATACTGCTGTCGCGCAGGCGTACTACAACGCGATCGAAGGAACCACCAAGCTCACCACCGAAACCGGCGCAGGCCAGTGGGGTGCGTCGCTGTCGTTCGCGGGCGCACTGCTCGGACTCGACGTCGAGGTGTGGCAGGTTCGCTCCTCCTTCGATTCGAAGCCGTACCGACGCATCCAGATGGAGGCGTACGGCGGAATCTGTCACCCGTCGCCTTCCGACCTGACGGAAGCCGGACGCGCACTGTTGAAGTCGCATCCCGACACCACCGGCTCGCTTGGTATGGCGATCAGTGAGGCCGTCGAGGTCGCTGCGCAGGATCCGAACACGCACTACTCACTCGGTAGCGTGCTGAACCACGTCATGCTTCACCAGACCGTGATCGGTCAGGAAGCAATGGTCCAGCTCGAAGAGGCCGGCGACGCCGTCCCCGACACCGTGTTCGGTTGCGCCGGTGGCGGTTCCAACCTCGCCGGACTCACCTTCCCGTTCCTGGGACGAAACCTTCGCGAAGGCACCAAGACTCGTCTGGTCGCCTGCGAGCCTTCGGCATGCCCGTCCCTCACCCAGGGCGAGTACCGCTACGACTTCGGTGACGTCGCCGGGTTGACGCCGCTGCTCAAGATGCACACTCTGGGTAAGGACTTCGTTCCCCCGGCGATCCATGCGGGTGGCCTTCGCTACCACGGCATGTCGCCGATGGTCTCGCATGCGGTCAACCTCGGACTCATGGATGCGATTGCCGTCGATCAGGACGACGCGCTCCAGGCCGGTCTGATTTTCGCCCGCGCCGAAGGGATCATCCCGGCTCCGGAATCAACCCACGCGGTTGCCGGCGCCATCGCTCACGCTCGCGCCGTCACCGAACCCGAGGTGATTGTGATCGGACTGTCGGGCAACGGTCAGTTGGATCTCCCGGCGTACTCGCCTTACGTCTGACGCCGTCGGTGTGGTGGTCTCGTGTGTACGAGGCCACCACACTTCGTCACACCGAGCACGTGGGATCGATTTCGAGGTCGGCATCGAGCCGGCCGTCCGCGAAACGAACCGATCAGTTTGCTCGATCGGTTACGGTCTTTCGATGCAGCTTCGGTTGAAGGAACACTGGAAACTGGTCGCCCTCGGACTGGCGTTGATCGTGGCGATCGCGTTCATCGTCGTATCGGCACTCTCCGACTCCAGTGAGGCGGCCTCGCCGAAGCAGAAGATAGGCGGTCCGATCGTCGAGCAGGGGGTTGTCGACGTGGACCTCTCCGATCCTCCGCAACAAGCCTGGGAACTCGATGTTCGAACGCTCACGGACAACTCCGGCGACGTGCTGCTGTCGATGCCTTCCGGCCTCGATAGCTACTACGGCTACGGCAACACGTACCAAGTCGGTGACGTGCTGGTGGCCGCGACTGCTTATCCCCTTCCCAAGACCGACGAGTCTTCGTCGAGTCAGGGAGTCGGTGCCGTCACACTGGTCGGTGTGAATCCCGACGACGGAAGTCCGCTGTGGAAAACGCGAATCGGCGGAGTCATCGGCCAGTGCAGTCAGCAGAACGAATCCACGATCATCGCGTGCTGGGGCGATCGACGGATGATCTTTGTCGATACCGCGACCGGAACTCTTATGTCCGACCTCGGAACCGACTTCGATCTCAATGGCGCCGTCATCACCGGAGACACCGTGTACACGTCCGGCGAAAGGATGGACGGAACGATTCGAACACGAATTCTCGCCAGCGGCAACACAACCAACTTAACGGCCAACTTCGTTCGCACCTTCGAACCAAGTGAGAAGTTCGGGGCCGTCTACACGGTCCCTCACACCGACACTGTCATTGCGATGGAACAGGGCGATGGCGGGGACCCACAGTACCGCTATCGAATCTACGATCTGGATTCCGGCGCCGAACGATTCAGATTCGAGGGCGATTCGCTTGTCCCGGCCGGGAATGGATTGTTCCTGACTAGTGTCGGCGGCAGGTCAGGTTATGCAGGAACCCAAAACCTCTTGGCTTCCGATGGATCCACGATTCGTGCGATACCGATTCCCTCGTACTCATCGTCGTCCTACCCAAGTAAGTCCTCGACGGGCCTGCCGATGTTTCTCGGCGACGGCGCCTACGACCCGGATTCCGGTGACGAACTTTGGCGCAGTTCACAAATCGTCAATACCGAGATGGCCGGGACGGGAAGCGCCATCGCCGCAGTGGTAGGTAAAACAATCCTGGTCACGTCGCCGGAGACGCGCACAATCTCGGGTCTCGACATCGAGAGTGGCCGACAGCTGTGGCAAACACCCTGGCAAGACGCGTACTGGGTTCGCAACGGCGCGACCGACGGCGACTACTTCGTCTTCAGCGACTACACCGGAATGCATTCGATCAGGGCTCGCGACGGAAAGATGATGTGGTCGGTTCCCCTTCCCCCAGAAGTCGATCCGCGCGGAGTCGTCGTCTCGAATGCCGGCAAAAACGTGTCGTTCTCCTGGCAGAATCATTTCACCGTTTGGCGATAGGCCGGCAACATCACCGATACTGTGTCGCACTGACCAGCCAGTTCAGCAGCAAGCAAAGGGCTAGACGTGCAGCATGAATGGCCACAATCCAGTCTGGCGCGTTTGTTCAATTTCGGGGGAACGATCTCGAACAACTGCATATATCTCCGCGACTCCAATTTCGGAAAGATCAGACCAGACCTGCAGTGAAGGGGTGCGTAAAAATCGCACCGACTCAGGTATCTGATCCAATCCAACCGTAAAGGGAGCCAACGGGATGGACGCGAAATCCCCTATTTGCAGTCGGCAACAAATTGTCCAGTTTGCGCGCAAACATCTGCGTACCGGGGGACCGAACTCAGACCAAATTCGTCGTCATTTCGGTTTGCAAAAACGCGCGTTCTTCACGCAGCTCGACACCCATCTGGACGATTCTGCACTTTCAATGCCCGAAAAAGTTGCACTCCGCCGCATCTGCCGACAGGAGGATAGAAGGTGCCCGATCAAACGTATGAACGTCTCAGCAGGTCAAGCCAACCCACCCCGGCCGATGTACGACGCGCTTCCTTTCCCACCCCAGAACCATCATGCTTGACGATCGAAAGCCCCGAACTACGTTGAGCCGCTGGATTCTTCCGCAGTCCCCTCTTCTCGGTTGGGATCATCGGAGATCTAACAACCGCGCGACTTTCAGACTTAAATGCAATGCCAACCGGTCGTCGCCGTTTGCCAAGTCTGCGCGTGTTATCTCCTGAATTCGCCGCAAACGATAGTACAAGCTCCCTCGATGCACACAGAGCGCCTCGGACGTTCGCTTTACGTCACCGGCATTGTCCAAAAAGCTCTCCAGCGTCGCGAGAAGAGCCTCACTTTTTGAGTCCTCATGGCTGAGCAAGGACTGCAAACCTGAGTGAATACTGTTCTCGAGTCGATCCTCCGACAGTTCGGCCAGAAGTCCGTAGACGCCGAGATCCCGATAACGCACAACATTTCCGAGCACCTTGACGACCTGGGCCACATCTGCGGAACGTCTGGACTCTTCGTAGGATTCGCGCACGTCTGCAACCGAGGTTCGCGGTTCACCGATACCAACCCAACATTCGATGTTCTGGCGTCCACTTTCAGACAAGACTCGCTCCCGGGCTGCCACGATCAGCGAGTCCAGATGGGTTTGAGTCGAACGTTCGGCCACCGATACGATCAACAGACTGTGGTCGGGGCGGTCGAGTTGGATTGCACTGTTCCGCGGGAGCCTCCGCCGAAGCTGATCGACGCCGACGGCAACACTCAGACGATCTCTTTCGGTCAATGTCGACCGGTCCACGGGACGAAGCAACATAGTGACCGCGACTGCTGGACCCGCAGCCATCAAGCCCTCATCAGCCAATCTGCTTGCCGCGTCCTCGCGCAGCGACCGCTCGCCAGACAGTACGTCTCGAGTAAGTTCCCGCTCCCGACTTCGGGACAACTCGTCCAGCAACTGTTCGCGATGAAGGATCATCGCCGCCGCATCAGCCGTGCGCCTCAAGACCTCGGCTTGATCCTCGTCAACTTCGCCCTCTGAAGTCAACAGCCAGACGAAGCCCAGCAGCGCATTGCGGTACCGGATCGGCATCCCGACCCGGCCAAGGGTCAGCCCTAGTCCTTCGTTGACGGGAACAGTGAAGAGATCGAGGGCTTCACGGCCTCCACTCGCGTAGATGAAGTCTACAATCTCGCGTGAAACATTCCGCTGTAGAACGGAATTCATTCTGACTGAATCGACGGCACTGTCATGCGAGTTGTACGCGAGGAGACGGATCTGTGCATCATCGATCGCAACGGAACGGTCCAGTCGGCGCCCGGTAGTATCCACCAAATGCTGTAGTTCTCCGGCCATGGTCGAACTGTACGAGCCACGCTCGCCGTTTTGCAACATATGACTAAATTCGTCCGCGACAATTTGAACGAATGACAGTGATGCAACTAACTTTCGCGCCATAGGCTCGCTACATGCCGAAGCACATGAGACCCGGAACGTGTTCACTCGGCCAGCGACCAGGCATACCCAGCACCGACAGGTTGCACGACAGCGACGAGATTCGTTGCAGCCGTGAGATTTGCGTTGAGGGCCGAAGCCAGCCGACGCGCTCTCGCGCGAGAAAGCGTCGTCCCTGATCCGGAATCGATCGCAACCTCCGTTCGCCAGATCAACGTGGGTCCGGTCGGCCTCTTCAATTTCGCATGCCCCGAACGGCATCGGCCACCGTGACGTCGCAAAACCGTTGCCATTCAGCATATCCCGAGAGGAATCATCATGACCGGCACAGCAAATGCTCCTGTAGCGCATCAAATCGAGACTTCACCTGGACGTCGATCGGCGCGCCGTAGGGCCCTGATTGCCGGCGCGACAGGCAACATCGTCGAATGGTTCGATTTCACGATCTACGGTTTCACTGCCGCAGTTCTCGCGACAGTGTTCTTCCCTCCGGAGTTCGGCAGTGGCGCACTGCTTGCCACCTTCGCTCTTTACGGAGTCGCATTCTTGGCCAGACCTGCCGGCGGCATATTCTTCGGAAGACTGGGTGACCGCCTCGGCCGACGGAGGTCACTGTCCCTGGCAATTACCCTCATGGGTTGCTCGACAGCGGCTATCGGCCTCCTACCGACATATGCTTCGATCGGTGTTGCAGCACCGCTGTTGCTGCTGCTCTGTCGCTTGGTTCAAGGATTCTCAGCCGGTGGCGAATACACCGGAGCGGCAACCTTCGTCGTCGAGCATGCGCCGTCTCACCGCCGAGGCTTGTACGCAGGGATTATCAGCTCTTCGTCGTTCGTCGGCAGCATCTTGGCCACGGTCACAGTCTTGTCATTCAGCTTGGTCGGCACTGAGTCCTTTGCCGACGGGGGATGGCGTTGGCCGTTCATCATCGGAGGCGTTGTCGCCATGGTGGGACTGTTCATGAGGCTTGCGGTCGAGGAAACTCCGGCTTTCAAGGAAATGAAAGAAAACGATTCCCTTCCAACCCGCCCTCTCACAGATCTGTTCCGCAATCACTGGCGGACTCTGCTCACGTCATTCGTGTATTTCGCCTCGCTCGGTGTCGTTACTCATATGCTGCTCGGCTACATGCCGACATTTCTGATTCTTTCAGCCGACGTTTCGAGCACGGTGGCACTGCTGATGACAACCGGCGCTTTGGTTCTCGCAGTCCCGCTGTTCATCTTCTTCGGCGCCACGGTCGACCGAATCGGCCGGAGACCTCTCGTCAGAATCGGCATGGTGATGTCAGTTTTCGTTTCAGTGCCCAGCTACATGCTCATCGGCACCGGAAACATTTTCGCGATTGCCATTGCACTGGCTGCTCTGGTCATCGCGCTTTCCCTACTCGCGTCCGCTTTGCTCGTAATCCTCGAAATGATGCCGACGCATGCTCGATTCACCGGCACGGCAATCCCCTACAACATCGCATATGCGCTCTTTGCAGGAACTGCGCCGCTGGTGTGCGCAGCACTGGTCAACGCCACTGGAAGCGATCTGTCGCCTGCCTTCTACGCGACCGCCATCGCTTTGATCGCACTTCCCATTCTGTGGCGAGGGATTCCGGAATCGAAAGACTGGTCTGCCACGCGGGGCAGCTCGACGAAACATTTCTGACAACGGACGCGCCACGGCTGTGATTTTTTGAGCAGCTGTCGATAGCGTTCCGATGGCCGTCACGAGAGAGTTGAGGACGACGGACACCTCTGGACTTTCAGGTACCAAATCCATTAAGGCAGAGCCGAATCCGAGAAGTCGGGATGCGGGTCTCCAGAGGAAGTCGACGGCGTCGGAATTACCAGAACCCAAGCTCGCCGGATCGAATAGCTGCGCTTCGATCCGGCGAAGCCATCAGTAGAAAGAGGGGCCGAAAGTGCCTACCGACAAGACCGATGCAGTTGTGGTCGGAGCTGGAGTGATCGGCAGCTCCATCGCCTACGAACTGGCCGCTCGAGGCTACGAAGTCCTGGTCATCGACAAGTCTGGTGGTCCGGGCTACGGCTCGACCAGTGCATCCAGTGCGGTCATCCGGTTCAACTACTCCACATTCGACGGTATGGCTGCGGCTTGGGAGTCGCTGCATTGCTGGCAAAACTGGAACGAGCATCTCAACGCGACAGTCGACGGCGCGCTTGCGAAGTTTCGGCAATGCGGGATGGCACTGCTCGATGTCGACGTCGCACCCCACGCGCGCACGATTGGACTGTTCGAGAAGATCGGAATCGACTACCAACTTTGGGACGCAACGACACTCGTCGAAAAGATTCCCGGTATCGACGCAGGTAAATACTATCCACCGAAGCCAGTCGACTCGGAGTCCTTCTTCGCAGATGCGGAAACCACGCTCGGCGCGCTGTACACACCGCAGGCGGGGTTCGTCGACGACCCGCAACTGGCAGCCGCGAATCTTGCTGCGGCAGCACGTTCGCACGGTGCGGTTTTCGCATACAACACGCGTGTGGTGGCAGTCGAGCAGTTGCCTGACGGCACCTGGCAGCTAGGGCTCGACGACGGGGAAAGTGTGAAATCCAAGATTGTCGTCAACGCCGCCGGCCCCTGGTCAGGAGCGTTCAACAAGCTGTCGAATGTCGGGTCCGACTTCAAGGTTTCGGTTCGGCCCTTGCGTCAGGAAGTCCATCACATCACCGCACCCACTGAGTACAACGACGACGAGATCCTCGGCCCGATGATCGCCGATTTGGATCTCGGAACCTACATGCGAGCCGAACCTGGAAACGGTTTCCTCGTCGGCGGAACCGAACCGGATTGCGATCCGCTCGAGTGGATCGACGATCCTGATACCGCAAACCCGAATCGCACTGTTGCCCGATTCGAAGCGCAGGTTTTCCGCGCCGCCAGGCGTTTCCCCACCCTGGAGGTCCCTTCACAACCGAAAGGTATTGCCGGCGTGTACGACGCAGCGTCTGACTGGACCCCGATCTACGACAAGACAGACAGACAAGGTTTCTACGTCGCCATGGGCACCAGCGGGAACCAATTCAAAAATGCGCCCATCGCTGGGCGCCTCATGTCCAGGATCATCGACGAAGTGGAAGCTGGACACGATCACGACGCTGATCCCCTGACCTATGTCGGGATGCACACCGGGCTCGAAATCGACCTCGGCGCATTCTCCCGCCTTCGGGCACCCAATGCCGAGTCGACCGGGACGGTCATGGGTTAGAAGTCTTGTCCGGCTTGGAGAATCGACAGCCGCGACAACTGAATAGACACGGCTGTGGGTGTCCACCACGTGGTGGACACCCACAGCCGACTTCTCCTTCAACGGCGTCTACGGAAAATCGCCCTAGAACGTGTCAGCGGCACATCGCCTCCGGGACGGAGAGCTAACGTGCATGGCAGGTCTTCAAGTAGCTCAGGAACGATGCCTGCAGCCCGGTTACGTGCGTCTCGTGCAACAACGCGGTCGAAACATCCTGCGACCGTCCCTTGCCATGCAACTGCTCCACGACGGCGAGAACGTTGCGTGACAGTCCGCGATAGATCGGAATGGGTCCAGTCAGTTCGGCTTCGTTCAGCGTGACGTGCAGCTGCGGAACAACTGAGCCCACGCCACGCTCGGGCAGTGCCTCGACCAGTGTGTGGATCTGGCTGTCGGCGTTCACAACTCCGGGACTACCCGCACCGAAGGTCGCGAATGGGGGCGCGTCGCGCAGCCATGCGTAGAGGGCGAAAAGGCCTCCGTACGAGTACCCGAAGAGTCCGTGCCCGGACTCGCTGACACGTAGCTCCGACGAGTACAGGCGAGGGTGGAGTTCGTTGGTCAGGAAGTCGAGGAAGACGTCCCCGTGGGTGTCTGCCAGCTCCTCGAGGTAGGCGTCCACGTACTCCTGGGTCATTGCACCCGAGTCGCGAGCAGCGGCAAGAGTAGCCATCATTTCTTCGCCTACCGGTTCCCCAGGCGGCACGAGATCGCGGTTGCGGAGCCGTGCCCAGTTGGCGGCTTCCTCACCGGCATATCCGACACTGACCTGAATGTACGGGGCGACCGTCAGGTACGGGTCTGCCTGCGTGACGATGAGCGGGGCGGTAAGACCTACAGCCCAGTTGCCGTCCATCACGTAGATCAGCGGTAAGGGATCCGTGGAGTCCGCGTAGCCGGGGGGTGTGGTCACCCAGACGCCGTAGCTGTGCCCCGACTTCGCCGTTATTTCGAAGTACTCCGTGTCTGCAAAACATCCGTGCAGCATTGCGCTCATCGAACGCCTCCCTTGACGATATTGCCGGACTTCACGACGAGAGCAGCCATGTCCGGATCGGCGAACACCTTTGCGTCTCGGAGTGGGTCTTGCTGCCAGGCAACCATGTCCGCCTGCATACCGACGCGGATAGTCCCGACGGTTTCCCCGATACCGAGAATGTCGGCATTGACGCTGGTGGCCGAAACGAGTGCATGCATCGGCGACTCCAACTCCGCGCGCAAGCGCAACTCCTCACCTCGGCGCTTTTGGTGCGGCCCGATGAGGTCCGAGCCCAGGCCGATCCTCAGGCCTGCTGCGCGAGAGGCCTCGAGCGCTCTGGCCATGCGTTGACGCACTCCGGCTGCACGCTCTCGTATTGCCGGGTCCAGGTCCATGCTTTCGGTGTCCGTCAACTGCTCCACCACGGCGAAGGTGGGGACCAGAGCCACGTCGTGCTCGCGCATCAACTGGGCAGTCTCCGCGTCGATGTCGGTGCCGTGTTCCACGCACCGCACTCCCGCCCGCACTGCGTTGCGAATGCCCGCATTGTTGTGCGCGTGGACCGTGACGTAGGTGCCGCGCGACGCTGCTTCTTCCACTGCCACGGAGATTTCCTCGACGGTGAACTGTGTGTCGGTGAGGCGGTCATGGCCTCCGACGACACCGCCGGTGACGCACAGTTTCAGAAATGTTGCGCCTCGGCGGAACGATTCGCGCACGTTGCGTCGTAGCTCGTCGGCATTACCCGACATCAAGGACAAGGCGCAGAGCCCTGGAATGTGGTGCATGTTCCACAGCTCGGTCGGCTCCCATGCGGCCCCGTAGTAGCCGTGTCCACCGGTCTGGCACTGCACAGGACCACACGAGAGGACACGCGGACCACGCACCTTGCCGCTCGCAATAACGTCGACGACTCCGCCGTCGATGCCACCGACGTCTCGCACCGTGGTGAAGCCAGCGTCGAGGGCATCGCCCGCGGTGGCGAAGATGCCCGCAGCCAGTTCGGCTGCCGAGAGCTCAAACCCGAATTGCCTTCGGATCGGACTCGAAATACCCAGGTGGACATGAGCATCGATCAGCCCCGGAGTCACAAGCATGCCGTCCAAGTCAACTGTCGTCGAACCCGACGGCGCCTGTCCGATCGCGGTGACAATGCCGCCGCTCACGCACACGTCGACTTCGACCGGGTCGGTACCCGATCCATCCGCGACCATGCCGCCGGCAAACCATACGTCAGTCAAACGGACCTCCCGAGCATTAGAAAACCTCTTTCCTAAACACTGGTGAATTCGATATGCGGTACCGTACTCAACAGTGGTGAACCCGTCAATGGAGGTAGCGTGAGATCGCCGGTTGGGGAGGGTCGAGAGCGACTGTTACAGGCACTGTTCGACGAGTTCGGTGAAACCGGCCCAAGTCCGAAGCTGTCGATGCGCCAAGTAGCGGAGCGACTCGGAGTGCACCACACGCTTCTGACCTATCACTTCGGATCACGACCAGGTCTCCTCAGCGCCGTACTGTCGGAAGCGCGCCGCCGTGACAACCTCGTCATCGCCGCGATGGGCAAAGATCTCGGGTTCGCAGCCCTGTGCAGGGCGATCTGGAGCTTCTACTCGAACGCCGAGCATGAAGATCGAAGCCGCACCTTTTTTCACCTGGCCGGACTTGCGGTGTACGAGCACAAAGCATTTCAAGATTTCGCCGCCGACCTCGACGACTTGGCTCACCTCCTCGAAGTGGCAGCACTTCGCGAAGGATTCACAGTGGTGGATGCAAAGCAGCAGAGCATCATCGCAACCGCATGTCTGCGAGGACTGTTGCTGCAGAGGTTGCTCACCCCCGACGCCGAGGTCGACGCGGCAGCCGAGCGCTTCATCACCTCGTTGACAGCGTCCACCACGTAAGGCCGCACAACCGATCACCCTCGTTCGAAATCACCGACGCGGGGCCGTTTGCCATTGGCTCGGTCACGTTTCGGCGCGAGCCGGGTCTCTGAACCCCGGTTGAATGGTGGCCGATCGCACTTTCGACATCTGTACGAGCGAAGTGCCGAAAGATGCGACAAGTGAACCTATCCCGACCCAGCAGACACACGACATCATCGACAAGTCCGATGATTCACATGAGTTTCGAAAGTCAGGATTGAATTGTGACCATTACCTTCCGTGCCGCAGAGTTGAACAGCGCAAGTGGGATCTTCCAGCAAGCACTGCTCGGCCAACCCAGTGCAGAGCCACTCGGCGGAGACATCATCACTCGTGCAGATGTCGAGTTCACCAGTGACGACGGCCGCATTCAATCCGGAGTCTGGGAGAGCGAACCGGGAAAGTCGCGGTGGGAGTTCCTCACCCGCGGCGAGATCATCACTATCGTCTCCGGCGCCATGACCGTCGAGGAGGACGCCGGCGATCCCGTACATCTCGTTGCCGGTACGAGTGCAATCTTCCCAATCGGATGGAAGGGTACGTGGACGGTCACCGAGACCGTACGCAAGGTGTTCGTCGTATACAACGTATGACCAAGAGAATCCGCAACATCCGACTTTCACGGCCCGTCGTACGGACGGATCTCCCGACGCAGCCCACTTGCCCTGAGCACCTGTCGCTGAACTCCCGCCCTCACGGAATCCTCGGTGCCGATTACCCTCACATGGTTTCTGGCGCGAGTGATCGCCGTGTACAACAACTCCCGGGTGAGCAGTGACGAAGCCTCGGCCGGCAGCATCACCGATACCGTGTCGTACTGGCTGCCCTGGCTCCGGTGAATCGTCATCGCGTAAACGGTCTGCACCGACGAGAGTTGGCTCGGGTGAATCAGAAACGCATCACTCCCCCGCTGGAATGCAGCAATAGGAACGCCATCCTCACGCTGCACGATCACCCCGGCATCCCCGTTGTAGATCTTGGCCTCGTAGTCGTTGGCCGTCACCAACAGGGGTTGGCCCGGATACCACCTCGTCGGGTCCAGGAATTGCCCTGATGCCGTGCCGACCCACTCCATCGCCTGCTGCGCCCACCGCCCGACACCGTACGGTCCGTCACGGTGCGCGCACAAAAGACGGTGCGATTCCAGTCCTTTCAGGGCGCCGATCGCATCACCCTCCTCGGCCGACCTCGTCACCACCTCTGAACTCACAACGATATCGGCGCGCAATGCGTCAACATCCTCGGGAGAGTGGAAGGAGACGGCGGGATCGCCACTACGCAGGATACGCAGAACCTCAGCGGAATCTCCCGCTCGCACTGCCCTGGCCAACGACGCGATGGTTCCGTCGAAGCGGCGCCCGCGTGAGAGTTGAATAATCCCGCCCCGCAGACGATCCTGCTCGTCCACACTCAGGGACTCTTCGGAACCGGTGGCCGTGAGGTCGTCACCCACCAACTGTGTCAGCGCCGGATTTCCACTGACTTCTACCGGGCGGGCGACAAGATCAGCAAGAACAGCGCCGGCGTCGACTGAGGTCAACTGATCGGGATCGCCGACGAGCAGTAGCCGGGCATCGGGGCGAACCGCTTCGAGCAGGCGCGCCATCAAGGTGAGGGAGACCATCGACGTCTCGTCGACGACGACCACGTCGTATGGAAGTCTGTTGGTCGCATTGTATTTGAAACGGCTCGAACTCCCCCGCTGCCAACCGAGCAGCCGGTGCAGGGTCATGGCCGCGAGTTCTTCGGGAAGGCCAAGGCTCGCGGTCTGCTCACGTACGGACTCTTGCAGACGTGCTGCGGCTTTGCCCGTCGGTGCGGCCAGCCCGATGCGAGCATTCAAACCCAGCTCCTCCGACAGGAGAGCGAGAATACGTGCGACCGTATGGGTTTTGCCGGTTCCGGGCCCACCGGCGATGACCGTCGTCCACTGTGTCGCGGCAAGAGCAGCGGCTATCCGTTGACGATCAGGGCTGGTGGTCGGCCCGTTCTCGTCGACGAACAGCGAATCCAGGCGCGTTCGGACCGCTTTCAGGTCGGCGGGCGGCCACGTGGACGCACGCTCGTCGAGCACTCGCCGAATCGTCTGCTCCTGCAGAAAGTACCGATCGAGGTAGAGAAGCTCACCGTCGTCCGTGTCGACCAACCGGAGGGGCCTGAGCGGTCCGGCGTTGCCGCCGATCGCCAGAGGGCTCAGGCGAAGGGCGGCAACGATCTCCGACGGTTCGGGCCACGGCAACGACGTAAGTTCGTCTTCCGTCGCATTGTCGACGCTCACATCGCGCATCCGTCGTAGATCGAGGCACACCGAACCTGATCGCACGGCCCGAACTGCCAACGCCGCGGCCAGCATCACTTCTTCGGAAGTTTCACCGCCCAGGCTGCACACTCTCGTCGCGACATGAACGTCGGCGGCAACCAGAACCCCGGCTTCGTTGAAGATTCGCACGATCCCTTTGGCGCGCTGCGCCAATTGCGCCTCGGTCATCGAATCTTCTCCCCTACTGTGTGGGACGCATCAAGACCGGCCAGCAGATCCGATAGTTCAACCGTCAGCTGAGCAGGCGGTTTCCATTCGAATACACCACATTCCGGCGGACTGTCCGGGCCGAGCATCCCCCGCACGAATTGATACTGCGCGCCTCCGATATGGTGATGCGGATCGTAGTCGGGCAGTCGCCACCGCAGATATCGATGCAGCGCAACCGAATACAGCAGTGCCTGCAAGGGATAGTGCGAGCGCATCATCTCCGTCGCCATGAGTTCGCGCGTGTAGTTGGCAGCCGTCAGATCGCCGCGGCCCAGCCGATTTGTCTTGTAGTCGACGATCACGAACGACGGGCCCGGGATCCGCAAGACGGCGTCGATACTGCCCGTCAGGAACCCGCGCATCGGTGACGTCTCGACACGGTCAAGATGGTCGGCGTACGACGCCAGAATGTCGTCCGGGGGAAGGTGGCGCCTCAACAGTTCCGACACTCCGCGAAGTGTGACACTCATCGACACCGGATCGTCGCCACCGGCCAGTGGGAGTTCGAAATCGAGTTCGGGAAGACGATCTTTCGGCGCGATCGTGGCCAAGGTTCCGAATCCCAGTGGAGTCTGCATCACCAGCAACAATGCATCCGCGAGTGCTTCGGAGTCGACCTCGGCCGCCCGAACCGAGACCGCCTCGGCGCAGCGTATACGGAGTTCCGCTCTCAGGTCTGAAGCAGCCGTATCCACCACCTCGAGCACTTCATGCACCAGCGTGCCGAATGCGGCGCCCGCCGGAAGACCGTTCATCGGTGAAGGCAACGCCTCCAGCGGCGAGGGGGTGACGGTCCCGACGTCTACGGAATCCTCCGGCTCGTCGTCCTTTTCGGGATCCTCTACCTCACTGTCGGTGCTCGTGACCGCGTGGTGAGCTCCGGCGGTCAGTGCCGAGTACGACGTACGACGCCAGAGAGTGTCCAGGTCTCGATCGAAACGCGCCGCGGCCAGTTCGGTCACGTTCGCGGCTGCACCGGACCACTGGACGGGCGAGGGTGGATGTGGACCAACAGGTTCCACCGAGATCACATCGGAAGCTGCTGCCGGCCACGTCGCGAGTCGTGCTGCGGTTGTACCGTCGTCGAGCACCTTCACTACCCGAGCAGGTTCGGCGATGCCGGGTGTACGTCCGAGCATCAAGCGGTGCAGTGGCGAGCGGGAGGTCCCGTAGCTTGGCGCCCACCAGAGCACTAGTTGGCACTGCGCCCGGGTCAGCGCCACGTACAGCAGCCGCAGTTCTTCGCCCGCTTCTTCAGCCTCCGCAACAGTCTTTCTGGCGTTGTGCCCCGGGCCTTCCTGCCCGCCGACGTCGAGGATGCGGCGCCCATCCGGATCGTGCAACAACTGCGTCGGAGAGTTGAAGCCGCCTACGCTCTCCCAACTGAACGGGACGTAGACGATCGGGAATTCGAGCCCTTTGGTGGCGTGCACGGTTGCGATTTGTACAGCGGCAGCATCGCTGTCGAGGCGACGGCTTCTGTCGGTTGCGCTCCCGGACGTCGGGTCCTTGATCCGATCGGAGAGCCAGCGAACCAATGCGCTCAACCCGAACGCTTCCTCGGTGGCGACGCGGCCGAGAAGTTGTGCGACGTGCCGCAGATCGGTGAAATCTCGTTCGCCGGACGGGGCCGCGAGTACACGCTTCTCCAGATTCGTTTCGGCGGAGATCCTTTCGAACACGGCTGCGAACCCGACGCGTGCGAACAACCCGGAGTATGAGCGCAGTTGACCCGCGAGTTCCGCGACGACGTTGTCGCCGTCGAGGTCCAATTCTTCGGCGGTGCGCCCGAAAATCGGAGAGAGGGCGGTCAACCGGACGCGATCAGACCGGTGCGGCTGCTCGATCGCCTGCAGCAGCCATAGCCACTGTGTTGCGCTGGGTGTCGCGAAAACACTGGAACCGCCGGTCAACACGGACGGTACACCTACGGCATCGAGGGCATCGCGAATCATCGCCACCTGCTTGTGGGTGCGCACCAATACCGCGACGTCTCCCGGCTCGACCGGGCGCGGATCACCGTCGACTGCCAAGCGGGCATCGCTGCCCAGCAGTCCGACCACGTCTGCTGCGACGTCGTCGGCGACGCGACTGCGAAGTCTGCCTACGGCCGGAAATCCCGAACGATTGAGCGGTCCGGCTCCGGTACGCGCCAGATGGCGTACACGCATCGGCACCGGGCCGGACAACCGAGACTTCTTGTGCGAAGCCTCTACTGGATGCGCGACGATGCCCTCGTTACCCAGTGCGGCGCCGCCGTAGAGGTGTTCGAGTGCCGCCAACAACCCTGGATCGCTGCGCCAATTGGTGGTCAACTCCTGGTGCGCATCCGCCTGATTGACCGCATCGAGATAACTCAGGACTTCTGCCCCGCGGAACGCATAGATGGCTTGTTTGGGATCACCGACCAGGACCAGGGTGGTGTGACCGTGGAAGGCCAACCGCAGAATGTCCCACTGCAACGGATCGGTGTCCTGGAACTCGTCGATCAGCACGACCTTGAACTTCTCGCGCACCCGACGGCACGCGACGGGGCCGTATTCCGGATCCGTCAACACGCCGTGCAGCAGCGTCAGGAGATCGTTGAAGTCGCGAATTCCTTTGGTCCGCTTACGTCGTTCAACCTCGAGACGAGCAGCCGCCGCGAACAGGACTCGCTGACCGGGAGCGGTCTCCTCCTCGCCGTCGGGTTCGAGAATTGCCTGGCCATCGCCGACTGCGCTTCGGGCAATGGCCAGCGCGTCCTTCGTGGAAAACGGTGGAGACGAGTCCGTCCGGCTGTAGCGGCTGAGGTACAAATCCGAGACGACCTCACTGATCAGGTCGTCGACCGACTCCACAAAAGTTGTGTCGGGTTCGCGTTCCCCGGCGATGCCGAGTCCGTCGAGCATCCTCTGACAGAAACTGTGGGTGGTCGTGATGGTGCCGGCGTCGAACTCCGCGAGAGCGCGCAGGAGTCGACGACGCCGCACGCCGATCTCCTCGTCGTCAGCTGTGGCGAGGTACGACACCAGATCATCATCCGACCGCCTCGCCGCCTCCGGGTCGACCAGAGCGGCGGACACTCCGGCGAACCTCTCCCTGGCACGCTCACGAAGTTCCTGAGTGGCGGCCCGGCTGAATGTCACCAGCAGAACTTGCGAAATGTCAGCGAGACCTTCGGCAACACAACGGGTCGCGAGTCCGACGATCGCGTAGGTCTTGCCAGTTCCGGCGCTCGCTTCCAACACCGTGGTGCCGGTCGGTAGCGGCCCCAAAAGGTCGAAGTCCACGGGTTACTCCGCTCTTTCGTTGGTCAGCAACGGATCCCACAGTCGTCGGGCGAGAACTCCGAATCGAGTCGGTTCCTCGGCCCAGACGAATTCGTCGTCCGACGGCGGATCCGCAGCCAACTCCGCCAGTGTTCGAGCTTCTCCGAAAACGTAAGCGTTGCTCGGATCGATCATCTCGCCGTACTGCCCGGTCCACTGGGTGTCCGCACCGTTTGTCGCATCGTCGACCGACTCGCCACCAAAGCGTCGGCGCGCATATTCGGCTGAAGTAGCGGCCCACATCGGCAACGGACGCTGCAGCCCCCGCTCGCGTAGGTCCACCAGTTGCTGCAGGATCTCGACCGCATTGCCTGGCGCATCGAGCACCGACCGTGCCGCTGCTATCTTTCCCCGACCCCGTCCGATGGAGACTGCATCGAGCGCACCGGGTCGTCCGTGCGCTTTCAAGGCGAGCAGGTTTATCCAGGCCGTCATTCGATGTTTAGGCGCCAGTGAGGAATACGACGCTCGCACCACTGAATTGCCGTGCACACCGGTTACCGTTCCGGTGAGACGACGCCCGTCACCGAGGTCGATGTCGACGTCGACAGCCTCGGAGTCGCCCTCGAGGTGTGGCAATGCAAGACCGGCAAGTTGGTCTACCACCCACTCGACGTTGCCCAGAACCGAGGCGCCCAGGTTGTAGGGCGGCAAAGTACCGCGGCGCCACTCGGCTGCACGGAAATCCGCCGAGCTGCGTCCAGCCAAGCGCGAGAGAAGCATTCGGTCACCCAGAGCCCAGGTGGACAGTGGATCGAGCTCGGTTGCCAGCGAATCCGCGATGTCGTCGTCGAGTTCCGGTACCCGGACGCCGAGGCGTTGGCGCAGAAAACCACGGGCGGGGTGTACGAGGAAGTTCACCAGGTCGGCAAGGTTCACTTCCTTCGGATGCACCTCGAGTAGCTTGGCCGACAAGACTGTCGGCAATTCGATCGGTGTTCCGGCAGCAGCCCTGGCACCGGCCAGCGCTGCCGTGTCGAAGCTGAACGGCTGATCCGGCGAGAAGTTTCGATTGTCGAACGACTGCAACGGGTGTCGAGTCAGCACCCCGTTGATCGCTTCCGGGCCCACCGTCGCACTGAGTACGTCGAGGAGGCCACTGAGGGGGATCGCCGGCGGTCTGACGACACCGGTGACCGGATCGGCACCGGTATACAACAGAATCAGATGCTCACCCGCAGACATCACGGCATCGAGAAGCAGTTGCCGGTCTTCACTGCGCAGATCACGCTCCCCCACAACTGGATCACGGGACAAGATGTCGTCGCCGTCGACTCCACCGGTTCGAGGGAACACCTCGTCGTCGAGCCCGATCAGAACGACCACGCGATGCGGCACCGAACGCATCGGAACCATCGTGCACACCGTCAGTTCGCCGGTTCGGAAGTTGGCACGCGTAGGTCTGCCAGCGAGGCTGCGCGAGAGCATCGCGCGAACATCGGCCAGACGTAACACCGTCTCTCCGCCGAATTCGACAGCAGCTACAAGTTCGCGGTGGGCCCCCGCGCTCTGCCAGGAATCGGCGGGCGCAGTGTCGGTCAGTAGATCCAGGGCCCGCATCAGCACACGAAGCCATTCGGCCGGCGAATGTGGGCCGGCAAGATCGCGAAGCGAGACTGCCAGGCGATCGACGAACTCTGCGAAACGTCCACTCAGATCGATGTCTGTGCCGTCCACGTCATCGAGTGGCAGCGCGAGATCCAACCAGGCATTTTCCGATTCGTCCGCGCTGACCCCCAACAAGATTCGGTCCATGGCGGTGTTGAAGGTGTTCTGCGGAAATGCATCGAGACCGAACGTGGCACGCTGCCGACTACCGATTCCCCAGCGAGCACCCGCTTCCGTCGTCCATTCCCGCAGTCTTTCCAATTCGTCGTCGCCCCACGAAAAACGTGTGCGGACAGGCTCGGTCGCAACAAGGTCGAGAACCTCACTGGCTGTGGCCCGGCCGTCGGCCAATTCGAGGAGAGAGCCGAGAACGGCCAGGACAGGATTGGTCTGACGTAATCCGCGGTCTGCCAGCTTTACTCGAAGAAGATGCCCCGGGTGTCCATGGACACCTTGCCCGAATGCAGCACGAACCAAGGGTGCGTACGTTTCGACGTCCGGGCACATCACGAGTACGTCGCGTGGCTGCAATGTCGGGTCGTCCTCGAACAATCGGAGCAGACATTCGCGGAGCACCTCGACCTGCCGTGCCGGCCCGTGGCAAGCGTGGACCTGAACTGTCCCGTCCGGTTCCGCTGCAACGCTGGGAGCACGATCTGCGATGACATCGGCCTTGACCGTCGCCAGGAGGGATTTCGGGCCGGCTGGTTCGGGAAGATGCACCGACTCGAACTCGGCGGCACCGAGGCTGATCTGAAGTTCACGAACGTCGCGAGCAAGACTCGACAGCAACGGATTGGCAGATATCAGCGCTGACCCGTCTTCCGAACGTCGGATCGTGCTCTCACTTCGAGGCTGCATGCGCGAGCTCATCTTGGTCCACAGCGCGGGGCTGGGATGCGGGAGCCAGATGTGCACGTCCCGATTCGCACTGAGTGCGCTCAAGATCATTCGCTGATCGACCGGCAGCCGGGTCGGCCCGAAGACCGACAGACGTTCCGGTAGGTCGACCAAGGCCGGGTCCTCGACCAGCGCGCGGCTCACTTGCCCCAGTCGCTCTGCGGGCCCCGGAACGTCGATCTTGTCCGCGACGATGCACCACAGACGTGCCTGCCATTCGAAATCCTCCGACAGCGCCAATCCGTGTCCGTCGGTCAACCGCCCGGCGGCCCAGTCGATCAGCATCTGTGGGCGTTGCGCGGCATAACTGCGGAAGAGTTCGGTGACATGTGTGGCGGAGGCAAACCGTCGACCTTCACGATGGCCTTCGAGATGCTTCGCCAGGACTCCGCACCAGGGCTCGCCGAGGGACTCGTCGATCACGTCGAGAACCGTCCACACCAATCGCGTCGGCGACCATGGGTCGTCGTCAGCCGTGATTCCACTGACCGCAGCCACGGATTCCGCGACCAGGCGCGCGGGTGAAGGAAACGCGATGTTCGCAGAAATTCCGTCCACTGCTGACGGTCCGGACGTACCTAGCTGGGAGGACAGCCGCTGATTGAGCCAACGCTCGACGCCCTTGGCCGGCACCGCAACAGTTTCCTGGGCGAATGGATCCGACAGCGGTGTACGGAGGAGCGTGGCCAACGCCGAGACCAAGGTGTCCGAACGCTCGGCCCGGTACAACTTCAGCAATCTTCGCTCCCCTCACTCCGTCCAGACGTCCATCTCACCACGGCGCTGTGACAGGAGACGCCGAACCAGCCTCACGCAGCGGTGACGCGCAGGCAACATGACCGCAACCGGACGTTCGTACTGTGCGGGAATGACCAGTCCCGTCACCACACCTCGCCCCGCTGGAACCGGTCTCGACATCTCCGGCCTCGGCAAGACCTTCGAGATGGGTCGTCGGTCGGTGACCGCGCTGACCGACGTGTCCCTTCAAACCAGCGAAGGATCCTTTCTGTCTCTGCTCGGGCCGTCCGGATGCGGGAAGTCCACCGTTCTCCGCATCCTTGCGGGCCTCGACACTCCGACGTCGGGAACAGCACTTGTCAACGGACAGTCGCCCGCCGAGTTACGCAAGCGCCGCGAACTCGGAATCGCCTTCCAGGATTCGGCTTTGCTGCCGTGGCGGACGGTGACCTCCAACATCAAACTGCCGCTTCAGGTTGCCGGCATCGATCCCGACCCCGACCAGATCGCCGACCTGATCGCTCTCGTCGGCCTCGAAGGATTCGAGAAGGCCAAGCCCGCTCAATTGTCCGGCGGTATGCGTCAGCGTGTGTCGATCGCACGATCGCTCGTGGTCAAGCCGAGTGTCCTCCTACTCGACGAACCCTTCGGCGCGCTGGACGACATGACCCGACAACGACTTAATATCGAATTGCTCAGGATCTGGACCGAGAAACCGGCGACCACGTTGATGGTGACTCACGGAATCGCCGAAGCCGTGTTCCTCTCCGACGTCGTTGCCGTCATGACGCCGAGGCCCGGACGCGTCCTCGAAGTCGTGCCGATCGACCTGCCGCGCCCGCGTACTCCCGAGATGATGCGTACACCCGAGTTCCACGAGATCCACGACTACCTCTCCGGACTGCTCTTCGGAAAAGCAGGCGTCGCATGACAATTACCGATATCGAGAACGTCGCGACCGCGGCGGCGCAGCCATCTGTACCGCGCCGGATCCGATTGAAGCGTCCAACGTGGTTCGGCGGTGCAGTCGGCATCTGCGGACTGATCGCTCTCTGGTGGATTCTGGCGGCGGCCGGTGTTGCGGGAGGTACGATTCCGACGCCGTGGGTGGTTGTTTCAACGATGTTCGACGACGGTTGGTCGCTCTACGGACCCAATTTCACCGTCACGGCTTCCGGTGCGCTGCAGGGCTTTCTCTGGGGAAATCTGCTGGCGATCACGCTTGCCGTGCTTGTCGTCCTCATTCCGCCCATCGAGGGATTGGCCACACAATTGGCGATCCTGAGCTACTGCACACCGCTGTTGGCGCTTGGCCCAATCATCCTGGTCGTCTTCGGCGGCCGGACCCCCACAATCTTTCTCGCCGCGATGTACTGCTTCTTCACCACGATGGTCGGCACACTCGCAGGCCTGAGATCGGCAGACAAGACGAGCCTCGATCTCGTTGCCGCCTACGGTGGTGGGCGTTGGCAGAAGTTCACCAAAGTTCAATTGGTGAGCGCACTTCCGAGCACCTTTGCCGCCCTCAAGATTGCTGCACCCTCGGCCGTACTGGGTGCAATTCTCGGTGAGTATCTCGGCGGGGTGGACAGCGGGATCGGCGTCGCACTCACGGCCGCTCAGACGTCGTACAACGTCCCGCGAACGTGGGGAATGGCCATCGCCGCCGCCTTGCTGGCCGGCCTGGGATACGCCGTCGTCGCAGCGATCGCCCGGCTCGTCACCCCGTGGACGAACGCTCCGGGAGCACAGAAATGACCGCGGTACGAGGAACATTGAGATTCCTCGCTCCGATTGCCATCGCCTCGGCGCTGTTGCTTGTCATCTGGGTGGTCTTCCTCAACACCTTCCCCCAGGTCGGCCCGCGTGTGGGAAAGACGCCGGCCGACGTCTGGGAGTACCTGTTCTCCGGTCCTAAGTCCGCCGACGCTCGTTCGGGCATCATCGACAACCTGTTCATCACTCTGCGCGACGCCGGTGTCGGCTTTGCCGTCGGAATGACTGCCGCGCTCGTGGTGGCATCGATCTTCGTCGTTTCCCGCACTGTCGAACAGACTTTCATGCCCGTTGCAATGCTTCTACGATCTGTTCCTCTCGTTGCGATGACCCCGATCATCGTCCTGATATTCGGCCGCGGAATCGTGGGTGTGACGGTCATGGTTGCGATAGTGGTGTTCTTCCCAGCCCTCGTCATGATCATGGTCGGTCTACGTGCCGCTCCGGCTCAGGCACAAGACCTCATAGCTGCGTACGGTGGGAGTCGTTGGACCGCATTGCGAATGGTGTCCGTACCGTCCGCACTTCCGGCGGTGTTCGCCGCCGCTAGGGTGTCAGTGCCCGGCGCTTTGATCGGAGCACTCATCGGCGAATGGCTCGGTAGCGGTCAAGGCTTGGGTTCGAGCATGATCAAAGCCATTCCGCGCTACCAGTACAACGAATTGTGGGCATCTATCGTGGTGATCACCGTGGTGTCGATCGTCCTCTACGCCGTGGTCGGGATCTTCGAAAGCATCGCTCTGTCTCGCTTCGGTCCTTCGGCGGGCAAGTCGTGACATCTGTTAACACGACCTCAACAAACTCTCTCTCCCAAGCAAACTGAACGAAACCGACTGGCCCTAGTGTTCCGATTCATGACGCCATTCAAGCCCGTCCGCCAGCTGGACCGCAGGGCCTTCTTCCGCTACTCCGCGCTGACCGGCATCGCAGTCGCCGGTAGTGCGTCATTGCTCGCGTGTAGCAGTGACTCCAGCAGTTCGAGTGGCGGAACCACGGACGACGGTTCCGAATTCGGAACAGTTGCAGTGCAGTTGTCCTGGATCAAGAACATCGAGTTCGCCGGCGAGTACTTCGCTCTCGACAAGGGGTACTACAAGGATGCCGGGTTCGGGAATGTAGACCTGGTGGCAGGTGGCGCAGCCGGCACCGGCGTCGAAGCCGGCTTGGACACCGGCAAGGTGTGGATCGGAATGTCCGCACCGCAGCTCACAGCCCCCGCCGTACTCGACGGACTGGAGGCAAAAATCGTCGGGGCCACGTTCCAGAAGAATCCGTTTGCGATTGTCAGTTCCGCTGCGGCACCGATCAACTCACCGCAGGACATGATCGGCAAGAAGATCGGCGTCCAGGATTCCAATCAGCTCGTCTTCGGAGCTCTCCTGGCAGCAAACGGCCTGACCGAAAGCCAGATGACGATCGTGCCCGCGCAGTTCGATCCGAGCCCCCTGGCAAACGGCGAGGTGGACGGTTGGGTCTCCTACGTCACCAACGAGCCGATCACGCTGGCCGCCAAAGGTTTCCCCAACGCCCACTTCCTCTTCGCGGACTACAACCTGCCGTTGGTCGCCGAATCGTTCACGGTTCTCCAGTCCACCATCGACAACGAGAGGGACAAGCTCAAGGCATTCCTGAAGGCCGAGATCCAGGGATGGAAGGATGCGGTCGCTGATCCGGCAGAGTCGGCACGGCTTGCCGTCGAGGTCTACGGCAAGGACCAGAACCTGGAACTCGAAGAGCAGATCAAGGAAGCCACCGCACAGAACGATCTTGTGGTGTCGGCAGATACCAAAGCAAACGGGTTGTTCACGATGACACCCCAACTGATCGAACAGAACATCGCGGCACTGTCGAAAGCGGGGCTGGAGATTACGGCGGACCAACTGTTCGACATGTCGATCCTCGAAGAGGTGTACGCCGAGAATCCGGAGCTGATCTGACACCAGTGCCGAACGTTGATCCCAGATTTCTCGAGTTATCGAGTAGCTCCGACGCGGACGTCTGACGTCTGACATTAAGCACCAGATAATCAGTTCAGGCCTATGGGTTTTGACCTCAGGCCTCGGCGGTGCTGGTGTCGTCGACGGTTGCCCACGAAGTTCTGGGGGCACCACGGGTCGAGACCGTTCGCCCCAGCGTCAAACGAGCCCAACCTGGCGCAGCCAGTCGTCGAGTGCACCCCCTGCCTCGGCCACTGCCTCCCCCCGAGCTGTGAATCCGGCGCCAATGATCGCGTCGGGACACAGTTCTTCGTAGACACTCGGCACTCCGGACAGCCCACTGACCGCGTGAGTGGTGATCGGATAGATGGTCACGCCAGCTAAATCCAGGGATTCGACGAACGTGTGCATGATCATCGGTGCGCTGCTGTTCCACACCGGGCTTGCCAGTAGAACGATCGAATGTGTCCCGAAGGAGGACAGCTGGTTGGCAATGATGGGCCGCACGTCGTCGCGTTGCTCGTTCCTGTTCCTCTCGACCGTTTCCTCGTAGTCGAACGGGTACGGGTCGGCCGGTTCGATCTTGTGCACGTCGCATGAGAGGCGACTACGGATCATCCCGACCAGAACCTCGGTGTTGCCAATCTCGAGTTCGGTCCGATCTCCGTAGTAATAGTTCTCTCCGGATCGCGAGAAGTAGGCGAGTAACACCGACCCGGATGCTGCGCGTCGGGTCGGGTCGGTGGTCCGGCTAGGCGCAGTACTCGTTGGTACGTTCACGCCAGAATCGGGGGCGCATCCGGCTGCGATTCCGGCCAACCCGGCCACCCCGAGGGCGAGAGTGCCCCCGACGGCGGACCGTCGCGAAACTTGACGTGGTCGGTGGGATTGGCTGTGGGGTGTCTGCTGCATACGTCCAGTAAAGAGTGATTCGGCGGCCGAGGGGAGTTACTGGCGTACCAGGTACTGCCAGTGCCTGCCCGGAGGCTCGATGCTGTCTGCCACGTTCAGCGCATGCGCGGGTCGACGGAAGCGTGCACGTTGGCGAGAGCGCACACTACCGCGGTACCCAGAGTCCCGCTCCGATCGAAAACGGTGACGGTGCTCGTACTGATTCCGTCTGTTTCGACGCGATCCGTTGCGGCGAGGCCGATCTCGAGTCCCTGCGGTAGCCGGGCGAGCGCGAGGGTGACGTCGGCATTGATGAACTGCATGCCTGCAGTTCCCCAGTTACCGACCACGCTCGCCACATCGGCTGCGCTGGCAGCGAATTGAAAGGCTGAAAGCGCTTCGTCCTCCGCCACCCGAACTCCCAACACCCACATGATTTTTCGGGTGCCGTTGTGGTCGGATGCCGGAGTGGACACCCATCCTGTGTCATCGCTGTAATGCAGCCGCGGCTCTTCGGTACCCGGGCTCAGATCAGTCGGTGGACACTGCAGCTGGCTAGTCTGTGACCACACATCTGCGGTGGAGACATCCGGGTCGGGTTTGAGGAACAGTGCCCTGGCGGTGGCGACCTTGGTATCCCCTTGCAGCAGGTCTGCCTCGACAAGACTGATCCGTTTACCGGTGCGAATAATCCTGACGTCCGCGTGACATCTATCCATTGTCGCAACGCGGCAGAGTTCCAGTGTCCAACGCACCGGCCGGAATTCGGAGTCTGGCACGGCATGCTCGACGGCGCGCGCGAGCGCACCACTGACAGCCAGCCCTCGCATCCTGTTCGGGCCCCAGTTGCCCGCCGCAGTGGGCAGTGGAGTTAGAACATCGCCGTGCGGCGTCCTGTCGACCGAGAAGAACGCCGGTTCGCCGGTCATGCGCGATACTCGTCATCGGTGACGTGCTCGAACCAGGCGGTGGTGGTCGAAGGGTCTTCGGCGTTGTCGAGCATTGCAAGGTGTTCCATGAACGAGTCCGCGGAAGCTCCGTGCCAATGCTCCTCGTTCGGCGGGCAGTAGAGCGTCTGACCCTGATGTGCTTCCATTTTCGTACCACCTCGAGTGCCGACCCAGGCCACGCCCTGGGTAATGTGCAGCGTCTGCCCCACCGCGTGCGAATGCCACGCCGTGCGCGCTCCAGGAGCGAATCGCACCTTCGCGACGGTCATGCGCTGACCGTCCTCGCGGGGAAACGCGATCGGGTCGAGCCAGACGTCCCCGGCGAATCGTGCTGCGGGATTCTTGACTGTCGGCTTCTGCGGGTCGATCTCCATCGTCTGCCTTTCGAGTCGTTGTGCGTGTGCCCCCGGATCACACCGACGGTACGACCCGTCGTGCCAACCAGGGAGGCACTGCTGTTACCTGTATCGGCAAGCCCTCCCACCCGCACGAGAGGCCAGGTTGACTGGTCTCACCGAAGACCCGAACGAAAGGAACATCGTGACCTCTTCCATTGCAGGTGTAGCCGTTATCACCGGAGCGTCGTCCGGAATCGGTGAGGCGACGGCGCGCCATCTCCACGCCGCCGGTTTCAAGGTTGCACTCCTCGCACGTCGGCGCGATCGCATCGACGCGCTCGCAGCAGACCTCGGCGACGGCGCGCTTGCCATCGAGGCTGACGTCACCGACCGCGATGCCCTCGTTGCTGCGGCGGAGCAGGTCAAGAAGGAACTCGGTGGCGCCGACGTGCTCGTCAACAACGCCGGCGTGATGCTCCTCGGGCCGTTCTCGGCGGACCAGCGTGGGGACTATCGGCAGATGATCGAGGTGAACCTTCTCGGCGCCATAACCACCACCGAAGTCTTCCTCGACCAGCTCACCGCCAGCGGCCGCGCGGACATCATCAATATCTCGTCCGTGGCCGGCCGCACCGCTCGGTCCGGAAACGGCGTCTATGCGGCGACCAAGTGGGGGATCAACGGTTGGTCGGAAGCTCTTCGGCAGGAGCTGCTTCCGACTGTGCGCGTCACCTTGATCGAGCCCGGCGTCGTCGCTACCGAACTTCCGACCCATATCACCCACGAGTCGACCAACACTGCGGTCAACGAGATGTACAGCAAGGCCGAGGTGACTGCCGATGACATCGCTGAGGTCATTGCGTTCGCCATCGGTCGGCCTCGTCACCTGGCCATCAACGAAATTCTCCTGCGCCCGTCCACCCAGGTCTGATTCTGCGAGTTACCAAGCGGCCGTCAGTAATTCGATGAGTTGCTGACGGTCCACGGCGCGGGGTCCGGTCGTGATCGACCAGTCGTCCAGTGCGTGGTCCGCGACCTCGGCGATGTCGTCGTTCTCGACGCCGATATCACGCAGACGGGTGGGCACCCCGAATACCTCGAGCAGGCGCTCGATTTCAGCGATGACACCGTCGACACTTCGGTCGACGATCCCGAGGCCTGCCCCCATGCCTGCGATACGTTCGGCGGCTACGGGCACATTCCAGCGCGTGACATGTGGAAGCATCAGCGCTTCGACGACGCCGTTGGATGCCGAGGACCTGGGTCCGATCGCATGCGAAAGCGCCTGTGCAAGTCCGCCACCGGTGAAATCACTACCTTGACCACTCAGCAACGACGACAGCATCAGGTTCAGCCGCGGCTGTGCACCCTTGGGGTCGGACGCAAGCCGGGGCAGCCACTCGTTGACGCCACGAAGCGCTCCCATCAGCAGGGCGTCCGCGAGGGGGTCGGTTGTACTGGATTGCAGGCCCTCGATCGCCATGGAGAATACGTTCAGAGAGGCCGACCAGGCGAGCCGTTCCGGTGCCGTCACGGCCATGACCGGGTCGAGGATGACCCCCTGCGCGCGCGCCTTCGGGTCGAACAATGCCAGCCGTTCTCCGGTCTCCGGATCGCGCACCGCAGCACCAGCTTTCGCGTAGGCGCTCGTCGGAGTACTGGGGACGACCCACTGCGGTAGCTTCGGAGCCGACAGGCGCGGGCTCGTAAGTTTTCCGTCGGCTCCGCGCTGGGTGCACAGCTCGCGGATGTCCTTGTCCTCGGCCAGCAGAATGGACGATGCACGCGCGGTGACGACCGACGATCCACCGCCGACTGCGATGATCGCGTCCGCTTTCATGTCTTCGAGGTACTGACGCGCGTTGTTCACCGCCGGTAGCGGGCTGTGCTCGACGACGCCGTCGAACAGCCCGACGAGTTTCGATCCCAGGGCGTCGTACAACCGCTGCATCGCCTCGGGGTAGTCGAGGATGGGCTTGACCGTGATCACGACCGCTCGGCTCGCTCCGACGCGGTCGAGCTCACGGGGAAGCGCGGACATGGCCTTCTCGCCGGCAAACGTGCGGAAGGCAGGTGTCGCGTGGCGCAATTCGAGGTTCGGAGTGTCGGTCATGTGAGTGTTTCGCTTTCTCGAAGTTCTGGATTGTCAGTCAAAAGGTGACGGTCAGAAGGTGAAGACGCCCTTGCCGGACGTCTGCTTGTCGAATTCCGCGTATGCCTCCACGGCGTCGGCGAGGGTCCAGCGATGACTGAAGAGATCATCGACCGGCAGATGGTGCCGATCGACGAAATTCGCGCACTGAATCTGCTGAACGCTCGACAGCGACCACGACGTGGCAATGGTGACCTGACGCGAGAGGAACTTGCGGACGTCGACCTCGATGCGCCCGCCGAGACCGACGACGCCCAGTCGGCCCCACGGGGCGAGAGATTCCAGCGCGGCAGTCGCTGCGGCTGTCGCACCGGAAGTTTCGATCGCCACCGTGGCTCCGCCGCTGGTGAGTTGCTTGATCATCGAGACCGGGTCCACCGAGCCCGAGTTGATCGTCTCCGCGGCCCCGAAGGCACGGGCCTGTTCGAGTCGGCTGTCGGCGAGATCGACTGCGATGACTCGAGCGCCACGCGCAGTGGCCAACATCGTGGCGGATAAACCGACCGGCCCCTGGCCGAACACGACGAGGTCCGCCCCACCGACGTCGCCCACCCGATCGAGTGCGCCCCAGGCGGTGCCCGTACCGCAACCGATGGCGGCCGCCGCGATATCGGACAAGCTGTCGGACAGCGGCAGGACGGACTGCGTAGAGACCGTCATGAAGGGAGCGTGCGCACCGTGTGCCGACTTGCCGTACACCGTCGCCGGACCGGTAGTGCACATCTGTGTCCATCCCGACCTGCAGGCCTCACAACCGCCGCACCCGGCGTAGTGATGGACCATCACGCGTTGGCCGACGGCGAACCGCACGGGGTCGACGCCGGCACCGAGTTCCTCGATCACACCCGCCGGCTCGTGGCCGCCGATACACACCGGCGCGTCGGGCGCGCTCGCCTCTGCTCGGTAATAGTGGAGGTCGGACCCGCACATTCCGGAGGCAGTTACACGAAGCAACACCTCGCCCGGACCAGGATTCGGATCGGAGAAATCGCGCAACGAGATCTGCCGATCGCCTTCGAATACCAAGCCCTGCATCATGATCTACCTTTCGATTGCCTTCTTGGTTACAAAACTCAGATCGCGCCTTCGAAGTGGAGGGCTGCGACCTCGTCCTCCGTCATTCCGAGTTCGTCCCGCAGGATCGTGTCGGTGTCGGCACCGAGTCCGTGCGCACGATCCGGCTCGACCATCGGAGAGTCGGACAAAAACAACGGACTGCCCAGCGTCAACCACCTGCCCGACTCGTCGTCCATCCACCTCAGCACCCCACGCGCCTGAACGTGCGGATCATCCATCAGTTCGGCGAGGCTGAGCACCGGTGCGGTCGGGATTCCCGTCCTCGACAGAAGGTGTGCGACTTCCTGCTTGGTGTGCGCTGACGTCCACCGCTCCACCAGCACGTCCACCTCGTCCGAGTGCGCTGTACGACCCGACATGGTGCTGTACCGATCGTCCTTGGCATCCGGGTCGTCCATGACTCCGCACAACCTCTCCCAGTGAGATTGGGTGGGACACAGCACTGTCACCCAGCCGTCGGTGGTCCGGTACGCGTTGTAGGGCACCACGGCGAGCCCGCCGTGCCGGTTGCCCGTGCGCTCGGGCATGGCGCCGTTGCTGTTGATGTGACCGGCAATGTTCGACGACAGCGCCGGAAGGATCGCATCCTGCAGCGCGACCTCGACGTGTTGTCCGCGGCCGGTGTGTTCACGTTGATACAGCGCGGCCAGGACCCCGCTGAACATGTGGGTGCCTGCCATGAAGTCCACGACTGACGGTCCGGTGCGCACGGGTGCGCCTTCCATGAACCCCGTCGTGCTCATGATCGCGGTGCGGGCCTGAATTGTCAGATCCATCGCGGGTTCACCCGCATAGGGTCCGAACGATCCGAAGCCGGTTCCCGACGCCATGATCAGCCGTGGGTTGATCGCGCACAGAGCGTCGTATCCCAGCCCGAACCTGTCCATCGCGCCGGGCGAGAGGTTCTGGATGAGAACGTCGGCTTGCTCGACCAACTTGCGAACGATCTCTTGCCCCTTGGGATGCTTGAGGTCGACCTTCATCGCCCGTTTTCCGGAGTTCAGCATGGTGAACTGCACGGATGAGCCGTCGTGGTCGGCGCTCGGCAGCCGGCGGTAGGGATCGCCCTCGGGAGCCTCGATCTTGATCACGTCTGCGCCCAGACGAGCGAGCAACATGGAGCAGTAGGGGGCGAAGTAGAACTGACCTACACAGATGACCTTCACACCGCTGAGTGCCGGCATCGGCAGACCTCCAACTTCGTATTTACGGACAATGGTTTGTTATTAAGAACACTAGGACGGCCGCAACGTGCTGTCAATCACTGGGCGTCAAGTGGCCCACGCTGCAACATCAAGAGATCGTGAGCCTTGACACAGTCCGCAGGCGGTCGATACGTTCAAAGTATCCATAAATCAGGACTGATGTTTCTATATAAGAACACAGAATGGAGTGAGAACGAATCCCGTCATTCCTTCGGGGCCGACTCACCCCACCTGCACGAGACAACCGATTCGATCACTGCCCGCATAAGCGTGGACCGAAAGATCAATTCAAGAGGAGAAACGATGTCGCTCTCACCAGCAAATGCTTGGGCGTACCCGGAGAGCCTGAAGGAAGCGGACAGCGTGCCGATGCTCGTCGACGGCGCCTGGATCGAGGCCGCATCCGGCGAGACGTTCCCGACCTACGACCCGGGCACCGGTGAGGTGATCGCGAACGTGGCGCTCGCCGGGGAAAAGGACACCGATTTCGCAGTCGCTGCGGCGCGGCGCGCGTTCGACGAACAACGGTGGATGCGCCTGGCTCCTCAGCAGAGGGGCGCGATCCTCTGGCAGGCCGGGCAGATCATGCGGGACAACGTGGATGCTCTCGCCGCGCTGGAGAGCCGCAACATGGGAATTCCCGTTCCGCAGGCACGGTCGATGGTGCTCGAAGCGGCGGCTCAATATCAGTACTACGGCGGCTGGGCGGACAAGATCCACGGTCAGACCATCGATCTGGGACCCGGGGAGAAGCGCATCCAGGGTTACACGCTCCGCGAGCCGGTCGGCGTCGTCGCGATGATCGTCCCGTGGAACGCTCCCATCATCTCTGCGTCGAAGAAGCTCGCTCCCGCCCTTGCGGCCGGGTGCACGTGCGTGCTCAAGCCCGCCGACGAAACCCCACTGACTGCGCTGTGGCTGGGACAAATTCTCACCGAGGCCGGCGTGCCAGACGGCGTGGTGAACGTGATCACCGGCCCCGGTCCGACAGTGGGCGCTGCCCTGACTGCCCACCCGGATGTCGACGCCGTGGCGTTCACCGGTTCCACCGACGTCGGCCGAACCATTGTCCACGCGTCGACGGGCAACATGAAGAAGCTCTCGCTCGAGCTCGGCGGCAAGTCGCCGGTCATCGTGATGCCTGACGCCGACCTCGCCGCCGCAATTCCCGGAGTTGCGGGTGCGGTGTTCTGGAACACGGGCCAGGTGTGCGCTGCAGGAACGCGACTGTTCGTTCACGAGTCGGTCTACGACGAAGTGGTCAACGGTGTCGCGGCCGAGGGCCGCAAACTGCGCATCGGATACGGAACCCAGCCCGACGTGGATCTCGGACCGTTGATTTCCCGCAAACAGCTCGACCGGGTCACGTCCTACGTCGATGCCGGTGTCAACGCCGGCGCAACCGTCCTCTCCGGTGGCAACCGCGTAGGCGACGCAGGGTACTTCTTCGAACCGACCGTACTCGTCGACGTCGATCAGTCGATGAGCGTCATGCGCGAGGAGATCTTCGGACCGGTCCTCGGTGTGATGCCGTTCTCGGACATCGACGAAGCAGTGGCGCTCGCCAACGACAGCTCCTATGGGCTCGCTTCGAGTGTATGGACAGCGGACGGCTCGGTCGGCCACTCCATTGCCCGACGTCTACGTGCGGGCCGCGTGGGAATCAACGTCCATCGCGCCGGTGGTGTGTACATGCCTGCGGGCGGCTACCGGCAGTCGGGATGGGGCCGAGAGAACGGACTGGACGGCCTCGACAGCTACCTCGAGACGAAGTCCGTGGTGTCGACGCTGGCGTAATTCGCCATTGACCAGAGCAGATACGGCATATAAGTTCTTAAATACGAACTTTCTTTTCTAATTACGGACGGACACTATGACGCAGACTGCAGAACCTGAAATCGGCAAGAGCCTGGCAGAGGGCAAGTTCACGGACGAGATGCTCGAGAAGATGCGTGCGTTGATCGGCACCGAGCTACGCACGGCCGGTTCCGTGAACAACGAATACGCCACACGTTTGGCAATCCTTCGGTTCGCCGAGGGCATCGGCGACGACAACCCGCTGTGGACGGACGAGGCATACGCCGCCGGCACTGCGCACGGCGAACTCATCGCTCCCCCGAGTTTCATCTTCGCCTGCCTCGGCTCCGTCCAGGTCGGATGGCCCGGACTGGGCGGCTTCCACGCCGAGACCAACATGGAGTTCCACCACCCCATCAGGGTCGGGGACAAGATCACCGCGCGCGTGGTGTTCGACGGATTCGACGGGCCCATCGACGCCAGCAAGTTCGCCGGCCGCCGCATCAAGGATTACCTGCGGCAGGAATACCGGAACCAGAACGACGAACTTGTCGCCACGTTCATCTGCTCCCGCATGCGATTCGAGCGCACCGAGATGCAGGCCAAGCGAGAGTCACGCAAGATCGAATTGCCACACCCGTGGACCGATGCCGAACTGGCGAGGGTCGACGCCGATGTGCTGGCGGAGTCGCCACGCGGCGCCGAGAAGCGCTACTGGGACGACGTTCAGGTGGGCGACGACCTCGGCATCATCACCAAGGGCCCGATCGGTCTGACGGACGAGATCGCGTTCGTCGCCTCCGGTGCCGCACCGATCCCCCGGCTCGCCGCACACGGTGTCGCTCTGCGCCGATACAAGAAGCACCCCAAGTGGGCATTCCGAGACCCGAACACGCACGCACTCGAGCCCGTGTACTCGGTCCACTACAACGATTACGCCGCGAGCCTCCAGGGCGCACAGATGGCCTATGACGTGGGCATCCAACGCACCTGCTGGCAGATTCATCACCTGACCAACTGGATGGGCGACGACGGGTTCTTGAAATCGCTGCACGACCAGTACCGTTCGCACGTCTACCTCTCCGACGTGGTCAGGCTCGGGGGCAAGGTCACGGAAAAGCTTGTCGACGGCGACGGCGATCATGTGGTCAAGGTCGAGACCTGGGCGACCAACCAGCGCGAGCAGTCCGTGATGCCCGGTTCGGCGGTCATCCGTCTCCCCTACCGCGCCGAGGCGGCTGCGAAGTGACCACCACGCAAGCCGCGAGATCGGCCACGTCGAAGTCCGAAAGATGGGGCTCCGACATCGAACCCGTGACGGTCGGCGACCTGACATTCCGGATGTACTCCGAGCGTCCGCACCGGCTGGGATCGCTCCTCACGTTTGCGTCCCGGTGGGGGGACCGCGCGCACATCGTGCAGGGTGAGCGGGTGGTGACGTTCGAGCAGTTCCGCGCATCGGTCGATGCCCGCGCCCACGAGTTCACCTCTGCCGGAATCGGATCCGGCGATCGGGTCGTTCTGCTGGGGTTCAACAGCCCGGAGTGGATCGTCAACTTCTGGGCCACCGTAGCTGTGGGCGGCGTCGCCGTTCTCGCCAATGCGTGGTGGAGCGAGGAAGAGTTGGTCAGCTCCCTCGAACTCGTGGAACCTGTGTTGGTCCTCGCGGACGAGCGCATCGCTTCCCGCGTTCCGGACCGATACAAGGTCGCCACGTGGTCGCCCACGGCCGATCCGTCGCCGACCGCAGCCACTCCGTTCGTTGACCCAGGCACAGCCGAAGAGGACCCAGCGGTGGTGATTTTCACGTCGGGAACCTCGGGCAAGCCCAAAGGTGTTGTCCTGTCTCACCGTTCATTGCTCTCCGGACTGCAGATGCTGCTCGACATCACTCGGCGACTACCCCACCTGGTCGACGAGACGGCCGGCGAGTCCGCACTGCACACCGGTCCGATGTTCCACGTCGGCGGCGTCCAGACCCTGCTGCGGGCGATCTGCGTCGGAGACACGCTTGTCATGCCTGCCGGCCGATTCGACCCCGCCGAAGCCATCCGGCTCGTCGAGGACTGGAAGATCCGACGATGGAGTGCGGTGCCCACCATGGTCACCCGCGTGCTCGAACATCCCGACGTTCGGACTCGTGACCTGACAACGCTGCGAGCTGTCACCGTCGGCGGAGCCCCTGTTGGCGCAGAGTTTCTCGAACGACTGCGCACCGGGTTGCCCGGCGTCGAACCTCGCGTCGCCACCGGCTACGGACTGACCGAGAACGGTGGCCAGGGAGTGGCGGCGTCCGGCAAGGACACCGTCAAACACCCAGGGACGACCGGACGGGCTCTGCCGTGCGTCGAGATCTCCATCGCACCGCGACCCGAACTCCCCGACGGTGAGATCCTGCTGCGCAGCCCCACCCAGATGCTCGGTTATCTCGGCGAAATCGAATCCCCGATCGACAGCGACGGTTGGTTGCACACCGGCGACCTGGGACACCTCGACGACGAGGGGTACCTCTGGATCACCGGCCGATCCAAGGACATGATCATCCGGGGCGGCGAGAACATTGCCCCGGCTTCTGTCGAGGCCGCACTCGTACGCCTGCCCGAGGTCAAGGACGCGGTCGTCTTCGGGGTACCGCACTCGGATCTCGGTGAGGAAGTGGCGGCGGCTCTCGTACTCGAGTCCGATGTCGACCCGACGCAGTTCGGTGATCGACTGCGCGGCACCATCGCCTCGTTCGCCGTCCCCACGCGATGGATCGTCGTCACCGAGGATTTTCCGGTCAACCACGCAGGCAAGATCGACAAGAACGCCGTCGTTGCCGATGCACGCACGAAGGTGGAGTCCCGATGACGACTACAGCCGAGACCGTCACCACCGAGACGATCGCAGTCGATGTGCAAGGCAACGTCGGGATCGTCGAGATACGCCGCGGGCCACACAACTTCTTCGATGAGAACAGCCTGAAGGAGTTGGCGGACGCGCTCGTCAACCTCGACACAGATCCATCCGTGCGCGTCGTGGTTCTGTGCGCGGAGGGCAAGAGCTTCTGCGCGGGCGCCGATTTGCGCGGCGTCGATCAGCACATGCTGCGACGCGTCTATCGCGCGGCGTCGCAATTGTTCACCACTCGCAAACCGATCATCGCGGCCATTCAGGGCGCGGCGGTCGGCGGCGGACTCGGACTCGCGATGGCGGCGGATTTCCGCGTGGCCGGGCCCAGGGCACGGCTCACTGCGAACTTCGCTCGGCTGGGCTTTCATCACGGGTTCGGACTGTCGGTGACGTTGCCGGCGGCAATCGGCCAGCAATACGCACTCGACTTGCTGTATTCCGGCCGTAATGTCGACGCGGCGGAAGCGCTCGCGCTCGGGCTCGTCGACCGAATCACCGATGACGATCCCCGCACCACGGCTCTCGACTGGGCGACGGATATCGCCCGGTCGGCGCCGTTGTCCCTCACCGCAATCAGGTCCACCCTCCGGCGTGACCTGGCCTCGCGTGTGGTCGCAGCGCTGGACGAGGAAGCTACGGCGCAGACCGCACTTCTTCACTCTGCTGACTTCGCTGAAGGTGTAGCCGCATCCATCGGGAAGAGACCACCGGAATTCAGCGGATCATGATCGCCGACCTGCGGCGGACGAGGACCTACAGTGAGGATGAGGTTAAATGGTGGCTGTGACCGAGGAACCGAGTGCAGGCCAAGACCGCGAACCTCAGAACCATCGCACGATCGACCGTGTGACACGCATCCTCGAAGAGGTCGTCTACAACCCCGGCATGACCTTCGCCGAGCTGTCGCGCGCGATCGACGCGCCGAAGAGCTCCGTGTACGGCTTCATCCGTGGTCTCGTCGCCGCAGGTTGGTTGTATCAGGACAACACTCGTTTCTACATCGGACCCGCGTTGCACGGCTTGACCTTGGCCAGTGGACATCTGCGCGCCGGGTCCGTCACTGACGCCGATCTGCAGGCGCTACACGAGGCGGCCGGAGTCACCGTGTTCCTCGGAGTTCAGGCGGGAGACGATCTCATCTACGTCTCCGAGGTCGGTGCCGATCTCCTCGCGGGTTTCGCAGCTCGGTCCAACATCCGACGCGGGTTGCTCGAGACAGCCGGCGGCAAGGCGTTGCTCGCGGAACTGGCCCCCGAACATCGCGACGCCTATTTGCGTCGGCGTGGGCGCGAGGAGAACGATCTAGTCGACGAATTCCTCACCCAGTACGACGACATCAAACGCACCGGAATCGCCCAGAACACCTTGCACAACGGCACCCGCTACGCACTCGCCACCGTCGTGCGCGGCCCGAACGGGAAGGCGGCGGCCGAAGTCACTCTGGTCGGCCCCACGTCCCGCATGGAGCCTCGGGCGGACGAACTTCGCGCCCTGCTGCTCGAACATGTTCAGAAGTGGCAGAACCGCGCCACGAAGACCCGTTGAATCGTTGATTCAACGGGCGCCCGTTTCACATCGGGCGCAACGACTCGTCGAGCGTGAGCCATAGCGGCTCACCGGTGGATATCTGAATCTGATCCGCCTCGGACCTGGGTATGCCATGCAGGTGAATCAACAACGTGCGCAGCACATTCCCGTGAGCGACAACCAAAACTGTCTTTCCCGACCGTAAGTCGGGAACAACGGAGCCCGTCCAGTGCGGCAGCAGCCTGGTCGTAACGTCGTGGAGCGATTCCGTCTTCGGCACATCCACGCATGACGATTGGTAACGGATCTCACGGTCCTGCCCCCATGGCGATCCCGGTTCGAGGGGAGGCGGCGCCTCGTCGAACGATCGACGCCATCGCTTGAATTGATCCGCGCCGAACTTGTCTCGAATATCCCCACGGCTGCAACCCTGCAGCGCGCCGTAGTGTCGTTCGTTGAGCCGCCACGTGCGGCGTACCGGAATCCAGTGGCGATCCGTCGTGTCGAGAACGGTGTTTGCTGTCGAGATCGCCCGTCGCAGAAGCGAAGTGTGTACGACATCAGGAAGGACGGCTGCCTCTGTGATTGCGTGGCCGGCGCGGATCGCCTCTTCGCGACCGCCATCGGTCAGTGGAATGTCCACCCATCCAGCGAACCTGTCGTCGGCATTCCACGTGCTTTCGCCGTGGCGCAACAGGATCAGATGTGTGCCGGGCATACTGAATCTCCTCGTGTTCCACCGACGTCGATCGCCGCTGCGCCCGGTCGGGGCGCAGCGGCGATCGGGTCGGATTCTCTCAACTGGGGGTGGGGGCCGCGGATCGACGTGACACTTCATCCGAGTCGAGTTCGTACTGTTTGGTCTCACCGATCACGAGAACACAGATGATGGAGACCAAAGCGATGCCCGCCATAACACACCCGAATGCGAAGCTTCCCCAGGTGGAGATGATCGGTGTCGCGATCAGGGGCGGAATTGCTCCACCGAGCATTCCGGCCAGGCTGTAGCTCAATCCCGTTGCAGTATAACGGTATCGAGTCGCAAATTGCTCGGACAGGAATGCGCCGAGCGGCCCTGTCGCGAGCCCGGAGATGAACATCGTGACCGGCACGCCGAGGGCGAACGCAAGATGCGATCGGGTATCGAGAAGCGGGAACAGGGTCAGCGTCCAGATGACGGCTAGGACACCGGCGATCAAAATCATCCGGCGACGGCCGATACGGTCCGACAACACGGCACCGAGGAGAACGGCGACCGAAATCGCCACGCCGCCGAGAACGGCGATCGTCAACACGAACGGGCGTTCCAACTCCAGGGTGCCACTTCCGTAGCTGACCAGGTATGGACCACCCACGTAGGTGAGCGACAGGGTCATCGCGGTGGCGCCGGTGGCCAACAGGATCTGCAGAGGCTGATGCTTGAACGCGTCGAAGAACGGGGTGCGGGTGACGCCTACGACCTTGGCTTGCTTTGCGAACACCGGTGTTTCGTCGATCGAGAGCCGAACCCAGAGGCCGACACCGATCAGTAGGAAGCTGGCGAGGAACGGCACACGCCAACCCCAGTTCAGGAACGTCTCGTCGCTCATCGTCAGCGCCGTGATCAAGAATGTGGCATTGGACAGGATGATGGCGATGCCACCGCCGAACGACGGGAAGGATGACCAGAAGCCGCGTTTGGCTTTCGGTGAGTGTTCCGAGACGAACAGGACTGCGCCGCCCCACTCGCCACCGGCCGCGAGCCCCTGCAAGATGCGCAGGAACACAATGATGATCGGTGCTGCCACACCGATCGTGTTCGCCGTGGGCATGAGACCGACCAGAACGGTCGAGATGCCCATCAGGAGCATCGTGGCGATCAGCGTCTTCTTACGGCCGATCTTGTCACCGAAATGGCCGAACAGAATACTACCGAACGGCCGGGCGACGAATGCCACACCGAGTGTCGCGAACGAAGCCACAGTTCCAGCAGCGGTGCCGAGCGCAGGGAAGAACAACGTCGGGAACACCAGTGCCGCAGCGGTTCCGTATATACCGAAATCGTAGAACTCGATGACGGTGCCGACGAAGCTGGCTGCAGCCACCTTCTTCATCTTCGGTGGCGTGGTAGCGCCGGTCGACGGTGGCGGCACGGCGGGATCCGTGACTGCGTCCGATCTCTGTGTCATGGGGTGTAGCTCCTAGTTGGAGGGAATGAATCAGTCGAGATGCCCACCGGCGCGAAGAACTTCCTCGGCTACCCGGAAAGCCTCTCCGGCGGCGGGAAGTCCGCAGTACACCGCGGTCTGGAGCAGAATCTCCTTCAGTTCGTCGACGGTGCACCCATTGGTGAGAGCGCCCTCGATGTGGTGTGCCAGCTGAGCCGGCCGATTCAACGCCGTCAGCATTGCGATGTTGAGAATGCTCCGCTGCTTGCGGCTGATGCCGTCACGTGACCAGGTGCGCCCGAAGCACACCTCCTCCGAGTAGTCCTGAATGACGTCGTTGAAGGAGTTGCGCTTCTTGTCCTTCTTCTCGACGTAATCGGGGCCCATCAGTTCGCCCAAGATCTGACGGCCGGTTTCTCTGGTGGTGCTCAACGCGTGCTCCTATGGGGTAGAGGGTGGGGGAAAAATCAGCCGCGGTCGAGGACACTCTGGACCTCGTCGGCAGACAGCTTGATGGTGACGCCGGCGCGTTCGTTCTGGAGCTCCATCGGAGACTGCGAATCGCGTCCTCCCCATCCGCGCGAAAGCGCTTCCTTGAAGTCCGCCTGCGCGAGTTCGGCGAGTCGCATCGGAACGTCGTGCTCTTCGGCCAACTCGAGCGAGAGCCGAAGATCTTTGTCCGCCAACGCCAAAGCGAAGGAAGCCGGTTCGTACGCGCCCTGCAGGTACCGATCACCGATGCGGTCGAACGTGCGCGCGCGTCCGATGGCACCTTGACGCATCGCGTGCCAGAGCGACTCGGGCTCGACCCCGGCTTTCACACCCATTGTCATGACCTCGGCGATGGCCGCCCGGATGGTGATGCTGGCGCAGTTGTGGACGAGCTTGGCCACGTTGCCGGCTCCGACCTCTCCGACGTACAGGACCTTGTCTCCGATGGCATCGAGGATGCTGCCGTGCTGTTCGAACGAATCCTTGTCACCGCCGATGTAGATGGCGAGCTTGCCCGACTTGGCCCCTTTGGGTCCGCCACTGACCGGTGCATCGAAGAGTTCGATCCCGGCCGCGCGGCATGCGACGTCTACCTCTCGGACGACCGTCGGGGAGTTGGTGGTCAGGTCGTACCAGACGGCCCCGCGGTGCAGCGTGCTGATCAAACCGTTCTCGCCCAGCCCGACCTCTTTCATCTGGACCGGGCCAGGGAGGGAGGTGAAGACGATGTCGACCGACCTACCGAGGTCCGCGATCGACTCCGCCCACGTTGCGCCGGCGTCGACGAACTCTGTTCCACGGTCACGATCGAGATCGAAGACGATCAGGTCGTAGCCCGCCTTCAGGAGGTTGTGCGCCATCCCTGACCCCATACCTCCGAGGCCGATGAACCCTACCTTCATGAGCGATTTCCTCTCCTGCGTCAACCGAGTACGACACTGAACGGCTCTCCGTATTGTGCGTATATACGTATTTGTGTTCCTTATCAGGAACCAATGTGAACACTAATGTGGTCGCAGTCACTCGTCAAGGTGCACGGATCTCGCTGTCACATATGCGACCCCCAGGGAGCGCCCGACACGGAACAAGCAACGGAAACCAGATACGCGCCTTCGAGGACTGCGTGGATGAAACTCCATACAGGCGTGAGTGTTTCAGCGCACGCGCAGTGGAGCCACCTTCAGGTCAACCGACGAACGCAATGCGCCCCGCACCTCGAGGTGCGGGGCGCATCGGGCGACCGTTACTTACCGTTGCGTCGCAAGCGTTCCTACGTCGAGCACCATTCGGTACCGAACGTCTCCGGCGGCGACGCGGTCGTACGCGCTGTCGATCTCGTCGGCGCCCACTGTTTCGATTTCGGCGACGATCGAGTGCTCGGCGCAAAAGTCGAGCATCTCCTGCGTTTCTCCGATTCCGCCGACCAAAGTGCCCGCCAGCGAGCGGCGGTTGTAAAACAACGAGAACACGTCCAAGCTGACCGGATTGTGCGGAACCCCGAGCTGAACGAACGTCCCGTCGAGGGCCAGCATCTTCAGAAACAAGTCGTAGTCGAGGTTTGCCGGCACGGTGGACACGATCAGCTCGAAGGCGCCTTCGAATTCCTTGAAGATTCCGGCGTCGGTCGACAGACGATAGTCGTCGGCGCCAAGCCTGATCGCGTCGTCATGCTTGTCCATCGTCAGATCGAACACTGTGGTGTGGGCTCCGAGAGCCCGAGCGATCGCCACTCCGACATGGCCGAGGCCGCCGAATCCGACGATCGCTATCCGAGACCCCGGTCCCGCTTTCCAGTGTCGCAGTGGCGAATACATGGTGATCCCAGCGCACAGCAGTGGCGCTGCCTGGTCGAGCGGGATGGCATCGGGGATGCGCAGGACATATCCCTCGTCCACGACGATCTTCTCACTGTATCCGCCGAGAGTAATTCGCCCGTCTCGCCCCATGGAGTTGTAGGTGCGCACGTGATCTTTGCGGCAGTACGGTTCCAAACCCGCTCGGCAGTAATCACATTCGCGGCACGAGTCCACGATGCAACCGACGCCGACGCGGTCACCCACCGCAAACTTGGTGACATCGGAGCCGACCTTTGACACGACTCCGGCGATCTCATGTCCAGGAACGAGCGGATAGTGCGTGGTCCCGAACTCGCTCCGCGCCCGTGACACGTCGGTATGACAGATCCCCGAGAATGCAATGTCGATCACCACATCTCCGGGACCAGGATCGCGTCGCTCGATCACCACTGCTTCGAAGGGAGCTCCCGGGGCAGACGTGGAGCGGGCATTCACTGTGAACATCTCGTTGACCTCGTTTCGAAAAGTCTGCTGATCAGCCGACCGACTTGTACTCGAGGAACTCTTCGATACCGTACCGGCCGAATTCGCGTCCGATACCGGACAATTTGAACCCTCCGTGCGGAGCGTGCGGGTTGATCGGCGACCCGTTGATGCGTATACGTCCGGCACGCAGCCTTTTGGCGAGTGACTTCGCCCGCTCGGCGTCGCCCGCCCAAATCGCCCCTGCAAGACCGTAATCGGTGTCGTTGGCGATACGGAAGGCGTCGTCCTCGTCGTCGAACGGCACGATGACGATGACGGGACCGAAGATCTCTTCGCGAGCGATACGCGAGGTATTGTCACCCGAAAACACTGTCGGGCGGACGAAGAAACCCGTCTCCAGGCCCTCGGGGGCTTCGGGTCCACCGGTCAGCAGACGGACGCCTTCGGACAGGCCGGACTCGATGTAACCCCGGATACGATCTCGTTGATTCACGTTGGCAACCGGCCCGAGAGTAGTGGCGGGGTCGTACGGGTCGCCAAGAACGAAACTCTCGGCCTTGCGTACGGCGAGTTCTTCCGCCTCGGCGAGTCGCGCACGCGGAACCAGCATGCGCGAGAGACCACCACACACCTGGCCGGAGTTGCGGAACGCGTCGTCTATCCCGTCGTCGACGGCGGCAGCCAGATCGGCGTCCTCGAGAATGACATTGGCGGACTTACCTCCGAGCTCGAGGGCAACCTTCTTGACCGAGCGCGACGCCAATTCCATGACACGGCTACCAGCGCGGACTGATCCCGTCAGCGAGATCATGTCGACGAGCGGGTGCGTCACCAATGCTTCACCGACGACCGGTCCATCGCCGGAGACGAGGTTGAACACACCGTCCGGCAGTCCGGCCTCGGCAACCATCTCGGCGAAGATGAACGAACTCAGTGGCGCAACTTCGGTGCCCTTGAGAACCACGGTGCAACCGGCTGCAATAGCCGCTCCCGCCTTCATGCAGACCATGCGCATCGGTCCGTTCCAAGGCGTGATCGCGGCGACCACGCCGGCGGCGTCTCGCGTCACCGTCGTGTTCCCGATCTCCTCGTCCCAGACAATGGTCGGCAGGCTCTCTGCAATGCTCTCGAGGTCCTGCACTGCTCCTGCTGCCTGGGAAACCGCTGCGATGTGGGCGGGTTGTCCGATCTCGCTCACGATGGCCGCCGTGATCTCATCGGCCCGGTCGGCGGTGAGCTTCGCCAGCTTCTGCAGCACCGCAATGCGCTCCTCCACCGAAGTCCGGGACCAGGCGGGAAACGCGGCCGCAGCCGCTTTTACTGCCTTGTCTACGTCCTCCACCGTGCCCGCCGGAATCGTCGCAACGGGCTCCTCTGTCACCGGGTTGACGACGGTGAGGACATCGGTCCCCGTAGACGGCACCCACGCGCCGTTGATGTAGATCTGATCGCGTTCGATCACCAGACACACTCCTCGATCACCGAAATGGCGGTCGGTGGTCCGACCTTCCATTTGTTCAAATATGCGCACTGCAGTTCGTAATAAAGAACACCGCCGAGAGTAGCTGTGACCGGCGTCGCACGTCAAGGTTCGACGGACGGCTCCGATCACGGGGCAGGGTCGGTTCAGCTGCAGTCGAGCTTCGGGGATGCCACACCCGAACTTCTCGACGGTAATGTCTTCGGACGCACAGAAGGAGGCACTGCCAGTACCTGTATCGACAGACCCTTCTCCTCTTCGAACCCGCGAGGTTGGCTGGGACGCGTAGCGATTTCCAGGACAACGGAGTTTTCGAATGAAGTGCGTGACCGTACGATGATCAGCCCGTCGAGGGTCACCCTGCCACGCTCGGCTGCGTTCGTAGTCGCGTCGGCATCACTGATGCTGATCTTCCTTTCCTCCGGTACACCTATCCCGCTGTACAACACCTTTCGCGTCGAGGACGGGCTGACCGACGCAGATCTGGCCCTCACGACGGTCACCTACCTGTGCGTGACCGCGCTGTCGCTCCTCATGTTCGGTCGCCTGTCCAACCATCTGGGGCGGCGCCCGATGGCGATCATGGCCATGGTTTCCTCGATCGCGGGCACTGCGATTCTGACGCAGGTCCACACGCTGCCCATGCTCGTCGGTGGCCGTGCACTTCAAGGCCTGGCGTGTGGGATCGCATCGAGTGCAATCGGCGCCATGGTGATCGATCTCGCTCCGACCCGGCGGTATCCATGGTTGCCTGCGGTGATCACCAGTAGTGCACCGGCATTCGCGATTCCCCTCGGAGCGCTCATCTCCGGAGCGCTCATCGAGTTCGGTCCGGCACCGCGCCAACTGGGCTTCACATCCGTCGCCGTGGTGCTCTCGTTCTTCACCCTGCTGATGTTCGCGTGCCCCGAATCCGGTCGGCGCCGACCGGGCGCACTCCGATCGCTACTGCCCCGCGTGCACGTCCCCACGGGAGCCGGACGCGCAGTGCTCGCCGCCGGCGGCACCCTGGTCGCAACATGGTCGTTCAGCAGCTTCTACCAAGCGTTCGCGCCTGGTCTCACCGCGGACTACCTGGGTACCACCGACGCCCTGATGATCGCTGTAGTGTTCGCGTCGGTCGTCATCCTGTCGCCGCTCGGCGGGATCTGCACCGGACGGTGGCGCCCCTCCTCGGCTCAGCGAATGGGTCTCGCCTTGTTCGTTGCCGGTGCCATCGGCGCCGTCGTCTCGCTACACTATGCAGCAATCGCGCCTTTCCTCATCGCCAGTGCCACTGCGGGTTTCGCACAGGGAGCCGCAAACAGCGGTGGTATGCGCGGCGTTCTGGCCGGCCTGCCGGCAGAAGACCGCGCCGGCACTTTGTCCACTCTCTATCTCATCTCCTACACCGGAGGTGCAGTGCCCGGTCTCGTCGCCGGGCGGTTGACGAATACGATCGCGTTGCCCGACATCGGAACCGGGTACGTCGTGGTCGTGATCGTTGCCTCGATCGTCGCTGTGCTGGCCGGACTCACTTCGTATCGACCGCCCTCACGGACCGATGACTTCCGACCTGATCGCGTTGCCCATGTGTCGTGAGAAACCGATTCCGACGAGCAGCAGTGCAGAGACCCCGGCGATGAACCACCCGGTGCGGTGCAGTCCGGCGTCGTCCACCACATTGCCTGCGGTCATCTGCAGTGTGACCACAGCGAGGTTCGCACCGATGAACGCCGCAGTGCGGTACATTCCGATCGCGGTGCCCACCTCTTCGACCGTGGTCACCGAGTTAACCAGGCTCTGATTGCCGATGTTGTTGAACCCATTGGGTATTCCGAGGACCAACGCAACGAGAGCGAGCACCACCAGTGGTGCCGTACTGCTCTCCACGAGCGCGATCAGAACACCCCCGACGCACAGCGCGAACGTGCCGATCAGCAACGTAACCCGTGGGCCGTACCGTCGATAGGTCCGGGCTCCCAGTACGGTGGCGAAGACGCTCATGCCGGCCACGGGCAGCATCGTCAGGCCCGCTTCGATCGCGGTCATCCCCCGCGAGTATTGCAGCCACTGCGGAATGCCGAAGAAAATGAGGTAAAAGCACGAATAGGTGACGAGTGTTCGTGCGAGAGTCGCACTGAGAGCCCGGTTTCGGACCAGAGCCCGAACATCGATGAACGGTTCCGTTGCCCGCCGTTCCCACCACACGAACAGTGAGAGGAACACGACCGCCACGGGGAGCAACCACCACGTCGGCTGCGCGCGCATCGACACCAACCACAGCATCGTTGACGTGATGGCCACCAGGAAGAGAGCAATACCCGGAACGTCCAACGCGTGCAGAGCGTTTCGCGCGGTCAAGCGGCCACTCTGCACTCCCCCGAGATCGGCGCGCAGTACCGCGATCGCACTGAGAACGACGACCGGCAGGTTGACCCACAGGATTGACTGCCACCCGAACGTACCTACCAACAGTCCGCCCAAGGTCGGCCCCAATGCAGCGACCGACTGACCGCACATGACGAGGGTGGTGAGGGCAGTTCGCGACTGTCGCCGGTAGCGCTCGGCGTACGCGCGCACCATGGTCATCGCGTTCGGCATATGTACCGAAATTCCCATCGCAAGAACGACGTACGACGCGATCAGCATCGGCACACTTGGCGCGAACATGCCCGCCAGCGACCCGAGCGCCACGAGCACCAAGCCCGCAACGAACACCCTGCGGGCACCCAGCAACACACCCAGGCGGCCCGCCATCGGCGCGCACACCGCTGTGGTGATGTACATGGCCGAGATGATCCACGACACCCCCGCCGACGACCCGAATTGGGCAGCAATGCCAACTATTGCCACTGCGATCATCGACGAGTTCAAGGGCTGGAGAACAGTCCCCGACGCCGCAGCGAAGCGCACTCGTACCGGAATCGCGCCCAGATGTGCACCGGAGGATACGGATGCCGTCACGTTGAGACCAGCGGTTGATCGACGTCGCTGCATTCAGACTCGATCGCAGTAGCGAGCCATCCTCGTCGCTTGCCGCCGACCCGATCCAAGTGGGCCAGAGCCTGCAACTGGTCGATACGACCGTCCATATCGGACCCTCTCGTAGTAATTGATCAGCATTGCTGCCCACTCACCCCAGACGGTGCGGTTGCCCGAATGGCATATGCCTGTAAAAACCTTGCCTTCAAGACATCCCAGAGCCGACAGCGGTTGTTCGATGGTGGTGTGCAACTCGATCCGACGCCGGACGCCTACCTGAGAAACCGGTGGTGCCGGAGAACCGAACTGATCCACGACTGAGCGCGGGCTCAGCCGTGAACCGACTGATATTCCAGGTAATCCTCGATGCCGTGACGTCCCATCTCCCGGCCGATGCCGGACAGCTTGAGGCCGCCATGCGGTGCACGCATGTCGATGGGTGCTCCGTTGATGCGAACGCGTCCGGTCCTGATGCGGGTCGCGACCGAGCGTGCCTTGTCCAGATCCCCGGCCCACACGCCGCCCGCGAGTCCGTAGTCGGAGTCGTTGGCTATCCGCACCGCGTCGGCCTCGTCGTCGAACGGAATGATCACCACAACCGGTCCGAAGACCTCCTCGCGTGCGATTCGGTCCTGATTCGTTCCGGTGAAGACCGTCGGGCGAACATAGAAGCCCTTCTCGCCCAACCCGTCCGGCCGATCCAGTCCCCCGGTGACCAGCCGTACGCCCTCGTCGAGGGCTCGGCCGATGTGACTGCGGACCCGATCGTACTGAGCGCGGTTGGCGAGCGGACCGAGGTGGGTCGACGGGTCCACGGGATCTCCCACCACGAAGGACTCCGCCTTCGCCGCGGCGACTCGCTCGGCGTCGGCAACGCGGTCACGCGGCACCAGAATTCGTGTGAGTGCCCCGCACGCCTGGCCAGAGTTCCGGAATGCGTCCTCGATGCCGCCCGCAATTGCCTTCTCCAGATCGGCGTCGGCGAGGATGATGTTCGCGGACTTTCCGCCCAGCTCGAGCGCGACTCGCTTCACCGAGCGTGAAGCGAGCTCCATGACCCGGCTTCCCGCGCGCACCGAACCCGTCAGAGAGACCATGTCTATATCGGGATGCAGTGTGATCGCCTCTCCCACTTCGGGTCCCGTTCCCGTGACAATGTTGAGAACACCGGCCGGAAGACCCGCCTCCTCGGTGTACTTCGCCAGCAGAAAGGGCGTCAAAGGCGCCACCTCACTCGACTTGAGTACTACCGTGCAGCCGGCCGCGATGGCGGCGCCGGCTTTGAGGCATACCGATCGGATCGGGCCGTTCCAGGCGGTGATCGCTCCCACGACGCCGACGGGTAGTCGGCGGACGTTCGCGGTGCCCACTTGTTCTTCCCAGACGACGGTGGGCAGAGCGTCGGCGAAGTTACGTAAATCGTCGATCGTGGTCTGGGTCGACGCCTTCTGTGCCCAGGCGCGCGGCTGTCCGATCTCGGCCACGATCGAATCGGTGACTTCGTCACCGTTGCGCTCGATGATGTCCGCTAGAGATCTCAAGACGTCGACTCGATCGGCGACCGTGGACGTCGACCACTCGCCGAAGGCGCCGAAGGCTGCAGCGGCGGCAGTGTCGACGTCGGCGCTCGTTCCCCGCGCCACTTGGCCGATCAGTTCCTCAGTTGCCGGATTGACGATGTCGATGAACTCCGTGGCCGTCGAGTCGACCCATTTGCCGTTGGCGTAGAACTGCTCGTGACGAATCATTGCTGCCCACTTTCCGTGAGTGTCGGGTCGATGACGGGTTTGATTGCGCTGAGATCCTGCATTGCGCGCAACGCATTCGAAACTTGATGCAGGCCGTACCGGCCGGTCAGCATCTGATCGAAATCGAAACGGTCCTGCGTCGACGACAGGAATTTCATTGCCTGCCAGTAGTGCGATTCGGACGCCGACATGGAGCCGATGATGTCGAGGTGATTTCGCATGATCTTGGACGGTTGGATCTCGGCGAGCTGAGGACCGACCTGACCGCCGATCAGGAAACGCCCACCTCGCCGCACCATGTCGAGACCCTCGGCGAACGCTGTGCGTCCGCCCGACCACTCCTGGACGATCTCGGCACCGTGGCCGCCGGTCAGTTCTCGGACCGCCGCCACACGGTCCTCGGACGAGGATGCGTCCTCGACCGAAACGACGTCGTGAGCACCCCACGCCGTGGCCAGTTTCAGACGGGCGTCGGGTGCCCCGACTACGATGATGCGCTCGGCACCCGACTGCGCCGCGAGCGCCGTGGCGAACAATCCCAGTGGGCCCGCGCCCTGAATCACCACCGTCTGCCAGGGCTGGATTCGGCCGAGTCGCTCGTACGCGTTGAACACCGTTCGGAGAGCACAGCTTCCGGCCGAAGACCATTCGGACTTCACGTTGTCCGGAACCAACACTTTCCTCGACGAGGGATAGACGTACGTGTACTCGGAAAACGAACCGACAAGGTACGGATACTGCTCACAGTTGTCCCCGTAGTGCTTGCGATTGGCGCACAGGCTGGGCTGGTTCGCGACTGCACAGAAGTAGCACGAACCGCAGCGACCGGGCCCGAACACGATGCGGTCTCCCACGGCTACATCTCCACCACCGACCAGCGGTACTCGCCCCTCACCGAGCGCCACCACCCTGCCAGTCATCTCGTGCCCGGGAATGACCGGCGGCACGATAGGGCGAATTCCGCCCGCGCTCAGCGAGCCGTCCCAGACGTGAACATCACTGCCGCACACCGTGGCTGCTTCGATACGAACCAAGGCGCCGCCTGGCTCCAGCTCCGGTATCGGCACCTCGCGCACTTCGAGATCGCCGCCGAATTCGGTGATCACTGCGGCCCGGCTGTACTCCGGGATTTCGTATTTGGACATTGATTCTCCGTATTCAGGAATAACTGAAGCGCCTGCAAACGCCTTCAATGACGATGACCGAACTTCATTGCCCGAACTGGCCTTTCTCCAGCACCTTCGGGTCGTGGCTGGGCAGAGGTGTCCATCCTGTTTCCCTCAGGAACGCCAAGCTCGCTTTGTAGGCGTCAAGGTCGGAGAACCGGCCCGACGGCAGCGACTCGTCGAAGTTGCGGTAGGTGTCCACACAATCGCCGGTGATAACGAACGTGCCCGCGACGGTATCGACGCGGACTCCCTGCGAACCGGGCGAGTGGCCCGGCAGGGGCACGACGCCGAGGCCAGGCGCGAGTTCGCAACTGCCGTCGACGGTTCGGATCCGGTCTTCCGCCAACGAAAAGATGGGCGCTTCGTCAGCGTGAAAACCGTACGCAGGCATATGCGCCTCGCACGGAGCGTGTGCGTAAGCCAGTTCCTTCTCCTGCAACACGATTTCCGCGTTCGCGAACACGTTGTTGTTCGAGCAGTGGTCCCAGTGCAGGTGCGTGTTGATCACGAGATCGACGTCGGCGGGGTTCACACCGATCCTGTCGAGGACGTTGTCGATTCGATTCGATTCGGGCACCACGTATCCGAAGGGGGTCATGCGAAGGATTTTCTCCTCGTCGGCAGGGCCGCCGGTATCGACGATCACCGTCCGCCCACCCGATCGCAGGACGTACATGATGAGCGGCATGTTCAGCGTGCGGCCGGACGTGTCCTGGTAGTAAATGTGTTCGACCGGAATGTCTGGCAGTAATCCGAGTTCGACGGCGTCGATCGTCCATCCAGCCGAAGTCATTTTCACGCTTCCTTTGTCATGTAGTTGTTTCATTCGAAGATCGCCCGCTCCACGACCCGGAAGTCGTGACTGGGAATGACTTCACAGTCAAGCTTTTCGATTTTGCGCAGGCTTTCGTCGTAGGCGACGAGGTCGGTGAAGAGCCCTACCGGGATGTGGTCCGCTTCGGCGTCGCCATTCCAGTTGTCGTACAGGTAGATACAGTCGCCGGCGATCAGGTATCGCGTCGACTCTGCTTCGACGAGAACGCCTTGCGATCCGGGCGTGTGCCCCGGCAGCGTGACGAGAGTGACGCCGGGTGCGATCACGGTGTCACCGTTCACCGTATCGATCCGGTCCTCGGCTCGCTTCCACGAGGGTTCGATGTCGGCGGAGATCTCGAAGTGCTTGCAGTGCCACTGAAGTGGGTTCCGTGCGTAGTCGAGTTCGGACTGCTGAACCAGCACACGCGCGCGCGGGAACAAGTGGTTGTTCGAACTGTGGTCCCAATGCAGGTGGGTGTTGACGACCACCGCCACGTCCCGCACGTCGATTCCGGCGGCTCGCAACACTTCCTCCGGCCGCTCTTCAGTGGTCTGTTCCATATTGATCTTGTGGTCGTCCCACGCACGGGCGAGGTCTGCGCCGGTATCGACGACAATGGGCGAATCCCCTCCCTCGATCACGTACATGATGAGGGGAAGATCCTGGGTCTCCCCGTATCCACGCAGGTAGGTGAACGACGGTTTCGGCAGGCCGTACACTCGCCCGACGCAGAAGGCACGGATGGTCAATGACATTGATGGCTCCAACGAATCGATTGCTCGGAACGGTGCTCGACCGCTCGATGTCTCCGGGTGATTCGGTCCACGGTTACGAATCGCCTGCACGGTCCAACCCGACGCCCGGCGGGGCTTCGTCGAGCGCACGGCTGCGCGTCTCGCGCAGGACGTAGGTGCAGATCAAACCGACTGCGGCGTAGCACGCGAGGAACACTCCGAAGACCGCGCCACCGTACTTGCTGATCAGGGTTGCCGCGACGAGTGGCGGAACACCGCCTCCGAGAATCGCTGCGAGGCTGTAGGCAAGACCGGCGGCGGTTGCGCGGTATCGGGTCCGAAACAGCTCCGACAGGAACGATCCGCACACACCCCAGCCGTGTCCCGCGATAAAGAAGCTGACCGTGATCGCCAACCAGAACGCTGCCGGCGATCCGGTGTCCAGTAGCGGGAACAGAATCAGCGCCCAGGGGATGCCGATCAGGTTCACCACGAGCAGCACCGGTCGGCGACCGAATCGGTCCGACAGGATGGCCCCCGAGATCATCGACGCCCCGTTCACCACGTTGCCGAACACGCCCGCAGCGAGTACGCCCTGTTGGTTCAGATCGAGAGTCACTGTTCCGTAGTTGATCAAGTACGCGATGCCTATGTACCCGAACGCGAAGGACGACACGAAAGCTCCTGCGCCGAGCAGGATTTCCCGCCACTGGTGCGTCATCGCCTCCACGAACGGAAGGCTGCTTCGGCCCTGGCTCTCCATTTCGTCGGTGAATACGGGACTCTCCTCCAGCTTGAGCCGGACGTAGAGCCCCACCGAGACGAGCAGAATGCTGAGGAGGAAGGGCACTCGCCAGCCCCAGGCGATGAACGTCTCGTTGGACATGAGTAGGCCGGTCACGAAGAACGTCGACAGCGCGAGGATATTCGCCACCGCGCCGCCGAGATTGGTGAACATCGACCAGAAACCACGGCGCTCGCTCGGTGCGTTCTCCGATGTGAAGAGTGCTGCACCGGCCCATTCGCCGCCGGCTGCGAAGCCTTGAGCGATACGCAGGACGATCAGCACGATCGGCGCCACAACCCCGGCCGTAGCCGCGGTGGGTAACAGGCCGATGATGACCGTCGAGACACCCATCAACATCATCGTCGCGATCAACGTCTTCTTGCGCCCGAGGCGGTCTCCGAAGTGTCCGAACAGGACGCTACCGAACGGGCGAGCCACGAACGCGACGCCCAGGGTAGCGAAGGACACGATCGTGCCCGCATAGGTCCCCAATGCGGGGAAGAACGCGTCCGCGAACACCAATGCCGCTGCGGTTCCGAAGATTCCGAAGTCGTAGAACTCGATCACCGTGCCCATGAAGCTGGCGAACGCGACCCGCGACATCTTGTTCTTCTTCGGTGCGGACGCGTCCACCGTCGCCGTCGGTTCCGCAACGCCGCGTACGGCCGATGGGGGTGATGAATAATTCGTCAACAGAAAACTCCTCGTGAGCGAAAGGGCCTGAACGCAACCGCAGGCCTACCGAGTTACACACGATTCCGTATATACGAACTTTCAGTCCGAATTGGGAACGTAACGCAATGTAGCGCGCATCACATAGATGGTCAAGAGTGAAGTGAGCAGTACGGTGGGGTCGGCCCGAACGCATCGTCCCAAGCAGCCCCACCGCACGGTTGTCGGTTGGGTCGTCAGTTGTCTGCGACAGTCATCCGGCCAAGATGCCGGTCAGGCTTCGGACGTCATCCAGGCCCTCCAGCGCCATCGCAGACGTCACGAGCTCAGCAAACCGCTGTGCGCCCATGCGCGGTTCGAGCATCGACTGCCACTTCAGCTGCAGCAGGTCCCACGTGACATTGTTTTCGCGGAACCGATGCCCACGAGGATGTTCGATCAGCCGCGAGACTTCTCCGGAGTCGGTCCGGAGGGTGACCCGCGCCCCCCGGCCGTGCGGCTGCTCACGTTCCAGGTCGTCGTCGACATACACGGTGACCGCTTTGCGAAGCCGAGAGACCTGCGGGCTCGCGAGCAGCGCAGACGAGTGTGCTTCTTCGAAGCCCAGTCGGCCCGCCACCATGGCGACGGACAACATGTCCTGCATGCAGATGGTGGACATGTTGCGCGAGTCGACCACGCTGGCGGCGAACGAGGGCATGCCGACGGTGGCCGATCGCACCTGCTCTGCGGACAGACCGTTATCTGCGAGCAGACTCAATGCCGCTTCGACCGCCGAATGGATCGGATAACCCGCGGCGTAGAACTTGAAGTTCGCGCCGAACACGGCGTAGTCCTCACCGAGGCCGTCGGTCAGCGCGGATTCGCGACCGGGCTCACCCCACGTGTCGATGATGCCCCCGGGTGCGCCGAAGATGTCGTCGACGCCTTCGAGACCGGCAGCCGCTTGCAGTGCGCCTGCCACACCGGCCGTCGCCGGCTGCCCGCCTTTGGTGATGGATTTGCTGATATGACGGCGCTCACCGAAGAACGCGACTGGACTCACCGCCTGCCCCAGCGTGAGGGCGGCTGCGTGCCTGGTGGTGTCGGCGTCGAGCCCGAGTAGTTTGGCCGACGCGACCGCCGCTCCGATCGAATGCAGACACCCGGCGTACAAGCCGTGCTCCGACCGCATCCACGACAGGCCGCCGACCGCCGAGATAGTGCGACCCCCGGCCTCGAAGCCCGCCGCGACTGCGTCGACAAGGTCTGCACCGGAGGAACATTGGCGATCGGCCACAGCGACGGCGGCGGGGACGATGACGGTGGCCGGATGACCGGTGGCCCTGAAGTCCTCGGTCGCATGCGCGCAATCGAGCTCGGCCGCATGCCCGGCGGTGCCGTTGACGAACGCAGCCGTCACGGCCGCCATAGTGCGCGACGAATGAGCGATGCTGGACTCCCGTGACTCGCCGAGTGTGCCGGCGTACTGCAACGCAAGACGACCGGACGGAAGTTCCGCACCGACGTAAGCGCATCCCAGCTGGTCGAATATCAGCATCTTCGTGCGCTCCACCACGAGCGACGGTAGATCGGAATAGCGCTGCTCGACCAGATACTCGATCATCGTCGATTTTTCGCCGGTGCCGCCGTTGCGCGTCAATGGACGACCGCGGAAACTTCGCGCTCGGCCGCCGCAAGGAGCATTCCTGCCACATCCTCGGTGTGCGTCACCATCGCGTCGTGACTGGCAACCAGGGTCCACAACTCGAAGTTCGAATCGCCGGAGTGACTGCGCTCGAGCGCCCGCGCCGAGTCGATGTGTGCCACGCCATCTGCGTTCTGGCACAGTATGAACACGGTCGGCTTCTCCCACACGCGCCGCACCTCACCGAGTCGGTCGGTGTAGGTCTTAAACGGCTGAGCTGTGATTCTGGGATTGACCCACGCGAGGTCATCGGGATCGGTGATGCCCCAGTAGGACGCATCGGACGCGGGCACAAGCCATCCGTCCCCTTCCCGTTCGACGGTCCCCCTGATGCGCTCCTCTCGGCCTGGCGGTTGTAGGTCGAGGACCGACTCTCCCGACCTGGGCATGACCGCGTCCAAGAAGACGACCGACCGCACCCGGTCGCCGATCACCTCCATCGCGCCCGACCCGACCATTCCGCCATAGCTGTGCATGACCAGCACCACGTCGGTGAGGTCTTCGAACTCGAACACCGCCACCAGATCTTTCACGTGCGTGTCGAGTCCGACCTCCCGAGAAGCAAGATGCGCTCGGTCACCGAGGCCGGTCAGGGTCGGGGCGTACACCCCGTGACCTTCGGCTCGAAGCCTGTCTGCGACGCGCTGCCACGACCAGCCGCCGTGCCTTCCGCCGTGTACGAGGACGAAGGTCGGTTTCTTGCTCGTAGTATTCATTTCTTCTGTCTACCTTTCGATTCGACGCGCCTGCATCTGAAAAAGGAACAGACCGACTTTCTCGCCGACGCCTGTGCGTCGGCGAGAAAGCCAGTCTTGGGGAGGACTTTTGTCGTCAGCGCTCGGCTGTTTCTTTCCACATGAGCGCGCGGCGCGAGATCATGAAGACGATGCGGTCGAGGGCGAAGCTGATGGCTGCGAGCACTACCACCGAGGCGAAGGTGCCTGCGGCGTTGAACTGTGCTGCGTTGGACGAAAGCATGTACCCCAATCCCTCACTACCGGTGAGGAATTCCGCGACTACGACGCCAACGAGCGCGTGTGGCACGGCCAGCTTGAGGCTTGCCACCACCCACACGAGGGCCGACGGGAGTCGCACGCGCATCACAAGGTCCCATTGAGACGCACCGGCGATACGGACCTGGTCGATGAATTCTTGCTTGACGTCTTTGATACCGAAATACACGTTGTAGAAGATCAGGAAGAAGACCACGATCGCCGACACACCGACCGCGAGCGACCTCCCGATTCCGAGCCACAGGATCAGCAGCGGCACTAAAGCCACGACGGGAATGCCGTATGCCGCAGCGACGAACGGCTCGAGGACCATCGAGACGGTCTTCGACATCGCGAACAGGTAGCCGAGCACGAGGGCACTGATCCCACCGATGAGGAAACCCTGCGCGGCAGGCACCATCGTCGCCATGATGTTCGTCCACAGGCTGCCGTCGAGGATCCAATCCCAGATCTCTTCGGCCACCGCGGTCGGCTCGGGCAGATAGAACGTGTCAACGAGGGTGCCGGCCGCCACCGACCACAGAATCAGGAACACCACCACGGCGCCGAGCCGAGAGGACGTCTGAATCCACGACTTTCGCTGACGCTTCTTCTTTCCCAGCATGCTCGCTTTCGCCACTGCCGCGACGGCGTCGTCCCGGTCCGGGGTGACCACTTCTTCGATGTTCGTACTCATGGCGTAATTCCTCGCGCTCTCTGCAACGACCGGTGCAGCGTTTGGCCGATTTCGCGGAAGCCTTCGTCGAAACGTAGGGTGTCGGGATCTCGCTCCGGGCCGAGATCGATGGGAATGTCGTCGATGATGTGGCCGGGCGAGCCGCCGATCACGACGACCCGCTCGGACAGCAGCGCAGCCTCTTCGAGGTCGTGTGTGACGAACAGGACTGCGACACCGGTGTCGCGGACAGCGGCCCGCAGGTCACGCTGGAGTTGTGCACGCATCTGGGCGTCGAGCGCGGCGAACGGCTCGTCCATCAGCAGCAGTTCGGGCTTGTAGATCATTGCGCGAGCGAGCAGTCCGCGCTTCTTCATTCCGCCGGAGAGCTGCGCTGGGTAGCGGTGACCTGCGTGGTCCAACCCGAAATTCAGCAGCAGTTCGTCGACTCGGTCCTTTATCTCGCTCTTGGCGACCTTGCGCATCTTCAGCGGAAGACCGATGTTCGCGGCGAGTGTCAGCCACGGAAGCATGGTGTCTTCCTGTGTCACGTACCCGACCTGACGGTTGACGCTCGTGATCTTCTTCCCACCGAAGAATATCTCGCCGCGGTTCGGCTTCAGCGTTCCCGCAGTCATGTTCAGCAGCGTCGACTTCCCGCAGCCCGACGGGCCGAGGAGGGTGACGAACTCTCCTTTGTCGACGCGAAGGGAGGTGTCCGACAGGACATCCACATCGCCGGTAAAGCTGACGGCGACCTTCTCCACACGCAGCAGATCCGTGGTGTCGATCTCCCGGTCCGACACGGCGGGTGCGTTTCTAGTCTTGAGCAGCGCCATAAGTCACATCCTCGTAGTTGACATCGTCATATGCGGCTACTCCTTCGGGATCGTTCTCGACCCAGAAGTCGTAGGAAGAACGCGGGAAGGTCGGCGCGTCTGGGTAACCCCCCGCGGACTCCTCCCATGCCAGATCCCAGACACCTTGATCCAGTGCGGGGAAATACTCGGCCTTGAGGACAGGACCGAGGGCATCCCGTTCAGTCTTAAGTGCATCGAGCGCATCGGCCATCACGTCGCGGAACTTGTCGACGGACTCGGTGTTCTCGTTCACCCAATCGGTGCGTCCGACGATTGCGAGAACCGGAACGTCGGCCGTGGCTTCGATGTCACCGCGTGGACCCGAAATCCACACCACCGCACCGCTGTTGATGATGGCCTGCTCGACGATGCCGCTGGCCGTTGCGATCGCGTCGAACTGACCCTGAGCCAGCCCGGTCACCAGCGCGTTCGGATCCTGGATGCCAACCATCCTGACGTCCACGTCCGGGTTCATGCCGAACCTGCCCAACTCGTTCCTCAATAGGGTTTGGTAGGTCGAACCGGAGGGGTTGGTGCCGATGGTCAACCCACGAAGTGCCTCCATCCGTTCCGCAACGGGTGCATCAGGAGTGATACCCAGACGGGCGATGACGTCTGGACGGATCACCATGACCTGCTGATTGTTGGCGATCGAACCGAGGATCGTCAGCGGCGCCCCTTGGCGGATCGCCGCGAGAGCTGACGGTGGGCCCGCCAACGCCAGATCTGCATCTCGAGACAGCACCGCCTCGATGCTCAACGTGCTGGACACACCGGCCTGGTCGAGTTCGACGTCCAGGTCGTGAGCGGCGTCCAAGTCCTGCGCCGCCATCACGAGCGCAGTGGCATTCGTGAAGGTTGCGACGGACATCTTGATATCGACAGGCGTGACACCTTCGGCAGTGGTTCGTTTCTCGCTCCCGCATGCGCTGAGCGTCAAGATCAACGCCACTGCGGCAACGACGATACGCCTGGTTCGTGAGCCTGCCCCGGTAGCGCCGCAACTCGCCGCGGCGGTGTGTCTAGCCCTTCGCGGGTGCATAGGTCACATCCTCGTAGTTGGCATCTTCATACGCGGCAACACCTTTCGGATCGTTCTCGACCCAGAAGTCGTAGGAGGAGCGCGGGAAGGTGGGCTCGTCGGGGTACCCGCCTGCAGACTCCGCCCACGCCAGGTCCCAGACCCCTTGATCCGTCGCGGGAAAGTACTTTTCCTTGAGAATCGGGCCGAGGGTGTCGCGGTCGGACTCGAGCGAATCGAGCGACTCCCCCATGGCGGCGCGGAACTTGTCGACGACTTCGGCGTTCTCGTTGACCCAATCGGTGCGGCCGACCATGGCGAGAACCGGAACGTCGGCAGTCGCTTCGATGTCACCGCGCGGTCCCGAAATCCACACCACCGCACCACTGTTGATGATTGCCTGCTCGACGACACCGCTGGACGTCGCAACCGCGTCGAACTGCCCCTGAGCGAGACCCGTGACCAGAGCGTTGGAATCCTGGATGCCGATCAGCTTGACATCGTTGTCGGGGTTCAATCCGTACCGACCCAACTCGTTTCGTAGGAGAGTTTGATAGGTGGAACCGGACGGATTGGTTCCGATCGTCAGGCCGCGGAGGGCTTCCATGCGCTTCTCGATCGGCGCGTCGGGAGTGATACCCAACCTATCGATTACGTCCTGTCGAATCACCAGCACCTGCAGGTTGTTCGCAGTCGAACCGAGGATGGTCAGCGGAGCACCTTCGCGCATCGCGGCCAGAATCGACGGCGGGCCAGCCAGAGCGAGGTCTGCGTCGCGGGAAAGGACTGCCTCGATGCTCAACGTGCTGGAAGCGCCGGCCATGTCGAACTGAACATCGAGGCCGTGAGCTGCGTCGATGTCCTGTGCGTCCATCGCGAGCGCACCGGCGATCGTAATAGTCGGGATAGACGTGTTCACGCGCAGTGACGTGACACCGTCAACCGTGGCCGGTTTGTCGTTACCCCCGCAGGCTGCCAGCGCCAGAATCGAGGTCACGGCAATAGCGGCCGCGCGGCGGCTCTGCTTGGTGGGTCTCATAGGTACTCTGCTTCTCCTCGATGAGCCAGTTCGGGAAATCGCATCCCCAAAATGTTCGTATTTACGATCACATGGTTGTGATTACGGACATAGGAAAACTAGCATGTGATCGTCACCACGTCCAGAGTGAGCTTTGGGTCCGATTGGGCTAACCATTGACTCGACTTGCCGCAGCCGACGCACACACTCGAAGCAGGGAGAACGAGCGAATTGATGCAGTTCAGTCCGTAAGACGTAAGATGTGTACGCACTCATCAGGTGAGAAACACGACCGCGTTGCCGATGTTTGCGGGCACCCCGACGCGCTCGGCCGCATGCTGACCCCACGGGCGCTGAAATAGGTCGCAGGCCAAGTAACCCGCCAACTACGTCACGGGAGGTCAATGCCGAGATGTCGCGTAAAAGTCTCCGTGGTGACGAACCCTGAAGGTCAGTGTTTTCCGATTGTGGTCGGTAGCCGATCTCACGCCCATCGTGATGGACACGAGCACCACGAATAGGCGGTCAGGAAGAGAACTTTACAGCCCTTCCGGTGACCTGTTTCCGGGCCGGCGAATCGCAGATGAGATGGCGAGAACGATCAGGACCACCACCGCTTACTGCGACTTCACAGGAATATCCCTGTTGCGCATTCTCAAAGCGGTCGCGATTCCAAATATGTTGCAACACTGATTATCACAATGACAATTGCGAATATGACTACGTCTTTTCGAGTGATCCGAGGATCGAATTCGTCATCATTTCCGTCTAGGTCCGTGCGAGGGCCCATTTGCCGATCACCACCAGAGTTGCCGCTTCCGCTGCGGCGATCAGTCGTTCCGTGTAACCGAACGTGACGACGTCCCACCAGTCGACTCCAGTTGCCGCGTCAACACCCAGGGCATAGACGAGTGGTACAAAGGCCAGAATCGATATCACTCCGGCGATCAGCGTTCTCCGGGCACAGCGTGCATGATTTCGATCCCGAAGCCATGGCCGCGCAAGCAATATCGCTGCGACCGGAAGGCTGAGAAATGCCAGAGCGCTGGCCGCCCAGTGGATGATGCCACTGATGCTCACCGGCTGGGACCAGTCTTGCTTGGGAAATGCTGCAATGCAGATCAGCCCGATGATCCACATTGCCATGGCGGCAGCAACGCCCGATTTCCAGACGGTGAGTTGTCGGCCGATGAGGGCGATCAGAAATCCGGCTGATCCGGCCGCCAGAAGGACTACCGCAGCGGTGAAGATCCAGCGACCGCCACCGAGACCGTGTGCGCTGATAGTTGGTTCGAGCCTGCTGCCGGTTGTCACGATCGCGTGGACATCGAGTGACAGGAACAGCACAATGGACACGATGACGATGCCGAATCCTCCTTCGGCAATTCGCCTCGCTGGCCTCGATGTGGCCAGTTCTCGTTCTGCTGAATCTGTCACAGGTCGATCTGCCTTCGTGGGAACAGCAATGCTGTTGTGTCGGTGATCATTTGCCGAACATGCTCTGCGCCAGCGAGGCCAGCACTGTGACTGAATCAGGGAAGCGGCGCTTCGATACCGGTAGCAACCAACGCGCCGGCCGGCAGCCGATCTCCCTGAATCGGAATCGACGCGATTGCAGTGTTCAGTTCTCGGAGTTCGTCAGGACTGAACGAGACTTCTTCAGATCCAAGGTTTTCGATGAGATGCGGCGTCCTAGTCGTGCTCGGAATAGGCACAATCCACGGCTGTTGCGCCATCAACCACGCCAGCGAGATTTGCGCAGGTGTGGAACCCTTACGTACTGCCCAATCTTGAAGCAACTGGATCAACGGCATATTCGCGGCCATCGCGTCGGGGGCGTTGCGAGGCACAGCTCCACGGAAATCGTCGGCAGCAAATCGAGTGAAGGGACTGATCGTCCCCGTTGTGAATCCCGCTCCCAGCGGAGACCACGGCACGAAGCCGATTCCCAATTCTGCACACAGAGGCAGGATCTCGGCTTCAGGCCCGCGCCACAGTACGGAATATTCATTTTGGATCGCCGTCAGCGGTTGAACGGCGTGTGCCCGGCGAATAGTTTGCGGGCCCGCTTCCGAGAGTCCGAAGTGGAGCACCTTTCCCTCGTCGATGAGGTCCCGCACAGTACCGGCGACGTCTTCGATCGGAACCGCCGGATCGACTCGGTGCTGGTAGAGCAGGTCGATGCGATCAGTTTTCAGTCGCGCCAGCATCCCTTCGACAGCCCCGCGAATATTGTCCGGGCGGCTGTTCACACCACCAAGACGCTCACCCGTCGCGAGGTCGATATTCCATCCGAACTTCGATGCCACTACAACTTGGTCACGGATGGGTTCGAGCGCTTCTCCCACGATTCGTTCCGATTCGAACGGACCATAGGCTTCGGCCGTATCGAAAAACGTGACGCCTTGATCAGCGGCGGTTCGGATCAACGTGACCATATCCTCGCGGCTGGTGACCGGGCCGTAGAGCGTGCCGACCATGGTCTGGCAACCCAGTCCGATACTCGAAACCTCCAAGGATCCGAGCCTCCGGCGATCGGTGAGCGTGGTCGCCGCTGCGACGGCTCCTGCTCCGCTAGTGGCGGGAGATGTCGACTGGTCCGATGCCGTTTGGTCGCTCACGCAGGCAGTTGCCATCCCGGCAACGATCGGCACTGTGGCCAGACCGGCAGCTCCCAGCAGGAATTTACGACGGCTGGCACCGGCGGGGGCGTTTCTCACAGAAACTCCATTTCTGTTTGATGTCAAAGTCCTTGAAGGACTTAGGGCTAAAGAAATGGCCTTATTCAGGTGGCACCACCATCAGCTGCGCAGTTAATAAGGCCGATACTCGGCACCTCGACGCGCCTCGCAGCGTGGACAGGCCTTTCTTCCGCACCGAAGACATCCACGGCATGGCAGACGTCATCGCCGGCATCTACTCGAGAGCACTCTAGGTACTACGCCGGTCCGGACAGTTGGAAACGTCCACGAATGGCGTCGAGGTCACTGAGCACGCGTGGAGACTCGACGGCCAGTGGCAAGTTGTCGCGATCAAGTGGCCCGTCGAGAGTTGTTTCCGAATCCGGTTGAAGTGCGGCAAAAAGCGGAGTGAGGTCGCTCTGAGCCTCTCCCTGCTCAGCGACGAGTTCGAACGTCTTGTGGTCGGCCGTGTCCGCGTTCAGAGCGGCGATGAGGACTTCTGCGATCTGCTGGCGGGAGATCACGCCGTCAGAGGGATCACTTGCCCACCGTCGGTCACCCTGCAGCATGCCGACGTGATGTTCGTCTGGTTTGTTGTAGTCGAACCACCCCGGCCGCACGATCGTGTACGGCAAGCCACTTGCCCGTACCAGGCGTTCACCGCGGCGCTTCCAATCGTGGCCGGGCGTGGGTTTGGTGACGCCGATCGTCGTCATCAGGGCAATCCGGGCCGGATGCTTCAAAGCGTCGAGCACGTTGCGGACAGCTCCGTAGTTGATCTGCTCAGCTTCACCGGCGCCGCCGTAGGTGCCATGTGTGAAGACGATCCCGTTGACTCCGTCGGAGACTTCCCCGAGCGTGTCGGGTCGAGTGAAATCGCCGACAGCGATTCGGGTGCCTTCTGGGAACAGGGAGGACTGGGCCGGGTCGCGAACGAGCGCCGTCGTGTCCAATCCGACGCGCATGGCTTCGGCCACGACAAGCTGGCCGATACTGCCTGATGCTCCGACAATGAGTACCGAGTCCACCGAAAATCGTTGATCCATATTTTCGACGCTACGGCTGAGAGGGCCGAAGTGGGAGGAACCGTTGATACACCGATACGCAGTCACCCCTTCCTACTCGGGCACGCGCGCCTGTTCACGAATCTTCGCGATGGCGTCGTTGAAACCATCGGCGCAACCGCTGGCGCCGGCCAGAACGCCGACCTCCGCCTCATCGAGGCTCTTACCGATCACCGCTTCCGGTACAGCGGCAGCGAACCGCTCCTGGTAGCCGCGAGAAGTGTCGTTGTTCTCCGGCATCGGTTCGACGGCGACATCGCTGATCGTGTCGTCACTGAGCGTGACCGTGATGGTCATGTACGACGGCGCGCCACCGTAAATACCCCTCTCGGTAAAAGTGCCGTCTTCGTATTCGTTACTGCGCGAGTCCGTTTCGGCGATGCGAGAGCCCGTACCGTTCGACGGCGTGGTGGTGCCGGGATTGCTGCACCCGACAACATGCAACAACACGGTCAGCGATGCGGCCGCGACAAAGGTCGCGCGAACAAAGTTGTGAGACTTCATAGTTCCCCTTTCTGATGACTGTGAGCTGAGTTTCGGTACACGCCGGTATGTCAGAGGAAGAGCTCTCCGGCGAAGTCGTTCGACCATTGCACTCTGCCGTCGGCAAGCATGCGCACCCAGCTGAACTCGAAGGAACGCAAGGACTCTGGGGCACTGACAAACAATGCGGTCGCCAGCCCGTCGGCGGTCGCAGCGTCAGCGGCCATCACCCAGGTTGCGATAACGTCGGTAACAGGTTGCCGAGTCCGTCCGTCGAGGACGTGGTGCAGCCCCTTCCCCCAGGCACGCCGGGTGGTGGCCGAGGCACACAGTGCTGCGTTCCGAAGGGGAACGGTGCCAATGACTCTCCCTGGCAAAGAAGGATGTGCCAGGCCGACGGTGAGCGGTTCCGGTCCGCAGTGTCGCAGATCGCCACTCCCGTCGACGAGGAATGCTCCGATACCGACATCCAGCAGCGTCTGGGCGATGAGATCGACCAAGTGTCCCTTGCCCGCCGCACCGACGTCGATCACCACCGGACGAACGGTGGTAATCGTGGACTCAGTCCGGTCGATATCCGAAAGCCAATACTCCCTGCGCTGGCGTCGAGCGATCCCGACCTCGTCAGGCGCCAGTGTGTAATCGGCGTCATAACCGAGCAGTTCGAGATCGCGTCCGACGAGCGGATCCACCGCGCCGCCCGTCGCGGCAACCAGCCGGTCGTACAGTTCGAATAGCGCTACGTCACACTCAGGGAACTCGTACTGTCCGCCGTTTTCGGCGTGCGCAATCCGGGTGATAAGCGAGTCCGCGCGGAATCGGGACCAGACGTGGTCGAAGTCTTCGGTGAGCGCGCCGATCCTTTGTCGCAACCCATCCAGCACCGGGTTCTCGGTTGTGATCGCCCAGTCGGTGCCGATTGCTTTGAACCGAAACACCGATCGAGCGTCCGCCCTTTTCACTTCTGGCCCCGAGACCTGGGGTCCATCCGTCTCGTCCGTTCAGGCCTCAGGGATGTCCCGGTGGAACGCCTCGAGGGTCACCGAAACCGGGTCGGGACCGCCGCGCACGCCAGTGTTGAGCGCGTCGATTGCACCGAGTTGGGCGGTGCTGAGTTCGAAGTCGAACACATCGAAGTTCGACGCGATCCGCTCCGGGTTGACGGACTTGGGGATGGCCGACCGCCCCTCCTGCACATGCCAGCGCAACATGACCTGCGCGGGAGTCTTGCCATGAACGTCTGCAATCTCGCCGATCACCGGATCATTGAACGTCGACCTGTCGCTGTCGCCTCGGTAGCTGGTGATCCCTCCCATCGGTGACCAAGCTTGGGTAAGCACGCCGTGCTCCGCATTCGCCTTCTGCACCTCTGGCTGAGTGAAGTAGGGATGCACCTCGACTTGATTCACCGCAGGCACCACATCGGTCTGTTCGAGAAGCACTGCGAGGTCGCCTGGCATGAAATTACTGACACCGATCGCGCGAACCCTTCCATCCGTCAGCAGCGTCTCGAGCGCCTTGTAGGCGCCGACCGTCCTCCCGAAATCGGTGGTGAGGGGCTGATGCAGCAAGAGCAGGTCGATTTGTTCGACACCAAGCTTGCCCGCGCTCTTGTCGAACGCATGCAGAGCCTCGTCATAGCCGTAGTCACTGATCCAGAGCTTCGTCTCGATGAACACTTCCGACCGATCCAACCCACTGCGACGGATTCCTTCACCCACCTCTCGTTCGTTGAAGTAGGAAGCCGCGGTGTCGATCAGTCGGTAACCGACGCGCAGCGCCGCGGCTACGGACGACGATGTGGTCTCCGGCGGGGTCTGGAAGACTCCGAAACCCAGAGCGGGCATTTCGATTCCGTTGTTCAAAGTGAGATTCATGCTCATTTCCTTACGTCTGTTTTCGGTGGTGTCGTGGCAGCGAGACTGCCGAGGAGCTTGAGACGGTCTTCGGAGGCGCTGCCAGGTTCAGCGGTGTAGGCGAACATGAACCACTCCGGATTCGCCGGAAGGCCCATCGCTTCGTAGGACAATTCGAGATCGCCGACCGCAGGATGGTGGATACGTTTGATCCCCGCCCGATGGTGGCGAACATTGTGAGCTGCCCACCTGCGCCGGAAAGTCTCACTGCGCGTGACGAGTTCGCCAATCAGATCGGTCAACCGCCGATCGAGCGGATTCTGCCCGGCGTAGATGCGGAGCGTCGCGACGATGTCGTCGGCATTGCGCTCCCAGTCGGGGAAGAAGGTTTGCGCCGCAGGATCGAGAAAGGTGAATCGGGCGGAGTTTCCCTGGTTGGCCGGGTCATCGAAGAGGGGCGCGTACAGCGCCCGCCCAAGTGAGTTTGCGGCAACGAAGTCCATGCGCTGATCCCGCACCCACATCGGCGCGCCCGTCACCGAATCCAGGAAACGCTGCAAGGTGGGTTTTACGGTCTGCTCTCCGGGCCGGGTGCGTCGGCGCGGCGGTGGGGGTCCAGCGGCACGAGCAAGGTCAGCCAGATGGTCGATCTCGGCGTCGTCGAGCTGAAGGGCTTTGGCGATGCTGTCGAGAACTTCCGAAGAAACACCGGCCAGGTCGCCGCGCTCCATCCGGGCGTAGTACTCCACGCTTACACCAGCAAGAAAAGCGACTTCTTCTCGGCGCAGTCCGGACACCCGGCGACGACCGCCTCCGATAATCCCCGCCTGTTCCGGCTTGATCCGGTCCCTGCGAGTGCGCAGGAACTCAGATACTTGTGCACGATGGTCCATACCGTCGACGGTAGAGGCAGTGTTCCCGTTGTGGGAGGAACTGCCAATACACGGATGAATTTGAGCTTCCTTGCAGCTTCACAGTGCGATGAACGGGCCCGACATGGTTTCTTCTTCCGGTGGTCTGACGATCTGACCGCCACGTCAGCCGAAGATCGACCTCAGATTCGCATTGATCAATGTATTGAGCCGCTTTCGCATCCTGACAACCTCTGCCTCGGACGGTATGGGATCTTCGAGGAAGAGCGTCCAACGCAGCATCATGCTGTTTCCGACCGCCTCGATGTCGAATCGGATGACGGCGTCGGGGCGGTCCGGCCAGATCGACGACCAGATCACCAGCCCCGGTTCTTCCGCCCTGACGATCTCCGGTGCGATCTCGCTCTCGAGCAGTTCCAGCCAGTGCCGGGCGGGCTGGCGATACGGATCGATCAATGCCTCGAACATGAAGTGCGCAGGCGGCGGCTGGCTCCGGCGCCTCGTCGCGACTGCTGCATGGCACGAGCGTAACCGCCTCTCAAGGGCATACCTCTGCCTTCGCAGTGCTGGATCCACGAAAACTGGGATAAACCGGGCATCGACGGAGGACACTCAGGAGCACATCCGTCTGGGAGGGCCGCTCATGCGTAAACGCCATCAGGTTCTGCTTGCAGTGTCCGCAGCGATCGGGCTGTCTCTGACGCCGATCAATGCGTCGGCGACACCGAGCACGGGAGTACACGGTGAAATCCTCGGGCAGGTGACTTTCGACGGCAAGGACTACATCCTGCGCCAGATCACCATCGACCCCGGCGGTTCCACCGGTTGGCACTTCCACGACGGGACGCTCTACGCACTGATCGCGCAGGGCACGTTGAGCCACTACCGATCCGATTGCTCCGTCGACGGGATCTACAGCGCCGGAAATACTTTGATCGAACCGAGCGGTTCAGATCATGTGCACATCGGAAACAACTCGCAGACAACACCATTGGTACTCGAGGTCGTCTACGTCAATCCGGCGGGCAGCCCCCTCTCCGAAGATGCTGCGCCGCCCAACTGCCAGCTACCCGGCTGACGACGCCGAAGCGGTAAACCTCACCGGCATCGATTCGAGACCGGACACGAAGTTGGCGGCACGCCGCTGCAACGGCGCGTCGGTGGCGAGTTCCATTCCCGGCAGCCTGGCGAAGAGTTGCTCGAACATGATCCGTCCCTCGAGCCTGGCCAGCTGATTACCCAGACAGAAATGCGTTCCGAAGCCGAAGGCCACGTGTGGATTCGGTGTGCGGCCGATATCGAACCGTTCGGCGTTCAGGAACACGGACTCGTCGAAATTCGCCGATTCGAAGAGCAGTAGCATCTTCTCGCCCGCCTTCAGCTGCGCACCGAAGAAATCGGTATCACGGGTCAGAGTGCGAGCCATGTTCTTGATCGGCGAGGACCACCGCAACAGCTCCTCCATCGCCAACGGAATGGCATCGGGATCGTCGACCAGCGCTCGATGCTGGTCCGGATGGCGCAGCAGTTGCTCCATGCCGCCGCTCAGGACGTGCCGTGTGGTCTCGTCACCGCCGATGAGGATCAGTAGGGACTCGTTGACGATTTCCTGATCGGAGAGGGCCTCGCCGTCAACCGCGCTGTGAATCAATGTGCTCACCAAATCGTCGGCCGGCTCGCTCCTCCGCTCGGCAATGGTTCGCATCATGTACGCGGTGAAGTCGACATACGCAGCCATCATGGCCTGCAGTTGCTCCTGGGAAGCGTTGCTTCCCAATGCCTTCACCAGATCATCCGACCACCGCAGAAACAACGCGCGTTCCTCGGGACGGACACCCAACATGTCGCCGATGACGGCCATGGGAAGTGGTGCGGCCAGGTCTGCGACGAAGTCGGCTTCTCCTTTCTCACAGACGGCGTCGATCAGTTGATCGCAGATCTCCCGGATACGGCCGGCCTTGGCTTCGACCTTCTTACGTGTGAAACCCGCGTTGACCAAGCGTCGACGCGTGACGTGCTGCGGGTCGTCCATGTCGATCATCTGCGGCAACGGACCCGTTTCGGGGCGGATGCCGCCGGCGTTGGAGAACAGTTCGGGATCCCGCTCGGCTGCGACGACGGCGTCGTAGCTCGCGGCCGCGGTGATTCCGTTGGCGTCGTCTCGGTACACGGGCTCGTGATCACGCATCCAGGCGTACGCGTCGCGCACATTCCCGAGGTCTCCGCTGTAGAAGCGTCCGTCGATCAAATCGAAGGTCGGTCTGGTAGCCATCACTCCACCTCTCGCACAACCCTTGCCTCAATAAGTAGAACCTGTTCCTATATAGCGTGGGGCGTTTTCACCGAAGCCGGACCGGAAAACCTCCAGAAGCAGCACGCGAGCCCGCCGGAGCAACGACCAGGAGACACGCATGGACGACGACACCGCCTCAGCGGGCATACCCACTTTCACCGGCACATCGATACTGGTGACCGGCGGCGGTAGTGGCATCGGCCTGGGCATCGCTCGTTCGCTCGTTGCGGCCGGCGCTCACGTCACGATCTGCGGACGCAACAAGGAGAAACTCGAAGCTGCCGCCGAATCGATCCGTCAGTCGAGTCCGGAAGGATCTGTCAGCGTCTCCCCTACCGACGTCACGATCGAGGCAGACGTCGTCGCCGCTGTCGCCGCGGCGGTCTCCGTCACCGGAAAGCTCGACGGAGTGGTGGCCTGCGCCGGCGGGAACGAAACCATCGCCCCGGTCACGCAACTCGACGTCGACGCGTGGCGCCGCACTGTCGACCTCAACGTCACGGGGACCATGCTGACGATCAAGCACGGCGCGCGGGCACTGGTGGCAGGAGGCGGTGGATCCATCGTCGCGATCTCGTCGATCGCCAGCAGCAACACACATCGCTGGTTCGGCGCGTACGGCGTCTCGAAATCCGGCGTCGACCACCTGGTGCAATTGGCGGCAGACGAACTGGGCGCCAGCAACATTCGTGTCAACGCGATCCGCCCAGGGCTGACCCGAACAGATCTGGTCGCGCTCATCACCGACGGTGGCCCGATCCTGGACGACTACCTGGCCAACACGCCGCTCGAACGCGTCGGCGAGGTCGAGGACGTCGCCGGACTCGCTTCCTTCCTCCTCGGACCGCAGTCCACCTGGATCACCGGGCAGATCATCAACGTCGACGGAGGCCAAATGCTGCGCCGCGGACCGGATTTCCGCTCGATGCTCGAACCCGTCTACGGATCCGACGGACTCCGCGGGGTGGTCGCGCCATGAGCTACACGATTCTGGGCAAGAAGGTCGAGATGCCCGTCGAAGTTCGCACCGCGTCAGCCTTCATGGCGTTGTACTCGGTACCCAGCGCAACGGCGCAGTCGATCATCGATTACACCGGCTTGACCGTGCTCCAGTACCGTCCCGGCCGGGCGCTGTGCGGCCTGGTTTTTGTCGACTACATCGATGGGGATCTGGGGCCGTACAACGAATTCGGGGTGACGTACATGGTGCGTAGCCACACTGCGCCTCCCGAAACCTCGGTGCTGGGAGATCTACGTTCGCTCGCTGCCGGAACTGCAGGGGCACTCATTCACGAGTTGCCGGTGGACGGAGAGTTCACCAAGGCCGCCGGCCGGGAAATCTGGGGATTCCCGAAGGTGCTCGCCGAGTTCGACACCGAGCACGTCGGCTCGGTCAAGCGCGGATCCGTCTCGCGCGACGGCAAACTCATCACACAGTTGAGTGTGAAGTCCGGCGTCAGCGTGCCTGGCGGCGGAGCCAACATGTCGTTGGCCGCGTACTCGCATCTCGACGGCGCAACCAGGTGCACGTCGTGGGACATGGCGCCGACCGGCGTCAAATCGCGCCCTGGTGGAGCAGAGGTTCAGCTGGGTAGTCACCCGATGGCGGCGGAGCTTCGGAAACTGGGACTCCCCCGCCGGGCCCTGATGACCACGACCATCAAAAATCTGGCGATGACGTTCGGGGAGGCGACAACGATCTGAGTGTCAGCCGACGGCACCCCTTTCGGTCACGTGTGACTCGGGCTACACTCCTGGACGGTTGACCAACTCGCGTCAGACCGCCCGAAAGGACACTCGTGCAGATCACCCGACGCACCGTACTGGCAGGCGCTGCCGCCGCACCTGCGCTCGCCGCTCTGTCGACGAACCAGGCCGTCGCAGCTTCGCCGGCACGCACCGTTTCACCCGCACGTACCGACAAGTCGTCGTCGTTGCAGGTGGGCGTCGGGATCTCCGATGTGACCGGACCGGTCGCCGAGGTCGGCATGATGGGCTACTCGAGCTTCGACCAACGCGCCGAAGGCCTGCACCAGCGAATGCGCGCACGCGCCTTCATCTTCGAGTCCGGCGGGTCACGGGTCGCCTACGTGTGCGTCGACAACTGCATGATCTTCCAGTCCGTTCACGACGAGGTCCTACGCCGGCTGGCTGGGAAATTCGGCGATATCTACACCGAACGCAACGTCATGTTGACGGCCATCCATTCACACGCGGCATGTGGTGGGGCCTCGCACAACTACGCGTACAACCTCGCAGTTCTCGGCTTCGAACTGCAGGTGTTCGAAGCCGAGGTCAACGGCATGGTCGAGGCGATCAGCGCTGCCCACGAGAACCTGGCGCCGGGCTCCGTCCGTTTCGGGCGGTCCGATCTCACCGATGCCAGCGTCAACCGATCGCGAGTGGCGTTCGACCTCAATCCCGAAGAGGACAAGGCCTACTACCCCGGTGGCAACGATCACCACATGCGTGTCATGCGGATCAGTCGGGGCAGCAAGGACATCGGGGCGATCAACTGGTTCGCTACCCACTGCGCCTCGCTCACGAACGAGAACCATCTCATCTCCGGGGACAACAAGGGCGCCGCGGCGTACTTCTGGGAGCACGACGACCGGGGTGTGCGTTACCTCGACGGCGACACCAGCTTCATTGCCGCTTTTCCGCAGACCAACAGCGGCGACATGTCACCGAACCTCTTCCTCGAGCCCGGACGCGGACCGACCGAGGACGAATTCGAGAATGCACGCATCATCGGGCTGCGCCAGGTTGCGGCGGCTCGAACTGCCTTCGGCTCGGCCTCCGAAACCGTCACTGGTGGTGTCGACAGTCGGATCATGTACCTGGACATGGCAAATCAGGTGGTGAGCGGAAGATTCACCCCGGACGGGCGCGAGCACCGCACTGCACCGGCAGCGATCGGTGCGGCAATGAGCGCCGGAAGCGTCGAGGACGGGCCGGCAATTCCGATCTTCCCCGAGGGCACCCGAAACCCCATGATCGACGCCTTGGGCGGCATGGATGCTCCTGTGCCTCAATGGCTTCAGGATGCACAGGCCCCCAAGCTCGTAGTCGTTCCGGTCGGCCTGTTGCCACCGGGCGGATGGGTGCCGAACGTACTGAAGATCCAGATCCTGCGGATCGGCCAGTTCTACATCGTCGGTGGCCCTGCGGAATTCACCATCGTCTCCGGATTACGAGTGCGTCGAACCGTCGCCGAGGAGCTTGGAGTTCCGCTCGAGAACGTCATCTTCCAGGGCTACGCGAACTCGTACTCGAGCTACTGCACCACGCCACAGGAATACGATTCGCAGCAGTACGAGGGCGGCTCGACGATGTTCGGCCGTTACACACTGCCGGCCTATCAACAGGGGTACGCCGCTCTCGCAGCCGCGATGCGCGACGGCACCGAACCTCCTCGCGGCCCCGCGCCGGCCGACCTGTCCGGGTTCCAACCCAGCTTCGGACCTGGCGTCGACTTCGACGAGCCCTTGCCGGGAACACAATTCGGCGATGCGACCGTCCAGCCCGGCAACGGCTCACCGGGTGCGCAGGTTGCCGTCGAGTTCGTCACCGGCCACCCCAAGAACGACACTCACCGAAACGGGACCTTCTACGAGATCCAGCGCAATACCGGCGGATCCTGGACACGGGTCGCCGACGACAACGACTGGTCCACCAAACTGCACTGGCGCCGGGTCGGGAGCAACGGTTCCGTCGTTCGCATCACGTGGGATGTTCCGGCCGATACTCCGGCGGGTACGTATCGAGTCCAACACTTCGGTGCGTCGAAGGCTCGGGGTAGCGGCGCGATTTCGCCGTTCTCCGGGGTGACGTCCGAATTCCGCCTCACCTGACCCGCGTGAACGTATCGCTCCCCTTGTTGGACAAGGGGAGCGATACGTTCACGCGATGGGGTCAGAGCGCAGTGGTCAGGTTCAGGCGGCGGTCGGGTGCAGCGAGGTGCTCGTCGTCGACTGCTCTGACGCTGCCGGGCGGTCGATCTTCGCCGCGACGATCAGGACCAGCAGACCTGCGACGGTGACCGCCGCCCCCATCCAGATCGGGGAGGTGAAGCCGAGTCCCGCGGCGATGGTGATTCCGCCCAACCATGCCCCGAGCGCGTTGCCGACGTTGAAGGCGGCAATATTTGCACCCGACGCCATGGTCGGTGCGGCCGACGCGTAGTTCATGATCCGCATCTGCAACCCGGGTACCGTCGCAAAACCGAAGGCGCCCATGAAGAACAGTGAGATCACGGTCATGACCTTGCTCTCGGCGGTGGCGGCGAACACGATCAGAACGACGGTCAGGATCGCGAGAATCCAGACCAGCGCCTTCGTGAGCGAGCGGTCGGCCGCCTTGGCGCCCAGGAAGTTACCGACGAACAGGCCCGAGCCGAAGAGGATGAGCAGCCACGGAACGCTGGACGTCGCGAAGCCGGTGACCTCGGTGAGGGTGAAGGCGATGTAGGTGAAGGCTCCGAACATTCCGCCGTAGCCGAGGATGGTGATGGCGATCGAGAGCCATACCTGCTTGTTGCGGAATGCCCCCAACTCTCCGCGCAATCCGCCACCGGTCGTGCTGGCGGGCGTCGTCGGGACGAGTGCTGCAATTCCGATGAGCGCGATGACGCCGATGACGGTGATGGCCCAGAACGTCGAGCGCCATCCGAGTTGCTGGCCCAGCAGAGTGCCGAACGGAACGCCGAGAACGTTGGCGATGGTCAGGCCCGCGAACATCATCGCGATGGCGCCGGCACGCTTGTTGGGTGCGACCATGTCGGCGGCAACCACCGAACCGATCCCGAAGAACGCACCGTGGCACAGTGCCGCGACGATGCGTCCGCCCATCATGACCTCGTACGAGGGCGCGAGCGCGGACATCAGGTTGCCGATGATGAACAGCACCATGAGCGAGAGAAGGACCTTCTTGCGCTCGAAGCGGGTGACGGCAGCGGTCAGGAGGATCGCGCCGATCGCCACCGACAGTGCGTAGCCCGAGATCAGGTAGCCCGCGACGGACTCGGTGACCTCGAAATCAGCCGAGACCTCGGGCAGGAGGCCCATGATGACAAATTCGGTGAGGCCGATCCCGAACCCGCCCATAGCGAGGGCAATGAGACCCAATGGCATCTCGATGTTCCTTTCACAGATTTACGCGTAAGCCGTTAGCGGGCGTGTGCAGTAGTTGCAGGCGCGCTATAAATAGTTGCACGCGCGCGCTACATGCGCAAGCTGGTAACCTGGAGTCGCAGGAAACGGACAAGGAGAATCACATGGGGATCGCCGACGACGCCGTCGAAATCCGTTCGCAAGGGTGGCGCACGCTCGCAGCACTGCACGGCGCCCTCGACACCGAACTGGAACGCGCGCTCCAGCGTGAGCACAAACTGTCCGTCGTCGAATACACCGTGCTCGACGCTTTGAGCCGCCAGGACGGCTGGCACATGCGTATGGCCCAGTTGGCTCGCGCTGCCGCACTGAGCAGCAGCGCCACGACGCGCTTGGTCAATCGACTCGAAGATCGAGGACTACTGACGCGCATCCTGTGCGCCGACGACCGTCGAGGCATCTACACCGAACTGACGCCGGCCGGCCGCGAGCTGCTCGAAAGCGCACGGCCGACGCACGACGCCACCCTAGAGGCCGCACTCGACGAGGCATGCAAAACACCCGAACTCGCGCCACTGGTGCGCGCGCTCCACGAACTACCCGTCGGCTAGAAGTCTGCCGGAAGCAGGGCACGCTCCTCGATTCCCGAGACCACCTGAGCGACAAACACACTCGCATCGACGACCGCCCGCCCACCACGCGCAGGGACCAGAACGTCGACGGTGCCGCCGTGCACCTCGTTGTCCCCGATCACCGCGATGTACGGGTCACGGTGAGTGCGTGCCTCGCGGATGCGACGTCCCAAGGATCCGTCAGGCGCGATCGCCACTCGAACATCGCGAGCCTCGAGATCGGCCCGCAAACGCTCGGCCTCAACCTGGTGCCGGTCGCCGACGGGCAGAATCGAGACTTGGTTGGGTGCCAGCCACGGCGGCATCCGCCCTTCGAACCTTTCGATCAAAAGCGCAGTCATGCGTTCCATCGACCCGAGCAAGCCCCGATGGATCATGACGGGGCGAGCCTTGGATCCGTCCTCAGCGGTGTACTCGAGGTCGAACCGCGCCGGTTGATTGAAGTCGAGTTGCACGGTCGAAAGTGTTTCCTCGCGGCCGTGCGCATCTCGCACCTGGACGTCGATCTTGGGACCGTAGAACGCTGCCTCCCCCTTCGCCTCCACGTACTCGATCGAGCGTGCATTCAGCGCCCCGCGAAGGTGATCCTCGGCGTCCGCCCACTGCTCGTCGGTGCCGAGGTACTGCCCCTCTCCCCCTCTGATCGAGAGTCGGTACCCCCGTTCGGCAATCCCCAGAGTCGAGTAGCAGCGCTCGATCGCGTCGAGCGCGACGATCACTTCCGCTTGCACTTGTTCACGACTACAGAAGACATGTGCGTCGTCGAGATTGATCTGTCGGACTCGACTCAATCCGCTGAGAACTCCGGAGAGTTCGCTACGGAACATCGAGCCGAGTTCACGAACGCGGAAAGGTAGCTCGCGATAACTACGACCGCGAGCGGCGAATACCTGAGCGTGATGAGGACAGTTAGCCGGACGAAGGAGAAATGACTCTCCGCCTATCTTCATTTCGGGGAACATGTCTTCCGAGAACTTGGACCAATGACCAGATCTCTCGTACAACTCTTTCTTCGCCATAACCGGGGTATAGACACCCCGACAACCGGAGCGCGCTGCTTGTTCGGCGGCGAACTTTTCGAGTTCGTTCCTGATGACGGCGCCGTCCGGCAACCAGAGTGGAAGGCCGGCTCCGACTATGGGGGTGGTAGCGAAAAACTCCAGGTCGCGCCCGAGTTCGCGGTGGTCAACGCTCATGAGAGCTCTCCAAATCGTTCAAGGGGAGACGCACACGGAGCGACGAAACAGGAAAGCCCCGGGGCGATAACTCCCGGGGCTGAAAGGGTTCGGTCAGCAGTTGCTAAACGATGCGCCGGAAGAGAACCGGCGTCGTCGTGTTGTGCGCAATACTGACCATGTACGTGAGGTTACATCAACTTCCTACCCACCTACAGCCCGAATTGTCGGGCCTCTATGCTGACGCAACTGGGAAGGCGCAGCAGTAGCCAACGAAACACCCACGAAGAGCGAAGTTTCGGCAATCATGTCCGAACGTGAGGTTCTCGGATATGAGGAGGATGTGCGACGGTGCCGGACCACTTGCTCGAACAGTTGATCACCATTCCTTTGTTCACCGGAATCATCGGGTACATCACCAATTGGTCGGGCGTCCTGATGCTGTTTGCGCCGATCAACTTCCACGGGATCAAAGTGCCCGGCCTCAAACTGCTCTTCCCGTTCCTCCCCCGACGCGTCCAGGTGATCCCCGCGATCACCAGCGACGGCAGATTCGGTTGGCAAGGCATCGTCCCCTCGCGGGCGGAGAAGATGGCGTCGATCGCCGTCGACAAATCCCTCGCGAAAGTCGGCAGCATCGCCGATTTCTATCGCGTCCTGGACCCGGACAGCATCGCCGAGCACTTGGTGAACATCTCCCGCAGTGAAGTGCGCGGCGTGGTCACCAGAATCATGACGGCCGAGAATCCTCAGCTCTGGCACAACCTTCCGACGTCGGTGAAGGAGGCCGTCTTCCGCAAGGTGGAGGACGATCTGCCGGCCAGCGTGCGCATGATCACCGACCGCATCGAAGAGGACATCGACGAGTTCATCGACGCGAAGCTGATGGTGATCCGCTACCTCTCCTCGCACCCCAAACTGCTCAACGACATCTTCCGCACGATGGGCAACAAAGAGCTCAGGTTCATGCAGAACTTCGGCTTCTACTTCGGGTTCCCGATGGGCTTCGTGCTCGTCGGAATCCTCCATCTGGTTCCGCAGTGGTGGGTGCTTCCCATCGGTGGCGTGATCATCGGGTACATCGTGAACTACCTCGGCATCACGATGATCTTCGAACCGATCACCCCCAGCCGTTGGGTGCCGTGGCGGCAGGGACTTTTCCTCAAACGCCGCACCGAGATCATCGCCGGGTACGCAAAAACCCTGGCCGATCACGTCGTGACGCTCGAGAACATCGGCACCGAACTCCTCGAAGGTCCCCGCTCGGACCGAACGCGGCGGATGCTCGATCAGGTACTGCGCGAATCCGTCGACGACGCCGCCGGCTGGGCAAAGTCGGTGGTCAAGATGACCGTCGGTTCGCAGAGCTACAAGCGTCTGCCCGGCCTGGCCACCACCGAAGTGCTCGATCTGTACCCAAGGGTCTTCGAGGACGCGGAGTTCGCCGAGAGCCAGTCGGAGAAGATTCGTGTCTTCGTCACCGAACGCATGAGCATCCTTTCACCGGAAGATTTCAGTGAACTACTACGCTCAGCCGTCAAACAGGACGAGTGGCTGTTGTTCGTACACGGGGCCGTACTGGGCTCGTTTGCCGGTTTCCTGCACCTCGCAATATTCGGAGTATGAGTCGGAGTATGAGTATGAGTGAGCACGACCATCGCCTGATCGTCGAAGCGGAATCGTACGACTGGGCTGCGGACATCGCGCCGGTCGAATCAGTCGAAAAGCGTCTGATCCGCAGCCTTGTCGGGCTGACTGCCACGACGACGCTCACGTCGATCAAGCTGACGGGTTGGGCTTTCGGAACGGCGAAGGAGGCGACGCGGCAGATCGTTCAGGCTGCCGCCGAAGCCGCGGCAGAGGCCGCTGAATCGGCCAATGTTCAATCCGAACGTCGGGCCGAGAACTCCAACGGAGACGGCTCGCGGACCGAAAACCTACGGGCGGCAATGGCAACTCGTACCAATCGCAAACAGAGCGTCGAAGCCACTCTCGCGGCGCTGCGGGCACGCGGCGACAGGTTGCTGGACCGTTCCGCGGACGTGACCGATCGCGACGATCTGCACCCGGCCTACGACCGGATCCTCGACGAGATCGCGCCGGACGAAGCTCGAATTCTTCGGTTGCTGGCCACTTCAGGTGCGCAACCGAGCGTGGACGTACGTACGGCGCGGCCGTTCGGCGTCGGCTCGGAGATGATCGACGAGGGTCTGTCGATGATCGGAGAACTGGCGGGATGTCGTCATCTGGACCGCATCAGCGCGTACCTGAACAACCTGCATCGGCTCGGTTTGGTGGCGTTCTCACGCGAACCCGTCGAGGCCGACCGGTACCAGGTGGTCGAGGTACAGCCGTCGGTGATCGAGGCGGTCAAGCGAGCCGGACGATCTAACAAGATAGTGCGTCGTAGCATCCTGCTGACGCCGTTCGGTGACGACTTCTGTCATACCTGTTTTTCTCTTTAGGGCCTCCGGCCCTGTGCGCCTTTTTGGTAGTTACCACTACCAAAAAGGCGCACAGGGGGTGCCCCTACAGCCAGGTATCTTCTGTCGTGGTCGTCAGGAACGCTTCCAGATCGTCACGCCAGGTAGCCGGCACAGTCTTGTCCGGCTCGATGCCTGTGTACTGCCCGCGGTAGAAGAGCAGCGGGCGTTCGGTCTTGATCTCACTCATCGACGACACACGGCCGAAGACGACGTAGTGATCGCCGCCGTCGTGGACGGTTTCCACCGTGCAGTCGATGTGGGCAAGCGACTTGTCGATGATCGGTGACCCCAACGGTGATGGCGTCCAATCGATACCCGCGAACTTGTCCGGCTCACGCGACCCGAAACGAGCACACACCGCCTGCTGTTCCTCCGCCAACACGTTGACGGCGAACTTCCCGGTCCGCTCGATTGCCGCCCACGACCGAGAACCCTTGGTGGGGCAGAACAACACCAAAGGCGGGTCGAGTGACAGGGCGGCAAAAGACTGGCACGCGAACCCGACCGGCTCGCCGTCGTCGACTGTCGTGATGATGGTGATACCCGTGCAGAACTGCCCGAGAACCGTGCGGAACTGGCGTGGATCGATAGCCTGCTCCGCACTCACCGACGCGTCGGGCGAACTCACGGCTTCATTCCCACCGTGAAGTCGTGACCCCACAGGCTCACGGCCGTGCTTTCCCTCGCGATCCAGTTTTCGTCCTCGACCTCTAGCCCCTCACAACCGAATTCGATGTCGAACCCGCCCGGAGTCTTCATGTAGAACGAGAGCATCTCGTCGTTGACGTGGCGGCCGAGAGTCGCCGACATCTTGACCTTCTTGCGCAGTGCCCGGTCGAGGCACAGTCCGACGTCGTCGGAGTTCTCCACCTCGAGCATCAAATGCACGATGCCCGTCGGGTTGGGCAACGGCAGGAACGCCAAGCTGTGGTGACGCGGGTTGCAGCCGAGGAACCTCAGCCACGCCGGGTCGCCGTCCGCGGGCCGGCCGACCATCTGCGGAGGCAGACGCATCGAATCGCGAAGCTTGAATCCGAGTACGTCGCGGTAGAACCGCAGCGAAGCATCGTCGTCGTCGGTGGTGAGCACAACGTGGCCGAGGCCCTGCTCGCCCGTCACGAACCTGTGCCCGTACGGGCTCACGATCCGGCGGTGTTCGAGAGCAGCTCCGTGGAACACCTCGAGGGAGTTGCCCGAGGTGTCCTCGAACGCGATCATCTCGACGACGCGACGGTCCTTGAGCTGCTCCGCCGTGCCTTCCTTGAACGGAACACCGGCTGCCGACAACCTGTCACGGATATCTTGCAGCTCAGCGGCATTCGCGGTTTCCCAACCCGAGACGAGCAGACGATCCGTGCCGTTCGGAACGATGACAAGACGCGCCGGGAAGTCGTCCATACGCAGATACAGCGATTCCGCGTCGACGCCCTTGCCCTCGATCATTCCGAGGATCTTGAGTCCGTATTCGCGCCACGCGGCCATATCGGTGGCCCCGATGCGCATGTACGCCAGAGATCGAATACCCATCATTTACCTCCGTCGAGCAGGAAGTCGGTTGCGAGCCGGTTAAATTCGTCGAACTTCTCGAGCTGCGCCCAGTGACCGCAACCGCCGAAGACGTGGAGTTGCGCGCGCGGGATCATCTTGAGCGCAACCAGTGCGCCGTCGAGGGGGTTGACCCGATCCTCACGGCCCCAGATCAGCAACACACGCTGTCGAAGCTTGTACGCCTCGCGCCAGAGCATGCCAAGCTCGAAGTCACCGCTGGAGAAGGACTTACCCATCGCCTTGGCCGCAGCCAGCGACTCGGGAGTGCTGGCGGCAGCAAAGCGTTCGTCGACGAGTTCCGGCGTGATCAGCTTCTGATCGAAGACCATGATCCGCAGGAACGCTTCGAGGTTCTCCCGTGTGGGCTGGTAGCTGAACTTCCCGAGGTTCTTGACGCCCTCGGTGGGGTCCGGCGCAAACAGGTTGACACTGAGACCGCCGGGGCCCATCAGAACGAGGCGACCCGCACGGTCCGGGTAGTCGAGCGCAAAGCGAACAGCAGCGCCACCACCGAGCGAATTACCCAGCAGGTCAACGCGACCGGTGATCTCGAGCGTATCCAGAAGATCATTGAGCGCCGACGCACTGTGCACGAAGTACTGCGGATGCTCCGTCGGCTTGTCGGACTGCCCGTAACCGGGCTGATCGACGGCGATGACGTGAAAGTTCTTCGCCAACACCGGAATGTTGCGGGCGAAGTTCGACCACGACGACGCGCCTGGGCCACCGCCGTGCAGCAGCACGATGGTCTTGTCGTTTCCGACGCCTGCCTCGTGGAAGTGCAGTTTCAGATCGGGGCGCACTTGCGCGAACCGCGAAGTGGACTCGTAGGTGAGAGCTTCTTCGGTAGTTGTCACTGAGCCTCCTCTAGACCATCGTGTCGGTGATCGGCAGACCGAATTCGCCGGTTCCGAACATGACGTATGCGCGTTCGGGATCGTTCGCGGCGTGGACGCGACCAGCGTGAGCGTCGCGCCAGAAACGCTGAATCGGAGTGCCGTTCTGCAGTGCGGTGGCACCGGAGTTCTCGAAAAGCTTGTCGATCGAGGCGATCGCACGGCCAGTGGCGCGCACCTGGTCACGTCGAGCGCGCAGACGCAATTCCATCGGAACCTCTTCGCCCGCAAGGATCAACGCGTACTCGTCGGCGACGTTGCCGGAGAGCTGACGCCACGCGGCGTCGATGTCACTGGACGCCTCGGCGATACGCACCTTGGCGAACGGATCGTCCTTCGACTTCTCGCCGGCGAACGCAGCACGAACACGCTTGCCTTGATGCTCGACGTGCGCTTCGTAAGCGCCGTAAGCCATTCCGACGATCGGCGCCGAGATCGTTGTGGGGTGAATGGTTCCCCACGGCATCTTGTAGACCGGTGCAGTGTTCTTCTCGAGGCCCGGGGCGGTCAATTCGCTCATCGCCCGGAAGCTCAGCACGCGATGCGTGGGAACAAAAACATCCTTGACCACAACGGTATTGGAGCCGGTTCCACGCAGGCCGACCACATTCCACACGTCGTCGATCTGGTAGTCCTCGCGAGGAATCAGGTAGCTCACGAAATCGACTGCGCGGCCGTCCTTGAACACCGGACCACCGAGAACGGCCCAGCTGGCATGGTCACAACCCGAGGACCACGCCCACGCACCGTTGACCTTGTATCCGCCCTCGACTACTTCACCCATACCCATCGGAGCGTAAGAGGACGAGATGCGCACGTCAGTGTCGTTGCCCCACACGTCTTCCTGCGCCTGCTGAGAGAAGAGGGCGAGGTGCCAGTTGTGTACGCCGATGATCGAGGAGACCCACCCGGTGGAACCGCACGCGCTGGCGATCTTCTTGACTGCGGAGTAGAACAGCACCGGATCGGCTTCGTACCCGCCCCACTGCTTCGGCTGCAGCAAGCGGAAGAAGCCTGTTTCCTGGAGTCCCTTGATGGACTCGTCGGGGATACGACGCAGATCCTCGGTCTCCTGTGCGCGCTCGCGCAGTGCCGGCAGTAGTGCGTCGAGCCTCTGCATCACCTCGTGGCTGTCATGGTTACCCACTTCGACGCTCCCGTCTTCCTCGATCGGTTGGTTCACTTACACTTGAGACTAGAACACGTTCTCTTTTCTGTCGAGACGCTGACAAAGGTCCCGTTTGTGGCCGCAATGCTGTAACAAGTGCCCCCAAAATCTGGCGGAACCGGATCGAGTTCTATAACGTGTTCTACTAACAGCTAGAAGGGATGTGAGGTCACAATGGCGCAGATTCGCGAGATCGACGTCGGAACGGTGCAAACTCGTTTCGCCCGCGGTTGGCACTGCCTGGGTCTACTGAAGACCTTCAAGGACGGCAAACCGCACGCGATCGAGGCTTTCGGTACGAAGCTCGTGGTGTTCGCCGACAGCAAGGGCGACATCAAAGTTCTCGACGGATACTGCCGTCACATGGGCGGTGACCTCACACAAGGCGAGGTCAAGGGCGATTCCATCGCCTGCCCCTTCCACGACTGGCGCTGGGGCGGCAACGGAAAGTGCACCGGCATTCCTTATGCCCGCCGCGTGCCTCCGCTCGCACGCACCCGCGCGTGGACGACCCTCGAGCAGAACGGTCAGCTCTTCGTCTGGAACGACCCCGAGGGCAATCCGCCGCCCGAAGAGATCGTGATTCCTCGAATCGAGGGTGCGTACAGCGACGAATGGACCGACTGGACCTGGAACTCCATGGTCATCGAGGGATCCAACTGCCGCGAGATCATCGACAACGTGGTCGACATGGCGCACTTCTACTACATCCACTACGCCTTCCCGACGTACTTCAAGAACGTCTTCGAAGGTGAGATCGCCACTCAGTACCTCAACACCACTGGCCGTCCCGACATCGGAATGGCCTCCCAGTACGGCGGCGACACGCTGCTTCGCTCCGAAGCTGCGTATTACGGACCGTCGTACATGGTCAATCCCCTGTGGAACAGCTACAGCGGATACGAGGTCGAGAGTGTTCTGATCAACTGCCACTACCCGATCAGCCCGGACTCGTTCGTGCTGCAGTGGGGCGTGACGGTCAAGAAGCCGACGGGTGTCTCCGACGAGATGGCCGACAAGTTGGCCGGCAAGTTCACCGAGGGCATCAGCGAGGGCTTCCTGCAGGACGTCGCGATCTGGAAGAACAAGACCAAGATCGAGAATCCCCTTCTCTGCGAAGAAGACGGCCCCGTCTACCAGCTACGACGCTGGTACGAGCAGTTCTACGTGGACAAGGCCGACGTCACCGAGAAGATGACGCAGCGCTTCGAGTTCGAGGTGGACACCACCAAGGCAAACGAAGCCTGGCACGCCGAGGTCGAGGAAAACCTCGCACGCCAGAAGGCCGAGAAGGAAGCTGCAGCAGAAGCGGCAAAGAAAGAAGCAGAGGTCTAATCGTGAGCGCCTCGATCGGAACCGACGCACGGTGGGCTCGCTGGGCCAAGGCACCGGACTTTGCCGGGCAAACGGAACGGCTCGAGGCGATCGCGGCCCAGACGATCGAGGACAAGCACGAATACCTCGACTCGGGTCTGCAGGAAGTCGACTGCAAGGCATGCGGTGCCTGCGTACTTGTTCGCAAGAACACGTACAAGCACACCAGTGTTCAGTGGACTTCCGACCCGGCGCTGCGTTGCCACACCTTCAAAGAGGCCATTGCTTCCGGACAGTCGACGGCATTGAAAGACGGTTGCCCGAAACTGCACGACAGCATCGCCGACGCAGTAAGGGACGGCACCATCACGGTCCGTGATCCCGAGGTCAGCTGACCTGATTGTGTAGAACGAGGGCCGACCCACCACGGGTCGGCCCTCGTCCTACGTTCCAGCGACTGTGCGTCCGTCAGGCAGGCGGTCGCACCTTTCGTGCGGCCACCGCGTAGACGTCGCTCGACGTGGTGAGAGAGTTCTTTCCGCTGGCCGCCGGCACTCCCCCGCGTAGATTCACCGCCCAGTTGAGCGCACCGAGCGGTCCACATCCGCTCGCTCCCGGCGCCGCAAACACAGCATCCGAATGTGGGACTGCCGGGAACACTGCACCGGGGAACTCACCGATAGGTTCCGACGGAGGGTTTCCGGTTGTGGTCAGGTGAAGGTTGATCGGATTCGAAACCGAACCGATGTAGCAATCGTCACCGAGCAACGGATTAGACAGTTTCAATCGAACAGGCATGGTGAGTTCCTGCTCGAGAACCTTCAGATCCGGGACTCCCACCGATTCCACCGTCGCGCTGATCTGAGTCAGTCCCAGCGGAGTATCGATCCCGAGAGCACCTCCGGGTACCGAAATCGGATTGGAATAGACCCCGTTGGACCCGTCCTGCTTGGCGACGAACGTCTCGATGAAACTGTTGTCCGGCTGGGTCGCGTATTTCACGCCACCCGCAACCTTGAGACTTCCGTCCGGGATCGGCACCGAGAGCGCGCCCAATTTCATGGTCCCTCCGCGAACTACGACGCTGGCGCACGTCGTCACCTCGAGATCCTCGATCGGGCACGTGCCCCAACCGTCGAAGGTCAACGGATCAACCTCTGCCGCACCGGAGGAACCGAGCGATCCGCTGCCGGAAGACCCTGACGATGATTCGTCGGCAATTGCCACACCTGCACCGGCCATGACAAATGTTGCAACTAGCGCGACTGTCGACATAACTCGAAACTTATTGCGGCTCTTCATCTTCGAAACCCTCCACCGTTGACGGAATCTGACGAGAGCCGCCCACGGGCTGCACCTCGACGCACGTCCGGCACGCTACCGAGAAGCGGGACTTGGATTCACACATATCGGCGAAACTTCCCACCAAAGAACTACGGCGATCAGTCTCGATCGAACTTCCGTCCTAGCTCGGAAACCGTATCGATCCTGTCGGCTCAGTTCGGTTCGACTGTGCCCGAACCGATGACCTGATCGAGGAACGGCCCGAACATCTCCCCCAGGTTCTCGGCGATCTGATCTGGAGTACCGAAGGACAACGTCACGTGACTGATCGCCAGACGCACTATCGTGCTGCCGAACATCTCGGCATGGATGCGGTCGACGTTCGCCCAACTGGTCATGAAGATCTCGGCCAACCTCGCGCTCGCATGTTCGAGCAGTGGAGTCCCGTCGGTGGTGACCAAGCTCAGCAGGTCGTGCTGCGGCCGGGGACCGACAATGCTGACCACCATCGGGTCCCGGGCACCGGCGTCGAAGAAGGCACGGAAGGCTGCCGAGACCGCGCCCCGCGGATCCGAATGATGCAGCGTTACTTCGCGTTCCACTTCTTCGAGAAACTCGTCGACGAAACGGATGAGGTATCCGGACGCCAATCCCTGGCGGGACGTGAACTCCTTGTACAACGTCTGCCGGCTCATACCAGCAGCTTCGGCGATATGCGCCATCGTGATGTCGTTCCACGATTTCTCGGTCAAGAGTTCGCGTGTGGCGTCGAGCGCTGACGCACGGAGGAGTTGACGAGCTGCCTCGTGGTACGGGACACGGGCACGAGCGGTGGACATATCGGGAAGATTTCCATCGCCCGTGCTCGGTGTCAAAACGGTGGACACGCAAGCCACAGAAGTCACGAGAACACTCAGAGCACCGGTGAGGCGACAAGACCCGCCGCAAGTTCGGTCAGATCCCTATTTGTATCAGCGAGTACGTCGACGCTGATGTCCGGAGAGCGTTCGATAAGGGTTCGGACGGCGCGAATGTCCTTCGGCCGGCCCACGCTCACAGCGCCGACGACATTTCCGTCGCGCATGCAGATCGCAGTGAAGTCATAGGAGTCCAAGTCTCCTCGGACGATCACGGTGTCGTCGGCACCTGGCCAACCGGCTACCTGGATGTTGCGGCCGAATTGGTTCGACCAACTCCACGGCACGGATTCGAAAGGTTCCGCCTTCCCGACGATGCTCTTGGCAACTGCGACGGCGTGGTCCTGCGCAGTGTTCCAGTGCTCGCCGCGGTGCATGCCGCCGAGAAAACCGTTGGGCACGTTGGCCACATCGCCGATCGCGTACACATCAATGACGGAGGTCCGGAGGTATCGGTCGACCGAAATCCCGTTGTCCACCGCAATACCCGCAGCAGCAGCCACATCGGTATCGGGCAAGGATCCGATTGCGACGACGGCCAAGTCCGCAGTCCACTCACGCCCGTCACGCGCACGTGCGGTGACACCGTCGACACCTGTCGTCAGCGTCTCGAGGTCGACCCCCGTCTGCAAGGCGACGCCGGCCAAGTTGTGCAGCGCGGCGATCTTCTCCGCTATCGACGGTGGAAGCAGCCTGGACAGGGGCAACGGTTGCGCTTCGAGAACCTGCACACTGCAACCCAAGTCACGTGCCGTTGATGCCACCTCCGATCCGATCAAGCCACCGCCGACCACCAGTAGCGAGGATCCTTCGATCAGCTGGGATTGCAAGCGTCGCATGTCTGCGATATCCCGAAGATAGTGAACGCGCTCGGAATCTTCCGCGGTCAACCGTCGGGACCGTCCACCCGTGGCAAGAATCAGAACGTCGTAGTCGACGCCGTCACCGTCGGCTAAATGTATGGTGCGGGAATCTGTGTCGATTCTCGTGACAGTCACGCCGATCCGAAGGTCGATACCCTGCTCGTTCCAGAAAGTCGACGGCCGCAACCGAACCCGATCGATCGACGCTTTCCCGGACAGTAGTTCCTTCGACAGCGCCGGACGTCGGTACGGCTCCTCCGGTTCGCTGCCGATCAGAATGATGCTGCCGCCGAACCCTTCCTTGCGCAGGGCCTGCGCCGCACCGGAACCGGCGATGCCCGTGCCCACGATCACGACGGTGCGTGTGTCGGGCTCGCTGACCGCTGTCATCAGCGGTCCACCTCCACCATTTCGAAATCGACTTTGGCAGCACCACAATCAGGGCAGGACCAGTCTTCGGGAATCTCGTCCCAGCGAGTACCCGGCTCGATACCGTCATCGGGCCAGCCGATCGCTTCGTCGTATTCGAACCCGCACTGGAGGCAGCGGAACAATTTGTATGTAGTGGCAGTCTCGGACATCGGTTTTCCCTTCGCCGGTGGGTATTTCGATCAGGATTGTGTGACGAGAGTGAAGTCGATCTTCTCGCGGACGCCGCAGTCGGGACAACACCAATCGTCCGGGATACTCGACCACGGCGTGCCAGGCGGAAAGCCCTCTCGCGCAGCGCCTGTCGATTCGGTGTACGTGTAGTCGCAGATCGGGCAGATATAGGCGTTCATGCATTCACCCCGTAGGCCGCGAGGATCTTGGCGCGCTTCTTCGGCGCGATGTTGACCTGAGTGATGTCACCTCGGTAGTGCTCGAGAACGCGGTGGTCCATCACCTTGCGCCACAGGGGCGGGACTGTTGCGAGCATGATCATGCTGGCGTAGCCGCTCGGGAGCTGAGGGGCCTCTTCCATACTGCGAAGCGCCTGGTAGCGACGTGTCGGATTCGCATGATGATCGCTGTGTCGCTGCAGGTGATAGAGAAAGACGTTGGTGCAGATGCGATCACTGTTCCAGCTGTGTGCCGGCGTGCATCGCTCGTACCGTCCGCTTGCGGTTTTCTGACGCAGGAGTCCGTAGTGCTCGAGGTAGTTGATCGCTTCGAGTAACGAGAACCCGATGAAGGCCTGGATCACGAGGTACGGCGCAATGCCGATCCCGAATACTGCAAGCGCGACACCGAACAGGACTACAGACATGAGCCAGGCGTTGAGCACGTCGTTCTTGATGCTCCAGTGCGTGGTGCCCAAACGCTCGAAGCGGGTCTTCTCGAGATGCCACGCCGACTTCAATCCCCCGCCGACGCTGCGCGGCCAGAAACCGTAGAGGGTCTCACCGAAGCGCGAGGTCGCCGGATCTTCCGGAGTCGACACTCGCACATGGTGGCCACGGTTGTGCTCGAGGTAGAAGTGACCGTAAGCACTTTGTGCGAGAACGATTTTGGACAACCAGCGCTCGACGCTCTCCTTCTTGTGCCCGAGTTCATGGGCTGTGTTGATGCCGATTCCGGCCGTCACACCGATCGTCACTGCGAGTCCGATATTGGAGAGAACGCTCAAATCCCAACGTGCCCAGATGTAGCAGGACAGGAAGAAGGCCGTGTACTGCAGCGGCAGATAGGCGTAGGTGCACCACCGGTAGAAGCGGTCGTTCTCGAGTTCGTCGATCACCTCGTCGGGCGGATTCTTCCCGTCCTCACCCGCCAGGATGTCGATGACGGGAATGAGAGCGAACGCAATCAGTGGGCCGGTCCACCAGAAGACATTCCATCCGGTGGCGGTAACAAGCCCCACGGCGATGAAAGTTGCCGATGACGGAATCAGCGCCAACAGCCACAAGTAGCGTTTCCGGTCTCTCCAAGTTGCGAGCCGACCATCTGGCTCGGTGTACACCAACGCCGCCATCGAATTCTCCAGTTCTCGTTCGGATCAGTGAGTGCGTCCTGCGCGGCAACCCGCGACACGAACAACATCTATGTATAGAGAGTGGACAAATTGCGGTCTTTTGTCAACGATTTTGAAGGTAAAAGTTTTACAAACATGCTGATTTGTACACGCTGGAAGCTCGGGGAGGGCCAGGTGTCGCCTTCGGAATCCCCGGTCGATCCGCTCGCCAGAGCGCAGTTCTCATCCTTGACGGGCGATCCCCCAGCGCTCCAACCGTGATTGTGTGGTCGAAGTCGGCGCGCACTGCCACGCCGCGACCGAGCGAGAGGATCGACGATGGGGCACTACGACGACTTGGCGGACTCGAAGTTCGAGACCGGATTCCCGACTCGCGAGACTTCGATCTCGTTGCGAAACGAGTTGGTGTTCCAACGAGCCGTACAGAGCTATCTGTGGTCATTGCCGGCGATCAACATCTGGGCGATGAAAGAGGGTTCGGAATCGACGTTCGGTGCCGGATACAATGTCCTCCCGATATGGCAAAACCGAATCGATGCAAAGACTCTCGTGACAACCCCGAACTTCGACGTCGTTTATGCCATGGGATATCTCGATCTCGACAAATACGGCCCTTTGGTCGTCGAGGCCCCGGCGGGAGTCCAGGGGATTTTCGACGACTTCTGGCAACGTCCCATCGTCGGCCCCACTATCGAGGGACACACTTGGAAAGGTGATGTCGGCTTGGCGGGGCCCGACGCCGGATCCGGTGCGACATACGTGCTGTTGCCACCCGGGTACTCCGGGCCGGAACCGGCCGAGGGATACATCTACCGCTCACGCACGAACAACGTATTCCTTTTCTGGCGTGCGTTCTTCGCCGATCCCGCCGATTTGTCTCCCGCTGTCAACCGGATCGAGAGCACCGTCATCTATCCCCTCGGACAGAAGGACGGCGCGTTACCCATGCAGTTCCCACGCGCTTCAGGGGTGGAATGCAACATGCTCTTTCCACAGGACGGCACTTACTTCGAGATGCTCGACAGGTTCATCCAGAGTGAGGCCGTGGACCCCTATGACCTTGACCTGCGCGGCTTTCTCCACACACTCGGAATCGAAAAGGGAAAAGCATTCGATCCCACTCCTGACGACCGAGAACTTCTCGACAAGGCCGCTCGCACAGCGTTCAAGATGTCCAAGGTGACCGTGACCAGCTTGCTGGCACTCGAACCGGGGGGCACTTACTATCCAAATCAACCGTGGGTCAACACTTTTGCCGGTGAGAATACCGAGTTCCAATCGAGCGGCACATTCACGAATCTCGAGCAGCGCGGTGCGTTCTTCACTGCGGCGTACTCCAACTCACCTGGCATGGTCGTGAACATCGTCGACAAGGGCGCAAAGTACCCGGCGACTATGAAAGATTCCGAAGGAAACTGGTTGGACGGGGGGAACTCGTACTCACTTCATCTACCTCCGGACTTGCCCGCGGCGCTTTTCTGGTCAGTTGCTCTCTACGACAGCGTCACCGCGTCCGGCCTCGACAACGGACAACCCTTCCCCTCGGTCAACACGATGGACAAACCAACGATCAACCCCGACGGGTCACACGACATCTACTTCGGGCCGACCAAGCCGAACGCTGCAGACGAGACGAACTGGCTCCGAACTCTGCCGGGAAAGGGCTACTTCGTGATCCTTCGTCTCTACGGCCCTGGCAAGCCATTCTTCGACCAGACATGGACGCCAGGTGATCTCGAGCCGATACGCTGACGCCTACGCGGAAATGGCCATTTCGCGAATTCACTACCCGGTTCCTCCGCCTGCCCCAGCACTCGGCCGAGCGCGTATTGGCTCAGCATTCAGAAAATCGAGCGCGCAGCAGTGCGCCGTAAGGCGCTCGCGCTTGGGGTGAAACGTATGCAGCCTCGCCATGCCGGGAGTACAGGCGATCGTCCTCGTAGCGCGGAAATACGTGGACGTGGTGGTGCCAGACGTCCTGGTTGCCCGCCGGTTCGTTGTGCTGCCTGGTCGAGACACCGTCACAGCCGTATTCTTCACGAATTGCAACAGCCACAGCCTGAACCAGGTCGAACACCGAGTGCCCGACGCTCGTGGGCAAAGTGTAGAGATTCTCGAAGTGTTCGATCGGTGACACAAGTACGTGGCCAGGGTTGCCCGGCCACCACTTCGGGGAAATCCGAGCAATTACGTTGTCGGTTCGGGCGACGAGGTCGGTCGACGCGTTGTGCTCGTCGAACTCGCCGAGCGCGTAGCGACAGAACGGGCAGCGGTACCCCGGCGGCTCATGATGCAACTCGTCTGCCCTCACCTCGCGATCTTCCCACGATCCCAACGTCTTCGATCCATGCAGAAAACCCCCCAGATCTCCGATTTGGGTCAATTTCCCCAAAACAAAAGTTCGCTTACCCATACTGAAATGACCGACTGTCCCCGACGTGAGTGGGTCCTCATGGATACCGACGTATTGGTAGCGGGCGCCGGCCCGATCGGTTTGACCACCGCGATCGAGCTGCGCAGACGCGGCATCTCCTGTCGAATAGTCGACCCCCTCGACGAACCGCGGCAATACGCGAAAGCCGTCGGGATTCAGCCACGCACTCTCGAACTTTTCGAGAACATGGGGGTGCTCCGCCATGCACTCGACGCCTCGACACTGATGCGCGGTCAGATCATGTACACGAACGGCGTCGAGGTCGCCCGCGTCGACCTCACGCTCCCCGAGGACGTTCCTTACTGGTTCCTCTGCCTCCCCCAGTACTCGACGGAGCGCATCCTCACCGAGCGCCTCGCCGAGCTGGGGACAACCGTCGAACGCGGAGTCGGTCTCACCGCATTCGAACAATCCGACGGCGCCGTCACCTGCACACTCAGCGACGGCAGCACCGTGAATGTCCAGTATCTGGTGGGTTCCGACGGCGCTCACAGCGTGGTCCGCAAAGGGCTTGGCCTGAGCTTCGAGGGCGGCGCGTTTGCGGAAAGCTACATGCTCGGTGACGTCGAAGTCGACTGGTCGATCCCCAGCGGCTACTCCGTCCGCGCCAACCACACCACCGACGACGGAACCACCGACGACCTACTCGTCTGCATCCCACTTCCCGGACACAAGCGGTACCGCATGTCGATGCTCGTTCCGGACGATTTGATGCCGGACGAATCGTCGAACAAAGCCTCTGTACAACACGGTTTTTCAACCGGCAAGACACCTGAACTCCATCACATCCAGGCTGTGCTCGACAGACTGTCCCCAGAACCGACAACCGCCTCGATGCTGCGATGGTCCTCGGTCTTCCGCATCAGCCACCGCATCGTCGACGCTTACGGTCGCGGACGGGTTTTTGTCGCCGGCGACGCCGCGCACATCCATCCCCCGACTGGCGCGCAGGGCATGAACACCGGCATCCAGGACGCCCACAATCTCGCATGGAAGGTAGCGCTCGCCGTCAAAGGCGTTGCAACAACAGATCTTCTCCGGACCTACGATGCCGAAAGACGTCCGGTCGGTGAAGAAGTCGTCGGGATGACCGTCCGAAATGCTCGAGAAGGAATCGGTTCGGGAGAGTCTTCCATCGACACGGCAATGCGGCGCCAGGCTCAATTGTTGATCGACTACTCGGAGAGTCCGCTGAACACCGGGCGTGATTCTTCGAGTCCACACGTTCAACCGGGCGAGCGTGCACCCGATGCCCGCGGAATGCGCCGAGACGGTGTGCAGTATCCAATTCGGTTGTTCGACTTGCTGTCCGGAGTCGACCACACGCTACTGCTGACTTCGGACGGATCCGCAGAGAGCATCAACAGCCTCGAGAAGGTCGCCGACGCCGCCATTCGATCAGCGCACCGCATGTTGGACGTCTACGCGATAGTGCCACCGGGAACCGTGACCGTCGATTCGTTGGTGCCGATCATCGAGGACAACGACTCGCAGCTATGCGCCGCGTATGGGGTCGAAGGTACGGCGGCGCTGGTCATTCGCCCCGACGGCTACCTCGGATTCCGCGGTCACCCGGAGAACGTTTCCGACTACTTCGCGAAAGTGTTTGCCGTCAATCAGGAATGAGCGAAGCGAACATCAACCGGATCTCGGGTGAGAGCTTCATCAGCTCGACGTATCCACCCAATGGCCCGGCATCGAGGTAGGAGAACTCCATGCCGGCGCCCTCTACCCGACCTTGTTGCACCACCGACATTCCGCGACGCTCGGCCTCTAGCAACGTCGCCTCGTAATCGTCTGGAACCCAAGCCATGTGATGAACTCCGACGCCGTGAGTCTCCAGGAACTCCGTGTACAGGTTGCGTCCGGATACTGGTTGGATCAGCTCGAGCTGTTGGCTGCCCGCATATCCGATCGACACGTGCACGACATAGTCCGCGGGCTCCCCGCGATACGTTGTGGTCTCGGGGCCAAAGACGATGCCTGGCATACGCAGCCACCGCTCCACTCCCCACTGCCGAGTGAACTCCTGTTCGGCAGCCTCGATGTCCTCGACCACCCAGCAGATCTGGAAGATCGGTCCCGAGACCAACGGGTTCATGCCATTTTTCCGTTGTCGACCGAGTAAACGGCCCCGTGTATCGCCGAGGCGTCGTCGGAGGCCACGAAAGCCACCATCTTCGCAACGTCCTCGGCTTCCATCAAGCCACGCGGCGACGCAACCTTCATGACGAGATCGAAGTCGACTCCGTCGGGGAAGGTGAATCCGGTGACTTGAGGAGTCATCATGCCGCCGGGGCAGATTGCGTTGACACGCAGAGACTTTCCGGTGAACTCCATCGCCATCGCTCGGGTCAGTCCGATGAGTCCGTGCTTGGCAGCGCAGTATCCAGCCGAGTACGCCTGCCCTTCCAGCCCCGCGATCGAGGAGACGTTGACGATGTTGCCGCCCCGTTCCAGCAAGTGCGGCAGTGCTGCGCGGGAAAGGAAGAACGGTCCGTTCAGATTGACCGCAAGGTCATGTGCCCATTCGGAATCCGCAATATCCGCCGTATGACGAAGCGAGTGCGATCCCGCCACGTTGACGAGGATGTCGATACCACCGAGCGCGTCGACACACGCTTGCACGGCCACATCACACTGAGCAGAATCCGAGACGTCCGTCGCCGCGTAACGACGCTCACCGTCCGCGCCGACCACCTCGACCATCGACTGCCGCAGCTTCTCCTTGTCGCGGGCGATACCGAAAACCTGTGCGCCCCTGCTGTGGAGTATCTCGGTGACGGCGCGCCCCAGCCCTGAGGACGCGCCGGTCACCAAGGCCACTTTCCCGGCCAGTACGTCTGCCATGGGCTAGGAAGCCGCTGCTTCGCGCTGGAGTTCCAGCGCGATGTCGATCAACTGATCTTCCTGGCCGCCGACCAACTTGCGCTTGCCTGCGCGCACCAACAGTTCCGCGGACGACACTCCGTACCGCTCGGCCTGACGCTCGGCATGCTTGAGGAAGCTCGAGTACACGCCGGCGTAGCCCATCATCAGCGCTTGACGATCGAGCAGGCATTCCTGCGGCATTGCCGGGCGCACAACATCTTCGGCTGCATCGGCGATGGCGAAGAAGTCGATACCGGTCTTGACGCCGATCTTGTCGCAAACACCGACGAAGGCCTCGACCGGGGCGTTGCCGGCGCCGGCACCGAACCGACGGGTACTACCGTCGATCTGCTTGGCTCCCGCACGAACTGCCGCAATGGAATTGGCGACGCCCAGGCCCAGGTTCTCGTGGCCGTGGAAGCCGACCTGAGCGTCATTGCCGAGTTCCTGAACCAGCGCCTCGACGCGATCGGATACCTGCTCGAGTACCAGCGCGCCGGCCGAGTCGACCACGTACACACACTGGCAACCCGCGTCGGCCATGATGCGAGCCTGCTTGGCCAGCTTCTCCGGCGGAATCGAGTGAGCCATCATGAGGAATCCGACTGTTTCGAGTCCGCGCTCACGCGCGAGGCCGAAATGCTGGATGGATACGTCGGCCTCGGTGCAGTGAGTTGCGATGCGGCAGATGGACGCACCGTTGTCCTGCGCGATGACGATGTCGTCCTTGATGCCCAACCCGGGCAGCATCAGGAAGGCGATCTTCGCGTTGGTCGCCGTCTCGACTGCAGCTTTGATCAGTTCCTGCTCGGGAGTCTTCGAGAAGCCGTAGTTGAAGGAGGACCCGCCGAGGCCGTCGCCGTGAGTGACCTCGATGACCGGCACTCCGGCTCCGTCGAGGGCACCGACGATGGCTCGTACTTCTTCGACGGTGAACTGATGACGCTTGTGGTGGGAGCCGTCGCGCAGTGACGTGTCGGTGACGCGGATGTCCCAGCTCGAATCGAAATGAATCATGTCGCTCATGCCTTCACACTCAGAAGCTTCTGGGCGATTTCCTCGCCCACCTTGGTGGCTGCTGCCGTCATGATGTCGAGGTTGCCCGCGTACGGCGGCAGGAAATCGCCTGCGCCTTCGACCTCGACGAACGTGGTGACCGTTGCATAGCCACCGGAAACGACGCTCGGTTTGTCGAACTGCGGTTCGTTGAGCAACCGGTAGCCGGGCACGTACTGCTGGATGTCCTTGACGACACGGTGAATGGAGTCGGTGATCGCGGCCTGATCGGCGTCTTCGGGGACAGCGCAGAAGATTGTGTCGCGCATGATCATCGGCGGGTCTGCGGGGTTGAGGATGATGATCGCCTTACCGCGCTGTGCGCCGCCGATGGTCTCGATACCGCGGCTGGTGGTCTTGGTGAACTCGTCGATGTTCGCGCGAGTTCCCGGGCCGGCGGACAACGATGCAACGGAGGCGACGATCTCGGCGTACGCCACGTCGACGACACGCGATACCGCGTAGACGATCGGAATGGTTGCCTGCCCACCGCAGGTGATCATGTTGACGTTGGGTGCGTCCAGGTGCTCACGCAGGTTCGCGGGCGGAACCACAGCCGGGCCGACCGCGGCCGGAGTCAGGTCGATGGCACGGATACCGGCGGCCTCGTAGCGTGGTGCTGCCTCGCGGTGCACGTATGCCGACGTCGCCTCGAAGACCAGGTCCGGTTTCTCCGCCTGGTTCAGCAACCAGTCGACACCCTCGGCGGAGGTCTCGAGTCCCATCTTGCGGGCGCGCGCCAATCCTTCACTCTCGGGATCGATTCCGATCATCCATCGCGGTTCGAGCCACTCGGAACGCTGCAGTTTGTACAACAGATCGGTACTGATGTTTCCCGATCCGACGATCGCCACACTTGCCTTGGTCATGACTACTCCTACGTGAACTGAAGAGAGACGGAACCGAGGCCGCTGAACTCGGCTCGGAAGTTGTCGCCTGGATGAGCGTCGATCGCTCGCGTGCACGAACCCGGCAGAACGATGTCGCCGGCCTTGAGCCGAACTCCGAACGTGTCGACCTTCTGCGCCAACCATGCGACAGCGGTGACCGGGTTCCCGAGAACCGCATCGCTGCGCCCCTCCGCAATCCGCTCGCCGTTGCAGGTCAGCACCGCATCGATCGCCTTGATGTCGATGTCCGACGGGCGAACTCGTTCCTTGCCGAGAATGAACCCGGCGGAGGACGCGTTGTCCGCGATGGTGTCCGAGAGGCCGATCTTCCAGTCCTTGATCCGGCTGTCGATCAACTCGATGGACGGCGCATAGGCGACAGTGGCGTCGATGACGTCTTGTTCGGTGCACCCGGCGCCCGGCAGATCTGCTCCCAGAATGAAGGCGACCTCCACCTCGACGCGTGGGAAGCAGAAGCGCGACGTGTCGACCGGACGGTCCTCGAACTCTTCCATCTCGGCGAGCAGGTGACCGTAATCTGGCTCGTCGACGCCCATCATCTGCTGCATCGCCAGTGACGAGAGCCCGACCTTGTGTCCGACCACCTTTGCGCCACCGGCAACACGACGCCTGATGTTGATGAGCTGGATCTCGTAGGCGTCGACGACGTCGATGTCCGGATACGTGGCGATCAGCGGGCTGATCGGAGCGCGATCCCGTTCCGCCGAATCAAGATGGTCGGCAAGTTCGCCGCGGATCTGCGTCGAGAGCATCGTTCAGGCCTTTCCGACTGTGGAGAATGCGGCTGCATGCTGACCGGCTCGTCGTCCGGAGAACACGCAGTCGGCGAGCGACAAGCCGCTCACATACGAGTTGGAACAGATACCGACGGCGGTACGGCCGGCGGCATACAGGCCAGGGATACCCTCCCCGGCCTCGTTTTTCACCATGCCGGACGATTCGTCGACCACCAATCCACCGAGCGTGAGCATCGGGCACGGATTCATCATGTTGGGCTTGATCGAGACGTCGTACATCGTGAACGGCGCAGACAGTATCGGCCTGACGAAGTCCGACGGTTTGCCCATCGGATCAGGTTGTCCGGCAGCGGCAGCGGAGTTGTGCGCGTCGACGGTGGCTTGAAGGCCGGCGACGTCTATCCCCGCTTTACGGGCGACCTCGGCAATGGTGTTGCCACGCACTGCGGTACGCATCATGCCAGTGGTCTGTACCCGCTGGAACCACATCGACTGGTCACTGATCTGCGATTTCGCTTCGCGAACGAGTTCGGAATCTGCCAGCAGCCAACCGATTCCGTTGCTCTTCTCTGCCATCGCCTGACCGAGAGCGGCACCGTAACGTGACTCGTCGACGATTCGCGCACCGGATTCACCCACCAGGATGGAACCGAGAAAAGCACTCGGCGGGACGATGAATCGCCAGGCGGAAACATTGCCGAGCTTGTCGGTGGTTCCCCCGGCTTCGATACCGAGGTTGATGCCTTTGCCGTCGTCCCCGGAGGTGCCGAGCGGGATACCGCCCTTGTAGGCGGGGGCATGGGTGCGCATCATCTCGCGATTGGACACGAAGCCGCCGGCGCTGAGGATCACGCCGCCGCGCGCCTGGATGCGAATCCGCTTGGCGTGCTTCTTCTCGATCTTCGCGATGAGTGCGTCGAGAATCGTGCGCAACTGCGGTGCGTAGACGCCGGGCTTGGAGGACAGGGACCCGAGCGTCGCGTGACGCCGACGAACTCCGGCAGGTGCGTCACGAAGAGTCAGTACTTCGACGCCGATCACCCGGCCGTCCTCGATGATCAGCCGGTCCGCTCTCGTCTGGCCGAGCAACTGGACGCCCTTGGCCTCCGCGGACTTCGCGAGCGGGCCGTAGAGCATCTTTCCCGACGTGCCACGCCCCTTGGCGCGATGGCCGCGAGGAGCAGGTTTTGCGATGTCACGGAACCCGCCGGCAGATTCGCTACCCGAGAAGTAGAGGTAGTGCTTGTTGCTCGGGTACGACGTCTTGTACGGACAGAGTGAGGCCTCGAACGGCACACCGTGACTGCGCAGCCAGTCGATCGACGCCGGGCTCTCGTCGACGAACCGGCGCAGGGTCTGCGGCGTCACCGCGTCACCGACCTCGCGGTTCAGGTAGGCGAGCATGGCTTCGGGACTGTCCTCGACACCGGCTTCCTTTTGAATCACGGTGCCGCCGCCGGCGTAGTAGATTCCTCCGGAAATCGTGCTGGCCCCACCACCGAGTGCTCGGTCGATTGCCAAAACCGACGAACCGGCCGCTACCGCTTCGAGCGCCGCACTGGCGCCCGCCACACCGAACCCGACCACAAGGACGTCAACCGAAGTATCCCAGGTCACACCGCACCATCCTCAATCTCACTGCAACGTGTTTCGTTATCAATGACAACGTCCGGAAATACTTCCTGGCAGAAAGCATGGACTGACACCCCCATCATTCTATAACGTGTTCTACATGAGCAAGCAGGAATACGACATCGTCGTCGTCGGCAGTGGTGCCGCAGGTATGACAGCGGCCTTGACCGCAGCCCACCAGGGCTTGAGTGTGGTCATCGTGGAGAAAGCCGCCCACTACGGCGGATCGACCGCCCGTTCCGGTGGTGGGGTCTGGATCCCCAACAACGAGGCACTTCAGGCGGACGGTGTCACCGATACCCCGGAGGCCGCACGTTCCTACCTGCACAGCATCATCGGCGACGTCGTCGCTCCCGAACGCATCGACACCTATCTCGAGCGCGGTCCCGAGATGCTCTCGTTCGTGTTGAAGAACAGCCCTCTCGAACTGCAGTGGGTGCCCGGCTACTCCGACTACTACCCGGAAGCTCCCGGCGGACGCCTCGGTGGCCGCAGTGTCGAGCCCACCCCGTTCGACGGCAACAAGTTGGGCGCCGACCGCAAGAACCTCGAGCCCGACTACGTCAAGGCCCCCAAGAACTTCGTCATCACCCAGGCCGACTACAAGTGGCTCAACCTGCTGATGCGCAATCCTCGCGGACCCCTGCGCGCCATGAAGGTCGGCATGCGATTCCTCGCAGCCAAGGCCACAAAGAAGGATCTGCTGGTTCGCGGCCAGGCACTGGTCGCCGGTATTCGACTCGGACTTCAGTCCGCCGGAGTACCCATCCTGCTGAACACCCCGCTGACCTCCCTGTACACCGAAGACGGCGCAGTTCGCGGCGTCAACGTCCTAATCGACGGCGAGGAGCAGGTCATCCGCGCTCGCCACGGAGTTGTGTTGGGATCCGGCGGATTCGAGCACAACAAGGAAATGCGTGAGAAGTACCAGCGCGCACCCATCGGCACCGAATGGACCGTCGGCGCGAAGGCAAACACCGGCGACGGTATCCGCGCAGGCCAAGAAGTCGGCGCTGCAGTCGATTTCATGGACGACGCCTGGTGGGGCCCGTCCATTCCGCTGACCGGCGGACCGTGGTTCGCTCTCTCCGAGCGCACCCTCCCGGGCTGCATGATGGTCAACATGTCGGGCAAGCGCTTCGGCAACGAGGCTGCTCCGTACGTCGAGGCAACCCATGCGATGTACGGCGGTGAGTACGGTCAGGGCGAAGGCGCCGGCGAGAACATCCCGACGTGGATGATCCTCGATCAGCGCTACCGCAACCGCTACACGTTTGCCGGTATCACTCCCCGCTCCCCCTTCCCCGGCCGCTGGCTCAAGGCCGGCATCGTGGTCAAGGCGGGAACAATCGCCGAATTGGCCGAGAAGACAGGGCTTCCCGTCGCATCGCTGACCGAAACCGTCGACCGGTTCAACGGCTTCGCACGCAACGGCAAGGACGAGGACTTCGGACGCGGTGACAGTGGTTACGACGCGTACTACGGCGATCCCCGACTGAAGAACCCCAGCCTCGCCGAAATCAGCAAGGCTCCGTTCTACGCCATCAAGATGGTTCCGGGTGACCTCGGCACCAAGGGTGGTATCTGCACCGACGTCAACGGCCGAGCACTACGCGAAGACGGAAGCGTCATCGACGGCCTCTACGCCGCTGGCAACGCGAGCGCTCCGGTCATGGGCCACACCTACGCCGGACCAGGCGCGACCATCGGTCCCGCAATGACTTTCGGTTACCTGGCAGTACTCGACATCGTCGAGCGTGCGAAGAAGGCTGAGAGCACCGAGGCACCGGCAGCTGAAAAGACGGCGGTCGACCATGCCAATTGATCCGAAGATCGCACTCGGCGCCGAGCTTGCGCCACAAGAGTTCTCATGGACACCGTCGGACGTGCAGCACTACCACCTGGCACTAGGGGCAGGTGCTCGGCCGCTCGATCCGAACGAGCTTCGATACCTCGACGACGAAAAGCCTCAGGTACTACCCACCTTTGCCACCGTCGCCGCCAACTTCCACGCCACCGAAGCGCCGAAGGTCTCGTTCCCCGGCGTCGAAATCGATCTGGCGAAGGTAGTCCACGGGAGCCAGGAAGTCACTGTCCATCAGCCGATCCCGGCAAGTGGAAGTGGCCGCACCACAACTCGAATCGCCGAGGTCTGGGACAAGGGCAAGGCCGCGGTGATCGTGCAGGAATCCGTCACGGTCGACGCCGAGGGCAACCCGCTGTGGACAGCTCGCTCGTCCATTTTCGCCCGCGGCGAGGGTGGTTTCGGGGGTGAACGTGGTCCGTCGGAGTCGATTACGCTTCCGGATCGCGAAGCAGATGAGACAGTGGTGACGCCTGTGCTTCCACAGCAGGCTTTGCTGTACCGGATGTGTGGTGATCGGAATCCGTTGCACTCGGATCCGCAATTCGCCTCCGCGGCAGGCTTTCCAGCGCCTATCCTGCATGGACTGTGTACTTACGGAATGGTCTGCAAGACCGCAGTGGATACCATGCTCGACGGCGACAGCAGTCGGGTAGCCGGATTTCGGGCCCGCTTTGCCGGGGTCGTATTTCCCGGCGAGAACTTGAGTATCCAGATCTGGAAAGACAATGGGCGACTCCTGATCTCAGCTTCCGTACTGGAGCGCGAAGCTCCTGCCCTGGCTGACGTAGTTCTCACTCTTGTCTGATACCAACCTGTCTGATACCCACCTGTTAGAACTCACCGTAGTTCTCGAACCCGATGGAGTAGCCCGAAGATGACGGCACAAGACGAAAAGTTCCGACTGTCCCGACGAGGTTTCATGGCCGCTGGAGCCGGCGCCGTGGCAGCGACCGCATTCGCCGGCTGGACGCCGGCCTATGCCGTCCCCGCCGGCTCCTCCGGCTCCGCGGGTGGTCCTGTCTCCACCCTCACGCCGCCGCCTGCCTTCCCCGAAGGCATCGCGCTGTACCAGCAGGCGTATCAGAACTGGTCCAAAGAGATCATGCTCGACGCGATCTGGACCTGTTCGCCCAAGACGCCCGAAGACGTAGTCCGCCTCGCCAACTGGGGTCATGCCAACGGCTACACCATTCGTCCCCGCGGTGCCATGCACGGCTGGACGCCGCTGACCATCGTCAACGGTGCGCCGGTCGACAAGGTCATCCTCGCCGACACCACGGTCCACCTCACCGGCGTCTCCGTCAACGCCGGGGGCAGCCCGGCTACCGTCACCGCAGGACCCGGCGCGACCCTCGACGCCATCACCACCGCACTGCAGGCACAGGGCCTCGGGTTCGCGAACCTGCCGGCGCCCGGTGTGTTGACCATCGCCGGCTGCCTCGCCGTCGACGCTCACGGTGCAGCGCTCCCCGCCGAAGGCGAAGCACACGTTCCCGGACAGACTTTCGGCTCGCTCTCCAACCTCGTCACCTCCCTGACCGCAGTGGTCTGGAACGGCAGTGAGTACGCGCTCGAGACGTACGCGCGTAGCGATGCAGCGATCAAGCCGCTGCTGACTCACCTCGGACGCACCTTCCTCACCTCCGTGACCTTGCAGGCCGCTCCCAACTACCGCATGCGCTGCGTCAGCCACACCGACATCGGTTGGCAGGAACTCTTCGGTGCCCGCGGAGCGTCCGGACGCACCTTCGAGAAGTTCGTCCGCGAAAACGGTCGCGCAGAAGCAATCTGGTACCCCTTCACCGAACGCCCGTGGATGAAGGTGTGGTCACTTGCCCCCACCAAGCCGCCGTTCTCGCGTGAGGTGACCGGGCCCTACAACTACATCTTCTCCGACAACCTCCCGGAGCCGGTCACCGACATGATCGGGCAGATCAACGCCGGAAACCCGGGCATCGCACCGGCATTCGGGCAGATCATGTACGCCACCACCGTTGCCGGACTCGCCGCGACCTTCTCCAACGACCTGTGGGGATGGTCCAAGGACGTCCAGTTCTACATCCGGGCCACCACCCTTCGTCTGACCGAGGGCGGCGGAGCCGTCATCACCTCGCGCGCCAACATCGGCCAGGTCATCCACGACTTCACCCAGTGGTTCAACGGCCGCATGGAGTACTACCGCTCTATCGGACAGTTCCCCCTCAACGGCCCCGTCGAAATCCGTTGCTGCGGCCTCGATCAACCCTCGGACGTCGAGGTCGACTCGGCAGGCGCCCCCACCATCTCGGCCATGCGCCCGCGCCCAGACCATCCGGAATGGGACACCGCCATCTGGCTCAACGTCCTCGGCGTCCCCGGAACCCCCGGCATGTTCGCGTTCTACCGCGAAATGGAACAGTGGATGCGTAATCACTACAACAACAACGACGCCACCTTCCGCCCCGAGTGGTCCAAGGGCTGGGCGTTCGGCCCCGACAAGCCGTACACCGACGCCCCGATCATCACCCAGGGCCTCCCCCAGACCTACCGCGACGGCGTCCCATCGAGCGACAACTGGGACACCGCCAACGCCGCATTCAACGCGTTGGATCCGCACAAGGTCTTCAGCAACACGTTCCTGGACCAGTTGTTGCCCTGAGGTTCACGAACCACCTACACGCTCTGACAACTCGACGGTCGTCGCCACTCCCCTACTTTCGGGAGTGCGGCGGCCGTCGTGCGTTGCAGTGAGCGGGATGAAGTAGTCCCCCCATCCCGACCAGGCAACTGCCTCAATCGCGATCAGGATGGATCGCCTCGTGCATACTTTCCACTGCCCTGGCATGAGTTGAGAGCTCGGATCTAGCCGACCGAATCGTGGCGCTGTCGCTGCGTGCCCCCGGCTCGGACGACGACGAGTCCTCTCCGGGGTTCGACGCGCCACCTCCGGGCTGCTCGGAGGAGCCGGTGCGCTCTTCCCTCTCCGCGCGGGCACGCAACAACGACTCGGACTTCGGGGTATTTCGCATCGGAGCATTGTCCCAGATTCATCTCCCATGACTCACATGGAGCGCTCTCACCCCCGGTGACCAGGCCGTTCCTGAACTCCGATACCTAGAAAGTTCGCAACAAAATATCTACAGCGGTCAGGGTAGACATTCTCGCGAGGCTGTTGTATCTTTTTTCTCGTAGCAAGGAACGAGTCAAGAGATGCGGGAGAGATGAACTACCCGCAAGCAGTACCGCAGGGCAGGGACGTGCCGGGGCCGAATTCGTGTGTGAGTGTGTAGTCGGACCCGGCACCCCCCTTCAAAGCGGCTACCGGATGTCTTGTGCGAGTCCGGAAGTTCGAAAGAATGCAGTTATGTAAGTAAGTTCAACCCCATCCGGCCCCCGGCGCACCTCGCGCCGGGGGCCCCGTCCGTTCAGCGAAAGAAGCGAGCCATTCCGGCAGATACACCACCGGGGGACCCCTCCGGCAGATTCGACGACGAGAACTATCCTGCGTACAGCATGGGACATGCGGCCGAGATCCTCGGTGTCAGGCAAGCTTTCCTTCGTAGCCTCGATGCCGCGAAACTGCTTACCCCACAACGCTCTGAGGGCGGACATCGCCGCTACTCCCGGTACCAGCTGCGCATCGCGGCCCGCGCGCACGAACTCGTAGCCAACGGCACGGCGCTCGACGCGGCTTGCCGCATCATCATCCTCGAAGACCAACTCACCGAGGCTCGTCGCATCAACGCCGAGCTCCAGCAAGCGCAGGACCGACGAGCGGAATCGGACGCAACGCCGGACTGAGGACTGACGTGATCAGGCACTGGGAGTAGCAGTCACCCCTAACCGTCAATCTGTTCCCTCCCCCTTCGAACTGCGCTAAATTCAGTCAATTGGGACATTGCTAGGCGTCGGTTGCTCGATTTCCACATCGAAGGGATCGCAGGCATGAATTCCTCCCACCACCGCACTCGGGTGCGGCTAGCTGCTCTGTCGATCACCTTGACCGTTGCCATTGCAACCGCTGCGTGCAGTTCCGACGAGGACTCGGCAACAAACACGAGCAGCGCATCTCCCAGCACCGCGAGCAGTCAGGAATCCACCGAGATCGCGGACCTCGTCCGCCGTCAGGTGGCCGACTTGGGCCTCAGTGCCGCCGTGTTCGGAGTGTGGCGGGGCGACGACGAGATTGCTCTCGGTGCCGTCGGAGAGTCCCCTATCGGAGTTCCGGCGACAACCGACATGCAGTTGCGCGTCGGTCAGCCGATGGAACCGATGCTCTCGACAGTCCTGCTGCAACTCGACGAAGAGGGAACGCTTCCCCTCGATCAACCGATCGCGAAGTGGGAACCGAACTTTCCACGCGCAGACACCATCACTCCACGAATGCTGGCAAACAGCACGTCGGGCATCTCCGACTACGTGACCGATCCACAGTTCCTCAAACTCTTCACGGACAACCCGATGAAGGGCTGGACTTCTCAGGAGATCCTGAATCTTGCCAACTCCCGCCCACCGCTGTTCGAACCCGGCACCAGTTGGGCGTACGCGCACAGCGACCTGACGCTGCTCGGCGACGTCATGGAGAAAGCGACTGGAAAACCGCTGGGCGACCTACTTCAGCAGCGCGTCTTCGATCCGCTCGGGATGGATCACAGCAGCGTTGTGCTCACGTCGCAGATGGACGAGCCGATCCTGCACGGCTACACCAATGAACGCGGAGTATTCGAAGACTCCACTTTCTGGAATCCGACGGCTTTCCTGCACAGCGGAAACATGAACGCGCCTGTCGCCGACGTCGGAAAATGGGTGCGCGCGCTCGGAACGGGAGAGTTGCTCTCCGACAAGGCTTTCGAGCAGCAGATGACGCCGACGACGGCGGGCTTGGGAAGTATGACGGCGGACAAGTTCTTTTCCTTCGGGACCGGGCACCTCGACGGTTGGCTGGTGATGAACCCGTCGTACGGCGGCTACAACGGGCTTGCGCTCTATTACCCCGACTCGAAGACGACGATCGTCGTCTACGCCACGCTCGGGCCGACAACCAACGCGGACCTCAACAACGCCGTGCCGATGGGCAAGGCGATCGGAACCCTCCTCGAACCGGATCACCCACCGCAGGTCCCGACGCCGTGACGCGCCACACACGCTGGTAGCAAACAGCGTCGGTCGGCAACTTCCTGTTTACGCACGGATTACCTCCAGGACTTATCGCCCCATCACCATTCTCTTCAGTACCGAACGAAACGCGTCGGACCGCGGGTTGTCTCGCCAGTGAACGAGAACGTAGATAGATGGGGACAGGCCCGATGAGGAAATACGCGATGTCAGTGGCATGCACGGTTGCAGTCACAGCGGGGGTGACTCTTGTGATGTCGGTGCCTGCCGGAGCGGACCCGAATGACAGTGGGTCGTGCCCTGCCGGTGCGGTATTCGCGGTCGGCGGAACGTGGGATCCGACGGGACAAACGACGCAACCCGTCACCGATCGCTACGTGGCCCAGGGTTACGCCTCCAAGCCGGTGACCTACCCCGCCAGCTTCTGGCCGCTCGGCGATCAGACGTACGACCAGAGCGTTGCCGCCGGCGCCCAGACGCTTCGCACTGAAGTCAACGCTTTCCACGCTCAGTGCCCGGGCAGCGAGATCGTCGTCACCGGATACTCACAGGGAGCGCGTATTGCCGGTGACGTTCTCGGTGACATCGCACGCGACGGATCCATTCCGCAGTCGCAAGTCGAAGGCGTCCTCTACGCCGACCCTCGCAACTCGGCCGGGGGCATCGAAACCGTAGTGCCCAATGTCGTTCCGGGAGCGACGATGTCCGGAGCACGGGGCGGATTCGGAGACATCGCAGTGCAGGAAGTCTGCATCGAGGGTGACGGCATCTGCAACATGCCCAAGCCGCGTGATGCGCCCGAGGTGTTCGTGGATTCGGTCTTCGGCTACTTCACGAAGCACAACACCTATACGCCGATGATGTCCGAGCCCGCTCCGCCTGCTCCCCCGGCACTGCCGCAGACGCCGTCGGTGCCACTGCAACCCGCCGACGTTGCCACTGCGATCGTGACGCGGGTCGTCGAGAACATCACTCCGTATCTGAGCGCTGCACTCGCGACCGTACTAACGAAGTAGCCGGACGGCTGGCTAGGGCACCATCGCTTCATCTCCACCACCTCCGCAGGAACCACCCGGCTGGAACGCCCTCTACACGCCGACGATGCAGACGTCGAGAAGTTGAGTGCATCCTGCCGCAGGTCGGGATGCACTACTCCGCGTTACGTCTATTGCTCTACAAAACTATTCAAGATCGTGACGCGCAGTCGCTCTCCACCGGCATGGCGCCGCAGGCGGCCGAAGTCGCATCAGTCCGCTTCCTGGCGGCGAGTCGGCAGGTGGCGGAACGTCACGATCGGGAGGAGCGCCGCTAACCCGAGCACAGAGAGGCTCGCCCGCAGCGCAATCAGCCTGGATTCGACGTTGATCTCCACCGCCTGATCGAGTTGCGCCGAGGTCAGTTCCAGCCCAGTGAGACTGGCGCGGAGGTCATCGTTGGCGACGAAACTGACCGAACTGGCCGTTACCTCGATACTGCCGCTGGACAGTAGATCTGGGCTGTTCGTGATACGGACCGAGGCAGACTGCGCGAGCACGGACATCAGGACCGCCCCGGCAACGGCGGTGCCGGTGCACAGGCCGAGAAAGTTCGCCATTCCTCGAGCGCTGCCGATCTCACCCGCGATAGCAGGAGGGTTGGTCTCCATGAGAAGCGCACTGCCCGCACTCAATCCGACTCCGATGCCGAGACCCAAGCACACTTCGCTGATCAATGTCCATGCACCGGACCATTGGTTCGAGATGGTCAGTGCCAACAGAATCGCCGACGCGGCGGCCAGTACATGCGCCCCTGTCAGGAGCCATCGGCACGCAAGCAGTCGCATCAGTGCAGGTGTTGCAGCCGCGGAGACGAGTGCGGCCAAAGAGATAGGTATCAGTATCATTGCCGTGCCCAGAGGGCTCTTGCCCAATACCATCTGGGTGTACAGCGGTAGCAGGTAGCTCACACCGGCCATCAACAGGTTTATCGCAACCAACCCACTCAAACACGCTCGGTTGAGACCAGACTCGAACACCGAAGGTTCGAGTAGCGGTGTTCTTTCTCCCCGGAGCAACAAGTGCTGGCGGGCGGCGAACGTGTGCAGGACGAGGCCGCCGATCACCAGCAATGCGAGCACAGGCGAGAGTCCGAGCACACTCACCGGTGCGGACTCGGCGGCGAGAACGAGCCCCCATGATCCGATCTGATTGATGGCTGCGACCAACAACAGCACCCCGACGGCAGACAGCGCGATACTCGTCTTGTCGACGGACCCACGGAATGGAATCCGGATAAGGGCCACACGTGATGCGATGACGATTGTTCCTGCCGTGATGGCGAGCAAGAGCGCGAAGGGCGCCCTCCATCCCCAGGCTTGGACGAGCAGACCACCAACCAACAAAGCAAACGCGGCACCGATACCGGTCGTACCCGCCAGGACCGATACCGCAACGGTTCGTTGTGGACCGGAATACGCCTGCCCCAGAATCGCCAACGCGTTGGGCACGAGAAGCGCGCCCCCGAGTCCAGCGATCGCCTCGCCGGCAATCAGCATTGAAATATTCTGTGCCAGAAAGCAACACAGCATACCGAACGCATAGATGCCCAGCCCGAGCAGCTGAGCATTCTTGGCACCGAGCACGCCGCTGATCTTGCCGCCCGTGATCGTGAAGGCTGCGACGAATACCCCGTAAGCGACGATCGCCAATTGCACGTTCGAGATGGTGGTGTCCAGGCCGTCGACGATGCCGCTGATCGCCATCGGCAGCGCCGTCACGTTGAACACAGATACCAACCCTGTGAAACACACTAGTACCAGCGGTAGCCAACTCACCCTCGGGTGGGCGTCACTCGTAAGCGCTTTTGTAACGGGAGAGGAAGGCAACGGGTCCGCGGTATCCATGATGCGCCCCTAGGAGGATCTGAGTTGTCTCGACGGTGGCATATCGGTCACGAGCAGCGACGCCGAGGGCGGCCACCTGACTGGGTGGCCCCCCTCCCTGCGAACTGCTGGCTTCGATCAGGTCGGCAGGGTCAGGAATTTCATCGCGGCTGTCTTCTCGAATCGGCGAGAGACGTTGCCGGCAAGCCCTCCTTCGAGGGATGTATCGCCCATCAGATCGAGTTTGCCCGCAGGCGCACCTTCATTGAAGTTCAACTTGTCCAGATCCACCCAGACGACATTAGGTCGCGTGGTCGAGTCGAAGACGTACCGCTTGTTGGTCAAGTCTGCCACCGTCTGCCAGATCGTCTGCGATGCATAGGGTTTGTCCGGGTCGGGGATGCGGAAAGGTTGCGCCGCATTGCGGATCACACTGAACATTCCCGCGACAGCCTCGACTTCACTCTTAGGTTGAGGCAGTCGGCCTACGTAGTATGCGGCGCGGGCGAACCGGTCGGCTGCGAGTGTGGTGCCTGGCAGAGGATTGGCGCCCCCGAAGCCGTCGACCTCTTTGAGAAGTTCGATCTGCTTGTCGTAGGCCGGGGAATTGGTCATCACTAGGTGTTCGCGGCTGTGCCAGACGGTGGCCTTGCCATCCAGGTACTCGATGATCGCCGAATCACCGGTCGCATCGTCCAACGCGAGATGAACTGCAGGCACTTCGCCGGTCGCCGGATCGCCCAGTGGGACAACCTGAACGTCGACGTCGCTGATCCACGCGGCGGCATCGGCAACGGTGGAGAAGTTGTCCAGGAAGTACTGCAGCCAGACCGCCATGCTCAGAGCCGGTCTCGACGTGTCGTGAGTACCGTAATCCGATTCCGCTAGCCACAGAACATGACCTGCTAATCCCGCTTCGTTCATACCGTCGACCGACATCATGTCGAAAGCGCCGGCCACGACACTGCCGTATTCGGCAGTCCAACTCAGAGAACCGCCTACGCCGTCGTCGCGTTTGATCCCACGCGGAAGCGACCACAGGTTCGTACCGGTGTCCCGATGGTAATCCATATTTCGTCCGACAAGAACAGATCCGGCCGCATCAGGCCACATCACCCTGGTACACATTGATTTTGCCTTCCGTAGTTCTTCGCGAACTTCATAATTGCCCGATGTTCAGCCCCGAGGTCCAGACCGAGATTCAGCTACGAGACGCCCCTTCGACCACAGCCGAACGGGCATTTTCTCTCAGAAGCCCTCATTGACAAAGACATTCAGAAACCAGCGTCATTCTCGGGGAAGAATGTGGTATTCGTGCAGCAGCTGTCCGATCTCGTTCTCGTCGAGCTTCTTGTCCAGTCTGCGGCGAAGTAGCTTCGGCAACGGCACGCTCTCCTCCTTCTTGTCATTGAGGAAGTAGGTTGCTTGGAGAAGTTTGCGGATGTCGTAGGTGGAGCCGAAAACTTCCGGCACTCCGCGTTCGATCCCGAGCAGGCTGTACGCGGCCTCCATCCCGGTGCGGACCGAGTACTCCGTCGTGAAGATGCAGTCGCGTGTTGTTTCCGCGAACTGGCCGAGGAAGGCGAAGTTGACGGCACCATCCGGTACAACCGCAGGCCGGTCACCGGCCTGACGGGGCATGAAAAAGGAAGTGACATAGGGCATCATCACTGGAACGGTCTTCGCCGCATTGGCCGCGAGTTCCGGGATGTCCTCGACTGGAACGCCCATGTGATAGAGCCACTCTTGGGTGATTTCCTCGCCGGTGCATTCCTGCATCGGCTTGTCGACGTAGTCACCGGGGACGTCGACGAATAGTGAGTAGACCCAGACGACGATCTGATCCTTGGGTTGTTGTTTGAAGTGCGGTTGCCGGTTTACGGTCCAGCTCATCAACCACTTCGAATCTCGTGCTGTCACGATGCCGCCGGTGACTACGCGTCCGCTGAATGGGTCACGCTTGCATATCTTTTCGATGTATTCTGGGATTCGGGCATCCAACGTGGTCACTGTCGCTGATTCCCACTTGGTTTCTGCGACGTGCCCACCGAAGACGTCTGGTCGTCCGAATGCGGGGTCTTTTGTTGCTATACGACGCCACAAATCCCACGCCGGAGCGGGGCCCTCGTCGAGTTTCGCCGGCGTGTGATGGTCTCCGTTGTTCGAGTTCTCGGTGAGCGAGCCGATGGTAGTCAACACCAGGTCGCCGTCATCGAGGTCGACCCCACCCAAAACACCCTCGGATTTCCAGTGAATGCGTTTGGCCCGCTTGACTTCACCCGTGATATCGAAGTCAATGTCGGTGACTTCGGTATCGAACCGAAAATTCACTCCCTGATCGAGCAGCCACGTGTACAGCGGCAGCACGAGAGACTCGTACTGGTTGTATTTGGTGAACTTGAGGGTACTCAGGTCCGGCAGGCCTTTGATGTGATGGATGAATCGATGCAGGTACAGCTTGATTTCGAGAGCACTGTGCCATTCCTCGAACGCGAACATTGTGCGCCAGTACAGCCAGAAATTGCTTGCGAGGAATTCCTTGCCGAACACCTCGTTGATGCGCTTGTTCTCGAGTTCGCTACGCGGAGTGAGAAAGACCTTCATGATGTCCTTCTGCGCCTTCGAGTTCAGATTGAACTTGAAGTCTGTGTGCGCGTCCTCACCCTGACGTTCGGTGACGCGCTGCAGCGAATAGTTCGGGTCGTCTTTGTTGAGCCAGTAGAATTCGTCGAGCACGCTGGCGTCTTCGACCTCGATCGAGGGGACAGAGCGGAACAGGTCCCAGAGACATTCGAAGTGATCTTCCATCTCGCGGCCACCGCGAATGACGAAGCCCTTCTCCGGTTCCTTGATTCCGTCGAGTGCACCGCCGGGCAATTTCAACCGCTCCAGGACGGTGATGTTGTTTCCTGCCATCTGGCCGTCGCGGATCATGAATGCCGCACCGGCAAGCGATGCAAGCCCCGAACCGACGAACCATGCAGTCTTGCCGTCCACCCCGTCAGGCTTGCGTGGCCGCGCGAACGCTTCGTAGTTTCCACTGCTGTAATACATTGTTCCCCATCTCATTTAGAGGTTTGGCGACAGGACCCTTCACGGAATGGATTCCGAGTTTTCTCTTGGTGATGTAGTTTTCCTTCGGCCACGCCGAAAGTATTTGCATTACAGCGACACCGGGAGCCAAGATGTTGTAGGGAATACAGCGGCCGCCTCGACGACAGGAGAACGTCGCGACAGCGACAGCGAGATCTGCTGTAAACTAGAATCTTTCGGATACGACGGCGACCGAGCTGTCAGCCGCTCGGAGACGTCGCGTTTGGACGTCTCCGATGACTCGAAATCCCGTCTACATGCGGCGAATGGCGTCTCGCTGATGCCGTACGCCGTGACGTCGAACCCCTTGAAGGCCGTCTCGAACGCGATCGGTGATCCCCGAACGCATGTACCGAGGACTTTGGTTTTCCGGATTGCGATCATTATTTCGTCCTCGAGGTTCAGTCGGCAGTTTTCGCACGGCGGTTGGTCAGCAAGCCGGCGATCCATCCGAGGACGAGTATCACGACGAGGGTGAGCCAGAGTGGGGACTGCACTGAGACCCAAAACAGTTGGATCGTGGTCGCGGCCCGGTTCTGGAGGATAAAGGTCACCGCCTGCACCACCAACAGCAAAGGCGAGGGTGTTACGTGATGCGAGTACTGATCGGGCGGATGCCTGCCGGGTTTCCGAACTCATGGGAGGTACCCCATTCTATGTCGAGTGATATCGATCGAATGCTTTTTCGAAGGAGATACCGGACTCTCCCGTACCGATCCAGTTCTGTTCACGTCTGGCGGCGAGGATCTGAGATTTTGTGTCTCGGCGTGCCGAGGTTTCCTACCCGCGATCCCGGTAATGGCTGAAATCTGGAGCGGAACCAACTGGGATTACGTGGCTAATCGAAACATAACACGAGTGGCGCCGAAATGTCGGCTTTAGATTGCGTAAGCAATTCGCCTTCACACACTGTCTCTCTGGCATTTCGCTTGAACCTGAGGCTTTCTATTCAGTCCAGATGCGTTACTGTGCGTGCGGAACCTGCCTAGAGTAGACACCGGCATCTGCCTCGTCACCGGATATGGACTCGACGTTCTCATCGCCTGAGCCATACGGAAGGTCGGGAGATCCGTGCGCTGGTCAGCGATGGAAAGCGGATCGACTGGTAGTTGCCGGCGGCTACCGCGCTCATCGTTGCCCTGCTCCTGACTCTCGGATCGTGGTGTCAATGAGGTGCAGTTCGCGCGCTGTTGAAGCGGCGTACGACCGGTGAAATCGACTCCCGGCGAACGCTTGCCCGAAATAGATTCCTGACGCATCGACAGCATGTTCGAAACACGGACTCCCCAGAGCGGCGAATGACCGCTTGTCACCTCGTCAAATACGATAAAGCAAGTGAAAATAGCAATTTAGTATCCGATCGTTGACCCTTTCATCAGAGGATAATCTCGCCGGGAAACTATCATCGAACGGTTCGGCTCTTGTCCTGAAATACGGGTCTGCTTCCCTCTCGAAAACGAACTGTTCACGACGGCTACGCGCGCTTCACAGAAGGATGGAAGCAAAACATCGATCCCAGAGTGAACACATCCCATACCGTTGCCGAACTTTTACGAAACCATCCCGCAATAGTTTGAGAACTTGATCGAGTGGGCGTAGCAGCGCAGGTCGGCGATCTCCCCCACCTCAGCGAATTCCTCGATATTGCGGGCGCGACGTGGCGCGTTCAGACTGCTTCGGCCATAGAAGCAGCCGGACGGCTGCTCCTTCCGAGGAATACTGCGGATGCCAGCAGGAAGAATATTGCGCCGACAAAGGTTCCGATATTGGCCATGTTCGGGTCCAACGTGTTCCCGTCTCGCAAGACGAACGATCCGATCGCGGAGACTCCGAATGCGATGGATCCCAAGGTATTCAGCCACACGCTTTGCCATTCCTTCGATTGCGGTGCCCAGTAAGCGCCTTCCCTCAGCAGGATGAGGACAGCCAGTCCGCTCGAGACGAGGAAGGCTATCGAGCCCTCCGCGTTCGGATTCCAGACCAAGTGCATCTCGCCTCGTAGCGTAAGCGCGTGCAGCGCAGCCCCGGTGCTGACGTTGAACAAAATCGTCCCGAGTAACTGCACGGCAGCAGACAGCCAGACGGCCCGGATCGCGGGACGCCCCGAGTCGGTTGTGGTTGCTGGCCCGGCCAGCACCAACTGAACGAAAGCCGCGCAGGTAAAGAACCAGGAGCCCGCGAAGAAGAAGCTGTTGGCGAGTGCGGCACCGAAGAAGACCGACAGGAAGGGTGCCGACCCGAGCGCGAAGAGTGCGGATCCGATCACGAATCCCCACGACTGCATTCGAATGGTCGGGTGAATCAGCATGCGCTGCAGTGTACTTGGACTCGATATGAAAAGTCCTCCATTCGGGACCTTGGTCATCAGGCACTGATTTCGATCCGCCCGCCGCGGGTACGCGGAAACAAATTAAAACCATCTGCTTGTTTTTTACTTTACCGAAGCATGACTCCACTTTGGGTGCTAATGTCCGATTTATGACAGCCACTCCTCCAGCTGGAAATCGTTTGCTGTTTCGCAATGTCCGTGTTTTCGACGGCACCTCCTCGACCCTTGTTGCCGGGGACGTTCTGATCGACGGCACCACGATCGCCGCGGTGTCGGAGTCGCCTGTCGGGGATGATCCGAGCCGCGAGACCACTGTCGTGGACGGTGGTAATCGAGTACTCATGCCCGGCATGAGCGATGCCCACGTTCACCTGGTCGGTAACGCGAATTCATACGTCGACATGGTGACCGGCAGTGAAGCGCACATCGCACTCAACGGCCTCGCTGAAGCAAAGAACATGCTGCACCGCGGGTTCACAGCGGTCCGGGACATGGCGGGTGACACAAGCAGCATCAAGTCCGTGATCGATCGAGGCCTGTTCGAGGGGCCGCGCATCTACCCTTCCCAGGCTGCCATCTCCCAAACCAGCGGACACGGCGACTTCGGGTTTGTCTACGAATGCCCGACCGCGTTGGGAGGCAAGCAGTCTCGCGCCGAAGAAATTGGTTTCATGCGCGTCGCAGATGGCCCTGACCGGGTACTGGCAGCTGTTCGCGAACAGCTGAAGAAGGGCGCATCTCAGATCAAGATGATGGTCGGCGGCGGCGCTGCGTCGATGTACGACCCGCTCTACACGGTCCAGTTCACCGATCCCGAGCTTCGTGCAGCAGTGCACGCGGCCACCGACTACGGCACCTACGTCGCCACCCACGTTTACAACGTCACCGGCATTCGCCGCGCCATCGAAGCTGGCGTGAAATCCATCGAGCACGGTCATCTCGCTGACGAGGCGACGATCGCTCTGATGGCTGAGAAGGACATCTGGCTTTCGATGCAGCCCTTCGCGCTGGGCGATCACCACTATCCGGATCCGGGCCGCGCAGAAAAGGATCGCGAAATCTGCACCGGCACTGACGATGTGTACAGCTGGGCACGCAAGCACGGTGTCAAAACAGCGTGGGGTACGGATCTTTTGCTCGAGCCGCAGCTTGCGCCGCGGCAGAGTGAAATGGCGGCGCGACTCGGTGATCACTACAGCAATGCCGAAGCACTTCGGATGCTCACGTCGGGAAATGCCGAACTCTTCCGTCTTGCCGGCGAACGCGATCCGTACCGGCAAGCACCACTCGGAGTGATCGCCAAGGATGCGTGGGCAGATGTTCTTCTCGTCGACGGCAATCCACTCGAGGATCTGAGCCTGCTCGCCGATCCGGCCAAACATCTCTCCGTCATTGTCAAAAATGGTCAGGTCGTCAAAAACATACTGTGACAACGTCTTCATCGCGTTGATCCGTCTGACGTGCAGCCAATTCAAGCTGAACACCTGAGCGGGTCGATGTGTCCTCGTGCTCCACCGAGTCGGGAGTCCAAGTTGGTTGAAACACGTTTCGAGCGTTGGGAATTACCTGAGGACCGAGTCGAAGGGTCGTTGGTGTCCACCCGCGGTATCGAGCTCCACGGGCCGTGGGGGCATGTGTTCGGTCCACTCGACATCGACATCGAGGCTGGCGGTGTGACCGTCCTGGCCGCGCAATCGGGTGCCGCGCGCACAGCCCTGCTGATGGCACTATGCGGACGGATGCGATTGTCGTCCGGGTCATTGACTGTGCTGGGCTACGAGAAACCCTCGAGAATTCTGGCTGTCTCGGCGATCGCATGTCTGAACGAACTCGACGAAGTTCGCCCATCGGTGACGGTGCGGGACATGGTGACCGAACAGTTGCGATGGAATTCACCGTGGTACAAGTTCGTGCCCCGGGTGAGCGAAGATCAAGTAGCAGATATGTGTGCGTACACATTTGGCGGCGTAGACCTCCCCCCGCTCAATGCCTTCGTCGACGATCTCCCGGAGATCCAACAACTGTTGCTGCGGATCGCCGTCGCGAACACCAAAAGACCACCGCTACTGGTGGTGGGTCGAGTCGACAAGATCGCCGACGACGACGAGCGGACAATGTTGTTACGCCGACTGGTCGCATTGGGAGAGCACCAGTCGGTGATCACCGCCGATGTCAACGACCTTCCGCCGGACAGCGGCGTCCATGCCGTGGTGAACATGCACGGCCTGCTGGGCGCCGGTGACATCGGCGTCATGACCGAAGGACGGTGAGCGATGCTCGCAGGTATATCTCTGGGCAGTGATATCAAACGCTACTCCCGCGGCACCCTGCCACGAATCGCGATCGTCACCATCATCTTGTTGCCGTTGCTCTACGGCGCCATGTACTTGTGGGCTTTCTGGAACCCGTTCGGCGAGGTGAACAAGATCCCCGCAGCGATTGTCAATAACGACTCGGGGCGAACATCGACAGGCCAACAAGTCGATGCCGGCGATCAGGTCGTCAAATCGCTCATCGCCTCCGGGCAACTTGATTTGGCGGAGGTCTCGGATCAAGAAGCCCAAGCCGGACTCTCGAGCGGCAAGTACTATTTCACCATCACCTTGCCGGAGAACTTCAGCGACGCTGTCGAGTCACCCAACGGTGACAACCCCGAGAAGGCCGATCTCACCTTCACCTTCAACGACGCCAATAATTATCTAGCCACCATCATCGGGCAGGACGCGTCCGAACAGGTCATCAATCAGGTCAACTCGACCATCGGCGCCCAAGGCGTCGGCCAAGTCCTGACGGGCCTACAGACCGCCGGTTCGGGCCTGGGCCAGGCTGCCGACGGAGCGAAGACCCTCGCGGCCGGGATCGACACCGCCAAAGGTGGGGCCGATCAACTGAGCTCCGGTGCAGGCGAACTCGCCACCAACATGGTCACCGCACGCGATGGTTCCGCGCAGCTCGCAGCCGGCGCCGGGCAACTCGCCACAGCCATCGACGGCGTCGCCGACCCACTGCTCAACGCCCTCGACTCCACTGCCGTCTCCGACGTCGGTGCGCAAGCTGCGCAACTGCGGCAATCCCTCACCACCCTCGGGGATCGCCTCCCCAAGCCGCCGCAGGTTACCGTCTCCCCGGCAATCCAGCGGGTGCTCGACCTTCTCGGACCCAGCACCGATCCGCTCGCACAACAGGCCGTTGCAGCTCTCACACCTCTCGTGGCAGCACAACCCCAAAGTGACACTGCCGCAATACAAGCGGAGATAGCGCGCCTCAGCGGTGATGCGCGCGCGCTCGAATACCAGTTGACGGATCCATCCAGTCCCCTGCAATCCGGACTCGCGCTGCTGCAAAACGGCGGGCTCGCCTCCGACGTCCGGCAACTACGCGACGGCGCCGACCAGCTCAGTTCCGGAGCCACGACTTTGAACTCCGGACTGATCCAGTTGACCGACGGCAGCACCCAGCTCGCGAGCGGAGCCGATCAGTTAGCTTCGGGGATGGTCGAGCTGCAATCAGGCTCAGGCGAACTGGCAGACGCACTCGCACAGGGCGCTGGGCAAGTACCCAGCTGGACCGACGCGCAACGCAACGCTACCGCGGACACCCTGTCCACCCCAGTCGCACTCAAGCAGGACTACACCAACGAGGCACCCACATTCGGTACCGGATTCGCGCCGTTCTTCCTCTCCTTGGCCCTGTTCGTCGGCTGCATCATCACCTGGATGCTGCTGACCCCGCTACAATCCCGCGCAACTGTCAGTAACCTCGGCCTCTATCGCACAGTTCTGGCTTCCTACTGGCCGGCACTGCTCATCGGCATCCTCCAAGTGATCACGATGTACGCCGTGGTCCACATCGGGGTCGGCCTGGACGTCAAACACGTTCCCGGAACTATCCTGTTCCTGATGCTGGTCTCGGCGACGTATTTGGCGATGATCCAGATGTTCAATGCTCTCTTCGGCGTCGCAGTCGGCCGAGTGGTGACATTGGCCTTCCTGATGCTGCAACTGGTCTCCGCCGGCGGCATCTACCCAGTGCCCACGACAGCGACGCCCTTCCAATACATTCATCCGTTCGACCCGATGACATACACCGTCAATGGCCTCCGGCAACTCATCACCGCCGAACACGTCGACTCTCGACTCTGGACAGCAATCGCCGTCCTGACCGGCATTCTGCTCGTCTCGATGACTATCAGCGCACTCTCCGTGCGCCGCAACCGGCGTTACACCATGGAACGCCTGTACCCGTCCATCGAGGTGTAAAGCACTGCACAGCAACATCTTCACAGTCGACCACATTTGAATCACCGTCCAAGTCGTACCCCGCACGCTCGCATACTGGAGGAGAAAAAAATGTCAGACAGCTTCGCAGCTCCCACCGAAACCCTCGCACCGGCGTACACAGGACGGCTCGGCACCGATCCGATTCCAGCTCTGAAAATGCCCAAGGCCGAGTCGGATCCCGAAGCGGCGTACCGATTCATCCACGACGAACTGATGCTCGACGGCAGTTCCCGACTGAACCTGGCAACCTTCGTCACCACTTGGATGGATCCTCAGGCAGACAAGCTGATGGCCGAGACATTCGACAAGAACATGATCGACAAAGACGAGTATCCCGCGACAGCGGAGATCGAAACTCGTTGCGTCAACATGGTTGCCGACCTCTTCCACGCAGAAGGGCTGACCTCCGACCCTGCGTCCGCAACGGGGGTCTCAACGGTAGGGTCCTCCGAAGCTGTGATGCTCGGCGGCCTCGCACTCAAATGGCGCTGGCGCCAGCGCCGCGAACAAGAAGGTAAAGACACCACGAAGCCCAATCTCATCCTCGGCAGCAACGTCCAGGTCGTCTGGGAAAAGTTCTGCCGCTACTTCGACGTCGAACCAAAATACCTCCCCATGGAAAGGGGCCGCTACGTCATCACTCCCGAACAGGTCCGTGACGCCGTCGACGAGAACACCATCGGCGTGGTCGCCATCCTGGGCACTACATTCACCGGCGAGCTCGAACCCGTCGCCGAGATCGCCGAAGCCCTCGACGAGATCGCCTCAAACGGTGGTCCCGACGTCCCCCTCCACGTCGACGCTGCCAGTGGAGGTTTCGTCGTCCCGTTCCTGCACCCCGAGCTGATGTGGGACTTCAAGGTTCCGCGTGTGGTCTCGATCAACGTCAGTGGCCACAAGTACGGCATGACATATCCTGGCATCGGTTTCGTCGTCTGGCGCTCGAAAGAACACCTACCGGAAGACTTGGTGTTCCGGGTCAACTATCTCGGCGGCGACATGCCGACCTTCACCCTCAACTTCTCTCGATCTGGCAACCAGGTCGTCGGGCAGTACTACAACTTCATCCGCCTCGGCGTCGCCGGATACACCCAGATCATGGAATCGCTGCGCGACACCGCGCTTATGCTTTCCGCCGCAATCTCCAAGATCGACAACATGGCGATCATCACCGACGGCACCGCTATACCGGTCTTGTCCTTCGAAGTCGTCGACGACCCAGGCTTCACTGTCTTCGACATCTCCCACGAACTCCGGGCACGCGGATTCCAAGTGCCCGCGTACACCATGCCCGCCGACGCCGAAGATGTCGCCGTCCTGCGGATCGTGCTACGAGAAGGTTTCAGCCAAGATCTCGCGTACAAACTCGCCACCGCCCTCAACGAAGTCGTCGAGCAACTTCGTAAGAGCAACGCCGATCGACCCCAAAGGACTGCTTTCGCCCACTAACTGCTGTTGAGGGGCAGCCTCAGAACCGCTTCCCCTCAACAAGCTTCTAATTCTGGACGACCAGCTGCACCAACGAACACTTTGCAACAGGCAAAGATCGACTCCGCCTGCTAGCCCGGTCAGTGCACGCCGTTCGTACGGATCGACCGGAACCACGGTGCGTGTGCGCTCACCGCGAAGAACGCACTGCGGCAGATGTGCATGTCAAACGTACGTCTGGCAGTTTCGACTGACTGAAAGTCGACCGATTCGTACAAGTCGAGAGCAACCGCTATCAAGCACCATCGATCACATGCTCACCTTCATCGTCAGATACGGGTACGTCCCGTTCATGCTCTTGGGAATCAACGGAGCCGCAATCGCGCTGGCGGCATCCGGCGCGCCGAAATGGTCACTGGTGGCATTGATTCTCTTCGCAGTGGTCTGCTCTTTCGCGGCCGAACGGGCGCTTCCCTACGAATCCGCGTGGAATGCCCCGGGACCGGACAGGTTTCGCGACGCTGTCCATGCGTTTGTCAACGAATCCCTCATCTTGGTCAGCGTCGCGGTCATCCCGTTGATGGCCGCAGTGATTCCGTTCGACGGGCTGTGGCCGAGCGGTCTTCCGTTTGTCCTTCAGGTCGTCTTCGCAGTGTTGGTTGCCGATTTCGGCATCACCGTGGTGCATTTGATCAGCCACAAGGTTGGATGGTTGTGGCGTTTCCACGCGGTTCATCACAGCCTCGAACGGTTCTACGGTATGAACGGACTGATGAAGCACCCCGTGCATCAGACTTTCGAAACCGCCGGCGGCGTCCTGCCACTGATCCTCCTCGGGATGCCCGTTCCAGTTGCCTCGGCGCTCGCGGTTTGTGTCGCTGTCCAACTCCTGCTTCAGCATTCGAATGCCGATTACCGCATCGGCCCCCTGCGTCCGATACTCGCCCTCAACGCCGGCCACCGATTCCATCACCTGAAGTGGGCTGGAATCGGTGACGTCAACTTCGGCTTGTTCACTCTGATCTGGGATCACCTGTTCCGCACTTATTCTTTCGATCCGGAAAAGCGCTTCAGCAGTGACGATCTCGGAATGGCGGCCAAGCCCGACTACCCGGACGACTACATCGGCCAGTTGACCGAACCGTTCCGGAGACAGAACTGAGGGACGATCGGTGGAGATTCAGCCCGCGAGTACCCGTCGCATGACGGGCTTGGCTGCAAACGCACTGGCCAACACCAACGCGATCCCCACAGCCAGGGTGACACCCAACTGAACCAGCGCCATCGGAGTGGTCAATACGGCTGCCCCTGCCAGCGGGAAGAGGAACAGCAGTGCAGCGCCGGCGCCGGCCAGTGCCATCACCACCACGGGAGTGCGAACGTGCCTCATGCGGGCGCTGTCCATCACCTCGACAGGTGTGCCGGCCAAAGTCAGACTCCGATACAGCTCACGGTTGTCGAGGATCCCGGATACCTGGGTGAGCGCAGACGAGATGGCAGCCAACGTGAATGTTGCTCCGAGAGTGAACAACACCCCGGTTCTCATGTCCGCGAACAGGAACTCCTGCCCTGGCTGCAAATCCTGCCCCTCCCCGTTGCCTATCGCGGCGAGGAGAGATGTGCCTGCGGCAACGAAGCTGGCCATCGTCACACCGCTGACCGTGCGCCACACAGCCTTCGGATTATCCAGGACCCGACGCGCCGCAATCAGCGAAGCACCGTCTTTGGCGCATTTGAGCATGATCCGTCCAAGCAGCGAAATGACGAACGGACCGACCAACGCAACAACGCCGAAGCAGAGACCAAGGCCCACCAGGATTGCCGCGATGCTTGCCGCGGAGCCCCCGAATGCACTCCATCCCACAAGAACCCCCACCCCAGCCACAGCGAAGATCATCTTCGGTGCGGCGCTGGGATTGCCCGCCGTGACGCCCAACGGGCTCACGAACACCTGGCGCATCCCGAGCATCGACGTCAAAGCAGCCAGGATGGTCATTCCGAATACGATGCCCACCAGCGGAAGTGCGCCTACCCAAAGCTCACTCCACTCGAATGTCCGACCTTGAAATCTCAAGAGAGCTACGAGCGGCAACGCGAGGAGGTATCCCACCACACCGATCAACGCACCGGCCAAGCCCTGGATACCCGATTCCGCAGCGCACAGCGCAACGATCTGGCGAGGGGTGGATCCGATGAGTCGCAGCGAGGCAAGTCGTTCGTCGCGACGGCGCGCGCCCAAGCGGGCCGCCGCCAGACCGAGAGTGACGGCTGGAACGATCATCAACACCGAAGCAACCCCTGCGAGCGCTAGGTACGCCTCGGCTTCGGGTTCGCTCGATCTGCCCGCGAATGCACCGTAGCCGCCGAGCACCGTCAGCAACAACGTCGTCGAGGCGGCAAATGCGGACACTGGGAGCGCGAAGGTACTCAAGGCCTTTCGCCCTTCACCTCGCACCGTCATCAATGCAACGCGCGCTGTGGCCTTCATGCCGCCACCTGTGTCCCGACGAGCGAACCGGCCTGCATCATCATCGTGCGATCACACCACCGAGCGACTTCGGCATCGTGAGTGACGACGACCAACGCAGAACCGATCTGTTGAGCCGAATCACGCAACACCCTCATCACTTCCCAACTCGTCTGCGCGTCGAGGGCACCGGTCGGCTCGTCCGCGAAGAGAACGGCGGGTTTGGTCACCAACGCTCGCGCAATCGCGACACGTTGCGACTGCCCACCCGACATCTGACCCGGGCGACGATCCTGCAACCCGTCCAGCCCCAAGGGCGCGAAGAAGCCGTGCGCCGTCCGCTTGGCTTCTGCGATGGACAACCCGTTGAGTACCAAGGGCAAAGCGACGTTCTCGATCGCCGGAAGCTCCGGCAACAGTTGGCCCGATTGAAAAACGAACCCGTACGACTCCCGTCGGAGCCGGCTGCGGTCGTTCTCACCGAGGTTCTCGATATGCCGGCCGCTCAGCAAGATTGCTCCCGAGTCGGGCTTGACGATTCCTGACATGCAATGCAGCAGTGTCGACTTCCCCGATCCTGAAGGACCCATGATGGCCGTAGCAGTACCGGCGCGCACTTCCAGCGATACACCTCGGAGCACCGGAACTTCGCCGTACGACTTGCCCAGCGCGTGGACCGACAGGACTGCGGGTGCTTGTGCGTTGTTCATGATTCCACCTTCTCGTGAACCCTTCGCGAACACATCGGCCCAGCGCACGATCTTCGGACTGAGCTCGGTCCTACCGGAGGATGACCGGACCCCGAGCTCTGTCAGGGTCGTCACTATGATTTCCGACATGACCTGGTCCGGCGCCGTCCACATGCAGCCCGGAATTCTCATGTTCACCGGCGCAGTGGGATCCGCGCACATGCATTCGCACGCCGCTGTTCAGATCATGATCATCGACGACGGGGACGTCACGGTCACGGACGGGGACGGCCACAGTGAAGTCGTGCGGTCCGTGGTCATTCCATCCGGGGCGGTCCACGCGTTGTCCGCCTCCGAGGATGCGCGGGGACGGGCGATCTACATTGACTCCACCACCGGGATGGGTCTGCGCATCAGGCCACCGGAGCCGGGCCGCGGTGGTGTGGCCGACTGGTCGGACCGTGGGCAGACCGCAGTAGCGATGACGGACCGCGGCGCTGATTCGGATCTGGAATACGCAGCGAGGCTGATCGATTCACTATCCGAACGCGAAAAGGCGTCGAACTTAGGCGCTCTTCACCCGGCCCTCGAGCATGCCCTGACGCTACTTCCCGAGAGAATCTCGGGGCAGGTCACACTGACGGACATCGCCGCCCTGGTCTCCATCTCGCCCGGACGGCTGGGAAGAATCTTCAACGATCAACTGCAGATGAACTTTTCGACCTACATCCGCTGGTTACGGTTACGACGTGCCATGGAAGTGATGAGCAGTGGCGCAACCCTGACAACCAGTGCACACGAGGCCGGTTTCACCGACAGCGCCCATCTCAACCGTATCTGCCACAGTATGTTCGGGCTCACGCCCAGCGCCGCGACCGGCGGCCTCACCTGGAATTGACGCTGCCCCTCAGCTGACGCTGTCCATCTCCGTCCTCGCGAGCAACGACAGACGACTGTAGAGGCGCGCCAATCCGGGAACGTCCCGAAGACTGCCCGCAACGTCCTCCACACCGGCAGCGGCATACA
>NZ_BCRM01000004.1 GCF_001552595.1 Rhodococcus erythropolis NBRC 15567
AGGACTACCTCGCGGATCTCGAGCAACCCACACTCGTGGGTGGTACGGGATCAGGCGGACGCGCTCCGTTGCCGGTGTTCACCCGGGTTCAGCTCGAACAGAGCATCACCGAGCACGTTCGCGAGCTGGCCAGACGTAGCGGAGTGACGCTGTCCACCGTCGTCTCTGCGGCGTGGGGCCTGGCATTGCGCGCCGTGACGGGGCGTGACGACGTGGTCTTCGGATCGACGGTTTCGGGACGTTCACCCGAGGTCGAGGGCGCCGACCGCATGGTGGGCTTGGCGCTCAACACCATTCCCGTGCGTGTCCGGGTCCGGCCAGGCGAGGAGATCTCGGCGTTGCTCGGACGCCTGTTCCGTGAACAGGGTTCGCTGCTGGGGCATCATCATCTCGGGCTCGGCGACGTGCAGCGAAGCGCTGGGTTCGCAACACTGTTCGACACGCTCTACGTCTTCCGCAACACGCCTCGTGACGAACAGGCACGTCGAGACACGTTCGGGCGCAGTGGAATCGTCGGGTTCGACGCAGTGGACGGCACCCACTATGCGCTCACGCTCGACGTGGATCCGGGTGTCGGGGATGCGCCGATGGCGCTCACTCTCGAAAATCGTCCCGACCTGATTCCCCACGACGCGGCAAGGGACGTTCTTTCACGCACCATCACGATCCTCGAAGTGATGGCGAATTCCGATACCGCCACGGTGGCGGACACGGCGGTTCCGCTTTCGCACACCCCCGCGGAATTCGCTTCGGAGCACATTGTGATGCCGCGGCCGGACCAGGCCGGCGGTAGCGTGGACGCCTTGCTCCGCGAAAGGGCAGCGGCAACTCCGGACGAGACGGCGCTGGTCTTCGGAGACGTCACACTGAGCGCATCCGAGATGAACACTCGAGTGGACAGGCTGGCACGGATACTCGCGTCGGCGCTGGGGCAGTCGGTGCCAGGCGCGGGATCGACCCGTGTTGTGGCGCTCGCACTTCCGCGTACCGCCGATCACGTCGTAGCGATCTTCGCGGTCATGAGAACCGGAGCGGCATACCTTCCCTTGGATCTGGCTCACCCGCCGGCACGCCTGCGCGAACTGATCCTCGACAGCGATGCGGCGCTGGTGATCACCACGACTCAGACGCGTGACCTTGTTGTTCCGGACGGACAGGTATGTCTGGTCCTCGACGACCCGGACGTAACCGGGGTACTCGACGGGCAGTCCCCGGCACCTGTAGTCGACGAGGCCGCGGTGTGCGGGCCGACCTCACCGGACCAGCCTGCCTACGTCATCTACACCTCGGGCAGTACCGGAAAACCCAAGGGCGTCGTGGTGGGTCACCGCGGGTTGACGACGATGTATCACAATCACAAGGCCGAGATCTTCACTCCGACCGAAAACAGTGTGGGTGGCCGACGTTTGCGCATCGCGCACACAGTCTCGTTCTCGTTCGACATGTCGTGGGAGGAACTGTTCTGGTTGCTCGCGGGGCATGAAGTTCACGTGATCGACGAGCAGGCGCGACTGGACCCCGCGTCTCTGGTGAAGCATTACCGCGAAGTCGGTATCGACGTCGTGAATGTAACCCCCTCGTATGCACGGGAACTGATGGCCGCCGGTCTCCTCGACGGGGAGCGGACGCCTGTGTTGGTGATGCTCGGAGGAGAAGCTGTACCTGCCGAACTGTGGTCGCGATTGCGCGATCAGGACGGTGTCGACGGGTACGACCTTTACGGGCCGACGGAGTTCACGATCAACGCGATGGGATCCCCGGTTCAGGGGAGCGAGACACCGTGCTTGGGTCGTCCGATTCTGAACGCGTCCGCGCGGGTACTCGATTCGGGGCTGCGGGAGGTTCCGATCGGAGCGGCGGGCGAGCTGTACATGTCCGGTGACGGAACGACGATGGGTTACCTTCACCGGACCGCGCTGACATCTTCCGTATTCGTCGCGGATCCCTACTCGGTCGGTCACCGCATGTACCGCACGGGTGACGTCGTTCTGCGTCGCCGCGACGGCGAACTCGAATATCTGGGTCGCGCAGACCATCAGGTCAAGATCCGAGGCATTCGGATCGAATTGGGTGAAGTGGAATCCGCGCTGGCGTCGTTGCCGGGAGTGTTGAGAGCGGCAGCGTCAGTCCGTAGCGAAGGCGGTGCGCCGCCGCGACTGGTCGGGTACGTCATCGAAGAACCTGGCGCTGATTCAACCGATCTGCGAGCTGCGTTGCGGGAACGCGTACCGGCACACCTGGTTCCGTCGGACATCGTCGTCGTGGATTCGATTCCGCTGACGCCCAACGGAAAACTGGACCGCGGTGCGTTGCCGGCACCCCCCGCCCGAGCAGCGGCCCGAGCACCGCGAACCGAGATGGAAAGGCAACTGTGCCAGGTCTTTGCGCGGGTACTCGGCGTCGAGGCAGTCGATCCCGAAGAGAGTTTCTTCGATCTCGGCGGCGACTCGCTTCGAGCCATGCGACTGGTGGGGGAGATGGAGCATGACCTGTCGGTGAGCGTCGGTGTGGGAACGCTGATGGCCCGTCCGACAGTTGCAGAACTTGCAGCACACCTTGGCGAGTCGGCGTCCGAAATCGATTTAAGTCGCGATCGCCTTCTGACACTCCGAGCCGAAGGCAGCGAAGAACCACTGTTCTGCGTGCATCCGGCCGGTGGATTCGCTTGGCCCTTTGCACCTTTGATCGGTGTCCTCGAGGCTGACCGTCCACTGTTCGGCCTGCAACTTCCCACAGTTGCCGGTGAGCCACTCGAACCGACGAACGTGGACCAACTGGCAGCGATGTACGTCGAGTCGATTCGGGACGTTCAGCCGAGTGGGCCGTACCACCTGCTCGGCTACTCGTTCGGTGGCAACGTCGTTGCCGCGATGGCGGCTCAGCTGGTCGATACCGGCGAGAGGGTGGAGTTCGCCGGTCTGATCGATACTCATCCACTGGGAGATCGTGACGATCGCGGTCGCGACGATTCCGACGACCGAGATCTGGCCGCGGCCCTGCCACCCGAGATCCTCACTCAGGCACCGGGACTGGTCGAGGCTGTTCGGGCGGGTTTTGATGCCACTCGTTTGCTCGTCGCCCGCTCGACTGACACAACCTACGACGGACCGGTTACTCTGATCACCGCCGACGCCGAGGCGTCCGGACAGCTGCTGGCCGATCGCTGGCGCAGAGTCCGCGGGGACCGGGACATGGCAGTACACCATCTGCCGTACGACCACGCCGGATTGGTGACCCCAGCCGGGTGGGCGGCCATTGCCCCGCTGCTCGACAGCCACTTGTCGAAACGCACGGCCACATAGTTTGAAAACCACACAGTTGAAACACAATGGGAGCTCAATGATGAAGTCCACACCGCCCCTCGCGATACGGAGTTGGCGACGATTCGTCGCCATCGCAGGGTTGCTGATCGTCGCACTGGTGGCGATGATCGGTTGCAGTAGCGATTCGAACGACGAACCGACCAAGGCTGCAGAGCCCACGACGCGCGTGATCGAAACCGAAAAGGGCTCGGTCACCGTGCCCGCGTCGGCGGAGCGCATCGTGGTTCTGAGTGGCGGTCTCGCCGGATACCTGTACGCCCTGGACGCACCGGTGGTTGCCACCGATACCCGCGTCCTCGGTGTCACGAACCTCGACGGTGGATTCCCGCCGGCATGGTCGGATGCCGCAAAGGCGCAGGGCACCAAGGAATTGCCGGCCGGCGAGCAGCTCAACATCGAAGCCGTCGCGGCGGCTGAACCCGACCTGATCATCGGCGGTGGACAGGGCATCACCTCGGTTCAGGCCGAGGAACTCTACGACCAGCTGACTGCTATCGCACCCACCGTGTTGGTCCCCAAGACGGTTGCCAACTGGGACAAGCAGCTCGAGATCGTCGCCGATGCCGCAGGTCGTTCGGACAAGGTTCCGGCACTGATCAGCGCGTACGACGACAAGGTCAAAGAGGTCAAGGGCAAGATCAAGGTTCCCGAGGGCAACGTCGTCTACATTCTCTCGCTCGCCAACAACAAGCCGTACCTCGTGCCGCCGACGGCAGCGCTCCCCGCAATGCTCGCCGAGCTCGGTTTCAAGGCCGACGACGTCATGGCCAAGGCCGGCAACCCGCAGCTCTTCGGCTCGGGTGACTCGTTCGAGGTCAGCCCGGAACTGCTCTCGCAGGTCGCCGATGCTCCTGTCGCCTTTGTGATTCCGGTGTCCGGTCGCCCGATGGCCGAACTTGCCACCGATCCGCTCTACTCGCAGCTGCCGTCCTTCAAGGCAGGCACGACGTTCGAGCTCCCCGCCACCAGCTACCGTCCTGACTACGACGGCGCAATGGCTACGCTCGACCTGATCGGCCAGACCTTCGCATGACTCGATTCGGTGGGCTGGTGATCGATGTTTCACCGTTGCGGACCAGCCGTCCATTCAGGTACGCGTTTTCCGCGCGATTGATCTCGCTGCTCGGGATCGGACTGCTTGTCGTAGCCGTTCCCGCGCAGACGTACCAGCTCACCGGGTCGACCTTGCAGGTTGCCGGAGTGTCCACGGCGATGGCCATCGCCATGTTCTTCGGCAGCCTGTTCGGCGGTGTGCTCGCTGATCGTTACGACCGGCGACGCACCATCCAGTTGGCCCGCAGTGCTGCGGGTCTCGGCTTTGTCATTCTCGGGTGCAATGCGCTCTTGCCACACCCGTCGATGTGGGTCATCTACGTCGCGGCAGCTGTCGACGGCTTGGCCGGCGGTGTCAGCAGCTCGGCCTTGATGGCTTTGATGCCGACGTTGTTGCCGCGCAACAAGATGGCTGCGGCCGGCGCTTTGGTAGCGCTGACCACCGACATCGGGACGATGATCTCGCCGGCAATCGCCGGCGTGATCATCGCCTCCGGCGGCATCCCCGCGACATACTTTGTTGCTGCGGTGGCCACCGCAGCAACTGTCACGTTGTTCCAAGCCATCGGCCCTTCCCCTGCACCGGGCACGAATCACGAAAGCCCGATGCGCGCGCTTGTGACCGGCGTGAAATTCGCCGGCACGCACACAGTCATTCGCGGCATCCTGATCAGCGGACTGTTGGTCATGTTCGTCAGCGGGCCGATGGTGTTGCTGCCTGCCTTCGTCGACCAGGTTCTCGGCGGCGGACCCACCATGCTCGGTCTGCTCTACGGCGCCCCCGCTGTCGGCGCTGTGGTCGGTTCCCTCACCAGCGGGTGGACGGGACGAGTCCACCGCAACGGCGCCGCGATGTTGATCTCTGTTGCGCTGATGCCTCTCGGCCTGGTGGTACTGGGTGCGTCGGGAGCAGCGATTGTCGCGTTCCTGGGCCTGGCCGGATTCGGCCTCGGCCGCGCACTCAACGACATTCTGAGATTTGCAGTCCTTCAACAGAACACGCCGGACGAATTGCGCGGACGCGTGTCCAGTCTGTGGATGGTGCAAGCCGTCACGGGTACGGCGATCGGTTCGATGGCAGCCGGGTTCCTCGGGCAGTGGCTCGAGCCTGGCGCCGCGCTACTGGTCTTGGGGCTCGCCGGTGTGACACTGGGCCTGGTGCTCCTGGCAGCATTGGGTTCGGTGCGCCGGGTAACTTCGGAGATCAACGAAGTCGATCTCTCCGAAAACACTGTGCCGGTGGGGAATGCTCCGCCGGAAAAGGAAGGTAGTTCATGAACCGAGGAGACCACCTCGCGACCATCGCCGAAGTTCTGGCGGGAACCACCGGCGCAAAAGTGCCGTACCCCATCGGCATTCGCGAACTCGAAGTTGTTCGCAGCGAAATGGTCGGGACCGGACTGTTGCGTCTGACCTTGGGTGGACCGGAGTTGGCGGGCTTCGAATCGCACGCTCCCGACGAGCATGTCCGCCTGGTGTACCCGGATGCAGACGGAACTTTGCGTCTACCCGAACGCGACGGATTCAGCCTGAAGTGGCCTCGTCCATTGCCGATCTCGCGTGAGTACACCGTCCGTCGATACGACGCCGAGGCGGGGGAGCTGGACCTCGACTTCGCGCTCCACGAAGGTGGGTACGCCTCTGATTGGGCTCAGGCGGCCACCGTCGGCACTCGGGTGCACGTGGCAGGTCCGCCCGGCGGCGTCGTAGTTCCATGGACGTACGATCGCTATCTGCTGGCCGGTGACATCACCGCCCTTCCTGCCATTGCTCGTTGGCTCGAGATGATGCCCGCTGCTGCCGCCGGGTGGGTGTTCGTCGAGATCACCGACCCTTCACAGGAAATCGAACTCACTGTTCCGGAAGGAGTCGAGGTGCGATGGTTGCACCGTGGTGACGTCCCAGCCGGTCACTCGGATCTGCTCGAGCAGGCAGTCCGGACGGTCACCGTGCCCGAAGGTGAGCGCCTCTACGCCTGGATCTCCGGTGAGGCCACCAGTCTCAAGCCGATTCGCAGATTCGTACGCGACGAACTCGGCCTGAGTTCGGGCGACCACCTGATCACGGGCTACTGGAAGCGCGGAGTCGCAGACTTCGACGAGGACGACGACGACCACTGAACATCGGTTGACGCCGGTTTCGGCATCGTCACCGCGACAACGAGTCCGACAATCGCAACGATTGCCGCTACTCCGAAAGCCGTGGCGAATGCCGAGTGCTGGGGAAGGCCGCCGGATGAAGTCGCGCTCGCGATGATCCCGGCGGCAATTTGGGTTCCCACAGCAGAACCCAGCGATCTGGCGATCGTGACTATTGCCGTCGTGACACCTACGCGGTCTGCCGGTGCGCTGTCGGCGGAGATGACGAACACTGCCGTCGACGCGGCGGCAACGCCGGTACCCGCAAGGATCAGCACCACAACGATCTGCCACATCGTGGTTGCAAAGACCCCGACGGCGCCGCTGAGGCCGAGAAAGGCAACTCCCGCTACCGCAATGGCTTTCGTGCCGACCCGTTGTGCGAGCTTTCCGGAGATCACCGACGCGATCACCGCTGCGCCGTAGCCGACGCACAGCAGGAAGCCGATGGCGCTGGTCGACGCACCGCGGCCGAATCCGCTCTCTGCCGGCACGGCGAGTTGCTGCGGAAGTAGATAGACAACAGCGCCGTAGGTGAACCCGAAAACCACGCCGACGACCACGGCGCTCCACATCGAACGATGCCGCATCATCGTCAGGTCGACCATCGGCTCGGTTGTCCGGCTCTGATACCTGGCCCAGATCGTGAACACGGCAGCGGAAGCGAGAAGTAGCAGCATCGACGTCGGTGCGCCCCACCCGTTGCTCGATGCGCTCGCCAGCCACGCCGTCAGCGTCAACAACCCCAGCGCCAATCCGCCCGCTCCCGGCCAATCGAGGCGGCCGCCGACGTTCGACATGTGATCTCGTGGTGCGCTCACGGCAAAAGCAATTGCCCCGAGCAAAACGAACGCGGTCGGAACTGCATACATCGCGCTGCGTGAGACGTTTTCCGCGACGGGCCCGGCCAATACGACTCCCAGAGCGCCGCCGGCCACGACGACAGCCCCGAGCAAACCCGTGGCCGTCTTGAGTCGGTCCGAGGACAAAGTGCGTCGTAGGACCACGAAGCTCACGGGAAGCAACCCGAGCCCGAATCCCTGGAGAAACTGGCCGAGGACGAACAGCGGGAAGATCGTTGCAAGAGCGGACACGCTGCCGCCCAGGACGACGATTGTCGTGATCGCGAGCAAGGTGGGGCGGGCGCCGTACACGTCGGCTATTCGCCCGGCCATCGGTGTGACGAGAACAGTGCTCAACGTCAGAGCGACGGATGCGAGCGCTCCGACGTCGGCCGTCACTCCGAAGTCTCTCTGTATCAGGGGGAGTGCGGGGACGATGATGCTTTCGAGCGCGGCGACGGCAGCGATCAGCACGGTCAGGCTTGCGATAGTTGCTACCGGTCGCGGCTGATTTCCGGAGATGCTCTCTGTGGTCATCGTGCTCTCTTTCGATCGGGGAGTGAGGAGCTTCTGGACACGACGAAGCGCCGCCCCAGGAAGAGTCCGGAAGGGTTGTGGCACTGGGTATATAGGTCAGTGCAGTAGAGCGTCTTGTTATTTCGTTACGCGTACCGTTATTGTGGAGAAATGTAATCGGATTCAGCGCACAAAGCAAGAGTCGGATGGGGCGGAATTGACGCGAAGTATCGCGAGACCGCAACCGGCAGACTTTCGCTGTTGCCGTCGGTCAGGGTCAGGTGATGTGACGATAGGGCTTTTTTCTCGTCCAACATGACGCTGGTCACCAAAAGGGCTCTGCCAGCAGGGAGTTCATCTGCCGGACACATCCAAGGTCCCCGTTTGAATGCCGGGTTTGCTAGCTTTCTGCCTGTGACGCGACGTCACGGAAAGTTCACGAATCACGGAGGATCATCATGGGTTCTATTTCAACGATCATCGGCATCTTCGAGCTCTACAAGCTGCTCGAGCCGCTCCTGAGTTCGCTGAGCTGATTCAGGTGTGATTTCGCTGTCGAGCCGGGGCGCCGAGGGACTCGGCTCGGCAGCGGATCTCGAGGATCTGGCGCGATCAGGACCCGTGGAACGGATGTCGGCACCGGCAGAATTCCATCGCTCCGGTGTAGTGGTCCATCACCAGGATTTCTGCGCACCGAGCGGGTTGGGGCGCGAACCTGAGGCAGCGCTCGATCCAGCCGCGCTCGAGCGAAGGGGCCGGGTGCGCGCAGTTCCCGCATCGGCCGGGACGTTCGGCGACACGTACGGAACCGTGGTGCTCCGGGGGCATGCCAAACATCTTGGTGGTGCGATGTTTCCAGGGCAATGGTTCGGCTCGAGCGGAAGCTATGTCACGAAAGCCCGGCGGCGATATACGAGGACCGAACCCGTTGAGGCTGGCTACCTGGCTACCTGGCTCCCTGATAATCCGATTGCCCAGACTGAGTTTTTTGGTGCAAGCTGCGGCTACTGCGCTGACGCCCAGAAATTCTCGGACTATCTGGGCAACGATCATGTGGTGGTAACCGCGAACAGAATCCGATCCGGCTCGCGTTGCATACGGGTGATCGCGACGCGGCCCCCGATCCAAGCACCAAGTGCACCAATCGCAACAGCGACAGGGATGGCGAAATAGTTCACCGGGTTCGGTAGCAGCGCCCCGAGTAGAACGCCGGGCGCCGTTGTCGCGGCGAAGATGACGATGGCGAGGATGATCAGTCCGAAGGACGAGCCGTTGAAGGACCCGCGGGTGTTCAAGGAGAACGTCTTCTTCATCTCCGGAACCGGGTAGGGCGCTTTGGCGGATATCGCCACTACCAATCCTGCACCGACTCCCATCATCGAAATGCCGACGGCGATCGGCACGGCCAGTCGGTCGGTCCCGAGGTCCCCGAAGATCCGTGCAGCAGCTGTTGCGACGACCACGAAGGGTGTCATCACGATTGCCCACGCGATTTGTCGGCCCCGGACGTCAGCGGCAGCGGCTTCGGGGATCATCACCAGATGCCAGATCGATGCGCCGTCGAATCCGTACAGATTCGATCCGGCTGCCATTGCCAGGTAGATCAGGAACCAGGCACCCCATGCGGCGGAGAAGGGGATCGATGACGAGATCAGCGGTCCGAAGCCGGAGACCAAGGTCATGATGGCAACGGAGAGCAGTTGTGTTCGTCGGCGCATGTCGCCGTGCCAGAGCGAAAGCTCGCGAGAGATGACGGTGCCCAGTCGGGATGCGCGCCAACCGGTTCGAATGTCGCGGCCCTGGTTCTTCAATTGCACGGAAGTGGCGCCCGCTGATTCTGCGACCTTCCCGTTGAAGTAGCGAACGACCAGGCGTTGCCATGACCACAGCAGTGCGAGATCGACCAGCACCAGGGCGAGGACTGCTCCGGCGGCGAGGAGCCAGGCGCCTCCTGCTGCTGCGTCGACACTGGTGATTCCCCACGCGAACGGGATCGAATGCGCGACCGTGAGCGGCCACGTGACGTCGCCGTCCACGACCGTGCCGAGGCGACTCTGCAGCGGAAATTGCAGCAGATACAGCCCGCCGAAGAACGTGCCGAATGCCAACAGTCCCAGTTCGCGGCTGCGACGACTCCGCAGGAGCTGCGACATCGCCAGCATCGCGACCCGTGAGGTGCCGACCATCAGCAGGACCGTTGTGGGCCACGCAACGATCGCCAGAGGCAACGCGGCAGCATGGTGGGTTGCTGCATAGATCGGTATCGCTGCGGCAGCCAACGCGGTGATCGGGACGGTCATACCGACCAGCGACGTCGAGAACAGTGCTCTGGCGAGTCGGACGGGTTCCAGGGGGAGTAGTTGGAAATGTCTGGGGTGAAGATTGTCATCTGACAGACCAGACATGATCGGCATCAAGATCCACATCACGCCGATAGCCGACAGTGCGAGACTGGTTGTGCCGCTGACGAGTTCGGAAGAGCTCGCGCTCGTCCCCGAGGCTTGCAGGCACAGCAGAGCTGCCCCCAGAACGCCGAAGAGTGCTGCCACGACTTTGATGACGGCTCTGCCGCCGGTGAATTGACGTTTGTAGAGGGTCACGCGCATGCGGAGAACAGTGCGCCACAGTGAGGTTGGGGCGCTGCGCGTCGTCGGCAAGCTCGTAATGCTCATGCGCGCATCCATGACAGTCCGTCGGGATTGGGACTGCGGCTGCCGACAAGGCGAACGAATGCCTCGTCGAGTGTGTTCCCTGCGCGCACCTCGTCGACCGTTCCTGAAGCCACGACGCGACCGTCTGCGATGACTCCGATGTGAGTACACAGTTGTTCGACAAGGGCCATCACGTGACTGGAAAGAATGACCGAGCCACCTGAGTGGACGAACGAGAGCAGAATGCTCCGAATTCCGGCCGAAGAAATGGGGTCGACAGCTTCGAACGGCTCATCCAGTACCAGTAAGCGAGGGCCGTGCAACAAGGCCGAGGCCAACCCGATTTTCTTCGTCATGCCCGCTGAATAATCGGCGATGACCGTTCCACCTGCATCGGCGAGATCGAGCGCGGCCAACAGTTCGTCGCGTCGTGACGCGATGACGTCCTCTGGCATGCCGCGCAGGCGTCCGAAATAGGTGAGTAGTTCATGGCCGGTGAACTGGGCGGGTAGCGCCAGACCGTCGGGTAGAACGCCGAGCAGACTCTTCGCTGCGACAGGGTCGTTCCACACGTCGTAGCCGTACACCAGGCTGCGACCGTAGTGCGGGCGAAGCAATCCGACAGCCATCGACAGTGTGGTCGTTTTTCCCGCACCGTTAGGGCCCACCAGGCCGAACAACGAACCTGAGGGCACCGCGAGGGAAAGGTCGTTCACAGCAACTTTCGCGCCGAACGCCATGCAGAGGTGTTCCACCTGTAAGGCCATCGGTCCGGGAGGCAACTGGCCTGTCTCGGGGAGAGGGTGCATCGATCGAGGGTAACTGTCCGGAGCCCTGTGCGCGGAGACAGAGCGGAGCGATGCAGGCTGCGTGCACCGAATGTCATCGGTAGGTGGTTGGTCGCGGCATGAGTCGCTGGTTCGCAAGCTGAGCGGATGGCAGGAGTCGAACCTGCGTGGACGGTTTTGCAGACCGCTGCCTTGCCGCTCGGCCACACCCGCATTGATCCAATTATGTTCGTAGTGAACAACAGTCGCCAGGATTGTGATCAGGGTGAATTGATCGCTATGTGACGGATTGTAGGGAAGGCGGTGAACTGGCGGGCTAGGCGCGGGAGAACACCGCGACCAGGAATTCGGAATTGTCCTTGAACGGGCGCAGGTCCCACGTGGACAGCAGCAGATCAGCCTCGAGGCCACTCGCGGCCGCGTCGGCGAGAAACTCGGGGAACTCGTAGCCGCGGCCGGCACCGAATCCGATGACCACTCGGCCGCTCGGAGCGAGATGACGAGCAAATCCTGACAATACTGCTTGCCTGGTTGACGGAGCGAGAAACGCCATCACGTTGCCTGCCGACACGATGACGTCGAAATTCGCCTCGACACCGCGGGCCGGTAGATCGAGCTCGGAGAGATCGCCGACAAGCCACGTAGGGCCGGGGTGGTCCTCCTCCGCGGCAGCGATGAGAACCGGGTCAACGTCGACTCCGACAACCACATGCCCGACGTCGTGCAGATAACCGCCGAGTCGGCCCGGCCCGCACCCTGCATCGAGAACCCGGCCACCGCGTCCGAGCATCGCGTCGATCAAACGTGCCTCCCCGACAATGTCCTTGCCGTCCGCTCTCATGGAACGGAAACGCTCGACATATCGTGTGGAATGCGTCGAGTCGGCTGCAGTGATCTCTTCCCACTGGCTGGGGATGCGCTCGTTCGGGGCCTGTGCAGTCATCTTTCGAGGGTACCGACAGCTCACCGGGTGCCGACGACCGTCCCGTCTGCGGCATATCCGACGAGGGTTGGACGAGGGGAGATGAGCGAGAGGGGAATCCATCCGTAGAAGCGGTCTTCGGCAAGAACTGTTGGATAGATTTGGCCGTCTGCGGTGTGCAGTTCGGCCCGAACGGCGCCTCCTGCCCCTGCGTCGTAGGTCGCCTCGTGCGGACCAGCAACCATGATCCCGGCTCCGCCTCCGAATGAATCTGCGCCGTACAAGTCATCGTTCGATCTGCAGCCGTGTCCGAGGTTGATGAATTTCGACGGACCAACCTTGTCGGTCTCGGATGACGTCTCGAAAACCGGGGCGACGCACCTCCAGCCATCAGCGCCGTGGGCAACGAAGACGCTGAACACGGTTCCGTCAGGTCCGGGGACGGACCCGACCCGCTCGGCGGTGGACGGATCTATTCCGCCGTTGGTTCCCGGCATGGTCTGCCAACCCGAGTACATATCCGTAAACGGTTTTGGCATCATCGCCGTGGCAGCGGCGCAGCCCACCATTCCCGCTGCACAGAGCATCGCGACGAGAGCTACGGCGCCTACTCGGCGGCGTGGAACTCTGGGTGTTCCAATGTTGTTTTCGTCAGCGATGATTCGGATGCGAGTGGCAACCTGGACGTTCTCGGGCCAGAGCTCGGCGGAAAGAGAATCGGTCGGCCGCAGCTTCTCGAGGGTGGTCAGCAGATCTTTGCTCATGGAGTACTCCCGTGTTCGGCGGCAGCGCAAGGTCGGGCGGTGTTCATCGGGATCGCGGTGTCAGGTTCTGAAGCCAACCCGGTGCTCAATCGACGCCGAGCGCGAAAGAGTCGAACATGCATGGCTGGAACCGAACATCCGGCGACCCGCGCTGCTTCGGTGGCGGTCAATCCGTCCCAGGCAGTCAGGAGTAGGGCTTCACGCTCGGTGACGGTGAGTGTTGTCAGTGCTTCGAGCAGTTCTGTGCGGTCGGTGACAGTGACGTCGGCGCCCGGCGTCGATGCCGCAATCTGTTCGATGCGTCGCATCTTCTCGGTCAACGCATCATGGCGCCGAACGCTCCGACGGTTGTTGTTCACGGTGTTTCGAGCCACCACCAACAGCCATGGAAGTGCCTGTTCGGGCACTTCGTCCAAGCGTCGCCAGGCAACGAGGAACGTCTCGGAGACAACTTCCTGTGCGCTGTGATGATCAACGTGGCGGCAGGTATAGGCGAACACCCGACCGGCGTAGGCGTCCCACAGGACGGTGAAACGCTCTTCGTCGCTCGGTGGTGGCCCGTCCTCGGATTTCGGCGTCATAAGAAGAGATGTCCGGCTGGTTGCTGATCCTTACAGCGTGGGCGCCAATGGACGGAATGCCGTGTTACTCCGGCCGAGGATTCCGACGGTCAGGAGCAACAACGCAAGGATGTACAGCGTCATGATCCAGATGCCGGCAGCGGCAGGCTGCCACTTGTTCGCCTGACCGAGCAGGATCAGGGCGTCAGAGGTGAGGAACAGTGCGCCGCCGATACCGGTGATCGTGTTGTAGGCCAGTGCGGTGGACGCGGTTCCCACCAGGATTGCGGCGTACACAGGGACGGCAATCCGAAGTGCCGGTTCGAGACCGGTCCAGGCGTACGACACAAGGGCAATTCCGGCAACGGCGTACGCGCACAAAAACCATGGCCGCCTTCGTATCTCCCGAAGAGCGCCGTGCGAGAGAAAGAATCGGATGAAACAGACGTGACCGATCGCGAAGGCGGCCATCCCGATGACAAACGTGGAGTCCCAGATCAGGAACAGGTCTCCGAAAGCGCAGGCAATCAGCGCAGCAGCAACAATCCTCGGTCCGCCTTGGTCGACAACCCAGGCAGCCAGAATCGGCGCGAGCATGACCTTGGTGATCCCGTCCCAGGGCACAGCATCAGCGGCATTCAGGATCAGATGAAGAATCGCCACCGCGGAAAACCCGACAAACCATGGCGACCGGAAGGTACTCGGCAGTCCGGCGTCGCGAACAGATTCACGCATCGGCTCAGTGCACGAAGTCCGCTGCACGCTCGGCGAGATCGAGCGCCGGCTGGGGGAGTATGCCGAGGATGAGCGTTACACCGGCGCCGAGGCCGATCACACTGCTGGTCAGTGCACTCGGCACCACGACGGTCGGTGCGTCTTCCGCCGATTCGGTGAAGAACATCAACACGATCACTCGCACGTAGAAGTAGGCGGCGATCGCGCTGCACAGGACGCCGACGATCACGAGAGGCGCGGCCCCACCCTCGGCGGCCGCGCTGAACACCGCGAACTTTCCGATGAACCCACTGGTCAACGGAATCCCGGCGAAAGCCAACAGGAACAGTGCAAACACAACGCCGACCAATGGTGAGCGTCTGCCCAATCCGGCCCAGCGCGACAGCGCAGCGACCTCACCGTCAGCGTCCCGGACCACACTGACGACGGCGAACGCACCCACGGTGCTGAATCCGTAAGCCAGAAGATAGAACATCGCCGAGGCGAGGCCGGCATCCGAGTCCGCCACCACGGCGGTCAGAATGAATCCGGTGTGCGCGATAGCCGAATAGGCCAGCATTCGCTTCATATCGGTCTGCGTCACTGCAACGATCGATCCGACAACCATCGTGAGAATCGCGACCGCCCACATCAGCGGGCGCCAGTTCACGTATTCATTGGGCAGGGCCACGTAGAAGACGCGAAGGATGGCGCCGAACGCGGCAATCTTGGTCGCAGTCGCCATGAAACTGGTGATCGGCGTCGGCGCCCCTTGATAGACGTCGGGAATCCACGAATGAAACGGCACTGCACCGACTTTGAACAGCAACCCCACTGCCACCAGGGCCGTTCCGAGCCAGAGGAAGGCGTCGGTGCCCGACCCGATGCGTGCTGCGTCGGCGATACCGGAGAGCGTGACCGTCCCGGCATAGCCGTACAGCAACGCAATTCCGAAAACGAAGAACGCCGACGAAAATGCCCCGAGCAGAAAGTACTTGAGCGCAGCTTCCTGGGAGAGCAGGCGACGTCTACGTGCCAGACCGCACAGGAGATACAGAGGCAGTGAGAACACTTCGAGCGCAACGAACATCGTCAGTAGATCGTTCGAAGCCGGAAACAACAACATACCGCCGACCGCAAAGAGCGTGAGCGGAAAGACTTCGGTCTGGGCGATACCGACCTTCACTGCTTCTTGCTCCGCAACACTTCCCGGGACGCTCGACGCTTGAGGGGTGAAACTGCCGAGCGCGTCATGTTGCGCAATCACTTGGGCGGTGTTGCCCGAGCCTCGCTCGGCAATCAGCAGTACCGCGGGGATCGACACAAGAAGGATCGTGGCCTGCAAGAACAGCGTCGGTCCGTCGACCGCAACAGAACCCATCATCGCCGTCGACCGCGTGCCGGCGAGCAGAAGCACTGCCACGAACGCAGCCGCCAAACCTCCGACACCGAGAACGAGTTGCACTGGGTACCGAATACGCCGGGGTGCAAAGGCTTCGATGAGTACCCCGACCACCGCAACACCGAACACGATCAACATCGGCGCGAGCAGGCTGTATTCGATAGTGGGTGATGCCGCGTCGGCCGAGCCGAGGATGGTCACGTCGTTGAAGGAACTCATTTGTGGGCACCTCCTTCGTGGTCGGCGACGAGCGGCGTCGGTGCCTCGTAGACGACCGTGTGGCTCACTGCAGGAGTGATGACGTCCAAGGCAGGCTTGGGGTAGATGCCGAGAAGCAGGAGGAGTGCGATCAGTGGGGCGACCACCACGAGTTCGCGTCGCGCGAGGTCGCGGATCGTTCCCTGCCCTTCCTTCACCGGTCCGCCCATCATGCGCTGATAGAGCCAGAGTATGTAGATCGCGGACAGTACAAGCGCGACAGTCGCCGCGATAGCGGCCACGTGGTAGCGCGAGTACGTTCCGATCAGCACCAGGAACTCACTGACGAACGGCGCGAGACCCGGCAGCGACAGTGTTGCCAACCCCGCAACGAGGAATGTGCCGGCCAGGACGGGTGCGACTTTCTGGACGCCGCCGTACGCTGCGATCGATCGTGTACCTCGCTGCGAGACCAGGAAGCCCGCAATCAAGAACAGCGCGGCGGTGGAGATTCCGTGATTGACCATGTACAGCGCGGAACCTGCCTGGCTCTGGCTGGTCATCGCGAAGATTCCGAGAATGATGAAGCCGAAGTGTGAAATCGACGTGTAGGCGATCAGTCGCATGACGTCTGTCTGCGCGATCGCCAGTATTGCGCCGTAGACGATTCCGATCACGGCGAGCGTGATGATCCACGGTGCAAAAGTCGACGACGACTCCGGGAACAGTTGCAGGCAGTAGCGAATCATCGCGAAGGTGCCTACCTTGTCCACGACCGCCATCATCAACACTGCTGTCGACGGAGTCGATTCCACCGCGGAGTCCGGCAACCAACTGTGCAGCGGCCAGAGCGGTGCCTTGACCGCGAACGCGAACATGAATCCGAGGAACAAGGCGTTGAGCACGCCGGGTCCGACGCCGAGTTCACCGCTGCTCGCCGCGGACGCGATCGCTCGGAAGTCGAAAGTGCCGCTGGTGAAGGGACTCTCGTCGCGCGTGGTGACCACGTACAGGCCGATGACCGCAGCGAGCATAACCAGGCCGCCGAGGAGGTTGTAGAGCAGAAACTTCACGGCTGCGCGAGATCTGCCAACTCCACCGAACCCGCCGATGAGGAAATACATCGGTATCAGCATTGCCTCGAAGAAAATGTAGAACAGGAGAATATCCAAGGCGCTGAACGAAATCATCACCATGGACTCGACAACAAGGATCAGCGCGAAATAGGTGTGCGGCATCCGCTTGGGTGATGCCGGGTCCGCGGGGACGTCGTTCCAGCCCGCGATCAGTAGTAATGGCACCAGCACTGCGGTGAGAAGAACCAGAACGAGTGCGATGCCGTCAAGTCCGAGTGTGTAGCTGGTACCGAAAGCCGGTATCCAGCTATGGCTTTCGACGAACTGAAACTGCCCGCCGCCGCGGTCGAACGCAACTCCGAGACCGGCGGCGATCACCAGGACTGCCACGGACACTGCCAGCGCGAGAGATTTGGCAAATTGGTACGACCGTGCAGGCAGAGCGAGGACAACACCCGCTCCGATGAGCGGAAGCAGCCAGAGCGCCGTCAGCGCAGGGAAGCCGGCATTGTTCACAGAGTCGCTCACCGCCGCTTCGATCACCACAGTGTCACCGCCATCATTGTCGCGACCACGAGTGTTGCTCCGACAAACATCACCAGCGCGTACGAACGAACGAACCCGGTCTGCAGCTTCCGCGTGAGCGTGGACAACCCGGTGACGACCACCGCAAAGCTACCCACGACGCCGCCTATTCCCTTGGTGTCGACCACTTCCAGCGACTTGGTGAGTTGTTGTCCCGGCTTCATGAACACCGTCTCGTTGAAGGCGTCACCGTACAGATCGCGGCGAGCCGCAACGGTCAACGGTGAAACCGGAGTCGGTGCCACCACGGGAATCTCCCGGGTGGCGTACTCGCGATACGCAATCGCGACGCCGGCGGCGACTGCGAGCAGAGCCAGCGCGGTGATCGACCATGCGGGTATCGGCGGTTCGACGTGATGGGAGCCGACTACCGGTTCCAGCCAGTTCTGCAAGCTGGACCCGATGGTCAGGAGCATGCCGGCCCCGACGGATCCCACCGCCAGAATGATCATCGGAGACGTCATCACCGCCGGAGATTCGTGAGGTTTCTGGTTCTCCCAGCGGGCCTTCCCGAAGAAGGTCATCAGCATCACGCGGCTCATGTAGAAGGCAGTGAGCGCCGCACCCAAGAGCGTGACGATGCCAAGCACAACACCCTTGACGCCGCCCTCGCCGATTGCAACCTCGATGATCTTGTCCTTGGAGAAGAACCCGGCAAACGGCGGAACACCGATGATGGCAAGATATCCGAGCCCGAACGTGACAAAAGTCAGTGGCATGAACGCTCGGAGTCCTCCGTAGCGCCGCATGTCGGTTTCGTCGTTCATCGCGTGCATCACGGAGCCGGCGCCGAGGAACAGGCCCGCCTTGAAGAATCCGTGGGTGATCAGATGAAGGATTGCGAAGGCGTATCCGGCTGGTCCGAGACCCGCGGCCAGGACCATGTATCCGATCTGACTCATGGTCGATGCGGCGAGCGCTTTCTTGATGTCGTCCTTCGCACAGCCGATGATCGCACCGAACAGGAGCGTCACGGCACCGACGATGACAACCACGAGTTGAGCGTCGGGCGCGAGATCGAAGATCGGATTGGAGCGCACGATCAAGTAGACGCCGGCGGTGACCATCGTGGCCGCGTGAATCAGAGCCGAAACGGGGGTGGGGCCCTCCATCGCGTCGCCGAGCCACGACTGCAGCGGCACTTGCGCCGACTTCGCGCACGCAGCGAGGAGGAGCATCAGACCGATCGCCGTCAGGACACCTTCGCTTGCGCCGGACGCGTCGCCGAAGACATTGCTGAACGAGAGCGAGCCGAATGTGCTGAACATCAACATCATTGCGATCATCAATCCGATGTCGCCCACCCGATTGACGACAAAAGCCTTCTTGGCGGCAGTCGCCGCCGACGGCTTGTGCTGCCAGAAGCCGATCAGCAGGTATGACGCCAAACCGACGCCTTCCCAGCCGACGTAGAGTCCTAGGAAGTTGTCGGCGAGCACCAGAAGCAGCATTGCAGCGAGGAAAAGATTGAGGTACGCGAAGAACTTACGACGCTCGGGGTCGTGCGCCATGTATCCGACCGAGTAGATGTGGATCAGCGAACCTACACCGGTGATGAGCAGAACGAAACACATCGACAGTTGGTCCAGTTGCAGTCCGAACTCGACCTGAAGACTGTCGACCGGGACCCAACTGAACAGGTGCTCGGTGACGGTGCGGTCGGCGGTGTCACGGCCGAGCATGGCGATGAAAAACACCACTGCGACGACAAACGACGCGATAGCCATGACGCAGGCAAGCAGGTGACCCCACGCGTTCGTGCGACGACCGGCCAGCAAAAGGACAGCGGCGCCGCACAGCGGCAGGGCGGGGAGCAACCAGATGGCGGACGTGATTCCTCCTGACATATCAGTACTTCAGCAGGTCTGCGTCGTCGACGGATACAGAACGCCGAGATCGGAAGATGATCATGATGATTGCCAGGCCGACGACTACTTCGGCCGCAGCGACCACCATCGTGAAGAAGGCGAAGATCTGGCCGTCCAGATTGCCGTGCATGCGCGCGAAGGTCACGAACGCCAAGTTGGCGGCGTTGAGCATCAATTCGATACACATGAACACCACGATGGCGTTGCGGCGCAGGAGGACTCCTGCAGCTCCGATCGTGAACAACAGGACGGACAGATACAGATAGTTCTCGGGATTCATCGCTGAGTCTCCTCACCGGTGCTCGGATCCGGGGAACGTGGAGTGAGCGCGCTGCTGACCGAGAGCGTCGAGAACGTTCCGTCCGGCAACAAGGCCGGCATGTCCACTGCGTTGTGACGTGCGTACACGCCGGGACTGGGGAGTGGAGTGGCCGAGTCCTTTTCGGGATTGTCTTCATCGCTGCCCAGGTACGCGAATCGTTGCTTGGAGAGTTCGCGTTGGCTGAGTGTGGCTCCGATCTTCTCCCGGTGTGCGAGCATCATTGCGCCGAGTGTCGCCGTGATCAGCAGTGCGCCGGTCAGTTCGAAGGCCCAGACGTAGCGGATGAAGATGAGATCGGCGAGTGCGTCGATGTTGCCCTGGTCGAGTCCGGTGAATCCGGTGAAGCCCGAGATCGACGCATTTCCGAGGCCGCCGATAAGGAGTAGCCCGAATCCGACGCCGATCACGATCGCGCTGACTCGTTGTCCGCGTAGCGTTTCGACCAGGGAGTCCGAAGAATCCACGCCCACCAGCATCAGGACGAACAAGAACAACATCATCACCGCGCCGGTATAGACGACGATCTGGACGACACCCAGGAACAGTGCGCCCTGCACGATGTAGAACACGGCCAGGATGATCATCGTCATCGCAAGGAAGAGTGCAGAGTAGACGGCCTTGGGAGCGGCGACGACACCCAAAGCGCTGATCACCGCAAGGGTTCCGAGGATCCAGAACTGCACCGCCTCGCCGGTGGAGGTCGATGTCATCGTTCCCTCCGCCAGGATCGTGGTGGTGACCGCCGCGATCATTTCTCGGTCTCCGGGTTCGGCTCTCGCTCGGGTGCTGGCTGTTCGGGTGCTGCTTGTTCGGGTGCTGCTTGTTCGGGTACTGCTGTGATGTCGCCGCGGTAGTAGTCGTCCTGAGTTGTGCCGGGACGCAGCGCGTGTGGTGGCGCTGTCATGTCGGTTTTCAGGGGCGCGAGCAGTCGGTCCTTCTCGTAGATCAATCCAGCTCGATTGTCGTCGACCATCTCGTACTCGTTGGTCATCGTGAGGGCCCGAGTGGGGCAGGCCTCGACGCAGAGGCCGCAGCCGATGCACCGCAGGTAGTTGATCTGATACACCTGCCCGTAGCGCTCTCCGGGGGAGAACCGTTCTTCTTCGGTGTTGTCAGCACCCTCGACATAGATCGCGTCGGCGGGGCAGGCCCAGGCACACAGTTCGCAACCGATGCACTTCTCGAGTCCGTCCGCATACCGGTTGAGTTGATGGCGACCGTGGTATCCGGGCGCGGTGGGGCGCTTCTCCTCCGGATAGAACTCGGTCTCGGGTTTCTTGAACATGGTCGAGAGCGTCACTCCGAAACCCGCGATAGGTCCGAGGAATTCAGGCATGGGAGTCCTCCGATGTGTCGGAAACATCTGTGCGTCGCGGCGGTGGCACGTTCTGACCAGGCAGTGTTTGACCAGGCAGTTTTTGACCAGGCAGTTTTTGACCAGGCAGCGGTGGAACCGGGAAGCCGCCCGACATTGCATCGAAAGGCAAGGTCCCCGAAGCGGTGACCAACGCGGCAGTTCGGCGTCGGCCGCGGTAAGTCCCGGCCAACACGATCAGGAGCGCAGCTCCGAGAACCAGTGCGACGCAGAGAAGTACGACCCAGGTGTTGTAGCCCTCGTTGCGGAACGCACGAACGGTCGCGATCACCATCACCCATACCAAAGCTGCTGGGATCAAAACCTTCCAGCCGAGATTCATGAACTGGTCGTAGCGCAATCGAGGAAGCGTGCTGCGCAACCAGATGAAGACGAAGAGGAAGCCCCACACTTTCGCGACAAACCACAGCACCGGCCACCAACCGGAATTGGCGCCGTCCCAAAGATTGAACGGGAACGGTGCGTGCCACCCGCCCAGAAACAGCGTGGTGGCCAGAGCGGACACCGTCACCATGTTCACGTACTCGGCCAGCATGAACATCGCGAACTTGAGGGAGGAGTACTCGGTGTGGAACCCACCTACCAGCTCACCCTCGGCCTCGGGAAGGTCGAAGGGAGCCCTGTTGGTTTCGCCGACCATGGCTGTCACGTAGATCAGGAAGGACGGCAGGAGGAGAAAGACGTACCAGGCTCCCTGTTGGGCGTCGACGATGCCGGACGTGGACATCGTGCCGGCGTAGAGGAAAACGGCAGCGAAAGACAGGCCCATCGCTACCTCGTACGAGATGACCTGAGCGGTCGATCGAAGTGCGCCCAGTAGGGGATACGTCGATCCCGAAGACCAGCCGGCAAGGACGATCCCGTACACACCGATAGAAGTGACGGCCAGGATGTACAGAACGCCGACCGGTAGATCGGTCAGTTGCAGGGGTGACCGGGTTCCGAAAATCGACACCTGTGGACCGAACGGGATGACAGCAAACGCCATGAAGGCGGGCACGACCGCGATGACGGGCGCGAGGAGGTAAATCGGTTTGTCGGCGCCGGTCGGTGTGATGCCCTCCTTGAGGGCGAGCTTGATTCCGTCAGCGAGGCTCTGGAGCATTCCACGGGGGCCGACGCGGTTCGGTCCGACACGCATCTGCATGCGTGCCATGACCTTTCGTTCCGCGTAGATCGCCACCAGCGGGGTGAGTACGAGGAACACGAAGATTGCGAGAGCCTTGCCGATCACCAACCACCACGGGTCGTGCCCGAACGCCGACAGGTCGACCGGAGCTGCGACCGTCCCGTACTCGTGGGTGTTCATTGCGCTCCCGCCTTCGCAATCTTCACCACGGACCCCGCGGTGACGCAGAGCGTTTCGTAGATCGTGCTACCCGGTGAATTGAGCGGGAGCCAGACTGTTCGAGGCGGGAGGTCGGTGATCTCCAACGGTAATGTGATGGAACCGGATTCAGTCGACACCGCAACGTGATCGCCGTTGTCGGCGCCGATCTCGGCAGCGGTCTCGGCCGACAAACGCACGAGCGACGGCCGTGCCGTACCCGCCAGGTTGGGCTCGCCGTCTTGCAATCGGCCGTTGTCGAGCAACATTCGCCAACTCGACAACACTGCCTCGCCCAGTGCCGGTGTGGGCATGGTGCCTGACGGGACCTGAGGCGAGGTGGGGCGCGATCCGGACCAAGCGCCGAGGCGGTGTATCTCCGAGCGTGCGGAATCTGCGTCGGGTAGGCCCAGATCGATGCCCATCTCGGCTGCGATCGCGTGGAGAACGCGCTGATCCGGCATTACTCCTGTCGTTCTCAACGCGGTGTCGAACACGCGCTCGCGGCCTTCCCAGTCGAGGAAGGTTCCGGGCTTCTCGGCGACCGGTGCCACCGGGAAGACGACGTCGGCGAGTTCGGTGACTCCGCTGTGACGGATCTCCAAACTCACAACGAACCCTGCGGCTTCGATCGCGGCCCTTGCCCTCGCCGGGTTCGGGAGATCACTCAACTCGACGCCGCCGACAAGAAGCGCAGCAGTCGTCTGCCCCGGATCCAGCAGACTCGCGGCGTCGCGACCGTCGGATGCCGGGATGGAGGCCCCCCACACTGATTCCACCTCCTGACGTGCTGCCGGGTCCGCAACGGGGCGTCCGCCGGGAAGCAATCCCGGTAGCGCGCCGGCCTCGACGGCGCCGCGATCACCAGCGCGGCGTGGTACCCAGGCCAAAGAAGCTCCCGTCGATTCGGCGAGTCGCAGCGCCGCGGCGAAGCCGCCTGCTACCGCACTCAGTCGCTCACCCAGCAGGATCACAGCACCGGGCTGCCGGAGGAGCTGACCCTCCTCACTGCCGGGGTGGGACAACGAATCCATCAGAGCTGCTTCACTTCCGGGAACGGTCCGAAGTAGACCACCGCCCATCTTCTGCAGGCCGCGCGTAGCGAATGGCGCGCTGGAGAGCACCGTCGTCTTTCCGAAACGTGCGGCCTTGCGCAGTCGCAGGAAGATGATCGGTGACTCCTCCTCGGGCTCGAGAGCTACCAGCAACGCGGTCGGGGCAGATTCGAGGTCCTGGTAAGTCACCGACCCTTCAAGTGTGCGGCCCGCGACGTGAGCTGAGAGGAAATCTTCCTCTTCGGCTGAGTGAGCGCGGATTCGGAAATCGATGTTGTTGGTAGCGAGAGCAACTCGCGCGAACTTACCGTAGGCGTAGGCGTCCTCCAAGGTAGAGCGTCCGCCGACGAGTACGGCTGCGTCACCGCGGGCGTGCGCGAAGGATCGCGCAACGAGGTCGAGTGCCATGGGCCACGACGCCGGAATCAATTCGCCGTCAGCGTTGCGGATCAGGGGAGTGGTGATCCGATCACCTTGGGTCGTGTACGTGAAAGCGAAGCGCCCCTTGTCGCAGTTCCATTCCTCGTTGACGTCGGGGTCGTCCCCGGCGAGACGACGGAGAACCTTTCCGCGACGGTGGTCGGTGCGCTGAGCACATCCGTCGGCGCAGTGTTCACACACGCTGGGGCTGGACACCAGATCGAACGGTCGCGCCCGGAATCGGTATGCCGTACTGGTGAGCGCGCCGACCGGGCAAACCTGGATCGTGTTGCCCGAGAAGTAGGACTCGAAGGGCTCGTTGGCGTAGATCCCGACCTGTTGAAGCGCGCCGCGCTCGAGGAGATCGATGAACGGGTCGCCGGCGATCTGACTCGAGAATCGCGTGCACCTGGCGCAGAGGACACAACGCTCGCGGTCGAGGAGGATCTCGGACGAGAGGGGGATGGGCTTGGGGTAGGTCCTTTTCTCCTCACCGAACCGGGATTCGGTGCGACCGGTCGACATCGCCTGGTTCTGGAGCGGGCACTCGCCGCCCTTGTCGCACACGGGGCAGTCCAGAGGGTGGTTGATGAGCAGGAGTTCCATCACCCCGCGTTGCGCCTTCTCGGCCACAGGCGACGTGAGCTGTGTGGTGACGACCATTCCGTCCGCAACCGGTGTCGTGCAGGACGCCACCGGCTTGCGTTGACCTTCGACTTCCACGATGCACTGGCGGCAAGCACCGACCGGGTCCAGTAGAGGATGATCGCAGAACCGCGGAATCTGGGTGCCGATCATCTCCGCAGCGCGAATGATCAACGTGCCCTTGGGGACCTGGAGTTCCCGGCCGTCGATGGTGAGGGTGACGAGATCAATCGGCGGTGCCGCATCGGTTCCAGTGGTGGCGTCGGCTGCAGTCATGAGACGAACGCTCCTGTCGCGAGAACGGACCGGTGAGGATCGAACGGGCATCCGTTCCCGTCGAAATGCGCTACGTATTCCTCGCGGAAGTACTTCAAGGAAGACATGATCGGGCTGGTCGCTCCATCACCCAACGCGCAGAAGGACTTTCCGAGGATCGTGTCCGAGATATCGAGAAGTTTGGTGAGATCGGCCTCGGTTCCTGTTCCCCCTTCGAGCCGACGCAGGATCTGCACCAGCCAGTACGTGCCCTCGCGGCACGGCGTGCATTTACCGCAGGATTCGTGAGCGTAGAACTCGGTCCATCGCAACACCGCACGCACGATGCAGGTTGTCTCGTCGAATATCTGCAAGGCCTTGGTACCGAGCATGGATCCCGCGGCGCCGACGCCTTCGTAGTCGAGTGGGACATCGAGATGTTCGTCGGTGAAGATCGGTGTCGAGGATCCGCCGGGAGTCCAGAATTTGAGGGTGTGTCCAGCGCGGACCCCGCCTGCGTATTCGAGCAGCTCGCGCAAGGTGATCCCGAGTTCAGCCTCGTACTGGCCGGGGGTGGTGACATGACCCGAGAGCGAATACAGCGTGAATCCCGGTGACTTCTCACTTCCCATCGACCGGAACCACTCCGGGCCGCCCAGGACGATCGACGGAACACTCGCGATGGACTCGACGTTGTTGACGACGGTCGGGCAGGCATAGAGACCGGCGACAGCGGGGAACGGCGGCCGCAGTCGAGGCTGACCGCGTCGTCCCTCCAACGAATCGAGGAGGGCCGTCTCTTCCCCACAGATATAGGCGCCGGCTCCGGCATGGACGACGAGATCCAGATCGAAACCCGAACCGAGGACGTTGCGGCCCAGATATCCGGCCGCGTAAGCCTCGGCGACAGCGGTCTGCAGGCGTCGCAGAACCGGGACAACCTCACCTCTGACGTAGATGAACGCCTTCGCTGCTCGAATTGCGTACGCCGCGATGATCACTCCCTCCACCAACGTGTGTGGGGTCGCCATCATCAACGGCATGTCCTTGCATGTGCCCGGTTCGGACTCGTCGGCATTGACGACGAGGTAGTGAGGCTTGCCGTCTCCTGGCTTGTCTTCGGAGACCTGGGGGATGAAGCTCCACTTGAGGCCTGTCGGGAAGCCCGCGCCGCCACGTCCGCGCAGGCCCGCGTCCTTGACGGTTTCGATCACGGCGTCGGGGGGCGTGGCCAGCGCTTTGCGCAGCGCCTGGTAGCCGTCGCGGCGAAGGTAGCTGTCGAGGGTCCATGAATTCGGTTGATCCCAGTATCGACTCAGGACGGGGGCGAGTGTCATGTCACTTCCCTTCGCCGGGAGCGTCGGCCGCGGAAGCCGAGCCGGGTGGATTGTCGTCGAGAGATCGGCTGATACGTAGTCCGGCAAGAGTTGCATCGCCGACGGTCTGCGCTTCGGCTGCCTCGATTCGCGTATCCGGAAAACCAGCCAGAGTGCGCGCAGTCTGCCGGAACGAGCACAGCGTGGCACCGCGATCGGGTGTCACGCGCTCTCCGGCGCGGAGCGCATCGACGAGTGAGCGCGCCGATTCCGGGGTCTGATTGTCGAAGAACTCCCAGTTGATCATCATGACGGGGGCGTAGTCGCACGCCGCATTGCACTCGATGTGTTCGAGGGTGATCTTACCGTCGGACGTCGAGATGGAGTGTCCACCTTCATCTCTGGAGCCTGTCGAGCCCAGGTGCTCTTCGAGTGCCGCGAGGATGTCGTCGCCGCCCATGATCGCGCACAGCGTGTTGGTGCAGACTCCGACCAGATACTCACCCGTCGGCCCCCGGCGATACATGGAGTAGAAGGTGGAAACTGCGGCGACCTCGGCGCCCGTCAAACCCAGCTTGGCACTGCAGAAATCGATCCCGGCCGGGGTGATGTACCCGTCCTCGGATTGCACGAGATGAAGGAGCGGCAAGAGGGCGGATCGACTGGTGGTCGCGGCGGCGTCAGGCTCACGGTAGCGAGCGATGACGGTTTCGGCGTCGGCGTCGAGTCGGGCGAGTACGTCGGGTGGATAGCTCGATCGTGCGCCGGGGCGTACCAATTGCGTGGGCTCCTCCGGGCGCGGCCCGAGTTCGATGAACACGCGTGACGAGCTGTTCGGGCCGGTCATCGGTCCACTCCGCCCATGACGGGATCGATACTGGCAACCGAAGCGATCACGTCGGACACCATGCCTCCCTCACACATCGCGGCTACTGCCTGAAGGTTGGTGAACGACGGGTCCCGGAAATGGACGCGGTACGGCCGGGTTCCCCCGTCGCTGACCATGTGCACCCCCAGTTCGCCACGCGGAGACTCGACGGCGACGTACACCTGACCTGGCGGCACGCGGATACCCTCGGTGACCAGTTTGAAATGGTGAATCAGACCTTCCATGGAGGACTCCATGATCTTGGCGATGTGCTTCTGCGAGTTGCCGAGGCCATCCGGTCCCACAGCGAGATCGGCAGGCCAGGCGATCTTCTTGTCGTCCACCATGACCGGGCCCGGTTGTAGCTTGTCGAGGCACTGCTCCACGATCTTGAGGGACTCCTTCATCTCCTCGACGCGGATGACGTACCTTCCGTAGCAATCGGATCCGTCGTGTGTCACTACGTCGAACTCGTAGTTCTCGTAGCCGCAGTACGGCTGCGCTCGACGCTGATCGTGGGGGAGACCTGTGGCGCGAAGGACCGGCCCCGTCACCCCGAGCGCCATACAGCCGGTGAGATCGAGATATCCGATTCCCTGGGTACGTGCTTTCCAGATGGAGTTGTCGCTGAGCATCAGTTCGACGTCACGTAACCGTTTCGGTAGGACCTTCAGCAATTCCCGAACCTTCGCGACCGACCCGTCGGGTAGATCCTGAGCGAGACCACCAGGCCTGATGTAGGCGTGATTCATCCGCAGTCCGGTGATCGTCTCGAACACGTCCAGAATCAATTCGCGTTCGCGGAATCCGAACAGCATCGCCGTCACGGCGCCCAGTTCCATTCCGCCGGTCGCCAGGGCCACGAGATGTGAGGAGATCCGATTAAGTTCCATCATCATCACGCGAATGACGGTGGCTCGCTCGGGAATGTCGTCGGTGATGTCGAGAAGTTTCTCGACTCCGAGGCAGTACGCGGTTTCGTTGAAGAACGGTGACAGGTAGTCCATTCGAGTAACGAAAGTGACACCCTGCGTCCAGTTCCGGAATTCGAGATTCTTCTCGATTCCGGTGTGCAGGTAGCCGATTCCACATCGAGCTTCCACGACCGTCTCACCCTCGATCTCGAGAATGAGGCGCAAGACCCCGTGAGTGGACGGATGCTGTGGGCCCATGTTGACCACGATCCGTTCCGCCTCGCCGGTTCGCTGGCGGGCGGCCGCGGTGACGATGTCGTCCCAGTCCTGACCCGATGCCGTGACGACGGTTTCCGTCGTGGCACCGGAGTTGCTTCCTGTCGTCTCGTTCATCAGTTGTACGACCTACGCTCGTCGGGAGGCGGAGTCTGGGCGCCCTTGTACTCGACCGGGATACCGCCGAGCGGATAGTCCTTCCGCTGGGGGTGGCCTTTCCAGTCGTCGGGCATCTCGATGCGGGTCAGGGCCGGATGACCGTCGAAGACGATCCCGAAGAAGTCGTACGTCTCGCGTTCATGCCAGTCATTGGTCGGGTAGATCCCGACGATCGACGGAATATGCGGATCGGAATCCGGCACAGATACTTCCAGCCTGATTCGGCGGTTGTGCGTAATCGAGGCAAGTGGATACACGGCGTGCAGTTCACGACCGGTGTCCTGCGGGTAGTGCACTCCGTCGACACCCAGGCAGAGCTCGAAGCGAAGGTCCGGTTCGTCGCGCAGTCTTCGCGCAACCTGCGGCAAGTGGGAGCGTTCGACGTGCAGCGTCATCTCGTCTCGAAAGATCACCACACGCTCGACTGCAGCGGTGAAAGTGCCACCCGCGCTGCTCAATGCCGCGTCCAACGAATCCGCGACTGCATCGAAATAACCGCCGAAGGGTCGAGAAGCCTTGTCCTCTAGAGAGATCGGAGGGGCAAGCCTGCTGTAGCCCGAGGTGTCGCCAGTGCCGCGGACCCCGAACATCCCTCTCGCGCCGGTGTTACCCGAGGTCATCGCAGCAGCCCCTTCATGTCGATGGTGGGGGTGGATGCCAGTGCGGCGCGCTCGGCTGCCGCGCGTGCCTCTTCGCGGTTCACGCCGAGGGGCATTTCCTGGATCTTTCGGTGCAGTTCGATGATCGCGTTCAGGAGCATCTCCGGCCGCGGCGGACAGCCGGGCAAGTAGATGTCGACCGGCACGATGTGGTCGACGCCCTGAACCACTGCGTAGTTGTTGAACATTCCGCCGGACGACGCGCATACACCCATGGCCAGAACCCATTTCGGCTCGGCCATCTGGTCGTAGACCTGACGAAGTACCGGGCCCATCTTTTGACTGACCCGCCCGGCCACGATCAGAAGGTCTGCCTGTCGCGGCGACGCGCGGAATGCCTCCATACCGAACCGCGCCAGGTCGAAGCGACCCGACGTGGTTGCCATCATCTCGATGGCGCAACACGCGAGCCCGAAGGTGGCAGGCCACAGTGATCCTTTGCGGGCATAACCTGCCAGGCCCTCGACCGTGGTCAGTAGAAATCCGCTGGGGAGCTTTTCTTCGAGACCCATATCCGACTCTTTTCAGTCGTAACAGCTGCGGTGTGACCGGTTTTGTCTGACTCGTGTGTGCTGTTCCTGTGTTCGCTGAGCTAGTCCCAACCGAGACCGCCTCGTCGCCATTCGTATGCGTATGCCACCGAGACGTTGACTATGAAAAGGCCCATCGCCGCGAGGCCGAACAAACCGAGCGAATCGAAATGCACCGCCCACGGATAGAGGAAAACGATCTCGATGTCGAAGATGATGAACAGCATTGCCGTCAGATAGAACTTGACGGGAAACCGTCCGCCACCAGCGGTACGGGGTGCCGGTTCGATTCCGCATTCGTAGGCTTCGAGTTTCGCCCTGTTGTACCGCTTCGGGCCGACCACGGACGCGAGAACAACCGACACCACAGCGAAGGCCATCGCGATGACCCCGAGAACGAGAATGGGGATGTAAGCGTTCATCTCACCCGAACTCCTCTCCGCTGTGCGGATGTCCGCCTAGCCCGAAGGTGCCGTTAACCCGAAGGTGCCGTTAACCCGAAGGTGCCGTTCAATTTCGATACTGCCAGCAATTCGACACTTATGTGACCTGCGACACCCACACTAGGGGAGGCCTCCGACATTGGGTTGATTTTCGAGGTGCCGAGTTTCGCTCTCGAAAGTCCGAAGTAGTCGGCGCCGCAACGAATCACCGCTGCAACGGGTGCTCACCGGCTCAGTTGCCGACGCAGAAGCGCGATGACGGTGGAAGAGAGTTCCATCGGATCTATCGGCTGCGGCACTGAGGCTTCCGCTCGCGACCACGACGCCAGCCACGCATCGTCGGGTCGACCGGTCAGTACGAGGATCGGTGGACAGTCGACGATCTCGTCCTTGAGTTGTTTCGCGACGCCCATGCCGCCCGCCGGACTCGCCTCGCCGTCGAGGATGGCGAGATCGATTCCGCCGGCATCGAGCTTGTCGACGACGATCGGCGCGGTCGCGACCTCGACGTAGTCGATGGTGGGCATCGAAGGATGTGGGCGCTCTCCGAGAGCGAGCCGAACTTGCTCGCGGGTGTGTGCGTCGTCGCTGTAGACGAGGATGCGCACGGGTGCCATGGAGTTGGGCTCTGCGGTCTCGGCGGACACGCGGCCGACGTTACTCCGGGCGGTCCACGGCTACCGGCGAATGTTCAACATCGGCAAGAACTTCCGAGAAATCGCAGCTGGGCTTCACGGCAAACGGTCCCTACCCGGCGATGAACGCCGAAGTAAGGGCCGCCTGAATTGCGTGTGCGCTCAGAAGTTTTCGACGAACTTCGTCAGGCCCTTGCTCGCTGTTTCCAGGGCCGTCTTCTGCGCCTTCTTCACCAGGAAGCCCGGCAGCGGGATCTTGGGATCGATGGTCAGTTCGAAGGTGACTTTGGTTCCACCGTCGGTGGGAGTCAAGACGTACGAGCCGTCCTGCTGGTTCTGCTGGCCGCTCGCGACGAGGGTCCAGGTCACCCTCTCGTCGCCCTCGAAGGTGTAGTCGACTACCTGCTCGTCGTTGATTCCCAGAATGGACACGGCCATGCGAACGCGATGGGGGCGACCGTCGTCGTGGGTGCTCTCGATGGTGATCTTCTTGTGCGCAGACGACCACTCCGGCAGCCGATCGACTGCAGCTACGGCCTTCATCACCGTCGCCGGATCAGCCTTGATCTCGAATTCCTTGACGCCCGAAACGGCCATGAACGTGCTCCTTCTCGCCTTGCGGCAACGGTTCGTGATTACTGCAGTTGCGCAATTAGATCATCGGCGATCAGGGTGGCGTCGAACTAGTCCATGCCGTTCTTGCGCATCTGGTCCCGCAATGCGCCCTGAACGGCTTGTGAAACCCACGAGTTGAGGGAGACTCCGTTCTGATTGGCTGCCTCCTCGGCGCGGGCTTTGATCTGCTCCATCATCCTCAACGTCACTCGGCTGATATCGCCGCTGACGTCGTCGAACGAGTAAGTGGAGTCCTTCTTCTCGTCGTCTGCCTTCTCGTTTCCGCCCTCGCCGCCGGTCGAATTCGTCGGGCGGACGACGTCGGTCACGATCTCGTTGCCGTCGAGATTGACCCTGACCTCGCGGCCGTCGAGTTTGGTCCCGATCTCCTTGGCCAACTCCGTCGCCGCGGCCAACAAGACCAGGCGGACCGAGGGTTCGATGGCGGCGGACAACGACGCCGCAATCCGGCGCGTGTGATCGTCGCCGAGTTCGGCTGCGGTGACGAGGTCATTCTGCAGCTTCGCGGTGTACTCCGAAATGTCCATGACACCAGAGTGGCGTCAAAAGTGACGTCAGTCAAGGGTGTGGTGACGTCACTCGATCTCGGGGGAGCGCAACCGCTATAGAGTTGCCCAGCACCTGAGGCGAACGGCGCCCGGGTTTCGTGCTGGTCGTTTCGTGCTTGTCGAGGAGTGGGTTGTGCCGAACACGGTGTCGCTGAAAGTGCAGTTGGTGGCGAAGTCCGAGTTCTTCCCGCCCGAGGACATTCCGTGGGAGACGGACGCGGACGGCGGCGAAGCGCTCGTCGAGTTCTCCGGCCGAGCCTGCTACCAGAGTTGGTCCAAGCCGAATCCGCGAACCGCAACCAACGCCGGCTACCTCAGACATCTGCTCGAGGTCGGACACGTTTCGGTGCTAGAGCACGCGACGGTGAGCTTCTACATCACTGGTATCTCGCGCTCGTGCACTCACGAATTGATTCGTCACCGGCACTTCTCGTACTCGCAACTCTCGCAGCGATTCGTTCGCGAGAATGATGCGAACGTTGTCGTGCCTCCCGCGGTCGAAGGTGATCCCGAGCTCGAATCACTGTTTCTGTCTGCCACCGACGAGAGCCGTCGCGCTTACGGCGAACTGCTGACCGCCCTCGAGGGGAAATTGCAATCAGTGCCCGGTGCCCCGATGCGTGGGAAGCAAGCCAGGCAAGCTGCGCGCTCGGTGCTGCCCAACGCAACCGAGACGCGCTTGGTCGTGACCGGGAACTATCGGGCCTGGCGGCACTTCGTCGAGATGCGCGCCACCGAACATGCCGACGTCGAGATCCGGCGAGTCGCGATCGAGTGCCTACGTCAGCTTCGTGACGTCGCCCCAAATGTGTTCGGGGACTACGAGATTCTCCGCGGAAGCGACGGATCGGAAATCGCCGTCAGTGCATTTGCGGCCGAGTCGTGACTCGTGTGCAGAAGTAAGAGCTGAACCGGGTAACCTTCTGACCATGACCTACGGTGATTCCGCTTCTCTTGTCGAGCGTCCGTTCGGCACCATTTCCGTTGCGATGGTGACCCCGTTCACTGCCGACGGGAAGTTGGACGTCGACGCGGGAGTGCGCCTCGCAGCCCATCTCGTCGACAACGGCTGCGACGGCCTCGTTCTTGCCGGCACGACCGGTGAGTCTCCCACCACCACCGAGTCCGAGAAGCTCGACCTGCTCCGCGCAGTGATCGACGCCGTCGGCAACCGCGCGAAGATCGTTGCAGGCGCCGGGAGCAACGACACCGCCCACAGTGTCGAACTCGCCCGTGACGCGGCTCGCGCCGGTGCGCACGGTCTGCTCGTCGTCACCCCGTACTACTCGCGTCCGCCCCAGGCCGGACTCTTTGCACACTTCACCGCCGTCGCCAACGCGACCGACCTGCCCGTCATGTTGTACGACATTCCGCCCCGCTCCGTCGTCCCCATCGAGACCGAAACGATCCGCCGACTCGCCGAGCACCCGCGGATCAAGGCCGTCAAGGATGCCAAGGGCGACCTCAACGCCGGCGCAGAGTTGATCGGCACCACCGAGCTTCAGTTCTTCTCCGGTGACGACCCGCTGAACCTGCCGTGGCTCGCTGTCGGTGCTACCGGCTTCGTCAGCGTCATCGGCCATCTCGTTCCGGGTCGCCTCCGCGACCTCCACACCGCGTTCGTGTCCGGCGACATCGCCCGCGCACGCGAGATAAACCTCAGTTTGATCCCTGTGATTCGTTCCGTTGCCCGCCTCGGCGGTGTCAGCGCTTCGAAGGCGGGTCTGCGACTCATCGGAATCGATGTCGGAGAACCACGCCTTCCGCAGGTTGCACCCACTAAAGAGCAGATCGACGGTCTTGCCGCCGATCTGCATGCGGCAGGAGTTTTGTAAATGACCCGTCCCCCCCGACGTCGTAGTGCCAGTCGTCAAGCCGGTCCGCCTTCGCCTCCGGCTCCCGAGACGGCCGCGAAGGCCGCACCGGTAGAGGCACCAGCTGCGCCGGCGGCAGAAGCGGCCCCCGCCGCAGCCGCCCCGCCCAAGAAGGCCGCAGCAGCCAAATCTGCAGCGACCAAGTCCGCCGCCACCAAATCTGCTGCACCCAAGAAATCGACCGAAGACAGGTCGCCACGCAAATCTGCCGGCGGCAACCGTCCGGCAGCGTCGAAGGCGGGCAACGGGCGCGGAAACAAGCGCCCCGAGAACCGTCCGGCCGTCGATCCCACCGGTCGCCTCGGAACACCCCCGAAGGCGCCGGCATCAGGTCTGCGCATCGTCGCTCTCGGTGGCATCGGCGAAATCGGTCGCAACATGACGGTGTTCGAGCACCGCGGCAAGTTGCTGATCGTCGACTGCGGTGTGCTGTTCCCCGAGGACCAGCAGCCCGGCGTCGACCTGATCCTCCCGGACTTCCGCTACATCGAAGACCGTATGGACGACGTCGAAGCCGTCATCTTGACTCACGGCCACGAGGATCACATCGGTGCTCTGCCGTTCTTGCTGCGCCTGCGCGCGGACATTCCGGTCATCGGCGCGAAGTTCACTCTCGCCCTCGTTGCCGCCAAGTGCCGCGAGCATCGCCTGCGACCGAACCTCGTCGAGGTCGTCGAAGGAAACACCACCACTCACGGCCCGTTCGACTGCGAGTACTTCGCCGTCAACCACTCGATTCCCGACGCGCTCGCGATCGCGATTCGCACCGACGCCGGAGTTGTACTGCACACCGGTGACATCAAGCTCGATCAGCTGCCTCTCGACGGCCGCTTGACCGACCTCGCCGGTTTCTCCCGCCTGGGCGACGAGGGTGTCGACCTGTTCCTCGTGGACTCGACCAACGCCGAGGTCCCGGGATTCGTCACGCCCGAGCGTGAAATCGGGGGAGTGCTCGACAACGTCATCGGCAAGGCGAAGCAGCGCGTCATCGTGGCATCGTTCGCCAGCCACGTGCACCGCATCCAGCAGGTCGTCGACGTTGCCGCTCGGTACAACCGTCGCATCGTCTTCGTCGGCCGCTCGATGGTCCGCAACATGCAGATCGCCCAGGATCTCGGCTACCTCACGGTGCCAGACGGACTGGTCGTCGACATCGACACCGCCGCCACCCTTCCCGACGATCGCCTGGTGCTCATTTCGACGGGTTCGCAGGGTGAGCCGTTGGCAGCGCTCTCGCGGATGGCACGCGGCGAACACCGCCAGATCAACATCCGTGCCAACGACCTGGTCGTTCTCGCATCCTCGCTGATTCCGGGTAACGAGAACTCCGTTTTTGCCGTGGTCAACGGCTTGGCCAAGCGCGGTGCCACCGTCGTGACGCAGCAGAGCGCCAAGGTTCACGTCTCGGGCCACGCGTCCGCCGGTGAGTTGCTCTACCTGTACAACGCGGTTCGGCCCACCAACGCCATGCCCGTCCACGGTGAATGGCGGCACCTGCGTGCCAACGCCGCCCTTGCCAAGGCCACCGGCGTTCCGGAAGAGCGCATCGTGCTGGCCGAGGACGGCGTCGTGGTCGACATGGTCGACGGCCTCGCCGAGATCGTCGGACGCGTACCGGTCGGACACGTCTACGTCGACGGTCTTTCAGTCGGTGACGTCGGCGAGCCGACGCTCTCCGATCGACTCGTACTCGGTGAAGGCGGCTTCATCGCCATCACCATCGTCATCAACGAGTCGACAGGACGCGCAGTCAGCACTCCCGAGGTGTCCGGCCGCGGTTTCTCCGACGATCCGACGGCACTCAAGGCCGCCGCGGATCTCGTGGAATCGGACCTGGCCCGATTGGCGAGCGAAGGCGTCATCGACGCTCATCGCATCGCGCAGTCCGTGCGCCGCGTCGTCGGACGCTGGGTCGCGGACAAGTACCGCCGCCGTCCGATGATCATTCCGACGGTCATCGCGGTTCCGTAGATTCGGCACAGCAGGTCGCTTCCGCTCGAACCCGGTCCGGTTCGAGTACTTTGGCGAAGGTGACCTTCGCTCATGACGAACGACTCGCCCTGGTGGACAGCATGGTCGAGTTCGGCCCCGATGCTCCGACACTGTGTGGGGAGTGGACCAATCGTGACCTGGCAGCACATCTGATTGTCCGGGAGCGGCGTCTCGACGCCGCTCCCGGAATCATGTTGAGCCCTCTTGCCGGTCACACCGAGAGCGTTCGAAAGGCCGCAGCGGCGCGTCCGTGGGAGGAGATCCTCGACGACGTTCGGAGCGGGCCGCCGCGATGGTCGCCGATGTACTGGCTCGACGCGCAGGTCAACACCACCGAGATGTTCGTTCACCACGAAGATGTACGCCGCGCACATCTGAACTGGGCGCCGCGTCCGTTGTCGGAGGGTCGGCAGGCTCAGCTGTGGAAGTACGCACGCCAGATCGGCAAGATGGGCTACCGCAAGGCTGCTGTCGAGGTAATTTTCGAACTTCCCTCCGGCGAGAGTGCGGTCGTCCATAAATCCGGCTCTCGCAGTGTTGTCTTGCAGGGCGAACCCGCCGAGTTGCTGCTGCACGCATTCGGTCGCAACGAAGTGAAGATCGAAGCCAAAGGTGAACTGGCCGACGTCCAATCCGTGATGGCGCTCGATCGCAGTTTCTGATTGCCTTTTTCTACCTGAGTGGCGCTCGAACGACGGGTTGCGAAGATCACGTTTCGCACTCGCGACCAGTGTTGCTGGTGTTGCGGATGGTCCAGATGGGGTCGCACAGACTAGCCTGAACTCCATGGCAGGTAAGTCGAGCGCCCGGGGATCCAGTACAAGCACGTCCACGTCCAGGGCATCGACCAGGTCGTCAGCCTCCACTCCGAGTGCGCGCACGACCGCAAAACCTCGCACCTCGCGCACCACACGGACCGTGTCGACTCCTCGGAACGTCACGACTTCGGCCAGGGCTGGTGGGCGCCCGGCCTCGGGCAAAGGCTCCAAGCCAGCGCCCAAGAAGGCCTCCGGTACGTCGTCGGCCGCGCGCCGCCCGGTATCGAAAACGTCTCAGCGGGCCAGCCCGTTGGCGGCTGTCGGCAAGGGAATCGGAGCCGGGTGGTCCCTGGCTGCCCGCGGCGTCGGCGCCACCACACGCACCGTCAGTAAGGTCGGCGAGATCGAAGCCGGCCACCGCCGCGACGGAATAGCGCTCGGCCTGATCGCATTCAGCGTCGTCATCGCCGGCGGCGTCTGGTTCAAGGCCGGTGGTCCGATCGGCGGCGGCATCGACACCCTTGTGCGCGCTATCTTCGGCGCGGCCTCGGCCGTGCTCCCCATCGTCGGCGTCGGCCTCGCGATCCTGTTGATGCGCACAGAACCGAAACCTGAGATCCGCCCCCGACTGATCATGGGATCGTTGCTGGTCGGTCTGCCGGCGCTCGGCCTCTGGCACATCATCTCGGGTTCACCGACAGACTCCACCGGTCGCTCCAACGGAGCAGGGTTCGTCGGGTACGTCGTGGGGGGCCCGCTCACCAACGGGCTCACCGTCTGGCTGTCTGCGCCGCTGCTGGTCATCGCCGCCGGATTCGGAATCCTCCTTCTGACCGGAACCACGCTGCGTGAGGTGCCGAGCAAGTTCCAGTCCTTCTTCGGTGCCTCGTATCGCTCGGACGAATACGGCGACTACGGATCCGAATTCGACGAGGATGGCGAGCACCACTACGGCGAATCTGCTTACGATCCTTCACTGTTCGACGCCGACGGCTACCCGGTCGACACCTACGCCGAGCCACCGCTCAAGCCCGCCAAGCGGACCAGCCGACGCGCACCGATCGACAACTACCCGACGGACGAGTTCGAATCCGGCGACAAGAAGACCGAAGTACTCGGTCTGTGGAACGCCGACGACACCGCAGTACCCGACGAGCCCGTCGTGGCTGCTGCCGCGCCCGTCGTGGAGACTCCGGCGCCGCGCCCCAAGGTGCCGGCCCGTTCCGTCCCTATCGCCAAGCCTGTGCCGAAACCCGAACCGGAGCCGGAGGAGAAGGAACACTTCGTCACCGATCGGGTCACCGACGGCGACTACAACCTCCCTCCGACGACGTTGCTGATCGAAGGGGACCCGCCCAAGCTCCGCAGTTCTGCGAACGACGCGATGATCGAAGCGATCAGCGAGGTCCTCGAACAGTTCAAGATCGACGCCGCCGTTACCGGATTCACCCGAGGCCCGACAGTGACGCGGTACGAGGTCGAACTCGGCCCAGGCGTGAAGGTCGAGAAGATCACCGCGCTCGCCCGCAACATCGCCTATGCAGTGGCTACCGACAACGTCCGTCTCCTGGCCCCCATTCCGGGTAAGTCCGCGGTGGGCATCGAGGTACCGAACTCCGACCGCGAAATGGTTCGCCTCGCCGACGTGCTGAACGCGCCGAGCACCCGACGCGATCACCATCCACTGGTGATCGGTCTGGGCAAGGACATCGAAGGTGACTTCGTCAGTGCCAACCTCGCGAAGATGCCCCACCTTCTGGTGGCAGGTTCGACCGGCTCGGGTAAGTCGAGCTTCGTGAACTCGATGCTCGTCTCGTTGCTCACCCGAGCAACGCCGGAAGAAGTACGGATGATCCTCATCGACCCGAAGATGGTCGAGCTCACGCCGTACGAAGGTATCCCGCACCTGATCACGCCGATCATCACTCAGCCGAAGAAGGCCGCGGCAGCGCTGGCCTGGTTGGTCGAGGAGATGGAACAGCGTTACCAGGACATGCAGGCCAACCGGGTGCGTCATATCGACGACTTCAACTCCAAGGTCAAGTCCGGCGAAATCACCGCCCCGCTGGGCAGCGAGCGCGTCTACCGTCCGTACCCGTACATCCTGGCAATTGTGGACGAGCTGGCCGACCTCATGATGACCGCTCCCCGCGACGTCGAAGAAGCGATCGTCCGCATCACGCAGAAAGCCCGTGCTGCCGGTATCCACCTGGTGCTGGCAACGCAGCGCCCCTCCGTCGACGTCGTCACCGGCCTGATCAAGACCAACGTGCCGTCTCGTCTGGCGTTCGCGACGTCTTCACTGACGGACTCGCGAGTCATCCTCGATCAGCCAGGCGCCGAGAAGCTCATCGGTATGGGTGACGGCCTCTTCCTGCCCATGGGTGCGGGTAAGCCGACCCGTATGCAGGGCGCGTTCATCACCGACGAAGAAATCTCGGCGGTCGTCGACTTCGCGAAGAACCAGGCGGAGCCCGAGTACACCGAAGGTGTCACCGCGCAGAAGGCCGGGGAGAAGAAAGACGTCGACCCCGACATCGGCGACGACATGGATGTCCTCTTGCAGGCCGTGGAATTGGTGATCACCAGCCAGTTCGGTTCGACGTCGATGCTTCAGCGCAAGCTGCGAGTCGGGTTCGCCAAGGCCGGCCGACTGATGGACCTCATGGAAAATCGTGGCGTCGTCGGACCCAGCGAGGGCTCGAAGGCCCGCGAGGTACTCATGAAGCCTGAGGAACTCGACGGTCTGCTGTGGTCGATTCGCGGCGGCGACCCGGATGAGGCACCCGCAGACGAGTAGGGACACCTCGGCGGACAAGCCGTCGACAGACGACCGGAGGAACCCGTGCATGTGACGCCGTTGGCTTGGGGAATCACGATCGTGGTGATCCTCGGCCTGTTCGTCTTCGACTTCTTCGCCCACGTCCGCACGCCGCATGCGCCGACCTTCCGGGAGTCCGCGTTCTGGTCGACGGTCTACATCTCGATCGCCATCGTCTTCGGCCTCGTCGTGATGTGGATCTGGGGCACCACGTACGGCGGTGAGTACTTCGCCGGCTATGTCACGGAAAAGGCGCTCTCGGTCGACAATCTGTTCGTCTTCGTGATCATCATGTCGACCTTCGCGGTACCACGAGAGTTCCAGCAGAAGGTATTGCTGATCGGCATCGTCCTCGCGTTGGTGATGCGCGGAATCTTCATCGGTGTCGGTGCCGCCGCCATCAACGCATACAGCTGGGTGTTCTACCTCTTCGGTGCGTTCCTGATCTACACCGCGTACACCCTGATCCGCGATCACGGGCATGAGAAGGAAGCCGAGGAGAAGCGCGACAGTCGCATCATCTCGCTCGTGAAACGGGTGCTGCCGACTACCGAGGAATACGACGGCGACAAACTGATCACCCGGATCGACGGCAAGCGCGTCGTGACTCCGTTGTTGTTGGCGCTCATCGCAATCGGCTTTGCCGACGTGCTCTTCGCGCTCGATTCGATTCCGGCGATCTACGGTCTGACTCAGGAACCGTATCTGGTGTTCACCGCCAACGCCTTCGCACTGATGGGCCTACGGCAGCTGTACTTCCTGATCGGCGGGTTGCTCGAACGGCTGGTCTATCTCTCGTACGGGCTCTCGATAATCTTGGCGTTCATCGGTGTGAAACTGGTACTTCACGCGTTGCACGAGAACACCCTCTCGTTCGTCAACGGAGGTGAACACGTCTCCGTGCCGGAAATCTCCACGGCACTCTCACTCGGAGTGATCATCGGAGTATTGGCGGTGACGACGGTCGCGAGCCTGTTGAAGACTCGCGACCGGGCCGGGGAGTAGGCCGACGCTCTCAGGCGCTGAACTGACCCAACACCGGAACCCACTCGGTGATCCGGACCTTCTCGATCAAATCGGCGATCGCGAACGGGTCGTGGGTGAAGAGGAGTGAAACGGTGTCGGCGTCAGCGGCGTCGACGATGATCAGCGCGCCGTTTCCATCTGCAAACGGGCCAGATGACAGAACGATCGAGCGGGAAACCAGATCCGCGAGCCAGGCGCGGTGATCGCTGCGGACTTCGTCGCGCTGAGGGGTCTTCTCGGGTGCGTAGGTGTATTCGACGAGGAACAACGACATCGTGAACCGCTTTCGGAGGCTGGTGATCGAGACAGGTGTGTTTGAAGAGTCTGAACGGTTCAGAGAGTCAGGAGCATGCGAGTATTGCCGAGTGTGTTGGGTTTCACATAGCTCAGATCGAGGAACTCGGCGACGCCGGCGTCGTAGGACCGACACATTTCCGCATAGACCTCGGCGGTGACGGGAGTGCCGTCGATCTCCGCGAATCCGTGACGGTGGAAGAACTCGGTCTCGAACGTCAAAACGAACAACCGTTCCAACTCCAATTCCTTGGCGACCTCGATGAGTTTGTCGACGACGTGGAAACCTGCGCCCTGCCCTTTCGCAGTCGGATCGACTGCTACGGTGCGGATCTCACCCAGGTCCGCCCACAGCACATGCAGTGCGCCGCAGGCGATTACCTGGTCACCCCGCTCGGCGACCCAGAACTCCTGGACTGCCTCGTACAGCGTCACGAGATTCTTCTCGAGGAGGATCTTGCCGGCGTAGATGTCGATCAGACGCTTGATTTCGGGGATGTCCGACGTTCGCGCGCGACGCACGATCAACTGGCTCTCGGTATAGGTCGGCGCGGTCGAAGTCATGTGGTGCACATTAGTCAATGGCCCTACCGATATTCTAAGTCGCGTGCCTGTCCGCCCCACGCAATTCCCGCGCCGCTCGGCTGTATCCCGGGTTCGGCTCACCGCCTGTGCGGTGATCCGATGAGTACCCCGCGCGATCAGACCGACGCCCATCGCGCCGCCGTCGGCCCGTCCGACGGCACACCTGTCGCGGACAACCCGGTTCCGTTGCTGAACATCGCGAACATTCTCACGATGATCCGAATGGTTCTTGTTCCGGTGTTTCTCGTTGTTCTGTTCGTCGACGGCGGACACTCGACGTGGTGGCGTCTCGGGGCGATGGGCGTGTTCATCGTCGCCGCGATCACGGATCGGATCGACGGCCAATTGGCTCGGAAGTACGGTCTGGTCACCGATTTCGGGAAACTCATGGACCCGATCGCGGACAAGGCGCTGATCGGAGCCGCGCTGATCGGGCTCTCGGTTCTCGGTGATCTGTCGTGGTGGGTGACCGGAGTGATCATCGCCAGGGAACTCGGAATCACGCTGCTGCGGTTCGCGGTTCTGCGGCACGCGGTCATCCCGGCGGGCAAGGGCGGCAAGCTCAAGACCCTCGTGCAGGCCGTTGCGATCGGGTTCTACCTCTGCCCGCTGCCGAGCAGTTGGGACATCGTCAGCGGGCTGCTGATGGCCGCTGCCGTCGTGCTGACGGTGGCGACGGGAATCGAATACATCGTGCAGGCGATCAGGCTTCGCGCCGGAGTTCGCGCAGTCGAGTCATGACCGACCCGCTGCTCGGACTCGGAGTGGTCGAACTTGTCGAGGCCCTCGGCGCCGCGAAGCAGACTGTCGCCGCCGCCGAATCTCTGACAGCAGGGCTGTTCACGGCTGCAGTCGCGTCGGTGCCGGGGTCGAGCGCGGTGCTGCGTGGGGGTCTGGTCGTGTACGCGACCGACCTGAAAGCAACACTGGCTGGTGTGGATCCAGGCCGCCTGGCAACGGACGGCCCCGTGTCCGAGAGCACGGCGGTGGCATTGGCGCTCGGCGCCCGGACGAAGTGCGGTGCGGACTGGGGTATCGGTCTGACCGGAGTCGCCGGTCCGAGTGAGCAGGACGGACACCCGGTCGGAACAGTGTTTCTCGGTATCGCCGGCCCTGACGGAACCGAATGCGAACCGCTCGCGCTCGGCGGCGAACGGTGGGAGATTCGGACAACCGCGGTCGCGACTGCCGTGTCGCGGTTGCGTGATCGTGTCGTAGAGCGTGCGGCACGATAGGCTCGGGAACCAATCGGATGTGTTCGGACGTTGACGATTGTGAAGACGTACGACCATGCACGATGAGGTCACGGATGAAGGAGGAGCGAGATGGCGCTGCTATTGCGTGAGGCAATCGGTGACAGTCTCCGGCGTACGCGCGTTTCGCAGAGCCGCACGCTACGTGAGGTCTCGAACAGCGCGCGTGTGAGCTTGGGCTATCTGTCCGAAGTGGAACGTGGACGTAAGGAAGCATCGAGCGAATTGTTGGCGGCGATCTGTGATGCGCTCGCAGTCCCACTGTCCGACGTGCTGGTCGACGTGAGCGAGACCCTGGCCACGAAGAAGAGCGCTCCGGTAGCTGGTCGGCAGGTTGCCGAACCTGCCGTGTCGGCTTCCGGCTCTGTCTCGGCTTCCGGTTCGCCGACTATCGCACGCGATACCCGCGTCGTGATTCCGGCACCGAACGCTCGAAGGTTGGCGGCGGCGTAGCCACTACCGGCCGTAACCGATAGATTTTGTACGTAACCGCCGGTTTCCAGCAGGTGGGGTCAGAGCAGATAGGGCGCAGCCCTTGTTTCGGTGCGCGACGGTCGCGCTCCGGGTCGCGTTCGGCGCGGCGCATCAGATGGAGGCAGGATCAAACCAATGGCTAATCCTTTCGTCAAGGGCTGGAAGTACCTGATGGCGCTCTTCAATTCGAAGATCGATGAGAAGGCAGATCCAAAGGTTCAGATTCAGCAGGCGATCGAGGACGCACAGCGCCAGCATCAGGCGTTGTCCCAGCAGGCTGCGTCGGTGATCGGTAATCAGCGTCAACTCGAGATGAAGCTCAGCCGTCAACTCGACGAGGTCGAAAAGCTCAACGCCAACGCGCGCCAGGCAGTCAACCTCGCCGATCAGGCCGCTGCTGCCGGCGACAACGACAAGGCGATTCAGTACACCAACGCTGCAGAAGCTTTTGCGGCCCAGTTGGTGACGGCCGAGCAGGGCGTCGAGGATCTGAAAGCACTGCACGACCAGTCCTTGCAGGCAGCCGCTCAGGCCAAGAAGGCCGTCGAGCAGAACGCGATGACACTGCAGGCAAAGGTTGCCGAGCGCACCAAGCTGCTCAGCCAGCTCGAGCAGGCCAAGATGCAGGAGCGCGTGAGCGAGTCCCTTCGTTCCATGGACAGCACGCTGTCGGCTCCGGGCAACACACCCAGCCTCGATGCTGTGCGCGACAAGATCGAACGTCGCTACGCTGACGCACTCGGCTCTGCCGAGCTCGCCCAGAACTCCGTTCAGGGCCGCATGATGGAGGTCCAGCAGGCCTCGGTCCAGATGGCAGGGCACAGTCGTCTCGAGCAGATTCGTGCATCCATGAAGGGCGAGGCGCTGCCGTCCGGCGGCGCAGCAGCCACTCCCGCGACTCCGTCCGTCGAAAAGCAGCCCCCGGCTGCCGGTCAGACCGGGCAGTAGCCGAATCCTCGATGTCGGCAGTGATGCTCTGATGTTTTCTTCACGAGACGGTCGATCTGGGCGTGAGCCCCGGTCGGCCGTTCCCGTTTCCGTATCCGGCGCTTTCGGAGCCTTGGGACGCACCGCGGATACATTGCGCGAGGTCGGGCTTTCGGCGGCGGATGCCGCTCGGCGGTGGCAGGACCCGCGGGCCAAGTTCGAGCGCAAGCGTGCCCGTGCGCGCCGACGCGCTCAGCGTTGGGGTTTCATGTCCGGCGGATCCGTGGTCGGCACGGCCGGCCTCGCTGTCGCGTCGGCTCCAGAGTGGTCGGTGGTCGTGGCAGGCGGGGGAGCGGCACTGTTCGCGGTTCCCGCCGTGATCGCGGTCGGCCGCTACCGTTCGATGAGTTCCGGCCCGCCGCCGTCAGCGCCGATTCGCCGGCGGCTGCCACCGTCGTCGTCTCGCGCGTTCATCCCGATGTCGCGCCTCATCGGCGCCGAGACTTCGCTGTTCGAGATCTTGAGTGTGCTCAGACGCGCCGACACCATCGACCCCGGTGAGTTGGACGAAATCACTGTTACCGCCGATTCGGCACTGAGAGCGATGTTCGCGGTGTCTTCGGATGTCGTCGCGATGGAACGCGCTGTGGCCGCGACGCCGAAGGTAACCGAACCTCTTGATCCCACCATCGACGGCGCAGTCCGTGAGTTGCAGTCGGGGTTGGATCAGTACGAGGATCTGGTGACTTCGGCAGCTGCTCTGACAGCGCCTCACAGCCCGTCGGCGCTCGTGGGATTCAACCGAGAGCTTTCGGCGCTGCACGCGGCCGCCGAGCGGCTCTCGGCGCTTGCCGACGCCATCGGCGAGGTGGACGACATCACCCGCAAGTACAACTGATCGGCTCTCGCGCCTGATCAATGCTCCCTGTTCGACATCTCAGTCGTCGGCGCCGCGGGCCGCCAATGCTTCGCCCATTGCGTCCGCGGTCATCAGGGTGCCGACGATGACCGGCACTGCGAAGGATCGCAGCGAGAATCCGAGCCCTCGCGCCTTGCGTGCCTCGGACACCTGTGTGATGACCTCGAACATCAGCGGGATACACCGGATCGTCATTGCGAGGAGCAAGGCGATCCGTTCGGGATTGACGCCGAAGCGTCGCAAGGGTGTCAGAAATCTGGTGATCGCGTCGAGCATCTCGGAGATCCGTGTGGTCAGACCCATGATCGCCGCGAAGGCGATCGAAATGATCAGAACCCCGCAAACGACGGCCGCTCGCTGCCATCCCGCGACTACCAGCTGGAACGCCCCGATGAAGAGCAACATCCACAGCGCCGGACGCAGCTGCCGGATTGCAGTCATCGGAGGAATGCGCGCAATCGCGTACAGGGCCACAACTACGATCGTGGGAGCTGCCAGTTGCCACGGCTCACGCACGAAGATCGAGACGGCGAGAATGGCCACGACCAAGGCGAAGAGCTTGATTCCCGTCGGCATCCGGTGCAGGAGTGAGCAGCCCGGTCGGTAGACGCCGAGAGTGGTCACGAGACCAACGACCGGTAGTGATCGATGGAGTCGGCGGGGGAGCCGTCAGCGACGACGCGGCCTTGGTCGACGACCAACACCCGTTCGAAGGATTCGAGGAGATCGAGTTGGTGGGTCACGACGATCAGTTGCTGATCGAGTGACGCGAATACCGAGCTGATCAGCCGAGAGTTGCGAAGGTCGAGGAGCGTGGTGGGTTCGTCGGCGACGAGTACGTTCGGTTCCGTCACCATGATGGCCGCGAGCGCGAGGAGCTGTTTCTGCCCGCCCGAAAGCTGGTGGGTGGGATGGTCGGCGTGCCCGGCGAGGCCGTAGCGTTCGAGCACCGAGGCCACCTTTGCGGCGCGCTCGGCTTTGCCCAATCCGCTACGGCGGAGCGAGAATTCGATGTCCTCGGCAACCGTCGGCATCACGATCTGGTGGTTGGGATCGGTGAAGACGAATCCGACCTGCTTGCGTACGTCGCGGCCCTTCTTCGCCGTGTCCAAGCCGTTGACGTGGACGTGTCCTTCCGTTGGAACGACCAGTCCGTTGATCATGCGAGCGAGGGTCGACTTGCCGCTTCCGTTCGCACCCACGATTCCGATTCGCTGCTCGCTCAGTCGCAGATTTATCTGCTGCAGGACCGTTCGTTCACCGAAGCTGTGTCCGACGTTCTCGAAGACGATCTCACTCATCGGAGATTAATTCGCCACCACGGTCTTGTTCGACGAGATCACCGAGTCGCGCAGCAGTGCTGGGTATGCCCGATGAACCTGGGACGCGACCAACGCGGTGACGACCGCTTTTGCGGCGTCGAGAGGAATGAAGGCGGCGTTGGCCGACCATGCGGCAACGAAGCTCATGTGTCCGCGGACCATCATTCCGACGATGCCGAACGCGTAGAGAATGACCACGCCGCCGAGAAGGTTGATGCCGATGCCCGCGATGATCCGGTACTTGGGCAGCATCTTGGCAGTCAGCCATCCGATGACAAACGCCGTCGGGATCCAACCGATGAGGAATCCGGCTGTCGGGCTGGAGAGAGACACGAGTGCGGTGCGACCGCCGGCAAGGACCGGTAGACCGACTAATCCCAGGGCAATGACCGTCAGGACGGCGAGAACACCCTTGCGCGGTCCGAGTAGAGCGCCGGCCATCATGACGCCCATGGACTGAAGTGTGATCGGCACGCCGGAAATGCCGATGTTGATCGACCCGGGGAGGCCCAGCGCGATGATGAGTGCGGCGAAGACGGCTACATGCGCGAGATCGCGAGCGGGGAAACGGGTCGTAGACACTGCGGACGTGCTCCTTCGGCATACGGGATCGAACTTCGCGAGTTTACGCCAGGAGCAAGCTCCGATGGGTTGGACACCTGACCTGCGTGAGGGCCGGTCTCGGGGTGAACCCTGATCTTTACCTGAACTTGCCGCTGAGCTGCTGCTTTGTCACGCCAGACCTGTCAGGCTGGTTCTACGGATGAAGCAGCACCTGTCCGATTCGACTGATTATTCAACGGCACGTTGGAGGTAAGCATGTTTTGGAAGATCGTTTTGGCCGTCGTCCTGGTGTGGGTCGCACTCGCGGTGGTCGGTGCCCTGATCAAGGGGCTTTTCTGGGTTTTGGTTGTCGGCGCCGTCGGCTTCGGAATCTATTTCCTGGTGAAGGCGATGTCGGGAAGTGACGACAATTCGCCCGCTTCGCGGTTCTGACGGGCAAGATCTGCCCTATGGAAAACTTCCCCGAGGACTGGCAGCGCGCGATTGTCATCGTGGCGCATCCCGATGACATCGAATACGGCGCAGCCGCAGCAGTGGCGCAGTGGACCGATCGCGGCAAAGACGTGCGATATGTCCTGGCCACGCGCGGCGAGGCCGGAATCGCCGGTCTGTCGCCCGAGGAGTCCGGCCCGGTCCGCGAGGAAGAAGAGCGTCGCTCGGCCGCGATCGTCGGTGTCAGTGAGGTGGAGTTCCTCGGCCTGCCCGACGGTCGTCTCGTGGAAGGCTTGGAGTTGCGCTCGACTCTCGCCGCAGCAATTCGTCGTCACCGCCCGGAATTAGTGGTGACGATGAACTTCTCCCATACCTGGGGACCTGGCTACCTCAACAGCGCGGATCACCGAGCGCTCGGGATCAGCGTCCTGGACGCGACCGCTGATGCGGCGAACGAATGGATCTTTCCGTCATTGACGGCGCAGGGACTGGCGCCGTGGTCCGGCGTTCGGTGGGTTGCGGTCAACACGATGACTCCTACACACTGCGTCGACGTGACGTCGACGGTCGATCGCGCCGTGGATTCGCTCGCGGAACATGCGCGATATCTGGCGGCGTTGAGTTCCACGCCGATCCGGGAACAGGCGCGCGCACAGATCGACATGGTCAGCGGACCGAAGCCTGGATTCGACGCCGAGCGCGCAGTTGGTTTCGAGTTGTACTATTTCTGATGATCTCTGAGCGAGAGAACTCGCAAGTCCCGACGGGATTACCGGTGACTTGTCCGGTATTGTGTTACATACGATGGTAATCCGTAACGCAGATGGCCCAATTGTCCCTCGCAAGGCAGACGGTCAGCGCATCCCCAGCCGCGAGATCGACGACGTGATTCTCGACGCAGCAAGGTCGTGTGTCCTCGATTTCGGAATGCAGCGAACCACACTGGCGGAGATCTCGCGTCGCGCCGGCGTGAGCCGGCCGACCGTCTACCGGCGATGGCCGGACACGCGAGCCGTCGTCGCGGATCTGCTCACCCGGGAGATTCGATCGGTGCTGCCCGAGGTGACCTTCACCGGGTCTGCGGCCACATTGCTCGTGGAAGCGATCGGGGACGTCGTCGGCCAGATTCGCGACCATCCGCTCTTCGTGAAGATTCGGCACGCTGATCAAGAGTTGCTCACCACCTACATCGTGGACCGACTCGGCGCGAGCCAGAAGTCGATTCTCGAACTGATCACTTCCGTCGTCGCTGCCGGTCAACAAGACGGTTCGATTCGCGAGGGAAGCGTCAACGAGATTGCGGCGATGGTTCTACTGATGGCTCAGTCCGTCGTCATCTCCGCACCGACTCTCGAGCCGGAACTTTCCGCCGACGCGTCGGTCGAGCAACTCAGACATGCGGTCGCTGCGTATCTGGCACCTGCAAAGAATTCGGGAGAATAGCTGTGGACCCTCGAGATTCAGCAGGCAGTGATTCAGCAGGCGGCGATTCAGCTCTCAATGCACACCGGCGTACTCGTGAGCTCGAGCAGTTGGCGAACGGCGATTCGGTTGACGTCCTGGTCATCGGCGGCGGAATCACCGGTGTCGGTGTCGCTCTCGACGCCGTGACTCGTGGGCTCAGTGTTGCGCTGGTCGAAAAGCACGACCTCGCGTTCGGCACCAGCCGCTGGAGTTCGAAACTGGCACACGGCGGCCTTCGGTACCTGGCTTCCGGCAATGTCGGTATAGCGCGTGAAAGTGCGGTCGAGCGCGGCATTCTCATGACGCGCACCGCGCCGCACCTCGTTCGCGCCATGCCTCAACTCGTACCGCTGTTGCCCGAAACGTCGTTCTTCGGGAAGGCCCTGGTGCGTACCGGTTTCCTGGCCGGTGACGCTCTGCGCATGTCGGCGCGAACCCCGGCTTCGGTTTTACCCAGATCACGGACGGTCAGCGCTGCGCGGGCGCGCGAATTGGCTCCCGCGGTCAAGCAGGAGAACCTACGAGGCGCCTTGACCGCGTTCGACGGGCAGCTCATCGACGACGCCCGGCTCGTCGTCGGCATCGCCCGAACCGCAGCGTCCTACGGCGCGCGAATCCTGACCCGCGTCGGTGCATACGACGTATCCGGAACGTCGGCCACCTTGCGCGACGAGTTGACCGGGTCCGAGTTCTTGATGCGTGCCCGCGTCGTGGTCAATGCGACCGGTGTCTGGGCTGATCAGGTCGACTCCAGCATCACCCTGCGCCCCAGCCGCGGGACGCACCTGGTGCTCGATGCAGCGCGATTGGGGAACCCCACGGCAGCACTGACCGTGCCGATTCCCGGCGAGACCAACCGTTTCGTCTTCGCGCTGCCCGCGCAGCTCGGCCGGATCTACCTCGGGTTGACCGACGAAGCAGCGCCGGGACCGGTGCCCGACGTACCGACGGCGTCCGAGGACGAGATCGACTTCCTGCTCGACACCGTGAACACGGCGTTGGAAGTTCCGCTGACCCGTGAGGACGTCTTGGGGACCTTCGCGGGTCTGCGTCCGCTGCTGGACACCGGTGAAGGCTCGACGGCCGACCTCTCGCGCAATCACGCTGTAGTCCGTTCGGACTCGGGCTTGGTCACGGTGGTGGGCGGAAAACTCACGACGTACCGCAAGATGGCCGAAGACGCCGTCGACGCCGCGGTCGAGGTCGGATCGCTGAGCGCCGGGGCGTGTCGGACACGCGCGTTGCCGCTGGTAGGCGCTGCATCACCGGTGGAATTGAAAAAGATCAAGGCACCGGCGTCGTTGGTGGCGCGATACGGCGCAGAGGCCGAGGTCGTGGCCGCGGCGAGCAGCGATCGACTCCGATCGGTTGCGGACTTGGAGATCTGCGGCGCCGAGTTCGATTTCGCGGTATCGCATGAAGGCGCACTCGACGTCGACGACGTCCTTGATCGCAGGACGAGAATCGGATTGGTGGCTTCGGATCGCGAACGCGCACTGGGTGCGGCGGAACAGGCCTTTCACTCGGTGTGACACTCTGATCCGGTGCGTGTAGCCGTTGTTGCCGGGCCGGACCCGGGTCATGCTTTTCCCGCAATAGCGTTGTCGCTGGCGTTGATCCAGGCCGGCGACGACCCGATTCTGTACACGGGGACCCGGTGGGTCGAGGCAGCGCGAGCGGCCGGCGTGGAATCCGAGCCTCTCAAGGGCTTGGCCCCGCGGCCGGGAGACGACGATCTTGATGCAGGCGCTCGGATTCATTCGCGCGCCGCCTATATTTCCACCGAACTGCTTCCCGACCTGAAATCCGTCTCCCCGGATCTCGTCGTCTCCGACATCCTCACTGCCGGAGGCGGATTGGCCGCCGAACGACTCGGCATCCCCTGGGTGGAACTTTCGCCTCACCCGCTGTACTCACCGTCGCGGGGGTTACCGCCGATCGGCAGTGGGCTCGCGCCCGGCATCGGAATTCGTGGTCGACTTCGCGACACCCTGATGCGCGCCGCAACAGGACGTTCGATCAAGCAAGGGTTGGCGCAGCGCTCGCAGGCCCGTGTCGGCATCGGGCTACCCGCCCTGGATCCAGGCCCGCATGCTCGCCTGATCGCAACACTTCCGGCACTGGAAGTGCCGCGTCCCGACTGGCCGGAGCACGCTCACGTCGTCGGCCCGCTTCTCTGGGAGCCGACCGAGGTGATTCTGGATCCACCGCCAGGTGACGAACCGCTGGTTATGGTGGCGCCCTCCACGGCGCACACCGGCGCAGTGGGAATGTTCGAGGGCACGGTCGAAGGACTCGGCGGCGCCGGTGTGCGGCTGATCGCGTCGATGCTCGACGGAGCCGAAGGCGAGCATCCCGATTGGGTTCGTGCAGGTCTCGGACGCCAGGACGCGATGCTGCGTGACGCGTCGGTGTTGGTGTGCGGCGGCGGGCACGGCATGTTGGCGAAGGCCTTGCTGGCCGGCGTGCCGACGGTCGTCGTTCCCGGGGGTGGGGACCAGTGGGAGTTGGCCAATCGCGCTACGCGGGCAGGGACGTCGGTGATCGTGCGGCCCGCAGATGCCCGCTCGATTCGCGATGCCGTACTGCAGGTGCTCTCCGACAAACGATTCGCGGAAGCTGCGATGTCCGCTGCCGCGACTGCGTCGCAGGTCACCGATCCGGTGGCGGTGTGCCGACAGGTGGTCAACGGCGGTGTGACGGCGTGAGCATGTTGCGCCTGAATGCAGGTGCACCGCTCTGTGGACTACGGTGGCGGCTGTGCGGTTGACCGAATTTCATGAAATGGTGCGCGAAGAGTTCGGGCAGGTACGAGGCGACTCGATGCTGATCGACCATGTACTCCAGAGTCTCGACGGAATGACTGCTGCGGAGGCCGTCGAAGCAGGTTGGGAGCCTCGCGAAGTGTGGCGTGCGCTCTGTGTGGAGTTCGACGTACCGCCCGCCCGCCGCTGATTTTTTCGGCGTGTCGAACGCCTCCCATCTTCTGTTCGAACACGTGTTCGTCTATGCTGAAGCTGTTCGGTGGTGACGCTCCTTTCGTAACTGCGAACTTTCGGTTATCGACAAGCACGGTTATCGACAAGCACAGTGATCGACAAGCGCGAAAGCAAGATCGAAAAGTCTGTCGGTGGCCGGATCTACTCTGATCGCAACACACCAACAGGGTCGGCTCAGGCAGGCGCTGAAGAGACGGAGTCTGCTCAGGCAGGCACTGAAGACTGAAACAAGGATGGGGATCACGATGGCACCACAGGCACCTGATCGGGACAAGGCACTCGACCTCGCGTTGGCGCAGATCGACAAGAACTTCGGCAAGGGTTCGGTGATGCGCCTGGGCGAGGGTGTTCGTCAGCCCATCGCCGTCATTCCCACCGGTTCCATCGCGCTCGACGTCGCGCTGGGTATCGGCGGACTGCCGCGTGGCCGCGTCATCGAGATCTACGGCCCGGAATCTTCGGGTAAGACCACCGTGGCACTGCACGCAGTTGCCAATGCTCAGGCCAACGGCGGCATCGCGGCGTTCATCGACGCGGAGCACGCACTTGATCCCGACTATGCAGCCAAGCTGGGCGTCGACACCGATGCACTCCTGGTCTCGCAGCCCGATACGGGTGAGCAGGCCCTCGAAATCACCGACATGCTGATCCGTTCGGGCGCCCTCGACATCGTCGTGATCGACTCCGTGGCCGCTCTTGTTCCTCGCGCCGAGATCGAAGGCGAGATGGGTGACAGCCACGTCGGTTTGCAGGCTCGACTGATGAGCCAGGCACTGCGCAAGATCACCGGTGCCATGAACAACTCGGGCACCACCGTCATCTTCATCAACCAGCTTCGCGAGAAGATCGGCGTGATGTTCGGTTCTCCCGAAACTACCACCGGTGGTAAGGCACTGAAGTTCTACGCTTCGGTCCGCCTCGACATCCGTCGTATCGAAACTCTCAAGGACGGTACCGACGCAGTCGGTAACCGCACCCGAGTCAAGGTCGTCAAGAACAAGGTCGCGCCGCCGTTCAAGCAGGCCGAGTTCGATATTCTCTACGGCCAGGGCATCAGCAAGGAAGGCTCGCTCATCGATATGGGTGTCGAGCACGGGTTCATCCGCAAGTCCGGCTCCTGGTACACCTACGAAGGTGACCAGTTGGGTCAGGGCAAGGAAAATGCTCGTAAGTTCTTGCTGGAGAACACCGATATCCGTGACGAGATCGAGAAGAAGATCAAGGAAAAGCTCGGTATCGGTGCTGACGTCACTGCAACCGACGAAGCTCCCGCCGACTTCTGAGTTCAGTCATGAGCTTCGACGACGGTGACAACGGCGAGAATGCTCGTGAAGAGTACGGCGCTCCTCGGCGTCGATCCCGTCAACGATCCGAGAAGCCGTCGCAACGCGCAGAAGGCGGGACAGAGGCGCAGGCCAAAGATGCTTGCCTGCGCCTCCTGACCGACCGGGCGCGCAGCCGCTCCGAACTGGAAACCAAGCTGAGCGGACGCGGCTTCGAACCCGAGATCATTACCAAGGTCCTCGATCGACTCCAGGAAATCGGGTTGATCGACGACGCGGACTTCGCGAACCAATGGGTTCATTCGCGGCATACGTACTCGGGCAAGGGAAAGCGTGCACTTGCAGTCGAGTTGCGGCTCAAAGGAATCGACCAGGACGTCGCTTCCGAAGCGTTGTCGCAGATCGATCCGGAAGATGAGCGCGAGCGAGCAGCGGAGCTGGTTCGGCGGAAGCTGAAGAACAAGCCCGTCGATGATCGTGACAAGGTCACGCGTCGACTGGTCTCGATGCTGGCACGCAAGGGATATTCAGCTGGGATGTCGTACGAGGTGGTCAAAGCCGAGATGGCGGCGATCACCGACTCGTAGCGAAGTGCAGCATTCAGAACAACAGGGCGGGGGTACCACCGAAATTCGGTGGTACCCCCGCCCTGTTGTGTATTCGCGCTAACGCGGCCGGATTCGACTCACGGCTCCATCTGATTCACGGCTTGGTCAGGTCCATACCCGGAACCGAAACGGCTGGGTCGGCGGACGGAGCCGCGATGGGGCCCTTGCCCTTTCGCTTTCCGGAACGCAGGCGCTTCTCCACCTTGGTTGCCAGGAAGGTCAGAGCCGAGTTGAGAGCGATCATAATCGCGGCGACCACGATGAGCGCCGGCAGGAAGTTTCCGTAGAAGGTGCCGAGCTGTTGGGCCTGACGCACCAGCTCGACATACCCGATCAGGTAACCGAGGGCGGAGTCCTTCAACGCCACGACCATCTGTGAAATCAGTGCCGGGAGCATGGCGGTAACCGCCTGGGGGAGCAGGATCGTCACCATGATCTGCGTCTTGCGCATGCCTAGTGCCTTGGCGGCCTCACTTTGCCCTCGTGGGAGTGAGTTGATTCCGGCACGGACGATCTCGGCGATCACTGACCCGTTGTACAGAGTCAGACCCACGACGACTGCCGCGAGTGCGAGGTACTTGGACTTGAAGACCTCGTATTCGGCGAACACCTGATACGAGAAGATCATCAGAATCAGAACCGGTACTGCTCGGAACAATTCGACGATGACGCCGCAAATCTTCCGAATGATGTTGTGCTCGGAGAGTCGGCCGATACCCAGGGCAGAACCGAGGATGAGCGCGAAGACGATGGACATCGCAGCCGCGATCAGCGTTCCCCGGATGCCGGGTATCAGATACGTTGTCCACGACGTGGATTCGAGGAACGGATCCCACTTCGCTGCTGTCAGCTGGCCCTTTTCGTCGAGTGCGCGGTAGATGACGTAACCGATTGCGACCATGAGTGCAGCGACGACAAGGGATGCGAATCGGTAGAGATTTCGCGCTCTGGGGCCTGGCGCGTCGTAGAGGACTGTTGCGCGGTTGCTCATCGTGAAACCTCGAATCGCTTGCTCAGCTTGCCGAAGATCAAGCCCATGGGAAGTGTCAGGATCACGAAACCGACAGCAAAGATTCCACCGACGACGAAGATCGCCGCTTCGTTTTCGATCATCTTCTTCATCAGCGCTGACGCTTCGGATACGCCGATCACCGCGGCGATGGTCGAGTTCTTGGTCAGTGCGATCAGCACGCTACCCAGCGGTGCTGTGACCGCGCGAAATGCCTGAGGCAGGACGATCAGCCGAAGATTTTGTGCAAACGACAGACCGAGTGATCGGCCCGCTTCGGCCTGGCCGACCGGAACGGTATTGATTCCCGATCGAAGTGACTCACACACGAACGCGGCGGTATAGACACTGAGGCCGAGTACTGCGAGTCGGAAGTTGTTGTCTGTCAAGAACGTCGGTGAGTCCGACTTGGCGAGATTGACTCCGAGCGTCTGCGACAGACCGAACAGACAGAACAGCAGAATCAGTGTCAGGGGGGTGTTGCGGAACACGGTCACGTACGCGGTACCCAGGAATCGGGCGACCGGAACCGGTGACACGCGCATGGCCGCGATCAGGACACCGATGATGACGGCGCCGATCGCGGAGAAGAACGTCAGCTGGATCGTGGTCCAGAAGGCTTCCAGAATCTGGTCGCCGTACTTGCTCAGAAGGTTCACTTGCCGTCTCCCCAGATCACGGGATCTCCGTTGGTGGCGTCACGCGCTGCGGCTCCCGAAATGGGGAGCCGCAGCGAGATTGACGGTGAAAAAAGCAGGTCAGTAACGATCAACGGTGGGCGGGGCCGGGATGGGGTAGCCCGAAGCACCAACGGTGTTGTTGAAGGCTTCTTCCCACGCGCCGGTGGAGATCATCTTCTCGATGGCATCGTTGATCTTGCCGCGACCCTCGGAATCGTCCTTGGCCAGGCCGACACCGTACTTTTCGGTCGTGAACGGTTCTCCGACGACCTTCAGCTCGCCCGGGTACTGGGCAGCGTAGCCGGCGAGGATGATGTCGTCGGTGGTGACAGCGTCGACAGCGCCGTTGCGCAGAGCCTCGACACAAGCGGAGTAGGTGTCGAGCGGCTGGAGCTGGACGTCCTTGGCGTAGTTGTCCTGGATGTTCTGCGCCGGAGTCGAACCCGACACCGAGCAGAGCTTCTTGCCGCCGGTCAGGGAATCGGGGCCGGTGATGTCGGTGTTGTCGGAGCGAACGAGCAGCGACTGGCCTGCGATGAAGTACGGGCCGCCGAAGCTGACCTTTTCCTTGCGCGTGTCGGTGATCGAGTATGTCGCGACGATGTAGTCGACCTCGCCGTTCTGGATCAGGGTCTCGCGCTGGGCTGACGGAGATTCCTTGAAGGTGATGCCTTCGGGCTTTACGCCCAGTTCGTTTGCGATGTAACGGGCTACCTCGACGTCGAAGCCGGAGAAGGTGCCGTCAGGGTTGCGCTGACCGAGGCCGGGCTGATCGAACTTGATGCCGACGGTGAGAGTGCCGTCGGAAGCGCTCTCGGTGATCGACTTGTTCTCCTCGCCGCCGCCACAGGCCGTGGCAGCGAACGCGATGGCCATGATTCCGATTCCGAAACGGACGGAACGATTGATCTTCATGAAGATCCTCTCAGTTGTCGACACACGAACAGTGCAGTCGAGATGAACGGTGCAGCCGAGGTGAACGGTGCAGTCGAGCAAGTTGTCTTGTGGACGAGGACAGGACTGTCGGAGGGGAGACTGTAATCAGTGCGTGAGGATCTTGCCGAGGAAGTCCTTGGCCCGATCCGACTTGGGATGGGTGAAGAACTCTTCGGGCGTGGTGTCTTCGACGACCTGGCCGTCAGCCATGAACAGCACACGATCGCCGGCTTTGCGCGCGAAGCCCATCTCGTGCGTGACCACGAGCATGGTCATGCCTTCCTTCGCGAGGGAGGTCATGACGTCGAGGACTTCGTTGACCATCTCGGGGTCGAGAGCGGAGGTGGGCTCGTCGAACAACATCACCTTCGGCTGCATCGCAAGAGCGCGAGCAATGGCGACACGCTGTTGCTGACCGCCGGAAAGCTGCGCCGGGTACTTGTCGGCCTGATTGGCGATACCGACACGTTCGAGCAACGCCTGCGCGGTCTTCTTGGCTTCGTCCTTTTTTGCCTTGCGGACCTTCATCGGTGCGAGCATGACGTTCTCGAGGATCGTCTTGTGCGCGAACAGGTTGAAAGACTGAAAGACCATCCCGACGTCGGCACGAAGTGCGGCAAGTGCTTTGCCCTCTTCGGGGAGCGTCTTTCCGTCGACGGCGATGGTGCCGGAGTCGATGGGTTCGAGGCGATTGATGGTGCGGCACAGAGTCGATTTACCGGAGCCCGACGGACCGAGGACGATCACCACTTGGCCCTTGGGTACCTCGAGATTGACCTCTTGCAGGACGTGAAGTTCCCCGAAGTGTTTGTTCACCGAGGTCATCGAAATCATGGATGTGGAATCGCCGGAGGTGGTCGGCGTCGTCGCATCGTCGGCTTGGGTCATAAACGAGAACCTTAGGCGTAGTTTGCGTCGACGCCCGTGATTTCGCCATGGTTCTTGCCATATGTAATGGAAATTTTACTGTGACGACGTTTATGTCGCGTTTCGGTTGTTTATCAGGGCGTTATTACACGTCGTAGTGGACGTGAGCTAGGCTGAAGCGTGTCACTGATCGACGAAATGTCCCCTGCACTTCCGGAGCCGACTGCAGTTCCGGAGGCAACTGCTACGCCTGTTCGCACCTACGAGGTGCGGACGTACGGCTGTCAGATGAACGTCCACGATTCCGAGCGACTGTCCGGTCTGCTCGAGGACGCCGGGTATTCGAAGGCGGAGACCGGAACCGATCCTGATCTTGTCGTCTTCAATACGTGTGCGGTCCGCGAGAACGCGGACAACAAGTTGTACGGCAACCTCAGCCAGCTCGCCCCGAACAAGGAGGCGAACCCCGACATGCAGATCGCGGTCGGTGGGTGCCTGGCGCAGAAGGATCGTGACACCGTCGTCAAGAAGGCACCGTTCGTCGATGTCGTCTTCGGCACTCACAACATCGGCTCGCTTCCCGCGCTGCTCGACCGTGCGCGTCACAATCAGCGCGCCGAGGTCGAAATCCTCGACGCACTCGAGGCGTTTCCGTCGACACTGCCAGCCAAGCGCGAATCTGCTTATGCAGGTTGGGTTTCCATCTCGGTGGGCTGCAACAACACGTGCACGTTCTGCATCGTTCCGGCCCTGCGTGGCAAGGAAGTGGATCGACGTCCCGGCGACATCCTGGCCGAGGTGCAGGCACTCGTCGACGAGGGTGTCTCGGAAGTGACCCTGCTGGGACAGAACGTCAACGCCTACGGCGTGTCGTTCGCCGATCCGGAGCAACCGCGCGATCGCGGAGCCTTCGCCTCCCTCTTGAAGGCGTGTGGACACATCGACGGCCTCGAACGGGTCAGGTTCACATCGCCGCACCCGGCAGAGTTCACCGATGACGTCATCGAAGCGATGGCAACCACTCCCAACGTCTGCCCGCAACTGCACATGCCGTTGCAGTCCGGTTCGGACAAGGTTCTCAAGGCGATGAAGCGCTCGTACCGCAAGTCGAAGTACCTCGGGATCATCGAGAAGGTGCGCGCCGCAATGCCGCACGCCGCCATCACCACGGACATCATCGTCGGGTTCCCGGGGGAGACGGAAGAGGATTTCCAGGAGACGCTGGACGTCGTGCGTAAGGCGCGATTCTCCAACGCCTACACCTTCCAGTACTCCAAGCGCCCGGGCACGCCGGCGGCGGAGATGGCCGATCAACTCCCCAAAGAGGTTGTCCAGGAACGCTACATGCGATTGCTCGCGGTTCAGGAAGAAGTGAACATCGAGGAAAATCGCAAACTCGTCGGCACCGAGGTAGAACTGCTGGTGGCTGCGGGTGAGGGCCGCAAGAACGCAGCGACTCACCGTCTCAGCGGTCGCGCGCGAGACGGCCGCCTGGTGCATTTCCGACCCGAGGGAAACCTCGACGGCACAATCCGACCCGGCGACGTGGTGACGGTCGTCGTCACCCACGGAGCACCCCATCACCTCGTGGCAGATGACGGAGTGCTCACACACCGTCGGACCCGCGCCGGTGATTCGTTCGAAAAGGGCATCACACCCAAGACCCCGCCCATCGGCGTAGGTCTCGGACTACCGAAGATCGGTGCCCCAGCCCCACAACCCGTCCAGATGGGATGCAACGCATGACCTCGCAACACGAGAACAAGACACCTCAGCCGGGCGACGACGCCTTCGAGGGCTACCGCAAGGACCTCGACGACGCGGAACGCAAGGTCGCGGGAGAAATCGATCCGGGTGCGCGCGCCATGGTTGTCGCGGTTGCGGTGCTCGTGCTGGTCGGCACACTTGCACTGCCCCATGCGGGAGTTGCGAACGGCTGGGATGTGCTCGCGTACAACCAGGACGCGGAAAGTGAACGGATTGCACTGTTCTCACGCTTGTTCGTGTGGTTCGTTGTCATCTTCGGCATCGGATTCTCGATGCTCGCACTCGTGACGCGGCGCTGGAGTCTGGCGTGGGTCGCGCTGGCCGGTAGTGCCGTGGCGAGTGCGCTGGGAATGATGGCCGTCTGGTCACGTCAGACCATTCCCGCCGGATTCAACGTGGCAGGACCGTCGATCGGGCTGGTCATCGGATGGTTTGCCGTCGTGTTCTTGACGTTCCATTGGCTCAAGGTGGTCTGGACGCGAACCAACATTCAGCTCGCCGCCGAGGAGCAACGCCGGATCGCTGCGGCTGAAGCCGAGAAGCATCAGGAATGGAACGTCGGCTGACACGGAAGTTCTCTTAGCCAATAGCGCAAGACAACGCCGGCTGACTCCTTTCGGAGTCAGCCGGCGTTGTTGTCGTACTCGTTTGTCGTCTGCTACTCGCTGACAGCGCTCTCGGCTGCTTCGGCCCACTCACGCCACTGCTTTGCCTGAGCGAGAGCCTTCTCGGCGTCCTTCGTCTTGCCGGCAGCCTGAGCCTTGGCGGCCTGCTCCTCGAACTGGCTGACCCGCTCCTTGAACTGCGCGACCCGGGCAAGTGCTTCCGGATCGGTACGACGCCACTCGGCGTCGACGGCGTCGCGCACCTTGGTTTCGATGGCCCGGAGCTTCGCTTCGAGTTCCTGCATCCGGTCGCGCGGCACCTTGCCGATCGCGTCCCACTTCTCCTGCAGGTCGCGCAGCGCTGCACGAGCGTTCTCGAGTCCGTGTGCCGGATCGATGTTCGCGTTCGCAGCGAGCAGCTCTTCCTTTGCAACCGCGTTCTGCTCGAATTCGGCGTCGCGCTCGGATGCAGCAGCGTTGCGTGCGGCGAAGAACACGTCCTGAGCGCCCTTGAAGCGCTTCCACAGGTTGTCGTCGGCCTCGCGCGGTGCGCGGCCGGCAGCCTTCCACTCGCTGAGTAGATCGCGGAATTCTCCAGCGGTCTGTCCCCATTCAGTGGAGGTCGACAGCTTCTCGGCGCGCTCGACCAGTTCTTCCTTCGTCGAACGGGCGCTCGCACGATCACGATCGAGTTCGGCGAAATGCGCTCCACGCCGTCGGTTGAAGGACTCGCGAGCCTTGGAATACCGCTTCCACAGTGCGTCGTCGACCTTGCGGTCGATTCCGCGAATCGTCTTCCACTCGTCGAGAATCTCGCGCAGTCGATCACCCGCGGTCTTCCACTGGGTCGACTCCGAACCGATCTGTTCGGCCTCGACTGCGAGGGCCTCCTTGCGGGCGGTGCTCGCGGCGCGGGACTGTTCCTTCTCTTCCTTCGCGTGCGCTGCGGCCTCGTCGGACCCGGCAACGATCACGTCGAGTCGGCGGCCCAAAGCGTCGAGGTCACCGATCACGGCAGCGGTGGAGAGGGATTCGGACAGAGCGATGGCGGCAGCCTTGGTCTTCTTGGCGTCTCCGGCGCCCGACGTCAGACGAGCCTCGAGTAGTGAGACCTCGGTCGCGAGGTCGTCGTAGCGACGACCGAAATGGGCGAGGCCCTCGGTGGCGTCGCCGGCCTGCCACGAACCGATCTGGCGTTCACCGTCAGCGGTCTTCACCCAGGCGGTTCCGTCTTCCTCGACGCGGCCGAACTTGCTCGGGTCGCTGGCCGGCGCGGCGGTGACGGCATGCGAGGCTGCCGGGCCGGGGCGAGGTGCTCCGGGGCGGGGCGCACCGGGGCGTGGTCCACCAGGTTTGGGAGCACCGGGTTTGGGTGCTGCCGGGCTCGGGCTGGCCGAACTGCTGTCGGCGCCGGTGGTGGGTTCACTGTTCTCGGTCATCGGTCCTCGTCTCTGCCGCGCGTCACGGCTGCCTGATCGCATTCCTGGTTCCATTGAACCCGGTACTCACGTTCTCCGACTATTGAATCAGGTAAGAGGGTGTGAGGTCGCCACCTCGGGGTCGACTAGCGTGGCAACTGTGTTGACTTCCGCTGTTCTCGTCCCCTCGGCGCCGTTACTCGTGCCGGAATTGTCCGGTGATTCGGCCGAGTCTGCTCAGGTGCGCGCCGCGGCGACGGCCGCCGTGCGCCGGCTCTCTCACGAGGCGGTTCACTGGGTGGGCGTCGGTGTCGGCCCCGAGAATGCAGAACCCGAGAATGCAGGCGAACTCTGGCGATCGGGCGTCGGACGTGGGCAGATCGGTACTTTCGCGGGATTCGGCGCCGATGTCCGGACGTCCCTGGACGCGGATGCGGCAGGTGAACCGCTGCCATCTCTCGAACTGTGCGCCCTTGTTGCCGGCTGGCTGCGTGCCCGAGCGGACGTGGAGATCACCGTCGACATGCACGTCGTCAGTGCAAAGGCGTCGGTGAATGAATGTCGTGAATTCGGGCAGCAGCTGCGCAAGCAACTCGACAGCGACAACCGACCGCAAGGGCTTCTGATCGTGGCTGACGGTGCGTCCACGCTGACGGCAAAGGCGCCCGGAAGCTTCGACGAGCGCGCCGCTGGCGTGCAATCAGCCATCGACGATGCCCTGACCGCCGGTGACCCGGAGGCGCTTCTTGCTCTCGATCCGCAGCTCTGCCGGAGTGTCGGAGCCCAGGGGCGTGCGGCGTGGCAGGTCCTGGCCGGTGTCTTCATGGACTCGTCTCGGTCAACCACGACACGTTCGGTGGTCGACTACAGCGACGCGCCGTTCGGCGTCGCTTACCACGTCGGGACGTGGCGGCCGTGAACGTCCCTGAAGAACTTCGCCCGATCGCAGTTGTCGGTCCGACCGCGTCGGGAAAGTCCGATCTCGCGTTGGCACTGGCCGAAGAATTCGGCGGTGAGATCATCAACATCGACGCGATGCAGCTCTATCGCGGCATGGATATCGGGACCGCCAAACTGACGCCGGCCGAGCGTCGCGGGATTCCACATCACCTGCTCGACGTTCTCGACGTGAAGGAGACCGCCACCGTCGCGCGTTATCAAAGCGACGCGATCGCGATCGCCGAGAATCTGATCGCGGAGGGCAAGGTTCCGGTGATCGTCGGCGGATCCATGATGTACGTCCAGTCCCTACTCGACGAATGGTCCTTTCCGGCAACGGATCCCGAAGTTCGCGCGAAGTGGGAGGCAGTGCTGGCCGACGGTGGGGTCGGTGCGGTGCATACGGCGCTTGTTGCTGCTGATCCGGTAGCGGCGGCGTCGATACTGCCGACGGACGGCCGGCGGATGGTTCGGGCGCTCGAGGTCGTCGAGCTGACAGGTCTGCCGTTCGCGGCCTCAGCTCCGCAGATCGGTGACCCTCGTTGGGGAACCCGCATTCTCGGCGTGGATCGGGATACGGAAGAACTCGACGCCCGGATTCGGTTGCGAACCGAGCTGATGTTTTCAGGCGGACTTGTCGACGAAGTCGCCGTACTCGTCGAGCAAGGATTGCGTGAGGGCGTCACAGCGCCGCGAGCCATCGGCTACGCACAGGTGCTCGCACATTTCGACGGTGAATACGATTTGGCCGAAGCACTCGAACGGACGTTCATCGGGACGCGGCGCTACGTTCGCCGCCAACGATCATGGTTCCGTCGTGACGCACGCGTGCACTGGCTCGACGGTGCCGATCCGGAGCTGGCTCGCTCGGCCTTCGCTGCCCTTGCAGATCGCGGCCTGTAACACGATCGTGCCGATCAGCTATCTTACAGTTAGCTCTTTCGCGATCCATTCGTTTCGCGATCGACGGACTGGAGGACAACGAACATGGCGCAGACCGGGACACACGCGCGACCGAGAGGCCGACGCGCGGGTCGGCTGCCGCTTCTCCTACTGCTCGTCACATTTCTCGCGGTCGGCGGGGTGCTCGTCTATTTTGCGGTGAGTGCGGCCGGGAAGCCCATCAGCGCACCTGTTCCCGAAGCACCCTTCGACGTGGGAGCTCCAACCGATCCAGGGGCGAGTTGGGCGCCTGCGCCAACGGATCTGCCGCCGAACACGCTTGCGATTCCCGATCTGGATGTGCGAGCCGACATCGTGACCAGTGGGTTCGGCGCCAACCGCGGAATGATCCTTCCGCATCCTGACAAGGTTTCGCATTTCACCAACGGCGTGCAGTTCGGATCTTCGGAGGGCACCAATCTTGTTGCCGGCCACGTCGACGACGGTGATCGCACGCACGGCGCCTTGTGGGCGCTGCACCAGATGAAGCCCGGAACACCGATCTACGTGAGCGACGACACCGGAACGATGTTCACCTATCACGCAGCGAGCCTGAAGCTGTACGAAAAGGTGGCTTTGCCGGCCGAGTTCTTTTCCGAAACGGGTGCGCCCAGGCTGGTCCTCGTGACCTGCGGCGGCGCAACCGTGCCCGACCCCTCGTTGCCGTCCGGATTCACGTACGAACAGAACGTCGTGGTCACCGCGTCACCTGCGTGAGTCGGTCGGTAGGTCCGGATAGGATGGCGACCATGGATTTCAGTAAGGGCCACGGCACGCAGAACGACTTCGTTGTTCTCCCTGACCTCGACGTTCGGGTCGATCTCGAGCCGGCGCGAGTTTCAGCGTTGTGTGATCGTCAGCGTGGCCTCGGCGCCGACGGCATCCTTCGTGTCGCCCGGGCAGGCGCACTTGCGGACGCGGGCGTGCTCGGTGCGCTGCCCGACGGCGTCGCTGCCGAAGACTGGTTCATGGACTACCGCAACAGCGACGGCTCCATCGCGGAGATGTGCGGAAACGGAGTTCGCGTATTCGCCCACTATCTCAAGGCCTCGGGCTTGGAGAGCAAGGACGAGTTCGTGGTCGGCAGTCGTGCCGGAGCGCGTCCGGTCGTGGTGCACGGCTACGACGCCACACATGGTGACGTGACCGTGGCGATGGGCCCGATCAAGGACCTCGGCACCAGTTCGGCAACAATCGACGGCCGCGTCTTCGCCGGCGTCGGCATCGACGTCGGTAATCCGCATTTGGCGTGTGTCGACGAGCACGTGACGGCAGAAGTTTTGAGTGCGCTCGATTTGAGTGTTTCTCCGGGCTTCGATCCGGGGTTCTTCCCGCACGGGGTCAACATCGAGATCGTGACGCCGATCCACGACGGTGGGGTTCACATGCGCGTACACGAGCGTGGCGTAGGCGAGACTCGTTCCTGCGGAACCGGAACGGTCGCAGCTGCGGCCGCGGCGCTGAAGTTCGACGGCCGCGACGAAGGCTCGGTGCTGGTGCGCGTGCTCGGCGGCGAAGTGCAGGTCACCGTCGAAGGCGGCGAAGGGTCGTTGCGGGGGCCCTCGGTTCTGGTGGCGAACGGGACGATCAGCGATGCCTGGTGGCAATCGCTCGTGTGATATCGCCCGCGGGAAATACGCCTGCAGGAAATACGGATGCACCGTGGCCAGGTTTCGTGGGACCATGGATCTTGTATGACGAACACACATGAAAACGAAGAGTCCACCGCTCACGAGCAGTCCGAGTACGCGCAAGCCGAATACACGGCAGCGTCCGCATCGGGCAACCCGTCGACCGGTGAGATGCAACTCGCAGATCGCGGCGCCCTGCGCCGCGTGGCCGGTCTGTCGACCGAGCTCGAGGACGTCACCGAAGTCGAGTACCGCCAGCTTCGACTCGAAAGAGTTGTCCTGGTCGGCGTCTGGACGCAGGGAACTGCCGAGCAGGCCGAGGCGAGCATGACCGAGCTGGCCGCACTGGCCGAGACGGCCGGCTCCGAGGTCCTCGAAGGACTGGTTCAGCGCCGCGACAAACCCGACGCTGCCACCTACATCGGTTCCGGCAAGGCTCAGGAACTGCGCGAAGTAGTCCTGGCGACCGGCGCCGACACCGTCGTCTGCGACGGTGAGCTGACGCCGGCGCAGCTCACGGCGCTGGAGAAGATCGTCAAGGTCAAGGTCATCGACCGGACGGCTCTGATTCTCGACATCTTTGCTCAGCACGCCACGTCTCGTGAGGGTAAAGCCCAGGTGGCTTTCGCTCAGATGGAGTACATGCTCCCGCGTCTGCGTGGTTGGGGCGAGTCGATGTCGCGCCAGGCCGGTGGCCGTGCCGGCAGTAACGGAGGTGTGGGCCTGCGTGGTCCCGGTGAGACGAAAATCGAGACGGACCGTCGCCGTATTCGTGAGCGCATGGCAAAACTGCGCCGCGAGATCAAGGGCATGAAGGCCGCTCGCGACACCAAGCGGACCCGTCGACTGCAGAGTGACATCCCGTCGATCGCCATCGTCGGATACACCAACGCGGGCAAATCGAGTCTGCTCAATTCGCTCACCGGATCCGGTGTGCTCGTGGAGAACGCGTTGTTCGCCACCTTGGACCCGACAACTCGCCGCGCCGCACTCGACGACGGCCGCGAGTACGTACTCACCGACACGGTCGGCTTCGTGCGACACCTTCCGACTCAGTTGGTCGAGGCATTCCGCTCGACTCTCGAGGAAGTGACCGACGCGGATCTGCTTCTGCACGTCGTCGACGGTTCGGATCCGTTGCCGACAGAACAGATCAAGGCTGTGCGGGAAGTCGTCACCGATGTTCTGCGCGAGACGGATTCGAAGGCTCCGCCGGAGTTGATCGTGGTCAACAAGATCGACGCGGCAGATCCGGTTACCTTGACGCAACTACGTGGTCTGCTGCCTGGTGCCGTGTTCGTCTCGGCGCGGACCGGTGAAGGAATCGCTGAACTACGAGCACATCTCAGCGAGGTGCTGGTTCGGCCGGAGGTCGAGGTCGACGTGCTGGTGCCGTACACGCGCGGTGATCTGATGGCTCGAATCCACTCGGACGGAACGATTTTGGAATCGACTCACGAAGAGGCGGGAACGCGGGTGCACGCACGCGTGCCACAGATGTTGGCCTCGGCATTGGTGGAGTACGCACCTAGTGCGTAGTTTCGGGGTCGTGGTCGCGGTGCTTGCTGCGACTACGGCAACCGCACTGCTTCCCGGAGCGCTCGCACAGGCGTCGTCGTTCGAGCCGAGCGAGTTCGCCCCACTCTGTACACCTACCGATCCTGCGCTCCAGGAGTTGTCGGGGATGGTCGTCGTCGACGATCGGATCTACGCGATGGGTGACGGCGGCAGTGACGACTTCGTATTCGAAATGGACCTGAACTGTGTTGTCCAGAAACAGATTCCGGTTCCGATCGATCCATACGACGTCGAAGATCTTGCGGTGAGTGGTCGAACGCTCGTTCTGTCGGATACCGGCGACAACCTCCGAACCCGCGACACGGTGGCGTTCATCACGATGGACCTCGATTCCGGTGACGGTACGTTGCACCGCCTCACGTACCCGGACGGCGCGCACGACACCGAATCGATTCTGCTCGACCCTGATGGCCATGTGTTTGTCGTGACCAAGGAATTGTTCGGCTCCAGCAGTGTCTACACACCCGTCGGGGATCAGAAACTGAGTGACTTGGCGCAACCCGGCCCGACGCCGCTCGAGCGCGTCGGAGCCGTATCTCTCGGACCGGAGAAGCCCGTGTCGGTGATGTTCACCGGGGGAGCGGTGTCGTCGGACGGTTCGGCGATCGCGCTTCGGAGTTACTCCGATCTGTACCTGTACGAGGTCGTGGACGGCGGAATCGGCGCGACGCTCACTGATACCGAACCGTTGCGGATCCCGCTCCCGACGGAGCCTCAGGGCGAGGCTGTGGCGTTCAACGACGCGGGCGATGTTCTGATCGGATCGGAATCTGCGGGTGGAGCTTTGCCGCCGGTTCACGTGATGCGCGCGCTCGTGGAAGCGACCGAATCGACGGCAGTCTCGTCTGGCGATTCGGTCGGCGTCGGGGTCGATCCATGGACATTCGTGTGGGCCGGATTGGTCGCGGCAGGATGCGCGCTCGGAGGTGTGGCGTTCGTGAGATCTCGACGACGCCGCTGATTCCCACCAATTCCACGAATTCGCAGACTGCCGGTAGATGTGGATACTGGAACGAATGCACGGGCATCAACTCCTGACGCGGCTCTCGCGTATGTCACTCGAGCACGGACACATCACCGCAGCGCTGCTCGTTGGTTCCGTCCTCGTCGGCGTCGGCGCGCTGCTTTTGCTTCGTTGGTTGCCGCGTCGGGCCGTGCTTGTCGCACTGGGCTTGTCAGTGGTCGGGTCCGCCGGCGGCGCGATGTTCGTGTGGCTCAGTTATCGACCGTTGCCCGCGCAGCTACCCCTGTCGAGTTTTGTGTGGATAGCGTTGGCGATATTCGGAGTCATCGGCGCGGCGCTTGTTCTCCTTCGGCGTCCAGGACTGGCCCGCGGCCTTTCGGTGACGGTGTTGGCCGGTCTGGCCGCGATCGTCGCGGTGGGTCAGGTCAATGCCCAGACCGGCACTTACCCCACGCTCGGATCACTGGTCGGGCACTGGCCGGTCGGCTCGGTCGAGCACGTTGCTTTCGATTCGCTCCCCGGGGCCGAACCTTGGCTACAGCGGGGACTTCCCACCGAAACTCATTGGGAGGTTCCGGTGCGGATGCCGAGCAACGGCGTCGTGACGGAAGCGTCGATTCCGGGAAACATCTCGGGTTTCGACGCGAGGCCGGCGACGTTGTATCTCCCGCCGGCCTATCTTGCCGATCCACGTGCGGAGTTGCCCGTCCTGGTGTTGGTGGCGGGTGAGCCCGGCAGCCCCAGTGACTGGCTGGACAGTGGCCGTCTCGCGACCACAGTCGACGCCTATGCATCGAGGCATTCCGGGCTTGCTCCCGTGGTGGTGGTGCCCGACGCGTTGGGGGACTACGACGCCAACCCCGGCTGCATGGATTCGGCGCTCGGCAACGTCGCGACGTATCTGGACCAGGACGTCCCGAACTGGATCGAATCGAACCTTCAAGTGAATCCGGACGCTGCGCAATGGGCTATCGGTGGGTTTTCGTACGGCGGGACATGCGCGATCGAAATGGCCGTGAACTTCCCGGACCGATACCCGTCGTTCCTGGACTTCTCCGGCCAGGACGAACCGTCGACCGGTGACCACGAGGACACTGTGGCTGCGATGTTCAACGGCGACGAAGACGCTTTCGACGCGGTCAACGCCCGAGACCTGATGGCGCAGAATCGGTATCCGCAGTTGTCTGGTGTATTTGTCGCGGGTGAAGACGACGACATCTACCGCCCTCAGCAGGAGATCATGTTCGAGGCCGCGCGCGCCGCCGACATGAACGTGGACTACTACACCCTTCCCGGCGGGCACTCGGGTGATGTGTGGGGCACTGCTCTGGAACTCGAAATGGACTGGCTGGGCCGGACACTCGCACTGACTCCGTGAGAGTGTCCGGCCCGCTACACAGCACCGACTGACATCAGGTCAGGCGTCGAGATCAGCGGCTACCAGTTCGGCGACCTTGGCGAGTGCGTCGGCGTCGTCGGACTCGATGGTGACTTCGGTGTCCTTGGCGGCTCCGAGCGTCATGATCATCAGTGCCGAACCTGCATCCACCGGTTCGCCGTCGGCGACTGCGAGGGTGACCGTGGCGCCGGAGGCTCCGACTGCTTCGGCGATGAGAGCGGCGGGGCGGGCGTGGAGGCCGACTGCGGAACCGACGGCAACTGTCTTGCTGGGCATGGGATCTCCTCGTTGTGAATCTATCGGTGCGGACGTTGTGCGGTCTTTGGGCGGATTTGGTGACAACAGTGGTGACTGCAGTGTTGCTTGCTGTCGATCATGCCGCAGCGGGCACGATTTCGGGGTCGAGTTCGGCATCGGACGGACCCTTGCGGAAGAACTCCTTGGCTCCGACGACGGCGAGCGCAGCTACCACGGTTCCCGCGGCGAGCGAGACCAGGAACCAGCCGATTCCGCCGACTGCGAAGAAGACGAAGATCCCGCCGTGCGGGGCGCTGAGAGTGACGTCGAAAGCCATGATCAGCGCACCGGTGACGGCGCCGCCCGCCATCATCGAGGGGATCACGCGAAGCGGGTCGGCAGCGGCGAACGGAATCGCGCCCTCGGAGATGAATGCCGAACCCAGCAACCAGGCAGCCTTTCCGTTCTCACGTTCGGCTTCGCTGAAGAGCTTGGGACGCAGCACCGTCGAGGCAAGTGCCATGGCCAATGGCGGAACCATACCGGCAGCCATGACTGCCGCCATGATGCGCAAAGTGGCCGGGTCGTTGACGTTGAGTCCGGCTACAGCGAAGGCGTAAGCCGCCTTGTTGACCGGTCCGCCGAGGTCGAAGCACATCATCAGGCCGAGAATGATGCCGAGGAAGATGGCCGAGCTGCCGGACAGTCCGTTGAGCCAGTCGGTGAGACCGGAGGTGATCGCGGCGAGCGGACGACCGAGGACGATGAACATCAGTGCTCCGACAACCAGCGTCGCGAACAGCGGAATGATCACCACCGGCATCAGGCCCCGCAGCCACTGCGGGACGGCGATCCGGCCGATGTAGAGCGCGACGACACCGGCGATGAGACCACCGACCAGGCCGCCGATGAATCCGGCACCGACAAACACGGCGACCGCGCCGGCTGTGAAGCCGGGAGCGATGCCAGGCCGGTCGGCGATAGCGAAGGCGATGTAGCCGGCCAACGCGGGCACCAGGAAGCTGAATGCCAACGAACCGATCTGGAACAGCACTGCGCCGAGATAGGTGGCCAGACCACCGTCGGGAAGGTTGGTGATCGAGTTGTTGAGAACGATGTCCTTGGCAGGACCGGAGATCTCGTATCCGCCGAGCAGGAAGCCGAGTGCGATCAGCAGACCGCCGGCCGCGACGAACGGGATCATGTAGCTGACACCGGTCAGGAGGACCTGACGGAGGTGGGTGCCGAACCCTACGGAACCGGCATCGGAATCCGCGGCCGCGGCGGCGGTGCCGTCCACGGTGGCGGCGGCGGGATTCTCGGAGGCGCGCAACGCTTCTGCAAGCATCTTGTCCGGCTCGTTGATCGCCCGCTTCACACCGGAAGCGACAACGGGTTTGCCGGCGAACCGTTCGCGGCCCTTCACTCCGACGTCGGTGGCGAAGATGACCGCGGCGGCTCCGGCGATGACCGAAGGGTCAAGGGGGGTGCTTCCGCTCGAGCCCTGCGTTTCGACGTGAACCTTGACCCCGGCGCGTTCACCCGCGGCGACGAGTGAGTCCGCAGCCATGTAGGTATGAGCGATTCCGGTCGGGCACGCGGTGACCGCGACGATGTGACGCTCCGCGGGCGTTGGGGCCTCCTCGGTGGAGTGTTTCCCAGTGGAAACAGGAGGAGTGGGTGTGGCTGCCGCAGCCTTTGCTGGAGCATCCTTCGGCGCGGGATTGAGTACCTCGTCGACCAGTCGCACGATCTCGTCCGGCGTCGACGCCTCACGAAGCGACGTGACAAACGCGGGTCGGACGAGCGCTCGGGCCAAGGACGAGAGCAGCTTCATGTGCTCGGCTCCGGCGCCTTCGGGTGCCGCGATCAGGAACACCAGATCGGCGGGGCCGTCGGGTGCCCCGAAATCGACCTTCGGATCCAGTCGAGCAAATCCCAGGGACGCGGACGAGACGGCCTCGGCGCGGCAGTGGGGAATGGCGATTCCGCCCGGCAGTCCGGTCGCGGACTGCGCTTCGCGAGCGAGTGCGGCAGCGACCAGCCCCGCGGCGTCGCTCGCCCGTCCCGCTGCAGTCAATCGCGCTGCGAGAGAACGAATGACATCTTCCTTGGTCGTACCCAGGTCGGTGTCGAGTGAGATCAGTTCGGGACTGATGATCTCGGGGCCGGAACCGCCGGCTGCGTTGGTATCGGACATGTCAGGTTCCTTAGGGCGTCAGGCGAGTTCGGTGGGGACGGGGATGGGAGAGGAGGCATCGGCTGCAGATACCGAAACCGCTGCCAGATCGATCTGTTCGGGCGTGGGAAGAGTTGTGCCGGGAAGGGAGGCAGCGGCGCTTCCGTAGGCGACCGCGTGACGTAACCGCTCGGATTCCGAGCCGCCTCCCGCTTCGGCGAGGATGTAGCCGGCCAGCGACGAATCGCCTGCGCCGACGGTACTGACTGCGACAATCGGGGGAGCGGTGGCGATCCACGCGCCGTCGGCGGTGACGAGGACAGCACCTGCTGCGCCGAGCGTGGCGAGCACACTGCCGACGCCGCGGTCGACCAATCGCTGCGCCGCCGTGATCGCAGGCCCGGGATCACCGTTCTCGGCAGCACGTTCGAGGACGTGGCCGTCGACGCCGGTCAGTTGTGCGAGTTCCTCGCCGTTGGGTTTGAGCAGGTCGGGTGCCGAGTCGGGGAACGCTTCGGCGAGTGCCGTCAGCGGGGCGTCCGAGGTGTCGACCGCCACCTTGCACGGGTGATCGCGCAGTGCCGCGACGAGTTCGCCGTACCACCCGAGCGGAACGCCGGGGGGCAGTGAGCCGGACAGCGCGAACCACAGTGCGGTATCGGCGCGAACAATCAACTCCTGTGCCAGGGCGTCGAGCGTCGAACCGGACAGCGTTGCGCCGGGTTCGTTGATCTTCGTCGTTGTCCCGTCCGGTTCCGCAATGGTGATGTTGGTGCGAGCCAGACCCGTTGTGGCGACACCGATGTGGGGAATCCCACCGGCTGCCAGCGCCGAGAGCAGAGGGTCACCACCGTTTCCCGGTAGAACCGCGAGCACGTCGAGGTCGGCTGCGGCGAGAACACGCGCGACGTTGACCCCCTTGCCGCCGGGGTCGCTGCGAGTGGAGTGGGCGCGTAGGACGGAGCCTCGTTCGAGCCGTTGCTCGAGTTGCACGGTCCGATCGATACTCGGGTTGGCTGTCAGTGTGACGATCATGCGATCACCACCTCGATTCCGTGGTCGTGGAACTCGGATGTGTCTGTGGGACTGATCTCTTCGTCGGTGATGAGGACGTCGATGCTGTCGAGCGGGGCGAAGCTGATCAAGTGCTCGCGGCCGACTTTGGTGGAATCGGCCACCACCACAACGTGATTGGCGGCTTTGACCATTGCTCGTTTGACGGCGGCCTCTTCGCTGTCCGGAGTGGAGAGTCCGTGCCCGACGCTGATCGCGTTCGTTCCGATGAAGGCGACGTCGACTCGCAACGTGCTCAGCAGGCGTAGGGCGTCCTCGCCGACCACGGCTTGAGTCACCCCGCGTACTCGACCGCCGAGCAGTATCAGGGAAATCGAGTTCATCGATGCCAGGCGTGCGCCGATCGGGACGGAATTGGTGACGGCTGTGAAGTCGTTCTCGGTCGGCAGTTCGGGGATCATGCGGCCCGTGGTCGTGCCCGCGTCGAAGATCACGCTGCCGCCGGTGGGAGGGAGGTAGGTGACCGCGCAGCGGGCGATCCGGTCCTTCTGTTGCGCGCGGGTCTGATCGCGTTCCGCCATGCCCGGTTCGGTGACGTGGAGGGATCCGGTGGGAACGGCGCCGCCGTGTACACGCCTGATCTGTCCGATCCGCTCGAGGAAGGCCAGATCGCGACGCACGGTCTCGGTGGTCACACCGAAGGTCTCCGACAGAGCCGCCACGGACATGCGTCCGCGCTGCGACACCATGGTGCCGATCGCTTGTTGGCGTTCTTCCGCGTACACGTGCTCTCCGATTCCGAAGTGTGATCCGACGGTGCGTTGTGGATCACAGTGAATGTTGCTTTATGTTGTTTTACGCCCGAGTGTGTTGACATGTCAAGACTTGGGAGTAATCTTCGTCACAACGAAGGTGAGGGCTTTACGCGCTCGAGGTGATCCGGTGTGACACCGGGCCCATCGCTCAAGGAGGACAGATGACCGAACAGCTCAACCGAATCACCGTGCACGGCACCCCCGTGGTGCCTGGAATCGCCTACGGACCGGCGATCTGGCCGTCCAGCCGACCAGAACTCGTCACCGATGCGCCGGCACTCGACGAGGCCGATCGAGAGGCCGCCGTAGACGCCTTCGTCGGAGCGGCGAAGGCTGTCGAGAACCGCCTTCTCGGACGGGCCGCCGAAGCTACCGGCGCGGCCGCAGAGGTCTTGCAGGCCAACGCGGCGATGGCAGCTGATCGTGGCTGGATCGGGGCGGCCAAGAAGTCGATCGCCGGCGGAGTGCCCCCGGTGCAGGCTGCGATCGCGGCGACGGAGCAGTTCGTGGTGCTGTTCACCAAGGTCGGCGGTTTGATGGCCGAGCGCGTCACCGACCTCGAGGACATCCGCGATCGCGTGATCGCCGAACTCTCCGGATTACCCGAACCTGGAGTTCCCATGCCAGAGACACCGTCGGTGCTGTGCGCGGACGATCTGGCTCCTGCAGACACCGCGGGCCTCGATGCAACCAAGATCATCGGACTCGTGACCATTTACGGCGGCCCGACCAGCCATACGGCAATCATCGCGAGGCAGTTGGGCATCCCGTGCATCGTCGCCGCGAAGGAATTGGAATCCATCTCGGCAGGAATACCGATTCTGATCGACGGAACAACCGGCGACGTGATCGCGGAGCCGGATCCCGGGCACGCGCGTGAACTGGTCGAACAATCCCGGATCGATCGCGAACGCGTCAGCACCTGGACCGGACCGGGCCAGACGGCGGACGGCCGGCCGGTAGACGTTCTCGCCAACGTTCAAGACGGCGCGGGCGCTCGCGCCGCGGCGTCGACTGCTGCGGGGGGCATCGGGCTCTTCCGGACCGAACTCTGCTTCCTCGGCCGTGAGACCGAACCGACCGTAGACGAGCAGGCGGCGATCTACGCCGAGGTTCTCGAGGCCTTCGCAGGAAAGAAGGTCATCATTCGCACGTTGGACGCGGGTTCGGACAAGCCGCTCAAATTCGCCAACCATCAAGAGGAAGCGAATCCGGCACTCGGCGTTCGTGGGGTCCGAATCGCCTGGCAGGACATGGGAATTCTAAACCGCCAGCTCGACGCGATCGCGGCAGCCGCGGCGTCGACCAACTCGTCGCCGTGGGTGATGGCACCGATGATCGCCACCCCGGCCGAGGCGAAACGTTTTGCCGATGCGGTGCGGGCACGCGATCTTGTTCCCGGTGTGATGGTGGAGATCCCGGCGGCGGCGCTGTTGGCCGACCAGATTCTCGAACACGTCGAATTCCTCTCGATCGGTACCAACGACCTCGCTCAGTACACGATGGCCGCTGATCGGATGTCCTCCGAACTCGCCGACCTGACCGATCCGTGGCAGCCCGCGGTGCTCGCCCTTGTCGCACGTACGGCCCAGGCCGGTCAGGCGGCAGGCAAGCGCGTCGGCGTCTGCGGTGAGGCGGCCGCCGATCCACTGTTGGCGTGTGTTCTGGCCGGACTCGGAGTTTCCTCGCTCTCCTGTGCTGCGGCGTCGGTCGCGGGTGTGGGCGCGAAGGTCGGATCCGTCACCATGGCGCAATGTGAGGCGGCTGCGGCAGCGGTGCTGGCAACCGGTGATCCGGTGGCAGCGCGCAAAGCGGCGGCTGACGCAATCAGCTGAACTGGTTTCGTTGGTCTCGGTCGGAGACCGAGCGCCTGACCTCTAGTATTTCGACCTGTGATCGAACGAGAAACAATGACCGGGGCCGGCGGAATCGGCTGGACTGTCCACGGAGACGGCAAGCGGATCGCCGACGGAGCCGTCGTGGCGCCGGACGAACGACTGAGTTGGCCGCGCACCATCGGAATCGGGATGCAACACGTCATCGCGATGTTCGGAGCGACACTGCTCGTTCCGACCATCACCGGCTTCCCCGTCACGACGACGCTGTTGTTCTCGGGTATCGGCACCGCGCTGTTCCTGCTCATCACCCGGGGCCGGATCCCGAGCTATCTCGGTTCGTCCTTCGCGTTCATCGCCCCGCTGACAGCGTCGGCAGGATCGGGCCCGGCCGCGCAACTCGGTGCCGTCATGGCCGTCGGCATCGTGTTGATGTTGATCGGCGTCGCCGTACGTCTGATCGGCAGCCGGGTCATCGACGCCGTCATGCCGCCGGTGGTGACGGGTGCTGTCGTCGCGCTGATCGGTCTCAACCTCGCTCCGACGGCGGTCGGCTCCTTCGAATCGCAGCCGCTGATCGCCACGGTGACGCTCGTTTCGATCCTGCTGGTCACGGTCGTCGGTCCCGGGTTGCTCGGCCGGCTGGGCATTCTGGTCGGCGTCGTGATCGGCTGGGTTTTCGCCGCGGTCATCGGCGGACTCGACAGTGAACGAGTGTCCGCTCTGCGCGAAGCGGACTGGTTCGGGCTGCCGAGTCTGCACGGACCGTCGTTCGACTGGTCGGTGATCGTGCTCGCGCTCCCCGTGGTGATCGTTCTGGTCGCCGAAAACGTCGGACATGTCAAAGCGGTGTCCGCCATGACTGGTAAGTCCCTCGACGATCTGGCCGGCAATGCACTGTTTGCCGACGGTCTCGCCACTACCTTGGCGGGCGCCGGTGGCGGATCCGGAACCACCACGTATGCCGAGAACATCGGTGTCATGGCAGCGACGCGTGTGTACTCGACCGCCGCGTACTGGGTAGCCGCCGCTACCGCTGTGATCCTGGCATTTTCGCCCAAATTCGGCGCACTGGTCTTCACGGTTCCGAACGGCGTCATCGGCGGCGCAACGATGGTTCTCTACGGCCTCATCGGCATTCTCGGTGTGCGCATCTGGATGGAAGCGAAGGTCGACTTCACCGATCCGGTCAACCTCACGGTCGCCGCGGCGGCGTTGGTCGCCGGCATCGGGAACTTGACGCTGACCATCGGTTCGGTCGAGTTGGGCGGCATCGCCTGGGGATCGATCGGCATCCTCGTCGCATACCCGATCATGCGATATCTCGCCAAATTCCGTACTTCGAGTAACAGATAACCGCTACAGTCACGAATCGTGATCGTTCGGGTCATCGACGGGTATCGCAACAGGTTCTACCGTCGGAGGCAGTGACGTGGGCCCGCGCACTTCGGCGTGCCCAGTCTCAGCGAATACACCCCAGCGGGTATATCCCCAGCGGGTACATCACTGAAGTGCCATATATCGAATTGCAAGGAGTCGGCGTGGAGCGCACCCTGTTCGAACCGGAACATGAACTCTTCCGGGAGTCGTACCAGAAGTTCTTGGCACAGCACGTGGCACCGAACCACGAGAAGTGGGAAGAGCAGAACATCGTCGATCGTGACGTCTGGGTCGAGGCCGGAAAGCAGGGCTTCCTGGGAACTGCGGTCCCTGAGGAATTCGGCGGCGGCGGTGTCAAGGATTTCCGCTACAACGCGATCATCACCGAGGAAACCACCAAGGGTGGGTTCAGTGGTATCGGCTTCACGCTGCACAACGACGTCGTGGCACCGTACCTCCTGGAGTTGAGCAACGAGGAGCAGAAGCAGCGTTGGCTACCCGGATTCGCGTCGGGTGAGCTGATCTCGGCGATCGCGATGACCGAACCGGGTACCGGTAGCGACTTGCAGGGCATCAAGACGAAAGCGGTTCGCGACGGGGACCACTGGGTCCTCAACGGTTCGAAGACCTTCATCACCAACGGAATCAACGCCGACATCATCATCGTTGTCGCGTGCACCGACCCGGACAAGGGTGCTCAGGGCTTCAGCCTCCTCGTGGTCGAGCGGGACATGCCTGGCTTCGAGCGTGGACGCAACCTCGACAAGATCGGCATGAAGGCTCAGGACACTGCCGAACTCAGCTTCACCGACGTACGCGTTCCCGCTGCCAACCTGCTGGGCGAAGAGGGAATGGGATTCTTCTACTTGATGAAGAACCTTCCCCAGGAACGACTCTCGATCGCCGTCGTTGCCGCTGCCGCAATGGAATCGGTTCTCGAGAGCACGATCCAGTACTGCCGCGACCGCAAGGCATTCGGCAAGTCGATCGGCAGCTTCCAGAACACCCGATTCGTACTGGCCGAATTGGCAACGGAGACCACGGCAGTGCGCATCCTGGTGGACAAGTTCATCGAGCAGCTCAATGCCGAGAAGCTGACCGTGCAGGAAGCTGCGATGGCGAAGTGGTGGACCACCGAAGCCCAGGTCAAGCTCATCGACCGCTGCCTCCAGCTGCACGGAGGCTACGGCTACATGAAGGAATACCCGGTTGCCAAGGCGTACATGGACTCTCGTGTGCAGACCATCTACGGTGGCACAACCGAGATCATGAAGGAGATCATCGGACGTTCGCTGAACCTCTGATTCGGGTGATGGACCGCTGATCGTCACGAAAAGACTCTGGGCCCCAGCTGATGCCGGGGCCCAGAGTTTTGTGATCGAGGTGCGAGCGAACTCAGATCTTCCGCATGACGGTGACAACCTTGCCCAGGATGACGGCGTTGTTGCCGGGAATCGGCTCGAAGAGTTCGTTGTGCGGCATCAGCCACACCTCCTTCTTCGTACGCTTGAACGTCTTCACGGTGGCTTCGCCGTCGATCATGGCGGCCACGATGTCACCGTTCTCCGCGACGTTCTGCTGACGGACGACAACCCAGTCGCCATCGCAGATCGCTGCATCGATCATCGACTCGCCGACAACCTTGAGCATGAAGAGCGAACCCTGGCCGACGAGTTCGCGGGGGAGTGGGAACACGTCCTCTACCGCTTCCTCGGCAAGGATCGGTCCGCCGGCAGCGATGCGACCCAGGATGGGGACGAACGCCGGCTCCGGTAGCGGGTCGGCACTGTTGTACTCGCCGGAATGCTTTGACACCGACGCGATGGCGGTATCGGCCGCAACCTCGTCGAGACCTCGAACATCGACTGCGCGAGGGCGATTGGGATCGCGTCGAAGGAAGCCCTTGCGCTCCAACGTTCGCAGTTGATGTGCGACCGACGACGTGGAGGTGAGCCCCACCGCATCACCGATCTCGCGAATGCTCGGCGGATACCCGCGCTCCGTCACCGAATCGCGGATGACTTCGAGAACGCGCCGCTGACGCTCGGTGAGCGTCTCGCTCGACGGAGACGGAACTGCAGAAGCTCCTGCCTCCGCGGCTGTGCTGGAGCGATCGTCCTTCATGGCCTGTTGCCTCCGTGTCTGAAGAAGTCGTGTCTGAAGAAGTCGTGTCTGAAAAAGCTGTGTCTGAAAAAGTGCCTGGTGCAAATCGCGCAGAAACCTGTCGGTGCCTCCTGCCAACATTCGAGCTGTCGACAAACACGGAGGCTTTCGCAATTCCCGCTGTGTGGTCTGACACGAATCTAGCCGGATTTGCTCGCGGTTTCAAACATCTGTTCGATTCGTGTCGCTCGAAGTAGAGACATTGTCGGCCAGGCGTGGTAGAAATTCGAACATGCGTTCCATCGAACGCATGATCGAACACATCGATCGGTGTCGACCAGCGGAGGTCACGATGGGTAACGCAGCACTGAGAAGCAACAGGGTTTTCGACGACGCGATTGGTGACGACGCGATTGGTGATGACGCGATTGGTTTCGACGGCACGTCGGCGTTGAAGTACCACCCCTCGTTCTATGGGCCCGATGGTGGATCCGACGCTGACGGTGTGTCGTTCGAACGGCGCGGCACGGCCGAAATGCGGGGCGTGGCCAGGTATGTCGACAACGAACCGCAGGCGGCCGTCGTTCGTCGTGTTCCGGCGGTTGGCGCGGTTTCAGGTTCGCGTTCATTGCGTGAATCTCCTCGCCGGTGGGACGGCGAGCACGATTCGTCACGCCCGTACGGAGGAAGTTTCGCGCACCGAAACAGAGTCGGTGTCTCACGGGTCGAACATGAAGTGGCTGCCGAGGACGTCAGTTGGAAGACAGTGTTCCTTGGCGCCGTATTCACTGCACTGGCAGTGTTGGCGTTGGTGGGGATCGGCGCTTTGTCGAGTGGTGATGTCGCTGCGACAAACGGTGCGACCGAAGTGGTTCGTGTTGCTGCGGGTGAATCCCTCAGTGATATTGCTGCCAAGGTTGCGCCTGGCCAGGCTGTCGGCTCGGTGATCGAGCAGATCATGGATCTCAATGCGATGTCGAGTTCCGGACTGTCCGTTGGGCAAACGCTGATCGTGCCGGCCTCGGGCCGCTGACCGTACCCCGTGCCAGGCGGGGGCGTACCGAGCGTGAGAGCAGTCGGTTCACAGCGAGTAAGCTGTCCACTTGACAGTCCCACCACCTCGGGTGGTCGCGTTGAGTACGTGGATCTGCTCTGTAAATCGTCGGAGGATTTGCAGTCGGTAGCGAATCTGAGTTGCGGCCATTTCGGCGACAACGAAGGAACCCCGATGCATTGCCCGTTCTGCCGGCACCCTGATTCCCGAGTGGTCGATTCGCGCGAGGCCGACGAGGGCCAGGCGATCAGGCGGCGCCGTTCGTGCCCCGAGTGTGGCCGCCGATTCACCACGGTTGAGACGGCAGTTCTCTCGGTTGTGAAGCGCAGCGGCGTGACGGAGCCGTTCAGCCGAGAAAAGGTGGTCAAAGGAGTGCGTCGCGCATGCCAGGGCCGCCAAGTGGACAACGATTCGCTGAATTTGCTGGCCCAACAGGTCGAAGATGCCGTACGTGCTTCGGGTTCTGCCGAAATTCCCAGCAACGAGGTAGGGCTCGCGATTCTCGATCCGCTTCGAAATCTCGACGAGGTTGCATACCTGCGATTCGCATCGGTGTACAAGTCCTTCAGTTCTGCCGCGGATTTCGAACGTGAGATCACCGACATGCGCGAACATGCCGAGACCCGTGCTGCCGACAAGGCTTCCGGCGCCGAGACCGTTTCCGTCGACTGAGGCCTTTGCCTTAGATAACGCTGAGAGCACAAAGCGGCCGTAGGTAACGCTGAGAACACAAAGCGAACAATCGAACAAATCGGGCAAGTTATTCGCTTAGTGTCGACCAAGTACGTTCGTCCGCATCTCGGATCTTCACGGAGGCGTTATGAACTTAGTTGCAGTTCTCGGAGTCGTGAACAGCCTGGTAACCCTCGGGTTCGCCAACACTGTTGCCACCTTTGGTGGTTTCCTCACCAACGTCAACATTCAGACAATCTACTGATCGCGCAATTCTCGCCGAACGTCAACGCTTGATCGCTTCGATAGCTTTCAGGACTCGCTTTTCGGAAATCGGTGTGGGTGTACCGAGGGACTGCGCAAACAGGCTCACGCGCAGTTCTTCGATCATCCAGCTGATCGAGTCGACATCTCGAGCAGTGCGACGCTCTTCGGGAAGTGAACTCAACAACCGGTCGTACGCTGCGTACACCCGGTCGAGGACGTCCATCGCCTGCTGATCTCGTTGTGCACTTGCGGTTAGAGCTTCGAGACGGAATTTTGCTGCGGCAAGATACCGCGGCAAATCGCGTAGGCGGGCCGAGCCCAATTCGGCGACAAATCCCGGAAACAGCAGTGAGGTCAACTGTTCTCGGACGTCGTCTGCTGCTTCGCCGCGGGAGCGGTCCAGAACGACGCTCAGTTGGTGTGCTTGTTCGAGGATCGGAACAATCATGCGCAGGATCGCGGAGACGCGTCCGGCCAGTTCGGAGCGTGCGATCTTCACCAGGGCGTCGAACGCCTCAGGCGTGCGTACCGGTCCGCCGTGGGCAGCTATCACTTCGTTGGCAGCTGCCACCCGGCAATCTTCGACGAGGGCCTCCAAGCCGCCGTCCGGATTCTGGCCGAGAGCCAGACGCTGAGTGTTCGACAAGCCGGCGGTCACGGCCTTGAGTTGGGTGGGAACGGCCGCGAGAAGAAGCGCCCGAGTGCCTTCCCGCATCGCCTGCGCCTGCGCAGCCGGCGTACTCAGGACACGAACGGCAACTCCGCCGTTTTCCGGCACCAGTGCTGGGTAGCCGGTTACCTGCTGTCCGCCGATGGAGCGAGTGATGGTCGGTTCCAGTGCGCCGAGCGTTTCGGATGTCCAGACGGTTGCCGCTGCCCGTTCGGTACCGGTTGCCGCCTTGGCCACTTCTTTCTGTACGCGCGGGGCGAGCGTGCTTCGTAGCTGCACCAGATCCTTACCCTTCGCGAGAACCTTGCCCGATTCGTCCTCGACGACAAATGTCATCCGAAGATGGTCGGGCAGCGCGGCGGGATCGAAGTCCTTGGCGTCGATCTGGATCCCGCCCAAGTGCGAGAGTTCGCGGGCCATTGCGGTCATCAACGGCTCGGATCGAGGTTTGACTGCTGCCAATGCTGCGGCGGCGTAGTCGGGTGCGGGCACGACGGCGCGTCGGATGTTCTTGGGCAACGTCTTGATCAGAGCAGTAACCAGATCGACGCGCATACCGGGGACCAACCAGTCGAAGCCGACCGGCTGAAGTTGCGCAAGCAGGCCGACCGGGATGTGCGCGCTGACGCCGTCGTCGTCCTTTCCGGGCTCGAATTGGTAAGTGAGTGGAAACTGCATGTCGCCCTGGCGCCAGGCGTCCGGGTACTCGCCGCCCAGTACTGCAGCCGCGTCGGAGTTGACCACCGTTTCCGGCGTGAAAGTCAGCAGACTCGGATTCTTGCGCCGCTCAGTCTTCCACCACTGGTCGAAATGCTTGGCGGATACGGCTTCCTGGCCGATACGTTCTTCGTAGAACTCGTAGAGAGTTTCGTCGTCGACGAGGATGTCGCGGCGGCGCGCACGGTTCTCGAGTTCCTCGACGTTGTCGAGGAGTGCGCGGTTCTCGTGGAAGAACTTGTGGTTTGTCTGCCATTCGCCCTGCACGAGCGCATGGCGGATGAAGAGATCGCGAGAGGCCTCGGGATCGATTCGTGAGTACGTCACTGCGCGGCCCGTCACCAGGGGAACTCCGTAGAGAGTGACCCGCTCGTATGCCATCGCCGAGCCGCGCTTGGAGGACCAGTGCGGTTCGGAATAGGTGCGTTTCACCAGGTGCGGGGCGAGTTTTTCAGCCCACTCAGGTTCGATGCGCGCGGACATGCGCGCCCACAGCCTCGACGTTTCCACGAGTTCGGCGGCCATGACCCAGCGTGGTGGCTTCTTGAAAAGTCCCGATCCGGGGAAAATTGCGAAGTGGCTGCCCCTGGCGCCCAGGTAGTCCCGCTTCTCGCCCTCGCGTAGCCCGATGTGTGAGAGCAAACCGGCGAGGAGTGACTGATGGATCGCGTTCTCGCTTGCGGGTGTCTCACCCACCGTCCAGCCGAGGCCGCGGGTGATCTGCCGGAGTTGCCCGTGCAGATCCTGCCATTCGCGGATGCGGAGCCAGTGCAGGAACTCGTTCCGGCACATCTTGCGAAACTGGTTGGAGGACAGGTCGTTACGTTGTTCGCGTAAGTAGTCCCACAGTTTCAGGTATGCCAGGAAGTCGGAGTTCTCGACATTGAACCTGGCGTGCTTTTCGTCGGCGGCTTGCTGGAACTCGGCGGGCCGTTCGCGAACGTCCTGGATGGACAACGCCGCGACGATGACAAGGGTTTCGTGAAGGCAACCGTTGTTCTTGGCTTCCACCAGCATTCGTGCCATCCGCGGATCCACCGGAATCTGGGCCAGCTCGCGGCCGACCGGCGTCAGTTCGGGGTGGCTTGCCTCGGAACCTCGCGCGATGGCGCCGAGTTCTTCGAGCAGTCCGATTCCGTCCTTGACGGCGCGCTGGTCCGGCGGTTCGACGAAGGGGAAGGCGGCGATGTCGCCCAGACCGAGGGCCGTCATCTGCAAGATGACGGATGCGAGATTGGTCCGCAGGATCTCCGGCTCGGTGAACGCCGGCCGTGACTCGAAGTCCTCCTCGGAATACAGGCGGATGCAGATTCCTTCGGCGACGCGGCCGCAACGCCCGGAACGCTGACGAGCTGACGCCTGCGAAATGGGCTCGATCGGCAACCGCTGAACCTTGGTGCGCACCGAATATCGCGAAATGCGCGCGGTTCCCGGATCGACGACGTACCGAATGCCGGGAACGGTCAACGAGGTCTCGGCTACGTTGGTGGCAAGGACGACGCGTCGGCCGGTGTGCGGCGAGAACACTTTGTGTTGCTCGGCAGCAGACAGTCGCGCGTACAGCGGGACGATTTCGGTGTTGCGAAGACGCCGATCGCGTAAAGCGTCTGCGGTGTCGCGAATTTCGCGTTCGCCGGAGAGGAAGACCAAGATGTCGCCTTCGCCCTCCGCGCTCAGCTCGTCGACCGCCTCGCAGACCGCATCGACGGGATCGCGGTCGAAGGTGATGTCGCCGGACTCGACGGTCAGTGGCCGGTAACGCATTTCGACGGGGAATGTTCGCCCGGATACCTCGACGATCGGCGCGGGCTTACCGTCGACAGCGAAGTGCTTGGCGAAGCGTTCGGGATCGATGGTCGCCGACGTGATGATGACCTTGAGATCGGGTCGGCGGGGGAGCAGCTGAGCCAGGTAACCGAGGATGAAGTCGATGTTGAGGCTGCGTTCGTGCGCTTCGTCGATGATCAGCGTGTCGTAGCGTCGGAGCATACGGTCGCGCTGAATTTCGGCGAGGAGAATGCCGTCGGTCATGAGCTTGACGTAGGTGCGGTCCGAGACCTGGTCGGTGAACCGCACGGTGTATCCGACGGCGTCGCCGAGTTCGGTGTCGAGTTCTTCGGCGATACGTTCGGCAACGGTGCGTGCTGCCAGCCGGCGAGGCTGTGTATGTCCGATCAGGCCGCGGACGCCACGTCCGAGTTCGAGACAGATCTTCGGGATCTGAGTTGTCTTACCCGAGCCGGTCTCGCCGGCGACGATGACAACCTGATTCTCCGAGATCGCGGTCGCGATGTCGTCCTTGCGCTGACTGACGGGCAGAGCTTCCGGATACGAGACTGCGGGAACATTGGCGGATCGTGCGGCCAACCGTGTGCGCGCCGTTTCAATTTCCTCGGCCAGCGCCACCAAAGCGTCTGGTGTGCGGGCACGGTCGAGTTTGCGACGGAGTCGACTCTCGTCGCGGAGTGAGACCTGCGCCAGCGCGCTCTTCAGGTCACTCCGCTTGGGGGAGAGTGGGGCCGGTGGTGTTGTAGACATGCTGATGACAGCCTATCGAACGCGTTCACAACTACCGCTCGCAGATCGTTTTGATGTGCAAATATCGACCAGTGACGACAAATACCGCAAATGAGGCTGCTGCACCGGTCGCGTCGACGCCTGTTGCCGTGCGAGTACTTCGCCTGTTGTTCGCGTTATACGGACTCACGGCGCTGCTGTGGATTCCGATTCGAAACGCCGACGGATTCTCGTTGTCGAACTATCTGAGCTACTTCACCATCGAGAGCAACATCCTTGCGGTGATCGTATTGCTGGTCGGCGCCCTTCGGGATCCGCAGTCTCGGACATGGCAGTCGGTTCGCGGTGCGGTGACGCTCTACATGGTGATCACCGGAATCATCTACGCCGTTCTACTGGCGAACATCGACGTCAATTTGAACGACGCGTGGATCAACTCGGCGCTCCACCGCATTCTTCCGCTGGTGATGCTCCTCGACTGGGTGTTCTTCGCTTCGAGGCACAGGATCTCCGAAATCCGCTCGCTGCAGTGGCTGCTGTTTCCGGTGATCTACGCGGTGTACACGTTGATTCGAGGGCCGATCGTCGACTGGTATCCGTATCCGTTCATGGATCCTCGCCACCAGGGCTATCTGGCCCTGTTCATCGGATTTGTCGTACTGGGCATCGCGATGGCCCTGATGGCGTTGGCGGTCAATGCCGTCGGACGGCTGGGAGCCGGGCTACGCGGACGGAACGCTGCGAAGTCCTAGTGGATTGCCGGAGGCGAGCACCTGCTCGAGGCGGTCCACGTTCGGGTGCTTACCGGGGTTCGCCCGCGCGTCCTCGGTGTGTTCGGCAAAGATCGTCAGTCCTGCCGAGGCGGCTTCGGGTGTGAGCGCGCCGTAGACCTGAGCGAGATGGTTGTACACCTTGACCGAGCCGGACTTTCCGGGCTTGTTCTCGACGGTGTCGATGACGGTTCCGTCGGCGTCGAGTACCTCGATGGCGGCCAGATGATCGATGGTGGGCAGTGCGGCGAGATTGTCGGCAAAAGTCATGGTCGACAGATTACGTGTGTACCCGGAAATGCCTGTGCCCGGCGAGCGCCGTCGTGCGCCGATTCCCGGTGTCGATATAGTCGCAGCACATCGTTTGCACACCAGCATCGTTTGTATTCGAAGGGGACAAT
>NZ_BCRM01000005.1 GCF_001552595.1 Rhodococcus erythropolis NBRC 15567
GATGGCTTCGGCATTGTGGCACGGGTTCGCGGACATGGGCGCTGTGGAGAAGAACGGCGCGTTTGTCGTCTCTCGCGGTGAGGGCGCGTACATCTGGGATTCCGAGGGCACTCGGTATCTGGATGCGACGGCGGGCCTGTGGTTCACCAATGTCGGGCACGGGCGCACGGAGATCGCGGATGCGGTGGCGGCTCAGTTGTCGAAGATCGCTCATTTCTCCAACTTCGGTGATTTTGTTCCCGAGACCACGCAGGTGTTGGCGGAGCGGTTGGCGACGATAGCGCCGGTTGCCGGGAGCAAGATCTTCTTCACTTCGGGTGGTTCGGATTCGGTGGACACTGCGGCGAAGCTCGCTCGCCGGTACTGGCACGAGGTGGGGCAGCCGGAGAAGGCGATCATCGTCGGTCGCCAGAAGGCGTACCACGGAATGCATGTTGCGGGAACAGCTCTGGCGGGTATTCCGGTGAACCGTGAGGGTTACGGCGAGCTGATGGCGGATGCGGCCACGGTCGGCTGGGATGATGCGAAGAGTCTGCTCGAGTTGATCGAGAGGATCGGTGCGAACAAGATCGCCGCGTTCTTCGCGGAGCCGATCATCGGTGCCGGTGGGGTGTATCTTCCGCCGGAGGGGTACCTGGCCGAGGTGCGCGACATCTGCCGCGAGCACGACATTCTGTTTGTCGTCGACGAGGTCGTGACCGGTTTCGGTCGTATCGGCGGCGAGTGGTTCGCGTCTACTCGTTTCGATTTGCAGCCCGACATGATGACCACGGCAAAGGGTTTGACGTCCGGTTACGTTCCGATGGGTGCGGTGTTCATCGCGCCGCGGGTGGCGGAGCCGTTCTATGCGGGTTCGTGGTGGCGTCATGGTTACACGTATGGCGGGCATGCCGGTGCTGCTGCGGCGGCGATGGCGAACCTCGACATTCTCGAGCGTGAGAATTTGCTTGGGGAGTCGAAGCGTCTGGAGGCGTCGTTGCATACGCATCTGCAGCCGTTGGCGGAGCATCCGCGGGTGGCGGAGGTTCGTAGTGGACTGGGTGCGGTCGCTGCGGTGCAGTTGGCTGATCCGGCGGAGGCGTTGCCTTTCGTGAAGACGTTGCGTGAGCACGGTATTTCGGGTCGTGCGGCGGGTCAGGGTGCGATGCAGATTTCGCCGACGTTCGTCATGACCGACGATCAGGTCGCGGAGATGGCAGCAGGGATCCTCGCAGCTCTCGGATGAGTTCAGTTGCGGCGCCGGAAGAGTTTCTCGATTCGGCGCCGCACAGCGTTGGGTGCAGGTTCGAGTTCCAGAACCTCTTGTTCCGACTGCTTGGCGTAGGCCTGGGTGTACCGCTCGTGCAGTACCGAGCGAATTTCGTCCGGAGAGTAGGCCCGACGCTGGCGTTCGCCGCGCGCAACGAGAACCCCGGTGGCGGCAACGCCCATTGCACCGGCGAGGCCGACCAGTTTCCAAACGTGCGAGGCGCGCAGAGGAGTAGGGAGTTTCATCCCTCTACGCTAGAGGCATGGACCGACGATTGCTTTCGCAGGTGAGTCTCGAGGAGGCCGCCGCGGCGACCCGCACGGGCGACATCTGGATCTTCCGCGGAGAGTCGACGGCGGACCGGGCCATCCAGACGCTGACCAACAGCCCGGTCAACCACGTCGGAATGTCGGTCGTGATCGACGACCTTCCGCCGCTGATGTGGCATGCGGAACTCGGTCACTCGCTGCAGGACATGTGGACCGGACGCTTCCAGCGTGGTGTCCAACTGCACGATCTGCGATCGGCGGTTCAGGTCTGGGGCGCCAAGTACGGGCAGCGTGGATGGTTGCGCCAGCTCGACCACGAAGTCACCCGGGAGCAGGAAGACGCTCTGCTCAAGACGATCGCACGGCTGGACGGTACGCCGTTCCCGTCGACGGCCAAGCTTGCCTCACGCTGGTTCGGAGGCCGAATCCCGAAGCTGCGCAAGAAGTCCGACGTGTCCGCAGTGGCCGTCGAGAGCGCCTACTGCGCCGAAGTGGTTGCCAAGACCTATGAGGCGATGGGTCTGCTTGTCGGTAACCGTCGTATCAACTGGTTCGATCCGGGCAAGTTCTGGAGTGGAGATCAGTTGCCCCTCGCGCCGGGAGTTGCGCTCGGTGACGAGATCTCGGTGTCACTCAGCGCACGTGACCTCGAGGCCGGACGCAATCCCGCCGGGTACTCACAAGGTTCGTGACGGCTCGGCGACGACGCGGCCGCCGACTTCGAGCCACCCTTCCGGAGAGAAGGTGGTGTGAAGCACCGATCCGCGTCCCTGGGTGATGAGCAGTGATTTCCTCAATCGGTCCGTGATGCGCAGCGCTGCAGATCCGGTCGCCTCGTCCTCGGCGATTCCCATCACCGGTGCGAACATGCGTGCGCGGATGGCAGCTTCGAGCTTGTCCTGCCATGCCCACAGATACGAATGATCCGCCTCGTAGTCGGACGGATCTGCGTCGATGACGTCGTCGACCGTGTCCATCGGATAGATCGCGAATTCCGGTGCCCATTCGGCACGCGCGCGTACCCACGTCAAAGCGCCGGATTGGCGGACGTCGACACTGCCGGCAGGAACGTCGAGGGCGCTCACGCGACGGCCCTGTTCGCCCAGCCACCACGTGGCACCGACGGTCGGGTGTCCGGCGAAGGGGAGTTCTGCTGCCGGAGTGAAGATCTGGACCCGCGCACGCGAGGCGCCGTCATCCGGAACGTCGATGAAGATGGTCTCGCTGTAGTCGAGTTCCTTCGCGACGGCTTGTCGATCCGATTCTGCAACCGTGGACGCGTCGACGATTCCCAACGGATTCCCGTGCTTGCCGTTCTCGTCCGTGAAGACCCGGACCACACTCACCTCGATACCCATCGGTCCACCCTAGCGCGCGAAAAGCCCTCCCCACCTTCACGGTGGGGAGGGCTCGTCGAACTGCACTCAGGTCCGAGTGATCAGACCTGTGCGGCAGAGAGGATCTCGTTGGCTTCGACAGCCTGTGCGACGCCCGCGACGATGGAACCGGCGCGGATCGCTTCGAAGATGACCTCGCGGTCGACACCTTCCTGGCGGAGGGTGTTCTCGTGAGCTTCGAGGCAGTGGTTGCAGCCGTTGATCGCGGACACTGCAAGCGACCACAATTCGAAGTCGGCCTTGTCGACGCCCGGGTTGCCGATGATGTTCATCCGCAGGCCGGCACGAAGGTCGTCGTACTTACCGTCGAGGTAGCCCTTGGTGCGGTAGAAGACGTTGTTCATGCCCATGATCGACGCTGCGCCGAGAGCGGCGTTGTATGCCTCTGCCGACAGGTTGTCGGCAGCCTCGGAAGCAATCTCCTTGAGCGTGGACGCAGACTTGGTGGCTGCGGCCGTTGCGAGGAGCGTTCCCCACAACTGCTGCTCGTTCAGGACCGTCGTGCGCGCAATGGAACTCAGGTTGAGCTTGAGGTCCTTCGCGTACTCGGGAAGCGAGTTCTTGAGGTTCTCGACGCTCATACTCAGACGCTCGCAGTCAGAAGCTCGCCGGCGTTGATGGTCGGGTCGCCCTTCTTCCAGTTGCATGCGCACAGCTCGTCGCTCTGGAGAGCGTCGAGGACGCGGAGAACCTCGTCGACGTTACGGCCGACGGAACCGGCTGTGACGGAGACGAACTGGATCTCGTTGTTGGGGTCGACGATGAACGTCGCGCGGTCTGCAACGCCGTCGGCGTTGAGGACGCCGGTGGCCTCGGCAAGCTCACGCTTGAGGTCCGAGAGCATCGGGAAGGGGAGGGTCTTGAGCTCTTCGTGCTGTGCACGCCACTGGAAGTGCACGAACTCGTTGTCGACGGAAGCGCCGAGAACCTGAGCGTCACGGTCTGCGAACTCTTCGTTGAGCTTGCCGAATGCAGCAATCTCGGTGGGGCACACGAAGGTGAAGTCCTTGGGCCAGAAGAAGACGATGCGCCACTTGCCTGCGTAGTCGTCACTGGTGACGGTGGTGAAGTAGTCATCGGGCTGCTGGGCATCGACCTTGGACAGGTCGCCGCCGATGACAGCCGTGAGGTTGTAAGCGGGGAACTGGTCGCCGATTGTGAGCAGAGCCATGTGTCTCATTCTCCTACGTGTCTCGTGAACAGGAATTTCTTGCGCACACGATCCGGCTGTTCGGACTGTGACGGCCGAACGTGCTGGATCGAGAGGGTTTGTCACCGTCAGCGGGTCGGACGGTTTCGACTGGAGTGTCGAGGTTGTGACCGGCGCTTTTTGGTATGAGTCCATTCTGCATCAAACCGTTCAAAAGGTAAAGGTGATGGGTGGCACTACACTGATAGGCATGTCTGATCAGACTTATCAACCTTCCTTGTCACAGCTGCGTGCCTTTGTGTCGGTGGCCGAGTACCGGCACTTCGGTACTGCCGCAGCACGTTCCGGTGTGAGCCAACCCACACTGTCGCAGGCGCTGGCGGCTCTCGAGGCGGGACTAGGGGTCAAGCTGATCGAACGTAGTACGCGCCGCGTGCTCGTGACCGCGGACGGACAGCGCTTGCTCGGTCAGGCGAAGCAAATCCTCGAGGCTGCCGACGGTTTCGTCGCGAGCGCGGCCGGCTCCGGCGACTCTCTGACCGGACCGCTACGCATCGGGTTGATCCCGACCGTTGCGCCGTACATTCTTCCGGGGTTGTTGCCGGAGCTGCGCGAGAAGCTGCCGTCGTTGGCGCCGCAAATAGTCGAGGATCAAACGGCGCGCTTGCTTGATGCCCTGCGATCGGGAGCGCTCGACGTCGCGGTGTTGGCGCTTCCTGCCGGAACACCTGGCCTGGTGGAAGTTCCTGTGTACGAAGAGGATTTTGTCATGGTCGTGCCGAACGATCATTCCTTGGCTGGACGTGTCGATCTCACAGCGGACGTGCTCGACGCACTGCCGTTGCTCTTGCTCGACGACGGCCACTGCCTGCGCGACCAGACGTTGGATCTGTGCCGTTCGGTAGACGCCCATCCGCTTGCCGGCGACACGCGGGCTACCTCTCTCGCGACAGTCGTGCAATGTGTGGCCGGGGGACTCGGGGTGACTTTGGTCCCGGAATCGGCTGTTGCCGTGGAGGTTCGACGCGGGGACTTGTCGACGGCGCATTTCGCCTCGCCGGCTCCAGGTCGCACGATCGGCGTCGTGTTCCGCTCGTCGAGTGGCCGAGCAGAAGGATTCCGTCAGCTGGCCGAGCTGGTCCGTTCGGTCAGCCCGACGGTTCCTCGATGACGTAACTCGTTCGACGTCGACGTGAAAGCTAGTCGAGAGAGGCTTCTTTCACGGCAATGACGGCTCCGGGATTGAGAATTCCCAGCGGGTCGAGCGCATCCTTGACCTTGCGATTGAGGGCCATGACGTCTTCGCCCAACTGTGACGGCAGCCAGTCGCGCTTGAGTCGACCGACCCCGTGTTCGCCGGTGATCGTGCCGCCGAGCGCGATGGCGAGATCCATCACCCGTCCGAATGCGATCTGTGCGCGTTCGGACATGTCCGGGTCTGCGGGGTCGAAGACGATGAGCGGGTGTGTGTTTCCGTCTCCGGCGTGCGCCACCGTGCAGATCAGGACGTCGAGGTCGTCGGCGATGGCTTCGACCCCGGTTACCAGCTGGGGGAGTGCGCGCATGGGAACGCCCACGTCTTCGAGAAGCAGACTTCCCATCGCGAGCACTGCCGGGAACACTGCCCGCCGTGCCGCCGCAAAAGCGTCACCTTCGGCCTGGTCATCGGTGGCGAATACTTCGGTGGCTCCGTTGTTTTCGCACGCCTGAACAATCGTCTCGATTTCCAGCACGCCGGCCGCGCCGGGTGCGTCGGACTGCGCGAGCAGCAGTGCGTGAGCCTTGCGGTTCAGACCCATGCGTACCGAATCCTCGACGGCATTGATGCTGGCATGATCCATGAACTCGAGCATCGCCGGACGCATGTTGCTGGTGATCGCCAAGACCGCGTCCGCAGCTTCTTGTACCGAGTCGAACGATGCGACGACGGTTGATGCGGGCGGCTGCGCGGGAATCAAACGCAACGTGATTTCCGTGATGATGCCGAGAGTTCCCTCACTGCCCACGAACAGTTTGGTGAGGGAGAGTCCGGCGACGTCCTTGAGAAGGGGACCTCCGAGGCTGACCGCTGTCCCGTCTGCCAGCACGACCCGGAGTCCGAGAACGTAGTCGGTGGTAACTCCGTACTTGACGCAGCAGAGTCCGCCGGCGTTGGTGGCTGCATTGCCGCCGATGGAACAGATCTCGAAGGACGACGGGTCAGGTGGGTACCAGAGTCCGTGCTCTGCGGCGGCTTTCTTGACCTCCGCATTCATCAAGCCGGGCTGAGTAACCGCCACACGGGCGACCGGGTCGATCGTGATCTGTCGCATTCGCTCGGTGCTGACCACTATGCAACCGTCGACGGCGCTGGATCCACCGGAAAGGCCCGAGCCGGCACCTCTGGGAACCACCGGTACGCGGTTGGCGGTTGCCCAGCGCATCACTGTTTGGATGTCTTCGGTGCACGTTGCGCGAACCACGGCAGCGGGATGGCCGGCGGTCGGGTCGGCGGCCCAGTCCTGGCGGTAGCCCGCGGTCACATCCGGATCCAGCAGGACGGCTCCCTCGGGGAGTGCCGCTACCAGTTCGTCCAAGGCGTGCGAATTTTCGACCGTCATCACTCCATCATGCGTCCGGCAGCGCCGCTGAGGTCCTGACTTGGTCAGATTTGGGCGCGGCACCGTTGCCCTGGCCCCTACCGGGCCGCATCTTCTGGCCAGCCGGGGTAGTTGGGGAGGACGAGGGGTGGGGCGAAGTCGGTGCTCATCCGGAGTCGATTCCCGTCGTGACGCGATTTGAACCAGTCAGAGCAAGTCTCCTGTTGCACACGGTCGCTGGTGGAGCTGGTGAATTTGTCGACGATCCAGCCGCCGAAGACGTCCCCTTCCGGTGCATTGCGGGGCCCTTCGAATCGAGGGTAGGGGGTAGCCGTAGAAGCGGTGTTGTGCATCCAGATCTCGTAACTACTGCTCGGGAGTCGCGACGAATCCGGTTTGCGGCCGTCGTAATCGGTATCGTAGGCGTCGGAGCAGGCGTAAGCGACGACGGTCGAATCGCCAGGGTATCCGGCGGGAATTGTTTGAATACTCAAGATCCGGTTGATGCTGGTACCTCGGTAGACGCGTGGTGGTGTGTCTGCGGGTTCTCCGTAGCGGCGATCGCTCGAGACCGTTCCACGAGTGTTCGCAGTGATTCTCGAGAACCCGTGGTAGGCGTCGCTGCGATCGCCACCACTGTCAACGATGTAGTCGGATTCTATGAATGCTCGGATTATGGTGGCCTCTTCGCTGAAGAGGTCGATGCCGGGGTCTGCGAGCCATTGGTTGTGATAGTCGGTCATGTAGCTCGGTAGTACATAGACGTTTGACGCGGCGGGCGTGGTTGTGGCGCTGACGTTTTCGGTTGAGTTGGGTGCCGCGCAACCCGCGATACATGATCCCATGCTGAATGCCAGTGCAAGAGCGGTTGCGGCGCGGTGGTTTCGCCTTGTAAACGCAGGAAATCTATCCGACATCGTCGAGTCCGTCTCTCATGTTGGTCATGAACGTATCGCGATTGAATCCCCGAAACGTCAAATAGTCCTGCAGCGTGCTGTCGAATTTGCCGTTTAGACCCAGGGTCTCCAGATCGACTGGTCTGAGGGATTCGCTCGGATCGCCATTGACTCGAAAACCGTTCAGTTGCTCGAAGTCTTTTCTTCCGTAGGCGTTGTCGAGTGCCTGAACCAATCGGTAATCGAGAAGGGTCGTCGAAGCCGAACTCTGGTCTGTGAAGTTGAGTTGTGCCGGAGGAACTTCGACCGGGGAGCCCAGGACGTGATCTTTGAGTTCGACTCCCAGCATGCTGACTGCAACGCTGGTCGGTGGTCCGAAGCCTGGGATCATGGCGGCACCGCCGGAAATCAGCCAACCGAGTTCGTCGTATGTTTTCCCACGTCTGCTGATGATGTCCTGTTGCGTCGCCGCAGCGTCACCGGTTCGGTTGAAGGCTTCTTCCTCCAGAGCGCCGTCCATCAGTGCTTGGACGCGTCCCGCATATATTGCATATTGCGAAGAACCCGCGGCGATGTCTCCGCTCATGCTGGTTTCGACGAAGGTCCCTTGGAGTTGGCCCGCGGCTCCGAGCATGTTCGCATTGAAACTTGCGGCTGCGTGGGGGTCGCTGTCGATGATCGCGATCACCGATTTCGCATTGGCGAATCTGTCGTCGTAGGCATCGAGATTTTCGAAACCGAGGGTACCGGTTTGATCGGGTTCCAATCCGACGAGATTCCCGATGTACGGGGTCACCGCGGAACCAATGGATTGCGTCAACGCGGGATTCACTTCTCCGATGGATCTGTTGTCCAGGCCGGCGATGTCGAGGTAGGCACCTTTGTTGTCGGCGAGATTGTGGGCGAGTGCAAGGGCAGAGGCGCCGGCCCGTTCGGCAACAGCTGGGTTGGAGTTGGTGGCGTCGGGTCCGATCCAATCGGTGAGGCCGCTGACGGCTCGTCCGTCATCGTTCCATTCGCGGGTGAACAGATTCACCACGTCGTCCTGATGAGCAGGGGTGGTGAGGAAGTCGGCGTTCGAAGGTATGTCCCGAGTGGCAACGTCGAGGGCTTTGGTGAGGCTGGAGTCGAGCTCATCGTTGCTGACGGGCTGGCCGTCGTCGTCGAAGACCAATCGCATCGGGGCGCTCGATGAAGTTTGCGATTGGAGAGGGGCGAGATCTGCGCTGCGATCGAGCAGTGCAGAACTCAAAGCGCTGCCGGATTGTGTCGCCGGGTCTGCATTTCGAAGTATGTCCGTGAGTGCATTCGAATCGTCGAAATGGTTGACGTTCACGGTGGTGGAGTACCCACCGGGTTGGAGTTGCGAGCTGTACGCGGGGTCGCTGAAGATTCTGCGGACGTCTGGCGGAAGGTTGTCGAGGCTGCCCGCGTTGCCGTTGCCGTCGGTGACGTTGGGATTGGAGACGGTGAACATGCCCGAGGCGAGGGCGCTGGGGATTCGCGCGTCGGCGGGGACATTCGCATCGGGGAAGTTGACCGTGCGGAATCCTTCGGCTCCTGCACCGATATTCTTCAGCTCGTCGAGGTTGGTATCGGCGTAGAACTCACGTAGGTAGGCGAGTTGTTCCGGGTCGACGGCCACGGGCCCGCCGGCAGCAAGTTGCGCTTGTTGTTCCGGAGTGAAAGTCGTCGCGGCGATCAACCGTTGCTTGGCCGCCTCGCTCTCGGGTGTTGCGCCCGGGGACTGCGCGAGAATGTCGGAGTCGTGGGCTCCCTGACCATCGAACCGAACGTGATGTGAAGGGGTGGTCGACGCTGCATCGGGGATCCCGAAATCGGCCTTGCGGTCGATGAGCGAGGTGCCTGCGGCGGTGATCTCCGTGAGGATTCTGGCGGCGCTCGCGTCAGTCTCGTCGACGTCCGTGAGTGCCGTGCCGATGCGCCACGAGTGATATTCGAGGCGGGCTTCTACCCCGCGCGGATCTGTGCTCGCCAGAGTTGCGGGCGTCGCGGTGACGGAACCGTCGTCAGAGACGGTGAAACCGTCGGCGCTCGCGTCGTCGACGCGGCTGACCAGTGTTTCGCGGGTGTACCGGAGGTTTGCCGATTGCGCTGCGACACAGCGCCCGGCGTCTCCGACTATCGCGACGGCGTCTCGCCCGAAGGCATGCTGCTGGGTTGCCGAATCCCATGCTGCGGTCGCCGCGCTGCCGCTCCAATCGCTGGTTGCGGTGTCCATGATGCGGTGCGCGATGTCGACGTTGCTGTCGAATACGTCATGTCCGCGGCCCAGGGAGCCGGCATAGTTGTCGAGGGCGTCCAGATTCCAGGATCGGATCTGCGAGATCGACAGTGTCATCGCACGTCTCCCGAATCCTCGATCCGTGCGCCGTTGGCGATGTCGACCCGGGCGAACACTCGTGCGGAGTTTTCCAGTTTCGTGCGGGTAGCAGTGATCCCCGCGCCGATCGCGCGGCCGAGTTCGTCGACGGTGACGACGTTGTCGGCTATGGCTGCAGCGAACGCCGACCCGGCGGCTCCGGCCGATGCGGCGGTAGCGGCCTCCGAAGCCGAGAATCCACCGAGTTCCTCGGCAGATGCCGTCAGCCCCTCCGCAGCACTTGCCAATTCGGCTGGATCAGCTGAAAAAGTATCCACACCCATGAACGAATCCCCCCGAATTCATCTGCGAGATCACAGTGAATCGAGGATAGAGCATGCCAGATGACCCGACCTCGAGGGCTGCGTCATCGTCCTCGCGGTCGAGGGGGTTGTGTGAAAGCCCTAGCGGCCCTTCTGCTTTCCGGAGAACCGGCCACCCGAACTCTTGGTCCCACCGGACTTGCCGCTGCCCGATTTGCCGCCGGCCTTGGCCTTACCGGAACCGGCGTTGCGTCCGGATATGTTCTTTGCGGTGCCGGCGCCCTTAGCTTTCTGCCCGTTCTTGGCAGCTTCTGCGCGACGCTCGCGGGCCGCGATCTTGGCCTTGACGGAGCCCTTGATCTTCTCCGCCGGCTCACCGTTTCGGCCGCGGGAACTCTGCGCCGTTCGGCCCCGCACGATGCCGATAAGTTCCTCGACCAGATCTGTGGTCTTGGACTCCATCCATGCCAAAGCCACAGGAGCCTCGGGCGCACCGTCCACCGGACGGAAGGTCAGGTCCTTGCGATGGTGGAACCGCGCCAGCGAATGGGGAACCACGACAACTCCGACGCCGGCGGCCACCAACTCGATGGCGTCGGCGATGGTCGCGGGTCGCTCGGCGGCGGTCTTTCCGGGACGGGTCGGCCAGTCGAGTCTGTCGTCGAGAGGATCGAGCACTATCTCGTCGGCCAGATCGTCGACGGAAATCTGATCGACAGTAGTGAACACGTGATCTTTCGGTACCACCACCACCGGGGTTTCCGCATACAGCGAGATGGCGCTGATGCCGGTCCGGTCGATCGGCAGGCGAACCAACCCTGCATCTGCTTCACCTGCGCGAAGTGCAGCTTCGAGTTCGAGAACCGGGAACTGAACAAGTTCCAGACGCACCTCGGGGAGCCGCTCGTGCCACACCCGGACCCACTTGGTGGGCGTCACCCCCGGGGCGTACGCGAGTCGAAAAATTGCCTGACTATCCGCGTCTGTCACCAGGCAAGGCTACCGCCTTGGTAAAAGCACCCGTATCGGCTGGTTACTCTTGTTGCATGACGTCGAACAAAACTCCCCAGACGATGAAGCCGACGACGGCTGCCAAGAAGCTGGGTGTGTACCTGGAAGCAACACCTGCGCAGTTCCAGGAAGGCGACGTGACTCGTGACGAGCTGACCGCTCTGCAGACCGATCCGCCGGAGTGGCTGCTGGAGCTGCGACGCACCGGACCGCACCCTCGCCCGGTCATCGCCGCCAAGCTGGGCGTATCGATCGCCGGCCTGGCCCGCGGCGGCGTCGAAGAAGCACTCACCACGGATCAGATCGCCGCACTCCTCGAAGAGAAGCCTGATTGGCTCGAAAAGGAACGCGCTGTTCAGGCCGACGTGCGGGCCGAAAACGTTCGCATCAAGGAAAAGCGCGCTGCGCGTCGTAACCAGCCGCGGAAGGCTCGAAGGGGCTGACGCCCCCTGTGCGCCTTTCCGGTAGCGATGACTACCGGAAAGGCGCACAGGCGCTAGCCTTCTACGACGCTCAGTTCGTCGAACACGATTTCACCCGCGGCATCCGATTCCGGGATGTCGACGACGGCAAGCAGCGCCCATCCGTGATCGCCCTCCGGATCCTCGAGCACCTGCCGCACCCGCCAGAACTCTCCGTCCTCAGTGACCTGGAAGAGCGCCGGACCGCGCGCCGACGGCCCGGTTCCGATGGTTGCGTACTCCTCGAAGTACGGCAGTAGTTGCTCTTCCCACTCGGCGGCCTCGATACCGTCCTCGAGGTTTTCCAGCTCGTTCCACTGTCGACGCGACGCGAGATCGATGCGTCGGAACATCGCATTGCGCACCATGACGCGGAATGCGCGCGGGTTCGCCGAGATGGGACGGGGAATGTCGGCGCCGAACGCAACCTCTTCCGTGTCTGCCTCGGCTCCGGGGTCGGTGAGTGACTCCCACTCGTCGAGCAGGCTCGAGTCGACCTGACGGATCAGCTCGCCCAACCACTCGATGATGTCTTCGAGTTCCTCGGTGCGCGCTTCGGTCGGGACGGTTTGCCTCAGCGCGCGGTAGGCGTCGGCGAGGTAGCGCAGGACGAGGCCCTCGGACCGGGTGAGTCCGTAATGGCTGATCAATTCGGCAAACGTCATGGCGCGTTCGATCATGTCGCGCACCACGGACTTGGGGGAGAGGGCGAACTCGGTGATCCACGGGTGGCCACCCCGGTACATTTCGAAAGCCGGGAACAGCAAGTCCGACAATGGTTTCGGCCAGGTGACCTCTTCGAGAAGCTCCATGCGCTCCTCGTACTCGATGCCGTCCGCCTTCATCTGCGCCACCGCTTCGCCGCGCGCGAAGTGCTGCTGCGCCATCAGAACCTGACGCGGATCGTCGAGCGTCGACTCGATGATCGAGACGACATCGAGTGCGTAACTGTCGGATTCGACGTCGAGAAGTTCGAATGCCGCCAAGGCGAACGGTGAGAGTGGCTGGTTCAAGGCGAAGTCGCGTTGCAGGTCCATCGTCAACCGAGCCATGCGGCCGTACTCGTCGGGTTCGTCGAGGCGTTCCACGATGCCGGCGCTGAGCAATCCGCGATACAGCGAGATCGCTTTGAGGATGTGCTTGCGTTGCGCCGGACGCGATTCGTGGTTGTCCTCCAACAGATGCCGCATCGCGTCGAAGCAGTTGCCCGGTCGGGCAATGACATTGAGCAGCATCGAGTTGCTGACCGAGAATCGCGACACCAACGGTTCGGGCGATGCCGCGACCAAGCGGTCGAACGTCGCTTCGCTCCAGGACACAAACCCCTCGGGAGCCTTCTTGCGTTGAATCTTCTTGATCTTCTTCGGATCGTCGCCGGCCTTGGCGACTGCCCGCAGATTCTCCACTTCGTGTTCCGGTGCCTGGACGACAACGGTGCCCATGGTGTCGTAGCCTGCGCGACCCGCGCGGCCGGCGATCTGATGGAACTCGCGGGCTTTCAGATGCCGTGTGCGGACGCCGTCGTACTTGGCGAGACCGGTCAGCAGCACCGTGCGGATCGGGACGTTGATTCCGACGCCCAGAGTGTCGGTACCGCAGATCACCTTGAGAAGCCCGTCCTGCGCGAGAACTTCGATGAGCCGTCGGTACTTGGGCAACATGCCAGCATGGTGAACGCCAATGCCGTGCCGGACCAGGCGCGAGAGTGTCTTTCCGAACCCCGTGGTGAAGCGGAAACCGCCCAGCGCTTCGGCGATCGCTTCCTTCTCGGCCTTGGAACAGAAGTTGACGCTCGTCAGTGCCTGGGCGCGCTCGAGCGCGGCCGCCTGCGTGAAATGCACGATGTAGACAGGGGACTGGTTGGTGGTCACCAGATCTTCGATGGTTTCGCCGACCGGCGTGGTCGCGTACGAGAACATCAAAGGCACAGGGCGTTCCGTGCCGGAGACGACGGTGGTCGGCTTCCCGGTGCGACGCGTCAGATCCTCGGAGAAGAAGTCGACCTCACCGAGAGTTGCCGACATCAAGAGGAACTGCGCGTGCGGCAATTCGATGAGCGGAACCTGCCACGCCCAACCTCGATCGGGTTCGGAGTAGAAATGGAACTCGTCCATCACGACTTGGCCGATATCGGAGTTCGGGCCCTCTCGCAGTGCGAGATTCGCGACGATCTCTGCCGTCGCACAAATGATCGGCGCCGACGAGTTCACGGCGGCGTCGCCGGTCATCATGCCGACGTTCTCGGCTCCGAAGACTTCACACAGCGCAAAGAACTTCTCGCTCACCAAGGCCTTGATCGGCGCTGTGTAATAGGTGCGCTTGCCGAGCGACATCGCATAGAAATGCGCGCCGATCGCTACCATCGATTTGCCGGACCCGGTCGGCGTCGCAAGGATCACGTTTGCACCCGAGACCAACTCCATGACGGCCTCTTCCTGGGCAGGATAGAGCGTCAAACCTCGTTCGAGGGTCCACGAAGAGAAGGCGTCGAAAACGGAATCAGGATCCGCGTTGTCGGGGAGAAGTTCCGTCAGCAGCACTCGTACAGGCTAGCCGCAACCGCGGATCAGGTTGCGCTTCGCTCGTCCGAGCCCATGGCGTCGAGCACTGCCATGCGGGTGGACGACGTTCCGGTGATGGTGTTCTCGCCGACGCCGGAGATCAGCATGTGACGCCAGCGGGCCTCGTCGAAGACGAGTGGTGCGGTGCTGGAAAGAAAATCTTCGACGATCTGCAGGAAACGCATCGGATCGTCGCGGAACGGGAAGTGGCCCGAGCCGCGGAAGATTTCGAGACGTGAGTTCGGCATCGCCGCATGCGCGAGGTGAGCGTGGGAGACGGGAATGACGGAGTCGTCGTCGCCCCAGATCAGTTGAACCGGCAGATTCTCGGTCAGATAACAGCGGTCGAGCATCGTGACGACCTGCCCGCGCCAGTCCACGACGGCCCGCAGCGTACGAAGGTAAGCCTCGTAGGCAGTGGGGTCGGGGAGATCAGCGAGCACTCGAATCAGGTCTGGCGTGTCGTGCAGCATGGTGCCGGGGCGCAGATTCGAACCGTGAACGACACCGGCAAGATTTCCGGCCATCCGGACGAGCGGCATCGCGCCAGGTATCCGGAGCAGTTTGACGACCTCGTTGACCACCGGAACGGACATGAGGCGCAGCAGTGGGTGGACGTCCTTGGTGACGCCACCGGCCGAGACCAGCACGAGGCGATCCACCATGTGTGGGAATTGGTAGGAGAACTGCATCGCGACGCCGCCGCCGAGCGAATGCCCGATGACGGTGACGTGCTCGATGCCGAGCGTCGACAGAAGATCACGCATGCCGTTGGCATACGCGGCTACCGAGTAATCTGCGCGCGGCTTGTCGGAGCGGCCGTGACCCAACAGGTCAGGTGCGATGACGGTGTACTTCTTGGCGAGGTGGGGAATGATCTCGGTCCACGTCGACGAGTTGTCGCCGATTCCGTGCAGGAGCAGTACTGCCGGACCCTCGCCGGCTATCCGAAATGCGCGTCGGTAGCCGTGAATCGTCCGGAACATCATCCGCGGTTCCTCGTCGGGGACCGGTCGGAGCTGACGGTTCCGTGGTCTGCTCATGTCGCCTCCTGGCTCGGCGTGTGACCACGTTGACTGTCTGCTCCAGTTGTTGAGCCGTCAACGAAAATCACACAGAGTTTGAGGCTATCCGACGGATGTGTCCTGAACAACAGCCCAGGTAACGGAGGGGTTGCGGAATGCGCACAATGTCGAATTATGCGCCCCGCCCGTCACATTTTCGTCAGTTGTCGCCTCGATCGAGGTCTCCAGCTGAGCCGAAGTCGTCATTTCCTGCCTGTTCGGCCAGGAACTTTTCGAACTCTGCGCCGATCTCGTCACCGCTGGGAAGGTCGGCCTCGCCGGCCAGAAGGGACGACTGTTGTTCCTGAGCGGCGACAAAAGTGTCGTATTGACGCTCCAAAGCGTGGACTACAGTCTGAACTTCTTCGTTCCCGGCTATGTGCTCGTTAACCTGTTCCCGAACGCGCGCCGCGGCCTCACCCAGTGCAACCAAGGGCAATTCCAGATCCGAAACCTCGGAAACGTTTTCGAGCAAAGTCTCTGCGGCGCCCGGGTAGTCCGTTTGCGCGAGGTAGTGGGGGACATGCACCGAAAAGCCCATCGCCTCGTGCCCGTGCTGAGACATACGAAGCTCGAGGAGTGACGATGCGCTGCCGGGAACCTGCAGTTCACCTGACCAACGCTGATTGTCCTGGATCAGGTCCTTGTTGGTCGAATGTGCTGTCACACCCAGCGGTCGGGTGTGCGGGATTGCCATCGGAATCGCGTTGAGTCCGATGGTTCGACGCACTCCCAGCTGTTCGGACAACAGACGAACGGCTGTGGTGAACCGCTCCCACTTGAGGTCCGGCTCCATCCCTGCGAGCAGCAGGAACGGCGTGCCGGCCGTATCGCGCAGTGCGTACAGATTGAGCGCCGGAGCGTCGTAATCGGAGAAATGATCGGCCTTGAACGTCATCGTTGGTCGACGTGAGCGGTAGTCGATCAGCTCGTCGACAGCAAACGACGCGACAAGCTCGGTTTCCAGGCTTTCGCGCAGATGCGTCGTCGCCAACTTCACGGCGTGACCGGCGTCGGAGTAACCCTCGAGTCCGTGAATCAGGATCGGTCCCTGGCCGTCGGCAGCCGCCAACTGGGGCGCCGGAAATTCCAGCTCGTACATCCTCGACTGTTCGTCCATCGCAGTCCCCTTCGCTCTTCGGTCTTGATCTCAAGTGTCCACTATCGGCGCACGCTCGACAGCATCGGAGTCAGGTGCCCGACAGCACTGGATCAGACGTTCATCGGTAAGAACACCGAGTCGGTGACCGATCATTCCCGATCCGACGAGACGGACGTTCGCCGAGAGCGAAGCCGAGCGGTATCTTTCGACACTTGGCCTGGGCGTTCGCTAGATGTCGGGTGCGCGGCTTCGGACATGGCAGAGTGGAAGACAAGGTCGGCACGGCCGATTTGTCCGAAATGCATTGGTCGATTGTCGGGATCGGTCGAGGTCGAGTGCGGAGGCTTACATGCGGGTGTGTCCACGATCGTCCAGGCGAGTGGCCGCATGCTCCCTTGCTGCGGTGGCCGCCGTTGCACTACTCGCGGGCTGCTCCGGGTCGGTCCAAGGTGCACCCGTTCCGGACTCCGCGCCGGCGACTGCCGGTGCGACCGACAGCGGCTCGGCGGCGCCGAGTACGACGACTGCACCCAAATCCTCGACGCCGAAATCCACCTCTCCGAAAACGGCGGCACCGTTGTCCGAACTGCTGCTGACTCCCGAGGAATTTCCCGAGCCCTTCGGCGCTGTTGTGCTGCCCCCGCAGGCCGTTCCGATGGCAGCGCCGGATCTAGTCGGCGTCCCACGCGGTGCCACCGTCGATCCATCCGAATGTGAGCCACCGGAACAGGATTACGGTCCGAACGGGACCGTGATGGCGGTCGGGACCGACAATGCGACGAGGGCAACGATTTCGGTCGAACTCACGAAGGTCGATGCACCACTGGACGAGTTCGAAGCGCAAACGCGCCAGTGCCCGTCCATGACGGTCACTGCGAACGGCGTCACCACTACAGTGACGACGGAAATTCTTCCGCCGTCGCCGATCGATGCCGACAAGACGATGTCACTTCGCCGCACCGTCGTGTCCCCCAAAGCCGCAGCCGGCGATCAGACGATGCTGACATTGATCGCGCAGGTCGGCGACGTACGGGTAGCAACAACACTGATGACGTTCGGTTCTGCGACGCCCTCGACGGCACCTCTGGATCAAGCGTTCACCGCAGCCGTACAGAAGGTCAAAGCAGGCAAGTGATTTCGCAGCACACGGGTCCGACACAGAGCGGACCTTTTCGGTGCGGCGCGATCATTCGTCCCCAACTGACTCGATAATCCACAGACGAATTCGGCGTCGCTGTTTTCCCTGGTCGAGCGGATGGCGGCATCGGGGCGATCGACGAGGGTCTGTGCATGACCACATCACCTCTTCCAGGAGAATTCGAATTCTCCGACGACGACCTGGCCCTTTTCGGACGCGTTGAACGTGTTTCCGATCCAGGCGAATTGATCGCGGCAATACCCGCCCTCCTGGGATTCCATCCGTCCAACTCCGTCGTTGCGCTGTCTTTGATGGGCGCTTCCGCCTCGACGCTCGGCCCGGTAATGCGACACGACTACTTTCCCAGCGTCAAGGGAAAGCCTGCGAGGCAGATGAGCGCGGCGCTGCGCCAGTTCGCCGCCGTGTGTGACGGGGAAGGGGCGCGTGCGGTCGTTCTCGTGGTGATCACCGATTGCTCGACAGCTGAAACTCTCATCGACGAAACCATCGAGCTGGCCGAGGTATTCGAAGACATGCTCGGCGGAACCTGCGTCGAGCTGGCTGACGTATTGTGCACGGCCGCAATAGAATCCGGCCAGCCGTGGACGAGCGTCACGCGTTCGATTCACCGCGGCACCCTGCCAGACCCGGCATCTTCATCGGTCGCGGCGGCGCAAGTGTTGGGCGGGAGGGTCATTCGCCGTTCGCGCGAGGAACTGGTCCGGTGGGTACACGGTGCCGCTCGTAATCACGACGCGATTGCCCGACTGATCGCGAGCCGCCGAGAATCGAGTGAGTACAGCGGGGGATCAGGCCGTGATGCAGCAGTTCAGCGCCGGGTCGATCTGGTGTTGGAACATGTCCGCCGTGTGGAGGCGGGCACTTACTACCCTGACCCGCAGGAATGCGCCGATCTGGTGGTCGCTTTGACGGACGTTCACGTGCGCGACGTGGTGTTGGGTCTGGCGATCACGTCGGTTGCCGCACATGCCGAGCAATTGTGGCTCGTACTTACCCATGAAGTACCGTCTCCCGAACGAGCTTGGCCGGCAACACTTCTCGGGTTCTTTGCATACGTGCGCGGCGACGGGCCCCTGGCAGGTGTTGCGCTGTCGGCCGCTCTGTCGGCCGATTCGGAACATACCTTGGCCGGATTGCTGGATTTATCGCTCCAATCCGGTGTGCACCCCGATGGGATCCGTGACCTTGCGGCCGTCGGATTGTCCATCGGGGAATCGCTCGGAATTGCCGGCTTGCCGCCGGCGCTGCCGAGTGGAAGCTAGCGAGCAGCGTGTGAGCGGTCGCCCAGATCCTGGAGGAACTGCCATGCATCGGCGACTATGACGTCGAGATCGGTACGCGTGGGCGTCCAACCCAACTCGGCAATCGCCTTGTCGCTCGATGCGATCAGTACGGCCGGATCACCCAGCCGTCGTGAGGCGTCTTCGACGTTGATCGGCAGGCCGGTGACCCGCGCACAGGCAGCGATCACCTCGCGCACGCTGAAGCCGGCACCACTTCCGAGGTTGTAGATGCGGTGCTCGCCGGGAACCGAGGATTCGAGCGCCAGCAGATGCGCTTCGGCGAGGTCAAGCACGTGTATGTAGTCGCGTACCGCGGTGCCGTCCGGCGTGGGCCAGTCGGTTCCGAATACCGAGATCTTGTCTCGCTGCTCGAGTGCGACCTGAAGGACGAGCGGAATCAGGTGGGTTTCGATCACCCGGTTCTCGCCGGCGGACTTGTACGCACCCGCGACGTTGAAGTAGCGCAAGCTGGTAGCGCCGAGGCCGTGGGCGATCGAGTACGAGGTGATCGCATGATCGATCGCGAGCTTGGTCGCGCCGTACGGATTCGTAGGGCGGGTCGGAGCGGTTTCCACGATGGGGGACTGCTCCGGCTCGCCGTACGTCGCGGCGGTGGAAGAGAACACGAGCCGGGGAGTGCCGGAGACACGAATCGCCTCGAGCAGTTCGATGGTCGTGACGACGTTTCCGCGCCAGTACTTTTCGGGGTGCAGCACGGATTCGCCGACCAGCGACTGCGCAGCGAAGTGAAGTACGCCGTCGAAAACCGGTGAACCCGCACTGCCGAGGATGTCGGCGGCCAGCGCCCCCACATCCCCTTCGATGAACTCGGCACCGGCAGGCACCGCGTCGGCATTTCCGGTGGAGAGGTCGTCGATGACGACAACTTCGTGTCCACGCTCGAGCAACACAGTGCTGCACACACTGCCGACGTAACCGGCGCCGCCGGTGACCAGGAGTTTCATCTAGTTCCTCAGACCTGCTTGACCTGAACGGCGTGAGCCATTTCCTCGGACAGGTCGAACCCGCTGTGACCCGGCACGATGATGGTCACCGAGCCCGGACGGGTTTCGACCGTCACCCTGGCGTCGGGAACGACGCCGGCGTCACGCAGCTGCGCGATCACCTCGGGATCGGACTGCACGTGCTCGGCGAGTCGCCGAACGACCACAGCTGTCTGTGCGCCGTGCGGAATATCGGTCAGGCGCACCAACGTTTCGGTGGTGGCAACCGGGCCGTCGAGTCCCAACTGGTCCAAGCCCGGAATCGGGTTGCCGTATGGCGACGTCGTGGGGTTGTTCAGAACGACGACGAGTCGACGCTCGACCTCCTCGCTCATCACGTGCTCCCAACGGCATGCCTCGGCATGTACGTCTTCCCATTTGAGACCGATGACGTCCACCAGTAGGCGCTCTGCCAACCGGTGCTTACGCATGACAGAGATCGCGAGATCGCGACCCTTGTCGGTGAGTTCCAGATGTCGATCGCCGGCGACCATCAGCAAGCCGTCGCGCTCCATACGCGCAACTGTCTGGCTGACGGTGGGTCCGCTCTGTTCGAGCCGTTCGGCGATCCGCGCCCGGAGTGGGACTACGCCCTCTTCTTCCAAGTCGTAGATCGTCCGGAGATACATCTCCGTGGTGTCGACTAGATCCTTCACACTCAACCCCTTCGTCAGTTGATCATTCTACCGTTCAGTTCGTGGTTCCGGTGCCGCCTCCACTGCGGCGAGTCCAGCGCGTGTCCGAATTGGATTCGTGTCACTCGATCTCGGTCTCCGAAGCGGGCCGCGAGTGTGGTGTGCGGCACGAAACGAGAAGGAAGTAGCGTGATCCCATGACCGCGTCGATCAGATCTGACGGGGACCCCGCGGCGTCTCGAGCGAATCGAGTCGTGGTGTGGAGTCCGGAGTACCTGAGCTATCGGTGGAGCGCCGATCACCCGATGAATCCCACTCGCCTCGATCTCACGATGGCACTCTCGCGAAGCCTCGGACTTCTCGAGGGCATCGAATTTCTCGAACCGAGCGCCGCGTCCGATGCCGACCTCCTCAGAATCCACACACCGGCATATCTTGCAGCGGTCAAAGACGCGGGTAACTCTGCGAACAACGGTGTGAGCGGCCAGGATGTTCCCCACGGGCTCGGTACCGAGGACAACCCGGTCTTCCCGCACATGCACGAAGCAAGTGCGATCCTCGCCGGCGGCTCGCTGGCCGCAGCGCAGGAAATCGCTTCGGGACGTACGCGACGCGCGGTCAGCATCGGCGGCGGCATGCACCACGCGATGGCGGATTGGGCTTCGGGATTCTGCGTCTACAACGATGCGGCTGTGGCGATTTCGTGGCTGCTCGACAACGGCTACGACCGCATCGCCTACATCGACGTCGACGCTCATCACGGCGACGGAGTGCAACATGCGTTCCTCGGGGACCCCCGGGTGCTCACGGTCTCGCTGCATCAGCACCCGGCAACCTTGTGGCCGAACACCGGATGGTCGAGCGAGGTCGGCGACGGGGCCGCTGAAGGCACTGCAGTGAACATCCCGGTGCTTCCCGGGACCGTCGACGCGTTGTGGCTGCGCGCATTTCACGCCGTCGTCCCGGGAGCCATTGCAGCCTTCCGCCCGCAGATCATCATCAGCCAGTGCGGAGTCGACTCGCACCGCGAGGACCCGCTCGCGGACCTCGCTCTGACCGTCGACGGCCAGCGAGCAGCGTTCCTGGCAATGCGCGATCTTGCCGACCGCTACTCCGAGGGCCGGTGGCTGGCAGTCGGCGGCGGCGGATACGGACTGGTTCGCGTCGTGCCGAGGGCATGGACTCACCTGATCGCTGCCGCGCTCGATCGCGAGGTCGACGTCGACACAGCTGTGCCTGACGAGTGGAAGGAATCGACGAAGCTGCGAGCGCCGAGCGTCGACCTCCCGCCGACCATGGGCGACGGCGGAGATGTCGCATACACCCCGTGGGACGGCCCGGGTGGTACACCGGAGACAGGTGTCGCCTCGGTAGATCGTGCACTCACCCGAATCGACTCGGCGATCATCGCCACACGCCGCGCTTCGTTCCCGCTACTCGGACTCGACCCGGAGGATCCCCGTGACTGAACAGTCCGATACCGATGCCGGCGGCGCGAGCGACCAGGCGCCGAACACCGACCCCGCTCACACCTATCCCCATTCGTGGGTAGTCGATGTTCTCGCCTCCGACGGCGGCGCGGTGGCGTTGCGACCCATCGTTCCCGAGGACGCGGACAAGCTCGTCGAATTCCACGGCAAACTCTCCGAGCGGACCCGGTACCTGCGCTACTTCGGCCCGTACCCCACGATGTCGGCGCGCGACGTGAAGAATTTCACGACGGTCGACCACCACAACCGCGTCGCCTTCGTGATGATGCTCGGCGACGAGATCATCGCGGTGGGTCGCTACGAGCGACTCCTCGACGTCGGTGACGGAAAGTCTGCCGAGGTCGCCTTCGTCGTCGCCGACGCACACCAGGGGCGCGGCCTCGGCCCGATCCTGCTCGAATACCTGGCAGCAGCAGCGGCCGAGAACGGCCTGACGATGTTCGTCGCCGAGGTCCTGTCCGAGAACCGCAACATGGTGACGGTGTTCCGTGAGGCGGGGTATCAGGTGAGCCGCTCGTTCGACGGTGGCGTGCTGCGCCTCGAATTCGCGATCGACCCAACGGAAGCGCTTGTTTCAGTACGTAATTCGCGTGAGCGGGCAGCTGAGGCCCGCAGCATGGGAAACGTGCTGAGTCCACGATCGGTGGCAGTGATCGGCGCATCAGCGGACCCCGCCAAGGTGGGTAACGCGGTGTTGACCAACCTGCTGCGCGGCGGATTCACCGGACCGGTCTACCCCGTCAACGCGGAGCATCGTTCGGTTCACGGGGTGCGGGCGTACCCAACTGTTCGCGACATTCCTGACGACGTCGATCTCGCCGTCGTGGCTGTACCTGCAGAATCGATCAATTCGGTACTCGACGACTGCCTCGACAAGGGCGTCAAAGCGCTGGTGGTGGTCTCGTCGGGCTTCAGCGAGAGCGGTCCGGACGGACGCTCGTCCGAACGCAAACTGGTCCATGCAGCACGCGCTCACGGAATGCGCCTCATCGGTCCGAATGCACTGGGAGTGGCGAACAACGACCCCGCGATCTCGTTGAATGCGACTCTCGCGCCGGTCTTGCCGGTGGCAGGCAACGTGGGTTTCTTCTGTCAGTCCGGCGCGCTCGGTATCGCCATTCTCGACGAAGCCGCGCGCAGCCGAATCGGGTTGTCCGCCTTCGTTTCTGCCGGCAACCGTGCGGACGTCTCGGGCAACGACCTTCTGCAGTACTGGGATTCCGACCAGTCCACCGAAGTGGTCCTTCTCTACCTGGAGAGCTTCGGCAACCCACGAAAGTTCTCCCGGATCGCCCGTCGAGTTGCGCGGAAGAAGCCGATCGTCGCGGTCAAGAGCGGTCGGCACGCGGTTCCGCCGGTTCTCGCCGCCACCGGAGTGGAGATCGACGATTCCATCGTCCGCGCCCTCTTCGAACAGGCGGGCGTCATCCAGGTCGGCTCCATTTCACAATTGTTCGACTGTGCCTTGCTCTTCGGATACCAGCCGTTGCCGGCCGGTCCACGGCTTGCTGTCATCGGCAACTCGACCGCGCTCGGTGTCCTTGCCGCGGACGCTGCCCGCAGTGAAGGTTTGCAGGTCAGCGACCCGGTCGACCTTGGTGCCCAGGCGAGTCCGGAACTGTTCGCCGCTGCCGTGCGCGACGCGTTGGCGTCGTTCGACGTCGATGCCGTCATCGCCGTCTTCGTTCCTCCGGTTGCCATTCCGGTCGAGCCGTTCGCGAAAGCGCTCAAAGACGCCGTCGCCGGCTCGGACAAGCCGATTCTCACGACGTTCCTCGCAGCCGAGGGAGTGCCGGACGTCCTGGCGGTCCGCGACGAAGTCGGAAACCCGACCCGCGGTTCGGTGCCGTCCTACCCGGGGCCGGAGCGCGCCGCACTGGCGTTGGCGAGGGCCTGGCGTTACGCGGAGTGGCGCAGCAAGCCTGCGTCGAAGGTTGTTCGCCCCGCGGGAATCGACTCCGAACGAGCCCAGAAGATGGTGGCCGCCTGGCTTGAAAACTCGCCTGGCCGTTGGCTTTCGGACGTCGAAGCAGCAGCTCTTCTCGAGTGCTACGGGGTTGCAGTCGTCGAATTCCGTTCGGTCCTGAGCGAAGACGAAGCTGTAGAGGCAGCGGATGCTGTCGGCTACCCGGTCGCGGTCAAGGCAACCGGCGAAATGTGGCGCCACCGACCGGATCTGGGCGGCGTCAGGCTGGATCTGAGTGGACCTGAATCGGTGCGCCTCGCTTACCGAGATCTTGCGGCCGCGTCGGGTGAACCGCTGCTGCACGTGCAGAAAATGGCAACCAAGGGCATCGGGTGTGTGGTTGGTGTCCAAGACGACCCGTCGTTCGGTTCGCTGATCTCGTTCGGTCTCGCCGGTGTGATCTCCGATCTCCTCGGGGACCGTGCCTATCGCGTACTGCCGCTCACGGAAGACGCTGCTACGGAGTTGATCGACGCACCCAAGGCAGCGCCGCTGCTCTCCGGATATCGAAATGCCGTTCCGGTCAACAAGGGTGCCTTGGTCGATCTGGTCCAGCGGATCTCGGCGCTGGCCGACGACATTCCGGAAGTCCGCGAACTGGCCTGTGAGCCGGTACTTGCTTCGGCTACCGGCGCGGAGATCACCGATTCGCGAGTACGCATCGGGCCCGAGCCGAGCGCAATCGACCTGGGGCCCAGGCGTCTGCGGTAGGTACAACGAACAACACCGGCCATCGCACATTCCCGAGGGGGAGGGAATAAGCGATGGCCGGTGCTTTGTGCGGTGCGTCAGCGCGAGTGGTGTGGCGCGCTGACGCACGTGCTGTGTTGTTTGATCAGCTCGCGTAGGAACGCAGTTTCTCGGCGCGATCGCCGACGCGGAGCTTGCCCATGACCTCACGCTCGATCTGACGAACCCGCTCACGCGAGAGGCCGAAGAGCTTGCCGATCTGATCGAGTGTGCGAGGCTGGCCGTCGTCGAGACCGTAGCGAAGTCGGATGACCTGCTGCTCGCGCTCGTCGAGCGTCCCGAGCACGCTGCGCACATCGCTGTGCAGCAGACCGGCGATGACGGCGTTCTCCGCCGAAGTCGCCTCGGAATCTTCGATGAAGTCGCCCAAGGGAGCTTCTTCGTCGTTGCCGACTGGCATGTCCAGGCTTACCGGGTCGCGACTGTGGTCGAGCAGGTCCGCGATCTTGTGGGCGGGAATGCCCGACTCTTCGGCCAACTCGTCGTCCGTCGCTTCGCGGCCGAGCTGCTGGTGCAGTTCGCGCTTGATGCGGGCGAGCTTGTTGACCTGCTCCACGAGGTGGACTGGGAGCCGGATGGTGCGGCTCTGATCAGCCATTCCGCGGGTGATCGCCTGACGGATCCACCAGGTGGCGTACGTCGAGAACTTGAAGCCCTTGGCGTAGTCGAACTTCTCCATGGCACGGATGAGTCCGAGGTTGCCTTCTTGAATGAGATCGAGGAGCGGCATTCCGCGGCCGGTGTAGCGCTTGGCCAGCGACACGACGAGTCGCAGGTTCGCTTCCAGGAGGTGGCTACGCGCCGACTGTCCCTCGCGAACGATCGTTGCGAGATCCCTCTTCTTGGCGGCTGTCAGGCGCTTTCCCGTGGCAAGGACGTGGCTGGCGTACAGCCCCGCTTCGATTCGCTTCGCCAGTTCGACCTCGTCTGCTGCTGTCAGCAGTGCAGTACGACCGATCCCGTTCAGGTAGACGCGGACCAGGTCTGCGGCCGGGCTCTGGGCGTCCAGATCTGCGGCGCTCGGACGAATGCGAGTAGTGGTGCTGGGGCTTGTCATGACTTGCCTCCCTATCGGCGGTCTCTCACACAGTTCAACGTGTGAGAGTTCCGGGAAAGTTCCCGCGCCGATTTCCGCTAAAACGCCGTGACCTGCAGTTATTTCCCAGTCGTCCTGAGAAGTTGCTGAGAACACAAAAATCTGCAACTCACCGGGAACTCAGTTCGTGACGGGAAGCACCAACCCGTGCCGGACAAGCGAGACCAGCAATGTGACGACGGCCTCACGTAGCTGGTCCGGGTCTTCGCCGTTCGCCGCGGCGAGAAGTTCGACCAGTTCGTCGACCACCAGTCCGTCCGCTCGGAGCCCGGCCAGCAGCGCAGCACCGAGCTCGTCGATCTCGTGCTGCCAGTGCGGTCCGTTGCCGCGGTGCACACGCGTGACCACTTGCTGCCATCCCTCGTCGCCGGGGAGGTAGACGCGTTCGAGAGCCGTGTCCGGATCGAGGACGAATCGCTCCTCGAGGACGTCGTGTTCACGCAACCAGGCAAGACGGTCGAAGTAAGCGAGCGCCTCGGCCCCGAGCGGGTCCGAGAAGCCGTGCATGAGGTCCTCGGCCATCAGGTCGGTGGGGGAGTCGGTGCGGCGAAGGAACACGAAACCGAAGCCGACGCCCTCGACATCGGCTTCTTCGAGGTGATCCAGCCAGGCGTTTGCTCGCGATGCCGATTCCGGATCTCGCGGATCCTGCCCGCCGTCTTTGAGCCACGTGCCGACGTACAGAGCTGGGTCCGCCACGTCGCGCTGCACCACCCAGGCGTCGACGCCGTGCGCCGGCAGCCATGACGCGATCCGCGAACGCCAGTCCTGTCCTTCGATGTGCACCCACGAGGCCAACAGCGCTGCCGTGCCGCCGGGGTTCAGATAGTCGATCGAGCGCGAGATCATCAATTCGCTCGCACCGTCGAGATCGAGGCCGGAATCGCGGTACGTGTGATGGACGCGTGCCTCGCCGACGACAAACGGGGGATTGGCGACCACCTGGTCGAAGGTTCGACCCTCGACGGGTTCGAACCAGGACCCCTGAAGCAGTTCGACGTCCAGTCCGTTGAGCGCCATGGTTGCGGCCGTGAGGTCGACGGCGCGTTGATTGATGTCGGTTGCGGTGACCGAATCCGCGTATGTGTTCGCGTGCAGGGCTTGGATGCCGCATCCCGTACCGAGGTCGAGCACGCTGCCGACCTTCGCGGTGGGCGTGGCCTGCAGCAAGGACAGTGACGCATGTCCGACTCCCAGCACGTGATCGGCCGTGGCCTTCTTGGGACGGATTCCGCCGTCGAGATCCGAGATCACCCAACGGTCGCCGTCGCCGACGTCGATGGGGCGAAGATCGACCGCGGCCCGCACGAGCGGATTCTCACTGTCGAAGTTTTCACCTTCGAGCAGGCCGGCGTCGACGCACTGCGCAATTGTCAGCGGAGTCAACGCCGCGGCGACGTCGCCTGCCGGGCAATCATCGGCGAGAAGGAACAGTCTGATGAGAACGCCCAGGTCCCCGAGTTCTCGGGTGGCGCGGCGCACGGGTACCGGCTCACTTCGGCCGAGAGCGGCGTGAACTTCGGGACCCAATGCCTCGAGCATGGTTCCCGTGTCGAATCGATTGCGAAGCAGGGCCTCACGCAGCGCAGGGGTGATGGACAGGAGCGTTTCGCTTCTCACCCCGTCATTCTCGCAGGCGGAACTTGTCAGCCTTCGATGGTGTGGTGCGTCGCGGATTCGATCTCGCCTGCGGTCTTCGTTCGTCCGTCGTATCGGCTCGGTTCGTCCTTGGTGCGCGGTGGTCGGTCGTTGGCGATCAGGACGGCGATCCAGGGAAGCGGAATGGATGCACCGATGATGAGCATCGAGATCCAGGCGTTGGCCCAGATGCCGTACGCGATCGCCGCGAGGATCAACGCCGGGAACCGGAAGGACATGATGATCATGTACTTGCGCACTCGGGCTTTGTGCTGTTCTTCGACGGACTTCTGCGCTTCGGTGATCAGTACGGGATTATCGGGAGTCCCGGCCTCGTCGGACCTGCCGAACGCGCCATTTCGTGCCATGACTCCACTGTTCCACTCTCGGCCGACAATTGCACACGACCCGTGGGTCGCACCGCTGTGACGGAGACGGCATTATTGGAGGGGTGAGCACTCAAACCAAGGAACGTCCCGACGTCTCCACCGACGAAACGACCGACGACGACACCCCGAAGTTCTTCCACTACGTGAAGAAGAACAAGATCGCCGAGAGCGCCGTCATGGGAACCCATGTCGTCGCGCTGTGCGGCGAGGTGTTTCCCGTGACGAAGTCCGCCAAGCCGGGATCGCCGGTGTGCCCGGACTGCAAGAAGATTTACGAAGGACTCCGTAAGGGCGACTGACCTCGGGTCACGCGCGCGGGAGTACTTCCGGAGCTCGGCGGATCGACAGCCTCGATGCAGTCGGCCGCCGGGCTCTTCGCGTCTGCGTGCGGTTCATCGCAGGGATCTTGGTCGACGCACGAGTTCTGGCGCGACTCCGTTTGTCTGCTGCGGGGCCGCCCGTACGAGGGGACCGTGGCCGGATCCGCTTTGTCGCCCGAGATGCGGATCGGGCTGGTGGCCAGGTGCCAGGTCAGGTTGGTGACCGGACCGGTCTCGTCGTCGGTGTTCTGAGCCGCAAGCCACTCTCGCATCTGCTCCATCCGAGTGGCACGAGCCGGCCAGAACTCCTGAACCGTCGCGTTGAACTCGGCGCCGAGGACGACGGCAAAACCGAGGAAGAACGTGAAGAGCAGAAAGGCGATCGGCGTTGCCAGTGCGCCGTACGTGTAGCCGGTGCTGGTGACAAATCCCAGGTACCAGCGCAATCCGGTACTGGCGGCCATGAAGAACACACCGGCGACCAGCGCGCCCGCGAGCAGCCGATGCCACGGCAGCGACTTCGGTAGAGCGACTTTGTAGAGCGTCGTGAGGCCGATGATCACCAGCAGACCGACAGCGGGGTAGTAGAACGTGTCGACCAGATTCGAGCCGACCACGTACCAGGAGGCCGGCAGTGCTCGCCCGACGAGCGTCGGCCCGAGAGCTACCAGCGGCAGGATGAACACAGCCATCACCAGGAACATCACGTAGAGCAGCAGGGCGAAGATGCGCTGCCAGATGGGATTGCGCGCATCCTGCTGACCGTGTGCTTCCACGATCGAGTCGACGAACGTACTGATCGCCGACGATCCCGCCCACAGGGAGAGCAGGAAGCCCACCGAGATGATCTCCGGTCGTCCGCGCTGAAGGACGTCCGTCACCGTCGGGCGGATGATCTGGTCGACGACGCTTTCGCTGAAGATCGTTCCGCTGAACGTGACGATCTTGGATTCGATGATCTCGACGGTGTTGGGTCCGAACCACCCACCGATGTAGCCGATCATTCCGAGAAGGCCCAGAAGCAGGGGAGCCAGTGACAGCGTTTGCCAGAACGCGGCCGTCGCCGCCTTTCCGAAGATGGAATCGTCCCAGGCCTTGCTCAGTGTGCGACCGATCAACTGCCCGGTGCGGCGTAGCGGATGCCATCTGCGGTGGTGCAGATCACTTCCGCTCGACTTCTCGCCTCGCGCTTCACTCATGATGTCTCCAGCATCCCTGACGACACACCCGGTTGCCCAACCATGGCGCCGACGTGTCGCACATTTCTGAGACAATTCGCGTGCAGGTCGGCAGGATGCGAGAGCAGCGAAACCTCGCCGGCCGGAGTGAGAACGGCCATGAGTACGCGCTTCGAGTGCGGCTTTCGTCGGTGGCGGCGGCTAGGCTCGTCGCCGGACATTGATGAAAATTCGAGGAGCGCGAGACAACAGTGCGATTCCAGTGGAGGCGCGGCCTATGACGTCTGAGACCGTGGCAGCCGAGTTCGGCAATTCGCCCGAACCCGCCGGAGCTCAATCCGCGGGAACCCAACCTGGCGCCCCTACCGGTTCCCTTCGTGCATGGCAGCGCCGTGCACTGACCAAGTACCTCTCCAGCAGTCCGCGTGACTTTCTGGCGGTCGCAACGCCGGGAGCAGGTAAGACCACCTTCGCTCTGCGGGTAGCTTCGGAATTGCTCCGTGACCGGACGGTCGACCAGATAACCGTCGTGGCGCCGACCGAGCACCTCAAGCACCAGTGGGCGGAGTCCGCTCAGCGATCCGGCCTGGCATTGGACTCGCGGTTCTCCAACTCGACCGGCCAGACCTCGAGTGACTATCACGGCGTCGTGCTGACCTACGCCCAGGTTGCCTCGCACCCGTCGAAGCACCGTGTGCGCACCGAGGGCCGCAAGACGCTGGTCATCCTCGACGAGATCCACCACGGCGGCGATGCCAAGAGCTGGGGTGACGCCATTCGTGAGGCGTTCGGCGACGCGACCAGGCGTCTCGCACTGACCGGAACTCCGTTCCGCAGTGACGACAGTGCCATTCCTTTCGTCGAGTACGAGCCGGACAAGGAAGGTCTGCTCCGCTCGAAAGCCGATCACTCCTACGGATATTCGGATGCCCTCAAGGACGGCGTGGTTCGCCCCGTCGTGTTTCTCGCCTACTCGGGCGAGGCACGGTGGCGAAACAACGCCGGCGAGGAATTCACCGCTCGGCTCGGCGAGCCGCTGAGCGCCGAGCAGACGACTCGGGCATGGCGTACGGCCTTGGACCCTGCCGGCGACTGGATTCCTGCCGTGCTGCAAGCAGCAGACACCCGTTTGGCGCAGCTGCGCAGTACGGGTATGCCCGATGCCGGCGGACTTGTCATCGCGACGGACCAGACAGTGGCCCGCGAGTACGCGAAGGCCTTGACAGCGATCACCGGCGAACAGCCGGCCGTCGTGCTGTCCGACGACCCCACCGCGTCCAAGCGAATCGCCGAATTCGGTGCGAGCGACCAGAAATGGATGGTCGCGGTCCGCATGGTGTCCGAGGGCGTCGACGTTCCCCGTCTGGCGGTCGGTGTGTACGCGACCAGCGCGTCGACCCCGCTGTACTTCGCTCAGGCGATCGGGCGCTTCGTGCGTTCGCGTCGTAAGGGCGAAACTGCCAGCGTCTTCCTGCCGTCGGTGCCGGTGCTTCTCGACCTTGCTGCACAGCTCGAGGCTCAGCGTGACCACGTACTCGGCAAGCCGCATCGTGAGAAGGACGGCCTCGAAGACGACCTGCTCGCCGATGCGAACAAGCAGAAGGACGAGCTGGGCGAGGAGGAGAAGGCGTTCACGTCCCTGGGCGCCGATGCCGAACTCGACCAGGTGATCTACGACGGATCGTCCTTCGGTACCGCGACATTCGCCGGAAGTGACGAGGAAGCCGACTACCTCGGTCTGCCAGGCCTACTCGACGCCGATCAGATGCGGGCATTGCTGCGTCAACGCCAGCAGACACAGGTCGAGGCCAACTCGGCCAAGGCCGCCGCACCGCAACCCACGGCGGCAGTGGTATCCGATCGAGCGGCCACGGCAGATCAGCTCGGAGCGCTCCGCAAGGAGCTGAACGGGTTGGTGGCGATGAACGTTCACCGCACCGGCAAACCACACGGCATCATTCACGCGGAACTTCGCCGAGTGTGCGGAGGCCCGCCGACGGCCATCGCGACTGTCGATCAGCTGACCGAGCGCATCGCGATCCTACGCAGCTGGTAGCAGCCGATACCGGTCCCGCACGCTTCGCGTGCTTGCGGCCCCGGAACGGCAGAACGGGCGATCACAGTGAATGTGATCGCCCGTTCTGGCGTTCATGGCGCGCCTCGTGAAGAGGCCACCCCCGGCTGACAGGTCAGATTGCGGGTTCGCTTTCGGAGACGACGGCATTCATCTCGCGAAGTCGATCCGCGTGTTCGGTTGCGTGGTGTCCGCAGAAGAGAAGCTCGCCGCCGGTGGGAAGCACGGCGCGTACGCGTGCTCCGGCACCGCACCGGTCGCACCGGTCGGCAGCGGTCAACTGTGGGCTGGTCAGTGTTCCGGGCATGACTCCTCCGTACTGGCTTTGCGGCATTCGGGCCGCGTGCCTGGGGCCTGGTCCGCCGCGTCGGAATGGCGCGGTAGATCCACTCTTACAGACGTTTGGGGTTTACGGGTTGTTCCCGAAGGCGTTTCTTAGTGTTGTGTCTCACTGGAAATGCGCTGGGCAGGCATTCTCGGGTGAAGATTGTTCGCTGACAGCTGATTCGAATCGCCGACCTCAGCCCGATATTCTGGGCGGATGAACCCGGGACGCGAACCACTTGTCGACGAGAGCGTCGAGTTGCTCCACATGTGCACGCGCGAGGAATGGGCGCGGGCACAACAGCACGGCGAACGTATCCCCGACGGATTCGAGGCGGAGGGATTTGTTCACATGTCGACTCCGGCGCAAGTTCATCTCCCGGCGAATCGGATCTTCGCCGGCCGCGACGACATAGTCCTTCTCGCCATCGATCCGGCCCTGCTCGGTGGTCAGGTCAAGTACGAACCGGGCGTCCCTTCTGACCCGGAATCGATGCGATTCCCGCATCTGTACGCCCCGATTCCGGTCGCAGCCGTCACCGCTGTCGTCGAGTATCTTCCGGACGAGAACGGCGTGTTTTCGCCGGTTCGGTAGGTCGCCGGTTCGCTCGCCGCGAAGTGCTCCCGGCGGATTGTGGCCCTCACGCGATGCAGGTCGCCGATCGGCGCTACCGTTGGTATATGAACGTAGAAGTCACCCCACTACCGGGGATCGGGACGCGCAAGGATTTTGTTCTGTCTTCCGGTCGTCGCGTGGGTGTCGTCACCCATCGGGACGGTCATACCGACCTCATCGTGTCCAAGGCAGACGACCCTGACGCGTGTGCTGCCTCGCTGCCTCTGACCACAGAGGAAGCGGCAGCGCTCAGCAATCTCCTGGGTGCCCCACAGCTCGTTGCGCAGCTCGAAGAAGAGCACCGTGACCTTCCGGGCATTCGAACCAAACAGCTCTACATCAAGGACGGTTCGCGCTACGACGGGCAGACCCTCGGGGACACCGGCATGCGCACGCGTACCGGAGTCTCCATCGTCGCCGTCATGCGTGCCGGACAGGTCAGCCCGTCCCCGAACCCCGACTTCACCTTCACCGGGGGAGATCTTCTCGTAGCAGTCGGAACGCCGGACGGTTTGGCCGCAGCGGCAAAAATCTTGGCCAACGGCTGACTGGCGCGTGGACACAACCACCCTCGCACTGATCGAACTCGGCGCGGTCTTCTTCGCGCTCGGACTGCTCGGACGGCTCGCTGCTCGCGTGGGGATGTCGCCGATCCCGTTCTACCTGATCGGCGGCCTGTGCTTCGGACAGGGCGGTTTCATCCAACTCGGAGACATCGGCGAGTTCTCCCATCTGGCAAGTGAGATCGGGATCGTCCTGCTCTTGTTGCTGTTGGGGCTCGAATACACCGCGGCCGAGCTCGTGACCGGTCTCAAACGCTCACGCGTAGCGGGCATCGTCGACATCGTCCTCAACGCGACTCCCGGCGCGGTGGTCGGCTTGATTCTCGGCTGGGGCGTCGTGGGGGCGACGGTCATGGCCGGCGTCACCTACATCTCGTCTTCGGGAATCATCGCCAAGGTGCTCAGCGACCTGGGGCGCCTCGGTAACCGCGAAACACCGGTCGTGCTGTCGATTCTGGTGTTCGAAGACCTGGCGATGGCGCTGTATCTGCCGATTCTGACCGCGATGCTTGCGGGCGTCAGCTTCATGGGCGGGCTCGAAGCGGTCGGGATCTCGTTGTTGGTCATCACCGTGGTTCTTGTTGTGGCCCTGCGATACGGGCGGTACGTCTCCGCGCTCCTGGACAGTCCCGACAGCGAGACGCTCCTGCTCAAGCTGCTCGGTGCCGCACTGTTGGTTGCCGGCATCAGTTCGGCGATGCAGGTGTCGGCGGCTGTGGGCGCGTTCCTCCTCGGGATCGCGATCTCGGGGTCGACGGCGCACAATGCCAGTCGCGTGCTCGAGCCCCTTCGAGATCTGTTCGCTGCAATGTTCTTCGTGGTCTTCGGTCTCAACACCGATCCCAGTTCCATTCCGCCCGTCCTCGGGTGGGCTGCGATCCTGGCCGTCGTCACCGCGATCACGAAGCTGATCACCGGCGCCTGGGCGGCCAGACGTCAGGGTGTCGCGCGAATGGGTCAAGCGCGCGCCGGTGCCGCCCTGATCGCCCGCGGTGAGTTCTCCATCATCATCGCCGGGCTGGCGGTGTCCGCGGGTGCGGTCGACGCCGAACTGGCGGCATTGGCAACGGCTTACGTGCTCCTGATGGCGGTCATCGGTCCAGTGGCGGCAAGAGTTATCGAACCGGTTGCCTCGTTGTACATCAAGGTTCGTACGAAGTCCTGATTGCGGCCCTATTCTGTCCGGATGTCGAACAGAATCGCCCGTCCCGCCGCGACAGTCCTGTGCGCGGTGATCCTCTCGTGCGGTCCGGTGCCGGCGCTCGCCGGGGGAATACCCGCGCTCGAACAAGCCGGACCTGCAGCTGCGCAGGTTGCCGCAGACCGATCGCTGCATCTCGAGGGTGCGTCGAACGCGCGTGACATCGGCGGCTACGTCACCGAGGAGGGGCGGACCGTTCGGTGGGGGAAGGTGTTTCGCTCGAATGCCCTCGACAAGCTGACGCCGTCGGATCTCGCGTCGTTGAGCGAACGCGGAGTGGAATCGGTGGACGACTTCCGCACGGTCGTCGAACGGACGCTCTCGCAAGACCGCATTCCGAACGGGGCACGAACCAACTGGTTCGACGTCATCGGAACCAACCCCGCCAACCTCCCGGCCCTGGTGGACATGCCCACGATGTACGCGTTGATGGCGACCGATCCGGGGGCGAGCCGCGCATTCCACGATGCTCTGGTGAACGTCGCGAACACCGAGGGTGCAGTCCTCTACCACTGCTCGGCGGGCAAGGACCGTACCGGCTGGATGACTGCGGTTCTTCTGACCCTCCTCGGCGTGAGCCGCGCCGACGTGAACGCCGACTACATGCTCAGCAACCAGTACCTCACCGGACCTCGCACCGGGAGTGCGTTCATCGACGGCGTCGAACAGTCGTGGCTGGACACGTCTTTCGCCACGGTGGATCGGGTGTACGGCAACTTCGACAACTACGTCCGGGACGGCCTGCAGTTGAGCGACGGGGACATCGCACAACTCCGGGACACACTCTTGGCCTGAGGCGGCAAACGAAGAAGAGCCGCTCTCCGGAAATCCGGAGAGCGGCTCTTCTGCGTATAGCTGGTGTGACTAGTCGAGGTAGTCGCGCAGAACCTGCGAACGCGACGGGTGGCGCAGCTTCGACATCGTCTTCGATTCGATCTGACGGATACGCTCACGCGTGACGCCGTAGACCTGTCCGATTTCGTCTAAAGTCCTCGGCTGGCCGTCGGTGAGGCCGAAGCGCAGGCGAACCACGCCGGCTTCGCGCTCGGACAGCGTCTCGAGTACCGACTGCAGCTGATCCTGCAGCAAGGTGAACGAGACGGCGTCGACTGCGACAACAGCTTCGGAGTCCTCGATGAAGTCACCGAGCTGGCTGTCGCCCTCGTCGCCGATGGTCTGGTCGAGAGAGATCGGCTCACGCGCGTACTGCTGGATTTCCAGCACCTTCTCCGGCGTGATGTCCATTTCCTTGGCAAGCTCTTCCGGCGTGGGCTCACGGCCCAGGTCCTGGAGCAGCTCACGCTGGATACGGCCGAGCTTGTTGATGACCTCGACCATGTGCACCGGGATGCGGATGGTGCGAGCCTGGTCGGCCATCGCACGGGTGATGGCCTGTCGGATCCACCACGTGGCGTAGGTCGAGAACTTGTAACCCTTGGTGTAGTCGAACTTCTCGACTGCACGGATCAGACCGAGGTTGCCTTCCTGGATGAGGTCCAGGAACGCCATGCCGCGGCCCGTGTAGCGCTTGGCCAGCGAGACGACCAGGCGAAGGTTGGCCTCGAGGAGGTGGTTCTTGGCGCGGTTGCCGTCGCGGCAGATCCAGCTCATGTCGCGTCGCTGAGCCGCAGGCAACTTCTCGCCCTTGTCAGCAAGATCCTGCATGATCTGCACGGCGTAGAGGCCGGCCTCGATGCGCTTGGCCAGTTCGACTTCCTCTTCGGCGTTGAGGAGTGCGACCTTGCCGATCTGCTTGAGGTAAGCGCGAACCGAGTCGGCGGACGCCGTCAGTTCGGCGTCCTTGCGTGCCTGGCGAAGAGCCTCGGACTCTTCCTCGTCCCAGACGAAGTCGCCGGAAGCCTTGTCCTTCTCGGACGGCTCTGCAGCGGTCTCTTCGTCTTCGCCGACTGCTACGACCTCGACGACATCGGACTCGACCTCGGCAAGGTCGCCGTCCGTGATGTCGATGTCTTCCAACTCGACATCGCCGTCTTCGGCATCAGGATCGCCGGCCTTCTTGGGACTGGCCTTCTTAGCTGCTGCCTTCTTGGCCGGAGCTTTCTTGGCCGGAGCCTTCTTTGCTGCTGCCTTCTTGGCGGGAGCCTTTTTCGCCGGAGCCTTCTTGGCTGCCGGAGCGGTGACGGTGGCCGCCTCCACGGCTGGAGATTGTGGCTCTGACTCTGATGGAGAATCAGCAGTCTGACGTGTATCGGTGGCTGCCACGTACGCCCTTTCGTGACGGTGTCGTGCGGCGTCACGCCAGAGTGGTGATCCGGCGGAGAGGTCAATGGTTGTTGGCCGGCGCGCAGCCGGACTTCACCATTGTAACGACTCTCAGGAAACTCTTACGTCACGGCGGGCCGTAACAGGTAGATTTTCCGCTTTTCACGTGCGGGTTTTCTCATCCGGCGACGGGGGCCGGCCTGGTCAGTCCGACTGACGCGAGCGCAGCTCCGGCGATTCCCGCGGTGTTGAGGAGGGTGGCGGGGACGACCTTCGTGCGGTTGGTCAGGTGCGGAATCCACTTCTCGTGCTTGCGGCTGATTCCGCCTCCGGCGATGAAGAGATCAGGCCACAGCAGGTTCTCGAAGGTGGTCAGAACTCGGGAGACCTCGACCGCCCACTCCTTGTAGCTCCAGTCCTTTTTTTCCTTCACCGACGACGCCGCTCGATGCTCGGCTTCCTTGCCGTCGACCTCGAGGTGGCCGAACTCGGTGTTGGGCAACAGAACTCCGTTGTGCAACACGGCAGATCCGATTCCGGTGCCGAAGGTCAAGAGGATCACGACGCCGGAGGTGTCCTTGCCCGCTCCGAACGAGTCCTCGGCAATTCCGGCGGCGTCGGCGTCGTTGAGGACGGTGACTTCGCGCCCGCCCAGGGCCTTGCCGAAGAGCGCGGCCGCGTCGGTGTCGATCCAGGACTTGTCGATGTTCGCGGCGCTGCGCGCGACGCCGCCGGTCACGACAGCGGGCAACGTGATGCCGACCGGCCCGGTCCACTTTGCCTGCTCGACGATCTCGGCCACAGTGCCCGCGATCGCATCGGGAGTGGACGGCTGCGGGGTCAGGATCTTGATGCGGTCACCGATCATTTCCCCGGTGCTCAGGTCGATCGTGCCGCCCTTGACGCCGCTGCCGCCGACGTCGATCCCGAAACCTGTGGTTGTCATCGTCCTGCGCTCCTGAGTGTCGAATTCGAGGTCACGATCTACCGTTGCAAACACTAACCCGAACAAGGACTCGGGCGCGTGCGACTCCAGGCGTTCGAGTGGTGCCCCTCGGTAGAGATGTGTTGCGATGGTCCGGTGCGCCCTTCAGAAAGAACGTTGCCCGACTTTTCCGCCGATTCTCTGGACCCCGCACAATTGCGGGCAGTTGCCGTAGCCGTCGCCGAACGCGCAGCCGAACACGTCCGCGTGCGTCGGCCCGAGGTATTCGGCCTGGTGGGTTCCGGTGCCTCCGAGGGTGGTTCGGTTGCTGCAAAGAGCACGCCGACCGATCCCGTCACGGTGGTCGATACTGAAACCGAACAGGTGATTCGCGACCTTCTGGCGCAATTGCGCCCTGCAGATTCGATCTTGGGTGAGGAAGGTGGCGGAGACACCGACGATTCCGCGGGAGTTCGATGGGTTGTCGATCCCATCGACGGCACGGTGAATTTTCTCTACGGAATCCCCGCGTTCGCCATTTCGGTGGCCGTACAGATCGACGGGATCTCAGTGGCCGGGGCTGTCGTCGACGTGTCGCTGGAAACAACGTATTCCGCGCACCGGGGCGGCGGCGCAACCATGGCCACGGCCGACGGCGTCGTCAGCGAACTGCACGCCAATGAGGTGACCGAACTGTCAATGGCTTTGTTGGCCACCGGTTTCGGCTACGGAGCGGATCGCCGAAAGGTGCAGGGCACCTTGATCGGGCAGATCCTGCCGCAGGTTCGCGACATCCGACGCATCGGTTCGGCTGCTTTGGATCTGTGCATGGTTGCCACCGGCCGGGTCGACGCTCACTTCGAGCACGGGCTGAGTCCGTGGGACTGGGCCGCGGGCTCCCTGATCGCTTCCGAAGCGGGCGCCGTGATCAACGTCCCGGCGCCCAATTCCACGTCGGCCGACGGAGATGTCGTCTATGCGGTGGCTCCGGCGATCGCCGAGCAGTTCGCGCACATGCTCAGTTCGATCGGCGCAGATCAGCCGATTCCGAGCTGAGGCCGAACCGGGTTTGTCAGCAGCGTGCCGTGCGCGCTGCTTTGAGCAGTGCGATGTCCATCGGAGCGACTTCGGCGTTTGCGGGCTGCTCGGCCAGAGCATGCAGGATCGCGGTGGCGTCGGTGTTGGGGGTCAGGGCGCCCTTGTTGTAGGTGCCGAGAGCCAGGTCGACGGTGTCGTCGCCGCGGCCGTCCTGGACCAGTTCGGCGCAGGGGGCGACCAGCCAGACGGAACTGGCGGCGGCGAGGCCGTTCGCTCCGAAGCGGATCTGACCCTGGCACTCCATGTTCTGGTCGACGTAGACGGGGTCGTTTCCGACCTGGACGTCCGGCGCGCTGGAGAAGCCGAACTCGCTCAGTTGCGCTGCCACCTGGGCGGCCTGACCGTGTTCGCCGTTGGCGTTGAACACACGAACCTTGGTGGCCGCCAGGGGAGCGGGATCCACGTCGAGCAGCTTCGAACGGTCGACGACGGTTCCCAGCGGTAGTGGCGCCGCTGCCGAGGGATCGGAGGAAGGCTGCGGGAGGTTGCAGGCGACGGTGTCACTGACTTCTGCCTCGGCGCTCAGGATGCGGACCCACAAGACACTGCCGATCAATGCGAGTACCGCGAACACGGCGATCACCGGCCACGCGCGCCGACGGCGGAACGGACGTCCCTGGTCATCGGTAGAGCTGCCTTCGGTGATCAGAGAAACCACGGTATCCCTCGACTTTCTTGACGAAACTTCTACTTCGCCATCGGGCCGAGCGGCGCCGGCATGACGTTCGGTGCCTACCTTAGAGGGCTTGTGTGACGACACAGCCGAGGCGCGGCTCGACGCGTCGGGCCGCTGGCGATCGCCCAACGGTAGTTGGGCAACTAGCGGGCAGTTTCTACCCGGATCCGGTCTGAAAATGTCGCCGAAAGGTCACAGCTTGCTCTTGCCTTGGTGACAATTCGCAGTCATTTTTCGGAAATTTCCGATTCGGTTACTACTTTCGTGCTCACGTCGGCTACTGTCTGGCGGCCCAGGTCGTTCAACTGGGCATCGGCCGGACGCCGAAATGACAACCAAATGAGGCGCAGATCACGTTCTCGGAAGGAACTTCCGGGCACTAATTCCAGTCCTGCAGCGTTATGCAGCGACAGGGAATGATCTGGATGCCACGGCGGTTTCCATGCGCATCAAGGATCTACCGGATTCTCGGCGCACACGGGACCGGGATACACGAAGAGGATGGGGTAGACGAGATGGCAACTGACTACGACGCACCGAGGCGTACAGAGTCCGACGAGGTTTCGGAGGACTCTCTCGAGGAGCTGAAGGCGCGACGCAACGAAGCGCAGTCAGCCGTCGTCGACATCGACGAGACGGACACCGCGGAGTCCTTCGAGCTGCCGGGTGCCGACCTTTCCGGCGAGGAACTCTCGGTTCGAGTTGTTCCGAAGCAGGCAGACGAGTTCACGTGTTCGAGCTGCTTCCTGGTTCATCACCGCAGCCGCCTGGCCAGTGATGCCAACGGACAGCTCGTATGCATGGACTGCGCTGCCTGATCTCCCTTCCCGGTGGTCGACCCGTCAGCTCGCGGGTCGACCAAGGGTCGGGAAGTACTGCTTTGCTGTGACCGCGCTGGTCAGCGATCCAGCGCAGCCAGCAGATCAGCGGGACGACGTGTGCTCACCAGCCAGTACGGCGTGGGATCCTCCGGGTCGTCGAGCACGATCAACACCATTGTCTTGACCCATGGGCGATGTTGGACGAACGCCGACGGATCGAGTTGGCGCCCCATCGCCGCACTCTTTGCGGAAGCCGGCACTGCTGCAGCCCGCGAAATCAGTTCGACCGGCAGGTGGGCTCGACCCACGTGCAGTTCTTTCACCCCTGCTGTCTCCACCACCTCGACGCGCATCCGGCTGAGCCAGAATGCCGCCCAGATCGGGATGGGGAGCAGCACGACGTACGCCAGGTACGAGAGAAGCCCCGGGCGGCCCATGTGGACCTCGGCCGCGAGGAGTCCGGCTACGGCCAGCCCGGCGATCCACCACCAGATCGGCACCCACAAGCGCTCGGAGAACAGCGTCGTGGACGGGGGCGTTGTGGTGGCGACGTCAGGTCGAGATGTTTCGGGCACCTGTCAAGGATAGTCCGTCGCTACGAGTAGTCTTGGCCCACGTGAGCGACCATCTCTCCATCGCCTTGAAGCGACTGGATCCAGACCTGCCCGTTCCACAGCGTGCGCATCCCGGAGATGCGGGTGTGGATCTGTGCTCCACCAGCGATGTCACCATCGAACCCGGCCACCGAACACTGGTGGGAACGGGGATCGCGATCGCTTTGCCGGTGGGCACCGTCGGGTTGATCCATCCGCGTTCCGGACTTGCCGCAAAATCGGGACTGTCGATCGTGAACGCGCCCGGAACCGTGGACGCGGGATACCGGGGCGAACTCAAGGTCTGCTTGATCAATCTCGATCCGGCCACAGCCATCGACATCCGCCGCGGTGACCGAATCGCTCAGCTCGTGGTTCAACGAGTCGAACTTCCGGTTTTCGAGGAAGTCGAGTCGCTGGACGACACGACCAGAGGAACCGGAGGCTACGGTTCCAGCGGCGGTCACGCGATACTCGATACCGATGCGCCTGGCGCGGTCGTCGGAGAGGGAGTCTGAATCATGTTCGGACGCAAGAAGAAGACAGACGTCGACGAGGAACCCACCAGCTTCTTCGGTGACGAGAACGACGAGTCGGTGGAGATCGACGAGGTCGAAGACGATCTCGACGTCGCCGGCGACGAGTTCGGTGACGAATCGGAAGGCCCTTACGACATCACGGAGATCGATTCCGATGATCCGACGGCAGGCCGTGACGGTCAGCGCCTGGATCTCGGTTCCGTTCTGGTGCCGATGCCGACCGGCGGACAGTTGCAGGTCGAGATGGCACCCAACGGTTCGCCTCAGGCCGTGCACCTGGTCACCGAACATGGCCGCATCACGGTTGCTGCATACGCCGCCCCGAAATCACCCGGTCAGTGGCGTGAGGTCGTTGCCGAGCTCGCGCAGTCGCTTCGCGACGACAATTCTGCGGTGAGCGTCGAGAACGGCCCTTGGGGCCGGGAACTGGCTGCCGTGACGGCCAACATGGACCTGCGGTTCATCGGCGTCGACGGTCCGCGGTGGATGGTCCGCTGCGTGGTAGCGGGTCCGAGCGGATCCACCGCCGCGAACACCCCTTTGGTGGCAATCGCACGCGACATCCTGCGCGACACCGTCGTCAACCGAGGATCAGAGCCGCATCCGGTGCGGACACCGCTGCCCGTCGTGCTCCCGCAGGTACTCGCCGAGCAGCTGGCGGCCGCACACGAGCAGCAGTTGGCAACAGCGCAGCAGCAACAGGTCGCCGCCCAGCAGCAACAGCAGTCAGCTCCGCCCGCTCCGCCGGTACCTCCAGCGCGACCGACCCCGCCGCCGCGTAGCGGCGAATCCGGTTCTGCCATGCAGCAATTGGGTCAGTAGCAGGGTTTCTTTCAGGCGCTCGCGGTGGTATCGGATTCGATCGCCGCGAGCGCTTTGATGCAGGTGGCCCCGAGAACCGCGGGGTCGCGCCCGATCATGTCGAGCGTCGTCGTGGCGACTGCGCCGCGGGGGAGTGCCGCCGCCCAGGCCTGCGCCACTGCCGCGGGATGAACCGGATCGTCCACCGCCGAAGCGATGCCGACCGGAACACCTACCGCCTGTAACGCGCTCTCGCTGAGCGAGTGGTACGACGCCGCCTCGTCGAGCGCGGCCGGGAGATCGGGCCATTGAGAGCGCCAGGAGCGTTCGAGTTCGGCTCCGAGCCACGCCGGACTCGACGCGAGCATCGCTGCGATCACCGCCTCCAATCCTTCGGAGCGCAGTTGTGCTGCGGTGAACCTCGCGCTCGCTGCGGCGGGTGCGTCGTCCGCCGACCCGATCCAGGCCGGAAGCGCTGCCAACACACTCACGGTTCTATCGGGGTTCTCGGCGGCCCACTGGAGCGCCACGGCGGCCCCGATCGAGACGCCTCCGACGATGATTCGGCCGTGTGTGTCCGCGGCTCGGTCCATCGCGTCCAGATAGCCGTCCACGACACGCCGAGGGTCCGGTTCAATTGCGACGATGCGCACACCCAGAGCCGCTAGCGGCGCCCGGAATGCGCGATCTGCGAAGTGGGCGTCAGAGCCTGTACCTGGGAGAACGACGGCAACGGTCGCCGATTCTGAGTTCTGCATCTTTTGATCTTGCCCGGTGCCCCCGAGACGCGGACTGACCGGTGTGGTTACACGCTCGTAATGGGTCTACAGTGGCGATCACACAGCCCTTCACGTGACGCGAAACCCTTGCGTCACACATGTTCGCAGGAGCGCGCAATGGCACCCGCCGCCGCAGGATATTTTCGTCGACTGACCCAGCGTCTGACCGAGGACGTCGACCAGTTGGACGCCCAGGAGATGGCCGAGTCCAACAAGGCTTCCGGAGGTCAGAAGGCCTGCGATTGTCGTCGCGGTGAAGAAGTCACGATGGTGGGCCGACTCCGCAGCGTCGACGCGTGTCCCAAGTCGGGAAATGCCAGCATCGAGGCCGAGTTCTTCGACGGCACCGAGGTGATCAATCTCGTCTGGATCGGGCGTCGCCGGATCCCGGGAATCGAGACCGGTAAGACCCTGCTGATCCGCGGTCGTGTGGGCGAGCGTGACGGTCGCAAGGCGATCTTCAACCCTTACTACGAACTGCGCGGCGAATAGGCGCGTTTCCCGCATTTACCGTGCAACTCGGTGACTGTGGCACCCTCGACAGGTGACTGAAACACAACAGCGATCGGTAATCGACCAACTCGGCGGGCTGAGTGGTCTGATCTATTCGTCTTTGCCGATTCTGATTTTTGTCCCGGTCAACAGCATCTGGAACCTCACCGCGGCAATCTGGGCCGCATTGGGCGTCGCTGTCGCTATCGCGGCCTGGCGCCTTTTCCGCAAGGATTCCCTCCAACCCGCAATTTCCGGGTTTCTCGGAGTCGGAGTTTCCGCGTTCATCGCCTATCGCACCGGCGATGCCAAAGGATATTTCCTCTTCGGTATCTACACGAGCCTCGCCTACGGTGCGGTCTTCCTGATTTCCATCCTCGTGCGCTGGCCCCTCGTCGGAATCATCTGGGGTTATCTCAACGGGCACGGCAATCTGTGGCGCAAGCACAGCTCCGCCGTCCGGCTCTACGACATCGCGACGGCGGCGTGGGCGCTGGTCTTCGGTGCACGGTATCTCGTTCAGTCACAGCTCTACGACACCGACCACACCGGATGGCTCGCAGTCGCGCGTATCGGCATGGGTTGGCCATTGACCGGTTTGGTGCTGCTCGTGACGGTCTGGGCTGTGCGGAAGGCCGATCGCATCGTCGAGCCGGAACCGGTTGTGGAGCCCGAAAGCAGCGAGCCCACCGCAACGGACGCAGGGTCCGAAGAGGTGGGCTCGGTGAATTTGACGAAGCCGCGCGAAGACCGCGATCTCAGCTGATCAGGTCCTGGTACTCGGGGTGCTTGTCGAGAAACTTCACGACGTACGGGCAGACCGGGTGAACCTTGAGGCCACGGGCGCGTAGGTCGTCCAGAGCCTGGCGGACCAGAATCGCGGCCAGCCCGAAACCTTCGAAGGCCGGGTAGATCTCGGTGTGGTTGAACGAGACGACGTCACCGGACGTGGTGTAGTCCTCGATGCCGGCGAGGTCGCCGTCTGCATGGATCTCGTACCGGCTCTGGGCTGGATTGTCGGTGACTACGGTGTTTTCGGGTGCTTGTGCCATGTGATTCCCTTTCGTCGTCAGTGTGTTCGTCGGTCAATTCTCCAGGCGGAGTGCAACGCGCAACTGATCCTCGGCGTCGACGGCCGCGACGAACAGGAGTTCGTCTCCACCTTCGATGGGATCGTCCATCTGCGGGACGATCACACGCCCACCCCGCAGAATGGTGACCAGTGCGCAGTCCCGCGGAAGTTCGAGCTTCTTGACGGCTTTTCCGGCAAGAGGTGTGTTGTCGGGCAACGTGATCTCGACGAGATTGGCCTGCCCCTGCCGCAGTGTCATCAGTTTGACCAGGTCACCGACGGAGACGGCTTCTTCGACGAGCGAAGCGAGCATCCGCGGTGTCGAGACGGCGACGTCGACGCCCCACGACTCGTCGAAGAGCCATTCGTTGCGGGGATCATTGACGCGGGCGACAACTCGGCGAACGCCGAACTCGGTTTTCGCGAGCAGACTGAGGACCAGGTTGGCCTTGTCGTCTCCGGTTGCGGCGATCACGACCTCGTAGGACTCCATCGACGCGTCCTCGAGGCGGCTGAGTTCGCACGCGTCCGCGTGTACCCACTTCGCCTCGGGCACCGACTCCGGTTCGATGTGATCGAGTTTGCGCTCGATCAGCATGACGTCGTGCGAGCTTCGAATCAGCTCTCGCGCAATGGAGCGGCCTACGGCGCCGGCTCCGGCGATGGCGACCTTCATCGAGAACTTCCAATCACGTTGTAGTGCAACACAGTCGCAGGCTTGTTGTGAGGGGCGGCGTTCGGATCAGTCATCTGCGGCCTCCGTCAGTCGTCACTCGGCGGCGGGTTGCCGGCCAGTGCGATCGCTTCGGCGACAGTTCCCGATACCGCGGCGATGTAGACCTGGTCGTCGGCCTGGATGACGGTCTTGCGATCGGGGAGCACGCCGGTTCCGAATCGGATGATGAAGGCGACTCTCGAACTGGTCGCGCTCTCGAGTAGTGCGATCGGCTTGCCGGCCCAATCCTCGTGCAGGGCAAGTTCGGTAATCGCAACAGTGCCCGAAGGATCGCGCCACTTCGCGGTCTGACTTTCCTTGGTCAGCGTGTGAAGGAAGCGATCCGTCGACCACGGCACGGTCGCGACGGTGGGGATGCCGAGGCGCTCGTAAACAGCGGCACGCTTGGCGTCGTAAATACGCGCGACGACGCGTTCGACGCCGAAAGTCTCGCGTGCGACTCGCGCTGCGATGATGTTGGAGTTGTCTCCCGAGGACACCGCAGCGAAGGCGTCGGCCCGCTCGATGCCCGCCCGGACCAGCACGTCACGGTCGAACCCCATTCCCAGAACCTTGGTTCCCGGGAAGTCGAGATCGAGACGCAGAAACGCACTCTGATCGCGGTCGATGACGGCGACCTCATGTCCGATCCTGGTCAGAGACGCGGCGAGGGAAGAACCCACTCGACCGCACCCCATGATGACGACATACACGCCCTACTCCGTTCATGGACCCTCATGGCGCGATTGCACGCCGAATCGAACGGTACAGCCCCTCACGGGAAGAGCAAGTACAACGGTCGCTCGCGTGCCGGTTGTCACGACAAAAGGTGAAGTTGGGGCTCTGATGACTCCGAATCGGGCGAGACGGCTTACGCTTTGCACGTGTCTAAGCTCTCGACCGCTACCAAGCGGCTCCTGCTCGGTCGGCCGTTCCGAAGCGACAAACTCGGGCACACGCTGCTACCCAAGCGAATTGCACTACCGGTCTTCGCGTCCGACGCGATGTCGTCCGTCGCGTATGCCCCCGAAGAAATCTTCCTGGTTCTCTCCGTCGCGGGTATTTCCGCGTACGCGTACACACCCTGGATCGGATTGTCCGTCGCCATCGTCATGGCTGTGGTGGTGGCGAGCTACCGCCAGAACGTCCATGCATACCCGTCCGGTGGCGGCGACTACGAGGTCGCGACGGTCAACCTCGGCCCGACCGCCGGTCTGACCGTCGGTAGTGCGCTGATGGTCGACTACGTGCTGACGGTCGCCGTGTCGATCTCGTCGGCGGCGTCGAACATCGGCTCGGCTCTGCCGTTCGTCGCGCAGCACAAGGTGTTGTTCGCGGTTGCGGCGATCGTGTTGCTGACCGCGGTCAACCTTCGCGGTATCCGTGAATCCGGTACCGCGTTCGCAATTCCGACCTACGCATTCATCGTCGGCATGTTCCTGATGCTCGGGTGGGGATTCTTCCGGATCTACGTTCTTGGTGAAGACGTGCACGCGGAATCGTCGTCGTTCACACTCAACGCCGAGGATTCGCATCTGTACGGAATTGCCTTCGCGTTCCTGATCGCGCGTGCCTTCTCCTCGGGCTGTGCTGCATTGACCGGCGTCGAGGCCATCAGTAACGGCGTACCGGCGTTCCAGAAGCCGAAATCGCGCAACGCGGCCACGACCTTGCTGCTGCTCGGGTCGATCGCCATCGTCCTGTTGATGGGCATCATCATCCTGGCTCAGAAGATCGGCATCGTCTACGCACACAATCCGCAGGAACAGCTGGTCGGTGCGCCGGAGGGTTACCACCAGAAGACCTTGATCGCGCAGATCGCCGAAGCCGTCTTCAGTGGTTTCCCGATCGGATTCTTCTTCATGGCGATCGTCACGGCACTGATCTTGGTTCTGGCCGCGAACACCGCGTTCAACGGATTCCCGGTACTCGGATCGATCCTGGCGCAGGATCGGTACCTACCGCGTCAGCTGCACACGCGCGGCGACCGACTGGCATTCAGCAACGGAATCCTCTTCCTCTCCGGTGCTGCGATCGCATTCGTCGTGGTGTTCGGCGCCGAGGTCACCAAGCTCATCCAGCTGTACATCGTCGGCGTCTTCGTCTCGTTCGTGCTCAGCCAGACGGGCATGATCAAGCACTGGACTCGGCATCTGAAGTCCGAGACCGACAAGGCACAGCGGGCCCGGATGCAGCGCTCGCGAGTGATCAATTCGATCGGTCTCGCAATGACCGCCACCGTCCTGATCATCGTTCTGATCACCAAGTTCGCTGCCGGCGCCTGGATCGCCATCGTCGCGATGGTCGCGATCTTCATCGTGATGAAGATGATCCGCAAGCACTATGACAGCGTCGCAGCCGAACTCGAGGAGCAGGAGTGGGACGGCGTACTGCCCAGCCGCACGCACTCGATCGTGCTCGTCTCGAAGTTGCACATGCCGACGATGCGAGCTCTCGCCTACGCGCGAGCCACGCGACCTGACACTCTCGAAGCCATCACGGTCAACGTCGACGAGCCCGACACCCGTGCACTCGTGCGTGAGTGGGAGAAGAGCGACGTGACGGTTCCGCTCAAGGTGATCGAGTCGCCGTACCGCGAAATCACCAAGCCGGTTCTCGATTACGTCAAGCGTGTACGACGCGATGCTCCGCGTGATGTCGTCACCGTCTTCATTCCCGAGTACGTCGTCGGACACTGGTGGGAGCAGATCCTGCACAATCAGAGCGCGCTTCGTCTGAAGAGTCGTCTGCTCTTCCAGCCCGGCGTGATGGTGACCAGCGTTCCGTGGCAGCTGAGTTCGTCGGCAAAGGCAAAGCCGCTGGACATCGAGAAGACCGCAGGCGCCACGCGTCGCGGTTACGACACCGGCGAGAAATGATCACCGGCGAAAAATGATCGGCAACATCGAAATGGCAGGCGTAGTTCGTTGAGTGAGAATTGGACCGGGCAGACCTTCGAGGTCGATCTGGGCAACCCCGGTCACGGCGGGTTCGTCGTCGCCCGGCACGAGGGACGGGTCGTGTTCGTCCGTCACGGTTTGCCGGGGGAGCGGGCGCTGGTCCGGGTGACGGAGGACAAGGGCGGATCGTTCTGCCGCGCCGACGCGATCACAGTTCTCGACGCATCTCCGCATCGCATCGATCCGACATGCCCGATCTCCGGCCCGGGCGGGGCGGGCTGCTGCGACTACTCGCATGCGGATCTGAGTGTCCAACGTGAGATGAAGACCTCGGTCGTGCGTGAGCAGCTTCTGCGACTCGCTCGTGTCGAATCGGACGTCGCGGTAGAGGAACTACCTGGAACCGGAGACGGAACGGGTTGGCGCACGCGAGTCCGGTTGGCGGTGGACGGGCACGGGGTCGCGGGATACCACGCGTACCGGAGCAACCGGATCGTCACGGACCTGCGCTGCACCCAGATCGATCAGAGCGCGTACGACGGTCTCGGCGGTGCGCAATGGGCGCCAGGGAGCGAGCTGCAGGTCGTTCTCGACGCTGCCGGTCAGCGGCACGTCGTGGAAATTGCCGCACCCGCGGTGTCCAAGACGGGACGGCGGACGCCGGGGCGTCGCGGCGCGATGGCACGCCGAGCGGCGAGCGGCGGCCCGCGAAAGACCCGAGTGGCCATCGGATCGGACACAGTGATCGAGCGCGTCGGCAATCGAGAATGGGAGCTGGCCGCGACCGGTTTCTGGCAGGCCCATCGCGGCGCTGCGAACGCGTACTCACAGGTGGTCGGGGAGTGGGCCGGCGCCGCTACCGCGGACACGGCGTGGGATCTCTACGGCGGAGTCGGGGTTTTCGCATCCGTGCTCGCCGACCTTGTCGGGCCGTCCGGCGTGGTGGAGTCAGTCGAATCTTCGGCGCGCGCAGTCGCGGACGGGCGGGCAGCTCTGTCCGATCTCGGTCACGTGCGCTTCCACAGCGCCCGCGTCGAGAACGTCATCGCGGAGCTGGAGCGTTCGCCTGCCGTCGTCGTGCTAGACCCGCCACGTGCGGGAGCCGGCCGTCCGGTCGTGGAAGCTCTCGCCGCAACGGGCGCTGAACGGATCGTGCACATCGGGTGCGACCCGGCGTCGTTCGGCCGCGATATCGGTCTCTACCTGGAGCAGGGCTTCAGAATCGGCGGCCTCCGGGCGTTCGACGCCTTCCCTCAGACACACCACATGGAGTGCATCGCGCTCCTAGAACGCTGACGCGTCCCGAAATCTTTCCCTGAAACGGTGTGACGCTTCTCGCGTTCAGAACAGTTGCTTGCATTACGCAACTAATCGTATAGTTTCGTTCTGCAAGTAGTTTTCCGTTTTCAAGTCACGGCTCGTTCGAGCCACTCGAATTCAGGGGTAGGCAATGTCGGTACAGCCGGAGACGGCCCAAGCGCTCGTCGACACGATCTTCATGTTCGGCAGATCGCTGCGAGCCGCGGTCACCACCGGTGCAGACAGCCTGCTGCCGCCTGCGCTGGTCAGTGTGTTGTTCATGCTGGCAGCGCGTGGGGAGTGCCGACAGAACGAATTGGCCGTCGATCTGTGTGTCAGTCAGTCGTCGCTCAGCCGGCAAATGTCGGATCTGGTCGACGCGGGGTATGTCGAGAGAAATCCCGATCCGGCTGACAAGCGGGCGTTCCGCATCCGAGTATCGGAAGAGGGACACGACGTTTTACGGAGAACCACGCAGCGGCGTGCGGCGCGTTTGCGCAACATGCTCGAAGACTGGAGCCAGGAAGAGGCCATGGCCGCAGTGACATCGCTGCAACGTCTCAACGAGACGTTCGGCGCATCGAATCGGCAGGCCTCACCGGCAGTTCCGCACACGGGCGTAGAAAGTATTGGGAGATAAGGCACATGGCAGCAACAGTAGGAGAAACCCGGGCAAGTACCGGAGGTGACGGATCGGCTCGCGAAGCGGGCGCGATGACTCACCGCGAAATTCTCGAAGCACTCACCGGACTGATCGCAGCGCTGTTCACCGCGCTGCTCAGCAGCACCATCGTTTCGACAGCGCTTCCCACGATCATCGGTGAACTGCACGGAACTCAGACGCAGTACGCCTGGATCATCACCACGGCACTGCTCGCCACTGCGGCATCGACGCCGATCTGGGGCAAACTGGCCGACCTTTACAACAAGAAGGTCCTGGTCCAAACCGCGATCGTCATCTTCGTGATCGGCTCGGTTATCGCCGGCGCGGCGCACAATGTTCCGTTGCTGCTCGGTGCACGTGTCATCCAGGGCATCGGCATGGGCGGCCTGACTGCTCTCGTCGTAGCCATCATCGGCACGATCATCCCGCCGCGAGATCGCGGTCGCTACTCCGGATACATGGGTGCGGCAATGGCCGTCTCGATGTCCGGTGGACCGATCCTCGGCGGCGTCCTCGTGGACACTGCCGGCTGGCGCTGGTGCTTCTACGTGTGTGTTCCGTTGGCAGTCATCGCACTGTTCCTGCTTCAGCGCACACTGCACGTCGAGACCGTGAAGAAGGACAACGTCTCCATCGACTGGATGGGCGCCACCTTGCTCACCGCCGGTGTCAGCGTCCTGCTGATCTGGGTTTCGTTTGCCGGTCAGGACGACTACTACGCCTGGTTCTCGAAGGAGTCGGCTTTCTTCGTCATCGGTGGTCTGGCCCTGCTCGGCCTGACGATGTTCGTCGAATCCAAGGTCAAGGATCCGATCCTGCCGATCAAGATCATCACCGAGCGCACAACTGCTCTCGCGATCATCGCCTCGATCGCAGTCGGTGTCGGCCTCTTCGGCGCGACGACCTTCCTGACGCAGTACTTCCAGACCGCACGCGGATTCGATCCCACCGAAGCCGGATTGCTCACCATTCCGATGGTCGCAGGCATGCTCGTCGCCTCCGTCGGCTCGGGACAGCTGATCACCAAGTTCGGTCAGTGGAAGCCCTTCATCGTCGCCGGCGCGGTACTGCTGCTGGTCGGTTTCGGGCTGCTGTCGACGATCGACCACGCCACCAGCCTCTGGACCATCGGAATCTTCATCGCCATCGTCGGTCTGGGTACCGGCATGTTGATGCAGAACATCGTGCTCGCGGTGCAGAACACGGTCAGCGTCGAGAACATCGGTGCGGCCAGCAGTATCGTGGCGTTCTTCCGCACGTTCGGCGGCGCGATCGGCGTGTCGGTGCTCGGTTCGATTCTTGCGACTCGCGTCAAGACACTGACAGTCGATTCGGTCTCCACCTTGCCACCCGAGCAGCAGGCAGTAGCTGGAAAGAGCCTCCAGGACGGCCTCGACCTGAGCAATATGCCTGACTTCGTCTCGCAGATCGTTCGGTTCGCCTACGGCGACGCGACAGGACGGATCTTCCTGGTCGCAGCCGTCGTCGCTGTGGTCACGCTCGTGTCGGTCATCTTCATCCCGAACCGTCCGCTGCGCACCACGATCGACATCGCGACTCCCGACGCCGAGCAGAAGTACGAAGAAGAGCGCGAAGAGAAGAACGAAGAGAAGAACCTCACTCGCTGATCCGCATGCCCGGCTGGTCTACCGCCGGCCGCGTCTTCTGAACAGTTCTGTCACGCCATAGCCCATCGAACGCGGACAGAGATCGATTCTTCGATCTCTCCGCGTTCGACGGCTATCGGGGCCGAATCCGCTTTCATCGCCGCGACACGTCCGCGCATCGGCACGATCTGGTCGAAGTCCTCGAGCACCTCGAGAACTTCGACCAGATCTTTGTCTGCCAGGTCCGCGAACTGTCTGGCTTTCGATTCGGCTGCCGTCCATGCCAATTCGCGTGCTTTTGTCGCCAGATCGCTGCGGTCGTCGAGGTCGAACTCGAGCCCGTCGAGCCGAATCGCGTCGCCGCCCACCGATACACACGCCGCGATGACGGCGGCGGGGGAGTTCGCCGCTTCCGGCTCCAGCTCTCGCAGTACGACTCGGAAAGTTGTCGATGCGGTGAATCCTGTTGTCTCCTGGCGGCCTCCGTCACTCCAGTGAGTCTGCGGATGGACGCTCAGCCCGGCGGTGGTGAGGTCCGCTCCGCGCACACCGCGCGCGTGCAGGGTCTCGGTCAGAGCAGTGGACAGACGCGCGACGGCGTCGAATGCGTCGGAAACGGCCGTCTGTGTCACCGATACTCCGATCGTCAGCCGCACGATGTCGGGAACAGCTGTTGCAGTGGCAGTTCCGGTCACCGTGACAGTGGACGGTTCCGAGGTGAGGGCGGTGGTCGGCATGTGTACTTCCTATCCGATTCGTCCGGCGGATATGACACTCCGCAACATCAGGTCCAATTGCTCGTAGGCGCCCGCAGCCAGTCGTTCGAGAAGCGCAAGTTTCAACTCGGGTGCCTGTGCGGTCAGTTCTGCATATCGCTCCGGAGTCAGCACGGCCACGGTGACCGTGGAATCGGCGCGGATGTCGTTGAGGAACGGAGTGTCGAGGAACATCGTCATCTCGCCGAACGTCATTCCGGCGGAGAGCGTCGTGATGCGGTGCTCGACCCCGTGCGCGTCGGTGAACATGGTGCTGACCTGGCCACTGAGAATCAGGTAGAAGCCAGACGCCGATTCACCTCGGCGGGCGATCTTCTCGCCGCGGGCATAGGTACGAGTCTCCAACTCTGCCGAGAATCCCTCGATCTGTGCCGCGGACAGAGCATCGAGAACTGGGTGGTCCTCGATCGAGATCGTCGACGCCTGCCGTTCGGCCTCACAATGCACCGCAAGCAACGTGTCTTCGCACCACTGCATGGCGGAATCGAGATCCGCAAAAACCCGACCACTTCTTCTGGCGGGGTCGATGCTCGAACTTCGTTGTCCCAGCAGTCCTTGCGGATCGACGACGGCCACCGCACAAGCCTGCTCGGCCAGTTGAACCTGCAGCGCAGTGATCATGCGTACTGCGACGTCGCTGGCGTCGTCGACACGGCGGACGTCGATGACGACAACTTCGAGGCCCTCGTCCACCGAGCCGATTTCGCGGACCGCCGATTCGGCACCGGTGAAGAGGAGATCGCCGTGCAGTTCGTAGACCCGGCTGCGCTTGCCGACGTCGTCGAGCACAGCCTGTTCGGTCGGGGTGCGTCGTACTCGCGACGGTGCTTCGATGACGCTGTATCTGGCCCGGATCGACGAGCGTGACGCCCGCGTCACGTGGAGGAAGTGCAGTTCGAGTTCCTTCGACAGTGCCCGGGCAGACGCAACTCCGCGAACGCTGTTTCCGTGAACGTCGAGCCTGGGGGAGTACACCGCGATGCCGATCTGGCCGGGCAGAACCGCCAGGACTCCGCCGCCGACGCCGCTCTTGGCCGGCAATCCGACCTCCACCAGCCACTTTCCGGCGCCGTCGTACATGCCGCACGTCGCCATGACGCTGAGGACCTGTTCGACGCCCGCGGGGGCCAGCGCGCGCTCGTGGGTGAGCGGATTGACACCGTTGTTCGCCATCGTCGCAGCCATCAGACTCAGGTCGCGGCAGGTCACGTCGATCGAGCATTGACGGAAATACAGGTCGACGGCCTCGTCGGGATTGCCGGTGATGACGTCGAAGGATCGCAGCATGTGTCCGATCGCGCGGTTGCGGTGACCGGTGCGCGCCTCGGAGGTGTAGACCGACTCGTTGAATGCCAGTTCGCGGCCCGCGTACCTCGAGTACGCCGAGCGGATGCGCTCGAAGCGGGCCTCGGGATTCGGGCCGGCGACCAGTGATGCAGCGGTGATCGCCCCGGCATTGATCATGGGGTTTCGTGGCCGTTCGGTGAGCGGGTCGAGGCTGATTTCGTTGAACGGCTCGCCGGATGGTTCGACGTCGATTTTCGCGGCAACCGCCTCGCTTCCCCGATCGGCGAGAGCCAAGGCGTAGGTGAAGGGTTTCGAGATCGACTGAATGGTGAACGGGATTCGCGAGTCGCCGATCTCGTAGACGTAACCGTCGACGGTGGCGATGCAGATTCCGAACGAATCGGGGGCGACCGCCGCGAGTTCGGGGATGTAGTCGGCCAACTCGCCCTCGTCGAGTGATCGGACTTCGTCGAACACTCGCGTTATCAGGTCTTCGACCACAGTTCCCATATGTCGACCTTAAGCCGACATGGCGGTCGTTTTGTGGAACAAGAGTTGTCGAGTCGATTGCGACGGATCCCATTTGTCTGTGATTGCGATCACGAGCGATCCGTGGGATTTCGCTGTTACGCGAAGTCACACCGGATTCGGGCCGAGTCCGCGTGTCGGTTCGCCGGAACGCTCCGTAGACTGGCAGCACTGTCGCGAAGACAGCCGCGGCGCGCACCGGTGCAGCTGTGAAGCACGGAGGGAGCGATCTCGTTGGGTGTTCTTGCCCGCATTCAGGGTCCTGACGATCTACGTCAGTTGAGCCACGCCGAGATGACGGAGTTGGCCGACGAGATTCGTGAGTTCCTCGTGCTGAAGGTCGCTGCGACCGGTGGTCACCTCGGGCCCAACTTGGGCGTCGTGGAGTTGACCCTCGCACTGCACCGAATTTTCGACTCGCCGCAGGACGCGATCATCTTCGACACGGGCCATCAGGCCTATGTGCACAAGATCCTCACCGGTCGTCAGGATCAGTTCGACACTCTGCGTAAGCAGGGCGGACTGTCCGGGTATCCGTGCCGCGTCGAGAGCGAACACGACTGGGTCGAGTCTTCTCACGCTTCCGCCGCGTTGTCCTATGCCGACGGCCTCGCGAAGGCCTTCGCGCTCACGGGCCAGAATCGCCACGTTGTCGCCGTCGTCGGTGACGGCGCCCTGACCGGCGGAATGTGTTGGGAAGCCCTCAACAACATCGCAGCCGGAAAAGACCGTTCGGTGGTGATCGTCGTCAACGACAACGGCCGCTCGTACGCGCCGACCATCGGCGGCCTCGCCGACCATCTTTCGGCACTGCGCACCGCGCCGAGTTACGAGCGCGCCCTCGACAGTGGCCGACGCTTGGTCAAGAGACTGCCCTGGGTGGGGCGCACCGCGTACTCCGTCCTGCACGGAATGAAGGCGGGTCTCAAGGACGCGGTCAGCCCTCAGGTCATGTTCACCGATCTGGGTATCAAGTACCTCGGACCGGTCGACGGACACGACGAAGCCGCCATGGAATCGGCGTTGCGCCGGGCGAAGGCCTACGGCGGACCGGTCATCGTGCATGCCGTCACTCGTAAGGGCAACGGTTACGCACACGCCGAGAACGACGTGGCCGACCAGATGCATGCCACCGGCGTCATCGATCCCGTCACCGGTCGCGGCACCAAGTCGTCCGCGCCGGACTGGACGTCGGTCTTCTCGGCCGCATTGATCGAGCAGGCTTCGCGTCGTGAGGACATCGTCGCCATCACCGCGGCGATGGCCGGGCCCACCGGCCTCGCGGCCTTCGGTGAGAAGTTCCCCGATCGGATTTTCGACGTCGGTATCGCCGAGCAGCATGCGATGACCTCGGCCGCCGGTCTTGCACTTGGCGGCCTTCACCCCGTCGTTGCTATCTACTCGACCTTCCTCAATCGGGCTTTCGACCAGTTGTTGATGGACGTCGCACTGCTCAAACAACCGGTGACAGTCGTGCTCGACCGCGCCGGGGTCACCGGAGTCGACGGCGCCAGCCACAACGGCGTCTGGGATCTTTCGCTGCTCGGAATCATCCCGGGGATTCGCGTCGCGGCACCGCGTGATGCAGACACACTGCGGGAAGAACTGGACGAGGCGCTTCTCGTCGACGACGGCCCAACGGTCGTACGGTTCCCGAAGGGTGCTGTACCCGAAGCGATTCCGGCAGTGAAGCGACTCGACGGAATGGTCGACGTTCTCAAGGCCAGCGAGGGTGAGCGCGGCGACGTGCTCCTCGTCGCGGTGGGCCCGTTTGCATCCTTGGCGCTCGAGATTGCCGAGCGGCTCGACAAGCAGGGCATCTCGGTTGCCGTCGTTGATCCGCGATGGGTTCTGCCGGTCGCGGATTCGCTGGTGAAGATGGCGGACAAGTACGCCCTCGTGGTCACCATCGAAGACGGCGGTCTGCACGGCGGCATCGGTTCGACGGTCTCGGCCGCGATGCGTGCCGCCGGAGTGCACACGTCGTGCCGCGACATGGGCGTTCCCCAGCAGTTCCTCGATCACGCCAGCCGCGAAGCCATTCACAAGGAACTCGGACTCACGGCTCAGGACCTCTCCCGCAAGATCACCGGCTGGGTGGCGGGGATGGGCAGCGTCGGCGTCCACGTCCAGGAAGACGCGTCCTCGGCTTCGGCTCAGGGCGAAGTCGCGCAAGGCTGACGACTCGTCTCACGATAATCTCGAAAAGCGGTGGCCCTCGGATCAATCCGAGGGTCACCGCTTTTCGGTGTGAAACCGTGAGATCTCGCTACTGGACGGATTCGAGTGTGCTGCCTCGCGTTTCCTTCACGAATCGCAGGACGACGAACAGTGACAACGCTGCCATGACGGCGTAGCCGGCGTAGGTGTACGACAGATTCCAATCGGCAAGTGCCGGGAACGTCCAGGAGACCAGGAAGTTCGCGACCCAGTTGGTGGCGGTCGCAATTCCTACTGCTGCAGCACGCACGCGATTGGGGAACATTTCGGAGATCAACACCCAGACCACCGGGCCCCAGGACAGAGCGAAGAAGAACACGAATGCGTTCGCACCGATAAGTGCGATAGTCGCGTTGGCTCCGGTCAGCGTGGCCACAGATTCGCCGATCTCGTTCTTGGTCACTGTTGCCGAATGGAAACAGAATGCCGCGGTGCCCAGTGAGATGGCCATACCGGCGGAACCGACCAACAACAGCGGTTTTCGACCGACCCGGTCGATGACGGCGATGGCGACAAACGTACCGACGATGTTGACCAAGGCGCTCACGACGCTGATCAGAAGGGAGCGGTCGGCGCCGAATCCCACTGCCTGCCACAGGGTGCTGGAGTAGTAGAAGATCACATTGATACCGACCAGCTGCTGCAGTGCGGCCAACGCGATACCGACCCACACGAGGTGGGAGACGCCGAGCCGCTTCGAGAAGAGTTGGCGGACCGTGGTTTTGGCCTGCTTCTCGCTGAGCGAGTCGCGGATCTCGTTCATCCGCTCGGTGACGGCGTCGTGATCGCCGCCTTCCAGGTCGGAGATGATCTTGCGAGCGCGATCGTCCTTGCCCTGCGCTACGAGGAATCGCGGCGACTCGGGAATCGTGGTCGTCATGATCAGATACAGAACTGCGGGAACGGCTTCGAGCATCAACATCCACTGCCAGGCCTCGAGGCCCGCGATCTGATTGCGATCGCCACCGGCCGCGGCCTGGAGTGCGTAGTTGACCAACTGCGACACGGCGATTCCGAGAACGATCGCCAATTGGTACATCGAACCGAGACGGCCGCGAATCGCAGCGGGAGAGATCTCCGCGATGTACGCCGGAGCGATGACCGATGCGAAACCGACGGCCAGGCCGCCGACCACGCGCCAGAACGTGAGGTCGTAGACGCTGAACGGAACTGCCGAACCGACGGCGCCGATTATGAACAACACCGCGGCTATTTGCATGACGCGGATGCGGCCGAGGCGATCTGCGAGTGTGCCTGCGATCCAGGCGCCGAGTGCTGCGCCGAGCAGAGTCAGTGAGACCGTGAGCCCGGTGCCCGAGGCGCCGATGTCGTACTTGTCTCGGATCGCACCGACTGCCCCGTTGATGACGGCGGTGTCGTATCCGAACAGAAAACCGCCGAGCGCGGCGGCGCCGGCGAAGAGCACTGCATGTCCGACGTCGGCGCGAGTAGCGCCGGATCCACCGCCGGAGGCGGTTCCGCTGAATGCCATTCCTGCCCCCTCAAAGGCCCTACGGTCGACACCCCGATGCGTCGATCCATCCGCGAGCACTCTGCACGCTACGCCCACCGGACGAGATTTGGCGGGGACTCACGCGCCGTTATCCAGCTGAGTCCATTCCCAGCTCGAAACAACCGGACGCAGAGACAAGGTATTGATTGCAGTCATTATGCACACAATAATGTCGGTGCAGGTGAGGGTGGTTTACTTACCCGCGAGACTCTCGGCTTTGGCTGCGATGTCCTCGAAATCCTTTGCCATGAATTTCCGGGTCACCCGCGCGCCCAATCGACCGAATACCGCTGTGAAGATCTTCGAGATACGTGAAGTGGATTCGGATTCCCCGGAGAAGTACATCTCGAGGATCATGCCTGTGGCGTCAGGCTTCAGAGTGAACCCACTCGTGTAGTTCATGCCGTGGGAGTTGGCTTTGAGGGTGTCGTGAAAATCCCGTTTCTAGGCGGTCGCGCGCTTTGCGGCTTCACTCAACGTCGGTGTGATCTGGCCGAGGACCCAAGGCGTGCTCAGGACGTTGACGTTGCTCAGTCCGCCGATGACGCGGGTGTCGCTGAGGAATGCGGTGGATCCGCGTTTGACCGCGTCGAGTCCACCGACTGCGGGTATGCCGGACGGATCACCGGAGCCGTCGGTGAAGCCGACGATCACGTCGGCGTCGATGTCGGCGATGTTCTCGTAGGAGATCGTCTTGAAGAACGATCCACCTGCATTGTCCGCGGCGAGCTTCTCGACGCCCGGCGCGTTGACGAATCCGAGTTCCGTCAGCACCTGGACCCGCGGGTCGGTGGGCAGATAGACGTTGATGTTGCTCGAATCGGTGTCGAAGTTGACCACTGCCAATGTCTTTCCGGCGAACTCCGGGTGGGCTGCGGCGGTATCGGCGAGAGTCGCGTCGAGGCCGTCGACGAGCTTCTCGGCCTCTTCGCTCTTGCCGACTGCCTTGCCGACGATGCGGGTCTGGTCCTGCCAGGACGTCTGCCACGCTGCGCCGGGATAAGCGGCCGTCGGTGCGATCTTGCTCAGTTGGTTGTAGACGGATTCCTCGAAGCCCTCGTACGGCGCCAGGATGACGTCGGGGGTCAACGACGCGATGGACTCGATCGGCGGTTCTCCGCTGGCCGGCATGTCGAAGAGCGTTGTCTTGTCCGCGTTGAAGTAGTCCTGGGCCCAGGGCATGACGCCGTTGTCGTCCGCACCGTAGGTGTACTTGGGCTGTCCGACCGGAGTCAGATCGAGTGCGTACAGGATGTCCTGCGCGTTCCATCCGAGGGTGACGAGGCGCTCGGGCTTCGAGTCGATGGTCGTGGTGCCGAAGGTGTTCTCGATGCTGACGGGGAATCCGTCCGTACCTTGGGATGCCGTGGATGTGCCTGAATCCGAGGAGCACGAGACAAGTGCGGTGACCGCGATTGCAGCCGCACCGAGGGCAGTGAAGCCCCGAACAGAAGTTTTCATGAAGGGCAGCCTAACCTACTGAATTTCGGCAGCCAAACGAAACCGATTGTGCCGTTTATGCAGGTGGGAGTCGGATCTGGACCGCGTTTCTCAGGGCGCCGTTTCGGTGGGCGATACTTTCCTCGTGCGATCACAGCAGAAGATTCTCGGCGCCGCCCTCGGACTGATCGAAGGTGGCGGATTCGAGGCTGTGAACATTGCCGCAGTTGCCACCGCGGCCGGTGTCTCGCGCCAGACGGTGTACTCGATTTTCGGTACACGTGAAGAGGTCGTCTCCCAGGCGATGGGCGGTCTCGCTGTCGAGGTTCTCGGGGAGATCACGGCACAGGTGGAGTCGGTTGACACGGCGTGCGACTACGTCGTCGAATTCATCGTTGCCGCGCGAACTGCCGTGCGTGCTCACCCGGTGCTCGCGACTCTGCTCCTCGCCGAGCGGGGAAACCCTGTCTTCGATCTCGAAATGATGAGTCGAGCAATACCTTTCGCTGGTCAGATGCTCGCCCCTATGGTCGAACGTGGCCTCGCCACGGAGGCGGAGTTGGATGAGATAGTGGAAATTGCCGTGCGACTGGGGCTTTCGGTTGTTGCATTCGACAGTGACCTCGTCCATTCCGATGACTCCTTGCGGGCCTTTCTCTCGAGGTGGCTCGGGCCCGCAATCCGGTCGACCTCGTAGTTCCTCGCCTGCTCCGCCAAAACCTTGACACTCGAGCGTCAGAGTGTCTAGTTTTGGCGTGCCCGGAATTCTCTGGCGACATTCTTCGAGGGAGCACCAGTCATGTCCGGAGTGAAACGTAGATCGTTCTTGGCCGGTACGGCCGCCGTGGGAGTCGCGATGATGGCGCCACGCACTGCCAAGGCTGCAACAGGGATTCCGCTGACACGTGAAGTGCACCGTGTCGTGGTTATCGGTTCGGGGTTCGGCGGAGGGGTGACGGCACTTCGCTTGGCCGAGGCCGGGGTTCCGGTCACCCTGCTGGAGAGAGGGATTCGGTGGCAGACCGGGCCGAATGCCGAAACTTTTCCGCATCCCGCCAGTCCGGACAAGCGTATCCTCTGGCATCAGTCCAACCCGACTCTGTTCGGCAGGCCGGCGATCTTCGAGCCATACGCGGGTTTGTTGGAGACGGTGACCGGTGAGAACATGACCGCGATCTGCGCAGCCGGGGTGGGCGGCGGATCGCTTGTGTACCAAGGGATGACGCTGCAACCGGAAGAAGCGGTCTTCAACACGCACTTTCCGGAGGAGCTCGATTACGCACGAATGGACCGCGTCCATTACCCGCGGGTGGCGCGGATGTTGCAAGTGGAAACTGCACCCGACGAACTGATTTCCAGCCCGAACTACGAGGCGGCACGTGTATTCGCGCGTAACGCAACGCGTTCCGGTCTACCCGTGTCGAAGATTCCGATGCCGATCGACTGGAACTACGCGTTGGCCGAACTGAGGGGTGAGATGAAGCCGTCGTACACCAACGGTGACGGCGCGCTCGGTGTCAACAACGGGGGCAAGCATTCGGTGGATGTCACCTACATTGCGGCAGCGGAAGCGACCGGATTGGTGAATGTGGAGACTCTGCACCAGGTCACCGATGTCGAGCGGGCGGCCGACGGACGGTGGCGTGTGTACGTGGACCGGACCGACATTTCCGGCAAGATTCTCGAGAACAAGATTTTGACGACGGATGCGCTCGTGATGGCTGCCGGCAGCATGAACACCACCAAACTCCTGGTCCGCGCCGCGGCAACGGGGCGGATCACGGATCTGCCCGACGAACTCGGCGCGGGGTGGGGGACCAATGCCGACCGGATCTACATCTGGTCGGATCTCGCGGAGAATTTCGGTGCGACGCAGGGCGGTCCGGTCGTCTACGGCAGCCGGAACTGGGACGACCCGCATAACGCGTTCACCGTCATTCAGGCGTCGTTCCCGCCGGTGGCGTTCGACGCTCACAGCACGGTGATGGTCGGATTCGGGGTCAGCAGCGACCGAGGTCGGTTCGTGTACGACTCAGCGCGAGGCGAGGCGGTGCTCCGTTGGCCGAGGGATGGCGACTCTGCGATCCAGCAAGGCCACATCGGACCTGCGGCCCAGCAGATCGCGGCAGGAGGACTGCTCACCGACACCAACGCGTTACTGCCGTCCACCTGGCATCCCCTCGGCGGTGCCTGCATGAACTCGGTGTGCGATCTTGATGGTCGGGTTCTGGGCCAGCGGGGGTTGTACGTGCTCGACGGCGCTCTGCTGCCGGGCAACTCCGCTGCGTGCAATCCGTCGATGACTATCGCCGCCGTCGCGGAGCGTGCGCTCGAGAATATCGTGAAAGACGATGTGGGAAAACTATTCTGAACCTGCGCAAACGCCACGGACGGCGTACCCGAAGGCACGCCGTCCGTGACGGGTCGATCGACTGACTCAGACGCTGGCAACACCAGGCGCGAGGAAGCGCTTGCCGTTGACAGCCTCGGAGGTACCGGTCCGGTCCAGGTACGGCGTGATGCCGCCGTTCCAGAATCCGAACCCGCCGCCGAGCAGCAGGCAGAGGTCGATGTCCTCGGCTGCCGCTACGACGCCCTCGTCGAGCATGATCTGAATTTCCTCGGCAAACGCACGACGTGTGCGCTCGAGGACCTCTTCCGAAGTGGACACCTTGTCACCCTGCGGCCACAGTGCGGCGACCTCGGGATCGACGGCCTGACCGTTCTCGCCCCAGGTCCACACGCCGGGCTTGCGAGCCTCGACGAGTGCTTCGAGTCCAGGTGAGCTCTTGAACCGGTCCGGGTAGGACTCCTGCAGGGTCTCACCGGTGTGCAGAGCCACTGCGGGTCCGACGAGGGCCAGCAAGGTGAACGGCGACATGGGCATGCCGAGTTCGGCGATGGCGTTGTCCGCGACGTCGAAGGGGGTGCCTTCGTCGACGGCGGACATGACCTCACCCAAGGTGCGGGTGACGAGGCGGTTGAAGACGAAGCCTGCCTTGTCGCCGCAGAGGACGGCGGACTTCTTCAGCGACTTCGCGGTGGCGAAAGCCGTTGCGAGAGTGGCATCGTCGGTCTTGCTGCCCTTGATGATCTCGAGGAGAGGAAGAACGGCAACCGGGTTGAAGAAGTGGAAGCCGACCACACGCTCGGGATGCTCGAGGCCGGACGCCATCTCCGTGATGGAGAGCGAGGAGGTGTTGGTGGCGAGGATGGTTTCGGGAGCGATGAACTGCTCGAGTTCCGCGAAGACCTTCTTCTTGACGTCCATGTTCTCGAAGACGGCTTCGATGACGAAGTCGGTCTTGGCGAACGCGGCCTTGTCGAGGGAACCGGAGACGAGCGCCTTGAGACGGTTCGCAGCGTCGGGGGACAGGCGCCCCTTGCCGAGGAGCTTGTCGATTTCGGTGTGGACGTAGCCGACACCCTTGTCGATGCGCTCCTGGTCGATGTCGGTCAGGATGACCGGCACCTTGAGCTGGCGGACGAAGAGCAGCGCGAGCTGGCTGGCCATGAGACCGGCACCGACGATGCCGACGCCGCTGACCTTGCGGGCGAGCGAGCGGTCGGGTGCTCCGGCGGGGCGCTTGGCGCGCTTGTTCACCAGATCGAAGGCGTACAGACCTGCACGGAGTTCGTCGGTCAGGAGGAGGTCGGCAAGAGCCTCGTCCTCGGCCGCGAAGCCCTTGTCGAGCGAAGCGGCATCGGTGATGTCGGTACTGCGAGCCAGTTCGAGCAGCTCGACGGCCTTGACGGCGCCGGGAGCGTTGCCCTTGGTCTTGCCGTCGACGATCGCCTTCGCACGAGCGATCGCGTCGTCCCAGCCCTGGCCACGGTCGATCTCGGGGCGAGCGGGGGTCACTGTGCCGGCGAGGACCTGCGACGCCCAGGCGAGGGACTGCTCGATGAAGTCGGCGGAATCGAGAACGACGTCGACGACGCCGAGTTCGAGTGCCTTCTTGGGGGAGAGCACCTTGTTCTGGTTCAGCGAGTTCTCGATCACCACGGTGACGGCGTTCGACGGGCCGACGAGGTTGGGGAGCAACTGCGTTCCGCCCCAACCGGGGACCAGGCCGAGGAATGCTTCCGGAAGACCCAGTGCGCCCGCATTGGCGGCAACCGTGCGGTAGTGGCTGTGCAGGCCGACCTCGAGGCCGCCGCCCAGAGCGACACCGTTGATGAAGGCGAACGTGGGAACGGACGACTCACGCAGGCGTCGGAACACCTTGTGACCCAAGCGGCCCAGCTCGAGTCCCTGCTCGCGAGAGGTGATCGCGGGAACACCCTTGAGGTCCGCGCCGGCGGCGAAGATGAACGGCTTGCCGGTGACGGCGATGGCAACCGGGTTGGCTGCGAAGGCTTCGTCGAGGGCGGCGTCGAATGCTGCGAGTCCGCCGGGACCGAATGACGACGGCTTGGTGTGGTCGAAGCCGTTGTCGAGGGTGATCAGTGCAAACGGGCCCTCGATGCCGGGGACCGAGATGATCTTCGTGTAGGCGTTCGTCACGACCTCGTCGGCGAATGCTGTTGCAATATCAGACATTTAGTTAACCCCTGCCTGGTAGTCAGCGTGGTTCGGGTTCTCCCAGATGACGGTGCCGCCCATGCCGAGTCCGATGCACATGGTGGTCAAGCCGTAGCGCACGTCGGGACGCGTCGCGAACTGGCGGGAGAGCTGCGTCATCAGGCGAACGCCCGAGGAAGCGAGGGGGTGGCCACACGCGATGGCGCCGCCCCACTGGTTGACGCGCGGGTCGTCGTCGGCGATTCCGTAGTGCTCGAGGAACGCGAGGACCTGAACGGCGAACGCCTCGTTGATCTCGAAGAGTCCGATGTCCTCGATCTTCAGGCCGGTGCGTGCCAGGAGCTTCTCGGTGGCGGGAACCGGGCCGATGCCCATGACGGCGGGGTCGACGCCCTGGTAGGCGAAGCCCACCATGCGCATGCCGACCGGCAGGCCGAGCTCGGCTGCGGTGTCCTCACCGGCGAGCAGTGCTGCGGTGGCGCCGTCGTTGAGTCCGGCGGCGTTACCGGCGGTGATTCGTCCGGCCGGGCGGAACGGCGTCTTGAGCTTCGCGAGATCTTCGACGGTGGTTCCGGGGCGCGGCGGCTCGTCTTCGGTGGCCAGACCCCAGCCCGCGGAACTGCGGGTGGCGACGGGGACCAGGGTGTCGGCGATGAAGCCGGCCTTCTTGGCAGCGTCGTACTTGTTCTGGCTGTTGACGGCGTAGGCGTCCGTGCGGTCCTTGGTGATGGTCGGGAACCGGTCGTGCAGGTTCTCGGCGGTGTTACCCATCACGAGGGCGCTCGGGTCGACCAGGCGGTCGGCGAGGAAGCGCGGGTTGGGGTCTGCGCCCTCACCCATCGGGTGGTGGCCCATGTGCTCGACGCCACCGGCGATCACGACGTCGTACTGGCCGAAGCCGATGCCCGACGCGGTGGTGGTGACGGCGGTCATCGCGCCGGCGCACATGCGGTCGATGGCGAATCCGGGAACGGTTTCGGGGAGACCGGCGAGGATCGCAGCGGTGCGGCCGATGGTCAGGCCCTGGTCACCGGTCTGCGTGGTGGCTGCGACAGCCACTTCGTCGATCCGTGCGGGATCGAGTTGCGGGTTACGGCGAAGCAGCTCACGAATCGCCTTGACGACGAGATCGTCTGCGCGCGTGTCGGCGTACATGCCTTTCGGGCCGGCCTTGCCGAACGGGGTGCGAATGCCGTCGACGAAGACGACGTTGCGTTGGTTGTTTGTGGATGGAGCCACGCGAATTCCTCCTGATGGAGCTGCCCACCACTCCGAAGTGCGGTGAGACGTTGGTTCGGCGATCACGGCCAGGCGTCCGGCCTCGTATCGAGCGTACTACTGCCCATTACTGACCGGTAACTTAACGTGCCGAATTGCTCCAACCTCACACCGGGGTCAGGTCAGGATTCAGGCTCTTCCGCTTCGGGCTCGGCCGGGACCACGGAGTTCAGTGCCTCGGCGAGGACGGGAACCGTCAAAGTGCGTTGCCAGCCACGTGCGCCACCGGAAGTGAGCTTGGTCTCGATTGCGCTCTCGACCTCGGTGATGTCGGAGTCGGGTTCCAACTTCCAGTCCCAGCACAGGCGCCTGACCAGGTCGGGTTGGAGCAGATTCTCCACGGGCACCGACACTTCCTTGCTCAGGTCCGACAGTGCTGCCCGAGCCGCCGTCAGTCGATCGGCCGCCGCCGGGTCCTGGCGAGCCCACCGACCGGCGGCAGGGGGTCCGACGATCGGCGGGGTCTTCGGCGGAAGCTCGCTGTCCGGGAGCCTGCGCGCAGCTTCCAGCGCGTCCATCCACACACGCGAATACCGGCGTTGACGTGGTCCGCCGAACACGGGAAGCGAACGGAGCGCATCCAGCGACTGAGGATCTTTGAGAGCGGCGTCGATGATGGCGGAGTCAGGGAGAACCCGGCTCGGCGACACGTCGCGCTTGCGCGCGAGATCCTCACGCGCCTGCCACAGCGCCCGTACTGCCGCCAACTGCCGAGTGGTCTTGAGCGAGGTGATGTGCGATGTACGACGCCAACGGTCGGGCTTGGGCTTGGGCGGGCCGGCCAGACGGATGTACTCGAACTCCTCCTTCGCCCACTCGAGCTTGCCCTGGGATTCGAGTTCGGCTTCCATGGCGTCGCGCAGTTCGAGAAGCACTTCGACGTCGAGGGCGGCGTAGTTCAACCAGGCGTCCGGCAGCGGACGTGTCGACCAGTCCGCGGCCCCGTGACCCTTGCGAAGTTCCACCCGCAGGGTTCGTTCCACTATCGCGGCGAGTCCGACTCGTTCGAACCCGGCCAGTCGACCGGCCAGTTCGGTGTCGAACAGCTCGGCCGGTGTCAGGCCCAGTTCGGCGAGGCCGGGGAGATCCTGATCGGCCGAGTGCAGCACCCATTGCAACGGATTGATCGCCTCGGCCAACGGCTGCAGGTCCTGCGCTGTCGGGATCGGGTCGAGCAGGAACGATCCCGCTCCTTCGCGTCGGAGCTGGATCAGGTACGCCCGTGCCGAATAACGGAATCCGGATGCTCGCTCGGCGTCCACGGCGAGCGGGCCGTGGCCGGAGGCCAGCGCGGCCGCGGCGTCGGCGACACCGGCGGCAGTGGTGATGACGTCCGGAACTCCGTCACGCGGAACGAGCAGCGGAACTACGTCGGAGGTGGGCTCGGTTGCATCATCGGTGACTTCGGACATGGTCACTGACTCTACGTCGCAGTCGGGGCCGGGGTTGTCACCTCAGCGTCGAACAGTTCGTCGAGTGCGGCTCCGAAACCTTGCGCGAGCTGGTCCAATTCGGGTGCCAGATCGGAGCAACTGACGATGCCGACGTCGAGTTTTCCGTCGAGTGACATCACCGTCACGTTGAGTCCTGCCCCGTGAAAGATCGGGCCGAGCGGGAACATTCCCTTGATCTGGGCGCCGAGGAAGTAGAGCGGGACCGGCGGCCCGGGCACGTTCGAGACGACCAGGTTGGACACGACGGGGTGACGCTCGGCGAGTTTGAGCGACGAGTACACCCGCATGGCGGCGCCGAACACCGCCGGCGATGCGAACTGGGACCAGTCCTGGAGCATGTTCGCGCCCAGAGCCTCGTTGTGGTTCTTCGAGGTGGCGTTGTAATCGCTGATCGCGTGCAGACGCTCGACCGGATCGCCGATCTGGGTGCCCAGCTGCGTGAACATGCCCGAGATCTGGTTTGTGCCCGGCCGATCGGATTTACCGTGGACCGATACGGGGACCATCGCGACGAGTGAGTCCTCCGGCAGTTCGTCGCGGTCCTCGAGGTAGGTCCGCAAAGCACCCGCGCACAGCGCGAGAACCACATCGTTGACCTTCACGCCGTGACGGTCTTTGACGGCTTTGACCTTCGCGAGATCGAGCTGGCTGAAGGCGACGTTGCGGTGACCGGTGATAGCGCCGTTGAACGAGGTCCGCGGCGCGGTGAACGGAGCAGGCATCGCTTCACCCTTGCGTGCACGCGTCACCCACTTGGGGAGCATCGCGATTCCGCCGGGGACCAGACGGGCAATTCTTGCGGGTCGGGCGATGACGGCCATGAGTCCGCCGATCGCGATGTCCAGCGTTCCCGCGTCGCCCGCACCCTGTGCGGTGGGATCCACGAGCGCCGGTGAATCCGGTTCGAGACTGCACAGCTGAGCGAGGATGTTCGCGCCGGTGACGCCGTCGGCAGCGCTGTGATGAATCTTCGACATGACGGCGATCTGTCCGTCGGCAAGTCCCTCGATGACCCACATCTCCCACAGTGGGCGGGAACGATCCAGCGGTTGGCTCGCGATGTGTCCGGCGAGTTCTGCCAGTTCCGCGTGTGTGCCCGGAGCAGGTACCGCGGTCCGGTGGCAGTGCCGCTCGATGTCGAAATCGTGATCGTCGACCCATACCGGGTAGTCGAGATTGAGGCGGGAATCTTTGAGTTTGCGCCGGAAGGTCGGCATCGTGGCCATCCGCGAGTCCAACTCGCGAAGCAGCTTCCGGTAGTCGTAACCGCCCGGAATGGTCGAGGGGTCGAGCAGTACGAGTCCACAAACGTGCAATAGCTGGGTCGGTGTTTCCAAGTAGAGGAAGGTCGCGTCGAGTCCGCTGAGACGTTGCATGACTCATTTTAGAACAGGTTCTAGTATTTTTCCGGGGGAATGCGTAAACGAGTAGTGGAGTTAGTCGCCCTGCCGCGACAGCGTGGTTATCCCGGCAGGCGGAAGTCCTGCCGCGTACGCGAGAACTTCACAGAAAGCCTCGACGTGGTGAGCCAATTCCGATGACGTTGCAGTCCAGGATGCTCGTAACTCGAGTTGGTGGGCTCGTGGCGGGCCCGCGATGTCGCCGTATCGCACGGAAGTTGTGGCTGTGACCGTACCGCCCAGGGCCACAAAAGGTTCCGGTCCGGCTTCGAGTGCGTCCACCAGCCAACTCCAGGCTACTTCGGGAAGTAGTGGATCCGCGGCGACGGCTTCGTCGAGGTCGGCCTGTATGTAGGCCACCAACCGCATGGTGCCGTTCCACGCCTCGTCGCCGTCCGGATCGAACAACAGGATCAGGCGGCCGAAAGCGTCGCCTTCGGACTGCTCGGCCACGACGTCGGAGTCCGGGTGCAGAACCTCGGCTCCCACTGCGTGGCTGTACGGAGCGAGACGCTGCGGTGGACGGATGGGACCGACCTCTATCTCGGGCCGAACCCGCGCAGCGGTCATCGCCTCCACGGCGGCACGGAACTCGGCCGGGTCGGCTGTCGATCCGGATGTCGTCACAGGTCAGGACGTTAGTCGGGGATAAGGGCGGGTAGGTGGAGGCGCGCCGACCGAGTGTGGTTCGGGTGTGTGGCCGCTCACGAACAGCTCGGGTGTCCGATCCCGAGTGTGGGACATGGCAGCATTGAGTCGATCGAAGACACACGTTGGCGGAGAGCGCGAGGACTGATGAGCGGGTTGGACAACATGAATTCAGGCATGACCGGGTCGGCGGAATACAGCGCTCGGCGAGTTTTGCCCGACGCACCGTTGCTCGCCGCGGCGACCGGACGCACTCCGAGTCGACGGCCGGTGTGGTTCATGCGCCAGGCCGGACGTTCGTTGCCGGAGTATCGCGAGATCCGCGCGGGGATCGGCATGTTGGAGTCGTGTTTCGATCCGGCGCTGGTCTGTGAGATCACGATGCAGCCGGTGCGCCGTCACGATGTGGACGCGGCAATCCTGTTCTCGGACATCGTTGTTCCGCTCAAGGCTGCGGGAATCGATCTCGACATCGTTGCCGGCGTCGGACCGGTGGTTGCCAATCCGATTCGCTCCATCGCCGACGTCGCAGCCCTCCCTCGATTGGTTCCCGAAGAGGTCGGGGCGATCGCGCAGGCCGTTCGACTTCTCACCACCGAGTTGGGCTCGACTCCGCTGATCGGCTTTGCCGGAGCACCGTTCACCTTGGCGTCGTATCTGGTCGAGGGTGGTCCGAGCCGGAACCACGAGAAGACCAAGGCGCTCATGCACTCCGATCCGAAGACCTGGCACGCGTTGCTCGGAAGCCTGGCAGACACCACGATCTGCTTCCTGCAGACGCAGCTCAAGGCGGGTGTCGACGCGGTTCAGCTGTTCGACTCGTGGGCCGGCGCGCTCTCGCTGGCCGATTACCGGGAATTTGTTCTCCCGCATTCCGAACGGGTGTTTGCCGAGGTTGCAGCTGCCGGCGTTCCGCGTATCCACTTCGGTGTCGGAACCGGTGAACTTCTCGGCGCGATGGGGGAGGCAGGTGCCGACGTCGTGGGTGTCGACTGGCGGATTCCGCTCGACGTCGCGGCCGGTCGTGTCGGTCCGGGCAAGGCGCTGCAAGGCAATCTCGATCCCGCTGTACTGTTCGCGGGCCCCGAGGTGATCGATCGTGAGGTGCGCCGGATCGCCGCCGAAGGTGACCGCGCGATCGAGGCCGGTGCCATCGGCCACATCTTCAACCTCGGCCATGGAGTTCTTCCCGACACCGATCCCACGGCGATCACCTCGGCGGTGGAGCTGGTGCACTCGCTGTGACAACCACTCGGCCGTCGGTCGCGGTGATCGGAGGCGGAATCTCCGGTCTGGTTGCCGCGTACCGGCTTCGGTGCAGTCTGGGCTCCGTTGCCGACATCACGGTCGTCGACGACTCTCCGCGACTGGGCGGGAAGCTGCGAACGATTGATCTCGGTGGTGGCCCGATCGACATCGGCGCCGAGGCGTTCATCGCCCGTCGGCCCGAAGTCCCTGCGCTTCTCGCCGAGCTGGGACTGACCGATCAGATCGTTTACCCCGCGGGGTTGAGCCCGTTGATCTGGTCCCAGGGCTCACTGAATCGACTTCCTGCCGGAACCCTGATGGGAATCCCGGCATCGTCCGAGTCGGTGAGAGATCTAGTCGACGAGCAGACGCTGTCGCGCATAGCTGCCGAACCAGGCGTTCCGTTCGAGTGGACACGCGGTTCCGATTGCAGTGTTGCCGAACTGGTTTCAGGGCGATTCGGTGATCAGGTGGTCAGCCGATCGGTGGATCCCCTTCTCGGCGGGGTGTACTCGGGCCTGGCGGAGACCATCGGAGTGCGTGCAGCTTTGCCGACACTCGCTGCGGCGCTCGATGCGGGCGCTCAGAGCCTCACGGATGCAGTTGCAGCCGCAGTGCCGACACCTGCACCCGGACCAGTGTTCGGAGCGCTCAGGGACGGTTACGGCATCTTGCTCGATGCGCTGCGGCAGGCCGCCGACGCGACGTTCGTCCGCGGCGAGGCTTCCGAGTTACGCAGGGACGGGAAAGGTTGGAACGTCGATCCGCTCGGCAGCGTCGACGCGGTGATTCTGGCTGTTCCGGCGCCGCGCGCAGCGGTGCTGTTGGCCGGCGTCGATGCGGATATTGCGCGTATCGCGTCGCGGATCGAACTGGCGTCGTCCGCGGTGGTGGCGCTCCGCTTGCCCGGTCAGGTCGACCTTCCGCAGAATTCGGGGATCCTGGTTGCCACCGACGCCGACCTGACCGCCAAGGCGTTCACGCTGTCGAGCCGAAAGTGGACGCACCTCGCTGATCGCGGCGAGCATCTCGTTCGGGTGTCGTTCGGTCGATTCGGCGCATCGGAGATCGTCGACCGGCCGGATGGTGAACTGATCGAACTTGCGTGCGCCGATCTCGCGACCGTGACCGGAATCACCGAGGAGCCAGGAGCGAGCTTCGTACAGCGGTGGCACGGCGGTCTTCCCCAGTACTCCCCAGGTCACACGGAAATCGTGGCTGAAATCGAGTCCGGGATGACGCAGTTCGACGGCCTCGAAGTGGCCGGGTCGTGGCTGCACGGCGTCGGGGTTCCGGCGTGTGTCGCAGTCGGCACGACGGCGGCTACACGGATATTCGAGCGAGTGGCACGATAGACCCATGGCACGCCTTGATTTCGACAAACTGAACTCTGAAATCCGTTACCTCATGTTCTCCGTGTTCCAGGTGGAACCCGGTGTGCTGGGCGATGATCGGGAAGCTGCGGTCAAGGACGCCCGCTTGTTCTTCGAGGGTCTCGAAGACAAGGGCGTCGTGGTTCGCGGCATCTACGACGTCGCCGGCTTGCGCGCCGACGCGGACTTCATGATCTGGACCCACGCGGCCAGCATCGAGGAACTGCAGGCCGCGTACGCGGATTTCCGCCGCACCACCGTCCTCGGACAGGCCAGTGCTCCCATCTGGAGCAACTCGGCGGTGCACCGCCCCGCGGAGTTCAACAAGAGCCACGTGCCCTCGTTCATCGCGGGTGAGGATCCCGGCGACTACATCTGCGTTTACCCGTTCGTCCGCTCGTACGAGTGGTACCTGCTCCCCGACGAGGAGCGTCGCAAGATGCTCGCCGATCACGGTATGGCTGCTCGTTCGTACAAGGACGTTCGCGCCAACACGGTCCCGGCCTTCGCTCTGGGGGACTACGAGTGGATTCTCGCGTTCGAAGCGCCTGAGCTCATCCGTATCGTCGATCTGATGCGCGATCTGCGTGCCACCGAAGCTCGCTTGCACGTTCGCGAAGAGGTGCCGTTCTTCACCGGGCCGCGCGTGGACATCGAGAAGCTGGTCCTTTCCCTTCCCTGATCTACTTCGAAAGTAGTTTCTGTGACAACTGCACCGAACCGGCGTCGTCAACACATGTCCCATTGGGGAATGTTCACCGCCGAATCGGTCGCCGGCGAGGTGACCGCCGTGCATCCGTACGAGGGTGATTCGAATCCCTCGCCGATGCTCGGGAACCTCGCCGGTTCGGTGCGCAGTCGGGCTCGCGTTTCGGGCCCGGCGGTACGCCGCGGTTGGCTCGAGAACGGGCCTGGTCCCAGCGACCGACGTGGAGCGGACGAGTTCGTCTCGGTCTCGTGGGACGAACTGACCGAACTCCTCTCCCGCGAGTTGCGTCGCGTGGTCGACACGCACGGGAACAACGCGATCTTCGGCGGCTCGTACGGCTGGGCCAGCGCCGGTCGATTCCATCACGCGCAGAGCCAAGTTCACCGATTTCTGAATCAGCTGGGTGGATACACCAAGTCGGTCCACAGCTACTCGCTCGGTGCCACCGGTGTCATCATGCCGCGTGTGGTCGGAACACACTGGAAGTTGTTCGCGCGCTCCACGTCGTGGGACGTCATCGCCAAGCACTCCGATCTTCTCGTCTCGTTCGGGGGAGTACCGATCAAGAACACCGGCGTCAATGCCGGTGGTACGAGCGATCATCCGACGCGCGGGGCGCTCGACGCATTTCGTGCCCGCGGCGGAAAGATCGTCTCCTTCAGTCCGTTGCGCGACGACGTCGATGGCGACTGCGAGTGGATCGCACCTGTTCCGGGAACCGACGTGGCAATCATGCTTGCCCTGGCGTTTGTCCTGGCGTCGGAGGACCTGCACGATCGCGATTTCCTGGACCGCTTCTGCGTCGGCTACGAACGCTTCGAGGATTACCTGCTCGGACGTGCCGACGGTGTACCGAAGGATCCGCGCTGGGCGCAGAAGATCTCCGGGGTGCCGGCGGAGTTCATCACCGACCTGGCTCGGAGAATGGCGTCCGGCCGGACGCTGGTGACCGTCACGTGGTCGTTGCAACGCATCAAACACGGTGAACAGGCACCGTGGATGGGCGTGACACTCGCCGCGATGCTCGGCCAATTCGGGCTTGCGGGTGGCGGTTTCGGCCACGGCTACGGTTCGATGAACGAGCCGGGTCTGGCTCCGGTGCCGTATCCGTTGCCGACCTTCTCACAAGGTGTGAATCCGGTGCCCGATTTCATTCCGGTGGCCGCGATCTCCGATCTCTTGCTCTCGCCCGGCGAGGAGTTCGACTACGACGGCAGGCGCCTGACCTATCCGGATATTCGGTTGGTCTACTGGGCCGGTGGCAATCCGTTTCACCACCACCAGGATCTCCCGAGGCTGCGACGGGCATTTGCGCGTCCGGACACGATCGTCGTTCACGATCCCTACTGGACGCCGATGGCTCGCAATGCCGACATCGTTGTCCCGTCGACAACGTCGCTCGAACGAAATGACCTGAGCTGCACACGAAATGATCCACTTCTGGTCGCGATGCAGCAAGTAGTTCCACCTTTCGCGAACTCGCGAGACGACTACGACACGTTTGCCGCTCTGGCTTCTGCGCTCGGATTCGGGGAGCAGTTCACCGAGGGGAGATCCTCACAGGAGTGGATCGAGCATCTCTACGGTCAATGGCGGCCGTTCGTCGATGCAGACGGCGGCAACACACCGACGTTCGAGGATTTCTGGTCGGACGGGCACTACCGGATGCGAACCGAAGACAACCTCGTGCTCTTCGGTGACTTCCGCGAGGACCCCGAGAAGTATCCGCTCTCGACTCCGAGTGGGAAGATCGAGATCTTCTCCGAGACCATCGAGTCTTTCGGCTACGACGACTGCGCCGGCCATCCGCGCTGGTACGAGCCCGACGAGTGGCTGGGTGGACCCCGGGCCACGCAATTCCCGCTTCACTTGATCGCCAACCAGCCCAAGACGCGGCTGCACAGCCAACTCGATCACGGCGCTGCGAGCCAGGCATCGAAGATTCAGGGACGCGAGCCGATTCGTATGCACCCCGATGCAGCGGCCCAGCGCGGCGTGTCGGCTGGGGACGTGGTGCGCGTATTCAACGATCGCGGGGCGTGCCTGGCTGGTGTGATCGTCGATTCGGATTTGCGGAGCGACGTCGTCCAGTTGTCGACCGGGGCGTGGTACGACCCGCTCGATCCTGCCGATCCCGATTCGCTGTGTGTTCACGGAAATCCCAACGTTCTGACGCCGGACGTCGGCACGTCTTCGCTTTCGCACGGGTGCACCGGCCAGCACGTTCTGGTGCAGATCGAGAAATTCCAAGGGGTTCTGCCGCCGGTCAAGGCGTTCGATCCGCCCGTGCTTCGTTCGCGCTGACGGAACCGATCGGCCACCTCCCGCGTCGAACCTCGTGAGCGCCTGAATCAGGTGTCACGATCTATCGAAGGTGGGGGCCATCGTGAGTGGGGCGGATGTTGGTTCGATGAGGGGACACGTCGAAGTTCTTCGGGCTCAGATCGATTCGATGCAGGTTGATCTGTTGGAGCGAACGCGATCGCTGGCGGATATGCAGGAGAAGATCGCACGAGCAACGGCGAGCGCGCGCTCGAGTGATGGCAGCGTGGAAGTCGTCGTAGACGCTTCGGGGGCGACCGTGGGAGTCACCCTCTCCGGGAGCGCTTACGGCAAGCATTCGCCGGTAGCGTTGGGAAATCTGATCCTGGCCACGGCCACATCTGCGGCGGAGGACATGCGCCGACAGATTGCCGAGATGTCGAGGCCGTTCACCGAAGCGGCCAGGATCGATTTGCCCGACCTCGTTCCCGGTGTGCTCGGATTGCGTGAGATTCTCGCGCCTCGTCCGGCGTCGGTGCCGGTCGGCGGCGACGAGCACTGGGACCGCACCGTTCTGAGGAGCTCCGGCAATGTCTGAACTGGACGTGGACGTGGCCGCGATGGGAAGTGCTGCACCAGCATTCGAGGTGGTCGCTGCCGATCTCGACGAGGCACGGAGTGCTCTGGAAACAGTGGCCGGCGCCGAAGAGGGGTGTTGGGGCGCTGACCAGTTCGGAACCGCATTCTCGGACGCGTATGTTCCCGGTGCGGAGTCAGCAGTCGGTGGGATGACACTGGTCGCGGGCGCGCTCCGCGAATTGACCGCCACGCTGATCGAGATCACCGATCGTTTCGAATCGATCGACACCTCGCTTGCCGACGACATGGCGGGTGGGCTCTGATGGGACTCGAGATTCCGGGCTGGTTACAGGCGGTTGCGTCGGTCGCGGTGGGCAGTGACTGGCCGCAAGGAGACGAAACGGCACTGTGGAGGTTGGGTGATGCCTGGTCAGGCGCGGCTGATCGGATCGAGGCTTCGGCCGCTGCCGGTGGTTACGGATTGCAAACTGTACTGGCATCGATCGACGGTCGAGCCGGCGACTCGTTGTCTCGGTATTGGTCGGAGGCCGGGGGAGTTGCGGATGTCTTCGAGCGGTTGTCCTCTGCCGCGGCCGAACTGGGTCAGTCATGCACCGATACCGGCACGGACATCGAGTACACCAAACTGTCGATCCTCGCGGCGCTGGGCGCACTGGCGCTCGAGATTGCCGCCATGGTGGCGGCCGCTGTCCCGACACTGGGTGCGAGTACCGCCGGAATCGTGGCGGCTGAGGTGGCAACAACACTCACGGTCCGAATGCTGTTGCAGCAATTGTTGATACGAGTGATCGAGGCTGCAGCAGTGGAAGCTGCCGCTGCCGTCTTCTCCGGCCTCGCCATTCAACTCGGGCAGATGACGATGGATCATCGCCAGTCGATCGACGGTGGCAAGGTCGTGACCGAGGGGCGCGACGGTTTCATCAAGGGACTTGCGAACGGAGGGTTGAAGACGACGCCGGATCGTGTCGGCCCCGACCCGAACCCGCTCCCGACCGGTTCGAGATTGCAGCAGATCGCGCGGGGGGCTTTCGACGATGCGGTATCGGGAGCGTCCGCTGCGATCGTGACGAAGGAAGTCACGGGCGGCGATGCCTCGTTGACGGACATCACGTCCGGCGCGATCGGTGGTGGGATCGGGTCAGTCAAGGACGGTCTTGTCGCTCGAAACGAGGACCTGAACGCGGCTGGGCTGAGCCCGACTGCGCTGAACTGGGACTTCTGAGTTGAAGTCTCGAATCGTGGGCTACCAGTGACACGGGGTAGCCCACGACCTGGCTACTGAGCGACACGGGGTAGCCCACGACCTGGCTACTGAGCGGGCTTGAGAACCAGCGAGATCGAGTTGATGCAGTACCGCTGATCGGTCGGCGTCGGGTATCCCTCGCCCTCGAAGACGTGACCGAGGTGGCTGTGGCACTTCTTGCAGATGACCTCGACACGGCGCATCCCGAGTGAGCTGTCTTCCTTCAGGATCACGGCATCCGAATCCGCCGGATCGAAGAAGGACGGCCACCCGCAGTGCGATTCGAACTTTTCGGTGCTGCGGAACAGTTCGGCTCCGCACGCACGGCAGGAGTAAACGCCTTCCGTGGTGGTGTCGGTGTACTCGCCGACGAAGGGGCGTTCGGTGCCGGCTTGGCGCAGGACGGCGAACTCCTCCGGAGTCAGCTTTTCGCGCCACTCGCTCTCGGTGTACGTGACCTCAGGTGTGCTTTCGATGCCATCGTGTGAAGAACTCATGCCTCCACGCTAATGCTTTGTCGCCGTTTCGGCTTCGTCGGCAGGTGAGACGGTATCGAGCGGGGGATCGAGGAGGTAGGCGGGATCGATTCCGCGATCCAAGCGGCCCTCGCGACGCGCGACCAGATACCGGTATCCGAGGACACAGAAGATCACGATCAGCAGAAGGCTCCAGCCGAGGGTGCTCTTGGTGTATTCGGCTGCCCGGCCGAAGGTCGGCCAGCGGTTCGACCACCAGCTGTCGAACGTCATGAAGCCGTAGACGGCGAGCCACGCCGGCCAGTTCCGCATGACCGAGTTCTTGAGCACCACGGACATCAACAGCGGCAACAGCATCATCGAGTAGTACATCTGGCCGAGCGATGGCAGCAGGAACGACGCGGTCATGATCACACCGGTCGCGGTGGTGAGGAAGAAGAGTTCGTCGTTGCGGTAGTAGCGGTACAGAAGCCACAGAGAGACGACGACCATGGCGGCCAACACGACGCGCAACAGCAGGATCAACCATTCGGGCAGACCGAAGTAAGCGCCGTTTCCGACAATCGAACTGTTGAAGTAGTCACGAGATTCGAGCAGGTACGGCACGGTGCGGCGGACGAAGTCCATCGGATCCGACGCAAGCGGCCATGCCACGACCGTGAGAATGAACGGGATGCCCAGGGCGGTGACGAGCACCTTCCACTGACCGCGAACGAGCGGCAGCAGGAGCAGTGGCGCGAGAGTGGGTTTCACTGCGATGGTGAGACCGATCGCGGCGCCGGCCCACAGATCCTTCTTGCGCATCAGCAGCAGGAGGAAGGCAACTTCGCCGAGCAGTACGAGGCCGTTGATGTTGGTGAACACCAACGTGTTGGTGACCGTCTCCGACATGAAAGCGCCGAGCACCAGAATCGGCGCCGCGATGGAACTGATCGTCAGGTCGAACAAGCGCAACAGCAGGTAGAGAGCCACGAGAATGGCGACGGCATTGACACCGATGAACAGCCACCGCGAGCGCTCGGGATCGAGGATCGCCAGGGGTGCCATCAACAAGGAACCCGATGGTGGGTACAGATAATGGGGGTCTACGGAGTTGAAATCTGCGGTGTAGACGTCGCGCCCGTTCCAGAACGCCAGCGCGGCGTTGTAGACCGGTCGGAAGTCATCGGTGATGGCGCCGTTGACTGCTGTGACGATGACACGATTGAGCACGGTCATCACGGCGATCGGCCACAAAACGAAGTTGACGACTTGTTGGGTTGTCCGCCCGGTACGCGGCTCGAGCTGTCGAAGGAACACTTCGGCACGGTACACCGGAGCAGGGTGTGATCGGGGGATGCACCCCTTTTCGGTCGTGGTGGACAAGCGCCCGAGTCAGGCCGGGCACACGCTTCCGTTGCTGGGCAGGGAGGCATCGGTGAGGTATGCCCTCATCGCCTGCTGCGCGCAGGTGGATTGTGCCGCGGGGTGACCCGCACCCTGCCAGTCCAGGGTTGCGAAGCGCGACCCCGCGTTGGTCACGACGCCGGTGACGGTCGAGAGTCCGGAGTTCCCGACGGCCGTGTCGCCCTGACCGCTCAGCACGAGGACGGCGGGCTTCAACTGATTCGGCAGGGGAGAGTTGGCGGTCGACGGCCAGCTGGCGCATGCGAGCAAACCGAGCGCGGCTTCTCGACCGAATACCGGATAGTTGGTGCCCCAGGTGTCCGCCAGTTCGCGGACGCGCCCGATCCCCGGCCACTGCATGCCGTCGGTGCATCGTCCGATGAACTGGCCGTCACCGTCCACCTCGTTCTCTGCCCGGGCGGCGCGCTCTCGAATCGGCGAAGCGTTGCCGGTACCGAGCGCGGACAGAGCGTCTGAGAGCGAGCGGGTCTCTTGCTCACGGTTGGTTCCGGCAGTCCACAGGCTCGCCGAAATCGCGTTCGACACCGCAGCGGCGGACAGCGGCTGGAATTCATCGGCCCGAGCGCGCTCCATCAGGTCCGTGACCGCTTTCTTCGGATCAGGTCCGAGAGAGCACCCCAGCGCCACACATCGCTGAGCGAATGCGGTCAACGCCGCTTCCTCACCCTGCACGCGGCTCTCTGCCTCGGTGGCAGCGTCCGTGGCCACCGGAGCGGGAGAATCGAGGATCAACCTCGCGAGGTTCTCGGGGTGGGCTGCCGCGTAGCTCAGCGCGATGTCCGAGCCGGACCCTGCCGACCACAGAGCGATGGTCTCGACGCCCCACCGCGTACGTAGAGCGTCGATGTCCTCGGCAGCGGAGTCCGCGCCGAACTTCAGTTCTTGAGGATCGAGATAGTCGGTACAGGCGATGGTTGCATCGTGACCGAGAGCGGCGACCGCGTCGGCGGCGTCGCCGGTGGAGTCCGCGTCGAACTGGCCCAGATCGTGAAGGCCGCGCCGAATCTCCGGCGTCATGCAGTCGATTGCGGTGGACCTGTCGATTCCGCGTCGATCCAGGGCAACGACGGGGTGATCCGCGAGTACCGTCGTCAAGCCGGATGTAGCGAGCATGGCCAGAGAGTTTCCCGACGAACGGTCGGTGCCGGATGTGAACACGATCGGATACGCGTTGGCAGGCGTCGAGGACGTTCGAGCGCGGGTCAAGCCGGCAGTGAAGTTGCCGTCGATGGCGCCGGTCACGTCGATGGGGGCACTGAATTCCGCGCATTCGAGGATGACGCCGGCGCTCGACGCTGCGAGAGCCTGGTCGGCGAGTGACGTGCCGGTGCAGTCTCGCCACGGTATGTCGTCGGTCGGGACGCCGGGGTCAACCGGCGGCGCATCGGGTGACGGTCCCTCGCTCTGGGCAGGGCTGCCGTCGGTGCGGCCTTCGACCGCGACGGCGGGCCGAAGCGACGGCCCGGCGCCGCACGCACAACACGTCGCGAGGACGACGGCCATCAAAGCAACTCTGCGCATGCCGACCAGAGTGCCAGGTTCACCGACGTGGCTGCTGACGAACCCATCGAGTGAGGATCGTGCCGTCCGAATCGCCGAGAATGTGAGCGGGATGCATCGACGTGGGCATTGCATTGGGGGAGAGCGAGATTCGGCCGACTTTGCTCCCCACCAGTTGAGGTGAAGTGGTGATGCAGAGTTCGTCGACGGCATTGTCCTCGATCAACTGCCCGAAAAGTGACGGCCCTCCCTCACACAGCACGCGACGGAGCTTGCGAGCCGACAAGGCCCTGTCGATGTCGCCGCTGCTGACATTCGGTGAGTCCGTCACCTCCACCTGCGCTCCGGCCGACCTCAGCGCTGAAATCGCTGCGCTGTCCGCGGCGCTACCGACAACAAGAATCGGCGGAATTTCGGTATCTCGTAGGAGCCGGCTTTCAGGGTCGATCGACGCGTGCGCCGAGACGACGAGGATCGGTGGGACCGGAGCGAGGCCGCCCGCCTTTCGTCGCGCCTGGGCTGCGTCCGAGATCTGCACACCCCCGTAGTTCTCGGCTCGCGCTGTGCCTGCGCCGACCACGACGACGTCACAAAGTTCGCGCAAGATCCCGAATACCGACTTGTCTGCAGGGGTGCCCAGTCCATGGCTCACTCCGTCGACGGAGACGCACCCGTCGATGCTGGAAACGAAGTTCACGCGCATCCAGGGTTGGGAGAGGTTCGCCGGATAGGCGTACAAGCCGCGGAGTTCGTCTTCGTGGCCTGGTGTGAAGTAGGTCGCAATATCCATACGGTGCACATGAGAGATCACATCACGTAGATACCCTTGACGGATGCATGAACGTCTTGTCGATCGCAGCCCGGTGGTACCCGCCGATCAACTGGTAGCTCAAATGGTGCCTCCCGCAATGTTCGACGAGGTGAGTTTTGCGTCCTACATTCCTGATCCGAGGGAACCGAGCCAGGCAGCTGCTGTCGCCAAGGCCGAGGAATTCTCCAAGCGCGTAACCAAGATCCGTAGTGGTGGACGCCGCGGACTGTTCGGCAAGAAGACCCAGGCGACCGGCGCCGGCCTGTACCTCGACGGCGGGTTCGGTGTCGGTAAGACTCACTTGCTGGCGTCGATCTTCCACAGCGTCCCGTCGCCGAAGGCTTTCGGAACCTTCGTCGAGCTGACACACGTCGTCGGCGCTCTCGGCTTCAACAAAGCGGTCGAAGCGCTCGCCGACCACAGCGTTCTCTGCATCGACGAGTTCGAGCTCGACGATCCGGGCGACACCATGCTCGTCTCTCGCCTCCTTTCGGAGCTTTCCACGCGCGGCGTGTCCATCGTCGCGACGTCGAACACGCTTCCCGGCCAGCTCGGTGAGGGTCGCTTCGCGGCTCAGGACTTCCTGCGTGAGATCAAGAAGCTCGGCTCGATCTTCGAGACGATTCGCGTCGACGGCCCCGACTACCGTCACCGCGATCTCCCGCCCGCACCAGAGCCCATCTCCTCGGAGGAATTGGTCTCTCGGGCCGAGGCGATCGACGGCGCCACGCTCGACAACTTCGACGAGCTGTGCAAGCACCTCAGCACACTGCATCCGTCGCGCTACAACAAGTTGGTCGAGGGGGTGAAGGCGGTCTTCATCGACGGCGTTCACCCGGCCACGGATCAGTCTGTTGCACTGCGCATCGTGGTTCTCGCCGACCGCTTGTACGACGCGAGCATCCCGGTCACCGTTTCCGGCGCACGCCTCGACGAGATCTTCACCCCCGAGATGCTTGCCGGTGGGTACAAGAAGAAGTACCTGCGCGCGACCTCGCGTCTGCTCGCACTTTCTCGTTTCGAGGTCGCGGCCGGCTGATCAGCAGGCCTGTCAGCTGACGGGGCGCTCCATCACGAAATCGTGGTGGAGTTGTGCCCCCACGAGAAAAGTCTTCGTGCCGACCTGGGTGAAGCCGTGTTTGGCGTAGAACTTCTGGGCGCGCAGATTTTCCTGATTGACACCCAGCCAGATCCCGGCACTTCCGCTGCGTCGTGCATGGTCGACAACCGCGTCCATCAGGGATGCTGCCGCGCCGGTTCCGTGGTTTCCCGGAAGCACGTACAACTTGCTCAGTTCCGTCGTCGGGCGAAGTGTCACAGCAGCTTTGACGTCCGGGTCGGCGGGCTCGTCGTCGACGAGCATCGCGTAGCCGACGATCGAGCCGTCGCGAATGACCTTGAGAACGGTTCGTGTCGGGTCCGTCAGATACTCGGAGAACTTGTCGACCGAGAGAACGTTGTCGATGAAGGCACTGATGTCGTCGTCGGATGCGCCCGGCGGACAAGCCAGCGGAAACGTCACCGCTGCCACGTCGGCGATTGCTTCGGAATCCCAGATTCCGGCCCGGTCAACGGTGATCGTCACGTCAGTTTCTACCTCTCGCGCACATGATTCGGTTGATCAAGTACACCACCTTCGTCGAGCGTGATGCTCAAGCGGCGTTCTCGGCGACCGGCGTCGTGGCTCGTTTCGGTGCGAACGCGGGAGCAAGGACTATCAAGATCGCGCAGAACGCCAGCGGAATCAGGAACCCGATTCGAAGGTCACTGAAGGCAGCGACCGCGCCGACGATGCCGCCGCCGACCACCGTGCCGACGTAGTTGAAGAGGTTGATGCGTGCGATCACCGCGTCGACCTGATCCGGGGGAGCCATCCGTCCGGCGGCGCTGAAGCAGATCGGGGCGATCACCGGTACGCCGAGGCCGACGATCAGGAAGCCGGCGATGGCAACGGCGGGAGATTGCGCGAGGACAACGATCGTCATGCCGACCACGCCGATGAGAGAGCCGATCCGCACGACGGTGGTCTCACCGAACTTGCCGACCCAGTAGTCGCCGGTCAGTCGTGCGACCAGTGCCGCGATTTGGTACGCCGCCACGGAAAGGGCGGCCGTCCCGGCGTCGGCGAGCAGTTCGTCCTTGACGTACAGCGTCGACCAGTTTCCGACGCTGAAGTCGACCGCATAGAACAATGCCATCGCGACGCCGAGCAGGACGAAGGCGCGGGTGGGTACGGTGAATTTCGCGGTGCTCGTGATGTTTGCATCGGCAACCGGAGACTCGGAGCGATCGAGCAGTTGCGGGCCGAAGGCCAGAAGCATCAGTCCGACAACAACTCCCGCGATCACCTGCGTTATGCGGATCGAGATGTCGAGGCTTGCGGTAGCAGAGATGAACAGAGCGCCGACAATCGCTCCGACGCTCCAGGAAGCATGGAACGAGGAGAGGATGAAGCGGCCCTTGGCGTGTTGGATCGAGACTGCCTGCATGTTGGCGGCGGCGTCGACCATGCCGAGTCCGATGCCGTAGATCGCCAGGAAGACGAAGAACATCGCCGCGTTGGGCGCAATTCCGGTTGCCCCGCCGAAGACTGCGATGACGGCGAGTCCGGTTCGCAGAGTCATCTTGCTCGACGTTCTCACGGCCAGAATCTCGGCGAGCACGCTGCCGAGCCCGGCGATGACGGACACGGTGACAACCGCAACCACAACCAGTGTCTCGCTCAGCTCGAACAAATCCTTGTACTGCGGCAGCTGCGTCAGAATGGCGGCGAGCAGAAATCCTTGAAGTCCGAAGGCCACCGAAGTGGCGATCCGAGCCCTCGTCAGGGTGCGGGTGTTATCCGTCATCAAGCAGGGCCTTTGTCTCGTTCGTTCGGTTAGGCCGAACGGTACTGGATCTTGATACTGGTCGAGTGTCCAACAAAGCTGCGTGTTTTGCACGGTTCTTTGATTAACTGACCGACATGACTCGGCAGCCGACACCAGAATTTCCGTCTTCCTTCGTCTGGGGAACCGCCACCGCGGCCTACCAAATCGAAGGAGCTGTGGCCGAAGACGGTCGCGGACCGTCGATTTGGGACGAGTTCTGTGACCGCCCCGGTGTAGTCGTCGGGGGCGACACCGGAGCGGTTGCTGCCGATCATTATCACCGCTGGGAATCGGATATCGAGTTGATGAAAGACCTCGGGCTCGACGCTTATCGGCTGTCCCTGTCGTGGTCGCGAATTCTGCCCACCGGATCGGGGGCCGTGAATGCGAAAGGGCTCGACTTCTACGACCGCCTGATCGATCGACTGTGCTCGGTGGGAATTACTCCTGCCGTCACTCTCTTTCACTGGGATCTGCCCCTCGCACTGCAAGAGCAGGGCGGCTGGATGAACCGAGACACCTCGTACCGGCTGGGGGAGTACGCCCAGGTCGTCGGCGAACGGTTGTCCGATCGCGTCGGAATGTGGATGCCGCTCAACGAACCGGTAGTGCACACGCTCTACGGTCATGCCCTGGGAGTTCATGCCCCCGGCCTGGCCTTGGGGTTCGAGGCTTTCCAAGCCGCACATCACCAGCTGCTCGGGCACGGCCTCGCCGTCGAAGCGCTTCGGGCAACCGGATGCACGAACATCGGAATCGCCTCGAACCATGCACCGGTGCGTGCCGCTTCCGATTCGCCGGAAGACGTGATGGCTGCCGACATCTACGACCACGTCGTCAATTGGATGTTCGCCGACCCGATATTGGTCGGTAAGTACCCCGCCGACGAATTCGCTCAGCTGCTCAGCGGTCCCGTCGACGAGGACTTGAAAATCATCGGGGCGCCGCTCGACTGGTACGGGATCAACTACTACGAGCCGACGATGATTGCCGCTCCGGTGGAAGGCCAGGGGACCGAAGGTGTGCTCGAGGTCGACCTGCCGCCGGGCCTGCCCTTTGCGCCTGTCGCGATTACCGGTTATCCCACAACCGATTTCGGATGGCCGATCGTTCCCGAAGGGCTGGGTGAGATCCTGCGGACGTTCCGAGCTCGGTTCGGTGACGCACTGCCGCCGATCTACATCACGGAAAGCGGATGTTCATTCCACGACGCTCCGGATGCCGCAGGCGTCGTCGCGGACGAAGCACGAATCGACTACCACGATGCGCACCTTCGCGCCCTCCGATCGGCCATGGACGACGGTGTCGACGTCCGTGGCTATTTTGTGTGGTCACTCCTCGACAACTTCGAATGGGCTGCGGGATACAAAGAGCGATTCGGCCTGGTACACGTCGATTTCGACACCCAGAAGCGCACACCGAAGACCTCGTTCGAGTGGTATCGCGCCCTGATCGCCGAGCATAAATCGGCTCAGGTCTGACCTGTGCGGAGGCGGTCCGGGTTGCATTCTCGAACCGGGCCGCCTAGCCTCGTCTCTCATGAAGCGAATTCTCGTAGTAAGCCGCCGTAGCGGGGTCTGAATCGGACCGACCCCTCGCTGCGGGTCGTCTTGCTACCAGTTGGTCCTCCACTTCATTCCAGGAAGACCACGATCATGACTTACAACTTCGCCTTCGCTTCTGATTCTGCCTTCGCTTCTGATTCTTCTTCTACCGCTGCTGATCCTTTCGCGGCGCGTCACGGAAAATCTCTGCCAGCCGGCCTGCGTGCCGAATGCTCAGCGATGTCTTGGACCGAGTTCGAGTCCACGTATGCGGCTATGAGCGGCCCGATCCGTTTGGGCGCGTGGTCCTCCGAGAAGGTTGCGCCGGGTCGTTGGACTTTCGAAGCGACTCTCGGTCTGGGGGAGCGCATCCAGAAGGCTTCCGCCACCTCGACTGGCGCGATCTCGGCCATGACGTCGATGCTGCACGACGCGGGAATCTCGCTCGAGATCCTGTCTTTCCATCAGCACCAGATCGGCCACCGCACGGCGACGTTCATCTTTACCGAGTGCGACGGCCGTCGGAGCTGGGCGATGGGGATTGCGGAGTCGTCGACTGAGTCCTCGCTGCGCGCGATGACTTCGGCAGCGAACCGCTTCTCTCACTGATCAGTTACAACAATCTGATCAGCTACATCAACCGCAGTACTGACGTGGATTCCGAGAGGGCTTGCGTCTGTACTGCGGTTGATGTGTTCGGCGCTCGAACGCAAAAAGCCGGAACCCTGAGGTTCCGGCTTCTTGCAATTTCAAATGGTGCGCGATACTGGGATTGAACCAGTGACCTCTTCCGTGTCAGGGAAGCGCTCTCCCGCTGAGCTAATCGCGCGGGTTCTGGAGAAAAATGGAGCGGACGACGGGATTCGAACCCGCGACCCCAACCTTGGCAAGGTTGTGCGCTACCAGCTGCGCCACGTCCGCATGAGCAATGAACTCCGTTACCGGAACTCAGTACTTTTCTAACTTATCAGACCTGCAAGCAGGTCTTGACCATCAGGCCCGAGGGCCTGACGTGGTGCGCGATACTGGGATTGAACCAGTGACCTCTTCCGTGTCAGGGAAGCGCTCTCCCGCTGAGCTAATCGCGCGAGGTGGAGACGGGAATCGAACCCGTGTGCACGGCTTTGCAGGCCGTTGCCTCACCACTCGGCCACTCCACCGTAAAAGGTTGAGTCACACCTCTCGAGCGGACGACGGGATTCGAACCCGCGACCCCAACCTTGGCAAGGTTGTGCGCTACCAGCTGCGCCACGTCCGCATCGCACCGTGTTGCTTGGGGAGCTGCTCGCTCTCCTCGGTGCGTTGGAAACATTAGCCGACCGTGTCGGATACACACAAATCACCAGCTCAGTGGCGTGTTCGGAGTCGAATCGGCCCGTCGCGCGCGTTGCAACTGTCCGTCTTGGCGATGAATACGGTCTGAAATCAGCTCGAATTCGTAGATTTCGGGGTCGCGTGGAGCAAAACGAATGCCAACCTGGTGATTCGTATTCATCGCGCAGCCGTGTTAATGTTCCAACTCGTTCGAGCGCATGCGTTCGAATGACTTACGGTCCCGTGGCTCAGTGGGAGAGCGTCCGCTTCACACGCGGAAGGTCGCTGGTTCGATCCCAGCCGGGACCACAGAAAAACACTGTAGGCGTTCCCGATCATCGGGGACGCCTTCAGTCGTTTGAGAGCACAGTCGTTCCTGAGCACAGCTGTTCGAGGGCACGGTTGTTTCGGCATGCAGACCGTCGTCGCAGGTCGCCGGCCGATGATTTCGGTAGCCTGGTCGAAGAGACATTTCGCGACCGAAAAGGTGACCGACTTGAGTACCGAAAAGGTCGATTCTCCCGTCGACGATTCAGACCTGTCCGTCTTCCAAGACGCAGAGTCCCGCTGGGAGCGGTGGCGCGCTGGAATCGCCGCGCGGCCCACCCTCAATCTTGCGTACCGCATCGGTGTGGGAGTCGTGGGCACGATCGTGTTCGCAGCAGGCATCGTGGCTATTCCGTACCCCGGGCCCGGTTGGCTCATCGTCTTCGCCGGCCTCGGCATACTGGCGTCGGAGTTCGCGTGGGCACATCGACTCCTTCATTTCGCGAAGGCTCGATACGACAGGTTCATGGAATGGTTCGGCAAGCAGTCGCTGTTCGTCAAGGGGTTGGGCGTTCTGTTCACCACAGTGATCGTCCTGGCGACTTTGTGGGTGCTCGGCACCTTCGGCCTGATCGGGACATGGGTGGGCCTGGACTACTCGTGGCTCGAGTCGCCACTGTGAGCTGAACGCGGCCCGGTTTCCTTCACTCGGTTGTCTCACCATGTCGGTAGGGCCGATAACATGATCGTGCGCGTGCTCGCAGTGGGTACGACGCCTGTCTAACTTGTCGCAATACCTTTAGGAGCACATCGCCGTGACCAGTCCCGCGCCAGAGCACTCAGCCGCCCCACTTCGGGTGCCCGCGGGGACGACCGCCGGGACTGCAGTGCGCGAAGCCGGATACCCCACGAAGGGGCCCGACGTGATCGTCGTTGTCCGCGATGGCGAGGGAACGCTCAAGGATCTGTCGTGGACACCTGAGGTCGATGTCGACGTCGAGCCGGTGGCAGCATCCACCGAGGACGGCCGCAGCGTCATCCGGCACTCCGCGGCTCACGTCCTCGCGCAGGCGGTCCAGAAGGAATTCCCCGACGCGAAGCTCGGGATCGGTCCGCCGATCAAGGATGGCTTCTACTACGACTTCGCAGTGGATCGTCCGTTCACTCCGGAGGATCTGGCCAAGCTCGAAAAGCGTATGAAGCAGATCATCAAGGGATCGCAGCGTTTCTCGCGTCGAGTGGTCGATTCGATCGAGGACGCTCGGGTCGAGTTGGCCGACGAGCCCTTCAAGCTCGAATTGATCGACGACAAGTCCGGTATCGACGATCCCGAGATCATGGAGGTTGGCGGCAACGAGCTGACCATCTACGACAATCTCGATCCGCGCACTGGCGACAAGATCTGGTCCGATCTGTGCCGCGGCCCGCATATTCCGACCACGAAGCACATTCCGGCCTTCAAGTTGACCCGAAGCTCCGCCGCCTACTGGCGTGGCAACCAGGACAACGCCGATCTTCAGCGTGTCTACGGCACCGCGTGGGAGTCCACCGAGGCTCAGGACGAGTACCTCGAACTGCTCGCCGAGGCCGAGCGTCGTGATCACCGCAAGCTCGGTACCGAACTGGACCTCTTCAGCTTCCCCGACGAGCTCGGTTCGGGTCTGCCGGTGTTCCACCCCAAGGGCGGCATCATCCGCACCGAGATGGAGAACTACTCGCGCAGCCGCCACATCGAGGCGGGCTACGAGTTCGTCAACACTCCGCACATCACCAAGGGACATCTGTACGAGGTTTCCGGTCACCTCGACTGGTACCGCGACGGAATGTTCCCGGCGATGCACGTCGACGAGGAACTGAACGAGGACGGCACCGTGCGCAAGCCGGGCCAGGACTACTACCTCAAGCCGATGAACTGCCCGATGCACAACCTGATCTTCCGTGCTCGCGGACGCTCGTACCGTGAATTGCCGTTGCGGCTCTTCGAATTCGGCTCGGTCTACCGCTACGAGAAGTCCGGCGTCATCCACGGCCTGACCCGCGTGCGCGGCATGACCCAGGACGACGCTCACATCTACTGCACCCGTGAGCAGATGCGCGACGAGCTGACCACCACCCTGCAGTTCGTTCTGAACCTGCTCAAGGACTACGGCCTCGACGACTTCTACCTCGAACTGTCCACCAAGAACCCGGACAAGTTCGTCGGTAGCGACGACGTCTGGGAAGAGGCGACCGCAACGCTCGCCGAGGTCGGCGAAGCTTCTGGCCTGACTCTGGTGCCGGATCCGGGTGGAGCCGCGTTCTACGGTCCCAAGATCTCCGTTCAGGTCAAGGACGCACTCGGCCGCACCTGGCAGATGTCGACCATCCAGCTCGACTTCAACCTGCCCGAGCGGTTCGAACTCGAATACACCGGCAACGACGGCGTCAAGACTCGTCCGGTCATGATCCACCGCGCGCTGTTCGGCTCGATCGAGCGGTTCTTCGGTGTCCTGACCGAGCACTACGCGGGCGCGTTCCCGGCGTGGCTGGCGCCGGTACAGGTCGTCGGAATTCCGGTGGCCGAGGCCTTCGCCGATCACCTGTTCGACGTCACGAAGAAGCTCAAGGCAGCCGGTGTTCGCGCCGAGGTCGATTTCAGTGATGACCGGATGCAGAAGAAGATCCGTAACCACACCACGCAAAAGGTTCCGTTCATGCTCCTCGCGGGCGAGCGTGACGTGGAAGCCGGCGCGGTCAGCTTCCGTTTCCGTGACGGCACCCAGATCAACGGAATTCCCGTCGACGACGCCGTCCGGATCATCACCGAGTGGATCGGCCGCCGCGAGAATGCCTCGCCGACAGCCGAACTGGTGCAGCCAAGCGTGGCGCAGTGAGCGCCCCCGGTGACGATGGTCCGGGTTCGCTGATCGACCACGGCGTCGGCGATCCTGATCATTTGCAGCGTATTTGGTCGCCACATCGGATGTCGTACATCACCGAGGCGCCCAACACCCCGGGTACGACGGGTGAACCGTTCATCGACATTCCGAAAATGTCGGACGAGGAAGGGTTGATCGTCGCCCGCGGTGAACACGTCTACGCGGTCTTGAACCTGTACCCGTACAACCCGGGTCACCTGATGGTGGTGCCGTACCGCAAGGTCGCGGCCCTCGAAGACCTCACGCCGGAGGAGAGCGCCGAGTTGATGGCGTTCACCCAGCGTGCGTTGCGGGTGATCAAGAGCGTGTCGAATCCGCACGGATTCAACGTCGGTCTGAATCTCGGTGCTGCCGCGGGCGGTTCGCTGTCCGAGCACCTTCACCAACACGTAGTGCCACGTTGGGGCGGCGACGCCAACTTCATCACCGTGCTCGGTGGGGTCAAGGTGATGCCGCAATTGCTGCGGGAGACCAGGGGACTACTCGCCGGTGCCTGGCAACAATAGGTTGATGCATCCGGCTTCATGGCAGGATGCATTGCTGCAACGAGTTCCGAACCGGAACTCACGACGGGGAGGGTTCCTGCGGTGTTGAGCTTCTTCGGGCGCGCATCGGTGTCCAAGGTGACGGCACCTATGGGGAAGGCGCTGGTCAAGACCGGTCTGACGCCGGACTCGGTGACGGTGATCGGCACGGTGGCAAGCGTCGCCGGTGCGGTGACGCTGTTTCCGTCCGGACATCTGTTCTGGGGAACCTTGTTCATCTGGTTCTTCGTCATGTTCGACATGCTCGACGGCGCAATGGCTCGTGCTCGCGGCGGCGGAACGCGGTACGGGGCGGTACTGGACGCGACCTGCGACCGCGTGGCCGACGGCGCGATTTTTGCCGGCCTGGCCTGGTGGGCGGTCTACCACGAGAACAGCAAGTGGCTGCTCGTCGCGACGCTCATCTGCCTCGTCACCTCGCAGGTCATCTCGTACGCGAAGGCGCGCGCAGAGGCGAGCGGGCTGACTGCGGACGGCGGGTGGATCGAGCGCCCGGACCGACTGATCATCGTGTTGGTCGGATCTGGCCTGACAGGTATGGGTCTACCGTGGGCGATTCACATCGCGATGTGGGTACTTGCCGCCGGAAGTATCGTGACGGTCTTCCAACGAGTGCTCGCGGTGCGCAATTCGCCTGGCGCCCGGGAACTTCTGCCGATCGCCCCGGCGGCATCGACGGTCGAAGGCGCGCCGAACACCGACGGCGAGCCTAAAACGGACGGCGAGGCAGAGAAATGAGCTTTGCCGAGCGTGCAACCGATCTGGGATACGCCGCGGGTTGGCGTCTGGTACGAAGCCTGCCGGAATCGGTGGCGGTCAAGCTGTTCGACGCCGGAGCGGATTTCGCGGTACGCAAGGGCGGACCCGAACAACTCAGGAAGAACCTCGCGAGAGTTCTGGGCACGACGCCGGAGGAAGTTCCGGATCAGTTGATCAAGGATTCGATGCGCTCGTACGCCCGGTACTGGCGTGAGGCGTTCCGTCTACCGTCGATGGACCTGGTTGCGACAGGTAAGGCGTTGCATGCGCTGGTCGAGGGCCAGGAACATCTGGAAAAAGCAATGGCAGCAGGTCATGGCGCGGTATTGGCGCTGCCGCACAGTGGCAACTGGGACATGGCCGGCGTGTGGTGTGTTCAGCAATGGGGTGGGTTGACCTCCGTTGCCGAGCGGCTCAAGCCCGAATCCCTGTACGAACGGTTCGTCGACTATCGCGAGAGTCTCGGCTTCGAGATCTTCCCGCTCAGCGGCGGGGAGCATCCACCGTTCGTCGAACTGTCCAAGCATCTGCGTGAGAACAAGATCGTGTGCCTGTTGGGGGAGCGCGATCTGGCGAAGAAGGGTGTGCCCGTCACCTTCTTCGGAGAACCCACTCGCATGCCCGCCGGCCCGGCGAAGCTCGCGATCGATACCGGCGCGCCGCTACTTCCGGTCCACTGCTGGTTCACTCCCGACGGTTGGGGTTTCAAGATCGACCCGCCGATCGACGTATCCGGCGGAGTCGGCCCGGCCACGCAGGCACTTGCCGACCGTTTCGCGGTCAACATCGCAGCGCACCCCGCTGACTGGCACATGCTTCAGCCGCTGTGGCGCTCCGACCTCTCCGAATCGCGGCTCGCCCGCATGGAGGGTGAATGAAGATCGGCATGATCTGCCCGTACTCCTTCGACGTCCCCGGTGGCGTGCAGGCGCACGTGGTGGATCTGGCCGAGGTGCTGATCGAACGTGGTCACAAAGTGAGTGTGCTTGCGCCGTCGTCCGATGACGACGAGTTGCCGGATTTTGTGGTTTCCGCAGGTAAAGCCGTCGCGATTCCCTACAACGGTTCTGTTGCGCGGTTGTCTTTCGGCCCGACGGCGAACAACCGCCTCCGCAAGTTCATCGCGGAAGGTGACTTCGACGTTCTACATATCCACGAACCCAATGCGCCGAGTCTGTCCATGCTCGCGTTGCGTATCGCGGAAGGCCCGATCGTCGCCACCTTCCACACGTCGACTACGAAGTCGTTGGTGCTGAGCACTTTTCAGGGTGTCTTGGCTCCGTATCTCGAGAAGATCAGTGGCCGGATCGCAGTCTCGGAGTTGGCGCGTCGGTGGCAGGTCGAGTCCCTCGGATCCGACGCGGTCGAAATTCCCAACGGCGTCGATGTCGCAGCGTTTGCCGAGGCCGATCTGTTGCCCGGCTACCCGCGCGAAGGTGGAACCATTCTGTTCCTCGGTCGCTACGACGAACCGCGCAAGGGGATGGCCGTCCTCCTCGGCGCACTGCCGGAGTTGGTCGAGCGTCACCCGGATCTCGAAGTGATCGTGGTCGGACGCGGCGACGAGGAGAAACTCCGCAAAGAGGCGGGCAAGTACTTCAAGCATCTCCGCCTGCTCGGGCAGGTCAGCGATGAGGAGAAAGCGTCGGCGCTTCGCAGTGCGGACGTCTACTGTGCGCCCAATCTCGGCGGTGAGAGCTTCGGGATCGTGCTGGTCGAGGCCATGGCGGCTGGCACTGCCGTCGTGGCCAGTGAGTTGGACGCTTTCCGCCGTGTTCTTCGCGACGGTCAGGCCGGCTTGCTGGTCCCCATCGGGAACTCCGATGCCTTGGCCGAGGCAATCGATTCCGTTCTCGGTGACCCGGATCGACGACGCGCGCTGGTCAACACCGCGACAAGTGTTGTTGCCGAATACGACTGGCCGGTGGTGGCCGAACAGATCCTGCGTGTCTACGAGACCGTCACGGTTGGCGGCACCGGCGTACGCGTGGTGGGGTCATGACCTTCTCCGCTCTGACGATCTTCATTCTCGGGCTCGTCGCTGCCGTCGTCCTGGTCGTCGGACTGTGGGCGTACGGGACGGCGAACCGACTCGATCGACTGCATGTGCGTTCGGATCAGTCGTGGTTGGCGCTCGATGCGGCTCTGTCCCGTCGTGCCGCGGTTGTCCGCGCGGCGGCTGTGGACATGAGCGCCGACGACGCCCGCAGATTCGTCACCTTGGCGGACGCCGCCGAACGGGCGGATCGTCAGGATCGCGAGCTTGCCGAGAACCGGCTGTCCAATGCTCTCGCTGCCTACGGCACGACGTCGCTGCGACCTCAACTGGTGGCCGAGTTGGCCGATGCCGAGGCGCGCGTGCTGATCGCCCGGCGGTTCCACAACGACGCGGTGCGAGACACTCTCGCGTTGCGTACCCGACGACTTGTTCGATGGCTACATCTCGGCGGAACGGCGCCACTGCCTCAATACTTCGAGATCTCTGAGCGCACGACCGCGGCGGCGGTGCCCGAGGGAATCACCGTGGATACGTCACGGACCTCTGCCCGCGTGGTGATGCTGGACGAGGAAGATCGGGTGCTGCTGTTGCGCGGGCACGATCCCAAGATCCCGAACACTTACTTCTGGTTCACCGTCGGCGGCGGGCTCGAACGCGGCGAACATCTGCGAGCGGCCGCGGTTCGTGAGATCGAGGAGGAAACGGGGTTCAAGGTAGCGCCGGAGAATCTGCGAGGTCCGCTTTGGCGTCGGGTGGCGATCTTCCCGTTCGACGGTGAGCTGATCCGTTCGGAAGAGCTGTTCTTCGCTACGCGCACTCACGGCTTCGAGCCGGTCTTCCAAGGCCACACGGAATTGGAACAGCGTGCCATCACCGGCCATCGCTGGTGCAGCGCCGACGAGATCCGCCGACTGGCCAAGTCCGGTGAGCCCGTCTACCCGTTGGATCTGGCAAACCTCCTGGTGGAGGCCGCGACGATTGCGGACGGTTCCGAGGATCCGGAAGTGCGTTCCATCCGCTGATCGTTCGGTCGTTCAGTGCTCGCGGCCGTTTAAGGCCAGCAATGGCAAATTGGATACGGAATCGAAGGCCGGTTCGTCCTAGAGTTCTGGCCAGAGGCCTCCGAGCGAATGAACTCGTGTGTTCGCCGTGCCTTGTTTCTTTCGTCACGCCACTACTGCAGGAGTTTGCTGTGAGCACCCCCGACTCTGCCCCCACCACCGCCATCGGCACCGCCCGCGTCAAGCGCGGCATGGCTGAAATGCTCAAGGGCGGTGTGATCATGGACGTGGTCACCGCTGAGCAGGCCAAGATCGCCGAAGACGCCGGCGCCGTCGCCGTCATGGCACTCGAGCGGGTCCCCGCAGACATTCGCGCACAGGGCGGCGTCTCGCGCATGAGCGACCCGGACATGATCGACAGCATCATCTCCACCGTCAGCATCCCCGTCATGGCGAAGGCACGCATCGGTCACTTCGTCGAAGCTCAGATCCTGCAGAGCCTCGGCGTCGACTACATCGACGAGTCCGAGGTCCTGACCCCGGCCGATTACGCCAACCACATCGACAAGTGGAAGTTCACCGCTCCCTTCGTGTGTGGCGCCACCAACCTCGGTGAAGCGCTCCGTCGCATCAACGAAGGCGCGGCCATGATCCGCTCGAAGGGCGAAGCCGGCACCGGAGACGTCTCCAACGCCACCACACACATGCGCACCATCCGCGGCGAGATCCGCCGGTTGACCTCGCTGAGCGAGGACGAACTGTACGTAGCCGCCAAGGAACTGCAGGCCCCGTACGAACTGGTCGTCGAGGTCGCCAAGGCAGGCAAGCTGCCTGTCACCATGTTCACCGCCGGCGGCATCGCCACCCCGGCAGACGCTGCGATGATGATGCAGCTCGGCGCCGAGGGCGTGTTCGTCGGATCGGGCATCTTCAAGTCCGGCAACCCGAAGCAGCGCGCCGAGGCCATCGTCAAGGCCACCACGTTCTACGACGACCCGGACGTGCTCGCCAAGGTCTCGCGCGGACTCGGCGAGGCAATGGTCGGCATCAACGTCGACGACCTGCCCGTCGGACACCGCCTCGCAGAGCGCGGTTGGTGACAGCAGGTTCGACGACCGGGCTCAGTGCCTGAAAGTCTTCACACAAGAAGGGCGGCGGGTGCATTGGCAACCGCCGCCCTTCGGGGTGTGGCGGACTGTCAGATGCTGTCCGATACCTCGAACACGAACTCGACCTCGACGGCACTGTTTCGGGGGAGTTCGGCCACGCCGATCGCAGAGCGGGCGTGCTGTCCAGCGGTACCGAAGATCTCGGCCAGCAGGTCGGACGCACCGTTGATCACCTGGGGTTGCTGCGAGAATCCGGATCCCGAAGCAACAAATCCAACGACCTTGACGACCCGAACGATGCGGTCGAGACCGACCAAGGCATCAACGGCCGCGAGTCCGTTGAGAGTGCACAACCGCGCCGCCTGGGCGGCGTCTTCGACGGAGACGCCCTCGCCCAACTTGCCGATGCACGTCGTAGTGCCCTCGACGAGCGGCAATTGCCCCGACGTGTAGACGTATGACCCCGTCTGAACGGCGGGAAGGTATGAGCCTGCGGGGGTGGCAACAGGCGGGAGGGTCAGGTCGAGTGCGGCGAGTCGTGCGGTCCAGGTACTTGCGTCGTTCATCGGTTCCTCAATGGGTTCTTTTGTCCGGGAATGGTGTTCGAGTCTGTCATCGGGAGTCTCGGCAAGTCCAAGTCGTATTTGCGCCCACCCCATCACTTTTGGTGATATTCGCCGTCGTCGGATTCAAATGGTGTTCGAGTTGGCCACCTAAACTGTGTCGTATGTCGTCAATTCGTAACATCTCACTGGGGATACCTGTCCGTTCCGGTCATGTACTCATGCTCGACGGCACGGACTCTGTCACGGGGGAGAACTTTCATCGATTGATCGGTGGCGGTATCGAGTTCGGTGAGACGGCCGAGGCAGCGCTGCGACGCGAGTTCGCGGAGGAACTCGGTGTCAGGTTGGGAAGCGTCGAGTTGCTCGAGGTCGTCGAGAACATCTTCGAGTTCGAGGGGCGACCTGGGCATGAGATTGTCCATGTCTTTGCAGTCGACTCAGCTGACATCGATGCGTTTCCGCTCGACGTGCAACTCCGAGTCCTAGACGAAGGTAGTCCAGTCCACTGGGTTTTGAGTGGTGGGTCCGACCGCCCTATCTACCCGGCCGAAGCTGCCCGCATTATCAACGCCCTGGTTCAGTAGGGGAATCCGTTGCCGGAACACGAGTGGCCGCAAAGGTTGCACCGCAACAATTTTCGGTCAATCGGGATTGTTCGGACTGATTCCTGGAAATCATGGCTATCGAACGTATATTCGAATAATGTTGAGGAATGTTCGATGACGGAGTAGGAAGTTCGGGTACCGCAGCGCAGCTGCCTGGTGCCGAATCCGACTGCGCCCTCATCGATCTCATCGCCGATCTGCATGCGCGCGAATCGATGCTCGTGGAACGGAAACTCGCCGCCATTGCTGAGTTTTTCGAGCGTCGCAGCGCTGACCACACCGATAATGGTGCTTGGTCGTCTACCGCTCACGAACTGGCTGAGGCCGAGCTCGGCGCGGCATTGACCATGGGCCGTGCCGCAGCGGGAAAGTTGATCGGTCTCGGCTTTTCTCTCAAGACTCGCCTCCATCGCACGCGTGCCGCCATGGCGCGCGGAGAACTGGATCTGTATCGAGTCGGATTGATCGACTCCGCTACGGCCAACGTCGCTGACGATTTGATCGACGAGGTGGAACGGCAACTCCTCGAAAAGATCTCGGCGCCACCGATGCCTGGCGGTACTGGCTTGACCGGTCGCCGATTGACAGCGGCTATCGACCGGATCGTCGCCGTGGTGGATCCCGAGGGGATACGCGAACGTCGACGCCGCGCCCTGGCTGATCGGTTCGTGGGTGTGAGCGCTGCCGAGGACGGAATGGCGCGGATATTGGGGAGTATTCCGGCGGAGGAAGCACGGGCTTTCGACCGTCGGTTGCGGGAGTTGGCAATGTCGGTGTGTCGGCACGATTCCCGTAAGTACGAGCAACGACGAGCTGACGCATTGGGAGCGTTGGTATCCGGGTCGACGATTCTGCCGTGCGATTGCGGCCTGGACGATTGCCCACAAGATCGAAGCGGGATTGTCGTGGTGCGTCGGCCGTTGGTTCACGTGGTCATGCTGGAATCAACGCTTCAGGGCGGTGACGCACCAGGTGCAGACGAACCCGCTCACCTCGACGGTTATGGAGTGATCAGTGCAGAGCATGCGCGTGACATCGCCGCGGCTGCGCTGATTCGGAAGGTGAAGGTACCAGCCGATGCCGCGCTCGAGTCTTCCGGTGAGGGCGAGCCAGTACCTCCACCCGTTGTTCCTTCGGCGTCGGTCTACCGCCCCGGCACTGTCCTCGACACCTGGGTGCGGGTGATCGCAGGTAGCTGCCAGTGGTTGCACTGCGATGTCGCTGCATGGAATTCAGATCTTGATCACACTGAGCCCTTTGATCATCGCAATCCCGCTCGTGGTGGAAAGACCGTGGCGTCGAATCTGAGTGCGTATTGTCGAAACCATCACCGCCTCAAGCATTCCGGTCAGTGGTTGCACACCTCGAACCCGGACCGGAGTGTCATGCTGACCTCCCCGACCGGACATTGCTACCGAACCAGGCCGTCAGGTCTGCTGGCGGGAATGCTCGAGCCTGTACTGCCCGAGGGTGGTCGGCGTCGGCGCACACGTCTGGAGAACAAGGCCTCTCGTGTGCGGGGTGAGCGCCGGCGTCAGCGGATACGGATGCACCGGCGGATGAAGAAGGCCCCGAGGAGGACCTTCGACGGCGGAGACGATCCACCGCCGTTCTGAGTCGATGCGCCCCGTCGCTCAGGGTTTTCGGATGCCCACTTTGGTGGCCGGGGGTGCGTCAGGCATTGTGTGAAGGTCGGTAGACGTCGGTACACGGGAAGATGTGGAGCATCGATGGCTAGGATCGAAGAAATTCTGGAGTTGGAACGCCTCGAGCGTGACATCTTTCGAGGAATCATCGCGGAGACCACCCTGACCCGCACTTTCGGCGGCCAGGTCGCCGGTCAGGCATTGGTGTCGGCGGTACGCACGGTCGATCCGGCCTATTCAGTTCATTCGTTGCACGGATACTTCCTGCGTCCGGGCAATCCGATGGAGCCGACCGTTTTTCTGGTCGATCGCGTTCGGGACGGTCGATCGTTCGCGACCCGCTTGGTCACCGGAATTCAAGACGGGCAAGCCATTTTCACGATGTCGGCATCCTTCCACGTCCAAGACGAAGGCATCGAGCACCAGGACGAGATGCCACCGGTCCCTGACCCCGAGACCTTGGCCATCGCCCAGGATTCGGAAGACCCCGAGACTGCGTGGTTGGCTCGCGAGTGGTCCGATTGGGACCTCCGGATGGTACCGAAGGCCGACATCAACAAACGTCCAGGCGCTGCCGCACAGCAGCAAGTATGGTTCCGTTCCCGCGAGGCTCTCCCGGACGACCCGGTATTTCACGTGTGCACGCTTGCGTACATGAGCGACATGACGCTGCTCGGATCTTCCCGAGGCCCTCACATGGACGTCGCAATGCAAAGCGCCTCGCTCGATCACGCCATGTGGTTCCTGCGGCCGTTCCGGGCCGACGAGTGGCTGTTGTACGACCAGACGTCGCCGTCAGCGGGCTTCGGTCGCGCATTGACGCAGGGACGAATCTTCGACAGCCGAGGAAATATGGTTGCTGCAGTCGTTCAGGAAGGCCTGACCAGGCTGTATCGCCCGAAGTGAGGTCGGCCGCAGTGAGATCAATCGCAGTGAGACCTTCACTGGCGAGACCGCACCGCAGGCCGGGCCGGATGGTCGTACCTGACCTCGAAATCGACCTCCTCGGACACCTCTGATCGGTGTTCGAGGAGTGCGTCGACGGTCCACAGATCCGCCTCCGGAGTGTGCCGCCGCATGGCAGGTTCGCTCATGTCCAGGCGGACGCTGACGTCGAACTCCAGCCCACGCCCGAGCAACATCGGACCGGCGATCACGATGACCGCGCGCTCATGGACGGGGACGCGGGTCGAGCGAGCCGATCGATCGGTGGGTTCGTCCCAGAGTTTCGGCAACAACGCTCGTTTGGTGCGGGCAGCGGTGATCACTTCACGATCGAGTGCCGGATAGTCGAACCAGATGGTGCGGTAACTCAGCGCATCCTCGTGACCGAACTCGTATCGCAGCGAAGCCGGCCGCACGTAGTCGTGCAGTGACACAACAGCACTCGGCCTGCTGTGCGACTCGACGGCGGCCCGGACCAGTTCCGCGAGCCGAGACGGCTGCGCACAATCAGGTCCGTCGATCGCTACTACCGCCACCGACGGAAATGATCCGCTCAGCGTTGCGATCTGCTCGGCCAGGGCGAGGGGAGTGGACGGGATGAATGTGCTCACGCCCACCATGGTGCCGTGCCCGCTCGCCGAGGCGATATTGTGAACCGTCATCGCGCCCACTGCGGCGGTCTATTTCCGGAGGACTCATGGTTGGTATCGAGGAGATCCTCGCGCTCGAACACCTGGAGAAGGACATCTTCCGTGGTGCGGTCCATCCCACTGCACTTCAGCGGACGTTCGGCGGGCAGGTTGCCGGGCAGTCTCTGGTTTCTGCCGTGAGCACCGTCGACGAGAGCTACCACGTGCACTCGTTGCACGGATACTTCCTGCGCCCGGGCAACCCGAAGATTCCGACGGTCTACCTGGTGGACCGCATCCGCGACGGGCGCTCGTTCTGCACCCGCCGGGTGAACGCAGTCCAAGACGGCAAGACGATCTTCACGATGTCGGCCTCGTTCCACGTCGAGGACGAAGGTATCGAGCATCAGGATCGGATGCCTTACGTTCCGGCGCCGGAGGACTTGCAGGACGCGCAGACCGTTCCCAAGTTGGCGGAATCGCAGTTCTACCAAGAGTGGAAGAACTGGGACATCAGAATTGTGCCGGCCGAGCAGAGTGCGTCAGCGCCGGATCTCGCCGCACAACAGCGCGTGTGGATGCGCTACCGCGAGCCTCTGCCGGATCGTCCGCTGCTGCACATCTGCACGCTTGCGTACCTCAGTGACATGACCCTGCTCGGAACTTCGAAAGTCCCGCACCGCGGCGTGAAGACGCAGACTGCTTCACTCGATCACGCGATGTGGTTCCTGCGTCCGTTCCGGGCCGACGAGTGGTTGCTCTACGACCAGACATCGCCGTCGGCAGGTTTCGGTCGCGCGCTCACTCAGGGGCGTATCTACGATCGCGATGGCAACATGGTGGCAGCGGTGGTTCAGGAGGGTTTGACGCGTCTGGAACGCGAACCCGACAGCCGTGAGAACAAGACAGGAACTGTGGGATGACGCGTCCGTTGATCGGTGTACTCGCCCTCCAGGGTGATGTTCGCGAGCACCTTGCTGCACTTGATGATTCGGGTGCGGATGCCGTGGGTGTCCGACGGCCGGAGGAGCTGGACAAGGTAGACGGAATCGTGATTCCGGGTGGCGAATCCACCACCATGAGCCGGCTTCTGCAGGTGTTCGAACTGTTGGATCCGCTGCGTGAGCGTCTTCGCGGCGGGCTGCCGGCCTACGGTTCGTGTGCCGGCATGATTCTGCTGGCGAGCGAGGTACTCGACACCCGGCCGGACGCCGAACATCTCGGCGCCATCGACATGACGGTGCGCCGCAACGCTTTCGGCAGACAGGTCGATTCTTTCGAGTCCGACCTGGAGTTCGAGGGCATCATCGGAGATCCCATCCGCGCCGTCTTCATCCGCGCGCCGTGGGTGGAGCGAGTTGGACCGGGCGTGGAGGTCCTTGCGCAGGTTCCCGCCGCCGCGGGGGAGGCCGCGGGCCGGATCGTTGCGGTTCGGCAGGGCTCGGTGATCGCCACTTCTTTCCATCCCGAGGTAACCGGTGACCGTCGAGTGCACGAGATGTTCGTCGATCTGGTTCGCGGATAACTCGAGTAGTCAGCCTCGTCCGAACCTACAGCTCCAGTTCGCGGGCAAGGATCGCCGCCTGTACGCGTGAGGTGAGGTGCAACTTCGACAGAACTCGCGACACGTGCGACTTCACCGTCGGAGCACCGACACCGAGTTCACGCGACAGTTCGGCATTGGACATACCCGTCCCCAACAGCGCGAGCACCTCGCGTTCACGATCGGTGAGCTCGCTCAATCCCAGCGGTTCGGTGGGTTTGGGTGCACGCTGCACGAACTCGCCGATCAGTGCACGCGCCGCGCGAGGAGCGAGCACTGCATCTCCGGCCGCGACGTTGCGGATAGCGTTGGTCAGTTCGTCCGCGGTCGCAGTCTTGAGCAGGAATCCCGACGCGCCGGCGCGCAGGGCCGCGAAGACGTATTCGTCGAGGTCGAAGGTGGTCAACACCAGAACCCGGCTGCGGGTCGTCCCGATGATCTGACGCGTCGCCTCGATGCCGTCGGTGCCTGGCATCCGGACATCCATGAGTACGACGTCGGGTTGATGCGTGCGGGTGACGGTGATCGCCGACGCTCCGTCACCGGCTTCTGCAACGACATCGATGTCGTCGTGCTGCCGCAGGATCATCGCCAGGCCGGAGCGGATCGCGGCGTGGTCGTCTACCAGGGCGACGGTGATCACCGATCCGTTCCGTTCGGTGCGGGGACCGGTAGCTGCGCGCATACCGTCCATTCTCCGTCGACCGGAAGTGCGTCGAGTGAACCGCCCAGCAGCTCGGCGCGGTGACGCATGTTTGCAAGTCCACGCGTTCCAGCCCGCGGATGGGATGTGTCGCGACCGACCGGGTTTCGGATCTCGATCTGTAATGCATTGTGCTGGAGAGAGATCGACATCGAGATCGGCGCACCAGGTGCGTGCTTGAGTGCGTTGGTCAAGGCTTCCTGGGTGATCCGATACGCCGTGTGATCGACCACGCTCGGCAGGTCGGCAGCATCGACGTCGATCACAACGTGAACAGTGCCGCCGGCTGCCCGAACTGCGTCCAGGACGACGGGCAACTCGGTCAGCCGCGGGGGAGAGGAACGCGGGTCCGGGGTCTCGTCGTCCCCGGCGTGGAGCAGTTCGATCATCGACCGCATCTCGGAAAGGCCCGCGAGACTGCTCGATCTGATCGCCCCGATCATCTCCCGCAAGCCGTCGTCTGGTTCGCCCCGTTCACCGGAGAGAGCTGTGGTGGACAGTGCCGCCTCCGAATGGATTGCGATGGCGGAGAGGTGGCTTGCGATGACGTCGTGCAGATCGCGCGCCATGGTTGCTCGTTCGTGAGCGACTGCGGCCTCGCGGTCTAGAGCGGCGAGTGCTTCGTGGACTCTGGAACGCTCGCGTTCGGCCTCGGTCAGTTCGACTTGTCGACGGATGACCAGTGCCCACCACACCGGCGTACCGAAGAACAGAGCGGTCACGACGCCTGCCCCAGCCGCAGCGCGGACGTCCTGGGTGGACAGGTAGACGAGTGCGGTGAGCGCGGCAACCGTCACCGCGGTCAGAGAACACACCACTCGGCCCAGCCGCGCCGTCCCGTACAGAACTGCGGCGTAGGTGAGATCCGAGAGGACCAGCCACATCGGCAGAGTCGGTCCCAGGGCGGCGTCGACCGCGACGATGACGGCCCCCGCCGCCAAAGCTGTTGCCGGTCGCACCCGCCGGAACGAGTCGATCGCACACAGCAGAGCCAGCATCCCGATCCGAACCCCGGCGGGAACGTCGGCGACCCCTCCGACATCGGTCCACATTTGGTACAGGCCGACCAGGTAGAGGAGTACCCCGATCGCGAACAGGCCGAAGGCGATGAGCGGATCGTTCCACTTGCCGACACTCCGACTTCTGGTCACCACAGACTTATCAGAGCACATCGGGGCGCCTGACTTGTCATACCAAATGATGAGGTCGGCGTTGTTCCGATGGCTGATGTGCGGATTCGATAGAGAAGACAGGCTCGACGTATGAAAATTCGCTTCGAGTTGATGATCGGCATTCTCTTGGTCGTCGGTGGCGGCTGTCTGTGGCTGTTCGCGCGTGACGCCGAGTTCTTCTGGTTTCGCGGCGGGCCACTCGGCGTGATCCTCGCGATCATCGGTGCCTTCGACATCGTGAATGCAGTCCGAACGAGGGAGACAGCGATACCCGAGCGCCGAAACGACTGACGTGGAACTCGTCCTGCTCACCACGCTGGGCGGGCTCGCCCTGCTGGACAGTACGAGCATCGGAACATTGGTCGTCCCGGTCTGGATGTTGTTGATGCCGGGACGACCGCAGGTTCGCAGGCTGCTGACGTATCTGGTGGTCATCACGACGTTCTATTTTGTTGTCGGGGTGGCAGTCTGGACGACGGCACGGGCAGGTATGCCTGTCGTCGCCCCGCTGCTCGAAACCCCCGCCGCCCGCGGTGCGCAGTTGATTCTGGGTATCGCGTTGTTCGCGTGGAGTTTTCGATTCGATTCCGAGAAGAGGCGCACATCCGGTCAGGCCGATCGAACTCATGTTTGGCGAGAGCGGGTGCTCGGCTCGGGCAGTTCCGCGAGAAGTGTTGTACTTCTGGCAATTGCTGCCGGGACCGCCGAGTTGGTGACGATGCTGCCCTACTTGGCGGCGATCGCGATGATCACCGCTGCTGGGCTGTCCGCAGTCACATCTGCGTCGATACTTGCCGGATACTGCCTGATCATGGCCACTCCGGCAGTGCTTCTGTTGTGCGGGCGGATCGTGGCCGGCGACCGACTGGACAAGCCGCTGAGCGGGGTGGACTCGTTCATCTCACGCCACGGCGACAGCGCGATGGGTTGGGTGTTCGGCATTGCCGGCTTCTACCTCGCCGGCAATGCCGCTGCCGTGTTGTTCGTGAATTGACGTTGTTCGTAAATTGACGTTGTTCGTGAATCAACCAGCCTGAACCAACGAATTGATCAGCTTCACACCGTCTTCCGGGTGATCGACGGTTACGGCGAACAGTCGTCCGTTCTCGAGAGTGACCACGATGGCCTCACCCGAGCGGAGCGTGACGGCTGTTCCGCGCGGTGTCATTCGGTAACCCCATCCACCCCATTCGGCCGGACGTATCGCGTCGACTGATGCGGACTTCACCTTCGAGATGGGGATCTTCTTCCATCGAACGCCCCAGGAACTGATGCCGACACCATGACGGTCGACGCGCACGGTGACCGACGCGAATGCTGTGACGGCGAGGGTGGACACACCTAGGATCACGGCAACCCACCAATCCGAGTACGCGGCAGTCGCGATCACGAGAACTACGAGGCCGGCGGTAACGATCCACGGCCAGACGCTGCGGACCTGCCCGACCCACACTGCACGTTCGGAGGCCGTCAGCGGAGTGTCGAGCGTCGGGGTCGGCAGTGGCGACTCCGGGCCGCTTCGTTGCTGGTCAGGCAGCGCGTATGCCAGAACTCCTACGAGTACCGCCGCGATCGGCGCAAGAATCCACCAGCCGATACGCGCGTCTTCCGGCGACCCGGCGTCGATCGTCAAGGCGACGCTCAGAATCCAGATCGTCGCCAGTGTCGCACTCGAGATCGAGGTTACGGCGAGAAACAAGGGCGCGTTGTCGCTCGAACGGGCCGCGACGGCACAGGCGCAAACGACAGCCACCAGTGAAATCACCAGCGCGATGGCGAAAAACGTCGTCGTGGTGCTGAACCCGTCCGGGGTCGATCCGGACCAATGGCTCGCGACGGTCTCGGGTAGGCGGTCACCCCACGCGAAGCGTGCGAACACCAGAATCAGGGTCGGGATCAGAGTCAGCGAAGCTGCTGTCCAGAGTCGGATCTTGCTGGTCGTCATTGTGTGCTGGTCTCCTTGATGAGGTCGAGCATGTGCGCAGTGTCGAGTCCGAGATTTCGGGCCTGCCGTACGAACTCGCGCGCAGATTCGTTGAGAGCTGTTCTTCCCGAGTCGAATTCGGCGCGAATGACGGCGCCACGTCCGCGTCGGAGGTCGATCAGGCCTTCGTCGCGGAGTGTTGCGTACGCACGAAGAACCGTGTGGAGATTGACGTCGATCGACTCGGCGAGAGCGCGAGCGGACGGCAGGCGGTCACCTGGTCCGATCTCACCGCGGATGACCGAGCCACGAACCCCGGCTGCAATCTGCTCCGCGAGCGGAGTTGTGGAGGCGTGATCTATTCGGACCAACATGTTTGCATTCTATGCAAACAATGCGCGGTTTGACTAATTCGTGTCGGGGGATGCAGCGAGTTGTGACGTGGGACGGGTAACATCGGCAGAGCTGAAAGACGCGCATTCGGCGTGCGCAACGCAGCAGGAAAGGGGCTTGAATCGCATGAGCGGCCACTCAAAATGGGCCACCACCAAGCACAAGAAGGCTGTGATCGACGCACGTCGTGGCAAATCCTTCGCGAAGCTGATCAAGAACATCGAGGTGGCGGCACGAACCGGCGGTGGCGATCCCACGGGCAACCCCACCTTGTACGACGCCATCCAGAAGGCGAAGAAGACGTCTGTTCCCAATGACAACATCGAGCGTGCGCGCAAGCGCGGCGCCGGTGAAGAAGCGGGCGGCGCAGACTGGCAGACCATCATGTACGAGGGCTACGGACCCAACGGCGTCGCCGTTCTGATCGAGTGCCTCACCGACAACCGCAACCGCGCAGCCGGTGAAGTTCGCACCGCGATGACCCGTAACGGTGGCAACCTCGCTGACCCGGGTTCCGTCTCCTACCTGTTTGCTCGCAAGGGTGTCGTCACGCTCGAGAAGAACGGCCAGTCGGAGGACGACGTCCTGATGGCTGTGCTCGACGCCGGTGCCGAGGAAGTCACCGATCTCGGTGAAACCTTCGAAATCGTCAGTGAGCCACAGGATCTGGTTGCCGTACGTTCGGCACTTCAGGAAGCCGGCATCGACTACGACTCCGCTGAAGCCGATTTCCGCGCTTCCGTCGAGGTTCCCTTGGATGTCGACGGCGCACGCAAGATCTTCAAGCTCGTCGACGCGCTCGAAGACTCTGACGACGTGCAGAACGTCTACACCAACATCGATCTGTCCGACGAGGTTCTCGCGGCTCTCGAAGACTGATTGCTTTTCAACTCAACCCGGCCCTGACGTCCACGTCTCGGCCGGGTTGCGTGTTGATGCGGGGTAGTAGGCCCGCGCACCGCTAAGCTATCGAACAGCTGTTCGGTATGGAGAGGTGTGGCAAAGTGCGCGTGCTCGGAGTGGACCCAGGCTTGACTCGCTGCGGGTTGGGCGTGGTCGACGGGAGCAACGGCAGGAAAGTGCGCCCCATTGCCGTCGACGTGGTGCGGACCCCGCCCGAGATGGACCTCGGGTCTCGGCTACTGCGGATCTCCGATGCGGCGGAGCTGTGGATCGAGCAGTACAAGCCGGAGGTCGTCGCGATCGAGCGTGTATTCGCGCAGCACAACGTCAGTACGGCGATGGGGACGGCGCAAGCAGGCGGAGTTGTCGCGCTCGCTGCCGCCAGACGCGGTATCCCGGTGTGTTTCCACACGCCCAGCGAGGTGAAGGCCGCCGTTACCGGCAGCGGTAACGCCGACAAGGCGCAGGTCACCGCGATGGTGACGCGAATCCTGAACTTGAAGACGGCGCCGAAACCGGCTGACGCCGCTGACGCTCTGGCGCTCGCGATCTGTCACTGCTGGCGAGCACCGATGATCGAGCGAATGGCCCGCGCCGAGGCGATGGCCGCTGAACAAATGCGTAAGTATCAGGCAAAATTGGCCGAGATGAAGAAGGCAGGTTCACGATGATCGCGTCGGTACGCGGCGAGGTACTCGATATTGCGCTCGACCACGCGGTCATCGAAGCGTCAGGTGTCGGCTATCGGGTCAATGCCACCCCGGTGACTCTCGGTGCACTGCATCGGGGAAGCGAAGCGCGACTGTTCACGACGATGATCGTTCGCGAAGACTCGATGACGCTGTACGGTTTTTCCGATACCGAGTCGAAGGACCTGTTCAGCCTCTTGCAGACGGTTTCCGGAGTCGGACCGCGCCTGGCGATGGCAACTCTTGCAGTGCTCGAACCGGACGCATTGCGGCGGGCACTCTCGGAAGGCAACCTGACGGCGTTGACGAGGGTCCCCGGTATCGGGAAACGCGGCGCCGAGCGCATGGTCGTCGAACTGCGCGACAAGGTCGACGCCGTCGCGACGACGGCCGGCGCGGCTTCCGGTGTCGTCGTCGGCAGTTCGATCCGTGATCAGATCGTCGAGGCTCTCGAAGGTCTGGGCTTCCCGATCAAGCAGGCCGAGCAGGCCACGGATTCGGTCCTGGCGGAATCGCCCGAGGCCACTACGTCGGTAGCACTGCGTTCTGCGCTGTCGCTGCTCGGTAAGACTCGATGAACTTCGACCCGATCGACGATTTCGACGACGAGTCGCAGGTCTCTGCCGAATTGGTGGCGGGAGACGGCGATGTCGAAGCGAGTTTGCGTCCCAAGAGTCTCGACGACTTCATCGGGCAACCCCGTGTTCGCGAACAACTGCAGCTCGTGCTCACCGGAGCAAAACTTCGCGGCAGCACACCTGATCACATCCTGATGTCCGGTCCCCCCGGGCTCGGCAAGACGTCGATGGCGATGATCATCGCGGGGGAGTTGGGCTCTTCTCTGCGGTTGACGTCCGGACCGGCGCTCGAACGCGCCGGAGACCTGGCCGCGATGCTGAGCAACCTCGTCGAGGGTGACGTGCTGTTCATCGACGAGATTCACCGAATCGCTCGTCCGGCCGAGGAGATGTTGTACCTGGCGATGGAAGACTTCCGCGTCGACGTCGTCGTCGGTAAGGGGCCGGGTGCCACGTCGATTCCTCTGGAGGTTGCACCGTTCACGCTGGTCGGTGCGACTACGCGGTCAGGGGCGTTGACCGGTCCGTTGCGCGACCGCTTCGGGTTCACCGCTCACATGGATTTCTACGAACCCGAAGAGCTGCAACAGATTCTGATGCGTTCGGCCGGAATTCTGGGCGTCAATCTCGAAGTTGACGCCGGCGCCGAAATCGCACGACGCTCGCGGGGGACGCCGCGTATCGCGAACCGATTGCTGCGCCGGGTTCGCGACTTCGCCGAGGTGCGCGCCGACGGAATCGTCACCATGGACGTCGCTCAGGCGGCCTTGGCTGTCTACGACGTGGACCAGTTGGGCTTGGACCGTCTCGACCGATCCGTACTGAGTGCATTGGTGCGGTCGTTCGGCGGCGGGCCCGTCGGCGTGTCGACGCTTGCGGTGGCCGTCGGCGAGGAACCGTCGACGGTGGAAGAAGTGTGCGAGCCGTTCCTGGTTCGGGCCGGGATGATCGCCCGGACGCCGCGAGGACGCGTGGCTACCGCCGCTGCCTGGACTCAACTCGGAATGACACCGCCGCCGGATGCCGCAGCGGGCGGTATCGAGGTTCGTGTCAACGAACCGCAGGCCACGTTGTTCGATCCGAACGGAGAGTGAATTTCGACTGGAAAGGCCTACTTGAACGGCCGATCTGTCAGGAATCCTCAGCAACTAATGGCACACTGGTGTATTGCGTAGGTCCATCCGGGACCATCGCGGCGTAAAACGTGCAACACAACCGAGGTTGATCAACACATGTCGAGTTTGCTTTTCCCACTCTTGATCCTCGCACTGCTGGTGCCCATGTTCCTGGGCATGCGCAAGCAGAAGAAGGCTTTGGCTGCCACTTCCGAGATGCAGGACTCGCTGCAGGTCGGCGATCGAGTGCAGACCACGGCCGGGCTCTATGCCACGATTGCTTCTCTGGACGACGACACCGTGGACCTCGAGATCGCCGACGGTGTCATCACCACCTGGTCGCGTCTGGTCATCCGTGAGCGCGTTGTCGAGACGACCGAAACCGACGAGTACGACGACGACTCGGTTTCCGAGATCGAAGAATCAGCTGCTGACACCGAAATCCGGCTCACCAAGGAGTCCTGACTTCGTCGACCTGGCACGTGTTCTAGAGTTGTGAACTCGGACACACGTCCAGATTGGTTGGTCTGTAGTAGTTCTTTCATCGGAGTAGTTCTTTCACCAGCAGCTCAGTTCATCCCGTTGATCAATCGTTGCAGTTCGAACGCCGCAGCTCGGGTGGTCGTAGACCGCCCGAGCCCTGCATTTACTGAAGCTCTGCACCTACTGAGGAGACTTAAAGATCGTGGCACCTTCCACCGGAACGGTGCATCCGGTCCGCTACCTGGCCCTTTTCGGGGTCCTGGTGGTGGCACTGTATGCCCTGGTGTTCTTCACTGGAGACAAGTCGGCCACGCCGAAACTCGGCATCGACCTGCAGGGTGGAACGCGCGTCACGTTGACCGCTCGTACCCCGGACGGCAGCGCTCCCAGTCAGGACAGTCTCAAGCAGGCTCAGGAAATCATCGAGACCCGCGTCAACGGTCTCGGCGTTTCCGGCTCCGAGGTCGTCGTCGACGGTGACAACCTCGTCATCACCGTTCCCGGCGACGACAGTGCGCAGGCTCGCTCGCTCGGCCAGACCGCCCGTCTGTACATCCGCCCGGTGACGGGTTCGATCGATGTCGCCACCCGTGACGCGAATCGGACAGCTACCCCTGAGGCGCCGGCGGCCGAAACTCCGGCCACTGATGCTCCGGCTCCCGAGGTACCGGCCGACGGGACCCAGACGCCGCAGAACCGCCCGTTCCTGGCTCAGGACCCGACCACTCCGGAGGCAACCCCGGCGCCGGAGACGACAACACCGGCTCCCCCCGCGGACGCATCGAGTGACGGCACCGACGAAGGCGACGCAGCAGCAGCGGAAATCGCCGCAGCGCGCGCCCTCCGACAGAGCAGCGATCCGACGGTGCAGCAGCAAGCAGTGGCGAACCTCGACTGCTCCGTCGCGGATCCGCTCCGTGGAAACGACGACCCGACTCTTCCGCTGGTCGCGTGCTCGCAAGACGGACTGAACATCTATCTTCTCGGTCCTTCGATCATCGACGGCCAGGAGATTGCCGACGCGTCTTCGGTCTTCAACTCGCAGCAGTCGCGCCACGAGATCAGCCTCTCGTTCAAGACGACCGGCAGCAACACCTGGGCCGAGTTCACCTCAGCCAACATCGGCAAGCAGGCAGCGTTCACGCTCGACTCGAAGGTCGTCAGCGCTCCCACGATTCAAGGTGCAACGCCTGCGGGTAGCGCGACCTCGATCACGGGCAGTTTCACTGCGGAGAGCGCCAAAGAACTTGCCAACACTCTGAAGTACGGTTCGCTTCCGCTCTCGTTCGCAGCCTCCGAGGCCGAGACGGTCTCGGCAACGCTCGGCCTGGCCTCACTTCAGGCGGCATTGATTGCCGGCGCGGTCGGTCTCGTTCTCGTTCTGCTGTACTGCCTCGTCTACTACCGGATGCTCGGCGTCCTGACGGCGTTGTCGCTGATCCTCTCCGGAGTCATGGTCTACGCGATCATGGTTCTGCTCGGTAGATACATCGGCTTCACACTCGACTTGGCCGGCATGGCTGGTCTGATCATCGGTATCGGTATGACCGCCGACTCGTTCGTCGTGTTCTTCGAACGCATCAAGGACGAAATGCGTGAGGGCCGTAGCTTCCGCTCCGCGGTGCCACGCGGTTGGGCGCGAGCGCGCCGAACAATTCTGTCCGGCAACGCGGTGAGCTTCATCGCCGCTGCAGTTCTGTACGTGCTGGCGGTCGGACAGGTGCGAGGCTTCGCCTTCACCTTGGGTCTGACCACCATCCTCGACGTGATTGTCGTGTTCCTCGTGACGTGGCCACTGGTCAGTATGGCGTCCCGTTCGGCGTTCTGGTCCAAGCCCAGCGTCAACGGTCTCGGCGCAGTGCAAGAGGTTGCCCGCGAACGTAAGGTTGCCGCCGCTGCGTCGGCTAAGGAGACACGAGCATGAGCGAGTCCAACAACTCCCCGGTGGGGTCCAACAACAGTTCCTCGGCCGAGTCCGCCGATGCCGCAGCCCGGTCGGAGATCACCGACTCCGGCGTCGATCAGGGCGCGATGCCCAAGCACAGTTGGCTCTCGCGGCTGTACACGGGAACGGGTGCGTTCGAGGTCGTCGGCAGGCGTCGTTTCTACTACGGACTGACCGGCGCTCTGGTCGCCATTGCGCTGCTCAGCATCATCCTGCGCGGCTTCACCTTCGGTATCGATTTCGAGGGCGGATCGCGCATTCAGTTCCCGGCCGAGGGTGGAGTCGAGACGTCGGAGGTGGAAACCGTCTACTCCGACACACTCGGGTTCGAGCCGGTCAGCGTGCAGACGGTCGGCTCGGGTGCCAGCGCCACCGTGCAGATTCGGTCGGAGACGTTGAACGCGACGCAGATCAACGATCTGCAGTCGGCGCTCTTCGACGAGTTCCAGCCCAAGGACAAGAACGGGAACCCGTCGGCGCAGGCCATCAGTTTTGCGGACGTGAGTGAAACCTGGGGCGGCCAGATCACCAAGAAGGCGCTGATCGCGCTGATTGTGTTCCTGGTGATCGTGAGTATCTACATCGCCATCCGCTTCGAGCGGGACATGGCGGTAGCCGCGATTGTCGCGTTGTTCTTCGACATCATCGTCACTGCCGGCGTCTACTCGCTCGTCGGTTTCGAGGTGACGCCCGCGACGGTGATCGGTTTGCTCACCATTCTCGGTTTCTCGCTGTACGACACAGTGGTGGTGTTCGACAAGGTCGAAGAGAACACACGCGGTGTTCTGCATCTGACGCGCCGGACGTACGGCGAGCAGGCCAACCTCGCGGTGAATCAGACCTTGATGCGATCGATCAACACGACCGTCATCAGTGTGCTCCCGGTGATCGCTCTGATGGTTGTCGCGGTCTGGATGCTCGGCGTCGGCACGCTCAAGGACCTTGCGCTGGTTCAGCTCGTCGGCATCATCGTGGGTGCGTACTCCTCGATCTTCTTCGCGACGCCACTCCTGGTGTCGATGAAGGAACGCTGGGGACCCGTTGCCGCGCACACTCGTAAGGTGCTCTCGCGCCGGGCTACGCTGGCCGAGAAGGGTACGCAGGCGGTTGCCGTCGGCGCGCCCGTTGCACGCCGTGCGCCGGTTGCTCCGCAGCCGGGTGTGCGGCCGACCGGAAAGCGAAACAAGAAGGGGCACTGAACATGCTCCCAAGAACACGCACACTGGTTCGATCGATGACGTTCGTTGCGGCCACCGCTGTGGCTGCCGGTTCGTTGGCGGCCTGCTCGGAAAGCGCCGAGCAGGTTCCGTCCATCGGATATGCCATCGACAACTCCATCTCCACGTACAACGCCAACACGACAGCGGGATCGGTGTCCGGGGCGATGGCTGCGTTCGGCCGGGTGCTTCCCGGCTTCACGTTCACCGGCCCGGCCGGAGCACCTGTGTCGGACACCGACATCGGAACGGCGTCGGAGTTGCCCGGTGACGTGCTCACGGTCTCGTACAAGCTCAATCCGGCGTCGGTGTACTCCGACGGGATTCCGATGTCCTGTGACGATCTGGTCCTCACCTGGGCGGCGTCGAGTGGCAAGTTCACCAAAGACGTCGATGGTGCTGCGAAGCCCATGTTCGACACGGCGAACAATCTCGGTTACGCGGACATCGACCGGATCGACTGCCAGAGCGGGTCGAAGGACGCGACTGTCTTCTTCAAGCCCGGGCGATCGTTCACCGATTGGCGGTCGTTGTTCGGTGCGACTGCATTGATGCCATCACACATCGTGACGCAGCGCGCCGGAGTCGGCGACGTGGTGAGCGCGGTGAATGCCGGTGACACCGAAGCGTTGTCGAAGATCGCCGACTTCTGGAACACCGGGTGGAACCTGACTCCAGGTCAGGTGGACACCTCCGTACTGCCTTCCGCTGGTCCGTATCGAATCGACTCGTACAGCGCCGACGACGGCCTGGTGCTGGTCGCGAACGAGCGGTGGTGGGGCAACAAGCCCGCGACCGATCGCATCGTCGTCTGGCCACGTGGTGTGAATCTGACCGAGGATCTCGACAAGAACTCGATCGAGGTCGTCGACGTCGCTTCCGGGTCGGCCGGCGAGCTCGGTACTCCGTCCGGGTTCGACGTCCAACAGATTCCGTCGCGGTCGATCGAGCAGTTCGTTCTCGCGACGTCTGGTTCGCTGGGCGACGAAGCCGCCCGTCGAGCGTTCGCGCATTGTGTTCCGCGGACAACTCTGTTCGAGAAGTTCGGGCAGACGGATAACGCGCCGCAGGCTGGTCTGGGTTCCGGCGTGGTCGATTCGCGACTGATGGCGCCGGATTCACTCGTTTACAGCGACGCCGCTGCGGTCGACGGTGACCGGTACGCCAATGCCGACGTCGATGCCGCGAAGACGTCGTTGTCGGAAGCCGATCTCGACCAGTTGACCGTCCGGGTCGGGTACCTCGCACCGGACCCGGTGCGGGCGCAGATCGTCTCTGAAGCGAAAGCCGCGTGTGCTCCGGCGGGAATCACGATCGAGGACGCGAGTACCGACAGCTTCGATCCTGCGAGTCTGCAGTCCGGGGGAGTCGACGCTGTGCTTTCCGGCATGGCAGGCAAAGTCGGGGCAGGCGGAACAGCGAGCATGATCGACGCGCGCGGAGCGTTGCGATCGGGCAACGGCGCAAACCTCGGTACGTACGGAAATGCACGGATCGATCAGATCATCGATCAGTTGAACGTGGATGCGAGCACCAGTGCGCAATTGGGACTCTCGGTGGAGGCGGAGAACATCCTGTGGACACAGGTGCCTACGATTCCACTGTTCAATCAACTACGAACTGTCGCTGTAGCTCCAGGCATGTCGGCAGTGTTGGTCAATCCGACTCGGGCCGCTACCGGCTGGAACATGGACAGATGGGTATTACGCAGATGAGCGTCTCGAATGGTGTTGCCTTGCACACGCCTGAAGAATTGATCGCAATCCACCGGGCTGCCGGAGACGCCGTTGTTCGGCTGACCCGTTGGGCGGACAACTTTCCCGGGCCCGGGGTTCGGTTCGCCGATCTGACTCCGGTGTTCGCCGACGCCGAGGGGTTCGGGGCTGTGCTCGACGCCCTTGTCGCCTGTGCTCCGGACGCCGACACGATTGCCGCCGTCGATGCTCGCGGGTTCCTGCTCGGTGCCGGCGCGGCTGCGAAGATGGGTGCTGGGGTGGTGGCCGTGCGGAAGGTCGGCAAACTGCCGCCGCCGGTGCTATCTCGTTCGTACAGCCTCGAGTACGGATCTTCGACGCTCGAGATTCCTGCAAACGGCTTCGATCTCACCGGGCGGAATGTTCTGGTGATCGACGACGTTCTGGCTACCGGAGGGACACTCGAGGCGGCTGTACAGTTGGTTGAGTTGGGTGGAGCGAACGTCGTCGGCGTCGCAGTGGTGCTCGAGATCGAGGAACTGCGCGGTCGAGATCGCTTCTTGAAGTACCCACTGACATCCCTGGTGAAGGTCTGAGTATTAAAGTTGTCTCCTGGGGGTCGAGTTAGACCTCCAGGGCAATTACCCGATGCAGGGCGGTTGCCTCAACCAACTCGGTGGTAGGAGGTGGCGACATGACGTCGAATCTTGATCGATCACAGAACTCGGGTGCAGTGTCGCAGGAGACGGGTGCAGATCCGGCTCCGGAGACGACACCATCGAAGTCCGCGGTGCCCGACGATTCGGGATCTGCGCAAACTGCCGGCAATCGGGGTGGGCAGAACCTGGCCGTGCCCGCTTCCGCCTCCCGTAGGGTGCGCGCTCGGCTTGCTCGGCGCATCACCGGTCAGCGCAACGCCACCATCCGCCCGGTGCTCGAGCCGTTGGTCAGCCTCCACCGTGAGCTGTATCCGAAGGCCGACCTCGCGCTGCTCCAGCGTGCGTACGACGTCGCCGAGGACAGACATTCGAGCCAGCGTCGCAAGTCCGGCGATCCGTACATCACGCATCCGTTGGCCGTCGCAAGCATTCTGGCCGAGTTGGGTATGGACACCACCACCCTCGTCGCAGCCCTGCTGCACGACACCGTCGAGGACACCGGGTACTCACTCGAAGAGTTGACCAAGGACTTCGGTGACGAGGTCGCTCACCTCGTCGACGGAGTCACCAAACTCGACAAGGTCGTTCTGGGCACCGCCGCCGAGGGCGAAACCATCCGCAAGATGATCATCGCGATGGCGCGGGACCCGCGCGTGCTCGTGATCAAGGTCGCGGATCGTCTGCACAACATGCGCACGATGCGATTCCTGCCGCCCGAAAAGCAAGCACGTAAGGCGCGAGAGACTCTCGAAGTCATTGCGCCACTTGCACATCGACTTGGAATGGCGACCGTCAAGTGGGAACTCGAGGATCTCTCGTTCGCTATCCTGCACCCGAAGAAGTATGACGAGATCGTTCGACTGGTCGCCGATCGCGCGCCTTCTCGTGACACCTATCTGGCCAAGGTTCGCGCCGAGATCAACTCGACTCTGTCCGCCTCGCGGATCAACGCCATCGTCGAAGGCCGGCCCAAGCATTACTGGTCGATCTATCAGAAGATGATCGTCAAGGGCCGCGATTTCGACGACATCCATGATCTGGTCGGCGTCCGCATCCTGTGTGAAGAAGTGCGTGACTGTTACGCCGCGGTCGGCGTTGTCCACTCACTGTGGCAGCCGATGGCCGGACGCTTCAAGGACTACATCGCACAGCCGCGCTACGGCGTCTACCAGTCACTGCACACCACCGTCGTGGGACCGGAAGGCAAGCCCCTGGAGGTCCAGATCCGGACCCAGGACATGCACCGGACCGCGGAGTTCGGTATCGCCGCGCACTGGCGGTACAAGGAGACCAAGGGCAAACACGCGGGCGACATCGCCGAGGTCGACGACATGGCGTGGATGCGTCAGCTACTCGACTGGCAACGTGAAGCGGCCGATCCGGGGGAGTTCCTCGAATCGTTGCGTTACGACCTCGCGGTCAAGGAGATCTTCGTCTTCACGCCAAAGGGTGACGTGATCACGTTGCCTGCCGGATCGACTCCCGTCGATTTCGCGTATGCGGTGCACACCGAGGTCGGGCACCGATGCATCGGTGCCAGGGTCAACGGCCGACTGGTCGCGCTGGAACGAACTCTCGAAAACGGCGAAGTGGTGGAGGTCTTCACGTCGAAGGCTGCCACCGCCGGGCCGAGCCGAGATTGGCAGACGTTTGTCGTCTCGCCGCGTGCCAAGGCGAAGATCCGTCAGTGGTTCGCGAAGGAACGCCGCGAAGAGGCGCTCGAGTCCGGCAAGGATCAGATCGCGAAGGAAGTCCGCCGTGTGGGACTTCCGTTGCAGCGGTTGATGAATGCCGAATCGATGAGCACGATCGCGCATGAACTTCGCTATCCCGACGTCTCGGCGTTGTACACGGCGGTAGGCGAGAGCCAGGTGTCAGCGCACCACGTCGTGCAGCGACTGGTTGCTCATCTGGGCGGCGTCGGCGCCGTCGAGGAGGAACTGGCCGAGCGTTCGACGCCGTCGACCATGCCGGTGCGCACCCGCAGTACGGGTGACTCCGGAATTCTGGTTCCCGGAGCACCCGGTACGGTGGCAAAACTCGCAAAGTGTTGCACGCCGGTTCCGGGCGATTCGATTCTGGGCTTCGTCACGCGCGGTGGGGCGGTCAGCGTGCACCGTACCGACTGCACCAACGCCAACTCGCTCCACGATCAGTCGGAGCGAATCATCGACGTCGAATGGGCACCGTCAGCGACCTCGGTGTTCCTGGTCGCGATCCAGATCGAGGCGCTCGACCGTCATCGGTTGCTTTCCGACGTCACCAAGGCGTTGGCCGACGAGAAGGTGAACATCCTGTCGGCCTCGGTCACCACCTCAGGTGACCGAGTGGCGATCAGCAAGTTCACCTTCGAGATGGGTGACCCGAAGCATCTGGGTCATGTGCTCAACGTGGTTCGCAATGTGGAAGGCGTCTACGACGTCTACCGCGTGACCTCTGCTTCGTAAACTGCTGTGCGCCTTTATTAACCGCGGGCGGTTAATAAAGGCGCACAGTCGGTCAGGCGACTACTGCAGTCTCGATGGTGATCGGGGCGTTGGGTGCGCCGCCACCGGTTGCGCCCATGCCTCCGTCGTCGCCGTCGGCTGCGATCTTCTCGATCGTCGCCAGGCCGGCGTCGTCGATCTTTCCGAAGACCGTGTAGTTGGGCGGCAAGACCGAATCCTCGTAGACGAGGAAGAACTGGCTGCCGTTGCTGCCCGGTGCACCCGAGTTGGCCATTGCGAGCGTGCCGCGGGGGTAGACGGCAGGCAAGGAGAGCGCCGGATCGTTAGCGGAGTACGCAGTGGTCGGGTACTCGTTGTCGAATCCGTAGCCCGGTCCGCCCGTGCCCTTGCCCGAGGGATCGCCGCACTGCAGGATCTGAAGACCGGGTGTGGTGACCAGTCGATGGCACGGGGTGTCGTCGAAATACTTCTGCTCGGTCAAGCTCACGATGCTGTTGACCGTGCATGGGGCTTCTGCCCGGTTCAGTTCCATCCCGATCGGGCCGGCCGTAGTCGTGAGCGCGACGTTGACGGTTCCCTCGGTGGACACGCCCGTGGAGTTCGGCGGATTGACGGTCTTTGCAGCGCCCGCCGCGCTCGGGTACGAGCAGTCGACAGTCGCCGACGCCGGAGTCGGGACAGGCGGGAGTGCGTCGAACTGTGACATGTCGAGCGGCGGCATGGCAGCCGTTGTCGTCTTCGCCTTGGAGGTGCTGGACGGCGAGTCCGAGCTACCGGAATCACTGGAACAACCAGCCAGAAGCAGCGCTGCGGCGCTTGCAGCGGCAATAACTACAGGAAAGCGCATCACAGGATTACGTCGCATCAGTCGAGCCTTACTGTCTTGATGTCGGTGGTCAGATTCGGCTTGCCGTCACCCTCTGGTGTCGATCCGCCGGCCGCGACCTTGTCCAAAGTGGCGAGACCGGTCTCGTCGATCGTGCCGAAAACCGTGTACTGCGGCGGGAGTTGTGAGTCGCCGTAGACGAGGAAGAACTGGCTGCCGTTGCTACCGGGTGCCCCGGTGTTGGCCATCGCAACCGTGCCGCGCGCGTAGGTGACGGGCTCTTGCGCTGCCGGGTCGGTGGTGGCGTACGCCGTGGTGGGGAACTCGTTGTCGAATCCGTAGCCCGGTCCGCCGGTGCCGGTGCCCGACGGGTCACCGCACTGCAGAACCTGGAGCGAGGGGCTCGTCGTCATGCGGTGGCAGGTGGTGTCGTTGAAGTAATCCTGCTGCGCCAAGCTCACGAAGCTGTTGACCGTGCACGGAGACTTCGTTCCGTCGAGCGTGAGCCCGATGTTTCCCTGCGAGGTCTCGACGCTGATGCTCGGCGTCGCGTCCGGCGCGGTGGTGGGAATCCCGTCGGTACGAGGAGGGTTGTTGGCCTTGGACGCGGTAGCGCCGTCAGCCGGGTACGAGCAGGAAACCGTGTCGGCCAGCGGCGTCGACAGACCGGCCGGCATTGCGCCCGCGGTCTGCGGCGTGAGGCTCGAATCGTCGGCAGCAGTGTTGGTGGTGTTCGCGTCGTCGTCACTGCGATTGCTGAACCAGATGAGTCCACCGACGACACCGACTACGACGACCACGCCGAGCGCAGTTCCGGCTATCGTCATCTGCTTGCGCTTGCGGGCACGTTCTGCGCGACGTTCGAGCTGACGCTCGAGCTTGCGTTTCGCCGCCTCGCGGCGTTGCTCGTTACTCGGCACTGCTGTAGTCCTCCGTATCGCGGGTGGATCGTGGTCGGCCCGCCGAGCGACACCCTGGGGTCGGCTTCGGCAAGCGGCTCTACTCGTCGTCAGAGTCTCCCATTGCAACCTGAGAACTTACTGGCGGGGCAGCAGCTTAGGCTGTAACCGACAGCGTGTTGTTCGTTTCCACCCTTCGAAGAGGAGTTGCCCCCGTGCTCGTCACTGGTTTTCCGGCCGGGATGTTCCAAACCAACTGCTACATACTCGCTCAGGACGACGCGTGCGAATGCGTAGTCGTCGATCCGGGTCAGGATGCAGCCGAGCCGCTCTTCGAATATCTCGACTCCAAGGACATGTCGGTCAATGCAGTACTTCTGACCCACGGTCACCTCGATCATGTGTGGTCGGCCCGCGAGGTCTGTGAGCGGTACTCCGTGCCCGCCTACATCCATCCCGAGGATCGCTACATGCTCAGCGATCCGGCACGGGGGATCGGCCCGACGATGAAGGAATTCATTCAGGGCATGACGTTCGTGGAGCCGGACGAGGTGATCGAACTGAGCGACGGAGACAAGATCACCGAGGCCGGAATGACGTTCGTCGTGGACCACACGCCCGGGCACACGCAGGGATCGGTGGTGTTCCGCACCCAGGCGAACACCGAGAGCGGGCCCGTGGACTTGGCGTTCACAGGTGACACCCTGTTCCAGGGTTCCATCGGGCGCAGCGACCTGCCAGGCGGAAATCACGAGCAGTTGCTCGCTTCGATCGCCCGCAAGCTACTGGTACTCGGTGACGAGACCGTGGTCCTGCCCGGGCACGGTGGCAACAGTTCGATCGGCGCCGAGCGAAGCTCGAACCCGTTTCTCGTTGGACTCAGCGCACAGAAATAAGGAAAAGTACCTCTCGTGAGTAAAGCCAGCACCTTCTCTGCACCCAAGGGAATTCCGGACTACGTTCCGCCGCAGTCAGCCGAATTCGTCGCCGTTCGTGACGGTTTGACGCGCGCCGCCAGGTTGGCCGGGTACGGCCACATCGAATTGCCGATCTTCGAGGACACCGGCCTGTTCGCGCGCGGTGTCGGCGAGTCGACCGACGTCGTCAGCAAAGAGATGTACACGTTCGCCGATCGCGGTGACCGTTCGGTGACGTTGCGTCCCGAGGGAACCGCCGGTGTCATGCGTGCCGTCATCGAGCACAGCCTCGATCGTGGACAGTTGCCGGTCAAGGTCAGCTACGCGGGCCCGTTCTTCCGCTACGAGCGCCCGCAGGCCGGCCGCTACCGCCAGTTGCAGCAGGTCGGCGTCGAGGCCATCGGGATCGACGACCCCGCGCTCGACGCTGAGGTCATCGCGATCGCCGACGCCGGATTCCGGTCGTTGGGGCTCGACGGCTTCCGCCTCGAAATCACCTCTCTCGGCGATGACACCTGCCGACCGCAGTACCGCGAACTGCTGCAGGAGTTTCTCTTTGCACTTCCGCTCGACGAAGACACACGTCGACGCGCCGAGATCAACCCGCTTCGGGTGCTCGACGACAAGCGCCCAGATGTACGCGAGATGACGGCCGGCGCACCGCTCATGCTCGATCACCTCTCGGAGAGCTGCAAGGCGCACTTCGACGAGGTACTAGCGCACCTCGACGCCTTGGGAGTTCCCTACGTCGTCAACCCGCGCATGGTCCGCGGCCTCGACTACTACACCAAGACGACCTTCGAATTCGTGCACGACGGACTGGGCGCGCAGTCCGGAATCGGTGGTGGTGGTCGTTACGACGGACTGATGGAACAGCTGGGCGGACAGCCGCTCTCGGGGATCGGGTTCGGAATCGGCGTCGACCGCACGGTTCTCGCGCTCGAGGCCGAGGGTAAGTCGGTTGCGCCACCGGCACGTGTCGACGTCTTCTGTGTACCGATGGGAGCCGAGGCGAAGGCGGCACTGGTGAAGATCGCACACCAGTTGCGTGCCAATGGGATTCGCGTCGACCTGGCGTACGGAACTCGTGGCGTCAAGGGCTCGATGAAAGCGGCCGATCGCTCGGGCGCCGCAGTCGCGTTGGTTCTCGGCGAGCGCGAGCTCGAAGAGGGCGTTGTCGTTGTCAAACAATTGGCGACGGGTGAGCAGGAGACGGTGCCGCTCGACCAAGTTGTCGACAAGCTCGGGGATCTCGTTGAGCACTGAGGCTGAACCGGTTTCGCTCGATCTGGTTCCCGTGGCGTTGATCGCGCCGCGGCTGAAGAAGTTCGCCGTTGTTGTTGTGGTCTTCGGTGTGGTCGTCGGGTTGATCGTCAGTGTGTTCTCGACGGTGACGGTCGGAGTGATCGTCGGTGCCGTCATCGCGGTTCCGACGTCACTGGCGATTCTGATGACGCTGCGCCGGCATATCACCTTGTATGGCAACAGGATTCGAGCACAAGCTGGTTTTCGAACCAACGACGTCGACGTGGCCGAGGTGCTCACGGCGGCGTTGACGGTGCGATCCGGCCGGATCAGCGAGGTCAGCCTGACACTCGGTGACGGTCGGTCCACCGTGCGAATACCGCTGGCGCTCTACACGGCAGGGGGCGGGCGCGAGTTGGAGATCCTTGCACTCCGCAAGCTCGCCGACGCCCTGGCAGCAAGCGAGTTGGTACCGGCTGCCGCCTTGTCCTCGGTGCTGATCGAACAGTTGCGTGCCGAAGCCCGCGGTGCCGGACTGGCCGAGCGTCCGCTCTACCGCGCCGTCGAACTCGTGACGGCGGAGGGACGAGTGCCGAGAACCACACTCACAGACCACGAAGTGGCCGGATTACTCGACTAGCGTGGAAACCGTTCTTACAGCGTTGTAGAACGGACAGTCGTGAAAACGGCAGGTGAGGAGTCGGCAATGAGTATTGCGCCCGTAACCGTCACGGTGACCGGTGCGTCGGGTCAGATCGCATACGGCATGCTTTTCCGCATAGCTGCGGGGGAGATGCTCGGCGCTGACGTACCGATCAAACTTCGACTGCTCGAGATTCCCGCCGCCGTGTCCGCTGCCGAAGGCGTCGCGATGGAGCTCGAAGACGGCGCATTTCCCTTGCTGAGCTCCATCGACATCACCGACGATCCCGATGTCGCCTTCTCCGGCGCGAACGTCGGGATGCTGGTCGGTGCACGTCCGCGGAGCAAGGGGATGGAGCGCGCCGACTTGCTGAGCGCGAACGGCGCTATTTTCACAGCGCATGGGAAGGCGATCAACAACAACGCAGCCTCGGACGTCAAGGTGCTGGTCGTCGGAAACCCGGCCAACACCAACGCTCTCATCGCGATGAACAACGCGCCGGATGTACCCGATACTCGGTTCAGCGCGCTGACGCGCCTCGACCACAACCGAGCGATTGCGCAGGTGGTGAAGAAGACCGGCGTTCGTGCGTCGTCGGTGCGCAAGGTGTCCGTCTGGGGAAACCATTCGGCGACGCAGTACCCGGACCTGTCCCACGCGACCGTCGCGGGTGAGCCTGCGCTCGCGGTGATCAACGACCGAGACTGGGTGGAGAACGATTTCATCCCGACTGTGCAGGTACGAGGCACCGCCATCATCGCTGCGCGTGGATCGTCCTCTGCGGCAAGTGCGGCCAGCGCGTCGATCGACCACGTCCGCGACTGGGTGATCGGAACGGCCGAGGACGACTGGGTATCCATGGCCGTCTGTTCGGACGGTTCCTACGGGGTGCCCGAAGGATTGATCTCGTCCTTCCCGGTGACCTGTGCCGATGGTGAATTCGCTATCGTTCCGGATCTCGCGACCGACGACTTCTCACGCGAACGGATTGACCTGTCCGTCAGCGAATTGGAGCAGGAGCGTGCGGCGGTACGGGAGTTGGGCTTCGTTTGAGGTTGTAATGCCGCCCCGGCCGGGCAGTCCCGATCAGAGATCTCGGAACAGGTACTGATCGGGATTCTCGGCACCGAGCACGGGCGGTGACACCATCGGTAGATCGTCGACCATCGAGTTTTCGTCACCGGCGCTGACGAGATACCCCGGAGTCGTGCGTGACGACTCGTCGTCCCGCGTTCCGCGAGGACCGCCGCCCATCATGCCGCCCGGCGATATGCCGCTACTGCCGACCGCCGAAGATGGTGCACCCAGGCCGGGCGTTGCTACCGGAACCGGTTGAACTGCAGCAACTCCCGCTGCACCTCTCATCGTTCCACCGGTAGTGCCGCTTCCACCCACCCATGCTCCGCCGGAGCTCGCTGTCGCACTGGGCGACGGCGACCCGCCGGCTGCGAGTGACGTCGACGAATTGCCTGCGCCCCACAGCTTGTCGACGCCGGTCGGAAGTCCGGCGCCTGCCTGCGCTGCCGAGGTCCGAACGGCGTCGGCGCCTGAGTGGGTGGAGAACGGTGCGTCGCCGGCATCGGTCGATCCAGGCAGCGGCGATCCAGACAGCGGCGATGCCGACACGGCTGATGCCGCCAGAGGTTGGGCGATCTGACGGGCGGCGTCGGCGAGCGCCTCCGGAGTGGCAAGGTTGGCGAGAGCCTCACCGATCGGTGGAGTCGGCACGGGGATCGACCCGGCAAGGGCGTTCATGGCAGCGGTGTGCCCGAGCATTTCCCCGCGAGTCTGTGTCACCGCCGCGACGGCTGCCTGCATGTGTTCGGCTGCGGAGGCAATCAGCATCGCCTGTCCTGGTGGTGTCCACGCGATCGGTGCAGCAGCTGCAACCGTGGTCGCGAAGGACTGCGCGATCGCCGCGAGATTCGCGTTGCCTCGCTGCACCGATTCCGCGGCGGCAGCAGCGGTTTTCGATATCGCGGTTCCGCGTTCGCTCAATTCTGCGCCGCTGTTCTGAGCGGATCGCGACAGTTCGGTCGCGGCTTCACTGCCGGTGCTGTTCCAGGTCTGGCCCACCTCGGCGACCGCGCTTTGGGACAGTCCCATGGCTTGGTCGATGAGAGTGGACGCCTGGTTGAAGATGCCGACGGGATCGACGCCGGCAAAAGTGCCGGTGCCGAGGCTCTTCCCGAGTTCGATCAACGGCGCGAACAGATCTTCGATTCCGGGTAATGCCGGAACCGGTATGCCGGCGAGCATCGATTCGACCGTGTTGTTCGGCAATGCCGGGGCCGGAGCACCACCTTGAAGGAATTCGAGGACCGTCGTCGAGTCGTCTTCGGTGTTCATGCGATCGGTGTCGATGCGATCGCTGTTCACGCGATCGCTGTTCACGCGGTCACGTCCGTCGATCCAGCGATGCCGGCGAGATCTGACGCGGTTGAAAGATCTGTGGTGTCGTAGGCCTGAGCGGCTGCACTCGCCGTTGCTGCGTTGCCGGCGTAGAAGGTCGCCAGTGCTGCAACATCTTTGGTGTGAGTTGCCTGGGCGCGCGCGAATGCCGCGAGAAACTCGATGCCGACAGGACCGACGGCTGGTGCGACTGCCGCGATGTTGGCGCCCAGATCGACGGCGGCGGCCTGCGCGATGTGTCCTGCAGCTTCGGCCGACGTCGAGCCGTACCTTCGGATGTCGTCAGTGACGACAGTCAATTCGCTCATCATTACCCCCCAGTTGGTAAGCGTCGTGAGAACTGTATCGGAGAGAAGCGGCGCCGGAGGGGAGTGGACACGGCTCACCCTGCGCTTTCCGGACAACCTGGACGAAGTGGCAGAGATTACATTCTGATCCGGTGTTGGTTATGCGGGTGCGATCGATTTGGCACACTCGAACCATGCGAACCGCTTCGGACGTCATCCTCCGACTCACGTCCGATCCAGCTCGGTGTGGGCTGGTGATGGATTTCGACGGCGTGCTTGCACCTATCGTCGACGATCCGTCGGCCAGTGCGCTCCTGCCCGGTGCCGAGGAGGTGCTCGCGACTTTGTCGAGGCACTTCGGCGTGGTGGGCTTGCTCTCGGGACGGCCGGCGTCGTTCTTGCGAGAACGACTGAGTCTGGATTCGGTTGTTCTCATGGGTTCCTACGGCGTCGAGACCTGGACGGAGAACGGAATCGAAGTGCTTCCGGCCGTCGCTGCGTTCAGTGATGCCGTCGCCGAAGCAGAAGCCGAACTGCGTCGCCTGTTCGACTCTCAGTCAGTTCCTGGCATCCACGTCGAGAGCAAAGGCCTTGCGGTGGCTGTGCATTGGCGTCGGGCCGCGGATCGAGCGGTCGCGCAGCGCCTGGTGGAAGCAGCGACGACAGAAATCGCGAGCCGGACCGGGTTGCGGCGTGAGCCCGGCAAGTTGGTCGAAGAATTGCGTCCACCCGTTGAGGAGGACAAGGGGACAGGCCTCCTTCGCGCGATCGCCACCGCAGGCGTCGACGTCGTCGCGTACGCGGGCGACGACCGTGGTGACCTACCTGCCTTTGCTGCTGTCCTTGCCTCGGGTGGAGAAGCGTTGGTGGTCAAGGGCGATGACATTGCACCGGAAGTGGCTGCTGTCGACGGCGTCCAGTTCGACGGCCCGCCGGCATTCCTCGATTGGATGAAAGAGCTTGCCGCGCACCTGGAACGCTGACACGTGAGGTCAGTCTGCCAAGAACTCGACCAGCGCGCGGTTGACCTCTTCCGGATTGTCCTGTGTGCATTGATGTCCGACGCCGGTGATCACCACCCGGCGAGTCAGGTCCGGTAGTTGATCGCTCAGGGCGTCGTAGATTCGATCGAGTTGGCGCGGCATGTCGACCTCTCCCCGCATCAGGAGGGTCTCCTTTCGGGGTGCCGTATCCACCGGGCAGAGTGACGCGAACCCGCTTGTTCCCAGATCCAGCCAGGTCTGCCGTCCGGCGGCCAGCATGCAGTCTGCAACGTATCTGCGAGTTGCGGGATTTCGACTCGACCACCGGCCACTGTAAAAGGCAAAGGGACCCCACGGAATCCGTCGATACAAATGCGTGCCGATTTTGATTGCCGAGGCAGCGGCTCCACTCATTTCCCGGTGCTGGCCAGGGCTGCCGATCATGACGAGCTTGTCTACTCGATTCGCATGACGATGGGTGAACTCCTGCGCGATGTTTCCGCCGAACGAGTGTCCGACGATGCTTGCGCGATCGATTCCGAGCGAGTCGAGCATGACCTTCACGTCGTCGATCACAGTGTCGAGAGTGGCGCGGTGGCCTTCCTCGAGAATCGACAGCCCTTGACCACGTAGGTCGGGCAGCACCAGGGAATAGGCGCCCGCGAGTTCCGCGACCTGGTCGTCGAACATTCGATGATCAACTCCGGCGCCATGCAGGAAGACGATGCATTTCCGATCGAGCGCCGGCGTGCGCCACACACGCATTTCGGTGCCCGGAGTGGAAATAGTCTGGGTTGTCAGAGTCTGCATCGCTGTCCGTTGCCTCAGTTCGTTGCCGAATCAGATAGAAGTGAGCCTATCCTAACTTCTGTGGACCGCGGTTGTGGCAACAAGAAACTGGCCGCACCGGAACATCTCCGGTACGGCCAGTCTTGGTGTTAGGTCAGGCGTCGCGCTTGTTGACGACGGCGATGCTGATTCCGAAAACCACCAGCACAAATGCTGCGAAGTAGAACAGGCTTCCCCAAGGGCCCCAATGGAAATTGGTGCTCGAACCCGACGAGAGGAAGTGGTCGGCGTTGGCGAACGGGAGGAACGGTGTGACGTTTCTACCGAAGGATCCGAACATGCCGAACAGGCTCTCGATGAGCAGCGGCCAGAGCAGGAGCAATGCAATAGCGCCGGCAGATTGACGGAGGAGTGCTCCGACGGCGATGGCAAGGACAACGCAGAGGAAGGCGAAGATCGGTACGCCGTAGACGGCGCGCCAGGCATCGGCGTTGTCGAGTGCCAGATTGGTGGAACCTTCAGAGCCTGCAGCAGCTTTGGTGATGAATACCGCGCCGAGCATGAGAACGAAGGACAGCGCCGCGCCGAAGGCGCCGATCAGGCCGGCTTTGGCGATCAGGACCGAAGCCCGGCTCGGGATGGCCTGGAAGGTGGTGCGGATGATGCCGAAGCGGTATTCGCTGGTAATCGCGAGGGCCGCCATGATCATCAGGACCATGACGCCGAAGCCGGAAACTCCTAGTCCCGCTTCATTGAACGTGGGGAGGAACTTCTCGAAATCAGGAGTTCCTGATGCGGCTTCGTCGTTGTACGCCTGAATGCTCGAACTCGACGAACGCCCGATCATCCAGGCGACGCCCAACCCTAGGACGATGATTGTGATCGTGCACCACAGCGGCGACTTGGTCGTGGTGATCTTGATACGTTCTGCACTGAGAACAGCCATTACAGTGCACCTCCCATAGCGTGCTGTGTGTTTGTGTGGTGGGCTCCGGCACCCGGATCGATACCGGATGCGTGGTATTGGACATCGTCTCCGGTCAACTTCATGAACGCGTCCTCGAGCGAACCCTGCTGGGACGCCAACTCGTGCAACACGATTCCCTGCGAACCAGCCAGACCGCCGATCACATCAGTCGTCGAATCCACCACCACCAACGCCGGCGCAACACCGGAACCGTCCTCACGCACCGTCAACCCCTGCGAGAGCAACACACTGCGCAACGCATCGAGCTGAGGACTGCGCACCCGCACCGTCGACTCCGACGAACGATCCACGAACTCCGCCACCGTCGAATCCGAAATCAACCGACCCCGGCCGATCACCACCAACTGCTCCGCCGTCAATGCCATCTCCGACAGGAGGTGACTCGACACCAGCACCGTGCGGCCCTCGGCCGCCAACCGCTGCATGAACTTACGAATCCAGACGATGCCCTCCGGATCGAGACCGTTGACCGGCTCGTCGAACAACAACACCTTCGGATCGCCCAACAACGCACCCGCCAACCCGAGACGCTGCGACATACCGAGCGAGAACCCGCCGGCCTTCTTGCCCGCCACCTCGGACAATCCGACCAACCCGAGCACCTCGTCGACGCGGGACTTCGGGATCCCGTTCGAAGCAGCCATCCACTGCAGATGCGCCCGCGCACTGCGATTGGGGTGCACCCACTTCGCATCCAACAACGCGCCGACAGTCCGCAGCGGCGTCTTGAGCTCGCGGTACGGCTTGCCGTCGATCAACGCCGCACCCGACGTCGGCTGATCCAAACCCAGGATCATCCGCATCGTCGTCGACTTACCCGCACCGTTCGGGCCCAGGAAGCCCGTTACGATGCCCGGTTTGACCGTGAACGACAAATCGTCCACCGCTTTCGTCGGTCCGTAAACCTTGGTCAATCCCCTCAGTTCAATCATGATGAGAACTGTGCCCTACGGCGCTGACCAGCACATCGGTCCGGAGGATGACATGGACCCTGAGATGTGGAGACGGCAGTTCAGGGAAAACCCTGTCCTCGACCGGAAGTCGGAACTGCCGCGGCATGAGGGTAGGGCGCATCGAAGTCGCCGTCGAACAATCGCCAGTAGAAGTCGTTCATTCTCGCAGCGGCGGGCGCGTGCCGGGTCAAGATCGCGGCCACCTCCGGTGCCACATCACCTGGGACATGACCTGTGGCGCATCGTCGTACGTACTGGTTGCGGGCGACTGGTCCGCCGTGTTTCGGTCTCGGCACTCCGCAGACTTCGGTGACCAGCCAGTTGACCAGAAGCATGGCGGCGTAGTCGGCGTCATGGGTGGCATGGCGCCGGACGAAGTCATGTTCGGTAGTCGACAGGTCGAAGTGTGGGGATGTGGCCAGTCCGAAGTCGGTGAGGTAGATCCGCTCCATATCGGTGCGCATGTTGCCGAAATGGCCGTCCATGTGCAGCAACTGTCGATCGCGTAAGAACGCCACGATCTCCGAAAACTGTCGCTCGACTTCGGCAGCTTTGGCGGCCGGGTTGTCTTGCAGCCAATCCGAGATCGGGTGTGCGATGTACTCGCAGAACAGTACGAGGCTGCACGGCGCAGTGGCGAGTGCTTCGAGGCGGACCCGCGCTTCACTACTGGCGCAGGCGGTGGGAACGGAAGCGATGTCGGCGTGTTCGAGTGCAACCGGCGATCGACCGGGCAGCACCCGCCAGTGGTAAAGCATTGGGAACGACTGTGTTTCGCCGGCCAGAACGGCCTCTGTGACCATGACGTTCGCGGCCAGCTCTCGCCAGGCGTTGAAGCTCGGGCCCCCAATGCCGTACTGGCAGAACGTCGGCAAGTCGAAATGGTTGGAAGTAGAGCCCACGTCGGCGAGTTCCTGTTCGGTCAGTGGGATGCGTTTGGTGAAGACCGGAACGCTGTCGAACCTGTTTTCGCAGACACCGACGAGTCCTGCGGCGCCGCCCACGCCTACGCTCGAGACTCGAGCGGTGTCGACCAGTCGGGCCAGTTCGACATCGTTCCGGGAAGACAGGAATGCTGATAGTTTCCGGTGGCGGTCAATCCTGACGTCCGTCATTCCGCGACTGTGCCACAGGCTCGTCCGGCTTCGATTTCGCGGAGCCGTCTGTCGAAGTCACCGATTCTGGCGGTGTCCTCGTAGTAGTCCTCCTGCTCGACGATTCTTCCCCACTTGGTTCGAACGAGAAGCACTGTTCGATTTTGATAGATGACGGCGCCGTCCGGGCCACGGGCTCGGTCGTCGAATCGGGCGAGCAGTGTCATGCGCCAGAGCGGACCACCGAAATACGCTTCGGTGACCGCGCCTTGAAGCCCCGCGTCGACAAATTCCTGGAGAAACGTCTCGATTTGGTCCCGTCCGGCATGCACTCCTGCCCACCGATGATCACCCTCGGCGAATCTGAGCACCGCGTGGTGGTGATAGGAATTCAACAGCGGCCGGTAATTGCCGGAATTGAGTGCACGTACGTCGCGTCGGAACTTGAAGATGAGTGCTTTGCGCAGAAGTGATCGCGAGACGATCGCCGTTCCGAAGCCCGCCGCGAACCATCGTTTCATCTTCGAAGCTTGTCGTGGCATCGAATGCCCTGTCAACGAAATGCCGAGGTCTGCTGATATCTGACAGAGAATTGGATATTGACAGTGACTGTCACAATAGGTGAGACTCGCATTATCGAGAATGGCCGGATCTCGGCCGAGGCGGGAGGACGTTGCTGATGTCACTACGGGAGAGACAACGGTTGCAGGTGCGAGCAGACATTCAACGTGCGGCATTCGATCTGTTCGCGCGTGACGGTTTCGAGGATGTGACCACCGAGCAGATTGCGGCAGCAGCGGGGGTGTCGGCGAGTACGTACTTCCGGCACGTTCGTAACAAAGAGGATCTGCTGTTGGACCAGGTCAGGCAGGGCGGTGCCGGGATCGTGACACTGCTCGAGGATCGCCCGGCATCTGAGTCGGCTGATCTTGCGATCTCGCGGGCAATCCTCGAGCGTTCCAATGCTTTCGAGTCCGCGGAGATCGATCAGTGGCGAGCAGCGTTCCGCACCGCGCCGCACCTGATGGATCGAGTCGCGCTGATCGCGCCCGAGCATCGTGATCGGTTGGTGGAGTTGGTGGCACAACGAATGCAACTCGATCCTGAAAATGACAGCCGACCAGGACTACTCGTTCACTTGATGTTGGCGGCGGCGGAGTTCGGCTATCGGCAATGGATACGTAACCCCCAGAAGCGTGGGGCATCACTTCCCGTGTGCGTCGAGGGGGCACTCGACGCGGTTCAGGGATCCCGGTGGCGCACGCAGGATGACGATGACATGAAAGGTCGTGACCAGTGATGAACGAGAACTCTCGAAACTCCGAGCTCTCGGTAGTGGATGTACCAGCGGTGGATGTGATCGTTGTGGGATCGGGGGCTGCCGGCATGTCCGCAGCCATCACTGCAGCCCGCAACGGACTCTCGACAATTCTCGTGGAGAAGTCGGAGTACTGGGGCGGTTCGTCGTCCCGGTCCGGGGGCGGAGTGTGGATTCCGGGAAACTCGATACTTCGCCGCGAGGCGCCGGCGGATGATATCGACTCTGCGCGAACATATCTGAAGAGCATTGTCGGAGAGGATGCAGACACCGACCGTATCGACACGTATATCGATCGAGGCCCGGAAGCCCTCGATTTCCTGATTCGGCACTCTGCACTCGAGCTCGAATGGGTGAAGGGTTACTCCGACTACTTTCCCGAGGCACCTGGCGGACTTGCAAGCGGCCGCTCGTGCGAGCCGCGCCCGTTCGACGCGCGAGCTCTGGGCGACGATCTCGCGACCCTTCATCCGCCGTACATGAAGGTGCCGCTCAACATGGTTGTCCAACAATCTGATTACCGTTGGCTGAGCACGGGGGTTCGGCATTGGCGGGGGCCGGTGCGAATGCTTCGGGTGGGAATGAGATCCCTGGTCGCAAAAGCTCGGAAGAAGAAGCTGATCGGGCTCGGGCCGGCGCTCATGGCGGAACTGATGCTCGGAGTTCGGGACGCCGGAGTGACGGTCGAGCTCGGAACGAGGCTTGTGGATTTGGTTGCCGACAATGATCGTGTCGTGGGTGCGCGACTCGAGTCCGGGGGAGTGCAGAGAACCATGCACGCTCGATGCGGTGTCATCCTCGCGTGCGGCGGGTTCGACAACAACGACGACATGCGAGGCGAGTATCAGCGCCGGCCGAGTAGTGCGCAGTGGACTCTCGGGGCACCGACCAATACCGGAGACGGTATCCGTGCAGCTCTACGCGTCGACGCGGCAATTTCGTACATGGACGACGCGTGGTGGGCCCCGTCGATTCCGCTACCCAAAGGCCCGTGGTTCGCCTTGGCGGAACGCTCGTTGCCTCGAAGCCTGATGGTCAACGCCAGCGGTCAGCGCTTCATGAACGAGTCGCTTCCCTACGTCGAAGCCGCGCACGCCATGTTCGGCGGAAAGTACGGCCGAGGTGAAGGACCCGCTGAAAACATCCCCGCTTGGCTGATCTTCGATCAGACGTACCGTGACCGTTATCTGTTCGCGGGAGTGCCGGCGCGCAGGCCGATACCTCGGTCGTGGATCGAATCGGGTGCGATCGTGCGAGCTGGATCGATTGCCGAACTCGCTGCCGAGATCGGAGTGCCGGGCGATGCGCTGTCCGCCACCATCACACGATTCAACAGTCACGCGCGCGACGGAGTCGATCGCGACTTCGGCCGTGGGACAAGCAGATACGACCACTACTACGGCGACTGCACCAACAAGCCCAACCCCAGCCTCGGAGAACTCACGAAGGGTCCGTTCTATGCCGCGAAGATGGTGCCCGGAGACCTGGGCACCAAGGGCGGCATCAACACGGACGCTCGCGCGCGAGCGTTGCGCGCCGACGCTTCGGTCATCGACGGGCTCTACGCAGCGGGTAATACCAGCTCGCCGGTCATGGGTCATACCTATGCCGGTCCAGGTGCAACTATCGGTCCCGCAATGGTTTTCGGATATCTGGCCGCGCTCGATGCGGTCGGACGATCCCATGACGGTCGTGAACTCGACACCGAAGCCAGGAATAATGGTTTGGCAGATCGCCGTGGGTAGGGTTCCCTTGAGAGCGTGACCCACCTCAACATCGCCGACGTCGACTACTTCCTTCCTGATGGTCGACAACTGCTCAGCGGTGTCAGCTTTCGGGTCGGAAACGGTGCAAAAACTGCACTGATCGGGCCCAACGGGACTGGTAAGACGACATTGCTTCGCATTGTCGCCGGAGACGCCGTCGCTGACGAGGGAGCTGTCACTCGATCCGGAACACTGGGCGTGATGCGGCAATTCGTCGGCCAGGTTCGCGACGAGTCCACCGTGCGCGATCTTTTGTTGTCCGTCTCTCCGGCGCGGATCCGGGATGCAGCACTGGCGCTCGATACGGCAGAAAACGCGATGATCGAGCGCGACGAGGAATCAACTCAAATGAAGTATTCGCATGCGCTGGCCGATTGGGCCGATGTGGGCGGCTACGAGACCGAAGACTTCTGGGACAAGGTCACAACCGCGGCTCTCGGTGTTCCTTATGACCGTGCGAAGTGGCGCGCGGCCAACTCGCTCAGCGGTGGCGAGCAGAAACGGTTGGTTCTCGAAGCACTCTTCGCTGGGCCCGACGACGCACTCCTGCTGGACGAGCCGGACAACTACCTCGATGTTCCGGGCAAGCGATGGCTGGAAAAGACGATCTCGGAATCGTCGAAAGTGGTTTTGTTCGTCAGCCACGACCGTGAACTGATCGCCAACGCGGCCACCCACATCGTGACGCTCGAGCCCGGAATCAGCGGCGCAACGTCGTGGACCCACGGCGCTGGGCTGGCCAGCTACCACCAGGCCCGCGAAGATCGGAACGCTCGATTCGAAGAACTGCGTCGACGCTGGGACGAGGAGCACGCGAAACTGCGTGCCCTGGTTCTGCGATTGCGTGAAAAGGCCAAGTTCAACGACGGCGTCGCTGCGCGGTATCACGCCTCGCAAACCAGGTTGGCGAAGTTCGAGGAGGCAGGGCCACCCGAAGCGATTCCACTTCAGCAGAAGGTGACAGTTCGGCTGGCGGGCGGGCGAACCGCCAAGCGCGCGTTGGTATGTCAGGATCTCGAGCTGACCGGATTGATGAAGCCTTTCGACACCGAGATCTGGTACGGAGATCGGGTTGCCGTGCTGGGCTCCAATGGATCCGGGAAGTCACATTTCCTTCGTCTCTTGGCGGGTGGTGGGACCGATCCGGGGACCGAGCATCTGCCCGTCGAGGCGCTCGACATCGCGCCGGTCGAGCACGGGGGTACTGCGACGCTGGGTGCCCGGGTACGTCCCGGATTGTTTGCGCAGACCCATTCCAGGCCTGATCTGACCGGGAACACGCTGCTCGAGATCCTGCACATGGGCGACGAACACCGAAACGGAATGGGGCGTGAAGCGGCGAGCCGCGCGCTCGACCGTTACGGATTGTCCCAAGCAGCCGAACAGAAGTACGACGACCTGTCCGGCGGACAGCAGGCGCGCCTGCAGATTCTGCTCCTCGAGCTTTCCGGCGCCACGATGTTGCTGCTCGACGAGCCGACCGACAACCTCGACCTTCATTCGGCTGACGCGCTCGAACAGGGCATCGCACAGTTTGCCGGCACCGTCATCTCGGTAACCCACGATCGTTGGTTCGCGCGCGGGTTCGACAGGTTCCTGGTATTCGGATCGGACGGGAACGTGTACGAGAGCGAGTCTCCGGTGTGGGACGAGGCCAGGGTCGAACGAGCGCGCTGAGATCGAGTAGCCGCTTGCTATCTGGGGAGTGGCGGCAACTCGTTGATCATCGCGCGCAGGAGGCCCGGATCGCTGCGATCCGATCGAGGTGGGGGACAGCGCGAAAGATCGAGCAGTGTCGGGAAGCCCTACAGAACGCGACCTGGATCCACCCTGTCCACCGCCGAGTACCAGTGGGTGAGCGGCTCGGCGAGCGTCGCGTGAAGCTCGAAATGCCGTCGTCGGCGGCTGGGGTCTCCTTCGCGCTGCAGTCGAAGTTGCTTCGGTGACGGTATCGAGATGACGGTCAGATCCGCGAGACCCAGTTCGAGGCGCGTAAAAGCCGTCTCGACTGCCTCGAGCTCGTACTCGAATCGCTCCCGAGGTGCGGCGCCCACCGCGGCGAGACACCAGCTGTAGTGCAGTTTCAGCGGGTCGCTGTCGCAGAGCGCGATCCCGGTTCTCGATTCGAGTTCTTCCGCTTGCGACCATCGCTTCGAATTGACCGTTGCCCAGTAACTTGCCTGGACGTCGAGATCCGTGCCGTCCGGCTCGCGCCCCGTGGGCTGATACTCGGCGACGAATCCTTCCGCTGCGGTTTGTCCACCGAGTTGGGTTCGGCACCAGGTGGTCTTGCCGGCGGCGCTGGGTCCTTCTACTGCGACGATCACAAGTTCATTCTCCATAATGATTGGGGCGGTTGGTTTTTGCTCGTTGCCAGGACTCTCCTAACATTTGAACGGGGCTGTTTTGCGTTCCGACACGCCCGTTTCGGTGCGGTGGGTCACAAAATCGCAGTGACGGTTGCCACATAACGGACGGATAACGATCGGTATGGTTGAAGCTCGAATCAACTAGTTGACCTGTGGTTATTTCTTGAATCTCGACTGAATCTGGTACGGCAGTGCCGGAAAACTGCCCCGTGACCAATCCGTGACCATCGCCTACGGTCGTTGACAGCCCGAAACTACCGGGCAAACACCGACCCGCAACTGCGTGCTTCTGCCCCGCGGGTCCGGTACTCCCGAAACCTTCGCGGGGCAGGAGTGAAACAGGCGAGTCGATCGACGAGACGTGAAAGCGTCCGGGCCGACCTCGTCCGCGGTAGCGGAGAGGATTTACCCAATGACCAGCATCACCTTCAAGCGCGCCCTCGGCGCAGTTGCAACCGCAGGCGCAGTCGTCGCAATCCCGCTCGCCATGAGCACCGGCACCGCTTCGGCAGCCGGCCACGACTGGTCCGGAGTCGCAAACTGCGAGTCCTCCGGTAACTGGGCCGCCAACACCGGAAACGGCTTCTACGGCGGACTGCAGTTCACGCAGAGCACCTGGAACGCATTCGGTGGATCGGGCAACGCTGCCAACGCCAGCCAGTCTGAGCAGATCCGTGTCGCCGAGAACGTTCTCGCAGGCCAGGGCGTCGGCGCATGGCCCGTCTGCGGTCAGTACCTGACCACCGGCACCACCGCAGGAAACTACGAGGCCGCAGCAGCCCCCGTCACCGCTGAGGCTTCCGTCGAGTCGGCTCCGGCAGCAAGCACCGGAAGCGGCAACTACGTGGTCAAGGCAGGCGACACCCTGTCGAAGATCGCTGCTGCACACGGCATCTCGCTCGAGAACCTCGCCAGCCAGGTCCCGAACATCAACCTGATCTTCCCGGGACAGTCCCTCTCGGTCTAGTCTCGTGGCCGTTTAGGTCCTCATTGCGTCGAAATTGTCCGGAGCTGATGCAGCCCCGGACAATTTCGGCGTTTCTGCGTTCGCAATGAGCTCTGCCGCTTCCGTGTGGATGGGATCGAGATCCTGGCGCCACCCCAGAATGTGCAGTGCCGACCCGGCGATGACGGCGGCGTTGGGGAGCGGGGTGCCTTCGAGTGCGTCGGCTCGCGCGCTGATCACGCTTTCCACCAGGCGAAACGGAAGCTCGGCCAGGTGAGTTGATGCTGGATCGTCAATCGCGTCGAGCACTGCCTGGGCGAGGGCCCGGTATTGCTCGCGAAGCCGATCGCGATCGGCTCGGAACGACATGAACCTGTCGCTTCTCAGTTCCGGTAAGAGATAGAGGACGCCGAGGTTCCACCGTCCGGTGATCAGTTGGGCCGCGTCGATGTACGAAAGCGCGTACAGCTTCACCTCGGGTGAGGTGCCGAGTGGCCTGAGATTCTCCGCGAAGTCGAGCGCCGGAGTCACGGTGTCGGCGAGCAGTGCAACCAGGATGTCGTCCTTGGTGGCGAAATGGTTGTACAGCGACGCCTGACGCATTCCGACTGCTTCGGCGATGTGGCGTGTCGACGTCGCGGCGAAGCCTCGGGTGGTGAACAGTTCAGCGGCTGCATCCAAGATCTCCGCCCGGGCAGTCCCACCCGGGCGTCGGCGAGCGGTCAGGCGGGGTCGTCCGGGGCCGGCGTTGGTCACGCCTTCCATAGTGGCAGGCTCTGGCCTTACATGCGGGGTGGCCGTCGCTGTGAGCATTCGGTCACGTGCTCGAAACGTACTCAACGAGCCTGTTACAGAATCAGGCGAATCGTATACGCGGGCGTCACCTGCGGCGAGTGGATTTCGCGAAAACTATCAATCGACAGTTATTCGCCTCTGAATCGCTTCGCCGAAGGAGTACGCCGTTGAGTGCAACCACCCCGGCTGCGCAGCCCACCACCGCATCCGCACTCGCCTCTTCGCCTCACGACGACGGTGACCTCGCGGAGTTCGGCTACGAGCAGCAGCTGCATCGATCGCTGGGAAAGTTCGCGTCGTTCGCCGCGGGCTTCTCCTTCGTTTCCATCCTGACCACGATCTTCCAATTGTTCGGCCTCGGTTTCGGTTTCGCGGGTCCGGCGTTCTTCTGGACCTGGCCCGTCGTCTTCATCGGTCAGTTCATGGTTGCTCTCAACTTCGCGGAACTTGCTGCCAGATATCCGATTTCGGGCGCCATCTACCAGTGGTCGCGGCGGATGGGTGGTGAAATCGTCGGCTGGTTCGCGGGTTGGTTCATGATTCTCGCTCAGATCGTCACCGCGTCGGCCGCCGCGATCGCCTTGCAGGTCGTGCTCCCGAATGTGTGGAGCGGGTTCCAGATCATCGGTGAGGACAGTGCACTCACCTCCTCGAGCGGTGCTGCCAATGCCGTGCTGCTCGGATCGGTACTTCTGGTTCTGACCACCTTCATCAACTGCATCGGCGTCAACTGGATGTCGCGTATCAACAACATCGGCGTGACCTGCGAAATCGTCGGTGTCATCGCGGTGATCGGGATGTTCTTCACCCACGCTCAGCGCGGACCGGACGTCGTCCTCGACACCGGCAGTGCCGGCGGTCAGCCCGGATACGCCTGGGCGTGGATCATGTCCGGACTGATGGCTGCCTACGTCATGGTCGGCTTCGGTTCGGCAGGCGAACTGGCCGAGGAGACCCGCAACCCCCGACGCGTCGCACCTCGTACGATCCGCCTTGCACTCTCCGCTTCCGCGCTCGGCGGTGGCTTGATGATCCTCGGCGCGTTGATGGCAGCGCCCTCACTGACCGACGGACGCCTGGCCACGGAAGGTTTGCCGTACGTACTGACCTCTATTCTGAGTTCGCCGTGGGGCACGGTCTTGTTGATCGACGTCTCGATCGCAGTGTTCGTGTGCACCTTGGCCATTCAGACTGCTGCTTCACGGCTGATGTTCTCCATGGCCCGCGACGGGCGGCTGCCTGCCTCGCAGGTACTGGCAAAGGTCAACCCCCGCACCGGAACACCTATCGCGCCGTCCGTCCTCATCGGTCTGGTCTGCATTGCCGTCCTGGCCGTCAACGTGGGCAACTCGGCAATTTTCGCAACCCTGTCCAGCGTATGCATCATCTTGATCTACTTGGCCTACCTCATGGTGACCGTGCCGCTGCTGGTTCAGCGTCTCAAGGGATGGCCTCGCACGGCAGTCGGCCCCAAGTTCGACGCCGAAGGCAAAAAGCTTTTCTCCCTGGGCATCTGGGGAGTTCCGGTCAACATCGCCGCGGTTGTGTACGGCGCGCTGATGGTGATCAACCTGTCCTGGCCACGAGCCGAGATCTTCAACCCTACGGGGGAGTACCCCATTCTGCAGTGGGCCGCGCCCATCACGGTAGCGCTGGTCGTGGGGCTGGGAGTCGCTTGCTTCCCACGTGGCCGCGCCACCCCGAATCCCGTCACGATCGGAGCCTGACCATGAGTACTCAGACCACCGCCGGAGCGCGTGAGCATGCCCGTTCTCAAGCCGGAACGATCACCGATTCCATGCCGGTGTTGCCGGCCACCCGCTGGCCGAACCCGCCCGACGACGTCGCTCCCGAACGTCTGACCTGGGCTGAAACAGTGCCGGGTGGGCGATACACGACAAAGGTTCTCGCCCGTGGAACCCGATTGCGACTTCGCGACATCGTCGGCAGCGCCTGTGCAAACATCTTGCTCTACCGCGCCGACGCCCCCTGGGAGCGTCTCAACGTCGCCGATACCGTCAAGGTGCCATGGCAGGCCTATCTCGGTGTCGGGCACCCGTTGCTCTCCGATCAGGGGCGAGTACTCGCGACGGTGGTCGCCGACACGTCGGGTCACCACGACGCGTTCTGCGGAACGACGTCACGCGCTACCAACGAGGCGAAGTACGGGCAGGGTTCGCTGCACAGTGCCTCACCCGCCGGTCGTGAACTGTTCACCGTCGCTGCCGCGAAGAACGGACTCGGGCCGCAGGACATAGCGCCACCGTTGTCCTTCTTCCATGGTGTCCGCGTCGAGGCCGACGGCGCTCTCACCAGTACGGGTTCCGCCGGCGCCGGCGCGACGGTCGACCTTCTGATCCACCTGCCGGTCATCGTGATGATCGCCAACACCGCGCACCCACTCGATCCGGCGCTGGAGTTTCCCACCACGTCCCTCGAAGTGCTCGCGTGGAACGCGGCCGACGAACTCGGCAGCCTTGACGATCTCGGGCCGGAATACCAACGCGCAGTGCTCAATACCGAAGATGCCTGGACGGCTTCGAACCTGGAGGAGATCGCATGACCACCACCTTGGATGTCCCCGCCCTCGTTCCCGGAACGGTGATCCTCGACGAGATTGCTGACGCGTTCGGGCCGTGGTCCGCAGTTGTCCGCGCCGGCGACGTCCTGACCATCGTCGATCTGCACGGAAATCAAGCCGTCGACACACTCGTCTACGCCAGTGACGATCACAGCGTTCGGTACTCGGCAGCAGCGACGGTCACAGCGCAGCAGAATCTGTTTCTGACCACAGGATCCGTGCTCCGCAGTGACGACGGAACTCCACTCATGACCCTGGTCGCGGACGAGGTCGGAAACCACGACACCGTCGGCGGAGCGTGCTCACAGGAATCGAACACCCTGCGATACGGCCACCACACCAAGCATCAGCACGCGTGCGTCGAGAACTTCCTCGTCGAGGGCGCAAAATGGGGGCTCGGCAAGCGGGACCTGGTGTCCAACATCAACTTCTTCATGAACGTCCCGGTCGACCCCGACGGCACACTCGGAATCGTCGACGGACTGTCTGCGCCAGGCAAGCGGCTCGCGTTGCGTGCCGAACGCGACGCGCTCGTCCTCGTGTCCAACTGCCCGCAGATCAACAACCCGTGCAACGGCTTCGATCCGACGGCCGTCCGCATGATCGTCACACGGCCGGAGGCAGACGAATGAACGCAAAACTGACCATCGTGCGTCCCGGAATGTTGACGACGGTTCAGGACTATCCAGGGCGCGTCGGGTACTGGCAGATCGGTGTCCCACCGTCGGGCCCGATGGACGACCTGTCGTTTCGGTTGGGAAACACCGCACTCGGAAATCCCGAAGGCGCACCCGGCATCGAATGCGCGATGGCCGGACCTGCGATGACGTTCGACGAGGACACCACGGTGTGCGTCACGGGCGCTCCGGTGTCTGTGACCGTCGACGGCATCGCCCACGGTCAGTGGCGTCCTGTTTTCGTCCCCGCTGGAGCGGTGCTCGACGTCGGGACGCTCAGCGGCCCAGGACTGCGCATCTACGTACTCGTACAGGGCGGAATCGAGACCGACGACTATCTCGGCAGTGCGTCGACCTTCACCCTGGGCAGGTTCGGTGGACACGAAGGTAGGACTTTGCGGGCGGGGGACGTTCTCAAACTCGGACAGGCGACCGGGGCAGCGGGAGGTGTTCCCGCCGAGCATGTTCCGGCGATACACACGTGCTGGGAACTTGCGGTGACCGAGGGCCCGCACGGGGCGCCGGAGTTCTTCACCCGCTCCGACATCGACACGCTGTACGCGACCGAGTACGAGGTCCACTTCAACTCCGACCGCACCGGAGTCCGGTTGATCGGTCCGAAACCTGACTGGGCCAGAACCACCGGCGGCGAAGCGGGACTTCACCCTTCGAACATCCACGACAACGCGTATTCGATCGGTGCACTCGACTTCACCGGCGACACGCCCATCCTCCTCGGACCCGACGGACCGAGCCTCGGCGGCTTCGTCTGCCCGATCACGGTGGTGTCTGCTGATCGCTGGAAGCTTGGACAGTTGGCTCCCGGGAACAAGATTCGCTTCGTGCCGGTCCGCGCCGACCGGGCAGCCTCCCGCCGTGACCTCGGAGTATCGCGTCGAGCGTCCAATTCGGTTGTGCATTCCTCCGGTGGTGACGGCGACGACGGCGTCATAGCCCGCCGTGACGGCGACACCGCGGTCACGTACCGGCGCTCAGGCGATGACAATGTGTTGGTCGAATACGGCGACATGAATCTCGACCTGGCGTTACGTGCGCGTGCACATGCACTGCATCAGCGACTCGAAGCCGAGAAGCCGGCCGGACTACTCGATCTCACCCCGGGAATCCGTAGCCTGCAGGTCCGCGTCGACCCAGACGTGCTGCCCGTCGGCAAACTGATGGGAATGCTCGCCGAGGCGGAGGACACCTTGCCTGCGGCCAACGAACTCGTTGTGCCCAGTCGCACTGTGCGGATGCCACTGTCGTGGGACGACCCGGCTACGCGCGAAGCGATCCAGCGGTACATGCACGGAGTGCGCGCGGACGCGCCGTGGTGCCCGTGGAACATCGAGTTCATCCGCCGGATGAACGGTCTCGAATCCGTGAACGACGTATTCGACACCGTTTTCGGCGCCGAATACATGGTGCTCGGACTCGGTGACGTCTACCTCGGAGCTCCGGTCGCGACGCCGCTCGACCCACGTCATCGCCTTGTCACGACCAAGTACAACCCCGCCCGCACCTGGACCCCCGAAAACGCCGTCGGGATCGGTGGGGCTTACCTCTGCATCTACGGCATGGAAGGCCCAGGTGGGTACCAGTTCGTCGGACGTACGACGCAGGTGTGGAATCACCGTCACCCCGCGAAGTCGGGCCCGTTCGAGGAGGGCACTCCCTGGTTGCTGCGATTTTTCGACCGGATCTCCTGGTACCCCGTCGAGCCGGAAGAGCTGATGGATCTGCGCGCGGACACTGCGGCCGGCCGCGGCGGGGGAGTCGAGATCGAGGACGGCAGCTTCTCGCTGGCCGAGCATCAGGAGTTCCTTGCGTCGAACTCGCGCTCGATCGAGGAGTTCCGCGCGATGCAGTCCGTCGCATTCGGAGCCGAGCGTCAGCGCTGGTCCGACGCGGGAGAGTTCGCGCTGCCCGGTTGATGGTCGAGTGAGCACCCTTTTCTTCGAGTGAGCACCGCTTCCAGAGTGTCGGAAGCGGTGCTCACTCAGCAGTAACGGTGTTCAGTCCGCCTGGAACGGGCAGCAGATGTTTGCGTCAGCGAGTCAGCGCGCGATTGAACAGATCGATGAACGGGCGAGGCGACGGGGTCCCGGTGGGCCGGAAAGGCGCAGAATCCCTGGACGCGGATACCCACTCGGTTCTGCTCACCCGCGCCAAGTCGAGCTGATATCGGGTGTCGGCGGCGAGTCGGTGCAGGAAGAGTGTTCCGGTTCGCCCGTTTCCTTCCCGAAACGGGTGGGCATGATTGAGCGTCGAGTACACCGATGCGAGCGCGAACGACGCAGCGCCGTGATCGAGCGCTATCCAATCGACGGCGGCGATGATCTCTTCCACCTCGGACAGGTAGTTCCGAATCGCCGAGACCGGGGCAAACGTTGCCGCACCTTTCCTGATGTCAACGGTTCTGATGTGTCCGGCCCACTGGTACAGATCTTGGAAAACGTGCTGGTGAAGTAGGAGAAGTTCGGCTGTGTCTCGCGTGTGCGGTACGAGGTCGCTGCCGAGATGCGCCTCACCCAGACGAAGCGCGGTCGCCGCGAACTCGAGTGATTGCAGTGCGGCGGGATCTCGCACGTCGAAATTGTTCTCGAGCACCGATGTACCGCGATAGACGTACGGCGCTGATTTTCGCCAGCGGATCCGCGGGGGAATTGCTGACGACAGGCCGACGGCTCGCGCTAATTCCTGCTCGAAATACTCACGCCGAGAAAGCATCCCGATCATGACGGCCTCGAGTTCCGCGATCTGCTCGTTACTCGGATCCCAGCCTTCGAGGCGCTCCGCCGCCAGAACCTGTTCGAGCGCAGTGCGATTCACGGGTCGATGTCGGGTAGCGCCGACGCGGACGCGGCATATTCGAGTCGTCGTTGCACACCTGCGACCTCGCGCACTGCATTGCTCAGCAAGCTCCGCGAGAGCGGAGTGAGTTCGGAGATCACGACTTCGTCGGTCGGTGGCCGACCTGCCGCGAACTGATCGGTCTGGTGGCGGACACGAATCTGCTGCAACACTTCGAAAGATTCGATCAGTACCTGGGCGTCGTCGTCGAGTAGGAAACCGCTTCCCGCTGCAGCCTTGAGGCGTTCGAGTGTCGAACTCGTGCGGGCGCCCACGGAAATCCCCGCCCATCGAGCGATGTTCACGATCGGTTGGACGGCGCTGGCTTTGAGGTCGACGGTTCCGGTCCGACGCGTCATCACGTCCTTGAACGAATGGAGCTTTGCCTTGTCTCCGACCGCTTCGCGAAGGAGTAGTCGCATGACGGCCGGGTGCAGTCGCAGTTGATCCAACGCCGCAGGGCGAGGATCCAACGCCGGATCGCCTGCGACGACACGGGCATCCGCCAGCATCGACAACATGACCAGGGCTTGGTCCTGATACGGGTTGGACACCCATTTTCGCAGCGCAGTGCGCCATTGTGGGAGCGTCCGAGCAAACCTGGCCTGGGTCGCGACGGCGTTCTTGGTGTCGCGAGGGAACCCGCAGAGATCGAGGATGTCGTGGATGGTCTTCGCGGCGTCGGCTCCCTCGTGATGAGATTCGCCGCCCCACACCAGCGCACTGTCGATATCCGAAGAGGGGAGCGCTTCACGCCTGGCAACGCTGCCGAGCGACAGCCACGCGAAATCCGGTCGCTCGTCTCCGCTCACCACCAATTCGATGGCTCGCCTGACCGTCACGTCGATCAGCACGGCCAGCGTCGCGCCGATGTCGAGCGGTGAGACCCGTGACGCCACCAATTCCGTCACCAGAACAGGGACCGCGCGGGCTGTTTCGACGAGGTGGGCGTCGTCCTGTGCTGTGGCGAGCGCTGCGCGCAGTTCGAAACCCTGATTGGTGGCCGAAGTCAGGAGGTCGCTGAGTTCGAGCACACCCATCAGTGCGCCTGCCTCGGTCACGACCGGGAGATGGCGCAATCCGTACTCGAGCATGTCGGTCACGGCGTCGGCGCCCAATCGATCCGGATCGACTGTCACTGCTGACGGCGTCATCACTGTTGATACCGGCTGATTGCTGTCGATACCACCGACTACCACGCGAGCGCGTAGGTCACCTTCGGTGAAGATTCCGAAACCGCTTGTCTCCGTCGGGATCACAACAGCACGGCGGCCCGCATCGGTCATCAACTTCGCGGCCTCGCGGATGGTTGCCTGGCCGTCGCAGACAATTGCGGGCCCGCGCAACAGGTCTCGCACCCGGCGCATGGCGGGACTCTGGATGCCTTGCCCCGCCGAGTGCCCCGTCATGGGGTCATTGTCGCAGGTGTGTCCGTTTCAGGCAGCGGAGGGTGAGATGTCAGAGACCGCCGAGTCGCGAGAGTACGTCGAGAGCGGAATCCGTAGTACGCCAGAGTGCGTCGATCTCCTGTTCTGCGCCGGGACGTGTCTGCGGATTCTGGAGGGCGAATCCGTTGGCCAGTGTGATGGTGTTGTATCCGCTGTCGGCGGCGCGGAGCAGCAGTTCCGAGGGCTGCGAGTTTCCGGCCAATCGGTCGAGTCCTTCGCCGACGAAGTAGAACCGCCAGAGCGGCCCCAGATCGGCGTCGTACTCGGCCTTGGTGAGGGTCACGATCGAACCACCCTTGACGGCAATGGAATCGACGATCTTGTAGAAATCCGTGACATCCTCCGCAGTGGTTCCGGACGTGGCGACGGCGTGAGCGAGGTCGACGGTGAGATGCGCGTTGTAGCCGGCCATGGCAACCCGTGCTGGACTGGCGTCGCACTGACGTGTCAGGGCGAAGTAGTTGGTCCACGCCGGATCGGTGGGAGTACCGGTGAACTCCGCATGGACGTTCACCAGGTACCTGCGCAGCAATTCGAAGCTGACGGAATGGGCCCACTCGTCATCGGCGAAGGCCGCAGGGTCTCGCTGCAGCGGCATCACCGCCTCGTGTTCGACAGCGTCGAGGCCGATGGAGAACAAGCCTCGCCAATCGTGGTGTGAGACGAGGATCGACGTGATCTCACGATGACGTTCGACAGCGGTCTCGAGCCGAGGCAGTCCGGCACCGGTCAGCGTCGTGACGTCGCTGAGTTCGACAATCCGGCCCACCTCGGCATTGCTCAGAGGGCTACCGCAAGCCGTCGAAAGACTCTCGCCCGGATCTGCGAGTGCAGAACCGGGCGAGAGGAAAGCGGCGGTGATGCCGAGCGCGAGCGTCAACGGATACAGCCGCATCGGATTCATCGGCTCAGACTAGGCGTCCATTTTCACAATTGTCCGGATTGGCGATCAGCTGAGAACCGCGTCGGCCTCGATCTCGATGAGCAGAGCGGGGTCGATCAGCGAGCTGACCTCGAGGATGGTCGTGGCGGGACGAATCTCGCCGAACACTTCACCGTGCGCCAGAGCAGCCTGCTCCCACTGCGTCATGTCGCGCAGGTACATGCGAGTGCGGATGACGTCGTCGAGCGAGGCGCCGGCCTCGGCAAGTGCTGCCTTGATAGTTTCGAGCGCTGCGCGGGTCTGATCTGTGAGGGTCTCGCCAGGAGCGGTGGTGCCAGAGACTGCGATCTGGTTACCGATGCGCACGGCACGGGAGTAACCGATCTTGGGTTCCCATTCGGAACCGGACGAAATATTGATTCTGTTCGACATGCCCCGAATTCTGCCAACAACTTCCCGGCCGTGGTGAGGCACGGTCGGGTATTCGCTCCATCTTGACATACCTTAGAACAAGTGTTCGACTTGGGGCCATGAGGTGGTCGGGTCAGGCATTGGATGCAGATGACGGAGCGCTACCCGGACTCGAACGGGCCGGGTTGGTTCGCTCCGTGCAGACTCCCGAGTTCGAGGGAATCACGTTTCACGAGGTGCTCTGCAAGAGCGCGCTCAACAAGATGCCCGAAGAGTCGACGTTGCCGTTCAGCTTCACCGTCAACGCTTTTCGTGGTTGCTCGCACGCATGCCGATATTGCTTCGCGAGACCGAGTCACGAGTACCTCGACCTCGACGCCGGCGCGGATTTCGATTCCCAAGTGGTCGTGAAGACGAACATTGCCGCGGTGCTCCGCAAGGAATTGGCGCGAAAGTCCTGGAAACGGGAGGCAGTGGCACTGGGTACCAACACTGATCCTTATCAGCGAGCGGAGGGCCGATACCGCTTGATGCCCGGCATTATTCGCGCGTTGACCGAATCGGGAACTCCCTTCTCGATCTTGACGAAGGGAACTCTGCTCCGACGGGACCTGCCGCTGTTGAAGATGGCGGCGGCGCAGGTCGACGTCGGAATCGGAGTGTCATTGGCGATCAACGACGCTGCACTTCAGAAGCAGATCGAGCCTGGTACCCCGTCACCGCGGGCGCGTCTCGAGATGATCCGGGCCATCACCGACGCGGGATTCTCGTGCAATGTCATGGTGGCGCCGGTCATTCCGTTCCTCACCGATTCCACCAGTCACCTCGACGGTCTGTTCGAGGCACTGTCCGAAGCCGGTGCGACGAGTGTGACGGTCTTCCCGATGCACCTGCGGGGGAGTACTCGGGGTTGGTTCATGAATTGGCTTGCTCAGGAACATCCGGCACTCATCCGTCGCTACCGCGAGCTGTACGGGCGGGGTGCGTATGTCACTCCCGAATACAAGCGTTGGCTCGCAAGCCGTGTCGAGCCATTGGTCGAGCGTCATGGGTTGGGTGGTCGTTCGGAGCATCGAGACGTCAGTGCGGCTGGCAGTGAACCGCGTGAGGCGCCTCGGGAACTGGTGGGTGCGGGAGCAGCTCTCACTTTGTTCTGACGGCCGCGGGCGCGTAAATCGGAGGCGCCCCGGACGTTTGCCGGGCTACATTCGCCTGGTGCTACTCACACTGACGTCCACCCCGACCCCGCAGACTCCTGATGCGACCGCGTTGAGCTACCTGCTGCACAAACATCCCGACCGCGTGCAAAGCTTCGACTTGGCGATCGGCACCGCCACGGTCCTGTACCCGGAGGCCTCGGCCGAAAAGACCACGGTGGCAGTGATTGTGGACGTCGACCCCATCGAACTTGTGCAGAGTAGGTATCGACGAGGCAAGAGTGGCGACAACTTTTCGCTGGGGGAGTACGTCAACGATCGGCCGTATGCGGCGTCGTCCATACTCTCGGTTGCTCTGTCGAAGCTGTTTCGGACCGCGTTGACGGGAACGTGCAAGTCGCACCCGGAACTCGTCGGAGCCGAACTCGCGTTGACCGTCTCGATTCCGGTGGTTCCGTGTGGCGGCGATGCGGAATTGCCTCGTCGGCTGTTCGAGCCGCTGGGCTGGGACGTGACCGCGATACCGGTGCAGCTTGATCCGCACCTACCGACGTGGGGAAACTCCGACTTCGTGTCGCTGACACTTACCGGGGAACACACGGTGCAGAGTGCCCTACGGCACCTCTACGTGCTGTTGCCCGTCCTCGACGATGTGAAGCACTACTGGGTGGGACCTGACGAGGCAGACAAATTGATCCGCGTCGCTGGAGAGTGGTTGGCGTCGCATCCGGATTCCGCGCTGATCATGTCCCGCTACCTGGCTCGTCGACGCGACCTGGTCGAATCGGTGGTCGATCGACTGATTCCCGAACAAGCTGAGGCGCAGATCGAAGCACCGAGACCGGATCCGCCGCTGGCACGCCTTCGCGTCGACGCAGTTTTGGCGACGCTTCAGCGACTGCACGTGAGAACAATTGTCGATATCGGTTGTGGCGAAGGTAAATTGCTCGAGGCGCTGATGCCGCACGCTCAATTCGACAAACTTGTCGGCGTCGATGTGAGCGCGCGCGAACTGACACGGGCGCAACGCAGATTGAAGTTCACCGAAATGTCCGACGTCCAGCGTGAACGTGTGTCTTTGATGCAGTCGTCCGCGACGTACCGCGACGCACGCTTGAAAGGCTTCGACGCAGCCGTGCTGATGGAGGTGGTCGAGCACGTCGACACGGCGCGCCTGCCGGCGCTGGTCAGATCGGTCTTCGTGGACGCAGAACCGCAGTATGTGCTGCTGACTACTCCGAATGCCGACTACAACGTGCTGTATCCGGCATTGGCCGCGGGAGAGTTCAGGCACCCCGATCACAGGTTCGAGTTCTCACGGACCCAATTCGACGACTGGGCAACCGAAACGGCCCGAGTCCACGGCTATTGCGTGGAGTTCGAATTTATCGGAGCAATTGATCCGGTCCTCGGCGGGCCGACACAGATGGCAATCTTCACGAAGGAGGCACGAACGTCATGACGGTGTACGAGATTCCAGATCTCGCCCTGGTAGTACTCATCGGCGTCAGTGGCTCGGGAAAGTCGACCTTTGCGGCGCGCCACTTCGGTGAGTACGAAACCCTCTCGAGTGACACATTCAGAGGGTGGGTCAGTGACGATCCGAACTCACAGGAGTCGACGTCCGATGCTTTCGAAGTGCTGGAGTTCGTCGCGGCCAAGCGTTTGCGACGCGGACGCCTCACGGTGGTCGACGCGACCAACGTCCAGCCCGCCGCGCGCAAGCGACTCGTTGCGTTGGCTCGCGAGCACGACATACTGCCGGTGGCAGTCGTGCTCGATGTTCCGGAATCGGTCTGTTCTGCACGAAACGACGCACGCTCTGATCGGACGTTCGGACGCGACGTGATTCGTCGCCAGCACCAACAGTTGACTCGCTCGCTCCGCGGGTTGGGTAAGGAAGGTTTCCGTTCGGTTCACATCCTCAGAGGTGAGGACGCGGTTTCCGAAGCCACATTCTTGCGCCACCCGCTCCGCAGCGATCTGCGTGTCGAGCGTGGTCCGTTCGACGTCATCGGTGACATCCACGGATGTCGAAGTGAGCTCGAGACGCTCCTCGTGAAACTCGGCTACACCGTCGACTTCGGGACGGATGGCAGAGCTGTCGATGCGGTGCCGCCGGACGGGCGAACTGCCGTCTTCCTCGGTGACTACGTGGATCGGGGACCGGATTCGGTCGGTGTGCTGCGTCTGGTCATGGGGATGGTCGCGGCGGGACATGCGATAGCGGTTCCGGGTAACCACGAGAACAAACTCGTCAAGGCGCTGCGCGGTAAGAAGGTCACGCCGAGTCACGGACTCGCCGAGACCCTCGAGCAGATGGCCAGCGAGTCGGCGGAGTTCCGCGAAAGCGTCGTCGACTTCTGTGACGGTCTCGTCGCGCACCTCGTCCTGGACGACGGCAAACTCGTTGTCGCGCACGCCGGTCTCAAGGAGGACTACCACAACAGGGCGTCCGGCCGAGTGCGAAGCTTTGCGCTCTACGGTGAAACCACCGGTGAGACGGACGAATTCGGCCTGCCCGTTCGATACCCGTGGGCGCAGGACTACCGAGGATCAGCGATGGTCCTCTACGGTCACACTCCGGTGCACGAGGTGGAATGGATCAACAACACCGCGTGCCTCGACACCGGCTGTGTGTTCGGTGGATCCCTCACCGCCCTTCGATACCCGGAACGAGAGATCGTGTCGGTTCCGGCGGAGCAGGTTTGGTACGAGCCGGTGGTACCGCTGGCACCGCCGACTCGTGATCCGGATGTGCTCGATCTCGCCGACGTCCTCGAAACAACCGGCGTCGACACCGAACTGCGCGGTCGAGTGTCCGTTCGCACCGACAACGCTGCCGGCGCCTTGGAAGTGATGAGCCGATTCGCCGTCGCGCCGCAATGGCTGCGGTACCTACCGCCGACCATGGCGCCCTGCGCGAGCGCCCAATCCGATGATTATCTGGAACACCCGTCGACCGCGTTCGACGCATACCGGGCCGGCGGAATCGGAACAGTGATCTGCGAAGAGAAGCACATGGGTTCGCGGGCAGTGGTGCTCGTGTGCCGTGATCGATCGGTTGCTCAGTCCCGCTTCGACGCACCGGATGCGCTCAGCGGGATGGTGCACACCCGCACCGGCCGCCAGTTCTTCGACGACGACCTGACTCAGCAGTTGATCGACGACATCGCCGCCGCAGTCACCTCCGCTGCGTTGTGGGAAGAGTTGGGCACCGACTGGCTGCTCCTCGACTGCGAATTGTTGCCGTGGAACGTCAAAGCGGAAGGTCTGCTGCGCTCGCAGTACGCGTCGGTCGCGGCGGCCGGGCGATCAGACCTCACAGCTCGCGAGGCCGTGTTGGCGCGGGCCGGGTCGCGGGGCCTGGACGTGGCGGAGATGTTCGAACAGACAACTGTTCGGGCCGCCAGTATCGAGCGCTTCGGAGAGGCGTACCGACGGTACGTGTGGCCGACGAACGGACTGGACGGCGTCACCATCGCGCCGTTCCAGATTCTGGCGACCGAGGGCCAGTCGTACGGGGAACGGGATCACGAATGGCACCTCGGTATTTCGGACCGCCTGGCCGCGGCCGACCCGAATCGATTTACCACTACACGTCGCCTGGTCGTCGATCTCGGTTCCGAAGACTCGGTGTCCGAAGCGACGAAGTGGTGGGAGTCGCTCATCGGTGACGGTGGTGAGGGGATGGTCGTCAAACCGCTGGCGAATCAGATTCACGGACCGCGGGGGTACAACGCGAAGGTTCAGCCGGGGATCAAGGTTCGCGGCCGGGAGTACCTGCGATTGATCTACGGTGCCGACTACCTCGAACCGTCGACGCTTGCGAGATTGCGTAACCGCAACCTCGGACACAAGCAGTCGATGGCGCTGCGCGAGTACGCGCTCGGCATGGAGGCGGTATCCAGGCTCGTCGACCGTGAACCTTTGTGGCGAGCGCACCAGGCCGTGTTCGCAGTGTTGGCTCTCGAATCGGAGCCGGTCGACCCGCGGTTGTGACGGCCGGTGCCCGGGCTCGGATTGATACCGTCGGGTATGGGTGTGATTGCGCGCTTGGACGGTTTCAACCGACGCAATCCGTGGAGTCACAACGATCACTACGGCCGGTGGGTTCTACGTAATCTGCGCGGGGTCAGGTCCGGTCGCGCTCTCGACGTGGGGAGCGGGACCGGCAATCTGATCGACCTCTTGCGGCGGCGGTTCGACGTGGTGGTCGGTGTGGAACCTGACCTGACGACGTCGGCCGCCGTGCGCGCAAGGTTTGTCGACGACGAGAACGTGATCATCGAAGCGCGGCGGATCGAGGACTTTGCATACGAGGCGAAGTACGACGCGATCACAGTCGTTGCAGCGTTGCACCATCTTCCACTCGAGGAGTCGATGAAGCGGCTGAGCGGCCTGCTCGAACCGGGCGGCCGGCTCGTCGTGGTCGGGTGTTATCGATCGACCACAGCCACCGACGCACTCCTGTCGGTGTTGGCGACCGTGTGCAATCCCGTCGTCGGCGTCGTCAAGCATCGACGGGTTGCCTCCGAGCCACTGAAGGCGATGACGGCTCCCACCGCGGAAGCGGGTGAGTCGATGGCTGACGTCCGACGCGCGGCCGCGTTGTGTTTGCCAGGTAGCCGGATCAGGAGACGACTGTTCTGGCGATACACCCTGATCTACGACGCGACCGTCGCTGCCGCGTCGGTGGGGGAGTGAGTAGACCGCTGCGGTTCGCGGGGAAATGCGCGTCGGCCGAACCCGACTATCACCAACGAACCGATCATCAGAGCGACCCCGATGCCCGCCAGATGTGAGAGCCCGCCACCGTCGACGACGGCAGAGCCGAGCAAGGCACCCGTAGCAATCGCGATCTGGAACACGACGACGTAGATGGCCGAGGCACGGTCGGTCCCGATCGGAACGGCGCGCAGAACCGAGGACTGGAGGCAGATCGGAACGGTGGTGAACGCCGCACCCCACAAGATCGTGGCGACGACGGCGAACGCTCCCATCGACGGCGCCAAGAGCCAGAAGATGGCCAGCGCGCCTGCCACCGTCGCGATCGAGATGAGCGTGAAGAGACGCGGTCGGCGGTCGTAGTACTTGCCGGCGACCCACACTCCGACTGCGCCGGCGGCGCCGTAGACCAGAAGCATCGCGGTACGGATGCCACCGGACGAGCCGAGGCTTTCCTCCACCAGAAGTGTGAAGAACGTGTACGAAGCGAACTGCCCCAGGGCGGCAAACAGCGTTGCCGCGCAGATGACGGCGAGTGCCCGTTTCATCGCCGGTGTCGGCTTCGGTTTGTCTCGCTTGCTCCGATGGTGTTGATCGACCGGCATTTCGGGCAACGCACGATGCAGTGAGAAAGCGATGACCACTGCCACCACACCGATTGCCGCCGACGCAGTCCGCCAACCCCAGGATTGGCCGATCGCCGAAGACAGTGGACCTCCGAGAACAAAAGCGAGAGACGTACCGGCATACACCATCGCGATTGCCTTGCCCTGTTGTCCGCGCGGAACCAGAGTGGCTGCGACCGGGGCAACGACAGCCCAGAACACTCCGTGCGTCGCAGCGCAGAGCAATCGTCCGATCACCAGCATCGGATAGTTGACGGCCAATGCTGCGACCAGTTGCGACACCGCGAGGGTGGCCACCGTCAGAACGACAACACGTCGGCGCGGCCAGGTTTTGACCGCTCCGATCAGCGGAAGCGTCAAGACCGCGACACCGTATGCGTAGAAGGTCAGCAGTAGGCCGACACGCCCTTCGGTGACGTCGAGGTCCGTCGAGATTTCGCTGAGCAGTCCGACGGGGAGCATTTCGGCCGTCACGTAGGCGAAGGCTGCTCCGGCCAGTGTCATCAGCCGTAGCGTGGTTGCCTTCGGCAGTCGAACAGTCATGTTGTGTAACGATACATGTATCGATACACACCTGCGCAATGGATATTTTGCACTCGCTATGCTGATGCTCATGGCCATACGTGCGCAGCGTTCGAGTCGTCCGACGATGGCCGACGTCGCCAAGGCCGCAGGCGTGTCGGTGATGTCGGTGTCGTACTCCTTCGCACAGCCCGAGCGCGTGTCTGAATCAACGCGGGCCAAGGTGTTCGCCGCCGCCGAAGAGCTCGAGTACGCGGGCCCTAACCGGGCGGCGCAGTCCTTGCGGAGCGGGAAATTCAACAACATCGCGGTCGTCTTCAGCGAGAAGCTGACGTATGCCTTCGAAGACGCAGTAGCTCGGCGATTCCTCTCGGGAGTCGCCGAAGCGTGCCTGGATGCGAACGCCGGATTGATGATGCTGCCGAACTCGGGGAAACCGGGAGACGTCGACAGAGTTCGCGACGCGGCAGTAGACGGTTTTGTCGTCTGGACCACCGTCTTCGACGATCCCATCCTCGATGCGATTGTCGGCACCGGAAAACCCGCATGCATCCAGGGTGGGCCGTTGCACGAGGGTGTGGATCTCGTCGGGATGGACGATGTTGCCGGCGCCGTTGCGATCGCGGCAGTCGGGTTGTCGGGGGCGCAGCGGCCCGCGGTGATCAGCCTTCCGTGGGATCGTGAGCGTCGGTCCGAGATTCGGATGGACGTGGTTTCAAGTGAAGCGTTCTTTCCGGTGTCCCGCCATCGGCTCGAGGGCTACGAGCGCGCCGTCCGCGACGCGGGCCTCGATTGGCCCTCGGTGCGGGTGGGGGTGGTCACCGTCAACGAGCGGAGCGAGGGTGCGCGGATGGCTCGGTCCCTGCTCGACGTTCCCGAGAGTCGAAGGCCGGATGTCATCTTGGCGATGAGTGACGAACTGGCTCTGGGGGTTCTGGACGCGATCCGTGAACTCGGCCTCGCGCTGCCCGACGATGTCGCAGTCGTCGGATGGGACGACACAACAGCCGCATCGGACGCCGGCTTGACCACAGTTCGCCAGTCCCTGTTCGATCAGGGACGTAACGCAGCTCGCGTGGTTCTCGGGCTGGACGATGCGGTGGAGCCGGTCGAGTGGTCGGTGCGTCGGCGAACCTCGACGCGATGATCACGCCGGTAGTCATCGACGGTCTGCGTCTTCGGTGGTTCGTTCCTCCCGAATTGGGGGAGACCGTCCGGTGGGGACTCTCCTGGAATGTCGACAGCCCGAGCAGGTGGGCGGTAGTCGAGCCGGCGTGGCTCTTGACGGCGGAAGTGCGAACGAGTTCGAAACCATTGATGTGGAGACTGCCTCGCGACGGGTCAGACATCCGGGAGCCGGTCCAGCCGGCGGTCGGTCGCGTCGGTGCACTGCAATTCATGTTCGACGCCGAACCACCGTTGCCGTCTCGGATCGAAGCCGCGGGCGCTTTGCAACTACGCGCCGGAACTCCTCGTGACGACACAAATGCCCGTCAGGCGTGGACCGATTTCGACGAGAATGCCTCCACTACCGGAGTGGTTCGCCGTCTACGGCTGATGTCGATGGAGTCCGACATGCTGCCCGACCCGAAGTTTCCGCACGGCCCGAACTGGGGTTGGGCATCGAGGCAATTCGTGTCCGGGTCCGAGCGGTTCTACGAGTTGGCCCGCGCGCCTCGCGCGTTGCGCTCGTATCAGCTGACCGATCGTGAATACGGGCCGCTGCGCGAGGACTTCCTCCTGGTCGACCTCGAGACGGCTGCTTGATCGTTGGGACCTGACACCGTTTTCATTCAGTGGACACAGACTCCAGCTGATCGGAACCAGTGTCTGCTCGACGAAACCGGTGCCAGGTGCTTCGACTAGCGCGCTCTGCCGACCACGTTCAGTGCGTATTTACCGGGCGACGCCCCGACATGCTTGACGAAGTGCCGCGACAGGTGGGATTGATCGTGGAATCCGACGTCGACGGCCACGTCCGCCAATTCGCGCCCGGCGAGGATTGCGCGTCGCGCCAGATCGATTCGACGTCCCGTCACGTACTTGTGAGGCGGAAGCCCGAAATGCTTCGCGAAGTTCTTGATCAGATACGTGGGGTCCCGTTGCAGGATGTTCGACGCTTCCCGCATCGTGATTCCCGTTGTGAGTCGCGCATCGAGCAGGTCCCGAAGTTGATCGGCAACGCGTTCGTCAACGGTCGGCGTGTGACGGGATCGACCTGTGGCCGGTGTGAGGATCTCGTTCAATCTTTCAGCGAGGAACCCCAGGCGACTTTCGGCTTCGAGTGATTCGCCGTGTGGGCCGAGTGCAGAGTGCAGTTGATCGATGCGGTGGCGCAGTAGAGGGTCTCGAATCTCGGGGCTGTCCACCGCCGGGCCTATGAGGACCTCGCCGAGAACTGACGTGTCGAGGTAAAGGATTCGTTGACGAAATCCGGCCTCGGTGACCGGAACTCCGTCGTGTGCGATGCCTGGCGGCAAAAGAGTGACGATCTCGGGTGCTGCGCCATGAGCGCGATGATCGAGGTCGTATGCAATCGTGCCGCGGTCGACGAGCATCAGAGACCACTGATCGTGCGTGTGTTTGGGATAGGCGTGTCCGACGAAATCGGCATGGAAGACCTCGGTGATTCCCGCGAGGCCCGGTGCCCACGCGGTGATCTGTGCGCCGCGGGGATCCATGTCAGAAACGTACAAGACGCAGCTGCCTCGGGTGACGAAGAGTGGCGGGGTCGTCATCGCGGTGGTGTCGCGCCCGAGGGAGGAACAACATGAACAGTTCGGCAACAGCGGTATCGCTCCGCGAGAAGTTCGGTCAGTTCGCCGAGCACTGGTCGCCCAAGAAGATTGCGGCCCTCAATGATTACGAGATCAAGATCGTCAAGATCAAAGGTGAATTCGTCTGGCACTCCCACACCGACACCGACGAAATGTTCCTGGTGACGAAGGGGCAGATTCGAATCCAACTCCGAAACGGAGATGTTCCACTGGGACCCGGTGAACTGTTCGTGGTACCTCGCGGAGTCGAACATTGCCCGATCGCCGAGGAAGAAGCGGAGGTGATGTTGATCGAACCCGTCGGCGTGGTGAATACCGGGAACGTCGGAGGGGCGCGTACCGCAATGCTCGAGGACTTTTCGTAGTTACCGGCTCTTCCAATCCAGGGGATTGGTACGCAACGGCAGGGCCATTCCCGATCTCCAGAGCGTCGCCGCGCGAGAGTGCGGACGGAGCTCGACCTCGCGCCGCATCGATTGCGCGAACTCGTCGGTGAACCCTGTTCGCGGGTACTCCGCGATTGTTGCATCAACAGTTGCTCGCGGAATTTCGGGCGCACGCCGACCGGCAACGTCGAAATGCGCTGCGGCATGCAGTAGATAGGCGTCAGCGCCCGCGCCGCGGTCGACGGTCAGATCCATGTGCAGACGGATCGCTTCGCCGATTCGCCGTACCGACCTCTCCGAAGTTCCCACTCGGGTCGCGAGTTCTTCTGCGTCTGCGGCACTGATGTAGGTGAAACACCCGTGCTCGGCCGATCCTTCTGCGCCCAGTCCGACATCGTGAAGGGCGCACGCAGTGAAGAGATCTTCGGGGTCGTACTCGATCGCATCGATCTGCGCGAAGGCGTCGGCCCAGATCCAGCAGCGCAGGCTGTGGTTCAAGACCGCGGGGGAGAGGGTTCCTCTGGCGTGATGGAGCGCTTCGCTGCACAGCTTGGTGTCGGGGAGTGGGCGTTTGCGCAGTTCGGGTGTGCGAGTGGGGTAGCGGCCGAGCCGCAGCCGGAGCATCGACGGCGTGCTCATGGCCTGCGTAGCAGCCGCGCGGGCCATGAGCTGTATCTGCTCGAGGGTGGTCAGCTCACCAGGGCGCATCGAATTCCTGTCTGAGGTAGGGGGCAGCTGGATATGAATCTAGTTGCCAGGTCTGATCCTTCGTTCGATACGAATATCTGTCGACGACGGAAACAAGGAATTATCCGAACAATGTCGATCCGTTCGCACCAATCAACGGTTGAACCAATTCGGAAATCTCACCGCTCACAGCAATCAAGTTTCATCACGCAAAGACGGCGGGGGGCTCAGATGACGCCGAACCCGACGATCCCCGGGACTTCCGACGGGACGATGCGATGGAGCATGACCTTGTTGTTCTCGTTGCCGCCAACGGTCGTCAGAGTGCCGCCGTCGTTGACCAGAACGACGTTGACGTGTTGGCCGAAGGGGCTCGAGTCGCCGTACAGGATCGTGTCGCCGACCTTGGGCTGGTAGTCCTGACCGTAGGGGACAAACGCGTCGACCGACTCGTAATACTCCTGCAGCGTGTACACCCCGGGGATGCGCCACGACCCTGAGTTGGGGTTCGAGAACGGCGTGCCGATCTGGTTCATCGACCAGCTCACGAAATCGGCACACCACGATTCTTCGACACCCTCGGCGTACTTGGTGCCGGGACTCCCTGACTCCCACTCCTGCTCGAGGACGCCCAGTAGCGCACTCTGCTGAGCGCTGAGAATGCCGTGGTCGACGGCCGGGAACGAATCGAGATTCTCGCCGGCAAGAGCGTCGTCGCCGCGCGCGAACCACCACAGTGCGCCGGCGACAGCTACGACCACCACAACGCCGAATACGCCCAGAACAGCGAGAGTGCGTCTGGGCGTATTCGGTGCGTGCGACATCACGCCACGATAGTCAATTACTCGAGCGGGGGTGCCGAGCGATCGATCGTCGTCGCGAGTGGCTTCTCCTTGACGAAGAGCAACAGGACAACTGCCGCGATGACCAAGGGGACGAGGTACAGGAAGATCGGCGCCAGCGCGTCGTTGTACGCACCGACGATGATCTCGCGAACCTGGCTGGGCAACTTCCAGAGGATTCCCGGGGTCAAGGAGTTCTCGTCACCACCGACCGCGCCGCCATTCGCGGGGAGTCGCTCGGCCAGGAGATTGGTCAGACGCGAGGCGAACAGGCTGCCCACGATCGCGCTGCCCAACGACGCACCGATCTGACGGAAGAAGTTGTTCGACGCGGTGGCCGTTCCCACTTCGGCCGCGGGGAAGGTGTTTTGCACGATCAAGATCAAGATCTGCATGACGAGGCCGAGTCCGATACCCATGAGTGCGATGTAGCAACCGAAGACCAGCAGTGAGGTCGACGGCGTCAGACGTGAGAGCAGGACCAGAGCGACTGCGACGATGGATGTTCCGACGATGGGGAAGATCTTGTAGCGGCCGGTCTTGCTGACGAGCTGACCGGATCCGATCGAGGCGACCAGCAGGCCTGCCATCATCGGAATCATCATCAGTCCTGCTTCGGTGGCGTTCTTGCCTGTCACCATCTGGATGTAGGTCGGCAGGTATGCGAGCGCACCGAACATCGCGATGCCGATGATCAGACCCGCGACGGTGGTCAACACGAAGTTTCGTTGAGCGAACAGGTGCATCGGAATTACCGGTTCGTCAGCACGCTTCTCGACGAAGACAAACGCCACTGCGGTCACGATGCAGCCGATGATCAACCCGATGATGGCGCCTGACCCCCAGGCGTAGGTGTTGCCGCCCCAGGTGGTGAACAGGATCAGACAGGTTGCGGCCGTTGCGACGAGGACCATCCCCAGATAGTCGATGCGAGGTTTGCCGAGGTTCGGCTTCCGCAGGTGAAGGAATGCCATTGCGCTCGCGATTGCGAGGAGCCCGAGGGGGATGTTGATCCAGAATGCCCAGCGCCAGCCGATGCCCTCGGTGAACCATCCACCGAGAAGGGGGCCGGCAACCGAAGCCAGTGCGAACACGCCGCCCATCGCACCCATGTACCGGCCGCGTTGCCTGGCGGGGACGACGTCGGCGATGATCGCCTGGGACAGCAGGATCAATCCGCCGCCGCCGAGTCCTTGCACGGCTCGACCAGCGATGAGTGTGGTCATGTCGTGGGACAGACCGCCGATCACCGAACCGACGATGAAAATGCTGATGGCGCCGATGAAGAGGCCCTTGCGCCCGATCAGGTCACCGAGTTTTCCGTACACCGGCATCATGACGGTCGAGGCGAGGATGTATGCCGTCGTCACCCAGACCATGTGGTTGACGCCGTTCAATTCGCCCACGATGGTCGGGAGCGCGGTGCTGAAGATCATCTGGTCGAGCGATGCCAGAAGCATCGTGATCATAAGCCCGACAAAAACGAGGATGATCGACCGTTTGTCCGGCGCGGCCTCGGTATCGGTATGCGTGCCGTCAGGCTCGACGGTCGCAGCTTCTCGAGTGGACATGTAGTTCCTTAGTTGAGTGACAGCTGGTGCGAGAGAGTGCGGATCAGCTCTCGGACCTGAGTATTCGAGCCATCAGGAGTAGTGCCGGATCAAGCAAGTCGGTTCTGGGGCTTGCCCGTTCACTGTTCTGCCATTTTCGGAAGACGTAACGCATCGCGGCGCCTGCGGTGATGACCGTTGCCGTGGCTTCGTCGGCAGCGGCTGTATCCGAGTGCAGGCGGCGATACTCGGTTCTGTGCGACAACTCCCGCGTGAGGATCCGGGTGAGCGTGTCTTCAAGATCGTGGAAGGTGGCCAGATGTTGTTGCAACAGCGTGGGATGACGTTCGAACAATTCGCGTCGATGCGCGAGCAGATCGGGTCGCTCGTCGACGATCTGCATCGCCGCCTCGAAGACCGCGAGGGCGCCGCGCAGCGGATCGTCCGGGTGCTCGCCGATGAGCGTGAGCATGGTTGCCTCACTTGGCACGACGAGCATGAGCCCACCGATCGCCGCGTCCTTGGTGGGGAAGTAGTTGAAGAACGTGCGGGTCGACAGATTGCAGGCCTCGCAGATCTTCTCGACGGTCACTTCGTCATAGCCCAGGTCGAGGACGAGTTCGACGGCAGTGTGCTCGATCAGCTGCCTCGTCGCAATTCGTTTTCGTTCGCGCAATCCGAGAGTTTCGGTTCCCATTTCATCCATAATTGCACAGAGTGCAAAGTTTCATCGAATGCAATATTTCGCCCAAGAATGCCTCATGAAATGCAAAAAATGGGGATCGGGTGCCTGGTGGATAGGATGAACCGCGTGGAAGACACCTTGCCCCCTTGCCCCGAATGCGCCGGCGAATACACCTACGAGATGGGCGCGTTGATGGTCTGCCCGTCCTGCGCGCACGAGTGGGCGCCGACCGATAGTGCCGGCGAGGACTCGGGTGTGGTGAAACTGGGTGTGGTGAAAGATGCCGTAGGCAACATCCTTGCGGACGGAGACACGGTGACGGTCGTCAAGACGCTCAAGGTGAAGGGCAGTCCGACCGGCATCAAGTCAGGTACGAAAGTGCGCAACATCCGCCTTGTTCAGGGCGTTGGCGACCACGACATCGACTGCAAGGTCGACGGCATCGGACCGATGCAATTGAAGTCGAGCGTCGTCAAGAAGGTGTGACCGGACAGCGATAGATGTCGGCTCGAAATCCTGTTCAGTTTCGACGGTTCGATAGCCACAATCGAGGAGATCTTCGACCGCTCGAACGAATGGACCGAACTGTGCCGAACTCGATCTGCCTGGCGCCCGCACTCGATAACACCACACTCGATACAGACGAGCAGTGGGAACGCATCGTCGATGCGCTGACACGCAGGGGATTCCTCGGCGCCGGGCTCGGTGTCGCGGCTGCGACATTGCTGGCAGCGTGCAGCAGCGACGAAAACGGCTCGGCGCCAAGTGGTCTCGTCACAGTGCAGGATGAGACGGGCAGAGTCGAGATTCCGTCGGATCCGCAGCGAATGGTCATCGCCCACGTCAGCGCCATGGCGACGGTCCTCGACCTCGGTGTGCCGCCGGAGAAGATCGTCGGCGGCTTCTTCGGTCTCGAAGGGGTGGGCGGCGACGCGGTGTTGCGCACGATGCCGGAGGCGGCGAACATCCCGAACCTCGGCACGGCGGGAACGTGGAACAAGGAAGCGATCATCGGCGCGTCGCCGGATCTGATCGTCATGCTCCTGACCGCCGGAAATGCTTATGCGGCAAAGTCCTACGACGAACTCTCTGCGACCGGTGTTCCAGTGTTCGCCGGCTTCAACGGGTACCTCACGTGGGACGAGATGAAGAAGTTGGTCACCTCGATGGGCGTCGCGGTCCGACGGGAAGAAGCTGCTGCGGAATTGAACGCGAGAACGGAAGAGCGCCTCCTCGCAATCAAGGATCGGCTCTCGGCCCTCGGCTCGCTACCGTCGGTGATGCTGCTGCGTACCGGCGAGAACGGTGTCGTCTACAACCAGGTCGACGCTCTTCTCGATGCTCTCGGTTTCCCGGGCGATCGAGCTACATCGGAGGAGTTCACCCGCACACTCACAGCGGAGCAACTCGATCAGGTGACCAGCGACGTGATCATCGTGGGTGCATTCCAGGACCAGCAGGACGTCCGCGCGCAGTTGGCAATGAACCCGCTCTGGGAGCGTCTTCCCGCTGTCCGCTCGGGGAACGTCCATTACGTCGACGACAGCCTGTGGGGCTCGGGCTATTCTCCTCGCGCGACCGAGCTGCGACTCGACGACATCGAGCGGATCTTCAGCTGACTCCGTCGTGTCACCTCGACTTATCGGTGCATTACCTCGAGAATCATGATCATGGACAAAATCAGGTTCTTCGAGCTTGTCACCGAATGGTTCGAAGTACTCGGTGTTGTCGCCATGGTCCTCGGGTTCGTGTTCGCATTCGTGATCGCGGGGCGCGCCTGGAGTCGAACGCGCGACGGTAGTTCAGCGTTTCGCACTCTGCGCGAGACGATGGGTGCGGTCATCCTTCTCGGGCTCGAGATCCTTGTCGCCGCTGATCTGGTGAAGACTGTGACGTCTTCACCGTCGCTGACCGACGCCGCAGTTCTGGGCATGATCGTTCTGATTCGGACCGTGTTGAGCCTGTCGATTCAGATCGAGATCGACGGGGTACTTCCGTGGCGCAAGGCGTTGGTGTCAAGTCCGGAACTCCTGGTACGCGCAGCGCGCGGATCAGGAGGCCGAACGACGCCCGACGCGTCGAGTTCGTAGCGATAGCCGTTGCGAGTGAAAGGTCGGGCAGATGACAGCAGTGCGTACCGAGCATCCCACTGTCGACGAGAGGCGGGCGCGCGGTCGCCAGGCGCGTAGAGATACGCCATTGGCCGCGCTCGCGGATCTGACTGAGAGTGACCGCGATCCGATATCACTGCTGGAATTGCAGGCGAAGTCGCGGGTACAGGACCTGGTGCCCATCCGATACGGGCGCATGTCGGCGTCCCGGTTCTCGTTCTTCCGTGGTGCTGCCCTGGTGATGACGGACGACTTGTCCCGAAGCCCTGATTCCGGCCTGAACAGCCAACTCTGCGGCGACGCACACCTGAGCAACTTCGGTATCTATGCGACGCCCGAGCGAAAGCTCGCGTTCGACATCAACGACTTCGACGAAACGTACCCGGGGCCGTTCGAATGGGACGTGAAACGACTGGCCGCCAGTTTGGCGATCGCAGCGAAGGACAACGGATACTCCGGCAAAGAGCGTAAGAAGATCGTTCGCGGGTGTGCGGCCGAGTATCGCGAAACCCTGATCGCTCAGGCAGGATTGGGGAACCTTGCAGTCTGGTACGCGCACATCGCACCCGAAGACGGACTGGAAGAACTTCGCGTCGATTTGAAGAAGCGAATGCTCGAGCGGACCCAGGCGACGTTGGACAAGGCTCGTCGCCGAGACAGCGCTCAGGCTGCCGGAAAATTCACCGAAATCGTCGACGGGAGAAGGCGGTTCATCAGTGACCCGCCGCTGATCGTGCCGGCAGAGGAATTGTTCGCGGGCACCGACCTCACTCAGATCGAGGAGTTGCTACGTCAGCGCGTTCGTTCCTATCGAAGCACGTTGCAGTGGGACCGTCGGGTGTTGCTCGAAAGCTTCGAGATGACGCACATCGCGCGGAAAGTTGTCGGTGTCGGGAGCGTCGGAACGCGCGCGTGGATGATCCTGATGAAAGGCGTCGACGACGACGATCCGTTGATCCTGCAGGTCAAGGAGGCGCAGCCGTCCGTTCTCTCGGCGTACGTCGATGGCCCCACCTTCTCCAACGAGGGCGAACGAGTAGTGAACGGGCAGCGCCTGATGCAGGCCACCAGTGACATCTTCCTGGGGTGGGAGCGCGGACCGGGACTCGACGAGGATGAGCACGACTTCTACATCCGCCAACTTCGGGACGGCAAGGGATCAGCGGTCATCGAAACCATGAAACCCGAAGGGATGGAACTCTACGGGCGACTATGCGCGAGGGTCCTGGCCTATGCGCATGCTCGCTCGTCCGATCGGATTGCGATCGCCGAATATCTCGGTGACGGAACCGAATTCGATTTCGCGATCGGGGAGTTCGCGGCTGCCTACGCCAAACGCAACGCACGCGATCATGCCGCTTTGCTGACCGCGATCGACGACGGTCGCGTGTCAGCAGAGCGGGGAGTGTGACGACTCAGGCGAACACGCCGTCGAGCCAGGCCTGCCACGCTGTCGTTGCTGATCCACCGTCAGCGCCCTCTGCGAAGAGGTGATGGGCCGCGTCGACGGTGCCGCCGAAGGCGTTTCGTCCGTAGAACCGCAGCAATGCGTCCTCGGTACGCAAGCCGATGAACCAGTCGTTGATGTAGTCGACAATCGCGTCGACGGTTCCGATTCCGGGGACTTCCACCGACGTGGCGTCACCGACAGCGGTGCCCGAGGTGATTCCGAGGGCGCTGCGAAGCGTTCCCATCGCTTGCGGCGAGGACGAGGATTCCGGGCCTTCGGCCGAGACATAGGTGACGGGTTTGCCGGCGAAGTACCGCACGTATTGTCCGAGACTGTGCAGGTAGAAGTCCGTGTGCTTACCCGCGCCGTCGTACTGGTTGTCCCAGTCCTCGGCAAACACTCCGGCATGGACGTAGCGGACAACGGCGGTGCTCTCGTCGCGGGCCTCGACGACGTACTCGAGGTTGTTGAACCAGCCGTCGGGGCCTTGCATGTGGATGGCGAGCTCGCGGGGCGGCTCCCACGTCGCGATGATCGGGCTGTCCGGACTACTGCCGTCCGCAGGGATTTCGAGCGGAGACGGGAACATCCAGCCGGCCGTCTCTGCCGAGATCGCGGCCCAGATCTGCTCGGGAGTTCCGGGGACGACCACCTCGCGGCGGATTTCGAATTTCTCGGACATCGCTACTGCTCCGTTTCGGGTGTGGTGACGTGGGGTGTGGTGAGACTGGGATGCAGGGCGACAACCAAGCGGTGTTTGCGCCCGGCTTCGGAATTGCCGTCGTGGTATTTGGCCACAAGTGAGTTGATCGACTCCCCGAGTTCGCCGGCGAAGGCGGCGCGGTCGGCCGCCGTGGCAAAGATGATGTCGCTGTCGATGGCAAAGGACGCCAACGGTTTTCCGGCCGCAGTTGCGCCGGCGATCAGTTCGCCGACCTCTCGGACGATCCGCGCCGCGAGAGTGACGAGCCAGCGCGCCGAGAGCTGATCCGGGAACCGGCTCGGGTCCGGCGCGAGCGCCGACATTGCAGCGGGGGAGATGACGTACGACGCGGCGCTGGCCTGCATGATCCGCTCCGTCATGTTTCCCCGCTTGCGCTCCTCGACGAGTTCGACGAGTCCGTGTTCCTCGAGAGTGCGCAAGTGGTAATTGATCTTCTGGCGTGTCAAACCCACTCGGGGTGCCAGCGAGGATGCTGATGCCGGAACTGCCAGTTCAGCCAGAATCCGTTGGCGGATCGGATCGAGCGAGGCCTCGGCAGCTGCGGGACGATCGATGACTGCAACTTCCAACATGAGAAAACCATCCCACCGACAACCAAATCTGTCAAGACAGAAAAAATTGTCGGCGGGATGGTATTTCGGAGGTTCTCTACCGCTTCAGATCGGGCGGATTGTTCAGATCCCGCGCCGAGTACGTGTCACACGACGAGATCTGGCCGGTCTGGTATCCGGTCATGAACCACGCCTGACGCTGTGCCGAGGAACCGTGTGTCCAGCCTTCAGGGTTGACCCGACCGGTCGTGGACTTCTGGATACGGTCGTCGCCCACCGACGAGGCGGCGGACAACGCGTCGCGAATGTCGTCTTTTGACAAGGGCTTCAGGAACGGTTGACCGGTCGCCTGATCGGGAATCGTGTCGGCAAAATGCGCCCAGACGCCTGCGTAGCAATCGGCCTGGAGTTCGGTGCGAACCGCACCCGACTGCTCACCCTGCGGGTCGGCCTGCGCGCGGCCGATGTCGCCGAGCTGATTCTGGATGTGATGTCCGAACTCGTGAGCGACCACGTACTCCTGTGCGAGCGGTCCGGCACTGGAACCGAAACGGTCGACGAGCAATTGGAAGAAGCTCGTATCGAAGTACGCCGTTTGGTCCGCCGGGCAGTAGAACGGACCGACATCACTCGACGCCTGGCCGCAACCGGTGTTGACCGAACCGCTGAACAGAATGACTTCGGGTCGCACGTACGCCGTACCGGTCTGCTTGACCAACTGCTGTTCCCAAACGTCGTCGAGGCTTCCGACGGTCAGTGTGACGCGGCAGTTCACATCGGCGTTTGCCTGAGCGCCGGTGCACTCGTCGACCGACGACAGTCCGGTCGACGAACTCGAAGTTTCGGTGGACGTGCCCAGTAGTGAGCCGGGGTCACCGCCGAACAACAGTGCCAGGATCAGAACGATGATGCCGCCCGCGCCACCGCCGATCGCGATTTTGCCGCCGCGGCCACCGCCGCCCCCGCCGCCTTGAACCTGAACGCGTCCCGCTTCGCCGCGGGCCCCCTCGTTGAAGGTCATCTATGTCCGCTTTCTGCTGTCGTGAACAAGTGCTTGCCGTCACTTCTGGAGATAGCTTCGCATGGGATGCGGGTCCGCGTTTCCGCTCTGCGCAGTTCGCTCCGTAGGATCGCAGGCAAAGTAGTCGGTCGTCGGTTATTGGAAGTAGTTCGAAAGGAATCCCGTGCTGCGCACACATCTCGCCGGTTCATTGCGACCCGAGCAGGCAGAGCAGACCGTAACGCTCACCGGTTGGGTAGCCAGGCGTCGTGATCACGGCGGAGTGATCTTCATCGATCTCCGTGATGCATCCGGAGTTGCGCAGGTAGTTTTCCGGGCAGGTGACGTGGCCGAGCAGGCGCACCGTCTGCGCGCGGAATACTGCGTTCGCGTAACCGGAACGGTCGAGGTTCGCCCCGAGGGCAACCAGAACTTCGAGATCCCCACCGGAGCAATCGAGGTCAACGCCACCGAACTCGAGGTTCTCAACGAAAGCGCACCGCTGCCGTTCCAGCTCGACGATCAGGTCGGCGAAGAAGCTCGCCTCAAGTACCGATACCTCGACTTGCGTCGTGAAGGGCCCGGATCCGCAATTCGCTTGCGTTCCAAGGTAAGTGCTGCAGCGCGCGGCGTTCTCGCGCACCACGAGTTCGTCGAGGTCGAGACTCCGACGCTCACGCGTTCGACGCCAGAGGGTGCCCGTGACTTCCTCGTACCGTCACGCCTGCAGCCCGGTAGCTTCTACGCACTGCCGCAGAGCCCGCAGCTGTTCAAGCAGCTACTCATGGTCGGCGGCATCGAGCGCTACTACCAGATCGCGCGTTGCTACCGCGACGAGGATTTCCGCGCCGATCGTCAGCCCGAGTTCACTCAGCTCGACATCGAGATGGCTTTCGTCAACCAGGACGACATCATCCTGCTTGCCGAGGAAATCCTGACGGCGCTCTGGAAGCTCGTCGGCCACGAGATCAAGACGCCGATCGACCGCATGACCTACACCGAGGCAATGCGTCGTTACGGCAGCGACAAGCCGGACCTGCGTTTCGACATCGAACTCGTCGAGTGCATGGACTTCTTCAAGGACACGACGTTCCGCGTGTTCCAGGCGGAGTACGTCGGCGCCGTCGTGATGCCCGGCGGTGCAAGCCAGCCGCGCAAGCAACTCGACGCCTGGCAGGAATGGGCCAAGCAGCGCGGGGCCAAGGGCCTGGCGTACGTGTTGGTCGGCGAAGACGGCACTCTCGGTGGACCTGTTGCCAAGAACCTGACCGACGCCGAGCGTGAGGGCCTGGCCGCCCACGTCGGAGCTCAGCCGGGCGACTGCGTCTTCTTCGCAGCCGGCGCAACGAAGCCGATGCGCGCCCTTCTCGGCGCAGCCCGTGGTGAGATCGCCCGCAAGAAGGACCTCATCGATCCCGACGCGTGGGCCTTCGTGTGGATCGTCGACGCTCCGATGTTCGAGCCGACCGCCGACGCCACTGCATCCGGTGACGTTGCGCTCGGCCACTCCGCCTGGACCGCCGTGCACCATGCGTTCACGTCGCCGAAGCCGGAGTTCTTCGACACGTTCGACACCGATCCGGATTCCGCTCTGGCCTACGCCTACGACATCGTCTGCAACGGCAACGAGATCGGCGGCGGCAGTATTCGTATCCACCGCAAGGACATTCAGGAACGAGTGTTCAAGGTGATGGGCATCTCCGAGGAAGAGGCGCAGGAGCAGTTCGGCTTCCTTCTCGACGCCTTCGCCTTCGGCGCGCCTCCGCACGGCGGAATTGCTTTCGGCTGGGACCGCATCACCGCGCTCCTCGCCGGCATGGATTCCATCCGTGAGGTCATCGCGTTCCCGAAGTCCGGTGGCGGCGTCGACCCGCTGACGGATGCTCCGGCACCGATTTCTGCGCAGCAGCGCAAGGAATCGGGTATTGACGCGAAGCCCGAGAAGAAGTCAGAGGACAAGAAGTCCGAAGGCGACACCGCCGAAGCCAAGTAGAGCCGACACCGGATCGCCATGCTGCATTTGCGGGTGATCTGCCCGACCGAGCGCACCGAGCAAGTTCTCGGTGTGCTCGCGTCGCAGCGGGGCGCGACACACATCGTCGTATTACGTGATGTCGCGGTTCATCCCGCCGGCGACATGGTGGAGGCCGACGTCGCCCGTGAGGCGGCCAACGACGTCGTCGATGCTCTGACGGCTCTCGGCGTCGCCGAGGACGGCGGAATGACGCTCGTACCAGTCGAGACGGTGTTGTCGGCGGCGGCGCGCAAAGCTGAGCGCGACGTGCCGGGTGATCCCGCGGATTCCGTCGTGTGGGAGGAATTGCTGTCCCGCACTCGGGAAGAATCAACTCTCAACGGATTGTTCGTCGCGTTCCTGACGATCGCATGTCTGCTCGCGGCAATCGGCGTTGTCACCGACTCTCAGATCACGATCGTGGGCGCCATGGTCGTCGGCCCGGAGTTCGGGCCGCTGGCCGCGCTGGCTGTGGCACTCGTACGGCGGGATCGACGGTTGCGTCGACGTTCGATTCTCGCGCTCGCCGTCGGATTCCCCATCGCGATGGGCGTGACTCTCGCCGCAACGTTCGTGGTGAAGTTCTTCGGGTGGATGGACGTCGTGAGTCTCGAATCGCTCCACGAGGTCGATTTCGTCTACAAGGTCGGGCCCATCTCGTTTGTCGTCGCGCTTCTTGCCGGTGCGGCTGGGATGCTGGCACTCGTCTCGTCGAAGTCCGCTGCCTTGGTCGGAGTGTTCATCTCCGTCACCACGGTTCCTGCCGCCGGTTTCGCGGTGGTTGCGGCAGCAAACGGCGAATGGCGGATCGCCGGGTTGTCGTCGCTGCAACTGGCTGTCAACCTGGTCGGGATCGTCACTGCCTGCGTGCTCGTCCTCTGGGTCAGAACCCGGGCCGACGAGGAATTCGAAGCAGCGTTGAAAGGCATTTCTCGATTTGTCGACGAGGACAAAACTCCATGACATCGCCGGTTCGGAGTTCTGCTCACCGACAGCAGAATTCTCGCGAGACCTGTGTGCCGGTGTGGCGATTAGGGACTTTTGTCATCACCGCAGGTAGACGGCAATTTCTGTCGCTGTGAGAGCTTGAATTCGCCGCTGTGAGTGGATGAGCTGGGCATGATCGGAGTCACTAACGGGTAAGTTGGTCGGTGATGACCGCATTACTGGCAGACCCCGTTTCCGAAGTCGTCGCAGCTGCTGAGCAGTTGCTGACACGCCGCACAGGGGCACCCGTAACCCTGGTGGATCCAGTCGATCTCGGGGGGAGTGGCCGCACCGTCGTGCTGCGCGTACGTGTCGCCGAGAACCCGTTCTCCCTGCCTCGAACGCTGGTGATCAAGCAGGTCCGCGACAACTTTCAGGGAGCCACCAAAACCGCGATTGCGCTCCCCGCCGCGTCTGAAGGTGACTTCGACGTCGAGACCGCTTTCCTTCGTGAAGCGGTGTCGTATCAGTTCGCCAACGCGCTTGCCAAGGACGCACGCCCCGGCGCAGAACTGTTGGCGTCCGACCTCGATGCTCGCCTCTTGATCCTGAGTGATCTCGGCGACGCCACCGCAATCAGCGTCCGCCTCGAAGACTCCGACCCGGACACCGTCACTCACACGCTGATGGCCATGGCGCAGGCCATGGGGCGCATGCACGCCGCGACCGTCGGCCGTGAGGACGACTTCACCGCACTGCTGCGTCGAGCCGAGGTCGCCCATTGCTCCGATGAAGTGGCGGATCAGGTGGGACGAGCAGTGGCCCGTGTTCCCGCGATGTTGGTGGAAAGTCTCGGCATCGATGTGAGTTCGGACATTCTCGAGCAGGTTCGGCACGCGCAGACACTGTTCAGTGGCGGTCGATTCCGCGCCTTCAGTCCGTCGGACCTGTGCCCAGACAACATCATCGTCAACGACGACGGCGTGCAGTTCCTCGACTACGAGTGGGGTGGCTACCGCGACGCCCTCCTCGACATCACCTACGCGTTGGTGTCGTTCCCCGGTTGCCTGTGCAACATCGACCTGACCGAAGAGCGGGCGTCGGCGATGGTCGATGCCTGGCGGGCCGAGGTCGTCGGGATGTGGCCGGCCCTGGCCGACGAGGCCGAATTGGGGCGCAGGATCGTCGAGGCCCAACTTATCTGGGTCTGGCTCAGCACCTATCTGTACCTGCCCGAGGATCATTCACGTATCGCCGCTGTCCGCGAGCACTATCTCTCGATTCCACGGGCCGACGCACTGGTGGGACGCTGGGCAAGACTCGCGCGTTCGGCGAAGCTCGCCGGCAACGACGCCGTCGAGGCACACGCCCGCGACGTCGTGGCGGCGCTGCGCACCGAGTTCAGTTGAGTCTCTGACTGATCACACGCAGAAGGGCGCCCGTGCATGCAGCACGAGCGCCCTTTTTCGGTAGTCCGCTCAGTTGTCGGAGACCAGATCGTTCTCGGACAGGTCCGTCGCCGCGAGGGCCGTCGCCAGATCAGGATGGCGGAACGTCGACGTCACCTGGTCGGCCACGACTCGGAAAGCCGAGGCCAGGGTCGCGGACTTGTCCGGTTCGGCCGCCCACGTTGCGGTCTGTTCGACGACGACCACGCCGTGGTGGACGTACATCTTCCCGGGGACGAGCGTGATGCCGGCGTTGGTGGCCCACTCGCGCAGGGCAGCGAGTCCCTGGCTCGCGCCCTTGGGGCCGCCTACCTCGATGTCGTCACTCGACAACTGCAGAAGTGTGTCGATGTCTTGGGAGTTGAGTGCATCGTGCCACGCGAGGACGGTGGCGATCTCGGAGGTGCTCATGGCGACAACGCTATTACAGCGCCTTTGCCGAGGACGTGAGGGCTGGCGGAACCGAGGGTTGTGTCAAGCGTCGGTGGTCTCTAGTAGCGTCGATTCGTGAGCGATTGGCAAGCGGAAGACAGTGTGGGGGCGAAAGACGGCGTGGTGGCGGAAGACGGCCTGTTCGAGGCAACTCCGGAGGAATCCGCGATCGTCGACGAACCCGATGTCGTGTCTGTCGCCGAGCGTGCATTGTCCTCGGTGCCGCCTGGAGCTCCTCTGGCCGTCCGCATGCGTCCCCTCGCCCTCGGTGAAGTTGTCGGTCAACAGCACCTGCTCGGCCCTGGTGCTCCGCTGCGCAGAATGGTCGAGGGGTCCGGCGCCGCATCGGTTCTCCTGTACGGACCTCCCGGCACCGGCAAGACCACGCTCGCCTCGTTGATCTCGGGCGCTACCGGCCGTCGGTTCGAGGCACTGTCTGCCCTGTCCGCCGGCGTCAAGGAAGTCCGCGGTGTCATCGAACTTGCCCGCCGCCGTCTGCTGAACGGCGAACAGACCGTCTTGTTCATCGACGAGGTCCATCGTTTCTCCAAGACCCAGCAGGACGCCTTGCTCGCCGCGGTCGAGAACCGGATCGTGCTCCTGGTCGGCGCGACCACCGAGAACCCGTCCTTCTCGGTCGTCTCCGCGCTGTTGTCGCGCTCGTTGGTCCTGCAACTGCAATCGCTCACCGCTGCGGATGTCCAGGAACTGCTCGAGCGTGCGGTCGCCGACGAGCGCGGGTTCGGGGGAGCGATCGCGATCGACGACGACGCGATGGAACACCTCGTTCGTCTGGCGGCCGGTGACGCACGCCGAGCCCTGACGGCACTCGAGGCCGCTGCCGGAGCTGCACTGGACACGGCCGGTGACTCTTCGGGCCCGGTGGTGCTCGACCTCGCGACCGTCGAGGCCAGTGTCGACAAGGCCGCGGTTCGGTACGACCGTGCCGGAGATCAGCACTACGACGTCATCAGCGCCTTCATCAAGAGCATTCGCGGCTCCGACGTCGATGCCGCCCTGCACTACCTCGCTCGGATGCTGACCGCGGGCGAAGACCCTCGTTTCATCGCGAGGCGTCTGGTGGTTCATGCCAGCGAGGACATCGGCATGGCGGACCCGATGGCGCTGCAGACTGCCACCGCCGCTGCCCAGGCAGTGCAGCTGATCGGTATGCCGGAGGCTCGTCTGGCGCTGGCACAGGCCACCATTCATCTGGCGACGGCTCCCAAATCGGGTGCGGTGATCGCCGCTCTCGGTGCAGCCATGGCCGACGTGGCCGCCGGAAAATCCGGACTGGTACCGCCGCATCTGCGTGACGGGCACTACAAGGGTGCCGAGCAATTGGGCAACGCAGTCGGATACAAGTACCCGCACGACACACGTGATGGTGTTCTGCGGCAACAGTATCCACCGGACGATCTGGTGGGTGTCGACTATTACCAGCCCACCGCACACGGCAACGAGCGAGAGATCGCCGATCGGGTGAGCAAACTCCGCCGAATCGTTCGTGGCTGACGCCTGCCAGGTTCCACCGGTCGACGCGTTAGTCTGGACACCCATAGCTCGACGCTCTTGAAGGTAAGGACCGGTTAGTGCAAACCCACGAGATCCGCAGGCGATTCCTCGACCACTTCGTCAAGGCCGGCCACACCGAGGTGCCCAGCGCCTCGCTGATTCTCGACGACCCGAACCTTCTGTTCGTCAACGCGGGCATGGTTCCGTTCGTGCCGTTCTTCCTCGGGCAGCAGACGCCGTCCTATTCGCGCGCGACGTCTGTGCAGAAGTGTGTCCGCACCCTGGACATCGAAGAGGTCGGCATCACCACCCGCCACAACACCTTCTTCCAGATGGCGGGCAACTTCTCCTTCGGTGACTACTTCAAGAAGGAAGCCATCTCCCACGCCTGGCAGTTGCTGACAGGTTCGGTCGAGGACGGCGGATACGGCATCGATCCCACGCGCTTGTGGGCAACCGTCTATCTCGACGACGACGAAGCGTTCTCGATCTGGCGCGACGAGGTCGGTGTGCCCGAAGAGCGCATCCAGCGCCGCGGCATGAAGGACAACTACTGGTCCATGGGCATTCCCGGACCGTGCGGCCCCTGCTCGGAGATCTTCTACGACCGCGGCGCCGAGTACGGCGTCGAGGGTGGCCCGGAAGCCGACGAGGATCGCTACATCGAGATCTGGAACCTCGTGTTCATGCAGAACGAGCGCGGCGAGGGCACCAACAAGGGCGACTACCCGATCCTCGGACCGCTGCCGAAGAAGAACATCGACACCGGCATGGGCGTCGAGCGCGTTGCGTTCCTCCTGCAGGGCGTCGAAAACGTCTACGAGACAGACCTTCTCCGCCCCGTCATCGACAAGGCCGCCGAACTGACCGGCAGCGTGTACGGGACCGATCACACTTCTGACGTCCGTTTCCGCGTCATCGCCGACCACGCACGCACCGCCGCGATGTTGATCGCCGACGGTGTGAACCCCGGCAACTACGGCCGCGGATACGTCCTGCGCCGGTTGCTGCGTCGTATCGTGCGCTCGGCCAAACTGCTCGGCAGCGAGCAGCCCACCATGCGCGAGTTCATGATCGTCGTCCGCGACACGATGGCGCCGTCGTACCCGGTTCTGGAAACCGACTTCACGCGCATCGAGAACGTTGCCGTCGGTGAGGAGACCGCGTTCCTCAAGACGCTGGCGTCGGGTTCGGCCCTGTTCGAGAATGCTGCCGAGACGGTCAAGTCGTCCGGAAAGTCGGTCATCGCCGGCGATCAGGCGTTTGCACTGCACGACACCTACGGCTTCCCGATCGACCTCACGCTCGAAATGGCGTCCGAGGCCGGTCTCACCGTCGACGAAGACGGTTTCCGCACGCTCATGGCCGAGCAGCGCAAGCGCGCCAAGGACGACGCTCAAGCGCGCAAGCACGCGCATGCGGACCTCACGGTCTACAAGGAACTGCTCGATCGAGGTGCCACCGAGTTCACCGGTTTCGACGAGCTCGTCTCCGAGGCTCACGTCCTCGCACTGATCGTCGACGGCGTCCGTGTCCCGGTAGCGAAGGCCGGTCAGGACGTCGAGGTAATCCTCGACCGCAGCCCGCTCTACGCCGAGTCCGGTGGACAGATCGCCGACATCGGTTCGCTCACCGCGCCGGGCCTCGAAGCCAAGGTCAACGACGTGCAGAAGATCGCCAAGAAGGTCTGGACGCACAAGGTGACGGTGCAGAAGGGCGAGATCACCGAGGGCGACGTCGTGCTCGCGCACGTCGACGCCGAGTGGCGCAAGGGTGCAACCCAGGGGCACTCCGGTACCCACATGGTGCACGCGGCGCTGCGTCAGGTGCTCGGCCCCAACGCGGTGCAGGCGGGCTCGCTCAACAAGCCGGGCTACCTCCGCTTCGACTTCTCCTGGCAGGGTGCGCTGTCCGACTCCCAGAAGCAGGACATCGAGGCACTCACCAACGAAGCCGTGGCGTCCAACTACGCGGTCAACACATTTGTCACGGATCTCGACAAGGCCAAGGCGATGGGTGCGATGGCACTCTTCGGTGAGAACTACGGCGACGAGGTTCGTGTCGTCGAAATCGGCGGTCCCTTCTCGATGGAACTGTGCGGCGGTACTCACGTCGGAAGCTCCGCCCAGATCGGTCAGGTCACGCTGCTCGGTGAGCAGTCGGTCGGCTCCGGAATCCGACGCGTCGAGGCGTACGTCGGTTTGGACTCCTACCGCTACCTCGCCAAGGAACGCGCTCTCCTCGCCGGACTCTCCTCCTCACTGAAGGTTCCTTCGGAAGAGGTACCCGCCCGCGTCGAGGCGCTCGTCGAGCGACTCAAGGTGGCCGAGAAGGAACTCGAGCAGACCAAGGCCAAGGCTGTGCTGGCGTCGGCAGGCGAGTACGTCGCCAAGGCCAAGCGCATCGGTAGCGTCCTGGTCATTGCCGAGCCTGCTCCCGCGGGAGTCGGCGGCAACGATCTGCGCAGCCTCGTCACGGACATCAAGGGCCGACTCGGCTCCGAACCCGCCGTCGTAGCTCTCCTCGGTGACGTCGACGGCAAGGTCCCGTTCGTGGTCGCATCCAGCAAGGCGGCCCAGGGTCTCGGTGTGAAGGCCGGCGAGCTTGTCGCGTCCTTCGGTCCCAAGATCGGTGGCCGCGGCGGCGGAAAGCCCGACATGGCCCAGGGCTCGGGTTCGGACTCTGCCGGAATCCCGGCGGCGCTCGATGCGATCCGGGACAGAGTCGGAGAGCTGGCGGGCGGCAGCTGACGGTGGTGGCTACGCAGCAGGGTCCCGATCGCCCCGGCATCGACGACCCTGGTCGCGGGCGGCGCATCGCCATCGACGTCGGCAGTGTTCGCATCGGCGTCGCGTCAAGCGACCCCGACGGCATCCTCGCGACACCGGTGGAAACGGTTCCACGCTCGAAGGAGCGTGGGCCCGACGCGCCGGATATCCGGCGCATTATCGCCATCGTGTCCGAATACGAGGCCGTTGAGGTTATCGTCGGACTGCCACAGACGCTGCGCGGTGAGCAAGGTAAAGCCGCCGGTATCGCGACTGCATTCGCCAAACGACTGCAGCGGGCCGTCGAACCGATCCCGGTGAGATTGTCCGACGAACGACTGACGACCGTCACGGCTGCGCGCAACCTCCGCGAAAGTGGAGTCAAGGCACGCGGCCAGCGGCCGATGATCGATCAGGCTGCGGCGGTGGAAATCCTGCAAGGCTGGCTGGACGAGCGGAGTAGAGCTGTGAAACCAGGGGAGTCGTCGAAGGACGCTGCACTGGAGGGCGATCTGTGAACGCGCGGTGGGATGAGGGCGGCGGAAGCCGGCCCACCAGTTCGTTCGACTTCGACAACGACGAGACCATGGTCATGCGTGCGTTGCCGCAGAACATCGATCCGCCACACATGTCGCGAGCGGAGGCACGCAAGCAACGCGAAGCGCGCAACAAGCGCGCCAAGCGAGGTAAGAAGGTTGGTGTTCTCGCTCTCCTGGTGTTGGTGATCGCGGTTCTCGGTGTCGGTGCCTACGGTGCCCTCTGGTACATGGATCGCAACAAGGCCGCGGAGGACTTCGCCGGCCCGGGCGGCGCACCCGTGGTCATCCAGATCAACAGTGGAGAAACCGCATCGGAGATCGGTGCGACGCTGGAGGCGAAGAACGTCGTCGCGAGTTCGGCTGCTTTCTACAACGCTGCGATCGCCAATCCGTCGGAGATCCAGAAGGTACAACCCGGCTTCTACCAGGTGCCGGTGCAGAGTAGTGCCGCGAGCGCACTCGACAGTTTGGTTGCCCCGGACTCCCGAGTCGGCAGTGTTGTCATCGCCGAAGGGCGTCAGCTGCACGACAGTTCGGACGCGCAGACGGGCTCGCTCAAGAAGGGCATCTACAACCTCATTTCCGAGGCGAGTTGTGTCGGCCCGGTTTCTGCTCAGAAGTGCGTCTCGACGGACGAATTGAACACTGCGGGAGCGTCTTCCGATCTGGCTTCGCTCGGCGTGCCGGACTGGGCGATGTCGTCGGTCAAGAGCGTGCCGGACAAGGACCGTCAGCTCGAAGGCCTGATCGCCGCCAGCAGTTGGGATTTCGATCCCACTGCGACGCCCACCGAGATCCTGCGGTCGTTGGTCGAGGGTAGCGCCGCCAAGTACGAGGCCACCGGGATTCTGACAGCCGGCAGCGGGGTCGGAATGTCGCCGTACCAGTTGTTGGTGGCAGCGTCGCTGGTCGAGCGTGAGGCATTGCCTGGCGACATGGCCAAGGTCGCGCGGGTGATCGTCAACCGACTCGCAGTCGATCAGCCTTTGCAGTTCGACTCCACGGTCAACTACTCACTCGACACCACCGAGGTCGCCACGACCGATGCCGACCGTGAGCGCGTCACCCCCTGGAACACGTACGCAATGCCCGGTCTGCCTGCGACGCCTATTGCTTCACCGAGCATCGACGCGCTGAAGGCCGTGGAATCTCCGGCGGCCGGTGACTGGTTGTACTTCGTCACGATCAACAAGGAAGGCCAGACGCTCTTCACCAAGAGTTACGAGGAGCATCTGGCCAACATCGAACTGGCACAGCAAAGTGGGATTCTCGACAGTGGACGGTAGTACCGCGACTTCGCTCGCGACGCCGCGTAAGGCGGCAGTTCTCGGAAGCCCGATCGCTCACTCGAAGTCGCCGTTGCTGCACCTTGCTGCGTACGAGGCTTTGGGTCTGAGCGATTGGACCTACGAGCGGATCGAATGCACCGGCGAGCAGTTGCCTGCCCTCGTTGACTCACTCGGCCCCGAATGGGTCGGCCTCTCCGTGACGATGCCGGGCAAGATCGCAGCACTCGACTATGCCACCGAACGCACACCGCGAGCGGTGACCATCGGCTCGGCCAACACCTTGGTTCGCATCGAGGGCGGTTGGCGTGCCGACTGCACGGACGTCGACGGAGTCAGCGGTGCGTTGATCGCCGGCGGCGTCGGCGATCTCAGCGGCACTTCGGCGGTAGTCGTCGGCGCGGGCGGCACCGCGCGGCCGGCATTGGTCGCGTTGGCCGACATGGGAGTTCGGGCAGTCACCGTGGTCGCGCGTGATCCGGGACGTGCGTCCGGGGCCGTCGAATGCGGCGGCGCGGTCGGGTTGGAAATTGATCTGGTCACCTTCGACGACGCACGACTCGGTGGGATCTGTGCCGAATCCTCGGTCTTGGTCAGCACCGTTCCCGCAGAAGCGGCCGCGCCTTTCGCCCAGCAACTGGGGAGGGCACGATTTGTCCTCGACGCGATCTACAACCCCTGGCCGACGCCACTCGCTTCGGTTGTCGAGGCGGCTGGTGGCACGGTGATCGGTGGCCTCGAGATGTTGCTCAATCAGGCCTTCGGGCAGGTAGAGCAGTTCACGGGCAAGCCCGCTCCGCGAGAGGCGATGGCAGCCGCTATCGCTTAGCTCTGTTCACAGTGTCGAGGTAGTCCACAAGGCGATTCGTAGAGTGCCGCTGGTGAACGCCAGACACCAAGCTCGAAACCATGTGGACGTTGGTGGTCTTGGCAGGCGCTGGGGTAGTCGCTGGTGCCGGTGCTCGGGCGATCGTCGACAGTTGGTTGCGACGACACGGTTATCGACCAGTCGTGGCTCTCTGTTGTGTGCCCCAGTGCGGTGTCGCCACAGGTTGGGTTGCCGTCGGCGCACTGAATACCTCGGTGGTGCAACTGATCTCAGGTCTTGCCGTGGTGTGGTGGTGCGTCGCAATCTCGACTGTCGACCTGGCCGTGCGCCGGCTGCCCAACAGTTTCACGCTGCCGGGTTACGTCGTCGTGATGGTCTACGCGGCGGCGTCGGGAACGGTGTGGGTTGCTGCAGTGGGATCGGCACTGCTCGCCGGAATCCACCTCCTGGCGCACGTGATGTCGCCTGGTTCCATGGGTCTCGGCGATGTGAAGCTCTCTCTTCCGCTGGGCGCTCTGACCGGATTGGTGGGCGCTGACGCCTGGCTGTGGTCGTTGGTGTCTGCGTCGGTGCTCACCGCAACCCTGGGTGTCGTGATCGAACTGCGAAAACTGGGCCGGCGACAGTCGGGGCCGGTAGCCCACAATTCGCCCATCGCGCACGGTCCCTCGATGTGCCTGGCAGCCTGCGGTTCGACGGCGTTTGCCTGGTTGACGTGACGAGTGCAACATCCGCGGAAAACCTTGCGTTATTGACTGTTCAACGACGGACCGTGATCTGCAGGAAAGACGTAACCGTCGGTTTCATAAAGGCGGGTATCGCAGGCGCGCAGTCCCAGCATGCGGCGAGTCGGACTTGCCGAATGTCCACTCCCTGACGTTGACTGAGGCTTCGGAAATGGGACAAAACGAATCTCGTTTCGCACTCGATTATCGGGGGAACCTATGCGCACAAGGCTTTTCGTCGCTGCGGCAGCCTGTTTGGCGGCTGTGGCTGCAGGGGCGGGCGTCGCCGGCGCCGCGCCTGCACCTTCGTCGGTGGCACTGGGCGGGGGCTCAGGAATCCTGCTGCCGGACGTGGATCATTCCGATCCGGAGCAAGTTGCGGCGTGCACGTTGACCGCGGTCGGATACGACAACGCCGGCTCGCTCGTGGCACTCACCGCCGGACACTGCGGAGTTGTCGGGGACCGGGTGTTCGCCGAATACCTGCCCGAAGCCGGCCCCATCGGTCGGTTCTCCTACTCGAGTCCGGTCTCGGATATCGCGGTGATCGATCTCGACGACGCGAAGGTAGCCCCGCTACGTACCGTCGGCGGCACGACGATCAACGGAATCGGCGCTCCGCCGGCACCGGGCACGATCGTGTGCAAGGAAGGCCGTTCGACCGGCAACACGTGCGGTATCACCTGGGGCTACGACTCCGTCTACGGTGAAATTGTCGAGCACACGTGCTCGATTCCCGGAGACTCCGGTGGACCACTCGTCGTCGGCGATCGCCTGGTGGGCTTGATCAGCAACGGCTTCGAACCGTACTGCTTCGAGCCGCTCCCGCCGCCGTTCCATGCTCCCGACAACTCGGCAGACATCAACATCGGTTTGGCTGACATCAATGCCAACGGTGGAGGATTCCGCCTGTTCTAGGCCCGCAGGAACCTCTGAGATGGCCCACACGCATCGTGCGTGTGGGCCATCTGCGTTCACCCGGAGGGCCACTGTGACAACTGAGGTCTGCGACGTGGAAAGATGGTCGGCGTGCTGCGTTGGATAACTGCCGGAGAATCCCATGGTCCCGCCCTCGTCGCGATGCTCGAGGGCATGGTCGCGGGGGTCGAAGTGACCTCTGAGGCCATCTCGTCCGAACTTGCCCGTCGTCGACTCGGTTACGGCCGTGGCGCGCGGATGAAGTTCGAGGCCGACAAGGTCACCATCATCGGTGGTGTCCGCCACGGATTTACGCTCGGTGGCCCCGTGGCCATCGAAATCGGCAACACCGAGTGGCCCAAGTGGGAAACCATCATGTCCGCCGACCCGGTCGACCCGGACCTGCTCGCCGATCAGGCTCGCAATGCCCCGCTGACGCGCCCGCGTCCCGGTCACGCCGATTACAGCGGCATGCTCAAGTACGGCTTCAACGACGCGCGTCCCGTCCTCGAGCGCGCCAGCGCTCGCGAGACCGCAGCCCGTGTAGCCGCCGGAACAGTCGCACGGTCGTTCCTGCGTCAGGTATTCGGTGCCGAGGTCGTTTCACACGTTATTTCCATCGGTGCTTCCGAGCCTTACGTCGGGCCCGTGCCGGAGGGCAAGGACCTGGACGCGATCGACGCGAGCCCGGTCCGCGCATTCGACAAGGCTGCAGAAGAGTCGATGATCGCCGAAATCGAATCGGCCAAGAAGGACGGCGACACCCTCGGTGGCGTCGTCGAGGTCGTCATCCACGGCCTGCCGGTCGGACTCGGCACCTTCGTCAGTGGCGCCGAGCGTCTCGATTCACGACTTGCCGCTGCCCTCATGGGAATTCAGGCCATCAAGGGCGTCGAGGTCGGTGACGGCTTCGAGACCGCGCGCCGTCGTGGCAGCGAAGCTCACGACGAAATCCGCCCGGGCCCCGACGGCATCGTGCGCTCCACCAACCGCGCAGGCGGTATCGAAGGTGGCATGACCAATGGTGAGGCCCTTCGAGTTCGCGCCGCGATGAAGCCGATCTCGACGGTTCCGCGCGCTCTGGCGACGGTCGACATGGAGAGCGGCGAGGAAGCGGTTGCCATCCACCAGCGCAGCGATGTGTGCGCGGTTCCGGCCGCCGGCGTCGTCGCCGAATCGATGGTTGCGCTTGTCGTGGCTCAGGCCGCACTCGAAAAGTTCGGTGGTGATTCCATTGCTGAAACCACTGCCAACTACCGTCGTTACGCCGAGGGCATCGCAGCCCGACCGCCTCGATAGGACTCATGTATCGATGAAGCCGAAGGCTGTACTCATCGGTCCGCCCGGTGCCGGCAAATCGACCATCGGTCGACGTCTCGCGCAGGCACTCGAACTCGAATTGGTCGATACCGACGCCGAGATCGAACGGACCACGGGTAGAACGATCCCGGAGATCTTCACCCATGACGGAGAGCCTCGGTTTCGTGAGATCGAGGAATCGGTGGTTCGCGACGCGTTGCAGGCCACCGACGGAATCGTCTCGCTCGGCGGTGGTGCGATCCTGTCCGATCGCACGCGCGAACTGCTCCAGGGTCACACGGTCATCTACCTGGAGATCAGTGTCGCCGAAGGGCTTCGCCGCACGGGGGCGAACAATCATCGTCCGCTGCTGGCCGGCGGAGATCCCAAGGTCAAGTACCAGGAGCTGATGAGGCGTCGTCGTCCGCTGTACCGGCGTTCGGCCACGATTCGGATTCGGACGGACGGCCGAAGCCCGGCGCGTGTCGTCGGGCAATTGGTGTCGAAACTTCAAGACAAATGAACAACCGGAGCGGAGTAGTGGAGCAGTGACCGAACCCGTACGTGTAGAGGTGAAGACCGCAAGTCCCTACCCGGTCGTGATCGGCCGCGGCCTGCTCGGTGACCTTGTTGCCGAGTTCGACGGCGCGCGCACTGTCGCGATCTTCCATCAGCCGCCGCTGGCAGAGACCGCGGAGGCTGTACGGGCTGCGTTGGCAGAGAAGGGAATCGACGCTCACCGCATCGAAATCCCCGACGCCGAGGACGGTAAGGATCTTGCCGTCGCGGGCTTCTGCTGGGACGTGCTCGGCCGGATCGGCCTGACTCGCAGCGACGCGATCATGAGCTTGGGCGGGGGAGCGGCGACCGACCTCACCGGCTTCGTCGCTGCTACGTGGATGCGTGGTGTCAAGGTTGTTCACGTCCCCACCACTTTGCTCGCGATGGTCGACGCAGCAGTGGGCGGCAAGACCGGTATCAACACCGAAGCGGGCAAGAACCTCGTCGGTTCGTTCCACGAGCCGGGAGCGGTGTTCATCGATCTCGCGACGCTCGAGACTGTGCCGCACAACGAGATCGTTGCAGGCATGGCCGAGGTCATCAAGACCGGATTCATCGCCGACCCGGTGATCCTGGACCTCATCGAAGCCGATCCCAAGGCTGCTCTCGATCCGTCGGGAACTGTTCTGCCCGAGCTGATTCGGCGCTCCGTCGAGGTCAAGGCCAAGGTCGTGGCCGCGGATCTGCGCGAGTCGGATCTGCGCGAAATCCTCAACTACGGCCACACCCTCGGCCACGCGATCGAACGTCGTGAGCGCTACAAGTGGCGCCACGGTGCCGCTGTCTCCGTCGGCCTGGTCTTCGCTGCCGAACTCGGACGGCTCGCGGGCCGACTCGACGACGCCACCGCCGATCGTCACAAGTCGATCCTCGATCTCGTCGGGCTGCCGACGTCGTACGACGGTGATGCGTTCGGCGATCTGATGAAGGGAATGCAGACCGACAAGAAGAACCGTGCCGGGTTACTCCGTTTCGTGGTCCTCGACGGCCTCGCCAAGCCGGGCCGCCTCGAAGGGCCGGATCCGAGCCTGCTGGTCGCGGCGTACTCCGCGATCGCCCGTGATCCCAGGCCGGCCGGCGGAACGGTCCTGCTGTGAGGATCAACGTCGTCAACGGACCCAATCTGGGGCGTCTGGGTAAGCGTCAGCCCGAGGTCTACGGCGCGACCACACACGACGATCTGATCGAATTGTGCGTCGCGGCAGGTGAGGACCTCGGCGTCGAGGTGATCGTCCGTCAGAGCGATCACGAAGGCGATCTGCTCGGTTGGATCCACGACGCGGCGGACGCGGGGGAACCGGTGATCCTCAATGCCGGTGGCTTGACGCACACGTCGGTGGTCCTGCGAGATGCATGCGCCGAACTGACCGCAGGTCTCGTCGAGGTGCACATCTCGAACGTTCATGCGCGAGAAGAGTTTCGGCACCATTCCTACCTGAGTCCGATTGCGACCGGCGTGATCGTCGGACTCGGCGTCGCCGCGTATCCGCTGGCGATCAGGTTCCTCGCCGAGCGAGGCTGAACGAGGGAAGTCGAAAAGCCGACCACACGAATGCGGCCCCGAGGAAAATTTCCTCGGGGCCGCATTCGATTGTGTAGACGGCGGGCGTTACTGCTCGCGCTTGCCCAGATCGATCGCTGGGAAGACCGCGGTATCGGCGTCGGATTCCTCGACGGACATGGCGGCTCCGCTGTATGCGTGCTGCTCGGTGGGCGAGTCGTAGCCCTCGCTGACGGGCACCGGTTCGTGGTGACGCTCGTGGGACGGGGTCTGCGGAGCGGTTCCATTCTTGCGCTGCTCACGACTGACGAAGAAACGTCCGACGGTGATGGCGATCATGGCAGGGACGAAGATGAGAAGGATCGTGAACGCCGCACCGGAGGTCACCTCGAAGAACAAGCCCTGCTGAGTGAGTTCGAGGGAGGGGACCAGGCTGAGTGCCCAGCTGGCAGCGCCGGCGACGAATCCGCCGACCAAAGCAGCTTTGAGCCACAGCATGGTCAGATCGGCGCCGTCCTCGGGTTCGGGGAAGTTTCGGCGGTCGCGAATGCCGTCGATACCACCCCAGATCGCGGCGAAGACGATGACGATCAACAGGGACAGCCAGCGCAGGGTGGACCCCTGAAGTGGCCACTGTGCGATTGCTGCACCGAGCAACGCACGAAACACAACATGTATCAGGGCCATGCCGAGGCCACGTACCAACCACGCATTCATGGGTACAGCCTAACTAGAACCCATTACACCTTGTGGCCTAACCCACACTTATTGCTGTAACCGTGAGTTTCGAGTTGATCGGCAGGTCTGCGAGGGCGGTAGGTTCGAGGGATGCCGGTCGACTTCAGAACACGCCGTGAATCCCTCAGACGCCTCCTCTCGGAGCGCGAACTCGACGCGATTCTCGTCACAGATCTCCTCAATATCAGGTACCTCACCGGTTTCACCGGTTCCAATGCTGCGCTCGTCGTCAGTGCGTCCGATTCGGAGTCCGACGAACGCGCGACGGTGATCTGCACCGACGGTCGTTACGTGACGCAGGTGGCGGAGCAGGTTCCGGACCTGCGCGCTGAAATCGCCCGTTCGAGTGCTGCGCACTTGATCGAGAAGTCGACGATGCCCGTTCTCGCGTTCGAGTCACACGTCGCGACGTTCGCCGAACATCGCGCATGGACCGAGGCAGCACCGAAGATCCGGTTCGAACCGGTGAGTGGACTCGTCGAACAGTTGCGCATGGTCAAGGACGAGCACGAGGTGGAGTTGTTGCGCGCCGCATGCACTTCAGCCGATGTCGCGTTGGCGCAGTTGATCGCTCGCGGCGGTCTGCGACCTGGCCGAACCGAACGAGAGGTCGGTCGTGAACTGGAAAACCTGATGCTCGACAACGGCGCAGACGGTATTTCCTTCGAGACGATCGTGGCGGCAGGCGTCAACTCGGCGATTCCGCATCACCGACCGACCGACGCGATCCTGGCGTCGGGCGACTTCGTGAAACTCGACTTCGGCGCACAGGTCGGTGGGTACCACTCGGACATGACCCGGACGTACGTGCTCGAGTCCGTTTCCGATTGGCAACGGGAGATTTACGAACTCGTCGCGCGGTCACAAGCTGCCGGTTGCGATGCCCTCGCTCCGGGTGTCGAATGTGCGGCCGTGGACGCCGCCGCCCGTTCGGTGATCGACGATGCAGGCTACGGCGAGTTGTTCCTGCACGGCCTCGGCCACGGTGTCGGCCTCGAAATCCACGAAGCACCGGGAATCGGCAAGCTCGGCACCGGTACACTTCTTTCCGGCGCGGCGGTGACCGTCGAGCCGGGCGTGTACTTCTCCGGGCGCGGAGGTGTACGGATCGAGGACACGCTCGTTGTTCGTGAGCAGGGGCCAGAGCTGCTCACACTGACCGCAAAAGACCTTACCGTCGTCTGAGACGGTTTCCCGACCCCTAGGAGACGCGAAGCAAGTGGCTTCCACCAGTGATTTCAAGAATGGTCTGGTTCTGCAGATCGAAGGCCAGCTGTGGACGATCATCGAGTTCCAGCATGTCAAGCCCGGCAAGGGCCCTGCCTTCGTGCGCACCAAGCTCAAGAACGTGCTCTCGGGCAAGGTAGTGGACAAGACGTTCAACGCCGGTGTGAAGGTCGAGACCGCCACGGTCGACCGTCGTGACATGACCTACCTGTACCACGACGGCAGCGACTACATCTTCATGGACGGCGACACCTACGACCAGGTGTCGATCAGTGAATCCACCGTCGGCGACCAGTCGCGTTTCCTGCTCGAGAACATGGCCGTCCAGGTCGCGACCCACGAAGACGTTCCCCTCTTCGTCGAGCTTCCGGTCACGGTCGAGCTCGTCGTCAAGCACACCGATCCGGGCCTGCAGGGCGACCGCTCCACCGGCGGCACCAAGCCTGCCACCCTCGAGACCGGTGCCGAGATCAACGTGCCGCTCTTCATCAACACCGGTGACAAGCTCAAGGTCGATTCCCGTGACGGCAACTACCTCGGGCGTGTGAATTCCTGAGTGTCCGGCACACATAAGAAACTCGGTGCACGCCACAAGGCGCGCAAGCGTGCCGTCGACTTCCTCTTCGAAGCCGAGGCACGTGACCTCGATCCGGTCGCGCTCGCATCGGAGCGTTCCGATCTGTCCGTCAAGGACGACGCGGTAGCACCCGTCGCGGCCTACACCGTCACGTTGGTGTCCGGCGTTGCGGAGAACCTGGACCGGATCGATCAGGTCATCTCCTCGCATCTGCAGGATTGGACGCTCGAGCGTCTGCCCGCCGTCGACCGTGCGATTCTGCGTATCGCCGTGTGGGAGCTCTTCCATGCGACGGACGTTCCGCCGGTTGTCGCCGTGGACGAGGCCGTCGAACTCGCGAAGCAGCTCTCGACGGACGACTCTCCGGGATTCGTCAACGGAATCCTCGGTCAGGTCGTTCTCGTTGCGCCGCAGGTTCGATCGGCTGCAGCTGCGACCTCGCAGCGCGCGCAGGAATCGGATTCGGGTACCGAGTAGCAAGTTCTGTTCCACCACCGCCGTGCGAGTGTCACCGTGCGCGTTGTGTGTCTGCACACAACCGGTCGGAGTCGCTGCTCGCACGGCGGGATCAGGTCTGTCGGCTGATAGGGTGGGGACCGTCAGACATCCTTTAACGATCCGTCCAGTGAGGCGGAGAAGGAGGTCGCTGTATGAGCGTGCCCGAAGGGTCTCGCCCATCCGATCTTGCAGGTCCAGGCAGCGCCAAGGCATCCGCTGGTGCCGAGGCAAGTAGTGAGACCCGTGAATTGTTGTCCGCCCAGGATGTGGGCCGGACCATCGCGCGGATCGCTCACGAGATCATCGAGAAAACCGCACTCGACGGACCCGAGGGAACAGCCCCTCGTGTGGTCCTGATCGGCATCCCGACGCGCGGAACCACCCTCGCCACGCGACTGCGCGCCAAGATCGAAGAATTCTCCGGTGTGCGTCTTCCCATCGGATCTCTCGACATCACGCTCTACCGTGATGATCTCCGCACCAAGCCGCATCGCCCGCTCGAGCGCACGTCCGTCCCCGAAGGTGGCGTCGACAATGCTCTGGTCGTCCTGGTGGACGATGTCCTCTTCTCCGGTCGCACCGTGCGCTCCGCCCTCGATGCGTTGCGCGATCTCGGTCGCCCCCGGGCCGTCCAACTCGCAGTGCTGGTCGATCGCGGTCATCGCGAACTGCCGCTGCGCGCCGACTACGTCGGCAAGAACGTCCCGACCGCGAGGTCAGAAGACGTCAAGGTTCTCCTCCAGGAACACGACGGCAGGGAAGCGGTAGTCATCTCCGGAGGTAAGAGCGCGTGAAGCACCTTCTTTCCATCGCGGACCTCGATCGTGAGTCCGCGGTAGAACTTCTCGACGAGGCAGAACGCTTCGAGCAGGCGCTGCTGGGCCGCGAAGTACGCAAACTCCCGACGCTGCGCGGACGCACGGTCATGACGGTGTTCTTCGAGAACTCGACGCGCACCCGGGTGTCCTTCGAGGTGGCCGGTAAGTGGATGAGCGCGGACGTCATCAACGTCAGCGCATCGAGTTCCTCGGTGTCCAAGGGCGAATCCCTGCGCGATACCGCGATGACCCTGCGCGCGGCCGGTGCCGACGCCCTCATCGTGCGGCATCCGGCTTCGGGTGCCGCCCATCAGATCGCCAAGTGGACCGGAGCGGCCGACGACGGTGGCCCGGCAGTCATCAACGCAGGTGACGGCACGCATGAGCATCCCACTCAGGCGCTTCTCGACGCTTTGACCCTTCGCCAGCGTCTCGGCGACATCGAGGGCAAGCGGATCGCGATCGTCGGCGACATTCTGCACAGCCGTGTGGCCCGCTCCAACGCGCTGCTGCTCTCGATGCTCGGCGCGGAGGTCGTCTTGGTGGCGCCTCCGACACTGCTGCCGATCGGTGCGCACACGTGGCCGGTCACGGTCTCGCATTCGCTCGACGCCGAACTGCCCGGACTCGACGCGGTGCTGATGCTGCGGGTTCAGGCCGAACGCATGAACGGCGGCTTCTTCCCTTCGCAGCGCGAGTACTCGATCAACTACGGCCTGTCCGAGAAGCGACTGGCGATGCTGGCCGATCACGCGGTGGTCTTGCACCCCGGTCCGATGTTGCGCGGCATGGAGATCGCATCCGCCGTCGCTGATTCCTCGAAAACTGCTGTACTGCAACAGGTTACCAACGGCGTACACATGCGCATGGCTGTCTTGTTCCGACTGCTGGTCGGGTCGGAGGACGGTGCGCTGTGACCAGAAACGAGAACGGAGAATCACCCGTGAGTGTCCTGCTCCGCGGAGTCCTGATCTACGGAGAAGGTGAGCCCACCGACGTACTCGTCGGCGACGGCACGATCCTCGAGATCGGCGTGGATCTCGATCCGGCCACGGCATCCGAGGTGATCGATGCCGGCGGGCAGATCCTGCTTCCCGGCTTCGTGGACCTGCACACCCATCTACGTGAGCCTGGTCGCGAAGACACCGAGACCATCGAAACCGGAAGCTCCGCGGCCGCTCTGGGTGGATACACCGCGGTCTTCGCGATGGCGAACACGAGCCCCGTCGCCGATTCGGTGGTCATCACCGATCACGTCTGGCGACGCGGACAGGAAGTCGGCCTCGTCGACGTCCACCCCGTCGGCGCAGTCACCGCAGGCCTGGAGGGCAAGCAGCTCGCCGAGATGGCGACCATGGCCGCAGGCGTCGGCAAGGTCAAGATGTTCTCCGACGACGGTCACTGCGTCTACGACCCACTGATCATGCGTCGCGCGCTCGAATACTCCAGCTCGTTGGGCGTCCTGATCGCGCAGCACGCGGAAGAACCGCGTTTGACGGTCGGTGCGGTCGCCCACGAGGGTCCCACGGCCGCGCGTCTCGGACTGGCCGGTTGGCCGCGAGCAGCCGAAGAATCGATCGTGGCCCGTGACGCACTGCTCGCGCGTGACGCCGGCGCCCGCGTTCACATCTGCCACGCATCCACCGCCGGAACCGTCGAACTCGTGAAGTGGGCTCGCAGCCAAGGGATTTCGATCACCGCCGAGGTCACCCCGCATCACCTGCTCCTCGATGATTCACGTCTCGAGACGTACGACGCCATCAACAAGGTCAACCCGCCACTTCGTGAGGCCAGCGATGTTGCTGCCCTGCGCAAGGGTCTGGCCGAGGGCATCATCGACTGCGTGGCCACCGATCACGCTCCGCACGCCGAGCAGGACAAGTGCTGCGAATTCGCGGCCGCCCGCCCCGGAATGCTCGGCCTCGAGACCGCGCTCTCGATCATCGTGCAGACGATGGTCCAGCCCGGCCTGTTGGACTGGCGTGGTGTTGCGCGGGTCATGAGCGAGCGCCCGGCGGCGATCGTCGGACTCGACGATCAAGGCCGTCCCATCGAGGTGGGGGAGCCCGCCAACCTGACATTGGTCGATCCGTCGGCCGAGTGGACGGTCCACGGCCCAGACCTGGCGAGTGTCGCGCATAACACTCCGTACGAGTCGATGACATTGCCCGCACGGGTCACGACCACACTGTTACGTGGCCGCATCACCGCACACGACGGGAATGTGCGGCTGCGGAGTAGCGAGGAGTAGCGCGTCATGGACAGAGCACTGTGGATCATCGGTCTGGCGATCTTCTGGGTCGCGATGATCGGCCTGATGTACGTCGGTTGGCGTGGACGCGCTCGACGCCAGAAAGACAAGATCGGCGAACTGCCGACGGTACCGGCAACCCTGGGTGAACTGCTCGTCCTGCCGACCACCGGCCTGTACGTCGGTAGCACCATCGCACCCAGTTGGCAGGACCGCATCGCCGTCGGCGACCTCGGTTTCCGCGCCACCTGCGAGATCAGCCGCTACAGCGGCGGAATTCTGGTCGAGCGTGACGGTGCGTCGGCCATCTGGATTCCGGAGAAGTCGATCCGCGCGATCCGCACGGAGAACGGTCTTGCCGGCAAGGTCATGAGCAAGGACGGCGTCCTGGTGATTCGCTGGGAATTGCCGAGCGGAACCGAGATCGACACGGGCGTGCGCGGTGACGACAAGACGGTTTATCCGGACTGGGTCAAGCCGGTAACTGCTTCGAACAAGACTGCCTCGAACAAGACGAATGACAACGAAGACGCAAGCTCTGGCGACATCGAGCAGAACGGAAAGAACGCATGAGCGGCTTTGGCAACAGCCCCGCAGTACTGGTCCTCGAAGACGGACGGGTGTTCCGCGGAACCACCTTCGGTGCGGTTGGACAGACCCTGGGCGAAGCGGTGTTCAGCACCGGCATGACCGGCTACCAGGAAACGCTCACCGATCCCAGCTACCACCGCCAGATCGTGGTCTCCACCGCGCCGCAGATCGGCAACACCGGCTGGAACGACGAAGACGACGAGTCAGTCGGACCGACCGGCGAGCGTGCCGGCGCCAAGATCTGGGTTGCCGGGTACGTCGTTCGTGACCCCTCGCGCGTCACCTCGAGCTGGCGTGCAACCGGTTCGCTGCAGGCCAAGCTCGAAGAGCAGGGCATCGTCGGAATCGCCGGGATCGACACTCGTGCCCTGGTTCGCCACCTGCGTACTCGCGGTTCGATGAAGGCAGGCGTCTTCTCCGGTGAAGCCATCGCCGCCGATGACGAACTGGTCCGACGGGTTCAGGATCAGCCGACCATGCTCGGCGCCGATCTTGCCGGTGAAGTCAGCACCACCAGCGGCTACGTCGTCGAGCCGAAGGGCGGGGAGGCGCTGTACACGGTTGCCGCGATCGATCTCGGTATCAAGACAAACACCCCGCGCATGTTCGCCGAGCGCGGTATCCGCGTCCACGTGTTGCCGTCCAATGCGAGTCTCGAACAGATCCTCGACCTCAAGGCCGACGGAGTGTTCCTCTCCAACGGTCCCGGTGACCCGGCCACCGCCGACGGCGCAGTGCACCTGACAAAAGAGGTCATCGGACAGGGCTTGCCGCTGTTCGGTATCTGCTTCGGCAACCAGATCCTGGGCCGCGCCCTGGGCCTGAGCACGTACAAGATGAAGTTCGGCCACCGCGGCATCAACATCCCGGTGATCGAGCATCAGACCGGTCGCATCGCGATCACCGCGCAGAACCACGGCTTCGCGCTCGAAGGCGAAGCCGGCCAGGAATTCGACACCCCGTTCGGTCGCGCGGTGGTCAGCCACACCTGCGCCAACGACGGAGCCGTCGAAGGTGTTCGCCTGCTCGACGATTCGGCCTTCTCGGTGCAGTACCACCCGGAGGCGGCAGCCGGCCCGCACGACGCTGCGTACCTCTTCGACCGCTTCACCAGCCTGCTCTCCGCACGGAAAGAAACCGGAGTCAAGAACTAATGCCACGCCGTACAGATCTCAAGCACATCCTGGTAATCGGCTCCGGTCCGATCGTCATCGGTCAGGCCTGCGAGTTCGACTACTCGGGCACCCAGGCTTGCCGCGTCCTCCAGGAGGAGGGCCTACGCGTCAGCCTGGTCAACTCCAACCCGGCCACCATCATGACGGACCCCGAGTTCGCCGACGCCACGTACGTCGAGCCGATCACGGCCGAGTTCCTCGAGAAGGTCATCGCCAAGGAAGCGTTGCAGGGCAACAAGATCGACGCCGTCCTCGCGACGCTCGGCGGTCAGACCGCTCTCAACGCCGCAGTGGCGCTGCACGAGCAGGGCATCCTCGAGAAGTACGACGTCGAGCTGATCGGCGCCGACTTCGACGCCATCCAGCGCGGCGAGGATCGCCAGAAGTTCAAGGACATCGTCGCCAAGGTCGGTGGCGAATCCGCGAAGTCCGCAGTTTGCTACACGATGGACGAAGTACACGCCACGGTCGCCGAACTCGGTTACCCGGTTGTCGTGCGTCCGTCCTTCACCATGGGCGGCCTCGGTTCCGGCATGGCGTACGACGTCGACGATCTCAACCGCATCGCCGGTGGCGGTCTGGCCGCGTCGCCGACGGCGAACGTCCTGATCGAGGAATCCATCCTCGGCTGGAAGGAATACGAACTCGAGCTGATGCGCGACAGTCGCGACAACGTCGTGATCGTCTGCTCCATCGAGAACGTCGACCCGGTCGGTGTCCACACCGGAGACTCGGTCACCGTCGCTCCGGCGATGACGCTGACCGACCGCGAGTACCAGGCGATGCGCGACCTCTCCATCGACATTCTGCGTGAGGTGGGCGTCGACACCGGCGGCTGCAACATCCAGTTCGCGATGGACCCGGCCGACGGCCGCCTGGTTGTCATCGAGATGAACCCGCGCGTTTCCCGCTCGTCGGCGCTGGCGTCGAAGGCGACCGGTTACCCGATCGCCAAGATGGCCGCCAAGCTTGCCATCGGCTACACGCTCGACGAGATCGTCAACGACATCACCAAGGAAACCCCGGCTTGCTTCGAGCCGACACTCGACTACGTCGTCGTCAAGGCTCCGCGGTTCGCTTTCGAGAAGTTCCCCGGTGCCGACGGAACCCTGACCACCACGATGAAGTCGGTAGGCGAGGCCATGAGCATCGGCCGCAACTTCACCGAGGCTTTCGGCAAGGTCATGCGTTCACTCGAGACCAAGCGTGCGGGTTACTGGACCGGCGCCGACATCGAGACGGAGAGCCTGGACGCCCTGCTCGCCGATCTGAGCGTTCCGCAGGACGGCCGCATGTACGGCATCGAGAAGGCATTCGCCCTCGGCGCAACTGTCGAGCAGCTCTTCGACGCCACCAAGATCGATCCGTGGTTCCTCGACCAGTTCCAGCAGATTCACGAGCTCGGTGAAAAGCTTCGCGCTGCAGAGTCTTTCGACGAGGCTGCCCTGCGTCAGGCCAAGTACCACGGCATCTCGGACCGCCAGATCGCGGCTCTGCGCCCCGAACTCGGTGGTGACACGCACGCAGGTGAGGACGCCGTTCGCGCTCTGCGTGATCAGCTTGGCGTGCGCCCCGTCTACAAGACCGTCGACACCTGCGCCGCAGAGTTCGAGGCCAAGACGCCGTACCACTACTCGACCTACGAGCTTGATCCCGAGGCCGAGTCCGAAGTGGCTCCGCAGACCGAGCGACCCAAGGTTCTGATCCTCGGATCCGGCCCCAACCGCATCGGCCAGGGCATCGAGTTCGACTACTCGTGTGTCCACGCTGCCCAGACGCTGTCCGAGGCCGGGTACGAGACCGTCATGGTCAACTGCAACCCCGAGACCGTCTCCACGGACTACGACACCGCTGATCGCCTGTACTTCGAGCCGCTGACATTCGAGGACGTCTTCGAGGTCTACCGCGCGGAGGCGCAGTCGGGCACCGTTGCCGGCGTCATCGTCCAGCTCGGCGGCCAGACCCCGCTCGGATTGGCGAAGCGCCTCGAAGCTGCCGGCGTTCCCATCGTGGGAACCAGCCCCGCAGCCATCGACCTGGCGGAGGACCGCGGCGAATTCGGTCGCGTGCTCACCGAAGCCGGTCTGCCTGCACCGAAGTTCGGTACCGCCACCACGTTCGACGGCGCCCGCGAGATCGCAGCAGGCATCGGCTACCCGGTGCTGGTGCGTCCGTCGTACGTGCTCGGTGGACGCGGCATGGAGATCGTCTACGACGAGGCTTCACTCGCCGACTACATCTCGCGTGCCACGGAGATCTCCGACGATCGTCCGGTCCTGGTCGACCGCTTCCTCGAAGACGCGGTCGAGATCGACGTCGACGCTCTGTGCGACGGCACCGAGGTGTACCTCGGCGGCGTCATGGAGCACATCGAGGAAGCCGGCATTCACTCCGGTGACTCGGCGTGTGCGCTCCCGCCCATCACTCTGGGCCGTGCGGATCTCGAGAACGTCCGCCGCTCCACCGAGGCTCTCGCAAAGGGCATCGGCGTCAAGGGCCTGCTCAACGTCCAGTACGCCCTCAAGGACGACATCCTCTACGTGCTGGAAGCAAATCCCCGCGCCAGCCGTACGGTTCCGTTCGTCTCCAAGGCGACGGCCGTCCAGCTGGCCAAGGCATGCGCCCGCGTCATGCTCGGCGAATCCATCGCCGACCTGCGCGCAAGCGGCATCCTGCCGGCGACCGGCGACGGTGGAAACACCCCGGCCGGTGCACCGATCGCGGTCAAGGAAGCTGTGTTGCCGTTCAACCGCTTCCGTCGCGCCGACGGTACCGGCGTGGATACCTTGCTCAGCCCGGAAATGAAGTCCACCGGTGAAGTCATGGGTATCGACTTCGACTTCGGTACGGCTTTCGCCAAGTCGCAGACGGCCGCCTACGGGTCGTTGCCCACCACAGGCGCGGTGTTCGTCTCGGTCGCCAACAAGGACAAGCGTTCGCTGATCTTCCCGGTCAAGCGCCTGGCAGATCTCGGATTCACCATCCTTGCCACCGAAGGAACCGCAGATGTGTTGCGGCGCAACGGTATCGAGTGCAAGCAGGTGTACAAGCAGTCGGGTGAGGATGTTCCGGCCGGTGCCGAGACCATCGTCGACCAGATCCGCAGCGGCGAGGTCGCCATGGTCATCAACACCCCGTACGGCAACAACGGTCCGCGTGTCGACGGCTACGAGATCCGAAGCGCAGCAGTCGCGTCGAACATCCCGTGCATCACGACGGTCCAGGGCGCCTCGGCCGCCGTGCAGGGCATCGAAGCGGCGATCCGCGGCGACATCGGAGTTCACTCCCTGCAGGAACTGCACGCAGGTCTTCGTCAGCCGGCACAGCAGTCGTGAGTCACAGTTGGGGGCATCGTCTCCGGTCCGCGATCGCGGACCGGGGGCGGCTGTGCGTCGGTATCGACCCGCATCCCGCGCTTCTCGACGCGTGGGGACTGCCACGTACCGCCGAAGGTCTGGAGACTTTCGCCGAGATCTGCGTCGAGGCCTTCACCGGTGAGGTTGGACTCGTCAAACCTCAGGTTGCGTTCTTCGAGGCGTACGGCAGCGCCGGCTTCGCCGTGTTGGAGCGGACCATCTCGGTTCTTCGCGATGCTGGAACGCTTGTCGTCGCGGACGCCAAGCGCGGTGACATCGGTTCGACGATGGACGCGTACGCGCAAGCCTGGTTGGGTGATTCGCCGTTGGCCTCCGACTCGGTCACCGTTTCGCCGTACCTGGGATTCGGGGCGTTGGCTCCGACACTCGAACTGGCAAGGCAGAACGCACGCGGGATCTTCGTGCTGGCACGAACCTCCAATCCGGAAGGCGGCGTACTTCAACAGTCGTCGGCTGACGGTGTGAGCGTGGCTCAGTCGATCGTCAACGCTGCGGTCGACGCGAACGCCGACGGACGCGACACCGTCGGACTGGTGGTCGGTGCAACTCGGGACCACGGTCTGGACCTGTCGCAGTTCAACGGCCCGATTCTCGCTCCGGGGCTCGGCGCGCAGGGTGCGACGGCAGCGGATCTCGCAGACATCTTCGCGGGATCGACCGAGCTCCTGCTCCCGAACACTTCCCGTGGGGTGCTCAAGCATGGTCCTTCGGTATCGGCACTTCGGGAGGCAGCAATGCGTGACCGAGACGAGATCGAAGCCGCATTGGCGCACTGATCCGTGAGTGACCTCGAGGCTCGTTCGAGCGGTGGAACCCGGTGGTACCGTCCGTCGGTGAATCGTTGGTGGCAGATCGGACTTCTCGTCGCGGCGTGCGCGCTGCTCGCCACCGGGTTCCAATCCGTCACCGGCGTACACGGCGACGATCTCGCCGTGTACCGGACGGCAGGTCAAGCCGTCCTCGACGGCTCGAACCTGTACGACGAGTCGTTCAACGCGAGACTGCCGTTCACTTATCCGCCCTTCGCTGCGCTCGTCGCCGTTCCGGTCGCCTTGGGTTCCTGGGGTGCGGTCCAGTGGGGATGGAGTTTCGTCAGCCTCCTGATGCTGGCCGCGATCATCGTGCTCAGCTATCGCGAGGTCCCGTTCACACGTAGGCGGCCCGTCGTCGTCTACGTGGGTTTCCTGGTCCTGTGGACGGCGGCATCGCCGATCTCCGATCACCTCGGGTACGGGCAGGTCGGGTTGTTCCTGACACTCCTGTGCCTGATCGACGTGCTGGCTCGACCACGGTGGATTCCCGAGGGTGTGCTGGTGGGGATCGCCGGGGCCGTCAAACTGGTGCCTCTCGTCTACATCGGTTACTACGTGATCACCGGGCGTTGGAAAGCGGTTGCGGGCGCCCTCGCCGGCTTCCTCGGCGCCACGGCACTCGGCTTTGCCGTTCTCCCGCGCCAGACGATCGACTACTTCGGTGACATCGCCTCACTCTCGGGGCGCGTCGCGGTCGGTGACCCGTCTGTGTTCGGTAACCAGTCCGTGCGTGGAATGGCCTTACGGCTACTCCCCGAGGGCCTGGTGGGTCCGGCATGGCTCGTCGCCTGTGCAGTGTTGGGTGTCCTCGGAATTGTCGCGACGCGGCGCGCTCAGCGCCTGCGAGGTGATCTTGCCGGTTTCACGGTGGTGGCTCTGCTGGCGGCAATCGTGACTCCCATTGCCTGGACCCACCACTTCGTGTGGTTGGTGCCGGCGGTGGGTGTGCTCCTCGTTCCGATCAAGTCGGGCGTGGGGGAAGACACCCGATCGGTACCCGCGTGGTCCTGGATCGCGATCGGCCTCACCGCTGCGGTCGTGCTGTTTCGGCTTCCTCGGGTCGGCGCGGACATGGATATCCCGGTCGTCGGCTTCGTCCTGGAGAATTCATTGCTCTGGGCGAGCCTCGCGGTAGTGCTCGCTCTTGCCGCCCCCGGCGTGAGCCGCACCGAACCGGACACGGTCGATGCCGACGATCCGAAATCGTCGATGCCGACCTGAAAACAGGCCGCGACACGCGCATGGGCGTCGAAAATGCTCGAAATTTTTGGATGTGTCGGCGACCACGTTCATTCCCGCAGGTAACGATTTCGCACACACGCATGGGGACGTCGCACCCGATGTATCGAAATGCTTTGTGTTACAGTCTATTTCGGTACTGTACGCACGTTCGTGTTGCGTCGAATCCGTCTCGATCCAGCCGAAAACGGCGACGATGTGTGACATCGATTCGACGCGCATAACCCACCGCGATCTGCATCGGACCGCGGGGGGTGGGTTAGCAATTCGCGCCAGGCGTGAGTACGGTCGCTATCGCTGCTGGTTATCAGCGGAATAGACAAAATTTGCACACGACGAGACGGAGGAACCGTGGCCCTTCCCCAGTTGACTGATGAGCAGCGCGCTGCTGCTTTGGAGAAGGCAGCTGCTGCCCGCAAGGCCAGGGCTGAGCTCAAGGAGCGCCTGAAGCGTGGCGGCACCGACCTCAAGCAGGTCCTCAAGGACGCCGAAGACAACGAAATCTTGGGCAAGATGAAGGTTTCGGCACTGCTCGAGGCGCTGCCCAAGGTGGGCAAGGTCAAGGCTCAGGAGATCATGACCGAGCTGGAGATTGCACCGACCCGTCGCCTTCGTGGCCTCGGTGATCGGCAGCGCAAGGCTCTGCTCACCAAGTTTGACTTCGAGGCCTGAGCCGACAAGTGATGATTGCTGACGCGGCAGTGTCTGATGATTGCTGACGCAACAGTGTCAGAGAGCAAGACCGCAGTGCGGAGGGGTCGGCTGGTTGTACTGGCCGGCCCTTCGGCTGTCGGTAAGTCCAGCGTCGTTCGCGAGCTGAGAACTCGGTTGCCTGAACTCGTTTTCAGCGTTTCGGCGACCACTCGCGATCCCCGTCCCGGTGAAGTGGACGGCAAGGACTACCGATTCACCTCCCGTGAAGAATTTCAACGGATGATCGACTCCGGTGAACTTCTCGAATGGGCGGAAATCCACGGCGGTCTACAGCGCTCCGGCACCCCCGCAGCTCCGATCGAAGAAGCGCTCGAAGCTGGAAAGCCCGTACTCGTCGAGGTCGATCTCGCCGGAGCACGAGCTGTCCGCCAGGCGATGCCCGAAGCTCTGTTGGTGTTCATGGCTCCACCGAGCTGGGACGTTCTGGTGCAACGGCTGACCGGACGGGGAACCGAAACGGAAGACGTCGTGGCACGCCGACTCGAGACGGCCCGAGTGGAATTGGCCGCACAGGACGAGTTCGACACGGTCATCGTGAACGAGGATGTAAGCCGTGCTTGCGATGAGTTGGTATCCTTGTTGGTTGGGAACTGATTCCGTACCCTTCGGGAACCGATTTCCGCCCCGTTTCTCAGATATCCGGATCGATAAAACTAGTTCTTCAATGAAGATCTAATTCAGGAGACACAAGAGTGAGCAGCACTTCAGCCGCGTCCGCAGCAGGTCAGGGCGCTCTGCCTGCCTACGACACCCCGCTCGGCATCACCAACCCGCCGATCGACGAGTTGCTCGAACGCACCTCTTCCAAGTACGCCCTGGTCATCTACTCGGCCAAGCGTGCGCGCCAGATCAACGACTACTACAACCAGCTCGGTGACGGCATCCTCGAGTACGTCGGACCTCTGGTCGAGCCCGGTCTGCAGGAAAAGCCGCTGTCCATCGCGTTGCGTGAAATCCACGCTGATCTCCTCGAGCACACCGAAGGCGAGTGAGCACCACGTCTGCCGCACCCGAACCTCGTTCGGGTGTCGGGGGAGTGTCCGACGCGCCCACATCGATACGTAAGCGCATTGTCGTCGGTGTCGGTGGGGGTATCGCCGCGTACAAAGCGTGCTCGATCATCCGCAGCTTCACCGAGAGCGGTCATCACGTCCGCGTGATTCCGACCGAATCCGCTCTGGAGTTCGTCGGCCGCGCCACGTTCGAAGCACTCTCCGGCAACCCGGTTCACACCGGCGTCTTCAACGACGTCCCGCAGGTTCCGCATGTCCGCCTCGGACAGGAAGCCGATCTCGTTGTCATCGCGCCGGCAACCGCTGATCTGATGGCGCGAGCTGTCATGGGCCGCGCAGACGACCTGTTGACAGCCACCTTGTTGACCGCACGCTGTCCGGTCGTCTTCGCCCCCGCAATGCACACCGAGATGTGGGAGCACCCCGCAACGGTGTCCAACGTGGCGACACTGCGCTCGCGCGGCGTCCACGTGATCGAACCTGCCTCCGGGCGTTTGACCGGAAAAGACACCGGGGCCGGTCGACTTCCCGAACCCGACGAGATCGTCGGGTTGGCATCGTTGCTCCTCGAGCGCTCGGACGCGTTGCCGCGCGACCTGGAAGGTCGCCGCATTCTGGTCACCGCCGGCGGTACTCGCGAGCCGCTCGATCCGGTGCGCTTTCTCGGTAATCGCAGCTCCGGCAAACAGGGCTACGCGCTCGCCCGTCTGGCCGCCCAACGCGGCGCTCACGTCACGCTGATCGCCGGTTACACGGCCGATCTTGCCGACCCCGCCGCTGTCGACGTCGTGCACATCAAGACGGCCGAAGATCTCCGGTTGGCAGTGGAGAAGCACGCACCGGGACACGACGGAGTCGTCATGGCTGCAGCTGTCGCGGACTTCCGCCCCACCACCGTCGAAGGCAGCAAGATCAAGAAGGGCGCAAACGAACCCGACTCGATCAGCCTCACCAGAAACGCCGACATCCTCGCCGGTCTCGTCGAAGCGCGTCGTGACGGCGATCTGGACGCTCGAACGGTGATCGTCGGATTCGCCGCAGAGACCGGTGACGCCCATGGTGACGTTCTCAGTTACGCCCGCTCCAAGCTTGCCCGCAAAGGTTGCGACCTCCTCGTGGTCAATGCGGTCGGCGAGGGCAAGGCGTTCGAGGTCGATCACAACGACGGTTGGCTGCTCGGTTCCGACGGCTCGGAGTCCGCGCTCGAGCACGGATCCAAGGCTTTGATGGCCAGTCGAGTACTCGACGCCCTGGTCAAGCTCTTCCCCGAGTAGCGACACGCGCCCGGTGGTGAGAGTTACCCCACGATAATCGGGTGAGCACAAGGGTGTTGCGCAGGCGGTCCAACCGTTATCGTCGGCTCAGCCCCCAGCTAACAAAGCATGACAAAACGGTCACCGAACGGTGATTCGGATACTTCAATAAGCTGTAGTCAAGAACTCAGTCGTCGAGAGGGAGATCTGTGAGCAAGTCCGGCAGTCGGCTATTCACCAGCGAGTCCGTCACCGAGGGGCACCCGGACAAGATCTGTGACGCGATCAGCGACTCGATCCTCGACGCGCTGCTCACCCAGGACCCGCGCGCCCGCGTGGCCGTCGAAACTCTGGTCACCACCGGCCAGGTTCACGTAGCCGGCGAGGTCACGACCACTGCGTACGCAGACATTCCGAAGATCGTGCGCGACACGGTCCTCGAGATCGGCTACGACAGCTCGGCAAAGGGCTTCGACGGTAACTCCTGTGGCGTCAACGTCGCGATCGGCGCTCAGTCGCCCGAGATCGCGCAGGGTGTCGATCACTCGCACGAGGCTCGCGTCGACGGAATCAGCGACGACGAGATCGACCGTCAGGGTGCGGGCGACCAGGGCCTGATGTTCGGCTACGCCACCACCGACACGCCGGAACTGATGCCGCTGCCCATCGCGTTGGCTCATCGTCTCTCTCGCCGGTTGACCGAGGTCCGTAAGTCCGGCGTGCTGCCGTACCTGCGCCCGGACGGCAAGACCCAGGTCACCATCGAGTACGACGGTGACAAGGCTGTCCGTCTCGACACCGTGGTCATCTCCACCCAGCATGCCGCTGACATCGACCTCGACAACCTGTTGACGCCCGATCTTCGCGAGAAGGTGCTTCACTCGGTGCTGACCGACGTGAACCTCACCGATCTCGACACCTCCGATGTTCGTCTGCTGGTGAACCCGACGGGCAAGTTCGTCCTCGGTGGCCCGATGGGTGACGCCGGTTTGACCGGCCGCAAGATCATCGTCGACACCTACGGCGGAATGGCTCGCCACGGCGGCGGCGCGTTCTCCGGCAAGGACCCGTCAAAGGTCGACCGAAGCGCTGCCTACGCCATGCGTTGGGTGGCCAAGAACGCTGTTGCCGCAGGTCTGGCCGACCGCATCGAGGTTCAGGTCGCCTACGCCATCGGCAAGGCAGCTCCGGTCGGACTCTTCGTCGAAACCTTCGGCACCGAGAAGACCGATCCGGCACGGATCCAGAAGGCGATCACCGAGATCTTCGACCTGCGTCCGGGAGCGATCATCCGCGACCTCGACCTGCTGCGTCCGATCTACGCGCAGACGGCGGCATACGGTCACTTCGGTCGCACCGACATCGACCTCCCGTGGGAGAGCACCGATCGTGCCGACAAGCTGCGTAGCGCAGCTGGTCTCTGATCACTGACGTACAGACGGGGCGCGGGTGGGCGCGGAAAGAGTAGCGGCAGAAGTCGATCCGGTCGCCCGGGTGCTGCCGATGCTCCCGCTCGCTCACCTCGACCGTGAATTCGACTACCTCGTTCCTCGTGAACTCGAAGCGGATGCGCAGCCCGGAGTCCGGGTGCGCATCCGCTTCGCTGGTCGTCTGGTGGACGGTTTCATCGTCTCGCGCGAGGCCACCAGTGACCATCAGGGGAAGTTCGGCTGGCTCGAACGCGTCATCTCGTCCGAGCGGGTCCTGACGGCCGAAATCGCGCAAGTCGTCGATCGTGTGGCGGAGCGTTATGCCGGAACCCGCGCCGATGTTCTCCGTTTGGCGGTACCGCCGCGCCACGCGAAGGTCGAGGCGGAACCGTGGGAACCCGCCGAGCCGCCGTCCGCTCCTGAACCGATCGAAAATGGTTGGCATCTCTACAGATTCGGTGACGCCTTTCTGTCCGCGATTCGCGAGTCGAAAAGCCCGCGTGCGGTCTGGCAGGCGTTGCCTGGTGAAAACTGGCCACTGCGCCTGGCCGAACTGGCCGGGGCTGTAGCGGCAAGTGGTAAATCCGCGATCCTGGTTGTGCCCGATCAACGCGACCTGGACCGCGTCGTCGCCGCATGTACCGAACTCTCCGGAGCGGATGCAGTGGTGGGTCTGTCCGCAGGCCTGGGGCCGGCCATGCGATACCGAAGGTGGCTCGCTGCACTGCACGGGACCGCCCGGATCGTCGTCGGCACGCGCAGTGCAGTTTTTGCGCCGACGCCCGAGACCGGTCTTGTCGTCGTCTGGGACGACGGCGACGACAACTTGTCCGAGCCGCGGTCGCCGTATCCACATGCCCGCGAAGTTGCCGTCCTGCGTGGCTACGTCGCCGGGTGCGCCGTCGTGATCGGTGGGTTCTCCCGTACGGCAGAAGCGCAGGTACTCGTCGACTCGGGATGGGCGCACGATCTGGTCGCTACGCGGGACGTCGTTCGTGCTCACGCACCCAAGATCACCGCGCTCGCCGACAGCGATCAAGCCTTGGCCCGCGATCCGGGAGCCAGAGCGGCTCGTTTGCCCGCTATTGCATTCGCGGCCGCCCGGCGCGCTCTGGGTGAGGGCAACGGAGTCCTGGTGCAGGTGCCTCGGCGGGGGTACGTACCGACCCTGGCCTGCGGAAAGTGCCGTGCCCCGGCACGGTGCCGTCGGTGCAACGGCCCACTGGCTCTTCCCGCTGCGGCAGGTCCCGACGGCGCCGGGACACCGGCGTGCCGCTGGTGCGGGGTTGCCGATGCCGCCTACCGATGTCACGCGTGCGGGGCGAAAGCGTTGCGCGCGGTGGTGGTCGGTGCCGGCCGGACCGCCGAAGAACTCGGGCGGGCGTTTCCCGGTGTGAAAGTTGTTCTGTCCGGGGGCGGTGATGTGGTCAAGGAACTGCCACACGGGCCCGCGTTGGTGGTCTCGACAGTGGGTGCGGAGCCGGTGATGACCGGCGGCTACGGCGCCGCGCTCTTGCTCGACGGTTGGGCACTGCTCGGCCGGCCCGATCTGCGCGCCGCCGAGGAAACACTCAGACGCTGGATGTCGGCTGCTGCCATGGTGATTCCGCTGTCCGAAGGCGGTGAAGTTGTGGTTGTCGCAGACTCGGGTATCCCGACGGTGCAGGCGTTGGTCCGATGGGATCCAGTGGGGCACGCACAATCTCAATTCGAGGAACGGGACGAGGTCGGCTTTCCTCCGGCCGTTCACATGGCTGCGATCGACGGTGGATCCGCAGCAATTGCGGAGTTGGTGGACTCAGCTGATCTGCCGGCAAGTGCTGTACTACTCGGACCAGTGGAATTGCCTGCGGGGGAGAGGCTTCCGTATTCCGGTGAGGACGAGAGCGGTGTCGCGCCGGAGCGAATGCTGGTCCGCGTTCCACGCAAGGACGGTCGCGGCCTTGCGGACGCTCTGGCACATGCGAGGGCCGCGCGCAGTGCGCGGAAGTCATCGGGTCCGGTCCGCATTCAGATCGACCCACGCCGCATCGGCTGATTTTCGAGTTCTCCAAGGCCTGCTTGTGTGCAGCAAAAAATGTTGCGCAACCCGATATGGCGATATATCGTCGAACTATCAACGATAGTGATGGAGGTTCGACGATGGATGCAAGTTTCGCGAACGAGGGGATGTTCGGCCGACGCGGTTTCTTCGGCGGTTTCGGCCGTGAGCAACGGCCACCATTTGTGATGTGGGTGCCGACGGACGACGGCGCGCCGGGCGATGGTCCCGGCGATCGAGACGGTGGACGACGCGGTCGACCGCACGAGCGGCCGGGCTTCGGTGACATGCCACGCAGAGGCCATCGGCGGGGGCGTTTCGGTCCAGACGGCGGACCCGGCCCCGGCTTCGGTCCGGGCGCTCAGTTCGGTCGCGGGCGAGGACGTGGCGGACGCGGTCGTCGTGGAGATGTGCGCGCTGCGATTCTGTTGTTGATCGCGGAAGAGCCGATGCACGGCTACGAATTGATTCAACAGATCGTCGAGCGCAGCGGCGGCGTCTGGAAGCCGAGTCCGGGTTCCATTTATCCCGCGCTGTCCCAACTCGAGGACGAGGGACTGGTCATCATCGAAAAGGTCGCCGGCCGCAAGACCGCCAAGCTGACCGAGGAAGGCCTCGCGTACGTCGAGGAGCATCGCGCCGATCTCGGGGCACCGTGGGATGACGTTCGTCTCAGCGTAGGGGAGCCGGAGCAGGACCTTCGTGAACTGATCGGCCAGCTGATGGGCGCGGCCGGTCAAGTGGCTGCTGTAGGCACACCAGCGCAGGTCAAGGCCGCAGCCGACGTGCTTGTCGAGGCGCGCAAGTCGCTCTACCGAGTGCTTGCCGGTGATGACGCCGATGAAGGCGGCAATTGAGACGTCGGATACCTACTGTTCGGTAGGGTATGCGCCCCGAAGTTTCTGGTGTTACGGTCAGCTCCCTCGTAGGATCAGAGCAGGAGCAGGAACAATGGCTGGCGTCAAACGGTCTGTGGGACTGACATTTTCGGTAGCAGTGGCGCTGCTGATCGGAGCACCGCCGGCGATATCGGCTGCCGCACCGACGCTCCCGTCTGCGAGTGCCGACGCGATGGACGTTCCTCTCGACATCGGTCCGGGTCAGGCGACTCGTTCCGTTGCCACGGCATATGCGCATGCTCATCCAGGATCCGCACCTGCCGGGTCGAACGATTTCGCCTGTGAGCCTTCCGCCACGCATCCCCGACCAGTTGTACTCGCCCACGGAACCGACACCGAGGCGTACGCGGATTGGGCGGCCCTGTCGCCGGCACTGGCAGCTGACGGCTATTGCGTCTTCGCCCTCAATTACGGCGGTGCGATCAAAGAAGAAGACGGGGACGTCGCACACGAGACTTACGGCGTCGGTGACATAGTCGGTAGTGCCACCGCGTTCGGTTCTTTCGTCGATCAGGTGCTGACCGCGACCGGAGCGGACAAGGTCGACGTGATCGGCTACTCCCAAGGCGCGACGGTGACGCGGTACTACGTCAACAAAATGGGCGGCGACGCCTACGTCGATCATTGGGTCGGCTTGGCTTCGCCGACCTACGGAGGGGTGATGTTCGGGTTGGTTCCCATCGTCCGTGCAATCCCCGGCGGAGAAGACTTTGTCGAAGATGTCTTTTCGCGAGCTGTCCGCGAGCAGATGCAGGGGTCGGATACGTTGAACTCCCTCAACGACGGCGGCGACACCGTACCCGGAGTGCGCTACACGACTATCGGGTCCACTGTCGACGAGATGATCCAGCCGTCCTCGAACATCGCGCTCCGCGACGCCGGTGCCGAAAACATCGTCCTCCAGGATCTGTGCCCGTCGAACCTGACCGGCCACTTCCGCATGCCGTACGACCCCTACGTGATCGACGTCATCCGGACGGTCCTCGACCCCGATGCCGAGCGGCACGCTTCGTGCAGCGCGGTGCCGCTCGGCACGGATATTCCGCAAGTGGTCATCGATGCAAATTCGTGAGCTGCAAATTCGTGAGCTGCTAACTCGTGAGCACCGAGATCACGTGGGTCGGGATTTTTACTCGGCGAGCTTGGCAGTGGCCTGCGCCCACAGGAAGAACTTGTTCGTTCCGAGGTCGCGGACGGTCTTGATGTTGAACGCTGCCTTCAAATGTTCTGCGTCCGAATCGCTTACGCCGTTGAGTGCCGCGACCGGGGCGTCCGCCAATTCTTCGACGGACTTTCCTGCGTAGGCCTTGTCGAACTTACTGTCGATGCCTGCCATCTAAGTTCCTCCGTGTGATCGGTGTATCCCGTATCAGCCTCCGCCGAGTGGCGACGACAGAGACAGTCAATACCGAGGACCGGTGAATCTGCAGGGTTCTGATCAAAGAAATTGCTGAGAAAGTGGTTCGGTGTGGCGCGAGGTAGGTCGTAGCTCCCGCAGTCCTTAGACTGACAGTTCCACCCACCGACACATCCGGGAGCATTTTCGTGAGTTGCAGTCCACCGCGTTCGACAGGCCGATCGGCTGATCAGAGTCCGAAGAGCCCAACGAAACGGGAGAGCTGACATGCGCGTCGTGTTCGCCGGAACGCCCGAACCCGCGGTTCCTTCGCTGCGGCGTCTCATCGAGTCTGCCAACCACGAAGTGGTAGCCGTCGTCACGCGTCCGGACGCTGTGGCGGGCCGCGGTCGCAAAGTCACCCGCTCGCCGATCGGTCTGCTTGCCGACGAGTACGGCATCCCGGTCCTGACACCGGTCAAGGCGTCCGATCCCGACTTCGCGGCCGAACTCGCCCGCCTGGAACCGGACTGCGCACCCGTCGTCGCCTACGGAAACCTGTTGCCGCAGAACGTCCTCGACATTCCGAAATACGGTTGGGTCAATCTGCATTTCTCGCTGCTTCCGGCGTGGCGCGGCGCCGCGCCGGTGCAGGCTGCGATCAGTGCCGGTGACGAGGTGACGGGCGCCAGTGCGTTCCGTTTGGAAGCCGGCATGGATACCGGCCCCGTGTACGGAGTGATGACCGAGCGGATTCGCGACACCGATACGGCAGGCGACCTGCTCGGGCGTCTGGCGGAAAACGGCGCTGCCCTGCTCGAATCGGTACTCGACGGCCTGGAGGCCGGAGAGATCAACGCGGTTCCGCAGTCTGCCGACGGCGTCTCGTACGCCCCCAAGGTGACTGTGGACGCGGCCCGCGTGCGGTGGGAATTGCCCGCTCGCACGGTGGACCGGCACATCCGAGCAGTCACACCCGCGCCTGGGGCATGGACGATGATCGGTGATCTTCGAGTCAAGGTCGGCCCGGTCACCGTTACGGACGAGACCCTGGCAGTCGGTGAGATCTCGGTACGCAAGGATGGTCTGTACATCGGTACCGCGACCACCGCGGTACGACTCGGGCAGATTCAGCCCCCGGGCAAGAAATTGATGTCGGCAGGGGACTGGGCACGCGGTGCCCGACTCGACGCGGAGGTACGAGCACAGTGACCGAATCACGACGACCGGCACGGCGGACACAGGGTCCCGGAGCCAAGAATGCAACCGGTGGCAAGAACACCAAGCCGAAGCAGGCCAAGCGGCCGGATCCGGCAACCGCCGGGCTCGATCAGCCGCGCCTGGCTGCGCGCGACGTCCTGCGCGCGGTCCGTGAACGTGACGCATACGCGAACCTGGTTCTGCCCGGGCTCCTGCGTGACCGCAAACTCGACGCACGCGATGCGGCGCTGGCAACCGAACTCGCGTACGGCGCGGCACGTGCTCAGGGCCTCCTGGATGCGGTGATCGCGCATGCGGCGGGTCGGCCGATCGAAGAGATCGACGGAACCCTGCTCGATGTACTCCGACTCGGCTCGTACCAACTACTGCGTACTCGTGTCGCACCGCACGCTGCTGTTGCCACCTCGGTCGACCTCGTTCGCGCCGAAAACGGCCAGGGCCGAGCAGGATTCGTCAACGCGGTCCTGCGCCGTGTTTCCGAACGCACCCAGGACGAGTGGGTCGAGCTGCTAGCCCCGAAGGACCCGGTCGGCCGACTCGCCTTCGAGCACGCGCATCCCCTGTGGATCGCGCAGGTATTTGCCGACTCGCTCGGCGCTGCAGCCGGAGAGCTCGAAGACGTCCTGATCGCCGACGACGCCCGCCCCGCCGTGCACCTCGTCGCCCGCCCCGGTGAGATCTCCGCCGAGGAGCTCGCACTGGTGACCGGCGGCGAGATCGGGCCGTACTCGCCGTACGCCGTGCATCTCGACGGCGGTGACCCCGGACAACTCGAGGCGGTCCGCCAAGGCCTGGCAGGAGTGCAGGACGAGGGCAGTCAGCTGGTTGCCCGCGCCCTCAGCATTGCTCCTCTCGAAGGTGAGGACTCCGGACGCTGGCTCGACCTCTGTGCAGGTCCAGGAGGAAAAGCGGCACTTCTCGGTGCTCTTGCCGGCATCGAAGGTGGTCGACTCGACGCCGTCGAGCCGGTCGAACACCGTGCCGAGTTGATTCGCAAGACCACTCGCGAGCTTCCCGTGGACGTACACGTGGCGGACGGCCGCGAATCCGGGCTCGAACCCGGATACGACCGCATCCTCGTCGACGCTCCCTGCACCGGGTTGGGTGCGCTGCGTCGGCGCCCGGAGGCACGTTGGCGTCGCCAGCCGTCCGATGTGGCTCCGCTCGTGAAGTTGCAGCGTGAATTGCTCGCTGCTGCAATCGAACTGGTTCGCCCCGGCGGAGTGGTGCTGTACTCCACGTGCTCGCCGCACTTGTCGGAAACGCTGGCAGTGGTCGCCGATGCGGTGCGGCGTCATGGCGTCGTGGAACTCGACACCAAGGAATTGGTGCCAGGTGTCCCGGACGTCGGCGACGGATCGTCGGTTCAGTTGTGGCCGCATCGACACGGCACGGACGCTATGTTCATGGCCGCTTTGCGCAAGCCGCTGGCCTGATCGGATGACTTCTGGGCATCGGTAGTCGTATGGTGCCTACATGGTTACGTGGGAACAGGTTGTAGTACTGGGTTCGGCTCTTCCCTCCGTGGAAGAGTCGACCTCGTACAACACCCCGGCACTCAAGGTGGCAGGTAAAACTTTTGCGCGGCTCCGCACCGAAGCGGAGGGCGCTTTGGTCGTGATGTGCGGTCTGGACGAGAAGGAGGCGCTACTCGCCAGTGGCGAGGCGGCTTTCTTCACCACAGATCACTATCACGGGCACGGATCGATCCTCGTGCACCTCGAACTGATCGACGAGGTGCAGTTGGGCGAGATGCTCGAAGATGCGTGGCGGATCAAGGCGCCCGCCAAGGTGCGAAAGCTCCGCACCGTCGTCAAGAACTGATCGGATTTCACCGGCTCCGATGTGCATGCACGGTCGGCGATGAGTCACAGCTAAACTCGGCGGCGTGGCTTCCCCGATGATTGCACCGTCCATTTTGTCCGCAGATTTTGCTCGACTCGCCGATGAAGCGACTGCCGTGTCCGGCTCCGACTGGCTTCACGTCGACGTGATGGACGCGCATTTTGTTCCCAATCTCACGCTGGGTCTGCCGGTGGTCGAGAGTCTGCTGAAGGCGACGGACATTCCTCTCGACTGCCATCTCATGATCGAGAATCCGGAGCGCTGGGCGCCGCCGTACGCCGAGGCCGGTGCGTACAACGTCACGTTCCACGCCGAGGCCACCGACGACCCGCGTTCGGTTGCCCGCGATATTCGTGCAGCTGGTGCCAAGGCGGGGCTGAGCATCAAGCCTGGAACCCCGATCGACGACTACCTGGAAATCCTCAAGGACTTCGACACCCTCCTGATCATGAGCGTCGAACCCGGATTCGGTGGTCAGTCCTTCATGCCTCAGGTGCTCGACAAGGCACGCGCAGTTCGCAAGCTCGTCGACTCGGGTGAGCTGACGCTCCTCGTCGAAATCGACGGCGGCATCAACGCTTCCACGATCGAGCAGGCCGCTGAAGCAGGGATCGACTGCTTCGTCGCCGGTTCGGCGGTGTACGGGGCGAGTGATCCCGGTGAGGCGGTGCGCAAGCTACGCGCGCAGGCCGCCTCGGCGTCGCCGCACCTGACGCTGTCGGTCTGAGCCGCTCGATGGCAAAGGGTGGACAGGCGTCGACGGCTGATCTTGACGCCGCGATGCAGATCGCGCTGGCCGCAGCCGATTCTGCGCGCGGATTCACCAGCCCCAACCCGCCGGTCGGCGCTGTCATCCTCGCCGCCGACGGCACCATCGCGGGCGTCGGTATGACACAACCGCCCGGTGGACCGCACGCGGAGGTCGTGGCTCTCGACGAGGCCGGCGATGCGGCACGTGGTGGAACGGCCGTGGTGACACTGGAACCGTGCAATCACCAGGGGCGAACCGGCCCTTGCTCGCAGGCATTGATCGACGCCGGGGTCTCGGCGGTCGTCTACGCAGTCGGTGATCCCAATCCCGAGGCTTCCGGCGGCGCAGCGACGCTCATGCGCGCTGGAATCAGCGTCACGGCCGGACTGAGAGCACCCGAGGTGGAAGCTGGTCCACTGCGAGCCTGGCTGCACAAACAGCGCACCGGTCGCCCGCACATCACGTGGAAGTACGCGGCCAGTCTGGACGGACGCAGCGCTGCCGAGGACGGAACGAGTCAGTGGATCACCGGTCCGCAGGCGAGGGCGCGCGTGCATGCTCAGCGGGCGCAGATCGATGCGATCGTGGTCGGCACCGGCACCGTGTTCGCCGATGATCCGTGGCTGACGGCGCGTCAGCCCACCGGTGAACTCGCGGCGCATCAGCCCGTACGCGTCGTCGTCGGAAAGCGTGAAATACCTTCGACGGCAAGCGTTCTCGATGACACCGCACCGACTTTGGTGCTCAACACCGACAACATCGACGAAGTAGTCGAGGCGTTGGGGGAGTACACAGACGTACTTCTCGAGGGTGGGCCCCGTCTGGCCGGAGCATTCCTCGCCGCCGGATATGTCGACGTCATCGAGGCGTACATCGCTCCGATACTGCTCGGCGCGGGCGCTTCCGCGCTCGTCGATGCCGGAGTGCACACCATCACCGACGCCCACCGATTCCGTTTGGAGTCCGCGGTAACGATCGGCCCCGATATTTTGTTGAGTCTGGTTCCGGAGAGTTCTGCTCCGGGGAACGAGGAGTAGGGCGCGTGTTCACAGGAATTGTGGAAGAACTCGGCGAAATTGTCGCCAAGGAAGAACTGGTCGATGCTGCACGCTTCACGGTGCGCGGGCCACTGGTCACCTCCGACGCCGGTCACGGCGATTCGATCGCGGTCAACGGCGTGTGCCTGACGGTCGTCGATGTGCTTGCCGACGGTTCGTTCACCGCAGACGTCATGCAGGAAACGCTGAACCGCTCGAGCCTGGCGAAGTTGGATGTCGGCTCTCGCGTCAACCTCGAGCGTGCCGCGGCGCTGAACAGTCGACTCGGCGGCCACCTGGTCCAAGGGCACGTCGACGGAACTGGCCACGTCATTTCCCGCTCGCCTTCCGAGAACTGGGAGGTAGTGCGGATCGCACTGCCGGACTCCATTTCCCGATACGTGGTGGAGAAGGGTTCGATCACTGTCGACGGAGTCTCGCTGACGGTCTCCGCGCTGGGCGGCGACCGCGGGTTCGAGTACTTCGAGATCTCGCTGATCCCGACAACGCTCGAGTTGACGACGCTCGGAACCGCTGTGGTCGGTACGCCGGTCAACCTCGAGGTGGACGTGATCGCCAAGTACGTCGAGCGGCTTCACTCTGCCGGTCGGTAGGACCAGGCTGATCGGACCCGTCCGATTGGTCGTAGGGTTGTCAGTGCATCCGTCGGATGCACTTGTTGTATTCGATGATGTTAAAAGTCAAGACTTTGGAGTGCGAGCACGTGACCAGGTTCGACAGTATCGAGCGCGCAGTAGCAGATATCGCTGCAGGTAAAGCTGTTGTCGTCGTGGACGACGAGGATCGCGAGAACGAGGGCGACCTCATCTTCGCCGCCGAGAAAGCCACCCCGGAACTGGTGGCGTTCATGGTCAGGTACACCTCCGGCTACCTGTGCGTGCCGCTCGACGGTGACGATTGCGATCGGCTGGGCCTGCCCCCGATGTACGCCACCAACCAGGACAAGCACGGCACCGCCTACACCGTGACCGTCGACGCCCGTGAGGGAATCGGTACCGGCATCTCGGCGTCGGACCGCGCTGCGACGATGCGTCTGCTCGCCAACCCCGAATCCGGTGCCAACGATTTCACTCGTCCCGGCCACGTCGTTCCGCTCCGCGCGAAGGAAGGCGGAGTGCTGCGTCGTCCGGGCCACACGGAAGCTGCAGTCGACCTCGCCCGCATGGCGGACCTGCGTCCCGCCGGCGTCATCTGCGAAATCGTCAGCCAGAAGGACGAAGGCGCGATGGCTCAGACCGACGAGTTGCGAGTCTTCGCCGACGAACACAACCTTGCTCTGATCTCGATCGCGGACCTCATCGCGTGGCGTCGCAAGCACGAGAAGCACGTACTGCGCATCGCCGAGGCGCGCATCCCCACCCGCCACGGTGAGTTCACCGCTGTCGGCTACACCAGCATCTACGACGAGGTCGAGCACGTTGCGCTGGTGCGCGGCGACATCGCAGGCCCCGACGGAGACGGTAGCGACGTACTCGTCCGCGTTCACTCCGAGTGCCTCACCGGCGACGTCTTCGGTTCGCTGCGGTGCGATTGCGGCCCGCAGCTCGACGCCGCACTGGACATGGTCGCCCAGGAAGGCCGCGGCGTTGTCCTGTACATGCGCGGACACGAGGGTCGTGGCATCGGCCTCATGCACAAGCTGCAGGCCTACCAGCTCCAGGACGCCGGTTCCGACACAGTCGACGCCAATCTCGAACTCGGGCTACCGGCGGACGCCCGCGACTACGGCATCGGTGCGCAGATCCTCGTCGATCTGGGGATCTCGTCGATGCGTCTGCTGACCAACAACCCGGCCAAGCGTGTGGGTCTGGACGGCTACGGCCTGCAGATCACCGATCGCGTTCCGATGCCGCTGCGCGCGAATGCGGAGAACCTCACCTACCTGCGCACCAAGCGCGATCGGATGGGTCACGATCTGATCGGACTGGACGAGTACGAGGCGAACCAGAACACCGCACAGCCGGGAACCGCACTGTGAGCGGCGAAGGTCAGCCGAAGCTCGCGATCGCCGAGGCCAAGGATCTGAAGCTGGCGATCGTTGCCGGGCAGTGGCACGCGACGATCTCCGAGGCTCTGATCGCCGGCGCGCAGCGCGTCGCGCAGGAGGCACAGATCAAGGACGTGACACTGGTCCGTGTCGCCGGTGCGATCGAACTGCCGGTCGTTGCGCAGGCATTGGCTCGCACGCACGACGCCGTCGTCGCTCTCGGTGTTGTCATCCGCGGCGGCACGCCGCACTTCGAGTACGTGTGCGACGCGGTCACCGCGGGCCTTACACGCGTCTCGCTTGACGAAAGCACTCCCGTGGGGAACGGTGTCCTGACCACCGACACCGAGCAGCAGGCTCTTGACCGTTCGGGGCTGCCGGGTAGCGTCGAGGACAAGGGCGCACAGGCCTGCGCCGCCGCACTGGACACCGCAGTGACCCTGCGCCATCTCCGAGCACCATGGACCGAGGATTCGTTTCGATGAGTACACCCGGCGACAACGAGAACTGGGAACTGATTGCGTCACCGCGTAAGTCGACGCGATACGCGATCGGAGTTGCTGTCCTCCTGGTGATCGTTCACGTCACACTTGCACTCCTGCTCCGCCAGGGGTCCACCGGCGTGTACTTCCGAGCCGCGGACCAACTTGCGATGGCAGGCATCGGCACCATTCTGGCTCTCGGTGTACTGATGTTGACGCGGCCCCGGGTCAAGGTGGGCAAGCAGGGAATCGCCGTACGAAACATCTTGGGCGAGAAGATCGTCGACTGGGATCTGTTCGAGGGACTCTCGTTCCCCGACGGCGCCGCCTGGGCACGCATCGAATTGCCCGACGACGAGTACATGGCAGTGATGGCGATCCAGTCCAACGACCGTGAGTACGCCGTCGACACGGTCGGCAAGTTCCGCGAACTGGCCGACCGCTACGCACCGGTCGCGCACAAGAGCAACTGACGTCTTCCGACCGGTTCGGTGCCCGCATCCTGCGCGTTTCCGAGTCGGTCGGTGGCGGCGACTAACCTGAAACCGTGCCGGATCCCTCGACTTACCGCCCCGCTACCGGAACCATTCCGGCTGCGCCGGGCGTCTACAAATTTCGCGATCCGCATGGTCGGGTCATTTACGTCGGAAAGGCGAAAAGCCTCCGTTCACGTTTGAACTCGTACTTCGCGGACGTCACGACACTTCATCCCCGTACTCGGCAGATGGTGACCACCGCCGGCAGCGTTGAGTGGACCGTCGTCAGTACCGAAGTCGAAGCGCTTCAGCTCGAGTACAACTGGATCAAGGAATTCGATCCGCGGTTCAACGTGCGGTACCGCGACGACAAGACGTATCCGGTTCTCGCCGTGACGCTCAACGAAGAGTTCCCGCGGCTGTTCGTCTACCGCGGTCCGCGGCGCAAGGGCGTCCGCTACTTCGGTCCCTACTCCCATGCCTGGGCCATCCGCGAAACACTCGATCTGCTGCTGCGAGTGTTTCCCGCACGAACGTGCTCGTCCGGAGTCTTCAAACGACACAACCAGATCGGCCGGCCGTGTCTGCTCGGCTACATCGACAAGTGCTCGGCGCCCTGCGTCGGGCGAGTCAGCGCCGAGGAGCATCGTCAGATCGTCGAAGATTTCTGCGACTTCCTCGCCGGCCGCACGGACAAGCTGGTCAAAGATCTCGAAAAGCGCATGCAGCAGGCTTCCGAGGACCTCGACTTCGAGACCGCGGCCCGTCTGCGTGACGATATCGGCGCTTTGCGCAAGGCGCTCGAGAAGCAGGCCGTCGTACTCGGTGACGGCACCGACGCCGATCTCGTCGCCTTTGCAACCGATGATCTCGAAGCCGCCGTTCAGGTGTTCCACGTGCGCGGCGGACGCGTGCGGGGTCAGCGTGGATGGGTCGTGGAGAAGGCAGGCGATGCCATCGACTGGGCCGCACTCGACGCCGAGTCCGATCTGCCGATCCTGGTCGAGCAGTTCCTCACCCAGTTCTACGGTGAGCAGGCGGCACTCGACCCGGGAGCGGGCTCCGAGGCCGGGATCAGCGCCGTTCCCAAGGAAGTTCTCGTGCCGGTACTGCCTGCCAACGCGACCGAGATCCAGGCGTGGCTGAGCAAGCTTCGGGGATCGCAAGTGCAACTGCGGGTTCCGCAACGCGGCGACAAGAAGGACCTCGCCGAAACGGTCCAGCGAAACGCGAAAGAGGCTCTGGCGCAGCACAAGCTCAAGCGCGCCGGCGATTTCACCTCGCGTTCTGCGGCGCTTCAGGGCATCCAGGAAGCACTGGACCTGGACTCGGCTCCGCTACGAATCGAATGCATCGACATCAGTCACGTCCAGGGAACCGACGTCGTGGCGTCACTGGTCGTGTTCGAAGACGGGCTCCCGCGTAAGTCGGACTACCGCCATTACGCGATCAAGGAAGCTGCCGGCGACGGTCATTCCGACGACGTGGCGAGTATCGCAGAGATCACTCGCAGGCGGTTCCTCCGACACAACCGCGACCTGGGCATTCTCGCTGCGTCGGCGTCGACCATGGACGCGGACGGTGGGGATCTGGCTCCCGAAGCGGCGATCGACCCGGCGACGGGCCGGCCTCGGCGGTTCGCCTATCCACCCAATCTGTTCGTCGTGGACGGCGGCGCCCCTCAGGTCACGGCCGCAGCGGCGGTCCTCGACGAGCTGGGGGTCACCGACGTCGCGGTAGTCGGCTTGGCCAAGCGACTCGAAGAGGTATGGGTACCGGGGGAAGAAGATCCGGTCATCCTTCCCCGAACGAGCGAGTCGTTGTACCTCCTGCAACGCATCCGAGACGAAGCCCACCGCTTCGCGATCACGTTCCATCGCAGCAAGCGCTCGAGGCGGATGACGGCTTCGGCTCTGGACTCGGTCAAGGGGCTCGGTGAAACTCGCCGTACTGCTCTGGTGGCTCACTTCGGTTCCGTGGCGAAGCTGAAAACGGCAACTGTCGAGGAGATCATGCAGGTCCCCGGTATCGGTGAGACCACAGCCACAGCAGTTCTGGCCGCACTCGGCACGGATTCGGCTGCAACCGATGCGGGTGCTGAAGCTCGAGCGCTGCCAGCCGCGGTAGGGGATGATGAGCTGGACAAGGAATCCGAATCGTCTGTTACCTCTGCTGACGCGCCAAGCGCCGAATCCGGTAGCGGTGACGAGGGCTCCGAGTCGCGAGAATTGTCCATGCCGACGACGGGGCCGAGTGCACAGTGACTACCGACAGCGCCAAAGACAGTCGAACGATGGATTTCCTGCTGGTGACGGGATTGTCCGGAGCCGGTTTGAGTACCGCTGCCAAGGTGCTCGAAGACCTCGGCTGGTATGTCGCGGACAATTTGCCACCTGAGCTCATTTCCCGGATGGTCGGTCTGAGCTTGACCTCCGATCCGCCGGTCGATCGTCTCGCCGTCGTGATCGACGTGCGGAGTCGACTCTTCACCGGCGATCTCGGGTGGGTGCTCACCGAACTCGAGGCGGAGCCGATCCACACTCGGGTGCTGTACCTCGAAGCGTCCGACGACGTGTTGATCCGACGGTTCGAACAGGTGCGCCGCAGTCATCCGTTGCAGAACGACGGCATCGACGGCACGTTGTCCGAAGGGATCGCAGCCGAGCGTCGGCAGTTGGCCGTGGTGAAGGCGGCCGCCGATCTGGTCATCGACACGTCGGCGCTGAAGGCACATCAGTTGCGTCAGAAGATCGAAACGGCGTTCGGGAACGATGCCAACCGCACGATGAAGGTGACGGTCCAGTCGTTCGGATTCAAGTACGGCCTGCCGATGGACGCCGATCTCGTCTGTGACGTTCGATTCCTGCCCAATCCCCACTGGATCCCGGAACTTCGCCCGCACACCGGTCAGGATGCCGACGTCCGCGACTACGTGTTGTCCCGCGAGGGTGCGGAAGACTACCTAGACACCTACCGACATCTGGTCGATTTGACGATCGCCGGATATCGGCGAGAAGGAAAGCGCTACATGACAATTGCGGTCGGGTGCACCGGCGGTAAGCACCGAAGCGTGGCCATGTCCGAAGCTCTCGCGAGGCGTTTGGGTTCCGAGGACGACATCTCGGTCAGCATCGTGCACCGGGATCTGGGGCGCGAATGAGTGAACCGACACATAGCTCGCGGGAGACGCCAGATGGGCCGGCCATCGTCGCGCTCGGCGGCGGGCACGGATTGTTCGCCACGCTCCAGGCCGTCAGACGCCTGACGGTCGACGTCACCGCAGTGGTCACGGTCGCCGACGACGGTGGTTCGTCGGGCCGGCTGCGCGCCGAACTCGGCGTCATCCCGCCCGGTGACCTCCGGATGGCGCTCGCGGCTCTCGCGTCGGACGAACCCGAGATAGTCGACTGGACTCGGACCATTCAGCATCGCTTCGGCGGTGTCGGCGCACTTGCCGGGCACTCGGTGGGCAATCTCATCCTGGCCGGACTCACCGAGGTGCTCGGCGATCCGGTCGTCGCGCTCGACGAGATGGCGCGACTGCTGCGAATCCGTGGCCGCGTGCTGCCGATGTCGCCGATCGCGCTCGAGATCGAAGCCGACGTTCAAGGACTCGAAGAGGACCCACGCGTCAGCCGCTGCATTCGTGGACAGGTCGCCGTCGCGACCACGCCGGGCAAGGTTCGGCGTGTGAGACTGCTCCCGTCCAATCCGCCCGCGTGTCCCGAGGCTGTGACTGCGATCGATCGTGCCGATCTCGTGGTTCTCGGCCCGGGATCGTGGTTCTCGAGCGTGATCCCGCACGTACTGGTACCCGAACTTGTCGAATCACTGTCGTCGACGAATGCTCGAAAGGTGCTGGTGCTCAATCTCGCACCTGAGCCGGGGGAGACCGCCGGATTCTCCGCAGAGCGTCACCTGCACGTACTCTCCCAACACGTGCCCGATTTTCGGGTCGACTACGTGGTGGTCGACTCGGCGTCGGTACCGGCCGGGCGTGAACGTGAACATCTGCAGCGTGCGGCGGATCAATTTTCAGCCGAAGTCAGGTACGCGGATGTCGCGGACACCTCACCGGGCGCAGCGCATGTACACGATCCGGCAAAACTGGCCGATGTACTGGCTGAACTGTCGAGCAGTGCGGCAGTAGGGGATTCGACACAGTCTTCCCTGCAAGAACAGCAATCCGAAGAACAGAGGGAGAACGCTTCGTGGCAATGACAGCGGAGGTCAAGGACGAACTGAGCCGGTTAGTGGTGACTCAGGTCAGCTGCCGCAAGGCAGAGGTCTCCGCGTTGCTGCGCTTTGCCGGTGGGCTCCACATCGTCGGCGGCCGGGTGGTCGTCGAAGCAGAGGTGGATCTGGGCTCCACGGCGCGACGTCTGCGCCGGGAGATATTCGACCTGTTCACCTACAGTGCCGATGTTCACGTACTCAGTGCGGGCGGGCTTCGAAAATCCGCTCGCTACATCGTGCGTGTGGCGAAGGAGGGTGAGGCCCTCGCGCGCCAGACGGGACTGCTCGATCTTCGCGGGCGCCCGGTTCGCGGCTTGCCTGCGCAGGTCGTCGGCGGAAGCGTCGGCGACGCCGAAGCAGCTTGGCGCGGTGCGTTCCTCGCGCACGGTTCCCTGACCGAACCCGGCCGTTCGTCGGCGCTCGAAGTGAGCTGCCCCGGCCCGGAAGCTGCACTGGCATTGGTCGGAGCTGCGCGGCGTCTGGGGATCTCGGCGAAGGCACGTGAGGTTCGCGGAACGGATCGTGTGGTGATCCGCGACGGTGAGGCCATCGGCGATCTCCTGACCCGAATGGGAGCCCAGGACACACGCCTGGTGTGGGAGGAGCGACGGATGCGACGCGAGGTCCGCGCCACCGCCAATCGTCTCGCCAATTTCGACGACGCAAACCTGCGACGCTCTGCTCGCGCTGCCGTTGCGGCTGCTGCGCGCGTCGAGCGTGCGTTGGAGATCCTCGGCGAGGACGTGCCCGATCACCTCGCGGCGGCGGGCGCACTGCGCGTTGAGCATCGGCAGGCGTCCCTCGAAGAACTCGGCCAGTTGGCCGACCCGCCGATGACCAAGGACGCCGTTGCCGGACGTATCCGTCGCCTGCTGTCCATGGCTGATCGCAAGGCGAAGGAAACGGGCATACCCGACACCGAATCCGCAGTGAATGTGGAGCTACTCGAAGAGGGGTGACCTGCCCTCCGTCAGGGTGGGCTGCGCACGTTCGGGCCACGCGCATTAGGGTATGAGTCACATCGACCGATGAACCCCACGTCCGCGTCGTGCACACACGGATTCGGAGTATGCGTGGGTCAAGTTGCACACCAGAATCATGGTCAAAGGAGCGAATTGTGACTGTCCGGGTTGGCGTAAACGGTTTCGGCCGTATCGGACGTAACTTCTTCAGGGCGGTGGATGCGCAGAAGGCGCTCGGAACCACCGATATCGAGATCGTGGCAGTCAACGACCTGACTGACAACGCGACGCTCGCTCACCTGCTGAAGTACGACTCCATCCTCGGCCGTTTGCCGTACGACGTGTCGCTCGACGGTGACGACACGATCGTCGTCGGCGATCAGCGCATCAAGGCCCTCGCACACCGCGGCCCGTTGAACGAGCTTCCCTGGGGCGAGCTGGGCGTCGACGTCGTCGTCGAGTCCACCGGCATCTTCACCGACGCCGCAAAGGCCAAGGGACACCTCGAAGCCGGCGCCAAGAAGGTCATCATCTCGGCTCCGGCCAAGGGTGAAGACATCACCATCGTGATGGGCGTCAACGACGACAAGTACGACGGCAGCCAGAACATCATCTCCAACGCCTCGTGCACCACCAACTGCCTCGGCCCCATCGCCAAGGTTCTCGACGACGAGTTCGGCATCGTCAAGGGTCTGATGACCACGATCCACGCGTACACCCAGGATCAGAACCTGCAGGACGCTCCGCACGCAGACCTCCGTCGCGCCCGCGCAGCTGCCCTCAACATCGTTCCCACCGGCACCGGTGCAGCCAAGGCAATCGGCCTGGTTCTCCCGCAGCTGCTCGGCAAGCTCGACGGCTACGCACTGCGCGTGCCGATCCCCACGGGCTCGGTCACCGACCTCACCGCGAACCTGAAGAAGTCGGCTACCGCCGACGAGATCAACGCCGCGATGAAGGCCGCTGCCGAAGGACCCCTCAAGGGCATCCTGAAGTACACCGACGCACCGATCGTCTCCTCGGACATCGTCACCGACCCGCACTCGTCGATCTTCGACTCGGGTCTGACGAAGGTCATCGACGACCAGGTCAAGATCGTTTCCTGGTACGACAACGAGTGGGGCTACTCCAACCGCCTCGCCGACCTCATCGGCCTCGTCGCCAAGTCTCTCTGAGCGGAGTTTCGATAACAGTGGCAGTTCAGACGCTGAAGGATCTGCTGGACGCTGGGGTCGAGGGGCGCACCGTACTGGTGCGTTCCGACCTCAACGTCCCGTTGGATGGCGGAGAAATCACGGACCCGGGCCGCATCGTCGCGTCCGCTCCCACCCTGCGGGCACTTGCCGAGGGTGGAGCGAAGGTCATCGTGACCGCGCACCTCGGGCGCCCCGACGGTCAGCCCGATCCCAAGTTCTCCCTCGCACCGGTTGCCGCGAAGTTGGCCGAAATCCTCGGTCGCAACGTGCAACTCGCCGGTGACGTCGTGGGACAGGACGCGCTGGCTCGTTCCGAAGGACTCACCGATGGTGACGTCCTGATGCTCGAGAACATCCGTTTCGACCCTCGCGAGACCAGCAAGGACGAAGCCGAGCGGGTCAAGCTCGCCAAGGCTCTCGTCGAGCTGGTCGGTGACGACGGCGCATTCGTCTCCGACGGATTCGGTGTTGTTCACCGTAAGCAGGCGTCGGTCTTCGACGTCGCGAAGCTGCTCCCGCATTACGCCGGTTACCTGGTCGGAGCCGAGGTCGAGGTGCTCGCCAAGCTCACGCAGGACGCTGCGCGTCCGTACGCGGTGGTGCTCGGTGGCTCCAAGGTCTCGGACAAGCTGGCCGTCATCGAGGCACTGGCACCGAAGGTCGACACTCTGGTGATCGGCGGCGGAATGTTCTACACGTTCCTCGCGGCTCAGGGTGTCTCCGTGGGCAATTCGCTGTGCGAAGAGTCCATGATCGAGACCTGCAAGGGTCTCCTCGACCGGTACGCCGACGTCATCCACATCCCTCAGGATGTTGTCGTCGCGGACTCCTTCTCGGCCGATGCCGAGTCGAAGATCGTTCCGTTCGACAAGATTCCCGACGGTTGGATGGGGCTGGACATCGGACCGGAGTCGGTCAAGCGCTTTGCCGCGATCCTGACCGGAGCCAAGACGGTGTTCTGGAACGGCCCGATGGGCGTGTTCGAGTTCCCGAAGTTCGAGGCAGGCACCCGCGGTGTCGCCGAAGCGATCGTGGAGGCAACCGAGAAGGGCGCCTTCAGCGTCGTCGGCGGCGGCGACTCTGCAGCAGCCGTTCGTCAGCTCGGTATCCCGGACGAGGGCTTCTCGCACATTTCCACCGGTGGTGGCGCTTCCCTCGAGTACCTCGAGGGCAAAGAGCTGCCTGGCATCGCAGTACTGGAAGGCTGATCCGACATGGCACGTAAGCCGTTGATCGCCGGCAACTGGAAGATGAATCTGAACCACCTCGAGGCTATCGCCCTGGTGCAGAAGATCGCTTTCTCCTTGCCTGCGAAGTACTTCGACAAAGTGGACGTCACGGTCATCCCGCCGTTCACCGACATCCGTAGCGTCCAGACGCTGATCGAGGGCGACAAGCTCCTCCTCACGTACGGCGCGCAGGATGTCTCGGCTCAGGACTCGGGTGCGTTCACGGGCGAGATCAGCGGCTCCATGCTGGCCAAGCTCGGATGCACCTTCGTCGTGGTCGGCCACTCGGAGCGTCGCACCCTTCACGGTGAGACCAACGAGACCGTCCTCGCCAAGACCAAGGCCGCTCTCAAGAACGGCCTCACGCCGATCGTGTGCATCGGTGAAGGCCTCGAGATCCGCGAAGCGGGCGATCACGTTGCCTACAACGTCGACCAGCTCAAGGGTTCATTGGCGGGCCTGAGCGCGGAGGAGATCTCCAAGATCGTCATCGCGTACGAACCTGTCTGGGCCATCGGCACCGGCCGGGTCGCTTCTGCCGCCGATGCACAGGAAGTGTGCGCTGCGGTACGAGCAACAGTTGCCGAACTTGCCGACGCCGAGGTCGCAGCCGGCGTTCGCGTTCTGTACGGCGGCAGCGTCAGCTCCAAGAACGTCGGAGAGATCGTCGGCCAGACCGACGTCGACGGCGCTCTGGTCGGCGGCGCGTCGCTCAAGGCTGACGAGTTCGCGACACTGTCTGCGATCGCTGCAGGCGGTCCACTCCCGTGATGTGATCGGGTAGTGAGCTGGAAACTGCAGGACACTGTCACTGCATGACACTGAGCTGTATGACACTGAACTGCGGGCGTGTGACCGAGTAGGTCACACGCCCGCAGTTTTTTGATTCGCCGGATTCAGCTCACGAGTTTGGTTTCCAAAGCGCCGACGAGTTCGGGAGCAAGGTCCAACCCGGTGGTCAGATAGTTCTCGACGGTCCCGTAGTGGTGCTCCACCTGCTCGAAGGCAGCGCCCAGGTAACTTGCGTCGACGGACAGCAGCAACCGGATCACCTCGCCCTTGTCTGCATCTGTGGCGGCGGCGATCGTTGCGACCGTCGCATCGATGTACTCGGCCGAGTACGTATTCGTGAGCAGGTAGTCCGCCATGATCGTTTCGCGCGGTACACCTGCGAGTGTCTGCAGTAGTGCTGCTGCCCAGCCTGTTCGGTCCTTGCCTGCCGTGCAGTGGAAGAGTTGCGGCCCGGCGGTAGTGGCCAGGGCGGCGAACAACTGCGAGAATCCGCTGCGAGTGACGGGGTCTGCGACAAAGCTGCGATTGATGTTCTGCATGAAAGCTGTTGCAGCGTCCGCTGTTCGGAGAGCCATCGCTTCGGCGTGGATGTTGCCGGACAGGATGGGAATGTGGGCGTACATCGCCGGCGTAGGCACGGTGTCGGGAGTTTCGTTCGCTTCGGTTTCGGAGCGCACGTCGTAGACGGCGGTCAGCCCCAGCGATTCCACGATTGCAAGATCCTCAGGCGAGGGCGTCAGCACGTTTGCGCGGTAGAAAACTCCGCGGCTCATCGCCTGTCCGCTGGTCGTGACGTACCCGGGGCCGGCCACGTCGCGGAAGTTGTGAATCGAAGCCAGACGTGGTGTGTCAGGCAAGGGTATGTCGGGCAGGGCAGTGTCGGGCAGGGCAGTGTCGGAAAGCATGGAGCCGGCCTTTCGGAGGTAGAGTCGCGTCAACTGAAAAACTACTGAATCGGTATCTCGACAGTGTGATCGATGCCACTGACCAAGAGTCGTGCCTGGCCGGGTGCAAAGTCATGTGCGAGGCGGGTATGTGGTCAGGCTATCTGTGCGCGCCTGTATGGTGTTATCGGTTGTAGTTGTCCCTATTGGATTGGTGGACGTAGACAGACATGAAACTGTTCCTGGATATCCTGCTGGTCATCACCAGCTTGCTCCTCATCGCCTTGGTGCTCCTGCACCGCGGTAAGGGCGGCGGTTTGTCGAGTCTGTTCGGTGGCGGTGTCCAGTCCAGCCTGTCCGGATCGACTGTTGTCGAGAAGAACCTCGACCGGTTGACGGTCTTCACCGCGTTGATCTGGCTCATTTCGATCGTCGGCATCGGCCTGGAGATCAAGTTCGCCTGATTCTCGGCTCATGACTTGCAGCCGGTAGTTTTTCACACACGAATTTCAGACACGGAACCCCGCCTATCGAGCGGGGTTCTTTGTTTCGGTCGATAATTGAGTGATGACTGAAACCGCGTCGCATCGAGAAACACCGCGAGAGGCCACCGAGCCGCTGCGCGAAGACATCCGGCTTCTCGGCGGAATACTCGGACAAATAGTGCGAGAGCAAGCCGGCGACAATGTTTTCGATCTGGTCGAGCGAGCCCGTGTCGAGTCGTTCCGAGTCCGTCGGTCGGAGATCGACCGCGCCGAACTGGTGTCGCTGTTCGCCGAAATCAGTACGGACGACGCCATTCCCGTCATTCGTGCGTTCAGTCACTTCGCGCTGCTCGCCAACCTGGCCGAGGACATCCACCGCGAGCGTCGACGGGCCATCCACGTCAACGCGGGTGAACCGCCCCGCGACAGCACTCTCGCCGCCACGTACACCAAACTCGATGCAGCCGATATCGATTCGGCTACCGTCGAAGAAGCGCTGCGGGGCGCCCTGGTCTCGCCCGTCATCACCGCTCACCCGACGGAGACTCGACGCCGCACGGTGTTCGAGACGCAGAGTCGGATCACCGAGTTGATGCGATACCGCGAGCGCACGGCGCTGAGCGTCGCAGAAACCGCTGATGTCGATCTGCAATTGCGCCGTCAGATTCTGACCCTGTGGCAGACGGCTCTGATCCGGCTCAGCCGCCTCCGTATCCAGGATGAAATCGAGGTAGGCCTGCGCTACTACGACGCGGCGTTGTTCGAGGTGATTCCGAAGATCAATGCCGAGGTCCGCAAAGCTCTGCGCACGCGTTGGCCGGACGCCGGGCTCCTGCCGGAACCGATCCTGAGGCCGGGTTCGTGGATTGGCGGTGACCGGGACGGCAATCCGTACGTGACCGGCGAAATCGTCCAGCGCGCCACGTCGCGCGCTGCGGCGACTGCTCTCGAGCATCATCTCGAGGAACTCGAACATCTAGAGCGTGAACTGTCGATGTCGGCGCGGCTGGTGTCCGTCACGCCCGAACTCGATCTGCTGGCGTCTACCTCTGGCGACGATTCTGCATTCCGGGCCGACGAGCCGTACCGTCGTGCGATTCGCGGTATCCGCGGGCGATTGAGCGCAACCGCACTGACGGTACTGGGGGAGTTGCCCGCCCACGGTGCTGATGAAGGTCTCGAGGCGTACACCGACCCGGCACAACTGCAGCGGGATCTCGGAATCATCGACACCTCGTTGCGTCGTTTCGGCGACGAGACCATCGCCGACGATCGACTCGATCGGCTCCGAGAAGCGGTGGAGGTGTTCGGCTTTCACCTGTCCGGTCTGGACATGCGGCAGAACTCCGAGGTACACGAAAGCGTCGTCGCAGAACTTCTGGCGTGGGCCGGAGTTCACCCGGACTACACGTCCTTGCCGGAAGCCGATCGAGTCGAACTGCTGTCGGCCGAGTTGACGACGCGGCGACCACTGACTTCGCCGGACGCCGAGTTCAGCGAATTGACCACCAAGGAACTGGCCATCATGGCGGCCGGCGCCAAGGCAGTGCGGGTTCTCGGAGCGGGCGCAGTACCCAACTACATCATCAGCATGTGTACCTCGGTCAGCGACATGCTCGAAGCTGCGGTGCTGCTCAAAGAGGTTGGAGTGCTCGATCCGGGCGTCGATAGCGAGCCCTCCTGCCCGATCGGAATCGTCCCGTTGTTCGAGACGATCGAGGATCTGCAGGGCGGCGCCGACACATTGCTGGCGACGCTCGACATCCCGATCTATCGTGCGATCGTCCGTTCTCGTGGTGACAGTCAGGAAGTGATGCTCGGGTACTCCGACTCGAACAAGGACGGCGGGTACTTGGCCGCCAACTGGGCGCTGTACCGTGCCGAACTCGACCTCGTCGATGCCGCGCGTAAGAGCGGAATCAGGTTGAGGCTCTTCCACGGCCGCGGCGGAACCGTCGGACGTGGCGGCGGACCGAGCTACGAAGCGATTCTCGCGCAGCCCCCCGGCGCAGTCGCTGGTTCTCTGCGAATCACCGAGCAGGGTGAGGTGATTGCGGCCAAGTACGCCGAACCGCGTCTGGCGCACCGCAACCTCGAAACACTCATCGCCGCGACTATCGAGTCGACGTTGCTCGACGTCGAAGGTCTTGGCAGCGACGCAGATGCGGCCTACGCGGTGTTGGACGAGTTGGCGGCACTCGCCCGCACCGCGTACAGCGAATTGGTGCACGACACACCAGGATTCGTGCAATACTTCGAAGCGTCGACACCGGTCGCCGAGATCGGAGCACTCAACATCGGCTCTCGTCCGGCCTCTCGCAAGCAGACCAAGGCGATTTCCGATCTGCGTGCCATTCCCTGGGTGCTCTCGTGGAGTCAGTCTCGCGTGATGCTTCCGGGTTGGTACGGAACCGGCGCCGCGTTCGAAAGATGGATAGACGGAGACGACACTCGGCTTGCCACGTTGACGGCCCTGTACGAGAAGTGGCCGTTCTTCCGAACCGTGCTCTCGAACATGGCCATGGTGATGTCGAAGTCTGATCTCGGTTTGGCGGCCCGCTACGCGGACCTCGTGCCCGACGCCGAACTGCGCGATCGAGTCTTCGGAATGATCACCGACGAGCACGAACGCACAATTCGCATGTACAAGGCAATCACAGGCAACGAGAACCTCTTTGCCGACAACTCGGGCCTCGAGCGTTCGGTTCACAACCGGTTCCCGTACCTCGAACCACTCAACCATCTACAGGTCGAGCTGATCCGTCGGTACCGTTCCGGCGACGAGAGCGATCAGGTGCGTCGGGGTATCCAGCTGACGATGAACGGCCTGGCCACTGCGCTTCGTAACAGTGGCTAGGTAACAGCGGCTGGTTCTGCAGGTTTACCAGGGTGTGCGTGCGGCGACTCTAGAGCTGTCGCACGCACACCCAACGCTGCGCACCGGACCGAACGGGGACCGCAGTGGATCTGCAATTGGACGGACGAACTGCCGTGGTTACCGGCGCGGGAAAAGGTATCGGGTTGGCGATCACTCGGGCCTTGGTGGCCGAGGGAGTCCACGTCGTCGCGGGCTCGCGGACGCTCTCGCCGGAACTCGAATCGCTGCAGTCCGGCGGCGCCGTCACCTTTGTCGGCGTCGACCTCGCGAGTGTCGAAGGATCTACCCGACTGCTCGAGGTTGCAGCAGCGAGGGGCGGCGTCGACATCTTGGTCAACAACGTCGGCGCCGTCACTCCGAGAACGAGCGGCTTCGCGGCTATCACGGACGAAGAGTGGGCGTCGTCGTTCAGTCTGACGTTCTTGTCGGCTGTACGCACTGTTCGCGCTGCGCTGCCGGAGTTGATCCGCCGAGGTGGCGGGAGCATCGTGACGATCAGTTCGGTCAACGCATTCTTGCCTGACCCCACGGTGATCGACTACAGCGCCGCCAAAGCGGCGTTGACCAACTTCTCGAAGTCGTTGTCGAAAGAACTGGGCGGGAAGGGGATCCGCGTCAATACCGTCAGCCCTGGTCCGGTGCAGACGGAGTTGTGGCTCGGCAAGCACGGAGTGGCCTCGACGCTGGCGAAGGCGAATGGTTCAGCCGCCGACGATATCGTCGAAAGTGCGGCCGCCGGCGCCGAGACTGGCCGCTTCACCTTTCCCGAAGAGGTGGCGGACCTGGTGTTGTTCCTCGCCAGCGATCGCGCGGGGAACGTGACGGGCGCGGATTTCGTGATCGACGGCGGTCTGATCAAGACCTTGTGATCATTGCTGCCTGAAACCTGATCATGTGCGCGACGGACGACGACATGATGCACAGGATCACTGCGGACGCGATGACCACCCACAGTCCCCACCCGATGGACGGTCCGGCGGTGTGCCCTGCGACCTCAGTACTACGTCGCACAATGGACGCGGCGTTTCCGACGGCAACGATCAAGACGGCGATTCCCACCAGCGGTCCCGTGCAGTGATTCTTCATCTCGGGCGTGACGTCCCGAACCATGAGGGTGATCAGCGCGGTTACCGCGCCCAGAGCGAGGACGAGTGTGATCACTCCGCATTCGTCGGTACCACTGTGGTCGAGGGCGGAGGACGACGTCCACGGGCCGAGGCTTCCGGCGACGATCCCGGCGCACGCCCACAGCGATCCGATGAGGCTAGGTCCGAAACGGTCGGGCATGAGGGAGGGAATCGTGCGGGTCGACGGCGGCTGAAACCCGAAGGCGCGTTGGTGATCCGGCTGATTGGGTGTGAACGTCACGCGACGGACCACCTTTCCTCCGCGCCGTCGTGGCGCCCAATCCAATGCTATTTTCGGAGTCTAGGGCCGCCCACTTCACTTTTTGCCGAATCGAGCGAAATTGATCGAACCGGCAGTACCAGTCAGTGCACGAAGTCCAGAGCTTCCTTGATCCACGCATTGAACTCGACGTTCGAACTCGTCCCGGTTCGGTCGACGACGATCCATCCCTTGCTCATCGGCTTACCCCGCATCTCGGGCCAACTTGCACCCTTGTGCGTCAGGAGTTCGTCAACTCGATCGGGGTCACACCGAACCATGATGTTGCCGTGTGAGTTCGCACTGGCGGCCAGCTTCCCGTTCACCATGAAGCTCAGCCCACCGAACATTTTTACTTCTTCGACGTCGCTCTCGCCCGAGAGCGCATCGCGGATACGCTCAGCCAGCGCCTTGTCGTATGCCATGGAGGCCTCCTGGGGTGGAGTTCCAGGTTAGATCAGGTGGCGCAGGTACGTCTGCGGGTCGTGAAGGAACCGCTGCCAGTTCGAGACCAGATCGAGGTCCTCCCAGCTCGCGGCTCGGATTCCCCATTCGCCGATCTCGAGCAGATTGGCGTTCGGCAGTGCCGCGATGATCGGCGAGTGCGTCGCGATCACCGCCTGCGCGCCGGATTCCACCAGCTCACCGAGCAGCGCGACCAGCGTCAAGGTCCCTTGGAAGGAGAGTGCGGCATCGGGTTCGTCGATCAGATAGAAGCCGCCGTCGGAGGTCCTCGACGACAAGATCTCGAGCAGCGCCTCACCGTGTGAAAGGTGATGGTAAAGCGGTTCAGGTCGCCTGGGATTGGGGTTGTCCTCCAAATACGTGTACAACCCGTGCAAGGTTTCGTCTCGGAGGTAGTACGCCCACTTCGACGCGCCGGGGCTCCGCTCGACCACAAGGTCGAGGCCGCTCGGTTCACTCGATCTGGTCTGATGTCGCGTATTGGTAGACCCGCCTTCGGCATTGAGACCTAGAACGGCGGCAAGAATTTCGATGACGGTCGACTTCCCCGCTCCGTTTTCGCCGACCAGAATGGTGACACCCGGTGGAAGTTCAAGACCGTCCCGAACGATCTGCGCAACCGCGGGCACCGTCATCGGCCAGCTGCCTACGTCAGCGCCCGACGATGTCCCGGCCTTGATGCGTCGGATGGGCTGTCTCTGCACGGCCATACGCTCTCACAAGGCTCCGACGGGAACTGAGGTTAGTGACGCTGCGCGAGCAATTCGACGATTCGAGCCACGAGATCGAGGGGGATCGGTTTGTTCAACGGGAACTTCACGGTTGATTTCGCAGCCCGGTACGGGTCGACGGACTTCTCGAACTCTGCGTCACCTGCCGGGAGTGGGTACATCGAGATGTGATGTTTCCAGCCTGCGAAGTGAACCAGGTTCTTCCCATTCACCGTCATGGTCGGCATCTGATAGCTGATGGTTTCATCGAGGCCGGGCACAGTGCTGTGGATCGTCTCGCGGATGCTCCCGAGGGCTCGCTGCACGTCGGTGGGAAACGACGCGATGTATTCGTCGATCGTCGCGAATTCGGCCATGAAACGGATCTTAATCACTGTCGGATTCAGTTGGCTCGCCAAAAATCGGGGCGGCTGCCGTCGGTGTCCGTGAACCCATATTCCATTCCGAGTTCGCCTGAACTGACCGAACGCTGATTCCATCGCTTCCGATTCGAATCGGCGGCGAGGGCGGCGATCGCACGTCCTGTGAATCTTGGTGACTCGGAGCGGGCAAAATCCGGAGGTGCAGTCGGCCCATCCCGCTCCGGCGACAAAGCGTCACGCCAATTCGATTCGCCGACACCAAAATTGTCGAGCATGATCTCCGATCGCAGGAACCCCGGAGTGATGGCGACGGCCGTACAGCCGAACGGGGCAAGTTCGTGGCCTTGCGAAAATGCAAGCCTGTTCACGGACACCTTCGCCAGGTCGTAGAACACCGAGATGCGATAGTTCGATGCGTTGTATTCGGTAGTGCCGTCGGTTATTTCGGCGACCAGTCCGCCTGGCCGATCGATCATCAGCGGCAGGAGGTGGTGCGACGTGGTGATGTGGGTGTCGATCGCCAGGCGCAGAATGTGAAAGCCCTTGTCCAGATCGTGTTCCCATACCGGCGTGTTCCACTCCGCCGGCCCACCCTTGAGTAGTTCCGCGCCCCAGATGTCATTGACCAAGATGTCGATATGTTGATAGTCGGCGCGCAAGCGTTCGGCGAGATCAGCCACTTGTTTGCTCTTGAGATGATCGACGGCAATCGGCACGCCGACGCCGCCCAGTTCGGTGACAAGCTCTGCCGTCTCCTCGATGGTTTCGCCGCGCGGATAGTCCGACTGAAGTATTCCGGCAGATGTGCTCCGGCCAGTGCAGATGACGGTTGCACCGGCCTCACCCAGGGCTGCGGCGATTCCGCGTCCGGCGCCCCTCGTCGCCCCGGCAACAACAGCCACTCGCCCGCGAAGTGCATCCGGATTCGGTGTCCACGACATTGTTCGATTGTTCTCGCCTGGATTGATTCGTTCAAGAGTGAAAGCGATCTACGGAACCGAACCCTACTTCGCGGCGTCCAAGGTAGTAATCGCTCGAAAGAACGAGACAGGGGGAGAGATGAATCGTTGTGCAGGGCAGAGTGCCCGTTGGAGACAAGGGATATCGGGATTGAGTTCCGTTCCGTCAAAAGGAAATTCGCATCGGATCCGGACTCGGCGGGTAGTCATGACTCGCCACTGTGAAAATGTCCTCGATGTACCACCGGGCCGGGAATCGCCTGAAGACGATTCCCGGCCCGGTGTGAAATCAGATCCGTGAAATCAGATCAGAGCTGCGAGGCAGCGTCGGTATCGAGGAACCAACGCGTCGCCACCAAACCGGTGGCGCCGGCGGACGGCCAGTCCTCGGACGAAGCACCTCCGACGGCTTCGGCAACGGCCTCGGCCTTTGCAGCACCCGAGACGAGCAGCCAGACCTCTTTGGCACGCCGAACAGCAGGCAGCGTCAGGGTGATCCGTACCGGTGGCGGCTTGGGGGAGTCCGTCACCGCGACAACGAAACGAGCTTCTTCGCGAACGGCGTCGGTGTGCGGGAACAACGAGTTGACGTGTCCTTCTCCACCCATACCGAGCAGGTGCACGTCGAACGTCGGAACCTGATTGCCGTGTGCCTGAGCGCCCAGCAGTTGTTCGTATGCCGTCGCCGCCCCGTGCGGATCACCGTCGTAGATACCGTCGGAGGCGGCCATCGCATGCACCCTGTCGGGATCGACAGGCACGTGATCGAGAAGCGCCTCACGAGCCTGGACTTCGTTCCGCTCGGGATCGCCGGACGGCAGGAACCGCTCGTCGCCCCAGTACAGATCGATCTGCGACCAGTCGATATCGCCGGGAGCGTCACGCAACTTCTCGAGAAGTGCGATCCCGGTTCCGCCACCCGTCAGAACGATGGATGCGAACCCGCGAGCCCTCTGGGCATCAACGATTGTCGTGACCAGGCGTGCGGCAGCGGCATCGACCAGTTGGCCGGCGTCGGAAAACTTCTCTACGACAACATCACTCATAGGTCACCTTCTCCAATCCAGCCAGCGCTTCTTCGTAGATCTCGTCCGGATCGAGCCGACGCAATTCCTCGGCGAGGCAATCGCGCGTCTCTCGACGACCGAGCGAGACCAGCGAGTCGGGCTGACCGGTGCGGATCAGGGTTGCGGTCGTACCCTCCTGTGGGCGGCTGATGGAGATGCTGCGAGTCTCCAGCTTCAGCTCGACGGTGAGCTCACCCGTACGTCGGATGACCGGACCGTCGATCTTGGCAGCCAACCAACCGGCGAGAATATCCAGTGCCGGTTCGGTTTTGAGACCGGAGACCACCGCTGAGGTGATCTTCTCGTGCGGCGGCTGATCGAGAGCCGACGCGAGCAGTGCGCGCCAGTAGGTGACGCGACTCCAGGCGAGATCGGTGTCACCAGCGGTGTACGACGCGAGTCGTCCCTTGATGGTGGCAGTCGGATCCGGGGCACCGGTGGCGTCGGTGATACGACGGATCGCAAGCTTTCCGACGGGGTCCTTCGCCGGAATCTCGGGTGCCTCGAGGGGCCACCACGCGACTACCGGTGTGTCGGGGAGCAGGAACGGGATGACGACGCTGCTCTCGTGGTCCGCCAGGGGACCGTAGAGGCGCAGCACCACGACCTCAGAGGCGCCGGCATCCCCACCGACGCGGATCTGAGCATCGAGCCGAGGCTCGCTCTGCTCGTCGCCACGCAGAAGCACGATGACGCGGCAGGGGTGCTCGCGGCTTGCTTCGTTGGCGGCCTCGATTGCGGCCTCGGCGTTCCCGGTGTCCCTGGTGCAGACGACAAGCGTGAGCACACGTCCCAGGGTGACAGCGCCGCCGGTCTTACGTACCTCGACCAGTTTCTTGCTGACCTGGACCGTGGTGGTGGAGGGCAAATCGAGAATCACTAGGGTCGCCTCCATTCGCGTCCGGTGCGTTGCATCATTTCGTCCGCAGACGGTGGTCCCCACGTTCCAGCCTCGTAGGGTTCCGGCTTGCCGCCGGCTGCCCAGTGTTCGAGGACGGGATCGAGGATTTCCCAAGACAATTCGACTTCGGCATTGACGGGGAAGAGAGACGGCTCGCCGAGCAACACGTCGAGGATGAGTCGCTCGTACGCCTCCGGTGACGACTCGGTGAAAGCCTGACCGTACGAGAAGTCCATGTTGACGTCACGGACTTCCATGCTCGATCCGGGAACCTTCGAGCCGAACCGCATGGTGACGCCCTCGTCAGGCTGCACGCGGATCACGAGTGCGTTCTGGCCGAGATCTTCGGTCATGGTCTTGTCGAACGGCAGGTGTGGTGCGCGCTTGAAGACCACCGCGATCTCGGTGACGCGGCGGCCGAGACGCTTGCCCGTGCGCAGGTAGAACGGCACGCCCGCCCAGCGACGGGTGTCGACCTCGAGGGTGATGGCGGCAAAGGTCTCCGTTGTGGAGTCCGCTGCGAAGCCCTCTTCTTCGAGGAGTCCGACTACCGGCAACCCGCCCTGCCAACCACCTTCGTATTGTCCGCGGGCAGTGGTCTCGTCGAGTGGTTCGGCCAGACGCGTTGCCGAAAGAACCTTGATCTTCTCCGCCTGCAGATTGAGCGGTTCGAAGCTGATGGGTTCTTCCATCGCCGTGAACGCGAGCAATTGGAGCAGGTGGTTCTGGATCACGTCACGGGCCGCGCCGATGCCGTCGTAGTACCCGGCACGGCCACCTAGGCCGATGTCCTCGGCCATCGTGATCTGGACGTGGTCGACGTAGTGCGCGTTCCAGATCGGATCGAACAACTGGTTCGCGAAGCGCAGAGCCAGGATGTTCTGGACCGTTTCCTTGCCGAGGTAGTGGTCGATACGGAAGACCGTGTCCTCGGGGAACACCTTGTTGACGACGGCGTTCAGTTCGCGAGCGCTCTCGAGGTCGTGACCGAACGGCTTCTCGATGACAACTCGTCGCCACTGACCGTCCTCGGCCTGCGCGAGGCCCGACGCCGACAGTTGCTCGAGCACCTGAGGAAACGCGTTGGGCGGAATCGCAAGGTAGAAACCGTGATTGCCGCCGATACCACGTTCGTTGTCGAGGGTGGCCAACGTCTCGGACAGGTTCTGGAAGGCCTCGGCCTCGTCGAAACTGCCCTCCACGAACCGGATACCTTCGGCGAGCCTCTCCCAGACGTCCTGACGGAACTTGGTGCGAGCACCGTCCTTGACTGCTTCGAGGACGACGTTCGCGAAGTCCTCGTCCGTCCATTCACGCCGGGCGAACCCGACCAGAGCGAATCCGGGCGGCAACAGTCCACGGTTGGCGAGGTCGTAGATGGCTGGCATGAGCTTGCGCCTGGCGAGGTCGCCGGTAACACCGAAGATCACCAGGGCGCAGGGCCCCGCAATGTGCGGAAGCCGTTTGTCGGTGCTGTCCCGAAGGGGATTCACCCAATCTGATGCCGCCGCGGAATCGCTCACAGGCTCAGCTCTTCTGGGTTGCTGCGCGAAGCTGCTCGGCAGTTGCGTCGAGCAACTCGTTCCAGGACACCTCGAACTTGTCGACGCCCTCGGTCTCGAGGACCTTGAACACGTCCGCAAGATCGATGCCGACAGCTGCGAGCTGATCGAAGACGACCTGCGAGTCCTGAGCGGTGCCCGAAATCGTGTCGCCCGTGATCTCACCGTGGTCGGCGAGAGCGTCGAGCGTCTTCTCCGGCATGGTGTTGACCGTGTTGGGCGCAACCAGCTCGGTGACGTAGAGCGTGTCCGGGTAATCCGGGTTCTTCACGCCGGTCGACGCCCACAGCGGGCGCTGAGCCTTGGCGCCATCGGCCAGGAGAGCCTGGAAGCGCGGCTGCACCTCGAAGATCTGCTGGTACGCGTTGTACGCCAGACGAGCGTTTGCGAGTGCAGCCTTGCCACGAAGCTCGAGAGCTTCCGGCGTGCCGATCGCCGTGAGGCGGTTGTCGATCTCGGAATCCACACGGGAGACGAAGAACGAGGCGACCGACTCGATGGACGAGATGTCGCGGCCGGCAGCCTTGGCGGTGTCCAGACCGTCGAGGTACGCGCCCATGACAGCTTCGTAGCGCTCGACCGAGAAGATCAAAGTGACGTTGACGCTGATGCCTTCACCGATCACCTTGGCGATGGCGGGGATACCGGCCAGCGTCGCGGGGATCTTGATGAGGACGTTCGGGCGGTCGACGATCTTGTGCAGCTCGATCGCCTGCGCGACAGTCGCGTCGGTGTCGTGCGCCAGACGAGGATCGACCTCGATGGACACGCGGCCGTCGACGCCGTTCGAGGCCTCGAACTGCGGGGCCAAGATGTCGCACGCAGCGCGCACGTCGTCGGTGGTGACGGCCGTGATGGTGGCGTCGACATCGGCGCCGCGCTCGGCCAACTCGCGAACCTGAGCGTCGTAGGCCGAGCCCTTGGACAGTGCCGCCTGGAAGATCGACGGGTTGGTCGTGACACCCACGATCGACTTCGTGTCGATCAGGTTCTGCAGGTTGCCGGACTGGATGCGATCTCGCGAGAGGTCGTCAAGCCAGATGGAAACGCCTGCAGCGGAGAGCTTTTCGGTATTCACGTTCTGTGTCATCGAGATCATCCCTTCACAGATGCGAGGGAGCGCTGCGCGGCTTCGACAGTCGCGTCGGCGGTGATGCCGAACTCCCGGTACAAGGTCTTGTAATCGGCGGAAGCGCCGTAATGCTCGAGCGAGACGGCCTGGCCGGCGTCGCCGAGGATGCGCCACCACGGCATTGCGATACCGGCTTCGACGGACACGCGTGCGCGGACGGCGGGCGGAATGACCTCGTCGCGGTACGCCTGATCCTGCTCGAGGAACCAGTCGAGGCACGGCACGGAAACGACGCGGGTTGCGACGCCCTGAGCTTCGAGGGTCTCGCGAGCCTCGGTGGCCAGATGCAGTTCGGAACCGGTCGCAAGCAAGATGACCTCGGGCGAACCGTTGGCAGCGTCGACGAGGACGTAAGCGCCGCGCTTGACGCCTTCGGCAGCCTTCTCCTTGGTGCCTTCGAGAACCGGGATGTCCTGGCGGGTGAGCGCCAGAGCCGTCGGGCCCGTCTTGTTCTCGAGTGCTGCCTGCCATGCGAACGAGGTCTCGTTGGCGTCACCCGGGCGGACGACGGCGAGGTTCGGGATCGCTCGAAGAGCAGCGAGGTGCTCGACCGGCTGGTGAGTCGGGCCGTCTTCGCCGAGACCGATGGAGTCGTGGGTCCAGACGTAGGTGACGGCAGTCTTCATCAGTGCAGCCAGGCGAACCGCCGGACGCATGTAGTCGGAGAAGACCATGAAGGTTCCGCCGTACGGGCGGGTCGGGCCGTGCAGCGCGATGCCGTTGAGGATCGAGCCCATCGCGTGCTCACGGATACCGAAGTGAAGCGTGCGGCCGTAAGGCTGCGCAGTCCAGTCGCTCGTGGAGATGGAGAAGGGGCCGAACGAATCTGCGCCCTTGATGGTGGTGTTGTTGCTGCCGGCGAGGTCGGCGGAACCGCCCCACAGTTCGGGCAGGATCGGTCCGAGCGCGTTGAGTGCCGAACCGGAGGCCTTGCGAGTCGCAACGCCCTTGGCGTCGGCCTCGTAGGTCGGGAGAGCGTCGGCCCAGCCGGCAGGGAACTCACCGGCGAACAGGCGGTCGAAGAGTTCCTTGCGCTCGGACTCACGTGCGGCCCACGCGTCGAACTCGACCTGCCATGCCTTGTGTGCGTCGGCTCCGCGCGAGACGACCTCACGGGCGTGAGCCAGAGCGTCGGCGTCGACGTCGAAGGACTTGCTCGGATCGAAGCCGAGGGCTTCCTTGACCGCAGCGACCTCGTCGGCACCGAGTGCGGAGCCGTGAACGTCGCCGGTGTTCATCTTCTTCGGCGCCGGGAAACCGATGATGGTGCGGAGCAAGATGATGGACGGACGATCGACGACGGCCTTGGCAGCGGCAACCGCGTCGAGGATGCCGGAGACGTTCTCGCCACCCTCGACGTGCTGAACGTGCCAGCCGTATGCCTCGTAGCGCTTTCCGACATCTTCGCCGAGAGCGATGGCGGTGTCGTGCTCGATGGAGATCTTGTTGTCGTCGTAGAAGACGATCAGGTTGCCCAGTTCCTGGACACCGGCGAGAGACGACGCCTCGGAGGTGACGCCTTCCTCGATGTCACCGTCGGACGCGATCACGTAGATGTGATGGTCGAAGGGAGAGGAGCCGACCGGGGTCTCCGGATCGAACAGCCCGCGCTCACGACGCGCAGCCATGGCCATGCCGACTGCGGACGCAAGGCCCTGGCCGAGCGGACCGGTGGTCATCTCGACGCCGACGGTGTGGCCGACCTCGGGGTGACCGGGGGTCAGTGCGCCCCATGTGCGGAGAGCTTCGAGGTCAGCAAGCTCGAGACCGTAGCCCGACAGGTAGAGCTGGGTGTACAGCGTCAAGGACGAATGGCCACAGGAAAGAACGAAGCGGTCACGGCCGACCCATTCTGCATCCGAAGGATCGTGGCGCATGATGCGCTGAAAGAGGGTGTATGCCAACGGCGCCAAGCTCATTGCAGTTCCGGGATGGCCGTTGCCGACCTTCTGAACCGCGTCGGCGGCGAGCACGCGGGCGGTATCGACAGCCTTGGTGTCCAGGTCGGTCCAGTCCGAGGGGTGGACGGGTTGCGTGAGGACGTGGATCTCGTCTGTGATCGACACTGGCAGATGTCTCCTGACATGGTGTACGTGGATTGCGAGGGTGGGGTGTCCCTCCACTGCGTAACCCAGCCTAATGGTCCTGGCTGTCCGGGTCGATTCGGTTCCTCAATGGCTGCGGTCTACCATCGTTCGTAGTAGAGGACAGTGTCAGCAGTGTGTCGTGAACAGTTAGTGCGGTAACGCGTGGTGCAAGGAGAGAACGTGCGGACAGGGCAACAGCCGAGCGGACATGGCTTCGGCAGCCCAGGTGCCGCCCCGCGGGCGACCAATACCGATACGGTGTGGGGTCGCGCAACGGGCAAGGTTCTGGCTTATATCGCGCTCACGAAGCCGCGAGTTATCGAATTGTTGTTGGTGGCAACCATTCCGGCAATGCTGCTGGCCGATCGCGGAACGGTCGACATCGTTCTGATCCTCAGCACCCTCTTCGGTGGCTGGATGGGCGCAGCGAGTGCGAACTCGCTCAACTGCGTCGTCGACGCCGACATCGACAAGGTCATGAAGCGCACCGCGAAGCGTCCGTTGGCCCGCGAGGCGGTGCCGACCCGTAACGCACTCGTCTTCGGACTTCTTCTCGGACTCGCGTCGTTCCTGTGGCTGTGGTGGCGAGCCAACCTCCTGGCCGGCATCCTCGTCGTGATCACGATCGCGTTCTACGTCCTCATCTACACGATGGTTCTCAAGCGTCGTACCTGGCAGAACGTCATCTGGGGTGGCGCAGCCGGATGTATGCCCGTCCTCGTAGGCTGGGCCGCTGTCACCGGGTCGCTGAGCTGGCAGCCCGTCGTGCTGTTCCTGATCATCTTCTTCTGGACGCCGCCGCACACCTGGGCGCTCGCGATGCGATACAAAGAGGATTACAAGGCGGCAGGTGTTCCCATGCTTCCGGTGATCGCCACCGAGGAGCACGTGACCAAGCAGATCCTGTTCTACAGCTGGGCGATGGTCGTCACGACGCTTGTCCTCGTCCCTGCGTCGGGCGTCATCTACGCCGCAATCACCATCGTCGCCGGTGCGTGGTTCCTGCTCATGGCTCATCAGCTGTACCGCAGCGTTCGCGGCGGTGCTCAGGTCAAGCCGCTGCGCCTGTTCCTGCAGTCGAACAACTATCTTGCGATCGTTTTCGTCGGCCTCGCTGTCGACTCGGTTCTCGGACTCCAGACGATCAGCGACATGCTCAGCTGATTCTGCTGTGCGCCTTTATTAACCGCGGGCGGTTAATAAAGGCGCACAGCACTTTGCTAGGGGATCAGAACGATCGACCCGGTCGTTGCTCTACCTTCCAGATCCCGATGGGCTGTTGCCGCGTCGGCGAGGGGATACTCGGCGCCGACGCGAATATCGAGCTTCCCGGCCGCAATGGCGTCGAAGACATCGCCGGCCCGCCAGGTCAGTTCCTCACGAGTGCGAATGTGATGCGCGAGCGTCGGACGCGTCAGGAACAGCGAACCCGATGAATTTAGCCGCTGCGGATCGACGGGCGGAACGGGTCCACTGGCCGCACCGAACAATGCGACAGTGCCGCGAATACGGACGGAAGCCAGGCTCGAATCAAACGTTGTCGCGCCGACGCCGTCGTATGCCGCCGCGACTCCTTCGCCGCCGGTCAACTCCCGGACTCGCGCTGCTATGTCCTCGTCGTACCGCAGGACCTCCGAGGCACCGGCGCCGCGCGAGAGTTCTTCCTTCGCATCCGACGACACAGTCGTGATGACCTTCGCCCCGAGGCTGACGGCCATCTGCGTCAGGATCAACCCGACGCCGCCCGCGCCTGCGTGCACGAGCACGGTGTCGCCGCTCTGGATCGGATACGTCGACTTCGCGAGGTAGTGCGCCGTCATCCCCTGCAGGAGCGCCGACGCTGCGGCCGATGCCGGGACACCGTCAGGCACTTTCACGGCGACTGCGGCGGGAACAGCCACCTTCTCGGCGTAGCTGCCCGTGGCGGCCGCCCACGCGACACGGTCACCAACGGCGAATTCGGTGACGTCGGAACCGACAGCTTCGACGACGCCGCTGCCCTCGTCGCCGGGAATGTAGGGGAGCGGACGCTTGTACTGGCCCATTCGGAAATACGTGTCGATGAAATTGATGCCGATCGCTTCGGTCCTGACGAGTAGATCGCCTGGGCCGGGTGTCGGTTCGGGTTGTTCGGTCAGAGTCAGAACCTCTGGTCCGCCGGTCTCGGTCACGTAGATGGCTCGCATGGTTTCTGTTCTACACCCGAGACGGCCGACGCTCAGTCCATGCCTGGTGTCGCTTCCGGGCTACCGACCAGTATTGTCGAGTCATGAGCACCGATACCGAGAAGTCGGACGCCACCCCGTCCGCGCCGGAACTGCCGAAGTCCACGGTGAACGCCATCACCAAGTTCGTCGCCGAGCACGGCGGCACCGCCAGCGCCGTCATTCAGCCGGTCGGCCTGGCCGGCGTTCGCATCACTCTCGTGGGTGCCGACGGCATCCTCGGTGATCAGGTCGTCGAGGACCTCGCCACGGCCAATGCCGTCGTTGCGTCCTTCGACACCGTCACCGTTGCCGAGTGGGAGCGTGAGCTGACGAGCATCGTCACCCCCCAGGAAGGCCACTTCAAGAAGATGGCCGGTTGGGTCGCCAACCAGACTCGGTTCCCGAAAGCACGCAACGAAGCCTGAAATGACGTGTGGGGCGTAGGAACACTTCTTGGTGTTCCTACGCCCCACACGTGTCTTGAAGCGTCAGAGAGCCGGTATCGGCGAATCGGTCGGCGTGTACTGGCGGGTCTTACCCGCAGCCCAAACTGCTGCGGTCGCAGCCGTGCACAGTCCCGCACCGGCGACGTGCATGATCACCAGAACTTCCGGCACATCGGTGAAGTACTGCACGACCCCGATGAGCGCTTGGGCGAGGATCAGTCCGAGCAGGACCTTCAGACGGATCTTCACGGCCGCAGATGTCCCGACCGCATATAGACCGAATGTCAGACCCACGACCAGCGCAAGATATCCGACCAGCAGCTGTGAGTGCAGATGAACAAGCGTCACGATCTCGACCTCCAGGCGCGGAACCGTGCGGTCCAGGCCCTTGTCGCCCGCGTGGGGACCTGCACCCGTCACGAGAGTTCCGGCGACCAATACGCCGGCCAGCGCGACTCCGGACAGCGCGGTCAGCCAGCGAAGCGGCTTCGGCATCACGACCAGAGTTGTTGCCTCGTCGGGTTCCGCGATCTTCGCGTACATCACCGTGGCAACCCAGACCATCAGCATCGACGCAACCAAGTGAATGGCGACCGTCCACCACAGGAGACCTGTGAGGACGGTGATACCGCCGATCACTGCCTGAACGACAGTGCCGAGCGGCATCATCCAGGCGTAGACAAGCACCTCTTTGCGGCGGCGAGCGCGAGTCACCGCGAGCACGATTGCGGCAGCGACGATGACGACCAGGAACGTGAGTAGGCGGTTGCCGAACTCGACGGCTTGGTGAATCACCGCGACCTGTCCGTGGCCGACCGGGACGAAGCTACCGGGGAAGCACTGCGGCCACGTCGGGCAACCGAGTCCCGAGTCCGTCACGCGCACCACAGCGCCGGTGACAGCGATGCCGCCCTGCGTCAGGATCACGATGAACGCGATGATTTTCTGCGTTTTCAGCGAGGGGAGAGGTAGTCGATCCACCAAGCGTAAAAATCCGGCATACACACGATTCACCACGCCAACGATCGTAGTTCCCCATCAACTACACAGTGTCGTTGGGGGCAGGCGCGAAGCGAGCTGCCCCGCGTCGTCGGGACCAGCTTGCGTCAGTTCGCGCGAACGCGCACGATTCCCGAGATCGTTCCCTGGAAGTACTCGCCCGACTCGGTGATGAGTGCCGACATCTGCAGGGTGTCGTTGAGGATCGTCGACGGCAGCGGAGTCGAACCGATCTGTGACCCGTCCTTCGAGTCGATCACCGCGAACGAGTACCCGTCGAGCGGAGAGGTGCTCGGATTACCGTCCCGCGTGACGGTGTAGATCGAGCCGTCCGCCGTCGAGAGGTGCGGTACCGCGGAGCTACGAATCGTGTTGTCCCACACGACATGGCAGCCGACCGGATCTATGTCGACCCGGGTCATTCCGCCGTTGAAGGGTGCCGTGGCGGGGACCGCTGGACCGGCACCTTCAGGAGTCGTGGGGTACGGGTATCCGTAAGTGCCGGCCACGTAGACCGAATGACCGATGCCGACGGGGGAGTTCTCGCTGCCACTCGGTGAGCCGTCCTTGCTGGCCGCGGACAACACCGGCTGCGTGCACACCTCGGCGCCCGTGTCAGCGCGATAGACGTGCAAGCTCACTGTCGGGTGGGCGTTGTCGACGATGGTCAAGAAATCGCTGCCCGTCGACGGGCCGAAGTACGTCGGAGTCGATCCGGTTCCCCAGCTGAGCTGACCCGGATTGCGGGCCGGCCCTCGGTCGTACGGCTGACGCCAGTCGATGACGACTTCGTCGCCACTTCGCTTCAGTTGGTAAAGCGCGTGGGTCGTTGCGACGGCAGTGCCAGTCGGGGAGGTGGAGATGCTGTTCTGCACCTGCTCACCCTCGGGGAGCGCAATGCTGTGCGCGATTCGATCCGCGCCGACGTACCCGACGGTGCCGTGCCCCGTGGCGAACCAGACATTGCCGTCCCAATCCGGAGCGAGGCCGGTGACGTTGTCGTCGGCGGCAACCGCACCACTGAGATCGATGACATCCGCGAGTTCCAGCCGCCAACTGCCGTCCGGATTCTGCGCATGGGAAATGCGGACCAGTTGACGGTTTCCGTCGACGGCTACGAGACGGTTCTCGTTGTCGAGGTAGGCGTAGACGCCGCCGAGCAGGCTGCCCTTCGCGAGCGGCAGTTGCGCGACCGACCGTCCCAAGGGTGTGGCGTCGGCTTTCGGATCGATCAAATGGATGGTCGGGATCTGGCCGATCATCGTCGTGCAGAGCGAGACGATCATGCCGTCGGAACCCTGGAGGACCGTCGGGCAGGCGGCCATCATCGGGAAAGCTGTCACCTCGTGTGGGCCGGTTCCTGGACCAGGCAGCGGCGTGACGTCGGACGAGCCCGCGTCACCGTGCATGGTGGAAGTACCGACGGGACCGAGGTGCGGATTTGCAGGTGCGAGTGGACCGGACACCGAGGGGGTCGCCGTTGCGGGTCCGGCACACAACATCACTGTTGCGGCCACACAGCCGACGATCTGAGCTGTCCGTCGTGTACTCACGTGAACTTGAACCACCTTGCTGCGCAGACTCCGGCCACTGCGGCCCAGACGAGAAGTACGAGAATCGAGAACCAGTCCATCGAGGTGTCGAGGGCCGCTTCGAGTGCGTGTGCGAGAGCGCCGGAGGGAACAATGCGCACCAGCGTGTGAACAGCGGTCGGGAGTTCACCGCTGGCGAAGACCACACTGCCGATGCCCACCATGATGAACCACAGGACGTTGGCGAGCGCGAGAACGATTTCTGCTCGCAATGTACCGCCGAGCAGGAGGCCAAGCGCGGCAAATGTGACAGTACCGATGGCAATGACCACTGCGCCGAGTACAAGTTCGACGAACGACGGGCGCCACCCCAACGCCAAACCGATAGCGCCGAGCAACAGCGACTGCAGCGCCACGACGATGATGACGGCAGCGCTCTTGCCTGCGATGATTCCCCAGCGCGGTAGCGGAGTTGCACCGAGTCGTTTGAGCGCGCCGTATCGGCGATCGAATCCGACGGCGATGGCCTGTCCGGTGAACGCCGTCGACATCACGGCAACCATCATGACACCAGGGAGCACGGTATCGACCCGAGAATCGCCCAAATCGCCGATCGGAAGTAGACACAGTCCGATGAGCAGGGTGATCGGGATGAACATGGTGAGCAGCAATTGCTCACCGTTGCGGAGCAGAAGAGTCAGCTCCAGTTTGGTCTGCGCCGCCAGCATCTTGGCCGCCGAATTGGGGCGGGGATCCGGCGAGAAGGTGCCTGGCTCGAAGCGGTTCTCGGCGAGCCGTCGGTCTCTGGCAACGCTGATGGGACTGCTCTGGCCGTTCGACGCTGTTTCGTTCATGACCTTGATCTCCGTCATCCCCTCAGTTCCCGGCCCGTCAATTCGAGGAAGACGTCTTCCAGACTCCGTTGATCGACGCGAATGTCGTTGATCAGCACGTCCTGATCGGCACACCACGTCGCAACTGTTGCCACGGTTGCCGGATCGATTGCACCTTCGACGACGTAGGTGCCTGGGTTGGATTCCTCGATGCGGAACCCGGCGAGTGAACCGGCCAGCGAATCGAGGCTCAAACCGGGAACCGTCGTCAGACGGAGTTGTCCTTCGGCGCCCTTGCTGGTGACCTCGGCCGGCGTTCCCGATGCGACGATCTTGCCGTGGTCGATGATGACCAGTTCGTCGGCGAGTGCTTCGGCCTCGTCCATGAGGTGTGTGGTGAGCAGGACGCTCACGCCGTCGCGTCGCAGAGCGTCGATGAGTTCCCACACGAGCAGGCGCGCCTGAGCGTCGAGCCCAGCGGTGGGTTCGTCCAGAAATACCAATTCGGGGCGGCCGACCAGCGCGCACGCCAGGGACAGTCGTTGCTGCTGGCCTCCGGAGAGACGGCGGTACGGGGTCTTGCGCGCATCGGTGAGGCCGAGTTTGGAAAGGAGCCAGGCGGGATCGAGCGGGTCGGCCGAGTATGCGGCCACGAGGTCGAGCATTTCCCCGGCCTTGGACCCGGGGTACGCGCCGCCGCCCTGCAACATGACGCCGATTCGTGAGCGGACTTCACCGGAGTCGGCGATGGGGTCGAGACCGAGCACTCGAACCGTGCCGGCATCGGGGGTGACAAACCCTTCGCACATCTCGACGGTGGTTGTCTTACCGGCTCCGTTGGGGCCGAGCAGGGCAACGACCTGGGCCGTCTCGACAGTGAGATCGATACCGTCGACGGCTCGAACACCGTCGAAGGACTTGACGACACCCTGGATCTGTACCGCCGGCGTCGACGATCTGGAGGCTCTCGAGGTCACGGGGAATCAGCGTAAGCCCCCGCCGAGTTGTCTTCGTCTACCGGTCCGCCTTTCGTGATCTCCGCTACTGGCTTGTCGCTACGCCAGGGGAGTGAATTGCGGGTGAAGACGATGAGCGTTCCGGCGGTGAGGATGGTCGCGATGACGGCCTGCACGATCATGAACGGAAGGTATTCGGCGCCGTTGGACATCAACATGACGCTGACGATCGAGGTGAAGACGACGGCAGGGATGCGGAAAATCGGTGCGGTGGCCCACGCCGCCAACGGAAGGATCGCCCACAGCAGGTACCACGGCTGAACGACGGGGAACAGGAGAACGATCGCTCCGAGTGCGATGCCGAGTCCACCGACCGGGTGTATGCGGCCCATGTACACCGAGATCATCATCCGTGCGGTGACGAGCATGGCGACGAGAGTTGCGATGGGCCGCGTGATCGTGAGGATCGCCGTCGTGTGATCGCCGAGTCCGAGTAGTACACCGGCCAATCCCGTGCCGACGCCCAGGAGCGTCGGGATGGACATCCAACTCCGCACTGCCGTGGCGGTGTCGAGGGTGTTGATCCAACCCATACCGAGCCCACTGGCCACGCTGATGACAAACGTGACGACAGCGGCCACGACGCCCAGGAGAATCGCGGCTCCCGCCAGGGCTTTCCAGGTTCCACCCCAACACCGAGCCAAGGCCATGCCGACAAATCCCAGCGCAAGCAAGGACGGAATTTTGACCGTCGACGACAACGCGATCAATCCAGATCCCGCAATGAGATAGAACAGCGCTCGCCCACGGATCGGCCCGGACCCTTCGACTGCGCGGAGGGCGATCTCGATTCCGGCGAGCATCAACCCGAGCATGAGCGCTTCGTTGTGGATGCCGGCCACCAAGTGGAAGAGCAACAGCGGGTTCGCGGCACCGAGCCAGAGCGAACTGACGGCAGAGACACCGCATCGCTTGGCCAGTCGAGGTATCGCCCACACGATGAGCGCGACGCCGGCCAATGCGAGCAAGCGGTGCAAGAAGATTCCGGCCACGATGTTGTCGCCGGTCAGTGAGCTGATCCCGCGTCCCAGCCACAGGAAGAACGGACCGTACGGAGCTGGGGTGTCGCGCCAGATCGTCGGAACCGTGCGGGTGAGAACGTGGTCGACACCCAGTGCCGCCTTGGGACCGATGGCGTACGGATCGAGTCCACGGGCCGCGATTTCGCTTTGTGCCAGATACGAGTAGACGTCGCGGCTGAACATCGGCGGTGCGACCGAGAGCGGCAGGATCCACAGCAGGAGTGTGCGGTCCAACTGGGAACGGGTCATGCGCCGCGGTGCGCCGGAACGGCTGCGTATGTCCCCGACTGCAAATCGGCCCATCATCAGCCAGGCGAGAACGACGAGCACGGTTCCGGTCATCGTCATGGTGAGTGAGACCGTCGGCATACGTCCGGGAAGGCTGAGGACTCGAAGTCCTGCGGTCGGATTCTGCAGGACGGGTTGTGCGCCGGCGCCGAGCGCTCCGACTGCCATCAAGACCGCGCCGGTCGCGCCGAATCGGCGGATCCCTCGCAGTTGTGCGGTTTCCTTCGCGTTCAGGCCCGGGCGCTCGTCCTCGTCGCCGTGCAGCACTGCGGCCATACTCTGCCGGGGAGCGGATCCGAAAGGTCGAACGCCGATTGTGGAAAGCGCGAGTGCCTTGGGTTTTTCCAGCAGGATCGCGCGCGCCGATCGCGCGGTCGTCGTCTTCTCGGGGGTCTGCGGCACACCAGGCAGCGTAGCGGCTCCATCCAGCCGGACAGACAAGCACAAACAACGTAGGTTGTCCGGATATTCCCGAATGTAATGCAGGTTGCCCTTAGTAGACCTGCGAAAAGAATTCCGTCACACTTGTGTTGTGAAAAGAAATGCGTCAGACCCACGAAGCAAGGAAGTTGCAGGTCAGCCCACTGTAGCGGCCTCGCCGAGTGCTGCCGCAAATCCGGTGACGGTGAGCGTCGAAGGTCAGACGCGGGCGGCAGTGGTCAAGCTGCTACTCGAAGAAGGCCCCATTACCGCCTCCGAAATCGGCACACGCCTCGGTTTGAGTGCCGCAGGTGTCCGACGTCACTTGGATGCGTTGATCGAGTCGGGCGAAGCCCGTACCGCTTCGGCGTCGTCGCTGCGTCAGCGCGGACGAGGTCGTCCCGCCAAGCAGTTCCAGATCACCGCGACCGGTCGCGGCCGCCTCGGCCACACCTACGACGATCTGGCGGGAGCCGCGATGCGGCAACTCCGTGAAATCGGCGGAGACGCGGCAATCGAGGAGTTCGCCAAGCGTCGGGTCCAGGCGATCGTCGGAGACGTCGAACCGGCTGATCCGACAGATGTCGACAACGTCGAGGCGACAGCGGACGCAATCGCCGAAGCCTTCAACGCGGTGGGGTTCGCAGCGTCGACCCGGCCGGTCGGCAACGGCGTGCAGATCTGCCAACACCATTGCCCGGTTTCCCATGTGGCAGAAGAGTTTCCGGAACTGTGCGAGGCAGAGCAGCAAGCATTCCGGCAATTGCTCGGGACTCATGTCCAGCGTCTGGCGACCATCGCCAACGGTGACTGCGCCTGCACGACGCACGTGCCCCTCGTGTCCACCGGGAGTAGATGACCGGACCACAGTGTTCTACCGAGCGTTGCCACCGTGCAGCGTTCGAATAGAGATTTTTCAGCTAGTTCTTCAAAGTCAGAACTGCTCGACCACAGCGACCAGCCCTCGCTGAACCCGAGCAGCCGTCAAGAAACAAGACTCCGGAAGGAGCTCGCATGACCGTCACATCAGACCAGGCGACTACCACTGCGGCAGCAGGCACCGAGCCGCTCACGCAGGAAGAGACCATCGCGTCCCTCGGTCATTACGGCTACGGCTGGTCCGATTCCGACGAAGCCGGAGCCAGCGCGCAGCGCGGGTTGTCCGAGGCTGTCGTGCGGGACATCTCCGCCAAGAAGAGCGAGCCCGAGTGGATGCTCGACATCCGCCTCAAGGCGCTGCGCACCTTCGACAAGAAGCCGATGCCGAACTGGGGCAGCGACCTCGAAGGTATTCACTTCGACAACATCAAGTACTTCGTCCGGTCCAGCGAGAAGCAGGCCGAGTCGTGGGAAGATCTGCCCGAGGACATCAAGAACACGTACGACAAGCTCGGCATCCCCGAGGCGGAGAAGCAGCGCCTCGTTGCCGGCGTCGCAGCTCAGTACGAGTCCGAGGTCGTCTACCACTCGATCCGTGAGGACCTCGAGGAGCAGGGCGTCATCTTCCTCGACACGGACACCGGTCTCAAGCAGCACCCGGAGCTGTTCAAGGAGTACTTCGGATCGGTCATCCCGGCCGGCGACAACAAGTTCTCCGCGCTGAACACCGCCGTGTGGTCCGGTGGCTCGTTCATCTACGTTCCGCCGGGAGTCCACGTGGACATCCCGTTGCAGGCGTACTTCCGCATCAACACCGAGAACATGGGTCAGTTCGAGCGCACCCTGATCATCGTCGACGAAGATGCCTCCGTGCACTACGTCGAGGGTTGCACCGCGCCGATCTACAAGTCCGATTCACTGCACTCGGCCGTCGTCGAGATCATCGTGAAGAAGGGCGGCCACTGCCGCTACACGACCATCCAGAACTGGTCCAACAACGTCTACAACCTGGTGACCAAGCGCACCAAGGTCGAGGCAGGCGGATCCATGGAGTGGGTCGACGGCAACATCGGCTCCAAGGTCACCATGAAGTACCCGGCCGTGTGGCTGATGGGCGAGTACGCCCGCGGTGAGGTTCTCTCCGTTGCGTTCTCCGGCGAGGGCCAGCACCAGGACACCGGCGCAAAGATGCTCCACCTCGCACCGCACACGTCCTCGACCATCATCAGCAAGTCTGTCGCCCGTGGTGGTGGACGTGCGTCGTACCGCGGTCTGGTGCAGGTCAACAAGGGTGCCCACGGCTCCAAGTCGACCGTCAAGTGTGACGCTCTGCTGGTCGACCAGATCAGCCGAAGCGACACCTACCCGTACGTCGACATCCGCGAGGACGACGTCACCATGGGTCACGAGGCCACCGTCTCCAAGGTCAGTGACGATCAGCTCTTCTACCTGATGAGCCGCGGACTGACCGAGGACGAGGCGATGGCCACCATCGTGCGTGGATTCGTCGAGCCCATCGCGAAGGAACTCCCGATGGAGTACGCGCTCGAGCTCAACCGCCTTATCGAACTTCAGATGGAAGGGGCTGTGGGTTAGTGACCACGCCAGAGACCGGAGTCATCGGAGCTGTTGCCGGGGAGAACCCGACCGCTCCTGTAAAGGGTGCAGCCACAGGCTCACCTATCACGAACAAGGGCGAGCAGTTCTCCTCGTTCGACGTCAATGCATTCGAGGTTCCCGGCGGACGTGACGAGATCTGGCGGTTCACCCCGCTGCGTCGTCTCCGGGGACTGCATGACGGCAGCGCCGTCGCCAACGGACAGGTCACCGTCGAGGTCGACGGGGGAAGCGACATCACCGTCGAGACCGTCGGCCGTGACGACGCGCGTCTGGGCAAAGCCGGCGTTCCCGCTGATCGCATTGCAGCGCAGGCGTATTCGAGCTTCGAGACTGCAACGGTCATCTCGGTGGGCGCCGAGGTCGAGGTCGAGAAGCCAGTCGTGGTCACCATGACCGGCCCCGGAGTCGACAACGTCGCCTACGGACACACCCAGATTCACCTGGCACAGTTCGCCAAGGCGACGTTCGTGATCGACCAGCGCGGCAGCGGAACCTTCGCGGAGAACATCGAATTCGTTCTCGGTGACAGTTCGCAGCTGACCGTGGTGGCCATCCAGGACTGGGCGGACGACGCAGTTCACGTGACGTCACACCACGCTCGCCTGAACCGCGACGCAGTGCTTCGATACACCTCGATCAGCCTGGGCGGCGACCTGGTTCGCCTGTCCGCCACCGTCAAGTACGACGGACCGGGCGGCGACGCCGAACTGCTCGGCCTGTACTTCGCCGACGCCGGCCAGCATCTGGAACAGCGTCTGCTGGTGGATCATTCGCAGCCCAACTGCAAGTCCAACGTGGTCTACAAGGGTGCGCTTCAGGGCGATCCCGGATCCGGCAAGCCCGACGCGCACACCGTGTGGATCGGCGACGTTCTCATCCGCGCCGCAGCGGAGGGCACCGACACGTTCGAGCTCAACCGCAACCTGGTTCTGACCGACGGCGCCCGCGCCGACTCGGTTCCGAACCTCGAAATCGAGACCGGTGAGATCGTCGGTGCCGGCCACGCAAGTGCAACGGGACGTTTCGACGACGAACAGCTGTTCTACCTGCGTGCTCGTGGTATCCCGGAGGATCAGGCTCGTCGTCTGGTCGTACGTGGGTTCTTCCACGAAATCATCAACAAGATCGCTGTTCCCGAGGTGCGCGATCGCCTCGAAGCCGCAGTCGAAGCCGAACTCGCAGCCGTCGGCTCCTGACCGCCCCGCCTGCGACACCACCCCGTCGCTACGCTCGCCCGCCTCATCTTGAAGGAATTTCATGTCTACCAGTGACAACACCACCACCTCGGTCCTCGAGGTTCGTGACCTGCACGTCGAGGTCGCCAACTCCGATGCCAACGCCGAGCCCATCCAGATCCTCAAGGGCGTCGACCTGACGGTCCGCTCGGGGGAGACCCACGCGATCATGGGCCCCAACGGCTCCGGCAAGTCGACTCTGTCGTACGCCATCGCCGGTCACCCCAAGTACCAGGTCACGTCCGGCTCCATCACCCTCAACGGTGAAGACGTCCTCGCAATGAGCGTCGACGAGCGTGCACGTGCCGGGCTCTTCCTGGCAATGCAGTACCCCGTCGAGGTTCCCGGCGTTTCCATGTCCAACTTCCTGCGCACCGCAGCTACGGCCGTGCGAGGCGAGGCTCCCAAGCTGCGCCACTGGGTCAAGGAAGTCAAGGAAGCCCTCAGCGAGCTCGAGATCGATCCCTCGTTCATCGAGCGCTCGGTCAACGAAGGCTTCTCCGGTGGCGAGAAGAAGCGCCACGAGATCCTGCAGTTGGGCATGCTCAAGCCGAAGATCGCGATCCTCGACGAGACCGACTCCGGCCTCGACGTCGACGCTCTGCGCACCGTCTCCGAAGGCGTCAACCGCTACAAGGAGCGCGAGAACGGCGGCGTTCTGCTGATCACGCACTACACGCGCATTCTGCGCTACATCAACCCCGACTTCGTTCACGTGTTCGTCGGTGGCCGCATCGTCGAGTCCGGTGGACCGGAGCTGGCCGACGAGCTCGAGACCAACGGCTACGTTCGTTTCACCGCGGACACCGCAGCTACCCAGGGAGCGTAATCACGATGACCACCTCGGTGCGCGAGCTCGACGTCACAGCGGTTCGGGCCGACTTCCCGATCCTGGCGCGAACCGTGCGCGACGGAAAACCTTTGGTGTACTTGGATTCCGGCGCTACCTCGCAGCGTCCGGTCCAGGTTCTCGATGCCGAACGGGACTTCCTGACCACGTGTAACGCGGCAGTACACCGGGGTGCTCATCAGCTCGCAGAAGAGGCGACGGACGCGTACGAGAATGCTCGCGCCACCATCGCTTCCTTCGTGGGCGCGGATTCGGACGAGTTGGTGTTCACCAAGAACGCCACCGAGGCTCTCAACCTGGTGACCTACGTTCTCGGTGACGATCGCTTCGACCGCCATGTCGGTCCTGGCGACGAAATCGTCATCACCGAACTCGAACACCACGCCAACCTCGTTCCCTGGCAGGAACTTGCGCGCCGAACCGGTGCGACGCTCAAGTGGTACGGCGTCACCGACGACGGCCGGATCGATCTCGATTCGCTGGAGCTGACAGACGCGGTGAAGGTCGTTTCGTTCACCCACCAGTCCAACGTGACCGGCGCGATCGCGCCCGTCGAGGAATTGGTGCGACGAGCACGCGCCGTCGGTGCACTCGTCGTGCTCGACGCGTGCCAGTCGGTGCCTCACATGGCCGTCGACTTCCACGAACTGGGAGTGGACTACGCGGCGTTCTCGGGTCACAAGATGCTCGGCCCTTCGGGGGTCGGAGTTCTCTACGGCCGTCGTGAACTGCTGGCAGCGATGCCTCCGTTCATCACCGGCGGATCGATGATCGAGACGGTCACCATGGAGGTCAGCACCTACGCGCCGCCGCCTCAGCGTTTCGAAGCCGGCGTCCCGATGACCTCACAGGTGGTCGGGTTGGGCGCTGCCGTGGATTACCTGAACACCTTCGGGATGGACGCCGTCGCCGCGCACGAGCACGTGTTGGTGGAGGCTGCTCTCGAAAAGTTGTCGGCGATCGAAGGTCTGCGCATCATCGGACCGCAGACGTCCGAGAACCGCGGCGGAGCGATTTCATTTGTCGTGGACGGTATTCACGCCCACGACCTCGGACAGATCCTCGACGACGAGGGCGTCGCGATCCGCGTCGGACACCATTGCGCGTGGCCGCTGCATCGTAAGTTCGGTGTCGCTGCGACGGCCCGTGCGTCATTTGCGCTCTACAACACCACCGCGGAAATCGATGTTCTCGTTGCAGCGATCAAGCGTGCGCAGGAATTTTTCGGTGTCGCAGGGGAGTTGAACTGAATCATGCGCATGGAGCAGATGTATCAGGAAGTGATCCTCGATCACTACAAACATCCGCACGGCCGCGGACTCCGTGAGCCGTTCGGCGCCGAGGTGCACCACGTCAACCCGACGTGTGGCGACGAGGTGACGTTGCGCGTCCAGATCTCCGAGGACGGAACGGTCTCCGACGTCTCGTACGACGGTCAGGGTTGTTCGATCAGCCAGGCGTCGACGTCGGTGCTGAACGACCTCGTCATCGGGATGCAGGTCACCGACGCACTGAAGACGGTGACGGCGTTCAACGAGATGGTGAGCAGTCGGGGCACCGTCGAGGGGGACGAGGACGTTCTCGGCGACGGCATCGCGTTCGTCGGTGTCTCGAAGTACCCGGCACGCGTGAAGTGCGCCTTGCTCGGATGGATGGCATTCAAGGATGCTGTAGTCCAGATTGTCGACGGCAGTGCTGTGACGACGGCGGACAGCAGCAGTGAATTGGTCGACACGACTGAAGGACAGGGATCATGACCGAGACACAACCAGTGCAGGACGCCGAGGTCGGCGCTCCGGTGAATCCGAATCCCGATTCCACTGCGGAATTCGGTGGCGCACAGGGCGGTGGCACTGTCCCGTCGCCTGAGCGACTCGACGAACTCGAAGAAGCGATGCGCGACGTCGTCGACCCCGAACTGGGAATCAACGTCGTCGATCTCGGCTTGGTCTACGGACTCTTCGAAGACGACGGTGTCGTCACGATCGACATGACTTTGACGTCGGCGGCGTGCCCGTTGACCGACGTGATCGAGGACCAGGCGCGCGGCGCACTTGTGCGTAGCGATCTGTGTACCGACATGAAGATCAACTGGGTGTGGTTGCCGCCGTGGGGACCGGACAAGATCACCGAAGACGGACGCGAGCAACTGCGCGCACTCGGCTTCACGGTCTGACAAGCAACCTCGGCACGATCAACTGAATACATTTCACCGGAGCGTCGGTGCCCGTTCGTCGGGTACCGGCGCTTCGGTTTGTTATATAGGGCCGTTTTAGCCATGATATTCAGGACAATAGTCCCAAATGGTTGTTTGATGAATATTTGCTGGAAGCTGACTGATCGGTAACATCGCAGCTGATTGTCACGATGTGATCTCCGGCGGGCGATTTGCCAGTTTCCACCCGAGCTTTCCAATGTATTCGTCTCATTTCGAAGTGCCCCGATCAGTTCGAAGCGTCCAGCGGACGCATATACCTGTTTGCATCATGATCAAGTTGTAAGAGGGAGATTCGTGTGGATGGCAGTCCCGACCGAGGAATCGTTTCCGCAGCTCGTCCGGACGACGAACTCACCTTCCCTCTTTCTGCCGCGCAACTTTCCCTGCTTGTCGCACAACAGCTTCGACCCGAGATTCCCGTCAGCATCGCTCAGTACGTCGACGTGGACGGCCCGCTCGACATCGAGCTGCTGACCGCTGCCAGTAAACAGACCGGCCGTGAGATCGGCTCCGGATACCTGCGCCTGGTCGAGGTGGACGGGGTTGCGCGTCAGTGGCTCGATCTCGACATGGACGACTCCCTCGACGTGGTCGACCTGCGCGCCGAATCCGATCCGGAATCGGCGGCGCGAGAATGGATGCGCAAAGAGCACACTGCTGCCATCGATCCGTTCACCGATCGCCTGGTCAGGCTGGCAGTCCTGGTGCTTCGCGACGACCATTACTACTGGTACAGCCGTATTCATCATGTGGCGCTCGACGGTTTCGGCGCGATGTCGATGATGAACCGCACAGCCGAGATCTACACCGCCGCGGTGCGGGATCTGCCAGTTCCCCCAGCGGTAACTGCCCCCCTCCAATCGTTGGTGAAGGCAGAGGCCGACTATCTGGGCTCTTCCCGGTGGGAACGCGATCGCGACTACTGGAACACCAAGATGGCCGACAAGCCGGGCGGAACCTCGCTCGCGTCCTCGACTGCTCCGTCGCAGGCATGGTCACGCCTACGGTCGGCGACGGTACCTACGGAACTGCGAAGCTCCCTCGAAAGGCTTGCCGTCGCTCACGACGTGACTACGTCGTCAGTGGTGATCGGTGCACTGGCGGCTTACCTCGCCCGGGCCACCGGGACCCGCGACGTGGTCCTCAGCCTGCCGGTCTCGGGGCGGACGACGAAAGCTGCTCGCAGGTCCGGCGGAATGATGTCGAACGTCGTCCCGATACGTGCGAGTGTCGATCCGCACTTCGCGGTGGGAGACTTGCTGCACGAGGTGAAGATCGAACTCACCGGCGCACTGCGTCATCAGAAGTACCGCCACGAGGACCTACGACGCGACCTCAACGCCGGTGATCACAGCATCGCCGACGGACGCGGCTTCCACGGGCCGTTGATCAACCTCATGCTGTTCCACTCGGGAATCACTCTCGGGGACGCGCACGGCGAACTGAACGTGATCTCGACCGGGCCGATCGAAGACCTCTCGGTCAACGTCTATCAGACTTCCGCAGCCGAAGAGATCCAGATCGACTTCGCCGCGAACCCAGACCTCTACACCAACGAGGACATCACGCGTCACCACCGACGTTTCCTCGAATTCCTCGAATTGTTCTGCGCTGCGGAATCGGGAACTCGATTGATGGACATCGACCCGGACGCCGCGGGGAAGTGGATCGCCGAAGTTCAACACGCCCGCAACGTCGAGTACTGGTCTTCGACATTGTCGAACCCCGCCGAGGATCTGGGTTTGCCGGTCGTCGCCGGATCCGGTCGGACGTCCACGCCCCTCGAGATCGAGGCAGACCTCTGCCGCCGCCTCGAGACGATGGCGACGACGATGAACACGAGTCTGTTCGTGCTGTTCCAGTCTGCGATGGCCGGACTGCTGCGCCGCGTCGGTTCGGCTGACGAGGTGTCGATCGGCGTCTCGGTCCGCGGGTACGGCGCCTCGAACCCGGACGATTTCGTCTCGATGTTCGCCAACCAGTTGGTGCTTCGCTCGACGGTGTCGAACACCATGACGCTCAACGACCTGGTCGGTGCGGTGGACACCGTCGCAATCGAAGCTTTCGAACACGCAGACATTCTTCTGTCTTCGGTGACCGCCGCACTCGGTGACGGCCGCTGGGTGGAGACGGGCCCGTTGTTCCGGGCGATGGTCTGCTTCGAGGAGCCGCTGGATGCTCACCCGAGATTTCCGGGGCTCATGGTCGGTGCGCCTATCGGATCGGATCTGGCCACCGTGCCGGAACTGTTTGTCTCCCTGGCGATTCCGACTGGTGAGCATGCCGATTTCGATCAGCCGATCTCCGGTGTTCTGGATTGGCTCGGCACGAAGGAGCAAGCCGAGGACCTCGCCGACCGTTATCTACGAATCTTGACCGCGATGGTCGGTGCTCCGCACTCGGCGCTCGGCTCAGTGGATCTGCTCCGCCCGGACGCGCGCCAGGCGCTGGTGCCGCCCGTTCTCCCGATTACCCCGGTCCGAACGCTCTCCGACATCCTTTCCGATCGCATTCGGGCGACCCCGGAAGCGATCGCCGTTGTCGCAGGTAGCGAGCGCGTGTCGTACCGCGAACTCGATCGACGATCGAATCAGTTGGCGCGCAAGCTCGTCGAGCATGGCGTGCAATCCGAGTCGTTGGTCGGAATCATGCTGCCGAAATCCGTGGACATGATCGTTGCCGCTGTCGCGGTAGTGAAGGCCGGCGGCGGATACCTCCCACTCGATCGTGCGCACCCCGCCGAGCGTTTGGCATACGTGGTCGAGGATGCGCAACCGGTGTGCGTCATCTCCGATTCCACTTTCCCGAACTCCGCCTTCCCGAATTCTGACGTGGTGGTCGTCGGGGTCGACTCCGACGAGTACTCCGGTGAGGGTCTGGAAACCGATGAGTGCCCGCGCGGGCACGGAGTCGACAATCTGGCATACGTGATCTACACCTCGGGGTCGACGGGCCGACCCAAGGGCGTCTCGGTTACTCACGCCACCGTGGTGCGATTGTTCGAGAACACGCAGGTCGAATTCGGATTCGACGGCAACGACGTGTGGACGATGTTCCACTCGTTCGCCTTCGACTTCTCGGTGTGGGAAATGTGGGGCGCGCTGCTCCACGGTGGAACGCTGGTTCTGGTCGATCACGAAGTCTCACGCGACCCCGATGCCTTCCGCGCGCTCGTCGCCGCAGAAGGCGTCACCGTGCTCAATCAGACGCCCTCGGCCTTCTACCAGTACATCGAAGCCGACCTTCGGGCCGATTCGGCGACCCGGCTCCGGTACGTGATCTTCGGTGGCGAAGCCTTGGATCTTCGTCGCCTCGGGCGCTGGTATGACAATCACGCGGGCTACGACGATCACACGGAATCCGGGCCCGCACTCGTCAACATGTACGGCATCACCGAGACGACGGTGCATGTCACCCATCTCGAAATCGACCGGGCGAGCGCGAGTGCGGTTACCGGCAGCCGGATCGGTGACGCGATCGACGGACTTCGTGTGTACCTGCTCGACGAGCATCTCTCCCCGGTCCCGGTGGGGATTGCGGGGGAGATCTATGTCGCCGGCGGTCAACTCGCCCGTGGCTATCTGGGCCGACCAGACCTCACCGCGGGCCGGTTCGTCGCCGATCCATTCAACGCGGGCGGCCGGCGGTTGTACCGGTCCGGTGACCGCGCACGATGGATTGCGCCTGGACAACTCGAGTACCTCGGACGCGGCGACGCGCAGGTCAAGATCCGCGGATTCCGGATCGAACTCGGCGAAATCGACTCCGTCATCCTCGGCGCGCCGGGAATCGACGACGCCGTGACCGTCGTGGCTCCGACGCCGGCCGGCGGCGCTCTCGTGACCTATGTGACCGCTTCGGACGCCGTGGACGCCGAAGCCCTTCGCGCGCACGCCGCCGAAGCCCTCCCCACCTACATGGTTCCCGATGCCTTCATGGTCATCGATTCGATTCCGTTGACCACCAACGGAAAACTCGACCGGCGTGCGCTGCCGTCGCCGATCCTCGCCTCCACCAAGGTCTTCCGGCCCCCGACGACTCCGACCGAGGGCAAGGTAGCCGCGGTTCTGGCTGACATCCTGGGTAGTGGACCGCTCGGGCTCGACGATAATTTCTTTCATTTGGGCGGAAACTCGCTGGTAGCGACGACGGCTGTGGCGCGCTTGACCGAAGCCACCGGAGTTCGTATGCCACTGCGTGCGCTCTTCGACCATCCCACGGTGTCCGGGATCGCGGCGACGATCGAGCGTGCCGCCCAGACCCCGGACGCCGACGGTATCCAGGTCGTGGCCCGGCCGGCGGTACTACCTCTCGCTCCCGCGCAGCAGCGACTGTGGTTCCTGAACCGCGTCGCACCGGAATCAGGTGCATACAACATTCCGTTGGCGGTGTCGTTGCGCGGCGCCGTCGATCCCGACGCACTGAGTGCCGCGATCGTGGACGTCGTGACACGTCACGAGTCACTACGCACCGTGTTTCCTCAAATCGGGGACAACGCAACGCAGAAGGTTCTGGGCCTGGGCGAGGGTATCGCGGGGCTCGAGTCGATCGAAGTGGAACGCGAGAATCTCGAAAGTGTGATCTTCGAATTCTCCTCGGCGGGTTTCGATCTGGTCCGCGAACGCCCGGTCCGCTACCTGCTGATCACTGTCGCCGACGATGAGGAAGGCGATGGCAAGGACGGCGATGACGAGCAAGCAGTCCTCGTCGTAGTTCTGCACCACATGGTGGCCGACGGCTGGTCGCTCGCGCCGTTGGCTGCTGATCTCACCGGCGCTTACGCCGCCCGCGTCGGCGGCAACAGCCCGCAGTGGGCGCCCCTTCCGGTGCAGTACGCCGACTACACGCTCTGGCACCGAGAACACCTCGGCGACGCGGCATCCACCGATTCGCTTGCCCACTCACAGATCGCGTTCTGGAAGCAGCAGCTGGCGGGAGCGCCCGAGCAACTCCACCTGCCGACGGACCGTCCGCGCCCACTCGACCCGACCATGCGCGGGGCCGGAGTCGACATCAGAATTGGCGCTTCCACTCATCAGAAGCTCGTTGTACTTGCCGGCGATCACGACGCCACGCCGTTCATCGCCCTGCACGCGTGCTTCGCCCTGCTTCTGGCCAGGTACAGCGGCACGGACGACGTCGTCATCGGAACACCGGTGGCAGGACGAGGGGACAGATCTCTCGATCTGCTCGTCGGCATGTTCGTCAACACTCTGGCCTTGCGGACCGTCGTCGATCGGGACGCGACGTTCGCCGCACACCTGTCGCAGGTCAGGGCCGTCGACGTGGATGCCTTCGACAATGCGGACGTGCCTTTCGACGTCGTCGTGGACGCGCTCGAACTGGACCGCTCGCCTGCGCACCATCCGGTCTTTCAAGCTGCCATCACCTCTCGGATAACCACGGCTCACACAGCCGAACTGGCCGGGGTGTCGATGACGGCGCGGGCAGTCGAGACGGGGCTGACCAAGTTCGACCTCGAGCTCACCGTCACCGAACGTCACGAGTCCGGGGCCGCAGCTGGAATCGATGCCACGTTCACCTATTCCACCGACCTGTTCGACAACGCGACCGTCGAAGCGTTGGCGCGAAACTTCGTGACCCTCGTGGAATCGGCAGTGTCGGAACCGACTGCACCGGTTGGTGACCTTCGTGTACTCGGATCGCGGGAGAGTGCCGCGATATTGCCGCGACGCGGCGTGGCTTCGGTGGGCGAATCGACGCTGGCGCAGATCCTCGGGGATACCGCGAGGACGTATCCCGACGCGATCGCCCTCGAAGACTCCGAGCGCTCACTCTCGTACGGGGAGCTGGAGCGTCGATCGAATCGGATCGCTCGATACCTCATGGACCTGGGCGTCGGCCCCGAGACACCGGTCGCACTGGCCGTCGCCCGATCGGTCGACTCCGTGCTCGCAGTCTGGTCGGTCACCAAAGCCGGTGGCGTTTTCGTCCCGGTCGATCCCCGTTATCCCGCAGATCGAGTTGCGCACATGCTCCAGGATTCGGGTGTGCGGATCGGAATTCGGTCCGCCGAGGTTGCGGCCGGTCCGGCAACCGGCGGGAACGTCGCAGTCTGGATCGACCTCGGCGACGCGGACACGGTTGCAGAATGTGCCGCCTACTCCGACGCTGCCATCGACGACGCTGCCATCGACGACGCGGACAGAACAGCGTCGATCACTGCGGCGTCGGCTGCGTACGTCATCTACACCTCCGGCTCGACCGGAGTGCCGAAGGGCACCGTCGTCACTCACGCGGGTTTGGCCAATCTTGCTCGCGAACAACAGGATCGGTACCGGATCACCGCCGGGTCGCGAACTCTGCATTTTGCGTCACCGAGCTTCGACGGCGCCGTACTCGAGCTACTGCTCGCCGGTTCGACCGGCGCGACGATGGTGATCGCCCCTCCCGACATCTACGGAGGGGAGGCGTTGAGCGAGTTCCTCCGAAGCCGCGAGGTCACTCATGCCTTCATCACTCCGGCTGCTCTGGCGACCGTCGATCCGGCGGGCGTGACGGCACTGGAATGCGTAGTCGTCGGCGGCGACGTGTGCACCCCGGAATTGGTCTCGAGCTGGGGCAACGGGCGCAGACTGCACAACGGATACGGTCCGACCGAAACCACTGTCATGGTTGCCATCAGCGACCCACTCTCACCGGGCGATCCGATCACCATCGGCGGTCCCATCCGCGGAATCGACGCCGTGGTGCTCGACGCTCGGCTGCAACCGGTCCCGATCGGCGGCGTCGGCGAGCTGTACATCGGTGGGCCGGGGCTTGCACGTGGTTACCACCTTCGTCCAGCGCTGACGTCGGATCGTTTTGTCGCGCATCCGTCCTCGACGTCCGGTGCGCGGATGTACCGAACCGGTGACCTGGTCCGTTGGACCAAGGACCTGACCCTCCGCTACGTGGGCCGCAGCGATCATCAGCTCAAGATCCGCGGGTTCCGCATCGAACTCGGCGAGATCGACGCTGCTCTGATGGATTCCCCTCTCGTTCACTTCGCCACGACGATTCCCGTCGAATCCGCCGCAGGCACCACTCTGGCGTCGTACGTGTTGCTCAGCGGCGACGCTGATATCGAGTCGCTCTTTGCGGCACTCGCCGACACGCTGCCGCGGTACATGATTCCGTCGTCGATCACCCCGATCGACGCGATTCCGTTGACTCCGGTCGGCAAACTCGATCGGAGAGCATTGCCGACGCCGATACCGCGCGAAGTCCTCGGTACGGGTCGTGAACCCGAGGCCGGGCTCGAACGCACCGTCGCCGACGTGTTCGCTTCACTGCTCGACGTACCCGAGGTCCGGGCCGGAGACAGTTTCTTCGATCTCGGGGGCAACTCGCTCGTCGCGACGCAGGTGTCCGCGCGGTTGAGCGCAGCGACGGGACTCGCTGTGGACGTGCGCTCGATCTTCGAAGCGCCGACCGTCGAAGCGCTCGCTGCACGTCTGGCGGCGAGCGCCGAAGAATCAGACGATCGACCTGCTCTGAGCGCCGGTGCTCGCCCGGACCGACTACCGCTCTCCGCTGCGCAACAGCGGCTGTGGTTCGTCAATCGCTTCGACCCGCAGTCCGCGGTCTACAACATTCCGTTCGCGATCCGGATCACCGGAGACATCCACGGCGATGCACTCGAGGAGGCGCTTGCGGACGTCATTGCACGCCATGAGGTGCTTCGAACGATCTACGTCGACAGCGCCGACGGCCCGAGCCAGGTCATCCGAGCAATTTCCGACGTGCAGTTCTCCGTCGAGCGCTATTGCGGATCCGAAGGTATCGAATCCGCGACGACGGAGTTCGCGGCGCGTGGGTTCGATCTCGGTTCGGATCTGCCGATTCGGGCCATGCTGGTGCGCGAGGACACTTTCGCTCACGTACTGGTCGTCGTCATCCATCACATCGCCTTCGACGGTTGGTCCCTGACTCCCTTCGCGACAGATTTCGTCGCGGCGTACTCCGCACGCGTCGTCGGAGACGCCCCGGTTTTCACACCGCTCGACGTGCAGTACGCCGACTACGCGGTGTGGCAGCAAGACTCGCTCGGGCAGATCGACGACCAGAAGTCTCTGGTTGCCCGCGAGCTGACCTTCTGGACCGCTGCCATGGCTGGTGCCCCGGACGAGGTACTGCTACCGGTGGATCGCCCACGCGGATCTGTCACCACGACCGCCGTCGGATCGGTGCCGATCGTCATCGACGCGGCGACCGGGGAGCGGCTCGCCGCCTTGGCAAGGCGCAGTGGCACGACGCAATTCATGGTCGTACACGCGATCTTGACGGTTGTTCTGGCGCGTCTCGGTGCTACCGACGACGTGGTGGTCGGTACTCCGGTCGCAGGCCGCGGCCGACCCGAACTGGATTCCCTGATCGGGATGTTCGTCAATTCGCTACCGCTTCGCACACCGGTCGATCACCGAGCGTCGTTCACTTCCCTGCTCGAGGTCGTCCGTGAACGCGACCTTGCCGCCTTCGCGCACCCCGAGTTGCCATTCGAGGTGCTGGTCGACGCCCTCGATCTCGACCGGTCAACTACGCGACACCCGCTGTTTCAGGTCATGCTGTCGTACCACCAGAATGTGGTCTCGCCGCAGGTAACCGTCCACGACGCCCATCTCGAGGCGCAAGCGCTCGAACCGTCCGTCGCTAAGTTCGACCTCGAGTTCACCCTGCTGGCAGGCGATTCCGAGAACGCGGAGATCACCGGGTCGCTCAGGTTTGCCGAGGCGCTCTTCGACATTTCCACCGCGGAAACGATCGCCGCACGTGTGCAGTCGGTGGCCCGCGCCGTCGCCGCAGACCCGGACACCGCGATCGACGACATGGAATTCCTCAGCACCCTCGAGCGTGCGTCGCTGATGCCGGTACGAGGTCCGGCGTGGACCAGTTCGCGCACCTTGGCCGAAATATTGACGCGGACCGCCAACCGTTCAGGCGATTCGGTGGCCCTTCGATCTGGTGGCACCACCGTGCTCTACCGAGATCTCTTCGCCCGTGCATCGGCGCTTGCCCACCGTTTGACCACGGAAGGTATCGGCGCCGAAGACATTGTGGCGATAGCGATTCCGCGTTCGATCGACTCGATCGTCGCGTTGTGGGGCGTTTCCTTGACCGGCGCCGCGTTCGTTCCGGTCGATCCGCGATACCCAGCCGATCGCATTCTGCACATGCTCACCGACTCCGGAGCCACTCGCGGAGTGACAACGGAAGCGGTGATCGAATCACTGCCCCGTCCGGTTCCGTGGATGACGATGGACGACATCCACGGCGACGGTGTCTGGCAGCCGGTTCCTGCCGCGCCGATCCGAATCGACAACCTCGCCTACATCATCTACACCTCCGGATCGACGGGAAAGCCCAAGGGTGTCAGCGTCACTCACCGTGGCCTGAGCGCATTGGCCGCCGAGCAGACGGCGCGCTACGGCATCTCGGCGCAGTCGAGGACGCTGCACTTCTCCTCACCGAGCTTCGACGCATCCATCCTCGAACTGCTGCTCGCCGTCGGTGAGGGCGCGACGATGGTGATCGCATCTCCCGATGTGTACGGCGGCGAGGACCTCGCAAAACTGATCACCGATCATCAGGTGAGCCACGCGTTCATCACGCCGGCAGCGCTGGCCTCGGTCGATCCCACCGGGCTGGACGTCTTGCAGTCGATCGTTGTCGGCGGCGAGGCCTGTTCACCCGAACTGGTCCGCAAGTGGGCACCGGGTCGCCGGTTGTTCAACGGTTACGGGCCGACGGAAACCACGGTCATGGTGTGCATCAGCGATGCTCTGACGGTGGGGGAGACCGTGACCATCGGCGGGCCCGTCCGGGGCGTGTCCGCGGTAATTCTCGACGGCTCGGCTCAGCCGGTACCCGTCGGGGTCACCGGTGAGCTCTACATCGCCGGCCTCGGACTTGCCCGCGGCTACCTCGACCAACCCGCGTTGACGGCGACGCGATTCGTGGCAGCGCCGTTCGGCCCGGCCGGCGCCCGCATGTACCGGACCGGTGACCTGGTTCGGTGGACGCCGCTCGAGACGATCGAATACGTCGGACGCTCTGATCACCAGGTGAAAGTACGCGGATTCCGCATCGAACTGGGCGAGATCGACTCCGTGCTCAGCGATTACCCCGGCGTCGAGTTCGCGGTCACCGTGGGCATCGACGCAGCTTCCGGTGAGACGATGTTGGCGTCGTACGTAGTACTCGGCGCCGATGCGGTCGAGATGGACGAATTGCTGATCCATGCGCGCCGCTCACTGCCCGCCTTCATGGTGCCGTCGGCGATCACCCCGATCGAGCACGTTCCGCTGACCCCCGTCGGGAAACTCGACCGATCGGCGCTGCCGGCGCCGACACTGCGTTCGTCCGAGCGGAGTGTCGAGCCGCTGACCACCGCGACCGAACTCCAGGTTGCCGGCGTCGTGGCGGAACTGCTGGGTATCGAACAGATCAGTGCGTCGGACAGTTTCTTCGAACTCGGCGGCAACTCACTGCTCGCCACCAGACTTGCCCAGCGACTGGGCGAATCGTTGGGCAGGCAGGTACCTGTCCGAATGCTGTTCGAGCACCCCGAAATTCGGGAACTTGCCACCGTGCTCGACACATCCGCCGGGGCGAAGGCGCTACCACCGATCACCGCCGTCGACCGCCCCGAGCAAGTTCCGCTGTCCTACGCGCAGGCCCGCATCTGGTTCCTCAACCAGATGGATCCCGGCTCACCCGCGTACAACGTCCCTGCCGCGATCTCCCTCGACGGTGCACTCGACGTCCCAGCCCTCGAAGCTGCGGTCCTCGACGTGATCGAAAGGCACGAAATCCTGCGCACGGTGTTCCCCGACTCCGACACCGGCCCACACCAGGTGATCCAGGATGCATTCACCTCGCTGGAGTACGCAAATGCGGACACCCGTGAACCGGCAGAGCTCGCCAGAGAATTCGCGTCGCGTGGATTCGACATCACGACCCAAGCTCCCGTTCGCGCGCTCCTGCTCGAGTCGACGCCGCAGCACCACACGCTTGTCATCGTGATCCACCACATCGCGGCGGACGGATGGTCGATCGCGCCGTTGATGAAGGACGTGCTCACCGCCTACGTCGCGAGAAGTTCGGGACGCGCTCCCGAGTTCACCCCGCTCGAGGTGCATTTCGCGGACTTCGCCATCTGGCAGCGGGAAGCGCTGGGCTCTGTGAACGAATCCGAGAGCGTGCTCGGGGCACAGGCGTCGTACTGGCGGGAGACGTTGCGGGGAGCACCTGAGCTGATCGACCTTCCGAGCGATCGAGCGCGCCCGCTCACCCAGTCGTTGAGCGGCGGCCACACCGCGGTCTCGCTTCCGGCGCACACCCGGATCGCGGTCGAGGCGGTCGCCGGCTCGAATGCGGCGACGCCGTTCATGGTGTTGCACGCTGCCTATGCCGTGCTGCTGTCCAGGCTGAGTCGAAGCACGGACATCGTGATCGGATCTCCGGTCGCCGGGCGAGGACACCGAGTTCTCGACGACCTCGTGGGAATGTTCGTGGGCACGGTCGGACTGCGCACGACGGTCGATCCCGGGTCGACGTTCGTCGACGTTCTGCGTACTGTCCGCTCCGTCGATCTCGACGCCTTCGCCCACGCGGACATTCCGTTCGAGCAGGTCGTGGACGTTGTGGCGCCGACCCGGACCACCGACCGTCATCCGGTGTTCCAGACGATGATCTCGTTCCACGGCGCCCACCCGACGACGTGGGACCTGCCTGGACTTGCCGTTCGTGCCCACGAGATCACACCGGACATCGCCAAGTACGACCTGCAGTTCACCGTTGTCGAACAGACCGCGGAGGAAGGCGGCGGCTACGAGGCCTCCCTCACCTACGCGAAGGACCTCTTCGACACCGATACGGCGGAGTCGTTTGCGGTGATGCTGGAAACGGTCATCGAGACACTGACTGCCCAGCCCTCCGCCGTCGTCGGTGACGTGGATCTTGCGGGACGTGGCCTGCGTGCGTTGCCCGGACGTCCGGCCGGCGATGCTTTGACCTTGCCGGAGTTGCTGCTTCGCGGCGCGGCCGATCCGCATGCTCCGGCAATCGTCGACGTCGCGGCTTCCGCCACGCTCACGTACGGCGAACTCGACCGACGCTCCGACGCAATGGCGTTTGCGTTGATCGCTCGCGGGATTGCGCCGGAAATGATTGTGGCACTCGCGCTTCCGAGGTCGGCCGACTATGTGATCGCGCTCTGGGCCGTAGCGAAAGCCGGCGGAGTGTTTCTTCCCGTGGACCCGGCGTACCCCGCCGAGCGGATCGAGCACATGCTCACCGACAGTGGGGCGGTACTCGGTATCACCAGGGGCGAGTATGCGGCCGGCCTTCCGGGCGTCACGTCGTGGATCGAGCTCGACGCGGTCGAATTCACCACCGAAATCGAGGCAGTCCATTCCGAGACACTGCCGGACGCTCCACTCGAGTTCGACAACCCGGCCTACCTGATCTACACCTCGGGCTCGACCGGAAAACCCAAGGGCGTATTGGTCACTCACGCGGGATTGGCCGCGTTTGCCGACGAACAGCGGGAACGTTTCGGCGTCACCGCGCACTCTCGCGCTCTGAGCTTCGCCTCGACGAGCTTCGACGCGTCGGTTCTCGAGCTCCTTCTGGCATTCGGCGCCGGCGCAACGATGGTGATTGCGCCTCCGACGGTTCTCGGCGGTGTCGAATTGCACGAACTGCTCGACGAGCAGACGATCACCCATGCATTCGTGACTCCGGCCGCCCTGGCGACTGTCGATCCCGCCGGTCTCGACCATCTCGAGGCCGTCGTTGTCGGTGGCGACGCCTGCACCGCCGACCTCGTATCTCGGTGGGCGCCGAGGCGCCGAATGTTCAACGCGTACGGCCCGACCGAGGCCACCGTCGCAGTCACCATCAGCGATTCACTCGTCGCGGGGCAGACCGTGACGATCGGCGGTCCGATCCGAGGCGTGGATGCGATGGTTCTCGATTCCCGACTGCACTCGGTCCCCGGGCAGGTCGTCGGCGAGCTCTACGTCAGCGGCGACGGTCTCGCCCGCGGGTACCTCGGCAACCCCGCGCTCACGGCAGCGCGGTTCGTCGCCGACCCGCACGGACCCGAAGGCTCTCGGATGTACCGCACCGGAGATCTTGTGCGTGAAGATCGCGCACGGTCGCTTGTCTATCTCGGACGCGCGGACCACCAGGTCAAGGTCCGAGGGTTCCGGATCGAACTCGGTGAAATCGACGCGGTGCTGGCGTCGGAGGCGTCCGTGCATTCGGCTGTGAGCGTGGTCGTCGGCAACGGCGTCGACGCTCGGATAGTCGCGTACGTCGTCCCGGCACACGGGGACGTCGACGTCACCGCACTACGACGCCACGCAGGCACATCCCTGCCTGCGCACATGATCCCGTCCGCTTTTGTCACGATCGGTGCAGTCCCGACCACGCCGGCGGGCAAGCTGGATCGCGCAGCTCTGCCTGCGCCCCTCTGGGAGTCGCCGAGTGGACGCAGTCCGGAAGGCAGCGACGAGATTGCGATCTGCGCTGCTTTCGCGGAGGTCCTCGATCTCGCCGACGCAGACACGTACGCCGATTCGAGCTTCTTCGAACTCGGCGGAAACTCGCTCATGGCAACGCGTTTGGTCGCTGCCATCAAGGAACGCACCAGCATGACCGTCCCCGTCGCGTGGATATTCTCCGACCCGACGCCGGAGGCATTGGCGCGCAGACTCTTCGAACTCGAGGCAACAGTTGTGACAAGTGACGCGGATACCTCCGCACTTGCAGTAGTCCTGCCACTACGCCCGGAAGGCCGCGCCGAGCCACTGTTCTGCATCCATCCGGCCATCGGAGTGGCCTGGTGCTACGGGGCACTCGATCGGTACGTCGATTCCAGCCGGCCGCTCTACGGCCTGCAGTCGCCGATTCTGACGGACCCCGAATTCCGGGCGGAGCTGATCGAGGATTTCGCGGCGCGGTACGTCGAGGAAATTCGCGGAGTTCAGCCGCACGGTCCGTATCACCTGCTGGGGTGGTCGATCGGGGGATTGATCGCTCACGCGGCGGCGGTGCAGTTGCAAGCAGCGGGTGAGAGCGTCGCCGACCTGATTCTGCTCGACAGCTTCGTTCTCGAAGACCCGACGATGGCGGGCGCGCAGCCTTCTCTCGCCGAACTGATCGGCGGGTTGGGGATCTCGGTCCCGGACGCCGACGAGCGTGATCTGACACCGGAGGACGCCGAAGCGCTCTTGCATGAGGCCATCGGCGATCACCCTTTGGTCTCGAGCGATCGGATCGAGCGACTGTTCGAGGAATACTCCGCAGGCGCGGAGCTTGCCCACCGGTACCGCCCGGGCAAGTTCGTGGGCGATCTGCTGTTCTTCTCGGCACAGACCGACACCTTCGACCCGCTGCGAACGGCGTCGGCGTGGCGACCGTTCGTGTCCGGGGTGATCATCGACCGTCCGGTGCCCACGTCACACGCCGAAATGTTCACCGAGGCAGGTCTGGAGGCGATCGGGCCCGTGATCAACCTGGCGGTCGGAACCGGTCGTCACGCGGCCCCGGACGTCGACGCCGAGTTGGACGCTCTGATCGAGATCCAAGACGTGCGCGGCTGACTCAGGCTCGTTTCTTCCTCGGCGTCGTCGACTTCGACGAGCCGGCCTTGGAGGCGTTCGACTTCGCTTCGTCCACACTGCGCTGCAGTGCGGCAACGAGGTCGACCACCTCTGCATCGGTGCCCTCTTGGTCGACCTCGGCGGCGGGGATGACCTTCTTGCCGCCGTTCTCGATCATCTCGTCGAGCAACTGCCGCAGTTGGAGCTGGTAGTCGTCGGTGAACTCGGTCGGATCGAAATCGCCCGCCATGCTCTCGACGAGCGTCTGCGCCATCTTCAGTTCCTTGGCCTTCGGCTTCTCCACGTCGTCGAGTGAAGGGAACTCTGCTGCGCGAACTTCGTCGGGCCACAGCAACGTCTGGATCACGAGGACGCCGTCGCGAGCGCGCATCGCGGCCAGGCGCGTCTTCTGTCGCAGAGTGAAATGCACCAGTGCCGTTCGATCACTCTCGGTGAGCACAGTCGAAAGCAGGACGTACGCCTTCGGCGACGCCGAATCGGGTTCGAGGAAGTAACTCTTCTCGAACAAGATCGGATCGATCTGATCGTTCGGCACGAATTCCAGCACCGGAATCTCGTGCTTCTCCGCGGCCGGGAGTTTGTTGAAGTCCTCGTCGCTCAAGATGACGCGCGATCCGTCTTCCGAGTCGTACGCCTTGTCGATGTCCGCGAACTGAACCGTGTTTCCGCACTCGGAACACACACGGTTGTACTTGATGCGGCCACCGTCTTTTGCATGGACCTGGTGAAATCGGATGTCGTGGTCCTCGGTCGCCGAGTACACCTTGACCGGAACGTTGACCAGACCGAAGGCTATCGAGCCTTTCCAAATCGAGCGCATGCCTCCCATGATGGTCGCCCCCAGCCGATTGCGCGAGGCAAACGCTCACGGTTGATCCCGAACCGTTGCGTCCGGGTGGGCCGGTTCGAGGCGCGGCGAGCGGGTATCCGCTCCGAGAATCCGACTCGCACACCTGGGGGCATACTCCGATGAGTATCCGAACCTACCGTCGACGCGTAGCAGCAGCGCTGGCAATTTCACTGGTTCCACTGCTGTTTGCGCCTTGGCCCGCGAACGCAGATCCGGCACGCACCGTAACCATCAGCGTCCACTCTGATGCGATGGGCCGCGACATTCCACTCGAGGTGATCCTCCCCGCCGACACGAGCGCCCCACGGCCCACGTTGTATCTGCTCAACGGCGCCGGTGGTGGCGAGGACAGTGCAACGTGGGAAGGACGGACCGATGTCCTGGACTTCTTCGCCGACAAGAACGTCAACGTCGTGACGCCGCTGGAAGGAGCGTTCAGCTACTACACCGACTGGCAGAAGGACGATCCCGTACTCGGACGCAACAAGTGGCAGACGTTCCTCACTCGCGAACTGCCGCCAGTCATCGATGCGCAGTTCGGTACCAACGGGGTCAACTCCATCGCGGCGATCTCGATGACCGCGACCTCGGTACTCAATCTCGCGATCTCAGCCCCAGGGCTGTATCGGAGTGTCGGGGCCTACAGCGGGTGCGCGGAGACTTCCACCCAGCCGGGTCAGGACTACGTGCGACTGGTGGTCGGTGCGCGGGGTGGCGCTGATCCGACAAACATGTGGGGACCGTTCGACGGTCCGGGATGGCGCGAGAACGATCCCGTCGTGAACGCGGAGAAGTTGCGGGGGACCGAACTGTACGTCTCCACCGGATCCGGGCTGCCAGGTCCGCACGACAACCTTCAGGCGCCCGATGTGAACGGAAATCCCGGAGCACTCCTGAATCAGATCATCGTCGGCGGCATCATCGAATCCGCGGTCAACGGGTGCACACACGGATTGGCGGACCGACTGAACGCACTGGGCATCCCCGCGACCTTCGACTTCAAGCCGAGCGGAACCCACTCGTGGGGTTACTGGCAGGACGACCTCCACAATTCGTGGCCGATGATCGCCAGCTCGATGGCAGCGCAGTAGTCGGTGCGGATCTAGTCGGTGCGGATCTAGTCACCGGAGAAACGGCGCGCGCATCAACGTCTTTCTCACGTGCCACGGTGACGATCGGAACAGTGTTGCCATCACCTTCGCCGTCGCGGCCGCGTCCCGCCGATCGGAAAGGTATGACCGCTGAGCCTCGACCGGTAGATCGAAGAACTTGTCGAAGAATGTGGTGACTTCGCCCGAGTCGAGGGTGAGAAGTGCGTTCAGACCAACGCGGCGGAGAGCGGATATCGCCTTGGCCGAGCGAGGCCAGAGTGCCGCGTTCGGATCCTCACCGTCGGCGATTGCTTTCGCGACAGTGTCGGCCTCGGCGAGTGAGGAGGCAACGCTGTATCCGGTTCCCGGATGCATCAGACCGCCTCGCCCGCCGAACCGGAGGACACCGTCCGGGGACGAGTCTTTCGGGCCTTCGACCGCAAAACGGACTCGCTCGACCGGCGCGTCGTCGGGGACTTCGCAGCCCCGATTGTGAAGTCGGGTGCGCAGACGTGTTTCGAGTTCGCGCAACCCCAACGCCGGCCGGCCGACGAGGCAGGTCTCCTCGAGGAGGACTCGCTCGTCGTCGAGCGGGACCGCGTAGAGAAATGAGGGAGTGTCGGCGTCGGAGGTGCCGTTGTCTGTTCGCCAGTCCATGAACCAGGCCTCGCTGCCGCCCAGAATCGGATCGGCCAGAGCTCGGTCCACGATCATTCCGAAGGCCGTCTGCTGCGCGGTTGTCACTGCCAGATCGGTGCCTCGGGCGTCGACGACGACGGATCCCGTCAGCTGCGATCCGTCCACGCACACGACGGTGGTGGTGGACAGTGTTTGAGCGCGTAAGCCTCTGACCTTTGTGGATGTGTCGGAGAGAAATGATTGCAGTAAAGGTGTATTCAATACGCAATAGATGCGATCAAGCGTTTTCTGCCCGCTGGTCCACACGCTCGGGCGTTCGATTCGGCTCGCGATCACCTCGTCCGGCAGCCACGACGGCAGCTCGTCTGCCCACGCCGAGTACGTCGGCGTCCACACCCGATGAGGATTCGGATCGACAACGACAACGGTGAGTTGCCGGGCGATACAGCGCGTCGCGAGTGCCCGCCCCGCCGGCCCTCCGCCCACGATCACCACGTCGGCGGAGGAGTCGAGTGTGCTCATGATCGGCGCACTACATCGATCCCGTTGCGAGCAGACCGCCGTCGACCCGGACCGTTTCGCCGGTGATCCATGCCGCCGCGTCGGAGACGAGGAAGCCGACCAAGCCGGCAACGTCCTCGGGGGTGCCGAGCCGCTTCATCGGGTAGCCCGCCGACGCCTTGTCCTCGCCGGCAGCGACCAGGGCTGCCGCGAACTGCGTCTTGACGATCCCGGGTGCTACGGCATTCACACGAATCTTCGGTCCCAGTTGCCAGGCCAGTTCTTCCGTCAACCGGATGAGCGCAGCCTTCGACGCGCCGTACGCCGCGATGACGCCCGTCGACCGGATCCCGGCCACACTTGCCAGGTTGACGACGGCTCCACCGTGTTCGCCCATCCACGCCCGATGTGCTTGTTGGACGTAACCGAGGGCGGCAACCACGTTCACGTCGAAGATCTTGCGCACGGCGTCGAGGTCCGCCTCCATGAGCGAACCGAAGACGGGATTGATTCCGGTGTTGTTGACCAGAATGTCGAGCGAACCGAACTCGGCGACGGCGCGGTCGACGGCACCGGATCGGGCCTCGGCATCGGCTGCGTTGCCCGCGAATGCGACGACCTTGCCGCCGTGCCCCAGATCGGACAGTTCGGATGCAGCAGCCTCGAGGGGCTCCGGCTTGCGGGCTGTGATCAAGACGTCGGCGCCGCGAGCGAGGAGTTCGGCGGCGACAGCTTTGCCGATTCCGCGACTTGCGCCGGTGACGATGGCGGCGCGGCCTTCGAGGTCGCGAGGACGAGTGCTGTTTTCGCTAGTCATGTCCCGAACGTTAGCGGACTCACACGCTCCTGGTCGGAACGACCGTCAGGTCACGGTAAAATCGATAGTTCTTGTGTCTGTAGTCAGGCATTGTTTACCCGTATTCGTCGTTTTTCCTGAGGAGTTTGCTTGATTACCGCCACTGACCTCGAAGTTCGTGCCGGTGTCCGCACCCTTCTCACAGCTCCCGGGCCTTCGCTGCGCATCCAGCCGGGCGACCGGATCGGACTCGTCGGACGTAACGGTGCCGGAAAGACGACCACTCTGCGCATCCTCGCCGGTGAAGGTGAGGCATATGCGGGAAGCGTCGTACGCACCGGTGAACTCGGATACCTCCCGCAGGACCCCAAAGAGGGCGACCTGAGCATCCTCGCCAAGGACCGGGTTCTCTCTGCCCGCGGCCTCGACACGATGCTCCGCGAGATGGAGAAGCAGCAGATCCTGATGGGCGAGGTGCTCGATCAGGAATCTCAGGACCGCGCGGTCAAGAAGTACGGCCAGCTCGAGGATCGATTCTCGGCCCTCGGCGGCTACGAAGCCGAGAGCGAAGCCGCACGTATCACCAGCAGCCTCGGCCTCGAAGACCGTATTCTCGGGCAGCCGCTCAGCACGCTGTCCGGCGGTCAGCGTCGTCGTGTCGAATTGGCGCGAATCCTCTTTGCCGCCTCCGACGGCAGCGGCGCCCGCTCGGACACGACTCTGCTGCTCGACGAGCCCACCAACCACCTCGACGCCGACTCCATCACCTGGCTGCGTGGATTCCTCCAGAACCACGAGGGCGGACTGGTGGTCATCAGTCACGACGTCGACCTGCTCAACGACGTCGTCAACCGTGTGTGGTTCCTCGATGCCGTCCGCGGTGAGGCCGACGTCTACAACATGAACTGGAAGAAGTACCTCGACGCTCGTGCCACGGACGAGCAGCGTCGTCGCCGCGAGCGCGCGAACGCCGAGAAGAAGGCCGGTGCGCTGCGGATTCAGGCTGCGAAGATGGGTGCAAAGGCAACCAAGGCCGTCGCGGCTCAGAACATGGCCAAGCGAGCCGACAAGTTGATGGCGAACCTCGATGCCGAACGTGTCTCGGACAAGGTTGCGCGGATTCGTTTCCCCGAGCCCGCCGCTTGTGGCAAGACTCCGCTGATGGGCAAGAACCTCACCAAGGTGTACGGCTCGCTCGAGATCTTCACCGGTGTCGATCTCGCGATCGATCGTGGGTCTCGTGTGGTTATCCTCGGACTCAACGGTGCAGGTAAGACCACGCTGCTCCGCATCCTCGCGGGCGCGGAGAAGGCGGACGCGGGTGAGCTGATCGCCGGCCACGGACTCAAGGTCGGCTACTTCGCTCAGGAGCACGACACCCTCGACGACGATGCGTCCGTGTGGGAGAACATCCGCCACGCCGCGCCGGATACAGGGGAGCAGGAACTGCGTTCTCTGCTCGGTGCCTTCATGTTCACCGGCCCACAGCTCGAACAGCCGGCCGGAACGCTCTCGGGTGGTGAAAAGACGCGTCTGGCTCTGGCCGGTCTGGTGTCGTCCGCTGCCAACGTTCTGCTTCTCGACGAGCCCACCAACAACCTGGACCCGATCTCACGCGAGCAGGTGCTCGACGCGCTCCGCAGCTACACCGGTGCCGTCGTCCTGGTCACCCACGATCCGGGCGCTGCCGAGGCACTCAACCCCGAGCGGGTCATCCTCCTGCCCGACGGCAACGAGGACCACTGGTCGCAGGAATACCTCGAGCTGATCCAGCTCGCCTAACCCCCTGTGCGCCTTTTTGGTAGTGGGAACTACCAAAAAGGCGCACAGGGGCGAAGCCCCTCAATCTCGCCGCCGCACCGATTCCTCGACCAGATCGAGAACTGCCGAAAGGTTGTCGACGCCGTGGCCGGAGGCGATTCTCGCGACCAGGCCGTCCATCACCAGATCCAGGTATCCGATCAGAATTTCGGTGGGAACGTCGTCACGGAGTCTGCCGGCCGATTTCTGTCTGGCGAGGCGCGCACTGGTCGCTTCCGTCAGTTCTACGGAGCGCTGTGACCACTTCTCGCGGAAGTCGGCGTCATTGCGCAGTCGACGCGCTATCTCCAGTCGCGTTCCCAGCCAATCGAATTGATCGGGCTGCGCGAGCATGTCCCGCATGACCTGGACGAGGCCCTCTTCGGCGACGACATCTGCCATCCGGCTCGCATCCTCGCTTGCGAGAGCGAGGAACAGGCCGTCCTTGTCCTTGAAGTGATGAAAGATCGCTCCTCGGGACAAACCGGTGACTTCTTCGAGACGGCGAACTGTGGCGCCGTCGTAGCCGTATTCCGCAAAGCAGCGGCGGGCGCCGTCAAGGATCTGACTGCGCCGTGCCGCGAGATGGTCTTCACTGACCTTGGGCACGTTGTTGTCCTCGTCTCGCGCTTTCTTTGTGCTCTGAACGCACGTGGCGGACTCAGCACCTCGCTGAGTCCGCCACGTGGGTTAGAGCAGGGCTCGGTTGACTAGCCCCGGATCATGTTGCGAAGCACGTACTGCAGGATGCCACCGTTGCGGTAGTAATCCGCTTCGCCGGGGGTATCGATGCGTACGACTGCGTCGAACACGACCTTCTCGCCGTTCTCGCGCGTCGCCGTGACCTTCATGGTCTTCGGGGTGACGCCCTCGTTGAGCTTCTCGACGCCTTCGATGTCGAAGGTCTCGGTGCCGTCGAGCTTGAGCGAACCTGCGGACTCGCCGACCGGGAACTGCAGCGGGACAACGCCCATGCCGATGAGGTTGGAGCGGTGGATGCGCTCGAACGACTCGGTGATGACGGCCTTGACGCCGAGCAGGCTGGTGCCCTTGGCTGCCCAGTCACGCGAGGATCCGGAGCCGTACTCCTTGCCGCCCAGGACGACCAGCGGGATGCCGGCTGCCTGGTAGTTCTGCGACGCGTCGTAGATGAATGCCTGCGGTGCGCCTTCCTGCGTGAAGTCGCGGGTGTAACCACCGGAGACGTCGTCGAGGAGTTGGTTACGCAGACGGATGTTCGCGAACGTTCCGCGAATCATGACCTCGTGGTTACCGCGACGCGAGCCGAGGGAGTTGTAATCCGCACGCTCGACGCCGTGGGAGTCGAGGTACTGCGCAGCGGGGGTACCGACCTTGATCGGACCTGCCGGGCTGATGTGGTCGGTGGTGACCGAGTCGCCGAGCAGTGCGAGGACGCGAGCGCCCTTGATGTCCTTGACCGGAGCCGGATCCATCGTCATGCCGTCGAAGTAAGGTGGCTTCCGCACGTAGGTGGAGTTCACGTCCCACTCGAAGGTGTCACCCTTCGGGGTTTCGAGGTTCTGCCAGCGGCTGTCGCCCGCAAAGATGGTTGCGTACGACTTGCGGAACATGTCCTGGTCGATCGAGGACTTGATCGTCTCTTCGATTTCCTGCGTGGACGGCCAGATGTCCTTGAGGTAGACGGGGTTTCCGTCGGTGTCGTTACCGAGCGAATCGGTCTCGAAGTCGAAGTCCATGGTTCCGGCGAGGCCGTATGCAATCACGAGCGGCGGGGAAGCCAGGTAGTTCATCTTGACGTCGGGGGAGATACGTCCCTCGAAGTTACGGTTACCCGAGAGCACCGCGGTGACCGAGAGGTCGTTGTCGTTGATGGCCTTCGAGACTGCCTCGGGCAGGGGTCCGGTGTTACCGATGCACGTGGTGCAGCCGTAACCGCCGAGGTAGTAACCGAGCTTCTCGAGGTACGGCCACAGGCCGGCCTTCTCGTAGTAATCGGTGACGACCTGCGAACCGGGAGCCATGTTGGTCTTGACCCACGGCTTGGTGGCGAGGCCCTTTTCGACGGCGTTGCGTGCGAGCAGTGCAGCACCGAGCATGACCGACGGGTTGGACGTGTTGGTGCAGGAGGTGATACCTGCAACAACGACGGCGCCGTGGTCGAGAACGAACTCACCGGCGTCGGACTTGACGACGACCGGCTTGCTCGGACGGCCTTCTGCACCGTTGGCAGCAGAGAGAACGTCGACCGCTCCGTCGTCGGCAAACGACAGAACCGCGGGATCGGAAGCCGGGAAGGACTCTTCGACGGCCTCGTCGAGCTGGGTGTGCTCGGTCGGGTAGTTCTCTTCCACGTAGTTGTGGATGTCCTTGCGGAACGCAGTCTTGGACTCCGACAACAGGATTCGGTCCTGCGGGCGCTTCGGGCCGGCGATCGAGGGAACAACGGTTCCCAGATCCAGCTCGATGTACTCCGAGAAGACGGGTTCCTTGTCGGGGTTGTGCCACAGGCCCTGTTCCTTGGCGTACGCCTCGACGAGAGCGAGCTGCTCGTCGCTGCGGCCGGTGAGGCGCAGGTACTCGATGGTCTCGGCGTCGATCGGGAAGATCGCTGCGGTGGAACCGAATTCGGGGCTCATGTTGCCCAGCGTTGCGCGGTTCGCGAGCGGAACCTCGGCAACACCGTTGCCGTAGAACTCGACGAACTTGCCGACGACGCCGTGCTTACGGAGCATCTCGGTGGCGGTGAGCACGACGTCGGTTGCGGTGACGCCGGGCTTGATCTCACCGGAGAGCTTGAAGCCGACAACGCGGGGGATCAGCATGGAGACGGGCTGGCCGAGCATTGCTGCCTCGGCCTCGATGCCGCCGACGCCCCAGCCGAGCACGCCGAGGCCGTTGACCATCGTGGTGTGCGAGTCGGTGCCGACACAGGTGTCGGGGTATGCCTGTCCGTTACGGGACATGACGGTGGGTGCCAGGTACTCGATGTTGACCTGGTGAACGATGCCCATTCCCGGGGGGACGACCTTGAAGTCGTCGAATGCGCCCTGGCCCCAACGGAGGAACTGGTAACGCTCGCCGTTGCGCTCGTATTCGAGGTCGACGTTGCGCTCGAGTGCGTCGGCCTGGCCGAAGACGTCGAGGATGACCGAGTGGTCGATGACCATGTCGGCGGGGGAGAGCGGGTTGACCTTGTTCGGGTCGCCGCCGAGGGTGGTGACGGCCTCACGCATGGTGGCGAGGTCGACGATGCAAGGAACGCCGGTGAAGTCCTGCATGATCACGCGGGCAGGCGTGAACTGGATTTCGATGCTCGGCTCGGCTGAGGGATCCCAGCTCGCGATTGCGCGGATGTGATCCGCGGTGATGTTGGCACCGTCTTCGGTGCGGAGAAGGTTCTCGGCGAGAACCTTCAAGGAATAGGGCAATTTCTCGGTGCCGGGGACGGCCGAGAGGCGGAAGATCTCGTAAGAGTTCTCACCGACCTCGAGGGTTCCCTTGGCTCCGAATGAATCGATACTGGTGCTCACGTCTGCTCCACTCGTCTATGAGGGTCGCTACCGACGGGGCTGTGTCGGCAGCTGAAGCGAGGTACTTCGGCCGGGAAGATCCTCCGTAGCTCACGCCAATCGCACAGTTCGCGTGAGAACTGTCCGAACATCGGAGCTGCAGTAGAACCTGTCCTGACCGGTGGTACCTCTTGGTCCAAGTCTAACAGTACGCTTGTCCTGTGAGAATTCAGGGCAAGTTGACCGAAACAATCTTCATGCAGACTGCGGGCCTGCGCAACGCAGGCTTGGCTGGGTGACCACACCCACAGTTACCGCTCGGGCGGCACGCGCGGCGGTTGCGTGTGACGCCTGGTGGCAGTCGACCTGAAGTAGGCTGCATGCAGGCCCGTCGCGGGTCGGCCGCCGAAAAACGACCTCGGAAGAACTCCCCGCATCTCAGCGGTGGACGGAATCCGAACAGCACCCGGATGAGAGATGTCTGCTCCTACCAATCACGCTTTTGCGCCTGTGCACGTGAAGTCCCCGTTGCACGTCGCTGTTCCGTCGGATGTCGATCTCGACGACGTGCTCGCGGACCTTTCGACGGACGGCGTCTCCGCCCCGGAGTCCGATGTTGTGGGGCTGACTGCGGTGGTGACCGACGCCCGTGAACGTGGTGTCGACTTGAGCGTCGTGGTGGTCGACGCAAATCCGGGCCGGCCGTCCGATCTTCGCGACCTGGCCACGACGGTCGGCAAAACCGAAGGCGGCACGGTTCTCGTTCTGAGCCCAGACTGGATGGGTAGCTACAGCGACTCGATCAGTCGCGTGCAGCTCGAAACCGCGCAGGACCGATCTTTCGGAGAAAGCGCGAGCGTGACCGCGGACCGCTTCTCGCACGAGATCGTGGCGCCGGGTCCGCCGTGGACGCTTTACACGGTCCTTGTCATCGCACTGGTTGCGGTTATTGCCGGAATTACCTTTGCCGTCAAGTGGCGGCGAGAGCCGGAAAACGCGCAAACCAGACATGTCGCGTCGACTTCAGAAACGGCGACATCTTCCGACCACCGGGCCGATTCCGTCTGACCTTGGTCCTTTTGCGAGATTTTCAGTAACTCGTCGAAAACAGGTACTCACCGCTGTTTGCGGTGAGTACCTGCCCTTTTTGGTACCTGCATGCCATTCGACCAGCTCAAATACCGTTTGTGTTATTTGTGGCTAAAGTTTCCAAAGAACGCTTGAGTGTCGTACGGTACAACTGGCACTTTTTGGGGAAGAAGTGTCGCAGACAGGCTGATGTTGTTCGACGCGTACTTGTCGGTTGCCTTGTTCTCGAGGTGTCGACGGTGGCGTTCGTACGGCACGTCCAGGTCGACGAGCAGCTCTCGGGCTGTGGGCGACCGGTGCTTGGTCTGCGCATTCCCTCCCCGCACGGATCGGCGACCCAGCGGGCCGTGGCGTTACACGCGAGGGAGAGTTATTTGTGAGGCAAGTAACACGTGGCGGCGAGTCCCGTCGTGGTCCTTCCCGTAAGTCGATGCGCCTGGCGCAACTGGTCATCGGATTCGGCGTTGTCGGGTCCCTGATCGTCGGTACGCCCGCCATGTCCTCGGCCGTACCACCGCCGCCGCCGAATCCGAGTGACTCGGACATCGCTGCGGCCGATTCGCAGGTCTCGTCGAGCGTCGGCACCGTCAGCGCGCTCATCAATCAAGTCGCATCGGCCAACGAACAGTTGTCGGCACTCGACAACGAAGTTGCGATCAAGCGTGAAGACGTCAACAAGACGCTCGTGGATCTGCAGAACGCTCGCGGCGCCGCAGACACCGCAGCGCAGGCCGTCGGCGTCACCAAACAAGCTCTTAAGGACGCGTCGGCGCAGATCGAGGTCGCTCAGACGGACTTCGACAAGTACGCACGCTCGAGCTACGTCAAGGGCACCAACACCGCGTCCATCTCGTCGTTCCTCGACGCCAAGGGCCCGGGCGACGTCCTCGACCGCGCGCAGGTCCTCAAACTGCTCGCCAATACGCAGAGCGCAGTGCTTGACGGTCTCCAACGAGCACGTACCGAGCAGGCGAACAAGGACTCCGCGACCCGCCAGGCAAAGCAGCAGGCCGACGCTGCCGCCGAGGTCGCGGCACAACTGAAGGATCTGGCCGAGCAGGCGATTCAGATCGCGCGCAACGCTCTCGATCAGCAGGTTGCCAAGAAGGCCGCGATCGAAGCCGAGCGGAACTCCGCTCAGGCTCAGCTCGACGCCGCCCGCAATGCAGTCGCAAGTTTGCAGGGCCAACGCCAGGCGTATGCGACGTGGGACGAGCAGCGTCGCGCCGAGGAAGCTCATCAGAAGGCTCTCGAAGCTGCCGCCAAGGAAGCTGCCGCACAGGCTGCTGCCCGCGCAGCTGCCGACCAGGCCGCCAAGGATCGAGCTGCAGCACTGGCAGCGGCTCAGCGTCCGCACACCGCTGTGGAAGACCCGACTCCGACCGTCATCCCGGACGACGACGACACCTGGACTGACGAGGAAACCGGGACCGACGAGGAAACAGGCACGGACGAAGAGACCGGCACCGAAGAGGAAACGGTCACGACGCCCAAGCCCACCACCCCCAAGCCGACGACGCCGAAGCCCAGCACGCCGAAGCCTTCCGTTACCGGAAGCGCTGCAATCGAATCCGTCATCGACCGCGGAATGTCTCAGCTCGGCGTGCAGTACGCCTGGGGCGGAGGCGACGAAAACGGTCCGACGCGAGGCATCCGTGACGGCGGCGTCGCCGACAGTTACGGCGACTTCAACAAGGTCGGTTTCGACTGCTCCGGCTTGATGATCTACGCCTTCGCCGGCATCGGAATCTCGCTGCCGCACTACACCGGCTATCAGTACACCGCGGGCACGCAGGTTCCGTCTTCGGAGATGAAACGCGGCGACATGATCTTCTACGGTCCCAACGCCAGCCAGCACGTGGCGCTCTACCTCGGTAACGGGCAGATGCTCGAGGCACCACAATCCGGTTCGAGTGTCATGGTCTCCCCGGTTCGCTGGGGCGGAATGACGCCGTACGCCGTCCGACTGGTGTCCTGACCGTCAGAGGAAATGCCGCTGACACCCGCATTGTCAGGGAACTATCAAGTTCCCGACGTGGTGTTACGGCATCGAGCGCAACTACCTGGAATAGTTGACGGGGAACACGTTACTGTCGGTACTTTTCTAGGTGAAAGCGATGGATTCTTGGTGACCTCACGTGAAGATTCGGTCGGAACGGTCGACGTAAGCAAGGCGAGCGGAAGTGCGGACGGAGCAGCACCTTCCCTGGCAGCCGACGTTCAGACCTTGGAACGAGCGATCTACGAGGTCAAGCGAGTCATCGTCGGGCAGGACCGGCTTGTCGAGCGCATTCTCGTCGGACTTCTCGCCAAGGGGCACGTCCTCCTCGAAGGCGTACCCGGTGTCGCCAAGACGCTGGCCGTCGAGACTTTCGCGAAGGTCGTCGGCGGTTCGTTCTCCCGCGTCCAGTTCACCCCCGACCTGGTGCCAACCGACCTCATCGGCACGCGCATCTACCGTCAGGGCCGCGAGGAGTTCGACACCGAACTCGGACCCGTCGTCGCCAACTTCGTGTTGGCCGACGAGATCAACCGTGCCCCGGCCAAGGTGCAGTCCGCGCTCCTCGAGGTGATGGCAGAACGCCACGTCTCGATCGGTGGCAAGCGGTACCACATGCCCGATCCGTTCCTGGTGATGGCGACACAGAACCCCATCGAGAACGAGGGTGTCTATCCGCTCCCCGAGGCGCAGCGCGACCGCTTCCTGTTCAAGATCCTCGTCGACTACCCGACAGTCGAGGAAGAACGCGAAATCGTCTACCGGATGGGTGTGGCAGCCCCGGAGCCGCACCAGATCCTCGGTCCGGAGGAGTTGGTCAGGCTCCAACGCGTCGCCAGCAACGTCTTCGTCCACCACGCGCTCGTCGACTACGTGGTCAGGGTCATCGCCGCTACGCGTACGCCGCGTGAGGTCGGACTCGAGGACGTCGCGGGCTGGATCGCGTACGGCGCCTCACCCCGCGCGACGCTCGGCATCATCGCCGCGTCGCGGGCTCTCGCTCTCGTCCGCGGCCGCGACTACGTCGTGCCGCAAGACGTCATCGAGGTGATCCCGGACGTGTTGCGCCACCGCCTCGTTCTTTCCTACGACGCCATGGCCGACGAGGTGACTCCCGACGCGGTCATCGCCCGGGTGCTGCAGACCGTCGGACTGCCGCAGATCGCCGCGCGGCCTGTTCCTACCGTTCCCGGTCCGCCTCAGCAGGGCGCACCGCAGGCACCTCAGTTCAACGCACAGGGCACCGCGAATCCACAGGGCACAGTCAATCCACAGGGAAACGGCGCGCCGATCGCGACCGCTGAGACGATGAGTCGCCCGCAGTGACCGAAGGCCGCGACGGTGGCCAGGCGACACCCGCCGGATCCACCGGTTCGCCGCCGTCGTTCCGATCCGGCGAGCTCAGCGATCCCAAACTCACCGCTGCGCTGCGCACCCTCGAGCTGACGGTTCGTCGTCGCCTCGACGGTGTGCTGCACGGCGATCACCTCGGCCTGATTCCCGGCCCGGGTTCGGAACCGGGTGACGCCCGCGAGTATCAGCCGGGCGACGACGTGCGGCAGATGGATTGGTCCGTGACCGCGCGGACGACGCACCCACACGTGCGCCAGTCGGTCGCGGATCGTGAGCTCGAGACGTGGCTTGTCATCGACCTGTCTGCGAGTCTCGACTTCGGGACCGCCGGATGCGAGAAGCGCGACCTGGTTGTCGCCGCAGCCGCGGCGATCACTCACCTGACCAGCTCGGGCGGTAACCGCGTCGGCGCCATCATCTCGACGGGCGCCCAGACAACTCGAATTCCGGCCCGTGGTGGGCGCATTCACGCACAGGCGATGCTCCGCAAGATCGCGACGACTCCGCACGCTCCGGACGGGGTACGCGGTGATCTGGTCGGCGCGATCGAAGCGCTCAGACGCCCACAGCGTCGGCGCGGACTCGCGGTCGTCATCAGCGACTTCCTCGGGCCGATCGACTGGGAACGCTCGCTGCGCGCCATTTCGGGACGTCACGACGTGCTCGGCGTCGAGGTGGTAGATCCGCGCGACCTCGAACTTCCGGACGTCGGCGACGTGGTGCTCCACGATCCCGAGTCCGGCCGGACCAGAGAATTCACCACGACGCCGCAACTGCGCGCCGACTTCGCCAGAGTCGCCGCCGAGCACCGCGTCGAGGTCAGGCAAGCTCTACGTCGTTGCGGCGCACCGCTCATGTCCCTGCACACCGATCGGGACTGGATCGCCGACGTCGTGAGATTCATCTCGGCACGCCGACACAGTTATGGTGCCGGCGCCGGAACTGGGGGCGTTCGTTCGTGAGTCTTTCTCAATTCACCGCACCGTGGTGGCTGCTGTTCCTCGCTGTCATCGCCGCGTTGGTGGTCGGTTACGTACTCGTGCAGAAGCAGCGGGCCAAGCACACACTTCGGTTCACGAACTTCGCGCTACTGGAGAAGGTCGCGCCTTCGCGGCCCGGGCGGTGGCGTCATATTCCGGCGATTCTGATGGTCATCGCATTGGTGTTCTTCACCGTCGCCCTTGCCGGTCCGACGGCAGACAAGAAGGTCCCGCGAAACCGTGCCACGGTGATCCTCGTGATCGACGTGTCGCTGTCGATGCAGGCCACCGACGTCGAGCCGACGCGATTGGCAGCAGCGCAGGAAGCTGCGAAGTCGTTCGCCGACGGTCTGACTCCCGGCATCAACCTCGGGTTGGTCGCATTTGCCGGAACGGCTTCGGTTCTGGTGTCGCCCACCACGAATCGTGACGCGACGAAGGTCGCCATCGACAACCTCAAGCTCAGTGAGCGGACGGCGACGGGCGAAGCGATCTTCACCTCGTTGCAGTCGATCGACACGCTGTCGGCTGTTCTCGGCGGCAGCGATCAGGCGCCACCGGCGCGCATCGTGTTGCTGTCAGACGGTAAGCAGACCGTTCCCGAGAACTCGGACGATCCGCGGGGCGGATTCACCGCTGCCCGTCAGGCCAAGGACAAGGGCGTTCCGATCTCGACCATTTCCTTCGGAACGACATACGGGCGAGTCGAGATCGAAGGAGACCGAATCCCCGTCCCGGTCGACGATGCGTCACTGAAGGAGATCGCCAACCTGTCCGGCGGAAGTTTCTTCACGGCATCGAGCCTCGAAGAACTGCGCCAGGTGTACGACACGCTCGAAGAGCAGATCGGTTTCGAGACGACACGAGGCGATGCGAGTCGACCGTGGTTGGTCCTCGGCGTCGTGTTCGCGACCGCTGGTCTGACGATTGCCCTGGTACGCAGGCAGCGTCTGCCCTGATCGAGAGCAGTTCCGAATTGTCCAAATACCGCTGGTACGCGGCCCGCAGAGAATTGATAGGTTGATCGCCATGTCTACCCCTCCCACGACAGTGGTTTCCGAACGGACCGTCACCACACCGCGCTCGGTGCTCGTCACCGGCGGTAACCGCGGAATCGGCTTGGCCGTCGCTCAGCGGCTCGCCGCAGACGGCCACAAGGTAGCCGTCACGCACCGCGGTTCCGGTGTCCCCGAAGGGTTGTTCGGCGTCGTTTGCGACGTCACCGACACCGAGTCGATCGACCGTGCATTCAAAGAGGTCGAAGCGCACCAGGGGCCGGTCGAGGTCATCGTCGCCAATGCCGGCGTCACCGACGACACACTGATCATGCGAATGAGCGAAGAGCAGTTCACGAGCGTCGTCGACGCGAACCTCACCGGTACGTTCCGCCTCTCGAAGCGTGCGACCCGGTCGATGCTGCGCGCGCGTTTCGGACGCTTCATCTTCCTCGGTTCGGTGGTGGGTCTGGCGGGACAAGCCGGCCAGGTCAACTACGCCGCGTCCAAGGCAGGCATCGTCGGTATCGCTCGTTCCCTGACAAGGGAACTCGGCTCGCGTTCGATCACCGCCAACGTCGTCGCACCGGGTTTCATCGAGACCGACATGACGGCAGCACTGGGCGACGACGTGAAGGACAAGGCCACCGAGTTCATCCCGTTGCAGCGGACCGGAAAGCCGGAAGATGTTGCAGCAGTTGTCAGTTTCCTCGCCTCCGACGATTCGGCATACGTCTCGGGTGCAGTCATCCCCGTCGACGGCGGACTCGGCATGGGGCACTGACCCGCTTTTCGCACACACACCTTTCTCGTACGTCTGAAATCAGGAGGACATCTCATGGGCGGTTTGCTCGAGGGTAAGACCATTCTTGTCACCGGCATCATCACCGATTCGTCGATCGCGTTCCACGTGGCCAAGGTCGCGCAGGAGCAGGGTGCGAAGGTGCTGATCACCGGATTCGATCGTCTGCGCCTCATCGATCGCATCGCCCAGCGACTGCCGCAGCCCGTGCCGCCGGCAATCTCGCTCAACGTCCAGAGCTCGGAGGATCTCGCATCTCTCGCCGAGCGTGTGCGCGAGCTGGCTCCCGAGGGTATCGACGGCGTGGTCCACTCGATCGGCTTCGCTCCCCGCTCCTGCCTGGGAAGCCCGTTCATGGACGCGCCGTGGGAAGACGTGGCGGTCGCACTCGAGGTGTCCGCATACTCGTACAGCGCACTGGCCAAGGCCTTGCTGCCGGTGCTCAACGACAACGCGTCCATCGTCGGAATGGACTTCGATCCGGCACGCGCAATGCCCTTCTACAACTGGATGGGTGTCTCCAAGGCAACCCTCGAGGCCGTCAACCGTTACGTGGCCAAAGAGGTGGGCGTCCGCGGCATCCGCTCGAACCTGGTGTCCTCCGGCCCGATCAAGACCCTGGCCGCCAAGGCCATTGCCGGCGACAGCACCGGTCCGGGCGCGGAGTTGGACAAGCTGAACACCGCATGGGACGGTGCTGCGCCCATCGGCTGGGACGTCGACGATCGCGAGCCGGTCGCCAAAACGGTCTGCACCGTTCTCTCGGATTGGTTGCCCGGCACGACCGCGTCGATCATCTACGTCGACGGCGGCTTCCACGCGATGGTCGGCTAGTAGCACCCCTTCTACTACACAGGTGAGTACCCGGGTGACCCCCGCCGAACGGCATCACGCAAGATTGAACTCATGACCGCAAGTATGGACATGCAGTTCGATGCTCTTCTCGTTTTGTCGTTCGGCGGTCCCGAAAAACCCGCAGACGTACGGCCGTTCCTCGAAAACGTCACGCGCGGTAGGGGAGTGCCACCGGAGCGGCTCGACGCCGTTGTCGAGCACTACATGCATTTCGGTGGAGTTTCGCCCATCAACGCGCTCAACCGAGACCTGATCGAACGGGTCGAAGGTGAGTTGGCAGCAGCCGGCGTGGACCTGCCCGTGTACTTCGGCAACCGCAACTGGCACCCGATGGTCGAAGACACCGTCGCCAAGATGCGCGAGGACGGTGTCCGCAATGCCGCCGTGTTCGCCACGTCGGCGTGGGGCGGTTACTCGGGATGTCGGCAGTACCACGAGGACATCGTCCGTGCCCGTGAAGCCGTCGGTGACGGCGCACCGACGCTGACAAAACTTCGCCAGTACTACGACCATCCGCTCGTCGTCGGCGCGTTCGCCGACGGTGTGCGCGCGGCCCGCGCAGAGTTGCCCGAAGCGACTCGCGATACCGCGCGCCTGGTGTTCACGGCGCATTCGGTCCCGAGTGCCGCAGACCGCAATGCAGGGCCGCCGGCAGAGGGCGGAAACCTCTACAGCCGACAGGTTGCCGAGGCTGCGAAGTTGGTTGCCGAGGCCGTCGGCGTCGAAGATTTTGATCTGGTGTGGCAGTCGCGATCAGGCCCGCCGCAGGTTCCGTGGCTCGACCCCGACATCTGTGATCACCTGGATACGCTGTCCGCCAAGGACGTTCGCGCCGTGATCGTGTGTCCTGTCGGTTTCGTCTCCGATCACCTCGAAGTGGTGTGGGACCTGGACACCGAGGCCAAGGACAAGGCGGCCGAACTCGGTATGGATTTCGTGCGCGCCGCGACACCCGGCCGCGATCAGCGTTTTGCGCAGCTGGTGCCCACGCTCGTTCGGGAACTGGCCGACGCCGAGCAGCCACTGCGATTGGGGGTCGAGCCGCTGCTCGGCTCGACCACCAACGGTCTCTCGTGTGCGGTGAACTGCTGCGCGGCCGTTCAGCGCCCCCGCTGACGGAAGCTTTCCGACGCTCAGGAGTTCGGCTGCTTCAGCTTTCCGCAGGGTCCCGGAACGGTGGACGTGCTGCGTGAGGTGAGGAGCGTCTCGACGATCTGTCGATCCTCGGGGCTCAGTGACGGGTCGATGAAGTTGAGCTTGGGCGCCCCCAGTTCGCGGACTCGCCCGGCGAGGGTCGCTACAAATGACACTCGTTCTTCGTCATCGTCGTTGACGTCGTGGATCTGCAGCACCGACACCGGAAACTTGCGCAGCGTCACAGGCAGGAAGCGGGCGCTGAGCACATGGTCGACGTTGAATCCCGCCCACTGCCCCTGGTTGGCTTCCACGCATTCGGCGTCGGAGTGAATTGCGCTCTCGCCGATGTACTTACGGGCGGGGAGCATCTTCTTCGGTGCTAGTTCGGATGCACCTTGCTGCAGCACGGGAAAGTCGCCGTCCGAGTACAACCAGGGTTGGTTGGCCATCGAGATCAACCGGCCGGCGTCCAGATCCGGGAGATAGCGAGACTTGAGGAGAAACGCAACGCTGTCGACCGAGATGCCCAGCAGTTCGGCGGCCTTCTGTCGGCTCATCGCAAACGTCGGGGCATTCTTCGGGGCGATCTGGATCAAATTGACCATGCGAACTCCTGTAAGTGTTCAATTTTTGCGGGTTTGGTACAGCTGACATGACAATTCGCCGATTATCAACCTCTAGCTGATTTCCGACTTGTAGATGAGTCGGTTGTCACCATCCGAGTTCACGCAACCGGGGATCTCCGATCCCGAAGTGGTGGCCGATTTCGTGGATCACGGTTCGGCGAACTTGCTCGATCACCTCGTCTTCGGTGCTGCAGATCGCACAGATGGCCCTGCGATAGATCGTGATGCGGTCGGGGAGGACGCCGGCGTACGTGGTGGTTCTCTTGGTCAGCGGGATGCCCTGATACAACCCGAGCAGCCCCGGTCGTCCACCTTCGAGTTGTACGGTCACCGCGACGTTGGCCATCTCCGCACCCAACTTCGGGGGCAGACTGTCGAGCGCCCGCTTGACCATGTCCTCGAACTGACTGTCGTCCACGTCGATCATCTGCCCATTGTGCGTGCGAGGGCGGGATCCGGGTGTGTCCATGTGGAAACAGTGCAGCTTACGGCTATGTTCATTGCGTGGCCGAAGACCTCTATCACCGTTACGAATTCACATTCATCGTTCAGATGCTGACAGTCTCGCAAGAGCAGGCGATCGAAGAGAGCTTGGGCGGAAAGGTCGAGGACCGGCGTGGACTGCAGTTGCTGACGCTCACCTCGGAAGGTATGCGAGCGGCGACGACAGCTATCACCGTGGTCGACCAGTTGGTGGCTGCAGGCGTGCGTCCCCAGCGGACGCATCCCGATTTGGTGTCACGTCAGGACATTGCCGACCGTGCGGGAGTGACGAGGCAGGCTGTCGGACAATGGGTGCGAGGGGTCCGGCAGGCGGCCACTCCCTTCCCGATTCCGTACAACTCGGTCGCCGGGGGGATCTGGTTCTGGGGCGATGTCCTGGATTGGTTGCGCCGTCAGGGGTACAGCCAGGACACCGGTTTGCGCTACCCGACGTTGGACGAACATATTCGCATCGACCGCCATATTGCGATCAATCACAAGACTGCGGGTTGACCGATCAAGCGGTTTGCCTGAAAATAGCTATTGAAACAAACCGACGGTAGGTATAAAGTCCCTAAATACCTCAATCAATCTATCGGTGCGTCGGCCCTGCTCTGGGGGGAGTTCGGTCTGCGCTGCAGATACCCGAGCATGCGAGCAGGAATCCATGGTTTCGACCCCCGAAGTTAGACCGATGCCCAAATCGGCCGCACTCACGACTTCTGTGGCTATTTCCAGCGTTGGAGCAACGACGAAGCTACGCGAAGCTGCACCGGGCAGGGGCCGTCTGCGAGCGGCGACGGCGGCGCTGTTCCGGCGCTCACGCCCACGCGCGGCTTCCGCGCCACCGTTGAGCGTGCTTCTTCTCGTCACCTCCGACAATGGTCTCTCGCAGCGGGCTGGTCTTGTTCTTCGCGAGGCGGGGCACCAAGTCCGCACCGCCGTCGTCGCCGACGCGGACGCAGTGCTGGCCGCGACGTCTGCGGGAGATTTTGATCTCATCATCTGCCCGTTTCTGAAAGCCTATGTACCGGAATCTATTTGGCAGCAGTGGACAACGATCATCATCCATCCCGGCCCGCCCGGTGATCGCGGACCGTCGTCGCTGGACTGGGCGATAACGGATGGCGAACCGATCTGGGGAGTGACCGCGTTGCAGGCCGCCGAGGAACTCGATGCCGGAGCGGTGTGGGCGTGGCGGACATTCGAACTCCAGAGCGGTGTAACCAAATCTTCGGTATACAACGAGGCAGTCACCGACGCGGCGATGGAGTGCATTACGGAGGTCGTCGAACATTTCCGTACTCCTGACTTCCAGGCGATCCCATCGGACCGAGTTGCGCTGCCCGTGGCATCGGCCCGATCGAGGCCCAGCATGAAACAGGCCGATCGCGTTTTCAGCTGGGAGGAAGACGCGTCGAGCATCGTCCGCGCCGTCAACGCCGCCGACGGGTTTCCCGGCGTCGCCGTTCAGTTGGGGCTCGACCGGGTCTACGTCTACGACGCTCACCCCGATACCCACGTCGATGCAGCGCCCGGCACCATTGTCGAGTACTTCCACCAGGCGATACGTGTCGCCACCGGTGCGGGCTCCGTATGGATCGGACATGCGCGGCTCGTCGGCGCCGGCAATGTCAAACTTCCGTCGACCGCGGTCGTACGTCCGGACGTGTTCGTTCCACAGGTCTGGGAGAGTCGTTACCCCGAGACCGACTATCACCGCGACGGCGAAATCGGATATCTCTCGTTCCGCTTCTACAACGGTGCGATGAGTACGAAGCAATGCGCCCGACTGGCCGCCAGGCTCCGCTGGGCGATCGCGCAGGACACCAAGATCCTTGTCCTGACGGGTGACTACGACAGATTCAGCAACGGTATCCACCTCAACGTCATCGAGACAGCGTCGGATCAAGCCGGAGAAGCGTGGGCCAACATCAAAGCCATCAACGAGATCGCGAAAGCGATCGTCACCTGTACGGAACAGGTTGTGGTGGCGGCATTCACAGGCAACGCCGGTGCCGGCGGGGTCATGCTCCCGCTTGGAGCCGACGTAGTCGTGGCCAGGGACGGTGTGGTTCTCAATCCTCATTACGCCACGATGGGCCTGTTCGGCTCGGAACTGCACACGTACACACTTCCGGCTCGGGTCGGCGAGGAGCAGGCCCGCAGCCTGCTGGCCGAGTGCAGTGCGATCGGTATCCGTCGAGCCTTGGACATCGGACTTGTCGACGCGATCGGCCCCAGACGGCCGGATCTGTTCGAGGCGTGGTTGCACGAGGTCGCCACCGACTTGCTCGAAGGAGATCGGATGGAATCGATGCTGGAGCGCAAACGTCTTCGACTGGAACGTGATCCGGTGGAGCCCTACGAGGAGCGTGAGCTCGAAGAGATGAAGATCGACATGTTCGGTGACCGCAACGGGTTTGCCGAGAAACGCCGGAACTTCGTGCTCAAGCTCTGATCGACACGCTGTTCGCCGACGCGACACGGGCAGTGCGAACGACGTCCCACAGTCGTCGCAGCAGGTCGTCACGCCTCTGCGCAGTGGACACGCTCGGGGCCTGATTGGTCGAGACCGACGCAGCGACGGTAAGAATGGCTGCCACGTTGTCGGCGGTGTCGATCACCTGTAGATGCCGAGGTGACAGTGTCGACGGCCAGCGGTACCCGGCCTGGGCCTGCAGCGCTTCGGCGACCAGCGTACGAGCGTCGCCCCCAGGCATTCCGGTGGCTACGGCCGGAAGCCCGCCGAGCACCTCCGCTGCGTCCCGAACAGCCTGGCGCAGTTCGTATTCGGCTTCACGGAGTCCGATCGATTCGGCACTGCCCGCCACGGTGGGAATGGAGAAAACCGTCCACCGTAAGACGTCCGGACCTTCCTTCGACGGCACGAGGCCGACTCCCGGCTTCCCGACGGAGCCGATCTGTATCCCTTCACCCGTTGCGATCGCAGCGCGCGCGAACTCGGTGCCTGTGGGCAGGCCACGTACATCGCCGGCCGTAGGAAGGACCAGGCGGACTTCAGCAGCCTCCGAGCGTGCGATTCTCAACAGGGTGGACACACCCGAAGCCGTGACTCCCGGCCACTCGAGATCGTGACGGACCGCGGTTTCCGCATCGGCGGCGCCGATCAGGTGCATCGGCGCCCACGCGGCAAGGGCGTCGATGACGTCGTCCGGCGCAGCGTCGCCGGCGAGCCATGACGCTGCCCACACGGTGAGGGTTGCGCTGGGAGAACTCATGACCGTGAAGTTTAGTTCGGCGTGGCGACATGCGCGGCCCCGGCATTGTGACCTAGCGTGATCCGGCGTGAGCGGTGGCAACGGATACGGTGACATTTTTGCGGGTCATACCCGCAAACAGAAGCGCGTGACGCCTGAAGTGGCGGCCGAACGTGATCTTGTCGTCGAGGATGCGGCGACAGGATTCTGCGGTGCGGTAGTCGGTTTCGAGCGCACGTACGACGGCGATTTCGTGCGACTCGAGGACGGGCGTTCCCGGACGCGGTTGTTCGCGATGCGCGAGGCGGCCTTCCTCATCGACGGCTCACCGGTCACCCTCGTTCGCCCGGCCCCCAAGCCCGCGTCCACCAAACCCGCACGATCGGCTTCGGGTTCGACCCGAGTCGAAGGCTTACGTGCACGCACGGCACTGCCCAGCCGGATCTGGGTGGAGGGAGTACACGATGCTGCCCTCGTCGAGCGGGTGTGGGGCCATGACCTTCGCGTCGAAGGTGTTGTCGTCGAACATCTCGAAGGGCTCGACAATCTGGGGGAGCGGCTTGCCGAATTCGGGCCGGGCCCCGGCCGCCGTGTCGGTGTCCTCGTCGACCACCTGGTCACCGGTTCCAAGGAAACCCAACTGACTCAGGGCCTCGGCCCGAACGTGTTGGTGACCGGACATCCGTACATCGACGTGTGGGAGGCCGTTCGTCCCAAATCTGTCGGAATCGCCTCCTGGCCGAAGATTCCACGCGGCGAGGATTGGAAGACGGGAATCTGCCGCGAACTGGGCTGGGGGACACCTCAGGAGGGCTGGCGGCGGGTCTACAACTCGGTCGAGAGCTTCCGCGATCTGGAAGCTCCCTTGATCGGTGCCGTCGAACAACTTGTCGATTTCGTTACCGAGCCGAACTGACGTAGCGGCGGCCTGGGTCACACATTCTGGTTAGATGGTGTTGTGGCTGCACTTATTTGGCTGATCGGAGCACTGGTGCTCGCCGGGGCCGAAGCGCTGGTGGGGGATTTCTTCCTGCTGATGCTCGCCGGTGGGGCGCTCGCTACTGCCGGTGTCAGTGCTGTCACCGACTTCCCGGTGTGGGTCGACGCCGTCATGTTCGGAGTGTTCTCCGCCGCCCTCGTCCTGGGTGTGCGACCGATCATGTTGCGTCGCTTCGGTAGTCCGCCACCGACCCCGACCGGAATTCAGGCACTCGAAGGTAAACACGCTCTGGTTCTGGAAGAAGTGGGCGAGCATTCCGGGCAGGTCAAGTTGAACGGCGAGGTGTGGACTGCCAGGCCGTACGACACCACCGAGGTGTACCCGCCGGGCACCAAGGTGACGGTGATGGAAATCAACGGCGCAACAGCAGTCGTCTGGAGGGGACCTTAATGGCAGCACTCATAGTGCTCGGTGTGTTGGTGCTATTCGTGATCTTGGTGGTCGCGAAGTCGGTAGCACTGGTACCGCAGGCAGAAGCCGCGGTGATCGAGCGGCTCGGTAGGTATTCGAAGACGGTGTCCGGTCAGCTCACATTCTTGATCCCGTTCGCCGATCGTGTGCGCGCCAAGGTGGATCTTCGTGAGCGGGTGGTCTCCTTCCCACCGCAACCGGTGATCACCCAGGACAACCTGACACTGTCCATCGACACGGTGGTGTACTTCCAGGTCACCAATCCGCAAGCTGCGGTGTACGAGATCAGCAACTACATCGCTGCCGTCGAGCAGTTGACAACCACGACGCTGCGAAACGTCGTCGGCGGAATGACCCTCGAAGAGACGCTGACCTCGCGTGATTCCATCAACGGTCAGCTTCGTGGTGTCCTCGACGAGGCGACCGGCCGCTGGGGCCTGCGAGTGGCCCGCGTCGAACTCAAGAGCATCGATCCTCCGCCCTCCATCCAGGAGTCGATGGAAAAGCAGATGAAGGCGGACCGCGAGAAGCGCGCGATGATTCTGACGGCTGAAGGCCACCGCGAATCCGCTATCAAGACAGCCGAGGGTGCCAAGCAGAGCCAGATTCTTTCCGCCGAGGGCAACAAGCAGGCCTCGATCCTCAACGCCGAGGGTGAGCGTCAGTCCCAGATTCTTCGGGCTCAAGGTGACCGCGCGGCCAAGTACTTGCAGGCCCAAGGCGAGGCCAAGGCCATCGAGAAGGTTTTTGCTGCTATCAAGTCCGGTAAGCCGACTCCGGAATTGCTTGCATACCAGTATCTTCAGACGTTGCCGCAGATGGCGCAAGGCGATGCGAACAAGGTGTGGCTCGTGCCCAGCGACTTCGGTGACGCACTGAAGGGATTTGCGAAAACGCTTGGCGCGCAGGGGCAGGACGGTGTCTTCCGTTACGAGCCGCCGGCCGCCGAAGAGAATCTTCCCAACCCTGAGGACGATTCAGCTGAGGTGGCGGAGTGGTTCGAAACGAAATCCGATCCGGCTATCGCAGAAGCAGTCCGTGCTGCTGAAGTTGCTGCACGTACTCCCGTCGAAGATCCGGCGGCTGCGGTCAGGCACCTCCGTGAAAGTGCGCCCGAGCAGCCCGGATTCGTAGATCCCGCGCTGCCGCAGCAGAGTGAAAATCCTTGGCCCGGTCAGCTACCGCTGCCGTCCGAACGCGAAGAGTTCCAGCAGAAGTACCCCTACCAGGATCAGCCGCCGGAGGGCGGCCAGCGCCGGTAGGCTCCTCTCGTAGTAATCGGGACGGGCACTCGTCACCTACGTGATGAGTGCCCGTCCCGTTCCGCATACAGCGATCGCCCAGAGGACACTGACGAAGGTTCCCATGATGAACTGCTCGGACGCGTGAGGTTCGCGAAGTTCCGGGTACCGTGCGAGCCCCTTGACTGCCAAGACGATCGCGATCCCCTCCGGCCAGGTTGCGAGAATCGACGCCGCCACCGCGAGCCGTTCGAGGATGCCGATCACACGTCCGCCGCGAAGAGGTCCGGCGTCCGGTGCCGGGCTCCCGTCCGGTTGGCGACGAGCGATCTTGAAGGTGGCAAGTACCAACGGTGCACCGGCCGTGGCGGCGGCAAGTACGCACAGGACAAGCGTCGCCCCGAGAGCGAAACCGGTGACCGGGGTCGTTCGGGTCGATGCCAGTGCGGCAACACCCAGCGCCGGAAGAGCCACCACGGACGACGCCCATTCGGGGACTTCCAGTCGACCACGACTGAGCGGTCCCAGTGCCGCCGCAACTGCTGGTGCCGCGGCGGCGACGGCGAGCGCGATCAACGCCAGAACGACCATGTATTCGAGCCCCCTGCTGTGTCGACGAGTTTGTACCGGTGCGAGCGTGAGCAGTCTAGGGCTGGAGTCTGACCAAAAGTCGTTCTGCGAGTCTGCGCCCGGCGAGTTCTGCGTGCCACCCGGCTGTCAGGAGTCGCTTGGACATGGCTTGCTTGGTGATTCCGAGGTGGGCTGCCGCGCTGACCTGAGTGAGTCCGCTGTCCATCAGAGCGATGGCTTCGCGTCCGTCCTTCGTCTGTCTCGTGACAATCGTTCCGAGCAAGGTGAACGCGGCATCGACATCGGCGGCGAGTTCGTCGCGTGAGCTATCGGCCGGCGCCTGTTCGACAGCAATTCTGGCCGGAGCTCGCTTGGCTCGCTCGACGGCGATCCGAGCAGCTTCGAATGCCGGTCCGCGTCCGGCCCGGGTCTGCCGTGGGAGAGGCTGCTCGACGGGACCGATCCCGATCCCGACACTCCAGTGCTCGCGCCGAATCAGCTCGAGTGCGACGAGGACGAGTAGCGCCGGATCGTCGGTCACCGCTTGAATCTCGTCGCCCGCCGTGCGCTCGAACGGCCGCAGGAGCCTGCGATCGGCCATGTCGTCGATGATGTCCCCGACGCGGTCGACATCGCGTCGGCTACCTCGCTGATCCACTGTCAGTACGAACATTAGTCAATGCTAGATAGTTGACTGTCAATAGTCAATCGTTTTGGGTTGACTCAATCAAATCAACCTCTTGAGATTGACCGTTGTCAACGATGGTTTCGCCCGGTGAAGGCTGACGGCGAGCGTCGAACACCAGACCGGCGATGCCGATCGCAATGCAGATCCCGGACAGAATCAGGAGACGAGGATCGGCTTCGCCGGAGAGCGCATCGCCCAGAACGACAATCCCAACAGTGCCGGGCAAGATGCCGACGACGGTGGCAAGGATGTAGGGCACGATCCGGATCGACGAAATGCCGCAGCAGTAGTTCACCACCGAGAAGGGGACAAACGCGATCAAGCGCAGAGAGCCGACGGCCAGCCACCCCCGCTTTTCGATCCGCTCGTCCACCCGCCGGATCGTCGGACTCGAAATCCGTTGCCACACGACGTCACGGCCGATGGCGCGGACCAGGTAGAGGGCCAGAACGGCGCTCACAGTCGTTGCCGCCACGGTAAGAGCGATGCCGGTCACCGAGCCGAAAAGAACCCCCGCACTGAGGGTGAAGACGGTGCGCGGGAACGGCGCGACGGTGACTATCGAATGAACCAGGAAGAACACGAGGGGAAACGCCGGGCCAACCGAGTCCGCCCACTCTCGCACCTGGGACACCGTGGGATGTGGGGCGAGGAGGGCTGCGAGGAACAAAGCGAGCACTACCAGGACTATTGCGATCAATCTTCGGTCCAGCAGGCGTCCCATCACAGGTCACAAGGCTACCTGCGAACGGTGAACCGGGCCGACTGCCGACCCGCAATCGTGAGTCGAACATTGCCACGGGGGCGGGAAAGCGACGTGCTCCAGGCGACAATGAAACGGCGCTGTGACGAAAACCACTAGGCTTTCGGAGTGGCCTTCACCTGTAGTCCCGGCCAGTGAAACGAACTCGCGGGTAACCCGTAAACATGCTGAACAATCGCTAGGTAAGGGCCGGTCACACGTGCACGAACGACCGAATCTGCACGTCGTCTGACCGGTCGGAAAGTGGCCGCGAACAGCCCTGTGAAGAACATGACGTGATCCTCACGATATCTGGGCTCAACCGCGGGTTAGCATCACAGAACTAACGAACAAATCCGATTATCGGTAAAGCGCTCACGCAAAAAATGAGAGGGAGCGGACACAGTGTCATTAGCTTCAGAAGCCGAGGCTGTCGAGCAGGCGTACGCGGAGTGGCAGCGCTCCGTAGCCGGTGTGCTCGCCAAGTCCCGCAGAGTCGATGCGGCAGAGCTGGGCCCCGAGCCACAGAAACTGCTCGAAACCGTCACCTACGACGGTGTCACTGTCGCACCGCTCTACAGCCCACGCGACGAGCGTCCCGAGCAGAGCTTGCCGGGCACGTTTCCGTACGTGCGTGGCGTCGACGCTCACCGTGATGTCAATGCCGGTTGGTTGGTTTCCGCTGCATTCGGAACCGCTTCGGCGGCCGAGACTAATCGCGCCATCCTGGACGCCCTCGAAAACGGAGTCAGCGCACTCTGGTTGAAGGTGGGCGCCGACGGCGTTCCGGTCACCGACCTCGCCGCTGCGCTCGAGGGCGTTCTTCTCGACCTCGCACCGCTCACGCTCGACGCAGGCGCCGAGGTGAACGATGCAGCCCGCGCACTCTTCTCTCTCCTCGATGCTCGCGGCGAAGCCGGCGACGGCGTCAGTGATCGCAGCAGTATCCGAGTCCACCTCGGTGCAGCGCCGCTGACCAGTTCGTTCTCCGGCGCAGCCGACGTCGAATTTGCAGGCGCCGTCGAGTTGGCCGCCCTCGCTGCAGCTCGCGCGGAAACCGTGCACGCGATCACCGTCGACGGCACGGCCTTCCACAACGCGGGTGCCGGCGACGCCGAGGAACTCGGAGCCGCGATTGCCGCCGGACTCGAATACCTCCGCGCACTCACCGCAGAGAGCGGTCTGACCATCGGTGCTGCGTTGTCGCAGTTGGCTTTCCGCTACTCGGCAACCGACGATCAGTTCCAGACCATCGCGAAGTTCCGCGCCGCACGTCTCGTGTGGGCCCGCATCGCTCAGGTCTGTGGAGCTTCCGACTTCGGTGGAGCGCCGCAGCACGCAGTCACCTCCGCCGCGATGATGGCTCAGCGTGATCCCTGGGTGAACATGCTGCGCACGACCCTCGCCGCATTCGGCGCCGGCGTCGGCGGAGCAGATGCAGTGACTGTTCTTCCGTTCGACGTCGCCCTGGCCGACGGCACCCTTGGTGTCAGCAAGTCCTTCTCCTCGCGCATCGCGCGCAACACGCAGTTGCTTCTCCTCGAGGAGTCGCACCTGGGCCGCGTGCTCGATCCGTCGGCGGGCTCCTGGTACGTCGAGGACCTGACGCAGCAGATCGCCGCCACCGCGTGGGAGTTCTTCCAGGAAATCGAAGCAGCCGGCGGATATCTGGCGGCACTCGAAGCGGGAATCGTCTCCGGTCGTATCGCTGCCACGAAGGCCAAGCGCGACTCCGACATCGCACACCGTAAGACCACGGTCACCGGTGTCAACGAGTTCCCGAACCTCGGCGAAACGCCGCTGTCCGCCGAAGCCGTCGAGCCCGGCCAGTCCGTCGCCCGCTACGCAGCTGCATTCGAAGCGCTTCGTGACCGTTCGGACGCGTTCCTCGCCGCCGGCGGCGCCCGTCCCACTGCGCTTCTCGCGCCGCTGGGCTCGGTTGCAGAACACAACGTGCGCACCACGTTTGCGTCCAACCTGCTCGCTTCGGGTGGTATCGACGCAGTCAACCCCGGCCCCCTCGAGGTAGGCGCAGAAGCCATCTCCGCAGCCGTCAAGGCTTCCGGTGCCACCGTCGCGGTGCTGTGCGGCACGGACAAGCGCTACGGCGAGAGCGCCGCAGCGGCCGTCGCCGAACTTCGCGCTGCAGGCATCACCAAGGTGCTGCTCGCAGGACCGGAAAAGGCAGTCGCCGACGCGACCGGCGATTCTCGCCCGGACGGATTCCTCACAGCCCGCATCGACGCAGTGTCGGCTCTGACCGAACTGCTCGACTTCATCGAGACGGGAAGCTCCAAGTGACGACACGAGAGGTCAAGCACGTGATCGGCAGTTTCGCCGAGGTCCCACTCGAGGACCCGCAGTCTCCGGCACCCACACCGCCGTCGGTCGAGCAGGCACAGGCGCTCATCGAAGAGGGCGCAAACGCCAACAACTACGCCGCCGAGCAGGTTGTCTGGTCCACCCCGGAAGGCATCGACGTCAAGCCGGTGTACACCGGTGCGGACCGCACGGCCGCCGCCGAGTCCGGTTACCCGCTCGACAGCTTCCCGGGCGCAGCGCCGTTCCTGCGTGGTCCGTACCCGACCATGTACGTGAACCAGCCGTGGACCATTCGCCAGTACGCCGGATTCTCCACTGCCGCGGAGTCGAATGCGTTCTACCGTCGTAACCTCGCGGCCGGTCAGAAGGGCCTCTCGGTTGCCTTCGACCTCGCCACACACCGCGGCTACGACTCCGATCATCCTCGCGTTGCGGGTGACGTCGGAATGGCCGGTGTCGCAATCGATTCCATCCTCGACATGCGTCAGCTCTTCGACGGAATCGACCTCTCGCAGGTGTCGGTCTCGATGACGATGAACGGCGCTGTGCTCCCGATTCTCGCGCTGTACGTCGCTGCGGCAGGCGAGCAAGGCGTCACCCCGGACAAGCTGGCCGGAACGATCCAGAACGACATCCTCAAAGAGTTCATGGTTCGTAACACCTACATCTATCCGCCCAAGCCCTCGATGCGGATCATCTCGGACATCTTCGCGTACTCCAGCGCGGAAATGCCGAAGTACAACTCCATCTCCATCTCGGGCTACCACATCCAGGAAGCCGGAGCGACGGCCGATCTGGAACTGGCGTACACCCTTGCGGACGGCGTCGAGTACATCCGCGCCGGCCTCGACGCCGGTATGGACATCGACAAGTTCGCACCGCGCCTGTCCTTCTTCTGGGCCATCGGCATGAACTTCTTCATGGAGGTCGCCAAGCTCCGCGCCGGACGCCTCCTGTGGGCCGAGCTTGTTGCCAAGTTCGATCCCAAGAGCGCGAAGTCGCTCTCGCTGCGTACCCACTCGCAGACCTCGGGCTGGTCTCTGACCGCGCAGGACGTCTTCAACAACGTTCCGCGTACCTGCGTCGAAGCCATGGCTGCCACCCAGGGCCACACACAGTCGCTGCACACCAACGCACTCGACGAGGCCATCGCACTGCCGACGGACTTCTCCGCCCGCATCGCCCGTAACACCCAGTTGCTGCTGCAGCAGGAATCCGGCACCGTGCGTCCCATCGACCCGTGGGGCGGCTCGTACTACGTCGAGTGGCTCACCAACGAACTCGCCAACCGGGCTCGTAAGCACATCGAAGAGGTCGAGGAAGCCGGCGGAATGGCTCAGGCCATCAACGAAGGCATCCCGAAGCTGCGCATCGAGGAAGCTGCCGCCCGCACCCAGGCACGCATCGACTCCGGTCGGCAGCCGCTCGTCGGCGTCAACAAGTACGTTCCCGACGAGGTCGACACCATCGAAGTTCTCAAGGTCGAGAACTCCAAGGTCCGCAAGGAACAGCTCGAGAAGCTGGTTCGCCTTCGCGCAGAACGTGATCCGGAAGCCGTCGAGGCCGCACTCGCGAACCTCACCCGCGCTGCCGCATCCACCGAAGGCGGCATGGAGAACAACCTCCTCGCCCTCGCTGTCGTCGCCGCCCGTGCGATGGCTACCGTCGGCGAGATTTCCGACGCCCTCGAAAAGGTGTACGGACGCCACCAGGCCGAGATCCGCACCATCAGTGGTGTGTACCGCGACGAGGCAGGAACGGTGAGCAACATCAGCAAGGCGATGGAACTGGTCGAGAAGTTCGCCGAGGACGAGGGACGTCGTCCCCGTATTCTCGTCGCGAAGATGGGCCAGGACGGTCACGACCGTGGCCAGAAGGTCATCTCAACGGCCTTCGCGGACATCGGATTCGACGTCGACGTCGGACCGCTGTTCCAGACTCCCGAAGAGGTCGCCAATCAGGCGGCCGACAACGACGTCCACGTAGTCGGTGTGTCGTCGTTGGCAGCCGGTCACCTCACCTTGGTGCCGGCGCTGCGGGAGGCTCTGGCTGCGGCCGGTCGTCCCGACATCATGATCGTCGTCGGCGGCGTCATTCCGCCCGGTGACTTCGACGAACTCTACGAGGCCGGCGCTGCTGCCATCTTCCCGCCCGGAACCGTCATCGCCGACGCTGCCAGCGGATTGTTGGAGAAGCTCTCCGCCCAACTGGGTCACGACCACAGCTGAGAAGGGGGTCACTGAAGATGGCACGTCAGCCCATCGACATTGATTCCCTCGCCGAGGCGGTACGCGGGAATCAGCGTGCCGGCCTCGCTCGGGCGATCACCCTCGTCGAGTCCACTCGCGACGACCACCGGGCCCTTGCGCAGCAGCTTCTACTGAAGTTGCTGCCCGAGGCCGGGGGAGCGCACCGGATCGGCATCACCGGCGTTCCCGGCGTCGGCAAGTCGACCTTCATCGACGCGCTCGGAATGTACTTGCTGGGCAAGGGACATCGGGTTGCGGTGTTGGCGGTCGATCCGTCGTCCACCCGCACCGGCGGCTCGATTCTCGGCGACAAGACACGCATGGCTCGGCTCACCGTCGAACCGAATGCGTACATCCGGCCGTCACCGACGTCCGGCACGCTCGGTGGCGTTGCCAAGGCAACCCGCGAGACCATCGTGCTTCTCGAAGCTGCCGGTTTCGACGTCATCCTGGTGGAGACAGTGGGTGTCGGCCAGTCCGAAGTCACCGTTGCCAACATGGTGGACTGCTTTACGTTCCTGACCCTCGCGCGTACCGGTGATCAGCTCCAGGGCATCAAGAAGGGTGTCCTCGAGCTCGCAGATCTGGTGGCGGTCAACAAGGCCGATGGCAAGCATGAGCGCGAGGCAAAGGGTGCTGCCCGCGAACTTGCGGGAGCGCTTCGCCTGATCTACCCGCACGACGCCATCTGGAAGCCGCCCGTCATCACGATGAGCGGTCTCGAAGGTGTCGGGCTGGACGAGTTCTGGGGAACTGTCACCAAACACCGTGAGGTGCTCACCGAAGCAGGACAGTTCGAGGAGAAGCGTCGCAAGCAACAGGTCGATTGGACCTGGACGATGGTCAACGATCAGCTGCTACGCAGGCTCTCGAGCAACGATCGGGTGCGTGCGATCCGGGCCGACGTCGAGCAGAGCGTGCGTGACGGTTCGCTGACGGCAGCGTTGGCGGCGGGGCGAATTCTCGACGCGTTCGACGGAAGCAACTAGGGCGAAAAACAAAATCCCGGGTATCCGAGCGCGGATACCCGGGATTTCTTCTGTGACGAGCTATCGTTCGCGTTTGACCGCAGGCTCGGTGAGTTCGTTCTCGACAGCGAGTTCGACTCCCGTGAAATCGCCTTCTGCCTCGGCTGGGGTGAGCGTGGACCGCTTCCACGCGTAGAACAGCAACGCTGCCCACGCGCCGAGAATGGCCAGGTAGCCGGCCACTGTGACCGCCCCGGTGATGTCGAAGGATTTGAACAGCTTCTGTGCGTTGGTCAACACGATGACGCCGCCCACCGCCGTTCCGAGCAAGGTTGCAGGCACGCGGCTGACCAGCCACGCCGCGAACGGGGCAGCGATGACACCGCCGAGCGCGAGACCGGCGACAACGAGGAGGTTTCCCGCCGACTCACGACCCAATCCGACAAGAAATCCCAGCGACGCGGCCGACGCGACCAGAAACTCCGAGGCGCTGACCGAGCCGATCACGGTGCGCGGCGCGGTCTTGCCCCGCGAGAGCAGCGTGCTGGTGGTGATCGGACCCCAACCACCACCGCCGGATGCATCGATGAAACCACCGAACAGGCCGAGTGGGGACAGGAAACGTGCAGTGTGCGGAGTGGTACGAGCGTCCGCGACGGCCGGTGGGCGGACCGAAAAGCGAAGTGCCACATAGATACCGATGGCCAGCAGGATCGTCGCCGTGATGGGGACTGCCGCTTCGGTGGACAGACCCGATAGCACAGTTGCGCCGATGAATGCACCGACTGCGCCGGGCACACCGAGCTTGGCGACGAGCTTCCAGTCGATGTTCTTGAACTTCCAATGCGACACACCCGAAGCGAGGGTGGTGCCGACCTCGGCCAGGTGAACAGCGGCGCTGGCCTGAGCCGGACCGAGGCCACCGATCATCAACAGAGTGGTTGCGGTGACACCGAAGGCCATACCGAGGGCGCCGTCGACGAGCTGGGCGCCGACGCCGACAAGGGTGAACAAAAGAAGGTTGAACATGAGAAGACAGACTCCGAGCGAAGAAGCGACAAAGTCAGGGGTGCAGGCAGCGAGAATCGCCGCTCAGCAACACGCCTGATCGAAGCATGCGCTACGACGAGTGGGCCAGAACGCCATCAATCCGAGCGCAAATGCCGGGGAGGCATCGTGGCTGGAAATCTGCACGTCAGGTCCTTTGTTCTCGTTCGTTGGTGTTCTGTCCATGCGAGCATAGCCGGTGCCCGGCTCGGTCAACCCACGACGCGGGCGTAATTTCCCACTCGGTGGACAAGTCGATCGAAGAATTCCGCCGGATCGGTGCTGACCGCGATATCCGCGTTGGGCTCACGCTTCCAGTGCCCGACCCAGTCCGCGACCGTCGTTCCGATCAGCAGTGGACTCTCGGTTTCGACATCTACCGTTGCCGGCTTCAGTGTCGCCAAGCTCGGATCGAGCGCGACGGCAGCAGCAAAGGGATCATGCATGTGAGCAAGAAAGCCCTGGTCGTATTCACGATGGAATTCCATGTAGAACCGGATCGCGTCGGACATATGCCTGATCACGCTGTTGGACGCGGAACTGCGGACGTCGGGGCCGTCGTCAGGCGAGATGATCTCTTCCGGAGTGCTCCCGGCAGCTTCGGCGAGCCGACGCACATGTTCGGGGAACATCTCGATGGATTCGGTGACGTTGAGGCCGCAGATGATCGGGCGCCGGTGCGCGGGTACGACGGAGAACGCGTCGAACACCTCCTTGGCGGCGTGCGGATCCACCGAGACGTTCCACTCCGCGGTCGGCGTCGTGTTGCCCGGATAGTTGAACGACCCACCCATCACGACCAGTCGCTTCAGCAGAGACGGCAGATCGGGTTCACGTCTGATCGCCAGCGCAAGGTTGGTGAGCGGCCCCGTCACCAATCCGGTGAGTTGTCCGGGGTACTCCCGGACGAGATCCACCCAGAGGTCGGTGGCGGTTCGGACCGAGCGCTTGCGACCCGAATCGGGGAGGACGGCATGCCCGATCCCTTGCGGACCGTGAGTCTCCTCGGTGGTGCGCAACGGGATGACCAGTGGCTCGCGGGCGCCGAGTGCAACCTCGATGTGCGGGGCGCCGCAGAGCGCAAGCCAGTTCAAGTTGTTGGCCGCGACCTGTTCCACCGGAACGTTGCCGGCGGTGCTCGCTATCCCCAGAATCTCGGCTTCGGGGCTGGCAAGGAGATAGAGAAGCGCCAACGAGTCGTCGATGCCGGTGTCGACGTCGACGATGAGCTTGTGCGTATCACTCATCGGTGGCCACCAGGATCGTCGGTGAATGCAGGACAGGGAAGTTGACCGACCGAGCGATGAAGCACTTCGTGTGTGCGGGGCCGTGAAGCTCCTCGGCCTTCTCGACCATCGACGCCTCCGCGACCAATACCGTCGGATTCAACGTCACTTCGATGAACTGGCCGCCGCCATCGGATTCCTCGATCATGCTGCCGACCGGCTGATCGCTGTAGTCGAGAACGACGACCCCAGCGGCAGCTGCCAGACCGAGGTACCAGAGCATGTGGCATTGGGCGAGGGAGGCAACGAGCAGTTCCTCGGGGTTCCATCGCTGCGCGTCACCGCGGAACGAGGGATCGGAGCTGCCGAGAAGTTCCGGCTTTCCGACCGCGGATATTGCATGATTGCGCGAATATCCCTGCGTGCTGGACGTTCCGGTTCCCAGATCGCCCGTCCACTGAAGGTCGAGTGTGTAGGTATGTGACTTCACAGGTCCATCTTGCCCTGAATGTGCCGGTCCCTCAGTGTGCCCACTCCGCGCGATCCGATCCCCACGGATGGGCTGGTTCGGGGTAGTCCTCGAACTCTGCCAGCGCGGGTCGTGCGGTGGTCACGTCGGCATGGTTGACAACAACATTCAGGCCGGGAGCGGTCGGTAGACCGGGATGGACGGTTCGGCCGGGTGCGTCGAGAAGACGGGCGCCGGTGCTGGCCAATGACACGTCGACCTCGCGGCCACGGCCGTCCTGCGAGCGCAGCGTCAACGCGTCGAGGATCCCAGCTGCCAAGAAGTATCCGGTGGAGTGGTCGAGGGCCTGCGCTGGAAGTGCGCCCGGTTTCTCGTCGCCCTCGAGGAACGAGATACCGGATGCGGCCTGCACGATGCTGTCGAAGCCGCGGCGATTCGCCCACGGACCTTCCCATCCCCATGCGCTGACGCGCCCGTGAATCAGGTGGGCGGGAAGATCCTGCCCGATGAGTGCTTCGAGTGCGCCAGGACGGTAGCCGGTGACCAGTACGTCTGCGGTGTCGAGGAGTTCGCGGAATGCTGCCGCTTCCGCCGAGGACTTCAGGTCGAGAAGCGCCGACCGCTTGCCCTGGCCACTGTCGAGGTGCTGCCATCCGATCTCGGGGATCGCCGGAGGGTCGATCCGCAGAACGTCAGCGCCGACCAGCGCGAGGGCACGGGTCGCGACCGGGCCGGCGATGACGCGGGTCAGGTCGAGAACACGTGGGCGCGTCGGATGCGTGCGGGGTTTTCCCTCGTCGCGTACTCGGATGGATACCAGAGGCTCAGACCTCGCAGCTGCGCACTGCTCACTCAGGCGCCACTCGGTCTCGGTACGAACACGGACCGCGATGGCGCCGATCTCGGCGGCCTGCTGCTCGATCTCGATGGCGCTGAGTTCGGATATCCGTTGCGCCACTGCATCTTTAGGTGATCCATGGTCGAGTTCGAGGATGGCGAGCAGGCGGTCGCGATGGTGTGGATAGTTGCCGTGCGTGCGGACCCAACCGTCGCGGGCGGCAAAGAACCCCGAGTATTCGGAGAATCCGTTGATCGGTTCGCCGCCGATCCGGAACAGTCGATCGCTCGAGAAGGACGCGGCGATGCGCTCGGGATCGAGGGTCCAGTGTCCGTCGCCCGGGCTGGTTGACCGATGAATTGCCGAGGCGAAGGCCGCGACTGAGCCTGCAGCGAGGTCGAACACCGGCAAGTGCGCCGCAAGGAAGCCCGCCGAGTCCGGGCATTCGATGTGGCCGCGTCGGTCGTCGGTGTGCACCCCGACGTCACGTTGGTATTCGTCGAGATAGAACCCGTACCCGTGATCCATGTGGCGCCTTTCGGCAGTTCAGTGGCCGAGAAGCTCCCGGCACTTCTCTGCCAGCGTATCGCGGAGCGGCGCAGCACGATCCGCCAACTGTTGTTGCTGACGCACGTATTCGGCGCGGCCCGCGGGAGTTTCGATACGAATGGGGGAGTACCCGTACTCGGCGAGGTCGTATGGGCTCGCGCGCATGTCGAGTTCACGGGCCAGGAGCGCGTGTTCGAAGCACCGCATCACCAGATCGGAATCCACGAGTGGCAACAACTTGAAGCTCCACTTGTACAGATCCATACCCGCGTGCAGGCAGCCCGGCTGTTCGTGATCGATCTGAGTTTCGCGTGCAAGCGGGAGCGAGTTCTTGGGGGCCGCGTCCGGTGTGAAGAACCGGAACGCGTCGTAGTGCGTGCATTTGAGTGGCAGGGATTCGACGACCGCGTCGGTACCGGCGAACCCGAGCCGCAGCGGCACTGACTGGTGACGGATCGCGTCCTCGCCGCCGCGATAGACCATCGCCCATTCGTGGAGGCCGAAGCAACCCAGCACAGCGGGCCGCGCAGACGTCTGATTCAACAGATTCCACACGAATTCGACTGTGTGACGCCGACGCTCCAGCACGGCGGACTCGACCGTCGCGGTACCCGAATCGTCGACGCGGTAGCCGGAGAAGGCTGCGTATTCGCCGGCGTTCTCGAGTGCGACTCCGTACCCGGGGTGCCAGCGGCGCAGTTGGGCGGGCTTGAAGTTGTAGTACGTGAAGAGGAAGTCGTGCACCGGGTGAGAGATACCGGCGCTACGACGCGCTCGGTGCGGCTCGACGAGCTTCTCCACCTCCTCGAGGTGAAGTGCCCGCCGAGCCGTCCACTCGCTCTGTGCGAGTGCGAGTGAATGCACCGAACGTGTCATCGATCAGCTGTTTCTTTGTCCGGGAACAGCATCTGTGCCGCGGTGCGTGCCGTCGCGAACCGTTCCGACGTACTCCTCGAGCAGATCCTCGAGCGCGACGATACCGATCACGACTCCGTCGGCGTCCGTGACTGCGCCGAGGTGCGAGCTGGCCCGACGAAGGCCGGCTAACGCTTCGGCCAGCGGCGTGCTGAGCGGAACGATGGGCAACGGGCGGATATCCGATGTCGGAACGACGGTGTCCGGCCCGGCAGCTTCGTCGAGCACCTCGTCGAGCACATCCTTGAGGTGCACGTACCCGGCCAGCGATCCGTCGCTCGCTCGGACCGGGTAACGCGAGTATCCGGTCTCGATGACCGCACGCTCGATCTCACCCAGTGTTGTTCCCGACGGCGTGAGGGGAATGGTCCGCACCTTGTCGAGGGTGATCAGGACCTCGGAGACGGTGCGATCTGTCGATTCGAGTGCCTGCTTCAAGCGCCGGTGTTCTTCGGCGTCGATCAGACCCTCGGATCGCGATTCACCGATCATCGCGGACAACTCCACCGCCGAGACCGTGACATCGAGTTCGTCCTTGGGCTCGACGCGCAGGAGCTTGAGCACTCCGTTGGCGCAGAGGTTGTAGAACGCGATGATCGGGCGAGCGATCTTGATGAACGCCAGATGCACGGGAACGAGCAGCATGGCCGTCTTCTCGGGGCCCGCCAACGCGATGTTCTTGGGCACCATTTCGCCGAGGAGGATATGCAGCACGACGACCAGCGAGAGCGCGATCGCAAACGAAATCGGGTGTAGCAATCCGTCGGGAAGGCCGACGGCTTCCATCGGCACCTCGAGGAGATGCGCAATGGCGGGCTCGGCGACCTTACCGAGGAGGATCGAGCAGATCGTGATGCCCAGCTGAGCTGCCGCAAGCATCAGCGAGAGGTTCTCACCGGCCTTGATGACCGTGAGTGCCCGCTTCTTACCCTGCGCGACAAGTGCCTCGAGGCGGTCGCGTCGTGCGGAGATCAGCGCGAACTCCGCACCGACGAAGAATGCGTTACCGGCGAGCAGCACGGCGGTGAGGAGTACACCGAAGAGGTTATTCATCGTCGGACTCCTTCGTATCGTCGTCTGCGGATTCGGGTTCGACATGTGCCGGTACCGGCGTGATGGTCACTCGGTCGATACGACGGCCGTCCATACTGGTCACTCGGGCGATCCACTTGCCGCGGGAATCACCGGACGAGTCGACGTCGGGCAATTCCACTTCGTCACCCTCGTCGGGGATTCGGCCCAGTTCGGTGAGCACCAGACCGCCGAGCGTGTCGTAGTCGCCTTCGGGTGCGGTGTACCCGGTTGCCGACGTGACCTCGTCGATGCGCAACAGACCGGAGCACGACCAGCCGTCGCCGACGCGCTGTACGTCGAGTTCGGGTTCGTCGTGTTCGTCGCGCACATCACCGACGATTTCCTCGATGAGGTCTTCCATCGTGACGATGCCGGCTGTTCCGCCGTATTCGTCGACGACAAGAGCGACCTGCATGCCGTCGGAGCGGATCCGCTCCATGACGGTGTCTCCGTCCAGGCTCGACGGCACGACGGGAACACGTTGAGCCAGACTGTCGACGCGCGTCGTGCGCCTGCGCTCGGCCGGAACGGTGAATGCGTGTTTGATGTGTACGACGCCGACTGTGTCGTCGAGATCGCCGCGAACGACGGGGAAGCGCGAGTAGCCAGTTCGCGACGCCGTCACGATCAGGTCTGCGACGGTGTCCGAGAGTTCCAGCGATTCGATCTTCACTCGCGGAGTCATCAGCTCTTCTGCGGTGCGGTCACCGAACTGCAGCGAACGGTCGACGAGCATCGCCGTGCCCTTGTCGATGGACCCGCGCTGCGCGGACGTCCGCACGAGGGACCCGAGTTCCTGCGGTGATCGCGCCGAGCGCAATTCTTCCGCGGGTTCGATGCCCAGGCGTCGCACGATCCAGTTGGCGGTTCCGTTGAGGCCGTTGATGGCCCACCGGAAGATCAGCGAGAAGCCCGCTTGCAGGCCCGCAGTCGCGCGGGCGGTGGGCATCGGCTTGGAGATTGCGAGGTTCTTCGGTACGAGCTCACCGAAGATCATGGAGAACGAGGTCGCAATCACGAGCGCCAGGATCAAAGACGTTGTCGAGGCAGCGGATTCGCTGAGCCCGACGGCCTTCGTGACCGGTGTGATGAACCGTGCCAGAACGGGCTCGGCCAGGTAACCGGTGATCAGGGTTGTGATCGTGATACCCAGCTGAGCGCCGGAGAGCTGGAACGAGAGAGTCTTGTGCGCGTGTTGAACCTGCCGCGAGCGTCGGTCGCCGCCACGAGCAGCTTCGTCGACGGTGCTGCGTTCGAGCGCGGTCAGTGAGAATTCGGCCGCCACGAAGAGGGCGGTGCCTGCAGTCAGCGCGATGAAGCCGACCAGGCTGAGAATGGTGAAAACGATGTCCATGTGTCATCGCCACCTGAGGTGTGCACGGGGGCCGCCGGGTTTGTCTCCCGGCTCGCTAGAGGAGCCCTCCGAACCAGCGGAATCAGACGATTCCTCGGATAAAACGACGGGTGTAGCGCCGGGTAAGTGTGTGGGTGCCTCGGGCACCGGGTTCCTCTCGTCGGAGCCGAGTATTTCTCGGCTGTAGCGGGCTCGGTCGGGTCGCCGATGGGCACCCGACCGAGTTTTGTTTCCTGTTTACGGATCCAATGATACCGGCGGGTGCCCGGGAGCAGGGACCCGAGCACCCGCCGACTGTCATAAAACGTGGTTCACCAACCCGACGGAAGCGGCCGTCCTTCGGCGAATCCGGCGGCGGACTGCACTCCCAGAACTGCCTTCTCGTGCAGCTCCTCGAGTGAGCGCGCACCCGCGTACGTGCAGGTACTGCGTACGCCGGAACAAATCTGATCGATCAGGTCCTCGACTCCGGGGCGCTCGGGATCGAGACGCATCCGCGAACTGGAGATGCCTTCCTCGAACAATCCCTTACGGGCGCGATCGAAAGCCGTTTCGGTGGCTGTGCGAGCGGCAACAGCGCGCTTGGAGGCCATACCGAAGCTCTCCTTGTACGCGTTGCCCGCCTGATCGACTTTGAGATCGCCGGGGGACTCGTACGTGCCGGCGAACCACGAGCCGATCATGACGTTCGACGCGCCCGCCGCGAGGGCGAGTGCAACGTCGCGAGGGTGGCGAACGCCGCCGTCGGCCCAGACGTGCTTGCCGAGCTCGCGTGCTGCTGCAGCACATTCCGCGACGGCCGAGAACTGCGGGCGTCCGACGCCGGTCATCATGCGAGTCGTGCACATGGCTCCGGGCCCGACGCCGACCTTGACGATGTCCGCGCCTGCGGCGATCAGATCACGGGTTCCCTGTGCGGACACCACGTTGCCTGCAACCAACGGGACGCCGAGGTCGAGCGCCTTGAGGGTGGTGAGCGCATCGATCATTCTCTGCTGGTGACCGTGAGCTGTGTCCACGACGATCACGTCGGCACCGGCGTCGACGAGTGCCTTGGCCTTGGCGCCCACGTCACCGTTCACACCGACCGCTGCGGCGACCCGGAGTGCGCCGCGCTCGTCGACTGCGGGGTCGTAGATGCCGGCACGAATCGCGCCGGTGCGGGTGAGGACGCCGGCGAGGGTTCCGTCCTCGTTGACGATGACGGCCAACGGATCGTGCTTGGTTTCGAGCAGTTCGAAGACCTCACGCGGTGTGGCGGTGACCGGGGCGGTGACGAAGTCGGTGATCGCGACGGTACGTAGGCGAGTGAACCGATCGACATCCGCGCAGGCAGCCTCGGTGACGACACCGAGAGGCTTGCCGTCCTCGACCACCACGACTGCGCCGTGTGCACGCTTGGGTAGCAGCGCCAGCGCATCTGAGACGGCGTCGTCCGGACTCAGCGTGACCGGCGTATCAGCGACGAGGTGGCGGCTCTTGACGAACGCCACGGTCTCGGCGACCGCTTCGGTGGGGACGTCCTGCGGAATGATGACCAGTCCGCCGCGGCGGGCGACAGTCTCCGCCATGCGGCGGCCGGCGACTGCGGTCATATTGGCGACGACGACGGGAATGGTCGTTCCGGATCCGTCGGAAGAATTGAGATCGACGTCGAACCGAGAGGTGACCTCGGTCCGGTTAGGGACGAGGAAGACGTCGTCGTAGGTCAGGTCGTATGGGGGGCGTTGCCCTTCGAGGAACTGCACGTTTCACGAGCCTACCGTCGATTCCGCCGTAGCGCCCTCGGTATCGCGTGCTTGTGAGCGGGAGAGGGCGATCGTGGTCATGATCATGACGGCGACGGCGCACCCGATGAGAGCAATTCCGGGACCGTCGACGCGGAGGCGTTCGTCGAGAACCGTCATCCCCAGGAAGATGGCCGCGATCGGCTCGCCGATCGTCAGGGCAGGTAGCGACGCCGACAGGGGCCCGACCTGGAAAGCGCGCTGTTGGAGGTAGACCCCGATTGCGCCCGAGGCGATCAGCGCCCACGTCTGCCATGCCGAAATCACCCCGACGACGCCATGTCCGAGTAGGTCGGTGACGTACTTGGTGAATGCGACGGCCACGCCGTAGAAGATTCCGGCCGCGGAGCCGAGAAGCAGAGCGCGCCAGCCACCGTCGAGTTTGGACAAGCCGCCGATAGTTGCGACCACGGCCACTGCGACCGTGATCGTCAGTGGCACAGCCCAATCCGACCACGGAGCGTTGCTGTCTCCCTCGGTGGGATCGCCGACGACGAGGAAGATCGCCAAGGAAATCGCGAGCATGATCGCCAATGACCACGCAGAACGGGTGATGCGAATTCCCGAGAACCTGGCCGAAAGTGGCAGCGCGAACAGCAGCGAGGTCACGATCAGCGGCTGCACCACCAACACCGAACCCAACGACAGTGCAACGGCCTGCATGACGTAACCGCCGCCGTCACCGATCAGCCCGGCCCACCACCGAGGACTGCGAATCAACGACGCCACCAACGCCTCGCCCTCCGGAACCGCAGACGCGGCGCGCTGCTGAGCGACGGAGGCACACGCGAAGAGAAGCGCGGCGACGAGTGCGCAGAGAACAGAGATCAGTGGAAGATCACCCATTCCCTCAGTGTGCGCGCTTGCCCGCCCGATTTCCGGCAGACGGCTTTCCTGCGCCGGGTGCGCCGCGACGCGGGGTCAAGCCCTTGGACGCCAGACGCTCCGAACGGGTTGGGACCGGAGTGCCGTCCGCACGGATCTTCTTCACACTCTTCGGATCGGTGACGCGCCGCGAGGAAGCCGCGCGCTTGTCGCCGTCCTTCTTCATCCGTCCTCCGGCAGCGGTCCGGCCTGCAGTGTCGTGTTCCTGACGGCCACGCTTGGCGGTGTGCTTGACGGCGACCGTCGTATCGGGAGCTTCGACCGGTATTCCCGTCGGCTCCATCGCGCCGGTGATGCGCGTGAGCTCCAGATCGTCGGGGCGGACCCGCACGCCGTGAACCTTGATGCCTGCCTGCTTGGTCAACTTCTCGACCGAATCACGTTCTTCGTCGGTGACGATGGTGACGACGACGCCTGATTCCCCGGCGCGTGCCGTCCGGCCGGCCCGGTGCAGGTAGTCCTTCGCCTCCGCCGGGGGATCGACGTGAACGACGAGCGTCACGTCGTCGACATGGATTCCGCGCGCGGCGACATCGGTGGCGACCAGGACCGGTGTCGTCCCGTCGGAGAACGACGCGAGGGTCTTGGTCCGATTGTTCTGCGTCTTGCCGCCGTGCAGGGCGCCGGCCGAGACACCGATCAAATGCAGTTGCTGCGCAAGACGATCCACACCGTGCTTGGTCTTGACGAACATGATGGTCCGCCCCGCCCGTGAACCGATATGTGCGACAACGGATCTCTTGTCGTCGCGGTCGACGAAGAGCAGGTGATGCTCCATGGTCGAGACGGTGGCAACCGGGGGAGCAGTCGAGTGCGACGCCGGATTGCGCAGGTAACCCGCGACCAGATCGTCGACCTTGCCGTCGAGTGTTGCCGAGAAGAGAAGGCGCTGACCGTCTTTCGGTGTCGTGTCGAGAATCTTCGCAACCTCGTCGATGAAACCCATGTCTGCCATGTGGTCGGCTTCGTCGATGGTCGTGATCACGACGTCGTCGAGAATCACCGACTTCTGCTCGAGTAGGTCGAGTAGGCGCCCTGGGGTCGCGATCAGGAGATCGACGCCGCGGGCAAGGATGTCGGCCTGACGCTTGATCGGAACGCCACCGACCGCATTTGCCGCACGCAAACCGATCTCGGTAGCAGCGTCGTCGAGTGCCTTGTGGATCTGGATCGCCAGCTCACGGGTGGGAGCGAGCACCAAACCGCGCGGACGATTCCGCTTGCTCGCCCCACCCTTGAGGCGCACCAGCATCGGAAGCCCGAAGGCCAGAGTCTTTCCGGAACCCGTCGCGCCGCGCCCGAGGACATCCAGGCCGGCAAGAACATCGGGGATGGTTGCCGACTGAATGGGGAAGGGGGCATCGATGCCGCTACGGCGCAACGCGTGCACCATCACGGCGGGGATTCCGAGGTCGACGAACGAACGCCCTTCGGTCGAGGTGGGCGAGTCGATCGTCGATTCCTGCATTTGTCCAGGCTACCGGGTATCGGTAGACGCAGATGACCGCATCTACCGATACCCGCTGTGAATCAGGCCTCGATTTCGCTGCGGTCACCGCTCCACAGTGTGTGGAACTTGCCCGGCTTGTCGATGCGCTCGTAGGTGTGCGCGCCGAAGAAGTCGCGCTGACCCTGAGTCAGGGCGGCCGGCAGACGCTCCGCGCGGAGACCGTCGTAGTACGAGAGCGAAGACGCGAACGCCGGTACCGGAATGCCGAGCATCGTCGCGGTGGCGACCACACGGCGCCAGCTGTCGATGCCTGCCTCGATGGCCTCGCGGAAGTACGGCGCCAGAATCAAGCTCGGCAGGCTCGGATCCGCGTCGAACGCGTCCTTGATGCGGTTGAGGAACTGCGCACGGATGATGCAGCCACCGCGCCAGATCGTCGCCAGGTCGGCAGGCTTGAGGTTCCAGTCGTACTCGGCGCTGCCGGCAGCGATCTGATCGAAGCCCTGCGCGTACGCCACGATCTTCGACGCGTACAGCGCGGCCTGGATGTCGGCGGCGAACTGCTCGGCGTCAGCAGGCTTGTCGCCGAGAGAGCCGGCGGCCAGACCCTGCGCCTGAGCTGCGGCGCGCTGATTGCGGCTACCGGACAGTGCGCGAGCGAAAACGGCCTCGGCGATACCGGTGACCGGCACGCCCAGATCCAGAGCGGACTTGACCGTCCAGCGGCCCGTGCCCTTCTGCTCGGCAGCGTCGACGATGACGTCGACCAACGGCTTGCCCGTCTCGGCGTCGACCTGGCGGAGCACCTCGGCGGTGATCTCGATCAAGTAGGACTCGAGCGTGCCCTTGTTCCACTCGGTGAAGACGTCTGCGACCTGACCGGCGTCGTAACCGAGTGCGTCGCGGAAGAGGTTGTACGCCTCGCCGATGAGCTGCATGTCGGCGTACTCGATGCCGTTGTGCACCATCTTGACGAAGTGACCGCTGCCGTCGGGGCCGATGTGCGTGCAGCACGGGGTGCCGTCGACGTGAGCGGAGATGGACTCGAGAAGCGGGCCGAGAGCCTCGTAGGACTCCTTCGGGCCGCCGGGCATGATCGACGGACCGTTGAGTGCGCCTTCTTCGCCACCGGAGATACCAGCGCCGACGAAGTGCAGACCGCGGGCGCGGATCGCTGCTTCACGACGGATCGTGTCGGTGTAGAGCGAGTTGCCACCGTCGATGATGATGTCGCCGGGCTCCATGGCGTTCGCGAGCTCTTCGATCACGGCGTCGGTCGGGGCGCCGGCCTTGACCATGATCAGGACGCGTCGCGGCTTCTGCAGTGCGGCAACAAACTCCTCGACGGTCTCGGTGCGCACGAAATCGCCCTCGGAACCATGCTCGGCGATCAGGGCATCGGTCTTCGCGATGCTGCGGTTGTGCAGGGCAACGGTGTGACCGTGGCGGGCGAAATTGCGGGCAATATTCGAACCCATGACGGCCAGGCCGGTGACGCCGATCTGAGCTCGGGGTGATTCGGTGCTAGTGGTTGACATACTTACAGCTTTCCCTCTCGGTCCGCGGCTGTGAAATCCTGCGCTGTGCGCAGCCGAAAACGGTGCGGCCGCGACGCGCGTGAACATCAGACCGTGCATACAAAACACGGATGCAGATCACTTTAATTGCAGTGACCTGCATCCGTCTCGATACAGCTTCCGGCACAGCCGGAAGGTTCTCAGTGTTCAGTTGTCGAGCCGCAGCTCAGCGCAGGTATTACCGCTGATCGCGCTTCGGGCCGTCGAATCCGTCATAGCTACGACGGTCGGTGCGGCTGCGGAAGCCGCCACCGCTGGTCGAGGCTGCACGGTTGTCGCCGCCGTCGCGGTTGCCCTGGTAGCCACCGGAAGAGCGGTTGCCCTGGTATCCGGTCGAGGGGCGGCTGTCGCGATCGCCGTACGAGCGGGTGTTGTCGCGGTTGCCCTGGTATCCACCACCGGACGAACGGTTGCCCTGGTATCCGCCGCGGCTCTCGCCGTCACGGCTTCCCTGGTATCCGCCCGAAGAGCGGTTGCCCTGGTAACCCGTCGACGGGCGGCTGTCGCGGTCTCCGTAGGACGGACGGCTGTCACGGTTGCCCTGGTAACCACCGCTGGAGCGATCACCCTGGTATCCACCGGAAGAGCGGTTGCCCTGGTATCCGCCGCGGCTCTCGCCGTCACGGTTGCCCTGGTAGCCACCGGAAGAGCGGTTGCCCTGGTATCCGCCCGAAGAGCGGTTGCCCTGGTAGCCGCCACGGCTTCCGCCACGATCACCGAAGGAACGCTCGCCACGAGAAGAGCTCTCGCGCAAGGGTTCTCCGGTCGGCTTCTTGGCGCCGGTGATGCGAGCAAGTTCAGCAGAACCCGGGGTGACGGCAACGGCTGCGGCATTGACGCCGGCCATTCCGGTCAGACGCTTGAACTGACGCTTCTGGTTGGGCAGCACGATGGCGACAACGGTGCCCTTCTCGCCGGCGCGAGCGGTACGACCAGCGCGGTGCAGGTAGTCCTTGTGGTCGGCCGGGGGATCGACGTGAACGACGAGGTCGATGCCGTCGACGTGGATACCGCGTGCTGCGACGTCCGTTGCGACGAGGACCGGGGTGCGGCCGTTCTTGAAACGCTCGAGGACGCGGGTGCGCTGGTTCTGTGCCTTGCCGCCGTGAAGCGACTCGGCAGCGATGCCGACTGCGCGGAGGCGATCGGTGATTCCCTCGCAACCGAGCTTGGTGCGGGCGAACATGATGGTGCGTCCGTCGCGGGCACCGATCTCGGCGAGGACGGAATCCTTCTGCCCACGATCGACGAGGAGGACGTAGTGCTCCATCGTGTCGACGCTTGCGCGGCCGTCTTCGGTGGAGTGGGTGACGTGGTTGGCCAGGAACTGACGAACCAGCGACTGGACCTCACGGTCGAGGGTTGCCGAGAACAGCAGACGCTGTCCGTCTGCGGGGGTCTCGCCGAGGATCGAGCGAACCTCGGGCAGAAAGCCCATGTCCGCCATCTGATCGGCTTCGTCGAGTGCGGTGATTTCCACCGAGTCGAGGATGCAGGTGCCCTGACGCAGGTGATCGCCCAGGCGACCCGGCGTTGCGACGAGGACGTCTACGCCGCGGCGAAGCTGATCGACCTGCTTGGCGAACGGCGTTCCACCGACAGCGGGACGAACCGTGAGTCCGAGTGCGCCGGCGTAGGAGTTGAGGGAGTCGACCACCTGGAAAGCAAGCTCACGGGTGGGGACGAGCACGAGTGCGCGGGGACGCTTGGCGGCCGGGCGATCTTCGTGGCGTGAGAGGCGGGTCAGCATCGGCAGGCCGAAGGCGAGGGTCTTACCCGATCCGGTCTGTGCGCGGCCGAGAACGTTGGTTCCGGCGAGCGCGTCCGGGATGGACTGTGCCTGGATGGGGGACGGGACGGTGATGGAGTTGCGCGCCAATGCGGCAACAAGCTGCTCGGGCAGGCCGATCTCGGCGAAGGTGATACCCGGCTCGGTGGCGACTGCTTCTTCGGCAGCGGGGGTGTTGACGGTGGGGTCTTCGATGTTCTCGGAAGACGACATTTGGACAGCGTTGGTCACGCGGAAACCTCTCCGGACTACGGGCACGTCGCGGAGCGGAAGAAGCCATGCTGAAATACACGACACAGTTCGCAAAGGGACGAGCCAGGGCACATGTCACCTGGCAATCCGAACGCATACTGCGGGGAATTGGGCTGTGTGCCGTTATATGTTGACGGACCACGATGGTGGCCGTGGTCCACTCTACGCCACCGGGGACACCGAAGTCAGGTAGCCCCGCCTGTGACCTGCACTACTACACGGGGTTGCGCAGGTCAAGACTCAGTATGCGTTGAAAAGCAGTCGAAGTTCGGTGAGCCAGGGCACAGCCACCGCAACCGTGGGAACCACGAGAATCGCGACCGCCCCGAGATACGCAAAAACTGCGATGCGGGGATCTGCATCGTCGGCCGAGAGGCGCTGCACTCGGATGAGCGTCGACGGGCCGCCCGCTGCCATCGCTCCGCGGGGTGCCGTCGATCCGGCACACGCGACAAGTGCCCGCGCGAGGGGAGTGGGACCGGTAGCCCGCACAGCTGAATCGTCGGCGAGCAACTCCACCAGGAGTTGTACCGATCCCAGAGCCGACTTGCTACGGACGAAACGGGGGAACGCGTGGTTGACGGCCGTGAAAGCCTCGAGGACCAGATCGTGACGAGCTCGCAGGTGTGAACGCTCGTGCGTCAGGATTGCTTTGACCTCGGCATGATCGAGGTTCTGCAGAGTGCCTTGGCTGAGAACCACGCGTTGGCGCAGACCTGGCAGGCAGTATGCGATCGGTTCGTCCACGTCCAGCACCCGCAGATCGGGTGTGCGTTCCACCGACGCGGGCATGGCGCAGTCGTCGAGAAGGTCCACCAACACGCGGTGACGTGCACGGCGACGTCGGGTTCTCACAGCGACCTGGATTATCGAGAAGATCAGCTTCGCGCCGATCAGGAGCGTCAGGGCAAAAACAACCACGTACAGAATCCACAGCGGGAGCCCGAGTGCATCGATTTCGGCGGTCGGGGCCGTCGTCGGCCTACCGTCAGCGCCGGGAACGAGCAGCTGGCTGGCAATGGCCAGGCCCGAGCTGAATGCCGACAGCACCGCAGCAATCGCGACGGCTTGCCACAGAACCAACGCCGCGCGTGGAGCGCGGTAAGGCCACGTGGAGCGGCTCAGGAGTGCGGGAACCGGACCGGCCAGCAACAAGGCAAGCAGTCCGAAAACCAGTGCAGTAGTGGCGTTCATGTCCTACACATCATGCACGACGAAATCAGTTCGGCCTAGAAATTCCGGGCTGCGCAGCCTTTTTCGCGGACTCGCGCACCTCGAGGGCAGCGAGCGCTTCGCGGAGAGCATCGGCTTCGTCAGCATTGACCTGTCCCACGAAGTGGACGAGTGCCGCAGCGCGACCGCCGGACTCCGGGGCCTGGGCCAGCGCGTCGACCATCAGGCTCGCGACCAGTTCTTCGCGCTTGTTGACGGGAAGATAGCGATGGGCGCGATCGTCACGCTGCTGAATCACCAGATGCTTCTTCGCCAGGCGCTGCAGAACGGTCATTACCGTCGTGTACGCCAATTCGCGATGCGTCGCGAGTGCTTCATGCACCTGTCGCACAGTTTGCGGTTCCGATGTGGACCACAAATGATCCATCACCGCGCGTTCGAGTTCACCTAGACCTGCCATTCTTCGATTCTACGGACTTCCACGACGAAATACGTACTACTGGTAGTAGTAACCGCCTCGGTGGGGGTGTGGTATTGGCCATAGTGATCTGCGTGACGGTTACGGTGGTGTGAGACGACCAAAGTCCCGACAATGACGATGCCCGATAATTGCAAGCCAACAGTCGATCCGCAGAAAGTAGCCGCACGTAGATGACGATCGACAGTTCGCCGGGCACCGAAGAATCGACGTCACGGGCGCGGGTAGTCAGGCAGAAAGCTGCCGGCATCATCCGTTTCGGCATTCGCGACGCACCCTTGACGGTCGTCCTACTTCTCACCATGTGGATACTGGGCGCCGTAACCGGCAGCATCGTTCACGGACCGTCCCGCGATCTCGAGCACACGATCGGTGCGGGAATGGGCTCGATCCAGCACGGACATGTCTGGATTCCACTGAGCTCCGCGCTGTGGGCAGGAAACCTGCTCGGGTACATCGGCGCGAGCGTGCTCCTGATTGCGGTCGCTGCACCCCTCGAACGGCGGATGGGAACGATCAAGCTGGCGATCGCCGGCGCAAGCACTCAAATCTTGGGAGTTCTGCTCGGGCTCGGCTGGGCATCCTTCGTGAAAGTGTTCGACTCCAATTGGGGGTTCCGCCTCCATGTCGGCTCCGCTGTCGGCGCGAGCGCGTGGATCGTCGGCGCCGCGATGGCCGCCAGCTCGAACATGGGGACATTGTGGCGTCGCCGCATCCGCGTCGGAACCCTGGCTTTGACCATCACCTTGGCCTTGTTCAGTGGTCAGCTGCAAGATGTCATCCGATTCTTTGCCGCTGTGGTGGGTTTGGTCATCGGACAGTGGATCGTCGGACGATCGGCTCGCGGTGAACGCATCGCCGGGACACAGCGAGAGGGCCGCGTCCTGGTCGCCATCGTCGTCGCGGCAAGTGCGATCGGCCCGATGATCGCCGCGCTGTCCCCACAGGCGGTTGGCCCACTCGCCGTACTCCGCGATCTCTTCCGTGGTGTTCCCTGGACCGTCGCAGAAGTACGTGAGCTGTGCGCCGAATCCGCGTCGGATCCGGACTGCCGACGCGGCCTCCTCGAGCTGAGACTCTCGGGGATCGGGCCGACTCTGCTCTCGTTGATGCCGTCGATTTTTGTGCTGGTGTTGAGCGATGGGCTCCGTCGTGGCCGCAGATTCGCCTGGATTGCGACTGTCTGTGCTCAGGTCGTCTTACTCGTCCTCTCGATCGGGAACTTCGTCATCAGGTTCGTCGACGCAGTCGACAGTGACAGCTTGTTCTACGGAATCAGCGATCCGAACGTGTATCGAACGCTGGTGCCGTTCCTGACACCGCTCTTCGTGCTGATCCTGCTGATCGCCACACGTCGATACTTCGACGTCGCGGCCCCGGCCAAGACGTACCGACGTCTCGGTGCTGCGATCGTGACCTTGCTCGCGGTCCTCGCCGTGATCTACGTCGGCGGCGGAATGCTCGCCAGGCACGGGTTCGACCGCGAGCCCACGGTCACGTTGCTGCTCGCGGACTTCCCACAGCGCCTTGTACCGCCGGTGTACCTGCAGTTGATCGACCCGCGCCTGCTTCCCGTGGACATCGAGTCGACGTTGCTCTTCGAGTGGACCGGCGTCGTGTTCTGGGGCGTTGCCGCCGTGTTGGTATTCGTGAGTTTCCTCAAGCCGGTCAAGACCGCCGATCCCAAAGCCGCCGAACGAGCGCGATCCATGTTGATCGCCGGTACCGGCAGCCCGTTGTCGTGGATGACGACGTGGAAGGGGAACACGTACTGGTTCAGCGCGGACGGTTCGAGTTACGTCGCGTATCGCGTCATCGCCGGCGTTGCTCTCACCACAGGTGATCCGGTCGGTCCTCCAGATCGCATGCGCGCGGCGATCGAGGGGTTCGCCGAGTTCGCGTCGTCGAACGGTTGGATTCCCTGCTTCTATTCCGTGACCGACGACGCCCGAACCATCACCGATTCGATGGGCTGGAGCGGTCTACAGGTCGCCGAGGAAACCGTGCTCGACCTGGGACAAGTCGCGTTCACAGGAAAGCGGTTCCAGGACGTGCGCACAGCACTGAACCGGGCGAAGAAGTCCGGTATCACCGCCGAGTGGATTTCCTTCCCTCATGCACCTCTCGCGATCAAGGATCAGATGGTCGCGATCTCGGAGGAGTGGGTAGCGGACAAGGGGATGCCCGAGATGGGATTCACCCTCGGCGGACTCGACGAGGTCGACGACGAACAAGTGCGATGCCTGATCGCGGTCGACGAGGATCGCACCGTGCACGGTGTCACGTCGTGGCTACCGGTGTACCGCGACGGCAAAGTCGTCGGGTGGACACTCGACTTCATGAGGCGACGCTCCGAAGGGTTCCGTCCCGCGATGGAGTTCCTCATCGCTTCCGCTGCACTGAAATTGGAGGAGGAGGGCGTCGAGTTCCTCAGTCTGTCCGGTGCACCGCTGGCAACAATCGCCGGTGACTCCGAGAGGAATGCGAACGAACCGGAGGCCACGACTTTCTCGGCGATGATGGACAGCGTGCTCGACCTACTCGGTCGCACCCTTGAACCGGTGTACGGATTTCGATCGCTGCTGGCCTTCAAATCGAAGTTCCAGCCGCGGTACGTGCCGATGCACATGACATTCGCCGATCCAGCCGCGTTGCCGAGCATCGGCAACGCGGTCGGACGGGCATACCTGCCGACCGTGACGATCGGTCAGGGATTCAAACTCGTTCGGACGATTCTGGGTCGCTGATTCGCGATCGTCACGCAGGCTTTGCCGGCCCGCCGACGGCACCGAACACGTGCCGGGTTCCGATCGGAACGATCAGCGGCCGATCCGAGACGGGATCGTCGATGACCGCAGCTTCGAGACCGAACACCTCGAGCAGAAGTTCCGCGGAAATGATGTCCTTGGGGACACCAGAAGCGACGACGGCGCCGTCGCGCATCACGATCAGATGATCGCTGTATCTGACCGCGAGATTGAGGTCGTGCAGAACCATCACCACGGTGCGCCCCATTTCCTCGTGGAGTTGATCCACCAGGTCGAGGACTTCCATCGAGTGCGCGAGGTCCAGATAGGTAGTCGGTTCGTCGAGAAGCAGGATGTCGGTTCCCTGGGCGAGAGCCATCGAGATCCAGGCTCGCTGACGCTGACCGCCGGACAATTGATCGACGGGCCGATCGGCGAGATCCGAGACACCGGTCAGCTCGAGCGCTTCGGCGACCTCGCCCTCGTCGTCCGCGGACCACTGCCTGATCCACGACTGGTGCGGGTGGCGCCCACGTGAGACCAAATCGGCGACGGTGAGCCCTTCCGGCGCAACAGGAGTCTGGGGGAGCATTCCGAGCACCCGCGCGACTTCCTTGGTCTTCATCGAACTGATCGCCTTGCCGTCGAGGATGACCGATCCACCCTTTGGCTTGAGCAGACGACCGAGCGCGCGCAAGAGCGTCGACTTGCCGCAACCGTTGGGTCCGATGACCGTCGTGATCACGCCGGTGGGGATCTCGAGATCGAGTCCGTCGACGATGATGCGATCCCCGTACCCGAGCGTCAGATTCTGCGCGACGAGACGCGAAGGAGCATCGGTGGACTGGGCGATGGTGGTCATGCTGTGACCTTCCGATTGTTACGAACCAACAGGTAGAGCAGGAACGGGCCGCCCAGTGCGGAAGTCACGATTCCGACGGGGAGTTCCACAGGCAGAATTGTTCGAGCGATGACGTCGCTGCCTACCACCAGTACAGCACCGGTCAGCGCGGAAGCCACGATGGGCGGGCCGGCGGAGCGCACCAGACGCATGGCGACCTGTGGCGCAGCCAGGGCGACAAAGCCGACCGGACCTGCTGCTGCGGTCGCGATGGCGGCCAGTGCCACGGCGGAAAGCAACAACTTGGCCTGTGATGATTGCAAGCGAACACCGAGTGAGGTTGCGTTGTCGTCGCCCAACCGCAGTGCTCCCATGGTGAACGATGCGATCACCGCGTAGCCGCCGACTACTGCGACGGCGATTGCGACCGGCCACATCTGATTCCAGGTGGCACCGTTGAGTGAACCGTTGAGCCACACCTGTGCGCGAGAAGCGTCGTTGATGTCCGCCGAGATGAGGAGCCATCCCGTCGCTGCCACCAGCATGGCGTTGATGCCGATACCGATCAGGATGAGGCGGAACCCCTCGACGCCCTTGCGCCACGCCAAGGCGTAGATCACCACTGCTGTCAGTAGGCCGCCGCAGAGCGCAGCCAACGGAATCCCCAGTGTGGCAAGCAGTCCCACGAACGAGCCACCCCCGCCGAGTACGATGAGTGCCACTGCGGCGGCACTCGATCCAGCCGTGATTCCGAGGATGTCGGGGCTGGCGAGGGCATTGCGCGCAATCGTCTGGGTGACCGCACCGGCAATGCCGAGTGCCATACCGATGAAGAGCGCGGTGAGCGACCGAGGAAGTCGAAGGTCGAAGACGATCAGGTTCTGTGTCTTGCTGCCATTGCCGAGCAGGACCGAAATGACATCGGGGATCGAGATCGGATAGTCGCCCCGCCCGATGTTGATGCAAAGCAGAAGGAACAGCGCAACTGCGAGGGCAATGCTCACCGACACCGCGAGTGGGCGGTAGACCAGCGAGAATCCACCGAGGCGGATCGACTTACGTGAGGGGACGGTCCGGGGGAGTACCCGGAGTTCCTGCTTGAGCGTCACAGACTTGCCAACTTCCTGCGGCGTACGAGAGCGATGAAGAACGGAGCGCCGAACAGGGCCAAGATGATGCCGACCTGCAACTCACCAGGGCGCACGACCACGCGGCCGATGATGTCCGCGGTGATCAACATGACCGCGCCGAGTAAGCCCGCGTACGGGACCAGCCAGCGGTAGTCGGGTCCGGTGATGGCCCGGGCCACGTGAGGGACCACCAAACCGATGAACGCGATCGGACCACACGCCGCGGTGGCGGCGCCGGTCAGCAGGGTGATCGCGACGATGCCGAGTGTGCGACTGAACGCGATGTTAGTTCCCAGTGCTTTTGCGACGTCTTCACCCAGGCTGAGGACGTTGAGCCCCGGCGTACTTGCCAAGGCGATGACCAATCCGAGTATCAGGAACGGCAGGACCTGCCAGAGGACGTCGAACCCGCGACCGGACACCGACCCGACAACCCAGAAACGGTAGGCGTCCAGGCTCGTCTGGTCGAGGATTATCACGGCGTTGGTCATGGCTTGCAGGAAGAATGCGACGGCCGCGCCCGCCAGAGCCAGACTCAGAGGACTTGCGCCGCCGTTTCCGATGGAAGACAAGCCGAAAACGACGATGCTGGCGACGAAGGATCCTGCGAACGCGAACCAGAGGTATTGACTCGGTGCCGTAAAGCCGAAGAGGTAGATCGCCATGACCACGAAGAACGCTGCGCCTGCGTTGAGGCCGAGTAGACCGGCATCCGCCAACGGGTTGCGCGTGTGTCCCTGAATCAAGGCACCGGCGATACCGAGTGCAATTCCGACAACAAGACCCAAAATCGTTCGTGGGGCGCGCAACGTCCGCACGATGATGTCCGTTTGAGTTCCGTCCGAATTGAAGAGCGCGTGGAAGATCTCGGCGAACGTCAGTGGACGAGCACCCACTGCGATACTCGCGAGCATCACAAGCGCGAGCAGCACGGTGAGGACCGCGAGTCCGATCAGGCGGCGCCGGCGAGTTGCACCGACGCTGTTGTCGCGTGCGAGTTCTTCGAAGCCCTCGTCGCGGGCCGTGCTTTCTCGGACCACCTCGATGCCGCTTCGGTCGAACGGTCTGCGCAGAGCCCGGCGGACACCGATGGGCTGTTTGGTGGTCGCGTCACGCGTGACCAGGCCAACCCATCCCTTCCCCGAGGTCCGACCGGTTGCCCCCTCACGGAATCCGAGGTTCCACACAAGGAGACCGACGGCGATGGCTATTGCTGTCCCGCCGAAGACTGCTCGATCGGCCTCGCCGCCACCGTTGTCGTCACGGAGCGACTGGACGATGTACCAGCCGACGATCAACGGAAGTAGGAACACCGCCGCGTCGAAAAGTCCAGCCAGGACACGCATTCGGACAGGAGCGGGGCCGCGCGGCACGATGCGCCGTCCGTACGTCTCGCTGGGTCCTCGGGGATGTCCGTTCCCGAGAGATTTGATCATCGTCACTGGCGGTTCGAGCTCCTGGTCTTGGTGCGCAGGGAATTCGCATCTTAGGTTACGGAACCCTATGCGGGTGCGCTTCCTGCGGGGGACGTTCCTGTGAATATGCGGTGCCCAGCGTCACAGTTCATTACTCTTGAATTATGGTGAGGCTAACCTACATTAAGAACCACAAGACAACTTCGGCCGATTGGAGTGCACGGTGACCATCACCTTGACCACCCAGCATGCGGATGTTCGTGAATTCGAACTCCGGTCGAACGCATTGAGCCGCACCAGCGTTCGCCTACGAGCGCTCAACCCTGACTATCCGCGCGTCTACGCGGTTGCCGCCATGGCGGGCGAAGGTAAACGGCGTTGGTGGCAACTGAGCGAGGGCCTGTGCGGGGATCGGGTGCATCAGATGTTCGCCCGTTCACTTCAAGATCTCGACAGCGCCGAAGCTGCGGCGATCCAGGTTGCAACGTCACTTATTCATGCCGTGGTCGGCAGGGTGGCCGCGTCGATCGTCTCCGAGGGGTCCGCATGGGACCCGGGGCTCGAGAACCTGTTCATCCACATGGACAGCGACGGCGGGATCGACTGGGCCGGCGTGGTCGACGAAACGCTGCGCGTTGCGCCCAACGGACGGGAGTCCGGCAGTGACGGCGTCGTCGACATGCCATGTGAAGAAGCGCTCCTTGTCTGGACCGCGCACCGTTGCCTGACTTCACTCCGAGCGATCTATGACGCCGTCGCCAGGTGTGCGCCCGTCGACCAGTTCAGATTCTGGGGCCTGGTAGGGGAGTCGATCCTGGGTGCAGCGGCCTACGTCCCCATCTTGGCCGGTGAGGGCGAATCGGCCGCTCAGCGTCGAGGGCAGGGACTGCTGGACGCCTTTGTTGCCGCCGGGCTGCCGGTTCGTGCGCGCCGCAAGGTCTCGCTACGCCCTCGTTGGAACCAGTTCGACGAAGGGCTTGCTAAATTAGGTCAGCCTTGCCTATGATTGTGGAAGACCTCGCAGAGAGCTACACGACGCGAGAGTGACGAAACTGCCGGACCGCGCCGGAGTCCTGAGGGCTGCAGAGACTCCCGGTCCTTCCCACGGCGGGTTTCCCATCGAATGATGGGAAACCCGCCGGTTCTTTTTCCAGACCTGATTCCAAGCTCGAGTTACCTCTCGTGTAATCAGGTAGGGAGTGGCAGCCACACCGGCGCCAGAGAATCACAGATGGAGATGGCATGGTCGACACTGCTGAGACCGCAGAGATGATGAAACGGCTCGGGACGGGCTTCGACGCCACCATCGGCCTGGAATACACCGAACTGAGCCCAGACCGTGTGAGGGCGCAATGGACGGTCAAGCCCACGCTGCACCAGCCCGCCGGGATACAGCACGGGGGTGTGTACTGCTCGGTGGTGGAGTCTCTCGCCAGCGTCGGCGGCACCGTGTGGCTGGGCGAGCGAGGACACGTAGTCGGAGTCAACAACAACACCGACTTCCTGCGCGCAACGCGGGAGGGCACTCTCACCGCTGAAGCCACCCCGATTCATCGCGGACGCACCCAGCAACTCTGGGAAGTTCGCATCACCGACGAGAACGGCCGACTCGTTTCCAAGGGACAGGTTCGCCTCGCGAACATCACCGAGGTGGCGAAGATCGGAAACTGACCACGCGGCAGTCGATCAAATAACGAAGGGCGGCTGTGGAGTTGAACTCCACAGCCGCCCTTCGTTATTCGCCCAGGTACTGATCGATCAGCCGGCGGCCTTCTGCTGCTTGCCGGCAGCCTTCTTGGCTTCGCCATTCGAAGTGCTGCCGGACTCCGTCGCTTCCTTGTTCTTCTTCTCCAACTCGCCCATCGCGTTTCGCGCGAAGACCTGCTGCTCGGTGGACGCCATCTGAGCACGGCCACGCCCGAAGAACGTCACTGCCCACGACAAGAGCGTCGAGGCGCGTGAACGGAATCCGACGAGGTACAGGAGGTGAATTGCCAACCAGGCAACCCACCCGATGAAGCCGCTGATCTCGAGCTTGCCCACCTTGGCTACCGCGCTGAAGCGCGAGATCGTCGCCATACTGCCCTTGTCGAAGTACTTGAACGGAACTCGTTCCGACGGGGACTTTCCATCCAGTGACGCTTTGATCTGTTTGGCCGCGTACTTGCCGCCCTGCATGGCGACCTGAGCCAGTCCGGGAAGCTTGTCGAGCGACATCATGTCGCCGATGACGAAGACGTTGGGGTGCCCGGGAAGCGACAGGTCAGGATTGACCATCACTCGGCCGGCGCGGTCGGATTCTCCGCCGCTTTGCTCTGCAAGCTGCTTGCCGAGGGGGCTGGCCTGCACGCCGGCGGACCAGACCTTGCACTGCGACTCGATGCGGCGAAGCGTGCCGTCCTTTTCCTTGATGATCAGACCGTCGTTGTCGACGTCGGTGACCATTGCGTCGAGCTGGATCTCGACGCCGAGCTTCTCGAGCGTCTCGGCAGCTTTGCGGCTGAGCTTCCCGCCGTACACGGGCAACACGGCAGGGGCGCCGTCGAGGAGCACGACGCGCGCTTCACGAGGATCGATCTTGCGGAAGGCGCCGTCCAGCGTTCGACGGGAAAGCTCGGCGATCTGCCCGGCCAACTCCACCCCGGTGGGGCCGGCGCCGACCACGACGAAGGTGAGCAAGCGCGCGCGCTCGGCGGGATCGTCCGACAGTTCGGCCTGCTCGAAGGCCCCGAGGATCCGTCCGCGCAGTTCGAGGGCGTCGTCGATCGTCTTCATTCCGGGGGCGAACTCCGCGAACTGATCGTTGCCGAAGTAAGACTGACCGGCACCTGCTGCCACGATCAGACTGTCGAACGGCGTAACCGTGACGCGTTCGAGCAGACGCGAGGTCACGGTCTGATTCTCGAGATCAATGGTCTCGACCTCACCGAGCAGCACCTGGGCGTTCTTCTGCTTGCGCAGCACCAGTCTCGTGGCGGGAGCGATGTCACCGACCGAGAGGATGCCGGTCGCAACCTGATAGAGGAGCGGCTGAAACAGATGGTGGGTTGTACGCGCGATCATCGTGATGTCGGCATCGGCTTTTTTGAGAGCCTGAGTGCCGAACAATCCTCCGAAGCCGGAACCGATCACCACTACGCGGTGGCGGTGCGGTTCAACCGACTGGATGCTCATTCCGTACTCCTCGAGTTCTAGGCGACAGTCCTACGGTAGTCCCACCGCGGCCGAGCTTCTCTGCGAGCAGTCCGACGCGCGCCGGTGTGTCCGAATCGATCAAGCAGCCTCCGGCGGCGATCACCCCGAGACGCGCGTCATCGTCGCGCCGGGGGTGTTCACCACTTTGTCGAGGTGTCAGCTACTGCCGGACCGACAAAATGAACAGTGCGATGCACCCGCCGACGAAAACCAGGATCGACAGGGCCACCGAGGCATACCCGACACCCACTCCAATTGCTGCCCAGTCCATGTGCCCAACCTCTCTTACGGTGCGATCCGGGATTCAGATCACATCTGCCTGAAGACATCACACCCTATTTATCCCTACTTCCGAAACCCGGCACGCCCAACCATTGACATGCAAGCAAATGCTTGCATATCGTGAAGTTGTGAACGACCGGATGAATGCAGCCTTCAAAGCACTTGCCGATCCCACGCGAAGACTTCTGCTGGACCGCCTGTTCGTAGTCAACGGGCAGTCGCTCGGTGAGCTGTGCGAGAGCCTCGACATGAGTCGCCAAGCTGTCACGCAACACCTCACGGCGCTCGAGGATGCAAATCTGATCAGCACGGTACGGCAGGGGAGAACGAAACTTCACTATCTCAATCCCGTTGCGCTCGAGGAGATTCGAGAGCGATGGATCAACAAGTTCGAGGTACCGCGCCTGCATGCGCTCAGTGCCGTCAAAAAACTCGCGGAGGAAGCCATGACCGACAAGCCCAGTTTTGTATATGTCACCTACATCGCCAGTACGGCCGAGAACGTCTGGAAAGCACTCACGGACGCGGGGGCCACTGCAGAGTATTGGGGACACAGCAACGTCTCCGACTGGCAGCCGGGATCGACGTGGGAGCACCGCCGGATCGACGGTTCGAACATCGCGGATGTAGTCGGCACCGTAGTCGAAAGCAGCCCACCGTCGAGGTTGGTCACCACCTGGGCTGATCCGAACGGTGAACCGGGCGTCGATATCTCGCGGGTGAGTTTCGACATCGAAGCCTTCGGCGCGATCGTGCGATTGACCGTCAAGCACACCGATTTAGCGGACGAATCGGCTCGCATGGAGGTAGCGGGCGGATGGTCGGCGGTGCTGTCGAATCTGAAGTCCTACCTCGAGACCGGAAATACTCTTCCGGTGGCGCCGTGGGAGATGCCGGTTGGTTGACGGTTGTCGACCGGGACAAACGAGTCCCCTGAACAGGAGGAGATCGCCGTACTTCTGTCCGAACAGTCGGCGCAGTCCGGACTCAAATTCGCATACCCGTCAAATATCGGCGCGTTCAGTCTGTAAAGTTGCCGGAAGGATGCTAGCGTTTTGCCCGACATCGAGTGAGGACGACCTCGTCTCGGACGCATGGGAGAAACGCTATGGGCGGCGACGCTTTTCAGAATGTTCCGGTTGATCGACGCAAGTTCGTCAAGACAGTTCTAGCGGCCTCGGCGGTAACTGTTCCGGTCGTGACGTCGATCAGCCTCGGTGGTGCGGCACCGGCCTTCGCGGCCGGTGACACGCCGAACCTCTCCGGAGCTCCTACTCGAGGCCAGCAGAATCCGAATCAACCAGGAGGCGAGCAACCAGGCGGGAATCAGCCCGGTGGTAATACTCCGGGAGGGAATCAGCCGGGCGGAAACGAGCCGGGCAACCCCGGATCGTCGGGAAGTTCGGGATCGTCAGGAAGTTCGGGTAGTTCCGGGAGTTCGGGATCGTCTGGAAGTTCCACAGGTTCCGGATCAACCGGTAGCTCGTCAGGTTCGGGTGGAACGACGACCGCCAAGCCCACCGGGCCGACGGAGCCGACAGAGCCGACCGTCCCAACTGTCCCAACTGTGCCGACCACTCGCACCGAGCCGACGTTCCCAACCAGCCCGACCAAGCCGACAGATCCCACGGAACCTGCGTAACCGACGTAATCGATACAACGCCACGGGTTCCCAGGGAGCACACCGATGCCCGAGTTCGACGAAGCCCTGCACCGCGCTCTGAAGAAGCTTCAGAGCGCGGTGCCAGTACAGGTGAAAGAAACTCCGCCGCACGGAGAATCTGCCGACCTCACCATTGCAATCGCGACCTACGACGATTTCGACGGCGCATACTTCACGATCCACTCGATCCTGGTCCATCATCGCGAGATTCTGGACAGAGTCGAATTCGTCTTGTTGGACAACAACCCCGAGGGGTTGCCGGCGCCGATGCTCGAATCGTTTGCCGGTTACATCGATCGGTTCCGCTACATCCCGTTCACCGACGTTCGATCGACTGCGGTGCGGGACGTCCTGTTCCGCAAGGCCACCGGAAAGTATGTCCTGGTCCTCGACTCCCACGTGATCCTGGCACCGGGATCGTTGTCGGCGTTGCTGGCGTATTTCGATGCAAATCCGGAAACTGACGATCTGATCCAGGGACCGATGCTCTCCCAGGATTCCTCGCACATCGCGGCCACCCACATGGACCCCAAGTGGCGCAACGGAATGTTCGGCTCCTGGGGAGTTGATCCGCGAGCGAAGCAACACCCTGACGTGCCTTTCGAGATCATCATGCAGGGCCTCGGCTCATTTGCCTGCAGGCGTGAGGCGTGGCCGGGATTGAACTCGCACTTCACCGGATTCGGCGGTGAGGAGGGATACATCCACGAGAAGTTCCGGATCAACGGCGGAAAGGTCGTCTGCCTTCCGACATTTGGTTGGCACCATCGATTCGAGCGCCCGGCGGGTGTCCCGTATCGAATAAATTGGGAAGATCGCGTTCACAATTACCTGCTCGGTTGGAGTGAGGTCGGATGGGATCTCGACTCACTCCATCGTCAGTTCTCCAGGTACCTCGGTGATTCGTATCCCGAGATTCGTCGCCGTGCCGAACTGAGCGTCCAGCGACCCGAGTTGGTCTTCGGCGGGGTGATCGTTCTCAGCGACGACGGCCGAGTAGCTCCGTGGCGTTCATGCCTGGCGGAGGCCGAGTCGATCGAACTGACCGTTCACCGTGCCATTCCGGCGGAGGACGACGGTCCGGATGGGTGGAGGACGGCCTCAGCGTTCGTCGCCGGACTCGACAAGGCGATTCTGCTGGGCTGGAAGTCGGTGGTCTTCCTGGACGAGGCTCGCGTGATCGAACCCGCGGTTATGTACAAGCTGCGGAACATAACAGACGACCTCCCCGCCGAAGCCGATGCGGCCGTCATCCACGCACACGGCGAAGACCTGGTCGGGGCTGCACTGATTGTTCGCGCCGCGGCATACCGAACCTTGCGAGACGAACTCTCTCGGAGCATGGACGGACCCGTGCGGCCCGACTTTTCACTGGCGACCTATCTGCTCGAGCGGGGCGCAGTCGACGTTGTGCTCGATCGCCCACTGTCGCCTGCCAGAGTAGGGGGAGAACCCACCCCGGCTGTCGAGGATTCGAAGTCGGACCTCGGTGTTGTCGTCGTGAATCTTGACCTCGATATTGACAGATGGAAGGCGTCCTGGCATCGATTCATTCGCTTACCGCGCGTAACAGCGGTGGAGAGAGAATCAGCTTTCGAGGACGTGATGAATCAGGAAGCGGCCTTTGCCGTCTCGTGGCGTCGCGCGGTTTCTCGGGCGACCGAGAAGAGCAGGGATTCGGTCCTCATTGCAGCTGACGACGTGAGTTTGCTGGATGCGGCTGCGTCGATCCTGGACCACGCACGTGAAGAGCTCGATCACCGCGATTGGGATGTCGTCCAACTCGGACACGACGCGAAATCGGCCGACGGAGCGCTGATCGACGGTTCGGCGCTCTTGCGCACCAGTCCCGAGAACCGTGGAGTTCACGCCGTCCTCGTTCATTCGCGCGCCTTCGAGCGAATTCTGGACGCGATTGCGGATCCGGAGGCAGACCCTGAAGCATTCGAAAAATGGGCGGGCCACTACCAAACTTTGGGCGACTACCTGGTGGATGCGAACGCCGGGGGAGCGCTCACGTGTCTGACGCTCGCACCCGGCATCGCCTCCACACGCAGCCTGATTCGTTCGGGCGCAATCGAATCCGAATACTCACGACGCTTCTCGCTCTGACACCACCCCCAACACATATAGCTCAACACGAATATCGGACTCGTTGGAACAAGGAGATATCTTGACGGAACTACTCGAAGACGCGAGGCCTCAGCGCTCACAGACGGTGGAGAGCAATGATCTCACCGACGGTGTCGTGCTGTACGACAGTTCCAGCGAGGTTGCCCATCACCTCAACCCCGTCGCGACTTTGGTGTGGGAACTGTGTGACGGCCGGACCGTCAGTGACATTGTCCAGGCGGTGTCGGAGGTGCTCGAGATCCCTGACCATGACGCGGAGTCGGTAGTCAGCGAGACCTATGGACAGCTGAGCGCCTCGCGTCTGCTGGTGTGAGAATCCCGTGACAGGCAGCCATGTACCACAATTCCGAACGCACTACCTGTGGGTTGATGCGATCGTGCGCGGCCCTGCCATACCCGAACTCGGTGTCATCGAGCATCGAATTGCCAGCCCCTGGCCCGCGGACCACAACGTCGAAGTTCGGATTCAGCGGAATCGATCGACGTTCGGTCGCTGGGACGCCACCATCGACTCGAGCATCGGAGGCAGAAAGGAACCGCTGATCGGTCTCGACGGACTCCACCTCGCGGAGAACGTTTACCGCACTGTGCACCGGGATGTCATGACGGCCGCAGATAACGAACTGTGGACACGCCTGCATGCCGCTCTGGTCGACTGCAACGGTGTGAGAGTGGCGATCGCCGGGCACTCCGGGGCGGGTAAAACCACCTTGGCGCTTGCCCTTGCCTTACGGGGTGCACAACTGCGAGCTGACGAAGGGGTCTTCATTCGCGGTACCGAAGCGGTGGGCTTGCCGCGCCGGGTCCACCTCAAAGCCGGTACGTTCGACGTTCTGCCGGACATCAAGGCGCACGATTCGCTGTATCTCCCGTATACCCCTTCGGTGTGGGCACTGGACCCGTCGACATTGCCCGCTACTCCCAACGTCGATTCGGCGGTTCGCGGAATCGATCTGGTGCTGATTCTCGATAAATGGGACGGGGGTCCTACTCGTATCGCGCCGATGCCCGCACCCCAGGCGATACAGTCGCTGGCCGAGCAATCCGCGTTGTGGTCCGACAATCACGGTCTGACCCTGAGAAACATCGCTGCCCTGCTCTCGAATGCCCCGTGCTACAGAATGATCCGGCACCACGGCGACACCGGCGCCGACACCGTGGAGGAACTGGTGGCGTCATGCGTGACACCCGGTACCTGATTTCGATGTTGGAAGCCAAGCACGGGGCCGACGTCATCCGTTCGTGTTCGCAGCGGGATTGGCCGCGAGTCATCGACGTCGCCGCCAGGCACAAGGTGCTGCCGCTGCTGGCCGCCCGCGCAGTCGATGCCGGCTTCGCATCGGTCCCGCCGGCGAGTTTCGCCGAAATGCTGTCGGAATCCGCAGCTAGCGCGTCGAGTCCGGAATTGACGCTGAGCCTTGTCCATCACCGAAACGCGCTTCGTATCGCGGACCTCGATGCGCAGCGCGTAGAACTGCAAGAGTTGTTACACAGCAGCGGATTTCCGACTGTCGCGCTGAAAGGTGCTGCCCTTCTCGAGCGAAGAATCTGGCCGAACCCGGCGGCACGACGGATGACGGACATCGACCTCTTGGTCGTAGATCCCGCACACGCCGTTCCAGCCAACGACGCGATCATCGACTTCGGCTATCGAATGGTTCGCGCGGACGAGGTGGCAGGGGATTCCATCGATCACGACGATCATCAGGAACCAGCGCTCCTTCGCGACGACCGTCACGGCTCCGTCGAAATCCATTCGCACTTGCTTCCGCGGTTCGCCCGTCACGCGTTGACCCGCGAGTCCGTGGTCCGAGGACTCAGCGCGGAGACCGAAGGATCCAGGCTTGCCCTTTCCGATGTCACGCTTCATGTCATCGCTCACGCGCGGCTTGCCGATCGCGCCTTGATTCGCGCCGATCTGGCGTTGAACAGCGTCTTCGACGTGGGGTACCTGTTCACCTCCGAGCCGTCACTCCCGGCGATGCTCGCGCGACGCCGATTGCCACGCGATGTCCGTCGGGCGGTGAACGTCCACTGGGCTGCGGTGGAATCGATCTTCGGAGTGAGTACCGGGGTGACGACCACCTCGGCGCGTTGGTGGTGGCAATGCACGCTGTGGTTGGCCGATCGCCCACGCCTGCACTCGCTCTACCGCGATCTGGTCATGGTGCCGCTCTTTCTCGACCGTGATCGGCTTTCCATCCGGGACGGGCGCGACCTACGTGGATGGGACTTGGCACGCGCACGCGTATCCCACTTCGTCCGTCGTGCGAGGACTGCCGTCGAAGATGCCGGGGGAGCAGCGTGAAAGTACTGATCACCGGCGGAGCGGGATTCATCGGAAGCACCGTGGCGTCGAAGTGCGTCGACGCCGGGATCGATGTCGTGATTCTCGACAACCTGCTGACCGGCCGTGCCGAATTTGCGCAGAGATTCCCGTTCTACCGCGGCGACATCGCGGACGAGAAACTGCTCGACAAGATATTCGCAGATCATCCCGATATCGATGCCACAGTTCACTGTGCGGCCTTGATCGTGGTCGGAGATTCCGTGAGTAGCCCGGCGCGGTACTACGAGAACAACGTATCCAAGTCACTGACGCTGGTATCGAGTGTCCTTCGGAACGGGTGTGAGCGCCTCTTGTTCAGTTCCTCTGCTGCGGTGTACGCGCCGAGCGACGGTGGGTGTGTCGACGAACATTGGCGGATCGCACCGCAGAGTCCCTACGCGCACAGCAAGGCTCAGTTCGAAACGATGCTTGACGACATCGTGGCGGCCACAGGATTATCGGCGATATCTCTACGCTACTTCAACCCTGTCGGGGCAGACCCGGAGCTGCGAAGCGGAACAGCGTCGGCACGCCCGACCCACGCACTCGGAAAGCTGTTCGAATCATATTCGGCAGGAATACCTTTCAGGATTACGGGGACGGATTGGCCGACGCGCGACGGATCGGGTGTGCGTGATTACGTTCATGTCTGGGACCTTGCAGACGCTCATGTTCGAGCACTCGAAAGGTTCGACCGGGTCACCGCTGATTCATCACGCATGACTGTGGTCAACTTGGGCAGCGGGCGGGGGACGACGGTGTGGGAATTGGTACACACATTCGAGAACGTGCTCGGCGAAGAAATCGACGTGGTCGTTGCCGACCGACGCACCGGTGACACTGCCGGCGCCTACGCGTCGAACGATCGTGCGTTACGACTACTCGGATGGGTTCCGACGTTCACCCTGGAACAGGGGATCGAGGACACTGCACGGTGGCTGGCCGTACGGGCGCACCTGCTGAATTCTGCGCCGCTGAGCGTCAGCTTGGTGGCTCGCCCTCGACGGTGATGTTGTTGCTTCGTAGCCAGAATGTGGCGTCCGGATCCCACCCGGCGAGCACGGTGGCCCCCGAGTTGGCCGACAACGGGATCGCGATGCCTGGCGTGGTCAGATAAGCCATCAAGGTCAGGTGGACGGCGTCGTAATCTGCGGCGACCGAAACCCAGTCCGGAATGAACCAGTCACGGTATTCACCGGTCGTGTCGTACCAAACGGAGCGTCGTGAAGCGGGCACTGGCAGGGGATAGGTATCGACCAGATTCGCCCAGTCCCGCGGACCGGTGATCTCGTAGATGCGGGGCGCGCCGTAGATCCTTACCGGCTGCACCCGCGCCTCGTTCGAGGAGCTGTCTTCTTCGAGAAACACCCCGAGGGCCCCGATACCGTCGCGGGCCCTGGTTGTTTCGGTTGTGCCGTTGGCAAAAGGGGTAGACCACCATTCGCCTCCGATGTTACGGTCCGGATCTTCGATCTGGTATTCCAGAAACCGGCGTTCGGTATCGAGTGCCTCATCGCGCCACTGTTCGAGGCCGTCCTTCGTGGGGTAAATCCGCAGGGGTAGGCCCGACCAGCCGTAAATAGGGTTTCGCTTTTCAACCAGATTCTGGTTCAGACGGTCGATCGGCTCGGTCCACCAGGCGGCGTGTGGCGAGTCGAGTAGTGCTCCGGCAATCGGTCGCAGCGCCGCTGCGACATCCGGCCGGACGAAGATCAGGTCTTCTTCGTCCGGCGGCTCCCAGTAGCGTGCGCAATCTACGGCATACGCAAGACAGTGCAGAATCTCGAGTTCGGACATCTCGGCGATTGCCCGGATATCAACAGCGCCGAGAACTTCGAGCGCATGTTCCGGCGATTGAGGCCAGTGTCCACCGGAGTTGCTTGCGCTGGCGCGGCACGCGTACCCGACGTTCGCACAGAAGCGACGGCCACGTGGTGAACCGAGGACGAGTGCAACGGAATCCATGTGAGCAAAGCTAGCGGACAGGCTGACGGGGGACGTCCGAATACCCATTACTTGACATAATGTAGATTATCGGCAAATTGTCGACCTGGCGATATCGGCTCATGATCCGTTTCCTGCGTCGTCGATCCGTAGATGCATCTGTCGACCATTCGCGTGCTTCCGCCCTGAACCGCTGGACGCATTGTGTGAGCTGATCATCTTGGCGTGCCCGTCGTCGGACAATCAATCGTTGCTCGCCGTCCGCCCCCGGCCGGCCACCGAGCAACCCTGCCGCTCAGGTGTCCAGGCCGCGCGGCAGGCCGCCTGACGCGGGTTGATGTTGATGGATGAGTCTCGCCCACTCCCAGCCACCCCGCCTCAATTCGTCACTGTGACGTATTGGCGACGACAGGCTCTGCGTGCGGGTGCAGTTCCATTGTCATCGCCACGGACTACTATCGCCGCATGTGTTTTATTTCGACCGGCCGCTTCGAATGATCAGTGGCCGCGATGAGTGACACACCCAAGGCCGTGCACCGCTGGCTTGCAGTGCCAGACCAGTTCGACCGATTCACGCGATTCTTGCGCGACAACGGAATTCTGATGCCGACTCGGATAGGCATCGGCATATTGGTTTTCCTCCTGGGAGTCACGATTCTGCTGAAGCGACTGGGCACCCATTCGGTACAGACCATCGGATTTCCGTTGGACGTCGTCATCGCAGTGCTCGTGATGATCGGCGGAACAGCGCTGCCGTTCACTGCGACGACCCGGGAACGGTCGTACCTTTTCGTCATCGCGGGCGACCTCGCTGTTGCGGTGATCGTGCTGGCGGAGGCCAATCCGGATCAAAGGCTGTTGGGGTGCCTCGTCTTCGGACTCGTCGGCTCGTACATAGCGTTCTTTCACAATCTTCGAGCGCAGCTGTGGCACCTGCTGTTTTCCGGGGCGGTCATCGTTATCGCCAGCATTGGCGTGTTCACCGATGTACCTTCCGGCCTCTCAGACGTCCTGGGACGCATTGCCTTTGCCATCCCTGTCATCACCGTCATACCGGTGGTCACGCAGATTGCTCTGGCGCTCCTGAGCAACGACGCTCAAAGCTCCGAACTCGATCCGTTGACGGACCTGCTGAATCGGCGCGGACTCTCACGGCGGACTTCCGAACTCCTGCAAGCGAAATCCAGCCTCGACCAGTCCTTGCTGGTGGTGGTGATCGACATCGACAATTTCAAACACTTCAACGACACCTACGGTCACGACGTCGGCGACCGCGTCATTCTGCGCACGGCGTATCGACTCCACGACTGGGCCAGATCGGACGCAGCGATCGCTCGTATCGGCGGTGACGAGTTCGTCGTCGTTCAGATCATGCCGTTGCCGTACGTCGGCGACTTGCTCGCACGGATCGCCCCCATCATGAACTCCCCTACGGGCGAACCACTCTCGACGACAAGCATCGGCATAGCCATACACAACGGCGGCTGGCCAGACGTGCAAGCAGCAGAAAGTGGCGTTCACGATCTACATCGCCTAGCCGATTCGGCGATGTACGAAAGCAAGAGGATGGGTGGAAATCACGTCCACTCCATCGTTCTCACCGATCAACAGCCACAACAGTCAGGCGGTCGGTCAGTCGTCTGATTCTTCGATCAGATGCATCGCGGCTTCCTCCGCCGACGCTGCGCCGCCGTCGATTCCGACGTCTCCGGCAATGAGTTCGCTTTCCTCGTCCTCGTATCGGCCCTCGTCTTCGGCAACGAGACGCCCGACGCGGCGATTTCCGACTTCGTCACCGTTCGGGAATTCTTCTTCCCGTTCGAATTCGTCGGCATCTGCCGGATCCTTCAGGGGATCTCCCAGTGACGCGTACGGATCGGGTTCTTCCTCGGCCAGGCGCTCGTCGAGGGTCTCCCCCGCCGATTCTTCACTGCCGGTCAACCCGTGGGCGTCCAGGCCCAATGGGCGTTCCGGTGGTGAGATTCCCTCGTCGAGAATGTCGTCCACGCCTCGATCGATCAGGGTGTCTTCGGGTTGAAGTTGGTCGTCGGGATCGAGACTGTAATCGCCATTGCCGGCCGCGCCGGTGTCATCCGTGTCGCTCATACGATCAACGATGCCACGGGCACACCGAGTTGGCCATGTGCCGCGCCTGCTCGATACATCACTCCGGAGACATTCAGCACGAACGCGGGGCCGGCACTCCGTCGAACCGGTCCTGCAGGTACTCGAACGCGGTGGGCAGACCGAGGACCGCAGTGGTGAGGTGGTCCGGGCTGGGGAACAGCTGAGATTGAACCGTGGCTCCGGCGGCGCAGTACCGAGAAATCGTGTTGACCACCGAATCGATGGGGATAAGGACGTCGTCGGGCGTGTGCCATTCGAATACCGGGGCAGTCGGCACACCCGGATAGAGCTCGACGCTGTTGTCGTCCATAACCTTTCGCACTTCGGGGCTGGACAACAGGGAAGTCGACGTCGACACCTGGGAAGCGCTGCGTCCTGCGCCAACTCTCAGGATGTCGTTGGTGCACGCGTTGGTGAGTTCGGTCCGCATCGACCGACCGAGGTCGTTGAGTTGATTACTCAGCGGAAGAAGATCGGGGTACTCGCGTTCGAGGCCCATTGCGGCGGCGAACGCGAGGCCGAATGCCGGGTGCGGATCCTGTCCGAGGCCGTTGGCCATCTTGGACAGATTCATCGGAACGCCGCCCTCGGCTACACCGACGAGGTTGACCTCGGGTGCGTAGCTCGGGGCCAGTGCGGCCGCCCACGCGGTGGCCATGCCGCCGCCGGAGTAGCCGGCAATACCGACTGGGCTGGCGCCACTACGCAATTCGGGGATTTTCTGAACGGCGCGGATACCGTCGAGCGTGATCTGTCCGCCCAGGCGCGCGGCGCCGTAGGCGCTGTTGGGTCCGAGATGGTCAGGAAGGGCAATGGTCCATCCACGTTGAAGCGCGACGTTGAGGATGGGCGCTTCACGGATGACGATGTTGGGATCCGATGCGTAAAGCGCGCGAGATGGCGCACATCCCGTTCCGAGTGCGTTGACGATGTGCTGATAGGAGAGCAACGGGCCGTCTTGCGCTTGATTCGGCGGGACCAGGATCGTGCTGACCGCGGCGATCGGCTTGTTCTCGGAGTTCGTGGACCTGTAACTGACCTGCCAGATCGCGACGCCGGGAAAGGTCATCAGGTCAGGGGCCCGGCGCACGGAGATCGGCGTGCCGGCGGTCCCCTCGGCCGCTGCTTGCGAATAGAACGGGTCCGGGTCAGGCGCCGGATATGCGGGATCTGCTTGTGCAGTCCACCCGGAGAGAAGTGCGGCAGTCAGTGCAGCAGCAGTCAGCATCGATCCGGTAAACACGCGTCTGGTTCGCAGTTTCAACGTTTTCCCCTCGTCCGGACCCACCCGGGGTCCATCACCCTGTGTGTTTCACTCATACCCATGTCGAACCTGGTTCAGACACCCCACTGAGCGATAACTTCCCGCAATCGTACAGCTATGCTTGCCGCCGGACCCGGTTCGATCATCTGGTTGTGTTCACAATCGACTTCGGTGACTCGAATGTCGCCTTGCACAAACCTTCGCCATTCGGCCACGTCGTGTCCGTTCTCCGTAGATCTTCCGGCTACGAAGAAGTCGATGGCTCCAAGGTGGACAGGCGGTTGGTGCCGATTCGTCAATTCGACGGAGTGGGAGTAACCGCGACTGATCCGCGCTAGATGCTCCGCTTCGATTCCGATTCCGGCGCCCAGGGTCTGCTCCAGCAATTCCGCCGCTTCTTCGAAGGTTTCGACGGGCTTGGATCCCGCCGGCATCGCGAGCCCGGCCAGTAGTTCGGAGACCGAGAGTTCTGCGGGCTGATCGGAATCCGACGACGGATAGCTGTCGAGGATCGACAAAGTCACGTCACGTCCGCTCCGAGTGAGACTGTGCGCCACGGCGTGTGCGATGACGCCGCCGAGCGACCAGCCGGCCAGATGGATCGGGCCGGTCGATGCCACGGCTGCAATGCGATTCGCGTAGTCGTCGGCGAGTTCGGTCAGCGAGTCGAAGCTGGGTCCGCCGCTCAGGGACGGTAGCTGAAGACCGTATACGGGTTGATCCAGCTCGAGGTGCTTGACGAATTCTGCATAACCCCAGGACAATCCGATACCCGGATGGACGAAGAACAGTGGTGCTCGATCGGATCCGGCGCGCAGCGTGATCATCGGGGCGAGCAGATCCGAAGAATCGTCCGGCGAGTGTGCGTCCATTCCGTCAGCCGCCCGGGCGACACCGGCCGGTGTCGGATCCAGGAAAAGCGATTGCAACGGCACTCGCATCCCGAGGCGCTTCTCGAGTTCGATGGTTATTCGAGTGGCGACGATCGACGTTCCTCCCAGTTCGAAGAAGTCGTCGTCGACGCCGATGTGCTCGTGACCGAGCACGGTCTCGAAGATGTCGACGACCGTTCGTTCGGTGTCGTTGGTCGGCGGCGCGTACGGGACTGTACGACGCTCGAAGCTCGGCGTCGGCAGTGCTTTACGGTCCAGCTTGCCGACCGGTGTCACCGGAATTCGGTCGACGACGACAATCGCGCCGGGAACCATGTGCGCAGGCAGGCGAGAAGACAGGTGGCGGCGAAGCTCCCAGTCGTCGACGGTCTGTCCTTCTACAGGCTGGATGTAGGAGGCGATCATCGTCTCCCCCGACGGCGCTTCGTGCCCAAGTGTTGCGGCGAAGTAGACGGATGGGTGTGCCATCAGGACTGAGTCGATTTCGCCGAGTTCGATGCGGAATCCGCGGACCTTGATCTGGAAGTCGCTGCGGCCGAGGTATTCGAGTGTGCTGTCGGAGCGCCAGCGCACCAGGTCGCCTGTGCGGTACATCCGCTGGCCTGGTTCGCCGAACGGATCGGCGACAAATCGGTCGGCGGTGAGGTCGGGACGATTGTGGTACCCGCGGGCGAGTCCGGGGCCGGTCACGTACAGCTCCCCGATGACTCCCACTGGCACGGGCTTGAGGTGCCCGTCGAGGACCAGGCCGGCAAAGCCGATGGCCGGTCGGCCGATGTTGATGTCCTTGCCCGGCCGCATGGGTTCACTGACGCTGGCCTGGATGGTGGATTCGGTAGGTCCGTATCCGTTGAACATGCGGCGGTCGCGGCCCCAGATGTCCACGAGTTCGGGTGGGCAGGCTTCGCCACCGACTGCGAGCACGCGGAGTTCTGGCAGCGCGGAGCTTTCGATGGAGCTGAGCGCGGTCGGCGTGATGAACGCGTGTGAGACGTGTTCGTCGGCAAAGATTTCGGCCAACTCGGATCCGCCGAAGACCGTGGGTGGGATGACGACCAGGCAGGCTCCGCTGCCGAACGCCATCATGAGTTCGAAGACCGAGGCGTCGAAGCTCGGTGATGCCAAGTGAGAGATACGCGAATAGGGCTGGACGTTGAATCTCTGATGTTCCTCCGCGTTGAGGTTGGACAAACCGAGGTGGGTGACGATGACGCCCTTCGGCTTCCCGGTTGAACCCGAGGTGTAGATCAGGTACGCGGGATGCCCGTGATGCAAGGGGATCGTGCGGTCGAGGTCGGTGATCGCGGCGGCGCTCTGGCCGTCGATCTCGTCGACGGTCTGCGCTTCATCGAGGACCATCCACTCGACCGTGTCGGGAAGTTGACTGCGGTGAGCGTCGTCGGTGATGCCGAGTACGGCCCGCGAATCGTCGAGCATGTGGTTGATGCGATCGTCTGGATAGTTCGGGTCGACCGGCAAGAATGCTGCTCCGGTTTTCGTAACCGCCCAGATGGCGACGATCTCCGCCGTGGACCGCGGCAGACCCAGCGCCACAAAATCTTCGGGTCCGACACCGCGCCGGCACAACGCTCGAGCCAGCTTCGTCGATTCCTCGTCGAGCTCGCGGTAGGTCATCGATCCCTCGCGACTCGAGAGAGCTGGAGCATCCGGGTTCGAGGCGACTGCCTCGGCGAGGATCTCCGGCCACACCTGCACGCGAGTCGCTGCTGCACCGGATGCCGGCACCAGGGCTGCTGTTTCGTCGGCGGCGAGGATGCCGATGTCGGCGATACGTGTTGCGGGTTCGCGTCCGACAGTGTCGAGGATCAGACGCAGGCGGTCGGCAAAGCGCCGAATGGTGGCGGGTTCGAAGAGATCGGTTGCGAAGTCGAACGCAGCGGACATCCCGGCCGGGGCGCCGGACTCGTCGAACTTCTCGTCGACGATCAGTTCGAGATCTTCCTTCGCGTATTCGGTTTCCACGGTGAGGCCTTCGATATCGAGGCCGGGCAAGTGGAAATGCGCTGGTTCGTTGTTCTGAAGTTCGAGGGCGACCTGGAACAACGGTGAGTACGACGTGGATCTGGTCGGATTGATGACGTCGACGAGCCGTTCGAATGGCAGATCCGAGTTCTGGAATGCGGCCAGATCGATTTCCCGGATGTGTTCCACCAGTTCGGCAAACGTGATGTCGGGGTCGACGCCTGTGCGCAGGACCAGCGTGTTGACGAACATTCCGACGAGGTGGTCGAGCGCTGCCTGACCGCGGCCGGCGATCGGTGTGCCGATGGTGACCTCTTCGGCGCCGGACAGCTTCGACATCAGCACGGCCAGTGCGCCGTGCAGAGCCATGAACATCGTCACTCCGTTTGCCCTGGTGAGGTCCGCGAGGGCGCGGTGGGTGTTGGCGTCGATGTCGAAGGTGAATCGGTCGCCGTGGAAGGTCTGTTGCACGGGCCGCGGGTGGTCGGTGGGCAGTGCGATGACGTCGTCGAGGCCGGCGAGTTGCTCACTCCAGTAGCGCAATTGGCGACTGATGACGGATTCCGGATCGTCTTCCGATCCGAGGACGCGGTGCTGCCACAACGTGAAGTCCGCGTACTGCACTTCGAGTGGCGCCCAGGTGGGTTCGGTTCCTGCCGTGCGCGCCAGGTAGGCCGTCATCACGTCGCGTGCGAGCGGCGCCATCGACGAACCGTCGGCGCAGATGTGATGGACCACGACAAACAGAATGTGAACGGGTTCATCGGTGTCGAGGCGGAAGAGCGCGACGCGCAGCGGCAGGTCCACCGACACGTCGAAACCGGTCGTGGCGAGTCGTTGCATGCGCTCTGCGAGTTCGTGCTCTCCCAACGTCATTTCACGGACCGGCGGTACGGCCTCGTCGGCGGTGAGCACTTTCTGAATCGGATCGCCGCCGACGGCGGGGAACACCGTCCGCAGGGTTTCGTGCCGCTCGACGACGTCGGCGATCGCCTGTTGCATGGCGGTGACGTCGAGGTCACCGGTGAGGCGAACAGCTAGTGGGATGTTGTACGCGGCTGAGCGTGTGTCGAACTGGTTCAGGAACCACATGCGCTGCTGCGCCAACGAGAGCGGGACGTTACCGTCGCGCTCCATGGGAGTGAGCGGCACAGTGCCGACGGCAGTGACAGCGTCGGAAAGCCGTTCGGCGAGCTGAGCTGTCGTCGGTGCCTCGAAGAGCACTCGCACCCCGACGTCGATGTTCAGTGCGGAGTTGAGCCGCGAGACCACACGAGTGGCGATCAGCGAGTTGCCGCCGAGTTCGAAGAAGTTGTCGTCGACGCCTACCTGCTCGACGCCGAGTACATCGATGAAGGCGTCGGCGATCCGACGCTCGAGGCTGGTGCCGGGAGCCCGGAATTCCACGCCGGTTCCGGTGAACTCCGGGGTCGGCAACGCTTTTCGATCGAGCTTGCCGACCGCGGTGCGCGGTAGCTCGTCGACGATCATGATACTGGCCGGAACCATGTGCGAGGGAACACGTCCGGCGAGGTGCGCGGTGATCTCTGCGCCGGTCAGCGTCGACCCTTCCTCGACGGTGAGGTAAGACGCGAGAACGGTTGCGCCGGCCGGTCCGTCGACGCCGAGTGTCACGCAGTTCGTGACACTTGCCATTGCAGTGATCTGGGCGTCCACCTCACCGAGTTCGATACGGAATCCGCGAATCTTGACCTGGAAGTCGCTGCGCCCGACGTACTCGATGGTGTGATCGCTTCGCCAGGAGGCGATGTCACCGGTGCGGTACATCCGGTCGCCTGGCTTGCCGAAGGGGTCGGCGACAAATCGCTCGCTGGTCAAGCCGGGACGCCGGTGGTATCCGCGAGCCAGGCCGATGCCGGCGATGTACAGCTCACCGGGAGCTCCGACGGGCACCGGTTGCAGCCGCGAATCGAGGATCATCTCGTGCACACCGCGGATCGGGCCACCGATCGTGATGGGTGCACCCACTGTCATGGGTTCGCTGATGTCTGCCATGACGGTTGTCTCGGTGGGGCCGTAGGCATTGACGAATTCCCGCCCGGGTGCCCACAGACCGACGAGATGTGGTGGCAGGGCCTCTCCCCCGACGACGACGTGCCGGAATTCGTCCAGGCCGGCCGGATCGACGGTGGCGAGTGCCGCCGTGGTGACGAACGCGTGAGTGACGTGTTCGCGGCGGATCAGACTTGCCAGTTCGGCGCCGCCGTAGATGTCGGTCGGGACGATCACCATGGTTGCTCCGACACCGAATGCCTGCAGGTACTCGAAGATGGCACCGTCGAAGCTGGGGGTGGCGAAGTGCAGGGTCCGAGAGTGGTGATCGGCGTGGAATCGACGTTGCTGATCGAGTGCGAAGCTGTCGAGTCCGGTGTGGGTGACGACAACTCCCTTGGGTCGGCCGGTGGATCCCGAGGTGTAGACCACGTAGGCGGCGTTGTCCATGACCACCGGTGCAAGCCGTTCGTCCTGGGCGATCGGCAGCGTGCAGCTTGTGGCGACGTCGTCGTCGAATGCTTCCTCTCCGAGCACCAACCAGGACACGATGGGTGGCAATGTGTCGATGGCGTCGACGACGGTCAACCCGAACAACACCTCGGAGTCGCTGAGCATGTGTTCGATTCGGTCGGCCGGATAGGTGGGGTCGACGGGGACGAACGCTGCGCCGGTCTTGGCCACTGCCCACACCGCGAGTACTGATTCGACGGACCTTTCGATGCCAATGGCGACCGACGTCTCGGGCCCGGCGCCGCGGCGGATCATGGCTCTGGCCAACTGGTTCGAGCGTCGGTCCAGTTCGATGTAGGTCATGGAACGGCTGCCGGCCGAGAGCGCGATGCGGTCGGGATATGTGGCGGAGACGTCGGCGAGTATTTCCGGGAGCGTACGAGCGGAGCGACCCGGGGATCCGAAGACCGGCGCAAGATCACGGCTCTCGAACTCCGTGAGAACCTGCAGGCGGGCCAGCGGCTGATCCGGCGCCGACGCCAGCTGCTCGAGGACGATGCCCACGCGCTCGGTGATCTTCGCGACTTCGCGGGCGGAGAAGTGCGTCGGCAAGTATTCCATCTTCAGGTTCAGCGTGTCACTTTCCGACGCGACAACGGCAATCGGATAGTGCGCCGAGTCGCGTCCGTCGATGCCGAGGACGTGCATTCCCGCGATGTCGGTTTCGGCGGTCAGGGCTGCCTCGTCGACGGGATACGACTCGAATACCGTCAGGGTGTCGAATGAACCGGCGGCGCCCACTGCTCCCGCGATGTCCGACAGTCCGATGTGGTGGTGGTCGAGTAGTGACGCTTGCTCGGATTGGACGCGAATGGCCAGTTCCGCGAGGGTTTCTCGGGCGTCGAGGCGGATTCGCACGGGCACTGTGTTGATGAACAAGCCGACAATCGATTCCACACCGGACACCTGTGGTGGGCGTCCGGAAACGGTTCCACCGAAGACGACGTCGTCGCGGCCGAGGAGTTCGGCGAGCACGATTCCCCAGGCCACTTGGACCAGGGTTGCCATGGTCAATCCGCGGCTTCGCGCGAACGCCCGAAGGGTCTCGGCTCGTTCGGTCGGCAGCGAGTACGAGTGAATGTCACTGGCAACGGTTTCGGCGGCGGTGCTCGCTTGCGAGAGTTGGGTGGATGAGTCCACTCCTCGTAGCGCTTCCTGCCAGGCTCGCAGAGAAGAGTCGGGGTGCTGCTTCGAGATCCAGGTGAGGTAGTCGCGATACGACTGAACTCTGGGCAGAATCTCGGGGTCGCCGTCGGTTGCGTAGAGAGTGAGCAGGTCTCGAAGTAACAGAGGGGTTGACCAGCCGTCGAGCAGGATGTGGTGGTTCGTCACGACGAAGCGTGCTGTGTCCGGTCCGAATCGTACGAGCATGAACCGGATCAGGGGTGCTGTTTCCATGTCGAAACGCTGAGCGCGATCACGCTCGAGCAGCTGAGCGAACGCGACTTCACTGTCCTCGGTCCCGGACAGGTCGATCTCGGCCCAGCCGATCTCGACACCGGAACGGATTACCTGCAGCGCCCGCCCTCCCGGCGCGGAGACAAATCCCGCGCGCAAGCTCGGATGACGATCAACCAAGGCCTGCGCGGCGCGACGCAGGCGCGGCGCCTCCACCCGACCCCCGAGTTCGAGGGTCAGTTGCACCATGTACGGATCGATTTCCGTTTCGTCGAACTGGGCGTGGAAGAGCATGCCCGACTGCAGCGGTGACAGTGACCAGATATCGGTCAGGTCGGGGAATCTACGCTCGAGCTGTTCGATGCTCTGCTGATCCGCGGTGACGAGATCGAGATCGGTGGGCGTGAGCTCGCGCTCGGAGTGTTCGTCCACGTATTCACTCAACGAGCCGAGCGCTCGGGACCAGAGTTCCGCCAGTTCCGTGACTTCGTCCTCGCTGAGGATGCCGCGGGGGAAGGACCACGTAGCGCGCAGAATCGGACCGTGCGCGGTGTCGGTGGTGACGGCATTGATGTCGAGCACCGACGCGGCGGCAAGATCTCCGCTGTGCGCTTCGTCGAGCGTCACTTCCGAGATCGGCAGCCACGGCACCTCGCCGTGCTCGGGGTCCGAGCCGGCAAAACGTCCGAGGTAGTTGAACGAGATCTCAGGTGTGGGCAACTCCTGTAGTTCTTCGTTCCGGTCGAGGTACTTGAGCATCCCGAACCCGATGCCGTTGTCCGGCAGACCGAGCAGCGTTTCCTTGACGACTTTCACAGCGGAGGCCGCGGTTGATCCCCCGGACAGTGCATCGACGACATTGAGTCCGGTGAGATCGATCCGGACGGGGAACAAGGTGGTGAACCAACCGACTGTGCGCGAGAGGTCTGCGCCAGGCGCTGCGTTCTCCTCGCGCCCGTGTCCCTCGAGATTGACGAGCACTTCCCCGCTGCGCTGTCCGCGCGATCGACGCCAGGCGGTGACGGCAATCGCGAGAGCAGCAAGCAGCCCGTCGTTCACCGAGCCTCCGAAATGTCGAGGCACCGCCGAGATGATGTTCTCGGTCACCGAGGTCGGTACGTCGACGCTGACGCGGTCGACGGTGGCTCCGACGTCGACCGCGGGGTCTAGCCCGCGCGTTCCGAGCATTGGTTCGTCGGTCCGCATCCTCGACCACAGGTCGATCTCGTCGCGTCGATCTGCGGCGGCCTCGGCGAGCGCTGTCGCCCAGCGACGTATCGACGTTCCGCCGGGGGGAAGAATCGGTGTTTCGCCGTCGAACGCCGACGCATATGCCGTGACCAGTCCGGGGACCAGCATTCGCCAGGACACACCGTCGACCGCGAGGTGATGAAGTACCAGGAGCAACCGTCCCGCCTCAGGCCGGTTGCCGTTCGCGCTGACCGGATCCAACCAGACTGCGCTGATCATCTTGCCGTGCTCGGGATCGAGTCGGCTGGATGCGTCCTGCATCGCGGCTTCTGCCGCGCGTAGGAATTCTTCGCCGCCGGTGGACACGATGGGGGTTCGGTGCAAGATGTCGGAGGCTGCGACGGTGCCGGGTTCGCTGATCTCGAGTTGGTGAGTCACGGCCTCCAGACGTGCCCGCAGTACGTCGTGGCGGTCGAGGATCGTTTGTAGTGCGCGCTCCAGCGCGGGGCCGGACACATCCGCGGGCAGTGCGATCAGCGCGCTCTGGCTGTAACTGCGGATCGTGCTCAGGTCACCGCGACTGCGTTCGACGAGCCACTCCATGATCGGTGTGAGCGGTAGCGGGCCGGCTCCCCCGCCGGGTAGCTCGGTGAGAACCGGTGCCGTTTCCGATGATTCGATGAGGAGGACCTTGGTGAGGCCGGCCACGGTTTTCGCTTCGAAGACGTCCCGCGGAGTGAAGATGAGGCCTGCGGACTTCGCCCGTGAGACGAGTTGGATTGACATGATCGAATCGCCGCCGAGGCCGAAGAAGGAATCGTCCACTCCGATACCGCCCCGCCCCAGAACCTCTCCGAAGAGGTCCGCGAGGACCGCTTCGGTGGCGGTGGCTGGTGCCCGCGTTGCCTCGGTTGTTCCCGTCACGGTGAAGTCCGGAGCCGGGAGGCTGCGTCGGTCGAGCTTTCCGTTGACCGTCAGTGGAAGCGATTCGAGGACGACGATCGCGGTGGGCACCATGTACTCCGCGAGTTCGGCGGCGACGAAGTCGGTCACCGTCGCTGAATCGACGGTACTGCCTGTTTCGGCGACCACGTACCCGACGATCCGCGGTGACGCTCCCTCTGTGCGAACAAGTGCTACCGAGGCAGCGACGCCGGGGCAGCGGAGCATTGCGGCTTCGATCTCTCCGAGTTCGATGCGGAAACCACGCACCTTCACCTGGAAATCACTGCGGCCCACGTACTCCAACTGCCCCGCGTCGTTCCACCTCGCCAGGTCCCCGCTCCGATACATTCGATCCCCCGAACTACCGAATGGATCGGGAAGGAACCGCACCGAAGTCAATGCGGGTTTCCCGAGGTATCCCCGAGTCACCTGGTCACCGGCGACGTACATTTCGCCGACAACACCTGGTGGCACCAGGTTCAGTCGCCGATCGAGTACGTAGACGGACAATCCTGGTACTGCTCGCCCGATGATGCTCGCCGACGCGTGCTCGCTGTCGTTGCGGTCGAGTGCGATTCGACTGACGTGCACTGTCGTCTCGGTGATCCCGTACATGTTGACCAGCGTCGGCGCCGTGTCCGCACGACGGTCGTACCACTTGCGCAATTGCCCGAGATCGAGCGCTTCTCCACCGAAGACGACGTAACGCAGTGCAAGGTCGGGGTCCGTGCCGTTCGGTGAGTACGCACGGTCGGCTTCGGCGAGTTGGTAGAAGGCGGTGGGTGTTTGGTTCAGCACCGTCACTCGCTCACGGCGGAGCAGTTCGTGGAACATGTCCGGCGATCTGGTCGTGTAGTAGTCGACGACGACCAGCCGGCCACCGTGCAGCAACGGCCCCCACAGCTCCCAGACGGAGAAGTCGAATGCGTACGAGTGGAACATCGTCCACACGTCCGTGTTGTCGAACCCGAATGTCGGGGAGGTGTTGTCCATCAGAGTCAGGACGTTTCGGTGGCTGACCTGGACACCTTTGGGGCGCCCTGTGGATCCGGAGGTGTAGATGATGTACGCGATCGCGTCGGGCAGAAGTGGTGTCGTCCGGTCCGCGTCGGTGATGCGATGTGGCGCGGAGTGATCGAGGCGTACCGCGATCTCCGGCGATCCGAGTTCGACGATGTCGATGCCGGATTCGATGATCTCCGAAGGTAGGTCGCTTCGGAAGTCTCCGGTCGTGACCAGGCATACCGGCCGCGCGTCGTCGAAGAGGAATCGCATGCGCTCGGCCGGGTAGGTGATGTCGACCGGCAGGTATGCCGCCCCCGCTTTGATGACAGCGACGAGGGCGAGCACGAGATCGGTGGTTCTGGGCATCGCAACGGCAACCACGGATTCCGGACCGATACCGCGGCCGATCAGGAGCCGCGCCAGGCGGTTCGCGCGCCCGTCCAGTTCGGCGTACGTCATGGCGCCGTCGCTGTCGTTGACCGCGGTCGACGACGGATGTGCTGCAACAGCTTCGAAGAATCGGTCCGCGATGTTGTCGGCCGGAGCCGGTTCGGCGTGAGTGTTCCACTCGGTCAGCATCTGTCGACGCTCGCCGACGCCCACGACGTCGATGTCACCGGTAGGAGTCGACGGCTCTCGGGAGACCGCCTCGAGGAGGGTGAGCAGCCTGCGTGAGAACGATTCGATCAATTCACCGTCGAACAGGTCTGTGGCGTAGATGAATTCGGCGTCGATTCCATCCGTTCCGCCATCCGCGTCGTAACGCTCGGTGACCGAGAGTTGCAGATCGAACTTGGCGACGGGTAGGTCGAACTCGACTCCCGAGACAGACAGCCCTGGCAGTTCGAGTTGCGGTAGCGCGTTGTTACGGAACTCGATGAGGATCTGGAACAACGGAGTGTGCGACGTCGAGCGTTCCGGGGCGAGTGCGTCGACCAACCTTTCGAAGGGCAAGTCGGTGTGTTGGAACGCGCCGAGGTCGCCTTCGCGAACCTGGGCGAGTACGTCCTCGAACGACGCGTCGGGCGTGATCTGTGCCCGCAGCACAAGAGTGTTGACGAACATTCCGACCAGGTGATCGAGTTCGGCCTCGCCGCGCCCGGCGACAGGTGTACCGATGGCGATGTCCTCGGTACCGGCCAGGCGTGCCGCAAGTACCGCCAGTGCTGCGTGCATGACCATGAACATGGTGCTGCCGTGCTCGCGGGCCAGATCGGTCAGCGCCCGATGGGACTGCGGCGATACCGCGAACCGGTGAACAGAGCCGACCATGGACGGCTTTGCCGGACGTGGGAACGACGTCGGCAGGGCGATCGGCTCGCCCAGTCCCGCGAGTCGGTCCTTCCAGTAATCGAGCTGACGGGTCAGAGCCGAGTCCGGATCTTCCTCGGAGCCGAGCACTTCGTGCTGCCACACAGCGAAGTCGCCGTACTGCACGGCCAGTTCCGACCAGCTCGGCGCACTGCCGGCGCTGCGGGCCGCATATGCCGCTGCCACGTCCGCTGCCAGGGGGTTCATCGAGAACCCGTCGGCGACGATGTGGTGGACGACGATCACGAGTACGTGCCTGCGCTCGTCCCCGTCGACGCGCAGGACCGCGCAGCGGATCGGAACTTCGGCCGAGGCGTCGAAGCCTGCCGAGGCCAGCTCGAGGATTCGATCGGACACTCTGGCAGCAGTGACGATTTCCGGCTCCAGGATCGGCATGACCTCGTCGCTGGACATCACCTGCTGCACCGGCTGTCCGTCGATCGAGGGGAACTTCGTCCGCAAGCTCTCGTGGCGACCCAATACGTCCGCTACCGCGGCCTGCAATGCGGCGAAGTCCAGATCGCCGTCGAGGCGCACTGCCAGGGGAACGTTGTAGGCCGGCGAGGTCACGTCGAACTGGTTGAGGAACCACATCCGCTTCTGTGCCAATGACACGGGCAGTGGATCCGGGCGAGATCGCCGAGTCAACGGTGGTCTGGGGTTCTCGCCGCGGCCGACACTCTCCGCCAGACGAGACAGCTGCCGAACTGTCGGAGACTCGAACAATCCTCGAACGCCGATGTCGGTGCCGAGAAGTGCGTTGACGCGGGCGATGACGCGGGTCGCGGTCAGTGAGTTTCCGCCGATGTCGAAGAAGTGAGTATCGATACCGATCGGGGACACTCCGAGCACGTCCTCGAAAACGCCCACGACCAGCCGTTCGAGCTCGGTCGCCGGTGCAGCGAGTGTTTCGGCATCGGTGTCGAAGCGAGGTGCCGGAAGAGCAGCCCGATCGACCTTGCCGACGCCGGTCAGTGGTAGCTCGTCGAGCACGACGACGCTCGCGGGCACCATGTGTGCCGGCAGTAGCTCCCGTGCCGCCGCCCGGATGTCCTCGGCGCTCACCGGGCGTTCGTCGTCGCAGACGACATATGCCGCCAAGGCCTGCTCGTCGGAGGGTCCGCGCACCGCCAATGTGACCGCGTACTCCACACCGGGCAGCTGACCCAACGCCGTGTCGACCTCGCCTAGTTCGATACGGAACCCGCGGATCTTGACCTGGAAGTCGCTGCGTCCGAGGTACTCGATGGTGCGGTCACTGCGCCAGCGCACCACGTCTCCGGTGCGGTACATCCGCTCCCCCGGCTCGCCGTACGGGTTGGCGACAAATCGTTCGCTCGTCAGCGATGAACGCCCGTGATAGCCGCGCGCGAGTCCAACTCCGGCGACATACAGTTCGCCGGGAACTCCGACGGACACCGGTTGAAGTCTGCGATCGAGGACGACCTCGCTGAAGCCGCGGTTCGGCGGCCCGAGATAGACCTTCTCACCGGCTGGGATGGGGTCACTGAGGTTGCAGGAGATGGTGGTTTCGGTGGGTCCGTAGACGTTGACGAACGATCTTCCCGGCGCCCAGGTGCGCACCAGGTCCGCCGAGGGCGCCTCGCCACCGACCGTGATGGTGGTCAGTTCGTCGAGTCCCTCGGGATCCACCGACGTCAGCGCTGCGGGCGTGATGAACGCGTGCGTGACATGTCCCTCTCGGAGAACGTCGGCCAGTTCGGCCCCTCCGTAGACGGTGGTGGGAGCTACGACCAGTTCGCCGCCGACGGCGAAGGCGAGCAGATACTCGAGAACGGAGGCGTCGAAACTCGGCGAGGCGAAATGCAGTGCGCGTGAATTCTCCGTGAGACCGTAGCGATGACGCTGTTCGTCGGCGAAGTTCTCGAGACCGGTGTGCGTGACGACGACACCCTTGGGCCGGCCGGTCGAGCCCGAGGTGTAGATGAGGTAGGCAGTGTTCTCCAGCCGCGGGGTTCCCCGGCGCTCGTCTTCGCGTAGCGGTGATGTGGACACTCCGGAGAGCCGAGTGGCGTTCTCCGGGTCGTCGAGTTCGAGCCACTTCGTTGCGCCACCGCCGGCCGGTGCGTGTGCAGCCGTGGTCATTCCGAGCGATGATGCCGAGTCCTCGAGCATGAACGAGATCCGGTCACTCGGGTAGCGAGGATCGATCGGCACGAAGGCGGCGCCGGTCTTGGTGATCGCCCAGACCGCTGCGACGGATTCGAAGGACCGTTCCACACAGATCGCCACCCGTGAGTCCGGGCCCGCGCCTTCCGAGATGAGCACGCGCGCCCACTGATTCGACGCCTCGTCCAGCTCTCGATAGGTCATCTTTCTGTCACCACAGGACAGTGCGACCCGTTCGGGGAATCTGCTCGCGGTGTCCGAAAAGATGCGATCGAGTGTCCTTACCGAGCGGCCTTGCCGGCCGCGCGCGGGAACCAATTGCTGCACTTGCGAATCCGGCATCAAACGCAGTTTCGCCAGCGGAAGATCCGGTTGTGCGGTGATCAGTTCGAGGGTGCGGAGCAGCCGGTCCGCGATCGCGTCGATGTCGTGATCGCCCAGGACTCCCGGGAAATACTCGAATTTGAGCCGCAGTCGCCCGTCTGCCGCAGAGGCAACGATTGCGAGTGGATAGTGCGCGGCATCCTCGGCGTCGTGGACGTCGAGAACGTGCATTCCGGCGATGTCGGTGCCCGAGGAGAGTCCACCGCGGTCGACGGGATACGACTCGAACACAGTCAGCGTGTCGAACGATGCAGCGGCCCCCACTGCCGAAGTGATGTGCGAAAGCCCCACATGATGGTGATCGGACAACCGCGCCTGTTCCGCTTGGACACGAACGCACAGCGCTGCCAGTGACTCTCGCGGGTCGAGGCGAACTCGGACGGGGACAGTGTTGATGAACAAACCCACCATCGACTCGACGCCGGACACCTGGGGTGGTCGGCCGGAGACGGTTCCACCGAAGACGACGTCGTCGCGGCCGAGGAGTTCGGCGAGCACGATTCCCCAGGCCACCTGGATCAAGGAGGCTGTCGTCAGGCCACGGGAGCGGACGAATCCACGCAGAAGTTCCGTCTCACGTTCTCCGAGGGCTGTGGTGGTCGAGCGTGAGGTGGCGCCGTCCTCGTCGACGGCGTGAGTTCCGGTCAGCAGCGTCGGGTCGTCGAGTCCGCGGAGTGCTTCGCCCCAGGCTTCGATCGACACGCTGTCGTCGCGAGTGCTGATCCAGCTCAGATAGTCCCGGTAGGGGTGCACGCGTGGGATGGCACTGTGATCACTGTCGGTGGCGTAGAGCGTCAGTAGGTCACGGACCAGCAGCGGCATCGACCATCCGTCGAGGAGGATGTGGTGGTTGGTCAGGATCAACCGATACGCGTCGTCTCCGGTTCGCAGAAGCAGGAACCGCAGCAGGGGCGGCGTGGCCATGTCGAAGCCTCGCACCCGATCCGCATGGAGGAGCTCGCGTATCTCGGTTGCCTGTTCGGTGGGGGCCAACGGAGAGATGTCGATCTCGGTCCACGGCACGTCCACGTCGGCGCTGATCACCTGCACCGATCGCCCACCGGTGTCGGTCGTGAACGCAGCTCGCAGGTTCTCATGACGGTCGAGCAACGCCTGTGCGGCGCGGTGCAACCTGGACGCGTCGACGCCGTCGAGTTCGAGTGCGAGTTGGACGGTGTACGCGTCGACTGTGTGTTCGGCGTAGCGGGCGTGGAAGAGCAGTCCGGATTGCAGCGGTGAAAGGGACCAGACGTCGGTCAGTGTCGGGAACTCGCGCTCGAGGTGGTCGATGGACTCCTGGTCCAGTTCGATCAGGTCGATGTCCGACGGTGTGAGTCCCCCGCGTTCGCTGTGTTCGGCGTAGCTGGCCAGAGCGCGCAACGACTGCACCCAGAGTTCGGCGATGGCGCGAGCATCGCGCTCTGCCAGCACGCCGGTGGGATAGGCGATAGTGGCACCGATGTGCGGTGCACCCGAGATTTCGGTGGTGACGACATTGACGTCCAGGACCGAACCCACGGGCATCTCGGACCGAGCTGCCGCTTCCAGATCGACGTCGCGGGCCAGCGCCCAGTCCCCCAGCGACTCTCCTGCCTCGGTGCCGGAGAAACGACCGAGATAGTTGAAGGAGATCTGCGGTTGACGGAGATCTTCCAGTTCCGCTCGGCCCGCCTCGTCGAGATAACGCAGAACTCCGTACCCGATGCCACTGTCCGGAACTCCCAACAGTTCTTCCTTGACCCGCTTGAGAACCACCGCTGCCTCGGGGCCGCTGCTCATCACGTTCGCGATGTCGATGTCGGCGAGGTCGATTCGCATCGGGAAGACACTGGTGAACCAGCCGACGGTGTGCAGGACGTCCGCACCGGGCACCACGTGAGCCTCGCGTCCGTGACCTTCCATCGAGACGAGCACGTTGTCGGTTCGTATGCCCTGTGCCTGCCTCCACTGCGTCAGTGCCAGCGCGAGAGCAGCAACGAGACCGTCGTTGACGGATCCACCGAAGAGCGCGGGAAGCGTGGTCAGGACTGTGTCGGACAGTTCGACGGGCACGTCGGCGACAACTCGGCCGACCGAATCGAACGTGTCGAGCCGCGGGTCCAGCGGCCGGGTTCCGATCAGGGGGTCGTCACCTTCGAGGATCGAACGCCACCGGGGCAATTCGACTCTTCGATCGGGCGCGATGTCACGGAGCGCATGCGACCAACGACGAACCGACGTGCCCGAATACGACGGCTCCGGCTCCTCGCCGGCGTCGATCCGGTGGAAAGCGGACGCAAGTTCCGGTACGAGCACGCGCCAGGACACGCCGTCCACCGCGAGGTGGTGGATCACCAGGAGCAACCGGCCGGTGTTGCGTACGCCGGACAACCAGACGACCCGCACCATCTCGCCCCGGACGGGGTCGAGTTCTCGACGTGCATCACCCAGGGCGGCGACGATCGCCGCGTCGAACACGGCGGTGCCCGGCTCGGCCTCGACCTCGACTACCCGGCAGATGTCCTCGGCTGCAACAGATCCCGGATCGCCGACTATGAGCCCGCGCTCGCCGTCGAGTTCGAGGCGCGCGCGAAGGATGTCGTGACGATCGAGAACGACTTGAAGCGCTGCGGTCAACTGCTCCACACTGCGAAGCCCGTGCGGCGCATTGAGAAGGGTCGCTTGGGAGAACGAATCGAGCCCCTGGAGATCGGAGCCGAGCCGGTCGAGCCACCACTGTGCCACCGGCAACAACGGCATGTGGCCGACGCCGCCTCCGGGAAGTTCCTCGAGCACCTCGGGTTCGTCGTCCTTGGTCGATGCCAGCAAAACCGCAAGACCGGCGACCGATTTCACCTCGAAGACGTCACGCGGGGTGAACACGAGCCCGGCGTCGCGGGCACGGGCGACGAGCTGAATCGACATGATCGAATCGCCGCCCATCGAGAAGAACGAGTCGTCGACGCCCACCGATTCGACACCGAGGACATCGACGAACAAGGCGGCCAGCGTGCGCTCGGTATCGGACTCGGCAGCCCGCGAGCGTGCCTGGGTTGCTCGCAGGTCGGGAACCGGCAGGGCTCGGCGGTCGAGCTTTCCGTTGGCAGTCATCGGCAGTTCGTCGAGCACGACCACCGCCGCAGGAACCATGTACGGGGCCAGAGCCGAACCCGCGAACGCGATGACGGCCTCGGGATCCACAGTCTGAGCATCGTTGGCGGGCACGACGTATCCGACGATTCGCGCGGCGCCTCCGTCACGTTCGAGCGTGGTCACCACGGAATGCGCGACCCCGGGATAGCGAGCCAGAACTGCTTCGATCTCGCCGAGTTCGATGCGGAACCCACGAATCTTGACCTGGAAATCACCTCGGCCCTGGTACTCGAGTTCGCCGTTCTTGTTCCACCTGGCGAGGTCGCCGGTGCGGTACATCCGTGTGCCCGCACTGCCCGCGGGATTGGGCACGAAACGTTCGGCGGTGGTGCCGGCGCGGTTGCGGTAACCGCGGGCGAGTCCGTCGCCACTGACGTACAGCTCCCCCGTCACTCCGACCGGGACGCGGTGCAGGCGATTGTCGAGGACCCACGCAGTGATGCCTGTCGACGGGCGACCGATCGTCACTCGATCGGCCGGGGACATCGGCTCGGTGATGCTGGCGACGACCGTCGATTCGGTCGGTCCGTAGGCATTGATCATGATCCGGTGATCACTGACCCAGGCGGCGACGAGATCGGGCGGGCAGACGTCGCCACCGGTTCCGATGCAAACCAGCTCGTTCAGTTCGCTCGGATCGACCGTGGCCAGAGCGGCCGGGGTGATGAAGGCGTGCGTGACGTGCTGATCGGCGATCAGGCTCGTCAGTTCGGTTCCGCCGATGATGCTCGGTGGAGCGATGACCATCGTGGCCCCGGCACCAACGGCCATCAGGAGTTCGAGAATCGAGGCGTCGAAGCTCGGTGAGCTGAAATGCAGCGTGCGCGAGGTCGATTCCACCCCGAATCGAGTACGTTCCTGTTCGGCGAGTGCCGAAAGCCCACGGTGAGTGACCATGACACCTTTGGGGACGCCGGTGGAACCGGAGGTGTAGATGACATAGGCGGGATTGTCCAGAGACACCGTCCCCGCCAGTTCCGAGGCCTCCAGCCGCTGATCTCCGAACTGTTCGAGGGTTGCCAGTGTCTCGGCCTGATCGAGCAGAACTGCGTCTGCCTCGTCGGGGACGACACCCACATGCTCGGCGGTGGTGAGGACGACGCCCGCTCCCGAGTCGTTGATCATGTGATGTACGCGGTCGACGGGGTACGCCGGGTCGACGGGTACGAATGCGGCGCCGGTCCGGGCAACCGCCCAGATCGCGACCACGGATTCCAGTGAGCGTGGCAATGCCAGGGCGACAACGGATTCCGGACCTGCCCCGCGGCCGATCAACAGTCGTGCAAGCCGATTGGCCCGGCGGTCCAGATCGGAGTACGTCAGATGTCGGTCGCCGAAAATCAGTGCAGTTCTCTGCGGTTCGTCGACGTACTTCCGCTCGAGCAACGTCGAGAAGTGAACCTGGTCGGGAAGTTCCGGTGCAGACACGACGCTGATCGTGTCGGTGTCGACCACGAGATCGATGTCGCCGACCGGCGTGTGCGGTGATTCGGTCACCGCACCAAGGATCCGAACAAGATATCGAGCGAAGCCTTCGACCGTCGACTCGTCGAACAGGGCGCTCGCGTAGGTGAACCCGGCCTCGATTCCCGCCGGCCGGCCGTCGTCGTCGAATGTCTCGGCAAGCGTGAGTTGCAGATCGAAATTCGAAACGGCGGATTCGAGTTCGAGGACCTCGACCTCGAGGTCCGTCAGACGAACTGCTGGTCGACTGGTGTTCTTGAACTCCAGCATCACCTGGAACAACGGTGAATGCGAAGTCGACCGCTCCGGAGCCAGCGCATCGACGACGCGCTCGAAGGGGACGTCTGCGTGAGCGAAGGCGTCGAGGTCGGTGCTGCGAACTCTGGCCAACAGATCGGTGAACGAGGCTGCGGGGTCGACATCGGCGCGCAGCACCAACGTTCCGACGAACATACCGACCATCGGATCCAGGAGGGCATTTCCGCGTCCGGCGATCGGTGAGCCGATCGTGATGTCTTCCATGCCGGACAATCTGGCCACGAGCACCGCGTACGCGGCGTGTATCGCCATGAACATACTGCTTCGGTGTTCGATCGCGGTTTCGCTCAGACGACGATGAATGCCGGCATCGATGTCGAATCGAACGACGCCGCCCGAGAGATCCTGTACGCGCGGCCGCGGGCGATCTGCGGGGAGCGCGAGAAGCTCGGGCACACTTGCCAGCTGACGTGTCCAGTACTCGAGCTGGCCGGCGAGGGTGCTCTCCGCTTCGTCTATCCGTCCGAGAGCCCTTTCCTGCCAGATCGCGAAGTCCGCGTACTGGACCGGGAGAGGAGACCAGTCGGGTGCCTCACCTCGATGCCGTGCCGAGTACGCGCTCATCACGTCGAACGCCAACGGTGCCATCGAGAATCCGTCGGCGCAGATGTGATGGACGACCACAGCCAGGACGTGATCTTCTGCGTCGACCTCGATCAGTTCCGCCCTGATCGGTGGAGCCTGCGTCACGTCGAAGCCCCTCGAGGTGACGCGTTCGATCTCCCCGAGTACCGCTTCGGTGCTCGCGCCGACAATCGGTAGCGACCCCAACGCTTCACCGGGTTCCACGATCACCTGCGCCGGCACTCCCTCGATCATGGGAAACAGCGTGCGCAGCGATTCGTGGCGATCGAGCACATCGGTGATCGCGCCTTCCAAGGCCGCAACGTCCAACCGGCCTCTCAGCCTGATCGCTATGGCCACGTTGTACGCCGCGGAGGTGACGTCGAATTGATTGACGAACCACATGCGCTTCTGCGCCAGCGACAGCGGAATCGACTGTGGCCGCGGCAACGCCTCGAGTGGAAGAACGGTTGCTCCCCCTCGCGCCGTTGCGCACTCGACCGCCAACTGCGCAACGGTCGGCGCGTCGAACAACTCTCTGATCGACAGGTTCAACGAGAGTGAATCGTTCACGCGCGCCACGGCGCGGGCAGCGACGAGACTGTTTCCGCCGATCTCGAAGAAGTTGTCGTGAACACCGACGGCCCCGGATTCCAGCAGCTCCTCGAAGATCGCCGCCAACTGTGCTTCGAGCGGTGTTCGCGGCGCCAGATACGTCTGCGAGCTGTCGAAGCTGGGAGCGGGCAGGGCTTTCCGATCGAGCTTGCCGGTCGAGCCGAGCGGAAACACGTCGAGGGCGATGACCACTGCGGGAACCATGTAGGCGGGAAGGAGACCTCTCAACTCGGCGCGCATGCCGTCCGTGTCGATCGAGGTGCCGGTCTCGGCGATGACGTAGCCGACCAAGCTGTCACCGACCACGTCGTCGTGATGGACGAGAGCAGCAGCTTGCGTGACACCGGGCAGCCTGAGCAACGCTGCTTCGACCTCGGCGAGCTCGATGCGCTGGCCGCGGATCTTGACCTGGAAATCGCGTCGACCGACGTAGTCGAGCAGCCCGTCGGCGCGCCACCGGACGACATCACCGGTTCGGTACATCCGGGTGCCAGCCGGGCCGTACGGATCGGCCACGAATCTGTCGGCCGTGAGATCGCTGCGCCCGAGGTATCCACGCGCCAGTTGCACTCCCGCCAGGTACAGCTCGCCGTGAACGCCGACCGGAACGGGATGCAGCCGCCCGTCGAGGACATAGAGCTGGGTGTTCCACACAGGAGCACCGATGGGAACGGTGACGGTCATGTCGGGGGTGAATTCGGCGGCGCTCACGTCGACGGCAGCCTCCGTGGGTCCGTACAGGTTGAACAATCCTGCAGAACTCAGACGGGTGAACGCCTCCGCGGTGGTGGGAGCGAGAGCTTCACCGCTGCAGAACACCTGACGCAGGCTTGCGCACTGCCCGGCAGTCGCGACCGCGACGAATTCCGCGAGCATCGACGGAACGAAGTGCGCCGTCGTGACGCCTTTTTCGGCCATCAACGCCGACAGGTACCCGGGATCACGGTGCCCCTCCGGTTCCGCGATCACCAACTGCGCACCAGTCTGCAGGGGCCAGAACAGTTCCCACACCGAGACGTCGAAGGTCACCGGAGTCTTGTGCAGCACCACGTCCGACGCGTGAAGTGGGTACGCGTCTTGCATCCACAGAAGGCGATTGACGATCGAACGGTGTGATACTGCAACGCCTTTCGGTCGACCGGTCGATCCGGACGTGAAGATCACGTATGCAGCATTGTCCGGGAGGAGGGGTCGGATCCGATCAGCGTCGGTGATCGGCACCGTCGTGGACACGGGACGATCGAGATCGACGTCGACGATCGGGACTCGCGCGGGAAGTGCGCCGTGGTCCTGGGGCCGGCTCAGCACACAGATCGGTGCGGCGATGTCGAAGACGTACGCGATCCGTTCGGCCGGATGGTCGGGGTCCACCGGGACATACGCCGCACCGGCACGGATCACGGCGTGGACCGCGACGAGTAGTTCGGGTGACCGGCGAATCGACACCGCGACGCGCATGTCCGGGCCGACACCGTGGGCGATGAGGGTTCTGGCAAGTTCGCTGACCCTCGCGTCGAACTCCGCATACGTCAGTGTCCGCTCGCCGTAGATGAGCGCGGCCCCCTCGGGCGTCCGGGCTGCCTGCTCCGCCACCAGGTCGGAGAGGGTGGTGATCGGTACGGCGTGTTCGGTGGCATTCCAGCGCTCGAGGACCAGTTCCGCCTCGCCCACAGCTGTGAGATCGACGTCGCCGACGATTGATTCGGGGTCGGCCGCTACCGCGTCGAGGAGCATCGTGAAGCGATCAGCGAGGCCCGACATGGTGTCCGAGTCGAAAAGTTGGCTGGCATAGTTCAACTGGCCGTCGAGATGGTCGCCGCGGTCGGTGAGAATGACCTGAAGATCGAACTTTGCTGCACCCGTGGACAGTTCGTCAACCGTGACGTCGAGCTCGGGCAAGGTGACCTCGGCGGGAGCAGCGCCTTGCATCACCAACATGACCTGGAACAGCGGTGCCTGGCGCTCTGCGAGGGATTCGACGAGCACGTCGTACGGCACTTCGGTGTGCTGCAAGGCCGCCACGTCGACGTCCCGGACGCGGGTGAGAACTTCACCGAAGGTGAGTCCCCCGTCGAGAACCGTCCTCAGCACCACCGTGTTGACGAACATTCCGACGACGTCGTCGAGGGCGCGCTCGCTACGCCCGGCCACCGGGGTGCCGATCGTGATGTCGTTCGCTCCACATTCTCGACTGAGCAGGACGGCCAGCGCGGCGTGGATCACCATGAACACGCTGACGTCGCATCGCGCCGCGATCTCGCCGACCCGGCGGTACGTCGCGGAGTCGATCCGGAAATCGAGATCGCCACCGCGCAGCGAGACACCTGCAGGCCGCGGATGATCCATCGGCAGTTCCGCGAGCTCACCGCGTTCGGCGAGCGTGTGCGACCAGAACCGCAACTGCTCGGCGAGAATCGAATCCGGGTCGGACGCTTCGCCGAGCGCTCCGCGTTGCCATTCGCTGAAATCGCCGTACTGCACTTCGAGCGGCAACCACGCCGGTACACGCCCGCTCGCCCTCGACGCGTACGCGACCATCACGTCACGAGCCAGCGGCGCCATCGACAGGCCGTCCGCTGCAATGTGGTGAACGACGAGGACCAGGGTGTGCTCGCGTTCGTTCACCTCGAGCAGAGTGGCGCGGATCGGCACCGATTCGCTGACGTCGAATCCCGTTCGTGCCAGTTCGCTCGCCCGCGCTGCGGCCGCTGCGGCAGGCACCGTTTCCACCTCGAGATGATCGAACATCTCGTCCACACCGAGAACGTGCTGGACCGGACCACGGGCGCTCTCGGGGAAAACGGTCCGCAAGACCTCGTGCCGAACGATCACGTCCCGCAGTGCGGTGAACAGTGCGTTGACGTCGAGATCGCCGGTCATCGAAACCGCGATCGGAATGTTGTACGCCGGCGAACTCGGATCGAGTTGATTGGTCAGCCACATACGTTGCTGAGCCAGAGATACCGGTATCCGGTCAGGGCGATCGATACGCGTCAGTGCTGGGGCGCGCGTGTTCCGCGAGTCCGCGAGGTCTGCGCGAGCAGCCAGAGCGGAGACGGTCGGCGCCTCGAAGAGGTCGAGAACGCTCAGCGTCGTCCCGAGTGCTCCGTTGACCCTCGACACGACTCGGGTCGCGATCAGCGAGTCACCGCCGAGGTCGAAGAAACTGTCGTCTGCTCCCGCCCTGGTGATGCCGAGCAGATCGCAGAACACTGCAGAAATTCGCTTCTCGGTCGAGGTCTCGGGGGCACGGTATTCGGCCGTGCCGCCAGCCGAATCGATGTCCGGTAATGCTTTCCTGTCGATCTTTCCGGCGGGAGTCAGTGGAATGGAATCGAGTACGACGATCCGCGACGGAACCATGTGCGCTGCCAACGAGGATCCGGCGTGGGCGATCAATTCGGAGTTGTCGATGTGCGTGCCCTCAGCCGCCGTGACGTACGCCGCCAACAGTGTTTCCCCACTCGGGCCCGAAACTCCGGCGGTGACGGCCTGCGCGACGCTCGGATGGCGGCGCAGTACGTCGTCGATCTCGCCGAGTTCGACGCGGAAACCGCGGATCTTGATCTGGAAGTCGCTCCGTCCGAGGTACTCCAGCTCACCCGCGCCGTTCCACCGCGCGAGGTCACCCGTGCGGTACATGCGCTCTCCCGCAACGCCGTTGGGGTCGGCGACGAATCGTTCGGCCGTGATCGTGGCTCGCGCGTGGTATCCACGCGCCAAACCGATACCGCTCACATAGAGTTCGCCGGCGACACCGATCGGCACCGGTTGAAGCCGCGAATCCAGGAGGACGGCCGCGGCGCCGCGCATCGGCTTTCCGATCGTGACGGGAACATCGCTGCTCAGCGGTCCGGTCAGGGTGGCGACGACGGTGGTTTCGGTCGGTCCGTACGCGTTGAACATCGAGCGTCCGTGTGACCACTGATCTACCAGCGCGGGCGAGCAGGCGTCGCCGCCGGTCACGACCACTCGTAGATCCGGTAGGCCGGCGGGATCAACAGTTGCCAGCGCGGCCGGGGTGACGAAAGCGTGTGTCACCCGGCCGACGCGCATCACCTGGGCCAGTTCGTCGCCGCCGTACACGGTGGGCGGCGCTATCACCATCGTCGCCGCGCCGCCGAAGGCAAGGAGAAGTTCGAGTACCGAAGCGTCGAAGCTCGGCGACGAGAAATGCAGGGTGCGGTCGCCTGGTTCGACTCCGAACCTGATTCGTTCTTCGTCGGCGAAGCTGCTCAGCCCGCGGTGACTGACCACGACGCCTTTGGGGACGCCGGTAGATCCCGAGGTGTAGATCAGGTAAGCCGGGTCGTCGTAGCGAACGCGTGAGCGACGTTCGCCATCGTCGAGCGGTGCGTCCGAGCGGTACGCGTTCGGTTCGTCGGTGCGGAATTCGTCCAGAAGCAGCCAGTCCACCGAATCGGCGAGCCCGGCATGGTGCTCCCCCACGCTGATTCCGACAACAGCTCCCGAATCGGTGAGCATGTGCCGAATACGATCCTCGGGGTAGTGCGGATCGATCGGAAGGAAGGCGCCGCCGGTCTTGGCCACTGCCCACGTCGCGGTCACCGATTCGATCGACCTCGACAGTGCAAGGGCGACGTAGGTGCCTGGGCCGACTCCCCTGTTGATCAGTTCGCGGGCGAGTGTGTTCGACTCGGCGTCGAGTTCCCGGTAGCTCACCTCACGATCACCGAAAACGAGCGCCGGGGCATCGGGGTTCACAGCCGCGGCCCGGCTGAGGATATCGGGCAGGGTCAACGGCGCGGACGCGGTCGCTCCCCGTGCCGGCATAAGGAACTCACGCTCGAACTCGTCGAGAAGATCGAGATCTCCGACCGACGTTCGCGGGGCTGCCGCTGCGCCCGCAAGGATCCGCACCAGTCGCGAGAGGAAGGCTTGGACCGTGGATTCGGCGTAGTGCTGCGTGGAGTACGCCACCTCGAGGGCGCCGGTATCCGCGTGGACGTCGATCGCCACATCGAGGCCGGCAATCGTGGTCTCCTGCGAGCCGTCGTTGAGATGGACGTGCAACTCGGGCAGCTCGGGGATACCTGCCGCCGATCGAACCAACAACGTGTCGCGTTCTCGAGCAAGAAAACTCACGAACTCGTCGAACGGCGCCGCCGGATCGACCTCGCAGCGCAGCGGCGAAGTCCCCCACTCGGTCCTCGTTCCGATCAACACGTCACGGCGCTCGGTCGATCTCGACAACAATGCCGCAAATGCCGCGTGGACAACGGCAAAGAGTGAGACATCTTCCGTACGTGCAAGTTCGGCGACCGCGGGATCGAGCGGGAAGCTGAGCCGATTCGTAGTGGTCGGCTCCGATTCTGCGTCGATTCGCTCGAGCCCCAGCGCCGAACCCTCGTCGGAGTCCCCCAGATATCCAGCCCAGAACCTTTCGGTTTCCCTCCGCTGCGCACTGCGTGCCCCGGCCTCGGCGCTTGCCGGATGAATCCGGTTCATCGGCGTACCGGCCGGTGCTGCTGTCAGTTCTGCGACCAACTCGGTGAACGCCCGGTGGTGTTCAACCAGTTCGTCGTGACCGTAGCGATTGGGGTTGCCACGAAAGTCGATCAACGTCTGAGCTGGGTCGCCACTCTGGTACACGTTGACCAGGAGATCCTCGACGGGCCCCGACGTGACGATGTGAAACTCGCCGGTCAGTGATCCCAGTGTTATCTCCTGCCGGAAGAGCATCACATTCATCATCGGACCGGACAGTCGTGCATCGCCGACCGCCAAGCCCGCATCGCGCCTGATGTCTTCGAGACTGCATCGCTGATGACGAAGCGCGCCGAGGAGTTCGAGTTGGACCCGCCCGACCAGATCGTCCACGCTTTCGTCGGGGTCGACGTGGATGTGAAGGGGCGCGACGTTGACCAGCATTCCGCCGGAGCGTTGCAGCGGTGCCGTGGTCCTCGCCGAGACCGGCAGATTTATCAGAACGTCGTCGTAGCCGGTGTTGCGAGACAAATAGCACGCCAGTGCCGAAATCAGCACCGCCGCCGCAGTGGCACCGGAACGCGAATTCCACTCGTCCAAGGCAGCAAGGCTGTTCGCCGACATCGCGGCACTGACGAGTTCGCTACGCGCAGTCGGAGGTCCCTCACGCGTTGCCAACGTAGAACCGTGCTCGACGCCGGACACTCGCTGGGCCCAGTATTCGCGGTCGGCCTCGAACCGACTCGATTCGCGGTACTTCTGATCGAGTTCGGACAGCGTCGTGACGTCGAGCGCCTTGTTTACCGCAGGCTCCCGGCCCTCGACTGCTGCGGTGTAGATCGCGGCAATTCGATTCACTATCGTCATTCCGCTGTATCCGTCGAGAGCAACGTGGTGAATCCTGGTGTACCACAAGTAGTCTCGATCACCAGTTTGGAGAATTGTCATCTCGACGAGACGATCACGCGTCAAGTCGAGCGTCGTCGCGTAATCGTTGTCCATCCACTCCGACGCAGCCTGCCGAGGGTTCTCACGCTCGCGGAAGTCGAAGTAGTCGATACCCGGATCGATCGTGAAGTCCACGATCTGGCACGGCTCACCATCGGGGTACATCAACCGCAGAAATGGCGACTCGAACTCGTGGGCGGCCTCCACTGCAGCGCGGCTGAGCAGTTGCATGTCCAGGTCGCCGTGGAACTCGATGTACTGCGCAATGAAATACGGCACCGTCGGGTGAAGTTGCTGCGCAAACCACATACTGCGCTGCACCGCTGACAGGGGAAACGCCCCTGCCGGCAGGCTTCGCGATCCGGTCAGCGGATCGATCCTCTTGTCGGTATCCATCACGACCACCCCCACACAGCGTTGTGACGATCAGCGCCGGGAACTGTGGCTCGGGGATTGAAGAGAAACATCGCACCGCCTCGATATCGAGTGGAAACCATGTGGCGATCCTGCGAGAGCGCAGCCGAAGGTCATCGACCTCGACGAAGGGTCGCTTCGAAGTCCGAACCTCCCCGAAGGTCCGAACTCAGGATCAGAATTTGTCGTCGTCAGGCGTCAGGCGCACCGCAGTGCTGCGGTGCTCAACGCAAGGCTAGAAACCGGTTGCCCACACCTGCTTCACCGGAAACGTTCGGCTTCACGGGCAAGTTCGGTCAACCGTTCACACAACTGTGCGAGTTCCGAACTTTCGGCTCCCTCGGCAACAGCAGTCGCCACATCTTCGGCGGCGCAGCGAACCTCGAACATCCGATCCACCAGTTCGACGGCCTCGACGGCGGTCAAGATGACGGCGTCAGCCGGGATCGACGTGCCCTTGACGGCATTGCGCTGCTCGTACGCGCGCTGGCGACAAGACTGGCTGCAGTACCGGCGACGACGACCCACTCCCGTCACCGCGACCTCGCGGCCGCACCACACACACGGGTTTCCGGAACGCGCAGTCTGCGGTGATCCGACGCGTGTGCTCTCAGCCATGAGTCGACACTGTACTCGAGATTCGGACGCCTTCGATGAACGCGCGCGGTACCCGGTAAGATGGAGAGGTTGCGTCTTCTCGCCACACGGGAACCAATCGGGTGCTCGTGGCGTTGTAGATGAGTGTGAGCGTCTACTCCCCAAGTCAGGGCGCCCACCAGCGGTGACGAACGAAGAGAGGACACCACCATGGCAGATCGCGTACTTCGAGGTAGCCGTCTCGGAGCTGTGAGCTACGAGACCGACCGTGACCATGACCTCGCGCCCCGTCGTATGGCCAAGTACAAGTGCGAGAACGGCGAGATCTTCGACATCCCGTTCGCGGACGAAGCCGAGATCCCCGGCACCTGGTTGTGCCGCAACGGCCTCGAAGGCGCCCTCATGGAGGGAACTGCCCCCGAAGCCAAGAAGGTCAAGCCTCCCCGCACCCACTGGGACATGCTGCTCGAGCGTCGCTCGGTCGAGGAACTCGAAGAGCTCCTCAAAGAGCGTCTCGATTTGCTGAAGGCCAAGCGTCGCGGCGCATGAACTAGCACTTCGATCAAGACCGTCCGGTTCTACACCGGGCGGTCTTTCTCGTTCTACGGGGAGTGATCGTTCACAAGTCGACGTCATACTTCGGCCCTTCTTCGACGTGGCAACTTCAGGATGCTTCGCGGTCCTCAAAGGCACTTCAGGACAACGTCATTCAGCATCCAGGCGCACTCGCGAGCCGACAGTGCGCGGATTCGCGATTCGCGCTGGAGAACCATCGGCACTGCTTCGTGCACCAGTGTGAGCTGTATCCCCCACCCCGCGACACACCAAACTTCGGTACCCCACTCACGCCGACTGGGGTGTGGGTAAATGACTTACGGTGCTGAACGGTACTTCCGCTACTTCGCGGTCACCGATCGATGCTCTGTGCCGCGGTTCCTTGGCGGAGGCGGGTGATTTCGTTGCGTGATTCGACGACCTGGGAGCTGTCGTCGCCCTTGCTGACAGCAAGGTCGCTGCACAGATCCAGCGCGGCACGAACGATATGTCGTCGTTGGCGACGTTCGGTGCGAGTGGGTGCGGCTTTCGCGTAAGTGCGTTGTTGTCGCCATCCGCCGGCGGCTGTCACCTCGGCGTCGGTCAGGACGCCGGACTCGATTTCCGGGGCGAGAATGTCACGGACGAAGTGGGATTCACGTGGGTGCGCCCAGACGAACGCGATCCACAAGGCAGTGAAAGCGAAGACGATGTCGCCGATCATGATGACGAACACGAGCGAACTGCTGCCGCCGGCGATCGCGAGCATCGAATCCCACACGCCGTGGATCAGGATGGGTGCCACGATCAACGCCAATCCGCGTCCGATCCGCCGGGGCTGGGCCGGGGTGCCGATCAGATAGATCACGCCGGCGCAGAAAAGGGCTGTAAAGAGGGGATGAGAGACGATGTCGGAGTAGGTGCGGGTGGCGATGGAACCGATCAGGCCGTCGGTTTGGTGGGCGCCGAAGCCCTGCGTCGCGCCGGCAATCGAGTACAGAAAGTCTTCGCTGGTCTGAAATCCCAAGCCGATGAAAGCGCCGAGGAGCAGGCCGTCGGTTGCGGTGCGCACCAGTCGCGGTGCAAGCGCGAGGAGGACGACGATGCCGATGCCTTTGGCGGTTTCCTCCACGAACGGTGCAGAGAGGCCCGCATGCCAGTCCTGAGCCCATACCTGCCCGAAAATCTTCGTGTAGAGCGAGCCGACTGCTCCGTTCGCGGGTACCGCGATAGTGAACGTTGCTGCGGTGGCGCCCCAGATGAAGCCGGTGACCACTAGTCCTACGGGTTGGCGTTCGTAGCGGTCGATGTGCCGGAACCACCATGTCCAGACCGCGGCGCTGATGATGCCGACGATGCCGGCAACGAGGAGTGCGCGCCCGAAGTATCCGGCGAAGGGGGCGAACATCTGCCAGCCTTTGACGAGGCCGAATCCGCACATCCACAGGTATATCCAGAACACGACGTTGCGTGGTTGGAAGAAGTGAAATTTCTCGCCCCAGGCCGTCGTATCGAATGCGCGAGAGCGGGTTTCGAGGAGATCGCTGCTCACTTGGTGTCTCCCTCATGTGTGCCGATGGAGGCGATCATGTCGGTGATTTCTCGACTGCGGGCGGCGATCTGATCGGGTGGGCCGACTACCTGTACCCGAATTCCCTCGCCGTCGGCGACGAATGTTGTCACCGATCCGGCGGACCGCGGAGTGTCAAAGCTGACCTGGACGCCGCTCAGACCCCCGTCGGTGCTGATCGGCTGGCGTGTACCGGAGACCGCAAGCACGGAACTGCCGTTCGTCGCCAGACTCACGGCATCTGTTTGGGAGAGGAGCTCGTCGGCAGTTCCACTGAATGTGTCGGCGTCGACGCTCACGGTGACGGTGCCGCCGGTCAACGTCACACGCGGGAACGAATCGGACGCGCCATGTTGGTCGGTTCGGAAACCACTCTCGACATTCCAGCCCGCAGGTGCGGCGAAGGAGACCGTTTCGGTCACGGCCATTCGGTCTCCGGCGCCGGTTGGATCTTCGGAGGAGACAGCGGAATCGATGGCGGGCACGATCACGGTCCAGAGCATCCACACCCCCAAGATCGCGAGGGCGTGTGGGAAGACGCGTGTGTCGAGTCCGAGGAAGCGGTGATCCGCTGGTGGACGTCGTCCGTGTATGGGCTCGTGCTTGTGTGCAGTACTCGAAATAACGCTCAATTTCCCTCGTTTCCATTGCACGGCAGGTGCACTGACTATCGCAGAAACGGACAAATTCCGTGCATCAGCCGGCACCTACCGGTCATCGAGACGATCGTGCACCAAGTTCCCGTCGGCGCGAGATCACCGAGAGCTCCTAGTCGACGGTGAACCGTCGCATCGCCAGATGTCCGAACACGCCGACCAGAATCAACGTGACGCCTGCGGTCACGGAAACGGAGTCGGTCACCAACCCCGCGATGCCGGTCACGGCTACGAACACCGGCAAAAAGTCGAACAGCCTGAAAATCGACTGCGGTGGTTCGGTTTCGAGGCCCTGAGCCTGAGCGGCCTTGTTCGGCGCATACTCGGGGTACCACTCGGTGAAGGAGATCGCGAAGAAGGTTCCGAGCAACTGCAGAATCCATCCGGTCCAGAAGTTGTCTCCGTCGTGCAGCAGCGCGTCTCCGAACAGGCCCACTGCGGCCGACCATGTGAAGGCGAGCGCCCACACTGCGGTGATGACGTAGTTGATGCGCAGAAACAGTGGCGTCGTCCAATACTCTTCAGGCGTCGACTCTTTCGCGTACTGCAAAGTGAAAGGATTGCGGAGCAGGATCGATCCGAAGGCAAAGACCACCAGCGCGATGTTGGTCAGTTCGCCTCCCCAGAGTTCGAACCACCGAATCGTGTTCGCCGACGCGAGGAGGCCGATGGCCGCCAGAACGCCGAAGAACACGACGTCGAAGACCTCCAACAGCTTCACCGTGCCGCCGCGCCGGTGACTGGCCGCCAAGATCAGCAGTGACAACCCGAGCGCGGCGGCCGCGGATTCCTCGAACCTTCCCGGCCCGGAGAGCAAGGACAGCAGGATCCACGGTGACAGCCCCGCGAGCGGTGACTGCAGCACCGCGTCGACGACACTGGTCTTGCGAACTGCAGTCTGGGGCCCGGTCTTCTCAGGCTGGGTCTTCTCAGGCTGGGTCTTGTCTGGCTCGGTCTTGTCTGGCTCGGTCACAGGAGGCCGCCTTTACGCAGGAACGGGTGGCACAGCGAGTACCCGCGTAGGCGCCCCTCGGAACATCGGCAGCCCGATATCCGTTGCTCGGGTCAGATTGCCGCAGTCTCCTCAGGTGATTGCTCGGCCCGATCTCGGCGCCGGGCTACCAGCGCCAGTGAAATCGCACCGACCGCGATGATGCTGAGCACGATCTCCGGCGCCGGACCTACTCGGGTAGCGAGGGTGGAGCTGGTCGAGAGCGGCACCTTGGCCACAAGTGCCGCCGGCACGAACAGGTCGGTCTGCGAAGTCACTGCCCCGTCGGGAGCGATGATGGCGCTGACACCACTGGTTGCGGCCACAACGACGGCACGGCCGTGCTCGACTGCCCGCACACGGGACATTGCCAGCTGCTGATACGTCATCTCGGTGTCCCCGAAGGTGGCGTTGTTGGTCGGTACTGCCAGCAGCTGCGCACCATTGCGCACCGATTCCTGGAACGCCCGGTCGAACGCAACCTCGTAACAAGTCGCGACGCCGATCGGTACACCCGCTGCGTGGACAACGCCGTTGCCCTCGCCGGGCACGAAATTGCCCGCACGATCGGCGTACGAGGAGAAGTTCCGGAAGAAGCTTCGGTATGGCAGGTATTCACCGAACGGCTGGATGATCTTCTTGTCGTGCTGTTCCTGAGGACCATTGGCGCCGTCCCACACGATCACTGAATTGGTGGTCGTCCGATCGGCATTCACGAGTACGGTGCCGACAAGAATCGGGGCTCCGATCGCTTCGGAGGCTCGGGTGATGTCGGCCGCGGCATCGGCGTTTCGCAGTGGGTCGATGTCCGAGGCATTTTCCGGCCAGATCACGACGTCAGGCTGATCGACGCGGCCCGCGTCCACCTCGGCTGCCAGTTTCACGGTTTCGGTGACGTGGTTGTCGAGGACCTGCTTGCGTTGCGAGTTGAAGTCCAAGCCCAACCGCGGAACGCTGCCCTGGATCGCGGCGACGGTGATCGTTCGGTCGCCGGAATCCATGGTGGCAAGAAACGGCGACACCACGAGAGCAACGATCACGGGCACGATGGCGGCGGCAACGGCTCCGAAGAATCCTCGGTCCCATCGTTTTGCCGCGACAGCGACGACGACTGCTGCCAAGCCGGTACCGGTCAGGGCCACCGCGAAGCTGAGCAGCGGCGCACCGCCGATACTCGCGAGTGGGAGGAGCCACCCTTCGGATTGACCGAATGCGAGCCTGCCCCAAGGAAATCCGCCGAAAGGGACGCTGGAACGAAGCCACTCGGTAAGCGTCCAGGTCGCGGCAATCCACAAAGGTGCCCAAGGCAACCTCGCCACCAGTACCGCCAGCAAACCGAACAGTCCGATGAACAACGACTCCACCGCGGCCAACGCGATCCACGGGACCGCGCCCACGAACACACCGATCCACGGAAGCAACGGCACCAGGAATCCGAGACCGGCCAGGTACCCGTAACCGAAGCCGGCACGAAGACGCAATCCGCCTCGACCGAAGTTCATCAACACGCACGTCAGAAGAGCGATCCCGACTGGCGCCAGAAACCACAGCGGACGAGGTGGGAACCCGGCGAAGATCAAGAATCCGCCTGCGGCTGCGTACAGCGAACGTAGCCATGCCGAACCGGTGAGCACAGCGCTCACGCGGGAGCGATCACTGCTGGGCGCCTCTGCGCCGGCCTCACTCACTCGTCGAGCCGCGCTGGTAGACGACGCGTCCGCGATGCACCGACTTGATGCAGACCGGAATCGGCGCATCTTCCGCCAGCCTGGGCAGAGCGGGTACTCGCGAGCGCGGATCGGTAGACCATCGCTGAACCGAATCGGCCGGTGCACTGACTTCGAGTTCGCCTGCCGCCCACAACACGTAGGAGGCGGGTGCACCCGGATTGAGCGTTCCCGCGGCGCCGTCCCGCACTCCGCCCGCGCGCCAGGCGCCGCGCGTTGCGGCGGAGAAGGCCGCACGCGGTGAGATTCCACTTCCGTCGGTGCGGTGCTGGACAGCGGCGCGCAGCATCGCCCACGGCTCGATGGGGGTGACCGGGGCATCGGAGCTGAATGCGAGCGAGACACCCTTACCGGCAGCAGGTGCAAACGGATTCAACGCTGCTGCGCGGTCGACTCCCAGGCGCGTGGCGTACAGACCGTCGGTACCGCCCCACAGTGCGTCGAACACCGGTTGGACGCTCGCGATGACACCCAAGGCCGCGAAGGTTTCCGCGTCGGCCATCGACATCATTTCCGCGTGCTCGAGGCGGTGACCCAACGCGGCGACCTTGGGGCCACCCAGTTCGTCGGCGACCTTGCGGAACGCGGCCGCTGCCGACGAGACGGCACCGTCGCCGATGGCATGGAAGCCGGCCTGGACACCCGCGAGGGTGCAGGCCCGGATGTGTGCGGCGATCGCGTCGACGTCGAGATAGGCGTTGCCCGTCGAATCAGGTTGGTCTGCATAGGGTACGAGCAGCCACGCGGTATGCGAACCGAGCGAACCGTCGATGAAGAGATCCCCGCCGAGTCCGTCTGCTCCGGTTTTGTCGAGGAGTGCGCGAGCATCCTCTTCGGTGTCGACGCGCTCACCCCAGTAGCCCCGAACCTCCACTCCGTGGTCGTGGGCCAGTAGTTCCTGGAAATCGGTCAGTCCCGAGATGTCCGGTCCCCCGCACTCGTGCACTGCGACGATCCCGCGGGAGGCGCACAGATCGAGCGCCGCGGTACGAGCAGACGCGCGCTGAGATTCGGTCAGCAGGTTCCGAGCCGCATTGCGCGCCAGGTGGTGTGCGTCGAAGGTCAGCGGGCCGTCGGCCGAGTATCCGGCAGTGTCGGCGAGGCCGGAGATCCCGTCGCGCAATGCGCTCGAGCACGCGGCCGAGTGAACGTCGATCCGCGAGAGATACACCTTGCGGCCAGGGGCAGCCGCGTCGAGATCCGCGGTCGAGGGCGGCGTCTGATCTGCCCACTCGGTGTCGTCCCAACCGTGTCCCCAGATGACTGCGTCGGGATGGGCAGTTTCGGGGTTTGCCGCTGCGAATGTTCGTACTCGCGAGAGGCATTCGTCCAGTGAGGTCGCGCCCACGAGATCGAGACAGACGAGATTGAGTCCCAATGCAGTGATGTGGACGTGGGTGTCGACGAACCCGGGAGTGACAAACGCACCGCCCAGGTCTTCGATCTCCGCGGCGGGGTGCAACGCCCGTCCGGCGCGCTCGTCGCCGACCCACACGACGGTGCCGTCGGTGATGGCGATCGAGGTCGCGTCAGGTGCAAATGAACTGTAGATCCGGCCGTTGACCAGCAGACGAGTAGTCACGAGCACCCAGTCTGCCTGTTAGTACTGCGGCCCCCGCGAACGGGTGGGTGTATCCGTGTCCAGAATCTCACCCTCGAGGACGAGTTCCTTGCCGTTGCTTGCTACGTACTCGGTGGTTTCGGGTGTCTCGACGATGATCTCGCCGTCGATCACCTCGCCGTTTCCGCGCATGCGCGCCGCGTAGCCGACGGTTCCGGCGAAGGCGTCACCACCGGCGGCAAATGCTGCTGCGCGCTTGCCTGCCAGGAGCACCGCAAGCGGGCGGAGCGCCCACCGGGTCGGCGGAATCAGAAGCAGAAGGCCCAGAACCGAAGTCACGAGTCCGGGTACGAACATCAACGCGGAGCCCGCCGCGACCAAGGCGCCGTCGGCGACCGCCAGTGACGGCGATCCCTCACCTCTGGTTGCCTTGCGGAATCCGTCCATGACTCGTCGCCACTGCGAACGCATGAGGATCAATCCGACAAGCGAACCGGCGAGAAACAGCAGCACTGTCCAGGCGACACCGATGGCGTTGCCCACGATGACCAATGCGGCGATCTCGACGATCACGTAGAGGAGGAATACGGCGGCGATCATGACGTCCCCTTTCAGACGGTCTATCCGTTCAACGCTCGAGGGGCCGGATTTTCTCCCGACAACGACGCAGAGGTGCAAAACAGGCGAGTGCCGTGAGTCACACGGGCCTTCTCTCGCGCACGTGCGACTTGCCTGGCGTTAACTAACGCTCCGCTAACGATTCTAAACCTCAAGTTGACGTTGAGACTATTCGCATGGTCAAGTCACTTCGGGCCGCATTTCCCGGCCTCATGAAATGAAGGAGCCCGACATGAGCCGACTCCCCGGCAAGACACTCGCCCGACACATTCCCGCTGCCATCGCCGGCACTGCCGCCGTCGTGGCACTCACCGCCGGCAGCACGATGATCAGCGCGGGAACCGCGGCCGCAGAACCGGTAGTACCCGAAGGAATTGCCGCGCTGATCGCGCAGGCCGCAGCCATCTCCCCCGAAGCCTCTGCTGCTGTTCAGCAGTTGATCGGCACGGCAGGCGCTGATCAGATCACGACCGCCCTCGATCTCCCGGACATCGGCGTCACCAAGCCGCAGTCGTTCATGTACCCCGCACCGACAGTCGGGTGTGGCGTGGCCGGTGAACCTGTCACCGTCACCCTCAGCTCCGCACAGGCCGGTCCGAACTTCCCGTTGCCGCCGTGGGTCGAGGCCGACCATCTCCGGTTCCAGGCAATCCCGGGTTACGTCGGCATACCCAAGACCTCAGGGTTGAGTGTTGCCTGGATCAACGTCGGCACCTTCAAGGGTGGCATCGTCCCGTTGGACGAGAAGTTGCCCGTACTCGATACGCCGTTGCTCTCGAAGGTCGTCGACACCGGCGACGGCAAGGTGTTTGCCGCTCTGTTCGGCAATGTCGATTACGCAGACGGGAAGACCTGCATCGTGCTGCCAACAGTGGGCGCTTTTGATGCCTGAGCAGACCGAAACGCTCGCTGCCTGACAGGCGGCTGGCCTACGCGCCCGGAGTCACCAGTCCGGTCTCGTAGGCCAGCACCACCGCCTGCACACGATCACGCAGATCGAGTTTGGTCAGAATGCGTCCGACGTGCGACTTGATCGTCGATTCGGACAGGTACAGCTGCTGTGCGATCTCGATGTTCGACAGTCCCGTGGCCACGTGCCCGAGGACTTCGCGTTCGCGTTCGGTCAGGACGTCGAGAACCACCGGATCGCGTCGCGGCGCCGGACCGTCCACGATGAACCTCGACAGCAGACGACGTGTCACCTTCGGGGAAACAACCGCATCACCGGCCGCCACGCTGCGGATAGCCGACACGAGGTCCTCGGGCGGGGTGTCCTTGAGAAGAAACCCACTCGCTCCGGCACGCAGGGCGCCGAGCGCGTGTTCGTCCAGGTCGAACGTCGTCATCACCAGGACCCTGGATTCGATCCCGGAGGCAAGAATCTGCTCCGTCGCTTTCACACCGTCGACAATCGGCATCCGCACATCCATCAACACGACGTCAGGCTTCAGCGCCACCGCCGCTGCGACCGCCGCGGCTCCGTCACCGGCCTCACCGATGACCGAGATGTCCTCATGTGCTTCGAGCACCATGTTCAGGCCCATCCGCATGAGTTCCTGGTCGTCGACTAGCAGCACGGTGATGGGCACGGCGTAAACCTATCGGGCCTGAGACGTCGGTGCCAATGCGATTGCGGCGAGCCGGGATCAATCGTGGATCTCGAGCGGCAACTCTGCGTACACACGCCAACTGCCGTCGGGGCGTCGTCCCGTCTCGAGCGTCCCGTGCAGTACCGCCACCCGCTCACGCATGCCGACCAGTCCGTTGCCCGAACCGTGAGCGAAGGTCGAGCTCGACGTTCCGTTGTCGACGACCTCGAGCAGTACCGCGGTCTCGGTGCGGCGCACGGTGACTCGGGCCTTCGGGTTCGCGCCGGCGTGGCGGAGGACATTGGTCAGTGATTCCTGAACGAGGCGATGAATGCCCAGGCTGACCGATGGACTGACGTCGTCGAGCTCGCCGGTCAGCTCGAGGCGCACGCCGAGACCGGCAGCCCGCATCATCTCGACGACCTTGGCGATGCCGGCCGTTCCGTGTTGCGGCATCAAATCGCTACTGACCTCGGTGCGCAGAAGCGAGACGGTCCGGCGAAGCTCGGCAAGGGCGTCACGTCCGGTGCTGGAGATGTTGCCGAGCGCCTTCTTCGCCAACGCGGGATTGGAATCGACGGCGTACGAGGCGCCGTCCGCTTGAACGATCATCACGCTGACCGCGTGGGCAACGACGTCGTGGAGTTCGCGGGCGATCCGGGTTCTTTCCGTCGCCACCGCATCCTCGGCGCGGCGGTCTCGTTCGTATTCGGCCACTTCGAGTCTGGCGGCCACTTCCTCGTCGTAGGCACGTCGCGCGCTCAAGAACTCGGCGGTGATCCAGGCCAGCGCATAGAGCAGCGTCGCGATGATGATCGTCAGGATCACGTCTTGGCGGATGACGAGCAACGAGAGAGTCATGTCCAGGGCAAGGAAGCACGCGAATATCGCCCCGGTACGCCGATCGACGTACGCAACGAGTGTGTAGAGCGAAACTCCGAGCGCCAGCAGGCCTGGATGTTCCGCAGCCGGATCCCCGGTCGCCCACATCATCAGGGTCGCGAAGTACGACATCGACAATATGGACGCAGCGGACACACGCGGATATTTGCGACGCCACACGACGGGAAGGCAGATCAGAAATCCGACGACGAGCTGAGGCCACCGCTCCTCACGCGGCGAACTGACGAACGTGACTACCTCGAGCGCGAAGAACACGAGCGCGAGCGCGCTGTCCGCGATCATCGGCTTTCCTCGCAGCCACAGGCTGAACCTCCGCATGTGCTCAAGAGTGTCACAGCTGTGAAAGAGTCACCGCCGTGGATATTGCTGATTGGGGACTGCTGATGACGGCAGCAACGGCGGCGGGTTGGGTGGACGCCGTCGTCGGCGGCGGCGGATTGATTCTGTTGCCCGCGCTCTTTCTGGTCGCCCCGCAATTGACCCCGCAGGCCGCACTGGCCACCAACAAACTGACGGCATTCACTGGGACGAGTGCTGCGGTGTACACGTTCTCGCGTCGAATCCCGATGGAATGGCGGCAGATGGCGCCGGCAGCCGCCTTGGCTGCGGTGACGTCCGCGTGCGGGGCGGCGGCCGTTTCACTGATCGACAAGAAGTACTTCATTCCGATCGTGATGGTCGTACTCGTCGCTGTCGCCGTCTTCGTGACAATGCGGCCGACGCTGGGCACCACGATCGCCACTCATCGTCCGACGCAGCGCAAGACCGTCCTCGTCCTGCTGCTCTCCGCCGGACTCATCGGGCTTTACGACGGTCTGCTCGGACCCGGCACCGGCACTTTCCTCATCATCAGCTTCGCCACCTTCCTCGGAACCGAATTCGTTCGGAGCGCGGCTATGGCGAAGGTGATCAATCTCGGTTCCAATTTCGGCGCGCTCGCCTACTTCGCCGTCACCGGGCATGTCTGGTGGAGTTTGGGTTTGGCGATGGCGGTGTGCAACGTTCTCGGCGCGGTCATCGGTTCGCGGATGGCGCTGAGCAAGGGATCCGGATTCGTCCGGATCACGCTGTTGGTGGTCGTGATCGCCATGGTGATTCGCCTCGGATGGCAGCAGTTCGGTTGAGATCGGCGGTCGTCGGCTAGCGTCGTGTGCGTGACCGTCACCCGAGATGTCGATGCAGATTTCCTCGCCCTCCCGCTGCGAGCCGTCGCTGATGCGGCGCTGTCGGCAGCGAGAACAGCCGGCGCCCAGCACGCCGATGTTCGTGTCCACCGCGTGCTCACACAGTCGATCCGCTTGCGCGACGGCGTAGTTCAGGCGGTGTCCGACGGAGACGAGATCGGGGTCGCCGTCCGTGTGATCGTCGACGGCACGTGGGGATTCGCCTCGCACGCCGACGTATCTCCTGACGTCGCGGCTGCGCTGGCACGCCAAGCGGTCGAGGTTGCGAAGGCATTACGCTCGCTCAATCGGGATCCGGTCACCCTCGCCGACGAGCCCGTCTATGCCGACGCGACGTGGGTGTCCCCGTACCTCGAAGATCCCTTCGCGACACCGACGGCCGACAAGGTAGCGCTGCTGGTCGACTACTCCGGACGGCTTCAAGCCGCTGACGGCGTGGATCACGTCACGGCGAGCGTCCTCCAGGTCAAGGAGCAAACTTTCTACGCGGATCTGGCCGGTTCGTCGATCACCCAGCAACGGGTGCGTCTGCACCCCGAATTCGAGGCTACCGCCGTCGACAAGTCGGCCGGCAGCTTCGAATCGATGCGCACCTTGGCGCCGCCGGTAGGTCGCGGATGGGAGTACCTCGGGGCGCAGAGCACGTGGAACTGGGGCGAAGAGCTCGCGCAGATCCCGGAGTGGCTGGCCGAGAAGACCAAGGCGCCCACTGTCGAAGCAGGTCCGACCGATCTCGTGATCGATCCGACCAATCTGTGGCTCACGATCCACGAATCCATCGGACACGCCACCGAATACGACCGCGCGATCGGCTACGAAGCGGCCTACGCCGGTACGTCGTTCGCGACGCCGGACAAGCTGGGAACGCTGAAATACGGAACGCCACTCATGCACGTGACCGCCGATCGTAACGAAGAGCACGGCCTGGCCAGCGTCGGATTCGACGACGACGGCGTCGCCTCTCAACGGTGGGATCTGGTGGCAGACGGAACACTGGTCGGGTATCAACTAGACCGCGTGTTCGCGCCGAGGCTGTGGCTGACGCGTTCCAACGGCTGCTCGTACGCCGACTCCGCACATCACGTTCCCATCCAGCGAATGGCCAACGTCTCGCTCTCCCCCGACCCTTCTACGGACACCTCGACCGCAGACCTGATCTCGCGAGTCGAGAACGGCATCTACGTCGTCGGTGACAAGTCCTGGTCGATCGACATGCAGCGCTACAACTTCCAGTTCACCGGTCAGCGGTTCTTCAAGATCCGTGACGGAAAACTCGACGGTCAGGTACGTGACGTGGCGTATCAGGCGACGACGACGGATTTCTGGGGCTCGATGGAAGCCGTTGGCGGTGAGTCGACCTGGCGCCTGCAGGGCGCGTTCAACTGCGGCAAGGCGCAACCCGGTCAGGTTGCGGCGGTCAGCCACGGCTGCCCGTCCGCTCTGTTCCGCGGAGTCAACATCCTCAATACTCGTTCGGAGGCTCAGCAGTGATCGATCCGCAGCAGGTCGTCGAGCGTGCATTGGCCGCGAGGACGGTAGACGAATCGTTGGTGATCGTGACCGATGCGAGTGAGGCGTCGCTGCGGTGGGCCAACAATTCGATGACCACCAACGGAGTTTCGCTGTCCCGGACGTGGACGGTGATCTCGATCGTGCGCGAGGGTGACATCGCGAAGGTGGGCACTGTCAGTTCCAGCAGTGTCGATCCGGAGCAGATTTCCGCACTCGTACAGGCAAGCGAACAGGCTGCGCGCACAGCCACTCCGGCTGACGACGCGTCCGACCTGATCACGCAGTCGGCGGCAGAGACCGACTGGGACCTGCCGGCCGCCCTGACCGACATCGGTGTCTTTGCGCAGTTGGCTGCCGACCTGTCCACGGCCTTCGACAGTGACGACCAGTTGTTCGGCTTCGCTCACCACCAGTTGCACACCACCTGGCTCGGAACTTCGACGGGCGTGCGACGTAGAACGGCTCAGGCCACCGGCTCCGTGGAGATCAACGGCAAGCGCGGCGACGCCAGCGCCTGGGTCGGATCCGGAACTGTCGATTTCACTGACATTTCAGTGCCGAATCTTTTGTCGCAGTTGACCACTCGGCTCGACTGGGCGGAGAATTCGGTCAGTCTGCCTGCCGGCCGCTACGAGACGATTCTTCCGCCTTCTGCTGTCGCGGACCTGATGATCTATCTGATGTGGACCATGGAGGGTCGCGGCGCCGAAGAGGGCCACACCGCACTTTCCACCACCGGTGGTACCCGGATCGGCGAGAAGCTCGGATTGCCACTGACACTCACCTCCGACCCCGGCGCCGAGGGCTTGCAGTCCGCGCCGTTCGTGATCACGACGTCGTCGAGTGAATCCGTCTCACTGTTCGACAACGGTATGGAGATCGAACCCGTCGACTGGGTCCGAGACGGCGTCGTCAATGCGCTGGCGTACCCGCGCCACGCTGCACGAGAATTCGGTCGACCTGTCGCAGTTCCCGGCGACAATCTCATCCTGACCGGTGGTGACGACACCTCGATCGAGGACATGATCGCAGGTACCGAGAAGGGTCTACTGCTCACAACCCTCTGGTACATCCGTGAGGTGGATCCGACGACGCTGCTGTTGACCGGACTCACCCGTGACGGGGTGTATTTGATCGAGGACGGCAAGATCGTCGGCGCCGTCAACAACTTCCGTTTCAACGAGAGCCCGCTCGATCTCCTGCGGCGGGTCACCGAGGCTGGACGCACCGAGATCACGCTTCCCCGCGAGTGGAAAGACTGGTTCACCCGCACGGCCATGCCGCCCATGCGGATTCCCGACTTCCACATGTCCTCGGTCAGCCAGGCGCAGTGATGACGAAGGTCGTGATCGCCGGCGGCACCGGCGCTCTCGGCCGCCGAATCAGCGACGATCTCGCCGACCGTGGGTATGACGTCGTGGTCCTGACTCGGTCACCGAAACCCGGCGGGCACAGGCAGGTTCAGTGGGACGGTGTCACGGTAGGCGACTGGGCAGGAGAACTCGACGGCGCCGCGGTGATCAACCTCGCCGGCGAGTTGGTCGATCGCCGACCCACCCCGGCAAACATCGCACTGCTCACCAACTCCCGAGTCGATCCGACCCGCGCGCTGGTCGAAGCGTCGAAACTACTGGCGCACCCTGTTCCGGTGTGGATCCAAGCGAGCACGCTCGCAATCTACGGCGACGCCGGAGAGACCCGACTCGACGAGGCTTCCCCACTCGCTGACGGACCACCTCAGATGACCGACGTCGCAAAGGACTGGGAGGCAGCGGTCGAGGGAGCAAACACGTCACGAGTAGTGATCCTGCGAACCAGCGTCGTATTGGAGAAGGGCACACCGGCGCTAGAGCGACTCCTGTTGCTCGTACGTCTCGGTCTGGGCGGACGCGTTGCGTCAGGTCGACAATGGACAAGTTGGATTCACATCGACGACTGGCTGTCGATCGTTCGTTGGACCCTCGAACCCGATTCGGCTGCCTCGGGCGTGGTCATCGCGACTGCCCCGGATCCCGTCCGCAATTCAGAACTGATGGCCGGGCTGCGCAAGCACCTTCACCGGCCACCTGCGCCGCCGACGCCCGCTGTCATGGTCAGATTCGGCGCGTTCCTGCTGCGCAGCGACGCTGCCTTGGGCCTGACGGGTCGTCACGCCGTGTCGAAAGTGCTGACGGACAACGGCTTCCCCTTCACCTATCCGCGGTTCGATTCAGCGTTGGACGATCTGCTCGGCAACTGACGCGGTCAAGCTGCAGTGATGGCAAGTCCGATCGTTCCGGTCTTGCCGCGGCGCAGGAGACTGCCTTTCATGGTGATCCAGCCAAGGATTCCGTAGCGACGCGCGATCGCGTCGCGAGCATGATCGGTGCCCGGCGCGTCGAGGATCTCGGCGACGGCGGCAACCGGTTCACCCTTCGGATTTCCCCGCGCGTCACACGCGGCGACTGTGACCGAGGGGTTTCGCTTGATGCGCTTGACCTTGTAGGAATCGGTGACGGTCCACATCAGGAGCTTGTCGCCGTCCGGCGCGGCCCAGAGCGGCGTCGCCACCGGCGTTCCGTCCTTGCGGAAGGTCGTGAGTAGGACGTACTTGGCCTCGGAGACGCGCTTGAAGTCGGAGTTCACTCCTCGAGGATAGGGGCGGGAACCGCTCACTGGACACCGATGAGCCTCGGCGACTATCCGGCGACCTTCCGCAATCGGCTGAAGCATGCCACTTATGCACGTTTTATCCGGTTTCTGTGCGCATTCAACATGCCGTTTCGTCCCCAAACTCCATCTCGAGTTATTCTGAGGCAAATCGTCGAACTGGGGAGTCGAACAAACACATGCAGCGTCGTGACATGCAGCGTCGTGACTTTTTCAAAGCGGCCGGAGTGGGGGCAGCAGTTGCAGCCGCGACACCGCTCATGTCGACCTCGATCAGCCACGCCGCCCCCGCGCCTCTGCGTGCGCTACCGATGGGTGCCGATCACTACCGCGCACTCGTCCCCGAGTTGTTCGTACCCTCGCCCACTCCCCCGGAACATTCCGAAGCCATCGTCATCGGGTCAGGTTTCGGCGCCAGCGCGACCGCTCTCCGGTTGGCGCAGAGCGGCACCCAGGTCACCATCCTCGAACGCGGACTCCGATGGCCGCATGATCCGCAGCGGGAGATTCACACCTCCGACATGCTGGCCGACGGCCGCGGAGTTTTCCGGCGCACATCGTTCACCAACCTCACCGGACTCCCGGTGGTGTGCGACTACTTCAGCGGCGTCCTCGATGCCACCGACTACGAACACATCTCGGTCTGGCGCGGCGCTGCAGTCGGCGGTGGTTCCATCATCTTCACCGGCGTGATGATCGCGCCCGAGCGCCGATTCTTCGACGCAGTCTTCGGCAACTCCCTCGACTACGACGAGATGGCGTCCACCTGGTACCCCAAGGTGCGCCAGATGCTGCGTCTGAGCCCGTTGCCCGAAGATATTTACCAAACCCCGAATTTCGGCCACTCGCGTCGTTGGGATCAGGACGCTCGTCGTGCCGGATTCGATCCGCAGCGGATCGACGGGATCTGGAACTGGGACGTGGTGCGCTCAGAACTCGACGGCCGAACCCGAGCCTCGGCCACTGTCGGTGACAGCAACATGGGTAACTCCAACGGCGCGAAGTTCGACCTCACGCAGAACTACATTCCCGCCGCCGAAGCCACCGGACGAGCCACCGTCTGTTACGGACATCAGGTGCTCGCGATCAGTCGCGAACGTGATGGACGCTACGTCGTCGACGTCGAATCGACGGATCCGACGGGTGGCGTTCTGGCCCGGAAGACTCTTACCTGTGACCGTCTGTTCCTCGGCGCCGGTTCGATCGGCACGTCCGAACTGTTGGTACGTGCCCAGGCGACGGGCGCGCTGCCGAACCTCAACGAACACGTCGGTAAGGGCTGGGGAACGAACGGCGACGCCGGGATGGTGCGCTCGTTCGGCTTCAGTGACGGCACCGAGCAAGCCGCACCGTCGGCATCACGGATCGTCGACGAGTCGGGAATGCCCCTCTCCCTGGAAAACTGGTACGTCCCCGGGCTACCCGTCAACATCGGCATGCTCGGAACCTTGGGTATGACCCTCGATTCGCAGCGCGCCGACTTCGCCTACGACGGCGGCTCCGATCGGGTGGTGCTGAACTGGCCGAAGAACGGCAACGACGCCACCGTCGAGGCCCTGCGCGCCGTCCAGAACAAGATGGCCTTTGCCGGCACCACGCTGCCGTCCGCCTTGCCGTTCGCGAAGGACGTCAATTCCTCGTTCACCGCGCATCCCCTCGGCGGTGCGGTTCTGGGCAAGGCCACTGACGGCTACGGGCGAGTCAAGGGCTACGACGGCCTGTACGTGATGGACGGCGCTGCCATTCCGGGCAGCACCGGCACCGTCAATCCGTCACTGACCATCACTGCTCTGGCGGAGCGGAACATCGCTCAGATCATCAAGTCCGGACGCTGAAACACCTCAGCGCCCGGACCTGCCGGTGATTCTCGAGGTTTACTCCCCCTCGAGTTCGCCTTCGGTTTCGAGGTACACCTGACGCAAGCCGTCGAGTGTCTTCTGCTCGGGGTGCTCCCACATGTTGCGCTCGGCGGCTTCGAGGAGCCGCTCGGCGATTCCGTGTAGTGCCCACGGATTGGATTGCGTCATGAACTTCTGGTTCTGCTCATCCAGAACGTAGGTCTCGGCGAGCTTTTCGTACATCCAGTCCGCGACCACGTTGGTGGTGGCGTCGTACCCGAAGAGGTAGTCGACCGTGGCTGCCATCTCGAAGGCACCCTTGTACCCGTGACGGCGCATCGCGTCGAGCCAGCGGGGATTGACCACGCGCGCCCGGAAGACACGTGCGGTCTCTTCCGAAAGTGTGCGTGTGCGAACCGATTCCGGCCTAGTGCTGTCGCCGATATATGCCTCGGGCGACTTTCCGGTCAGCGCGCGCACGGTGGCAACCATGCCGCCGTGGTACTGGAAGTAGTCGTCCGAATCGGCGATGTCGTGCTCACGTGTGTCGGTGTTCTTGGCTGCCACGTTGATTCGACGGTATGCACTGCGCATGTCGTCGGCTGCCGGGATTCCGTCGAGCCCACGGCCGTACGCGAAGCCGCCCCAGTTGGTGTACACCTCGGCGAGGTCGTCGTCACCGCGCCAGGTCTTGGAGTCGATGAGTTGCAGCAGTCCGGCGCCGTAGGTTCCGGGCTTCGAACCGAAGATACGGGTGGTCGCACGCCTGGCGTCGCCGTGCTCGGCAAGGTCGGCCTGTGCGTGGGCGCGCACATAGTTCTGCTCGTCCGTCTCGTCCAGTGCCGCGACCAGCTGAACGGCGTCGTCGAGCAGTGCGAGCACGTGTGGGAACGCATCACGGAAGAATCCGGAGATGCGGACGGTGACGTCGATGCGCGGGCGGCCGAGTTCTTCGAGATCGATCACTTCGAGGTTGACGACGCGTCGGCTTGCTTCGTCCCAGACGGGGCGAACACCGAGGAGCGCGAACACTTCGGCGATGTCGTCGCCGGAGGTACGCATGGCGGCGGTTCCCCACACCGACAGACCCACCGAGCGCGGGTATTCGCCGTGATCGGCGAGATAGCGAGCGGCGAGCGACTCGGCCATCGCCTGACCGGTCTCCCACGCCAGGCGTGAAGGAACTGCCTTGGGGTCGACGGAGTAGAAGTTACGACCAGTGGGAAGAACGTTGATCAGGCCGCGCAGCGGTGACCCGCTCGGGCCCGCGGCGATGAATCCGCCGTCGAGCGCGTGCAGGACCTGCTTGATCTCGTTGTCGGTCTGCCGCAGACGCGGAACCACTTCGGTGGCCGCGAACTGCAGGATCTTCACGACGGTCTCGTCGTCGCTGAGTTGTTCTGCCGCAGCGGGGTTCCAATCGGCGTCGTACATGCCGCGAACCAGTGCGTGCGCCTTTTCCTCGACGTCGTCGACACGGCTGCGCGACTCGTCGCCGTCTTCGCTGAGCCCGAGTGCTTCACGCAAACCGGGGACGCTCTGTTCGCCGCCCCACATCTGACGGGCTCGCAGCATGGCGAGGACCAGTTCGATTTCGGCGTCGCCCTGGGGGGCACGGCCGAGAATGTGCAGACCGTCGCGGATCTGGACGTCCTTGATCTCGCACAGCCAACCGTCGACGTGCAGGAGCATGTCGTCGAACACGTCTTCTTCAGGCCGCTCGGCGAGGCCGAGGTCGTGGTCCATCTTGGCGGCACGCATCAGTGTCCAGATCTGCTGGCGAATAGCCGGGAGCTTGGACGGATCGAGTGCGGAAATGTTGGAGTGCTCGTCGAGCAGTTGCTCGAGGCGGGAGATGTCGCCGTAGCTTTCGGCACGGGCCATCGGCGGGATCAGGTGATCGACGAGCGTCGCGTGAGCACGACGCTTGGCCTGTGTTCCCTCGCCCGGATCGTTGACCAGGAACGGGTAGATCAGCGGCAGGTCGCCGAGCGCTGCGTCGGTGCCGCAGTTGCTGGACATGCCGAGTGTCTTGCCCGGCAACCATTCGAGGTTGCCGTGCTTGCCGAGGTGCACAACGGCGTCGGCGCCGAATCCGCCGTTGTCCGGGGTGGCAGCGATCCAGCGGTAGGCCGCGAGGTAGTGGTGGCTCGGCGGCAGATCCGGGTCGTGGTAGATCGCGACAGGCTTTTCACCGAATCCCCGTGGCGGTTGGACCATGAGGACGATGTTGTTGAATCGCAGTGCCGCGATGACGATTTCGCCGTCCGGATCCTGCGAGCGATCGACGTACAGCTCGCCGGGCGCTGTGCCCCAGTGTTCTTCGACTCCGCTGCGCAGTTCCTCGGGCAGGGTGGCGAACCAGTCGCGGTACTTCGCTGCCGAGATGCGGATCGGATTGCCCTCGAGCTGCTCGGCAGTGAGCCAGTCGGGATCCTGTCCGCCGGCCGCGATCAGGGCGTGGATCAGCGCATCGCCGTCCTTGGCTGCCAGGCCGGGAACTGCGTCAGGGCCGTCGACCGGACCGAGGTCGTAACCGGCAGAACGCATTTCGGTGAGCAGATCGATTGCGCTCGCCGGAGTGTCGAGGCCGACGGCGTTGCCGATACGGGCGTGCTTGGTCGGGTACGCCGAGAGCATCAGAGCAACGCGACGCTGGGTGGTCGGAATGTGACGAAGCTTGCCGTGACGGACTGCGATGCCGGCGACACGGGCAGCGCGCTCGACATCGGGGACGTACGTGGACAGCCCGTCGGAGTCGATTTCCTTGAAGGAGAACGGGACGGTGATGATGCGACCGTCGAACTCCGGCACCGCCACCTGCGTCGCGACGTCGAGAGGCGACAGTCCGTCGTCGTTCTCGTCCCAGGTGGCGCGGCTACTGGTCAGGCACAGCCCCTGCAGGATCGGGACGTCGAGTGCAGCGAGTGCGGCGACGTCCCAGGCTTCGTCGTCCCCACCAGCGGACGCGGTGGCGGGCTTGGTGCCGCCGGCAGCAAGAACTGTCACGACCATAGCGTCGGCGCGGCGGAGCGTGCTCAAAAGTTCGGCTTCTGCGGTTCGCAGAGATGCGCAGTAGATCGGGAGCGCGGTGCCACCGGCCTCGGCGACCGCGTCGCACAACGCCTGGATATACCGGGTGTTTCCGGCCAAATGCTGGGCGCGGTAGTACAGAACTGCGATGACCGGACCGCTCGCCGAGTCGAGATCGGGCGCGAAATCAGCGATGCCCCAGGAAGGCAGGTGAGCCGGCGGCTCGAAACCGTGGCCGGTGAGCAGGACGGTGTCGGAGAGGAAGTGGTGCAACTGTGCCAGATTCTGTGCGCCACCCTCGGCCAGGTAGTTGTGCGCCTCGGCAGCAACACCGGCGGAGACCGTCGAGCACTCCATGAGGTCGGCATCCGGCGCGTGCTCGCCGCCGAGAACGACTACGGGCAGTCCGGAGGCGAGGACCATCTCCAAGCCGTCTTCCCAACTGCGACGGCTGCCGAGAATACGAACGATCACGAGGTCGACGCCGTCGAGCAAGGGCGGCATGTCCTCCGAGACTAGCAAGCGTGAGGGGTTGGCCCAGCGATAGGAGACGCCGTCGCCGGCTTCCTGGCTGGCGCGGGCGCTCAGCAGATCGGTGTCGGACGTGGAGAGCAGAAGAATCACGGGTGAAGCCTTCCTGGGGTTTCGCGCCCCGTGGCACAGATCTGTCATCGACGGCGGTTGAGGGTCTGACTTGTGTTTCCGAGCGGAAACACGTCCCGCTCGAGCAACACTCACAGTGGCGCGACCGCACCGGACTTTCACCGGTTTCCTCAACTGCCGTCACTGGTGGTGGTGATGCTACCGGTCCGCAGAAGGCACTCATGACAGGTCGTACCCTGGAGCCATGCCCACGGACCGTTCACAGCCAGACGCGTGCCCGGGTGCACTGCAAGTTCACCACGCCGCCGACGGCGCGCTGGCACGCGTGCGCCTACCCGGCGGACTCCTCACCCCGGTCCAATTGCAGACGCTCGCCGACGCAGCGCGCGATCTCGGCAACGGGCAGATGGAACTCACCTCGAGGGGCAACGTCCAACTGCGCTCGGTCTCGGACCCCGAAGCCTTCGCGGCGCGAATCGCTTCGGCCGGCCTGCTGCCGTCCGCGACGCACGAGCGAGTGCGCAACATCCTCGCGTCCCCACTGTCCGGCCGTATCGGGGGCGTAGCCGACATTCGTGAACTGGTCCACCGTCTCGATTCGGCGATCCAAGCGGATCAAGCATTGGCGGATCTGCCAGGGCGAACCCTGTTCACCCTCGACGACGGGCGCGGAGACATCACCGGGCTACGGGGCGATTTCGGACTCCATGCGCGCAGCGCCACCGAGCATTCACTGGTGCTCGCCGGTCACCACACCACTCATCTCGTCCAGGCGGACGACGCCGTCGAATTGCTCCTCGAGGCGGCTCGATCATTCCTCGACGTCCGCGACAAGCACTGGCGCCTGGCCGAGGTTCCGGACGGAATCGAACGCACCCTCGAGCAGCTGGGTCTGAGCGCCGAGTCCACCGGTGCTGCGGACCTCACGCCGGATGCACGGCCCACCATCGGCTGGCTCGAGCAGCGCGACGGGACCGTAGCCCTGGGCGGAGGCTTGCGATTCGGGCTGCTCGACGCTCGGCTGGCCGAGTTCCTGGCCGCCGTCGACAAGCCCGTTGTCGTGACGCCGTGGCGATCGGTGCACATCTTCGACCTCGACGAATGGGCTGCCGAGCAGGTAGTCCGGGTGTTGGCGCCGATGGGGTTGATCTTCGACGAGAACTCACCGTGGCTCGACGTCACCGCCTGCACCGGAAGCCCGGGATGCGAGAAGTCGCTCGCCGATGTGCGCACCGACGCCATCACCGCCGTCGAGCAGGCAGAACTGCCCGTCGTCGGGCGCCAGCACTGGGCCGGGTGCGACCGCAGCTGCGGACGTCCCCGCGGGGACGTAGCGGATGTGATTGCGACGGGTGACGGTTACCGGGTGAATCCGGCCGATCGGTGATGCCTCTATCGTGTGGCACATGATCGAGTACATCCGTGACGGCGCGGAAATCTATCGCCAGTCCTTTGCCACCATTCGGGCCGAAGCCGACCTGAGCCGTTTCCCGGCGGATGTCTCGCAAGCTGTAGTGCGCATGATTCATGCAAGTGGCCAGGTCGATCTCGTCGACGACGTCGCCTTCACACCCGGTGTCGTCTCGGCTGCGCGCGCAGCTCTGCGCGACGGCGCGCCGATCTTCTGCGACGCCCAGATGGTGGCTGCCGGCATCACGCGCAAGCGTCTGCCCGCCGGTAACGACGTCATCTGCACCCTCGGCGATCCGCGGGTTCCCGTGCTGGCGTCGACCATCGACAACACTCGCTCGGCGGCTGCTCTCGAACTGTGGGGAGCCAAGCTCGAGGGCGCTGTTGTCGCGATCGGAAACGCACCCACCGCACTGTTCCATCTCCTGAACCTCATCGAAGCCGGCGCACCCCGTCCGGCCGCCATCGTCGGAGGTCCGGTCGGCTTCATCGGCGCTGCCGAGTCGAAGGAAGCCCTCATCGAACACGCCAGCGGGATCGATCATCTCGTTCTCCGCGGCCGACGCGGCGGTAGCGCGATCACCGCGGCCGTCGTCAATGCGATTGCGAGCGAGGTCGAATGAGTGCAGGCAAGCTCTGGGGTGTCGGTATCGGCCCCGGCGATCCCGAATTGGTGACCGTCAAGGCCGCCCGCGTCATCGGCGAGGCAGACGTGATTGCCTTCCATTCCGCGCGGCACGGCAAGAGCATCTCCCGCGGAGTTGCAGCGCCGTACATGCGCGAAGGACAGATCGAAGAACACCTCGTCTACCCCGTGACCACCGAGACCGTTGATCATCCCGGCGGATACCAGGGCGCGATGGACGAGTTCTACGAAGCGGCTGCCGAACGGCTGGCAGTTCACCTCGCGGCCGGTCGAACCGTCGCCCTGCTCGCTGCCGGCGATCCGCTCTTCTACAGCTCCTACATGCACATGCACAAGAGGCTGGCCGATCGCTTCGACGCCGAAGTGATTCCCGGCGTCACCTCCGTCAGCGCGGCATCTGCTGCACTCGGAAAGCCGCTGGTCGAGGGTGAAGAGATCCTGACGATCCTGCCCGGAACATTGCCGCAGGCTGAGCTGACCAGGCGGCTCAAGGAAACCGACGCCGCAGCCATCCTCAAGCTCGGACGTACGTTCCCGCCGGTCCTGCAATCGCTCGAGGATTCCGGCCGCTTGGATGAAGCGCACTACGTCGAGCGCGCGAGCACCACACGTCAACGCGTCGAATCCGCTGCCGAGGTCGACCCGGACGGAGTTCCGTACTTCTCGATCGCCATCGTTCCGAGCCCGTCGAACAACCCTCGACCAGCAACCGAATCCCGCGGCGAGGTGGTCGTGGTCGGACTCGGACCGGGCGACACCGCCTGGACCACACCCGAAGTGGCGCATGAGCTTTCGTTGGCCACCGACCTCGTCGGCTACGGCCCTTATGTCGATCGCGTGCCGACGCGTCCGGGCCAGCGGCGCCATTCCAGCGACAACCGCGTCGAAGCCGAACGCGCCGCGATGGCGTTGGACCTGGCGAAGAACGGCGCCCGTGTAGCTGTCGTCTCGTCGGGAGATCCCGGCGTATTCGCCATGGCTGCAGCAGTTCTCGAAGTTGCCGCCGAAGACCAGTGGCGCGGTGTCCCGGTCCGCATCCTTCCCGGTATGACGGCGGCAAACGCTGTCGCCAGTCGCGTCGGCGCTCCCCTCGGGCACGACTATGCGGTGCTCTCCCTCTCCGATCGCCTCAAGCCGTGGGATGTCGTCGCTCGCCGTATCTCGGCAGTTGCAGCCGCAGACATGGCATTTGCGGTCTACAACCCGGCGTCGAAGTCCCGGACGTGGCAGGTCCAAGCCATGAAGGACCTCGTGCTCGAACACCGCTCCCCCGAGACTCCTGTTGTCATCGGGCGCGATGTTGCCGGCGCCGAGGAATCAGTTCGCGTCGTAACCCTCGGCGAGCTCGAGCCTTCCGAAATCGACATGCGGACTCTGCTGATCGTTGGATCGTCGATGACCACGGTCGTCGAAACCGGTTCGGGCCGTCAAGTGTTCACCCCGCGGCGCTACCCGGAGTAACCACCACTCGGCGATAGCATGGCGTCATGCCCGTCAACCGGACCCGGAAAGCCAGATACGCGCGCAAACGCAAACGCCGAATGGATCTGGTGGAGCACGACCTGTCCGTCGAGCAGTGGTCCGCGCTCAAAGCGGCCTGGGGTGGCTGCGCGTACTGCGGCGAGCCGGACGAGTCGCCGCAGCGTGACTGTGTGCTGGCGATCTCCCGCGGTGGGCGCTACACGCTCGACAACATCGCACCGGCGTGCCGCTCGTGCAATGCAAGCAAATGCAACAGCGAGGTCACTCTCTGGTTGCGACGCAAGGGGTATGACGAGAAGGCCTTCCTCCTGCGTCACGCGGAGATAGGTATCGAGATGAGGGCGCAGTTCTCGGAGCAGTCGTGACGACCCCGCACGAGTTTCGCCCGATCCTCGACGAGTTGATGGAGTTCGAACCTCTGTTTCACCGAACTCGAGTAGCGATGTCACGAGACGAGTTCGATGCGGTCGTCGACCCGGAGTTCCGGGAGATCGGAGCCTCCGGCGCTCGATACACCCGCGACTACGCGCAGTCGGTAGTCGCGAGCCGGCGACTCCGCGGCGAGGTGAACGACGCCGCCGAACTCGGGTGGAGGGTTGACCGGCCAGCACTGAGCAGGATCGCGCCTGACACGTATCTGGTGACGTACCGGCTGGCGCAGGCGCATCGTGTCACCGAGCGATCATCCATCTGGCGGTTCGCCGAGAATCGATGGAGCGTGTTGTTTCATCAAGGCACAGTCGTAGAAAGTGGTCTGGAAGCGTGAACAGCTCCCGACTCCGCCTCGGGAGAGAGAATTGCACGGTGTGGGCACTTACACCTTGCGCACTCCGCTGACCCACGGTGATACTAGATGCAGTATCAATATTGCATGGGGAAGAGAGACAAGCTGCTCGCGCAAATGCGGACCGCGCCGCAGAACGTCACCTACGACGAACTGTTCGCACTCTGCATCGATGTCTTCGGTCAGGCCAGGCAGAACGCCGGGTCTCACGCCAAGTTCCAGACGCCGTGGCCGGGACCACGCATCAACATTCAAAAGGGTTCGGGCGGTAAGGCCAAGCAGTACCAGGTAGGGCAAGTTCTGGCAGCAATCGAACGCATGGAAGGAGACTCGCCGTGATCCCCGCAGTGGAGCACTACACATACCGAGTCGAGTGGTACGAACCCGACGGAGAGTTCCTGGGAACCTGCACGGAGTTCCCTGGCCTGTCGTGGCTCGCGGATACTCAAGCAGCCGCCCTCGACGGCATCCGTACAGCGGTGGCCGAGACGCTCGCGGACATGGCAGAGACAGGTGAGCGGATCCCCGAACCGCTGAGCGAGCGCGGATATTCGGGCAAGTTCCAGGTCCGGATCACCCCGACTTTGCACCGCAAGCTGGCACGAGCAGCCGCCGAGGAAGGGGTTTCCCTCAACGCGTTGGTCTCCGAACGTCTCGCGTCCGCGTAATCAACGGGGCACCGAGGGAACGTCGATCTCGCAGTAAGCCCGAGCGCTGGAGCGTGTTGTTCCAATCAAGTCACAGCGGTTGAAAGGGATTTGTAAGCGTGAACGAATCGATCCACAACCCCACCATTCCGCTTTGGGTGGACATCACCTTCACCGTCTTCGTTCTTGCCTGGATCTTCATCACGATTAGCGTGCTCGTGGCGATCGTGCGCACCGACTTCGACCGCTCGGGCGGCAAATTCTGGTGGTCGGCACTGGTGATCGCGGTGCCTGTACTCGGTGCGCTCGTCTGGTTACTGTTCGGTCGACCCCCGCGTGACTCCAGGTCCCGAACCTGATCTACACCGACGGCCCGGCAGTAGTCTGAGTACGGTCCGGTGCTGTCACTCTGCGCGTATCAGGGGAGAACAACGAGATGAGACCACTTCGATACTCGATCAACGTCACCCTCGACGGCTGCTGCCATCACGAGGCGGGGCTTCCACCCGACGAGGAGTCGATGCGCTACTGGACCGCTCAGATGGAACGAGCCGATGCTTTGCTGTTCGGCCGGGTGACCTACGAGATGATGGAGTCGGCGTGGCGGCGGCCCGCAACGGGGGCGTGGCCTGACTGGATGGACGAGTGGGAGATCCCGTTCGCCGAGGCAATGGACCGGGCTAAGAAGTACGTCGTGTCGAGCACGCTGAGCGGGGTCGATTGGAATGCCGAACTCGTGCAAGGCGACTTGGGGTCAGCGATTCAACGGCTCAAGGAGCAGCCCGGCGAAGGTCTGTGGGTTGGCGGCGTGACACTCCCCCTGGCATTGGCAGACCTGGGACTGATCGACGAGTACGAGTTCGTTGTGCAACCGGTCCTTGCCGGACACGGACCGACGTTGCTCGCCGGTCTGCACGAGCGCATCCAGCTTGAGCTCGTCGACCGCCACGAGTTCCAGTCGGGTGCAGTCGCCGTGCGATATCGGCCCACTCAAATACCGCCCCCGGGTCAGGTATCGGACGGGTAGTCGACGCATGGCTGGACATGCGCGGTTGAAACACATGTCGTCGCCTCAGTTCGGACGCGAGAAGAGTTTCCAGTCTTGTTCGGTGTTCGGTGTTCGGTATTGACCGGATACTCGGCACTGCACCTCGAGCTGTAAGCATTCCCGGTCGAGGGCCATGCTAGCGCGCACCCTCGCGCGCCTCAGCAAAAATGGCCTAGCTGGACGGCTACTAGCGAGCGAAGGATCGAAATCGCATCGGCGTCCGACGCAGGCCGGACGCCGATACGTGTTCACGTCAGCTCACAGGAGCGCCACCGCTCCCGCCGAGGTGGCGGGCGAAGAACCGAGCCGAACTGTCGCGCTCGTAGTCGGGCACCGGATAGTGCCTGCCCGAGTAGGCGTGCAGCGTCTTCTCCTTCGAGCCGAAGGCATCGAACAACGCTATCCCTGACGTGCGGTCGTAATCCTTGTCATCCCAAGGGATCCGGTACTCGACCGGGACCGTGAGCTTTCGCGCTGCCTCGAGGAGGGAGCTGTCCACAAAAACTCCCCCGAAGCTCACGGCAGCGATCCTGGATTCGACCGGGGCCAACATGAGCCCGGTCACGACCCCTAGCGACACGCCGCCGAAGCCGATCGGAGCGTCGGCGTTGACGTCGGGCAGCGTTTGCAGAGCGTCGATGGTCGCCTGCCATTCCGGCACTGCACGCTCCGCCAACGATCGGTTGTACTCGACGACGATCGGGGCGATCGGCTCGTGGGCCGCCCTAGCCTGGTGGATCGCCTCGACCCACTGTTCGTCCTGTGTGTTTCGCGGCCGGTCGCCATGTCCGGGCGCGTCGATCGCGGCGACTGTGAACCCGTGAGAGCTCACACTGTGGAGTGCGCTGGCAACCAGTCCTGGTGCCTTCTTGTGCATGCCGCCGGAGTGCCCGGACAGCAGAAGGGGTGATTCGACAGATCCGGACGCGGGTGACCAGAGCACACCGGTGATGTCGTCCAGAGTGAAATGGCGTTCGACGACCCCGTTCAACGTCGTCTCGGAAGTGAATTCGATGGTCTGAGAATTGGATTGCATGGTGTTACCTTTCGGGATTGCCTACTCGAGGCGCTCCCGGCGACACCTACGTCAATCGCCGATCCGTGAACACGAGTGGGAGCACCCACATGGTTACAGCGTTCATGGGTCTCACCTCCTGGCGTGTTGTCACGGTCTCGCACAAGCTATCAACCCCAATCGAAGCTCGTCCAATCATTTTCCGGACCACTGATCCGACAGACGGCCCTGCCAGTTCTACGATCGTGTGTAGTAGATTCCAAACGACAACCAACCGGTCGTTATGAGGAGCCTGATGTCGGTCGATCCAGTTCTCGCGCAGTACAGCGACTACGCCTTCGCGTCGTCTTTCGCGATTTACGTTCTCGCCCTGGTTCTTTCCGTCGTCGACTTCTCCAGCACACCCCTCTCTGCCACGGTGCGACCGGCACTCGCACATGCCGGAAGTGCATCGAATCCGGCATTGCCCGGCCGGATCGCATTGCCGCCGAATCGAACCCGCGCCCATCGTGCGGGTCGCGCTGCCATGTCTCTCATCGTCGTCGCCCTGGTCCTCAACGTCACCGCGCTTGCACTTCGCGGCATCTCGACGCACCGATGGCCTCTCGGAAACCTCTACGAGTACGCGCTTTTCCTCAGCGCGGCATTGGTGGCATGCTGGCTGGTCATTCTGCGGCGGTACCCGATTCGATCGTTGACCATCTTCGTACTGTCACCCACCGTGGTACTTCTGTTCGTCGCCGCCGCAAGCATGTATGCCGAGGCAGCGCCGGTCGTACCCGCTCTTCGTTCGTACTGGATCGGCGTGCACGTCACGATCATCGTCGCCGCCTCCGGCATCCTTACGTTCGCAAGTTCGGTCAGCGCACTTTTCATGATTGCCGAGGTGGGTCCGCAGTCGAAGAAACGCGCGTTGCGTTGGATTGCGGCACGACTGCCGTCATCCGAATTGCTTGACCGCGTGGCCTACCGAACAACGGTCGTCGGATTCCCATTGTTCAGCATCGGGGTGATCTGCGGGGCGATCTGGGCGGAAGCCGCGTGGGGACGTTTCTGGGGCTGGGACCCCAAGGAGACGGTCTCGTTCATCTCCTGGGTTCTCTATGCCGCGTACCTCCATGCGCGCGCTACCGCAGGGTTGAAGAACATGCGTGCGGCATGGATCAATGTTGCTGCGCTCGCAACCATGCTTTTCAACATGTTTGCAATCAACTACGTCGTGTCGGGATTGCACTCGTACGCTGGATTGAATTGACGCCTACAACGGGTCAAACCCGCGATCGGTCGACGCTCGCGCGGACGGCACGGATGTAGCGGCGCGTCACAAACGCCTGAACTCGACGTCCGATCGGAGCGCCGAGACGTACCCACCACGTTCCAGGCTTGGAGAATGCGACGATCTCGATACGAACCGCTTGGCTGGTCTCGTCGAACTGGACGACAAACAATTCCTCCCCGCATTCGGGGTGGCCTGCGCGGGTTCCGTACGCGAAGCCCTTGCGATTGGGGTCGTCGACGACATAGACGATCCGAACCGGAATAGTCACCGGACCGAGTCCGAAAGTCGCATCCTGACCTGCCACCGCGGTCGGGGCTGCCGTACGGACGGTCAGACCGGCTCCGCGGTGCATTCCCCATTCCAGGACGGTACGAGCTGCGACCTCGAAATCTTCACGTCCGGATCCGACGGTCGCGCTCTCGTGAACGTGGTGATAGCCAGCGGGGAGAACGCCTGACGTTGCGCCCACCTCGAGGTACGTCAGTCCGCCCGGGCCGGACACCATCACTGCTCGCGTCGGTGGCTGAGGATGTTGATCACGTGACCGTCGGGGTCGGCAGCGAAGAACCTGCGCACACCCCACGGCTCCTCGGTGACGGGATAGACGATCGTGTCGCCGCGTTGCACTGCGGCCTCGTACGCCGCATCGAGATCGTCCACCTCTACGGAGACGTCCGGCACGACGGGGGCATGAGCGTCGTGCGTCATGACGCTGATCTGCAAAGACGGATCCGTCGGCGAAGCCAACGTCACGATCCACCCGTGATCCATGACAACTTCGAGGCCCAGCACTTCGGTGTAGAAGCGCTGCGCGGCCTCGAGCGAACTACTCGACAGATCCGAAACTATCCGCGTGACGGCCATGTCCCGCAGGCTACGCCGCCGCCGGAGTCCACCGCGACTTGACGAGGCGCTCGATGTCACCGGAAAGTTCGTCGCTGACGATTCCCGGAAGCAGGATCTGCCACATCTCGTCGACACGATCCGGAAGGTCCGAGCGTCGGGTGAGAACGTTCGAAACCAGCTGTACCCCGGTGAATGCCGAGGGCATGAACCTGCCGAACGATTCTGCGCTGACCGATTTTCGGATTTCACCTTCCGCCTGAGCTCTGGCGGTGAGATCCGTGATTGCCGAGATCCATTCGGCGTACGGTTCCACCGGCCCCTCGTACGTGCTCAGTTCCAGCGTCAGGCGAATGCCCGCGCGAACGATCGGCTCGTCGACAATCTGACGTGCCATTTCGTGCGTGAGCATGATCATCTGTTCCAACGGGTCCTTGCCCGTCGCGGAAATCGCCTGCACCGATTCGATCGAGAGCCGATGCTGTTCGGCAATGATGAATTGCGCGAGCTCGTCCTTCGACGCGAAATGGAAGTACAACGCGCCCTTGGTAGTACCGGCCCCCGAGACTATGTCGGCCATGCTGGTGCTGCCGTAACCAGTCTTCTCGAACTGCGCGGCCGCGCCGGCAACGATTTGCTGCCGAGTCAGCTCGGCGCGTGCTTGCTTGACCACTGAATCCCTCTCGTCCTCCAAAGGCCCCCGCCCAGCAAACCCCACGGTTCGCGCCACACTCCAGCTATACCCAAAAACTTCACAATTGCCCCACATTACCAGCGCTCCTTCCATTGCTTCAATTACGAATGCAACAAAGGCGCTGGTCAGACGTCCGATTTAGAGGGAATCTCCTCTCCCCAACGTGCTTTCGTCAACCCGCGCACGGTCCACCAACTCTCCGACGAGGAGCGTCAACTCCATCATCTGGTCCGTGATTTCCTCACGCAACTGCGTTGCATCTGCCTCGGAAATCGCGCCGGACTTGGTATCGAAAGACATCAACAACTCGATATTGGTGCGAAGTGCAGTCAACGGAGCCAGAAGGTCCTGGCCCGCTTCGGTGATCAGACTTCTCTGGCGCGCCCGCGATTCCGACAGCGTTCCGAGCATCCGATTGAAACTGACTGTCAACGACGCCAACTCGTCGTCGCCGGTCACCGGAATCGGCGCAAGATCATCCGTTTCGGCAACCCGCCGCGTTGCCGCAGTGAGTCGCGCAATTGGCCGTAATCCTGTGCGTGCCACAGCATCTCCGGCCGCGTAAGCGAGTGCGATACCGGCCGCCCCGAGTGCCGCCAACACCACTGCGAGTCGCTTGAGGACCGAACGTGTCGGCCCCAAGGATTGCGCGACAACCAAAGTTTGGCCCGCAACCGAGGGCTCGACAAGAATTCGATACGCATCGACGGTTGCGATCGTCTGCGACGAATTGCCGTCTGCGATCGACCTGATGGCGTCTGCGCTGGTGCTGAACGGCGGCAGACCGGGAGTCGCCGTCACCAAGGCGCCGTCGGCAGTGAGAAGCCCCACCGCCTGGATGACCGCTGTATCCGCGCCGGCCGTCAATCCCAGAACCGGTGTGACACCGCCGAAATTGACGGTGTCGGTGATCGCGTCACTCGTGCGCTCGAGTTGTCGATCGACGTTGCCTTGCAAATACGCGTTGAACACGATGTACACCGCCGACGCCGACACGATCACCGCGATCGCCACCAGGCCCGCAGTCAGCAATTTCACGCGCGCATGGAGCGTCCGCACGTGAATTCCCGATGGTTTTCGACGGCTCATTCCGGGAACCGACACTCTCATGCGCGGTCCCGCAGTGCGGCGTCGAAAGATCCCAACATCCCTCCAGTATGGTCACGGAACCTTAGACGAACCTGAAGCGAACACGATGTCGGCCTCACAGCGCCTTTCCACTACCGAAAGCCGTGAGCCAGTCCACCGCCCCGGCTTCGGTGTCGAATGCCGGAGCGGTCGCCGGGATCGGTGGTCGTTCGACGACGATCACCGGGATCGACAATTGCCTGGCGGCGGCGATCTTTGCGTACGTCTGCTCGCCGCCACTGTTCTTGGTGATCACGACGTCGACGCCGTGAGTTCTCATCAGATCGACTTCCGCTTCGACGTCGAATGGGCCACGTGCGAGCAGCAATTGCGAATGAGGCGGCAATGTCCCTGAAGGCGGATCGATGGAACGCACGAGAAACGAGACGTTCTTCACGCGGTCGAACGCCGAAACTCCTTGCCTCCCGATCGTCAGAAAAGCGCGTGAGCCGATCGTCGGCACCAATTCTGCGGCGTGATCGAGATCGCGTACCGGAAGCCAGGTGTCGCCGGGTTGCTCGCGCCACGGGGGGCGTCGGTACATGGCGTACGGAACGGAATTTGCGCGGCACGCGTCGAATGCATTTTTGGTGATGCGAGCGGCAAACGGATGTGTGGCGTCCAGCACTGCACGAATATCGTTGGCCGACAACCACTCCGAGAGCCCGTCGGCTCCCCCGAACCCACCGATGCGCACTTCCCCCTCCGGCCATCGAGGATCACGAACCCGGCCGGCCAGCGATGTGACAACTTCGAGGTCGGCTGAATCGGCCAACCGAGAAGCGATCACTCGACCTTCACCCGTGCCGCCGAGCAAGAGCACGCGACGACGAGTACCCGTCGGGGTCAGTGTGTGCTTCTCTCACGCACCGCCGAGTAGAGATAGCTGTCCGGGAATCCTTCAGCAGTCAACACTCGGCCCACGATCACAACGGCCGTCTTCGTGATGCCGGCTGCATGAACAAGTTCGACGATCGTCTTCAAAGTGCCTCGAACAACGATCTCCTCGGGCCGCGAGGCGAAGGCGACGACCGCCACCGGGCAGTCCTCGCCGTAATTGTCGGCCAACTCGGATGCGATCTGTTCGATGCGATGAGCGCCGAGGTGAACCACCATCGTTGCGCCGCTGCGGCCCAGGGACCGCAGATCCTCGCCCTCCGGCATTGCCGTCGACAAGGTGGAGACTCGGGTGAGAACAATGGTCTGCGAGACGCCTGGGACGGTCAGCTCACGCCTCAGCGCTGCGGCGGCCGCGGTAAATGCAGGAACACCGGGAATCATGTCGAAATCGACACCCGCGGCGTCCAGGCGACGAGCCTGCTCGGCTACCGCGCTGAAGATCGACGGATCACCGGAATGCAGACGCGCGACGTCCAGCCCGGCCGAATGCGCTTCGACAAGGATCGCGGTGATCTCGTCCAGGCTCAGGCGAGCAGTGTCCACGACCTGCGCCCCGACCGGGCACCACTCGAGCAACTCCGCTGGGACAAGGCTGCCGGCGTACAAGCACACAGGGCTCGCAGCGATGATGCGTTGCGCGCGGACAGTGATCAGATCTGCCGCACCGGGACCCGCACCGATGAAATGAACGGTCATTGTGTGGATTCCTCCGGCGTATCTGTGCCTGCGCCTGCAGACGGCTGACTTTTTGTGACGGACCATTGGACCACCGGAAGTTGCGGTCGCCAAACGTTGAACGCGCCCAAAGGCTCGGCGCGCTGCACCTGAAAGCGTCGCAGCGTCCCACCCTGGCGACTCATCCAGCCGAGCAGCAACGATTCGGACTCGGCGGTCACGGCGTTGGCAACCAGACGCCCGCCCACGCTCAACTGCTCCCAGCACGCTTCGAGCATTCCCGGTTGCGTGACGCCGCCGCCGACGAACACCGCATCGGGACGCCGAACCTCTTCCGCAAACGCCTCGGGCGCGGTCCCTTTCACTGCCAACGCAGGCACGCCGAGATTGAGTGCATTGGCACCGATCTGCGATACCCGGCTCGCCACTTTCTCGAATGCTGTTGCAGTGCAACGCGGGTGGGTTCTCATCCACTCGATGGCGACGGTGCCAGACCCTCCGCCGACGTCCCAGAGGTGTTCTCCCGGCGCCGGTGCGAGTGCACACAACGTCAATGCGCGGATCTCCTGCTTGGTCATCTGACCGTCGCCGACAAACGCAGCATCCGGTAGACCCGGGATTCGAGTCAGCCGCAACGGATGATCGACCGAGATGCACTCGACGGCCAGAATGTTCAACGCGTCCACGTCCTCGTCCGCGTGATCCCACTCGTCCGCCACCGTGACGGTCCGCGATTCCTCGGCCCCGCCCAGCTGGGCCAGCACAGTCAGAGTCGATCGTCCGAAGCCCGCGGCGGACAACAGACGAGCCACCTCCCCCGGTGTCGAGCGCCCGTTGCTCAGAACCAACAGGCGCGCGCCATCGACCACTGCCGCCAAGACGGTCGCCGAGTCTCGGTTCACCAGGCTCACGACGTCGACCTCGGCCGATGCCCATCCCATTCGCGCGCTCGCCAACGCCACCGACGACGGGTGGGAGATCACTCGCACGTTGTCCGCGCCGAGCAGCCGGACCAACGTGACGCCGAGGCCGTGGAACATCGGGTCGCCACTGGCGAGCACACATACTTTGCGGTCCGCGTTCTCGGCGAACATCGACGGCAACGCCGGAATCATCGGAGACGGCCAGGTGAGCCTGGTGGGCGCACGCCGTGCCCCGAGATGTGTCGCCGGGACCAAGTCCAACTGGCGCGGCGACCCCATCAGGACCTCCGCACCGAGGATTGCGCCCTTTGCGCTCTCGGACAGCCCGTCCCAGCCATCGGCGCCGATGCCGACGATCACCACCGGGTGTGCGGTCATCGCGGCATCCGGCGCCAGATCGTCTGAGGCAGAAGCCGCATGACGAAGAACACCGGCTGCAAGATTCGCGGTACCCACACCCGCGTCGCCCCGGAGTTCAGTCCCCGTACGACGGCGTCGGCGACCTGCGACGGGGTGCTCGACATCGGGGCGGGCGACATCCCCTCCGTCATCTTCCCGATGACGAATCCCGGCCGTACCAGCATCAACTGCACGCCCGAACCGTGCAGCGCGTCGCCCAGACCGCTGGCAAAACCTTCCAAGCCGGCCTTTGCGCTCCCGTAGACGTAGTTGGCGCGGCGAACCCGAACGCCGGCGACGGACGAGAACACCACGATCTTTCCGGTTCCCTGTCGGCGCATGATCTCCGCGAGGTGGGTGAGGATGCTGATCTGAGCCACGTAGTCGGTGTGCACCACCGCGACCGCATGCGCCGCATCGGTTTCGGCACGCGCCTGATCGCCGAGAATTCCGAAGGCCAGCACTGCAACCGAAATCCGACCGTGCTCGGCGACTACGGCGTCCAGGAGGTCTCCGTGCGTGTCGACGGCGTCGGCGTCGAACTCGACGGTGGAGACGCCGACCGCTCCGGCATTCCTGAGCATCTGCTCCTGCTCCGACAGCTCGCCGCTGCGTCTGGCAGCCAGAACGATGTTGCGGCCCGGCGCGAGCCTGACCGCGATCTCGAGGCCGATCTCACTTCGTCCGCCGAGGAGCAGTACCGTCTCGATGTCATTCACGTTCGCACCCGCAGTCACCGCTCCAGTGTCCTGGATTACCGTCGTGGCATGACGCTCACCCCCTCCACCACGCCATCGGCACAGCAGACTCTCACCGAAGACGGGCTGAAGTTCGTCGGTGAATACCACCTCGCGACGCTCACGACGTTGCGTCCGAACGGCACCCCACACGTCGTGGCCGTCGGGTTCACCTGGGACCAGGAAGCCGGAAAGGCGCGCGTGATCACCAGCGGTGGTTCACAGAAGGCGATCAACGCAGCGCGTGGCGGATACGCCGCAGTCAGTTCGGTCGACGGTGGTCGCTGGCTCACGCTCGAAGGGCCGGCACGCGTGCTCGCCGACGAGGACTCCGTGGCCGACGCCGTTCGGCGCTATGCCGAGCGGTACCGCCAGCCACGGGTCAACCCAGCGCGCGTGGTCATCGAAATCGACGTCACACGCATCCTCGGGTCCGCGGCGTTCAAGGAAAGCTGATCAGCCGAGGACAGTCAGGCCGTGCGGACGGTTGTTGAACGACTCGCAACCGTCCGCGGTCACGACGACGATGTCCTCGATACGGGCACCCCAACTGCCGCGGAAGTAGATTCCCGGTTCGATGCTGAAGGCCATACCTTCGACGAGTTCGATGGTGTTGCCCTCGACGATGTACGGCTCCTCATGCACGGACAGCCCGATACCGTGACCGGTGCGGTGAACGAAGACCTCCGCAAGACCTTGTGCGGCAAGCACTTCGCGGGCGGCAACGTCGACGGATTCTGCGGATACTCCTGGCCGCACCGAATCGACGGCAGCCTGCTGTGCCGCTTCGAGTACCGCGAACTGCGCTGATACCTCGGCGGACGGCTGTCCCATGCTGTACGTGCGGGTGGAATCCGAGTTGTAGCCGGGCTCGACCGGTCCGCCGATGTCGATCACGACGACATCGCCGCTCTCGATCACCCGGTCCGAAACCTCGTGATGCGGATCGGCGCCGTGCGGGCCTGATCCGACGATCACAAACGCGGCCTCGGTGTGCCCCTCTTCGAGAATCGCCTCCGAAATTGCCTCGCCCACTTCGGCTTCCGTACGGCCGACGATCAAGAACTCGGCCATGCGGGCGTGAACACGGTCGATCGCCGCACCGGCCCGTCGCAACGCCTCGATCTCGGCGTCGTCCTTGACCATCCGCAATTCACGCAAGACGCCGGTAGCGAGGATCGGCAACGCGCCCAAGGTGTCTGCGAGCGGGATCAGGTGCAATGCAGGCATCGCATCCGTCACCGCAACTTTGGCGCCGGTCGGGAGTTGCGCCGCCACAATCGCATACGGGTCGACACCGTCGACCCAGTCGAGCACGGTCAGCCCGAGATCGCCCACCGCCGATTCCTTCAACGACGCCAACTCCAAGCGAGGAAGCACGACAGACGCCTTCGCCGTGTCCGCAGCGATGACCAACGCGGTCAAGCGCTCGAAGGAGTCGGCCCGAGAACCCGTCAGGTACCGAAGATCCGGGCCTGGAGTCACCACCAGACCGTCGAGCCCTGCTGATCGAGCCAACTCCGCGGCGCGGGCGATACGTGCGCCGTAGACGGCGCTGGAGAATCGGGAATCCTGTTCGGCTGGAGACGTCATGGCTTACAGGTTAGTGCCGACTGGCAGGATGGTGACCATGAGTGGGCCATTGCTTCTCCTCGACGGTGCCAGCCTGTGGTTTCGTGCGTTCTACGCGCTGCCCGAGTCATTCGTCGACCCCGACGGAAGACCTGTCAACGCCGTGCGCGGTTTCACCGACATGGTGGCTTCCCTGATCACCAAACACCAGCCGAGTCGTCTCGCGGTGTGCCTGGACTTGGATTGGCGACCGCAGTTCCGCGTCGATGCAGTCCCGACGTACAAAGCGCATCGCGTCGAAGAAGGCTCTGACGGTTCGTCCGAAGAAGTTCCGGACACGTTGACGCCTCAGGTCGACATGATCATGGACGTGCTCGCAGCAGCAGGAATCGCGACAGCGGGTGCCGTCGGACTCGAAGCCGACGACGTGCTGGGAACGCTCGCCGCCACCGAGCGCGAAGATCTCACCGTCGTCGTCAGTGGTGACCGAGACCTTTTGCAGGTCGTCACCGACGAGTACGTGCCCGTTCGTGTCCTCTACGTGGGCCGTGGCTTGTCCAAGGCCGAACTCTTCGGACCGGTCGAGGTTGCCGAGAAGTACGGAGTACCCGGTGACCGTGCGGGCGAGGCATACGCCGAACTCGCGGTACTGCGCGGAGACGCCTCCGACGGTCTACCCGGCATCAAGGGTGTCGGTGAGAAGACTGCGTCGACGCTGATGCTGCGCTACGGCTCGTTGGCCGGACTTCGCGCGGCCGCAGCTGATCCGGAATCCGACATGGCCAAGGGAATTCGCGCAAAACTCACCTCACCAGAGGCCATCGCTTACCTTGATGCTGCGTTGCCGGTAGTACGAGTGGTTCGCGACGCGGACGTTCAGTTCTCGAAGGACGACCAACTCCCGGCGGCCCCCGTCGATCCCGCACGCTTCGAGGAAGTGGCGGCCTCGCTGAACATCGAGCGTTCGGCCGGACGGCTTGCCGCCGCGCTCGAGGCTGCGGCGGCAGGCCGTTCCGACCAGTAGAGCGTCAGCTCGGGCGGCTGACCTCGTACGTGCCGTTGTCGTCGACAAACGTCACAGTCACGTTCGACTTCACACCCGCGATCGAAAGCGTGCAGGTGAACTTGTTGCCTGACTTGACTTCCTGGTCCGCGGGGCACTGAACGTTGCTCACGTTCTTTGCCCCGTAGGACTCGGTGACGATCTTCTCGACCCCGGCCTGAGCCGCGCTCTGATCGAGTGTGTTCTTGCCGAAGACACCGAACACCAGGGCCACCACGACAGCAGCAAGAACGACGAGAACACCGATCGCACCGAAGATCAAGGGCTTCTTCGACTTACCCGACTGGTTTCCGGGCGCACCGGGACTCGGGAACGGCTGAGCCTGGTTCCACTGATTCTGCTGTCCCGGCGCTTGGCCGGGAGCGGCGGCGCCCCATGCCTGCTGAGGTGCGGCAGCAGGCGGCTGACCCCAGGCCTGGGTTGCGTCAGGTGCCTGCTGTTGCCCCGGCTGACCCCACGGCTGAGCGGGAGGCTGCTGCTGGGGTTGTCCCCACGGCTGTTGCTGGCCGGGTTGTCCTTGTCCAGGTTGCTGCGGCTGACCGTACGCAGGCTGACCACCAGGCTGCCCGGGCTGGCCGTAGGCAGGTTGTCCCCACGGCTGTTGCTGGCCGGGTTGTTGACCGGGCTGCGGTGTTTGACCAGACTGACCCCACGGCTGCTGCTGGCCGGGCTGCTGACCAGGCTGCTGCTGACCGCCCGGCTGCTGAGGATTCTGCCCCCACTGCTGCTCGTTCGGCTGCTGCTGATCACCAGGACCCCATTGCCGATTCGGATCGTTCGGTCCGTAAGGCCCGCTCATGTTCGCCTCCCACTCGAAATACCAGTCTGCGAATCAAACCACATAGTTGCGGTCATGCTGCGTCGACAGCAACTACCCCGCGACGAATTGCAGCTACCGCCCGCGCCGCAGTCTTCGCGACGTCGGCATCCGTCGATGTCAGGCGGACCTGATCGAGCAGATCGATCACCTGACGACACCAACGTACAAAGTCACCCGCAGACAACGCACGGCCCTGCACTCCGGCCGCGATCAGTGCGTCGACAAGCGAGTTCTCACTCGCCCAGTGATAAACGGCGGTGACGAATCCGAGATCCGGTTCCCGCGTCGGCGGCAGCTTGTGACGAATCTCGTCCGACCGCAGTTCGCTCCACAATCGTTGAGTGTCGTTGAGGGCGTGACGAAGCGCCGCTGTCGGCACCCGATCAACGGTGTCGCCGTCCCGACGTGATTCGTAGACCACCGAGGAGACGACGGCCGCCAACTCGGCCGGGCTGAGACCTGTCCACGCCCCGGTCCGCAGGCACTCGGCGACCAGAAGGTCGCTTTCCGAGTAGATGCGGCTGAGTCGTCGTCCGGATTCGGTGACTTCGGGCGCTGCTTCGGCAGTCATGTACTCACGCTCTTTGAGTAGCGCAATGATGCGGTCGAACGTCCGCGCCAACGAGTTGGTGGTGGCCGCTGCCTTTTCCCTCATCGACTGCGTTTCCCGGGCCAGTCGGTTGTAGCGCTCACCGATCCGGCTCAGATGTTCACGATCGGGCCAGCTGTGGCACGGATGCGAGCGAATAGCGCGTCGCAAAGTAGCGACCTCGGCGTCTTCGGACGCGCCCGCCTTGTGGCGCTTCTTCCGCCGGGGGGCACTGATCCCGGTACTACGCAATGCCGAGGCCAGATCGCGCCGGATCCTTGCGGTGTGGTGATCGACATGCTTGGGCAGGCGCATCTTTCCCAGAACGTCGGCTGCTTCCGGGAAATCACCCGAGGAGAGTCGGCCGGCCCACTGATCGGCAGTCAAAACCAGCGGACGCGGGTCCTTCGGATCGTTGTCCGGGACGAGGACCACTGCCACCCCGGAATGACGACCGATGGGAATTGCGATCACGTCACCGCGGGCGAGTGCACGGAGGGACTCCACCGCATCTCCGCGTCGGTCTTCGCGGCCCTTACGTTCGAGCGCGCGCTCGCGCGCACTGAGCCGCTCACGCAACGACGCGTACTCGAAGTATTCGCCGTCCGCACCGCCGAGTTTCTCCTGCAAACCCTTCAGCGCTTCTTCGTTCCGCTCGATGCCACGCACCAGGCCGACCACCGAGCGATCCGCTTGGAATTGTGCGAAGGAACGCTCGAGCAGCTTCCGTGAATCGGCCGCGCCCATGCGTTCGACGAGGTTGATCGACATGTTGTACGAGGGGCGGAACGAACTGCGGAGCGGGAACGTCCGGGTCGACGCCAAGCCGGCGACATCCGTGGGCTCGACCCCGGGCTGCCACAGGACCACAGCGTGCCCTTCGACGTCGATGCCGCGTCGGCCTGCCCGACCGGTCAGCTGCGTGTACTCCCCCGGTGTCAGTTCGGCATGCGATTCACCGTTGTACTTGACCAGACGTTCGAGGACCACCGTGCGTGCCGGCATGTTGATGCCGAGGGCCAGCGTCTCGGTCGCGAAGACCGCACGCACGAGACCCTTGACGAACAGTTCCTCGACTGTCTGGCGAAATGCCGGCAACATGCCGGCATGGTGAGAGGCCAGTCCGCGTCGCAGTGCCTTGCACCAGTCCCGATATCCGAGAACTTCGAGATCCTCCTCGGGTAGTTCCCCGGTGTGTTTCTCGATGATGGTGTCGATCTCGCGAACCTGCTCCGGCGAAGTCAGATCCAGTCGGGACCGCAGGCACTGTGCAAGAGCCGCATCACAACCGGCGCGGCTGAAGATGAAGGTGATCGCCGGGAGCAGTCCGGACTGGTCCAGCTGCGCGATGACGTCGGGGCGTGGCAAGGGCCGGAAATCGTTGGAACTCTGGTAGCTGCCACGACGCCCGCGGCCACGCGGCTGCCAGCTCTCGACGCGTTCGAGAGCCTGACGCTGCTTGACGTGGCGAACCAGATCCTGATCGACGAGCACGGTCTTCGGCCCAGCCGCAGGATGACTGCGGCTGTCGAAGAGATCGAAGATCCGTCGACCGACCATGATGTGCTGCCACAGCGGGATCGGCCGCGTCTCGTCGACGACCACGGTGGTGTCGCCGCGGACGGTTTCCATCCAGGAGCCGAATTCTTCGGCATTGCTCACGGTCGCCGACAAACTCACCAGCCGAACATCCTCGGACAGGTGCAGGATCACTTCCTCCCACACCGCACCACGGAACCGGTCCGCCAGGTAGTGCACTTCGTCCATGACTACGTGCGAAAGCCCGCGCAGTGCCTCGGAATTTGCGTAGAGCATGTTCCGCAGGACTTCAGTGGTCATGACGACCACCGGTGCGTCGGAGTTGATACTCGAATCACCCGTCAGCAGGCCGACCTCGCTCGGGCCGTACCGCTCGACGAGTTCTGCGTACTTCTGATTACTCAACGCCTTGATCGGCGTCGTGTAGAAACACTTGCGGCCCGCCGCGAGAGCCAGGTGGACAGCGAACTCGCCGACCACGGTCTTGCCTGCACCGGTCGGCGCGCAGACAAGGACTCCGTGGCCCGCTTCGAGCGCAACGCATGCCTTCACCTGGAATGGATCGAGTTCGAACTTCAGGCTGGACGCAAACGTGCTCAGTTCACTCTTGTTCATAACCACCTCGTCAGGGTTTCACACGCCGCCGACGTGGTGGCACGGCGCTCAGAGGGTGTCAGTGAAATCCTGACCGGGCGCGTTGTCGCCGCCGGTGTCGGATTTCTCCGCAACCGGAGCCTTGGACTTGGACTTACGTCCGAACAATCCACTCGATTCGGCCTTGGGTTTGGTCGGATTGTCGAAAGCCTCGTTCAGATCGGACGGAGACGAGATGGAGGAAGCTTCCTCGTCGGACAGTGCGCCCCAGTCTTCACCGGCTCGCTTGGCCTTACGTTTGTCGTTGAGGCGAGCGATCTGAACAGCGACCTCGAAGAGAAGCGTCAGGGCCAGCGCGAGCGCCAGCATCGAGAACGGATCCGAACCCGGCGTGGCGACTGCAGCAAATACGAAAAGCCCGAAGATCAATCCTCGACGCCAGGCCTTCAAACGCTCGTACGTCAGAATGCCGGCAAAGTTCAACACGACGACGAGCAGTGGAATTTCGAAGCTGACACCGAAGATGAGCAGCAGGTTGATGATGAAGCCGAAGTACTCCGAACCACTGAGCGCGGTGATCTGGACGTTGTCACCGATGGTCAGGAGGAAGTGCAAAGCCTTCGCCACGACGAGGTACGCCAGGATCGCGCCGAGAATGAAGAGTGCGGCACCGGCGGTGACGAATCCGACCGCGTATCGACGTTCTTTGGCGTAGAGGCCCGGGGTGATGAATGCCCACAATTGGTAAAGCCACACCGGGCAGGCAAGAACGATGCCGGCGGTGAGCGCCACTTTGAATCGCAGCATGAACTGCTCGAACGGCCCGGTCGCCAGCAATCGGCACGCGTCGTCGGTGCTGAGGTTGGCGCGACTCTCGGACGGAAGCTCGCAGTACGGTCCACGAAGCAGATCGCCCAGACTCTCGAGACCGAGTATCGAGTGTGAGTACCAGAAGAAGCCGAACGCCGTGGTGATGATCACGCCGAGGAATGCGAACAACAAACGAGTCCGCAATTCGTACAGGTGGTCGACCAACGACATGGTGCCGTCTGGGTTGACCTTCCGCTTGCGGTTACGCGGATCTAACGGAATACGCACTGTGCATCCTGGTCTTGGTCAGCAGACAACCGGGGTGAACGAATATTTCACCCCGGCTAGAACGCAGTGTGTACTAGAGCGGCTTGACTTCGGTCGGCTGCGCAACAGGTGCTGCTGCACCGTTTGCGACCACCGCGGTGTTGGCCGTCGGCAACTGTGCCGGAGCAGGCTGTGCGACCGGCGCGCTTGCGGGCGCCGCATCGTCGTTCTGCATTTCCTTGACTTCGCTCTTGAAGATGCGGAGTGAACGACCCAGACCGCGTGCTGCATCGGGAAGCTTCTTCGACCCGAACAGAATTACGACGACAACAGCGACAATCAGCCAATGCATCGGCTGCATTGCACCCATAACGACCTCCCATGATCAGATTCCTCGATGCTACCGGACACAACCGGCGCTCGGAGGTGTCAAAGCACTTACTTCAGCTACCTTTTACCTGTTTGTTTCCTGCGAACCCACTGAACGCGGAGTTTCCCCAACTTTTACGAACCGATTACGTCGTAGGCGTCGAGTGCCGCAACGGCCCGATCATGGACTTCGGAGACCAGTTCCGGCGGATGAAGGACCCGAACTCCCTCACCGAATCCCAACACCAGCCTTGCCATCCATTCGAGTGTTCCGAAACTCATCGTCGCCTCGACCGACCCGTCACCGTTCACGTGCTCGACGTCCATCGGGTAGTAGTCGAGCATCCACACCCACTCTTTGGTGATGAACAACCGTGCTTCCGGAAGGGAACCGTCGCCGCTGAACAACTCGAGATTCGAATCCTCCTCGAGGGCCTGCGGCGGCGGGTCGGCCGGCTCGTCGAGTTGGACGGCGGCATCGATCCGATCGAATCGGAACAACCGCACACCCTCGGCCTGACGGCACCAGGCCTGGAGGTAGCTGTAGTTGTCGACCAACACGATACGAACGGGATCGACGATGCGCTCGGAGACCGCGTCACGCGAGGCCGAGTAATACGTCAATCGCAGGGCGGTCTTGTCTGCGAGCGCGGCTCTGACCGTCGCGGCGATCGGGTCTTCGGCGATGTCCGGCGCCGGCGATGTATCCCGGTCCTGACCGATAGCTCGTGCCGCGGCCGAGCCTGCTGCGTCCTCGATCTTCGCGATAGCGCGCTGGGCCGACGACGGATCGACCATGCCCGGCATTTCCACCAACGACCGAAGGGCGATCAGCAATGCCGTCGCTTCGGTAGAGGTGAGGCGCAGCGGGCGATCGATCCCGGCCGAGAACGTGACCTCGATACTTTCCTCGGAGAAGGACAGGTCGATGAGATCGCCGGGACCGTACCCGGGCAGTCCGCACACCCACAGCTGATTCAGATCGGTCATCAGTTGAGTCGTGCTGACGCCGAGTTCCTCGGCCGCCTCGGCGGGACTGATGCCCGGATTCGCGATGAAGTACGGCACGAGGTTGAGCAGCCGCGCCAACCGCGATGACAGTCGATTGCTCATCAGTTGTCCCCCTGTCCGTCATTGCTGGTGGCCAGGCTCGCCGCGGCGGCGCGAAGCTTCGCGACGACCTCAGCACGCAAATCCGGTGGGTCCAACACCAGTGCATCCAAACCGTGACCGGCGATCAACCGAGCGGTCCATTCCCAGGATCGGACGGGAATGGCCAGCACGCTGCCATCACGATCGGTCAGCCGCCGATCGGACGACGACGTCGCAAGCCGCCGAAGCTCATGTGCGCGGCCGTCGGCGACCCAGACCGTGGCGGTTCCGGTGACGACTCCCGATCCGGTCACGCGGTCGACGACCTCGCGAAGATCAACACCTTCGGGTTTGTGAACCGAACCGGCCGGGCCGAACTCCCTGACATCGTCACCGATCCGGGAGAGCCGGAAGGTCCTCACCGCATCACGGTCGACGTCGTGCCCGACCAGATACCACTTGCCGTTGTGCGTGACTACGCCCCACGGCTCGACGGTGCGCTCGGTGAACGGTTCGTTCAACGCGCCGCGGTGCTGAAAATGAACTGCTCGTCCGGCGTCGACGGCTGCAAGCAGCTTGCCGAGCGCGGGCTCCGAACCGCGGGTGCGCGCGGGAATCGCCGTGACCGGCGCGGCACTGACTTCTGAGTCGACCTGGACGCCGGCCGCTCGGAGTTTGAGTAGTGCACTCTGGGCTGCCGAAATCAGTTCCGGCGACTCCCACAACTGCACGGCGACAGCAACCGCAGCAGATTCCTCGCTGGTGAGGTCCACGTCCGGAAGCTCATAAGCGTTGCGATTGATCCGATAACCCTCGACCGTCGAGAACCGTCCTGCCAGACCGGTTTCCAACGGGACACCCAGGTCACGAAGTTCGTTCTTGTCGCGTTCGAACATGCGACTGAACGCTTCGTAGTTCGCGGAATCGTTGTACCCGGCCACACTGTCGCGGATTTTCTCCGCCGTGAGGAACTGTCTGGTGGACAGCAATGCGATCACCAGGTTCATCAACCGCTCGATTTTTGATGTCGCCACGCCGAAATCCTAGTGGCTATCCGATAACCGAACGCGCGCCGGACACTTTCGTGCCCGGCGCGTCGCCGCAAAACAGACCTGCCGTGTTGTAAATCGTGAAAATGGGTGACCTACATCGAAGCGATCAAACGCTCGACACGCTCGTCGACGGAACGGAACGGATCCTTGCACAGCACCGTTCTCTGCGCCTGGTCGTTGAGCTTGAGGTGAACCCAGTCGACCGTGAAGTCCCTGCCTGCGGCCTGGGCTGCAGTGATGAAGTCGCCTCGCAATTTGGCACGCGTGGTCTGCGGCGGATTCTCGACGGCATCGTCGATCGTCTCGTCCTCGGTGACCCGCTTGACCAAGCCCTTGCGCTGCAGCACGTCGAAGACACCCCGGCCGCGTTTGATGTCGTGGTACGCCAAGTCGAGCTGCGCGATCTTGGGATCGGACAGGTCGAAACCGTGACGGTCCTGATAACGCTGGAACAGCTTGCGCTTGATGACCCAGTCGATCTCCGTGTCGACCTTCGCAAAATCCTGAGCTTCGACGGCATCGAGGGTGCGACCCCACAGGTCGACTACCTGCTCGACCTGCGGGTCCGGTTCGCGGTTACGCAGGTGTTCGACTGCCTTGGCGTGGTATTCGCGTTGAATATCGAGGGCACTGGCCTGACGACCACCAGCTAGACGGACAGGCTTTTTACCCGTCACGTCGTGGCTGACCTCGCGGATGGCACGAATCGGGTTGTCCAAAGCGAAATCGCGGAACGAAACCCCGGCTTCGATCATCTCGAGCACGAGTGCTGCAGAACCGACCTTGAGCATCGTCGTTGTTTCGGCCATGTTCGAATCGCCGACGATCACGTGCAGTCGGCGGTACTTCTCGGCGTCGGCATGCGGTTCGTCGCGGGTGTTGATGATCGGGCGCGAGCGAGTGGTCGCCGACGAGACACCTTCCCAGATGTGTTCCGCGCGCTGCGAGAGGCAGAACGTCGCGGCCTTGGGTGTCTGCAGCACCTTGCCGGCGCCGCAGATCAACTGGCGCGTGACGAGGAACGGCAACAAGACATCCGAAATGCGGGAGAACTCACCGGCGCGCGCGACGAGAAAGTTCTCGTGGCATCCGTACGAGTTTCCGGCCGAGTCGGTGTTGTTCTTGAAGAGGTAGATGTCGCCACCGATCCCCTCCTCGGCGAGTCTCGCCTCGGCGTCGATCAGCAGTTCTTCGAGCACTCGCTCACCGGCACGGTCGTGATTGACCAACTGGATGAGGCTGTCGCACTCGGCGGTCGCGTACTCCGGGTGCGAACCCACATCCAGGTACAAGCGGGCTCCGTTACGGAGGAAGACATTGGAGCTGCGACCCCACGACACGACACGACGGAAGAGGTAACGAGCAACCTCGTCGGGGCTCAGTCGCCTGTGCCCGTGAAAGGTGCAGGTAACGCCGAATTCCGTCTCGATACCCATGATTCGTCTCTGCACACTTCGACACTACAACCAGAATGCGAGGTTCACCCGTGTACTTCGATCGCGTCGTAAGTCACGACTCGACAACGTCGGGCGGCGGCATAGTGTGACGGTGTGAGCCTTATTCGCCGAAAAGTTGTCCGAAGCGACGTCAAAGTCATGGAAAGCACTGGAGCACTGCGCCCTTCCGTGCTCGACCCGACCATGCGGTTTCTCTCCAGAGCTGCCGATCACGGCGTTTTGTGGATGGTTGTCGCAGCCTTGCTCGCGATGATCGGTGGCCGCCCCAGGAGGGCAGCGGCACGTGGGATGCTCGCGCTGGCAGGTTCGAGCGCGCTGGCCAACGGCATACTCAAGCCCCTCTTCCCCCGCCGGCGCCCACCGGCGCGTGTCTGGCTGAGCCCGAAGCGAGGCGTCGACATTCCGACGTCGTCCTCGTTCCCCTCCGGGCATTCGTCTTCGGCCGCGGCATTCACCGCGGCAGTGGCCATGGAGTCCCCGGCGGCGGGCGCCGCACTCGCACCACTGGCCGCAGCAGTGGCGTACTCACGCGTTCACAACGGAGTGCACTGGCCGTCCGACGTCTTCGCAGGCCTCGCGGTCGGCGGCGCAATCGCTGCCGGCACGCGTCGTTGGTGGGCGGTGCGAGACGAAGAACCCGCCGAACTCGGACCCGAGTGTGTGGTTCCCGCGCTCGCGCGCGGAGAAGGCTTGTTGGTCTTCACCAATCCTGGTTCAGGCTCCGAGGACGACGGGATCGTGGAATCGATTCGAGAATTGCTACCGGAGGCCATCGTCTACGAGTTCGACGCGGACATCGACTTCGACATGCAGATCGATGCCAAGATCCCCGAACTCTCGCCGAAAGCGTTAGGAGTATGCGGCGGCGACGGAACAGTGGTCACGGTCGCGACCGCGGCGACAAAGCACGAGCTACCACTTGCGGTCTTTCCCGGCGGAACGTTGAACCATTTCGCCCGCGACGTCGGGGCGGTGAATGTCGAGGAGACCGCACAGGCAGTCGAGTCCGGTCAGGCGGCATTTGTCGACCACGCGGTGGTGCGCACGGATTCCGGAGTGACTGCACGGTTTCTCAACACAGCCAGCCTGGGAGGATACCCGGACGCTGTGCGTCTGAGGGAAAAGTGGGAACCGCGTTTCGGTAAGTGGCCGGCCGCTGGTGCTGCAATGATCCGGGTTCTCGCAGCGGCAGAGCCGATGACTGTCACCATCGACGGGAAGCGGACCACCATCTGGATGCTGTTCGTCGGAAACGGGCGATACTCCCCCGCTGATCAGGTGCCGATGTCGCGTCCGGAGATGAACCGTGGACTGCTGGACGTCCGCTACTTGCGCGCGGACAAGAAGTTCTCGCGTTCACGCCTGCTGTTTGCTGCTGCCACAGGAACATTGGGCAGCTCGCGGGTCTACGTTCGCGAACTCGTGTCCTCGATGTCGGTTCGAGTGGCCGATTCACCGGTCGCCATCGCCACCGACGGTGAAGTGGTGGCAGACGCGCGCCGGTTCGATTTCGACACCGAACCGGGCGCGGTGGCCGTCTACAGAATCACTCAGTAACTCCAGACCTGCAGTAACTCCCAGACCGACGCAGCAACTACGAGGGTGCGTCGCCGTTTGCCGGCGGCGCGTCCTCAGTTGCTGCCGGAGTTGGAAGCATCTCTTCCAATGCCGAACCAGCGATTCTTTTGAACGCACGGCGTGGACGGTTGCTGTCGAGAACGGCAACCTCGAGTGCACTCACATCGAGTGTTCGCGGTTCCGCCTCAGTAGTTCCGGCCGGCGCCGGACCGCCCTTTTGAAGCGCCCCAACCGCGAGCCGCACCGCGGATTCGAGGTCGAGGTCTCGCTGGTAGGACTCGCGCATCGCCGTCACGATCGGTTCGGTTGTACCGCCCATGACCACGAATTCCTGCTCGTCCGCGATGGAACCGTCGTACGTGATCCGGTAGAGCTGAGCCGGCGTACTACTCCCGAAACGGCCGATCTCGGCAACGCAGATCTCGACCTCGTACGGCTTGGGCTGCTCGGTGAAGATCGTTCCCAAGGTCTGTGCGTACGCATTGGCGAGGGAACGCCCCGTGACGTCCCGACGGTCGTACGAGTACCCACGCATGTCGGCGTGGACGATGCCCGCGCGGCGCAGATTCTCGAACTCGTTGTACTTGCCCACTGCCGCAAATCCGAGACGGTCGTACAGTTCACTGACCTTGTGCAGCGCCCTCGACGGGTTCTCGGCGACAAAGAGCACTCCGTCGCGGTAGGTGAGAACGACGACGCTGCGTCCGCGGGCAATTCCCTTGCGCGCCAATTCCGAACGATCGCGCATGATCTGTTCGGCTGATGCGTAGTACGGCATCGTCATAGCGCAGACTCCCCTTCCGGACTCGCTGTCGCAGTACGAGCCGCGACGATCTCCCGTGCGATCTCGGCAGCCTTGGCCGTCGACAACTCCACGGCACCGGCCGAGGTGATGGTGACCGCTGTCGGATAGATCCCGCGTGTCAGATCAGGACCACCGGTAGCCGAATCGTCATCTGCCGCGTCGTACAGCGCCTCGACTGCGAACCGAAGCGCGGTGTCCTCGTCGATTCCCGGGGAATACAGCTTCTTGAGCGCCGATTTCGCGAACAGGGAACCGGATCCGACTGCGTGATAGCCCGCGCGCTCCTCGTATCGCCCACCGACGACGTCGTAGGAGACGATGCGACCTGCCCTCGACGGATCGACCGCGTCCAGGTCGTAACCCACGAGCAATGGCACGACCGCCAAACCTTGCATCGCTGCTCCGAGATTTCCTCGAACCATCGACGAAAGTCGATTGGCCTTGCCGTCGAACGTGAGTGGGACGCCTTCGATCTTCTCGTAATGTTCGAGCTCGACCGCGAAGAGCCGGACCAGTTCGATTGCGATCCCGGCCGTACCGGCGATACCCGCAGCCGAGTAGTCGTCCGTGACGTACACCTTCTGCACGTCACGGCTGGCGATGAGGTTGCCCATCGTCGCTCGGCGATCACCCGCGAGCAGAACTCCACCCGCATAGCTGATCGCGACGATGGTGGTGCCGTGCGGAGCTACGTCTCCCCCGCCCATGACAACACCTCCTGTGTCGGCGAAGCGGTTCTGCGGAAGATGCTCCGGTGCATGCACCCGAAGGTATTCCGAGAATGACGACAGATTCGAGCCGAAGCTCAACCGTGTGTCCCCGTCGGTGATCCGGGGCGCGCGATCCACCGTCACTGGCCGCCCTTCTGGACATAGGCACGGACGAAGTCCTCGGCGTTCTCTTCCAACACGTCGTCGATCTCGTCGAGCAGGTCGTCGGTTTCTGCAGCGAGCTTCTCACGACGTTCCTGGCCGGCACTGCCGTCGCCACCAGTGGTTTCGTCGTCTTCGCCGCCACCGGCACGCTGCGTCTGTTCTTGAGCCATCGCCGTCGACCTCCTTGTGTGAAGGGAGCTCTCGCGAGCATCCTGTTCGGCCCAGCAGAGTCGGTAACTGATCCCGCTCGGACCTTCACCCTACCGAGCGGCACCGTCAGGTGTGGAGAGACGCGACGGCGAGCCGCATCGGCTGTTTCAGTGAGTGAGCTGATCAACCAGTTCCGCGGCGCTGTCAACGGAGTCGAGCAACGCTCCGACGTGCGCTTTGGTACCTCGAAGCGGCTCGAGGGTGGGGATGCGGATCAACGACTCGCCGCCGAGATCGAAGATGACCGAATCCCAGCTCGCGGCCGCGATATCGGCACCGAATCGGCGTAAGCACTCGCCACGGAAGTATGCGCGAGTGTCGGTGGGAGGGTTCGTGACCGCGTCGAGAACCTGCTGTTCGGTGACAAGCCGCTCCATGGAGCCGCGAGCAACCAGACGGTTGTAGAGGCCCTTGTCGAGTCGCACGTCGGAGTACTGCAGATCCACCAGATGCAATCGCGGAGCCGACCACGCGAGTCCCTCACGATTGCGGAAACCTTCGAGCAGACGCAGTTTGGCCGGCCAGTCGAGGATGTTCGCGCACTCCATGGGATCGCGCTCGAGGAGATCGAGAACCATCGCCCACTTGGCGACGATATCGTCCGCTCGCGGATCACGATCCGCCTCGCGATCGAGGAACTTCGAGACACGTTCGAGGTAAATACGTTGCAGCGCAAGCCCCGTCAGTTCACGACCGTCGGCCAGCGCAACGGTCTTGCGAAGAGTGGGGTCGTGGCTGATGTGGTGGACGGCGGTGACCGGACGTGCCAGTTGCAGATCGGTGAGGTCGACGCCCGCCTCGATCAGGTCGAGTACCAGCGCGGTTGTTCCCACCTTGAGGTAGGTCGACATCTCCGCGAGGTTCGCGTCACCGATGATGACGTGCAGCCGGCGGTACTTGTCCGCATCCGCGTGCGGTTCGTCGCGGGTGTTGATGATTCCGCGCTTGAGCGTGGTCTCGAGGCCTACTTCGACCTCGATGTAGTCGGATCGCTGCGAAAGCTGGAATCCGGCCTCGTCGCCGGACTGACCGAGACCCACACGACCGGAACCGCAGATCACCTGCCTGGACGCGAAGAACGGCGTCAAGCCGGTCACGATCGAGGCGAACGGGGTGTCACGCGAGCAGAGATAGTTCTCGTGCGTGCCGTACGACGCACCCTTGCCGTCGACGTTGTTTTTGTACAACTGCAACCGTGGGGCACCCGGCACGCTGGAGGCATGCCGCGCAGCTGCCTCCATCACTCGTTCGCCGGCCTTGTCCCAGATCACGGCATCGAGCGGGTCGGCGACCTCGGGGGCCGAATACTCAGGATGGGCGTGGTCGACGTACAACCGTGCCCCGTTGGTGAGAATCATGTTCGCGGCGCCGATCTCGTCAGCGTCGATGACCGGTGCGGGCCCGCTCATTCGCCCCAGATCGAAGCCTCGGGCATCTCGCAGCGGAGATTCGACCTCGTAATCCCAGCGTGTGCGCTTGGCCCGTGGCACGCCCGCTGCGGCGGCGTAGGCAAGCACCGCCTGGGTTGAAGTGAGAATCGGATTCGCCGACGGCTCACTGGGTGAAGATATTCCGTATTCGACCTCGACACCGATGATCCGCTGCATGACACAAGAGCCTATGTGATTGCGGCGCGGCACCCACAGGCGTGGCACAGTTGGAGGAATGCACCAACCTCTCACCGCAGACCTGAATCCCGCGGACGAGGTAGTCGCCGTGTACGACCGGACGGGTAATCCGATCGGCCGAGCACCACGTTCCGTCGTCTACTCGGGTGGGCTCTGGCACGCGAGTGCGGGCGTCCTGGTTCGCACCGGGGACGGCTCCCGCATCTACGTCCATCGCCGAACCGATACAAAAGCGGTGTTCGGGGGCTATCACGACTGTCTTGCCGGAGGTGTCGTTGATCCAGGTGAGACGCCGCAGGAAACCGCGATCCGTGAAGTCGGTGAAGAACTCGGAATCTTCGGAACTTCAGATCAGCCACTCCAACTGACGGAGATCGCTCGAATCTCCTGGGACGGCGAGTGGAACAACTCTCCGTTGCGCTGTCACCTGTTTGCGTTCGAACTCAGATACGACGGGCCGATGGCACATCAACCCAGCGAGATCGCCGAAGGTTGGTGGTGGACGCCGAAAGAACTCGGCGCCCACCTGCAGGACCCGTCGTGGCCGTTCGTTCCGGACTCACGCGCGCTGCTGGCCGACTATTGCTGGAGTTGAACACCGCTGGAGTTGAACACCGCTGGGACTGAACACTGGTGGGACCTGTGATCAGCCGGGGGTGATCGCCGAGAGCCAAGCAGCAAACGCGCTGGGGTTGCGGGTCTGCGCGAGAACGCGTCCCGGGCCGGTGAAGTCGAAGACAAATCCTTCACCGGACTTCATCGACTGAATGGTGCGCCCCTGAACGGCGCGCCGCATGTTGAAGTTCATCCCGAGGTCGTAGGCGACCACGTGACCGGTATCGATCGTGACCGTCTCGCCTGGCTGCAAGTCGATGACGTCGATCGCGCCGTAGACGGCCAGCACTACTTCACCGTCGCCACTTGCCCGCAAACCGAATCCACCCTCACCGCCGAAGAGGTTGGACATGCCTCCCCATTTGGACTCGAGGGTCACGCCGTAGGAGTTGGCCAACCAGGTTCCACGGTTGAGGAAGAACGGGCGATCGGACGTGATGGTCAGTGGGATCAGATCGCCGGGAAGCACGCCGGTCACGTCGACCCAACCACCTTGCGGCGGAGCGGTATACGTCGTGACGAAAAACGACTCCCCACTGAGCATCGACCGCTTGAGTCCCTGCAGGACGCCGCCCTGCGCCTTCGCTTCGAGAACTACGCCGGCGGAATGCGCGAGCATTGCCCCGCTCTCCACGCGCAGCGGTTCGCCGGGCGCGAGGTAGCAGCGAGCGACAGTGGACGACGGATTGTGTCGAAGATGTATCTGCACGGCGGGACTCTAAACCAGCGCGACCGACCGGTCCAATCGCAACGGAGGGAACGGCAGCGACGCACAGATCGGGCCGACGACTCCCGTGGAGTGGCCGGCCCGATCGGTGTTCGTTTCGCTACAGGTACTGGCCCGTGTTCGACTCTGTGTCGATCGCGCGGCTGGCACTGGCGTTCTTACCGGTGACGAGAGTGCGGATGTAGACGATCCGTTCACCCTTCTTGCCCGAAATACGTGCCCAGTCATCAGGATTGGTGGTGTTGGGCAGATCCTCGTTCTCGGCGAACTCGTCGACGATGGAATCGAAGAGGTGCTGCACACGCAAGCCAGGAGCACCGGTGTCGAGTACCGACTTGATCGCGTACTTCTTGGCGCGGTCGACGATGTTCTGGATCATCGCACCCGAGTTGAAGTCCTTGAAGAACAGAACTTCCTTGTCGCCGTTGGCGTAGGTGACCTCGAGGAAACGATTCTCTTCGCTCTCCGCGTACATGCGATCGACGACGCGAACGATCATCGCCTTCAAGCATGCGGTGCGATCGCCACCGAACTCGGCAAGGTCGTCCGCATTGATCGGCAGACCGTCCACCAGGTACTTCGAGAAGATGTCCTGAGCGGATTCCGCGTCGGGGCGCTCGATCTTGATCTTCACGTCCAGTCGGCCCGGACGCAGGATGGCCGGGTCGATCATGTCCTCACGGTTGGAAGCGCCGATGACGATGACGTTCTCGAGCCCTTCCACGCCGTCGATCTCGCTGAGCAGCTGCGGAACGACTGTTGTCTCCACGTCGGAAGAGACTCCGGAACCACGGGTACGGAAGATCGAGTCCATCTCGTCGAAGAAGACGATCACCGGCGTCCCCTCGGACGCCTTCTCACGAGCACGCTGGAAGATCATCCGGATGTGACGCTCGGTTTCGCCGACGAACTTGTTCAGAAGTTCCGGGCCCTTGATGTTCAGGAAGTAGGACTTGGCGTCCTTGCTGTCCTGACCGCGAGCTTCGGCGATCTTCTTGGCCAACGAGTTGGCGACGGCCTTGGCGATGAGCGTCTTACCGCAACCAGGCGGACCGTAGAGCAGTACACCCTTCGGCGGCCTCAGCGAGTATTCGTGGAACAGGTCCTTGTGGAGGAACGGGAGTTCGACGGCATCACGGATCTGTTCGATCTGACGCCCGAGACCACCGATGTCGTCGTAGTGAACATCCGGAACTTCTTCGAGAACCAGATCTTCGACCTCGGCCTTCGGGATGCGCTCGAAGGCGTACCCGGCCTTGGTGTCGACGAGCAACGAGTCGCCCGGACGCAGTTTCCTGGTCGGGGAATCGGCGTCGTACGCGATGATGTCGGCTTCGGGGTCGGCGAAGACGGCTGCCAACGGTGCTGCGAGCCAGACGATGCGCTCTTCGTCGGCATGACCGACCACCAGTGCGCGCAAGCCGTCGTCGAGTACCTCACGGAGCGTGCTGATCTCACCGACCTGCTCGTAGGTGCCGGCCTCGACGATGGTGAGTGCCTCGTTGAGGCGCACCGTCTGTCCGAGGGCAAGGGTGTCCGTGTCGATGTTCGGTGAGCACGTCAATCGCATCTTGCGACCCGACGTGAACACGTCGACGGTCTTGTCCTCGTGTACCGAGAGAAGGACTCCGTAACCGCTCGGCGGCTGACCGAGTCTGTCGACTTCTTCACGAAGTGCGATGAGCTGCTGACGGGCCTCCTTGAGGGTGTCCATCAACTTGCTGTTTCGGATGGACAGCGAGTCCACCTTCGACTCCAGCTCACGCACCTGCTCCGGCGATTGTGCAAGTTGTCGGCGCAGTACTTGTGCTTCCACTCGTAGCGCGTGGAGTTCTTCTGCTGCCGCAACCGAATCCGGGTTCTCTGTCGAGCTCATGTGCGTCTCCTCCCAGTGCGATCCATCAACGCTACCGGCATAAGGCCCCAAGTGTCGCCAGACACGGTGCGCGAGTGCGAATTCACACGTGAGTACGGACCGTGCCGACTGGTCTCGAGCCAGGTTTTGGTCATGTTAGCCTTGCCTACAAGATGGAGACAGCGCCTGTCTCTCTTTACAACGAAAGGTAACGCTGTGATCATCCGCAAGACTCTCATCAGCGCTTGTGCCGTCGCTGCCGTCCTGACCATGGGCGCATGCAGCTCGGACGACAACAAGGATTCGACGGCTGCCAGCTCGACTTCGGTCGCCGCCTCGAGCACCACGGCCAAGGCCTCGGCTTCCGCTACGACGCCTGCTGCCGCTGCCGCAACGGCTCCGACGGCCGAGGAGCTCAACGCTTCGCTCGTCGCTCTGATCGATCCGGCCAAGCCGATCGAGGAGAAGACCGCTCTGGTGGTCGACGGAACCAAGCGTCAGGCCAACATCGAGACGATGAGTGCTGCGCTGGGCGGTAACCCGGCCTACGCGATCACGTTCAACGTGGACAACGTCAAGGTCGACGGTCAGACCGCAACCGCAGACGTCGCCGTCGTCAGCCCGCACGGCGCCGCACCCGCCACCCCGTGGACCTGGGAGCTCGAAGACGGCTCCTGGAAGCTGTCCGACACCTCGGCATGCGTGCTCCTGGAAATGGGCCGCGCTTCCTGCACCGCATAACTTCCAGCTACGACAAGAGCGGCGATCCGGAATCCGGATCGCCGCTCTTGCTCGTTTTCGTGTGACTACTTGGCTGCCGTGTTCGAGCCCTTGCCCGCGCGCCGCTGCGGCTTCGGGGTGACCGTTCCTTCGGCCAGACGACGAGCGCTCACGAGGAACGCGGTGTGGCCCTGCATCCGATGCTCGGGACGCACCGCCAATCCGACGACGTGCCAACCGCGCACGATCGATTCCCACGACCGTGGCTCGGTCCAGCATTCCTGCTCACGCATCGCTTCGACGACCTTCGAGAGCTGAGTAACGGTCGCGACGTAGACGATCAACACGCCGCCTGGCACGAGCGCCTTCGAGACGGCGGGCAGGACGTCCCATGGAGCCAGCATGTCGAGTACGACGCGATCGACCTTGCCGCCGTGCGCTTCCGGATCGAACTCCGCCAGATCGGCGATGGTCAGTTCCCAGTTCGGCGGACGTTCACCGAAAAAGGTCTCGACGTTGCGAACCGCGTGTTCGGCATGATCGTCGCGGACCTCGTAGGAGATGACCTTGCCCTCGGGTCCGACGGCACGCAGTAGTGAACACGTCAGTGCGCCGGAGCCGGCTCCGGCTTCGAGCACGCGTGCTCCTGGAAACACGTCGCCTTCGTGGACGATCTGAGCTGCGTCCTTCGGGTAGATGACCTGTGCACCGCGCGGCATGGACAGCACGTAGTCGACCAGTAGCGGGCGCAGGGCGAGGTAGGGCGTGCCGTTGACCGACTTGACGACGCTGCCCTCGTCGGCGCCGATCAAATCGTTGTGAACGATTCCGCCCTTGTGGGTGTGGTACTCGCGGTTCGCCTCGAGCACGATCGTGTAGTGGCGTCCCTTGCCGTCGGTCAGCTGGACTCGGTCGCCGACGCGAAACGGCCCCGACGGCCGCTTGCCCGGCGCAGTGAGATCAGCTTCCGGAAGCTCTTGTTCGGGAATCTCGGCGACAGCGGACTGCACAACCTCATCCACTTCGGTCGTGCCTTCTTCTGGTTGCAGTTCGTTCGCCATGCGCAGATGATCCCTGTTCGCTTGTTTCCGGTGTCCTCGCCACCGGCTCCGACGGAGTTGTCGGACCAACCGCATAGCCTGCCAGGTGTGAGCTCTGTCGAATTGCCAACCCCCACTCCAACGGGTGCAACATCACAGGAGCGCCCGCGTAGTCGGCCGGCGCTCTCTCCTTCGCGTGCGGGTGACTACAAGCAATGCCCCCTGCTCTACCGGTTCCGAGCGGTCGACAGAATTCCGGAAACACCTACCAGAGCCCAGGTCAGAGGCACCGTCGTCCACGCGGCCCTGGAAGCGCTGTTTGCACTCCCCACCGGTCACCGGGTTCCCGATCGCGCAGCCGAACTCGTCCGTCCCGCGTGGGAACGTGTCAGTGCCGAGTCTCCCGAAGCGGCTGATCTGATTCCGGAAGACGAGCTGGACGCGTTTCTCGGCGAAGTCGGCAAGCTCGTCGCGACGTACTACACGCTCGAAGATCCCACTCGATTCGATGCCGAGGCGTGCGAGGTCTACGTCGAGACCGAATTGGAGAACGGCGTTCGACTCCGCGGCTTCGTCGACCGGATAGACGTTGCACCGACCGGTGAGGTGCGGGTGGTCGACTACAAGACCGGAAAGGCACCCCGCGAGTTCACCGAGTCCAAAGCGCTCTTCCAGATGAAGTTCTACGCGCTCGTGCTACTGCGCACTCGCGGAATCGTTCCCGCGCAACTGCGCCTGATCTATCTGGCCTCCGGCTCGATTCTCACGTACGCCCCGGATCACGACGAGCTCATTCGATTCGAGCGGACCCTCTCCGCCATTTGGAAGGCGATCCTCGCGGCAGGTGCGACCGGAGACTTCAGACCCAAGCCTGGCAAACTGTGCGACTGGTGCGATCACAAGTCACTGTGCCCCTCGTTCGGCGGAACACCACCGCCGTATCCAGGTTGGCCGGACCTGCTGAGCACCGAACCCGTTGCTGCAAAGGAGAATTCATAACATGACGGACAGTTCGTACTACCGCTACCTCGGAACCACGGAGGAAGGGCACGAGCGGTTCGCGAGCACGCAGGCGACTGTCAGCATCTGGGGCCCGACACTGCAGCACGGTGCTCCCCCGTCGGCGCTGTTGGTACGAGCCCTCGAGCGGTGCGGTGCGCGCGACGAAACCCGTCTGACGCGCGTCGTCGTCGAGATTCTCGGGCCCATTCCGATTGCCGACCTCGAAGTCCGGTCGTGGATCGAACGCCCCGGTCGCCGAATCGAATTGATCGTCGCCGAGCTGTGGGCAACCACCGCCGACGGATCTGCCCGCGCGGTTGCGCGCGGTACGGCATGGCGGATGGAGACCGTCGATACCGGCGAGGTCGTCCACGTAGTCGATCCCCCGCTCGAACCCCGTGACAGCGGCACCCCGGGCGTTCTCGAGGGTCTCTGGAGCGTCGGCTATCTCAAGACCCTCGACTGGTCCTGGATTGCTCCGATCGGGTGCGTGGGAACCGGGAAGGTATGGGCGCGCCCCAAGCCCGAGCTGGTCGAGGGCGAGAAGATGTCTGCCCTCGAGCGTTTGTTCGCGGTGGCCGACATCTCCAACGGCGTCGGCGCCAAGCTCGACCCGGAGCACTGGACGTTCCTCAACACCGATCTCACGGTGCATATCTTCCGTGTGCCCGAGGGCGAGTGGGTCGGTGTCGCCGCCGAAACCACGACCGGTCCGGACGGCGTCGGCATGTGTGCGGGAGTGCTCTACGACGAGCAGGGTGCCGTCGGCCGTATCGCCCAGACTTTGCAGATTCGCGCCCGTTCCTGATTTCCAGGAACGGGCGCGAATGCGCGTAAATCTATTCAGACAGTGATCAGAAAGCGCGTACCGAGCGGATGTTCGACGCGAGGATGGCCTTGGCGCCGAGTTCCGCCAAGGCATCCATCACCTGGTTGTGTCCCTTGATCGGAACCATCGCGCGAACCGCGACCCAGTCGGGGTCAGCCAACGGCGAGAGGGTCGGCGACTCCATACCCGGAGTCATCTTGATGGCGTCGTCGAGGATGGTGCGCGGGCAGTCGTAGTCGATCATCAGATTCTGCTGCGCGAAGACAATTCCGCGTACGCGTTCGATGAGCTGGTTGCGTGCGGGATCGTCCTGCGGAGCGCCGGTGCGCTCGATCAGGACACCTTCGGAATCGCAGAGCGATTCACCGAAAGCCACGAGGTTGTGTTGGCGGAGAGTACGCCCCGACCCGACCACGTCGGCGATCGCGTCGGCGACACCGAGCTGAATCGAAATCTCCACTGCTCCGTCGAGACGGATGACGGTTGCGTCGAGTCCACGATCTGTGAGGTCCTTGCGGACAAGGTTCGGGTACGACGTCGCAATGCGCAGGCCGGACAGATCCTCAACGGCCCAGTCCTTGCCTGCCGGTGCTGCGTAGCGGAACGACGAACGGCCGAAGCCCAGTGACAGACGCTCGGATACGGGAGCGCCCGAGTCGCCGGCAAGATCACGACCAGTGATGCCGAGATCCAGCTCACCGGAGCCGACGTAGATCGCAATGTCCTTGGGACGCAAGAAGAAGAACTCGACCTGGTTGGCAGGATCGAGGACCGTCAGATCACGGGAATCGGTGCGTCGACGGTAGCCGGCCTCGCTGAGAATTTCGGCGGCGGACTCGGACAGTGAGCCTTTGTTGGGAACTGCTACGCGCAGCATGGTGGATGTCCTTTCGGAAGGTGTGGGTGACGTGAGACGACATGAATCGGAAGCCCTGGACGAGCGAGATGGCGAACATCTCGCTGGTCAGCTCCGATCACAGATGTCGGTACACGTCCTCGAGGGTCAGTCCGCGACCGACCATCAACACCTGCGTCCAGTACAGCAGCTGGGAAATTTCCTCGGCTAGCTGCTCATCGCTCTGGTATTCCGCAGCGATCCACACTTCACCGGCTTCCTCGATGACCTTTTTGCCCTGAGCATGCACACCGGCGTCGAGGGCGGCGACAGTGCCGGACCCCTCGGGGCGAGTAGCAGCACGCTCGGTCAATTCGGCGAACAAGGATTCGAAGGTCTTCACGGGTACACATTCTTTCACGAGGACGGAAGCGGTTTGCACACGCCCACGAACAGCGGTGTTCACAGGCCTGCGTCGAGGCTGCGCGAACTCACGAACCTGCGAGTCTGCCCGGTGATCGGATCCGGGTATTCCAACGCCCGCGCCAACAATCGCAACGGAGTCGAGAAGTCGCCGGGCACCGCGGGAAGGTACTCGGGGTAGTAATTGTCACCGACGATCGGGACGCCCAGCGAGTTGAGGTGCAGCCGAAGCTGATGGGTACGGCCGGTCCGTGGGAGCAACCTGTATCGACCGAGAGTCCGGCCGGCCGAGTCGGTGATCGTCTCGATCAGTTCGATCGAAGTCTCACTGTTCGGCTCGCCATCGATCTCGGTAGCCGTCATCTCGCCGTGAACTTTGTTGATGCGGCTACGCACCGTGCGAGGGAAAGTCAGTTCCGGATCGAAGCCTGCAATCGCCTCGTATTCCTTGACGATCCGCTGCTCGGCAAAAAGTTCCTGGTACGGCCGTCGTAGGTCCGGTGTCACCGTGAATACGATGACACCCGCCGTCATTCGGTCGAGGCGATGAACGGGCGCAAGATCCGGAAGATCCAGATCACGACGCAGTCGCACGACGGCGCTTTCGACGATGTGCGCTCCCCGTGGAATGGTCGCCAGGAAGTGCGGTTTGTCGATCACGAGAATGGAGTCGTCGCGGTACAAGATCTCGATCTCGTGCGGAACCGGAATCTCGGGGGCCGGCTCGCGGTAGAAGTACACGAAACGGGTCGGCTGGTAGGGCGTTCGGCTCGTGATCTTCCGCCCGTGCTCGTCGACGACGTCTCCGGCATTCACGAGGTCCGCCCACAGGTCCCGCTCCCCCGGGTGCTCGCCGATCAGATGCTCGAGGACGGTATGCGCCGACGACTCCGCCGGCATCCGCAGCCGGTCGGGTCCGAGACCGTTTCGGATCGGCAACGGAGCCTTGGGCACTACTCAGTCCTGCTCGAGGTCTGGTGAACAACTCTCGCAGAGCAATTCGAGGGTGCGGCCGTCGCCGTCGATCCGATTGCGGTACCGCGGTGTCGGAGTACCACAATCGACACACACGCCGAGTGTCTTGGCTTCGGATGAGAACTCGATGTTCATCCGCTTGTCGAACACGTACAGGGAGCCGTCCCAGAGGCCCCGGTCGCCGAAAGTCTCGCCGTAACGGACGATTCCGCCGTCCAACTGGTAGACCTCGTCGAAGCCACGTGAGCGCATCAGCGAAGACAACACCTCACAGCGCACTCCGCCAGTACAGTACGTGACTACGGCTTTGCCCTTGAGATGGTCGTATTTTCCACTGTCGAGTTCGTCGACGAAATCGCGGGTGGTGGCGACGTCCGGAACTACCGCATCCCGGAAGCGGCCGATCTCGGCTTCGAAGGCGTTGCGGCCGTCGAAGAACACAACGTCGTCACCGCGACTGTCGACGAGTTCGTGTAGTTCCTTGGGCGCCAGATGAACTCCGCCACCGACAACACCGTTCTCGTCGACTTTCAGCTCGTCGGGGGCTCCGAACGTCACGATCTCCGAGCGAGCCTTGACGCTGAGGCGAGGGAAGTCGTTTCCGAGTCCGTCCGACCACTTGATGTCAGCGGTACGGAACGGCTCGTAGCCACGCGTTCCGCGGACGTATCGCTTGACATCCTCGATGTCTCCGCCGACCGTCGCATTGATTCCGTGAGGCGAGACGATGATCCGGCCCGTCAGGTTGTTGGACTCGGCCAGGCTGTGCTGCCACAGCTTGATCGCTTCCGGGTCCGCCAATGGCGTGAACTGGTAGAACAGAACAATTTTCGGAATAGCCACAGCAAATCCAGCCTAACGTGCCGCGCTCGAGTGAACGTCGTGAAGATCGTGAATGGACAAGTCCACCAGAGACTCTCGAAACACGCGTCCTGGACCCGCCGGGACATCGACCTCACACGGAACGACGAGCACCGCGCAACCCGCGGCGCTTGCCGACGCAGTACCGGTCGGCGAGTCCTCGATCGCGAGGCACTGCGCCGGTTCGAGTCCGAGCAGATGCGCTCCGCGCAGGTACGGATCCGCCGCCGGTTTTCCGTTGGGAACCTCGTCGCCGCACACCGAGTGCTCGAAGAATTCACGGCCGAGCATGCCGAGTGCCCGATCGACCAGTACTCGCTCGGTGTTGGTGACCAGTGCAGAACGCAGACCACCGTCACGCACGGTCGCCAGTGCATCGCGAGCACCCGGCCGCCAGGTCACGCCGTCCTCGAACAGATCGCCGACGCGGGTGTACATCCAGTCCTTCGCCTCGGCGACGGCATCGGGATGCTTCTCCAAGCCGAGCGCGTCGAACACCGTCGCCAGGGCGAAGGGGCTCGACGCACCGATGACGGCGATGCGTGTCGCTTCCGTCATCGGTCCGCCCAGGCGTAGGGACAACTCACGAAGCGCGATGTCCCACAGCTTCTCCGAATCGAGCAGGGTGCCGTCCATGTCCCACAGGACACCACCGAGGGTCGATTCGGATACCTCGGTTAACAGTTCAGACATTGAAATACTTTGCTTCCGGGTGGTGCAGGACAAAAGCGTCCGTGGACTGCTCGGGATGCAGCTGCAGTTCTTCGGACAATTCGACGCCGATTCGCTCGGGTTCGAGCAACGCCACCAACTTGGCACGATCCTCGAGGTCCGGGCACGCGCCGTATCCGAACGAGTAACGAGCGCCGCGGTACTCGAGATCGAAGTAACCGGCAACCTCGGTCGGGTCCTGCTCCGCGACGGTATGCCCCTCGGGAA
>NZ_BCRM01000006.1 GCF_001552595.1 Rhodococcus erythropolis NBRC 15567
GGTGCCGCAGTCGGGCTGGACCGCAGCACGGTCGCGATGCTGATCAGTGCGGACTTGCTCGTTGCAGGCATCATCACGATCATTCAGAGCCTGGGCGTCGGCAAGGTTGCCGGTGTCCGCCTGCCGATCGTCTGCGGTGCGACGTTCGCCGGGCTGACGCCGATGATTCTGATCGCCAAGGAGTACGGCCTGCAGGCCGTGTACGGGTCCATGCTGGTCGGTGGCGTGGTCGGCATAGCGTTGGCCGTCCCGTTCGCCAAAATCGTCCGATACTTCCCACCCCTGGTCACCGGCGTCGTCCTCACAGTCATCGGCATCTCGTTGATCGGTGTCGCGGGAGGACTGATCGTCGGAAACGACCCGACCTCCCCGTCGTTCGCCGATCCGAAGAATCTGGCGCTGGCTGCCGCAGTCGTTGTGGTCGCGGTGGCGTTCATCTGCCTCGGTCGCGGGATGTGGACGCAACTCGGTGTACTGATGGCACTGGTGATCGGTACCGTGATCGCCATCCCGATGGGTCTGATCGATCTGAGTGGCGTCGGCGGCTCGGCCTGGGTGGGCTTCCCGATGCCGTTCCACTTCGGCGCTCCGGAGTTTCCCGTCACCGCCGTGGTGGCGATGAGTATCGTCATGGCAGTCGTCTTCGCAGAATCGACGGCGAGCATGCTGGCGGTCAGCGAGATCACCGGAAAGCCTTTGAAAAAAGCAGATCTCGCACGCGGGCTGGTGGCCGACGGCATGTCGGGAGTTCTGGGCGGAATCTTCAATGCCTTTGTCGACACCGTTTTCTCGCAGAATGTCGGCGCCGTTGCCACGACCCGGGTGTACAGCCGGTACGTGACCGCTACCAGCGGTGCCATTCTGATCGTTCTCGGCCTCATCCCGAGAATGGGTGAAGTGGTTGCAGCCCTGCCTGATCCGGTGGTCGGCGGCGTCGGAATCATCTTGTTCTCCACTGTCGCCGTGGTCGGAATCAACACACTGCGCAAGGTCGATCTCAGTGACCCGATCAACACCACGATCGCCGCCGTATCGGTGGGGATCGGTATTCTGCCGGAATTTGCGGAGGGGATGTTCGAGCGATTCCCCTCCTCGGCTCAGATCCTCCTCGGTAGCGGCATCACCTTGGCTGCGGCCTCTGCCTTTTCACTCAATCTGCTGTTCAATCACACCCGACTCGGTGAACTCGCGAGGCGATCGCGAGAGAGCCTTCCTGAACCCGCTACCAGCTCTGCAGGAGACGCCAGTGTCACAGTCCCAGTCTGATCCCTTCGAAGTTCCCGTCATCGACATCTCGCCCTACGTACTCGGTGGTGCCGACCGGGACAAGGCGCGCGTGGCCGCCGAAGTCGACCATGCCTGTCGGACTGTCGGTTTCATCCAGATTCGGGGCCACGGTGTTCCGGCCGATGTTTCTTCCGGCCTCGCCGAAGCCATGGACGACTTCTTCGGGCTGTCGATGGAGACGAAGTCGGGCTACCGAATCGAGGGCGCGAATCGTGGATACAGCCCGCCCAAGAGCGAGTCGCTGAGCTTGAGCCTCGGCGTCGAATCCGCGACTCGGATGAATGACTTCTTCGAGGCCTTCAACGTCGGAACCGAAGCCAGATCATTCACCGAACTCGAACTGTCGGAGGATGATTACGGAATCAATCTGTGGCCCGCAGTGCCAGGTTTCACGGAACGAGTGGAGAATTACTATGCCCATGGCGAGCGGGTGGCACGCACACTGACCACCATTTTCGAAGATGCGCTCGGTCTGACCCCAGGATTCTTCGAGTCGATCACCGATCATTCCATCGACGTACTGCGGATGAACAACTACGCATTACCCGAAGGGACGGTGACATTGGACGGTGAGTTGAAGGGTATGGGCGAACATACCGATTTCGGGCTGGTCACCGTGCTGTGGGCGGATCAGGTCGAAGGTTTGCAAGTACTCGGGAGCGACCGACGCTGGCACGATGTCTGGCCGGTCGACGGCGCGCTACTGGTCAATCTCGGGGATCTCACCGCGCGACTGACCAACGACAGGTGGATGTCCACGCTGCACCGAGTTGCGCCTCCGGTGGTGAACGGCACCATCAAGCGTCGGCGATCGGCGGCCTTCTTCCACGACGGAAACGTCGACGCGGTGATTGCGACTCTGCCGAGTTTTCAGGACGACTCCGGCTTGGAGTACGAATCCATTACCGTTCGCGATCACATCAAGGCCAAATTGGCCGGGTCGAGGCAGGGAAAGTCCAACGCCGCCGCAGGTCGTGAGGCGGCTCGGGTACTTTCGGCTGCAGAGCTCGAGATCAAGCAGTGAGTGCACGGAACATCGTCCTCATCCACGGAGCGTGGGCCGGCGGTTGGGTCTGGGATCGTGTGTGTGGCCCACTGAAATCGGCCGGCTTCAATCCCGTTGTGGTGGAGCTTCCAGGCTCGGGAAGTTGGAACCCCGACGACGTGATCGATCTCGACGCAGTTGCCGAACATGTTGTGGCAGTAGTCGATTCCCTGGACGGGCAGTGCGCCCTCGTCGGTCACTCCGGCGGAGGCATCGTGGCCTCACAGGTGGCTGAGTTACTGCCTTCGCGGGTAGCGGGTCTTGTGTACGTCGCGGGGATGATGCTTCCATCGCAGATGGACTTCGGGATGCTCTGCATCGAAGTCGGTCTGGCAAGTCCGGTCGGGATCTCACGTTGGTTGGTCCCCGTGGACGACGGGAATGCGACGGTGGTTCCGCCCGAAGCCGGTGCCGCTGTGTTCTTCCACGAAGCGCCAGTGGCTGATGCGATCTTCGCCGCGCGCATGCTCGTTCCACAACTGGAGTCGGCCCGCCTGATGGCACCCGTCTGGACGGAAGAACGATTCGGAACCGTCCCGCGTTTGTATGTCGAATGCACGCTCGATCGAACCGTGCCGATCGAAGCTCAGCGTGCCATGCAGAAACTTGTTCCCGGTGCCCAGGTGGTCAGCCTGGACACCGACCACGCCCCGCAGTTGTCGAGGCTCCCGGAGTTGATCGAAGCGATCGCCGATTTTGCCCAGAACGCGTTCAGCCGAACTCGACGCCTTGAGCCAGCGGCAACTGGTCCGAGTAGTTGACGGTATTGGTGGCTCGGCGCATGTAGGCCTTCCATGAATCCGAACCCGATTCGCGCCCGCCGCCCGTCTCCTTCTCGCCGCCGAATGCGCCGCCGATCTCCGCACCGGACGTTCCGATGTTCACGTTCGCGATGCCGCAATCGGAGCCGTCGGCGGCGAGGAAGCGCTCTGCTTCTCGCTGATCGAGTGTGAAGATCGAGGATGAAAGTCCTTGAGGTACACCGTTGTGCAGCGCAATAGCGTCGTCGAAGTCGGTGTAGGTCAAGACATAGAGGATGGGTGCAAATGTTTCCGCCCGTACCACCTCGGTCTGTGCGGGCATGCGAACGAGAGCAGGTGTCACGTAGAACCCGGATTCGCCGACGCGATCACCGCCACACACCACGGTTCCGCCGTCGCCGCGCGCGGCCGAGAGGGACTTCTGCATTGCCTCGTACGCGGCTTCGTTGATCAGCGGTCCGACCAGAACACCGGAATCGAAGGGACTACCGACCTGGAGTTGCGCGTACGCGGACGCAATGCGGTCGACGACGTTGTCGGCGATCGACTCGTGAACGATGAGTCGGCGCAGTGAGGTGCAGCGCTGCCCGGCAGTTCCCGCGGCGGAGAAGACAATTCCGCGCACGGCAAGCTCGAGATCCGCCGACGGCGTGACGACTGCGGCGTTGTTCCCACCCAACTCCAGAAGACTTCGTCCGAAGCGCTCGGCGACCCGCGGAGCCACGGCGCGGCCCATCCGCACGGAACCCGTGGCGCTGACCAAGGCCACGAGTGGGTTGTCCACCAGCGCCTCACCGACGTCACGTCCGCCGACGACCAACTGGTGCACGTCGATCGGTGCTTCACAATCCGCGAGCGCACGTCGCAGGAGCGCATGACATGCCAGAGCGGTCAACGGAGTGGTTTCCGAAGGCTTCCAGACGACGGAGTCGCCGCAGACCAGAGCAATGGCGGTATTCCACGACCACACCGCTACCGGAAAGTTGAACGCAGAGATGACCCCGACAACGCCGAGCGGGTGCCACGTTTCCGACAACCGGTGGCCGGGACGTTCGGACGGCATGGTGCGCCCGTAGAGCTGCCTGGAGAGACCGACCGCGAACTCGCAGATGTCGATCATCTCCTGTACCTCGCCGAGAGCTTCCGAGGTGACCTTGCCTGCCTCCAGCGTCACGATCTCCGCGAGATCCTCCTTGTGCTCGGTAAGTAGGCTGCCCAGCCGCCGCACCACCGCGCCGCGCGCCGGAGCGGGGACGGTGCGCCAGGTGAGGAACGCTCGATGAGCCGCCTCGACGGCGTCGTCGACCTCTCGGCCGGAGTGCTGCCGGACCGTACGCAGCTGTGTGCCGGTGATCGGCGTGTGTGCGCTCAGATCACCGGCGGGCCACTCGACACCACAGGCAGCGAGGGCTCTCTCGGCGCGATCGGCGAGGCTCGAAGGATCAGGCAGGTTCACGGGGAGTCCTCTGTGTTAGAAGGCGGAAGTGTTTGTAGGCGGGAGTGGTTGTTGGCGGGAGAAAGCAGGGCACGTGATGCCTCTTGTTGTGCGCGGTACAGCTCGAACGGATCTTCAATGGTGCGGTCGATGGCGCCCTCCAATCGATCCTGCCCGTATTCGGCGCCGGGCGCATCGGAAACGAATCCGGTCACGGAATCGAGATTGGACGCGAAGATCCCGGCCGCGGATGCCGGTAGGAAGTCCTCATAGACGATCGGGTCGCGGACGACAACAGTTCCTTCGTTTCGGTACGTGAAGTACGCCAACCCCGCGTCGTCGAGTCCGTCCTCGGTGTGCGGAAATTCGCTGCCCCAGTCGGCGTCCGCGGGCTTTGCGATCAGTCGGTCGTAGATCGCACGCCCGCTGGGGGTCAACGCGATTCCGCGTGCCTCGACCTCGCCGAATCTGACGCGGACAGGTTCTGTGGTGACCGATCCGTCCGGCCGCCGAAAACGTCTGTCTTCGGCGAGTGCGCGAAACGACGTCTGCCGCAGAAGCAGTGGCGGTCCATACCATCTCGGTGGGCCTTGGATGCGGTCGATCATGATGATGCCGCGCTCGGTCATTCGGCGGTACAACTCGTCGATGTCGAGCACTCGCGGGGTGAGGTGGTTGACATGTGTCGAGCCCTGGCCGGCGATGTCTGCGGCGACAGGTGAGATCGCGGCAAGTTCGCGATACCAACCGGCGTCGATGGGATCGGTGCCGAGCCGAAACGCCGAGGTCGCCGCTTCGACGAATTGTGTCGCCTCGGGCTCCGGTAGGCCGTACTCGCGGTTCGCTTGCCGTGCCCACTGCAGAAGTTCTGGAGAGAACAGGGTGCGGCGACGCAGGAACCCGGTGATCCGACGCTCGAGGTCGGTGTCGAAGAACCTGGAATCGGAGCCGGTCAGTACCGAAGTGAAAACACGAAACGGGTTCCGGGCGAGTTCGGCAGGTTCGGTGGGGCGAAACGCCGTCGAGACAACGGGAATGGGGGAGTCGGTGAGCCGGAGGTCGTAGTAGCCGACCGGAAACATACCGAATCCGCCGAAGACGGTGGCTACGTCACGTAGTTCGTCGAGAGTCCCCAGTCTGATGGCGCCGTGACGCTCGGCGCTGACTCTCGCCAGGCTGCCCAGGCGCTCCGCCGAATCCGGATGCTCGGCGGCAAAATCACGGTTCACCTGCATCGTTACATCTACCAAGGTGTTGTAAGCGGGGACCTCGTCCCCATACATCTTGGCGAGGGCCGCTGCGAACCGTGCACGTAGCTCCCAGGTTTCAACCATACGAATGTCCGATTGCGTTAGCCTGCGCAGGTGCGAGAAACAGAAACCAGTGACGCTGCCGGGGTTCCGGTCGACGAAACCGATCGACTTTTGATGCGTGAATTGGTCTTGGACGGCCGTGCCACTCTCGCGAGTCTTGCTGAGAAGGCCGGACTCTCGATCTCTGCAGTCCAGTCGAGAGTGCGTCGATTGGAGTCTCGCAAGGTGATCCGTGGCTACTCGGCGAAGATCGATCCGGAGGCACTCGGTCATAATCTGTCCGCATTTGTCGCCATCACTCCTCTCGATCCTTCCCAGCCCGACGATGCGCCTGCTCGCTTGCGTCATCTACCGGCCGTCGTCTCGTGTCACTCCGTGGCCGGGAGCGAAAGCTACGTCCTCCTGGTCCGGGTGGCGTCACCTCGGGCGTTGGAACGATTGCTGCAGGAGATCCGTACGGCAGCCAACGTCAACACGCGAAGCACCATCATCCTACAAACTTTTTACGACGAATGACGGGGGTTCCGTAACTTTTACGGCTTCCTATCGACACTTTCGTAAAATTGACATAATCTTCGCAGTATGAGTACTGCGATGCGAGACTTCGGTGACAGTGCGCTCTTTCCGGTCTACGAGGTGCTGAAGGCCAGCATTCTCGTCGACGGATTCGATCTGATTCTCGATGTGCAAAGGTCGCAGGGTTCGTATCTCCGCGACCTGCGAGACGGCACCGAGTTTCTGGACATGTTCGGTTTCTTCGGCTCTTCCGCCCTGGGGATGAATCACCCCGCGATCGCCGACGACGAGGAATTCCAGCAGGAATTGGCCGTTGTCGCCTCCAACAAGCCGAGTAATTCCGACATCTACACCGAGCCTATGGCGCGCTTCGTTGCGGCTTTCGCTCGGGTCCTGGGGGATTCGGCGCTCCCACACTTGTTCTTCGTGGACGGTGGGGCACTTGCGGTGGAAAATGCGCTCAAGGTTGCCTTCGACTGGAAGAGTCGGTTGAACGAAAGCCGTGGATTGTCAAGCGATCTGGGGACGAAGGTCCTGCATTTGACCGAGGCCTTCCACGGTCGTAGCGGATACACGATGTCGCTCACCAATACCGAACCGGGCAAGGTCGCGAGATTCCCCAAGTTCGACTGGCCCCGGATCGACTCGCCGTATCTCGCAGACGGTCGCGATGTCGAAGCTGCGGAGAGGCAAGCTCTCGAGCAAGCGCACCGAGCGTTTTCCGACAACCCCGACGATATAGCCTGTTTCATCGCCGAGCCGATCCAAGGCGAAGGCGGTGACCATCACCTCAGGCCGGAATTCCTGCAGGCGATGCAAGAGCTGTGTCGTGAGAATGACGCCCTCTTCATTCTCGACGAGGTGCAAACGGGATGCGGAATCACCGGAACCGCTTGGGCCTATCAGCAATTGGGATTGCATCCGGATGTGGTTGCCTTCGGTAAGAAAACGCAGGTGTGTGGCATCATGGCAGGCGGTCGAGTGGATGAAGTGCGCGACAATGTGTTTCACGTCAGTTCCCGGATCAATTCGACGTGGGGTGGCAACCTCACCGACATGGTGCGCGCCCGGCGGATACTCGAAGTCATCGAGCAGGACCGACTGATCGACCGCGCGCGATTCACGGGTGCGCATCTCCTTGCCCGGTTGACCGAAGTCTGCGGGCGCTACGCGGCGGCGACCGAGCCGCGCGGTCGTGGTCTGATGTGCGCGATTACCTTGGCGGACAGTGACCTTCGTGATCGCGTCGTCCAGCGACTGCGAGAAGACGAGCATGTGATGATACTGCCAACCGGGAAGAGAGGAATCAGATTCCGTCCCGCGCTGACGGTGACCACCGGTGAGTTGGACGACGCGGTCGACGCAGTCGAGCGAGTGCTCGAGCGCGAAGTCTAGGCTCTGGCCTGGAGTTCGCTCCACACTCGATCCGGTGTCATCGGTGTGGAGTGCATACGCACTCCACACGCGTTGGCTATCGCGTTTGCCAACGCCGGTGCTACCGGATTGAAGGGGGCCTCACTCATCGATTTTGCGCCGAAAGGCCCGAGTTTGTCGTACGTGTCGGCAAACAGTACTTCGGTGATCGGCAAATCTCCGATCTGTGGAACGTGGTAATTGCGTAGCTGAGGATTGATCACTCGGCCTTCTTCGATGACGATTTCCTCCGACAGTGCAGCGCCGAGGGCCTGTCCCACACCGCCTTCCACCTGCCCTCGCAGTTGTGCCGGGTTCATGACGGTGCCGGCATCGGCGGCCTGAACCGACTGCAGGATCTTCACCCGGCCGGTATCCGTGTCGACGGCAACGCGAAAACCGTGAACGTTGAACGAGACCGAGCGCGGTGTTCCGTCGTGGCGACCGTCAGCGGCGAGCGGGCCACCTTCGAGTAACGTCGCGAAATCGAGGCAACCGTGGGACGTTTCGACCCCGTCCGGCGAAAGATCGTCGATCTGCGCGCCGCGGCCACTCAATCGCACCGCACGGGTCAGTATTCGCTCGCGAAGGCGCTCGCAGGCGATCAGGAGCGCCTTGCCGGCGACCACCGTTCCCGTCGACCCGAATGCTCCGGTGTCGTATCCGCCGGCATCGGTGTCGGATTGAACAATCGTGATGCGATCGACTGTCGTCCGCAATTCGGTGGCCGCGATCTGTTGGTGAATCGTGGTGGTTCCGTTGCCGAACTCAGCGGTGCCGATGTTCACGACGTACCGACCGTCGGCCTCGAGTGCGACAGTGGTGTCGGAGAAGTGACCACGCGGCGGGATCGTCGCGATCATGGCAATTGCCATGCCCCGACCGATCTGCCAACGCGACCCTGCCGGTGCAGCCTCGCCGCGTCCGCTCGACAGTGCACTGTCGACGAGGTCGATGCACTGGTCCAGTCCGTAGCTGCCGAATTCGAGATCACCGTCCTCGACGTGCCAGTCGACAAAATCGTCTCCGGGTACGACGACGTTTCGCCGCCGAAACTCGAAGGGGTCCATGCCGAGACGATCAGCGAGCTGATCCATGGCCGACTCGACGGCGAAGATGATCTGGCCGAGCCCGTAACCACGGAAGGCGCCGGACGGAACGTTGTTCGTGTAGACCGCTTCGGCGTCGACGCGTTTGGTTGCAGCGCGATAGACCGCCATGGATTCGGCGCAACCGTGGAACATGACTCCGATCGAATGGTTCCCGTACGCCCCGGCGTCGGAAAGGACGTCGATGGCCAGTGCAGTGAGAGTTCCGTCGGCATCGGCGCCGGCGCGAACCGAAACTCGCATCGGGTGCCGTGACGGTGCGATGGTGAACTGATCGCTGCGGCTGAACTCGTAAGCAACGGGCCTACCCGTTCGCAGGACGGCGAGTGCGACCAGATCTTCGGTGAGTAGTTCCTGCTTCCCGCCGAAGCCTCCACCGACCCGCTTGGCGAACACCCGGATTCGGCTGCGATCGAGATCGAAGATGTGCGCCAATTCGTCCCGAACCAGAAACGGCACCTGTGTGCTGCTTCTGATGACGAGACGGCCGTCCTCGTCGAGCCACCCCACTGCGCCGTGAGTTTCCAAGGCCACGTGCTGGACTCGCGCAGTTTTCCACGTACCTTCGACGACTGCAGTGGCATCCGCGAGCGCACGGTCCAGATCGCCGACACCATCGTGAAGCGCGGCAACCACGTTGCGAGGGACTTCTGCGATCCGCGAGCTCTCGTCTTTGTCGCCGTGCAGAAGCGGAGCGCCGGGGGAACGCGCCAGATCTGGTTCGAATACCGCGTCGAGTACCTCGTAGTCGACTTCGATCAGCGAGAGTGCACGTTCCGCCTGCGTCGGGGTTTCGGCGATGACCGCGGCGACGCGCTGGCCGCGGAAACGGACGGTCCTGTCGAACACCCGCGTATCGTCCGGATCGTCGTTGCGGTCCTCGTGCCGGGCGGTCGAGAACAGCACGTCCGGACTGTCCTGAAAGGTGAGGACCGCGGCGACGCCCGGCGCCGCTTCCGCCGCTGCCGTGTCTATCCGGGTTATGTGTGCGTGTGCGTGCGGACTGCCGAGTACTGCGACGTGAAGCAGGCCGATCGGCTTCTCACCCGGGGAGAAGTCCATGGTGTACTGCTCGGTCCCCGTGACGATGCGTGCGGACGCCGGGGCTGCGATGGAACGCCCTTGTGCCCCGCCTGTTTTGGCGGTCTCGGTATTGGATGTACCCGCGAGGGCGTCACGAATGGACCGATAACCGGTGCAACGGCACAGGTTACCTTTCATCGAGCACGCGAGATCGGATTTTTGTTCGACCGACAGCGCTGATGCGGTGACTACCATTCCCGCTGTACAGAAACCACATTGGAATCCACCGGCGTCCACGAATGCCTGTTGAATGGGGTGAAGTTTCTCCGGTGTTCCGAGGCCGGCGGCGGTGACGACGTCGCGGCCGCCGAGGCGGTGGGCGGGAAATATGCACGAATGGGTGGGGTGTCCGTCGACCAGAACCGAGCAGGCGCCGCAGTCTCCGGCATCGCACCCCTTCTTGACGGAGTTCGCTCCGTGCTCGCGGAGGAAGGTTCGCAGGCACTGTCCGGGGCGGGGCTGGTCGTCGCGGGGAACTCCGTCCACCGAGTACTTCATTCCAGTTCACCTCGGATTTCTTCGGCGAGAAGGTCAGTCATCGCCTTCCGCCACGGCGCAGTTCCATGGACATCGGTGAAGTAAGCGTCTTCCGGAATCCTGCTGTGCAACGCATCCGCAAGTGCAGCGGCGTCGGGGAGTTCGTCGAATTTCAGAGCGTACGGACGGCGGGTCGCGGCGGTGATCGCCAGTGTGAAACCGTCGGCACCGCAGCGTCCGGCAACGGCTACGGCCGATCGCCCGAGTGACGTCTGTGCCAGTTTTCGCATCGCGGTACGTGCGGTCAGTGCATGCACGGGAATCCGGATACTGCGGATGATCTCGCCGGGGCCGAGCACGTTGCGAGAATCGTCGATGACGAAATCGACTACGGGGACTGAGTATTCGGTACCGTCCGGACGCCAGATCGTCAGTTCGGCATCGAGAGCGGTGCACAGAGTCGTCATCGCTCCGGCCGGGAAGGAGAGCGCGATGTTGCCGCCGACGGTCGCGTATCGCAACACCTTCCACGATGCGAGCAGTGCGTCAGCGCAGTGTTGGAACAGCGCTGCGGCGGACCATGAGGTGGGAAGACCGGCGCGGCACAGTTCCTCGATGGTGCAGGTGGCCGCGATTTCGAGACCGAGATCGCCGACCACGACAGCTTTCCAGTCGAAGCCCGCAAGGTCGACAAGAGTGGTCAGGTGCGGCTGCGGTTCCGAGTACAGCCAGGTGCCGCCGCCGATGAACCCGATACCGGGTGAGGCACAGGGGAGCTCGGAGCGGGTCCGCGGCACCAGAACTTCGTCGACGCTGTGCAGATCCATCGCTGCCTCAAGCCTTTCCGAGTAGGTCGCGGTGTGCGCGTGCGACATCCGAGGCCACGACGTCCTCGTCGACGGTGGTGACTCGTCCGTCGGCAACTACGATTCGCCCGTTGACGAGTAGTAACTTCAGCGGGGGCGTCGAGCCGAGTACGAGCGCCGCCACCGGATCGGTGATGCCGGCATGCGCGACGGTGTCGAGTTTCCACACCGCCAGGTCGGCAAGTTTTCCGACCTCGATCGATCCGATTTCGCCCTCGCGGCCCAGAACTCGTGCGCCGCCGATCGTTCCCAATTCCAAGGCTTTTCGCACCGTCATCGTCTGCGGTCCGCCCTTGGCGCGAGCAAACAGAAGCGCATGACGAGACTCCTCGATCAGACTGCATGCTTCGTTGCTCGCCGCGCCGTCCACACCGAGCCCCACGGTGACCCCGCCCTTCACCAGATCGGCGGCACGGGCGATACCGGCCCCCAGTCGCGCATTGGAGGTCGGACAGTGTGCCGCGGCAGTTCCGGTTCGCGCCATCGTCTCGATACCGGCGTCGTCGAGATGGACTGCGTGTGCGTACCAGACGTCCGGGCCCACCCAGCCGACGCGTTCCATGTATTCGACCGGCGTGCAACCGAAAAGCTCTCGGCAGAAGCTTTCCTCGTCCAGGGTCTCGGCGAGATGCGTGTGCATTCGCACGCCGTTTTCGCGGGCCAGCGTCGCGGACTCTCGGAGCAGTGACTCCGTCACCGAGAAGGGTGAGCAGGGAGCTACCGCGATCTGCAGCATCGACCCCGCATTCGGATCGTGCCAGCGGTCGATCACCGACTGCGTGCCGGTCAGGATGTCGTCGAGTTTTTCCACGACGTGATCCGGTGGCAGGCCGCCGGAACTCTGACCGAGGTCCATCGACCCACGACACGGGTGGAATCGAAGGCCAACCTGCGCAGCGGCGGTGATCTCGGCTTCGAAAACGTCGCCGGCGTCGCGGGGAACGACGTAGTGGTGGTCGGTGGTGGTCGTACATCCGGTTTTTGCCAACCAGGTGAGGCCGCCGGTGGCCGCCACGTGGACGGCGTCGGCGTCGATACCCGCCCAGACGGGGTACAGCGTGGTCAGCCACTCGAAGAGCGTCGAGTCTGCTGCCAGGCCACGGGTGATCCATTGGTAGAGATGATGATGTGTGTTCACCAGACCGGGCGTGATCAGGCAACCGTTGCCGTCGATCACGTGCGCATTGGGGTACACGGGAGCCTTTCCGGCCCCCACGTCGACAATCTTGTTGCCCGAGATCACGACGTAGCCGTCGGGGTGCTCGGAACGCTCGCTGTCCATCGTGACCACATGGGCATTGGCGACGACGAGAGTGGTCCCGAGGGCCGGGTCGGTCACGACAACCAACCTGAATAGGGTGTCCACGACGGCCCCGCGTCTGGTGCGTCGGATCGGCTGACCGCAGCTTGGATCAGCCCGTACGGACGATCGGCGGCGTGGAACACCTCGTTGTCGTTCTCGACTCCGAAGCGGCCGAGTGCATATTCGAAATGATGCTTGTTGGGTGCCGACAGTCGAACCTCGGCAATGATCGGAAACTCTTCGAGAATTGCCTTGCCGATGTGGAAGAGCGTCTGCTGCAAGGCAAGTGAATGCACCTGCGCGAACTGTTTGACGATTTGTGCCTTGATACCCACGTAGACCGATTCCCAGTCGACGTCGGTGGTGACGAATCGCCACTGGGCGACCAACGTCGTCGCCATGACGCGGTCGTCTGTCGGCTCGAGGATCGTGTACGGATCTTCGAGGAAACCCGAGAACTCACTACCGGTCGATTTGAGGATCACCAGGTCCTTCAAACCGCCGATCACCCACGTCCCGGCATCGGCTGTCCCAGTATCGGAGATCGTGATCGACGCCGTCCGAACTTCCTGACCCTTCCGAATCCAGGTGTAGTCGTGCTCGCTGCCGTCGACAATCGCACGCTCCCAAGCGTATTCCTCGATCTCGATCCGCGCGCCACTGACCGGTTCGATGTCGTCGACGAAATGACGGGCGAGTTCGAGTCCGTACGTCTCGATCGAGATCAGACCCTTTTCCTTGGCGTAGGAATAGGCCGTTTGTTTCTGCGTGTCGGTCGGCAGAACCTTCGACTGATCGCCGGTGAGGTACGCGTCGGCGAAATCTCCACGCAGGCAGGTGGAGACGTTGATGTCGTGGATCTCGTGACGAGGAGTGTCGCGGTAGATTCGGACTACCCTGTTCTCAGCTTTGCCGTACTGGTGACCGGTAAGTTCGATGGATCCGCTCAACCGGTCGGTGCTTGTAACACCGGTCGTGATGTTGCCGGTCGTGATGTTTTCGGTAGTCACGTGTTCAGCTCCCGCGATAGGTGGAATAAGCAAAGGGCGACAGCAACAGTGGGACGTGATAGCCCCGCGCCGTGTCGTCCACCCGGAAGGTCACTGTCACTTCCGGGTAGAAGTTCTCTTGTCCGTTGGTCTCGAAATACGTTCCCGTGTCGAAAGTCAGGGTGTAGTGACCGGTGACCAGACCACCAGGAGCAAGTTCGGGGATGCGGCCGTCGGAGTCGGTCTCGGCACTGGTGATCGTGACGCCGTCTCGATCACGAAGTTCGACGCGAATCCCCGCCGCGGGAATGCCCGTCGTCGCGTCGAGAACGTGCGTGCTCAGGGTCTTGCTCATGCTGCGCCTCCGGCGAGTGAATCGATCAGACGGGCAAGCCTGATTCGATTGATGGCGGCCAATTCGGTTCGAAGCACGGAACGCTCGGTCGCCGGGTCGTTTCGGAGACGGCCTCGAAGGATGTCGAGGAGCTCCGTTCCAGATTTCCCCGACGCGCAGACCAGGTAAACATGGCCGAATGTCTCTTCGTACTCGGCGTTCTTCTGTCGAAGTTCCGCGAGGACGTCTTCTGACGCGGACGAGACTTCCGACTGTTCACGGGTCGAGGCCGCGCTTTCGCTTCGCTCACCGATTCGTGGGTGGCCGGACAGAGCGTCGTCGATCTCGGACTCGGGAAGCTCGGCCAGCACCGCATCTGCTTTGTCGAACAGAGCTTCCAGATCGGTGAACGGGCGAGACGAGGCGATTTCCTGTGCCCACACGGCGGAATGGCAACACTCGAGCAGCGCCGCGACTGCCTGGTGGTCACCGAGCGCATCGAAGGCTCCGAGACCACTGGAATTCGTTGTAGGCATGTCCACAGGATTACTTGAGCATGTTACGGATCTGTAGCGCAGCAATTACGGGAGATGATGTGTCTCGATCTTATTTCTCCGGCCGCCCTTTTCCGGTGACAGATACATTCTCAGGTATGACCGATACTCCGAAGCTGTCTTCCGTCGTACCGTCCCTGGCGAACCTCCGAGACATCGGTGGCCCCGAATCGAGCTTCGGTGGCACCGTCCGCACCGGGAGTGTGTTTCGTTCCACCGATCTGGCATCGCTCAGTGCGGAGGGCGCACAGACCCTCGCCGATCTGGGCATCGTCACGATCTACGACCTGCGCACCGAGTCCGAACGCGAGGCGGCGCCGGATCTGACGCCGGACGGAATCCGAGAACTCGGCCTGGACGTATTGGCGGACAAGCAGTATCGCGCCATTCCGGCTCAAATGCAGCAGATGATCGCCGACCCGGCGTTTGCTGCCGAAGCGTTGGGTAGCGGCCAGGCGCTCGAGTACTTTCAGGGAAGTTACCGCGATTTCGTGACCTTGCCGAGTGCGGTCGCGTCGTACCGGCAACTGTTCGTCGACTTGGCGCAGCCGCCCAGCTCGCCGGCACTCATTCACTGCACCACGGGCAAGGACCGCACGGGCTGGGCCGCAGCCGCGCTACTGCTGTTCCTGGGTGCCTCCGAGGACGCGGTCTTCGCGGACTACCTCGAAACCAACAAGGTTCTGTTGCCGATGTTCGCGCCGCTCCTCGAGCGATTCGAGGCCAAGGGTATCGATCCGACCCTGCTCGAAGGTGTCCTCGGTGTCAGGCGCGAGTACCTGCAGGCGTCGATGGCAGAGCTCGCGCAGGTCCACGGATCGATCGAGGCCTACTTCACCGACGGCCTGAAGATCGACGCGTCGACCCAGGAACAATTGCGGAGCAACCTGCTCAGCTGATCAGGACCTGCTCGGCTCGTCGTCGCGGGCCGTTCGACGCCGCATCACGAGGCTGACGATACCGATCCCGATGGCGATGCCGAGCAGGTCGGCGGTGCCGTCCCAGATCGAACCGGAACGCGAAATGGGCAGCGCTGCTTGAAGAACCTCGGACGTCGCAGCAAAAATCACGAGCCAGACCGCGGTGATCCACGCCGGGATCCGGGCGTGCAACGAGGTGATCGCCAGCACCGCGAACATCAACGTGTGAGTGATCTTGTCGGTGTTCTCCGGGCTCGACGGGACGGTGGAGCCCGGGGAGAAGAGCATGATCAGGGCAATGACCACGGCGATCGCCAGCGGCCAGTATCGGTTGTTCTTCAATTCGTCTGCCCCTCGACGACGACGAGTCCGAGTGCACCTTCGGCGAATCTGGTGACAGCGTCGGCGGCTGTCGTGAGCGCCTCGGTGTGCCCGTCGCGGGCCCAGCCGGTCAGCAGGGCGGTGGAGTCGAGAGGCGTCAGAACGACCTCGGCGAGAAGCTCACCGGTGTTGGGCTGGCACACGGCCCAGGAGTAGACGCTGTTTTCGTGCCACTGAGCGCTCCGCTGACTCACATAATCGGGGTCGGTGATACCGCCGTCGGCAAGGGCAGGGCGGTCGTCCACACGCTCGTCTGCGCGCAGTGCTCGCAGATACCATCCGCCTGCGTTGATCTCGATCGGCTCCATCAGTCGGAGTCCCGCTCGCGGCGACGCTTGGCTTTGCGTTCCCTGTCGGTACCGAACAGCAGTGCACCGGCGAGGGGAATCGCGAGGAACCACAACCAGGTACCGGTAACGAAGAACAGGATCACCGCGAGAATCGGGATGACGGCCATGACGCGACCGGACCAGTCGGGGTTGAATCGTCGCTCCGCCGGTGCGGCGGGAGGCGTCACCATCGACAGGGGAGCGGTGCCTGGAGCTTGATAGTTGCCCGGTAGATCGGCGAACACCGGAACGAGTTCACTGCGAGTTGTTGCGGCACTGACGATTCCGCTTCTCTCGTCGAACTCCGTGACGGTGAGGCGGCCTGCGGCGAAGTGCTCGCTCAGGAGATCGAGTGCCTGCTCGCGTTCTGCAGTGCCGATGCGAATGTCGGGGACGTCAGCCATCGTTACAGCCTACTCAAACGACTGTGCGCCTTTCCGGTAGTGGGGACTACCGGAAAGGCGCACGGGGCCGGAGGCCTTACTTCAGTTCTGCGAGAACCGTTCCCTGCGTGATTGCTGCACCCGGCTCGACGGACAGTCCGGTGACGACACCGGCCTTGTGCGCGTTGACGGGGTTTTCCATCTTCATGGCTTCGAGAACCGCGATCAGGTCGCCTTCGGCGACTTCCTGGCCTTCGGTCACTGCGACCTTGACGACGGTGCCCTGCATCGGAGCGGTGACGGCGTCACCGGATGCTGCGCCGCCGCCGGCGCCGCCGCGCTTGCGTGCCTTCGGCTTCTTGCGGATGGCACCGGATGCTGCGCCGCCGCCGTTGCCGAGCGAGAACTGGCCCGGGAGGGAAACCTCGACGCGACGTCCACCGACCTCGACGACGACGTTCTGACGCGGCAGAGCCTCGTCCTCGTCGTCGACCGGTGCACCGGAACCGGCGTACGGCTCGATGGTGTTTTCCCAGTCGGTTTCGATCCACTTGGTGTAGATGTCGAACTTCTCGCCGTCACCGACGAACGCCGGGTTCTCGACGATGTGGCGGTGGAACGGGAGGACGGTCGCGAGGCCGTCGATCTCGAACTCGGCCAGAGCGCGCGATGCCCGCTGGAGGGCTTCTTCGCGGGTGGCGCCGGTGACGATGAGCTTGGCGAGCATGGAGTCGAACTGTCCGCCGATGACGTCGCCGGCGACGACACCGGAATCGACGCGGACGCCGGGGCCCGTGGGCTCACGGTAGACGGAGACCGGGCCGGGGGCGGGCATGAAGCCGCGGCCGGCGTCTTCACCGTTGATGCGGAACTCGAAGGAGTGTCCACGCGGGGTGGGATCTTCCTTGATGGAGAGTTCTTCGCCGTTGGCGATGAGGAACTGCTGACGCACCAGGTCGATGCCCGCGGTCTCTTCCGTGACGGGGTGCTCGACCTGCAGGCGGGTGTTGACCTCGAGGAAGGAGATGGTGTCGCCCTGAACCAGGTACTCGACCGTTCCGGCGCCGTAGTAGCCGGCTTCCTTGCAGATGGCCTTGGCGGACGCGTGGATGCGTGCGCGCTGGTCGTCCGTCAGGAACGGAGCCGGAGCCTCTTCGACGAGCTTCTGGAAGCGACGCTGCAGTGAGCAGTCGCGGGTACCGGCGACGACGACGTTGCCGTGCTGGTCGGCGATGACCTGAGCCTCGACGTGGCGGGCCTTGTCCAGGTACTGCTCGACGAAGCACTCGCCGCGACCGAAGGCTGCGATGGCCTCACGGGTGGCCGACTCGAACAGCTCGGGGATTTCCTCGATGGTCTGGGCGACCTTCATGCCGCGTCCACCGCCGCCGAAGGCAGCCTTGATCGCAACCGGTACGCCGTATTCCTTGGCGAATGCGACGACCTCGTCTGCGCCCTTGACGGGGTCCTTGGTGCCGGCAGCCATCGGAGCCTTCGCGCGTTCTGCGATGTGGCGTGCCGTGACCTTGTCGCCGAGGTCGCGGATGGACTGCGGTGACGGACCGATCCAGATGAGGTTCGCGTCGATGACGGCCTGGGCGAAGTCGGCGTTCTCGGAGAGGAAGCCGTAGCCGGGGTGGATGGCGTCGGCGCCGGACTTCTTGGCGGCATCGAGGATCTTGTCGAACACGAGGTAGGACTCGGCGGACGTCTGTCCGCCGAGGGCAAATGCCTCGTCTGCGAGCTTCACGAACTGCGCTTCTGCGTCGGGCTCGGCGTAAACGGCAACGCTGCCGTAGCCGGCATCCTTGGCCGCCCGGATGACCCGTACCGCGATTTCACCGCGGTTCGCGACAAGCACCTTCGTAATGTGCGCGCTGGCATGACTGGGCACTGAGCCTCCTGTGGTTCGCATAGTCTGTCTCCGCGGTGTATTCCTCTGGGATTTCACCATCGGGGGATTGGCATCACTTCGGAGTGTATGCATCGCTTCGGCGCTGGCTGTAACCGGATCGCTAAAGCCCACTCCGGCTTAGGAAACGGTTTCGAAAACTACCGATGAGTAGCTGCCGGAGGTGCCGGTGTCCGGTTCGGCGACGATTTCTTCGACGGTCCGGCGCAGTGCGGCCACGTAGGCGTGAACCGCGGCGTTCGCCGTCTCGTTGCCTGGATACCTGACTGCGAGATTGAGGCCTTGGGGTGTGCGGTTGATCCAGATGTAGACGTCGTGCGTGTATGCCTTGCTTCGAAGTGCTCTGGCGTTCCATTCGGGCCACTGTGCGGCCTCGGGTACAAAGCGAACGTCCATGTAGGACACCACGAATCGCGGTCGAATCGGGGTTTCGAGGTGCTCACCGATCCGATCGAACGGGACAGCGGCGGCAGGCTTGACCGAAGCGATCGATTCGGCGGCGCGTGTCGCGAGGTCGCCGAACGAACAGTCCGATCCAACGGCGAACTCGACCGGGCACAGTCCGACGAACCAGCCGAGCGCACCCGCCCACTCCTGAGCGCTGCGGGTGTGAACCGGCGTCACGACCTCGAATTGATCGGATCCCGCGACTTCGCGACCCACGGCCGCAAGTCCGCCGAGTAGTCCGGCGAAATAACCCACGCCGGCGGCTGCACACGTCGAACTGAAGGCCTTGGACTGCTCGGCGTCGAGCAGCCAGGTCGACAGGCCGTTCTGAGAATCGGTTCCGCGTTCACCGATCGGTAGCGGGAACTGGGGTAACCCGTCCGTTCCGAGAGCCTTACGCCAGATCTCCACCGCAGCCTTCTCGGCTTCCATGTCGGCCATCTGCTCGCGTTCGACGGCACCGAAATCGACGTAGCTGCCGACCGGAAACAGATTTGCAGCGCTGCCGGTCGAGGCCTCGCGGTACAGCGCTGCGATCTCGTGAGCGACCAGCACGATCGAGAAACCGTCGATGATCGAGTGGTCCGCCGCGAAGAACACGGTGAACGGACCGTCGCCACCGCGGGGCGTCAACGTCGCGAAGACGTACGACGGCCAACTGTGAGGGGACGCGTAATCGTCGAACAGGCGGTGAAGGTGGTCGAAGTTGTCCTGGCTGGACGCGTCGTAGCCGTGGCTGACGACCCCGATGTCGATTCCGCCGATCGGGACGGTGTGCCGGGTGATCTCGCCACTCGAGGGCTCGAGGACGGTATGCGAGCGCAGAACTTCATGACGGTCGATCCAGCGGCCGAGGGCGACTCGGAACGCATCGACGTCGAGCGGGCCGGAAATCTCGAAAGCTGTTCCCAGCCAAGACTTGTCGCCCGCGCCTGCAGCGGAACGGTTGAGATGTGCCTCGTGAATGTAGGAGACGGGCCGCGGATCCGGAACCCAAGGCCCGGTTGCGCACGGCAACCATTCGACGAGTGCGCCGGCCGGAATCGCATAGTCGGCCAGTTCGGTGAACTCCATGTTTTCAGCCCCGCAAGTGCCGCTTGATGCGCGCGAGCATGGCCGACATTCCGCGCAGACGGAGCGGGCTCACAGCTTCTGCGAGACCGAGCGCCGAATAGAAGTCGTCGGGTACACCGAGGATCTCGTCCGCGCTGTGACCGTCGAGCCCCTGCGCGAGGATCGATGCGAAACCACGCGTCGTGGGAGCCTCGGGGGGCGCGCTGAAGTACAGACGGACGTTGTCGCGATCCGAATCGTCGACCGAGAGGAACAGCGGCGACTGACACTCGGGGACCGGCTCCATCGCGCTCTGCTCGAGCTCCGCCGGCAACGGCGGTAGCTCTCGGCTGAACTCGAGAAGAAGGGTGAGCTTGTCCGAGGCGCCGACGGCTGCGAAGTCGTCGACGATCTCGGCCAGAGCCGAAGGAAGAGCGCTCATGACGCCGATACGGAGGAAGGAACTGCGCCGGGCTCTTCGCCCTGGACGATCGGGACGCGCACTGCATTGCCCCACTCGGTCCAGGAACCGTCGTAGTTACGAACGTTCGGGTAGCCGAGAAGATGGGTCAACACGAACCAGGTGTGGCTGGAACGCTCACCGATGCGGCAGTACGCGACGATGTTGTCGTCGGCCGACAGACCGCCGTAGATCTCGCCGAGTTCGGTGCGGGTGCGGAAGCGGCTGTCCGGTGCCGCCGCCTTCGCCCACGGGATGCTGAGAGCGCTGGGAATGTGTCCACCGCGCAACGCACCCTCTTCGGGGTAGTCGGGCATGTGGGTGCGCTCGCCGGTGTACTCCTGCGGAGATCGCACGTCGATGAGCGGCCCGTCGCCCAAGTGCGCAAGTACGTCGTCCTTGAATGCGCGGATGGGAGCGTCGTTGCGCTTGACGACCGGGTAATCCGTTGACGTGATGTCGGGAACGTCGAATGCGGTGTCACGGTTCTCGGCGATCCACGCATCGCGGCCACCGTCGAGAAGACGGACGTCCTCGTGGCCGAACAGAGTGAAGACCCACAGTGCGTAGGCGGCCCACCAGTTGCTCTTGTCGCCGTAGATGACGACGGTGTCGTCGCGGCTGATGCCCTTGCGGTTCATCAACTCTGCGAACTTCGCACCGTCGATGTAATCGCGGGTGACCGGATCGTTGAGGTCGAGATGCCAGTCGATCTTCACTGCGCCGGGAATGTGGCCGACGTCGTACAACAACACGTCTTCATCGGATTCGACGACCTTGAGGCCCGGCGTACCGAGATTCGCCGAGAGCCATTCCGTCGAGACCAACCGGTCGGGATGCGCGAACTCGGCAAACGCGGTTGAGGGATCGGGGGCAACGGGCACGGGCGTACTCCTGAAGACGAATCGTTCGGTTCGAACACGGACTTGATCGATTCTATGCGCTGCGCGCAAGGGGAGACGCCCGGAAGCAGGTTCTGCCTGCTCGTACCCGTTGTCGACACTAAATCCTCGGTGTTCCTGCCCCGACGCTCGAATCTCTCAATTGTTCGGTGACACTTCCGATCGGCGTCACGCCCCGGGCGCAGACTTCCCTCAGAATCCGGTCGAGATCGGTGAGGAAATTCACCATGGTTTCGTTTGCCGTGTCGGTGTCCGGGAAGCGCGAACGCAGCGAGAGACCACGGTTCGTTCGCGAAATCCAGAACTGGGCATCGTCGGCGACAGTCACATTGCTGATGTGATGAGCGTTGAGGAGATCATGATCGTCGGTGCCGGGTAGTTTGCGGTAATCGATGTACGACACCATGAAGACGTCAGTGCGCGTGCGTCGAATCTTGTCGCCCAAAGCATCTCGAACCTGGGCCATGGTGACGCCCTCGAGCGTCAACGCAACTCGGAACGACGCGTGCGTATGTGCAAGGGATGCACCGAAATCCGCATCGGGAGTGATCTGGACCGTGATCGGCGCGCTCGTGGTGAGCCAGCCGATGGCGTCGGCCCAGCGTGGATCTTTGCGGATGTGCAGCGGGAATTGCAGTGGAAGCGTCGCCTGTCCGGTGAACGAGTGGACGGAAAGTCCCATCGCAGTGAGGATTCCGGTGAACACGCTGCCGCCGGCGGATAGGCAGATCTCGTCGAACGTCGCGGTCAGTTCCTCGTCGAGCAGCACGCGCACATCGGCGCCCTGAGGCGCGGGCTTTCCTGCCTCGACGCCGAGATCCAAGGGGAAACTCGGCGATGTGCCACCACAAATCTCGTAGAACCTTGCCCACTCTCGGATTCGAGGGTCGTTGTCGACGGGAAGCAGAGCGTCGGCCTCCAGTTCGCAGTACCGCACGAAACTTCCCGGGTCACCCAGTCGGCTCATCACTGCGTCGACGGCCTCGTGGTCGGTCAGTTCGGGTATTGCGATCAGTCCCTCGTAGATCTGTCGCAGTTCCCCGAGAGCGATGACCAACGAGTAGCCGTCGACGAGGGTGTGATCGAAGGCGCTCAGGACCGTGTAGTGCTCTTCGCGTTCGACCGTGGCAAACGTGTAGGCGGGGAAGGTCAGTGGATCGCATACCGTCGTGAATCGCTTCTTGAGGTGCGCTCGGAGGACTTCGGTCGAATCGAACTTCACAGGTTCCGAAGTCTCGATGTGTGTGCCGTCGGGATCGAGTCCCATTCGGGTGGTGGTGAACTCGCCCACCTCGAATCCTGTGTGCAGAGTGTCATGGCGACTGATGAACAGGCGCAGCGCGAGATCGAGTGCGGGCCGATTCAGTTCTCCGGGAAGGTCGAATGCGGCTGCCATCCACACACTCCGGCCCATGCCGTGTGTTCGCGCAGTCTCGAGATGGAAATGTTGGTTGTACGACGGTGGTACTTCCGACTCGGTGACGGCGCCGTCCGCGGGCTGGAGCGACCATTCGGTGACGATTCCGGGCTCGAGTCCGTATCGATCGATCGAGGTGACATGCATCAGGACGCTCCCTCTGGTGCCGAGAACGAGTAGTCGCCCTGAGCTGCAACAGTTTTGATGATCTTGGAGACGTGCTCGGCGAAGCGGGTGGCCGATTCGTGGGCAATAGGGGTGTCAGGGTGGGACACGGCGATCCAGGTGCCGGTGTGCATCCGGTTGATCCACATCGACGCGATCTGCGTCTCTTTGCCGCCGACGATTCCCGTTGCCTTCGTCTCGGCGTAACTGTATGGATCCGGCATGCGGCGGCCGTCGATGTACGAGACGATCGGCGGTGGGGTGAGCGTCTTCGACAATCCGCCGGGTGCGGAATCCGACTCGGCCAAGCTCGACAGAACCAGATCGATGACTTGCTGCACAGAGACATCGAGGAGTGCCTTGCCGTCGTGGTACCCCTGCTGCCCGAGCTTTGCCAACTCGGTGAAGCGTCGCTTGTCGTCGACGTCGATGCCGACCGGGATCAGGTTGATGTACCAGCCCTGTGCAAACGAGTCGGCCTCGGTTCGTGTGCTGACCGGCGAGAGGGCGATGTACTTGTCGCGTCCGGCCAGTTCGAATTCCGCAATCGCGAGGGCGGTGAATATTCCACCGATGAAGTTGGCGCCGTTGGCTTTACAGACCGCACCGAACCTTTCGCACTCATTGTCGTCGGCCAGGTCGAAGCGTGAACCGATAGCCGGTTTGGGCGCGTCTTCCGCCCCGAGCGGGAGCGGAAATCCGGGGAACGAGCCGCCGCTGCGCATGAGGTAACCGAGCCACTGGTGCACTTCGGGGGACTGCATAGTCAGTTCGGTTGTTCGCTCGCGTTCGACGCGACCGAACTGTGCGTAACTTCCCGCGGGGCCCAGTTCGGGATGTGACCCGGTCGTTTCCGCGGCGTAGAGCTGACGCAATTCCGCGTACATCAGCACCATCGAGTTCATGTCCGAATGGGCGTGGTCGACTGCATGGAACAGGGTGAAGCTCGGATCGGCTTCGAGGTCGGCATGGTGGTGCTCGACGGCGCCGAACACGAAGGCCGGCCACTGAAGGGCACTGGTTTCCGTTGCGAACTTGGTTGCGACGAGTGCGCGGATCGCCTCGGATTCGGAGACGTCGTCGCCGACGCGGTACTCGAGTTCGATGCTCTCGACCGGCACCACGTGTCGACGGACCTCGAACGCGGTGTCCGCAGCGTCGGTGGTTGCTTCGTCGAAGGAGAACCAGCTGTGCAGCGTGTCGTGGCGACGGACGTAGCGCTGCAGGGCTCGCGTCATGGCGTCGCGGTCGAGTGTTCCTGCGAAATCGAAGGCGATACCGATCCACGGAGACTGCGGATCGCCCTTCTCTGCGGTGACGCGGGCGCGTCGCAGGTGGCGATCCTGCATCGTGGTCGGGGGTAGTTCTCGGTCGATCTCGGCTTCGGCGGCTCGTTGAGCGGAAGCATGCGTGACGCCCCATTCGATTACCCGTCCAGGAAGCGGGTGCCAATGGGTGATCAAGTTCAGATCCATCGAGTAGAACTCCTGCGTGTGTCGTCGAGAAGCCTGCTCTGAAAATGGGCAGACGACGAACTATCCCATCTGGGGGACTGAATTGTCCGAAATACTACAATCTAAACAAGAACAGGTTCTAGAAGCGTCCTGTTCGATTAGGATCATTCGGTGCTTCCGGACCCTTTAGGTGACGCTGTCGGCGCCGACCACAAGGGCGGACGACGAGCTGGTTCTCTGACGCCCTGGCTCGGGTTGGCGACGAGTCTGGCGGCGGCGTTCATGCAGTTGCTCGACGCGACGATCGTCAACGTCGCGCTTCCGAGTATCGCCGTCGATCTTCAAGCAGGCGTATCGGCGCAGTTGCTCATGGTCAGCGTGTACATCCTGGCTTTTGCGTGTTCGTTGATCACCGCGGCCAGGTTGGGGGACCTGTTCGGTCGTAGGGTTGTTTTTCTGACCGCCCTGTCCGTATTCGTCGCGGCCTCGTTGCTGTGCGGGCTCGCTCAGAGCGCGACGATGTTGATCGTCTTCCGGGGTTTGCAAGGGTTGGCGGCCGGTTCGATGTCCGCTCAGACGTTTGCCATCATCTCGGGTCTGTTTCCGAAGGCCAGGCATCCGCGAGTGTTCGGGATCTACGGTGCGACCATCGGGCTCGCAACGGTCAGTGGGCCTCTGATCGGCGGGCTGCTGATCGAGTGGAATCTCTTCGACTGGGGCTGGCGCCTGATCTTCTTCGTCAACATTCCGATCGGCATCGCCGCCTTGATTCTCGGGTATTTCCATCTCGTCGATGCTCGCGCTGAGCATGTGCGCTCACTGGACCTCATCGGCGCCGCACTGTCATCGCTGGCGCTGTTCCTGCTGATCCTTCCCCTGGCCGAGGGAAGGGCGCGTGGATGGCCCACAGGTCTTGTTGTCATGCTCGCGATGTCGGTGCCGGTGGCATTGGCGTTTGTGCTCTACGAATCGCGTCTGGCGAAACGAGGCGGCGATCCGGTCCTTCGTCTGGAGCTTTTCCGCGACCGAGCCTTCGCGATCGGCGCGGTTCTTGCGTTCGTATTCTTCGGAACCCTGACTTCGTTGATCTTCACCATCAGTCTCACGCTTCAGTTCGGGTTCGGGTTCTCCGCATTGCGAGCGGGCGTGATGACGCTCCCGTGGGCCGTCGGCATGGGCGTGGCTGCGGTTCTCTCATCCGCGGTGTACCGGATGCTTGGAAACCGCGTCCTGATCTTGGGGATGGTCGTCTTTGCCGGCTCGCTGATCGCGTTGTCGGTCATCCTCGAGCACGAAGGAACTGATCCACGCTGGCTCGCGCTCGCCGGTCCTCTCCTCCTCGGGGGCGCAGGGCTCGGACTGTTCGTGGCGCCACTGCAAACCGCGATCCTCGCGACGGTCGAACCCGCGCACGCGGGTTCGGTGTCGGGACTGCTACCGACCGTTCAGCAGGTTGGCAGCTCGATCGGACTGGCCCTGATCGGAGTGGTGTTCTTCTCGCTCGTTGCGGGGCAAGCTCCGCAAGCAGTGCAGGGGGAGCGGCCCGAGTACGTTGCGAATCTTGAAGCTGCCGGCGTGAATCCCGGCCTGGTCGACATCGCCGAAAAGGCATTTGTCGATTGCGCGACAAGTCAATTGGCATCCGGAACACCGATGGAGGTGGCGCCGGAATGTCGCCGCGAAGGAACTGCCGGCGCCGGGGGCCAAGCCGTTCAAGTGGCAGTTGATGCCGCGTACGCATCTACTCGCGCGGCGGCCGGCGAAGCGTTTCTCGAAGCCCAACGCCGCGTGCTCGCGATCATCGCAGCAATTGCGCTCGGCATCGGATTGGCCTCGACCGCCCTGCCGCGGGTCAATTCCCCAGTCTGAAAAAAATACCCTTGACTCGAACGGGTGTTCGAGTAGCCTGTGTTCAGGGGATCGGGGGATTCAATGAGTGTCTTGTTGTCGGATGTGGTGTCTGGTTCTGCGGTGGGGTTGCGCGGACGTCTGTGGCGGTTGTCTGCTTCTGAGTTGTGTGCAGCTGCGGTGTCGGCGAGTGCGGAGATTCTGCGTCTCGAGGCTGTTCGGGTGGCGGTGGTGGACGAGTTGTCGTTGCGGCCGGATGATCAGGTGATCGCGAGCCGCGGGGTGGGGTGCTGGTTGGCGGCGAACACGATGCTGCAGGTTCGGGACGGGAAGAAGATCGCCGCCCTCGGTGCAGCGCTGCGCCCGTTTCCGGCGGTGGCAGCTCGGTTCGATGTCGGGGACTGCTCGTTCGATCATGCCGTGTTGATCGTGGCGTTCTGCGAATCCCCGCCGAAGGGCATGCCGGACGAAGCGCTCCCTCGCTGTATCGACTTGTTGTTGGCTGCCGCTTCCGGAGTGGAGGCCACGACCACGAAGGTACGGAACGTGATCGCGACCTTGGAGCGAGTGTTCGAATCCGATGAGATTCCGCCCGCCGAAGATATCGACCGCAACGAGCTCCGGATCGCGTCGACGTTGAACGGTCGGGTGGTGGTGCGCGGGGATTTCGATGCTCTCACCGGTGAAATGTTGTTGTCGGCGTTGTCGAATCTGACGATGCCGACCCCGGCACCGGATGGAACCCCGGATTCTCGGTCGGCGGCGAAACGCACGGCGGACGGGTTCACCGAACTGATCCGCCGGTATTTGGACTGCGCCAAGACCGGTACGGATGGTGGTCAGCGGCCGCATGTGAACGTGCACATCAATGCTCGTGATTTGGCTGAGCATCGGGGTTGTGCCGCACAGTCTTCGGATTCGGGTGATGACGGCTCACTGGAGCCGGCCGATCTTGATGTCGGGCACATGTCCTGGCTCGGACCACTGTCCGTGTCGCAGACCAGACTCCTCGGGTGTGACTGTTTCCTGTCGACTGTTCTGCTCGACGACCACGGCGCGCCGTTGGATGCGAAACCCGGGAAACGGTTGGTGTCCGCCGAACAGCGAGTGGCGTTGATCGCCCGCGACAAAGGCTGCGCGTTCCCCGGCTGCACGTGTGTACCGGCCTGGACGGATGCGCACCATATTCGGCACTGGGCCAACGGCGGGCCGACGGTGATGAGCAACCTTGTCCTGCTGTGCCGTTCGCATCACCGGCTGATGCACCGCAAATCCAGGTTCGTCGGGAAATGGGAAATCCGAATCGGGGTCGACAACAAACCGTGGTTCATCCCGCCGCCCTCGATCGACCCGCGGCAGCACCCGCGGCCCGCGAACACCACATTCAAAACCTGAGGGGTCAAGCCTCTTCGGCGACAACAAAAACGACCAGCTTCGCATCGGCATGAACCCGATGCGAGGCTGGTCAGTGGTGCTTGGAGAAAACGTGCGTGGAGAAAACGTGCGTGGAGAAAACGTGCTTGGAGAAAACGTGCTTGGAGAAATCGTGTCAGAAGATGCTCTGCGTGCGCCAGAGATCCGAGACGGAAACCCCGACACGCTCGAGCAGTGTTCGTACCAAAGGTAATCCGATACCGATGACACTCGAGGGATCACCCTCGATCCTCTCCACGAACCAGCCGCCGAGACTGTCGAGCGTGAATGCTCCGGCGACTTGGAGCGGTTCGCCCGTTGCCAGGTATGCCTCGAGATCTTCGGTGGACGGTTGCGCGAAATGAACCACTGTTGCGCTGTGATCCGAGGCCATGCGAACGATGCGGCCGTCGGCGACGCGCAGGACACAGTGCCCGGTCAAGAGAGTGGCGCTGCGTCCGGCCATTGCGGCCCATCGCTTTCGGGCGATGTCTACGCTGCCCGGCTTGCCTTGAAGTTGCCCGTCGATCAGGAGCATCGAATCGCACCCGACAACGACTACGTCGGTGAGATTGTCGGCGGCGAGGCCGGGAACGATCTCGGCGGCCTTGGCTTCCGCCAGCACCGTCACGACTTTTTCGGGAGCGGCGTCGGGGCCGAGGTTGTCGGCAATCTTGTCCTCGTCGACGCCGGAGACACGCACAAGCGGCGAAACCCCGGCCGCCCGCAGAACTGCGAGGCGAGCCGGGGACGCTGAAGCTAGAACCAGTTGAGTCACGTCAGCAAGTGATCGTCAGCTGCGACGGATCGCGGGGTTCAGGTACGCGTACGGCGAGAACGGCGCACGCGTGCGGTGGAACTGAGTCGGATCGCCCCAGGTCTCCGCGGGAACATTCGACTCGGGAGCCTGACCGCTGCCGGCAGCCGCGGCAAGCACGCTTACCAGTGCCGCGATCTCGACGTCGGTGGGCGAACCCTTGACGATCTTGATGACCGACGCGTCGGAGGTCGACGTCTCGGTCAGCTCCGTGAGCGAAGCGTCCGTCGCGCTTCCCTCGACGACCGCACCGTTGGTCGGTGCAGTCTCCGCCAGTGCGACATCTTCGCTGAGAATGTCCTCGGTGGTTGCGGTCATAGGGGAATGTTCCCATGCTTCTTGGGCGGAAGGGAAACGGCCTTGCGCTCGAGCAGTCGCAATGCGGAAACGATTTGTCCGCGGGTGTGCGACGGAGGAATGACAGCGTCGACGTATCCGCGCTCAGCGGCGACGTACGGGTTGACGAGGGTGTCCTCGTACTCGTTCTGCAGCTTGAGGCGCAGTGCATCGACGTCTTCGCCGTTCTTCGCGGCTTCGAGAAGCTGCTTGCGGTAGACGAATCCGACAGCTCCGGATGCACCCATGACGGCGATCTGAGCGGTCGGCCATGCCAGGTTCACGTCGGCGCCCATGTGCTTGGAGCCCATGACGTCGTACGCTCCGCCGTAAGCCTTGCGGGTGATGACCGTGATCTTGCCGACCGTTGCTTCGCCGTACGCGTAGAGGAGCTTCGCGCCGCGACGGATGATGCCGTTGTATTCCTGCTCGGTTCCGGGGAGGAAACCGGGAACGTCGACGAGGGTGATGATCGGGACGTTGAACGCGTCGCAGGTACGCACGAAGCGAGCGGCCTTCTCCGAGGCGTCGATGTCGAGGCAGCCCGCGAACTGGGTGGGCTGGTTGGCGACGATGCCGACCGAGCGGCCGTCGACGCGACCGAAACCGACGATGATGTTCATCGCGCGCTCGGCCTGGACCTCGAGGAACTCGTCGTCGTCGAGGATGCGACGGATGACCTCGTGCATGTCGTACGGCTGGTTGGCCGAATCCGGGATGAGGGTGTCGAGTTCGATGTCCTCAGCGGTCAGGCTGTCTTCGATCGAACCGACGATCGGGTCGGTGATCTCGCCGCGGGGAGCTGCTGCCTGGTTGTTGGACGGCAGGTAGCTGAGCAGGTCCTTGACGTAGTCGAGGGCATCCTGCTCGCCGGAAGCGACGTAGTGGGCGACTCCGGACTTGACCATGTGGGTGCGAGCACCACCGAGGTCTTCCATCGTGACGTCTTCGCCGGTGACTGTCTTGATGACGTCGGGGCCGGTGACGAACATCTGGGAAGTCTCGTCGACCATCACGACGAAGTCGGTCAGTGCGGGGGAGTAGACGTGGCCGCCGGCGGCGGGTCCCATGATCAGTGAGATCTGGGGGATGACACCCGATGCCTGGACGTTGCGGTGGAAGATCTCGCCGTAGAGGCCGAGCGAGACGACGCCTTCCTGAATGCGCGCGCCTGCACCTTCGTTGATGCCGACGAGGGGGCGACCGGTGCGGATCGCGAGGTCCATGACCTTGACGATCTTCTCACCGTAGATTTCGCCGAGCGATCCGCCGAAAACGGTGGCGTCCTGTGAGAAGACACAGACGTCGCGGCCGTCGATGGTGCCGTAACCGGTGACGACGCCGTCGCCGACCGGGCGGTTGTCAGCGAGACCGAAGTTCACACTTCGGTGCCGTGCCAGTTCGTCGAGTTCGACGAAGGAGCCCTCGTCGAGGAGGGCGGTGATGCGCTCGCGGGCGGTCAGCTTGCCTTTGGCGTGCACCTTGTCGATGGCGGCTTCGCCGCTCGGTGCCTGCGCCTGGGCTTGGCGATTCCGCAGGTCCGCGAGCTTTCCCGCGGTCGTGTGGATATCGGGTGCGGCCGCCGCCTCCGGCGCGTTCGGCTCTTGGACAGTGGTCATGGACGTGAGCTTAACGAGAGTGCGTGGGGGGCTTCGAAGGCAGGTCCGATTGTCGCTGTCTTGCAGGCTCAAGCTACTGACCAGTACATTCTCGCTGTCGTCATAGGCTGGGGCTATGTGGACCGACTTGAACCGACCGCCCCTCGACGGCAATGCCCTACGACGCGCACTCGTGCGCAGTGACAACGACGACGCGCGCGTTTTCTGGAACCGCCTCGACGTTGTCGAGGAGACCGGTTCGACGAACGCGGATCTCCTTGCGCGAGCGGCAGATCCGGATGCCGACCGTCATGTTCTGATCGCCGAGTATCAGGCGAGTGCCCGTGGCCGTCATTCGCGCACTTGGGTGAGTCCGCCGCAAGCGCAGATCTCGATGTCGGTTCTGCTGTCGATGCCCGGAATGAATCTCACGGACATGGGTTGGCTCCCGCTACTGTCGGGAATCGCGGTCGTCGACGCGCTGCGGAACGTGGCCGAAGTGCCCGCAGAACTCAAGTGGCCGAACGACGTTCTCATCGGTGACAAGAAGGTCGCCGGAATTCTGGCCGAGGTGGCAAGGACAGCGCCCGATCCCGCGGTGGTGGTGGGCATCGGGTTGAACGTGAGCCTGGGTGTCGAGGAGTTGCCCGTCCCGACCGCTACATCACTCCTCATCGAAGAAGCATCGACTGTCGACCGCGACACCCTCGTTCGAGCAATCGCCCGTGAGTTGGCGACGCAATTCCGTGCTTGGGAATCATCGAAATGGGATACATCTGTGTTGGCTGCCGAATACCGGCAGCGTTGCGGGACGCTGGGCAAACGAGTCCGCGCGGTCTTGCCGGGCGACAAGGAGGTGTTCGGTATCGCGACCGACGTCGACACTTCCGGCCGCGTCGTCATCGAAATCGAGGGAACAGATGGGGAGACCTTTGCGGTCGCTGCGGGTGATATCACGCACCTTCGGGCCGCCCCGGTAGCCGAATCGTGAGCCTTGCCGGATTTTCTGGCACCAAAGTGCTAATTTTTGGCCCTGGCCGGTTTTCGAACCAACCGTCCGTCCTTCATTTCATTTAACTGCGGGATTTACTGAGCTGCCTAGGGGCGTCATGACCACACCGATCGTTGTTCCGACCGAAGCCGAGACGGCCGAGAGCGCTCGCCGCGTACTCACCGGTGTGACGGTGCTGCTCGGTGTCCTCACATTGGGCCTGGGTATCGCCGTACTCGCATGGCCGGATGCCACCCTTTTCGTGGTCGCGGTTGTCATTGCGATTCAGTTGTTCGGATTCGGAATCGTCCAGATCATCCGTTCGTTCGCGGACGTGGCGGCTTCGGGTGGAACTCGGACGCTTGTCGCGATCTCCGGCGCGTTGGCAGTGCTCCTCGGATTCCTGGTTCTCCGTAGCCCTTTGCAGACGGTGGTTCTGATCGCATTGGTGATCGGTGCCTGGTGGGTATTCCGTGGCGTTCTCGATCTGGTCGACGCGGCGTCCGGGCACACCGTCGATCGCGGTCTGTCGATCGTGCTCGGAGTCATAAGCATCGTCGCGGGTGCAATCGTCCTTCTGCAGCCCGAACTCTCGCTCGACGTCTTCCGCATCGTGGTCGGCGTGTGGATGGTGCTGTACGGCATCATCATCGTCGTGACCCCGTTGGTGCTGCGAAAGATCGCGCAGCCCTGAGCGTTGCCCTGAACGTGGGTGTGCCTGAAAGTCGGTGTGCCTGAAAGTCGGTGCGGGATGGCAGACTTCCCGTCATGGGATATCCCGAAGACGCCCTCGCTCAGGACGAGGAACTGATACTGCATCGCCATCCTCATTGGAAGATGTTGGTGCTTCCGGCGCTGACGTTCGTGCTTGCGACGGCCGTCGCCGGGTTCTTGTTGGGCCTCGCACAGACGAGATTGGACGGCACGGCTCGCACCGTGTCGTCCATCGCCATCGGAATCATCTGGCTCGGTGTCGTGGCCTGGCGATCGGTTGCGCCGTTCACGGTCTGGAAGTTCACGCATTTCATCGTCACCGATCGGCGAGTGCTCATCCGCCACGGAGTGCTCACGCATACCGGTATCGACATCCCCATGGGGCGGATCAGCAATGTTCAGTTCCGCCACGGCTTGATCGATCGAATGCTCAAGACCGGAACTCTGGTCATCGCCTCTGCCAGTGACGATCCGCTCGAGTTCGACGACATTCCTGACGTCGAGCACGTTCACGCCCTGCTGTATCACCAGGTTTTCGATTCCATGCAGCAGCCACCATCGCAGCCACCGCAGCGGCCGGCGGGTGAAAACGACGACCCGAACGATCGAAATGGCTGGTAATCAACGTGCAAAGGCGTGTTGTCCGTAGTCTGTTCGTGTGACTGCCGTATTGCTAGCCGAAGACGACGAGGCCATTGCCGCACCCCTCTCCCGCGCACTGGGGCGTGAAGGGTATTCGGTGACGGTCGAACCGACCGGACCCGCTGCGTTGCAGCAGGCGCTCGAAGGTGATTTCGATCTGTTGATTCTCGATCTCGGCCTTCCGGGCATGGACGGCCTCGAGGTCTGTCGACAGATTCGTGCGCATCGCACCTCGCTCGCCGTGCTGATGTTGACCGCCAGGACCGACGAAGTCGACTTCGTGGTCGGGTTGGACGCCGGCGCCGACGACTACGTCAGCAAGCCGTTTCGTCTCGCCGAGTTGATGGCACGTGTGCGAGCACTCCTGCGTCGCCACGGTGGCCGCGAGGACACGATCGTCGAGGTCGGTGGCATCAGGCTCGAGCCCGCGGCACGACGCGTACTCGTCAACGGCTCCGAAATCGCCTTGGCCAACAAGGAATACGAACTTCTGCGGGTCCTCCTCGAGCATGCCGGGGAAGTAGTATCGCGCGATACGATCCTTCGTGAGGTGTGGGGCGACGTCGAGCTTCGTGGATCGAAGACGCTCGACATGCACATGTCGTGGCTGCGCCGCAAGATCGGTGACGAGGGCCCTGCCGTGGAACGCAGAATTGCCACCGTCCGCGGTGTCGGTTTCCGAATCAACACCGACTAACTTCTCGAGAATCAGGAACTGCCGGCATGCGGCGTCGCATATTGCAGTCGATTCTCGCTGTCGTGATCATGACGGCGTTGCTGCTGGGGGTTCCGCTGATCTACACGGCGTGGCTCTGGGTGGAGGACGTGACGCGAAGTGATCTCCGGGTGCGCCTCGACCGGATGGCCGCTGAGGTCATCGCGCAAGAGGGGACGAACGGGCTCGTCGAAGGTGCGTTGAACACCGATTCGCTCAAGGTTCTCACCCCGAACGACGGGCGCCTCGTCGTCGTGTATCCGACCGTCGTCGACGGCGCTGCACGCGTCGACGTCGGTGAGGCGACGGTCAAGAACGCACTCGTCGAATCGCTCGCGATGGGAACGTCCGGCTCGTTGCGCCTCGAGGTGCCGTCGGAGAACTTGCGCACCCAGCAGAAGCAAGCGGTGATGGCCGTCGGTGTGCTCGTGCTTCTGTCCATCACGGCAGGCACCGTGGTAGCTGTGGTCACTGCACGTCGGCTTGCCGATCCGCTGCAGGATGTGGCCGACCGGGCGGCGCGCCTCGCCGAAGGTGACTTCCGGCCGGATCCTCGTCGGCACGACATCCCCGAACTCGACCGCGTGTCCGACGTCCTCGATGCGGCAACTGTGGAGATTTCGGTGCGGCTGCAACGAGAGCGCGCGCTGGTTGCGGACGTCTCGCATCAACTGCGCAGTCGACTGACTGCAGTGCGGCTGCGCCTGGACGAGTTGTCCGTTCACGAAGATCCTGACGTCGTGAACGAGGCCGAGGAAGCCATGGCGCAAGTGGACAGGCTCACCGACGGAATCGACGACCTGATTCGCTCGTCGCGCACCAGTGGGTCATCGGCGAGTCTGGTGTCGGTAGTCGGCGAGCTGGAACAGGTGACCCGCGACTGGCAGGCTCAGTTCGACGGAGAGGGACGCAGGCTCCGCCTACGCGGCGATCGCGCGGTGATGGCCGCGACCACAGGTTCGCGTCTGCGTGAAGCTGTTTCCGTTCTGGTCGACAATTCGTTCGAACACGGTGAAGGCACGTGCACGGTGTCTGTCCGATTGATCGACGGTACCGGGCGCAGTTCGTCTCGTCGTGACTCGATGGTGTGCGTCGAGGTCACCGACGAAGGCTCCGGCGTGGAGAACGATCTTGCACCGCACATCTTCGACAGAGGATTTTCGGGGGCCGGGTCCACCGGCGTCGGGTTGGCGCTCGCACGTGCACTGATCGAGGCCGACGGGGGCCGACTGGAACTGCAGAGGCGTAAGCCTGCCTTGTTCGCCGTCTTCCTGCCGGTGGCCAACACTGCGCCGACCGCGGACGTCGTTTCGCACCGCGAACCGCGCTGACCGAAAGGCTCGCGCAGACGGAAAACTCAGGAGTGCCCGAGCTCCTCTTCGGCATCAGGAATGACCGGGTCAGGCGCCGTGGTTTCGGATAACGCCGTGGTTTCGGATAACGCTGTGGTTTCGGACAATCCTGTGGTGTCGGACAGTTCGAGCGGTTCCGGATTCTCGTCGGGAAACACGAACTTGCGGAAGGCCCAGAATCGGAACGCCATCTGCAGCAGGTTGCCGATGACGTACGCACTGATGAAGTCGGCGATGTTCTCCGTCGCCAAGCTGACTTCGGGTACGCGCAGGTTGAAGACGTAACTGGAGATGTAGAGCGGTATGAAGCTGATGACGACGCCGATGGCGCTGATGATGAAGAACAGCGCAGCTTCGTGCGCTGGCTCACGGCCACCACGGTTCTTGAACGACCACTCGCGGTTGAGAATGTACGACGCGATCACCGCGACGACGCCGGCGATGATCTTGGCCGTGATCGGCTTGGATTCGAGGATCGACAGCTTGAGTGTGTAGAAGATGCCCGAGTCGATCAGGAAGGTCGTTCCGCCGACGATCGCGAATTTGATCAGCTCGCTGTGACGCAGAGCGATGTCACGAAACGGTTGGGGTATGCGGGCAATGACCCCGTCGACAAATGGCACAACAGATGAGTTTACGAAACGAAACCGCGTTACCACCAATTTGCCGCGGATTCATCAGCAGAATCACAGATTGGGAACGCTGAATGAACGGGCGAACGCGGCACATGACAACATAGAGAGCCGTGACCGGCAACAACGATCCCGCGCAGATCCCCGCCCGCCCGACCACCCCTCGACCGGCAAAAGCATCCATGCCCGTCGTCACCATGATCGGTGGCGGACAGTTGGCCAGGATGACTCACCAGGCGGCGGTGGCCCTGGGCCAGACGCTCCGAGTGCTCTCCGGGACTGCGGACGAGCCGGCAGCTCAGGTCAGCCCCGATGTCGTGCTCGGTAGCCACACCGACCTCGACGCTCTTCGCCGCGCAGCGGTCGGTTCCAACGCGTTGACGTTCGACCACGAGCACGTGCCGACCGAACATCTCGAGGTTCTTGTTGCCGAAGGCGTGAACGTTCAGCCTCCGCCGCAGGCTCTGATCTTCGCTCAGGACAAACTGCTGATGCGTCGCAAACTTGCCGAACTGGGCGCACCTGTACCCGCGTACGCCGAAGTGACGTGGGCGGAAGACGTCGTGCGTTTCGGTGCCGAACACGGTTGGCCGCTTGTCATCAAGGCAACCCGCGGAGGCTACGACGGCCGGGGTGTATGGATCACCGATGATCAGGACGAAGCAGAAGCCATTGTCACCGAGCAGTTGGACAAGGGTGTTCCGCTGATCGTCGAGGAAATGGTCTCGATGCGTCGGGAACTGTCTGCCATGGTTGCGCGGTCGCCGTTCGGACAGGGCGCTACGTGGCCGGTCGTAGAGACCGTTCAGCGCAACGGCCAGTGCGCCGTCGTGATCGCACCTGCCCCCGCCCTTTCGAGTGCCGTTGCCGAGGAAGCCGAACAATTGGCGCTACGCATCGCTTCCGAGTTGGGTGTCGTCGGTTCGATGGCCGTCGAACTCTTCGAGACGACTGACGGCACTCTCGTGGTCAACGAGCTGGCAATGCGCCCGCACAACTCCGGTCACTGGACGATGGACGGCGCACGCACCTCTCAGTTCGAACAGCATCTGCGTGCCGTTCTCGACTACCCGCTCGGCGACACCTCGCCGATCGCGCCGGTCACGGTGATGGCAAACGTTCTGGGTGCGCCGGAAGCGCCCGAGATGACGATGGACGAGCGTGTCCATCACCTCTTCGCGCGGATGCCCGATGCGAAGATCCACCTGTACGGCAAGGGTGAGCGCAAGGATCGCAAGATCGGCCACGTCAACATCGTCGGCGGCGCCGGATCCATCGACGATCCGAATTACGTTGCCGCAGTTCGGGAACGCGCCGAGCGCGCAGCACATTGGCTTTCGTATGCAGTTTGGACCGACGGATGGGATGTACACGGTGAGTGAGAGCGCGCAGGTCGGCCTGATCATGGGCAGCGATTCGGATTGGCCGACCATGGAAGCTGCAGCCGAAGCTCTGGCCGAGTTCGGTATCCGGTTCGAGGTCGGTGTCGTCTCGGCGCATCGCACGCCTCAGCGGATGCTCGACTACGCCAAGGAAGCCGCGGGCCGCGGAATCAAGGTCATCATCGCCGGTGCCGGTGGCGCCGCGCATCTTCCGGGCATGGTTGCCTCGGCTACACCGTTGCCGGTCATCGGTGTTCCGGTGCCGCTCAAGTACCTCGACGGTATGGATTCACTCCTCTCGATCGTGCAGATGCCGGCCGGCGTCCCGGTGGCGACGGTCTCGATCGGCGGCGCTCGCAACGCCGGTCTGTTGGCTGCTCGGATCCTCGGCGCTTCGGATCCCGCACTGCAGCAGCGGATGGTGGCTTTCCAGGAGAGCCTCGAGGCGATGGTGCTCGACAAGGACAAGGCGCTCCGCGAGAAACTGCTGGGCTGATCTTCTCGTGTGTGCACGGCGCGGACTGCCGCTGATCCGAGCGAGTCGGGGCAGCGCGCAGTCCGCATTCGTCACTCGCGTCGCGCTGTTCTACGCCGGGATTCTCGGCGCGGACATCCGCTTCGACGACGAGTCCGGGATCTTTGTCGCTTCCGGGCTGCGCGGCGGGTTCGCCAGAGGCGGAACAACTCTCGGTGGTGTGTACCTCACCCGGCGAAACACGACTCGATCCGTCCTTCGCCACGAGGCAGTTCACGCGGACCAATGGGCCAGGTACGGAATCGTATTCGGGCTGCTGTACCTGCGTGAGGAGTTGCGTCATCGCGGTCCGCGGAACCGGTTCGAAATCGAGGCCGGTCTCGAAGACGGCGGTTACCGCACCTGAGTGAAAGCTCGTGAGTAAAAGCTACTCTTGGCGGCATGGCTCGTTTTCCGACTAGTGAACGCTTCGTCCGCTGGAGCGCGGAACATGCTCGCGGTGTGGACATCTGCATTGCGACGGTTGCCGCACTGTTCAGCGTTGTCGTTGCGGTCGAGGCGAGTCCGCTGGCGGTGTTCGTCTCGCTGGGTATGACCGTTCCGTTGGCATGGCGACGCTCGCGCCCCGAACTCTCCGGCATGGTGATCGCAGGGTTCGCAGTTCTACACGTGATCTTCATCGGCAACACACTGCTCGCATCGGCCGTTGTCGTGCCCATCTCCCTGTACGCGCTGGCCGCCTATGGCGCTCGGTGGAGTTCGCTCACCGGCCTGGTGCTCGCGTTGCTCGGCTCGATTGCCGGAACTGTTCGATACTTCGGCTACGACGGAATCCCGGTGTCTTCGCAGGTCATGCAGTCCGTGGCCGTCATGATCTTCATGCTCGCGGTCTGGGCGTTCGGTGATTTGCGTCGAGTTCGCACCAAACAATTGGAAGGTCTGACCGAGCGCGCACGGTTGCTCGAACTCGAGCGTGCGCAGGAAGCGGAAATCGCGACGATCAGCGAACGCTCGAGGATTGCGCGCGAGATGCACGACATCGTCGCGCATTCGTTGACCGTTGTCATCGCTCAGGCCGACGGCGGACGCTACAGCGCGGCCAAGGATCCTCAGGCTGCAATCCAGGCGCTCGAAACCATTGCCTCCACCGGTCGCCAAGCGTTGACCGACATGCGATCGCTTCTGTCCGTCCTGCGTGAGGACACGCCCCGGGATTTCTCGGTGATCCCGGGCGCCGGTGATATCGACAGTCTCTTCCACGAGTTACGCAGCAGCGGACTCGACATCGCCGTCAGTGTGACCGGTGAACCACGCGAACTCTCTGCGGGTGCGGGGTTGACGGCGTATCGCATCGTCCAGGAATCGCTGACGAACGTTCTCAAACATGCGGGGCCAGGAGCACAGGCGAGCGTCGAGATGACGTGGGCTGAAACCGAACTCGTTCTCGGCATCACCGACGACGGACGAGGCGGCAGCGCCGCGCTGGTCGAATCGTCACCAGGCGGGCAGGGCCTGATCGGAATGGCCGAGCGAGCCAAGCTGCACGGAGGCAAAGTAACCGCCGGGCCGAAATCAGGCGGCGGATACAGTGTCCGGGCCGTCCTGCCGTATGAACGAACGTCTGGGTAGGTCTTGAAACGTCTGAAGGTCTTAAGGTGAGTGGCATGGACGAACACGTGGCTCCGATCGCAGTGGCACTGATCGACGATCAGCAGCTGGTCCGCGCAGGTTTTCGAATGGTCATCGACTCGCAGCCGGATTTGTCCGTGGTGGTCGAGGCTTCGGACGGTCAGCAGGCATTGACCGAGTTGGCGGCCCGACATGTCGACGTCGTCCTGATGGATGTCCAGATGCCGAAGATGGACGGCATCGAGGCGACCCGTCGGCTCCTGGCCGACCCCGATGCGCCGAAGGTCGTGGTGCTCACCACCTTCGACAACGACGAGTACGTGATGTCGGCAATCAGGGCGGGCGCCAGCGGCTTCCTGCTCAAGGACGTGCCACCGGAACAGTTGCTCGACGCCATCCGCACCGTGCATCGCGGGGACGCGGTGATCGAAGCTCGGGCCACTCGGCGACTGCTTCAGCACGTCGGACCTCTCCTGGAAGGTTCGGCGCCCGAATCGCAGTTGCCCGAAGAGCTGACACCGCGCGAGGTCGAGGTGCTCGAGGCCATGGCGTACGGGCTGTCGAATTCGGAGATCGCCGCAAAATTCCACGTCTCCGAAACGACAGTGAAAACCCATGTCGGACGGGTTCTTTCGAAGACTCATTCACGTGATCGTGTGCAGGCCGTCGTCTTTGCCTTCCAGATAGGACTTGTCCGGCGCGCAGATCTCCTCGGCACCGAGGGCTGACGCGCAGCCCTGTTCAGTCCTACCCCGGGATGACACCGGGCTCTCCAAGATCGCCCCGCGCTCCGACGCGGAGACCACTTGCGCTGCAATAACGTCGATTCCGTCATAGCGAGAAGCTTTACGGAGGGCAAAAAATGCATGCGCACACCACGACGGAACCAGCCGCAGTGCCGGCGATCACTGCCCGCGGTGTCACCAAGGTGTACGGCACCGGTGAGACCACGGTTCACGCGCTCGGCGGGGTCGACGTGGACTTCGGTCGTGAGCGGTTCACCGCGATCATGGGCCCGTCCGGCTCCGGAAAGTCGACGCTCATGCACTGTCTGGCCGGGCTCGACACGGTTTCGGGCGGACAGGTTTTCCTGGGCGACACCGAAGTCACGAAACTCGGTGACACGGAACTCACCGAACTTCGACGCGAGCGAATCGGATTCGTCTTCCAAGCGTTCAACCTGCTGCCGGTGCTCACTGCTCGGGAGAACATGCTGCTGCCGATGAAGCTGGCGGGTAGTGAACCCTCGCCCGAGTGGATGGACGAGGTGATCGGGAAACTGGGCCTGTCGAAGCGCCTCGACCACCTGCCGCACGAGTTGTCCGGTGGTCAGCAGCAGCGTGTAGCTGTCGCCCGCGCACTCCTGCCGCAGCCCGACGTGATCTTTGCCGACGAACCCACCGGAAACCTGGATTCCCGTTCCGGGACAGAGGTTCTGGGACTCTTGCGCACCAGCGTCCGGGAGACCGGTCAGACGGTCGTCATGGTGACACACGATCCGGTGGCGGCCTCGTATGCGGACCGAGTCGTGTTGATCGCGGACGGGCGCATCGCCGGAGAGATCGACCATCCCACCGTCGACTCGGTGATCGGTGCCATGCGAGCACTCGGTGCCGACGACCTGGCTGATGTTCCTGCAGTTTCGGGTGCACTGCGATGAGGGGTCTGGCTTTTGCCCAGGCGCGGGCACATGCCGGGCGCTATGTGGCTTCGATACTCGCCGTGGTGATCGCAGTCGGATACATCGTCGCGACTTTGACATTGAGCTCGACGGTCGATGCGAGTGTGAGTAAATCACTTGCGACGCAATACGAAACCACGGATGTCGTCGCCTCCGGTCCAGGCGTGACGGAAGAACTGCTGAGTGCGGTGCCGGGCGTCTCGGCAGTCGCCGACGACGTGTCGACGTATGTTCGTGTCGACTCCGAGGCAAAGGGCGCGTCCTACGGGGATGCTCTCTCGATCGCCGACAATCCCGAATTGCGTTGGGAGAACTTGTCGGAGGGTTCGCTTCCGGCCGGTCTGGGGCAGGTGTTGGTGAGCGCGGACTCCGGGATACCGACGGGTGCCCGAATCACTGTCACGGCAAGGGATTCGACGGTCGGTGCCGCTGCGCCCACCGCGCAGGTGGTCGGACTGGTCGATCTCTCCGGTTCGGCGCAACGACTGGGCGGGATCAAGATATTCACCACCGCCGAGCAGGTGAGCGCCTGGGCCGGGGACAGCGCCAAACGTGAGTTCCGTGTCGCCGGTGACGGTTCGCGCTCTCAGCAACAACTCGTGGATTCGATCGCGAGCGCGTTGCCCGCGGACTCCACCGTGTTGACAGGAGAAGAAGCCACCGACAACGCGGCAGCTGAATACATGGGCGGCACCAAGATCCTCAGCACGGTGTTGCTCGCCTTCGGTGCCATCGCCGTTGTTGTTGCCGCGCTGGTGATCGCCAATACGTTTGCCGTTCTGCTCGCCGCGCGCACTCAGGAACTCGCGTTGCTGCGATGCGTCGGCGCCACAGCCAAACAGGTTCGCCGGAGCATTCGCAGCGAAGCCGCTGCGGTCGGCGTGATCGCCTCGATGATCGGCGTCGGACTCGGTGTCGGACTTGCCTGGGCGATCGGTCGCGTAGCAACGGCCGCAGATGTGCCGGTTCCTCTTTCGTCACTGAGCGTCACCCCGGTGACCGTGCTGGTCGGTCTTGCCGTCGGCATCGTGATGACGATGCTCGCTGCATCTGCGCCCGGGCGGGCGGCAACGAGGCTCTCCCCGCTCGCGGCACTGCAGCCGATGGAGTCCAAGCCCGAGAGCGTTCAGGTATCGGTCGTGCGCCGGGTTCTGGGCGTCGTGATACTGCTCGCGGGCATCGCGATGACCGTCCTGGGAGTGACGAATCAGCAGGTGCCGGCGGCGACTGCCGGTGGACTCTTTTCGTTCCTGGGGATCGCAGCACTGTCCGGGCGAATCGTGCCCGCGCTGATCAATGCCGCCGGCGGAGTGCTGGCGAGACTGATCGGTCCGGTGGGAAGCCTGGCAGCAGGCAACGCCGGTCGGAACCCACGCCGGACCTCGGCGACAGCCACGGCCCTGTTGATCGGGGTGGCCTTGACGAGCACGCTCGTCGTGGGAATCGCGACGGTCAAGGAAGCCGCACCCGCGGCGATGGACAGTCAATTCCCCGTCGACGTCATGGTGAGCAGTTCCGGTTCGGCACCGCTTCCCGCAGGGTTGGGCACAGACATCGCCGCGGTCAACGGCGTCGGCGCGGTGAGCGGTCTGGACAAGGCCGAACTGACGATCGACGGGCGCGGTTCGTTGACCGGGTTCGGTGTCGACGCTGCTCGGTTGAAAGATGTTCTGCGTACCGAGATCTCGGTACCCGCGGCCGGTCAGTTGGTGCTCTCGCCCGCTGACCTGACCGAATACAAACTCTCGGCGGGTGAGACGGCGACGGTGCGCGGAGATCGTGGAGCAGTCAACGTCAGCGTGATCGAAGGTGTGAAAGGTCAACCAGCGCTGTTGGATCGAGGCGATCTGGGTGCAGCGGCCACCACGCCGACCACCGATTCCTACTGGGTCAGGTTGGGGACGGACACCGACGAAGAGGCGCTCGCTGCCACCGACCGCATCACCGAACTGGCACGCCAGGAAGCTCCGGGCAGCGATGTTCAAGGAATGACCGAAATGCGCTCGGCTCTCGATTCGATCCTCGACACCATGCTCATGGTGGTTGCCGGGTTGCTGTCGGTAGCGGTGTTGATCGCTCTGATCGGGGTGGGAAACACCATGGCACTGTCGGTTCTCGAACGGCGCCGCGAATCCGGACTGCTTCGCGCACTCGGACTGACCAAGAAGGGAATTCGAGCCATGTTGATCTGGGAAGCACTGCTGGTGGCAGGAGTCGCATCGGTGATCGGAGTGCTGTTCGGGATGGTGTTCGGTGTAGCCGGTACCGCATCAGTGTTCGGGATCGAGGACGTCGCCCTCAGCGCAGTGCCGTGGGCGCAATTGGTAGCCATCGTGTTGATCGGCGGAATCTGCGGTGTGATCGCGTCACTGCTCCCCGCTAGGCGGGCGGGGCTGGTGTCACCGGTGACAGCTCTCGCGAGCTAGCGTTCAGAACTGTTTCGTGACCTTTTCGGTGCCCACTCGGCGCGCGGTAGCTTCCGCGTCCGGGTGGGCTACCTGCACGAGTGAGGCGCCCGCGGCGAGAACGGCCAGAAGCCCGTCGATCAATTCGTCTGCCGTGTCCCACGTGCGGCTGGAGAGGACACGATCCGTCGACGCCAATTCGACGTTCTTCGCCGATGCCCGTGCGGCGTCGATCGTGTCCGCTACGGACCGGCCTTCCAGCGCCGAACCGGCTCCGGCGCTACGGAACTGGTCCCCGTGGACACGAATGGAGGTTGCGTAGTCGGCGACGCCGAGCGGAAGATCGCTCAAACCTTTGCCGAACGCGTCGAGTGAGAGTGCGGCTACTTCCGGTACGTCCGCAACATCGTCCAGACGGTCGGCAGTGACAAAAGCCAGTTCGGCGTCGGCGTCGGGGGAGAGGACCACCTCACCGCCTGCCCACCACACACCCAGCAAGACGGCGACGCTCTGCCAGTGCGCGGGAAGCAGCACGGCAACTTTGCCGCCGGGCTCGAGGGCGAACTCGTCCCGAACCATGTTCGCTGTCTTTGCCGCCCAGTTGGCCAGAGTGCTCGCAGACAATTCGATGCGCTCGCCGGTGGCGTCGTCGTAGTAGGTCACGCGAGGGCCGGCCGGGTCGGCAGCCAGGATCGGTCCGAGGAGGGCGTCGGTCAGGTTGTCTACAGGCGAAGGCACGTAATCAGCTTACGCAGCCGTTCAGTTAACACAGCGGGGACCGTTGGAGGCTGCATCGATCGGGGGACCGGGCGGTGCGGGGGTGGGGCTGGTCTCGGTGGTGCTCGCCGATTCAGTCGTGGTCGCTGCGCCTTCGGACGGAGATACCGCGTCCGCGGACTGCGGCCCGGAGTAGTCCTCGGCAATGACAACCCGAACCTTGCCCGAGGACAATGACGAATCCGCCTTGACCGTCAGACCGCCGAGTGCCTCGGCCACCGCGAGTGCAGCGTCGTCGTCCGCGGACTTTGCGAACACCGTCGATTCGGAGACGTCGGAGCCGGTGTTGTTGCCGACCTGTCCCTGCTTGTACCCGAGGGCACTCAATGCCTCGGAAACCCCGCTGGCCAACCCCGCGACGTCACTGGCATTAGCGACGTCGACCGTGATCGAGGATGCATTCACGGTGGTCGGTGCCTCGGAGGTCTCCTCCGAGTCCTCGCTGTCGGCGCCGACCAATCCGGCGATGTACTTCTTGACGGCCTTGGGATCGACCTTGACGATGGACTCGCCGTAATCGGTCATGCCGTTGATGTCGAGAACGGGAATGGTCTCGAATTGCACCTTTCCGCCGGCCAGATTCTGCAACTGCTTGGCGAATTCGATGATGTCCCAGTCGTCGTCGATGACGACGGAACGCTGAACGGCCGAGGTCAACTGACTGAGCTTGCCCGGGTCACTGAGGGTTTTTGCGCTGAGTACCTTACTGACGAGGGACGCCATGAACACCTGCTGGCGCACGATCCGGTCCAGGTCGCCGCGAGGAAGGTCGTGTCGTTGTCGCACGAAGCTCAGCGCGTCGGCGCCGTCGAGTGTCTGTTTCCCGGCTGCGAAGTTGGCTCCGGACATCGGTTCGTCGACTGGCGCGTTGAGGCAGACGTCGACTCCGCCCACTGCGTTGGTCAGCAGGACGAATCCGAGTAGACCGACTTCGGCGTAGTGATCGACGGTGATGCCGGTCAGATTTCCTACCGCTCCGATGAGCGCGGTCCGGCCGGCTTCCGTCGACTTCTTGTCTGCGTCGCTGTCGGACGACCCGTTGTTGACCAACTTCAGTCGCTCGGTTTCCTTGGTGGCACCGAACGCGGCGTTGATCTTCGACATACCGATACCGGGGACGTTGACGTACGCGTCTCGGGGAATCGAGATCGCGGTTGCCGAACTTCCGTCGTTGGGGACGCGGATCAAGATGATGGTGTCGGTGTTGGACGCAACTTCCTCACCAGCGCGCAACGAGTCGAGCTCGCTTTGTGAAAGCGGGTTGCCGTGTGCGTCGGTGCGACTGTCGGTTCCCACCATCAGAATGTCGATGGCTCCGTCCTTGCCCCCACCGAGGCCGAGTCCGCTTGCAGTGGCAAGGCTGTTTCTCAACGAGTCCACACCTCGCCATGCGAACCCGGTGACCAGCAGTACGAGCACGGAGAGCACCGCGACCGCTATGCGAGCCGGGCTCGTCTTGGTCCGAATCGGCGCAGGTCGTGGACGCGCGCGGCGCTGCGGTTGCTGGTGGGACACCCCTTCAGGTTACTGGTCCGATGCTCGGCCGCGGGTACCTCGACGCGGCGTGCCAGACTCAACCATGTGACGAATATCCTGCTCACCGGTGCCCGAGGGCAGCTCGGAACACGTATCGATGCTCTCGCAACGTCGGCGGGTCACACTGTGACGGCCGTCGGTTCCCGCGAGCTCGACATCACAGACAGCCGCGCGGTCGACGACTTCGTCTCGCCCGATTCGGTGCTGATCAACTGCGCTGCGTACACGGCGGTCGACGCCGCCGAGACCGACCAGGAGGGAGCGAGGGCGGTCAACGAGATCGGACCGCTGAATCTCGCGCGAGCGTGTGCGCGGGAGAGTTCGCGGTTGATCCACGTTTCGACGGACTACGTCTTTCCGGGTGACGCGAGCACTCCATACGACGTCGATGCACCGACCGGTCCCGCGACGGTCTACGGCCGAACCAAGCTGGACGGCGAGATCGCAGTACGAGAGTCGGGCGCCGACGTGGCCGTTGTCCGTACCGCGTGGGTGTATTCGGGTGTCGGTACGGATTTTGTCGCCACGATGCGCAGGCTCGAAGCCGAACGAGAATTCGTGAACGTCGTGGACGACCAGATCGGGTCACCCACGTACAGCGTCGATCTGGCCGGCGGCATCGTCGAACTCGCGCTGCGGGACTTCACGGGTGCGTCGACGTTCCACCTGACCAACGGCGGGCAAGCCAGTTGGTACGAGTTGGCGCGAGCGGTGTTCGAGGAGATCGGAGCAGACCCGGCGCGGGTGCGCCCGTGCAGCAGCGCGGACTTCGTGCGCCCTGCGCCCCGCCCGGCATATTCGGTTTTGTCCGAGCGCGCGTGGGTTACCGCGGGAATGACGCCGCTGCGTCCGTGGCGAGAGGCTCTGCACGCCGCTCTGGCGTGAGCATTGTTCGGGGCAGTGCCCGTGGGCGGCTAGGCTGACCGGCGTGAGTCCCAAGCTGGCCGTGGTAACGGTGACGTACTCCCCAGGCGAGCATCTCGAGAATTTCTTGAGCACGCTCGCCGCGGCGACGACAGAAAAACCCCAGGTCATCATGGCCGACAACGGGTCGACCGATGGTGCGCCGGAGGCGGCGGATGCCAAGTACGAGCATGTTCGTCTGCTTCGTACAGGGGGAAACATCGGCTACGGCGGAGCGATAAATCGGGCTGTGGCGGAGATCGATTCGTCGATCGAATTTGTCGTGATTTCCAATCCTGACGTCCAATGGGCACCCGGTTCACTCGACGAATTGGTCGCTGCGGCAAATCGGTGGCCAAGGGCCGGTGCACTGGGGCCGAAGGTCCTCGAACCGGACGGCAGCGTCTATCCGTCGGCACGAACGGTGCCCGACATCACCTCGGGCGTCGGGCACGCGTTGCTCGGCACCGTGTGGCCGAAGAACCCGTGGACTGCCCGTTACCGTCAGGAGAACGAGGCCGTCACCGAGCGCTCCGTCGGTTGGCTTTCCGGGTCGTGCCTGTTGGTCCGACGTGATGCCTTCGACACCATCTCCGGGTTCGACTCGCGATACTTCATGTACATGGAGGACGTCGATTTCGGTGATCGCCTCGGAAAAGCCGGGTGGCTCAACGTCTTTGTTCCCTCCGCTGTCGTGACCCATGCCAAAGGCCATGCGGCAGGCCGGCATCCGGAACTGATGCTGCCCGCCCATCATCGCAGCGCATACCAGTTCCAAGCTGATCGTCATCCGCACTGGTGGCAGGCTCCGCTACGACTTGCCTTGCTCGGTGGCCTGGCCGTGCGGTCCAAGATCGCCGTAGCTTCTGCTGTTCGCGAGCGCGCTCGCACCGACGACTCGACCGACAACCCATCAGTTTCGAACCACGGGGGAAAATGATGTCCGATCCGAATCCGACCGACGCCGTAATCCTGGTAGGCGGCAAGGGCACTCGGCTGCGGCCGTTGACGCTGTCGGCGCCCAAGCCGATGCTTCCGACCGCCGGCCTTCCGTTCCTGACGCATCTGCTTGCCAGGATCGAGGCTGCCGGTATCAAGCACGTGGTGCTCGGAACATCTTTCAAGGCAGAGGTATTCGAGGACTACTTCGGCGACGGCTCCAAGATGGGGCTCGAGATCGACTACGTCTTCGAGACCGAGCCGCTGGGCACCGGTGGCGGAATCCGCAACGTACTCCCGAAGTTGCGCGGCGACAACGTCATGGTGTTCAACGGTGACGTGCTCGGTGGCACCGACCTGAACGCCATTCTCGAGACCCACGAGAAGACGGACGCCGACGTGACCCTTCACCTGGTTCGTGTGGGAGACCCGCGTGCATTCGGTTGTGTTCCGACCGACGAGGACGGACGAGTCTCGGCATTCCTGGAGAAGACCCAGGATCCGCCGACGGATCAGATCAACGCCGGCTGCTACGTCTTCAAGCGCGAGATCATCGAACAGATCCCGGAGGGACGGCCGGTATCGGTCGAGCGCGAGGTGTTCCCGAATCTCCTGGCCGAGGGCAAGCGGGTGTTCGGCCACGTCGACTCGTCGTACTGGCGTGACATGGGAACCCCCGAGGACTTCGTTCGCGGTTCCGCCGACCTGGTGCGAGGCATCGCGCCTTCGCCGGCTCTCGAAGGTCCGCGCGGTGAGTCGCTCGTTCACCCCGGGGCGGGAATTGCGCCTGGCGCCGTCCTGATCGGCGGCACGGTTGTCGGCCGTGGCGCAGAAGTCGGCGCAGGTGCGCGCCTCGACGGTGCGATTCTCTTCGACGGCGCCGTTGTGGAAGCCGGCGCGGTGGTCGAACGATCGATCCTCGGATTCGGCGTCCGTATCGGACCACGAGCACTGGTCCGCGACGCCGTCATCGGAGACGGCGCGGACATCGGTGCGCGGTGCGAATTGTTGCGCGGTGCGCGCGTGTGGCCGGGGGTGACGCTGCCGGACGGTGGCGTGCGCTTCAGCACAGATGTGTGATCGTTAGCTGACCTACTGGAATACTGGCGGGTATGACTTCTCTTCCGAGCCGTTACGTTGCCCTCGGTGACTCGTTCACCGAGGGCGTCGGCGACGCCGACGAACGATTCCCCAACGGTCTGCGCGGGTGGGCAGACCGAGTGGCCGAGCAGCTGGCGGTGAACAACCCCGAGTTCCGCTACGCCAACCTGGCGATTCGTGGTCGCCTACTCGGACCGATCATCGACGAGCAGTTGGAACCCGCTCTGGCGTTGAAGCCCGATCTGGTGACCATCTACGCCGGCGGAAACGACATGATGCGTCCGAAGCTCGACATCGACGCGATGGTCGCCCGCTACGATTCGGCAATCGGCCAGCTCACTGCTTCCGGTGCGCAGGTTCTCATGTTCACCGCATACGACACCGGATGGTCCGCCTTCTTCGGCAAGCTCCGCGGACGCCTGGCGATTTACAACGAGCTTGTTCGCGAGGTAGCGGACCGCCACGGCGCGACCCTCGTCGACTTCTGGCGATTCTCCGAATATCAGGACCTACGGATGTGGGACTGGGATCGCCTCCACATGTCGCCCGCCGGGCACGAGAACATGGCGACGCGGGTGCTCGACGTACTGGGCGTCGAACACGGATTGATCGCGCCCGACCTCGGGCCTGCGCCGGTTCTCACGAAAGCGGAAACTCGTCGCGAGGATCGTCAATGGGCGCGAGAGTTCTTGGTGCCATGGGTAGCTCGGCGCGTGAAGGGAACATCTTCGGGCGACGGCGTGAGCGCCAAGCAACCCGAGCTGTCTCCGATTCAGTCCTGATTCTTGCGCTGATGGGCGAGCGCTACCAGGTGGTCGATGGTCTCGCGTTCGGCAGTCGGCGGTAGCGCGTCCACCGGCCACCACCGGAGGTCGGTGGACTCCGCGCTGCGGACGATATGTGAATTGTCCGGCGCCACAACAAGAAACCGTAGATCGAGATGTCTGGTCGGGACCCCGAGTGAGCACGTGATCGGATGTGTGTGGGCGGAGAGTAGGTCCGCGTCTATCCGAACGTCGTGAATTCCGGACTCCTCACGAGCCTCCCGCAATGCCGCATCGACTACCGTCTCGTCGTCGGGCTCGCAGTGACCTCCGAGCTGAATCCACCTGCCCACCTTGGGATGCAGGGTCAGTAGGACGTGGCAGCCACTCTCGTCGAGAACCAGAGACGACGCGGTGATGTGTCCCGGGGCATGGCGACGAAGGCAGCCGTCCGGAGCCGAATCGAGGAACGCGAGCATCGTGTGCCGCAGTGACTCGTCCGCTTCGGAGGACGTCGACCAGCCCTCCAGGACGCCCTTGGCGGAGGCGTGCAGCGATTCGGCTGACATGACCTACAGCTCCACCAACGCGTCCCCGGGGGCGGAGACCGTGCGCGGAGTCAGTGGTTCGAGGGGGTACCCGATTGCGACTGCGCCGAGTGGCTGCCAATCGGCCGGGAGATCGAGTTGTTCGCGTACGAGGTCGGCGGCGAAGATCGTCGATCCGATCCAGCAGCTTCCCACGCCGCGTGTGGCCAGCGAGACCAGCAGTCCCTGCACTGCCGCGCCGGCAGCGACGGTGAACATCGTGGACTCCGCCGCGGTACGTCGGGCATCCGGATAACTGTGTGCGCCGTCGGGCACGCAGAAGGGAATGACGACCTCGGGGGCATCGAACAGGATGTTTCCGCGGGCAACCCGCGCGTCGACGGATTCGTCGCTACGACCGTCCGCACGCAGATCGGCGGCCCACTTCTCACGCATCTGCTCGAGGAGCGACGTGCGGACCGACTCGGTCCGCAGCCACACGAATCGAACAGGCCTCGTGTGGTGGGGTGCTGGAGCGGTGAGTGCCTCGGCGATCGAGCTGCGAATGATCTCCGCGTCGACGGGATCACCTGCGAACTGCCGAACCGACCGACGCAACAGCAGCGCCTGGCCGCGGCCCATCGCCGTAGCCTCCTCGGTTCCCAGCCAGAACAGATCGTCCGGGCCGCGACGGATCAGATCCTGGCCACTCGAACCGTCGTCCTCGAATCGGAGTCCTCGCACGACGGCGACGGGAACGCCGCCGAGCTTGCCCTTGACCAGATCGCCCGCAGCGGCGATCTCGTCCGCGATCGCGATCTCGGTGACGATCAGATCGTTGCCCTGACTGTCCTGTGCCCCGAGGTAGCCGTGCAGGACCGGAATGCCGGAGGAACCGATCGCGGCATCGGTCTGCCCGTTGCGCCACGCACGACCCATCGTGTCGGTCACGACGACGGCGACGGACTTGCCCGTGCTCTCGAGAATTCGGGCACGCAGCCCCGCTGCGCTCGCATCGGGATCCACGGGGAGCAGGGCCAGTTCGGCACCGTCGACGTTGGAGCCGTCGATGCCCGATGCGGCCTGCACGATGCCGAGTTTGTTCTCGGTGATCAGAGTGCGGCCCTTGCGGGCCACGACGCGGACGGCTTCCTGATCCACCAGGAGGCGTCGTGCTGCGTCGCGCTCTTCCGGATCGGTCGGCGAGGAAACGATGCGACCCTCGACTTTTGAGAAGACCTTGCTCGTGACAACAACGACGTCGCCGTTCTCGAGCCACGGTGTCGCGTCGACGACAGCGGCGGCCAAGTCGTCTCCGGGTCGGAACTCGGGAAGGCCGAGCGCGGGAATGACTTCGATTGCGGCGCCGGGGGAGTGATCCCCGGGGGAGTGATTTCTGTCGCGGCTTGCTTCGGTTCCGGGCTCGGTCACAGTTCGACTCCGGCGATTTCGAAAGCCGTTCGAACCATTTTTGCGGTCTCTTCGGGGGACGTCATCAAAAGTGGGATGCTTCGCACGTCCACCCCGTCGATGTCGGCCGTGTCACCTTCGTCGACGAGCCAGCCGTCGAGAATGCCGTTGATCGAGCGAGCTCCGTAGTGGCGACCGATCGCCTCGGAAGTCGTCTCGACCCCGATCACTTCGAGGCACTCGTCAGCCATGCCGCGCAACGGTTTTCCACCGATGACGGGGGAGAGGCCGACAACCTTGGCCGCGGTGGTCCGCAGGGCTCCGCGAATGCCGGGCACCGCGAGGATCGCGCCGACGCTCACGACGGGATTGGACGGTGCGATCAGCACGATGTCGGCACCGTCGATCGCCTCGACCACCCCTGGCGCGGGCTTGGCCTGCTCGGCGCCGACGTGAGCGAAGCTGTGAGTTTCCACCTGTGCTCGATGGCGTACCCACCACTCCTGGAAATGAATCGCCTTCTGCTCACCGTCTTCCGGATCGGTGATCACAACGTGTGTTTCGCTGCGATCGTCGCTCACGGGAAGCAGTGCGACACCCGGATTCCAGCGATTGCACAACGCTTCGGTGATCGCGGACAACGGATATCCCGTGCGGAGCATCTGGCTGCGAATCAAATGCGTTGCGATATCGCGATCTCCGAGGCCGAACCAGTCCGGCTTCGCTCCGTATGCCGCGAGTTCTTCTTTCGCATTCCAGGTTTCGCCGGCGTGCCCCCACCCGCGTTCGGTGTCGATACCGCCGCCGAGTGTGTACATACAAGTGTCCAGATCGGGGCAGATGCGCAGACCGTGCATCCAGACGTCGTCTCCGACGTTGACGACGGCCGTGATGCGATGTGGGCCTTCGTATTTCTCGAGGGATTCACCACCGGCGATTCCGAGCGCATTTTGCACACCTTGAAGGAAACGGGCCCCGCCGACGCCGCCAACCAATACAGTCACGTTCACGACAACAGAGCCTAGGCGGTCGGCGCGTCGTCGTGTCTGGCGGGCAGAAGGTCCCGTCAATTGGGGGCCGGAATACTAATGGATTCATCTCGTTTAGCTTGACCGCGACACGCTGGACGTGTGTAATCTCAAATGTGTCATTCCAACCGCTACTTGTGAGTTCACTTGCAGCGGGGCCGGTTTCGAACACAGTTTCGAACGGTCGACGGGGTGGGGTTGAAGATGGAGTGAAAATTCTGCGCTATTACAGGTGAGGAGGCGGAACGATGCCCAATGAAAATGTCGAGATCAGTTCTCTCGCAATGACAGTAAGCGACGAACCGCAGACCGATTCCCGAGCAGGCGCAGCAGAAGGTGCCTGCAGCAGTGAGTTCGACGGTATGAGTACTCGGCCAGTGCTGAGTCTCGTCACCGGCTTCGAAGAATTGTTCGACACCATCGAGGATCAGTGGCAGGAGCGTGCTCTCTGCGCGCAGACCGATCCCGAAGCGTTCTTCCCTGAAAAGGGTGGATCGACGAGGGAAGCAAAACGGATCTGCCTCGGTTGTGAAGTTCGTGACGAGTGCCTCGAGTACGCGCTCGCGAACGACGAACGGTTCGGAATCTGGGGAGGGTTGTCCGAGCGCGAGCGTCGGCGACTCAAGCGGGGGATCATCTGATCTGCTGCTGAATCGGTTCTGTCAGCGTCGGGGCTGACGGGCGGTCTTCGAAAGTCTGACCTGCAACGGGGAATTGCAGGTCAAGCAACGACTGTTTTGTTCTTCGTGTGGATTTACTTCTTCGTGTGACATCAGTTTTTTCGTCTGACGGTGCGTCAGTCCTCGTCGGGCAGTATCAGTCCTCGTCGGGCAGTGTGGGGTCGATGACCTGTGGGTCGACGCCCAGATACGTGCCGACTTGATGGACCAACACGTCGTGCACCAGATCCGTGAGTTCTTCCGGATCCTTCGCGCGCTGCTCCAATGGGCGGCGAAACAGCACAATTCTTGCGCGAGTCGTATTTCCGTGACGGTCGATTCCGGCGGGTATCAGTCGTGACAGTGGAACCGGGCCGTCTGCGATGACCTCCGGCGGCCATGTGACGGACTCCGGATCGTGCGCGTGAATCTTCGGAACTTCGTCCACCGCGATGTCGAGTTTCGTCAACCGGTCGTGCCACGCGAGGTCGACGGGCGAGAAGGCGTCGAGCACCAGGAGATCGAACTTCTCGGCCCGGGTACGCCTGGCGGGCACCTCCGGGGGAAGTAGTGGTCCGCGCAGGCCACGGCCGTGTCGCTCGATGGAACGAGTGGTGACTGAGCGTCGGCGGCGGGCTTGTGGCATGGCGCCCAGATTACGACAGAAGAAACTGCTCGGTGTGTCCGAGTAGGTTCCGGACGTGGGGAGGGCTAGGCTCCGTACCTGTGAGATCTCTGCGTCGCTGCTGCCGCCCCGGGTGCAAGAACCCCGCCGTCGCGACGCTTACGTATGTCTACTCGGACTCCACTGCGGTTGTCGGGCCGCTGGCAACCGTCGCCGAGCCCCATTCATGGGATTTGTGTGACACTCACGGCTCTCGAATCACCGCCCCCAAGGGCTGGGAACTCGTCCGCCACGAAGGCGGATTCGCGTCGAGCACTCCCGACGAAGACGATCTGACCGCTTTGGCCGAAGCTGTACGTGAAGCCGGTCTCGGAGATCGCAACAAGTCCAACGTCGACGCAGATGAGGACATACGTCCCGCGGCTCCGAGTACTGCCCGTACAGGGCGTCGTGGACACCTCCGCGTACTGCCCGACCCATCCAACTGACGCGAGATTCGTCGCCGCAGACGCTAGGCTCGACCGAGTACTTCCACACCCGAGTACTGCGAATCTCCGGACGCCATGCGCCCGGACGTTCCCGTCTGTGAGGGTGCATGCACAAGGAGAGTTTTCAGTGGGGCGAACAGCCGAGTCGGTTGCTGCAATCATCAAGGCGTACGACGTGCGCGGCGTGGTCGGTGAGCAGATCGACGAAGATTTTGTCCGCGACGTGGGAGCGTCGTTCGCCCGTCTGGTCCGTGACGAGGCCGGCGCAGCCACGACGGTTGTGATCGGCTACGACATGCGTGCATCGTCGCCCACACTGTCTTCTGCTTTCGGTGACGGCGTGCTCGCTCAAGGACTAGACGTCGTCTACATCGGATTGGCGTCGACCGACGAGCTCTACTTTGCATCCGGTTTGCTGAACTGCCCGGGCGCGATGTTCACGGCGAGCCACAATCCGGCCAAGTACAACGGCATCAAGATGTGCCGTGCCGGCGCCAAGCCCGTCGGTCAGGACACCGGCCTGGCAGTGATCTCCGCCGAGGTCGTCTCGGGTGTTCCCGCGTACGACGGACCGGCAGGCACCGCCAGCACGAAGGACGTCCTCGAGGAATACGCGAGCTACCTCCGCGGATTGGTCGACCTGGCTGCGTTGCGCCCGATGAAGGTCGCAGTCGATGCAGGAAACGGCATGGGCGGCCACACCGCGCCGGCCGTATTCGGGCCGATGCCTCTCGAAGTCCTCCCGCTCTACTTCGAGCTCGACGGCACGTTCCCCAACCACGAAGCCAATCCGCTCGATCCGGCCAACCTCGTCGACCTGCAGGCCTACGTGCGTGAGACCGGAGCAGACATCGGCTTGGCTTTCGACGGTGACGCGGACCGTTGCTTCGTCGTCGACGAGAAGGGCGACCCCGTCTCTCCGTCCGCGGTGACGGCACTTGTCGCCAAGCGCGAACTCGCGAAGGAACCGGGCGCGTCGATCATCCACAATCTGATCACGTCGCGGGCAGTGCCCGAACTGGTCGAAGAACTCGGCGGCGTCGCGATCCGTACCCGAGTCGGCCACTCGTTCATCAAGCAGGAGATGGCCGAGACCGGTGCCGTCTTCGGCGGCGAGCACTCAGCTCACTACTACTTCCGCGATTTCTGGGGCGCCGACTCCGGCATGCTCGCGGCGTTGCACGTACTCGCCGCACTGGGCGAGCAGGACCGTCCGCTCTCCGAGTTGATGGCGGAGTACACCCGCTACGCGGCCTCGGGTGAGATCAACTCCACGGTGGCTGACGCGGCCGATCGCACTGCCGCTGTGCTGGCAGCATTCGCGGACCGCACCGAGTCGGTGGACCGCCTCGACGGTGTCACAGTCAGTCTCGAGGGAAATGCCTGGTTCAACTTGCGCGCGTCCAACACCGAGCCTTTGCTGCGACTCAACGTCGAAGCACCCACGTCCGCCGATGTCGACGCATTGGTGAACGAAATTCTGGCGATCGTCCGGGCTTGAATCCGAGTCTGATCGGTTTGTCGGTGAGCCGAAGCCCTGGGATAGTTGGGGGACTATCTCGGGAACGACTGCCTCGGGAACGAGGGCTTTGCCACCACAGACCGCGTAGAGCTGGAATGCTGGACGGTGCGGGAACTGCTAACGGAGAAGGGGGTGCGGTGAGATGACAGCGCCGATGCCGCTTCTCGACCTCGACGACAGCGAGGGTTTGTCGGCTGCCGATTCGGAAGGACTACTGCGGTCTGTGGCCATGGGGGGCGCACAGATTCGGGCCACCGCATCGGCCGTCGGCGAGGGTGTGATCTCTCGGCTGGCCGGCCTGCGCCCGCGCAGCGTCGTGCTGATTGCCGGTGCCGGTGGCGCTCGGCACGGAGCCAGGATCGCGCTTGCTCTCGTCGGAGCTTCGGTCGGTTGTCCGCTCCTCGTACTCGACCGGACGCCGTCGTGGGCCGGACCGTTGGACGTGATCGTCGTTGCCGGTGACGATGCCGGTGATCCGCGCCTGGTCGAATCCGTCGACAGTGCAGTTCGCCGTGGCGCCGAAGTTGTTGTCGCCGTTCCGGACGAGGGGCCCATGCGGGCCGTGGCGGCCGGGCGCACCATGTCGTTGCCGCCGCGGCTCTACGCCTCGCCGAGGCACACGATGACGCGGTTCCTCGCCGTCTTCCTCGCCGTTGCCGCCGAAATCGAGGGCAAGGGATCGATCGAGGACCGTTCGGCGGTGCTCGGTCGGATCGCCGACGCCGTTGATGCGGAGGCGCTGCGGGACGGGCCGGCCAACGAGGTATTCCACAACCCGGCCAAGTCGTTGGCCACCAGAATGAGCGGCCGGCGAGTCGTTCTGTGTGGGAGTGGTTCCGTGACAACAGCACTCGCAGAGTTCTCGAGCGTTTCGCTGATGAGCTCGGGCCTGAATGCCGCTGCCGCCGAGATGTCGGAGGTGATTCGTTCGGCGCGGGCGCTGTTCGCGCCGGACGCAGCTTCGCGTGATTCGGTGTTCCACGACCCGTTCTTTCACGATCCGCAACTGGACGGCGCACTGCCGACCCCGCCGGCGCGGGCGTTCGTCTTCGCGACCGAATCCACGCGCGGGGAGGCGAGACGCCGGATGGACGCACTGGCCGACGCCGATCTGGTGGTGGCGGCAGACGAAGACCAGACCAACGTGGTGATATCGGAGATGGAGCAGGTATTCGTGTTGGCGTTTCGAGTAGACATGGCCGCGGCGTACGTGCAGTTGACGGGCGGTGCGAAGTAAGTGCGTGAACTCGAAGGTGCACTTCGTTCTTACGCGTGGGGCTCGCGAACGGCAATTGCCGAACTACGCGGTCTTGCGACCCCGTCGAATCATCCCGAAGCGGAGTTGTGGTTGGGCGCCCACCCGGGCGACCCGGCGCGCGTGATCACCGAATCCGGAAGCGAGTCGTTGCTCGAGGTCCTGCACCGCGAACCCGAGCGTGAACTCGGCCGTGAGAACCTCGATGCATTCGGTGAGCGACTCCCATTCCTGCTCAAGTTGCTTGCGGCGGAAGAGCCGCTGTCGCTTCAGGCGCATCCCAGCGCCGTTCAAGCCGACGAGGGTTTTCGTCGTGAGAACGCACTCGGCGTTCCCATGGAGTCGCCGATTCGCAACTACAAGGACGGCAGCCACAAGCCCGAACTCGTTGTCGCGCTGAGCAGATTCGAAGCGCTTGCCGGATTCCGTGAGCCGACGCGGACTGTCAAACTGCTGCGCGCTCTGGCCGTCGACGAGTTGGAGCCGTACATCGGTCTGCTCGAAGGCCAACCCGATTCCGACGGACTCCGGGCGTTGTTCACGACATGGATCACGCTGCCGTCCACGGTGCTCGGGACGTTGCTCCCTGCCGTGCTTGCCGGGTGCATCACCTACGTCGCGCACCACGACGCCGAATTCGTGACCGAGATCCGCACCGCGCTGGAATTGAGCGAGGCGTACCCCGGCGACGCCGGCGTTCTTGCGGCACTACTGCTCAACCGCGTCACACTCGAGCCCGGCCAAGGACTGTTTCTCGCTGCGGGAAATCTCCACGCGTATCTCCATGGACTCGCGGTCGAGATCATGGCCAACTCCGACAACGTGCTGCGCGGCGGGCTGACGCCCAAACACGTCGACGTGCCCGAACTGTTGAGGGTTCTGGACTTCGTCGGGGCCGATATCGAAGTGCTCGATCCGGCCCCGTCATCAGGATCAGGTCAGTCAGGATCAGGTCAGTCAGGGTCAGGTAGATACGAGTACGTCACGCCCGCACCTGAATTTCGTTTGACGCGTCTGGAGTTCGACTCGAATGCCACCGACCTCGTTGTCGAAGCCGGCGGCCCGCGGATCCTGATCTGCACCGACGGCGCGGTCACTGCGACGTGCGGTGCCGACACTCTCGACCTCGATCGGGGCCGAGCCGCGTGGATTGCTGCCGACGAGCCCGTAGTACACCTGACCACACGAACCCCGACTGCGCAGGTTTTCAGTGCAGTGGTCGGTCGATAGGAATCTCGGTCGATAGCGAGGAGACATTGTGTCGGCTCATGGTGGCAAGAAGGCGATTCTGGCGGCCCTCGGAGCCAATGCCGGAATTGCCGTAGCCAAGTTCGCCGGATTCTTGATCACCGGATCGTCGTCGATGCTCGCCGAATCGGTGCACTCGGTGGCCGACACGTCCAATCAGGGTTTGCTGCTCTTGGGGCAGAAGAAGGCAGAACGTGAGGCAGATCAACTGCACCCGTTCGGTTACGGGCGCAACCGGTACTTCTATTCGTTCGTCGTTGCACTGGTGCTCTTCACCCTCGGTTCGCTGTTCGCGATCTACGAAGGTATTCACAAGATTCAGCATCCGGAAGAACTCAATTCGGCTTTCGTGGCAATCGCGATCCTGTTCATCGCGATCTGCCTGGAGGGCTACAGCTTCCGGACCGCAGCGAAGGAATCACGACCGCTCAAGGGAAATGCGTCGTGGTGGAACTTCATCCGAACCTCTCGTAGCCCGGAACTCCCGGTTGTGCTGCTCGAGGACACCGGCGCATTGATCGGTCTCGTCCTTGCACTCGGCGGCGTCGGTCTCACGATGGTGACCGGAAATCCGGTCTTCGACGGCATCGGAACTCTGTGCATCGGTGTCCTGCTCGGCATCATCGCGGTCATTCTGATCATCGAAATGCAGTCGCTGCTGATCGGTGAGGGCGCAACGGCGGTGGAGACCGAACTGATCCTCAACGCACTGGTCGACGGAACTCGTATCGAACGCGTCATTCATTGCAAGACGCAGTACCTCGGTCCCGAGGAGATCCTTGTTGCTGCCAAGGTTGCGGTGCCGGTCGGATCGACGATCTCGGATGTGGCGACGGCGATCGACGAGGCCGAGTCTCGCGTGCGCGCTGCAGTGCCTGCGGCGCGGGTGATCTACCTCGAGCCGGACCTGGATCGTCTCAGCGCAGGAGATCGCCCTGAAACAGATCTACAGGCTCCCGACAAACCCTGGACAAAGCCGCGCCTGCGGGCTTAGGCTGATGCCATCTCTCTACTTGCCCATGGTGGGACCTGCTGGTCCCCAGCAAGGAGGCGGCAATGGCTGTCAAGGACGAGCAGGCCGGATCTGGACGGTCGAAGCTGTTTCGAACCAAATCGATCGAGCAGTCCATCAAGGACACCGACGAGCCGGAGACCAAACTCCGGAAAGAGCTGAACTCGTGGGATCTCACGGTGTTCGGTGTCGCAGTGGTCATCGGTGCGGGCATCTTCACACTCACGGCTCGGACGGCGGGAAACGTCGCCGGGCCGTCGGTTTCGCTGGCTTTTGTCATCGCGGCAATCGCCTGCGGACTGGCAGCGCTGTGTTACGCCGAGTTCGCGTCGACGGTCCCGGTCGCCGGTAGCGCGTACACGTTCTCGTACGCGACGTTCGGTGAATTCGTCGCCTGGATCATCGGCTGGGATCTCATCCTCGAATTCGCTTTGGCGTCTTCGGTGGTGGCAAAAGGCTGGTCGCTGTACCTCGGCGAAGTAATGGGTTCACGCAGCCCGATCGTCGAGTTGGGGCCGATCTCGTTCGACTGGGGTGCGGTGCTGGTGATCGCCGTCATCACGATCCTGCTCGCGACCGGCACAAAACTCTCTTCGAGGGTGTCACTGGTGATCACGGCGATCAAGGTCGCGGTGGTGTTGCTGGTGATCATCGTCGGTCTGTTCTACATCGACACCGACAACTACTCGCCGTACATTCCGCCGTCGGAGCCGGGCTCGACGGGAGAGGGCATCCACCAGTCGTTGTTCTCGTACGTGACCGGGGCCGGTGGCAGCACATTCGGGTGGTACGGATTGCTCGCGGCAGCCAGTCTGGTGTTCTTCGCGTTCATCGGCTTCGACGTCGTCGCCACGACTGCGGAGGAGGCGAAGGAGCCGCAGAAGGCGTTGCCACGCGGCATCCTGGGCTCGCTCTTGATCGTCACGGTTCTGTACGTGGCAGTGACACTCGTGTTGACCGGGATGGTGAAGTACACCGAACTCGAGGGCGATACTTCCAACCTGGCAACGGCATTCGCCTTCCACGACATCACGTGGGCGAAAAACGTCATCTCGTTCGGCGCGTTGGCCGGTCTCACGACCGTGGTGATGGTGCTGATGCTCGGGCAGACCAGGGTGCTCTTCGCGATGGCACGCGACGGTCTGATGCCGCGACGCCTGGCGCCGACCGGCAAGCACGGAACTCCCGTGCGGATCACGATCTTGGTCGGCGTTGTGGTCGCGGTGCTCGCCGGAGTGTTCCCGATCGGCACCCTCGAGGAAATGGTCAATATCGGCACGTTGTTCGCGTTTGTTCTCGTGTCGTTGGGGGTTCTCGTGCTTCGTCGGACGCGGCCGGACCTACCCCGCGGGTTCAGGGTGCCGCTGGTCCCGCTGATCCCGATCCTGGCTGTCCTCGCGTGTCTCTGGTTGATGTTCAACCTGTCGGTGGAGACCTGGATGAGGTTCGTGGTCTGGATGGCCCTCGGTGTTGTCATCTACTTCGCCTACAGCAGGCAGCATTCGTTGATCGGGAAGCGTGAACGCGGCGAAATCGAGTAAATGTACAAAGATTATGATTTGTCTATCACTTGTACAAATAGCGTAGTACTGTCTATCTCAGGGTGAACTGACTCACAGTTGTCGAGTCGGTCCGAATCGAGGAGGTAGACCGTGTCGACGCACGTGAACTCGCAGTCCGGGCAGACACTCCCGCCCGAGCAGTGGCGTGACAAGAAGAGATATCTTTGGCTGCTCGGCCTGGTGCCGCCGACGGCGGTCTTCATTGCCGTCGGATTGGTCGCGTTGTTCAACAGTCTCGGGTGGAACGCGGTCTCGCCGGTGTGGTGGTGGATCGGGCCGTTGCTCGTCTACATCCTGCTCCCGATCCTCGACATCTTCTTCGGTCCGGACGGCGAGAATCCGCCGGACGAGGTGATGGAGCGCCTCGAGAACGACAAGTACTACCGGTACTGCACCTACATCTACATACCGTTCCAGTTGGCCAGCCTGGTCCTGGCCTGCTATCTCTGGTCGGCGACCGACCTGTCCTGGCTCGGAATCGACGGGGGACTGGGGCTGATCTCCAAGATCGGTCTGGCGATCAGTATCGGTTGCGTCGCAGGAATCGGGATCAACACCGCACACGAACTAGGTCACAAGAAGGACGATCTCGAGCGCTGGTTGTCGAAGATCACTCTGGCGCAGTCGTTTTACGGCCACTTCTACATCGAGCACAATCGTGGACACCACGTGCGGGTCGCCACGCCCGAGGACCCGGCGTCGTCTCGCTTCGGCGAGAGCTTCTGGACCTTCCTGCCGCGCAGTGTGTGGGGATCTCTGCGCTCGTCGTGGTCCCTGGAGAAAGCCAGGCTCGATCGACTGGGTAAGAAGCCGTGGACAATTCGCAACGACGTCCTGCATTCGTGGTTGATGTCCGTCGTACTCTTCGGTGTCCTCGTCGCCGTCTTCGGGCTCTCGGTGCTGCCGTTCCTGGTGCTGCAGGCCGTCTTCGGATTCTGCCTGCTCGAAACCGTCAACTACCTCGAACATTACGGACTGAAGCGTCGCCGTCTGGACAGTGGGCGGTACGAGCGCGCCGCACCGGAGCACAGTTGGAACAGCGATCACATCTGCACCAACATCTTCCTGTATCACCTCCAGCGTCACAGTGACCATCATGCGAACCCGACACGTCGTTATCAGACGCTTCGAAGCATGGACGGTGCACCCAACCTGCCCAGTGGGTACGCGAGCATGATCATGCTCGCCTACGTTCCGCCGCTGTGGCGAAAAGTCATGGATCCCAAGGTCCTTGCCCATTACGGCGGTGACATCACGCGAGTCAACGTTCAGCCGTCCAAGCGTGATCGCATTCTCGCCCGGTACGGAGCAGCGTGATGAGCAGCTACCGATGCCCGGTATGTGAATACGTCTACGACGAGTCGAAGGGTGCACCACGAGAAGGGTTTCCGGCAGGAACGCCGTGGGATGCCGTGCCGGACGACTGGTGCTGCCCGGACTGCGGCGTCCGGGAAAAGCTCGACTTCGAACCGATGCCGGCGACGGCGGGGAATGAATCATGAACGACTACAAGCTGTATCAGTGCGCGCAATGCGGATTCGAGTACGACGAGGCAGTCGGCTGGCCGGAGGACGGTATCGAACCGGGAACTCGCTGGGACGACATTCCCGAAGACTGGAGTTGCCCGGACTGCGGCGCGGCGAAGAGCGACTTCTTCATGGTGGAGGTCGAGCGGCGGTGAGTTGCGTCGGCGTCGAACGGACCTGAGCGCGGCGGTAGTGTCGTCACCATGACTTCGACGCCAACTCGTCTGCCGCAGAAAGAAGCGTCGCGCCTGCTGCTGCGTACGTCGGTGCTCGATTCGATGCGTGAGTTGTTGACCGAGCGTGACTGGTCCGAGGTGACGCTGACAGTTCTGGCCAAGCATGCCGGTGTGAGTCGTCAGACGCTCTACAACGAGTTCGGTTCGAGGCAAGGGCTTGCCGAGGCATACGCGCTTCGCCTTGCCGACGGATTCGTCGATGCGGTGGACGAGGCCATGGTGGCGAACGACGGACGTGCAGTCGAGGCACTGACGGCGGGCTTCGGATCGTTTTTCGCCTCCAGCGCAACCGACCCGTTGGTGATCTCTCTGCTCACCGGTGAGGCCAAGCCGGACCTTCTTCGCCTGATCACCACTGACAGCGCGGTCATCATCGAACGCGCGTCGTCGCGGCTTGCGGAGAGCTTCCAGCGAGGGTGGATTCAGGCGTCACCCGCCGATGCCGGGATTCTGGCCAGGGCGATTGCGCGTCTCGGACTCAGCTACATTTCGATGCCGCCGGAGTCCGAAGTTTCGGTGGCGGAGGATCTGGGCACATTGCTCGGGCCATTCATCGACGTGGCGCGAGAGGGTCGCGCAGTAGAGGGGCGGGCGGGAGAGGGCGTCTAACCGATAGCCTGGTACACCGATAGGCTTGTGCATAGTTTGCACGTCAACCAGGAGAGGCAGATGACGACCTCAGTTTCAACAACGCCCGTGGCCGAGAGCCGTAACGGCATCGACTTCAAAGTTGCAGATCTTTCGCTCGCGGAGTTCGGTCGCAAGGAAATCCGTCTGGCAGAGCACGAGATGCCCGGCCTCATGGCGCTTCGTCGCGAATACGCAGAGGTGTTGCCGCTCAAGGGCGCTCGCGTTTCCGGCTCGCTGCACATGACCATTCAGACCGCGGTTCTGATCGAGACGCTGACGGCGCTCGGCGCCGAGGTCCGCTGGGCTTCGTGCAACATCTTCTCCACGCAGGATCATGCTGCCGCCGCCATCGTCGTCGGTCCGCACGGCACCCCGGAAGAGCCCAAGGGCGTTCCGGTTTTCGCCTGGAAGGGTGAAACCCTCGAAGAGTACTGGTGGGCAGCGGAGCAGATGCTGACCTGGCCGGGCGAGCCCGCCAACATGATTCTCGACGATGGCGGCGACGCCACCATGCTGGTGCTCAAGGGCGCACAGTTCGAGAAGGCCGGCGTCGTGCCGCCGACGGACGACGACCAGGATTCCGACGAGTACAAGGTCTTCCTTGCGCTTCTGCGTCAGTCGCTCGCCGCTGACAAGGGCAAGTGGACTGCGATCGCCGAGTCCGTCCAGGGTGTCACCGAGGAGACCACCACGGGCGTTCTTCGTCTGTACCAGGTTGCCGCTGCCGGCGAACTCACGTTCCCCGCGATCAACGTCAACGACTCGGTCACCAAGAGCAAGTTCGACAACAAGTACGGCACACGCCACTCGCTGCTCGACGGCATCAACCGCGGCACCGACGTTCTGATCGGCGGCAAGGCTGCGCTGGTCTGTGGTTACGGAGACGTCGGCAAGGGTTGTGCCGAGGCACTTCGTGGCCAGGGCGCTCGCGTCGCGGTCACCGAGGTCGACCCCATCAACGCCCTTCAGGCGCTCATGGACGGCTTCGAGGTCAAGACAGTCGAGCAGGCCATCGGCTGGGCCGACATCGTGATCACGTCCACCGGTAACAAGGACATCATCACGTTCGCGCACATGAAGGCCATGAAGCACCAGGCCATCCTGGGCAACATCGGTCACTTCGACAACGAGATCGACATGGCAGGCCTCGAGAAGTCCGGCGACGTCACGCGGATCAACATCAAGCCGCAGGTCGACGAGTTCACCTTCGCCGACGGCCACTCGATCATCGTGCTGTCCGAAGGCCGCCTGCTCAACCTCGGCAACGCGACGGGCCACCCGTCGTTCGTGATGAGCAACAGCTTCTCCAACCAGGTCATCGCACAGATCGAACTGTGGACGAAGCCGGACGAGTACGACAACGAGGTCTACCGCCTCCCGAAGCACCTCGACGAGAAGGTCGCCAAGATCCACGTCGAGGCGCTCGGTGGCACGCTGACCAAGCTCACGAAAGATCAGGCTGAGTACATCGGCGTCGACGTCGAAGGCCCGTACAAGCCGGAGCACTACCGCTACTGACCCGGCGATTCGTCGCTGAGAATGTAGTGCCGCCGTCCCCCGGTCTGCGCAAGCAGGCCGGGGGATAGGCTTGTCCGCCGTGGGAACACTGGTGGCATTGGAAGGCCTCGACGGAGCTGGAAAGCGAACGTTGATCGGCAAAGTGGAGACCGAACTCCGCCGCGGCGGCACGTCGATCGCGACTCTGGATTTTCCGCGGTACGGAAAGTCGATCCACGCGGATCTTGCTGCCGAGGCGCTCAAAGGATCACACGGAGACCTGGCCGAATCCGTGAACGCGATGGCAGTCCTGTTCGCCTTGGACCGCGCCGGTGCTGCGGATCGGATCTCGGAACTGTTGTCCGCCAACGACATTGTTCTCCTCGACCGCTACGTTGCCTCCAACGCTGCCTACAACGCGGCGCGCGTGCATCAGGGCGTGGACGGCGAGATGGTCGCCTGGATCCGTGAATTGGAGTTGGGTCGACTCGCTCTCCCCGCTCCCGATCTGCAGCTGTACCTCGACGTACCGGTAGCTCTGGCCGAGCAGCGCGCCCGCTCCCGTGAGGCCCAGGACGCGTCGCGTCAGCTCGACGCCTACGAGCGCGACGGCGGTCTGCAGGCCAGAACCGGTGAGCTCTACAAGCAGTTGGCAGCGACGAACTGGGCCTCACCCTGGTGGATCGTGGGGCCGGAGACGGACCCGGCCGATCTGGCACGCAGGCTCGCGGATTTCGCGTGATCGGTCACCCTGGCAGCCGGGATTCGAACTTTCCGGCACAGTAGAGGGAAAGACGCGGCACGCCGCACGGCCTCGTAACGGTCTGATTCATCGCTCCGAGATGCAACGATAGGGATATGAAACCAAGGATTCTGGTTGTCGACGACGACACGGCACTCGCCGAGATGCTCACGATCGTGCTGCGTGGTGAGGGTTTTGATCCCTACGTGGTAGGCGACGGAACCCTGGCGCTCGCGGCAGTGCGTGAGACGCGCCCCGATCTCGTCCTGCTCGATCTCATGCTTCCCGGAATGAACGGGATCGACGTATGCCGGGTTCTGCGTGCGGATTCCGGTGTGCCCATCGTGATGTTGACGGCCAAGACCGACACAGTCGACGTCGTGCTCGGCCTCGAATCCGGTGCGGACGACTACATCATGAAGCCGTTCAAGCCGAAGGAGTTGGTGGCGCGAGTTCGCGCTCGCCTGCGCCGCACCGAAGAGGAACCGGCCGAGCTGCTGAGCATCGCCGACATCGTGATCGACGTGCCGGCGCACAAGGTCAGCCGCGGCAGCGAGCAGATCTCGCTCACACCACTCGAATTCGACCTGCTGGTCGCATTGGCGCGCAAGCCGCGCCAGGTGTTCACCCGTGAAGTCCTCCTCGAGCAGGTGTGGGGATACCGCCACGCCGCCGACACCCGTCTGGTGAACGTGCACGTTCAGCGTTTGCGCGCCAAGGTCGAAACTGATCCCGAGAATCCCGAAGTGGTTCTGACGGTCAGGGGGGTCGGCTACAAGGCCGGACCGCCGTGAGCGGAGTTTCCAGGTGGCGTCGTCGTCTCAATCGACGGCTGACGCCATTTCTGCGGTGGTGTCACTCGATGAGCAACACCCTCGCGCACACGTGGCGACGCTCGCTCCAGTTGCGAGTGGTCGTCTCGACTTTGACGTTGTCCTTGATCGTCATCGTCATTCTCGGTGTCGTGCTGACCAGCCAGATCACCGATCGACTGTTGGAAACGAAGATCACCGCGGCAACCGAGGAAATGGACCGTGCCCGCGGCATCGTCGAAGACCAACTCGCGGGCGTCGACGATTCGACGGCGCTCAACGTTCAATTGGAAAGCGCTGCATCCGGACTGACAAGCCGTCGCAACCAGACCTCGGGCCAGGCCTCCGGGTCGGCCGGCACCTTCGACCCGGTGCTCATCGTGCCCGGGGACGGGCCGCGCCAGCCGACGAGTTCGGGACCGGTCGATCAAATCCCAGACAACCTGCGCGAGTTCGTCAAACGCGGCCAGATCAGCTACCAATTCGCGACGGTGTCCAACCCGAACGGTTACTCCGGTCCCGCGCTGATCATCGGTAGCCCCACCGCGTCGTCGATATCGGGACTCGAGCTGTACCTGATCTTCCCGCTCGCAAGCGAAGACCGGAGTCTGTCGCTTGTTCGAAGCACCCTGCTGATCGGTGGAGCCGTGTTGCTGGTGCTCCTGGCTGCGATTTCGCTGTTGGTTGCCAGGCAGGTCGTGCTTCCCATCCGATCGGCCTCACGAATCGCGGTGCGTTTCGCAGACGGCCGACTCAAGGAACGAATGCCGGTCCGCGGCGAGGACGACATGGCGCGCTTGGCCATGTCCTTCAACGAGATGGCCGAGAGTCTGTCCAAACAGATCACCCAGTTGGAGGAGTTCGGCAGTCTCCAGAAACGCTTCACCTCCGATGTCAGCCATGAACTCCGCACACCTCTGACCACGGTCCGCATGGCAGCCGACCTGATCTACGACGGCAGCGAAAACCTCGATCCGATGCTGCGTCGGTCGTCGGAACTGCTTGTCGCCGAGCTGGACAGGTTCGAGGGGCTTCTGGCGGACCTCCTCGAGATCTCCCGCCACGACGCCGGTGTCGCGGAACTCGCATCCGAACAACTCGACGTGCGTATGTGTGCGCGAGCGGCCGTTTCCACAGTTCGCCATCTCGCCCGCGAATCCGGCACCGAACTGATCGTGGACATGCCGGACGAGCCCGTCATGGCAGATGTCGATCCGCGCCGCGTCGAACGCATTCTGCGAAATCTCCTGGCCAACGCCATCGACCACGGTGAGGGGAAGCCGATTCTGCTTCGCCTTCGCGCCGACGACAATGCCCTCGCCTTCATCGTCCGCGACAGTGGCGTCGGGTTGCGTCCGGGCGAGGAGAAGTTGGTCTTCAACCGGTTCTGGCGATCGGACCCGTCCCGCGTGCGCCGCAGTGGCGGCACCGGACTCGGCCTCGCGATCAGCGTCGAAGACGCGAATCTGCACGACGGCAAGCTCGAGGCCTGGGGCGAACCGGGAGTCGGCGCCTGCTTCCGGCTGACGCTCTCGCGCACCCGTGGCAAGAAAGTCGTGTCGAGCCCACTGCCTCTCAAGCCGACGACCACAAAGTTCGTCCGCACCCCGAGCGAAGCCGACATCGTCGCCGATACCGTCGGCGAGGTCACGTCGTCCCTGCCGACTCCGCGCGAATCGGACTCGCGGAACGAGTCCAACGGTGGGGATCGATCATGATCGGAACCCGCCGCCGTCTGGCACTTCTCGCAACGACGCTCAGCGTGCTGTTGCTGACCGGCGCGTGCGCGAGTTTGCCGGAATCCTCCTCGCCGCAGGCAATCGGAACTCTGGCAACCGCTGTGCCCGGAACCTCCGTCGAATCACCGGCCTCGGGGCGAGAGCCGGACTTGCTGGTACGTGACTTCGTCAAGGCGAGTACCGATCCGTCCAACCGGCATGCCGCAGCCCGTCAGTACCTCACCAAAGACGCGTCGGCGCGCTGGGACGACGCGGCCAGTGCCGTCATCGTCGACAAGATCGACACCCTGTCGGCGTCGCGAACCAGTTCCGAAGCGGTGTACACGATTCGTGTGAACAAGGTCGGTCGCCTCGACCCCGGCGGGCTGTACGTCCCCGAAGAGGGCAGCTTCGAAGCGAAGATGACGCTGACGTTGACCGATGGCGAATGGCGTATCAGCGATCTGCCACCCGGTGTGATCATGGAGCGCCCGCAGTTCCTCGGCGCATATCAGCGGAAGTCGTTGTTCTTCCTCGACCCGACCAGCCAGACAGTCGTCCCCGACCTTCGCTGGATCTCCGGCGGACAGGACCAGGTGGCAGCTCAGCTGATCGGCCTCATGATCGACGGACCGAAGGCAGCGCTGGCGCCGGCTGTACGAAACGAACTCGGCAATGGCGTGTCGGTGATCGGTCCGATCACCAAGGCCGACGGCAAGCCGGGACAGGTCGGAGTCGGTCTCGGCGGTGTGCGCATCAACTTCCGTCTGGACAATCCGATGGATGCTGCGACGCGCGGTTTGTTTGCAGCGCAAGTCATCTGGACGCTCGCCAATGCCGATGTCGCGGGACCGTACGTTCTGGAGATCGACGGCGAACCGCTGGACGCGGCTCATGCGGAAGGCTGGACCACCGCCGACGTCGCGTCCACCAACCCGCTGGCCACCACGAGTGCGACCGTCGGACTGCACGCACTGCGCAACGGTTCACTGGTGAGCGTCAGCGAGCAGGAGGCGACTCCGGTGCCCGGTTTCGCGGGCAATGCGGGCAACCTCACGGCGGCTGCTCTCTCGCGGGACGGCAAGTTGGTCGCAGCCGTCGCAGACACCGCTCGGCCGGATCCAGCCACCCGGTTCGACTTGTCGCTCGGTACATACGGCGATGGTTCCGCTCCGGTGCTCGAAGGCAGCGCCATCACCCGACCTTCGTGGGAGCTGGACAACAATGCTGTCTGGGCGGCGGTGAACGGCAATACCGTCGTTCGGGTCGTCCGCGAACCAGGAACCGGTCGGGTGTCGGTCACCAACGTCGATGTCGGGGCGTTGACGTCGGTCGGCTCCACGATCTCGGAATTGCGTCTCTCTCGCGACGGCGTGCGAGCCGCGATGATCATCGACGGCAAGGTCTACCTGGCCGTGGTCGTGCGCACACCCAGCGGGGTCTACGCCCTGACGAGTCCGCGTGCGGTGGCGTCCGGCTTGGGCAGTACCGCGCTCTCACTCGACTGGAGCAACAGCGACACCATCGTGATCGCGCGCAGTGGAGCCGACATACCGGTCGTCCAGGTCGCCATAGACGGTTCACGAATGGACGCGCTGCCGAGTGGAAACCTGACCGCTCCCGTCACCTCCGTGGATGCGTCGCCGACCACCGAGTACGTCGCCGACGCGCGTGCGGTGTTCCAACTGAACAACAACGACCCCGCCGGGGATCGACGCTGGCGTGAAGTGACTGTGCTGACCGGACAGAAGGCGATTCCGGTTCTACCCGGCTGACGTCTCTGTGCTCTGGTGCATGTCGGTGCTCTGATTCATGATTCGGCCATGGGGGACAAGAAATTCGGTGCCGGATTGCTCGATCTGCTGTTGCCACGCGAGTGTGGTGGGTGTGGCCGCACGGGGACACTGTGGTGCGGTGAGTGCGCGGAACTGCTGCGTGACCATCCGGTTCAATTGAGTCCGCGCGTAGACCCGGGCGTGCCGGTCTGGGCACTCGGCCGCTACGACGGCCCCAGGCGGCGCAGTGTGATCGAGATGAAGGAACGGGGTCGTCGGGACCTCGCGATGCCTCTGGGGATCGCTGTGGCCGGCGCATTGGGCACTCTGGAACGGTGGGGCGAGGTCGGCGGCGGGGGTCGTACGCCGATCATGCTGGTGCCGGCTCCCACACGCGCCCGAGCGGCGCGATCTCGCGGGGGTGATCCGGTTCGCCGGATAGCCGAGAGTGTGCGCGAAAAGCGAGAAGTTGGTTCTGTCGAGGGGCGTCCGGTACGTGTCTGTCCGATTCTCCGGATGACGCGAGGCGTACGTGACTCGGTCGGACTGTCCGCGGCCGACCGGGTGACCAATGTGAACGGTCATGTGTCTCTCGACACCACTGCAGTCTCTTCGATTGTCGGGGACGGCGACATCGTCCTGCTCGACGACGTCCTGACCACGGGAGCAACTGCGGCAGAGTCGGTTCGGGCTCTCGCGCTCAGTGGGATTCGGACAACTCTCGTGCTTGTTCTTGCAGGGGCTTAGATGAATTTCGTTGGAACAGTGGCACTCGCGCGCGTTACGTACTAGCGTCGGCGGCACACCCGAAAATACTGGTAGGAGGTGGTACTTCGATACTGGTGCCGGGCGGATCCCCTCTCGGTACTTGCAGAATTTGCCGCCGCCCACCGTGGGGCGGGGCCGTAATTGGGAGGTACGAGTGACGACCCCTTCGCAAGCCTCGTTTTTCATCGAGGACGCCACCATCGAGCGTTCCGAGAATGCCGCAGCTCCGAGATCCGACGTCGTAGTCAAGGGACGAAATGTCGAGATCCCCGATCACTTCCGAATCTACGTTTCGGAAAAGCTGGCGCGACTCGAACACTTCGACCCCTCCATATTCCACTTCGACGTGGAACTCCAACATGAACGCAACCGACGACAGGCCAAGAGTTGCCAGCGCGTCGAGATCACCGCTCGAGGTAAAGGCCCGGTGGCCCGAGCCGAAGCGTCCGCAGACAGCTTCTACGCCGCCTTCGAATCGGTGATCGACAAGCTCGAGAGTCGCCTCCGTCGAACCAAGGACCGCAAGAAGGTCCATTACGGCGACAAGCGACCGGTGTCCGTCGCGGAGGCAACCGCCTCCCTCGTCGACGCAGACTCGCTCGGAGTCACACCGGACATTTCGCTGAACGGCCAAGAGCCGGACGAGTACGACGGCCCGGGACGCGTGGTCCGCACGAAGGATCACCCGGCTGAGCCGATGACCATCGACGACGCTCTGTACGAGATGGAACTGGTCGGACACGACTTCTTTCTCTTCCATGACAAGGAGTCGGACAAGCCGTCCGTCGTCTACCGTCGTCACGCTTTCGACTACGGATTGATCCGCCTGACATGACCCAATCGGTGGTGGGTTTGCTCGCTCGCCGCCGGTAGCGCCTACCATGGAATCCGGCCGGAGTTTTCGGACCCCGGCCGGATTTTCAGTGTGTGACCCCTGTCGCCGAAGATTGAGGACGAAGAAGACTGTGCCGTCGCTGTCGCTATCGAAGCTGCTCCGTGTTGGTGAAGGTCGCATGGTCAAGCGGCTCAAGCACATCGCCGAGCATGTGGAATCTCTGTCGCCCGATGTCGAAGGCCTGACAGACGAGCAACTCAAAGCCAAGACCACCGAGTTCCGTGAGCGCTACGCCGCCGGGGAAACCCTCGACGAGTTGCTGCCCGAGGCATTCTCCGTGGCCCGCGAGGCGTCGTGGCGCGTGATCGACCAGAAGCACTTCCACGTGCAGATCATGGGCGGCGCGGCCTTGCACTTCGGCAACGTCGCCGAGATGAAGACCGGTGAGGGCAAGACCCTGACCTGTGTTCTTCCGGCATACCTCAACGCGATCGCCGGCGACGGCGTCCACGTGGTCACGGTCAACGACTACCTCGCCAAGCGTGACTCCGAGTGGATGGGTCGCGTTCACCGCGCCCTCGGTCTCGAGACCAGTGTGATTCTCTCGGGTATGACGCCGGCCGAGCGCCGCGTCGCCTACGCAGCCGACATCACGTACGGCACCAACAACGAGTTCGGCTTCGACTACCTGCGCGACAACATGACGCATTCGCTGGACGACCTGGTCCAGCGTGGCCACGCGTTTGCCATCGTCGACGAGGTCGACTCGATCCTCATCGACGAAGCCCGAACCCCGCTCATCATCTCGGGCCCCGCCGACGGCTCCAGCAAGTGGTACAGCGAGTTCGCTCGCATCGCGCCGCTGCTGAAGAAGGACGTCCACTACGAGGTCGACATCCGCAAGCGCACCATCGGTGTGCACGAGGCGGGCGTCGAACTGGTCGAGGACCAGCTCGGTATCGACAACCTGTACGAAGCCGCGAATTCTCCGCTGGTGAGCTACTTGAACAACGCGATCAAGGCCAAAGAGCTCTACACCAAGGACAAGGACTACATCGTCCGCGACGGTGAGGTCATCATCGTCGACGAGTTCACCGGCCGCGTGCTGGTCGGCCGTCGCTACAACGAGGGCATGCACCAGGCGATCGAGGCCAAGGAGAAGGTGGAGATCAAGGCGGAGAATCAGACTCTCGCCACCATCACGCTGCAGAACTACTTCCGTTTGTACGACAAGTTGTCGGGCATGACGGGTACCGCCGAGACGGAAGCTGCCGAGCTTCACCAGACTTACACCCTCGGTGTGATCCCGATCCCGACCAACCGTCCGATGGTCCGAGTCGACAACGGCGACCTCATCTACAAGACCGAGGAAGCCAAGTTCGACGCGGTGGTCGACGATGTCGTCGAGCGCCACGAGAACGGCCAGCCCGTCCTGATCGGTACCACCAGCGTCGAGCGCTCGGAGTACCTGTCCAAGCAGTTCACCAAGCGCGGCGTTGCACACAACGTCCTCAATGCGAAGTTCCACGAAAAGGAAGCGACCATCATCGCCGAGGCCGGTCGCTCCGGTGCGGTCACCGTCGCGACCAACATGGCCGGCCGCGGTACCGACGTCGTTCTCGGTGGTAACCCGGACATCATCGCGGACATCGCGCTGCGCAAGAAGGGCCTCGATCCGGTCACGACGCCGGACGAGTACGAAGCAGCCTGGGACGCAGTCCTGGACGAGGTCAAGGCTGAGGTCAAGGCAGACGCGGAGAAGGTCCGCGACGCCGGCGGCCTGTACGTTCTGGGCACCGAGCGTCACGAATCGCGTCGTATCGACAACCAGTTGCGCGGTCGTTCCGGACGTCAGGGTGATCCCGGCGAATCGCGGTTCTACCTTTCGCTCGGTGACGAGCTCATGCGTCGCTTCAACGGTTCGGCCCTCGAGTCGATCATGACGCGCCTCAACCTTCCCGACGACGTCCCGATCGAAGCCAAGATGGTCTCGAAGGCCATCAAGAGCGCTCAGACTCAGGTCGAGCAGCAGAACTTCGAAATTCGCAAGAATGTCCTCAAGTACGACGAGGTCATGAACCAGCAGCGAACGGTCATCTACAAGGAGCGCCGCCAGATCCTCGAGGGTGAGGACATGGAGGGCCAGGTCGAGCAGATGATCACTGACGTGGTCACCGCCTACGTCGACGGTGCGACCGCCGAGGGATACGTCGAGGACTGGGATCTCGAGCAGCTGTGGACCGCGCTCAAGACGCTCTACCCGGTCGGCATCGATCACAAGACGTTGGCAGGGGAGGACGGCGCAGGCATCAACAGTGACCTGAGCCGTGACGACCTGCGAACCGCTTTGCTCGAAGACGCCCACGCGGCGTACAAGAAGCGCGAAGCCGAGATCGATGCGATCGCCGGCGAAAACGGTATGCGTGAACTCGAGCGTCGTGTCTTCCTCTCGGTCCTGGACCGCAAGTGGCGTGAGCATCTCTACGAGATGGATTACCTCAAGGAGGGAATCGGTCTGCGTGCGATGGCCCAGCGCGATCCGCTGGTCGAGTACCAGCGCGAGGGTTACGACATGTTCATCGGCATGCTCGACGGATTGAAGGAAGAGTCCGTCGGATTCCTCTTCAACCTGCAGGTCGAGGCAGCTCCGGCGCAGCCCGCGAGCGGAATCTCCGTCACGGCCGGCTCGGCCGCTGCGGCGTCCGCCACGGCGCCCAAGCCGCTCCCGACGCAGGAAGCCGCAGCCAGGACAACCGGAACTGCTGCCCCGACGGCGTTGCGCGCCAAGGGACTTGACGACGAAGGTCCGTCGCGATTGACGTACACCGGCCCGGACGAGGACGGCAAGGCGAAGGCAACGCGTGACTCGGCCGCCGACTCCGGTGACGGGGCCGCTTCGCGCCGCGAACGTCGTGAAGCAGCACGGACGCAGTCGAAGAGCAATCGAGCTCCTAAGTCCAAGCGCAAGCGCTGAGGTTCAGTACAGCTGAGCTACCAGCGTAGTTAGTACTCAGCAGGCTGGACGGTCACACCACGTGTAGTGCGGTGACCGTCCAGCCTGTTCCATCTGTATGGTCGATCCGACCCGCGACGGCAAATGTCTGCGTGCCTCGTGTGTACGTCGCACAGACTTCGGCGGTACTCTTCGACACTGCTTGAACGTGGGTGCGGTGAACGGCCGCGCCGCCCAGCTTCCGGGCAGAAAATTCCGAAGTATAAAGTCGTGCAACAACTTCCAGGACGGACGGCGTCAATACGCCCTTGAGTTGCCGCGGATTTCGTCGCCGGTCGACGGTTTCGAGAACCAGGCGAAGTGATCGGTTCCAGAAGATGTCGGCACCCGCCAACTGCGGTTCCAGCACGTGAGTGAAACCGGCACTGGACGACGTCCCGTTGTGTGGTGTCTTTCGTGGGCGACGCAGCATTCGGTCTGTTCGGCACTGCGCTCGGTCGGGTCGGCACTGCGGCTGCGTAAGCGCGACGGTATGCGCGTGAGGCTCGAATTGTGGTGCCGGCTCGAGAATGATTGTGCAGTCCTGCTCCATGACATCCCCCCGGATGATCGTGCGTCCGAGATGGTCGTCTCGGACTTCGCTCCCCCGAGCGATGGTGAGAAGCATGACACGAAACGCTCGAGATGTCGCCGTGATCACCATCGCGACTTAGGGTGATGGCGTGCGGGGACTTCTGTTGGATGTCGGTGGCGTGCTGTTCGGTCCGGGATCGGATCTCGACGGCTTGAGCGCGGTCATGCGCGCGGTGAAGGCCCGCGGAATCGTGACGGGAATCGTCAGCAACGATCCCGGCGGTGCCAATGCTCAGTGGTTGCGGGATCTCGGAGACGGGGTCTTGGTCGACGACGTGATCTTGTCCGGTGATGTCGAGATGGCGAAGCCCGACTCCGAGATCTATCTGTTGGCGGCGAGTCGTTTGGGCGTCGAGCCGGAGGACTTCGTTTTCGTGGATGATCTCGAAATCAACGTCCGGGCGGCGGTGGCAGTCGGGATGGTCGGGGTCCACCACGTCGGCTCGGAATCGACCATCGAGGAGTTGTCGATTCTGTTCGATCTCGGCGAAGGAGGGGACACGAAGCCATGGTGAACAGACTGACGACTCAGGATGCTGCTTTCTACTTCCTCGAAGCCGGGACGACGCCGATGCATGTCGGCTCGTTGGGGATCTTCAGGCAACTGCGAAACGGGATCGATCACGAGGAATTGCTTCGTCTGGTCGAAGAGCGGCTCGGATCGGTTCCGCGTTACCGCCAGCGAGTGCGTGAGGTGGCGTTCGGCCTGGCCCGCCCCGTCTGGGTGGACGACTCGGATTTCGACATCACCTATCACGTACGCCGATCGGCTCTGCCCAAACCAGGTTCCGACGAACAGCTGATGGATCTGATCGCGCGGCTGACGTCGAGACCCCTCGACAGCACGAGGCCGTTGTGGGAGATGTACCTGGTCGAGGGGCTGAGCAGAAACAGATTTGCCATCTTCACGAAGTCTCATTCGTCGTTGGTGGACGGCGAGGCGGCTCCAGAGATCAGTCAGGTGATCTTCGATCCGGAGAAGAATCGAGCGCCAGGCCCCGAAGAATTGTGGATGCCCGCCAGGCCACCGAGCGATACCAGCTTGTTGGTCAGTGCAATGGCAGATCTCGTGACGAGCCCGGGGGAGGGGATCGCGCGGGCGCGTGCAGCGTTCAACGACGTGACCACATCCGTCACCGAGGCTGTGAGTGCACTCGGGAAACTCGCGGAAGTGGTTCGAACGGCGACCCAGGTGGCCCCGTCGAGCCCGCTCAACGCCACCATCTCGCGCAATCGACGCCTTGCGGTGGCCAAGACGTCTCTCGAGGACTATCGACGTATTCGCGCGCGGTACGGGTGCGAGATCAATGACGTGATTCTCACCGTCATCGCAGGTGCGATGCGGAACTGGCTGCTCTCGCGTGGTGAGCCGGTGACCGAGGCGACCATCGTGCGGGCGATGGTGCCCATGTCGGTGTACACGGACGGCCCCGAGAGTCCCGACGTCGACGATCCGCAGGCGCCGGGGCATGTTTCGTCGTTCCTCATCGACCTGCCTGTCGGTGAACCCAACGCGGTTGTTCGGCTCTCTCACGTGGCGCATGCGACGGAGGCATTCGCGCGTCAGGGTCGGCGGGTCACCGCGCAGACGATGGTGCGAATGTCCGGGTTTGCGCCGGCGACGCTGCATGCGATGAGCTCCCGTGCGGCCAGTAGTCTGTCGCAGCGAATGTTCAACTTGATGATCACCAATGCGCCAGGGCCACAGTTCCCGCTCTACCTCGGTGGGGCTCGGATGCTGGAGATGTATCCGGTGTCGCCACTGCTCAAGAATCAGACACTCAGCATCGCCCTGACGTCGTACGACGGAAATGTCTACTACGGTTTGAATGCCGACCGTGACGCGATGTCGGACGTCGACGTCGTTCGTTCGCTGATCTTCGAGTCACTCGAGGAATTGACGGATGCGAGTCGGTGACGAACGAGCATGAAGGTGGTCTCATGAGGGTGTACGTACCGGCGACGGTCGAGATTTTGCAGAAGTTGGTCGCAGATCAGGAGTTCGACCCGATGAGCCGGACGGCTTTTGCGGTCACCCCGACTCTGCGTGAGTCGTACGCGGCGGGCGATGACGACGAGTTGGCCGAGGTCGCCATGGGGGAGGCTGCGCGTGCGTCGCTGCGGCTGATCGCCGGAACCGAGGGTGATGTCACCTTCCGGCGTGCTGTCGTTGCCGCCGACGTCGACGATGCCGATGTGAAGTTGCGGCCCGATCTCGACGATTCTGTAGTTCGATTGGCGGGTCCTGTGACGATGGCTCAGGTTGCATCTGTGCATGTCGACCTCGAACAGGCAGAATCGGACATCGAGCGCGCTGCTGGCATAGTCGACGCGGCGGATCTCGGTGACGCCGATGCCGAGTTCACGCTCGGCGACGCGGAGGACCACGAGTTGGCGTGGTACGCCGCGCAGGAGTTGCCGTTCTTGCTCGACCTGCTGTGAATGTGCTTACCGTGAAGTAACCTACGGTACCGTAACCTGATAACCTACGGTACCGTAGGCAGTGGGTTCGGAAGGTGAGAGGTGGAGGTCTGATGGGTCTGAAGGACTGGATCGAGGCACCGGCAGCGTCGGTAGTTCCGGCAGCGCGGTCGAAGCTCAATCTGCTTCGTGGTGCGGCGGCTCGGCTGACCACACCATTGCTTCCCGACGACTACCTGCACCTCGCAAATCCGTTGTGGTCCGCCCGCGAGCTGCGTGGTCAGATCGTCGAAGTCCGGCCTGAGACCACGGATTCGGCGACCATCGTCATCAAGCCGGGGTGGGGATTCGACTTCAATTACCAGCCGGGGCAGTACATCGGCATCGGTCTGCATATCGACGGACGCTGGCATTGGCGGTCGTACTCACTTACTTCGCCTCCCAACTGGGAGAACAAGCGCATTTCCATCGCGGTCAAGGCCATGCCAGAGGGCTTTCTCTCGAGCCACCTCGTCAGCGGGGCCGTGCCGTCGGGAACCATCGTTCGACTGGCCACGCCTTCGGGTAACTTCGCGTTGCCGGATCCGCCGCCGGAGAAGATCCTGTTCATCACCGCCGGCAGTGGCATCACTCCGGTCATGGGCATGCTGCGGACGATGAACCGGCGCGGTCAATTGCCCGACGTCATGCACATCCACTCGGCTCCGACGGAATCCGACGTGATGTTCGCCGACGAACTCACGGCACTGCACGCCGAGCACGAGGACTTCGTGAGTCACGTTCAGCTCACGCGCCGCGACGGAAAATTCAAACTCAGTTCCCTCGACACGGTCTGCCCCGACTGGCGTGAGCGCCACACCTGGGCGTGCGGACCCCTTCCGTTGCTCGACGAGCTCGAAGACGTCTGGAAGGCGGAAGGCATCGAGGATCGACTCCACATGGAGCGATTCGCGGTTTCGCGCATCGACGCCTCGGCGGACGGCGGCACGGTCACGTTCGAGAAGTCGGGTAAGACGATCACCGTCGACGGCGCGACGACGCTTCTGGAAGCCGGCGAGCAGTCCGGCGCCTTGATGCCCTTCGGTTGCCGCATGGGCATCTGCCAGACGTGTGTCGTGCCTCTCGTCGCCGGCCACGCAATCGACCTACGCTCGGGAAAACAGCACGCGGAGGGCGAGCGCATTCAGACGTGCATCTCCGCTGCCGCCGGCGACTGTACGCTGGACGCATAGCTTCTAGGCACACGGAGGACCACGGTGGCCATCACCGATATCAAAGAGTTTTCGCACCTCACCGAGGCCGATGTCGAAGCTCTCGGACGTGAACTCGATCAGATTCGACTCGACATCGAAGACTCTCGTGGAATCCGGGACGCCCGCTACATTCGTCGCGTCATTCGCGTCCAGCGGGCGTTGGAGCTCGGTGGGCGTATCGCGCTGTTCGGCAGTCGGTACCGACCGGCATGGCTGGTCGGCACGACCCTGCTGAGCCTGTCGAAGATCATCGAGAACATGGAGCTCGGGCATAACGTCATGCACGGGCAATGGGACTGGATGAACGATCCCGAGATTCACTCCGTCTCGTGGGAGTGGGATCAGACCGGTCCTTCCGAGCACTGGAAGCGTGCGCACAACTACCAGCACCACACGTACACCAACGTCGTCGGGATGGACGAGGACCTCGGTTTCGGGATCCTGCGTATGACGCGGGACGAGCCGTGGAAGCCGATCAACCTCTTCCAGCCGATCGCCAACGTGATCTTGGCGGCCACGTTCGAGTGGGGCATCGCGCTGCACGACCTCACGGCGGCAGCCGAGTTGGAGGGCGCGGAAAAGGGGCAACTGAACTCGCAGGCGAACAAAGACTTCGCGCGCAAGATCTTTCGTCAGGTGGGCAAGGACTTCATCTTGTTCCCCGCGCTGACGGGGCCGGCGTGGAAGTCGACCATGACGGCCAATGCCACCGCGAATCTCGTGCGCAACCTGTGGGCGTACGTCGTCATCTTCTGTGGTCACTTCCCGGACGGCGCCGAGAAGTTCACCGTTGCCGAATTCGAGCAGGAGACTCGTCACGAGTGGTACCTGCGCCAGATGCTCGGTAGCGCGAACTTCAATTCGGGCAAGCTCATGGGACTCATGAGTGGCAACCTGAGCTACCAGATCGAGCACCACGTCTTCCCTGATCTGCCGAGCAACCGCTACCCCGAAATTGCCGTGAAGATGCGTGCATTGTGCGAGAAGTTCGATCTCCCGTACACCACCGGTTCGCTCTTCAAGCAGTATCTCCTGGCGCTGCGCACGATCCACAAGCTGGCCTTGCCGGACAAGTGGCTGACTGCGACCTCGGATAATGCTCCGGAAACGTCCTCGGAACTACGGTTCCGTGACTCAGGGTTCCGGGACGCAGCCATGGCGATGGTCGAGGACCTGCGTACCGATCCGGTCACCGGCAAGCGCCTCGGATTGTTGACCGCACTCAAGTCGCAGGCGCGTTCTCGCATGCCGAAGCGCCGGAAGTGATATAGGTTACATCGGGAAAAACCTAACCTACGGTGCCGTAAGTTACGCTACAGTAGGTGCAGTTGATCTGAACGATTCGAAGTCATGATCGTTCTGCACTTACTACTTTGCGCCTAACTCACTGCTAGGAGGCTTTCCATGGCGATTGCAGATGTCAAGGAATATGCACATCTCACGGACGCCGACATCGAGGCGCTCGGCCGCGAACTCGACGCGATTCGTCGCGACATCGAGGAGTCGCGCGGCGAGAAGGACGCGCGCTACGTGCGCAACGTCATTCGCCTGCAGCGTTCACTCGAAATTGGCGGCCGCGCAGTGCTTTTCGCCAGCCGTCGCCGTCCGGCGTGGCTCGCCGGAGTTGGCCTGCTGACGCTCTCGAAGATCATCGAGAACATGGAACTCGGGCACAACGTGATGCACGGTCAGTGGGACTGGATGAACGACCCGGAGATCCACTCCACCTCGTGGGAGTGGGACGTCACCGGCCCGTCTGCGCACTGGAAGCAGACCCACAACTACCTGCATCACAAGTACACCAACGTCCTCGGAATGGACGACGACGTCGGATACGGACTCTTGCGCGTCACCCGCGATCAGCGATGGAAGCCCTTCAACGCCGGCAATCTGGTCTACAACACGCTGCTCGCGCTGTTCTTCGAGTACGGCATCGCCGCACAGCACCTCGAGCTCGGCAAGGTGGCCAAGGGCCGCGCCGACAAGGGAGAGACCCAGCGCAAGCTCCGCGAGGTCGGCGAGAAGATCGGCAAGCAGGTCCTGCGCGACTACGTCATCTACCCGGCCATCACCGGCCCGGCGTGGAAGAGCACGTTGTCGGCCAACTTCACCGCCAACACCCTGCGGAACGTGTGGACCAACGCGGTCATCTTCTGCGGTCACTTCCCGGACGGTGCCGAGAAGTTCACCAAGGAAGACATCGACAAGGAAACGCAGGCTCAGTGGTACCTGCGTCAGATGCTCGGCAGCGCCAACATCGAGGGCAGCGCGCTCATGGACTTCATGACGGGCAACCTGAGCTACCAGATCGAGCATCACCTGTTCCCCGATCTGCCCAGCAACCGCTACAAGGACATCGCGGTCACGGTGCGTCAGCTCGCGGACAAGTACGACCTGCCGTACACGACGGGCCCACTTGCCGTGCAGTACGCCAAGTCCTGGCGCACCATCGCCAAGCTGTCGCTGCCCAACAAGTACCTCAAGGACACCGTCGACAATGCGCCCGAGACGGCGTCGGAGCGGATGTTCGACGGCGAACTGACGTCGACTGTCGATCCCGTGACCGGGCGTCGTAACGGTCTCAAGAGCGCCATCGCACGTAAGCGCAAGAGTGGAAAGCTGCGCAGCCTCCTCGGCCTGCGCTGATTTCCCGCCTGCGCTGACCAGACGCAACAAGCGGCCCGACACCATTCGACATGGTGCCGGGCCGCTTTGCTGTTCTCGCGCTGGGGCGTCGTGCAGGGGTGTCGCTCAGTACTGATCGTTGGACTTGATCGCTTCCAGCAGTTGTCGCACAGCGACGACGCGTCGAGCGGATTTGCCCTCCAGCAGGTCGAGCTTGCATTCGGGGTCTGCCGGCGGCCCGAGGTGCGTGCATCCGCGCGGGCAATCCTCGATCGCCGCAGCGAGATCCGAGAATGCAGCCACCACGTTCTCGGGCGAGATGTGCGCCAGACCGAACGAACGGATGCCCGGGGTGTCGATCACCCAACCGCCACCGGCGAGGGGGAGTGCCACCGATTGCGTCGATGTGTGCCGGCCCTTGCCGACGCCGGATACGATGCCGACCGCTCGATTGGCATCGGGGACAAGGCGATTGACCAATGTCGATTTTCCGACGCCGGAATGTCCGATCAGGGCGGTCAACTTGTGCTCGAGGATCTGCGTCAGTTCGTCCAGGGGATCGTCGCGACCGGCGACGACCACTTGGATGTCGAGGTCGGCGAAAGTGCTCGCGAATTCCTCGGGTGGTTCGAGGTCGCTCTTGGTCAGGCAGACGATCGGTGTCAGGCCACCCACGTAGGCGGCGACCAGTGCGCGCTCGACAAAACCGGTGCGCGGTGGGGGATCGGCGAGTGCCACGACGATGAGCAACTGCTCCGCGTTCGCGACGACGATGCGTTCGAAGGGATCAGTGTCGTCGGCCGTCCGTCGCAGAACCGTAGAACGCTCGGAGACCCGGACAATACGGGCGAGGGTATCGGTTTTGCCGGACAGATCGCCGACGATGTCCACCTGATCGCCGACGACGATGGGGGTTCGGCCAAGTTCGCGGGCACGCATCGTGACGATCAGTCGGTCGGGGTCGCCGCCGAGGACGCAACCCCAACGGCCACGATCCTTCGACACCACCATCCCCGATTCGGCCGAGAGATGTTCGGGCCGAGTCTTCGTACGGGGGCGGGATCCGCGGCCGGGACGTACCCGGACGTCGGACTCGTCGTACTGCCGCGGACTCAGAAGCTTGCCTTCGGTGTCGCCGGCGAACTCTCGAGCATGTCGATCCACATGTTCTCGAAGCCGGGCAGTGTCTTGGCTGTGGTTCCGACATCGTCGACGTCGACGCCGTCGACGACCAGGCCGATGATGGCGCCGGCTGTTGCCATGCGGTGGTCGGCATACGAGAGCCATTGTCCGCCATGGAGTTCCGCGGGAACGATCGTGAGGCCGTCGTCGGTTTCGGTGACGGAACCGCCGAGCTTGTTGATCTCGTCGGCGAGGGCGGCCAGACGGTCGGTCTCGTGCCCGCGCAGGTGTGCAATACCTCGCAGATGCGAGGTGCCCTCGGCGAGAGCGGCCAGGGCCGCGACGGTGGGGGTCAGCTCTCCCACGTCGTGGAGGTCGATGTCGATGCCGCGCAGTTTCTCCGGGCCGCGAACGGTCAGCAAGCCGTCGGCAAGAGTGACGTCGGCGCCCATCGAGGCGAGGATCCCGCGGATCGCGTCGCCGGGCTGCGTCGTCGACGACGGCCACATCGGGACGCTGACGGTTCCGCCGGTAACAGCGGCTGCGGCCAGGAACGGTGTGGCGTTGGAGAGATCGGGTTCGATCGCCCAGTCCACGGCGCGCACCGGCCCCGGTGCCACCCGCCACGTGTCTGCGTCTCCGCCCGTGGCCGGTGTCGTCACGGAAACTCCGGATTGGCGGAGCATCTCGACGGTCATGTCGATGTGTGGCATGGACGGGACGGGCTTGCCGTCGTGGTGAACGGTGACACCCTCTTCGAAGGCAGCAGCCGAGAGCAGGAGACCGGAGACGAACTGCGACGAGCCGGATGCGTCGATGGTGACCGTTCCTCCGCGTAGGGATCCGGTTCCGGTGACGGTGAACGGGAGTGCGTCACCCTCGATCCGAGCGCCGAGACCGCGCAGTGCCTCCAAGATGGTGCCGAGTGGGCGGGTGCGTGCTTGCTCGTCGCCGTCGAAGCGGACGCTGCCGTCGGCCATCGCGGCGAGCGGCGGCAGGAAGCGCATCACGGTGCCGGCAAGGCCGCAGTCGACCTCGCCGCCGCGCAGGGGCCCAGGGGTGATGCGAAGCGTGGTCGGATCGCCGGCTTCCTCGACGCCGATGCCGAGGTCACGCAGAGCTGCGATCATCAGGTCGGCGTCACGGCTGCGAAGTGCACCGGTGATCGTGGACGGGCCATCCGCAAGTGCGGCAAGAATCAGAGCTCGATTGGTGATGGACTTGGATCCGGGCAGCGTCACCACTGCATCGACGGGTGCTTGGGCCCTCGGGGCGCTCCACAGACTCAGACTCACATGGTCCATCTTCTCTCATCGGTGGGGGAATGGTCGAAACCGTGCCACCCTGGGTGTCATGTGCGGAAGGTATGCGACCACAGCGGACCCGGCCACCCTGGCGGTGGAACTCGATGCGCTCGACGAGACGGACCACTCGGCGCCCGTCGAAGCCGACTACAACGTGGCCCCCACGACCGAGGTGTTGACCGTCGTCGAACGCCACGATCGGGAAAATCCCGACAGCGATCCGACCAAGAGGATTCGGCGGATGCGATGGGGATTGGTGCCGTCGTGGACCAAGGAACTGGGCAAAGGCCCGGTCCTGTTCAACGCCCGCGCCGACTCGCTGGCGGAGAAGTCGGCGTTTCGGACCGCCTTCAAGTTCAAACGATGCCTGGTCCCCATGGACGGGTGGTACGAGTGGCAGACCGAGGCCACCGGCGGGAAAAAGGCAGCGAAGATTCCCTACTACATGCACCCCGACGACGGATCACGGCTGTTCATGGCGGGCGTGTGGTCTGCCTGGCGGGACCCGAGGGTCGAGAACGCGAGCCCCGTCCTGAGCTGCTCGATCGTCACAGTCGACTCTCTCGGTCACCTCGAGCAGGTTCACGACCGCATGCCCCTCGCCCTGCCTCGTGACCGCTGGGAGGCGTGGCTCGATCCCGACAACACCGTCGATTCGGCTCTGCTCGAACCGGTACCGGACCTCTTCGAGCGGATCGACGTCGATCGAGTCCGGCCGCTGGTCAACAGTGTCAAGAACAACGGGCACGAGTTGATCGAGCCGGACGTCGACCGTGCCGGCGAGCAGATCAGCCTGCTCTAGTGGTCAGCCGAGAGCCCAGGTAACGGTCACCTCGAACGAGACCTGCTGGGTTCCCGGGGCGAGAACCATGTCGGACATCGAGGCGTCGGGAGCGCGCATGGTCTGACCGCCACTCGTGTCGTGTGCCTCGGTGATGGTCACGACGTTCTCGAGCGACGTACCGGACAGATCCGCGTACTGCTCGGCACGGTTCTTGGCGTCTTCGAAGGCCCGGGTGCGAGCGTCGGCCAGAAGCTGAGAGTCGTCGTCGATGGCGAAGGCGACGTTGCCGAGCCGTGCCGCGTTTCCGCCCGCCGCGATGCCGGCGTCCAGGACAGAAGAGGCCTTGTCGAGATCGCGTACGACGATTCGTACCGAGTTGGTTGCCCGGTAGCCGGTCACGTTGCCGCCGACGAACGGTCCGCCGCTGGCGTCGTACTGCGGCTGGACGGACAGATCGCTTGTCTGCACGTCCTCGGGGGCCACACCGGCGGCGACTATCGCGTCGATCATCTGACGGGCCTTGTCATTCGACTCCGAGACCGCTCCCGATACATCCGGGGCAACCACCTCGATGCCGATGTCGGCATGGAGGATGTCCGGCGCCCCGCGGACCTGCCCTGATCCGACTACCGTGACTTCCTTGGCGGCATTGTCCGAACTCCCGCAGGCCGTCAGCGAGACGGTGAGAGCTGCCGCTGCAGCGGTCAGTGCAAGAGTTTTCAGGTGTGGTCGCATGGTGAGACCGTAGCGACCGGATACTCAGCCCGCCGTGATTTGCGCCGTGACCGCGCCACTCAACTGCGCGAGGTCCGTCGGAGCCAGCTCGATCTCGAGCCCGCGTCGACCGGCGCTGCAGAGAATGCGGTCCCAGTCGAGCGCCGACGCATCGATCACGGTCGGCAGTTTCTTGCGCTGGCCGAGCGGCGAGATACCGCCGAAGACGTAGCCACTAGAACGCTCGGCTTCGGCGCGATCGGCCATGACGGCTTTGCTTGCACCGAGGGCAGCGGCTGCGGCTTTGAGCGAGAGCTTGTTCGGGACCGGCAGGACCGCGACGGCGAGCTTGCCGGTGTCGAGTTTGACGACCAAGGTCTTGAAGATCTGTGCGGCCTCGACTGCTACCAACTCGGCCAGTGCAGTGACCGCCTCGTCGCCGAACGATTCGGCGCGAGGATCGTGGTCGTAGCTGTGAACGCGGTGCGGTGTCTTCGACTTGTCGAGAAGTACGGTCGCAGGGGTCGCTGTTCCGGCCATGAGGAACACCCTATGTGGATCGCCGACAGGTGCATCCGACCAGGCCGGGAACAGAGTCGCAGACTCCCGTGTTGGTACCAGTTGATGAAACTTGTCCCGAGAAGCGAAGGAGCGACCGTGCTGGCTGTGTGTGAGCCACCACCGGCCCGTGGGTCGGATCTTCAGTTGGCGGTAACCTTGATCCCTACGGCTAGTGAAGGGATCAGAGTGCTGGAACACGACCGGCCCAAGGACGAACCGTCAGGGGTAACTGAACCTATCGACGGCGCTGTGTCCGAAACGCCCGAAACTGCGGATGAGTTGATTGCCCGGTTCGAGCGCGACGCGCTCCCGCTGCTCGACCAGTTGTACGGCGCTGCCCTGCGCATGACGCGGAATCCGGCTGATGCCGAGGATCTCGTGCAGGAGACGTACGTCAAGGCGTACACCGCTTTCCGTTCGTTCCGTGCTGGTACCAACCTGAAAGCCTGGCTGTACCGGATTCTCACGAACACCTACATCAACTCGTACCGAAAGAAGCAGCGCCAACCCGCGCAGTATCCGACGGACGAGATCACCGACTGGCAGTTGGCCGCCACCGCCGAGCACACCTCGACGGGGCTGCGATCGGCCGAGGTGGAGGCGCTCGACGCGTTGCCTGACGACGACATCAAGGCGGCGCTGCAGTCGCTTCCCGAGGAATTCCGTATGGCCGTGTACTACGCCGATGTCGAAGGATTCCCGTACAAGGAGATCGCGGAGATCATGGGCACACCCATCGGAACGGTGATGTCGCGACTGCACCGTGGTCGCAAGCAATTGCGTGGTCTTTTGGCCGATGTCGCAAAAGACCGGGGATTCAATCGGGACGGCGCGGTCGACACAGCCACAGTCGCAGCCACCGAGACGGAAGGTGTCACACGATGAGTGAGCAGGACGAATTCGAAAGGCTCGACTGCTCGGCAGTCATCGCCGACGTCTGGTTGATGCTCGACGGTGAATGCGACGATTCAAGTCGTGCTCGCCTGCAGCGTCATATCGACGATTGTGGATCGTGCCTCGAGGCCTACGGGATCGAGGAGAAGGTCAAGAGCCTGATCAACCGTAAGTGCGGTGGAGACCACGCGCCGGAAAGCCTGCGTCAGCGGCTCACTGTCGAGTTGCGTCGGACCATCGTCATAACGACTACCGAAACCGACAGCTAGCCCGTCAGCGAAGATCTGAGCGGCAGCAGTCGGAAGGCAGTAACGCCGAGGGGCGGGGAAGCAATGCTTCCCCGCCCCTCGGACGTTTTGTTGCGCTACATGTCAGGCGTTTGGACGCTTGCCATGGTTAGCGGCGTTGCCCTTACGGCTGCGCTTCTTACGACCACGCTTACCCATGATTGGTCTCCCTTCTGTTTCTTTCGCGTCATTGTTTCACGCCGATGCCGGTGTGGTTCCATTGGCAGGTCGATCGAGTGATCCGTCGACGTATTTTCGTGGTCAGAGTGCAGTTCCGACAGAAGTGAGGTTCACGATGGCAGAAGACGTGCGCGCCGAGATGGTTTCGACGGTCTACCAGGTCGTCGTGAGCGAGGGAGACGTCGTTGCGGACGGCGACACCCTGGTCATCCTCGAATCCATGAAGATGGAGATTCCCGTCCTGGCCGAAGTTCCGGGAACGGTGACGACGGTGGGCGTCAAGGTCGGCGACGTGATTCAGCAAGGCGATCTGATCGCCGTGATCTCCTAATCCGGACGATGTCCACTCTCAGTGACCTCCTCGCCGAACACACCGATCTTCCCGGTGCGGCGGTCGACCATCTCCAGCGCGTCGTGGGGGAGTGGCAACTGCTCGCCGACCTCTCCTTTGCCGACGTTCTCTTGTGGGTGGGCACCGAATCGGAGAAGAACCGATCCGAGGGGACGGTCATCTGCGTCGCGCATTGCCGGCCGACAACGGCATCGACGGCTTTTCCGGAGGACGCGGTCGGAACGGTCGTTTCCGAGTCCGAGCACCCGCAGGTTCTTCGCGCTCTCGTCGAGGGCCGCGTCGTGCGCGGGGAAGACGAGACGTGGCGTGAAGGAATGCCGCCGCGTCGGGAAGCCGTTCCGGTGCGTCTGGACGGGCGAGTCATCGCGGTTCTGAGCCGCGACACCAACCTGTCGCACCAGCGAGCGCAGAGTCCGCTCGAGCTCGCGTATCTCGATTGCGCCGAAGACCTGTGTCAGATGATCAGCGACGGAACCTTCCCGATCCGAGAATCGCGCTCCGACACGAACTCGAGCCCACGTGCGGGCGACGGCTTCATCCGTCTCGATACCGAAGGCACCGTCGTCTATGCCAGCCCGAACGCGCTCTCGGCCTATCACCGGATGGGTCTGAGTTCGGATTTGGTGGGCCAAGACCTCGCGGCGTTGACCCGTTCGTTGGTCACCGACCCGTTCGAGTCTCAGGAAGCTGCGGGATACATCCGAGATACGTTGGCGGACAAGCCCGGTCGCCGTATGGAGATCGAGGCGCGCGGGGCGACCGTTCTGCTGCGAGCCCTGGTTCTCAAGCCGGGCGGCCGGCATGTCGGTGCGGCGGTCGTCGTCCGCGACGTCACCGAGGTCAAGCGTCGTGATCGCGCTCTCCTGAGCAAGGACGCAACCATCCGCGAGATTCACCATCGAGTGAAGAACAACCTGCAAACCGTCGCGGCGCTTCTGCGTCTACAGGCCAGGCGAACCGGCAACGACGAAGCGCGACAGGCGTTGACAGAGTCGGTGAGGCGCGTGACGTCCATCGCCCTCGTTCACGACACCTTGTCGATGTCGGTGGACGAAGAGGTGGATCTCGACGAGGTGATCGACCGGTTGGTTCCCATGCTCTCCGATGTCGCGGGAGTGGGTGTGCCGGTGGCGATTCGGCGTGAGGGCAGTTTCGGAGTGTTCTCCGCCGAGCGCGCCACCCCGCTGGTCATGGTGCTGACGGAGTTGGTGCAGAACGCGATCGAGCACGCTTTCGATCCGGGAGTGACCGGCACGGTCACACTCAGCGCCGAGCGTTCTGCGCGCTGGTTGGACGTGATCATCCACGACAACGGGCGCGGCCTGCCGGAGAACTTCGACCTCGAGAAGTCCGATCGGCTCGGACTCCAGATCGTGCGGACTTTGTTGGGCGCCGAACTCGGTGGCTCGCTCGGACTGCACCCGGGAAGCGGTGGCGGCACCGACGCGGTTCTGCGCGTGCCGCTCGGTAGACGCACTGCGCGTTACTGATTCGAGCAGCGTTAGCGATTCGAGCAGACAAAAAGCCCGACACCATGTGGTGTCGGGCTGTCGTCTTCGACTGTGCGGAGGGGCTGTTCTCCGCCGCGAGTCGAACGTCTCGGTTCTACCTAGACGGAAGTGCGTGCACGGGTACGTGCGTTACGACGCTTGAGTGCGCGGCGCTCGTCTTCGCTCATTCCGCCCCAGACGCCTGCATCCTGACCGGACTCGAGAGCCCAGGACAGGCACTCGGCGGTGACGGGGCAGCGGTTGCAGACAACCTTGGCATCAGCGATCTGAGCGAGGGCCGGTCCACTGTTTCCCACCGGGAAGAACAGTTCGGGATCCTCGTCGCGACAGATTGCGTTGTGGCGCCAGTCCATCTTTTTTCGCTCCTTAATTGGGTGTGTATTCACACCATTTGGTACCAATGAGTTTGTGTGTGCGTCATCAATGTTTCCGCACTGTTACTTGTGAATGCTTTCACGAACTCGCGGTATGTCAATAGGTTTGAACGGGTTCGTGGGCCAACTCACTAATTTGTGACACACCTGACGGCCACCTGGGCGTCACCGGCATTTTACCCGATTTCGACTATTCGGCACCAGAGTTTTTGCAGGTCAAACGTGTTGCCTGACTCACGTCGGAATCGGTGCGAACACTTCCAGTGCATCCGGGACCGAGGTGAATTCGACTTTTTCGCGAAGTCCGATGTAGTCGCCGTCCATCTGCAGTCCGATCGGTCGCGACGATTCGATGGTGATTGTCGGGACGTCGTCGGTGCGTAGAAGGACCTTCGATTTCGGTTCTGCGCCGCGTGCGAGGAGCTGTCGCACAACCCGCAGAGACGGTAGGACTTTGGTGCTCGTCATGGCGAAGATGCCGAGTCCACTGTCGAAGGTCGTTCCCGGATTGGTGTGTACGGGACGCTCTTCCAGATATGTCCACGGGCTCGAGTTCGACACGAACGCGTAGTGGACTCCGGAGACGGGATCCTGATCGGGGAGGTGGACTGTCAGGGCGGGCTCGGCTCGCTTGGCACGGAAGAACGCCGCGATTGCGGTTCGGACGTACCGGGCGGGTGTGGCGGCGTCACCGTTCTTACGGCTGGCGTCGACGGCTTCGCATACATCGGCGTCGAGGCCCATTCCGGCGTTGAACGTGAACCAACGGTTGTCGCAGTGTGCGAGCCCGATTCGGCGTCTCGTTCGTTCCGAGAGTAGATCGACGAGTTGGTTTGTGGCGTCGATCGGGTCGGCGGCAATACCGAGTGAGCGCGCGAAAACGTTTGCCGAGCCTCCCGGGACGACAGCGATCGTCGGGATCGGACCGACCGGAACCGATTTCATCGACGCGGGATGCGGTGACCCGAGCAGTCCGTTGACCACTTCGTTGACCGTTCCGTCGCCGCCGTGGACGATCACCGAGCCGAAGCCGTCTTCGTGGGCTTCGCGCGCCAGTTCGGCAGCGTGTCCCCGATGTGTGGTGTGCGCCACAGTAAGTCGCACCCGACTCTCGAGGGCGTGTGCCAACAGGTCACGACCGGCAGCGGTGGTGGAGGTGGCATTGGGGTTGACGATCAGCAGTGCGCGCACGGGGCATGAGCCTATCCGGTGTCGTGTTCTAGGCTGGCCTCGTGCCGAATACCGCCAGTCCGAACGCCCTGCCCAAGACAGTCACATGGGCAGGTGCCCTCGTGACGCTGCAAGGGCTGGTTGCCGCCGGGTTCGCGATCGTCGCAGTGATTCGCGGCGCGACCGGCCACGATCAGAGCGTCACCAACGGATACGGATTTGCCGCCTGGGTCGCGATCCTCGGCGGCGCGGTGTTGGCAGCCGGTATCGCTTTGCTGACGGGCCGCCGGTGGGGCCGGGCAATCGCCGTCGTCGCGCAGTTGCTGCTCCTGCCGGTCGCCTGGTCGCTCCTGACCGATTCGCATCAGGTGCCGCTCGGCATCGTTCTGGGTGTCGTCGTTCTCGGCGCTCTGGGCTGCCTGTTCTCGGCTCCGACGTCTCGATGGATGGCAGCGGAGTACGGAGCGTACGCAGACGAGGTGTCGCCGGAAGAGGGACACCCGGACGAGACCGAAGAGCCGCGGGACAAGTAGGACGGAACGCCTACCCTGCTTCAGTCCTACTCAGCTTCGGCGGCAAGAGCTCCGAGGTGGGTGCCGGTCAGGCGATACGTGGTCCACTCCGTCTTCGCGTCGGCACCGAGTGACTCGTAGAACTTGATCGAGGGCGTGTTCCAATTGAGCACCGACCAGGACAGCCGGGTGTAGTCGTTGTCGGTGCACTCCTTGGCGAGCGCGGCCAGAAGAGCCTTTCCGTGGCCTGATCCGCGCTGGCTGGGCTTGACGTACAGGTCTTCGAGGTAGATGCCGTGGGCGCCGTCCCACGTGGAGAAATTGCGGAACCACAGCGCCATGCCGACGACGTCGTCAGCCGAATTCACAGCGACGTGCGCGAAGGCCGTCGCGGCCGGCCCGAACAATGCCTCGCCGATCTGTTCCGCCGTCACGGTGCACTCGTCGAGGGCCTTCTGGTAGTCCGCCAACTCGTAGATCATGTCGGTGATCGGCTGGACGTCTGCGGGCGTGGCGCGTCGGATCATGGGGAGAATCTTAAGCCTCAAGCGTCCACGAGCGGCGGCACGTTGTGATGGACGAGGTGGCTGGCGCCGTGCTCGTAACCGAGAACCGTGTAAGCGCCCGGGAACAACGCGAAACGCTTTCCTTCGGTGACCGGGAGCTCGAGCCAGCGGGCGATGAGCGCGCGTGAGAAGTGGCCGTGCCCGATCAGGATCACGTCCCGCTCGGGTAGCTGCGAACGCACCATCGACAGCACCATGTCGGTGCGGGCATGGATCTGATCGGTCTGCTCGCCGCCGGGGCACGGGTGTGTCCAGACGGTCCAATCGGGCACCGTTGCGCGGATCTCGGGCGTCGTGAGGCCTTCGTAGTCGCCGTAGTCCCATTCGGAAAGTGCATCCCAGGTTCGCTCTTCCGGCAGGCCGGCGAGATCACCCGTCAACTGTGCGCGCAGCCGCGGACTCGTCAGAATCATGGGGTTCCGGAGGTCGAGGGTTCGCAAGCGATTTCCGGTCGCGGTTGCCTGCATCTCGCCGAGCGGAGTCAGCGGAACCTCGGTCCGGCCCGTGTGTTTCCCGGTGCGTGCCCACTCGGTTTCACCGTGGCGCATGAGTACGACGCGAGCACCGAGGGGGATCGACGAGGGGGCGGACTGGGAGGTCATGTCGACCATCATTGCAGGCTGCCTCGCGTGTGTAGCTCGCCTCCTGGCGCGAAGTGCGCAAGGATCTACGTGTGACGACGGTTCTCGCAGTGGCGAATCAAAAGGGCGGCGTGGCTAAAACCACTACCGTCGCTTCTCTCGGTGCGGCTTTGTCCGCGCTCGGACAACGAGTTCTGGTGGTGGATCTCGACCCGCAGGGCTGCCTGACGTTCTCGCTCGGACACAACCCGGATCGCCTCGAACGTTCGGTCAACGAGGTCCTGGCGGGTGATCTCGACGCGGTCGACGCCGTGCTGAAGACGGACGACGGTATGGATCTCCTGCCGGCCACCATCGATCTCGCGGGCGCCGAAGCGCTGCTCCTGATGCGACCCGGTCGAGAGTTCGCGCTCAAGCGGGCGCTGTCTCCGCTCCTGGGTTCTTACGACGTCATCATCATCGACTGCCCACCGTCGTTGGGTGTGCTCACACTCAACGGATTGACTGCGGCGCAGTCGGTTCTGGTTCCACTGCAATGCGAAACCCTCGCACACCGCGGCGTCGGACAGTTGCTGCGTACGGTTCGTGAAGTCCAAGCCATCACCAACCCGGATCTTGTTCTGCTCGGCGCACTTCCGACTCTGTACGACGCTCGAACCACGCACAGTCGCGACGTACTCGCTGACGTCAGTGACCGCTACTCCCTCGCCGTTCTGGCGCCGCCGATTCCACGCACCGTCAAGTTCGCCGAGGCCTCTGCTTCCGGCGCGACGGTCCTTGCCGGGCGAAAGAACAAGGGCGCGGATGCCTATCGTGAACTCGCCGACAATCTCGTAAAGCATTGGGCTGGAAATGAAGTCGTGACTTTCGCGCCGGAACTGGCGCTCTGAGGAAGGCGAGAGCTTCTAGCGCAGCGCAAACAAGGTATCGCCGCGCTGTTCCAGAATCGTCTCGCCCGCACTGGCGAGCACGATCGGCGTCGTCGTCTCACCGCGGTCGACTGCGATCATGCGCTGCACCGCTCCGTCCGACGGGCTGACGGCTGCAATGCCGCCCGGAACGGGGATGAGCATCTGACCGGCGACCATGCTTCCGGGCCCTGACGTTCCGTTGACGATCCACGTCGGAGCCAGGTCGCTCAGGCGGAGGTTGACCGTCTGAGAGCCGGTCCACCACGTGATCGAAGCCTTGTCGGCGTGGGTGCGGGCCCCTTCGGTCACCGCTCCCTCGATCGGATAGTCGACGATCGGATTGCCGGTCCCGTCGAAAATGGTGATGCGAGAAGCGGTTCCGTTGGCGGCAGGGAGGTAGACGGCCGTCTTCTCGCCGGCCACGGCAAGCAGGCGGGCGCCTTCGGAGTCGAGGAGAATCGAGGATCCGTACTCTTCGGGTTCCTGGGCGTCCTTCGGTGCGGGGTTCATCACCGTCAACCTGTTGGAGGCTTCACCCGGGCAACGCTCGAGTACCGAGACTCGGTTGGCGCTCGACGCAGCGTCGAGCAGCGTGCATCCGGTGCGGGGTTGCTTGTTCGGATTGACCTTCGCGTCGACCCTGCCGTACTCGAGAGTTCGGACGAGGTCCGAGCGCCACAGTTCCATTCGCTCACTGCCGCGTGAGATCAGATAGGTGCCGTCCGCCGACAAGGTGACCGCGGAATCGGCGTCGCTGTTGCGCTGGTCCTTTCGGGCGCCGGTGTCGGCGACCAGTGACGTGACCTGAGAGCAACCGCGATTGTCCTGATAGACGCTGACGACGCGATCCCACGAACCGATCGCACCGCACAGGGGAATGTTGCGCGCGTATCGCCACACTTCTTCGCCTGTTGCCGGGTCGCGGCCGATCACGTCGGAACCGTCGGCGGTGACGACGGCATTTCCGACGGTGATGGGTGCCGTCGAGTCGGCACTGGGAGATTCCCACGTCTGCTTCAGGACGTCGGGTAACAACACCGACGTCGACAGAGGTGGGAGTGGAGATTCGGCGGTGACCGAGGTGGTTCCGCGCGCATCACTGCGCAACCACACCACGGTCACCGCCACGATTACTGCCAGCGCGATTGCCAGCGCACCGATCACATCTGAGCGAGTACGCCTTTCGGGAGCCAGCACATCGGCAGCTTACTCTGCGGCGCCTGCCGTCGCGGAAGCCGCGGGGCGACGACGCCGACGGCGACGCGGCTTGGCCGCTCCGTCTTCGTCCGAGTTCTCGGTAGCGGTTGCAGCCGGTGCCGAAGGGGGAGCTGTGGTGGCGCCGGCGGTGGTGGACGTCGCGGCGTCGGTCGAAGCACCGGCGCGGGTACGGCGGCGAGTCCGGTTGCGACGAGGCGCGGCCTTCTCTTCGTTGCCGTCGGCGTCGGCCGTCTTCGGCGCGTCTGCTTTGTCCGTTGCCGCCTTGTCGGTTGCAGCCTTCTCAGGGGCGGGCTTGGCCTTGCGAACAGTGCCCTTGGCGTCGGCCGGAATCGACAGCTCTTCGTAGAGGTGCGGCGAGCTCGAGTACGTCTCGACCGGATCGGGGATTCCGAGGCTCAGTGCCTTGTCGATGAGCTGCCAGCGAGGAATGTCGTCCCAGTCGACCAGCGTGACAGCGATGCCGGTGCGTCCGGCGCGGCCGGTACGACCGATGCGGTGGACGTAGGTCTTCTCGTCCTCGGGGCACTGGTAGTTGATGACGTGGGTGACGTCGTCGATGTCGATGCCGCGTGCGGCGACGTCGGTGGCGACCAACACGTCGACCTTGCCGTTGCGGAAGCCCTTCAGGGCCTTCTCGCGGGCAATCTGTCCGAGGTCACCGTGGACGGCACCGACGGAGAAGCCGCGCTCGGCGAGATCGTCGGCGACTTTCTGGGCTGTGCGCTTGGTGCGGGTGAAGATCATCGTCGCGCCGCGGCCTTCGGCCTGCAGAACACGGGCGACCATCTCGGCCTTGTCGAGAGCGTGCGCACGGTAGATGTGCTGGCTCGTGCGGTCGTGCACTGCGGAGGATTCGGCTTCCTCGGCGCGGATGTGCGTCGGCTGCGTCAGGAAGGTGCGAGCCAGGGTGATGATCGGGCCGGGCATCGTGGCGGAGAAGAGCATCGTCTGACGCTTGTCGGGGACCATGCCCATGAGGCGTTCGATGTCGGGGAGGAATCCGAGGTCGAGCATTTCGTCGGCCTCGTCGAGGACGAGAACGCCCACTTTGCCCAGGATCAGGTGCGACTGGTTGGCGAGGTCGAGCAGGCGACCCGGGGTGCCGACGACAACGTCGACGCCCTTCTGCAGTGCCGAGATCTGCGCCTCGTACGGCCGACCGCCGTAGATGGGCAGAACCTGGAGACCTCGGTCGCCGACTCGGAGGTACTTGCTGGCGTTCTCGAGGTCGCGAGCGACCTGGATGCACAGTTCGCGGGTGGGAACGATGATCAGAGCGCGAGGCGTGCCGTCGAGGACAGCCGTGCCGTTCTCGGCGGTGACGATGCGATGCAGGAGCGGGACGCCGAAACCGAAGGTCTTGCCCATTCCGGTGCGGGCCTGACCGATGAGGTCGTCACCGGCGAGAGCCAACGGAAGGGTGAGTTCCTGGATGGCGAAGGTGCGCTCGATGCCGATCTCGTTCAGTGCGCGGACGATTTCGTCGCGGACACCGAGTTCGGCGAAGCTCGGGGGTACATGGGTGTCGTCGAGCTGGACGGAAACGGTGTTCTCGGTTGCTTCGTCTTCGTGGTCGACAGTGATCTTGCTCAGGGGACTAGCCTTTCCTCGTGGCGGTACGCACGCACAAGGTAAGGGGCCAGGCCGTAAATCGGCCGATGTCGATGCCCTCTTTTTCTTCGGTCATGCCTACGCCTCAGCACTGAATTCCACTCGGACGAATTCGAACCGTCCGGAGATCTCGGCGAAGCGGGCAACAACCGTCGATGCAGGTGCGCGCACATTATCGGTGGGGTCCGCGTGAGCACAGTCGTGTCGGCTGACCTAAAGCAGCCGTCCCGGCTAATCATAAGAGCCGGGGGAACTGGCGAACTCCCAAGACCATTGTAGCTGCACGTTGTCCGCCCCTCGCGATGACATGTCGAAGATCACCGAATCGGACATGCGGTCCTTGGCGGTCGCGTCGGCCGTCGAAGCACTACAGTTCGTAGTCATGGGCGCACACGATCTTGATGCTTCGACGGACGCTGGAACCGGAGGCCGAGTCGCTTCCGATCACCCCGGCGTGATCGATTTGTTTGCCGTTCTTGCCTACGGCGAGATTTCGGCGTTCTACCGGTTGGCGGAGGACGCACAAATGGCACCGGACCTGCGAGGCAAGGTGGCGTTCGCCAGCATGGCCGCCGCCGAGATGGACCACTTCGAGACTCTGGAAACGGCGCTGACGGAACGTGGCCACGAGATCTTTGCCGTCATGGACCCGTTCGTTCGTGCTCTCGACAACTATCACGCGTCGACGACACCGTCGACGTGGCTGGAATCGCTCGTGAAGGCGTACGTCGGCGACGGAATCGCTGCCGATTTCTACCGCGAGATCGGGCACTCCCTCCCGGCGGATGTCGCCGAGATCGTCGAGGACGTGCTGTCCCAGACGGGCCACTCGGAGTTCGTGGTGCTCGAGGTGAAGGCAGCAGTGGAGGCCAGCACCCGCGCCAAGGACCGGCTGATGTTGTGGGGACGCCGTCTTCTGGGTGAAGCAATCACGCAGGCGCAGTTCGTGCTGGCGCAGCGTGAGGACCTCACGGATCTGGTGATCTCGGCCTCGGGTGACCTCAACGGAGTTGTCGCGTTGTTCGACGGTATGCAGGCAAAGCACGCCGAGCGGATGGCGATTCTCGGACTCGTCTAGGTGCCTGTTCGCTCTGGGCACAGCGTGCAGAGGAGCGTGGGCGGTCGCTGCTGCATTAGCCTTGCGTCGACAACGGATGTAATTCACGAACAGTTCGGAGGTTGACCGTGGAGGTCAAGATCGGTGTAATCGACAGCCCGCGTGAGCTCATCGTCAACAGCGAACAGACCCCTGACGAGGTCGAGACACTGGTCGCGGCTGTCCTCGGTGGCCGCGAGCCGGTTCTGGCTCTCGTCGACGACAAGGGCCGCAAGTTCCTGGTGCAGGCTTCTCGTGTGGCGTACGTGGAGATCGGTCCGTCCGATATCCGCAAGGTCGGATTCGCGCCTACCGTCTGACGCGTAGCTGTAACAGCAGAATGGGCGGGCAGTCGTGAGACTGCCCGCCCATTCTCGTTCGGGTTCCGGTTACTTGGTTTCGGCCTGCAGCGGCACGTGTGAGAGACCGCCCCACGCCAGTGTCACGGTGATTTCCACGGCCTCTTCCTTGGGGATCGGCCGCGCGGCTTCGAGCCAGTACCGCGCCGTGAACTGGCTGGCACCGACCAGACCGACGGCAAGAATGCGCGCGCGATACGGATCGAGTCCGGAATCCTGACTGACCAGGTCGAACACGGCGTCGACGCAGGCTTCGGTGGCTTGTTCGACGCGTGTCTGGACCTGAGGTTCGCCCATGATGTCGGACTCGAACACCAGGCGGAAGCCCTGCGAGTCGTTGTCGACGAAGTCGAAGAACGCCTGGACTGCGGCGCGGACACGCTGTTTGTTGTCCGTCGTCGATCGCAGGGCCTGGCGTACACCCGAGATGAGGCTGTCGACATAACTCTGCAGGACTGCGACATACAGTTCGAGCTTGCCTGGAAAGTGTTGGTACAGGACTGGCTTGCTGACACCGGCACACTCGGCGATCTCGTCCATGCCGGCCGAGTGGTACCCGTTCGCGACGAATACCTCACTTGCAGCTGCGAGGAGCTGGAGGCGGCGCGCATCGCGGGGGAGTCGGGTGCTGCGACGTGTTCCGGCAGGCTTGCCAGCCGTTGTACCGCGATCGGAGTCTGTCCGATCCGCGAGTTCTGTCATGTCGCTTCCAATCTGAGCAAAAGTAAATTCGGTCGGCGCGCGGATCCGCGAGTCGCGTGTGCGTACCCGCCAGTATCCTCCGTCACACCGGTCGTAGCCGAATGAACGATACCGTGTGTCGCCCGGGCGAGTCGCGCGTGCCTCGGTGAGCGAGACCAGCGGTCTTTCTCGTTACAGGACGGGTTGCCATGACACGCCAGGACCAGCATGTTTCGGTCAGCCCGGGCGAGCGACTTGCCGTGTGTGAGATTCTGGACGACGTGACTGACCCAGGGGGACCGCGCATGCGTGGACGAACTACGCAGAACCCTGAACGTGAGGAACGTCGAATGCGTAGCGGAACTGGAGCGCCCCGCGACGAACGTCGGCCAGAGGTGCCGGATGATCGTGCCTACGGCGAACGCGACTATCGCGGCATTTCCTCCCATCAGCCCTTGCGTGCCCAGTGGGATCCGACCAAACGAGAAGTGGGCCGAACCCCGCGTAATCCGCGGCCGGACCGGGCAGCGCGAAAGCAGAGCAAGCTCGGGCGCTTCGTCTCGACATACGGTTGGCGGGCCTACGCGATTCCGGTTCTCGTGGTGCTCACCATCCTTGTGATCGTCGACGCAGTACGTCCGGACGCCACAGACACCGCGAGCAAGACGTCGGCCACTGCCGACCTCGCCCACAGCACCGACGGAACCGACGTCATCGGTGCGCCGCCGGCCGGAGACGGAACCTTTGCGTCGTCGATACCGTCCGGCGCGCTCCCCGACGGTGGTCCGTTCACCGTCGCGGGCGGCGGAACGTGGCACGTCGTACCGGGTACGACGGGCAAGGTCGGACAGGGAACCGAACGCGAGTTCACGTACACGGTCGAGATCGAGGACGGCGTCGACACGACCGGTTTCGGCGGTGACGAATCGTACGGACGCATGGTCGATCAGACGCTGGCAAATCCGAAGAGTTGGACCAATGATCCCAAGGTCGCGTTCCGGCGCGTCGACGCGGGCGAGCCGGACTTCCGGATCTCCTTGACCTCGCAGATGACTATCCGTGAAGGCTGCGGATACGAGATCGAACTCGAAGGATCCTGCTACAACCCGAGCATGGACCGAGTCCTGCTCAACGAACCGCGATGGGTGCGAGGCGCCATTTCGTTCCAGGGTGACATTGGTTCGTATCGGCAGTATCAGATCAATCACGAGGTCGGCCATGCCATCGGATACGCCGCTCATCAGCCGTGCGAGACCGAAGGCGGACTCGCACCGATCATGATGCAGCAGACCTTCGGAACCGCGAACAACGACATCGCTAGGCTTGATCCCGAGGGCGTCGTTCCGATGAACGGACTCACGTGCCGCTTCAATCCGTGGCCGTACCCTCGAGCGTGACCGGATCGAGAATCCCTGATCTCGTCTTGAACTAGGAGTGTTTCGCGGTGTCTGCAACACCCGTCGTATTGCCACCACTGGTGGAGCCGGCAGCCGAGTTGAGCCGGGAGGAAGTTGCCAGATACAGCCGGCACCTGATCATCCCGAACGTGGGCATGACCGGCCAGAAGCGGCTCAAGAATGCGCGAGTCCTGTTCATCGGCGCCGGTGGATTGGGTTCGCCTGCACTGCTCTATCTCGCGGCCGCAGGAGTGGGCACCATCGGGATCGTCGAGTTCGACGAGGTCGACATGTCGAACCTGCAGCGTCAGGTGATTCACGGACGCTCCGACGTCGGACGCCCGAAGGCGGTCAGCGCGAAGGAGTCGATTCTCGAGATAAACGAGCACGTCGACGTCCGGTTGCACGAATTCCGCCTGGACAACTCCAACGCGGTCGAACTGTTCTCGGAGTACGACCTGATCCTGGACGGTACGGACAACTTCGCGACGCGGTACCTCGTCAACGATGCCGCCGTCATCGCCGGAAAGCCGTACGTGTGGGGCTCGATCTACCGCTTCGAAGGGCAGGTCTCGGTCTTCTGGGAAGACGCCCCGGACGGCGCGGGACTGAATTATCGCGATCTTTACCCGGAGGCGCCGCCGCCCGGCATGGTCCCCTCGTGCGCCGAGGGCGGTGTTCTCGGAGTCCTGCCTGCGACCGTCGGTTCGATCATGGCGACCGAGGCGGTCAAGCTCATCACAGGGATCGGCGAACCGCTTCTCGGGCGCCTGATGATCTACGACGCTCTTGCGATGACGTTCCGGACGATCCGCCTTCAGCGTGATCCGACCCGCGTGCCGGTCACCGCCTTGATCGACTACGACGCGTTCTGCGGTGTCGTGTCCGAAGAGGCGAGCGCTGCTGCTGTCGGCTCGACGATCACGGCGCCGGAGCTGGAGGCCATGATCGGCGAGGGACGATCGATCGAGCTGGTAGACGTACGAGAACCGGTTGAATGGGACATCATGCATCTGCCGGGGGCGGTGCTGATCCCGAAGGACCGCATCCTTTCCGGTGAAGCTCTGGCGACGTTGCCGCAGAACAAGCAGATAGTTCTGTACTGCAAAACCGGCATTCGTTCGGCCGAGGCACTGGCCTTTCTCAAGAACGCCGGTTTCTCCGACGCAGTTCACGTTCAAGGCGGCGCGATCGCCTGGGCGAACCAGGTGGATGCGAGTCTGCCGGTCTACTAGGCGCGCCTCGCGGGAGGCGGCGCCGCGCACCGGTAGCGTTGGGGTGTGAGCACAGGCCAACCTCCCCAGCACGTGTGCTCCACCTTCGGCCTCCGTGAAGTCGATCCCATCCCACTCGGTGCGGATTGGGACGGCGGGTGGCTGTGTGGAGACGTCGTCCTTTCAGCAGTCGCGGATCATGCCCGCGCAGCGTGGTCGGCGAAGGTGCGAGAGAACCTCGAAGTCGACGGCGTTCGGCTGGCTCGACCGGTGCGTTCGACTGACGGTCGTTACGTCGTCTCGGGCTGGCGTGCCGACACATTCATCGTCGGATCGCCGGAACCACGTCACGACGAAGTGGTCTCGATGTCCTGCCGACTGCATGCGGCGACGGCCTCGCTCGAGCGCCCGCGCTTCCTTGCACAACCGCCGGTGCCGCCGTGGGCCGAGGTCGACGTATTCGTCGCCGCTGATCGCGCGGCATGGGAAACGGTTCCGCTGAGGATCGCGAAGGGCGTCGAGCAACTCGAGACGCCCACTCCGGACGGTCGCAAAAGTCTGGAACTGATTGCCGGGCTCGCTACTTTGCGGAAGCCGGTGCAGAGCCCGGACCAGCTCGTGCACGGCGATCTGTTCGGGACGGTGCTGTTCTCGGGCAGTATGGCCCCCGGAATCACCGACATCACGCCGTATTGGCGACCGGCTGCGTGGGCCGCCGCCGTCGCTGTGGTCGACGCGATCTCGTGGGGCGGTGCCGACGAGGCACTGGTCGGCCGGTGGGAAGATCTCCCCGAGTGGCCGCAGATGCTTCTACGTGCGGTGATGTTCCGCCTGGCAGTTCATGTTCTGCATCCCCGCTCGACGGCGGACGCGTTCCCGGGGTTGGCCCGTACTTCCGACATCGTGCGCTTGCTGCTCTAGATCGGGGCGCCGGTACCGAAGTCCGAGACCAGGCCCTCGAACAGCTCGCGTGCGGCGTTCGAGGCGGCCACGGTGTTCCCGTCGACGACAGCGTTGACGAGGTTTGCGTGCTGCGAGTGGAATCCTTCGCCGGTTGCATCGATGTGCTGTTGGATCGTGGTCTCGATGACGGGGAGCAGGGAGTCGTAGAACTCCAGGTAGACCTCGTTGTGGCTGGCCGCGACGATTGCTCGGTGCAGGGCGACGTCAGCGGTGGTGGCAGCGTCGATGTCCTGACCCTCCCATGACGCGGTGCGAAGCTCGAGTAGTCGCGTCAGTTCGGCGATGTCGTCTTCGGTTCGCCGTGCGGCGGCGAGGGTGGCTGCAGTGATGTCGAGTGCGCGCCGAAGTTCGAGTACGTCCCGTTGGTGGGCACCGGCAAAGTAGTTGCCGAGAGTGCCACCGAGGTCGGAGACAGCAACGACGTAGGTACCCGATCCCTGACGACGTTCCAGCATTCCGGCGTGAACGAGCGCCTGGACCGCCTCGCGCACGGTATTGCGACCGGTCCCGGTCAGCTCCGACAGTTCCGGTTCGGTGGGGATTTTGGAACCGATCGGCCAGGTCCCGCTCCGGATCTCGTTGCGGAGTTGTTCGGTGACCTGTGAGATGAGACTTGCGCGTCGAACGGGTTGCACGTGGTTGTTTCCTCGGGTCCGGGTAAGTGGTGTGAATGTGACGTTAGATTACCGCGCTTGTGCGAGTTCGTCCGGTCATCCTATGATTTGCCGGTGACTGCTCAACTGGAGAGAACCGAAACCCGCTCGTTGATACAAGGCCGTGTGCTCGTCTTCGCAGCGATTGCGATGTCTGCGCTCGTACTTCGACTTGCGGTGACCTCGTTCTCGCCCTTGGCGGCCGAGATTCGCGACGAGATCGGCTTCTCCGCCTCGATCGTCGGTGTCTTCGGCATGGTTCCGACCGCAATGTTCGCCATCTTCGGTCTCATCACTCCCGCCATCGCGAAACGTATCGGGCTCGAGCGAACGGCCCTCGTCGCGATGCTCATGGCCGGCGTCGGAATGCTGTTGCGCGCCATGATGTCTCAGACATGGTCGTTGCTGGCCCTCTCGGCTTTGGCACTGGCAGGCATGGGAATCGGCAATGTCGTGATCCCTCCGTTGGTCAAGCGGTACTTCTCGGATCGCCTCGCCACCATGAGTTCGGTCTACATCGTGGCCGTGCAGATCGGCACCATCGTTCCGGCGTTCGTCGCAGTCCCGGTTGCCGACGCCTTCGGGTGGCGGTTCTCGATCGGCTGGTGGTCCGCCTTCGGCTTCGCCGCAGCAGTGCCGTGGTTGATCACCCTCGCTCGCTCGCGCAAGGCTCGCGCGAACGCAGCCGGGTCCGTCGAGAATGCATCGGATTCGGTTGCGGCAGTGGCAGAACAGCCACGCGGTCAGGTCTGGCGTTCTCCCGTGGCCTGGGGGATGGCCGGCATGTTCGGCATGACCTCACTGATCACGTATTCGATGTTCACCTGGATTCCCTCGATCCTTCGTGACGCCGGAGCCAGTGATGCCTTCGGCGGAACGATGGTCGGAATGTTCTCGGTGATCGGGCTCGTCGCAGCGTTCGGTGCGCCGACGCTGTGCGCCCGCATGGCCAATCCCTTCCCTGTCGTGATCGCGTGTGCCGTCTGCTACCTGGTCGGCATGGGCGGGCTGTACTTTGCCCCGATGGCGGCGCCGATCGTGTGGGTTGTCGTCCTGGGCCTCGGTCCGAGCACGTTCCCGATGTCGCTCACGCTGATCAACCTGCGTACTCGTTCGCACATCGGTTCCTCGGCACTGTCCGGCTTCACCCAGGGCATCGGCTACTCCGTTGCCTGCCTCGGTCCGCTCCTGTTCGGCGTTTTCCACGACGTGTCCGGTGGATACGCTGCGCCGTTCGGCCTGCTCGTCGTCGCGGTGATCGTGGTGCTCCTGGGCGCCTACCAGGCATGCAAGCCTCGGATGCTCGAGGATTCCTGGCACGCACCTGCGAAAAACTAGCTCACACCCGGTCTTGTTACCGGGTGAGGATCAATTGACTTCGCGGTCATCGCACGCAGCACCGGCGCAATAACCGTTTTCTACCTTTGGGTCTCCAACATATTCAGGAGGCCCTGGTGAGTCATTACATCGAGCATTGGGATGCAGAGGACGTCGACGCCTGGGAATCCGGCGGCAAGGACATCGCGAAGCGGAACCTGATCTGGTCAGTGGTAGCCGAACACGTCGGCTTCTCGATCTGGTCGATCTGGTCCGTGATGGTGTTGTTCATGCCGACGGATATCTACGGCATCGACGCGGCCGGAAAGTTCTTCCTCGTCGCAGTGCCCACACTTGTCGGGTCGGTCCTCCGCATTCCATACACGGTTGCCACCGCACGGTTCGGCGGTCGTAACTGGACCGTCATGAGTGCGCTGTTCCTCTTCGTACCAACACTTCTCACGCTCTACCTGATGATGAACCCGGGTGCGTCGTACACCACGTTCATGTTGGTAGCGGCCACTGCAGGTATCGGCGGCGGCAACTTCGCGTCGTCGATGACCAACATCAATGCCTTCTACCCGCAACGCCTCAAGGGGTGGGCGCTCGGTCTCAATGCCGGCGGCGGCAACATCGGTGTACCGATGATCCAGCTGATCGGTCTGCTGGTGATCGCCACCGTCGGTAACCGTGCTCCGTGGATCGTGTGCGCTGTCTATCTCGTGTTCATTGCCGCTGCTGCCGTCGGTGCCGCGCTGTTCATGGACAACCTGGGCAACCAGAAGTCGGACCTGCGCTCGATGGCCAAGGCACTCAAGTTCTCCGAGTCGTGGGTGATCAGCTTCCTGTACATCGGTACGTTCGGTTCCTTCATCGGATTCAGCTTCGCCTTCGGTCAGGTTCTGCAGATCAACTTCCTCGCCGGCGGTGCCACTCCGGCCGCGGCCGCGCTGCATGCAGCACAGATCGCCTTCATCGGTCCTCTCCTCGGTTCGATCGCTCGCCCCCTCGGCGGCAAGCTGGCCGACCGGATCGGCGGCGGCAAGATCACCATGTGGACGTTTGTCGCCATGGCATTCGCTGCATCGATTCTCGTGACGGCCGGAACGATGGACGACAACACCGCGGGCGTCGCCAGCGCCGGAATCATGGTGACATTCGTTCTCGGATTCATCGCCCTGTTCCTGCTCTCCGGCATCGGAAACGGATCCGTTTACAAGATGATCCCGGCGATCTTCGAGGCGAAGGCTCAGAGCTTCGATCACATGGATCGAAGCGAGAAGGCAACGTGGTCGCGCAGTATCTCCGGTGCTCTCATCGGATTTGCCGGTGCGGTAGGCGGTTTGGGCGGCGTAGGCATCAACCTGGTGCTGCGCGCGTCGTACAGCAGCCCCGCGAAGTCGGCGACCATGGCCTTCTGGGTGTTCCTGGCCTTCTACATCGCCTGCATCGCAGTCACCTGGTTCGTCTTCCTGCGCAAGCCGTCGACGCTGACCACAGACGTCGACGAGGCGAAGGTCGCAGTCACGGCGTGAGCGGTCCGCAGAATCTCAGAACTATCTCGTACCTCAGGAAGTAGGCGTCATGAGCAAGTCGGTTGTTGTCATCGGACACGGAATGGTCGGACACCGATTCGTCGAGGCACTGCGTTCGCGCGACGAAGCGAACAACTGGTCGGTGACCGTACTCTGCGACGAGCAGTACGCAGCGTACGACCGAGTCGGGCTGTCCTCGTACGTCGGAGCGTGGGACCCCAAGGAATTGGCACTGGCCGGCAACGATTACGTCGGCGACAGCCTGGTCGACCTCCGAGTGGGGGAAGGCGCGCTCTCGATCGACAAAGATGCACGCACGGTCACGACGACAACCGGCGAGACGATCTCCTACGACGCTCTGGTGATGGCGACCGGTTCGTATCCGTTCGTGCCTCCCGTACCGGGGCACGACGGCGACGGATGTTTTGTCTACCGCACCCTCGACGACCTCGACGGTATCCGGGCCGCCGCCGAGAAGGCGGGTCCTGGCGCTGTCGGCGTCGTGGTGGGCGGCGGTCTTCTCGGACTCGAGGCCGCAAATGCTCTCTCGCTCATGGGAATGACGGCACACGTCGTCGAACACAATGCGCGATTGATGCCGATGCAGGTCGACGAGGGCGGCGGCGCACTGCTCGCTCGCCTCGTCACCGAACTCGGGCTCACCGTTCACACCGGAGTCGGGACGGCGGGAATCTCGCAGGCCGACAACGGAATTGTGGTCGAACTCTCCGACGGCTCCACCATCGACGCGTCGCTGCTCGTCTTCTCCGCCGGAGTTCGTCCGCGAGATCAGCTGGCCCGCGACGCCGGCATCGCAGTGGGGGAGCGCGGCGGCATCCTGACCGACCTCGGCTGCGTGACTTCGGACGAGAACATCTATGCCGTCGGAGAATGTGCTGCGGTGGAAGGCCGTTGCTACGGTCTGGTTGCTCCCGGCTACACGACGGCCGAGATCGTGGCCGATCGTCTGCTCGGCGGCGCCGCGGATTTCCCGGGCGCCGACATGTCCACCAAGCTCAAGCTCATGGGCGTCGACGTCGCCAGTTTCGGTGACGCGATGGCGACCTCACCGGGAGCTCTCGAAGTTGTCCTCAGCGACGCGTCCAAGGGGACGTACGCGAAGCTCGTGGTCTCCGATGATGCGAAGATCCTGCTCGGCGGCATTCTTGTCGGTGACGCGTCGGCCTACGCGTCGCTGCGCCCGCTGGTCGGTCGCGAACTACCCGGTGACCCGGCGACATTGATCTCGCCTGCGGGGGAGAAGCCGGGTGCAGGCTCGCTGCCCGACGATGCCGAGGTGTGCTCGTGCAACGCGGTGACCAAGGGAGCCATCTGCGGCGCAATCGCGGCCGGCGCATGCGACATTGCTTCGGTGAAGGCGTGCACCAGCGCCGGAACCACCTGTGGCGGTTGCCTTCCCACTGTGAAGCAGCTGCTGGCCGATTCCGGCGTCGTGATGTCGAAGGCACTGTGCGAGCATTTTGCGCAATCGCGGGCCGAGTTGTTCCAGATCGTGCAGTCGACGCAGACCAGAACCTTCTCGGCGCTGATCGCCAAGTACGGCAAGGGCGCCGGTTGCGACATCTGCAAGCCCGTAGTCGCTTCGATTCTGGCATCGACGGACTCCGATCACATCCTGCACCGCCAGCAGGCGTCGTTGCAGGACACCAACGATCACTTCCTCGCGAACATCCAGAAGAACGGTACGTACTCCGTGGTACCTCGTATGCCTGGCGGCGAGGTCACGGGTGAGCAGCTCATCGTCATCGGTGAGGTGGCGCGTGATTTCGGCTTGTACACGAAGGTGACCGGCGGTCAGCGCATCGACTTGTTCGGGGCTCGTGTCGAACAGTTGCCCGCGATCTGGAAGCGTCTCGTCGACGCCGGGATGGAATCGGGTCAGGCGTACGGCAAGTCCCTGCGGACGGTCAAGAGCTGCGTCGGTTCGAGCTGGTGCCGCTACGGCGTTCAGGACTCGGTGGGAATGGCCGTCGACCTCGAGAACCGCTACCGCGGCCTGCGTTCGCCGCACAAGATCAAGTTCGGCGTCTCGGGATGTGCTCGTGAATGCGCCGAAGCGCGTGGCAAGGACGTCGGCGTCATCGCGACGGAGAACGGTTGGAATCTGTATGTGGGCGGCAACGGCGGACAGTCGCCCAAACACGCTCAACTGCTTGCCGGAGGCCTCGACGACGCAACCTTGGTCAAGTACATCGACCGCTACCTCATGTTCTACATCCGCACCGCCGATCGCCTCCAGCGCACGGCGCCGTGGGTCGAATCACTCGAAGGCGGACTCGATCACCTCAAGGCCGTTATTTGTGAAGACAGCCTGGGAATCGGCGAAGAACTCGAGGCTCTGATGGCCAAGCACGTCGAGGGCTACCAGGACGAATGGGCTGGTGTGCTGGGTGATCCGGAGAAGCTGTCGAGGTTCGTCTCATTTGTGAATGCACCGGAAGAAGCCGACCCGACGGTTGTGTTCGACGAGACCGGAGTGCGCAAGGTTCCAGTCCTGATGGGTATGCCGAGCATCCCTACGCGCCGGTAATAGTCGCGTAACCCGTGGGAAACACGGGGTCCGTAGAAACGTAGACAAGAACCCGCGCGACGTTGTCGCCGGATCGACAGGAGGACTTCGATGAGTGTCATCGATGCGCAGATCGCCAAGCTGGATTCGGATCGACTCGAATGGACGTCGGCCTGCCCGCTGAGCCATCTGATACCTGGACGCGGGGTCGCCGTGCTTCTTCGCGGCGGCGAGCAGGTGGCGCTGTTCCTGCTAGAGGACGGCACACTGCGGGCTGTCAGCAACTTCGATCCGTACGGCCGTGCCGCGGTGATGTCACGCGGACTCGTCGGCGACCGGGACGGTGAGCCGATCGTGGTCTCGCCGCTGCTCAAGCAGGCGTTCTCGCTGGTCGACGGCCGAGCGCTGGACGACTCCGCGGTCGCGCTGCCGGTATACGGAGTTCGCGTGTGGGCCGGCGTCGTTCAGGTACACAGCCTTCAGATGCAGGGCGTTCGCTCGACTGTCGCCGATGCAGTCTCGTGAGTGACGACATGCCGTTGGCTGGATTCACGGTAGGTATCACCGCTTCGCGCCGCGCCGAGGAATTCGCGACGTTGCTGACTCGTCGGGGAGCGGACGTCGTTCACGCGCCGGCGATTCGGATCATCCCTCTCGCCGACGACCGCGAGCTCGAAAGGGTGACACAGCAGATCATCTCGGATCCTCCCGAGGTGGTTGTCGCCACCACCGGGATCGGATTCCGGGGTTGGCTGGAAGCAGCCGACGGGTGGGGTGAGGCGGAAAATCTCGGATCCGCGTTGGGCTCGGCTCGTCTGCTCGCGCGCGGACCCAAGGCCAAAGGGGCAATCCGCGCGGCCGACCTTCGTGAAGAATGGTCTCCGGCATCCGAGTCTTCCGCCGAAGTGCTCGAACATCTTCTTGCAGAAGGTGTCTCGGGAAAACGAATCGCCGTTCAACTGCACGGCGCCACTACCGAATGGGAGCCGATTCCCGATTTCTGTCAGGTGCTGCGCGACGCGGGCGCCGAGGTCATCGCGGTCCCTGTCTATCGATGGGAGCCGCCGGAGGATCCGACGCTGCTCGACCGGATGATCGACGCCATCGCTTCAGCCGGAATCGACGCCGTCAGCTTCACCAGTGCACCGGCCGTTGCGTCGATGTTGATGCGCGCCGACAAGACCGGGGATCTCGGCGACATTCTCGACGCGATGCGGGGTCCGGTGGCGGCAATGTGCGTCGGCCCGGTCACCTCGGCGCCGCTCGAAGCCTTGAATGTACCGACCACAGCCCCGGCGCGGGCACGTCTCGGGGCGCTCGCGCGACACATCGTCGACGAACTCCCGCAGCGAGCCAACAAGATTCAAGCCGGCGAACACGAAATCAGCATCCGCGGCGGTTGCGTTGTCGTGGACGGTGAAGTGAAGCAATTGCCGCCGGCTGCGATGTCGCTGATCCGCACTCTCGGTGCCAGCCCCGGCCGAGTCGTCTCCCGCGACGAACTTCTGGCTTCTCTTCCCGGTGGCGGCGGCGACACCCACGCCGTCGAGACCGCCGTCGCCCGATTGCGCGCGTGCCTCGGTGCGCCCAAAGCCGTTCAGACCGTGGTCAAGCGGGGCTATCGACTTGCCCTCGACCCCGGCGACTACGTACAGAATCCAGGTGACTATGCAACGCGATGACGATGTACTCGTACTGGTAGCTCACGGCACGCGTAGCCCACGTGGCGTGGAAATGGTTGCTGCCCTTGCCGAAGCCGTCGGCACGCGCGTCGGACGCACGCGCGTTGCCTTTGTCGACGTGCTCGGTCCGTCACCTTCTGAAGTCCTCCGAGACACTCCGGGGCGAGCGATTCTCGTACCGGCCTTCCTGGCGTCCGGCTACCACGTTCACACCGATGTTCGACGCGAAGTGACGCTCAGTGGGCACTCGGCTGTGACTGTGACGCCCGCACTCGGACCCGATCCGGCGCTTGCGCGCGTGCTGCTCCGACGCTTGACCGAAGCGGGGTGGAGTCCAGGCGACGCGATAGTGCTTGCTGCCGCCGGGTCCTCCGATGCGCGGGCGCTGCGAGACGTCGAGCGTGCCGCGCTGATGCTCGCCGAAGCGGCGGGGATCCGGGTGGACATCGGATACATCGCGACCGGGCAACCGAAGGTAGCCGATGTTGTTGCAGCAGCACGCGTTCGCGGCGCGAAGCGAGTGTTCGTTGCCTCGTACCTCCTCGCACACGGACTGTTTCACGAAAGATTGCACGCTGCAGGAGCCGATGGTGTGACCGAACCGCTCGGCGTCGATCCGGGAGTGGTGGACCTTGTCGTGAATCGGTATGAGAGTGCGCGAAGGGAACTAGTATCGCTGCATGACGTCTCACTCCGTAACGCCGACGTATGCCGACCTGGTCGCCGCAGTTCGTGAATCCGACGTCAAGGCACAGGCTCTCATCGGCGGACTGACCGAAGAGCAGGCGCGGGAGCCCTCCGGGCTCCCCGGGTGGAGTCGGGGACACGTCGTGACGCACATGTCGCGCAACGCCGACGCGCTGGGCAGATTTGTTGCCGGAGTGCAGGGCGGCGAATCGGGGGAGATGTATCCCGGGGGACCGGACGCGCGCAATGCTGCAATCGAGGAAGGTGCAGATCGCCCGGCTGAGTTGTTGGCTCTCGACTACCGCTTCTCGGGAACGAGACTGGTCGACGCGTTGTGCGAGATCCAGGCAGATCGACTGGACACGCCGGTGCCGTGGCGCAAACCTGTGACGGCATTCGATCTGCCGATTCTGCGCTGGAACGAGATCGAGATTCACCTGATGGACCTCGACATCGGCTACACCTGCCACGACTGGCCTGCCGAGTTCGTGGAATTCACTCTCGCCCGTCAGTTGGGCGCACTGGAGACAGCGGTCCCGGGTGTACGTGTTCCTTCGCTGTCGGATGCGGAGACCTTGGCCTGGTTGGTCGGGAGGCCGACGAGGGTGGGGCTGCCTACCCTCCCTGCCTGGCCTTTCTGAGACACGGCCTTTCTGAGACACGACCTTTCTGAGGATTAGAACAGGGTGGGGGCGCTGACGTCGTTGCGTGCTTGGGCCAACCGCGCACTCCACCGTTTCACCAACCACATCTCGACGATCTCGGGTTGGGTGCCGGCGGCATAGGCCCAACTGTCGAGCAGTTCGCAGTACCGGCGGTAGCGACGCGTCGTGAAGCCCGTGACGGAAGGATCCTCGAGCCAGCCCTCGTGGATGAGTGTCGAGACGCCGTACTGATCGATCATCTGAGCGCGTCGCCCTTCGTCCTGTACGCCCACCGCCCACATGAAAGCGGCCATGAGTGATACCCCCACGCCGGGGGTGAGTGGCCACCCGGACCAGGTGTCGCGTCGCACGACCGGCATCGACTTGTTTTTCGAACAGTGATCGAGAATGGCTGTGATCTGGGTCAGCGGATCCTCGTCTTCGCGGTAAGGCGGATTGAAGACGTTGGGGAACCGCCGCGTGAACCGTCTGCTTTCGTGCGAGCCTTGCCAGGCCGCGCAGAGAAACAGCAGTCCGAGGCCGTCGTGCTGGGCGACAACGAGGTCGCTCGACGGGCGAAGGTCGTTGCGTTGAACGATGGCTCGGCCTTCGGTGATCACTTTGCCGTCGAGATCACGCCCGCGCAGGCTGATGGTGTGACCGGCGTCGTTCAGGTGCGCGTTCCACCAATCCAGGTCGACGGTTGCTTCGTCGTCGAGGACGTGCAGTGGAAAGGTGCGGGAGCGGCACCACTCGACCAATGCGTCCGGCGGTTCGAATCCTTCGTCGACACGATTCATGGCGCGATGATCCCACGAGTCGCCGACAGGAATTCGTCCGACGCGCAGGTCACCGAGATGGAACCGGACACTCGCGGTACGCTCCGCTCATGAAATTGGCGTCCTCGCAGGTGCGGCCGGCGCTGTGGACGGTAGCCATCGCCTTGACGGCCACGGGTCTGAGCGGATGCATCGGTGCCGTCGATCGGATGGATTTCGACAACCAGATGCGCGAACGTGGCGGTGGGATGACGTCGGAGTTGGTGCGAGGCGGGTTCGACAGCCTCGCACATAGATACGGCGTCGACGCGATATCGGTGACCAGCATCGACATCAGCCCGATCGAGACGCTCGGGGTCACCGTTCGTGACCCCGGGAAGCCGTCACAGCTCGACAGATTCTCTTTCGACGGCGTCATTCTCGGCGAGCCCATCCCCGTGCAAGTCAGTGTCACCGACGATCTCGATGCGCGATCGTTCACGCTGGATCAAGTGCCGGCATTGGCGAATGTCGAGAAGTTGGTCGACGACGCGCTGGCTAGCAGCGGAGTCGACGACGGCGAAGTCTCCGGGATCTCGGTCAGTCGAACCGAGTCGATACACGCCTCCGTGATGGTGGAATCCCCACGCTCGCGAGTACTTGTGGTCTTCGAGCCTGACGGAACTCCCTTTCTGGTGCAGCCGCTGTGAGCCGCCGAATCGCTCCGTTACTGATCTCGGTAGCGGTGATCGTGGTCGTGGGAATCTTTGCCGCACTGCTGTCTTCGGTGATCTGGCCCGGCCAGGTCGCGCACTTGGCGCCGATCTTCTGTGAAGAACCGACATCGAGCGCGATGGTCGTCTCGGATTCCTTTACCGACGGCGACGGTACGTCCACCAATTTCACGCTGTACTGCGTCGGACCGCGCGGTCAGACCGTTGATGCCGGCTGGCTGCTGCCGTTCTTGGTGCTGTGGGGCGTGTATTCGCTGGTGCTCGCGATCGTGGTCGGCGTGATCGTGCTGGCGGACGTCGGCCGGCGCGGGCGCCGAAACCGCTGACCCGATCAGCGTGGGAGGACGACCAATTCGGCGACGGCGCCGTCGTCGGAGTGTGCCGGTACGAGTGCAAACGCCGAGCGTTCGATCAACCCCGCAAGGTGCGCGGTACGTACAGACGGATCGGCGCGCCAGCGACCGTCTTCGGATTGTGTCACCGGCAACAGGCGTACCGCATCGGAACTCACCGCAGCGGCGTTCTCGATGATGCCGAGTAGTGGCGGCGGCGTGTCGCTTCCGGTCAAGGCGGCCACGACGGTGGGCAGCATCGTCAACAGGGTGGTCACGGCGGCATACGGATTGCCGGGGAGGCCGAGAACCACCAGACCACTGGGCAGGACGGCCGTTATCTGAGATCCGCCGGGGCGCGAGGCGACTCGCCCGACAATCGTGCGAGCGCCGAGTCGATCGAGCGCACTGCGCATTTCGTCGGCAGCGCCGCCTCCCGTCGCACCGATGACGACGAGTAGATCGGCTTCCTGGTCGACTCCGTCTGCGAGCACCCGCTCGAAACTGTCCGCAGTGTCTCGCAGGTGCGAATTCGCCACGCACCGTACGCCGTTGCTTTCCAGTAGGTAGGGGAGAATCCCGCCGACGGAGTCGCGAGTCTGACCTTCACGCAGTGGACCGGTCCGCCGGATCTCGTCGCCGGTGACTATCAGGCGTGCCCGTACCGGACCACGGACGAGGGCGTCGAACACTTCACCGCTGGCAGCTGCGGAGATCACCGCCGGAGTCACCGCGGTACCTGTCGGGGCGATCGTGAATCCGGTGGTCCAATCTTCCCCTCGTGGTCGAGCGTCGTTGCGGTGCGGCGCATCCGGCAGTCTCCGTACCATCCGAGATGGCTCGTCGACGGACAGATACTCGTCACGAATTACCGAGGTGGCGCCGAGGGGCAGGTGTGCTCCCGTGGCAATGCGAATCGCTTCACCTTCGCCGAGTTCGAGTTGCCCGTCGGCGCCCGCGATGCGGATCTCGGTGCGGATTCGCCAGGGGCCCTCGCCGGAGACCGCGTACCCGTCCATCGCCGAAACGTCTGACCTGGGAAGATCACCCAGGGCGATCAGAGGCTGCGCGAGCGTTGCTCCGAGGCTGTCGGCGAGATCGGCACGGTGCGGCGGCAATGCTGTCAGCGAGTTCCTGACGGCGGCGCGGGCTTGATCGACCGTCAGCCGCGGATGGCTTCGCGCGCGATCGATGTCTTCCGGTGTGTCGCAGTCGGTCGTACCAGCGACACTCAGCGTCGAGAACGGCTCGGTGACAATCGCTTTCATAGGTTGGTTCTCCAGCCCCGAACTCTCCCGCAATGTGGACAGGCGTTGCCGGAGTTCGCGAAATGTCCATGCGGAGAACAGGAATTGGGTTCGGTTGTTCTCGTCCACGGCGCACGTCACCGGATTGTCCGTCGACGTGGCAGCGATCAAGGCATCGACTGATTCGGCCTCGATGTGCGGCAGGTCGGACGCCAGCACCACCACCACGGCGTTATCGGGTAACCGGGTCGCAGACAACCCGGCCCAGATCGCCTCGACAGGGCCGGCTCCGGCCGGAGATTCCTGAGTTTGGGTGATTCCAGGATCAAGTTCAGGTCGATGCGGGCCGACCACGACGACGGCGTCGAGATGCGACGCTGCTGAAAGCGCGATGTCGAGGAGCCTGCGACCGTGTACGAGAAGGCCAGGTTTGTCGACACCACCCATTCTGGTCCCGCGACCACCCGCCAGAATGACGGCGGCAGTCGGCGGCATGGTGGTCATGCCTCCATGCTGCCCCATCGCCGGGGTGAGGACGACCGGTGACACGGGATCAGAAGTGAAACCGTGCCTTCTTCAGGTCGATCCGACCCTCCTTGATCGGTACCCCTTCGAGTTCGAGCTTGGCGATCTGACGATGAGCCAGGTGCGCCGACGGTTTGCCGGAGGCGCCGAGAACCCGATGCCACGGCAGGTCGGCAGAGTCCGTCCGCATGATCCAACCGACCGTGCGAGCACTGGAAAGTCCTGCAGCATCAGCGATATCGCCGTACGTCGCCACGAAACCGGCCGGAATCGACGCGATGAGTCGCCGTACCTCTTCGATCTGCTCTTCGGTGGTGGCTGCCATGTCGGTTCCTTCAGAGCATGCTGCGAACGAGGGCGGCGACTTCGTCGGCCCGCACGTGCGGGACCATGTGGTCACAGTCGAATTCGACGCTGGTCAGATTTTCACCGAGGTGCTCGGTGAGCGCTGCCCGGAACTCGTCGGTGACGTACGGAGGCTGGACTTTCATCGCTTGAACCAGCACGGTCGGCATGGAAGGCGGTGGCAGCACGATCGGGCGAGCGAGTTCGCCCCACCCGGTCACGATCGCGGGCGTGGACAGGCGCCAGTTGACGCGCCCGTTGCCCAGTTGAATCAGGTGCTCGGCCATCTCGACGTCGAGGTCCTGGGTGGGAACCTCACCCCACGAGCCGTGAATCTTCTCGGAGTACGCCTCGGCCGCATCGGTGTAATCCGGTGAGCCGATTGTGAGTTCGGCCACTTCCTGCATGAAAGTCGGATCCAAGCCGATCGCTGGATCGAGCAGAACGAGCCCACGAACGCGTTCCGGCGCGGTGGCCGCGAGGTGGAGCGCCAGCATTCCGCCGAACGAATGCGCGACGATCACCACCGGTCCGTTTGCATGTTCGTCCAGTGTCTCGAGCAGGCTCTCCACGTGGGATTCGATGTTCCACGGGGGAGCCCAGGTCGAGCGTCCGTGACCACGCAGATCGGGCGAGATCCAGCGCGCTTGGGGCAGTTGGTTCTCGGCCATCGACTGCCAACGGCGGCCGTGACCGGTCAGACCGTGCAGCGAAAGGATCTCCGGCGCCCCGACGGGTCCGTAGAGATACGTATGGAGTGCAGACACGAGGTCAATCATGCCGGAAGCAGGCGATGTGTGAGTTGTCGGTGCGCTCTGGTGGAATGCCTGGGTGAGTGAGACGGCAACACGCAGCAAGGTCACCATTCCGCGGGCGCGGTTGGTGCACCGAACTGCGCCGTCTCCGATACCCCGAACGTGGGATGAAGGGACGACGCGGCTCTTCGCGCCGCCGTCCGAGGATCCGTTCCAGCTCGCGTTCGGCCCTGTTTCATTCGGTTCGGCAGCGGCTTGGAATCCCTGGCAGGTACTCGGCAGTCCCGGAACCGGCAAGACGTCCCTTCTCGTGGATCTGGCAGTGCAGAAGATCTCGGGTGGCGAAGATCCTGAATCGGTCCTGGTGCTCACCCAGTCACGCCGAGCCGCGACGCAGGTCCGAGAGCAGATCACCGCTGGGTTGCTCGGGTACCAACAGGAACGCGGACCGCAGGCAACCCGTGAGCCGCTGGTACGCACCGTTCACTCCTACGCCTTTGCCGTTCTCCGGCTTCAAGCCGCAGCACACGGCAATGCGCCGCCACGCCTGATCACCGGCGCCGAGCAGGACTCGGTGCTCCGAGAGATGTTGCGCGGAGACATCGAAGACGGCGCCCTCCGGTGGCCGGAGCGTCTGCGACCCGCATTGGGTTTGAACGGATTTGCCGTCGAACTTCGAGATCTGATGCTGCGAGCCAACGAGCGCGGGCTCGGCCCCGAAGATCTGGTCAAGCTCGGCAAGAAGCGTGGCCGTCCGGAGTGGGTGGCGGCCGGGCGGTTCGCCGAGGCCTACGAGCAAGGCGTGCTGCTGCGCGGCAGTGTCGGTGTCGAGGCTCCGGAGGCGACGGCGCCGGCGCTCGACGCGGCCGAGTTGATCGGTGCGGCCTTGACCGCGTTCGCCACCGATCCCGAATTGCTTCGCTCCGAGCGCGCTCGGATCCGGCACCTCCTTGTCGACGACGCACAGCATCTGGATCCGCAGGCGGCGCAACTGGTTCGGTTGATCGGAACCGGAACTGCGGGCACGGTCATCGCCGGTGATCCCGATCAGTCCGTGTTCGGATTCCGCGGTGCGGATTCGGCGTTCCTGCTCGGACTGGCCGAGCGCGGAGACGAGCGCCAGATCGTTCTGCCCGTCACGTATCGCAACAACGCCGACGTCGCGTCGATCGCGGCCAAGATCGCTGCGCGGCTGCCCGGCAACCTTGCTCATCGCATCGCGGTTCCATCCGATCTCACCGATGAGAATCCGGGACGGGCGTCGGTGCGGGTTCTCGGTACGACGGCCAAAGAAGCGGCAGTCGTCGCAGATACCTTGCGCCGAGCGCATCTGCTGGACGGGATTGCGTGGTCCGACATGGCCGTCATCGTGCGGTCGGTCCCGCGCACTCTCGCCCCTCTCCGGCGAGCCCTGCTCGCGGCGGGGGTGCCCGTCACGACCGCTGCCACCGAATTGCCGCTCGCGCGGCAACACGGAGTGTCCGGCCTGCTGCTGGTCCTCCGGGCGCTCGGCGGCGATCAGTTCACCGGCGACGACGCGCTTGCCCTGATGGCCGGTCCCATCGGCGGCGCCGAACCGGTCACCCTGCGCCGGTTGCGTCGTGGCCTGCGCCGAGTCGAGTTGGCATCGGGAAGTGATCGGGACTCCTCGGAGTTGTTGCGGCTCATACTGATCGACGAGGATCGTGCGCAGTCCAAGCGCCTGATGGGCAAGCTGACAGACGTCGAAGCTGCGGCCCTCAATCGCGTGCTGTCGGTCCTTCGCAAGGCCCGAGTGCCTCTCGAGCGTGGTCTCGGGGTCGAAGAAGTTCTGTGGGCGGCCTGGCAGGCGACGGGGCTGGAACGGCGCTGGGCGGCCGCGTCGGCGCGCGGCGGACCGATCGGCTCACAAGCCGATCGAGACCTCGATGCCGTAGTCGCACTCTTCGACGCGGCTGCCAACTACGTCGACCGGCTGCCGCGTTCGCAACTCTCCGGTTTTGTCGACTACTTGACCAGCCAGGAGATACCGACCGACTCGCGGAGCCGATCGGTCATCGCTCCCGACGCCGTCACCGTGGTCAGCGCTCACGCCGCGGCGGGGCGCGAATGGGCGGTGGTGGCGGTGGCGGGTGTGCAGGAGGGGCTCTGGCCGAGTTTGCGGGCACGCGGCTCGCTACTGCGTACCGAAGCACTTATCGACCTGGTCAACGGAGTCTCCGACGGCAGTGACTCGGCTGCCGAACGACTCTCGCGAACCGCGCCGCTTCTGGCCGAAGAACGCAGGTTGTTCCTGGTCGCCTGTAGCCGTGCTCGTCGCCGTCTGCTGATCACCGCAGTCGAATCGGCTTCGGGGGACACCGACTTGGTGCCTTCGCGGTTCTTGGACGAATTGATCCGTGGTGACGCGTACTCGGACGACCCGTCCTCCGATCTCGACGTCGTTGCACCCGAGACCGGGGATACCCGGGTTCTGTCGCTGCCTGCACTGGTCGCACAGCTTCGCAGCGTGGTGTGTGATCCCGACATCGCGCATTTCGACCCCGAGAAGCATTCTCGGGCTGCTCGCCAGTTGGCGCGTCTGGCTGCGGCCGGAGTACGAGGCGCGCATCCGGATCAGTGGTACGGCACAGCCGAGCCGAGTACCGCTGCTCCCATGTGGCAGCCCGAGGACGGACCGGTTTCACTGTCCCCGTCCACCATCGAGCTTCTCGAAACATGTCCTCTCCGATGGGTGTTCGAGCGTCACGGTGGCAGCGACGGAGACAACACTCATGCGATCGCCGGTACGCTGGTCCATACCTTGGTGCAGGCACTGGCCGGCCGGATTCCACCGGATCAGGTCGAGAAGGCACTCGAAAATGCCTGGGAATCCATCGATCTGGGATCGCAGTGGTACTCGCGCCGTGAACTCAATCGAACTCGGGAGATGCTGGCGACGTTCACGGCCTGGATGAACGCAACTCGCGGTGAGCTGACCGAAGTCGGCGTCGAGGTCGCGGTCGAGGGGGTCCTCGAACCGCGCGAAGAAGGAGCGCCTGCGGTCAAGCTACGTGGCCGGATCGACCGGCTCGAGCGCGACACCGAAGGTCGCCCGGTGGTTGTCGACGTCAAGACTGCGCGAAACCCCGTCAGCAACGAGGCCGCGCAATCTCATGCGCAGTTGGCGGCGTACCAGGTCGCAGCGGCCGAAGGTGCGATTGCCGGCGAACCGGCCACACAACCCGGCGGTGCACGCCTGGTATTCGTGGCCAAGTCCAACAAGAAAGACGGTGCGGCGCAGCGAGTTCAGCCGCCGCTGACGGCCGAAGCCGTCGAGATGTGGCGAGACGTCATTCACAACGCTGCGGCAGCGACCCAAGGACCGCAGTACCTGGCCAGGGTCAACGACGGATGTAGACATTGCCCGGTGCGTTCGAGTTGCCCGGCACACGACGAGGGACGACAGGTGAGTAACTAAGTGGCTGCCGCGACGCAGAAGGCACGCCGACCGAAGATCGACCCTGTCGACCTGGCGGTCGCGCTCGGTCAGCACCCTCCGACGCCCGAGCAGGCAGCAGTGATCGCCGCACCGCTCGGTCCGACATTGGTGGTCGCCGGCGCCGGTGCCGGAAAGACCGAGACGATGGCTGCTCGCGTCGTGTGGCTGGTGGCCAACGGCTTCGTCGACCCCGAGGCGGTTCTCGGCCTGACCTTCACGCGCAAAGCGGCGCAACAGCTCACGTCGCGAATCCGCAAGCGGTTGGCGCGGCTGGCGGGTTCGGACGTTCTGCGGGCACTCGACCCGACCGGCGGAGTGCGTTCCCGGATTCTGGCCGGCGAACCCGAAGTCAGTACCTACCATGCTTACGCGGGACGGTTGCTCTCCGAACACGGACTGCTGTTGCCCATCGAACCCTCGGCGACGTTGTTGTCCGAGACCGAACTGTGGCAGGTTGCGCACCGCGTCGTGAGCGGCTGGGACAGTGATCTGGACACCGACAAGAATCCGGGTTCGATCACCGAAACCGTTCTGGCCCTTGCCGGTCAGTTGGCGGAGCACCTGGTCGATCCCGAGCAGTTGCTCGAGGCACACACCGAGCTGGACAAGCTGATTCACACTCTGCCCGCCGGCCCGAAACAGCGGGGTGGACCGAGCAAGGAGCTGTTGAATTACCTTGATGTGCAACATAAGCGCATCGAACTGTTGCCTCTCGTCGCCCGGCTGGGTGAGACGCTGCGGCGTGAAGGCGCATTGGATTTCGGCAGCCAGATGTCGCTGTCTGCCCGGGTCGCCGCCGAGCATCCCGAGGTCGGGCAGACCGAGCGTGAGCGCTTTCGGGTGGTTCTTCTCGACGAGTACCAGGACACCGGTCACGCTCAGCGAGTGTTGTTGTCCTCGTTGTTCGGTGGGGGAGCCGACGGCCGTTTGGCGCTGACGGCCGTCGGCGACCCGATGCAGTCGATCTACGGTTGGCGCGGCGCGTCGGCGGCCAACCTGCCCCGGTTTGCAACCGATTTCCCGCTTGCCAACGGAAAACCGGCTCCGACGCTCGAACTGCTCACGAGTTGGCGTAACCCGCCGGAGGCTCTCGAGCTGGCAAACCTGTCGTCGGCACCGTTGCGTCGACGCGGCGTGGCCGTCAGTACCCTGCGTGCGCGGCCCGGAGCCGTCGCCGGAGACGTTCGACTGGCGTTGCTGGGAGACGTCGAACAGGAACGTCAGTGGGTGGCGGAGAAGATCGCCGGAGAATACGAGGCGGCACGTGCCGAAGACCGCCCGACGCCCACGGCAGCGGTGTTGATCCGCCGGAACGCCGATGCCGCTCCGCTGGCCGAGGCCTTGCGGTCCAAAGGTCTGCCGGTCGAAGTTGTCGGGCTCGGTGGGCTCCTGCACACACCCGAGGTTGCTGACGTGATCGCCATGCTCCGGGTGGTCGCCGATCCACTTGCAGGAAGCGCAGCTGTTCGGCTGCTCACCGGCGCGCGATGGCAGATCGGCGCGAAGGATCTCGCCGCACTCTCTCAACGCTCCCGCGAACTTGCCATCTCCGCGGGATACGGAACGGCGGGTGCGGTCACCGACGCCGAGGCGCTTACCTCGGCGGTCCACGATGCTCTGCCCGGGGAGAACGCCGAGCAAGCAGGATTGGTCGACTCGATCTCCGATCCAGGCCCGGCAGAACGCTATTCGGCTCTCGGGTACACACGCATCAACGCGATAGCGGCAGAGTTGGCGTCGTTGCGCGAACGTATCGGCCAGCCGCTCACCGAATTGGTGGCGGAGGTCGAGCGGGTGCTCGGGATCGGAATCGAGGCGGGCGCACGGACCCGAGTCGGCGTCGTCGGGACCGCGGGCCGCGAGCACCTCGACGCATTCGCCGACGTTGTCGCCAACTACGCGACGCGTCCAACTGCCAATCTGACCGGGATGCTGGCTTTCTTCGCGGCAGCCGAACAGATCGAAAAGGGCCTCACGCCAGGCGAAGTGGAGGTGGCGCCGGATCGGGTCCAGATCCTGACCGTGCACTCGGCGAAGGGGCTCGAATGGGAAGTAGTGGCGATCCCGCATGTCAGCGACGGGGTGTTCCCCTCGTCCACCGCGTCCGGATCGTGGCTCGGGGCGCTCGCCGAACTGCCACCGTCGTTGCGTGGTGACCGGGCGGTCGACGCGGATTCGGCCGACGGAGTTCCGGTGCTCGACCTCGAGGAGCTCTACAACCGCAAGGACCTCGAGAACGCGATAACGGCGCACAAGAAGGCCTTGTCCAACCGTCGCCTGGACGAGGACCGGCGGTTGTTCTACGTCGCGCTGACCAGAACCGAACGGGCGCTGTTCATCTCGGCGCATCACTGGGCGGAATCCGGTGCGGAACCGAAGGGGCCTTCGGAGTTCCTGGACGAGCTGCATCAGATGGTCACGGCCGACAACGATGCCGATGAGGAAGACTCACGCGGTGCGATCGGCGTCGTGGAGGAATGGGCGCCGGCCCCGGAACCCGATACCGAGAACCCGTTGGCCGCCACTCCCCGTACGGCGCAGTGGCCGCCGGATCCGCTGGGTGCGCGGCGCGGCGCCGTCGAGGCCGGAGCCGCGAGCGTCCTGTCCGCACTCGCTTCGCTGCCGCAAGACAGCGAAGAGGCGGAAGAACCGGAGGACGATCCGGAGAACTGGGCCTCGGACGTCGACGTTCTCCTGGCCGAGCGCGAGGCCCGCGCAAACGCGCGGGCCGAAGTGATTCTCCCGGCGCAGCTTTCGGTGACTCAGCTCGTCGACCTCAAGGCAGATCCGGACGAACTGGCGGCTCGCCTACGTCGTCCGCTGCCGTATCCGCCCAACCCGTTGGCTCGTCGCGGAACCGCTTTTCACGCCTGGATCGAGCGAAGGTTCGGTGCGACTCGGCTGTTGGATCTCGACGAGCTACCCGGCGCCGCGGATACCGGCGCGGGTCCCGAGACCGACCTGGTGAAACTTCAGGATGCGTTCTTGCGGTCCCCGTGGGCCAATCGCAGCCCGATCGAAGTGGAAGTTCCTTTCGAAACATCCATTGCCGGAACGGTTTTGCGAGGTCGGATCGACGCTGTGTTCGCCGATCCCGACGGCGGATGGACGGTGATCGACTGGAAGACCGGTGCCGAACCGTCGGCCGCCAACGAGGACGCTGTTGTGATGCAGTTGGCCGCGTATCGGGTGGCCTGGGCCGAATTGATGTCAGCCAGAGCTCGTTCGGCGGGGCGCAACGAACAGTTTCCGGCCGACAAGGTGCGGGCGGCGTTTCACTACGTTCGATCGGGTCGCACCATCGCACCCGAGAACCTGCCGGACGGTGAGGCTCTCGCTCGCCTCATCCGAACGGCAGGCGCGCAAGATTAGCTTGCGTTTCGGCGAGCCTTGAGTGCTTCGGTCACCAGCGGAACCTGCAGGGGGAGACGTGCGATCGAACCGATCTTCTGCGGGGTGGACGTCTTCGGGCTTCGGCACCAGTCGATCGCCATCTGGATGTTGGCGGGGAACACGGCAACAAAGAGCGCGGCGGCAAGGCCCGCGCCGAGCTTGCGGGTCTTCGGCACGGCCAAGGCAGCGCCGATCGCCAGTTCCGCGACGCCGGACACCTGGGTGTAGGTGCGGGCCTGTCCGGGAAGCTGGCGGGGAACGGTGCTGTCGAAGAACGAGGGCGCTACAAAATGCATGGTGCCGGCGCCGAGAAGGAGGGCCGACAAACGAAGAGCGGCTGCTTGGCTGGGAGTGGACGTCGAACCGGTGAAAGGCATTTGCCCAGCCTGCCTCACGGTGGACCTTCTTGCCACTACCGGCGCCACGACCCGCACGCTATTCGGCGCCCGAGTTCCGAAGTCGATCTTCGAGGGTTACGCTGCCTGCCGATGTCCGTGTAGGTATTTCGTAAGTTCGAGTGAGAGAGTCGATGTATGGCCGGTAAGCTCCGGGCGCGTTTGACCAGGTCGGAAGCATTGACCGATCAGCCTGACTTCGCCCTTGTCGGGGTGCTGCGCATTCCCCAGCTACAGACAAGTCCGGCGCGGGCCATCTACAAGCGAGTTCTCATCGCGTTGGGTGCCCTCGGTGCCGCCGTGTTGATCGTGTACATCGATCGCGCCGGATACCGAGACGCACAGGACAACGAGCTTTCGCTGCTCGACTGCATCTACTATGCGACGGTTTCGCTCTCGACCACCGGCTACGGCGATATCACTCCGTTCACTCCGTCGGCGCGCCTGGTCAACGTCCTGTTGATCACGCCACTTCGAATCTTCTTCTTGATCGTGTTGGTCGGAACCACACTTTCAGCTCTGACCGAGAGTTCGCGTCAGGCGTTCAAAATTCAGCGTTGGAGGCAGCACGTGCGTAATCACACCGTCGTCGTCGGATACGGGACCAAGGGGCGGACGGCAATCGAAGCAATGCTCGGTGACGGTGTACCGGCGTCGGAGATCGTGGTCGTCGATACCGATCAGACAGTCCTCGACTCCGCGGCGAGCAAGGGCCTGGTGACGGTGTTCGGTTCGGCGACGAAATCGGACGTACTTCGATTGGCAGGTGCGCAGAATGCGTCGTCGATCATCGTGGCCACGAATCGTGACGACACCGCAGTGCTCGTGACGCTCACAGCCCGCGAAATCGCGCCGAAAGCCAAGATCGCCGCAGCCATCCGTGAAGCCGACAACGCGCATCTTCTGCGTCAGTCCGGCGCAGACTCGGTGGTCGTGTCCTCGGAGACGGCAGGTCGACTCCTCGGCATCGCGACCACAACGCCGACTGTCGTGGAGATGATCGAAGACCTTCTGACCCCGGAAGCCGGATTCGCGATCGCCGAGCGCGCAGTCGAACGTGACGAGGTCGGCGGCTCTCCGCGTCATCTCTCCGACATCGTGCTCGGGGTAGTTCGCGACGGCCGTCTGGTTCGCGTCGGTTCGCCCGAGGTGGACGCCGTCGAGGAGAACGATCGCCTGCTCTACATCCGCCGCGTCACGAACTGAGTGCTGCCGAGCTTCGTGCGCGCAGTAATGTCGTGAGCGTGAACGACTTCCAGCTGACCGAAACACCGCTGCTCTCACGCTCGAGCGTCGGCCGCGCCGAGGAATTGCGGTCGGATGCCGCCGCACTGACCACGGGTTGGGCGGACGCGCTGCTCCTCCGTGTGAATTCACGGGGTCAGGTCAAAGTCTCGCCGGAAGGTCAGTTGGTCTTCGCCGAGGCAACCGAACTGGGTCCGGAACCGGTGCGCGGTGCAGTGTTCCTGGGAATTCGGGAGAATCGCCACGTCTGGGCGGTGCGGGTGTCGCTGCTGGCGGGCACGTTGTCCGAATTGCGCATGCTCGGCGGAACACTCGACGACGCCGACGCCGGTTTGTTGACCGGTGCCGTCGCAATTCTCAACTGGCACGACAGTGCCGGATTCAGCGCTATCGACGGCGCGCCGAGTGAACCCACCATGTCCGGCTGGTCACGCATTTCCACGTCCACCGGCCACGAGGAGTTTCCCCGAACGGATCCGGCGGTCATCTGCCTGGTGCACGACGGCGGCGATCGAGTTCTACTCGCTCGTCAGCCGACCTGGCCGCAGCGACGTTTCTCGATTCTCGCGGGATTCGTCGAGGCCGGGGAGTCACTCGAAACGTGCGTTGTCCGCGAGATCAAGGAAGAAGTCGGCATCGACGTGCACAGCGTTCGATACCTCGGGAGCCAGCCTTGGCCGTTCCCGCGCTCGGTGATGTTGGGCTTCGCCGCAATCGGCGACCCCGCCGCTCCGCTTCTGTTCGCGGACGGCGAGATCGCCGAGGGCACCTGGTTCACGAAGGACGAGGTGCGTGCCGCTCTCGAACTCGGCGACTGGGGTTCGGAAGCGGACGCGCCACTGCTGCTGCCCGGCTCGATCTCCATCGCTCGCGGAATGCTCGAGAGCTGGGTCAAATAGGAGCTGGGTCAGACAACAGCCTGAAAGGCTCTACAGACCCAGGGCCTGCTTGACCTGGTTGAGCGACGGGTTGGTCGCGACGCTGCCGTCGCCGTACTTCACGGTCGGAACGACGTGATTTCCACCGTTGACGCTGCCGACGAAATCGGCTGCTGCCGGATCGTTCTCGATGTCGATCTCGGTGTACTCGATCCCCGACGCGTTGAGCTGCGTCTTGAGGCGGCGGCAGTAGCCACACCACGTGGTCGAGTAGATGGTCAGGGCAGGCGCATTTTCGGTAGAAGTCACGGCCGATATAACACCACGACCGAGAGCGTTGTTCCGTATCGGCCCGTGTTCTCTTGCCCACATACCGTCGGGCGCGGCGAATGGAGTGTCGGAACGTCCTGCCATGATGGTCCCCATGCCTGCGGACACCGGACTGGATCCAGAACAATCGGCCGCCGTGCTCGCGCCACGCGGCCCGGTATGTGTCCTCGCGGGCGCTGGAACAGGCAAAACCCGCACCATCACGCGCCGGATCGCGCATCTGGTTGCCGACGGTCATGTCTCCGCCGGGCAGGTGCTTGCCGTGACATTCACAGCGCGAGCGGCCGGCGAAATGCGTGGACGGCTTCGTGAGCTGGGGGTTGGTGGGAGTGGGCCGCAGGTACAGGCTCGCACCTTCCACGCCGCCGCTCTTCGTCAACTCAAGTACTTCTGGCCGCAGGTGATCGGTGACACGCCGTGGCGTCTGCTCGATCGGAAGTTCGCGGTTGTCAGCAGTGCCGCCGCTCGTGTCGGGTTGTCCACCAGTACGGAAAGCGTGCGCGACCTCGCCAGCGAAATCGAGTGGTCCAAGGCCTCACTGATCGCGCCCGAGGACTACCCACGCGCGATAGCCAAGATTCGTCGCGAGGCGCCGGTCGAGGCCACCAAGGTTGCGCAGGTCTACGCGGCATACGAAGAGCTGAAGGCACGTGGCCAGGACGGAATGCTCCTCGATTTCGACGATCTCCTACTTCACACCGCGGCTGCGCTCGAAGAGCATTCGACGGTTGCCGACGAGTTCCGCGAGCGGTACCGCTGCTTCGTGGTCGACGAGTATCAGGACGTCACCCCGCTGCAACAGCGGGTGCTCGACGCCTGGCTCGGCGACCGCGACGACCTGACCGTGGTGGGCGATGCGAATCAGACCATCTACTCCTTCACCGGCGCCACCCCGAACTATCTGTTGGATTTCTCGCGGAAATTCCCCGAAGCGACCGTCGTCCGGCTCGAACGGGACTACCGCTCCACCCCTGAGGTCGTGTCGCTGGCGAACCGCGTGATCGGTGCAGCGCGCGGACGGATCGCCGGGACGCGTCTTCAGTTGATCGGGCAACGCGCTCCGGGGCCTGAGCCGGAGTTCATGGAGTTCGACGACGAGCCTGCCGAAGCGCTCGGCGTTGCGCGGGCGATCAAACGGCTGATCGCGGCAGGCACTCCAGCGGCCGAGATCGCTGTTCTGTATCGGATCAATGCTCAGTCGGAGGCGCACGAGCAGGCACTCACCAAGCTCGGCATTCCGTTCCAGGTGCGTGGTGGAGAGGGCTTCTTCACCCGCACCGAGGTCCGTCAGGCAGTGGCGGCACTGCGTCAGGCCGCCGGACGAGACGACCTCCCCGAAGGCGCAGACAACGGCGAAGCGCTGGTTTCACTGGTTCGCGCTGTACTCGCGCCACTCGGTCTGACCAACGAAGAACCTTCGGGCACGCAAGCCCGCGAGCGCTGGGCGTCGCTCTCGGCTCTCGTGGCGCTGACCGAAGAACAACTCGTCCACGAACCCGAACTGTCGCTCACCGGGCTTCTACAGGAGCTAACAGCCCGAGCCGAGGCGCGGCACCCACCGACCGTGCAGGGCGTGACGTTGGCTTCCCTTCACGCGGCCAAGGGGCTCGAATGGGATGCGGTGTTCCTGGTCGGCCTCAACGACGGCACCCTGCCGATCCAACACGTTCTCGGCGACGCCAATTCGGGCGCAGACGACGTCGCGGTGGAGGAGGAGCGTCGGCTTCTGTACGTGGGGGTTACCCGCGCCCGCGAGCATCTGCAGCTGTCTTGGGCATTGGCTCGCAATGAGGGTGGACGCAAGTCCCGTCGCCGGTCGAGGTTCCTCAACGGGCTCATCCCCGAGGACTCACCGGCTTCGCGCGTTGCCGCGCCGTCGTCGGGGAACAAGAAGCGTCCGCGCTGCCGCGTCTGCGGCAAACCGTTGATCGGGACGTCGGCGACAATGCTCGGGCGCTGCGAAAAATGCCCGTCCAATGTCGACCTGGAATTGCTCGAGCACCTCAAGGCCTGGCGTCTGGACAAGTCCCGAGAACTCAAAGTTCCGGCCTATGTCGTCTTCAGTGACAACACACTGATGGCTATTGCCGAACAACGACCACAGGACAATCGTGGACTGGTTTCGATCCCTGGAATCGGGCCGAAGAAACTCGACAACTTCGGAGAAGACGTACTAGCTGTCATTCGCGGCGAACTGCGTGCGGCAACACTCGATATCTGAAATGCATCCGAATCGACAACGGTGAGTTACATAACCGCAGGTCAAAAATAGGTTGTGCAGATTCGACGAATTCTCTACTCTGGTTTTCAGTGTTACGGGGCAACCTGTGCGCAAAAACTATCCGGACCGACACGAAATGGAGGTGGCAAAAAAATGACGAACTTGATCTCGTATGAAGCGTGCGCAAGCGCAAAGTTCGCTGTTGCCGCCCCCATGCTGCCGCGTGCAGCGGGATGGGCGCAGCATGCGTTCCGCCTGCGCCCTCAAGCAGCAGCAAAGAAAGCAGCTGTCGAGTCCGTGTTCTTAAGCCATCGAGGTATTTCTCGGTAGGACACATCCGTTCACTTACGGCCACGGACCCGCAGCCCCTGCGGACCGTGGCCTTTGTGTTGGATACCCCTCTTTATCCGGTTTCCGACTCGGCTCAGGTTCGCACCCATCGAACCCATATCGTGCGACACAGTTTCGCATCCGAGCACTAGGAGACCGAGTTGTCTGCCCAGACAATCCGCGTGGAATCCGAAAACTCCACCACTGCAGTAACTTCCACCGACGTCACTTCGGCTGCAGTCACGTTCATCGAGGTCGCGTCCACCCGCCGCGACCTGCCGTGCCGGGCATCCAACCCCGATCTCTGGTTCGCCGAAGCTCCGGCCGAACTCGAGCAGGCGAAGGCACTGTGCGCGCAGTGCCCCATCCGTTCCCGTTGTCTCAGTGCGGCTCTCGACCGCGCCGAGCCGTGGGGGGTGTGGGGAGGCGAGATCCTCGATCAGGGGGCCGTCATAGCGCGCAAGAGACCGAGGGGGCGCCCACGCAAGCAACTCGTGTGCGCGTGAGAGCCCTATTCGGCGGAGCCGGTGTCATCCAGAACCGGCTCCGCGAACCCTGGCAACCAACGAGTCAGGATTTCCATGTACGGGGCATATGCGTCCAACTGGGCGCATATGCCGACCGAACCGAGAAGAACTCGGAAGATCATCAAATACTCGGCCGGAAGGTTGAGTGCACGGGCCGTTCGGAACTGCGCACTGTTGAAGTCAGTGGCGGTTCCGGCGGCCTTTTGCAGCCACGACCGAGTGAAGTGAAATGACTCGGTCTGGATCGGGTCGGTGAAGGGTCGCAGGTAATCCGCGATCTCCTTGTCGGTCACCGTGCGTCCGGGAATCACGAAACCGTTGGCGCGCAACAACTCCGTCAATTCGTCGAATTGTTCCTCGACAGCCAAGCGCACCATCGTGCCGAGAACCCGTGGCAGTCCGTTCGGGAACGGCGCAGCAGCACCGAAGTCGATGACGCCGAGTCGGCCGTCCTCCAGAAGCATGAAATTGCCGGGGTGCGGGTCGCAGTGGAGCAAGCCGACACGGGCCGGAGACGCGAAGTGGAATTCGGCGAGTAATGCACCGGCAGCATTGCGCTGCTCCGGCGTTCCACTTTCGATGATTCTGGTCAACGGGGTTGCCGTCATCCATTCGGTCACGACCACTTTCGGCGCGCTCGCCACGACGTGCGGGATCACGAATTGGGGATCGCCGTCGAATTCTTTTGCAAAAGCTCGCTGATTGTTCGCCTCGATCCGATAGTCGAGTTCTTCCTCGGTGCGCGCGGTGAACTCCTCGATCACGGGGCGCACATCGACACCGGGCATGACCGAACCGAAGAGACCGGCAAATCTGCCCAAGGTCTTGAGGTCGGCGCGTAGAGCTTCGTCGGCGCCGGGGTACTGAACTTTCACGGCCACGTCGCGGCCGTCCGCCCAGACCGCACGGTGAACCTGCCCGATGCTTGCCGACGCGGTCGGTTCGTCGTCGAACGACTGGAATCGGTCGCGCCATTTGGTTCCGAGTTGCTGATCGAGCATCTTGTGTACTTGCTTGGTCGGCAGCGGCGGGGCGGCGGCCTGGAGCTTGTTCAGCGACTCGCGGTACGGCTCCGCGAATTCCTCCGGAATCGCCGCCTCCATGACGCTGAGCGCTTGGCCCAGCTTCATCGCGCCGCCCTTGAGTTCGCCCAGCACCGCGAACAGTTGCTCGGCGGCCTTCGCGCTCAATTGCGCGTCGATCTCGCCTTTGTCGCCGCCGGCGAGCTTGCGTCCGAAGCCCATGGCGGCGCGACCGGCCATCCCCAGGGGGATGCTCGCGAGTTTGGCAGTACGGGCAGAACTCTTGCGTGGGATCTCGGACACCACACCATCATGTCTGACTGGGGCGTCCTTTGCCCGAAACAGGTGCCAGGTATTGGCAACTGCAAGATATTTGCCGAGGCCAGCGCCTGGTTGTGATCCGATACGGACGGAGCGCGATCTCGAGCGTCGACGACAGACTCGCCGCATGCGTCGCCGTTGTCTCGGATAATGCGGAGTCGATCTCGGCCAGGGCCAGCGCGACACTTGCATGGATCATCGCCGATTCCGCGTGGCCGGCGCTGCCGAGTAGCTGCGCGGACAGATGAAGCCAATGAGGGTCGAGTTCGGATCGGATGATGTCGGCGCATCGCAGGCAACTCGACTGGCCCGGCACGACAAGAGGACCGATCACACCGTTGCCGTCGCGGATGCGGACGGAAAGGTGGGGGAGTCCGCAGCGAACGAGATCGCTGACCAGGCGAGGATCAGTGACAACGTCGTCGGCCAGGACCACCAGTTGTTCGTTCCACGTGCGCACGACGTCGGTGTTGCGATACCCGCGCGAGCGACGCGTGCTTACCCCGCCGGTGACCAGGGCGCGCTCGACGGCGTCCGAGAGTGGACCGACACCGTGGATCCGGACGGACACGGTCCTCCTGGCGGCAGTGTGGACGAATCCGGAATCGGTGAGTTGCTCGAGCAACTTCTCCGTCACCGACGTCGAAATCCCGCGCGTCGATGCTTCCCACAGGATGGTCGCGCGGGATCTGGAGCCGTCCATTTTGCGGAGGATCGACTTCACCGCGCGCGCATCGACCCCGACAGGCAGCGTCAGCAGGACGGCACGTCCGGGTGTCCATCCCAGCTGCAGCCGACCGTCCGGGCGCGACAGAACAGCGATCCGCGGGTCCCATCGGGGTCCCGCGGATCGCTGTGACGTGCTGTTCTGTGTGGTGTCGTCTTGCGTGTCACCGGTCATCGTTCGATGCTGGCACGGCGGGCCGTCGGCGAGTCCGCGTCAGTGACAGTTATCCACAGGACGTCAGCATGGCTGAACTGCGAAAATGTGTCGAGAAGGAATTATTTCTCTTCGTCGTCCTCGCGGGTCTTGTCCATCGCTGCCTCGGCCGCACGCTCTTTTGCCTCGACGGCTTCGAGCTGGGCGATCGGGTCGTCGAAATTGCCGGCTTCGCCGCCGCCGAGGACCCGGGCGACAAATCCGTCCGGTGCGTCGAGATCGCTCGAATCGGGCATGAGGTCGGGATGTGACCAGACGCCGTCACGAGTGTCCATACCGGCTTCCGCGGTGAGCTTCTGCCACAACCCGGCCGCTTCACGGACCTTGCGAGGACGAAGTTCGAGTCCGACCAGCGTCGCAAAGGTCTGTTCGGCGGGGCCGCCGGTGGCACGGCGACGCCGCAACGTCTCGCTCATCGCGGCAACACCGGGCAGTCGCTCGCCGAGTGCGGCGGTGACGACCGTCTCCACCCAACCCTCGACCAGCGCAAGCAGAGTCTCGAGCCGTTCGAGAGCGGCTTTCTGCTCCGGGGTGTTCTGCGGCTCGAACGTGCCCTGCTGCATCAGCGCTTCGAGCTTGCTCGGATCGGTGAGAGCGGACGGGTCGAGGTCCTTGGCAAATTCTTCCATTGCCGAAAAGTCCATCGTGATCCCGCGGGCGTATTCCTCGACTGTGGCGAGAACACGCTGTCGCAGCCACGGAACGTGACTGTAAAGGCGCTGATGAGCTGCTTCCCTCGCGGCGAGGAACACCAGAACTTCCTGATGCGGCTGTTCGAGACCCTCACTGAACGCCTGAACCGCAGCGGGGAGAAGGGCCGCGGTGCCCTCTGGTCCGAGGGGCAAGCCGATGTCGGTGGAGGAGAGCACCTCAGTGGACAGTTGGCCGAGTGCCTGGCCCAATTGCGAGCCGAACGCGAGTCCACCCATCTGGCCGAGCATGCCTAGCATCGGGCCCGCCATCTGCTGTGCTTCGGCGGGAAGTCCCTGGACCCACATGCCCGCCACCTTCTCGGCCACCGGATCACAGAGTCGCTTCCACGTGTCGATCGTGTTGTCGAGCCAGTCGTTCGGAGTCCAGGCGAGAGTGCGGCTCGCTCCGGCCGGAAGCGTCGTTGCGGCGTCCAGCCACATCTCGGCCAGATGTGCGGCGTCGGCGATCGCCTTGACATTGCCCTCGGTGATCGGTGTAACCGATCCGATCTGTTGGCGTGCCAGCTTCTTGGCGATGTCGTAGTTCACCGGACCGGAAGTACCGCCCTGGCCCATCGACGAGCCCATCCCGCTCAGCATCTGACCGAACTGGGTGAGCATCTGGCCGAGCTGAGCCGGATCGAATCCCTCACCGCCCGCGCCGAACCCGAACGGCGTGTCACCACCCCCGAACGGATTGCCACCCGCCGCGTTCTTGTCGCGATCGGGATCGTCGTCGGAGTTGGAGAAGCCGAACGGCATATTGCTCATACCTCAACGGTACAAGGCTCGAGCGGTCGGAGTCGCCCTCCGAGTCACGCTGACGGCGAACACGCACGGCGCTCAGGCGGTGCGATCGGTGCTCCGGCGCCTTCGCGCTTTACTCTGGATCAGGTGAATCGACGGATAGTGACGCTCTTGGCCGCACTCGCACCCATCGTCGTGTTGGGAGTCGTCGGAACAATGGTCACTGTTCCTTATGTCGCACTCGGTCCTGGCCCCACCTTCAACACCCTCGGCGACGTCGACGGTAAGCCCGTCGTCGACATCCAAGGGACCGAGGTCGATCCCACCGACGGCAACCTCAACATGACAACGGTGTCGGTTCGCGACGGCCTCAACATTTTCGAAGCGTTCGGACTGTGGGCGAGTGGCAGCAACGGACTCGTCCCACGCTCGGAGATCTATCCGCCCGAGAAGTCGAAGGAAGAGATTCAGCAGGCCAACACCGCCGACTTCCAGCAGTCCGAGGACAGTGCCGAGTTGGCTGCACTCCACTTTCTCGGTAAGCCGGTGGCACTCACTGTCTCGAAGGTGACCCCGGACGGCCCTGCCGCGGGTGCCCTGCAAGAGGGCGATGTCCTGGTCAAGATCGGCGACACTCCGGTAACCACCATCACCGGCGTTCAGGACACGGTCGGTGCGATCGCGCCCGGCACCGCGATCGACGTCACCGTCCTTCGCGAGGGTGTGGAGACCGTTGTACCGGTCACCGTTGGGGCGCGGCCCAACAAGCCCGAATCGGGTTACCTCGGCGTCACGCCCAACGAGGTCCCGGACGTTCCCTTCACCGTGCAGTTCAACCTTGCCGACATCGGCGGTCCTTCTGCCGGACTGATGTTCACACTGGCGTTGGTGGACAAGCTGACTCCAGGGGAGCTCAACGGCGGAAAGTTCGTGGCCGGGACGGGCACCATCGACTCCGACGGCGAGGTCGGTCCGATCGGCGGTATCAGGTACAAGTTGATCGCCGCCTCCGAAGCCGGTGCTGAGACCTTCCTCGTGCCGGCCCAGAACTGTGACGAGGCGAAACAGAATGCGCCGGACGGGCTTCGACTCGTCAAGGTCGACAACCTGCCCGGCGCAGTGGACTCACTCGAAAGCCTCAACACGGGCGGCGACGCACCCCGCTGCTGAAACCTGCCTTGCCGAAGACAGGCTCGGTCAGTCTTCTTCTTTCAGTCTTCTTCGACTTCGTCGAGCGTCGCGTACAACGCGTGAACCAGGTGAGGTGCAAGACCGTCGTAGGTGAGCAGTTCCAGGTCACCGTACGGATCCGCATCTTCGTCGGGACGCATCTGCAGAAGCGACAGCGAAGGACCGTCACGGAGCACGCCGACGAACAGTCGAGCCTCGCGTCGATCGGGATGCGCGTTGGCCGTCAGTCGCGCGACCTCGTCCGCAGCATGCTGATCGGTCAATACCGGCGCCGTGGCGTGATCGAGATCCGATTCCGCCTCGGGCGGCAGGACGACGATCTCCTGAACCAGGATGCAACCCTGCACCGACTCGGGCCAATGCGTCGTTGCCAGGAACTCGTCGAGGGCCCGTGAACCGCCGATGATGTCCTCGGGAAGCGATTCCTGTTCGATCGGTGTGTATTCGGCGCCCTCGGCGAGTTGGTCGAGCAGTCCGGGTTCGGCCGCGGCGAGCATTTCGGTAGGCACCAACGCGTACAGCTTCGGCGGTTGATCCCAGCCTTCGGCGTCGATGTGGTCGACAACTTCATGAACGCACCGGGCGAGGGCACTCGGTGATCTGCTCATATTCTCTTCACTCACACGTTCATCCTCCCACCTTCTGTCCGGCTCCCTGCTCTCCGTGTTGTCAACCCGTGACCGTTGTTACGTAGAGTGGTCGGAAACGGCCAAGTCCACTCGGGCGTGGCCGCAGTGATCGATGCAATCGGTTGCGACGCCACGGCGTCGCCAAATCTTGGAGCGTGGCACGTGGGCATGCGGCCCCCCGCAGGTTTACCCTCTCTGTCCAGACGCAGTCGAATCTTGTTGGTGGTGGCTGTCGTAGTGGCGGCCTTGCTGCTCGTGGGGCCGCGACTGATCGGCATGTACACGGACTGGTTGTGGTTCGGAGAAGTCGGCTACCGCGGTGTCTTCACCAAGGTTCTGCTGACGCGATTCGTGCTCTTCCTCGTGGTCGGAATTGTCGTCGGAGCCATCGTGTGGCTCGCGATGCTTCTCGCGTACCGCGCACGTCCGGTGTTCGTTCCGGTCTCCGGACCCAACGATCCGATCGCGCGCTACCGCACGACCGTCATGTCGCGACTTCGTCTGTTCGGCGTGATCATTCCGGTCGCGATCGGCATTCTCTCCGGTCTCATCGCGCAGGCCAACTGGGTCACCATCCAGTTGTTCCTCAACGGTCAGCCGTTCGGCATCACCGATCCTCAGTTCAACTTGGACGTCGGCTTCTACACGTTCGATCTGCCGTTCTACCGCTTCGTTCTGAATTGGTTGTTCGTCTCGATCCTGCTTGCCTTCGTGGCAAACCTGGTCACCCACTACGTTTTCGGTGGGATCAAGTTGGCCGGGCGCGCTGGGACATTCACGACTGCCGCACGTGTTCAACTGGCTGTCATCGCCGGCACCTTCGTGCTCCTCAAGGCGGTGGCGTACTGGTTCGATCGGTACTCGTTGATGTCGAGTAGTCGTAAGGAACCGACGTTCACCGGTCCGGGCTTCACCGACATCAATGCGGTTCTGCCGGCGAAGCTCATTCTGTTGTCCATCGCGGTCATCTGCGCGTTGGCGTTCTTCGCCTCGATCTTCACGCGGGATCTTCGGATACCGGCCATGGCAGTCGCTCTCTTGGTTCTTTCGTCGGTGCTCGTCGGGGCGGTCTACCCGATGATCGTCGAGCAGTTCTCCGTCAAGCCCAATGCGGCGCAGAAGGAGAGCACGTACATCGAACGAAACATCGAAGCGACCCGTCAGGCGTACGGGATCACGGAAGAAAACGTCGACTACGTCGACTATCCGGGAGTTGGCACCAAGCAGCCCCAGGACGTTCCGGCCGACCGGACCACGATCGCGAACACCCGACTGTTGGATCCGACCATTCTGTCGCCGACGTTCACCGCTCAGCGTCAGCTCAAGAACTTCTACGGGTTCCCGCAGACGCTCAACGTCGACCGCTACGAACAGGACGGCCAGTTGCGCGACTTCGTTGTCGCAGCGCGTGAGCTGTCGCCGAACAACCTTTCCGGGAACCAGACGGACTGGATCAACAAGCACACGGTCTACACGCACGGCAACGGTTTCGTCGCGGCCCAGGCGAACGAAGTCACGGCCGTGCAGGGCGACAGTCAGAACAACACCGGTGGTTACCCGATCTACTCGGTCAGCGACCTGACGACCACGCCCGAGAACGAGAACCTCAAGGTGGACAATCCGCGGTCGTACTACGGCGAGGTGATCAGCCAGTCGGACGCCGATTACTCGATCGTCGGTTCCGTCGACGGCGAGGGACCTCGTGAGTACGACACCGACACCTCGAAGTACACCTACACCGGTTCGGGTGGTGTCTCGATCGGCAACTGGTTCAACCGTCTTGCATTCGCGGCGAAGTACACCGAGCGCAACATCTTGTTCTCGAGTGCAATCGGCTCGAACTCGAAGATCATCTTCAAGCGTGATCCGAAGGAAAGGGTCGAGGAGGTCGCGCCTTGGCTGACGACCGACGGCGCTGCCTACCCTGCAGTGGTCGACGGCAAGATGCAGTGGATCATCGACGGCTACACCACCGCCCAGGACTACCCGTACGCGCAGCGCAGTTCGCTCGACGGGTTGGTCGAGGACAGTATCGACCAGACAACCGGGCGCCTCATTCCGCGTCAGGAGTTCTCCTACATCCGTAACTCCGTGAAGGCCACGGTCGACGCCTACGACGGCACGGTCACGCTCTACCAGGTCGACGAGCAGGATCCGGTTCTGAAGGCGTGGATGGGAGTCTTCCCGAACACGGTGAAGCCGAAGAGCGAAATCTCGGACGACCTGCAGGCACACTTCCGCTACCCGGAAGACATGTTCAAGGTTCAGCGAGAGATGCTGGCGAAGTACCACGTCGACGATCCGAGTGAGTTCTTCACCAACAACGCGTTCTGGTCAGTTCCGAGCGATCCGACGATCGACACGTCGGCCAACCAACCGCCGTACTACGTGCTGGTGGGCGACAAGGACACCGCGAAGGCGGATTTCCGTCTGACCAGTCCGATGGTCGGGTTCAGTCGTGAGTTGCTGTCGGCCTACATCTCGGTGGCGAACGACAAGGAGAACTACGGCAAGTTCACGGTGCTGCAGTTGCCGACCGATACGCAGACTCAGGGTCCACAGCAGGCTCAGTCTGCGATGACGTCGGATTCGCGTGTTGCTTCGGAAGTGTCACTGCTCAAGCAGTCGAACAAGATTCAGTACGGAAACTTGCTGACTCTGCCGATTGCCGAGGGTGGAATCCTCTATGTCGAGCCTTTGTACTCGCAGCGAAACTCGCAGAACGCGTTCCCTCAGTTGGCGCGTGTGCTGGTGAGCTTCAGCGACACCAACGGCATTCGGATCGGTTATGCACCGACCGTCTCCGAGGCGATCAGTCAGATTTGGCCGGGCGCAGGTTCGGCAGCGACTGTCACTCAGCCGGCACCCGATCCGGATACCGGAGCGCAACCGGAAACGCCGACTACTCCGACGGCACCGGCCCCGCCGGCTTCTTCGGATGACGTCACGAAGGCGCTGGCCGAGGTCAATTCGGCAATGGCGGCATTGAAGTCGGCGCAACAGAGCGGTGACTTCACCAGCTACGGTGCTGCGCTCGACCGCCTCCAGAAGGCTGTCGACGCGTACCAGGCGCTGCCGAGGTAAGCGGCGTCGGTTCGTGAAATAGCAGAAGGCCCACCATCCGATCGGATGGTGGGCCTTCTTGTGTGCTCAGGTGAAGCTGTATGAGCTGAATCAGCGCAGTGCTGCAACGATCGGTGCGTTGGCATCGGAGAGCTGCTGGAACTGTGCGGCGAATCCGTACTGGCCGGCGAGGTCACGAGCGGTGTCGTAAGCCTGCTGTGCGGCGGGCTTGAGCTCGGCCGGGATTTCGACGGCGGGAGCAACTGCGGGTGCCTCGGCGACGGGAGCCGGTGCTGCGGCGGGAGCCTCTTCGACTGCCGGCTCGCTTGCGACGGTCAGACGCTGGCCGCAGACGGGCCATGCGCCGGGGCCCTGGCTCTGCAGGGTGTTCTCGGCGACGCGGATCTGCTCTTCCTTGGAAGCGTTGGCGGGCGAGCCGGTGCCACCGTTGGCGGTCCAGGTGCTCTGCGAGAACTGCAGGCCGCCGTAGTAGCCGTTTCCGGTGTTGATGTTCCAGTCGCCACCGCTCTCGCACTGTGCGACGCCGTCCCAGTTGTGGGTGGCTGCGGAAGCGGTGCCGGTGCTCATGGTGAGGGGCACTGCGACAAGTGCGCCGGCTACTGCCAATGTGCCGAATGCACGCTTGCTGATGCTGGTGTACGTCATGTCGGGGTAAATCCTCTCCGCGCTTGCTGACATCGGCGGGCCTGCGGGTCGGCGATGATGCTGACTTTCCCGGGCGCTTGTCTCTCCGTGTCTCTGCCCCTCGAAGGTTTCGGGGGTTCCGATCCCGCGGGGCAGAGTGGAGCAGCGGCGGGTCGGCGTTCGCCCGGTTGATTCGGGCCGGGACCGACCGTACGGGAGCGCTGAACGAGGGTCGATTCGCGATTTTCCGGACCACCTGGTCTTCTCCCATCCAGGATTTTCGGCGTTTGTGCTGGTAGAGCCTTTCCGATGCCGTTTCGAGGTACGTTCGTTACATGCTTGTTATGTGTTGATGCTCACGGGCATTTTGTGAACCCAGTCACCCGATTCTTCGACTTTCAGGCGTGTATTTCGCTCCAGCGCAGGCGATTTGCGTTCCGTTCATCTGCTCGTGTAACTTTGTCAATGCATCGCGGGGTGGAGCAGCTCGGTAGCTCGCTGGGCTCATAACCCAGAGGTCGCAGGTTCAAATCCTGTCCCCGCTACTAGAAAAGGACCGCCGCACTGGATTCCAGTGCGGCGGTCCTTTTTTGTGCGCAGCCGTCGTAGGGTGGCGACGTGCGACTCTCGAAGATTCTTTTGGCGATGGCGGTGACTACTTCGCTGGTGGCCACCGCTCTGGCGTTCTCGGCAGGAAGCGCTGCCGCCGGTGGGCGGATCACCGATGCGAAGCGCGTGGTCTTCATCGTTCCAGGGCAGCAGCTCTACAACTCGGGAGAAACGCACCAGGCGACCTACCGCGCCCTCGACGAGGCACTGAGCGCTGCTGGCTACGAGACACACTTCGCCGACGCACCCGGCAAGATGATTGCGGCCGACGCCGAGCTGATTGCCGATTCGATTCGCTCCTACGCTGCCGGCGCTGATTCCGTCGGGGTGATCGCGCACAGTGCGGGTGGACTGAGCTCCCGGTACTACGCGAAGTTCCTCGGTGGCTCCGAAGTAGTGGATTCATTCGTCGCCATCGGTGCTCCGCAGTACGGTAGCCCCGGTGGCTGCGTACAAGGCCCTGCCGACGGTTACGACACCTGCATGTTCTCCGAAGTTCTCACCAAGCTCAATGCCGGTGAGGACACTCCTGGATCTGCCTACTATTCGGTGGTGCAGAGCTCAGGCGAGTGGGCGGACGGTCGGTTGGACGGGGGCCAGTGCCGGGTGTACGTCGATGGCGTTCCCGGGGCCGGAACCGGAGCAGACCATCTCACCGAGCTCGAGCATCCAGAGGTCATCTCGGGAGCGATCAGCGCTTTGGGGCGCGACTGTGTCGGTACGTTCGTGGACGAGAACGACGGCGACATCACCTGGCCTGACACGTTGTTCCCGTCATTTCGGTAAAGCTTCAGGTCCGGGTTGTTCGGACGAGTAGCCCGGCTACGTGTGCGCTCGCGGCAGTTCTGGCTCCCAAGGCGTCACCCGATTCGATGGCCGCGACTATACGAGCGTGCTCGGTGACGGCGATCCGCCGATTGAGCTCGAGGCTCCACATGTCCGAACGGTAGAGATGTGACTGTCCGTCGAGACGATGTAGGGCTTCACTGAGCGGGTGATTGCATGCAGTCTCACGAATCAAGGTGTGGAACTCGAGGTCCAGCGTCGAATCGCGACGCTGATCCGGCGGGCTCTCGAGAAGTTCGCGTTGCACCTGCACCATCTTGTTCAGCTGTGACACGGTTTCATGCGTGGCATTGGCCGTCGCGTTGAACGCCGCGAGACCGTCGAGTACCTCACGCACCTCGAAGACCGCGCGCAGAGACTCTGCGTCCAGCGAATCGACTTTTGCACCCGCATTTCGGGTGTGGACCGCGATGCCCTCGTAGATCAACTGCTGCACGGCCTCGCGGACCGGCGTTCGACTGACATTGAGCTTGCTCGCCAGCGCGGGAACACTCAGTGGTGTCCCCGGCGCCAGCTCTCCCGAAAAGATCAGTTCGCGAAGCGTCTCGTGCACGGACTCGGTGAGCAAAGCTCGTTCGGTGGTGGTCATCTTGTCCTCACTTCGATCCTGCACGATATCGACGGTACCCGGGAGCGCTATCCGGCGGCGCGCACCCGGTCAGCGCTGCGACTGTCGACGTCGGGCGCCGTCGCGCCTTTCAGCCCGGCCACTTTGGCCGCGATGTTCTCGGCGATCGTGATCGGCGGGTATCCCACCTCGCCCGGTTCGAGAGTCCCTGGCAGTGCTTCGATGACGGCGTCGTAGTTTCCGTCGAAAAAGAATGCGGCAGAGCGACGTCGGATGATCTGACCATCGACGATAGGTGGGTCGACTCGGTGCACTGTCGAGCGCCATCGGTCGTTCGTCCAGCGTGCCATTGCGTCGCCGAGGTTGATCAAGAGTGCGCCGTCGGCAGGTTGGACGTCGTGCCATACGCCATCGGCACTCAGAACTTGAAGGCCCGGAACTTGATCTGCCCACAGGATGGTCAAGATTCCGAAGTCGGTGTGAGCGCCCATTCCCGTCATGTCGCCGGAGATGCGGATCTCGCCCTCAGGCAGTGCGTAGTTGTTCATCTTCATCGCGTCGATCGAATGGTCGAGCATCGAATCGAAGTACTCGGGCTGCAATCCGAGGGCGTCGGTAAAGGCGCACATCAGGATTCGTGCCAAGCCCTGGGCATGACGGAAATACTCTTCGATTGCCGGTCGGAATCCGGGCGCGGCCTCAGGCCAAGTGTTGGCGGCGTAGCTGGACTCGGGTAGGTCGACGCCCGGATAGTCGCTCACCTCTGTGCCCACGACTATTGCTTCGTAGAAATCGTTCATCTGGTTCGCAGCGGCGACGCCCAGGCTCATGCTGAGTGATTCCGACTTCGGTGGCGAGTAGCCACGGTTCTCGGACGAGGGACGGCGATAGTTGTTCTTCACCGTCAGTGGGAGAGCAAAGAACTCGTCGAGAGCGTCGGCCAGTCCGTCGGTCGCCGATCGTGGAATGC
>NZ_BCRM01000007.1 GCF_001552595.1 Rhodococcus erythropolis NBRC 15567
GTGTCCGACAATCTGTATGAATCCGACCTCCCGGCACGCGCGATCGAGTTGAGCTGCCACTTCCGCACAGGCAGTGCTGTTGGTGGCGTTTGCAGCCGATGCCTCGCCTCGGAGGTACGGGCTGATATCGATCGTAGGGATTTCGAAGGCGGGATTTTCGTGGGTCATTTAAAGTCCTTGCGGCCGGACGTGTGCCACTTACCGACGAGCACACGTGAGAGGAATCCAAAGGCAGAGAAGACGAGGACGCCGAACACCGACGCGATCACGATCGCGGCGATCAGATCCTCGGACTGAAGGCGGCTTCGGTAGACGTCGAGCAGGGTCCCGATCCCGGGTTGTCCTTTGGCGAAGAACATGTCGCCGATGATGGCACCGACGACAACAAGGCCGGAGGCGGTGCGGATGCCGGTGAGAATGGCCGGCATTGCCGCTCGCAGTTCGAGTTTCACCAGTCGATCCCAACGCGAGGCGCGGCCGAGGGTGAAGAGTTCGTGCAGTCCGCGATCGACCGATTGCAACCCGAAGTGTGTGTTGGTGATGATCGGGAAGGCCGCGATGAGAACGCACACCAGGGTGCGCGCGGTCATGCCGTAGCCGAACCAGAGTCCGATGAGGGGGACGATGGCGAGGATGGGAATGACCTGCAGCACAACGGCATATGGATAGACGATCCGCTCGATCCACTTGGCCTGGCTCATCAGCACGCCGGTTCCGACGCCGACTGCCACCGCGACGACGAAGCCGACCAGTGCTACCTGTGCCGTCACTGCGAGGGCTTCGAGCATGGGAGAGAGGTGTTTCCAGTCGAGTAGCGACTTCGTCAGTACTTGACTCGGCGGCGGAAGGAGAAATCGACGTTCCGGGGAGAGAACGAGGTAGCTGACGATCGACCACGCTGTGACCGCGCCGGCAAGTGAGAGCAGCGGATAGAGCAGGAAGGTGCCGAGCGCTCTCATTCGAGAGGGCCGTCCGGACTGTGGCTGTGCTTGCGCCGTGGTCGCAGAATCAGTACGAACGGCGGTATTGCGTACGGTGGTGCCCTGTTGTACTGCAAGGACTTCGGTCATCGTGAGCTCCCATGGAGGCTGGCCGAGATCTCGGCGACGTGTTCGGTGTATCGGGCGTCGTAGCGCAGTTCCGGGCTACGCGGGTACGGGAAATCGATGTCCACGACCGAATGTATTCGTCCAGGCCTGGCGGTCATGACGACCACCTTGTTCGCGAGGTACACGGCCTCGGATACCGAGTGCGTGATGAACATCGAGGTGAACCCTTTGTCGGTGTAGAGCCTTTGGAGCTCTACCTGCATCTCCAGTCGTGTCATCTCGTCGAGCGCACCAAAAGGTTCGTCGAGCAGCATCACAGCGGGTGCGAGGGTGAGCGCACGCGCCAACGAGACACGCATCTTCATTCCGCCTGACAACGCATTGGGCAGTTGTTTCGCAAAGTCCGCAAGGCCGACTGCGCGGATTGCCTCGTCGGCGCGCAACTTTCGCGCTGCTTTGTCGCCGCCACCGAGTTCAGCCGATAATTCGACGTTGGCCTGCACGGTTCGCCAGGGGAGGAGAGTCGGCTCCTGGAAGATGAAGCCAACTGATTCGGTGTCGAGGGCAACCGCACCACTGGTCGGTCGCTCGAGGCCGGCCGCCATGCGCAACAAAGTCGACTTGCCACAGCCTGAGGGTCCGACCACGGCGACGAAGTCTCCTCGCTCCACGTCCAGATCGATGCCGTCCAGCGCGACAGTGCCGGTATCGAACTTCTTGACGACATCGGAAAAGACCATCTGCATCGGCGCGGTGAGCTTGCGAGCGTCGGCATCCTGCATCGTGTTCGCGAGTTCCATCTGAGCCTCCGGTTCAGTAATGCATGCAAAAGTTCTTCAAGATGTAGTAACTATCTTGAATTGCATGTATGTCGCTTAGATTGCTGAATGTAAATGTGAGGTGACATTGCAGGTGAAGCGAGAATCCTGGCGCGCGTTACCTGATGGAAACAACGAGGCGATTGCATGTAATCCACGTGCTGCAGAGTGTGCTCATCGGATCACCCTTCTTGGTTCGCCCACATCCCAATTGTTTTCACGAAGGAGACGCTGTGTATTCAAATCGCAAGGTGCATTCCAATCGCAGAAGTGTGGGAGCGGCGGGCGCGGCACTGGCCATGTGTGCAGCCATCGGATTGACTGCGTGCAGCTCCAGTGAGGCTGAGACGGCGAAAGCCGAATCTCTCGAACCAGCTGCCGAGGCGCAGAACCTTGCGGGTCTCTGTCCGGAAAACGTTGTGGTTCAACTCCAATGGCAGCCGCAGTCGGATATGGGAGCGCTCTTCGAGATGCTCGGTCCCGGCTATTCGGTCGACACCGACGACAAGTCCGTCAGTGGGACTCTTGTCGCCGGAGGGAAGGACACCGGAGTCGACCTGACCTTGCGGGCCGGGGGACCGGCAATCGGGTTCCAATCCGTCAGCTCCCAGATGTACGTCGACGATTCCATCACTCTCGGCTTGGTGCACGGGGATCAGGTGATCGCGGCAGCGGCAAGTCAGCCCGTTGTGGCCGTCACGCCATTGCTCAAATACAGCCCGGCAATCCTCTTGTGGGACAAAGAGTCTCATCCGGACTGGACGAGTGTTGCCGATATCGGCAAGTCCGACGCGAGTGTCGTCGTTTCCAAGGAGCAACTCTTTCCGCAGTGGCTCGTGGCGAAAGGACTACTGGAGCAGTCTCAGCTCGACACGAGCTACGACGGAGCTCCCTCGCGATTTGTCGGTGACCCGACCATCGCTCAGCAAGGATTCGCGAATTCGGAACCGTACACGTACGAGAAGGAGACGCCGGCGTGGGACAAGCCGGTTTCCTATGACCTGCTGAAAGATTCGGGTTTCGACATCTACGCGTCCAATGTTTCCGTTCGTGCCGACAAGGTCGAGACACTCTCGCCGTGTTTGAGCAAGCTGGTTCCGATCATTCAGCAGGCCACCGCGGACTACATCACTGCGCCGGATGCGGCGAATGCTGCCATTGTCGACGTCGTCTCGCAGGACGTGTCGTTCTCTCCCTACACCGAGGGTGAAGCAGCGTTCAGTGCCCAGCTCCTGAAAGAGAAAGGCCTGATCGCGAACGAGGCAGACGGATCCGTCGGCACGTTCGACATGACGCGAGTCGCTCACACCGTCGAAGAACTGAAGCCCATTCTCAACGCCGGGGGTGCGGCGATACCGCAGTCATTGACTGCTGAAGAGATCTACACCGACAAATTCACCGATCGGTCCATCGGAATCCGCTGAAGGAGCTCACAGCAAATGACGTACGACATGACAGAACTCAACCGCGAGACCCGCATGGGTGGCCTGGGCACGGAGACCACCGACCGCGAGGTCCGAAGAATCGATCTCTCGGATTTCGAGAACCGGCGCAGCGAGATCGCCGAGGAGTTGTGGTCGGCAGCGACCGACATCGGATTCTTCCAAATCGTCAATCACGGAATCGATCTGGACCAGGTCCGCGAGGCTTTCGCGGCGGCCGAGCGATTCTTTGCACTGCCCACTGAGGTGAAAGCGCAGTACCCGCTCAAGAAGGGTTTCAACTCCGGCTGGGAGAGCATGACGCAGGTGCGTCCGTCCATCGGAACACCTGATCAGAAAGAGTCCTACCAGGTGACCCGCCCGCATATGGGTGATCTGTGGCCCACTGCAGACGAATTGGGTGGATTCCGCGAAACGATCCTGGACTTCGAAGCCAAGTGCTGGGGCATTGCGATGGACCTGTTGTCGTGCTTCGCCGAGAAGCTGGGATTCGAACGAGACTTCTTCACCAGGGCACATGACCCGTCGGTGGCCACCTACCAGAGCACACTGCGACTACTCCACTACTTCCCCCTTGCCGCCGACGCAGATGTCGAAGGGATGTGGCGTGCCGGAGCGCACACCGATTTCGATTGCCTGACATTGCTTTTCCAGCGTGACGGTCAGGGCGGGTTGCAACTGTGCCCGGGCAAGGAGATGGACACCCAGGAATGGACGTCGGTGGTGCCGGCCGAGGAAGCGATCACCTGCAACATCGGCGACATGCTGATGAGATGGAGTGATGATGTCCTGCCGTCGAACTTCCACCGGGTCAAGAGTCCCGGAGTCACCGACTATCGGGGAGCCCGCTACAGCCTCGCGTTCTTCGCTCAGGCGAACCGCGACGTGACCATCGAGGGGCCGGCGGGCAAATACCCGCCGATCACTGCCGAGGACTACATCGACCAGCGAGTACGCGCGAACTTCGCGCGTTGATCCGTATCCGTTCCGTCACACACTTTCAGGAGAACTGGCGATGACTACCGCGCCCAAGAACATGACCGACGCGATCATCCGGGACGTGACGTTGTACAGCGGCGGGCAATGGCTGACCGGCCGCGACGTCGTCGTCTCGAATGGGGTGGTCGAATCGATCGAGAAGTCGACCGGCACCGCCACACCTGGAAGTGTGGACGGATCGGGGGCGTATCTGATCCCTGGGTTCGTCAACACCCATACGCACCTTCAGCAGTCACTGATGCGTGGGATCGCCGAAGGGACACCGCTTCTCGAATGGCTACTCGCGGTCGCAGAAGAGTCGGTTCAGATCACGCCGGAGCGCGCATACACGGCCACTGTCGCAGCCTCGCTGGAGGCATTGCGCAGCGGTACGACGACCCTGGTCGAACACATGTGGCCGCACCCGTCCAGCGAGGTTCACGACGCTGTGATCCGGGCGTTGCACGACACCGGGATTCGTGCGGTGCTGGGACGCGGAACCGCAGACCGGGCGGACAAGACGAGGAAGTGGGGCTTCGATCCGCGGCTCATGCAACCACTCGGAGATGTTCTCGCACATACGGATCAGATGATGCGCGACGTCGCCGGTTCCCGCATTGACGTGGCAGTCGCGGTACCCAACCCACGTTCGCTGACCCCAGACGGGATGTCGGAAGTGCGTGAGTTCGCGCAGGCTCGCGACCTCACGGTCTCGATTCACCTGCTCGAGACGCAGACCGACAACACGATGTGTACCGAACACGCGGGCATGAACGCGGTCGACTACCTCGATTCCCATGGGTTCTTGTGGGACCGGGTGCTGGCGGTCCACTGCGTCGAACTCGACGACCGTGGTCAGAAGGTGCTGGCGGAGCGCGGCGTCGGAGTGTCGTACAACCCCGTCAGCAACATGCGCCTCGGTAGCGGAATCGCGCCCGTCCCGAGTTTCCTCGACGCGGGGATCGCGGTGGGGTTGGGTGTGGACGGCGCAGCCAGCAACGACACTCAGGACATGCTCGAGACGCTGCGCACCGGCGCCTACGTGCAGCGAGCCGCGCGCGGCCGCGCCGACCTGTTCGGCTTCGAAGCCATGATCGACATCGCATCCGGCGGTGCAAACGCAGCACTCGGTCTGCCGGCCAGGTCTGGCGGGATCTCCGTGGGCGATCCCGCCGACCTCACCATGATTCGGTTCGAACGCGACTTCGGTTGCCTCCCGGTGCGAGATCCGGGCGCGTCCATTCTCACGACGGGCAGTCGTCAGATCGTGGACACGGTGTTGGTTGCGGGCGAGGTCGTGCTCCGCGACGGGCACTCCACTCGCGTCGACGAGGCGGAATTGATCCGGACGCTCAGCGCTTTGTGACTGTGCTCAGTCTTCGCTGATCTCCATCTCGATCAGGACGCGGCGCAACAGCTTTCCGGTGGCGTTGCGGGGAAGTTCGTCGATGAAGACGATCTCGCGGGGAACCTTGTAGCGCGCGAGATTCGACCGGACGTGATCCTTCAGCTCGTCGGAGTTCTGGTCGGCGCCGTGGGCGACGACGACAAACGCTCGCAGGCGGTGCCCGAAGTCGGCGTCCTCGACTCCGATGACTGCCGCTTCCAAGACGTCCTCTCGATCGGCGAGCAGGTTCTCGACTTCGAGCGGGTAGACGTTCTCGCCACCGGAGACGATCATGTCGTCGTCGCGGCCGTCGACGAAGAGGAGGCCGTTGGCGTCGAAGTGTCCGACGTCGCCGGTCGAGAGAAGTCCGTCGATACGTTCCTTGTCACGCCCGTCGGTGTATCCCTCGAAGCTCAGCCCGCTGGCGACGAAGATTCTGCCGATCGTGTGTGGGGTGGTGATCTTCTTGTTGTTCTCGTCGAACAGTTCGACGTGACAGGTCACCGGCGCGCGGCCCGCGGTTCCCGGCGCAATGGTCAGATCCTCGGGAGTCGCGACTGTCGCCACCGCGACCTCGGTGGATCCGTACAGGTTGTAGAGGACGTAGCCGAACGAGGCCGTGACTCGCTTGCACAGATCGGGTGAGAGTGACGAACCAGCCGAGAAGATGATCTTCAGGTTCGAGGTGTCGTACTTGGACAGCACATCGGGACCGAGGTCGATGATCCGAGTGAGCATCGTCGGGACCACGACCAGACTGTCGCACTTGTATTGTGCGACAAGTTTGATCGTGTTCTCCGGGTCGAACTTTCGATGCATGACGACGGTCTGGCCGAGCGCCAACGCGAGAGCGAACTGCGAGACGCCGGTTCCGTGGAAGGCGGGGGCCGCCATCATCATGGTCTGTCCGCGGCGCAACGGCACGCGGTCGAGGAACTGTGCCGACGCGAGAGGGGAGGTGTGGCCACGCGGCGCGCCTTTGGGAGTTCCCGTTGTGCCGCTGGTGAGGAGGACGAAGCCACCGTTCTTCTCGGGTGCCGGCACCGACGACGTGGTGCGTCCGGCGATGGCCTCGTCGAGAGTAGCTGCCGTGGAACCGTCCGCGGCCGTGCCCTCTGGCCAGGAACGATAGACGACGACGTCGTCCGGCAAGGCATCGGCGATGTCCGCGAACTCGTCGTCGTAGACAAAGGCGACCACCTTCTCACGCGCGGCGACGTCCACGAGTTGGGGCCGTGCGAAGCCCGTGTTCATGAGAACGAGCTTTGTTCCGTTCTTCGCTGCCGCCAGCATGGTCAGGACCAAGCCTCGATGGTTACGGCACATCGCACCCATGACCGAGTCGGACGTGATGCCGTCGGCCTGCCACGCCCGGACCAACGCGTTGCTCTGACGCTCTAGCTCGGCATAGGTGATGGGTCCGCGCTCGTCGATGATCGCCACCGCGTCGTAGCCGTTCTCGGCGTGTGCATGGACCGGACCGGCAAAGGGTCCGTACTTGTCCACGGCTGCAATGGATTTGAGCCCGCGATCGAGGCGAGGGAACGGGACGAGTCCGGCTCGGAACATGACCCCCGCCGCGCCGATGGTGTCAGTGACCTTGGTGACCAATCCGGGCATACGTGAACCTCTTCCGAGCGTCGTTGTAGGACTGATTACACACTAATGGGCAATCAGGTTTCGGTGGTGAAGTTTCACGATGGCGACCGAGCACTCCGCCCCGCCACCTCGAAAGGTGGCGGGGCGGAGTGTTTCGGGATCGGGTCTGTGCGACCGTCACTTCAGTTCGACCGTCACTTCAGTTCGGCGGACGACTTTCCGAGCAGGCGGCGTGCGACGATCAGCTGCTGGATCTGCTGGGTGCCCTCGAAGATGTCGAGAATCTTCGAGTCGCGGCCCCACTTCTCGAGCAACGGGCGCTGCGAGTAGCCGTAAGTTCCGGCCAACTCGACTGCCTTGAGCGTCACGTCGGTGCCGGTGCGGCCGGCCTTCGCCTTGGACATGGACGCTTCGAGCGAGTTCGGCTTCTTGTTGTCCGCCATCCACGCCGCGCGCAGAGACAGCAGGTACGCGGCCTCCCAGTCGGCTTCCAAACGGATGAACTCGGCTGCAGCTGCATGCTGGTTGTAGACCGGTGTGTCGTAGGAGATCTCGACACCGGCTTCGGTCAGGATGCCGCGCAGTTCTTCGAGAGCCGCGCGTCCGACACCGACGGCCATGGCTGCAACGAGGGGCCGGGTGTTGTCGAACGTCTGCATGACGCCGGCAAAGCCCTGCTCGACGTTGACCTCCGGGCTGCCGAGGATGTTGTCCGCGGGAATGCGGCAATCCTGGAGCAGGAGTACTGCGGTGTCGGAGGCCTTGATGCCCAGCTTGTGCTCGAGGCGAGCAACGCTCAGGCCCGGTGCGTCACGCGGAACGACGAACGACTTGATGGCCGCTCGGCCCTTCGACTTGTCGACCGACGCCCACACGACGATGTGCGTCGAACGCTCACCGGCGGTGACGAAGATCTTCTCGCCGTTGAGAACCCACTCGTCGCCGTCGAGAACGGCGGTGGTGGTCACTGCGGCGGAGTCGGAACCGAAGCTCGGTTCGGTGATGGCCATCGAGGCCCACACCTTGCCGAAACGTTCGAGCTGTTCGTCGGTGGACACTGCGGCGATCGCGGCGTTGCCGAGCCCCTGGTAGGGGATCGAGAGCATGAGTCCGACGTCGCCCCAAGATGTTTCGAGCGAGTTGAGGAGCGCAGACATGTTGCCGCCGTTGGCGTTGCCACCCTTGGCGCTCGCGTCGGACCGTCCGCCGCTGGCGCCGCCGATGTCTCCACCGGAATCGGAGAGGCCTTCGACCATGGCGGCCATGGTGTCGAGCTCGACGGGGTACTCGTGCTCAGCGAGATCGTACTTACGTGAAATGGGTCGGAAGATCTGCGCCGCGACCTGATGTGCCTGGTTCGCTGATGCTTTGAGCTTCTTGGGAAGTTCGAGGTTGATCATCGTGGTTCTCCTGGAAGTTCAGCGGCGTCAGATGAGGACGATGCCCTCGGCAACGCCGATGGCACGGAGGTCGCGGTACCAGCGCTCGACCGGGTGTTCCTTGGTGAACCCGTGTCCACCGAGGAGTTGTACACCGTCGAGGCCGATCTGCATGCCCTTCTCGGAAGCCAGCTTCCGGGCCAGAGCGGATTCGCGAGCGAAGGACAAGCCTTGCTCGGCGCGTGAAGCGCCGCGAAGCGTGACCAGACGCAGTCCGTCGAGTTCGATGCCGATGTTGGCGACCATGAAGGCAACCGCCTGGCGGTGGCTGATCGGCTCGCCGAACGCTTCGCGCTCGTTGACGTACGGAATCACGTAGTCGAGAACTGCCTGGCTGGTGCCGACGGCCATGGACGCCCAACCGAGGCGAGCCAGGCGAATCGCGTCGGCGTATTCGGCCTTGCGCTGCTCGGCGTCACCGTCGCCGAGCAGTGCGGACTCCGACACAGCGACGTCGGTGAGGATCAGGCGACCCAGGCCGGCGGCGCGCAGACCCATGCTGGGATCTGCTTCGACGACGAGTCCCTTGGTGTCGGATTCGACGATGAAGAAGGACGGCTTGCCGTCGAGTTCCGCGGCGATGACGAAGAGTTCGGACGTAGCCGCGGCGGGCACCAAGCTCTTGACGCCGTTGAGCTTGTAGCCGCTGGGGGAGCGCACTGCCTTGGTCTGCAGGGCAAACGGATCGAACAGTGCGCGTGGTTCGTTGACCACCACTGCTGCGCCGGGGACCTGCTCGCCGGTGAAGGCCGGAAGGTAGGTCTTCTGCTGCGCGTCGGTGCCCCACTGCGTCAGTGCAACTGCAACACCGCTCGGTGCGAGGATCGGAAGTGCAAGTCCCATGTCTCCGTGCGCAAGTGCCTCGGCAACAAGAGAATTGGTGACTGCGCCGCGATCGGCGGCTGCTCCGTCGAGTTCTTCGGGAACGTTGATCAGCGTGATACCGAGCTCGGCCGCGCGCTTGGAGAGATCGGCGGGGGCCTGAGCTGCGCCGTCGGCGTCGTAGGCCGCGGGACGCAGGATTTCGGCCGCGAACTCACGCACCGTCTCGACGATCATCTTCTGGTCGTCGTCCGGGGTGAGATCGAAGTAGTCGGCGTTCTTGCTCGGGTTGTCGGGCAGGCGCTTGGGTGCACCGTTGCCCGAGACCTTCTGGAACCCTCGAGTGGCGGCACCCAGGGTTTTGAAGCCCGTCTTGGTGCCCTCGTAGGTCACGCGATCGATGGTCTGACGCAGATTGAACTTCTCGGCCAGTTCCGAACCGGTGATCTTGGTAAGCACACGCATGGCTGCGCCCATGGCGTCGCGTTTGATCGGGTTCAGGCCGACGGCGGACGTGTCGCGGGGCGCACCCTTGGCGCCGCCGCGCTGCGCGCCCGATTCGCTGCGCTGAGCGCTCTTGTCGGGGGCAACACTGTCTTGCTTGGTCATGATCACCAGCTGTTTCTCGGTGTTGGGGCGTTGGACGATTTTTATCTTACTCATCAGTAAGGTCTGTTGTCGAGAAACCGCGAAATGATGCGCGTCATAGGCTCGGGGGGTGAGCCGGACAGAGGTGCCAGATCGGATACAGCGATATATGCGCTACGCGCCGTTGGTGGTGGTCCCGTGCCTGTTGATCGCCAGCACGTATCCGGGGGAGTATCGAGTTCCCGTCACCTACTGGATGCTGTCGATGCTGTCGGCGCTCGCCTTCGTCGCCGGCCGTCGATGGCCGGTCTTCGCTTCACTGGTCATCTCGGCGCTCGCCGTTCCGATGTTCGTCGCCGACGCCTGGGGGCTGTCCGAACTTGTTCCGTATCTCGGGGCTGTCGCCGTCGTCGACGTCACGATGCGGGCCGAGCGCAGAGAAATGGTTGCCGTATCGGCAGCAGGATGGTGCGGTTCGGTGCTCGCGGGGATCTGGTTCGAATCTCACGAAGCATTCTTCTCGGTCACCACGGCTGTGAAAGTGCTTGCGTACGTGGGGTTGCCACTGCTGCTCGGACTGTATCTGCGCTCGCAGCGTGAATTGGCCGCGAACAATCTTGCGCAGACCCGCGCTGCGGAGCGCAGTGCGCTCGCCCGCGAACTGCACGACCTGGTTGCACACCACATGGCATCGATCGTCCTGAGAATCGGCGTGGCTCAACATGTCTTGGCGCCCCAGGATGAGGCCGTGCGTGAGGTCCTCGCGGATGTGCGTGCGACGGCGTCGGATGCGTTGGCCGATATCCGTCGGCTTCTGGTCGCACTTCGTGATCCTTCGCTCGGTGAGGTCGCTCTGGTCGAGCCGGATGCCGTAGACGCGGAAATCGGGGCGGCGATAGATCGTGTGCGTGCGGCGGGTTTCGAGGTGCAGTCGGTCTTCGATACCCAGGAGAATGTCGAGTCAGGCGCAGCCGATCTCGATGCAATCGGGAGGCTGACGTTGTTGCGGGTGATTCAGGAATCACTGACCAACGTCATGAAGCATGGCGACAAAAAGGGGCTGGTATCGGTCTCGGTCGGTCGCGATGACAACCGGGTCCATGTCAGGGTTGTCAACGACGTCGAGGGATCGCCCCGGAATGCAGGTCATGGCCTGGTGGGAATGCAGGAGCGCGCGGAGTTGGTCGGCGGCGAGATGACCGCCGGCACGAACAGTGACGGGAAATGGGAAGTGCACGTGAGTATTCCACTGGTTGTCTCGGGCGGTGTCTCGTGATCAGCGTGCTGATCGTCGACGACCAGCGACTGGTGCGCGCCGGTTTGCGGATGCTGTGCGCGGCAGCCGAGGACATGGCCGTTGCCGGTGAGGCGTCGAACGGCGTCGAGGCGGTGGCACTCGCTGCCGAATTGGACCCCGACGTGATTCTGATGGACTTGAGAATGCCCGGGCTGGACGGGATCGGTGCCACGCAGCAGATCGTCAAGGCCGGTCGTCGAGCGCGCATTCTCGTGTTGACCACCTTCGACGACGACGATCATCTGTATCCCGCACTCGCCGCGGGGGCTTCGGGGTTCTTCGTCAAGGACACCGAACCCGCCGAGTTGCTCGGCGCCATTCGGCGGGTCGCCGAGGGCGAGATGGTGTTCACTCCGGAACTTCTCCGCCGCGTTGTGGATCGAGCGGTGATCGGTGGTATCGCAGACACGGCGGTGACAGAGAGCGTTCCGCTGACCGATCGCGAATCGCAGGTCCTCGCACTGGTGGCAGAAGGGAAGAGCAATCAGGAGATCGCGGACACGCTGCATCTGGGTGTGACCACGGTGAAGACACACGTGGCGAACCTGATGTCGAAGACCGGTTGCGACAATCGGGTTCGCCTCGCTGTGTACCACTTGCAGAACTTTCAGTGACCGGAGTGCGAACCAGGCATCGGCATGTCCATCGGCATGTCCATCTGCATCGGAGCCGCCTTCTGTCCCGGTTCGAGGACGAGGAATTGGCCCATCATCCCTTGGTCCTCGTGCATCAGCAGGTGGCAGTGGAACATGTACGGGAACGTGGGATCGGTGTACTCGGACCACTGCAGTGCGACGCGAACCCTGCTGCCCGGCGGTGTGTAGACGGTGTCCTTGAGTCCGCGCAAGTGCGGCGGGGGAGTGCGACCGTCGACGTCGAGGATCTGGAACTGTACGTCGTGGACATGGAAATTGTGTGGCCAGTTGTCCTTGTTGGTGATCGTCCACACCTCGGTCGCGCCGACCTCCGCCTCGAAGTCGATGCGGTTCATGTCCATTCGTTGCCCGTTGATCATGTACCACTGCAGATCGAAGGTTCGGGAAACGCTTGCCTTCGACGGATCGAGACGCGGCAGTGCGGCCAACTGCGCCGGGAGAGTCGACCGTGACGCACGGCTGGCAACCCCCCGCAGCTCGATGATGTCGAAGCGGTCGTTCATGCCGAAGTTCTCGGCGTCGGAGGAACTCACGCCACCGCCGTCCTCGATCGGGAACGACACCAGTGTGGTGGTCGCACCGGGGTCGACGCGAACCACGATCTCGGCTCGTTCGCCGGGGCTGAGCTGAATCCGCTTGATCGCAATCGGTGATTCGAGCAGTCCGCCGTCGGTGGCAATCAGATCGAACGTGCGGTCGTCGGGGAACCCCAGGTTGTAGAGACGGCCGGAAGAGCCGTTCAGGATGCGCAACCGGACGACCCCGGTGGTGACGTCGAGGTAGGCGTCGGAGATGCCGTTGGTGACGATCGTGTCGCCGAGCAGGCCGATGTCGGTCGGATCTGATTCGTCGAAGCTGCCGTCGGCGAGGAATCGACGATCCTGGATTATCAGCGGAACATCGTCGACACCATAGGTTTTGGGGATGTCCAACGCCCGGGTGTCGGCATCGTCGATCAGGAACAGTCCGGCAAGACCGCGCTGCACGTGCCGTTCGGTGGATCCGTGCGGGTGTGGGTGATACCACAGCGTCGACGCCGGCTGACCGATCGTCCACGCCGGTTCCCAGCGTCCGCCGGCTTCGATGGTCTGGTGCGGGCCACCGTCGTATCTGGCGGGCAGATGCATGCCGTGCCAATGGACGGTCGTGGGCTCTGCCAGTGTGTTGTCGATCGTGAATGCGACAGATTCTCCGCGCTCGGCGCGGACGGTGGGCCCCAGAATGGATCCGTTGAAACCCCAAGTGTCGGTGAGTTTTCCCGCGACGATCTCGGCGGTTCCGGCACCGGCACGGAGTGTGAAGTGGCGAACACCTGCGTCGTCGACGGTGGATTCGGCAAGCGGCGGAATCGGTAGCGGACGCGAAGTTCCGGCCACCGCCAACGTGGTGCTCTTCGCTGCCGGGTCGGCGCCGCAGCCCACCGCGAGCCCGAGGGGCGCTGCGGCCAGACCGAACAGAATCGTGCGCCTGGATATCCGGTTCATCGTTCTCCTGGAAGTAGTGCGTGATCAACTACTTCCAGTCAACGGGCCGAGATGTCGTGCCGAATCCTGCCGACGGGCCTGTCGGAACTCCTCCCTCGGACCCTTGCGGCGGGTGGGATGTTCTGGTATCCGGGTGGTTACCGCAGGCGGGCCAGAACGTCTTCGTGCAGCAGTCCGTTGGTGGCGACCGCGCTGCCGCCGTGCGGACCTGCGCCGCCGTCCAGATCGGTGAACGCGCCGCCGGCCTCACGGACCAATACGTCGAGCGCTGCCAGATCCCACAGGGAAACCTCGGGTTCGGCAGCAATGTCGACGGCGCCTTCGGCCACGAGGCAGTAGGAGAAGAAGTCCCCGTAACCGCGCACGCGCCATACGTGGTCGGTGAGTTCGACGAACTGATCGCGAATTCCGCGGTCCTTCCACCCCGAGAGGCTCGAGAAGCTCAGGCTCGCTGACTCGCTGCGATCGACGGCGGATACCTGGATCGCCCGCGCATCACTGTCCCCGAAGGACGTATGTGCGCCCAAACCTGTTGCAGCCCACCATCGCCGATTCAGGGCGGGTGCGCTCACGACGCCGATGACGGGGACGCCGTCCTCGAGCAAGCTGATCAGCGTGGCCCACACCGGTACGTTGCGGACGAAGTTCTTGGTCCCGTCGATGGGGTCGACCACCCACTGCCTGCCCTCGAAGACTGCGTCGCCGCCGAATTCTTCGCCCAGTACGGAATCCTCCGGTCGGTGCTCACCGAGTGTCGCGCGCACTGCACGCTCGACAGCGAGGTCAGCGTCGGAGACAGGGGTGAGGTCCGGCTTGTCGTCGACTCGAAGATCGAGCGCACCGAAGCGGGCGCGAGTGATCGCGTCAGCCTCGTCGGCGATACGGAGGGCGAGTGCGAGGTCGGATGCGCGATCGGTCACGGGTACACAACCTACCGGCTCAAACGGGGAGGACTTCGTTCAGCTTTCCGGTGGCGACGTCGAAGACGAATCCGCGTAGGGAGGTCGTCGCGGTGACGAACGGACTGTTCTCGATGCGCTTCAACGACTGACGGACGTCCTCGTCGATGTCGGGGAACGATTCGGCAGCCCAGTTGGGTTTGATGCCGATCTCGTCCTGGATGGATCGCTTGAAGTCGTCGTCGGTGAACGTCAGCATTCCGCAGTCGGTGTGGTGGATGAGGATGATCTCGGTAGTTCCCAGCAGACGCTGGCTGATGGCGAGGGATCGGATCTCGTCGTCGGTGACGACTCCACCCGCATTGCGGATGACGTGCGATTCACCTTCCTGGATCCCCAGCACCCGATAGACGTCGATGCGGGCGTCCATGCAGGCGAGAACGGCAACGTGCTTGCTGGGTGGGAGGGGGAGCGGACCGGTGAACTGCTCGGCGTAGGCGGCGTTGTTCTGCAGGTATTCGTCGGTGACAGTCATCACTCCAGTAGGTTCCCTCGGACCCTGGTTGGCAAGGCTTCCAGTCGCGGTGATCCCAATAGGTGACGCACGGGGGAGCGGACAGGGTGACGCACAGCAGAGCCCAGGTCGGCACCCGGTAGCCTTGAGAACCGTGCATCCCGACGTAATTGCAGACCTGAACGCCCTCGACACCACCCTTCGCACCTGCGAATCGGTTGTGGACGTCGAGGAGCTGCGCCGACGCATCGACGAGCTCGAGCACCAGGCGGCCGACCCCGGTCTGTGGAACGACCAGGAACACGCCCAGCAGGTCACCAGCCAGCTATCCCACGCCCAGGCGGAGCTTCGCCGCATCGTCGCACTGCGCGAGCGGCTCGACGAGATGCCGATCCTCTACGAACTGGCAGAAGACGAAGGCCCCGACGCGGTGGCAGATGCCGACGCCGAGCGGGCGAGCCTGCGTGACGACATCGCGGCGATGGAAGTCAAGACCATGCTGTCGGGCGAGTACGACGAGCGCGACGCACTCATCAACATCCGCTCCGGCGCCGGCGGTATCGACGCCGCAGACTGGGCCGAGATGCTCATGCGTATGTACATCCGCTGGGCGGAGAAGCACGACTACGGCGTCGAGGTCTACGACACGTCGTACGCCGAAGAAGCCGGACTCAAGAGCGCGACGTTCGCGATCAAGGGCCCGTACACCTACGGAACGCTGTCCGTCGAGATGGGCACCCACCGGCTCGTCCGAATCAGCCCGTTCGACAACCAGGGGCGTCGCCAGACGTCGTTCGCCGAGGTCGAGGTCCTGCCGGTCGTCGAGACGACCGACCACATCGAGATCAACGAGAACGACATCCGCGTCGACGTCTACCGCTCGTCCGGTCCGGGTGGCCAGTCCGTGAACACCACTGACTCCGCCGTTCGACTCACACACATCCCGACGGGAATCGTCGTCACCTGTCAGAACGAGAAGTCGCAGCTCCAGAACAAGGTGTCGGCGATGCGCGTCCTGCAGGCCAAGCTGCTCGCGGTCAAGCGTCAGGAAGAGCGCGCCGAGATGGATGCGCTCAAGGGCGACAGCGGCAGCTCGTGGGGCAACCAGATGCGTTCCTACGTTCTGCATCCGTACCAGATGGTCAAGGACCTGCGTACCGAGTACGAGGTCAACAACCCGTCGGCAGTGCTCGACGGCGACATCGACGGGTTCCTCGAGGCCGGCATCCGCTGGCGCATGAGCGAGAACCAGTCCGCATAGCGTTCGGATACCGAAAGGCACGATGACTTTACTTCGACCTGGGCAGAACCTGCTCGATTGGCTTCAAACCACCGGTTTGTCCGTCCTCATGACCGTGCTCGGCGCGATGATTCTCGCCCGGTTGGTCAGTTGGGGCGGCAACAAGGTCACCGACCAGATCGACTCCAACTATCAGTTGGGCGATGCGCTGGTTCGCTCCGAGGCGACCAAGCATCGCCACTCGGTCGCGCAGGTCATCACCTGGGTGGTCATCACGTTCATCTACGTGATCGCGACGCTGAAGGTTCTCGACCAACTGAACCTGCCGATCGGCAGTCTCGTGGCGCCGGCAACTGTTCTCGGTGCGGCGCTCGGTTTCGGTGCACAGCGCGTCGTGCAGGACATTCTTGCCGGTTTCTTCATCATCACCGAACGCCAGTACGGCTTCGGTGACACCGTCCGGCTTGCGATCACCGGCTCCTCCGACGACGCCGAAGGTGTCATCGAGGACGTGACCCTGCGCGTGACGCGGATGAGAAACTCCGACGGCGAGGTCATCACCGTTCCCAACGGCCAGATCGTGAAAGCGACCAACCTGTCCAAGGACTGGGCACGCGCCGTCATCGACGTTCCGGTTCCGGCGACTGCCGACCTCACCCGGGTCAACGAGGTACTTCGTCAGGTCGGAGTCGACGCGATGGCTGACCGTGGACTCAAGAAACTGCTGCTCGACGAGCCCACTGTCATGGGCGTCGAAAGCCTCGAGGTCGATCAGGTCAACGTGCGGATGGTTGCGCGCACGCTGCCTGGCAAACAATTCCAGGTCGGGCGAGCACTTCGTGTCCGCGTCGCCGCAGCACTGCGACGTCAGGGGATCACGGTGTCACCGGATCTGCACACCGCACGGACCGAGGAGGCGAGCGAATGACCGATCAGGAACCGCGCCGCGGACTCGACCGCCTGATTCACCTGGACTGGCTTCCGTCACGGATCTTCGGCGGCCGGATGCGCACCTCGACGTTCATTCTCGTGGTCGCCTGGATCCTCACGTATCTGCTGCACACCTACCTCAATCCGGAAGAAACGGCAGCAACTCCGCCGCCGAGCGTCGACACGTCCGTCACCGAGCCGTACATCGCTCCATCGGTCAAACCGTCGACGACGACCCCCGTGCCGTCCTCGACCGAGCAGACGACCACCTCCGAGGCTCCGTCCTCGGAATCGAGTACGGGCAGCTCCGGTTCTCCGACGCCGACTTCTGGTCCAGCGCCTGCTCCGGGAAACGCCGAACAGTCTGCGACCACAGTGCCGACGACTCCTGCGACGACGACCGTCCCGCAACCTGGCGCGGCAATGCAGGCACCGACGTCGGTGCCACAGTCACCTGCGACCACCGGTACCTGATAAGGACGAGGGTGCTCGCGCGTGGCGCCAAGGTCACCGTTAGATAACGGCTAGACTGGCTAGTTGTGATCAGCATGAAGAATGTGTCGAAGTCCTACAAGGCCTCCACCAGGCCGGCGCTCGACAAAGTCAGCGTGGAGGTGGAGAAGGGGGAGTTCGTCTTCCTCATCGGCCCCTCCGGCTCTGGCAAGTCGACGTTCATGCGGTTGCTGCTCAAGATGGAGTCGCCCACGTCCGGTGACATCGAGGTCGCGGATTTCCACGTCAACAAGTTGGCGGCCCGCCGCGTGCCGAAGCTTCGCCAAAGCATGGGTTGTGTTTTCCAGGACTTCCGCCTGCTTCAGCAGAAGACGGTGTCCGAGAACGTCGCCTTTGCGTTGGAAGTCATCGGCAAACCCCGCAACGTCATCGCGCGCACTGTGCCCGAGGTTCTCGACATGGTCGGTCTGGCCGGCAAAGCCGATCGACTGCCCACCGAACTCTCCGGCGGTGAGCAGCAGCGCGTCGCCATCGCCCGCGCATTCGTGAACCGCCCGCTCGTGCTGCTCGCCGACGAGCCCACCGGCAACCTGGACCCCGAAACGAGCCAGGACATCATGTTGCTGCTCGAGCGGATCAACCGCACAGGCACCACCGTCGTGATGGCGACCCACGATCACCACATCGTCGACTCCATGCGTCGACGCGTCATCGAACTCGATCTCGGCAAGGTGACCAGAGACGAAGCGCGGGGTGTGTACGGCGTCGGCAGGTAGCGCCGACTACGACCACACGTCCCGTACGCCCACCGGTTGTCGTGAAACAACCGGCCTCTCGAAAAGGAATCGGATTCCCCGATGCGCGCCAGCTTTATTTTCAGCGAAGTCCTGACCGGCCTACGCCGCAACATCACGATGACCATCGCCATGATCTTGACGACGGCAATCTCCCTCGGTCTCTTCGGCGGTGGTCTGCTGGTCGTGCAGATGGCAGGCAAGACCCAGCAGATCTTCCTCGAACGCGTCGAGGTGCAGATCTTCCTGACCGACGACATCTCTTCGGCTGATCCCGGTTGCGAGCAGGAGATCTGCAGTTCGTTGCGCAAGGAACTCGAGCAGACTCCGTCCGTCGTCGCGGTTCAGTACCTCAACCGCGAAGACGCCGTGAAGGACGCCACCGAGCGCGTGTTCAAGGACCAGCCCGAGCTGGCAGCGCTGGTGAGCCCGGACAGCTTCCCGGCGTCGTTCAAGGTCAAGCTCAGTGACCCGGAGCGGTTCGGCGTCATCAACGACACCTTCGGTTCGAGGCCCGGCGTCGAGAGTGTGCTCAATCAGCGCGAGTTGGTGGACCGACTGTTCAGCGTGCTCGGTGGAGTGCGCAACGCAGCGTTCGCGATCGCGATCGTCCAGGCGATCGCGGCCATCCTGCTGATCGCCAACATGGTCCAGATCGCCGCGTTCACGCGTCGTACCGAGGTCAACATCATGCGGTTGGTCGGCGCGACGCGGTGGTACACCCAGCTTCCGTTCCTCCTCGAAGCCGTCGTGGCGGCTTTGATCGGTGCGGTGCTCGCCATTGCCGGACTGTTCACGGCGAAGAACGTCTTCATCGACGGGGTCCTGTCCGATGTCTACGAAGCCAATATCGTGGCGCGGATCTCCAACAGTGACGTGCTGTTCGTCTCGCCGATCCTCGTGCTTGCCGGCGTCGGAATGGCCGCGGTGACGGCGTACGTGACACTGCGTCTGTACGTCCGCGAATAATCGGTTTGCACGAGCTTCTATGCTGGAACAGCAAGAACCATTCGACAGCAAGACAGCGGACTGAGAGGCCCGGACAGTGAAGGAAAAGGGCCGCAAGGTCATTGCGACCAATCGCAAAGCACGCCACAACTACACGATCATCGACACCTACGAGGCCGGTATCGCGCTCGTCGGGACCGAGGTCAAGAGTCTGCGTGAAGGCAAGGCGTCGCTCGTCGATGCGTTCGCCACCGTGGACAACGGCGAAGTGTGGTTGCGCTCGTTGCACATTCCGGAGTACACGCAAGGCACGTGGAACAACCACTCACCGCGCCGCACCCGAAAGCTCCTGCTGCACAAGCGTGAGATCGAGCACCTCGTCGGCAAGACCCGCGAGGGAAACCAGACACTGGTTCCGCTGTCGATGTACTTCAACGACGGCAAGGTCAAGGTCGAACTCGCGCTGGCAAAGGGTAAGCAGGACTACGACAAGCGCCAGGACATGGCCAAGCGGACCGCCGAGCGCGAGGTGACCCGCGAGCTCGGTCGTCGTATCAAGGGCATGCGCTGACCTCCATCCTGCTTGCCCTCGTGGCGGCAGTTGCCTACGGAGTCAGCGACTTCGTCGGGGGAGTTGCATCACGACGAGTTGCCGCACTGCGCGTGGTGATCGTCTCGTATCCGCTCTCGCTCGTCATCGTTCTGATCGCAGCACCTTTCGTATCCGGGACGCTGACGCTGAACGGTTTGATCTGGGGCGCGATCGCGGGCGTCACGAGTGGTCTGGCGGTGTGGTGGTTCTATCTCGCGCTGGCAACTGGCCCAATGTCGGTGGTCTCGCCGCTGACAGCTGTTCTGGTGGCGGGTATTCCGGTCCTCGTCGGATTCGCTTTCGGTGAGCGGCCGGGGTTGATCGCGTACCTGGGTATTGCCGTCGCGCTGGTCGCCGTCGTCCTGGTCAGCCGCGAGTCGCCTGACGACACCGCGGGTGAGGTTGCCGGCGGAATCACTCTCCGCTTCACCAGGCAAGTGGCGCTTCTGACCGTCGGAAGCGGCGGCGCATTTGCTCTCTCGTTCATCGCACTTCACCAGATCGGCGAGGGCAGCGGGCTTTGGGCGTTGGCCGTATCTCGCGGCGCCGCGACCGTCGTGGTGTGGTTGGTCGCGCTGGCGGCCGGTCACTTCGTTCTCCCACGAGGCGAGCCACTCAAACTCGCGGTGTACGTCAGCGTCCTCGACGTCGTCGCGAACGGGACGATGATCTACGCCTTCCAAGGCGGAATGCTCTCACTGGTCAGCGTGATCGGTTCGCTGTATCCGGCTGCGACGGTTCTGCTCGCCATGGTGATGCTGGGCGAGCGAGTAAGCCGCGTGCAACAAGCGGGAATGCTGTTGGCGCTGGCGGCAGTCGGCATGATTGCCGTCGCGGGCGCCTAGATTCTTTCGAGTTCCAGCGTTTTCAGTCCTAGTGTTTCAGCCGCGTCTGTCGGCCGGCGCTGCGCGTAGGTGAACACGCTCGCCCTGTTTCCCGAAGAGACTGATCGCCTCCGCAGGTCGGCCGTCGGCAGCGCTGATGCGGTGCGGAATGTGGGTGTCGAACTCGGCGGCCTCACCTGCCCCCATGATGAAATCTCGGTCGCCGAGTTGGAGTCGGATGCGCCCGGACAGAACGTAGACCCACTCGTAGCCCTCGTGGGATCCCGGTTCGCGATCGTCGTCGGTGGGGGAGATGATCATCTTGTAGGCCTGGAGGTTGCCGGGCTGACTGGTCAGCGGAATGACCGTCATACATCCGACCGTTCGCGGTTCTTCTCGAACGCGGGGGTCCTTGATCTTGCTGTTCACCAGGTCGTCCAACGGGACGCCGTGTGCCTTGGCGATCGGCAGCAGCAACTCCAAGTTGGCTCGGCGAGTACCGGATTCGAGTCTCGAGAGTGTGCTTACGCTGATGTCGGTGGTCTCCGACAGGTCGGCCAGGGTCATGTCGGACTGCTGGCGCAACGCACGTAGGCGAGGGCCGATGCCGGCTAGAACGGCTTCGAACGATGTTTCGGTCATGGATCTATTTTGCCAAAGCGGCAACAGTGTTTGTCAAGAACGCGGTCTCTTGTCATTCTGGATTCATGACGCAGAACTCATTCGACGTAGCAGTAATCGGAGCCGGCGCGGCAGGGCTGAACGCCGCACTCATCCTTGGTCAGGCACGCAGGTCCGTGATCGTCTTCGACAACGGATCACCACGGAACGCGGCCGCCGATCACATGAACGGATTCCTCTCCCGCGACGGCATGAACCCCGCCGAATTGTTGACCATCGGCCGAGGTGAGGTCCGCAAATTCGGCGGCGAGTTCCATGACGGCACCGTTGTCTCCGTGACACGGGACGGCGAGAAGTTCTCGGTAGAACTGGCTGACGGCAGCAAGATTCAGGTGCGCAAGGTCCTCGTTGCAACGGGTCTGACGGACCGCCTGCCGGACGAACTCGAAGTCTTCGGCGAGCGTTGGGGCCGCGACGTGTTGCACTGCCCGTACTGCCACGGGTACAGCGTGCGCGATCAGCCGCTTGGCGTGATCGCCAAGAGCGCGGAATTTGCGATGCACCAGGCCCTCATGGTTCGCCAGTGGTCCGACGACGTAGTTCTCTTCCTCCATCGAATCACCGAACTGAGTTCCGAAGATCGGGAAAAGCTTGCAGCTCGCGATATTTCGATCGTCGAGGGTGAGGTCGCTGGTCCCGTCGTCGAGGATGATCGGTTGGTGGGCGTGCGGTTGGCAGACGGCACTGTGGTCGCGCGTTCGGCGGTCTTTGTCGGTGGCGCTCTCACGATGGACCCCAACGATGCGATCTTGCGCGCATTCGGCGCGCAGCGCGCTGAGACGATGATGGGCGATTTCGTCACAGTCGACATGATGGGGGCGACGAGCGTGCCCGGCGTGTTCGCTGCGGGCAACGTCGTCGACCCGGGTGCCCAGGTCATCATGGCCGCAGCCGCCGGGGCGAAGGCTGGAGCGGGGATCAACATGATGTTGACCAACGACGACCTCGAGGTTGCACTGGCGCTTCGCAGTTGAATTGTGCGTAGCGTGGGGTGATGGACGCAGTGAGAGTGTTGATCACGGGTGCGACCGGATACATCGGCGGACGTCTTGCCCCTCGTCTGGTCGAAGAGGGCCATCTAGTTCGAGTTGTGGTGCGCAGCCCGGAGAAACTACGCGATGTTCCCTGGCATGATTCCGTGGAGATCAAGCGTGGGGATCTGACCGACAGTGCCTCCCTCTCAGGTGTTTTCGACGATATCGACGTGGTCTACTACCTCGTTCACGCCATGGGCGGTGGAGGGTCGTTCTCGGATATCGACAAGCGAAGCGCGGAGAACGTCGCCGCCGCTGCCCGCGATGCGGGGGTGCGCCGGATCGTGTACCTGGGCGGGCTTCATCCGTCCGACCGAGAGTTGTCGACTCACTTGCAGTCTCGGCTCGAAGTCGGTCGGATCCTCCTCGACTCCGAGGTTCCGACCGTTGTATTTCAAGCTGGGGTGGTGATCGGATCGGGTTCGGCGTCCTTCGAAATGGTGCGCCACTTGACCAATCGGCTTCCGGTGATGACCACACCCAAGTGGGTGCACAACAACATTCAGCCGATCGCGGTGCGTGACGTACTCCACTATTTGATCGCAGCCGCGGCGACAACGCCGGAGGTCAACCGCGCCTTCGACATCGGTGGGCCAGATGTCATGCAGTACGGCGAGATGATGAACACCTACGCCGACGTCGCAGGATTGGTACGCCGACGCATCCTCGTCTTGCCCGTCCTCACCCCGCGTCTGGCAGGTCACTGGGTGGGATTGGTCACGCCGATCCCGCGGGGCTTGGCGATGCCACTGATCGAATCACTGCAGAACGACGCGGTGATGCACAACCACGACATCGACGACTTCATCCCGCCTCCGGCCGGTGGCCTCACACCGTACCGGGAAGCTGTGCGTTTGGCGCTTCGCAAGATCGAGACCGGTGAGGTGGAGACGGCGTGGTCCGGTGCGACGATCGCGGGAGCGCCGTCCGATCCTCTTCCGTCCGACCCGGACTGGGCAGGGGAGGCAGTTTACGTAGACCACCGCGAACGTGACTGTGCTGCGGATCCGAAAACCCTCTGGTCGGTCGTCGAGTCGATCGGCGGCGAGAATGGTTGGTATTCATTCCCTTTGGCGTGGGCCATCCGGGGGTGGATGGACCGCGCGGTCGGCGGGGTCGGACTGCGCCGGGGTAGGCGGGATCCACGTCGGCTCAACACCGGTGAAGCCCTGGACTTCTGGCGTGTCGAAGAAATCGATCGAGGCAAGTTGCTCCGATTGCGCGCCGAGATGAAGGTCCCGGGCGGAGCATGGTTGGAGTTGCGAGTGTCGGAAGGTCCGGCGGGTGCGGATGGACGGCCGGTGGGTTCGCATCTCGATCAGCGTGCGGTCTTCTTCCCTCGCGGGCTCGCCGGCCGGGCGTACTGGTACTCGATCCTGCCTTTCCACGGAGTGGTCTTCCAGGGGATGATCACCAACATCACCGGTGCTGCAGAGCGTGAGACCGCAGCAATCAGGGAATCAGCTGCGGCGCAGGACACGGAAAGTGCCGCCGATTAATTGGTATGACTTCCGAACTTCGGCGCGTTATAGTGAATAGCCCCACGAAAGACGCGGGGCACACACGGGGCTGAACGGTTTCGACTGCGTGTGTTGAGTTAGGGGAAGCGTGTCGGTGCAGGCAAGAGACCACCGTAAGCGTCGCTGCAAACCTATAAGCGCCGATTCCAATCAGCGCGACTACGCTCTCGCTGCCTAAGTAGCGAAGCGTGTCTGTCAGCCCGGGGTTGCCCTCGACCCGGTTCCTGGCATCAGCTAGAGGGCTTTACTGTTCGGCTCGGTCACGGAGTCGAATGGGACATCAAACAGTGACTGGGATCGTCATCCTGGCTTGTTCGCGAGACTGGGAGATCCAAGTAGAGACTTAGCGAACTGCACACGGAGAAGCCCTAGCGATTCAACGTAGGACCCGGGTTCAATTCCCGGCAGCTCCACAACAGGTCGGGCCGGAGAGCACACGCTCTCCGGCCCGACCTTTTTGCGGTCTTGCTGCGGCACTCTGCTGAGCGCCCGCGACCTTTTACGATCAGGAGCCGAAGAATCCCAGGTCGACCGAGCCGACGAAGCCGGGAGCTTCCTTGGCCAGCGGCTTACCGTCCAGATCGGCAGGCAATGCAACGCCCAGGCTTTGGAGGATGGTCGGTGTGATGTCGGCGATCGTGTACGCGTCGGTGGTCTTGCCGGCCGCGTATCCCGCACCGCGTGCAATGACGAATGTCGTTGCTTCCGCCGGCGTCTGGCCACCGTGCCCTCCAGCAGGCTTGTGGCCGTGATCCGCAGTGACCAGAACCGTCCACTTCTCACCGGTCTTCGCGGCGCGTTGATCAACGGCATCGACAATCTTGCCCACCTGAGCGTCGACCGAGGCAATGGACTCTTCGTACGCAGCGCCGTTGGTGCCGCCGCTGTGCCCCGCGCCGTCCACCTGATCGAGTTGGGTGAAGATCAGGTCAGGTCCCTTGTCGGTGATGTCGCGGGCGACGGCGTCAGCGGTCGCAGCATCGGTGGCCGCTCCGGAACCTGCATCGGCAGTGGTGACGACAACGTCGGCTTTCGGCGTGCCGCTGGATGCGATGTTGTCGATGCCTCCCCAGGTGGAGATCGACTCGGTGAGCAGAGAGGGCTGTGCTGTTTCCAACCGTGTGAACACGCTCGGGTAGAGGTCGAAGCGGGCGCCTGCGTACGTGTTGTCCTTGACACCGTGCTTGGTGTCCCAGACTCCGGTCAGGATGGTCGACCACGACGGTCCGGAGATGGTGGTGTGGCCGAGGATGGAAGATTCTCCGCTGGTTCCTTCGGCGATCAGCTTCTGGAGACGGGGAGCGTCGGCGGTCTTGATGTGGCTGAGCATGGTGCCGTCGAGGCCGATGACAACTGTCTTCTCGGCGGCCGACGGATTGAGGTCGGACGATCCGGGAATTGCTGCAGCAGTTGCAGTTCCGGCAGCAACAGCGCCGGCGAGGAGGAGTGTGATAGCGGCTGAGGTGCGTGCGATTTTCTTGGTCACGCTAAAGATATTGCGATAGGACTAGACCAATTGCACTACCTGAATGCGAGGGTTGTCCGATTGTTCACGACGGATTCAGATTGGACTAGACCAATGTTTGCTCACGCGGCCCAGCCGTCAAGGATGACGCTGACCGCGTGATCGAGGTGGAGGGGCTCTCCGCTCCACGCCGGTACGATCGCGTCGTCGGGTACGTCTCCGCGCAATAGGTCATCGGCGAACCCCTCTGTTGGCGGTGCTGGGTCGATGACGTCTCCATTGGCGTACTGGAACTCGAACTTCTGCTCGCCGAGTGCAGAGATCGTGAACTTGCCGTCGTGCAGCGCGCGGTGGCAGGTACCGCAAAGCATGATCAAATTGTCCAAGTCCGTATTGCCGCCGCGTCCCCAGAATTTCACGTGATGTGCGTGCAGGAAGCGGGTCCGTCCGCATCCTGGTGTGCGGCAGCATCCGTCGCGGTAGTTCAATGCCAACATTTGTTTAGCGCTGACGACGCGAGTCCGCCGACCTAGATTCAGAACGCATCCTTCCTTGGTCGTTCCCAGTCGAAGCTTGGCGTTGCAGAGCACTTCCTCAGCGGCATTTTGAGGCAATGCGGGTCCGCTCGGCACTCGGACGGTGTTCGCTTCGTGGAAGAACACAACTTCGTTCGCGGCGGCCTTGGGCGTGCGGTCCGTGACTGCGGCGGTGGCGAGCTCTGCCATCGCGACGAGACCTGGCCCGATATTTCCGACCGGGTTCTTTGCGGCCTTCTCGTCGACGGGGCGGATGGCGGCGATTCGGGTGCGTTCACGTTCCGCCACAGCTAACGCTGCGAGGATTCGGGCGCCGTCCTGCGCAGGCAGGCGTCCTTTGATGACAAATTCGCCCGTATCCGGGTCCCAATGCCAGCGGACCTGAAGATGTTCGACCGCTTTGGTTTTGCCGGATTCGTTGTCGGTTGCTTTACGCAGACCTGCGGCGAGACGATCGATCTGGGCTGCGGGCGCCTCACATCCGAACCGAACCATCTGCTTTTCGTTGGAGGGCGTGGTGACCCGGGTGAGGGCGCGAACCTTCGAGTAGGACAGGCGGCCTTGCTCGAAGGCCTTCCGCATCTCGGGCAAAGGTCGGAGCGCTTTGGCGACGCGAACGTATTCACGGCCGGTGTGCAGGCTCATTCCGCACTTCCACGACAACCAGTGGGCGCACGAGTGAAGTCCCGGACCGGTCCATCCGCGGTCTTCGTCGAATTTCGACAGGAGGGTAAGGAATCGAGCCGTGGCCGCGGCGATCTGGCCGGCGAGGGCGCAGATTTCCGAGCCGAGCTGATCCACGTCGTCTCGGGCGGAACCCTGCGTTTCTTCATCGATCAGTGGTGCGTTCTCGATTAATGCTGCGTTCATGGTTGCCCCCCCGGCTCGCGTCCGACATCATTTCGAATGTACGTTCGATGATAGATGTGGGTGCCGACACCTTCACGGATACGGGGTGAAAGCGTCCCCGCGGGGACGTCTAACTGCTTCCGATCGAGTACTCGGCGTAGGTGCCGACATCCTTGAAGCCGAGGTTTCGATAGAGCTGTGCGCCGTCGCTGGACGCCTGAAGTACTGCTGTTCGGGCACCTCGCTCGCGGGCGATGTCGAGTGCGGCAAGGGTGACCGCCGAGCCGAATCCGCGTCGGCGAGCCGTTTCGAGTGTGACGACGCCATACAGTCCGGCGACGCCGGCGGCAAAGTGGACCTCGGCTCCGGCGACAGGCTGGGAGTTCGCGTACCCCACGACAAACGAACTCCGCGAACGCTCATCGAGGGCGGCATCAGCGGTGTCTTCGAAGAATCCAATTACTGCGGCTGAGGGCGGCGACCAGTTGGCGGCCATCACGGCGGCATAGTCGGCGAGCTGGGTACGAGTAGTCACCCGATGAACGGAGAGTTCTGGGACAGGCGTCGGATGAGGGACGACGTCAAGGTCCGCCGTCATCGCTCGTTCTTCCTCGGAGCGCACGCAGCCGAGGGCGGACAGGCGAGCCCCGAGGTCAGAGGGATTGTCGCGGGGTCCGGTCCACCAGGAGAACGGACGTCCGGTTGCTCGAATCGAGGCGAGGATGTCGATCAGTCGCCGATCTTCGGGCCCGTCGGCAGGTACGGCGAAGCGAGCACCAGCGATGATGTTGAAAGTGTCGTCGGCGAGGCCGCTGTCTGCGACGACAACATCCGCAGTGACCGTGACCGATGCAGTCGGCAAGTGTTCATGCAGGTGGCAGGCATGGGAAAACAAGTTGGCGTCCATGGCGTCGAGGACGTCACCGACGAGTGCTTCACGATTCACAAAAGAAATTCTACGAACCCCATCCAAATGGTTTTCGGCTCCGAATGCCATGCATGACGCCCAACCGACGGCAACCGCAGGACGGTGACCAGTACCTGGTGGTGCTCGTGCTGCCTGGAGGAAAGGTCTCGAGCCATCGCCCGGCTCGCGCCTGGCATCAGTCCAACCTTCGGATGCGCCCGTTCACCGCTCAGCTTCGCCGCTCCGGTGTGAGAGCGGTGCAGGCTCGCTATCGGGTTCGTGGTTGGAACGGTGCCGAGCGCAGTCCGGTCGCCGACGCTCGAGCCGCACTCGACGCGATAACGAAACGTAATGCACAAGCTCGGGTGATTTTGCTGGGCCACTCGATGGGCGGACGGGTCGCCGCCGAACTGTGTGGCGATCCGGCGGTGGTCGGTGTGGTTGCGCTGGCGCCGTGGTGGCCCGATGGAACGTCGGTGAATCTGCGTTCGGACACACCACTGGTTGTGCTCCACGGCACGGCCGACTCGTGGACCGACTCGGCAGCGTCTCGTCGGAAAGTTGACGAACTGCAGAAGTCGGGTAAGAGCGCTGAATGGATCGGCATCGGCGGCGCAGGCCACTTCATGCTCCGTCGGGCGGCGACCTGGCATCGCCTCGTCGCGGATGCAATCGCAGGAATGAGTCGCGGGGTAGCCGCAACAAAGATGGGAGAACGACGATGAGTTCCGACAAGCGCAAGGTGGCCGTCGTCGGTAGTGGTGTCGCAGGTCTGACAGCGGCGTGGGTGCTCAGTAAGGACAGTGACGTCACCCTCTACGAAGCGGATTCACGGCTCGGCGGGCACGCGGACACCCATTCGGTCACCGACCCGGAAGGGCGAAGCCTCGCCATCGACACGGGGTTCATCGTTCACAACGATCGCACCTATCCGACATTGTTGCGATTGTTCGCAGAACTCGATGTGCCTACGCAGGAATCCGACATGAGTATGTCGGTCAGGTGTGGGGGTTGCGGTCTCGAGTACTCGGGGGGCCAAGGGTTGCGCGGCGTTCTCCCGACGCCGGGGCTCCTTGTCAACGGCAGCTTTCTGTCCATGTTGATGGAGGTCAAGCGCTTCCATCGCCGTGCCCGCGCCCTGCTCGACAACACGGATCCGTCGGCACCCGACCAGACACTGGGAGTGTTTCTGCGCAGCGGCCGGTTCTCCGACTACTTCACCGCTCACTTCATGACTCCGCTCGTGTCGGCAGTCTGGTCGTGTGATCCCGGCTCGGCGCTGAAGTATCCCGCGCGGTACCTGTTCTCGTTCCTCGATCACCACGGAATGCTGAGCGTCACTGGATCGCCGACCTGGCGAACAGTCACCGGTGGATCGGGCGAATACGTTCGTCTCGTCGCCAAAAGTATCGGGGATATCCGCCTGAACACGCCAGTTCGCGCCGTCCACCGGTTTGACGATCGCGTCGACATTCGTGACGGCGACGACCAGATCCAGACCTTCGACGCAGTTGTGGTCGCAACGCATCCGCAGCAAGCACTGAAGATTTTGGCGGATCCGACGCCTGCCGAATCCCAGGTCCTCGGCGCAATGCCGTACTCCGTCAACCACACCCAACTTCACACGGACGAAAATGTGCTGCCCGGCAACACCAATGCGCGCGCGTCGTGGAACTACTACATCCCTGAATGCAACGCGAAGCCAGATCACGTTCTGGTCAGCTACGACATGACGAGGTTGCAGCGGCTGCCGGAGACCGGTCGGCGCTACCTGGTGACGTTGGGGGGAGACGAAATGGTGTCCCCGGACTCGGTGATCGATCAGATGACCTACGAGCATCCGCAGTACACACCCACCTCCGTCGCCGCTCAAGCGCGGCTTCCCGAGTTGGACTCGGACGTGCTCGCGTTTGCCGGTGCGTACCACGGATGGGGCTTCCACGAGGACGGTGCACTGTCTGGCCTGCGTGCCGCCGAACGCGTCGGAGGTCGGTGGCCGTGACTGCACCCATCACGCCGTCCATCGTTCATACGAGCATCCGGCACGTACGAACGGAGCCGTTGCACAACGAGTTCGAGTACCGAAGCTACAGCTGGCTCGTCGACGTCGACGATCTGCCCGAGCTCCCGAAGGCTTTGCGACCCTTGGCGAAGTTCGACGCCGGAGATCACCTCGGCGACCCCACCCGATCGATTCGTGCCAACGTCGAGTCTTTTCTGGCAACTAACGGATTGGAGTTCGCCGGCGGCCGCATCCTCATGCTTGCGAACGCACGTGTTCTCGGGCATGTGTTCAACCCACTGAGTGTGTTCTGGTGTCTGAACGACGACGGCAGTCAGCGGTGCCTCGTTGCCGAGGTTCACAACACCTACGGCGAGCGGCATTGCTACCTGCTCGAAACCGACGAACGCGGCGGGGCTCGCACGTCCAAAGAGTTCTACGTGTCTCCATTCAACGATCTGGACGGCGAGTACCGGATGCGACTTCCGCTACCCGACACCGCGCTCGCGCTCTCGATAGTTCTGGCCCGTGACGGCAAGGCGCCATTCGTAGCCACGGTGTCCGGTCGTTGTGTGCCGGCGACGACGCGCGAGATCGTCCGCAGTGCGCTCTCCATCCCGCTGGCTCCGCTGCGAGTCGCCGCGCAGATCAGATTTCAAGGAATCCGGCTGTGGGCCAGGCGCTTACCCATCGTTCCCCGACCGCAACATCACCCGCAGGAGGCAGTGCAATGACCACGACCACTCTCGGCACCGAACCTTCCGCTCACACGATCGAATCCGAGCGGTGGCCGGGCGTTGCCACGGTGCCCAGCGGTTTCAAAGTGAGGGTTGCGTCGCCGGTTGCCCGCGCTCTGTTCCACAAGGCGGTCGCGCGCTTGCCGCTGCGCGTTCAGATGCCCAACGGTGAGTTCTCCGGTGGAGGTAGTCCGGATTCGCCGTTGATGGTCATCCACCGTCCAGACGACTTCGCTGCTCGTGTGGGCGACAGTGGGTTGATCGGATTCGGCGAGTCGTACATGGCGGGCGATTGGGAAGCCTCCGACCTCACCGCGGTCCTGGAAGTCTTCGCCTCCCGGGTGGCGACGCTGATTCCCGACTTCCTGCAGCGGCTACGAGGCCTCTACATTCCGAAGCAGCCTCGCAGTGAGCGGAATTCGACGCAGAACACGCGCTCGAACATCTCCCGGCACTACGACCTCTCGAACGAGATGTTCGAACTGTTCCTCGACGACACCATGACGTATTCCAGTGCTCTCTTCGAGGATCTGTCGGTGGGAGCTGCCCCGTCGTGGGACGCGTTCGCAGCGGCTCAGCATCGGAAGATCGATCGCCTGCTGGACGGTGCGGGTGTCGGTCCCGGTTCGCGAGTGCTCGAAATCGGCACAGGCTGGGGAGAATTGGCGATCCGAGCAGCCGAGCGCGGAGCAACGGTGCGCTCAGTGACACTGTCGGTCGAACAGCAGGAATTGGCGGCGAAGCGGATAAGCGCTGCGGGACTGGCAGATCGCGTTCAGGTCGACCTTCTCGACTATCGGCAAGTACAGGGGGAGTACGACGCCGTCGTGTCGGTCGAGATGATCGAGGCTGTCGGCCACCAGTACTGGGGAAGCTACTTCCAGACGATCGACGCCCTGCTGGCGCCGGGTGGGCGCGCGGCGATCCAAGCCATCACGATGCCGCACGATCGGATGCTCGCGACCCGCAACACCTACACCTGGGTGCACAAGTACATCTTCCCCGGCGGATTTCTCCCGTCGGTGCGGGCGATAGAGGACGTCACCGAACGCATGACAACCCTTCGGGTGCGTGAGCGGATGTCGATGGGCGATCACTACGCGCAGACGTTGCGGCTGTGGGACGAGCGTTTCAGTGCTCGCGCCGACGAAGCGTCCGCGCTCGGGTTCGACGCAGTGTTCGCGCGCATGTGGCATTTCTATCTCTGCTACTCCGAGGCGGGGTTTCGCTCGGGGTATCTCGACGTCCAGCAAATTGTTCTCGATCGGAGGAACCAGCGATGACCGCCACGATGGATCGGACGGCACAAGGTGCCGGCGTTGCGGGCCGTCTCTCGGACATCCTCAGGCCACTTGTCGGCGGCGAACTTCCGGTGAGATTGACTGCTTGGGACGGCAGCACAGCAGGTCCGGAAGATGCTCCGAAAGTGACGCTCTACAGCCCGAATGTGCTGCGACGCTTGCTCTGGAATCCCGGCGAGTTGGGAGCGGCGCAGGCATATGTTCTCGGTGAACTCGACGTCGAAGGCGATCTCGGTGATGCGCTCACACACGTGTGGAAGGTCTCTGCCGAGCGGGGGCTCGGGTCGATCACCCCGACCCCGTCTCTCGTCCTGGCCGCGGTCAAGGCTGCGCGATCCTTCGGTGCTTTCGGGAGACCTTTGGCTCCACCGTCGTCGCAGGCTCAGGTGAAGGGCCGCTTGCACAGTCTCGCCCGCGACCGCGAGGCGATCGGGCACCACTACGATTTGTCGAACGATTTCTACCAACTGATCCTCGATGAGAACATGGCGTACTCCTCGGGCTATTGGACTTCCGACGCGCCGGAATACACGCTCGAAGACTCACAGACAGACAAGCTGGATCTGGTGTGCCGCAAGGTCGGTCTCGATCGGGCGCGAGGCCTGCGGTTTCTCGATGTCGGCTGTGGTTGGGGCTCGCTGAGCCTGCATGCAGCGCGTGAGTACGGCGCTCGGGTTGTCGGCATCACGATCTCGGCGGAGCAGAAAGCTTTTGTCGACGCGAAGATCCGCGAACTCGGTTTGGAAGACTGGGTCGAGATCCGGCTCCAAGATTATCGTGAGATTCCGGACGGGCCCTTCGATGCGGTCGCGTCGATCGAGATGGGTGAGCACGTCGGTGAGGACAACTATCCGACATACGTGAAAGCGCTCCACGACAACGTTATTGCCGGCGGCCGTGTGCTGATTCAGCAGATGTCACGCACCGGTGCGCACCCCGGGGGAGGTCCGTTCATCGAGTCGTTCATCGCGCCGGACATGTACATGCGGCCGGTCGGTCGCACTGTTGCGATGATCGAGGAAGGTGGACTCGAAGTCCGGGACGTGCACGCCCTGCGTGACCACTACGTGCGGACCGTCGACGCGTGGATCGAGACCTTCGAATCGAACTGGGATCGCGTCGTGGATCTCGTGGGTGTCGAAGTCGCTCGGGTGTGGCGTCTCTACCTCGTCGGCGGAGGAATGGCATTTCGGGACGGCAGGATGGGCGTCGATCAGATTCTGTCGGTCCGGCCGCACGGTGATGGTCGATCCGATATGGAATCGGTCCGGCCGCAGTGGGTGTCGCGGCGATGAACGGATTCGACTGGGGCGCATTCGGAGTGGTCACGCTCACGAGCCTGTTGGCGATCGCCGTCGGAATGGCAGTGACAGCCACCATCGGTGTACGGATCGGGCGGCACAATGTTGTCGACGTGTCATGGGGCGCCGGCTTCGTTCTGATCGCGCTCGTGTCCGCGGTAGTGGGAACCGGCGACCTCTGGCGCCGGTTGTTGATGCTTGCACTGGTGGCGATCTGGGGTCTGCGGTTGGCGACGCACATGGCGATCAGATCCCGCGGCAAGGGTGAAGACCCGCGGTACGAAGAAATGCTCGGACGAGCGACGGGTAATCGAACGCTGTATGCGATCCGCAAGATTTATCTCACGCAGGGGATTTCGTTGTGGTTCGTCTCCCTGCCTATCCAGGTCGCCGCAGTATCGAACGGCAGCTTCGGGCTTCTTGTTGTGCTCGGTATCGCGCTGTGGATTGTCGGCGTCACGTTCGAGACGGTCGGCGACCGGCAGATGGAGGAATTCAAATCCGATCCGGGTAGCCGTGGCCACATCATGGATCAAGGTTTGTGGGCGTGGACGCGGCATCCCAACTATTTCGGCGACGCATGCGTCTGGTGGGGGATCTTCCTCGTCTCGGCGTCCGTGTGGCCGGGAGTGTTGACTGTCCTCTCGCCGATCGCCATGACGTACTTCCTGGTCTTCGCCACCGGTGCGCGGTTGCTCGAGCGACATATGGAACAGCGTCCGGGTTATCGCGAGTACCAGCAGCGGACAAGTTACTTCATTCCGCGCCCGCCGAAAGCCCGATCCGGGACGTAGGCTCTTTCGGGTGAGGCGAGAGCATGGGTGATCTGAAGCTGCCGGGTGCAGTGGGAGCGGTTGCCGTCGGCGGAGCATTGGGGGCACTGAGTCGATACGGGCTGGGGGAGCTCTTTCCCCACATCTGGACGACGCTGGTCATCAACGTCGTCGGCTCGTTCGTTCTCGGTGTTCTCGCGGCCCTCCTCGTCCACAACAAGGTTGGGTACCTCTTTCTCGGCACCGGGTTCTGTGGCGGCTTCACCACTTTCTCGTCCTTCGCGGTTCACGCCGTGACGGAGAGTCCGTGGCGATCGATTCTCTATGTTCTCGGGACGCTGATTCCCGCGATCCTCGCCGCTGCACTGGGCAAAGGGCTCGGTGAACGCTGGATCCGCGCGCGGGACGGAGCGTCGGCATGACAGTTCTCCTGGTGGCACTCGGCGGCGGCGCTGGTGCGAGCGGCCGGTACCTGTTGGCGCGGTATGTACCCGCGTACAAGGGATTCCCGGCTGCGACGTTCGCCGCCAACGTGATCGGCTGCTTCCTCCTTGGATTGTTCACCGGGGCAGCTCTTTCCACCGACATGGCTGCACTTCTGGCGACCGGATTCTGCGGTGGCTTGTCCACCTACTCGACCTTTGCGAACGAGAATGTCGGGATGGTCGAGAGGCGCCAGACGGCCCTCTCGCTGATCTACATCATCGTCAGTTTGATCGTCGGACTGTCCGCTGCGTGGTTGGGAATCCAGATCACCGATTGACCGATCCGGCGTCGAGCGTGCACGCCACGCGGCCAGGGTAGACAATTGTCCACAGTCGCGTCGACACAGTGGTCGACCACCGGGCCGAGGGGGATTCGTGGCGCACGAACGAGCAGGACAAGTGGCTCTGCCAGAGGATCTGATCGACGTTCCTCATCTGGTCACCGCGTATTACACGCGCACCCCGGATCCCGAGAACCCGATGCAGCAGGTACTTTTCGGCACTTCAGGACATCGCGGTTCCAGTCTCGACGCGGCGTTCAACGAAGCTCACATCCTGGCGACAACCCAGGCGATTGTCGAGTACCGCGCTTCGCAGGGCATCGACGGACCACTGTTCATCGGCCGCGACACACATGCGCTCTCGGAGCCTGCCTGGCTGTCGGCCTTGGAGGTTCTGGTCGCCAACGACGTCGTCGTCCTCGTCGATTCACGCGATGCCTACACGCCCACCCCGGCGGTCAGCCACGCGATCTTGCGGTACAACTCGACGGGACCGGAGGCAAAGGCCGACGGCATCGTCGTGACGCCTTCACACAATCCGCCGCGTGACGGCGGCTTCAAATACAACCCGCCACACGGCGGACCCGCGGATACGGATGCGACGTCGGTTATCGCCGATCGAGCGAACGAGCTACTGCGCAAGGGGCTTTCCGGGGTACGGCGTGTCACGGCGGCGCAGGCACTGGACCGCGTCGAACGCTACGACTTCCTCCGGTACTACGTCGAAGACCTCCCCTCTGTCCTCAACCTCGATGCAATCCGCGATGCCGGAATCAGGATCGGTGCAGATCCCCTCGGCGGGGCAAGCGTCGACTACTGGGGCGCGATTGCCGAAACTCACCGACTCGACCTCGAAGTGGTGAATCCTCTCGTCGATCCGACCTGGCGATTCATGACGCTCGACACTGACGGCAAGATCCGCATGGACTGTTCGTCGCCCGACGCGATGGCGTCGCTGATCGGAATTCGGGATCGCTACGACATCGCGACCGGAAACGATGCAGACTCCGACCGCCATGGCATCGTCACGCCCGACGGCGGTTTGATGAACCCGAATCACTATCTCGCCGTTGCCATCGAGTATCTCTTCGCGAACCGGCCAGGGTGGCGCGCAGACACCAAGGTGGGCAAGACACTCGTGAGTTCCTCGATGATCGACCGCGTGGTCAGCAGTGTGGGCCGCGAATTGCTCGAGGTTCCAGTCGGTTTCAAGTGGTTCGTTCCCGGTCTGCTCGACGGGTCCGTGGGATTCGGCGGCGAGGAAAGCGCCGGTGCATCCTTCCTTCGCCACGACGGTTCCGTCTGGACGACGGACAAGGACGGCATCATCCTTGCGTTGCTGGCGTCGGAAATCACCGCGGTGACGGGAGAGTCTCCGTCAGCGCATTACGACGCGTTGGCCGAGAAGTTCGGGAGCCCGGCGTACGCACGGATCGATGCACCCGCGACACGCGCACAGAAGGCAGTCTTGGCAAAACTGTCTCCCGATCAGGTGAGTGCGACCGAACTGGCGGGTGAACCGATCACGGCGACACTGACCGCGGCGCCCGGAAACGGCGCGGCGATCGGTGGTCTCAAGGTGACGACAGAGAACGCGTGGTTTGCAGCGAGGCCGTCCGGCACGGAGGACGTGTACAAGATTTATGCCGAGTCGATGAAGGGCGCCGATCATCTGGCTCAGGTTCAGGCAGCGGCCAAGGACTTGGTGTCCGGCGTCTTGAAGGCGAACTAGCTCGCGGACCGCTCGTGTCGCCCGGCTAGAATTCCGGGCGACATGAAAACTCGTGCAGCCAAGCTGCCACAGGAAATTTGGGTACTGGTCGCCGCCAGCTTCGTCATCGCCCTCGGATTCGGGTTGGTCGCTCCGGCTCTACCGCAGTTCGCGCGCAGCTTCGACGTATCGGTCACCGCCGCCACGATCGTGATCTCGTCTTTCGCTTTTATGCGATTGGTGTTCGCGCCGATGAGCGGCTCTTTGGTACAGAAACTCGGTGAGCGTCCGGTCTACATCGTCGGCCTTTTGATCGTCGCGGTCTCGACCGGTGCGTGCGCTTTCGCCGGGGAGTACTGGCAACTTCTGCTGTTCCGGTCGTTGGGCGGTATCGGGTCGACGATGTTCACGGTGTCGGCTCTCGGGCTGATCATTCGCATGTCACCGCCGGACAGTCGCGGCCGCGTCTCGGGGCTGTACGCGACAAGCTTTCTCATGGGATCGATCGGCGGCCCGCTGGTCGGCGGTGCGCTGTTGCAGTTCGGTCTGCGGATGCCGTTCATCATCTACGCAGTTGCGCTGGTGATCGCCGCGCTCGTTGTCTTCGTGAGCCTGCGTGGATCTCACCTGGCGTCACCGGACAAGGCTGTCGATGTGAAGTCGATGACTCTCGCCGAAGGGCTCCAGTCGCCGGTGTACCGGGCAGCGCTCGGATCGAACCTCGCCTTCGGCGGGGTGATCTTCGGAGTTCGCGTTGCCATGGTCCCTCTGTTCGTCGTGGAGTTCCTCGACCGAGACCCGTCGATAGCGGCCTACGCTCTCACGATCTTTGCCGTCGGAAACGCGTTGGTGTTGATCGTTTCCGGACGGCTCTCGGACCGCTTCGGACGCAAGCCCTTTGTCGTGAGCGGTCTGCTCATCTGCGGTCTGGGAACCATCGCAATGGGATTCACCGACAACCTTGTGGTGTTCTTCGCCATCGCCGCAGTGACTGGTGTCGGCTCCGGGCTCATGAGTCCGGCCCAGCAGGCCGCGGTTGCCGATGTTGTCGGATCGACGGCCCGAGGCGGACCCGTTCTGGCGGTATTCCAGATGATGTCCGACATCGGTGGGGTAGTGGCGCCGATTTGTGCCGGGCTGATCGCCCAGCATGTGTCGTACTCGGCGGCCTTCGCGGTGATGGGAGCCGTAGTAGTCGTGTCGGCGACGGGTTGGTTGTTCGTTCCGTCGCGAACGAAGCCCGTCGAATCCGTCGTCGAAGATCTGACTGATGTGACGGTGCTAACGGATACTCCTGCGCGGATAAACCTGGACTGACCGGGCATTCTGTACTCTCGATCGGGTGGCAATTCGCATCGTGAGTCTTGTGGCCCGATTGGGTTTGGCGGCCGTTTGGCTGATTTCCGGGGGACTCAAGTTCTTTGATCCCGTGCAGACGAAGATCGCGGTGCGCGCCTATCAACTGTTGCCCGAGTCGCTGGTAGGTCCGGTGGCGACGGCTCTTCCCCTGGTCGAAATAGTGCTGGGCCTGCTGATCCTCGTCGGGCTGGCGGTGCGCGTATCCGCTGCGGTCTCGGTGGTCATCCTCACGGTTCTCATTGCGGTGATCATTTCGGTGTGGGCCAGGGGATTGTCCATCGACTGCGGATGTTTCGGCGGCGGAGGTGCAGCCGACGTCGGCGCTTGGGACTATCTGAAGGAGATTCTCCGGGACCTCGGCTTCTTGGCACTTGCCGTCTGGCTGCTCGTGTTCCCGCGTTCGCCGCTCGCATTGGGGCCCGGATCACGCGCGGCGTTCTCAGTGGATACTCAGTCTTCAGTGGCAAGGTAAGCAATCGGTAAATCGTTTCGACGCACGAAGGACTGCATCAGCGTGAGCACCAAGAGCAGCAAGAACAAATACTCGCCGGAACCGGTCTCGAGCCGCTCCACCTACATCATCGGTGGCCTCGCGGTGCTCGTGATCGCGGCCCTCGTCATCGGCGGTGTCTTGTGGACGAACAGCAAGAACAAGCCCCAGAACGACGGCTACGGCTCCGTGCAGAGTTCCGAAGTTGCCGTCACGGTGCAGGACAACGGAGTGGTGCTGCTCGGCAAGCCCTCCGCCGCGACGACCATTGATCTCTTCGAGGATCCGCTGTGCCCGGCCTGCGCTGCTCTCGAGCACCTCAGTGGCCAGGCTCTCGCGGCCGCCGTCGACAACGGTGACGTCGCCGTGCGGTACCACATGCTGAACTTCCTCAACCGGGCGTCGGGCAGCGGTGACTACTCCACACGGGCCGGCGCCGCTCTGCTCTGCGTCGCTCAGGGTGGTGACGCGATCGCGTACTCCGCATTCCACAACAAGCTTTTCGCGACCGACACGCAGCCTGCCGAGGGCGGCAGCAGCGATCACACCAACGACGACCTCGCCCAGATCGCTCGTGATGCGGGCGCATCCGAGGACGTGGCAACCTGCATCTCTTCCGGCACCAACGTCGAAGCCGCCGCGGCTAATGCCGCAGCCGCCAGCCAGGCGCTCAAGGATGTCGGGTCGAACGGGACGCCCACGGTAGTGGCGAACGGCAAGATCGTTGACACGGGCAGCAGCGACTGGGTTTCCAAGCTCTCCTCCTGAGCTGAAGCGGCCGCTCGGACGAGGAGCGGCCGCTTCGCTCTGACCAGGCGATTTGTTGCCCAGGAGTCAAGTGGTGTAACTTTCTTCCAGCAAGCGGAAAGCAGAAAAGCCGCTGCGAGTTCGACTGTTAGAGTTAATTGAATACGGGGCTATGGCGCAGCTGGTAGCGCACCACACTGGCAGTGTGGGGGTCAGGGGTTCGAGTCCCCTTAGCTCCACCCGAACAAATGCTCTGCACCAATCGGTGCAGAGCATTTGTTGTTTCGTGCGCAATACTGTCCGCGGTGAGGCTTGATCATCCCGTGCATTCTCGGCATGGGGACCGTCGGCGGAACGGAGAACCATGAGTGCACACGTGGCGATAATCGGGGCAGGATATGCGGGCGTCATGGCAGCGAAGCGACTGCTGCGAACTCGGTCGGACATCACGGTGAGCGTCGTGAATCCGCGCCCACACTTCGTGCAAAGAATCAGGCTCCATCAGATGATCGCAGCTGGCTACGACGCGACGGTCTCGTTCGACAGCGCATTACCGCGTACGGCACACCGAGTATTCGGAACGGTGACGGACATCGACGCCGCGGTCAGCAGGCTTACGCTCGACAACGGCATCGTGCTCGACTACGACTACTTGGTCTACGCAGTCGGAAGTAGGCAGTTACCCAGCACGATCGCCGGGGCGGACGAGCACGGGTTCGGCGTCGCCAAATTCGAGGACGCAGTCCGCCTCTCGTCCAGGCTGGCGACTCTCGACGAGAAGGCTGCGGTCTGCGTTGTCGGCGGCGGTCTCACCGGAATCGAGACTGCCGCAGAATTGGCTGAGCAGCGAAGCAGCCGAATCACTTTGGTGACCGGAGGAATCTTGGCCCCGGACCTGTCAGAGCATGCTCGATCGGCAATTCTCAGAACATTGACCGACCTTGGGGTTGATATTGTCACCGAATCCCGGGTGACTCGGATCGACGGTTCGTCCTGCGAGCTAGCGGGAGGTGTACGGGTTGAGGCCGATTGCACGATTCTCGCGACAGAATTCGGTGTCCCCGAGCTGGCGCGCCGAAGTGGCCTCCCGGGCGACGATCTCGGTCGTCTGAAGGTCGACGATCGACTGGAATGCTCGTCCCACCCCAACATCTTTGGTGCGGGTGATGCGGTCGCAGTCGGTGCTCTTTCACTGAGGATGAGTTGTCAGGCCGCGATCCCCTTGGGAGTCCATGCGGCCGAAACGATCCTGCATCGACTCGAAGGTTCCGCGCCGCGCCCGGTGACTCCGAAGTTCGCAGGCCGGTGCATCAGTCTCGGGAGGCGGCGAGGTGTGTTCCAGCGGACCACTCGTGTCGACGAGTCAACGGGAGTGGTCATTGCGGGCAGGGCGGGTGGATTCGTCAAGGAAAGGGTCTGTTCGTCGACGACCGAATGGGCTGTCACTCCGCGCCGCTCTCTCTTCTACAGCTGGACATGAGCCGCAGTTGGTCACGCTCGATCGCAGATTCGGTCGATGATCGCCGCAGTCTTGCGGACGTACGGTTGACGGACGACGTCTTCGTGACACGCGTCGACGTCGTCGAAATCGAGGGAGCCTGTGGCGATGAGTGACCAGATCTCACGTCCACGGTTGTTGGTGGCTCCACGGATCACCGTGACAGGCGCGGCGCACGTTCGCATCCGATGCTTCCGGAGCGCCTGGCCGCCGATGTAGAGGAACACCGTCCACTGGGTGGCCGGTGGGTACTGCAGAATGCCGGCGAAGAGCGTGCGGATCCACATCGCCGCGACGGTGCGCCTGGTCGGCTTCCACCGGGTATTGGTGGATGGTTGTGGTGCGAGGTCGACGATCGACGGATCCAAACTGATGCCCGCTCGACCGGCCAGTCGTGTGGCAGTCTCCGTGGAGATTCTGGTGTCGAGAACGGTGACGTGCTCGACAGTGTCACCGGACTCGGACAGCTGTGACGCCATCTCCAGCGCCACGTAGCCGCCGTACGAGTAACCGGCGAGGAGGTATGGCCCGGTGGGCTGAATCTTCTTGATTTCGAATATGAAACGGCGGGCGCTTGCTTTCACTGACCGGTCGGGTAGTCCGCGAGATTCGAAGCCATGTGGCTGAAGTGCGTAAACCGGCCGATCGGTGTGAAGCGCTTTCGACAAGGTGGACAGCGTCGTCGATGGGCACCCCGCTCCGTTCATGATGAACAGCGGTCGCCCGGACCCTTCGAGCTTCAGCGGAACCATCGTGTTGTGACAGACACGATCATCGGGATCGATTCTGCACCGATCCACCAGCGCTGCAAGGTCTTTGACGGTGCTGGCGGCCGCGAACTCCGCCGCCGTGATCCGGATCCGGAACATGTCGTGAATCTTTGCCACCACTTCGGTTGAAGCAAGCGAATCGCCACCGAGTTCGAAGAAGTCGTCATCACGGTCGATGGAGTCGATACCGAGAATCGACTCCCAGATCGAGGACAACCACAATTCGGCGGGCCCGGCGAGAGTCGGTGGAGTGGACCGCACCTCGACGGAGGGCAGCGCTGTTCGATCGACCTTTCCTCTTTCGTTGCGCGGCAACGCTGGCATCAGAACAAAATGTCGGGGGAGCATCCAGGCCGGCAGATATGTCGCCAATTCGCGCCGCATCTCGGCGCCCGACCGTGCCATCACGGCTTTGGTCAGGACCACGTAGGCGACAATCTCCGGTCGATCGTTCTCGAGGACGACAGCCACGAAAACATCGGAGACGCCGGGAATTCGACGAATATGCGCCTCGACTTCCATCGGCTCTACCAAATAGCCCCGAATCTTGACGGCGTCGTCGACGCGTCCCCGCAGTTGTAGTTCGCCGCGTTCGTCGATACGGCCCCGGTCACCGGTCCGGTAGATGCTCACTCCGTCGCCGAGGCGCGTGAATCGTGCCGCAGTGCGATCCGGGTCACCGTGGTATCCATCGGCAAGATCGCTCGAGACAACCTGTATCTCGCCGATCTCTCCGTCGGGGAGAGGCACGCCGTTCACATCGACGATCTGTACATCCTTGCCGTCGCGAGCACGTCCGGCCGGAACCACTCCGACGGGTAGTTCGGAATGTGGTGGGAACGCGTTGTACGCGACGACACCGGTCTCGGTGGTGGCCAGCCAGTTGACGTACGTGACGCGAGCGAAGCCGTGACTGCGATGGCGCGCGTAGTCCTCGCCGTGCACTGCTTCCCCGTACGTCACGACGACCCGCAGCGATCCGAGCGAATTATCCGGTGCTTCATCGGATTCGAGGCTTGACCATGCCCGCAGGAATGACGGCGCGCAGTGCGCGGTCGTGATCGAATTCTCGATCAGCCAGTCGTCGATTCCCGAAACTCCGTCTACGCGTGGATCCCAGCAGAAGACCGTGACGCCGTTCATCAGTCCCATGATCAGGGCCGTGATTCCGGCTCCGAAACTGACGGGCAACAGGTTTCCGATGTGATCATCGGGGCGCAGGTCGATTGCTGCGGCAAGTTCGTCGGCTTTGTTCAGGCACATGGAGTGGCTCAACACGACTCCCTTGGGCGCTCCACTGGTCCCTGATGTGAACGCGATCATGGCAGGGTCGGAACTCGATGGTTCCAGCGCGTTGTCGAAACGGAAGCCGGTTGCGGCCGATTCGTCGAGGATCGACTGCAGCGCGACGGCGCCCGAGGCGCTCATGATGTGCGCTCGCCGGGCCTCGGGGAGTTGTGGGTCGATCATGACCAAGGGCCGACCGGAAATCAGAGTAGCGAGGATGGCGGGCACCGACTCGGCGGTTGGTTCGAGATCGACCGCAACCGGGCGAGCCCCGTGTGACCCACGCAGGCGAAGTTCGCGGACCAATGCATCGGTCCGGAGTTCGAGTTCGGCGAAAGTGATCCGGTCGCGTGGAGTCACGACGGCAACGCTGTCGTGCTGCATCGAGGTGACTCGGCGCCACCTCGACTCGATCGTCTCGTCGATGACTGCATAGCGAGTGCGCTCGAGACCTAAGTCGACAACCTTCATCACAGTAGCTCCGTCCGACTTTCAGCTATCTTTGAGCAAAGACTACATAAGGTTTGTGAAGTAGGTCCATAACAAACCGAAAGTAGTTTTACATACGTCCCCATCCTCCAGTCCGTCAGCTCCGAATACCTTGAGGAACCAATGCCGATCGAGCGTTGTACAGACGAGGAGCAATGACATGAAGTGGTCGGGGCGAAGTGCGATTGCGATTGCGGGAGTGTGCGCCGCAGCGACGCTGTTTTCGGGAACCGCGCAGGCGAGCCCACTCTGGGAACCTCTGCAGCCGGTGGCGAACCTGGACGCCGCGCGCTACGTAGGGGAATGGAACCAGGTGGCGGCGATTCCTCAGCCCTTCAACCTCGCGTGCGCGAAGGACACCCGGGCGAGTTACGGGATCGTCGATTCGTCGAACGTGAGCGTGAAGAACACGTGTACGACGTGGACCGGCCAAGCCAACGAGATCGTCGGGAATGCCCGAGTTACCGATCCAGCAACGGGTGCCCAGTTGCATGTGAGCTTCCCCGGGGTGCCCTCGCAGGAGAGTTTGGACGGTCCGCCCAACTACATCGTCACGTATATCGCCGACGACTATTCGTGGGCACTGGTGGGCGATCCACTCAGGCTTTCCGGGTTCGTGCTCTCACGGTCCCCGATTGTCGACGCGGCCGGCTGGAGTGAGATCCGTCGGGTCGCCGAATCCCGTGGATACAACGCGTGCACGATCTTGACGTCACCGACCACCGAGGGCACGTCGGACATCCGTCCGCTCTGCACGGTGTGAGTCTGCTGTCAGCGTGAACCTTCCGGAGCCACACTCCACTACGATCACTGATCGGTACGTGTGGTTTCGGAAGGTTGCGTGGTGGCGAAGAAGCAGATTCCCGTAATAGTCGTCGCAGGCTTTCTCGGTTCGGGCAAGACGACGCTGCTCAACCATCTTCTGCGCAACAACGACGGTGTACGCATCGGCGTGATCGTCAACGACTTCGGCTCCGTCAACATCGACTCGATGATGGTCGCCGGTCAGGTCGATTCGATGGTCTCTCTCAGCAACGGCTGTTTGTGCTGCGCTGTCGACGTCTCGGACATGGACGAGATGCTCAACAAGTTGGCGCACCGGCAATCCGGGATCGACGTCATCGTCATCGAGGCGAGCGGGCTTGCTGAGCCGCGGAACATGATTCGACTCGTCCTCGGAAGTGAGAACCCGTCTGTCGTCTACGGCGGCCTGGTGGTCCTGGTCGACGGAGCCAATTTCTCCACCGTTCGCCGCGAACATCCCGAGCTCGATCAACATGTCCGCCTGGCAGACCTGGTGGTAGTCAACAAGATCGACAGCGTTCCGGTCTCCGAGCGCGAGAGATTCACGGCCGGAATTCGCGAGTTGAATCCGCGAGCGCCGATAGTGGAGACGGCGCATTCACGGATAGACCCTGCTCTGCTGTTCGATTCCGGTGAGGTGACCCCTCCCGCTCCGGGCGATCAACTGAGCCTCGACGAGCTCCTGCGCGAGGGGCACGACGACGATCACGAGGACGGCTCGTGTCACCACGATCACCTGCACCACCGCTACGAATCGGTTGATTTCACGTCGGAGATGCCACTCGATGCCAGGGCTCTGACGCATTTCCTCGAGAATCAACCGCCTGGGGTGTACCGCATCAAAGGATTCGTGAACTTCGAGATTCCGGGTTACACAGGAAAATTCGAGATCCAATCGGTGGGTGATCATGTTCGGATCACGCCGCTGCGGTGGAAGTCGGGCGAACCTCGAACCACGCAACTGGTTGTGATCGGTACCGGGATGGATTCGGGAGTGGTCGGCAGCGCACTCCGCGCCTGCGTGCGCGAGGAAACGGTCGAACCGCACCCCGACGCCATGCTGGGATTGCACCGCTATACCGTCGGGGCGTGAGTGAATCAGATGTATCCGTGTACGAAGCGATTCGGCGACGGCGAGACGTTCGCGCCGAGTTCTCGGGAGAGGTCATCCCCGACGAAACTCTGATGCGCATTCTCGACGCCGCCCATCGCGCGCCGAGCGTGGGAAACACGCAACCGTGGGATTTTGTCGTCGTTCGTAATCCGGAGACGCTCAATACCTTCGCGGCACATGTCGCCGATGCCCGGCTGAAGTTCGCGCAGTCTTTGCCCGAGGATCGCCGATCGACGTTCGACCCCATCAAAATCGAGGGAATCGCCGAGAGCGGTACCGGCATCGTCGTCACTTACGACCCGTCACGCGGTGGCCCGAACATCCTCGGCCGTCATACCGTCGACGACACCGGACTGTTCTCGGCGGTACTCGCAATTCAGAATTTGTGGCTCGCCGCAGTGGCCGAGGAGATCGGCATCGGCTGGGTTTCGTTCTACGACGAGAAGTACCTCACCGAACTCATGGGCATTCCGTCGCCCGTACGCCCCATTGCGTGGCTGTGCGTCGGGAAGGTGACTGAGTTTCAACAGGTTCCGGATCTCGAGCGCTTCGGATGGCGACAGCGCCGGCCATTGGCCGACGCTGTCCACTACGAAACCTATTGAGTTGTACCGGGTGGCCTAGCGCGCGGGACGGCCCCCGGTGGAGCCTGCGGTGCGAGCGCCGCCGCCGGTGCGGGGACGGCGAGCGCCGCCGCCTGCATGTTCCTGACGAGCAACTCCGCCGGTGCGAGCACCGCGTGACTGACCGCCTTGTCCGGAGCGCGCCTGACCCGAACGTGCTGCGCCGCCGCGTCCACCCTGGCCGGCGGGACGCTGTCCGCGTCCACCGTTCGGCTGGGCCGGAGCCTTCGGAGCCGGCGTGACGTGCGGTGCGATGTCGCCGACCAACTTGACGACGTGCTCGGAGTTGGCAGTCGAACGAACCGGGGTCACCTTGATGGCTGCCTTACGCATGAGGATCGCGAGATCCTTACGCTGCTCGGGCAGAACCACGGTGACCACGTCGCCGGCGCTGCCTGCTCGAGCGGTGCGACCACTGCGGTGCAGGTACGCCTTGTGCTCGGCCGGCGGATCGACGTGGACGACCAACTCGACGTCGTCGACGTGGACGCCGCGCGCTGCGACGTCGGTGGCGACGAGGACGCGCGCTTCACCGGCGGAGAATGCCGCCAGGTTACGGTCGCGAGCAGCCTGAGAGAGGTTGCCGTGCAGGTCCACTGACGGGATGCCCGACTCGGTGAGCTGGCGAGCCAACTTGCGTGCCTGGTGCTTGGTGCGCATGAACAGGATGCGACGACCGGTACCGGAAGCGAGCTTCTCGACCAGAGCCTTCTTGGCTTCGACGCCGTCGACGTCGAACACGTGGTGCGTCATCGCGGCGACGGGGGAGTTGGCCTCGTCGACCGAATGCATGACCTCGTTCTTGAGGAAACGCTTGACGAGCTTGTCGACGCCGTTGTCCAGCGTTGCCGAGAACAGAAGGCGCTGCCCGTCCTGCGGGGTGGACGAGAGGATGCGGGTGACGACGGGCAGGAAGCCGAGGTCGGCCATGTGGTCGGCCTCGTCGAGCACGGTGATCTCGACGGCGTCGAGGCTGACGAATTTCTGCTTCATGAGGTCTTCGAGGCGACCGGGGCAGGCGACGACGATGTCGACTCCGGCCTTGAGGGCCTGAACCTGGCGGTGCTGCGAGACGCCACCAAAGATGGTGGTCACGCGCAAGTCGTATGCGGCGGCCAACGGTTCGAGGGTTGCGGTGATCTGGGTGGCGAGCTCACGCGTCGGTGCGAGCACCAGGCCGAGCGGTCGACCCGGACGACGCTTGCCTCCGGACAGTTCGCCGGCGAGGCGGGAGACCATGGGGATGGAGAACGCGAGGGTCTTGCCGCTTCCGGTCTTTCCGCGGCCCAGTACGTCGCGCCCCGAAAGAGTGTCGGGGAGGGTGTCGATCTGGATCGGGAACGGAGAAGTGATTCCGCCGTCTTCGAGAGCTTTCACCAGCGGTGCGCGCACACCGAGGGCTGCGAAGGTGGTAGCGGGCGTAGAGATGTCAGACAAGTGTGTTCAGAGCCTTTCGGGCACGTGTTCGTGCCCGGATGCCGACACGGGAATTAACCGGTCGAACAATCAAGCACAGTGGTGGCGGCGCTGCCGGTCGGCAGGCTTCTTCGCCGTAAGAAGAGCGGGTGCATTGAGCACTCAGCAAGAAAATTTGCGTTCTACGACGCTGGATGCCCGATTTCAGGCACCTAGTGATCGCAACTCTACCTTCTCGGAGCGTTCGACCTACAACCCGACCCATTCGGAGACGCCGTTCGCGAAGTGTTGCCGCTTCCAGATCGGTACCTCGTGCTTGATGCGCTCCACCAGTTCGGCGCACGCGGCGAACGCCTCCGCTCGATGCGGGGCGGCGACGGCGGCGACCAGTGCGAGGTCACCGATCTCGAGGTGACCGACGCGATGGATCGCGGCAACCGGCAGGCCGGTCGAGGCTGCAACCTCTTGGCAGCACGTCTGGAGGAAGCGCTCGGCATCCGGATGCGCTTGGTACTCCAACGCTGAAACTGCTTGACCTCCATCGTGATTGCGCACCGTTCCCGTGAACACCACAACAGCGCCGTTCTTCGGACCGGCTACGGCGGCGTCGACGGTGTCTGCGTGAATCGGTTGCTCGGAGATCCGAGCCAGTAGCTCACTCATCGTGTGCTCCTCCGCCTGCGACCTGCGCGAGCAGGTGATCGATGATGGGTTCGAGGACGGCGAGACCGTCCTTCACTCCACCGGGAGAACCCGGAAGATTGACGATGACCGTCGTACCTGTGAGACCTGCCACACCGCGGCTCAGTGACGCGTGCGGGGTCTTCTCGAGGCCCTTGGTTCGGATCGCTTCTGCGACCCCGGGCAACTCACGGGTCAAGACTGCCCGGGTAGCTTCCGGGGTTGCATCCGTGGGGGAGGCACCGGTGCCGCCGGTGCTGATGACAAGCGACGGGGAGCCCTCCTTGGCGTCAGCGATGCCCGCCGCGATGTCTGCGTCGGCGTACACAAGCGGTCCACGCACCTCGAAGTCCCGCTCGCGTAGCCAGGCTGCGATCGTCGGTCCGGTGGTGTCGGGTCTGGTTCCGTTGGCACCGCCGGTGGAAGCGACGAGGACGGTTGCGGACCGTGGCGAGGTGAAGGCGTGCGCTGGAGATGTCTGTGCGCTCTGAGTGTCGCGGGTCCAATGTCCGTGTTTACCACCGTCTTTGGTGAGCAGGCGAACACCGTTCATGGTGGCTCCGGGATCGACGGCTTTGACCATGTCGTGCAAGGTCAGGCCAGCCACCGCGACGGCGGTGAGTGCTTCCATCTCGACGCCGGTCTGTCCGCGAGTCTTTGCCGTCGCTTCGACGGTGATCGAGGTTTCGGTGAACCCGAAGTTCACCTTGACCGACGAAAGCGCGAGCTGATGACACAACGGGATCAGCTCGGACGTCTTTTTTGCACCGGCGATTCCGGCAATGCGCGCGGTGGTGAGGACATCGGCCTTGGGCATGCCGTCGGCGCGGACGAGGCGAACTACCTCGGCGGTCGTGACGAGTTCACCGGCAGCGACGGCGATGCGCGTCGTCTCTGCCTTGGCGCTGACGTCGACCATGCGCGCTCGGCCTTCGCTGTCGACGTGTGTCAATTCGGTCATGAGTGTCCTTTGAATCAGATCGAGTGAATCAAATCGAGGAAGTCGAGAGCGGGACGACGTCGACGAGATCGCCCGCGCCGAGTTCGGTCACGGCAGCGGGGACGTCGATCAGGACGTCGGCCCACGCCATTGCTGCAACGAGGTGCGAGCCGGGTCCGGCCACGAGTTCGATACCGTCCGCAGTTTTACGCGCGCGCAGGAACTGGCGCTTGCCATCCACCGAACGCAGCGGTGCAGTAAGTGGCAGCCGTTCGCGCGGGATCTCGGGCAGACCCGCGGCCCGGCGCAGTTCGCCGCGGGCGAAGACCTCGAACGAGACCATCGTGCTGACCGGGTTGCCCGGGAAACTCAGGACCGGCACTTCGTTCACCACTGCAGTGCCTTGCGGGCCACCAGGTTGCATTGCGACGTGGCCGAAGTGTGCACCCAGAGGGGTGAGAGTTTCCTTCACCACCTCGAAATCGCCCATGGACACCCCACCGGAGGTGAAAACCAGATCGGCGACCGAGGTTGCGTACGAGAGTAATTCGCGGAATTCGGCCGGGTCGTCGCTGCTTCGGGCGACGGATACGACATCGGCGCCGTTGGCTTCGGCCAATGTTGCCAAAGCTGGTCCGTTGGAATCGTAGATCTCGCCGGGTTCGAGAGTTGTTCCGGCACTTTTCAGTTCGGCGCCCGTCGTAATTATCGCGACCCGTGGCTTCGTGTACGTGTCGAGCGAGGCCAGGCCCACAGCACTCAGCGCGGCGATATGGCGAGGTTCCAAGTGTGTTCCGGCCGTGACCAGTAGCATTCCGGCAGTGATGTCACTGCCACGTTCGCGAACGAATTCGCCTACAGACCTGCCCCGTTCGATGGTGACCACGTGCTCGGTGACGCCCGTGGTGTCCTCGACGGGAACGACGGCGTCGGCACCCTCGGGGAGCGGCGCACCGGTCATGATGCGAAATGCCGATCCTGGAAGGTGTTTCGGTGGTTTTCCGCTTCCAGCGGCGATCACGCCTCGAACCGTCAGTGTGGTCGGAACCGAGGCCACAGAAGCAGCATCGACCGCATATCCGTCCATCTGTGAGTTGCGGAAGAGGGGCAGGTCCACCGGCGATGCGATATCCGAGCAAGTTATGCGCCCCAACGCTTCTGCCGTCGGAACCGCCGACGGAGAGAGGGTGTGCAGGCCGGTGAGCAATCCGGAGATGTGCGCAGCGTGTTCCTCGACCGAACGCGCGCTCATGACAGTAACCTCGACAACCTCGACATGTTTTGATCCTAGGCGGTGTGGTCCGTCCGACACACGGAGTACGGCTTTCGGTCATACTGGAGCAATACGGAAGTTGGTGAAGTGATGACAGTGGTCTCGATGGGAATTCCCACCGTGCGGTTTGACGCTGCCTCCCTCGCCGGTCGTCCCGAGACGGATCTCCTGGTCGACAGGTTCGGGCGTGTTGCCAGAGATCTGCGAGTCTCGATCACCGAGAAGTGTTCACTTCGTTGCACGTATTGCATGCCGGAGGAAGGCTTGCCGGCCATCGCTGCGGAAGACCTTCTGAGTGCCGACGAGATCGTTCGAGTAGTCGGAATCGGTGTCGAACGAGTCGGTATTCGCGAGGTGAGGTTCACCGGCGGCGAACCGCTGATGCGTAGTGACCTCGAAAAGATCATCGCGGGGTGCGCCGCGCGCGTGCCAGGAATTCCACTTGCCATGACCACCAACGCCGTTGGGCTCGAACATCGTGCCGCAAAGCTGGCTGCAGCTGGTTTGACCCGCGTCAATGTTTCCCTGGATTCGGTTGATCGCGCGCACTTCGCGGAATTGACGCGTCGAGACAGGTTGCCTTCGGTTCTCGCGGGAATCCGAGCGGCCGCGGTGGCTGGACTGGCGCCGCTCAAGGTAAATGCCGTTCTCATGCGCGAAACGCTCCACGGCGCGGCGGACCTTTTACAGTGGTGCCTCGACGCCGGAGTCGAATTGCGGTTCATCGAACAAATGCCTCTCGATGCAGACCATGCTTGGGCGCGCGAGAACATGGTGACTGCGGCTGAATTGCTGTCGGTATTGAGTGACCGTTTCGAATTGGCCGCAATCGGTCGCGAAGACCCGTCGGCTCCTGCTGAAGAATGGCGTGTCGACGGAACTGAAATGACGGTGGGGATCATCGCTTCGGTGACGCGCTCGTTCTGCAGTGATTGCGATCGGACGCGAATGACAGCAGAGGGAACAATTCGGTCATGTTTGTTCAGTGACCGTGAAGTTGATCTGCGCGCGGCGCTCAGATCGGGAGCAAGTGACGACGAACTTGCGGATTTGTGGCGCGGTGCGATGTGGAACAAATGGGCAGGGCACGGCATCGACGCCGCGGACTTCGTTCCGCCCGAAAGAAGTATGGGAGCGATCGGTGGCTGATCCGCATTCGATCTCGGTTCGTTACTTTGCTGCTGCAGCGGATGTATCCGGTTGCCGTAGCGAGGTAGTCGCCATCTCGCCCGACAACACACTTGCCGAGTTGGTGGCGGTCTTGGTCGGGCGATACGGACCGGAGATGGAGCGAGTGCTGTCGGTCTCGGCGTTCCTCGTGGGTGACGAGTTGACTCGCGACGTCAGTCGTCTGACTGGTCCAGTCGTGGACGTTCTGCCGCCCTTTGCGGGGGGATAGTCAGTTGGCACGACCACTTTTGTGGTGATTACTCGCCCTCATGGAGGGCAGCGTCGAATTGAGGCCGAATAGTGCGTTCCAGTCTCATTCAGCGTGAGGAATGCGAGGTCGGAAAGCGATTTCGTCGTCTCTGCTGGAGATTCGCTGATCGAAGCCTGTATGCATCACTTGTCCCTATGACATGATGTGGGAATCGTTGTTTCGAGGAGAGGGTTCGATGGTGAGTTCGTGGAAAGTGACTTGGGAAAACTTCAGAGGATATCAGAATCCCACTGAATTTGAATTTCCGAAGATTACTCTACTTATTGGTCGAAACAATGTGGGAAAGACATCGGCCTACGCACCTCTATTGCTCTTGAAGCAGACTTTGGATGCGAAAGATCGTCGAACAAATCTACTGACACGCGGCAGCCTCCTCGATGCGGGGACTTTTAAGGAGATTGTCTACGGTCACGACAGTGATCGATCCCTGCGGTTCAAAATGGACCTGGGTCTAGGCGATTTGAGGGTACGAGGTCGCGATAGTCGCCCTATTACAGACGCTTCGTTAGATATCTCGTTTGACGCACGAGAGGATGGTTTGTCTTGTGCGTTGACTAAGACAATTATGTCAGATCGCTCGGGCAATAATATCGTAAAAAGAATCAAGAATACCAAGAAGGATTCATGGAGGGTCTCCGCCCCAGTGTTACCTCCTCGAAGCTCTGGAGGGCGTCCAATTCGGGAGATTTCAGATTTCTCGAGAGCTTTGAACGAGGAGATGCCTCACGGATTTCTCTTTTCAGGGCTTGGGGCGATCTATATGCCGAGTAAATGGAGGAAGGACGAGCAACGCTGGGAAGCGGCACGTCCTTGGATGGACGCAGTCTTCGATCTGTATGATATACAGAGTTCTTTTAATCACACATTTGAGAATCGATTGCGAAATATTTCCTATCTTGGGCCACTCCGATCCTTGCCGTCTCGTACGTATCGCATATCGCCGGAGGTTCCATCGGATGTTGGACGAGATGGCCAGTTTGCTCCGGAACTTTTGATGAGATCCGATAATGGAGATGTCAAACGTAGCGTAAATCGTTGGCTATCGACTCTGGGGTACGGCGACCTCGATTTCCGTCAGCTTGGTGATGATTTTTTCCAGGTGCTCGTCCGGTCCAGTCGTGATGGTATCGAGGTCAACCTGTCTCACACAGGCATTGGTTTATCGCAACTTCTCCCAATTTTGGTTCAAGGCAGTTTGACTCGTGACGGGGATACATTTATCGTACAACAGCCTGAGATTCATCTGAATCCTGCGCAGCAGTGCATTATTACGGATTTTTTAGTAGATCGTGCTGTCGGCGGAACGCGAACTATTGTCGAGACGCATAGCGAGCACCTGGTGTTGAGGCTACGTAGACGGATTGCGGAAGGCGTTATAAGCGCTCAAGATGTTGCAGTTTATTACTGTGACAATATAAACGATGTATCCACTGCAGAAAGAATATCGATCGGAGAGCGGGCGGAACTCAATATACAAGATTGGCCATCTGGATTCTTTGAGGAACAGCTTGAAGATTCTTTTGCTTTGGCACTCGCGCAGGCCGGCCGATGAAATCTCTGAAGGATTGGTGTTCGACGGGCTTAGTGGTTGATACTTGCGTTCTTGCCCATTCACTTAATGGGCCTAACAAGTTCAATTCCAGCGCTATCGAACTTATGCAGCACATTCTTGGAGATGCTACGATTTGCCTAATTCTGGACGACACGGGAAAAAGATCGCCGAATGCTGAAACTAGCCTCCTTTATTCGGAGTATAAGAGGACATTACCTCCTAATTCGTTTCCACTAGTTGTGCTGACTCGGCTTCTAGGAAGTCAGAGGGTTATATTTGCGGATCGGCCTAGTGTTTCTGACAGAAAAAAAATAGCGAAATTGATACCTAAGAATAAAAAAGATAGAGCTGTTCTTGGAGCAGCCGTTTCATCTATCGATCGCTTTTTGGTGTCGAACGATTTTGATGATTTTAATATAAGTGTTAGATCTAAGGTCGGTAAGGAACTGCATGTCGTAGTGTTGTCGTCAGATCAGGTTTATCAAGAATAGAGAATTCACTCTCGGCAAGGGTTTGGAGGGTTGGGGATTTGGGTTGGTTCGAATATGGTGTCGCTTCGGCAATTGGTCTTTCTGAATCGTTTCGGCTGAATTTCATGATTCGCGATATATATCTTTGCAATTTCTTTGCTGTGCAATCGTTAGCGTGAGATGCACTTGAGAACAGGCAGTCGAGCGAGTTAATTTTCTTGCGTAAATGGAAGGGCTTGGTAGCTATAGATGGTAAGGTGAGGCGGTCTTTGGGAGTTTGATCGCATTACTTCGTTAGATGTGAAAGGCGATTTGCGGCTCGGGTACGGGCGCGCGCGTCAATATCTTCACGGTTGAAGGACAGTCTTATCGCCACCAGGTATCCAGGGGGGTTACCGGCACCGTGCGCTTGTGACGAGTGTTGGCGAACATCTTCTCGAGCTTTTCGGCTACCTCGGAGGAAACGTCCTTTCCTTCGAGGTAGTCGTCTATCTGTGAGTACGTGACGCCGAGGGCAACTTCGTCGGGCAGCGCGGGTCGGTCGTCCTCGAGGTCGGCGGTCGGCACCTTGCGCCACGTGCTCTCGGGTGCGCCCAATTCCTGCAGTAGCGCAGCGCCCTGCCGTTTGCTCAGGCCGGTGAGCGGCGTGATGTCGACGCCGCCGTCACCGAATTTCGTGAAGAAGCCGGTAATCGCTTCTGCGGCGTGGTCGGTACCGATCACGAGGTAGCCGAGCTGACCGGCAATCGCATACTGAATGACCATTCGTTCGCGCGCCTTGATGTTGCCACGGACGAAGTCGCGTAGTTCGCCGTTCCCCAACGCCTCAGAGGCCTCACGGGCTGTGGCGTCGGCGCCAGGCTTGACGTTGACCGTGAGAGAGCGGTCCGGCTTGATGAAGCCGAGTGCGATCTGAGCATCGGATTCGTCGGCCTGCGCGCCATAGGGGAGTCGAACTGCGACGAACTCGGCCTCGTGGCCTTCTTCACGAAGTTCAGTGACCGCGCGTTGGGCGAGGGCTCCGGCGAGCGTGCTGTCCTGACCGCCGCTGATTCCCAGAACGAACCCTTTGGCGGGGGTCGAGCGCACGTAGTCCTTCAGGAACTGGACTCGCGCGCGAACCTCCGCTGCGGCGTCGATTGTCGGCTTTGTGCCGAGTTCTTCGATGATGCTTTCACGCAGTGTGGCCATGAATGGACTCTAGCGATGTGAGCAGGCGCGTGCAGTGCCACCGTATCCGGGGCGGTACGGTCGCGCACATGAGTGCGAACAACGTTCTGGTGGTCAGTGCGACGAAGTCGGAAGCGGCATACGTGCCGCAAGGATACGAACTGCTGATCACGGGGATTGGAAAGGTCAGTGCTGCAACAGCAGTCGCCTCTGCTCTCGCGCGGTACGAGCGGGAGAATCTGCCGCTGGTCGTCAACGTCGGGACCGCCGGTGCGCTGCACGCGCACCACGGTGGCCTCTATGTTCCCGGGGTTGTCATCAATCACGACATCAGCAGCACCGCGATCCGAGCGCTGGGGCACGACGTCGCGGACCGTTTGGTGCTCGCCGGCGGTGACGACTCGGTGTTGGCGACCGGCGACGCATTCATCGCCGACACTGCGACCCGGGACGCTCTCGCTCAGCGAGCCGATCTGGTCGACATGGAGGGGTTTGCCATCGCATTCGCCGCGCAGGCTGCGGGTGCTACCTGCCGACTCGTCAAACATGTCAGCGATCACGCGGACGACTCGGCCTTGGACTGGCCCGCGATGATCGATGCCAGCGCCCGCGAATTGGGGCGCTGGCTGCTCGACAACGTCTGATCGAGCCTGCAGCGTCTGGTCAAGCCTGCGCAGTCAGTATCAATCCGGTGTTGTCGGGCTTGCGCAGGGTCAGTGTGTCGGCGTCGACGGTGTAGCTCACTTCACCGTCGAGTACCGCCAGGATCTGACGCTCGATGTCCATGTTCTCCTCGGGGCAGGCCATTCGCGTGGTTGCCATCGGCGTGAACGTGACTGTGGTGTCGGATACCTGGGCGCTTCCGGTCATGCGATTGCATCCGGTGGTTCCGCTGACCGAACCGTCTGCGGCAATCGTGAGTTCGGGAGCTGACGTCTCCAGAGCCAGGCTCGTACTGATCGCATCGGGACCGATGAGTGACGTGACGGTCCACGTCGTGCCCTGCAGAGGTCGATCCGGCGTGACGATCTTCTTGTCCTGCAGAGTCACTGTGGCGTCGTCCGATGTCAGGGTGAGGGTGTCGCCGTCGAGGCTCCACGTCGGCGCGGAGGTCAGCAATGTTGTTGTCCAGGCGTCGGATTCGGCGATGCCGGGAGGGCAGCCCATCATGGTCGACGCCATGGTGCCGGTGGTCAGCTTGCCGTCGGTGAACTCGACCGAGCCGTTTGCCGTGTTGCATCCGGCACTCGCGGACACTCGATCCGCTTGGCTGAAATCGAGAGTCAGCGGGCCACCGCCGGGAATTTGTGTTCCGTCGACGGAGGTCGAGATGAAGACGCGGCCGGAGGGGTCCGTCTTGTCCTCGGGGGAGTCGGACGAAGCGGAGCAACCGCTTACCGCGGCGATGGTCAGGAGGCCGATGACGGCAGCTGCGATGCGCATGGGCTCACATTAAGTGGTGGGACGGATCTGGGGAGTCAACATCGAGTAACGCGCCGGGCAAGGTCTTCCCAGCCGGCGGCCAGGCGCTCGGTGGTCATCCCGAGATCGCGCACCTGATGAAGGACAAGCGACGCTTCGAGTGGTGCCAACAGCGCTGAAGCGAGCAGATCGAGGTCGCCCTCGACGCCGGCTCCTCGAAGAAGTCCGATGACGTGAGCGATGCCGAGTGCTCGTGCCGGACCGCCGAAGCGGTATTCAGGAGCGTTTTCCGCCGCTCGGAGGACTTCGCCCTGTACTTCCACCATGGCGATCCGGGCTCGTCCGAACGCGATGAGGCGCTCGATCGGCGGCGCGCCAGGACCCAACGGTGGGGGGCCGAACATGAATGCCTGCTGCAGTTCTCGCTCGGTGTGATCGAGCAGTGCCTGCATCAGTCCCGATCGATTGCCGAAGCGCCGAAAAACTGTGCCCTTGCCCACACCGGCCCGGCACGCGACGGCATCCATCGTGACCGCGTCGACACCTCGCTCGGCGACGAGGAGGGCTGCGGCGTCGAGCAGAAGTACGCGGTTACGTGCTGCGTCACCGCGCTCGACGGGTACGGCGCCGATCTGGGGGAGGGGGATTGCGCTCACGGGATCAGGTTACAGGGCCGGGGAATGTAAGTGGACCGCGGTCCGTTTAGTTGATATAACTTTCAACCGGAGCCACCAACCGCACCACTCTCGAAGGAATCTCGTTATGTCACAGACCAATGTTCTCGTTCTCGTCGGCAGCCTGCGCGCCGGATCCGTCAATCGCCAGCTTGCCGAGACGGCTGTGTCCGCCGCACCCGAGGGTGCAACGCTGACGGTCTTCGAAGGCCTCGCCGACGTCCCCTTCTACAACGAAGACATCGACGTCGAGGGTGCTTCCATTCCCGCTGTCGACGCACTGCGCGCCGCTGCGAGCGACGCTGACGCGTTCCTGCTCGTCACCCCCGAATACAACGGCACCATCCCCGCTGTTCTGAAGAACGCCATCGACTGGATCTCGCGTCCGTACGGTGTCGGTGCAGTCAAGGACAAGGCTGTCGCAGTCATCAGCGCTTCGCCCAGCGGTAACGGCGCCAAGTGGGCACACGAAGACACCACCAAGGCAGTCCGCATCGCCGGCGGCAAGGTCGTCGAGGACACCGCACTGAGCATCGGTGGAACCGGCGCACTGTTCGGTGAGCTGCACCCGCGTGAGAACGCAGAGGTGCTCGCTCAGGTCTCCAAGGTCGTCTCCGACCTCGTCGACGCCAGCAAGCAGCTCATCAACGCGTAATCCGTTTCACGAGTGAGGGCCATGCCGGAAGGTATGGCCCTCACTCGTATGCGAGTCACGCCCATCTGTGCGCTAAAGCCCTTCGCGTTCCATAGCGTCGTCGACGGCGTCGCGAACCGACTCGAAATCCTTGCCGGCCATCATCGCTTCGCCCATCGCGGCATCGATACGATCGGCGACGACGGCGTACCGACGCTCCCAGTTCTCCTTGTCCTCCCGCCAGTAACCCATCACGTGCATGCGGGGTGCCGGGATTTCCCATGTTCGACGCAGATGGGCGCGGATGCGTCTGGCGGTCGCGGCCTCGACTGCGCACCAGATGTAGCCCTCGCCGGGAGGCAGGGGAATGGCAGCCAATTCGGCGAGCAGTGAGTCTGCTTCGTCGATCCATCGGTAGTTAGCGGCGGCGCGCGTCGTGAACGTCTGCTGTTCGCTCGGCGCGGGCACCTGTGCAATGACGTGGATCGGTAGACCGTCGGGTGCTTCTTCCAAGATCCGCCCGATCGCAGGCAGTGCGGCGTGATCGGCGACGAGTAGCAGCCAGTCGCACTCTGCCGGCGGCTTGAACCACCCGCTCGCAGTCGAAAGATGGACGGTCTCGCCCGGTTGCGCATTCTCGGCCCAGAGCGCAGCTCCGCCGTGGCCGTGGAGAACGAAGTCGATCTCCAGTTCGTTCTTCGAGGGCTGCCAGCGCCGGACCGTGTAACTACGGGCGTGAGGGGGGTCGAGGGGGAATCTGACGAGCACCCGTTCGTCGGGGCTCCCGCTCGTCTCGAAGTCGCTCAGGCCCGCACCGCCGAAGGTGATTCTGCGCATCTTAGGTGTCACCTGCTGCGTTCTCGTCACGGTTGCCTGGTGGCGCGGAGCTTCGTCCTTCGGGGGTGTTTCCACGACGCTCATGGTAGGTCCGAGTAGTGGTTTTCAGATGCTGTCAGGCCTGCGACCGAAATGTGACGGGCGACACGCCGACGCGCCGGAAGATGTGTGCGCTGAACTGGGGCTACCTGGGAATTTCAACGATGTGACTCACAACATCTCGCGTTATGTGTTTCTGTCGGCCACTAGGTGTAGTGTCTTGAGCACTGAGAGACCACAACGCGGAACGCCTCGAGCGAGACTCCGGCAATCGGTCGAATCGGTGCTGAACATCACTACATCGGCCTTTGTTGGCTAAGCGAAAGAGGGACTCTCATGAGCATCACCGTCTACACCAAGCCCGCTTGCGTTCAGTGCAATGCCACCTACCGCGCCCTCGACAAGGCCGGTCTCGAATACAACATCATCGACATCACCGAGGATGCCGAAGCCCGCGACTACGTCATGGCTCTCGGGTACCTCCAGGCGCCCATCGTGGTTGCCGGTGAAGATCACTGGTCGGGTTTCCGTCCCGATCGCATCAAGACCCTGACCGTCGCTGCTTGAAGCGCCGCAGTGTCGGCGGTGGACACCTCCGCCGACACATCTGAGTAGTTCCGGGCACCGTACAAGAAAATGGTGACAACCGATGACTTCGCTGGTCTATTTTTCCAGCGTGTCGGAGAACACCCACCGATTCGTTCAACGTCTCGGCCTGCCTGCGACACGTATACCTATCCATGACCGTGACGGCTCATTTCGTGTAAACGAGCCCTATGTGCTGATTCTGCCCACCTATGGTGGCGGGGTCACCGTGACAGGGCGCGACACCAGTTATGTGCCGAAGCCGGTCATTCGTTTTTTGAACAATCCACACAACAGGTCGTTGATCAGAGCAGTGATCGCGGCGGGAAACACCAATTTCGGTGAGTCCTTTTGCTATGCAGGAAACATCATTTCCCAGAAATGCCACGTTCCTTTTCTGTACCGGTTCGAACTCATGGGCACTGCCGAGGATGTCGACCGAGTACGAGAAGGCTTGGGGGAGTTCTGGAATCATCTCGAAACAGAGAAGGAGCACGGGCAGTGGCGCCAACCATCACTGACACGATCGCGGCAGGAAGCGTAGAGCGTGATGCACGCGGCGGCGATTCCACCAACGGTCTCGACTACCACGCACTCAATGCCATGCTCAACCTGTACGGCGCCAACGGTGAGATCCAGTTCGAGATGGATGTCGCTGCAGCCCGTCAGTACTTCTTGCAGCACGTCAACCAGAACACCGTGTTCTTCCACAACCTCGACGAGAAGCTGGACTACCTCGTCGAGGAAAACTATTACGAGCCCGAGGTTCTCGATCAGTACTCACGTACTTTCGTGAAGTTCCTGATCGATCACGCGTACGCCAAGAAGTTCCGCTTCCCGACGTTCCTGGGTGCATTCAAGTACTACACCTCCTACACGCTCAAGACCTTCGACGGTAAGCGCTACCTCGAGCGTTTCGAAGATCGTGTCTGCATGGTTGCGCTCACCCTGGCCGCAGGCAACGAAGACCTGGCCGTCGAACTCGTCGACGAGATCATCGCCGGACGCTTCCAGCCCGCCACCCCGACGTTCCTGAACTCGGGCAAGAAGCAGCGCGGTGAGCCCGTGTCCTGCTTCCTGCTTCGTATCGAAGACAACATGGAGTCCATCGGCCGCTCCATCAACTCGGCACTGCAGCTGTCCAAGCGCGGTGGCGGAGTTGCCTTGCTGCTCACCAATGTTCGTGAGCACGGCGCCCCGATCAAGAAGATCGAGAACCAGAGTTCGGGTGTCATCCCGATCATGAAGCTTCTCGAGGACTCGTTCTCCTACGCCAACCAGTTGGGTGCGCGTCAGGGCGCCGGCGCCGTGTACCTCCATGCGCACCACCCCGACATCTACCGCTTCCTCGACACCAAGCGTGAGAACGCCGACGAGAAGATCCGCATCAAGACGCTCTCTCTCGGCGTCGTGATCCCGGACATCACTTTCGAACTGGCGAAGAAGAACGAGGACATGTACCTGTTCTCGCCGTACGACGTCGAGCGCATCTACGGAGTTCCGTTCTCCGACATCAACGTCTCCGAGAAGTACTACGAGATGGTCGACGACAAGCGAATTCGCAAGTCCAAGATCAAGGCTCGCGAGTTCTTCCAGACCGTCGCCGAATTGCAGTTCGAATCGGGCTACCCCTACATCATGTTCGAGGACACGGTGAACCGGGCAAACCCGATCGAAGGCAAGATCACTCACTCGAACCTGTGCTCGGAGATCCTGCAGGTTTCGACGCCTTCACTGTTCAACGACGACCTGTCCTACTCGAAGGTCGGCAAGGACATCTCCTGCAACCTGGGTTCGCTGAACATCGCGAAGACCATGGACTCGCCCGACTTCGCCAAGACCATCGAAGTGTCGATCCGCGGATTGACGGCAGTGTCCGACCAGACGCACATCTATTCGGTGCCGTCGATCGAGCAGGGCAACAACGACTCTCACGCCATCGGCCTCGGTCAGATGAACCTGCACGGATACCTCGCTCGTGAGCGGATCTTCTACGGCAGTGAAGAAGGCATCGACTTCACGAACATCTACTTCTACACCGTGCTGTTCCACGCACTGCGTGCGTCGAACAAGATCGCCATCGAGCGCGGCTCGTACTTCAAGGGTTTCCCGGAGTCGAAGTACGCCTCGGGTGAATTCTTCGACAAGTACACCGACCAGGTCTGGGAGCCTGCAACCGACAAGGTTCGCGGACTCTTCGCCGATGCGAAGCTGCACATCCCCACCCAGGACGACTGGCGTGAGCTGAAGGCTTCGGTTCAGAAGCACGGTATCTACAACCAGAACCTTCAGGCCGTCCCGCCGACCGGCTCGATCTCGTACATCAACTACTCCACCAGCTCTATCCACCCGGTGGCGTCGAAGATCGAGATCCGCAAGGAAGGCAAGATCGGTCGCGTCTACTACCCGGCGCCCTACCTGACCAACGACAACCTGGAGTACTACCAGGATGCCTACGAAATCGGGTACGAGAAGATCGTCGACACCTATGCTGCCGCAACGCAACACGTCGACCAGGGCCTGTCGCTGACGCTGTTCTTCAAGGACACCGCCACCACACGCGACATCAACAAGGCGCAGATCTACGCGTGGCGTAAGGGCATCAAGACGCTGTACTACATCCGTCTGCGTCAGATGGCACTCGAAGGCACCGAGGTCGAGGGCTGCGTTTCCTGCATGCTGTAAAGGGCTCCGCCCCCGTGCGCCTTTTCGGTAGTGGTTACTACCGAAAAGGCGCACAGGGGTATCAAGCCGGCGGACGGCCTGGACCGTGCATCTTGCCGGCATTCTTCGGCATTCGACCGTGCTCGGTGAGTGCGCGCCGAAGGAGAAACTCGATCTGGGCGTTGGTACTTCGGAGATCGTCGGCGGCCCAGCGGGCAAGCGCGTCGTGCACCGCTGGGTCCAACCGAAGCAGGATCTTCTTACGCTCCGATCTCGGAGCTGGATCCGTGGCCATGTGGCCTTTCCTTTACTGGTAGAGCGAACCGGTGTTCAGCACCGGTTGTGCGTCGCGGTCGCCGCACAGCACGACCAGAAGGTTACTGATCATCGTCGCCTTGCGTTCCTCGTCGAGTTCGACGACGTGCTTTTCCTCGAGCTGCTTGAGTGCCATGTCGACCATGGACACCGCGCCTTCGACGATTTGCTTGCGGGCGGCGATCACTGCACCCGCTTGCTGGCGCCGAAGCATTGCGCTGGCGATCTCGGGTGCATACGAGAGCCTGTTGATGCGTGTCTCGATAACTTCGACACCCGCCGCACGCACGCGGGCGTGAACCTCCTCCGACAAGGTGGTGGTGATGATATCGGCGTTCTCGCGCAACGAGACTCGGCCTTCGGCGTCGTACGGGTAGCTGCCGGCGATATGGCGGACTGCCGCCTCGGTCTGCACCGAGACGAACTCCTCGTAGTCGTCCACCTGGAATGAGGCGAGCGCTGTGTCGGCAACTTGCCAGACGACCACCGCCGAGATCTCGATGGGATTTCCGTCGGCGTCGTTCACTTTCGCCTGACCGGTCTCGTGGTTTCGGATACGCGTAGAGATCGATCGACGGACCGTCAGCGGATTTGTCCATCGCAGGCCCGGCGTGCGCAGGGTGCCGCTGTACGAGCTTCCCAGGAGTTGAAGGACTCGGGCTTGATTCGGTTGCACCAAGGTCAGGCCCATCAGCAGGGGGAGTGACGCGATGAACAGCACCACACCGACCGGAATCAGGGCGAAGAGTCCCAGAACTCCGCCAACGACGGACAGCGCGATTCCGGCCAGGAAGAGAAGTACGCCGCCGAGGAGCATCCAGCTGCCGGACAGGTCCCAGCCTGGGCGTTCGGCGATCGTTGTGGTGGCGACTCCGGTCGGTTTCTCGGCCACGGTGGGTGTGCTGGTCATGCGGGACTCGCTTTCCATCGGTAAGTGATATTTAATTGATATCACATTTTTTGTACTCGTGAAGGGGCGCGTGCGACACATGTTGTTGTGTTGGCATCGCGGACCCGACACAACGGGTAGTGTTCAGGCAAGCCAACATTCGGCAGTATCTCTCTCGCTAGGTAGGAATTATGGTCAAGCTGGTCAGTCGCGTTTCCGCCATCAACTGGAATCGCGTCCAGGACGAGAAGGACGCCGAGGTATGGGATCGCCTCGTCAGCAATTTCTGGCTGCCCGAAAAGGTGCCGGTCTCCAACGACATCCCGTCCTGGGGAACGCTGACCGCGCAGGAGCAGCAGCTCACCATGCGCGTCTTCACGGGCCTGACGCTGCTCGACACCATCCAGGGAACGGTCGGCGCCGTCAGCCTCATCCCGGACGCGATCACTCCCCACGAAGAAGCGGTGTACACCAACATCGCCTTCATGGAATCGGTGCACGCGAAGAGTTACAGCTCGATCTTCTCGACGCTGTGCTCCACCCCGGACATCGACGACGCGTTCCGCTGGTCGGAGGAGAACCCCAACCTGCAGCGCAAGGCGCAGATCGTTCTCGACTACTACAACGGCGAGTCGCCGCTCAAGCGCAAGGTCGCCTCGACGCTCCTCGAGAGCTTCCTCTTCTACTCCGGCTTCTACCTGCCGATGTACTGGTCCTCGCGAGCCAAGCTCACCAACACCGCAGACCTCATCCGCCTCATCATCCGCGACGAGGCCGTGCACGGGTACTACATCGGCTACAAGTACCAGAAGGGCCTCGAACAGCTCACCGAGGCCGAGCGTGAAGAGCTCAAGAACTACACGTTCGAGCTGCTCTTCGAGCTCTACGAGAACGAGGTCGACTACACGCAGGACCTCTACGACGGCGTCGGCCTGACCGAGGATGTCAAGAAGTTCCTGCGCTACAACGCCAACAAGGCGCTCAACAATCTCGGCTACGAAGGCCTCTTCCCGAAGGACGAGACGGACGTCAATCCGGCTATCCTGTCGGCACTTTCACCGAATGCGGACGAGAATCACGACTTCTTCTCCGGCTCGGGAAGCTCCTACGTCATCGGCAAAGCCGTCAACACCGAAGACGACGACTGGGATTTCTAGAGCGACCTATATACCGAAGCCCGACTCCTGCACACGCGGGAATCGGGCTTCGGTCGTCGATGGGGGGAGTGGGTCAGCGCAGAAACCACGCTTCCGGCTTGTCCAGCAATGCTTTTGCGAGGCGCAGACGCGAGGTTTCCGTCATGTCTGAAGGCAATTCGCTCGGCGCGAACCACGCGACCTCGAGGTTTTCGTCGTCCGCCACGTGTGCATCTCCGCCGGTCCACCTGGCCAGGAAGCAGACGTCGAGGTACTGAGTTACGTCACCATTGGGGTACGTAATGGGTTCTGTGACATCGACACTCGTGATCCGAATCAATTCGGCGTCGACGCCGGTTTCTTCCTTCGCCTCGCGCACCGCCGCCGACGACGGTTCCTCTCCGGGCTCGAGAACGCCGGACACGACGGCCCACTGACCGTTGTCGGCGCGGCGGGTGAGCAGGATCCGGCCGTCGTCGTCGCGGATCACGACGCTCACGCCGGACAGCCAGAGCGGCGCATGACCGACCTTCTCGCGCAAAGCGACAATGAATTCCGGGATCGGCATGATCAGAACCCGACCGTCACAGTTGTGGCGAGCCGCCTCGAATGTGGGAGTAGTGGTTCGTTCCAGTCAGCTCGCATATCCGTTCAAGGTTCCCTTCAAGTCCGCCAATACGGCACGGGCGGCAGTCATCCCGTTTCCGTTCCAGATTTCGTCTTCAGCGACGAACACACGCCGGTCGGTGGCGGCGGCGAGGTCCTGCCACTGGTCGCTCTTCATGATCTCGGTGCCGTAGGTACGGCCGTTCGGCCCGTCGAAGAGTACGTAGATCAAGTCACCTTCGGCGGCGCTGAGATCGTCGGCCGGAATCGGTGCTGTGGTCGCATCGGTCAATCGCTGCGCCGGTGGGCGCCGGACGCCGACGTCGCTGAGGATCTGTCCGGCGAAGGATGCGGGACCCTCGATCTGCAGGTCCTTCGAACCGAACCGAACCACTGATGCCTGCGTCTGTGATGCATTCAATGCGTCGCCGAGCTGCACGACGTCCTGCTGGTAGCGGTCCAGCTCCGTCGCAGCCGCGGACGAACGGCCAAGTGCCTGGCCGGCGAGGGCGAACTGCGCTTTCCAATACACGGGATCCGAGCCGGCGAACACGGTGGGGGCAATGGCGTCGAGTTGCCCGTACAAACCGTCGGACGCCGGACTGGACCCGAGGATCAAGTCCGGCGCGGCGGCCTTCACGGCGTTGACGTCGGGTGCGCTCACGGGGCCGACGCTCGGAATCTCCGAGATGCCGAAACCGAGGTACGACGGTTGAGGCGAGTCGACACCGGTCGCGGCGCCCACTACCCGCTCCCACAGACCGAGGGCGCACACGGCGTCCATCGAGACGCTGTCGAGGACCACGATCCGTTGGGGATCGGAAGGAACCTCGGTTTCACCCGCAGTGTGTACGACTCGACGCTTCACCCCGGGGCCCGCTCCCGGGTCGGCTTGCGTCGGCGTCGGGCACGCGGTGGCGGTGTCGCGTTCGATACCCATCACGCCGGCACCGGCGATCGACGTAGTGGTCCGGACGATGGTGCTCGCGGGATCGTCCGACGAGTCGGACGAGCAACCACCGAGGACGAGCATCGTGGCGGCGATCCCCAGGATCGAGACACGACGAATGGACGTGCGGGCGGTCGTGCGTGAGAGAACAGACGTGCGTGAGAGAACAGACAAGTCGACGGCTTCCTGTGTGAGCGGGCGCCGTTCAGGTTAGCTGTTCGACTCAGCTGTTCTGCTTGTCCACCTCGAACGTGTCCGAGAGGTCGTCGAGGATCATGTGGGCGCCCTGGATGCTGACCGGCGACATCCAACGTGAATCGTCCACGTCGACCTTGCGTCCTCGAAGGGTCTGCCACAGCGGGCTCTCGAGGAACGGCTTCGCAGCTTCGGCGCTCTTGCCCTCGGCGTCTTGCCAGGTGCTGATGAAGATGACGTCCGCGTCGGCTTCGTTGATCAGCTCGGGGCTGATCTTCATCATGATGTTTCCGGCATCGGCGGGGTCAGGTCCCTGGTTGTCCGGGCGCTTCAATCCGGCGTCCTGAAGGACGATGCCGCTGAACGAGGTGGTGCGGTAGAGGCGTGCCGTCGGTTCACCGGCGAATCGGACTACCGAGATGACCGGGTTGTTCGCCTTCTCGTTGATTTCCTTGCCGACGGTGGCTGCGCGGGTTTCGTACTCGGTGATCTTCGCCTCGGCCAGTGACTCCTTGCCCAGCGCTTGACCGACCAGGCGGATGTTGTCCTTCCACGTCGGGCCGGTCGTCTGAGTGAAGACGGTGGGTGCGATCGCGGACAGTTGTTCGTAGTTCTTCCCGTCGCGGACCTCGGCGGAGATGATGAGGTCCGGCTGCAGTGCGGCGATCTTCTCGAGGCTTGCACTGCTGACCGTGCCGACGGAGACGGCGTCCGCGGCGAATTCCTCCCGGGAGGATCCGAGGTAGTCGGGCAGACCGGGCTCGCGGTAGTCGACGTAGCCGACGAGCGGGGATTCGAGGAGAAGGACGGCGTCGGTGAAGCTGTTGTCGAGCGCGACGATCCGCTGGGGTGCTGCCGGGATTTCGGTGCTTCCACGGAAGTGTTCGATCGTGCGGGGGAATGCGCCCGACTCGGTCGAGGTGGTGGTTGCAGCGGGCTCGTCGTTACTCGAGCAGGCTGGAACGACCAAGGCGATCGAGGCTGCGACGGCTACCAGCGCGGCGCGGCGGGGAAAGAATTTCACTGAATACTCCTGAGGTGAGTTAGGCGAGGGTGACCTTATCAGTGGAGGAGATGGCCGAAAACGGACACCGGCCGAATTCTTCGACGGGTACGACACGCCGATTCGGATGTGGGTTCGGACTCCCGAGGGAACATAAACCGCAGGTCGTTCGTTTGGTGCCCCCAAAAACGGATGCTCGAGTACGACGCAGAGTAGGACCGGGTCGCGGTGCCTCGGAGTCACGGTCTACGATTCGATGAGCGCAAGCCAGAAGCCGTTGTCCGCAGCCCGGGCGACGGACCCTGCGGGCGCAACCAAGGGCTCTTTGACGGAGTCTGCGGAGCGACCAAAGGCACATTCAGGAGGATCAGTGACTGCCGTAGCGCCCCAGCCAGTCCCCACGATAGCGCCGGCCAGGCCTTACCCGCCGCGGCAGGGACCCAAGGGCTCATTCATTTTCAAGATGATCACGACCACCGATCCCAAGGTGCTCGGAATCATGTACTTGGCGACTTCCATCGCCTTCTTCCTCATCGGTGGCCTCATGGCACTGATGATGCGTGCCGAACTTGCTGTACCCGGCATGCAGTTCCTTTCCAACGAACAGTTCAACCAGCTGTTCACCATGCACGGCACGATCATGCTGCTGCTGTACGCGACCCCGATCGTCTTCGGCTTCGCGAACTACATTCTTCCGCTCCAGATCGGTGCACCCGACGTCGCGTTCCCGCGTCTGAACGCGTTCAGCTACTGGCTGTACCTGTTCGGCGCGATCATCACGACGGCCGGATTCGTCACGCCCGGTGGCGCAGCAGACTTCGGTTGGACGGCATACACGCCGCTGACCAGCGCGCTGCACAGCCCCGGCGTCGGCGCCGACCTGTGGGTCTTGGGTCTGGCTGTCGCCGGCCTCGGCACCATCCTCGGTGGCGTCAACATGGTTACCACCGTGATCTGCCTGCGCGCACCCGGTATGACCATGTTCCGCATGCCGATCTTCACCTGGAACATCTTCATCACCAGCATCCTGATCCTGCTGGCATTCCCGCTGTTGACCGCTGCATTCATGGGCCTGTTCGTCGACCGCCATCTCGGTGGACACATCTTCGACCCGGCAACGGGCGGTGTGCTGCTGTGGCAGCACCTGTTCTGGTTCTTCGGTCACCCCGAGGTGTACATCATCGCGCTGCCGTTCTTCGGCATCGTCTCGGAGATCTTCCCGGTCTTCAGCCGTAAGCCGATCTTCGGCTACAGCGGCCTGGTGTACGCAACGTTGGCCATCGCCGCTCTGTCGATCGCAGTGTGGGCTCACCACATGTACGCGACCGGCGCTGTTCTCCTGCCGTACTTCTCGTTCATGACGTTCCTGATCGCCGTGCCGACAGGTGTGAAGATCTTCAACTGGATCGGCACGATGTGGAAGGGGCAATTGACCTTCGAATCGCCGATGCTGTTCTCGATCGGCTTCCTGATCACCTTCCTCTTCGGTGGTCTGTCGGGCGTCATCCTCGCGAGCCCGCCGCTCGACTTCCACGTCACGGACAGCTACTTCGTCGTCGCCCACTTCCACTACGTGGTCTTCGGTACGGTCGTGTTCGCCACGTACGCCGGTATCTACTTCTGGTTCCCGAAGATGACCGGCCGCATGATGGACGAGCGCCTCGGCAAGTGGCACTTCTGGACCACGTTCGTCGGCTTCCACGGCACGTTCCTCGTCCAGCACTGGCTCGGTGCCGAAGGTATGCCGCGTCGTTACGCCGACTACCTGCCCTCGGACGGGTTCACGGTTCTGAACTCGGTGTCCACGATCTTCGCGTTCGTACTCGGTGCCTCGACGCTCCCGTTCATCTGGAACGTCTTCAAGAGTTACCGCTACGGCGAAGTGGTCACCGTCGACGATCCGTGGGGCTACGGAAACTCGCTCGAGTGGGCGACAACCTGCCCGCCGCCGCGTCACAACTTCACCGAGTTGCCGCGCATCCGCAGCGAGCGTCCGGCCTTCGAGCTGCACTACCCGCACATGGTGGAGCGAATGCGCGCAGAAGCGCACGTCGGCCCCGGTCACGGTGGGAAGAACGCCAGCACCGTGCTCGAAGATGCTCGTCACGAGCCGCTCACAGTCGGGGACGAAGGCGACCCCGGCACCGACAGCCGCTCCTGAGCGAAGTAACACACTGAAGTAATCAGCGAAGGCCCCGCCCGAGTAACGGGTGGGGCCTTTCGCTTGGCACAATGGTGACGATCAAGACGCGAACGAAGAAACGATCGGAGTTTTCGGTGGGTGCCTCTGACACCACTGTTCTGGTGACTGTGACCGGGCCGGACCGCCCTGGCGTCACCTCGGTACTGTTCGCGGCGCTGTCGCGGCACGATGTGCGTCTGCTCGACGTGGAGCAGGTGGTGATTCGAGGTCGACTGACACTCGGCGTCATGGTGGCCTGCCCGAACGATCCCGAAGCCCTTCAGGAAGAGCTCGAACAGGCGATGGCGACGGTCGGAATGAACGTCGACATCGAAATCGGTGCCGATCCAGGTCGACCTGCAGTGTCCACTCACGCGGTCGTTGTTCTCGGCAGCCCCGTCAATGCCCGCGCAATGCGCTCGGTAGCACGCGAACTCGCGAAGCAGGGCGCCAACATCGACTCCATCCGTGGTGTCGCCGACTATCCGGTCACCGGCCTCGAACTCAGCGTCAGCGCAGCCGATACTGTCGACGGCGACGCGAAGCTGCGTACCGGACTCGCCGAGGTCGCCGCTCTCGAAAACGTCGACATCGCAGTCGAGCGCGCAGGACTGGCTCGCCGGGCCAAGCGTCTGATCGTGTTCGACGTGGACTCGACGCTCGTACAGGGCGAGGTCATCGAGATGCTCGCCGCGAAGGCCGGCGTCGAGGACGAGGTCCGCGCCGTCACCGAAGCTGCGATGCGCGGCGAGATCGACTTCACCGAATCACTGCACCAGCGTGTGGCGACACTCGCCGGTCTCGACGCGTCCGTCATCGACGAGGTGGCAGAGAGCATCGAACTGACGCCGGGGGCGCGCACCACGATTCGCACCCTGCGCCGCCTCGGATTCCACTGCGGCGTGGTGTCCGGCGGTTTCCGCCAGGTCATCGAAGGCCTCGCACACGAACTCGAACTGGACTTCGTGCACGCCAACACCCTCGAGATCGTCGACGGCAAGTTGACCGGACGTGTGATCGGTGAAATCGTCGACCGCGCTGCGAAGGCCGTCGCGCTGCGCAAGTTCGCCGATCAGGTCGGTGTGCCGATGGAACAGACCGTCGCCGTCGGTGACGGTGCCAACGACATCGACATGCTCAACGCCGCGGGACTAGGTGTGGCGTTCAACGCCAAGCCCGCGTTGCGGGAGGTCGCGGACGCGGCTTTGTCGCATCCCTTCCTCGATGCTGTGCTGTTCATTCTCGGTGTGACCCGCGACGAGGTCGAGGCTGCGGACGCCGTCGACGGTGGCGTACGACGCGTACCGATTCCATGAGTTCCGATCCAGCAGTCAGTTCCGATCCAGCAGTCAGTTCCGATCCAGCAGTGAAGTCCGGCCCCGATTCTCGCTGGCGCGAGCGCCACTCGGTGTTGGCCGCTGGGTACGGTGGGCGAGACGATCCCGCGGATCCGGCACTGGTGTTGGCGATGCCGATCATTCTCCACATCCAGAAGGCAGACCCGCCGAAGCGCACTGCACTGCTCGAGGCTGCCGCAACGGCGGCAGTGGCGCTTTGCCTGGACGAACGCGTCGGGTTCACCGAAGACGGGGAGCCCGGCCCGTGGCACGAGGACTATTCGGCGTGGGTGGGTGCCCGGATCCGGAAAGTGTCTCGCCGAGCGCGTGGAGCCCAGTGGCTCGCCGCGCAAGAGGTACCGGGAATCACCGTCGACGTGGATGGTGCCCAGGCGCGGGCTCTGGTTCCCGGGCCGGTCGGAGAACTGGACCCGCGAATCAAGAAGTTGCAGATCGGTGGCACCGACCTGGAGCACGACGAGCCTGGCCAGCCAGAGCCCGGTCTTCCGGTGCTGTGGATCGACTCGGCGCTCGAGATGACGGTAGGCAAGGCGTCGGCACAGGTAGGGCATGCCTCGATGTTGTTGGCAGCGGCCATGTCCGAGAAACAGTGCTGGGTATGGGCGCAGAACGACTTTCGCTGCTCGGTACGCGACGCAAGTCCGAAACAGTGGGCCGAGGCAGTAGACCGATTGAAGCGGTCGGAGGCTGTCGCGGTTCGTGATGCGGGCTTCACGGAAGTGGCACCAGGCTCCATGACAGTCATTGCGGTTCCGTAGAGACCTAACCGACCAGTCCAGTATCGACAACTTGGCTATGGATGAACAGTCCAGTGGCCTTCAAGATAGTCGAGTGTTGATACGGAGATTCGCCTCGCTGTTCGTTGGTCTGTGGTTGTACGGCTTCTCGATGGCCATGATGATCACAGCCGGCCTCGGACTGGACCCCTGGGATGTGTTCCATCAGGGCGTGGCCGAGCATGTTTCGCTCAGTTTCGGCGTGATCACTGCGATTACCGGTGCGGTGGTCCTGCTGCTCTGGATTCCGATCCGTCAGCGGCCAGGGTTCGGCACGGTCGCCAATGTCGTGGTCATTGCAATCTCGGTGGATACTTCACTGGCCTTCTTGCCGGTCTTTGATTCCATGCCAGTTCGCGCCGCGATCATGGTCGCGGGAATCCTCCTCAACGGACTGGCCAGCGTTCTCTACATCGGGGCAGGCATGGGGCCGGGTCCCCGCGACGGGTTGATGACAGGACTGGTGGCGCGCACCGGCTTGTCGGTCAGGCTCGTGCGTACCAGCATCGAAATCGCGGTCCTCGCTACCGGATGGCTCCTCGGTGGAACGGTTGGCGTCGGAACAGTGTTGTACGCCTTCGGGATCGGGCCGACCATTCAATTACTGATCAAGTTGCTGCCGGATTCCATGACAGCAGCGGTTACCGGCGGACGTGTCACGGAACGTAAGGCCAAGACCGTGGGTCCGGTCAATGAGATCTCCGTGCCGACGGGAACTTCGGCCGTGGAGGCGGGTTCGCCGGTCGGTGACGCCGAATCGAACGATGCAGTCAAGGTGCCGTCGAACCATTCCGGAGTGCCGACGGTGACCTGAACCGGTCCACCGGAATGCAGGATCAGGAGCCAACTGTCGTCACCGAGTGGGCGCCCGGTCCGAGTGTGAGACCGAACGTCGGCTCCGTCGATCCAGGCCTGCAGCGTTCGGTGACTCTCGTCGTACCATGCGGTGTCGTCGAACTCGACGCCGGCAGCGTCGAACCAGACGAGGTCCGGGTGTTCCAGTCTTCTTCTGCCTTCGAAGAATTCGGGCTGACGCAACGCCGGTGCCGCTCGGCGTAATCCGAACGCTCGGGAGACGAACTGCACCAACGACTGATCGGCCGCCGTCCAGTCCAGGGCCCACGAATCGGCTGGGGAGGCAAGTGTGGGAACACAATACGCGTTGTTGTTTCCGCCGAGACTGTGGCCGAACTCGTCTCCGGCGGTGAGCATCGGTGTGCCTGTCGACAGCACGAGCGTGGCCAGTAGCGCCCGTACATGACGTGCCCTGGCGTCCTGAATCTCGGGATCGGTGCTGGGGCCTTCGATTCCGTGGTTGAACGAATCGTTGTGATCGGCGCCGTCACGATTGTCTTCACCGTTGGCTTCGTTGTGCTTGTGGTTGTACGCGACCAGATCGGCGGCGGTGAACCCGTCGTGCGCTGTGACGAAGTTGATCGACGCCCATGGGCGACGGCCGCTGCCGGCAAAGATGTCCTCGGAACCGGCGAGGCGCGACGCGACCTTCCGGACGCTGGAGCCGCCGTTCCAGAACTGGCGAATAGTGCTGCGGTACTTGTCGTTCCATTCCGACCATTGGAGTCCGAAGTTTCCGACCTGGTAACCGTCGGCAGTGGCATCCCACGGTTCGGCGATGAGCTTGCACCGGGTGAGTACCGGATCGGAGGAGATGGCCGACAAGATGGACGCCCGCTGGTCGAAGCCGCCGCCGCGCGGCCTACCCAACGCGCTCGCGAGATCGAATCGGAAGCCGTCGACACCCATTTCGGTGGCCCAGTAGCGGAGGCTGTCGGTGATCATGCGGACGGCGATGGGGGAGCAGGCGTCGACCGTGTTGCCGCACCCGGTCAGGTCGATGTCGCGGCCGTCGCCGTCGAGAAGGTAGTAGCCGGGGCCGTCCAAACCTCGCCAGCTGACGCTGATTCCGTCGACACTCTGCTCGCAGGTGTGGTTGTAGACGACGTCGAGGATGACCTCGATGCCTGCCGCGTGTAGTGCGTCGACCATGATCCGGAACTCGGTGACTTCGCCGCCCGGAGTTGCCGCGTATCCGGGATGCGGGGCGAAGTACGACGCCGTCGAGTATCCCCAGTGGTTGCGCATCCCTCGCTCGCGGACGCTCTGTTCGGTCAGAAACGCCTGTACGGGAAGCAGTTCCACGGCGGTGACGCCGAGTGAGACGAGGTGATCGATCACGGCCGGTGCCGTCAGGCCGAGGTACGTTCCGCGGTGGGCGGCGGGTACTCCTGGATGACTGGCGGTGTACGCGCCCACATGCAGTTCGTAGATCACGCTTTCCTCCCACGGCGTCTCGAGGCGGGCTCCGGCGGGCACGAGGCCGGGAGTCACCACGGACAGCGGCACGTGGCCGAGCGAGTCGAGGGTAGACGGGTCGCCGAAAGGATCGTCGGCGTACGACAGGAGGGCACGGTGGTCACCGAGTTCCCCCTCGATGCGGCACGCCCACGGATCGATGAGCAGCTTGTGTGGGTTCAGTCTCAGTCCGGCGCGCGGATTCCACGGGCCGCTTGCCCGAATTCCGTATCGCTGCCCCGCACCGATCCCGGCGATGATCCCGTGCCAGATTCCGTACGTGTGTTGCCGGAGTTCGACGCGATCTTCGTTTCCGTCCTGGTCGATCAGGCAGATCTGGACGCTCGACGCAGCTGGTGCGTGGACCGCGAACTGGGTTCCGGAGTCCACGATGTTGGCGCCGAGTGGGAACGGAGACCCGGGCGTCGGGGTGCGAGTTTCGATGAGAGGCGACACGCAAGATGATCCTGCCGTGAACGGCCGGAGAATGTGCGGGAAGATGTTCGGGTGCCGCTACCTGATCCAGATCTGCTCATCGATTTCGACAACGTACTCATCCGTCGGGGAGGGTCCACTCTGGTGGGGCCCGTCACCTGGAAAGTGGAGCTGGACGAGCGATGGGTGGTGCTCGGACCCAACGGTGCCGGCAAGACCTCGCTGCTGCGCATCGCGGCCGGTGAGACTTTCCCGACCAGTGGTTCTGCCCACCTCCTTGGCGAAGTTCTCGGCAAGGTCGACGTCAACGAGTTGCGCCCGCGAATCGGTTTGTCCTCGTCGTCGTTGGCGAACCGCGTGCCCGGCGACGAGAAGGTCAGCGACCTAGTCGTGTCGGCGGGCTACGCCGTTCTCGGTCGGTGGCGCGAGGAGTACGAATCCATGGACACCTCGCGCGCTGTGGAGATGCTCGAAAGCCTCGGCGCCGAGCACCTGGCGGATCGGACGTACGGGACGCTTTCCGAAGGCGAGCGCAAGCGCGTCCTCATTGCGCGAGCCTTGATGACCGATCCCGAACTTCTTCTCCTGGACGAGCCCGCCGCCGGGCTCGATCTCGGTGGACGTGAGGAACTTGTGGCCAGACTCGCCGAACTGGCTGCCGATCCGGACGCCCCGGCTACCGTTCTGATCACCCATCACGTCGAGGAGATCCCGCCGGGATTCACTCACGCACTCCTTCTCAAGGAAGGTGAGGTCGTCTCTCAGGGCCTTCTGGACGACGTCATCACCGCCGAAAATCTGAGCGCGGCATTCAGCCAGTCCATCAGCCTCGACAAGGCGGACGGCCGATACTTCGCGCGCCGCGCGAGGCCGTCCGGAGCTCATCGCGCGTGAGCTTCAGTGGGACCTGAAATGCGTTCCAGATCACAGATCGCGTAGGTTCGCGAAGCATGGCTAACGAGAATGCAAACGCTGTCCCCGAGCCCAAGGATGCGTCGACCGTCATCTTGGTGCGCGATGCCGAATCCGGGATCGAGATCTTCCTGCTTCAACGAGTACAGGGGATGGCGTTTGCCGGGGGCATGACAGTCTTCCCCGGCGGCGGCGTCGACAAGTCCGATGCGACGGCAGAGGTCGAGTGGGCCGGACCGTCTGTCGAGTGGTGGGCCGAGCGGTTCAGCACGGACGTGGCTCGGGCGAAGGCTCTCGTCTTGGCTGCGGTGCGGGAAACGTTCGAGGAGTGCGGCGTCCTACTCGCCGGACCGACCGCGGACACCGTCGTCGCGGACACGGCCGGCTACGCACAGGACCGAGTAGCTCTCGAAAAGCACGAGCTGTCGTTCAGCGATTTCCTGAAGAAGGAGAACCTGGTCCTGCGAACGGATCTGCTGCGGCCGTGGGCGAACTGGATCACGCCGGTGGGCGAGACCCGCCGCTACGACACGCGCTTCTTCGTCGCAGCGTCACCGACCGGACAGATCGCGGACGGGGTCACCTCCGAGGCCGCCGAGGTGCGTTGGCAGAGCCCGCAGGACGCGCTGGCGCATTGGCGGGAGGGTGGCAGCATCCTGTTGCCGCCGACGTGGAGTCAGCTGACCGAATTGGCCAAGTTCAGTTCGGTGGCGGAGATACTCGCAGCCGAGCCGGAGATTCCCGTCATCCTGCCTACGTTGATCACCGACGAGGAGACTCTGCGCGTCGAGTTCCCGAATCAGGACGGTTACTACGTCGCCGGGCCGCATCCGTGGTCGGTCAAGGCGGCAAAGTAACCTCTCGATCATGGCTGAATTTGTGACTCTCGAGGTTTCCGAAGGCATCGGCACCATCCGTCTGGCGCGCCCGCCCATGAACGCTCTGAACCGTCAGGTCCAGGACGAGTTGGCTGCTGCCGCACACGCTGCGACCGTCGACAAGGCAGTCAAGGCCGTCATCGTCTACGGCGGCGAGAAAGTCTTCGCAGCAGGTGCCGACGTCAAGGAAATGGCCGAGATGGATTACGGCCAGATCCGTGACGCCATCGGTGGCATGCAGGCCGGGCTCGGCGCCGTGGCGTCCATCCCGAAGCCGACCGTTGCCGCGATCACCGGATACGCACTCGGTGGCGGACTCGAAGTTGCACTCTCGGCCGATCGCCGGATCGTCGGAGACAACGCCAAGCTCGGAGTTCCGGAGATTCTGCTCGGAATCATTCCCGGTGGCGGCGGAACGCAGCGCCTGGCTCGTCTGATCGGACCGGCCAAGGCCAAGGATCTGGTCTTCACCGGCCGTTTCGTCGGGGCTGACGAGGCGTTGGCCATCGGTTTGGTCGACGAGGTCGTCGCTCCCGACGACGTGTACACCGCCGCTCGCACGTGGGCCTCGCAGTTCGTCGGGGGAGCGTCACGTGCGTTGGCTGCTGCCAAGGCAGCCATCGACGAGGGTCTGAACACCGACCTGGAATCCGGGCTCAAGATCGAGCAGCATCTGTTCGCCGGATTGTTCGCGACCAAGGATCAGGCGATCGGCATGGAGTCGTTCATCGCCAACGGTCCGGGCAAGGCCGAGTTCACGGGCGAGTAGGCTCCCCTAAACTAGAACTTGTTCATCTCTTACCAGCGAGTAGGATAGCCGCCATGACAGCCAGCCCGAATGACGACGCAACCGTCACGCCGCCCGCCGCTACCGACACCTCGGTAGTCGACCCCGCGCCGCGGCCGCACGCCACGGCCGAAGAGGTCGAGGCCGCTCGTAAGGACACCAAGCTCGCCCAGGTGCTCTACCACGACTGGGAAGCCGAAACCTACGACGACAAGTGGTCCATCTCGTACGACGAGCGCTGCATCGACTACGCACGTGGTCGTTTCGACGCCGTCGCGGGCGATCAGCCGCTCCCGTACGAGCGCGCCCTCGAACTGGGTTGCGGCACCGGATTCTTCCTCCTGAACCTGATGCAGGGTGGAGTCGCCAAGACCGGTTCGGTCACCGACCTCTCGCCCGGCATGGTCAAGGTCGCACTGCGCAATGCAGAAAGCCTCGGCCTTCCGGTCGACGGCCGTGTTGCCGATGCCGAGACCATTCCGTACGAGGACAACACCTTCGACCTGGTCGTCGGCCACGCCGTGCTGCACCACATTCCCGACGTCGAGAAGTCGCTGCGCGAGGTCCTTCGTGTCCTCAAGCCCGGCGGCCGTTTCGTCTTCGCCGGTGAGCCCACGACTGTCGGTAACTTCTACGCCCGCTGGCTCGGCCGCGCGACGTGGGAAGCAACCACACGCGTGACCAAGCTGCCGTTCCTGGCAGATTGGCGTCGCCCGCAGGAAGAGCTCGACGAGTCCTCTCGCGCAGCAGCGCTCGAAGCAGTCGTCGACATCCACACGTTCGACCCCACCGACCTCGAGAACATGGCGAAGTCCGCGGGAGCCGATCAGGTCCACGCTGCCACCGAGGAATTCGCCGCGGCGCTTCTCGGATGGCCGGTCCGTACCTTCGAAGCAGCTGTTCCGCCGGAGAAGCTCGGTTGGGGCTGGGGACGTTTCGCTTTCGGTGGTTGGAAGACGCTCAGCTGGGTCGACGAGAAGGTGCTCCGCCACGTCGTTCCTCGCGGATTCTTCTACAACGTCATGATCACCGGCGTGAAGCCCGGCAACTGAATTGGGTTATGACTTCACCCTCGGCGACGTCGACTATCTCGGAAGTGATTCCGGCGTAGCTGCCTTGGCCGAGGTGGATCAGCTCGAACTGTCCACGCGTACGCGTCTGGCCGACATCGGCCGGGCGCGTACGCGTTTCGGTGATCACATGCCTGCGCTCGTGGACACCGTCCTGCTTCGACGCAAGGCCGCTACGAAACTGCCCGGCAGTGATCAGTGGTTGTTCACGGACGACGCGATGCAGCAGGCCACTCCCGGCGTTGTGGCGGCGCACCGCGCGCAGCGTCTGATCGGGCGCGACGTCCACGACGTGACGTGCTCAATCGGCGCCGAACTGCATGCCTTGACCGGAGTTGCGCATCGCGTGATCGGCAGCGACATCGATTCCGTTCGCCTGGCGATGGCACAGCGCAATGTGCCGAGCGCAGCGTTGTTGCGGGCCGACGCGCTCCGCCCGACGACACGCGACACCGTCGTACTGGCGGACCCCGCCCGGCGATCGGGCGGTCGCCGCACTCACGATCCGGCAGCGTTGATGCCACCTCTACCGGACCTCATCGAGGCGTACTCCGGCCGTGATCTCGCGGTGAAGTGTGCTCCCGGACTCGATTTCGACAATCTGGGCTGGGACGGGGAAGTCGAGGTCGTCTCGCTCGACGGCGGCGTCAAGGAAGCCTGCCTGTGGTCGACGGGACTGGCCGAGTCCGGCGTCACGCGTCGAGCTTCGGTGCTTCGCTCCGACGGGAGCGGGTGGGCGATCACCGACGCCGAGGACGACGTGATTCCGGAGCAAGCTCCGGGGGAGTGGATCATCGACCCGGACGGAGCGGTAGTGCGAGCAGGCCTCGTGCGCCACTACGCGGCCAGACACGGCCTCTGGCAGCTCGATCCACGCATCGCTTATCTGACCGGTGACAGCGTCCCTGAGGGAGTTCGCGGATTCCGGATCCTCGAGCAGATCAAGTACTCGGAGAAACTGCTCAAACAGACACTGTCCAAGCGGGACTGCGGTGTGGCCGAAATTTTGGTGCGAGGAGTCGACGTGGACCCGGCAGTGCTGCGTCCACGGCTCAAGCTCAAGGGCTCGCTTGCACTGAGCGTCGTGATCGTGCGGATCGGACGATCGGCGTCGGCCTTCATCTGTGAGGCGTCCCGCTAGCTCACTTGAAGACGAACAGCTCACCGATTGCGCTGGGCGTCAACACTTCGCCCTTGGGGCCGATCGAGGTGCCGACGGTGAAGCCGACTGCTCCCGGCAACGTGTCCTGATCCACCGTCTCACCGGTTTCGGTGTCGAAGGTGATCAGGCTCAGTCCGTTCTCACCCTCACGGACGACGGTGTATCCGGTGTTGCCGGCGGTCTGCGCCGGAACACCCAGTTGCAGAAGGTCTTTACGTTCCCAGGCCAGTTCGGCGTGATCTCCCTCGTCGCGCACGGCAAGGAGGTGGCCCTTGTCGCCGCCGGCGGGAATGATCAAACCGTCGTCGGACGTCGAGGCACTACCGGCCGAGTTGAAGCCGATGTCGTAACTCCACCTGGTGTCACCGGTTTCGGCGTTCACTGCCCAGAGAGATCCGTTGTTGTCGGTGGCGTACACGGTCTTGCCGTCCTTCGACAGGTCCGGGCTCGACGCCGTTCCACCGGGAAGCGCGTCGGTGGACCACTCGCGGGTGATGGACGGATTGTCGCCGCCCGTGTACTTCATGGCGACCAGATCGGCTGCCCGAGAACTGGGTCCGTAGAAGGTGAAGTAGAACTTGCCGGTGCCCAGGTCCACTGCCGGCGTATTGGCCACCGGGCAGCCGGACGTGCCGAGGAAGCACTCGTTCAAACCCTTGTTGTCGGGAATGAGTTCTGCATTTGCGCCCTGGTCGATCGACGGCGGCGGGATCAGGTCGAACGACGGAACCACTTTGGCGCCGGTCTGCGGGTCGAGCACGTTGATCTGACCCAATTGGGTGATGAACAACAGGTTTCCGTCGCCGGTGAACTGTGACGAGAGAGGAGTGCCCACAACGAGCGTGCGCCAACGCAATTGACCCGTCTCGGTGAAGGACATCATCGCGCCGCTCTCACCGACGTAGACATTGGTGGCCGTGTCGACGATGGGCGTCGAGGCGACTACTCCGTCGTTGAGTCGAGCGCACCACTTCTTGCGACCCGTATCCATCTGGAACGAGAAGAGATTGCAGCCGTTCTCGGTGCGGGCGGTGACGAAGCTCTGGCCGTTCGCGGCCACCGAGGCGTACGCGGCAACCGGACCGCCGAGAGGGCGTGACCATGCGAACTCGACATCGCGTGATCCGGTGACCGGGCTCGTGTCGCTGTTGCGGGCGTCGGCATGCATGGCCGGCCAACCCGCCGACGCGTACCGGTCCACCCGTCCGTCGTCGCTGCCGCAACCGGCGATCAGGGCCGCAGCGATCGCCGTCGACACCATCACGGACGACCGTAGGACCCGCCGCATCACAATCTCCCTGCCTTCACTTGATCAAGAGCCCTCGGTAACTGCACAAGCCCGGACCAGAGACTATCCCGACCGGGGCAACGTGACGGGGCACACCCCGAGGGTCGGTGAGTCGGCCCCACGTAGGCTGAACACTCATGACGAGCATGTGGGGCGCACCGTTGCGCACTCGATGGCGGGGATCACGCCGAGGCGACAGCGATCAGGCCAAGTTCTTGACGGTCGATTCCCTCAAATGGGTTCTGGCGAACAAGGCGTACACACCCTGGTATCTGGTGCGGTACTACCGTCTCGCCAAGTTCAAGATGGCCAACCCGCACGTGATCCTGCGTGGCATGGTGTTCCTCGGCAAGAACGTCGAAATCCATTCGACCCCGGACCTGTCCCGCCTCGAGATCGGGCGCTGGGTACACATCGGCGACGGCAACGCGATCCGTTGCCACGAAGGCTCGCTGCGCATCGGCGACAAGGTCGTCTTCGGCAAGGACAACGTCGTCAACACCTATCTCGACATCGAAATCGGTGCGTCGACGCTCGTAGCCGACTGGTGCTACATCTGCGATTTCGACCACCGCATGGACGACATCAACACACCGATCAAGGACCAGGGCATCGTCAAGGGCCCCGTCCGTATCGGCCCGGACACCTGGGTGGCAGCGAAGGTCACCGTGCTGCGAAATACCCGCGTCGGACGCGGTTGTGTCCTCGGTGCGCACGCCGTCGTCAAGGGAGACATCCCGGACTACAGCATCGCGGTCGGCTCGCCCGCGAAGGCGGTCAAGAACCGCAAGTCCGATTGGGAAGCCGGCGCTGCCGATCGTGCAAAGTACATCGCGGCGCTCGAGGACATCGCACGCAAGAAGGCTGCTGCGGACGCTGCCGACGCGTCGTAGCTCACTTTTTGGCAGAACCAGCGATTACTTTCGGCGCCGCCACCGGTCTGTATCGGTATCGGCGCCGAAAGTCTGCGCCGGTGAAAGGAGTGCCGACATGAGCGAACAGACACCCGAATGGGTCGTGGCGCAGCGCCGCGAACTGGTGGGGTTTCTCGAAGGCCTGAGCGCGGAGCAGTGGAACGCGCCGACCCTGTGCGACGGGTGGCGGGTCCGCGAAGTGATCGCGCACATCACCATGCCCTACCGATACTCGGCGCCGCGATTCGTCGTGGAAATGGTCAAGTCACGCGGAAACTTCAACAAGATGTCGAATCGGCGAGCGCTCGCCGACGCGTCGGAAGTCGGTGAGCAACAACTGCTTGCCTCGCTTCGCGACAACGTCGCACACCCGTGGAAGCCGCCGGGCGGTGGCTTCGAGGGCGCACTCTCACACGACGTGATTCACGGTCAGGACATTCGCGTGGCACTCGGCGACGACTACGTGGTGCCCGAAGACCGGCTCACTCGTGTGCTCAGCGGACTCTCGCCCAAAACCGTGAAGTATTTCGGAACTGACCTCGACGGCGCTCGGTTGCGCGCCGACGACCGAGACTGGACGTACGGCGCCGGCGCCGAGGTTCACGGAGCGGCGCAGGACTTGTTGCTGGTGTTGTGTGGCCGGATGTTGCCACCAGGCCATCTGCTCGGGGATGCGAGTTCTCGCTTCACCGCGCCCCTCCCGACCCGCTGAGGTCAGCGCTTCAGCGACCAGGGAGCGGCCGCTCGGGAATCTGCGGCCGCGCCAACGGCTGCCGCACCCGACGCTTTGCGCCCGCGTAGACGTGAGCAGTCTCCTCGGCGACCTGATGCCAGTCGAAGTCCGACGTCAGGCGTGCCCGGGCGGCCACTGCCCGTTCCTGCGCCCCGGCGGGATCGTCGAGAACTTCGCGGACCGCCGAGGTGAGCCCGGCGATGTCACCCGGTTGGAACGACATCCCGGTCACCCCGTCGACTACCGCTTCGCCCAGTCCGCCTGCGGTGGACGTGATCAGCGGAGTGCCGGCTGCCGCCGCTTCGAGGGCGATGATCCCGAACGGCTCGTAGCGCGACGGCAGGACGATGGCGTCCGCTCCGTGCAGCCAGCTGAGCAGTTCCGTGTGATCGAGGTTGCCGAGAAAGTCCACTGCCCGCGCGACGCGATGTGTGCGCGCCTGTTGGTAGAGCCAGGTGAACTGGGTGCCTTCGCCCGCGATCGCGAGGGTCGTGCCGGGGTGGCTACGACGGATTCGGGGGAGTGCCGCGATAGCGTCCTGCACACCCTTCTCGTATTCCAGGCGGCCGACGAAGAGGAGCTTCGGCGGCCCTGACCGCGGGCCACGTTCGCGAAAGTTCCACGTGGTCACGTCGATTCCGTTGCGGATGACGGTGATCGGCGGCAGCGTCGGACCGTAGAGTTCGGTAACTTCTTCCTGCATGGACGCCGAACAGGTTATGAGAGAGTCGGATTCGTTTGCCAGCCACCACTCGACCGAGTGGACCTGGCGGTTGATGCGTCCGGAGATCCAACCGCTGTGGCGACCCGCCTCGGTGGCGTGAAGGGTGGAAACCAGTGGGACGTCATAGAATTCGGCCAAGGCGATCGCCGGATGTGCGACCAGCCAGTCGTGTGCGTGCACGACGTCCGGTTGCCAGCCCTCGCCCACTCCGGGCTTGTACAGCGCCATCCCGGCACGGATCATCGCGTGACCCATCGCGAGGGTCCACGCGAGCATGTCCTCGCCGAAGACGAAGTGTGCCGGGTCCTCGGCCACTGCGACGACCAGTACGCCTTCGGAGATGTGCGTGACCGTCGGGTGCGTCGACGCATCGGTGCCGGAGGGGCGGCGCGAGAGAACCACGACCTCGTGGCCTGCAGCCGCAAGCTCGGTGGCGAGATGGTGGACGTGTCGGCCGAGGCCGCCGACGACGACCGGTGGGTACTCCCACGAGACGATGAGAATCTTCACGACGCGCTCCCGTTCACCAGTTCTGTGTCAGGCAGACGGCGAGCATCCAGCCCCGGGAACAATCCGTCGGCGCGATTCCAGCCTTCGGCCAGCCGCTCGGCCACGGCATCGCGGCCGGAAACGAGCGCTTCGGAGATTTCCCTGGTCGCGTGGGCGTGCTTGTGTGCGCGTTCGCGGGCGTACTCCGCGGCCGAATCCTTGCTCACCATGAATGCCCAATCGCTCGAAACTGTCATCAGTGTCTCGCGAAGGACCTGATCGTTGACCCGGTTTCGCAGTTCCGGTCGGCCGGGTGCGTTGTCGCGGCCGCGAGACTTGTCCACGGTGGTGAGGGCGGTATCGACCACCTCGGAGTTCAGTTGCACGAGGTCGGACACCTGATCGCCGGCCCATACGCGCCAGTCCTTGCCCGATCCCCAGGACGAATCCTCGAGCTGAACGGGTTCGCCCACGTATCCCGATTCCTTGGCGTCGGCGAGGGTGCCGACGCGAATTCCGGCTTCCGGAAGCGCGCGCAGGAGCTTCTCGAGCCACTGCGGGCCTTCGTGCCACCAGTGCCCGAACAGTTCGGTGTCGAATGCTGCGACCACGAGGGCGTCGCGGCCGATGCGGGTGGATTCACTGCGCAGACGCGCCCGAACGGTTTCGACGAAGTCGGCGACGTGCTTGTCGACGGCGGCGGCGGCGAGTTCGGGGTCGTACGGCAACTTGTCGGCGGAGTCGACGGTCCGTCCGGTGACCCGCGACGGCTTGAGGCCCGTCTCGTGGTCGTAGGTGTGGAAATCGCGGTAAGCAGCGTGACCCGGATATCCGGATTTCGGGGACCAGACGCGGTAGCTGACCTGCAGGTCGCGGCCGAAGGCAACCACGTCGGATTCTCGAACCGGGCGACCGAGGGACGTGTCGCCGCGCAAGGCGGGACCGTCGACCATGAAGTGGGTGACGCCCGCTTCGGCGTACCCGCGCTCCATGCCCGGGGTGTACCCGCACTCGGGCCCCCAGATCCCGGTCGGAGTGTGGTTCCACCGGGCATGCGCGTCGGCGAGACCTTCGCGGAGGGAGAACGCACGCAAGCGAGGGTCGAGCAGTGGTTGGAACGGGTGGGCCAGCGGCCCGCCGAGAAGCTCGAAGGCCTCGCGGTCGATGAGGTCGCGGAACACGGGTGAGGCGCCGTGCTGCCAATGAGTCTCGAAATCTTCGAGAGCCGCTGCGGACGCTCGGTGTTCGCGCGCTCCGAGTTCGCGGTGCGCTGCGTCCGGCATGCCGGCGGCCTCGTGTGCACGGATCTGCCAGTTGCCGAGCCAGTGATGCATACCGGCGAGGCAGTGGGGATCGTCCAACTGGGCCGCGAGCACCGGCGTGATTCCCAGCGTCAGCAGGTGCGATCGGCCCTCGTCGGCTAGGCGTCGTAGCGCGGCGGCGAGCGGAATGTACGACGCAGCCCAGGACTGGTAGATCCATTCCTCGCCGACGGGCCATCTGCCGTGGTTGGCGAGCCACGGCAGATGGGAGTGCAGAACCAGGGCGAACATCCCCGGTTCGGTGACGGGTGTTGCGTTACTCACTCGCCGGATTCCTTCACGGCAGTTTCTTTCACGGCGATAGCGACGAGGTCGAGGCTGTCGTCGATGTCGGGTTCGCTGATGCTGAAGTCGTCGACGGTGATGCCTTCGACGTCGCGGGTGAGATCTTCGGGCCAGGGCTCACCGGCCAACGCGCGGTCGATCTGCGCGTTGATGAACGATCCGCCGTGCTTGGCGTCGAGTTCCTTCAGGCGTGAACCGTGGTGGACGCCGGTCATCAACTGAACGCGGAATCCGGCGTCTTCGAGCAACTCGGTCATTTCGGCGGCGTTGAGCTCACGAGTGTGGAAGGGGTTCAGCGGCGTGTCGCGGCCGGGGGAGAACGTGATCCGGTTGGGGGTACTGATCAGAAGTTCACCGCCGGGAGCGAGAACTCGGAAGCACTCGCGCAGGAACTGACCCTGATCCCACAGGTGCTCGATCACCTGGAAATTGACGACGACGTCAACCGAGTTGTCGGCCAGTGGAAGCTCGGCGAGGTTGCCGTGGAGCATCTCGACGCGGGGGTAGCGCGCGCGGACGTGTTCGACCGCGGAGATGTCGTAGTCGAGGCCGGTAACCTTCGTTGCGACATCCGCAATCATGTTGGCGCCGTAGCCTTCTCCGGATCCGGCCTCGAGGACTCGGCGGTCCGTGCAGCGCTCAAGAAGTGCGCGGTACACCACTTCGTGGCGTCGGAACCAGTAGTTCTCCTCGGGGATTCCTGGCACGGTTCGTTCGCCCGTCAAGGGCAGGGGTGCGTCCTCGTGGTTGCTGACACTCGTTTCACTCACCCGTGCGAGATTAGTGCCATCCGGGTAGAACGTGTTCGCCGTGGTCCAGATCACTGCTGTCAATTCCTGTTCGTGCCGTTATGGTGGACGAGGTTCCACGTTAAGTTACCCACCGGTAACTTAACGTGGGGTAATCTAACGCACAGCCGACGTGAACCGAGAAATTCGCCCGTGGGGAGACCTGTCGGACTCTCTTTTCGGACGCTCGGACTGCGCGAGCACCACAGACGATTTATCAGGTGAATTACACACAGGAGGTCGACGAAGACCCATGACGAATATCGTTGTTTTGATCAAGCAGGTCCCCGACACATGGTCCGAGCGCAAGCTGACCGACGGCGACTACACGCTTGACCGTGAAGCCGCCGACGCAGTCCTCGACGAGATCAACGAGCGCTCCGTCGAAGAAGCACTCCTCATCAAGGAAGCTCAGGGCGGTGAGGTAACGGTGCTGTCCGCAGGTCCCGACCGCGCCACCGACGCTATCCGCAAGGCTCTGTCGATGGGCGCCGACAAGGCCGTCCACATCAACGACCCGGCACTGCACGGCTCCGACGCGATCCAGACCGCATGGACGCTCGCTGCTGCTCTCGGACAGATCACCTTCGAGAACGACGAGCCTGCCGACCTGATCATCGCCGGCAACGAGGCCACCGACGGCCGCGTCGGCGCTGTTCCGGCCATCATCGCCGAGTACCTGGGCATCCCGCAGCTCACGCAGCTGCGCAAGGTCGTCGTCGCCGACGGCAAGATCACCGGTGAGCGCGAGACCGACGAGGGCGTCTTCGGCCTCGAGGCTTCGCTGCCCGCGATCGTCTCGGTCACCGAGAAGATCAACGAGCCGCGCTTCCCGTCCTTCAAGGGCATCATGGCCGCGAAGAAGAAGGAAGTTCTCGTTTACACGCTGGCCGACCTCGGAGTCGACCCGGAGACCGTCGGAGTTGCCAACGCCGGCACCACCGTGACGTCCTCCACCCCGAAGCCCCCCCGTACCGCTGGTGAGCGCATCGCCGACGAGGGAGACGGTGGCACCAAGATTGCCGCTTACCTCGTCAGCAACAAGGTCATCTGATCGCGCCCTTCTAGACATCCAGCAGAAGAACTCAGGGAGAGTTAAGTCATGGCAGAAGTACTTGTGCTCGTAGAGCACGCAGAGGGTGCGCTGAAGAAGGTCAGCACCGAACTCATCACCGCTGCACGCGCACTCGGTGAGCCGTCGGCAGTTGTCGCCGGCCCCGCGGGCACCGCAGCAAAGCTCGCCGACGCTCTGGCAGCAGCCGGAGCCGAGAAGATCTACGTCGCCGAGTCCGACGACATCGACGGCTACCTCGTCACCCCCAAGGTCGACGTTCTCGCCGCTCTGGTCGAGTCCACCAGCCCGGCAGCAGTCATCACCGCAGCCGGCACCGAGGGCAAAGAGGTTGCCGGTCGTCTGGCTGCACGTCTGGGCTCCGGACTGCTGACCGACGTCATCGAGATCAAGGCTGACGGCACCGGCGTCCACTCCATCTTCGGTGGCGCGTTCACCGTCGAAGCCAAGGCCAACGGCGACGTTCCCGTCTACTCGGTTCGTCCGGGTGCAGTCGAGGCTGCTCCGCAGGCCGGCGCAGGCGAGCAGATCACCGTCGAGGTTCCGGCTCAGGACGAGAGTGCCGTCAAGGTCACCTCGCGTGAGCCCATTGTCGGCGGCGACCGCCCCGAGCTCACCGAGGCGTCGGTTGTCGTCTCCGGTGGACGTGGCGTCGGCAGCGCGGACAAGTTCTCCGTCGTCGAAGAGCTGGCCGATTCCCTCGGTGCTGCAGTCGGTGCTTCGCGTGCCGCTGTGGACTCGGGTTACTACCCCGGACAGTTCCAGGTCGGTCAGACCGGTAAGACGGTCTCCCCGCAGCTGTACATCGCGCTCGGCATTTCCGGTGCCATCCAGCACCGCGCCGGCATGCAGACGTCCAAGACCATCGTCGCGGTCAACAAGGACGAAGAGGCACCCATCTTCGAGATCGCCGACTTCGGCATCGTGGGCGACCTGTTCAACGTCGCACCGCAGCTCACCGAAGCTGTGAAGTCCCACAAGGGCTAAAAAGCACAAACTGCTGTGCGCCTTTATCAACCCCCCGCGGTTGATAAAGGCGCACAGTGCTTTATTCACCCGGCCTGCATCGGCATGTCACTTCGTCGATACCGAGACGCCGTTCGCGCTCGATAAACCTTGCGCATGACAATTACGTCAGTCCTTCGCTCCGCGAGTGACAATCTCGGCCGTGAGGTCGCCCAGCCGAGATATTCCCTGATCGTCTCCTCCGACCGCGAGCATCGTGTCGCAGCGCAGCGCCTTCGATACCGAGTGTTCGCCTCCGAGCCAGGCTTCTCCCTCCCGGCCTCGGCCGGGGTCTTCGAACTCGACGCCGACGGCTTCGACGAATTCTGTGATCATCTACTCGTTCGTGACAACATCACCGAGGAGTACGTCGGCTGCTACCGAATGCTGCCGCCGGATTCCGCGGCGGCGGCGGGTGGGTATTACACCGCAACCGAATTCGACATCTCCGCGCTCGATCCGGTGGCGAACAGGATCGTCGAAATGGGTCGCGCTTGCGTCGATCCCGCGCACCGCACCGGATCCGTCCTGAGCCTGATGTGGTCGGGCATTCTGCACTACCTCGAACTGACCGGATACGAATGGGTGATGGGCTGCGTCTCCGTGCCCATCCTCCCGAACCCCGATTCAATTGCCGGCGCCGATGTCCGCGGCGTCCGTGACTTCGTGATGAACAAACACGCCAGTCCGGGGTCGCGGCGGGTGACGCCACGAAACCCGGTGGTCCTCGGCGGTCTGACGCTCGACGAGATTGCCGCACCGGAACGCGTGACGATGCCGCCGTTGCTCCGTGGCTACTTGCGGATGGGCGCGATGATCTGCGGGGAACCTGCTCACGATCCCGAGTTCGGTGTGGCCGATTTTGTTGCGCTGCAAGGCCTTCACTCCGCCAACAAGCGCTATCTGGAACGGCTGCGATCGGCGGCCGCCGCACACGAATCGGGGATCGGCTGATGACCGCGACGGTGCCGTACTGGGTGCCGACGAGCCCCTGCGGCGACGGGTGCCTACCTACGGACGCACCCGGTGTGTCGAGTATCACCGTGATGGCCCGCGGGATCATGGTCGGCGCCGCACTGGTGACTGCGCCGGTGCTCTCGGCCGGCTGGCTGCTCCCGCGCACCTGGCGTACGGAGATGCAACGCGGATACTCGCGCGCGTTGCTGCGTTGTCTGGGAATGAAGCTCACGGTCGACGATCAGCGGTTGGGGCGCGCCGAACCGGCGGGCGTGATGGTTGTCGCCGGTCACGTGTCGTGGACCGACGTCCTCGTCGCGAGTGCCGTTGCCCCGGCCAACTTCGTCGCCCGTGCCGACCTGCTCGACTGGGCAGTGCTCGGTGGTCTCGCGCGCCGGATGCGCGTAGTGCCCATCGATCGCGCCCGACTGCGTGAACTTCCCGGAACCGTCGACGTCGTTCGCGAACGACTTCAGCGTGGTGTCCGCGTAATGGTGTTTCCCGAGGGAACGACCTGGTGCGGGCGGGCGTACGGAGGTTTTCGCCCGGCAATGTTCCAAGCTGCCGTCGACGCCGAATGCCCGGTTCAGCCGATGGCGATCCGCTACGAGAACGCCGACGGTTCCCTGTGCACCGGACCGTGCTTTGTCGGCACCGAAACTATCGGTCAGTCCATCCGTCGGATCCTGCGTCAGAAGAACGTCGAGGTGAAGGTCAGGCTGGCTCCGCTCGAGGAGGCAGGGGAGTGTCGAGTCGACCTCGCGCAGCGATGCGAGAGAGCCGTACGTGGCGTCGAAACCATCGATTTGGCAGCTCACGACATCTTCGACCCCGCACCGGAACTCGTGACACAAGCCGTGGGACAGATCGATACCTCCCCGGCAATGACCGCTTAGCCTGCTGAGCGAGGCTGGGCGAACTCTCGTGCTGGGCTATCCTTGTCAAGCCATGACTCTGCCTGCACCCAGTGCCCACGCCGGATTTCCGGTGTACCTCGATCATGCCGCCACGACTCCGATGTCGGCAGCCGCTATCGAGGCGATGACCGATACCTTCAAAACCGTGGGCAACGCGTCCTCGCTTCACGGTTCCGGCCGTGCGGCCCGGCGCCGCGTCGAGGAGTCGCGGGAATCGATCGCTGCCAGCCTGGGTGCGCGGCCTTCGGAGGTCATCTTCACCTCCGGCGGAACCGAGAGCGACAATCTCGCGGTCAAGGGCATCTACTGGGCTCGCCGTGACGCCGATCCGCGACGCACTCGCATCCTGGCCAGCTCCGTCGAGCATCATGCGGTGCTCGACGCCGTCGAGTGGCTCGAGCAGCACGAGGGTGCGCGCGTGACGTGGTTGCCGGTCGACGAGAACGGTGTCGTCGACCCGCGGACCCTGCGCGACGAGCTTTCCGTTCACGCCGACGAGGTAGCACTCGTTACGGTGATGTGGGCCAACAACGAGGTCGGCTCCATCATGCCGATCGTGGAGTTGGCGGAGATTTCGGCTGAGTTCGAGATTCCGATGCACAGCGACGCGGTCCAGGCCGTTGCGCAATTGCCGGTCGATTTCGCGGCGAGCAAGTTGTCCGCGCTGAGCATCGCGGCGCACAAGTTCGGTGGTCCGCACGGCGTCGGCGCACTGCTGCTCGGACGCCAGGTTCCGTGTGTGCCGCTCCTTCACGGCGGCGGACACGAACGTGATCTGCGTTCGGGCACTCCGGATACTGCGGGCGTTGTCGGGATGGCTGCGGCGCTGCGCGCAAACGTCGAGAACTTCGATTCCAGCACAAGGGAATTGGCGCAGTTGCGTGACCGTTTGATCGACGGAGTCCTGGAGATTCTTCCCGAGTCGGTGCTCAACGGCCCGACCGGATCCGATCGGCTTCCCGGTAACGCGCACTTCACCTTCCCCGGCTGCGAGGGCGATTCGTTGCTGATGCTGCTCGACGCCGCCGGTATCGAATGTTCCACCGGTTCGGCGTGCACCGCCGGTGTGGCCAGAGCCAGCCATGTCTTGATCGCGATGGGCGTCGAATCGCCCGTCGCGCGTGGCTCACTGAGATTTTCGCTCGGACATACGTCGAGTGTCACCGATGTGGACGCGCTGATCGCTGCGCTTCCACAAGTAGTAGAGCGCGCTCGGGCCGCCGGTCTTGCCGGTGCCGGTTCGCGTGGAGGGGATCGCTGATGCGAGTACTCGCAGCCATGAGCGGAGGTGTCGACTCCGCTGTCGCCGCCGCCCGCGCAGTTGCCGCCGGACATGACGTCGTCGGCGTTCATCTTGCGCTGTCCACGGCGCCGGGTGCATTGCGGACGGGTTCGCGTGGATGCTGCTCGAAGGAAGATGCCGGCGACGCCAGGCGCGCTGCCGACGTCCTCGGAATACCCTTCTACGTCTGGGATTTCGCCGATCGCTTCAAGGAAGACGTGATCGACGACTTCGTGGCGTCGTACGCAGCGGGTGAGACCCCCAATCCGTGTCTGCGGTGCAACGAGAAGATCAAGTTCACCGCACTGGCCGACCGTGCGGTCGCTCTCGGCTTCGATGCCGTGGCGACCGGTCATTACGCGCGCCTCGAAGACGGCGTCCTACGCCGGGCGGTCGACGCGGACAAGGACCAGTCGTATGTCCTCGGTGTGCTGACGGCTGATCAGCTTTCGCGAGCGATGTTCCCGATCGGTGACACACCGAAAGAACAGATCCGTGAGGAAGCCGCCGAGCGCGGTCTGGCTGTGGCGAACAAGCCTGACAGCCATGACATCTGCTTCATCCCGACCGGCGATACCCGAGCATTCCTGGGTGCGCGCATCGGCGTTCGTCCGGGAAGCGTCGTCGATGCCGATTCGGGTGAGGTCCTCGCTGCACACGACGGCGTACACGGCTTCACGATCGGACAGCGCAAGGGGCTCGGCGTCGAAGGTCCCGCAGGTGACGGCCGTCCGCGGTACGTGACCGCGATCGAGCCCGAAACCGGAACGGTGCGAGTCGGTTCGGCCAAGAATCTCGACGTCTGGGCCATCTCGGCCCAGCGCGCGATCTGGACCTCGGGCCAGGCGCCGGAGGGCCCCGTCGAGTGCATGGTGCAGGTTCGTGCGCACGGCGGACTGGCGCAGGCCGTTGCGGAGGCCGTCGACGACGGTACTTCGGGCGGCGGCATCTCCATTTCGTTGCGCGAACCACTGACCGGCGTCGCGAAGGGCCAGGCCGTCGTGCTGTATCGCCCCGACAGCGAACTGGGCGACCAGGTTCTCGGCAGTGGCACCATCTCCGGCACCGAATCCGAGCCGAACACACTGTGACACAGCAGGTTTCCATCGGTGGCCTCGTCACCGGAATCGGATCCTGGCCGGGCACGGACGCCCGCGAAAGCGCCGCAACCATCCTTGGCGAACTGGGCGGTTTCCCACACCTGGTGGAGTTGCCGAGCCGCGGTCTCGGCGCTGACATGGTCGGCCGAGCAGGCGCCATTCTGGTCGACATCAACCTCGACGCCTCGACCCGCGCCTATCGCGTCGTGCCTCGGCGGGGCAACGTCGCGAAGCGAGCCGAGGACTTCCTGAATCAGGATCTCGACGCACTCGAGGAAGCCTGGGAATCGGCCCGTCTGGTCGGCGGAGACCACGTCGTCAAGCTCCAAGCTGCCGGCCCGCTGACACTCGGCGCCGAGATCGAGGTTGCAAACGGTTCGCGAGTTCTCGTCGACCGTGGGGCACTCCGGGACATCGCCGAATCACTTGGTGAGGGGCTCGCGCGCCACGCCGCCGAGGTCACTCGTCGTACCGGTGCCCGAGTGGTGATCCAATTGGACGAGCCGCAGATCGCGGCAGTGCTGGCCGGTTCACTACCCGGGCGCACCAAGATGGAGAGCGTTCCGGCTCTCCCGGAACCCGAGGCGCTCGCCGTTCTCGACTCGACGATCAGCGGTTGCGGACTGCCCACAATCGTCCACAGTTGCGGCGCCGACATGCCGTGGGATCTGCTGAGGCGAAGCCAGGCGTTCGGCGTGAGCTTCGACATGTCGCTCATCGGCTCGCGTGATCTGGACGGCATCGGCCAGTTGTTCGACGCCGGCAAGGAATTGGCGCTCGGTCTGGTTCCTTCCGCCCCGCCGGAAAAGCCGGTGACGTGGAAAGAGTGCGCGATGCCCGCCGTCACCCTGATCGATCGTCTCGGCTTCTCGCGTGAACTCCTGCAGAACCAGGTCGCGGTAACCCCAAGCTGTGGTCTTGCGGGTGCGAGCCTCGAGTGGAGTCGAGCCGCCCTTCGGCTGTGCACAGACGTCGGCAAGGCATTGGTGGACGATCCGTCGGCGTTCTGATGTGTTGCGTTCTGACGTGGAGTCGTGTGGTGTGTCGGTGTGAACCGATAATCTTCTAGCTGTGACTGAAACCGCGGATGCAATGCAGCCAGCGCCCAACGAGGCGCGCGAGCAGTGGACGGAGCTGGCCGAAGAGGTACGCCAGCATCAGTTCCGCTACTACGTTCGTGACGCGCCCGTCATTTCGGACGGTGCATTCGACACATTGCTCGGGCAGCTCAATGCTCTAGAAGAGCGGTACCCGGATCTGCGAACTCCCGACTCTCCGACGCAACTCGTCGGCGGCGGATTCGCGACGGACTTCACGTCCGTCGATCACCTCGAGCGGATGCTCAGCCTCGACAATGTCTTCGACGAGTCCGAACTCCGCGGATGGATCGCCAAGGTAGAGCAGGAAACCGGGCCGGAACTGCACTATCTCTGCGAAGTGAAAATCGACGGTGTCGCGCTCAATCTCGTCTACGAGAACGGCAAACTCGTGCGTGCGGCAACCCGCGGCGACGGTCGTACGGGCGAGTTGGTCACTCTCAATGCCCTGACGATCAACGACATCCCGGAGCGGCTCACCGCTACGGACGAATTCCCGATTCCAACCTTGCTCGAGGTGCGAGGAGAGGTGTTCTTCCGCCTCGAGGACTTCGCGGCACTCAATGCCTCCCTCGTGGAGGAGGGTAAGGCGCCGTTCGCCAATCCGCGCAACTCTGCGGCGGGCTCCCTGCGTCAGAAGAATCCCGCCGTCACCGCGCGTCGTCGCCTCGGCATGATCTGCCACGGGTTCGGGCGCATGGAAGGTTTCGAGCCGGCTTCGCAGTACGACGCCTACGTGGCCCTCTCCGCCTGGGGGCTGCCCGTGTCCACGCACACCTCGCGGGTGGTCGGCGCCGACGCCGTGGTCGAGAAGATGAAGTACTGGGGAGAACATCGCCACGACGTCGAGCACGAGATCGACGGGTTGGTGGTCAAGGTCGACGAGATGTCGTTGCATCGACGTCTGGGCACCACGTCTCGCGCACCGCGGTGGGCGATCGCGTACAAGTACCCGCCGGAAGAGGTCACGACCAAGCTCCTCGACATCCGGGTCAGTGTCGGCCGCACGGGTCGCGTGACGCCGTTCGCGTACATGGAACCCGTCACAGTGGCGGGTTCCACTGTGTCCTTGGCCACCCTCCACAACGGCTCGGAGGTCAAGCGCAAGGGTGTGCTGATCGGCGACACCGTGGTGTTGCGCAAGGCTGGAGATGTCATCCCCGAGGTTCTCGGTCCCGTGGCAGACGTTCGTGACGGTACCGAGCGCGAGTTCGTCATGCCGACGCATTGCCCCGAGTGCGGCACGTTGTTGGCGCCCGCGAAAGAGGGCGACGTCGACGTGCGATGCCCTAATCAGCAGTACTGCCCGGCGCAGTTGCGCGAGCGCGTGTTCCACGTCTCGGGGCGCGGAGCATTCGACATCGAGGTGCTCGGTTACGAGGCCGCGACCGGACTGCTGGAGGCAAAGGTCATCGGTGACGAGGGCGATCTCTTCTCACTCGACGCCGAGAAACTGATCGAGGTTCCCATCTTCCGCACCAACGCGGGAGCACTGTCTGCCAACGGAAAACGCTTGCTGGCCAACCTGGATTCGGCCAAGGACAAGCCGCTGTGGAGAGTGCTTGTGGCACTGTCGATTCGGCACGTCGGCCCCACTGCCGCGAGGGCGTTGGCCGGCGAATTCGGTTCGCTGCAACGTATTCGGGAAGCGTCGGTCGACGAGTTGGCTGCAGTCGACGGCGTCGGATCCACGATCGCCGCCGCTGTCGTGGAGTGGTTCTCCGTCGACTGGCATCAGCAGATCGTCGACAAGTGGGCTTCGGCCGGGGTGCGCATGGAGGACGAGCGAGACGACTCGATTCCGCGCAATCTCGAGGGTCTCTCGATCGTCGTCACCGGTTCGCTCGAGACGTACTCGCGAGATCAGGCGAAGGAAGCGATTCTGGTGCGCGGCGGTAAGGCGGCTGGGTCGGTCTCGAAGAAGACTGCGTTTGTCGTCGTCGGTGAAGCGCCCGGTTCCAAGCATGACAAGGCAGTCGAATTGGGTGTGCCGGTGCTCGACGAAGACGGCTTCCGGCGGTTGCTCGAAGATGGCCCGGATGCGGTCGCTCCCACCGATTTGGACGAATCAGAGTGACTTTGTCCGATTTCTGAGATTGGTGTGCTGGGTGCGATAGTGACGCCATGATCGAGATTCGTGAAGTTCTACCGGCTGAGTTCGAGACCGTCGGGGAACTGACTGTGCAGTCGTACGTGGGTGGCGGATTTGTCGCCGGCGGATCGCCGTACGCGGAGCGCCTGCGAGACACCGCAACTCGGGTGGAGCAGGGGCGGGTGCTGGTTGCCGTTCTCGGCGAAGAGGTCGTGGGTTCTTTGACGATCGCCGAACCCGGCACGCCCTTCGCGGATGTTGCGCAGAAGGGCGAACTCGAGTTCCGCATGCTCGCGGTCTCGCCGCAGGCTCGGGGATCGGGCGCCGGAACCGCATTGGTTCGCGCAGTGATCGCCGAAGCCTACGACCGAGGCGATCACTCGGTGGTCATCTCGACGCAGCCCGAGATGGTCGATGCTCGTCGTATCTACGACCGCAACGGGTTCGTCCCCGATCCGGAGCGCGCGTGGGAGCCGATTCGCGGTATGGAGCTGACGGTCATGGTTCGCGGTCTGGCCTGATTACCCAGCCTGGTCAGCCCAGCACTGTCGCGACGATTCCGGCGAGATAGCCGAGGCGGGCTATCTCCGAAGGGCGAAATTCGGGTCCTCCGGGACGACCGAGCATGAGGACGCGATTGCCGGAGCCGAGCGGTGCGGCAGCGAGGCTGGTGTTCATCTCTCGCCAGACGTCCGGAACCCAGTCGGCCTCGCCGTCGAGGGCGGTGGGCTTGTCCAGTGGCATCCACGGAATGTCGGTGGCATGGGTTTCCGGCGCGCCGGCGCTACCGACGACGCGGTACGCACCGTGCTTGCCGATGTCCGCGACGACGCACCAGCCGACTCGCAGTACACGCGGCGCGCCGTCGACGAGGACCTGTAGTCGATCGTTTCGGGCTGTCGCAACGGAATCGATGAGTTCGAGCTCACGATGGGTGTCGAGAATCCCGGCGTAGGGGCGGATCGAATCGACCAGCACGTCGGGCAGATGCTCGGCAGCGGTGATCAAGGTGTCGGGCAGTGCGCCCGGTTCGACGTCGACCACGAGGTCGTCGATGGCAAAACCGTCGCCTCGCTCCACGACGTCGAGGGAGAGGATGTCTGCGCCCACGGATCCGAGGGCTACGGCGAGCGCGCCGAGGCTGCCGGGTCGGTCGGGCAGTTGGACGCGAAGCAGGTACGACACGTGCGTGCCTTTCGCTGATCGGTTCTCGCCCGGATCACGTCGACCCGGGCCACACCCATCTTTGCACTTGCTCAGCACGCGTTGGTGGGCGCCGCGGCGGGGTCACACCGGGTGCACATGCTTGTCACACGAGCGAAACACGAGGTGGATTCGACGTGGCGGTGGACACAGTAGGCGTGCGTACCGGTCGACACAGCAGGCGTGCTTACAGGTCTGTCGCGGCGAGGAACTAGGCTGGACCGGCAATGTTCACGTCCTCTTCCGAAAGGGGCCCCGCGGTGCCTGCCATCTCCCGTGACGAGGTCGCGCACCTCGCGCGGCTGTCCAGACTCGCCCTGTCCGATGCCGAACTCGACGAGTTCGCCGGTCAGTTGGATTCGATTCTCAACCACGTCAAGGTGGTCACCGAGGTTGCGGCCGACGACGTCCCGCCCATGGCGAACCCCAATGCCGTCACCAACGTGACGCGCCCCGACGTGATCGTGCCCGGGTTGACCCCCGAGCAGGCATTGTCCGGAGCACCCGCAGTCGAACAGGATCGCTTTGCGGTTCCGCAGATCCTTGGAGAGGGCGAATGACCGATCTGACCACGCTGGACGCCGCTGAGCTGGCCGGCAAGATCCACTCGCGTGAGGTGTCCTCGGTAGAGGTCACGCAGGCGCATCTCGACCGCATCGCTGCCGTCGACACCGAGTACCACGCCTTCCTGCACGTTGCCGGTGAACAGGCTCTCGAAGCCGCCGCAGCAGTGGACAACTCGCTCGCAGGCGGAAACGAACCCGCTTCGGCACTCGCCGGAGTTCCGATTGCGTTGAAGGACATCTTCACCACGACGGACATGCCGACCACCTGTGCGTCGAAGATTCTCGAAGGCTGGGTTGCGCCGTACGACGCGACCCTGACGAGCAAGCTTCGCGCTGCGGGCATCCCGATCCTCGGCAAGACGAACCTCGACGAATTTGCGATGGGCTCCTCCACGGAGAACTCCGCATTCGGTCCGACGCGTAACCCGTGGGATGTCACCCGCATCCCCGGCGGATCCGGTGGTGGTAGCGCTGCAGCGCTCGCGTCCCGTCAGGCCCCGTTGGCCATCGGCACCGACACCGGCGGGTCGATCCGTCAGCCCGCTGCGGTCACCGCGACGGTCGGAACCAAGCCGACGTACGGAACTGTCTCACGCTTCGGGCTCGTCGCGTGCGCCTCCTCTCTCGATCAGGGTGGCCCCTGTGGTCGCACCGTGCTCGACACCGCTCTGCTGCACGAGGTCATCGCCGGGCACGATCCGCGTGACTCCACGTCCATCGACGCCCCCGTGCGTCCGGTGGTCGCTGCGGCACGGGAGGGTGCAGCCGGCGACCTGCGCGGCGTCAAGGTCGGTGTGGTCAAGGAACTTCACTCCGACAGCTACCAGCCCGGTGTCATCGCTTCCTTCGACGCTGCTGTCGAGCAACTCAAGGCTTTGGGCGCCGAAGTTGTCGAGGTTTCGTGCCCGAGCTTCGAGCACGCGCTCGCGTCGTACTACCTGGTGCTGCCCAGTGAGGTCTCGTCCAACCTGGCCCGCTTCGACGCCATGCGCTACGGACTGCGTGTCGACGAAGGCAACATGAGTGCCGACCAGGTCATGGCGGCAACCCGCGCCGCCGGTTTCGGCCCGGAGGTCAAGCGCCGCATCATGATCGGTACCTACGCACTGTCCTCGGGCTACTACGACGCCTACTACGGTTCGGCGCTCAAGGTTCGTACCCTCATCGCACGCGATTTCGACAAGGCCTACGAGAAGGTAGACGTACTGGTCTCGCCGACCAGCCCGTTCACGCCGTGGAAGTTGGGGGAGAAGGTCGGCGATCCGTTGGCCATGTACCTCTCCGACCTGTGCACGCTGCCGACCAACCTGGCCGGACACTGCGCGATGTCGGTGCCATCGGGTCTGTCCGCGGACGACAACCTGCCGGTGGGCTTGCAGATCATGGCGCCCGCCATGGCTGACGAGCGCCTCTACCGTGTCGGTGCCGCCTACGAAGCTGCTCGCGGCCCGATTGCAACTGCAGTCTGACCTGTTTGCTGTGCGCCTTTATTAACCCCCCGCGGTTAATAAAGGCGCACAGCAGTTTCAGGAGCAAGTCCCCAAAGCTGTTCCCTGATCGGTTCCGTAGCGGTGGCCGTGACCGGCGGGTACACCGAGCGAACCGAGCATGTCGACGGTGGTCTGCAAGAACGTGACGCCCGGGATCCACTGCGGGATCGGGCCGTCCTGCACGGCACGGCTCAGATCCGGCTTCTGCGTCGCGAGGGCGGGGGACCACCACACCACTGGGTCGGACGTGTTCGCTAGGACGGTTGCGCCGTCCGTCCGTGTCGCGCCGGCCGGGGGACCGGCCCACAACACGTCGCACGGGACGGTGGCACTGCTCTCGGTCAGTGCGGCGCTGCCGCCGACGGCGCCGAGGCTCTGTCCGTAGAGGAACAGGTCCGGTCGCTCTTCGGCAGGCATCGCGGCAATGTGGCTTCCGACAGCTGTGAACAGGGCGGTGGCTGATTCTTCGGCGTCGTCGCGGCTGAACAGGAATGTCGCCCAACTGGGTGCGTCGGAGTATTGCTGCCCGACTATCGCGACGTCTCCGCCGAACCGTTGCTCGATACCGTCGACTGCGTGGGTGTCGATCCACCCCGAGCCGGTCGGAACGGCCACCACGACGCTGTTGCGGGCGAAGCCGCCGACGCGATCGAGTTCACTCACGGCGAGAGCGGCACGCGATGCGGTATCGGGTGCGGAATCCACACCGGCGTAGACGCGCACCGAGTCTTCACCTGCAGCGATGAATTTGCGTCCCTCCGCGCCCATCGAGGTCCACGAGATGAGCGATTCGGAGCTGCCTGTCGCAGAGGCCGAAAGTGGCTGTGTCAGAGCGGTGTCGATGTACGCGTTGGACTTGTCGAACGAATCGGCGAGGCCGTTCCAGACGGCGGGACCGACGACCAACTGCACGCCGAGGACTCCCATGACCAGTGCGCCCACGCTCCGCGCGAAACCCATCCACCGCAGCGCCTTCGAAAGTCCGACCCCGAGGCCCCAGAGTGCAAGGGCGGTCAGCGAGGCAATGCACCCCGCCTCCGCCCAGTGGATCAGCCCGGCAGGCGGTGCGCCCATCGCTGCTCGCAGCGAGTTCTGCCAACCGGCGGCGGCGAACATCGCAACTGCGGTGCCGGCAGTCGACAACCCGAACGCGGTGATGCGCCAATGACGTTCGTCGAATCGGGCCTTGGCCCGGTCGGGGACGAGCCGACGGGCTACCGCGGAGAACGCCCACATCGCCAGTAGCCCGACCGCGACGAGCAGACCGCTGAATACCCCTTGGAGTACGGCTGATCTCGGCAGGAGTCCGGGAGCTAGCGAGATGGCGGACATCGCTGCCACGGCGACGCTCGTGGACACCCGGGGGAGTGCGAGCGCCCCGACTCGGGCGAGAACGGGGGTCCGTGACGCATTCAGAACGCTCATGCTGCAATCGCTTTCGGGGAGAAGGAGAACTCGTTCGACGGATCGAGGCGCCGCGATCGCATCAGGGTGAAGCCGAGGGCGGAAACTGCCAGAACTCCGGCCGTGCCGTAACCGAACCCCGATTCCGCGACCGGAGTCAGATAGCTTTGGCGCCAAGAGTTTCCGTTCACCGCTGTGACGGCGACATCGGCCATCGCGAAGCAATACCCACGTGAGAGAAAGGACGTGCGGTCTTCACAGGCCGCATGCATTCGCTCGTCGAGCTGACCGTCGAGGACCTGGCGGGCCCACGGCCCCAGTTCCGTTCCGTGCGAATGCGCGTAGCGGAGTAGGTCGTACCCGAGATCGTGTGCTTTGCAGGCCGAGTCGAATTCGTCGGGAAGCGGAATCGGTGACGAGCAGTCGCCGTGGGGGTTGGCGAGGTATCCGTCGAAGACGGTAGGCGTGTAGCCGGCAAATGCGGCGAAATCCGACGGGATGGTGGTCGCAGCATCAGAGGCATCCGCGGTAGTCACAGTGGCGATCGCCCTGGATGCGTTCGAATTCTCGGTGCGCGGCGGCTCGGCTCCGCTCGCTCCGGCAGTGACGGTGATCGCTGCCGTTGCCGCCAGCGCCAGGGCAGCCCAGGTGCCGGCGCTTCGAGAGAGGTCTTTCACTCGTGTGATCCGCATGCCGTTCACGCTATGAACGGACAATCCTGGCGGTCATCGCTCTGGAGAGGGGTTCTCCGACGTGCGATCGGGTGAGAATTCCCTCCCCTGTGATACCTCGGAGGTAGGGGGATCTCACTCTGCAGTATGAGGACTTTCCGGGTTCGCCTTCATAGGCTTGACGGGTGATCAAGGTCCGAAGGAAGAACAGAGGCGCACCGGGTGTGCCCGCGCCGACATACACCACTGCCGGGTCGGTGCTGTCCGGCCTCGACGGGGCGGTCGTACATTCGGAGAAGGTGCGCCGGGCAACCAGTTTCGTGGCCCGCGGTCAGTTCTGGAACATCGTCATCGTAGTGATCACTCTGATCCTCTATTCGATTGCCTGGCCGACACTGCAACTGACGCATCATGTTTCGCCGCCGATCATGCCCTTCGTCGCCGCGTTGGCCGCCTTTCCGTTTGTCCTGATCCGGATCAACGCTCCGTTGGGATGGGCGGTGTCGGCGGTGTCGGCACTGATCATCCCGTTGGTGTTCGACAACACGACTGGTTACGACTACCCGTGGCAGGTCGTCCACATCATCGTGCTGATGTCGTTGCTGGCCGCGGTGAGTCTGCGAGCACCCATTCAGGTTGTCGGTGTCGCCTGGATCGCCACGGTGCTGCTTTTCCTCGGCAACGCTCCGGGAAGCGACGGAGCCGGTTGGGCCGTCGGGCTGAGCGCCCTGGTGGTCTTCTGCCTGCTGATCCGCTGGTTGGTTCTCTCGCGCCGTCAGTTGGCCAAGCAGGAGGAAGTCAGCGAACTCGAACGCACACGGCGCACGATCCTCGAGGAGAAGGCGCGTATCGCCCGCGACTTGCACGACATCGTGGCCCACCACATGTCGATGGTGGTCGTGCAAGCGCAGAGTGCGCCGTACCGACTCGATGCGGTCACTCCCGAGATCCGGACCGAATTCGAATCGATAAGTGAGACAGGGCGAGCAGCGCTCAACGAGATTCGTGGTCTCCTCGGAGTGCTGCGCAGCGACGGTGACTCCGTGGTGACGGCCCCGCAACCGGGCGTCGATCAATTAGACGACCTGCTGCTCGGCAGTACCCGTGCGGGACTTCCGGTGTCGTGGCGAGTCGACGGAGATCGGGCGTCGGTCTCGGAATCCACGGGCCTTGCGCTCTACCGGATCATTCAGGAGTCGATTACCAATGCGGCCAGGCATTCACCAGGCGGACCCATCGAGGTCGCCGTGGCGTTCGGCCCGCAATCGGTGAGCGCGCTCGTGAACAACGGGCCTTCGCCATTGGGTGGCAATCAGCACTCGGCGTCGGAAACCACTGGTGGCAACGGAATACGCGGAATGCGTGAGCGGGCTTCGGCGGTGGGCGGCATGCTGTTGGCAAACCGGCGCGAGGACGGAGGGTTCGAGGTCCGGGCCGAGTTGCCGTCGATGCCCGCCTAGGCTGTCCGAGTGCCCATCACAGTATTCATCGCAGACGACCAGGCGATGGTTCGACAAGGGTTCGGAGCCCTACTCTCCGCCCAGCCCGACATCAGCGTGATCGGCGATGCGCCGGACGGGAAGATCGCCGTCGCCGAGGTCGCGCGATTGCGTCCGGACGTGGTGTTGATGGATGTTCGTATGCCCGAGATGAACGGACTCGACGCTGCCCGCCAGATTCTGTCCGCCGGATGGGAGCCGCCGGTGCGAGTCCTCATGCTTACCACTTTCGACATCGACGATTACGTCTACGAGGCCCTGAGCGTCGGAGCGAGCGGGTTCATGCTCAAGGACGCACCGGCTGAGGAACTGATTCGGGCGGTGCGCGTCGTCGCCGAAGGGCAGGCCTTGCTGGCGCCGACGGTGACGCGTCGCCTGATTGCCGATGTGACCAGCCGGCGGGCCGCACCGCGCGCACGGCCCGCAGCGCTCGATGCGCTGACCCCGCGTGAGCGCGAGGTCCTCGAACTGATTGCCCGCGGATTGTCCAACGTCGAGATTGCCGAGCGGCTGTTCGTCGCCGAGCAGACCGTCAAGACCCATGTCGGGAAGGTGCTGTCCAAGCTCGATCTGCGCGATCGCGCCCAGGCAGTCGTGTTGGCGTACGAAAGCGGGCTCGTCACGCCGGGTTAGGGGTCCCGTGCGGCGCGGCGTTGCGGCTCGGCAACGCCGCTATCCTGCGGCAATACGGTGACTGGGGGAAGATGGACACCAAGATCCACAATCCGGTCACGAGAGGTGCTGCACTATGCGAATCGGAATCCTCACGGGCGGCGGCGACTGCCCGGGCTTGAACGCGGTCATCCGCGCCGTCGTACGTACGTCGGCCGGTCGTTACGGCAGTACCGTGGTCGGATTCCGGGACGGCTGGCGAGGATTGCTCGAGGACCGCAAGGTCCCGCTCGACTCCGATGACCGCATCAACCGCATCCTCACCCGCGGCGGCACGATCCTCGGCACCGCTCGCGTGAACCCCGACAAACTCCGTGCGGGCCTCGATCAGATCAAGCAGACCCTCGACGACAACGGGATCGACGTCCTGATCCCGATCGGCGGCGAAGGCACACTCACCGCGGCCAGTTGGCTTTCCGAGAGCGGCGTACCCGTGATCGGTGTGCCCAAGACGATCGACAACGACATCGATTGCACCGACGTGACTTTCGGTTTCGACACCGCCTTGGCTGTCGCCACCGACGCCATCGACAGGCTCCACACCACGGCCGAATCGCACCAGCGCGTCATGCTCGTCGAGGTCATGGGCCGGCATGCGGGCTGGATCGCGCTGCAGGCCGGACTGGCGTCGGGGGCACACCTGACTCTGGTTCCGGAACAGCCGTTCGACGTCGACGAGGTGTGCGCGATGGTCAAGAAGCGCTTCCAGCGTGGCGACTCCCACTTCATCTGCGTCGTGGCTGAAGGTGCGATGCCCGATCCCGCGTCGATGACTCTGCGCGAAGGTGGCATCGACGAGTTCGGCCACAAGATCTTCACCGGTGTCGCGCAGCAGCTCGGAAACGAGATCGAGCGCCGGATCGGCAAGGAAGTTCGCACCACCGTCCTCGGACACATCCAGCGCGGTGGCACCCCGACGCCGCACGACCGCATCCTCGCCACTCGCTTCGGCGTTCATGCCACCGACGCAGCTCACCGCGGAGATTTCGGTCAGATGGTCGCGTTGCACGGAACGTCCATCGACCTCGTTCCGCTCGCCGAGGCGACCCGCAAACTCAAGACGGTGCCCAAGGAGCGCTACGAGGAGGCAGCCGCATTCTTCGGCTGAGCCGCAGACGCATAAACTGATCACCATGACTGCTGTCGATGCGCCCGACATCCTCGATTACGACGAAGTACTGACCAAGTACGAGCCTGTGATGGGTATGGAGGTGCACGTAGAACTCGGCACCGCGACCAAGATGTTCTGCCCGTGCCCCACCGAGTTCGGTGCCGAACCCAATACCCAGGTGTGCCCGGTCTGTCTGGGCATGCCCGGTTCGTTGCCGGTGGTGAACGCAGCCGCTGTCGAGTCCGCGATCCGGATCGGCCTTGCGCTCAACTGCTCCATCACGCCTTGGGGCCGATTCGCGCGCAAGAACTACTTCTACCCGGATCAGCCGAAGAACTACCAGATTTCCCAGTACGACGAGCCGATCGCAACCGAGGGATACCTCGACGTGATCCTCGACGACGGGACGACGTGGCGTGTCGACATCGAGCGCGCACACATGGAGGAGGACACCGGTAAGTCCCTCCACGTCGGTGGCGCTACGGGCCGTATCCACGGTGCGAGCCACTCACTGCTCGACTACAACCGTGCGGGTGTGCCGCTGGTGGAGATCGTCACCAAGACCATCCACGGTGCCGGTGAGCGCGCTCCCGAGGTTGCCCGCGCCTACGTGACGGCGCTTCGTGATCTGCTCAAGTCTCTCGACGTCTCGGACGTGCGGATGGATCAGGGATCGATGCGCTGCGACGCCAACATCTCGCTGATGCCGATCGGCGCCAAGGAACTCGGAACGCGTACCGAGACCAAGAACGTCAACTCCCTCAAGAGCGTCGAGGTCGCAGTTCGCTACGAAATGCGCCGTCAGGCAGCAGTTCTCGACGCCGGCGGCGAGGTCATCCAGGAGACCCGCCACTTCCAGGAAGCCGACGGCACCACGGCCGCCGGACGCCGCAAGGAAACGGCCGAGGACTACCGCTACTTCCCGGAACCGGATCTCGAGCCTGTTGCTCCGAGCGCCGAGTGGGTCGAAGAACTGCGCGGCACCTTGCCGGAGCTTCCCTGGATTCGCCGCGCGCGGATCCAGAAGGACTGGGGAATCTCCGACGAGGTCATGCGTGACCTCGTCAACGCCGGCGCCATCGATCTGGTGATTGCGACCACCGAGGCCGGTGCTTCGCCCGAGGCAGCGCGCTCCTGGTGGCTGTCCTACCTGTCGCAGCAGGCCAACACCCGCGGCGTCGAACTCGGCGCTCTGCCGATCACCCCGGCGCAGGTTGCGCAGGTCGTAGCTCTCATCGACAGCGGCAAGCTCAACAACAAGGTCGCTCGCCAGGTCGTCGATCACGTCCTCGACGGCGAGGGTGACCCGGAGCAGGTTGTCGCGGCCCACCCGGAGTTGGTCGTCGAACGTGACGAAACCAAGCTCAAGGCAGCCGTCGACGAGGCACTCGCAGCCAACCCCGACATCGCGGACAAGATCCGCAGCGGCAAGGTCCAGGCCGCCGGAAAGATCGTCGGCGACGTCATGAAGGCCACCAGAGGACAGGCAGACGCGGCTCGTGTGAAGGAACTTGTCATCGAGGCGTGCAGCTAGCGCACACTGAATCTCTGACACTGATGCCCGGCCGAATCTAATTCGGCCGGGCATCAGTATTTACCGCTGTCGTTTTACCGCTGTCGGTCTACAGACCAGGGACCACAACCGCACGGCCGCTTAGCGTTCCGGCAGCCAGTCGTCGATACGCTTCGGCACCGTTGTCGAGACTGAAGGTCTCCACCGCGATGTCGAAGATGCCGGCGTGGGCGAGGTCGATCAATTCGATCAACTCGTTGCGGGCACCCCAATACGGAACTGTCACCGAAGCCTCGTAAGGACTTTGGAAGAACCCGACTTTGGCGTGGGCCTGGCCGTCCCCGATCCCGACGATCGTGACGTCTGATCCGACGCCGGCGACAGCCATCGCGGTGTCGATGGTGGGCTGGTAGCCGACGAAGTCGAGAACCAGTGCGGCGCCTTGACTTCCAGTGATCTTGCGGACGTTCTCGGCCGCGTCCTTGTCGGACAGAACCACTTCGTGAGCGCCTACCTTGGTTGCCAGTTCGAGCTTGTCCGCGCTCACGTCCAAAGCGATGACCGTTGCCGCCGAGAGGTGACGGAGGAGCTGAATAGCGACGTGGCCGAGACCGCCGGTACCAATGACAACCGCGAACGAGCCTCCGCGAAGTTTCGGCAGAGAACGCTTGATCGCGTGATACGGCGTCAGACCGGCGTCGGTCAGCGGCACCGTCTTGACCGGGTCGAGGTCACCGATCGGGACAAGGTGGCGAGGAGAATCGACGATCATGAACTCGGCCAACGCGCCGGGTGCACCGAGACCGGGAGGATTGATTCCGAGTTCTTGGGCGCGAGAGCAATAGTTCTCGAGTCCTTGTGAGCAGTGCCAACAGTTGCCGCAACCCCAAGGCCCGTAGACGACGACATTGGTTCCGATGTCGAGACCTTCGACACCCTCGCCGACGGCGGCGACCTTGCCTGCGCCTTCGTGGCCGAGCGTGAGCGGAAGGCCGTAGGTGTACTGCTCTTCGGGCAGGCTCATGATGAAGTCGTCCGAGTGGCAGACGCCGGCAGCGGTGACTTCCAGGAGCACTTCACCTGGACCGGGCTCGGGCTTGGGAATCTCCGTGAGTTCGGGTTCCGCGCCGATTCTCGTGTACTGGATTGCCTTCATACCGACTCCTTTGTCGTGGTTGGCCAACCGCTCCTGGCACATGCGGAGTGATTAGCCCCGCTAATAAAAGAGTACGCATCTGTGCATGTTCGGTCACGGGATCCGTGACCGAACAGACATGGCGCTTCGGCGATCGCGGCTCAGTCGATCCCGCCGCTGCCACTCGGCATCGGGATCTTGACCACCTTGTCGTCGTTCGGCCCCGGCTCGCCCGCGGTCTTGTTGATCGTGCTCGCCCACATCAAACCGTCGGATCCGAGCGCCAAACCGCCCAGTTGGCCGTACGTGTCTTTCGCCACTGCCGACGGCGCGGTGGTGATCGCTCCCGTTCCGGGGTCAGCGGCCAATGCGGAGATCGCTTTGCCGGCCCCCAACGCGACAGCTACCACTCCCTGCGCCGCAATGCACCCCCCGACGCCGGGCCGGTCGGGCCAGGTCCAAGCGGGCGACGTCACTGTGCCGTCGGAGCCGACGCGTTGGAGGCGATCTTCGAGAGTGGTTCGGTCGGTGACCCAGGTCGCGATGCCGGGATCGACACACACGCCGCCGCCGTTACCGATTCCGGACAGAACAACTTCCGGGCGAGGCGGCGAAGCGTTTGGCGTCAACGATCGGACTCGCAACAGTTTCCCCGCCAACGAGCCGGGATCCTGAGCAACCGCAGGGTTGCCGGTATCGCCTGTCAGGACCATGAGCTGGTCCGGGGCCGCGAACTCAAGTGATCCGCCGTTGCCGCTTGCACCGCGCGGGATTCCGCCGAGGACCTCCTTGGCGGTGTCACCGGGAGCAATGCGGACCACCCGGTTGTCGGTTCCGGTGGTGACGTAGGCATAGATCAGGTTGTCTTCGACAAATGTGGGGGAGAGGGCGATGTCGAGCAGTCCGCCGTCGCCGCTGCCGTCGACATCGATCTTGGCAACCTCGACCGGTGTCGTGTTGGGGGCTACCTGCATGATTCGGCCGGTTCGCCGTTCGGCCACCAGCCCGGAGTTCCCGTCCGGGAGTGTGACGAGGCCGCCGGTGGTGTCGAGACAGGTTGCGATCACGGCGGTGTCGGCGTCCTGACACGGCCCGAGGGGGCCGGTCCGCGGCGCCGGCGGCGTGGTCGACGGCGGCGGGTTCTCCGGCTGCACTTCGGCGCTTGCCTGGTTGGTCGGTTCGGGTGTGAACGGCGAGGCAGTCGATTCGTCGAAGTCCGCGCAACCTGCGAGCAACGATGTCCCGAGCACCAGAGCCAGTGCGCCCAGCGCTGCATGCCTACCCGTAGTCATGCCCAAGACGTTACGTAACCCACGGCAGATGCCGCCACGCCGGACCAAGGTTCCCCGTCGAGTTCGTGAATCGGCCATAGGCTCACCTACGTGACTGACGAGCGAAAAGATCCCAGCGAGTTGTCGGATGCGGACAAGCCGACGGGCAACGTGTCCAGTCCGTATGACTCGCCCACCGAACAATTTCCGACGGTGAGCGCCAAGAATCCGTTGCCGCGGACCGACGACGATCTCGATTTCGGTTCCACGAACGCCAACTCGCTGACCGAACAGATACCGACATACCGAGCGCCGGGCGCGGATCAGCCGACAGTGGCTCTCGAGCGAGAGACGGCGTACGACGCTCCGATCGCCGCCGTCCCCACCGCCGAAGCCGTGGCAGGGACCACCGAGACTCCGCGGGGCCGAGGCACTCTCGACCTCGGTTTGCTTGCACTGCGTTTGGCCGTCGGCGGAACGGCACTGGTGCACGGTCTGCAGAAGTTGACCGGTATCTGGAACGGGCCGGGTCTGGGCGGTTTCGAGACGATGCTGGCGGACGCCGGGTTCCAGCAGGCGAAGTGGATGGCGATCCTCGGCGCCGTCGGTGAGGTCGCAGGTGGCGCCCTCCTGATCCTGGGGTTGCTGACTCCCGTTGCGGCAGCATCGGTTCTGGCCGTGATGATCAATGCGTGGGCGCTGCGTCAGGCGAGCGCACCTGGACTGGAGTACTTCGCCCCGGCCGGTACCGAGTACGAGATGCTGCTCGGAATCTGTGCGGGCGTCATCATTTTGACGGGTCCCGGCCGTATTTCGCTCGACGGTCGTCGTGGCTGGGCAACCCGCCCGTTCGTCGGATCGCTCGCGGTCTTGATCCTCGGCATCGCTGCGGGCGTCTGCACTTGGATCTTCCTGAACGGTGCCAATCCGCTCATCTGAAACTCGCGCCGTCGAACAAACGAACCGCCGCTCTCCGAATCGGAGAGCGGCGGTTCGTCTGTGAAGGATCAGTCCTTGACGAGTACCGGGTCGGCGTTCGCGGACGGGATGGCTGTTCCGTCCTTGAGCTTGCGACCGAGGACCGACTTGCGGTGACCGTAGGCGAAGTACACGAGCACACCGATGGCCATCCAGACGAGGAACCGGATCCAGGTCTCGACCGAGAGGTTGAGCATCAGCCAACCGCAGGCGAGCACGGCGACGATCGGCACGAAGGGCACCAGTGGGACGCGGAATCCGCGCGGCAGGTCGGGGCGGGTGCGGCGTAGGACGATGACACCGACACAAACCAGGACGAATGCGAACAGCGTTCCGATGTTGACCATCTCTTCGAGCGTGCCCATCGGGAAGAAGGCTGCCAGGACGGCGACGATGCCACCGACGATCAACGTGATGCGCATCGGGATGCCCTTGGCGTTGGTCTTGGCCAGGCTGCGCGGCATGAGGCCGTCACGGGACATTGCGAAGAGGACGCGGGTCTGGCCGAGCATCATGACCATGACAACTGTCGTGAGGCCGGCCAGGCCACCGAAGTTGATGGCGGTTTGTGCCCAACCGATTCCGTTGGCCTCGAATGCGGTTGCGAGGGTGGCGCTGGAATCGCCGACCAGAGGACTGCCGTCCTTGAGTTCGGTGTACTTGACCATGCCGGTCAGGACGAGTGTGACGGCAACGTAGAGAACGGTGACGATGGCGAGCGAGCCGAAGATTCCGCGTGGCAACGACTTCTGCGGGTTCTTGGTTTCCTCGGCCGTGGTGGCGACGACATCGAAGCCGATGAAGGCAAAGAACACGAGGCTGGCTGCGGCGAGCAATCCGTAGGCGCCGTAGCTACTTCCGCCTGCACCGGTCAGCCAGGAGAACAAGGTCTGATGGATTCCGCTTGCAGAGCTCTCGGATCCTTCGGACGGCGGGATGAAGGGAGAGTAGTTCTCCTTCTTGATGTAGAACGCGCCCACGACGATGACGAGCAGGACTACTGCGATCTTGATCGCGGTAATGATCGCGGAGACTCGCGAGGAAACCTTGGTGCCGATCGCGAGAATCAGGGTGATCGCGCCGATGATGAGCAGTGCGCCCCAGTCGAAGCTGATCGACCCGATGTGGGCGGTGGTGCTGCCGCTCGCCCCGATGACGTTGCCGAGGTACAGCGACCAACCCTTGCCGACGACGGCGGAGGCGAGAGCAAACTCGAGGATGAGGTCCCAGCCGATGATCCAGGCTGCGAACTCACCGAACGTCGCGTAGGAGAACGTGTATGCGCTGCCTGCGACTGGAACGGTGGAGGCGAACTCCGCGTAACACAGCGCGGCAAGGCCACAGGCGATCGCAGCGAGAACGAATGCCAGTGAAATCGAGGGTCCTGCGACATTGCCTGCGGTTCGAGCAGTCAGCGTGAAGATGCCTGCGCCGATGACGACGGCGACTCCGAATACCGTGAGGTCCTTCGCGGTCAGTTCCTTCTTGAGCTTTGTCTCAGGCTCGTCTGTGTCCGCGATCGATTGCTCGACGGATTTGGTGCGCCATATGCCGACTCCGGGCATGTATTGCTCCTTGGTTGTTTCCCGTCGACCTTGTGGGTGGCGGGCGGTGGCTGACTGTCGTCGTTGTGATGTGCGTCTCAGCGACCTGATGAGGGAACCACTGGTGAGCGCCGTGTGCAAGTCAGCTCGCTCGAACTGACAAAAATGATCACCTGACTGGAAGTCATCCCCCCTCATGTATCTGAATTGATCAGCTGGTGTCTGGAACCCTACGTCCAAGTGAATTCGCTCACGAGCCGGACGCGCGATTCAGTCTGAAATGTCTGATAGCTCATATCGTTCCGTTCGTGCTCCGCGTGTCGGCCGAATATTCGGTACCTGTCGGTCGGTCTTGTGGTCGATGAGTCTCACAGTTGCGGTACGTCCGTACCAGAATTACGTATATGTGTATCCGCGCAAGACGGCTGACAGGCCACTGCACCCACTACGACGCAGTGGCGTTCGGTGGTGGTACTCCGACGTCTCTCGACGCCTCCGGACTCGACCGACTGTGCGACATCGCGGAACTCCTTATGGGCGCTGACCTTTCATCCGTTCTCGTGTGAAAGAAGTCCCTGGACGCTGCGCCGGCTCAGGTCGCCATGCGCAAGTTCCTACGTGTCGGCGTGGTTGTCGAAGGTGCTGCCGACGATGCGTACCAAACCGACGCGATGATCGGATTGGGTTGTGGTGCATGCTCGTACAACACGGATGAAGATTTTCCGGAGGAACTGGCGTGGATCTGATCCCGATTCATCTCGCACGCTGACAGAAAAGATCCCCGGCCGAAAGCGGCCGAGGATCTTTTGTCCGTTCGTGGCAGAACTTACGGAACGTAGCGAACCGCGCCCTTGTCGGCGGACGTTGCCAGAGCGGCGTAGGCGCGCAGGGCTGTCGTCACGGTGCGCTGACGATCGACCGGCTGCCACGGGCGCTCGGAGGCCTCCATCTTCGCGCGTCGCTCGGCGAGGACGTCGTCGTCGACCAGGATCTCGAGCGTGCGCGAGGCGACGTCGATGCGGACCTGATCGCCGTTCTGGACGAGTCCGATGACTCCGCCTGCGGCAGCCTCGGGGGAGATGTGACCGATGGACAGTCCGGAGGTTCCGCCCGAGAAACGACCGTCGGTGATCAGTGCGCATTCCTTGCCGAGGCCTGCGCCCTTGAGGAAGGCGGTGGGGTGCAGCATTTCCTGCATGCCGGGGCCACCCTTGGGGCCTTCGTAACGCACGACGAGAACGTCGCCGGCCTTGATCTTCTTCTGCAAGATGACCGAGACGGCTTCTTCCTGAGATTCGACGACGAGCGCCGGGCCCTGGAAGGAGAACAGTTCCTCGTCGATGCCGGCCGTCTTGAGGATTGCGCCGTCGAGTGCGATGTTGCCGCGCAGGACAACCAAGCCGCCTTCGACGGTGTAGGCGTTCTCGACGTCGCGGATGCAGCCGCCGGCCGCATCGGTGTCGAGAGCAGACCAACGGTTGTCCGTGGAGAACGGTTCGATGGTGCGCACGCCGCCGGGAGCCGCGTGGAAAAGCTCGATTGCCTCGTCGGTTGCCTTGCCGGAGCGGATGTCCCAGTCGTCGAGCCACTGGTCGAAGCTCTTGGTGTGCACGGTGGACACGTCGGTTTCGAGGAGTCCGCCGCGGCGAAGCTCACCGAGCAGCGCGGGGATTCCGCCGGCGCGGTGGACGTCCTCCATGTGGTAGTCCGAGTTGGGGGAGACCTTGGACAGGCACGGCACCTTGCGGCTGATCGCGTCGATGGTGTCGAGGTCGAAGTCGACCTCGCCTTCCTGTGCCGCAGCCAGCGTGTGCAGGACGGTGTTGGTGGAGCCGCCCATGGCGACGTCGAGAGCCATCGCGTTGCGGAACGCTGCCGGGGTCGCGATGTTGCGCGGCAGCACCGACTCGTCGCCGTCGCGGTAGTACTTGAGGGCAGCCTCGACCACGGTGGTGCCCGCACGAGAGAAGAGTGCGTGACGAGCCTTGTGAGTTGCCAGCGTGGAGCCGTTGCCCGGCAATGCGAGGCCGAGGGCTTCGGTCAGGCAGTTCATGGAGTTGGCGGTGAACATGCCCGAGCACGACCCGCACGTCGGGCACGCGCTGCGCTCGACCTCGTCGAGGCCTTCGTCGGACACGGCATCGTTGGCAGAGGCCGAGATCGCGGTGATGAGATCGGTGGGGGCTTGGGCCACGCCGCCGACGACCACTGCCTTGCCTGCTTCCATCGGACCGCCGGAGACGAACACGGTCGGGATGTTCAGACGCATCGCGGCGTTGAGCATGCCGGGAGTGATCTTGTCGCAGTTGGAGATACACACCAGTGCGTCGGCCGTGTGGGCGTTTGCCATGTACTCGACCGAATCGGCGATGATCTCGCGGCTCGGGAGCGAGTAGAGCATGCCGCCGTGGCCCATTGCGATGCCGTCGTCGACTGCGATGGTGTGGAACTCACGAGCGACGCCGCCGGCCGCACTGATGGCCTCGGCAACGATCTCGCCCACGTTCTTGAGATGCACGTGGCCGGGTACGAACTGGGTGTACGAGTTCGCTACGGCGACGATCGGCTTTCCGAAGTCGGAATCCGTCATTCCTGTGGCGCGCCACAGGGATCGGGCTCCGGCAGCATTACGTCCGATGGTGGTGGTGCGTGACCTCAACGGGGGCATGGGCGTGTTCCTTATGTGATCGTTGCTGGTCCACTCAAATAGAAGCGAGGGCCTTTCAACGCTACTCGCGTGCTACGGGCGCTTCTCTTCGGGCTGGTCCTGTGAGTTCTCGGCGACCTCGGATTCTGCTTCTGCTTCTGCAGCTGCTTCTTCCTCTTCGGCTTCCTTGGCGGCGAAGGCTTCTGCCGCCGATGCATAGGGATCAGTGATGCGGCCGCCGCTGGCGATCGCGATCTCGGGAAGCCTGACGAAGCTGACCGCAGGCAGGGTCACCTCGGTTCCGTCGGTGAGTTCCGCGCGCGCCCAGCTGCGCTTCGGGAAGCGGAAACCCTTGACATCGTCCCAGGCGAGGGTGCGCTTGGAGAACGTCGAGCGGACCTCGAGGCCGTCAGGGCTGACGGTGGTGCGCAGTCGCGCGACGAGATACACGGCGATGATCGGAAGGATCAGCAACCAGCTGAAGGCGACGGGCCACCCGAAGATCGGGAAGCTGACCGCGAACAGGAGGAACGCGCACGCCATGTAAGCGAGCTGCGAAATGCGGATGACGTGCCGAAGTGGTTTCGGCGTGTGGGATGATTGAGCCGGTGGCACGGGCTGCTGCGAAGTTGACACCTCTACATCTTCGCATTGCAGCCGATGTATCTCAGATTCTGGGACGGTCGACTCACCAAGTTTGCCGTTCGCGACTAGCGCCTCTACTGTCGAGTGCGTGAAACAGAATGAGTTGCTCGTAATCGGCCGGCGCGTCGTCGCCTGAGTCGATTTTTCAACTCACCAGATAACGACGCGCCACCCTCGCTCAGCAGATGCTGACGGGGGTTTTTTGTTGCCCGGAGCCAGAATCAGAGGATTTCCCAGTGAGCGCACCAACAGCACGGCCTCAACCCACGCCGCGCAAGTCAGGGACACCGAGCCCGACAACCGCGGCTGCCGCAACCCAGACGGCCAACCGTCGCCAGCTCCCGCCTGAGCGGGTAACCGGCGCGCAGTCTGTGGTTCGAGCCCTCGAAGAGCTCGAGGTCGACACGGTATTCGGCATTCCCGGCGGTGCCGTGCTCCCGGTTTACGACCCACTCTTCGATTCGGTCAAGGTCCGCCACGTGCTCGTGCGCCACGAGCAGGGTGCAGGCCACGCTGCCACCGGTTACGCCCAGGCGACCGGCAAGGTCGGCGTCTGCATGGCTACCTCGGGTCCCGGTGCGACCAACCTGGTCACGCCACTGGCCGACGCGCAGATGGACTCCGTTCCGATCGTCGCGATCACCGGACAGGTGGCGCGCTCGCTGATCGGTACCGACGGCTTCCAGGAAGCCGACATCTCAGGCATCACGATGCCGGTCACCAAGCACAACTTCCTGATCACCGACGCGATCGACATCCCGCGCATCATGGCCGAAGCCTTCTACCTCGCGGCCAGCGGTCGCCCCGGCGCCGTCCTGGTCGATATCCCCAAGGACATCCTGCAGTCGCAGACCACGTTCTCGTGGCCGCCGGAGATGCGTCTGCCGGGCTACCGCCCGGTCACCAAGCCGCACGGCAAGCAGGTTCGTGAAGCTGCACGTCTGATCGCCGACGCCAAGTCGCCGGTTCTGTACGTCGGTGGCGGCGTCATCAAGTCGGACTCCTCGCCGGAGCTGCTCGAATTGGCAGAGCTGACCGGTATCCCCGTCGTCACCACGCTGATGGCCCGCGGCGCGTTCCCGGACAGCCACGACCTCAACTGCGGTATGCCGGGAATGCACGGCACCGTTGCCGCAGTTGCCGCTCTGCAGCGCAGCGATCTCCTGATCACCCTCGGCGCGCGTTTCGACGACCGCGTCACCGGCCAGCTGAATTCCTTCGCGCCCGACGCCAAGGTCATCCACGCCGACATCGATCCGGCAGAGATCGGCAAGAACCGCTACGCCGACGTCCCGATCGTGGGCGACTGCAAAGAGGTCATCACCGAACTCATCGAGGCTATCCGTGCCGACATGGCCACGGGCACCACGTTCGAACTCTCGGAATGGTGGGCGTACCTGAACGACATCCGTCGTACCTACCCGCTGAGCTACGACCGTCCCACCGACGGTCAGCTGAGCCCGGAGTACGTCATCCAGACCGTCGGCAAGCTCGCCGGACCGGATGCCATCTACTGCGCTGGCGTCGGCCAGCACCAGATGTGGGCCGCGCAGTTCGTCGGTTACGAGAAGCCGCGCACGTGGCTCAACTCGGGCGGGCTCGGCACCATGGGGTACGCGGTTCCCGCAGCCATGGGTGCCAAGATGGGCATGCCCGACACCGAGGTGTGGGCGATCGACGGCGACGGCTGCTTCCAGATGACCAATCAGGAACTCGCAACCTGCGCACTCGAAGGTATCCCGATCAAGGTTGCCCTCATCAACAACGGCAACCTCGGCATGGTGCGTCAGTGGCAGACACTCTTCTACGAAGAGCGCTACTCCAACACCAACCTCGGAACGCACGGCGCCATCCGCATCCCGGACTTCGTCAAGCTCGCAGAAGCATTGGGCTGCCACGGAATTCGTGTCGAGCGTGAAGAAGACGTCGAAGCTGCGATCCGTGAGGCGCAGTCCATCAACGACAAGCCTGTCGTGATCGACTTCATCGTCACCGCTGACGCACAGGTGTGGCCGATGGTCGCTGCCGGAACGAGCAACGACGAAATCATGGCGGCCCGGGGCATCCGGCCGCTGTTCGACGACGACGAGGCAGTTGCCGAGCCCGCCGTCATCCACGAAGCCATGTCACGCGAGCAAGCCGGACCCGCCGCGGGCACAGGGGAGGATCAGAAGTGAGCACCAGTCACACCCTCAGTGTTCTCGTCGAGGACAAGCCAGGCGTGCTGGCCCGCGTCTCCGCACTTTTCTCCCGCCGCGGATTCAACATCGAATCCCTTGCGGTGGGCGGAACCGAGATCCCCGAGATCTCACGTATGACCATCGTCGTCACGGTCGACGAGTTCCCTCTCGAGCAGGTGACGAAGCAGCTCAACAAGCTGATCAACGTCATCAAGATCGTCGAGCAGGACGGTGAAGCATCCGTCGCTCGCGAGCTCGTGCTCATCAAGGTGCGCGCAGATGCAAGCGTGCGCACGCAGGTCATCGAAACGGTGAACCTGTTCCGCGCCAAGGTGATCGACGTCTCCCCGGAGTCCGTCACCATCGAGGCGACCGGTACTCGGTCCAAGCTGGATGCACTGCTGCGGATGCTTGATCCGTACGGTATCCGGGAGATCGTTCAGTCCGGGGTCGTGGCAGTCGGTCGAGGGCCGAAGTCGATCACGGCCACCCGCTAGTACTTTTAGACACGTAAAAATCCAAGGAGAGGTTGAGAACTGTGGCAGTCGAGATGTTCTACGACGACGATGCCGATCTGTCGATCATTCAGGGCCGCAAGGTTGCTGTGATCGGCTACGGAAGCCAGGGCCACGCCCATTCGCTGAGCCTGCGTGACTCGGGCGTCGATGTGCGCATCGGCCTCAAGGAGGGCTCCAAGTCCCGCGAAAAGGCGCAGGAGCAGGGCCTGACAGTCGGTACGCCTGCCGAGGTTTCCGAGTGGGCCGACGTCATCATGGTGCTCGCACCTGACACCGCTCAGGCCAGCATTTTCAAGGGCGACATCGAGCCGAACCTCAAGGACGGCGACGCGCTGTTCTTCGGTCACGGCCTGAACATTCACTTCGACCTGATCAAGGCTCCGGAGTTCGTCACCGTCGGCATGGTTGCCCCCAAGGGGCCGGGCCACCTGGTGCGTCGTCAGTTCGTCGACGGCAAGGGCGTTCCCGCGCTCATCGCCATCGACCAGGATCCCAAGGGTGAAGGCCAGGCTCTCGCTCTGTCCTACGCCAAGGGCATCGGCGGAACCCGCGCAGGCGTCATCAAGACCACGTTCAAGGAAGAGACCGAGACGGACCTCTTCGGCGAGCAGGCTGTGCTCTGCGGCGGCACCGAGGAACTGGTCAAGACCGGTTTCGAGGTCATGGTCGAGGCCGGCTACGCACCCGAGATGGCGTACTTCGAGGTTCTGCACGAGCTCAAGCTCATCGTCGACCTCATGTACGAGGGTGGCATCGCCCGCATGAACTACTCGGTGTCCGACACCGCTGAGTTCGGTGGATACCTCTCCGGTCCGCGCGTCATCGACGCCGACACCAAGGAGCGCATGAAGGCGATCCTGGCCGACATCCAGTCCGGCGAGTTCACCCGTCGTCTGGTTGCCAACGTCGAGAACGGCAACACCGAGCTCGAAGGCCTGCGCAAGGCCAACGCCGAGCACCCCATCGAGGTCACCGGCAAGAAGCTGCGCGACCTGATGAGCTGGGTCGATCGTCCGATCACCGAAACCGCGTAATTCGTAGTTTCACGCTCCACGTCTCCACTGGCCTGATGTCGCGCCGGTTCAATTACGTTGAACCAGCGCGGCATTGGGCCGGAGTCGTTTTCCGGGCCGGCTGAGTCCGGATTCATATTCCATCGAGAATTCGCCCGCGAAAGTGTCCACTATGTGGTATCGCCTACCGCGTTGTGGATTCGAAGTGAGCGCGCACTAAACTGTCGGTGGTTAAACCACCTTCACACCCACCTAATCAGGGAGTTTGCACGTGAGCCAGCCTGGCCGTCCCGTTGTTCTGATCGCCGACAAGCTCGCGCCGTCCACAGTCGAGGCGCTCGGTGACGGTGTGGAGGTGCGTTGGGTCGACGGACCCGACCGCCCGGCGCTGCTCGCCGCGGTACCCGAGGCCGACGCGATTCTCGTCCGTTCCGCCACCACCGTCGACGCCGAGGTTCTGGCCGCAGGCACCAAGCTGAAGATCATCGGCCGCGCCGGTGTCGGCCTGGACAACGTCGAGATCCCCGCAGCCACCGAGCGCGGCGTGATGGTCGTCAATGCACCGACCTCCAACATCCACTCGGCAGCCGAGCACGCAGTTGCTCTGCTCATGTCGACCGCTCGCCAGATTCCCGCAGCAGACAAGACCCTGCGTGAGAACACCTGGAAGCGAAGCAAGTTCAACGGCGTCGAGATCCTCGGCAAGACCGTCGGCGTTGTCGGACTCGGCCGCATCGGCCAGCTGTTCGCGCAGCGTCTCGCCGCGTTCGAAACCACCATCATCGCGTACGACCCCTACTTGCCCGCAGCTCGCGCCGCGCAGCTCGGCATCGAACTGGTCACCATCGACGAGCTCGTCGAGCGCGCCGACTTCATCTCCGTGCACCTGCCCAAGACCAAGGAAACGGCCGGCCTGATCAACGCCGAGCGTCTCGCCAAGGCCAAGGACGGCGTCATCATCGTCAACGCCGCCCGCGGTGGTCTGATCGACGAAGACGCGCTCTACGACGCACTGGTCTCCGGCAAGGTCCGCGGCGCCGGTCTCGACGTGTTCAGCACCGAGCCGTGCACCGATTCCAAGCTCTTCGAGCTCGACAACGTCGTCGTCACCCCGCACCTCGGAGCATCGACGTCCGAGGCTCAGGACCGCGCAGGCATCGACGTGGCGAAGAGTGTTCTCCTCGCTCTGGCGGGCGAATTCGTTCCCGAGGCTGTCAACGTCTCCGGCGGCCCCGTCGGAGAAGAAGTTGCTCCGTGGCTCGAGCTGGTCCGCAAGCTCGGTCTCCTCGCTGCGACGTTGTCGCCCGAAGCTGTGCAGACCGTGCAGGTTGTCGCCACCGGCGAGCTGTCTGCCGAAACCGTCGACATCCTCGGCCTGGCCGCACTGCGCGGCGTGTTCTCCGCCAGCAGCGACGAGGCCGTCACGTTCGTCAACGCTCCGGCACTGGCCGAGCAGCGCGGCGTGACCGTATCGGTCGAGAAGCACTCCGAGGCTCTTGCTCACCGCAGCGCGGTCGAGGTTCGCGCAGTTGCCGCGGACGGCACGGTCACGTCGGTCACGGGCGCACTCACCGGTCTGCAGCAGGTCGAGAAGATCGTCAACATCAACGGACGCAGCTTCGACCTGCGCGCCGAGGGTCACAACATCGTCGTTCACTACAGCGATCGCCCGGGCGTTCTCGGTGTCCTCGGCACCGTTCTCGGCAACGCGGGCGTGGACATCCTCGCCGCAGCACTGAGCCAGGATGCCGAAGGCGAAGGCGCAACGGTCATCTTGCGCGTCGATCGCGTCGTCGGAGACGCCGAGGTCGAGGCTATCGTCTCGCAGCTCGACGCTCGCGTCGCCCAGGTCGACCTTTCCTGATTGTTTTTGCTGTGCGCCTTTATTAACCGCCCGCGGTTAATAAAGGCGCACAGTTCTACTGAGATGAGGACTCCATGAAGCTTGCGGTCATTCCGGGCGACGGAATCGGTGTCGAGGTCACAGCCGAAGCACTCAAGGTGCTCGGCAAGTTGGTTCCGGATCTGGAAACCACCGAATACGATCTCGGTGCCCGTCGCTACAACGCCACCGGCGAGTTGCTCCCGGCGGACGAGCTGGACCAGATCCGTCAGCACGACGCAATCCTGTTGGGCGCCATCGGTGACCCGCGGATCGTCGCCCCCGGCATCCTCGAGCGTGGTCTGCTGCTGAACATGCGTTTCCAGCTCGATCATCACGTGAATCTTCGCCCCGCACAGCTGTACCCGGGTGCGCTGTCGCCATTGGCGGCCCAGCCGGAGATCGACTTCGTCGTGGTTCGTGAAGGCACCGAAGGCCCGTACACCGGTAACGGTGGAGCAATCCGCGTCGGCACCGATCACGAGATCGCGACCGAGGTGTCGATCAACACCTGGTTCGGCGCCGAGCGTGTTGTTCGTTATGCATTTGCGTTGGCGCAGACACGTTCCAAGCACCTCACACTGATCCACAAGACCAATGTGCTCTCCAATGCGGGCGCAATCTGGACGCGTGCGATCGAGACAGTCGGGGCCGAGTACCCGGACGTCGAGACCGCGTACTGCCACATCGACGCTGCCACCATCTACATGGTGACCGACCCGTCGCGGTTCGACGTCATCGTCACGGACAACCTGTTCGGTGACATCATCACCGACCTGGCCGGTGCCGTGACCGGTGGAATCGGTTTGGCCGCAAGCGGAAACATCGACGCGTCCGGTACCAACCCGTCGATGTTCGAGCCCGTGCACGGCAGTGCTCCGGACATCGCCGGCAAGGGAATCGCAGATCCCACCGCCGCGATCCTCTCGGCCGCACTGCTTCTTCGCCATCTCGGACGCGAGGACGACGCCGCTCGCGTCGAGGCTGTGGTCGCTGCCGACCTGGCAACGCGCGGCGAAGGCCCCATCTCCACGACCGAGATCGGCGACCGGATCACCGCAGCGCTGTAAGGATTTCTTTCACGAGACTGACGCGCGTAAGCCTTACGGCTTGCGCGCGTCAGTCGTTTCCGACACCCCGATAGACTGGCCAGTATGCGTCTTGGTCGAATTGCCAGTCCCGATGGTGTTGCGTTCGTCAGTATCGAAGGTGAAGAGGATGCCCTCGTCGCCAAGGAAATTGCGGAGCACCCGTTCGGGAACCCCACCTTTACCGGCCGTAGTTGGCCGCTTGCCGATGTTCGTCTGCTGGCTCCGATTCTCGCCAGCAAGGTGATCTGTATCGGCAAGAATTATGCAGATCACATCGCGGAGATGGGCGGCGAGGCGCCGGCTGATCCGGTGATCTTCCTCAAGCCCAATACGTCCATCGTCGGCCCGGGCGCCCCGATCGTCTTGCCTCCGACGTCCAACGAGGTGCATTTCGAGGGTGAACTCGCGGTGGTCATCGGTCAGCCTTGCAAAGCCGTACCCGCGGCGAAGGCGTTGAGCGTGGTCCTTGGCTACACGATCGCCAACGACGTATCGGCGCGAGATCATCAGCGTCACGACGGGCAATGGACGCGCGCGAAGGGCCACGACACCTTCTGCCCGCTCGGTCCGTGGATCGAAACCAGCCTCGATGCGTCCGACGTCGACATCAAGACCGAGGTGAACGGTCAGGTCAAGCAGGACAGCAGCACCGCCTTCCTGCTTCACGACATTCCGAAGATCATCGAGTGGATCTCGGCGGTGATGACCCTCCTGCCCGGCGACGTCATCCTCACCGGCACCCCCGCCGGAGTCGGCCCGATCGTCGACGGCGATTCCGTGTCGGTCACGGTCTCGGGGATCGGCACGCTCACGAACCCGGTGACCGCCAAGAACTGATCTGACCCGGTTCGTCCGTCATGTGACTACGGAGGCCCCATCCCCACCGGATGGGGCCTCTGTCGTGGTGTGAGTCGAGAGGTGTCTGTCAAAGAAAAGTTGCAAGATGGTAACTAACGCTGGATGGCCGATTGGGATTGCCTTCCGGTTCGAGGTAATCAGGCCCTGGGACTGACCTGCGGGTTTCATGAGCCAGGCGAAGCTTCACCAATGACCCTCCTGGCGTTATGTCTGATTTGGTGAGGTTGGGAGGGTTCGCCTCGCGGTTTGCTGCCGCGGCTCGTAACAGACCAAATTCCCTGAAATGTAACGCTGAGCAGTAGGGTGGCCGATAACTGGATAGAAGCCGATGGGGCAATCGAGTGGATTGCGCAGAAACGTGGTGATACATGACGACCTTCGCGGAAGGCTCCCGGACAGCGGCAGCGCACGCGCGGAACGGGCAGCGGCCGGTGTGGCGAGACAAGAAGCGCTACCTGTGGCCACTGGGTTTGCTGGTTCCTCTCAGTCCGTTCGCTGCGTGGTTTCTGGTCGACAAGTTCAGTCTCGGGCTCTTCTGGGCCATCGGGGCCTGGCTCATCGTGATCGTCATTCCCCTGATCGATCTACTGGCGGGCGAGGACGGTAACAGCCCACCGGACGAAGCGATCCCTGAATTGCAAGAGGATCGTTTCTACCGCTGGTGCACGTATCTGTTCCTGCCCCTCCAATACGTCGGTCTCGTGTTCGTCGCCTGGTGCTGGGTGAATGCGCCGATGGCGGCGGGGGAGAAGTTCGCGCTCGCGATGACTGCCGGCGTGGTTGCCGGTGTTGGGATCAACGCGGCGCATGAATTGGGGCACAAGAGCGAAAAGCTCGAGAAGTGGCTCGCGAAAGTAGCGCTGGCACAGTCCTTCTACGGCCATTTCTACGTCGAGCACAACCATGGTCACCACGTCCGTGTCGCGACGCCGGAGGATCCGGCCAGTTCGCGATACAAGGAAAACTTCTGGTTCTTCTTGCCGCGCAGTGTCATCGGCGGCCTGCGCTCGGGATGGCGGATCGAAAGCGCTCGCCTGCAGCGTCAAGGCAGACGGACCTGGAGTTACCGCAACAACATCCTGAACGCGTGGGCGATGAGTGTGGTTCTGTTCGGGAGTCTGATCGCCGCATTCGGGTGGGAAATCGCACCGTGGCTGGCCGTTCAGGCGATCGCCGGATTCACGTTCCTCGAGACCGCCAACTATCTCGAGCACTACGGCTTGCTACGTGCGAAGCGGCCTGACGGCTCGTACGTTCGCTGCTCGCCCGAGGACAGCTGGAACAGCGACCACGTCGTCAGCAATCTGTTCCTCTATCAACTTCAGCGTCACAGTGACCATCACGCGAATCCGCGTCTGCGGTACCAGAGCCTGCGCAGTGCGGCCGAAGCGCCGCAACTTCCAGCGGGTTACGCGGTCATGATCGTGTGCGCGTGGGTGCCGCCGCTGTGGCGAAAGGTCATGGACAAGCGACTACTCGCCTACTACGACGGTGACATGACACGTATCAACGTCTTGCCGGGTAAGTGATCGGCGGGATGGAGGAAGCGCTGCGGGACTAACCTGTAGTACGACCATCCATCATCGCCGAGCCAAGTGAGCCATGACCAACAGCGAAGTACGCGTCCGTTTCTGTCCGTCACCCACCGGAACCCCGCACGTAGGTTTGGTGCGCACCGCCTTGTTCAACTGGGCATTCGCACGACACCACGGCGGCACGTTCGTGTTCCGTATCGAAGACACCGATGCGCAGCGCGACAGTGAAGAGTCCTACCAGGCCATCCTCGACGCCCTCCGCTGGTTGGGGCTCAATTGGGACGAGGGCCCGGAGGTCGGTGGGCCGCACGCACCGTATCGCCAGTCCGAGCGTCGCGACCTGCATCTCGACGTCGTTGCCAAGTTGCTGGCCGCGGGCGAGGCCTACGAGTCCTACTCGACCAACGAAGAAGTGGAAGCGCGACACAAGGCGGCCGGACGCGACCCGAAGCTCGGATACGACAACTTCGATCGCGACCTCAGCGACGAGCAGCGCGCTGCCTACGTCGCCGAGGGTCGCAAGCCGGTCGTCCGCCTCCGGATGCCCGATCACGACCTGACGTGGAACGACCTGGTTCGCGGCGAGACCACGTTCAAGGCAGGCACCGTTCCGGACTTCGCGTTGACTCGCGGGAACGGTATTCCGCTGTACACGCTGGTCAACCCCGTCGACGACGCGTTGATGAAGATCACCCACGTACTGCGCGGTGAGGACCTGCTGTCCTCGACCCCGCGTCAGCTCGCGTTGTACGAGGCTTTGATCCGCATCGGTGTCGCCGATTTCACACCGTCGTTCGGGCACCTGCCGTTCGTGATGGGTCAGGGCAACAAGAAGCTTTCCAAGCGCGATCCCGAGTCCAACCTCTTCATTCACCGCGATCGGGGCTTCATTCCCGAGGGACTGCTGAACTACTTGGCTCTGCTCGGGTGGAGCATTGCCGACGATCACGATGTCTTCTCACTCGACGAGATGGTTGCGGCCTTCGACGTTTCGAAGGTCAACTCCAACCCTGCCCGCTTCGACCAGAAAAAGGCCGACGCGATCAATGCCGAGCACATTCGCTTGCTCCAGCCGGCCGACTTCGCGGCCCGCCTGAAGTCGTTCCTGGTGGAGCACGGCCACATCAGCGCCGACGTCGATGAAGCCACGTTCACTGTTGCGGCGGACCTCGTGCAGACGCGCATCGTCGTCCTGTCCGACGCGTGGGATCTGCTGAAGTTCCTGTTCGTCGACGAGGCGTCGTTTGCTCTCGATCCGGCCGCGGCGGCAAAGAACCTGAAGGAAGACGCTGGTCCGGTTCTGGATGCGTCTCTTGCGGCACTCGAGGCAACCTCGGAGTGGACTGCGGCCAGTATCGAGGAAGCACTCAAGAAGGCCCTCATCGAGGATCTGGAGCTCAAACCGCGTAAGGCCTTCGCTCCGGTTCGGGTCGCGATCACCGGCTCTCACATCAGCCCTCCGCTGTACGAGTCGATGGAATTGCTCGGTCGTGAGGTCTCGATTGCTCGGTTGCGCGCCGGTAGGGCAGCGGTAACTGCCTAGATCGGACTGTCTTCCGGCCGAAAATGAAGCAAAAACCTTCCGTGACCATACGATTTGGTATTTGGGGCAGGGGTACTGGTAATCTTCTTTTCGGCCGGAGACGAGCCGCCGAGCACAACAGCGAAGCGGATCGGGCAAGGCTGGTGAGCAAGACCTTGGGGTATGGTGTAATTGGCAACACAGCGGTTTCTGGTACCGCCATTCTAGGTTCGAGTCCTGGTACCCCAGCGGAAATCCGGTCGATTTTGTGGCCGGACTCAGACAAGCTAAGCTTGCTGAGCATCCAAGAGCAAGACTGAATACCACGTTTAAAAGCGTGTCCTGGCCCCGTCGTCTAGCGGCCTAGGACGCCGCCCTCTCAAGGCGGTAGCGCGGGTTCGAATCCCGTCGGGGCTACAAAGGAAAGACCCTCCGATCATTGATCGGAGGGTCTTTTCGTATGTATGGGAAATGTTTCCGGCGATGCGAAAAACGATCACCCCCAGTCGAATTCGACTGGGGGTGATCGTCATCTCACTCTGTTGTCCGTGATCGGCTATCCGCTCTTACGGCGGAACTCTCGCTTGTGATCGGCCGGGCCATGCGTGTTGTGGACCTTGGACTGTCCGTCGCGATGGTCGGTCGATTTGGCGTTCTGATGATTCTTCCGTTCGAGGGCTTCACGGAACTTTCGTTTGGTTTCCTCCGATTGGGATTCGGGTTCCGACGGGGTGTTGCTGTCGAGATCGCTCATATGCTCACTCCTTGTTGTTGGGCCTGTTGGTGAAACTACGCCGGCCCGAATTCGAAAGCTCGTGAATTTCGCTTCACGAATCTCGGGGTCTACGGCGATGGTGCAGTAGAACCGGAAAGAGGCATCGCAGGCATCCCGAGCTTGCGGTGATCCCACGAACGAGTTCGATCGGGAACGAACCGTACCGCGACGCGCTTGTGGAGCATCGCTTCGACGGCCGGGCGGAGATCCTCCGTGTACGGGCCCGTGTATCGCTCCCAGACACTGATTCCCACGGCGAAGAGAGCTTCCGGATCCTCGACGATCACTCCGGTGCCCTCCATCGAGACTCCTCGCAGCGTGTCGTACGTCAGACCGTCTTCGATCAGGACGGACATTCGGGTGTCCCGGCGAAGATTGACCGCCTTCTGCGACTTGGCTTTGGTTTCGAACCAGATTTCGCCGTCGACTATCGCGAACCACATCGCGATCAGGTGAGGCATTCCGTCGGCGCTCAACGTCGCCATCGTTGCCGTACGGCTCTTTTCGACGAAGCTCGAAATCTCGGCCTCGGTCATCGTGATCTGACTACGCTGCTTTCCTGCCATGGTCGCGTCGTACTCCTACGTGCTCGAGGATCTGAAGGCCTTACTGTGTCACGAATTACAGACGCTTGTGGAGCGCTTCGGCAGCTGCGAGAAGGTCTGCCGCCCAGCGGGCTCCCGGTCGTCTGCCCATCCGATCGATGGGGCCGGAGACCGAAATCGCGGCAATGACAGCGCCTGCCGAGTCTCGGACGGGAGCCGCGACGCTGGCGACACCCGGCTCACGTTCGGCTGCACTCTGTGCCCAGCCGCGCCGGCGAACCTCGAGGAGCACTCGTTCGCCGAACGACGCATCGGCGAGAACGGTCCGTTGGGTTTGTGGATCTGCCCATGCGAGAAGGACCTTGGCGCCGGAACCGGCATTCATCGGCAGCCTGGCCCCGACGAGAACTGTGTCGCGAAGGCCCGTGGGCGGTTCCATCGACGCGACGCAGATGCGTTGGGTGCCTTCCCGGCGGTACAGCTGGACGCTTTCGCCGGTGATTTCGCGAAGGCGGGGGAGGATGAGTCCGGCCGCCGCAATGAGTGGATCATTAGCGGTGGCAGCGAGTTCGGCGAGTCCGGGTCCTGGGCACCACTGACCGTCCGAGTCGCGTGTGAGGAGTCGATGGACTTCGAGACCGACGGCGAGTCTATGGGCGGTCGCGCGCGGCAAACCGGTTCGTGCACAGAGTTCGGTGAGGCTGCACGGTTCCTCAGCTACTGCATGAAGAACGCCCATTGCTTTGTCCAGGACGCCGATGCCGCTATGCTGTCTCATAGGTCGATACCAGTTTCTCGCATAGTGGGATGATAGCGCATTTCCTGGTGGACTAGCGCATTTACTGAAGGGCTAGTGCATTTCCTAGGGGCAGCCTGCATCTGCTGCGAGGGCTGGGGACCTACTTCACGCGCGGCGGGCCAGCCCGTAGTCCGCCGACGCGAGGCTACGTACAGAGGTGGAAGACATGGCACAGAAAGCACGCACTCTCGCCGAGAAGGTGTGGGACGACCACGTTGTCGTGAAAGGGGAGGGGCAGGATCCCGACCTCATCTACATCGATCTCCACCTCGTTCACGAAGTGACGAGCCCGCAGGCCTTCGACGGACTTCGCTTGGCAGGACGCCCGTTGCGCCGTCCCGACCTGACGATCGCCACCGAGGACCACAACGTTCCGACGATCGACATCGACAAGCCGATCGCCGATCCCGTGTCCAAGACTCAGGTCGACACCTTGCGCCGAAATTGCGAGGAGTTCGGAGTTCGCTTGCACCGCATGGGCGATCTCGATCAGGGCATCGTGCATGTGGTCGGACCGCAGCTCGGCCTGACTCAGCCGGGAACCACCGTGGTGTGCGGCGACAGTCATACGTCGACGCACGGCGCATTCGGTGCGCTCGCAATGGGAATCGGCACCAGCGAGGTCGAGCACGTGATGGCGACGCAGACATTGTCGTTGCGCCCCTTCAAGACCATGGCGATCACGGTCGACGGCGAGCTGCCTCCTGGCGTCACGAGCAAGGACTTGATCCTGGCAGTCATCGCCAAGATCGGCACCGGCGGCGGCCAGGGCTACGTCCTGGAGTACCGCGGCGAGGCCATTCGCAAACTGTCGATGGAAGCTCGTATGACCATCTGCAACATGTCGATCGAGGCCGGAGCCCGTGCGGGCATGATCGCACCGGACGAGATCACTTACGAGTTCATCAAGGGCCGTCCGCATGCACCGTCGGGCGCAGAGTGGGACGAAGCCGTCGCCGCGTGGGAGTTGCTCAAGACCGACGAGGGCGCCGAATTCGACAACGAGGTCCACATCGACGCAAGCGCATTGACGCCTTTTGTCACGTGGGGAACCAATCCGGGACAGGGTGCACCGCTCGGTGACCGTGTTCCCGATCCGGAACTGATCGTCGACGAGAGCGAGCGTCAGGCTGCCGAGAAGGCGCTCACCTACATGGGTCTCGACGCCGGCATGGCGCTTCGGGATGTTGCTGTCGACACCGTCTTCGTCGGTTCGTGCACCAACGGACGCATCGAAGATCTGCGCGCGGTGGCCGAGGTGCTCGAGGGTCGCCATGTGGCAGAGGGCGTTCGGATGCTCATCGTTCCCGGCTCGATGCGGGTGCGTGCTCAAGCCGAAAGTGAAGGTCTCGGTGAAATCTTCACGGCGGCAGGGGCCGAATGGCGCCAGGCCGGTTGCTCGATGTGCTTGGGAATGAACCCTGACCAGCTTGCTCCCGGCGAGCGTTCGGCATCGACGTCCAACCGGAATTTCGAAGGCCGACAGGGTAAAGGCGGTCGGACCCATCTGGTTTCCCCGCTCGTCGCGGCTGCCACTGCGGTCCGCGGAACGCTCTCGGCACCGGCCGATCTGGTCTGACCCACTTACCATCTCGAGGAGAATTTCGATGGAATCCTTTACCACGCACAAGGGTATCGGCGTCCCGCTGCGACGCTCGAATGTCGATACCGATCAGATCATCCCTGCCGTGTACCTGAAACGGGTGACGCGCACGGGATTCGAGGACGGGCTGTTTGCAGGCTGGCGCACCGACCCCAACTTCATTCTCAATCTGGCTCCGTACGACAAGGGAAGTGTCCTCGTAGCCGGTCCCGATTTCGGCACGGGCTCTTCGCGTGAGCATGCCGTGTGGGCTCTCTCCGACTTCGGATTTCGGGTCGTCATCGCTTCCCGGTTCGCCGACATCTTCCGCGGGAACGCCGGAAAAGCCGGTCTCGTAGCGGCACAGGTCGAGCAGAGCGACGTCGAATTGCTCTGGAAGTTGCTCGAAGAGCAGCCCGGACTGGAATTGACAGTAGATCTCGAGAATCGGACCGTGAGCGCCGGAACTACGGTGGTGCCGTTCAATATTGACGACTACACACGGTGGCGTCTGCTGGAGGGTCTCGACGACATCGGACTGACATTGCGGCAGGTAGAAGCGATTTCCGAGTTCGAAAAGTCAAGGCCTTCATGGAAACCGACTACCCTTCCAGCCCGAATTTCGCAGGGCTGAACCGAAATCCGCAACTCCGCGCGGGAAGAGAAATAGGTCACCATTTCGCAGTCACGTTGAATGAGAATTGGCGTGGCACATAGACTCTTGCCGTTATCAGGTTTACCGTGGTTCTCAGTCGGTCCGACGGTGGACCACAATTAGCGGAGGAATTTCAATGAACAAGGCAGAGCTCATCGATGTTCTGACTGAAAAGCTGGGTTCGGACAGGCGCACAGCGACCGACGCAGTGGAGCACGTCGTGGACACCATCGTCCGCGCCGTCCACCGTGGCGAGAGCGTGACCATCACCGGCTTCGGAGTCTTCGAGCAGCGTCGTCGTGCAGCACGTGTTGCACGCAACCCGCGTACGGGCGAGACCGTCAAGGTCAAGCCGACGTCGGTTCCGGCTTTCCGTCCGGGTGCGCAGTTCAAGGCTGTTATCGCTGGTGGACAGAAGCTTCCGGCCACCGGCCCGGCAGTCAAGCGTGGCGTAGCAGCACCGGCCACCAAGGCTGCAGCCAAGAAGGCTGCTGCCAAGAAGACCGCAGCCAAGAAGGCTCCGGCAAAGAAGGCTCCGGCCAAGACCGCAGCCAAGAAGACGGTTGCCGCGAAGGCTCCCGCCAAGAAGGCTCCGGCCAAGACCGCAGCCAAGAAGACGGTTGCCACCAAGGCTCCCGCCAAGAAGGCTCCGGCCAAGACCGCAGCCAAGAAGACGGTTGCCACCAAGGCTCCCGCCAAGAAGGCTCCGGCCAAGACCGCAGCCAAGGCTCCGGCCAAGAAGGCTCCGGCCAAGAAGGCTCCGGCCAAGACCGCAGCCAAGAAGGCTCCGGCCAAGAAGGCTCCGGCCAAGCGCGGAAAGTAGTCGCGTTCGGGTGAAAAACCCGATGCCGTAAGACAAAGAGGTGCAGCCGCGGATCTGATCCGCGGCTGCACCTCTTTTTGCTGTCTGGGAGAAGTGTGAATTCTCCTGTGTTTCAGTGCTTTGCAAAACTACCGAATCGAGCTGGGGCCGGCTGGTCCAAATCCCTCAGGAGTTGGCGACTTTGGGGAGCGGGCTGTCGAGGTGATCGGCGGCGACGAGACGGCCGTCGAGGAACGAGAGCACCCAAGTGCTCGCCTTACGGTTGCGTGCAGAGGGCAGTGTTACACCGGCCGTATCAGCCCACCAGCGCATCAAATCGGGGATGACGCCTCCTTGGCTGCAGATCACTGGAGTGCCCTCCAGTGCGGCAATCTGCAGCGCACGTGCCCGAGCGGCGTCGGGATCGGCCTCGTAACCTTCTTCGGTCAGAAGAGGTTCCGTCGAAATCTCGACACCCAATGCCTCCGCCAACGGCATTACGGTGTCGATGCAGCGCGTACGGTCAGCCGCGAAAACCGAATCGGCTCCGAAGATTTTCAGCTGTTCGACCAAGGCGGCGGATTGTTCTTTGCCCTTGGCGTCGAGTGGACGCAAATTGTCGTCGCCCTTGTACCGCTTACGGCTTCCAGCCTTTGCGTGGCGGACGAGTAATACCGTTTTCGTGTCAGGCCGAATGGAAACGAAGCGGCGAAGAATCATTCGATCCATCGGGTAGGAAAGATGATCGGCGACCTCGGCGACCGGAAGCCAATAGAGAACATCTACTTCGTTATTCGGCCCGAAATCTCCGTCGACTGCTTCGGCCGACCAGTATTCGACTCGTTTGAGTTTGCGATGTCCCGGGATCGGGTACGTCACGCCACCGAGGTGCCTTCCGAAACGTCCGGTGATCGAGGTCTCTTCGCGGACCTCGCGAACTGCTGCGGTCAAGAAGGTCTCGCCTGGATCGAGCTTTCCTTTGGGGAATGACCAGTCGTCGTACTTCGGTCGATGTACGACGGCGATCTCGATGGCGGAAGGATCCTGGGGAGCCTTCCGCCACAGAACCGCGCCTGCGGCAAAGATGTTGGCTTTGACCGGCTTGTCGCTCATGGTGTGATCCGAGCCCGTCAAGACCCGCTGGCGGTGCGGCTGCGCATCAACGACTGTTGATGCTCACGTACGTCCTCACCGCGTTCGGGGGCAGCTACCCAACTGCCGTCCGGATGCAGTACCCAGCAGCGAGTTCGCGGATCGAGCGCGGAATCGAAGATGTCACCGAGTTGCTTCGACAGTTTCGGATCCTTGACCTGCACCATGACCTCGACGCGGCGATCGAGGTTGCGGTGCATCATGTCTGCGCTGCCGATCCAGAATTCGTCGGCCGAGCGGAAGTGGAACATTCGCGAGTGTTCGAGGAACCGCCCGAGAATGGAACGTACTTCGATGTTTTCGCTGAGGCCCGGAACACCAGGCTTGAGCGCGCAGATTCCGCGGACCACGATCTCGACGGGGATACCGGCCTTGGACGCGCGGTACAACGCGTCGATGACCTGCTCGTCGACCAATGCGTTGGCCTTCAAGCGGATACCGGCATCGCGGCCTGCGAGCTTGTGAGCGATCTCGTTGTCGATCCGCTCGATGATCCCGCGGCGAACCCCGTACGGCGCGACGAGAAGGTTGCGGTAGCTCGTCTTGCGGGAGTATCCGGTCAACGAGTTGAAGAGGTCGGTGAGGTCGGCACCGATCTCCGGTGCTGCGGTGAGCAATCCGACGTCCTCGTACATGCGCGCGGTCTTCGGGTTGTAGTTGCCGGTGCCGATGTGGCAGTAGCGACGAATGGTCGAACCTTCGCGCCTGACGACGAGGCACGTCTTGCAGTGAGTCTTGAGACCGACGAGACCGTAGACGACGTGAACGCCGGCCTGCTCGAGTTTGCGTGCCCACTTGATGTTGGCCTGCTCGTCGAAGCGGGCCTTGATCTCCACGAGGGCAACAACTTGCTTGCCGGCCTCGGCGGCGTCGATCAGTGCGTTGACGATGGGGGAGTCGCCCGAAGTTCGGTACAGGGTCTGCTTGATCGCGAGCACCTGCGGGTCGGCCGCGGCCTGTTCGATGAAGCGTTGAACGCTGGTGGAAAACGAGTCGTAAGGGTGGTGGACGAGCACGTCGCCCTCGCGCAGGGTCGAGAACACACTCTTCGGTGTCTCACGCTCGCCGAACGCCGGATGCGTCGCCGGGACGAACGGAGCGTCCTTGAGCGCCGGGCGATCGACGGCGTAAACCTGCCAGAGGCAGGACAAGTCGAGGAGCCCGGAAACCTCGATCACGTCAGCCGGATCGACGTCGAGTTCACGCAGAAGCAGTTCGAGCATGTGCTCGGTCATGTCGTCGGCAACTTCGAGGCGAACGGGCGAACCGAAACGACGACGCGCCAATTCACGTTCGAGTGCCTGCAGCAGATCCTCGTCCCGATCCTCTTCGACCTCGAAATCGGCGTTGCGTGTGATTCGGAAGGCGTGATGTTCGACGATTTCCATTCCGGGGAACAGCACGTCCAGATGAGCCGAAATCAGTTCTTCCATCGGGAGGAACGAATCGATGGTGGACGAAGACGTCGTGCTCTTGACTCGCACGAACCGGCCGACGTTGTCGGGGACCTTGACGCGAGCGAAGTGTTCGCCGCGGGTGACGGAGTCCTTCACTGTCACGGCGAGGTTGAGGCTCAGTCCGCTGATGTAGGGGAACGGGTGGGCGTGATCGACTGCCAAAGGCGTCAGTACCGGGAAGACCTGCTCGTGGAAATGCGCCGAGAGCCGGCCGTGATCGTCGGCACTGAGGTCGGCCCATCGAACAATTGAAATGCCTTCTGCCGCCAGGGCAGGGCGGACCGAGTCGAGAAACACGTGTGCGTGCTTGTCGGCGAGTTCCTGGGTGCGACGCGCAATGAGCGCCAATTGTTCGCGTGGGGAGAGGCCGTCGGCGGACCTGACCGACAGGCCCGTCTCGTCGCGGCGCTTGAGTCCGGCGACCCGGACCATGAAAAATTCGTCGAGATTGGAAGCGAAGATGGCGAGGAACTTTGCGCGTTCGAGCAACGGCAGTGACTCGTCGGCAGCCAATGCGAGAACACGGGCATTGAAATCGAGCCAGCTGAGTTCGCGGTTTAGGTAACGATCCTCGGGAAGTCCGACGAGCAATTCGGGTAGCTCTGCCTTGGTAGCTGCAGGGGGAGCGCCCGGGATGTTGGTGGCGACCGCGACGGCCTGAGATCGCGGCGAGGTGGCCGCGCCGTTCTCGTGCCGGCCGGAGCTGTGGTCTCCGTCCGACTGGTCTTCGGAAATACGGTTTTCGAGTGCTTCGCCATTGCTCACTCGTCGATCATCCCCCACAATCGCGCGGTCCGACAATCGATGAAAGAAAATTCATCGACTGTTCGACGGCGTGGCCTTGAGTCTGGTCAACGAAGCCAATGTCGCGGGGCCCACTCCCAGTGCGCGCACGGTGTCGAGGTCGGCGTGGGTGTCGACGTCGGTGCGCAGTCCCGGCCATTGGCCGTTGAGTGGACGAGCACCTGAATTAGCATGTCCCCGTGCGGATTCCGGACCGAATCGGGGGTCGAGCGCACTCTCGCCACACGCAAACAATGCGGAAGTGCCGGAGCCGTGGTGATCGACGACGACTGAACGTCCACCGCTTCGGGCGGCGGCCACGGCCTCCGTCAGTTCGCTCGGTCGCATCGCGGGCAAGTCGGCTTGCAGCACAACGAGGTCGACCACTCCGCGTTTGGCTCGGATATCGGCGGCCGCTGCACTCAACGCTGCGTTGAGGGTTTCCTCCGCGCGCGGTGAGGCGCCGTTGGTCAGCGAGATGTCGGGAGCTGGATCGGCGTAGACCGTCACGCCGACGGAATACGCAAGAGCGGCAACGGTCGGGTCTGGGGTGACCACCGTGACGGTGTCGATGGCAGAGACGGCGGCAACGGTCGCGAGGGTGTCGTGAAGCATGGCCAACACGAGGTCTGCACGCGCGTCCGCGTCGAGTTCGCCCGCGAGCCGGGACTTGGCCGATCTCAAGGACTTGACGGCCACTATCGCATGCATGGGGCGTTCGATCTCCGTGCGCGCATGCGGTGTCTCCACGACGTGTGGGTACGGGGGTTCCGCGCTGTCCATCCCTCGATCTTGCCAGTCATCACGCTCGGTGTCCGCGGCTGCCCACCGCAGTGCACCACAGGCGATACTCTGTGCAGACGATTTTTCTGGCGGCGACCCGCTTCGCCGGGTAGACGGGGTGAGCGTGTGAGTAAGGCAGCTGTATTGGGCGCAGGTTCGTGGGGAACAGCGTTGGCCAAGGTGATGGCCGAGGCCGGAACCGACGTGACGATGTGGGCCAGGCGTGAAGAGGTCGCGAAGCGCATCGACACCACACACGAGAACAGCGACTATCTGCCGGGCATTGCTTTGCCTTCGTCGATTCGCGCGACCCACCACCACGAGGAGGCAATGGCAGGCGCTGACTTCATCGTGCTGGCGGTTCCTTCGCAGTCGCTACGGGGAAACCTGGAGCAGTGGAAAGGCTCGATCGGACCCGATGCGACTCTGCTGAGTCTGGCCAAGGGAATCGAGACCGGGACGCTCATGCGCATGAGCCAGGTCATCGTGTCGGTGACCGGCGTGGAACCGGGGCGCGTCGCGGTGCTCTCGGGCCCGAATCTTGCACACGAGATCGCCAGCGGGCAGCCCGCGGCCACGGTGATCGCCTGCTCGGATTCCTCGCGTGCCCTCGCTCTCCAGGACGCTTGCGCTACCGGCTATTTCAGGCCGTACACCAACTCCGACGTCATCGGTTGCGAGATCGGTGGCGCGTGCAAGAACGTGATCGCGCTGGCCTGCGGCATGGCCGCCGGTAGTGGATTCGGCGACAACACGGTTGCCAGCATCATCACCCGTGGTCTCGCCGAGACGATTCGGCTCGGTGTCGCGCTCGGCGCCAAGGCGTCGACGCTTGCAGGCTTGGCGGGCGTCGGTGACCTGGTCGCGACCTGCACGTCCGAGTTGTCGCGAAACCGGACGTTCGGAGAGCGACTCGGACGGGGCGGGTCGATGGAATCGGCACAGAAGGCAACCAACGGTCAGGTCGCCGAGGGTGTGAAGTCGTGCACGTCGGTACGCGCACTCGCTGCCGGCTACGACGTGGAGATGCCGTTGACCGACGCGGTCCATCGGGTGTGCCACGAAGGCATGGCCGTCAGCGATGCGATCGGTCAGTTGCTCGGACGCCGGACGAAGCCGGAATGAGTGAAATTAATGTGAGTGATTTCGAGGGTTACGGGGATTCGACGCGCAGTGTGAGCGCCGTTGCGCGCGAACACGCTGCGGGTCAGCCCATGCAGCTGGGTCCGATATTTGCTGCGCCGTACCAACTTTCGGTGGACGAAGGCTCCGAGTCCGATACCTATGCTCGAGCGTCGAACCCGGGTTGGCGCGGACTCGAATCGGCGCTCGCGGCGCTCGAAGGAGCGGACCACGCACTCGTCATGGGGTCGGGGATGTCTGCGATCACCGCGACCTTGCGCAGCGTGCTCGTCGCCGGGGATACCGTCGTCGTGCCCTCGGACGGGTACTACCAGGTGCGGTTGTACGCGAACGAACGGTTGGCTCCGTTGGGAATCACCGTTCGCGAAGTCTCGACCCTGCAGATGGGCGACGCGAGTTTCGGGGAACTGCTCGACGCGTCACCGGGTCGCGTGGTCGTCGTCGCCGAGACGCCGTCCAACCCGGTGCTGGACGTGGTCGACCTTCGCGTGCTCGCCGACGTGTGCCACCGAGCGGGTGCGCTGCTGATCGTCGACAACACGACTGCAACACCGCTGGGGCAGCGCCCGCTCGAATTGGGTGCCGACGTCGTGGTGGCCAGCGGTACCAAGGCACTCAGCGGGCACAGTGACCTCCTGATGGGTTACGTCGCTACTTCCGATGCGGCGGTGAGTCAGCGGATCGAGCGTGAGCGACTTCTTTCGGGAACAGTGCTCGGCCCCTTCGAGACGTGGCTTGCGCACCGGAGTCTCGGCACGGCAGGCCTGCGATTCGGGCGTCAGTGCGACAACGCGCTGGCCCTGGCCGAGATGTTGGCTGGACACAAAGCGGTCCGGTCCGTTCGTTATCCCGGCCTTCGCGGTGACCCGTCCTACACAACGGCATCCGGTCAGATGAAACGATTCGGCGGATTGGTGAGCGTCGAGTTGGATTCGGCTCAAGCATTCCACTCGTTCGTCGAAGCGAGCAATCTCGTCACGGCCGCCACCAGCTTCGGTGGGATCCACACGACGGCGGATCGCCGTGCGCGCTGGGGCGATCCGGTCAGTGCGGGTTTTGTCCGAATCGCTTGTGGCATCGAGGACACCGCCGATCTCCTGGCCGACATCGAGCGCGCGCTCGACGCGTGAGCGGACCACGTCGATGATTTCCGGCCCGGCCCGATCGCGTGCCGAAGTCGATTCGGCGGTACGGTTTGACGCGTGAACAGCAGCCGTACCCGCGTGGCCGTGATCTTCGGTGGCCGGAGCAATGAGCATTCAGTGTCCTGTGTTTCCGCCGGAAGCGTCCTGAGCAACCTCGACCCGGATCGGTACGACGTCGTACCGATCGGCATCACCGTCGACGGTTCCTGGGTCCTCGGGTCGAGCGACCCCAGCTCCCTCGCGATCAGCGGGCGCGCGTTGCCGTCGGTCGACAAAGACGGAACGTCGGTGGTCCTCAGCGCGGACCCCACCCGCGAGGGCGAGGTCATCTCCTTCGACGGCTCCGACGCCGGTGCTGTGCTCGCGTCGGTCGACGTCGTTTTCCCCGTTCTGCATGGGGCTTACGGCGAAGACGGCACCATTCAGGGATTGCTCGAACTTGCCGGGGTTCCGTATGTCGGACCCGGAGTCCTGGCCAGCGCCGCCGGCATGGACAAAGAGTTCACGAAGAAGCTTCTTGCCGCTGAAGGACTTCCCGTCGGAGTGCAGGTCGTGCTTCGACCGGGAATCGCAACGCTGACCGAAGAACAGAAGGCGGAGTTGGGCCTTCCCGTGTTCGTGAAGCCCGCTCGTGGTGGTTCGTCCATCGGCATCACCCGGGTGAGCAATTGGGACGGTCTGGACGGGGCGATCGCTCATGCGCGCCTGCACGATCCCAAGGTGATCGTCGAAGGCGCGATCATCGGCCGTGAGGTGGAATGCGGCGTCCTCGAATTCCCGAACGGCGACGTCAAGGCGAGTGTGGTCGCTGAAATCCGGATGCCGGATTCCGACACCGATTCGGACGCGTTCTACGACTTCGACACCAAGTACCTCGACGACGTCTGCGAATTCGACATCCCCGCGAAACTCGACGAGTCGGTGAGCGACCAGATCAGGGAGCTTGCAGTCCGCGCGTTCAAGGCACTCGATTGCCAGGGACTCTCGCGGGTCGATTTCTTCGTCACGGCTGACGGCCCGGTGATCAACGAGATCAACACGATGCCCGGGTTCACTTCCATCTCGATGTATCCGAAGATGTGGAACGCCACCGGAATCGATTACCGCACTTTGATTTCGACACTGGTCGACACCGCCATCGCTCGCGGTACCGGACTTCGCTGATCAGGGAACCGCGACCGGCGCCGGGTCGAGGGGCTTCTGTTCGAGAGTCGCCGTGATGGTGTCGGAGATCTCCTGAATCGGCGTCGGGCCGGTCCCGTCGGGGATCGTGATACCGATGTACTCACCGCGGTCTACGGCAAACCAAGTGCTCGCAGCCAGACCGACGTCGGTTCCCGAGACCTGGAACCATTGGACACCGTTCACAACCTGTAGTGCTGCAGCCTGGTCGAACTCGGTCGGACGGTCGAGCCCGCAGCGCAACACGATCGGCTCACCTTCGCTGCGCTGCCAAGCTGCCGCTCCAGCCGGAGCAGGGTCAACCAACTCGGCTTTCGTGAAGTCGTCGATCTTGTCGGGGAGCGCACCGAGGAGGGAAACGCAGGCCTCCGACTCCGCTGCCGGTGCCGGTACGGGTCCCAGCGCTACCGGCGAGAGTTCAGGGTTGTTTCCTGCGACGACGGCCGCGATCACCACTCCGACGATCAGGGCTACCGGGAGCGCGATGGCGGTGGCGATCAGCGCCGGACTGCGGCGCTCGGTCGGATCGTCGTCGCTATCGGGGTCGATGTCGGCGTTGTCTGCGGTGGAGGTGTTTTCTGCCATGCTCAGTTCTTCGCTCGGGTCCTGGTCCAGTCGATCAGCGGTCTCGTCACTTCGCAGGGCACGTCGGTGAATCGGTAGGATTGCCGACACACGCGTGAGCTTGCAGAAGCATTCACGACCACAGCTAGAAGGTACCGCAGGCCGCTTACGAGCGAATTGCGTCGGCATTGGAGACACTCATCGCATCATCGGGGTTCGGGTCAGAGCACACTGTCGAGCAGGTGGGGGAGTTCGACGTGATCGCGCGATCTCTGGTCGGCCGAATCCAACCGGTCACCACCGAATTGGGGCCGGGTGACGATGCCGCGATCGTGACGTCCGGAGACGGCCGTGTGGTTGTCTCTTCCGACATGCTGGTCGAAGGTCGGCATTTCCGAATGGATTGGTCTTCGCCACGCGACATCGGCCGAAAGGCAGTGGCACAGAACGCTGCGGATGTCGTCTCGATGGGAGCGCGGCCGACGGCATTCACCGTGTCTCTGGGGTGCCCGCCTTCGACTCCGGTCGACGTGATCGACGCAATCTCCGCGGGAATCTGGGACGCGGCAACCGATCTGGGGGCCGGTGTGGTCGGCGGTGACCTGGTCCAGTCGCCGGTGGTCGTGGTGTCGGTGACCGTGCTCGGCGATCTCGGTGGCCGTCCGGCAGTTCTGCGTTCGGGAGCAAAGATCGGTGACAAGATCGCGGTCGCCGGGTTGTTCGGTTGCTCGGCAGCAGGGTTGGCTCTACTGCTCGACGAAGCCGTATTGCTCGACGAAGCCGAAAGCTTTCCAGACTTGCTTGCCGCTCATCGTGTTCCGAATCCGCCGTATCAATCGGCATGGGACGCCGCAGAATCAGCACATTCCATGACGGACGTATCCGACGGATTGATCGCGGACCTTCGACATCTCGCAGAGGCCTCGCACGTGCGGTTCGACATCGTCTCGGCCGCGGTTCCCACCTCACTCGATGTCGCATCGGCGGCCGAGGCGCTCGACGTCGATCCGCTGGACTGGATCCTCTCCGGTGGTGAAGATCACGGATTTGCAGCAACTTTCGGGCCTGAGGTCGAGATTCCGTCGGGTTGGACTGTGATCGGTTCGGTTGCGGCCGGTTCCGGCGTGAGCGTCGACGGTGCACTTCGCGAGAGCGGCGGGGGATGGCACAGCTTTTCGACCACCGGCACCACCGCGGTATAGGTTGCTTTCATGGCTGTATATGCACTTGGAGACAGAGTTCCGGACATTCATCCGGACGCATACGTTCACCCGGACGCGGTGGTGATCGGCGCCGTGACTCTCGCGGCGGGCACCTCGATCTGGCCGCAGGCGGTATTGCGTGGTGACTACGGAACCATTTCGGTGGGAATCGGATCCAACATCCAGGACGGAACTGTCATCCATTGCACCGCCATCGATGCGACTGTCATCGGTTCCGGTTGCGTCGTGGGCCACAACGCGCACATCGAGGGGTCGACCATCGAGGACCACTGCCTGATCGCATCGGGATCCGTGGTTCTCAACGGAACGGTGATCGGGACGGGGTCGATCGTCGCCGCGGGTGCGGTGGTGGCCAACAAGATGCAAGTTCCCCCGCGCAGCATGGCACTCGGTGTGCCCGCCAAGGTCCGTGCGGGATACGAAGTTCCGCTCGGCCACCTCGACGGAAACGTCAAGATGTACGCAGCCAATGCGGCGTACTACCGCGACGCGTTGCGCAGGCTCGACTGATGGCGCCGCTTGCAGAGATCGTCGATCCAGGGTGGGCGCGGGCACTCGAACCGGTCTCGGAGCAGATCTCCGCGATGGGTAAGTTCTTGCGCGAAGAGATCGCTGCGGGACGGGAGTATCTGCCTGCGGGAGAGAACGTCTTGCGTGCATTCACGAACCCGTTCGACGACGTTCGGGTGCTCATCGTCGGTCAAGATCCCTATCCGACGCCCGGTCATGCTGTCGGGTTGAGCTTTTCGGTTGCCCCGGACGTGCGGCCGGTTCCACGAAGTCTCGGTAATATCTACAAGGAGTATCACCAGGATCTCGGGCTGCCGATACCGCCGAACGGCGATCTGACGCCGTGGTCGAAACAAGGTGTGCTGCTTCTCAATCGCGTACTCACCGTGCAGCCGGGTCAAGCCGCTTCTCATCGTAAGAAGGGCTGGGAGCCGGTGACCGAGCAGGCTATCCGCGCTTTGGTGGCGCGGTCGTCACCGATGGTGGCGATCTTGTGGGGTCGTGACGCGGCCACTCTCGCGCCGATGCTGGGCGACACACCGATCATCGAATCAGCGCACCCGTCACCGCTTTCGGCTTCGCGCGGCTTCTTCGGTTCGCGCCCGTTCAGTCGTGCGAACGAACTCTTGACCGGACTCGGGGCCGACCCGGTCGACTGGAATCTGGGCTGATCGAACTGCGCCTGCACTCACCTGGCATGCCGAACGTCGTGACACGACATTCGGCATGCCAGCTGACTAGGCCTGCTTTGCGGAAGTGAAATCGGGGCGACGCTTGTCGACGAATGCGTCGACACCCTCGCGCCCGATCGGGCTGTTCGCCGCGAGGGCGATGGACGCAGCCTCGGCGTCGAGTTGCTCGGCGAGCGAGTTCGTCCGCGACGAACGCAGCAGTGCTTTGATTCCCGAGTACGACGTACTCGGTCCGTTGGCCAAAGCGCGGGCGAGGCGAGCTGCCTCTTCCTGGACCTCGTCGTCGCCGACGAGTCGGGTGAGGATCCCCAGCCGGACGGCTTCGTCGCCACCGATCACCGAATCGTTGAGAAGAATCTCGCGAGCGCGTGCCACGCCGACGATGCGGGGGAGTGTCCACGACATTCCGCCGTCCGGGGTGAAACCGATGGAGGGGTAGGCGGGGCGAAGCTTGGTGCCGGTGCCGCCGATTGCGACGTCGGCGAGGCAGACCAGGCTCATTCCGGCGCCGGCAGCCCATCCGTGGACCCCGGCCACCACTGGAGCGGTCGCGGCGTCGAGCGCGCGAACGAACACGTGGAAGACACGGGCAACCTCGGCGACGTACTCGCCGCGGTCAGGGGCTGCGGCGAACGCACGGACGTTGCCTCCGGCGCAGAAATTTGCGCCCTCTCCGACCAGAAGAATGCTTCCGATGTCGTTTCCGGCTGTCTCGAGCGCCTGCGCGCCCTGAACCAGTCCTTCGTCGTCGAGGGAGGTGCCGTTGGCGGCGGTGGAAATGGTGATGCGGAGTACGCCCTCGTCGAGGGTCACTTTGCTCAGGTCATCGATAGAAGTCACTCAACGCACATTACGGGTGCCGGACAACCATACGAAACACGGGGACACATAGATACAGACACATAGATACAGCTCTGCCCCCGTCACCGAAGTGACGGGGGCAGAGCCTGCAATAGTTTGTGCTCGGGCAATCAGCCCCGAGCGACCTTGCCTGCCTTCAGGCAGGAGGTGCACACGTTGACCTTACGGGTGTTACCCGGGGCAACCTCGGTACGAACAGACTGAATGTTCGGGTTCCAGCGACGATTGGTACGCCGGTGCGAGTGCGAGACCGACTTACCGAAGCCGGGCCCCTTGGCGCATACGTCGCAGACGGCAGCCATAGTCGCGAACTCCTTGTTAGAAATGAATATTGAAGTGGTTACCCTACACGGTAGGGCAGCCAGAATTACAATCCGAATATACTCGACTTCGAACCGATCCTTGACCGCTCACTGTGCAGTCGAACGTGAAAACAGTCAATCAGCAACAAACAAAGTGCAGCATTATTTCGTGTAGCCCGTTCGAGGCAACCGTGTAAGAGTAACCGCTTCCGGCCCGAATGGCCAAACCGCCCGGTAATGACGGTTGCGCAGAAGCGTCGGACTACCCTCGACTGCACCGATCACCGATCTCTTTTTCATCGTCAGTCTTTCCATCGTCTGTCTGTCCATCGTGGAGGGGAACCGTCAGTGGGGGAAGTGCAACGCGTCGCCGAAGAAGCGGAATCCGTCGCGGACGGACATCTGCTGCGGCGCTGGGCCCGCCGGGCGGTCGACAGCCTCCAGAAACGTCGCGGTGAGATCAACAGCCTCAACGTCTTTCCCATCCCTGATTCGGATACCGGCACCAACCTGTTGTTCACGATGCGGGCCGCGCTCGATTCCGCCGAGACGATCGAGGACGACGTCCGCAGTGCCGGCCGCGTCGCCAACGCGCTGGCTCGGGGCGCAGTGTCCGGTGCACGCGGTAATTCCGGAGTGATCCTCTCCCAGGTGATCCGGGGTATCGCGGAGAGCGTTCAAGGCGAGCACATCGACGGCCGGAGCTTTGCGAACTCACTGACCACGGCGACGGGACTGGCTTCTCGGGCTGTCTCCGATCTGGTGGAAGGCACCATCGTCACGGTTCTGCGCGCGTCGGGTGAGGCAGCGCAGGAGTGCGTCGACACCAAGACGCCGAGCGGCGAGGACCTTGCTTCCGTGGTTGCCGCCGCTGCCGATGCGGCTGCGATCGCGCTGAACAAGACCCCGGAGCAACTGGACGTTCTGGCGTCGGCCGGGGTGGTCGATGCCGGGGGATTCGGTCTGGTTCTGATCCTCGACGCTTTTGTCGAGGTGGTGACCGGGAAGTCGCAGGTTCGCGAGGATCTGGGGACGCCGGACCCGAGGTCGAGCGCAGTTGTCGACGTCAGCGCATTCGATCACGATTGGGCTCACAAGAGCCCGATCGAATGTGGTGATCACTCGGAACAGGATTTCGAGGTCATGTACCTCGTCGACGACTCGGACGACGATCGCATGACGGCGCTGCGCACGCGGCTGTCCGTCCTCGGAGATTCGACGGTCATCGTCAGCGACGGCTTCGGTGGCTGGTCGGTGCACGTGCATTGCTGCGATGCCGGTGCAGCCGTCGAAGCCGGCCTCGAAGCCGGGAAGGTCCACGGTATTCGCATCAGCAGTTTTCTCGTCGACGAACGCGACCAGTTGGTGGCACGGGCGGAGAGGCGATTCCCGGGTGCCGGTGCCCGCGGCGTTCTGGCCGTCGTTGCCGGTGAGAGTGCGGCGGCGTTGTTCGAGAGTGAGGGCGCGACGGTTCTTCGGTGCGACGACGCGCCGGTGACACGTGCGCAACTGCTCGGCCGCATTCGTCAGATGGAGCGAAGCGAAGTTCTGGTGCTGCCGAACGGCGCCTTGACGGCTCAGGAACTGGTCGCAGTCAGTGCCGCTGCGCGCGATCCGCTTCACCAGGTTCTGCTGCTGTCGACATCGTCGATGGTTCAGGGCTTGGCCGCACTTGCCGTCCACGACGCCCAACGCAACGTCGCCGACGACGGCTTCACGATGTCCGAGGCGGCGGCTGCGACGCGCTGGGGATCATTGCGAATTGCGGTCGAGCGTTCGCTGACGTACGTCGGGACGTGTGATCCGGGTGACGCGATCGGTCTGATGGGGCACGAGGTGGTGCTCATCGGTCCCGACGTCGCGGAGTCGAGTGCGCGACTGGTCGACCTCGCGCTCGGATCCGGTGGCGAACTCGTGACCCTACTCATGGGCGCCGACGCGCCGGACGACCTGGCCGGGCAGCTCGAGGCGCACGTCATCGCGCACCATCCGGGCGTCGACGTGCTCGTCTATCAGGGTGATCAGCCGGGTGACCTGTTCCAGTTGGGTGTGGAGTGATCGAACCGGGTCTGTCGGTGACTACTGATATACGAACACATGTGCTTACCGCGACACTGTGCTGGAGGAACTGATGGCGACGCTCGCCGACCCACTCGATCGGCTGCTGGGAAAGAAGACCGCGGACGCGCTCGACGAGGCATTCGAGATTCGGACGGTCGAGGACCTGCTGCGTCACTACCCACACCGGTACGCGTCGGCAGGCAAGGAACTTGCCGAGAAGGAGCCGCCCGAGGGTGAGCACATCACCATCATCGCGCGGGTGGCGTCGGCGGCGGTCGTGAAGATGAAGAACCGTCCGGGGCAGATGTTGCGAGTATCGCTCGCGACTGATTCGCAGACCGTCGACGTCACGTTCTTCAATCCGCAGAAGGTGCGGCACGTCATCAAGCCCGGCGTGCGCGCGATGTTCTCCGGGACGGTGAAGTACTTCCGCGGCAAGTGGTCTCTCACCCACCCGAGCTACCTGATCCTCCCGGAACCTCGTGTCGGCGAGGAGGATTCGGTAGTTCCGCTTGCATCCATCAAAGGGGCCGGTGACCTTGCCGGTCTGGCTCGCGCAAACCAGGACCCCGGCGCCGAACTCGATCTGTCCGTCTTCGACCGCGCATTGATCCCGCTGTACCCGGCGACCCGCGAGGTCGAGAGTTGGACCATCATGCGGTGCGTGCGGCAAGTGCTCGATCAACTCGATCCGATCGAGGAGCCGTTGCCCGCCGAGACTCGGGCCGAGCACGGATTCATCGGTTTGGACGAGGCACTGCGCACCGTTCACCTCCCGGATACCAAGGAGGACATCGAACGATCTCAGGATCGTCTGCGTTTCGACGAGGCGCTGTCTCTGCAGTTGGTCCTCGCGATGCGTCGTCACGACAATTCCGAGCGTGTGGCGCCGGCCTGCGCTCCGGTTGCCGGCGGGATCGCGGACCAGTTCGAGGAGATGCTCCCGTTCACTCTGACGGAGGGACAGCAAGCAGTCGCGGAGGAGATCTCCAGCGACCTCGCCCGCCCACACCCGATGAGCAGGCTTCTTCAGGGCGAGGTCGGGTCAGGCAAGACCATCGTGGCTCTGCGCGCGATGTTGCAGGTCGTCGACGCCGGTTATCAGTGCGCGTTGCTCGCACCGACCGAGGTCCTGGCAAATCAGCACGCGCGATCACTGCGCAAGATGATGGGCCCGCTGGCCGCAGGCGGTGAACTCGGTTCGGCCGAACATTCCACCCGTATCGCCCTTCTGACCGGCTCGCTGCCGGTCGCTGCGAAGCGCGCAGCGCTGCTCGAAGCCGTGACCGGCGACGCCGGGATCGTCATCGGTACCCATGCGCTCATCCAGGACAACGTGGAGTTCTTCAACCTCGGCATGGTTGTCGTCGACGAGCAGCACCGCTTCGGCGTCGAGCAACGTGATCAGTTGCGATCACGAGCGCGTGAAGGTCTGAGTCCGCATCTGCTGGTGATGACGGCAACGCCGATTCCGCGAACCATCGCCATGACGGTGCTCGGCGACCTCGAGGTCTCGACCCTGCGGGAACTACCGCGTGGGCGAACCCCGATCAAGAGCAGCGTCGTGCCCGCGAAGCAGAAGCCGCAGTGGGTGGATCGCGCATGGGAACGAATCCGTGAGGACGTTGCCGCTGGTCGTCAGGCGTATGTCGTGTGCTCACGCATCGGCGACGGTGAGCAGGGTGCCGGTGAGGACCAGTTCACCGAGGAGAAGCAGCCCGAGACCAAGTCGGCGGTCGACGTCTTCGAAGAGCTGTCGAGTGGCCCGCTGGCCGATCTGCGAGTCGGGTTGCTGCACGGTCGACTGCCTTCCGACGAAAAAGACGTCGTGATGAGCGCATTCAACGTCGGTGACATCGACGTCCTCGTCTGTACGACTGTCGTCGAAGTCGGTGTGGACGTTCCGAATGCGACGGTGATGGTGATCGTCGACGCCGAGCGGTTCGGCGTCAGTCAGCTCCACCAACTACGTGGACGAGTCGGTCGAGGCAAGCACCAGGGACTGTGCATCCTCGTCACCGGAAGCAATCCCGGCGGACCGGCGTACGAGCGGCTCTCTGCGGTGGCAGCGACCAACGACGGGTTCGAACTGGCACAACTCGACCTCGCGACCAGACGTGAAGGAGACATCCTCGGTGCGGCGCAGTCTGGCACAACCTCGAATCTGAGACTGCTTTCCCTCATGGCCCACGGAGACATCCTCGAGTCCGCCAGGGAGTTCGCTCAGGGAATCGTCGACTCCGATCCGTCGCTCGAGGATCATCCCGCCCTCGCTTCCATGGTGACCGCTGCCCTGGACTCCGACCGGATCGAGTACCTCGAAAAGTCGTGACGGGTATGACGACAAGCTGAAATCGAATAGCACGAGGACCGCCGGGTTGGTTTCTCGATTCAGTCCGAAATATGAGACTCCGCATGTAGACGCAAGATGAAATCGGGGTAGTTTTCTCGAATGTTCTCCAAAGTGCTCGTCGCGAACCGCGGCGAAATTGCGATCCGTGCCTTCCGCGCCGCCTACGAACTAGGTGCCGGAACCGTCGCGGTGTTCCCGTACGAGGATCGGAACTCGATCCACCGTCTCAAGGCAGACGAGAGCTACCAGATCGGGGAGAAGGGTCACCCCGTTCGGGCGTATCTCTCAGTCGAGGAAATCGTCGCCGCCGCCAAGAGTGCCGGAGCCGACGCCATCTACCCCGGTTACGGCTTCCTTTCCGAGAACCCGGATCTGTCGGCGGCGTGCGCCGAGGCAGGCATCAAGTTCGTCGGCCCGTCCGCCGAGATCCTCGAGTTGACCGGAAACAAGGCTCGGGCCATCGCAGCGGCAAAGGCCGCCGGTCTCCCCGTGCTCGCGTCCTCGGAGCCGTCAGCGGACATCGACGAGTTGCTCGCGGCCGCCGAGGACATGACCTTCCCGATCTTCGTCAAGGCCGTTGCAGGCGGCGGTGGACGCGGAATGCGCCGCGTTGCGGAGCGCTCACAGCTCAAGGAATCGATCGAAGCCGCAGCGCGCGAAGCGGAATCGGCCTTCGGCGATTCGACGGTCTTTCTCGAGCAGGCCGTCATCGACCCCCGGCACATCGAAGTGCAGATCCTCGCCGACGAGCAGGGCAACGTCATCCACCTCTTCGAGCGTGACTGCTCGCTGCAGCGTCGCCACCAGAAGGTGATCGAGCTTGCTCCGGCGCCCAATCTCTCGGAAGAGTTGCGCGCCAAGATCTGTGCCGACGCCGTCGCGTTCGCGAAGGAGATCGGGTACACGTGCGCAGGCACCGTCGAGTTCCTCCTCGACAAGCGCGGCAATCACGTCTTCATCGAGATGAACCCGCGAATTCAGGTGGAGCACACCGTCACCGAAGAAGTGACGGACGTGGACCTGGTCCAGTCGCAGCTCAAGATCGCGTCCGGTTCGACGCTTGAAGAACTTGGTCTGTCACAGGACACGATCAAGCTTCGCGGCGCGGCGCTGCAGTGCCGCATCACGACCGAGGATCCGGCCAACGGATTCCGCCCGGACACCGGCCGCATCACCGCGTACCGCACCCCGGGCGGAGCCGGCATCCGCCTGGACGGCGGCGCGACGCTCGGAGCCGAGGTCGGCGCGTACTTCGACTCGATGCTGGTCAAGCTCACCTGCCGTGGTCGTGACCTCGAAGCCGCTGTCGCGAGGGCTCGCCGCGCGGTCACCGAGTTCCGCATTCGTGGCGTCTCGACCAACATTCCGTTCCTGCAGGCGGTTCTCGACGACCCGGACTTCCGGGCCGGACGCGTGACGACCTCCTTCATCGAGGAACGTCCTCAGCTGCTGACTCTGCGTTCTTCGGCAGACCGCGGCACGAAGATCCTGACCTACCTCGCGGATGTGACGGTCAACAAGCCTCACGGTGAGCGGCCCTCGGCGGTGTACCCGCAGGACAAGCTGCCCAAGATCGATCTCTCGACGCCTCCTCCTGCCGGTAGCCGTCAGCGACTGCTCGAACTCGGACCCGAAGGTTTCGCGAAGGCGTTGCGTGAGCAGAAGGCCGTCGGCGTCACCGACACCACCTTCCGTGACGCGCACCAGTCGTTGTTGGCCACGCGAGTTCGGACCAGCGGACTGCTCGGAGTAGCCGGGCACGTTGCGCGGTTGACGCCGGAACTGCTCTCGATCGAAGCCTGGGGCGGCGCGACCTATGATGTGGGACTTCGCTTCCTGCACGAGGATCCGTGGTACCGGCTCGCCGCACTCCGCGAGGCGATCCCGAACATCTGCCTTCAGATGCTTCTTCGCGGCCGAAACACCGTGGGCTACACGCCGTATCCCGAAAAGGTCACGCGCGCATTCGTTCAGGAAGCCACCGACACCGGTATCGACATCTTCCGAATCTTCGACGCGCTCAACAACGTCGACCAGATGCGGCCCGCCATCGACGCGGTGCGTGAAACCGGAACGGCCCTCGCGGAGGTTGCGCTGAGCTACACCGGTGATCTGTCGGATCCGAACGAAACTCTGTACACGCTCGACTACTACCTGAAGTTGGCCGAAGAGATCGTCGATGCCGGCGCTCACGTGCTCGCGATCAAGGACATGGCAGGCCTGCTGCGCGCTCCGGCAGCTACCAAGCTGGTGACGGCGCTACGCAGCAACTTCGATCTGCCGGTTCACGTTCACACGCACGACACTCCCGGTGGACAGCTGGCCACGTACTTCGCAGCGTGGCAGGCGGGCGCCGACGCAGTCGACGGTGCTTCCGCGGCACTGGCCGGAACCACCAGCCAGCCTGCGCTCTCGGCCATCGTCGCCGCTGCCGCGCACTCCGAGTTCGACACCGGACTGAACCTGCAGAACGTGTGCGACCTCGAGCCGTACTGGGAGGCGCTGCGAAAGGTGTACGCGCCGTTCGAATCCGGACTGCCGGCGCCGACGGGTCGCGTGTACACGCACGAGATTCCGGGCGGCCAGCTCTCCAACCTCCGGACGCAGGCCGTTGCTCTCGGTCTCGGCGACCGGTTCGAAGAGGTCGAAGCCAAGTACGCCGACGCAGACCGCATGCTCGGGCATCTCGTGAAGGTGACGCCGTCGTCGAAGGTCGTCGGCGACCTCGCGCTCCATCTTGTCGGTGCCGGCGTGCCTTCGGAGGAGTTCGCCGCAGATCCGGCGAAGTTCGACATTCCCGACTCCGTGGTGGGCTTCCTGCGCGGTGAACTCGGTACGCCTCCCGGTGGTTGGCCGGAACCGTTCCGCAGCAAGGCACTCGAAGGACGTGGCCAGGCCAAGCCGGAAGCGACGTTGTCCGCTGAGGACGAGGTGCTGCTAGAGGGCTCGTCGAAGGACCGTCAGGCGACGCTGAACCGTCTGCTGTTCCCCGGCCCGACAAAGGAATTCCTCGAACACCGCGAGAAGTACGGTGACACGTCGCGGCTTTCGGCAAACCAGTTCTTCTACGGTTTGCGGCGCGGCGACGAGCACCGGGTCGAGTTGGCTCCCGGCGTGGAGCTGATCATCGGTCTCGAGGCGATCTCCGAGCCCGACGAGCGCGGCTACCGCACTGTCATGTGCATCCTGAACGGCCAGCTTCGCCCGGTCTCGATCCGCGATCGCTCCATTGCCAGTGACGTACCGGTGGCGGAGAAGGCCGACAAGAACAACCCGGGCCACGTGGCTGCACCGTTCGCGGGCGTCGTGACGCTCGCGGTCAAGGAAGGCCAGAAGATCGAGGCCGGCGACACCGTGGCCACGATCGAAGCGATGAAGATGGAAGCGGCGATCACCTCGCCGCGCGCTGGCGTCGTCTCGCGGATCGCGATCAGCGCCGTCCAACAGGTCGAGGGCGGAGACCTGCTGGTAGTCGTCTCGACGGGGGAGAGCGCCGCAGAGTGACACGCATCATCTCGGGACTCGCGGGCGGTCGACGCCTGCGAGTCCCGCCGAGCGGCACCCGTCCGACGTCGGATCGGGTTCGTGAGGCGCTGTTCAGTGCTCTCGAAGCGCGCATCGATCTCGAAGGGTGCGCGGTTCTCGACCTGTTTGCGGGTTCGGGTGCTCTCGGCCTCGAGGCGCTCTCGCGGGGAGCCGAGCACGTTGTTCTCGTGGAATCCGATGCCAAGGCTGCTGCCGTCATCAAGGCGAACATCGGCACTGTCGCGTTGCCGGGGGCGACGGTTCGCGCCGCTCCGGTTGCGGCCGTGGTCTCGGGTCCGAGCGCGCGTGAATACGACATCGTGATCGCGGACCCGCCGTATGCGGTAACCGACGAGGCCGTCGTGTCCATGCTCGCTGATCTGCAGGCCAACAAATGGGTGGGGGAGGGCACGATCGTCGTACTCGAACGTTCGTCGCGCTCGCCGGAGACTGTGTGGCCTCAGGGCTACGAGCCGATCAAGGCCAAGAACTACGGTGAAGCCCGCATCGAGCTGGCCACCTGCTACGGTCTGGACTCATGACTGGCGCCGTCTGCCCCGGATCCTTCGACCCTGTGACCAACGGTCACCTCGACGTAATCGGAAGAGTTGCTGCGCAATTCGACGAGGTCGTGGTCACCGTGCTGATCAACAAGAGCAAGCGTGGCATGTTCACGATCGACGAGCGGATCGAGATGCTCGAAGACGCGACGAGCCACCTGCCCAACATTCGCGTCACGTCGTGGCACGGATTGTTGGTCGACTACGCGAAACAAGAAGGCCTCAGCGCGATCGTCAAGGGTCTGCGCGGCGCGAACGACTTCGATTACGAGCTGCAGATGGCTCAGATGAATCAGAAGCTCACGGGCGTCGACACGCTCTTCGTTGCCACGAACCCGACCTACAGCTACCTGTCGAGTTCTCTGGTGAAGGAAGTTGCGACCTTCGGCGGCGACGTCTCCGACATGCTCCCGGCCAAGGTGCATTCTCGGCTACTCGCGCGTATCGCCGAACGAGCAGCCGAAAACAGCTGATCCCCGACACACCGACCACGACGACACCCCGTTGGCCGTTCTTCCGGCAAACTTGGACAGGAACGGGCACAGGTCCGAGTGGACCGGTGACGATGTGGGCCGATTTCGGCCGGTAGAGATTGGGGTTGCTTGTGTACCGCGTATTCGAGGCACTGGACGAACTGGTCGCAATTGTCGAAGAGGCGCGCGGTGTTCCCATGACCGCAGGGTGTGTTGTGCCTCGCGGTGACGTACTCGAGCTACTCGACGACGTCCGGGACGCAATTCCGAGCGAGTTGGACGACGCGCAGGACGTCCTCGATCATCGCGACAAATTGGTCGGTGACGCGCGAGCAAACGCCGAGAAGACGGTCAGCAGCGCCAATGCCGAGGCAACCTCGACTGTCGAGAACGCACGCGACGACGCCGACCGGATTCTGTCCGATGCCAAGGCTCAGGCCGATCGCATGGTTGCCGAAGCACGCGCACACGCCGATCAGTTGGTCGAGGACGCAGAAGCAGAAGCGGAACGGACCGTCACCGACGGCCGTCGTGAGTACGAGGCCGTCACCGGACGGGCGCGTGCCGAGGCCGATCGGATGATCGAGTCCGGCCAGGCCTCGTACGAACATTCGGTGGCGGAGGGAACGGCGGAGCAGGCTCGTCTGGTGTCGCAGACCGAGGTTGTCCAGTCAGCTCACGCGGAATCCGCGCGAGTGATCGACGCCGCTCATGCCGAGTCCGACAGGATGCGTTCGGAGTGTGACCTGTACGTGGACACCAAGTTGGCCGAGTTCGAAGAGTTCCTCACCGGAACGGTTCGATCGGTCGGGCGTGGTCGTCAACAGCTTCGAACAGGTTCGGGAGTCCCCGACTACCAGGACGACGATCGTCGTTCGGAGCGTCGTCGCTAGAGCGAACGAGACAGTCGAGGGTGGGTCGTCCGATATGGGGCGGCCCACTTTTTCGTGGACGGAATTGGGATTTGCGTTGTAGCTGCCGTATTGTGGAGTGGTTGCCCATACCAGTTTCAACAGTTAGGTGAGTTCTCTTTGTCAACGCATCGTCGTAGTTCGTCGCATCAGTCAAGTGATGCGGGATTTTTGCTGGACACGGTCAAGCTCGGTCGTCGTCCAGGGTCGATGCGTACCGTCGAGAGAACAATTCAGTCCCCGAACCGTATCGGTCTCGATCTGATCGCGATCGAAGCGGGCGCGGACATAGATCTCGATCTTCGTCTCGAAGCAGTGTCCGAAGGCGTTCTCGTCACCGGAAACGTGCACGCACCCACCAAGGGTGAATGCTCGCGGTGCCTTGAACCTTTCACTGACACCGTGGACATCTATCTCACGGAGTTGTTCGCTTACCCGGACAGCACCACCGAGGAGACGACGGAAGAGGGAGAGGTCTACGCGGTCGAAGACGACGAAATCGACCTCGAACCGGTCATCGTCGATGCAGTCGGTCTGGCGCTTCCGCTCCAGCCTCTGTGCAGTGACGATTGCCTGGGATTGTGCTCAGAATGTGGCATTCGCCTGGCGATTGCGGAATCTGGGCATGGGCATGACATACTTGATCCTCGCTGGGCTGGTCTCGCGGCCAAATTTGGCGTGGAATCAAACACCAGCGAAAATCTTGTGATCACCGAAGCCGAGGAGAAGTAGAAGTGGCTGTCCCCAAGCGCAAAATGTCGCGATCCAACACGCGGTCGCGTCGTAGCCAGTGGAAGACCACTGTGCCCACCCTCGTTACCTGCCCCAACCGTGGCTGTGGCGAGCAGACCCTTCCCCACATCGCATGCCCGTCATGCGGTACTTACAAGGGCCGCCAGGTAACCGCTGCTGTCTAGTTCTCCCCGGAGAAAGACTATGACGAGCGAAAATACAGTTTCAGCCGCCGGCGGCGAGGGCAATCACGACAAGCTCCTCGCCGCTGTCGGCGTAGATATAGAGCCCGGTCTTCTGACCCTGGCTCTCACGCACCGCTCGTACGCGTACGAGAACGGCGGTCTGCCCACGAACGAGCGCCTCGAATTTCTCGGGGATTCCGTTCTCGGCGTCACGGTGACCGAAAATCTTTATCTGTCCCACCCGGACAAATCCGAAGGTGATCTGGCGAAGATTCGTGCCAGCGTGGTCAACATGCATGCACTCGCCGAGGTTGCCAGGACTCTGGGTGAAGGTGGACTCGGAGCGCACCTGCTGCTGGGTAAGGGTGAGGAAATGACGGGCGGCCGTGACAAGCCGTCCATCCTCGCCGACGGTATGGAGTCGATTCTCGGCGCCATACACCTGCAGCACGGCATCGATACTGCGCGACGTGTTGTTCTCGATCTGTTCGACGATCTACTCACTCGCGCACCGCTTCTCGGCGCGGGTCTGGATTGGAAGACGAGTCTGCAAGAACTGACCGCAGAACACGGTGCCGGAGTTCCCGTCTACGAGATCACCGCTACCGGACCCGATCACGACAAGGAATTCACGGCCACAGTTCTCATCAGTGGCAAGCCCTTGGGCGTCGGTGTCGGTCGTTCCAAGAAGGAAGCCGAGCAGAAGGCAGCAAGTTCGGCATGGAAGACGATGTCGGAGAATGCCGCTGCTAGCGCAGTCGCTGCTGACAACCCGTCTGATCTCGCCGGCTGAGTTCACTCTTGCCTGAGCTTCCCGAAGTCGAAGTCGTTCGCCGCGGCCTACAGTCTCATGCTGTAGGTGCGGCGATCGAGGCCGTCGAGGTCCTCCATCCCCGCGCGATCAGGCGCCACATTCTCGGTTCCGAGGACTTGATCGGCCAACTCACCGGGCAGACCATCGCTTCGGCAGAGCGTCGCGGCAAGTATCTGTGGCTGGTTCTCGAGCCTGCCGGTGTCGGACTGGTGGTTCATCTCGGGATGAGCGGACAGATGTTGGTCCAACCCCCGACAGTCGACTGGGAAAAGCACCTACGCATTCGGTTGGCCCTCGATTCCGGGGCTGATCTTCGATTCGTCGACCAGCGGACCTTCGGTGGCTGGTCGATTTCACCCCTCGTCGAGGTCGACGGAACGATGCTGCCCGAGTCGGTGGCGCACATCGCTCGCGATCCCATGGATGCTGCGTTCGATCTCGAATCCGTCGTGAAAGTCCTGCGGGGCAAGCACACCGAGATCAAGCGGGCGATTCTCGACCAGACAGTGGTCTCCGGAATCGGAAACATCTACGCCGACGAATCATTGTGGCGTGCAAAGATTCACGGCAACCGAATCGCCGAATCGCTCACCAGGCCCAAACTTCGAGAACTGTTGACCGCGGCGCACTCGGTGATGGGCGAGGCGCTCGATCAGGGCGGTACGTCCTTCGACGCGCTGTACGTGAACGTCAACGGGGAATCGGGCTACTTCGACCGGTCGCTGTCGGCGTACGGGCAGGAGAATCTTCCGTGCCCGCGATGCGGCGCGCCGATCAAGCGTGAGAAGTTCATGAATCGATCGTCGTTCAGTTGCCCGCGGTGTCAGCCGACCCCGAGGGCACGGCGAATCGCCTAGGTCTCCGCCCCTTCGGTTCGGCGGAGTGGCAAGATTGCGTCATGGCTGAACAGACTCCAGACAACACTGCAACCGCCCCAGCTCACACGGAGCTTTGGGTCGAACGCACAGGAACCCGCCTCTACACCGGCAAGAGTTCGCGCGGCGCAGAGGTTCTCATCGGCTCCGAATCGGTGCCAGGAGTCTTCACGCCCGGCGAACTCCTCAAAATTGCACTGGCTGCATGCACCGGGATGAGCTCAGACTTCCCGATCTCTCGCCGCCTCGGTGACAACTACGACGCGACGGTCCGAGTGTCCGGTGCCGCCGATCGTGAAAACGAGGTCTACCCGCAGCTCGACGAGGTTCTCGAACTCGACCTCAGTGAGTTGGATGCCGAAGCGCAGCAGCGCCTCATCACTCTCGTCGAGCGTTCCGTCGACAAGGTGTGCACGGTCGGGCGCACTCTCAAGGCCGGAACCAAGGTCACGCTGTCGTTCGACACGGAAGCCTGATGTCCCGCGCCGGCAGTGTTGTCGCTGCGATCGCACTGGGTTCCGTTGTGGCGGTGAGTGCTCCGGCACAGGCCTCGGTCCCGGCCGACGGCCCGGACGGTGGTTGCGGCAAATGGACGTCGAGCGTCGTGACGACTGGTGCCGGAATGCTCGAGAATCTCGAATTCGACGGCAGCGGATCGATGGTGTTGTCGCAGTCGGCTCTGATCGGGCCGGGTGCACTGCTGAAAGTGGCGCCGGACGGAACACGGACAACTTTGGTCGGTGACGTCACCGGTCCTGGCGGGCTGGTCGCGCGTGACGGTTCCGTGTACTTCACCACGGGCAACTCGACTGTCTCGGGTCTGTTCGGAATCGCCGACGGCAGCCTTCGTAAGGTCGACGTCGCAGACGGATCGGTGACAACGATTGCCGACGGTCTGGTGATGCCGAACGGGCTTGTGCCACTGGACGGTAACCGTTTCCTCACAGCTCGCACCCTGACCCGGCCGGGGCTCACGGTCATCGACAGTGACGGAACCAGTTCGATCGTTCGTGAGGATCTCGGCACCGTCGACGGCCTCGCACGCTCCGGTTCGACGATCTACGTGACGACGACCTTCGACATGGTGACCGCCGTCCACGTCCTCGACGCACACGATCTGGGCGGGCCGGTGCGAACGATCACGCTCCCCGGGTTCGGTCCGGCAAACATGGCGGACGATCTGACCGTCGGACCGGACGGCGCGTTGTACGTCGCATTCAATGCCGGCGGCAAAGTTGTTCGCGTCGATCCGGATTCAGGATCTTCGTGTGAGATCGCCTCGGGTCTGCCGTTCACATCCGCGGTGAAGTTCGGTGCCGGCCCGGGCTGGGACCCCAACTCGCTCTACACCACCGGTTTCCTCGGCGACGTCCACCGTCTCGAACGTGTGGCGGGCTGAACGTCATGACTGAGACACCGCCTGTGCGGTTGACGGCGTGGGTTCACGGATATGTTCAGGGCGTCGGGTTCCGGTGGTGGACCAGGGCCCGCGCCCTCGAACTCGGGTTGATCGGATATGCGTCGAATCAGCGTGACGGTCGAGTGCTCGTCGTGGCGGAAGGCGAACGCACGCAGCTCGAGAAATTGTTGGAGTTGCTTCGCTCGGGAACAACACCGGGCACGGTGGATCTCGTGGTCGACAGCTGGGACCCCGCCAGGGGCGACCTGACAGGGTTCGTCGAACGCTGACCGGTTTGGCGGTAAAGTTTCCCCCCATGCACCTCAAGAGTCTGACACTCAAGGGATTCAAATCCTTTGCGTCGGCAACGACTCTTCGGTTCGAGCCGGGGATCACCTGTGTCGTCGGGCCGAACGGCTCGGGTAAATCCAACGTCGTCGATGCGTTGACCTGGGTGATGGGCGAGCAGGGCGCCAAGGCTCTGCGCGGCGGCAAGATGGAAGACGTCATCTTTGCCGGCACCTCCGGCCGCGCGCCGCTGGGCCGCGCCGAGGTGACCTTGACCATCGACAACGCCGACGGCGCGCTCCCGATCGAGTACTCCGAGGTGTCGATCACGCGCCGGATGTTCCGCGACGGCGCGGGGGAGTACGAGATCAACGGCTCGTCCTGCCGTCTGATGGACGTCCAGGAACTGCTCAGCGACTCCGGTATCGGCCGCGAAATGCATGTCATCGTCGGGCAGGGACGGCTCGCCGCGATCCTCGAATCCCGCCCCGAGGATCGACGCGCCTTCATCGAAGAAGCCGCGGGAGTCCTCAAACATCGCCGCCGCAAGGAAAAAGCGGTACGCAAGCTCGATTCCATGCAGGCCAATCTCGCTCGACTCAGTGACCTCACCGCGGAACTGCGTCGGCAACTCAAACCGCTGGGACGCCAGGCCGAGGTTGCTCGGCGAGCACAGACGGTCCAGGCTGACCTGCGTGATGCCAAGATGCGGTTGGCCGCTGACGACCTGGTGACCCGTCGAACCCAACTCAACGACCAGGCGCAGGACGAGAAAGCGGCCCGCGAACAGCACAACGAGGTGGCGGCCGCGCTCGACGAGGCCAACCTCGAACTCGGGCGCCAGGAGCAAGCTCTCGCTCGTCTGACTCCGGGATCGGAAGCGGCAGCGCAGAGTTGGTTCCAGCTCTCCGCGCTTGCCGAACGAGTCAACGCCACCGTGCGCATCGCCCGCGAGCGTGCACGACATCTCGACTCCGAACCCGTCGGCAACCGCGGCCAGGACCCGGACGAGATGGAAGCGCGCGCCGAACGTCTTGCGGCCGAGGAGGCCGAACTCCTCGAAGGCGTCGAAATCGCGCGAGCGGCGTCGGAAGCTGCTCGGGACCAGCTGGCAGCCACCGAAGATGCTGCAGCAGAAGCGGAACGGGCGCACATGGCGGAAGTTCGTGCCGTCGCCGACCGCCGTGAAGGTCTTGCTCGACTCTCCGGTCAGGTCGACACTCTGCGTACCCGCGTCGAATCCGTCGACGCGGAAGTTTCGCGACTGACCGAGGCCATCGACGAGGCTCGTCTGCGTGGGGATGCCGCACAAGCCGAGTTCGACACGGTGCAGGAAAGCATCGGGGACCTCGACGCCGGTGAAGTAGGCCTCGACACCAATCATGAACGCGCCGTCGAAGCTCTCGAGATGATCGACGCACGTGTCGAAGAACTTCGTGAGGAAGAAAAGACGAGCGGGCAACGCATAGCTTCGCTCCGTGCGCGCGTCGAGGCACTGTCGATGGGCTTGCAGCGCAAGGACGGTGGCGGCTGGCTGCTCGAACATCGGCGCGACGACGGCATCACCTCGCTGGTCGGATTGATTCACGTCGAACCCGGCTACGAAGCTGCCATCGCTGCCGCGATGGGGCCGGCGGCGGACGCCGTCGTGGCGCAGTCGCTGGACTCTGCTCGCTCCGCTGTTGCAGCGCTGGCAGATCAGGACGGTGGGCGTGCGTCGCTGATCGTGAGCGGTGAACCGGTGATCAAACGCGAGGCCGAGATCGCACCGGGCAGTCGTCCTGCCGTCGACGTCATCGACTGCCCTGACGAGTTGCGTGCGGGGTTGACCGCAATACTCGATGGCGTTGTCCTGGTCGAGACCCTCGAGGACGCGATTCGAGTTGTTGCTGACCACAAGGGAATTCGTGCAGTGACGCGTTCCGGCGATCTGCACGGCTCGGGGTGGATGATCGGTGGCTCGGATCGGCAACCCAGCACGCTGGAGGTACAGGCGGCGATCGACGCGTCAGCAGCGGAACTGGCGGCAACGGAGAGCCGATCCGAGGAACTCGACGCGGCGCTGTCCGGCGCTCTGGCCGAACAGGCCGCTCGACGCGAGACCGCGGAGCAGACTTTGGCCGCGCTCAACGAGTCGGACGCTGCCATGTCCGCCATTTACGAGCAGTTGGGCAGATTGGGGCAAGCAGCACGAGTCGCCCACGCGGAATCCGAGCGGTTGACCGCCCAGCGAGTGCGTGCCGAGGAGGGCCGCGGTGAGTCGCTGACAAAGCTGGCGGACCTGGAAGAACGTCTGCGTGTGGCCGAAACCGACGGCAGTGCACCGGGACACGGTGCGGAATCGACCGCTGCCGATCGCGAAATGGCCGCAGCAGCGCTGGCCGAAGTGCGCATAGTCGAAATGGATGCTCGCCTTGCCGTGCGCACCGCCGAAGAACGTGCGGAATCCGTACGCGGAAAGGCTGATTCGCTTCGCCGCGCCGCTGCTGCCGAACGAGAGGCACGAATTCGCGCCGAGCGGGCTCTGCGCGCCAGAGCGCACGCTGCGGAGGTTGCAGCTGCCGTCGCCGAGTCGGGGCAGCGCGTGGCGGCCGAACTCGAGGCCGTCGTCGCTGCAGCTCTTGCTCATCGCGACGAGTTGGCTCGGGCCCGCTCCGAGTGCACGGCCAAGCTGGATCAGGTCCGCGAGATCGTCCGGGCACTGACCGGACAGCTCGCTTCACTCACCGACGCCGTCCATCGCGACGAGGTTGCGAAGGCTCAGGCAGCGCTGCGCATCGAACAACTCGAGGAGTCGATCCTCGATCAGTACGGTATCGGCCTCGATGATCTGATCGCCGAGTACGGACCCGACGTCGAACTGCCGCCGACCGCTCTCGAAATCGAGGAGTACGAGCAGGCCAAGGAGCGCGGCGAGCAGGTAACCGCCCCCGCTCCGCTTCCGTACGATCGTGCGACTCAGGAACGGCGCGCGAAGCGGGCGGAGAAAGACCTCGCCACCCTCGGCAAGGTCAATCCGCTGGCGCTCGAGGAATTTGCAGCTCTCGAGGAGCGGTACACCTTCCTCTCCACTCAATTGGAGGACGTCAAGACCGCCCGTAAGGACCTTCTTGCTGTGGTCGCAGACGTGGACGCACGAATCCTGCAGGTGTTCACCGAGGCCTATGCCGACGTCGAGCGGGAGTTCGTGGGCGTGTTCGAGAAATTGTTCCCCGGGGGAGAAGGACGACTGGTTCTCACCGATCCGTCGGACATGCTGACCACAGGCATCGAAGTCGAGGCGCGTCCGCCCGGTAAGAAGGTCAAGCGGTTGTCGTTGCTGTCGGGCGGCGAGAAGTCGTTGACCGCGGTGGCCATGCTGGTCGCGATCTTCCGGGCACGCCCGTCCCCGTTCTACGTGATGGACGAGGTCGAGGCGGCGTTGGACGACACCAACCTGCGGCGGCTGATCGGACTCTTCGAACAATTGCGGGAGAAGTCGCAGTTGATTGTGATCACTCACCAGAAACCGACGATGGAAATCGCCGACGCGTTGTACGGAGTCAGCATGCGCGGCGACGGCATCACCACCGTGATTTCGCAGCGACTTCGCGGTCAAGACATGGCCTCGACGTAAGCCCTGCTCACTTTCCGGGTCGGAGCCTGAAACAATGGGCCGGTGACTACCCAGGCTTGGATCATCATCGCGGCTGTAGCGGCCGTACTACTCGTCGTTCTCGTTGCCGGATTCCTGCGCTACCGCAAGGGGCAGGTCTCGCTGAAGGCGCCCGAGACGAAGCCGGAGCTCGGCACCCCCGAGAAGGACAAGTCAGGCGGCTACAAGGCCGGTGGCGGGTTCAACTTCAGTCAAGGCTCGACGGCAACGGCGCCACCTCCGGTGGTTCCGACGCCGCCGGTCGCGGAGAAGCCGCCTGTCGTCGAAAAACCTGTCGTCGAAGAACCGGTCGTCGAAGAACCTGTTGCTGAGAAGCCGGCTGTCGTCGAGGAGCCGGTTGTCGAAGAACCCGCTGTTGTCGAGGAACCGGTTGTCGAAGAGCCGGTAATCGAAAAGCCGGTCGTAGAAGAACCACCAGTAGCAGAACCTGTTGTCGAAGAACCTGTCGTTCCCGAACCTGCAGTCGTACCCGAGCCCGTCGTAGTTCCCGAGCCCGTTGTAGTTCCTGAACCCGTCGAGCCTGCACCGCTCGTGTTGGACGAGATCGACCCGACCGAAGGCCGGCTGGACCGACTGCGCGGGCGCCTCTCCCGCTCGCAGTCAGCGGTCGGCAAGAGCTTGCTCGGTCTGCTCGGTGGCGGCGATCTGGACGAGGACTCGTGGGAAGAAGTCGAGGACACCCTTCTCATCGCAGACCTCGGCTCCGCGACCACGGAAAAGGTTGTCACGAAGCTTCGTGAGCAGATGGCGGCCCGCAGCGTCCGGACCGAGGCTGCCGCCCGCGCCCTTCTGCGCGAGGTGTTGATCGCCGAACTGCGTCCCGAACTGGACCGCTCCATCCGCGCATTGCCGCATGATGATCACCCGGCTGTTCTGCTCGTCGTCGGCGTCAACGGGACCGGCAAGACAACGACCACCGGCAAGCTGGCTCGCGTGCTCGTCGCCGACGGTCGTCGCGTCGTGCTCGGTGCCGCGGACACGTTCCGCGCGGCCGCCGCCGATCAGCTCCAGACGTGGGCCGAGCGTGTCGGCGCTGAAGTTGTTCGTGGCAAGGAGGGTGGCGATCCCGCTGCGATTGCCTTCGACGCGGTCTCACGGGGCATCGCGGACGGCGTGGACGTGGTCCTCATCGACACCGCCGGCCGCCTGCACACCAAGACCGGCCTGATGGACGAGCTCGGCAAGGTCAAGCGGGTCATCGAGAAGAAGGCGTCGGTCGACGACGTTCTGCTGGTTCTCGATGCGACGGTCGGCCAGAACGGACTGGCACAGGCTCGAGTGTTCGCGGAGGTCGTGGACATCACCGGCGTCGTACTGACCAAGCTGGACGGAACCGCCAAGGGCGGAATCGTCTTCCAGGTTCAGCATGAACTGGGTGTGCCGGTGAAGTTGGTCGGTCTCGGTGAAGGTGCCGACGACCTGGCGCCCTTCGAGCCGGGTGCGTTCGTCGACGCCCTGCTGGGCTGACGCCCCCGTGCGCCTTTTTGGTAGCGCGAACTACCGAAAAGGCGCACAGGGTCGGTAGAACCCGCTGGCGAAACCTGTTTGCAACAAAGTTGGGCAATTGGTTCACGTCTGCGAAACGCGACAGCGCCATGGACGAAACACCAGCCCAGCACTCTTCTCCTTAACGACGTGCTGCCCGGCACGTGCGACTAGGAGGTAGTAAGTGAGTACCGACGATTTGTTGGCGAACTCCGGTAACGCCGCATGGATGCTGATGGCTGCATCTCTGGTCTTGCTGATGACACCCGGCCTCGCTTTCTTCTACGGCGGGATGTCTCGGTCCAAGTCCGTCCTGAACATGATGATGATGTCCTTCGGGGCCATGGCCGTCATCGGCGTCATCTACGTTCTGTGGGGATGGTCGATGTCCTACGGCACCGAGAACATCGGGGGCATTTTTGCCAACCCGTTCGAGTTCTTCGGCCTCAAGAACAGCATCACCGATGCTGACGGCAACTTCATCGCCGGCGCGTGGGGCTACCCCAACGTCATCGACATCGCGTTCCAGGTGACATTCGCGATCATCACCACCGCCCTTATCAGTGGTGCCCTGGCCGAGCGGGTCAAGTTCGGCACCTGGCTGCTGTTCTCGGGTATCTGGGTCACCGTCGTCTACTTCCCCCTCGCACACATGGTGTGGGGCGGCGGACTCCTCTCGGGCTCCGAGGACGGCATCGCGGCAAAGCTCTTCGGCACCACGGTCAACGACGACGGAGTCACCGTCGCCAACGTCGCTCCGATCGACTTCGCCGGTGGCACAGTCGTTCACATCAACGCGGGTATGGCCGGTCTGGTCCTCGCCCTCATCGTCGGCAAGCGTCTCGGCTTCGGCAAGACCGCCTTCCGTCCGCACAACCTGCCCTTCGTGATGCTCGGCGCAGCACTTCTCTGGTTCGGTTGGTTCGGCTTCAACGCCGGCTCGGCATTCGCCGCCGACGGTAACGCCGGTCTCGCCTGGGTCAACACGACCACCGCGACGTGTGCCGCAGTCCTGGCCTGGCTCGCCACCGAGCGTATTCGTGACGGTCACGCCACCAGCCTCGGCGCAGCTTCCGGTGCGGTCGCCGGTCTGGTCGCCATCACCCCTGCTGCCGGTGCGCTCAACCCGGTCGGTTCCATCTTCCTCGGCGCCGTAGCCGGCATCCTGTCCGCTCTCGCAGTCGGCCTGAAGTTCCGCTTCGGCTTCGACGACTCGCTCGACGTCGTCGGTGTGCACCTTGTCTCCGGCCTGTGGGGCACGATCGGTATCGGATTCTTCGGCACCGCAACCGGCCTCTTCTACGGCGGCGACTACAAGCAACTGGTGGTTCAGATCGTGATCGCACTCGCAGCACTCGTCTTCACCGGCGTTCTGACGACGATCATCGGCTTCGCACTCAAGCCCCTGGGCTGGCGAATCTCGGCCGAGGACGAGGCACGCGGCATCGATGAGACCGAACACGCAGAGACCGCATACGACCTCGCGTGATCAGCACGTGATTAAAGTGAATTCAGGCACTTCAGAGTTTGGAAAGGGATGAGCACATGAAGCTGATCACAGCAATCGTCAAGCCGTTCACGCTCGAGGACGTCAAGACCGGACTCGAGCAGGCCGGAGTGCTGGGTATGACAGTCAGCGAAGTTCAGGGCTACGGCCGACAGAAGGGCCACACCGAGGTGTACCGAGGCGCGGAGTACTCCGTGGACTTCGTACCCAAGGTCCGGGTCGAGGTCGTCGTCGACGACGCGGCCGTGGACAAGGTGGTCGAGGTGATCGTCGAGGCCGCTCGAACCGGCAAGATCGGTGACGGCAAGGTGTGGGTCTCGCCAGTCGAGTCGGTCATCCGGGTTCGCACCGGGGAACGCGGTGGCGATGCACTCTGACCCGAAAGGGTCCGAGAACCTCGGCCCTGGTTCCGTCGCGAAAGCGACGGGGCCAGGGCCGGTCTCGTCAGGGGGATCCGACGAAGCTGCGGACCTGGCCCGCGCACGCAAGGCCCTACTCACCGGAGGCGTCAAGAACAGGAGGCTCGACGCCCCCTCACTGCGACATGCACTGGTCGATCTGCACGAATTCTGGTTGACCACCAAGGGAACCGAACTGGGCATCAAACCGGATTGTGGGTTTGCCATCGTCGCCGTGGGTGGTCTGGGCCGACGCGAACTGCTGCCGTATTCCGATCTCGATCTGATTCTGCTGCACGACGACATGGACCCAGCAGTCGTGGCCCAGGTTGCGGACAGCCTGTGGTACCCGCTGTGGGACGCGCACATCAAACTCGACCACAGCGTGCGGACGCTTCCGCAGGCGCTTCAGGTTGCGGCCACCGACATGACGGCGGCACTCGGAATGCTCGAAGCACGCCACATTGCCGGCGATGTGGAGCTGAGCAACCTGTTGATCAGTGGTGTCCGTCGACAGTGGCGCATGGACATCCGCAGCCGATTCGACGAATTGATCACCCAGACCCGTACGAGGTGGGAGCGCAGCGGCGAGATCGCCCATCGCGCCGAACCGGATCTCAAGAGCGGCCGTGGCGGGCTGCGCGACGTGCAACTGCTCAACGCCCTGTCCATCGCGCAATTGACCGACGGGATGCCAGGGCTGGGACCCAACTCGCCCGGCGGCGGTCTGGCACTCGCGCACAGGCGGTTGCTCGACGTGCGCACTGAACTTCACCGCGTTGCCGGTCGCGCCCGCGATCAACTGCGAGCGCAGGACGCCGACGAAATCGGTGCGGCGCTGCGGATCGGTGATCGATTCGATCTGGCCCGCCTTCTCAGCGAATCGGCGCGCACCATCAGCTATTCGGTGGACGTCGGTATCCGTACCGCCGGAAACTCCTTGCCCCGGCGTGGTTTGTCGCGGCTGCGTCGCGCGCCGGTGCGGCGACCACTGGACGAGGGCGTCGTCGAGCATGCCGGCGAAGTTGTCCTGGCGCGCGATGCGAGGCCGAAGAAGGATCCCGGTCTGGTGATGCGGGTCGCGGCAGCGGCGGCCACCAACGGCATGCCGATCTCCGCGTCGACGCTCAATCGCCTGGCCGACAATGCCCCCGAATTGCGTGAGCCGTGGCCGAAAAATGCGGTCAACGATCTCTTGGTCGTGCTCGGTTCGGGATCGCGTGCCGTTCCGGTGATCGAGGCGATGGACCGGACCGGGCTCTGGGGTCGCCTCCTGCCGGAGTGGGGGACCATTCGCGATCTTCCGCCGCGCGACGCCGTCCATACGTGGACGGTGGATCGCCACCTGGTCGAAACCGCCGCGTATGCAAGCGGATTCACCACTCGCGTCGCTCGGCCGGACTTGCTCATGCTCGGTGCGTTGATCCACGACATCGGGAAGGGGCGAGGGGGAGACCACAGCGTCGTCGGTGCCGAATTGGCCACTGCGATCGGAAATCGCTTGGGGCTCTGGCCTTCCGACGTCGCGACGTTGACGGCGATGGTGCGCTATCACTTGCTGCTGCCGGAAACGGCGACCCGTCGCGACCTCGACGATCCGGCAACGGTTCAGCGAGTGGTCGACGCACTCGAAGGGGACGGGACGCTTCTCGATCTCCTGCATTCGTTGGCGGAGGCGGATTCGCTGGCCACCGGGCCTGGCGTCTGGGGCGACTGGAAGTCGTCTCTGATCGGTGAGCTCGTGCGTCGTTGCCGTTTGTTGATGGCGGGGGAGGAACTCCCACAACCCGATCCACTCGCTCCCGAGCAGTTGGCCATTGCCGAGGATGGCGGGGTTCACGTCTCGCTCGTACCGGCCGAGAATCCGCACACCTACGTCGTGACCGTCATCGCGCCCGACGCGCCCGGGTTGCTGTCTCGGGCTGCCGGCGTTCTGGCGCTGCAGTCGTTGCGGGTGCATTCCGCTTCGCTGGGATCGCACGCGGGTTCGGCGGTCAATTCGTTTGTCGTCACACCGAGGTTCGGCACACCGCCGCAGGCGGTGCTGCTCAGGCAGGAATTGATCCGCGCTTCGGCCGGTGAACTGAATCTGCTCGAACTTCTCGACGCCAAGGACGAGGAGGCACGGGCAGAGCAGTGGGACGACCCGATCCAGACAAACAAGGATTCGGCGGTTCCGGTGCTCTATTCGCAGGCACCGCCGCGGGTCATCTGGTTCGATGCGCCCGGTGACGGTCACGCGATCCTCGAATTGCGTACCGAGGACCGCGTCGGCCTGCTTTGCCGACTGGCCGCAGCACTCGAACACAGTGGTGCCGACATCCGGTGGGCGAAGGTCGCCACGTTGGGTTCCTCGGTGGTCGACGCGTTCTGCCTCGACTTCGGTGAGGCCGATACCCGTGCGGCGCGAGAGCGCGTCGAGGAGGCGGTGCTGGCGGTGGTCCCGGTGCCACAACCCAAGAAGAAAGAGGATTGACGGACCGGTTTCGGCAGTTACGCCCGCATCGGCTGGGATCGGTGCGGGCGTAGCGGCTAGGCTGGTGCCCGAGAATATCCACGGCTAACTCGCACGACCTTCAGGAGCGCACTCGGTGTTCGAATCCCTTTCCGACAGATTGACCGGATCTCTCAAGGATCTGCGTGGCAAGGGTCGTCTGTCCGGCGCCGACATCGACGCTACGGCCCGCGAGATCCGCCTTGCCCTGCTCGAGGCCGACGTCGCGCTTCCCGTAGTGCGCAGCTTCATCGCCAAGATCAAGGAACGCGCCAAGGGCGCCGAGGTCTCGGGTGCACTGAACCCGGCTCAGCAGGTCGTCAAGATCGTCAACGAAGAGCTGGTCGAGGTTCTCGGCGGCGAAACTCGTCGACTCCAGTTCGCCAAGACTCCGCCGACGGTCATCATGTTGGCCGGTCTGCAGGGTTCCGGTAAGACCACGCTGGCCGGAAAGTTGGCCAAGTGGCTCAAGGACCAGGGGCACACGCCCCTCCTCGTCGCCTGTGACCTTCAACGTCCCGGCGCCGTCACTCAGCTTCAGATCGTCGGTGAGCGTGCGGGCGCTGCAGTCTTCGCGCCGCATCCCGGTACCTCCATCGGCGGCGGCGAAAACGCACTGGGCGTGTCCGCAGCCGACCCCGTCGAGGTCGCCCGCGCCGGCGTCGAAGAAGCACGCAACAAGCATTACGACGTCGTGATCGTCGACACCGCCGGTCGCCTCGGTATCGACTCGGAGCTGATGGCGCAGGCCGCCGGTATCCGTGACGCCGTCAACCCGGACGAGACCATCTTCGTCCTCGACGCCATGATCGGTCAGGACGCGGTCAGTACCGCCGACGCGTTCCGTGAGGGAGTCGGCATCACCGGTGTCGTCCTCACCAAGCTCGACGGCGACGCCCGCGGTGGTGCCGCACTGAGCGTCCGCGAGGTCACCGGCCAGCCGATCCTCTTCGCGTCCACCGGCGAGAAGCTCGAAGACTTCGACGTCTTCCACCCCGATCGCATGGCCAGCCGGATCCTCGGTATGGGCGATGTCCTGAGCCTCATCGAGCAGGCCGAGCAGGTTTTCGACGCCGATCAGGCCGAAGCGACCGCAGCGAAGATCGGTTCCGGTCAGCTCACCCTCGAAGACTTCCTCGATCAGATGATGGCCGTCCGCAAGATGGGCCCGATCGGCAACCTCCTCGGCATGCTGCCGGGTGCCGGCGGCATGAAGGACGCGCTGGCCAACGTCGACGAGAAGCAACTCGATCGCATTCAGGCCATCATCCGCGGTATGACGCCGGCCGAGCGCGACGATCCGAAGATCATCAACGCCTCACGCCGACTGCGCATCGCGAACGGTTCGGGCGTCAAGGTTTCCGACGTCAACCAGTTGGTGGATCGCTTCTTCGAAGCCCGCAAGATGATGGCTGCCATGGCCGGCCGTATGGGCATGCCCGGCGCGCGTAAGCAGGTTCGCAGCAAGAAGGGCAAGAAGGGCAAGAAGGGCGGCAAGGGCCCGACGCAGCCCAAGATGCGCGGAGGATTCCCCGGCATGGGCGGATTCCCGGGTATGCCCGGCGGAATGCCGGCCGGTATGCCCGACCTGTCGAACATGCCCAAGGGTCTCGATCAGTTGCCGCCCGGACTGGAAGGCATCGATCTTTCCCAGCTCAAGCTGCCCAAGAAGTAGTCGGTGGCTGCGCTTCATCTGCGGGGTATCGGTCTGCCCGATGCCGAGCCGATCGAATTGTGGATCGTCGACGGGCTGATTTCCTTCGAGCCGGTGTCCGGTGCGGAGACGATCGTCGAGTCGGGTTGGATCACACCGGGTCTCGTGGATGCGCATTGTCACGTCGGTATCCGCTACGGCGGTGGCGGCGGCGAAACCGTCGACGGCTTGCTGGAGCAGGCGAAGACCGAACGTGACGCGGGCGTGCTGTTGCTCCGCGACGCCGGATCACCGGTCGACACCAGGTTCATCGACGAGCGCCTCGATTTGCCGCGAATCATTCGCGCAGGTCAGCACATCGCGGCACCCAAGCGGTACATCCCGGGCTTGCCGGTCGACCTGGACGACGAATCTCAGTTGCCGGCCGAGGTAGTGCGTCAGGCACGCGCTGGTGACGGCTGGGTCAAGCTCGTCGGCGACTGGATCGATCGTTCCGTCGGCGATTTGGCTCCCTTGTGGAGCGACGAGATCCTGGTCGAGGCCATCGCTGCCGCCCACGCCGAAGGCGCAAAGGTCACCGCTCACGTTTTTGCCGAAGACGCTTTGCCCGGCCTGATCAACGCCGGTATCGACTGCATCGAGCACGGCACCGGATTGACGGACGCGACCATCGAGTCGATGGTCGCGCACGGCACGGCCCTGGTTCCGACGCTGATCAACATCGCTACTTTCCCCGAGATCGCGGACTCCGCCACGCGATATCCGATCTACGCGGCGCATATGCGCGATTTGCACGCTCGTCGGCACCAGACAATCGGTGCCGCTCACGAGGCCGGGATTCCGATCTATGCCGGAACGGATGCCGGCGGTTCGATCAGGCACGGGCGGATCGCCGACGAGATCGCCGAACTCGAAGTTGCCGGATTGACAGCTCACCAGGCGTTGGGCGCAGCCAGCTGGGATGCGCGGAGTTGGTTGGGTGCCCAGGGCATCGAAGAGGGAGCGCCCGCCGACCTGGTGGTTTATTCCGAAGATCCGCGCGGAAACCCCGATGTGCTCGCGAAGCCGATGCGTGTGATCCTCCGCGGCACCCCCGTGAGTGGTTAGGGAGTCCCTGCACTCTCGAAGCGCGCACAGGGTGGTTTCCGAACGAGCCCACCCATCTGGCACAATGGACCATTGTTCGTCGCAACCGGTTACGTACCGCTGCGACGGTCACAGGATAGAGGCAAAACCGGGCTCACAAATCGTGTGGGTCGCTGAATTGCACGTGACATGCGCAGCACTGTTGTGCGCGCTGAAGGAGAACTGCAGCTGTGGCTGTCAAAATCAAGCTCACCCGCCTCGGCAAGATCCGCAACGCTCAGTACCGCGTTGTCATCGCCGACTCGCGCACCCGTCGTGACGGCCGTGCGATCGAGACCATCGGCAAGTACCACCCGAAGGAAGAGCCCTCGCTGATCGACATCGATTCCGAGCGCGCTCAGTACTGGCTGTCCGTGGGCGCACAGCCCACCGAGCCCGTCGAGGCACTCCTCAAGATCACCGGTGACTGGCAGAAGTTCAAGGGCCTGCCGGGCACCGAAGGCACCCTGCGCGTCAAGGAAGCCAAGCCCACCAAGCTCGAACTCTTCCAGGCTGCACTCGCGCAGGCCGAGAACGAGCCGGTTGCAGAAGCAATCACCCCCAAGAAGAAGAAGGCTGCAAAGGCTGACGAGGCCAAGGCAGAAGACACCGCGGCTGACGCCGAGGCTCCCGCTGCAGACGCCGAGGCTGCTGACAAGTGAGTGCCGTCGTCGCTGATGCGGTAGAGCATCTCGTGCGTGGCATCGTCGCCAATCCCGACGATGTGCGTGTCGAGCTGATCACCGGACGTCGGGGACGGACCGTCGAGGTGCACGTGCACCCCGACGATCTCGGCAAGGTCATCGGTCGGGGTGGTCGCACGGCGACCGCTCTGCGGACCTTGGTCTCCGGCATCGGTGGCCGCGGTATCCGTGTTGATGTCGTCGACACCGATCAGTAGACGGCAGTAAACAGGTGGAACTCGTAGTCGGTCGTGTCGCGAAGTCGCATGGCATCAAAGGTGAATTGGTAGTCGAGGTTCGTACAGACGAGCCCGACGATCGTTTTGCCGTAGGTTCTGTGCTGCGTGGGCGCAAGCCGCGCGAGTCCACACTGAAGTCGTACACAGTGGAAGCCGCCCGGGATCATTCCGGGCGGCTTCTGCTGCGCCTCGAAGGCGTCAGTGACCGTGGCGACGCAGATGCGTTGCGCGGCACACTGTTTGTCATCGACAGTTCCGAACTCGAGCCTTCGGATGATCCGGACGAGTTCTACGATCACGAACTCGAAGGACTGAAGGTCGTCCTCACGGACGGTACCGAGGTCGGTTCGGTCATCGAGGTATTACATTCCGCCGCAGGCGAATTGCTTTCGATTCGTCGTACCGGCGAGACGTCCGGTGAATTGCTGATCCCGTTTGTCGCCGCCATCGTCACCTCGGTGTCGATTGCCGACGGCGTCGTGATGATCGAGCCTCCCGAGGGACTGCTCGACCCGGACTTCGGTGACAAGTCGAACAGCGATAATTCGAACCCAGACAACGACTGATCGTTTGTCATGCGTCTCGACGTCGTCACCATCTTTCCCGAGTATCTCGAACCGCTTCGTGCTGCCTTGCTGGGCAAGGCAATCGAACGTGGCTTGATCTCGGTCGACGTCCACGATCTTCGGTCGTGGACCCATGACGTACACAAAGCCGTCGACGATTCCCCGTACGGCGGCGGACCCGGCATGGTCATGAAACCCACCGTCTGGGGTCCGGCACTGGACGACGTGATCGGTCGCTCCGATTCTTCCGGCCCGGATGATGCCGAGACGATCCTGGTGGTGCCGACTCCCGCCGGCGTCCCGTTCACTCAGGCGACCGCACATCGCTGGGCCACCGCCAAGCACCTTGTCTTCGCCTGCGGCCGATACGAAGGTATCGACCAACGCGTCTTCGACGACGCCGCCAAGCGGGTTCGCGTCGAAGAAGTCAGTATCGGCGATTACGTTCTGATCGGCGGCGAAGCAGCCGTGCTGGTGATGGTCGAGGCTGTTGTGCGACTGATGCCCGGCGTTCTCGGCAATCAGCTGTCACACCAAGAGGATTCGTTCTCCGACGGGCTCCTCGAAGGGCCCAGTTACACTCGCCCCGCCGTGTGGCGTGATCTCGAGGTTCCGCCTGTTCTGCTTTCCGGAGATCACGCGAAGATCAAGGCCTGGCGCCATGAGCAGTCGCTGCAGCGCACGGCCGAGCGTCGACCGGATCTACTTCCTTAGGTATTTCTCTTCAACCAGGTGATGCTTGCGCCGTCGTCGAGCGATTCGGTTGCAGTCGGTGTGAACAGTGTCGGCTCGAAGTTACCTCTGATCATCGGTATGCCCGCGCCGGCGACAACCGGATACCTTTTGACGATCAACTCGTCGATCTCCGGTAGTAGTTCGCCGGCGAGAGTTCCGCCGCCGCACAGCCAGATATCTTGTCCTTCTTCCTCTTTGAGGGATCTGACGACCGCACGTGGATCGGTGCGAACGATGGTGACCGCGGGATCCTCGGCGCCAGGGAGGGTGCTGGAGACGACGAACTGGCGCAGGTGCGCAAAAGGGCTGGTCACGCCGAGGCTCAGCCCGGGCTCGTAAGAGCCGCGGCCCATGACGACCGTGTCGAAGGTTCTGTTGGGTGCGTCCTCGATTCCGAGAGCGGGCCGCACATGCGTTGGCACGGTCTCGGGATATCGATCACATATCCAGGCCGTGATCTGTTCGGAAACCGGGAAGAAATCGAATTCGCCGTCTGGGCCCGCGATGTAGCCGTCGAGGGAAGCTCCCACGTAGTACACAAGCTTTCGCATCAAACGCTCCGTTCGTAGTACTATGTTTGTAGTGGTTTAACTTAGGGTCGTGTCAGGAGTGATGTCAAGTGCGAAAGAACCCGGAACGACGGCTTGCCCTGATCGACGCGGCAATCGAGGTGTTGGCCCGAGAGGGTGCTCGAGGCTTGACTTTTCGAGCCGTCGACACCCAGGCAGCCGTGCCGAACGGGACAGCGTCGAACTACTTCTCCAATCGCGACGACCTACTCACGCAGGCCGGTGGCCGGATCTACGAGCGACTGATTCCGGACGACCTCGAGGGATTGATCGATCCCGTCAACGGCACCGATCGTGAGCGACTGGTGACGCTCATGCTCGACGTGGTCGAGCGGGTCACCTCGTTTGGAACGGGTTTCCTCGCGCTCATGGAGTTGCGGCTGGAGGCGATACGTCGTCCGGACCTGCGAGCGGTCCTGACCGTCCGCATCCGAGAAGACTTCGATCTGAACGTAGCCAATCATCTGGCGTCGGGCGTGCCGGGTGATGCGATGACCGTTCGCCTGCTCTATTTGTCGCTGAACTGGCTCGTACTGGATCGACTGACATTGCCGAACCTGTTCGGGGAGGAAGATATTCGTACGATCGTCGAGGCCGCGGTGGATCGAGCGCTACCCCGCGAATCGTAGAAGGTCAGTGCCGCTCGGCAGGTTTGCGGCGGAACGAGAAGTATCGATGACCGAAGAAACTCACCCCGGCAACGATCAACATGACAACCGCCTGGGCGGGAAGCGGCGGGGCATGCAGAATCGACACCGCGATCGTTCCGAGTATCAGATTCAGCACGAGGCCACCGGAATTGACGACGATGAACGCGCCCAGGTCGCGTGCCACATGTCCGCGGACGCGGAAAACCAACGTCCGATGCAGAACGAAAGCGATGAGCACGCTGATGGAGTACGCACCGATCACAGCCACTTGATACAGATCCTTGTTGTCGAGGATCAGTGACCAGATCACGAAGAGCCCGTATCCGATCGCCGTATTGGCCACTCCGACAATGGCAAACGCGATGGGTTGATGCTTGACCACCCGCAGCAGTGGGCCGGGGTTCTCGGGTGATGCGATGTCTTCGGTCATGAAGACTCGGTTTTCACGATGTTGATCCGGTCCTTGCGTCGTGTCCGCAGATACATCCACTCGAGCACACCGAGGCCGAGGATTCCGGCGACCATCGAAGCGCCGCCGACCTTCCATCCCGGGGGCCGCCACGTGAGGACAAGTTCAGCGTCCTTCGTCCCGGCTGGGATGTCCACGGTGACAAAGGACTTCGCGACGACGTCGATCGGGACAGGCTGACGGTCGAGGCTAGCTCGATACCCGGGCCAGCCGAGCCGTGCGAACACAACCTTGCCGCCGGTCTCCGAACTGACACGAAGGGTGCTCGACAGGTTCGACTCGGCGGTCGAAACAGCTTCGACGCCATGGGTATCGGCGATGCGGCCGTTTCGTGTCGAGACGGGCCCGTCGACGCGTTCGAGTACGGAGATGTAGTTCTCGTGACCGGGGTAGTCCACCCATGTCCACCCGTCGGGGGCCGGGCTCTTACGTGCGTCGGGGTAGAGGGCGTTCTGCAGTACGACGCGGTCCACGTTCATCAGGTCGACGATGGTGCGGCCGGTGGTGGGTTCGACGGTGAATGCCCGTCGGAAGGCGTCGGGGCAGACGCTCATGTCCCAGCGCATGCAGAGCAGATCACCGAAGTAGAAGTGCCCGTTGGGGGTGTAGCCGCTGGTGTAGGTCAGTTCGAGGTCTTTGGGGTAGTTGCCGAAAGCCAGGGAACCGTACGCTCCGTCGAGGGTTTTGTCCCCGGGTGCGATGAGTGCACGGTCGCCCAGTTGCAGTGTCGTGCCTTCGAAGTCGGGGAAGGCCTCTTTCATCTCCGAGCGGGATTCGGGCAGATCCCAGCTCATCGGGGTTGGTTGCGCGGCCCGAACCTGGGTGTAGGCGATGGGGGAGACCGCGGCGATTGCCAACAGGCATGCGAGCGCGGTGCCCTTGGTGCGGCCCAGCCACACCATCGCAGCGCCGAGTGCGGCAACGACCAGGGCTGAGATCACATGCCATTTTGCGAGCCCGGGAGCTGCCGAGGCGGACCTGATCAAAAGCAGGCCCACGAGGATTCCCGCTGCAACGCAGCGTCCGCGCAACTTGTCGGTCGTGGCGTAACGCCCGAGCAGGATGCACACCAGAAGCAGGAGTCCGATGGCCACCATCGGAAGCACGCGCGCGGGCCACCGCAGTGGGCCGATCGTGCTCGGCCCGGCAGTCCACATGAGGACGGCGACCGTGAAGATCCCGACGGCGGTCAATTCGCGTGCCGCGGCGCGTGCCTTGCCCCAGTCGATGAACGCCAGAGCCGGAATGAGGAACCACGCGACGTAGACCATGGGCATGGTCTGGATGTATCCCCACCACGAGGAGAATGCGGGCATCGTGCTCGGCAGGCTCGCGTTCAGCGATTCCGACCAGGGAACGGCAAGGAATGCGTCGTTCTTGACTTCGGATGCACCGCGCCAGGTGACGTCGGCGGTGAGCAGGCTCGGCAGATACGTCGCGAGACCGGCGAGGGCGGCACAGGCAGACACCGCCAGAAGCCGCAGCGACGGCAGCCAACGCCGCTGATAGACAACTTCGCCGATCGCGACTGCGACGATCATCAAGCCGGATTCGACTGCGGGGAAAACATATTGGACCGACATCGCGAGATACAAGAACACGAAGGTCGGGATCGGACCGCTCTTGCCTCTGGCGTAGCGGATTGCCGAGGCCCACGCCTGCACCATCCAGGCAGTGCCGGTGAAGGCTGTCATCCAACTGGCCGAGTCGAAGAAGAGGAGGAAACCGGTGAACGGAATCGAGACTCCGGCGACCGCAGCCCACGTGGGCTTCGAGCCGTACTCCAGGCAGATCCGATAGACGCCCAGCGCAAGGATGATCGCGAAGATCAATTTCACGATCGTCGCGTAAAGCGCCAGGTTGTCGAAGGACGGTGCGATCAGGTCGATCAGAAGTTGTGGCGGATTGAGAAGGCCCGCTTCCTCGATCGCGTAGTTGCCCGCCATCCAGTTCTCGGGGACGAGTACCGGCAGGTGTCCTTCTCGCAGGCTACGGCCGAGCATGACCCACAGCGGCGCGTACTGGGACTCGGTGTCGTCGGTGTAGAAGTGACGAGCGTTCGCGAGCACCACGGCCAGGTAGCCGGCGATGACACCGACCGCCGTGACGGCGCCCCACTTGTACACGTCTGCCCGGGCGAGAGTGCGAGTTTCCACCACGAGTTCCAGACCTTAACAGGGCAGGTGGGGCGCGCGGAGACGCGAGCGCATCACGCGCCGTCGGCATCCGAAGTCCGGACATCTCTGCGTGTTAAAGTTCGCGACGGTGTGGGCCCGATCGTGCCTGTCTCTCGGCGCCAGTCGAGCCCCCTGAAGGGAGTGGAAGCGAGTGCACTCGATTTCCGTCGTAGTGCCCGTTTATCAGGGCGAAAAGACGATCACGGCGCTCGTCGAGGAGTTGGACGGCCTGTGCGCACCGAGTTCGACGCCCGGTGGAGCGCAGTTCACCGTCGACGAGATCGTGCTGGTTCACGACAACGGTCCGGACCGTTCCGACGTCGTGTTACTCGAATTGGAGCGCCGTTTCGATCAGGTGCGTGTCGTGTGGCTCAGTCGCAACTACGGCCAGGACGCGGCGACTATCGCCGGTATGGCCGTTGCACGTGGCCAGTGGATCGTGACGATGGACGAAGACGGCCAGCACGACCCGGTGCACATCGGGGCTTTCCTCGACACCGCGCTGACGGAGCGATCCGATCTCGTGTATTCCAAACCCACGAACACCCGCCCGCATGGATTCTTGCGGAACCTGACCTCGCGCGGTGCAAAGATCGTCTTGGCGACGGTATTCGCGTTCCCTGATTCGACGAGATTCGAAAGTTACCGCCTGATCCGAGGTGACATCGGCCGACAGTTGGCCGGCGTCGCCGCCAACGGCGTGTATCTGGACGTCGCGCTGACGTGGGTCGTCGGCAATACCGCCACTGCGCCGGTGACACTTCGAGCGGAAGGCCGCGAGGAATCGGGGTACAACTATCGCCGTTTGTTCTCGTTGTTCTGGAAGATGGTGTTGTGTAGCGGAACCCGCGGTCTGCGGCTGGTGAGTCTGCTCGGGGTCACCCTGGCGTCGGCCGGTGTGATCATGGCTGCGGTGATCTTCGTCCAAGCCATGACCGGTGACAACAACGACCCGGAAGGATGGGCGTCGATCATCATGGCGCTGCTGGTCTGTTCGGGTGCGATCCTGTTCTCGCTCGGTCTCATCGCCGAATACCTTGGCGTGGCACTGCACGTCCTTGTCGGAAAGCCGCTGTATCTGACAGTCGATTCCCCGCGGCCCGGAACCTCGATCGATCGGCGTAGTCGTGAGCACTGATCGCATCATCTTCTCCCGCCCCTATCGGGCATCGAATGAATTGTCGAATCTGGCAACGGTTCTGGAGTCCGATCACATTCACGGTGACGGACGTTTCACCAAGTCCGCGACTGCAGCGCTCAAGGCGATCACCGGATCCACGCATGCTCTGCTGACCACCTCGTGCACGCACGCACTCGAATTGGGTGCGCTGCTGCTCGAATTGGGCCCGGGCGACGAGGTAATAGTTCCGAGCTTCGCGTTCAGTTCGGCGGCGACCGCCGTCGCGTTGCGCGGTGCCACTGTTGTTTTCGTCGACATCGATCCGAGTACCGGCAATATCGATCCCGACTGCGTCGCAGCGGCGATCACGGAACGCACGAAAGCTGTACTGGTCATGCATTACGGCGGAGTCGCCGCCGACATGGAACCTCTCGTCGACCTCGCGGAACTCCACGGCGTCGCGTTGATCGAAGACAACGCTCACGGGCTCGGCGGAAAGTGGCGCGGGCGGGCGCTCGGCACCATCGGAACTATCGGTACGCAGAGTTTTCACGACACCAAGAACGTTCACTGCGGCGAGGGTGGCGCGCTGTTGCTCTCGGACGATCAGTTGATGACCCGCGCCGAAATCATCCGTGAGAAGGGGACCGACCGTGCGCGTTTCCTGCGCGGCCAGGTCGACAAGTATTCGTGGCAGGACATCGGGTCGAGTTATCTGCCCAGTGAACTCAATGCCGCTGTCCTCGACGCACAACTCTCGGAGTTCGACGCGATTCAGGCGGCCAGGCATCGCGTCTGGGATGCCTACAGCGTGAGTCTGGGCGAGTGGGCGTCCGAGAACGGTGTCGTTCCCATGGCGGTTCCCGATGATCGCGAGCACACCGCGCACCTGTTCTATCTCAAGATGCCTACCGAAGAGAGCCGCGACGGCTTGATTCGGCATCTTGCCGCCGACGGAATCGTGGCGCCGTTCCACTACATTCCGCTCGATACGAGTGCGGCCGGTGTGCGCTACGGACGAACGCCGGAGCCGTGTGTGCGTAGCGCCGAGTTCTCCGCGTCGATCCTTCGACTGCCGCTGTGGCCCATGCTCACGTCCGAACAACAGGAACGGGTCATCGGTTCCGTCCTCGAGTACAAGCAGGCTTGAGGACTAACACGACCGCGTGGATCGAATCAGGGCCCGGAAGCTTCGGGCATCACCGAATCCGCGGTCGTGGATGCCGCCGCCCAGTCGTCGATGCTTCCGCTCGGGAAGAGAATCTGTGTGACGCCGGTGACCGTGTCACGTGCGTGCAGTGCGCTTTCGTCGTCGACGGCGTCGGTGAACGAGGTGTCGGGATAGAAGCTGTCCTCGTCCGTGTACTGGACGTCTTCTCGCGAACCGATTGCGATGATGTATCGGTTGTCGTCACCGACGATGCCGGTGGACAGATGGATCCACTTGTCCTCGACACAGCACATCCAGCCTTGCTTGACTCCGATGACCGGCTCGCCGAACAAGGCCTCGGGCAATCCGAACCTCTGGTCGTAGCCGTCGGTTCCTTCGGGAGTGGATTGCCGCAGGTACTCGACGAATTGCTCGACCCGCTCAGGTCCGAGCTGGTCGGAGTCGTCGAGGACGCCGTTGTAGAAAGTGACCAGGTCGTGCGTCGTAGTCTCGGTGTTCCACCACATTCCGTCCCACGGCGGCGTCGTCGCGGTCAGTGCGTAACGCTCGGCAACCCGGGTGATCACCTCCTGACCGCCGACCTCGTCCCACAGAAGGTTGGCTGCGGTGTCGTCGGAGGATTCGAGCATCGCCGCCATGAGGGTGCGATCGTCGTCCGTGATGGGCCGCTCGCCGCGAGCGTCCTGATGGAGTAGATCCTCGGCGATGAAAAGTTTTGCCACCGAGGCAGTTTCGATTTGCTGGTCGCCTGCAACATCGAGGTACTTGTCCGAGGATCGATCGAGGACGGCGATGGAGACGTCCGCACCACGCCCGAGCGCCGCCACCTGAGCTTGCGCCAGTCGGCCGTCGAGAGTCTCCGCGACCGGAACATTGGTGTCGGGGAAGGCGGGGGTCTGCATCGAATCATCCGGGTTCTGTCCACCGCTGCACGAAGCCGCAAAAGTAACTGCGGCCGCCATTGCGGCAATCCGGACGTACCGCGTACTCATCTGTTTCCCCCGGTAGCCCTGACACGGCACTGTTGCCGATCTTCTTGTCTCAGGATAGCGGTAGGGTCGGATCTCGTGATTCTCAAGACCGTGAACCAGCGCATTGCCGAGGAACTCGACGTCCGCGAAGGCCAGGTTGCAGCAGCAGTCGACCTTCTCGACGGCGGAGCCACGGTGCCCTTCATCGCCCGGTACCGCAAGGAAGTCACCGGCACGCTCGACGACGCCCAGTTGCGACTCCTGGACGAGCGGCTGCGGTATCTCCGCGAGCTCGACGACCGTCGTGACGCCGTGCTCACGGAGATCGACTCTCAGGGCAAACTCGACGATCAACTGCGCGGTCAGATCATGCTGGCCGAGACAAAAGCGCGGCTGGAGGACATCTACCTCCCCTTCAAACCGAAGCGGCGCACCAAGGCGCAGATCGCCCGCGAGGCCGGCCACGAGCCCGTCGCGGACGCTCTCATCGGAGATCCCACCACCGATCCCGCGCAGTATTCGGACGAGCAACTCGACGGTGCCCGGTCGATCCTCGTGGAGCGCTTCGCCGAGGACGCCGATCTGGTCGGTGAATTGCGCGAGCTTATGTGGAGTCGCGGCCAGGTCGTCTCCTGGGTCCGCAAGGGCAAGGAAACCGATGGCTCGAAGTTTGCTGACTACTTCGAGTTCTCGGAACCGTTCTCCAAACTGCCCTCGCACCGCATCCTCGCCGTCCTGCGCGGAGAGAAGGAAGAAGTGCTGTCGCTCAACATGGCGGCCGACACCGAAGAACTCGCGCCGGGGGAGCGCACAGTCTACGAAGGCCGCATCGCGTCGCGGTTCGAGATCGCCGACCGCGGTCGGGCCGCCGACGGGTGGCTTCTCGACACCGTCAAGTGGGCGTGGAAGACGAAGTTCGCCGTCACGCTCGGTATCGACACGCGAATGCGTCTGCGGCAGTCGGCCGAAAAGGACGCCGTCGACGTCTTCGCCACCAACCTCAAGGATCTACTCCTCGCGGCTCCCGCCGGCGCCCGACCCACCATGGGACTCGACCCCGGATTCCGTACCGGAACTAAGGTTGCCATCGTCGACGGAACCGGCAAAGTTGTTGCATACGAGACGATTTACCCGCACCAGCCGCAGAACAAGTGGGACGCGGCGCTTGCGACGCTTGCCGGGCTGGTCGCCAAGCACGGCGTCGAACTGATCGCCATCGGCAACGGCACGGCCTCACGCGAGACCGACACGCTCGCTACCGAACTGATCAAGAAGACCGGCGCGCCCAACCTGACCAAGATCGTCGTCTCCGAGGCAGGCGCATCGGTGTACTCGGCTTCGGCCTACGCGTCGCAGGAACTTCCCGACCTCGACGTCTCGATTCGCGGTGCGGTGTCCATTGCGCGTCGCCTGCAGGATCCGTTGGCGGAGTTGGTCAAGATCGATCCCAAGTCCATCGGTGTCGGTCAGTACCAGCACGACATCACCGAATCGCTGCTCTCACGTTCGCTCGACGCCGTCGTCGAGGATGCCGTCAACTCGGTCGGCGTCGACGTCAACACCGCGTCCGTGCCGCTGCTCGCTCGGGTGTCCGGAATCGCAGGTTCCCTAGCGGAGAGCATCGTCGCCCATCGGGACCAGAACGGTCCGTTCAAGTCCCGCAAGGGACTCAAGGACGTCTCCCGACTGGGACCCAAGGCTTTCGAGCAGTGCGCAGGCTTCTTGCGGATCACCGACGGCGACGACCCGCTCGACGCGTCGAGCGTCCACCCGGAGGCATATCCGGTGGTTCGCAAGATCGTTGCCAGTGCCGGCGGGGACGTGCGCACCGTGATCGGAAACTCGCAGGCACTTCGATCGGTCACGGCGTCCGACTACGTCGACGAGCGATTCGGTCTACCGACCGTCACCGACATCATCTCCGAGTTGGAGAAGCCGGGACGAGATCCACGACCCGAATTCAAGACCGCGACCTTTGCCGCAGGCATCGAGAAAGTCGCGCATCTCAAGCCCGGTATGACTCTCGAAGGTGTGGTCACCAACGTCGCAGCCTTCGGTGCCTTCGTCGACATCGGAGTTCATCAGGACGGTCTGGTTCACGTCTCGGCGATGTCACACAACTTCGTCAAGGACCCACGCGAGGTCGTCAAGTCAGGTGACGTCGTCAAGGTGAAGGTCCTCGAAGTGGACGAGGCACGCCAACGCATCGGGCTGACGCTTCGTCTCGACGACGAGGTGGGCGCACCCCGCAAGTCCGAAGGCCCGCGAGGTGGGCAACCTCAGCGTCAGGGCCAGCCACAGGGTCAGCGTCAGGGGCAGGGGCAGGGGCAGGGTCAGCAACGAGGTAGTGGCGGACGTCAGGGTGGACGCGAGTCGCGTCCGGACAACCGCGCGCCCGCTGCCGGGTCGATGGCTGAGGCTCTGCGCAAGGCGGGCTTCGGCAAGTAATTCCGTCCGCCGGGTTTTCGGAGTCCGTATCGTCTCATTCGAGTCGGTTGGCGGTATCAATCGGAAGAATGATCGGATCTGAAATTCGGTGAAGGGAGGACAGTGATGCGGGAGTGGCTCGAGCGCGAGATCATCGCCCATGGCCGATTGCCATTGCTGTTCTTCCTGCTCGGATTCCTCTCTGCCTTCCTCTTCATCCGTCTCAGCGTCCGGATGATCCGTGCGCAGGTGAAATGGTGGCCGGGCAACATCGCGCCCGGAGGTCAGCACGTGCATCACGTCGTGTTCGGTGTGATCGCCATGATGATCTCCGGTGGTGCGCTGATCGCGGTCTACGTCGATGGTTCGCAGACCACCGGTGCCGTCCTGGCGGCGATCTTCGGTATGGGTGCGGCGTTGGTGCTCGACGAGTTCGCACTGATCTTCTATCTGAAGGATGTGTACTGGTCCGAGCAAGGTCGGACCTCGGTGGATGCGGTTTTCGTCGCAATCGCCGTGACCGGTCTGGTGCTGTTGGGTTTCCGCCCGCTCGAACTTCTCGACGTCGCCGGGTTCCGTGAAGAACGGGATCCGTGGATCAAGTTGGTCTTCGTTTTTGTCGCGTTGATCAACTTCGCCTTGGCAGCCATCGTGATTCTCAAAGGGAAGATCTGGACGGGGCTCGTCGGCCTGTTCGTTTTCCCGTTGCTGGTAATCGGTGCGGTTCGCCTGAGCCGCCCGGGTGCGCCGTGGGCACGTTGGCGGTACACGCGCAAGCCGAAACGGATGAACCGCGCGCTCGAGCGTGAGCGGAAGTGGCGGCGACCGGTCATCAGGGCCAAGATCTACGTCCAGGATCTGATTGCCGGATCGCCGAGCGTCGAGCATGCGATGACGGCGGCCGAGCAGGAATTGGACCACACCATTCACGCGGCTCCGCCGCCACCGATTTCCCCGCTGGTGTCCGCGTCTGGCACAATGGACGGGTTGCCTGGACCAGGCAGCAGCACTTGATCTGGGCACGAACCAGACGAGCGCCGTTTCGGGAGACCGAAACGCGTGCCGCTCGGTTCCTCTGCTCCTGCGAAATACAAGGATGACATATGAACACCCTGGACTTCCTGGACAAAAAGTCGCTCCGCGACGACATCCCCGAGTTCCGTCCCGGCGACACGCTCAACGTGAACGTCAAGGTTATCGAAGGCTCCAAGGAGCGCGTGCAGGTCTTCAAGGGCGTCGTTATTCGTCGCCAGGGCGGCGGCGTTCGCGAGACCTTCACCGTCCGTAAGGTCTCCTTCGGCGTCGGCGTCGAGCGCACCTTCCCGGTTCACAGCCCCACGCTGGCCTCCATCGAGGTTCTGACCCGCGGTGACGTCCGTCGCGCCAAGCTGTACTACCTCCGTGAGCTTCGTGGCAAGAAGGCGAAGATCAAGGAAAAGCGCTGATCTTTCCGATGAGCCCGGCACCGCGTACGCGCGGTGTCGGGCTAATCTGGTTTCTGTGGCAGATTCTTCGAAGGAGCAGGCATTGTCGTCCGGACCCGAGAATCACGAGGGATCAAGCGGTTCCGCGGAACCGACCTCACATCGGCCGCAGAAGAAACAGCGATCGTTCCTGCGAGAACTCCCTGTTCTGATCGGCGTAGCGCTGGTACTCAGCATCGTCCTTCAGGCATTTGTCTTCAGAGTTTTTCTCATCCCATCCGAGTCGATGGAACCGACACTGCACGGCTGTGCAGGATGTACCGGTGACCGCATCGTGGTGGAGAAGATCGGATACCGCTTCGGCGATCCGGAACCCGGCGACGTCGTCGTCTTCAAGGGACCCGATTCGTGGAACACGAAATATGTGTCCAATCGGTCCGACAACGTTGTCGTTCGCGGCATTCAAGAGGTCGGTTCGTGGGTCGGCCTCGTTCCGCCGGACGAGAACGACTTGGTCAAGCGAGTGATCGCTACCGGCGGCCAGACCGTCGAATGCTGTGACGATCAGGGCCGAGTCCTGGTCGACGGCAAGCCGCTCGACGAGCCGTACATCAAGATGGATTTCCCGTTCACTCCGGGAACACAAACGTGTGACACCGAATTGAAGTCGGGCCGCTGCTTCGGACCGATCACCGTTCCCGAGGGCCACGTGTGGGTCATGGGTGACAACCGCAGCAATTCCGCCGACTCGCGCTACCACGTGGACGACGAGTTCCAGGGAACAGTCCCGATCGACAACATCATCGGTCAAGCTCGATTCATCGTCCTTCCCCCGTCGCGAATGGGCGGCATCGATGCGCCTGACATTCAGGGCAACTGAGTTGTCGGACCGCACACATGGATTCGCGTAGTTCCGAGTAGGCAGAGACAGTGAGTAGTTGGCCCCCTCGCGTTGTCATTCGCAGATCGGCAGGTCTGCGGACGATGGAGTCTGCGTTGGCGCGAACCGGACTCGGTCCGGTCGCCGGCGTCGACGAAGCCGGGCGCGGAGCGTGCGCTGGTCCACTCGTCATTGCAGCGTGTGTCCTGGCGCCGAAACCGCAAGCGGCACTGGCGCGGCTCGACGATTCGAAGAAGCTGACCGAACGTGCGCGCGAGGAGCTTTTCCCGGCGATCAAGCGCTTGGCGTTGGCGTGGAGTGTCGTTTCGGTACCCGCTGCGGAAGTCGATCAGATCGGTATCCACGTCGCCAACATCGAGGGGATGCGTCGAGCAGTCGCGGGCCTCGATCTCGAACCGGGCTACGTCCTCACCGACGGGTTCCGGGTTCCGGGACTGACGGCTCCGTCGCTACCGGTCATCGGCGGTGACGGCGCCGCTGCATGTATCGCCGCGGCCAGCGTTCTCGCGAAGGTGACCCGAGATCGTGTGATGACCGAGATGGACGAGACTCATCCCGGATACGGCTTCGCGATTCACAAGGGATACAGCACGCCGCTGCACATGGACGCTCTCGACGAGCTGGGGCCGTGCCCCGAGCATCGCATGACCTACGCAAACGTGGTGGCTGCGGGAGTCCGGTTGGAACAACGCGCGGGCCGTACGGGATGATGGACGTTCAGACGAACTGGGAGGACTGGCTAAACCGATGAGTGCCGAGGATCTCGAGAAGTACGAAACCGAGATGGAGCTGTCGCTCTACCGTGAATACCGGGACATCGTCGGACAGTTCTCCTACGTCGTGGAGACCGAACGACGTTTCTACCTGGCCAACACGGTCGAGTTGCTGCCCCACAATTCAGACGGGGAGATCTACTTCGAGCTGCGGATGTCCGACGCCTGGGTGTGGGACATGTACCGCCCGGCGCGATTCGTGAAGTACGTGCGCGTCGTGACGTTCAAGGACGTCAACATCGAAGAGTTGGACAAGCCGGATCTGCGCCTTCCTGACTGACCTGTGCGTGCTGCACAGATATCGACGACGAAGTGCCCCGCCGATATCGGCGGGGCACTTCGTATTTCGCTGCTTCGTGCCGGATCAGTCGCCCTTGACATTCACGATCTGACGCAGCGTGTGTCGAATCTCGACCAAGTCCTTCGCGTCGTCCATCACGACGTCGATGTCCTTGTACGCACCCGGGATCTCGTCGAGGAACGCCGCGGAACGCTTGTATTCGATGCCGACCATCGCCTTGTCGAGATCTTCGATGGTAAAGGTCTTGCGTGCCTGGTTACGTCCGTACACCCGACCCGCGCCGTGGGGGCTGGACTTGAACGACGGCACGTTTCCCTTCCCGACGACGACGTAACTCGCCGTCCCCATCGAACCGGGGATGAGCCCGGGCGTGCCCTCGTCTGCCTTGATCGCACCCTTACGGCTCAGCCACACACCCCGGCCCATATGGAACTCCTTCTGGGTGAAGTTGTGGTGGCAGTTGATCCGCTCGACTTCGTCGATGATCGCGGGCTTGCCGTCACCCATGAAGTGCGCGAAGTCCTTCACCACGCGGTCCATCATCTCTTCGCGGTTGAGCAGAGCGAAGTGCTGAGCCCAGTTGAGATCGGTGATGTACGAGTCGAATTCGGGCGTCTTCTCGACCAGGTAGGCCAGATCCGGATCGGGAAGGTTGATGTACCACCGCTCGCACAAGTCCTTGGCGATCTTGATGTGATGCTGTGCGAGCTTGTTTCCGATACCGCGACTGCCCGAGTGCAGGAACAGCCAGACGCCGTCGCTCTCGTCGAGCGTCACCTCGATGAAGTGGTTGCCAGAACCCAGCGTTCCGAGCTGAAACCTCCAGTTGTTCTTGAACTTGTCGTAGAAGGCCAGGCGATCGCCCGCCATTGCCTCGAGTTCTGCGATGCGGATTTGCGCCGTGTCGCTCAGCGTCTTGTTGTAGACACCCGCCGAGAGCGGAACGGAGCGTTCGATGCTGTGGCGAAGAACGCTCAGGTCGCGGCCTTGAAGGTCGCGTGCACTGAACTGGGTTTTGACCGCGATCATTCCGCAGCCGATATCGACTCCGACGGCGGCGGGCATGATTGCGCCTTCCGTCGGAATGACCGAACCCACCGTCGCTCCCGCACCGAGGTGCGCATCCGGCATAAGTGCCAGATGTGGACGGACAAAAGGCATCTGGGACGTACGCAGCGCTTGCTCGCGAGTGTTCTCGTCGAGTATCGATGCCCAGTTCCACAGCCTCTTGGTGATCTTCTCCATCAGATTTCTCCCACATAGTTCACAGCCGAACCGATCGGTCCGGTGTGTCGTGCAGGAATGACCATGCGCTCCGTCAGTGGTTGTGTGCAACCTCTTTTCAGGTGCGCAGACCGTCTGCGAGTTCGTAGATTCGTCCGACGTACTTCTCCTGGAAGGCTTTTCGAGCAGCATCTGCTTGTTGCCGTGCGCCCATCCTGGCGTAGAGGTACTCGAGTTGAACCAAGCTTTCGCCGATGTCGACGCGTCGCTGGTCGAGAACCGTCAACTCGTCGACCAGCCGAGCCAGATCGAGTCGTGCAAGATCTAGCGCTGTCTCCGGTACCTCGTCCATGGTGATCCTCGATGTCCGTGAGTGCTTCCTGGGTTTGAGGCTAGCATCATTCGAACATATTTTCGATACCTGGAATTGTTGGTTACTTCGACAATGTGGCGGTCAGTTGGTCGATGGCGTACGGAATGCTCAGGACGGTATTGCCGGACATCGCCGCGCCGACGGGTGGATCTGCGGTGTATCGCACGACTATCGCATTTCCGTTTTTCACGGCAGGTAGCCGCTGGTAGAGAGTGTTTCCGGCGAGGGCCTTGTCTCCCTCCGGATCGGCCATCACGATCAAACGATCAACGGGTTCGAGGATGTCGTATCGCTCGTTCGGCAGCCAGTTGCCGAACTGGTCGCCGACGAATGCGTCGACCGTCAGGGGGAGGGTGAACCCGAGTGACGAGAGGAAGATGCCGCGTGGGTCGTGCGAAGAGAACACGTATCCCTCGGGAGTGTCGAGGTTGACGATCGTTGCGGTTTGCCCGGAAAACTCCGGGTGTGCAGCGCGAGCGGTGGCAAACGCGTTTTCGGTATCCGTAATCAGTTGCTGAGCTTGTGGTTCTTTGCCGAGGGCGCGCCCGGCGGTGAGTGTCATGTCGGTCCACGGCGTTGTGTATGCGTCGTAGTCCTTGCTCTGCGCGACAGTCGGCGCAATCGAGGTCAGCTTCTTGTAGGTCTCCGTGTCGATGTCGGCGTACAGCGCTAGGATCAGATCTGGTGCGAGGGAGGCGATTTGCTCGAAGTTGAAGTCTCCGCCGCTGTTGATGTAGGTCGGAGTTTTCCCCTTCCAGTAATTCTTCGTCCACGGCCAGCTTTCATCCATGCCGGACCCCCACCATTCGGCCATGCCTACGGGTTCGACTCCCAAGGCGAGCAGTGGTTCGTGATCGGTGTATCCGAGTGTCACTACCCGCCGCGGTTCGGCATCGATTGTCGTCGAACCCTGTGCGTGCTCGATCGTCACGGGGAATGCGTCGTTGCTCTGGGTCGTTGATGCGGTGTCGACGCCTTGCGAGGTTCCACAGGCGGTCGAGAACCCGATGATCGCGGCCGTCGTGAATAAGGCGGCGAGGATTCGGGTGCTACGTGAGGGCACGTGCATGCTCCTTCGAAGTGGTGGGCGAAGTGATCTGAGTTCCGCGTGAAGTGCTGAACTGGTCGCGTCAGCAATAAAGTGAGGCTAACCTTTGCAGGATCGGCGGTCCATCCTTCAGAATGGACTCGGATACGCCCAGAAAGACGCAAAATGTCCACTATTGGTTACTCGACTCGTCCAAAGTCCTTGCTAGCGCTACCCGATAGTCGCGGACGGACATTCAAAGATTTTCAGGTCTACACCAACGTCGTCGACGGAGTGACTGCGTACGGAGCTCATCGACACCCCGAGCATCAGATCGCCTGGATGAGTGAAGGGACGATGCAGATCGCTGCCGGAGGCAATGTGTGGCACCTGCACAGCGAGCACTTGGTCTGGTTGCCGGGCACCGTTCTCCACGACATGACACTTCTGACGGAGGGGTGCATGATTGCGGCCTATGCGCGTCCGGATCTACGCCCTGCCGGGCCGCGGTGGACTCAGCCACTTGTTCTCGAAGTCGATGCTCTGTCCGCTCAATTGCTGCGCCATCTCGCAGATCGGACCATCGACGATGCTCGGCGGTTGATGAGTCAGGAGTTGCTCTACGACATTCTTGCTGCCGCGCCCGAACGGCACGACGTCCTCGCGGTTCCTCGCAATGCTGCGGCGAGTTCGGTTTCTGCCCGCATCCTTGCCGATCCGGCAGACTCACGGACGCTGGGGGAGTGGGCGGGCGAACTCGGGGTCAGTTCCAAGACCTTGATGCGAGCCTTTGTCGCCGATACCGGGATTACCTTCGGGCAGTGGAGAACTCGAGCACGCATGTACGCATCACTCGAGATGCTCGCGCGGGGTGAGGGTGTCAATGACGTTGCCCCGCAGGTTGGTTACCGCACCAGCAGTGGGTTCATCGCCGCATTTCGGGAAACCTTCGGTACGACGCCGGCCAGGTACGGCGGAAGTTGATGCGGTGATTTGCCGAATTTACAACCGACGCCGCCCGCTCGGAGGCGACAGTAGATAGATTTTGCTCTCGACGAAAGGCGGAGGGTGACACCTCCCATTACTCAGACTGGCTTTGTGGTGGCTGCGAGTCGCCGTGTGCATTGGATTTTATTCAAAGGCTGCTCGTAGACGCTCGATCAATCGCCTATGAGCAGCCTTTCGATGGCGATTAGACGATATTCAGACATGTACTCATCGCGAGCGCTTCCCGACGATCTGCGCAACAGTAGAAGAGGTAACACACAATGCTGCGCCGGACAGGAGGAGAACCCAAAGACCCCACCCGATCGATGGAGAAACGGTGGTGCGAAGAATGGTTGCTTCTGCGTCTGACACGTTCATGGCGTCGATTATTCCGATCACGACCGTGACTGCACCTGCCGCTGGCGCGACCCACCGGTCGCCAAACTTGGCCTTTCCTCCTCTAGACAGAATGGTGAACAGCGCGATTGCTGCCGCCGCGCCGAGAACGAGTGTTAGGACGCCGTCGCCGTCGACACCGGACTTTGAGAAATTGAGAAATGTCACCCATGGACCGAGGCTTCCGACAATTATCCCGAAACATGCAAGTAGAGCTGCCACGATATTTGGCATGTAGTTGGAAGGGAGGGGAGAGTCGGCCTGTACGAATCCAACTGGCGGTACACCTGCGAATCGCCACTCTGTCTCGGGTCCGGGATGGGGTTCGTAAGGTTGATCCGATTCTGGCGCCGGTGCTTGGTGCTGAGCGAGCCAGTATTCGGGTGGCGGGGGCTCTTGGTTAGGTTGACCAAATGGCGAGTTGGGTGGCTGCGTCATTCGAGCACCAACTTTCTCCTGTGGAAGCTGCTCCGGTTATGGGTGAGTTGAATTGCAACTGTAATCTGTCGGACAAACTATACAAGTGAATGTTTCGTGGAGTTCTTAAGTTGTCGGTACGGGAAAATTCGCGCCAGTTGACTGTCGTTTCAAGGTCGCACATGCTCGCCAATAGGCTGTCTGTCTACCTCGAACGAATTGTGAATAGATCTGGCGAGCGGAGCAGTGGATCTACGACGGTGACCGCCTGGACGGTTCGCCTAGAATAGGACTAGTGTTCGTTCGTCGGGGATTTAACCAGTGGGTAGTTCGATTTTTATGGAGATTAGTACCAATCTGTGGAGTCGCGGCCTTGTCTCGTCGGGCGATCCAGACCGCAGTTCGATGTCGTAAGCCTCTACATTCAGTGTCGGAACGCCGGAAGTGATTGTTGATTTCAAGGGCGGAAGATACTTCCAGAACATCGAAATGGGCCGAGCTACCAGCATCTGCTGGTAGCTCGGCCGATTTACTAATCTGAACTGAGTCAGCTCATGTTGCCGAGCACATTGCCCAAGACACCGCTGATGACATTGGTCATCGACCCCTGCGGGTCGGTCAGGGAGCCGAATACCTGGCCTGATCCGGAGTTGAGTGAGCCGAAGCCCATGTCCTCGAGGCTTCCGGCGCCCGCCTCGACGGGGTTCGGCTGCCGGATGGTGACGCAGACGCCCATCGGATTGATGTTCCAGTCGCCCGCCGCCAGCACAATGTTGGTGCCGGCGCCGCTGTCGAGCTGCGTGCCGACAACTGCGTTATCGGGAACCTTGTAGGTGGTTTCCAAAGCAATGATGCCACCGCCCGCAGTAGTCCATCCGCCGCCCTTTGCAACCACGGAGTTGTTCCCGACAACGACGGTCTTGGTGACGTCGTCCCACTTCTGGTCGCCGATAAGCCATTTGACGTTCAGGCGAGCCTTGACCAGCTGGAATCCTGCCGGGTGGAAATCGCGGATCTGATTGACGAGGGCTCCGGAACCGGAAACCTTGGTGATGTAGGTGACCGTCTGACCCGCGGCGACCTTGCCATCGCCGACAACCTCCTTGCTGACGGTGTACGGCGTCCCGAGGGAACCGGCCCAACTGTCGGTGACCGACTGGTTGAGCGCGCATGCCGGTGCTGCTTGCGCCACCGAGGCTCCAAGTCCAACAGTGACGCCGGCGGCGAGGAGAACGAGGGATGTAGTGGTTGCTACTGCGTGGCGAAGTGAGCGGCGGGCCATGTAGAACTCCATTCAGCGGGGTGCGTGACGGTTTGAGCAAAACTGTAACTAGTTCTACTGGACTTTCGTCCAAATTGTGGGGATTTCAGAAAATTGTCAGGGTTCGGGTCGCCGTTGGTGTGTCGCGCTGCCGAATTCCACAGGTTCTGAGTTGTCAACAGGTTGTTTTCGGATGGCTTGGTTTTGTGGTGGTGGGTCGAGGGTGGTGGTTGGGACGCGGTTCGTATGGGGCGGGCGCGGGGTGTGAGTGGTGGGGGCTGTGATGGCGAGGAATATGGCGTTGGGGGCTCGGGGCGAGGATGTGGCTGTCGAGTTCCTGATCGATTCTGGTTTGGAGATTGTCGAGCGGAATTGGCGTTGTCGGTACGGCGAGTTGGATGTTGTTGCGACGTCCGGTGATCGGATTGTGTTCGTGGAGGTGAAGACTAGGTCGGGTGTCGGGTACGGGAGTCCTGCGGAGTCGGTGACGTTCGCGAAGCAGCGTCGGATTCGGGTGTTGGCGATGCAGTGGCTCACTGACTCGGGTCGGTCGTGGTCGAGGGTGCGTTTCGATGTGGTGGCCGTGTTGATCGGCCGCGACGGCGTGCCTTCGGTCGAGCACTTTGTGGATGCGTTCTGATGGCGTTGGGGCGGGCGCATTCTGTTGCGGTCAGTGGCGTGGACGGGCAGATCGTGGAGATCGAGGCGGATATCGGGCGCGGGTTGCCTGCGGTGCATTTGGTGGGGCTGCCTGATACGGCGTTGCACGAGTCGCGTGATCGGATTCGCGCGGCGGTGACCAATTCTGGTGAGGAGTGGCCGGACAGCAAGGTGATTTTGGCGTTGTCGCCGGCGACGTTGCCGAAGGTGGGCAGCGTTTACGATTTGGCTCTGTCGTTGTCGGTTCTCGACGCGGCGAAGAAATTACCGCGGAAGTTGTTGCGGGAGACTGTCTTTTTGGGGGAGTTGGCACTCGACGGTCGTTTGCGGACGGTGCGTGGTGTGTTGCCTGCGGTGCTTGCGGCGAAGCGGGCGGGGTGGGGGACTGTGGTGGTTCCAGCTCGGGCGTTGGCTGAGGCGGGCCTGGTGAAGGGGATCGAAGTGCTGGGAGCTGACGATCTGTCTGCGGTGATCGGGTGGTTGCGTGGTGAGTTGGCGCTGGCTGTTCCTGATGTTTTCGAGCGTGCGGATGTGGTGACGGTGCGTGATTTGAGTGAGGTTGTCGGGCAGACGGATGCTCGGTGGGCGATCGAGGTTGCTGCGGCGGGTGCGCATCATTTGATGTTGACGGGTCCGCCGGGGATCGGGAAAACGATGTTGGCGCAGAGGCTTCCGGGGATTCTTCCGCCGTTGACGGAGGGGGAGTCGTTGGAGGTGACGGCGATTCATTCGGTGGCGGGGGTGTTGCCGGAGGATCGGCCGTTGATCGATATGCCGCCTTTCATTGCGCCGCATCACAGTTCGTCGGTCAGTTCGCTGGTGGGTGGTGGTAGTGGGATGGCTCGTCCTGGTGCGGTCAGCCGCGCCCATCGCGGCGTGCTGTTTCTCGACGAATGTGCCGAGATCGGGGTGAAGGTGCTCGAAGCGCTACGCACGCCACTCGAAGACGGGGAAGTACGAATCGCCCGGCGGGACGGAGTTGCGCGGTACCCGGCGCGGTTCCAGCTGATCCTGGCCGCCAATCCCTGCCCATGCGCGCCGCCGCGAGACGCGGATTGTGTATGTGCACCCGCGGCGCGTCGCCGTTACCTGGGGAAATTGTCCGGCCCGCTCTTGGACCGAGTCGACATCAGGGTCCGGATGCAGGCCGTTGCAACCGGAGCGCTGATCGACGAAGTAGGGGAAAGTACCGGCGATGTTCGTGCGCGCGTGGCGGCGGCTCGAGACACTGCAGCCCAGCGGTGGAGTGAGTACGGGTGGCGGACCAACGCGGAAGTACCAGGGCCGGCGTTGAGACAGAAGTTCAGACTCTCGCGTGCGGG
>NZ_BCRM01000008.1 GCF_001552595.1 Rhodococcus erythropolis NBRC 15567
AGACACCGTCACCGTCTGAGCCGACGCCGACGAACTCACAAAGCCAGCACCGGCGGTGAAGTCAGCCGTAACACTCTGAGCGCCAGCAGCATCGAACGAATGGCTCAACGTCGCAACACCCGCGGAGACTGCCACCGGTGAACCAATGGCCGTGCCGTTCGACTTGAACTGCACCGAACCCACAGCATTGTTCGGAGCCACGGTAGCGGTCAGATCAACCGCCGTACCCGTGATCGCCGTCGCCGGAACCGAGAGCGACGTCGTCGTCTCGACATCGACCGGAGCCGGATCCGAAACGGTCACCGTCTGAGCGGACGCCGAGGAGCTGACAAACCCTGCACCGGCAGTGAAGTCAGCGGTAACACTTTGTGCACCAGCAGCATCGAACGAATGCGACAGCGTCGCAACACCCGACGCGACTGCCACCGGCGAACCGATCGCCGCACCGTTCGACTTGAACTGCACCGTACCGACAGCATTGTTCGGAGCAACCGTCGCCGTCAGATCAACCGCCGCACCCGTAACCGCCGTCGCCGGAACCGACAGCGACGTCGTCGTCTCGACATCCACCGGAGCCGGATCAGACACCGTCACCGTCTGAGCCGACGCCGACGAACTCACAAACCCTGCACCAGCGGTGAAGTCCGCCGTAACACTTTGTGCACCAGCAGCATCGAAGATGTGCGAGAGCGTCGCGGTCCCACCGGAAACTGTCACCGGAGTGCCGATAGCCGCACCGTTCGACTTGAACTGCACCGTACCGACAGCATTGTTCGGAGCAACCGTCGCAGTCAGATCAACAGCCGTACCCGTGATCGCCGTCGCCGGAACCGACAACGACGTCGTCGTCTCGACATCGACCGGAGCCGAAGTAATGCTGATTGTCGCGAGCGGACCCGCGCCCGCGTTCAGGTTCGCATTTCCCTTTGCATCGCGCGGGCTGCACCTGGTCGGCGCCCATTGTGTGCCACCAAGGAAACTGGCGCGAGCCAGCTGAGTATTGAAATTCTTGTCGTCGCCGTAGTTGGCGGCAGTACCAGCAGTTCGAATTGTCGGTTGAATTACACCCGATGCGCCAGCGACCATCGTCACGTCTATCGCAGGCAACCTGAACCAACTGTCGCCGTTGCTGTTTGTGCTGCCGTCCAAGTTCTTCTTGGTTTTGGGAGCTCGGATGCCACCCTCGCTGTTGGTGCTGTTGGCAGCACCGTTCCCAACCACCTGATTACTACCTGAAATTCGCAGGTAAGGACCATTTGCATCCTCGACACCCGCATCACTGATTCGAATAACAGTGGGCGCAACACCATCGAGATTGAACGAAGTCCCTGCGACGATTGCCGCGCTGACGAAGGTCGCGTTGCTCGGCAGCGTGAAGTCGTTCTTCAAGCGCGACAGGTTCGTCGTCGTCGCACCTGAATCAGAGTTTGGGTAAGAGGATGCATTTGTCTGCATCCGGAAGGTGAATGTTTCTCCGGGAGAGACTGTTCCGGGAGCATCAACTGTAACGGAGCTGGTCGTCATCTTGTCGACAGTGAGCACGGACTTCGCCTGACACGCAGTCTGAAATGTCGTCGTAACAGGCGCCGCGGACGCGGGCGTGCCGACCAGCAGCATTCCGGCGACCATGGCGGTTCCGGTTATGGGCACGGCGAATCGCCGCAACTGAGAGATTTGGGGCATGGGCACTTCCTTCGGAAGGGCAAACATAAGCAGTGGATTCGGACAAAACGTGTGCGCGCCGTCACAACATAACGAAAAAACTAGTACGCGTACTACTTTTGGCAAGACACTTGTCCAATTCACCCCGGACTCACCCTCACATCACCTGACGGGGGATGGAAAAGCAGGGTATGGAAGCCCGATTGAACGCAAAACTAACGCCAAAGCGGTCTATCGACAACGCTTTTGGTGGTCAACTCGTCAATCGGCGGGAAAAATTTGATATTCCGCCAGTTCAGAAAAAGTTCCAAACCTACCAGTACGAAAGTACGAATCAGGGCCGCGACGGAGTCCGTCGCGGCCCTGATTGTGTTTGTTCAGTGTGTCAGCGAAGCACATCCGTGCCGACAAACGGCACCAATGCCTCGGGCACTCGCACCGAGCCGTCGGCCTGCTGATGATTCTCGAGAATCGACACGATCCAGCGCGTCGTTGCCAGGGTGCCGTTGAGAGTGGCAGCCGTCTGCGGCTTGCCGTTCTCGTCGCGGTACCGAACTCCGAGGCGGCGGGCCTGGAAAGTCGTGCAGTTGGACGTCGATGTCAGCTCGCGGTAGGTGCCCTGCGTCGGAACCCATGCCTCGCAGTCGAACTTACGCGCAGCCGAAGAACCGAGATCTCCGCCGGCGACGTCGATCACGCGGTAAGGAACGTCGATGGCGGCCAACATGTCTCGCTCCCAGCCGAGGAGACGCTGGTGTTCGGCGTCGGCATCCTCTGGACGGCAGTACGTGAACATCTCTACCTTGTCGAACTGATGGACACGGATGATGCCGCGGGTGTCCTTCCCGTAGCTGCCGGCCTCACGGCGGAAGCACGAGGACCAACCGGCGTAACGCTTCGGGCCTTCGTTCAGTTCGAGGATCTCGCCCGAGTGGTAGCCGGCCATGGGTACCTCGGAAGTTCCGACAAGGTACAGGTCGTCATCCTGCAAGTGGTAGATCTCGTCCGAGTGAGCACCGAGGAAGCCGGTACCCGCCATGATTTCCGGGCGTACGAGCACCGGCGGAATCATCATCGTGAATCCGTTGGCGATCGCCTTCTGCGCCGCCAACTGCAGCAGTCCGAGCTGGAGCATGGCTCCGTAGCCGGTCATGAAGTAGAAGCGCGAACCCGAAACCTTGGCGCCGCGTTCCATGTCGATCAGGCCGAGCGACTCACCCAGCTCGAGGTGATCCTTCGGCTCGAAGTCGAACTTCGGAATCTCACCGACGTGTTCGAGCACGATGTAATCGTCCTCGCCGCCGGCCGGCGCACCTTCTTGTACGACGTTGGAAATCGCGCGGTGTGCGGCGTCGAGCGCGGCCTGCGCCTCGTGTTGCGCGGCCTCGGCTTCCTTGACCTTGGCCGCCAGTTCCTTGGAACCCTCGAGCAGCGCGGGACGCTCCTCCGGAGATGCCTGTCCGACCTTCTTGCCGAAGGCCTTCTGCTCTGCGCGGAGGTTGTCTCCGGTCAGAACGGCAGCGCGTCGGGACGCGTCGGCTTCGAGCAGAGCGTCGACCAGTCCTGGATCTTCTCCACGGGTGCGCTGCGACTCGCGGACGATTTCGGGGTTCTCACGGAGAAACTTGAGGTCAATCACGACTTCGAACTTTACCCACTCACCGCAGCTCGCCGACGGTCACGTCCACGTCGGAGAGGGGGAGATCACGATTCGAGCAGACTCAGGTAGTCCTCGCGTCCGAACATCCGAGCCGCGTCGACGGCCGTCGGGTGTCCGCCTTTCGGGTCGGCTCCCCCGCTCACCAGCGCTTTCACCACCGCATCCTCGCCCTTGAAGACGGCTCCGGCGAGGGGTGTCTGGTTCTTGTCGTTGGGCCGGTTGACGTCGGCGCCGCGCTCGATCAAGGCAACGACGGCGTCAGCGTGACCGTGATACGCCGCCAACATGACGAGCGTGTCGCCACTCTCGTTGGTCAGATTGACGGGAACTCCAGCATCGACGTACGACGCCAGCCCGGCCGCGTCGCCGGTTCGTGCCATGTCGAAGAGCCGGCCCGCCAGCTCGACAGCCTCGGGATCGAGTGGGGTGTTTTCGCTCATGACTACAAAATACTCACAGACGCGTTTGTGAGTTTTGTAGTGAAGGTTCGATATCGCCACGGCAACAGGCATGATGGAATCGATGTCCGAAGACAAGATCGAGAAGTCGCCAGATCCGGCAGATCCCCAGGGGACGCCGGCGAAGAAAACTGTCTCAGCGAGTCGCACCCGTCGGGTCCTGGCTGCCGTGGCGGTAGGTGCGGTGGTCGCCGCGATCGCAACGATCGCGATTTCCGGTGGATTGAACAAGGACGACTCGTCCTCGGTCAGTGTCAGTGGTGGCGGTCCGGCAGCGACGGGATCTACTCGCGACGACGCCTTCACCGCGGCTGCGGCCGGCGACTGCCTCAACTGGACGCCTGCGACCGAGTCGGGCGGGGACCGCACGGACATGTCAAAGGTTCAGTGCGGAACTGAACACCGCTTCGAGGTTGCCGGACCACTCGACCTGTCGGTGTTCCCCGGCGCCGAGTTCGGCCCCGGTTCCCGGTACCCGGGCGCCCTTCGATTCGCCGAACTCCGCGACGAGCACTGCACACCCATCGTCATGTCCTACCTCGATTCGAAGTTCGATCCCAAGGGCAAGTTCAGCGTCGGCCTGATGTTCCCGAGCGAATCGGGTTGGGCTTCGGGCGAGCGCGCACTGCGTTGCGGCTTGCAGTTCTCGACCACGACCGGCGAACTACAACCGTTCGTGGGCCGCGTGGCGGACCAGGACCAGTCGAACGTGTGGGACGTCGGCACGTGCATCGGCATCAACCAGAACCTCCCGACCGATCCGGTCGATTGCGCGAAACCGCATGCATACGAGGTTATTTCGGTGATCGACCTCGGCACTCAATTCCCGGGCGCAATGCCGTCGGTCGAAGATCAGGACCGTTACCTCGAGGGCGTCTGCACTCAGGCGTCCAACGAGTACCTTGGTTCCGCAGACGCGCTTCGCGACAAGACGCTGACGCTGTTCTGGGACAACATTTCACTGGAAAGCTGGTTGGCCGGTAGCCGCCGAGTCAATTGTTCGATCGGCAAAGAGGTCGAAACCGGCGGGTTTGCCGCGATCACCGGAAGCGCCAAGGGCGAAATCCTGATCAACGGCGCCGCTCCGGTCCCGCCACCCGCTGCACCGGAAGGTCGGTCGCTGCCGACGCCGTTGCCCGGCGCAGCTCCGCCGTCGTAAGCCATGACGGTGACTATGACGCCCGACCGGTTCGAGGAACTGGTCGGCGAGGCGCTCGATCTGATTCCGCCCGAACTTGCCAAGGCCATCGACAACGTCGTGGTGCTTGTCGAAGCGCGTGACGAGGAAGAACCGGGGCTGCTCGGTTTGTATCAGGGCGTCGCTCTGACCGAGCGGGATTCTCATTACGGTGGGTACCTGCCGGACACGGTCACTATTTTCCGCGATTCGATACTCGACATCTGTGCATCCGAGGACGAGGTTGTTCACGAGGTTGCCGTGACCGTCATCCACGAGATCGCGCACTACTTCGGTATCGAAGAAGACAGATTGCACGAACTCGGCTGGGGCTGAGGGCAAAGTCGTCCGATTTCGGGGGAACCAAAAGCGGCCGGTATGCATCAAACTATGTGCGGGGGGATTTCTACGGCTGTGTGCACGACCTCCCGGCCACTTATCCGCCCTGGTCAGGAAGGAGTTCGGCACTATGTACGTCGACCCTCAAGCCCTAGTTGCCGCCGCAATGGAACTCGAGTCTGCGGCGACGCGATTGCGCGGAATCGTCTCTACTGCGCAGCCGACGCTACGCGTTCTCCCAGCCGGATCCGAGGAAGTGTCCGGTAGCGCGGCAAATTACTTCAACACCATCTCGGACAGCCTTGCCTCGTCCACCGATCGGGCAATCGAGGAGCTCACCGCGGCTGCGGCAGCTCTGCGCAAGAATGCAGCTGCCTACGAGCTCGAAGACCAGCTCACCAAGTCCAGCCTGGCAGCCGCACCGATCTGATCGACAGAAATCGAACTCGGTAACTCGGCAACTCGGCAACACAGTCACACTTCCTGGGGGAAGAACAATGGTCGGCATCACCGGCGTCATCTGGTATCCACGGGGCGCAGCACCCAACTCTGCAGCACTGGTCGCCGGGGCCGGGCCGGTCCCTCTCGGTGTGGCGGCCGGGGCCTGGTCCACCGTGTCGTCCGGACTGACCGACACCGCTGCGTCCATCTCTCGCGTGATGGCGGACCTTCGCACCGGGTGGTCAGGAGAAGCCGCGGATGCCGCGTTGAGCAAGTTCGCACCGTTCCAGGAATGGGCTGCCTCGGCCGCGCTGCTCGCCGGAGAAACCGCTGGTAAAGCCCAAGTGCAGTCCGGTTCCTACACCGTCGCCACCCTGGCCATGCCGTCCCTGGCGGAGATCGCGGCGGTTCAAGCGGCCAAGGTCGCCGCGTACTCCATCGGCGGGGCCCTGGTCGGCGGGGCTGCTGCCGCCGAGGCTGCCGAAGAAGCACTCAAAATTCGAGCGGCGGTGACGATGGAAACGTACGACGCCGCAACGACGCATCTGGCCGTGCAGCAGAACTTCGATTCACCACCGTCCATCGCGGAACCCACAGCTGGGGCATCCGCTTCGGCCGAAAGCCCAGGCAGTGCTGCACGACAGTCCGTCGTGCAAGCGGCATCAACGCTCGCTGACGTAATCGCGGATCCCGTGCGCGCCGCAACCGCTGCTGTCGCATCCGTAGCTTCCAACCCGGTATTTGCCGCCGCTGCCTCACAGGCCGGTGCCATCTCCGGTGGAGCGTCGGCCGCCGTCAGTGCCGCGACCACCGCCGTCACGGGCGCCACCACTGCCGCATCAACTCTCGCGACGGCCGGAGCAGGACTCACCGGACTGGGCGGCGCAGGGCTCGGTGGCGCAGGACTCGGCGGCGCGAGACTCGGCGCTTCCACACCATCACTGTTCGGCGCCCCCTCGGCAAGTCGGGCAACGGCACAGGTCAGCGCAGCTTCCGCGACCACCGGAGCCGGAGCATTCGCGGGCTCGTCGTCGAGCAGCAGCACCGGCCGGCACGCTCTTCCGGATCCCTCCACCGGCCAGAGCGCCGCGCGCCAGAACCCCGTGACCTCGCCGGTTCAGGGCACCGTCGATACCGTCAAAGTGGATCCGGCCCGAACCGCAGGCGGATCTGCGCCGATCGCCGGCGGCCGTCATGCGGCCCAATCTGAAGACGAGACCGAGCACGACACACCCGATTATCTGAAGCACTTCGAGCACTTCGCCGACGGCCGAACAGTCATCCCGTCCGTGATCGGTGGCGCACTCGAAACTGCAGAGCGTTGATGGTGGACCTCGGCACCTCACCTGATGGGTGGAATTTGCCTGTCGTCGCCCTGTCACAGGACGAAATCGACTATGTACGTGAGCGACTCGGGCTCGATGCGCTTCCCGTGGTTCTCGGTGGCGCGACGGTTCACGCCAGTGCGAGCGCTCACCATACAGCGATGCAGTCCGCGGCAGATTCGCTCTCCGAGCGCGATCTCCTCCCCGGCGGGGAGATCCATCACGAACTCAGTGCCCGCCTGCGCGTCCTGACCCACCCCAAATGGGAGTTGGCGCTGCGTCGGCATGTCGGTGGAAGGATTTCACGCCTCTGCGTCGCACAGGGCGAATTCCTTTGTGTCGAAGCAACTTCAACCGATTCTTCGTTCGCATTGTGCAGCGTCACCGCCGAACCAGCTGCACCCGTCGTCACCGCGCTCGGCAGCGCCGAAGCAATGCCGATTGCCGTGATCAACGCACCGACCGAGATGCTCAGCCTGGCATTCGGCGCCGGCCCGGATGCAGACAGCGTGACCTCGGCCTTGATCAACGCCGGGATACCCGAAGACGACGCGCGCCAACTGGGTAGCGCAATCGTCACATGCACCGCCTTCGCCGAATTGGTTGGAATACCACACAGTTTGGGAGCGACGACGCTCATGACCGGCGCAGTGACTGTGTACGACACCTTGGCCGGCCGGCTCGTGGGTTCGACTACTCGGGCTGCCGACGGCACCGAGTGGACGTCCATCAGTTCCGGAACACCGCATCGCCTGCGACAAGCCGTGAACGCGCTGGTAACCGAACTCGAGGAATCGACGCCGGAGACTTCCGGGTAACCTCGGGGCGTCCCTTCAACGCCCGGAGCCTTACTTCAGCATGCAGTTCTCGCGTCAACCGTCGTCACCGGGCGAACAAGGCTCGGTCGCCACGATCGACCGGCCGAACGAAGAACGGGCAACAACACCGCACCGACAAGACCTGAACGGACTGCGTGGCCTCGCCATCGGTTTGGTGGTCGTATTCCACGTATGGTTCGGACGGGTATCGGGCGGGGTGGACGTCTTCCTGGTTCTGTCCGGATACTTCTTCGTCGGCTCACTGGTTCGACGCGCCGAAGCCGGGGGTTCACTCAACCCGGTCCCGGCACTGCGGCGGGTGTTTCTGCGGCTGTTCCCCCTGATCGCGGTGGTCAGCATTTTGACCGCACTGGGGACCGCGTTGCTGCTGCCACGCACACGCTGGGCCGATCTGGGCGATCAACTGATCGCGGTGCTCGGGTTCTTCCAGAACTGGCAGCTCGCCAGCACCGCAAGCGACTACCTGGCCGCCGACGGCTCGGTCACTCCCCTGCAGCACCTGTGGTCGATGGCCGTGCAAGGTCAGTTCTATCTCCTGGCCATCGCACTCGTCTCCGTGATCGCTTATGTGGCTTCACGCGTGAATCCCAACTATTTCCGCCCGTCACTCGCGGTCACCCTTCTGGTTCTGACCGCAGGATCTTTTCTCTACGCACTCGCCAAATCTTCGCGTCACCAAGCCTGGGCGTACTACGACTCCGGCGCCAGGTTGTGGGAATTGGCCCTCGGTGGTCTGCTGGCCGTTCTGATGACCAGCACGCGCAGTCGGCAGATCGCATCCCTGCCGTTCTCGGTCAGAGCGACGATCGGCTGGGCGGGGCTTTCGTCGATCCTGTTGTGCGGCATAGTGCTCGACGGCGCCCAGCAGTTCCCCGGCCCGTGGGCGCTGGTACCGGTGCTGGCCACTCTTGCGTTGATACTGTCCGGAGTCGGCGACGACACACCTTGGACGTCGAAGACGCTCGCCCATCCGGCACTGACGTGGCTCGGCTCGTTCGCATTCGCGCTGTACCTGATTCACTGGCCGATTCTGGTGTTTGCACTCGTGATCACCGGACGCCCCGAAGCCGGCCTGCTCGGCGGGGCACTGATCATCGCCCTCTCCGTCGCGGGGGCGCTTGCACTCCGGCGCCTGGTCGAGGTTCCGGTGGAGCGCGGAGGCCGCTCGCGCCGGTACACCGTCCTGGCATGCGTCGTCACCGCTGCCGCGGTCCTCGCCGCTTCGGTCGCCTGGCAGTCGTACGCGAGCAGCCAGACGACGGGCCAGCGGGCGGTCGACACCCTCGACCTCCCGACCCATCCCGGCGCACTCGCGCTCACCGACGGTGCCGAAGTACCCAAGGCGTCGATGGTTCCCTCGATCTTCGATGCGCCACTGGACCTTCCGGCCAGCACGCTCGACGGCTGTATCGCCGATTTTCTCGAGCGGGACGTCGTCCACTGCACCTATGGCGACGCCGATGCAGACAGAACCATCGCGCTCGCGGGTGGTTCGCACTCCGAGCACTGGCTCACTGCGCTCGACGAACTCGGCAAGAGTCACGGGTTCCGCGTCGACACGTATCTGAAGATGGGCTGCCCGCTCACCGTCGACTCCATGCAGACGTTGTCGGACAACGACTATCCGGATTGTGTCGACTGGTCGCGTGGAGTGCTGACCGAGTTGGCCGACGCCTCACCCGATTTCGTGTTCACGACGGCAACCAGGCCGAGTTCCGACGGCCCTGGTGACGTGACGCCCGAATCGTACGTTCACGTATGGGAGGAACTGGGGCGCGACGGTATCGACGTCCTCGCCATTCGCGATACCCCCTGGCTGCACCACGACGGCGTCGCCTACCGCGCGATCGACTGTCTGGCGACAACCACGTCACCCGATCACTGCGCGATGCCACGGTCCGAAATGCTCAGCGACGTCAATCCGGCGCCGTCGGCAATTGCCGATCTGACCAACGTCCGCCTACTCGATCTCAGCGACGGTGTGTGCGGACCGGAGTTGTGCCGCGTCGTAGAGGGAAATGTGTTGGTGTATCACGATTCCCACCACCTGACAGCCAGCTACGTGAGCACACTGTCGGCTGAACTGGGGCGCCAACTGAGCGTCCAGACCGGTTGGTGGTGAAACCGGCTGTCAGCCCATCACGTCGTCGGCGCCGGGGATGAGTCGGTGCTCGAACGGCGGGTTGACGGCTCCCCAGCGTAGGCATTCCCAGCCGCCATCAGCTGAGGGCAACAGTTCGACGGTCTCTGTGTTGGCCAAGTGGTTGTTGGCTGCGAACAGTCCGGGGACACCGGCAAGCTGGGCGGCGACAAGACGAATCGCAGCACCATGACTCACCACGACGATGTCGCCGCCGTCTCGTGAGCCTTCCAGAAATTCTTCGCGCAGCGCATTGACGACGGGGACGTACCGTTCCAGGACGTCGTATCCCGTTTCACCGCCGGGAATGCGAGCGCCGAGGTTGCCGGTGTGCCAGTGATGGAACGTCTCCATGAACAGTCGGTGCGCGGCCTCGTCGGTGCGATCCTCGAGGTCACCGGCCTGGACCTCGTGCAGTCCGTCCCGCACATCCAGGGATACACCGGCGGCCTGCTCCACAAAACCTGCTGTCTGCCGGGCACGCAAAGCCAAGGACGATACGAGCGCCAGAGGAGGAGCCGAAGCCAGGCCGATGCCCAACGTCTCGGCCTGCGCCAACCCTTCCGGCGTGAGCTTTGCTCCGGGCAGAGCGGTGTCGAGACGTTTGGCGACATTCGCCTCCGTCTGACCGTGCCGAACGAGGATGAGCCTTCCGGTCATCGTTCTCCCCCTCCATGCTTGAGTTCGTCGATCCACCGAATCGCTTCTTCGTCCGAAGGAGGTTGTGGCCCGGTCGAATTCGCTGTCGCCCACGACCCCAGGAAGCGGACTCCGGATTTGCGATGCAGTGCGCGCATCGCCTCGGCCACCAGCGAGTCCTCGACGTGTCCGACGCAGTCCACGAAGAACCGGTACGTACCCAATTCTGTTCGCATCGGACGCGATTCGATCCGAGTCAGATCGATACCGCGAGCGGCGAATTCGGAGAGTGCGCGCACCAGGGAGCCTGGAGCGTTGTCGAGGTGAAGCACCAGCGCGGTGCGATCGGCACCGGTCCGTTCGGGAACCGGAGCCGGCTTGGTGACCAGCACGAAACGTGTACGGGCGCCGCCCACATCGGCGACGTTGTCCGCCAGGCTGTCGAGTCCGAGCATCTGACCGGCCAAAGCCGTGGACACACCGGCGTCGACCGTTCCAGCCTGCACGTCCAGCGCCGCACCGGCATTGGACGAGGCCAACACCACCTCGGCCTGGGGCAGGTTCTCGGCGATCCAACCGCGGACCTGTGCGCCCGCATGCGGATAGGCCCCGATCGTGCGGACCTGGTCGGCGGTGGTCCCGGCGCGAACCAGGATGGAGAAACTCACGTCCAGATCGGTTTCGGCAACGATCTGCAGGGGCGAACCGAGAGCGAGTGAATCGAGCGTCGGCGCTACGCCGCCTTCCACCGAGTTCTCGAAGGGAACTACGGCCCCGTCCACGGAACCGTCGCGAACCATGTCGAGAGTCGCCGGCGGACTGCCGGCCGGTACTCGCTCGATGGTTTCGCCGAACGCGCCCTCAGCCTCCAACTGGGCGAGAGCTATCTCCGTGAAGGTTCCCGACGGACCGAAATACGCGATTCTTGGCACGCCTAAAAGATTACGCATCGACCCACGCCGGTCACTGCAAACCCGCGGCACGCAGAGCCGTTTCCACCGCAGGCAGATCCGCGACCTCGATCGTGAGCAGCACCTCGCGCATCGCGGACGCGGCTTCCGGGATCAGCGCGGCGAGTTTTTCGGGCTTCGGATCGACTATCGCGGCGCGCACGTCGTCGCCGCGCAGTGCAGCGACGGTGCCACACAGTAGGGCGATCACCTCGTCGCCGTCGGCTGCGCGGGCTACGAAACCGACGGACTCGTGCGCGAGTACCGCCAGGAAATCAGCCACTTCGGTGGGCGTACGACCGGCGGCGAGTCCGGGGATCCGTCCACCTTCACACAGGCGCAGCGCCGCTTCGGCGGGTGTCAGATCCTCTTCGCCGCCGTCGACGTACACCGCGAGCGGAGCGGGCAGACGTAGCGCGATCGCGTCGTCGATCTGGTCGGTGGTGACGTCGACGTCGAAACGGACGGCCTCGTACGACGCTTCCGTGTCCGCACGCAGTTCTTCCGGATCGATATCGAGGCGAACGACAACCCGGCCTGCTGCTTCGCCACCGATCAGCGCCGAAGCCGGAACGACCGGGAGAAAGAGTGCTTCGAGAAGTCCGCGCGAGTTTCTCGGGGCGGGCAGCCCGAGTGAAAGAGGAATGGCCACAGACAAACCGTAACCCCGGCGCAGGCGGCGGATTCCACGCGAGTTGCGCAAAAGTCTTGCGATTCACACCGAAGCGCCTTAGGTTAGGGTTACCTCATCATCCGATGGAGTTCGAGAGAACACCCGCCAAGGGGGCAGCATGGCAACGAAGACCAGCACCGGCCCGTCCACCGCCGAACGCGTCCGCAGCGCCTGTGTGCGCGCACAGGACGCAGTTCTCGCCATCGAAGGCAGCGATCCCACCGTCACGTCGGTGCATCACCTGCGTTCGAACGGTGACGTCGTCGTTGCAGTCCCACATGCCTCCGCAGCTGCGGCCCTGGCCTGGAACTCCGGCGGCGGCGGACTGCCTGCCGTCCTCGAGATCACCGATCACGCACCACTGCGGCTGCGTGAGCCCGTGCGCTCGCTCGTGTGGCTTCGCGGCTCGTTGCACGCCGTGCCCGACTACGAGGCACGCGTTCTCGCCGACGACGTCGCATCCGAACATCCCCACCCGGGGCTCCTCGACATCGGCCACACCTCGGTCCTCCTTCGCCTGAGCCTGGCCTCGGCCGTTGTCGCCGACTCGACGGGGGCAGAGCCCGTCGCCGTGGACGAACTGCTGAACGCCAGCCCCGATCCCTTCTGGGAAATGGAGACGGCGTGGCTGCAGCATCTCGACGAAGACCACCGCGATCTCGTGGACCTGCTCGTGCGCAAGCTTCCCCCGTACATGCGCACCGGACGCGTTCGCCCACTCGGCATCGACCGCTACGGACTGCGCCTGCGGGTCGAGGATCACACCGGTGACCGCGACGTGTGGATGCCGTTCGCCAACCCCGTCGACGACGCTCCCGCGCTGAGTCGCGCCATCCGCATGCTGGTCGGGTGCCCTTTCCTCAACGGCCTCCGATCAGGCGGCGCATCAAACGGCTAGCGTTGCGCGGGTGAATGCCCGCGAAACCGTCCGCACCTGGTTACGGCCGCCATCTCCCGTTCGAACGGACCCGGAACTAGATCCCGCCGCCAGACGCGGAATTCGGATCGAGATCACCATCGTTCTGCTGGTCACCTTCGGGCTCAGCGGATTGTCCGGGATCCTTTCGCTCGCTGAATCCTTGGCGACGCCGGTTGCGCTCTCGGATCAGACGGTTGCACTCAACCCGTCGCGGGCCGCCATCGACTGGATCGACCTGGCGCGCCAATTACTGGGCGTCGCAAAGCTTCTCGCGTGGGCAGCGCTGGGACTCTATCTACTGTGGCGTTCGGGGATCGGTCCGCGTGCTGCGGGCCTGACTCCCAAACCTCGATTCGGGCGCGACATCGCTCCGGGATTCGGCCTCGCCGCTGTGATCGGCCTCCCCGGCCTCCTGTTCTACCTCGTCGCTCAGGCACTGAGCATCAACCTCACCGTCCAGGCCAGCGCGCTCGACGACCACTGGTGGCGGGTTCCGATCCTCGTACTGTCCGCAATCGCGAACTCGGGCGCCGAAGAGGTACTGGTCGTCGCCTACCTGATCACTCGCCTCCGGACACTCGGCTGGAGCGAGAACAAGTCACTGCTCGCGTCCTCGCTCCTGCGCGGTAGTTATCACCTCTACCAAGGCTTCGGCGGCGGTGTGGGAAACGTGATCATGGGGCTCGTGTTCGGTCGATACTGGCAGCGCACCGGCAAGCTGTGGCCGCTGATCATCGCCCACGCGCTCATCGACATGGTGGCGTTCATCGGTTACGCCCTCCTGCGCGATCACGTCTCCTGGCTGCCGTGACCGGTACCGTGAACTGGTGACCGGCGACTCCGAATATCCTCAGCGCCCTCCGCGGCGCCAGCCGCCAGGGCCACCTCCGCGGCGCCAGCCGCCCCCGCGTGGACCGATGCCACCCCGTCAGGGCCCACCCCCGCAGCGGCGCCCACCGATGCCGCCGGAAGGGCCGACGGTCATTCGCCGCGACGGACGTCCACCGCAGCAGAATCCGGCCAATCAGGCCTGGTCACAGGTCCCACCAGAAGCGCCGCAGCAACCCAGGCGTGAGGACTGGGCGCCGACCCAACGCCCGCAGCCGTTCCAGGACGACCCCCGCAGGCAGGGGCCGCCGCGTCAGGATCCGCAACGCCAGGCGAAGTACGCACCCGCGCCGCCGCGCCGAACCCCGCCGAACGCCCCGCCGCGCCCTCCGCAACCCCCGAAGCAGCGACGCCCACGCAAGCGTCGTAGCTGGGGTAAACGTATCGGCATCACGTTGTTGGTCTTGCTGCTCGCGCTGGCCGGCGCGGTCTATTACGTCGACAGTTCGCTCAATCGAATCGACGCGCTGCCCGACTACGCGGGACGCGTCGCCGATACTCCGGGCACGAACTGGCTGATCGTCGGCTCCGACAGTCGTGAGGGGCTCACACCCGAGCAGGAGCAAGCGCTTGCGACAGGTGGTGACACCGGCCCCAAGCGCACTGACACGGTCATCTTGGTCCACGTTCCCAAGAGCGGGAAGACGACCATGGTCAGCATCCCCCGCGATTCGTACGTTCCGATTCCCGGCTACGGCTCGGACAAGATCAACGCCGCCTTCGCTTTCGGTGGTGCCCCCTTGCTGGTGCAGACCGTCGAGGAGGCAACCGGACTTCGCATCGACCACTATGCCGAGATCGGATTCAGCGGGTTCGCCGGCATCGTCGACGCCGTCGGTGGCGTCAATGTATGCCTGACGCAGGCGATCGACGATCCGCTGGCCGGAATCAACCTCCCCGCTGGATGCCAGGACTTGAAGGGTTCGGATGCACTCGGGTTCGTGCGGACCCGAGCAACCGCGCTCGCAGACCTCGACCGCATGAACAACCAGCGCCAGTTCATGTCGGCGTTGCTGTCGAAGGCGACGAGTCCGAGTACGTTCCTCAATCCGTTCCGGTTGTGGCCGCTCGTCTCCGATACGGCCAAGTCTTTGCAGGTCGACGAGGGCGATCACATCTGGAATCTGGCCTCACTCGCCTGGGCGCTTCGCGGCGGGATGACCACCACGACGGTTCCGGTCGCCGGTTTCGAGGACGTGGACGGGTCGGGCAACGTGTTGTTGTGGGACAAGGCACGCGCTTCGCAGTTCTTCGACGCCCTGGCCAACGATCAGCAGATTCCGCAGGATCTGATCACCACGGGGTGATCGCCCTGAGTTTCGGTAGTACCCCGGGAGGACAGGCCGAGCGAACAAATCGCTTTCCGGCAGGACGCGGAACGGCCGGCGGAAAAATACCGTGAAGGTATGAACACAGCACACCGCCGATTCCGCACCGCCGCCGTCATCGCCGCCTCGGCCGGAGCGGCTTTACTGGCCACGTCCTGCTCGGGCGCCTTCGACAAGTTCGACGAGTCGAAGGCATACAAGAAAACCGAAACCTTCTCTTTTGCACAAGCATCCAACGGAATCGACACACTGCCGAGTTGGGTTCCCGCCGGCGCGACGGGTATCGACGAGGTCATCCGCACCACCGGCAACGAACGCATCCTGCGCATGACTGCGAACATCACGGAGATAGATCACAACAGCTGCATCGCACGACCCACCGTCGAAACTCGTCCGGCATCGCTGTCCGCACAGTGGTGGCCGACGGGGGTCGAGAAGGGCAGTTCTTTCCAGTGCGGCGACTGGTACGTCGGCGAAAAGGACTCGTTCGTCTACGGATACCGGCCGGAAACTCTCGACTTCATCATCGATCAGCTCGACAACAAGTAGCTCCCTGTCCGTGCCGCCGACCCAGTAATCTGTTGGGATGACACAGGCGAAGAACTCGAGCGAATTCACCACTCTGCTGCGTCAGCAGATCCGTAACGAGTTCACTGCATCGCAGCAGTACATCGCGGTAGCGGTGTACTTCGATGCACACGATCTTCCGCAGATGGCCGCGCGCTTCTACAGCCAGGCCACCGAGGAACGCGGTCACGCGATGATGATGATCCAGTACCTGCTCGACAACGACCTCGACGTGGACGTACCGGGTGTCGACGACGTCGTGACGAAGTTCGACAGTGTCCGGGCTCCGGTCGAATTGGCACTCGAGCAGGAGAAGACGGTCACCGAGCAGATCACGCAGTTGGCGCGCACCGCGCGCGATACCGGCGACTACCTGGGCGAGCAGTTCATGCAGTGGTTCCTCAAGGAGCAGGTCGAGGAAGTTGCAAGCATGACAACACTTCTCACCATCGTCGACCGTGCCGGCGACAACCTCTTCCACCTCGAAACGTTTGTCGCACGCGAGATGAACACACCGGCAGCTGCCGACGCAATGGCGCCGACACCCGCCGGCGGCGTCTGAGGGCCACCGGCCTACCGAGTCTCCGGCCGCTCGGCGGCGCTCAGTGATCTGAGGAAGTTGTTGTATGCCTCCAGATCACTGTCGCCGTCGATCTCGGCGCGGCGGTCCTGGGCGGCATTCATCCGTTTGTCGTCCCGGTTCCAGCGCATCGCGAAGATCACGACCACCACCAGCGCGACGGGCTCACCGTACGACCACACAAGGGCACCGGCCAACTGCTGGTCCTGCATCACGTCCACGCCCCACTCGGGAGGCGGATTCACGAACGTGGTCAGCAGCGGCTTTGTCGCCATCATGAGGACGACTCCGATGAACACGTGCAGCGGCATCTCCACGAAAAGGTCGAAACACCGCCCGAGATAGCTTTGCCGCACCGGCAGTGGTCCGGTGGCGAGCACGGGCATGATGAAGAGCAGACCGCTGGCGAGAAAGAAGATTTCGAGAAAGACGTGTCCGGCCGCCGGACGGCTGCGCAATGCCGACAGTGCAAGCGCCAGAACATTTCTCCCGGGACCTCGATGCGACGTCGAACGCAGTAGCAGCAGTCCTGGCGAGCCCAGCACCCACAGCGGCGGGATCGCCATCGAGAGCGTCAAATGCTGGAACATCCAGACACTGAAGAGTTCGTTCCCGTAACTTTCGACCTTCGAACCGGTCACGGCGATCAACAGCAAGCATCCGGCCAGAAAACACGCAGTTCGATACCAGGGCCATAGCCGTCCCCGCGCACGCACACGGTGCATTGACCACCAATACCAAAGCGCCAGAACAGCTCCCAGCAGAACAAGAGGTGACAGGGACGAGGAGTCCCAGGTCAACATCTGTCCGATCGACGGCGGCGCCAGACCGTTCACCTCCGATTCACGGGCGAACCCTCCTTCGAATCCTTTCGGGTACCGTCGACTCTACACCTAAATACTATGTTGGATAGTATTTAAGTAATCGACGGAAGGTCAAGGTACACAGCAGTGTCCAGAAGCATGAAGATATCCGCCGCCCTGATCGCGTTGTTCGCGGTAGCACTGATCACGTTCATCACCGTCGATCCGATCAGGGCGGACAACGAGAGCACCGATCGGGCAGCACAATCCACCGCCGTCCTGACCGACGACGCGTACCGATTGACCTCGGCCGCTGACGACAAAGTGAATCTTGTCGAGTTCCTCGACTTCGAATGTGAGGCCTGCCTCGCGCTGTACCCGACGATGGAGCGAATCAGAGCCGAGTACGAGGATCGAATCACATTCGGTATCAGATACTTTCCGATTCCGAGTCACACCAACAGCACTCTCGCGGCGCAGGTCGTCGAATCCGCATCTCGCCAGGGCAAGTTCGTCGAGATGTATCGGCGGATGTACGAGACTCAGTCGCAGTGGGGTGAATCCGCCGAATCGCAGGAGGCACTGTTCCGCGCCTACGCACAAGATCTCGGCCTGGACATGACCCGATTCGAATCCGACCTCAGCAGTCGCGGCGTCCGCGAGCGGGTCGAGCGCGACTTCAACGAGGGCAAACGCCTTGGCGTCCAGGGCACCCCGACGCTGTTCCTCAACGACGTGAAGCTGGCCCAGATGCCGAGCTACGAAGATCTGAAAGCCCAGATCGACTCAGCGTTGGAGCAATGATCAGGTCAGAACAGCGCAGATACCCGCGGAGACGGCCACCGTCACGGCTGCGGCAACGGCCGTCGTGATGGCCGCCGGCACGCACGCCGCAACCGCGCACGTCAGTCGCCGAGGCGACGCCACGTCGCCGTCGACCAGGGAACGCAATCGCACTGCGGTCGCGCCGCCGCGATCGCCCAAACTCCAGTCCGGCTGAGGAAGCGGCGATTTCGACACCACGGCAAGGGCGGAACGCACTGCAGCCGGGCTGGTGACGCGAGCGGCGTGCCGGTCCGCCGACAGTTCCACGATCGCGCCGACGGAAGCAGGTGCCGCCGCGAACAACGGCACTCCCGGCAGAACAGCGGCCAAGACTTCACAGGCACCGACGATTCGGTGATGACCGCCGCTCAGGTGCGCACGCTCATGCGCGAGGACCGCGTCACGCTCGCCCCCGGTAAGAGCGGATGACAAGCCTTGTGTCGCAACAACAAATCCAGGCTTTCCGGCGACACTGTAGGCCATCGGCAGCGGATGATCCAACCACAACACGTCGAACTCCGAGTTGTCGCGGCGCGCGACGATCGAGAGAACATCACGATGGAAATCTCGGACTCTCGCGTGCTCACGTGCCTGTTTGCGGCCGGCCAGCACGATCCGAACAGCGATCAAACCCACCACACCAACGGCTGTGCCGGTGATCAGTTCACCCACCCATGAACTCGTGCCGTGCGCGAAGGCGCTGAAACACCGAGCGATACCGTCGACCAGCCCCTCGACCGGCGCGTGGCTCGGCCACACCAGAACCAAGACCGCGGAGAGAGCGAGATAGAGAGCCGACGCCATACTGCCGAGCCACGCCGCGAGCAGCACCGTCGGTGACAACGTCGAGGAAACGGCCCGTAACGCTCTCGGAACCAAAAATCCGACGAATACCGCACCGAGAAGCATCGGCAAGGCCAGTGTCATTGCGCACCTTCCCCGGAAAGTCCTCGGCGCAGGGCCTCGTTCTCAGCGTCCGTCATGGTCTTCGCGAAGTGCAACAGCACGGCAGCGGAATCGGAACTGCTGTCCAACAATTCGCGCAGTGCCCTGGATGTGGCCTCTTCACGGCTGCGACTCGGCCGATAGAAGTAGGCGCGACTCTTCTTCTCACGACTCACCCAGCCCTTGTCGTAGAGATGAGTCACGACGGTCAGGATGGTGGTGTACGCGAGTTGTCGACGCTCACCCAGGATCTCGACCAGATCCTTGACCGAGAGCGCGTCGTCGGACTGCCAGAGCACATCCATGACCTCGGCTTCGAGTCCGCCCAGCCCCTGCATTGCTCCTCCATCGCGTCGTGACAGAACTTCAACCGCTCGCGGCCTTCTCCCCGAACGACACGCCCCGGGAATTCAGATACGCGAGCGGATCAGTCTTCTGCCCGTCAGATTGCCACACCTCGTAGTGCAGGTGCGGTCCCGTCGTCCTGCTGGATGCGGACCCAGAGCCCGAATCCCGCGGCGGGGCCGGATTCGATCACAACACCGTCGGTCGCCGAGACGATGGGCGTACCGATCGAGTTTGCGATGTCGAGACCGTAATGGGTTGTTCCCCAGCGTGGACCGAAGTTGGACGTCATCGTCCCGCTGACGGGGGCCATCACCCGCGGCTTTTCTGCCTCGTACGCCAACGCCGCCCGTTCGGCTTCGAGTTGCCTCGTTTTACCGAGTTGTTCGGCTATCCCGGCAAGATCCGTCGTCCGAACAAGGTCGAGTATCTCCGGCACCGACACCAGCGCTGGACCTTCCGCTGCAACTGGAAGCGGCGATGCGTGCCCGATGGAAGTGCCGGACGCCAGGATTGCGCCCGTCGCCACGGAAACCGCGGCCATGCGCCCGCCGGGTCTGATCGGCTCGGATTTTCGATGTCTTCCCACTTCTCGGTCCTCGCGTCGATGACAAATGAAGGTCTACGCCGCCACCTTACAACTATGTTGCATAGTTTTTAAGACATGCACTATTGCGCATATATGCATATGTGTCTAGGCTGACGTCGACGAAAGGACCTTCGATGTCACACGGACACGGGCACGGAATCTCTCCCGCCGAGGCTGCGACCAGCAACAGCGGCAAGCATGTCAACAAACTGTGGATCGCCGCCGGCCTCGGGTTGGTGACGTTCGTGCTACAGGTGACGGTCGGCTTCTTCACCTCGTCACTGGCGCTGCTTTCGGACTCGGCGCACGTGTTCACCGACATCTTCGGCATCTTCATGGCGCTCGCCGCGATCCTCGTCGCACAGCGCGCAGCACGGCGCCCGGATCGCACTTTCGGCATGTACCGCACGGAAGTGTTTGCGGCACTGGCCAATGCGATCCTGCTCTTCGCAGTCGCCGGGTGGGTGCTCTACGAGGCTGCCAGCCGATTCTCGGATCCGCCCGAGGTTCCCGGCCTCCCCGTCGCGATAGTCGCCGTCGTCGGTTTGGCGATGAACGTCATCGCCTTCCTGATGCTCCGCAGCGGCGCGAAGGAAAGCATCAACATCCGCGGCGCCTACCTCGAAGTCATGGCGGACATGATCGGGTCCATCGGCGTCCTCGTCAGCGGCTTGGTCACGCTCGCTTTCGGTTGGCGCTACGCCGACCCCGTCATCGGCGTCGCCATCGGCCTCTTCGTCTTGCCGCGCGCCTTCAACCTGGGCCGCCATGCGGTCCGCATCCTGCTCCAGCAGGCTCCCGATCGCATCGACGTCACCTCGATACTCGAGAAGATCAACACACTCCCGGGAGTCGTCGACGCGCACGATCTGCACGTCTGGACACTCACCTCGGGGATGGAAGTTGCTTCCGTTCACGTCACCGCGGCCAGTGACGCCGATCCCACTACGGTGCTCGCCGCCACCCAAACCTTGCTGGCCGAGGTATTCGAACTGGAGCACGCCACCGTGCAGGTGGAACTACAGGGAAGTGACGGTAAATGCACGGAACTCGCCTGGTGAAAAGGACATTCCTAAATGAAACATTCGCTTTCGGGCCAATGGATAACCGCACCGAATTCGAAAAGAAATTAGGTCTTCTTTAGTTTGGGAACGCTTACCACAATAAGGTCAGACTGGGATGACAGGGCCTCTGACCTGCACTATCTTGGAATTCATGACTTCTGGGGAGACTCACATGACCAAATTCCACGCACTACTCCGAGACCAGATTCGCAACGAGTTCAACGCTTCGCATCAGTACATCGCGACAGCGGTTTACTTCGACAATGCGGACCTGCCACAGCTGGCAAAGCACTTCTACAAGCAGGCTGTGGAAGAGCGTAACCACGCCATGATGATCGTTCAGTATTTCCTCGATCGCGACATCAACGTCGAACTCACCGGCGTCGACGCCGCGAAGGCCGACTTCAAGGATGCCCGTGAGCCCATCGCTCTCGCGCTGACGCAGGAGAAGACGGTCACCGAGCAGATCGTCCAGCTCGCGAGCACTGCCCGCGAAGAAGGCGACTACCTCGGCGAGCAGTTCATGCAGTGGTTCCTCAAGGAGCAGGTCGAGGAAGTTGCCAGCATGACAACACTTCTCACCATCGCGGACCGCGCAGGCGCCAACCTGTTCGACCTCGAAGACTTCGTGTCCCGCGAGATGAGCACCGTCGGTGACACCACCGGTGCGCCGAACGCAGCAGGCGGAACCATCTAGCCTGCAGCACTCACGGATTTTGCCCTCGAGCCGAACGGTTCGCTTCCTGCCAGCAGGATCGAACTGATCAGCTCGGGGGCATCTGTCATCGGTACGTGCCCGAGTCCGGGCAAAACCATCAACTTCGCCTGCGGGAACGGCTTTTTCACGCGCTGCGCTTGGTACACGGGCAGAATGAGATCGCGTCGACCCCACGCAACCGTCACCGGCACAGTGGGATCCACGATGGGCGGCAACACGAAGTCCATCTCGAGACCGAGATCGACGAGTTCGTTGGACACGAGCGAACGGCAGTCGGCCAACGCCGCCGCATAACCGACATGACTCGGATGAGCGAAGAACGCGGCGAGCGCCGGATAGCGAATCAGCTTGTACCGCAATGCACGTGGCAGACCATCGCCCATGAGCTTGGCCGTGCCGCGCAGTGCACGGAACGTGTTGATCGCCCGCACCTGATCGAGGTGATTGACAAAGAACCCGGCCGGCGAAAGAGCTGTCGCCGACGCGACGTCTCCGCGCGCTGCCAGCGAGAGTGCAATCCATCCGCCGAGTGAGTTTCCGGCGACGTGGGCACGCTCCCCCGCCGGAGTCACTTCCTTGACGAACTCACTGACGTCGTCGATCAGCTGTCCCATGACGTCCGGACCGAGTTCGGGTAGCAGGGACTCTCCGTGACCTGGCAGGTCGACCGTGACCACACGGCGATACGGCGTCAGCTGGTCCAAAAGCGAATCCCACGCCTGCCGTCGATGGACAATGCCATGGACGAGCACAAGCGTGGGACCGCTACCGGAGATGTCGTGCGACAAAGTCATGCCGCCAACATTAACCGTAACTTTGCGTAACGCCTATAGTTCTGGCGAAAAAATCAGCGCAGCGTGACCTGGCGTCCGCGCAGGCCGTCGCGCGAGCGCAGCTCGGCCGAGGTCAGTGGAGCATCGACAGCCAGAGCCTCGGCAAGACGCTCACCGAGCTCGACGGTTGCCGCTACCCACTCGTTTGCATGCTTTTCGCGGTCGAGGTCGAAGACGGGGACCAACAGGCCGTGGGTGCGGAACGAGCCTGCGTAGCGCGAGCCCTCACCCAGGTGCAGTCCACCGGTCGCGTGCACGCGCGCCAACGCGAGCATCAGGTCGTCTTCGCTCTCGGGGCGAACCCAACGCAGGTGCGCCTTCTCGCCGGCGTCGACCCACCACGCGGCAACGAGGCCGTCGCCTTCGAGGCGTGCAGAGGGCATGATCGCCGAGTTGGCGTGCTGCACGGTGGCGGCAACCTCAGGATCGGTTTCGACGCCTTCCGGAATCCACCAGTTGAAGTTCTGGTGCACGGTGATGTCGAGCAGAGCCGATGGATCGACAACCTCGGTGACGGCGGGTGTCTCGGAATCGGGGTTCGCGGCAGAAAGCGCGTCGCCGGGGGCCGCGTCCTTGATCCAGTTCACCGAAGCGGCGAGGTCTGCGCCGAGGTCGGCAGAGTGCGCTTGAACCTGGACACCGACAAATCCGGTGGCCGTCTCGCCCTCGTCGCGGACGAGGGCGGCAACAGCGCCGGGGAGGACCGTCGCCAACGTGACGGGACGGTCGGAGCCGATGACCGGCAACGGAGCCGTGGCGGACGGAACGAATTCGCGCAGCGCGACCAGATCGCACTCGGCGGCAAGGCCCTCGAACGGGCGGTTCACTGCGCCGGCAGCGGCTTCACGCTCTGCTTGGCGTGCCGCCAGCTTCTCTGCGCGTGCGCTGCCCTGCTTCGGTCCACTGTTTCTTTTGCTCTTCTTGGCCACGAGGGCAAAATCTACACGCTGCCCAGCCATTGCTTCGTGCGCCCGGGATGGTTGGTGGCCACCCAACTGACCCCGAGCTCACGACACAGGTCCACATCCGCCTTGTCGTCGACGGTCCAGCAGTACGTCGCGCGACCCGCAGCGGCAGCCCGATCGACCAGATCCGGATGTTCGCGCAGCGCCTTGATCGACGGCCCGATCGCCGTGGCGCCGACAGCCGTCGACGCACCACCGCCGAGGTATCGCGACGCGTCACCGAGTAGGACCGTCGGCAGCAGCGGTGCCGAACGACGCACTCGCCAGACCGCAGTAGCCGAGAAAGACATGACCACCGCGCGAGAGTGATCGGCCGACGGCGGCGACGCGATCCCGAAGCGGTGCAGTTCCGCGAGAAGTTTTGCTTCGACCAGGCCGCCGAATCGCACTGGGTGCTTGGTTTCGATGAACAGCTTCACCGGCCGCGCGAAATCCAGGGCGAGGGTGATGAGGTCGGAGAGAGTCAGCAGTTCGGCCGGTTCGCTCGTCGACCCGTAGTCCAGAGCGTTCAGCGAATCGAGCGTCATCTCGCTGACGATCCCCGTGCCGCTGGAGGTGCGATCGACCTTGCGGTCGTGAACGCAGACCAGGTGCCCGTCGCGGGTGAGCCGGACGTCGCATTCGAGCCCGTCGGCACCCTCCTCGAGGGCCAGTTCGTAGGCGGCGAGGGTGTGCTCCGGCCGCGCAGCCGACGCACCTCGGTGCGCAACGACGAGTGGACCTCGACGATCTGGGCTCACAGGGCAGCGGTCTCCTTCTCGTCCAACACCGTCTTCTCTTCCAGCACCGAGCGCGGCACTGGCACCCATCGAGTTTCCGATTCGGGTTCGCCGCGCCAACCCCTGCGCTCGATCCGTCGGATCACGACGAGCGTCAACGACGCGGTGACTGCTGCGACCAATGCGATGAAGGCGTTCAGCAGAACCCCGTCGGCCATTGCCTGAATCCCCGGGCGTGATCGCCAGTACGCGTTGACCACCAGCAGCAGAGCGCTGAACCCCCAGAAGCCCCACCAGATCTTCACCAGCAGAGTTCCGCGCGGATCGCGGCGGACCAACTCGAAGAGATAAACCGCCGGCATCACGAGGTTGAGGATCGGCACAGCGCAGCCGACGACAACTTCCGACGCTGTGCGCGGATCGGATTCCCCGGCACCTGCGAAGTGTTCATGACGCCGACGAAGTAGCCAGCACACACCGGCGACAGCCGCGAAGACCGAGATCAGCAGTCCACCCAACTGAGTGAAGTACACGGCGGCGTCGGAGACCGTGAGAAGCCACTGCGGGATCAGCGTGGTGCGGTTACGCACCAGGATCGCGTATCTGCCCAGTTCGGCGAACACAGCGAGTCCGTAGAGGATTGTCGCGAGTGTCAGCAACGGCCCGACTCGGTCGGCCATCCGGTCCGCTCGCGAGGGCGGCACCGGTGAGGTGTCGACGACGTCCTGCAGTCCCCACTGCGGGACGGCGTCGTAGCGCGGGGTGGTGAGGCTACGACGCACTGGTGCGTCCCCCACGCCGCGTGGGTCGGACGGTGAGCGCGCGATCCAGCGGAAGCCTCGACGGTTGGGTGGTTGGTAGATCTCGGTGCGGGTGGGGATCAGCAGGACGCCGCTGCAGCGCGGGCACCACTGCGTGGGGCCGCCGACTACGGGCCAGCGTGCGGCGCACCGGGCGCAGACCTGAACGACACTCACAACTTCGATTCTGTCACGCCGTATCGGTAACGGCAGCAAATGGATTCACTCCCGATTTGTGATCGAACCTCCACCGCGTTCACCTGCATTGTTCGAATAATGTGACCTCCGCCACTTAAAAACTCGAGTTATCCACAGTTTCCACAGGTTCATCCACAGTTCTGGATGAATGAATCGGGCTTTATCCACAGGTCACGGGCAAGACCCTGAGAATTTGCTGACAGGTGTTAGCGAACGATGCACAGGCTCGAGGATGAATTTGACACCGCAGGTCAGTGAACTTTTGGGCGTCGGCGTCATTTATCCCGGCAAAGTTCACAATCCATTCAGAAATTGCTCCCGAAAAGACAGAAAAGACCGTTATCCCTTTTTTGGGGGAAGTCGGTTTTTGACACACCTGGAAGCATGACCGTCGATGACTTCTCCACAGCCCGAGCCAACTCTTACGTTCACCCCGAAACGGGTCGCGCAGCTCGCGTTCGTGTTGATCGGATGTCAGCTCGTCATTCGCGCCTGGGTTGCCGCGAGCAATTACTTCTACTGGGACGACCTCATCCTGATGGGCCGCGGAGGACGCTTCCCTCTCTTCTCGAGCGAACTCCTGCTCTACGACCACGACGGTCACTTCATGCCCGCGGCCTTCTTCTTCACCGGGTTGATCACCCGCATCGCGCCGTACAACTGGGCGCTGTCGGCAACGCTGCTCGTCATCGGCCAGGCCACGGCGTCGTTGGCGCTTCTGCGCACTCTTCGGTTGGTCCTTGGTTGGCGACCGGCGCTGTTGATTCCGCTGATCCTGTATCTCTTCGTCCCGCTGACCCTTCCGTCGTTCTCGTGGTGGGCGGCCGCACTCAACGCCTTGCCGCTTCAGATCGCGCTTGCCTGGGCATGCGGCGACGCGATCAAGCTGTACCGCACCGGGCATGTGCGCTACGTGTTCTCGGGCACCGCGGTTTTTGTCGTCTCTCTGCTGTTCTTCGAGAAGGCAGTGCTCGTTCCGTTCGTGGCACTCGCTTTTCTGGTGCTGTACTTGCGCACACAAGGTGAAGGAACGCCGATACGAAGTGCGGTCACGAAGTGCCGACGCCTGTGGACGGCCTGCGCCGCCGTGCTCGCGATCTGGATTCCGGTGTATCTGACAACTGTCGAATCTCCGATCACCGGCAACGGCCGTTCCATGTCCACCGAACTGCTGCATCACGGCACGTCTTTGGGGATGCTTCCCACCCTTCTCGGCGGCCCCTGGCGCTGGGAGCGGTGGATCCCCAGCCCCGCCTGGGCCGATCCGCCGACGGTCTTGGTGGCCGCGGCCTGGGCCGCGCTGCTGACGACGGTCGTGATGACCGTGCGTGCCCGACGCGGCGCTGCCTGGATCTGGGCCGCCGCGGCGCTGTACTTCCTGGCCTCTGTCGTGGCGATGACCGCTACCCGATCCGACGCCGACACCACGTACGAGTTGGCGCAGACCTTGCGTTACTTCACGGATTCGGCGACGGTGTTCGCCCTCGCCGCCGCTCTGATTCTCGCTGCACCTCGGCGGCGTCCGGCCCGGATACCCGTCGCAGTCGCCGCCGGCCTGTCGGCGCTCTTCGTGGTCAGTTCGCTCGTCTCGACCGTCACGTTCGTCGACATCTGGCGCGAGAACCCGACTCGCGACTACCTCGCCAACGCGCGAATGTCGTTGTCACAGAATGAGGATGCTCCACTGCTCGAGCAACCCGTCGCGATCGAAGTGCTCCTTCCCGTCGCCTTTCCGAACAATTTGGCAAGCAATGTTCTCGCGCCACTGCCTGATCGCCCCGAATTTTCTTCCAGCACTCCGATTCTGCGCACCATCGACGACAGCGGACGGATTGTCGATGCCGAAGTGACCTGGACGAGAAGGATTCCCGAAGGAGCGGCACCGAACTGCGGCACCCGTGCCGAAGGCCCGACCGAACTCCCCCTCGACGGCCCCCTGGCCGGCTGGGAATGGACGGTGCAGCTCAATTACCTCGCGAGCACCGACGGAACGATCGATGTTGCGTTGGAGTCCGGTGACGCAGTATCGGTACCCGTGACGCAGGGTTTGCACTCGGCATTCGTGCGCCTGGTCGGCCACGGAAACAGTGTGAAGATCACGCCGACAACGCCGGGACTGACGCTGTGTTTCGGCGCCGGACAAGTCGGTGCCGTCGTCCCGACCTCCGCAAAATAGTGGCAGAGTAGAAGTCATGGAGCTGCGTATATTCACCGAACCCCAGCAGGGCGCTACCTACGAACAACTACTGACTGTTGCCCAGACCGCCGAAAAACTCGGCTACGGCGCATTTTTCCGCTCGGACCACTATCTCGCCATGAATTCCGACGGCCTTCCCGGGCCCACCGACGCGTGGATCACGCTCGCCGGAATCGCCCGCGAAACATCCACCATCCGCCTCGGCACTCTGGTGACGTCGGCTACGTTCCGTCACGCCGGACCGCTGGCCATCTCGGTCGCACAGGTCGATCAGATGAGTGGTGGCCGCGTAGACCTCGGCATCGGTGCCGGCTGGTACGAGGAAGAGCACCAGGCGTACGGCATCCCGTTCCCGGCGCTCAAGGATCGCTTCGAACTGCTCGAGGAAACTCTCGACGTAGTGACCGGCCTGTGGCGTACGCCGGTCGGCGACACGTTCGACTACGACGGTAAGCACGTGCAGATCAAGAACTCTCCCGCGCTTCCCAAACCGCACCAGGTCGACGGTCCGCCGATCCTGATCGGTGGCACGGGCAAGAAGAAGACTCCGGCACTCGCCGCTCGGTTCGCGAACGAGTTCAACATCCCGTTCAAGTCCCTCGTGGAAACAAAGGACATCTTTGCGCGGGTTCGTCAGGCTTGCGTCGAGCACGAGCGCGATCCGAACGAATTGGTGTACTCCAACGCTCTCGTCCTGTGCTGCGGCCGCGACGAGGCGGAGATCAAGAAGCGCGCCGAAGCGATCGGACGCGACGTGGACGAGCTACGTGAGAACGGTCTGGCCGGAACACCTTCGGAGCTGGTCGACAAGATCGGCACTTTCGCCGAGGCCGGTTCACAGCGCGTGTATCTGCAGACTCTCGATCTGGCCGATCTGGATCATCTCGAACTCGTCGCAAGCGAGGTCATGCCCCAACTGCAGTGAGGAAAGGTCCGGGATCTACAGCGCGTTCGCGTCGAGGAACGCGCGTAGGTCTCGGTCCCACTGGGCCGAGCGGGAACGATCGAGAAAGACCCGCACCAGCATGAACGCGATGACCAACAGGGACATCACGCTGAACCAGGTGAAAACCCCGGTGACCACGGCTGCGACGTCGGCAGCACTCTGCGTGATCGGAGCTACGGTCTTGTCGCCGTGATCGTTGACGTAGATGGGGACCTCGGTGCCGACGGGCGTCGCCGAGTCGACAGTGACATCACCCGTGTGAACCTCACCGTTCCAGTTCCATTGCGCGCTGGCCATTTCGGTGGTCGGCGCAATGTAATCGGCTGTCGAGGCGGTGGTCTGCGTCGAATCTGCAGTCGTCGTCGCCGAAATGCTGTGTAGTTCGGCGGATTGTTTGGCGATCAGTGCGTTCTGGCTCGAAGCCGTCGCAGCCCCTGCCCATACCGCGAGAGGCAGCAGAAGAATCGCGAAAATGATCAGACCGAAGGACATGAATCCTTCGATCCGATCACTGCGGCGAACCATCGGATCGTGGCCTACATGAATGGTGCGTCGGAGCAGCGACGCAGTTCCTCGCGTACTACCTGACATTATTAGCTCAGTTCTCTCGACGACACACTCTTACATCGAGATTCCCTTTGTTTCGATCTAGTTGCAAGTGTTAACGAGCTGAATCACATGTGTCCTCCAACACCTGTCCAGTTATTCACTCGGCGGAAGGATGTCCGTCTGCGCCGGAACCTGATCCTGACGGAGCAATCCGACCGGGCAACTGACGCCGGTGGCATGCACCGGGCAGTAGCCGCCGGGGTTCTTCGCCAAATACTGCTGGTGGTAATCCTCCGCGTAGAAGAAGTCGCGCAGCGGACCGATTTCGGTGGTGATCGCGCCGTATCCGGCTTCGGCAAGTCGTTCACCGAAAGCGACGGCCGACGCATGAGCGATTTCTTCCTGCTCGGCGGACGTCGTGAAGATCGCCGAACGGTACTGCGAGCCCTGGTCGTTACCCTGACGCATCCCCTGCGTCGGATCGTGGTTCTCCCAGAAGTGCGCCAGGATCTGCTCGTAGGAGATCACTGCGGGATCGAAGACCACCAGCACCACTTCGGTGTGACCCGTACGTCCGGAGCACGTTTCTTCGTACGTCGGGTTGGGGGTGAAGCCTCCCGCATAACCCGCAGCGGTTGTGTACACACCGGGAAGCTGCCAGAACTCCTTCTCGGCGCCCCAGAAACAACCCATCCCGACGACGACGGTCTGCAGTTCGGCCGGAAACGGCGGCGTCAACGGATGCCCGTTGACGTAGTGCGCGGTAGGTACCGGCATTTTCTGCTCTCGCCCGGGCAGGGCGTCCTCAGGCGCGATCAGCGTGGATTTTGCGGACGCTCGTCCCAGAATGTCGTCGTACCAGCTCATGCTTCGATGCTACGCGTGAGCGGCTGTTTCGCCACGCCGTGACCGCGCGGGCGCCGGGCAGCTCCACCCACCGGTAGCCGATTTCTGCTACCGCGGCCGTTGCCAGAAGGAACAGCGCGAACGCCAGCGTCGGTCCGACGTACAAAACGGTGTTCTCGACAACGCGGTACAGGATCAGGGTGTGCACGAGATAGATGATGTAACTGCGCGTCGAAAGCCATTTCACGACTGACCAGCGCGTCGGGACACCGTCGTAGCGGCCGATGAGAACTACCGCTGCGGCGACTACCGAAATGGTCCACAGGTAGTGCTCGCCGGCCCAGTAGACGCGGAACTGGGTCGCCACGATGATGACGTGCATCTGAACGAGGACGGCAACGATCAGCCAGCGGCCGGGAGCGAGCTTGGCCCACGCGAGGTACATGATCTGACCGAGGAAGACGGCCGGCAGCGTCGCGGCGATCTTGGACAGCATCGGCACGGTGTACGGCAACGGCGCGTAGACGTTGTAGAGCAGCACCAGTGAGCACAGTGCTCCGCCGGCGAGCGGCATGACGATTGGACGCAGACGCAATATCGGTCGAGCCGCGACGCAGGCGAGATAGAAGAGGAACTGGACGGTGAGCGTCCAGGTCACTCCGAGAACCGCTACCTCGGGCTTGAGAAAGAATCCGCCGAGAAAAAAGCTCATCAACGCTTCGGTATCGGAAATACCTTCCTGACCGCTGAACATTCCGTTGATTCCGAGGCGGACCAGAAGAATGGCAATCGCGGTTGCCACCCAGAATGCGGGCAGCAGGCGGCTGAATCGGTTGGTCAAGAACTTTCCGGGGCCGTCACGAATCGCGGACCGCGTCACCAGAGCGCCGGTCAGCATCATGAATACCGCGACGCCGACAAAAGAGAGGTGCTGGTTGAGTTCGGCGGGCTCGATCAGAACGCCGTAAACGACGTCGATCACCCACCAGCCCGAGCCGAGATCGTCGATGACGTAAAAAGAGATGTGGGAGTAGATCACGGCGGCAACCGCCAGTGCTCGCAGCAGGTCAGCGCCCGGAAGATTCACCCGAGGCGCGGCCGCCTCTGGTGATTCCGGGAGGAAAACTGGTGCGGGCATCGCGCAAGTTTAAGGTTCCGTTCACCTTTACGACGAATTTGCGCATATTAGCTTACCCTTAGATCCGACTAAGTTCGGTTAACCAAACTTTATTCTTTGGTGATTACTACCTGAGCCGGACTGTTGCGGACGGTGTACGAATGTTATTGGGTGGAAACCCGAAGAATGATTTGCACATACGCGAGTGACGTCACGCCGTGACCGGTGATCGACGCACTCTAAAGCACCAGGGCTCACCAGCCCGCAAAGAAGGGACCCTCGTGTCTGTTTACACGCTGCCGGAACTCCCCTACGACTACGCAGCCCTCGAGCCGCACATCTCGGGCAAGATCATGGAGCTGCATCACGACAAGCACCACGCGGCTTACGTTGCCGGCGCCAACGCTGCACTCGAGAAGCTGGCCGAGGCTCGTGAGAACGACACCATCGCAGCGCAGGCCAACCTGCTCGAGAAGAACCTGGCGTTCCACCTCGGTGGCCACACCAACCACACCGTTTTCTGGAACAACCTCAGCGCTGACGGTGGCGACAAGCCCGAAGGCGAGCTCGCCGCAGCGATCGACGACAACTTCGGTTCGTTCGATCTCTTCCGCGCTCACTTCTCCGCGAACGCCAACGCCATCCAGGGCTCCGGCTGGTCCATCCTCGCGTGGGACTCGATCGGACAGCGTCTGATCATCGTCCAGCTCTACGATCAGCAGGGCAACATCTCCATCGGCCTCACGCCGCTGCTGCTCCTCGACATGTGGGAGCACGCTTTCTACCTCGACTACCAGAACGTCAAGGGCGACTACGTCAAGGCATTCTGGAACATCGTCAACTGGAACGACGTTTCGGCTCGCTTCGACCGTGCACGTACCCAGACCGCAGGTCTGATCGTCTAGTCACAGCTCTTCTTGCGAACGGCGGCGCCTCACCAGGGGCGCCGCCGTTCGCGTCAGCAGAGCGCCACCGAGCAGGACCGTCGTGGCTCCGAAGACCAATGCCAGTGTGCGAGTTCCGGAGTCACCACTGTTCGCGCTGGTCTGATTCACGGCCACCGGATCCGACAGCACCGAGGTCAACTGAACCTGCTGCGGAGTGGTCATCGCCGGAATACCGGATTTTGCGCCGTCGAGGCCCGTGACCAATGACTTGGCGATCCCTTGCAGCGTCGTGAATCCCTGGGTGATCTGATCGGTCACGTCGCCGAGCATCTGCGGTGCCTGATCGGCGATGGGGATGAGTCCGTCGTTCAATTGTCCGGCAGCACTGCTCAGTTGATCGCTTGCGCCTTGCAGCTGCCCGACAGCGGTGCGGACTAGATCACCGAGCTCCGTATCGGGTCCGACCGAGCCACCCAACAGTGCCGGAACGGTGCCCAATTGCGCATTCAGCGCACCGAGATCCGAACTCACACCGGCCAGTTGCGCTGTCACGTCGGGCGGGATCGGAAGGCCGTTCAACGCAGTTTGCAACGTGTCGATCCGTGTCTTCAATTCCGCGGTCGACGACGACGCCTCCCCCAGCGTCAGGCCCAGTGAGTCAGCGCGCGTGGCCAGCTCTTCCGCCGACCCCGACGCCTGATCGACCACGCCGGATACCTGGTCCGCCACGCTCATCAACTCCAACGCTCCCGAGCGTGCGGTCTCGAGATACGGCAGCAGAGTGCCTGCGCCTGCCTTCACCTGATCGATGGACTTTCCGGCCTCGTTGGTGCCGGCGACCAGAATCTGTGCGGTGGTGAGGTTTTGATCGATCGAGCGCCTGGCGGCCGAAGCCTGAGCCAGCAAACCCTTGATTCCGTCCGCGCCGACCTGCGCCGATACGGCCCGAGTCAACTCGGCGGACTTCTCCGAGTCCGAGCCATTCACCGCCAGTTCGACACTGGCTTGGCGGGGATCAGTGCCGAACATCGACGCGACGGTTTCGCTGAAGTCTTCCGGCACCGTCAACGTCGCGAAGTAGTTCCCGCCGGGGTTGTCGACCACCTGGAAGTCGAAGTCTTCGTTCTTGCCCAACGTGTCCACCAGGGTGTCGCCGGCCCGAAGTTCCTTGCCGTCGAGCGTGGTTCCCGCGTCGGCGTTCACGATCGCGACGGTGTTCGAGGAATCGGCACCGCCCGCGAAGATCACGAACCCGATCCCCGCCACCGCAGCCGCGACAATCGCGGCCACACCACCCACTGCCAGCCGTCGACCGAGGCGTGACGGCTGGCGGTGGGAGTTCTCGGTGGTGTTCTCGGCGCTCATGGGCGAGACGATAAAGCAACAACTTGTAGAAACACTGAGAAGTTCTAGGTGGGCGCCGGGGTCGGTTTCGCTTCTTCTTTCGGGTCTTCATCCGGTTCGGTTCGAGGACCACTGATCAGGATGTCCGCCCAGCGTGTGGCCGGGTCGATGTCGAGCAGGACGGCCTTCACCAGCAACGAGAGCGGAATCGCCAGCAATGCTCCGAGTGCTCCGAGAACCCACGCCCAGAAGACAAGCGAGAGGAAGGTCATCGTCACCGACAGCCCGACGGCGTCGCCGACGAACTTGGGTTGGATGATGGACTGGATCACGAAGTTGATGACGGAGTAGACGACGATCACCCACAGCATCAGCCACGGCCCGCCCTGAAGGAGTCCCAGGAGCGCCGGTGGGATGACGCCGATGACAAACCCGATGTTGGGGATGTAGTTGGTGATGAAGGACAGTAGCGCCCACAGGACGGGCAGCTGAATGCCCATCAGCCACAGCGCGCCACCGTCGAGTACCGCCACGATGAGGCCGAAGACCGTCGAGACGACCAGATATTTGCGAGTGCCGGCGGCAAAGGTGGAGAGCGCGTAGGAGATTTCGGGACGTTGCTCGGACAGCACATTCAACCGTGAGCGGATACTCATGCCGTCGAAAGCCATGAACAGCAACAGCGCGAGGATGAACACCAGATCCGACAGAATGCCGAGCAGACCCTCCAGCCCACTTTCGAGTACGCCCACGACCTTCGTGAGATCGATACTGCTGAGTGTGCTTTGGATCTGTTCGGTGCTGACTCCGAAGTCGGCCAACTTGTCGCGGCCCTCGTTGAGGAGGTTGGTCATCTCCTCGGAGTATTGAGGCAGGATTGTCGCCAACTGGGCCGTCGACACGATCAACGACGCCGCCAACCCGAGCAGAATCAGGTACACGGTGACCAGTGAGCCGAGCATCCCGACCCACTTGGGCCATCCTCGTCGCTGTGACCAATCCTGAATGGGCTGAACGGCAATCGTCAGCACGAGCGCCAGGAATACCGGTCCGAGGATGCCGCCGAACACCTTCATTCCGCCGACGGCAACCACGGTGGCCGCGAGACCGAGCAGGACGATCAGACCGCGCGGGATCGACCAGTTCGCACTACCGGAAAGCGTGGGGATCGGAGCGGGAGCCGCGGCGGCCGGCTTGCCCTTCTTAGAGAACACCGGCTTCCTTTGCCCGGCTTCTGATCTGGAATGCGCCCACGATCATGAAGAGGCCGAACAAGATTGCGTACCAACCCAACAACCAGATGAGGCTGATGATGCCTTCGCCTGGTGCGATCAGAAGGATGATGCCGAAGATGACCGCGAGCACCGACGCGGCGAGCAGCCATCCCCAACTGGATCCGGGCAGCGCTTTCATCTTGAAGGCGCCGACAATTCCGAAGATTCCGAACATGATGGCGTAGAAGGCAATTATGTACAGAAGTACCAGCGCCGTGATGCCTGGCCAGACCAGCGCGACGATACCGGCTCCCACCGAAACGACGCCGGTGAACACCCACCATCCCCACGAACTCAGGTGTTCGCGGTCCCGGATGGCTCGAACGAGCGTGATCAAGCCGTCGACAATGGAGTAGATACCGAACAGGAAGACCAAGGCCACCACGGTAATTCCCGGCCACACGAGCGCAATGATTCCGAAGATCACGCCGAAGATTCCGCGGATCAGGATCATCCACCAGATCTCTTTGCCGTACTGCACGAACGGGTTCTGCGTGACCATCAGTAGCCTCCGAAGCAAGCGGGTGTCTCTGACCGATTCAACAGCTCTTCAAACAGGGCAATACCGACAGATCGTATGGCTATCGTGACCTTTCCGCCCATCGAAACGCGCGGCTGATACCGAGTTGTGCTCTTCGGGTACGAAGCGAGGGGACTTTCAGCCTGCTTCCCGAATACTTGCTTCCCGAATACCGGGCGCGGTCCACGATCCCGAAAGCACTGCAGCCTTCGGCCAGTACAGGCGCAGAAAGACGTTGAAGTCACCGGACGGAGCCGGCAACCAGTTCCGCTCCTTCTCGCCACCAGGCGACTCGTGCTGGAGATAGATGTCCAACGAGCCGTCGTCGGCGAACACCAGATCACTTCGATCGCCGATGGCATATCGATCGATCGGGTTGTCCACGAAGTACTGCCGCTCGTTCATCATCGTGAGCGACCAGAATCCCTCGACCGGCGGGAGCTCGTCCTTCTCGAAATGAAGTACGTACTTCTTCTCACCGGTCAGAGGCTTACCGTCGACGTCCGTCGTAGCGTGCGGGTACACGGCATCTGCGTCGAGGTTGGCCCCGAAACCGAGCCAGACGATCAGAGCCCGCTGAGCGTAATGAGTCCCGTAATGCCCCAAGCCGCGGTGCATCGTCCAGCCGTTCTTCGGATTGCCTTCCGCCTCCTTGGCGATCTCGCTCAGCACATCCATTCCGGTTCGCGCAGCTCGGTCGAGGGCATCACGCACCTCTTGCGGGCGCGACTTCCAGGGCAGCGACGAGCCGATTCCGATGTCGGACAGCTGTTTCATCATCTCGGTATCCTCCGGACGCGGAGGATTGTCGTCGAGAAGTGCGTCGAGCGTGGTGAAGAAGGCCTCGCCGTCCATTGCGGCCACCTGGTCCACCGGCGGTGTGCGCGTGTCGACAGCAGAGTTCACCGGAACTTCTCCGGGCGTGTAGTCCTGCGGATCACCCGTCCACTCCGACAGTGGTGTGAGTCGCGTCCGGTCCTGCAGGCTGTGCACTTCGGCCAGGTCTGTTCCCCCTGACGTCGCGTAGCGGGCGACTATCCAATTCATCGCCGTCGGCGACCGCAGCAGCGTCAAACCCTTGGGCACGTTGCCTTTCCAATTCGGTCCGGCCACCAGGTACGGTCCCCCGGTGCGTCCTACCGTCCGAGATCCCGGCACCGTGAAGACGTCGCTCCACGCGTCGAGGATGGGGACCAACCAGTACCGGGTGCCGAAGTCCGGCAGCGAGAGCACCTGCGGTTCCGTCGAGACGTCCAGCCACCCCGACGAGTAGAGAGTGTCCGCGTTCGGCGAGACGACATCGGTGAAGCTCGCGTCGGGCGTCGTACGCGCATAAGCGAACTGGTTGAGCGGGGCTTTCATCGCCACCGGGGTCGGCGTCGCCGTCATGACGTCACACGATACCGCCGCAATCAACAGGGGATACCCGAAGATCCACGCCTGCGTTGCCAGGTCTTCGAGCCGAGAACGGTTCTTCGACAGAGTCATGCCTGCGCATACCACCGCTCTCACCAGCGCAAACCTGGCTGGCACTCTCCCTGTCTTGTGTGCCAGTACCGAATAGGTGCATATTTCGATTACCCAACGAGGTGTGCCGGACCGACGCATGCGCGTCAGACCGAGATTTGCCCCAGCACCGAGGGAGGAACAGAAATGAACAGAAACGAAGCAATAGGCATTTCTCCGTTCCAAGCCGCTGGGTCTTTGCAGGGTTTCGTCATTTCCGGCCGTTGGCCGGACACCACCCAGGAGTGGGCGCAGCTTCTCGCCCTGGCTGTCCGAGTGGCCTCGATGCCGGGATTGTTGCCGACGACGACGGTCTTCGGAGTGCGTGAGGACGTTCCCGAGGATCCGCAACCCGGCACCGTCGGTCTGGTGGTTGCCGAAGGTCCGGTGCTCGGCGATTTTGCACTGACACCCGGCCGTTTCTCCGACCATCAGCCGCCGGCACTGATCATGCTGCACCCGCCGTCGGAAACTACCCCCAGCCTGCCGGAATGCGAGGGAAGCGCGTCGGGGTGCGTACTACTGCCAGGACTTCCCTACCTGGGCTTGGAGCATCGTGCGGCCTGGGTGGAGGCAGAGCCGGACGGCACGGTCGTCTCCATGATCAGCCGCGTCGGCATCGATTTGATCAGCGATCCCGACACCGCTGTTTTGGCCATGCTCCTCGCTTCGTGACGGCCGCGGTAAGCGATAAGTTCGGACTCCCAAACTTGCTGTGCGCTTTGCCAATTCGAGCCGACCGCGCTAACGTGGGTAGCAACGAAGGGGAGTAGCCCCCAATCGCCTGTGTCGACATACTGGTTCGACGCGTTCCGCCTGGTGCGGATCGCGAAGCACCCGGCCTGGCGAACCGAAGGTCCTGTGGCCTCGGTGGGCGAGACCTTCGGCCGGACAAGCGCACTATGCGCCTGCCCAGGCCGGAGGCTCGCATTTTTCCTCCGACCTACACCGACCGGAGGAGTAAACCTTGCTTGCCGCAATACTTTTGAGTTTCGGCGTCATCTTCGTCGCGGAACTCGGCGACAAGTCGCAACTGATGGCAATGACGTTTGCCTTGCGATATCGCTGGTGGGTCGTTCTCGGCGGAATCACCGTCGCCACCACCCTTGTTCACCTTGTCTCGGTCGCCGTCGGCCACTACCTGGGCGTCGCACTCCCCACCGCGGCAATCTCCATCGTCGGCGGTATCGCGTTCCTGATCTTCGGCCTCTGGACCCTGCGCGGTGACGATCTCACCGACGACGAGCAGAACAAGGCCGGTCGCGTCACGCGATCCGCCTTCATCGCCGTCGCGTCGGCCTTCTTCCTGGCAGAACTCGGCGACAAGACCATGCTCGCCACCATCACCCTTGCGACCGACAACGACTGGATCGGCGTCTGGATCGGGTCGACGGTAGGCATGGTGGCGGCCGACGCTCTCGCCATCATCGTCGGCTCGGTACTGGGCAAGCACCTCCCGGACGGATTCATCAAGATCGGCGCCGCGGTGCTGTTCTTCGTCTTCGGTGTCTGGCTGCTGCTCGAGGGCATCTTCCCCGACTCGTCGGCCGGCATCATCGGCGGTGGCGTTGTCCTGGCAGTGTCCGTACTGGGTGCGCTGGCGCGGATGATCTGGAAGCGCTCCCGTGCGACCGACTCCGATACACACCTCGTCGACGACAATCGGACGCCGATCGACTGACGCTCAACGAATAACGTCGCCGGCGCCCCAAATCGCGACCGGGACATGACCTTCCGCCACTCCGCTCGGTCCGAGTAGCTGCCCGAACCGCTTCATCGGGTACAGCGAGACACGTCGATCGAGGATCCGCACACTACCGATTCGGCGGAGTCGATCCTCGACGACAAGACTCTGCGCGAGGCTGCTCAGCCACACGCTGATCAACATGTTCGCTGTTCCGGTAGTCGCCACCAACAATCTGATCTCCGGCCAACTCGACACAAGATTGCCGAGTTCGTCGGTGGAACCGTCCACAGCGACATCGAAGATCACTTCGAACGGTGAACCGACAGCCTGTTGCGAGACATCGCAGCGGAAAATCAACTGTTGCGAGGCAGTCAGCTGGGCCAAGCGCCGTCGAATCGCAGTCTCGTTCGTTCCACAAATCGCGGCGAGACGCGCATAGCTGGCACGTCCGTCACGGCCGAGCGCCTCCAACAGGGCACCGTCGGACTCACGGAACACTGTCGGATCTGCCGGCGCCGCAGCGGTTGCCAGCTGAGCGCGACCTGCTTGCCCCAGAGCGCCCGGCTCCCAACTGAAGCCGTCCCGGTACACCTTCACCCCGACCCGGCTTCTGATCGACAAGATTCCAGGATCGGCAGCAAGGTGCTCACACACCAAGGCGTCCAAACTCTTCTGGTCGGCGGCCACAACTCCGACGAAGTACTCGTACTCACCTTCCGTCCTGGCCAACAGATAAGCGCAGGCCAGCTCACTTAACCGCTCCCCCACGTCGGCAACCGCATCCTGAGTCGTCCTGATCAGGAGATAGCCGAATATGTGGGTTCGGCCGATTGCGACCGCGTTGACCCACGAATGACCGTTCGAGACGAGGCGACGCCACCGGCGGGCGATCGTCGTCGAATCCATGTCGAGTACCGACGACAACTGTGTCCACGACGCGCGGGGGTTGAGTTGGAGTGCATTGATGATCTCCAGATCAGATTCCGCGATCACAAATGCGTCGGATTCCGGCTTCATCTGCCAAGTATTGCTGGATTACTGCATTCTGGCCGGTGATCCCTGCCTGTTTGCCAAAGATATGTGAATCACTTCACAGGTTCACCACTTGGAGGCCCAGTGCTTCGCTCCACCAAAGTCACGGTCGCGCTGCTGTTCGTCGCCTACGCGATCGACTACATAGATCGGCTGGCGATCAACCTCGCCCTCCCTTTGCTCGGTGAGGAGTTCGATCTCGACTACTCCCAGCGTGGATTGATCATCTCCACGTTCTTCATTGCATACACACTGGCCCAACTGCCTGGTGGACTGCTCGCCGATCGATACGGCGCAGTCCGGATGGCTCTGATCGGGTTGGTGGCGTGGAGTGTCTTCACCGGCCTCACCGCCCTTGCGTGGTCGTTCGGGACGCTTCTGGTTGTTCGCTTTCTCTTCGGTCTCGCACAGGGCGTGTTTCCGGCAGCCGCAGTAAAGCTGGTTGCCGAACGCAGCATCCCGGAGCAACGTGCCACCGCAACCGGATGGATGAACAGTTCCAACGCCGTCGGTACGCTTCTCGCCATTGTCGTTGCGGCAGCGCTTCTCCCGTTGATCGGCTGGCGTGGGATGTTTCTGGCCGTCGCGGCGCTCGGCGTACTCTCGCTCGTCAGCATCAAGTTGTGGCTCCCGCCCGCGCTTCCGGCGGAGATCGACCACGGTCCGGATTCCTCCTGGGACAACATGCGCACCGTACTTCGCTCCCGCGCGATGTGGCTCTTCGCCTTGATGTTCTTCGGCTACGACTTCGTGATCTGGGGGATGTCGTCCTGGGTTCCGTCCTACCTCCATGACGAACGTGGAATCGCCCTCTCGAGTGCGAGCCTCCTTCTCATCCCGGCAACCGTGGTGGCCGCCGTGACCACCGTCATCGGCGGCCGAATCTCGGATCGACTGGCAGGCAACAGCCGCATCGTCGTAGTGCCGTCCATGCTCGCGTGCATCGTGATGCTCGTTTCAGTTCCTTTCGCCTCCAACACGGCCTTGTTCGTCGTTCTCGTCACCCTCGGATCTGCCGCTGCCTCTTTCGCTTTCATGCCGTGTTTTGCACTCCCACTTCGTAGCCTGCCTTCTTCGGTGGTCGGAGCCGCCTCGTCGATGATCATTTTCGGCGGCATGGTCGCCGGGATTGTCGCGCCGCTGGTGTTCGGATTCATCGTGGACCATCTCTCCTGGTCAGCGGCGTTCGTATCGCTCGCGCTCGGGCCCGTCGTGGCGATCATCGCGGTAATGGCAGCGCCGCAGACCCGAGAAAAGATGCTGAACCTGGTGCAACTGAAAACCGCCAACTGATCATCACCAACCGAAAGAAGATCGACCATGAATCAACTGCTTTCGAATCTTGAATTCGGAGACCCGTCGCGGTTGCGAACCGTCGAGCCGCACTGGTTCGATCTGTACCGGGACCTGCACGCACACCCCGAGTTGTCCGGCAACGAAACTCGCACTGCCGCACTTGTTGCCGAAGAGCTTCGGCGGATCGGCGGCTGGGACGTCACGATCGGAGTCGGCGGCACGGGTGTCGTCGGTGTTCTCCAAGGAAGCAGCGGGCCGGTGATCCTGCTACGCGCCGACATGGACGCGTTGCCGGTCGCAGAAGACACCGGGTTGTCATACGCCTCCAAGACGGATGGCGTCATGCATGCGTGTGGCCACGACGTCCACGTAACCGCGCTACTTGCCACGTGCGCAGCACTTTCCGCGGATCCGACGTCGATCACCGGCACTGTTGTCGCGGTCTTCCAGCCTGCCGAGGAGACCGGGTCCGGCGCGCGTGCGATGGTCGACGACGGAATCTTCGACCGCTTCCCGCGACCGGACCTCTGCCTGGGACAACACGTGGGCCCGACTCCGGCTGGGATGCTGGTCAGCAAACCCGACATCTTGATGGCAGCATCCGACACGATTCGAGTGGTTTTTCACGGCCGTGGTGGACATGCGTCCTCGCCGTACGCGTGCATCGACCCCTTGTTGATGGCAGCATCTTTCGCGCTGCGCATTCAAAGTCTGGTCGCTCATGAAGCGGCAACCCCGACAGCACCGGTGCTCACGGTGGGAGCATTGCACGCCGGCACAGCTGCGAACATCATTGCCGACGACGCCGAACTACTACTCAGTCTGCGAACTTTCAGTGCATCGTCGCGAGAACACATGCTCGAATCTGTAGGCCGGATCGCTCGCGCAGAAGCGGACGGAGCAGGCGCCGCCGAACAGCCGGACGTTCATGCGTACAACGGCTTTCCGGCCACGGTCAACACTCCGGACGCAACGTCCACGGTGATGTCCGACCTACGCCGGGCAGGATTGGGAATGCACACCCTGCCGCAACCGCTTTCAGGCAGCGAGGACTTCGGAGTCTTCGGCACTGCTGCCCAATGCCCCTCCGTATTCTGGCATTTCGGCGGGACGGCGCTTCGGAGTTTCGACGAAAGAGCTCTCGCCGCACTCGCCGAGGGACGGATTCCTCCCGGCACACCCTCGAATCACTCACCGCGCTTCGCGCCGGATCCGGCCGCGGCACTACCCGAAGGTGTCACGGCTATGACTGCGGCCGCACTGGGCGCCCTTGCGCGAAGCGCGTGATTCCTACACATACTTCTCCAGGAAGATAACGCCATGTCAGACGACCTGCATTACCTCAGCGCCACCGAAGCTATTGAACACTTTCGCACGCGAGAATTGTCTCCGGTCGAGCTGCTACAAGCAGTCGTCGACCGAACCCAGAAGTTCGAACCTCACATCAATGCCTTCACCGAAGAGATGTTCGACGAGGCACTGACCGGCGCTCGGGAAGCTGAGAGCCGATATCTCGGCCACGGACCCGATCCGCGGCCGCTGGAGGGAATTCCGGTAGCTGCCAAGGAAAAACACGCTATTGCCGGAAAGTCTCTGACCGAAGGTTCGCTGGCGGCACGCGGAAACATCGCCCGCGAGAACGCACCGGTGATCGATCGAGTTCTGGCAGCAGGCGGCTTGATTCACGCACGCACCACGACGCCGGAGTTCTGTGTTGCGGCGTTCACGCACTCTCCACTGTGGGGCGTGACTCGCAATCCCTGGAACCTCGATTACAGTCCCGGCGGTTCATCCGGAGGCGCGGGCGCCGCCCTCGCTGCCGGAACTACCACTCTGGCAACAGCATCCGATATCGGCGGGTCGACGCGGGGCCCGGCAGGCTTCACCGGCACCGTCGGGCTCAAAGCGTCGTACGGCCGCATTCCCGGGGTCGCCCCGCTGTCCATGGATTCCTACCGTGGCGACGGTCCGATGGCCCGAACTGTCGACGACGCAATTCTTTTGGCCAACGTTCTGATCGGGCCGGATCCGCGTGACCATTCTTCCCTGAGGCCGGCGATCATGCTGCCACACGAGTACCCGTCGGTCGAGGGAATGCGCATTGCCCTGTGCCTGCGGCTCGGTGACTTCCCCATCGAGCCTGACATCGAGGCGAACACCCGGGCTCTCGCACAGTCGTTGGTCGATGCCGGCGCGATCGTCGAGGAGATCGAGTTGCCGTGGACTCGTGATTCGATGGCAGCAGCGGTGAAAGTCCATTTCGGAACGATCATGGGTGCATCCGTCGCGGAAGTTGCTCGCGTCCACGGTGATCTTCTTGCCGACTACACGCTCGACAACGTCGCGATCACGTCGAAGGGCGCTGCGGAAATGTCATTTCTGGACGGCCTTCGCAAAGAAACCCAGATGCAACGAGAGCTCGCCGAGGCGATGGCTCCATTCGATGCGCTGATCTGCCCGACTTCGGGCACCATCGCCTTCCCGGCAGGCGAGTCTTTGCTCGACGGCCTCACGGTTGCGGGCCAGCACGTGAACACCACCGCCGAAGCACTTCTCACGTTGCCGTTCAACGTCGCCAATCGGTGTCCCGTACTGGCGGTGCCCAGTGGACACGCACACAACGGCGTTCCCACGGGCGTCCAGATCGTCGGCCATACGTACGACGAACCGACCGTGTTCCGGATCGGCAAAGCACTGGAGAAGATCCGCCCGTGGGCATACACCGACCAGCATCAACCGAGGCTGGATGTGGTGACGCCGGCTTCCTCTTGATCGCTGAGGAGATCAGAGCTTGGCTCTGATCTCCTCAGCAATCGACTGGAACTGCTCGAGGAACGTCAGGGCCCAACCGAACGACGCGACGCCCTCGTAGTCGAACGAGTACACCTGATCGTTCTTGACGGCGCGCAGACGCTGGAAGATGGTGTCGTTCGCCAACTTCTCGTTGATGGGACCCTTGCCACTGTTGGTGATTATGACGTCGGCTTCGTCGAGTAGCTCCAACTGCTCCTTCGGGAACCACTCGTTGCTGCCGGCGGGAATTGCGAGTGAGCGGTCGTTGAACTCGAACCCGGCCTCGCTGATGACCGTCGTCTGATACTTGGTCGGCGAGTACAGCGAGAAACCACTCTCCTCGAAGTACGTGGTGTAGACGACCTTCACCTTGCTCAACACGTCAGCATTGTCGCTGCGGAACTTCGCGATCCGCGCCTCGTACCGGTCTGCCAACTCTTGAACCTTCGCACTCTGGTTGAGTGCGTCCGCGACCCCGAGGGCGCGCTCCTTCCACGCGTACTGGCCGTCTTCGGCAAAAACTGCGGTCGGTGCAATCGACCGGATCTGCTCGTAAAGATCCGGGTTGTTCTCCGAAAGGAGGTTGGTCATCACGATCAAGTCGGGAGACAAAGCCGCTATCGCCTCGGCGTTGGGCTCGTACCAGCGTCCCACCTTCGGAAGAGACCGCAGGGCAGACGCATACGGTTCCGGGACACCGTCGGCGTTCTCGTAGTCCACCGGCAATCCGACGGGCGTGAATCCGGCGTCGAACATCGCGGGGCCCGTGTAGTAATCGGCGCTGACCACTCGCTGCGGGTTGGTGGGAACCTCCACCTGCCCCAGTGCCGTGTTGATGGTGCGCATCGAGCCCTCGGCCGATTCACTGGAGCTGGTTCCACAGGCCGTGAGCAATCCGATCCCCGCCAAGGCACCGGCCCCGAGGAAACCGCGTCGGGTAAGTGCTGCGGTGATGCGAGCGAACTCGGCATCGGTATCAGCGGTAGGCAAGAGAAGTGATGTCATGGGTTTCCTGACGGTATCCGAATTAGGGCTACCTAAAATTACTCTCACCTGCACTGTTACGGTGAAGCGTCATGGCCAACCACTGTTTCGATCGAGCCATCGATACGCGCACCCCCTCGGTCGACGGCCGGAAGCCGGTACGTTCTTGGTTCGTGACGCCTTCGCGACAGGACTTCCCCGGCATCATGTTGTGGGGAGCGCCGACCCTGGAACCGTCGACGTGGAACGAGCCGGTGTCCACCCCGAACCGGATCGTCGCGGAGCCGTGGTCCGTCAGCACCATCCGGTTCAAGAGCACGGCAACTGGCGTCTGGGATTTCCATACCCACCGCGAACATGAACTGCTGTGGTCGGCAGGTGGGACCGTCACCCTCGAAGCGTCCGAACACCTCTGGATGGTTCCGCCGATGCTCGGCATCTGGATTCCTGCCGGCACTGCGCACCGTGTCCGCTCCGACGACGGCGCCGTCATCTTCGCGACGTACCTGACGCCGGATCGAATCGACACCGATTGGGACTCGATAGTCGGCATACCCATGACCGGTGCACTTCGGGAGGTGTTGTTACACAACGAGAACAACGCCATGCCCGACCTGAAGCGACTACGGCTACAGCAGGTGGCAATCGACCTCATCCATCCCGTTCAGGCCGCGAGTCTCGACATTCCGTTGCCGAGAACGCCTGACCTTCTTTCGATTGCCCAGCAGATCATCGCCGATCCGGCGGACGACCGCACCACTTCCGACTGGGCTCGCACCATCGGCGTGAGTGGCCGGACCTTGATGCGTCGCTTCCAGGCAGACACCGGCACGACGCTCACTCAATGGCGAATTCTGGTGCGCGTCCGCGTTGCATTGATCGAGATTGCCGCAGGCAAACCTGTCGTCGCCGTGGCCCGCGGCCTCGGGTATGCCAACCCTGGAACGTTCATCGACCTGTTCAGGCAGGTCATCGGCCACACCCCCGCCGCGTACTTCCGCTCGTTCTCACCTGTCATGAAACCGCATCAGAATGGCACCAAACCCGCACGGGTGACACGTTAGCGTTGTTAGGCAAGGCAAACCATGTTGCCCGAACACGTTGGAGAACACCACAGATGCACCACCGCCGCCGTTTTGCCAGGTCTATCGCACTCGCGGTCGGCGCGATCCTGATCGGCACGCTCGCCTCGTGCAGCTCGTCCGACGACCAGCCCTCGCCTTCGGCCGAGACCATCGACTACAGCTTCGCGGGGTACTCCGCCCAGATACCTGCCGACCCGCAGCGAGTAGTTGTCATCGACTCCCGGACGTCCCTCGAGTTCGCACTTCTCGCCGATTACCCGATCGTCGCCCTCGATTACGACGAGTCGAGCCATCTCGCATCCAAGGTCCCGGCCGATGCGGGGCATTTGGGCGGCAATCTCAGTAAGGAGGACGTGCTGAGCTACAACCCGGACCTGATCCTCATCTCCGTCGGCTGGTACGAGAGCTACAAGTCACAGAACCTCACTTTCGAGGACATCGCACCGGTTCTGGTGATCCAGGACGGCAGCTCGCCCGACAAGAAGACCGAATCACTCGGCGGGCCTCTGGGATTCATGGGCGAGCAACTGGCACTACTGGGCAAGACCGCCGCCGCCTCGGCAGCACAGGCGCGGTACGAAGCCGCTCTCGCCACTGCCCGCGACGACGTCGGTTCCGTCGCGCAGACCAAGACGATCGCCTTCGTATCGCTGATCGAGGACAAGTTCTTCGTGTTCAACACCCCGAACAACCTGACCGTCGACGTAGCGTCGTCACTCGGTTACACGATCTTGTCCAACGACGCGATCACCGCCGCTCAGTCGGCCGCGATCGGCGGCTACAGCGCCGAATTCGGTTGGGAGAATGCGGATGTGCTCGCCGACGCCGATCTCGTCGTCGCCCAGAATCTCGACTCCTGGCCGGGCAACCCGGCGTGGGATCGTGTTCCAGCCGTGGCCGCCGGCAATGTTGCACCGCTCGACTACGACGACAAGGTGGGATTCGCACTCACCTACACGGACTTCCTGAACAAGTTGGCGGACACCACTCGCAATCTGCAGTGACGCTAACTGGTCATACCACTTGACCTCTCACCAGTTAGAGTTTACGGTCGGTACATGTTCCAACCCGTTGCACGTACCTCCGCTTCCGGCGCAGTGTTCGACCAGATTTCAGTGAAAGTGCTGGCCGGAGAGTTGGCCGCGGGTGAGGCGCTACCCAGCGAGCGCAAGCTCGCCGAGGCATTCGGTGTCTCGCGGCCCGCAGTCCGCGAGGCAATTCAGAAGCTCGCCCAGGCCGGGCTCGTCGAGGTCCGCCAGGGCGAGTCCACGTCCGTGCGAGATTTTCGACGCCAGGCCGGACCCGAGCTTCTCCCCCAGTTGTTGGTTCGAGACGGCGTCCCCGACCTGACCGTGGTGCGCAGCGTCCTGGAAACTCGCGAGTTGATGGGACCGCAGATCGCGGTGCTGGCCGCCCGTCGCATCTCCGCGGAATCTGCCCGAGAACTCGACACGGCCGTGGATCAACTAGGCGCCACCGAAGATCCGGTAGAGCTGCAAGACCGCGCTCTGGCGTTCTGGGACGTCGTCGTCGACAGCGCGGATTCCATTGCCTTCCGTTTGATCTTCAACAGCCTGCGCGCTGCATACGAACCGGCCATGACCGCACTTGCCTCCGTCATGGTCGCCGAAGTCGGCCAGACCGACCTGTATCGAAAACTGGCCTCCGCCATCACTTCACACGACGAGTCAACTGCCGAGGCGTCAGCCGCACAGCTCCTTCACACCGGCACGACGGCAATCGGCGATGCTCTCACCTTCCTGGAAGGACTGAAACCATGAGCAAGCCTCTCACTCTGACCGACGCAGCACGAACTTTCCGCAAGTCACCGACGCCGTGGATGATCGGCACCATGTTGGTGGTCGCCGCGGCGGCGCGCTTCACGCTGGGCAACTGGCAGATCACCGACGCCCTTGTTCCGCTCGTGATGCTTGCCGCATTTCCCTTCGTGGAGTGGATCATTCACGTCTTCGTTCTCCATTGGAAGCCGCGGACCATTGCCGGCGTCACCCTCGATTCACGCCTGGCGCGCAGCCATCGGGAGCACCATTTCGCCCCGCGAACCGTCTCACTCATCTTCATTCCGTGGCAGACGCTCCTGATCGTTATTCCCGTCCTGACTGCCGTCGCACTCCTGGCATTTCCCCGCGTCGAACTCGGGCTGACCTTCCTGACCTGCATTTCCGTACTCGGTCTCGGCTACGAGTGGACTCATTTCCTCATCCACAGTGACTACAAGCCGAAAACTGCTCTCTACCGGTCGGTTTGGCGCAACCATCGCAACCATCACTTCAAGAACGAGCACTACTGGTTCACCGTCACCACCGCGGGAACGGCCGATCGCGTACTGGGCACGTACCCCGATCCCAAATCCGTCGAGACATCCCCGACAGCCAAGAACCTGCATGGCACCGCGTCGAAGCTGTGAAGAAACGCCGATTCCTGGCCCCTAGCTGGCAATGAACTTGAACTTGACTGAGTATCAGTGATTTTCGTTGAAACCCACCCGAACCGTGCTTAGTGTCGATGGAGTCAGAAGTTCGAAAAACGCTGCAACCGAAGGACACAACACATGTTCAACGATGTATTCAACAACGTCATCCACCCGATGGTCACGAACTTCCAGCAGTTGGGTCCCCAGCAGTTCATTCCTCAGCAGTTCATCCCTCAGGGCCTGTTCCAGCAGGCACCGCAGGCAGCAGAGCAGGCTGTGACGATCTTCGGTAGCTGATACCGCAATCCACAGATAGCGCCACTCAGGGGTCGTCCGTCCAATATGCTGGACGGACGACCTGAGTGCCTCCGCCTGACAAGGATCCCCATGAGCCCCAACACCCCCGTCCACGCATTCACCGATGACGCCCTGGGCGATCTCGACGCCACCGGCGTCGCCGCCCGGATCGAATCAGGCGAGGTGACCGCACGGGAAGTCATGGAGGCGTCGATCGCGCGCGCCGAGGCAGTGCAGGGGCAATTGAACGGTTTGGCCTGCACAGACTTCGATCGCGCCCTTGCCAGGAGCAACCGGCCGGCCGCGGGCATCTTCGCCGGCGTCCCCACCGCGATCAAGGACAACACCGACAGCGCCGGCCTCCCCACCCAGCAGGGCAGCACCGCCTTCACCGCAGTCCCCGCCAAGGCTGACAGCGATTTCGCGAAGCAGTTCCTCTCCACCGGGGCCATTTCGATCGGCAAGACCCGACTGCCCGAGTTCGGATTCAGTGCGTCCACCGAGTACATGACGGAAGAACCCGTGCACAACCCGTGGAACCCGGCCTACTCGTCGGGCGCTTCCTCGGGTGGCGCTGCCGCACTGGTTGCTGCCGGAGTCCTCCCGATCGCGCACGCCAACGACGGTGGTGGATCGATTCGCATTCCCGCCGCTGCCTGCGGACTGGTCGGACTCAAACCCACTCGCGGCCGTACCATCGCCGATCCGGCCGACAAGTCGATGCCGATCCGGCTGATCTCTCAGGGCGCCGTCACCCGCACGGTGCGTGACACCGCACGATGGATGTCAGCGGCCGAAAGTTACTACCGCAATCCACGACTCGCACCGGTTCGCCTGATCGAAGGACCCAGCTCAACCCGCCTGCGCGTCGGCGTGATCACCGATTCCGTGACGGTCACCAAGACCGACGACGAGACACGCAAGTCCGTCGAAGCTACGGCTGAACTCCTTGCCGGCCTTGGCCATCACGTCGAGGACGCGGCATTGCCAGTCGGCCCGGAATTCATCGACGACTTCAGCATCTACTGGGGCTTTTTGTCGTTTGCCATCTCCACCGGTGGCAAACAGATGCTCGGGCCCGACTTCGACAAGTCCGGCACCGACAATCTCACCAAGGGCCTGTACACGCTGTACCGGAAGAACCTGGTGAAGACGCCGCGCGTGCTCTACCGCCTGCGACGGCTCCAGCAGCAGTACAGCGCCATGTTCTTGAAGTACGACGTCGTGCTCTCGCCGGCTCTGGGGCACACCACCCCCGAGCTCGGATACCTCTCTCCCGCTCAGCCTTTCGAGGAGCTTTTCGACAAGTTGATCGCGTACACGTCGTTCACACCGCTCAACAACATCTCCGGTGGTCCCGCGATTTCGCTACCGATGCACCAGACCAGCAACGGTTTGCCGTTGGCTTCGCATTTCTCCGCCGATCTCGGCGACGAGCGCACACTCCTCGAATTGGCCTTCGAATTGGAAGAGGCTCAGCCCTGGAGAAGAATCCAGGACTGAGCCTCACCCGTAGATACCCTCAGTCTCGCGGCAATCCGAGCATGCGCTCACCGATCACGTTGAGCTGCACCTCGGTTGTGCCGCCGTAAATGGTGGTGGCACGGCCCGAAATGAGCTGCTCCATCGCCTTGTCGCTTGGCTGACCTGGGATGCTGACCGCTCCGGCAGCACCCAGTTCGGCGACGACGAACTCGGCGATCGACTGGCTGATCTTCATCGCCAACAGCTTGCCGACGCTCGACGTCGTACTCACGTCGATTCCCGAAAGTTGCTTGAGCACAACGCGGGAGCCGATGAGGTCGATCGCCTGACTCTCGGCCACCAGCTCGCCGACGCGGTAGCGCCCGATCGGGCTCAGGTCTGCTGACTTCGCGAACTTCAGTAGATCGGAGTCCGAGGCGTACGCCTCCATCTTCTGGCTCAGTGCGACGCGCTCGCCGGCCAGCGTCGTACGTGCGACGTTCCAGCCGTCGTTGACCTCGCCGACCACGTTCTCGTCGGGGATGAACACGTCGTCGAGGAACACCTCGTTGAACAACGCCGAACCCGTCATCTCACGCAGCGGGCGGACGGTGATGCCCGGTGTCGACATATCGAGCACGAAGTAGGTGATGCCCTGATGCTTCGGCTTGGTGGCGTCCGTACGGGCGATCAGCATTGCCCAGTCGGAGAACTGCGCAACCGTGGTCCAGATCTTCTGACCGGTGATCTTCCAACCGCCGTCGACCTTTTCGGCCTTCGTGGACAATGACGCGAGGTCGGAACCAGCACCGGGCTCACTGAAGAGCTGGCACCACACCAGCTCACCCTGCAGGGTCGGTATTGCCAATTCCTGCTTCTGCTTGTCCGAACCATGCGCTACGACGGCCTGCACGGCCCACGTGCCCATCAGGAGCTGCGGCATCGAGATACCCGCAGCCTTGATCTCCTGGGAGATGACGATCTGCTCGAGCGGAGCGGCGCTGCGCCCGTACGGCTTCGGCAGGTGAGGCTGAACCCAGCCGCCGTCGCCGAGCGCGATCAGCTGGTCGTCCTCGTCGAGCTCGACCAACTTGGCAAGCTCGGCCGCAATGTCGCCGCGGATCTCCTCTGCCTCGGGCGGCAGTTCGAGAACCGAAGCCCGGCTGACACCGTCAAGTGCCTGCTGCGCAACACGGTTGGCACGATCCTCGCGGGTGCCGAGAATGCCGCGGATCGAGAGCGCGCGGCGGTAGTACAGGTGGGCGTCGTGCTCCCACGTGAATCCGATGCCGCCGTGGACCTGCACACAATCCTGCGCTACCTGCACTGCGGCGTCCGGCACGATGACTGCGGCGATATCGGCGGCAAAATCTGCCGTGTCGTCGCCCTTGTCCAATGCGCTTGCCGCATCCCACACAACGGCGCGTGCCTGCTCGAGCGCAATGCCCATCTGCGCGCACTTGTGCTTGACGCCCTGGAACTGGCCGATGGGTCGCCCGAACTGCACGCGTGTCTTGGCGTACTCCGACGCAGTGGAAACACACCAGGACATGACGCCGACGTCTTCGGCACCGAGAACGACTGCGGCAATGGACCGTACCCGCGCCTCGGTGAGACCGTCGAGTATCCGTTCGGCGCTGATCTGAACATTGTCAGCTTCGATCCGCGCACTGCCGCGCAGCACGTCGATGCTGTCCTGCACGGTGATCGCGACTGCGCTGCTCTCGAGCACCGCGTAGCGGACACCCTCGGGCAGCTGGATCGGGACCAGCAGCACGTCGGCATGTTCACCACCGAGCACACCGTCGAGTGCGCCCGTGATCTTGTATCCGCCGTCCGACGACTCGGCCGTCAACGGTGCACCCAAGGCGACTGCTGCTGTACGACTTCCGTCGATCAGACCCGGCAGGAACTCGGGTCCCGCCTTGGAATCAGCGGCGCCGAGAACGGCGCTTGCCAATACCGTCGGAACAAACGGGCCGGGAGAGACAGTGCGGCCCAATGCTTCCAGTGCCACCGCCAAGGTCAGCAGACCGGCGCCGTGACCACCTTGTTCTTCCGGAACCGCAAGCCCGAGAAGGTCTTGCCCGACCAGGGCCGTCCAGAACTCGGGGAACTTGTCCTCGGTCCTCGACTTCACCGCCGCGCGCACCTGCTCGGTGGTGATGGTGCGCTCCGCGAATGACCGCACCGAATCTGCGAGTGCGGTGTGCTCCTCACTCAGCCCGAGGCCGAGTTCGTATGCGTTGCGTGCCATGCGCTTACAGACGTTCTGCGAGGTCGGCGGTGGTCCAGGGACCCTCGCTCTCGATGGTGTTCACACCGTGCCAGCCGGCGAGTTCCGTGATGGCCCCACCCTGAACGGCATACACCTTGCCGGTCAGCTTGCAATCCGCTGCCGCAAGATAGGCCACCAGCGGGGAGATGTTGGACGGCGCAAACGCGTCGAACTCACCCTCGGGGACCTCGGCGGCGAACAACGCGCCCATACCGGGTGTCGCGAGCGTCAGCCGAGTACGCGCGATCGGCGCAATAGCGTTGACACGTACGCCGTATCGATCGAGCTCGTCAGCGGCCACCAGAGTCAGGGCTGCGATGCCCGCCTTGGCGGCGCCGTAGTTGCCCTGGCCCGCGTTGGGCATGAAGGTACCCGAAGCCGAAGCGGTGTTGATGACCGAAGCGTTGACGGTCTCGCCTGCCTTGCTCTGGTCCTTCCAGTACGCGGCAGCGTGGTGCAGCGTCGCCGCGTGACCCTTGAGGTGCACGGCAATGACTGCGTCCCACTGGCTCTCGTCCATACCGGCGATGAAGGCATCACGAAGAATGCCGGCGTTGTTGACCAGTACGTCGAGTCGGCCGAACTCGCTGACGGCCTGCTTGACAAGGCCCTCGGCGCCGTCCCAGGTGGCGATGTTGTCGGTGTTGGCAACAGCCTTGCCGCCTGCAGCGACGATCTCGTCGACTACCTGCTGCGCGGGGCCGGCATCTGCACCGGAACCGTCGTTTGCTCCGCCGAGATCGTTGACCACGACGCTCGCACCCTCACGAGCGAAGAGCAGCGCATGCTCACGGCCGATGCCGCGTCCTGCTCCGGTGATGATCGCTACGCGACCGTCGAGACTTCCCATCAGTTCAGATTCCCATCAGTTCAGTTGTCGGACATGAAGACTCATTTGTCGGCGATGACCGCCAGGCCGTCCTTGATCACGAGGTCGCCGACCGCGCTGGTTTCGTACGAGTACGACGTGGCTCCGTCTGCCGAACCCGACTTGTGGAACACCGTCTCGATGTCCTGTGTCGGGAGTACGGGTTTCGCGAATCGCACTGCGAGACGGCGCAACCGCTCGGTCTCGCCGCCTGCCAGTTCGGTCAGGGCTCCCCACGACGTGAACGCCATCGTGCACAGTCCATGGTTGATGATTCCGGGGAGACCGGACATCCGAGCGATCTCCTCGTCGAGGTGAATCGGCATCGGATCGCCGGAAGCCGGTGAGTACCGGAATGTCTGGTCCTCGTCGATGTGCTGGTTCACCACCGCTGCGGGACTACCAGCGCGAAGAGCGTCGTCGAATCGGTGTTCGGGAGCCTTCTCGCCAAGTCCGGGGCCCGCGTCGACCTTGCGGAAGAAGGCCGTCATCCACTGCTCGTTGACCAATTCACCCTTGTCGGTTTTGGTTTCGACGTAGATGACGACGGTGGATCCGTTGTCCCGGCCCTCGAATCCGATGGGCTTGGCACGAGCGACAAGGTGGTCACCGGGGTAGATCGGACGGTGGAACAGGAAGTCCTGCTCACCGTGAACGAGCTTCATCAGCAGTTCGACCGGCGCCACCGACAGCGCAGCGGGTGCCATCGACATGAAGACAGGTACCACCGCGAAGACCGGTGGAGCGATCTCGCCTTTCAGGTGTCGCTCGATGGGATCGTTGGTGGCAGCGGCATATTCGGCGATGCGCTCGGCTGTCACCTCGAAGTGCTCCGGGTCGGTCCATACGTCCAGCCCGGACGTATCGAATTCGACCGCGTTGGTCTTCGGTGTCGTCATTGAGCCGTTACCCGACCAGCTCGGCGAACTTGGCCAGCGAGGCCTCGAGATCAGCCTTGGCGTTCTTGGCAACTGCCTTGCCGATCGGCCCGACGATCATGGTGCCCTTGAAGCTGGCGTCGACGGTTGCCTTCGAACCGGCACCGTCGGCCTCGACCGAGAGAACGAATTCGACGGTGACGCCGGCCATTCCGGTACCGGCAATCTTGACCATCTTCGGAACCTCGACCTCTTCGACGGTCCACTCGATCTTGTTTGCCATACCCATCACGGAGACGACCTCGGTGAACTTGGCGCCCAACGCAACCTGGGTGGGGAGTTCACTCTTCCAGCCCTGGTGAATGGTGAGCCACTCTTCCCAGCGAGACAGGTCGGAGAGCGCATCCCAGGTCTTCTCGGGGGATGCGGGCAGTACAGCGGAGACGGAAACGGAAGCCATGATGAAACTCCTAGTGGGTAGCTGGCGGGTTGTGGGTGTGATTCAGCGTGCGTAGGGCTTGTATGCGGTCACGACAACTGCGCCGCCGAGTCCGATGTTGTGCTGGAGAGCGACCTTCGCGCCGTCGACCTGACGCTTGTCGGCGGTTCCGCGGAGCTGCCAGGTGAGTTCGGCGCACTGGGCAAGACCGGTTGCGCCGAGGGGGTGACCCTTGGAGATGAGGCCGCCGGACGGGTTGACCACCCAGCGTCCGCCGTAGGTGGTGTCGTCGGCGTCGACGAGCTTGCCGCCGTCACCTTCGGCGCACAGTCCGAGTGCCTCGTAGGTCAGCAACTCGTTGGTGGAGAAGCAGTCGTGGAGTTCGATGACGTCGACGTCATCGGCGGTGATCCCGGCCTGCGCGTATACCTTCTCAGCGGCCTTACGAGTCATGTCGGCGCCGACGAGGCTGATGGCGCTCTTGTCCTCGAAGGTGCTGTTCATGTCGGTGACCATGGCCTGCCCGACGATCTCGATCGCCTGGGCAGCGAGCCCGTGCTTCTCGACGAATGCTTCGCTGGCGATGATCGCCGCGCCGGATCCGTCCGAGGTAGGCGAGCACTGGAGCTTGGTGAGCGGCCCGTGGATCTGGCGTGCTTCGAGGATCTGCTCGAGGGTGTACTCGTCCTGGAACTGCGCGTACGGGTTGTTCAGTGAGTGCTTGTGGTTCTTGACGGCGATCTTCGCGAACTGCTCTGCAGTGGTTCCGAAGCGTTCCATGTGCTCGACGCCGGCCGCGCCGAACATGTACGGAGCGGGCGGCATCGCGAACTCCTGCAGCTCGGCGAGAGCGAGGAGGTGCCGCATGAGTGGCTGTTCACGGTCGTCGTAGGTGGACCCGAGGGACCCGGACTGCATCTTCTCGAAGCCCAGCGCCAGTGCGCAGTCGGCCTGACCGCTCTTGACTGCCTGCGTGGCGAGGTAGAGCGCGGTCGATCCCGTCGAACAGTTGTTGTTGACGTTGACGATGGGGATGCCCGTCAGGCCCAGCTCGTAGACAGCCCGCTGACCTGCGGTGGACTCGCCGTAGACGTAGCCGACGTATGCCTGCTCGACCTCGGTGTAGTCGATACCCGCGTCTTCGAGCGCCTTGGTACCCGACTCGCGTGCCATGTCGGGGTAGTCCCACTCGCGGGCTCCCGGCTTCTCGAACTTCGTCATGCCGACGCCGACGACAAAAACCCTGTTACTCATTGCCACTCCTGAAGAGAACGGTATCTGTGTGTGACACGCTGTCCCACCAAAGTATGTGAGACATCTTGTCCAGTCAATGGCGGGGTGAGTATCGTTCGATTTATGACAAAAACAGCCGAGTCGGCGCAGCCCGACGGGCGCAGCACTCGCTGGAACGATCACAAGGAGCAGCGCAAAGCGCGGATCCTCGACGCAGCACTCAGTGCAGTCAACGAAGGTGGCGCCGACGTCGGCGTCCAGCAGATCGCCGAGCGCGCCGACGTCCCACGTTCCGTTGTCTACCGGATCTTCAAGGATCGAGCCGACCTCGACGAGCAGCTGCGAGTTCGCATCCTCGAGATGATGATGACCGACCTGACACCCACCCTCACGCCGCAGGGTACGGTCGGCGAGGCTATCTCACGGGCAGTCGAGACCTACCTCCAGTGGATTGTGAAATACCCACGACTGCACCACTTTTTAGGCAAGGGCTCGCCGAGTACGCGGGCCACCGGTTCGAAAGTGGTGACCGGAACCAAGACAGCCATCGCCGTCCAATTGGGGAACCTGTTGGGTGCGATCCTCGCCAGCCGCGGCAAATCGTCGAAGATGGCGGAGCCCTTGGCTTTCGGCGTCATCGGATTGGTCGACGTCAGCGTCAACCGTTGGCTCAGCCAGCCGGGTTCCGATGTGACCAGTGCGGAATTGGCCGAGTTCCTCGGGCGCTCCATCTGGCAGGTTCTGGACGGTAATCTTCGGAGCATCGGCGTCGACATAACTCTGTCGACTCCGATCGCCGACCTGTGACAGTTACCGAACTACCCTGGGCACTCGACGGACGTGGACTTCAACTGATCCGGGTTCCACCACTCGCCCTCCACGCACTGGGTGAAGACAACGCTACTCTCGCAATGGAACTCGAACCCAACCTCCTGACCCCGTATCTCCTCGGCGAAGAATGCCAGGGCTTGTGGCGCTACCGGAGCACGCAGATAACCGGGAACCCACTCGACAGCGCGTGGATCACCCGCATCGCCGTCGATGCCCGCACCTCGACGCCGGTGGGGTTGGCCGGATTCCACGGTCGCCCCGATGCGCGCGGGATGGTGGAGATCGGATATCGCATCGACCCGGCATTCCGGCGACTGGGCTACGCACGAACTGCCCTCGAGATACTTCTCGACGTCGCGAGTCGCCAATCCGAAGTGCACATCGTTCGAGCGACCATCAGCCCGGACAACATCGCATCGCGAAATCTGATCAGCCAGTACGGTTTCAACGAAGTCGGTGAGCAGTGGGACGAAGAAGACGGCCTGGAGACCATCTTCGAAGTCAGCGCTTCTCCGGAACCGTGACAGCCGTCAACCCGCTGGTTTTATCGGTCCAGTGAATGGCACGATCCACGAGCATCACCGGCGTCCACAACCTGTATGTCTTCACCTGATGGTGATGACGACACAGGCATTGGAGGTTGCTCACAATGGTCCACCCTCCACGTCTCGGATCGGAAGGATCGTACTCGGTAATGTGGTCGAGTTGGCACCTGTTCGCGGGCACCGAACAACCAGGGAACCGGCAGTGACCGTCGACGGCCCGCACCAATGCGGCCAGAGCCGCTCCCGGAGCATAGGTCAGCGCGCCGGGAGGTGGATCGGGCTGGGCGCCATGCCCATCCGATCTTCGAACTATGTCCGGGGCTCGCGCGACCAACCGTTGCATCGCCCGAATCCGATCTCCGCAGCCTTTCGGTTCGCGACTCAGGCGATCGCGTCGGGCGACAAGCGGCAGGACAGCCGGAGTATGTTGCCGGCGCGGTCGATTCCCGGCGGCCTGAGAGCGAAAGTCGACAAACAGTGCCTGCCAAGTGGAATCGGCGGCAAGCTCGCGAGCAAAGTCGGGATCGATTGGCCCGTACCCGTCGATACTCGCGGGATCTGACGTCAACCCGAGGAGCGTCGGCAGATCGCACACGATGTGCAGCAACGGCTTCCGACGCGAGGGCGCAGTTGATCGACTTGCTGGGGATACTGCCTCGCACGTTTCGCTGCCACACTGGCAAGTCAGCCCGTTCTCACCGTGCAGGAGAGCAACCAGCGCGTCGGCCCGGCGCGTCGAGGCATTTCGTGGATCGTGGTTGCAGACGCTTCCGGCGGCCTCGTTGATCAGGCCGAGCGCTTCGACAGCCTCGTTCGCGCTGAGTGTTGCCTGCAACTGGGCGAGTCCGTGACGGTCTGCACGCGTGCGAACATCGCGGTGCTCCAGCATCTTCCGGCGACGTTCGGCAGCAGCATCCGGATCGTAGGCAAAGAGCTGACGTTCGATGTCGCGCTCCAGTTGCCCGGGCGGAAGACGGTGCGCCGAGGCAAGTACCCGGCGCTCGAGTGCTGCGATCGCCTCGGGGTCGACCCCGGTGAGTCCGTCGACAATCTTGCGCACGCGCGCATAGTCCAGCTCGCCGGCAGCAAATGCGGCCTTGGTGAGCGGAAGGAACTCGCGCAAGGCGTCACCGATCTCGATGTGAACTTCGGCTGTGCGCCGCGAACACGTGAGCATGACCGCGATCTCGTTGCACGCGATCCGCCACGCCTTGTCGACATCACCGGACACGTCGAGTTCCGCATTGAATCTCGACTCCGACAACATGGATGCACCGAGCACCTTCTGTGCGGCCAGCATGTTCTCGCTCTGCGCCGTTGCAAAGAGCATGTCCGGCAGCACGAGTGGATCGACGACAGGACGGCCGTCATCTACAACTGCCCCCACACCGCCCGTCGATCCATTATCGAACATACATTCGACACTAGACCTGCCCACCGACAAGAAAGCTAGAGTGCCGGTTTGTATCCCTTACCCTGCATCCAGGCGAGCAAATCCAGCACCCGGATCGCCGGAATGGCATCGTCCAGTCCGGCCCGAACTCGCAAGTCGAGCAATCGCACGTGTAATTCTCCGTCGTGCAAGGCCTCTCGTACCGGTTCCAGATGGGCAGCCTTCGTTCCCAACTCCCGCCCGATGACGTCGTCGTAGATCGGGTAGAGCCGCGGACGCTTGCGTGCGATCAGTTTGGACGCCATGGTTCGCCCGACGCCGTGAATCTCTCGAAGCGCCGTCTCCAACCGCCACACCGGAGATTCCGGAGTGAAGGGATCGGGTTCGTTCGACAGATCGCGATCGGGGCCCACGTCGGCCAGGAGTCGGTTCAGTTCGGCATTGTTCTCCCCGAGTAGGAAGAAGGCCCCTTGCGCCGGAACCTGAACCGACAGAAGCGTCACCGCAACAAGATCTTCCGCGGTAAAGGTGTTCGCATCACGATCGCGGTTGCCACTGGGATCCCAGGAATCCCACAGCGCACCGGTACGGAGATAGCCCGTCTTTCGGAGCGGCCTCGTGAAGTATTCCTGCAGCACGTCGACCGCGCCGGCATCGTCCCCGTCTCGCAGCACACGCGGGAGGCGGATGGGCAACTGATCAACCATGGTCGAGCGACCTTTCCAGTACATATTTGGCGAACCCGGAGTTGTGATATTGCCGAAATGGGCCCTTGCCCTTGGCAACAAGATGCTCCGCGAGTGGACGTACCGTCGTCACGTCGACAGGCAGTAGGGCGAACTGTTCCAACGCATCCGAGTCCTCGAGACTGCAGTCGATCACGGTCCCGTCGCCGTCGGCGGACGCCAACTCGGTGCGTCTGATGGCGACCAGATCGTGCTTGGCATCGAGTTCTTCGATGCTGCAGCCGGTTCGCGATTCCAGTGCCGAACTGGATACGTACACGGACATGACGTGCTCGATCGGCTTACCGCCGACCAGATGGCACTCGACGCTCAGAATCTCCATCGGACCGATGTTGAGTGTGAACAAGCGATGGCGCTCCGCCGATCGATTTGTCGACGGCAGGCAACTGATCGTCCACTGTTCGATCTCGACGGCGGCCGGCGCATCGAACGCGTAGGAGAGAACCTCGGCAATCAGCTCGGCAAGATCTTCGAAGAGCGGGTCGCGCTGCAACCGCTCGAAATTCTCGACAGAAGCGGCGGGACGCACAGGCGCCTTGCTCACGCAGGTCCCCTCTCGTCCGGTGCTTTGCTCTCAGACCTCGCGTCCAAGGTACCCAGCCCTACGCGGGTCTCGCGCGTTCGCCCTCACATACACCCTCGCGTTATGGTTCTCGACACGCACCACCGCCTTACCGATCGCTAACTCGAGGAGCACACGAAGTGGAAATCAAGGGAACCGCAGCACTGGTCACCGGAGCGGCATCAGGCCTCGGCGCCGCAACAGCCAAGCGCCTCGCCGACGCCGGCGCTACCGTCTTCGGCCTGGATCTGCCCACGTCGATCGAGCGCGCAGGCGACAACGTCCCCGCCGGCGTCACCCTCATCCCCACCGACGTGACCAGCGGCGAAGACGTCGAAGCAGCGATCAACCAGATCGTCGAGTCGGGCTCGCCGCTGCGTATCGTCGTCAACTGTGCCGGTGTCGGCTGGGCCGGACGCATCCTGTCCAAGAAGGGTCCGCACGACCTCGAGCTGTTCCGCACGGTCATCACCGTCAACCTGCTCGGCACCTTCAACGTCATGCGCCTCGCGGCCGACGCCATCTCCAAGACCGAGGCCGTCGACGAGTCCGGCCAGCGTGGCGTCGTCATCAACACCGCTTCCGTTGCTGCCTTCGAAGGACAGATCGGCCAGATCGCGTACTCCGCTTCCAAGGGCGGCGTGCACGGCATGACTGTTCCGGCTGCCCGTGACCTCGCGCAGTTCGGCATCCGCGTCAACACCATCGCCCCCGGCATCATCGACACCCCGATGCTCGCAGGCGTCACCGACGAGTACCGCAAGGGCCTCGAGGCCGGCGTTCCGTTCCCGTCCCGCCTGGGCCAGCCGTCCGAGTACGCGCAGCTCGCGCAGATGATCGTCGAGCACGACTACCTCAACGGCGAGACCATCCGCATGGACGGCGCTCTCCGCATGGCGCCGCGCTAACTTCCCTGCTGTGCGCCTTTATTAACCGCCCGCGGTTAATAAAGGCGCACGGTTGTCAGAACGAATGAAAATACCCACCACTGGATTGGGCAGTTGCGCTGAGGTACTCGGCCACTTCCGTCGCCGGCATCGGTCGGCTGACGTAGTAACCCTGAACCAATTCGCAACCCGCGGTGAGCAAGAGCCTCAGCTGGTCGGCCGTCTCCACGCCTTCCGCCAATGACTGCATACCGAGCGCCTTCGCCACCTCGACCACCGAAGTGACAACTGCCGAATCACCCTCGCTCAGTTCGGTGATGAACGACCGGTCGATCTTGAGAATGTCCAACGGCAGTTTCTTCAAACTCTCGAAAGACGAATAGCCAGTTCCGAAGTCGTCCAGGGCAATCGCAATTCCGGTGGCACGCAGGCGATCCAGCTCGGCGACGGCAAGCTCCTCTACCGCTCCCGTCTCTGTGATTTCCAGCTGAAGCCGTTTGCTGGACAGACCGGATGCCTCCAGCGCATCGTTGACTGCTGATCCGAAGCCGGACGACATCAGTTGCACCGGAGAGACGTTCACCGTCACGTAGGTGTCATCGGGCCAGGTCGTCGCTTCGGCGCAGGCCATGTGTAAAACCTGAAGCCCCAGCGGGACAATCAAACCCGTCTCTTCCGCGACATCGATGAAGATGCGCGGCGCAAGCACTCCCCGCACCGGATGGTTCCAGCGAAGCAGTGCCTCGAAACCCTCGACGCGGCCGGTGTCCGCACGAACCTGCGGTTGGTAGTACAGCTCGAACTGCCGAGACTCGATCGCGAGCCCAAGCTCTTGCAGGGCCGATGCTCGTTCCCTGGCCCGCGCCCGCAGCGCCGGTGAGTATTTTCCGACCCGGTTCTTGCCGGCAGATTTTGCCGCATACAGCGCCAGGTCGGCGGACATGACAAGCGTGTCCGCGTCTTCGGAATCTGCCGGTGAGCTGGCATAACCGATCGATGCACGAACCTCGATGCGATTCCCCCGCACGAAAAACGGCTCACGCAATGCACCCAGATAGCGAGCAAACACCTCGCCGCCGCCCCCTGTTCCCCGCAGGACGACGCCGAATTCGTCGCCACCGATTCGGGCACACATGGCACCGTCGACCACCCGATTGAGCCGTGCAGCAACGGAAATCAGCAATTTGTCGCCGACGGGGTGTCCTAACGTGTCGTTCACCGACTTGAAATTGTCCAGGTCGAGGATGCCGACAAGAACCTGCTCGCCGGTCCGGACAGCGCCGAGCGCGTCGGACAGCTCCGTGCCGAACGTCCGGCGATTCGGGAGCCCGGTCAGTCCGTCGGTTGCAGCGAGCCACAGAATTCGCCGCTCGTAGTTGTACTTCTCGGTGATGTCCGAGCCCACGCCTCGCCAACCCACGAACTCCATGGCCTCGGAAAGCCTGGGATGACCCGACAGAGACCACCATCGGTCGACGCCGCCGACACGAACGGGAATGACGACCTCTCGAAACGGCATGAGGCGGTCGAGGTGATCTCCGATGACGTGGACCGCGGCTCGACCACTCTTCGTCGAACCGACGTCGAGCCGATCCAACAATCCGCGCAGCGACAGGGTTCGCAGGTCGGAGACGGAGACTCCCGAGATCTGCGACAGCCGAGCGGAGGTGTGCGACAACGTCCCGGTGGTGTCGACTTCCCACAGCCAGTCACGAGACCCGCCCTCGAAATCGTCGAGAAGCAAACTGACCGTCTGGCGCTCGGCAGCAGCCTCGAACTCGGCAAGACAACGACTTCGGAACGACGCCCACAGATAGACAACGCCGACGCACAGAATACTGATGTAGACAACGAGTTGAAACGAAAGGACGAAGTACTCGGCCGTCGCCCCGGCAAGCATGACGAATAACAATCCCAGGCCGTGCACCAGAATCCAGGCCAAACCCAGCGACCGAACAGTCGACAGCGCAACTGCACCGGCACCCACCACACCGGCGATGGTCGCGATCAGAACCAGCTTTCGTGAACCGTCTATCACCGGAAGCATCTCGGCCGCGAGGATCGTGTACAAAACACCCAGCAGTACCACTTCGAGCATGAGTGCCCAGTAGTCGCACCGGGTCGTGTGCTTGGGCGAATACCTCTCTCCCTGAATGGCCCTCGGCAGCCACACACGCACCGAATTGAGGATGACTGCGAGCGCTGCCACTCCCCAGATCAGGCGGAACTCTTCGTGTTCCGGCGGCACGACATAGGCCAACAAAGCGCACGCACTGAAGAAATTCGCGACGTTGGCCAGCGGAGCTACCGTTGTCACTTGACGGACCTGGCGAGAGAAGAGGTCGCGCCGCTCGACGTCAGACAGTTCGGCGTCGCTCGCACTCGAAGTCAGCCTGCTCAGCATGCAACACCCTCCATCGTGGAGCCGACCAGATGAAGGTAGCGCGGATGCGGGCTCGGGGCACACGATGACGAGAAACTACGAATTGAAACACACTGTTAAATAGGATGTTTCAGACAATAGCGACAGAACGGATCAGCGCTACAACTCGGAAGCCAGCGGAATTTCCTTCTCCGCACGGTCCGTCATCCACTCACGTAGGACCTTGGTAGCAATGACGTCGTCCTCGTTGTATTGCAGGATGCGTGTCCGCTGCGTCTCGTCCGGCTCACCGTCGTAGCCGACCGCCTCGCGGTACCACGCCATCGACGCTTCACCACCGGCTTCGGCGTCACGCCAGTTGAACCCGGCGACGGGGGCAATCTTCTTGAGCCCCTTGCCGTTCGGGCAGATGAACTGATCGCTCACCGCTTGATAGATGTCGACCCACTGCGGACTGTCGATGAACTCGCGGATCTCGTCCTTGCTCGGAATCCCGGGCTCACCGGCAAACCTGCGCGCCGAGTCCAACAACCACTTGTCCTCGGCCGAACGCGAATAGCAGTACGCGGCAAAGGTTTTACCCGAAGCAGCGGCTGCGGCACGCTCCGCCATCAGCCAGCCCCAGAACTCCGCGAACGACCGCGCCTCGTCACGCGTCGGCAGCGGATCCCACGTCGCAAATCCTCGATACATCGAGAAGCCACCGACATTGAGCAGCGTTCCCCACAGGTAGGCGCCGTGCTCCTGATAGCTCTCCATGTCGACGTCGATCTCGATGTCCGCCCGAGTCACCGAGATCTTCTCGAACCGCCGCACCAACGGAGCATCTGCCAACCACGCCTTGGCGATCACGACTGCGTCGTCGAAATTTCCGTGCGGCCAATCCTCGAGCGGCTCACCGTCCCAGGCGGCCAGCTGATCGATCGTGTTACAGCCGACGTCGCGCAGAAGCTCCGCTCGCGATCCGACAGCCACCAGGCTGACATCGCGGTTGCGAACCAACTCCTGCTTGCATTCGGTCCACCACGGGCACGACTTGCACTCGCTCACCTGTGACGGAGACGTCAGCACCTCACCGCGGGCAACAGCGATACGGTCGGCGAAACGCTCGTCGTAGTCGTCGAGAATCGCACTGAGGTCGTGGACGAGGACGCAGTCTCCGTTGTATCCGATCGCGCCTGCCGTGAGCGACGGGCTCGCCAGCCCACGACGCGCGAGCATCCGGTAGACCTGCGCGACGCGCATCTGATCGCGGACCTGACTGCGGACCTTGCGTTTGGGATCGACCGCGGGCTCCCATTCGAAGAGCCCCGAGGTGATCGCGCCCTGGCCGGGATCGGTCACCTTGTGATTGACGACAATGACGGGGATGTACCCGCCGCCCTCGTCGTCACGGATGAGCATTTCGCAGCGGCCCTTGCGTCCGGTGTCGCGCTCGACCGGCAAGACCGCGCCCCAGATCCGGTCCGCGCCGGCCTCACAGGCAGCAAGTGTGTCGCGAGCCTGAGCCGACGCCGATTGATCGGGGTTGATCTTCACCCAACGCTCGGGAGCAGCGCCGATCACCAGTTCGGCGATCTCCGTGCGCTTCGCGATCGCGGCATCCTGGCGCTGCTTGACGCCGGTGTCGACGGGTTCCGAAGCCGATTTCCCGGGAAACAACCCGTCCAGACGCACCCGATGACGGCATCGGGTCAACGCCCCCGAATCGATGATCGGGAGCTGGGGCGCGGGGTTGTTAACGGAACACACGATGACGAAGATTATGTGCTCCCCTAGGCTGAAGCCGAAGCGCAGGTACCTGGCAACACACAAACACCTGGAAACGGGGTCCTTTTCGATGGGGTTGTTCAAGAAGCGAAAGTCTCGTGCCACCCGCAAGGCGGAGGCAAAGGCTCTCAAGCACAAGGCTGAGGTCGAGGCGAAGCTCAACGCCAAGAGCCAGCGTAAGCGCGACAAGGTCGAGACCAAGTCGCTCAAGAAGCTGGAGAAAGCCGAGATCGAGTCACAGCACAAGATCGAAAAGGCGCAGATCGCGACCCTGAAGGCGCAGGAGAAAGCCGCTGCGAATCAGGGCCTGACTGTCGCCAAGGTGCGTAAGTACCTGGGTGTGGCACGTCTGCTTGCTCCCGTTCTCCTGCCGATCGCCTACCGCGCTGCCACGGCTGTGCGCGCCCAGCTCGACACCACGCGCGCGCAGAAGATGGGCATCGCCGTCGACCAGCTCGGTGACTACACCGGTCACGGCGCGAAGTTGAGCGCTCGTATCGCCGGTGCCGAGAGCTCGGTCACCGAGATCCTCAGCCGCAAGCCCGACGACGCGGAGACGCAGCGTTTTGCCGCCGCCATCCGCGAGCGCCTCGGCGATCTCAGCACGGCAGTTCGCGCTGCCGAGCAGATGCCGCAGGCTCGCCGTAAGGCAGCTCACCAGGCCATTTCTTCCGAACTCGACGGCGTCGAAGCAGATCTGCTCGCACGTCTCGGCGTGCGCTAGACCTGAGAACGCCAGTGAGAGCAGCCGAGCAGACCGCGCCCCTCCGGGGGATCTCTGTCGGTTCCGCTTCGGCTGCTCTCGCTGTCGCCGCGCATGGAATCGGCGGAGGCGAGCTGCCACAGTCGTCGTCGCTGACCCTGCTGCTCGCCGTCTGCGCAACCGTCGGCGCCGTGACGGCCACCCTTCCCGCCCTCTCCCGGGGGCCCGCTGCCCTGATCGTGGCTCTTGGCCTGGGTCAGCTCGCCGCGCACACCACCATGACGCTCTCCGAGCACGCTCATTCGCCCGCTCCGGGATTGGTGATGCTCGGTGCTCACGCCGGTGCCACCGTCGCCTGTGCGGTGGCGGTCCTGGCCGCCGAGCGCCTCTACCGCGTTGTCACCCACGCTCTCCACGTCGTCCTGGCGTCCCTGGCTCCCGCCGCCGTCACTTCCCGCGGCCACACCGTCTCGACCGGAATCCATCACGGACCCGTCGACGCCCTTCTTCGCGCCAGCATCTCGCGGCGCGGTCCTCCTGCCCTGGTCTGAAGATTCGTAGAACTCCCCACCCCTTCACCAGACCAAGAGGACACTTCCCGACATGAAGAACACCCTGATTTCGCGTGCGGTTGTCACGACCGTCGCTACCGGCAGCGCTGTGCTGCTGGCCGCCGGAATTGCTTCAGCACACGTCAGCGTCGTCGCACCAGGAGCTACGCAGGGCGGATACTCCGTTCTCACGTTCCGCGTGCCCACCGAATCCGACACCGCTTCGACCACCAAGCTGACGGTGGGCCTCCCCGACCTCAAGTCGGCACGCACCGAACCGATGCCCGGTTGGACCGCCGTCGTCGAGAAGGACCCCACCTCGCTGGTCGCGAAGTCCGTGACCTGGACGGCCGACCCCGGCGTCGGAATCGCCCCCGGCCAGTTCCAGCAGTTCGTTCTTTCCGCCGGCCCGCTGCCGGAGCAGGAAGAGGTCGAGTTCAAGGCCGTGCAGACGTACAGCGACGGCAACGTCGTCAACTGGGATCAGGAAGAACTTGCCGACGGCAGCGAGCCGGACAAGCCTGCGCCGACGCTGACTCTCGCCGCATCCACCGGCGATGCTCACGGAGCGCCTGCTGCCGATAACACTGCCGAGACGTCCGCTGCATCCGAATCTTCTTCGTCAGACAACACCGCGCGCTGGCTCGGCGGCGTCGGCCTGGTGCTCGGCGCCTTGGGCGCTGCACTCGGCCTCGGCGCACTGGTCAGGAGCAAGCGCTGATGAGTACCCGGATCAAGGTCATCGCCGTCGGCATGCTCGCGATGCTGGCCACGATGCTCGGAATGGGCACGGCCAGTGCGCACTCCGCGGTTGTCGGCTCCAACCCGGAAAACGGCGCGTCCATTCAGGTTGCGCCTGACAAGGTTTCGGTCACGTTCAACGAGGCTCTGCAGGCGCAGTTCGCGGCGCTGACGGTCACCGGCCCGGACGGCAACCTCTGGACCAAGAGCGATCCGTCCGTCGAAGGACCCACTGTCAGTGCAGACCTCGGCGATCTCGGGCCGACCGGCGTCTACACCATCGCGTACCGAGTCACTTCCGCCGACGGCCACCCCGTCAACGGAACTCTGACCTTCACCCTCACCGAGGCGGGGTCGGGCACTCCCGGCGCTGCCGCTGCGTCGAGTACGGGTGAGTCGGAGTCCGGCAGCATGCCGGTGTGGATCTTCATCGTCGCCGGCGTCGTCGTGTTCGGCGGTGCGCTGTTCTTCGTGCTGCGTAAGCCGAAGTCGAGCTGATCGCGTGACGGGTACGGCAAACAGGTGGTGGTTGCTGTTTGCCGTACCCACAGCTCTGCTGGGAGTCCTCATCGCCTGGGGCCTCGCGAGCCCGTCGGGACCCGAATCGTCGAGCACTGTCCGCGTTCTCGCGATCGGATGCGGCTCGTTGACGCTCGGCATCGCGACGCTTGCCTGGATGGGCCGCAGTGAACGCCGCCCGGCAACAACCCCCGCCGTCATGTGGACTCAGCTCACCGCGGCGGCAGCGGTTTGGCTCGTCGCCGAGATCACGCTCCTCGTGCTCAATGCCGCAGCCGCAGACGGCGCCCCGGTCACCTCACTGACCATCGGGCACTTCGGCGCATTCGTCTCCGAGGTCAACGTCGGCCGCGTCGGTGTCGCGATCATCGCGTGCGCGTTTGCCGTGGTCTGTTACGGCATCTACGGGTTCACCAATCCCGAGGCGGTGCCCGTCGCACCGGCATTGGTCGTCTCCGCGTTGGCGCTCGCCGCCCGCCCGATCACCGGGCACATGGCGCAGCAGAGCTTCGGATCGATCCTCGACGCCGTTCACGTCCTCGCTGCGGCCTTGTGGTTCGGCGTGCTCGCCGCACTCGCGCTTGCCGTACCGTCGCGCGGTGCCTGGGCGATCTGGTTGCCCAGGTACTCCGCCCTCGCCTGGCGATGCGTCCTCGCGTTGGTCGTCACCGGTATCGTCAACGCCGTCGTGCGACTCGACTCGCTCTCCGCCTTCTACGACACCGCTTACGGCCGGGTGATCCTCGCCAAGATCGTGGCGATCGCAATGCTCGTCGCGCTGGGATGGTGGTGGCGCCGGACATGGGTGGTCGCAAGTGCTGCACACCGCATGAGTTCGGACGGATCCCTGCGCCGCGCCATCGGTGAAGTTGTCTTCATGGCCATCGCATTCGGGCTCGCCGCGGCCCTTGCGACAACTGCGTAAGACGTGCCTCAGCACAAGATTTCGTGACCCGCACATTTAACGTTTCACGTCGAGATTTAACCTCTACGTGAGTTTATTTTCCCAGCTTGCGGCGGTTTCCGGCCACCCTTAGCGTTGCTCGCATGACGGAGGCCCAACGCTCGTTTCTCGTCTGCGCTTCGCAGCGCAGTGGCAGTACTTTGCTGGTCGAATCCCTGCGAGCAACAGGGGTCGCGGGTGAGCCGGAAGAGTTCTTCCAGTACCTCCCCGAGACCTCGCGTTCGCCGCAACCGAGGCAGTGGTTCGAAGACGTCACGGACGAGTCCGTCCTGGGGCTGCTCGCCCCGTTCCACCCGGGTACGCCGGACACCCGCACCTCCGAGCAGTGGCGCACACAACTTCTCGAACTCGGCCGAACACCCAACGGAGTCTGGGGCGGCAAGCTGATGTGGAATCAGACACCGCTCCTGCTCGATCGCGCAGCCGGATTGCCGTGGCGCAGTGGGACAGATCTACGTTCCGCACTCCACGACACTCTCGATCACGACCTGCAGTTCATCCACGTCTATCGAGAAGATGTTGTCGCTCAGGCTGTATCGATGTGGCGAGCCGTGCAGACGCAGGTCTGGCGCGACGACGCGACCCCACCGAATCTCTCGGACGGTGCGCAGTACAACGCGCTCGGAATCGCACACCTGGTGACGATTCTCGGTGAGCAGGAACGACAGTGGAAGCGCTGGTTCGAGGAAGAGGACATCTCCCCCATCGAGATCGGGTTCCGCGATCTCACCGAAGACCCGCAGTCCGTGGTCGCAAAAACCCTCATTTCCCTCGGTCTCGACGGACAACTGGCCCCACCACCGCCGCTGCGTCGTCAGAGCGACGGACGCTCCCGCGAATGGGTGCAGCGTTATCGCATCGACGCAGAACAGAACGGATACCCCGTCACATGAGCACCGTCACCGATGTCGTCGACGAACTCCGAGTTCTCGAATCCGAAGCGGTTCACATCATTCGAGAGGTGGTGGCAGAACTCGAAAGACCGGTACTGCTCTTCTCGGCCGGCAAGGACTCGATAGTCCTGCTTCGACTCGCCGAGAAGGCGTTTCGACCCTCCCCACTCCCTTTCCCGGTCCTACACGTCGACACCGGTCACAATTTCGAGGAAGTCATCGAATTTCGCGACCGCCGAATCAAGGAGGGCGGGCACACACTTCTGGTTGCTTCCGTTCAGGATTCGATCGACCAGGGTCGAGTGCAGGAGTCGACCGAGACCAGCGGATCGCGAAACCGCCTGCAGACCAGAACTCTGCTCGACGCTCTCGAAGGCGGGCGATTCGACGCCGCATTCGGCGGCGCCCGCCGGGACGAGGAACGTGCGCGAGCCAAGGAGCGAGTCCTGAGCTTCCGTGACGAGTTCGGCCAGTGGGACCCTCGGGCGCAACGGGCCGAACCGTGGTCGCTCTACAACGGTCGGATCAGACGCGGAGAGTCCGTTCGTGTCTTCCCGCTGAGCAACTGGACAGAACTCGACATCTGGCGCTACATAGCCCAGGAGGAACTGGAGTTGCCGCCCATCTATTTCGCGCACGAACGGCGGGTATTCGAGCGCGACGGAATGCTCCTCGCTGCTTCGGAATTCAGCACCGACGCCGAGAACGCCGCGGCAACGACCGAGTGGGTGCGATATCGAACCGTCGGCGATCTGACCATCACCGGCGCCGTTCGATCGCACGCCACCACCATCGACGACGTCGTCACCGAGATCTCGGCCGCGACGGTTTCCGAACGAGGCGAGACTCGCGCAGACGACCGAACCTCGGTCGCCGCGATGGAAGACCGAAAGCGTGAGGGCTACTTCTGATGACCACCACCATCACTCGCCAACTCCTGCGGCTGGCCACGGCGGGTAGCGTCGACGACGGCAAGAGCACGCTGATCGGCCGACTGTTGCACGACACCGACAGTCTGCCTACCGATCACCTCGATTCCGTGACCGACGAGCACGGAGTCGCCGACCTGGCTGCACTCTCCGACGGATTGCGCGCCGAGCGTGAACAGGGCATCACGATCGACGTCGCGTACCGATTCTTCTCCACTCCGACCAGAAGTTACGTACTCGCCGACACCCCGGGACACGAGCGCTACACGCGCAACATGTTCACCGGAGCATCCAACGCCCACGTAGCGGTCCTGCTGGTCGACGCGAGGACCGGCGTGCTGCGTCAGACGCGTCGACACGCCAGAATCGCAGCGCTACTGGGTGTTCCGAACCTTGTGGCCGTGGTGAACAAGATCGATCTGGTGGGCTTCGACGAAGCGAGATTCGCGCAGGTACAGGAAGAATTGCGGGTATTGGCACGCCAGCTCGGGCGAGGCGACGTACTTGCCATACCCGTCTCCGCGAAAGCCGGCGACAATGTCGTGACCCGCTCGGAGAACACCGAGTGGTACAACGGGCCGACACTTCTCGAATACCTCGAAGGCGTCGAACTCCATGCGCCCGCAACGCACATCGAGGAACTTCGGCTTCCCGTGCAGTGGGTTTCGCGCCCCGATCCGCAGAATCGGCGCCGGTACACCGGCCGAATTTCGGCGGGCACACTGAGCGTCGGAGACGAGGTAGTGGTACTGCCGTCCGGATCGAAGAGCACCGTGATCAGCCTGGACACCCTCGACGACAACCGCAGTACTGCCGTTGCACCACTGTCAGTTTCGGTGGAACTGGCCGACGACATCGACGTCGGACGTGGCGACGTTCTGGTCAGCGGCGGTGCGCAGGCCCATTTGCCGGTTCTGGCCCGAGAACTCGAAGCCACGATCTGCTGGTTGTCGAACACTCCACTGCGAGCCGGCGATCGGATAGCGCTCAAACATACTTCCCGGACCGTGCGCGCGACCGTTCAAGAACTGCACACCCGACTCGACCCCGAGACGCTCGACGAGCAGGACAGCCCAGTCGAACTGGGGCTCAACGACATCGGAACGGTCACGCTCCGAACCAGTTCCGTGGTGGTCGCCGATACCTACGACCACAATCGGGACTCCGGCGCTTTCATTCTGATCGACGAGCAGAGCAACGACACCGTCGGCGCCGGCACCATTCTCGAACCACGCGTCGTCGTTCCCGGTGAGCAGACCCGCAACGACATCAAGTGGCATCCGTCTTCACTCGAACGTCAGCGGCGGTGGGCGTCGACGACCCAGAAGGGCGCGACGATCTGGTTGACCGGCCTGCCTGCCTCCGGAAAATCCACCGTCGCTGTGGCTGTCGAACGTGCGCTGGTCGACGCGGGACGCACCGCGTATCTCCTGGACGGTGACAACGTCCGCCACGGTATCTCCGACGATCTCGGGTTCTCGCCGGGAGACCGGGCCGAGAACATCCGGCGCGTCGGGCATCTCACTCGGCTGTTCGCCGATGCCGGCGTCGTGGCCATCGCGTCGATGGTCTCGCCGCTGCGTTCGGATCGAGCAATTGCGCGTGCTCTCAACGAAGCTGCCGGGCTCACATTCCTCGAAGTTGCCGTCACCACTCCCGTCGAAGAATGCGAACGCCGAGATCCCAAGGGCCTGTACGCGCGTGCGCGGGCCGGTGAACTGAAGGGGCTCACCGGAATCGACGCACCGTACGAGACTCCGGAGGACCCGGACCTGGCTTTCGACACGACAGGCGCTGACATCAACGAACTGGTCGGGCGGGTCATCGCATTGTTGGAGGAGCGCGAAACCGCTAGGCCCTAGGGGTTTTCGGTGTCCGACTCGAGGTAACCGCGGTCCGCACTGTAGGCGGACCGCACGTTGGGTCGGACACCGATCTTCTCGAGGTACGCCGCCATGCGATGCACCGCCATCGCGCTTCCCAATGCCTCGTCCGGGAGACGATCATCCGTTTCGGCGCGCCACGTGTGAAGCTGCGAGGACAATTCCGCCTGTATTGCCGAGACTTCCGGTCGATCGATCAGATTGATCTTCTCGTCGGGGTCGGCACGGAGGTCGTACAGCTCCCGGGGTGCGCGTACCGCCAGATGCTCGGTGCCGAGCGCCTTTCCGGAAAGACTGTCCTCTATGTCGAGCGGTAGATCCAGAGCGGGGCGGACGGCGTAGTTCTCGATGTAGCTGTAGTCCTTGGTGCGCACCGCGCGAATGGGATCGAAACTGTCGTGAAAGGTCTTCTCCGTGAACAAGGAGGTTCGGACAGGTTCGGACGGCTCGGTTCCACGATCGACGAGGGCATCGGCGTGCGAGCGCCCTTCCACCTCGGTGGGGACGTCGATACCGAGGAGATCGAGAATGGTCGGAACAAGATCCACACCGCTGAACAGCGTCTCGTATTCCTTTCCGCCACTGCGATACCGAGCCGGAGGGCGAGCGATCAACGCAATGCCGGTGCCGGGGGCGTAGAGCGTCGACTTGGCACGTGGGAACGCGGCGCCGTGATCGGTGAGAAAGAAGACCCACGTGTTCTCGTCGAGCCCCTCTTCCTCGAGGGTCCCGAGCAGATCACCCACCGCGGCGTCGGCTACCTCTACGCTGCCGTGGAATTCGGCCAGGTCCTCGCGTACCTGCGGCACGTCGGGAAGATATCCGGGCACCTCCAGCGCTGCGGTGTCCGCCGGGGTATAGCGATCGGCCGGGTACGGCCGATGCGTTTCGAAGAACCCCGTGGTGAGAAGGAAAGGCTCGGGCGGGAAGCGTCGTAGCCAGTTCTGGGCGCGCGGAACCACGTAGTCGCAGAACGAGTTCGTGACGTCGTACTCGTGATAGCCAAGCCGCTTCGGGTACGCAGTCTCGTGCTGCATGCCGAAGAGCGAGGTGTACCAACCGTTGTCGGAGAGGATCTGCGGAAGCGTCTGCACCTCAGCGTGGTACTCCCAGCCGTGGTGCGCCAACCCGATCAGACCGTTGTTGTGCGGATACCTGCCCGAGAAGAGAGAACCGCGCGAAGGTGAGCACAGCGGCGCCGTCGCGTGTGCATCGGTGAACCGGATGCCCTCTGCCGCCAGCCGGTCCAGGTTGGGGCTGTTGACCCCGGCGACACCGTAACTCGCGAGGTGTCGGCCCAGGTCGTGCCAATGAATGATCAGGACGTTATCTCGCGCAGCCGACACGTGGGCAAGGCTAGTTGCCCTGCCCACGTGCGGCAACAGCTCGAATCAGCAGGATCTCAACTGTTTCTGCCGAGCTGCCTGATCCAGGCGCGGGTGTCGGCGGGATCGATGACATCGTCCAGTTCGAACGTGGTGGCCGCCATCAATGCCTTGCCCTGTGCGTAGGCCAGTTCCACGAACTGACCGAACAGAGTTTCCCGAGCCTCCGGGTCTTCGACGGATTCGAGTTCCTTACGGAAACCGAGGCGCACGGCACCTTCCAGACCCATCGGCCCGATCTCGCCGGTCGGCCACGCCACCGTGAACTCGGGTGCGTGGAAGGAACCACCGGCCATCGCCATGGCGCCCAACCCGTAACCCTTGCGCAGGATGATCGTTCCGAACGGCACCGTGAGGCGAGCACCGGCTACGAAGAACCGGCCGAACCTTCGGACCGTCGCCTCCTCCTCCGAGTCCGGGCCCACCATGAATCCCGGTGTGTCGCAAAGGGTCACCAGAGGGATGCGGTGCGCTTCGAGCAGTTCCAGGAAATCCGAAGCCTTGTCGGAGGCTTCCGCGTCTATCGCTCCGCCGAGATGCTCGCTGCTGTTCGCCAGCACACCGTACGGAACTCCTTCGACACGAACGAGTGCCGTCACTACACCGCGACCGTAATCGCGACGCAGTTCCAGGACACTGTCGACGTCCGCGATCGCCTCGATCGCTCCACGAACGTCGTACGAGCGCAGGCGATTCTCCGGCACCACATGCCGGGAGAGCCGCGGATCCGGAGCCGTCCACGCCTGGCTCGCACCCTGGAAGTAGCCGAGGTACTGCTTGGCCAGCGCCACCGCATGAGCGTCGTCGTCAGCCACCAGGTGTACGACGCCGTTACGGCGCTGCACGTCGATGGGGCCGATGTCCTCGGGGCGGAAGTTTCCGAGCCCGCCGCCCTCGACCATGGCAGGGCCGCCCATGCCGATGTTGGCGTCGGGCGTCGCGATCAGTACGTCGCAGGCGCCGGCCAGGGCCGCGTTGCCCGCGAAGCAGCGGCCGGACACGACAGCGACCATGGGTACGCGGCCGCTCAGCGCCGCCATGGCACGGAAGGTTCCCAGTTCCAGGCCCGCTCCCGCCCCTGCATCGGTGTCACCGGGGCGACCACCGCCGCCTTCCGCGAACAGCACTACCGGAACTCGCTTGCGATCGGCGATCTCGAGCAGGCGGTCGGTCTTGGCGTGATTGCGCATGCCCTGGGTACCGGCCAGCACCGAGTAGTCGTACGAGATCACGACGCTCTCGCCGCCGCTGATGGTCGCCACTCCGCCGATCAGACCGTCAGCAGGAGTGTTGGCGATCAAGTCTTCCTCGCTTCGCCGACTGCGCTGCGCAGCCAGTGCGAGAGCGCCGTACTCGACCAGGCTGTCGTCGTCGACCAGGTCGTAGACGTTCTCGCGAGCAGTCCGCCGCCCCAGCTTGTGGCGCTTCGCCACTGCCGCGGGCCGCGCCGCGTCGAGGGTCACCTCATGACGAGCGATGATTTCGGCGAGGTCCGGACGTACGTCGTCGAGGTCCACCTCGTCGACCTCGGCGAGCTTCGATCCCGCGCTTGCGCTACGGACGACGAGCAACGGTTCGCCCGCACTCACCGATCTCCCCGGTGACGACAGGACCCGGACCACTTCGAGGTCACCGGGCGCCGAGAGAACATGCTGCATTTTCATCGCTTCGAGGACGGCGACCTGGCCACCCGCATGGACGCCGTCACCGACTGCGGCAAGTTCGACGACGATTCCCGCCATCTGTGCACGGACCACGTCCTCGTCCGGCGCCACGTCCACACTCGCGGAGGGAGCTTGTGGGCCCGCTTCGGGAACGAGGTCCGCCAATCGAGAACCCAACCAGTCGACGTCGACCAGGCCGTCGCGGAAGTCCTTGTCCGACAGTAGTGCCTGCAGGAATTCGAGGTTGGTCGCCACGCCGTCGATGGTGAACTCACTCAAAGCAGCAATCGACTTGCGCACAGCGGCAGGAAAATCCGATCGATGCGTGTGGGTGACGACCTTCGCCAGCAGCGAATCGTAACGCGCACTCGGCGAGAGTCCGACCGTACCGAAGGTGTCCACTCGCACGCCGGGTCCGCCCGGAGGAGTGAAGTTGTCGAGCGTGCCGGAGGACGGTAGCGCATTGCCGTCCGGCGTCATGGTTTCCATGTTGACGCGCGCCTGTATCGCGATCCCCGACGCCGACGCCACGGATCCGACTGTCTCCGAAACCTTCTCGACAGCAGTGATTCCGGTTGGCAGGTCCAGGTCCTCGAACGGAACTCCGTCCGCGATAGCGAGTTGCACGGCGACGAGGTCGATTCCGGTGACCTCTTCGGTCACCGTGTGCTCCACCTGAATTCGGGGATTGACTTCGAGGAAGACGAATCCGCGTTCCTCGACCAGGAACTCGACCGTCGCGATGCCTCGGTAGCCGACCTCGGCGCACAGCCTTGCGGCCGCAGCGTGAAGACGCTCGCGCAGGGCCCCCGACAGCCCCTGCGCGGGCGCAACCTCGATCAACTTCTGATGCCGACGTTGGACGCTGCAATCACGGTCACCCAGAGCGAGCGCGTGGGTTCCGCCTTGCCCCGGCGCCGCCACGATCTGCACTTCGATGTGCCGAGCGTGCTCACTGAGTACCTCGGCGAACAGTGCCGAACTGCCGAATCCCGACTGGGCTTCGGCCGCACACACACGGTACGCGTCGTCGAGCGCTTTCGGGTCGCGCACCGCGCGCATGCCGCGGCCACCGCCGCCGCTGAGCGCCTTGATCATGATGCCGCGGGAGTTGCGCTCGAAGAATTCACGCACCTCGTCGAGGTCGGCGTTCGCCGATGTCGACGGCAGGACCGGTACGCCGGAGTCGACCGCCGCAGTGCGGGCGCTGGCCTTGTCGCCGAAAGTCCGGAGAACCTGGGCGTCCGGGCCGACGAAGACGATGCCCGCCTCGGTACACGCCTGCGCGAATTCGGCATTCTCACTGAGGAATCCGTAGCCCGGGTGCACGTGCGTGGCGCCCGTTTCGGCCGCGATCGTCAGCAGTGCGCTCTGATCCAGGTACGCGGATGCGCCCGACGCTCCGAGCGGCACCGACTCCGTGGCCGCCGCGACGTGCGGACTGGACGCGTCGTCCGCGGCGTACACCGACACCGTTTCGATCCCGAGTTCACGGGCAGTTCGAATGATCCGCAGCGCGATTTCGCCGCGGTTCGCAATCAGCAGTCTCACTTGTCCCCCTGAGTGCGCTCGAACAGATCGCCCTTGCGCACCTTTCCTGTTGCAGTCATCGGAAGCGCCTCGAGCACTTCCACTTCGGGCACCTTGTACGTAGCCATGTTCTCCTTGGCCCACGAGACGATCTCATCGGCCGCGGTGTCGGAACCCTCGACCAGCTGGACAAACGCAAAAGCCACCTGCCCCTTGTCCGGGTCCGGTTTCGGTACCACCGCAGCCTTTTCGATCGCGGGATGCAGCATCAGCAGCGCTTCCACCTCGGAGGGAAAGACACTCATGCCGTTGGTCTTGATCATTTCCTTGTTCCGCGCCAAATAGTGCAAACCGCCACGCTCACTGAACTTTCCGACGTCACCGGTCTGCAGCCAGCCGTCACGGATGGCGTCGGCGGTGGCCGCCTCGTTGCGGTAGTACGCGGAAAGGATGGACGGGCTGCGCACGATGATCTGCCCGTGCTCGCCGACGGGAACCGGCCTGCCGTCGTGATCGACGATCAGAACGTCGGTGCCGGGCACCGGAATTCCGCAGAACACCGGCTCGCTTTTCAGGTCGTAGTCGCCGTCCTGGAAACCGAGAGTGATCGTGTCCGCGGTGTGGGTTTCGGTCATGCCGTAGCTCGCTTCGCGCAGAACACCGCCGGTAGCCTCGCGCCACCGCTGGCGCGTGGCCGGATCGAGTTTGAGAACAAACGAGACTGCCATGGCGTTCTGGAGTGTCGAGAGATTTCGCTCCGAGAACCCTGATGTGTCCATCAGTTCGACGTAATTGTCGACGGTTCCGACCAGCGAGGTCACACCGTAGGTCTCGACCGCGTCGAGCGTGGTCTCCGCATCCCAACGATTCAGCAGGACAACGGTTCCGCCGTTGACGAGCGGAACCAGAATGCCGAAGTCCTCACCCGCGATCCAGAAGATCGGCAGAAACACCAGGGATACCGGCGGATTGGCGCCCACCTGGTCACCACCGGCAAGCGTCGCGGTGGCCGCGGTGTAAACCATGTGGCGCTGAGTGTGCTCACAGCCCTTGGGCATTCCCGTCGTTCCGCCCGTGTAGTTCAGGGCGGCGAGGGAATCGAGTTCGGTGGCAACGGGAGTCGCTCGCTCACTGGTGATGATCGACTGCCAGTCGCTCAGGCGCGGATCGTCGACCTCGAAGGGCAGTTCGACGGTGGGGATCGCAGTCAGCATGTCCGATACTGCGGTCTTCGCGACGTGTTCGAGTGAAGTCTGTGAGCGAACCTTCTTCACCAGCTTCGAGAAAGTGTTCTGCGTCAGTAGGACCTTGACGCCGGCATCGTTGAGTTCGTGAATCAATTCGTGTTCACGGAAGAGCGGATTGATGGGCGCGTGAACCGCACCGACCTTGAGAATGCCGAGCATCGCGATGTGGAACTGCGGGCAGTTGACCAGGTGAACGCCGACACGATCACCTCGTTCGACTCCGAGTGAAAGCAGCCATCCGGCAAAACGATCCGAAAGCTCGTCGTACTCGGCGTACGTGATGACGCGGCCGTAAAAGACGATTGCGGGAGTATCCGGCCGCTCGAGCGCCCAATGCCGCAAGTAGTCGACAAGTCCCCCGCCTTCGAGCGGATACTCGACGGAGCGGGGAATCCCGGCGGGCCAATGCGCCTGCTGCAGCGCAGTGATTTCCGCCAGAGCCGCTTCGAGCACGTCTTGTTCTGCCACCGATCACTCCATTCGTAAAAGAAATCTATTTCGACTCTTCGAACCCGATCAACCGTTCGGACATCGTCGTCATATCTGCAATGAACTGGTTCTGCTCTTCGACACTCGCCTTACTCAGTCGTGCTCCACCGGCCATCTGTGCGTCCGAGATCATCTGAACGAGCACCGGGGGCGAAACGCAGGGATCTACATCGTGAACCTGTCGAATACGTTCGACGAAGCGTACGTAGCGGCTCACGAGCTTTTCGCGAACTGCTGACCAACTGCGCTCGACCTCGGAATCCACCCGCGCCCGGTGCTCGATCACCGCGAGCAGGTCCCCGTAGGTGTACACGGCCGTGATGAACGCCGACGTGGTCGTTCTGAGAACTTCGCGTAGATCCTCGGCCGCTGGCCCCTCCATGTGCTGGGCGTCGAGAAACCGTCGGCACATCATTTCGGCGACGGCACGAAAGACCTCGTCCTTCGACGAGAAGTACGCGTAGAAGGTCGCTCGGGACACATCGGCCCTGGTGGTAATGGTCTCGACGGTCACGGCGTCGTATCCGAGTTCGCCGAAACAGAGGGCAGCGGTGTCGAGCAGGCCCGCCCGACGTGGACCGTCCCCGAGCTTGCGGGCTGTCCGCGCTCGCTCCTGCGTTTCGCTGGTGGTCACCGTCACAGTGTGTGTTGACGTTGACGTCAATGTCAAGAATTGCGGCATCCTCGCCGCCGTTCTCGTCGGCTCAGTCGCGAAGATGGGCGAGAAGAAAATCGTCTCCCGGATCACCCGTGGGGCCGGCGACATGGTCGGCCCGGCGATCGTCGTCGTGGTGATCGGTGCGGCAGCGGTATTCGAGTAGTTCAGGCGTGGTGGGCCTCGCGTGCCGCCGTCTCCAGACGGTCGTTGTACTCGGCCCACCACGCCTCATCACCGGGAGCCAGATTGTTGTCGCCCGCCTTCATCCCAGCAGCTCCGTCGATCAGCTCCCGCACGATGTCCGCGTGGCCGGCGTGCCGATGGATCTCGGTGACAACGTGAACGAGTATCCGGTGCAATGTGACGTCGCGACGATCCTCCGGCCAGTGCTTCACGAAGCCGGGGGCGTCCAGATCGTGCTGCTCGATCGTGGCGTCAGCGAAAGCCCAGGTGCGGCGATAGGTTTCGACGATGTCGGCACTGGACTCATCGGCGCGGGCCCACATGTCGACGTTGAGTTCCTCCGAACGCAACCACGCCGGTAGATCGGGAACCCGACGGCCGAACGTCGGACCGAAATACCCGAGCTCGACGCCGATCATGTGTTTGACCAGTCCCAACAAGTTGGTCCCTGTCCGGGTCATCGGACGCCGAATGTCATACTCCGACAGCCCGTCGAGCTTCCAGACGAGCGCGTCACGTGCTGCCTGCAGGTACCGCTGGAGATCTTCCTTTTCCGAGTTGGTGGTCATGAAACCAACCTAAACCGAGTGGAGCAGACATTGACAGCGGTGGAGGATCTGACCGAGGTTGCCTCCCGGGCCGTCGCCGCCGAGCGTGACGCCCGGTCGGTGCGCTGGCACAACCCGGCAGCCGTCCGCAAGGCTGCCGCGTCCGTGCGTGATTCGCTCGACGACGAACGATCAGCGCTGAGCCGACCGTCGTACAGCGGTTTGTCGCCGTCGCCGCACATGGCTCGCCAACTCGAACTGATCACGACGTTGCAGCCGCCGCTGCCCGCCGACGCCGGCATCAGCACCGCCGCGCAGGCCGAGGCCGACGCCGTCGCCGCGGTGACCACCGCGCGGATAGCCTTGCGCGCCGCCCACCTTGCGGTTCTCGAAGCACGCGTCGCCGCGCTCGATGCCGGAGATACCGAAACCGTCGCCGCCGCGATCCGCGGTTACGTCCCGCTGAACTCGGGCAACCCCGTCGTCCGGCACGTGCAGGGTCTCGGCTCCCGGATCCGTGAGGAAGCACGGCACGTCGTGAGTGGCAAGCCTCGGTCGATCGCTTTTCGACTGGGGCTGAGCCTCGGAATGGGCTTGGCGTACCTGGCATTCATTCGCCTCTTCCAGTGGGACGCCAAGGAAGATCGACTGCCTTACCTTGCGCTGTACGCACTCTCGGGTGTGGTCGGAAGCGTCGTGTGCACCAATGCGCTCAGCTTCGACGCCGGCCGCGTCCGTGCTGCTTTGTCCGGCGGAACCAGGCTCTGGCACGTCCTCGTCGCGAAGAATGCGATGATGCTGCTTCTCGTCGGCAGCGCCGGGTTCCTGCTCAGTGCCATCCTCGCGTGGCGCTCCGGAAGCAGTGCTGATCTGGTGAAGGCGTGCGGTCAGGTACTGACCATGATCCTGCTGTGGCTCGGCGTCGCCAACGTGATGTCCGTGGCCTTGCCGCTGCGGGCCGAACCGATGACGGCGAGGCGCCACGACGGCACATGGAAGCAGTTCCTGCTGTCTTTCGTCATCTCGTACGGTGTCGGACTGATCGTCAATCTGATGCTCTACTGGCGAGTCTGGGCGAAGACGACGCTGCTCGAGCAGATGGGCGGTCCGTGGATTCCGGTCCTGCTGCTCCTCGCGAGCGCGGCCGCGACGTGGCTGTTGCTGACCGTCCTGGCCGTACTCCTGGCCGAGCAACCACGCTTCCGGCGCGCCTTGCAACGGGAGATGGTGGTCTACCGCGAAGAAACCAACCACTTGCAGGCGACCATTCAGCACAATTCCGGCTAATGTAACCGTGCGTGGCTGATCCGGGCACGCCGCGAGTACACGCAGTGTCGAGGAAGGCGTGACCCATGATGTCCGTAAAGCCTGGCGCAGCCGATACGTCGGCCGCCGTAACCACCGCCTCCTGGCTACCACTGATCGTGGTGGTCCTCACGCAGATTCAGGCGTCGTTCGCCGTCAATGCGCTGACCGTCTCGATGGCCGGCATCACCACCGATCTCGACACTCCTGCAACAAGTGTCGGCACCGCGATCACCGCAGGCACCTTTGCCATGGCTGCCTTCATTCTGCTGGGCGCCAAGATCGGCGCCCGCTACGGGACGCGTTTGGTCTTCCAGATTGCCGTCGCGATTCACGGTCTCGCGATGGCTGCGGTCGCTCTGAGCCAGAGCCCGGCAATGCTGTTCGTGGCGCAAGCCGCGTCCGGCGCCGTGATCGCTCTCATCGCCCCCGCGTTGACGGTTTTCATCGCCACGAACTTCAATGGCGATCAGCAGGCAAAGGCCATCGGTTACCTGGCAGCAGCAATCCCCGCAGCCGGTGTGCTGGCACTACTCATCGCCGGTTCCTTCGCGACGACCATCGGGTGGCGTTACTCCTTCGCCCTCGTCGTGGCGCTCGCCGTGGTCAACCTGGTCCTGAGTTTCCGTGTCAAACCTGTTCCCCCGCAGAAGGACATCACCATCGATTGGGCCGGCGCCGCACTGGCTGCCGTTGCCGTCATCCTGCTCAGCTTCGGTTTCAGCGGCCTGAACTCGTGGGGCGTCATCCTGGCCACCGACGCTGCGCCGTTCTCGGTCATCGGTGTTTCACCCGCGGCCATCCTGATAGTCCTCGGCACCATCTGCGCGCAGGGATTCTTCCAGTGGACGCGAAGCCGCAAGGCGCAGAACAAGCCTCAGCTCTTCAACCTCGACGTCCTCAAGACCGGCGCCGAGCGCGCCACCACGATCTGCATGGCGACGATGATGTTCGTGGGAACCGCGGCCAACTTCCTCATTCCGCTGTACATGCAGATCATCCAGGGCCGCAGCAGCTTGCAGACGTCGTTCTCGATCATCCCGTACACACTCTCGATCTTCATCGCGAGCACCGTCGTCGCGCGCCTGTACAAGACGTACTCCCCGCGTCTGATCGCACGAGCCGGGTTCGTCGTTGTTGCCGCTGGACTCATCCTGTTGGCCTTCACCATTCGTGGTGACTGGCATCAGATCTTTGTTGTCATCGGCCTTATCACCCTCGGCCTCGGGCAGGGCGCCATCGTTGCGCTGGTGTTCAACACCCTCCTCACCGCAGCTCCCAAGGAACTGGCCGGTGACGTCGGCGCCTGGCGAGGACTGGTACACAACATGTCCGGCAGTGTCGGCATCGCGGTGGCCAGCGTGTTCGCCGTCGGAATCCTCGGTACCCTCGTCAGCTCGCAGCTGATCGACAACCCCACCATCCCGGCATCGCTCAAGGTCGAGTCAGGGATCAATCTCGACCAGGTCAACTTCGTCCCCAACGATCAACTCGTCGTGACGCTCGAAAACACCTCCGCGACACAGGCACAGATCGACGAAGCCATCCGGATCAACACCGAAGCGCGCCTGCGCGCACTGCGAACCTCGCTGCTCGTACTCGCCGGGCTCTCTCTGCTCGCCATCATTCCGGCCGGGCGCATGCCCAACGAAGTACCTGCTCTGGACGAACCGCAACCCACGAAGGGCAAGAAGTAACCGATGTCCAACCAAGACCAATTCGGTCCGATCGAATACGTTGCCGTCGAGTTTCCCAGCGGTGCACCGACCTCCGCGGGATTCGAGCAGCTGCTCACTCTCGTCGACTCCGGAGTGATCCGCATCCTCGACCTCGAGTTCGTCACCAAAGCCGCCGACGGATCGGTATCCGTCGTACCCGCGTCCACCTTCGAACTCGCAGATTTCGATTTGGCGCAGTTCGACGGCGCTGCCTCCGGACTGCTCGACGCCGGCGACATCGCTGCCGTTGGTGACGAGTTGGCCGCCGGAAGTGTTGCCGCCGTACTCGTCTACGAGGAACTGGCAATACTGCCGGTCATCGAGGCCTGGACCCGCAGCGGCGCAAAGGTTGTCACCGAAGGTCACCTGAGCGTGGACGAACTGGCTGCTGCACTGGACAACACCGCACCGGATACCACGGAGAAGGACGCATGAGTTTCTTGAGGCGAGCCGGCCGCGTAGCCGTCGCAAGCTCCATTCACGGCAATGTTCAGCGCCGTCAGCGGACCCGTTGGGCCGCCGAAGATCAGGCCCGCGCAGCGCAGGTCCAGCCGGTGCCGCCGATTCCCGATCTACCGCCCCTCCCGCCGCAGGCAGCTCCGGCAGAATCGGAAATGTCGATGGACGCGAAGCTCGAACAGCTCACCAAGCTGGGTGAACTCAAGAACGCCGGCGTATTGACGGAGGCCGAGTTCGAGACCCAGAAGGCGCGCATCCTCGGCTGAACTAGCTGGGCCGCCCGAGTGCAAAAGCCATGACGGGAAGCTGCGTCGTCGCGAGATTCAACAGAGATGCCACTCGGGCATCGGTGAATCCTGCGATGGCGCAGCCCACAAGTCCCATCGCCTCGGTCACAAGGTACAGATTCTGAACCAGCACACCGGCATCCACGTGCATCGTGCGGTAGTGCCGCATCGCGTACTTCTCGAGCGGCGCTTCCACGTCGGCGACCACAAACAGAAGAACCGGGAACACGTCGACGAACTCGGGCTGGAGAAGGCTCGCTCGAAGGTTTCCTTGTACGCCACCCGGCCGAACGGCCTCAGCACGGCCTTCCTGGATGTACCGGTACACCCCGGCTCCAAGCGAGTGTCCGGGTTGGCTGACAACAAACGACAGCGTCAGTTCGCGCATCCCACCGGCCGTCGGGCTGCTGACCAGACTGTGGTGCAGCACATTTGAAAGCTCATCGATTCCCAAAGCAACTTGCGCTGGGTTGTAGTGGCTCCGTCGTGCCTGCAAGATATCCGGAAAGCCCTGGGCCGGCAGTGGCGTCGGCGCCGGTAATTCAACGAACTCAGACGTCACCGGCGGCAGGGCGGCCTCGTCGAACAGTAGCTCCGACGGAGCCACCGTCCGGTCAAGCGCAGCATGCAGCGATACGACGGCCTCGACCCGCTCGAGGGCGGTCAAGACCTCACGAACCCGGGTGCAGCAGGCGAGATACCTCGGCAGCTCCGTCGATCGACACCAACTCACCGGCGAACCACGCCTCCGGGACGGCAAAGATCGCATTCGACGTCGCGGCAGGCGTCCCGGCAAATGCGGTGCGAGCAGCCTCGAGTGTGGATTCCCGAGCCGACTCGGTGGAGTAAACGACAAGAATTGCCTGCGGCGACTTCGCGAGTATCGATTCGGTGGCTACCTGGCCGAAGTACTTCCCATCCGGAAGGTCGCTCTCGTAGAGGTTCTTTCCCCCGGCCGCCTCGAGCACGCTGCTGTAGAGGCCCCTCGCCAGAGCGTAGGACTGCCCCTCCGAAACCTGAACCATCACAGTGGGAACCGGCTCCTTCCCGGCCACGGATGCCTCGGTTTCTGCGAGCGACTTCTTGCCATCTGCCAGGAGAATTGCTGCTTCGTCACTTGTTCCGGTCAGGGCACCGAGACCGTCGATGTCGGACCAGACGTCGTCGATCCGCCCCTCGGTGACCGCCTTGTGGCAGTAGCCGCTGTTCACGAAGATCGGGATGCCGAGGTCACGCAATTCGTCCATGCTCTGCAGTCGGTCACCGTCGAACCAATATTCCCCGTCGGAGACGATCAGATCCGGACGGGCGTCGAGCAACGCTTCTTTCGCGGGAACTCCGGTGCTCAGTACCGGCACGGCCGCGAACTGATCCGCGAGTTCGGGGCTGGGAGGAGAGAGATCGGTATTCGATTGTCCGACAATGCGGTCGGCGGCACCGAGTTGAATCAGAAGCTCCGTCATCGACGGATACAGCGAGACAATCCGCTCCGCCGTCTTGGGCAACGTGACCTCGCGGTCACAATTGGTGACGGAAATCTTCTCGGACGACGACGTCGCCGAATCCGCCGTGGAGTTTCCGCATGCGGTCAGTACTGCAGTGGCGGTAACGGCCGAGCACAACAGCGCGGCAGTACGTATCGAGGATTTCAAGACACTGCTTCTTTCGTGTGTAGTAGCGGAGGGGCGAACGAGAGCAAGGGACGCCCGGTCAAGGGGTGAGTGCCGAGATGCACCTGAACCCCGAATACTTCGGACAGCAGGTCCTCGGTGAGGACCTCGGCCGTTGGTCCTGTCGCGACAACTACCCCGCCGGAGAGCAGACAGACGTAGTCGCAATATGCTGCGGCCAAGGCGAGTTCATGGATCGCGACAATCGTCGTAGTACCGAGTTCGGCGACCAATTCCATCAATTCGAGTTGAGCTCGGATGTCGAGGTGGTTGGTGGGCTCGTCCAAGACCAGCACCGAAGGTTGTTGAGCGATCGCCCGGGCCAACATCACACGCTGCTTTTCTCCGCCGGACAGTTCGGCGAAGAGTCGTGATCCGAAGCCGTGCATACCGGTTCGCGCCAGGGCGGCACTGACGATGTCCCGGTCGATTTCACCGAGTCGAGAGAATGCGCTGTGATGCGGCGTCCGGCCCGTCGCCACCACCTCGCGGACGCTGAACGAGAAGTCGGATGAATGCTCCTGCCCCACAACACCGATGATGCGTGCTGCTGATCGGGGCGAGAGATCGTCCCAAACATTCACCTCGTCCACCTTCACGATTCCGCTTCTCGGCTTCATCGAGCGATACAACGCGCGCAGGAGGGAGGACTTTCCACTACCGTTCGGCCCGACGAGTCCGACCACGCTCCCCTCGGGCGCTTCGAGATCTACGCCGGAAACCACCAGACGCCCACCTCGAACGACGTGAATCCCGCTGGCCGACAATCTCATGACTGCGCACCTCCGTCGCGTCGAAGTAACCAGAGGAAGAACGGGGCACCCAATCCGGCGGTGATGATTCCGAGCGGCAATTCGTTGGGCGCATCCAACATCCGAGCCGCAAGATCGACGATCACCAGGAAGGTTGCACCGACCAGCGCGGTTGCCGGCAGCAGCTTGCGGTGGTCGGATCCGACCAGGAGTCTTACGGCGTGCGGCACGAGTAGCCCCACGAAACCGATTCCGCCGGCAACGGATACAACAACCGCGGTCAGCAACGACGCGATCACCAGTAGTAGCAACCTGGTACGGCGCACGTCGACGCCCACCGATTGCGCGCTCTCGTCTCCCATAGCCAGCGCGTTGAGTTGGCGAGACTGCGTCAACAGCACTGCCGCACAGACGGTGATCACTGCGGCGGGCACACCGAGATCCGACCAACCTGCCCCGCTCACCGAACCGAGTAACCAGAAGAGCACTCCCGAAAACTGACTCGGATCGGCGCGCAACTGCACAAAACTTGTTGCAGCCGAGAGCAGATAGCCGATGGCAACTCCGGCCAAGACCATGCGCAGCGGGACAAGCATTCCCTCGCGCCGACCCAGTACGAGAACCGCGATCAGGGAAACCATGGCCCCCAGGAAGGCTGCCACCGGAACACCGATCGACAGGCCGGTTCCGATGCCCGTCGTCATGATCAGCACTGCGCCGAAGGACGCTCCCGAACCGACACCCAAGATGTACGGATCGGCAATCGGATTGCGCACCAACGCTTGCAGCACTGCGCCGGCCAGTGACAACCCGGCACCCGCCAGTGCTGCGATCAGAATGCGCGGGACCCGCAGTCCCCACACGATCCGGTCGAGTAGCGGGTCGACCGGCGGCCCACCGGCGTGCGCGTACAACACCGCGAATACGTCGGCGAAGGACAGCGACGCAGCGCCCGACCACACCGCGACGGTGGAGACGGTGGCAAGAACCACGGCCGTGGCCAACAGAAACGGGACGTATCCGCGGTCGCCGACGGGATGCGCACGCGACGGGGCATCAGGTACTGCTTCGCTGGTCAGCGTCATCGCACTCCTGAATAGGTAGGGGTTCACAGGGATGAACAGGTGGATCTAACCATAACGACAGTCGTTTTCATTAATAGTGACATGCTCATCTGTGCGGACAAGGGTCGGTCCGCAGGGCGCTCACCCACGCAAAGAGTGCCCCGACCAGCGCAAAGCTGCACGCAACGAGGTAGGCGGTGCCGATATCCCATCGTCCTGCAATTGCCCCGGCAATCAAGGCACCCACCGGCGAACCACCCCAGGCGACCATCCTCGCCGTGGTGTTCACGCGCCCCTGTAGACGATCCGGAGTCAGACGCTGACGTGCACCGATGCCGTTGAGGATGGTGACAGTCGCACAGCCGGAGTAGACGGTCAGAGCGGTGATCGCTGCGGCGGTGTTGCTGGTTGTCGCAACGACGAACAGCACCACCGGGGCGATGGTCAACGCACCGACCGTGATCGCGCCGACCGGCCATTGCGCCGGTAGGCGTGGGAGCAAGACTGCGCCGACCACGCCACCCACGGAGACTGCTGTCCACACGGCCCCGATCATCGGACTCGACGTCGAAATCCCCAGCCTCTCGGTCGCGTACACCACCAGGAGCGCCGTGACAGCACCCTGCGTCAGCGAATTGACGAAGCCGACGCCGGTCAAGGCTCGCAGGAGCGGAGACTGCCAGAGGAAGCTGAGGCCTTCGCGTATGTCACGCGCAATTCCGGGTTCCGACCTCTTCGGCGCCGCAGGAATACCCGAGAACGAGGCTCCGATCGACGCCATGGCCAGCCCGGCCAATACGTAGGCCAGTGCATCAGCACCCAATGCGTAGGCCGGGCCGATCGACGCCACGAGCACTCCGGCAATAGCCGGAAAGGCAACATCGACGAGCGTGCTGGAAGTCCACAGCGCACTGTTGGCGGTCGGTATTCTCTGCCGACCGACCAGCGCAGGCAACGCTCCGAAAGCTGCGGCATCGAACCACACGAAACACGTTCCGATGCACATCGATACGCCGACCGCGTGCCATGCCGTCAACACACCGAGCGCCTGAGCCGCCGGAATACTCGCCAAGGCAAGAGCAGCGACGGCCTGCGCACACAGGATGACCGTCCGCCGGTTGACTCGGTCTGCCACGGCGCCCGCGAACAAGCCGAATACGAGGTACGGCAGAACCGTCCCCGCAGCCGCGAGCGAGGTGAGAAACGGAGACCGGCTGATGTCGAACACCAGAATCGGCATTGCCACACCGGTGACCGCCGCACCGGCCACGGCAATCGTGCGAGCCGTGAAGAACAATCGAAACGATCTGTCCCGAAACACATGTGGTTGCGCTTCGGCGGATCCCGTCGTCGAGGTCTCGCTCATGTATGCACTCTCTTGTACCTGTTGCTCTCCGTGGCGATCTTTCGTACGGTGGCATCGTAATGGAAATGGTTTCCATTACGGAAGGGATGACAATGAGCAACATTTCGTTCGACAGCGTCTCCAACTCGGCTCCGGCCAATGCACTCCAGGGCGTCGGCACCAACGCCCTCGTCGACAACCCGTTCACCTTCGAGCCGGTTGCCGAGGCGACGTCCGCACATGCTCTGCAGGGTGTGGGCACCAACGCCCTCGTCGACAACCCGTTCAGCTTCCAGAGCTGAAACCTTCCCTGATCCGGACTGTTTCGACGGTCTGATCTGCCGATGACCCCGCCCGCATCCGACTCGTCGGGTGCGGGCACCGACAAGGAGATCCGTGTACGCCCTCGCCGACGGACACCACCTGTATCCGACACCGGACGGTGTTTGGCATTACCTGACACCGGACGAGAACGCAGTCACGATCGGTGCGCCGGCCGAAGACCTCGCGGAACTCGACAACTTTCTCAGGCGCTCTGGTTCGGTGCTCGGCCCGGGAGCGATCGAGATCGCCGACGCTCTCGTCTCTCGCGGCGTGCTGGCTGTTCCAGGTCAAGTGCCAGAGATTCCGGGTCCACAGCGTGTGCTGATGGACGGGGTCGGACCCGTTGCCGATGCCTGCATCGCTCTGCTCTCCAAGGCTCTTCCGGACCTCGACGTCGTATCCACCACTGCGCCAATCGAAGACGACGTTGCGTCGTCGGACCTCGTACTGTCGGTTGCCGACGCTCCTCCTCACGACGCGTGGTCGGAACTCGATACCTGGTGCCGCCACAGCCGAACTCCGTGGCAACGCGTCCACGCAGAGCTGGGTGAGATCTGCATCGGTCCCTTCTTCGACGGCATCGACAGCGCGAGCTACCGGGACGTCTGCGGTCGACGCCTTGCCGCGTCACGCGTACCGGATCACCTTCTGGCGCTGTGGAACCACCTCGCCGACAGTGAACGTCGTCCGCTTGGACTTTCACCCACCACAGCCGCAATGGTCAGTGCACTTGCATGTTCGGGCGTCGTGGCTAGTTCTTACGGCGCACCGCAATCACACCTTCACCACCAGATCCGGATGAATCCACGAACCCTGATGATGACTCGACATCCCGTGCTACCACTGCCAGGCGGCGTTCTCGAACCTTCGCCGACGCTCCGGTGATCTCACTCGGAGTGAAGATCCCGGCAGCAGACGGTTCTTCGCTGGCTACGGATGTGCTTCTCCCAGATTCTTCACCTCGGGGACTGATCGTGATCCGCACCCCGTACGGACGCGGGTGGCATCTGGCCGAGGGGGTCGAATGGCGATCGCGAGGAATTGCATTCATCTGTCAGGACGTACGTGGACGGCACGATTCCACCGGATCTTGGGAACCCTACGTTCACGAGCGCGAGGACGCCGCCGCCCTTGCCGAGTGGCTGCAGGATCAGCCGTGGACACCCGAGTGCGTCATCGCAAGCGGGGCTTCGTATGCGGCCGGAACTGCGTGGGCCTTTACTGCCGAGACCAACGGCGCCGATCGGGCATTTCGTGCTCGCGGCGTCGTCTCCAAAGTGCCGACCATCGGAAGCGACCGCGTCAAACGTGATCCCTCGGGGATACTTCTCCTCGCCGAGCATCTGGCGTGGTGGGGCGAGCACGGAGATTCGTCTTCCTCTCGTGAGGGTTTCATCCCTGCCCTGATGCGCTCGGATTCGTCTTTGCTGGAACATCTCCCGGTGCAGTCGATGATCGAGGAGGTTGGCCTGACCTCCGATTCACCGGGCTGGTTGACGCCGATCCGTCGCGCTCGTGAGCGCGAAGACTTCGGTGGCGATGATCTGGTGTCCGCGGACGAACTCTCCGAACTCGACGTCGCCGGGCTGCACATCGGCGGTTGGGACGATGCGATGATTCGGGAGACACTGCGGCACTTCGCATCCGTGTGGCGTGCGCCGCAGAGTTTGATCGTGGGTCCCTGGGCGCACGACCTCCGCCCTGGAAGGGTCGGCGAGACAAGTTTCGGCCGCCTTCAGGTCGAGTGGATGGAATCGATATTCTCGGCGCGGCCCGTGACCATCAATCGGGTGTTCGACCGGGGTGCAGGCGATTGGTCGACCGAACCGTATGTCACGGGTGCGAATCGCGTTCGTCTCGAACCAGACCCGAGGACGGCGCCTTTCAACTTCACGCACCACGCAGACGAGGGCCGAAACGACTGTGTTGTCTGGACTTTCGACATGGAGGTCGAGTGTGTGCTGTCGGGAATGCCTTCGGTGGAGTTGACAGTGCATTCGCCCGAGGGCGAAGCTGACTGGATCGTCGAGCTGAGCATCGTCGATAGCGCCGGAGTCACCAGGTCGATCGCTCGTGGGGCCGGCGTCAGCCTTTGCTCCGGCACGTTGACCATAGATCTCGATCCCGTGTTGCACACTGTGCGCGCGGGTGATGTCTTGACACTGCGGATCGCCGGCTCGGACTTCCCACGGCTCGCACGCAATCTCGGAGACGGTGATCGCTATCGAGGAACACGCAGTACCGCACTGCACCAATCATTTTCCGGGTCGTTGACCCTGCCGATACTCGGAGGAACTGCCGGTGGATGACTTGCTGGTCGACGCCCGGAGCGGCGTGCTGACCTCACTGGAACCACACATTCGCTCGGACATGCCGACGGGCTGGGTCGGTTGGGCCGCGAGGGTGGCCGACACCAGAAACTTCGGCGGCAGCGGTTCACTGTTTCGCGCGGACCCTTACGGATTCGGGGCTTCGATACGCGACGACGCAGCAGCTCGCGGGGCTGCAACCGGTGAGGCAGTCGAAAGATATTGCGGCAACGTGGTCCCCGAAGATCTGATCCGCAGTAGTGCGTCAGCGCTGGAACTGGCAGGCTCACGGGTCGTCGATCCGGCGAAATTTGCGTTGTACAGCGAGGATCAGTACCGCCTTCCCGGATTCCCCTTTGTTCCCTTCACATCGGCTCTGGAAGTCCGCTGGGCGCTGGGTCACACCATGGACGAAAAAGTGCCCACCTATGTGCCAGCCGCCCTGACCTATCTCGGGTACTATACCGGCACCCGTCGCGGCGAACCACCGATCGCGTCGTTGCAGTACGCCGGAATCGCCGCGGGACGCTCACGCGCCGAGGCCGAGATGTCTGCTCTGCTGGAACTTCTCGAACGCGATGCCACCGCACTGTGGTGGTGCGGGGACCGGTCACAGCCGGCAATCGAGCTTTCCGACTGGGAGCGGTTACCTGCGCACCGCCAACTCGGGGATCTGGAGAGCCAGGTCCGCAGCGTTCGAGTGCTTCTGCTTCCCTCCCCCTTCGGCATTCCCGTCGCCGCAGTGTGGATCCGGGATGACCGACGTGGATTGGTCGCGCTGGGCACAGCTTGTCGACCAACGGTGGAGGCGGCAGTCTCGAAGGCGCTTGTCGAGGCGTACGCCGTACTTGCCATCACGATCGACCTCGCCGACCCCGACGGGCCGACCTGGCGCAGCGTGGCGGACGGAACGCTGCCGGCGCACCTGTACAAACCCTTTCGGGCCGACCGTCGTTACCGGGACGAGTTCGATGCGCAGTGGAAGGACGTCGTCGATCTGCCGACCGTCGCCCAGCTGTATCTCGACCCCGTGATGGCTGAGGCAGCGGAAGAGCATCTTTTCGACTACACCGAAACACGCTCGGTATCAGAGGTTCCCGACGAAGATCCTGTGAATCTTGCTTCTCTGGTAGTCCTTCTGACGTCTCGAGGGTACCAACCGATTTCCGTCGATCTCACCACCCGCGACATCTCGATTGCCGGGTTGCACGTCGTCCGCGTCCTGTCTCCCGGCCTCTACAACAATGCGCCGGCAGCTTTTCCCCTTCTTGGAGGTAGCAGATTGACCAGCGCATCGACCACCCATCTGCATCTGCCGGTCCCTCTCGCATGAGGTCTTTGCTCGTCGACCGCCGAACTGGGATCATTCGAGAGTTGGTCGACGCCGTTGTTCCCCAGCACTTTCCGCCGGAGTTCAAGCTGATTCACTCGTATGTCTGCGATTCGGCACGCTTTTCACCCTGGTCCAGCGACTCGGCGGGCGCCGGATATTGCTTCGATCTGGGTGACCGTGCGCGGCCTACCGCAGCTGCGGTAGGCGAAGCGGTGGAACGGTATTGCGGCAACATCGTCGCCAAACCGATCGTCCGCGGGTCGGCTGATGCATTGATCGGAGCAAGCATCGACCTGTCACAACTCGCGCGTTTCGACGCCGCCCAGTACGCGCAGCCACAGTTCCCGTTCGTCGAACCAACCGACGATCTCGAGTTGGACTGGACTCTCGGAGTCGACCTGATCACGGGTTCGGATATCTGGGTACCGGCCGAACTCGTCTGGGGTTCGTATCCTCATTTCGTCGCCCGGACGGGTCCGGCGATCTCTCCAGTAGCTCAGGCGGGTCTCGCCGCCGGTCCCACGACGGAATTCGCGATACGGAATGCAGTGCGCGAGATAGTCGAGCGCGACGCGATGACGCTCTCCTGGACCGGAAGGCGCGGCGTTCGGATTGTCACCGGGATGCCAGAGCAGCTCCTTCGACTGGGCAATCACGAAACCCTGTCGACGAGATGGCTGGCATTCGAGAGTGATTTCGGGATCCCGGTACTCGGCGCCCTCGTCCGCGACCACCGCACCGGATACTCGACCATGGGAACCGCCTGCCACGAGGACGCACAGACCGCTGCGTTCAAGTCGCTCGGGGAAGCGCTTCAGCTGCAACTTCTTTCCGCCGACTACGACGACCCGGAGAGCGGCATCGGTCGAGCCGCGGCCTCCCCGACCAGCCCGCTTGCGCCTTGGCGAGCTGACCGAAGCTATGCAGGCGCCTACCGATCGGACTTTGCCGACGTCATGGACTACGGATGCCACTTGCAGCTCCACCTGGACCCGGAGATCCAAGCACGATTCGAGAGTGAGCTGGCAGGTGCCGTCGTCGGCGAGGTGGACCTCGACTCTCTGACGTCACCCATCGACACCGAAAGCGCACTGACAGGTTCGGGTTTCAGGCCGGCATGGGTCGATCTGACCACAACTGATGTTCTCCGCGCCGGCCTGCGCGTCGTCCGCGTCGTCGTTCCCGGTTGTCTCACCAATGCGGCCGCCGGATTGCCGTTTCTCGGCTCGCCCCGACTAGTCGACGGTCTTGCCGGACGTCCGCCTCGTACCATCCCATTGCCGCACTGACAGTTCCGGAACTGCCAGTTGTAACGACTCTGCGGTCTCCACCGCGTGAAACCAAGTCGGCTTCGAGATTGCACTGTCTCGAATCACCTGCACGGCACGCGCGGCGATGGTTGCCGTCGCGGCCGACTGGCTACGCCCCGAAACCCACAGCGCCGGGCCGGTATCCGTTCGGGCCATCGCAACCCAACGATCCGAACCCCACAGCTTCTTCGGCACAACCTTCTGGAGGGCGGGCGCCCACGTCATGGCTGCAAGCCCGAGTGTCGCTGTGGACGTGTCCAATCGCAGGTACGTCCGCACCGGAACACCAAGGTCGCGCGTCAACGCATGTTGGTCCGAAAAGTCCGCCCGCACAGCAGGACCGGATCGGTACCCGGTCGCGTCCGCCGGCATCCGAAACGTCTTCATCCCGGTGTAGTTCCGGATCGATCGCCCGTCGGGATCGGGAAACCTCGTTCCCAACATCCCGTACGTCCACGCCGTCGCGGCCGGTCCGTGTAGTTCTCCGCCGCCGAGGCCGATCACGATGTCCACGGGTCCCCCGCCGAGTCGATGCGCTTCGGCGGCAAGGACACTGGTCAATCCCGGCGCCAATCCGACGCCCATCAGAACTGGGCCGTCGACCGCTTCCAGTTCTTCGCAGTAGCTCGAGGTTGCCGTGATGTCGACGAACGCCGCCCCACCGCGTACCGCTTCTTCTGCCAGGCGAACGTCGTCGAAACCCGACGCATTCACCACGACATCGAAGTCTCGAACCACAGCCGCGTACGCGCCTGGTTCTTTAAGATCAACGACGACGTCCGCGCGGGCACGATCGCGCCCGGCGGAGTACGCGGAGATTTCGGGGACCTTCGCGAGTTGTTTCATCAGGGGAATCCCGACGGCACCGTAGCCACCGAGTACAAGAACCTTCGTCATTATTTCGCCTCCCGAGTCGCTAGAGTTCGACTCTAGAGTTAAACTCTAATCATGACTGAGGTTCTTCGGGAAGACACGTCGGCGCGGCGCAAGATCATCGAGGCAGCGCGGGAAGTTTTTGTCGATCCCGGCTACGCGGCCGCCACGATCAAACAGCTTGCCGCGGCGGCGGGCGTGTCGGTGCAGAGTGTCTATTTCGTGTTCGGCAACAAGCCGAGCGTGCTGTCAGCACTGCTCGACGTGGCCGTTGCGGGCGACGAGGAAAAGACGGCAACTCTCGACCGGCCGTGGGTGGCGGCAGCACTAGGCGCCCCACATCCACTCGGGCAACTCCGGATTCAGGTTCACCACGGACGGCTCATTCTGGAGCGCACCGCAGACATCCTGTTGGCACTGCGGGCTGCCGCTTCCGCCGACGAGGACGCCGCCCGCCTTTGGCAAATCAACCGCACTCAGCGACGCACGGTGCAGGAACATCTGATGGTCGGCATAGTCGAAAAAGCGCCAACCGTCGACCTCGAGACCGCCGTGAACGTCGCACTCACGCTGCTCAGTCCCGAGACGTACACAGACCTCGTGGTCGGCGCGGGTTGGACCGGCCAAAAGTACGAAGAATGGGTGGTCAACACCCTTGCCGCCACCCTGGGCCTGGACCGAACCGTCAAATCCCGGAAGTAGCTGGGACTACTTGGTGGGCTTGTCGTCGATGTGCCGTGGGTTGTTCCACAGGCGTTCCGTCAGATCGTGAAGGACGGCGAGGGTGATCGTGTCGTCGTCCCGTCGGAGCAGAGACTGACTGACCGTCGCGCGCACCAATGTGCTGTCCGAGTGCACGAACTCCTTGACCGAGCCCGGCTCGGAACTCAGTTCACGATGAGCCTGCTCGGCACTGACGTCGTCGGCATCCTTGTCGTAGAGAATGTCCTGCAAACGCAAAGCCGAGACGGCCTTCTTGGGATATCCCAGCATGTCAGCGAAGGACGGGTTGGCAAAAACGATGCTGCCGTCGCGGTGAACGGCCATGACCGGCACCGGAAGCCTGTCGAGGAGAATCAGAGCAGGCATCTGCTCCAGATCCGCAATCGGCGATTGTGGCGGCTGCGCAACATTGCGGCGGCGTTCCATAACACGTCCTCTCAAGTTGCCCGAGTCGACAACAGTCTAACTGCCCAGCAAATCGCGGGTTGACTTCCCGCCCGGATGCAGTGACGAATGCCCGAATCGTGCCCGCCTGAGTTACGCCGCGAGCGCCTCCTGGTCCTCCGCCAAGGAACCGTCAACAACACGATAGACAGTATCCATCCGAGACAGGTGACTTCGGTCGTGTGTCACGAGAAGGGTTGCCGCCTCGTGTTCCCGCACCACCCCGATGATCAGATCCATGACAGCGGCACCGCGCTCCTGATCGAGCGCGCTGGTGGGCTCGTCGACCACCAGAAGCTGCGGATCGTTCATCAATGCTCGCGCGAGATTGACGCGCTGTCGCTGCCCACCCGACAGCTGAGACGGTCGTTTTCCGCTCTGATCCGCGAGCCCGACAGCGTCCAGCAAATCCATCGCTTTTGATTTCACGGCCTTGCGACGGGTCCGTGACGTGAAAACGGACTGCCCCAGATGCGCCATCACCTCGAGCTGCTCCAGAGCCGTCAACGACGACACGAGGTTGGACTGCTGGAAGACGATTCCGATCGACGAGCGTCGCAATTCCGACGCCGCCCTCCGACTCAGCGCCGCTATGTCGGTGCTGCCTTCCGGCGTCCGGAGATAGACGTGCCCGGAATCCGGACGGATCAGGGTCGACGCCACCGCCAACAGGCTGGACTTGCCTGAACCCGAAGGTCCGGTGATTGCGGCGATCTCGCCGCGGTGCAGTCGCAGAGACACGTCGTCCAGCGCCGTCACCCGCGATTGCCCGTCGGGAAACGTCAGATCGACGTTCTGGATGTCGAGAACTGTGGTGCCGGTTGTCATGGTCATCGTGCGCTCCCCAATGCTGTGAGTGGATCGGTGGTCGAGAGGAATCGAAGTGCAAAGGCCGCGCCGAGCAGGCCGAGTCCGATCAATGCCACGGCAGGTACGACGGTGGTCGATGCGTCCAGGACAAACGGCATGGCGTCACCGATCAGCGAGCCGGCCACGGCCGTCAGCCCGATTCCGACGGTGACGCCGGCAATCAGGACGATGAGGGCCTGACCCAGTGCGTCGCGCACCAGAGAACCGGTGGTTGCGCCGAGCGCTTTCAACGTCGCGATGTCCGGGGTTCGCTGGATCGTCCACACCGTGAAGAACGCACCGATCACCAGGGCCGAGATCGCGAACAACATGAGCGTCATCAGGGTCAACGACCCGTTCTCCGATTTGTACGAACCGATCGCGTCGAGCGAACCGCTGACCGTCGTCGACGTCGTCGCGGCTGACTTGTCCGTTGCGGAAGCGTCAGAGGCTCCGGTGACAGCCAGTACTGTCGCAACGCCGCCGCGTGGATTGGCCGCCTGCCAGTCACCGAGCGTCATCCAGACGACGGGCGAATGGCTGTACCAGTCGTCACCGCGAACGTCGCTGACGGTGAACTGCTGCGTACCGACGCTCACCTGATCGCCGGCGCCCGCCCCCAGATCGCGGGCGGCACCTTCGCTCAACACCACCGTGCCTGACGCCGACGGCGTCACGTCACCGAAACCGCCGTCAGCACCGAACAGGGCCACCGACTTCTGATTTCCGTCGGCCAATCCTGCCTTCCCGCGGCCGATTCCGATGGGATCGACATCCTTCGCGGCCCCGGCCCAGGCGTTGACCTGGTCCTGTGTGAGCGCCGACTCGTCGAACGACGCCCCAGCTCCGGTGTCTGCAAACACCACCGTGTCGGCATTCATGGCCTCGATGGCCGACACGTTCTGATGGCGAAGTCCTGCAGTCAACCCGCTGAGAAAACTGACGAGAAGTGCAACCAACAGAACCACGACGGAGATCAGCGCGAAACGACCTCGCGCTGCCCGTAAGTCCCTCATTGCGACAAACACTGTGAATTCCTTTCCTGTGCTTGCCTCTACGCTCTCGCGGATGCAGACTCTTTCCATCGCACCTCGGATCGACATTCCAGCGCTCGAAAGAACCATCCCGGTTTACAACTTTTGATGGATGAACCAGGCCCGAACCTCGCTAAGCTGGGCGAGATGCACCGATCTCCGCTCACGCCTGTCTTCGCCGGCCTACAACTGGGCCTGCATGTCCTTGTCATGGCGCTGGCCGGTGTGGTGTTTCTTCGAGCGCTGATCGACGAATCCGACCTCACCGCAACAATCATCGCGTTGGCCGTGATCTTTGTTGCCGTCTATCTTTTCGGGGTTGCCAAAAGGCTGCGCGGCAACGCTGCCCGCTGGTGGCTCGCCGTGCTGACCCTCGTCTGGATCGCGACGATGGCGGTATCCGCCGACGCCGCCTACCTCGCGTTCGGACTCTTCTTCCTCTATCTCCATATTCTGCGGCGCCCCTGGAGCCTGCTGGCCGTCACCGCGGCAACGGCTGTCGCCGTGATCGGCACCGGATTGCATCGCGGGTGGACAGTGGCCGGCGCCGTCGGCCCGATCATCGGCGCCGCCGTAGCCGTTGCTATCGGTCTCGGATATCAGGCGCTTTACCGCGAGGCAGCGGAGCGCGGACGTCTCATCGACGAATTGATGAACACCCGTGAAGAATTGGCGTCGACGTCTCGCGATGCCGGAAAATTCGCCGAACGTGAAAGGCTCGCGGCCGAGATCCACGACACCGTGGCCCAAGGACTTTCGAGCATCCAGATGCTCCTCCACGCTGCCGAACGCGCCGATCCGGAAAGCCCGGCCATCCGGCAGATCAGCCTCGCACGGGAAACTGCAGCGGACAGTCTTGCCGAAACCCGCCAACTCATAGCCGAATTGACACCGGCGGCCCTGGACGGTCAGTCGCTCGCCGATGCGCTTCGTCGAATCTGTGAACGCGCGAGCAGTCCTGAACTGGAAGCGCGATCCGTGGTCGAAGGTGAGGCAATCCGGCTGCCGATGCCCCTCGAAGCAACACTGGTGCGCATCGCCCAGGGTGCGGTATCCAATGTTCTCCGCCACGCGGATGCAACCAGAATGGCTGTGACACTGACGTATTCCGACAACACCGTCAGCCTCGACGTGGTCGACAACGGCCGCGGCTTCGACGTGGAAGTTCTCGAACGTGGACCGGCGGAATCGTTTGGCCTCAACGCAATTCGACGACGCGTCGAACTGCAGGGCGGAACGTTCTCCATCGAGTCGGAGCCGGGACACACGGCCGTCGCGGTGACGTTTCCCCTCGATGTCGGTGAACAGTGATCCGCCTGCTGCTCGCCGACGATCACGCGATCGTGCGCGCCGGACTGCGAGCGCTGCTCGAAAGCGAATCCGACATCGAGGTGGTCGGCGAAGCAGGGACCGCCGAGGAAGCCATAGCCTTCTGCGCCACCACGCCGGTCGACCTCGTGCTCATGGACCTGCGGTTCGGGCCAGGCAAGACCGGGGTCGACGCCACCCGCGCGGTATGCGCGCTGCCGAATCCGCCGCACGTACTCGTTGTGACCAACTACGACACGGACGCGGATATCTTGAGCGCCGTCGAAGCCGGAGCCAGCGGCTATCTACTCAAGGACACACCCCCGGTCGAGTTGCTGTCGGCCGTCCGCGCCGCTGCGAGCGGGGACAGCGTTCTCTCACCTGCCATCGCGTCGAAGCTCATGACTCGCGTCCGTAAGCCCGAAACCAGCCTCAGCCCAAGGGAAATCGAGGTGCTGAAGCTGGTGGCGGCGGGTCGATCCAACCGCGAGATCGGTAAAGAACTGTTCCTGAGCGAGACCACGGTCAAATCGCATCTGGTCCACATCTTCGGCAAGTTGGGCGTGAAGTCGCGGACGTCGGCGGTAGCTCGTGCGCGGGAGTTGGGTTCGATCTGAGGCTTTGGACAATTCAAGCGGGGCAAATTGAGGTCGCCAACCAAACTGGACTAGTACCAGGGCCCAACATGACCGATCAACACCTTCGCCGCCAACGTTCTCAGTCGGACAGTCTGATACGCCGAATTCTAAAACCAATGCATAGAAACGCCAACGCACGAACCGGCGCTCTCTCGCCACGAGCGAATACGCGGGTGGAGTGAAAAACTTGCTCGAATACTGATGCATTTCAACAATTCTCAAACTCCTACGGTTACCGAAGTTGTCCGCTTTGTCTCTGGCTATCGAAAGTTTGTTCGATTATACTTTCGGTATGGATAGTCGGGAAGCATGGCAGCTGGATGGTGAGGGCCTCAAGGGTGAGGTTCTGGATCTGGTGCGCGCCCGGCACGAGTTGCAGTCGCGGTTGGTGTTGCTGATCGTGGAGATGTTTTCCCGTGACGTTCTCGGTGGGAAGGGTTTTCGGGCGATCGCACAGTGGTTGCACGGGTCGACGAATCTTGAGATCGGTGAGTGCAGTCTGCTGGTCGGACTGGCGCGGTTGTTGATGCTCGAACCTGTTGTCGCGGATGCGTTTCATCGCGGTGATGTGGATGCGTTGAAAGCCCGGCAGGTGGCGTCGTTTTGTCAGCATCCGCCGAAGAACATGACCCTGGCGGATGTGGACAAGGCTCGCGAGATTTTGTTGTCGTTGGCGTCGAAGAACATTGCGGATTGTGATGCGGTGCGGGCGGCGATTCGGCGGATCGAGAAGCAGTACGGCAAGCGTGAGGACGGCGTCCCGGTCGGGGAAGATTCCGAACGTAACGAGTTCTACGCCTCGAAAGGCTTGTACGGGCGAGTGTCGGTGAAGGGCGACTTGGATGCTGTGAACGGGGCCCGGTTGATCACCTTGTTGTCGAGCCTGTCCGCTCCGACACCGGAGAAGGACGGCGTCAAGGACACCCGCACGCCTGCATTACGGCGCGCGGACGGGTTCTGCGAACTGCTGCGCCGCTACGAGCGGGCGGGGTTGGGTCCGATCGAGGGCGGCGTGAAACCACACATCACGGTCACCGCATCGGCGAAAGACATGACCGATCTGCAAGCCTTGAAAGACCTCCTGCCGTCCACTGAGGAACTCGGGTTTGCGTGGACGGATTGGGTGGGCCCGATCAGTATCGACACCGCACGGATGCTCGCCTGCGACTGCACCGTGACGCGGATCTTGTTGGATGAGAATGGTGTTCCGCTCGACTGCGGTAAGGAAGCGAGAACAGCGACTGTTCCGCAGCGGCGGGCGTTGGCAGTTCGTGATGGTGGGTGCGCGTTCCCAGGGTGCGGGACTCCGTCGGGGTGGTGCGATGCCCATCATATTGTTCACTGGAACGATGGTGGCCCAACAGATCTCGACAACCTGATCTTGTTGTGCGGTCATCACCACCGGACGATGCACCACACCGAGTGGCGTGTCGAGATCGGCCCGGATCGGAAGTCGGTGTTCTATCCGCCGATGTCCGTTGACCCGTATCAGCAGCCGATCGGCGGGAACAGCCCGCCGACAGCCGCCTGAACGGGCATAACTGAAAATGCCAGCGTATGCACCGGGGAAGAATCATGCCCCGGGGCATACGCTGGCATTTTCGGTTGCGCGCGATGTCCGTCTTGCGACAGCATCTGTCTCCACTTCGACACGCAGGACCAATAGGGTCGAGGGATGTCTTTCTGCGAACCCGCCCGCGTTGTCACCGTCACGTCCCTGACCCCGCACATGCGGCGAATCAGCATCGAGGCAGAAGGTGACTGGCACTGGCCGACCGGCGGACAAGGCGACGAGCGCATCGATATCGCGTTCCCGAAACCCGGTGAAACAGAAGCAGATTACGACTACTTCAACAATCCCGACTACGGCAAGGCCGATCTCGGAACCGAGCCACCGTGGCGGCACTACACCGTGCGCAAGGTGCACGACGGCGGCCGACGTCTGGACATCGACTTCGTCGTGCACCCTGGCGGTATTGCAGCGGATTGGGCCCTGCGGGCCGAACCAGGTCACCTACTAGGCGTCTTCTGGTCGGACAGTTCGCGGTCCCACTACCAAGCACCGGCGGGTCCTCGCTGGCAGCTGCTGGTCGCAGACGCCACGGGTCTCCCCGGACTGGGCAGGATTGTCGAAGAACTTCGAGAGGGCGATGTCGCACAGGCGATCATCGAGGTCGAAACCGAAGAGGATCGACAGGAATTTGTCACTCGCGGCGACGTCACGTACACGTGGCTCGTGGGGAGTGGCCTCGGAAAGGCGCCGAGCGCGCTGTTCGAAGCTGTGGAGAAGGTCGAGTTTCCCGAATCCGAATCGGCCGACGTCTACGCGTGGGTGGCGTGCGAAAGCGCAACCAGCCGTCGTATTCGTAAGCATCTGAGGGAAGTTCGAGGAATTGCTCGCGACAAGCACAATGTTGTCGGGTACTGGCGAGAGGGCGCCGACGGCCACGTTTCCGGCATGAACAGCGAGGAAGTCACCGTCGGCGCCTGAGCGCCGTAATCACTCTGCCGGCAGTGTGTCGGTAGATTCTGCGTGAGCCTGCTGCACGTCAGCCGGCTTTTCCGCCAGCATCTCGAACAGTGCACGGCGTGCCTCGGCAAGAATTGCCTCTGCCTTGGCGACCTGCTCAGCGGTCCCACCTGCGGCTACCGCGACAGCGGCACCTCGGAGTAGACCCATCGCGGGACGGAGCGCTGCGCCGGCTTCACCGAAGTGAGGGCGGCCGTGTCCGCGCTGGTCGGGTCGACCAAATCCGCTCTGGTCGGGCCGACCGCGTCGGCCTTCGGGGCGTCCTTCTGCTCGGTCTTCGAAGCGACCCTCGGGTCGCTCTCCATCGAATCCTCGACGGAAACCGTGTCCACGATGCGGGCCTCGGCGGCCATGCTCGCGACGTTCTTGCATTTCTGGGTTGTTGTGTGGGGCGTACATGTTGTCCTCCTGGACTGTCTGTGTTTGTTTGACGTATCGACGATATATCGACAATAGATCGAACGCAAGGGTCCGGAGAATAATTCCCGCACCCTCGTCCGGATACGCTGAAGCCGTGAACACGGATCTACAAGCCCAGGCCGCAGACGTCCTACGCCGCCTCGCACTCGACGAATCCCTGAAAGAACGCACCATGGCGGACGCTGCGACTGCAGCTCTCGCACGGAAAGTCGCCGCTCGCTACATCGGCGGCGAAACCATCGACGACGCTTTCGACCGCCTCCCCTCGATCTTCGCGCGAGGACACAAGGCGAGCATCGAATACACCGGGGAAAGCGTCCGGGATCCCGAGCTCGCGAACGCCGAAACCGATGTTTTCGTGGAACTCGCGGAACGAATCGGCACGTCGGGTGTCGAGAGCACCGTGTCGTTCGACCTCTCGCACATCGGCTTGGTAATCGATCCGGAGCAGTGCTTTCGCAATGTCGTGCGCCTGGCCGAGGCCACGGAACGCGCAGGTGCCGAGCTGATCATCTCCGCCGAAGCGTCCGATCGCACCGACCTGGTCCTCGACATGCACGCGCGGCTGGCCGAGCGCTTCACTCACGTGGGGATCACTGTTCAGGCCCGACTGCACCGGACCGCAAAGGATCTCGCCGCTCTGCTGGACCGACCCGGCCGCATCCGTCTCGTGAAGGGCGCCTTCCTCGAAGCCGAATCCGTCGCCTACCCACGCGGTAGTGCCGAACTGCGAAGCGCGTATCTCGACTACGCAGCCCGAATCGTCGAATCGGGTCACCAGGTTTCCATCGCGACGCATGACCGCGACATCCTCGAAGCATTACGCGCCGAGCATGATTCGAAGCTCAGAGCCGACCACGTGGAGTTCGAGATGCTGCTCGGTCTCGGTACCGAGCAACTGGACGCACTCCGAGCCGCGGGCTTCACCACACGCGAATACGTCATCTTCGGAACACAGTGGTGGCTGTACGTACTCAATCGCATCGCCGAAGAGCCGGAGCGTGTCTACACCGCGCTCGTCGACGCCGCGCTTGTCACCACTGCAAACTGATCCGCAGCAACACAAGTGGGGCTGCACTCGAATCGAGTGCAGCCCCACTTGTGTATGTTTCTAGCTCTCCAGAAACGCCTTGATGCGCGCCAGAGTGGTTTCCATTCCGGTCTGCATCAGCTGATCTCGACCCCGACCGAGCAGGCCGCTACCCGACATCATGCGGACGTAAAGCGCAGGCGTCGCATAGATTTCACGAGTCTCGGTAAGCACAGTGCCCGTTCCCGAAGGCTCGAGCACGTACGTCCACCGAGCCTTCGGCTCGTCCGATTCGAAGGAGAACTTCCGGCAGTCGACCACGTCGACCACCGTGCAGTGCGTGCTCCACCGAATCAGGCCGTGCTTGTTGGTGCCCTTGAACTTTGCACCCACAGTGCCCGGAGTTCCGGAAGTCCATGTTCCACCGGTGTTTTCAGGGCTGAAGCGACCCATACCTTCGATGTCGCTGACAACCTTCCACACCGATACCGGAGTTGCCTCGATGTACGCGCTGGCGGTTTCCACCCGTTACCGGCCCGGAACCCAGGACATGATCTTGATGGCGTGAGGCATGAGCTTTGCCCACACCTTGGCCGGAAGTCCGCGCGGTCCACCGAGATTCATGACGCGGGTGGTGGCAACGGTCTGCGGCTCGGTGTACTTGATCAGCCCCTCGGCGCCGTGACGACGACCGACGCCCGAGACACCCATGCCGCCCATCGGTGCTGCGGTGCTGCCCCAGGTGGGTGCGTAACCCTCGTCGACGTTGACGGTGCCGGCGTGGATGCGCGCTGCGATGGCTTCGCCGGCAGCCTTGCTTCCCGCCCACACACTGGCGTTGAGGCCGTACTCGGTGTCGTTGGCCGCAGCGATGGCCTCTTCGACGTCCTTGACGGGGTAGATCGAGACGAGCGGCCCGAAGGTCTCGTCGCGGTAGCACTCGGCGTCTTCGGGAACCCCGGTGAGCAGCGTGGGCTCGTAGAACAGCGGTCCGATGTCCGGGCGGGCCTTGCCGCCGGCAATGACGGTGGCGCCCTTGACCACTGCGTCGTCGACATGCGCGGAGATTGCCTTGACCTGGGCCTCGGAGACGAGGCTGCCCATCTCGATTCCGAATTCGTAACCAGCGGCGAGGTTCATCTTCTTGACGCGGTCACCGAACATACGGATGAACTCGGGTGCGATGGACTCTTCGACGTAGATGCGCTCGATGGAGATGCACAGCTGACCGGAGTTGGAGAAGCACGCACGCACAGCGGCGTCGGTGACCTCGCGCAGGTCTGCGCCGGCCGCGACGATCATCGGGTTCTTGCCACCGAGTTCGGCGGAGAAGCCGATCAGTCGACGGCCGGCCTGCTCGGCGAGGAGCTGACCGGTCGCGGTGGAACCGGTGAACATGAGGTAGTCGGTGTTCTCGACCAACGCGGTGCCCACGACGGAGCCCGGTCCGGGAACCACGGCGAAGAGGTCGCGGGGCAGTCCCGCCTTGTAGAGCAGTTCGACGCAGGCGAGCGCGCAGTACGGCGTCTGGCTGTCCGGCTTGAGGACAACGGCGTTGCCCGCGAGCAGCGCGGCGATGGCGTCGGACACGGCCAGCGTCATCGGGTAGTTCCACGGCGAGATGACGCCGACGACACCCTTGGGCTGGTATCGAACGACGGTCTTCGTCAGACCCGGAAGCATGCCGGAGACGCGACGCGGGCGCAGCAGCTTCGGCGCCACACGTGCGTAGTGACGCGACGTCATCGAGATGTCGAGGACTTCTTCCTGAGCTGCGGTACGCGACTTTCCGGTCTCGGCCTGAGCCATGTCCATGAGGGCGTCGCGGTTCTCCAGGATGAGATCGCGGTAGCGGTGGAAGACGGCAGCGCGGTCGAGGACGGAGCGCTTGGCCCATTCCTTCTGGGCGACGCGGGCACGGGCGATGGCCGCAAGTGCGTCGTCGGCGGTGCCAACGGGGATGGTCGCCAGCTCCTTGCCGGTGAACACCTCGGTGATGGACTTCGTCGGGCGATCGGCAACATTGTCGATGGCGATCAGATCGGCGAGCCGCGAGAAGGTCGCAGCGGACGGAGCAGGCATTTCAGTACCCCTACTGGTGAGTAGTTCTTGGAGTTACACACAACTTACCCCGTCGGTGGTACCGATCACAGTGCCGAATCAGACAGAGTCAACCAATACTGCCTCTTTCGGACGTTTTGCGATCAACAACGACATGACTGCAGCGATCGCGCAGAGCGCGCCGGCCACCAAGAATGCAGCGTCGTACGAGCCGATCTGATCACGAACGAGGCCGGCCAAGAAGGCCACCAGACCCGCACCGATCTGATGAGATGCCAGCACCCAACCGAACACGATGGGGGCGTCGGCGCCGAAGTGCTGACGGCACAGCGCGACCGTCGGCGGAACCGTCGCCACCCAGTCGAGCCCGTAGAAGATGACAAACGCGATCATCGGCGGATTCACGGTGTTGGCGAGCAGCAGCGGCAGGAAGAGCAGCGAGATTCCGCGGAAGAGGTAGTAGATGCCGAGAAGTTTTCGCGAGTCCATCCGGTCGGTGAACCAACCCGAAGCAATGGTGCCGACCATGTCGAGGATTCCGATCAACGCCAACAGGGACGCGGCCGTCGTGATCGGCATTCCGTGATCGTGCGACGCCGGGACGAAGTGCGTTCCGATCAGGCCGTTGGTGCTCGCGCCGCAAATCGCGAAGGTACCGGCGAGAAGCCAGAACACCTTGGTCTTCGACGCCATCACCAGCACCGAGATCGCCCGGCCTCCGGCGCCGCCGCGCTGGTAGACAGGCTTGGCGGGTGGGGCGTAATCGGCGGGCGCGCCGTACGGCGTCGTTCCCACGTCTGACGGATAGTTACGCAGGAACAGCAGAACGAACGGCACGACGGCCAGTGCGGCAAACGAAACTGTGAAGGCGACGCTCTTCCAGTCGTACGTTTCCGCGAGCTTCGCCAGGACGGGCAGGAACACCAGCTGACCGGCAGCACCACCGGCCGTCAGGATGCCGGTCACGAGACCACGCTTTTCGACGAACCAGCGATCGACGACGGTGGCGACAAACGCCAGCGCCATCGAACCGGTGCCGAGACCGACGAAGACACCCCACAGCAGAATGAGTTGCCAACTCGAGGTCATGAAGATCGTGAGACCACTGCCGAGCGAGATGAGCGCCAACGCCGAAGTGACGACCGCCCGGATACCGAACCTTTCCATCAGGGCAGCGGCGAACGGCGAGGTCAGCCCGTACAGGATCAGGTTGACCGAGACGGCGGCCGAGATGCTGGCGCGCGACCACCCGAAATCCTCGTGCAGCGGATCGATCAGCACCGATGGGGCAGCGCGGAAGCTCGCCGCACCGACCAATGCCAGGAATGCCACGATCGCGACGGACCACGCGCGGTGAAAGCGCGGGGATCTCACCTGCTGCGGGCCCGATTCGGGGAGAGCGGTCTCAGAAGTCACAGAGAGAATTCTGCAGTTCGGATTCGATCGAGAACAGTGGCCAGATTGCCAATATATGAAAGGATCGAGCCATGTCTGTTCCGCATCGCGTCGTCGTACTGGCTCTGAACGGAGTCATTCCCTTCGAACTCGGGATCCCCGCGCGTATCTTCGGGCGTGCCATCGACGTCGAGGATCGGCCGCTGTACGAGATCCTGACGTGCACCGTCGACGGCAATCCCGTGCAGACCGACGCTGACTTCAGCATTTCGGTCGACCATGGGAGCGAGTTGCTCGCCACCGCCGACACCGTCGTCATCCCCGCGTCGTACGAATTGGGCCCGGCCTTCGACGAGGGGTATCTCTCCCCCGAATTGGCCGCAGCATTCGAACACATCCGCCCGGGGACCCGGCTCGTCTCGATCTGCACCGGTTCGTACATCCTCGCCGCGTCCGGTTTGCTCGACGGACTCCGTGCTACGACGCATTGGCGCAACACCGACCATTTCCAGCGTGTCTATCCCAAGGTGAACGTGGATCCCGACGTGCTGTTCGTCGACGAAGGCCACATCCTGACCTCGGCCGGCGCGGCGTCAGGCGTCGATCTCTGTCTACACATCGTCAGGCGCGACCACGGCATGGAAGTGGCGAACACCGTCGCGAGGCGTTGCGTCGTACCGCCGTGGCGCGACGGTGGCCAAGCGCAGTACATCCGCCGCCCACTTGCCGACAAGCCTTCGGAATCGACTGCCGACGCTCGGCACTGGGCCCTCGAACATCTCGGCGATCCGATCACGCTGGCAGACCTGGCGACGCGTGCCAACATGAGCGTCCGCACCTTCAGCCGTCGATTCCGCGACGAAGTCGGAACCACGCCGAACCGCTGGTTGACCAGCAGACGCGTCGATCGGGCACGTGAATTGCTGGAGGAATCCGATCTGTCGATCGATGCAATTGCAGCTCGAACCGGCTTCGGGACTGCGACATCGATGCGTCAACACATGAACGAAGCGCTCGGCGTTTCACCGAGCGCCTACCGACGCACGTTCAAGGCACCGGCGTAAGCGGCAGTACCAGGCACTATCCTGGAGGCCATGGCCGAACAGACTCGCCCGAACTTTCCCCAGTACTGCGGATACCTCCTGGGGAAGACGCTCCCCGACCGGTACCAGGACTGGGTGCGGAACGATCTGGTCGGACCGGGTGCGCAGGCTCGCTACATCATTCGTTTCACCGTGCCGGCGACGCTGATTCTTCTGCTGTTCCTGTTGATTCCGGGACCGATCTGGATTCCCTTGGCCATGATGGCTTTGCTGCTCATCCCGCTCGCGTACTTCGTCGTGGCGCTCGGGACCATCTACCGCCGTCACCGCCTGCTGAGCCACGGACTCGATCCCGAACTGCTCGACGAGAAGGCCCAGCGCCGTGCCGATCGCACTCGCGAGGACTACGAGAAGCGGCACGGTCGCTGAGCACCCCTCAGCGGAACATCGTCACTGCGGCCTTGGCGAGGACCTTCGGATCCTTCTCGTAGTGATGCATCTTGGTGAGCTTGTCTTCCGGAATCCCCAGGAACTTGTAGACGGCCACCTGAGCGCACCGCACCGAGTACTGCTCGGTGAACACCATGTCGAACGGCAACTCCGCGAACTGACTGATGAAGGCCAGGTTCTTGGAGTGCTTCGGCACCACCAGCGGCCGGTCGCCGACGGCTCGCCGATTGAACAGCGCACTGGCGTAAGGCATGTGGCTGGGAATCGAATTCACGACGCTGTCCATAATCTCTTGTCGGCGCGCGGCGAGCGCACCGCTCTCGTCGAGTGCCTCGAGATGCCCGAGAGTCTCTTCCAGCATTTCGCGCCCGGTCATCTCGATGAACGGCTTCTTCACGTAGTCGCCGTCCTTGCGCGGGAACAGACAGTAACCCCAGAAGACTCCTTCGTTCTCCTTCTGCGCGTGGTAGTGCGGCTGATGGTGAACCACGATCGACAGAAGCACGTTCGAGTCCACGAACGTGTTGAGTGCATTTCCGGGGAGCTGCTTGGTGATTCGGGAAATCTCGTTGATGAGCTCGTGTGACGAAGTGGTGACGGTGAAGCTGGTCCACTCACTCTGCGCCCGGTCCCCGAAGAACTTGTCGGGATTCCCGAGATCGTAGAAATGCTCGGTGGCCTGCTTCCACAGCAGCGCACTCGGCGCGTATCTCATGTCTTCGACGATCGGAGTATCCAGATCGCCGATCGACGAACTGTCGGTGATGCTGCCGTTGGTGTCGAAGACGAAATCGCCTTCCGCCACGTCGATTCGGCCCTTCTCGCCGGTGCGGACGTTCTCGTAATCGAGTCCCGTCACGATGATCTCGTCTCGAAGCGGGGTGTCCTTGAACACGAACTCCGTGATCTTCAGTTCGTTGACGAACTTCACGCCCTTACCTTCGAGGAAGGTCCGCATCGGCAAGATGATGCTCTCGTACTGGTTGTACGGGGACCTGGTGACACCCGCAAGCGTCTGAATGCGGCTGAACTCGAGAATCATTCGGTTCATGTACCGGCGAAGCTCCATCGCCGAACTCACCCGCTTGAAAGCGAAAGTGGTCTCCCACATGTACCAGAAGTTGGTGGTGAAGAAGTGCGGAGTGTCCTCGAACCACTGCTCGATGCTGATGTCGTCGAGTTTTGCCTCGTCCGACTCCGGCATCGTCATCAGCTTCGTCAACAAGTACCGGTCCTTGTTGTCGAATTGCATGTGCTTGTAATCGTTCTCGCCCTTGTTGCGAATACCGTCTCGGTCGATCAACCGTGCGACGTCATGCGTGGGGTGCGCGTGGTCGAAGTCGAGAATGTCATCCGTCACCGACTTTCCCGGGTTGTCCAGCGACGGAACCGCACTCAATACGTCCCAGAGGTTCTCGTAGGTTTCCTCGTTGAGCATGCGGCCGCCGCGGTTGATGAAACCCGCGTCGTTACCGAGTTCGCGATGGCCGTACTGGTGCTGAAACGTAGCGGCGGATTCGCCGTCGTTCGCTCCGTGCATGTCCAGGCCCATGATGGTGATGTCCTCACCGTTCCACTCACCGTCTCGAATCAGATAGACGGCAGCCGAGAGGTTTCCGATGCCGGCACCGATCATGTAGGCCTTGTGAGACAGATTGGAAGACATTGGGTTTCGTTCCTTACTCGAGTCGCGGTACGGATACCTTCCAAGCATGGACCCGTTTGCCCGCAGGCGCATCACCCGAACCGGATGACGTCCGTCACGGTCGCTGAAGGCGCACCAGATCCAGCGCAAAACGCGCGTAGTCGCGTGCAATTTCCTCGGGGGTTTGTGGTCCGCTCGGCCGATACCATTGCGCGACAGAGACACACATCACGACAATCGCACGCGCGGCCTGTCGCGGCCGATCCGTCTCGAACACACCGGCGGCGATTCCGTCGTCCACTTGCTTCGTCATCAACCATTGCTGGTAGTTGCGTGATTCCGTGATGCGCAACCTGTTCTCGGCTGTGAGACTGCGCATTTCGCTGGCGCCGAGGAATCCTTGATCACGCCGATAGATATGGAACAAGGTCACACATTCGACAAGGAAAGCCAATCTTTCGTCGGGACTTTCGCCCTCTTCGATAGCCGCCAACGATCTCGTGTTCAGTTCAGCCATGGTGAGGTCGAGAATTTCGGCCAACATCTGTTGCTTACTGGAATAGTGGTGATACAGACCCGGAACACTCATCTGCGCACGTTTGGCGATCTCACGCATCGCAGCGCCGTGATATCCGGTCTTCACCATCTCCGCGAGCGCGGCAGCCAACACCGGATCGAACGAACTCGGACCGAACCTTCGCCACTCGTTCGGGCGAAAATGTGCGTCCGGGTCGGCGTCGTCGCCTCCCCATCGCGGCTGTTCCGGCGGACGCACTATCGCAGCCGGGAGCAGAGCGTCGAAACGCACTCCGAGAATCCCGCCGATTGCCGCCAACCGGTCGACGCTGACTCTGGTCTTTCCGGTCTCGACAGCGCTGAGGGTAGCCGGGCTGACATCGAGACGCCTGGCCAATTCACGCAGCGAGAGCCCGCTGTGACGCCGCGCTTGCCGGATCGACGCCCCGATCAGGACAGCATTCTCAAATTCGGTCACAGTGTTCAGTATTGCCGAACATAGGATTTCCAACAATGCGATGACCACGGAAATCTATGAACGTGTTGACTACTAGTTATCGGCCTGAACATGATGTGGATCACAAAGACCCAGGTCCGCCCGAGCGATCGTTCGGTGTCGGTAGCGAGAGGATCGAATCACCATGACCGAGGCGCCATATCTTGGAGAACTCCTGCGCGACGCACCCAGCAACTGGGGCAAGTGGGGAGAGTCCGACGAGGTCGGTTCACTGAACTACCTCGACGCCGGACAGGTGCTTCGCGGCGTCGGAACCATCAAGCAGGGTTCCGTGTTCACACTCCAACGTCTTATCGGCGATCCCAAGGGTGATCCGGTCTGGCCGGGCCGGAGCCCCGCCGAGCGCACACAGATCTTCGACGAGAGCAGCTGGGACGGCGACGACGCCCCCAACTTCCCCGGCGGCCTGCATTACGCGGACGACAAGATCGACGCATTCCTGCAGGGCTCGACGCAGTACGACGCACTCGGCCACGTCTGGTACGACGGCGCCCTGTGGAACGGATACTCGGCTGATACCACTGTCGGCGGCCTGGAGAAGGCCAGCGTCGAACCGATTGCCGACCGCGGCGTCGTCGGACGCGCAGTACTTCTCGACATGGCGAAGTTCCGCGGCAAGGAAAACCTCGACAAGGCCGAAACCTTCACGCACCATGATCTTTTGGCCTGCGCCGAAGCGCAGGGCGTCACCATCGAGAAGCGTGACATTCTCGTCATCCGCACCAACTTCCTCAAGCTGTTCTTCGACCAAGGCGAGGCCTTCTACGAGGGCTTCTGCGAGCCCGGCTTGATCTACAGCCCCGAACTCGTCCAGTGGTTCCAGGACATGGAGATTCCGAACCTCGTCACCGACACCATTGCCAACGAGGTCACCACCGACCCCGAAAACGGTGTGGCACTGGTTCTCCACAACGCATTGATGCGCAACCTCGGTGTGGTGTTCACCGAGATCTGCGATCTGGAGAAGCTGGCCGCGGACTGCGCGTCCGACGGCCAGTACACGTTCTTGTACGTCGCCGCACCGCTCAAGGTTGCCAAGGCCAGCGGCTCTCCCGTGAATCCGGTTGCCATCAAATGACATACGAAGATCGCCCTTGGTTGGCGTTGTACCGCAACGACGTTCCCCCCGACATCGACGTCGAACAGCCCACAATGCTCGAAATGTTGGCGGCGGCGGTCCGCTCTGATCCGGACGCCACGGCTGTGAAGTACTTCGACGGTCAACTCAGTTTCGCCGAACTGGATCAGCAGAGTGACGCCCTGGCCCGCGCACTACGAGCAGGTGGTCTGACGAAGGGAGACCGTGTCGCACTCTTCCTGCAGAACGTTCCGCAATTCGTGCTCGCCCTCGCCGGAATCTGGAAAGCCGGCGGCGTCGCAGTCTCGATCAATCCCATGAGCCGTGAACGAGAACTGGGATACCAACTCGAAGATTCCGGAGCAGCGGTTCTGATCGCTCTCGAGGGGCTCTACGAGTCCGTCGGCCGCAACGTCGTCTCCGACTCGCCGGTCAGGCGAGTCATCACCACCTCGGAACTCGAGTACCAAAGCCGCAACGATCCACGGGTTTTCGACGGAATCGTGAAGAAGGATCTCGGTACCGACGATCTCGCGACGCTGATCGACCAGCATCGTCTCGGCGATCCGATCACTACCGACGCTGCACCGGAAGACATTGCGGTACTGACCTATACGTCGGGAACCACAGGTCCGCCGAAGGGAGCGATGACCTCTCACGCGAATATGACCTTCAACGCCCAGGTCTACCGTGACTGGCTGGGGCTCACCCCGAAAGACACGGTTCTCGGCGTAGCACCGCTCTTCCACATCACGGGGTTGATCGGTCACATCGCGGTGTCCGTCCTGGCGAGAATGCCGCTGGTGCTGGCCTATCGCTTCCAGCCCGAGGTGATGCTCGACGCGATTCGTGAGCACCGCCCGACATTCACAGTCGGCGCCATCACTGCGTTCACCGCACTGCTCAACACTCCGGGTTGCGCGCCCGCAGACTTCACCTCCATGCGGTTGCTGTATTCCGGCGGCGCACCCATCTCGCCGACAGCCGCCGAGGCAGTCCGCGCCATGACCGGTGCTGCGCTGCACAACATCTACGGGCTGACCGAGACCACGTCGCCCACTCACGCCGTTCCCGTCGGGGCGGACACGCCCGTCGACCCCACGTCCGGGGCACTGTCCGTCGGCGTTCCAGTACCCAACACCGTGGTCCGCATCGAAGACGAGGGCGGTGCGGTCCTGCCGATCGGAGAGATCGGTGAATTGGTCGTCCGTGGTCCACAGGTGGTGCGCGGTTACTGGAACAAGCCGGAGGAGAGTGCGTCGGCCATTCGCGACGGGTGGTTCCACACCGGCGACGTCGGTTTCATGGACGAAGCCGGCTGGTTCTACGTCGTCGACCGTAAGAAGGACATGATCATCGCGTCCGGTTACAAGGTGTGGCCACGCGAGGTCGAGGACGTTCTTGCCGAGCACCCCGCAGTCCGTGAGGCGGCAGTCGTCGGGATCGCCGACGAATACCGCGGTGAGACGGTGAAGGCGTTTGTCAGCCTCGTCGCGGGGGCGTCCGTCACCCCGGAAGATCTGATCGATCACTGCAAGCAGCGGATGGCGGCGTACAAGTACCCACGCTCCGTGGTGCTGGTGGAGGAACTGCCCAAGACCGTCACCGGCAAGATCTTGCGACGGGAGCTGCGCACGACCTCCTGATCACAGGGCAGCGGGCGGACTTCACGGTCCGCCTGCTGTCTGATCGCGCACAGTTTTAGGTCGACCACGCAATCGGGGTAATGGAACAGTAATATGTGCTGAGTACCCACGGACAAACGGGAGACATCAGTGAGCAAGTTCGGACGTAAGAAGCAGCCCACGCCCAAGAGCTACCAGTGGCTGGCCATGACCCTCATCGCGTTGTCGCTCTCCGTGTCGATCGGGATTGCCGCCAAACCCTCCTGAGCTCGGCGGATCCGAAACTTGTAACCCCGCGTCCATCTGCACATGGGCAAATAGGAGCAATTCGGACGCTTAGCTGTTCTAACTTTCCTTCCGTCGTGTCACCTCGGCACCGACGGAGAGGATCAACTCACCATGCGAAGCTCACGCTTCGGCGTGCTGGCCGCTGCCGGCGCTGTCGGACTCGTGCTTGTCACCAGCAGCGTCCAGTCGATCGCCACGGCGTCACCGTTCGGTTCGCTCGACGCCGGTTCGAGTTCCGGTTCGACAGAGACACCGACCGTCAGCAACGGCGGTTTCACCTCCAAGACGCCCTACACTCCCGGCCAGCGCATCGCCGACTATCAGGCGCCGCCGACCGGATACATCCCGGTGTACACGGAAAGTGTTGCGCGCCATGGTTCCAGAGCACTGTCGAGCCTGAAGTACGACGACCTGAGCCTGCAGCTGTGGGAAATCGCCGAAGCCGAGAACGCATTGACACCCGTCGGCAAGGAATTCGGCCCGGCGCTTCGTGATCTCATGGACGCCAACAAGAAGCTGGGGTACGGCAACCTCAGCGGACTCGGGGTCACCGAACATCGGCAGCTCGGAGCGCGCGTCACCGAGCGCCTCCCTCAATTGTTCGACGCCATCGCAGCGCAACAGGGCACCATCACTTTGACTTCGTCGGGCGTCGACCGTGCCGTGGACAGCGCCGAGAACTTCGCTCAGGGCCTGACCGGTGCGTTTCCGGCCGTCGCCGGTGACGTTGCGCCGGTGACCACGGATGCCGACCTTCTCTACTTCCACGACTCGGATGAAAACGCCGACTACAAGGACTACGAAGAGTCGGATCCTCGACTGAAAGCCGTCGACGACCAGATCGCCGATCTTCCCCGCACCCGCGAGGTCTCGCGGCACATGATGCTCAGGCTCTACTCGGAGGACTTCGTGAACCGGCTGAGTGCGGGCGAGTTCTCACTCGTCGACCGTGGCAAGGGTTCCAGCACGATCGACAACGAGGTCGACGCCGCGTACATGCTGTACAACACGTACATCATCACTCCGGGCATGGCCGAAGAAGGCAAGTGGAATTTCGAGCGGTTCATCGACTCCGACGACGCTCAGTGGCTCGCGTACACGAACGACGCCGAGGACTTCTACGCCAAGGGCCCTGGCTTCACCGGTGAAGACGTCACCTACCGGATGGCAACCGTCCTGCGCGACGAGTTCCTGCGCGGCTTGCAGGAACACACCGGCGACGCCGCCGTACCGGGAGCAGACTTCCGGTTTGCACACGCAGAAACGATCATCCCCTTCGCTGCGCTCCTGAAACTGCCGGGGAGCACCGTCTCGCAGGCCGAGGGTGATCTCTACACCTATGCGAACAACCCCTGGCGCGGAGCGAATGTCAGCCCGATGGCCGCCAACGTGCAGTGGGACGTCTACGCCGGACCGGACGGTGATCGGCTGGTCCGAATGCTCTACAACGAGCGCGAGACAGCATTTGCTGCCCCGTGCGCTCCGGTGAGCGCCGGGAGTTTCTTCTACACGCCGGCCGAACTGGCCCGCTGCCTACCGGAGATTTCACCGGCGGCCTGAGGTCCGGCAACTCGGGATCCAGCCAGCGGTCGACGAGGGCGCGCCCATGCCTGGTGCAACGCCAGCATGCGCGCCTTCTCGTCGTCTTCCATCAACAAGGCGTCGCAGATACGTACGATGACCGGAGCCGAAACACCAACGGACGTACCCTGTTCCAGCCGCTGATAGTGATTGAAACTGATGTCGGCTATCTGCGCGACATCACGCCGACTGAGGCCGTGCATGCGGCGAGCACCCTCGCAGCGCATGCCGACCATTTCGGGCGCAAGACTGTTTCGTTTCTCGACGAGCATCTGGCTCATCAACTGACGCGCGCTCGACCCGTTCACGTCGCCACCTTTTCCATCCCTGAAATATGCTTTCAACTAACACGTTTCAGAATATGGGATGGGACGGACACGGCGGTATCTCCGAGATGACAGATAATCACGCGATACCGCCAACCCTGTGCCCGTTCAGGCTGTGACGATCAGGGGCCGAAGATCAGGCTATGAACCTGCCGATCGTCGGATTCGACTGGCAGATGGGACTACTGCCCCAATTGATCGAACCGAACGCCGTCGCAACGACATTGCCGACGCCGGTATTCACCGTCGCAGAGAGATACGGGTACGCCCCTACCAGGTCGACGATTCCGGACTTACCCGTGTCGGTGTTGACCCACGCAACGGTCACCTGACCCGCCGCCGGAATGGGCGCGGCTGCCGGGAACGAATCGAAGCGAATATCACCCTTGGCGATGGGCGGATTGGACTCTGGTCCGGACTGGCCGGTGAGCCCGGTCAACGAGGCCAGTGACCCCTGATTCGGGCACCCGATGGTGACGGCGGCGCCGCCGAAAGGGTGGGGCGGATCAGCCGAGGCGACTCCGGCGAACATGACGCTCGCGGCAATCGGTAATCCGATGGCCGCAAAAACCCCGGCCGTGCGTGTGACGCTCATAGCTGCTCCTCGGGTCGACAACACTTTCCGGATACCCCTGGTACAACGCCCGAAACGATGGAAAGTCGACTATTCACACCCCTAGACAACGCGTGTTGTCAGAACTACAGTCGGTGGTGCAGCTCACACCTACCTCTGCAGCGCGCAGACCAGTCCCAGGGAGTGTTCAGATGAAGCGCTACGACCTCCGCAGTCGCACGGATCGACTCGATCCCGAAACCGATTACGAAGAGATGTCGCGCATTCTCGCGGCGCAAGAGTTTCCCTGGGACATCAATCAGGCGCTCAGCTTCGCCCTTTTTCGCACGTACGCCGTTCCCTCGATCGGCAAACTTCTCTTCTCCACCGGGGAGTTCACCGACAAGGTTCAGAAGCGCTACGACGACACCAGCCTGATCCTCGACGCCATCCTCGAGCACGGCCTCAGCAGCACCGAAGGCCGCAAGAGCGTGCGTCGTATGAATCAGATGCACGGTTCGTACGACATCTCCAACGACGACATGCTCTACGTACTGGCAACCTTCGTCGTCACCCCGGTCAGATGGCTCGACGAGTACGGCTGGCGGAAGATGACCGACAACGAGATCGTCGGGTCGACGAACTATTACCGCCACCTGGGTCGGTACATGAACATCAAGGACACTCCTGACACCTACGAGGGGTTCGTCAAACTTCTCGACGACTATGAGCGTGAACACTTTTCATTCGACTCCGGAGCGCGGGCCGTTGCCGATTCCACCCTCGACCTGATGTGCACCTTCCCGCCCAACAACCTGGCGCCGAAGGCTCTGGTCAAGGGATTCGCGTTCGCCCTCATGGACGATCACCTACTCGACGCCTTCCACTACAAGCACCCGAGCACCGCGATGCGCGTCGTCTCACGCGGCGCGCTGAAAATCCGTGCGCGTCTGCTGCGGTTCTTCCCGGTGCGCACGAAGCGGAAATTCGCCCGCGAGCTGCCCAACATCCGCAGCTACCCGAGCGGTTACAAGGTCGAAGACCTCGGCACCTTCCCCACGGGATGCCCGGTCAAGCACCTGCAGGCAGACCAGCAGGCCCAAGCGTAGGTGCGTTGGGATACATCAGATTCACGGACGAGTTTGTCTGCGGGACGTTCAGGAGGCGATGGTCATGATTCCGATACCGCCGTACGGACTCGGTGACAGTTGGAAGATCTGGACTCCCTGGCTGGTTCCCATCGTGGAGTGGTGGAACTCCTGGCACCCTGCGATGGGCTGAATCGCCTTTCTCAGGCCTGAATGAGGGAGGAGTCGCGACCAGTACGACGCAGGGTGATCAATTCGTGGTTTGTCTCGGCATCGTGTCGGCGCCCCTCTTCTTCGAAGTCCATCAGCGCATAGAACCTGCGGGCGCGATCGTTGAGGGTGTAAACCTCGAGTGTCACCTCGCCGTGCATGGTTGTGGCGTGTTCCACCAACGCCCGACCGACGCCCAACCCTTGCGACGCCGGCGCGACGAACAGTCCCCCGATCTCGGAGCCGATCATTCCCAACAGGCCGACAACTTCGGAGTTGTGCTCAGCCACCCAATTGTCGGCCTGAATCAGATAGACCTCTCGCATCTTCTGCTCCCGTTCGCCCGTTCCCTCACCCGTAAGGAACGGATGGGCTTCACGGGCAGCGCGCGACCACAGGTCGACGACCACATCCTCATCCGACGGTATGTAGCGGCGAATGATCAGATCCTGATTCACAATCCGACCATACCCTCCGGCATCAGAGAGATAGCCGGCGCTGAAAGTGACCAATTCTCGGTTCAACGCACGACGGCCTCGACGTAAACCAGTGGCAACAATTCCATTCGTTGCCATCCCACAATTACTGCCTTGTGCGAGGGTTGTCCGATGACTGACGGTGATCCGGTAACTAAGCGCGGAGGTCCGGCATCCTGGTGGAAGGTGACAGCGATTGTCGCCGCTGTGCTTGTCGCTCTCACATGCGGCGTCATCGTGTGGTCCTTCATGCCGCCGGTTGTGTACTTTCCGTTTTTCGCGCTCGCCGCCTCAGTGTTGCTGGGTTTGGGTGGAGTGTGGTTGATACTCAGCCTGATTGGTTGGATGAAGTACAAAACGCTCCGGTTGAGCACGATCGCGCCGGTGATAGTCCTCGTCACCGGCGCGATCGTGACCTTGTCCGTCCCTTCGCGTGTTGCGTTTGCATTGTCGAAAGATTCTCTCGAAGCAGTGGCGGCGGACTGCCAGAAGTCGTTGGACAACCAAACAATTGGCGTCTACCGGGTCCTGCAGGTCTGGCCCGTCGGAAACGGGTGCCGCTTCCACATCGAGGGCGGTCTGATCGATTCGATCGGATTGGCGTACTTACCCGACGGCGCACCATATCTCGGCAAGCCCCGCCGCGACGGCGAGATCGGATACCAGGGGTTCGACGGCGACTGGTACTCGTTCGTTCAAGCGTTTTAGCGGCGCGCAACTAGTCGACGAGCTTGGCCTTCAGAAGTGCGATCGTGTCCGCAGTGAGTCCGAGACCTTCGGTGAGATAACCGTCGACGGTTCCGTAATCGCTGGCTATCTGCGCGAGTCCAGCTTCCAGGTACGACGCATCGACACCGAGGGCCGGCTCGAGATTGGTCGCTACCTGCGGGCTCAGAGCCTGAGAGATCTGCGCAAGGATCTTCTCGTTGGTCGCCTGAAGGTAGGTGTTGCTCAACAGATAGTCGTCCATGATCGTCTGGGCGGGGACACCCGCGATGGTCTGCAGCAACATCGCGGTCCAACCCGTGCGATCCTTGCCTGAAGTGCAATGGAACAACTGCACCCCGTCACCAGCAGCGATGTCCGAGAGAACCTGCTTGAAGCCGGCGCGGCGCACAGGGTCGGTGACAAAACTGCGGTTGGTGTCGACCAAGAACTGCTTGGCCTCTTCCGGCGACTTGATCGTTGTGGCGAGCTGAGTGAGATCCTTGAACTCGATGGGGATGTTCGTGTACGTCACACCGTCCGGGAGCTTGTCCGCGCCACCGATGAACGGGTTGGAGATCTCGGTTGAACCGCGGAGGTCATAGGCGTCGGCAAGTCCGAGGCCGGTGAGCGTCGCCTTGTCTGCGTCGCTGGTCGCGGTCAGCGCATTGGACCGGTAGATGACGCCGCGCTTGAGGTGCGAGCCGTCGACGGTGGCGTATCCCCTACCGTCATTGCCGGCGACGTCGCGAAAGTTGGCCACGGAGGCCAAGTTCGGTGTCGGCGCGAGCACAGGATCGAGCGAGCCGAGATCGACCGATCCCGTGTTGAGAGAGCCCAAGTCGAGCGGGATGGCCGTGGCGGGAGCGGCAAACAACAGGCCTCCGGTGACAACAAGTGCGGCGGCCTTCGCAGTGCGAGCGAACAATATTCGTGAGCGTGTGGACATGTGGCAATACCTCTCGCTGTAGTTTGGGATTTGTGGTTTGGTGAGCTGGAGTTACGGTGCGACGTCACCGATTCCGGTGAACCCGTATCGCTGATGGGGTCCGATGACTGCTACCTCGAACAGTCCTGTCCCGGTGCGAGTTACGCCGTCTTCTACAAGGGTGAACCGGGCCAAGTTGTCGACCGGGCACAGCATCTTCTTCCACGGTTCGATGTCCGAAACCTTCTCTCGCAGGCCCTGAACCACCAGTTCTCCCTGCCACATCCCGTGGCGCCAATCCTGCTCGAGTCCGTAGCCCGTACCGACACCGATGTAGTTGGGCAGAATCGGTTCGCAGGTTATCTCCAGGATGTGGTCGGATTCGCCTGGTGCACCGGGACGCCGGAAGTACAGAGTTCCGCTCTTCACCTCGCGGGTGCCGGAAATGAAGGTGAGCTGGTGGTCCGGTCGACCCAACCACTCCGGCTCGCGCGAACGATCCGCCCAGACGCGTGTCGCATCCTCCAGAATTCGGCGTCCCTGTTGATCCTCTTGAACGACCGTGACGACGGTGAAGTCCCCGAATTGCATGATCGAGTAGATCCAGAAGAAGTTCTGACTGCCGGCGATCGACGGATCCGCCTTGCGTCCAGGAGGTTCCGCCTCGCCGACCGGTCGAACACCCCAGGATCGATCGCGATTACCCCGCCACGTCTCCGGGGTGACCGGGATGACGTCGCCGTCGACGGTCAGGGATCCGGACCATGTTCCGGTTTGCACGAATCGTTGCGTGTCGAAGGTGACTCGTTCGAGCTGGCGATGGAAATGTCTGGCCTCGAGATTGGCGGGGCCGTCGGACTCGAAGGTGAGGTCGAAGCTCAGGTCCGGCGCTTCGGGACTCGGGTCCAACACCACCCGCAGACGGTGCAGACCCTCGATGATCTCGATCCTCAACGGGCCTACTGACAGGTCCATACGATCGTCGCCCAAGGCGCGGGATGCCCGGAAGACGATATGGTCGTCGCCGCGCCGAAGAACCGCAAAGCCGTCGCACACACCAAGATTGGGGTACTGACCGAGACCGATGATGAGAAACAGCGGCTCGCTGTCGCCGTCGACGCCGGCATGGCAGTTGAAGTAGTAGCGGTCGTAGAAGTTTCGATCCGAGGTGCCCACGTGGCGGATGGTCTCGGCGATCTGATGTACCGGGTAGTCGTCGAGCGGGGACAGTGTCATCGTGCATCTCCTGTTGCGACCGACGCTGTTGTGAGCGTGGCTGTAGCGAGCGATTCCCAATAGGTGCCGTCGAGCATGGCTTCGAGTGTCTTGTGGTGCAGGATCATCTCGTCCGGATTGTCGGGGAATTCCGCCTGACCGAAAGCCACTGCGCGACTTTGGACTCGGAACATGATCACCGCATGCCGCAGCGCGGCGTACACGATGTAGAAATCTAGATCCGCAACCTGGTGGCCGGAAAGCGAGCCGTAGACCTCTGCCACGGCCTCGCGACGAAGGAAGTCCGGCATTCCGGGGAGTCCGGCCATGGCAGCGAGATCCTCGAAGAACCTGTGCTGGAAGATCATCCAGCCGAGGTCCAGTTCACGCGGCCCCAGTGTGGCCATCTCCCAGTCGAGGACCGCCGCTGGTTCGAAGTCGCGGTAGATGACATTTCCGATCCGCGAGTCACCCCAGCAGAGCACTGCGGAACCGGCATCGGCGGGAAAGTTCGCTTCGATCCAGTCGAAGCCGCGCTCGATCAACGGAGATCCTGGTCCGTCGGCTGTTGCCCACTCGTAATAGCGTCGCTGGTCCTCGAGGTGCGCGCGAAGTGCTTCTGCCCCAGTCGGTTCGGCACCGCCGCCGCACAACTCGGGGAGAGCCAGGTGTGGATCGGCCATAGCGTGCAACTCCGCCAGCACTCGGACCGATGACTGCTGGAGTCGAGAACAGTCGTCCGCTGAAGCCTCCGAGAGCCAGGATCCGAACGTGTACGGCATGACGTCTGGCGGGATTTCGCCCTCGCGCCGTTCCATCACGAAGAACTCGCCGCCGAGCGCGTCCGGGTTGCTCTCGGACCAGTACACGCGCGGGATCGGCACCGACGTGTGGGCTGCGACGGCGCTCATGACCCGAAACTGCTGGTCCAGGTTGTACGACGGGAAGATCGGCACCGCACTGTCTCGCGGAGCGATACGGGCGACCAGGCGATGCTCGGCTCGAATCCCGTCCTCGATCCACGTTGCATCGAACAGCACGGTCTCGTTGGACATGCCGTTCGCGGCGGGCACCTCGACCGAGGTCACGGAAGGTTTCGAGCCTCGCCACAGCACGCTCGCGAGCCAGCCTTCGAGGCTGCGTCGCATCTCGGCCGGGTCATTGCGGGATTCGCCGGGCCTGGCGAATTCGGCGTAGTCGGGATCTCCGCCTGAGGTTTCTGTTTCGGTTCGAAGGTTCATCACCACTCCTCGTGGTTCGGTGGCGCCGATGCGCACGTGCCGATAGTCGATACAATATGTATCGACTAAAGCCGTGACAGAATGTAACGGCCATCACAGCGATACCGCAAGGGATTTGCCCAAAATGTCCAAAGATTCCGAAACTCAGCACCGCCTGGGCCCGCAGCGAAACCCTGCAATCGACGACGCAGTACTGGACGCGACCAGGCAACTGTTGGAAGAAAAGGGGTATGCGGGCACGTCCATCGACGCCATCGCCACGCGTGCCGGAGTGGGGCGTCCGGCCATCTACCGTCGGTGGCCGTCGAAGGCACACATCGTCAACGACGCGATCTATCCGGTACTCGACGTCGAACAGGGCGCGGACATCGACACCGAACTCGGCGCCGAGGGCACGATCGCGGATCAGATTCGCGCGCTTGTGCAGGGCGCGGTGGCACTGTTCGCCGCTCCCGCCACCCGAGCCGCGGCGCCCGGACTGATGAGCGAAGTGCGCACAAACGCGGAATTACGCGACGTTCTCGTGGTGCGGCAACTGGCCGGAGTCCGCGTCGAGCTGAACCGCCGACTGGAAGCGGCGAGGGAGCGCGGCGACATCCGAAGCGGCGTCGACGCCGACGCTCTTCTCGACATCATGGCGGGCGCGGCCATCTTTGCGATGTCGGTTCGCGACGTCTCGGACCCGGGACCGTTTGCCGATTCTCTCGCCGACATAGTGCTGAACGGCATACTCCCCGACGACAACTAGGCCCGAGCCCCGCCGACTATCCTGTGGGGCATGACCGAGCCTGTAGCGACCGCTGACCTTGCCGACGAGATCGGACCCGACATCCGTAGCTGCGACACGCAGTTCACCCAGTTCGGTGGACGTGAAGTGTTTGCCGGCCCCATCACGACCATCAAGTGCTTCCAGGACAACCTGCTCGTGAAGCAGACCCTCAGCGAACCGGGCAACGGCGGAGTCCTCGTCGTCGACGGTGACGCGAGCATCCACACCGCCCTGGTCGGCGACATCATCGCCGGCCGCGGCGTCGACAACGGCTGGGCCGGCGTCATCGTCAACGGAGCTGTCCGCGACTCGGCGATCCTGCGCACCCTCGACATCGGCGTCAAGGCACTGGGTACCAACCCGCGCAAGAGCACTCAGACCGGTTCGGGCGAGAAGAACGTGCCGATCGAAATCGGCGGAGTCACCTTCAACCCCGGCGAGATCGTCTACAGCGACCAGGACGGCGTCGTCGTTCGCGAAAGCTAGTCAGAAGTCGCGGGATCAGGCGGGGGCTTCCACTTTGGCGGCCATCCCGCCGATCTCGACGACATCGCCGTCACGAAGCTGGCGGCCCCGACGATCTTCGACCTCACCGTTGACCGAAACCATGCCGTCGGCGATCACTTCCTTGGCCTCCGCGCCCGATTCGATGAGGTTCGCGAGCTTGAGAAACTGACCGAGCCGAATCATTTCGTCGCGGATGGGTACTGCTGGAATGTTGTCGGTCATGTCAATCATCTTCCTCCTCCCACAAAACTGGACACGACAGACCACACTTAGCGTGAGGATCTGATCGACCGGTAGGAGAGGAAGCTCGATGGCACCATTGACCGAGGTATCGGACACCACTGCAGAGTTGGTCGAATCGCCACCCGAAAATCCGCGCCAGGCGCGGCGATTCCGCAAAGGGCGGTTCAGCCAGGTTCCCCATATCTCGGGATTGATCCTCGGAGTCTTCTCCGTACTGGTGTTCCTGTGGAGCATCTCGCCGGTTCTGCGGCACATCCTCCGCGTCCCACGCGAATACATCGACAGCTACTACTTCGACGCACCGGATACGAGCCTGTCGTGGGCGCTCGTCGTCGCCCTGCTCGCCGCGGCCCTCGCGAGTCGCAAGCGCATCGCCTGGTGGCTGCTGACGATCTACCTCGCGCTGATCACCCTCACCAACATCGCCTCCACGATCGTCGACAAGAACCCGAACAACGCCGTCGCCGCTGTCGTTTTGCTTGTCGTGATCGGAATCCTCATCGCCGCGAGGCCCGAGTTCTACACACGCGTACGACGCGGCGCCGGTTGGAAAGCGCTCGGCGTACTGATCGGCGGCATGGCTGTCGCGACCGTGATCGGTTGGGGCCTTGTCGAACTCTTCCCGGGCGACCTGCCGCAGAACCAACGATTCCTCTGGGCCCTGAACCGCGTCACTGCGGCGGCTTCGGTCGACAACGAGGTGTTCGACGGCCATCCACGCGTCTTCGTCAACACGGTCCTCGGTCTCCTCGGCGCCATCGCACTACTCGCCGCCGTCATGACGCTCTTCCGCGCGCAACGCTCCAACAACGCCCTCACCGGCAACGACGAATCCGCGATCCGCGGGTTGATCCAGAACTTCGGCGCCGACGACTCCCTCGCTTACTTCGCCACCCGCCGCGACAAGGCCGTCATCTTCGCGCCGAGCGGCAAGGCCGCGATCACGTACCGCGTCGAGATCGGCGTCTGCCTCGCCAGTGGTGATCCCATCGGCGATCCCGAGGCGTGGCCGCACGCCATCGAAGCGTGGCAGGACCTGGCCTCGCAGTACGGCTGGGCGACAGCCGTCATGGGCGCCAGCGAAACCGGGGCGACGGCGTACAAGAAGGCAGGCTTGAGCGTCCTGCAACTCGGCGACGAAGCGATCCTGCGCACCCGCGAGTTCAACCTCAACGGACGCGACATGCGCCCGGTACGCCAGGCCGTCACCCGCGTCAGGCGCCACGGCGTCACCGTGCGGATGCGACGCCATCGCGACATCCCGCCCGAGGACATGGCGGCCGTCATCATCCGCGCGGACGACTGGCGTGACACCGACACCGAGCGCGGCTTCTCCATGGCGCTCGGCCGACTGGGCGATCACCTCGACGGCGACTGCCTCCTCGTCGAAGCCGTCATGGGCGAAGGCACGGAGGACGAAAGCGTCGTCGGCATGCTTTCGCTCGTGCCGTGGGGACCGAACGGCGTTTCGCTCGATCTGATGCGTCGCAAGCCGACGGCACCCAACGGAGTCGTCGAATTGATGGTCTCGGAGTTGGCCACACGTTCCGACGAGATCGGCGTCGTGCGGGTCTCGCTCAACTTCGCCGTCTTCCGCTCGGTGTTCGAGGAAGGTTCGCGCATCGGCGCCGGCCCGATCCTCCGTATCTGGCGCTCGGTGCTCGTCTTCTTCTCCCGCTGGTGGCAGCTCGAAGCGCTGTACCGCTCCAACGTGAAGTACCAGCCGGATTGGGAGCCGCGTTTTCTCTGCTTCGAGGACAACCGTGAGCTGCCGCGCGTCGGATTCGCGTCGGCCATCGCCGAAGGCTTTGTGGTTCTGCCCAGTTTCGGGCGCAAGTCGAGCCAGGTCGTCAAGCACACCGGAACACATGCGGCGGTGCCGGCAGCTCTGGTGACTTCCGAAGGACTGCACGCCGACGGCAGCCCGCCGGACTCGGCGCCGTCGTTCACGACCAACGGTCCGCGTCGACCCGAGCAGGTCCGCGTGCGCATGAACAAGCTCGCGCAACTCGCCGACGAAGGAATCGCCGCCTACCCCGTCGCCTACCCGCCGACGCATACGATCGCAGCCGCAGCGAAGTCGCCGGAGGGCACCCGCGTACGCATCGCGGGACGCCTGCTGAGGGTTCGCGACTACGGCGGAGTCGTGTTCACGGACGTGCGCGACTGGTCCGGCGACATCCAGGTCCTGGTCGACCAGGACAACGTCGGCCGGGAGAAGCTGGCGGAGTTCGCTGCCGAGTTCGATCTCGGTGACCTGATCGAAGTGAGCGGAACCATCGGGCGCAGCCGCAAGGGCGAGCTGTCGCTCATCGCCGTCGAGTGGCGCATGAACGGCAAGTGCCTGCACCCGCTGCCGGACAAGTGGAAGGGCCTCTCGGATCCCGAGACCCGAGTCCGCCAGCGGTACCTCGACATCGCCCTCAACCCGAAGGCCCGCGAACTGCTCGAGGCCCGAAGCGCCGTCGTGAAGTCGCTGCGCGATTCACTCGGTGGTCGCGGATACCTCGAAGTCGAGACCCCGATCCTGCAGCAGGTGCACGGCGGCGCGAACGCCGCTCCGTTCCTGACACACATCAACGCGTACAACCTCGACCTCTATCTCCGCATCGCACCCGAGCTGTACCTGAAGCGTTTGTGCGTCGCGGGTATGGAGAAGGTGTTCGAGATCGGCCGCGTGTTCCGCAACGAGGGCGTCGACTTCAAACACAATCCCGAATTCACGATCCTCGAGGCCTACGAGGCGCACAGCGACTACGAGGGCATGATGCGGATGTGCCGCGAGCTCATCCAAGCCGCGGCCGTCGCAGCGTTCGGGCGCGAAATCATCATGCGACCCGGCCCGGACGGCGAATTGGTCGAGGTCGACATCTCCGGCGAGTGGCCGGTGAAGACGATGCACGGCGCCGTCGCCGAAAAGCTTGGTGTCGACGTCTCCCCCGAGACGAGTCTCGAAGACCTGCAGAAGCTGTGCGACGCCAACGAGATCCCGTACCAGTCCAGCTGGGATACCGGCGCCATCGCGCAGGAGATGTACGAGCACCTGGTCGAGGACTACACGGAGTTCCCGACGTTCTACACCAACTTCCCCACCTCGATGTCTCCGCTCACCCGGCCGCATCGCAGCATCCCCGGCGTCGCCGAGAAGTGGGACCTCGTCGCATGGGGTGTCGAACTCGGAACCGCGTACAGCGAGTTGACCGACCCCGTGGATCAGCGCAACCGGCTCACCGAGCAGTCGATGCTCGCGGCCGGCGGCGATCCAGAAGCGATGGAATTGGACGAGGACTTCCTTCAAGCCCTCGAACACGCGATGCCGCCGACGGGTGGTCTCGGGATGGGCGTCGACCGAATCGTCATGCTGATCACGGGCGGCAGCATCCGCGAGACGCTGGCCTTCCCCCTCGCGAAACCGCGTCAGTAGTCCGGATTCTCACGTGCCGGAATTGTTCCACGTGAAACCACCGGGCGAGATCTTGCAGGTCGGCGAGAGCCGACTGCATGTTCTTGCCGAGGGCGACGGCCCCGTCGTCGTCCTGTGCGGCGGACTGGCGGGCAACTGGTTCGACTGGGATGACTGCGCGCGTCATCTCCAGTCGGACCACACCGTCGTCCGCTTCGATCGCCCGGGCTTCGGACTCAGCGAGCCGTCTTCCGACGTGCCGACCGTCCGCGGCGAAGCTCAGCGGATCCGCGACGTGCTCGACACTCTGGGACTGACTGGTCCGGCCGTCGTCGTCGGCCACTCCATCGCCGGCTTCTATGCCGAAGGCTTCTCGCGACTGTTCCCCGATCGGGCGGCGGGGATGCTGCTCCTCGATTCCAGTGCCGAGAAAGAACCGAAACGTCTTTTCCCCCGTGACCTGCTGCTGATCGCCTCCCGGGCCGCCGCGGCCTCGTTCAGCACCACCGGACTCCAACGACTCCTCGGCACCACGACGCGCAAGATCCTCAACCAGTCCGTGCCGCCGAGCGGGTCGTCCGAAGCCACCCTCGAATGGGTCAGGAAGATCTACCGCGAGCCTCACTATCTGGAGGCGGCGATGATCGAATACGTCGCGTACACCGATATGGCGCTGGAGCTCACCGCTTTACGACACTCGAGCAAGCATCCACTGCCCGACATCGACCTCAGCGTCGTTGCCGCACACACTGGCCACACCACTCCCTGGTCCATCGCCTGGATGGCAAAGCAGCAGAAACTCGCCACCTACCTCGGCGGGAGTTTTCACGTCCTGCGCCCGGCGCATCACCACGCGATGATCGATCAGCCCGAGGAGTTGGCGAACTTGATTCGGCGCCTCACGCAGCCGAACCCTCGGGAATGACACTTCAACGTACAACTCGGACAGTAGCCGGATCATTGCTAGGCTCGGACAGCTTCTGCTTTCTACGACAGGCTGGCCATGGATCGTTCGACAACCCGGGTGCGCTCGTCGCTGATCTTCGTCGCCATACTCGTTGTCGCACTCGCCGGCATCGCCGCCCGTCCGCCCGGGTTTCTGTCGACCTTCTGGCCCGCCAACGCGATCCTTCTGGGCATTCTCCTTCGTAACCCACGCTCGTTTGCGCCGATCGGACTCGCTGTCGGCGGCGCCGCGCTGCTGACGGCGGATCTTGCGACCGGAAGCCCCGTGCAGAGGGCCTTCGAACTGAATGCGATCAATCTGGTCGGCGTCACGACAGGATTGATCGCCGCGAACTTGCTCGGCTGTTTTCCGCGGCGGATCTCCGAGACCAAGTACACGACCAGAATCTTCGTCGTCTCGGTTCTGGCGTCGTTCACGGCTGGGTCCGCGAGCGCGCTGCGCACTCAACTCCACGAAGGAAGCGGTGCGGGAACGGAATTGGTGGGTTGGTTCTTCGCCGACCTGTGCACCTATCTGATCGTGCTGCCCATCCTTCTTTCCGCACCTCCGTTCGACCACGTCCGTCGTACGTTCGGGCCGTCCGTGCGGCAGAATCTGCGACTTCGACGGGTCGCCCAGATCCTTCTGCCGCTGGCAGCCCTCCTCGCCTGCCTCCCGCTGGCCCTCGAAGTGCAGGGAGCCCTCGCATTGCTGCTTCCGATGCCGGCGCTCTTGTGGTGCGCGATGCGCGTCTCGCTGTTCAGCACTTCGCTCCTCGCGGCTGGGTGGAGCGCGTGGGCGCTGATCATGGCGGGCCAGGGGCGGTTGGCCCTGGCCGATCCGGTTCACCTGCTGAGCGAAGGTGTAACCACCAGGATCTCCGTCATCTTGATGGCGCTCTCCCCCATCGCCGTAGCCGTCGCCACGGGCGCACAACGACGCGCTGAACGTGAACTCCAACGCATCGCCGAATGCGACGCCCTGACCGGAACGCTGAGCCGACATGCGTTCTGGACCCAGTCGCAGGAACTCCTCGACACCCAACACACAGCGCGAAAATCGATCGCCGTCATGATGCTCGATCTCGACCACTTCAAATCGATCAACGACAACCTCGGCCACCTCACCGGAGATTCGGTCCTCGAACAATTCGGAAACACCCTCCTCGCCACTACCGAAGGACTGGGACTGTCCGGTCGCCTTGGCGGTGAGGAATTTGCCGTCGCCGCCGCCGACTGCACATTCGAGGAAGCAATTGCCCTGGCAGAACGCATCAGGCAGAGGCAGGAGGCGCACTCCCGATCCATCCGCGGCTTCGCCGGAACGGTCAGTATCGGAGTCGCCTGGGTAGATCAGGCCATGGCCGAGATGGACGCTCTGCTCGACATCGCCGACACCGCCATGTACCAGGCGAAACGCGAAGGCCGAAACCTCGTGGTGGCCGTCGATCTGTACATGGCAAGGTGACGTGGGTGCAACTACTCCTGATCCGACACGCGCTCCCCGAACTGGCCGAGGTCACCGAAGGCTTCGCCGATCCCTCACTGACCGACGCCGGTCGCGTGCAGGCACTTCGGCTGCCTGCGGCATTGGCCCCCTACCGGATCACCGGGCTCTTCAGTAGCCCGCAGAAGCGCGCACTCGAGACCGCGGACCCGGTAGCGCAGGCATTGGATCTTCCGGTCACCCAGCTCGAGGGTCTGGCGGAGTACGACTACGAGCAGCCCCACTACATCCCGATGCACGAGGTCTTGGAACGCGCACCGGAAACGTATGCGCGTATCAAGGCCGGATGGCTACCCGAGTCGGTGGACGGCGACACTTTTCGTGCGCGAGTCCTCGGTGCGATCGACGACGTCGTAGCCGCAACCGACAACAACGCCACCGTGGCGATCTTCTGCCACGGCGGCGTCATCAATATCGTTCTGCAGGAACTACTCGGGCTGGAGCGTCCGTTGACCTTCCCGATCGAGTACGTGTCCGTCACGCGAATTCTTGTTTCCCGGGACGGTAGCCGCAGGGTCGGGTCGATCAACGAAACCGGTCACGTACGCAACATGCTTCGCGTGTAGTCACACGTTGTGGCACGCCACCTGATGACCGCCCTGGACGAGACGAAGTTCGGGAACTTCCTCGGCGCAGAGATCCGTGGCCAGCGGGCACCGAGTACGGAACCGGCAGCCGCTGGGCGGATTGAGCGGCGACGGCAGTTCGATGACCTTCTGCTCGACGTTCTGCGCTGCGGTGACGGTGGCATCAGGATCGGGAATCGACGACAGCAGTAGCTGCGTGTACGGGTGCAGCGCGCGGTTCTGCATGTCTTCTGCGGGAACGATTTCGCAGACGCGGCCCAAGTACATGATCATCACGCGGTCACTGATGTTCTTCACGACGGCCATGTTGTGCGCGATGAACAGCAAAGACAGCCCGTGACGCTTCTTCGCATCCTCGAGCAGGTTCAGAATCTGCGCCTGCACGGAGACGTCGAGGCTCGAGACCGGCTCGTCACAGATCAGGACTTTGGGATCGAGCATCAATGCACGGGCGATGCACACACGCTGGCACTGTCCGCCCGAGAGTTCGCGCGGGGTCCGGTCCCACACCATGTCCGGGTCCAACCCGACCTCGGCAAGAACCTCGCGTGCCCGAGCTTCGATGGCGGCCTTGTCTTTTCCGCCCCAGATCGACGGACCCTCGGTGATGAGAGCCTTGACCTTGCGACGCGGGTTCAGGGAGGAGATCGGATCTTGGAAGATCATCTGCAACTGAGTGCGGCTGCGACGCAATTCTTCTGCGCCCAGTGCCGTCATTTCGGTCTCTCCGAGGCGAATGGAGCCCGACGTCGGTGAGGGCAACTGCATGATCGCCCGGCCCGCTGTGGACTTGCCACAGCCGGATTCACCGACAACGCCCAATGTTTCACCCGGAGCGACGGTGAAGCTGATCCCGGACACGGCGTGAACGGTCTGCCCCTTGCCGACGTTGAATTCGACGACCAGGTCCTCGACCGTCAGGGCCGCGTCCACCGTCTCGGGCTTTCTGGTTTCGGTTGCTGCAGTCATCAGACCATCTCCTTCACCGCGAGCGTCAGGCCCGCTGCGGTAGTGCCGGCCTTCTCGTTGGCGACCAATGCCGTTGTGCCTTCAGGGGTGTCGACCGGGTAGTGGCACGCGAACGTGTGACTTTCGGTTGTGTTGTCTCCCAGGCCACCGGGAGCCAGAGCCGGTTCGCCGGTCAGGCAGTCGTCCTGGGCATACCGGCAGCGAGCGGCGAAGCGGCAACCGGTGATCGGCTTCGTCATGTCCGGCAGTCCACCCGGAATTGTCTGCAGCACTGTGTGCGTCGGCGATTCGAGTCGCGGAATCGCGGCCATCAGCGCTTCGGTGTACGGGTGGCGCGGACGAGTGAACAACTCCTCGGTGGCCGACGTTTCCACGACGGACCCGGCGTACATGACGGCGACGCGATCCGATCGTCCCGAGACCACACCGAGGTCGTGGCTGATCAGGATGACGGCCATGTTGAGCTTGTCGTTGAGCGAGGCGAGCAGGTCGAGGATCTGCTTCTGCACGGTCACGTCGAGAGCTGTGGTCGGTTCGTCCGCGATCAGCAGTTTCGGCTCGCAGGCCAGGGCCATCGCGATGACCACACGCTGACGCATACCGCCCGAAAGTTCGTGGGGGTACTGATCGAGCCGACGCTTGGGCTCGGGGATACCCACCATCGACAGGAGTTCCGCTGCGCGATCGCGAGCCGCGTCCTTCTTCAGACCCAGGTGGAACTTCAAGGATTCGGTGATGTGGGTACCGATGCGCTTGAACGGATTGAGCGAGGTCATCGGATCCTGGAAGACCATGGCGATCTCGGGTCCCCAGAAGTGCTTCATCTCCGACTTCTTCATGGTCGACATGTCGCGGCCGGCAAACGTCACCGTCCCGCTGATGTCCAGAGCCGGACCCTTCTGCAGCAGACCCATGATGGTGCGTCCGAGAACCGACTTGCCGGAACCGGATTCACCCACGATACCGAGAGTTTCACCGGCGGAAACGTGGATCGAGACACCGTCGACTGCTCGCAACTGGCCACGCGGAGTGGCGAATACGGTCCTGATGTTGTCCGCCTGCAGTAGCGGAACGCCGTTCTGAACTGAAGTGGTCACAGCTTACTCCGATACTTCTCGCCGATGAGGTTGAAGGAGAACACCGTCAGGAAGAGGAAGACGCCGGGAACCAGAACGATGAACGGATGCTTCTCCACGATCCCGCCCTGGCCTTCCGCAATCATGTTGCCCCAGGTCGGATCAGGTTGTGCGATACCGAGTCCGAGGAAGCTGAGTGATGCTTCCGCGACAATCAGGCCGGAGACGGCCACCAGGCCGAGCGCGGCGACCGGAACGAGGACGTTGGGAACCAACTCGCGCCAGATGACGCGCCATTTGGTGGCGCCCATGGCCCGCGCGGCAAGCACGAACTCCCGTTGGGCGACGACGATGGTGTTGGCCCTGGCGATTCGAACCATGCTGGGAATGCAGAGAATCGAGAGTGCGAGGGTGATGTTGCGCAGGTTCGACGTGAGCACCGCGGCCAGTGCGATCAACAGCACCAGAGAAGGAATGGCCAGCAGCGAGTTGGTCAGGATTCCGACGACTGCGTCGACCTTGCCGCGGAAGTAACCGGCCATGACGCCGATGGTGCCGCCGATGATCATGCCGATCAGTACGGCGCAGATGGCCACGGTCAAGGATGCCCTGGCACCGAACAAAGCGCGGGCAAGCAGGTCGAGACCGAAGTTGTTGGTACCCAACGGGTGATCGGAGAGCAGGCTCGGCGAGGCGAAGCCCGGCTCGGCCAAGGTCTTGACCGTGTCCTTGTACTCACCGAGCGGCAGCAGCGGTGCGAAGATCGCGGCCAGGATCAGCGCGGCCAGCCAGATGCATGCCAACCAGTACGAGAGATCGAACTGACTGCCCCACTTGGACGTACCGAGCTTGCCGAGACCCTTGAAGAGGAAAACCAGGGCAACGAGCGCGAGCACGATGCGGACGGTCATCATGATGGCCGAACCGAAGAGTGCGGTGCCGAGCAGCGCAACGCCGATCACCGTGAGAATCGATCCGATCAGGACCAGATTCTTGGGCTGTTCCAACGTCTCGACGGGACCGGGAGCCAGCAGGACTGTCTGCTGCCGGTATGTCATCACCTCGGACGGGGCCGGCGACGGGGCCGCTCCGTCTGGCGTCACTTCAGACATGGACACGACGACTCCTCGGGTCAAGATAGGTGTACAGAACATCGATCGCACTGTTGACGAGGACGTAGATGACCGCGATCACGACCACCGCGCCAAGCAGCATCGGCGAATCACCTTGCTGCGCTGCGCGGACGATGAGCGTGCCCATTCCGGGCAACGAGAAGAGCGTCTCGACGATCACGGTGCTGCCGATCATGCCGCCGAGAGCCAGACCCATCATCGTGATGAGCGAGAACGACGACGGTCGGAGCGCGTCACTGAAAAGCACTCGCAGCGTGGGCATTCCCTTCGCCTTCGAAGCGAGGATGTAATCCTCACGGAGCGTCGTCACCAGATCGGATCGGAGAACGCGAGTGAACATCGCCATCTCGAGGAGGCTGATGGTGATAGCCGGGAGTATTGCGTGTGAGAGGTTTCCGGAGAGGCTGTCCCCGATGCGCACCCACTGTGATCGCGGGAACCAGCCGAGCCAATTGACGGTGACCATGATCAGCAACAGACCGGCGAGGAAGCTCGGGACGGAAAGAACACCGAACGTCGCGGCGCTGATGACGCGGTCGATGACGCCGCCTTCGTGGTGCGCCGACCAGAGTGCGAGCGGCACGGCGACGACGAGTGCGATGACCAGACCCATCACGGCCAACTGAACGCTGACGGGCAGTGCCGAGCCGATCGCAGTCAGAACGTCCTGCTGCGGGGGAACAAGCGAATTACCGAGGTCGCCCTGGAGAGCGCTGGTCAGCCAGTCCCAATAGCGAACCAGGAGTGGATCGTTGAGCCCGAGCTGCTGCCGAACTTCCTCGTACTCGGCGGGCGTTCGGCCTTCACCTAGAACGGAGACAGCAGGATCGCCGGGGATCAGTGATGCCAGCACGAAGGTTCCGAAGCTGACGATCAGGATCACAATGACGAGCTGGCCCAATTTCTTACCTATTGCGCCGATGTTCATCGATTTCGTCTCCTTCGGACAGCGAGCTCGCAATACACAGCAGTTCCTCTGATTTCAGGTCTTGGTTCAAGCTCTCCAGGACTTCAGGCTCTCTAGGACTTCCAAGCTCCGTCGAAGAGCACGATTCCGTCGAGGCTCTGCTCGAGACCGTGAACGTTCTGGTTCCAGACGTCGAGTGCGGCGACGTTGCCCCACACCTGCCACGGGACGGTCTCGTTGGCGCGCTCCTGAATCTGTGCCAGGACTGCCTTCTTGTCGTCGTCGGTGGTTGCGACGCCCAACTTGTCCAGGAGAGCGTCCATTTCGGCGTCGGAGTAGCCGGTGGCGTTGTTGCGGCCGCCGGACTTGATGCCCGTGTACAGACGCTCGTAGGGATCGGCCTCGGCGAGGCTCAGTGCGGCGGTGCTCATGTCGTAGTCGTGATCGGCATACATCCGCTTGACCAGATCACCTGCACCGGTGACGTATTCAATCTGAGCGTCGAAGCCGACTGCGTTGAGCATCGCCTGGATGGCCAGTGCCGTTGCCTGGGCGGACGGTTCCTGGATGGAGAGGAAGGTGATCTTTCCGTCGTAGCCGTCGGCCTTGGCCTGATCGAGCAGTTCCTTCGCCTTGGCGGGATCGACGCCGATCGGTGCGACGTCGTTGTGCCAGCGCGAGGTGTCCTGGAAGATCTCCTGGCCGGGCAGTCCCTTGCCGTTGTTGACGCGGGTGTTGAGCGTTTCCGGATCGACGGCAAGCGCCATCGCCTGGCGGACACGAACATCCGAGCCCGGGCGACCCGGGGCCATGTTCACGTTCGCGATGTAACCGAGCGACGGGATGTCGACGAAGCCGGGGTAACCCGACTCGATCAGATCCAGGATCGGGGTGAGCGTACGCATGTACGCGGCGTCGATGCCGCCCGTCTTGAGGGCTTCAGCGGTGGGCTGAGCGCCGACGATGCTGATCAGCTTGAGCTTGTCGATGTTCGGCGCGCCGTCGTAGTAGTCGGGGCGAGCAGCCAACAGCAGTTCCTCGTTGGGAGCGAACTTCTCGAGAGTGAACGCGCCGGCACCGATCGGGGTGAACTGGTCGCCCTGCTGGGCGCTCGGGGCGACGATCATGCCGGGTCCGGTAGCGAGCATCGACTGGATGCCCGTCCACGGATCAACGAGGTTGAAGACGACAGTCGTCGCGTCGGGGGTGTCGATCGAGGCAACCTTGGAAGCCCACAGGCTCGACTGCGGTCCCTTGTTGGTGACGTAGCGGTTGATACTGTCCGCCACTGCCTTGGAATCGAAAGCTGTTCCGTCGCTGAATTTCACACCGTCGCGGAGCTTCAGCGTCCAGGTCTTGCTGTCCGAACTCGCTTCGAGCGACTGGGCGAGCTTGGGCTCGAACTTCTGCCCGATGGGGTCGTAGCGCATGAGCACGTCGTAGATGGCGCTGAGCTCGCTGCCGCCGGTGGCGCCGGCAACCTGAGCCTTCGCGGGATCGAGAGTCGTGACCGCCGAGTAGCCGCTGAACGTCAGCGTGCCGCCCTTGGTGGGAGTGCCGGGGTCGGCCTGCTCGTTGACCATGCCGATCTTCAGCGAGGAACCGGAATCAGCAGATTCGCCGCCGCCATTGCTCGAGCCGTTGTCGGCGCACGACGCCAGGAACATACTTGCGGTGATCGCCAGCGCAGCCGCAGCCAATCTGCGACTTCCGCGGCGGGAACTACGACTCATTCGAATGCCTCCAAGGCGGGGTAAGACCGTGACGTGATGTTGAACACGAAACAGTCTGTGACGGGAGGCACAGAAAATTGGATCGAGTCTCGCTCAGTGGAATCGGTTAAGTTGCAGGCCTCAACGGCCAGGTAAACCGACCCTGGCCAGCGATTACCCTCACCGACATCAGACCAGCCGGTCTAGTCCCGGTCGAGCGTGGCTTCCTCGAGATCGAGCTCTCGAAGTACCTTGCGGAGAACCTCGTCGTCGATCCGGCCGGCATCGCGCTCGGCGATGAACACACCTCGCTCGGCATCGATCATCTCGAGGCGCAGCGAGCGGAAGGCGTTCGACGGGCTCTCCCCCAGATCCTCGTCGCTGCGTCCCAGTCGCTCCCACGCCGAGTTCGCGCGGTGGGTGTTCCAGCTTCGCAAAATGTCTGCGGCACGATTCCGGACCTGAGGGACGTCGTCGGCGTCTGCTCCGACCAATTCGTCCAGGCGCGCCGCAGCAGCGCGTGCAGCCTTGTCCTGAGCCGCCGCCTCGGCGCGTGCGTCGGACTGCTCCTCGTCTCCTTGCACACCGAGGACACGGATGACCCACGGCAATGTCAGGCCGTGCAGCAGCAGCGTGCCGACCACGACGACAAACGTCAGGAACAGGATCAGCGAACGGCCCGGGAAGTCTTCACCACTGTTGACCGTCAACGGAATCGCGAAGGCAGCAGCCAGCGACACGACCCCTCGCATACCGGCCCACGACACGACGAACACTGCCCGCGCCGAAATCTCCGGCTCCCTCGCTCGGATACGGGGCGACAGCCAACGCGGTACGTACGTGAACGGGAACACCCAGGCGATCCGCACCACCACGACGGTCACGAGCACGGCAATCGACGCCCAGACGACGATCGAGGTGCTGTACCCCTGCAATCCGTTGACAACACTGGGCAATTGGAGCCCGATCAACAGGAAGACGAAGGACTCCAGGATCAGGTCGACGGCCTTCCATACCGCCGTGTCCTGCAAGCGCGTCGCATAACTCGCGCGGGTCGAGCGCTGGCCGAGGAACAATCCGGCCACGACGACCGCGATGACGCCCGACGCGTGGACCTCTTCCGCAGCCAGGTAGGTGAAGAACGGCACCACCAATCCGATTCCACTCTCCATCACCGGATCCTGGAGTTTGCCGCGAACCTTCGAGATGACAAAGCCCACGGCGAGGCCGATCACCGTTCCACCGACCGCTGCGACGAGGAAGGTCTCGAAGCCGCCGATCAGTGTCGCACCGGTACCCACCGCCGCCGCGAGAGCGACCTTGTAGGCCGTCAGAGCGGTGGCGTCGTTGAGCAGGCTCTCCCCGCCCAGCAGGGTCATGATTCGGCGCGGCAGACCGAGCTTGCGTCCGATTGCGCTCGCGGACACCGCGTCCGGCGGCGCCACGATGGCGCCGAGAACCAGTGCGGCCGCAATCGAGAACTCCGGCACGATCAGGTAGGCGACAAAGCCCACCGCTGCCGTCGTCGCCAGGGGCAGCCCCACTGCGAGAAATCCGATCGGACGCAGATTGGACCGCAGTGCCAGGTATGAACTGTCCAGCGCCGCCGAGTAGAGAAGTGGAGGCAACACGACGAACAGGACGAGGTCCGGATCGAGCTCCAACTCCGGAACACCGGGTATCTGGCAGGCGATCAAACCGACCAGGACAAGGATCAGCGGCGAAGACAATCCGAACCTTCGCGCGACCGCCGCCACCAGCAACGCCGCTACTACAACCCCCAGTAATATGCCGTTCACTCTGGCAGCATGCAGTATGGAAGGCGATGAAGAAAATCCTGAAGCGAGCAGCAGCTCGCACACAGCAGCCCGCACCCGCTCCGACCGGTTGCGAGGAACTAACCAATGCGCCCGAAACGGATCCGGCGGCGCTGACGCCCGGCGTCTGCCAGGAGTGCGCCGAGTTGGGCGAGGATAACTGGTCTCACCTGCGCATGTGCCTGTCCTGCGGCCACGTCGGGTGCTGCGATTCCAGCCCCCATCAGCACGCGACCAACCACTATCGCGACACCGCGCACCCGGTCATGCGCTCGCACGAGCCCGGCGAATCCTGGCGCTGGTGCTACGTCCACGATCTGATGGATTGAGCGCGCACGACTCGCATTGTGCTGCGCATAGTGCCCACCTCGCACGGCGCACAGGGCCCGGTGTTGCGCACATTGCTCAATCCACTGGGTAGCTATTGCCCAATCTGTATGCCGATGATGGACTTTGACGCAGAATCTGCACAACAGATCGACAGGTGCGGCTGGACTTTGCCGCGCCGAACGGTTCGGCCTCAGGAAGTCCTGCCAAACATCACAACCACATCGTCGGCCCCATGATCTGGGGTACAGGCGGTGCGGCGATCGATGTCAACTATTGAAGGCAGGACCGGCCGTGAACAGCCCCAGCATCAACCAGAACGCTCCCGAGCCACTGGCGGAGATCGAGAAGCGCGTTCTGTGGTTGTCGACCGCGATGATCCATCACGCCAACCGTGTCCGTCCGAATCCCAGTGGGCTCAAAGTCGGCGGCCACCAGGCCTCGTGCGCGTCGATGGTCTCGATCATGACGTCGCTGTGGTTCGGCCAACTTCGTTCCGGCGACCGGGTTTCCGTCAAGCCGCACGCGGCTCCGGTGCTCCACGGCATCAACTATCTGCTCGGTGAACTCGACGAGTCGTACCTGACAACGCTGCGCGAGTTCGGGGGCCTGCAGAGCTACCCGAGTCGATCAAAAGATCCTGATCCGGTGGACTATTCGACCGGATCTGTGGGAATCGGTGCGACGGCTCCCATCTGGGGCGCCATCGCACGCCGATACGTCGACGCCTCCCTCGGCGGCGCCGGAACCGGGCGTCAGTACTCCCTTGTCGGTGACGCCGAACTCGACGAGGGCGCTGTGTGGGAAGCAGTTCTCGATCATTCGGTTGCCGAACTGGGTGAGATCGTGTGGATAGTCGACCTCAACCGCCAATCACTCGACCGGGTGGTGCCGAACATCGCGGCCACCCGCCTGGAGCGCATGTTCTCGGGCGCCGGCTGGCAGGTCATCACCGTGAAATTCGGCGCGCTCCTGGAATCACTGTTCACCCGGCCGGGCGGCACCGCGTTGCGCGAACGAATCCTGGACATGCCGAATCCGGAGTACCAGCGTCTGCTGCGATGCACGGCCGACGAGGTCCGTCTGAGGCTGCCTGGCGACGCGGCGGACGCCGACGCGATCACGTCGCTGATCAACGACCTCGACGACGCCACGGTGCTCGAGGCCATCCGCAATCTCGGTGGCCACGACCTCGACGCTCTGCGAGAGGCGTACGCGCAGATCGACGACACCCGTCCCACCGTGATCATCGCGTACACGATCAAGGGTCGGGGCCTGCCGACGCAGGGCCATCCGCAGAACCACTCGTCGCTGCTCACCACCGAGCAGTACGAGATTCTGGCGGCGGAACTCGGCATGGATCCGTCGAAGCCCTGGGAACGGTTCGAGGCGGACGGCCCGTCAGGTCGCATCTGCGCCGAAACCGCTGAGCGCCTGGCTCGCCCGAAGGTGGAGCATCTGATGCCCCCGGCAGTTCCGAAAGACATCGGCCGTACCCCCTCCGGCACATCCACCACTCAGGCAGCTCTCGGGCGGGTGCTACTCGACCTCAGCCGAGAGGCGCCGGACGCCGCGAAACGTGTTGTCACACTGAGCCCGGACGTCAGTTCCACCACCAACCTGGCAGGGTGGCTGAACAAGGTCGGGGTTTGGTCCCCCAACGAGCGGCACAACTGGTTTGCCGACGACGCCGAAACGATCATGCACTGGCGTGAGAAGCCCACCGGTCAGCACATGGAACTCGGTATCGCCGAGACCAACCTGGTCGGGCTGATGGGCGAACTCGGTGCAACCTGGAGTCGCTGGGGCCAGCCGCTCTTCCCGATCGGCGTGATGTACGACCCCTTCATCGAGCGGGCTCTCGAACCGTGGTCGTACGGCATCTACGCCGGTGGACAGTCGATCATGGTCGGCACTCCGTCGGGCGTCACCCTGGCAGCCGAAGGCGGTGCGCACCAGTCGATCAAGACTCCGTCCATCGGACTCGAACAGCCGGGGTGCGTCAGTTTCGAACCGGCATTCGCCGTCGACGTGGAGTGGACGCTCCTCGACAGCATCGGACGCCTCGGCCGACCAGACGGCAGCTCGTCGTATCTGCGCCTGTCGACCCGTCCGGTCGATCAGGCCTTGGCCGCGGTGCCGGCCGATCCGGCCGCGCGAGAACGCCGTCGACGTCAGGTGGTGGCCGGCGCGTACACGCTGCGGCACAACCCTGATCCGGTCGTCACCCTGGTCGGTATGGGTGCCACCGTCACCGAAACACTTGTCGCCGCCGAAAGACTGGGCGAGCAAGGTATTTCCGCCGATGTCGTGTGCGTGACCAGCCCCGGCTTGCTCTTCGAAGCACTCCAGTCTCGGCGCGGTCTCGCGGACGGTCCGTCATGGATCCTGGATCAGGTCTTTCCGAGTAGCCGGTCCGCGCCGATGGTCACCGTTCTCGACGGGCACCCGCACACCCTCGCGTTCCTGACGGGAATCAACAACGTTCCGGGGGCTGCGCTCGGAGTGAGCCGGTTCGGCCAGGTCGGTTCACTCGAAGACGTCTACCGGTACCACGGACTCGACTCCGACAGCATCGTCCGCGCCGCCCTCGATCTCACTTCTTGATCGGCCACACTCTCTGATGCCGAGAAGCGTCCCCGCGGGGACGCTTCTCGGGTCTGATCAGTTCTCTAGTTCTTCAGAGGCCTTCAGTTCTTCCAGGCCTTGTCGAAGAACATGATTCCGTCCAGGCTCTGCTGAATGCCGTGGACGTTCTGCCCCCACACACCGAGCCACGGAGTGTTGCCGTAAACCTGCCACGGCACAACCTCATTGGCGCGCTCCTGAATCTTGGCGAGCACCTCGATCTTCGCGTCGTTCGACGTCGCTACACCCAACTGGTCGAGCAGCGTATCCATCTCGGGGTCGGAGAAACTCGCGGCGTTGTTTCGCCCACCGGTCTTGAGGTTCGAGTACAGACGCTCGAACGGATCGGCTTCCGCGAGGTTGGCCGAACCTGTTGCCATGTCGAAGTCGCGGTCGGCGTACAAACGCTTGACGACGTCGGCAACCGAGTTGACGTACTCGATCTGGAAATCGAAACCGACGGCGTTGGCCATCGACTGCAGTGCCAAAGCCATCGCCTGCGCCGAGTTCTCCTGCAGCGTCAGGTATGTGATCTTGCCGTCGAAACCGTCGGCCTTGGCCTCGTCGAGAAGCTGCTTCGCCTTGGCGGTGTCTACGCCGATCGGAGCGACGTCGTTGTGCCAGCGAGAGGTGTCCTGGAAGATGACCTGCCCGGGCAGACCCTTACCTTCGTTGAGTCGGTTGTCGAGAGCGACGGGATCGGTCGCGAGAGCCAATGCCTGACGCACCCGCACGTCGGCACCGGGACGACCGGGAGCCGTGTTGACGAGCGAGAGGTACGACAGCGACGGGATGTCGACGAAGCCCGGGTAGCCGGAGTCGATCAGATCCAGGACGTTCGGAAGCGAACGCATGTACGCGACGTCGGTGCCGCCGCTCTTGAGGGATTCGGTGGTGGACTGTGAACCGACGATGCTGATCAACCGCAGCTTGTCCACGTTCGGGGCACCGTCGAAGTAGTCTTCCCGAGCGTCGAGGATCAATTCCTCGTTGGGAGCGAACTTCTCGAGGGTGAACGCGCCCGCGCCGATCGGGGTGAACTGATCGCCCTGCTGGGCGCTCGGCGCGACGATCATGCCGGGTCCGGTGGAGAGCAGTGACTCGATACCGGTCCACGGGTCGACAAGATTGAAGACGACCGTCGACGCGTCCGGGGTGTCGACCGACGCAACCTTCGACGCGTACAGGCTCGACTGCGGTCCCTTGTTGGTGACGTAGCGATTGAGGCTCGCTGAGACGGCCGCCGAATCCACCGGAGTGCCGTCGCTGAACTTCACACCGTCGCGCAGTTCGAGAGTCCACGTCTTGAAGTCGGAACTCGGTTCCATCGACTCCGCGAGTTTCGGAACAAATTCCTTCGACGCCGGGTCGTAGCGCAGCAAGGTGTCGTAGATGGCGCCCAACTCCGAACCGGCGACCGAACCGGCGATCTGAGTCTTCGCGGGGTCGAGATTCGTGACAGCGGAGTACCCGCTGAACGTCAGCGTGCCGCCCTTGACCGCGTCACCCTCGCCGGACTGCTCGTTGACCGGGCCGATGGACAACCCCGAACCGGAATCCGGTGCGTCGCCGCTCCCACCCCCGTTCCCGCTGTCAGCGCACGACGAGACGAACAGGCCGGCGGAGACAGCCAGCGCGACGGCGGCAACCTTGCGGTGACCGCGCCGAGAACTGCGACTCATTCAAAACCTCCAGGTCAGAAACTGTGATGTGAAGCATTGTCGAGACAGTTTGTGATGTAAGGCACAGGTATTAGTCGTAGGTCCCGCTCAGTGGAATGGAGCGAGAAGATTGTTCAGTTTTCGAGCGACATTTGCAGGTCAGGACGTTAGCGAAGGTCAGGAATTCATTCCGATTCAAGCGCCCTCGACGGGTGGATCGCCGAAGCACCGTCGAGGAGTGGGCAGCCGCGGCCAGTGCAACCTGCAGATGTGTGGACTCGAACGACTCGTACGACACGGAGCCCCCTCATCGGATACCTTTCGCAGAGGGGAAGTCAGCTAGAGACACACGCCGCAAACGTACACACGAAAAGGGCAACCAATGGGGCTACTGAAGGACGTCACCGGCTGGCGACGCGGCACGAAGTTGCAGCGTCGACTACGCGACCTCACCGGCACGCTCGTAGTTGTCACCGGTGCAGGCAGCGGCATCGGGCGTGAAACGGCCCTCGCCTTCGCGGCCCAGGGAGCTATCGTCGTCGTCTCCGACATCAACCTCGAAAGCGCGCAGGACACTGCGGCACTCATCAACACACCCACTCAGGCCAGCGGAGCCGAAGCGGTGTTCGGTGGCGGTTCGCACGCCTACCAGGTGGACGTGTCCGACGAACAGGCCGTGATCCGATTCGCGGAGACAGTCGCGGCGCATCACGGCGTGCCGGACATCGTCGTCAACAACGCTGGAATCGGGTTCTCCGGGACATTCGCCGACACCGAGCAGCGCCAGTTCGAGCGCGTCATGGACATCAACTTCTGGGGAGTTGTCTACGGCTGCCGAGCATTCACCCCGATGATGATCGACCGGGGAACCGGCGGACACGTCGTCAACCTGTCCTCGGCCGCCGCCTACACACCCCAGAAGGCCCTCACCGCGTATTCGACAAGCAAGGCAGCGGTATTCATGCTCTCGGATTGCCTACGGGCAGAGCTGCTTCCACACGGCATCGGCGTCAGCACCATCTGCCCCGGCCTCGTGCACACGAACATCCTCAAGACCACCGAGTTCGCCGGGACCACCGCCGAAGAACAACTCGAAAATCAAACCAAGGTCGACAACTTCTACCGCAAACGAAACTTCACCCCCGACCGGGTGGCCAGTGCCATCGTGAAAGCAGTTCGCACGAACAAGGCCGTGGTGCCCGTGACCGTCGAAGCCAAGCTCGGACGCACGATCAGCCGGTTGTCTCCCGGGTCGATGCGCGTCGGAGCTCGGTTCGAGATCTAGGTCAGCTTCCGAAACTCAGGCTGCCCGTGAAACCCTGCTGCACATCGGCTTCCGAGCGGGGAAGAACCTCGTAGGTGCTGGCGTACTGGCCGCTGAAGCCGGTGACGGTGATCGGGCGTCCGACTGCAATGGCGTCGACGTCGATTCCGGTCTGGGTGTTGACGAAGATGACGGTGTTTCCGTCGACGCCGGACACCAGGATCTTGTGGCCGTACGGCAGATCGTCGACGACGGGTCCGCTCACGATCCCGGACACCGTCACGAGACGACCTTCGCTGCCCTCACCGATTGCATTGAGGGGCAATCGCGCCGGGCTGATCTGGGTGGTCGTGCCGATTGCCTCGACGGCAGTCGGGCGGACGACGAGCAGGCCTTCCTGATCCGCGAGGACTCCGGTGACCTGAACCTGATCGCCGAGAGCAATCCCGGAGTTGTTCGGATCGCTGATGTAAATGCCCGAATTGCCGCTCTGGAGACCAAAGCCCTTGTCGTAGAAGCTGGATTCGAACACTCCGGACGGCGTAGTCGCGGTTCCGACGACGGTGACCGTCGTTCCGATGGCCTGCGCACGGGCTGCCGCGATGGAGTCCGCGGACACCTCACCGACAACTGCTGCCGGCTCCGCCGTTGCTGCGGTGCCGACAAACATGGTGGCTGCGGCAGCAACTGCCAGTGCCGTCACACCTCGACGCAGGACCGGACCGGCAAGAACGCTGTCTCGAAACATGTTTGAGGACTCCCCTGTGATTTCGTGGCCGCGCAGGTCCTCCTGATGGAGTGCCGCCTTCGCCCACCCTGAGGCACAGGTTATTACAGGTCGGACGCCGCAGCGGTGGTGACATTCCGTCACCACCGCTGCGTCTAGGCATCCGAGTTTCTAGGAACCGGAGCTTCCGGACGAACCGCTCGAGCCACTGGAACCGCTGGATCCTGTTCCGCCACCGAGATCGTCGAGAGGATCGCTACCGGTGAGCCCGCCCGGATACAGGTAGGCGTCGGAGATCGTGCTGAGCGAGGTTCCGGACGTGGCCGGTACCTTTGCTCGCCAGTTGACGATCGGATTCAGCACTCCGAACGGTCCGCAACCACTGGCGGCGGGCAGCGCGAAGCCGGTGGCCTCGTTCCCGACCGGGCTCACCTTCAGCGCAGTCGACGGAAGCACCGTGTAGGTAGGGACCACCGACGGGTCAGGCGCGAGACGAAGATTCACCGGCGCCGCCGCGGAACCCAGGTAGCAGTTGTCACCGAGGAACGCGTTGTTGATCTTCATCCGCACCGGGATGCTCAGATCCATGTCGGTGATGATTCCGTTGAGAGTCGGCGCAGCCGTTGCCTCCACCTCGGCCGTTACTGCGGCAAGGCCGAAGAGATTGCCGAACGGAAGATCGATTCCCAGAACGCCGCCGGGAACGGTCAACGGCTTGGAGTAGACACCGTTGTGTCCGTCGTCGCGCGGGAGAAGAACGGTGGACTCACCTTCACCGGAGCCGGCCTCGGCGGCAATGATCATGTCGCCTTTTCCGATCGGGAGGTTGAAGCCGTTGTTGTCGAAGGTTCCGCTCTGAACCACTACCGACACACAGGATTCGGCAGTAGCCGGACACACTGCGGCGCCCGGTACCGAATTGTCGACCGGGTCCTGAGCCGAGGCCATCGGCGCTGCAAAAGCCAGCACTGCACCTGCGGTACCTGCAATAACGGCCACGCGCGTGCCGAGACGTCTGTTGCCGTTCTTGTGAGATTTCTGCACTGATTTCTCCCTGCCGTTTATGTGATGGGGGACGAAACTCGCAGTCATTGCTTGTGTTTCGACCGCCGCCGACAAGGACTTGCGGTGTGCTCCTACTCACAAGTAACAACTGAACAGATGTATATCACAGGACTTCGACTTAAAAACAGGGCAAAAGGGAGTTTCCTTAAAACGGACAAACTAAGCGGTACGGTGTGTAACACTCACGGGTGATGAACACGAACAGACTGGCCCTCTGCGTCGCGGCAGCGGGCCTACTCCTCAGCGGCTGCAGCAGCCAATCCGACAGCAACGCAGCGGAATCCACATCTGCTGCCACCAGCACGTCGATCGCGGCAACGTCGAGTTCAGCTGCCCCCGAGTCACTGTCGGCGCTGGCGACCAGCCCACCCGCCGCAACTCCGGAAGCCGCGCCGAGCGTCGTCGAATCGACGCCCCCACCGGTAACGCTGCCGGTAGCGCCACCGGCGAACGCACCGATCGACGCACGCTCACCGGACGAGATCGTCGCGAACGCAGGCGAGAAGGGGCAGCGGTACATCGCCGCTCTACGTCTGGCCGGGATCCCGCCCGCCGGAATGGATTCCGCCGAGATCCTCTACGCCGACGGCACCTGCAAGGCTCTGGCCGACGGCATGCCGCGGTCCGAGGTGCTGGCGGAGTTCAACTCCGTCGGAGAGGTGTACTCACAGATCACGCCGATGTCTTCGCAGCGGATCGCCGAGATCTACGTCGACACCGCGGAGCAGACGTACTGCTGATCAGGCCTTGCCGGCCAACCAGTTGTGCAGCCAGGATGTAGCCGAATTGCCTGCGCCGTCAACAACGTAACGCGTGTAGTCGGTGTGAACCTGCGAGCCGTAGAAGGCGACCAGTTGATCGACGCGCCGCGAGTTCGCGCCTGGATCGAGCTGAGCCATCAGTGCGGGGAGTCCGCCTGCAGTGACCAGATCGTTGACGATCACGGCGGCCTCGTCGCGAAGCGAGAGAGCGTTTGCCGGAGTGGGGTCGGAAACCTGAGCCATGAACCCGGCCAGACGCATCACGAAATCGTCCTTGGGCGTCGAGCAGTACAGATCACCGACGGCGCACAGCGTCACCGTTTTGCCTGACAGCCAACCGAATCCACCGATGCGAGCGCCGCTGGCTCCGTTGCCTCCGACAGCGGGTCCGATCAGGACGTCTGACTCGGAGCGGCGGGGATCGGACAGAAGGCCGACGCCCTCGACGCGAGTCGGGGGAACAACGCCGATGCCGGTTCCGATCTCGGCTGCGAGATCGCCTGCCGCGTCGGCGCCCTGGCTGTATCCGACGATCGCGAAGCGGGTGTCACCGCACGAGGCGGCCATCGCGGCGATCATGCCGCGGGCGTTGTCGACAGCCTGCTGCTTCGACTTGGCGTAGACGTTGGACTCCCACGGGAAGGCCGTTGCCGAGTACGTGACGTAATCGGTGCGTACGGAACCGGGAAGGCCGTTGGTGACCGGGGCAAGCATGCCGGCACCGGGAGAAGTACCCGAAGGCTCCCAGGTTCCCGGAATGGCCACGACGTACAGACCGGGGCAGGGATCAGCCGACGCCACGGGAGAACTGACAACCGGTACCACTACTGCCGCAGCTAGTGCCGACAACACCGCAACGAGACGCCTCGCACGCATGAAACTCCCCTGATTTAACTTAAGCAACCCATACACCACTATCGATGCTCCGGAATCATACTGTCTGGGCGTTGTGTCTGTCCGATGCACGATTGATGAAGGTTTGTTACAGATCGTGCGAACTACTTGCAGAAACAAAGCCGCACCCCACCGAATGCGATGGGGTGCGGCTTTGTAAGAGCCTCTAGCGCTGCGGAGCCGCTGTCGGGTGGATCGGTGACGGAAGGGCGGTGACACCCTCGAGGTAGGTGTCCACAGCGGCTGCTGCGGAACGTCCCTCGGCGATGGCCCAGACGATCAGGGACTGACCGCGGCCCATGTCACCGGCCACGAACACGCCGTCGACGTTGGTGTTCCACTTCGACGTGCGGGCGACGTTGCCGCGCTCGTTCAAGTCGACACCGAGATCGGTGAGCAGACCCGGCTTCTCGGGACCGACGAAGCCCATTGCCAGGAGCACGAGATCGGCTTCGAGCTCGAAGTCAGAGCCCTCGACCTTCTCGAAACGACCCGACTTCATCTCGACCTCGTGAGCCTTGAGTCCGGTGACCTTGCCGTTTTCACCGACGAAGTTCTCGGTGTTGACGGAGAACAGACGCTCGCCGCCTTCCTCGTGAGCCGAAGCCACGCGGAACATGAGCGGGTACGTCGGCCACGGAGTCTGCTCGGCGCGAGTCTCCGGGGGACGCGGCATGATCTCGAACTGGTGCACGCTGGCTGCGCCCTGACGGTGCGAGGTGCCGAGGCAGTCCGCGCCGGTATCGCCGCCGCCGATGATGACAACCTTCTTGCCCTCAGCGGTGATGGTGGGAGCGTCGAGGTCACCCAACTGCACGCGGTTGGCGATCGGCAGGAACTCCATCGCCTGGTGGATGCCGTCCAGTTCGCGGCCCGGGATCGGCAGATCGCGAGCTGCGGTGGCGCCGCCGGCCAGAACCACTGCGTCGAACTGCTCGCGCAGCTCGTCCGCGGTGATGTCCACGCCGACATTGACGTTGGTCTTGAAGACGGTGCCTTCGGCTTCCATCTGCTCGAGACGGCGGTCGATGTGCCGCTTCTCCATCTTGAACTCGGGGATGCCGTAGCGCAGCAGGCCGCCGATGCGGTCTGCCCGCTCGAAGACCGTCACTGCGTGACCGGCGCGGGTCAGCTGCTGCGCTGCAGCCAGACCGGCCGGACCACTGCCGACAACTGCGACCCTCTTGTTGGTGGCGTGCGCGGCGCGAACCGGCTTGACCCACCCTTCGTCGAAGGCCTTGTCGATGATCTCGACCTCGACCTGCTTGATGGTGACCGGATCCTGGTTGATGCCCAGGACACAGGACGCCTCACAGGGTGCGGGGCACAGACGACCGGTGAACTCCGGGAAGTTGTTGGTCGCGTGCAGACGCTCGATGGCGTCGTGCCAGTGGTCCTTGAAGACCAGGTCGTTCCACTCGGGAATCAAGTTTCCGAGAGGGCAACCGTTGTGACAGAAAGGAATTCCGCAGTCCATGCAACGGCTGGCCTGGGTCTGGAGGGTTTCCTTCGGAAACTCCTCGTAGACCTCTTTCCAGTCGAGCAGGCGCAACGGCACCGGCCGGCGAACCGGAAGTTCGCGCGACGTGTGCTTCAGGAAGCCGCTTGGATCACCCACGAGCTGCCTCCATAACTGCCTCGTCCACGTTCTTGCCATCCTTCTCTGCGGCCGCGATGGCCAAAAGAACCTTCTTGTAGTCGCGGGGCATCACCTTTGCGAAGTGACCCACCTGCTGCGACCAGTCGCCGAGGATGCGCGTGGCAACCTCGGAGCCGGTTTCGTCGCGATGACGTTCGATGACGCTCTTCAACCAGGTGAAGTCGTCGCCCGAAAGATCCTCGAGGTCCACCAGTTCGGTGTTGAGGTTCTTCTCGAATGCCTTGTCGGGGTTGTAGATGTACGCGACGCCACCGGACATGCCGGCGCCGAAGTTACGTCCGGTGGCTCCGAGGATGACCACCTTTCCACCCGTCATGTACTCGCAACCATGATCGCCCACACCCTCGACGACGGCAGTGGCGCCGGAGTTACGGACTGCGAAGCGTTCGCCGACGACACCGCGAAGCAGAGCCTCGCCGCTGGTGGCGCCGAACAGGATGACGTTGCCACCGATGATGTTGTCCTCGGCGACAAAGCCTTCCGCTGCATCGAGCGGCGGGCGTACGACGATGCGTCCACCCGAGAGGCCCTTGCCGACGAAGTCGTTGGCGTCGCCGTGCAGGCGCAGGGTCATACCGCTGGGCACGAAAGCACCGAAGCTGTTACCGGCGGAACCGGTGAACGTGATGTCGATGGTGCCCTCGGGCAAGCCCTCTCCACCGAACGCCTTGGTGACCTCGTGGCCGAGCATGGTGCCGACCGTGCGGTTGACGTTGGTGATCGCGGACTCGAACGAGACCGCCTCACCCTTGTCGAGTGCGTTGCGGGCCGAGACGATCAACTGCTGATCGAGCGCCTTGTCGAGACCGTGATCCTGCGTTCCGGTGCAGTGGACGTCCTGGTCCATGAACGCGGACTCGACCTGGGTCAGGATCGGCGACAGATCGAGATTGCCTGCCTTGCTTCCCTTCCAGTGATCGAGAGCGCGCGTGGTGTCCAGCATGTCGACCTGGCCGACTGCTTCGAGCAGCGTGCGGAAACCGAGTTCGGCGAGAAGCTCGCGAACCTCCTCGGCGATGAACATGAAGAAGTTCTCGACGAATTCCGGCTTGCCACTGAAACGCTGACGCAGCAACGGGTTCTGTGTCGCGACACCGACGGGGCAGGTGTCGAGGTGGCAGACGCGCATCATGATGCAGCCCGAGACAACCAGCGGTGCGGTGGCGAAACCGAACTCCTCGCCGCCGAGCAGGGCAGCGACGACGACGTCGCGACCCGTCTTGAGCTGGCCGTCGACCTGCACGACGATGCGGTCACGAAGACCGTTGAGCAGCAACGTCTGCTGGGTCTCGGCGAGGCCGAGCTCCCACGGTGCGCCCGCGTGCTTGACGGAGGTCAGCGGGGTGGCACCGGTGCCACCGTCGTGACCGGAGATCAGAACGACGTCGGCATGTGCCTTGGAGACACCGGCCGCGACGGTTCCGACGCCGACCTCGGAGACCAGCTTCACGTGGATGCGGGCCTGCGGGTTGGCGTTCTTCAGGTCGTGGATCAGCTGAGCGAGATCCTCGATCGAGTAGATGTCGTGGTGCGGCGGCGGCGAAATCAGCCCGACGCCAGGCGTGGAGTGCCGAACCTCGGCCACCCACGGGTACACCTTGTGAGCCGGAAGCTGGCCGCCCTCACCGGGCTTGGCTCCCTGCGCCATCTTGATCTGGATGTCGGTGCAGTTGCTCAGGTAGTGCGAGGTGACACCGAAGCGTCCCGACGCGACCTGCTTGATGGCACTGCGACGCAGATCGCCGTTCTCGTCCGGCGTGAAGCGCGACGGATGTTCGCCGCCCTCACCGGAATTGGAGCGGGCGCCCAGACGGTTCATCGCGATGGCGAGAGTCTCGTGAGCCTCGGCGGAGATGGAGCCGTAGCTCATCGCACCCGTCGAGAAACGCTTGACGATCTCGCTGGCCGGCTCGACCTCGTCGATCGAGATCGACGGCCGCTTGCCGATGTTGAAGTCGAACAGACCACGCAGAGCGGCAAGGCGCTCCGACTGGTCGTTGACCATGGTCGTGTACTCCTTGAACACCTCGTACTGACCTGTGCGAGTTGCGTGCTGGAGCTTGAAGACCGTGTCCGGGTTGAACAGGTGGTACTCGCCTTCACGACGCCACTGGTACTCGCCGCCGACCTCGAGCTCGCGGTGAGCGCGCTCTTCGGGGCGATCGAGGTACGCGATGCGGTGACGTGCTTCGACGTCGGCTGCGATCTGGTCGAGGCCGATGCCACCGAGCTGCGACTGCAGACCGGTGAAGTACTCGTCCGTCAGCTCCTGCGAGAGGCCGATGACCTGGAACAGCTGAGCACCGGTGTACGACGCGAGCGTCGAGATGCCCATCTTGGACATCACCTTCAGGACACCCTTGCCGGCTGCCTTGATGTAGTTCGCGATGCCCTTCTCGAGGGTCAGGCCCTCGAGTTCCTTGTTCTGCAGGAACTCGTCGATGGTCTCGAAAGCCATGTACGGGTTGACCGCTGCGGCACCGAAGCCGATGAGGAGCGCCATGTGGTGCACCTCGCGGGCGTCGCCGGCCTCGACGATGAGACCGACCTTGGTGCGCGACTTCTCACGAACCAGGTGGTGGTGCACGGCTGAGGTGAGGAGCAGCGACGGGATCGGCGCGTAATCCTCGGTGGACTCGCGGTCCGAGAGCACGACGATGCGTGCGCCACCCTCGATTGCCTGCGAGACCTGGTACTTGATGCCCTCGAGCGCACGACGGATACCGTCGCCGCCTTCCTTGACGGGGTACAGGCCGCGGATCACAACGCTGCGGAAGCCCGGGAATTCGCCGTCGTCGTTGACGTGAACGAGCTTCGACAGGTCGTCGTTGTGCAGGATCGGCTGCGGGAGCGCAATCTGCTTGCAGGAGTCCGCATTCGGGTGCAGCAGGTCGCCCTCGGGGCCGATGGTCGCGCCGAGGCTGGTGACAACCTCTTCACGAATCGCGTCGAGAGGTGGGTTGGTGACCTGAGCGAAGAGCTGCGAGAAGTAGTCGAACAGCATCCGCGGACGTGACGAGAGCACGGCGATCGGAGTGTCGGTACCCATCGAGCCCAGTGCCTCGGCACCGGAGAGAGCCATCGGCTTGACCAGCAGGTTGACCTCTTCGCTGGTGAAACCGAAGAGCTGCTGACGCAGCACGACGCGCTCGTGCGACATGTACGTGTACGGGCGGTCCGGCAGGTCGTCCATGTGGATCAGACCTTCGTCGATCCACTGCTGGTACGGGTGCTCGGCAGCGAGTTCGGACTTGAGTTCGTCGTCGCTGATGACCCGGCCCTGCGCGGTGTCCACGAGGAACATGCGGCCGGGCTGGAGGCGGACCTTGCGGACCACGGTGGACGGATCGATCGGCAGAACGCCGACCTCCGACGCCATGACGACGAGGCCGTCTTCGGTGATCCACAGACGCGACGGACGCAGACCGTTGCGGTCCAGCACGGCGCCGATGACGGTGCCGTCGGTGAAGCACACCGACGCCGGTCCGTCCCAGGGCTCCATGAGAGCCGAGTGGTACTCGTAGAACGCCCGACGAGCGGGGTCCATGCTCTCGTGCTTCTCCCAGGCTTCCGGGATCATCATGAGAACTGCGTGCGGCAGGCTGCGGCCGGCGAGGTGCAGCATCTCGAGCACCTCGTCGAAACGAGCGGTGTCACTGGCGCCCTGGGTGCAGATCGGGAAGATCTTGTCCAGGTTCTCGCGGCCACCGAAGACGTCGCTGTCGATGAGGGACTCGCGAGCGCGCATCCAGTTCTCGTTGCCGGTGACGGTGTTGATCTCACCGTTGTGAGCGACCCGGCGGAACGGGTGCGCCAGCGGCCACGACGGGAACGTGTTGGTGGAGAAGCGCGAGTGGACGAGTCCGAGTGCGCTCTCGACACGATCGTCCTGCAGATCGAGGTAGAAACCCTTGAGCTGCGGGGTGGTGAGCATGCCCTTGTAGACGAACGTCTGGCCGGACAGGCTGGGGAAGTACACGGTCTCGCTACCCGGGCCACCCTTGCCGGCGCCTTCTGAGCCGAGTTCGTGCTCGGTGCGCTTACGCACAACGTATGCACGACGCTCGAGATCCATGCCGGTGTACTTGTCACCCTCGGAGCCGATGAAGATCTGACGGAACGTCGGCATCGCGTCGCGCGCCAGTGCGCCCAGCGAGGAGTCGTCTGTTCCGACCTCGCGCCAGCCGAGAACCTTCAGGCCCTCTTCGACGACGATCTTCTCGACTGCAGCAGCAGCCTCGTGTGCATCGGCATCGCCCTGCGGGAGGAATGCGATACCGGTTGCGTACGCGCCTTCGGCGGGCAGCGCGAAGTCCACGACAGCTCGGAAGAACTTGTCGGGAACCTGCAGCAGAATGCCCGCACCGTCACCCGTGTTGGGTTCTGATCCGGCAGCGCCGCGATGCTCGAGGTTGACCAGAGCGGTGATCGCCTTTTCGACGATGTCCCTGCTGCGGCGACCATGCATGTCGACAACAAATGCGACTCCACAGGAGTCGTGCTCATTGGACGGGTGATAGAGGCCCTGGGGGCCTGGAAGTTGCTTCATACCCAGCCTTCGTATGCCATAAAGATGCACCGACGACCAGCAGCGCTGATGGCCATCAACTTGCAATGCAAGTCCTTCAAAGCACCGACACGACGATGTGTTCGGTACCACCGAAGTAGCCGCCCTGCGCAGACGCGATGGTGTGCGTTCTGGCACCCGGCGACGTGAGTCTTCGGTCGGTTGAAACTTTTGTGAGTCAACCGTGTAACGAAAACGATAATTCAGAACCCCGGCACGGGCGCAACTAAGGTAGCCCTATAATTGCTCTGAACTGCGGCGATGCAGGGAGCCAGAAGGCCCCTCGACAGATTTCGGAGCTGCGTCTGTGCAGAGAAGTTCCGATTCACAGGATACCGAATCCGCAGGAAACAGGCGCGATGGGCGATGAATGCAACAACTGGCCGCAGCGATAAGAATCAGCTGCGGCCAGTGCGCCTCGAACTGTAACAAAAGTTGATCGATCAACCAAGGTCTAGGCCTGAATTGTTTGCTCGCAGAATGCCATCGCTGTAATTTCCGTAGGCTCACATCTGAGAAGACGGGTGGCGAAGAGCAAATGACAACAGCAGTAGTGGTGGGCAGTGGTCCCAACGGTCTCGCGGCGGCGATCGAACTCGCCCGCGCCGGAATCGACGTCCATGTCATCGAGGGTGCGGACAAGATCGGCGGCGGCACCCGCAGCAGCGAATACATAGTCGACGGACTCGTCCACGACGATTGCTCCGCCTTCCATCCCACCGCTTTGGCTTCTCCATACTTCAAGGCCCTCGACCGCGAATTCGGGCTCGCCAAGCACGGCCTGACGTGGCTGTGGCCCGAGATCGATCTGGTCCATCCACTCGACGACGGCACCGCCGGGGTTCTGTGGCGCGACATCAACCGGACCGCTGAAGGACTGGGTGCCGACGGTAAGCGCTGGCTCGACGTCTTCGGATACCTCGCCGAGAACTTCGACGAGTTGGTGCAGGACGTCTTCCAGCCGATCGTGCATCTCCCGAAGCATCCGCTGATGCTCGCGCGTTTCGGGACGGGCGCTCTGCTTCCCGCGACGGGTTTCGCTCGGATGTTCAAGACCCCACAGGCGCGGGCACTGTTCGGTGGCGTCGCGGCGCACATGTTCGGGACGCTCACCATTCCTCTCTCCAGTGCTGTCGGCTCGATGCTCACTGCGGCCGCTCATGCTCACGGTTGGCCTGTGGCACAAGGTGGTTCGGGCTCAATTGCAGCCGCCCTCGCGTCGATCCTGCGCAGCCTCGGTGGCACCATCGAAACCGGGAACTGGGTCACCAACTACTCCCAGATCGCCGACTACGACATCGTCATGCTCGACATCGCACCCGACGCGGCCGGTCGTCTGCTCGACGGCCGGCAGCCCGACCGCATTGCCCGGGCCTACCGCAAGTTTCGCTACGGCACCGCCGCGTACAAGGTCGACTACGCCGTGCGTGGTGATTCCGACGGAAGCGTCGTGCCGTGGACGAATCCGCATGCCCGCAAGGCCGGCACCCTGCATCTGTCCGGGACGATTTCGGAAACGGCTGCCGTGGAACGCCAGACCGTTCGGGGTCAGATGCCGGACAAGCCTTTCATTCTGTTGGGCCAGCAGTTCTTGGCCGACCCTTCCCGTTCCGTCGGAGACATCCATCCCGTGTGGGCGTATGCGCATGTACCGCATGGCTATCCGGGTGACGCCACCGATGCGGTCACGCGTCAGATCGAGCGCTTTGCGCCGGGGTTCCGGGACCGGATCGTGGGCGTCCACGTGCGCAATGTGCCGCAGATGCAGGCGTACAACCCCAACTACGTGGGTGGCGACATCTCCGCGGGGGCGAACACTGCGCGGCAGATCATCGCGCGCCCACGGTTCGGGCTGGACCCCTATGCCACCGGCGCCCCGGGCGTGTACCTCTGCTCTTCCGCGACTCCCCCGGGCGGCGGGGTCCACGGGATGGGTGGGTTCAATGCCGCGCGGGCAGCACTGCAGTCTAGGGGTTGAGGCGTCCCCGATGGGGACGACATTTCGGACACACGTGAACCCATCGTCACTATCCAAGGAGACGGAGAACTTCTGCCGGACACGCCCGAAACACAAATACGGGCCGTAAATCGAGCACGCCTGCGCTTCGGCCGCGCCTCTGAGCAAGAGGTTGAACTGACCCTGTTGCCGCGTTGGCTGTGTCGGTTCAGATCGAGACCGGCGTAGCGACCGCCGGCGAGAAACTACTGGCATTGGTCCACATCGACGACGAATGGAAACTCGCGATGCCATCGACATCAAACTTTGTACGGGTCGAACTCCTGATCCCCGACGCGCTTCCCATGTTTCTCAGCCCGGTTCAACCCTGCCGTGTTGGCGCCGAGTAATGGCTTCACGGCGGTGCAGATGGATCGGATCACAAAGTTGGAGCCGACCCTCCGACGCCATGGCCACTCGAATATTCAGGTGGAGGATGACCGCTCGACAATCGCTTCTGTCCACCTCTGCCACTCCACCTCTGCGCGCTGACATGCGAACTGATCTGCAAACAACGGGGTTCAATCCTTCAATGCCGTCGGAAACCCCGGTCGCCCGCAGAGATTCGACGTTGATTGTCGACACGGGTTTTCGACGCACTCCACCTGCGCAATCGCCGCGGCTGACCAGATGCCGAATATCGATCCATTCCCGACAAGACGTACATTCCTCTTGTCACAGACGGAGCGTTTCACGCAGAAACTAAAGTCGGCGCTGACGCGAGGTATCGGTTCGCTGCACCCGAATACCCGAAGCGTCTCATTGATCGCCGCATCGCGCACTGTTGAGACGCTAGTTTTGGTACGTACTTCTGAGACGAGGCCAACCGGGACGATGCCCGATCCCACGCACAAACGAACAGGTGCCTAAATTCCAAGGAAGTGAGACACCCAGCTGACATCCTGAAACGAGGAAGTCAGCGGCCGCCGCAACTGCAATTGGGTGAGTCCAGCTGACGGGGCGTCGCTGGCACCGTGGAGGCCTCACCGACCGTCCCGGTCTACCCGAGTAGTACTTGCAGAACGGAAGTTGACCGATCACACGGTGCTCAAAGGATTCGGCAAATGCGGGTTACCGGCGTGTCAGCATCTCAACATTCGATGATGTCGGAGGTGACCGGTAGGTTTCCTATTGAGTTCATTCGCAGCCCATGAGGGCAGCAACTCGGGTGTTGAGGAGATCACACAGTGGCTGAGACCAAAGTCGTTTTTGTCGCATTCGCGATGGAGGACGAACGGCAGCGTGATTTCTTGAAGGGTCAATCGCTGCACCCGCGTGCACCATACGAATTCATCGATATGTCGGTCAAGGAGCCGTACGACTCGGGATGGAAAGAAAAGGTCCGCACCCGTATCCGCCGCTCACACGGTGTGATCGTGCTGGTAAGCAAGAACTCGCTGACCTCGGACGGTCAGGCGTGGGAGATCCAGTGCGCCAAAGAGGAAGGCAAGCCAATCCGAGGTATCTGGGCCTACAAGGATGACCGCACGGTCCTCGCCGGGGTGAGCACGGTTACGTGGAGCGATGACAACATCGCCGGCTTCATCGATTCGCTGTAGCCGATATGCGTAAGGCACTGATCGTCGGCATTGACCACTACGACCACATCTCCCCACTCAGCGGAGCAGTAAACGACGCCTACAGCGTCAAGAGCGTCCTGGAGCGCAACGCTGACGGCACCCTCAACTTCGCCACCCCGCGGCTGATGACCGGCACCGGTCCGACCGCCCGGATCACCCGCACGCAGCTGCGCGAGGCGGTGGAGGAGCTGTTCAACGATGATGCGGATATCGCGTTGTTCTACTTCGCCGGCCACGGCTACATCGATGACACCGGCGGGTTCCTCTGTGCGAGCGACAGCACGTCCGGTCACGACGGCCTTGCCCTGTCCGAAGTGATGTCGATGGCCAATCAGTCCAAAGCGAAGAACAAGGTCATCATCCTCGACAGCTGTCACGGCGGAATCGCGGGAACGAGCGCGGTCGCGAAGCAGGTCGCAGAGATCTCCGATGGGGTGACGATCCTCACCGCATCAACTGCCGAGCAGTATGCGATGGAGACAGGCGGCGGGTCCGGAGTATTCACCAGTTTGTTCGTCGACGCGCTCAGCGGCGCTGCCGCCAACCTCGTCGGTGCGATAACCCCCGGCAGCGTGTATGCGCACATTGACCAGTCGCTGGGAAACTGGGCGCAGCGGCCGGTGTTCAAGACGAACGTGAAGAAGTTCGTCTCGCTCCGGGAGACAGATGCGCCGATCGAGCTGGCTGAGCTCCAGAAGCTCACAGTCCTGTTCCAGGACCCCACAACTCAGCTGGCGTTGGACCCGAGCTACGAGCCCGAACGCTCTGGCAGCGAAGACTCATCGGTGCCTGCGCCGGACCCCGCAAAAATGGCGGACTTCGCCGTGTTGCAGAACCTCGTCAAAGTCAACTTGGTCCGACCCGTCGACGCCCCGCACATGTGGCATGCCGCGATGAGGTCGACAGCGTGCGAGTTGACGGTACTCGGCCAGCACTACTGGAACCTCGTAAAGCAGAACCTGATCTGATGCCCACCGACGATCAGATCCGCCGCGTTCTCGAGAGTGATGACCTGATGCTGCGCCTAGCGACGGCAGAGCACGAACGGTGGGCGCACTGGCAGCAGTACGTCCATGACCAGGGCGAGCGGCGGGAGGACGGCGCGTTGGTGATCCCCGCCGAACTGGTCGCCCGGTGGGACACGCAGATCGCCACCCCATACCCGGACTTGTCTACTGAAGAGCAGCAGAGCGACCAGGATCAGGTACGCCGGTACCTACCAATTGTCATCAAAGCGCTCACCGACTGACGTCGCCCAAAGCGTCGTGAACCAGTGGCGACTCGAGTCCTAACTCCGAGCCCCGACGATTGCATGTCAGTTCTGAGACAGCAAGTTTCAGTGTCGCCGCCCGCGGAATCTGCATCGTAAATCCTGTGACCATAAACCTGTCCGCCACGGCAGAATTCAGCCTGAAACACCTCGTCGTCTACATGACAGACGACGAGGGAGCGACTGAAAATATTGATCGCTTCCTGGGACTACTGATCGGATCGGTGAAACAGTCCTGTTCTGAACAGGTCCAGAACTGACGAAGCCGCCGCCCAAATATGGACGACGGCCACGCGAGAATACTCGCTTAGATTGTACGAACGCAGATTAGTTCGAACTGCTTGAGGGCCCGCTTGAACTTGAAGGTTCGGCGGGGCGGGATTGAGCTGACGCAGGCGGAGGCTTCATCTCGCTCCGTGGAACACGCGCCGAGGGGTACCCACCTTTGCGTTCGAAGGTGCTCGGATCGGCACCCTTATTCTGTGGCATCAGCTTGCCTCCCATGCTTGTTGGCTCTCGTTCATCCTACGCTGGATAGAAGTCCAGGTATTTAATCTCATCCCACCTGATCAGCAGGTTCTTGCCGAGACTTTTAGGTAACTGCTCATTGACCGGGATGGGGTTCCCAGCGGTATCAGTCGTCTGCATTACGAAGGCCCCGTTTATAGGGTCAAGTTCGAGCTGGTCGGAGAGATACAGATCTCCGGATTCTGGGTAGCCACTGGCATACGACTCGTTCCATACGGCGCCGATCAATGCATCGTTGTTGAGGTGCAGGACGACCCATCCTTTGAGGTTGGGTCGGCTCCAAAAATAGTCCCATGCTCGCGGAGCTGGGGCGATGTCTGTGTAAAGGTTGATCGACCGGACTGCGATCTGTTTGATCGTCGTCCGGTTGTAGCTCGACTTCTCTTCGTTCCATGCGTTCAACCATCGTTTTACTCTCTCTACGACGCGCCCCCGCCGAGTGAGCGATGTGAGCGGGGCAGCACCGACCGCATCATCACGAAGCTTGTGACCCCACGCAGTAAATCGACCGATCGCGAATGGCGTCACAAGATAGGCGATAAGCAGGACCCAAACCCATCCACTCACCCGTTCCCCTCTAGCAAGGTGCCCAGTCACCACGTAATGGGAGTAGAGCCAATAAGTCAGTGGAGAAATGAGCACCTGGAAGGCAACCGAGAACCCAAGCATTCGAAAGATCTGATCGGCACCGCGAAGACCCCATCGACCAGAACGTTGTTCACGTGCGAGTTCATACAGAGCTCCAGGGAGAAGTGCGAGAAGCGCCACGGCCAGGGCTTGAAATGTCGACGGCATAGAACGGGAGCATAGCGCCCAGGAAGAGACGACCAACCCTGGTCGGGCTTGATTCAAGGAATCGAACGGCTTCTCAGGGACTGTCTCAGATTCGAGATCTCTTTGTGAACGTAGGCATTGATTCTGACTCTCCGAATTATTTGCCACGTTTTCGCAGAAGCATTTGGCACGGCTGGTCCGTCACCACCAAATCGCGGAAGAACGATTGGTTCTCCGTATCCCGAAAATAATCCATTCCAAGATCGAGGTCGGAAGGGTGGTGGTGAATCACACTGACGCTTGATCGACAGAGTCGAAGCTGTACCTACCCTCCTGCGTGACATGTGTGGTTGAGCAAATTGTGTCGGTGCCAGTGAATACACTTGGCGTCACTACCGCACCGACGAACTGAGGACCATATGGCAGACCCCAGAGCCTTCGCGAGTTTCGACTTCGACAACAACGCCACTGAGAAGGTGCTGTTCGCTGGTCAGGCCAAGAGCACTTCGCCTACGCCGTTCACGGTGCAAGACTGGTCTAGCAAAACCGCTCTCCCGCAGGATCAATGGGAGGCGCTGATCAAAACCAAAATCGCCCAGACCAATATGCTCATCGTTCTCGTCGGCAAATGCATGGCTTCAGCGACCGGCGTGACCAAAGAGATCGCTATGGCGTCGGCGTTGAACGTCCCGATCTTCGGTGTGTATGTCGGCGGCGCCAGCACCTCGAGCGCGCTGCCAGTAGGCCTGCAGCGCAATCGGACTATCGAGTGGAACTGGATTGCTATCGCAGCTGCGGTCAACCAGATGATGACTGAGAAAAAGAACGCTCAGTGAAGCGGGCACTTTTGGTGGGTATCGACCACTACCCTCAGTTCGGCCACCTCGCTGGTTGTGTGAATGACGCAACAGCACTGCAACCGCTGCTATCGCGCAACGAAGACGATTCACCAAATTTCGCTTGCCGCCTTGTAGTTGGTCGCGACGATCAGACCGCGGTACACCGAGATGTCTTACTGAGAAGAATCGACGAACTTCTCGCTCCGGGTGCAGATTTCGCACTCTTCTACTTTGCTGGTCATGGGGCTTCGTCAGGAGGGGATGTCTCGCTGGTGACGTCCGATGGCACGCAGGACACTCCTGGAGTGAGGTTTGTGGAGGTCCTTGAGAAAATCCGTGCCAGTCAGGTGAAGGAAGTCATCGTGATCCTCGATTGCTGCTTCTCCGGTGGTGCCACATCTGTTCCCGCACTCACTGACGACGCTGCGGTGCTGCCGCAGGGTTTGTCGGTGCTTACTGCGAGTCGTGGCGACCAAGTATCGATGGAAACTGCGGCAGGCCGTGGACAATTTTCTACGTATTTCGAAGGTGCCCTCGATGGCGGAGCAGCTGACGTACTTGGACATGTCAACGTCTCCGGGCTCTACGCATACCTATCAGAATCGTTCGGTGCCTGGGAGCAACGACCAACATTCAAGTCGAACATCGATCGACTTCACGATGTCCGCAAATGTGACCCTCGGGTACCGCTGCCTGTACTGCGCCAGCTCACTTCGTGGTTCCCGAACCCGCACAGTATTTTCGCATTGGACCCGTCCTTTGAACCAACGGAGGAGCCAAGGGATCCCGAGAACGAGGCGACCTTCGCTGGGCTTCAGAAGCTGCGTGCGTGCCGGTTGATAGAGCCCGTCGGTGAGGACCATTTATACTACGCGGCAATGAATTCGTCAGGTTGCAAGCTGACCGCTCTTGGAAAGCATTATTGGAATCTCGTCGATGCGGACCAGCTATGACAAATATCGGGGTCACCGGACACCAGCTGATACCAGCTGAGGCTATCGACTTTGCGGTTCACGGTATTCGGAACTTGCTCACCACGGCAAGTCCCCCTCTGATAGGTATCAGCAGTCTTGCCGCAGGTGCTGATCAGATTTTCGCGAATGAACTCATCGCTGCGGGTGGAAAACTCCACGTAGTCGTCCCGGCGGCCGGCTATGAAAGCACCTTCTCAGTCGAGGATAAAGAGCACTATCGGGACTTACTCGCAAGCGCCGCAGATGTCACCCACCTTCCGTTCACTGAACCAGACGAGCAAGCGTACGACGCAGCCGGACTTTGGATAGCTGAACGATGCGACCTACTAATCGCGGTGTGGGATGGAGAACCTGCCCGCGGATTGGGTGGAACCGCAGATGCCGTGGCACATGCTGAGAGACTTGGTCGCACCATACGCATTCTCTGGCCTGAGGGAGTTCGTCGCCAGTAGTGCGAACCCGGCATTTGTCACCTGTCAGCGAAGATCGTCGCGCGGCACCTCAGTTAACAGGTCTGGGTCCCGATGCCCATCGTCCCAGCGGCGCCACACCAGCCTCTTCCATGGCGAACAGAACATCGCGCCTCTGGGGAACCCCGAGCCGGTCGTAGAGGCTATTCAAAACCTGCCATTCCTCGGACTCCAGGCTGGCCCCCCGCAGGATGCGCCGCACTATCTGAACTGCAATAGTTCGAGCTTCGGCTCGATTTGAAATGACGTTAGCCAGAGTTCCGGCTTCACCAGTCCTACCACTCTCGAGTAGGGCCATCGCCACCTGGCGCTGCTTCACCGATACGGCCTCATGACTTGTGGCCAACTTCAACAGCTCGTCGAGTCGATTGCCTAGGACAAGAGCTCGAACGTCCTCTTGCCGAATGTTGTCGGTACCGCTCCGGATGTCCCGGCCAAGTCTGCCGAATACCTCCTCCAAGTTGGCCACCAATTGCCGCTGCTGGATCGCGGGCACCTCGCGAACAATCTCGGCCGCGAGCGGCACTACGCCAGACTGCGGTTGGGATTTGGTCTCGTCTGCGACGGACCTGAGAAACTGGGTCACTGATGTCACATCGTCGAGCGTGACCGACGGGTAAGCCTTCATAGGCTCCCACAAAATTTCGAAACCCACCCCAGCCAGTAGCGGCACTGTTGGCTTCGACTGGTACCAGAAGCATGCCCACTCAGCAGAGATCCAGGGACGATCCGCCGAGTTCGGCGTGACGATCGACCAGAGGACGTCGCACTGATCGAGCCCGTGCTTAATCTGGTCAATCCATGGAAGGCCTGGTGGTGAATCCCTTGGCATCAGGAAGAAAGTGAGTCCGAGGTTGCGGCCAAGTGACTCCGTCAGGTACGCCGCGATAGGAGCGTCGATGGCCGCATGACTGATGAAAACCTTCACAATCACTGAGCCTATCGCTGGTCTCTACTCACCGTAGTGGGAACAGCCTGGGTTTCTGAGAATCTTAGTTGCGGTAGCAACCAGTGAGCAGCACTCAATTCGCCCCAGTCCCCATATTTCCGAACTCACCAAAGCACATTTCATAAACGATCCATATCTTCAGTCACTGCGACGGTGACACCACCGACCTGGATTTCTGCGCAGTGGATAGTGTCCATGAGGAGTCGAAGCAGCGGAGTCGAGTGGAATTCCTCTCGGCGGCTCGTGACGCCAATCGCGAGTCTCTGGGGAAAGAACTACGAATAGTGTTGCCAGTAAGACGGATTCGGAACCATCGATGGCATGTCAGTTTCTGAGACCGAGCGATCTCCTCGACGGTCGGTGCCTTTATCTACGAGTTCGTTGCCCTGGCGTAGCTTTCGGATGACCTGTTCCGGCGCGTGTCGTTTACGTCCAGCCAGGAGTTGAGCCTTTCATGTCCTTGATCAGTTCAGAAGGATTCTCGTCGCCTGTGGGTCACTTGATGAGGTAATGCCAGAAGCAGAGTGTCTCATACGCAGATGATCAGAATTCTCATCTGCCGGAAGATTATTCACAAATATCCGCTGAGAAATTTTATCCAATTGAATGACATGACCCTACGTGATCATCCGGTGGTAGTTTCGCTTTGCCTGCCCGTCTTGTAAGCTGGCCTCAGCAGGAACCGAAGGTCCGGACATTGATCCAATCCCAACGGGGCCTCTCTTCAATCAAGACTCCCGTGCGTTCTCGTCCTCCCGGACCCCAACCCTCCGCTGCAGGTGGGAAATCCGGTTCGCCGGGTGATACACGCCAACGTCGGAATTCGAATACTACGGTAAGTACGAATTATCGTAGTATTCGCGCGGTCTTATTCGGTGGAGCGCTCGCGATCGGCCACGGTCGGTTGAACCGGGTCTCGTGCTGACCGGCGCCGGCGGCCCGACGTGTGCCGCCACGAGAGTCCGGCCAGGAAATGTCAGACCCCGCCCTCAGGGTTCGGGAAAGGCACTTCTCGCAAGTGGACAACAGATCGGAGCGCGCGATGACGAGAGCGTCGTGGCCGGCGCCAGGCCTGACGTAGCGGCGCCGAAAGTGGTGCCCAGAGCCAACGAGTCGTTCAATCAGCTTGCCGCGATGGATCATTCGGAGTTCACCAGTCGATACAGGGCCTTCGTTCACGCGAAAACTCGCGCGCAGTCCTCACTCGACTTGAGAATCGACTCAGATCCGTTGTCCAAGCACCCGGTGCCGAACCACCCCGCGATGGGGTGAATGTCCGTTATCTTCCTCGATAGTGGTTGCAATCTCCTGGCTGCTTGGCATCCCTGCACGGATGCTGTCACCACGAAAGGGAGCACATCTGTGAATGGACTCGAAACGCGTACTCGTTTGTCCCGAACCACCGCGGCCCTCGGTGTCGGCGCGCTCGCTGCCGCGATCACCTTCGGCAGTGCAGTTGGTACTGCATCAGCCGACACCCCGGTCGCCGACTTCGGCAGTATCTCGTTCTCGGTGACCAACGGCCCCGACAACACCATCTACGACATCAACGCCATCATCAATCTCCCACCCGGCACACTGCCGCCAGGGATGATGACCCCGCAGATCACTACGCCCGCCGCGACCCCTCAACCAGTCGGCAACCCGTTTGCGGGCACCGCATTGGACTTCGTTCTGAGCTTCATCCAGGCTGCGGCCAGATAGCCGACAACAAAAAACGAGGCCACCAACTCTTGTGAGTTCGTGGCCTCGTCTTGTGGTGGGCGAAGGGGGACTTGAACCCCCACGTCCCGAAGGACACTGGCACCTGAAGCCAGCGCGTCTGCCATTCCGCCACTCGCCCGAGCAACGCCGAAACATTATCACGACAAACTTTGAAAGTTCTATTCGTGCAGTTCAGAGCACGAATCGATGAACACCGAGCACCCGAAAGCCCAGAACCGATACCATGCTGAAACAGCGGCCAGGTACTGCCGAAGCGACATTTGACAGTACCGTGGAACCTGTACAGCAGTTTGGACGACACGCGACAAGGCGGTGCCGGCGCTACTTGCCGAGCATTTTGCCGTCGTAGATGCGAGGCGAGAGGAGGGCCCGATGGGCATCGTGCAGCGTTTCGAACGAAAGCTCCAAGGAGCTGTCGGCGACGCATTCGCGCGGGTCTTCGGTGGTGGTGTTGTGCCGCAGGAAGTAGAGGCGGCGCTCCAGCAGGAGGCACGTGACCGCGTCGAGCACCTCGGCGGAGGAATCCTTCTCGCCCCCAACAACTACGTGATCACCATCAACAACTCCGATCACGAAGAGTTGGCAGCTGATCGCGAACTGACGACCAAAGCTTTCAGCCGACACCTGCAGGATTTCATCCGCGATCAGGGTTGGCAGACGTACGGCGACATCTCGGTCACATTCGAGCCTTCGCCTACGCTCCACACCGGTCAGTTCCGCACCCGCGGAACCGTCGACCCGGATGGTGACGCCGAGCAGGCATCGCCGCCGTCGCATGTTCCGCAGGTTTCGTCGCGGCCTCCACAACGGCCGCCTCAGCGACCCGCACCGATTGTTCCCCCTGTTTCCAATCCAGTCCCGTCACAACCAGGAGCCGGCCCCATGACGCAGAACTCAGGCTACGAACCAAGCCGCGAACCGGCGGGTCGCCAGCCCGAACCGCAGCAGCCGGCACGGAACGGGTACTCCCACGACGACGGCGGTTACGCCGCTCCGCAGGGCCAGGAAGCGCCGTATCAGAACGGTTACGACCGCGGCGACGGTTACCGCACGGGCGACGACCAGCAGGGCTACAACCAGCAGCAGGGTGGCTACGACCAGCAGGCGTACCCGAACCAGCAGCAGCCGTACGAGCAGGCCGGTTACGACCAGCAGAGCTATGACCAGCAGGGCGGCGGTTACGACCAGCAGGGTTACCAGCAGCAGCCGTACGACCAGCAGGGCTACGGCCAGCAGGCGTACCAGGGTGGGTACGACCAGCAGGGCTACCAGCAGGGCGGTTACGACCAGCAGGGTTACCAGCAGCCGTACAACGGCCAGTCCTACGATCAGCCGGGCTACGACCAGCAGAGCTACCAGCCGGGCGGCTACGACCAGCAGGCGTACACACAGCAGCCGTACGAGCAGGCCGGCTACGAGCAGGGCGGCAACTTCGAGCAGACGCAGGCCTACCCGCAGCAGGGCTACGCCCAGCCGCAGGGCGGTTACGCACCGACGGCCCAGAGCTTGACGGCAACCCTGCAGCTCGAGGACGGCAGCGGACGGCACTTCCAGCTTCGCGACGGCAGCAATGTCATCGGCCGTGGCCAGGAAGCTCAGTTCCGCCTCCCGGACACGGGCGTCTCACGTCGCCACATCGACATCCGTTGGGACGGCCGCACCGCGATGCTGTCCGATCTGGGATCCACGAACGGCACCACCGTCAACGGAGCACCGGTCCAGGACTGGCAGCTGGCAGACGGCGACATCATTCGTGCAGGTCACTCGGAGATTCTGGTTCGCATTCTCTGAGCTGAGAAACGGACGCCAGGATTTTTCCGATAACAATCGAACATTCGGCGGTCCGTCGGCGCGCCGCCGTCACGCGGCTGTCAGTATCGTGATCTTCGGGGCCCAGAGCCCCCTATGATGCTGCCAGTCGACAATGCTCGAACCCCGCTGCGGCGGGGCTCGAGCCATAGAAGGAGGTGGACAGCCGTGCAGGGCCTGATTCTGCAACTCACACGGGCGGGCTTCCTGCTCCTACTGTGGCTGTTCGTCTGGGCAGTCCTCCGCACTCTCCGCTCCGACATCTATGCCGGCTCCGGGGTCAGGGTTCCGCCGCGGTACACCCGCGCCGGAAAGGTCCTGCCCTCGTTGGGCAAGGCGAAGGTGCCTCGGTACCTGGTGGTCACGCAGGGCGCCCTCGCCGGCACCCGCATCACCCTGGGTTCTCAGCCAGTCATGATCGGCCGCGCCGACGATTCGACGCTCGTTCTCACCGACGATTACGCGTCGACGCGCCATGCGCGGCTCTCGCAGCGCGGAGCTGATTGGTACGTCGAGGATCTCGGTTCGACCAACGGCACCTATCTGGACCGCGCCAAGGTCACCACTGCGGTGCGCGTGCCGCTGGGCACTCCGGTTCGCGTCGGCAAGACGGTAATCGAGCTACGCCCGTGACCCTTGTTCTCCGCTACGCGGCGCGCAGCGACCGCGGTCTCGTGCGCTCCAACAACGAAGATTCCGTGTACGCCGGTGCACGCCTGTTGGCTTTGGCCGACGGCATGGGCGGACACGCGGCCGGTGAGGTCGCGTCGCAGTTGATGATTGCCGCCCTGGCGCATCTCGACGACGACGAGCCCGGCGAGGATCTGCTCGGCAAGCTCGAGGCAGCCACCCGCGAGGGCAACGATTCCATCGCCGATCACGTCGAGGAAGAACCCGAACTCGACGGCATGGGCACCACGCTCACCGCGATCCTCTTCTCCGGCAGCAAGCTCGGCCTCGTGCACATCGGCGACTCGCGCGCCTACCTTCTGCGCGACGACCACCTGACGCAGATCACCCGCGACGACACTTTCGTGCAGTCGTTGGTCGACGAGGGCAGGATCACCGCCGAACAGGCACACACGCACCCGCAGCGATCCCTGATCATGCGGGCGTTGACCGGCAACGAGATCGAGCCGACGCTCACCGTGCGCGAAGCCCGCGCCGGCGATCGCTACCTGCTCTGCTCCGACGGCCTCTCCGACGTGGTCAGCGACGAGACCATCGAGAACACGATGCGCGAGGGCTCGCAGGAGCAGTGCGCCGACCGTCTCATCGAATTGGCGCTGCGCAGCGGCGGTCCCGACAATGTCACCGTCGTCGTCGCCGATGTCATCGACCTCGACTACGGCCAGTCGCATCCCATCGTCGCGGGCGCCGCGTCGACGGAAGAGGAAGAGGACGCCCCTCCCCCCAACACCGCTGCCGGCCGCGCCGCTGCCATGCGTCCGCCGCGCGCGACGCCCAAGCGAGTTGTCTCCCAACCCGAACCGGAACCGAAGAAGAAGCGGAACCGGCTGTGGTGGGTGGTCCTCGCCGTGGTGCTGATCGCACTGGTCGGCGTCGGCGCCGTGATCGGCCGCGCCGTCATCCGCAACAACTACTACGTCGGCGAAGACAACGGCCGCGTGACGGTGTTGCGCGGAATCCCCGGTTCGGTGCTCGGCTACTCGCTGCAGGACGCGGATCTGGTGGGTTGCGTCGGCGACGACGACGTCCTCACCCTCGTCTCCCCCGACGCGATTCCCAGCAACTGCAACATCCTCGAAGTGACGGATCTGCAGCCGTCGGCGCAGGAGCAGGTGCGCGCCGGGCTGCCGTCCGGCAAGCGTGAGGATGCGCAGAGCCAGATGATCCGTCTCATCGGCGGCGATCTGCTGCCTCGTTGTGAGCCGGTTCCGACGACGACGGCCGCGCCCACTCCCCCGCCGGCACCGGAGACCACTCCGGCTCCTGCGCCGCCCGCTGAGCCGGCCACGCCGACGACGGCAGCACCCACGACTACGCCTACGCCGACCGACATTCCCGGTCAGACTTGCAGGACGGTCAACTGATGTCGTCCAACGCAGCTGCGGGGACGGCTTTTCCGAGTCCGCCCGGAGGTTTTGCCCCGGCGCCGGTCCAGTCGACCCGCCGAAACGTGGAGCTGCTGCTCCTGGGCTTTGCCGTCATCATCACGACGGTCTCGCTTCTGCTCGTCGAGGCGAGCCAGGAACAGAAGATCACTCTCGATCTGGCCAAGTACGCGCTTGCGTACACGGGCTTGTTCCTGATCGCGCACTTGGCAATTCGGCGGTATGCGCCGTACGCCGATCCGCTGTTGCTCCCGATCGTCGCCCTGCTCAACGGCCTCGGGTTGGTGCTCATCCACCGACTCGACCTCGCCGACGAACAGACTGCGCTCTACAACGGCGTCGAGGCACCGTCACCGGATGCGAACCAGCAGGTCATGTGGACTGCACTGGCGATCACCGGTTTCGTGCTGCTGCTCGTGTTCTTGAAGGACTACCGCCTGATGGCGCGGTTCAGCTACACGCTCGGCCTCGCAGGTCTGGTGTTCCTGGCGATTCCCGCGATCCTGCCGGCGAAGTTCTCGAGCGTGAACGGCGCAAAAATCTGGATTCGCCTGCCCGGATTCAGCATTCAGCCAGGTGAGTTCGCGAAGATCCTGCTCATCATCTTCTTCGCGTCGGTGCTCGTCGCCAAGCGCGACCTGTTCACCTCGGCCGGTAAACACTTCCTGGGCATGGACTTTCCGCGTGCCCGCGACCTGGGCCCGATCCTGCTCGCCTGGATCGTCTCGGTGGGTGTGCTCGTCTTCGAAACCGACCTCGGTACGTCGTTGCTGCTCTTCAGCACCGTGCTGGTGATGCTCTACATCGCGACCGAACGTGTGGGCTGGCTGGTGATCGGCGGCGGACTGCTCGCCATCGGATTCTTCTTCGCCTACAAGATGTTCGGCCACGTACGCGTGCGCGTCGACACCTGGCTGGACCCGCTCGGCGACTACGCCAACACCGGTTATCAGATCTCGCAATCGCTGTTCGGCCTGGCCACCGGTGGTATCGCCGGAACAGGTCTGGGCAGTGGCCGGCCCAACCAGGTGCCGTTCGCGAAGACGGACTTCATCATCGCGACCATCGGCGAAGAGCTCGGCTTGATCGGCCTGGCCGCTGTGCTGATGCTGTTCCTGCTTCTCATCGTGCGCGGCCTGCGTACGGCGTTGGCGGTGCGCGACAGCTTCGGCAAGCTGCTGGCCGCCGGTCTGTCGTTCACCATCGCGATCCAGATCTTTGTCGTCGTCGGCGGCGTCACCAAGCTGATCCCGCTGACGGGTCTGACAACACCGTTCATGTCGTACGGCGGCTCGTCGCTGCTCGCGAACTACCTACTGCTGGCCATCCTCGTCCGGATCTCGGACGCGGCTCGTGCGCCGGTAGTGACGAAGAAGAAAGGTCCGCCCCCAATCGCTGACGCCAATACCGAGATGATGCCGCGCGTATGAACACTCCACTGCGCCGCGTCGCGATGGCCGTCATGGTGATGGTCGTCGCGCTCCTCGCCAACGCCACGTACGTACAGGTCATCAAGGCTGACGACCTGCGAGCCGACCCGCGCAACTCGCGGGTGCTGCTCGACGAGTACTCACGCCAGCGAGGTCAGATCTCGGCTTCCGGTCAGGTGCTTGCCGCCTCCCGCGCCACAGACGACCGGTACAAGTACCTGCGCGAGTATCCGAATCCGTACCCGTACGCACCGGTCACGGGCTTTTACTCGATGCAGTACGGCAGCGCCGGCCTCGAGCGCACCGAGGACCCGATTCTCAACGGCTCGGACAACCGGCTGTTCAGTCAGCGCTTCTTCGACCTGGTGTCCGGACGCGATCCGCGCGGCGGCAACGTCGTCACGACGCTCAATCCGGCGATGCAGCAGGTGGCGTACGACCAGCTGACCAGCAAGGGTTACACCGGTTCCGTCGTCGCGATCGAGCCGAGCACCGGACGCATCCTGACGATGGTCAGCACGCCGAGCTACGACCCGAACCTGCTTGCCAGCCACGACGGTGCCGAGACCACCAAGGCGTGGGACGAGCTCAATGCCGATCCCAACGATCCGTTGGTCAACCGCGCTATTTCGCAGACCTACCCTCCCGGCTCGACGTTCAAGGTGCTCACCACGGCCGCAGCTCTGGGCAACGGTGCGACGCCGGACGACCAGCTGACCGCGGCTCCGCAGATCACGCTGCCCGGCACCAGCACGACCCTCGAGAACTACAACGGCAGCACCTGCGGCCCCAACCCGACGGCGTCGTTGCGCGACGCGTTTGCGCGCTCGTGCAACACGGCTTTCGTCGAACTGGGCATCAAGGACGGCGCGGACGCCATCAAGGACGAGGCCAGCGCTTTCGGCATCGGGCCCAACACTCCGGCGATCCCGCTGCCGGTCGCTGACAGCACCGTCGGCGACATCTCCGACGACGCGGCTCTCGGCCAGACCAGTATCGGCCAGCGCGACGTCGCGGTGACCCCGCTCGAGAACGCAGTGATCGCCGCTACCGTCGCCAACGGTGGTGTGCGGATGCAGCCCAACCTGATCTCCCAGTTGCAGGCACCGGATCTGACCGATCTCAGTACGCCGTCACCGGTGTCGATGGGTCAGGCGATCTCGCCGGCAGTGGCGGCAACGCTGACTGATCTGATGATCGGCTCGGAGAACTTCACCGGCGGCGACGGCAAGATTCCCGGGGTTCAGATCGCGTCCAAGACCGGTACCGCCGAGCACGGCGTGAACCCGCGGGAAACTCCGCCGCACGCCTGGTACATCGCTTTTGCACCGGCGCAGAATCCGACGGTCGCCGTGGCCGTCATCGTCGAGAACGGTGGTGACCGCGGACTTGCCGCTACCGGTGGCTCGGTTGCTGCGCCGATCGGTCGTGCAGTCATCGCAGCCGGAATCCAAGGGGGCTGAACCGTGGCGTTGAACAACGGCGCTTTGATCGCCGATCGTTACCGATTGATCCGTCTCATCGCCACCGGTGGGATGGGTCAGGTGTGGGAAGCCACCGACTCCCGGCTCAACCGTCGCGTCGCCGTCAAGGTACTCAAGTCCGAGTTCTCTTCCGATCCGGAGTTCTTGGAGCGCTTCCGCTTCGAGGCCCGCACCACCGCGCAGCTCAACCATCCCGGTATCGCCGGAATCTACGACTACGGCGAGACCCGTGACAGCTCGGGCGATTCCACGGCGTACCTGGTGATGGAACTCGTCAACGGTGAGCCGCTCAACGCCGTCCTGGCACGCGTCGGCCGCCTGGCGGTTCCGCATGCCCTCGACATGCTCGAGCAGACCGGCCGCGCCCTGCAGGTCGCACACGACGCCGGTGTCGTGCACCGCGACGTGAAGCCGGGCAACATCCTCATCACGCCGACGGGCCAGGTGAAGATCACGGACTTCGGCATCGCCAAGGCCGTCGAGAACTCTCCTGTCACGCGTACGGGAATGGTGATGGGCACCGCCCAGTACATCGCGCCCGAGCAGGCTCTCGGTCAGGACGCGACCGCGGCGAGTGACGTGTACTCGTTGGGAATCGTCGGATACGAAGCACTTTCGGGTCGACGCCCGTTCACCGGTGACGGCGCGCTGACCGTCGCGATGAAGCACGTGCAGGAAACCCCGGCGCCGATGCCGGCCGACCTGCCGCCGAACATCCGCGAGCTCATCGACATCACGTTGACCAAGGATCCGGCCGGCCGCTACGCCAGTGGCGGTGAGTTCGCCGACGCCGTTGCAGCCGTTCGGGCAGGGAGGCGTCCACCGCCGCCCGGTCTGCTCGCCACCGGTGCCGCGAGCGCGTTGCCGGCTACGGGTGCCACGCAGGTCATGCCGCCGACGTACGCGGGCCCGGTGACGGGCGCAGCTGTTGCGGACGACGCGGCAGCCGGCGGAATGACCAGTGGGCAGAAGGCCGTGGCATGGGCCGGCGGCGGATTGATCTTGTTGGCGTTGATCATCGGCGGAGTCTGGATCGCGACCGACGGTCCGAGCGACCCGACGCCGCCCGTCGTCACGTCCACGACGTTGCCGACCACGACGACGACCAAGCCCACCACGACGACGACTCGGCCGACGACGACGACCACCGAGCCGACAACAACGACGACTCGGCCGACGACAACCACGACCGAGCCGACAACCACCACGACAACTCCGACCACGACAACAACAACTCCGACGACCACAACCACCACCACGACGACAACGACGACCACAACGACCACTGAGCCGTTGGCGGATCCCGGAGACGCTGAAGAACCGCTAGGACAAGACCAATGACGACACCCCGCAATCTCTCCTCCCGCTACGAGCTGGGTGAGATTCTCGGCTTCGGCGGAATGTCCGAGGTTCACCTGGCGCGCGACCTCCGACTCAGCCGCGACGTCGCGATCAAGGTGCTGCGTGCAGACCTCGCGCGCGATCCCACGTTCTACTTGCGGTTCCGTCGTGAGGCGCAGAACGCTGCCGCGCTGAACCATCCGGCGATCGTGGCCGTCTACGACACCGGTGAAGCCGAGACCGACGCCGGACCGCTGCCGTACATCGTCATGGAGTACGTCGACGGCGACACGTTGCGTGACATCGTGCGCAGCACCGGGCCGATGACTCCGCGCAAGGCGATGGAAGTGATCGCGGACGTGTGCGCCGCTTTGGACTTCAGCCACCGCAACGGCATCGTGCACCGCGACGTCAAGCCCGCCAACATCATGATCAACCGTGCCGGCGCCGTGAAGGTGATGGACTTCGGTATCGCCCGTGCCATTTCCGACGCGTCGAGCCCGATGACGCAGACGGCCGCCGTGATCGGCACCGCTCAGTACCTCTCGCCGGAGCAGGCGCGAGGTGAGCAGGTGGACGCACGTTCGGACGTCTACTCACTCGGTTGTGTGCTGTTCGAGATTCTGACGGGCGAGCCGCCGTTCAAGGGTGATTCACCGGTCGCCGTGGCGTACCAGCATGTTCGTGAGGATCCGCAGACGCCGTCGGAGATCAATCCCGACATTCCGCGCGAGCTGGATTCGATCATTCTCAAGGCGATGAGCAAGAACCCGGCCAACCGCTACCAGAGCGCCGGCGACATGCGCAGCGACTTGGTACGCGTTCTGGGCGGTCAGCGTCCGAGTGCGCCGATGGTGATGAACGACGAGGACCGCACCACCATCCTCGGCGCCGTCGGCTCCGACACCGGGAACTACCGCACTGCTCCTGATCCGGTCGAGCCGGTTCCTGCACGGACAACTCGCGCTGCCGAGCCGCCTGCCAAGAAGAAGGGCGGACGCTACGCCCTGATGGGCATCGCGGCGCTTCTGGTGATCGGACTGGTGACGTTCTTCCTCATTCGGGTGAACTCGCCGAAGGTCGAGATGGTGACCGTTCCGGGTGACCTCACCAACCAGCCCGCTGATGTCGCCGAGGCGACGCTGACCAACGCCGGATTCCAGGTGGAGCGTCAGCAGAAGACGGACAAGGTGATCGCCGCCGGAAACGTCATCACGACGCGTCCGGTTGCCGGGGTGCGCATCGAGAAGGGCAGCACCGTCACCATCGACGTGTCCACCGGCCCCGAGCAGGTCGCGATCCCACGCCTGACCGGGCTGAGCCAGGACGACGCCGAGAAGAAGCTCAACTCCGTCGGACTCCGACTCGATCCGACAATCGGCAAGGCCGCGTCGACCATTGCCGAGGTCGACAAGATCGTCAATCAGGATCCGGCCGTCGGAGTGTCGGTTGTTCTCGATTCCGCGGTCTCGATCACTGTCGGCACCGGTCCGGAGCAGGTTCGTGTCCCGGATGTGACCGGTCAGCGTGAAGAGGTGGCGAGGCCCAACATCGAAGGTGCCGGGTTCGTCGTCCAGATCACGGAGATCGATTCGGGACTGCCGAAGGGACAGGTCGTTTCGACCGACCCGACCGGCGGCACGTCGGCCACCAAGGGTTCGACCGTGACGCTGCGAGTGTCCAACGGCAACCAGGTCGCGATGCCTGATCTGACCAACAAGACGGTGTCCGAGGCGTTGACCACGCTTCGCGCAGCCGGCTGGGCGGGAACTGCATCGCAGCTGGTGCAGAACCAGAGCACGACGCTCACCCCCGAAATGGTGGGCAAGATCGTCTCGCAGACGCAGCCTCCGGGCTCGGAGATCTCCAAGGACGCGGTCATCACCGTCAGCGTCGGAGCGCTCGGAATCCCCGGCCGCTAGCAAAGTGAAAAAGTGCCTCCCGGAGATTTCCGGGAGGCACTTTTTTGTGGACAGGTGTCAGAGAATTGCGGGCAATGCGCCACCGAGCGCCGACGCGACCTCGGCCTCGAGGGCTGCGACGAGCCCTTCCGGGGGCGCCTCACCGCAGACTGCGAGCCAGTTCGCGAGCATCCGGTGCCCACCCTGAGTGAGAACGGACTCGGGGTGGAACTGGACGCCGTGAATCGGCAGTTCGCGGTGACGCATCGCCATCACGACGCCGCTCTCGGTGTGTGCGGTCACCTCGAGTTCCTCGGGAATGGTGTCCTCGAGAACCGTCAGCGAGTGGTAGCGGGTAGCGGTGAACGGATCGGGCAGCCCGGCCAGGACGCCGACGTCCTTGTGGTGAACCAGACTCGTCTTGCCGTGAAGCAGTTCGGGTGCGCGGTCGACGGTTCCGCCGAAAGCCGCACCGATCGCCTGATGTCCGAGGCAGACGCCGAGCAGCGGGGTCTTGGTGTCGGCGCAGACCTTCACCAGATCCATCGTCGCTCCCGCGCGCTGCGGAGTTCCGGGGCCAGGGCTCAGGAGAATGCCGTCGAACTGAGCTACTGCACCCTCGAGGTCTGCCGTCAGTTGTGGATCGTCGTTGCGCCAGACCACGGCTTCGGTTCCGAGCTGGCCGAGGTACTGCACCAGGTTGAACACAAAGCTGTCGTAGTTGTCGACGACGAGAATCCTCATGAGAGCAGGGTAAACGCCCGTGCTATCCGCCGGTATAGGCGGGGACCGTGATCTGCGACGGTGTCGCCTGCGTGTACCCGAGGCCGAAGCGGGTCGCGTACTGCTTGTAGATCCGAATGCCCGGTTCGGCAGCGAGTGCCGCCTCGAGGCGCGCAACATCGCCGATCGCACTCATCACGTACGGCGGGCTGTAGGTACGGCCGTGAAGAAGGAGGGTGTTTCCGATGCACCGCGGCGCCGACGTACTGATGATCCGTTGGTCCTGCATGCCCACCGCTTCGGCCCCGCCGGCCCACAGTGCGTTCAGCACGCTCTGGACGTCCTGCTGATGCACGACGAGGTCGTCCGGGGTGGCGTCGACCGGATACTTGCCGTCGGCGTTGCGCGGGGCGTCCGTCATGGTGACCACGACGCCGGGGCCGGTCATCTCCGTCAGTCCCGCGTCGGCGGAGATGTTCTTGATGTCACCGAGAGCGGCGGCCACGCCGGCGTCGGACCGAGCGGCGTCTTCCTGCAGCGAATCGAGCTGAGCGGCAAGTTCGTCCCGGTCGGCCGAAACTTTTTCGGCGTTGGCCTGGGCGCTGCGGACCAGATCGGAGAGCCTGGTGCTTTCGGTGACCTGCAGCTGATTTTCCTCGGCGGATCTCTGCGCCGTGGCGACCATCAGACCGGCTACCAGGCAGACGGCAAGTACACCGATGTGCCAGACGGTTCGTGAAGATTCACCCGAAGACACGTGGCTCCTCCCGGATTGTGCAGGTCGGCCGGTGACCAACTGGACACAGCTACGTTAGCGTGTAGGTAACACATGCAGGTCACACCGTAGAGCGAGGACGCCATGCCCAAGTCGAAGGTCCGTAAGAAGAACGACTACACAGTCAACCCAGCAAACCGCACTCCGGTGAAGGTGAAGATGGGTCCGTCGAGCACGCTGTACGTCTCCGTGATGCTCGGATTTATGCTTCTCGGCCTGGCGTGGTTGATTGTGTACTACTTGGCCGCGGATTCGATCACGTGGATGAACGACTTGGGAAACTATAACTTCCTCGTCGGCTTCGGCTTCATGGTTGTGGGCCTTGTGATGACCATGAGATGGCGCTGACCAGCGATTATCTGATTCGGCTCGAATCGTGACCGTCTCTCAATTACATGGGTGTCATTCATCCCCATTGTGGATAACTCCTGTGGACAACCTAGGAAGTTATCCACATGCTCGAGGATGAATTTCATCCACAGCCTCGTGACAACGCCACAGAGGTCGTCTCGTGGGCCACTCCGATGGGTGTTGTCTACGCGATGTTCGGCGGCGGAATTGCCCTCGCGATCGCCTCGATAATCGCGCCCACGGAGCCTGCCGGACGCTTCCTGCTCGCCCTCGCGGTGATCGGGCTGTTCGTGATGGGCGGCCTCGCCCTGCGTCAGCGCCCCCGGCTAGCGGTGATCGACAACGCAGGAACCAAGTCGATCGCGGTGCAGCGACTGCGCGCCCGCCACACGTTCACCCGCGAACAGATCGACCGCGTGCGTCTCGTCCGCTACCCGCGTCTGGGTCGACGCGTGCCGATGCTCGAGATCGACATCGTCGACCGGCCCACCGACACGGAGAAGCTGTTGATCTTCGGACGCTGGGATCTCGGTACGACGCCGGAGGACGTCCTGGACGTGCTTACCGTCCACGGCTTGGTGCCGCCCGAGAAGTAAGCGCGGGTTACATGGCCAGTGCCGCGAGGTCCGGCTGCACGATGTCGAGTGCCTGCTGCGGCACCGCGACGGCGTCGCTCGACCATCCCCAGATCGAGTACAGCTCACGGCCGGGGTCGGTGTACCCGTCGCGGCCGTGAAGCACCCGGTAGTTGTCGATGCAGATCATCTCGCCGGCTTCGGCACGGAACATCGGCCCGCTGTCTCGCACGTGAATCACGGCCTCACTCCACTGCTTCACCAGCGGCCACTGCGCTTCTTCCGATTCGCCGGCGATCGGCGCGAGGTACGGGTGGTACCGAACCTGGTTGCGTCCACTTGGCACCGTCCGGGCGATCGGCGCAAATGTGTTCTGCGGGAAGTTCGGTTCCGAATGGTCGATGTCTGTGCTCCAACAGAATTCGGCCAGCTCCGCTGTTGCGGGATCGAAGGCGAGCAATCGCGTCAGTTTGACCGCGTCGATGAGAAACGAGTCGCCGCCACTCGGGTACGCCGGGCGCTTGCACCACAGAAACAGGTAATCGGGAGCGTAATCGCCGAAAGCGAAGCCGTCGTTGTGGGCGGTCATCCGCTCGCCGGAGATACCGAACGAGCGCTTGCGGCCGCGTTCATCCACCGGTTGCGTGTCGACGACAGCTGCTTCGGCATCCTGACTTTTGGCGCTCGCCTCGAACTGGCGGCCGACGCGAATGCACTTCTCACCGAGCAACTTCGACGCGAATGCAATGGCATCTTCCTCGGTGTGCAGCCTACCGAAGACCGCGGCGCCGTCCAGAGCGATTGCCGCCCGGACGGCCTCGACCGTGTCCACGCGCCGCGGAACAACACTTGCCAGCGTCAAATCGGAAGAGAACATTCATCACTCCATACGTCGAGTTCGCCAAACGGTTCAACTCGAGCGTAGGAACTCGTCATTTCGACGGCGTAACTCCGGAAACCGATTCGGTTACGGAGCCAGTCTTTCAGATCACCCGGCCTTTCAAATCACCTTGCCCGGGTTCATGATTCCGTGAGGGTCGAGTGCGCCCTTGATTGCATGATGCATCGCGACGACGGCCGGTGACAGTTCCTGTGCCAGGCCACCCATCTTCAGTAGGCCGACGCCGTGTTCACCGGTGACGGTTCCGCCCAACTCGAGGGCATTGTCGATGATCTCGGCAAAAGCCGCCTGAGCACGCCTCCGCGCCGCTTCGTCGTCGTGTGGCGTGATCAGCAGCGGATGCAGGTTGCCGTCACCCGCGTGCGCGATGTTCGCGATGTGAGTGTCGTGCCGGGCCGAGATGGCCTCGATCCGTGCCAACATCTCCGGGACCGCTGCCTTGGGGACGCAGATGTCCTCGGTGAGCACCGGGCCGAGCCGCTCGAGGGCGGGGTATGCCAGACGCCGGGCGGAGAACAGGGCGTCGGCTTCCTCCTGGTCGGTGGATCTGGCGCTCCAGGTTGCCCCGGAACGGTTGAAACAGGCCAACATTCGCTCGGCTTCGGCGTCGCCGATCTCACCAGGTGTGTCGATGCGGCCGAGTAGGACCACCTCGGCGTCGGCCGAGAGGCCCATGTTCTTCCAGGCGTCGACGGCAAGCAGGCACTGTCGATCGATCAACTCGAGGGCCGACGGCGTGAGACCGTCCGCGGCGACGGCTTCGACTGCCTTGCCCGCAGCAACGATGGAGTCGAAGTATCCGACGATGGTGCGCTCGGGATCGCGCTGAGGACGTAGCTTGACGGTCACCTCGGTGATCACCCCGAGAGTGCCTTCGGAGCCGACCATGAGCGCGGAGAGATCAAACCCAGCCACTCCCTTGGCAGTTCGACGCCCGAGCCGAACCAGCTCACCGGTTCCGGTAACCACCTGCATGCCCAGCACGTAGTCCTTGGTGACGCCGTACTTGACGCAACACAGGCCCCCGGCATTGGTCGCGACGTTGCCGCCGATCGTCGACCAGGGTGCGCTCGCCGGATCGGGCGGATACCAGAGGCCGTGCTCGGCGCACGCGTCGCGGAGGTGATCGTTGACCACTCCGGGTTCGACCACGGCCAAACGCTCGAGGGTGTTGATCTCCTTGATGGCGTTCATCGCGTCGAAGGCGATCACGACGCCGCCGGCGACTGCGTTGGCTCCACCCGACAGACCGGTGCCTGCGCCGCGCGTGACGACGGGCGCACCGTGGGCGATGCACGCCTGCACAACTGTCTGTACCTGCTCGGCTGTGCGCGGACGGACCACGGCGACGGGCATCTCGTAGGGAGCCCACTCGGCGTCGTCGTGGATGTAGCTCGCCATGATGTCGGGGTCGGTGATCAGTCGATCCGCATCGATCTGCGAGCCGAGCGCCTCGAGGAGTGTCATGCCTCCACGATAGTGACGGCGGCTACACCACCCCATGTAGATTTACTCCGAGAAACCGGAAACCGTATGGACATTCTCTCCATACTCATCGTTGGCCTGACAAGTTGGCCTGACAAGGGAGTGCGGATGCACGAGAACTGGCTACAGCTTCTCCTGGCCGAGGCATCTACCGAGGAACTGATCGAACACCGCGATCAGTTGGCCGCCGGGTCAGGCCCCGAGGTCGCAGCCGAGATCGAGCGAGAAGCCCGATCCGCACTCCAACTGCGAAGTCTCCTGGCTCAGCGCCGACAACGTGCCACCGAACTGGGCGCGCTCAACGACATCGCGTCACTGCTGACCACGATGCACGATCACCACGCCCTTCTGCAGGAGATCGTGGATCAGGCCAAACGGCTACTCGGCGTAGACCTTTCGTACCTTGCTCTCATTCACGACGACATCTTGATCATCGAAGTCACGAGCGGGGCGTATACGTCGCAACTGCTCGGCCTGACGGTTCCGTTCCGAGAAGGCCTCATCGGTCGCGTGGTCGAGAACTCCTCTCCTGCTTGGTCTCCCGATTACCGCAACGATCCCTCGTTTGCGCACATCGGGCCCGCCGACGACGCAGCACGAGCCGAGAACATGCGCGGCCTGTTGGCCGTTCCGCTGACTTTGAACGGCAAGATCCTGGGTGCCCTCTGCGCGTGCAAACGTCAAGAGCGCCGATTCGGCAACGAGGAAGTTGCGTTGCTGTCCGCTCTCGCAGCTCATGCCTCGGTGGCGATCGAGAATGCCCGCTCTCTCGAACGCTATCGCGCGACGGTTGCAGAAGTGAATGCAGCGAACACCGAACTTGCCGAGCGCACAGCACTTCTCGAACAGACCCTGACCTGGGACCGATCGCTCACACAAGTTGTCCTGCGCGGCGGCGGTGTTCGCGAACTCGTGGAAGAAACCTCCGCGTCGACGGGTTCACCGGTGTTCTTCGTGACCGGAACGTCGGAGATCCCACCGGGACTGCAACGGGTGAGCGAGAGCGTCAACCGGGTCTTCGACATCCTTGCCGCTGACCGACGCGAGCAGGAGGTGACGCTCATCGTCGGTGAGCAGTTCCTGTTCGCCACCGAAGTGCGCAGTGCCGGTGATCAACTCGGAGTTCTGTTCCTACTCTCGCGTCACGAACCCACCGCCGCCATGAGGTTGGCACTCGAAAGGTCAGCCCCGGCCATTGCGCTTGCCCTGGTAGGCGAACGGGCGGCCAGGGAAGCCACTCGCCGAGCACGCGACGCATTTCTGGTCGATCTGATCACCAGGCCAGCGCCGACGCCGGCCGAAGTCACCGGTCAGTTCCGCCTGGCTGGACTCAACCCCGACCGCTCGTACACCGTCGTGGTGGCCCGCCCGGCCGACGCCGTAGACCGTACACGTCGCAGTATCGAGGAAATTCCATTTCCCTCGGGAACTGTTGTTGCCGAACATGGTTCACGGGTCATCGCTTTGATTCCGGGAATGTCACCGGCAGAGGTTGCGGCAGCGTGGGTGCAGCCGGCGGAGAACCCGACCGTCGGAATCGCCGATCCCGCGGTGGGAGCGGAAGCTCTGGCGCGAGCCTATGTCGAGGCACAACACACCGTCGACGTCCTCGAGACTCTCGGGCGGGCCTCCCACGTAGAACCGGCAAGTTCCCTCGGCATTTACCGAATTCTCCTCAGCCGCACCGGCCGCGAAGAACTCGAATCGCTGACGCAGCGGTCCCTCGGTCCTCTCCTCGAGGAGGAGCAACGACGCGGCGTTCCGCTCTTGGACACCCTCGCGTCGTACCTGTCGCACAATTGCAAACATTCTGCGACCGCCACCGCGCTCGCGATTCACGCCAACACTCTGTATCAACGCCTCGAATCGATCGACCGATTGATCGGCACACAGTGGCGTCAGCCGGACCAGGCGCTCGATCTTGCGCTCCTGATCCGGCTGCGTGCCAGTGCGGGGAAACTAGGTCAGATCTGAGCGGTCTTGCTCGATCGCTTGGCCAGCGCCACCACAAGAATTGCGGCACAGAGCATCACGGCGCCCACCACCCACAGGCCTGCCTTGGCATTTCCGGTCACATCGGTGAGCCAGCCGGTGATGTACGGAGCACCGAAGCCCGACGCGTTGCCGATCGAGTTGATCATGGCGATGCCCGCGGCCGCACTGGCACCCGTCAGGAACGTGGTGGGCAGGTACCAGAAGACAGGGAGCGCACAGAGCACGCCGACGGCGGTGAGCGAGACCGCAATCATGACGGTGAACGGTGAATCCAGGTACAGCGCAATCGGAATGGATACCGCGCCCAGGAGCGTCGGGGCTGCAACGTGCCACATTCGTTCACCGGTCTTGTCGGAATGGCGGCTCCACAGCACCATCGCGACAGCGCCGATCGCGTAGGGGACGGCCACGATCAGGCCTGTCTCGACGAGCGAGAAATCGGTGTTGAACGTCTGCTTGAATCCTGCGACGATGCTGGGCAGGAAGAAGCTCAAAGCGTAAAGGCCGTACGTGATTCCGAAGTAGACCAGACCGAAACCGATGACGCGGGGATCGCGCAAGGTCTTGCCGGCGGACTGGTGACCGGCGTCGCCGAGTTCTTTCTCCTCGTCGGCCATGGACTTCATCAGCCAGGTGCGCTCCTCGAGGGTCAACCACTTCGCGTCGGCGGGACGGTCGGTGAGGTAGAACCAGACGACAAACGCCAAGATCACGGCGGGCAGACCCTCGATCAGGTACATCACGCGCCATCCGGCCAACCCGAACAAGCCGTCGCCGTACTGGATGATGGCAGCCGAGAGCGGGGCACCGAGCGCCGACGAGAGCGGAAGCGTCAGCAGAAACAAGCCCATCAGGCGTACGCGGTACTTCTTCGGGAACCAGAAGGTCAGGTAGAGAAGAACTCCGGGGAAGAAGCCGGCCTCGGCGATTCCCAGCAGAATGCGGAGGAAATAGAGGCTGCCCACGTTGGGCACGAATGCCAGCGCAGCGGCGAGGATTCCCCAGGTGAGCATGATCCGCGCGATCCACAGCCGGGCGCCGAAGCGGTGCAGGGCCAGGTTGCTCGGCACCTCGAACAGCAGATAGCCGACGAAGAAGAGACCGGATGCGAGCCCGAACATCGTCTCGGTCATCCCGAGGTCGGCGCTCATGGTGAGCTTCGCGAAGGCGATGTTCGTACGATCCAGATAGTTCACGAAATAGAGCAGGATCAGGAAGGGAATCAGCCGGCGCGCTACCTTCTTCACCACGCGAGATTCGATCTCGCTCGGCGCAACCCCACCGTCAGTGGTGGTGCTATCGGTGGAGGTCATGGCAGGGGTACTCCTCGGAAAAGGTCAGCGTTGCTATCTACGAAGTGACTCAAGCCACAGTAGAAGTACCGATGTCCTCAACCTATGTGGACAATCTCTACAGAAGCCGTCCCTGCATGTGCGTTTACTCCCAACGATCCGGCGAATGACCCGCAGCAGCCTGACGAACGTCCCTGAACAGTCGAAGGCGACAAACCCGCCTGAGCTGGGGGTTTAGCGCTATGAGCACCGAGTCACTGGCTAGTGTTATCGGCGAAATAGCCAGAGCAAGTGCGGACGCACCGCGTGACTTGAAGGACAGAACATGACGAAGATGGTTCGGACCACGATGACCCGCCGGTCCTCCACCGCAGTCGCTGCCACCATCGCGGCGGTCGCACTATTCGCCTCCGCCTGCGGCAGCGACTCCGACAAGACCGACTCCGACAAGAGCGCTGCCGGCGCCTCGTCCGCTACATCCTCGGCCACCGTCGGCGGGAAGACGCTCGACGCCAAATTCGAGACGAAGTGCGCAAAGGACGGCGGCACGACAGTTATGACACTGCTCGACGCGGAAAATGCCACCTACGGCATGTTGACCGTCTCAGCCATCATCGATGAATCCGGCACGGTTCAGACTGCTGGAATCGCCGGAAGCGAGGGTGGATCGAACGGTCTGCCGTACACCGCCGGATTCGCGCCGGGTCTGCCCGGCGGATCTGCCAGTGCCAAGCAGGACGGCAATACCTTCGTGGTGACGGGCGAGGGAATCGGCGCCCGGGACAAGGGCAACCCGATGGAGACGTCGAGCTTCGAGATCACGTTCGCCTGCGAGTCCATCATCGGCGGCTGATCCATAGAACGGCTGGGCCCTAGGATTCTTGCTAGCTGATTCCCAGCTGTTCGCGCAGTTGGACGACGCGGAGCACGATGACTCCCAACGTCACCACGGTGACGGCACCAAAAGCGATCCAGCCGATCCGCACTGCTTTCACGCGGTTCTCACCGGCGCCCAACCACTGCGGGGCGTACAGGAAGGCAGCGGCCGTTGCGGCACCTGCCACCAGACCTCCCGCGTGACCCCAGAACGAGATCCCGGGCAGCGAAATGCTGATGATCACATTGATCGCGATCACCGAGATGATCGGGACCGGGCTTCGACGCAAACGCAGTAGAAGGACGGCCTGTGCGCCCATGATGCCGAAGATTGCACCCGACGCTCCAGCGGTCCAGGACAGGGCCGTGAGCGAGGAGAACACCGGCTGGAACGCCATCACCGAGGCGGAACCGCCGAGGAGCGAAACCAGGTAGATGCCGATGTACCGGGAGCGGCCCATCACGATTTCGGTGTCGCGCCCCAGGATGTAGAGGGCGTACATGTTGACCGCGAGGTGCAAGATGCCGAAGTGCAGGAACCCGGAGCCGATGAGCCGGAACCAGTCACCGCTGGCGACCAGACCCGGATTGAGTGCCCAGTTCGCGAAGATCGACGAGCCGACCTGATTGTTCATGATGCTTCGCGACTGCGCGAAGGTGGCGAGGAACGCCAGGACGTTGAGCCCCATCAAGGTGTACGTCACGATCGGGACCGCGCGGGTGGGGCTCACGGTGTTTCCGGCGACGCCCCGAACGGGGCGGACATCGCGTTGGCCGGCAGCTACACAGTCAACACATTGGTATCCCACCGCCGCCTCACGGAGGCAGTCCGGGCACGCCGGACGTCCACAACGATTACAGGAAAGTGCGGTAGGTCGATCTGGATGGCGGACGCACCGCGGTTGGGGCGGGATGCCCTCACTCGCACCGCCGCCCCAACCGGGGTTCGTCATCTGCTTGTTTTACCTGTTCAGGAGATGGTGATGCTGTTGATCACGACGGGCTCGACCGGACGATCGCCACGATCGACGGCGGTGGAGGAGATAGCGTCGACAACCTTCTTGGAATCGTCGTCGAGAACCTCACCGAAGATGGTGTGGCGACGGTTCAGGTGCGGCGTCGGGCCGGTGGTGATGAAGAACTGCGAGCCGTTGGTTCCCGGGCCTGCGTTGGCCATGGCCAGCAGGTAGGAGCGGTCGAACTGCAGTTCCGGGTGGAACTCGTCACCGAACTTGTAGCCCGGGCCGCCGGTGCCGGTTCCGGTGGGGTCGCCACCCTGGATCATGAAGCCGTCGATGACGCGGTGGAAGATGGCACCGTCGTAGAACGGGCCGGTCTTGGTGCCGGCGGCGTTTGCGGTGGTGTACTCCTTCGAGCCGTCGGCGAGGCCGACGAAGTTCTCGACGGTCTTCGGCGCATGGTTGCCGAACAGAGCGATCTTGATGTCGCCGCGGTTCGTGTGCAGCGTTGCGGTTGCGGTCTGATGAGTTGAAGTCACACCACCATCGTGCCATTGCCGGCGTTCTCGCGGATGCCGCCCCGTAAAACTCTCCCTGTCCCCGCCTCACTGTTATGGCACAGTGAAGTCATGACACGAGTGACCGAGTCCCTCAGCACGCAGTTGCCCGACACCTTCGATCACGCGCGCGCCCGCGTCGAGGACACCTTCGACGAGACTGCCGCCTACCTCGAAGAGACAGCGGCTCGTATCAAGGAATCCGAGGCAGCCGACAACGCTCGCCGCATCGCCGCGGTGGTCGCGACGTCGGTCGCTCGCGGTGCCGGGCAGGTCGGGTTGTTCCTGGGTCGTCAGGGCAAGGTCCTCGCCAAGAAGGGCGTCGAGCGCGCAAAGGCTATCCCCACGAAGTCCGCGGAACGCACCGAGAAGCCTCGCGGCCGCAAGCGCGTCGCCGTGTTCGTCATCGCCGGTGTTGCGGTGATCGGTGGCGCGGTGTTCTTCAAGAGCCGCCGACGCGAGCATCCGCCGGTCGCTTCCGCACCCCCTCGGCTCGAAGAGAACTCGGCCGAGAAGACCGCTTAGTCGACACACGAAAAGCCCCGGAACAGATTGTGTTCCGGGGCTTTTCGATGTTCACGTTCAGCAGTTGGACGGTGCCGGGACGTTGTTGAAGCGATCGATCATGTACCCGACGGATTCCGGGGTACCCACCAGGTACGGCGTCGCATGATTGATTGCCATGCCCGGAATGATCGGGGGCAGTTCGTTGACGGAGAACTGCACCGTCGCACCCTTGCCGCACCAGTCACGGGCCAGTTGCTGTCCCTGGCCGAACGGAACGATGTCATCGGAGCGGCCATGCTGAATGAGCACGGGCGACTCCGGCGTCAGCTTGCCGATCTTCTGCTCGTCGAGGATTGCCTGCGCCATGGGTAGACGCGCCAGAACTGCGGAGAGTGATTCACCGGAATTGGTGAAGCTCGACGACTGCTGGAAGCCGAACTGCAATCCACTTTCGGCGACGCACTGGTTCTTGGTGGCGGCCAACATCTGTCGGCCGCGATCGTTGATCTCGGCGTCGAGCAGCGGCTGAACCTCGGGGTACTGCGCAAGGATCCCGTTGAGCGCGTAGCCGATCACTCCGGTGAGGAACGTGCCGTCGACCTGATGCAGCGTCGCCGCCAGATCGGCGGGCGGTGCACCTGCGTACGTGCCCTTGAGATCAAGCTCGGGAGCATACGACGGCTTCAATTCCGTTGCGGCAGCGGCAGCTCCACCACCTTGCGAGTAACCCCACAGTCCGACGGGGCCGTCGGCGGGAATGCTCGTGTTCGGGAGCTGCTGAGCCGCGCGCACCGAGTCCAGAACCGCGTGTGCTTCGGCTTCGCGGTTGACGTAGGTGTGATCGCCAGGAGTTCCGAGGCCCTCGTAATCGGTGACTACGACGGCAATGCCGTTGAGCAGCAACGTGTTCACCCAGATGGACTCGTAGCCGACCATGACGTCCGTCGGGAACTGGTACTCGATACCGGTGTTGAACAGTTTGGACGGTGCGCATTGATCGCCCTGCCCATGCGTTCCTACCGCTGCGGCAACCAGTGGACGCGCCCCCTGCCCGGTCCACGGGTTCGACGGTTCGAGGTAGGTCCCCGTCACTGCAACGGGAGCACCCTTGGCGTCCTCGCTTCGGTACATGATCTTGGTGGCGGTTGCCGGCCACGCACCGTTCGATCCGGGCACGCTCAGCAGCAGTGGTGACGGCTCACTCTTGATGAGATCTCCGTTGGCACCTGCCGGAAGCTCCGACGGCGGCGTGTAGAAATCCGCCGGGTCCGCCATTGCGGCAGGGGCCGTCACAGCACCCATGACCAGTGCCGCGACGGAAACCCCGGCCGCCCACCATGCTCTGCTCTTCACGTTTCGATCTCCCCACGCTCGCCTGCGCTGTGGCTTGGCACACAGCGAACGCAGAGTAACACATACCTCACGTAACACTTTTTCGTGAGGTTTTCGCCTTAACAGGCTGACTTACAACCGTTTACGACTACTTCGTGGGCTCCAGATTGGAGGTCAGCAGCGAACGAAGCTTGTCGGTATCAGCCGAGGTCCACGCCTCGGGGTGCAGGATCTTGGCCCACATGTCCGCTGCATCCTCGCCGTAATTGTGACCGTGCCCGGACGGGACGTCAGCCGAGAAGACCATGTCGAGGGTTACCTGCCAGAAGGTCACGAGAGGTACCCACGTCATTCCCGGATCCACGTCGCGACCCAGCGGTTCCTTGAGCCAATCCGGCTTGTTGAGCAGCAGGTCGAAGGACCACCATGTGATCGGGTCGCTTGCGTGCTGCCAGTACACGATGCGATCGTCGTCCCAGTCGGACTTCAGCTCCAGATCTTCCGGATCGCCGGCAAACCGAATTGCCTGGCCACCATCGATCACCGGCAGGATCTCCGGTGAGCCCGAGTCGCGGCTGTCCGTGATTTCCTGCCACTGAGCAGTGAAGTTGGGGGTTCCGACCCACAGCGCGCCGTCGACGCGCGTCATCATGTCCTGAGCGCCGGCAAATGCGGCCTGGCCACCGTAGGAGCCGAGGCTCTCACCGAAGACAACCAGCTCGGGCCGCGTCTCCACGGGCAGGTCGATCCACTTGGCGTACACCGCGTTGAACAGTGCGCGACCGGCAATCATCGGCGTCTCACGGTCGGCGATGAAGGCCAACGGACTCGGAAGGAACGAGTACTGCATCGACGCGATCGCCGTGTCCCCGCCCTCGACGTACTCGAACGCCGACGCGACGTCCTCGTTCACCCAACCGCGGCCGGTGGTCGTGACAACTGCGAGGGTTCCGCGGTCGAATCCGCCGGTGCGCTCCAACTCGTCGACGACCCGCTGTGCGACACCGTTGATCGAGTCCGAGGATTCACGTCCCGCGTACACCCGGATCGGTTGCTTCGCTTCACGTCCGGTCAACGCGGTGATCTCGGCCGCGGTGGGACCGCTGCCCATGAAGGTGCGCCCCTCCTGGCCGAGCGAATCCCAGGCTTCGGCGGACATCGGCGAACCACTGCGCTCAGCGATCAAGGGTTGTTCGATGCCGTCCGGTGTTTCGTGATCCGCACCGGAGAAACTCCAGTTCGCGAAGGCAATCAACCCGTTGTACAGCGCACCGTTCACAATGAAGATGCCGAGGGCGAAGATGACGATCAAGCTGCCGACCTTCGCCGCTTCGAGGGGAACGAACCGAAGTGCGACGGCGGTGAGCTTGTTGGTGGTGAAACGAAGACCACGGCCTGCCTCGAGCAGGATGAACCAGATTCCGAGCGAAATCAGCAAGACCAGAAGGTAATTCGCCTGGTTGGTGCGTGGAGCTTCCACCAGATCGCGAACGATCTGCTGCCACCACGAACCGAGGACCAAGAACGTCGGAACCAGAATGACGGCCGCGACCAACAGGATTCGCCAGCCGATCTTCTTGGTGCGATCCGACCACTGCGGTTCGACGCCGCACTTGCGGATCATCCAGGCAACCGTCACGCCGACGCCGTATCCCATCGCGAGCGAGATGCCCGTCGCAACGCCCTGCAAGTACCACGCGCGCGGCAACAGGGAAGGACTCATCGACCAGGTGAAGAAGACCAGAGCAAAGGCAAGCCCGACCGGGTGCAGCGTCTTGCAGTAGAGGCGCAGCCGTTCCCACACACGTTTCATGCCGGAATCGTATGCGCCCCGTGCCCGAATCAGGTCACGAAGCGCACACGCGTCCAGTCTGTTTACGGGGCGAAGCGCAAAATCGCGGCAACTGCGCCGCCACCCGGAATGTCCTCGGCGCGAACAGCGAGGACCCGAGCACCCGTCAGGAGCGCACGACGAGCGATCTCGTCGACGACCCCGTATGTACTTCCGTTGCTCGACTCACCGGTCGTGAGAGCGCCCGTCTGGGGATCGAGACTTCCGGGCACAACGGAGTCGATGTCGATGAAAACGGTGTCGACCTGTCCGTACGTCGCGGCCGTTGCCACGTCGGCGACGTCGGTTTGAGTGCGTCCCTGTTCGGTGCGCACATTGAAGGTGTCCCGCACCGCCGCCAACTGCTCGGCGTGGAAATCGTCGAGCGCCGGACGCGAACCGTCCGCCACCTCCTGCGTCGACAAGGCTTCCGGGTTTCCCTCGACGGTTTTGTCGACCAGGTGGCGGTACGAATTCACGGAGCGATACACCGACGCGATGGGTTCCGCAGCGGCCAGGATCAAGGGGACGTCGCGGCCGGCGAGGACACCACGGACCTCGTGATCGACTGCGCGGGCGTACTGATTGACGCGCAACTTTCGGCTGTCCGAACCCGAGAGCCGACCGGCTTCAGTTCGGCTGTTGATCGAGGACTTACCCGCGTGATCCGCAGCGTTCTTCGGCATTCCCTGAACACGAACCTCGTCGGCCGGTTGGTCGGCGGCGATCTCGATCAATCGCACCGAACCTTCGGCGAGAGCGAGAACAAACGCCGTCTGGGGGAAGGTCACCGAACGGAGCAGTGGCTTGAGATGAAACCGATCGCTGACCGTTTCGAGCGCCTGCAGACGGTTGGGCAGGCGGAAGGTCACCAGACGCTCCGGCGTCGCGTACGTGACCAATGAGCGCGACTGGAAGCGCCAGAAATCGTCGTCGTCGTCGAGCTCTGCGTATTCGGCCTCGAACAGCTTGCGCTCGGCCGGATCCTCCACCGATGCGAGTGCCGAGCGGACCTGGTCCTTGAAGGCGATGCGCGCTTTGTCATGATCCTGCGGCGCATCTTCAGTCGGAGTCACGATGGTGATGCAGGTGGGCCCTTCCACCTCCGCGAGTGCGGCAATTTCACCGTGGCTGGGAATGTCGTTGTGAAGCACTACGAACCTCCTGAAATTGGGTTCTCCTCACGCTACGCCCGGCTGGTTATGACCACTAGACTTTCCGGAGAATTCGGGACGAACGGTCCATAGTGGGCGCTGTTCTGGCCACCCCACTCCGAGCGAACGGCATGTTCATCGCCTTCAGTGCGCCGAAAGTGCCGTTCGCTCAAAAGGGGGAGGGCCACGAGTCGGGCACCGGCCAGCCGGACATCCGCACATCGGCATACAAAAACACCCTCCCGGATCCCGGGAGGGTGTTTTCTTACTGTGGAGCCTAGGAGATTCGAACTCCTGACATCTGCCTTGCAAAGGCAGCGCTCTACCAACTGAGCTAAGGCCCCGTTCGGTTTTCTGACCGGAGTCAGAGTACCTAGGTTCTATCCTGTTTCCAAATCGTGCCAAACCTTGTCTCCGCGCTGACTTTTGATCAGCTTGGTGACCCCGAGAGCTACCAGAATTCCGGCCCCGACAAGCAGGAAAACCTTCATTCCAGCAACCCTTCTTCGGCACATGGGAGTGGGCCTAGGAGGACTTGAACCTCCGACCTCTTCATTATCAGTAAAGCGCTCTAACCACCTGAGCTATAGGCCCCTGAACCGATTCCAAAGATTACCCCACCGGGCCGCTGACACCAAAACGGGCCCGGCGGAGCAATGTTTTCGCAGGTCAGTCGCGGTCGGCGAGAGTTACCTCGACGCCGCCAACCAGGTCGCTGCAGAGGTTGTAGATGAACGATCCGATCGTGACGAGTGCCGTGAAAAGCACCATGTTCGCGATACCGATCAGCGCGGCGTAGCCGAACACCTGGCCGGCCGTCACCAGACCGTCGGAGCCGCCGTCGGCAACGATGTCGGTGAACGCGTTGTTCAGGCGATCCCAGACGCCCATGCCGTCGAGAACGACGTAGAGCAGTCCGACGGCCACCATCCACACGAAGAACAGCGACACCGAGATCACGGACGTGATCTTGAGCGTGGACCACGGGTCGATACGACGGATCTGGACCGTTGCGCGCAGTGGCGCACCGTCCACGACCGAAGCCGATACGGCGTGAGTTTTCTCACCCTTCACCGCAGCAGGCAACGGATGCTTGGCCTCGGAGAGGTCAGGCATGTCCTTCGGCAGATCCTTGCGATCGATGTGCCGAGTCGGCCCGTCGATCGCGGCGGCTTTTGCTTTCGGATTAGCGACGGTGGGATTGGCGACCGTGGGATTGGCGACCGTGGCATTCGCAGCCTTGGGATTTGCGCCCGAGGGTGCAACAGCCTTGGCTGCCGCTGCGCCGGCGACGCCACCAGTAGCTGCGGCAGCTGCCGTTCCTGTCACGACAGGACGCGCCGACGGGTTGCCGGCAGGACGACCTGTCTGTGCACCCGCAGCAGGGCGACCCGCCTGCGGCTGTCCCTTCGGCGCACCACCCTGTGCGGGGGTTTTGGCCGGACCACCCTGTACCGGACCACCCTGTGCCGGGCCTGCCGCTGCAGGACGCTGCGGACCCGCAGGCGGCTTACCCCCAGCAGGAGCTGCCGGTCGACCCGCAGGAGCACCAGCGCCGGCCGGGCGCGTGATGTTGGTCTGCGGCTGACTTTGCGGAACCTGATTCTGCGGTGCCGGAGCCTTGCCCGGGTTCTGAACAGCGGGGTTCTGAGCACTCGGGTTCTGAGCAGGAGCCTTCGGCGCCTGAGATGGCTGCCCCTGAGGCTGGCCTGACGGCTGGGGTCCCCGCTGCCACGGCGGTGCCTGGCTGCCACGAGCCTGATTGGCGACCGGTTGCGGCGGAGCCTGACCATCACCCTTCGCCGGAGTTACCGGCGCAGCCGGAGCCACAGAAGGAACGGAAGGAGCCTGACCCTTGGCCGCACCCGCGGCGTCGGGAGCCGCAGCCGCCGGTTTCTGGGCCGAATCCGACGGGCCGCGAGGCGGCTCCGGTGCCTTGGGCGCCGGAGCTGCCTCGGAAGCTTTGGGTCCGCCGTCCGCTGGAGCTGCAGGTTTCGAGGTCTGCGGCCCCGCCGGAGCAGTTGCCTGCTCCGGCTTCGGTGGCGTCGAACCTGAAGTGCTTTCACTCTTCTGGTCACTGCCCGGCTGGTTGGGAGTGCTCACTAGGACTCCTTAGCTCCATCGGCATTGTCTGCGTTGTCGGTGGTCTCTGCAGCGAGCTCTTCGGGCTCGTCGGCGTTGCGCGCAATCGCGAGCAGTGTGTCGCCTTCGCCGAGGTTCATCAGACGCACGCCCTTGGTCTGGCGTCCCGCCTTACGAACCTGCTTGGCAGCCGTCCTGATGACGCCGCCGCCCGAGGTGATCGCGTACAGCTCGTCGTCGTCGTCGACGATGAGCGCACCGACCAGAGTGCCACGTTTCTTGTCGTACTGAATCGTGAGCACGCCCTTGCCGCCGCGACCCTGCACCGGGTAATCCTCCATGCCGGTTCGCTTGGAGTAACCGCCCGAGGTGGCGACCAGGAGGAACGTTCCTTCACGAACGACGTTGAGCGAGAGCAGCTCGTCGTCACCGTTGAAACGCATGCCCTGGACACCGGAAGTGGCGCGGCCCATCGGACGCAGTGCCTCGTCGGTGGCCGAGAAGCGGATCGACTGGCCCTGTGCCGAGACCAGGAGCAGGTCGTCGTCGGCGGAGCAGAGAACAGCGCCGACCAGTTCGTCTTCACCGCGCAGGTTGATGGCGACGATGCCACCGCTGCGGTTGGAGTCGAAGTCGGTGAGCTTGGACTTCTTGACCAGACCGTTGCGAGTGGCGAGCACCAGGTAAGGCGCGTCTTCGTACGTCTTGATCTGGATGACGGACTGGATGCGCTCGTCCGGCTGGAAGGCCAGGAGGTTGGCAACGTGCTGACCGCGAGCGGTACGGCTCGCCTCGGGCAGCTCGTAAGCCTTCGCGCGGTAGACGCGGCCCTTCGTGGTGAAGAACAGCAGCCAGTCGTGCGTCGAGGTGACGAAGAAGTGCGAGACGATGTCGTCCTGCTTGAGGCCGGCACCCTGAACACCCTTGCCGCCGCGCTTCTGCGATCGGTAGAGATCGGTCTTGGTGCGCTTGGCGTAACCGGTCTCGGTGATCGTGACGACGACGTCTTCGCGGGCGATCAAATCCTCGTCGTTGACGTCTCCGTCGGCGGCGATGATGCGGGTACGACGGTCGTCGCCGTACTTGTCGACGATTTCCTTGAGCTCGTCACGAACGATCGCGCGCTGACGCTCCGGGCGAGCCAGAATGTCTTCGAGGTCCGCGATTTCGAGTTCGATCTCGGCCAATTCGTCGACGATCTTCTGACGCTCGAGGGCGGCCAGACGACGCAGCTGCATGCCGAGGATGGCGTCGGCCTGGATCTCGTCGACGTCGAGGAGTTCCATCAATCCGGCGCGAGCGATGTCGACGGTCTGCGACGCACGAATCAAGGCGATGACCTCGTCCAGAGCGTCGAGGGCCTTGACCAGACCGCGCAGGATGTGGGCGCGCTCCTGTGCCTTGCGAAGCAGGTACCTGGTACGACGGACGATGACCTCGAGCTGGTGCGTCGTGTACAGACGGATCATCTGATCGAGGCGCAGCGTGCGCGGCACTCCGTCGACGATGGAGAGCATGTTGCAGCCGAAGCTGGTCTGCAGCTGGGTGTGCTTGTAAAGGTTGTTCAGCACGACCTTGGCAACGGCGTCACGCTTGACGGTGACGACGATGCGCATGCCGACGCGGTCCGAGGACTCGTCGTGGATGTCGGAGATGCCACCGATCTTCGCGTCACGAACCTGCTCCGCGATGGAAGTGATCAGGTTGTCCGGGTTGACCTGGTAGGGCAGCTCGGTGATGACGATCGTGGTGCGGCCCTTGGCATCTTCTTCGATCTCGACGACGCCGCGCATACGGACTGAGCCACGGCCGGTGGTGTAGGCATCCTGGATGCCCTGTCCACCGACGATGAGCCCGTGCGTCGGGAAGTCGGGTCCCTTGATGCGCTCCATGACGGCCGCGAGGGTGGCTTCCTCGTCCGCCTCGAAGTTCTCGAGCGCCCAGTAGATGGCCTCGGCAACTTCACGCAGGTTGTGCGGCGGAATGTTGGTGGCCATACCGACGGCGATGCCGTTGGAACCGTTGATCAGAAGGTTCGGGATACGGCTGGGCAGAACCGTCGGTTCCTGCGTCTTGCCGTCGTAGTTCGGGGTGAAATCGACTGTCTCGTGGTCGATTTCGCGCAGCATTTCCATCGCGAGCGGCGTGAGCCTGCACTCGGTGTAACGCATGGCGGCTGCGCCGTCGTTGCCGCGGGATCCGAAGTTTCCCTGACCGTCGACGAGCGGGTAACGCAGTGACCACGGCTGGGCCATACGGACCAACGTGTCGTAGATCGAGGAGTCGCCGTGGGGGTGGTAGTTACCCATGGTCTCGGCGACCGGTCGGGCAGACTTCACGTATCCGCGGTCTGGGCGATATCCGTTGTCGTACATCGCGTAGAGCACGCGGCGGTGCACCGGCTTGAGTCCGTCGCGGACATCCGGCAGAGCGCGACCGACGATGACGCTCATGGCGTAGTCGATGTAGCTGTTCTGCATTTCCTGCTGGATGTCGACCGGTTCGATCCGGTCGTGTTGCGGACCGTCCGGTGGCAACGTGGTGTCGGTCATGAGCTCACTTTCTTAAAAGAGGGGGCAAGCCCCTGTGCGCGGAAAAGGAGTCCGGGGACTCCGCAACCGCTCACAGGGCCGCAGGCCTACACGTCGAGGAAACGAACGTCCCGGGCATTGCGGGTGATGAAGCTGCGTCGTGCTTCGACGTCTTCGCCCATCAGCACGCTGAACAGCTCGTCGGCAGCAGCCGCATCGTCGAGCGTGACGAGACGCAGAACGCGCACCGTCGGGTCCATCGTGGTTTCCCACAGCTCCTTGGCGTTCATCTCGCCGAGGCCTTTGTAGCGCTGGATGCCGTCGTCCTTGTTGATCTTCTTGCCGGACTCGAGGCCTGCTTTGACCATCGCGTCGCGCTCGCGGTCGGAGTACGCGAATTCCGGTTGCGCACCCTTCTGCCACTTGAGCTTGTACAGCGGCGGCTGCGCGAGGTAGACCTTGCCGTGCTCGACGAGCGGCCGCATGAAGCGGAACAGCAGCGTGAGCAGCAGCGTTGCGATGTGCTGACCGTCGACGTCGGCGTCGGCCATGAGCACGATCTTGTGATAGCGCAGCTTGGCGATGTCGAACTCGTCGTGGATGCCCGTGCCGAACGCGGTGATGATCGACTGGACTTCGGTGTTCTTGAGGACGCGATCGATACGCGCCTTCTCCACGTTGATGATCTTTCCGCGAAGCGGGAGGATCGCCTGGTACATCGAGTCTCGGCCGGACTTGGCCGAGCCGCCTGCGGAGTCGCCCTCCACGATGTAGATCTCGGACTTCTCCGGATCGTTGGAGCGGCAATCGGCGAGCTTGCCTGGCAGGCCACCGAGGTCGGTCGCACTCTTGCGACGGACCAGCTCACGCGCCTTACGTGCGGCAACGCGGGCCTGCGCCGACGAAACAGCCTTGTTCACAATGGTTTTCGCGTCGGCGGGGTTCGCCTCGAACCAGTGCGCGAGGTGCTCGTTGCACGCCTTCTGTACGAAGGACTTGACCTCGGTGTTGCCGAGCTTGGTCTTGGTCTGACCCTCGAACTGGGGTTCACCGACCTTCACCGAGATGATGGCCGCGAGTCCTTCACGGATGTCGTCACCGGTGAGCTTGGGATCCTTGTCCTTGAGCAGCTTCTTTTCGAGCGCGTACTTGTTGACCGTTGCGGTCAGTGCGGCGCGGAAGCCCTCTTCGTGGGTACCACCCTCGTGGGTGTTGATCGTGTTGGCGAAGGTGTGCACGGACTCCGAGTAGCCGGAGTTCCACTGCATTGCGACCTCGAGCTCGTGGCCGGTGCCCTTGGCGGTGAATCCCACGACCGAGTTGTGGATCGGGGTCTTGCTCTTGTTGATGTGCCGAACGTAGTCCTCGAGTCCACCGGGGTAGTGGTAGATACGGGTCTTGGACTTACGCGGCGCTGCCTGAGCAGCTTCTTCGGCTTCTTCGGCAGCAGACTTGGGAGCCTCGGCTACCTCGGCAGCTTCGTCGTCGATGACCTCGGCGCGCTCGTCGGTCAGCGTGATGGTCAGGCCCTTGTTCAGGAAGGCCATTTCCTGCAGACGACGCGCAACGGTCTCGAAGTTGTAGCGGGTGGTCTCGAAGATCTCGGGATCAGCCCAGAAACTGACGGTGGTGCCGGTCTCCTTCGTCGGGTCGCCCTGTACGAGCTCTCCCGGCTTGGAATCGGTGTACGTCTGCTGCCACCGGTAGCCGTCGACCTTGATGTCGACGTCGAGCCGGGTGGAGAGCGCGTTGACCACCGAGATACCGACGCCGTGCAGACCACCTGAGACGGCGTAGGAGTCGGAGTCGAACTTGCCGCCGGCGTGCAGCTGGGTCAGCACGACCTCGACGGTGGGTACTCCGGAGGCGTGCATGCCGACCGGGATGCCACGGCCGTCGTCGATGACGCGGATTCCGCCGTCTTCGAGGAGGGTGACCTCGACCTTGGTGGCGTGTCCGGCCATCGCCTCGTCGACCGAGTTGTCGACGACCTCCCAAATGAGGTGGTGCAAGCCGCGTTCACCGGTGGAACCGATGTACATGCCTGGACGCTTACGTACCGCCTCGAGTCCTTCGAGGACGGTGATGGACGACGCGTTGTAGTCCTTGCTGGAAGTGCTTGTATCTGACTTCTGGGCAGCCACGGGTGGGTAGCTCTCCTTCTCCGTCAATACTCGAGCGCAGCCGTCAGCAAGCCCTTGCGGGTGTCGTCGGAGCGGGTTCGAGAATGTTGCCGCTAGTTACCGTTGACCATCTTACTGGTAAGCACCGACTAGAAGCGGCCAATGACACCCCTGGCTGCGCCGCAGACGAATTTTTACGATCCCCGGAAGGTGAAACGCTAGGAACTTTGCTTCTCCGAGCGACGCTCTCTCAGGCTCGCGATAAATGCCCGCGCATGTTCGGCAACCTCGCTCGGATGTGAAAACGGCGACCAGTGTCCCGCGGCAATTTCACGTCGCTGCAGGTCGGAGACCCATTTTTCGGTGTCTTCGTATCCCACCGGACGAACGGCTTTGTCGTACTTGTTCAAAATGAGCTGAACAGGCACGTCCGTGTACCGATCCCGCGGCTTGCCGAGAGACGGCCGGATGTTCGCGCGATAAAGCTTGAGTCCGTTCACCATGTCGTCGGCGATGGTGGGCGCGGTGTTGACCACACGAGGGTCCAGACCGTCGAAGAAGCCCAGAAATGCCGGCCAGTGCTTGGAGAACCACAGACGCAACGGGAGGGTGCACAGCCCGGGAATCTGGAACAGAACGGTGTAGGCCGACGCAATTCCCTGCGCCGCCGGGCCGAGGAAACGACGCTTGGACACGCTCGCCCGGATCCACTTGCCGAGATGATCGAGATTGGGGCCCGAGATGGACGAGAACGACGCGATCTTCTCTTCGGCACCCGGCTCGCAGACCGCTTCCCACGTTTCCACGGATCCCCAGTCATGTGCCAGGACGTGCACCGGCTTGCCCGGGCTGACCGCGTCGATGACGGCAAAAAGATCGCCGGCCAGTGCGCTCAGTTGGTAGTCCTGCACCCTCGAGGGGATCGTGCTCTCACCGGCCCCGCGGCTGTCGTAGCTGACGACGCGGAAGTCGTCTGCCAGCAAAGGCACGATGCGGTTCCACAATTCATGGGTGTCGGGCCAACCATGCACCAGGACGATGGTCTCGCCGTCTGCCTTGCCCTGCTCGAACACTGCCAGGCTGACGGAACCGTTGGTCACGCGACGCGCGGTCACGGCATGGACAGGAGAGTGCTTCGACATTGTCGAACCCTTCGGAGTCGGGAAATATCTAGAGATCGAGAACGAGACGTCCACCGTCGGAACGGGATACGCAGATGAGCATCTCCGTTTCCTGTTCGGTGTCGGTCAGACGCCTTTCGCGGTGATCGGGCTTGCCCGCGAGTACCTTCACACGACAGGTTCCGCAGAAACCCTGCTGACACGAGTACCCGACACCGGGCAATGTCTTCTTGATAACGTCGAGCGCGGACTCGTCGGCGGGCACGGTGAGCACCTGACCCGAATTGACCAGCTGCACTTCGAATTCCTTGCCGTCGATCACCGGCGGAGCCCCGAACCGCTCGAAATGCAAAGCAGTGGAGGGTGTATCGCGGAATCCGCGGCGGACGGCGTCGAGCATCGGCGTCGGGCCGCAGCAGTACACGGCGCCGCCGACCGGCGCTCGTCCGAGAAGGTCTGCGGTGGTGGGCAATCCGAACTCGTCGTCCGGGCGCACGAAGACACGCTCGGGTTCCCAGCTCGCGATCTCGTCGAGGAACGGCATGGATTCACGAGAGCGGCCCGAGTACACGAAGTACCAGTCCATTCCCAATTCTCTTGCCGCACGGACCATTGCGATGATCGGCGTGATACCGATACCGCCGGCAACAAACAGCGCACTGCCTTCACCCACAAAGGGAAATCCGTTGCGAGGGCCGCGTACCGTGACGTGCTCACCCGGCTGGAGAGCGTGCATCTCGATGGAACCGCCACCGCCGTCGGGGATCCGACGAACCGCGACGCTGTATCCCGTGCGATCGGCAGGGTCGCCGCACAGCGAATACTGACGCCGCAGACCCGAAGGTAGATGGAAGTCCAGGTGCGAACCCGGATGCCACGGCGGAATCGGTGAACCGTCGGCGGATTCGAAACGCAGGCGAACGACGTTCTCGTCGGTCGCCACCACCTCACGCGTACTGACCACCATGTTCATGGCCGTGTCGGGGTTGTGGCCAGCGATCTCGGGGTTGTAGTCGTAGGCCGTCAACACCCGAAGGTACTTGTCCGCCAATAACTCCGTGATGCGCATGGCACGGTCGGGACGGTTCTTTCCGGACAAATCGGGTGGCGCCGGAAAACGCGGCAACCCGTCGTGCCCGGAGATGACGTCCTTGACCCTCGAGAGTGAAATCACCGTGCAGCCGCCTGAGCTGCGGGTGACGACGCCAGGTACTGCACCGCCTGGGCGGTCGAGCCCTCGTTACTGGGGTGATAGGACTTGCTGAAGTACGTCGACATCCGCTTGACCAGCTCGAACGACGTGGGAACTGTGCCACGCTTTCCGGCCGCGATGAAATCGGACAGGTGGGGCCGTCGACGGCTGGGAGCCTGAGCGGCAAGCTCGGGATCGTTGCGCATCAAGAACCGAGTTCCACGAATCCACAGCCACACGATTGCGGGCGTGACGAGGATCTGGGTACGGATCCGGCGGGTCTCACGCTTGTCGAAGTAGCGCATCACGTCGTACGCGACGGCGCGGTGTTCGACTTCTTCGGCGCCGTGCCAGCGAAGAAGATCAAGCATGGTCGGGTGCATGCCGGCTTTGTCGAGCCCCTTGGCGTTGAGCACCCAGTCGCCGAGGAAAGCAGTGATGTGTTCGATGGCCGCGATGATCGCCAAGCGCTCCACCAGGTGATTCTCGGCGCGCAGACCCGTCATCGGGCGCGGTCCGAGCAGTTTCGAGAATGCCCACTCCATCTGCTGGGTGTACGGCGTCGGATCCAGGCCGTTTTCCTTCAGATGGACGAGGACACCCGAGTGCGCGTTGGAGTGCATCGCCTCTTGGCCGATGAATCCGACGACGTCTTCACGGAGTTTCTCGTCCTCGATCAGAGGAAGAGCTTCCTTGAAGGTCTCGACAAACCACTCCTCACCGGCTGGGAGGAGGAGGTGAAGCACGTTGAGAACGTGTGTGCTGAACGGATCGCCCGGAATCCAGTGCATGGGCAGATCGGACCAGTCGAACTCGACATTGCGAGCCTGCAACAGGATGTGATCCGGCTCGGCGAACGACGAAGCGGGTGTCGATATCTTCTGCGACATCTAGCTACTCCTTCATGCCTGCCGATCGGTAGGGAACGACAGCCTTGTGACACAGTTCACTCACTAGCGAGTTTTAACTGTAACACGAAGTAATAGGTAGAACCAGGTCCTGGTTGAGTTTTCCTCAGCCGTACGTATCGCGAGGTCCGCGGCCTTTCACATGCCTTTCACCCTTGCGCCAGCTAGGCGCACTCGGACCGGTGATGCGCAGTGTCTTCACGACGCCGTCACCGACCGCAGCAGCGATCTTGGCCAGAATCTGGGACTGCATCATGCGCAACTGGGTAGCCCACGCCGTCGACTCGGCGGAGATGCTGAGAACACCTTCTTTCAGAGAGATCGGCTCGGCGTGCGCGGAGATGTCTTCACCGACGACCTGCGGCCACCGACCGAGGACCGTGCCCTCGGACACCTTGGGGGACCACCCACGCGATTTGGAGATAGCGCTGGTGAGAGCGCCGAACGGCTGAGGGTCCCGCGCATCCGGGCCGGGGCCGGACCAACCGCTGCGTCGACGCGGGCGGCCACTTCCGTATTTGGGCGACGAGCGCCCCTGCCCGACGGCCTTGCCGTTGGCTTTGGCTGTCGCGCGTGCCTCCTCGAGGGCACGGCGCGCCAGATCGATCCCCTTGAGCTCGGGCTCCGGGGCCGCGCTGCTGTCTTCAGTCATCGAACTCGACCTCCTGATCCGTCGAGCCTACGGGCACTATCCGGGATATCCGACCGTCTCCGGTATCGGAGGCTTCGACGCCGAACTTGGCCGCCTCGAGTTCGTCCGGTACGTCCTCGGGAACGGCGGCCGTGATCAGCACCTGTTCTGCGGTAACCGCAACGGTGGCGAGCGCACGACGCCGACGACGGTCCAATTCCGCGAATACGTCGTCGAGCATCAGGACCGGGTCGCTGCCGTCCGCACGCAACAGTGCAAAACCTGCCAGTCTCAGCGAAAGCGCGAATGACCACGATTCACCATGACTGGCAAAACCTTTCGCCGGACTGTCGCCGAGAACCAGCTCCAGGTCGTCCCGATGCGGACCGACCAGACACACTCCGCGATCGATTTCCTTCGACCTCATCTGTGCCAACTCGAGATGGAATCTCTCCTCGAGGTATGCAACGTCGTCGATACCGGAAATCCTTGCAGGATCGGTGAATTCGGGATCCAACGACGAACCCAGGCTACTCTTGTATCGAATCGACGCCGGCCGGGATTCGGGTGCGATGGAACGATACGACTCCGCCAGGTGGGGTGCCAGATCATGGACCAACTCGAGGCGCCCGGCCAACAATTGTGCGCCGTGAGCGGCCAGATGCCCGTCCCACACCTCGAGGGTTGAGAGGACGTTGTCGGACTCGCCACCACGAGAACCGCGACGCAAAGCCGCACCCGCAGTTTTGAGTAGGGCTGAGCGCTGACGCAGCACTTTGTCGTAATCCGCACGGACGGCAGCCATTCGGGGTATCCGGGACGTCAACAACTCGTCGAGATAGCGCCGACGATCACCAGGATCACCGCGAACCAACGACAGATCTTCCGGCGCGAACATCACCGACTGAAGAATCCCCAACACTTCACGCGGACGACGTGTCGGCGACTGATTTATCCTGGCGCGGTTGGACTTTCCCTCGATCAGTTCGACGTCGATGGTCAGTTCGCGCCCGTTGTTGACCACGGTTGCACCGGCAAAAGCACTGGCGGAACCGCTGCGGATCATCGGTGCATCCGTGGACACTCGATGAGACGACAGCGTGGACAGATACCCCAGTGACTCGAGGACGTTGGTTTTACCGTGCCCGTTCGAACCGAGGAAGACAGTTGTTCCCGGCGTGAGGTCCAGCGTCAGCGAATCCCAGGATCGGAAGTCCCGCAGCGAAAATCTACGAACGAACACTTAGCTTCCAGAAGCCGAATTCTTGGGCGAAGCGCTCTTGACCGCGTGACCACCGAACTGATTACGCAAGGCCGACACCGCCTTCATGGCCGGTGAATCATCCTGTCGTGAAGCAAATCTCGCGAACAGAGCAGCGGAGATGACGGGAGCGGGGACAGCGTGCTTGATGGCTTCCTCTACCGTCCAGCGGCCCTCACCGGAATCCTCGGTATAGCCCGTGATCTGCGCAAGCTCCGGATCCTCCTCGAGGGCGTCGACAAGCAGATCGAGCAACCACGAACGTACGACGGTTCCCTTCGACCAAGCTCGGAGCACGCCCGGTACGTCCGCGATCAGGCTTTCCGCCTCGAGGAGCTCGTACCCCTCGGCATACGCCTGCATCAGGCCGTATTCGATGCCGTTGTGCACCATCTTCGCGTAATGACCAGCACCGACGGGACCGGCGTGGACAAAGCCGTCTGCAGCGTCGCCGTCGGGGCGAAGGGCGTCGAAGATCGGCATTGCCTTCGCCACGTCGGGCTCGGATCCGCCCACCATCAGGCCGTAGCCGTTCTCACGGCCCCAGATGCCACCGGAGACACCGCAGTCGAGGAAACCGATCCCACGGGCGCCCAGAAGCTCGGCATGGACAGCATCGTCGGTGTAACGCGAGTTCCCACCGTCGATGACCAGATCGCCACCCTCGAGGGCATCAGCCAGCTCGGCAATGGTGCTCTGGGTGATTTCACCGGCCGGAACCATCACCCAGACGACTCGAGGTCCCTCGAGGGAAGCAGCGAGTTCGGCAAGTGACCCGACATCGGTGACTTCCGGTCGAGGGTCGTATCCGATCACCTCGAGGCCATGCGCGCGCAAGCGCTCACGCATGTTGAAACCCATCTTGCCGAGACCTACGAGTCCGATCTTCATACTGTTCTCCCTGGTCAGGCGCGAACTGAAGTGCGGGGTACCACTCAGCCCGGGAGGCGAACCGGCATCAGCAGGTACGTGTACTCGCTCGAGGGCGCAGCGAAGTTACCGGACTCGTCTGCCGTGGGCTCTTCCTCGGCCGCGGGGCGAAGAACAGCCGGACGGCTGGGAGTGGTGAAGCCGAACAGAACGTTTTCGCTGTGAAGCGAGTTCAACCCGTCGATCAGGTAACCGGGGTTGAACGCAATGGTGAGTGCTTCGCCCTGGAACGACGCGTTGAGTGTCTCTTCTGCGCGGCCGGCGTCGTCGCCACCCGCAGAGAGGAGCAGACCGTCAGCGGAGAACTGCATGCGAACCTGTGCGCCACGCTCGGCGACGAGTGCTACACGCTTGATGGCCTCGATGAGAGGCGTGACCTCGACCGTTGCCATCGCGGTGTGCTGAGCAGGCAGCAACTGACGGAACTTCGGGAACTCGGCGTCGAGGAGGCGCGTCGTGGTGCGGCGTCCGTCGTTGACGATGCCGAGGAGTCCGTCGTTTCCGATGGTTGTACCGGAACCGAGAGCCAACTCGACCGGCGAATTTGCATTGCCGGCAAGCGTTTTCGCGGACTCGGACAGAGTCTTGGCCGGGATGAGAACAGCAGCCTGGACGTCAGGGTTTGCCGGAGTCCACTCGAGTTCACGAACGGCGAGACGGAAGCGGTCGGTAGCGGCGAGGACGATCGAATTCTGTTCGATCTCGACACGGATACCCGTGAGCATGGGAAGGGTGTCGTCCTTGCCCGCTGCAACGGCTACCTGGCTGATGGCTTCGGAGAACAGGTCGACGGGAATGGACCCGGACTGCTGCGGAAGCGTCGGAAGCTGGGGGTAGTCCTCGACCGGCATCGTGGGCAGGGAGAACTTGGCGCTTCCGCACGAGATGAGCACGCGAGTGCCCTCGAGGGTCACATCGACCGGCTTGTTGGGAAGCGACTTGGTGATATCGGCAAGGAGGCGTCCGGAGACGAGTGCCTGACCTGCAGTTGTGACATCTGCCGAGACGCGGACCTGCGCAGATACCTCGTAGTCGAACCCGGAAACGGTGAGGCCGGCTTCGGTTGCGTCGAGAAGAACTCCGCCGAGAACCGGCACAGGCGGCCTCGAGGGCAGGCTACGAGCAACCCACGCTACTGAATCAGCGAACTCTTCCCGGGAAACGCGAAACTTCAGGCTTCCAAGCTCCATCGCCGGGTTATTCCTCTCGGTAGGCATGTTCGTCTGCTGCGGATCTGCATCAGCTCACTTGAAGTCTGACACAGACCAAGCGATGCCCACCGTATGCCCTCGAGGGCGCAAGTGGAAAGCCGAAGCCGGGACGAGCGCAGCCTGAGGCGAGGTTCTCAACAGGAGTTGTCCCCAGAACTATTTTCAAAGAGCTTTTCCTAGGAAATTCTCAGTAGTAGTAATAAGTCCTGTGCAATCTGTGGAGCAACGGTTGTCGACGCTGGTAGGTACCCTCGAGGGCCTGTGCACTTCTCGAGGACAGACTCGAGGACCAATCGACCCCCTCTGTGCACTCTCTGAAAGTTTTCGGATTCCTCCTCGAGAACTCCACAGACTTTCGGAGTTATCAACACAGTTATCCACAGATGTGAATACTTTTCACAAGAAACGAAGAGTTTGTTCTTATCGGCGTGTCCGACTCCGGCGTGTCGTCCCTCGAGGTGGACAACCGCCCTCGAGGGGACCGCACGTGGAACCCTTCGAATACACCGATGCCGCTCGAGGGAACCTCTGCCTCGAGCGGCATCGATCGAAATAAGTGCAGGTCAGCGCTTGGAGCGCTGCTTGATCCTTGCGGTCAACTCCTGAACCTGGTCGTACACCTTGCGGCGTTCCGTCATTTCCTTACGGATCTTCTTGTCGGCGTACATGACCGTCGTGTGGTCACGGCCGAACGTCTGACCGATCTTCGGCAATGACAAATCAGTGAGCTCACGGCACAAATACATCGAGATCTGGCGGGCCTGAGCGAGTGGCCGGGCCTTACCCGGCCCACACAGGTCGTCGATCGACATGTTGAAGTATTCGGCCGTCACCGCCATGATCGTCGCCGCGTTGATCTCGAGGCTCGACGAATCGGGCATCAGATCGCGCAGGACCACCTCGGCCAACGTCAGATCCAACGGCTGGCGGTTGAGCGAGGCAAAAGCGGTGACGCGGATCAACGCGCCCTCGAGTTCACGAATGTTGCGCTCGATACGGCTGGCGATCAACTCGAGGACGTCGTGCGGGACCTCGAGGCGATCCATCCTCGCCTTCTTGCTCAGAATCGCGATACGCGTCTCGAGCTCAGGCGGCTGAACGTCGGTGATCAGGCCCCATTCGAAGCGCGTCCGCAGACGCTCCTCGAGGGTTGCCAACTGCTTGGGCGGACGGTCCGAGGAGACGACGATCTGCTTGTTCGCGTTGTGCAAGGTGTTGAAGGTATGGAAGAACTCCTCCTGGATACCTTCCTTGCCTTCGATGAACTGGATGTCGTCGACCAGCAGGACGTCCGTTTCCCGGTATCGACGCTTGAACGCGACCTTGCGGTCGTCACGAAGACTGTTGATGAAGTCGTTGGTGAATTCTTCGGTCGAGACGTACTTGACCCGCATGCCGGGGAACAGTCGCTGTGCGTAGTGGCCGGCGGCGTGAAGAAGGTGCGTCTTGCCCAGGCCCGAAGCTCCCCAGATGAACAAGGGGTTGTACGCACGCGCCGGCGCCTCCGCGATCGCGACGGCAGCGGCATGAGCGAATCGGTTGGACGATCCGATCACAAAAGTGTCGAAGGTGTACTTCGCGTTGAGACTGTTCGCGCCGGACCCAGAAGCAGAAGGAGTAGCGGGCGGCTTCGTGAAGTACGACGGCCACGATTCGTGAACGCTCGCGAGTGCTTCGCGGTCGTCGTCGACTTCTTCGGTCTCGGCAGTCTCGGAGTCCGAAGGTTCTCCGTCGCCTTCGGTGAATCTGCGCCGACGGTATGCGCCCGATGAGTTGACCGACTCGAACTGACGGCTGCCCGTGCGCTCCTCGACCGGTTCGGCGGGTGCGTCGGCATCGTCTTCGAGTGCGATGCGGACACCGAGTCCCTCGACCTGGCCGCCGAGGTGGCGTCCGAGTGCCTGCAGGATCGGCTCGCGTAGATCGCGCTCGATCGTCTCTTGAGCAAATGGCGATGGAACCGAGAGGAGTGCAAAACCCTGAGCAAGTGTGAGAGGCCTCACCAGACGGACAAATGCCTTCTGCTTGCTGCTCAAAGCCGGAAGATTACTTCCGGGGTCATCACTCGTGAGTTCTGCAACCACGTCGACCCAGACCCGTGCGAGCGCGTTGGGATCGTCGTTCACGTGGTTCCTTCCCGTGTTTCGCCGACAGTGGGTGTGCTGCAGCTGCCGAGCGTATGGCTGCGGCGTCGAATGATTCGGTGGATTACCACCAGGGGTGAGAACCCCGTAACAGGCTACGAATATGCCACCTGGGCTGTGTTTCCACACAATTATCCACAGATGTGGACAAACCTGCACTGAGTCGGTTTTTTCGTCAACCAAATTCGTCAAAGTGATCGAGAAATTGATCTACCTGCAACTTTGTCGGAACTCGAGGCGTTCGCCACTTGGTGTCGGGGATGCGTCAACACTCACAGCCCTGTGGATGAATGTGGAAACTCGGGATTCGGGGTCGCGTCCGGCGCTCGTGCCCGTATGTGCTGATGAGGCCTTGTCGAGAGCATGCGCCGGTGGAACTGTCCGGGTTGCCTTCGGGTCACCTGCAGTCCGTAGCGGAACTGTTGCCAAGGTCACACTTGCTGCCGCGCTCGAGGTCACGGCCGTATGCACACCGCGAATGGAATCTGCGGAATTATGGAAGTATCGGCGTGTCGCCGTGGTTGCCGCGGGAGGGCTCCGAATCGGGCTGGTTTGACCTTGGCAACGGTGGTAAGTAACCTCGAACGGTCACCCGCTGGTGGTGATCGCTTCGTGCTGGCTACATATGTCAGGTCGGATCGGTCTTCCAAGCCACAACGAGTGAAGTTGATTGTTCTGTACCTGTTGGATCCAAAGGCGCCGTAAGGCGTCGATCACTGAATGACGCCGGGAGGCGTCAATGAACTTCGAGGAGTGTTGACCGTGGCCAAGGGCAAGCGGACGTTCCAGCCGAATAATCGCCGCCGCGCGCGTGTTCACGGCTTCCGTCTTCGTATGCGTACCCGTGCGGGTCGTGCAATCGTTTCGGCGCGTCGCCGTAAGGGCCGCGATTCCCTCACCGCCTGATCTGATTTCGAGTTCAGGAGCTCGGGGTGTTGCCTGAGCCGTCTCGGTTGCGTCGCCACGCGGATTTCTCCGTGGCGGTGCGACGCGGGCGTCGTATGGGAAGACGCGACCTTGTCGTGCACGCGTTCGATCGCGAGCAAGTAGAGGCGCTGGTAGTAACAAATCACGGTCCCCGTTTCGGGCTGATCGTGAGCAAGGCTGTCGGGCCGGCGGTGATTCGACATCGAGTCGCACGCCGGCTTCGTCATATCTGTGCAGATTTCGTCGGGCAGGTTTCGCCGGAGACGGACGTGGTTATCCGCGCACTTCCGGGCGCAGCTACCGCCAGTTCAGCCGAACTGGCCAAGCAGTTGCTTGGGGGCCTGACCAAAATGAACCTATTGGTGTCGGTAAGTGAAGAGCCATGAGTACTCCGCTCTCTGAGCAGATCGAGACTCCCAGAGCCTCCCGTGTCATCACGGTGTTGAAGGCTGTGCGTCGCGCTCCCGCCACTGTTCTCATCTTCTGTATCGAGTTGTACCGGACGTATGTGTCGCCCTTGAGGATGCCGACCTGCCGGTTCACCCCCACCTGCAGTGAATACGCGGTCGAAGCGCTGCGCACTCACGGGGCGATCAAAGGCCTTTTCTTGACTGTGGTGCGGTTGGCGAAGTGTGCCCCCTGGCATTCTGGAGGGTGGGACCCTGTCCCTGCCCGTCGTGACCGTGATGCGGGTAGCCGCCATAGCTGTCCGGAAGCACGCGCAGCGTGTCACAGTCCGACGGACGAACAGAGGAGTACTTAGAGCCGTGCTCAATTTCATTTACTATCCGGTATCCGCGATTCTGTGGGTCTGGCACAAGGTCTTCGGGTTCATTCTCGGCCCGGACAACGGAATAGCCTGGGCGCTCTCCGTGGTGTTCCTGGTGTTCACCTTGCGTGCGGTTCTGTACAAGCCGTTCGTGAAGCAGGTCCGCACGACCCGCCAGATGCAGGAACTGCAGCCGCAGATCAAGGCATTGCAGAAGAAGTATTCGGGCGACCGTCAGCGCCAGGCCGTCGAGATGCAGAAGCTCCAGAAGGAGCACGGATTCAACCCGATCATGGGCTGTCTCCCGGTCTTGGCTCAGGCTCCGGTGTTCATCGGTCTGTTCCACGTCCTGCGCTCGTTCAACCGCACCGGCACCGGCATGGGCCAGCTGGGCATGAGCGCCGAGGACAACCTCAACACCCCGAACTACGTCTTCTCGGCCACTGACGTCCAGTCGTTCCTGGATGCTCGTCTGTTCGGCGCGCCCATCTCGGCCGCGATCACGACGCCGGTTGCGCAGCTTCAGGCTTATGTCACCGAGAACGTTCCCGAGCTTCCGTCACGCCTGAACATCATTCTCGTGGCCGCTCCGTTGATGATCATCGCCAGCATCGCGACCCACTTCAACTCACGCGCTTCCGTTGCCCGTCAGAGCGAAGCAGCTGCCGCGAACCCGCAGTCCGCGATCATGAACAAGCTCGCGCTGTACGTCTTCCCGCTCGGTGTTCTGGTCGGTGGACCGTTCCTTCCGATCGCGATCCTCCTGTACTGGGTGTCGAACAACATCTGGACCTACGGTCAGCAGCACCTCGTCTTCCGCAAGATCGATGCCGAAGAAGAAGCGAAGAAGCAGGAAGCGATCACTCGCCGCAACGACAATGCGCCCAAGCCCGGTGCCCGTCCCGATCCCGGTAAGAAGAAGGGATCCCCGGCTGCGCTGAAGACCGCGGATTCAGCCGACGACGACGGTGACGCCCCGGAAGTTTCGCTCAAGAAGCCTCAGCCGAAGCCCTCGGGTTCCAGTGGTGGTTCTACGTCGAAACCGAAACAGAACCGGCCACAGAGCAACCGCGGCAACTCCCCCAAGCGCAATAAACGGCGCTGATCCAGGAAAGAGAACGACCAATGTCCAGTGAAGCTGACATCGTTGTGGATGGAGAGAACGCAGACGTGAGCACCGAGACCACTGCGCCGGTTACCGATGTGGATGTAGACATCGACGATTCCGATGACGATTTGATCGAAGAGGGCGAGATCGCCGGCGACTACCTCGAGCAGTTGCTCGACGTGCTCGATTTCGACGGAGACATCGACCTTGACGTCGAGGGCGATCGGGCGATCGTCAGCATCGACGGCGGCGACGACCTGACCAAGCTTGTGGGACGCAAGGGTGAGGTTCTGGATGCTCTCCAGGAGCTGACTCGTCTGGCTGTTCAGCAGTCGACCGGAGAGCGCAGCCGCTTGATGCTCGACATCGCCGGGTGGCGTGCAGGCCGGCGCGAGGCACTCAGTGCTCTCGGTGCGGAAGCTGCACAGCGTGTTCTCGAGACCGGCGAACGCGAAGAGCTTGCTCCGATGACGCCGTTCGAACGCAAGATCGTGCACGACGCCGTCGCCAAGGTCGCCGGTGTTTCCAGCGAGAGCGAAGGCGCTGAACCGTCTCGCCGAGTCGTTGTCCTCAAGGACTGACACTCCCCCTGATCGAATGCGGGCCCCGGATTTTCCGGGGCCCGCTTTTGTGTCCGAGAGGTGTTTCACGTGAAACCGAATCCGGCAGCACGGTGAAGGTCAGGTGCCTATCGTTGTCGACATGTCCAACGAGCGCTCCGGATTCCCTCTCGGATTGATGACCCTTGGGGCCTTGATAGGGATGCTCGTGTGCGGCCTGAGCTATTGGCCCGTGGTCTTCGAACTACAGCAGAAAATGGAAGTCCAGTCCTTTCCGCCGGGCGGTCTGAAGTATTGGCTCTGCTGGTTGTTGCCGCTGGGAGTAGTCGCCGTCGTATTCATTCCACTTGCACTGGCATGGCGATCCGGGAGACCGGTCATGCTCAGCTTCGCGATTGCCTTCTTGTTCGTCGGGGGTGCACTGTGCATGTTCGGATATTCGATCGACAACATGCCGTACTACATGTGAGCCCCTCCCCTCCCCCAGGAGGAATAGTCGGCCTTCGTTTCACGTGAAACCGGATCGATGGTTGTTGCCCCGAGCCCTCGAACTCCGCCCCAGATTGCCGCCACAATGGATCACCGACCTGATGTCGTCAGGCCTGCTGGCAAGGTCGTCACCTTCGGCGCTGGCATCCGATGACCGACAACCCGCCAGCCCTCACTTCGACGGCCCCCGGATTGGGGCGTCATCAACAACGATCAACAAGGAATTAGCATCCACACATGCACGTCGACATCGAAGGCGCCACCCGGATCGCCCGCCTCGCCGCAGAATTCGACTGGACCTGGGCCGTCGACGACCTCGAACCCTTCTGCGCACAAGCTGGATGGGAACTCGTCGAACTCAGGCAAGGTGGCGGCTCGATACGAACGAACCTTCATGTCTGCCGGCCGAAGGCGAACATGTTCAGGCGGAACCGTTCGATGCACTACATCTCAATCTTCGTCTCGGACCTGGCAGATCTAGGTATTCCCAAGGCAGAAGTTCGCCCGTTGCTGGTCGAGGGGTTCACGAACCTCGATGTGGCATTTACCGCACTCCTGGGGACAGCCACGAGCGCCGAACCCGGACCTGAGGCAACTATCCGGTGGGATCTGCCGAAAGCGGTCATCACACTGCACCGGGGTTTCAGTGCAATCCACCTCGCTCTGAAGAGTCCGAAGTATCAGGCATGGATGGATGAGCCCGAACCGGAGGACGAGGACTAGCGATCGAGGTCGGCGAGATCGCATCCGGTGTGGGAACAGGTTTGCGCACTCCTCACACGAATCGGACCACTCACATCGAATGGGCTTCGTCGCCACGCAAAGTCGATGATGCAGGCTTCGGGGTGAGATCGGCGGCGACTACTTTGCCAAGCAAACCGGAATCGACCTCATCTTCACGGGCTCCGGTTCATAGACTGCGGACCGCGTCGGGGTAATCACGGGACCGCATTGAGTTCGGTTGACTCGCGGGGTGTGCGCGATCGGCGTCGCGCCCACACCTGCTGCTGGTGTCGGCACGAGAGCGGGTCCGGGCTGTTTGAGGTGGAATGGCTTGGCGGTGCCCGGATCGAACTCGTGAGCGGTGATCTTGTTGGTTCCGGGTTCGGTATGCACCAACAGGTAGTCGTAGTCCTTGCCGTCCAACAACTCCTGCACCAAGCGCGGATCTTAATCGCGCACAGCGTGCAGCGCTTTCGAGTCCAGGCGCAGGAATTCATCCTGCGCATCGGGCAGGTCCCCTGCTCGACTTTGATCTTCCCGCCGACACCGGTATCCACATCGAAGGCGAACTCGCCATGCGCATCCTGTGATGCGAAGCTCCTTGGATTCGCGGTTTGTGATGCCAAGTCTCCGGTGTCCCGCAACAGGAGTGTCAAGCCGCCGGATGTATGGCTCGCAACAACCGGCGGTGAGATAACGATGCTGTCCGGGACTTGGACTCGAAGCTCATCCGCGTCGAACAACAGATTGCGTCAGACCGACCGAGTCCGTTCGGCTGTCCGACGGCAGCAATTCTCTACAACCACTTTTCGTAAAAAATTGCCCATTTTGGGCCCGAATTCCATCCATGTAACTACCTACGGCAGTTTCGTCACTGTGATGATATTGATAATCGACCTCCTATCTGCGTTCGATCGCCCGGCTATGTTTCACGTGAAACGGGTCAGAACTCGGAGAATTATCAGCGCAATGTTTCACGTGGAACGTGAACCCCTCCCCTCCCCCACTTGAATTTTGGGCGGAATACTTCCCAAAGAATGAACGAGTCGGCAGACTCACAGCGAGTCGGTGTGCAGAAGCGAACACATGTCGGCTTCGGAGCGGATAATGATTTCGGTCTTGATTGTTGATTTCGCGGTTTACGCGGGAGGATGTTTCACGTGGAACAGAATGGTGCGGCGTCGGTTGACTGGGACGAACAAGAGACTGCGCGCGCAGTGTTCGGTGACAGATATGAGATCGCGGAACGGTACTACCAATCCCTGGCAACGGATGGTGTCGAGCGCGGGCTGATTGGTCCCCGTGAGGTTCCCCGACTGTGGGAGCGTCACCTTCTCAATTGCGCAGTGATCGGTGAACTGATCGCCGAAGGTGAGTCGGTTGTGGACGTAGGAAGCGGTGCCGGCCTACCCGGAATCCCTCTCGCGATCGCCCGCCCGGACTTGAAGGTGACTCTCGTCGAACCGTTGCTTCGACGCTCTGTGTACCTCGCGGAGTTCATCGAGTCCAACGGATTGGACGTATTGGTTGTCCGAGGCCGAGCCGAGGAATCGGGTGTTGTGAAGGAAGCGGGCGGTGCGGACGTGGTCACTTCGCGGGCCGTGGCGCCTCTGGAGAAGCTCGCACGTTGGTCCCTCCCACTCATTCACGAGCACGGCCGGATGTTGGCACTCAAAGGTTCGAGCGCCGCCGAGGAGATCGAGCGGGACCGTACGGCGCTCACCAAATTGGGCGCAGGTAAGTTGGAAATACTCGAATGTGGAGCCAAGATTCTCCGCACCCCCACCGTGGTGGTGAAGGCCGAACGTCTCCCGAAGCGTCGCCAGCGTTGATGATTTACACGCATGCAATCGAGAGCAATGTACAGATGATGAGAGCACCTAGTGATCGATTCCCAATCGAAGGAGCAGTCAATGTCGGGTCGATCTGAATCCGCCGTTTCACGTGAAACACCGAAGCAGCACACGGGCGCGGGTGCGGATCAGATCGTCAACGACGACGACGACAATTTCACCGCCCCCTACGCGGCGATCTCCTCGGAGGAGACTCCCATCGGGGCGGCCGCACATCGAGCGAGCCAGGTGCTTCACCCCCATTCGGTGACGCTGCCGAAGCCGGCGTTCCGCCGCGTGATCACCATCGCGAACCAGAAGGGCGGCGTCGGGAAGACGACGACCACGGTGAACCTTGCGTCGGCGCTCGCCCTTCAAGGGCTCACTGTCCTCGTGGTCGATTTGGACCCTCAGGGCAACGCCAGCACGGCTCTGGGCGTCGTCCATACCTCGGGCACCCCCTCCAGTTACGAGTTGCTCATAGGCGAAGTGAAGGCCCCGGAGGCGATCCAGACCAGCCCGCACAGTGAGCGACTTCTCTGCATCCCGGCAACGATCGATTTGGCGGGCGCCGAGATCGAATTGGTCTCCATGGTTGCCCGCGAGAATCGACTCAAAGGCGCGCTCAACGACAAGGTGCTCGCAGAGCTCGACGTCGACTTCGTCCTCATCGACTGCCCGCCCTCGCTGGGGCTGCTGACCGTCAACGCGATGGTTGCTGCCAAGGAAGTCCTGATCCCGATCCAGTGCGAGTACTACGCCCTCGAGGGGGTCGGTCAGTTGCTCCGCAACATCGAACTCGTCCAGGCTCATCTGAACCCGGATCTGCATGTCTCCACGGTCCTTCTGACGATGTACGACGGGCGCACCAAGCTGGCCGACCAGGTCGCCGAAGAAGTACGCAAGCACTTCGGCGAGGCCGTACTGCGCGCTGTGATTCCCCGCAGTGTGAAGGTTTCCGAGGCTCCCGGATACGGAATGACAGTTCTCGATTACGACCCCGGTTCACGCGGCGCCATGAGTTACCTCGACGCCGGACGCGAACTTGCCGCCCGCTCTGCCACCACGACGACCCAGGAGCAGTGAGATGAGTCAAGCACGCAAAGGTGGATTGGGCCGCGGCTTGGCTGCTCTCATCCCCACTGGGCCGGCCACGGCACCGGGTTTGGGATCGGCTGCAGCGGACGTCGTAATCGGCGTCGACAAGCGCAACCCCTCCCCTCCCCCACCGACGAAGGCAGCTCCGAAAACGCCGAAAGCCACCAAGGCGACGGCTGCGAAGGCTCCGGTGGAAGCTGAGCCGGAGACCGAACTCGAGCCGACCGGCGCGGTCTATCTCGAGATCGAACCGAGCCTGATCGAGACGAACCCGAAGCAGCCTCGCAGCGTTTTCGACGAGGAAGCGCTCGCGGAGTTGGTTCACTCGATCCGCGAATTCGGCTTGATGCAGCCGATCGTGGTCCGTCGTCACGGTGACAAGTACCAACTTGTCATGGGTGAGCGTCGCTGGCGCGCGAGCCAGGAAGCCGGGCTGGAGAAGATTCCGGCGATCATTCGTGAAACCGATGACGACTCGATGTTGCGCGACGCACTCCTTGAGAACATCCATCGAGTGCAGTTGAACCCCCTCGAGGAGGCAGCGGCGTATCAGCAGTTGCTCGAGGAGTTCGAAGTAACCCACGAAGAATTGGCCAATCGGATCGGACGTTCGCGTCCCGTCGTGACCAACATGATTCGTCTGCTGAAGCTGCCGGTGGCGGTTCAGCGCCGCGTTGCGGCTGGAGTACTTTCGGCCGGCCATGCTCGCGCACTGCTGTCCCTCGAGGCGGGTGCCGACGCTCAGGAAGTCATGGCGGCACGCATCGTCGCCGAAGGAATGTCGGTTCGCGCGACGGAGGAAGCCGTCACTCTTGCCAACCGGGCGGACAACGAGATCGCTCCCCCGCAGAAGCGCAAGCCCATCGTGATGCCGGGTCTGCAGGATGTGGCCGAGCGGTTGTCGGACTCGTTCGACACCCGGGTGACTGTCAGTCTGGGCAAGCGGAAGGGAAAGATTGTGGTCGAATTCGGCTCGGTCGACGACCTACAACGCATCGTCGGAATGATGGAAGCGCAGAAATCGACGTAGTGAACTCGGATGCCCGTTTGGTGACGTAATTACGATGACCGGGCACACCACCTATTTTCGTCACTGTGACGAATTTAGGTGGTCCGAGCTTCTCGAAATCTTGAACCGGGACGAAAGATGTTGAACAGCAATACATTAGAGCGATCAACTCTCGCGCCACTGCCGACTCGGTACAGCTGGCCTATCCTGGAGAAGAAAAAAGCGGCGGGCGAACATCAAAACCGCTTCGGGGACCTACGGAGAGTGAGTTAGTCAGTGTCGACTCACGTCATCACCTCTCTCACGCTCGACAGCCTGGATCAGCTTTCTGCCCATGCGCGTCGATGCGTGTTCTGGGAGATGGACCCGGGCGCGCTTCACGACGCCCGAGGATTCTGCGATCAGGAATTCGAGAAGGAAGCCTGGCTGTCGATGGTCATGCTCGAGTGGGGTTCGTGCGGACAGGTCGCCGTCCGCGACGGAAAGCCGCTTGGAAGTGCGTTGTACGCCCCTCCCCGCATGATCCCGCGCGCGCAACTGTTTCCGACCAGCCCGGTCAGCTCGGACGCAGTGCTTCTGACAAGCCTTCGCCTCGAGCCCTCGGGCATAGAGGAAGAACTAGGGCCAAGCCTGCTGGCCGCTGTCGTGACAGATCTGGTTCGACGCGGAGTTCGTGCGCTCGAGGCATTCGGTATCCGTAGCGACGACTTGGGACCTGCTTCCGACGTGGCCAGCGCAACGGCCGCTCTGGAATGTTCACCCGCAGAATGCATGATCAGTGCCGAGTTCCTCGAGGATTACGGTTTCGAGGTCGTGGCACCGCACCATCGCTATCCGCGGCTTCGTCTCGAACTCAATCGAGATCACGAATGGAAAGTCGACGTCGAAGAAGCCCTCGACCGTCTACTGAAGGCCGCAGCTCTCGAAATGGTGGAGATCAGCGAGCTCGCCAGAGTGTGAGCAGGTGCCGACCGCAGGACCTACGAAATGCGGTCGGCTACCGAAAGTTCTTCAGCGAGAAGCTCGGCGAAGGTGAAGGTGCCGGTCGGCTGATCGTCTTGACCCAGCAGGTACAGCCGCTTGACGGAGATCAAGATGGCTTCGGCAATGGTGTCCCGCATCCGCGGATTCGTCAGTACCGCAACGTCGGACGCGTTGGACAGGTAGCCGAGATCGATCTGCACTGTCGGCATGTTGGTGAGGCGCAACAACTCCCACGTCCGACCGTGAGTTCTGCAGTCCCGCAACGGAGTTCGCGCAACGATCTCGCGCTGAACGAAACCGGTCAACACCTGCCCGATCATCGAGACCGAACCGTGCGAATTTCCGAAGTGGAAGCTCGCGACGCCGTTTGCCGACGGGCTCGAGTTGCTGTCGCAACGCAGGGAGATCATCAGATCCGCGTCGAACGCATTGGATGTCAGTGCGCGCTCGGCCTCGGTGGGATCGGCGTTGTGCGGGCGGGAGAGGAAAGTTTCCATCCCGGTTGCAGCCATCCGCCCCTCGAGGCGCATGGCCAAATCCCAGAGGATGTCAGCTTCGGAGATGCCGTTGACGATGTTGCCCGTCGACGGCCCGCCGAGGCCGGGATCGATGACGATGCGCTTACCGCCAAGCTGCGGGCCCTTGCGGCGCACCAGTTCCTCTTCGCTGATCGCATGTGGGGAACCACCGGTGACGCGGGTTCCCAGAAGTTCCAGCGAACGGAGTGTCTGCGGTCCGCAGATACCGTCGGCAGCGATCCCGATTTCACGCTGGAAAGACGAGAGAGATTCGTGGGTTTGCGGACCGAAGAAACCGTCGACCCGCCCGGCGTAGAAGCCCAGATCTTGCAGTTTTGCCTGCAGCGCTGCGACGTCGTCGCCGTACAGCGGCGCAGACAACTGGTAGATCAACGTACGGGCACCCAGGCGGTACGAGGCCTCACGAAGTGACCGATAGGTTGCCGGGCCCACAATGCCGTCGACAAGAAGCCCACGCTGCTGCTGGAAGGCACGAACGGCGCTGTCGAGTTGATGATCGAAGATGGCGTCGGGTGCAACCCAGTGGGCACCGTCGGCGCTTTCACGTCGAATGCCGGAAGTTCCGTGATGGAGGTATCCCAGCTTCGTCAATGTGCCCCGAATCTCGGCGACGGCCGGGCCGTGATCGCCGTGTCGGAGTCTGTGCATGCGTGAAAGCCTCTCGGATCGGTTAACGAATTCGATCGATGTGCCTGGTCGTAGACCCGATCAGGCACATCGATCGATTATCTCAGAAATTCTGTGGATTGCGAGAATCCACGATGCTCACCCAGCCGTCAGAGAACGTCTGCGAGGTCCTTGAGCAGCGCGGCCTTGCCCTTGGCGCCGACGATCGTCTTGATCGGCTTGCCGTCCTTGAACAGGATCATCGTCGGGATCGACATGACCTGGAAATCGCGCGCGGCCGCGGGGTTGGCATCGATGTCGAGCTTGGCGACGGTCAGCTTCTCGCTGTTCTCGCCGGCGATCTCCTCGAGGACCGGGGCGACCATCTTGCACGGGCCGCACCAGGTTGCCCAGAAATCGACCAGAACGGGCTTGTCGCTGCCCAGGACGTCCTGCTTGAAGGAATCGTCGGTGATGGTGACGGTATTCGACACTGTTACTCCTCGAGGGTTGGGTACGACAGCTTGGTGAATCAGGGAGCGCCGACGACGTCGACCGTGTGGCCGGCTGCGTCGAGCGTGTTGGCGGTGATGTCGCCGCGGTCGGCCAGCCAGCGTTCGGCGTCGATTGCTGCGGAGCATCCGGTGCCGGCAGCGGTGATCGCCTGACGGTACGTGTGATCGACCAGGTCACCGGCAGCGAAGACGCCGTCGACGGAGGTCGCGGTGGAACCGGGAGCGACGCGCACGTATCCGGCGTCGTCGAGATCGACCTGGCCCTTGACGAGTTCACTGCGCGGGTCGTGGCCGATGGCGACGAACATGCCGGTGATCTCGAGTGTGGAAGTTTCACCGGTGACGGTGTCGCGCACGACGAGGCCGGTGACGCTGTTCTCACCGAGCACCTCGACGGGCTCTGCGTTGGTCAGGAAGCGGATCTTCTCGTTGGCCTTGGCGCGCTCGAGCATGATCCGTGAGGCGCGGAACTCCTCGCGGCGGTGCACCAGGGTGACCGAGCGAGCGAAGCGGGTGAGGAAGGTTGCTTCTTCCATCGCGGAGTCGCCGCCGCCGACCACGACGATGTCCTGGTCACGGAAGAAGAAGCCGTCGCATGTGGCGCAGGCGCTGACGCCGCGGCCGAGGAGGCGTTCTTCACCGGGAATGCCCAGGTAGCGGGCTGCTGCGCCCATGGCGAGGATGATCGCGTGCGCGGCGTAGGTTTCGCCGTTCGCGACGACCGTCTTGATCGGGCCGCTGAGATCGATCTCCTCGACGTCCTCGGTGCGGATGTCGGTGTCGAAGCGCAGTGCCTGCTCGCGCATCTGTTCCATCAGATCGGGGCCCATGATTCCTTCGCGGAATCCGGGGAAGTTCTCGACCTCGGTGGTGGTCATGAGGGCGCCACCGAACTGGGTTCCCTCGAAGAGCAGGGGCTGGAGCTCAGCGCGCGCGGTGTAGACACCAGCGGTGTAGCCGGCCGGTCCGGAACCGACAATGATGACGTCATGGACCGCGGGCGTGTTTTCCAGCTGGGTGGTCATGCGAGCCTTCCAATAGTGAGTGCAGACCCTCCGCTTCTTGGAGAGCCGTACCGATCAACACCAGGATAAGGGGTGTTGTTCCCGCACTCCGCTGGAAAGTGGCTCACAGCCGGCAGCTCACAGCGCGGGACTCACTGGGCGGGGCGCGGTGCCTCCCGAACCACCAGCGCGTCCCGAACCACACAGCGCGTGCCGGTGTAGATGGTGGGCATGCACTTGTTGCAGTGGATACACAGACCCTCGTCGACGCTCTCGGCCTGAAATTTGTTGATCAGTTGTGGGTCCCTGAGCAGTGCGCGCGCCATGGCGACGAACTCGAATCCTTCATCCAGTGCGTGCTCGATGGTGTCGACGCGGTTGATGCCGCCGAGCAGGATCAGTGGCATCCTCAGCGCCTGTCGGAACTGACGGGCGAAGGGCAGGAAGAAACCCTCCTCGAACGGGTACGTCGGAAAGAGTTTGGGACCGTAGAACTTCAGCCCGTACCCGACGAGTTTGGGTTGGGAGGCGACAAACTCAGCCAGTGGGACCTCGCCGCGGAAGAAGTACATTCCGTTGAGAAGTGAACTGCCACCGGTCAATTGCATCGCGTCCAGGTGGCCGTCGGCTTCGAGGATCTGGGCGATCGGCAGGCTCTGGTCGAGCCACAGACCTTTCGGCACCCCATCGGACATGTTGAATTTCGCGGTGACCGCCACGCTGGATCCAGCGGCCACTCGCACCGCTTCGATGACTCGACGCGGATACTCGGCGCGCTTGGCGACGCTGCCACCGTATCGGTCGTGGCGCTTGTTCAGATTGGGGCTCATGAACGAGCTGAGTAGATAGTTGTGACCGAGATGGACCTCGATGGCGTCGAATCCTGCGTCCACTGCGACGCGGGCGGTCCGTTCGAAGTCGGAGACGACACCGTCGAGTTCGGCGAGTGTCGCGCCTTTGACGAGGCCCATCGCGGGCGGACTCAGCCGGGTCGACGGCGCCAGGGTCTTCGTCTTGTTGGAAAGCGTGTTGGCAACCAGTCCCGCGTGGCCGATCTGCGCCGCGGCAAGCGCGCCTTCTGAGTGGACGGCGTCGGTCAGTCTGCGTAGTCCCGGCAGCGCGCGCTCGTCCATGACAAGGGTGTCGCGGTGGACTCGTCCACCTGGTGAGACCGCGCAGTAGGCGACGGTGGTCATCGCGGCCCCGCCCCGAGCCACTTCGGCGTGGAAGTTGATCAGATCGTCCGAGACCTCTCCCCGGGGCATGACGCCCTCGAACGTTGCAGCTTTGACGATGCGGTTGCGCAAGGTCAGAGGGCCGAGACGTGCGGGTTCGAATATCGACGGTGTGGGCGCTGTGGTCATTTTCAACTTCCTGCGACGGCCTGATCTTTACGATGCCAGTGGACTCGTAACTACGACGATATAGCGCCTACTCCCAATCTGTCCGACAATTCGACACGATGAACGCCACAGGATCAGGTCGCCCACGAGACCCACGCATCGACGACACAGTCCTCGAGGTCACCCGAGCGATGCTCCTCGAGGTCGGATGGGAGCAACTCAGCCTCCGGGCGATCGCGGCACGGGCAGGGGTCAGCCGAGCCTCGATGTCACGACGATGGCCGTCGAAGGCACATCTAGTTCTCGGATCGATCCTGGGTGCAACACCTGACCTGACACCGTTCGAGGGCACCGATCGCGACGGCTGGATCCGATGGGTGGTGGAGGGAAGTGCTCAGCTCTTCTCGCGGCCCGAGGTTCGTGCTGCGTCGCCGGGACTGCTGGCTGCGCTGCGCGACCATGACGACCTACGCAACGAATTGTGGCGCGGTTTCAGTGGGCCGAGCACGCAACTCTTCCTTCAGAATGCCGAAGATCCCGAATCGGCACTGCTCGATGCCAAGGCCGTGCTGGTATTGGCGGCCGGGGCAGCGATGTTTTCGAGTCTGATAGCGGTCGAGGACGATACGGATGCATTGCGTGGGAGGATTCTCGAGCTCCTGCTACCCGCGGCAACACCGCGCTGACCGTCGACGTCAGCCGATGTTCTTGACCGACAACGTATTCGGATTCCCGTCGCTGCAGTTGATCCCAACGGTGAGTGCAGTGATCTGACGCGGCTGCGATCCCGCGAAGAGTAGGACTATCGCCGGTGCACCGTCGATGCGAACCTCACCCGAGCCGAGCACCGGCCTGCCCTCGTCGATGCCATTGGCGCTCAGGCAGCCGGCAAGCTTGGACGGATCATCCAGCGGTCCAAGGTTTTTGGATCCGATGAGTGAAAGCAGAGACGCCGAATCCGGATCGTCGACAGCAGATGTCACCGGTATGCTTGGTTGAGCAACAACGCTTTCGGCAGGTTCGGAATCTCGGGTTCCGACCACAACGATCACGAAGGCCACCAACACGGCTGCTGCGGCACCGAGCAGCCACGCTTGTGGGCGTCGCCGGAACGGCACGACGGTTGTCTCTGCTGACAGCTCGTCCTGACCGGACTGTAAATCCAGTGCCGAATTGATTCGCTCGGCAAGCGAATTCGGAATCCGTTCGTGAGAGGCCTCGCGCGAGTTCAGTGTCGCGAGTGATGCTGTGACGCTGTCGAGAGTAGTGACAAATGCCTGGGCGTCGGCGTCTGCGTGTACCAGCGGCCACAGAGCTGCGCTGGTTTCGGGATCGAGAACCCCGGCGTGAAGATCCGCCAAGAGGTCCTCCGAAAACGGAGGCGACGGAACGCGAACAGACGGATCTGTCATGAACCCTCCCTCGGCAGTCGGTGTGGACGCTTACAAGATAGGACGCGGCCGGTTCACGAATGGTTCCCGCCTTCGCGAAAGTCCTCCAACTGGGCGGCGAGGCGCTTGCGCGCGCGGGCGCAGCGACTCTTCACGGTCCCTACGGGCACGCCCAACCTCTCGGCGGCCTCGGCCACCGGATACCCCTCGACATCGACGGCGACGACGGCAGCGCGCTGCTCAGGGGGCAGCGATGCCAGCGCTTGTTCGACGGTCAGGCTCATGTCCACTCCCGCCGCGTAATCGCGGTGATCACGGGGTTCCTCCGCATTCTCGGAAGACAGAGAGAACGCGGCCCGCGATTTGTTGCGTCGGATCCGGTCAAGGCAGGCATTGACCACGATGGTGTGGAGCCAACTACGCACCGCCGCATCGCCGCGGAACTTCGCCGCCTTGCGGTGCGCGGAGAGCAGACCCTCCTGGAGTGCGTCTGCCGCGTCCTCGTCCGAGTAACTCGTACGCCGGGCAACGTGCCACAGATGATCCTGATGCCGGACCAGTAGTTCACGGAACGCGTGTCGATCGCCCGCGACATGAGCGGTCAACAATTCGAAATCCGTCGGCTCGAGATTCTTGTTCTCGAAACTTCTGGATTCGAAATTTCCGGCTCCGCCCCCGGTGCCCCCCCGATAACTGTGCACGGGCGGATATTAGCCCAGTCGGTAGGTTTCAGAAGGGCCAAGGGCGATCACTTTGCGGCAGTGAATGCAATCTCCGAGATGGATGTCTGGTTTTGTCCGGATTCGGTGCTGAGCTGCGTAATCCAAACCAGGACATACTGACCCGAGCCGTCCGACGAGAGCGGAATGTCGGTCACACCGTTCTTCAGTACACCGGATCCGATTTCCTTGGTCTGATCCAGCGAAGTGTTCGCAGAAGGGGCAGAACGGATTTCAACGACGGTTCCGGGCGAATCGGACGTGATCGCAATGTTTTTCAGGTTGGCCGCATCGGCGAGCGTCACCATCAGGCCGACGCCGTTCTTCAGGGACGGGAAGGGCTGGAAGTACGAGTCCGACGACCATGCGGTGGCCGGATTGCCGTCGATGGCGTTCTTCGCCGTTGCCGGCTGATCCGGCGTGCCCTGGGGCGAGAACACCGTTACGGCCGAGGCGGCTACCGGCACGGTTGCGGCCGCCGGTGCGGGGGCAGGTGAATTGTTCTCGGGCGCAGTAGCTTCGGTGGTCAAGCCGAAACTCTGCTCGCTGAGCGGGGTGTCGTTACTGCCGCCCGAGAGGAAGCTCGCTACCCACACCACAAGGAGAATCAGGACGATCACGGTGAAGACACCGAGCGCCGTCAGTGCCGCGAGCATCCGCGTCGACTTCTTCTTCTCGGCCTCGATGGCTTCGGGGTCGTTCAGTGCGTGACCCGACGCTCCCTGTTCGCGGTGGCCGAGACGAAGTGCCGGAATCATTTCCGTCTTGTCGTTGACGACGGACGCCTGATCGAGGATGTGCTGCACGGTGGCAGCAGTGCGGATTCCACTCTCCGACTGCAACGCTCGAACTGCCACGGCCGAGATGTCGAACGGAACCTCCGGACGGACGACCCGAGGTTCGACGATGTTGCCGTCGGCGCCGCGGCCGGCGGGAAGCAAACCACCGACGGGACCGGCGGACGGATCGGCGAGCGGCCAGCGCGCCGTGATGAGCGAGTACAGCATGGCGCCGAGACCGCGGACGTCGCTGGTGGAATCGGCGTCGGCAAGCGTCGCCGGGAACGCCAGTACGGCGTCACCGTTGATGCTGATGCGAACGCGGTCCGGGTGATCGATGGACAGCGCGCCGCCGGTGCGGTGAGCAGCTTCGGCAGCGGCCGCGAGGGCGCGGATGGCGCGGGCTGCACCGATCGGTGACGGCGTGGTCTCGGCCATCTCACGCAGCGAGCGACCGGGAGTCCATTCGGCGACGACGATGCCGCCCGAACTTCCGCGGACGACGTCGAGGACGCGAGCCAGACCAGGCGAGTTGATTCGTCCCAGGCGCAGTGTGCGCGAGAGAACCGCCTGCGGTCCGGACTGGCTGTCGTCGTCACCGCGCTGATCGGCGTCGACGAACGTCAGGGCTACTTCACGGTCGAGCTTGACGTCGAGAGCTTCCCAGAACTGCAGTCCGCGGGTTCCGCCGTGCGGCGCGAGCAGACGGTAGCGTCCGCCGGCGACAGATGCGCCCGGGATGAGCTTGGGTCCACGGGGCATCGGTCGCTGGGCCGGTAGTGATACGGATCCGGCGGCAGGTGTGCGAGGCGCAGCGGGCGGCGGTGTCTGAGCTGCAGCCGTCTTCTGAGGTTCGGGTGCCTTCTTGTCCGAAGCAGGCGTCTTCGGCGCGGGTGTCTTCGACACAGGTGCTGAAGGTGTCTTCGACACAGGAGCCGAAGGTGTCTTCGACACACTGACCGGAGGCACCGGCGGTGCGGCCTTCTGCACCGGCGGCTGTGGCTTCTGGCCCTGCTGTGGCTTCTGGACCGGCCGCTGCGCGGGCTGCTGTGGCCTCTGACCCTGCTGTGGCTTCTGGCCGGCAGATGCGGAGGAACTCGTGGATGCAGGTGTGCCCGACGATGCCGTTGACTTCTGTTCGGACGCTTTCACGGCAGAAGTCCCGGCACTCTTGTTGCCGGAAACGTTGTCGTCGCTCACCCTCGCTCCTTCTCCATCGATAGCCCGTCCCCGAATACGCGCGGGTTGCGATCCTGTACGCCCATGACCAGGGTACGGGAGCGCACCCGGTCGTTCTTGCTCGTTTGATTCCGTTCTGATTGCAGGAATCAGCTCGGTGACGTCGTCGTCGGTGTTGTTACGTGTGTCCGGTTCGGCGCGACCTGTCAGTGAACGAATCTTGCGGGAGACCGCAACCGTTACCGACAGAACTTCCGGAACCTTCTTGAAGTAGAGAATCGTGAAGGTGATCGCGAGCATCAGGATGCCGCCGACGGCGACGCGAACCATCGAGCCGGGTCCGCCGAAACGCTCGGTGAGTTGATCGAATCCGAGGACGCGGTCGACCGCGAGCATGGTCAGCGAACCGGCCAGCGAGGCGAGTACGACGGACCAGACTGTCTTGCCCACGTTGGCCATCTGCAGGTTTCCGAGGCTGCGGTGCAGGAGGTATCCGCCGATGACGGCGCCGGTGATGTATCCGAGACCGTTGGCCGCACCGAGCAGGATCACGACCTGATCGCTGTTGGAGGCGAAGACCGGAGCGAGCGCCGAGAATGCAATTTTCACTGCAGTGATGCCGAGAACGATCCACGTCGGCGTCCAGGCTTGTTCGCGGGCGTAGAACACACGAAGTTGGATCAGGACCAGCGCGTACGGAATCAACGTGAATGCCGACCAGCTCACGGCAGTACCGAGACGTTCGGCCTGTTCGGGTCCGAAGCGGCCGTAACCGTAGAGCGCTTCACCGACCTGCGGACCCATGAAGGTCAGGAACATGATGATCGGAACCAGCGTGATCATGGTCAGACGTGTCGCGACCGACAGATCGTCCACGACGGCCGGGGTGTCGTCGGCCGCAGCGTTGCGGCTCAGGCGCGGCATGATCGCGGTCAGAACCGTCACTCCGAGCACGCCGTACGGGAGCTGCAGGAGCAACCAGGCCTGGCTGTAGATGGCAGGGCCGGCTTCGTCGGCATGTGAGGAAATCTTGGTCGCGAAGATCATGCCCATCTGGCTGATCAGGACGTACAAGACGATGGCGACGGCCATGCCGCCGAACTGGCGCAGGCGATCGTCGAGACCCCACAGCGGCTTGAGCGAGATCTTCTCGCGGCGAAGCGCGGGGATCAGGCTGGCTGCCTGCACGATGACGCCGATGGTGATGCCGATGCCGAGGGTGAGCAGCTTGGCGTCGCCCATCGAGACCGGATCAAGCGAGATCTCGCCCGGAGTCAGGCGGTAGACCACGAGCACCACGAGGACGACGACGTTGTTGAGTACAGGAGCCCAGGCTCCGGGCTTGAAGATCTGCCTGGTGTTCAGAAACGCTGTGAACAGTGCCGACAGCCCGTAGAACAGGATCGCCGGCAGAAGTAGATACGACAGCGCCGTGGTCAGGTCGGTGCTGACCTTGCCGTCTTCGGACAGGAAGACGTATTTGGTGAGTACGGGTGCTGCCAGGGTCGCGAGTAGCGCGGCCATGCCCAGTAGGACGAGCGACGCCGTGAAGAGGCGTCGGACAAATGCTTCGCCGTGATCGGCGTCCTCCCGCTCGGCGCGGACCAGCACTGGGACGACGATCGCGGTCAGAACGGCGCCCAAGACGAGCTCCGCGATCATGTTCGGGATCTGGCTGGCCACGGTGAACGAACTGGCGATGGCCGGGCCGAGGACCATCAGGATCATCAACTGCTTGGCGAATCCCGTGATGCGGCTCGTCAGCGTCGCGATCGCGATGGAACCCGTCGCCGCGAGGAGGCGGGAGTTCGTCTCCTTACGATCACCGACCAGGGCGTGCGCGTCGGTATCGAACTCGTCCGACTTTGTCGCCTGCCGATCGGCGAATTCCATCTCGGCTTCGCGATATCTGGGATAGTCGCGGATCACCGGGATGGTCATGGTGGGTGCGTCGTCGAAACGTGCGTCGGGGTTGACCGGCTGAATCGGGTAGCCGCGCTCCCACGGTGGCATCCGAGGATGCGAACGGGTCGTGGCACTCTTGCGGGTGATCGCCGAGCGGCGACCCTCCTCGGGTGGATTCCCGGTCATGAGCGTTCGTACCCTTCATCTGCTGGGTCCGGCTGACCCTTGAATCGATGCCACAGCCGTCGCCCTGCCAGGAACAGCAGCAACCCTCCCGCTGTCGCCGTCACGGCGGCCAGGGGACGACCGTACGCATTCGACCGTACGGTCACGCTGGTCGGCGTACCCAATTGGCGGCCATCTGTCGTGGTCAGCGAGAAGTTGACTTCCAGCTTGCGAGAATCGTTCATTTCGGCAGGCACAGTCAACTGTCGGCTACCTCGCGGCGGCAGCTGTTTGGGACCGATGTCACTGATCTGCATCTCGGGAGGGGCTTCCACACGCAGGTCGACGTTGATGGCGATGGGCAGCTCGTTGCGCGCCACCAGCAGGAGTGGGCTCTGCCCCGACGCGAGGGTGTAGACGCCGCCCGGAGACACCACGCTGACGGCCCGGTACATCCCGTCGACGGCTTCGGTGACGTTGTCGGCGCGGATGGTCGCAGCGCGCTCCGCCCGATTGACCGATGCGGAGTCGACGTTGCGGCGATCCGCCAAGGTCATCGAGCGAAGTAGATCTTCGCGGAGCGGTGCCGTGAATCCTCGGGGGGTGAGCGAAGCCGCCGGATCGTCCACGAGCGATGCTTCGAGCCCGTCGATACGCGGAAGTTGGGTGGTTGCGGTCTCGACGACGGACGTCTGCGGACCGTCCTGGGTGGCTCGGTCCGGGTAGTCGAGCGTGGCGGCGTCAGTGGCCCCCGGTTGTCTGCCGAGTAGTGCGGGCAGGGCCTGAGGTGAGGCGAGACCGGAGCGAATGAGGGTCGCGAGCATCGAGAGCACGGCGGTGGCGTCGTTGCTGTCCGCGGTCCACAGCTGCGGCGGCGCGAAGATCTGATTGCGCGGCAGCGACGTCGGCGTCAGCGCGGCCCAGGCCATCGCTCCCAGCGCGTCCTGGCGCCGGGCGCTGCGCGATTCGATGTCGATGGTCGGCGCGGTGTCGTCGGGAATGTACGACGGGACCTGCGGCTCCGAGCCGGTGGCGGCCAAGGCTGCGGCCGCCGAAGTGTCGAACGCAAGGGCGTCGAGTGAGCCGGTTATCCGCGACGACAGTTGCGGGGCTGCCGAGTCGACGGAGGTGTCAGCCACCATCGCTGTGGTGGGATTCACGCTCAGCACCTCTGCGGTGGCCGAGTCGAGGACACCCGAATCCGGCCAGACGAAATCCCGCAGTGACGTCACGCCGAGGATGTTGTCGACGATGTCTGCCGGGCGTGCGAGCGCGGTAGCCGTCAACTCCGGATTGGCCACCGAGGTGACTGCGGCGAGATCGGCCTGGGCGAACGGAACCGCCGTAGTGCACATCGAGGACGCGAGGGTCTTCACCCGGCCGAGCCATTGGTTGGCGGCGTCGCTGCCACGGCCTTCGTGCGACGGTCCGGTGGGATCTGACGAGTTGTCGGCCACGAGGTATCCGCGAGTCATGTTCTCGACGGTGATCAGAAGGTCAGGGTCGATTGCCAGGCAGAGCGCATCCGTGACGCGGCGATCGGTATCGCTCTCGGGCTTGGTGGCGTTCTCCACCGCATCGACCAACGCGTCCAGGCGCCCGCCGTCGGAAAGTTCGGTGGCAAGTTCGTCGTCGATCAGGCGCACTGGTTCGTTGACCGCGCCCGGGATTCCGCCGACGAGTCGTGGCGCGTCGGCCAGCGGCCACATGAGCGTGACGCCGATCGGGGCGGACGTGTCGGGGGGAACGACGGCCGTCGCCGACGAACTGGGTGTTCCGGATGTCGCGTTCGATTCGGCCGCGGCCGGCACACCGAGCACTGGGAGCAGGAAGCGTGCGTCGTCGAGTCGGGCGGCCCCGCCGTATTCCGGGGTGCCGTTCACGTTGACGAGCATCGGGTAGACGCCCGGTTCGGTGATGTCGAGAGACAACCCGGTTGTGCTCCGGAGCGGCAAGGTGAGTGTGAACTGCTTGGACTGGCCGGTGTCGAGGGTGGTGGCAACGGTGTCGAATTCGCCGACCGTGTCGAAAACAGCCTGGTCGAAATCGAGTGCTGCGCGCACGTCGGAACTGGAGTCGATCGCGGGAGCGCGTTGCAGCCTCACTCCGACGTCCTCGACGGGACGGTCACCGACGTTCTTCACCGTGCCCTTGACCACGACGTTGCGGTCGCTGGTTGTCGTCACGGTGGTCGGTGCGGTGGAGTCGATGGTCAGCTGCAGAAATTTGGCATCGTTGGTGTTTCGCGCCGGTGCACGCTCACTGGGCTGGCTGGACGGAGCGGCCCAGGAGACGGCCGTCGTCGCGGGCCCGAAACCGACAGCGGCCATCACCAAAGCGGCCACACCGGCCCGCCGCAGAGCCATTCTCATCCGGCGTCCGGTTCCTTCGGGTGCTGTACTCGCGGGATTTCAGGTCGGTGCATTTCAGGTCGCGGCATTTCAGCGATCATCTGCGATGCAAGTTCGGCCAGCTTGCGCTCGTCGGCGTATGCGAGTCGCTTGTGCAGTTCCGTCAGCGGCACCCAGGCGACTTCGGTGACCTCGATGTCCTCGTCGGAGAGTTCACCGCCGAGAAAGCGGAGGAGATAGTGGTGCACGGTCTTGTGGACGCGTCGACCTTCGGTCACGAACCAGTAGTCGATGCTGCCCAGCGGTGCCAGGACGGTTCCCTGGATACCGGTTTCTTCTTCGACCTCACGCATTGCGGTCTGTTCGGCCGTCTCACCTTGCTCGATATGGCCCTTGGGTAGCGACCAGAGCAGGCGTCCGCGGCGGTCGGTTCGGCCGATCAGTGCAGCGCAGAGGCGTTCGGGAGGTCCGCCCCAGCCGTCGACGACCAAGCCGCCCGCAGAAGTTTCACGGACGGTTCGCATCAAAGGTTTATCGGGGTTGCCGACGGCAGGTCGACGCCGCGGGTTGCGGCGACTCCTGTTTGTTCGTTCGGCACCAGACACCTCATCGATACTAGTTGGCCTTGCAGCGTTGCCCGGTAACCCGCGCAAAGCGGTCTATCGCGTTCGTATGCGCGTTCTGCTATTTGCGCACCTTAAGTAAGCTCCTTTCACGTGACTGTCCCTACCTCCGATGCTGATCGCCGCCTACGACTGCTTGCCGACGCCACTGCAACGCTCGGCACGTTGTCCGACGTGTTGAACCCGCTCGGTGAGCGTTTCGCCGAGGCCGGTCACGAGCTGTTCCTGGTGGGTGGCAGTGTTCGCGACGCGATCCTCGGCCGCTTCAGTGGCGATCTGGACTTCACGACGGACGCCAGGCCGGAGAAGGTTCAGGCTCTGCTCAAGGGCTGGGTGGACAAGCAGTGGGACACCGGCATCGAGTTCGGGACCATCAGCGCCATCAAGCACGGCCAGGAGATCGAGATCACGACCTTCCGGGCCGACGCTTACGACCGTGTCTCGCGTAATCCGATAGTCGAGTACGGAACGACGTTGGCCGACGATCTGGTGCGCCGCGATTTCACCGTCAACGCGATGGCGATGAAGATCGGCGCGGACGGTTCCTACACGTTTGTCGATCCGCTGAACGGCATGGACGCCCTGCTGGCCGGGGAACTCGATACGCCGTCGGCGCCGGAGAACTCGTTCAACGACGATCCGCTGCGGATGCTGCGCGCAGCCAGGTTCGTCTCGCAGCTTGGTTTCACGTTGAACAATCGCGTTTTCGAGGCCATCAAAGAGATGGCGTCGCAGATCGAGCGGATCACCGCCGAGCGTGTGCAGGTGGAGCTGAACAAAATGATGCTGGGCATGTACCCGGTGGACGGCATCAACATGATGGTCGACTCCGGACTGGCTGCATACGTGCTGCCCGAGGTTCCGCAGATGAAGCTCGAGATCGACGAGCATCACCAACACAAGGACGTCTACCAGCACTCCCTCACCGTGCTCCAGCAGGCGATCGATCTCGAAGAAGGCGATCCCGACCTCGTATTGCGTTGGGCTGCACTGCTTCACGACATCGGCAAGCCGGACACCAAGCGTAACGAGCCAGGCGGTGGCGTCAGCTTCCACCACCACGAGGTGGTTGGCGCCAAGCTGGTGCGCAAGCGCATGCGTGCCTTGAAATTCTCGAAGCAGATGGTCGACGACGTTTCGCAGCTCGTGTTCCTGCACTTGCGTTTTCACGGCTACGGCAAGGGGCAGTGGACCGACTCCGCGGTGCGGCGGTACGTCACCGACGCGGGCGAGCTGCTCCCCCGGCTGCACAAGCTCGTCCGGGCCGACTGCACCACGCGTAACAAGCGCCGCGCCGCGCAGTTGCAGGCCACATACGACGACATCGAAGAGCGGATTGCGCGCATCGCGGAGCAGGAAGACCTCGCTCGCGTGCGTCCGGACCTCGACGGCAACGCCATCATGGAACTGCTCAACATCCCGGCCGGCCCGCAGGTGGGCAAGGCATGGACGTTCCTCAAGGAACTACGTCTGGATCGCGGCCCGCTCGAGCGTGACGAGGCCGAAGCTGAACTGCTGAAATGGTGGGCTACCCAGCAGGGCTAGTTTCTCGTTTCTTGCGGTTGATCAGCACCGCTGACAATCCGGCGGCATAGACACCCGCGCCGGCAAGGGCCAGGCCGACGCTCTTGCCGTCGGGTGCGATCACCGTCGACGCTGCCGCGATCGCACCGATGAACGCGACGTTGAACACGGTGTCCTGCAAGGCGAATACCTGGCCACGACGGTCGTCGTCGATGTCGATCTGCATGGCCGCGTCGCCGCTGAGTTTCACGGACTGCCCGGCGATGCCGAGCAGGAAGGCGGCGATCAGCAGCGATCCCTGCGTCAGGGTGGTTACGAAGACGAGCTGGACGGCCACCGCGCACACCAGGGCGTACGTGATCGTCCGTGAGCGACCGATCCGCGGGATGAGGAACGGTGTGATCAATGCCGCGATCAGCATTCCGATGGCCGTTGCACCGACGGCGACGCCGAATCCGGCCATCCCTCCAGGTAATTGGGAGCCGTTCGAGGTGTCGCGTAGGACCAGCACCATGATGAGGGTGTTGATGCCGAAGCAGATGCGGTGCGCTCCGATCCCGATCATTGTCGTGGTGACGCCAGGCGCCTCCCAGACAGCGGTTGCCCCGGTGCGCAGTCCGGCCGTTACCGAACGGACGGCGCTGGCACGAATCACTTCGTCGGCCACTGGACCAAGTGAGCGGGCGGTGAACCTGGCCGCGGCGAGGGCTGCGATCACCGATCCCAGTGCTGCGATGGCCACGGCGGCGCCTGACGCTCGATCCCCCGCGCCGATCACGCCGATGATCGCCACCGCTGCCGAAGCACCAAGAGCGGCTACCACCGAACCAGCCGTTGTGAGAACGGAATTGGTTGCCACCAGCCACGATTGTCGAACGACCTTCGGCAGGGCTGCGGATACGCCTGCCCCGACAAAGCGGCTGACCCCGATCGCAGCAAGCGCACACGTCAACAACAGAGTGTCACCGCCGCCGGCGACCAGCAGCACCGCGGTGGTCAGGATGAAGAGCCCGCGGAGCACGCTCGCCCACAGGAGCACCAGGCGGCGGTCCCAACGATCCAGCAGAGCGCCGGCAAAGGGGCCGATCACCGAATAGGGAAGGAGCAGTACGGCAAAGCCGGCCGCTATCGCCACCGGATCGGTTTCACGTTCCGGGTTGAAGAGGATTGCGCCGCCGAGCGCGGCCTGGAACATTCCGTCGCCGAACTGGCTGGAAAAGCGGACGAGCGCCAGCCTTCCCAGGCCGGGTGATTCACGCAGGGTGTGCAGTACGCGCTGCCAGGCCTCGCGGCGGTTCGAGGCTCGGTTCATAAGCGGAAACTGTAGTGGGTGGGTCAGGCGCCGATCTTGACGGTGGCCCGCTCGAGGATCGGCGCGATGTCGATCCCCCTCGGCAGGGTCCCGAACACGCTCCCCCAGCTATCTCCGAGCCGACTCGCGCAGAATGCGTCCGCCACCGCGGGGTGCCCGTAGCGGAGCAGCAGCGAGGCTTGCAGTGCGAGTGCCATGTCACCGACGATCTTTCGCGCCCGGTATTCGATGTCGTCGAAATCGCCGAATGCCGCCTCGAGATCCCGCACTTCCTGATCGAAGCGGGCGTCCACGCCACTCGCTTGTTTCAGTTCGTCGAAGAACACCTGCAGCGTTTCGGGTTGCTTCGCCATCGCCCGCAGAGTGTCGAGAGCCGCGACGTTGCCCGACCCTTCCCACACCGAGAGCAGCGGAGCCTCGCGATAGAGGCGCGGCATCCGGGATTCCTCCACGTATCCGTTTCCGCCCAGACACTCGAGTGCCTCGGCAGCGTGGATCGGTCCGCGCTTGCAGACGAAGTACTTGCTCACGGCCAATGAAATGCGTCGTAGTGCGCTCGCGTGGGCATCGCCCGACGTTGCGCGGTCGGTCAGCGCGGCCAGCCACATCGCGACGGTAGTCGACGCTTCCGATTCCACAGCCAGATCTGCGAGAACATTGCGCATCAAAGGTTGGTCGATCAGGTTGGCGCCGAACGCACTTCGATGATTCGCATGGTGAACTGCCTGCAGCGTGCCGACGCGCATGCCAGTGGCCGTTCCGATCGTGCAGTCCAACCTGGTCATGTTGACCATCTCGATGATGGTGCGCACGCCCCGGCCTTCCTCGCCCACCATCCACGCGAGAGCGTCGCGGTACTCGACCTCGCTGCTCGCGTTGGAATGATTTCCCAACTTGTCCTTCAGACGCTGCAGGTACATGTTGTTGAGCGAGCCGTCCGGCAGGACCCGAGGAAGGAAGAAGCACGACAGACCGCCCGGCGCCTGGGCGAGGACGAGGAACACGTCCGACATCGGTGCGGAGGTGAACCACTTGTGGCCTGTCAGGAGATAGCTACCGTCGGATTGTGGCACTGCCCTTGTGGTTCCGGCACGCACGTCCGAACCGCCCTGTTTTTCCGTCATCGACATTCCGGCGATCAATCCGGGTTTGGTGAGGGGAGCTTTCAGCGCCGAATCGTAGTGGCGGGTGGTCAGGAGGGGTTCGTACTGAGCGGCAAGATCCGCGTTGTGCCGCAGCGCTGGGATCACGGCGTACGTCATGGAGATGGGGCAGCCGTGGCCGGCGTCGGTTTGACCCCACACGGCCATCTTCGCGGCGCGGACGAGGTGTGCGTGTGGATTCGGGTCAACCCACGGAGCGCCGTGCAGTCCCAATTCCACTGCGGTGCTCATGAGTTGGTGATAGGCAGGGTCGTAGCGGACCTCGTCGATGCGGTTGCCGTAGCGGTCGTGGGTTCTCAGGACAGGTGGGTGCTCCTCGGCCAGGTCGCCCCACTCCTGAGCTTGCGCGCTGCCGGCGCGGACCCCGACGCGATGAACCTCTTCGGCTGCGTCCGAAGCTCCCTCGCGGTGTAGTGCCTCGAGGATCGGCGCGTATTCGGCTGCGTCGTAATCGATCAGGGGCGGTACCTGATTGGTGACTTCATGCGTGGGTGTCATCGAAACTCCCTAACGATCGAAGGGTGAAGGCGAGGATGGCATCGATCGCAGCGGGATCCATGGTGCCGCCGCGCAACGGAAGGATCAGGGCCTCGCCGATTGCCCCGACGATGCACGCTGCCGTCAGAGTGGCGTCCTGCGAAGGTATCTCACCGGTGTCGACTGCCGAGCGAATTGCGGTGGCCAGGCAATCGCGGAACGATTCGCGAAACATGAGTCGCTGTTCGTCGACGAGTGGATCCACCGGCTCCACCAGCAGTGCATAGGCGAGAACCGGTGCACACATGGCACGTTCGGCGAAGGTGCGAACCGACGCCGATACCGCGGAGCGGTGGTTGCCTTCCAGACTTCGGGCATTGTCTCCGGCGTCCCGGGCCGCGGATACCTCACGGCTGCAGACTGATTGGAACACCTCGGCGAACAATTCACCCTTGCCGTCGAAATGTCGATACAGCGTCCCGGTGGCGACGCCGGCGTTCTTGGCCACCGCGGCGATGGAACACCCCGCATAACCGTGGGTTGCCACTGCCGTCGTGGCCGCGTCGAGCAGTCGGGCGCGTTGGGCGTCCAGTCTTTCTTGTACTGCCGGAGTGCGGCGATAGGCCATGTGAAGAAGTGAACACCCGTTCCGTTCTTGGGTCAAGAGTTGACTGCTGGAGAATGACGACATGGCTACCACGGCGAAAGTCGATTTCGAAGTTCCGGTTCTGGTTCTCGGTCCGCGACCTCGTGAGCCGTATGTCCACACTTACGGCAAGGTCATCGGTTTGAGTCCCGTTGTCGCTCGCTTGGCGTTGAGTTCGACCGAAGGCCCGGTCCGGATCACCGTCGACACGCTGGATGTGGACCCGGGAATTCCCGCTCTCGATGATTGGGAGACGATCGAAGAAGGCACGCTCGAGAGCGTTGTTGCTGGTCTGCCACCACTTCGATTGACAGGCGAACGGGTCCACGAGTTCGGATTCCTCGAGCGCCTACCGATTGGCCTCTACCGCATCCGAGCCTCGGTGCGCGGCCGGGACTTTGATCAAGCCGACCCTGAAGCTTTCATCCAGATCTGGCCCGTCGCGGAATTCGAGCCGATTCATCTCTTCAAGTCAGGCGACAAGGTCGAAGTACGGGACGTCTACAGCGATGACAGGCACCTCACGATCCCCCCACGACCAGGAGGCGTGCAACAGAAAGCGACTGAGGGTATCCACGCTCACAGCGTGACCGAACCAACATCAGTGCGCCGGCAATGGGAACGGATCGCCGCCTGGTTTTCCGAGAACGGATTTCCGCAAGCACTGGATGCGTTCGCGCCCGGCGCCGCGCAATCGGAAATCGACCGGGTCGAGGCACTGAGCGGAATCGCGTGGCCAACCGAATTGAAAGACCTCTACTCGGTCCAGAACGGCTTCGCCCCCGGCGCCTGGATGCAGTTCCTTCCCCAACACGACATGCTCAATCTGGACGAGCTGTTGGCCAATCACCGCAGAGCCCCGGCGGTGTACGAGCTGCCAGATGTCCCGGAGAGTGTTCCCTCATTGTCGGACCGTACTCAGCCGGCAGGAACCTCGATCGGAAAGTTTCTTCCGGACTACATAACCTTCGCCTGCCGCGACGGATACGAATTATTCTGCGACACAAGGCAAGGGGAGCTGACAGGCTGTGTGACCGAGTATGCCCGTGAGAACGCGGACGCCGCCGAACCTCAGTGGACTTCGATCAGCGCGTTGCTCGCCGATCTCGTAGATTCCCTGGAAACGGGTCGGCCTTTCGGTGGTGGCTGGGTAGCGGGACTCGGTGATGGCGGACTTTCCTGGCGGTACGCACCCGCGTAGCGTGTGCGGCCACTTCAGGCAGCAGCGGTGCGAGCCTGTTCCGCGCGCCACCACGCTACGGTCTCTTCGGCGGCCTGATCGAGCGGCGTCGGCGAGAGTCCGAGCAGCACTTCGCTGGCGCTCGAGTCCATGACAAACGGCTTGGTGAACTGGTAGTTCATCTCCGCGAGTTCGCGGCTGTCGGTGTTGATCTTGCCGACGGCGTCGAGCACCCAGGCGGGCAGGACACCCACCTTGGCGGGGGACGCCCCGGCGGCTCGAGCGAAGGCCTCGGCGATCTTGCGCTGAGTGAGCGCGGGGCCGGTGGGTGCGTGGATGACGGAGTTCCAGAGTTCGGGGTTGTGTGCTGCTGCGATCATCGCCGCCGCGAGATCGGGGATGTAGGTGAAGGAGTGCGGCTGGTCTGCGGAACCGATGACACGAATCTTCTTACCTGCCATGACCTTCGGAACCATGCGCTCGCCGGCGTGGGCGGTGCGGACGCGGGGACCGAAGAAGTCCGAGGCCACGACGCTGACGGTGGGTGTTGCGGAGGCCTCGCGGGCACGCAGCAGCGCGGTGCGCACTCCGCGCTTGCCGCCGGTGGCGTTGCGTCGATCGGATTCGGTCATCAGGGTGTCGGAGTTGTAGGCGTAGAGGCTTTCGGGGAAGACCACGACGGCTCCGATGGATGCGGCTGCGTCGAGCACAACCTTCTCGGCCGCCGGGAGTTCCCGCTCCCAATCGGCTGCGTTGTAGGCGGCGTGGATGCAGTGGTAGATGGCCGTGGCGCCCGCGCTGACCGAGCGCAGGGCCTCGGAATCCGAGACGTCGACGCGTCGGCGGTCGATCAGCGGGTGCTCGGGCCCGCTGCCGGACCTGGTCAGGAGCCGGACGTTGATTCCCTGCTCGGCGAGCTGTAGCGCGACGGCGGATCCGACGGGTCCTGCTCCGGTGACGATTTCGAGGTTCGACATGGTGTGCTCCTTCTCGTTTCGGGTGAACTGAGAGCACTGCTCTCGTTTTCAAGAATGCACCCGCGCCTCAGTGCTGTCAAGAGCGGTGCTCTCTTTTGTTGATAGTGCTCTCGGTCATGGGGCAAGATGGACTCATGGTTGGGACTCCCCGAGAGCGGGCGCGCGAACAGACGCTGCAGGACATCACCCGGATCGGGCGCGAGCATCTTGCTGCCGTCGGCGCCGCCGCGTTGTCCTTGAGGGCCGTCGCGCGTGATCTGGGAGTCGTGTCCTCAGCGGTGTACCGCTACGTCGCCAGTCGTGACGAACTGCTGACCTTGCTGGTGGTGGACGGGTACACGGAACTGGGCGCGGAAGTGGACTCCGCCGTGAATGCCGTTGCAGCAGAAGATTTTCGCGGACAGTTCATTGCTCTCGGACGTGCCGTCCGGAGTTGGGCGATCCGGGAGCCGGCTCGATACGGTCTGCTGTTCGGCAGCCCCGTCCCCGGTTACGACGCTCCGGGCGAGCAGACCACCGGCCCTGGCACCCTCGTCGTGACCCGGCTGATCAGGATCATCGACGCCGCCCATCGCGCAGGTGCACTCACGGTGCGAGAGGGCCCGGACCTGAGTGACACGCTGGCAACGGACCTCGAGGGGGTGCGGAAAGAACTGGGCACCGACCTGCCGCCGGATGCTGCGGTGCGCGCAACTCTCGTCTGGGTATCGCTGTTCGGTTCGGTGAACTTCGAGGTGTTCGGGCAGTACGGAAGCGATACCTTCACCGATGCGAGTGAGATTTTCGAGCGGCATCTGGCACTACTTGCCGATGTGGCGGGTCTGACCTGAACACGCCTGTGTCTCGTTCCCCCGCACGCAGTTGTCGGTGAGATGATGTCTTTGTGGCGCACGCAGAAGAACCCGAGGATCGAATGGCCTGGATAGAACCGGAGGTTCGTCCGGGCAGTTTGTTGGTGTCGTCGACCGACCTCACGGAACCTGCATTTCGCCGCACCGTCATCTACATGATCGAGCACAACGACGCCGGGAGCCTGGGCGTCATCGTCAATCGGCCGAGTGAGACGGCCGTGCAGAACGTGTTGCCGCAGTGGTCGCCGCTGACCGCGCATCCTTCGGCCCTGTACATCGGTGGACCCGTCAAGCGTGACTCGGCGCTCTGCCTGGGTATCGCTCGCAACGGTGCACGAATCGACGGCGTCGCCGGCCTGCGGCGGGTGGACGGCAAAGTTGTCATGGTGGATCTGGACTCGGACCCGGAGGTCATCGCTCCTCTGGTCGAAGGGATCCGCATTTTTGCCGGTTACTCGGGTTGGACTCTGGGGCAGCTGGATTCGGAACTCGAGCGTGAAGACTGGATGGTGATCAGCTCACTGCCGTCCGATGTGCTGACGCCGCCCCGAGTCGATGTCTGGGCACGGGTGCTACGACGCCAACCGCTCCCCGTGGCAATGCTGGCCAGCCATCCCATCGAGGTTGAACGGAACTGAGAGGTCGAACGAACTGATCTGTCGGAGGTCGATGATATTCCTGTGTCATCGTTTTCGAGAGAGGTGGCAGTAATGATCGCTGAGCGTCAGATCCAGTGCGCGGATTGTGTTTCGGATGTCGATCACTGCCACGATTCTTTGCTGCGACATGCCGACGGATCGCTCGAATGCACCGGGGTGAACTGCGTCGACCTGGCATCGAGTCGCCATGCGTTGTCCATCGATTGTGCTGAACTGCAGGGCGGTTGTGGCTGCGTCGAGGCGACCCGAGGCGAGTTGCTCGCTAGCTGACGCTCACCGGATCCCGATTCGCGAAGCGTTGCGCCATCGCAGCACAGACGATCAGTTGGATCTGATGGAAGATCATCAGCGGCAACACGATCAGGCCGACGGGCTGGCCCGCGAACAGTACAGCCGCCATCGGTAGGCCTGTCGCCAAGGACTTCTTCGACCCGCAGAAGATGATGACGATCTGATCGGGAAGGTCGAACCCGAGCTTGCGCCCCGCGAGAGTGGTCACGCCGAGAACCAGCGCGAGGATCAGGCAGCACACGATTGTGAGGATCACGATCTGCCAGATCGTGATGGTGCTCCAGATCCCCTCTTTCATGCTCTCGCTGAAGGCGGCGAAGACAACGAGGAGGATCGATCCGCGATCGACGTACTTGGTGGGCTCGGCATACTTCTGCAGCCATCCGATCACCAGCGGGCGGATCAGCTGGCCCACGATGAACGGGATCAGCAGCTGCACGACGATGTCGAGGATCGACGAGAAGTCGACCGTCGCCTGGCCCGTTGTATTCATCAGCAGAACCACCAGCAACGGGGTGACGAAGACGCCGATCAGGTTGGAGAACGACGCACTGACAATCGCGCCGGCGACGTTTCCCTTTGCGATCGAAGTGAACGCGATCGACGACTGAACCGTCGACGGAACGAGGCACATGTAGAGGATGCCGGTGTAGAGCTCGTCGCTGATCAGGGTCGGCGACAGGAATCGCAGCGCAAGGCCGATGAGCGGGAAGAGCACAAACGTCGCGGCAAGGACGACAGTGTGCAGTCGCCAGTGCTTGACGCCCTTCCAGGCTTCCTGCGGCGAGAGCCGTGCACCGTAGAGCAGGAACAGGAAGCCGATGGCGATCTTGGTGGCCCAGTTCAGAATGCTCTCCGCGGTACCCGATACCGGGAACACACTTCCGAGCACGCCGGCGATGATGATGCCGAGGATGAACCCGTCGATGTAGAACCTACTGAGAAACTTCACCTGGCTAAGGATAACGGCGTGCGTCGACGGGCTCTCGAGCCCCACGAAGGTTGAAGCCCATCACGGCCAGGCACAGCAGCGTCCCGACGATCGACAGTTCGATGATGGCCGTCTGCATTCCCTGGATGGTGATGGCGATACCCGCGATGATCGACGGGATCGCCAGTCCCGCGTAGCTGACGGTGAAGAATGCCGCCAGGACTCCGCCGTGGCTCTCGCGGGCGTGGATTCGGGCGGCGGCGTTGACGCGTTTCATGCCGCCGGCAAACGCCAGACCGTGCCCGGCGCCGACCACCACGGTGATGACGCCCAGCAGCGCAAGGCTGGGGACGAGGTCGACCACGAGTAGGCCGATCATTCCTAGAGCGAGGATTCCCAGGCCGGCGGTGACGGACGTCCGCGGGTCCATACGACTCCCGCCGAGCTGCGCGATCACCGAGCAGATCATGACCAGTGCAGCTGCTCCGCCGCCGAGTAGGAGGTTGTCGATGTTCAGCAGGCTGGTCATCCACGACGGGACCACCGACTGGAAGAGTCCGACTGCGCCCCACGACAGCGCGACGGCGAGCGAGCTGAGCCAGAACGTCTCTCGAATGGTGGCGGGAACATGTGGCATCTGGAAGAACCGCTTCGGGCGTGTGATGTCCCCGATCCGCGGCAGTAGTAGCAACACGATCAGTGCCGGGATGAACGCGACGAGGAAGATCAGATACGGCAACCGCAGCGGTTGCGGAAGGTACTGGGCGATCGCACCGGACACGAGTGGTCCGAGTGCACCGCCCAACGCGCCCGTCACCGTCGATACGAGCGCTGCCCGTCGATGATCGAACTTCGGTTCCTGCTCCACCAACGCGGCGCTGCCCGCCGCACTGGCCGCGCCCACCGCGATTCCCTGAGCAACGCGTCCGACGAACAACCACACCGTCGCGTCGGCGAATGCCAGAACGAGCGTGCCGACGACGCTCAGCGCGAGTGCAGTCAGAAGCACGGTGCGTCGGCCGAGGGCGTCGGACAGCGGTCCGAAGAACAGCAACGCCGGAACGAGGCCGGCGACGTAGACGCCGTAGATGAGCGTCTGGATGGTTGGCGTGAATCCGAACTCGGTCCGGTACAGCCCGTAGACGGAGGTGGGCATGTTCGCGCCCAGAAGGATCACGGTGAGGACGTAGCCCACGCCGTAGAAGTGTCGATTGGTGCGGCGTGTGCGTTCTTCGGTGGCGACAGCTGTGGCGGACGTGGGAAGCCCCTCCTGATGACAGAGTTCGAAAATACATGGGTCGTCCTACGTATCGTAGGTGAGTGGAATGATCGTCGCGAATGCTGTGAGGATGAGTAGATGACCGTTGTTCGCAAGGAGTCCGCGTACGAGCAATCCCTCGATTGGATGCGCGCGCAGATCTCCGACGGCGCCTGGACCGTCGGGAACCGTGTTCCCACCGAGCCGGAACTGATGAGTGTTCTCGGCGTGGGCCGGAACACCGTGCGCGAAGCGATCAAGACATTGACCTCGACGGGAGTCCTGGAGATCCGTCGCGGATCAGGGACCTTCGTGCGCGCTCGGACCGACATCGGCGGACTGCTCGGCAAACACGCGTCCGTGGACGAGATGAAATACGTCTTCGAAGTGCGTCGTGCGCTCGAGATGGAAGCGGTCCGGTTGGCGTGTGAGCGTCGTAGCGACGACGACGTTCGGATACTTCGTGAGCTGGCCGCCAAGCGTGACGTCCCGGCTGAGAACTTCGTCGACGTCGATCTGGCGTTTCACATTGCCGTCGTCGATGCCGCTCACAATCCGGTTCTGACCGATCTGTTTGCCGGAATCCTCGAAACGGTCCGCGCCACCTACGAGGTGACCGAAGGCGTTCATCCGCCGTCGCTGACGTCTTCGCATCATCAGGGAGTTGCCGAAGCCATCGCCGAGCGCGATGTCACCAAAGCCAGGGCGGCGGCATGCGGGTATCTCGAGAAGACTCAGGAAGCGATCGGTTCAGGTTCGGCGGTTACCGAGTCCGGGCGTCTGCCAATCGGTTGAGGGACCCGGCGATGTCTTCGGCCTTCGGTGTCGTGATCGTGAGGCGGTCGCCACCGGCGAACGTGATGACCACCGCTGGCCCGGTGCGGGTGACGACGCCGTAGTTTCGACGACCCTTGGTCTTGAGTCCCCAGCCGCCGAAATCCGCGAACGGTTTGATCTCCGCGACGTCGGCTCCGACAACTTCGTCGATGCCGTAGGTCATCGCAGCCATCCCCATGTTGATGACCCGAATTTCCCGTTCGTCGACGATCACCCGGAAGCGAACCAGGCTGACGACGAGCAGTCCGAGTGCCCCGAAGATGAACAGCGGCCAGAGTGACCGGGTCGCCAACGCCATGATGACTCCGGGCGCCAGAGTGATCGCAGTGAGTATCACCGAGCCTTTGGTGCTGAATCCGACGTCGTCGGAGATGGGGAGAGGGCAGCTGCTTCGTGGCAACCCGGCCGAGGGTTCGATCGTGGCAAGAGTGCGGACGCGGTAGTCACGCAGGAACGAGGCGCCGATCCACCCCAGCACCCCGCCGACTGCAAAGCCGACACCGATAGACCACAACGGGAGTGACGTCGTGGACGGATCGGCGACATCGAGTTGGGTGTAGAGCAAAGCGAAGTTCACTGTCGTGATGAGCCCGACCACGCTCAGCCCGACAACCAACATGAAGCGACGCATCATCAACATCGCGGGAGCAAGAGCAGCAATCGCGCTGAGACCGCCACCGAAGAGCAGTGTCAAAAGTGCAATGGTCCACGCGTTGGAAGACGGGGTGGAGAAACCATCCGGCGAGGTGGTGGTCCAGTGAGTCGCGATCTGTTCCGGGAGGCGAGGCTCCCAAATTTTTGTCAGGACGAAGCCGAAGACCGCACACAACAGCGGAACCACTAGTCCGAATACGACCCCGGCCGGGTCGACCACGCGATGTTTCACGTGAATCAATGAGCCGGCTGGCAAGCATCCTTGAGCGCGCAGGCACCGCAGGAAGCGGTGCCGCAAGCGGCAGCGTTCGCCTTGGCCTCGGGGGTCTCTGCCACCGGCTCGTCTGCGGCAGGCTCGGAGTGGCCGCCGCAGTTGCAGTCGTTACCGCATCCGCTCTGCTGTGGGAGCGCGGCGGCCGCGCGGGTGCCGATGCCTCCACCGAAACCGGCAGTGAGGACGGCGACGACGACGGCGATGATCGCGACGGCAATGCCGAAGACTCCGCCGATGGTCAGTGCTGCGACTCCGCCGATGACCAACATTCCAGCGGCCGCGAGCATGGTCGGACCGGCCACCTTGTTGGCGAGGGCGAACGACTCCTCGCTCCGCAGGGAATCCTCGGTGCGGACACCGGCCCAGCGGTTGCGCGGGAGTTTGCCGATCAGCCCGGCGACACCAACTCCACCGACGGCGACAGCGAGCACGAATAGCACCACAGCGACAACGATCACCCATACAGGATAGGCGCGAGTGGAGTTGATGGTATGCCCGGGTCGCACAGGCTCTACCCTGGTTATCGGTATTTCCGTCAGCCAAGTAGATAGCGACCACAGTGACCGAGTCTCCGCAGTCCCCCGATTCACCAGCCGACGCAACTCCGCAGCACCGCTACACCGCGGAGCTCGCCGGCCAGATCGAGCAGCACTGGCAGGACCGCTGGAGTGAGGACGGCACGTTCAACGCGCCCAATCCGGTCGGTCCGCTCTCCTCGCCCGACGGTGTTCCCGCCGACAAGCTCTTCGTTCAGGACATGTTCCCGTACCCCTCGGGTTCGGGCCTGCACGTCGGTCACCCGCTCGGATACATCGCTACGGACGTCTTCGCACGCTTCCATCGCATGCAGGGGCGCAATGTCCTGCACACCCTCGGCTACGACGCGTTCGGTCTCCCGGCCGAGCAGTACGCCGTGCAGACGGGTACCCACCCGCGGACGACCACCGAGTCCAACATCGCCAACATGAAGCGCCAGCTGCGACGCCTGGGTCTGGGGCACGACGAGCGTCGTAGCCTCGCGACGACGGACGTCGACTTCTACCACTGGACGCAGTGGATCTTCCTGCAGATCCACGGCGCGTGGTACGACAAGGCGGCCGGCAAGGCCCGTCGTATCTCCGAGCTGGAAGCCGAGTTCGATTCCGGTGAGCGCGCTCTGGAAGACGGACGCGAGTGGGCGTCGCTGACAGTCGCCGAGAAGGCAAAGGTCGTCGACTCGTACCGCCTTGTCTACCAGTCGGATTCGATGGTCAACTGGTGCCCCGGTTTGGGTACCGTGCTGGCCAACGAGGAAGTCACCGCCGACGGTCGTAGTGACCGCGGAAACTTCCCCGTGTTCCGTAAGCACCTCCAGCAGTGGATGATGCGCATCACCGCGTACTCCGATCGCCTGGTCGACGATCTCGAGTACCTGGATTGGCCGGACAAGGTCAAGGCCATGCAGCGCAACTGGATCGGACGCTCCTATGGCGCCGAAGTTACCTTTGCCGCAGGCCAGTACGGCGTCGATGTGTTCACGACGCGCCCCGACACGCTGTTCGGCGCCACCTATGTGACGCTGGCTCCTGAGCACGACTTGGTGGACAAGCTCGTCGCGGACGAGTGGCCCGAAGGTGTCGACGCACGCTGGACTGGCGGTGCCACGACGCCGGCGGAAGCTGTTGCTGCATACCGTAAGTCGATTGCCGCCAAGACCGACTTGGAGCGTCAGGAAAACAAGGAGAAGACGGGCGTCTTCCTCGGTTCCTACGCCGTCAATCCGGTCAACGGCCACAAGGTCCCGATCTTCATCGCCGACTACGTGCTGACGGGCTACGGCACCGGCGCGATCATGGCAGTTCCGGGACACGATCACCGTGACTGGGAGTTCGCGAACGCGTTCGGACTGGAAATTCTCGAAGTTATTGCCGGTGGCGATGTTTCGGAGGCTGCGTACTCCGGTGACGGCCCGCTGGTGAACTCCGACTACCTCGACGGTTTGGACGTGGCCGAGGCCAAGGCGACCGTCATCAGCCGCCTCGAGGAGAGCGGCCAGGGCAAGGGCACTATCCAGTACAAGCTGCGCGACTGGCTCTTCGCGCGTCAGCGTTACTGGGGCGAGCCTTTCCCGATCGTCTACGACGCGGACGGCAACGCACACGCCCTGCCGGATTCGGCTCTGCCCGTTGTGCTTCCGGAGGTCGAGGACTACGCACCGGTGTCCTTCGATCCGGACGACGCCAACTCCGAGCCCTCTCCCCCGCTGAACAAGGCGACCGACTGGGTCAACGTCGAGCTCGATCTCGGCGACGGTCTGCAGACCTACCACCGCGACACCAACGTCATGCCGCAGTGGGCAGGTAGCTCGTGGTACCAGCTGCGCTACATCGATCCCACCAACCAGGACGCCTTCTGCGACCCGCAGAACGAGGCGTACTGGACGGGTCCGCGTCCGGAACTGCACGGCCCCAACGATCCCGGTGGAGTCGACCTGTACGTCGGCGGCGTCGAGCATGCGGTGCTGCACCTGCTGTACTCGCGCTTCTGGCACAAGGTTCTGTTCGACCTGGGCTACGTGTCCTCGAGCGAGCCGTACCGTCGCCTCTACAACCAGGGCTACATCCAGGCATTCGCGTACACCGATGCCCGCGGCGTCTACGTGCCGGCAGAAGAGGTCGTCGAGCGTGACGGCAAGTTCTTCTACGAGGGCGCCGAGGTCAACCGCGAGTACGGCAAGATGGGCAAGAGCCTCAAGAATGCCGTTGCGCCGGACGAGATCTGCGCCGAGTTCGGTGCAGACACCTTGCGTGTGTACGAGATGTCGATGGGTCCGCTGGACACCTCGCGTCCGTGGGCGACCAAGGATGTCGTCGGCGCTGCGCGATTCCTGCAGCGAGTGTGGCGCGTCGTCATCGACGAGGAGACCGGCAAGCCCCGTGTCACCGACGAAGCGCCCGGTGAGGAAACGCTGCGTGCGCTCAACAAGGCGATTTCCGGTGTCATCGAGGATTACACCGCGCTGCGCGACAACACGGCCGCTGCGAAGCTGATCGAGTACAACAACCACCTCACCAAGGCGTTCCCGGGTGGCGCGCCCCGTGCTGCCGTCGAGCCGTTGGTGTTGATGCTCGCTCCCCTGGCGCCGCACCTCGCGGAAGAGCTGTGGTCGCGTCTTGGACACACGGAATCTCTTGCACACGGCCCCTTCCCCGCTGTCGAGGAGAAGTGGCTTGTCGAGGACACCGTCGAGTACCCGATCCAGGTCAACGGCAAGGTTCGTAGCCGCATCAGCGTGCCGGCGGATGCCGATCGCAAGGCTGTCGAGGAGATCGCCCTTGCCGACGAGAAGATCGTCGCTCTGCTCGAGGGCAACGCACCGCGCAAGGTGATCGTTGTGCCGGGCAAGATGGTGAACATAGTTCTGTAGGCGCTTCGCGCACGTGCGCCGTTTTGGTAGTTACCGCTACCGAAACGGCGCACAGTCGTATCTGGGGCTGTATCCGGGGTGCCAATCAGTCGTTGTCCTGATTGTCCCGCTCCGCGGAACATTCTGTAGCGCGCGTTCGACGCGAGGGCTGTGATGCAGGTAACACGTTGCCGTGAGTGGTAGCTGTCGTTCCACTGCACTTCCCCACAAGGCCCCGGCCGACGGTATTCGGCAGGGGGTCAATCGAATTCGCAGGTGTCCCGAAAGGATTCTTCAGCCATGGCGTCTCATGTCCACAGCGACGGTTCGTCTCCCAGTCTGCCCGAATCGACGTCGATACCGGAGCGGTGGACTCCGCGACTGGTGTTCTCGCTGGCGTCGATCGTTCTTCTTCTCGAAATGCTCGCGGTGAGCTACATGATGATTTCCACGGCACTGCCCGCCATCTCGGTGCATTATCAAACAACGCAGGGCGCTTGGCTGCTCACGTCGTTCCTGCTGCTGGGGGCGGTCGCGTCTCCGCTGCTCGGCAAGCTCGCGGACATGTACGGCAAACGAAAAGTCCTGCTCTTTGCGGTCGCCGGCGCAGCGGTCGGTTCCTTCATTTCGGCGATTGCGCCGAGCTATGCCGTCTTGATTCTGGGCCGGTCCCTGACTGGTCTGCTCGTTCCCTGCCTCTTCCTGAGCTACTCCCTCATTCGAGATGTCTTTCCGCCGAAAACCGTTGCGCTGGCTGTCAGTATTGCAACCTCCGGGATGGGCCTGATCGCTATTCCGGCGCCGTTCCTCACCGGTTGGTTGATCGACAACCACGGGTTTCGGAGCATCTTCTGGTTCTTCGTCATCGGTTTGGTTCTGCTCGGCGTCATGATCTTCGCTTCGACGTCGGAATCAGCTGTGCGACTGCGTTCTTCGCTGGATCTGATCGGTGCAGTACTGCTCGGATCGGGCATCGCCGGAATTCTGATCGGCGTCAGCTTCGGACCGACCTGGGGCTGGAAGAACGGCTCGACACTGGCCTATCTGATCGGTGGCGTCGCACTGCTGGCGGCTTGGGTTGCCTCTGCCCGAGCCATCCGTGAGCCCTTGATCGACCTGCGCTACTTCGGCAAGCGTTCGGTGATGCTCACCGCCGTCGGTGCCGGGTTCTGCTACGGCGCGTCGGGAGTCTTCACGATTTTGCTGCCGATGATGGTGATGACGCCAGCAGTTCTCGGCCTGGGATACGGATTCGGCGTGACAGCAGAGGGATTCGCGATCTTCCAGGCGCCCCTTGGCGGCATGGTGGTGGTCGGCGGCTTGATCGTGGGCTTCCTGGTCGGCCGCAACATTCGACCCCGTCTGCTGATGATCATCGGAATGATACTCATGGCAGTCGGATTCACCTTGACGGCCACCATTCACGACAACAAGCCGCTGCTCATCATCTTTGCCGGAATCTTCGGTGTCGGTATGGGTATGGGTTACGCCTCCATTCCGAACCTGCTCATCGAGGCAGTGCCGCCGCAGTTGCAGGCAACCACGGCGAGCATGGTTGCGGTCTTCCAGAGCATCTTCCCCGCAGTGCTTCCCGTCATCGCCTTCACGGTCTTGAACTCGCACATCGCGATGGCGATGGAGGGCGCTGTGTTCTACACCGACGAGGGCATGCGTATCGCGTTCCTGATCGGTGCTGCTGCAGCAGTTCTCGGTGCGATCGCAGCCGTGTTCCTGCCGCGAAACATCGTCCAGATCGGCGCAGAAGACGGCGCGGCGCAGGAGACGTCCCTCCTACCGGCTCACTGATCGGAAATGCTGCGCGTGTAGATCCGGGCTGACAGGATTGGGTGTACTGAGGAAAGGACGCCCATGACATTCGCGGATCTGGACGGCGATGAACTGTGGAGTTATCTGCAGGAGCGTTCAGGATTGCCCGGCCCGCGCGCGAACCTCGCGCTCATGCTCGAGTTCGCGCGCGGCGCCGATAACGAGGACATCCTGCAGGCGGTGGAGTCCGAAGACGAATACATCCGCTGTTGTGGGATCGTCGGGCTCGGATTCATTCTCGTTCGTTCGCGCGACGAGGCTGTTCTGGACAGTCTGACGGAGGCAACCACCAGTGCGACGTGGCGTGCACGTGAAGCTGCCGCGATGGCCGTTCAAGCGATAGGCGACACGGATCCGGAATTGTTCCGGGCGATCATCGAGCAGTGGGCACGCTCGGCCCATCCTTTGACGCTGCGCGCAGCGGCTGCCGGGATCTGCGAGCCACGGTTGCTGAAGGACAGGACCAACGCTGCGCTGGCCGTCCAGGTGTGCCGAGACGCTACCGAGTGGATCGTCTCGCAACCAGCTGATGCCCGTCGTGACGCCGACACACGTACTCTCCGGCAGGCGCTCGGATACTGCTGGAGCGTCGCGGTCGCGGCTGATCCGGAGAATGCCCTGCCGGCATTCGTCTCCCTGGAGGCGTCGGACGACGCCGATGTCGTCTGGATCGTCCGGGAGAACCGGAAGAAGGCTCGCCTGCGCAAGGTGCTCGAAACCTGACTCGCGGACGGGAGACGTAGGTTATCCTCAGAATTAGAACCTGTTCTAACTACGAGGGGTAGACCATGGCACCGTCCGCAGAGGTAATCCGCAAGACCGTCGACGCCTACATCGAGACAGTTGCCACGGGCACTGCCGCCCAGGTTGTGGCCCTGTATGCCGAGGGTGCAACCGTTGAAGACCCGGTTGGTACCGACGTTCGCACCACCCGCGAGTCCATTCTCGAGTTCTACTCCGTGATCGAGAATTTCGACCAGGAAGCTCACCTTCAGACCCTCCGCATCGCCGGAAACGAAGCGGCATTCCACTTCTCGCTGATCACCAAGCTCGGCGAGCAGACTCTGACCATCGCACCCATCGACGTCATGACCTTCGACGACGACGGCAAGATCCTGTCGATGCGTGCATTCTGGAACCAGGAAGACATGATCACCGCCTGACATGACGGTCAAGACGAGCGATGTCGACGGATTCCGTTGGCAGATTGACGATTCCGGTTCGGGGACAGCTGTGGTTATGTGCCACGGCTTTCCCGGCCTCGGGTACAGCTATCGGCATCAGTCGACAGCGTTGACGGAAGCGGGTTTTCGGGCGATCGCACTCGACATGCCCGGTTACGGCGGCACTACCCGCCCCGAAGCGGTCGAGGACTACACCAACGATGCCGTCGCGAACCGGCTGATCGACCTACTCGACGCTCTCGGAATCGACAAAGCGGTGTTCGTCGGCCACGATTTCGGCGCGCCCGTCGCGTGGACCACCGCTCTGCGCCATCCCGATCGTGTTGCGGGGCTTGTCTCGTTGGCGGTCCCCTACGCGCCCGACAGGTTCCCCGCAAAACCCTCGACCATCTACGCCGCGATGGCGCGCAAGCATTTTCTGCACATTCACTATTTCCAGGAACCGGGTGCCGCGGAGCGCGAACTCGACGCCCGTCCACGTGAGTTTCTTCAGCGGCTCTTCCATTCCCTCTCCGGGGCTTACCGGTACCTCGACGTCTGGAAGAACCCGTCCGAAGGAAACGGCTACCTCGACGTACTGCCCGAGGCGCCTGCATTGCCGTGGTCGTGGCTCACCGAGGACGATCTGGGTGTTTATGTAAAGGCCTTTACTGCAACAGGTTTCACAGGCGGCTTGAACTGGTACCGTGCGTACGACGCCAATTGGGAACGCAGTGCGGATTTGGACGGCGCGCACGTGAACGTCCCGACGCTCTTCGTCGCGGGCGCCGAGGATCCGGTCATCGCGATGAGCGGCCCCAAGGCATTGGACCGCATGAAGGACACCGTCCCCGACCTGCGGGGTGTGCACCTTCTCGGCGGCGCGGGGCACTTCGTACAGCAGGAACGTGCTTCCGAGGTCAATGAACTTTTGATCTCTTTCCTTCGGTCGCTCTAGGCGAAATCGGGCCGAAGGTCTAGCGTTGCGCAGATGCGCACCAGGATCTTCGATCGCGGTATTCGGGTAGGTATCACCGGTGCTCTTGTTGCCGGTTCGCTTCTGGCTCTGGGTGTGTCCGGTGCCGCGGCCGCGCCGCCCTGCCCTGGATCGTCCCCCGCAATCCTCAGCGCCCAGATTCCGGGCGCGGCCCTCGAGGGTGTCACCGTGGACGGGCAGGGTCGCCTGTACACGACAGACCTGGTGAGTGGTCGAATCTTCCGCGTCGACGCGCCTGGTCAGGCCGCAGTTCCGATCGCGACGGTTCCCGGCGGTGCGGGCGCACTCGCGTGGAGCCCGGACGGTTCACTGCTGGTGGGAACCGGAGCAAACGCCGGCGTGCTGATCGGCGATCTGACGCGTGCTGCGTCGGTCGCGCGGGTGGACGTGAACTCGGGTGCCGTGACGCCGATCGCCGGTGGTCTGAGCGCTGCAAACGGCCTCGCCGTCGCGCACGACGGAACGATCTATGCCACCAACGATTTCGGTTCGTTGATCGGTAAGGTCAGTCCAGGCGGTGCCGTCGACCCGGCGTGGGCGACTTTCCCGAGTGCAAACGGCGCAGCCCTGAGCGCCGATAATCGCTGGCTCTACGTCTCGCGCACGTTCGCAAACCCGGGTGTCAGCCGCATCTCCGTCGACAATCCAGGGTATTCGGAATCGTTGGTCGATCTCGGCGGTCTCGAAACCTTCTCTGCTCCAGATGGTTTGACCCTGGACTCGCGAGATCGCGCAATCGTTCCCACGGACATCAGTGGTGAGGTGTGGCGGATCGACGGACCCGGCCAGTACTGCTCGCTCACCAGCGGACTGCAGGCGTCGAGTGTGTTGACCTACGGGCGTGGCAATTCCGGTTTCGCGAGCGGGCATCTCTACCGCGCTGGGTTCGACGGAAAGATCTTCGAGATTCCGGCGGGCTTCGATGCGGGTGCCCAGGCCGCGACACCGTAACGCGACACCGTAACGCGACACCTTCACTCGTCTTACCCACTACTGATGCCGGGACTGCCGGAATCGTCCATACTGGTCTGCATGGCGGAAACGAGTGAGATCGACGAGGCCGAAGTGGCCCTTCCCGCGATACCGCAGCCGTTGCTGACCCCGCTCACCGAAGCTGCGATCTTCCTGGTTTTCACCATCGAAGAGGGTGGTGAGCAGGCAGTTCACGACGTTCTGGCCGATATTTCCGGACTGCAACGCTCGATCGGTTTCCGGGTTCCCGCCGGTGGCTTGGCCGCCGTCGTCGGCATCGGTTCGGATGCGTGGGACCGTCTGTTCGAGGGTCCACGGCCGGCAGAATTGCATCCTTTTGTCGAGTTGACCGGTGACAAACACCACGCTCCCCGCACACCGGGCGATCTGTTGTTCCACATCCGGGCCCGTCAGATGGACCTGTGCTTCGAGTTCGCCACGGTTGTGACCAACAGGTTGGCCGGCGCCGCGTCGGTGATCGACGAGGTCCACGGGTTCAAGTATTTCGAGCAACGCGACCTCATGGGTTTTGTCGACGGCACCGAGAACCCGTCCGGGCAGGCCGCCTACGTCGCGGTCACCGTCGGTGACGAGGATCCGGACTTCGCAGGCAGCAGTTACGTCATCGTCCAGAAGTACCTCCACGACATGTCGGAGTGGAACTCACTGCCCGTCGAGGAGCAGGAGAACGTCATCGGACGCTCCAAGCTCGAAGATCTCGAGATGGACGACGACACCAAACCGGCCAACTCGCACACCGCACTCACCGTCATCGAAGACGAATCCGGTGAGCAGATCCAGATTCTGCGCGACAACATGCCGTTCGGCCACGTCGGCTCCGCTGAGATGGGTACCTATTTCATCGGTTACTCGGCGTCGCCGACGGTCACCGAGCAGATGCTGACCAACATGTTCATCGGGAATCCCGTCGGCAATTACGACCGCATTCTCGATTTCTCCACCGCCGTCACGGGAATCAATTTCTTCGTTCCGACGGCGGACTTTCTCGACGACCCCCCGGACGCGCCGACCAGGCTCGTTCCCGAAGCGACGTTCACAGCGCCCATCTCTGACGGTTCTCTCGGAATCGGCAGCCTCAAAAGGAGTGCCCAGCAATGACAAACCTGCACCGCGACCTAGCACCCATTTCGGCAGCAGCCTGGGCCGAGATCGAAGAAGAGGCGAGCCGTACCTTCAAGCGCCACGTCGCCGGTCGTCGTGTGGTGGACGTGGAGGGCCCGTCGGGTGACGATCTCGCGGCCATCCCGCTCGGACATCAGGTGCCGATCAATCCCTTGGCCGACGGCGTCATCGCACACGCTCGTCAGTCGCAGCCGGTCATCGAACTGCGGGTCCCGTTCACCGTCAGCCGTCAGGCCATCGACGACGTCGAACGCGGCGCCAAGGACTCCGACTGGCAGCCGGTCAAAGATGCCGCCAAGCAGATCGCGTTCGCCGAGGACCGCGCCATCTTCGAGGGATACCCCGCAGCCAGCATCACCGGCGTGCGGGCGAGCGGTTCCAACCCGGAATTGAAGCTCCCCATCGACGCCAAGGACTACCCGGAAGCCATCAGCCAGGCGATCACGTCGCTGCGCCTGGCCGGTGTCAACGGACCGTACTCATTGCTCCTGAACGCCGACGCGTTCACCGCGATCAACGAGACCTCCGATCACGGCTACCCCATCCGCGAGCACCTGCGACGCGTTCTCGACGGCGAGATCATCTGGGCCCCGGCCATCGACGGCGCTTTCCTGCTGTCGACGCGTGGTGGTGACTACGAACTGCATCTGGGCCAGGACCTGTCCATCGGTTACCTCTCGCACGATGCGAACTCCGTCGAGCTGTACTTCCAGGAATCGATGACGTTCCTCATGTACACCAGCGAAGCCGTTGTCTCACTTGCGTAAGAGCCTTCGAAACCTCTGATGCCAGGGCGAGCGAGGCAGTTCGCCGATGTCCTGGAGGTGGGCGACAAAAGCCTGGGCGTCCGCGTGCGAAGACGTCTTCGGCCGTCCGTCCGCCCACGCTGTGAACAACCGAAGATAGCGATCGCCGAGAGTGTGGCGCACGACCGGAAGGTGGTGCGCCACTTCTCCGGCGCGCTTTCGGAGCAGTGCCGTCGAGACAACGGCAGCATCGTCTTTGTCGAAGCCTTCGGGTAGTTCGCCGCCTGCCACCAGTGCGCGAATCAGTGCCTCTTGACGCTCACCGAGCGCGCTCATGTGCGTGACCAATCGGTGCCCGCGGTGATGCGATCGAGCCCCGATGCGTCGGCGATGGCATCGAGTTCGTCGAGCAATTCCAGTGCCGGCGGATAGTTTCCGTCACGCTCGAGCATTATCGCGGGATGGTGACCGGCGGCGGTGAACTGCGCAAGGAGTTCCAGCACGGCTTCGGGCACAGGATCGGTATGCGTGTCGTGGTATTTGCCGTCGCTGATGCTGCCACCGGCGATGTGGCAGTATGCGATTCGCTCGAGTGGTAGCCGGATCAGCTCGGCCCAGGGATCACGCCCTCGGTTGAGGGCATTGGCATAGACGTTCGCGATGTCGAGAACCAGCAGAGCCCCGGTGCGTTCGACGATCTCCGAGAGAAACTCCCCTTCGGTCAACTCGTCGTCGGGCCAGTCGAAAAGGGCGGCAACGTTTTCGACGGCAAACGGCACCGGTAGACCGTCCTGAGTCCGGGTGATGTTGCGTACCAAGGCGTCGACGGCTTCGTAGGTGCGTGGTAGTGGGAGCAGGTGCCCGGCCTCGATGCCGCCCGCCCGCACGAATGCGATGTGCTCGCTCGCCAAGGGGGCGTCCAGTAGCTGGGCTGTATGCGCAAGGTGATCGACCCGAGCCTGATCTACCGCCTCGGCCCCGCCAAGGGAGAGCGAGATTCCGTGCGGGATCACCGGAACTCCCAGCGAACCGAGGTGCGGCGGTATCTCGGTTCCGATGGATTCGGCAATGACTTCGCAGAATGCCAGGCCGTCTAGCTGCGCGATGATTCCGGATACCTCGGGACGCCAACCGATTCCCAGGCCGTACAGAGTCATTCGAGTCACCTCCCATGTGCAACTGCTAACGGCGACTATAGACGGATCAGCCGGGCAACCAGTTGGGTCCCGGACCGTTGCCTTCTTCGAAGATCAGCCACGTTTTGGTCGAGAGAACCCCGTCGAGTCCCTGGAGTTCTTCGAGAACGGTGTGGCGTAGTTCCTGGTTGTCCGGGGCTCGAACCAGCACCAGAACGTCGAAGTCGCCGCCGAGGAGGGAGAAGTGCTCGACAAACGGCAGTGCCTTCAACGACGCAGCCAGACCTCGCCACGAGTGCTGCCTGATCGAGAGCGCCACGTACGCCGAGGAGCCGAGTCCGGCCTTCTCATGGGCGATCCGCGTCGTGAATCCGGTGATGATTCCGGCGTCCTCGAGCCTTTCGATGCGGACGTAGGCGTGAGCGCGAGATATGTGCGCCTTCTCGGCCAGTGCACGCATGGAGATGCGACTGTCTGCGACCAGTTCGGCGATGATGCGGCGGTCGATCGCATCGAGAGCGTGCGGTTCGGTGGCCATCTGTCCATTCCTGCTTCGGTAGTCGAGTCGGTTGATGGACATATTGCTGCCCGAATTCTCATGATAGGCCGTTTGTCTTGAATCTTCGACGCCTTCTGCCATTACGTCGCCGAAGTGCGAATACTGATGGACACAACGTCTTCTGGAGGTAGAAGTGACTCTTGTCGAGCCCTTGGGGGAACTGCGGTACCAAAAGTTCCTGCCGGCCGATTCCGCAGTGCAGTACCTCGACCCTGCTGGAGAACTGACGCGCAGCGAGGCCCGCTACGCAAAACCGAGCGACGATCACCTGATCGAGATGTATCGAAAGATGTTCCTGGGCAGACGCTTCGACCAGCAGGCGACGGCGCTGACCAAACAGGGGCGCCTGGCCGTGTATCCGTCCTCGCGAGGGCAGGAGGCATGCCAGATCGCGGCAGCGATGAGTCTGGAGCCGAGTGACTGGCTCTTCCCCACCTATCGGGATTCGATGGCGTTGGCTGCTCGGGGTGTCGATCCGGTGCAGATTCTGAGCATGCTTGCCGGCGACTGGCACTGCGGGTACGACCCGGTAGCGCTGCGCAGTGCGCCGCAGTGCACCCCGCTGGCAACGCAATTGCTGCATGCAGCGGGGGTGGCCTACGGGGAGTCCCGACGGGGCCTGAACACCGTCGCGCTGGCGCTCTGCGGCGACGGGGCCACCAGTGAGGGTGATTTCCACGAAGCGCTGAACTTCGCCGCCGTCTTCAAGGCGCCGGTCGTCTTTCTGGTGCAGAACAACGGATTTGCGATCAGCGTGCCGTTGTCACGTCAAAGCGCAGCACCGACGTTAGCGCACAAGGGTGTCGGCTACGGGATCGGCAGCGAGCAGGTCGACGGCAACGATCCTGTTGCGATGATGGCCGTCATGGACGAGGCGGCGCGCTTCGTCCGCAGCGGAAACGGGCCGGTGATCGTCGAGGCACACACCTATCGCATCGACGCACACACCAACGCCGACGACGCCACCCGCTACCGCGACAGCGCCGAGGTGGAAAGCTGGCTAGGGCGAGACCCGTTGCCGCGTCTCGAAAAGTATCTGCGCGCACACGATCTGATCGACGACGCGTTCGTGGAATCACTGACCGCAGAGGCAGAAACCGAGGCCGCCACACTTCGCGCCGGCATGAACGTCGACCGCCCGCACGATCCGCTCGATCTGTTCCGGTACGTCTTCGCCGAGCAGACACCGCAATTGCGTGAGCAACAAGCCCAACTCGAAACCGAACTTGCCGCCGAAGCCGCTGACACAGGGGGACACTGACCATGCCCATGCTCACGATGGCTCAGGCCCTCAACACCGCGCTACGGGACTCTCTGGCTGCGGACGACAACGTTGTCGTCTTCGGTGAGGACGTCGGCACCCTGGGCGGCGTTTTCCGCGTCACCGACGGCCTCACCCGCGACTTCGGCGACGACCGATGCTTCGACACTCCCCTCGCCGAGTCCGGCATCATCGGATTCGCAATCGGCATGGCCATGGCCGGTTTTCGTCCGGTCGTGGAAATGCAGTTCGACGCGTTTGCCTATCCGGCATTCGAGCAGATCGCCTCCCACGTCGCAAAGTTCCGCAACCGTACCAAGGGTGCACTGTCGATTCCGATAGTCATCCGTGTTCCTTTTGCCGGCGGTATCGGCGGGGTGGAGCATCACTGTGATTCCAGCGAGGGCTACTACGCACACACGCCCGGCCTGAAGGTCGTGGCGCCATCCACGGTGGAAGATGCGTACTCACTGCTACGTTCGGCGATCGAGGACCCCGACCCGGTGATCTTCCTCGAACCCAAGAAGCTGTACTTCTCGCGAGCCGATGTCGAACTGACCGCACGGGAGCCGATCGGGCGCGCCGTCGTCCGGCGCCCCGGTCGTGACGCGACGCTCATTGCCTACGGTCCGTCCGTGGAGGTTGCACTGAAGTCCGCCGAGGCTGCTGCGGCCGAGGGCCGCGACATCGAGGTGATCGACATCCGGTCGATAGTGCCGTTCGACGACGAGACGGTCACCGCGTCGGTGCGAAAGACCGGACGCTGCATCGTCATCCAGGAAGCGCAGGGCTTTGCCGGTGTTGGTGCGGAAATTGCTGCTCGCGTGCAGGAGCGATGCTTCCACCATCTCCACGCTCCGGTGCTCAGGGTCAGCGGATTCGACATCCCCTACCCCGCGCCGAAGCTCGAGCGTCACCACCTGCCCAGCGTCGACCGGGTCCTGGACGCCGTCGACCGTCTGCAGTGGAACGACGCCCCGGACACCCGTTGGGCGGTGACGGCATGAGCAATCAGGTATTCATGCTCCCCGACCTGGGTGAAGGTCTGGCCGAGGCCGATATCGCGGAGTGGCACGTCAAGGTCGGCGACGTGGTCACCATCGATCAGATCGTCGTCGAGGTCGAGACCGCGAAAGCTGCTGTGGACGTGCCTATCCCGTTCGCCGGGACCGTCGTCGAATTACATGGCAAGGACGGCGACACCTTGAAGGTGGGCACGCCGTTGATCACTGTGAGTGGTGGCGAGAGTGTCGACGCGGTCGTTTCGGCCAACCACGAGCGTTACCGTGAAGAGGAACGCGCGGGTTCGGGCAATGTCCTGATCGGCTACGGCACCAGCGAGGATGCACCGAGACGCCGACGTCGGACTCCTTCGGCGGTACGCGTGATCTCACCAATCGTTCGTAAACTGGCCTTTGACAACGATATCGACCTCTCCTTGCTCTCCGGATCCGGTGCCGGCGGGGTGATAACGCGCGCTGACGTCGAGGCCGGGTCGAACACCGGCCCGGAGACGGAAACGTCGCACGTGAGCGACCAACGCATCCCGATCAAGGGGCTTCGCAAGGTGGTGGCCGACAAGCTGTCCACCAGCCGCCGTGAGATCCCTGACGCGACAACCTGGGTCGACGTCGACGCCACCGAACTGTTGGCGGCGCGAGCCGAGATCAACAAGTCACTGCCCGATTCCGACAAGATCAGCCTGATGGCGCTCCTGGCTCGGCTGACCATCGCGGCGTTGGCGCAGTACCCCGAACTGAACTCGTCGGTCGATACTGCTCGAGGCGAGATCGTTCGACACGCCCGCATCCACCTGGGAATTGCCGCACAGACACCGAAGGGATTGATGGTACCGGTCATTCGAAATGCGGACGCCCTGAGCACCGTCGAACTCGCACAAGCACTTCGGGTGACCACCGACCTTGCGCGCGACGGCAAACTCGAACCCGCCCGCCTGACCGGCGGCACGTTCACGCTCAACAACTACGGGGTATTCGGGGTTGACGGATCGACTCCGATCATCAATCACCCCGAGGCGGCAATTCTGGGGATCGGGCGCATCATCGACAAGCCGTGGGTGGTGAACGGCGAGTTGACCGTCCGTAAGGTCACTCAGATCTCGTTGAGCTTCGACCACCGCGTCTGTGACGGAGGCGAAGCCGGTGGATTCCTGAGGCTGTTCGGTGACTACATCGAGAACCCGATCCGCGTCCTGGGAAGGCTCTGATGACCAAGCCTCCGATGACCAAGGCTCCGATGACAACTGCAGAACAGCACATTGATGTCGTGATCCTCGGTGGAGGATCGGGCGGCTATGCCTGCGCCATCCGCGCCGCCCAACTCGGATTGTCGGTCACGCTGATCGAGGCGGACAAGGTCGGCGGAACGTGCCTGCACCGCGGATGCATCCCGACCAAGGCGCTGCTGCATTCCGCCGAGGTCGCCGACTCGGCACGCACCAGTGAGCAATTCGGAGTCCGAGCATCTTTTGACGGCATCGACATCGCGCAGGTGCACGACTACAAAAACGGGACAGTCGAGCGGCTGTACAGCGGTCTGCAAGGTTTGTTGGCGCAACACAAGATCACTATCGTCAACGGATACGGAACGTACGTCGGTGGGCGAAGCATCGACGTCGACGGAACCCGCTATACCGGAACATCACTCGTACTGGCCACCGGATCGTATCCGCGGGAACTGCCCGGCATCGAACTCGGCCGCCGGATCCTCACCAGTGACCAGGCGCTCGAACTCGACCGGGTGCCCACCAGCGCGACAGTGCTCGGTGGCGGTGTCATCGGCGTCGAGTTCGCGAGCCTCTGGCGCTCGTTCGGCGCCGAAGTCACGATCGTCGAGGCACTCCCGCGACTGATCGCCGCGGAGGACCCGTGGTCGTCGAAGCAGCTGGAGCGGGCTTACCGGAAACGCGGAATCGTCTGTAAGACAGACACAAAGATCGTTTCCGCGAAAGAAGCAGCCGATTCGGTCCGCGTCGAACTAGGCGACGGAACGATATCCGATACCGAACTACTGTTGGTCGCCGTCGGCCGCGGACCCCGCACGGGCGGTAACGGTTTCGAAGAAAACGGAATCAGCCTCGACAAGGGTTTTGTCGTTACCGACGAACGCCTCCGTACGTCCGTGGACGGTGTGTACGCGGTCGGCGACATCGTGCCCGGTCTTGCGTTGGCGCACCGAGGTTTCCAACAAGGTATCTTTGTGGCTGAACAGATCGCCGGGAAGGATCCGCTACCGGTCGCCGAACACTTGATTCCTCGCGTGACGTACTCACATCCCGAAGTTGCATCAGTCGGACTCGGCGAAGAGGCGGCGCGCACGCAGTACGGCGACATCTCCACCGTCGTCTACGACCTGGCGGGTAACGGCAAGAGTCAGATCCTGCGAACCACCGGGGGAATCAAAGTGATTCGCAGCGGAACCAGAGGTCCCGTCGTCGGCGTCCACCTGGTAGGCGACCGGGTTGGTGAACTGATCGGTGAGGCGCAGTTGGCCGTCGCCTGGGAAGCACTTCCCGATGAAGTGGGGCGTTTCATCCACGCGCACCCCAGCCAGAACGAGGCGTTGGGCGAGGCCATGCTCGCACTCGCGGGAACACCACTGCACGCGCACCGCTGAACCATGACCAGAAGAGGATCTGCAATGAGCATCGACGACGAACTGCGCTGGGACGGTGAACTGACCGTCACCCGACATGATCGGGAGACCGACACGACCTTTGTGATCCGAATCGACTCCACCCGTCTGGGACCGGCGTCGGGTGGCACGCGGGCGGCGCATTACCCCTCGATCGGTCACGCGCTGGCGGACGCCGGGAAGCTGGCCGGCGCAATGACTTTGAAGATGGCTGTCTCCGACCTGCCGATGGGTGGCGGGAAGTCGGTGATAGCACTGCCCGCACCGCGCAATCGGATCGACTCGGCGACTTGGTCTCGTATCCTCGACATTCACGCGGAGAACATCGACAAGCTCGAGGGAAACTACTGGACCGGTCCTGACGTCAACACCAACTCTTCCGACATGGATCAGCTCAGTCGCACCACCAAGTACGTCTTCGGGCGTTCGGTCGACAATGGTGGCGCCGGTTCCAGCGCGCACGCCACGGCTCTGGGCGTGTTCGAAGCGATGAAGGCCACGGCGCGTCGTCGTGGACTCGGAACACTCGACGGCCGAAAGGTGCTGGTTCAGGGGCTCGGCGCCGTCGGCGGAGATGTTGTGCGTCTCGCGGCGCAGGCTGGGGCACGCCTGCTTGTTGCCGATACGGACCCGCAGCGCCTCGAGGCGGCTTCTCTTGCGGGGCACACGATCGTTCCGGCGGACGAGGTACTTCGAACGTCGTGTGACCTCTTTGCTCCCTGTGCGATGGGAGGCATCATCGATTCCGCTGCTGCTGCGTCGATTCCGACTCTGGCCGTGGCGGGCGCAGCAAACAACATCTTGACCGATGCCGCTGCGGGCGAGGTTCTGCGGAGCCGCGGGGTTCTCTGTGCCCCTGATTTCGTCGCGAACGCAGGCGGAGCCTTTCACCTGGTGGGGCGAGAAGTCCTGGGGTGGAACGAAGACGACGTCGTCGAACGAACCCGAGGGATCGGTCGAACTCTGGACGAGGTGTATTCGTTGAGCGAGGAACGTGGCATCACTACCGAGGCCGCAGCGCTTCTGCTCGCCCGGACGCGGCTATCCCCCGCATCCACCACCACCGCCGCCGCCACATCCGCCACCCCCGCTGCAGCTGCCGCCTCCCCCGTCTGAACCGCCACCGTCCGAACCCCCGCTACTTCCGCTGCCGTCGGCACCGATTCCGGCGGCGGAGGCCAAGGCGGGATTGATCATCAGCATCGCCGAACCGGCGAAGAGAGCGGCGGACATCCCCGCCAAGCGTGGTCCGTAGGCAGAGAAGGCAGGCTTGTTGCGCGGGGACAGGTAGGCGTGTGCCGTGGTCAGTTCCGAACGTGCCGCACTGCCCGAGGTGGTGCGATCGAAGTTGAGCCCGAGCAGCGGGATGCTGAACCCGGTGACGAGTACGGCGAGAATCAGAAACTCGACGGGCTTGTCGTTGTGCAGTCCGAAAGCAACGCGGACGATACCCGCGGCCACCAGGATCTTCAACGGAACTGTGGAGAGAAAGATTGAACGCCTGGTGCTGTCGGAGGTCAGGTATCCCCGGTCCGCCAAAGAGTTTCGTAGGCGAGCTGTTTCCACCGTCATGCGCTCGGCGAGTTGCCGCCGACGATGGGGTAGAGCCTGCTGGGCCAGGCGCTGGTACACGGTGAGGGTGTACCAGTCCAGGGTTTCGTCGCCAGGGCCCAACGGGCGCAGGACAGCGCCGTCGGTGGTGATCAGATCAGCGCTACGCAGGATTGCCAACGATGCTGCGATGGCGCGTGACTCGCCGGTGAGCATTCCGACTTCCGGAGGTGTCAGTTGCTCGGCGGAATACCCGTGCCCGGCGGAATACCTGCCCCGGCGTGCCCGGATCATCAGACGCCACCCCAGAGTGAGAACCATGAGCGTGGCCGAAACGGCTATGTAGCCGTAGAGGAAATCCTCGCTGGGGATCCCCCACGTGTCGGCTGCATGAGTGCTCATCCCCCACACCCCCCGCCGCCGCAACTGCTACCGCTGCCGCCACCGCCGTCCGAGCCGGACGATCCGGATGAGGAGCCACAACTGTAGTAGCTCGAACCCCCGCCGCCCGGGCTGTACGCGGCGCCCGCAGCCACCGCTCCCGCCAGCGCGGGATCGATCAGAACCAGAGCGCCCGAACCGAAGAGCGCCGCCGAGAGCCCGGCGAGCGAGGGACCGTAGCTCGAGTACGCGGGCCGCAGTTTCGGTGAGAGGTACGAGTTTTCGTGCTTGAGGCGTCGAAGCTCGCTGTCGCCCAAAGCTGTCCGACGACGCTTGATGCGGAGAAGTGGAATCATCAGCGCGAGAACGATGATGGTGAGGAGCAGAAACCCGACCGGCTTACCGCCGGCGATGCCGGCGACGAGACGGACTACGCCGAGACCAATTACCGCCAGGATCGGAACGGTCCGAAAGGCAGCAGTCAGCCCGTTCTGCGGGCGTTGCAAGTATCCCTCGTCGATCAGCGTCGTACGTAGTTGTGCGAGTGCGACGTTCAGCCGTCCCATCAGACGTACCTGCCGCAGCGGGACCTTTCCGTTGCCGAGTCGCTTGTGCACGGTACGGGTGAACCAGTCGAGACGACTCTTGTCCTCCGCAGTGAGTGCCAGCTTGGTCTTTCCTTCGGTGCTGATCAGTTCGGCGCTGCGCAGAATAGCCATCGACGCCAGAACGGCCTGGTAGTCACTGGTCAAGGCACCGATCTCGGGAGGAGTGAGCGGCCGACGGACAGCGTCGACGACCACGGGCGACCGGCGCGCAGTCATTCGGCTGTACAGCGAGAGTCCGATCGCGACGGCAGCCGCCACCAGGTACCACTGAAGGAAAGTCTGGCTGGGGATCCCCCACGTGTCGGCTGAGTAGTAGTTGTTCACCGCACTCACCCCCCACAGCTCACGGTGCTCGAGAAGGTCGAGCAACTGGACGGTGAAGACCCGCCGCCGCATCCGGGTGCCCAACCGCCGTCGCGACCCGGACCGAAGAGTGCCGCGGCAATACCCGCCGACGTCGCCCCGTAGGTAGCAAACGACGGTTGGAAATTCGGTGTGAGGTAGGAGTATTCGTCCTTCAAGCGACTCAATTCGACCTGGCCGAAACGAGTGCGTCGGCTCAGGCGGAGAAGGGTTACGACAATCAGGGCGAGGCAGACGACAACGAGCGGAAGGTATCCCACCGGGTTCTCGTTCACGACAGTGAATCCGGTCCTGATCGTGCCGACCACGGCGACGATAACGACAGGTACCACGGACAATCGCGTCAAAGTGTGTTCACGATTGCCGTTCAGGTAGCCGGCCTGCACCAGGTCACTACGAAGCTCCAACAGGGGCAGCGGAAGTGTCGGCACGAGCCGGGAGGGCACGGCAGTTCCACCGGCGTCGTCGATCCGCTGGCGGACGATGCGGGTGAAGCGGTCATGCTGACCCTGGCCGGCAGAATATGCAGCACTCTCGAGTTCTGCCACGGCAGCGCGTACCGCACGCTCGTCGCTGGTCAGTACACCCATCTCCGGTGGTGTGAGTGTGCGCAATGCAGGTGTGGGCTTGCGCATGGCGACGCCTCTGATCACAAGTGCGATCACCACCGCTCCGGTGGCAGCGGCGACGTACCACCCGAGGAAAGCCTCGGTGGAAATTCCCCACGTATTCGTATGATCATGCATCGCACACCACCTCTCGATGAACTCCTGAGAACCAGTCCAGTCTCTTTGTCCGACAACTGATGTCAGTATCGGGCCAGTACCGGGAAAAGCGATATCCGGGTGGCCATCGTCATCATTCCGTTACCGGCGAACTGGGGATTTACCGGCCGGTAGGTCGAAGCACGATCTCCGTGGGGTGTGCGTCGGACGGTGTTTCGACGGCAGTGAGTACGGCACGCGCCACAGTGGAGGCCTTCAGGAAGCGTTCCGGGTCGTACTCGTCGCCCTCGCCGGCGACGATGTTGCGCTGCATGTCGGTGTCGATTCGACCGGGGTGAATGGAGGTGACCCGCAGTGCCGGCTCTTCCAGACGTAGGGCGTCTCCGAAGGCGCGCAGGGCGAACTTGCTGGCCGCGTACGAGCCCCAGCCGGCGTTGGCGCGCAGTCCGGCACCGGAATTGATCAGTACGACGTGGCCACCGGCTGCCCTGAGGGCAGGAAGGAGGACACGAGTGAGTTCGGCGACGGCGATGACGTTCGCCTCGAGGGTGCGTCGCCACTGATCGACCGAGGATTCCTCGATGGTTCCGATGTCGGCCACGCCGGCGTTGTGTACCAGCACGTCTAGCGTCGTGATGGAGGAGGCAGCGACCGCGACGGCGGCGTAGTCCGTGAGGTCGAGGGGTAGAGGCGTCGATCTGGGCAGTTCGGCGCAGATCGGCTCGAGGGCCTGCGCGGATCGTGCACCGAGCAGCAGGTCGTGTGTCGGCGCCAGTTCGCGTGCGATGGCAGCTCCGAGGCCGCGACTGGAACCGGTGATCAAGGCAGTGGGACGCATGGTCCGAGCCTATCGAGTGTGAATTGTTCGGCTATACGAACTTGTGTATTTGTTTACCCACATATTAGAGTTCGACCATGACGACTCGCGACGCGAAGAACTTCCGCCGCCTGGGAATTGCCGCCCTCGCCGCCCTGCTTCTCTCCAGCTGTTCTGCGGTGAATTCCGGCTCCGACGACGACCGCCCGGTGGTGCTCACCACGTTCACCGTGCTGTCGGACATCGCCCAGAACGTTGCCGGCGATCACCTTCGCGTCGAGTCGATCACCAAGGCGGGGGCGGAAATCCACGGCTACGAGCCGACGCCCGGAGACATTCGGCGGGCGAGCGAAGCCGATCTGATCCTCGACAACGGCATGAACCTCGAGGCGTGGTTCGCGAAATTCGTCAACGGTCTGGACGTGCCACACGTCGTGGTCAGCGACGGCGTCGAAGGCATTCCGATCGCCGGTGACGCGTATGCGGGCAAGCCCAATCCGCATGCATGGATGTCTCCGTTGAATACGCAGATTTACGTCGACAACATGGTGACTGCTTTCAGTGACCTCGACCCGGACAACGCCTCGGCATTTGCGGGGAACGGCGCGAAGTACAAGGCGGAACTGCAAGCAGTTCAGGACGGCCTGGTCAGTGGGCTGGCGGTATTGCCCGCAGGTCAGCGCGCACTCGTCAGTTGCGAGGGTGCGTTCTCCTATCTGGCCAGGGACGCGGGACTCAGCGAGGCCTACATCTGGCCGGTCAATGCCGAGCAGCAGGCGACGCCGCAGCAGATCATCGCCGCGATCGACTTCGTCCGGGCCAATTCCGTTCCCGCCGTCTTCTGTGAGTCGACGGTCTCGGATGCCCCCATGCAGCAGGTTGTCGGGGCGACCGGTGCGAAATTCGGAGGGACGCTGTACGTCGACTCGCTGTCCGAAGCCGACGGTCCCGTGCCCACCTACCTGGACATGATTCGCCACGACACCGACGTCATCCTCGGCGGTCTGACCGGCGGTAAATCATGAACGAAGCCATTCGCGTCGAAAACGTCAGCGTTCACTACGGCGAGGTCCACGCACTGGACCATGTCGATCTGACGTTGAATTCCGGAAGCGTCTGCGGACTGATCGGTATGAACGGTTCAGGAAAGTCGACCTTGTTCAAGGTGATCATGGGAATGATCAAGCCGGACAACGGCTCTGTGAGAATCGCCGGTCTCGACGCAGCCGCTGCGCGCAAGAGCGGGCGCGTCGGATACGTGCCGCAGAGTGAAGACGTCGACTGGACCTTCCCGATCAGTGTCCGTGACGTCGTGATGATGGGTAGGTACGGCCACCTCGGGTTCTTGCGACGTCCGCGGCGTGCAGATCGCGAGGCGGTGGCAGAGGCCCTCGAGCGGGTAGAGCTCACAGAATTTGCGGATCGTCAGATCGGTCAGCTCTCGGGTGGTCAGAAGAAGCGCGCCTTCGTCGCACGCGGTATCGCACAGGACGCGTCGATACTCTTGCTGGACGAGCCTTTTGCCGGCGTCGACAAGCGTTCCGAGGCAACGATTTCGACGCTGCTACGAGAGTTGGCTTCCGACGGCCGATCGATCTTGGTCTCGACTCACGACCTCCACGCCGTGCCGAAACTCTGCGACGAGGCGGTACTGCTCATGCGCAAGGTTCTGGTGCACGCCGACCCGGACACCGTGCTTCAACCGGAAAACCTCGCCCTGGCTTTCGGTCTCGACGTGATGGACAGGACCTGATCGATGAACCTCGTAGAACTGCTACTTGATCCTCTCCAGTACGGATTCATGGTGCGCGCGTTGGCCGTTGCGGTTGTGGCGGCGGTTGTCTGCGCGGTGCTCAGTTGTTGGTTGGTGCTCATCGGGTGGTCACTGATGGGCGATGCCGTCTCGCACGCTGTCCTGCCCGGTGTTGTCCTCGCCTACGTCGTCGGCGCTCCATTTGCCATCGGGGCCTTGATCTTCGGGCTGATCGCCGTCGCACTGATCGGACTGATCCGTAACACCAGCGGCGTCAAGGAAGACGCCGCGATCGGTATCGTCTTCACGACTCTCTTTGCGTTCGGTTTGGTTCTCATCTCGGTGACCCCCAGCCAGACCGATCTCAACCACATCATTTTCGGCAACCTGCTGGGGGTGAGCTCGTCCGATCTTCTGCAGGTCGCGATACTCGGCGCGTTGGCGTTGAGCATTCTGTTGATCAAGCGTCGCGATCTGACGTTGTTTGCCTTCGACCCGATCCATGCCAACGCGATAGGTCTTTCGCCTAAGCGTCTCGGAGCGCTGCTACTCGGCGTCCTCGCACTCACGTCCGTTGTGGCGCTGCAAGCTGTCGGAGTCGTGCTGGTGGTGGCGATGCTGATCATCCCCGGCGCGACGGCCTACCTTCTCACTGACAAGTTCTCGCGGATGCTGGTGATAGCTCCGGTGGTTTCCGCGATCTGCGCGATTACGGGTATCTACGTCAGCTACTACCTCGACACAGCTTCCGGGGGCATGGTTGTGATGACGCAGGGCATCGTATTCGCCCTGGTGTACCTGTTCAGCCCGTCGCAGGGGGTCATCGCGAAATGGACTTCGCAGCGGCGTAGGACCCGAGCGGAATACAGCGCCGTGGCTTGACGGGCGGTCTTGATCGTTCGTCCAGTTAACAATCCGCTACCAAATCGGGTAGGTTCGTACGGGCATTCGTCACCACAAACATTCCGGCCGCAACGATGCCGGCTGCTAGACAATCGGTGGTGACGCCTTGAACACCGATGGGCCCTTCGATGACGCAGTTCCGAGCACGACGCACGTGGCTGGTTCTCGGCGTCGTTGTTGCGGTCATCGTCCTCGCCGGATCCGGGCTGCTCAGCCCACGAACCGCGGTTCTGGTGGACGATGTCGCACAGCTCGTCGGCGGCGCCACTGCGACTGCGGTCTGTTGGTGGACGTCGCGGCGCCATCACGGAGTCGAGCGTCGTTGGCGAACTCTGATGGCTCTCGGTATGGCCGGCTGGACCCTCGGAATGTTCTTCTGGGCGTTTTACCGCTCAGTTCTCCACGTACCACTTCCGTCGCCGTCGATCGCGGACATCGGTTTCTTCATGTTCCCGGTGTTTGCCGTACCGGCGCTTCTGTCGCTGGTACGTGAGTCTCCCCGGCGTGAGGCGATCGGCCCGATCCATCTCTGGCTCGTGCTGACGCTCGACGGTCTTGTCGTTGTCGGTGGATTGTTCATCCTCACGTGGACGACCGCCCTGGGCGCCGTCGTTCACACCGGTCCGACGGGATCTCTCGGGTTTCTTGTCGCGGTGATGTATCCGATCACCGACTTCGTTCTGATCGCGATGGTCTTGCTGATGGTCATCGGGCCGAAGGCCGTTGCCGAGATCCGCGAACCGCTGACGTTCCTCGGGTGCGGGTTGGTGATGCTCTCCCTTTCGGACAGTTTGTACGCGTACTTGGTGGCGATCGGCGCCGAGAGTATGCCGACCATCGCCGATGCCGGGTTCATCGCGGGGCCGCCGTTGATCGCCTTGGCGGCGCTGACGAAGCGAACCGAGCCTCGGAACCGCGACGCGCCACAGCAGTGGCGAAGTGATCGGACTCAGTTGCTGCTGCCGTATCTGTTGATCGCGGTGATCGCGACGATCGTGACTGTTCAGGCACTGATCGTCGGCAACCTCGATGCCGTGGTCGTGATACTCGGCGTCGGCGTGCTGGTTCTCGCGCTGGTGCGCCAGATACTCACGCTCCTCGAGAACGACGCGCTCCTCCAACAGATCTCCGCTGCGCAGGACGAGCTCCGGTACCGAGCGCATCACGACCCACTCACCGAGCTCGCCAACCGGGCCGCGTTCGACGAACACTTCGCGAGCGCCATCGAGAACTACCGCCTCACGAACTCCGATTGGGTGCTGATGCTTGTCGATCTGGACGACTTCAAACAGGTCAACGATCGTTACGGGCACCCGGCTGGTGACCGGTTGCTGGTTGCCCTCACGGCGCGTCTGCGCGAAGCGGTTCCCGAGAGTGCATTTGTCGCTCGATTCGGCGGCGACGAATTCACGGTACTTCTGCAGGGCCCGATCGACGACGCCGTCGTCGTAGCCCGCCGGATCGTCGACGCGCTCAGTTCTGATCAGACTGCAGACACATCGGTGTCGGTGGGTGCGAGCGTTGGTGTCGCGCAGTTCGAGTTAGCCGACGAGCCGCTGAGTGCACACGCTCTTCTCCGCCGAGCCGATGCGGCGATGTACGAGGCGAAGAGAAGCGGAAAGGGCGCTGTTGTCGTCTACTGCGATCGCCGCGAAGACTAGCGCCGTAAGAGTGCGAAGATCGTTGCCGGTGAACCCGATCCGGCCTTGTTGATCGCGCCACCGACAAGGATGCTCGCCCCGGTGGTTGGCAGGGCGGCAAGATTGTTCAAGTTCTCCAGGCTGATTCGATGCTTGTCGTACAGGAGTGTCGAGACGGGGTAGGTCTCGTCGTTTCCGAGGTCGGGACCGAAGGTGTCGGTTCCCAATGCTCCGCGGGTGCCCAAGCGTCCGGTGTCTATCAGCCACTGCGCCGCGTCCACCGAGAATCCGGGTTGGTGGGTGACACCCTCGGCATCGGCATTGGCATATTCTTCGCTACCCCAGCGCGATTCCCAACCGGTCCAGAGAACCACGGCCGCTCCATCGGGGATCTTGCCGTTGCGCGTCTCCCACTCCTGAATGTCCGCGACCGTGAGCGCATAGTCCGAATCGGCGGCAGCCTTGTCCCGGATGTCGATCTTCACTGCGGGAAGGAAGAGGTCGGCCGGATCGAGTTGGTCGGCTGTGAGTCCACCTTCCTGAAAGTGCGCGGGTGCGCCCCAATGTGTGCCCGTGTGTTCACCCTCCTTGACGTACTGGAGGTAGTAGCCGTCGTCTGCGATGGTTGCCGCTGTGTCGAGAGTGAACGCGGGATCGCCGGGAAAAATCGGCGTGGTCGCGGGGTCGTTCACGTGGGAGAGCGAAACGACTTGCAACAGCTCATCCAACGGGGTTGTTGCGTCTTGGCTGCTTCCGGAACTGCTACCCATGTCGATCACCTGAGGTCCCGCTACCAGCGCCAGGCCTGTGGCTGCGCGCTGAAGTAACTGTCGTCGTTTCATCGATCCCCCGCCAATTTGCCCGAATTGAGAGTGTTGCAATCACTTTCGCTCCTTGAACACTAGGACAGAACCTTAGGCTGCTGCCGACCATGACGACCACTCCACATCGCGGACGGCTATCACCTGTCCGTGCGGTCGGTGATCTACGTACTGCGGATACTTTGCGGCCAAAGCGTCGATTGCGCTCTCGGACTCCTTGGTACCGGGGCCGAGGACCTCCGCGCGTCCGTCGACGCGGACCCACCAGAGTGCGGACCAGTTGTCGTCGTAATGATCGACGAGCAGGCTCGCACGCCCCGTCTCGGTGATGTTCCGGAGCCTGCGAAGAGCGGTGGTGGTCTTCGGTTTGTGGTCGACGCAGGAATAGACGGTGTCGCCGACCAAAACGAATACCAGCGGCACGATGTGCGGAACGCCGGCCGCATCTGCCGTTGCCAGGTGAGCCACCCGCGCGGCTTCAAATCGTGCTCTCGGGTCGTCCATATTCACAGCGTAAGGGGATCAAGGCTTGCCGCGAGCCGCTGCTGACGGAACAGTGGTCTCATGGAACCGGATGAAGCGCTTCGGGAGATCGCCTACTGGCTCGAACGATCACGCGCTGAAACGCACCGCGTCAAGGCCTATCGCCGAGCTGCGGAGGTCTTTGCTGGATTGTCCGACGAGCAGAAGGAGTCTCGCCGGAAGGCCGACAGTTGGAAGGCTCTCACCGGCATCGGGCCCAAGACGGCAATGATCATCGCCCAGTCGTACGACGGCGTCCCCGAGTATCTCGAGGAACTGCGGGGGCAGGCGGAGCCCATCGGCGACGGCCCATTGCGCCAAGCGCTGCGCGGCGATCTCCACACACACTCCGACTGGTCCGACGGCGGAAGCCCCATCGAAGAGATGATGCGACGCGCAGCAGCACTCGGCCACGACTACTGCGCCCTCACCGATCATTCGCCTCGCCTCACTGTTGCCAACGGGCTGTCCGCGGAGCGTCTACGTTCGCAACTCGACGTGATAGCCGGGTTGAATGCCGAACTGGCTCCCTTCCGCATCCTCACGGGAATCGAGGTGGACATCCTCGAGGACGGTTCACTCGATCAGGATCCCGATCTACTCGACGAACTCGACATCGTGGTGGCGAGCGTGCACTCGAAGCTGCGGTCCGAACGCGAGGCGATGACCCGCAGAATGCTTGCTGCAGTGCGAAATCCGCGTGTCGATATTCTCGGGCATTGCACTGGGCGTCTTGTCGAGGGCGCTCGCGGAACCCGGCCCGAGTCGCAGTTCGACGCGGAGAAAGTGTTCGAGGCTTGCCGAGAATCAGGGACCGCCGTCGAGATCAACTCCCGACCGGAGCGTCGTGACCCGCCTTCGCGTTTGATCGAGTTGGCCCGCGATCTCGATTGTCTCTTCTCCATCGATACAGACGCCCATGCCCCCGGTCAGCTGGCTTGGCAGGGCTACGGCTGTGACCGGGCCGAAAAGTGCGGCGTCGAAGCGGATCGGGTGATCAATACCTGGACCGCCGAAAATCTTCTGGAGTGGGCGGGCAATTGAGAGCATGCCGGAATGGGTCACCGAGGCGTTTGCTCGGTGACCTCCGGGTTCAGATCCGTGTGGTGGAGCGACGGGGTTTCTGGTCGGGGTCGATGCCTGGCGGTGGGATGAACCAGGGCAGGTGATCAGCGCCTACCTGGATTTCCCATTGTCCGGTGAATCCGGGTTTTCGGTGCATCAGGGTGTGGTGGGTTCGGCAGAGCAGGACCAGGTTGTCCATGACGGTTGGTCCTCCTTTGGCCCAGTGTTTGATGTGGTGGGCGTCGGTCCAGGCGGGGACGCAGTCGCAGCCGGGGAAGGCGCATCCTTTGTCGCGGGCGATCAGGGCGGTGCGTTGTGCTGCGGTGACAAGCCTTTTGAGTGGGGTGACGTCGAGTGGGGCACCGTTTTCGTCGAGGAGGACGGCGCCGAGCATGCAGTCGCAGGCGATCATGCGGGTGCGGCCGACGCTCAGTGGTCCCATCCAGGGCATGTGGCCGACATCGAGATCTTGTTTGTCGAGATCCGGCATGCCAAGGTCCAGGGTGTCGAGGTCGTCACGGTCGGACGGGTCGGTAGTCGTGGTGCGGCCTGTTGAGTCGCCTGCGGTGGAGGCGCATTCACGGTGGTAGGCCAGGTCTTTGGCGTTGATGTGCACGTTCAGGTGTGGGCGTTGGCCGCCGTCGATACCGGTGGCAGCGTTGTCGAGGTAGCGCCGGATCAGCTCTGCCATGGCGTCTGCGTTGCGTGTGGCGGCGGGTCGTTTGTCGGGTGTGCCGTCCTTGGCGGGGGTGGGCATGGAGAGGCTGGAGAGGGCGGAGAGAAGCATCTCGCCGGTCACTCCGTCGAAATCGCCTCGCACGGAGACTCTTCCGTTGAGGGTCGGGGAGATGCGCAGTTCGTTGCGATCGGTGTCTTCGCTTGGTGGTATGTCGTCGGATTCGAACATGTGCTCGAGGACGCTGATGGCGTAGCGCAGTTTGACGGTGGTTGCTTCGACGCCGGATGCTGCCGCGAGGAGTGTGTCGCGGCAGTACGGTAGCGCGGCGTCGGGCATTGTTTTGGGTGGGGATTCGCAGAACGCCACGATCAGTGCTGCGTGCTCGAAAGTGAGTTCGCCGGAGTCGAATTGGTCTTCGATCTCGGGGAATGACCGTAGGGCTTTGCCTAGGGTTGCGATTCTTCTGCCGGTGGAGATTTGCAGCATGGTGTGGTTCGCGAGCCATTGTCCGGTGCCGCGGTAGCAGAGTACTTGTTCGTCCGGGTTCAACGTCAGGGTGTCGACGGCGGCCACTCGAATGGCTTCCAGGCGAAGGATTTCCGCTGATGCGGTGATGGCGATCTCGCGGACGTCGCTGGGGTGCAGCCGCCACAATCGTCCGCGCACACCCACAGCGGAGCTGTTGACCACGGCAGTGACAGCGTCGTCGATGGTGTCGATCGTCATGAGAACCCCCCGTTCCACCTTCCATCATACTCGAACATACTTTCGAGTCAAGGGTTTTTTGGGGGAAGGTGAGGCTGAGCCTGCCGTCGCGATTCTGTTGTTCGAGAGCAGATTCCGTCGCTAGAGCATCAGCGCCGGATCTGTAGTCAGTTCGATGTTCAGCCACGGTTCGTAGGGGAGATCGGCGAGGCTGGTGGCGAACGAGCGTCGTACTGCGTCTTCACCGTCGATGTCCCAGCTGTGTGGCGCGACCATGAACGTCGCTTCGATATACAGCTTGCGACCCACCTTGCTCATGGTGAGAGTCGGTTCGTCCAAACCGAATTCGTCGCGGACGGCGGTGATGGCTTCGTGCACGCGGGCCTGAACGTTTTCGCCGGGAGCACCTTCGAGGAGTTCGATCAGTGCGGTTCGCAGAAGTGCGTACGGTTGCGGGACCAACATCGCGCAGCCGAGGAGGACCAAGACGGAGTCGACATATCGGTCGGCGTCGGAGAAATCTGTGCGGCCCAGGATCATTGCGACGACAGCACCGACTGCGACCAGCGCGCTGAAGGCAGCCGACGCTCCCCATTGCCTGGCTTCGGCGACGAGCAGATCAGATGTGCGGTCGACTTGTCCGACGTATCGCCAGATGATGATCGACACCACTGCGCTGACAGCGCCGTATGCCACCAGAGACCCCGCGGTGACGTCGGCTCCGCCCGCGAGGATGACACGAACTGCCTCGACTGCGGCGTAGGCGAGCGTCGCCAGTAGTGCCATGCCCTGGACAGCGATGACTACCGGGATCAATGCCTCCTTACCGAAGGGGAAGCGTGCGGTGGGGCCCGAGTCGGCTATCCGCGAGACCCGCAGCGACAGCGCCGTCAACACCATTCCGATGAGGGCGTACACACCGTCGAGCAGGATCACCTGGGACTGAGAGATCCAGCCCCAGAATGCGGCGAGCACAGCCAACGCCGTTGCGACCACGAGCGAGTACCGCAGAGCCTTGCGTTCGCGGGTAGCGCTGTCTTCCTTGGTGCCCATGAAATCCAAACCGCCTGTCCGTTTCGATATTCCTTCACGTAGGAATACCAGCAACGACGCGCAGGCACGGCATCAGTGGACCAATTGCGCTGCCAGATCGAGAAAGTCCTCGGCGTTGATGTCGAACTCGTCGGAGAATGACACATCGGGATTGCCCCTGGCTCCGAATTCGACTGGTCGGGCTATGAAGGCTGTGCGGAACCCGAGAGCTTTGGCCGCCCGGATGTCATATTTGTGGCTGGCAACCATCATGATCTCGGCCGTGTCGAACCCGAGGTATCGAGCAGCCAGGTGGTAGATCTTCGGATCTGGTTTGAAGACACCGGCCATTTCGGCGGTGAAGACGGCATGCCATGGCAGATTTCCGTGCCGGGAGATGCTGACTGCGGCATTCACATCGGCGTTGGACAAGGCAGCGATTGTGTACTGCTGGCGCAGGGTTGTCAGGCCTGCGACGGTGTCCGGCCACGGGTCCAGGAATTTCCAGGCGGTGGTGAGTTCTTCCTGTTCGGCATCGGAAAGTTCGATGCTCTCGCGGGCCAACAGCTTGCGCAGAGCCTCGCGGTACACCGAATGTACTGTCACCCATTCGCCTGTGGAGTCGTCGGCCTCGGAGGTGTTCGCGAAGTACTCAGCGCGCCAGAGATTGACGAATCTTGGCCAGTCGACGTCGGCGTCGGTGATCCGACGGGCCTCGCGGCACAGGGTGCTGTGAAAATCGGTCGCTGTGCCCTGGACGTCGAACAGCAGTGCTTTGATCTTCTCGCGCACAAGCCCTCCACTTCGAGATCGCCTGACGGTGTTGCCACATTATCGCGGTTACGGCGCCCGATTCGTGCTCGATGAGCGCAAAGGCGCCGCGCGTCGCAAAATAGACATCTATGGCCGACCGCGGATTTACCCCGACTCAGCTCGCCGCCCGAGCTGCCTACCTGCTGCGCGGAAACGACCTGGGCACGATGACGAGCGCTGCCCCGAAGCTGTATCCCCACATGTGGAGCTGGGACGCCGCGTTCGTCGCGGTAGGTTTGGCGCCGCTCAGCGTCGAACGGGCGGTAGTAGAGCTCGATACCTTGCTTTCGGCTCAGTGGAAGAACGGAATGATTCCGCACATCGTGTTCGCGAACGGTGTCGACGGCTACTTCCCCGGCCCGACGCGTTGGGATGTCAATGCGTTGGCAGCGCATGCTCCTTTGGGTACCGCTACGTCGGGAATCACCCAACCCCCCGTTCACGCGATTGCGGTGCAGCGGATTCTCGATCATTCGCGTCGGCACGGACGTACGACGCGTGCGGTCGCGGAAGAGTTCCTCGACCGGCGCTGGAGTGATCTGGTTCGGTGGCACCGCTGGTTGGCGGAGGCCCGCGATCTCGACGGCAACGGCCGCATCGCGCTCTATCACGGGTGGGAATCGGGGATGGACAATTCTCCGCGATGGGATCTGGCGTACGCGAATGTTGTTGCGGGACAAGTGCCTGCGTATCAGCGCGCTGATCTCGCTGTGGTGACCGACTTGTCTCAGCGACCCACGGATCACGAATACGACCGCTACCTTTGGCTTCTCGAAGAGATGAAGGCCGTGAGGTACGAGGATTCTCAACTCGCCACTGCCATGAGTTTTGCCGTGGAGGACGTGTTTGTCAGTGCGGTTTTCTCGATGGCATGTGACGTTTTGGCAACTATCGGTGAGGAGCATTCGCGACCAAACTCCGACGTCCGTGATCTGCGCGGTTGGGCAGATCGATTCCGGCAGGGCGTAATTGCCACCACCGATGAACGATCGGGTGCAGCAAAGGATTTCGATCTTCGCACCGGACGATGGGTTCATACCGAGACCATCGCGATGTTTGCGCCGTTGCTGTGCGGCGGCCTGAGCCGTGATGCCGAGCGCGCGCTGTTGCGCACTTTCGAGGGGCCCAAATTCTGTGGTCACCCGGACATGCGATTTGCCGTCCCACCGTCGACGTCGCCGGTTTCCGGCGATTTCCGTCCTCGGGAGTATTGGCGTGGCCCGGTGTGGCCGGTGATCACGTGGTTGTTCTCGTGGGCGTTCGCGCGTCGGGGGTGGGCCGAGCGATCGCACGTCTTGCGTTCGGAGGGGTTGCGGCAGGCCAGTGATGGCAGCTTTGCCGAATACTACGAGCCTTTCACCGGTGAGCCGCTGGGCAGCATGCAACAGTCGTGGACCGCGGCGGCTGTTCTCGATTGGCTCGGTTGAGTGAACATTCCCTGAATTAGCGGACAAAACGGACTAGTCGACCTTACTCTCGGGAAATGGTCGAGCGACGGATCGTCAGGACACTGGGCAAGCTCACCCCGATCGCGATGGCAGCTGCCATCGCGATCACGGCACCTGGCCTCGCCGCTGCCGACGCTCCCCGCGGCCCGGACGTCTCGTCGTGGCAGCACGTGGACGGAACCGGAATCGACTGGTTCCAGGTCAAGGCGTCAGGGCACGAGTTCGCGATGGTCAAGGCCACCGAGTCGCTCAACTACGTCAATCCGTACTTCATCCAGGATTGCCTGGTCATGCGCGCCGCCGGCGTCTCGCGCGGGGCCTACCACTACGCAGATGTTCGCCAGTCCCCCGAAGCCCAGGCCGCCTTCTATTCGGCGATCGTCCTGGGTATCAACGGACCTGGTGACCTGCCGCCCGTCCTGGATCTCGAGGACGCGAAGGGACTGCCCGCCGGTCAGGTCATCGACTGGACTCATCGCTACCTGAATACAGTCCAGGCACTTACCGGGCGGCAGCCCATCATTTACACGTATCCCAACTTCTGGCGCACTCAGATGGCCAACACCACCGAGTTCAACCACTACCCGCTGTGGATCGCCGATTACAACGGGCAGAACGCTCCGGGCCCGCTGCCCGGCGGTTGGTCCAACTGGACCTTCTGGCAGTACACCAGCACCGGACGCATCCCCGGGATCACCGGAAACACTGATATCAACGTTTACAGCGGGGCGCAGGGCGATTTCGATCGCTACGCCAACAGTGTGGGGTTCGGCAGCAGCTAGTTTGCGGCGGGGGCCCTTGGCTCCGTGGTGCCCGGTTCGGGCCCTTTCGCCCTCGATGCATTTGCCTCGAGGCACGCGGAAGGGCCCTTTTTGGCACTCTTGTGACGCTTGGCTGGTTAGTCCGGTTGTTGCTCGTCAGTTACGAGAATTCTGCCGAGTGGTAGCCACGGTCGCTGAACTTTCGACTAGCTGAGCAGGATCAGAAAATAGCTATGGCAGAAAATGAGCAGGACTGCTCCAACCGAAAAGCTACAAAACGGACTTGAAGTTGGGTCTGGATCGAAGGCGCCGACCCGGTTTCGGTCGAAGATGGCGCCTCGCAACCCAATTATCGGAGCGCCGGAGTGCTTCGTTACCGGCAGCCGTCGCCGGGTGCGGTCTGGACCAATTCGATAAATTTCTACGTGCTTGCACGGGCGATTGGACTCCATTCAGTACGGAGTTTCCGTTCATGGTTCGAGGGGCTGTGGCGCATCCAACAGGCCTTATCCATATTGGGCATTCGTCCAGATTCCTGGTCGCCTCGAAGTTGGTCGTCACCCGATCTGGTCAGCGGAAACGCTGAATGCCATCGCGTCCGGCGCAGTGCCGTGCGCCGAGGGCTGAATTGTTCGCTTGAACAACGCTGCTCCTCGAAGCTTGTCCGATCTACGAACAAAAACGTCGATCGGTCTGCTTTGTCTGACTTTCGATGGGCAAGCTCCCGGTTATCTGTTATCTTGAACCAGATAACTGGAAGGTTGCTCTCGATTTGCACGGATTTCGAGGGCCAAGGTCCTGTTCAGGGCGGCTCTTCCAACACGCAGGTGTTTCCGAAGAGGAGCTCGAATGACAGGACCGGCAACAGCGTCCGGTGTGAGGTCGATCAGCCGAAAACAGGCGGATCGACCCGAACCAACCGATCAATCGGGAGTTCGCGCCAGCGCTCTCGCATCTCCGTCCACCGAACATCGATCAGGCACATCCTGGGGAGTAAGAAATGCCTAACGACATACCGCCGACAAGGTCGGCCTTATTCACCGCAGGGCTCCCGCCCTGGGTGCGAGCGTGGACGGTGGTGTGGACCGCCATCGCGATGATTCTCGGCCTCTCCGGCGCGACGGCAGTAGCTGCATCAGCGCAGCCGGCCGCGACGCTCGGCGGTCCCGTTCAGGCTCAGACGCCGGCTCGTGCTGCTGTCCTGCCGGACGAGCAACCGCCCACGGGCTGTGCGTTCAGTGCGCCCAACACCGGCAATCTCTCGCAGAACATCTGCTGGATCGATATGTCGACGTTCAACCAGGCTGCCGCAACCTCAGCAGCTGGACAGCCGATGACGGTCAAGCTGACGGATATCTACTCCATCAGCTTCAATGCCAAGCTGGTCAACTCGATCGACGGATCCACGACAAAGCCGCATACGGGCGTCACTGCGCGTCCCTTGCCTGCCGAGGCGAAATTCTCGTCGCTCGGCACTGTCGCGTATACGGGTGTTCCCAACACAGTCAAGCCTGCTTTGTACCAAACGGTTCCGGACATGAACGGGTCGACGAGGGTCCAGTCCGGCGGAACAGTCAAGCTCGACAATATCGTGATGAATGGGCCCAACGGAGCCGTCAACAACTACGGGCTTGTCGTGGCGGATGCCGAATCGACGGACCCTGTTGCCGCAAACAACAAGGAATTCCTGTCGTTCCAGTCGGACAAGAGCTTCCGTCAGATCGATCGCACCATGGGTATACCCGGAACTGCCGGATGGCCGCCGATTCGGGCCTGCAACGGCACGGTCGGGGGTGCCGATGGACTGACCGGGTTGGGAACGAACTCGGTTCGGTGCGACTCGTGGTGGGACAACGATTTCAGCAAGAATTACTCACCTGGAGCGGTAGTACTGGCTGCGACAGCGCCGACTTCCTTCGCGGGCACTTTCGGAAACACCACGGATTCAACGTCCCGACAGGGTGTTGCGTTCGGCATCTTGTTGCCGAGGGTCAAGATCGACAAGGAACTTACGCGAGTCAGTCCTGGCGACGACTTCACCATCGGAACAAGCACCGGTACTTTCGCCGATGCAAATGCCGCGAGCGGACAGGTGCTCAAGACCACCGATACCGGAGCTACGGATACCACCGCGTCCACCGGTTGGCGGATGCTCCTCGCTGACACGACGCCTACCCCCGTCACGTTCTGGGAGAAGCCCACTACTTCGGCGACCAAGACCGCGAACTACGCGACGAAGTGGGACTGCCAGGTCAATGGTGTGGCCAAGAATCTTCAAGCTGGTGGAGTTGCGCAGACAGCATTAGCACCTGGTGACAACGCGTACTGCAAGATCATCAATACCCCGGTTCTCGTGAAGAAGTCGTCGTCACCACCTACCGGTGAGACGGTCAATATCGGCCAAACAATCACCTACACTCTGAATTTCGAGAATCCCGGCACTGCGCCGGCAACGATCGACTACACGGACTTCCTTGCCGACGTCATTGATGACGGAACGGTTGCGGTCGGTGCTGCTACAGGCGGACTCACCGCTGCATTGAATGGCACCGACAAGATCAAAGTCGGGGGCACATTGCCAGCCGGCGGCAAAGGGACTGTCACCTACACCGTCACGGTCAAAGACGGTGGTAACAAAGTCCTGAACAACTACCTCGTTCCGGGGACAACAACTCCTCCCACAACATGTGATCCTGCAACCAATCTCTGCACGACGCATCCCATGCCCGGGTTCACGGTCGCGAAGACCGCTGTGCCCGCGACAGGTTCGACGGTTCAGGCCGGCGATACCATTACGTACACGGTCACCGGTGCTAACACCGGCAAGACCGCCCTAACTCCCGCGACGATCAAAGACGATCTGAGTGCGGTTCTCAACAATGCTGCTGTCGTTCCGGGCTCGCTGAAGGCGACCGTCGACGGTGCTGCTGTCGCTGCTCCGACCCTGTCGGGCAGCATTTTGTCGTGGTCCGCCAATCTCCAGGCTGGTAAGTCTGTTGTTCTGACCTACCAGGTGAAGGTCAATGCCGGCGTTGCCGCGGGCACGGTTCTGAACAACAAGGTCACCGGTACTGCGAAGCCACCCACCGGTCCGGACATCACTCCTCCTACGGTGGAGACGAATCACTCGGTTCCCGGCTTCAAACTGGAGAAGACTGCTGATCCGATTTCCGGTTCAACGGTTCAGGCCGGCGAGTCGATCAAGTACACCGTCACCGGAACCAACACCGGTAAGACGAAGCTCGATCCGGTAAAGATCAACGATGATCTGGGTGCGGTTCTCAATAACGCCGCTGTCGTTCCCGGTTCGCTGAAGGCGACCGTCGACGGTGCTCCTGCTGCTGATCCGACTCTGTCGGGCACCACCCTTTCGTGGACTGGTTTTCTCGAAGCCGGTAAGTCCGTCGTTCTCACCTATGAGGTGAAGGTCAACGACGGCGTTGCCGCGGGCACAGTCTTGAACAACGAGGTCACCGGTACTGCGAAGCCGCCGACCGGTCCGGAGATCACTCCTCCTTCTGTGGAGACGAATCACTTGGTTCCGGGTTT
>NZ_BCRM01000009.1 GCF_001552595.1 Rhodococcus erythropolis NBRC 15567
TTGCGGTGTTCCGAGCTCCCTCTACCGAAGCTGAACTACTTGTCGCAAGCGTCTTTTCGGAGATTCTCGGTGTCGAGGAAATCGGGGCGGACGATAGCTTCTTCGAGTTGGGTGGCAACTCATTGGTCGCAGCGAGGGTTGCAGCTCGGCTGAGCGCAGCAGTTTCCGTGGAGGTCCCACTGCGACTCATCTTCGCGACTTCGACGGTCAGCGAACTTGCAGAACGGATTGCGCTCGGAATTCGGGTGGGCTTCGATGCGAAAACCGATGATGCACTACGAACGCTTCTGCCGCTGAGAACGACAGGGAGCGATGTGCCGTTGTTCTGTGTTCATCCACTCGTTGGACTGGCGTGGCCTTTTGCACCGTTGGCGGCAGTTGTGGACCGTTCGATTCCGCTCTATGGGTTGCAGAGCCCAGTTCTGACTGATGAGGCATTCCAGGGACGATCCCTTGACGATTACGCAGATCGCTACGTGGACGAGATCACCCGGGTTCAGCAGTCAGGCCCGTACCGAATTCTCGGTTGGTCGCTCGGCGCGATCATCGCTCAAGCGGTTGCGGCGAAGATGGAGGAGCGAGGCGAGATCGTTGAGGCGTTGATCTTGCTGGACGGTTCGCCGGAGACACGCGACGAATCAGAGCATGCTGTCCAGGTGCGCGCTGAGTTGGCTGCAATAGGGATTGTCTTCGGCGAGAACGAAAGTCTCGATGAATTGTCGGTCGAGAGGTCAGCAGAGATCTTGGCGGCTGTCGACGGAGAGAGAATCGGACTCGATGCGTCTGCGATCAAACGGTTGCTCACAAGCATTGCGATTTCGGCGAAGCTGATCAACGCCCATCGGCCGCAGTCGTTCAGGGGGCCGATCACTTTCGTGAGTTCGTTGGATCGTTCGGGCGCAAAGCAAGCCGACAAGGTTTGGGGTCCGTACGCGCACGGAGGACTGACGGATGAATTGGTCGACGTTCACCACCTGGAAATGATGTCTCCTGAAGGCGTTCGCGCTATCGGGCTGATTATTGAGCGTGTGTTGCGCGGTGGCGCCGCTGATTGATCAGCCGGCGCATACGAGCCTGGTCGGGCGATGGCCAGGCTCGTATGTTTCGCTCTTCCCGACTGGCCGTGTAGGAGGTCATGTTCGCCCGTGACAGCACACGCTTGTCGATCGGAGGTTGTCGAGTGTGCGATTTCAACTTCTGCGGCGACCTTCGCGACGTCTGAGTCAGCTATGCGCAGGGGATCGGCGTGAATTCCGGATCGAGCGCGGATTTTACGAGGTCCAACGAATGCGCATCACGGACCAGACCCGCATGCGAGGCAGTGTTGCCTGGGCAGCCATCCTGGACCCAGATGTTGTTGACAACAGAATTGGGGCCTGCGGTAAGGAACGAAGCTTCCGGAGGGGTTGAAATCTGGTCGTGAGCGGTCGCGATCACGGTATACGTAACTCCCGGTTGGGTTTCCGAGCCCGCATTGAGCTCAGCCAACAGTGGTGTCCCTTGAAGTTGTTGAACACCAGCTGGTCCCCAGATCGCCTGAACCAAGAGGTCTCCGGGAAGTCCCATATCTGACAGTTGTTTAGCGTTCGCTTGCAAGCCGCCGAAGGTCGTGCCGTGGTTGGTAGCGCCGAGGGTGACCAGAGAATGGACGGCGTTTTTCGACGGATCTTCCGGAGTCGAACCACCGTCGAACTTCAGGTACTGGCGAGCGACGACTCCCCCTTGGGAGTGGCCTACGAGATCCACCTGGCTTGCACCCGTAGAACGGCGAACTGAATCAACGAAGGTTGCAAGCTCTTTCGCTGAAGTCGCAATGTCCCTGATACCCCATTGGAGAGCATTGGGATTGAAGATTTCCCGTGCGCCTCCATAATTGAGTGCAAATACGCAATAGCCGAGATCAGCAAGTTGCGGGGAAAGTTCAGCCCATGTATCAACCATGTTCGCGGTTGTTCCGTGGATGAGAACTACCGGACGAGGATGCTCGGCGCTCGGAACGCAATTCCAGTTGTTCGAACCGGCCGGCGATGGACCCATAGTGGCGAAACCGGGGCTGGGCTCATGATCATCCGCTAGGGCGCTGACGGAGGTGCCTGACAGCAGGAAGCAAGTTCCCAGTACGACCAGCATGATCCGAATGAACCGCACCGCTACATTCCTCCCATGATGCTAAACGGTGCCTCGCGCTGGAGTTGAAGCCAGCACGAGGCACTTGAATCAGACGCCCAGAGACTGTGCGATGAATGGCCAGGACTTGTGTAGATCGTCCTGCCAGTAGCCCCATGAATGGGTACCTGTTGGACGGAAATCCACTACTGCCGGAATATTCAGTTCGAAGAGCCGCTTCGCCATGTTGGAGGTACACAGATTGGTTGCAAGCTCGATCGGGCTGCCGACAACGATCTGGTCGAACATCGCAGCGCGACCGTCCTGGATGCGCGGATTTGCAGGGGTGTCATTGGGGAAACCGGGGAGCCCGCTGCCGGTGCTCATGTAAATCTGTGTGCCACGCAGCTTCTCAGCGTTCACAAGCGGGTCGTGTTCCCGCCAACCGGGGCCGTCGAACGGACCCCACATGTTCTGTACGTCGTCAACGCCGCCGATCCACTCCGTGGTGGTCTTGACGAACTGCTGGCCAAGCGGATCGCTGGTCTGGGCACATCCGCTGAATGCGGCAACGGAGTTGTAAAAGCCTGGGTACTCAATCGCCAGGTTGAGCACAGAAGTGCCCGACATCGAGATTGCGGCAATGGACTGTTCGCCATTGCTGCCAAGTTGCTTGTTCAGCAACGGAGGGAGCTCCTTACCCAGAAAAGTGCTCCACATGTTCTTACCAAGTTTCGGGTCTTCCTTCTCCCAGTCGGTGTAGTACGACAGGCGGCCACCAACTGGCGTCGCGACGTTGACGTTCTTGTCCTGGAAGAAGTCGACGACGTCGGTCTGGTACTCCCAAGTAGCCGAATCTTGTCCACCACCGGCGCCGTTGAGCAGGTACAGGATGGGACGGGGTGCGGAGTCATCGGCAGGAGTGATGACCTGAATTGGAACAACGCGGTCCATCGACGCCGCGTATACATTCACGATCTTTTGGCGATCGTTCACTTGCTCGACTGAGACGACGTAAGAACCACTCGTGACGGACTCCACCGAATCTCCGCCGCCCTGGTGAGCGACAGGTGACGCAGTTGCGATACCGGCCGGAACCAGAGCGCACACCATCGTCACCGCGGCGACACCGGTAGCGCGCCTCCACATGGACTGCCTTGTACGCGTCAAGTTAGATACCTCTCGTTGCGTGGCACGGGTACATCGATGCTCATCCCTGGTGCCACTTGTTTCTCGAATTGTGAAGTCGGTTTGCGGTCTGTATTCGTTACGACATCGCCGCGGCGCGTCGGTATCCCCGAATCGCTGGGTAGACGAAGACGAGAATCATGCCGAAGGACCAGAGCAGCGTCTTGACGAGGGGTTCCGCCACAGGACCCCCTAGCGACAGCCCTCTCATCGTGTCGATCGCGACGGACATCGGTTGCTCTGCCACCACCGGTTGAAGCCACTTCGGGTAGGCCATCACAGGGACGAAGCCGGAATTGAAGAACATCAACAGTGTGCACGAGATGGATACGATTTCGACGAGCGGCAAGTTGTCGGAAACCGTGGCCAGGGCCGTCACCATCATGGCAAAACCGACGCCGAAAATGACGGGCAACGCCAAGATCGCAAAGGCCGCGAGCGGGCCCTGATTGAATCGGAACCCCAACAGGTAGCCGACGCCGAGAATCACGATTGACGTGAGGAGAACTCGGACTGCTTCTGCGATCATGCGTCCGACGAGGCCAGAGGCGCGGTGCGCAGGCAACGTCCAGAATCGACTCAGTAGTCCGGACGCGCGTTCACCTTTGAGACCGACCGCACTTGCAATCGACCCGAACATTGCGCCGACGAGGATGATCAGTGGAACGGTCCCGAAAATACTCGACTGGCCGGTTGCTGCCGTAATCGAATTGCCCAATACGACCCGGAACATCAGCAGCATGAATGCTGGGTAAATGAGGGCCTGAATAGCGGTCGATGGATCGCGCAGCCAGGTGAGCAACAGGCGTTTGGCCTGAATTCCACTGTGAACGACCAGCGCCTTGAACGAGTTCTCGGGGAGCGCATTGTCTGGGTAAGGGAAGTTGAACCCCTCGACCGGGCGGACTACAGCCATGAATCGATCTGTCGGCTCGCTCATGACCGCCTCATACTTGCCCAGAACGCGAGTGGCGCGAACACGACGATCAAGCCGATAGTCCAGGCAACGACGGGAAAGAGGACGCTCCAGGTGACCCCGCCTTGCGCAAGATCACGCATGGCGAATGAAAACTGCGATACCGGTTGATTGCGTACAAACGGCCGAATCCATTCGGGAAAGCCAGTCTCGGGCGCAAAACCGCAGGACAACATCCCCAGAATCAACTGTGGCAATGTCAGCGCTTGACTGGTGGCCTGCGGGCTCTTCGACAGTGAGCCGATCGCATCACCGGCGAAGGACAAGCAGGTGCTGAACGCCAAGGCGACCGCGCAAAACAGGATGGCCTGTCCGATTCCTGCTGAGAATCGAAAACCGATCAAGTGGCCGAACGCCAATGCGGCAGCAAGCGAGACTGTTGATCTGACGAACCCACTGGATTGACGGGACAGCAGCGGAATCGGGCCGACGACGGGCATGGTTTTCATCCGGTTGCTGAATCCGGTGATTGATTCGGTTGACGACATCTGAGCAGCCGAGATCGATGTGAATGCCATGGCTTGCAGCACGATGATCGGCATCAAGAACTGCGCGTAGTTGATCCCTTGAAGTTGCATGACGAACTTCAGAGGAAGGTAGAACCCGATCGTGAAAATCAGCGGTGCGATGACTGCAACGAGCAGTTCATAGCGCTTCACCATCGATTTGACGGTGCGTGCCGTCAACACCCACCACTGATTGATCGCTGACGGATGTGGTCGGCGGTGCTTGCCAACGCTCAAGGCGTCAGGGACTGCAATCTTGCTGCGCGTGTCTCCACGGACAGCCACCTGATCGACCCCGAATTTGGTTGTTGTCGTCACTTTGTCCCACTTACATGCTGCTCGCCAGTGAGTGCGAGGAAGACATCATCGAGTGACGGGCGGCGAAGTGCGATGTCGGCAAGCGGTATCCGAGCATGATCGAGACGGCGCAGTGCTTCAGAGAGCGTTCCGGCGCCGACGGGCGCGGGGATAGCGATTCGGCCGCTCTCTTGTGCCAGGTCGAAGCGGAAGTCTCGGGGCACCAGATTTCCTAGAGCGTGGACCGCGTGGGCCAACTGCTTGAGGTCTGAAGGCACGATCTCGCAAAAGCTCGCGCCAGTCCGAGCCTTCAGTTGATCAGCAGTCCCCTCAGCGATCACCGCGCCTTTGTCGATGACGATGATGTTGTCGCTCAGGAGATCCGCTTCCTCGAGATACTGGGTGGTCAGGAGCACCGTGATGCCCTGCTCCTTCAAAGATTGAACCAGTGACCAGACACTCTGACGGCTTCGCGGATCGAGGCCGGTCGTCGGTTCATCGAGGAAAACCACCTCGGGGCGAACGACGAGCCCACAGGCGATGTCGATTCGTCGACGCATACCTCCCGAATAGTTCCGGACAACGCGAGATCCTGCCTCGACGAGGTCGAACTGCGAGAGTAAATCGGCGGCGCGTACCTTGGCCGACATCCTGTCGAGTCCCATCAAGCGGCCGAACAGTTCGATGTTCTCGCGGCCGGTGAGAGAATCGTCCAGGGCGGCGAACTGCCCGGTCATCATGATGGAGCGTCGAACCTCTGGAGCGTTGCGCACGACGTCGTAGCCGGCCACCATCGCGCGTCCACTGGTGGGACGAATGAGCGTGGAGAGGACCTTCACCGTCGTTGTCTTGCCTGCGCCGTTGGGACCTAAGATGCCGAGCACTGTCCCACGTGGGGCGGTGAAGTTGATCCCTCGCAGCGCGTGCACGTTCTTGAAGGACTTGTGTACGTCCTCCACTAGTACCGCTGCGTCCGTGGAAAAGGGCATCAACACTCCGCTGTCTGCATTGTCGGAACGGGCACGCGCTCCCGACGGGCGCACAGATGCCTTCTGTCTTCTATCCGTGATCTCCGCTCAGATGTTACCGGAGGGTCAAACCGACACTCGGGCAATCGGACGCGTGAGAGGGGGTATTTGGCTCCTGCCAGCAACTCTCACCTTCGATTTCACCTTGTGGCAAGAATCACAAATATTCTTTGTAACGTAAAGATCTCCTCTAATTGAACGAATGACCAAATGGATTTTCAACGCATCTGCGCAGGTGGGTATTCGGTTGCGCGGACCGGAGGTCTTTGATTTGACCGGTGACGAAAGTCCCCCGATTCCTTCCGGTTGGTCCTCTGGGCCCGCTGCTCAATGTCTTGTGGGGAGATTCGCGATACCGTTGGGAAATGGCGAACGCGACGTTGTCGGTGGTTGTTCCGGCTTTTAATGAATCTGAATACATCGAAACGTGCATCGAAGCGCTCATTGCTCAAGGTGAATATGTCGACGAAATCATCGTCGTTGACAATAATTCCTCGGACAACACTTCCGAGTTGATCAAGAAGTATCAAAGTAGTTGTCCCAAGGTTCGGCTTCTCAAAGAATCCCGACCCGGGGTGGTGCATGCGAGAAACAAAGGGTTTGACGCGGCTAGTGGAGAAATTATCGGACGTATCGACGCGGATACGATCGTGGGGGAAAACTGGGCCGTTGCGGTTCACGAATTCTTCGAGCGTCGCGACGATTTCTCGGGCGTAACTGGCCTGACTTACCTTTATGAATCTCCGATCGCCGGCCTTCAGCGCCGATGGACGAATTGGCGACTCGGTCGCGGGGCCCAGGGGGCGGTTCGGCCCGTTGTTGCAGTTCCAGGCAGTAACATGGCGATGCGTCGGTCGGCTTGGTTGGCCGTTAGGGATGCGGTCAGCGATCGAACCGACATTCACGAGGATATCGATCTATCCCTCTGCATGGCGCATGTTCGTTGCGCAGTGGGGCAGATCTCGAGCATGGCCGCAAAGGTTTCGGGTAGGCGTGGAGTTAGTTCGCCGCGCGTGTATGCACGATATAATCGAGCATCGAAGAAAACCCTCGAGCATCATGGTGTATCGAATTGGAAGTTAACATTCTTGATCGCAGCGGACAGTATTCTGCATGCAATCTTGTGGCCTCTTTATCGAATGTATGACAAGAATTCCGGACAACTCTCTTCTCGGGTCTTGGGTCGGAGGCAGCGGGCGCGGGATCTTCCCGTCTTTTCTTGATAAATCCGTCCGGTATTTATTCGAGAATGCTCGTGTTTAGCTGAATAATCGGGAGTGCCCGATAATTGCGGACAATTACTGGTTCGGGTTCGTTGCGAACTATTTCTTTTATTGCACGGGATTAACTGGCAGAATATTTTTCTGCTGCGATTGTTACTTCCGGTGCAACTTGTAGCTTTTGGAGCAGGGACGTTATTCCACTGTAGTCCTGCACGAACAGTTCGTTGCGCGGTTCCAATGCGACATCATCGAGCATCTTCCGTCCTCCAGGTATGGCTTCAATTTCCATGATTGCTCGCCACGCGCCGAAGTCGGTCCCGCTGAACGCACGCATCGCGTCCTCGAAACCTTCCAATAAATAGCTGCGATCTCCACGATCCAGGGAATCCCAGACCAACACGGCTAGTTCCCCGGCAATCGAGGCATGGCAGTACTCGTCGCGAGCGTGCAACCGAATCGTCGCGCGGTTGATCGACTGCACGCCCGGGTCATCCGAGATCAGGTCGAGGTATGCGGTGATCGACACCTCGGCGACGGTCATGAACGCCAACTGTGTCAGGGCGATCTTGCGAGACCCCTCGGCTGCGTCGAGGGCTTGCGCCCGCGTGTGGACCGTCAGGACGTCTGGCAGTGCCTTGGCCGGAAGCGCCCAGCCCCTGCCTCGACGGGTCGCTGAACTGGCATTGAAGTGCATGAGCGTGTGATATTGCTCGTCGACCATCGCCTGATTGACGGCCACTGCAGCCCAATCTCCGAGTCCGACGCCGAGTCGGTCTTCGGCGAGAACGTCGAAGCCGGGATTGACGACGTACTTCTCGATGTCCATGACGTTCTTGTTGAACGCGATCCATGCCCAGGCTTGCAGGCGTTGCTTCTGCTCGGGACTCAATGCCAGGTAGGTCGGATGCTCCGCGAATGGGAGAAGTGCTTCGGGGTAGTCGGACAACGACGAATCGAAGAGATCGTCCAGTTCCGGCTCCGCCTTCTTCACGGTTGCCCGGCGCGCCCAATTGCTCGCAAGCCGACTGACGATTGCACTCTCGACCGGATCCGAGGCGTCGTACTCGGGGAGGCTGGGCGGACTCACTCCAGGTCTCATCGTTCCCTACTCTCTGTGCCCTTCGGCAATGCGATCGAACAAGCTCTGGCACTCCGCGTTCAATTCGCCGGAGTGATCGTCGAGCGCTGCCTCGGCGGTTTTCATCAGCGTCGTGAAGTCGCCGAGCGTCTCGGCCGCCGTGTCCACCTGTGAGGTGGCATCGAACAGTGCTTTTCGTGTCGCACCTGCATACGGATTGCCCGCTTGTACGTCCCAGTACACCTCCGGTTCGCCGCCGGCTATCCGCGCCAGGAGCGCGAGCAAGGTCCGATGCGGGGGAGGGGCTACCGCGAGGAGTTCGTCCGCGGAAACTCCGAGTTCGGCCAGGGCAACGCCGAAAGCCAGCACCGACGCGTGTGTCAGAACCTGGGTAGCCGCGGCCAACCGGTCGTGACGATCGGCGTCCATCACCGCGACCGACGCTCCCCACGAGCGCACGACGTCGAGGAATCTGACGGACTGCGGACCGTCGACGTACGGCACTGCGATGACGGCCCGACCGCGTGGGCCGAGCGACGGACGGAACATGGGGTTGAGTCCGAGGAACTCCCCTTCTCGGCCGGCGTCGGCGATTGCCGCGTCCATCCGCGATTTGACCGACAGCGTGTCCACAACGAGAGCGCCGGATGTTCGAAGGCTCGGTAGTGCGGCTAGAGCGACCTGTTCGGGAACGGCGAGCACGATGACGCTCGAGGACTCCACGTGTGCGAGGACCCGGTCACTGGGTTTCGTTATGTCTCCGACGACTACATCTCCGTCAGGATCGCTGCCTGCTGGGTCGACGACGGTGACCGTCGACCCCCCGCCGCGAAGCAGTTCGACGAACATGGATCCGACGGCACCCAGCCCGCCGACAACCGTCGCTGTGCCTGATGCCGCCGTCATGGCTGGATCTACCCGCCGTACTCGAGGACCCGCGAGGACACCGCATCGAGTGCACGGAGCAGAGTGGACGCCTTGACCGTGGTCTCGTCGAATTCTTCTTCCGGGTCGGACAACGCTGTGATGGCACCGCCGATTCCGAAGGTCACGCCGCTCTCGGTGCAGACCAGCGACCGGATCACGATCGAGAGGTCCGCGGCGCCACCGAGGGCGAAGTACCCGATCGATCCCGAGTAGACCCCGCGTGGGCCGGATTCGAGGCGGTCGATGATCTCCATCGTCCGTACTTTCGGGGCGCCGGTCATCGATCCGCCGGGGAACGCGGCACGGACGCAGTCCACCGCGGACGACCCCGGACTCAGATGTCCACGCACCGTCGACACCATTTGGTGAACGGACGAGTACGACTCGATCGCGAACAGCCTCGGAACGTGGACACTTCCCGGAACGCAGACCTTGGTGAGGTCGTTGCGAGTGAGGTCCACGATCATCAGGTTCTCGGCGCGGTCCTTCTCGCTGTCGAGCAGGTCCTGCCGTAGGGCAGCGTCACGCGCTCGGGTGACGCCGCGCGGGCGGGTCCCTTTGATCGGCTTGGACTCGACGTTGCCGTCCGAGTCGACACGAAGGAACCGCTCAGGCGAGGCCGAGACCACCGAGATTCCGGTGAAGTCGAGAAGTGCGCTGTACGGCGTCGGATTGATCGAGCGCAGATACTCGAACGCCTGCTGTGCATCGATCGTCTCGTCGACGCTCGCCATGTTGGTCAGACACACCTCGTAGGACTCACCTGCCCGGATCTCCGAGAGGGCCGTTCCGATCAACGACAGGTACTGATCGCGATCATGCCGAAGGCGAGCCTGCGTCCAGACGGTGTCGCTGATCAGCGGAACCGGGGTGCGTTCCGGAAGGTCCGCGCCGATCCGCGCCAAGGTGTCGACGGTCGATTCGAGCCAATCGTCATAGCCGGCGTCCCGGACTTTCTCGCGCAACCTCAAAACGTGAGTGCGGCCGACGGTGTGATCGATGACGACGGCGCGATCGGCAAACACCAGAGCGGCATCAGGAGTGGGTGCCGGATGGACTGCCCTTCCTCCGGTCTGTGCTTTCAGTTCGTAGCCGAGGTAGCCCACGTAGCCGAGGTTGAAGTCGAGTTCCGGATGCGAGGGCACGAAGCGCGTCGCGAGTTGTGCGTCCAAGTAATCGAAGAACGGAACTCGAATGTGCTCGTCGGACAAGCCTTTTCGGCTGACAGTCAGTACCTCGGCTTGCACGTCGTACGTGATGAACTCGGCCAGCGGCCCCGACGAATCGCCGAGAATCGAAAAGCGCGCACTCGGCTCTGCGGTTGCCGCGCGGTCCAGCCAGAACGCGTTCGGGCCGTCGGCGAACAGTGCTGCATAGGCCGCAGACGGGTCCACTGCAAAATCGAGAGTCACGTCGTCGACGTCGTAGTTGATCGCCGGCCGCAGGTCGGGTGTTTGCGAAGTCGGTTCGGGTCGGATCACCGAATCCAGAGTGCGTCCGACGGACAGATCGCGGAAGTTCGCGAGCAAATCTATGCCGAACTCGGTACTGATGGACTCCGGATGGAACTGAACGCCCCACATCGGCTTGGTCCGGTGCCGGACACCCATGAGCAGTCCGTCGGACGTCCACGCGGTACGAACGAAGGCGTTCGGCAGATTCTCGACGGTCAACGAGTGGTAGCGAACAGCTCGGAACGGCGACGGAAGTCCGGCAAAGATGCCCGAGCCGTCGTGATCGATCAGCGAAATTCGGCCGTGCATCGGTACGGGCGCAACCACCACGTCCGCGCCGAACAACTCGCACAGGCCCTGGTGGCCGAGACAGACACCGAGAAGTGGGAGAGGCGCTTCTTCGATGAAACGGCGGCTGATTCCGAAATCACGGTCGCGATCCGGCCGGCCGGGACCTGGGGAGATGACCACGTTGTCGTATGACGCGAGATCGATGGAATCCCAATCCGCGTCGTTGCGGACCACGGTCGGCACAACCCCGTTGACCTCGGTCAACAGGGTGAACAGGTTGTAGGTGAACGAGTCGTAATTGTCCACCAGAAGGGTGCGGGAACTCATGTCGATGATCCTGATCTCGGTCCGACGGATTCCCGAACAGTGTCCTCCTCCTCAACAGGTGCGTTGATCACCAGGTCTTCGAGTCGACAGGTCTCGGCAATCATCAGCTCGTACAGGGCGTTGAAGAAGTCGGGGGAGAGGTCGTGTCTACGGGCGAATTCACGCGCCCGCTCCTGCACGAGGCGGACGCGGCCGGGTTGCATCATCGGAACCTCGCGGGAGCGCTTCCACTCGCCGATGCGTAGGCAGAGTTCCAGCCGCTGCCGCACCGTCTCGAGAAGTAGAGCGTCGATGGCGTCGAGGTCGCGCCGGAAGCTGTCCAATCCCTCGGCCTCGTCCGGATACGACGAGGTCTGCGTGCCTGCTTCGGAACTCGTTGTGGTCAAGAACTCTTCCACGAGGCCTCCCGGTGCTCGGCGTGACGCGAGGTCGACAATGTGGTGCCCGGAACGCAACCCACCTCCGGACACCGGCACCCCGACCGACCATCGCCGTTCGGGGAGGTGTTCCACGATCGTCATTCGCCGAAACCTGCGGTGGTGCCTAATTCTGCGAAACCTGTTTGGCGGGCGAATCAGGTTGCGATGCAGGCGGGTTCGTGAGTGCCTACTTGGGGGAGACCCAGGTGGTGATTTCGGCGTGGACTACTTCCTTGCCGCCACGGTCGAAGATCGAGATGGGAACGAGAAGTTCCGTGCCACTCTCGATCGCCGCGAAGTCCGGCAAAGTCTCGAGTCGGGCGACCGCCCGCAGGCCGGTCTCGGCCTTGGCGAGGTAGTCGACCTTCATGGACTTGGGGATCCAGCGGTGCGAGTTCGGAACCGTCGCTTCGCTCAGCATGCCCATTGCGACCTCCGCGAGATTGCATGCTGCGATCGCGTGAAAAGTGCCGAGATGGTTGTGGACGCCCCACCATTTGGGGGAGCGGACCTCGCACAGGCCCGGTTCCAACTTGGTCACCCGGGGGAGAACGGAGGCGAAGTAGGGCACGCGAATGGACATCGCCGCCGAGAAAACTGCATGTCCGAGGGCGTTGTCCGGCAATTTCTGCCATCCGCGATAGGTGGGGCTGGAAGTAGTCATCGGACTATCTTACTTCTGAGTAAGGTTGTTGTCGCGCAGCTCACTCGGAAAGGCTGGTTCGGGGGAGTTGAGGAATCGGGCCAGGTACGGCATACTGGTCGGGTTGCCTTGTCCGGGACGCGGTCGTTTGCGGCCGTGATCGGGTAAGGGTAAGACGTCACAGACGATCGATCGCAGATCCCGTCAGGGTAATCGGGTCAACGACTGTGACCATGCAAGACATGCAAGACGAGAAGTAATGCAGGACGGAAGCAGTACCTACTTTGTGTTCGACATCGAACACGTCCGGTACGCATCACGCGCCAGATGATCGAAAGATTGTCCGGCGCAGGATGAGTGAGAAGGCGACACGCCCGACCGCGTGTACCGGAGAACAATGACAAACGAACAGCGGCAGCAGATCCTGATCTGATCCGATGCTCGGTTTACCGCTAACACGGTCTTCCGAACTTTCGGACTTGGTCCCGATCGCTTCAGTGTTCGTCGTGTCATCGTCCAGGCAAGGACTGTGCAGACGAGGTAGCTCGAGCCTGACCAGGCGGGCTACGAAACGCGGCAAGAAAAGGACACTAAGCGTGGCGGGACAAAAGATCCGCATCAGGCTCAAGGCCTACGACCACGAGGCGATCGACGCGTCAGCGCGCAAGATCGTCGAGACGGTAACCCGTACGGGTGCCCGCGTCGTTGGACCTGTGCCGTTGCCGACCGAGAAGAACGTATATTGCGTCATCCGCTCGCCGCACAAGTACAAGGACTCGCGCGAGCACTTCGAGATGCGTACTCACAAGCGGCTGATCGACATTCTCGACCCGACGCCGAAGACGGTTGACGCGCTCATGCGCATCGACCTTCCGGCCAGTGTCGACGTGAACATTCAGTGACGGCGGAGACAAAAACAATGACTGATACCAAGATCAAGGGAATCCTGGGCACCAAGCTCGGCATGACCCAGGTCTTCGACGAGAACAACCGGGTTGTCCCGGTCACCGTCGTGAAGGCTGGGCCGAACGTCGTAACCCAGATCCGTACCGAAGAGCGTGACGGCTACAGCGCCGTTCAGCTCGCGTTCGGCGCCATCGACCCGCGCAAGGTGAACAAGCCGACTTCCGGCCAGTTCACCAAGGCTGGTGTGACCCCGCGTCGCCACGTAGTGGAGCTCCGCGTTGCGGACACCTCCGACTACGAGGTCGGCCAGGAACTCACCGCCGAGGTCTTCGAGGACGGCGCATACGTCGACGTCACCGGAACCAGCAAGGGCAAGGGCTTCGCCGGAACCATGAAGCGTCACGGCTTCAAGGGACAGGGCGCGTCGCACGGTACCCAGGCTGTTCACCGCCGCCCGGGCTCCATCGGTGGCTGTGCAACTCCCGGCCGCGTGTTCAAGGGCATGCGCATGTCCGGACGCATGGGTAGCGACCGCATCACGACGCAGAACCTCTCGGTCCACAAGGTGGATGCCGAGAACGGCCTGCTGCTGATCAAGGGTGCGATCCCCGGCCGCAAGGGCGGCCTCGTGATCGTCAAGAGTGCAGTGAAGGGTGGTGCACGGGCATGACCAGCACCGAGACCAAGTTGACCCTGGACGTCAAGGTCGCCGGCGGCAAGACCAACGGCACCGTCGATCTCCCCGCTGAGATCTTCGACGCTCCGGCCAACATCGCGCTTCTCCATCAGGTTGTCGTCGCGCAGCTCGCAGCTGCTCGTCAGGGAACCCACTCCACCAAGACCCGCGGCGACGTCCGCGGCGGTGGCAAGAAGCCGTACCGCCAGAAGGGCACCGGCCGCGCACGCCAGGGCTCGACTCGCGCACCGCAGTTCGTCGGCGGCGGAACCGTTCACGGCCCGCAGCCGCGTGACTACAGCCAGCGCACCCCCAAGAAGATGAAGGCAGCCGCTCTTCGCGGAGCCCTCTCTGACCGCGCACGCAACGAGCGCATCCACGTCATCACGGAACTGGTTGCAGGGCAGACGCCTTCGACCAAGGGCGCAATCGCGTTCCTCGGTGAGATTTCGGATCGCAAGAAGCTGCTGCTCGTCGTGGGTCGCCAGGATGTAGCCGCTTGGAAGAGCGTGCAGAACCTGGAAGGCGTGCATCCCATTGCACCCGACCAGCTCAACACCTACGACGTGCTCAATGCAGACGATGTCGTGTTCAGCGTCGAGGCACTCAACGCGTTCATCCACGGGCCCGCAGAGAGCGCTCAGAACAAGGAGGACGCCAAGTGAGCACCATCGCTGACCCCCGCGACATCCTGCTCGCTCCGGTCATCTCCGAGAAGTCCTACGGACTGATCGAGGAAGGCACCTACACCTTCCTGGTGCACCCGGACTCGAACAAGACGCAGATCAAGATTGCCGTCGAGAAGGTCTTCGGCGTCAAGGTGACCAGCGTCAACACCGCCAACCGTCAGGGCAAGCGTAAGCGGACCCGATTCGGTTACGGCAAGCGCAAGGACACCAAGCGCGCGCTCGTGACCCTGTCCGCTGACAGCAAGCCCATCGAGATCTTCGGAGGACCGGTCGCGTAAGCGCCGGGACTTGACGAGACATAGAGGACGAGAAGACTCATGGCAATCCGTAAGTACAAGCCGACAACACCGGGCCGTCGTGGCTCGAGCGTCTCGGACTTCGCCGAGATCACTCGGTCAACCCCCGAGAAGTCGCTGGTTCGCCCGCTGCACGGTCGCGGTGGACGTAACGCACACGGTCGTATCACCACCCGTCACAAGGGTGGCGGACACAAGCGTGCATACCGACTGATCGATTTCCGTCGCAACGACAAGGACGGCATCCCGGCAAAGGTCGCTCACATCGAGTACGACCCCAACCGCACAGCAAACATCGCACTCCTGCATTACGCAGACGGTGAGAAGCGCTACATCATCGCCCCCAAGGGCCTGGTGCAGGGTTCACCGGTCGAGTCCGGTGCAGGCGCCGACATCAAGCCGGGCAACAACCTGCCGCTGCGCAACATCCCGACTGGTACCACCATCCACGGTGTGGAACTGCGTCCCGGCGGCGGAGCCAAGATGGCTCGTTCCGCAGGCGCCAGCATCCAGCTCCTCGGTAAGGAAGGCAGCTACGCCACGCTGCGTATGCCTTCCGGTGAAATCCGTCGCGTCGACGTGCGCTGCCGCGCATCCGTCGGCGAGGTCGGCAACGCCGAGCAGTCGAACATCAACTGGGGCAAGGCCGGCCGTATGCGTTGGAAGGGCAAGCGCCCGACCGTTCGTGGTGTCGTGATGAACCCGGTCGACCACCCGCACGGTGGCGGCGAGGGCAAGACCTCAGGTGGACGCCACCCGGTCAGCCCGTGGGGTAAGCCTGAAGGCCGTACCCGCAAGAACAAGGCAAGCGACAAGATGATCGTCCGTCGCCGCCGCACCGGCAAGAACAAGCGCTAGGAGGGAGTGAAGGATGCCACGCAGCCTTAAGAAGGGCCCGTTCGTCGATGACCACCTCCTCGCGAAGGTGGATGTACAGAACGAAAAGGGAACCAAGCAGGTCATCAAGACCTGGTCCCGTCGTTCGACAATCATCCCGGACTTCATCGGCCACACGTTTGCAGTTCACGACGGCCGCAAGCACGTCCCCGTGTTCGTTTCCGACTCCATGGTCGGACACAAGCTCGGAGAGTTTGCACCGACCCGCACGTTCAAGGGTCACATCAAGGATGATCGGAAGGCGAAGAGGCGATGAGCAACACCGAAACCGCCAACCCGACTGCCAAGGCTGTAGCGAAGCACGTTCGCGTTACGCCGATGAAGGCACGTCGAGTTGTGGACCTGGTCCGCGGGCGCTCGGTTGAAGACGCCCTGAACATCCTGAAGTTCGCGCCGCAGGCAGCGAGCGAGCCGGTCGCCAAGGTGATCGCCTCCGCAGCAGCCAACGCCGAGAACAACCTCGACCTCGACCCCAGCACGCTTGTCGTTGCTACGGCGTTCGTGGACGAGGGCGCGACCCTCAAGCGGTTCCAGCCGCGTGCACAGGGACGTGCGTTCCGTATTCGCAAGCGCACCAGTCACATCACCGTGATCGTGGAGAGCCTGCCGAAGACCGGAACATCGACCCGTAATCGCCGGAAGGGAAGTGCTCAGTAGTGGGCCAGAAAATCAACCCGCACGGCTTCCGTCTCGGCATCACCACCGACTGGAAGTCTCGCTGGTACGCAGACAAGCAGTACGCGGAGTACGTCAAGGAAGACGTCGCGATCCGTAAGCTCCTCGCCACCGGCATGGAGCGCGCAGGAATCGCGAAGGTCGAAATCGAGCGCACCCGTGACCGTGTTCGCGTGGACATCCACACTGCACGTCCGGGCATCGTCATCGGCCGCCGCGGCGCCGAAGCCGATCGCATCCGCTCCGAGCTCGAGAAGCTGACCGGCAAGCAGGTTCAGCTGAACATCCTCGAGGTCAAGAACGCAGAAGCTGAAGCACAGCTCGTCGCACAGGGTGTGGCCGAGCAGCTCTCGAACCGCGTTGCCTTCCGTCGTGCAATGCGCAAGGCCATCCAGTCGGCCATGCGTCAGCCCAACGTCAAGGGAATCCGCGTTCAGTGCTCCGGTCGTCTCGGCGGCGCCGAGATGTCCCGGTCGGAGTTCTACCGCGAAGGCCGTGTGCCGCTGCACACGCTTCGTGCGGACATCGACTACGGCCTCTACGAGGCCAAGACCACCTTCGGTCGCATCGGCGTCAAGGTCTGGATCTACAAGGGCGACATCGTCGGTGGCAAGCGTGAGCTCGCCGCCAACACGGCCGCACCGGCCGGGGATCGCCCGCGTCGTGAGCGTCCGAGCCGTCCGCGTCGTTCCGGTGCCACCGGTACCACTGCGACCAGCACCGAGGCCGGCCGCGCAGCGACCGCAACCGCCGATGCTCCCGCAACTGAACAGAATCAGGAGGGCTGACGCATGTTGATCCCACGGCGGGTCAAGCACCGCAAGCAGCACCACCCGAGCCGTTCGGGTGCCGCCAAGGGCGGTACCCAGGTGACCTTCGGTGACTACGGCATCCAGGCTCTCGAGCCTGCCTACATCACCAACCGGCAGATCGAGTCCGCTCGTATCGCCATGACTCGGCACATCAAGCGTGGCGGCAAGATCTGGATCAACATCTTCCCGGATCGCCCCCTCACGAAGAAGCCGGCCGAAACCCGAATGGGTTCCGGTAAGGGTTCGCCCGAGTGGTGGATTGCCAACGTAAAGCCCGGACGCGTTCTGTTCGAGATGACATACCCCAACGAGGAGATTGCTCGTGAGGCCCTGCGCCGCGCGATGCACAAGCTCCCGTGCAAGTGCCGGATCGTGACCAGAGAGGAGCAGTTCTGATGGCTACTGGAACCCCAGCAGCAGAGCTCCGCGAGCTCAGTGAAGACGAGCTGGTCACCCGGCTCCGTGAGTCGAAGGAAGAGCTTTTCAACCTTCGTTTCCAGATGGCTACCGGCCAGATGGACAACAACCGACGACTGCGCACCGTTCGTCACGAGATCGCGCGCATCTACACCGTCCTGCGTGAGCGTGAGCTCGGACTCGCTGTGGGTCCGGATGCAGGTGACGCGGCATGAGTGAGGAAAAAGCAGTGAGCACAGAAGAGCGCGCGAGCCGTAAGGTCCGTGTCGGATACGTCGTGTCCGACAAGATGGAAAAGACGATCGTGGTCGAGCTCGAAGACCGCGTCAAGCACAAGCTCTACGGCAAGATCATCCGCCGTACGACCAAGGTGAAGGCGCACGACGAGAACGGCGTTGCCGGCGTCGGCGACCGCGTTCAGCTGATGGAAACCCGTCCGCTGTCCGCGACGAAGCACTGGCGTCTGGTCGAGGTCCTCGAAAAGGCCAAGTAAGCCTGATCGAATCCTCGAGCTGATCGAGTATCACCGAATGGCCCGCTTCCCCTTGGGGGAGTGGGCCATTCGGCTTTCCGGGGGCTTTCCGGGGGCTTTCCGGGCGAAGGGTTCGAGTTGCGTCGAGTACGGCTGATTTGGTATTCGGTGAACCCTTCCCTACAATAGAACGGTTGCCTGTGGCAGAGGTGTGTCTTCACGTGCGCAGCTCGAACGGTGCTTGCAGTGATCGTCTCCCGACGTCAGTCGGTGGGACTGCAGCTCAGACACGACGCAGGTGGCAACAATGACCGCGCGCACCGGGTCGGTAATCCGTTGCGCACGAAATTCCAGGTCTAGGGAGATCAAGTGATTCAGCAGGAGTCGCGAGTTCGCGTCGCTGATAACACGGGTGCCAAGGAAATCCTTTGCATCCGCGTTCTCGGCGGTTCGTCACGTCGCTACGCCGGGATCGGTGACGTCATCGTCGCCACCGTCAAGGACGCAATCCCCGGTGGAAACATCAAGAAGGGTGAGGTCGTCAAGGCCGTCATCGTTCGCACGACCAAGGAGCGCCGTCGTCCGGACGGTTCCTACATCAAGTTCGACGAGAACGCTGCAGTGCTCATCAAGGCTGACAGTGATCCCCGTGGAACCCGCATCTTCGGACCCGTCGGCCGTGAGCTGCGCGAGAAGAAGTTCATGAAGATCGTTTCGCTTGCCCCGGAGGTGCTGTGATGAAGGTGCACAAGGGTGACACCGTTCTGGTCATCGCCGGCAAGGACAAGGGCGCGAAGGGCAAGGTCATTCAGGCCTACCCCGCGACCGACAAGGTCCTCGTCGAAGGCGTGAACCGAATCAAGAAGCACACCGCGGTTTCCGCGAACGAGCGCGGAGCATCCTCCGGCGGCATCGTCACGCAGGAAGCCCCGATCCACGTTTCCAACGTTGCAGTCGTCGACTCGGACGGAAACCCCACCCGCGTGGGCTACCGCACCGACGAAGAGTCCGGCAAGCGCGTTCGGATTTCCCGGAAGAACGGGAAGGACATCTGACATGACCTCCACCGAAAACAAGGTCCAGCCGCGCCTCAAGGCACGCTACCGCGCTGAGATCAAGGACGCGCTCAACAGCGAGTTCGACTACTCGAACGTCATGCAGATCCCCGGCGTCGTCAAGGTTGTCGTCAACATGGGCGTCGGCGACGCTGCCCGTGACGCCAAGCTGATCAACGGCGCTGTCCATGACCTGTCGCTGATCACGGGCCAGAAGCCCGAGATCCGCAAGGCACGTAAGTCCATCGCGCAGTTCAAGCTCCGCGAAGGTATGCCCATCGGCGCACGCGTCACCCTCCGTGGCGACCGCATGTGGGAGTTCCTGGACCGCCTCGTGTCTGTCGCTCTGCCCCGTATCCGCGACTTCCGCGGTCTCTCGGGCAACCAGTTCGACGGCAACGGCAACTACACGTTCGGCCTCAACGAGCAGTCGATGTTCCACGAGATCGACGTGGACAAGATCGATCGCCCCCGCGGTATGGACATCACCGTCGTGACCACCGCAACCAACAACGAAGAAGGCCGTGCACTGCTCAAGCACCTCGGCTTCCCGTTCAAGGAGAACTGAGCGCATGGCTAAGAAGGCATTGGTCAACAAGGCCAACAAGAAGCCCAAGTTCGCGGTTCGCGCCTACACCCGCTGCCAGCGGTGCGGTCGCCCGCACTCGGTGTTCCGCAAGTTCGGCTTGTGCCGTATCTGCGTTCGCGAGATGGCTCACGCCGGCGAGCTTCCCGGAGTTCGCAAGAGCTCTTGGTGATCTGAGGCCCTCGGGCTTCGTCACACCACGCATGTGAATGGACGTGGGTTCCTTTGGAACCCACGTCCATTCGTGGTTTCCATCGAGTTGTGTATCGCGCCGATCCTGAAAAGAACTGTCGCGCTGCGACTCTGGTTGAAAGCGATCATCGTTCGTCGATGTCGTTCTTCGGTGCCGAACGAGCAGTTCAGATTTCGGGGTGCGTCGATACCTTCTCGATCAGCGACCTTCGGGTGGCGGTGGGGGAGCCGACGTGGCATCCCGGTGGACACCTGCGCCAAAGTTCCCTACACTAGAGCGGTTGCCGTGGCTGACGCATGCGTTCAGCTCGGTGCGGTAACTTACGCCGTCTGACACAAGTCGGACGGCCCAGCCGAATTGCTGGAGGCCCACGATCGGATTCGTCCGGTGTTGCATGGGAACCACAGCGAGAAAGGTGTCGAGGTCGACCTATGACCATGACTGACCCCATCGCAGACTTCTTGACGCGTCTGCGCAACGCCAACACGGCGTACCACGATGAGGTGAAGCTTCCCCACTCGAAGATCAAGGCGAACATCGCCGAGATCCTCAAGCGCGAGGGCTACATCTCCGATTTCCGTACCGAAGACGCAGAGGTCGGCAAGACCCTCATCGTCGATCTGAAGTACGGTCCCAGCCGCGAGCGTAGCCTCGCCGGCGTGCGTCGCGTTTCCAAGCCCGGTCTCCGGGTTTACGCGAAGTCCACCAACCTGCCCAAGGTCCTCGGAGGCCTCGGCGTGGCCATCATCTCCACGTCGTCCGGTCTGCTCACCGATCGCCAGGCGGCCAATCAAGGAGTAGGCGGGGAAGTCCTCGCCTACGTCTGGTAAGGGAGGCCACCACAATGTCGCGTATTGGAAAGATTCCGGTCACCGTCCCCGCGGGCGTTGACGTCACGATCAGCGGCCAGGATGTCACCGTCAAGGGTCCCAAGGGCACCCTCGCGCTGACCATCTCCGAGCCCATCGCAATCGAAAAGGCAGAGGACGGCTCGCTGAGCGTCACGCGCCCCGACGACGAGCGTCGTAGCCGCGCGCTGCACGGTCTGTCGCGGACCCTGGTTGCGAACATCATCACCGGTGTCACCGAGGGTTACACGAAGAAGATGGAGATCCACGGTGTTGGTTACCGTGTGGCACTGAAGGGCAAGGACCTCGAGTTCGCGCTCGGCTTCAGCCACCCGGTGCCGATCGAGGCTCCTGAAGGCATCACCTTCGTCGTCGAGTCGCCCACCCGGTTCTCGGTGTCCGGCATCGACAAGCAGAAGGTCGGGCAGATCTCGGCCAACATCCGTCGTCTCCGTCGTCCGGACCCGTACAAGGGTAAGGGCGTGCGTTACGAGGGTGAGCAGATCCGCCGCAAGGTCGGAAAGACGGGTAAGTGATATGAGCCAGACTGCAAACCAGAAAGCCAAGCGGATTCCGCTGGGCAAGGATGCGTCCACCAAGCGTCGTCTCTCGAAGACGCGTCGTCACTTCCGTCTCCGCAAGAAGGTCTCCGGCACGCCCGAGCGTCCCCGCTTGGTCGTCAACCGGTCCTCGCGCCACATCCACGTCCAGCTCGTGGACGACCTGGCCGGCCACACCCTGGCCTCCGCGTCGACCATCGAAGCAGACGTGCGCGTGGCAGAAGGCGACAAGAAGGCTGCGAGCGCGAAGGTCGGTCAGCTGATCGCCGAGCGCGCCAAGGCTGCCGGCGTGGAAGCAGTTGTCTTCGACCACGGCGGACACGGCTACCACGGTCGCATCGCGGCCCTGGCAGACGCGGCTCGCGAAGGCGGGTTGAAGTTCTGATGACCAACATTTTCAACGGAAGGACAGCCTGATGCCGGGACGTCAAAGGCGTGACGGCGGAAGCGGACCCGCCGGACAGAATGGCCCCAACAGCGGTGACAACAGCAACGCTCGTGGGGACAACCGTGGTGGCGGCCGTGACCGTCGCGACGGTGGCCGTGGCGGAAACGCTGCGGAGAAGTCACAGTTCATCGAGCGCGTTGTCACGATCAACCGCGTTTCCAAGGTCGTCAAGGGTGGTCGTCGCTTCAGCTTCACCGCTCTGGTGATCGTCGGAGACGGCAACGGACTGGTCGGCGTCGGCTACGGAAAGGCCAAGGAAGTTCCCGCGGCCATCCAGAAGGGTGTCGAGGAGGCTCGCAAGAGCTTCTTCCGCGTCCCGATGATCGCCAACACCATCACTCACCCCGTTCAGGGTGAGGCTGCTGCCGGCATCGTCATGCTTCGCCCGGCAAGCCCCGGTACCGGTGTTATCGCCGGTGGCGCTGTGCGCGCCGTGCTGGAGTGCGCTGGTATCGCGGACATCCTGTCGAAGTCGCTCGGTAGCGACAACGCCATCAACGTCGTGCATGCGACCGTTGCTGCGCTCAAGGGTCTGCAGCGTCCCGAGGAAGTTGCGGCTCGCCGCGGCCTCACCCTCGAAGAGGTTGCACCCGCCGGCATGCTTCGCGCTCGCGCACAGGCTGCTGGGAGTGTGAAGTAATGGCAGATCTCAAGGTCACTCAGATCAAGAGCATCATCGGGACCAAGCAGAACCAGAAGGATTCTCTGCGCACGCTCGGTCTCAAGGGCATCCGTCAGACCGTTGTTCGTGAGGACAACGCACAGAACCGCGGTCTGATCAACGTGGTGCGCCACCTCGTAACAGTTGAGGAGGTCTAACCATGACCATCAAACTGCACCACCTGCGCCCCGCTCCGGGATCCAAGTCCAACAAGATTCGTGTTGGACGCGGTGAGGGCGGCAAGCGTGGTAAGACCGCAGGTCGCGGTACCAAGGGCACCAAGGCACGTAACACCGTGCGCGTGGGCTTCGAGGGTGGACAGATGCCGCTTCACATGCGTCTGCCCAAGCTCAAGGGCTTCACGAACCCGTTCCGCACCGAGTACCAGGTCGTCAATGTCGGCGACATCGCCCGTCTGTTCCCCGAAGGTGGAGCAATCACGGTCGAGGATCTCGTTGCCAAGGGCGCAGTCCGCAAGAACCAGCTCGTCAAGGTTCTGGGCGACGGCGAACTGACAGTTGCCGTTCAGGTGACCGTCGACAAGTTCACCGGTTCCGCCAAGGAAAAGATTGCTGCTGCCGGTGGTTCCGCCACCGAGCTGTGAGTAATCACGCGTAGCTAGTCCGATGGCCGCAGCGCAGCGTTTGCTGCGCTGCGGCCATCGGCGTCTACCAGGTCTTGTCACAGATTGGTCGTGCATGCCTCGGATGGGCCAGTATTCTGGTCACCGAGTGGCAAATGTATCTTCGGCTTACCCGGTTTTCGTGGTCTGCCCGCTTAGTTCCCAAATGCTCACTGTTAGAGTTCAAAAGTTCGACAGGTCAAACGATCTGTCTCCCTACCGTCGTGCCAGGAGGATCTTTGCTTTCCGCCTTCGTCTCGGCCCTCAGGACCCCAGACCTGAGGCGGAAGATCCTCTTCACCCTCGGCTTGGTGGCTCTGTATCGGGTCGGCGCTCTCATTCCGTCCCCAGGTGTCGACTACGGCCGCGTGCGTCAGTGCATCGATATCGCCAACTCCGGTGACTCAGCAGGTATCTACTCGCTGATCAACCTGTTCTCCGGTGGCGCTCTGCTGCAGATGTCGATCTTTGCGATCGGCATCATGCCGTACATCACGGCAAGCATCATCGTGCAGCTGCTGACCGTGGTGATCCCGAAGTTCGAGGAACTTCGAAAAGAAGGCCAGTCCGGTCAGGCCAAGATGACGCAGTACACGCGTTACCTGTCCATCGCTCTGGCAATCCTGCAGTCGACCGGCATCGTCGCTCTTGCGGCACGCGGACAGTTGCTCCAGGGCTGTGACGACATCATCGCCGACAAGTCGATCTTCGGTCTTGCCATCATCGTGCTGGTCATGACTGCCGGTGCTGCCATGGTGATGTGGTTCGGCGAGGTCATCACCGAACGCGGCGTCGGCAACGGTATGTCGCTCCTCATCTTCGCCGGTATCGCATCGCGTATCCCGAGCGAGGGCAAGTCGATTCTCGACAGCCGCGGTCCACTGGTCTTCGCCTTCGTCTGCCTCGCAGCGCTGTTGATCATCGCCGGTGTCGTCTTCGTCGAGCAGGGTCAGCGCCGGATCCCGGTTCAGTACGCAAAGCGGATGGTCGGACGCAAGATGTACGGCGGATCCTCGACGTACCTGCCTCTGAAGGTGAACCAGGCCGGCGTCATCCCGGTGATCTTCGCGTCTTCACTGCTGTACCTCCCGAACTTGATCGCACAGCTGACTTCGGCCAGTACAGCGGTCGACCCGAGTTGGTGGCAGCGCCTCATCAACACCTACCTGGTGAACCCGGCCAACCCGGTGTACATCGCGATCTACTTCGGCCTGATCGTCTTCTTCACGTACTTCTACGTCGCCATCACCTTCAATCCCGAAGAGCGCGCCGACGAGATGAAGAAGTTCGGCGGCTTCATCCCCGGTATCCGACCAGGTCAGCCGACCGCGGACTACCTCAACTACGTGCTGAGTCGCATCACCCTTCCGGGTGCGATTTACCTCGGCACCATTGCTGTTCTGCCCAACCTGTTCCTCGACATCGGGAATGGCGGCGGCGCGCAGAACCTGCCGTTCGGTGGCACCGCGGTGCTGATCATGGTCAGCGTCGGCCTGGACACCGTGAAGCAGATCGAGAGTCAGCTAATGCAGCGTAACTATGAAGGGTTCCTCAAGTGAGACTTGTCCTCCTTGGTCCTCCCGGTGCCGGCAAGGGCACCCAGGCCGCTATCTTGTCCGAGAAGTTCGGCGTTCCCCATATCTCCACGGGTGATCTCTTCCGCGCGAACATCGGTCAGGCCACCGCTCTCGGTGTGGAAGCAAAGAAGTACATCGACGCCGGCGAACTCGTACCGAGTTCGATCACCAACGACATGGTGAAGGCTCGCGTCGCAGAACCGGACGCAGCAAACGGTTTCCTTCTCGACGGATTTCCGCGCTCGGTCGAACAGGCTCAGGCACTCGAGGGAATCTTGAAGGATCTCGACACCAAGCTCGACGGTGTCCTCTCTTTTGTTGTCGACGAGGACATCGTGGTCGAGCGCATGCTCGCCCGCGGTCGTGCAGACGACACCGAGGACGTCATTCGCAACCGACTCCGGGTCTACCGCGACGAGACGTCACCGCTGTTCGATTACTACAAGGACAGCATCGTCTCCGTCGACGCGATCGGCGAGGTCGAAGAGGTCAACGCACGCGCACTGGCAGCGTTGGGTAAGTAATGGTCTTCGGGCGTAAACGCAAGGTTGTTCCGTTCCGCTCCGCGGGCGAACTCGACGCGATGGCTGCCGCCGGTGCGATCGTGGGTTCGGCCCTGGTGGCGGTGCGCGCTGCGGCAAAGCCCGGTGTCAGCACTTTGGAATTGAACGCGGTCGCAGAATCGGTCATTCGTGACGCCGGCGCCGTGCCCTCGTTCCTCGGGTACCACGGCTTCACCGGTTCGATCTGCTCTTCGGTCAACGATCGCGTCGTTCACGGGATCCCCTCAGCTCAGGACATCCTGGCTGAAGGCGACCTCGTTTCCATCGACTGTGGCGCGATCCTCGACGGTTGGCACGGTGACTCTGCCTGGACGTTCGGTGTCGGTGAGATCAGCGTCGCCGATCAGGAACTCAGCGAAGCTACTCGGCTTTCGATGGAAGCCGGGATCGCGGCGATGATCGCCGGTAACCGTCTGACGGATGTTTCGCACGCGATCGAGGTCGGTACTCATGCCGCCGAGAAGTTGCACGGTCGTTCCTACGGCATCGTCGACGGATACGGTGGACACGGAATCGGTCGGGAAATGCACATGGATCCGTTCCTCGCCAATGAAGGTGCCCCGGGTAAGGGTCCTGAACTGGTTGTCGGATCGTGCCTCGCGATCGAGCCGATGCTCACGCTCGGCACCACCGACACGGTGATTCTCGACGATGACTGGACCGTTGTGACGACCGACGGGTCCCGGGCGGCGCACTGGGAACACACTGTCGCTGTGACCGAGGAAGGTCCGCGGATTCTGACACTCCGGCCGGAGTAGTTGACGCCGTCGCTGACAAGTGTTGGCAGCGAGCATGATTCACGTTCGAGAAGTCCCAGCCTCATGTCGAGGCTGGGACTTTTTCGATGGGGGAGCGGTGTGCGTCGTCACCCTGACCGGAGGCGCATTTGGCCTGGTCGTTTACATCGCGTAACATGGCTAGGCGGTGCGCTATGCGCGTCGATAGTTCGTGTGCCTACGCCCGGATCGCTCCGGGATCGGGCCCCCGAAGTGCCGACGATCTTTCCATTGCGTGCCAATGTAACGGAAGCCGATGCACGAAGCATGCCAAACCAAACGGATCGCGGAGGATATGGCTAAGAAAGACGGGGCCATCGAGGTCGAAGGACGAGTAGTCGAGCCGCTGCCCAATGCGATGTTCCGCATTGAGCTCGAGAATGGCCACAAGGTCCTCGCCCACATCAGCGGAAAGATGCGTCAGCACTACATTCGCATCCTCCCGGAAGATCGCGTTGTCGTGGAGCTCTCGCCCTACGATTTGTCGCGCGGACGCATCGTTTACCGCTACAAGTAACGAACTTCCCGGACCTGACCTGGGTCAGGGAGAAGTATGTCTGCCGCGGTTCATCGCGGCGGGCTGCGACAAAACAGGAGATCAGAAGACGTGAAGGTTCAGCCGAGCGTCAAGAAGATCTGCGAGAAGTGCAAAGTGATTCGCCGTAACGGTCGAGTCATGGTGATCTGCGAGAACCTGCGTCACAAGCAGCGTCAGGGCTAGATCTAGCTTTTCGAAGATCTGCTTGGCAACAAGCAAAGAAGACCTCCCAGTACCAGCCATTGTCGACGAGACCCCACGCGATCGTTCACCGATCGCCAAGGTCGGACAATGGTTCACCCCCGGCACGGAGGCCGGGGCCCCACTGAGTTAGTTGATGAGATCATCTGCGCCTTCGGGCGTCGGTACTCGGCAAGAGGCACAGGGGAAGGGCTGGGAGCAGACCTCCGCACACCGATAAGGAAATGCCACCATGGCACGTCTCTCTGGTGTTGATCTTCCTCGCGAAAAGCGTATGGAGATCGCACTGACATACATCTACGGCATCGGCCGTACCCGCTCCAAGGAAATCCTTGACGCCACCGGCGTCAGCCCGGATCTCCGGAGCAAGGACCTCTCGGACGAGGACCTGGCAAAGCTCCGCGAGTACATCGAGGAGTCGCTCAAGGTCGAGGGTGACCTTCGCCGCGAGGTTCAGGCCGACATCCGTCGCAAGATCGAGATCGGCTGCTACCAGGGCCTGCGCCACCGTCGTGGTCTGCCCGTGCGTGGTCAGCGCACCAAGACCAACGCCCGTACCCGTAAGGGTCCGAAGCGCACCATTGCCGGCAAGAAGAAGGCGAAGTAATGCCCCCGAAGTCACGTAGCACCGGTCCGAAGAAGACCCAGAAGACGCGTCGCAGGGATAAGAAGAACATCCCGCACGGCGCCGCTCACATCAAGAGCACCTTCAACAACACCATCGTGTCCATCACGGACCCCGCCGGAAATGTCATTTCCTGGGCGTCTTCGGGACACGTCGGCTTCAAGGGATCGCGTAAGTCGACTCCCTTCGCCGCTCAGCTTGCTGCTGAGAGCGCTGCCCGTAAGGCGCAGGAGCACGGTGTCAAGAAGGTTGACGTCTTCGTCAAGGGACCGGGATCCGGTCGCGAGACCGCAATCCGTTCCCTCCAGGCTGCTGGCCTCGAGGTCGGCACCATTTCCGATGTAACCCCCCAGCCGCACAACGGCTGCCGTCCGCCCAAGCGGCGTCGGGTATAGCGGGAAGGATAGGTAGAAGAAAATGGCACGTTATACCGGACCCATCACCCGCAAGTCGCGTCGTCTGCGCGTCGACCTCGTTGGAGGCGACCAGGCATTCGAGCGTCGCCCGTACCCGCCCGGACAGCACGGCCGCGCGCGTATCAAGGAGAGCGAGTACCTGCTCCAGCTGCAGGAGAAGCAGAAGGCTCGCTTCACCTACGGCGTCATGGAGAAGCAGTTCCGCCTGTACTACAAGGAGGCGAACAACCGCCCCGGCAAGACCGGCGAGAACCTGCTTCGCATCCTCGAGTCGCGTCTCGACAACGTCGTGTACCGCGCAGGCCTCGCTCGCACGCGCCGTCAGGCACGTCAGCTGGTCACGCACGGTCACCTTCTCGTGAACAACAAGAAGGTCGACATCCCGAGCTACCGCGTCTCGCAGTACGACATCATCGATGTCAAGGAGAAGTCGCTCTCCACGCTTCCGTTCCAGGTTGCGCGTGAGACCGTCGGCGATCGCCCGGTTCCCGGGTGGCTGCAGGTTGTCGGCTCGCGTCTGCGGATCCTGGTTCACCAGCTTCCCGAGCGCGCGCAGATCGACATCGCTCTGCAGGAACAGCTCATCGTCGAGTACTACTCGAAGTAAGGCGCTTCGCACCCCGTGAGTGGTTGAGGAGTCTCCGGACTCCTCAACCACTCACAGGGCCGCAGGCCCTTTCCCATCGTGGGCGTCAAATAGTGGACGTCCGTACAGGAGGAAATACCAATGCTCATTTCTCAGCGACCCACGCTGACCGAAGAGGTCATCGCTGATAACCGCTCGAAGTTCGTCATCGAGCCCCTGGAGCCAGGTTTCGGGTACACGCTCGGCAATTCGCTGCGCCGCACGCTGCTCTCGTCGATCCCCGGCGCTGCTGTCACCAGCATCCGTATCGACGGCGTTCTCCACGAGTTCACCACCGTCCCGGGAGTGAAGGAAGATGTCACCGACATCATCCTGAACCTCAAGGGCCTCGTCGTGAACTCCGAAGAGGACGAGCCGGTCACCATGTACGTCCGCAAGCAGGGCCCCGGCGCTGTTACTGCAGGCGACATCGTGCCCCCGGCAGGCGTCACCGTGAACAACCCTGATCTGCACATCGCCACCCTGAACGACAAGGGAAAGCTGGAGATCGAGCTCGTTGTCGAGCGCGGTCGTGGCTACGTCCCCGCCGTCCAGAACAAGGCGTCCGGCGCAGAGATCGGCCGTATCCCGGTCGACTCGATCTACTCGCCGGTGCTCAAGGTCACCTACAAGGTGGAGGCCACTCGCGTCGAACAGCGCACCGACTTCGATCGGCTCGTTCTCGACGTGGAAACGAAGAACTCCATCACCGCACGGGACGCGCTCGCTTCGGCGGGCAAGACCCTGGTTGAGCTCTTCGGCCTGGCCCGTGAGCTGAACGTCGAAGCAGAAGGAATCGAGATCGGACCCTCGCCCGCCGAGGCCGATCACATCGCTTCCTTCGGACTCCCCATCGAGGATCTGGACCTCACGGTCCGCTCCTACAACTGCCTCAAGCGCGAAGGTGTTCACACCGTCGGTGAGCTTGTCGGCCGTACCGAGTCCGATCTGCTCGACATCCGCAACTTCGGACAGAAGTCCATCGACGAGGTCAAGGTCAAGCTGCATTCGCTCGGCCTGTCCCTCAAGGACAGCCCCGCATCCTTCGATCCCACCACCGTTGCCGGCTACGACGCCGCCACCGGAACGTGGAGTGACACTGATGCCGGTTCCTTCGGCGATGCCGAAGGTACCGAGGACTACGCCGAGACCGAACAGCTGTAGCAGCTCAGGTCCTTTACTAGGAGATCATCATGCCCAAGCCCAAGAAGGGTGCCCGCTTCGGCGGGTCGGCTTCCCACCAGAAGGCGATTTTCGCCAATCTGGCTACCGCGCTCTTCGAGCACGGTCGCATCACCACCACCGAGTCCAAGGCCAAGGCACTGCGCCCCTACGCCGAGAAGCTCGTCACGCACGCGAAGGCCGGCACGCTGGCTCACCGTCGTGAGGTGCTGAAGGTCATCCGCAACAAGGATGTCGTTCACACCCTGTTCGCCGAGATCGGCCCGTTCTACGCGGACCGTAACGGTGGATACACCCGCATCATCAAGACGATCCCCCGCAAGGGCGACAACGCTCCGATGGCAATCATCGAGCTCGTCAAGGAAAAGACCGTCACCTCCGAGGCTGACCGCGCTCGTCGCGTCAAGTCCTCGCAGGAAGCTCCCGCCGCAGAGAACGTCGTCGAGGCCGTAGAGGCCGACGCGACCGAGGCTGAGGTCGAGAACGCTGACGCAGTCGTCGAGGCCATCGAGGACGAGACCGCAACTGCGGCCGACGCTCCCGAGGCCGAAGAGGCCAAGAAGGACTAGTCTCCCTTGGTTTCGGCACACGCTGAATCGAACGAGCCCGCCGCCCCCATCGGGGACGGCGGGCTCGTTCGATTGCGGCTGGACATCTCCTACGACGGCACCGACTTCTCGGGCTGGGCCCGTCAAACCGATCTGCGCACCGTGTGCGGTGAGATCGAAGGCAAGTTGGGAACGGTACTACGGCAACCGGTTCAGCTGACTGTTGCCGGTCGCACGGACGCCGGCGTTCACGCCACGGGGCAGGTAGCGCACGTCGACGTCCCGAGCGAGTTGCTCCCCGACGATCCGTCGCGACTCGTGCGCAGACTTGCACGCTTCCTGCCCAAGGACGTTCGGGTCAAACAGATCTCGGTGGTTCCGGGTGACTTCGATGCGCGCTTCTCGGCGATGCGACGCTACTACGAGTACCGGGTGACCAACGCGGCATTCGGAGTGGAACCCCTACGCGCACGCGATACGGTGTCGTACCCCAAACCACTCGATCTCGCAGCGATGCAAGAAGCGTCGAATCGGCTTCTGGGCCTGCACAACTTCGCGGCATTCTGCAAGCGTCGAGAAGGCGCTACGACGGTGCGGGAGCTGCAACGCTTCGACTGGGCGCAGGAGGGCACGGTGTTCACGGCGTACGTGAATGCCGATGCGTTCTGCTGGTCGATGGTCCGGAGTCTTGTCGGGGCAGTCCTCTCGGTCGGTGAGGGACGCCGCACCGCCGACTGGGTGGCAGGTTTGCTCGACGAAACGTCGCGGTCGAGTTCGATCCTCGTTGCGCCGGCGCACGGACTTTCGTTGGTTCGCGTGGACTACCCCGACTACTCGGAACTGGCTGCCCGCAACGCGATTACCCGTGAAACCCGCGAGATTCCGTCTTCGGGCGGGTGCTGCGGCGACTGACCGCCTCGATACAAAATGCCCTCCCACTCTGCGTGGGAGGGCATTTCATGTAGACGACTATCCCGCCAATTGGCGCGCGATGACCAGACGCTGAATCTGATTGGTGCCCTCGAAGATCTGCGTGATCTTGGCCTCGCGCATGTAGCGCTCGACGGGGAAGTCCTGGGTGTAGCCGTACCCGCCGAACACTTGAACGGCGTCGGTGGTGACCTTCATTGCTGCGTCGGTGGCAACGAGTTTGGCGACGCTGGCGTTGCGCGAGTACGGAACTCCGGCGTCGCGGCGGCGGGCTGCATCGAGGTAAGTGGCGCGAGCGGAGTCAACTGCGGCCGCCATGTCCGCGAGCACGAATCCGAGTCCCTGGTGATCGATGATCCGCTTGCCGAATGCCTTGCGCTCCTTCGCGTAGGCGACCGCGTCGTCGAGTGCGCCCTGAGCGATTCCGACGGCAACAGCAGCGATTCCGAGTCGGCCGGAGTCGAGCGCGCTGAAGGCGATCGGCAATCCCTGGCCGCGCTGACCGATCAACCGCTCGTCAGGGACGAAGGCGTCGTCGTAATTCGCGGATGCAGTGGGGACCGCGCGCAGTCCCATCTTCTCCTCGGGCTTGCCGAAGCTGAGGCCTTCGGTGTCCTTGTCCACCAGGAGGCAGGAGATGCCGCGAGAGCCGTCGTCACTGGTGCGGGCGAAGAGGTTGTAGAAGTCTGCCTTGCCGCCGTTGGTGATCCAGGCCTTCGAGCCGTTGATGCGGTAGCCACCGTCGGTGGCCGTCGCCTTGCACGACAATGCGGCGGCGTCGGATCCGGCCTGCGCTTCGGAAAGGCTGTATGCGCCGATGGTGTTGCCGCCCAGCATGTCCGGCAGCCAGCGGGCCTTCTGTTCGTCGGTGCCGAAGGTGAACAGTGGGAAGCACGAGAGGCTGTGCACGCTCACCGCCACTGCAACCGCTGCCCAGCGCGAGGCGATCTCTTCGAGGACTTGGAGGTACACCTCGTACGGCTGATCGCCGCCACCGAATTCCTCGGGATACGGAAGGCTCAGCAGGCCTGCCTGTCCGAGTGCGGGGAACACGCCTTCGGGATACTTCTCGGCCTTCTCGTATTCGTTGACCTTGGGCGCGAGTACCTTGTCCGCGACATCACGCGTCAGTTCGATGAGATCGCGAGCTTCTTGGCTGGGCATCAGGCGTTCGACGGGCACGGTCGGCTCCTAGCTAGGTAGTAGTACTGGGAACGATACTGCAGTACTGTCTTGCGTATGGCAAGGCTGGTTCACAAGACGACTGCGCGCAGGGCAGAGTTGTTCGATCAATTGGTCGAACTGTTCTTGAGCGAGGGTTTCGCCCACCTCACGCTCGACGAGATCTCAGCTCGTCTGCACTGCTCCAAGAGCACCTTGTACACCGTGGCGGCCGGCAAAGAGGATCTGGTGCGGGCTGTGACGGTGCACTTCTTCCGTGCGGCGACCGATGCGGTGGAGAGTGCCGTCGCTGCCGAGTCGACACCCACTCGTCGAGTTGCGGTGTATCTCGAAGCAGTCGGTGATCAACTGACCGCGGCGTCCCGTCAATTCATGGAAGACCTGGCTGAATCGGTGTCGGCGAGTCAGGTTTACGAGAAGAACACGTCGATCGCCGCGGATCGTGTGCGAGCGCTCATCGTCGAGGGAGTGGATTCGGGCGCATTCCGGCGGGTACACGCGTCATTTGTCGCTGATGCGGCCGCAGCGACAATGGTTCGGATCCAGCAACGCGCGGTCTATCGGGCTACCGGGTTGGACGATGCCAGCGCGTATCGGGAACTGGCCGCACTCATCACGGACGGGATCACTGCGTGACGAGTCGCTAGCATCGACGTTCATGGCACCTTTGAAGGTCGAAGTCATCGTAGGTTCGGTCCGCGAGGGGCGAATAGGACGAGCAGTGGCGGATTGGTTTGTCGAGCGCGCAACCGCGAACCCGTCGTGGAACGTATCGGTGATCGATCTCAGAGAGCTGTCGTTGCCCCAGGATTTCTCGGATTCACCTGCCACGGAGGTTTTCCGCCAGCGAATCGGACGAGCCGATGCTGTTGTTGCTGTGACCTCCGAATACAACCACGGGTACCCGGCTGCCCTCAAGACCGCATTCGATTCCGTGAAACACGAGTGGCGTGCCAAGCCGATCGGATTCGTGTCCTACGGCGGGATTTCAGGTGGTGTTCGGGCCGTCGAACAACTGAGGCAAGTAGTGGCGGAGCTGCACATGGTCTCGGTGCGTCAAAGCGTGACCATTCACCGGGTACGCAAGCAATTCGGACACGAGCCGTACGGCGTCGATTCGATTGCGATCGATGCCAGCGAGAAGATGATTCGTGAATTGCATTGGTGGGGGAGTGGATTGCGGATGCAGCGTGCGAGTGATCCCTATCCTGGCTGATCTTGGACATCCGCGATCACGCCATCTGGTGAGCGTCGCCGGCTCGAGGACGGCCGATGAACGAGGTCTCGGAAGCAATGGTTACCAGAGTCAGTTCGACGCGCGTGCGGCCGGTTTCGACTGTGATCTTGTCACCGAGTGCGAATGGCTGGACTATCGATATTTCAGGGTCGATCCGAGGCCATTGGCGTGGATGTCCGTACACGTAGATCGCGGTCACGCCGGCACGCGGCGGTAACCCCTCGACTCCGTCGAACACGACCGTGTTGAAAGCGCCCTCGAGCCCACCACCCTGCCCGGACACGCGGAGTCGGTCAGGCACTCCCATGGAGTCGGTGAGCGCGGTCCATGCTTCCGGTCGATCGGTGTGGATGAGTACCAGTGCGCCGGTCGCGATGGCTCGAAAGATCAATTGCTGAGCCAGATAGAGTTCGCCGGCGACAAGAACGGTGTTGACGCCCGACCCCGAAATTCTGGCCGCGACACCGTGCCCGTTTCGGTCCGAGCCGATGAGCTGGCCGCACCCGGCAAGAGGTAGAGCGAGTGAGTCGAGTGTGCCCCCGTCCATGCGAATGTGCGGCGTGATGCGGTCCAGCGCGGCCAATGCGGTTGGCAGGTTGGTCAGCAATCCGTCGCGCTGGCGCCCACGTAGCGAGACCAAACCGGCCAGCGGTGCGTTCTCAGGTGGATTGCGCGTGGTGAAGCGACATGTCGCACTGACCCTCGCCTCTCCGCGTTCGCCCGTGGGGCGCAACCGAATTGTCACGGACGTCCCGACCGTTGCCACTGCCCATACTCGGGTCAGGGTCGAGTTGGTGATGAAACGGGGTTCGATTCCGTATCCGACGTTGGACACACCAGGCAAGGGGGTACTTCGCCACGTTTCGGTGACCTCGTGGCTGGCGACTCCTCTTGTGACCTGGGCAGTGGACGACGCGATCTCCGGTGCGGTGAGGATCCGCGCCTTGCATCCCGCTGAATCGAGCACCCGGATGACACGATTGGCGGCAACAGCGATCGCGCGGCCCGCGCCCTGTTCGCCCCCGCCTCGGCGTTCGACTGCTGCACGACCCTCCAAAGCGTCGAAACGTAGTGCAAGCCAAACACTTCTGGTGGCGGTGGCTGGTAGTGGCCCGATGAGACGTTCGTAGACTTCGGTGGCCGGCGTTCCTGATGCGGCGCGGTATCCATGACTGACAATGTCGATGCCGGTGAGTGAGATGTCGTGCTGATACAGACAATTGACCAGGGCTGCCGTGGGCAGAAGGTGGGAAGCGTCGAATGAATGGCGCCCGATCCTGGTCAGGTAGTCGCGTGGGGGAGCGATCTCGACGACAGCGACGAGTGAAGATCCGTCCACTCGGAGCCCGATCGACTGTTCGGAGGGAGTGTGAAAACTGACGATCGTGCTGCCGTCGGCGTCCTTGCGGCGCAAATAGCGAAAGTACTTGACAATCCAGGACATTACCGACCAACCGCCCACATGGAGGAGCATTGATCCGGCAACCACACAACCGATTGCCAGCGCCCAGAGCCAATCCAGCCCACTGGCCATCGCGATTCCGCCTGCACTGATTCCGAGAATCTGTGCCGACACGAATTCGTGCGTCGAAATCCTGTGTGACGACGGCCAATGCTTCAACCGCGATCGGTCCACGGTTCCTCCCCGATACCTGACCTGCGAACTACCCGAAAATTTCCGCCCCAGCCAAACTGTACTGTGTCTTCGCAAGGGGATGTAAGGCACGGGGGGAATGATGGCTGCAACACCTACCACGCGCTGGCAGGTCAATGGGTACCGATTCTTGGTCAGGCGGATGGAACATGCGCTGGTCAGACGAGACGTGCGGATGCTTCACGATCCGATGCGGTCACAGTCCCGCGCCTTCACCGTCGGAATAGTCCTCGCTGCACTGGGATTGGCGGGTTGCGCGGTACTTGCTCTGTTTCGGCCACAGGACAAGATCGGCGATGCAGAAATCGTTGTTGCAAAGGAATCTGGCGCAATGTTCGTCGCCATGGAGGGTACTTTTCGCCCTGTGCTGAACTTGGCCTCCGCCCGACTGATTCTGGGTTCGCCAGTAAAACCGGCAATAGTCAAGGCGTCTGAGGTCGAGGCGAAACCGAGGGGCGCGCTCGTCGGCATTCCCGGCGCACCGTCCGCGCTGCCGGAATCAGCCGACCCGAGCAACGCCTTGTGGACGGTATGCGATTCCGTCGGATCCGACGGGAGAAAATCGTTGACGACTTCGGTCCTGGTCGGCTCGTCCAATGTCGGTGAAAACACGACATATCTGACGAGGGACCGTGCATTCCTGGTGAAGTCGGGTTCCGATCACTTTCTCGTATACGACGGGAAGCGAGCGGAAATCGATGTGGACAATCCGGCGATCATGCGGGCTTTGGGGCTGGAGGGAGCACAGGCGCGACCGATCAGTGCCGGATTTCTCAATTCGATCCCCGAAGTTCCGCGCATCGAGGCTCCGCGAATCCGCGAACTGGGATCAGCGCCCCGGTTCCCGCTACAGAACAAGACTGTCGGCTCCGTCGTTCAGGTTTCGGTGGGCGCGGACCTGCAGTACTACGTGGTGCTCGAGAACGGTATCCAGAAGGTCGGTGCGGCGCTCGCCCAACTGATCTACTTCTCGGATTCGCAGGGCGCCACCGGGATCGCGAGCGTCACCCCTGATGCCATCAGTCGTATTCCTTCGGTGAGGGAACTGACCGTCGACTCGTTGCCGCAGGTGGTTCCGGAGATCGTCGATGATCATGGCGCACCTGTCGGCTGTCTGGAATGGGCTCCCTCACCTGCAGTCGAGGGCGGCGAAAGTAGTTCTGCAACATTGAAACTCGTCGCTGGATTGCAGGTTCCGATCCCGGAGGGTGGCAAGTTGGTGTCGTTGGCGCAGGCGGACGGATCGGGCGACAATCTCGACAGCGTCCACGTCGAACAGGGCTTCGGTGGGTTTGTTCAAGCGACCGGAATCGAGACGAACAGCACCAGGCACGACGGAGTGTTCTACGTAGCGGATACCGGTGTGAAATACGGAGTGCCGGACGAAACCTCTGCTCGCGCGCTCGGATTGACGCGAACGCCTGATCGTGCGCCTTGGCAGATGCTCGATCTACTTGCATCAGGTCCGGCGCTCGAGAAGAGCAATGCACTGATAGCTCACGACGGAGTCGCCCCCGATTCAACGCCGGCCGCTCCGGTGAACTGAACACCGTTGACGATTCAGAGATCGACGTCCCGTCGTTCGGGAAGTCTCCGACGAATTTCTCGACGAATGGGCATCGACGCCAATAGCGTCAGTAGGGCTAGGGTGCCGACCGTTCCGGCTCCGACGAGTGCCGCGTCGCGAGATCGGTTGTCGGGGGTCGGCGGCGTGGGTAGGGGATCGATCGTTACCGACTGATGATTGACCTTGACGCGTTCCCCCGGTGCCAATTCGCCCGTTACCGCGGCGAGTGGATCGATGACGCCGTGACCGACGTAGGGATTCCAACCCTGCGCCGGAGCGTGGGCGGTGGCTTCGATACGTTGCATGACCTGAAGTGCAGTCAGTTCCGGGTGAACCGACCGGACCAGCGCGGCGGTTGCCGCGACATAGGGCGCAGCGAAACTGGTCCCGTTGAACGACTGTACGGCGCCGTCGGAGCCGTAGACTCCGTTGGTCAGACCAGGCGACGTCGGGTGAAGTGAGATGATTCCGGTGCCGGGCGCCGCAACGTCGACCCATGGACCGCCGAGGCTGAAGGAGCTGGCGGTGCCATTGGGGTCGACCGACCCGACGGTGAGGACATAGTCGTCGTACCAGGCAGGACTGGCAATCGTCGTAACCGAGTTCCATGGATCGGCTTGTGGATCGAGGGGATCCGGCGGTGGATTCTGGTTCTTGCAACCTCCGGATCCGACGTTCCCTGCAGCAGCGACGACTACGGCGTTCTTCGCGATCGTGGCGTATTCGATTGCAGCGCCCAGTCGTTGGTCGTTGATCCCGTCCCCGGCAGGCTTGCAAGCGACCTCGGAGATGTTGATAACGCTTGCACCCAAGTCAGCAGCGTGACGTACGGCCAGTGCCATGGTGTCGACGTTTCCGTAGCCAGACGAATTCTCGGCTACGGCAGGGTCTTCGCGTTGGCCGGCCACCGAGAAAGCTGCACTGGACTGCCTGATCGAGATGATCTGTGCGTCCGGCGCAGCTCCGGAAAATCCGGAACCGTCGACCTGCTCGGCGGCGATGAGACCGGCGACGACTGTTCCGTGTGAGTCACAATCGTCGGTGCCGTCGGAGGTCCCGACATAGTCACCGCCGCCTTCGAGGGCCGGTAGCCGGGGATGTCTGCTGACGCCGGTGTCGATGACAGCAATTCGCTGCCCTGCCCCTCGGGTGATCGACCACACCGAATCGAATCCCAGATCCTGTTGAGAACGTGGAATATCCGCGCCGTCACCACCCGCTACGGCGGGGACGCACAGGGTTCGTTGTTCGGTGGGTTGGGGAGGCGCGGGTGGACCGTCCTCCGGCAGCATTGCAGGATCGATGGGGGAAGGAACCGCACTCGATGCGCCACCCGCCCCGGCGAGGACTGTTAAGACAACGATCACGAGTGCGGCACAGATGTTCGTCGCGCGTCGAATCACCATCGAGATCCGATCGCTCAGAGACCGCGCATGAGCGCGAAGAGCCCACTGACCCAGCAGATCAGCGGAACGATTGCTGCAATCGCAGCGAGGTCCAACAGTTCGGCCGCGCGTCGCATCACGGGGCTGAATGTGTTCTGGGGGGCGAGGATTCCCAGAATCAGTGACAGGAGGAGAACAGTCATCGTGATGGCGAAGACGACCAATGCATGGTCGCGATGGGTCCATGCCATGCCGCCCAGGAGAACGAGAATCACCGAGATGCCTGCCGCGATGAGTGGGACCGCCTGATGTGCGCCCGCGTAGGTGCGCCCGCGAAACATCAGCACGACGGCCGTCGCGAATGCGAGAGCAAGGTTCGGCCAGACGATTCCCTGACCGGGCCAGGACCACGCGAGCGCGACTGCGGCAGTGAGCGCGACCACTGACGTGGCCACGATCAGTCCGGTCAGGTAGCTACGAGCCCGCCCTGCCCTTTCAGTCAACTCGGTCAGCCCGGGCAGTTCGGGCTCGGGCAGTCCGTCGCGATCGTCGTCGAGGGGATTACTCGGCGTCGGAACCGGGGGAAGCGGTAATCGCGCGAACAGCATCGACAGTCGAGCGGTGAACGTGAGAACGATCAATGCTGCGGCAATCACCGCGCTGCTGACGGTTGCGGTGCGCGCCTCGGGAAGCGTCGTCGCGACGGCGAAGGTGCCCACCGCAGCAAGGAGGACGACGAGAAGTGCGGTGAAGACGGCTAATCCGGCACCGCACAAACGGAGGCAGATCAGACTCACCGCGGCTGCGAATGCCGAACCGAGAAGGAGATGAGCAGAAAGAACAGTGCCGGGTACGCAGAGTGCGCCGGAGACGAACGCCAGTGGCACCGCTGTGCATCCGAGCGTGATGGAGCTTGCAGTGTCTCCGTACACCCGCGCTGCCACGACGGCGGCGACGGTGAGCACCAAAGACGTCACTCCACCGCAGACAGCGCCGATCAGACCTGCATCGCCGAGGACCAGGGCGAGGGCCGCGACGAGCGCAGCGACGAGGGCGGCGGACGAGCCGACAATGCGCGCGGTGATCGGAGTCCATCGTCGGTAGATGTCTGCATCCGTCGCCGCGACGGTGTACATGATGTCGTCGAAGAGTGGGGGCGGGGCAGCGGTGTCCGCGGCCTCGAGTACGAGCAATTCCCCATCGCGGATTCCATGCTCGTGCAGCGACAGCGTCGGTGCCAGCGGTGCCCTGCCGACTTTCGACAGAGTCCAGTCGACGGGCTCGAATTGTTCGGCGCTGTGGTCGAACTCGTTGAAATTGCTGTGGTTGACAATTGTGTCCACAATGCCCGGAATGACCACCGCGAGTGGAACACGAAGCGGCACCGCAAGATCCACCTGCGAATGGGCTGAAAGTACCGTCAACCTGCACAGTTCGGCAGAATGGGTCGCGCGTCGTCCGTTTGCGGTGTGCGCAGCGCTGGTTTCAGTGGTGCTGGTCAAGATCTGTCCCCTCCCATGACGCGATTCCCCTGTCACGTCACCCCAGTTCACCCGAACAATACGACATGAACTGTGCGCCTGTGTCGGCGACAGCGCAGACAACAGGTGGCACCGACCCGAGTGTCGGTGTTGTGATCTACTCTCTTGCAATTGCGTGACTACGCCTTGGGGGGCGGGCCGGCGGTAGTCGGACGAGGCGCGTGGCGGCAACAGCTGCAGCACCGATGGGGGTGGGTGAATTGAGCACTGTCAGATTTGCGCGTCGAGCGCGCCGTGAATCGCCGCGTACACCGGGCGGCGAGGTGACGCTTCAGGCCCCACCGGAGATTCCTCGCGTCACGCCGGGAAACCTACTGACCAAACTACTTCCGGTGATCATGGTGGTTGCCATGATCGGCATGGTGGCGCTGATGTTCTCTTCCGGCATGGCGCGCAATCGGATGTCTCTGCTGTTTCCGGTCATGATGATGGTGTCGATGCTCGGGATGCTCGCCGGGGGCGGTCGTAGCGGTGGGGCACGAGCGTCCGAAGCGAACGAGGACCGCAAGGACTACCTGCGGTACCTGGATCAGATGCGCAGCGATGTTGCTGCGACGTCTGGTGCGCAGCGTGCTGCTCTCGAGTGGAGCAATCCCGAGCCGTCGCAGCTTTGGACACTGGCCGGGACTGTGCGGATGTGGGAACGTCAGATCACCGACTCGGACTACTGCCACGTTCGGGTCGGTCTGGGTACACAGCGATTGGCCACCAGGCTTGTATCTCCGGAGACGGGGCCGGTCGAGGATCTCGAACCCGTCGCTGCTGTCTCACTTCGGCGATTCGTCCGTGCGCATTCGGTTGTAAAAGACCTGCCGACCGCCGTCTCGCTTCGCGGATTTGCTGCGATGTCCATTGAGGGGCAGAGGGATTCCGCTCGAGCGCTCGTCCGCTCGATGTTGATGCAGCTGTGCACTTTTCACGGTCCGGACACCGTCCAAGTTGCAGTGGTGTGCGGTCCCGATACCGAAGCCGAGTGGGAGTGGGTCAAGTGGCTCCCACACGTACAACACCCGGAGTCTCAGGACGGCGCCGGCACTTCACGCATGGTGTTCGGTTCGTATCTCGAGTTCGAAAGTTCCCTCGGGGAAACGCTTTCGATGCGTGCTCGATTTGCTCGCAACACTCCAGCGAGTGCGGGCGTTCCGCATCTCGTGTTGGTCGTGGACGGTGGCTTGCTCGAAGGTGACACCGGCCTGTTGTCCGAATCCGGGCTCGACTCGGTGACCGTCCTCGACCTGTGCGGGTTCTGCCCGCGGCTGGCGGCGGCACGCGGTTTGCGACTGGTCGTCGGTAGCGATCAGATCGGCGCGGTGAGCAGCGCAGGAGTCGAGAACTTTGCGACGCCTGACGCCGCGACGACGAGCCTGGCGCAGTCGTTCGGACGTCGCATCGCACCGTTCCGTGCGGCATCGCAGAACGGCGTGGACGCAACTGACGACGACCGATCCCTTCGGACCTGGAGCCAGATGTTGGGGATAGGAAATGTTGCGAGGTTCAATCCTGAGCATGGCTGGCTGCCACGTCAGGGGCGCGACCGACTCCGCGTGCCGATCGGTGTCGGACAAGATGGAAACCCTGTCGAACTGGATCTGAAGGAGTCGGCCGAGAACGGTATGGGTCCGCACGGGCTGTGTATCGGAGCCACCGGTTCTGGTAAGTCGGAGTTCCTGCGAACCTTGGTGCTCGGCCTGATCGCGACGCACTCACCCGACGCACTGAACCTCGTCCTGATCGACTTCAAAGGTGGTGCAACCTTTCTCGGCCTGGAGGAGGCGCCGCACGTTGCTGCGATCATCACCAACCTTGCCGAGGAATTGGCGATGGTCGATCGTATGAAGGACGCGCTCGCCGGCGAAATGAATCGTCGACAGGAACTGCTGCGTGCGGCAGGAAACTTCGCAAACGTGTCTGACTATGAGAAGGCGAGGCTGGCCGGCGCTGCACTCGATCCGTTGCCTGCACTCTTCGTGGTTGTCGACGAGTTTTCCGAACTGCTCAGTCAACAGCCGGAATTTGCCGAATTGTTCGTGGCCATCGGGCGATTGGGCAGGTCACTTCATATTCACCTGCTGCTGGCCAGTCAGCGGCTCGACGAAGGAAAGCTTCGGGGTCTCGACAGCCATCTTTCGTATCGTGTCGGTTTGAAAACGTTCTCGGCGAACGAGTCTCGTTCCGTTCTCGGCGTTCCCGATGCTTATCACCTGCCGGGCACACCCGGTGCGGGATACCTGAAGTCCGATTCTGCTGAGATCGTTCGCTTCCAAGGTGCATACGTGTCAGGCCCGTACGAGGGTGAGCGGATAGTGCCCACTCGATTCTCGGTAGATTCCCCCGTCGAACTCGCGCCGCTGCCGTTTACCGCGACGCCCGTGGTCGGGCCAGAGGCTGTTGTCGTTCCCGTCGAGCCCGATGTCATCGACATGGGTGAAATCGGTGACGATGCACGTACTCTCATGGGAGTCCTCGTCGACCGCATGCGCTCTCACGGCCCACGAGCGCACGAGGTGTGGTTACCGCCGCTCGAGGCATCCCCGACGCTTGACCAGTTGTTACCGCGGTGGGCGGCCGGTGATCAACCTCGCGGAAATCTGAGCGCACCCTTCGGCGTAGTCGACAGGCCGTTCGATCAGCGCCGCGATCTTCTCGTCGCCGATCTGAACGGATCAACGGGCAACCTCGCGATCGTCGGCGGCCCGCAGTCGGGAAAGTCGACGGCCTTGCGCACGTTGATCTTGTCTCTGAGCATGACGCACACGCCGGAACAGATTCAGTTCTACTGCCTCGACTTCGGCGGTGGAACGCTCCTCGGATTGAAAGATCTGCCGCACGTCGGATCGGTGGCAAACCGCTTGGATTCCGACCGTGTCCGCCGCACGGTTGCCGAGGTGCTCGGTGTGGTCGCGAAACGGGAGCGGCTGTTTCGTGACCTCGGCATCGACTCCATGGCCGATTTCCGAAGATTGCGAACAGCTGATCCCGCCGGGGAAGGCGTGGCGGCGGGACTCCGAGATGACCCGTACGGTGACGTCTTCCTCGTCGTCGATGGTTGGCCCAGCGTTCGTTCGGATTTCGAATCACTCGAGCCTCAGATCAGCATGCTCGCCGGTCAAGGTTTGTCCTTCGGTGTGCACGTGATCGTCACGACGTCGAGGTGGGCCGAGATCCGGCCGGCACTCAAGGATCAACTGGGTACTCGCATCGAACTTCGATTGGGTGATCCGGGAGATTCGGATGCGGGTCGCCAGAAAGCCAGCCTGGTGCCGGAAGGTCGACCGGGTCGTGGCATCACGCGCGACGGGCTTCACCTTCTCACCGGACTACCTCGAATCGGCGGTTCGCCAGGTAATGAGAATTCCGGTGGTTCTGTGGCGTCGACGGTCGAACATATTGCAGCCATGTCGAATTCGCGCCCGGCGCCCACCGTGCGGATGCTTCCGGATTCGTACTCGCGGGCAGAACTTCTCGAAGCTGTCGGAACCCGGTGGCCCTCACCGAGTGCGGCCGACGGTCGGTGCCTCACCGTGCCGATCGGGCTCGGTGAGACCGACCTCGCCCCGGTGTACATGGACTTCCGGGAACACCCGCACCTCTTGATATTCGGCGACACCGCGTGTGGCAAGACATCTCTTTTGCGCGGAATAGCGGAAGGGATCATCGCGTCGAACACACCGGCGCAGGCCAAGCTGATTATCGGTGACTATCGGCATTCCCTACTCGGAGTGGTCGAAGGGAATCACCTCGGCGGTTACTCGGCGTCGTCGACGACCTTCGGTGAGTTGATGGTCGACTTGGCTCGGATCGTCGCCGCCAGAATGCCGAACGCCGAAACAACACAGCAGCAATTGCGGGAAAGGTCGTGGTGGAGTGGGCCGGAGATTTATGTACTGATCGACGACTACGACCTTGTGGCCACACCGAGTGGTAATCCGGTGGCGCCGTTGCTCGAATACATTCCGCATTCCAAGGACATCGGTTTGCACCTGGTGATTGCCCGCCGTTCCGGTGGCGCGGCCAGAGCACTCTACGAGCCGGTCATTGCGAGACTTCGCGACATGGCACCGGCCGGATTGATCATGAGCGGAAGTCGCGACGAGGGAAATCTCGTCGGCACCGTCCGCGCGTCGGCATTGCCGGAAGGTCGTGGGGTCTACGTTTCTCGGTCGCAAACCCAACTTGTCCAAGTTCCGTGGATGCCACCGCTGTGACCGTTCCGTCCTTGGTGTCGGTCTCGCTACATTGGGGTGCATCCAATATCTGGGTCGTCTCGGGTCAACGCGAATTCTGTTGCAGTGCAGACCTCAGACGCGAACCTGCGTCGGGTCCCGGTACGACCGGTGAAAATGCGATCGATTACGTCGACGACGATTATGTCGACGTAGATGGTCGGATTGTCCCCACCGTCTTGGAGCTGGCCAGGCTGATCTCCAATGCGATGGACGGGTGTGGAATCGTCGATGCAGACATCCTCTATCTCAGTCATCCCTCGGACTGGGGTGCCCCACGTAGGCGGCGATTGCTCGATGCCGCACGGCGAGTGGCGCACGACGTCGTCCTCGTTCCGACGTCGGTCGCGGCGGCGAGGTCGGCTCGTACTGCCTGGCGATCGCGGTGTGTCGTCCTCGAACTGCGTGGCGGAATGGTGGTCGCTTCTGTTGTCAGTGAGGTCGACGGTGAACTCCGACTCGACGGGGCACAAAGTTCGGCGATCGCAGACGTTGCGGGGTTGTTTTCCGGAATCGGGGACTTGTCGGTTCGGGACGCTGTGGTGTTGGTCGGGCCGCGCTCCCATGCCGTTGCGGCTTCGCTCGAACGTGGGTCGACGAATGCCCACGGCCATGCGAGCATTCGAATTCTGGACGAGAGTCGGGTGGCGTCGTCTCTGGTGGATCCTCGGACGCTCGTTCGCCAGACAACTGCGCGGGACAGTTCCGGTCGAATCGTCGACAATTCAGCTTTTGGCGCCGGGTGGGTAGGCGATCCGGATGGCGCGATGTCGATTCCTTCCGTGGACTCGACTGCCACCTCGCCCCGTCGAGTCGGCGGGTGGCACGGAGGCCGTCGACGGTTCGCGGCGGCGCTTGCGGTGCTCGCCGTCGTCGCTGCTGTCGCGGCAACGGTCGTGGTGTCGACTCGCGACCGAGGCGATTCTCGGTTGGCGGACTCGGTCGCAGCTGCGGCGGAAGACAAAGTCGAGATCGTGGAGGCGTCGAAAGAGCAGGAAAAGCCTGCGCCGAAGACTTCGATTCCGTCGATCGAGTCCGGTGTCACGCCGGAACTCACGCGTGTGGAGGTGGGGAGCGTTGCAGCAGAGCTGCCTTCCGATTGGAAGCTTCTGTCACGAGGGACATCGAGCGGGCGCACCGATTTGATACCCAGTTCCGGCGCTGATCGCAAGATCGTGGTCATCGAGAAACGTCTTGCGGAAGGTGCTGGATTCGATTCCGTCGAAGCCGCTTTGCGTCAGCAGTTTTCGGCGTTCGAGGACCCATTGCGGTTCGGAGAGTTTTCTGTGATCGACGATGCCGCAGGAAAACAGGCAGTGGTGTACGTCGAGTTTCCGGACGATTTCTCCGAGGTGCGTTGGCGCGTGTACGTCGACAACGGTCGGCAAGTGAGTATCGGCTGCCAGTATCTGGTCGGTGAGTGGGACAGTCTCGAAGCGGACTGCCTGCGGATGTGGCAGTCACTCGAATTCACGCCCTGACCGGATCGGTCGGTTCTGCAAACATTCTTCGATCGGGCCGGAACCGTTGGCACGGAGGTCGCGTCAAAGTATGTGTAGCGCACATCAGGGAGTTCCGCTCGACCCCGGTGCACATCCGACGGACAAGCCGTCGTGGGTGGTCGCCGATACCGAACGGTACTCACCGAATCCAGGGGGACGACATGGGCTTTACCGCAACTACCGCTGAATTGATCGATTCGGCGGGGACCATCGACGGACATCTCGGTGACATCAGGGGACTGGTCAACGCTGTTCGGTCGGAGGCCGACGCTTCGCACAATTCGTGGAACGGTGCGGCGCAGGTCGAATACGCAGGAATCATGGAGCGATACAACAGCGCGGCCCTGAAGTTGGACACTGCTCTAACCGACATCTGCGAGCAGATCAAACAGGCTGCGGGAACCTTCGACTCGACCGAAGACGACAACGTCAGCTCGCTTCGCGGCGCGACGGTGAACATGTCCTGACCGTCAGCTCTTCGCCGTTCGATCAAGCAGTCCTCAGCCAGTAGTTCTCACAAAGTTCTCTCCAGTCACACCGAACCGGGAGCAGTTATGTCCGACAGGATCAAGTACGACTTCGGCGGCCTCGCAATGCTGTCCGATCAGATGAAACAGCAGGCCAAAGCGATCAACGACAAGCAGGGCGACATCAAGGTTGTCGTCGACAAGCTGCAAGCAGGCTGGGAAGGGGCAGGTTCCGAAGCCTGGAACGACGCACAGCGCCGCTGGGCCCAGGCGTCCGAAGAACTGAACATGGTTCTCGCGCAGATCGCCGGAGCGACGGCGAGCGGCTCGGAGAAGATGCAGGAAGCTGACCGGATCGCCGCAAACGGGTTCGGTCGCTGACAACATTCATGTCGTGACGACACCCCGACTGCCCCGGTACCGTCAGGTTGCCGGGGCAGTCGCATGTCGATCGCTTACCCGCTGGTTCCCGACGAGGGCATTGTCGGCGGAGATGGCTGCGCTTTGACCTGGCAGCGGGTAGACCGGTATCGTCTATCGGTGGCGTGCCGTAGGGCTCCGGCAGAAATGCGTGGAGACCGGCGGTTCTCGGGTCTCAACTGGCCGCCGAGGATCGTTTACGCGATACGCACATGGTCAGCAGTGGAATGAATTAAGACGAGGAAGATCTGTGTCTACGTACACCCCGAAGGCCGGAGATGTGACCCACTCGTGGCACGTCATCGACGCCACTGACGTGGTGCTCGGCCGTCTTGCCGTTCAGGCAGCGAACTTGCTGCGTGGCAAGCACAAGCCCACCTACGCGCCGCACATCGACGGTGGTGACTTCGTTGTCATCATCAACGCTGAGAAGGTTGCCATCAGCGGCAACAAGCTGCAGGGCAAGAACGTTTACCACCACTCCGGATTCCCGGGTGGCCTGAAGTCCCGCACTGTCGGTGAGGTCCTCGACAGGACCCCCGATCGTCTCGTCGAGAAGGCCATTGTCGGCATGCTCCCCAAGACGAAGCTCGGCCGCGCAATGAGCAGCAAGCTCAAGGTCTACGCGGGCCCGAATCACCCCCACACCGCGCAGCAGCCGGTGCCGTTCGAGATCAAGCAGGTCGCACAGTGACATCGCCGGAAGAGCAGAACGTGTCCGAAGAGAACATCGAAGCAGTGGAAGAGCTTGTCGCCGCTGACGCAGTCGAGGTCATCGAAGAGGTTGCTGCAGCTACGCTCGCACCGATCGTCCTCGATCGCCCGGTCCAGACCGTCGGTCGCCGCAAGGAGGCTGTCGTTCGCGTTCGGATGACTCCCGGTACCGGTCAGTTCAAGCTCAACGGCCGCACGTTGGAGGATTACTTCCCCAACAAGGTTCACCAGCAGCTGATCAAGGCTCCGCTGGTGCTCGTCGAGCGTCCCGAGTCTTTCGACATCATTGCACTGCTGCACGGTGGCGGCCCGTCCGGTCAGGCAGGCGCACTGCGTCTGGCTATCGCGCGCGCACTCATCGAGGTAACCCCTGATGATCGTCCGGCCCTCAAGCGTGCAGGCTTCCTGACGCGTGACGCCCGCGCGGTCGAGCGTAAGAAGTACGGCCTGAAGAAGGCTCGTAAGGCATCGCAGTACTCCAAGCGCTGATGCTTTGCCGAGGTTGACCCGACGGGTCTGCTTCGGCACCTGTTCACCACAAGAGCGGGCGTCCATCGTTACCGGACGCTCGCTCTTGTGTTTCTCGGAGAAATTCCATTCTCGAGTTTCATTCTCGAGGTTCACAGGATTCAGGAGTCGTTCTATGGGTCGGTTGTTCGGTACTGACGGTGTTCGTGGACTTGCCAATTCGGATCTGACTGCAGATCTTGCATTGAGATTGGCAGTTGCCGCGGCGAGCGTACTGACAGCCGGCACCTCGGATGCCCGTCCGACCGCCGTGATCGGCCGCGATCCTCGCGCCAGCGGTGAGATGCTTCAAGCCGCGGTGACGGCCGGGTTGAGTTCCGCAGGCGTCGACGTGCTCGACGTGGGTATCCTCCCGACTCCGGCAGTTGCATACTTGACGGCAAAGCTCGACGCCAGTCTCGGTGTCATGATTTCTGCATCGCATAATCCCATGCCGGACAACGGAATCAAGATTTTCGCGGCCGGTGGGCACAAGCTGGATGACGCTGTCGAGGTGGCGATCGAGGACGCACTCGACGGCACTGCACCGCCAGTCCTTCCGACAGGTGCCGGGATAGGCCGAGTCCGTGCGGTCGACGATGCCGCTCAGCTGTACCTTGCACATCTGGCGAGCGCGGCGAGCGAGCCGCTCGCTGGACTTACCGTTGTCGTCGACTGCGCCAACGGCGCTGCTTCCGCGCTCGCACCGGTTGCCTACGCAGCAGCGGGCGCCGGCGTCATCGCGATCAGCGCCGATCCCGACGGCCTCAACATCAACGACGGCTGTGGATCGACGCACCTGGAGAATCTTCAGAAAGCCGTAGTCGATCACGGGGCGGACCTAGGCCTCGCGCACGACGGCGACGCCGACCGTTGCTTGGCCGTCGACGAGACCGGCGCGGTGGTCGACGGTGACGCGATCATGGCTGTTCTGGCGATCGCGATGAACGAGGCCGGGGAGTTGGTCGAGAACACTCTCGTCGCGACTGTCATGAGCAATCTCGGTTTGCACATCGCGATGCGCGAGGCAGGCATCAACATCGTGACTGCTGCCGTAGGCGACCGCTACGTCTTGGAGGAACTGCGCGCGGGCGGATACAGCCTCGGTGGCGAGCAGTCAGGCCATGTTGTGTTGCCGGCGTTCGGCACCACGGGCGACGGAATTCTCACCGGTCTCAGGCTGCTCGGACGCATGGCTCGTACGCGTAAGTCGGCATCGGTACTGGCTGCAACGATGACCACCCTCCCGCAAGTGCTGATCAACGTGAAGGTCGGGGACAAGGCGGCAGTCGCAGCGTCGCCGTCGGTACTTGCAGCAGTCGCGGACGCCGAGCGCGTTCTCGGTGACGGTGGTCGAGTGCTCCTGCGCCCGTCCGGGACAGAGCAACTGGTCCGCGTCATGGTCGAGGCCACCGAACTTCCGCTCGCGCAGAAGCTGGCTGACGAGTTGGCCGAGATCGTCGGTTCGGTGTAGCCCCTCATTACGCCTTCGCGTTTTGAGGGAACGTAATTGCGCTCTGCTGCGTCCAAGGAGTCAAAGGCCGCTCGACGTGCGAGTGGTTCCGTTGAAACTTGGGGGCGCTCGTGGATGTCGACCGCGCTGGAACAGATGAATTGGCACGCCATGCGGTGTCGGTGGCCCAGGGTCTGCGCGATTCTGCCGAGCCGATCAAGCATTTGCGATGGGGCGGCGCCGCTTCGGGCCGTGACTACGCCGAGCACGGAGCCGCGTTGGCGTCGGCATTGGCGGTCCTGAATTCTCGCTTGACTGGCCGTGCGGATCTTCTCGATACGTTGGCGCGCCGGCTTTCCTCTTCGGCTGAGGCAATCACTGAGGTGGATCGTGAGGGCGCGCGGCGGGTGCGGGACTCCGGCGGGTCGGCCTCGTGATACCGAACAGCCTTACAGCCCAGGCAGTACCGAACGGCCCATGTTCTTTCGAAGATATTCTTGCACTGCGTGATTCACATGCTCATCCCGACGAAATTCTGGAAGCGGGCGCCAGCGGACTGCAGTTCTTCGGCCGATTTCACGACCTGGCCACTCGGTTGGGTTTCGAAGAACGGACGCTTACCTCCTACGAGGATGCATATCGCGCAGAGGCGGGCATCGATATCGGGGCACTGAAGCGAGACATGTCGGACATGGCTGCGGCGGTGGATAGTTCGGTCGCGGAGATCGCGATGCTGACGGTCCTGGCCGAGAATCTTCCTGCAGTGTGGAATGTTTCCGGCGTGGATGCGGTCGTCGATCAGGTCTTCGCCGCGCGGCGCGAAGCTCGGTCCGATGCGGATTCGGCGCCACTGTTGATCACGCTAGCCGGCGAACTCGCGCGGACTGTTCGAACGGCTTTGGCAGACAAAGCTTTCAAGGTGGCCAGCCTCGACCGGGCGACCATCGGCGGTCTGGGTGCGGGGGAGATCGATCAGCTGGCTCACGTCGCTTCCAGCGGTCGTGGCGCGGCGCCATGGTTGGACACTGTTTTTCGGTCGGCGTATCTGGATGCCCGCGACGAATTCGACAGGGCGTGCGCGCAGTGTGCGAGCGCGGTAGGCGATGCTTTTGATGCCGCGACTCAGTGGGTGACAGACGCCTTCCCGTCGACCTTGCCGGTCGCCGAGACGATCGAATCCGCTGCCGCGGCTGCGCCGATCTCTTTCTCGATCGGTGGCAACACGTGGGGCTTCTCGATTGCGCCCGACGGTCGTGGGGTGAGTCTCGATGTCGCCGGTGCTGACGGGAACTCTGTTTCTGTCACCGTGGAGTTGGACGAAAATGGTTGGCCGAGAATAGTTTTTGATGCCGGTCAGGAGGCGGTCATGCAGGAGACATACCCGCAAGAAGCGTCCCAGCCCGCGACACTTCAACCCGAAATTCCCCAGCCCGATAATCCCCAGCGCGATATTCCCCAGCCCGAGGTGCCGGTTGAAACCACCGCCGAAGTCTCGCCCGCGCCGGACCCGGAGCCGCCTGTCACAATCCCGGACGAGTCGATCGCCGGCCCCGACGGAGAGACGGGCGCTGAGCTGGCCGGAGCTGGTCCGCTGTGAAGTCCGTTCACGCTCCCTTCGAAGAGATCCGTCGAACTCTCGATTCTCAACTCGAGGACTTCCGTGAGCGCAGAGCGCTCGAGGACTTCCGTGAGCGCAGAGCGGCAGCGGCGAGCGAGGAATCGCGCCAGGAGCCGCCGTCCGAAACGACATCTGCCGATAACGACACGGAAGGGTCGGTCAGATCCGGCCCGTATCTGCGATCCGCGTCAGAGCCGACGCCGACGCCCACGAAGCCGAGCCCGCCGGCGGAGGCGAGCATGAACCTCTACTTACGCAACAGCTGGCTGGCCCGCGCGTCGGAGTGAGGTTCGGCCGGGAGCAACGGCGCCGTGTGTGGAATCTCGACGTCAGGATCAGCAAAGTCCTGGTACTTCTTGTCGCCGGTCAGATGGAACAACAGGAAGCCGGTGAGCAGGCACCGTGTGGCGGACTGTGTCTTGCGCTCGGATCCACCGAGGCCCAGGGCGCCGAGGAGTCGGCGGCCTTCGATCAGTCCGGCGTCTTGGCCGTCGTTCACGGTGCGTGCGACGACGGGACCGCCCCACTCCACGCTCAGCGGGCGGGCATTGCTGGTCAAGGAATCGACGTCGTCTTCGCCGGCAAGGATCAATCCGGGCGCTGTGATCTTCGACGCGTAGTTCTCCGCCTTGGGTGCTGTCGGGGCCGGGAACAGCGCGGCTACCGCACCGACATCCCCGCGCTGCGCTGCGGCCAGCACCGCCGCGCCCGCGCCCATGCCGTGACCGGCAAAGGCGACCCGATCGGGGTGGACGCTGATCTGGCCGGGGCCGAGTCGTACGCCGACGCAGATGTCGAGCGTCGCTCGAAGATCTGCAGCCAAGCCGAGATGGGACGGGACCGGACCGCGTTCGCTGTCGGGCGCCGCTGCGACAATTCCCCAGGAAGCGAGGTGCTGGAGTGTCTGCTCGTACTTGTGGGACCCGACCATCCACCCGTGCGCGAAGGCAACGGCGGGGAGATTGAAACCGGTTTCCGGCGTGTACACGACACCCGGCTGTCCGGCCAGGGCGAGGTTGCCGCGGAGAACTCGGTGCGGGCCGTGCTTGGACAGCTCACGGGTCAGTGTCTTCAGTTTCGGTGCCACGGTTGAAGACGTTATCCGATGAGCCGTCTCGTGTATGCGGAGCCGACGCTGCAACCGGCTGGGGGATGTCTGTGGAACCGCAAAATGCGCCCACCGCCGATGTCCAAGTACCCTGAGTCACCATGTGCGGAATCGTGGGATACGTCGGCCACCGCCCAGCTCTGGGCGTTGTGGTGGAGGCTTTACGGCGAATGGAGTATCGCGGGTACGACTCGTCGGGAATCGCGATTCTCGACGGAACCGGTGGGGTCGAGATCGAGCGTAAGGCCGGTAAGTTGGCCAACCTCGAGGCGGAGCTCGGCGAGTACGGCGCGGATCACTTTGTCGGTACGTCGGGTATGGGTCATACCCGGTGGGCGACGCATGGGCGACCGACCGACCGTAATGCGCATCCGCATCGTGATGCGTCGGGCAAGCTGGCTGTCGTTCACAACGGAATCATCGAGAATTTCGCCCCGCTGCGTGCGGAGCTCGAGGCTGCAGGCGTCGAGCTTCAGAGCGACACGGATTCCGAGGTGGCAGTTCACCTGGTAGCCCGGGCGTACTCCCACGGACCGACGGCAGGTGATTTCATCGAGAGTGCGCTGTCGGTGGTTCGTCGGTTGGAAGGTGCGTTCACGCTCGTCTTCACGCACGCCGACCACGCGGACACGATTGTCGCCGCCCGCCGCTCGACGCCGCTCGTCGTCGGTGTCGGTGAGGGCGAGATGTTCCTCGGCTCCGACGTCGCTGCGTTCATCGAGCACACACGCGATGCGGTTGAACTCGGACAGGATCAGGCAGTGGTGATCACTGCCGACAGCTATCGGATCTCCGACTTCGCGGGCAACGAGGCAGAGGGGCGCCCGTTCCGCATCGACTGGGATCTCGCGGCCGCCGAAAAGGGTGGTCACGACTACTTCATGCTCAAGGAGATCGAAGAGCAGCCGACCGCTGTCGCCGACACGCTCCTCGGCCACTTCGAGAACGGGAAGATCGTCCTCGACGAGCAGCGGTTGTCCGATCAGGAACTGCGCGACGTCGACAAGGTGTTTGTCGTCGCCTGCGGTAGTGCCTACCACTCCGGACTGTTGGCGAAGTACGCGATCGAGCATTGGACGCGTCTACCTGTCGAGGTCGAACTCGCCAGCGAATTCCGTTACCGCGACCCGGTTCTGGATCGCTCGACGCTTGTTGTCGCGATCTCCCAGTCGGGGGAGACGGCGGACACACTCGAAGCGGTCAAGCACGCCAAGGACCAGAAGGCACGCGTCCTGGCGATCTGCAACACCAACGGTGCACAGATCCCGCGCGAAGCCGACGCCGTTCTCTACACGCGGGCAGGACCGGAAATCGCGGTTGCGTCGACCAAGGCCTTCCTGGCGCAGGTGACCGCGAACTACCTCGTCGGTTTGGCTTTGGCGCAGGCTCGCGGCACCAAGTATCCGGACGAGGTTGCGCGCGAGTACGCCGACCTCGAAGCTATGCCCGCATTGGTCAGCAAGGTGCTCGAGACGGCAGAACCGGTGCGCGCGTTGGCACGCCAGTTCGCGCACGCGTCGACCGTGCTGTTCCTGGGGCGCCACGTCGGCTACCCGGTGGCGCTCGAGGGTGCGCTCAAGCTCAAGGAGCTTGCGTACATGCACGCCGAGGGCTTTGCCGCCGGTGAGCTCAAGCACGGCCCGATCGCGCTGATCGAGGAGGACCTTCCGGTCATCATCGTCATGCCGTCGCCGCAGGGTCGCGCTGTCCTGCACTCGAAGTTGGTGTCCAACATTCAGGAGATCAAGGCGCGCGGGGCAACGACTATCGTCATCGCGGAGGAAGGCGATACCGTCGCCGCGGCGCACGCGGATCACCTGATCGAGATTCCCGCGTCACCGACTCTGCTGCAGCCGTTGCTGTCCACGGTTCCGTTGCAGATCTTTGCGGCCGAGGTTGCCGCGGCACGCGGATACGACGTCGACAAGCCGCGTAACCTGGCGAAATCGGTTACGGTCGAATAGTTTTCGTAGGGAATTTCGGGCCCCGCAGTCGAAAGACTGTGGGGCCCGAGTGCGTTACGGCGTCTCGACGACGACGGTTCCGCGCATCTCGGGATGCGGTGTACAGGTGTAGTCGTAGGTTCCGGGTTCGGTGAACGTGTAGGTGTAAGTTCCCGATTTCTTGAGTGGGCTGCGGAGTTTGCCCTTGGCGTCTCCGAGGCCGTTGACGTCGTGGGCCATTCCGTTGTCGTCGAATACCCACGTGACGGTGTCGCCGACGTTCACGGTGATGGAAGCGGGGGAGTACGCCATCCCGGAGATGGTCACCACGGGTCCGCTCGCCGTCGTTTCGGCCGCAGATGGTGTGGAGTCGGTGCCGGAACTGCACCCGACCAGACCGAGAACGAGGACGAGCCCCGCGATTGCCGGGCGAAGACGTGATTTCATGGTTTCGAGGGTAGCGACGGCAACTGAAGGGTTCCGACATGCGTGGGTACTACACAGCCGATCAGGTGCGAGCAGCGGAGGCGCCACTGCTCGACAAGCTGCCCGACGGAGTGCTGATGCGTCGAGCGGCGTACGGTCTCGCGCGAGTCGTCGCGGACGAATTACGTTCCCGTACAGGATCGGTCGCGCATCGGTCGGTGACGCTTCTGGTCGGTACCGGCGACAACGGCGGTGATGCCCTGTGGGCGGGTGCGTTGCTCCGCAAACGAGGTGTGAGTGTTCGGGCCGTGTTGCTCGATCCGGCGCGCGCTCATCGGTCGGGCCTCGACGCTCTCCTGAAGGCCGGTGGCCGAGTCGCTGCCGAAGTCGGGTCGCCGGATCTAGTGATCGACGGCATCGTCGGGATTTCCGGGCACGGCGGTCTGAGGCCTGACGCAGCTGAGCTCGTCGGCCAGGTGGAGGCACCGATCGTGGCGGTCGATCTTCCGAGTGGCGTCGACGCGAACACCGGCGCAGTGGACGGCCCGTCGATTACCGCTGATGTGACGGTCACATTCGGTGCGCTCAAGCCGGTACACGTACTCGCGGCTCCGCTGTGTGGTCGTGTCGAACTCGTGGATATCGGATTGAGCGTCGGCGAACCGGCGTTCGGTTCGCTCGATCCGGCCGAGGTCGGTGCGCTGTGGCCGGTGCCAGGCGCGGAGGACGACAAGTACTCGCAGGGTGTGGTGGGCATCGTTGCGGGAAGTGAGCAGTATCCCGGCGCGGGCGTGCTCTGCACCGGCGCCGCGGTGACCGCGACCTCCGGACTGGTTCGCTACGCCGGGCACGGCGCCGCCGAGGTGCTCGCCCGGTTCCCGGAGGTGATTGCGAGTGAGACGTTCCAAGCCGCCGGGCGGGTTCAGGCCTGGGTGGTCGGACCCGGTATGGGTACCGACGACGACGCCGCGCGGCTTCTGGCGTCGGTACTGGCTACCGATGTACCCGTTGTCGTCGATGCGGACGGACTTACCCTCCTCGCTCAACGTCCCGAACTTGTCGCAGCCCGGACCGCGCCGACTCTTCTGACGCCCCACGCCGGCGAGTTCGCACGATTCACACCACTCGGCGACGACAGAATCGCGGCCACGCGTGCTCTCGCCGAACGCCTCGGAGTCACGATTCTGCTGAAAGGCCATACGACGGTGATCTCGGATCCCGGCGGTGAGGTCCTGGTCAACGACGCCGGCGGCTCCTGGGCGTCGACCGCAGGCTCGGGTGACATCCTCTCCGGTGTGATCGGCGCGTTGCTGGCGGCGGGTCTGAGCCCTCTCGAAGCCGGGGCCGTCGGGGCGCGGGCTCACGCGTTGGCTGCGAACATCGCCGCTGCCGGCGGTCAGAGCGATGTCGCCGGAGCACCGATTTCGGCTTCGCCGCTGCTGGGAGGTCTGCGCGAGTCGGTGCGTGTGCTTCGCTCTTTTGCCCTTGATTGAGGGTGTTCAAACCCGAACACGTGTCCGATTCTGCGCGGGTGGCAGGATTGTCGCCATGACGCTTGCCCAGGGAAGAGCACCGAAGGAGCCTGCGGAGGGGAAGGCGAGCCGACTCGACGACGCAGTAGGGCCGCAGACGGAGGCAGTCGTCGATCTGGACGCGATCGCGCACAACGTGCGTGTCCTGCGTGAATTTGCCGGGGATGCAGCGCTGATGGCGGTCATCAAGGCGGATGGATACAACCACGGCGCAGTTGCGGTGGCGCGGACGGCACTGTCGGCCGGAGCGCGGGAACTCGGCGTCACCACCATCGCGGAGGCACTGGTCCTTCGCGAGGCAGGCATCACCGCTCCCGTCCTGGCCTGGCTGCACGGCCTCGACGCCGATTTCTCCTCGGCGATCCGATCCGACGTCGAGATCGGCGTGTCCTCGCCGCGGCACCTGGCTGCTGTCGTCGACGCGGCACGGGTTCTGGGACAACAGGCGACTTTGACGCTCAAGGTGGACACCGGTCTCAATCGCAACGGCGTCTCGAGAACCGAGTGGCCGCAGATGCTCGACGACCTCGCCACTGCCCGGGACGAGGGCACGATAAGGCTGCGCGGAGTGTTCTCCCATCTTGCGCACTCGGACGAACCGCATCACGACGTCATCGACATGCAGAAGCAGCGTTTGATCGAAGCGGTTGCCGACGTCCGCGCTCGCGGATTCGACCCCGAAGTCGTTCATCTTTCCAACTCCGCCGCTACAGTCACCCGTCCTGACCTGCAATTTGACATGGTTCGACCCGGGATTGCGATATATGGATTGTCTCCGGTGCCCGAACTCGGAGATTTCGGTTTACGACCGGCGATGACGCTGCGAGCGAAGGTGATTCTGGTGAAGAAGGTGGCCGCCGGAGAGGGCGTCTCCTACGGGCATCAGTGGGTCGCACCGCACGACACCACTCTTGCGCTGCTTCCCGTCGGCTACGCCGACGGTCTGACTCGTTCACTGAGCGGCAAGTTCGAAGTGCAGTTGGGCGGCAAGCGTCGCCAGGCCGTCGGGCGGATCTGCATGGACCAGGTGTTGGTGGACCTGGGGCCGGACGGCGACGGAGTTCGCGAAGGCGACACCGCGATCTTCTTCGGCAACGGCGATCACGGCGAACCCAACGCGCAGGCCTGGGCCGACGTACTCGACACCATTCACTACGAGGTCGTGACCGGAATACGTGGACGCACTGTGCGTACGTACATCGGGGGAGAGACGTCATGAAGACTGCAGGAAAGATGAGCATTCTCGGTGGCCTGCTCAGCGCTGTGGCGCTCGGCTCGATGGCCGGCGTGAATGCATTCAAGACCGCGACGCGTCCGGGCCGGGAAATCTACGCGGACGAGGACTTCGACCTCATGACGCGCGACCGCAAGAGCACGGTGCGCACCGAGGACGGCGTCGAGCTGGCAGTTCGCGAAGTGGGACCGGATGACGCTCCGCTGACAGTCGTTTTCGTGCACGGGTACTGCCTGAGTGCGCTGTCCTGGCATTTCCAGCGCCGCCAGCTCGAAGAGCGATGGGGCAACAAGGTTCGCATGGTGTTCTACGACCAGCGCGGACACGGAGATTCAGGTATGCCGCGTTCGAAGAGTTGCACGGTCTCGCAGCTGGGCCGCGACCTCGCGACTGTCGTCGAGGCCAAAGTGCCCAAGGGACCGATAGTTCTCGTCGGCCACTCGATGGGCGGCATGACGGTGCTCGCGCTTGCCGGTCAGCGACCCGAATGGTTCGAGGGCCGAGTCATCGGCGTCGGGCTGGTCGCGACGACGGCGGCAGGGCTGGCCGAGACCGGTCTGACCCGCAATCTGCAGAATCCGATCATCGACGGGTTCCGGTTGGCAGTGCGCACCTCGCCAGGAGTGGTCCAGCACGCCCGGGGCGCTGCGCGAGTACTGATCACGCCGATCCTGCGTGCAGCGTCGTACGGCACCGATGTCAGCCCACGACTGCATGAGCTGTCGGACGGCATGCTCGACCGGACCTCGGTCGTGACCATCGTCAATTTCTTGCGGACGTTGGAACTGCACGACGAGTCCGCGTCCCTCGAGGTGCTCGCGCACACACCGGCAGTCGTGATCTGCGGCGATCAAGACATGATGATTCCGTTCATCAGCTCCAAGCGTCTCGCTGCCGATCTCCCCGAGTCTGAACTCGTGAGAGTTCACGGGGCCGGCCATCTGGTGCAGCTCGAGTTCCCGGCGATCGTGACGGACGCAATCGACAAGCTGGTGCAGCGTGCACAGGTAGAAGAGCGGTCCGATGTCGGCTGAGAACGCCACGGGACTTCCCGAATCCGGACAGATCAGGTTGGAAACGGCCGAGGATACCGAGGCTTTCGGCCGACGGTTGGCGGAGGGACTTGTTGCCGGCGACCTGGTGGTGCTGGACGGGCCACTCGGGGCGGGCAAGACCGCGTTGACGCGCGGAATCGGCGCCGGGCTCGGAGTGCAGGGCCGGGTGACGTCCCCGACGTTTGTCATCGCTCGTGAGCATCGTCCGGGCACCCGCCCCGGCGGCGGAGTTCCCGTCGGCATGATCCACGTCGACGCATACCGGCTGGGAGACAGCGGACCGCATGCGCTCGACGAACTCGATGCCCTCGACCTCGACACCGACCTCACCGATGCAGTGGTGGTGGTCGAATGGGGTGGTGACGTCGTGGAAAGGCTCGTCGAACGACACTTGCGAGTGCAGCTTCATCGGGAACCTGAATCGGATGTGCGGACTGCGAGTTGGTCCTGGACGTCGTGAAACGGCGTTTTGTGTCGCAGACGTCGTGAAACGGCGTTTTGTGTCGCAGACGTCGTGAAACGGCGTTTGGTGTTACGGACGTAGTGACCCTCCCGGGCCGGAAGTAGTTCTTCACGTGCGGGTACCCTGAGAAATCGTGCTTGTTCTCGCAATTGACACCTCCACTCCGGCAGTCACTGCCGGTGTCGTCTCCCTGTCTGCTCCGTCACCGGACACAGAGTCACCGGGCACCGAGTCACCGGGCACAGTGGAGACGCTTGCCGTGCGTGTCACGGTCAATCCTCGTGCGCACGCCGAGGTCTTGACCCCTCACGTCCTCGAATGCCTCGCCGAGGCCGGGCTCACGCCGGCAGAGTTGAACGCCGTCGTCGTGGGTGTCGGGCCGGGGCCGTACACCGGACTGCGTGTCGGCATGGCGACAGGCGCTGCCTTCGGTGATGCACTCGGTGTTCCCGTGTACGGCGTGTGCAGCCTCGACGCCATCGCGGCTGCGGTACCGACCACACAGAGCCTGCTCGTCGTGACTGACGCGAGGCGTCGCGAGATCTACTGGGCGCGCTACGACGGCGGAGTGCGCGTTGAAGGTCCGGCTGTGAATTCCGCCGGCGACGTTGATCCTTCGCCTTCGACGCTGATTGCCGGATCTGCTTCGCACGTGGACTTCTTCGATCTGCCCGTCGACCCGGCGGAGACACCCTCACCGGCCGGCTTGGTCACAGTCGCTGCTCGCGAGATTCTGGCCGGATCGGTTCCGGCCCCGCTCGAGCCGCTGTACCTCCGACGCCCGGATGCGAAGACCCTCGCAGAACGTGGCAAGTGAGACCGAGCAGATGAAGTACAGCATCGAGCCGATGAACGTCGATGACGCCGAACGGTGCGGGGAGTTGGAGCGCGCGTTGTTCGCGGGCGACGGACCCTGGAGCGCGCAAGCGTTTGTCTCGGAACTTGCGGGCGCACATAATCATTACTTCGTTGCCAGGGAACCCGACGGTCACATCCTCGGCTACGCCGGAGTCGCGTTGTTGGGCGCGTCGCCGAACATGGAGGCCGAGGTTCACACCATCGGTACCGATCCCTCGGCTCAGCGACTGGGAATCGGCGGCGCGTTGCTCGATGCGCTTCTGACCCTGGCGGATTCACGGCAGTGTCCGGTGTTCCTGGAAGTGCGCACCGACAACGACCCTGCCATCGCGCTGTACCGGCGCGAAGGATTCGAGATCGTCGGAACACGAAAGAAGTACTACCAGCCCAGTGGGGCAGATGCGTACACGATGAGACGGCCCGCCGTGCTCGGTGTCCGCGAAATTGAGGAGCAGCAAGCATGATCGTCATGGGTGTCGAAAGCTCTTGCGACGAAACAGGTGTCGGTATCGTTCGCTGGAACGGTGACGGAACCTGCGACCTGTTGGCCGACGAGGTGGCATCGAGCGTGGATCAGCACGCCAGGTACGGGGGAGTGGTTCCCGAAGTAGCCTCGCGGGCTCACCTCGAGGCGATAGTGCCGACGATGCGCCGTGCCCTTGCTGCCGCCGGTATCGAGAAGCCCGACGCACTCGCCGTCACCATCGGACCCGGCCTGGCCGGCGCGCTACTGGTCGGTGTCGCCGCCGCGAAAGCCTATGCCGCAGCGTGGAACATCCCGTTCTATGCGGTCAATCATCTCGGCGGTCACGTCTCGGTTGACACTCTCGAGCACGGTCCGTTGCCCTCGTGCGTCGCATTGCTGGTCTCCGGCGGTCACACGCACCTGCTTCACGTCGAAGATCTGGGCAAGCCCATTGTCGAACTGGGCACGACTGTCGACGACGCCGCCGGTGAGGCCTTCGACAAGGTGGCCAGACTGCTCGGGCTCGGCTTTCCCGGCGGACCGGCACTCGATGCTGCTGCGCAAGAGGGAGATCGGAATGCAATCGCCTTCCCTCGCGGCATGACCGGCCCGCGCGATTCGCGGCACGACTTCTCGTTCTCGGGACTCAAGACGTCCGTCGCCCGCTATGTCGAATCGAAAGAGCGCGCAGGCGAGGCCTTTTCGATCCCGGACATCGCTGCCTCGTTCCAGGAAGCGGTTGCCGACGTCCTGACGATGAAGGCAGTGCGTGCAGCCAAGGACGTCGGGGTCGACACGTTGGTTCTCGGCGGCGGCGCCACGGCCAATTCACGTATCCGTTCACTCGCCGAGCAGCGCTGCGCCGAAGCCGGCATCACGTTGCGCATTCCGAAACCTCGACTGTGCACGGACAACGGCGTGATGATCGCTTCGTTGGCTGCCCACCTGATCGGAAACGGTGCAGGCCCTTCGGAATTGAGTGTTGCCACGGACCCGGGGCTGTCGGTCTCGGTCAGCCAGTTGATGCGCTGAGAATCAACCGACTGGGACCGGTTCCCGATCCGGTGTGGTCGCGGGGCCGGGTTCGGGCGTCGAGGTATTCGGTTCACCGGGTTTTGTCGTCGGATCACCACCGGGGGTGGTGAGTTCGGTTTCGGTAGAACCGGATCCAGGATTTTCCGGCGTCGTCGGGTTTTCGCCGCCGCTCTCACCCGGGCCGAGACCGCCGCCGGGGTTTGCCTCGGTCGGATCGACCGGGGGCGTCGCCTCGGTGTCCGGAAGCGTCGGCCACCACGCCGGTGGATCGGGCAGCGTGATTCCGGGGATGGTCGGCCAATTCGGGGTGGTCGTGGTCGTCGTCGGCGGTGTGGTTGTCGTCGACGTGTCCGGTATCGGCGCCGGCGGAAGCGTGTACTGATGCGTTGTGTACGAGTGCGTGTCGAACGGCTGTGAGTCGAACGGCGTTGTGGGATAGCCGTACTGCGGGAAAGTGCTGCCCACTACCGAAGGCAGAGGATCATGCGAGGGGATGATCGTCGATCCGGTGCTCGGCGTCGCTTCGGGGCTCACCGTCGTCGTGGTCGAACCGGTTCCGACAGGAGAGACCGCGGTGTCGTCGGTCGGCACCAATTCCTTTGCGCCGTAGCCGAGTACCAGTCCGCCGACCACGAGCGCACCGATCAAAGCTCCCGAGACCTTGGCGGTGGATCCCGAGCGCTGTTCACTTCCGGAGCCCAGCAAGGGGAAACGAATTGCGGTGATCGAATCTGCCAGGAGTGCAGCACCTTTGGTTGCCGCAGTCTCGGGCTCGACGATCTCGACCAAGGGGAGGTCGACGGCAGCGGCGACGGCGGACCGCACGGCCGGAATGTGTGCGCCACCGCCGATGAGCACAACGGCACCGACCGGCCGCGGTGAGCTGTTCACGACTTCACGGATGAAGGTGACGGCGCGCTCGATATCCGGGGCGATGATGGCTTCGAACTCGTCGCGCGTGATCGCCATTGCGTCGACGGGAAGGTCGATGGTCACCTTGGCGGCGGTGGACAGTTGCTCTTTCGCGACGTGGCACCGGGCAGCAAGAAGCTCCGCGTCGGTGTACCGGCGCAGGTGCCCTGGCGCCTTCTCCGTCACGAAGTCGACCAATGCCCGGTCGATTCCGGCCCCCGCGAGGGCGTCGATACGGTCGGAATGCAGAACTTCACCGGTGTGATCGACGACGGACACCGTCAGACCCTGATCGCCGACGTCCACCTGAGCTGTCGTGTCGTACCGCTCGGTTTTCCCGGTCTCGGCGAGATACGCGTGTACTGCGGCAGGTTCGGGGATGGCACGGACCTGCTTCGGCGAGCGCGAGAGAGATGACCTGATGCTCGCGAGCTGGTCGTCCGTGCGATAGCTGACACCGATCGAGCGCGGCGCTTCAGATCCGTCCGTTACCTGCGTCGTCATCAGCTTGATGGACGCCCGGACGAGGTCACCGACGTTGGAATTGGCCTGATCCGCCGAGACGAAGCGAGTCTCGGCAGGCACCGCTCCTGGCGCGTTTGTGCTGGTATCGGTGTCGACGAGTGCTGAATAGACACCGGAAGATCCAGTGGAAATTCCCAGTGAACAACTCATCGCGCACCTCCTCACAGTCAATACCGGTCAATGTTCAATCGACCGCCGTTATATGAACGTTACAGAAGGTTCGTGAGGATTGCTCAGTGCTTTTTGTCTCCATGACACCCTTTTCGGACCGAAAGGGTGGTTTTACCTGCGAAATTGTCGATCATTGATTCATGCGGAAAAAAGGCGATTCTCCCCACATCGACCGGGATCGACGACGCGCGCTGATCCGGGGTGCGGTGCTTCGACCCACGCTGACGATGATCGCCTTCGGATGTGCGTACTTCTTCCTGCCGTGGATCGATGTCCACACAGTGGGTGCGATTTTCCTCTTGATCGGTGGAGGGGCAGCGGTGCTTGCCGTGACGACCTGGCAGGTGCGTCGAATTCTGCGTTCCGATGTGCCTTCTCTACAGGCGGTCGAAGCAGTGGCGGTCGTGATGCCGACCTACTTGCTGTTGGTGTCCATCACCTATTTTTCGGTCGAGCATGCGAGTGCCGGCAGTTTCACCGAACCGCTGTCGCGTATGGCGGCCCTGTACTTTTCGCTGTCGGTGTTCTCGACCGTCGGCTTCGGCGACATCGCTGCACAGACGGACCTTGCCAGGGGACTCGTGAGCCTTCAGATCGTCTGCAATCTGGTGTTGATCGGATTCGGCGTTCGATTCGTGGTTGCCGCAGTGTCGTGGGCGAAAGCGCACCGCTCGCCTTCGAGCGGACCTGAAATCACCTAGGACACTGCGGCAATCGGAGTCATCGTCCGGTGTGGACCAACAATTCGACGTTCTGGTCGACGCCGGTACCCGTCAACTTCGGGTCGCGGTGGATGTCGTTGAACGACAGTTCGCGGTACAGCGAGGCGAGCCCGGCTGCCGACTTGTCGCTGTACTCGACTGAATTGGGACTTTCCGCTTCGAAGAGCGTCGCAAGCAACGACACCGTTCCGTCGTGATTGTCCGCGATCTCGATGATGCGCCCGAGCTGCGGGTAGTCGATGTGAGAGGCGGTGTTGATCTCCCAGAAGCCCTGCTCGGGGGTCGCGCCGGGCCACGGGGTGATCTTGTTCTCGTGGGTGTGTCCGTTCACCCAGGCAAGTACGTTCGGGAAACGATGCAGCAAGTCCAGAAGCTGTGAACCGCGCAGGCGCGGCTCGAGGACGTTCTCGGGGTCGGGAATGAGATTGTCCATCGTGTCGCTCGTGTGGTGACTGAACAGCACGAAATAGGTGTCACTGCGCGACTCGGTGACGCGAGAGCCCGCGGCGTCGTAGTAGGTGCTGCTGCCGGCGCGCAGGGTGTTCTCGATCCACTGGAACTGAGCGGCGCCCAGCGAACCGTCGACAAGGCCTGCGCGGTTGGTGGAGTCCATGCTGATGCCGACGACGCCCGGTGCGATCTGGAACGAGTAGTAGCCGATACCGGTTTCGCCGGCGTCGGGGGCGAAACCGTGCCCGACAGGGCCGGGGCCGGTGTGCGCGGGATCAAGGTGTGCGGCGATGAACTGCCGGGGTGTGAACGGTGCGCGCGACGGGTCGGGGGTGACCTGGCGCGGCGGCGTCGTGAAGGCGGACAGGATTCCGGGAATCGCACTGGGATCGAACTTGGTGGCGATGTCGATCTGCTTGGCCTGCTCCGGTGAACCGGGCACCTCGAATTTGAGAGATCCCGTGTACATCGCTTCGAGCGGTGGGATGCCGCTTGGCACCGTGCCGGACACCGAATCGTCGTGGTTGCCGAACACGCAGTACCAAGGGGTGTTCAGGCCGGGGCTCGACACGGGAGTGAACGCGGCCCCGAAGAAGTCCGGAATCTCCGGGAAGCCGGCCTTCTTGTACATGTCGAGCATCGGCGATTCAGGGTTCCAGTACAGATCGGCACCCGAGTTCTGCACACCCTCGTAGCGGTCCTTGGCGCCGGTGTTGGCGACGACGGTTCCGCCGTTGAGTGAGGTGAGGAACCAGTCGAGTTCGGCGAATTCCTTGTTGTCCGTGTTGTCGCCGGTGGTGACCACGGCATCGAAGGGGCGCGAGGTGTGCGGGCCGCTCCCGATCGAATTGACGCGTCGGACAAGCGAAATCAACCCGTGCGCCGTCAAGGTCTCCTGGGGGCGGAACGCCGAACCGGTGATCTGATGGACGTATTCGAAACGCATGGGGGACTGGGCGTCGACGATGTGGACGTCGGTCAACTGCACGAGTGAGGCGAGCGCGGTGCGTCGGTCCTCGCGTCCTGACTTCGGCTCGGCCAACTCGCTGCGCACGATGTTCGCCCAACCGGGACCGGCAGTGAGCCTGGTGTAGCCGCTGCTGCTGACGGGCGTGGACACGGACTCGAGAGTGGTGCCGGGACCTGACGTCGGAATGGTCGACGCGCCTGCGTATTGCAGGCCCCACGGCTTGCCAAGGCTGACCGCGCCGACGGCGCCGAGTCCGGCGAAGGTCAGAAAACTACGGCGATTGATGTTCGTCACGAAGTGAACAATAGGTGAACGTGGTGGACGGCTGTCCTGTTTCGCTCTGGACGAAGAGAAAAATGCGCCCAGTCCTTGAGGGTTGGCACTCTCACGTATAGAGTGCCAATTGGCGCTGATCGAGTTCCGGCACCCGCGACGACGGGACTGCAGTGACGCGCCGTAAACGGCATACCCAAACAGCTGTCCGAGGATCGCCTCGGACGCACATACCCCAAAGTGGAGGGCTCATCGTGGCGAGCGTCAACATCAAGCCGCTCGAGGACAAGATCCTCGTCCAGGCCAACGAGGCTGAAACGACGACGGCTTCCGGCCTGGTCATTCCTGACACAGCCAAGGAAAAGCCCCAGGAGGGCACCGTCGTTGCAGTCGGCGAAGGCCGCGTCAACGAGCAGGGCAACCGCATCCCGGTCGACGTCAAGGAGGGTGACACGGTCATCTACTCCAAGTACGGCGGAACCGAGATCAAGTACGCCGGCCAGGAATACCTGATCCTGTCGGCACGCGACGTGCTGGCTGTCGTCTCCAAGTAAGACACACGTGATCCGCCCCGGAGTCCACACAGGATCCCGGGGCGGAATGCGTTCACGCCCCGAAGATTCAGGAGCTGACAGAACAGATGTCCAAGCAAATTGCGTTCAACGAGACCGCACGCCGCGCTCTCGAAGCCGGAGTCGACAAGCTTGCCGACGCCGTCAAGGTGACCTTGGGCCCGCGTGGACGCCACGTCGTGCTCGCCAAGGCATTCGGCGGCCCCACCGTCACCAACGACGGTGTGAGCATCGCCCGTGAGATCGAGCTCGAAGATCCCTTCGAGAACCTCGGCGCGCAGCTCGTCAAGAGCGTCGCCACCAAGACCAACGATGTTGCCGGCGACGGCACCACGACCGCGACCGTTCTGGCCCAGGCCATCGTCCGCGGCGGACTCAAGAACATCGCAGCGGGCGCGAACCCGATGGCGCTCGGCGTCGGCATCAACGCCGCAGCCGACAAGGTCGTCGAGGAACTGCTCGCCGCGGCCACCCCGGTCGAGGGCGAGAAGTCGATCGCCCAGGTCGCCACCGTCTCCTCGCGTGACGAAGAGATCGGCAAGCTCGTCGGCGAGGCACTCACCCGTGTCGGAACCGACGGCGTCGTGACGGTCGAGGAATCCTCCACCGTTGCAACCGAACTCGTTGTCACCGAAGGCGTTCAGTTCGACAAGGGCTACCTCTCGCCCTACTTCGTCACCGACATCGATGCGCAGAAGGCCGTCTACGAAGACGCGTTGATCCTGCTCTTCCGCGAGAAGATCAGCTCACTTCCCGACTTCCTGCCGCTGCTCGAGAAGGTTGCCGAATCCGGCAAGCCGCTCTTGATCATCGCCGAGGACGTCGAGGGTGAAGTTCTCTCCACCCTGGTGGTCAACTCCATCCGCAAGACCATCAAGGCCGTCGCCGTCAAGGCGCCGTTCTTCGGTGATCGTCGCAAGGCATTCCTCGACGACCTCGCAGTCGTCACGGCAGGCACCGTCATCAACACCGACGTCGGCCTCTCCCTGAAGGAAGCCGGCCTCGACCTGCTCGGCAGCGCTCGCCGCGTTGTCGTCACCAAGGACGAGACGGTCATCGTCGACGGTGCCGGCACCGCTGACGACATCGCGACCCGCGTCGCGCAGTTGCGTCGCGAGATCGAGAACACCGATTCGGATTGGGACCGCGAGAAGCTCGAAGAGCGTCTGGCGAAGCTGTCCGGCGGCGTGGCCGTCATCAAGGTCGGCGCAGCCACCGAAACCGATCTCAAGGAACGCAAGTTCCGCGTCGAGGATGCGGTCAACGCAGCCAAGGCAGCAGTTGCCGAGGGCATCGTCCCCGGTGGCGGATCGGCTCTCGTTCAGGCCGGTACGGCTCTGATCGGGAACCTCGGCCTGTCGGGTGACGAGGCCACCGGCGTTGCCGTGGTCCGTGAAGCCCTCAACGCTCCGTTGTTCTGGATCTCCAGCAACGCAGGCATCGACGGATCCGTCGTTGTCAGCAAGGTCGCCGAGATGACCAAGGGCGAAGGCTTCAACGCTGCCACCCTCACCTACGGCAACCTGCTTGCCGACGGCGTCGTCGACCCGGTCAAGGTCACTCGCTCGGCAGTGGTCAACGCCGCTTCCGTCGCGCGCATGATCCTCACGACCGAGAGCGCTGTCGTCGAGAAGCCGACCGAGGCAGTTGCCGACACCGGACACGGTCACAGCCACTAGCTCGCTGCTCGTAGTTTCGACAAAGAAGAGATCCCCCACCGGATTCCGGTGGGGGATCTCTTCTTTCGTCTGGCGATCAGATGAGCGGGATCGTTGCGAACGGCTCGCTGGTGGGCTGCTGCGATCCGCCGGGCGGTTCGACCGTGAACGCCAACTTCGTGTTCGGGCCGATGCCGTCGAGCACCACCTGGGTAGTGGGTTTGACGTCGCTCGGAGCCATCGTCCCCATCGGGATCATCGTGGTGTCGTCGGTGTCGCCCGGCACCAGCCACATCTGGTAGACGGTATCCGGACTCGGGGGAGTCACATCGTTCATCACGAGGACTGCGGCGTCTTCGGAGGGCGAGAACAGCGTCGTGGCACTACCGCCGCCCGGAATGTCACGCGTCGTGGCATGAACGTCGGGTGCTGCCATGATTTCGGATGCGGGGTTCTGCGGCGGCGTGTTGTCGGACAGCGTGCGTCCGATTCCGATGCCGCCGACCAGGATTGCGACTGCGGCGGCCGCCGCAAGTGCCATGGTCCACGGGCGTCGACGGTTACGACGCTCGGCCAGCGAAACCGGGGCGTTGGGAGCCGCGGTCTGTTCTGCGATCGAGGCGAGGACGCTGCTGCGCAGCGACGGCGGGGGCTCGACGGCGTCGACGACGGTCATCGCGGCCATGGTTTCGGAGGTGAGTCGGACCTGGGCGTCGAATTCGGCGCGGGTCGCGGAGTCCGAAGCGGCAAGTCGTCTGTCGACCTCACGGCGCTCGTCGAGGTCCAACGCATCGATCGCGTAGGCGTACGCGTAGTCGATCAGCTCTTCGTCCATCTCACATCACCCCCAAACATCCACGTAGGCGCAGTAGTCCGTCGCGAATTCGCGACTTGATCGTGGGAATCGCCACGCCGAGATCTTCGGCCACCTCGCGGTACGTTCGGCCGCCGTAATAGGCGAGAGTCACCGATTGGCGCTGAGTGTCCGTCAGCGTTTCGAGACAGTCGGTGACAGCACGATGCTCGTCTCTTCGTGTCACTTCGTCGCTGACGACGTCGAACTCGGGAGTGGCATTGGTGGTGTCGTAGAGAGCCTGTCGATCCGAACTCGACTGTTCGGAGCGCACGCGATCCACCGCGCGGCGGTGGGCAAGTGTCAGAAGCCAGGAGAGTGCGGACCCCTTGGCAGGATCGAAGCTGTCGGCCGATTTCCAGGCTTGGAGGTAGACCTCTTGGACCGCTTCCTCGGAGAAGCCTGGATCACGGAGTACACGGAGAACCATGCCGTAGACGCGGGAGCTGGTTCGGTCGTAGAACTCGGCAAAGGCGCTCTGGTCGCCACCGGCCACGTTCGCGAGGATCACTGCCAGCTCGCGTGATTCCACGATTCGCGCGGTGCGGGCCGCAGAATTGTCCGTCGGGCATGCGTCGGCCGCATCCGACGCATGGTCTGGCTCGCTCACGAAGAGTTGTCTCGCTTCATCGCGTACAACCGTAGCGTGCATGTCCGGTTCTTTTCTCTCGGCCCGCCGTTGGCCGCCGTGCGCCTTTATTAACCGCGGGGGGTTAATAAAGGCGCACAGCAGGTGGGGACTACTGCGGCATCAGCACCGAATCGATGAGGTAGACGGTGGCGTTTGCGGTCTTGACTCCACCGCAGACGACAGTTGCGTCGTTGACCTTGATGTTGTCACCGGATCCGGTGACGGTGACCGTTCCGCCCTCGGCGGTGGGGTGCGTTCCGTCGATCGCGTCAGGAGCGATCTGGCCGGGAACCACGTGGTAGGTGAGGATCTTGGTGAGCGTGGCGCTGTCCGTCTTGAGGCTGTCGATCGTCGCGGGGTCGATCTTGGCGAATGCCGAGTCGATCGGCGCGAAGACGGTGAACTCGCCGCCGTTGAGAGTGTCGACCAGGTTGACGTCCGGGTTGAGCTGTCCGGAGACTGCCGCGGTCAAGGTGGTGAGCAACGGATTGTTGGATGCCGCTGTGGCAACCGGATCCTGGGCCATTCCGCTGACCGATCCGGCGCCGCTCGGCACTGCGGCTGCATAGTCGGCACAACCGGCACCGACCAGATCAGAAGCAGGCTCCGCCATCGCGCTGCTGGGAGACATGCTCGATCCCATGGCAGAAGACGTCATGGCGGCGCTGGACGTGTCGGTCGACGAATCGTTGTCGTCGGAGGAGCAACCGACGACGCCGAAGACGGCGAAAGAGGCTGCTGCGGTGACTGCCAGAACTCGAGTAGAGGTGTTCATGGGTCTGCCTTCCTGAAGGGATGTGCTGAGGTGCACTGTCAGAAGGCATTCGGAGTCGGTTGTCGACAGGATGGGTCGGAGTCGGAAATTCTTTTCAGGAGCTGGTGTACACAAGCAAAAGCCCCCGAAAACTCTCGGGGGCCTTGTGCACTCGACCTACGTGTATCAGGAAGCTATGCGGGTGGTGCGACGGTGGCGCGCATGTAGTTCACGTTCGGTTTCCGACATTCCTCCCCAGATGCCGTACGGCTCGGCGACGGTCAGCGCGTGGCTGCGGCACTGCATCAGTACCGGGCACTGACGGCACATCTCTTTTGCGCGGGTTTCGCGCTGGGCACGTGCTCTACCGCGTTCGCCATCAGGATGGAAGAACATGGAGGAGTCGACTCCGCGGCACAGACCGTGCATCTGCCAGTCCCAGATGTCTGCGTTGGGGCCTGGAAGGTGATTCGGTGCAGGCATGTTGACTCCTTACTGCAAGCTCGCGTTGATCAACGAGCGGACCAAGTTGCCCGGAGGTTATCCGGGCCTTCTGAATCGTTCACGCTTGCTAACCGTAAGGGTGCTGAGTAAATCGCGTCAATAGGCTCGTTCAGTGGCGATCGGCATATATCGAAATGCGAGAGTTAACGAAGTATATATTTACATTTCGGGTCTCTCATGCGTTGTGCTTCGCCGATGTTGAAATCGGGTCGATCGAGGTGGTGGCAGGCAAGCCTGGCTGCTCGAGATGCGAAACCCACAGATCAGGGATATGTTTGCTGCTGATCGCCCGGCGAAAACACTCAATCCTTCGGCTCGGTTTGCGTCATTTGTCCGATATTGCGCGGGCAGGGGCGTACTCCATTTCGGGACTTAGTGCCCAAGTTTCAACTAGGACATCTGTCCAATAAGTAATGCGCAGTTAACGTCACGGATATATGCCCGTTAAATATCATTACGAGTACATTCGGCAAATCTCAGTTGAATATCTGATTAACTCCGACAAACTTGCCTTTTCGTCTTCCCGTGCGGCAAACGGCATCGGTCAGGCGCTTGTCTGTTGGCGCTGCTGCGATGATCTACCTGTGTCGACACCTGAGCCCCCTGAATCGCCTTCGTTCATTGAGTCACCTGGCCTTCCCGGGACTCTCGAATCCGCCGCATTCGGTGCGGATCCGGACCTTGACCGTCTCCCGGCGCCTTGCTCAACCCGGGATTGGTGGACAACGGCAGTAATTCTGGGTGGTCAGGGGCACTACGCCAGGGCGCGGGCAGCATTGGATGTCCTCGATCGGCTCACGACGGGGTCCTCGACGCACTCGGATCGAATTCTTGCCTCTCTCTCTGCCAGCACGAGGGCGTCGTTTCTTCGCCAGAGTGGACGTCACGCACTCGCGTCGACGTGGGACGGGCGCGCACTGGCGATCGTCGGCGGTCTGCCAGTCGATCCAGAGGCTGCCTGTGACGCTCTGACCGGTCTGGCCGCGGACGCCCTCGGTTGTGGCCGGCTCCAGCTCGGCTGGCGCCTGCTGGGGGAGTGTCGGACCCGTCTGGGCGGCGAGGGCGGGCTGTGGCGGCAGGAAATTCGGATCGAATGGGTCTCGGCGGAACTGGCGCTGGCGGGAGGTGACTTCGCGCGCGCCCGCAGACACGCAGAACGCGCCGTCGAATTGTCGGGGAAATCGGAGTCCGTCCGGCACCGCGTGAAGTCGGATCTACTGCGCAGCGCCGCGCTGACCGGAACAGACCCAAGCGCTGCCGTGGAGTCGGCAGCGGAAGTGCTTGCGCGGTGTCAGCAATACGGCCTGCTGCCCCTGGCCTGGGCGTCGTCGCTGCTGATCGAGGGCGTGAGCGGCGGGAGGACCTCGCCGAGTGCCCGTGAGATCGGCGATCTGATTGCGATGCGCGGTGGATCACTCCTACCTTTGTCGTAATCGATCCACCCGAAGTCTCTCGCGAACGATTCCCACAGGGCCGTTTTGATATCGCGACTGCTGGGCGGGCATGCGGAGACCAGCCGGTCCGGATGGTTACTCTTAGAGGGTTCCGCTGAGAGCGGGAGCACACCCGCTCGGGAGGTGCCACTGTAACGCCAGGATTTTCGCTGGCGATGACAAATACGAGCGATGAGTTGGACACCGCGGTCGCCGCTGCTGCGCAGGGCGACCGTACAGCTCTAGCTTTGGTTCTGGAGAACATCCGACCGATGGTGGTGCGCTACTGCCGCGGTCGAGTTGGTGCGGCCGAGCGGGGACACCTGTCCGCTGACGACGTCGCGCAGGAAGTGTGTCTGGCCGTGATGACCGCGCTGCCGCGTTATCAAGACCAGGGACGCCCGTTCATGGCCTTTGTGTACGGAATTGCCGCGCACAAGGTTGCGGACGCGCATAGAAGTTCCGCCCGTAACAAGTCGGAGCCCGTTTCCGAAGTACCGGATGTAATAGCACTGGATGATGGTCCCGAACAGCGAGCACTCGATTCGGAGTCCAGCAGACAGATGCATGAACTTCTCGGCACACTTCCGGAGAAGCATCGAGAAATCTTGATACTTCGCCTGGTGGTCGGGATGTCGGCCGAGGAAACGGCCGTCGCCGTCGGTAGTACCGCCGGAGCTGTACGAGTCGCTCAGCACAGGGCGATCGCGAAACTGAAAAAAGAAGTAACGAAAGCAGGTGAGAGCTTTGGCTAGAGACGAGGGGCGTGACGCTTCGAATCTCGGTGATCTCGCCGACGACGGTACGCCAGTGGACTTGGCTGCGGTTCGGCGTGACGATGCGCTGATCGAGTCCATTTCGAGTGGCGGGCCGGTAGCAACCGATAGCACCGAACAGTACGAACTTGCGTTGATTCTCTCGCAATGGCGTGACGATGTCGTTGCGACTCCGATGCCCGAGGGTCCGTTGTTGGACGATGTCATCGCTGCAATCACAGCGACGCCGTCCGGCTTCTCCGATCGTCAGCGTTCCCGTTCCCGTTCCCGATTGCGTGTGGTCCGCCCGATCGCCGCCGCAGCAGCTGTTGCAGCAGTGGTCTTCGGTGGTGCCACAGCGATGGCGTACGACGCCCGGCCCGGCGATGCCCTCTGGGGCGTCAAGCAGGTCGTCTTCGCCGACGAGGCCAACTCGACGGTCGCGAAGATCGACACAACATCCGAGCTGGAAAAGGCCGAGCGTCTGTTGGCCGCCGGGGACATTCCCGCGGCAAAGATGGTGCTGGACAACGCAGCTCACCGTGCCGATGCGGTCAAGGACTCGCAGGACAAGACGGATCTCGTCGAGCGTTGGGGCAAGTTGATGACGCAGGTCCAGGAGACCACGTCACCCGCAGCGCCGCCGCCGACGAGTGGTCAGCCGGCCGGCCCGACGACTTCGATCACGGCAATTCCGGGCTCCTCGGTCAAACCGCTCAATCCTCAGGGACCTGGCGAACCGACGAGTTCGACCAAACCGGATCCGGGAGTACAGCTGCAATTGCCGCCGACGTCGGCTTCCTCGACACCTCCGACCTCGTTGCCGACGACAACCACGACGACAACGACCACCACCACAACAACGACGTCTCTGGCGCCTGCCTCGTCGCCGTCCGGTGATTTCTCGTCACCCCCACCCTGATCGGCATCGTTCCGATCTGAATTCATACGAAAGTGGCCGACAGCAATTGCTTGTCGGCCACTTTCGTATGAACTTGGTGGGGTTTCGCTCAGCTGTCGAAACCGTCGCCGTGCATCGCCTCGTTCATCGACGCGTCGGCGTATCCACGGCAGTAGTCCCACGTGACATATGCCTCAGGCATCGGGTCGTAGGCAGGCTCGTGGGGGCGGACGGTTCCGTCCACGAGGAGCTGCAGCAGGTTTGCGCGCAGCATGTCCCAGTCGTGGTAGTGATCTTGTTGGCAGTCTTCGCAGCACACTACGAGACCGCGGATGCCGCGGTGAGCGAGGAGCGCCTCGTAGACGGCGAGGTCAGCGAGATCCTCCTCGACCGCTTGGCGTTCGTGGGGGTCGAGTGGTTGACCCGGCTCGATGGCATCGAGAGCCGCGGAGGGGTCAGCTGGGTCGCCGGCGAAGGGATCTGGCGGCAGACCGGGGGGCAGTTGATCACGCACAGCACCACGGTACGCAGGTCAGGGGGGTCAGCGCCACTTGTTACGCGTACCCGCAGCGTGGGTGGGATGGTTCGGACCTTTGAGTGAGCCGATACCATGGTGTGCAACGCCGGGAAAAGGTGCCAGGAATTTCTTTCCGTGCAGGCGCCTTCTATCCGATATCCAGCTTTCGTAATCCGTTTCGAGGCGGCTGCTACAGCGGTCGCCCTGGGCGAATCTAGGTCCATGGAGGGTCCTGACCGCATGAGTAGTTCTGCAGGACATGTACACACCGGAGGAGACGACCCCAACAAGGTCGCGATGCTGGGACTGACTTACGACGACGTGCTGCTGTTGCCTGCTGCGTCCGACGTCATCCCGAGCCAGGTCGACACGTCCAGTCAACTGACCCGCGACATCCGTCTGCGGATTCCGTTGGTCAGTTCTGCGATGGACACCGTCACCGAGTCGCGCATGGCAATTGCGATGGCACGCGCCGGCGGCATGGGTGTTCTGCATCGCAACTCGTCCGTCGAGGTTCAGGCAGGACAGGTCGAGACCGTCAAGCGCTCCGAGGCCGGCATGGTGACCGATCCCGTCACGTGTAAGCCGACCGACACGATGGGGGAGGTCGACGCGAAGTGCGCTCGCTTCCGCATCTCGGGTCTGCCGGTCACCGACGACGCCGGCCAGCTGGTCGGCATCGTCACGAACCGTGACATGCGTTTCGAGGTCGACCAGAATCGTCCGGTCGTCGAGATCATGACCAAGATGCCGCTGATCACCGCTCAGGAAGGCGTCACCGCAGACGTGGCACTGGGCCTTCTTCGTCGGCACAAGATCGAGAAGCTGCCGATCGTCGACGGCAACGGCAAGCTCACCGGCCTGATCACGGTCAAGGACTTCGTCAAGACCGAGCAGCATCCGGACGCTACCAAGGACCGTGACGGTCGACTGCTCGTCGGCGCTGCGGTCGGTGCAGGCGACGACGCCTTCCAGCGTGCGATGGCGCTCACCGATGCCGGTGTGGACGTACTCGTGGTGGACAGTGCGCACGGTCATTCGTCCAACGTTCTCGACATGATCGCCAAGCTCAAGCGTGAACTGGGTGAGCGGGTTCAGATCATCGGTGGCAACGTCGCTACGCGCGCGGGTGCTCTGGCACTGGTCGAAGCCGGCGTCGATGCCGTCAAGGTCGGAGTCGGCCCTGGTTCCATCTGCACCACCCGCGTCATCGCCGGTGTCGGTGCCCCTCAGGTCACGGCCATCCTGGAAGCGGTTGCCGCGTGCAAGCCTCTGGGTGTGCCCGTCATCGCTGACGGTGGACTCCAGTTCTCCGGTGACATCGCGAAGGCTCTTGCCGCGGGTGCGTCGACGGCCATGCTGGGTTCGCTCCTGGCCGGTACCGCTGAATCGCCCGGCGAACTGATCCTGGTCGGCGGCAAGCAGTTCAAGAGCTACCGCGGTATGGGTTCGCTCGGCGCGATGCAATCGCGTGGCGAGGCCAAGTCGTACTCCAAGGACCGGTACTTCCAGGACGACGTACTTTCCGAGGACAAGTTGGTTCCGGAAGGCATCGAAGGACGTGTTCCGTTCCGTGGCCCGCTTTCCCAGGTGACGCACCAGCTCACCGGTGGTCTGCGCGCTGCCATGGGTTACACGGGGTCGGCGACGATCGAGCACCTGCAGAACGCTCAGTTCGTCCAGATCACGGCGGCCGGTTTGAAGGAAAGCCATCCGCACGACATCACGATGACTGTCGAAGCACCCAACTACACCGCTCGTTAGCAACCAGTACACGAGAAAGGGGCGCGCGTGCGCGACCTCGTTGAGATCGGCATGGGTCGAACGGCCCGACGTACCTACGAGTTGGACGATGTGAACATCGTTCCCTCCCGGCGAACCCGTTCGTCGAAGGAGGTGTCGACTGCTTGGCAGCTCGACGCTTACAGGTTCGACATCCCAGTCCTCGCACATCCCACCGACGCGTTGGTCTCGCCGACCTTCGCGATCGAGCTGGGTAAGCGCGGCGGCCTCGGTGTCATCAACGGTGAAGGCCTGTGGGGCCGTCACCCCGATGTCGAGGAGAAGCTCCGGCGTCTCGTCGAGATCGCCGAGAAGGACGGTGGCGTCGACGCAGCCATCCGCTACTTGCAGGAGCTGCACGCGGCACCGCTGCAGGCGGGTCTTCTGGCTGCTGCGGTGGCGCAGGTCCGTGATTCGGGGGTCACCACTGCCGTTCGGGTCAGTCCGCAGAATGCGCGCGCACTGACGCCCGAGCTGATCAAGGCCGGAATCGACCTGCTGGTCGTCCACGGCACCATCATCTCGGCCGAGCACGTCGTGCACACCGAGCAGGAACCGCTGAACCTCAAGACGTTCATCTCGGAACTCGACGTTCCGGTTGTCGCTGGTGGGGTCAGTGACCACCGCACCGCGCTGCACCTGATGCGTACCGGCGCTGCCGGTGTCATCGTCGGGTACGGCTCCACCGAGGGTGCAACCACCACCGGTGAGGTCCTGGGTATCGGCGTTCCGATGGCCACGGCCATTGCCGACGCTGCAGCAGCCAGGCGCGACTACCTCGACGAGACGGGTGGACGCTACGTCCACGTTATCGCCGACGGTGACATCGCAACTTCGGGTGATCTGGCGAAGGCCATCGCCTGCGGTGCCGACGCTGCCGTTCTGGGCACGCCGCTGGCCGTGTCCGCCGAGGCGCCGGGTGGCGGCTGGTACTGGCCGTCCGCTGCGGCTCATCCTTCGGTTCCGCGTGGAGCGCTTCTTCCGGTTTCCTACGGCGAGCGTCCGAGCTTGGATCAGGTCCTGAGCGGTCCTTCGGATGATCCGTACGGTTCTCTGAACTTCGTCGGCGGTCTTCGTCGGTCGATGGCCAAGGCCGGGTACTCCGACCTCAAGGAGTTCCAGAAGGTCGGACTGACGGTCCGCGCGTAGTTTGTACCTTTCTGTGGCCCCGGTTCTTCGTGAACCGGGGCCACAGTTCGTTGTGCAGGACTTTCTTCCGTTCCTGATACTTGCGGTTACGCTTATGGGGCCCCTTGTGGTGGTAGTCACAAGGGATAGGTGCATACTGGCGGGTAACTACGGTTCACGGTGGAGGTGTCCTGATGGGCAAGCAACGGGCAACGGACTACGACGTACTGATCGTCGGATCCGGGTTCGGCGGAAGCGTGAGCGCGCTTCGTCTCGTGGAGAAGGGCTACAAGGTCGGCGTCATCGAAGCCGGCCGACGGTATGCCGACGAAGATTTCGCGAAGACCAGCTGGGATCTCAAGAAGTTCCTCTGGGCTCCGAAGCTGGGTTGCTTCGGCATTCAGCGCGTGCATCTGCTGCGCGACTGCCTCATCCTCGCGGGCGCAGGCGTCGGCGGCGGGTCGTTGAACTACGCCAATACGCTCTACCAGCCACCGGAGCCGTTCTTCCAAGACAAGCAGTGGGCGCACATCACCGACTGGCGAAGTGAGCTCACCCCGTACTACGAGCAGGCTCAGAAGATGCTCGGCGTCGTGCAGAATCCGCACATGACGCCCGCTGACGAGATCATGAAGTCGGTCGCCGACGACATGGGCGTCGGCGACACGTTCATCCAGACCCCTGTCGGCGTCTACTTCGGTGAGCCGGGCAAGAAAGCGAAGGACCCGTACTTCGGCGGCGTCGGACCCGAGCGCACCGGTTGCATCGAGTGTGGCGAGTGCATGACGGGTTGCCGTCACGGAGCGAAGAACACTCTCCTCAAGAACTACCTGGGCCTTGCCGAGACAGCCGGCGCCGAGATCATTCCGATGACCACCGTGTCCGGACTTCGTGAGGCTCGCGACGGTTCGTGGGATGTGTTCACCGAGCGAACCGGTGCATTCGGGCGAAAGAACCGCCGCACCTACACGGCTGCGAACGTGATTCTCGCGGCCGGAACGTGGGGCACTCAGCATCTGCTCTTCGACATGAAGGACACCGGCGCTCTGCCCAAGCTCTCCGACAAGCTCGGCGAGCTGACTCGAACGAACTCCGAATCCATCGTCGGCGCAGGCAAGTACAAGGTCGATCCTGCACTCGACCTGACCCGCGGAGTGGCGATCACGTCGTCGTTCCACCCGAGTAGTGACACCCACATCGAGCCGGTCCGCTACGGCAAGGGTTCCAACGCGATGGGTCTGCTGCAGACCTTGATGACGGACGGCGGTGGCTCGACACCACGGTGGATCAAGTTCCTCGGTGTGGTCGCGAAGAACCCGTACCAGATGCTGCGGATGCTGACCGTCAAGGACTGGAGCGAGCGCACGATCATCGCGTTGGTCATGCAGAACCTCGACAACTCGATCACCACGTACACGAAGAAGGGCCTGTTCGGTCGACGGAAGGTCACCAGCAAGCAGGGCCACGGTCAGCCGAACCCGACGTGGATTCCCGAGGGCAACGAGGCGACGCGTCGAGTTGCCGCGAAGATCGACGGCGTCGCAGGCGGAACGTGGGGCGAGATCTTCAACGTTCCTTTGACCGCGCACTTCCTGGGCGGTTGCGCTATCGCGTCGGATTCCGATCACGGCGTCATCGATCCGTACCACCGCGTGTACGGCTACCCGACGCTCAGCGTCGTCGACGGCGCAGCGGTCTCGGCCAATCTCGGCGTGAATCCGTCGCTGACCATTGCCGCTCAGGCTGAGCGCTCGGCCTCGCTGTGGCCGAACAAGGGAGAGACCGACCTGCGTCCCGCCCAGGGCAGCGGCTACGAACGCTTGGCTCCGATTGCACCCAAGTCGCCCGTGGTGCCGGCGTCGGCTCCGGCCGCGCTGGTTCTGCCGATCGTGAAGATCACCGGTGGCAAGACGGCTACAGCTGTTCCGGTGGAGCCTGCTGCCGGATAGTTCACCGAGAACCGAAAAGGGGCGTGTCGTCGAGGATTCGACGGCACGCCCCTTTTGCAGTTTCAGATCGTCAGCCCACCTTGTCAGCCGCCCAGCGACCCGAAGAGGGTGCCGAGGTCGAGGCTGCCGGTTCCGCCACCGGGTCCGCCGTCGGTATCACCGGGGACGGTCAGGGTCTGCGGCGCAGAGGCCGAGGACGTGTAGCCCCAACCACCCACGAATTCGGCAGTGACACTGTAGGTCCCGGAGTTGTAGAACGTGGCCGGTACCGTTGCGACACCGTTGACCACGTCAACCGGTCCACCGATGAGGGTGTCACCGACCTTGAACTGGACCTTGCCCGTGGCGCCGGCCGGATCGACCGTTGCCTTGAGTGTCACCGGGGTGTTCTTCTGAACAGTTCCGACGGCGTCGAGAACCGTGGACGTCTCGACGTCAGCGGGAGCCGGAGTCGTGACACTGACCGGGAATGCCGGGGCAGCGGACGGCGCGAATCCTGGTGAACCCGTGAACTTCGCGACAACCTTGTGCGTTCCTGTCGAGGTGAAGGTGTACGGAGCGATGGCAACTCCGTCTGTTCCGACCGTGGCAGTCAGCGTTTCGGTGCCGTCGACGATGAAGTCGACGGTGCCGCCGGTGCCCTGCGGATCGACCTTGGCGGTGAGGTTGACGTCCTGACCGACCTTCGCGGTAGACGGCGAAACCGTTGCGGTAGTGGTCACGGCGTCAGGCGGCGCATCGGTCGTGACGGTCACGATCTTGGCCGACGCCGACGTCGACGCCAGGAATCCGGGTGCACCGCTGTAGCTCGCGGTGATGGAGTGCGGTCCGTCCTCGGTGAAGGTCGGGGAGATGCTTGCCGACCCTCCGGTGACCGGCACCGCGTCCCCGAGGGAGTTGTCGCCGTCGAAGAACTGGACGGTTCCACCGTTTGCGCCGCCGCTCACGTTGGCCGACAGAGTGACAGGAGTTCCGTTCTTGGCGTTGGCCGGTCCGACGACAGTGGTGGTGGTTGCCTTGTCCGCCTCGATGATCCGTGTCGTGGCGAGGGGGCCTGCGCCGCTGTTGAGAGGACCGTTCTCAGCGTCACGAGGGGTGCACCGCGTAGGCGCCCAAGCGGTGATGACCAGGGTGGCCTTGGGGAGGAATGTGAGGAAGTTGCGATCGTTGTTCCATGCTCCTGCGCTGCCGCCGGTGCGTACCTTCATCGCGACGTCCCCTGAATCGCCGGCCTTGAGAACTGCCTTGACCTGGGGGAGTTGGAACTGGGTGTAGCCGTCGGCATTGTTGGAGCCGTCGACGTTCTTGCCGGTCGCCTTGACGACTATCCCGCCCTCGGAGTTGATGCTCGAGCTGGGGCTGTTGCCGATGACCTGGTTGTTTCCGGAGAGACGCAGAATCGTTCCGTTGGGATCGACGTTGCCGTTCTCGTTGACACGCAGGATGTTCGGCGCGACACCGCTGAGCCCTGCCGAAGTTCCGGGAACGATGGTGGCTTCCACCAGGGTGGCGTTCGCGGGAACGTCGACGTCGACCTTGATGCGGGAGACGTTCTGGACGGTCGCACCCGAAGCCGATCCGGGGAAGGCGATGGGACCGGGTTGGATGGTGACCTCGAAGGTCTCACCCGCTCCGACGCTCTCCGGTGCGTCGACGATGACCGAACCGGACTGGGACTGCGTGGTCGGACCGGCGACGGCGGACGGGGTTGCGAGGCAACTCGTTCCGAAAGTTGTTGTCACCGGGGCCGCTGATGCGGGGATTCCCGCGAGGATGACGCCACTGGCGAGTGCCGTGGCGGCGATCGGCGCCGCGATGCGACGTCTGGAGTACACGAACATGGATTCTCCTGAGCTGGGTACGGGAGTGGTGTCCAAAGCTGATGTGGGGGACTAGCTTCCGAAGAGCGGGATGAGGCCGCTGAGTGAACCGGTGTCCACGCTTCCGGTGCCGCCGCCGTCTGTCGGTGCGGTGCCGACCTGCACGACCGTCGGGCCGGAGACGGAGTTCTTCCAGCCGGCGTCGCCGACGAAGTTGCCAGTGAGGCCGAACGTTCCCTCGTCGTCGAAGGTGTGCGTGAGCGTCGCGACGCCGTTGACGACGGCAACGGGTGCGCCGATGGGCGTCGTGCCGGACTTGAACTGGACCATTCCGTTTGCTGTTCCGGGTGCAACGGTGGCCTTGAGTTGCAATGCCTTTCCGACCTGAGCGGAGCCGCTGACAGTCAGAACTGTCGTGGTGTCCGCGCGGGCGGGCTCGGGATCGGTCACGTTCACCGTGAACGATGTGGACGTGGAGCCGATGAATCCGGTTCCGCCGGAGAACTCGGCAACCACGGCTGCGGCACCGGCTGATGCGAAGGTGTGCGGGAGGATCGCGACGCCGTCACCCGTGCCGACGGGTGCGGTACCGACCTCGGCGCCGTCGACCTTGAACGTCACGGTTCCGCTGCTCGGGATGGGGGAGACGGTGGCCGAGAGGTTGGTCGGTTCACCGACGACTGCTGTGAGCGGTTCGACAACGGTGGTGGTGGTTCCCCAGTCGGGATCGCTGACGTCGAGTTGGGTTGCGGTGGACACTGAATCGCCGTAGCCGGCCTCGCCGGTGAACACTGCGGTGAAGCTGTGCGTGCCGGAGGCGTCGTAGCTGCGGGTCAGGGAAGCCGTTCCGTCGACCACGGCCACCGGTGCGCCGAGGTTGGTGTCGCCGTCCTTGAACTGCACCGTGCCCACGGCGTTGGCCGGAGTGACGACGGCGCTCACGGTGATGCTGTCACCGACCAATGCTGCGTTCGGAGCCGAGATCGTGGTGGTGGTGTCCGCGGAGACGTCGACGGTCTGGACTCCGGAGGTCGAGCTGTGGAATCCCGGACCGGCGTTGTACGCGGCGGTGATGTCGTGGGCGCCGACGCTGTCGAAGGTGTGGGAGAGGGTGGCGCTACCGCCCGAGACCGGGACGGGTGCGCCGATGTCGTTGCCGCCGTCCTTGAACTGGACGGTGCCGCTCGCGTCGGACGGCGCAACCGTCGCGGTCAGGTCGACCGGCGTGCCGACCTTCGCCGTTGCCGGTGCAACCAGAGTGGTTCCGGTGGCGACAGACGGGTCGACGACCTGGACGTTGACGTTGATCGGGTTGAGGCCCTGCTGCGTGCTGAAGGCGTTGACGTCGAAGAGCATGCCGCTGTCGTACGTCCCGAACGCTGTGCCGACAGGGACCGTGTAGGTCGCTTCGAGCGTGACGGGTTGGTTCTTCTTGACGACGAATCCACCGACGAGGAAGGTGCAGCCGCTCGAGCACTTCGCTGAGACTCCGCCATCTGATTCGTTGCTGATCGTCGCCCGGTTGGTCACACCCAGGTAGGTGGCCTTGGCGCTGCCCGGCACGAGGACGAATCCTGCGGGCGGGATGTCACGGATCTTTGCGATCGACCGTTCGATGCCGCTTTCGTTGTGCTTGATCTCGGTCTTGTACGTGACGGTGTCACCCGGGTGAACTGCCGCGTTCCCGATGACACTCTTCGTGAAGATCAGATTGTCGGTCGTGCCGGTGAAGGTGGTCGGCGGGGCTTCGTCAGCAGTGGCCGGCGTGCCGAGGGCTAGAAGTCCGGCGGCAGCCGTCACAGCCGCGACAGGTATGGCGAGTCGTCGTATGAATCGACGCACAGGTCCTCCTCGAGGTGAGCGCCGTTCGGCGGCGCCGGCCGTTTGCGATCGTGATCCTGATCACTTGACGGGCGAGATTACCTTTACTGGACGTTTGGTTCAGGCGAATCGGTCAAACGTCCAGAAAATTCACCCTCCGTCCATTTCGGGCTCTGGCCTGCGATGATGTCGCCGATTTGATTGCCGAAGCTAAAGTGCGGGTGATTGGGGCATCGTTGACCTGGACGGTGGTCTAGTTCGCCCCGAGGTCGCCGCGCAGTCCGGAGGGTCGGCCTTTGTAGTGACGTACCTCGCGCTCACTCGGCCGAGGAGCGGGCTGAGTCCATGCATGCGCAGAAGCGCTGGCTGCGGCGATTAGACTGCACCTGTGGCAGATATCGAGCAGCAGAGACCAGTTCTTGTCGTCGACTTCGGAGCGCAGTACGCGCAGTTGATCGCACGGCGAGTTCGCGAAGCCAAGGTCTACTCGGAGGTGATTCCGCACACCACGACCGTCGAGGAGATCGTGGCCAAGAACCCCTTGGCTGTTGTGCTCTCGGGTGGGCCCTCGAGTGTCTACGCAGACGGTGCTCCCAAGCTCGATCCCGCACTTTTTGATCACGACATCCCGGTTTTCGGAATCTGCTACGGATTCCAGGCAATGGCAGGCGCCCTCGGCGGCACCGTTGCCGAGACCGGTACCCGCGAATACGGCCGTACCGACATCGCGGTATCCGGTGGGTTGCTGCACGACGGACTTCCCGCGACGCAGCCGGTGTGGATGAGCCACGGTGACGCCGTCACCGAAGCGCCGTCCGGCTTCGAGGTGACTGCGACCAGCGATGGCGCTCCCGTCGCAGCGTTCGAAGATCGCGCCCGCAAGCTCGCCGGCGTGCAATACCACCCCGAGGTTCTGCATTCCCCACACGGTCAGCAGGTCCTGAGCCGCTTCCTGCACGAGATCGCCGGTATTCCGGCAGCGTGGACGGCGTCCAACATCGCCGATGCGCTGATCGAGCAGGTTCGCGAGCAGGTCGGCGACGGACACGCCATCTGCGGTCTGTCCGGTGGTGTCGACTCGGCTGTCGCTGCGGCTTTGGTTCAGCGGGCAATCGGCGACCGGTTGACGTGTGTCTTCGTCGATCACGGTTTGATGCGAGCCGGTGAGCGCACGCAGGTCGAGCAGGACTTCGTCGCGGCAACCGGTGCGCGTCTGATCACCGTGGATGCTGCGGACACCTTCATCGGTGAGCTGGCTGGGGTCACCGATCCCGAGACCAAGCGCAAGATCATCGGCCGCGAGTTCATCCGCAGCTTCGAAGGCGCAGTCAGTGATGTTCTGGGCGAGAACGCATCTCACGGTGCGACCGTCGACTTCCTCGTGCAGGGCACCCTGTACCCGGATGTCGTGGAGTCCGGCGGCGGCACGGGAACTGCAAACATCAAGAGCCATCACAATGTCGGCGGGCTGCCGGAAGACCTGCAGTTCAAGTTGGTCGAACCGCTGCGTCTGCTGTTCAAGGACGAGGTCCGTGCAGTGGGCCGCGAACTCGGCCTGCCGGAAGAGATCGTCGGTCGCCAGCCGTTCCCCGGTCCCGGACTCGGTATCCGCATCATCGGTGAGGTCACCCGTGATCGCCTCGAGATCCTGCGTCAGGCAGATTCCATTGCGCGCGAAGAGCTTACGTCTGCAGGTTTGGACGGAACGATTTGGCAGTGCCCGGTGGTTCTCCTTGCCGACGTCCGCAGCGTGGGCGTACAGGGTGACGGCCGGACGTACGGTCATCCGATCGTGCTGCGTCCGGTCTCGAGTGAAGACGCGATGACCGCGGACTGGACGCGTCTGCCGTACGAGACCCTCGAGCGCATCTCGACTCGAATCACCAACGAGGTGGCGGACGTGAACCGCGTAGTCCTCGACGTGACGAGCAAGCCGCCGGGAACTATTGAGTGGGAGTAAAAAACAACTGTGCGCCTTTATTAACCCCCCGCGGTTAATAAAGGCGCACAGTAGTTTTACTTGCGGTTGCGCCGATTCGGCAGAATCACCAGCAGTAGTCCTGCCACGACGGCGGCACCGACGAACAGCCAACGGAATTGAATGTTCGCTGCCGGCGCCAGAGAGAACGGCCCGACCAACGCCCACACGCTGACCAGTAGTGCGGCCAGTCCTGCGATCAGCAGAAGTGCCGAGGGGCGCTTGGATTCTCGGGTCTCGTCCTGGTCTGTCGTCTCGTCGTACTCGCTCATGATTGCGTCACCTTCAGGCTGCCGAACGTGGCTTTGGCGTTGATGGTCAGGGTGGGAGAGTCCGGTGTCGCATCGCGGCCCGGGTGTATTCCGCCGTCGAGGCAACCTGATCCGTCACCCATGACGACGGTGCAGCTGTTCTTGACGTTGACGGTTGGTGGCACCATGACGGTGAACTCGCCGAACGACGCCGCGACGTCGATGGTCTCGTCCTCGGTGAACTTGACCCCGTTGAGGTCGAGAGTAAAGCTTCCGAAGGCTCCCGAATACGACGGATCCAACTCGGAAGCTGTTGCCGGAGTCCATCTTTGCTCACCCGAGGCGTCGAACTCTATCGGGTAGACCAACGAGGCGAGAAGCACGAAACCCACGAGTGGTCCGGTGACGACCAGCAGGCCGTACCCCTTGCGGAAGAATGCCCCGAGGATCAGGCCGAGTGCGATGACGGCGAGTCCGACTGCACCGACTCGGCCGGGAGTGAACCACTCGTTGCCGGTTGCGGCGCCCGCTGCCCCTGTGACGGCGGCGACGATGATTGCGAGTCCGAGGACCGTCAGCGTCCAACGCGAGCGACGCTTACGTGGCGGCAACGGGAGCAGCGGTGTGGCCTTGGCTGCCGGATCCGGAAGATCCCAGGCGAACGGAGCGACACCGAGCGGATCCCAGGACGGCGGCGTGATGGCGGCCTCACCGATCACCTCGGTCGGATTGGTGCTGACCGAAGCGCTCGGGTCCTTCGACAGGTTTATCGTCGGATGAGCGGCCTGAGATTGTGGTGACTGCTGCGGCTGGTCGGCCGGTCGTTCCTCGGGCACATAGCTGTCGGGGAGTTTGGTGTACGGCGTGTACACGGGAGGCTGATTGGGCGCGAAGTATCCGGGGGTGAACGGCCCAGGCGTGAATCCGGTGCCTGGATACGCGGTGCCTGCGCCGACATAAGGCGACGTGTTCTGCGGCAGTGCGGGCGGGATGGGCGCTCGTTGGTAGAGCAGCCACAGGCCACCGACCATCAGGATCAGCCCGATCAGTCCGGAACCACCCAGACCGACGCCGACGGGGCCGACAGTCGTAGCCGCGATGGCGAGGGCCACCAGCAAGACGATGGTCTTGGTACTGGAATCGGAACTGTGTCCGCGGCCCATCAACGACTGCGCGGGGGACGATCCGTCACCGGCACGGGCAAGTACCAACCAGCCGGCGAGGTAGAGAAGGATGCCTGAGCCACCGAAAATGGTGGACGCGACAAACGCCACGCGTACGAGAACGGGGTCGATGCCGTACCGGTATCCGATTCCGGCGCATACCCCAGCCACGTGACCTTGTGCCGGCAGACGCACGGGGCGGGTCCGCCACAGATCCTGGATCTGTTCTTGGAAAGTCGGATTGTTCATGAATCAATCCTGGCTTCCGAGGCAGCCTCCGCGCATCAGGGCCAACCCTGATCTTTGTGGTGATCGCGGGTGAGGGTGGCGGCCTGATTCAGGGTTGGACCCTGATGTGTGTCCGCGTGGTTCGTGCCAGTATCGACTATGTGCAATATCTGTCAGATCCGCCGTTCGTGAGCGGTCCCGCTCCCGGGTTTGCGGGAGGCCCGCCCGTCGACGGGGTACCGGTGCATCCCGTACCCATGAAGAAGGGCGTGCCCATTCCGGGTGCCGTGCCACTGCGAAAGCTGGAGCGGCGCTCCGGCGGTCGCATCGTCGCCGGAGTTGCGGGCGGTATCGCCGATCATCTCGGTATCGACGTCCTGAAAGTGCGCGTCGCCTTCACGATTCTTGCTGCGATGGCCGGATCCGGCATCGTCATTTACGGCGCCTTGTGGATCTTCACCTCTGCCGGCACGGACACGCAGAAGCCGTCCGCGGCCGAGCGGCAGCGGGCGTACGGCTTGATCGCACTCGGATTGGGCGGCGCAGCCGCGTTGTCCTGGTTGTTCAGCGGCACGGCGGGTTCGGTGCTCGCGCCGTTCTTCGTCGTCGCGATCGGTGCCGCCTTGGTGTGGCGCGAGTTCGACTCCGACGGTCCCCGTACTGTCATCGGCTTGCCGCAGCGGCCTACCGTTCTGACGTGGGCGCGGGTGGTCGGGGGGGCCACCTTGATCATCTTGGGTCTTGGCGTTGTCGTCCTTGCTCAGGTCGACCTCGAAGCACTGCGCTCGTCTCTCTTGGCGGTGGTCGTGACGCTGATCGGTGTCGGTTTGTTGACGGTGCCGCTGTGGCTGCGGATGTGGCGTGCTCTCGGCGCCGAGCGTGCGGCCCGAATTCGCAACGACGAACGTGAAGAGATTGCGTCGCATCTACACGACTCCGTCCTTCAGACGTTGGCGCTGATTCAGAAGCAGTCCGACAACCCACAAGAGGTGGCGCGCCTGGCCCGCGGTCAGGAACGCGAGCTGCGCAAGTGGTTGTTCAGCGGCGGCGACATCGACCACACGAGCCTGACGGAAGGCCTGAAGATCATCGCCGGTGAAGTGGAAGACCAGCACGGTGTCACGGTCCGTCCCGTCACTGTCGGCGACGTACAACTCGAAGGCGGAGGCGTCGAGAACGGCCTGCCCAAGGAAGCGTTCACCGCGCTCCTCGGTGCGACGCGTGAAGCTCTCGTGAACTCGGCAAAGCACTCGGGGGAGAAGGAAATCAATCTGTTCGCCGAGGTCGAGGGTGATCAGGTCAGTGTGTTCGTTCGTGATCGCGGCGTCGGATTCGACGTCGACGCGGTGCCGGAGGATCGCCAGGGGCTGGCCAAGTCGATTCGTGGTCGAATCGAGCGTCGCGGTGGCCGCGTCGTGGTTCGATCCGACATCGGAAAGGGCACCGAAATCCGCGTGCACATGCCGCTCGGTGACTCTGCTCTAAAGTGGGACCAGACTGCTGACCGTGTCGACAACCCCGAGGAACAGCCCCAGTGACTTCGCTTGCGCCGCCCCCGTACCGCGTATTTCTTGTCGACGATCATGCAGTGTTCCGCTCCGGGGTGAGGGCCGAACTCTCGCGCGAGACGGATATGGATGTCGTCGGTGAGGCCGGCGGCGTGGCGGAGGCAATCGCCGGTATCAACTCGACGAAGCCGCATGTCGTTCTGCTCGATGTCCACATGCCCGACGGTGGTGGAGTGGCAGTTCTGCGCGGAATCGATTCCGGCCCGGTGTGCCTGGCGCTCAGCGTTTCCGATGCCGCCGAAGACGTGATCGCGGTGATCCGCGGCGGTGCGCGCGGGTATGTGACCAAGACGATCTCGGGATCCGAACTTGCCGAGGGCGTACGACGCGTTGCCGGTGGTGACGCGGTGTTCGGGCCGCGCCTGGCAGGTTTCGTGTTGGACTCCTTCACCGGACGCTCCAATGCACCCGAGCCACAACTCGATCCGGAACTCGATTCTCTTACTCCGCGGGAACTCGAAGTGCTCAGATTGCTGGCACGTGGGTACACCTACCGTGAAATTGCCGAGGACCTGGTGATTTCCGTGAAGACGGTCGAGACTCACGCATCGAACGTTCTGCGAAAGACTCAGCAGTCCAATCGCAATGCGCTGACTCGTTGGGCACATCGCCGCCAGATCGACTGAATTTCCGCGCACCCTTTCGCGATTGCGAGTGAAGGCGCACCATGGACCGATGACGGAACCACTGGCGCTCGCGTCGAAACGTGGGCGTTGGGTTGTCGCCGCCACCGTTCTCGGCTCGAGCATGGCTCTCCTCGACGGCACCGTAGTCAACATTGCTCTGCCGCACATCGGCGAGGACTTGAATTCCGGTGTCGCCGGGCTGCAGTGGACTCTGAGTGGATACACCTTGGCATTGGCGTCGCTGATACTGCTCGGGGGAGCCCTCGGCGATCGTTGGGGTCGGCGGCGGGTATTCGTGTGGGGGACGGTCTGGTTCGCGGTCGCGTCGTTGCTGTGCGGAATTGCACCTGACATCACGTTTCTGGTGATTGCGCGGATCCTGCAGGGAGTGGGAGCTGCGCTCTTGACGCCTGGCAGCCTTGCCATCATTTCCGCGTCACTTCGCGAGGAGGACCGCGGTGCGGCGATCGGCTTGTGGTCGGGCTTGGGTGGTGTCGCTGGCGCTATCGGTCCGCTGTTCGGTGGTTGGCTGGTGGAAGTGGCGGGATGGCGATCGGTGTTCCTGCTCAACATTCCGTTGGCGATCGTCGTGGTGTGGGCAGCGGTGCGCCACGTGCCCGAGAGCCGCGATCCGCATCCGCCCGAGCACCTGGATGTGGTCGGATCTGCCTGCGCAGTAGTCGGTCTCGGGGCGCTGACGTACGGGCTGATCGAAGTCAACCCGATAGTCGGGCTGGTCGGGGTGCTCGCGCTGTGCCTGTTCGTTGTGGTGGAACGTCGATCGCCGAGTGCGTTGGTGCCGCCGTCCCTGTTTCGTTCGCGGATGTTCGTCGCGGCCAATCTGGTGACTCTCGCGGTCTATGCGGCGCTTGGCGGTGTGTTCTTCCTGCTCGTGCTGCAATTGCAGTTGGTCGCGGGGTACTCGCCGGTGGCTGCCGGCGTCGCAACGGTACCGATCACCTTGGCATTGTTGCTGTTGTCTTCGCGCGCGGGCAGTTACGCGCAGACGCACGGACCGCGATTGCCGATGACGGTCGGGCCCGCCGTTGCCGCGGTGGGGTTGGTGTTGATGACGCGGATCGGCCCGGATGCGTCGTACCTGACCGTCGTGCTGCCGGGAGTTCTGGTCTTCGGGCTCGGCCTGGCGGTGATGGTGGCGCCGTTGACCGCCGCCGTGCTCGGCTCGGTGCCGGTGGAGCAGTCCGGAATCGCGTCGGGTGTGAACAATGCCGTTGCTCGCACGAGCCAGCTTCTTGCGGTTGCGGCCTTGCCTGCCCTGGTGGGTATCGATGCCGAGAGCCTGGTCGATCCGTCGAGTTTCTCCGACGGTTTCCGGTACGCGATGTACATCTGTGTGGCGCTGCTGTTGATCGGTGCGGCGATCGCCGCGACGCTGATTCGTACTCCGGCAGTCGAGCCTGTTCAGGAAGCGGATTCGGTTGCCTGCAAGCCGCATTGTGATCTGACGGGACCTGCAGTGCAACCGAATCCGATGAGGGACTAGACGCTGATGTCGCGATCTCGGCTGGGCACCAAGGGGATTGCCGCGGCTGGAAATGCCGCGACTATCGCGAAAGCGAGCGGGTAGCCGACCGCGCCGATCAGCGCACCGACCACCGGGCCCACTGCTGACGCGGCAATGAACTGGCCGGTGTTCTGTGCGCCCAACGCTTTTCCTTGCCATTTCGGCCCGGCAGCTTCGGCGACGGATGTGAACGCCAAACCGTTGTCGGCGACGCTGACGGTGGTTGCCAGCAGCAGGATCAGGGCCGGCACGCCCCAAGGCGCTGCGCCGGCTGCTGCCATGGCCAACATGACCGCGGACGCGGAGACGGCAACCAACCTCAGCGGGCCTACTCTGCTTCCGGCACGATCACTCCAGATGCCGACGACGATGCGGCCGAGCGCACCCACGAACTGGGAGATCCCGATCAGGAGTCCAGCGGGCGCCGCATCCCAGCCTTGCTCGCTGATCAGCCAGACCAGACCGAACGTCGAGAGGGTGAACTGCGGAAATACCAGCAGTGCCGAGACGACGTGAATGCGCCAGAGGAACCAGTTCGAGCGATAAGGGTTGATCGTCTCGACCGGGATATCTGTGGACCGTGCCGCCGGGCGCGGGGGATTGACCAATGCGACGGCACAGATCAGGGCGAGGACGCCGTTGAGCGCCACCGACAGTCCGACGGCCGAGCCGATTCCTACGTTCGCGGCGAGAGTCGGGATGGTCAACGACGCAATGGTCACGCCCAGTGGCTGTGACATCTGCCTGATGCCCATCGCAAGGCCGCGCCGATCCTTGGGAAACCAGCCGACCACAACACGCCCACTGGCGGCGTTGGTGCTCGCCGCAGCCATTCCGCCCAGTAGAAATGCGATCCCGAGGAGGGCGTAGTTGTCGGTGGTGGTCGCGGCGAGCGCGGCGATCGTCGTCAGCGCGAGCCCGATGGAGATGACCCATTTCTCACCGAATCTGTCAGCCATCGCTCCCCACGCCACCAAGGTGAGAACCATGCCGAAAGTGGGTGCAGCGGCCAGGGTTCCGGCTTGCGTCAACGAGAGACCGTGCTCGGAATGCAGCAGGGGGATCAAAAAGGCGGGGGTGCTGACGAAGACGGTGCCTGCGGCCTGGGCTGCGACGCCGATTCCGAGCATCGTCCACGCCTTCGGGGAGACGGCCGTCTTTTCCAACCGCGACGCCTGCGTCATGGTGCCCTCCGATTTCTACGCTGTTCGACGATGCCGACGCTACTCGCGTAGTTTCACATGTTGAAACCAGAATCCCATTATTTGGTCAAACTTGGGCGGCCCAGGGTGCGAAGTGCCCACCCCTTTTCGAGCGAACGGTACGACGATCGCCTTGGGTGCGCCGAAAGGTACGTTCGCTCGGGAATGGGTCAGCGATGGGGCAGGCGAACCGTGAAGATCGTGCGCCCGTCCACCTGGTCGACGCCGATGGTGCCGCCGTGCAAGTGCACGTTCTCGACGGCGAGGGAGAGCCCGAGTCCGCTGCCTTCGCTGCGTCCGCGCGCGGTGTCGACCTTGTAGAACCGCCGAAAAATCGCCTGCCGGTCTTCGGGTGAGATGCCGGGGCCGTGGTCGACGACGGTGATGACGGAGAAACCGGGTTCTGCGCTCAACTCGACGCGAACCGGAGGCGCTCCGTGGCGCAGTGCGTTGCCGACGAGGTTGGCGACGACTATGTCGATTCGACGCGAATCCACTCTGGTGCTGACGCTTTCGGGTGCACGGAGTTCGACGGTTTCTGTCCAACCTCGGCTCTCGAGTGTGCGCTCGGTCAATTCGACGAGGTCGACGTCGTCGAGGACGAGACGCGCCTGTTGTGAGTCGTGGCGCGACATTTCGATCAGATCTTCGACAAGTCGAGTGAGCTTGCCGATCTCACTGCTCACGATGCGCGCTGCAGCGGCGGCGTCTGGCGGAAGATTGGGGATCTCTTCGCGGAGGATTTCGCTGACCGGAACCAATGCCGCCAGCGGCGTTCGAAGCTCGTGGGAGACGTCGGCGACAAATCTTCTCGACTGCTCTTCCGATTCTTCCAGACCTCGGATGACCGCTTCGTTGCGAGCGACCATGTTGTTGAAAGTTGTTGTGACCTGGGCAAGTTCGGCTACTCCGTCTTCGGGGAGCCGGACGCTCAGGTCGCCGTCGGCGGCGCGGGCGGCGGCCTCGTCCAGGCGTTTGAGCGGACGGACCAGCGTCGACGCGATCCAGAGTCCGAGCAGACCGCTCACCAGCACACCCGCCGCGAGGGTGAGACCGACAGCTCGAAGCAGGTCGTCGAACTTGTCCTGCACCCCTACCAGCGGCCGGATGGTGACGGCTTTGACCAGTGTCTCGTTGTCGTAGCCGTCGTCTGCAGTCATGTCCACGACATTGACCGACATTCCCAACATGATGCGCTGGGAGTCGAGTCTCTCGAAGCGGATCAGTTTGGGACTGTCCAAACCCTCTTCGAAGCTGGGTGGGATCGTTGCCGCATCCACTGATCCTTGACGGATGACTTCGCCGTCGACGATCAGAGTCATGTCGGACTGGAAGATCTGTCCGAGGGTGTCAGGTGTCAGCCCGTCTACCGGCGGTCCGTTGCTGTACTGCAGTTCGTCGCGAAATTGTGCCGTTGCCACGTCCTGAGCGTTGGAATAGATCCACGACCGCGCCATGAACGAGACGACGCCTGCGGTTGCTCCGGCGATGATCACGACGATTGCGATGAACACGAGCACGAGCCTGGTCCGCAGACCGTCGACCCGAAGCCAGGTCGGTCTCATCGGGCCGGGCTGGTGTTGAAGCGATACCCGAACCCGCGCACCGTTTCGATCACGGTCGGTGCGGCTGGGTCGTCCTCGATCTTTCCGCGCAGCCGCTGCACTGCTGCATCGACGATTCGTGAGTCGCCCAGGTATTCCTGGTCCCAGGCTGCGGACAACAACTGCCTGCGGCTGAGAACCTGTCCGGGGTTTTCGGTCAGCGCCAGTATCAGTCGGAGTTCGGTCGGAGTCAGGGTCAGCAGCATCCCGGCCTTGCGTACCTGCAAGGACGACCGATCCAATTCCAGGTCGCCGAACTTCTCTGCGCCCGGCGCCACATCTGAACGCGTCGTTGCGGGTGCCGAGCGCCGCACGACGGCTTTGATCCGAGCATCGAGGACACGCGGACTGGCCGGTTTGACGACGTAGTCGTCGGCACCGGCCTCGAGGCCCGCAACAGTGTCGATGTCGTCGGATCTGGCGGTCAAGATGATGATCGGGATCGAACTGCGCGTACGGATGCGTCGACAGATCTCGTAACCGTCGGCTCCTGGCAGTCCGAGGTCGAGTAGGACGAGGTCGGTGGAGCCGAGGACGTCGTCGAAATCGCCGTTACCGTCGGGTCGATGGCTGACGTTGTGCCCGAGTCGGTTCAGTCCCAACGTGATTGCCTCGGCTACCGCTGGATCGTCTTCTATGAAAAGAATGCTCACCATGCGCTCACCTTGGACTCGCCATGATCAGGGGCCTTCTGCGGTCGGAGGAATCTCGGTCAGCCAAGGGTACAGGGGTCACACTTTCGAGAGCCGTTCGTTGCCTGAGTCCGCCAGTACTGCGTGCCGTGCGACGCTGGTGTTCAACGGAAATGCCGACACGGCGAGGGTGTAACAGCCGACGAGCAGTAGCGCACCGATCACGTCACTCGGCCGGTGCCATTGCAACGCGACTACCGAGATCGCGGTCCCGATGGTGATCAGCGCACCGTTGACTGCAACGACTGCCCGCCACCTCGAGGGTGTGACGAGCACGATCGCGCAGACCAGAGCAGCGATGGCCGTCAGCGTGCCGCTGGGGAAGGAATTGTGCATCACCAGGCCGTTCAGGTCCGGTCGATCCAACGATTGTTTGAGAACCCAGGCCGTCGTGATGGGACCGAGGGTCACGACGACGACGCGTAGGGCCAGCGCAATCGGGTTGTTGCGCAATGTGATCATGAGTGCCACGAGCACTCCTCCCACTATCAGTATCGGAGTGACGAGGCCGATGAACTCGGTGGAGAACACACTGAGTCCTTCGGAGGTGGCCGCGCCCACCATGAGTTGTTGGTCGACGATCTGACCACCAGTAGTGTTGACTGCCAGTTCGAATTCGACGACTCCGAGGATCAGGAGTGCCAGTGCGGCAATCAGTCTCGCGGGTTTGACTCGTGTCATGATCAGCCTTCCGCTCTCTCGTCCGAAGGGTTGCTCAGTTGGGGCGGGCATTCCCCGCCGGGAGTGGTTGCCAATTCGAAATGCCACATCTCGTTGGCATAGGTCTGACAGAGGCCGTAATCATTGCCGTGCTGGATGAGCCAGTCGTCGGCGTCGGTCGGTCCGATGTCGACGGCTTGTCCGCTGACATGCTTCGACAGACTCGGGGAGTGCACCCATTTGGACGCTTCGTTCATGCTGCCGTACTTGACGACGGCTTCGTCGAACAGTCGCTGTTGGTATGCGGCGGACCGCCAACCCGAGGTGACGTGCATGTTCACTCCGGAGGCCTGTGCGTCGGCCGCTGCCGACTGCAGCGCCGCGAGAAGGGCGGAATCGAGACGGGCCAGTGCAGGTACATGGGTATCCTGCACGCTGATGCCGTCCTCGATCTCGCCGCCTGCGGGTCCTGAATCAGGCTGAGTGGCAAGGTAATTACCACTCTTGGGCTTTGCTTCTTCTGTGTACGAGCATGCGCTGAGCGTGAGCGCACCCAGTGCGACTGCACCGAGTGCGGCGAGGCGGATTATTCCGCGGTGGCTGGGCATACAACAGAGACTGCTCGGTCAGTGTCACCGTCAGGTGGTCGCCGTTCGTCGACGGTGTCACGGTCTGAAACAGCTCTGTAACAGGACGGAACGGGGCTGGTGAGCGCGCTTTACACGGGGCGCGGGATCGATGCGAAAGTCGACAGTTCGAACCACGAAGGCAAGCTACGACGCAACGCCGTAGGCCCCGAAATGGTGACGTCACCTGACCGTATGGCGTCCGACCAGGTCAGGTTACCGCGCCAGATCTCGGTCATCGGTCGCAAGCCCGCAGAGACCGACACCGCAACGTCGAAACCCGGATCGATATCGCACATGTCCACCTCCCCGGAATTGATGACGAGCCACCAGTTTCGCGAATGTTCACGCACTCCGGAGAAAACGAAGTGCACCACGGTCTTTCCGTCGGGAACCACGGAGTGATCCACGCGTCGATGCATGTCCCACAGCAGCAGTTTCGGATCCAGGTCTTCATCGCCCAGCTCGCCGATCCACCTGGTACCCCAGATTCCGAGAGCTTCGACCACAGGGCGCAGTTCTCGGCCCGCGTCGGTCAATCGGTAACTGACGACGCAGTCGGTTTCTTCTCGCTCCACGATGCCGGCGATCGCGAGTTGGTGCAGCCGCGTGGAGAGCAGAGTCGGTGACATTCGCGGAAGTCCGCGTCGGAGATCGTTGAAATGGTCGCTTCCCATCATCAGTTCGCGCAGGAGAAGCAGCGTCCACCGCTCGTCGAGTAGCTCCATCGCCTTGGCGACGGGGCAGAACTGGTGGTACGAGGACCCCATCACTCGATCGTAGGCCTCTGGAGTGCTCCGGTACAGATTTCGTACTGGAGAGGAGTGAACCGTCGTCGTAGCGTCGAAGTAACGGCATGAATGTTGTCGGGCTCCGAGGTTGTTGGGCTCCGAGTACCAAAAATATTGAAGGAGAACGGTAATGAGTGAATCGACGGAAACGCTCGGGCTGGATCGTGAGCTGAAGGCCAAGCATCGGGCCATGTGGGGTCTCGGTAACTATCCGGCGGTGGCCACGCAGGTCATTGCGGAACTCGGGCCGGTACTGGTCGGCGAGTGCGGTGTGCAGAAGGGTGACCGCGTGCTGGACGTCGCGGCGGGGTCCGGCAATGCCGCCATTCCGGCGGCCGCGCTGGGTGCGCAGGTGATCGCCACTGACCTGGCTCCCGAATTGTTCGTAGCGGGTAAGGAGGCCGCTTCCCTCGCCGGAGTCGAATTGGACTGGCAGGAGGCCGATGCCGAGGCTCTTCCTTTCGGCGACAACGAGTTCGACGTGGTGCTTTCGTGCGTCGGTGTGATGTTCGCACCGCATCATCAGCGCGCCGCGGACGAACTTGTGCGAGTATGCCGACCCGGCGGAAAGATCGGAGTGCTGAGTTGGACTCCGACGGGATTCATCGGCGAGATGTTCAAAACGATGAAGCCGTACGCACCGCCGCCGCCTCCTGGTTCGCAGCCGGCGCCTTTGTGGGGCGATGAGAACCATGTTCGTGATCTGCTCGGCGATGTGGCCTCGAGGAAAGACGTACTTCGTGTGGACACATTCAGCGGGCCGGAAGAGTTCCGTGATTTCTTCAAGAAGAATTACGGGCCGACCATCGCGGTGTACCGGAACATCGCCGGCGATCCCGACCGAACGCAGGCGCTGGACCGCGATCTGCTCGAGTTGGCGGAAAGGTACGGCAGCGGAAGCGAACCGTTCACGATGGAGTGGGAGTACCTGCTGGTCACCGCGACGCCCGATGGGGGAGGTGCGTGATGACGACGGTCGAGTTCGCGCCACTGAAATCGGCGATCACAGGTTCTGTGTTCGGCCCCCGAGATCCGGAGTACGACGACGCCAGATCGATCTGGAACGGGCAGATCGATCATCGTCCGGCGGTGATCGCCAGGTGCCGGTCGGCGTCGGATGTGGCTGTGGCACTTGCATTTGCCAGAGCCCATTCGTTGGAGGTTTCGGTCAGAGGTGGCGGGCATTCCTACCGAGGCACATCGGTGTGTGAAGGCGGAGTGATGATCGATCTCAGTGCGATCAACGTAGTCAGCGTCGCCCCGTCAGCGAAGCGAGCCAGGGTCGGTGGTGGTGCGACGATCGCCGACCTCGACAAGGCGACGCAGGAACACGGGTTGGCGGTGACCGGCGGAGTGATCAGTGATACCGGCGTCGGTGGCCTGACACTCGGTGGTGGCATGGGGTGGTTGACCCGCACGCTCGGCCTGGCGATCGACAATCTGGTGTCGGCAGAGGTGGTGCTCGCCGACGGTTCGATCGTTCGAGCCTCCGAGAACGATCACAGCGACTTGTTCTGGGCACTGCGCGGTGGCGGCGGAAATTTCGGAGTGGTCACCGAGTTCGAGTACCGTCTGAGCGAGATCGGTCCGGAAGTGCATCTGGGACTGTTCTTCTGGGGGATGGAGGACGGACCCGCAGCGCTTCGTCTGTGCCGCGAGGTAGTGCCTGCCCTGCCGAGAAATGCGGGTGCGATGGTTGCCGTCAGTTTGTCCGCGCCGCCGGCGCCGTTTGTCCCGGATCAATTTCACCTACTGCCCGGATACGCGTTGCTGGTAGCCGGTTTCGGATCGGAAGTAGAACACTCGAACGCGATTGCGCCGATTCGAGAGGGCTTGCCGACGCTTTTCGAGTTCGTCACTCCGATCCCGTACGTCGGCTTGCAGTCGATGCTCGACGAATCGGAACCGTGGGGTGCGTACGCCTATGAGAAGGCTTTGGACCTGGTGGATTTCTCCGACGACGTGATCGATGTTCTGACCGAACAAGCGGGCAAGAAATCGTCGCCGATGTCCTTCATGCCGATCTTTCCGCTGCAGGGAGCTTTCACTTCCGTCGGCGAGGACGACACAGCGTTCGGTGGTTCTCGCACACCGCATTACGTGTGCAATATGACGGCGACGGCCACCGATGCCGGGACGCTGGAATTGGATCGATCGTGGGTGCGTGAGACCTGGGAAGCCTTGCGTCCGTTCTCATCCAACCAAGGCGGGTACGTCAACTTCATGACCGACGTCGACGAGGACCGAGTGCGAGCTTCCTACGGCGCGGGGAAGTACGCGCGGTTGTCCGCAGTCAAGGCGAAGTACGACCCGGACAACGTGTTTCACCTCAATGCAAACATTCTGCCTGCGTGAAGCTTGTGCTCAGACCGTGAACACCAGTCAGGCGGTGAACACCAGGATGACGACGATCAGTGCGGCCAAGACGATGACGGCGACCATGCCGGTCATGGCGAGGGGAGCCCACGCGACTACCTTGTCGCGGGTGCTGGCATCGGCGGGTCCGGTCGGCATCCGCGGCGGCCAGGAGAACATGTCCATCGGACTGGGAACGTTTCGCAGTGGCGTGTTCTGTTGCACTGCAGGAAGTCCGGTGACCGTGGAGCCGGTCAGGCGATTGCGGCGGTGTGGGTCGGCGAGTTGTGTGGTGCGGTGAGCCCAGGCCGGCACGGCGCCCTCGGACGAGTAGACGGGAGCGTCGATCAACTGATCGATCGTGCCGCCGCCGGTCGCGGCTGCGGCGAGCGCGTCGCGTGCCTGAGCCATCGTCGGCCGACGGGTCGGGTCCGGCTCGAGGAGCTGAAGGAGAACATCGGTGAGCGGTCCAGACTTGGTGGGTCGGTAGATCTCGGCCTTGGCGACACGATGCAGTAGGGCGATGGCGTCCGAGTCGATGCCGAAGGGCGGTTGGCCCTCGATCACCGTGTAGAGCGTCGACCCGAGTGAGAAGACGTCGCTGGCCTCGGTGGGGTCGTCGCCGCGGGCAACTTCGGGTGCGAAGTACGCGGGAGTGCCGGTGATGACCTCGTCCTGGGTGTCGGACACGTCGCTCTTTGCGCGGGCGATGCCGAAGTCGCTGATCTTGACGGTGCCGAGGGACTTGCCTCGGTCGGCGATCAGGATGTTGCCGGGTTTGATGTCGCGGTGGACGATGCCGGCGGCGTGCGCTTCGGTGAGTGCCGCAGCGATCTGCGCGCCGATCTGCGCGACTTCGAGTGGTGGCAACGTGTCCGCCAGGTTCATGGCCTGGGCGAGGCTGCGAGCCGGGAAGTACTCCATGACCAGCCAGGGTTCGCCGGACTCGATCGCGACGTCGTACATGGCGATGGAGTGGGGATGGGTGAGCTTTGCGGCGTTCCTGCCCTCGCGCAATGTACGTTCGCGGACCTCTTCGGCCGTTTCGGTGTCGAGGCCTTCCGTACTTGTGACCTGTTTCACCGCGACGTCGCGGCTGAGGAGGGTGTCGCGGGCCAGCCAGACGGCGCCCATCCCTCCGTCGCCGATCTTGGAGCGGAGTCGGTACCGCCCCGCCAGCAGGTATTCGGGCCCGATGCCCCTCCCGGTCTGCTCTTGAGCTGTCACATCTCAAGGTTAATGGATTGATGCCACTGTGACGCTCGAGGCTCCTGTGAACTGGGTTTTTGGCTCTGCTTGACGTGTCGGGGGTGACACGGTTTACTGAAAACAGTTCGAAAATATGTTCGAAATTGCTGTTCGTTGGATGCATGTCAGACCCGACTTCCCCGCGGTTTGCCGGCTGGTTATGGATTGCTGCCGAGTGAGTTTTTCCGGTGTTCCGGAGGATGGGGATGACCGAGGTGACCGAGTTGGTAGAGCTGTCGGCAGATGCGGCGGGGTTGTCCCGTCAGGATCGGCTGGCACAGCTCCGCCGACAGATCGCGTCCATTCCCTCGCGAGGCGATACGTCGTTTTCGGGACCGAGTGTTTCCGGACCTGGTGTTTCTGTGGCCGGTGTTCCTGTGGCTGGTGTTTCCGGGACAAGTGCAGCGGCCTCCGAGAGTGTTGCCGACCGGGACAGGCCGGTTGTGGACCGTGCGCACAAAGCCGGTGTCCTCCCGGTCCCGGAGGGTATCGCCGCATTGTTACCGCAGGGCGGTTTGGTGCGGGGAACCGTGGTGTCCGTCGAGGGTGCAGCGTCCTTGCTTTTGGGATTGGTCGCATCGGTGACGGCGTCCGGAGGACATGTTGCAGTCATCGGGCAGCCTCGATTGGGATTGCTGGCAGCGTACGAGATGGGTGCGCAACTGGAACGTCTGGCACTCATTCCGGCGCCTGGGCCGGATCCGGTCGAGATCGCCGCCGTGCTGCTCGACGGTATGGATCTGGTGATTCTGGGATTGGCGGGTGCGTCGGTATCCCCGTCGCGTGCTCGGGCGGTGGTCGCACGTGCTCGGAGCAAGGGCTCGACTCTTGTTGTCACCGAAGGTCACTGGGACGGAGCCGAGGTTCGGTTGGACGCTCGGGTTCATGGCTATGGTGGGTTCGGTCAGGGTCGGGAGTTGGGGCGTGGACGGCTCAGTTCCCTGAGCCTCGCGGTTCGTGCTCGGGGGCGCTCGTTCCAGCCCCGGACCACGCGTCTGGACATCTGCAGTGCAGCCGGGCGGGTCGAGTGGGTACCTTCTCGGCCGGTCGAGGATGTGTCGTCGCAGGTGATGCCGGAGCAGGTGGTGTCGTCGCAGGTGGTGTCACTGTGAGCAGAGTTCTGGCGTTGTGGTGCCCGGACTGGCCGGCGGTGGCAGCGGCAGCGCTTGCCGATCTTCCGGCCACACATCCCGTCGCGGTCACCTCGGGTAATCGGGTGATCGCATGTTCGGCGACGGCTCGTGCGGAGGGAGTGCGACGAGGCCTGCGCCGACGCGAGTCGCAGGCTCGCTGCCCGGAACTGTATGTGGCGATGGCAGATCCGGAACGCGATGCAAGATTGTTCGAGCCGGTGGCCGCGGCCATCGACGCGGTGGCACCGGGCGTCGAGGTACTCCGTCCTGGTTTGTTGGTGCTCAGCGCGCGTGGTGTCAGTCGGTACTTCGGTTCTGAGGAAGCTGCGGCGGAACGATTGGTGGATCAGGCATCTGCTGCGGGTGTCGAGAGTCAGGTGGGGGTGGCAGATCAGCTGTCCACGGCGGTCATTGCCGCGCGCCGGGCAGCGCTGGTGCCGCCGGGGGAGGGAGCACGGTTTCTGGCGCCGCTACCCATGCCGGAGTTGGCTGCCGAGCCCAGCCTGTCTGCACCGCATCGCGGGGAGTTGGTGGATCTGCTGCGTAGGCTCGGGATCAGAACCATCGGTGCTTTTGCGGATCTACCGGCAGTGGACGTCGCTTCGCGTTTCGGTGCCGATGCGGTGCTCGCGCATCGTGCGGCGCGCGGTGAACCCGAACGGCCACCGTCGGCGCGGACACTTCCGCCGGACCTGGAGGTGGAGCAGCATTACGATCCGTCGATCGAGCGGGTGGATGCCGCAGCGTTTGCCGGGCGCGCCTTGGCGAGTCTCCTGCACGACAAGTTGTCTGCTGCCGCGGTGGCGTGCACCCGTCTGTCGATTTCGGCCAGCACGGGTAACGGTGAAAATCTTTCTCGGACTTGGCGTTGCGCCGAACCTCTGACGCCGGAGGGAACGGCCGATCGAGTGCGATGGCAACTGGATGGCTGGCTCACCGGGCGCAGTGAGACCCGGCCAACCGCAGGCATAGCCGTGTTGCGTCTGGAACCGGTGGAGGTAGTCAGTGCCGGCGCTTTGCAGTTGGGGCTGTGGGGCGGTGTCGGCGACGAGGAGGAGCGAGCCAGGCGAGCATTGGTGCGCGTGCAGGGTCTTCTGGGTGGCGAATCGGTTCAGGTCGGTGTCCTGAGCGGAGGTCGAGGGCCCTTGGAGCGAATTACCTTGTTGCCCTTGGGTGACGAGCGGGTAGCTACCCATGATCCGACAGCCCCGTGGCCGGGCCGTCTGCCACAGCCGTCTCCGGGGTCGATCTTCGTCGACAATCCCAAGGTGTGGCTGGGGGATGTGGCCGGTAACGCCGTGTACGTCACTGAGCGCGGTGTCTTCAGTTCGCAGCCGGGAAGGCTGAAGTGGGGGAGCAAGGAATGGGCAGTGCAGGGGTGGGCCGGGCCCTGGCCGGTTGACGAGCGATGGTGGGACGCTGCCTCGGCACGCACGGCGGCGCGGGCTCAGGTTCTGTTGGAGGAATCGCGTGCGCTGCTGATGATCTGTGAAGGCGGTGGATGGTCGGTGGAGGGTGTGTACGAATGAGCTCGCAGGTATAGCCAGCTGTACCCGCCTGGTCGAGTCGACTGTACGAACAGTAGGGGCGTTGGCACCATCGTCATGCCGTCGCTCGGCTCCTAGCGTTGATGACATTCAAAAAGTAACCGTTGCAATGATTCTCACCGTTGCAACTCTTTACGAGGAGTGTCATGGCAACGGCGGGTCGACCTGAAGTTTCCGGAACCGATCGACTTCACTACGAGCAGACGGAGCTGCACGACGCACAACTTCTGGCGTACGACGAGTCTGGCGAAGGCCGGATCGTGGAGGTGTTCGGCGATGTCGCCACAGCCGAGCACATCGTCATCTTCGTGCCTGGCAACGACAACGGATTGGGAAACTACTTCGACGAGAACCGTCCGACCGGACCACGAGCGAGCGGATGGACACTGGGAAGAATGCTCCGAACGCTCGGACCGGACGATCAAGTCGCGGTGATCGTGTGGGTCGGCTATAGGACGCCGTGGGGATTTCTCGAGTCGTTCTCGCGGACACTCGCAGAACGCGGTGCGATCGATCTGGCGCGATTGACACACATCCTGCCGCGTTCGGCGCATGTCACGCTCATCGGACACAGCTACGGGGCCGTGGTGTGCGGACTCGCCCTCCCGTCGGCGCGAGTAGACGATTGTGTGGTGCTTGGTAGCCCGGGGATGGGGACCAGTTCTCGCGAAGACCTGTGCTTTGCCGGAAATCTCTGGGCCGCGCTGGGGCCGTCGGACTGGATTCGGTATTTCCCACGCGTGAAGATCGGTCGCCTCGGGCACGGCCCGTCTCCAGTTCGGGCGCAGCACGGAGCTGTTGTTTTCGACACCGGTGCCATTCGAGGGCATTGTGGATACTTCGCCGATGCAAGCGAGTCGCTGCGCAACATCGCGAGGATCGGGCTCGGTCGCTACGACGAGGTCACGCGGCCAGGGCAGTTGCCGCCTCGGCTGACAGCTTCAGCAATCCACGAGGACAGGTCTATCCTGGGAACTCGTGAGTGTCGCTAACGTACGAAGTGCCGGCGGGGTCCAGATCAGCTACCGCGATTCCGGCTCGCATCCCAGTGTTGCCGATCTGCCTCCGGTAGTCCTCGTGCACGGAATGGGTGGCGACAGCGGTACCTGGGACAAGTTCGCGCGGACCTTGCGATCACGCAACCGGCGAGTTGTCTCGGTCGATCTTCGCGGCCACGGCCGGAGCGCTCGGGCGTCGTCGTATCTGTTCGACGAGTTCGCCGACGACGTCATGGACGTGTGTGATCATCTCGAACTCGATCAGGTGGACCTCGTCGGCCATTCGCTCGGCGGGCACGCGGCGTCGTTGATCGCGCAGAAACGACCCACCGTGGTGCGGAAGTTGGTCATCGAGGAAGCACCGTTGCCGCTACGCGCAGGTGACGCAGAACAGGTATTCGCGAGGAAATTGCCGAGTGTGCCAGAACTGTGGCATGCAACAACAAGTTTGGTGCGGCATCCGCGAGCTGCGCTGACGTTCGATCGCTCGATGACGCGGTCCGCGCTCGAGCAGTTCCGCCGACCGGATCCGCAGTGGTGGGATCGGTTGCCGCTCATCGAGGCTGACATGTTGTTCCTGCGTGGAGGTCTGGGCGGGATGGTGGATCCCGATCGCCTCGACGCTGTTGCCGCCACCGTCGCGCGCTGCGAATTGGTCTCGTTCCGTACCGGCCACAGTGTCCATCGCGACGGCCATCGCCAATTCGAATCCGTTGTGTTGCCGTTCATTTCCTGAAAGCGCAATACTCGATCAGTTCCAGCAGGAACCCATCCGCTACGCGTGCGGCACCGAATGTACTTCCATGCATACCAACGGCAACGACTGGTCCGCACACGAATACGTCGACGCGGTAGCACGATCCGTTCACGGTGAGACCGTCCGATGGCCGCAGGGACCGAGTATGGATGCGGTGATCGTTCTGCCAGTTCATGCCCGAAACCATCCGGGGAAGAATGCGGTTCTGCTCTGGAATCACGACTTCGGTTGGTCGTGGGGTGTCGAGGAGGCTGACGTGCGAAGGACGATTTCGATTGTCGACCCTCTCGGTATCGGCCGGACACCGGATCCGCTGCGCTGCGCGGATCGAGTCATCGAACTGATCAGCGCCGAGGCAGTTTGCTCGCGCATGTGTAGCGAACACTGATTCGGTCAACTCTGGGGCCACAACGCCTCCGAGAGGACGACGCCCGTGAACCCAGAGAACGTTCTTGCCTCGCACTGTCATTCATTGCCGCGCCGGACGTTCCTCGGTGGCGTCGGTGCTCTTGTCCTCGCCGGAGTGGCAGACGTGGCAACCGGCGCGGCGAGCGCGGCGCCGGCGAAAGCATCGCCCGCCGATCGGTTTCCGCAGAAACCCAACATCGTTGTCATCATCACCGATCAGGAGCGCCGGCCGATGTATTGGCCGCAGGGCTGGGCTGATCAGAATCTGCCCAACCGCAAGAGGATTGCCGATCACGGGCTGACGTTCGACCAGGCAGTGTGCAATACCGCGATGTGCTCGCCCAGTCGTAGTACGTTCTTCACCGGCCTCTTTCCCGCGCAGCACGGGGTCACCAGAACCCTCACCGAAGGCGGCACTGTCTCACCCACCGAGCCACAGTTGCAAGTCTCCGAGCAGAACATGGCAAAGCTGCTGGCGTCGGCCGGCTACAACGTTCAGTACCGGGGGAAGTGGCATCTGAGCAAAGGCGTCGAGGGTGGAGATCCGACAAGTGACGATGTAGCGGGATTCGGCTTCGAAGGGTGGATTCCCCCCGACGCGGGTCAGGACACCAATCCGGACCACTTCGGTGGCGGGTGCGCCGACCATGATCGCCGTGTTGCCGAGGAGGCAGTCGATTTCCTCTCCGGATCTGCGGTCACATCCGGGCAGCCTTGGGCGCTCATCGTCTCGTTCGTGAACCCACACGACGTCCTCGCGTACCCCCAGACCTGGAATGCGATGAACGGAACGTGCGACAACTATGGATCGGACGCGCCAGGTGCCTTCGAGCAGGGGATCGACTTGCCGCCCACTTTCGACGAGATCCTGGCACTCAATCACAAACCGACAGCGCAGGTTCAGTCGGAATTGCTACTCGCAGCCGGGCTCGGGCCGCTGCTCGGGCCTGATCAGGCACGCAACTACATCAACTTCTACGCCTACATGCACAAGGTGGTCGACGAACACATCGGCAGCGTGCTCGACGCGATCGAAGCCACCCCGCAGATGCTCGACGACACGGTGATCGTACGGATGTCCGATCACGGAGAGATGGGGATGAGCCACGGAGGTTTGCGGCAGAAGGTGTTCAACGCCTACGAGGAAACGCTGCGCGTTCCACTGGTCATCAGCAACCCCCTGCTGTTTCCCGAACCCGTTCGCACAGACGCCTTGGCGTCGTTGATCGACGTGATGCCCACTCTCGCCACTCTCGCCCAAGCGCCAGCGCGTGAATCGTGGAACTTCTCGGGTACCGATCTGACACCGGTCATCATCGACGCTGCCGCCTACCCCCACGGTCCCAGCGCGCAGGTTCAGGACACGATTCTGTTCACCTACGACGATCAGAATTGTGCGACGCCCGACGGTCAGAACATCGTCACGCAGCCCAATCACATCCGCTGCATCCGGGAGAGCCGGTGGAAGTACACGATGTACTTCGATCCTGCGGGAGTTGCTGCGCCGCAATACGAACTCTACGACTTACAAGCCGACCCCTTGGAACTGAACAATCTAGCCAATCCGCTCAATATCGGCTCGTATCGGCCGGATCTGGCGGCTCAGATGAACGCCAAGCTCTTCGCAGTGATGGAGACCAAGGGCGTTTCTCTGAAGGAATAGATCGAATTTCGCCAAAACTGATTCACGTTTCAGTTCTGCGGGCATGCTGATGGGGCATCTGTCTTCGGTTCGGGAAGAAGGAATGTCATGACTGTCACCTCGCCGGGGCGAGAAGGTTTCAGTACTCTTCGGTCGGGAGGGTTGAACTGGGATTCGTTCCCACTCCGATTGTTCACCAAGGGAAATGCCAAATTCTGGAACCCAACCGACCTCGATTTTTCCCAGGACGCTCGTGACTGGCAGGAGCTGACCAGCGAGCAGCAGCGCAGCGCCACCTTCCTGTGCGCGCAGTTCATTGCCGGTGAAGAAGCCGTCACCGAAGACATTCAACCGTTCATGAAAGCGATGTCGGCTGAGGGGCGATTCGGCGACGAGATGTACTTGACGCAGTTCTGTTTCGAGGAAGCCAAGCACACCCAGGTCTTTCGGCTGTGGATGGACGAAGTGGGATTGACCAGCGATCTGCATTCCTACGTCGCTGACAATCCGTACTACCGGCAACTGTTCTACGAGGAGTTGCCTTCGTCGCTACGCATTCTCGAGACGGATCCGAGTCCGGTCAACCAGGTGCGTGCCAGCGTCACGTACAACCACGTCATCGAGGGCAGTTTGGCTTTGACGGGCTACTACGCCTGGCAGAAAGTCTGTGCGACGCGCGGAATCCTGCCTGGCATGCAGCAATTGGTGCGAAAGATCGGTGACGACGAGCGACGGCACATGGCTTGGGGGACGTTCACCTGCCGAAGGCACGTAGCCGCCGACGATCACAACTGGGACGTCGTCCAGCAGCGGATGGGTGAACTCATGCCCATGGCACTCGGAATGATCAACTGGGTCAACGATCAATTCGAGGTGCAGCCGTTCGGTTTGGACAATCAGGAGTTCCTCGAGTACGCCGCAGACCGTGCGCAGCGCCGACTTTCGGCGATCGAGTCCGCGCGCGGGCGCGACGTCGCCGAGATCGACCTCGACTATTCGCCGGAGACCCTCGAGGAAAAGTTCGGGGCGGAAGATGCCGCTGCGATGAGTGAGGCGGCCAAATGACAGCGAATTCTATTGGGGCCAAGCCGAGTTCTGGATGACCTCGACAAAATCGATGTGCCGAAATCCCGGCACAAAATGTTCGAGTACGTCAGCGTTGACCGTCCCGAATGTACTTTCGGGACGGTGCTTGAAGCCTTCGGTGAAAGCCTTCAAGATCTGATTCTTGAAATCCGGGCGCGGGTGAGCCGCGGTGACGGCGTCAATGTCGGCCTGGTCGAGTTCGCTGTATCCGATTCCGAGTACGTCGGTCTCCACACCCGCTGTCACCAAGGCGATTTCGGGTTCCAATCGGGAGGGGATCTCGGGCGTCGTGTGCAGAGCGATGCCTTCCCACACTGTGCGGATGTCGGTTTCGTCGACTCCGTAGCCGGTGAGGAATCGCCGCGCTTCGTCGGCGCTGTCCAATTCGAAACGTGACGTACTGTCCCGGAATTTCGCGGTGAGCCCCAGGTCGTGGAACATGGCGCCGACGTAGAGCAATTCGGGGTCGGCCTGCAGACCCAGACGCGCTCCTTGAAGCGATCCGAAGAGGAAGACACGTCGCGAGTGGTGAAACAGTAACTCGGACGCCGTATCTCGTACCAGCTCGGTGGCGTCGGCAGCCATCTTCGAATCGGGGATTTTCACACCGGCAATGATCGTGGTCATCGGTACCTGCTCTGCTCGTCGTTGCTGCGAATTTCTCGGTCTATCCCAGTGTCGGTCGAGCACGCCCGCGGGCGCACCCTGATCTCGGCCATACTGTCCACAGATCAGGACGAAGGAGAGCGCATCGTGACCGCAGTGCATCGAGTGGCCGTCCTGGTGTTCGACGGCGTCAAACTGCTCGACGTCGCAGGTCCGAGTGAGGTGTTCGCGGAAGCCAATCGCGGCGGGGCGAACTACGAGTTGGTGATCTGCTCGGTAGGTGGACACGATGTCGACTCGTCGACCGGGATGCGCATTCCGGTCGACCGTGACGTTGTAGATTCCGGTTCTTTCGACACATTGCTGGTCATGGGTGGAGACGTGTTCCCGTCGACGCCGGTGAGTCCGGAACTGCGCGAGGCAGCAAGCGATCTGGCGGAGCGTTCGGGCCGGGTTGCCTCGATCTGTACCGGGACATTCATTCTTGCGGCGAGTGGATTGCTCGACGGACGCCGCGCTACGACACATTGGCAACACACGGCAACGCTGGCGCGCGCCTATCCACAGATCACGGTGGTTCCTGACGCCATCTTCATTCAGGATGGCGCGGTGTTCTCGTCTGCGGGTGTGACCGCGGGCATCGACCTCGCGCTCGCATTGCTCGAGCGTGATCATGGTGCAGAAATGGCTCGACGCGTCGCACAACTTCTGGTGGTATTTCTCCAGCGTCCAGGCGGACAGTCACAGTTTTCGCCCTCGCTCAGTGGGCCGAGGCCTCGGGTCCCTGCGCTGCGAGAAGTGGTCGACGCAGTCGCGGCCGATCCGGCGGGGGAGTATTCGGTCGAGCAACTGGCTGCCCTGGCGCACCTGAGCCCGCGTCATCTGACGAGGCTCTTTCGCGAAGAATTAGGGACGACGCCGGCCAAATACGTCGAGTTGATCCGTTTCGACTCTGCGAAGGCGCTCCTCGATGCCGGCCACTCGGTGACCGAAGCCGCGCAGTTGGCGGGATTCGGCAGTTCGGAATCCCTACGACGAGCATTTTCGACTCATCTCGGAATCTCGCCCCAGGTGTACCGTCGTCGGTTTCAAGCGTTCGGCTAGGACTGACTTTCGTGCTTGCCTTGTGGCGGGCTCATGCCCTGCTTGTCGAGCCAGGCAAGGCTGTAATCGGCGATCTCACGCCAACCGTGGTCGATGGTCAGCGAGTGACCTCGGTCGCCGAATACCTTGTATTCGTTGATCGTCGGGGCCTTGGCGTACTTCTTGAACGAGCTGTCCGAACTGGCCTTCGGTACTGTGCGATCCTTACCGCCGCCGATCATCAGGAGGGGGCCGCGGCGGGCGTTGAAATCCACTGCAGCGGGGCTGTGGGGCGCGAAGTTGGCGAGTGCTGCCTCGAACAACGGCCGTCCGGGGGCGGGAATTGCGTACTGCTCGAACAGGGCGTCGGACTCGTCCTGGGACACGGCGCTGGCGAAGGACTTGTGGAACGATTTTCTGTTGTGTGAGTAGGCCTTCCGGTAGTTGCCGGGGTTGGACAGGACAGGGAACACGCTTCCAAGCTGAACGAGAGGAAGTTTCAACACACCTTTGGGCTGAGCGGGGTCGATGGCAATTGCCGCGGTCGCCAACTTCTGGCCCAGCAGTTTCTGCGCGATCAAACCTCCGAACGAATGCCCGACCACGATCGGTGGTTCGTCGAGATCAGCGATCACCTTGGCGTAGTGGTCCGTCACGTCGTCGATGCCGTGTCCCGCGATGTCCTCCGGGTGTTCGCGCGTCTCACCCACCGTGGACGCATCCCCTGGCCATCCGGGTGCCATCGTGGAGTACCCCTGCGCGTTGAAAACCTGCGCCCAGGGATCCCACGTGGTCGGGTGCATCCAGAGTCCGTGGATGAACAGAACAGTCGGGTTGGACTTGGGCGACATGCGCGCTCCCCGCTATCGGACCGATGATCGATACGGGATGCCCGCTTTTTGCGGACTCATTCACCAGTGACCAGATCCTCGACAGAGGTCATTGTCACTCGTCCGTGATCAGGCGGTAAATGACGTATATGGCAAACCATCCCATCGCGACCGATGCGAGAACAAATAGCACTTCGAAGAACATGACCATGTAAATCGCTGCCTCACTGGTTGAAGGAATCGTTCTAGTATCGAACATATCGCAAGTAGTTGTTGCGATATGACGGGGTGTCGCGGTTGGCACAATGAGGCCATGAAGCAAAGGGGTCGAGCGGTCCGAACGGCCGTGATCGAAGCGACTGTGCGAAAGGTTGCTGAACTAGGACCGCAGTCGGTGACGATCGCCGCGATAGCGGTCGAAGCGGACGTTCATCCAACGTCGATCTACCGCCGATGGGCGACGGTCGACTTGCTGGTCGTGGATGCTCTCCGCGAGTTCACGGATGCAGGTTTGGCGATACCTGACACCGGGACACTCTTCGGCGATCTTCGGACTTTTGCTCGGAGTCTCCAAGATTGGCTCGCGACAGACACCGGATTGGCACTGGCCCGTACGGGTGTGATGCCTACCGACGACGCGGAAATCTTGGCTGCGCGCGCACAGTTCTGGCGCGCCCGATTCGATGCGGCAGCCGTCATGATTCACCGTGGAATCGAACGCGGCGAGGTCCCGGACGGTACTGATCCAGATACTGTTCTCGCGGCACTAGCTTCGCCGATCCGGCTGGCAGCGATTTCCCAGAACACCGAGCCTCGTATCGACCTCGACAAACTGGTTGCACTTGTCGTCGGCGTTGATCCAATAGTGAAATGATCGACGGCATGGCACCAACCGGCTCTGCGAATGCGATGGCACTGTGGACCACCGCTTTTGTTGTCTCACAAGCAAACATTGCGCGTTTACTCGGGCCGGTGGCTCCTAAAGTATTGGAAGTGCAGACGGCGTTTTCCGCTCGTCGGTACCTCGAGATCATGGACTCCATGGATGCGGAGGCTACGGCGCGATTTCGTAGTCACTACTACCCGGACTTCGTACATCCCGCGATCTACGCGATGGCTTTGCGGTCCGCAGGCAAGCGGCTCGGAGAGAGGGTTCCCCTTTCGGCCGCAACTCGGCGCGCGCTTGCCGTAGCGCCGGTGCTGTCGGCGGCGGGCGACTATGTCGAGAACGTGGTCGGCCTTCATTTCCTCGATCATCGCGACAGCATCACCGACTCGAGGGTTCGCGCCGCCTCGACGGTCAGTATTGCCAAATGGGTACTCGCACTCGGAACTTTCGGATATTTGTCGCAGGGTTTTGTCAGAGTATGGGTATCGCGAAAATGAGGAGCACTGATGGCAGTCGAACTCGGTACCGAATACTTCGCTGACGGAGAAGAGTTCCGTCGATGGCTGTGCGAGAACCACGAGGCGGTCCCCGGGCTTTGGCTGAGAATGGCCAAGAAGAACTCGTCACACAGTTCGATCGACTACGACCAAGCGTTGGACGTTGCCTTGTGCTTCGGCTGGATCGACAGCCTCTCCCGGCGAATCGACGACGATTTTTTCGTGCAGAAGTTTTCGCGTCGCACTGCGCGGAGTCCGTGGTCCAAACGCAACGTCGAGATAGTCGCCCGCCTCGACGCTGCGGGACTCCTCGAGCCGTCCGGCATCGCTGAGATAGAGAAGGCCAAGGCCGACGGCCGCTGGGATCGCGCGTACGAGGGAGCAGCCAAGGCCGAGGTCCCGAAGGACTTTCTCGATGCGCTTGCGGAAAACCCGAAGGCTCGCGAGTTCTACGCGACGCTCAATTCCACCAATCGATTCACCATCGCGTACCGACTGCAGGAGGCAAAGCGTCCGGAGACACGCGCCAGGCGGATCGAGAAGTTCGTGAACCAACTCGCGGAGGGCAAGAAGTTCTACTGAGCTGACTGGGACGGCTGATCGACTTTCAACGTGGCTGACACAATAGGGCTCGTGATCGAAGCCGAGACCTGTTCCGCGCTGTCTGCTGTTGACGAACCGTTGGCAGGCAGCGCTGCCGTCGTGCGGGGTTGGGTATGCCTCGAATTCAATGCCGCTTGGGGTCGTGACGTGCTGGACGGTACGGCCTTGGGGGAGGAGCTTGCCGCCGAGCTGAGTCGGCGAGCTGACGCTGCCGACGTACGAATCATGTTCATTCGGCGACCAGGCCGCACCGATCTGTTGACTGATGGACACACGGTCTTGCTCGCGCGCTCCGATCCGAGCGACTCGTGGTGCGAACGGTTGCGCATCGATTCACCGGCTGATCTGCTCGACATGGATTTCGCGCTACTCGACGGCCCTCCACCAGGATTGGGCGAATCGGTGGACGAGCCAGTCGTCTTGGTTTGTGCGCACGGTAAGCGTGACCAATGCTGCGCTGTGTTCGGTAGGCCGATTGCCGCAGCGCTGATGTCGTCCTTCGGACCCCAGGTGTGGGAGTGTTCGCATACTGGCGGGCACCGATTTGCGCCGTCGATGATCCTGCTGCCGAGCGGCAATACGTACGGCCGTCTGTCCTCTGGTGAGAGTGTCACGGCCGTGGAGGTGGCTTCCCGAGATCAGGTCCATTTGCCAGGCCTGCGTGGACGGAGTTGCTGGTCTCCTGCGGGGCAGGCTTCGGAAATTGCCGTACGACAACAAATAAGCTGCGGAATCGACGATTTGGCAATCATCAAGCAGACCAGTGACGGGACATGCGTCGTCGCACATGTGGACGGCCGGCGATGGGCCGTGGAGACGGCAGTCTCCGAACTCGCGCCGCGTCCACCGAGTTGCGGCGCGGCACCCAAACCGGTCAGGCCAGTTGTCGTCACGTCGATTCGAGAACTGTGATTCCCTCGTCGGTTCCATACGATCAGTCTCGATGAATGCGATCACATGGGCCGGCAGGTGGCGCAGAGGATACGGACTCCATCAGATCCACAGTCTGCTGGCGTGACAAGCGGATTCGGGACTTAGGCAGCGGCGGTTCGGGGGAATAGCGGCACCGTTGCAGGTGCGAAGTAGCATCGCAGCTATGACTGTCGATCTGGTTGCACCTGACGAGGCCTTGTGGGCGTCCTGGTTGGAGTCGCGTGACGAGTGGGGCGGACCGCAGGCGGATCAGCCCGGCTCGGCACTGGGAGTTACGCAACGTCTAGATCTCGATCTTGCCTCCCGGGATGGATTCGGGCAGTGGGTGCAGGAGTTGTTGGCGCAGCCAGAGGCAGTGCCGGGGCCCGACATTGTCCCGGCAACCAACTGGTGGATCGTTCGAGACGGCAGGTACCTCGGCGCTATCCAGTTGCGGCACAGCTTGAATGAGTTCTTGGCCGATGTCGGTGGTCACATCGGCTATGGGGTCAGGCCGTCGGAACGCCGGAAAGGTTTAGCGTCGGCTGCTCTGCGGGAGGTGCTCACGTATGCAGGCGACCCGGTGGGGCTCAGTCGCGTCCTGATTACCTGCGACGAAACGAACGCGGGTTCACGTAAGGCAATCGAAGGGTGTGGTGGTCTACTCGACAGCGTGCGCCCAGCTGATCAGTTGTCGCGCAACCTCGGTCACACGGGGGATACGCTTCGCTACTGGGCAGTCACGGGCCGGTCAAGCGTCAGTTGACCGATGTCCGACCGTCAACGGGAAGCCACGGTCGCAGGGTAGGCGACACGGGCAGCGATGCTTTCGCTGAGGTCTTGGATTTCTGCGGCGAGGGTATCGCGGCGCTTCGTGTCCGACTCGTGAACGAATGTTGTCGATCCCAGTGTGGCACCGCAGTATTCGATGATGCCGCGCTCGATCTGTGTCTGGAAGGCCTCGTACACACCGTGGCGTTCGAAACTCTCCGCGTCGTCACCCGCGACCGGGATCAAGTGGACCGTGAGTCGGTCCAGTTTCTTCACGAATTCGCTTCCCGGGGTGAACTCGTACGCCCATCCGCTGACGAAGACTCGATCGATCCAACCTTTGAGTAGTGCGGGCATCGACCACCAGTACATCGGAAACACGAGAATCAGATCGTCTGCTCGATCGATTCGGTCCTGCTCGGCTACAACGTCGGCCGGGGGAGTTCCCTTGCCGCGGAACAGGTTCACATCGGCTTTGGAGAATCGGGGATCGAAATTCTCGGCATGTAGGTCCGCGATGTCGACATCGCCGCCCAGGTTGCGGATCGCGTCGGAGGTAGAACGGGCGACATGCTGGGTAAGTGACTGTGGATCGGAGTGGGAGACTACGACGAGTGTGGTCATGAGCGTTCCTTCGGTAGATGGTGCGCTTATGTACTAAGAGTAGGTTACTATTGGTATATAGCGCAAGGAGGTGTCCGATGGCACGAACGAGACTGTCGCGGGCCGACAGGTACGAACAACTCGTGGAGGTGTCGTGGGCACTGGTGCGAGAGGAGGGCGCGGATGCGCTGACCCTCGGCCGGTTGGCTGAACGTGCCGGCGTTGCAAAGCCGGTCGTCTACAGCCATTTCGCCTCCCGCGCTGCGCTGTTGGCGGCCCTCTTCAAGGAATTCGACGATCGTCAGACGGTGATGCTCGGGGAATACCTCGAAGCTGCGGAGGAGTCTGTGAACGGGCGGGCGAATGCCATCGCCGACTCCTATGTCGGATGTTCGCTGGCACAGGGGCGTGAACTGACGGGAGTGCTTGCAGCGCTGGAGGGCTCGCCCGAGCTGGAGCAGGTCAAGCGCGAGTCGGAACGCGCCTATTCAGAGCGTTGTCGCGAGGTGCTGGCTCCTTTCAGCGCCGACGGGCTTGGACAACCATCGATGACTGCGATATTCGGTGCTGCAGAGGCCCTCTCGCACGCGGCGGTAGTCGGAGTGCTCTCGCCCGAGGACGCCAAAGGTGAACTTGCCGCGCTGATCGTCGCGGTTGTCGGCAGGCCATCGCTGACTGGGTAGTGCGGTGCAGCCTTGATCTCATCGCCTACAGGTGCCCATCCAGTTCGAACCGCTCACGCACGGAGTCGGATATCGCTGCGAGGGTGCTGACGAACGCGTCAATGGCAGGAGCGAGCGGAGGTTTCCCGAAGGTTGCGACGGAGACAGTGCGTCGCTCGCCGCGAATGCGGTGTGCGCGGATACCCGGGTTCTGATGTGCATGGAGAGCGAGGGCGGGAAGGGTGCTGACTCCGCTTCCGGAGGCGACCAGCGCTTGGACCGCGACGTAGTCGTCGGTCTCGAACTCGATCCGTGGAACGAACCCAGCTCGATTGCAGGCGGTGAGAAGGTGGGCGCGGCAGCTCGGACAGCCTGCAATCCAGGTCTCACCGGCGTAGTCCGTGATCTCGTTGGCGGCATCTGCATTCCGCGCAGAGGTGATCAGGTACAACGGATCGTCCAGCAACGTCGTTAGGGTGACGTGCTTCAGCCCCACATCCGGGGTATCCGCGTGTGCGAAAACGACAGCTACGTCGACGTCGTTGTTACGAAGCATTGCAAGTGCTTTGGGTGGTTCTGCATCAACGAGGCTGATGGACACGTCGGGGTACTGGGACGTGAACGCTGCCATCGCCTGCGGAATCAAACCCGCCAGGGCTGACGGGAATGCGGCAAGTCGTACCCGCCCCGCCCTCAGTCCCGCGTACGTTTCGACTTCGGCTACGGCAGCGTCGACGTGACCGAGAATTTCCGTGGCGCGCCGAACCAGTACCGCACCGGCATCCGTCAGACGTAGCCCACGACCGGCTCGCTGGAACAGCGGAACTCCGACTTCCGATTCGAGCTGTCGAAGGTGGTGACTGATGGAGGGCTGCGCGTAACCGAGCGAATCGGCGGCGGCTGTCACCGATCCTTCCTGCGCGACAGCGACCAAGACCCTCAGCCGAATTAGATCGAGCATGCCGAAATCATAGAGGATTTCGATGCTTTCGACGAAAACATGTATTAGACCTATGAATCAGTGTTTGACAGGGTGATCCACATGGCACAGGCACCTGATCTCGCGGCAACAACCGGGCTACAACCACCCACATGGGCGGACATTCAGCGTGCAAGTCAGGTTGTCCGACGCCACCTACCGGTCACGCCCCTGATATCGCACCCGACCTTGGGAGCGGGCTCGTGCAGCCAGTTGTTCGTCAAACATGAGAACGTGCAACCCACAGGTGCGTTCAAGGTCCGCGGTGGACTGAACCTGGTGGCTGGACTCGATGAGCCGACGCGGGCCCGAGGCATCATCGGCTACTCGACGGGAAATCATGCTCAGTCCCTGGCGTATGCCGCAGCGGATGCGGGCGTGCGGTGCGTAATTGTGATGCCGGCTGGGGCGAATCCGGTCAAGGGTCACGCTGTCCGCATGCTTGGGGCCGAGCTCATCGAGCACGGCGCAAACTTCGACGAGGCACGCGCTCACGCAGAGTTCATCAGCGAACGTGACGGACTGCGTCTCGTCAGCGCCGCCAATGAGGCGGCAATCCTCGCCGGTGTTGCCACGGCGTACGTCGAACTCGTCGAGCAGCAGCCAGATCTGGACGCAGTGGTCGTCCCCGTCGGTGGTGGCAGTGGTGCGGCGGCCGCTTGCCTCGTCGCCAGTGCGCTTGCACCGCACCTGGAGGTGTTCGCGGTGCAGTCGGAGGCCGCACGAGCGGCGCACGACTCGTGGACTTCCGGCACCTGTGTCGAGAGCCCGAACGCCACTCGTGTCGAAGGGCTCGCGACCGGGGCCGGATTCGCATTGACTCAACGCGTCATGCGAGAACGGCTAGGTGGTTTCTTGCTCGTCACGGACGATGACATCACCCTCGCGCAGCGGGCTCTCCTTTTCGACGCACACACTTTGAGTGAGGGCGCCGGTGCGGCCGCACTTGCTGCGGTCTACGCACATCCGAACACCTTCGCGGACAAGCGCGTTGCTGTTGTCTGCACGGGCGCCAATGCCTCCGAGAGCGAGATCCGCAGGGTCGTCAGCTAATTGATCTCGCATTCGGAACAATGTGCAGTGTCAGCGAACTGACGGAAAGCCGAAGTACTGTGTGCCAATGACTTCACCCAGAGAAAAGTCACGTACTCTCAATATTTGCGCACTCATGCTGGTCGTCGGTGTTCTTGGATTGATCGTGAGCTTCGGAGTGACCTCACGTTGGGGGTTCCCAGCGTCCGCATCGGAGCTTTGTAGATCAAGTTCGTATGGAATCGGATTACTCGAAGAAACAGGATGGGCCTGGATCCCGTTTCCCATAGCCTATTGCAAGGCAGTGGATTTCGATTCTTCCGCGGTTTACTTCGCCCTCGGATGGGAAAACTCGATCACTGCCGCAGTATCGATCGCACTCATCGCCATGGCTCTGAAACTCACTTGGGGTGCAGGAGTTCAGTGATGCTTATATGCCCGGCCTTGGGTTCGTTCGGAAGGCTGACCGGCACAAGCCCCATGCTTTCCCGACGCTCGTTGACCGAAAAGACGTACTGGGCAAATTCAGGTTTGACGTGCACGTCCGGAAACCGTGCGCGAAGTTCGCCCACGATCCGATAGCCCTCGTCGTACCAGTCGAAAACGTTGATCCCTGGACGCCACCTCGGTCGCATCGCGAAGCCGTCGATCTCGGTCACAAAGAACTTTTGGAAGCGATCAGTCCACGCCAGTATCTTCTCTCCGAGTTCGTCGTCGATCCCCATTTGGCTCGGGAGAACGTATGCCTGCGGGAACCGTTGCGGCGGGACGACAATCAATTCCTTCGACGGCCATAGTGAACTGGGATGGCCATGGTCAGGATAGATTCTGATGACTAGCACTGCAGATCCCTTGCGGTGGCCAACACGCTACGAGGCGAAGTCACACCACCGGTCACCAGTGCGTTCCGGGCACGAGTCGGGCGGCGCGTCGGCCGAGTTTGCGGATGCGCGAGCGTGAATGGCGCTGACGCGACGGTGTTGCCGAAACGTCTGACGGAGTTTCTTTGTCTACCTGCCCCTTTGCCGCCGGGGAGTCAGGGAAGGCCTGGTACATCTGGTTGAGAATCCGGTCCTTGGTGTGCGGTGCGAACAAGGTTCCCAGATCACCCAGAGTGCCCAGTGGCACGTCGATGCGCTTGGGGCGTTCGATCAGCGCGCGGATCACCATTGCCGCAGCCTTTTCCGGGCTGGTGATCGGGCCGTTGTTGTATTCGCCGGTCGGAGCGATCATCGGCGTTTCGACCAGCGGCATGTGGATGGTCGTGAAAGTGATTCCGTCCGCCAGGGTTTCGGAGGCAGCTACGTCGGAGAAGCCGTCGAGGGCGGCCTTGCTCGCCACGTAGGCCGAGAATCTAGGGGTTGCCGCCTGGACTCCCGCGCTGCTGATGTTCACGATGTGACCGAAGCGGCGAGAACGCATGGTGGGCAACAATGCGAGCACCAATCGCACAGCGCCGAAGTAGTTCACGGCCATCGTTCGTTCGTAGTCGTGGAAACGATCCGTGGAATGGTAAATGCCGCGCCGAATGGATCGGCCGGCGTTGTTCACCAACATGTCCACGTGATCATGTTCTGTCAGAATGCTTTTGATCGTATGCTGGACCGACTCGTCGTCGGTGATGTCGCAGGGATAACCGAACGCTTTGCCTCCGGTTGATCGAATCTCCTGCACCGCGGCATCGAGTTCGTCGGTGCGGCGTGCGATCAGGAGAACTGTGGCGCCTTTCTGGGCGGCGGCGATGGCAGAGGCCTTGCCGATTCCGGACGAGCCACCGGTGATCAGGACTATCCGACCGACAAGTGGTCCTTCGGGATGGTTGCGACGTGCGCGATTGGGATCGAGGTTTGCGCGCCAGTACTTCCACAGCACAGTCGAATACGACCCGAACTCGGGGACCGTCAGGCCTGATCCGGCGAGGGCGGCAACGGTTCTCTCGGAGGTGAAGGTCGGCGCCATCGTCATGTTGTCGAGCAACGCTGCAGGCATGCCGATGCGATCGAGGAAGACTTTTCGTGCCGATTCTGCCGAATCCATCGGCAATGGCGAGACAAAGGGTTTGGCGATCACGCCCGGCAGGCTGAGCGCGGGCCGCGGCGCTCCGGCGGCCTTGGCGAGGCCGGCATAGATTTCGCGTACCGGTTGAGGTTTCGGATTGACGAGATGGAATGCTTCGCCGTCACGGCCGGGCACATGCATCAACTCGACGAGGGCAGCGGCCACATAGTCGACCGGCACCACGTTGGTTGCACCGAGGTTGGGGATCGGGACAGGGAGTGCTGCAGGTAGTTTCGCGAGTAGCGCCAGACCTGGGAACAAGTAATACGGTCCGTCGATCTTGTCCATCTCTCCGGTGACGGAGTTGCCGACCACGGCAGACGGCCGATAAACACGCCAGGTGAGGCCTTCTCGTTCTCGAACGAGCTTCTCGGCCTCGAACTTGGTTCGGTGGTACGGCGTCGGAAAGCCTTGGCCGCAATCGAAATCGGTCTCGCTGAACGTGCCCGGATAGTCGCCTGCGACTGCGACCGATGACACGTGATGAAGGGTGGCTCCCAGTTTCGCAGCAAGTTCGACCACGGAGCGTGTGCCCTCGACATTCGTCGAAGCCTGCTCGTCTCCGGCCGTGATGTCGTAGATCGCGCCGAGGTGAAGGACATGGTCGGCCGGCGGGGGAGAGTCGATGCCCAGCTCGGGCTCGGTCAGATCGCCAACGAGCGGATGCACTCGATCGCCGCCGGGAATTGCCGACACCTGTGCTTCGAGTTTTGCGACAGAACCCGCTCTGACCAGCACGTGGATCTGAGCAGTTTCATCATGCTCGAGCAGGACCGGTAGTACAGCTCGTCCGAGGAACCCGGTACCGCCAGTGACGATGTATGTGGCCATGGTCGGTAACTTACTCCAAAGTAAGATCGACGGCTAGGGGGAACCGGACATCAGTGCGTCATGACGCCATCCTCGGTGTCGAAGTCGATGCCCGCAGTGATGATTCCGGAAAACAGGAACGCGACGGCAAGTGCAAGAGCGGGGATTGCAAGGATCCATTCGAAAATTGTCATGCTCCAAGTCTGACGAAATCAGCTTCGGAGAACATCGCCCTGCGGAGCGATTTCCCTGATCGGGCAGTCATCCTCGAGGACGACAGCCCGATCAGGGAAATCCACTAGTGCGTGATCAGTGGCCCGAAATCAGTGGCCGATGCCGACCTTCGCGTGAACTTTTTTCATCCAGGCCGGAGCCCACCAGTTCGCTTCGCCCATCAACTTCACCAGCGAGGGCACGAGCAACATGCGGATGATGGTCGCGTCGACGATCAGCGCGACGATCATGCCGACGCCCAGGAACTTCATCACCGACAACCCGGACATCGCGAATGCCCCCGTCACCACGATCAGGAGTAGGGCGGCGGCCGTCACGATTCGGCCGGTGCGTTCGGTTCCGAACTTGACTGCTTCCTCCGTCGTCGCTCCCGCGTTCTTGGCCTCGACCATCCGGGACATCAGGAAAACCTCGTAGTCCGTGGACAATCCGAACACCACCGCCAGGATGAGCACGACGAACGTCGCCTCCAGCGGAGTTTGACTGACCCCGAGGAGTTCGACGCCGTGACCGTCCTGGAAGACGAAGGTGAGGACACCGAAGGTGGTCGCGAGGCTCAGCGCGGCCATCAGTACCGCCTTGATGGGCAGGACCACCGAACCGAACGCGAGGAACAACAGGATCAAGGTCGATCCGACCATGATGAGGATCATCACCGGCAACCAGTGCAGGACGGCGTTGTTGCCGTCGTCGACCATGGCTTGACCGCCACCGACAAGCAGCACTGTTCCGTCAGGAGCGGAGATCGCACGCAGATCTGTCACTGCGGTGCTCTGTGATTGGGGCGTAGAGCCCTCGCTGTAGAGAGCCTGAACCGCGATGAGTTGATTGGTGCTCGCGACGACGGTCGCCTGACCGATGCCCTCGACCTGACCGGCGGACTCGGCGATCGCTGCACCTTCGGCCGGGGTGAGAGTGTTCCCGTCCTCGGCCTGAAGGATCATCGTCGCGCCGTTGCCGGTCTGCGGGAAGTCGTTGACCAACGTGTCCATTGCGACGCGAGCGGGGTCGTTGTCCGGGAGTGCGGTGTACGAGAGTTCTCCCAAACGGGCACCGAGCAGCGGCGAGGCCATCACGAGCAGCACGGCCACGATCGTCACCGAGACCGCGACCGGACGCTTCATCACCCACGTGACGACGCGGCCCCAGAACTTGCGCGAGCGTTCCTCGCCGCGTTGCGCCGCATCCTTGCGCCACGTCAGGGCGTTGATGCGATGCCCCAGAATGGCAAGCAGCGCAGGCACAGCGGTCAGCGACAGAACCGCCGCGCTCAGTACTGCTGCGATCGCACCGAAACCCAAAGACCGGATGACGGCCTGCGGGAAAACGAGCATGCCGCTGAACGCGCAGATCAGCAGCAGACCCGAGAACATGACGGTGCGACCCGCGGTCAGAACTGTCCGCTGCGCAGCCGCTCCCGGGTCCGAGCCCGAATTCAGTTCTTCACGGAACCGACCGACCACGAACAGTCCGTAGTCGATTGCAAGTCCCAACCCGAGAAGAGAAGCGACGTTGATCGAGAACGAGGACACATCGGTGATCAACGTGAGGATTCGCAGAACCGCCAAGGCGCTCAAGACACTGAGTACACCCACGAATACCGGAACCGCCGCAGCGACGATGCCGCCGAAGATGAAGACCAGCAGCACCAGAGTGATCGGAATGGCGATGGCTTCGGCGACCACCAGGTCTTTCTCCAGCTTGGTGTTGAACGCGACGCCGACAACGGTATTACCCGCGAATTGTGCCTCGGCACCTTCAACTTCGAGCTTCGGCAAGAGATCGGCGAAAGTAGCAGGTGTGACGCCCGAGTCCGGTGCCAACGTGATCGCAACGGCCGCCATGGATCCGTCGTTCGAGAGCAGACTGGCCTTGGCCGCGGCGTCCGTTCCCCAATACGACTTCACCGACGCGGTCGGCACTTCCGTTTTGAACTGGTCGACGGCGGCCGTTACTGCCGGCCCGATGTCGTCGAGGGTCTTGCCGTCGGTGGGTGAGTAGATCGCGATGATGTCCGGGGTCTGCGGCCCGAGATTGTCTTCGATGATGTCCGCAACCTTCGCGGAGTCGCTGCCCGGATCGATGAAGCCGCCCTGGCTGAGCTTGCCGAACACTCCGAGTCCCCACACCCCACTGATGAGAACTATCAGAACCGCGAGGCTCAGTACCCACCATTTCCGGGCGACGACGGTTTGGGCCCAGCGTGTCATGTATCAACTCCGGTGTGTGGGGGCGTCTGGCCAGATCGACTGTAGTGGGCGTTTGGTCTTGAATCGGAAACGTCATGCATACTGCTCGAAGCACTTGCAAGCCACGCGTGTGGGGGAAGCCGGTCCGAATCCGGCGCTGACCCGCAACGGTAGGTCGATTCTCGGTAGTCACCGAGCGTCGGCAAGCCCGATTACCCACCGCGCGGTGTGCGACATCCATTCGTCGTGGTCTACGAAAAGGAAGTCCAGCAGGAGCTCTGGCCGAGTATCAGTGTGCGGGCGGAGTTGTCTGTCGGATTCTCATTCGTGGCTCAGAGCCCTTACGAGGTCCCCGTGTCACTTCAGTTCTCCCCGTCCCGCGCCGCCGCTGTTCTCATCGCGGTCGCCTTGGTTTCGGCAGGTTGTTCCAAAGGCCAGGAATCAGAGTCCGCGTCTGCTGCGGAATCCTTCGCACAGCCTGTGTCCGTGACCAACTGCGATCGAGAGATGACCTTCGACTCGCCGCCGCAGCGCATCGTGTCTTTGAACGGGCATGTCACCGAGGCGCTCATCGAAATCGGTGCGGGTGACCGGATCGTCGGTCGGGCGTACAGCGACAATCCGCCAACTGCGGAGACCGCCGATGTATTCAACAAGATTCCCAGCCTCTCCGATACGTTCCCCAGCATGGAGCAGGTTCTCGACGTCGATCCGGACTTCGTGGTCGGAGGAATGACCAGTGCCTTCAACGAGAAGCAGGGCCGTTCCCGAGACGCTTTCGGCGAGCGCGGAATCAACACCTTCCTCTTCTCGGAATACTGTGGCACCGGTTTCCCCGACATCGGATTGCTCGAGAACGACTACACGCAACTCGGTCGAGTCCTGGGCGTTGAAGATTCCGCCCGCGAGGTCGCAGAGGAGATCAGCGATGGTCTCGATTCCGTCCGCGCTTCGGTCGGGGACGCGGCGCCGGTACCGACCTTCTTCTACGACAGTGGTGACCAGGTTCCGACGACTATCGGCGGAGTCGGCGTCGGTCAATTGGTCGCGGAATACTCCGGTGTCTCGAACATCTTCGCCGAAGGGACAAAGCCCTACATCGACGCATCGTGGGAAGCTGTTGCCGAGCGTGCACCCCAGGCGATCGTGGTCATCGACTACGGCGACAAGACGGCCGAGCAGAAGATCGACTTCCTCCGTGCCCAGCCGTTGATGGCGACCACCCCTGCTGTGCAGCAGAACCGGTTCGTCGTGGTTCCTCTCGCGGACCTGTTCGAGAGTTCACGGTTGGTGCGTTCGGCACAGACCATCGCGACGGCCTTCCATCCGGGCGCTGACGCGGCGAAGTGACCCGCACGCGTTACGGGTACGGCGCCCTACTTGTCGGCTTGGCGGTCGCCTTGGCGATCGTCCTGGGGTTGGCCGTCTCCTTGGGATCGGTTCGCATTCCCGTCGGTGACGTCTGGGCGATAGTCGGAGCCCGTTTGGCGCCAGGGACTTTCGAAACGTGGTGGACCGCGGCGCGGGAGTCGATCGTGATCGACTCCCGCCTGCCACGTGCACTCACGGCTGCGGTCGTGGGTGCTTCCTTGGCGATGTCGGGTGCTGTTGCTCAGGCTGTCACACGGAATCCTCTTGCCGACCCGTATCTGCTCGGAGTTTCGTCGGGTGCGGGATTCATGGTGGTGCTCGTGTCGGTGCTGGGTTTCGGCGCCGGCCTCCTCGGGGTTTTCACGATTCCGGTCGCAGCATTCGTCGGGGCGATGATCCCGTTGTTTCTCGCACTGCTGATCGGCGGCCGGTATCCGCAGCCGACCGCGATCATTTTGGTGGGTGTAGCGCTCGCCCAGATATTCTCGGCGCTCATCACCTTTTGCATCCTGGTGTTGGCCGATGATCGGCACGTGACGTCGGTGATGCACTGGATTGCCGGCGGATTCGGTGATGCGCGATGGTCGACGCTGATCTTCCCGACGATCGCACTGGTCGTCGTCGGCACGGCCCTTCTGTTCAGTTCGCGGTGGATGGACGTCTTGCAGACCGGTGACGACGGGGCTGCAGCACTCGGTATGAACGTCCGACGGTTCCGAGTGTTGTCCTTGCTTGCGGTCTCCGTACTGGCGGGCGCGGCAGTCAGCGTTGCCGGTGGAATCGGATTCATCGGCCTCCTGATCCCACATCTGGCCGGTTTCATCGTCGGCACCAGAGCAATTCGACTGCTCCCTGCTGCAGCCCTTCTGGGCGCCGTCGCGATGGTTGCCGCGGATACCGCTGCGCGCTCGGTGGCACAATCCACCGAAGTTCCGGTCGGAGTGATCACCGCCCTCGTGGGTGCACCGATCTTCGTCTGGATGCTCTACCGGCAGTATCGGAGGCTCGAACAGTGACGCAGACCAGAACAGTGACGCAGACCAGAACAGTGACACGCCCGAAGGACGGCGAAGCTGCGCCTCTGCTCGAACTCGTCGAGACCCGGGCGCGGCTTGGCAACCGCGAAGTCTTGCGCGGCATCACTTTCGCGGTGACGTCCGGTGAAATATTGGGCTTGGTCGGACCGAACGGCAGTGGCAAGACGACGGCGCTGCGCTGCTGCTACAACGCTTTGACTCCGACAGGTGGCGCAGTTCTGATCGATCAAGCCGACTCGACGACGCTCTCGCGTAAGGACATCGCCAAAACCATCTCGGCGAGCGTCCAGGAACCTACTGTCTCGGCAGGACTTTCGGTTCGTGAATCGATCGCGCTCGGACGAACTCCGCACCGTAGCTGGTTGGACCGAAGCACTGAGCGAGATACCGCCATCGTGGACCGGTGCATCGAGCAGGTTGGTTTGGTCGAGCTTGCCGGACGCGACGTGTCCACCCTGTCGGGTGGTGAGCGGCAACGTGTCTCGATAGCGCGCGCATTGGCTCAGGAGCCCAAGGTTCTGTTGTTGGACGAGCCGACCAATCATCTCGATCTTCGTCACCAGTTGATCGTGATGGAATTGCTCGCCGAACTTGCGTCGGCGGGGCTCGCGGTTGTGGTCACGATGCACGATCTACGGTTGGCAGTCGAGTACTGCGACAACCTTGCCGTGCTCACCGAAGGTGAACTCCGCGCGTGTGGGTCTACGGTCGAGGTGTTGGACGAGCCGTTGTTGGCCGAGGTTTTCGGCATCAAGGCGCGAGTCGAACGCGGAGTACGTCCGCGGATGGAGATATTGGGGCTGGCATGACGGAATCGGTAGCCGGGATCTACGCCCGTATGGCATTAGCGGTGCCGTTCTTCGACAACCTGAGCGCGTATCCGGATACGGTGCCCGCGGTGTTGATGACCGACCCCCAGTGGTTGGCAGCACGTGTCGCCGATACGGCCGAGCGATGGGGGAGTGCGGACAGCCGAGTGAACGGCACATTGTGGTGGTACTCGGCCAGTTCCACGCTGACTGGCATTCCGATCGGAACCGGGATGGTCACCGGGTTCGCGGCCGATCCATCGTTGAACGGTGGGCGGATCTTCTTGCGTGACAACGGCTATCTGGGCGGGTTTGCTGCCGGGTCGGTCATTCCGATCTCGCGGAGTGTGGCGGAGTTGGGCCACGCGATGCTCCGCTCACTCAGTCCCGTGATCGAGGTACTCGCCGAGGTGTCCGGCGTTCGGCAGCAGGCGCTGTGGGCGATCGCGACGGACTCCATCGCCAATCGCAGCCTCGACGCCGCCGGTAGCGCGAGGGAGCGCGGAAGTGCATTTGCTGCTGGTCTGATCGATGTTCTCCGCGGTGAGAACCCGGGCATTCCCGTCCCGCGTTTCGTCGATGTCGACCGCAATGAAAGTGTTGTGCGCGTTTCTAATCCGTTGACACCGGTGGCATCCGGGCGACGCAGATTCACGCAGCGGGCATCGTGCTGCCTGATTTACGAGGTACCCGGTGAAGGTAAGTGCACCAGTTGCCCGAAGCGCGCACCCGAAGATCGGGTGCGCGCCTTGGCTGCTCTGGTGTGACTGGACCCAGGCTTTTACCGGGTCGGGTGTTTTCAGGTCAGTGAGCTGCGACCTTGGAACGGTCGAGTCCCAGCGCGTCGGTCATCGTGAAGAACAGATCGGTCTGGTCCGTGAGGCCGCTGACATTGGCCGCGTGCGGGCCGAAAGCTGCTACACGCAACTGAGTTCCGGTATGCCCTTCGGATTCGACGGCCGGATCTTCGGACGTTCCGTAGCTGATCGTCATCTCCGAGCCGTCCTTCGTGGTCAGCTTGCGGGTCAGACCGGGGTAGACGATTTCCTGGGCGCGCTCGACCGGGATGTTCTGGTCCTTGGCGATGGTGGCGATGTCGTCTGCGCTGACGTTGGTGACGATCTGGCTGGTGTGAGCGTGGTCGGCGGTGACGATGACCAGGGTTTCTCCGTCGGTCTTCGCAAATTCGAGTGCCTTTTGCACAGCTTCGTCGAGGTCGACGGTTTCACCGATCTGACCGCACGCGTTGGCTGCGTGGTCTTGCTTGTCGATCGAGGCACCTTCGACCTGGAGGAAGAATCCGTTGTCGTTGACCTTCAGTAGGTCGATTGCCTTCTGCGTCATGTCCGCGAGCTTCGGTACGTCGGAGGTTCGCTTGGGGTTGTCGATGCAGGTTTCGGCGGGCTGCAGGTAACCGTCGCGGGTGGCGACAGAGCCTTCCCAGCGGACGGGCATGTTGCCGTCGGCGAACAGCCCGAGCACGGGTGCATCCTGATCGGCCTTGCCGACCTCGTTCATCTCGGCGGCATTCTTCACCAGCTGGTAGCCACGAGCGGCAGCTTGCTCGTTGAGGGTCTTGCCCTGCCAGTCACCGGCTTTCGCGGTTTCAGCGAAGGACTTGGCGCCGCCGGCAAAGGTGACGTCGGCGCGGGTGTCGAGGAGCTGTTCGCTGATCGACCCCTTGCCGCCGTTCTCGATGGCGTTCTCCGGGCAGGACTTGGACGTCGCCTCGGGTCCGTAGCACTTGCGGCCGCTGACGTGCGCGACCTGCACTGCGGGGGTGGCATCCTGCACCTCGGCGGTGGAGACGTTGCCGGTGGCCTTGCCGTTCGCCTTGGCGATCTCGAGGACGGTCGACTGGGCCTGCCCCTTGATGTCGACGGAAATCGCGCCGTTGTAGGTCTTGGTGCCGGTGGACCATGCCGATCCACTGGCAGCGGAGTCGGTGACGTAGTCGGGCTTGCCGTCCTTGGTCAACGCGTAGTGCGTGTACTGGCCGGTGATCGGCAGGGCGTCGAGGCCGGCGAAGCTGCCAGCAGCACCCTCGGCGTAGTTGCGCGCGGCGGTGATCTCCGAGTCGCCCATGCCGTCCCCGATCAGGAGGATGACGTTCTTCGCGCCGGAAGCGTTGACGGCGTCACGCACTGCAGCCGACTGATCACCGTCGATGCGGCGAGCACCACCGTTCGAGGACAGTTCGCCGGTCGCGGCGCGATCGACGGTCGTGCCGTTCGAGCCTGTTGCCTCGTCGGCACTGCTGCTGCAGCCGGCAGCGGCCAGAACGGCGACGGCGCCGGCGACGGCCGTCAACCTACGTGTGTTGCGCGAGAACGACATACGAGTAGTACTCCTGGAAACAGTATGGATGGAGATTATGAACGCCGCTAATGATCTGGGGCCAAAGTGAACGGAGTGCAGACATGCGTACATCTGAATGTGACGAGACGGTGAGGGTTGAGATTCGCTCTGTTGACTGCGGGTGAGTGACCTGTCAGACTGAATCTGCATCGAACATCAGTTCGATGCATGTGGTGCGTCTTCCCTTTCGGCATCCTCGAGCAGTCGGTCGTCCCGTGACGGCCGGCTCGATCAGGTGCGAGGTCAGTGTGGGTTGGGGAAATGGGCCGCCGACGTGGTCCGAGATGGAACGGGTGCTGTCCGGACGGCCAGGCCGCGTGGAACACGAGGATTTGTTCCCGGGCGACGGAAGTGACAGTCCCGCCTGGTCACGAAAGCGCGGCGAGTATCACGCAGGCGAACTCACTCGTGGCACCGGCGTGGTTCCTTACGCAGAACTGCACGCTCACTCGGCCTTCAGCTTCCTCGACGGCGCATCACCGCCGGAAGAACTGGTCGAGGAAGCTGTGCGTCTCGGGCTCGAGGCGATTGCCGTCACCGATCACGACGGGTTCTACGGCGTGGTGAGGTTTGCGGAGGCTGCGCGTGAATGGGGAATGCGGACCGTGTTCGGGGCCGAGTTGTCGCTCGATTCGGTACCCAGAACTGGGACGGCAGATCCCGGTGGAACGCATCTTCTGGTACTTGCCCGTGGGCAGGAAGGATATCGCCGTCTTTCGCGGGAGATAGCCGCCGCACATCTGGCGGGCGGTGAGAAGGGCAAACTGCAGTACAACTACGACGCGCTGACCGAAGCCGCCGGTGGGCACTGGCAGATCCTGACCGGGTGCCGCAAAGGTCATGTGCGGCAAGCCTTGACGTCGGGTGGTCGCGAAGCCGCGGCGGAGGCCTTGCAGGATCTGGTCGAGCGTTTCGGGGCGGAGCGAGTGTCGGTGGAGCTCACTCATCATGGGTTGGCGGAGGACGACGAGCGCAATGCCGTTCTTGCAGAACTGGCGAGAGAACGTGGACTACGTACGGTGGCGACCACCGCCGCACACTTCGCCGCTCCTCCGCGTCGACGCCTCGCCATGGCAATGGCAGCTGTGCGGGCGCGTCAAAGCTTGGATGAGGCAGCTGGATGGTTGGCTCCGACCGGCGGAGCACACCTGCGGTCCGGCGCGGAGATGGCGACGCTGTTCTCGCTCTATCCCGAGGCTGTCAGTGGTGCCGCCGATCTTGGTCGTGAGTGCGCTTTCGATCTCAAGCTCATCGCGCCCAAATTGCCACCGTTCGACGTTCCTGCCGGGCATACCGAGGCGTCGTGGTTGCGTGAGCTGACCATGGTCGGGGCGCTGGAACGCTACGGACCCCCGGAAGGTGCACCGAAGGCATACAAACAGCTCGAACATGAACTTGCCATCATCGAGGGATTGAACTTTCCCGGATACTTCCTGGTCGTGCATGACATCGTGTCGTTCTGCAAGAACAACGACATCCTCTGTCAGGGAAGGGGTTCCGCTGCGAACTCTGCGGTGTGTTACGCGATTGGCATCACCAACGTCGATCCGGTTCGCAACAAATTGCTGTTCGAGCGGTTTCTTGCGCCCGAGCGCGACGGCCCACCGGATATCGACGTGGACATCGAGTCGGATCGCCGGGAAGAGGCGATCCAGCACGTGTACGCGAAATACGGGCGTACGTATGCCGCGCAGGTAGCCAATGTCATCACCTATCGAGGAAAGTCGTCGGTGCGGGACATGGCCCGCGCGCTTGGCTTTTCGCAGGGCCAGCAAGATGCGTGGAGTAAGCAGGTCGGCCGGTGGGGTGGTATCGACAAGAATGCGGATACCGATATTCCGCGTCCGGTACTCGAACTGGCGGCGCAGATCGAAGGCTATCCACGGCACCTCGGTATCCACTCCGGCGGAATGGTCATCTGTGATCGTCCCATCGCCGACGTTTGCCCGGTGGAGTGGGCGCGGATGGCCAATCGCAGTGTCCTGCAGTGGGACAAGGACGATTGTGCTGCCGCTGGGTTGGTCAAGTTCGATCTACTCGGGCTCGGCATGCTCTCGGCTTTGCATTACATGATGGATCTGGTGGCCGAACACAAAGGCATCACAGTCGATTTGGCGCATCTCGATCTGTCGGAAACAGCGGTGTACGAGATGTTGCAGCGGGCAGATTCGGTAGGGGTGTTCCAAGTGGAATCACGTGCGCAGATGGCGACACTGCCGCGTCTGAAGCCTCGAAATTTCTACGACCTGGTGGTCGAAGTCGCGCTCATCCGTCCCGGGCCGATTCAAGGCGGATCAGTCCATCCGTACATCCGCCGGCGCAACAAACTCGAACCTGTGTCCTATGACCATCCGTCGCTCGAGAAGGCACTCGAACGCACATTGGGGGTTCCGTTGTTTCAGGAACAGTTGATGCAGATGGCCGTCGACGTTGCGGGTTTCACGCCGTCCGAGGCCGATCAATTGCGTCGGGCAATGGGATCGAAACGTTCCACCGAGAAGATGGAGCAACTGCGAGCGAGGCTGTACCAGGGCATGCGAGACCTACATGGCATCGGCGACGAGGTTGCCGACCGAATCTACGAAAAGCTGTACGCATTCGCTAATTTCGGTTTTCCGGAAAGTCATTCACAGAGTTTTGCCGCACTGGTCTTCTACTCCTCGTGGTTCAAGCTTCATCACCCCGCCGCGTTCTGTGCCGGGCTTCTGCGAGCGCAGCCGATGGGTTTCTACTCACCACAGTCCCTGGTCGCCGATGCGCGCCGGCACGGAGTGCAGGTACACGGTGCAGACATCAATGTCAGCCTCGCGCATGCCACCGTCGAGGCAGGTGGATTCGAGGTTCGGCTGGGGCTGGGGGAAGTGCGCAACATCGGCGATGCGCTCGCCGAGAAAATTGTCGAACAGCGCGACCTCGGTGGACCGTTCACGTCGTTTCTCGACCTGACCGGTCGGGTGGAACTGACTACCGCGCAAGCTGAATCGTTGGCGACTGCCGGCGCGCTTGCCAGCTTCGGCATCTCGCGTAGAGAAGCGCTGTGGGCCGCGGGCGCTGCGGCAGGGGAGCGTCCGGACCGCTTGCCCGGTATCGGTGCGTCGGTCACAGCTCCCACCCTTCCCGGCATGAGCGACGTCGAATTGGCGGCAGCGGATGTCTGGGCGACAGGAGTATCTCCCGACACGTATCCGACACAGTTTCTTCGCCCACAGCTCGACGCGCTCGGCGTGGTGCCGGCTTCGAGGCTGCTCGACATCCCGGACGGCGACCGTGTGCTGGTAGGGGGAGCGGTCACACACCGGCAGCGTCCGGCCACAGCTGCGGGCGTCACGTTCATCAACCTCGAAGACGAAACCGGCATGGTCAATGTCGTGTGTTCGGTGGGGTTGTGGGCAAAGTACCGAAAACTGGCAAATACGGCGCCGGCGTTGCTTATTCGAGGAAAGGTGCAAAATGCGGAAGGCGCTGTCACTGTCGTGGCAGACCGGATGCAGCTGATGGATCTGCGAGTCACAGCCAAGTCGCGAGACTTTCGCTAATGCCCGATTCTGCTCGGAGTTTTGTGCCGAGAGGACAAATGTGGAGCTCAACTCTGACCTCCGAGCATATGGCGCGGGTCACAATCCCTACCTAGGGTTGTCGCTTGAGCGGCCATCGAATCACCTGGCACGGCCACGACCAGTGGCCTCGCTGGTGAATATTGTCGCCTTCCAAACATGCTGAATCCAAAGCACTTCGAGTTGAAGAGGAACTCCATGAGCACAGCGATTCTCGTCGCACACGTACACCCTGCCGATCCGTCTTCGGAGGACGCGTTCAACCGCTGGTACGACGACGTGCATATTCCGCAGGTCGTCGAACGAGTGCCTGGAGTTGTCTCCGCCTCCCGATTCTTCCTGGCGGATGTGCAGTTGCTGCCCGAGGATGCATTGCCCGCGCGCCGCTACCTGAGCATCTATCAACTCGACACGGAAGATCTCGCGGGCACGGCGCAGGCGTTGGGAAGTGCTTTGGTCGACGGGACTCTCGACATGTCCGAGGCCATCGCGACTACCGGCGACACCGGACCCGAATTGCTTTTCTACGTCCCGACCGAGAACTGAAGGGGAACGCTGACATGTCCGATCTTCTCGCGAACAAAGTTGCAATTGTCACCGGCGCAGGTGCCGGAATCGGCGCCGCCATTGCCCGGGCATTCGGGGCGGAGGGCGCGAGCGTCGTAGTCTCCGACATCAACGGTGACGCAGCACAGGCAGTGGCGGACTCGATCGACGGAGCTATCGCTGTCACCACTGATGTCACCGACGAACAGCAGGTCAAGGATCTCGTCGCCAGGGCGGTCGAAGAGTTCGGCGGACTGAACGTCGTAGTACCCAACGCCGGCATCGCCACCACGACTCCGCTGATCGAGACCTCGTTCGAGGACTGGCGGAAAGTCATGTCGGTCAACCTCGATGGAGTGTTCTTGACCGTCCGTCATTCGCTACCCGCGCTCGTCGCATCCGGAGGCGGTTCGATCGTGAACATCTCGTCGATCTCGTCGACCACCGGCTCGCCCTTGATCGGTAGCTATGCCGCCGCCAAAGCAGCAGTTCGCAATCTCACCGAAACCCTGTCAGCCGAACTTCGCTTCCACGGAATCCGAGCCAATGCCCTGCTACCCGGATTCATCGACACAGACCTGGTCAAGAGTCACCAACAGGATTTCGAGAACGCACTCGGCCTCGAGTCCGGCGGCTTCGACGACCTGATGGTCACGAAGCAAACCCGCTACGGCCGGACCGAGGAAGTCGCCGCCGCCGCAGTGTTCTTTGCGAGCGACCAGTCGTCGTGGTGCAACGGCAGCAGCCTGGTTCTCGACGGAGGGTTCACCGCTTCTCTCCTCTGAGCAGCGGAACCCTTTCCGAACGTCACCCGAAATCGTCAATCGTGCGAGGATCCACACCATGACCAACCGCGCTGTATACGTACTTCCGCCTGGAGGGTTGAACAACCTCGAATCGAGGACGATCGAGACGCCAGGGCCAGGTGCGGGTGAGGTGACGATCGCGATCCGCGCGAATTCGCTCAACCACCACGACTACCTCGTGGCGACCGGCGAGATACCGACCGACGGCCCTCGCATTCTCTTGTCCGACGCAGCGGGCGAGGTAGTTGCCGTCGGCGACGGCGTCACACAGTTCGGGGTCGGGGACCGTGTGATGAGCACCTATCTGCCGCATTGGCGCAGCGGTGCACCGGATTTCGACGGATTCGGAAATTCACCCGGTGACGGCGTCGACGGGTTCGCCCGTGACACCGTCACCGTGCCGGTATCGGCAGTGACGTCGATGCCGCGAAACTACACGTACGAAGAAGCCGCTACCTTGCCCACTGCGGGCTTGTCCGCGTGGCGTGCATTGTTTGCCGGCGTCCCGATCATCCCAGGTTCGTCGGTGTTGATTCCCGGGACCAGCACGGTAGCGCTGTTTGCCGTCCAGCTTGCCAAAGCTGCTGGAGCTCAGGTGATCGCAACCTCGTCGGCTCCCGACAAGATGGCTCGATTGACCGAGCTAGGTGCCGATCACGTGGTCAACTACCGTGAGCGCCCGGACTGGGGATCGGAAGCGATGCGGCTCAGCGGCGGGATCGACCTTGTGCTCGACGTGGGCGGGCCGTCCACCCTCGGTCAATCTCTGGCGGCAGTCCGACCAGGCGGCCGGATCTGCGCGCTGGGCATCATGAACGGCCCGTCGTCGTCGATCGACCTGACTTCGCTACTGACCAAACAGGTCACCATCGAAGGTGTTCTGGTGGGCAGTCGTGCACATCAGGAGGAGATGGTTGCAGGGCTGGAGAGCCTCGCGCTTCGTCCCGTCATCGATTCGTCGTACCGTCTGGACAATCTTGCCGAGGCGTTCGAGCAGCAGAAATCCGGGCAGGCCTACGGCAAGATCGTCATCACAAACCCTTGATCGCTTGCCGGTCCCAGTGGGGATCGGTGAGGATTTCCGCCGAGTCGCCGACAAACGCACGTCCGGCAGTCTGGTCGCCGCTGAGGGCGAACCTCAGCCACGCGGTCAGGTAACCCCGGAATCCTTCGCCGTCGGCGGCCCAATTGTGGCCGACGCCAAGTAGTCTGCCCCGGACCGCCGGTGCTGCGGTTTTGTCGAAGTACTCAGCTTGTGGATCGGCGGTGGAGACCGGATCGTCGGCGCCGGTCATGAAGAACGTCGGCCCGGTCAACTTCGCCACGTCGACGACATCGACAGGTCGCGAAGCCCACCACGGGTCCGGCAGGTCGAGCACCGCAGTGGCGGTGATCAGATTCGCCGACTGCGTTGCAGCGTTGATCGCGCCACCTGCCCCCTGGGAGTGTCCGACCGAGGCGATGTTGTCGGTATCGATCCTCTGGTGAAAAATGCTCTCAGCGTTGGTGTTCTGATCGACGAGGTACTGAGCGGCACCCAAGATTTCAGTACCGTCGCCGGTCACACTGCTGTCGGCCACCACAACAACAAAACCCCACGACGCAAAGTGTCGGAGGAGGGCCTCGTACTCTTCGAACGTCGCGTAGCTGCCGTTGCCGAACGTGATGACGGGATGCCGCTTGCCATCAGCGGACAAGTCGGCTGGGTAGAACAATTGGTATCCGGGAACCGAGTCGGCCGCCACCTCGTGCGCACCCTGGGCTGCGTACAGATCGCTGATCGACTCCGATGCGATGGATTCGGTAGTCGCGGCTTCGGGAGCGGCCGGAACCCCCGCACTGGCGTGTGTGACGGCGCCCGATAGTGCCAGAACAAAAGATGCGGTCACGACGGTGATCGAATGTGTGGTCCGAGAAGGCATGGGTACAAGTATGTCTTGTACCCATGCGATCAGTCAGGCCGAGACGCGCGTGGGCTGCTCTTCGCCGACCCGGCCGCGGATGAAGAAGATGGCAACTACGCCGAAGGCGACCAGCACGACAGTGAGCAGTGTGGCGATCGTGGTGGCTCCGCTGGCACCCGTCGTCACCGAGGTGTCGAGCCCGCCGGTCGAGAGAATGGTGGTGGGGTCGGTGAGGCCGTGCAACACGATTGCGGCCCAGATCGTGCCCGTCACGCGCATGGTCAAGTACATGCACATTCCGAATCCGAAGGTGTAGACGACGGTGGCAAGGACTGTTGCCAGTTCCATTCCCGCGATGAAGTTCACCGTGTGCATGAGTGCGAACAGTAGGGACGACACAACAGCGACGAAGCGTTCTCGGTGGCCGGCATCACGAAGCATCTTCACTGCAATACCTCGGGTGACCAATTCCTCTGCGAGACCGACACATACACCGAGGGCGATCAACGAGACGATTTCGCCGGCCGACCACGCGCTCCAGTCGGTTCCGGCCAGGTGGGCAGCGATGGCGGCAACGACGATAATCGGCCCGATCCACATCCAGCCGCGTCCGCGTACCGGTTGAGGACCGAAGATACTGCTGAGCCAGCCGACCTTGACCGTGAAGATCAGCAACGCAACTGCACCGATCGCGATGGGCAACATGACGCCGAAGATGATGCTCGAGGCACTCGAGACCACGTTGTCCGTGTCGATCTGGTCGGCGAAAACACGCGAGATCACCTGCCCGGCGGCAAGGTAGAAGACCAAATAGGCAACGATGAGAAGGAGCAACTTCCACAAAGTGGGTCGACTCCAAAAACCCGACTTTTCGGGAACAGTATTGGTCATTGTCAGATCGTAAAGGCAACCACACGAAATCACGCGGTACCGTCTATTCGGACAGCAGCGAACACGAAGGCAGGACGCAGAAGACATGTTGGAAGTCGACTTGAATGCACTGGACACGGCATTGGCGGCAGGTGAGCCGCTGATCGACGTCCGTGAGCCCGACGAGTTCGCTCAGGTCCGAGTTCCCGGTGCGGCGCTCATTCCGCTCAGCGAATTCGTCTCTCGCGTCGGTGAAATTCCGGACGCGGAAACGGTGTACATCATCTGCGCCGTCGGTGGCCGTAGCCTGCAGGCCGCGGAGTATCTGCAGGCCCGTGGCATCAATGCCGTTTCGGTGGCCGGTGGAACAATGGCGTGGTACCAGTCGGGGCGCCAGGTCGAGACCGGAGCCTAAGACACAACTGATGGGGGCAGTTCCCGTTTCGGGAGCCGCCCCCACCGGTCACTTTCGCCAGAACAGGTGATGCGTCACGCCGCTCGGGCTCGGCACGATTTCGAGGTTGAAGCGGTCGCGCAACTCATCAGGTGTCTCCCACAGGCGTAGACCGGATCCGAATTCGATCGGGCAGACAGCGATGTGCATCGTGTCGACCAGATCGGCGTCGAGGAATTCACGGATAGTGCTGACCCCGCCGCCGAGTCGAACGTCCTTGCCCTGCGCTGCCTCACGTGCCTGCTCGAGGGCCGTCGCCGGGTCAGCGTTGACGAAGTGGAATGTCGTGTCCGATAGCGTGAACGACGGCCGCACGTGGTGGGTCAAGACAAAAACCGGGGTGTGGAACGGTGGCTCGTCGCCCCACCACCCCTGCCACTCGAGATTCTCCCAAGGGCCGCGGTATGGTGCGAATTTGTTGCGGCCCATGATTTCGGCACCGATGTTGTTGGAGAAGTCCCGCGTGAAATAGTCGTCGATGCCTCGGCTGCCGCCGGGATCGGTGCGATTGGGCCAGCTCGCTGTAGCTCCCGCCCACGCAAACATTTCACCGTGGTCCAGGCCGAACGGGCTCTCGAAGCTTTGGTCCGGACCGCAGGCTATTCCGTCACTGGAAACGCTGAAATTCTGTACTCGTAATGACTGACTCACCGTGTACTCCCGCTCTCGACAATGGTCTACGTGAGTACAGACCGTACGGCGAGGCAAAACTCATCGGTGCCAATTCATGCAGCCGCGGGGAGAGCTCCACTGCGGATCGATCGGACGGTCCGCACCGCGACGGTTGCCCAGATGGGGATCAGCACGGTCAGCAGGGCAAGTGCGATTCCCAGAATCAGTGTCGAACCGGTGGCGACTCCGAAGGCATTCGCTCCGACTGCACATGCTCCGATGGGGAAGGTGAAGCTCCACCAACCGAGCGAGAAGTCCAAGCCGCGGCGCAGTGCGTGGATGGTCACGGTGGTGACGGTGACAAATGCGATGACGCCGATGATTCCGACGACGGTTCCGTATGCGATTCCGAATTCGTGCAGGGTGTCGGCGTGCTCGGTACTGAGTGCATGCCGTGAGGCGGCGGCCAACAGGTTGGATGCTGCGATCGACTGTCCGATCACGCCCAACGGAATCCACAGCGAGGGAATGGCATTGAACGGGATCACGTCGACGCCAGCCGAGCGGTTGCGTGCGAACTGCCTCGCGACGGCTATCAGAATGCCGATAGCGGCGGTCAGTGCCAGAGCGAACAGGATGTAGCAGAAGATCAGTACCGCGATGCGCGGAGCGCCTTCGGGCATGTGGGTGCTGACCGCTGCGCCGGTGGTGGCCGAGACCATCGGAGGTACGACGGGCATCAGCCAGAACGGCATTGCCGTCGCCATCCCAGCATCTCGAACGAGACGAATCATCATCACGACGTAGGTGACCAGGCCGAGTGCCGTGCCGAGTATCCACAGAGTCAGCGAGACGGTGATCGCCACGTCGTGGCCGAGGAAGTCCGGCCCGGTGATGCCGGTTGCCGATCCCACGGTCAGCAGGGCCATGGCGACGGCTCCGTAGAACGGGAACATCGCGGGACTGTGCAGGTAGGCGAGGGCCTGACATCGATGTTGTGACCAATGGGTGGCAAATGCGCCGATCAAGGCGCACAGTACGAGAACCGCCAGAACCCAGAAGATTTCCGAGACCAGCTTCAAGCCTTCGATCTCCGGTTCGAGCGAAGCGGCGGCCACCGAGACGATTCCCGTTCCCATCGCTGCCGCGAACCAGTTCGGGGTGATGTGGGCGAAGGTGGGACTCGTTGTGGTGGTCATGTATTTCACTGTCGTCTCATCCGGTTCGTACCGGTAGACCGGTTGTCCTTGAATGCCCACAAACTCGCCTTGTGGGTCTAATCTTGGTCTATGTCGTTGTCTCCTCGGGTGCCGGAACTCAGTGCCCTCGACGTCCTGCTTTCCGTAGGGCGTCTAGGCAGCATGGGTGCTGCCGGCCGGGAGCACGGACTCAGTCAGCAAGCGGTCAGCGCCCGGGTGCGTTCGGTCGAACGGCAGCTCGGAATCAAGGTTTTCGATCGAGCGGCGACCGGTGTTCGTCCCACCGCCGAGGGCGGTCTGATTCTCGAGTGGGCAAGTCACATCCTCGTCAGTGCCGAGGAAATGGCATCGGGAGTTGCCGCACTTCGCGGTGAACGCGACGCTGCCGTCACAGTTGCCGCCAGCATGACCATCGCCGAGTATCTGGTTCCCGGATGGACGGTCGCGATGCGGCACAAGTTCCCCAACGTCGTGGCGTCGGTGAGCTTGCACAATTCCTCGGATGTCTCTGCTCAAGTGCAGGCAGGCCAGGCCGATATCGGATTCGTCGAAGGTCCGGATGTGCCGTCGGCGCTCGCGTCGTGCGAGGTAGCGCGTGATCACCTCGTCGTGGTTGTGCCGCCGGGACACGACTGGGCCAATGGTGTGCCTGTTCCGGTTGCGGACCTCGCACGCACGCCGCTGATTCAGCGCGAGTCAGGGTCAGGGACGCGTCTGACGCTCGAGAATGCTGTTCCCGATTGTGTGCCGCCCTTGCTCGAGCTCACCTCGTGCACCGCAGTCAAGGCTGCGGTGGTGGCAGGCAACGCGCCCGCCGTTCTGTCGTCGTTGGCCGTTGCTGCCGACCTGACGGACGGCCGACTGGTCGCGGTCAACGTCGACGGCTTGCGGATGCCGAGGCGACTCCAAGCCGTCTGGGATCCCGATCGCGGATTGCGCGGTGCGGCAAGAGATTTCCTCGACATAGCGCTCGGCTCCAACACCGCTGTTCACTCGCGTTGACGGCTGCGGCTGACGGGAACGGCTGCTATCGGACGGTGTCGATCCCCGCGAGGATGAGATCGATGCCTGCCAGAAACTGTTCTCGGTCGTCGTGGTCGCGCAATTGCGCCGTCACCTGATTAAGGAACGGGTACTTCGCGGAATCGAGTTCTTCCCACCGCTGCGCGACGGTGGCGAGGAAGGCGGACCGATCTGTCTCGCGGGGGAGGAGGCGGGCCCCCGCGGCATACTGTCCGGCGAGGCCGAGCACGTAGTTCAGGAGTGCGGACGCACAATCGAACTGTGCCGGTTGGGGAACGCCGAGTGCTTGGAGTTGCTCTCCCAGACTCTCGAAGATCTGCATCACCGCTGATTGCCACGGCTCGCGAGAGAGTTGGGTGCCGACCCACGGGTGCGCGTCGATCGCGTCGAACACACCGAGAGTGATGATCCGGATCGCCTCACGTGGGGTTGCGCTTTCGGTTCCTTCGGTGGTCACGCGGGCGATGACGTCGTCGGTCGCCGCGGCGAGCAGTTCGCTCTTGTTGGCGACGTGCCAGTAAATCGCCCCGCTTCCTGTTGCCAGGCGTGCGGAGAGTGCGCGAAATGTCAGCGCAGCTTCGCCCTCGTCGTCGAGGATCTCGATCGCAGCCTCGACGATTCGCTCCTTCGAGAGCGCGTCCGTACGTCGTTCGGTCCGCTGATTCCTGGTCGCCATGCGCACCATCTTGACATATCTGGAACGCCGTTCCAAGATGGTCACTGGAACGACGTTCCAATAGAAGGCTGAAAGGAAACAAACATGAGCAACTCGATAACGATCATCGGGGCGGGCCTCGGCGGTCTGACCCTCGCGCGCGTCCTCCACGTTCACGGAATTCCGTCGAAGATCTACGAGGCGGAACCGTCGGCAGAAGCTCGCACGCAGGGCGGCCAACTCGACATCCATGAACACAACGGTCAGGCGGCGCTCGATGCTGCCGGCCTCATCGACGAGTTCCGCGCGATCATCCACGAGGGCGGTGCCGCGTCGCGCGTACTCGATCAACACGCCGCTGTACTCCTCGACGAACCCGATGACGGCACGGGAGTCCGTCCTGAAGTGCTGCGCGGAGACCTCCGACGGATCCTGCTCGAATCCCTTCCGGACGGCACGATCGAATGGGGACGCAAGGTCGACAGTGTCCGCTCGCTCGGCTCACGGAACACCGCCGACGAGCGCGCTGACAGCCGACACGAACTGACCTTTGCCGACGGTTCGACGGTGACTACCGACCTCCTCGTCGGCGCCGACGGTGCCTGGTCGAAGATCCGCCCCTTGCTCTCCGATGCGAAGCCCGAATACGTCGGCACGACGTTCGTCGAGACGTATCTGTACGACGTCGACGAGAAGCATTCGGCTGCAGCCGAGGCAGTCGGTGACGGGGCGATGTACGCGCCCGCACCCGGAAAAGCGATCGCCGCGCATCGAGAGGCGGGGGACATCGTGCACACCTACGTCCAGCTGAACCGTACGGCGGAGTGGTTTGCCGGTATCGATTTCACCGACGCCGCTGCTGCGACAGCGCGGGTCGCGGCCGAGTTCGACGGTTGGGCAACGGAACTCACTGCGCTGATCACAGACGGCGAAACCGCTCCGATTCCGCGCGCGATCCATGCACTTCCCGACGAGCACCGATGGGATCGCGTGCCTGGGGTCACGCTCCTCGGCGACGCGGCACATCTGATGGCTCCGTCCGGTGAGGGTGCGAACTTGGCCATGTTCGACGGCGCCGAACTGGGAAGGGCGATCGCCGCGCACCCGGACGACATCGAAGCGGCACTGAGCGGCTACGAGGAAGCGATGTTCGTGCGCAGTGCATCCGAGGCCGCTGACTCGCACGTGATCCTTGATCTCTGCCTCGGTGAAGGCGCACCGTATTCACTGGTCGACTTCTTCACCGGCGCTGCTTCCGTATCCGGATAATGGACGAATGCCTGTTGATTCCACTCCCTCATCTGCCGCGATTGCGCACGTGCGCGGTCTCTCGAAGGGTGACCAGGTGGATCGAAATCACCGGGTGACGTTGCACTTTCATCCAGACCTCCCGTCTGAACGTGGTCTGACACTGGCCTCGATCGCACGTCAAGGCACCTACGTGACCCAGTTCGAGACTCGTACCAGCAACGGCGGACTGACAGCGCATCACGGCGGCGACCGTTGGCGTTGGGAGAGTCGGATATTCGGCGGGGCTTACGACGAGCGAGAGCCGTCGGAACGGCCGAAGTACGGATCGTTGAACTTCTCCGCCGATCCGTACGGGGCATCCCCTCGGTTCGGCTCGTCCTACTTCCGGCTTGCCGAGCACACACTCGACCGCACCACCTTCTGCTTTCCGGACAGCGTCTTCGAGCCTGATCTCTTCGGAACGGCCGAAGCGATGAGCTTGGTCGGCGCCGCCAGAGCCGCCGAGTTCGACGATCCGCTCGACCACTACATCGAGGCGCACGTCCACGGCGTCGTCGACATCGGAACGGACGTCGAGGCACTCGTCCTGGACCCGAGTTACCGCGGCACACGGATCGAAGAGATCGCCCACTCACTCACGTGCCCGGTGCTGTGGCACGACGGTTACGCGGTCGATGTCGAAGAGATAGCCGAACATCCCGAATACCGGGGAGCGACCGTCGTCGACCTTGCCCGAGAAATTGCCCGCGGCAGGCGACTGACGCCTGCCGTACTGGGGCTCGCACGGAGCGCGTCCTTCGATCCGCAGGACGTCAAAAAGGTCTGGCACTACATTGCTCGATTCGGCGGCAGGGCGTAGAACTGGGCATTCGCGTGTCGCTGCCCGTCGACGACCGCCGGTTCGGAGACCGCACATCGGTCCGAAGGGCGCGGTGAGGAAAGAGTGATTGATACGCAACATCGAGCATGAACTCCCGAAACAACTGCATCCGAAGATAGAAGTCGACCTTGATCCTCGGTCGAAGGGATGCATGAATCGATGGGCGCTCAACTCACCACCACCAGTGTCGACACACTCTGCGCGTACTGCGGGGTCGGCTGTGGTCTTGTCCTCGACATCATCACCGATCCGGAGACGGGACGCCGGAAGGCTGCGAAGTCTTCCGGTCTGAAGACACATCCCACCAACTTCGGGCGTCTGTGCACCAAAGGGACCACGACCGCAGACATGCTCGCAGGTCCAGGGCGAATGGACTCTGCATATCGCCGTCCGCGCCGAGGGGATGCGATCGAAGCCGCGGACATGGACGCCGTCATCACTGACACCGCCCAGCGTCTACGGGCAATCATCGACGAGCACGGCCCCGACGCATTTGCGTTGTACGTGTCCGGGCAGATGTCTCTCGAAGCCCAGTACTTGTCGAACAAGCTGGCCAAGGGATTCATCGGGACCAATCAGATCGAATCGAACTCCCGGTTGTGCATGGCGAGTGCCGGCACCGGGTACAAACAGTCTCTCGGGGCCGACGGACCGCCCGGTTCCTATCAGGACTTCGAACACGCCGACGTGTTCTTCGTGACCGGCGCGAACATGGCGGACTGCCATCCGATCCTCTTTCTGCGGATGCAGGAGCGGATCAAGGCAGGCGCGAAGTTGATCGTCGTCGACCCTCGACGCAGTGCCACCGCCGACAAGGCGAACTTGTTCCTGCAGATCGCTCCCGGCACCGATCTCGCGCTACTCAACGGACTACTCCACCTGCTCGTGGTGAACGGCCACACCGACCCTGACTTCATCGCCGACTTCACCGAAGGCTGGGAGGTGATGCCCAGTTTCCTCGCGGAGTACACCCCGGAGAAGGTCAGTGAGATCACCGGTATCCCCGAGGCCGACATCCGCACTGCAGCGAAGTGGATCGGTGAGGCTGCAAACTGGATGAGCTGTTGGACAATGGGTTTGAACCAGAGCACCCACGGCACGTGGAACACCAACGCCATCTGCAACCTTCACCTTGCGACCGGTGCGATCTGCAAGCCCGGCAGCGGTCCGTTCTCGCTGACCGGGCAGCCGAACGCCATGGGTGGGCGTGAAATGGGCTACATGGGTCCAGGTTTGCCCGGCCAGCGCGCCGTGATGGTCGACGCCGATCGCGAATTCGTAGAGGAGAGGTGGGGGATCCCGCAAGGCTCGCTGCGCACCGACATCGGCGGTGGCACCATCGACATGTTCTCCCGCATGGCGGCGGGTGACATCAAGGCATGCTGGATCATCTGCACCAATCCCGTTGCAACGGTAGCCAACCGCAAGACCGTCATCGACGGCTTGGAGAAGGCTGACCTCGTCATCACCCAGGATGCGTTCCTGGGCACCGAGACCAACGAATACGCCGATGTTCTGCTGCCCGCGTCACTGTGGACAGAGTCCGACGGAGTGATGATCAATTCCGAACGCAACCTGACGCTCTTTCAGCAGGCACTGGATCCGGTCGGGCAGGCGCTGCCTGATTGGCAGATCATCGCCCGGATCGCCTGCGAGATGGGGTATGCCGAGGCGTTCACCTACACCTGTGCCGAAGAGGTGTTCGAAGAGATCAAGCAGTTCTGGAATCCGAAGACCGGCTACGACTTACGCGGCGTCACCTACGAGCGCCTCCGCAAGACATCAATCCAGTGGCCGTGCCCACCAGACAGTGATCAGGACCGTCATCCCATCCGATACGTCAATGACGGTGTCAGTCAAAGGCTCCTGATCCGCGAGGACGGCAGCACTCCGCGGCTCGCATTTCCCACCGCCACTGGCCGTGCGATGTTCTTCGCACGGCCGCACATGCTTCCCGCCGAAATGCCCGACGACGACTATCCATTCCTGCTCAACACCGGTCGTCTCGCGCACCAGTGGCACACCATGACCAAGACAGGCAAGGTCGCCAAGCTGAACAAACTCAACCCAGGTCCCTTCGTCGAGATCCATCCCGACGACGCCGCCAGGCTCGGCGTCGTCGACCAGGATGCGATCGAGGTTGCCTCACGCCGCGGTCGCGCTGTGCTTCCCGCCGTCATCACCGACCGAGTGCGTCCGGGGAACTGCTTTGCCCCATTTCACTGGAACGACGCCTTCGGCGAATATCTGTCCATCAACGCTGTCACCAACGACGCCATCGATCCAGCCTCGCAGCAACCGGAGTTCAAAGCCTGTGCTGTCACTATGACGAAGGTCGCCGTGAACACACCTGAAACAGTGCTCGCCGAGGCGCCGCTGGTGGCTTCCGCGCCAGCTGATCGGGCTTTGTCGCGAACCGATATCCTCGCGGATGTCATCGGTCAAACAGGAACACCTGCAGTGGTATTCGATGCGCTCCAGCAGAGCTACCTGGCCGGTCTTCTCGCCGCGTTGCGTGCGGACGCCGATCGCACTGCCGGGGTCCCGACGTTGCCGTCGACGGCGCCGTTCGACGCCGAAAAGCGGATGTGGGTCGACGGGGTATTGGCCGGCCTGTACTCGCGAACCTCGCTCCCTGACACCGACGGGCCCGCGTTGTCCTCGGCTCCGGGCATTGCGACAGAACGCGCGCCGATCGTGGTGCTCTGGGCATCGCAGACCGGAAACGCGGAAGAATTTGCCGCCGCCTGCGCTGCTCGCCTTGGGGAAGTTGGCTTGCCCGTGGTGATGCATGCAATGGACGAGTTCCCGGCCGCCGACCTGGCGGCCACCCGAGAGGTCCTGTTGATCACCAGTACCTCCGGTGACGGCGAATCCCCGGACAACGGCAGCGGTTTCTGGGATGCGTTGGCTGCTGACACGGCGCCCCGCATGGCCGAGACACGGTATGCAGTCATCGCTTTCGGTGACTCGAACTATGACGACTTCTGTGGGCATGGACGAAAGCTTGACGCCCGCCTTGGTGAACTGGGGGCCAGTCGTATCGTCGATCGCGCCGACTGCGAGCCCGATTTCGAGGACACCGCTGCTGGTTGGCTGGACTCTGTCACGGCTGAACTTCAGCGCTCGGCGGCTGGTGAGACGGCCGACGTCGTCGTTGCAAAGAAGAATTCTGGGACAACCGTTGCGGCCACGCCGATTTCACCGGCGATGTCGGCGCCGCTGCAGTACAACAAGAAGGCGCCGCTGACCACAGCCTTGACGCGCAATGTCGTGCTCAACCGGCCAGGCTCTTCCAAAGACGTGCGGCAGTTGGGCTTTCACCTTCCGGACGACACGGTCAGTTACGAAGCTGGCGACGCTCTCGGAGTCTGGCCCCGAAACAGCTCTCCGTTTGTCGACGAGTGGCTCACCCTCACCGGCCTCGACGGTGAGGAGGTCGTCGAACTGGGGCAGTACGGCGATATGACCCTGCGTGCCGCGCTCACCGAACGCCTGGAGATCACTCGAATCTCGAGCGAGATGATTCGGTTCGTGCATCAACGAACTCGCGACGCGGACCTCGCCGAGTTGATGAAGCCGGAGAACATCTCCACGCTCAAAGACTGGTCGTGGGGACGACAGTCCGTCGACGTACTTGCGCAGTCACCCGTTCGTGCCTCGACGGACGAATGGCTCTCCCTCCTCAAACCGCTTCAGCCGCGGCTGTATTCGATATCTTCCAGTCCGAAGGAGAACCCACGCGAAGTGCAGCTGACGGTGTCCGCGGTGCGCTACAACGTCGCGGGTGTCCCACGACGTGGGGTGTGCTCGACCTACCTCGCAGACCACGCCCACGATGATGACATCGGCATCTTCGTGCAGAAGTCGACCCATTTCCGGCCACCGTCCGATCCCGAAACCCCGATGATCATGGTCGGTCCGGGAACCGGCATCGCGCCGTTCCGTGCTTTCCTGCATGAGCGTCGGGCATTGGGGCACACGGGCCCGAACTGGCTGTTCTTCGGGGAACAGCACGCCGCGACCGACTTCTACTACCGCGAAGAAATCGAAGAATTGCGGAAAGACGGATTCCTCACCGAACTCGACCTCGCATTTTCCCGGGATCAAGCCGACAAGGTCTACGTGCAGGACCGGATGCGTGAGCGCGGTGCGCTGCTGTGGGAGTGGTTGCAGAAGGGCGCCCACTTCTACGTCTGCGGCGATGCCAACCGGATGGCCAAGGACGTCGACAGTGCCCTCAACGGGGTGGTCGCTCAACACGGAAAACTGGCACCTCGTAGTGCGGAGGCGTACGTGAAGGCTCTCTCGGCCGAGAAGCGGTACGTCCGAGACGTCTACTGACGTCGATCAGACGGCGCCCTTGAACCCGTGCTGACGCCACGCCTCGTACGTCACGAGGGCGGCAGCGTTGGACAGGTTGAGGGACCGGCGTCCGGGAAGCATCGGGATACGCAGGCGCTCGGTGATGTGTTCGTCCGCCAATACCTCTTCGGACAGTCCGGTGGGCTCGGGCCCGAACAGCAGGACGTCGCCGGGTTGGTAGGCGATATCGGCATAGGACGTGTTCGCGTGCGCGGTGAAGGCGAACACGCGCGCGGGCGTGACGGCTTCCCACGCCGCAGCAAGGTTCTCGTGGACCGTGACAGTCGCCAGATCGTGGTAATCCAAGCCTGCGCGCTTGAGTTTCGGCTCCGACAAGTCGAACCCGAGAGGCCCGACCAGGTGGAGTTCGCAACCGGTGCCCGCGACCATGCGGATCGCGTTTCCGGTGTTGGGTGGGATGCGGGGCTCGTGGAACATCACTCGGAACACTCGAGGAACTGTACCGGGCGTCGTATCGGTGCCCGCGTCCGTGAGAAGACCGGTCGGGAAGTGTGGGCGAATTGGTAACAAACCGGCCAGTCCGTGCGAATCTATTTCCGGCACTCTTCGCAGAACGGACATTTTGATGAACCCTCCCGCCGGTTGGAACCCCGACCCCTTCGACCCCACGATCGACCGTTACTGGGACGGTCAGCAGTGGACTGCACAGACACGGCCCAAGGGCGTCGACGCACCCACTCAAGCCTTCGGCACTCCCACCCAGGTCTTCGGTGCTCCCGGATCGCCGGTGCCGGACGCAAACGCCGAGGAAGGCAAGACGCGGCGTAAGTGGCCGTGGATCGCCGGCGCAGCAGTCGTGGGGCTGGTTGCCATCGCCGCGGCGACGGGCGCAGGCAAGTCGGAAGAATCAACGACGCCTGCTGTGACCTCTTCTACGACAGCGGCGACGACAACCAAAAGCACGGTCCCGTCGACGACGAAGACCACGACTTCGTCCCTCTTGCCGACGACGACAACGATCGTGCCGCCACCAACGACGACAACCGTGGCAATCGTGCCGCTGGTTCCGCAGGTTCCGGTAACCACGACTACGCCGTACGTTCCGCCCGCCCCGGCGTACACCCCGCCGAAGACAACGGAACCCGCGTACGTTCCGCCGCCGGCAAAGGTGCCTGATGCAGGGGTGTATTACGCCAACTGCTCAGCGGTGCGAGCGGCTGGTGCTGCCCCGATCTACCGCGGCGATCCCGGCTATTCGTCCAAGCTTGATCGTGACGGTGACGGCGTGGCCTGCGAGACCTAGGCGATCGAAGCGGTGTCGGTGCGACGGGGCAGTATGGACGGCATGCTCCCCGAAGAATCCGACGACGTCGTCGGCGAAGACTATTCAGACGCGCGGCTGGCCGGGCAGAAGTGGCGTCAGCGCACTTTCACCAATTGCAATTTCCGAGATGCCGACCTCACCGGACTCACGACGGAGTCGGTGGTGTTCACGGATTGTGACTTCACCGGCACCGATCTGGGGGAGTCCGTGCACACGGGAACGGCGTTTCGCTCCTGCAATTTTGCTCGGACCAGCCTGTGGCACAGCACGTTCCGAAACTGCAGTCTGCTCGGGTCGACGTTCGACGGTTGCCGTATCCGGCCGTTGACGCTCGACGAAGTCGACTTCTCGTTGACCTCACTCGGTGGAGCGGACCTGAGGAAGATCGACTTCACCTCATGCCGATTCCGTGAAGCGAACCTGGTTCGGGCCGACATGCGGGGCGCGGTCCTGGCGTCGGCGGATCTGTCCGGTGCTCGTACGGGTGGACTCAAACTCGAAGGTGCAGATCTGCGCGGCGCGCGGATCGATCCGAGCCTGTGGACGTCCGCATCCGTCGGAAACGCGCAGATCGAGTTGATGCAGGCGGTGGCTTATGCGTCGGCGCACGGTCTTGTCGTCGACATGAAGTAGAGGCGCCTAGCTCTCCACGCGCTCCTCGAGGCGCACTGTCACCATCTCGCCGGTCTCCTTGCCGATGGCTTTGCGAAGATCGGCTTTGACCGGCAGCTTGTGGTTGCCGTCTCCCAGCGCCATGAACGAACTCTGGAACGGATGTCCGTCGATCGTCCCGCGTACCTTGACCAGGCCGCGGGTGCCGAAGAACTCGGCGGACTCCGGCCAGATCACGTAGGTCCACCCACCCTTGGCGTCACTCTTCTGCAAGGTGGCCGTGAATTCCTTGTCCAGCAACATGATGACTGTCCCTTCGGGTCGTACCTTGTGATCAGCGGATGAATTCCCGTGCGAGCAGATCCATCAGCAGTCCGTCCTTCCACACACCATGGCGATCTCGCGAGTACTCGCGCATCACCCCGACGTCTTTGAACCCCACCGATCGGTAGCAAGCGATGGCGACGGAGTTGTCGACTTCCGGGTCGATGACCAGACGGTGGAATGCGAGGTCGTCGATCAGGTGGGCACACAGCACCCGAATCGATTCGCGACCGAACCCTTGGCTGTGAAAGTCGGGATCGAGGAACAAGTCGAGCCCGGCGTGGCGGAAGTCGGGATTGTCCTCCGCCTCATACCACTGGATGAAGCCGATCAGGTGGTCGCCGTAGAAGATGCTGTAGCGCGTGGTGCCGGCCTCCGGCGCTGCAGGCCAGTCGTCGTCGGGATTTTGCCACCACTGCACGACGTCCGGGTGCAGGTGAATTGCCCGCAGGCGGGCGTGATGATCGGGCGCGACGGGGGAGAGGAGCACCCTCGGGCCGCGTAGTTCCGGAGCCGTTGTCACTCATCGACCCTAACCTGGAACAATGGTCGCCGTGACTGCAACGATCCTCGACGGCAAAGCTACCCGCGACGAAATCTTCGAAGACCTGAAGGTGCGGGTGAGCGCTCTGAAGGCAGAGGGCATCACACCCGGCTTGGGCACCATCCTGGTGGGCGACGACCCGGGATCCGCGGCTTACGTGCGCGGCAAGCACAACGACTGCGCCAAGGTCGGTATCAATTCTTTGCGACGCGACCTGCCTGCCGACATCACGCAGGAACAGCTCAACGCGACGATCGACGAGCTCAATGCCAATCCCGAGTGCACCGGCTACATCGTGCAGTTGCCGCTCCCCAAGCACCTCGACGAGAACGCGGCCCTCGAGCGTATCGACCCCGACAAGGATGCCGACGGCTTGCATCCGGTCAACCTCGGTCGACTGGTGTTGGGCAAGGAAGCCCCGCTGCCGTGCACCCCACGTGGAATCCTCCACCTTCTGCGTCGCTACGAGGTCCCGATTGCCGGTGCACACGTGGTGGTTGTCGGACGCGGCGTCACGGTCGGTCGTCCGATCGGATTGCTGCTGACGCGTCGTAGCGAGAACGCGACGGTCACGCTCTGCCACACCGGTACCCGCGATCTCGCGGCCGAGGTTCGCCGCGCCGACATCATCGTCGCTGCCGCCGGCGTTCCCGGCCTCATCACCGCAGACATGGTCAAGCCCGGAGCAGCGGTCCTCGACGTCGGCGTCAGTCGCACCGACGACGGCCTGCGCGGCGACGTGGCAGCCGACGTGAACGAGGTCGCCGGCTTCGTCTCACCCAATCCCGGTGGTGTCGGACCGCTGACCCGCGCGTTCCTGATCACCAACGTGGTCGAGCGCGCCGAGCGGGTTCTGGCCGGAGTCTGAGTCCGATGTCCTCACTGGTCGGCCTCGCGAAGAAGAATCTGCCCATGCTCGCGGTCCTCGCCGTGATCGCGGCGGCCGTGGTTCTCGTGCTGGCCGACCGGTGGCGTCGCGGCGCCCTCGTCTTCGGTGTTGCCGTCATCATCGGAGCTGCCGCTCGGTGGTTCGTTCCCGAGAATCGTGTGGGGTTGCTCGCGGTGCGCGGAAGGGTCTTCGACACTGCGGCGATGGGTGTGATGGGTGTGTTGATCGCGACGCTCGCCCTGACCATCGATCCGCTCGGCACCGACTGAGAAGATCAGTCCCCGTAGAACGAGCGAATGTCGATATCACTCAAGGGGATCCACTCCGGTGAATCTGTGGATGTCGACTTCTTTCCAGCCTTGACCGGTGCACTTCGCAGCGTCACCGCAAGTGCAGGTTCCTCGTCGATTCGCCCGGCCAGGGCGTAGATCGCGGCGAGATGGTGAACGCACGGCGAGCGTCGACCTGAGCAGTCGCAGCTGGCAGTGCACTCCGAAAGATCAACGGCTACTGCGATATTTCGAGCCTGCAGTTCGGTGACGATGCTGTCCGGCAGTTCGCCGGTGGAGACGGATCTGTTGGCCTTTCCCGCCGAACGGAGAAGGCTCTTCACTGCGGCGATTTCGGATTTGGTCCAGAGCGGGACAGAAATTGTCACCGACGAGGTTTTTGCTTTGGTGCTCACCTCCGCGACGACGGTCCCCGATGAGACCACGGTGAACTCCACGGAACCGTTGCGTGCGAGGGTACGGGCCGTCGGCAGGGACGGGTTCGGACCGGATGCCGCGGTCCGCTCCACCGTGCGCAGCCATGCTCGACCCCAAGCGGTGACACCGAATTCGTTGGCCATCAGATGATCACCGCGCCGTCGAGTTCGAGGAGTTCACGCAGTTCGGTGTCGGGTAGATCAGCCAGGGCGGCCTCGACGTTCCCGGAAACAGCATCGGCCACAGCTCGTTTGGACTCGTGCATCGCTGCGATGTGATCCTCGACGGTACCGCCCGTCACCAAGGTGTGGACGTTGACGGTGCGCTTCTGGCCGATGCGGTGTGCCCGGTCGGTTGCTTGATCCTCGACGGCTGGGTTCCACCACCGGTCGTAGTGCACGACGTGACTTGCGCGCGTGAGGTTGAGGCCGAAGCCGGCGGCGCGCAAGCTCAGAATCAGAACCGGTGGTGAATCCGTGTCGTTCTGGAATGCGTCGACCATCGCGTCGCGCTTGTCGGTGTTCAGGCCGCCGTGAAGGAAGGGGATTGCGCCGATTCCCAACTCGGAGCCCAGGTGCCGCGAAAGCATCTCGCCCATCGTCCGGTACTGCGTGAATATCAGCGCGCGATCGCCGTCGTCGACGATCTCGGCGATCATTTCCGTTGCGCGGTCGAGCTTTCCGGATCTTCCGTAGAGGTCATCCGTATCGCCGGTGACCTGCGCCGGATGATTGCATACCTGCTTGAGGGTGGTCAGCAGCGCGAGGATATTGCCGCGCCGGGCAGTTCCCGTACCCAAACCGGTGTCGAAAGCATCTGCAACTGCAGACCGATAGATGCGCGCCTGTTCCGACGTCAGAGTGCACGAGACGGTGGAAAATTGCTTGGGCGGAAGATCCTTGGCCACTGTGTCTTTGGTTCTGCGCAGAATGAACGGATCGATGACCGCGGCAAGCCTGGTCGCCGCGGTGGCCGATCGACCGGATTCGATCGGTACGGCAAAGCGTTGACGAAACCGTGCGCGAGTTCCGAGGACTTCGGGATTGGCGACGCGAAAGAGCGACCACAATTCTTCGAGACGGTTCTCCACCGGCGTGCCGGTCATCGCTACCTTGACGTCGGCCGACAACTGCATTGCTGCTTTCGCTGCCAGCGAAGAGGGGTTCTTGATCTGCTGTGCCTCGTCGAAGACCACTGAACTCCAATGGATCGGGGCCAATTGGTCTGCGTCGGAACGCAAGACGCTGTAGCTGGTCAGCACCGTGGTGCCGGCAGGAACACGAGTGGGAAGTGCGCGAGCGGTCCCGTGATGAACGTGCAGTGGCAGATGCGGAGCGAATCGCTCGATCTCGCGGCGCCAGTTTCCGATGACCGAGGTGGGACACACAACCAGGTGTGGACCGTCGTCGGCGCGGATCGCGATCATCGAAATCGCTTGCAGTGTCTTGCCCAAACCCATCTCGTCGGCGAGGATTCCACCGCCCGAACCCGACAGTGCAGTCAGCCAGGCAACTCCGTGCACTTGATACGGGCGCAATGTCGCCTGAATCTTTGCTCGGCGAAGACTCTCCACGGCTGCGCGCGCTTCCGTGAACAACCGCACCGTGGACCGGGCGCTTCTGATTTTCGTGTCGTCGCGCTCGATCGCGGCATGCGCTGCAGTCGGAATGTCATGTGCGCCGGTGTCGATGACGCGCTTCCATGCGAGCAACGACGGTCCGAGGTCGTCGCGACGTGCATCGAGGGTGTGCAAGGCGTCGATCGCGGTGGCGAGGTCGAGCAGTTGCGCTTCGACGTCGGTCGCTGTGATCGACTCGTCGACCGGGATCGCCAGCCGGCAGATGCCCGGCGATCCCGTCGGCATCCCCAGCGCCGACAGGCGCGCTGTCGGATCTGGGTCACCCCAGAACGCGAAGGACATGTGCTCGGGAATGTACGTAGCCTGCAGGCGCGTCGAGCATGGCTGATTCACGTTCGCCGATGCTAGCCGCGCCGGCTCAGGTATGCCAATGAAAATGTCGGGAAAACCTGCAGATCAGCTGTGGTTTTCCCGACATTGACGGATCCTGAAATTGTGCCTCTGTGCCGGATCAGCGGGCCGTGCGTGCGAACTCCATCGTTCGGCGAAGCAGTCCGGCGACAGCGTCCGCCTCCGTCAGGAAGCCGTCATGGCCGTCTCTGGACTTGAGAATCTCGAGGCCCGTGCACGTCGAAATGCCGTCCGCGATCTCCTCCTGCAAACGAAGGGGATACAGCCGATCCGAGTCCACGCCGCCCACGACGACCGGCGCCGTGATCGATGCCAGCGCCGCTGCAACGCCGCCGCGTCCACGACCGATGTCGTGCCGGTTCATGGCTTCGGTCAGGAGGACGTACGTGCTCGGGTCGAAGCGGTCGACCAGCTTGTCTGCCTGATGTTCCAGATAACTCTGGACGGCGTATCGTCCACCGTTCCAAGGATTTTCGTCGTTCTGAGCGGAGTTCTCGAAGCGTGCATCCAGTTCGGACTCGGTGCGGTACGTCAGGTGCGCGATGCGACGGGCGATCCCGAGTCCGGCGCGAGGTGCCCGCCCCGTTCCGTGGTAGTCACCGCCCTGCCAATCCGGATCGGAGACGATGGCAGCGATCTGCGTCGTCTGGGTGCCGATCTGATCTGCAGTGGCCCGGGAACCGGTTGCGAGAACCAACGCGGAGCGAATGCTGTCCGGGTAGGAAACTGCCCATTCAAGGGTGCGCATCCCGCCCATGGATCCGCCGACTACCGAGGCCAACTGGTCGATCCCGAGGAGATCGACGAGCTTCTTCTCCGCCGCGATCTGATCCCGGATGGAGATCTCCGGGAACCTGCTGCCCCACGGCTTGCCGTCGTCGGCCAGCGAACTAGGACCGGTCGTGCCGCGACAACCACCGAGGACATTTGTTGCGATGACGCACCATTCGCCGGTGTCGATCGGTTCGCCCGGCCCAACCATCCCGTTCCACCAGCCGGGGGAGGGCTGATTTGCGGAGATCGGTCCGGTGACGTGTGAGTCTCCGGTCAGTGCGTGCTCGACGAGTACGACGTTGTCGCGGTTCGGGGACAGCTCACCCCACCGCTGAACGGCGAGCGAAACCGAGGGGAGTACCGCGCCGCTCTCGAGTTCCAGGGCGCCGATGTCGACGAACCCCACCTGGCCGTCGGGCGGGGGAAGGAGGTCGATCCTGGGCTCCAATTCGTTCACGGTCACGAGTTTGCCACCGCAGCCAGGCCGACGGTGATATCGGCGAGGATGTCGTCGATTCCTTCGATACCGACCGCGAGGCGGACGAGTCCGGGCGTGACACCGGAGGCGAGCTGCTCTTCGGGGGTGAGCTGCGAGTGTGTCGTCGAGGCGGGGTGGATGACGAGTGAGCGAACGTCACCGATGTTGGCGACGTGGCTGTGCAGCGTCAGGGCGTTGACGAACGTCTTGCCCGCATCGATACCTCCGGGCAGCTCGAAGGTGACGATGGCGCCGGTTCCCTTGGGCGTCAGCTGCTTTCCGCGTTCGAACCATGGCGAGGAGGGGAGTCCCGCGTAGGAAACGGAGGCCACCTCGCCGTGGCCGTCGAGGAATTCGGCGACCTTCTGGGCATTGGACACGTGACGCTCGATGCGCAGGCTCAAGGTTTCGATGCCCTGCGCGATGAGGAACGCGTTGAACGGCGCCACGGCGGAGCCGAGATCGCGCAGCAGTTGGACGCGCGCCTTGAGTGCGAATGCCGGCGCGCCGAGGTCTGCGAAGGTGACGCCGTGGTAGCTGGGATCAGGCGTCGTGAAGTTCGTGTGGCGACCCTGCGTCCAATCGAAGGTGCCGCCGTCGACGATCACGCCGGCGATCGCGGTGCCGTGTCCGCCAAGGTATTTGGTGGCCGAGTGAACGACGATGTCGGCGCCGTGTTCGAGTGGGCGGAGCAGGTACGGCGTCGCGACTGTGTTGTCCACGATCAACGGAAGACCGTTCTCGTGGGCCAGCGACGAGATGCCGGGGAGGTCGAGGATGTGGTTCTTGGGATTAGCGATCGTCTCGCCGTAGAACGCCTTCGTGTTCGGGCGAATGGCTTCGCGCCACTGCTCGAGGTTGTCGGGATCTTCGACGAAGGTGACTTCGATGCCCAGCTTGCGAAGGGTGTAATGCAGGAGGTTGTACGTGCCGCCGTACAGGTACGGGCTCGAGACGATGTGGTCGCCGCCTTCGGCGATGTTGAGGATCGCGATGGTTTCGGCAGCCTGGCCCGAGGAGAGGAGGAGTGCGGCGACTCCGCCTTCGAGGGCGGCGATGCGCTGTTCGACGGCGTCCTGTGTGGGATTCATGATCCGCGTGTAGATGTTGCCAGGCTCGGCGAGGCCGAACAGTGCCGCAGCGTGATCGGTGCTGTCGAAGACGTAGCTGGTGGTCTGGTAGATCGGCAGAGCGCGCGCATTGGTGGCGGTGTCCGCTGTCTGCCCGGCGTGCACCTGCTTGGTCTCGAACGACCAGTTCGCGGTCGGATCAGAAGTTGCTGAGGCGTCGGCTGTGTTGTCGGTCATGATTTGTTCACTCCAGTGGTCTGACGGATAGATGTCGGACGGGGGCGAAGGATCGCCGCCCCGTGCTGGGGTCTATCTACAAGTGCGACACATACTGAGTTACCTCCGTGGGGCTCGGCCCGGTCTGGGGTCCGTCCCTGTCGGACCCGCGCTTGTCACCCGAATTGCGGTGGAACTGCGTGAGCAGATCCACGTCGGGAAACCTGGTCATCACCCGGGGCACCCCACCGCGGTTGGAGGGTTGCCGTCCAGCGAGCCGGGGCTTGACGCTGGCACTCATGACCAAGTCGGATTCTACCGGGAAGTGAGCGCAGTCCTGACGCGGGGCGAATTGTGAGCCGCAACCGCACGCGAGACAGAGCGACGCAGCCCACTAGCAGGCAAAAGTTACTCGCGAGTAGAGACCGATGGGTGGACCTGCCGGTTGCGGCCTCACGGGTTAGCAGTACGCTTGTCTTGTTTGGGACTCATCTCCCGAGATCAGTCCACACCGTCTAGGTTTGATAATCGAACCGTTCGCGGACCCACTCACAAAGTGTGACCGCAACCGTGTAACCAGGGAAACTTCCTAGGAGGACGCGAAGCACCCATGTCCAAAATCAAGGTTGAGGGCACCGTCGTCGAACTCGACGGCGATGAGATGACGCGCATTATCTGGCAGTTCATCAAAGACAAGTTGATCCATCCGTATCTCGATGTGAACCTCGAGTACTACGACCTCGGTATCGAGTACCGCGACGAGACCGACGACCAGGTCACCATCGACGCAGCGCACGCGATCCAGAAGCACGGCGTCGGCGTCAAATGCGCCACGATCACGCCGGACGAGGCACGTGTCGAGGAATTCGGTCTCAAGAAGATGTGGCGTTCCCCGAACGGAACGATCCGCAACATTCTCGGCGGCACGATCTTCCGCGCACCGATCATCATCTCCAACGTTCCGCGACTCGTTCCGGGCTGGACCAAGCCGATCATCATCGGCCGTCACGCATTCGGCGACCAGTACCGCGCCACAGACTTCAAGGTCCCCGGCCCCGGCAAGGTGATGATCACCTACACGCCTGAGGACGGCAGCGCACCGATCGAGCACGAACTGGTCAACTTCCCCGAAGAGGGCGGCGTCGTCCAGGGGCAGTACAACTTCACCACGTCCATCCGTGACTTCGCTCGCGCGTCGCTCACCTACGGACTGCAGCAGAACTACCCGGTGTACCTGTCCACCAAGAACACCATTCTCAAGGCGTACGACGGTGCCTTCAAGGACATCTTCCAGCACGTCTACGAGACCGAGTTCAAGGCTGAGTTCGATGCCGCAGGTCTGACCTACGAGCACCGCCTCATCGACGACATGGTCGCTTCCGCACTCAAGTGGGAGGGTGGATACGTCTGGGCATGCAAGAACTACGACGGCGACGTCCAGTCCGACACCGTGGCCCAGGGCTTCGGCTCGCTCGGCCTCATGACGTCGGTTCTGCTGACACCGGACGGAAGGACCTGTGAGGCAGAGGCTGCTCACGGCACCGTGACGCGTCACTACCGTCAGCACCAGCAGGGCAAGCCCACCTCGACCAACCCGATCGCGTCCATCTTCGCGTGGACCCGCGGACTCGAGCATCGTGGCAAGCTCGACAGCACCCCTGAGGTCATCGGCTTCGCGCAGGCGCTCGAAGACGTTGTCATCAAGACCGTCGAAAGCGGCCAGATGACCAAGGACCTCTCGATGCTGGTCGGCGGCGATCAGGGCTACCTGACCACCGAGGAGTTCCTCGGCGCACTCGACGTGAACCTGCAGAAGGCCATGGCCGCGAAGTAGATTCACTGTTTCACCTTCTGATGGGACGTCCGGGAAACCGGGCGTCCCATTTGTGTTCGCGGTCTCACGTGAGTGAACTCACCCGCTCTCACTTGGAAGTTCAACCAGGTGTGAGACCACAATTGATCAGTGACTTCGTCTACCCTCTCCCGTTCTGACACCTCGACACCCGGGGTTCGTTCCGCCAGAGGTCCAGCGATGCTCGCTCTTGCCCTCGGCGGTTTCGGTATCGGCACAACCGAGTTCGTCGCCATGGGATTGCTCCCGGAAATGGCATCCGGGCTCGGCGTCTCGGAACCCATCGCGGGTCACGTGATCTCGGCGTACGCGCTCGGGGTTGTCGTCGGTGCTCCGCTGATCGCTGCTCTCACCGCACGGGTACCGCGCCGCACCCTGTTGATCGCACTCATGGTCGCATTCACCGTCGGCAATGCCGCTTCGGTCTTTGCGCCCTCGTACACGACGCTGATGATGGCTCGATTCGTCGCCGGATTGCCGCACGGCGCGTACTTCGGAGTCGCCGCACTGGTCGCCGCTCATTTGGCCGAACCAGGTAAACGCGCGAAGGCCGTGGCGATGGTGATGATGGGTCTGTCCGTGGCCAATGTGATCGGGGTGCCGGTCGCGGCCTGGATCGGCCAGGCACTCGGCTGGCGCAGCGCCTTCGCCTTGGTCGCCGTGATCGGGGTGGCAACCGTTGCTTCGCTGTTCGTCTGGATTCCGCGGTTGGACGGTATGCCGGTGACGAATCCGATCACCGAACTCGGGGCGCTGGGCCGCGTTCAGGTGTGGATGACCCTGATCGTGGGAATGGTCGGATTCGGCGGGATGTTTGCCGTCTACACCTACATCAGTACGACGCTCACCGACGTGTCCGGTCTCGGTGCTTCGTTCATTCCTCTGGCGCTCATGCTGTACGGACTGGGCATGGTCGCCGGCAACTTCGTCGGTGGATACCTCGCGGATCGCGCACTGATGAAGGGTTTGTTCCTGTCGATGGGATCCCTCGTGGTGATCCTCGCGGTCTTCGTGATCGCCGTGCGCAATCCGTACACGGCGCTTGTCTTCGTCTTCCTCATCGGGCTTGCCGGGTCCTCGATGGTTCCTGGCCTTCAAACACGGTTGATGGATGTCGCCGAGGACGCTCAGACCTTGGCGGCGTCTCTCAATCACGCCGCGCTGAACATCGCCAATGCCTTCGGAGCGTGGATCGGCGGCGTCGTCATCGCGGCCGGTTACGGGTACACCGCACCGGCAGCGGTTGGGTCGCTGCTGGCCGTCGCGGGTCTCGTCGTGCTGGCGGTTGCGGTGATTCTGCAGCGTAGGGCCGTGCGCTGACCTGGGCGCCCATCCGCGTCGGTGGAATCGGCTACGGTGCTTGCCGTGCCACAAACTGCTGACTCCCACATTCTTGCGCCCCACACCATCACGTCCGTGAACGTCAACGGCGTTCGAGCAGCTGCCCGCAAGGGCATGCTCGACTGGCTGGAGAAGACGTCGGCGGATTTCATCTGCCTTCAGGAAACGCGTGCGTCGGACGATCAGCTTCGCGAGACTCTCGAACCAGCGCTCGGCAACGGATGGTTCCTCGTCTCCGCCGAGCCGTCCGCGAAGGGACGCAACGGAGTCGCGGTGCTCTCACGCACGGAACCTGACGCGGTGCGGATCGGTCACGGGGACGACGAGTTTCTCGACGCCGGTCGATACATCGAAGCCGACTTCGCGGATCTGACCGTCGCGAGCCTGTACCTGCCCTCCGGTGAGGCGCTCACGCCGAAGCAGGAGGAGAAGGAGCGGTTCATGGCGTCCTTCGCAGTTCACCTCGCTACCACCGCTGCGGCGGCCGAGGCTGCCGATCGTCACGTGGTGGTCAGCGGCGACTGGAACATCGCGCACACCGAACTCGACCTCAAGAACTGGAAGACCAACAAGAAGTCTTCGGGATTCCTCCCCGAGGAGCGCGCCTGGATGGATCTCCTGTTCGCCGAAGATTCCGCGTGGGTCGATGTCTTCCGCACCCTCCATCCGGGTGTCGACGGTCCGTACTCGTGGTGGTCGTACCGCGGCAAGGCATTCGACAACGATTCGGGTTGGCGTATCGACTACCAGGTTGCCACCCGCGGATACGCCGAGCGGGCCAAGGTTGCGCTCGTGGAACGCGCTGAGTCCTACGACCTCCGTTGGTCGGATCACGCACCTGTCACTGTCTCGTACCGGTAGGAGCGCTCGTGTCTGAAGGTCTGAAAATGCCGAGCGCAAAGACGCGCAACGCCATCATCACCGTCGTGGTGGCTGTGGTGGCGCTCGTACTGGCGGTAACCCTTTCTTCACGTGACTCCGACAGTTCGGCGTCGTCGGTTGCGAAGTCCTCGAGTGCCCAGTCCTCGACTGTTCAAGCCAAGCCGGGTGCTACCACCAAGGCCGCGCCGTCGAGTTCCGTGCCCTCGAGCTCCGCGCCCTCCAGCTCCGCGCCCTCCAGCTCCGCCGTCAAGACAACGCAGCAGACGAACAGCGATGCGCCGACGCGCGTTCTCGCCACGCTCGTGGAGATCGACGCCGGGCGGTGGCCGGATTCCGCCAATGCGCCGGGCACCAAGGGCGGCATCACCTTCCGCAACAGCGAAGGGCGTCTGCCCGCTGTCGGTGCCGGTGGCGGACGTGTCGTCTATCAGGAATGGGACGTCAACGCGAAGAAAAACGGCCAAGGTCGTGATGCCGAGCGAATCGTCACCGGTAACGACGGTTCGGCGTGGTACACCCTCGATCACTACGACACGTTTGTGAGGATTCGCTGATGTCGGACTCGTCTACGGTCAGCGTGGCGCAGTGGCTGGATCCGTCTTCGGATGTGGCTTCGGTGGCCCTGCAGAGCGACCCGGCCGTTGCGGATGATCTTGCACGTGAACTTCGTGGCGAGAATTTTGTCGTTCGGGTGGTTCGCGGAGAGAACATGCGAACAACGGCGCAGGTCTTCGACGAGTTCGCGGCAGCCTTCCAGTTTCCGTCCCACTTCGGGCGCAACAAAGACGCTTTCGACGATGTCATGCGCGATCTCGACGACGTACTCGGACTCGGCGCCGGATATGTAGTTGTGATCCGAGGTGCGGGTTCTCTACTGTCCGAGCAACAGGATCAGTTGGAGTGGTTCCGCGAAACGATGGACTTCTACACCGAAGAATGGGAACCCGTCGTTTTCCGGACCGTCTACCAGTTCGGTGCGGAGGACCTCACCGCCCACGGTGAAGACCTCGTCGAACTCGACTACCCGGGCACCACGCCACTGCACTGATTTCCACTCGTGAAAAGATCGGAACCATGTCGACCCCTGCAGAACAGAAGCCCACCGCAAAGCCTCGCGTGCTTTCCGGAATCCAGCCGACGTCGGATTCTTTCCACCTCGGCAACTACCTGGGTGCGCTGCAGCAGTGGGTTCCGTTGCAGGACGATTTCGACGCTTTCTACTTCATTCCGGATCTTCACGCCATCACGGTGACGCAGGACCCGAAGGAATTGCGTCGTCGCACCAAGGTTGCGGTGGCTCAGCTCCTTGCGGTGGGTATCGATCCGGATCGGGCGACGCTGTTCGTACAGAGTCAGGTTCCCGAGCACGCACAGTTGGCGTGGGTCCTGAACTGCATCACCGGTTTCGGTGAAGCCAGCCGTATGACGCAGTTCAAGGACAAGTCCGCCAAGCAAGGCAGCGACAACGCCAGTGTCGGTTTGTTCACGTATCCGGTTCTGATGGCCGCGGACATCCTTCTGTACCGCCCGCAGCGAGTTCCGGTGGGTGAGGATCAGCGTCAGCACCTCGAACTCGCACGCGATCTGGCCGGCCGGTTCAACACCCGCTACGGCAAGGCGTTCGTTGTTCCCGAGCCGCAGATCATCAAGGGCACGGCAAAGATCTACGACCTGCAGGATCCGACCGCCAAGATGAGCAAGTCCGCCGCCAGTGCGGCCGGACTGATCAATCTGCTCGACGATCCGAAGGTGTCGGCAAAGAAGATCAAGTCGGCCGTCACCGACAACGAGCGCGAGATTCGTTTCGACCCGCAGGCCAAGCCGGGCGTCAGCAACCTGCTCACCATTCAGTCGGCTCTCTCGGGAGTACCGATCGAGACTCTGGTGGCCGGTTACGAGGGCAAGGGGTACGGCGACCTCAAGACCGATACCGCTGATGTGCTGACCGAGTTCGTCACCCCACTCAAGGCGAAGGTCGACGGTTACCTTGCCGACGAGGCAGAGCTGGATCGCATCATCGCGGCTGGAGCGCACCGCGCCCGTGAGGTGTCTTCACGCACTCTCGCCGCTGTCTATGACAAGGTCGGATTCCTGGCACCGAAGGGCTGACTTACGCGAATTCGGACTCACGACGCCTGACCGAACATGAGGGGGACGGCAATGGCTGACACGGACGACGACGCACCGAGCTTTCTCGAGAAGCAACGAGCAGCGCGACCCTGGCTCGATCATCTGGTTCGCGCCGCAGGACGTTTCCAAGAGCAAAAGGGCGATTACTACGCTGCGGGAATCACGTACTTCAGTGTTCTCGCATTGATTCCGATCATGATGGTCGCGTTTGCAGTGGCCGGTTTCGTATTGGCCGGGCATCCCGAGTACCTGGAGTCGATTCAGGAGCAGATCACCAAGAGCATTCCGGGCAGCTTGGGTGACACCATCAACACGCTGATCGATTCGGCTATCGACTCGCGCGCGAGCGTCGGAATCTTCGGTCTCCTGGGTGCCGCGTACGCGGGTCTCGGTTGGATGGCAAATGTTCGCGACGCGCTGACGGCGATGTGGGAGAGCAAGCGCGAGCCGAAGGGTTTCGTTCGTACCAAACTCGGTGACGCAGGGGCCCTCATCGGTCTGGCTCTCGCCATGGTCGTCTCACTGGGAATGTCGGCGCTGAGCAGCGGGCCGGTTGCGACTCAGATCGTGAAATGGCTCAACCTCGAGAACATCACCGGTGTCGGCGTGGGGCTCAGAGTCGTTTCACTGTTGCTCTCACTCCTGGCGACGTGGGCGGTGTTCCTGTGGGTGATTGCCCGGCTGCCGCGCGAGCCTGTCACGCTGCGCAGCGCCGCGCAGGCAGCGCTTATCGCCGCGGTCGTGTTCGAAATCTTCAAGCAGGTAGGTGCGATCTACCTCGCGGCCGTCACCAGTGGCCCGGCGGGCGTGGCATTCGGCCCGATCATCGGTTTGCTCGTGTTCGTGTTCACGGCGTCGAGGATGCTGCTGTTCTGCACGGCGTGGGCGGCGACGACAAAGGAAAGTATGGCTCTGGCCTTCGTTCCGCCGCCGGATCCGGCCGTGATCTCGCCGCGAATCGTTGTCAGTGACGGAGCTTCACCGTCTCGCGTGGCTGCGTTGATCGCCACGGGTGCGGTTGCCGGCCTGGGTCTTTCGGGCTTCATGCGCCGTCGGCCGCGCTAGCGCCTTCGACGGTTCAGAGCAACGGCTCCCGCCACCAGCGCGATCACCACAACTCCGCCGACAGCACCGATGAGGATGCGGTCAGTGGTGTCCGACTCGGTGTCGGTAGCGGTGGGTGCTGCCGAGATCGAGCCTGGTGCAGCGGCAGACGGTGTGCGAGTGACATCGGGCGTGGCATCGTCGGTCGATCGGTCCGTCAACGAGCCGACGGTTGTGCTCGCGGGGAGTGCATATCCGTAGTCGAGTAGACGGGCAGCCTGCTCCCACGGACGGATCGGCTTGGCTTCGCCGCCCATCAATGTCACCAGTAGTTTCCGGCCGTTGCGCTCCGCAGCACCGACGTACGTGTGGCGGGCGTCGTCGGTGAAGCCGGTCTTGCCGCCCAATGCGCCGTCGTAGTTGTAGAGCAACTGATTGTCGTTCGCGAGAGTGAATCCGGGGCGATCCTGATCGTCAGGAATCGTGGGATCTTTCGGGAAGCCGGGAAACTCGACGGTTTCGGTATGGATCAGTCCGGCAAACGTCGGATTCTGGAGGGCTGTATGGAAAATTACGGCCAGGTCGTACGGTGAGCTGCTCATCCCCGGGCCGTCGAGTCCGGATGGAGTTGCCGTGCGAGTGTCGAGGGCGCCGAGTTCGGCCGCGAGCGCGTTCATCTTCGACACGGCTGCAGCGTCACCGCCGAGTTGGCGGGCAAGAGCGTGCGCGGCATCGTTTCCCGACGCCATGACCAGACCCTGCATCAGTTGCCGGTTGGTGTACTTGCCGCCCTTGCCGATGCCGACAGCGCTACCTTCAGCGTCCGCATCTTCGGCAGTTGCGGTGATTTCGGTGTCGAGATCGAGTTCGTCGAGAGCGACGAGAGCCAACAGCATCTTGATGGTGCTGGCCGGTCGGTAGCGACCGTGCGGATCTTTCGCGGCGAGGACCTCACCGGTTTCGGCGTCCGCGAGTACCCATCCGGATGCCGCGATGTCGGCCGGGAGCGGGGGAGCGCCGTCAGGAAGTACGACGCCACACTCGCCGAGCTTGTCTCCACCGACGGGGCTTTCCGGAATCGGGACAGCAGTCGGGGCCGTGGATCCGGGCGCAGGTGCTTCGGAGAGATCGATCGCCGGCGCCGGGCTACTCGTGAACGGGCAGCTGTCGGTGTTGGGTGTTGTGAACGGTGCCTCGGTAGTGGTGGTGGGCGGCGGCGGGGCCGGTTGGGCGCCGGCCACTCCCGAGGTCCCTACGACACCGGTAAACGCAATGCTCCCTGAGAGCACTGTTCCGGCCACTGCCACTGCACACTTTCGACGCCACATCATCGATATACGAGGGTATGCGAACGTGAGGGAACGTCCGAATCGCCACGCAAGCAGAGGGATCGAAAACAGGCGATTCGGTTTGTACATCGGTCATAGTGGACGATCGCCGCTGATGAGTTCCACCACCACGCAGAGTCTGTAACAGTGGGGTAGTCGACTACTCGAATGGCGCACACGCACTGACGACAGGGGATCGGTATGGGCAAGATCGTGGTGACAGAATTCGTGTCTTTGGACATGGTTATGGAAGCGCCCGGTGGCGAACCGGGCTATGCGCACACTGGATGGGTCTTTCCGTACCAGGAGGGCGATCAGATGAAGTTCAAACTCGACGAAACCCTCGCCGCGGACGTGCTTCTACTCGGTCGACGGACCTACGAGAGCTTCGCCGGTGCCTGGCCTGAGCGCGAAGACGACCAAGGCTTTGCGGACAAGATGAACGAGATGCCCAAGTACGTCGTCACGAGTTCGACGGAGCCGCTCGAATGGAACAACTCGACGGCGCTCGACGGTCCCATCGAGGAATCCGTTCCGAAGCTTAAGGAACAGATCGACGGCGAAATCCTGGTCGCGGGAAGTCGGACGCTCGTCCACGCGTTGTTGCTGGCCGGTCTGGTCGACGAGCTACGGCTGATGGTCTTCCCGGTCATTCTCGGGTCCGGCGGGAGAGTGTTCCCCGAATCGGCCGACAAGATCGACCTCGAGTTGAAGGACGATCGTCGGTACGAATCCGGAGTTCAGGTGCTGACGTACCACCCCACGGTCGCGTAGACCTCTCGAAAACATCTGTGGCCGAGCCTCTTCGAGAGTCTCGGCCACAGATGTCTTGCGGCTAACTGTTTTCGGGGAAGCCGAGGTTGATGCCGCCGTGGCTGGGGTCGAGCCAGCGACTGGTGACGGCTTTACCTCGCGTGAAGAAATGAACACCTTCTGTCCCGTGAGCGTGGGTGTCACCGAAGAGGCTGTTCTTCCAGCCGCCGAAGCTGTAGTAGGCCATGGGAACCGGGATGGGGACGTTGATGCCGATCATGCCGACCTCCACCTCGTTCTGGAAGCGTCGGGCAGCGCCGCCGTCGTTGGTGAAGATGGCGGTGCCGTTTCCGTACGGGTTGTTGTTGATCAGTTCGAGGGCTTGGTCGTAGGTATCGACGCGCACGACGGAGAGAACAGGCCCGAAGATTTCGTCGGTGTAGATCGACATGTCGGTGGTGACGTGGTCGATGAGGGTGGGTCCAAGCCAGAAGCCGTCCGGTCCACCATCGGCCTGGACTGTACGTCCGTCGACCACGATGGTGGCGCCGTCCTTCTCGCCTGCATCGACGTATGAGGCGACCTTGTCGCGGTGGGCCTTGGTGACGAGCGGACCCATGTCGGAGTTCTTGGTGCCGTCACCGGTGACGAGGGGAGTGGTCCGCTCGACGATCTTGGCGACCAGTTCGTCGGCGATGTCGCCGACTGCGACCAGGGCGGAGATCGCCATGCATCGTTCGCCCGCGGAGCCGAATCCCGCGTTGACCATTGCGTCGGCGGCGAGGTCGAGGTCGGCGTCCGGCAGAACGATGGCGTGGTTCTTGGCGCCGCCGAGTGCTTGCACGCGTTTGCCGTTGGCGGTGCCGGTGGCATAGACGTACTGGGCGATGGGGGTGGATCCGACAAACGAAATCGCTTTGACTGCTTTGTTTTCCAGAAGTTCGTCGACGGCGAGCTTGTCACCTTGGAGGACGTTGAAGACGCCGGGGGGCAGACCGGCTTCGGCCCAGAGTTCGGCGAGCCAGATCGCCGCGGTGGGGTCCTTCTCCGAGGGTTTGAGAATCACGGTGTTCCCGGCGGCGATGGCGACCGGGAAGAACCACATCGGGACCATCGCGGGAAAGTTGAAGGGGGAGATGATGCCTACGGGGCCGAGGGGTTGGCGGATGGAGTAGACGTCGACCTTGGTCGATGCATTCTCGGTGTATCCGCCCTTGAGGAGATGCGCTATTCCGCAGGCGAATTCGACTACTTCTTGTCCGCGGCTGATTTCGCCGAGGGCGTCGGAGAGAACCTTGCCGTGCTCGGCTGTGATGATCTCGGCGAGTTCACCTTTGCGAGCGTTGAGGAGTTCGCGGAAGCTGAACAGTATCTGTGTGCGCCGGGCCAGGGAGGTGTCACGCCAGGCGGGGAAGGCCGCCGCAGCAGCGTCGATGACGGTGCGAGCGTCCTCGAGGTTCGCCAGGGCGAGTCGGCCGGTGATCTGTCCGGTGGCGGGGTTGGTGACGGGGGCGGTGTTCTCGGATGTTCCGGCGAACGACTTGCCGTCCAACCAGTGCGCGATGACTCGAGTATCAGTGCTGGTCATGGTATTTCCTAGTGGTCTGGTGGCTCAGGAGTTCGGGGAGGTGTACTTGGCGACATAGTCGTTCATCGTCTCGCGCTGGTACCGGGAAACCTCGTGTGCGTTTTCGTTCTCGGCGAAGACGCTCGACACCATCACGGTGTTGTCACGATCGTAGAAGCCGAGTTTGCCGAGGCCGCCGAAGAATTCGTCCCAGTTGACGTCTCCGTCCCCGATTTTGAGGTGTTGATGCACTCGAACGGCATTGCCTGGCGGATTGGTGATGTAGCGAAGTCCGTGGGAACGGTGATGATCCATGGTGTCTGCCACATGTACGAGACGGACCATGTCGCCGGCGGCCTCCATGATGGCGGGAAGGTCCCCACCCATGTGGAATTGGTGGCACGCCACGATCACCATGCCGAGGTTCTTGGAGTTCACGCCACGGATCGTGCGGATCGCGGCAAGTCCGTCTTCGGCAAAATCGTCCGGGTGCGGGTCGATCAGGACGTCGATCCCCTCGCGTTCGATGATCGGAAGCAGTTCCTCCATCGAACGATAGAACGCACGCTCGGACTCTTCGGCTTTCTCGGGGCGGCCGGAGAATTCGGTGTTCATGACGTTGACACCGAGATCGACCGTGATCTGGATGGCCCGCTTCCAGTAACGCACTGCTGCTTCGCGAGCGTCCTCGTCCGGGCCGGACCACCGAAGGACCGGGAGCACCGACGCGATGCCGACTCCCGCACTTGCGCAGGCCTTCCGGAACTCGGCGACGAGCGCGTCGTCGGCTTTCGGGTGATTGAAGAACGGGATCATGTCGACGTGCGGTGTGAGCTGCAGGTACTCGTACCCGAGATCGGCAACAACTCGGGGAAGCTCCAGCAGCGAGTAATCGTGATGGAACGGTGTGGGATCGAGAGCGACCTTCATCGCTACACTCCGGCCACAGAGTCGCGCGCAACCATGTCCACGACGACGCGTTGACCCGTCTCCAGAGACTTCACGCCAGCGGCGCAGACAGCGGCCGCGGCGTACCCGTCCCAGGCACCAGGTCCGTCGATGTAGTTGCCGGTGCCGGCGCCCGTCTTCACCGCCTTGATCCACCGGGCGAACTCGGTGTCGTATGCCTGCCCGAAGCGTTCGCGGAATCCTGGGGTGATCTGCCCACCCCAGTTGCCGGGCTTGGTCTTTCGGATCAGTCCCACGTCGAGTCCGATCATCGCGCTTCCGAGTTCGCCGACAACTTCGGTGCGCACCTCGTAGGCAACTCCGGTGGTGACAAACACCTCGGCGTCGACGTGTCTACCGGACTCGGTCTCGAATATAGCGATCTGTGGGTCTTGAATGCCCTCGGGAGCAAGCGAATTCGCAGACGGCCGAATTATCTGCACCGAGGTGATCTCTTCGTCGAGCAGGAATCGCGTCACGTCGACCTCGTGGACGAGTGAGTCCTTGACGATCATCGCGCTGTCGAAGCCGTTCGGAACCGCAGGATTGCGGTGCGCGCAGTGCACAACGAGAGGGCGACCGAGATCACCGCTGTCGATCAAATCCTTGAGCTGGGTGTATTCGTGGTCGAACCGGCGCATGAAACCGACCTGGATCAGTTTCTTTCCCAGCGCTGCTTCGGCTTTGACGATCGCCAGCGAACTGTCCGCGTCGGTGGTCAGCGGCTTCTCGCAGAGAACCGGCTTGCCTGCTTCGAGGCAGGCAAGTACCTGCTTCTCATGGGTCGGGCCCGGGGTTGCGAGCACAACGGCGTCGACGTCCTCGGCTGCGATGGCATCGAACGGATCGACGACGACGCGTGCCCCCGGCGTCAATGCTGCGATTTCCTCGGCGCGGGCAAGAGAGTAGTCGTTGACGACAGTGACTCGGGCACCGCCGATTTTGTTGGTGATGCGGTCGACGTGATCGGCCCCCATGATGCCGACGCCGAGCACTGCGATCCGGAGATCCTGGTTGTCAGACATGCGGTGGTACTCCTCGATTGTGTTGCTCAGCTGAAACGGACGGCGGGGACGCCACAGGTGGACAGGTATTTCTGAGTGCGCTGTGCGATGGGCAGCGGTGTGTCGGGATGGCAGGGATACATGTCCTGCTCGACGATCGCGAACACGTCGATGCCGAGCTTCTCGATGGCCTCCAGAAGCGGCGGCATGTCCGGGATTCCACGCGGTGGTTCGATCATCGCGCCGAGTTTGACGGCTTCGCCGAACGGCAGGTCCTCCGCCTCCACCTTGGCGACGATCGCCGGATCCACCTGCTTGAGGTGCAGGTACCCGATGCGCTCCGGATGCTTGTTGATGATGGCGAGATTGTCGCCGCCGCAGTAGCTGATGTGGCCGGTATCGAGGCACAGGTTCACGAAACGCTCGTCTGTACCTTCGAGGAACTTGTAGACGTTGTCCTCGATATCGACATGGCTGTCGGCATGAGGGTGGTACTGCGCCATGACGCCGTACTCCTCGAGCATCGCCTTGCCGAGAGCGTTCATGCCGTCGGTCTTCTTGCGCCACTGCTCGGGAGTCAGATTTCGATCCTCGAGTACCACTCCGGTGGAAGGATCGCGCCACATCTCGGGTATGACCACTACGTGCTTGCCGCCGACGGCTGCGGTCAACTTGGCGACGTCCTTGATCTGATTCCAGACGGCATCCCAGGAATCGTCCTGGTGCAGGTGTTCGAAAACGGTACCGGCCGAAAGCTTGAGGCCGCGTGCTCCGAGTTCGTCAGTCAGCTTGGCTGGATCGGTCGGAAGGTATCCGAACGGACCGAGTTCGATCCATTCATATCCCGACGCGGACACCTCGTCGAGGAATCGCGTGTACGGGGTCTGCTGAGGGTCGTCCGGAAACCACACACCCCAGGAGTCGGGGGCTGATCCGACGCGAATCGCGCTCATGTCTAGATTCCTTTCGCGGGCAGGCTTTTTGGGGTGTGGCTGTGCGGAATTCTCATTCGGATGGACGTAGATACGGTCGCTGGATCTTCTTCCAGGACTCGTAGGTTGTCCGGGCGTTCTTGGTCGATTCCAGTTCGGAAGTAGCTGATACCGGTACGTCCCACCATGATTCGCTGTCCGGGGCGCCGATCAGCGGATCGGTTTCGACGTGGATGACCGTGCTGGTGTCGCTTGCTTTGGCGACTTTGATCGCGTCGGCGAACTCGGCGGCGGTGTTGGCGCGGATGACGTCGACACCGAGGCTGGCGGCGTTCGCGGCCAGATCGACCGGGAGAACACCTCCGTCGAGACGTCCGTCATTCGAGCGGTAGCGGTACTGCGTGCCGAAGCGCTGGGAACCCAACGACTCGGATAGCGAACCGATGGAGGCAAATCCGTGATTCTGCACCAGGACGACGATGACCTTGAGGCGTTCCTGTACGGCGGTGACCAATTCGGTGGCCATCATCAGATAGGAACCGTCGCCGACCATCACGAACACGTCGCGATCGGGGCACGCCATGCGGACGCCTAGACCGCCGGCAACTTCGTATCCCATGCACGAGTACCCGTATTCGACGTGATACCCCTTGGGATCACGGGTTCGCCACAGCTTGTGGAGGTCACCCGGCATGGACCCGGCAGCGCACACCACGACGTCACGTGGATCGGACAGAGTGTTGACCAGGCCGATCACCTGATTCTGATTCAGTGACCCGTCGGCAGCGGGTTCGGCTGGGTTGTAGACGGATTCGACGATCGCATCCCAATCGCGAGCGAGTTCACCGATCCTGGACGCGTATTCGTCGTCCACCCGGTAGTCGTTCAGTGCGATCGCCAGCGCGTCGAGTGCCTCACGTGCGTCGGCGACCACGCTGACTCCGCCCTGCTTCACGGAGTCCAGTGAAGCGACGTTGATGTTGACGAAGCGAACGTCGGGATTGGTGAATGCGGTGCGGGACGCGCTCGTGAAATCGCTGTACCGCGTGCCGATTCCGATGACGACGTCCGCCTCGGTGGCCAGTGCGTTTGCAGCCGTAGTGCCGGTGGACCCCACCGCCCCGACGGATTGTGGATGGTCGTAGACCAATGAACCCTTGCCGGCCTGGCTCTGCCCCACGGGGATTCCGGTCTGCGCGCAGAACGCTGCCAGAGAGTCGGTGGCCTGGCTGTAGATCACGCCGCCGCCGGCGACGATCAGTGGCTTGCGAGCCGAGCGGATGATCGCGGCGGCGCGTTCGATCACCGATCGCTCGGGGAGCGGGCGGGCCACGTGCCACACCCGTTCGGCGAAGAAGGACTCGGGCCAGTCGAAAGCCTCGGCCTGCACGTCCTGCGGGATGGCGATGGTCACTGCGCCGGTCTCGACGGGATCAGTGAGAACGCGCATCCCGGCGAGCAGAGCGCTCGGCAACTGCTCCGGGCGCCATACCCGATCGAAGTATCGTGAGACCGGTTTGAAAGCGTCGTTGACCGTGACGTCGCCGCTCGACGGGAGTTCGAGTTCCTGTAAGACGGGGGCACTGGCGCGGGTCGCGAAAGTGTCTGCGGGAAGGAGTAATACAGGTAGACGGTTGATGGTGGCCAGTGCCGCGCCGGTGATCATATTGGTGGCGCCGGGGCCGACGCTGGACGAGACTGCCCACGTCTGCAGGCGGTCCTTCATGCGGGCGTGCGCGACAGCCGAGTGCACCATCGCCTGTTCATTGCGGCCGAGCACGTAGGGGAGTGTCGGCTCACGGCCGGCGTCGAGATCCTGGATCTCGGCCTGCAAGAGTGCCTGCCCCAGTCCGGCGACGTTGCCGTGCCCGAAGATTCCGAAGCAGCCGGCAAACAGCTTGGTGCGCTGGCCGTCGCGTTCGGTGTACTGGTTGGCGAGGAAGCGGACGACAGCTTGAGAAACGGTGAGGTATGCGGTCGGCTCGTCGCGAGGTAGACGATTGCCGGTTGCGTTGTTGGTGGGTGCCACAGCTTTCACTTCCGTCAGTTGTGGGACTGCAACGGCAGTCGAGGGTCGATGTCCTGGTGATCCCAGCTTCCACGCAGCCAGGTGTGTTGCGGATCGTCACAGATGTTCCACGCCCGGATCTCGCCCGAACCTGCCATGACGTTGAGGTAGTACATGTGGTGGCCCGGCGCTGCGATGGACGGGCCGTGATAGCCGTGCGGCACGAGGACGACGTCGCCCGAGCGGACTTCCTCGAGCACCTCGATAGGTCTCTCGGCGGTTCCGTACACGCGGTGGTAGCCGAACCCTTCGGTCCCGGTGGGGCTTCGGTCGATCTCGAAGTAGTAGATCTCTTCCAGGGCCGATTCGACGTCGCTGTTCTCGTCGTGCTTGTGGCTGGGATACGACGACCAGTTCCCGCCGGGGGTGATGACCTCACACGCGATGATGGAGTCTGCCTCGAAAGTGTCTGCGGTGGCGAAGTTGTGAACCTGTCGGCTGCAGTTACCGGCACCGCGGAGTTCGACGGCAACTCCTGATGCGGGACCGTAGCGATGGGGGAGCTTGGCTCCGGCGCGCGCTCCGCACAGGGCGAAGCGGCCTCCACCTGCGCTGGCCACTGTGTAGTCGGAATCGCGTCCTATGTAGGCGAAGTCGCTCGGTCCGTCGAAGACCGACGCGCGGCCGGTCAGGGCGATCTCCGTCCCCTCGGCAACTATCACGGCCGAACCCGACAGTGGAACGACGACTATCTCGTTCTCGCCGGACTGCAAGCGGACGCTCGCGCCAGGGGCGAGTTCGAGTGTCCACAAGCTGGATTCGGTCCAACCCGCGGACTCCGGCGTGACCACTGTCGTGAAATCACTGTCGGCGGACGATCCGGCGGGGACGTAGTACTTGCTGAACATCTTGCTCCTGCCAGGTCGGTTCTAGTGGACGAGCTTGACTGCGGTGTCGACGGCCGCGGTCACGTCGCCGTCCGGTGGGTAGAGCAGCGCGCGCCCGACGATCAGTCCGCGCACGGACGGCAGCTGAAGGGCAGCGTCCCACTTTGCGTACGTTTCTTCCGGCGCGATCTGCGGATCGCCGCCCAGGAGGAGCGTCGGGAGGGTGGTCGCATCCATGACGCGTTCCATCTCGTCGACGACCGGCAGTTTCATCCACGTATACGCCGAGGTGGAGCCGAGACCTTGGGAGATGTGGATGGACTTGATGACGGCGTCGGGGCTGAGATCGTTGACCACCTTGCCGTTGACGCGACTGGAGAGGAACGGCTCGAGCATCGCGATCAGTCCGGCCGCGGCCAGTTCGTCAACGGCCTCGGCACATGCCGTCATGGTGGGCAGGGTGCCCGCGTCGTCGAGGGCGATGCGCAGCAGCATCTTTCCGCCGTTCATTCCGAACTTCGCGGTGCCCGCCGCGGTATATCCGGTCATGCGGTCGTCGAGTTCGAAGCTCGCGCCCGCCAGGCCGCCGCGGTTCATCGACGAGAAGACGACCTTGTCCTCGAGGGCCCCGAGGAGGAGCAGATCGTCGAGAATGTCCGCGGTACCGAGAACGCCGTCGACTCCGGGATTGTCGAGCGCCGTGCGTAATCTGTCGAGCAGATCGGTACGACTGTTCATCGCTGTCGGCTTGCCGCCGACAGACAATGCCCCACGCGCTGGATGATCGGCAGCGACGATCATCAGTCGTCCGTTGCCTCGAACGGTGGCGCGAGGAGTTCTTGCTGCCCAGGACTTTTCGATGATCTGCGGATCGCTCGCACGCAGTTCCGTCACGTCGGCGTAGGTGGTGGCGAGGGGGCGGGCGGCGAGCTTGTCAGACATTGACTGCCTCCGTGGCTGTGGCTTCGGCGAGATCGTGGACTTCTTCAGCGGTTGGCATCGCAGTGGAGCATTCGAGCCGAGATGCGACTATCGCACCGGCCGCGTTGGCATAGCGCAGTACCTTCTCCAGTGGCCACCCGGCCAACAGTCCGTGGCACAGTGATCCGCCGAAGCTGTCGCCAGCACCCAGCCCGTTGACCACGTCGACGGCGTTGGGCGGCACGGTGATCGATTGCTTTCGTGTTTTGCCGAGGACACCCTTCGGGCCCTGCTTCACGATGGCCAGTTCGACTCCGAGGTCGAGAAGCGCGTCGGCGGCCTTGTTCGGATTGGTCTCACCGACCGCGATCTCGCACTCTTCGCGGTTTCCGACGGCTACCGTCACGTGCGCGAGAGCGCGCTGCACCTGAGTGGTCGCTTCTTGGGGTGTCGACCAGAACATCGGGCGGTAGTCCAGATCGAGGACCGTCAGCGGGCGTCGTTCGCGGGCTTCCCAGGCAGCGAAGTGTGCACTGCGACTCGGTTCTTCGGACAGCCCTGTCACAGTCGACCAGTAGAGGGACGCTGTTCGAACGGCGTCGAGGTCGATATCGTCCGGGGTGATCCGAAGATCGGGCGCATGCGGCTTGCGGTAGAAGTACAGCGGGAAGTCGTCAGGGGGGAAGATCTCGCAGAACGTCACCGGTGTCGGGTACTCGGAATTGGTGACGACAAACCTGTTGTCGACGCCCAGACGTGCCAACTCGCGTGTGACGAACTTTCCGAAGGGATCGCTGCCTACGCCGGAGATCAGTGCTGCTCGCCGGCCGAGGCGTGCAGCCGCCACCGAGACGTTTGCCGCGCTGCCGCCGAGAAACTTGCCGAAGGTCTCGACGTCTTCGAGTCCGACACCGGTTTGAAGTGGGTAGATGTCCACCCCCGATCGGCCGATGGCAAGCACGTCGAATGGTGCGTCAGGGATGTGTGACCCGCTCTGGTGAGTGTTGATGCTTGTCAAGACTGACTCCCGAGAGTTCGTGGTGGGCTGCCCGCGCAGGGCACCGTTGTATGACTGAAACTGTGCGCCGCGACACAGCGATTGTCAATAGTTTGTCTGGACATTATGACTTGCGGTCAAGTGAATGTTAGTGTTCGCATACACTGCCGAGAGAAGTAGCGTCGATACGGCGCCTTCCCAAGACAGATCGGAGTTGACCGTGGTCGCAGCACTCGCCGTCGAGTTGGACCGCTCGAGCCCGGTGCCGCTGTATTTTCAGCTGGCCCAGGCAATCGAGGGCGCTATTCTCGGTGGCGAACTTGCCCCAGGTGATCGCTTCGAGAACGAACTGGCGTTGGCCAAACGGCTCAATCTCTCACGTCCGACCACTCGACGTGCGATCCAGGAACTGGTGGACAAGGGCCTACTTGTTCGTAAGCGGGGAGTCGGAACTCAGGTGGTGCAAAGTCCGGTGCACCGCCCGGTCGAGCTCACCAGCCTGTTCGACGACCTTGCGAGGGCCGGCCAGGCGCCGACGACCAAGCTGCTCGAGTTCACGGTGGGAGTTCCCGTCGAGGACGTTGCCGCGGAACTCAACCTCGAACCTGACGCCGAAGTGGCCACCATCAGGCGTCTGCGAAGCACCAACGGCGAACCGCTTGCAGTGATGACCAACTACATTCCGGTGGACATCGCACCCGATCCCGAGGAGTTGGAGACGCAAGGGCTGTACCAAACCTTGCGAACTCGCGGCGTTCACATCCGTGTGGCGCGGCAGCGAATCGGCGCTCGGGCGGCGACTCGCGAAGAAGCAGGATTGCTCGACGAGAAAGTGGGTGCTGCCCTCTTGACCATGAGCCGCACTGCATTTGACGATTCAGGTAGTGCCGTCGAGTACGGCAGCCACTGCTACCGAGCGTCGCGTTACTACTTCGACACCACCGTGGTCGACCGCTAGATCTCGATCCCGGTGACACGAGTACCCGCCTGACCGAGTCAGTGGGGGTGATTTGTGATCCCAGCATTTCTGCGATCCTTCGATCATTTGACCCGAACGGAGCCTCATGACAGGCATTTCAGTAGCAGTTGCCGGATTCGGATGGATGGGCCGCGTACACACGCAGGCGTATCTGCGTCTGCGGCAGCACTATCCCCAGCTTCCCGTGATCCGCCTGGCCGCCGTCGCCGACGAGGTGCCGGGCCGAGGGGAGGAAGCGGCGGACCAATTCGGTTTCGAAGCTTTCACCCAGGACTGGCGCGATATCGCAGCCGATCCGGCCATCGACGCGGTGAGCATCACGGCCCCGAACTTCTTGCACCGTGAAATCGGCGTCGCAATGGCAGAAGCCGGCAAACACATCTGGATCGAGAAGCCCGTCGGCTTGTCCACGGAAGACGCCAAAGCTGTTGCCGCAGCGGTCTCGAAGGCCGGTGTGCAGTCGACCGTCGGCTTCAACTACCGAAACGCGCCGGCTGTAGCCCTGGCAAAAAGCCTGATCGACTCAGGGGAGTTGGGCACGATCACGCACTCGCGGTTTCGTTTCCTCAGCGACTATGCGGCCCACCCTGAAGGCGCTTTGAGTTGGCGATACGAGCGTGAGCGCGGCGGCGCCGGCGTCCTGGGCGACTTGGCTTCGCACGGCATCGATCTGATTCGTCATCTTCTCGGTGACGTCGACGCTCTCGTTGCTGATACTGCGATCTTCATCCCGGAGCGTGCGCGTCCGTCCGCCGCTACCAGTGGACATGCCCGAGCCAGCGGCGGGGAGATGGGAGCTGTCGAGAACGAAGACTTCGTCAGCGCACTGCTGCGGCTCGGCTCGGGCGGCCGCTGCACCCTCGAAGCGTGCCGCGTCGCCGTGGGAGAGCAGAACAACTACGGATTCGAGATTCACGGTACGAAGGGTGCCGTGTTCTGGGATTACCGCCGGATGGGTGAACTGGGCACCAGCCTCGGCTCGAAGTATCAGGACCAATCCGTCACGACGGTTTTGGTCGGCCCCGAGTCGGGAGAGTTCGGCCGCTTCCAACCCGGCGCGGCCAACGCCATGGGTTATGACGACCTGAAGGTCATCGAGGCTCGCAATTTCGTCTCCTCGATCGTGGACGGAGCGCCGCAGGGCGCGACCATCGCTGATGCTGTCGCGTCGGCGCAGGCTCTGGACGCGATGGTTGCCTCGGTCTCCTCCGGTGGCTGGATTTCTCTCGGCTGATCGAGAATTGCTCCGAAAGGCTCTGGCGCAGTGACATTTCCCCGCGGACTGGCGTTGCTGGTGGCAGCAGCACTGTTCATGGAGATGCTCGATGCGACGATTCTCGCAACCGCACTGCCGTCGATCGCCCAATCCTTCGGAGTTGACGCCGTCGACGTCAATGTCGCCGTTTCGTCGTATCTCCTGGTGTTGGCCGTCCTGATCCCGGCGAGCGGATGGATGGCCGACAGGTTCGGAACGCGACGTGTCTTCATCTCTGCCATAGCCGTTTTCACGGTGGCGTCGGTGGGATGTGCACTGAGCACGTCCCTCCCGATGCTGGTGGGAATGCGCGCACTACAAGGGGTAGGCGGCGCCATGATGGTGCCGGTAGGGCGGCTCGCAGTATTGCGGGTGACGTCGAAGGCGGAACTCGTACGGGCTATCGCTTACTTGACGTGGCCGGCGCTCACAGCGCCGGTTCTTGCGCCCGCTGTGGGTGGAGCCATCGTGTCGATCGCTTCGTGGCGCTGGATCTTTCTGATCAACGTTCCGATCGGGATCGTCGGGTTTCTGCTGGCATTGCGCATGGTGCCCGACATTCGGCAAACGCAGAAACGGAGCCTTGACTGGCTGGGATTGGTGGTGATCGGAGCAGGCGTCGCAGTGCTTGTCGTGGCGCTCGACAGCGTGCACAGTGCCGGAACCGACTGGCTACGAGTGGGCCTCGGGATCATTGCGGCTCTGATCTTGTTGAGCTTGGCCGTCATTCACCTCGTCCGGTCGGATCATCCGCTCATCGCGCTCCGCGTCCTCCGACTTCGATCGTTTCGGCTCGTCGCGTCGAGCGGCTCGCTGTACCGGCTCGTGATCATGGGCGTGCCGTTTGTGCTGCCGTTGTTGTTCCAAGTGGGATTCGGAATGTCGGCGTTCAAGGCCGGTCTGCTGGTGATGGCTCTGTTCGCGGGGAATATCGCGATCAAACCGCTCACCACTCCGCTCATGCGTAGATTCGGGATCAGACGAGTTCTGGTGGGAAACGGAGTTCTGTCGGTGGTGTGCTTCGGTGCGCTGGTACTGATCTCGTCGACGACACCGGACGTCGTTATCGCTGTTGCACTGTTTGTCAGTGGCGCGTTGCGATCCATCGGGTTCACCGCGTACAACAGCTTGGCGTTCGCCGACGTCGACTCGGGTGAGCTGACCGATGCAAATACTCTGCATGCAACGCTGCAAGAGTTGGCATCCGGTCTGGGTATTGCACTGTCCGCGTTGGTGATCACGCTCTGCACACCGTTGGCGGAGTCGGAGGATCTGAGCGGCGGAGTGCCGTTTTCTCTGACGCTGGGTGTTCTCGGGGCCATGCTGGTGCCGACGGTGATCGAGAGTTGGCGGCTCCCACGCGATACAGGTGCTGTGGTGTTGGTGCGCCGATAATGAAGCGTCTTCCGCCACCTTCATCATAACGCGGGACCCGGGGCTTGCGGCAAGGCCCCGGTGATGGTGCACACTCGTCTGCTGCGAGCAAGCAAAAGCCTTGCCCGAAGGAGGGGATCGCATGAGTGACGTCATCATTGTCGGTGCTGGACCAACTGGATTGATGCTGGCAGGTGAGCTCCGGCTACAGGGCGTCGATGTCGTCGTCGTGGACAAGGACGAGGAGCCGACTCAGTTCGTCCGTGCCCTCGGCATCCATGTGCGCAGCATCGAAATCATGGAGCAGCGCGGGTTGCTGGACAAGTTCCTCGCGCACGGCCGCAAGTATCCGCTCGGTGGATTCTTCGCGGGGATCAGCAAACCGGCACCCGCGCACCTCGATACTGCGCACGGGTACGTCCTGGGCATACCTCAGCCCGAGATCGACAGGATTCTTGCCGAACATGCCACCGAAGTCGGCGCGGACATTCAGCGAGGGAAGCGCGTCGTCGCGATCCGTCAAGATACCGACAACGTCGCAGCGGAATTGTCCGACGGCACAACACTTCACGCGCGGTACCTTGTAGGCTGCGACGGCGGCCGCAGCACTGTTCGGAAGCTGATCGACGTCGGGTTTCCCGGCGAGCCGTCGAGCGCCGACACGTTGATCGGCGAAATGGACGTGACCATGCCTGCTGATGAACTGGCCGCCGTTGTCGCCGAAATCCGGGAAACGCACAAACGATTCGGAGTCGGTCCCGCCGGCAACGGTGCTTTTCGTGTCGTGGTCCCTGCGGCCGAAGTTGCCGACGGTCGCGCAACACCGACCACCCTCGACGACATCAAACAACAGCTACTGGCCATTGCCGGTACCGACTTCGGTGTGCACTCGCCGCGGTGGCTCTCGCGCTTCGGCGACGCCACTCGTCTGGCGGAGCACTACCGGCGCGACCGGGTGTTTCTCGCCGGCGACGCCGCACACATCCACCCACCGATGGGCGGTCAAGGTCTCAATCTCGGTGTGCAGGACGCCTTCAACCTCGGCTGGAAGCTCGCCGCCGAGATCAACGGCTGGGCACCGGTGGGCCTGCTCGACACGTACGAATCGGAACGGCGTCCGGTGGCTGCCGACGTGCTGGACAACACGCGCGCCCAGGCCGAGTTGATCTCCACCGCTGCCGGACCACAAGCGGTGCGGCGCTTGATCTCCGAGCTGATGGAATTCGAAGACGTCAAGCGCTATTTGACCGAGAAGATCACTGCGATCTCGATTCGCTACGATTTCGGCGAAGGCGACGACCTACTCGGTCGGAGGCTGCGGAACATCGCGTTGACGCGCGGCAACCTGTACGACCTGATGCGATCCGGCCGCGGACTTCTTCTCGACCAGGGTGGCCAACTGTCCGTCGATGGTTGGAGCGATCGCGCCGACCATATCGTTGACACAAGCACTGAATTGGAAGCTCCGGCTGTCCTGCTTCGGCCGGACGGTCATGTGGCATGGATCGGGGATGCGCAGGCGGAGTTGGATACTCAGCTGTCCACATGGTTCGGCCGGTCGGCGAGGGACCGCGCGTGACGCTTCGATTTCGGTAACCGAGCACCGTGACACCTCGGGTGCACTACCGTTGCCGTTTATGGGACAAGGATTGGGGCAGATCGCGCCCGCGGCCTTGATCGCCGTCGGAGTGCTGATACTCACGGGCTGCACGACCAATGTCGATGTGCCGAAGACATTTGCTGCCACATTGACGGTGACCGGTCAGGCAGAGCAAGTCGAGGCCGGCTCTGGAGAGTGCGTGATCGACTCGATCCGTGTCGCTCCGAACGACCAGATTCAAATTTTCGGGGGCAGTGGCGCTGCGTCCGTCAGGTCGACACTCGAGGTCGAGGCAATCGATCAACTTCCTGACGGAATGAGCACGTGCTCCTACACCGCACATTTTGATGCCGTCCCCGCAAACCAGAAAAACTACGAGGTGAGCTTGGGCCGCTTTTCCCCGAAGTCGTTCAGCTCGGACGAGTTGGAAAACGGTGTCACCTATCAACTGCGCCGGCCCTGACCGAACCAGTTCTCCCTCACCCGAATTCTCGAACAGTAGCGATCCCTGTACTGCACGTCGAAAAAACCCATACAGCATGTTGTATCCGGCGCGACTTTCAGTCAGCGTGCTTGGCGGTCCCTTCGCCTCCCCGCTGCCGAGCCCTACCGGGATTGATGTGGAGCCGAACACCCTCATAGGTGACTGTGTACGGCACATCGTCATCGTTGTCCGGGTCGCCGGAGTCCGCAGGATCCGGCAGTTCCGCGATCTGTTCGATGACCGTCTGTGCTCGCGCCGCACCAGGATCGAACATTTCCTGAAACGGCCCCACGAACGAGCCACCGAGTCCGCGGCGCTTCGCCCGAACAGCCGCCCACCCGAACGTCGCCAACGGGCCGATCATGGCGAACAGCACTAACAAGTCCCACCCCATGCTTCGAGCGTACCGACCGATCGGCATTAAGCGGCCCAAGTCTCTTCAGCGCTGCCGTCCCTCAGCTCATTCGTCTCGCTGACTGTGCCTTCAGTAGATCGGCCAGTCGATCAGGTGAGATCCGCTCGCGAACCGCTTCCGTCACGAGTTCGGCCTGCGTCTGAGGCGCGAGGCCGTCGATCGGTTGGTCTCGGTCCAGATTGGTCGGGAAGGCGTAGCCCTCGGCCGAGGCGGCGACGGCGCACCGAACTGCCTCGTCGGACCCCGCCTCGCTGAGAGCGAGCAGTGCCGGATAGATCGCGTTGACGAGTGCCTCCCGGTCGATGGTTCCGAGGGCTCGACCGAAGGCCGACGACACCTGGAGAAGATTTGCCATACGCAGGACGTCCGCGGACTTGTTGTGGCCTGCCGCGTGGAACAGCGCTGGGTTGAAGAAGACGGCATCTCCCTTCTTCAAAGGTAATTGGACGTAGTTGGCTTCGAAGAACTCCTTGAACTCGGGACGCTCGAACGCGAGGTATCCGGCTTCGAATTGCTGGGAGTACGGCAGATACTTGGTCGGGCCCGTCTCGGCCGGCATATCCACGTGGGCGACTGCACCTTGCAAGGTGAGGGCAGGGGTCAAGCGGTGAACATGCGCCCGAAACTTCGCGGCTACGTCGCTCGACATGAAACCGAGGTGGTAGTCGCGATGTGGATTCTGTGCGGCGCCACCGGGATTGACGACGTTGACATCCGACGTCACCTGATACATGGGGCCGAGCCACGCTTCCGAAGCCAAAGCGACAATGCTGTTTGCGTAGTAGTCGACGTAAGCCTTGGGATCTTCGAGCGCCAACTTCAGTTGTGCGCCCCAGATTCGGTCATTGGCACCAGGTTTGGCGAAGTGATCTCCGGACGCTGCACCGGATTCGTGTTGGCGTGCAATGAGTTCACGGAAGACCGCGCTGGCGCGATCCAGTATCTCCGCGTCGAATGCGCCTTGAAAGACTGTGATGCCGGGGCCGGTGAGTAACGCCCGGGCGATCTCGTCTTGGATCTCGGCCCGGGTTTCAGGATTCGACGATTGCTCTACCAATGCTTCGGAGCGGTACAGAAGAACCCCGTCGGCCACTGAATCGGCGTACGGGTAATCGGCAAGGTCGGTGTCGTGCGCGACCAAAGCGGCGAAGTCGTCGATGTTGCAGTCTTCTCGGTGCAACCTACCTGCGGACGGCACGGTGTGGTCGGTCAGTGATGGAGTCATTCGGGGCCTTTCCTGCGGTGTTCAAGATGCGCTGTACCTCAAAGACTGCCAAGGAGAACCCATCGAAACTACCCCTGAAATCCATCAAAAAGACATCAGAAACTTTCCCCCACGGGCTCGACCGAGACAGTTGCCCCCGCGGAGTGCATCGACTTGATCACGGCAGCTGCCACGAGATTTGCCCGCAGGCCGTCCGCGGCTGTGGCCAACGTCGACGGTCTTCCGGTGCTCAATGCGTCGATCCACTCTTGAAGTTGGCGGCGATACGACTCGGCAAAACGCGGAATCCAATCCGCCGCATAGCCGTACGAGTGGGATCGATCCGCGTCGGTGTGGATGACCACCGGTTCGGCGAGACGAGCGGCGCCGATTTCGCCCACGACCTCGCACCGAGTGTCGTAGCCGTACCGCGCGTTGAGAAAGACCTCGACCGTGGTGAGAACGCCGTCGGCGGTGCGCAGCATGATTATTTGCGGATCCTGGCGATCGGTCACCAGCGAACTCGAGCGCCCGCAGTGCCAGCTGGCTGCGACGACGGGGGAGTTCAAGATCCACGGCACGATGTCGAGTTCGTGAATCGCGGAGTTGGTCACCGTGGATTCCGAGCTGCCACCCGGGTAGGCGCTGACAGTGCGACTCGAGCAGTGCACGATCAGTGGGTCACCGATACGGCCGGAATGTGTTTCGGCCTTCAGCGCCACGTATCCCGGATCGAAGCGGCGCATGAATCCGACGCTCACAAGGGGGCTTTCGGGGTTCTCGGCCGCAGCGACGCGTCGGCAGTCCTCTGCTGTCACTGCGAGGGGCTTTTCACACAGAACCGGTATTCCGGCTTCGACAGCAGCAAGCGTGAGGTCGGCATGCGTTGAATCATGGGAAGCGATGACTACGGCGTCCACACCGGCGTCGTTGATCAGTTTCAACGGATCGGTCACCCACCGTGCGCCGACTGCGGACGCTACGGACTTTGCTCGCTCTTGATCGAGGTCTGCAACCACAGAGACCGTTGCCCCGGAGACCGTGGAGTGGAGATTGCGGACGTGGTCGGCGCCCATGACGCCGGTTCCGATCACACCGACACGAATCTACATGAGGTTCCTACTTTCAGAGGATTGAAACGGACAACCTAATGTCCTTACATATTTCGAGATTCGACTCTACAGTTCGAGGCATGACTTCTTCTACAGTTCTGGAACTCCCTCGCACCAGGGTCCCCGATCCGGTCGACGCTCCGACTTTGCGCTGGGGGATCCTCGGGCCTGGCTGGATCGCACAGCGCTTCGTGGAGTCACTCCAGAGAAATACAGCGCAGGAAGTCACGGCCGTCGCTTCGCGCGGACTCACCCGCGCTCAGGCCTTCGCGGACAATTGGGGGATCCGACGCGCTCACGGTAGCTACGACGCTTTGCTCGCCTCCGAGGATGTGGACGTCGTCTATGTCGCAACACCGCACACTGCTCATTTCGATTGCGCGATGGCGGCATTGGATCACGGCAAGCATGTCGTGATCGAAAAGCCGCTGGCTTTGAACGGAGCGCAGGGACGGGCGATTCAGGAGCGGGCGGCTGCGCTCGGATTGTTTTGCATGGAGGCGATGTGGACGTCGTTTCTGCCCAAGTTCGACGTGATCGACCAGATCCTCGAGGCGGGGCTGCTGGGAACCATACGTACGGTTCTGGCCGATCACGGCGAACGGTTCGAGACTGATCATCGTATCTACGATCCAGCGCTTGCGGGTGGTCCACTTCTCGACCTCGGGACCTATCCGGTCAGTCTCGCGTATCGGGTATTGGGTGTTCCTACTGCGGTTGCTGCCCTGGGCGAGCCGGCGAATGACGTGGTGAACGGCCAGATCTCAGCGGTTCTGTCCTGGGCAGGCATTGCTCAGGCCAGTCTGAACACCACGATCCTTGCTGACACGCCCAACACGGCCTCGATCTGCGGCGACAAGGGGATGATCGTTCTGGACTCGACGTTCTACCGGCCCGGGGCCTTCACTGTCCGGCTAGGTGACGGAAGATCTGCGCGCTACGACGATCCGGTCGACGGATACGTCGGAGGTCTCGCATTCGAGGCGGCCGAGGCGGCGCGGCGGATCACCGCCGGGGATATCGAGTCGCCGGTCCATCCGCTCGACGCGGCCATTGCGACGCTCGACATCCTCGACGAGATCCGCCGTCACGTGGGGATCACGTTCCCGGGTGAGGGCTAGAGCGTAAAGGCCTTCCGGAAAGCAGTGAGTGCGGTGTCACTGTCTCCGGATGCCCAGCCCTCCAAACCGATCGTGCCGGTGTAACCCTGGTCGGCGAGCACGCGTGCGATGGCGGGGTAGTTGATCTCGCCGGTTCCGGGTTCGCATCGGCCGGGTACGTCGGCCACCTGAATCTCGCCGATGTTGTCACCACAACGCCGCACGAGTTCGATGAGGTTTCCTTCGCCGATCTGTGCGTGGTAGAGGTCGAGCATCATCTTGAGGTTGGGGTGTGAGACGGATTCCACCAGTGCCAGAGTGTCTTTGGCGCGGGCCATCGGTACGCCGGGGTGATCGACGATCGTATTGAGATTCTCGAGGCAGAAGACGACTCCGGCTTCTTCGCCCAGTCTCGCGATCTTCTCGAGAGCGCGTTGGGCGGTCAGCCACATCGCTCCCGTAGTTCGATACTGCGGGCGCGCAGCCTGTCCGTCGATCAGCTCGCCGGTATGGAAGTTCAGCCGGGGAACGCCGAGTTTCGCTGCTGGAGCGAGGCATAGCGCCGCTGTGCGTACCAGTTCGGCGCTGCCGGCTTCGTCGAACAAATCGCCGTGGAGATAGCCGGTCATCGAGGAGAACCGAGCTCCGGTGGCGACCAGAGCATCGAGGTCTTTGTCTTGCCAACTCCAGATCTCAGCTGCGAACCCCGCCTCCGAGATCCGCCGAACACGCTCGACGACAGGGAGTTCGGTGAACGTCATCTCGGCAGAGACCGCCAAATCGAAGGGGCTCACTGCGGCACCGCCAGCAATGATACGGGCAGTCCGGTTTCCACGGATTCCTTTGCGGCCAATGCAATTTCCAGCGCATTGCGGGCATCCAGACCGTCGACCGACGGCGCGCTGCCGGAGCGGATGCAGTCTGCGAAGTGCACCAGCTGGGCAACATAGGCGTCGTGAAACAGTTCGATGTTCACCCGAGGTGTGTCGGCCAGAACGCCCTGTGAGCTGTAATGACGCATCGCGGTCCGCGTGACCTCGCCTGCACTCACCATTCCACCGGAACCGAAAACTTCGCCGCGCACGTCGTAACCGTAGGTGGCTTGGAAGTTGGCCTCGGCCGACGCGAGGGCGCCGTTGTCGAAGCGCAACTGAACCATCGACGTGTCGAGGTACCCCTGCTCCTTGTACTGCGGATGGATGAGAGCATCGGCCTGCGCGAACACCTCGACGACGCGTGCCCCGGGGTTGAGCCAGAGCAGAGCGTCGAAGTCGTGAATCAGCGTCTCGTTGAAGATGGTCCACGGCTTGACTCGGGAGGCGACGTCGGCGGTGATTCCTGGGTCGCGGGTCAGAGAACGAAGTAGCTGTGGGGTTCCGATCCCGCCGGCGGTGATCACGTCGTGGGTCGCGGTGAAGTCGGCGGCGAAGCGCCGGTTGAAACCGACTTGCAGCGCAACGTTGTTCGCGGCACATGCGCCGATCGCGCGATCGGCGTCCTCGAGTGTCAAGGCCATCGGCTTTTCGCAGAAGACATGTTTGCCGGCCTCCGCGGCGGCCACCACGAGATCGGTGTGAGTTGATGCGGGCGTGCTGATGAGCACCGCTTCGACGGTCGGATCGGTAATCAGCTCAAGGGCGTCGGTGTACGCGCGGGCGTCGGGACTGACACGTTCGATCAACGACGCCGCAGCGCCGGGCGCAGGATCGGCGACGGCGACGAGACGGGTGCCGGAGATGCGCAGCGCGACGGACTCGCCGTGGAAGCGGCCGATCCATCCGGCGCCGATGAGACCGACTGCAACAGAGGCAGACATGGGGGCTCCGTTCGGAGTGAGAATGAGGAACTAGATCGTTCTAGTCCATGCCAGTAAAGCGCCGGATGCGGCGCGCGTCAATGCTTCGGTGCTTATTCGCTGGAACGATCTAGTCTGTGGAGGTGAACAGTCGACGCCCCACCTTGCAAGACGTAGCAGACCTGGCCGGTGTGTCACGCGCTCTGGTGTCCATCGTCATTCGTGATGTCCCAGGTGCCAGCGATGCGACGCGGGTACGGGTCAAGGCGGCCGCGGACGAACTCGGCTATCGACCCGACAACGCGGCGCGACTGCTGCGCCAACATCGCAGCCGCCTGATCGGTGTCAGTTACGTTGCGGCGCAAACATTTCACGCGGAGCTGCTCGACGAAATCTATGTGGCCGCCGAACGGTCGCGCTACGACGTCGTCCTCAGTGCGGTCTCGGAGCGACGGCCGGATTCTCGTGCAACGCGGACCCTGCTCGACGACCGGTGTGAGGCGATCTTGCTGTTGGGTTCACAGGCGCCGGAAGCAGAGATCGTCGGCCTGGCCGACAAGGTTCCCGTTGTCGTAATCGCGCGGAAGATGTCGTCAGTGCACGTGGATGTTGTCCGAACAGATGACGAGGCGGGCGCGGTGACGGCCGTGAATCACCTTGTCGAACTCGGGCACCGCTCGATCGCCCACGTCGACGGCGGGCGAGGCCCGGGCGCCCAGGAACGGCGTCAGGGCTACCGCAAGGCCATGCGAGCGGCAGGTCTGGAGCCGAGAATTCTTCCCGGCGGTCTCACGGAGGAGTTCGGCGCAGCTGCCGCCAGGTCGATGGTCGAGGGTGGGTTACCCGGGGCGGTCTTCGCTTTCAACGATCGCTGCGCGCTCGGAGTTCTCGACGTCTTCCTGCGTGCCGGGATCTCGGTGCCTGGCGACGTTTCCGTGATCGGATTCGACAACAGTGCATTGGCAGGCTTGGCGCACATCGATCTGACCAGTGTCGGGCAGGACACGGCGTTTCTGGGCGGCGCCGCGGTGGAGCGGATCTCCGAACGCCTCGACGGCGGAAGTGGGCCGTTGGGCAAGGACATTGTCGCGCAGCCACAACTGGTGGTTCGAGGTTCAACTGGACCCGCAGGGCATTGACCTGCAGTTTCGACTTCAATCAGTTTGTTTGGTCTTTGATAAGCAGTCCTAATGTCAGAACAAACTATTGACATTCGACTGTGACGGGTATTACATCTTTCACATACAACCGAGCACCATCCGTTCGCGGGCCGTTGGTTGATGTCGAGAGGGAGTTCACATGTCGTTTCTCACGGGACGCAAGAGCGTTGCCGTACTGGCCGGAGCCTCAGTCGTGGTCTTGGGTCTGGCCGCCTGTTCAAGCACCGGCGGAAAGCCGGATTCTTCCGGATCCGGAATGGGCGCGGGTACGGCGGACACGCCCCGCGCCACCATTGCGATGATCACCCACGAAGTTCCCGGTGACACGTTCTGGGATCTGGTGCGCAAGGGAGCCGAAACCGCAGCGGCCAAGGACAATATCGAGCTTCGGTACTCCGCCGATCCCGAGGCGCCGAATCAGGCCAACTTGGTTCAGAGTGCGATCGACAGCAAGGTCGACGGGATTGCGGTGACCCTCGCGAAGCCCGACGCCATGGTTGCCGCGGTCCAAAGTGCCACCGCCGCAGGTATTCCGGTGGTCGCCCTCAACTCGGGCCTCGAGACCTGGAAGGACATGGGCGTCAAGGAGTACTTCGGTCAGGACGAGTCGATTGCCGGTGAAGCTGCCGGCGAGCGACTCAACACCGAAGGTGCCACCAAGGTGTTGTGCGTCATTCAGGAGCAGGGCAACGTGAGCCTCGAATCACGTTGTGCCGGAGTGAAGAAGTCGTTCAAGGGAACGACGGAGATTCTCAACGTCAACGGCAAGGACATGCCGTCGGTGGAATCGACCATCACCGCGAAACTTCAACAGGACCCGGCAATCGATCGAGTTCTCGCACTCGGTGCTCCATTTGCTTTGACGTCCGTGACGTCGGTCGGCAATGCGGGCAGCAAGGCGAAGGTCGTCACCTTCGACACCAACGCGGCGCTCGTCGACGCCATCAAATCCGGTGACGTGCAGTGGGCAGTGGACCAGCAACCCTTCCTGCAGGGCTACCTCGCCATCGATTCGCTGTGGCTTTACCTCAACAACGGCAACGTGATCGGTGGCGGCTTGCCGACCCTGACCGGACCCGCGTTCATCGACAACACCAACATCGACTCGGTCGCCGAGTACGCCAAGAACGGAACTCGCTGATCCGGGCGCACGGAGGGCTGAGAGTCCGCCCGACGTGCGCCTGTCCAGCACGGAAGGGAAATCATGTCCACTCAGGCAGATCTCGACCTTGCCGCCCACAAAGTCGTGACCGATGAACGGGTGAAGGAGCAAAAGCGCATTCAGCGCCTACTGCTCCGCCCGGAGATGGGTTCACTTGTCGGCGCCATCGCCATCTTCATCTTCTTCTGTATCGTCGCGGCACCGTTCCGTACGCCGGAAGCGCTTGCGACAGTGCTCTACTCCAGCTCCACGATCGGCATCATGGCTTGCGCGGTCGCCCTGCTCATGATCGGCGGCGAGTTCGACCTATCCGCCGGCGTCGCAGTCACCACGTCCTCGCTCGCCGCGTCGATGATCGCCTACAACCTGCACCTCAATCTGTGGGTGGGTGCGATTCTGGCGCTGGTCGTCTCGCTCGCAGTCGGATTCTTCAACGGCTACCTCGTCATGAAGACGAAGATTCCCAGCTTCCTCATCACCCTGAGCTCGTTCCTGATGTTGACCGGAATCAACCTGGCCGTCACCAAGCTCGTGAGTGGTCAGGTTGCCACACCCAGCGTCTCCGACATGGCCGGATTCGATTCCGCGAAAAAGGTATTCGCGTCGTCGTTCTCGGTCTTCGGGGTGTCCGTCAAGATCACGGTCGTGTGGTGGCTGCTGTTCACCGCGATTGCAACATTTGTTTTGTTCAAGACCAAGATCGGCAACTGGATCTTCGCGGTCGGCGGCAATCAGGACAGTGCCCGCGCGATCGGTGTGCCGGTGACCGCAGTCAAGATCGGTTTGTTCATGACCGTCGGCTTTGCTGCCTGGTTCGTGGGCATGCATCTGCTGTTCTCGTTCAATACCGTTCAGTCCGGTCAGGGTGTCGGTAACGAGTTCCTGTACATCATCGCCGCAGTCATCGGCGGTTGCCTGCTCACCGGTGGTTACGGAACCGCGATCGGTGCTGCGATCGGCGCATTCATCTTCGGTATGACCAACCAGGGCATCGTCTACGCAGGCTGGAACCCGGACTGGTTCAAGTTCTTCCTCGGCGCCATGCTGCTGTTCGCGGTCATCGCCAACAACGCATTCCGCAACTACGCTGCGAAAAGGTGACACATGAGTACCACAGCTGAAGTTCCCGCTCTCTCGAACTCGGGCGGCAACGTGCCACTGATCGAGCTCAAGGACGTCGGTAAGCAATACGGAAACATCATCGCGCTCAAGGGAATCAACCTGCGCGTCGGTGCGGGTGAAGTGACCGGTGTGCTCGGTGACAACGGCGCAGGCAAGTCCACGCTGATCAAGATCATCGCCGGTCTGCACCAGCAGAGCGAAGGTGAACTACTCGTCGACGGCGAACCGACAACGTTCCACTCGCCTAAAGAAGCGCTTGGCAAAGGCATCGCGACGGTCTATCAGGACCTCGCCGTTGTTGCGTTGATGCCGGTGTGGCGCAACTTCTTCCTCGGGCAGGAACTGCGCAAGGGTGGTCTGATCAAGTCGCTCGACGCCAACGCCATGCGCGCGACGACTCTTTCGGAACTGTCGAAGATGGGCATCGAACTGCCTGACGTCGACGCACCGATTGGTAGTCTCTCCGGCGGTCAGCGTCAGTGTGTTGCCATCGCCCGCGCCATCTTCTTCGGTGCCCGCGTGCTGATTCTCGACGAGCCGACAGCAGCGCTCGGCGTCAAGCAGTCGGGAATGGTGTTGCGCTACATCACCGCTGCCAAGGAACAGGGATTCGGCGTCATCTTCATCACGCACAATCCGCACCACGCGTACATGGTCGGCGATCACTTCGTGCTCCTCAACCGAGGCAGGCAGAAGCTCGACGCCAAGTACGACGACATCTCACTCGAAGAACTGACCAAGGAGATGGCGGGCGGTGACGAGCTCGAGACACTGACCCACGAGCTTCGCCGTTAGATCAAAACCTCGCGACTACAGCCTCGGTTCGAATCGAACCGAGGCTGTAGTCGTTTCGTCAGAGGATGGTCGTCGGCCGAACCCCGAGGCCGGAATGCATGTACGCCTCGTCGATCATCGTCATGTTGGCTACCGCGTCGCCCGGTCCGATCGGCAGCGCCGAGACCCCGGACAGATGATCGGCGAACGCTTCGAGTTGCCAGGTGTACGACGACTTCGTGCCCAGATGCTCGATACTCGTGCGCCCATCGACAGTGACGGAGACACGGTCGTCGACGTCCGGCTGGAGGAAGTTGTGCACCAGGACGTCTCCGTTGGTTCCGAAGACCCGGAAGGTGAAGTGGTACTGCTCGTCCAACATCGTTGTCACAACGGATGCCCGCGCTCCGCCGGGATACTCGAGTTCGATGTCGAACCACGAATCGACCCCCGGAGCGTATTCCTCGTGGCGGGTCTCGGTCACCACCGGCGCACCACCACAGACGTCACTCAGCATCCGGGAAGCATGTAACCCGTAGCAGCTCAGGTCCATCAGTGACCCGCCTGCCAAGGCGAGCTCCCACCGCGGGTCGTTCTCGGATCGTTTGGGCATCCGCAGTACGGTTTCCACCCGAGTGACCGCGCCGACTGTGCCGCTCCGAACCACATCCAGCAGGCGCCGGTTCACCGGATGAAAGAGGTAGTGGAACCCCTCGAGCAGCGTCACTCCGCTCACGCGTGCTGCTTCGGCTACAGCACGCGCTTCCACCGCGTTGCTCGAAAACGGTTTCTCCGTCAGCACGTGCTTGCCGGCCTGAACGGCGGCGAGATTCCACGGTCCGTGCAGGCTGTTGGGCAGCGCGTTGTAGACGACGTCCACCTCCGGATCCGAGATCAGCTCGGCGTACGAACCGACCACCCGTTCGATCCCATGCTGGGCTGCATAGGCTCTGGCCCGCTCGGGGCTGCGTGCGGCAACGGCCACCAGGCGGTGCCCGGTGGCCGTTGCAGGTTTGATCATCGCGTTCTCGGCGATGCGTGAGGCTCCCAGAATGCCTATCCGCAGCGGGGCAGGTGTCACAGAACCGACCGCAGATACTCGACGCTCGCTCGCACATCGCGCACCGGTCCCTCGTCGGACGGAGCCTCGGCCAGAATGGTGTCCTGCTCGAGCACGTACCACCCGTCGAAACCGTGGCGCTGCAATATGGCTGTGACACCGGCGATGTCGACGTCGCCGCCACCGAGTGGACGGTACATTCCCGCCTTCACGCCGTCGGTGTAGGTGAGCTCACCACTGCGAACGCGTGATGCGAGGGCATCGTCGACGTCCTTGAGATGCACGTGGGTGATGCGCTCGGGAGCTTGACGCGCCAGGTCGACCGGATCGGTGCCGCCGATCAACAGGTGGCCGGTGTCCAGGCACAGTGGGATGGCCGAGCCGTCGAGCACTCGCAGGACCTCGTCGCGCTGCTCGATCATCGTTCCGACGTGAGGGTGGACAACTGCCCTGATTCCACGCTCGGCCGCGGCGTCGGTGAGGCGATCGAGATTGTGTAGCAGGGTTTTCCAACTCTGCTCGTCCAGTTCTGGGCGTGAATCGTAGCCGTCGGAACCCGTCGCGGCGGCCAGAACCAAAACCTCGGCACCCGAGGCGACAAAACCGTCGAGGATGGGGGAGATGCCGGGTACCGGATCATGATCGTCATCGTGCAGCAGTACTGGTGCAAACCCGCCGACTGCGCTCAGGTCGTGATCCGCGAGCACCTTGGCCATTTCGGCGGGTGCTGTCGGCAGAAAGCCCTCCGGTCCGATTTCCGTTGCCGCCAGACCGACTTCGCGCATTTCCCGGAGGACTTGCGCAGGGTCGAGTTGGTAGCCCCAGCCCGGGACTTCGCACACGCCCCAGGAGATCGGTGCGCCGGCGATGCGAGGAGTGCTCATGTGTGTGCCTCATTCTTGTCGTGAAGGAACAGATCTTTGACTTCGGTGATCGTGACGGGCCGACCCTCGCGCAGAGAGTGCGTTGCAGCTTCGGAGATCCATGCCGACTCGACCGCATCTGTGGGCGTGCACGGTGATTCCCGACGCCCGGCGACAACGCCGAGGAATGCTTCGAGTTCCGCACGGTAGGCGGACGTGAAGCGGTCCATGAAGAACGTGTACGGCTCCTTCGAGGGGAACGATGTTTCGGGGTCGAGAGAGCGGAGTGGCAAGCGGTCGTCCAGCCCGGCAACGACGGAGTCCGCCGAGCCGAGTACCTCGAGTCGGCAGTCGTAGCCGCGGCCGTTGTAGCGGGTATTTGACACGACCGCGATGGTTCCGCCTTCGAAAGTGAGAACCGTTGCGGCGGTGTCGACGTCACCGGCATCGGCGATCCCGCGATCACCCTGACTCGAGCCGGTGGCAAAAACCGTGGTGACTTCGCGGCCGCTGACCCACCTGACGATGTCGAAATCGTGGATCGAGCAGTCGCGGAAGATGCCGCCGGAGTGTTCGATGTACGAGATCGGCGGGGGAGCGGGGTCGAGGGTGGTCGATCGGAGAGTGTGGATCCAACCGAGTTCTCCAGATCGAACTGCGTCGTACGCCGCCACAAATGACGGGTCGAATCGGCGCTGAAATCCGATCTGGACTGGTACCGACGTCTGCTCGGCAGTCGCGAGTACACGAACCGAGGATTCGATCGAGTCGGCTACCGGCTTTTCGCAGAACGTCGGGATGTCTCGGCGGACAGCGGCTTCGATCAGGTCGGCGTGCGAACTCGACGACGCGGCGATCAGAACGCCGTCGATGCCTGACGCTAGAAGCGCGTCGGGATCGGCAGCGGACTCCACGTCGAGTTCGCTTGCCACGTCCGAGGTTCGACGTGCGTCGACGTCGGTGACAACCAGTGCGTCGACGCCGTCCGTCGTCAGCAGGTTTCGGGCGTGGTAGCTGCCGATTCGTCCGAGGCCGATGACTCCGATTCGAGCGCCCATCAGTCCAGCCCTCCGAAGACGTTCTGGTCCCAGTCGATGATCGAACCTGTCACGACTCCGCTGCGATCGGAGAGCAGGAAGACGACGAAGTCGGCGATTTCGTAGACCTGTCCGAGCTTGCCCATGGGGAGGGTGCTGCCCGCACGTTCCTGCCAGTCGTCACCGGCGTCGTGAAAAGCTCTCTGCGTGAGGTCTTCTCCCTCGGTCTGTGTCCACCCGATGTCGAGACCGTTGATCCGGATACGATCCCAGCGATGCGCATGGGCGGCGTTGCGGGTCAGCCCCGCCAGCCCGGCCTTCGCTGCCACGTACGGCGCGAGATACGGTTGCCCGCCGAGTTCGGACGTCGAGATGATGTTGACGATGGACCCGGGGACCGCACGCTCGCGCATGTCCTTGACCGCTGCCTGCATCGTGAACAACGGACCGCGGAGGTTCACTGCGATGTGCTGGTCGAAGAGTTCCTCGGTGGTGTCGAGCAGCGTGCCGCGCGAGGTGAGTCCGGCAGAATTGACGAGGGCATCCACGCGGCCGAAATGTGAGATCGTCTCGGCCACGCTGGCGAGCGCGGAATCGGTCTGCGCCACATCGGCTTCGATGAAGTGTGTTCCCGGAAGTTCTGCCTCGAGAGCTTTTCCGACGTCCGGGCGTCGGCCGGTGAAAGCCACCTGAGCGCCCTCACGGACTGCGGCGCGTACGACGCCGGCGCCGACGCCTTGCGAGCCGCCACTGACCAGTACGACGGTGTCGGCTAGGAGTACGGGCCTGGTTACGCCCGGCGGAGAAGTCATGGGTTTAGTCTGGCTGTGACGAAGACCTCGAGCAACAGCGAAAAACCATCAAATATCCATCATCGTGAGGTAGTTGTGGCGCATCGATTCAAAGTACGGGAGATCGCTCAGCAGTCGGGCCTGAGTGAGGCCACCGTCGACCGGGTGCTCAACGACCGTCCTGGAGTTCGGGAGGGCACACGATCGGAGGTTCGCCAAGCGATCACAGACCTGGAACGTCAACGCTCGCAACTGAAACTGGTCGGGCGCACGTTCATCGTCGACGTCGTGTTGCAAACTCCCGCAAGGTTTTCCGACGCAGTCCGTGACGCGCTCGAGGCCGAACTGCCGACCCTTGCGCCTGCTGTTGTTCGTTCTCGGTTCCACTTTCGTGAAACCGGTTCGGTCGAAGCGATGACGTCGACGCTCGACAAGATTCGTCGACGCGGATCCCACGGAGTCATCGTCAAGGCTCCCGACACTCCGGAAGTCGTGGCGGCGATCGACCGGTTGGTGGCGGCCAAGATTCCGGTCGTCACGTTGGTGACCGATGTTCCCGGTAGCAGGCGAGCCGCCTACATCGGCATCGACAACCGAGCCGCCGGAGCCACCGCCGCGTACTTGATCGATCAGTGGCTGGGGAATCGGGACGGCAACGTGCTGGTCAGCATGAGTAGCGGCTTCTTCCGCGGGGAGGAAGAACGGGAGATGGGATTTCGCTCCGCTATGCGCGTCTCGGCTCCGCATCGCCGTTTGATCGACATTCCGAACAGTGACGGTCTGGATCAGACGAGTAGGAAACTGGTGCGAGCGGCACTCGAATCCGATCCGCAGATCCGTGCCGTGTACTCGATCGGTGGTGGCAACCTGGCCACTGTCGACGCGTTCGAAGAACTGAACCGGGAGTGCAGTGTCTTCATCGCTCACGATCTCGACGGTGACAATCGAAAGTTGCTGGGGGAGAGGCGAATATCAGCGGTGCTCCACCACGATCTGCGGGCGGATGTTCGCACTGCCTGTCAGGTGGTCATGAAAGAACACGGCGCCATGGGCGCTCACTTCGGCTTTACGACGTCACCGGTTCAAGTCGTGACACCGCTCAACATGCCCCCGACATAGCTGTGCGCGGTTAAGGAGTCCGGAGACTCCCTAACCGCGCACAGGGCCGAAGGCCTGACTATCGAGCGAAGAGCAGCGCTCGCTTGACTTCCTGAATTGCCTTTGTCACCTGGATGCCGCGGGGGCATGCGTCGGTGCAGTTGAACGTGGTGCGGCAACGCCACACGCCGTCCTTGTCGTTCAGGATGTCGAGACGCTCGGAAGCGGCCTCGTCGCGGCTGTCGAAGATGAACCGGTGTGCGTTGACGATGGCAGCGGGACCGAAGTAGCTGCCGTCGCTCCAGTACACGGGGCACGACGTGGTGCAGCATGCGCAGAGGATGCACTTCGTCGTGTCGTCGAAACGAGCACGGTCGTGCTGGCTCTGGATGCGCTCACGAGTGGGCTCGTTGCCACTGGTGATGAGGAACGGCTTCACGGCGCGGAATGCGTCGAAGAAGGGTTCCATGTCGACAACCAGGTCCTTCTCGACGGGCAGGCCCTTGATGGGCTCGACCGTGATGGTGACCGGCTTGCCGTCCTTGGGCAGCATGTCCTTCATCAGCAGCTTGCAGGCCAGACGGTTCACACCGTTGATCCGCATGGCGTCCGATCCACAGACACCGTGTGCGCAGCTGCGACGGAACGTGAGGGTGCCGTCGAGGTAACCCTTCACGTACAGCAGCAGGTTGAGCAGACGGTCGGTGGGCAGTGCCGGGACCTGGAAACTGTCCCAGTGCTGGCCCTCGCCCGATTCGGGGTTCATCCGCGCGATCTTGAGAGTGACCATGACGGCCCCCTCGGGAACAGCGGGGAGTTTGGGTGCATCTACAGCAGGCGCAGACATCAGTACTTACGCTCCATCGGCTCGTAGCGGGTCTGGATCACCGGCTTGTAGTCCAGACGGATGTCGGAGAGCAGGCCGTCACCCTCCTTGTACGCCATCGTGTGCTTCATGTACTCGGCGTCGTTCCGGTCCGGGAAGTCCTCGCGAGCGTGGCCGCCGCGCGATTCCTTGCGGTTGAGGGCGCCGACGACGGTGACCTCTGCCATTTCGAGGAGGAAGCCCAGCTCGATGGCCTCGAGCAGGTCGCTGTTGTAGCGCTTGCCCTTGTCCTGGACCGTGATGTGGTTGTAGCGCTCCTTGAGAGCACGCACATCCTTGAGTGCCTGGGTGAGGCGCTCTTCGGTGCGGAAGACGGAGGCGTTGTTGTCCATCGACTGCTGCAGCTCGGTGCGGATGTCCGCAACGCGCTCGTGGCCGTGATCGGACAGGATGACGCCGACCCAGTCTTCGACCATCGCAGCCGGGGTTTCCGGCAGGTCGACGAACTCGGTGGAGTTCGCGTACTCAGCGGCAGCGATGCCGGCGCGGCGGCCGAACACGTTGATGTCGAGGAGCGAGTTGGTGCCGAGGCGGTTTGCACCGTGCACGGAAACGCAGGCACATTCGCCGGCGGCGTACAGGCCCTTGACGACCTCGTCGTTGTTGCGCAGAACCTCACCGTTGATCTTGGTGGGGATACCGCCCATGACGTAGTGGCACGTCGGGTAGACGGGCACGGGCTCCTTGACGGGGTCCACGCCGAGGTAGGTGCGCGAGAACTCCATGATGTCGGGGAGCTTCTCGTCGAGAACTTCCTCGGGGATGTGCGTCACGTCGATGTAGACGTAGTCCTTGTTCGGGCCGGCGCCGCGGCCTTCCAGAACCTCGAGGACCATCGAACGGGCCACGATGTCACGCGGAGCGAGGTCCTTGATGGTGGGGGCGTAGCGCTCCATGAAGCGCTCGCCGTCGGCATTACGGAGAATGCCACCTTCACCACGGACGGCTTCCGAGATCAGGATGCCGAGACCGGCGAGTCCTGTCGGGTGGAACTGGTGGAACTCCATGTCCTCGAGGGGCAGGCCCTTGCGGAAGATGATGCCCATGCCGTCACCGGTGAGGGTGTGCGCGTTGGACGTCGTCTTGTACATGCGTCCCGAGCCGCCGGTCGCGAAGATGATCGACTTGGCGTGGAAGATGTGCAGCTCGCCGGTCGAGAGCTCGTAGCAGATGACACCGGTGGCAACCGGGCCGTCCTCGGTCTCGGTGATGGCGATGTCGAGCGCGTAGAACTCGTTGAAGAACTCGACATCGTGCTTGACGCAGTTCTGGTACAGCGTCTGCAGGATCATGTGACCGGTGCGGTCGGCTGCGTAACACGCACGGCGGACGGGTGCCTTGCCGTGGTCACGTGTGTGGCCACCGAATCGACGCTGGTCGATCTTGCCTTCGGGCGTGCGGTTGAACGGCAGACCCATCTTCTCGAGGTCGAGCACCGCGTCGATGGCCTCTTTGGCCATGATCTCGACGGCGTCCTGGTCGGCGAGGTAGTCGCCGCCCTTGACGGTGTCGAAGGTGTGCCACTCCCAGTTGTCTTCCTCCACGTTCGCCAGGGCGGCACACATGCCGCCCTGGGCCGCGCCGGTGTGGCTGCGGGTGGGGTAGAGCTTGGTCAGTACGGCCGTGCGGGCACGGGGGCCAGCTTCGATTGCCGCACGCATGCCTGCGCCGCCGGCGCCGACGATGACCACGTCATAACGATGTTCCTGCATGAAGTCTGTGCTCCCCTAGCTCGCCGAGATATTGGGGTCGAAGGTGAAGATGACGTACGTGCCCAGGCCCATGATCAGGATCATCGAGAGAACGAGGATCGTGGTCAGCCAGAAGCGCGTGGAGTCCTTGCGGGAGTAGTCCGCGATGACCGTGCGCAGGCCGTTACCGCCGTGCAGCTGTGCCAGCCACAACATCGTCAGATCCCAGAACTGCCAGAACGGGCTGGACCAGCGACCTGCGACGAATGCGAAGTTCAGACGGTGAACGCCACCGTCGAGCATCAGCATGATGAACATGTGGCCCAGGACCAGAACGATCAGGGCGACGCCGGAGAAGCGCATGAACAGCCATGCGTACAACTCGAAGTTGTTCCGAGCCTTCGCGCGCGGGGACCGCGGGTTGTCCAGGCTTGCGGGACGGTCGTATGAGGTGCCCAGGCTCTTGGCTTCGGGTCCGTGAGTAGTCGCCATGTCAGTGCTCCGCAAACATGTTGATGAGGATGCGTCCGGCGCCTGGGATCATCACCAGGAACCAGATCGTCAAAATGGTCCAGAGCATGACGCGCTGGTACTTCGGGCCCTTCGACCAGAAGTCCACCAACATCACGCGCACGCCGTTGAGGGCGTGGTAGAGGACTACGCCGACGAGGCCGATCTCCATGAGGCCGACGAGGGGGTTCTTGTACGTGTCGATGACGGCGTCGTACGTATCGGGATTGACCCGAACGAGTGCCGTATCGAGAACGTGTACGAATAGGAAGAAGAAAGTAGCGACGCCTGTGATCCGGTGTAGAACCCAGGACCACATTCCGGGGTCGCCCCGGTAAAGCGACCTCGTGCGCTCCTTCTGAGGAGCGGCTTCAGTCGTAGTACTCATCGAGTGCTGTGCCTCCAACGTCATTGGTGGACGCGTCGAGCCTGCAGAGAGCTTCGATGTACCTCAGCCCGGGCTCGACGGGATCCTGAACCGACTTGACTCAGACTCTAAACCTATGTGAAACCGGGAACTAATCAGATGCGGGATTCGTACGCGTACCAAACTCTTTGTAAGGTTTGCCTTTCCAATCTCACCTAGTCGGTTTCGGCGTGGTTTCTGCATCCATTCAGTCGGCGTGATTGGATAACGAACCATGGGTGACATCGACTGGAAGTTGTTGCGGCACAACGCGCAAGTGGTCATGCGGCAGGCTTATGCACCGTACTCGGGCTATGCAGTGGGTGCAGCTGCCCTGGTAGACGATGGTCGGATCGTCTCAGGATGCAATGTGGAAAATGTCTCATACGGTTTGAGCCTGTGTGCCGAATGTGGACTCGTCGGTAACTTAGCCGCCACCGGGGGCGGGCGGCTGGTTGCCTTCACGTGCTGCGACGCGAAGGGCTCGATTCTGATGCCTTGTGGCAGGTGCAGACAGCTTCTTCTCGAGCACGGCGGGGGTGAGATGCTTGTCGACACGAGCAGTGGGTTCAAGCCGCTGAGCGAGCTGTTGCCTGATGCTTTCGGGCCGGAACAAGCAGAGGGGCTCCGCCATGTTTGACGCAGTTTCCATCATCGGCGCCAAGCGTGACGGCCGCGAGTTGTCGGGAACCGAGATCGACTGGATAGTTCAGGCGTTCACTGAGGGGGTCGTCGGCGACGAGCAGATGTCGGCGCTCGCGATGGCGATCTATTTCCGAGGAATGTCACGAGCAGAGACCGGCCGATGGACCGAGGCAATGATCGAATCCGGCGGGAGGATGGACTTTTCGGACTTGCCGCTGCCCACTGTCGACAAGCATTCGACCGGTGGTGTTGGGGACAAGATCACCCTTCCGCTCGCGCCCCTCGTCGCGGCATGTGGTCTTGCAGTCCCGCAGTTGTCGGGAGGCGGACTCGGCCACACCGGCGGAACTCTCGACAAGCTCGAGGCCATTCCAGGTTGGCGAGCCGAGCTCACGGCGACGGAGATGGTCGACATTCTCGCGGACCCGAAAATCGGCGCGGTGATCTGCGCTGCCGGAGCGAACCTGGCCCCCGCCGACAAGAAGCTCTACGCGCTGCGCGACGTGACCGGAACGGTGGAATCCATTCCGCTGATCGCAAGTTCGATCATGAGCAAGAAGATTGCCGAGGGAACCGGCGCCCTGGTGCTCGACGTCAAAGTCGGTTCCGGAGCGTTCATGAAGGACCTCGGCGACGCGCGAGAGTTGGCACGCACGATGGTCGAGTTGGGCAACGACGCCGGCGTGCGTACAAGTGCTCTCATCACCGGGATGGACACCCCGCTGGGATTGACGGCTGGCAACGCTCTCGAGGTGCGTGAATCCGTCGAGGTGCTGGCAGGCGGCGGGCCGTCCGACGTCGTCGAGCTGACCCTGGTCCTGGCTCGGGAGATGCTGTCCGCGGCTGGGATCGACGGTATCGACCCCGCAGACAGACTGGCCGACGGCACGGCCATGGACCGGTGGCGCGCGATGATCGCCGCACAAGGTGGGGACCCACACGCGACGCTGCCGGTGGCCCGGCACAGCGACGTCGTCACCGCGGACCGAGACGGCGTGCTGACCCGACTCGACGCCATGGCGGTGGGCATCGCGGCCTGGAAGCTCGGAGCCGGACGCGAACGACAGGGCGAAGCCGTTCAGGCCGGTGCCGGCATCGAGATGCACGCGAAGCCCGGCGACGTGGTCCGCGCCGGACAGAAGCTGATGACACTGCACACCGACACTCCCGAGAGATTTGATGCTGCGCGGCGGAGCCTCGGCGGAGGCTGGTCGATCGGGGCCGATTCCGACACCGTTTCGCGACCGTTGCTCATCGAGCGAATTGTGGGTGATTCGCGTTAGCGTTGGCGAATGAACGCACCGGAGTTGACCACGATCCGCAGCGCACCCAAAGTTCTTCTCCACGATCATCTCGACGGAGGACTCCGACCCGAGACTGTCCTCGAACTGGCCGAGCAGTGTGGCTACGACGAGCTGCCGGCGACTACGGCATCCGAACTCGCGCAATGGTTCCGAACTGCCGCTGACAGTGGATCGCTCGAGCTCTACCTCGAAACGTTCGCGCACACGGTCGCGGTGATGCAGACCCCGGAAGGGCTTGCACGGGTAGCGCGTGAATGCGCCGAGGATCTGGCCGACGACAACGTCGTCTATGCCGAAATCCGTTTTGCGCCCGAGCAGCACCTGGAACAAGGCCTGAGTTTGGACGAGGTCGTCGAGCACGTTCTCGAAGGTTTCCGGGCCGGCGAATCCGCTGCCAGGGTCGCGGGACGGGAGATCCGAATCGGGTGTCTTCTCACGGCGATGAGGCATGCCGCCCGGTCACGGGAGATCGCCGAACTCGCTGTGCGATTCCGGGACCGCGGCGTCGTCGGTTTCGACATCGCCGGTGCCGAGGCCGGTAACCCGCCGAGCCGGCACCTCGACGCCTTCGAATACATGCGTGATGCGAACGCCCACTTCACGATTCACGCGGGTGAGGCGTTCGGGTTGCCGTCGATCCACGAAGCCATCGCCTTCTGTGGAGCGGATCGGTTGGGCCACGGCGTGCGGATCGTGGACGACATCGACGTAGGTGGCCAAGGTGGGGCAGAACTGGGTCGACTCGCGAACTACGTCCGTGACATGCGCATTCCCCTGGAACTGTGCCCGAGTTCGAACGTGCAGACCGGAGCGGTAGCCGCCCTGGCGGACCATCCGTTCGGACTGTTGGCGGACTTGCGCTTCCGCGTGACCGTCAACACTGACAACAGACTGATGAGCGACACCAGCATGAGCCGGGAAATGGCCGCGTTGGTCGAGACCTTCGGTTACGGCTGGACCGATCTGGAACGCTTCACCATCAACGCGATGAAGTCGGCCTTCATCCCGTTCGACGAGCGCCTCGCGTTGATCGACGACGTCATCAAGCCGGGTTACGCCGTGCTCATCGGCTAGCTGACGTGCACCCGACTACTCAGATCGCAGCCGGGCCTCGAACTCACGCTCGAGTTCGCGCCAGGCCTCGGATTCCTTGGTGAACGGCGCACTCGGAGCCATCCGCGACGGATCTGGGTTGAGGAGGTACGAGACGTACCAACCCAGCTCGTTCGACGCGGACAGAGCCTCCTCGGTGGAGTCGTCGTCGGCGAAATCCGCTGCATCGGTGAACAATTCGACGGCAAGTTCCAGTTGCTCGGCGTCGACGACGTCCGGACCCTGGGCGAGGTCGTCGGCGATGCCGGGCAGAACGTAGACGTTCTCGTCCGTGACCTCGATTTCGAGTGAACCGTCGACGGCAGCATTCTGAATTTCGCCGTACGTGCTGACCTGCGAGAGATCGTGTTCGTGGTTGTCGGCGAGGTAGCGAGCGAGTGCGCGCTCGCTACGGAAGACGGTGATCAGTCCGTCCTTGCCGAGGAAGATCGCCTGATCGCCCATGTAGCAGCGCAGAGTGTAGAACGTCTCGGCTGAGGTGATGATGCGGATCGGGTCGACACCGACCTCGCCCCAGAAGGTCTCGACTTCGTCTTCCTCCTCGTCGAGGTCGTCTTCGTCGAATTCCTCGTCCTCGCCCTCCTCGGCGACATCGTCGGCGTCGACGGTGTTCTCGGCGGCAGCGAGCAGTTCAGCTTCGGCGACCGCGACGGCCGCTGCGTCGACCTTCGGGGAGGTGACCACCTTGTCGATGGCGTCGAGAACGGCGTCCCAGTCCTTGACGATCGCAGCGCCGACCTGGTCCCACAGCTCCAGGCCTTCGCGACCTTCGAAGGCGCCGGCGCCGGTCGCAAGCGCGCCGAGAACCGGATGGCCGCTGAAGAAGCGGATGACCGCGTCCAGTTCGCACACCTCGCCGATGTTGCGAGCCATGTTCAAGGTGTCTTCGAGTTCCGAGACCGCCAGTGCCTCAGGATCACCTGCGGCCAGTTCCGGCACGCCGACGAAGTCGAACGTGAAGTTCTCCTCCGGTTCGAGCTCGGCTGCCGACAGCCCGGAGACGACGGCCCACGCCGGATGCTCGACCAGGTCGTTGTCGGAGTCCGTTCGGATGAAGGCCGCGAGTTCTGCGACGGAGGAGAACCCGTACAGGTCTTCCTCATGGCCGAGGAACGCTTCCCACTCGTCGTCGCCCTCGCGCCAGCGGGGTGCCCACAAAGTGACGAGGTCTCCGTCGGTGAGTCCGATTTCGATAGGGACGATGTCTCCAGCCATGGGCGGAAGCCTATCCACCGCAGAGCGAAAGGCATAGCGGGGGTTCGTCACGTTTGTTTCAGTGCCACTCGGAGCTCACTGACCAGTCGCTCTCGTTCGTCGTTGGACTGTCGAACTGCCTGGTGAATTGTTGCGACCGTCAATGCGGCCACTGTGCGCGAATTCATCGCGGTGATTGCGTCGGTAATCCGTAGATCGACCAGAGCGCCCAGCCCGTCGACAGTCGCCGTGACTATCCCACCCTCGCTCGAGACGACTGCCCGCAGAGCGCCGACCCCGTCGACGGCGTCCTGCAAGAGTCCGGTCCGGTGTTTCGCCAACTCCATGATTCGATCAATCTCGCTCATATCGAACGCATCCAGCTCGACGGAAGGTTCTGGCCCTCGGCGGCGTCGACATCGGCCAGTTCGTCTCGGGTCGCGAGACCGAGCCGATCGAGGATCGCTGCCGGGACTCCGGTCTCCTCGAGCTCCACACGATGGCGGGCGCCGGCCTCGATCGCTGCTTTCGAGCACAGCGTGAGTATCTGTTGCGCCAACCGTTCCCCGCCGTACCGCAGTTCCTCCTGGCTGATCCGCAGGTCCACGGGCACGGCGTGCTCCGTGGCGCGGACCGCGATGGTTCCAGCGCGGTTGACGGAGACGGCTGTGATGATCGGCGGTGATTCCCGCATGTTCTCGTTCATGTTTCCTGTCATTCTGTCGGACGGTAGAAACCGTGAAAGCCCATGCCGCTGTTCGTGGTTCGGATGGCGCTGATTTCGACTGGGTCGCCGGCTTCGATCATCTGGCCGCCGCCAATCACCATCGCGACGTGGCCGTCCCAGACCGCGAGGTCGCCCGGCATCAGATTGTTCTGATCGACCTGGTTCCCGATTCCCTGTTCCTGAGCCAACCTCGGAATATCGACTCCGGCCTGGCCGTACGCCCATTGCGTCAGACCACTGCAGTCCAGACCGACTCCGGGTGTCGTGCCTCCCCAGGCGTACGGGACACCCTGTTGAGTAAGCGCGTTGCGTACGGCAGCAGCGGCCTCGGCGTTCGGTGCGGTGGCAATCGAGCCGTCGGGAAGTTCGACCTCTACTCCACCGACGGAACCAGAACCACCGACGGAACCGGAACCACCGACGGAACCGGAACCACCCACCGAACCGGAGACTCCAGGTGCGGGATCGGGTATCGGGACGGACGGGACGAGGGCGGACATCTTGTCGGTCGACCCCGCCAGCTCACCGCGTACCCGCTCGATAACCGATACCGCGCGTCCGAGGTGCTCCAACGCGGCCGACAACAACATCAATTGGCCCGTCGGTGTCATCAGCGTCGGCCCGGCCTTGATCGCGAGTGTCAGAAACGACTGGAGAATCTCACCGAGTTCGGTCATTCCCGCGTACACGGACGTTGTTGCTTCGTCCACGACGCCGGCGATGTCGGTCCCACGATCGGCGAGGTTTCGCGTCGACGTCTGCGTCTGCTCGGTTTTGGTCACCGCAGCGGTGAGTGCCGTGGACGAGCTCTGAGAGGACGCCAATTCGCTCAGAGCAGCGCTTCCCAATTGGTATGCGATCTCGAGGGCGTCCGTAGCGATTCGGATGCCGACGTCGGGTCCACTTGCGCTGGGGACGCCAGTCCCGACAATGTCGACCAGATCGATGATCGGTCGTGCGAGTGCGTCGACGTCGATCATGAGCGTGCGGCTTCAGCGAGAGTCGTTCGTACCGATTCCTCGGAGTCGAGATAGACGGCGTGAGCGTCGCGGGTGGCTGACTGGACGCTGGAGATCACAGCGGACAGTCGATCGATGTCGTCGATGTGCGCTTGCTGTGCTCGGCTCGCGACATCGACGAAGTCGCCGCCGATCAGCCCCAGCACAGTGGACAGAGCCAAGTGATCGCCACCCGCCGCGTCCTGTCGCGCTTGCGCGACGTTGTCGGCAACAGTGCCCAACCGCGTGGCGAACTCCGCGATGCTTTCAGTGTCCAGATCCAGATTTGTCAACTTGTCTTCCCCCCGTTGCGCTTACTCCTTCTTGGACGCCGCGCGGGGTGCTCCGGTTCCCGAGGAACTATTCTGATGGTCATGCAAACGCACGTAGTCGACCATCCGCTCGCGGCGGCCCTCTTGACGACAATGCGTGATGCACGCAGTGAGAACGCAACTTTTCGTTCCGCACTTCGCAGGCTCACGCACATGCTGGTCTACGAGGCCATGCGTGACGCGGAGGTCGAGGAGTTTCCGGTCGACACCCCGGTAGCAGCGACGACGGGCATCCGGCTCGCGAAGCCGCCGTTGTTGGTACCCGTGCTGCGGGCCGGTCTGGGCATGGTCGAACAGGCGAGTGCGCTGATTCCGTCGGCCGGCGTCGGCTTTGTCGGAATGGCACGTGACGAAGAGACTCATCAGCCGGTTCCGTACCTCGAATCCCTGCCTGCGGATCTGTCCGGTATCCCGGTGTTCGTGCTCGATCCGATGCTCGCCACCGGTGGCTCGATGGTGCACACCATCGACTTGCTGGTTGCGCGTGGCGCGACGGATGTCACGGCAGTGTGCGTCGTGGCCGCTCCGGCCGGCGTCGACGCGCTGGCAGCGTCCGGCCACCCGGTTCGTCTGGTCATCGCGAGCATCGATGACGGACTCGACGAGAACGCTTTCATCGTCCCCGGTCTCGGTGACGCCGGCGATCGGCAGTTCGGACCCCGCTAGAGCGAAAGGGCGAAGGTTCGGAGTTCCGCCAGCCGGGCCTTCGCCTGCTCTAGTGCGTTCGCGAGGTCGTCGCGGTTCGCCACCGGGACGACAACTTCGAGATAACACTTGAGCTTGGGCTCGGTTCCGGACGGTCGAACAACCACGCGGATCGACGGCCCGTCGAATATCACTGCGTCGGTGCGCATACCACCGCGAACCAGGGACAAGTCCTCGGTCGTGACCGGCTCACCCGCGAGTTGGCCAGGAGGATCGGCGCGTAGTCGTTTCATCATTTCGGCGATGTCGCTCAAATCCTCGACGCGGCGGGATACTTGGTCCCCGCGATGCAGTCCGAATTCGACGGCATAGTCGCCTAGAACGTCCAACAGGGTTCTGTTGCTGCCCGCGAGGGTGGCAGCCAAGTCGGCCACCAGAACGGCAGCTGAGATTCCGTCCTTGTCCCGCACCACATCCGGATCGACGCAGTGCCCGATCGCTTCCTCGTAGGCGTAGACGAGTCCGTCGCCGGCGCGCGTGAGCCACTTGAATCCGGTGAGTGTCTGCGCAAACCTGGCTCCGCGAGCTTTCGCCAACTTCGAGAGCAGAGTCGAGGAGACGATCGTCGTCGCCACCAACGAATCTCCGGGCGCCGTGTGCAGTACGTGGTCGGCCAGGAGCACCCCGGTTTCGTCGCCGCGCAACATGCGCCACTGATCACCGTCGCGAACTCCGACGGCGCAGCGGTCGGCATCCGGGTCGAGTGCGATCGCCAGATCCGCGTCGACACTTCGGGCAAGGGCGAGCAGGCGGTCTGCGGCGCCAGGCTCTTCGGGATTGGGGAACTCGACGGTCGGAAACGTGGGGTCGGGATCGAACTGCTCCGCCACGACGTGCAGGTCCTCGAATCCTGCTGCTCGCAGAGCCGCGGTCGCAGTCTCCCCGCCGACGCCGTGCATTGCCGTGAGCGCAATCCGGATCGAGCGGGCGTCGCCGTGCGGGAGGGTCGCGATGCGGGCGATGTACTCCTCGACCAGAGAATCGTCGGCCGGAATCACCGATGCTCGCGCGACGTCGGCGGCACCACCGATGCGGGCGATCTCGCTCTCGATTTCACGATCGGCGGGGGAGACGAGTTGCGCTCCGCCCGAGAGATACACCTTGTAACCGTTGTCGGCGGCAGGATTGTGGGAGGCAGTGATCTGGATACCTGCCGCTGCCCCGAGCCTGCGCACCGCGAACGCCACCAGCGGTGTCGGCAGTGGGCGGGGGAGCAGGGTCACCTCGAACCCGGCCGCTGCCATGACCTCGGCGGCCGCGAGAGCAAATGCCTCTGAACCGAGCCGGGCGTCGCGGCCGACCACAACGCGGGACCCGCCCTGGCAGCGAGCTGTCAGCCAGGCCGCCAGACCGGCCGTGGTCCGGATGACGACCGCGAGGTTCATGCCGTTGGGTCCGCCGCGCACCGGCCCGCGAAGCCCAGCAGTGCCGAACGTCAGTGGTGCGGAAAAGCGTTCGGCCAGTTCATGTTCGGAAAGGGCGGCTAATTCTGTGCGGGTAACTGGGTCCGGATCGGCGTCGATCCACTCGGTGACGTTCAGTGGTGTCACAGCTGCTCGACCAGTTGACGCAGCAGCACTCCCATCCGGGCCGCCGATGCTTTGCCTGCCGCCAGCACTTCCTGATGGTCGAGCGGGGCGCCCGTGATTCCGGCGGCCAGATTGGTGACCATGGAGATGCCGAGAACGCGGGCGCCGAGCGCGCGGGCCGCGATGGTCTCGTGAACCGTCGACATGCCGACCAGATCGGCGCCGAGTGTACGAAGCATTCGAATCTCGGCCGGAGTCTCGTAGTGCGGACCGGGAAGCCCGGCGTAAACACCCTCGGCAAGGTCCGGGTCGATCGAGCGAGCCAGCGCGCGCAGTTCCGGCGAATAGGCGTCGACCAGGTCGACGAACTCTGCGCCGACGAGGGGAGAGCGGGCCGTCAGGTTCAGGTGGTCACTGATCAGCACCGGTTGACCGACTGTGTAGTTTTCGCGAATACCGCCGGCCGCATTGGTGAGGATGACCGTGTCGGCGCCGGCAGCAATGGCTGTCCGGACCGGGTGGACGACGGTACCGAGATCGTGGCCCTCGTATGCGTGCGCGCGCCCGAGCAGCAGCAGGACTTCGGTGTTTCCGACGCGCACCGAACGAATGGTGCCCGCGTGACCGAGCGCGGACGGTGGGGCGAAGCCAGGAAGATCCGCCATCGAGACTTCGGCTGTCACGTCCGCACCGGCGTCGCCGAACACGTCTGCGGCATCGGTCCACCCCGACCCGAGCACGATGGCGACTGACGGTGACGAAGAGCCAGTCATGGCGGACAGAGCAGCGGCGGCGGCCTCGGCGATCGTTCCCATGTGAGCAACCCTACTGAGGAGTCGGGTCGGTTCGCCGGGTGAGTTGGCGGGCGTTACTCTCCCATCCATGCCTTATCTCGAACGCGACGGCGACGTATTCATCCTGTACCTCGGCAACGAGGGCGAAACGGACAACGAGAACCGCTTCGGCCCTGAGTGGATCGACGCTGTTCACAGCAAGTTGGACGAGGTCGAAGCGCACGAGGGGCCCGCAGCCCTGGTGACCACCGCGACGGGCAAGTTCTACACGAACGGCCTGGACACGACGTGGATCTTCGGCAATCTCGACGGTCTGCCCGGCTACCTGGACAAGGTCCACACCATCTACAGCCGTTTGTTGACCTTCCCGATGGCCACGGTCGCGGCCGTGCAGGGGCACGCGTTCGGCGCCGGCGCCATGCTCGCGTCCTCACACGATTTCCAGATCATGCGCGCGGACCGCGGCTTCTACTGCCTCCCCGAGGTCGGACTGAACATGCCGTTCACTGTCGGCATGTCAGCACTGTTGAACAGTCGTCTGCCCAAGCAGACGGCAGTCGACGCGATGACGACGGGGCGTCGATTCGGCGGCGCCGACGCGCTTGCTGCCGGCATCGTGCAGGAAACGGTCGACGGCGACGGAGTACTCGCCGCAGCAGTGACCAAGGCGTCGGCACTGACGTCGACTCACGGCAAGAACTTGGCGGGAATCAAGGCAGGCATCCACCGCGATGCTCTTGCGGACCTCGCTCAGGTGACTGACAAGAGCAACTTCTCCTTCGGGTGAGACAATGATCGCGTGAACCAGAATGTCGACAGCGCAGTCAGGTCCGTAGAGGCCGATCTGATTGCGCTGTCGCATTCGATTCACAGCGATCCGGAACTTGCCTTCGAGGAGTTCCGCAGCGCTGCCAAAGTGTCGGACCTGCTGGCGCAGCACGGTTTCGCGGTCACTCACGGGATCGTCGATCTGCCGACGGCATTCGATGCCACCTACGGCAGTGGAGAGTTGGTCATCGCGATCTGCGCCGAGTACGACGCGCTGCCCGAGATCGGTCATGCCTGTGGGCACAACATCATTGCCGCCGCCGCGGTCGGGGCCGGCATCGCGTTGGCTACCGTGGCCGACGAACTGGGGATCACAGTCCGAGTGATCGGTACTCCCGCGGAGGAAACCGGTGGCGGCAAAGTTCTGATGCTCGAGCGTGGTGCATTCGACGGCGTCGGCGCGGCCATGATGGTTCATCCAGGACCGATCGACATCATCGGTGCCACCTCGCTGGCCCTGGCGGACATCGCCGTCAGCTATCACGGTCGCGAAGCGCACGCCTCTGCTGCGCCGGAATTCGGTCGTAATGCCGCCGATGCCGCGACGCTCGCGCAGGTGGCGGTCGGACTGTTGCGCCAGCACCTCCAGCCAGGGCAACAGATTCACGGAATCGTCAGTGATGGCGGCACTGCTCCCAACATCGTTCCGGCTCGGTCCGAACTGCTGTACTACCTGCGTGCCGAGACGGCCGCGTCGTTGGCCAATCTGTCCGAGCGTGCCGACGCCTGCTTCGCCTCGGGCGCACTCGGCACCGGATGCACCCACGAAATCCGCACGGTATCGCCCACTTACACCGAGTTGACCCCCGATCCGTGGCTGGCGGCGGCGTACCGTGAACAGATCGTCGACCTCGGGCGGGTGCCACTGGCAGCGGAATGGGAGCGCTCCCGTCCACTGGGTAGTACGGATATGGGTAATGTGACCAATGTGATTCCGGGAATTCACCCGGTCATAGGCTTGGATTCATCGGGGGCAGTGACACATCAGCCGGAGTTCGCGGCCGCGTGTATCACCACCTCCGCAGATCGAGCGGTAGTCGACGGTGCAATTGCGTTGGCCCGCACTGCTCTCCGGGTAGCGTCCGATCCAGAACAACGCGCCCGTCTGTTGGAAGGGGTAGATCGCCGGTGAACGCGGCAATCGACACGTGGATTCACGCGCACACCGACGACCTAGTCGCGTGGCGTCGACACATCCATGCCAACCCGGAGTTGGCTCGCCGCGAATACGCGACCACCGAATTCGTCGCGACCCGCCTCACCGCCGCTGGGCTGTCGCCGAAGATCCTTCCCGGTGGCACCGGACTCACGTGCGACATCGGACCTGAGGGGCCGCGAATCGCACTTCGCGCCGACATGGACGCTTTGCCGATGCAGGAGGCGACCGGGGCGACGTATTCGTCCACGGTCCCCGGTGTGTCTCATGCATGCGGGCACGACGCCCACACCACCATCCTGCTCGGCGCCGGATTGGCTCTGGCCACGCTGCCCGAACTTCCCGTCGGGGTTCGGCTGATCTTCCAGCCCGCCGAGGAAGTCATGCCTGGTGGTGCACTCGACGTCATCGCTGCCGGCGCGCTCGATGGTGTGTCCAGAATCTTTGCTCTGCACTGCGATCCGCGACTCGAGGCAGGCCAGGTCGGAATGCGTCTTGGCGCGATCACCTCTGCTGCAGACACGATCGAGGTCGTTCTCGACTCTCCGGGTGGGCACACGTCGAGGCCGCACCTGACCACGGACCTCATCTACGCACTCGGCACAGTCGTGACCGGGCTGCCGGGAATGCTCAGCCGTCGTATCGATCCGCGTACCGGCACCGTGATGGTGTGGGGTGCGGTCAGTGCAGGTCAGGCGCCCAACGCGATTCCGCAGACCGGCATGATGACGGGCACGGTACGTACCGGCGATCACGACACGTGGGAGTTGCTCGAACCGCTCGTGGAAGAAATCGTCCACGGACTGCTCGCGCCCACCGGAGTTCGCTACCAACTCAACTATCGTCGCGGAGTGCCACCGGTCGTCAACGACGAGGTGTCCACTCGGATGTTCGAGGACGCCATCGCGACCGTCGGACAAGATGCTTTGGCGGACACCCCGCAATCCGGTGGTGGCGAAGACTTTTCGTGGTACCTCGAAACCGTGCCGGGTGCCATGGCGCGGCTCGGCGTGTGGTCGGGTGAAGGCGATCAGCTCGACATCCACCAACCCACTTTCGATCTCGACGAGCGTGCACTCGGCGTCGGTGTGAAGGTTCTGACGAGCCTGGTTCTGGGATAGTTCCGGTTCCCGTCGGGGGTACCGTTTTTCGTGTCGTTCGAGTGAAGGTACGGGCATGTCCATAGGTGTGGGAGTGCGAATCGGCACATTGGTGTCGACGGCTGTAGTTGCGTCCAACGATCCGGGTTCGGCCGATCCGGTGGTGTTGGTCAGGGACACGATTCTCAATCAACGCAAGGACGGAACGACCGTGCTCGGCGGTACCGAGCAATTGGGTGCCGGCCGTGAATTCTCGGAATCATGGTCAGGTTTTGTCGGCCGTGTGGGGGACCCGAGTGGCGTCTCCGGAACGGCCGATACCCGTTACCGCGCCGAGGATTTGGTGGCGACGTCGATTCGCTGCCTGTTGCAGGAATGCGAGCCGCTGCCCGATCGTGGTGGTCGAAGTGGGGGAGCGCCCGACATCGTCGCGACCTACCCGTCGCGCTGGGACTCGTCCACAGCGGCCCTCATGCAGGATTCACTGGTCTATGCAGGCCTCGAGCGTGTCACTCTCGTCTCGGACGCCGAGGCGGTCTCGGCGTGGTTCGAGTCGGAAATCGCGGCACTCGCCGGCACGCTCATCGGCATCTATCACGTCGATGACACCGGGGCCGCGGTCACGTTGGTGCGTTCGGGCGTCGCCGCCGGTCGCGCATTCGGCTTCGCCGGCGACGGGAGTTCACCGAGTTCACGCCTCGCGACGGCACTGGGTGCGTTCGGTTGGATGCCGGAGAACCTGGACGCCGTAGTCGTCACCGGTGACGGAGAACCGGCGACAGACAAAGCAGCCATGATGTCCATAGCGGCCGGAATCGCCGAAAAGCTCGGTGTCAGATGTGAACTCGGGCCCGGACCGGAGCAGTCGGCCGCGCTGGGAGCCGCAATTCTGGCTGCCGGATTCACCTCGACGTCGCACACGATCGTTCCGATCGGTTTGCCGCCTTCACACGACGTGACGGAGGTGTTCGACACTCTCGGACGTGAGAAGGTGGCGACTGAAACTGCAACCGGGGTGGCAACAGTCGAGCCGGAAACTGCAGTTGTCGCAGGCGAATCGGAGTCACGCGGTTCCAAGCGTGTGCTCATCGGCCTGACGATTGTGGTGGTACTCGCAGCACTGGCAGTGCTCGCGTATTTCCTGCTGCTTTGAGCAGGACAGCTATCTAATCGGTAACACCGTTACCCGGACCCACGTTGCGGCTGTTTCTCGTCCGCAACTCTCGCACGTACTCGGCCGGCGCTCCGGCAATCTCGGCGGCGTCGGCCATCACGCCGATGTAGCGGGCCGACGGCAGTCCGCCTTCGTACGCATCCATGACGTAGAGCCAAGCGAGCACCGCATCGCCTGCGGTGTCGACCCGCACGCGGATCTTGCGGTGCAGACCGAGTTCGGCACCTTCCCAGCGGTCCAGACTCACTTCGTCCTCTTCCGGGACGTCGTAGAGGACCACGAAAACACTGGAATCGGGGTCTTCGACCACGGTGGCGAGAGCCCCCTCCCAGCCGAGGTCCTCGCCGCTGAAGGTCAGGCGCCAGCCTCGCAGCCACCCTGTCCCGGACATGGGCGAGTGTGGGCAGCGCAACAACATCTGCTCGGGATGCATGTTGGAACCGTAGGCGGCATAAATCGACACGGGCGCAAGCCTAAACCGTGGTCCGAGGGTGTGGCGAAGCGGACCACCGGACGCAAGTAATCTGGTACAAGCACTGCGCGACACGTGGTGCTCGAATAGCGTGACACTGGTCGACGGGAGACCCCTGCCGGCCACGCGAGGACTTGGAGGACACATGACCCGGATCGTGATCATCGGTGGCGGACCCGCCGGCTACGAGGCGGCACTGGTAGCCGCGCAGCACGGGGCCACGGTCACCCTGGTCGATTCGGACGGCGTCGGCGGCGCGTGTGTGCTGTTCGACTGTGTCCCGTCGAAGACGTTCATCGCGTCCACCGGAATCCGCACCGACATGCGTCGTGCATCCGACCTCGGCATCACTCTGGATCCGGAGCAGGCTTCGGTGTCACTGCCGAAGATCCACTCCCGAGTCAAGAGTCTCGCGTTGTCCCAGTCCTCGGACATTCGCGCACGGTTGCAGACGGTCGGCGTCGAGGTTCTCTCCGGCACCGCCGAACTGACCGATCCGCTCCTCGGTATGGCAGCACACCAGGTTCGCGCGACGCTCGGAAGCGGCGAGCAGAAGACCATCGACGCAGACGTCGTGTTGATCGCCACCGGCGCCAGCCCCCGCATCATCCCGGGAGCCGAGCCCGACGGTGAGCGAATCATGACGTGGCGTCAGCTCTACGACTTGGACGAGCTGCCCGAGCACCTGGTCGTGGTCGGTTCCGGTGTCACCGGTGCCGAGTTCGTCTCCGCATACACCGAGATGGGCGTCAAGGTCACACTCGTGTCCAGTCGTGACCGTGTTCTGCCCGGCGAGGATGCCGATGCGGCGCTCGTGCTCGAGGACGCCCTCGCCGAGCGCGGTGTCACCCTCGTCAAGCACGCCCGCGCAGACGCCGTCGAGCGCACCGAGAAGGGCATCATCGTCAAGCTCTCCGACGGCCGCACGGTCGAAGGAAGCCACGCTCTGATGACCGTCGGTTCCGTCCCCAACACCAACGGTCTCGGCCTGGAGCGGGTCGGCATCGAGTTGGACAAGGGTGGATACCTGCGTGTCGACCGGGTCTCGCGCACCACGGTTTCCGGTATCTACGCCGCCGGTGACTGCACCGGACTGCTCCCGCTCGCGTCGGTGGCTGCGATGCAGGGACGTATCGCGATGTACCACGCACTCGGTGAAGGCGTCAGCCCGATCAAGTTGAAGACCGTCGCATCGGCCGTCTTCACGCGCCCCGAAATTGCAACGGTGGGTGTTTCGCAGGCCGCGATCGACAACGGAGAGGTGCCTGCTCGCACCGTCATGTTGCCGCTCAACACCAACCCGCGCGCCAAGATGTCCGGTTTGCGCCGCGGCTTCGTGAAAATCTTCTGCCGCCCGGCTACCGGCGTGGTCATCGGCGGTGTTGTGGTCGCGCCCACCGCTTCGGAACTCATCCTGCCGATTGCGATCGCCGTGCAGAACAACCTGACGGTCAACGACCTGGCTCAGACGTTCTCGGTGTACCCGTCGCTGACCGGATCGATCACCGAGGCAGCTCGTCAGCTCATGCGTCACGACGACCTGGACTGAGAACGGACCAGAGTCTTCTTACAATGTGAGAAATCTGTTTCACATACTGAAGTATTGGTGAGATAGTCGAGATACCGACCGAATCAAGGGTCGGTATCTCGGCGCTCTCCCGCCCCGTTGACCCAGGACGGCTCAGGGTGTTTCCTCTGACCTTCATTCTGCGTGCCTGGGAGCTTCACATGACACACGCCGCGCTGTCCGCTCGTATGGACGGACTCCGTAGTTCTGCAATTCGCGATCTGCTCACCTTGACTGCCCGACCCGACGTCATCAGCTTGGCCGGCGGACTACCCGATCCTGATTTCATTCCGCGGGAACGAATCTCGAAGGCAGCCCACGACGCACTCGGTGACCCCTCGTCCGTTCAATACGGCGAGACGTCAGGCCTGCGGCGCCTCCGTGAGGTGATCGCCGAGCGCGAATCCTCCAAGATCGGGCGGGCACTCGACGTGTCCGAAGTTGTGATCACACACGGTTCTCAGCAAGGTTTGAGCCTGCTCGCGCAGGTCCTCCTCGACGCCGGTGACGTTGTGGTCGTGGAGGAACCGGCATATACCGGTGCGCTGCAGGTCTTTCGGACGGCGCAGGCTCGTCTCGTTCCCGTCCAGCTGGACGAGGACGGAATGGACACCGACGCGCTCGAGACGAAACTCGCCGCCGGTCTTCGGCCCAAAGTCGTGCACACCGTGAGCAATTTCCACAACCCGCGGGGCGCGGTGCTTTCGGCGCAGCGGCGAGCGCACTTGGCGGCGCTGGCGGACCGATACGGGTTCTGGGTTCTCGAGGACGACCCGTACGGCGAACTGTACTTCGGCGAGAAACCGCCCGCACCGCTGGCGGCGTTGTCGGACAGGGTGATTCGGCTGTCCAGTGCTTCCAAAGTGTTGGCACCGGCGCTGCGCGTCGGCTGGCTGCACGGCGACCGAAAGGTCTGCGAGGCGGTCGAACTGATCAAGCAAGGCGCTGACCTGTGCGGGTCTTCGCTCACCCAGCAGATCGCCGCAGACCTCTTCTCCGACGTCGAATGGTTCGAAACGCACCTCGACAAGCTCCGGGAGGGTTACGGCGCCAGAGCGAAGGCGTTGGTCACCGCCGCCGAGACGGAATTGAGTGGGCGTGCACGCTTTTCCGAGGTCCGCGGCGGGATGTTCTGTTGGATGGATTTCGTCGACGACGTCGACACCACCGAACTCCTGGGTGCCGCGCTCGAGCACGGCGTGGCATTTGTCCCAGGTTCGGCCTTCGCGGTCGAAGCTGACCTCGGTCGAAGCGCTCGACTGTGTTTCGCGACGTATCCCGAAGCCGTGCTGGTCGATGCCGTCGGCAGGCTCCGGAAGAGTGTTACCGCAGGTACAGCCTGACCTTGTCGATAGTGTTGCGGAGCAGATCGATCTCCGTGCTCGATGGTGGGGTGGTGATGGTGATGTGCTCGGCGACGGCGAGGTCCCATCCCGTCGACTCTCGGACTTGATCGACCGAGATTCCCTCGTGGACGCTGGTCAACTCCAATTCGCCGCCGGGGCCCTGGTGTGTCAGGACGCCGAGGTTGGTGAATACCTTGGTCACTCCTGCACCTGCCGGCATGATGCCCTTACCGCTGGCGTGGGCGCGGGCGGGGCTGGGTGAGGTGCAGAAGTCGAGCTCGGCCGGAAAGGAACTGAGATCGTGGCGACGCATCACGACGAAGATCTCGGCGGCGTTCGCGATGATCTCGACGGCCCCGCCCGCTCCGGGCAGTCTGACCGTCGGGTTCTTCCAGTCACCGATGAAACTTGTGTTCAGACTGCCCGTTCGATCGATTTGAGCGGCCCCGAGAAATCCGACGTCGACGTTGCCACCTTGCAGGACGTAACCGAAGAGCGCGGCCATGCTCAGCACGGATTCGGCACCGGAGACAACCACGGAGTCCGCGATACCCTCGGCCATTGCCGACGGATGTGCACCGCACACTCCGGATTCGTAGATCAGCTCGACGTCCGGATTCGACGTGTGCCGCGCGAGATCGACTGCGAGCGTGGGTAGCCCAACTCCGGCGAAGACTCGGCGCTTACCCGCCAATTCGCGTGCCGCGACGGCGACGATCGTTTCGGTGGAGGTGGTGTTACCGGTCCCGATCGTGGTGGTCATAGTCTGCTCCCGTAGTCGACTGGTGTGGAGAGTTTTGGTCCGACCTCGAGATCCGACCAGTAGTCGGCTCCGAGTTTGGCGAGATACTCGCCGTGACTGTCGAGTGCGTACACCCATTCGTCGAGCCAATTTCTCAGCCGTGAAGGGTCTTTGGAGATTTCGGTCCAGCGTCGGTAGAAGCCGCAATCGCGGTCGTAGTATCCCTGCGCGTACGACGGGTGTGCGCCGCGCGGGCAGACGACAACCGCGTCGACTGCATGCGAGGGAATCAGAGTTCGGCTCGGGTCTGACCTGATGACCTCGTCGTCGACCAGTTCTTCGACAACGACGATTGCCTTCTTCGCGGCGTACACGGCCTCTTGCTGCACCCCGGCGATGCCCCAGATCTGCGCATTCCCGGACGAGTCCGCTCGCTGTGCGCCGATGATCGTGACATCCGGATTCAATGGCGGCACAACGTAGACGCTCCCGCCGCCGTACGGGTCCTCGACGAGTCTCAGTTGTGGGTTGAGTGCGGGTAGATCACTACCGGCGTACGACCGTAGCGGGAAGAAGGGAAGCCTGGCGGCTCCCGCCTGATACCGGCACACCATGCCGTAATGGCTGTATTCCTCGACTTCGAGGGGGAGCGGGTCCTGGTTCTCGATGCGTCTGCGTAACTCGTACAGAGAACCTGCGGAGCCGCTGGCGAAGAACGAAGCGACCAGCTTTCGGACGCAGCCGGCGGCGACGAGTTGATCGGAAACGATGTCCGGCGTCATCCGGCACAGCGTGAGGTCCTTCCTGCCCTGCCGGATGATCTCGTGTGCCGCGGCAAATGGAATGAGATGCGAAAAGCCCTCCAACGCAACAGTCATTCCGTCGCCGACGTATCGACCGATAGCCTCTTTCATCGAGAGCGTCTTGTCCACGTGTGTACCTCTTCTTACGTTCTCGCGCACTTGGTCGGTTTCGGAAACTTGACATGGTCGGCCGGTGTGGCGCAACAATGTCGGGTGGAAATTCATCAGATCAACGCATTTCTCGCGGTGGCTGAGGAGCTACATTTCGGCCGTGCGGCTCAGCGGCTTCGGATTGCGCAACCGCCGCTGAGTCGAACCATCAGGCAATTCGAGAAACAGCTCGGTTCGCCGTTGTTCGATCGAAGTACTCGAACTGTGCGGTTGACTGCTGCCGGTGAAGCACTGCTGCTTCCGGCGCGCGAAATTTTGGACGCGTGCCGGATGGCCGAGATCGCGGTATCCGCGGCAGGCCAGGGAACGACAGGTCGCGTTCGCCTGGGCTTCGCGGGAACCTCGTCGCACCTGCTCGTCGGGCGGTGGGCGAAATTGGTGAGAAAGACGAATCCCGGTATCGAATTTGTGCTCGACAGTTCCGCTTTCGCGAACGAGGCGTTGTTGATGTTGCTCGATCGACGACTCGACATCGGGATGGTCCGGTGGACCGTCCCGCCGCTCGGGATCACGTCGAGATTGATCGCCGAGGAGAACTTTCTGGTTGCCATGTCGAAAGACCATCCGTTGGCGTCGAGGGAATCGGTTCGGTTGATCGAATTGGAGTCCGAGAATTGGGTGACGCTTCCGGCGGAACCGGGTTCGATTCTGCGGGAGTCTCTGCTCAGTGCATCGAAGAACGCAGGGTTCCTGGCTCGAATCGTGCAGACGGCACCGGATTCGATGTCGTTGATCGCGCTGGTGTCCGCGGAAATCGGATGCTCGTTGACTATTTCGTCGGTGGCCCAAAGCATCGTGAACCCTGATGTTGTCTTTGTTCCCGTCATGGATCCACCTCCTCCCCTTCAACTGCGTATCGCCTGGCGAGATGGAGACGACAGACCTGCGCTTCTCGAAGTGTTGAAATTGTCCGAGCAGGCGCTGCCGTCCCTGGCTTAGACGGTTGCCCGACCGGTAGGAATTTCACCCGCTTCGGACTTCGGCGAGTTTGCAGTATCGGCAAGAGCGTTCTCGAGTTCGAGCTCGTCGTAATCCGCTTGCTCGGCCGTCGAGAGTTCGCTTGCGTTGTAGCCGGTACGTCGGAGTAGGAGAAGGGTGCAGATCAGCGAGACAAGTGCGTACAGTCCGGACACGATCGCGACCCCGACGATGTTGCCTGACGTGTTGAGCATCCACTGCGCCAGTACCGGAGTTCCGCCGCCGACGACAAGGGAACACAGTTGATACGCCGTCGACAGACCCGTGTAACGGATGTTCGCAGGGAAGGCGCGAGCGAGAACGCCGGCGATGGCGCCGTAGAACATCGAGTGCGGGATCGTGGCGAGACACATCGCAACGACTGCGATGGTGAAGTTCCCGGTTCTGATGGCAAAGAACATCGCGGGCATGAGAACGAACTCCGGTATCACCATCAGGCACATGGCCTTCCGCATGTCTATCTTGGAAACCAGAACGGCCCCGAACGGTTGGACGATGAACTGCACGACAAGTGCGATCGCGATAGCGGCGAGGAATGTGCCGCGGTCGTATCCGAGTTCTTTTGTAGCCCAGGACAATGCGAAGGTGTTCTTGAAATAGGTGACCTGTGCGAGGGGGAGTGCGCCGGCGCCGAGGAGAACCAGCACCCAATGCTTGCGCAATACTTCGGCGAGCGGAAGTTTGACGACCTTCTTGCGGGCGAGAACGGCCTTCATCTCGTCGGACTCTTCGAGTTTCAGGCGAATGATCATGCCGAGGATGACCAGGCCTGCCGAAACGAGAAAAGGGATTCGCCAGCCGTAGAGAAGGAATGACGGCGTCGGCATCGAGGACAGCAGGAAGAATGCGATGGTCGCCAACAGATTTCCCGCGGGCGAGCCCTGCTGAGCGAACGCGGAGTAGAGGATGCTCTTACCCTTCGGTGCGTTCTCGCTGGCGATGAGTACCGCGCCACCCCACTCACCACCGACCGCAATTCCTTGGATCACGCGAAGGGTGACCAGACCGATCGGGGCCCACATGCCGACCTGCGCGTAGGTGGGGAGGAGTCCGATCCCGACAGTGGCGACGCCCATCATCATCAAGGTGATGACCAGAGTGTTCTTGCGCCCGATCCGGTCGCCGAGATGGCCGAAGATGATCCCGCCGATCGGCCTGGCGAGGAAGCCTGCCCACAGGGTGATGAAGGCGAGGAGCGTGCCGACTCCGTTCGGCAGTGTGTCGGAGAAGAAGATCTCGCCGAATACCAGGGCAGCCGCGGTGCCGTAGATATAGAAGTCGTACCACTCGATGGTGGTTCCGATGAATGAAGCGATACCGGCTCTTCGTGCCTTGGCGTTGATCTCCTCGGAACTGCGAGTGGGTGAACTCATGCGTGGCGACCTTTCTCTGCAACATTCGCGGCGCCGAAACGTGGCGCGCCTGAATGAGATTCGCAGAGTGGTGTAGGTCACGTCCAATACCAACTTGGTCGCCTATTGATACCTCAGGAGTATCAATAGGCGACCATGATCAGCTCTTCCGGTATGGAAGGATCGGGGTGATTACTCGGACCAGTTGTACGTCCGCTCGACGGCCTTGTTCCACTCCGCGTACAGCCGTGACCTTTCGGACTCGTCCATCGCCGGTTCCCAGGTTTGGCCGACGGCCCAGTTGTTGCGGATGTCTTCGGTGTCGGCCCAGTAACCGATGGCGAGGCCCGCTGCATACGCAGCGCCGAGTGCTGTCGTTTCGTTGACCACCGGGCGGATGACGGGAACTCCGAGGATGTCCGACTGGAACTGCATCAGGGTTTCGTTGACCACCATGCCGCCGTCGACCTTCAGCGCGGACAGTTCGACTCCCGAATCCGCACGCATGGCGTCGATGACCTCACGGGTTTGGTATGCCGTCGCCTCGAGGGCCGCGCGAGCCAGGTGTCCCTTGTTGACGAACCGCGTCAGGCCGACGATCACGCCGCGTGCATCCGGTCGCCACCGGGGTGCGAACAGTCCGGAGAACGCGGGTACGAAGTAGGCGCCGCCGTTGTCGTCGACACTCGCGGCGAGCGGCTCGATGTCCTTGGCGTTCTGAATGATTCCGAGATTGTCCCGAAGCCACTGGACCAAGGAGCCGGTCACCGCGACGGAACCTTCGAGTGCGTAGACGGCAGGGGCTTCGCCGAGTTTGTAGCAGACGGTCGTCAGCAGTCCGTGCTTGCTGTGCACCGGCTTCGTTCCGGTGTTGAGAAGCATGAAATTGCCGGTGCCGTAGGTGTTCTTGGCTTCACCCTCGGAGAGGCAGGCCTGGCCGAATGTGGCTGCCTGCTGGTCACCGAGGATTCCGGCGACCGGCACACCGGCGAGATTGCCGCGAGGACGGCCGGTGCCGTAGACCTCGGACGAACTACGGATTTCAGGGAGCATCGACATCGGGATTCCGAAGTCCGCGCAGATCGATTCGTCCCACTGAAGGGTCTCGAGATCCATCAGCATCGTGCGTGACGCATTGGTGACATCTGTCACGTGAACACCGTCGGTCAGGTTCCATACGATCCACGTGTCGACGGTGCCGAAGCACAATTCTCCGGCCTCCGCTTTGGCTCTCGCGCCGTCCACGTTGTCGAGAATCCACCGGATCTTCGGCCCGGCGAAGTAGGTCGAGAGCGGCAGCCCGGTCTTGTCTCGGTACTTGTCCGGACCCTCGTCGCCGCCCAGTTCGACACACAGTTGATCCGTGCGCGTGTCCTGCCACACGATCGCGTTGTAGATCGGCTTGCCCGTCGAACGCTCCCAAACGACGGTCGTCTCACGCTGATTCGTGATTCCGACGGCCGCGATGTCGGCCCGCGTGAGGTCGACCTTCGCGAGAGCGCCGGCCACCACCTCCCGGGTGTTGATCCACAGCGCAACCGGGTCGTGCTCGACCCAACCGGCGCGCGGGAAAATCTGCTCGTGTTCTTTCTGCGCAACGCTCACCACGGCGCCGTCGTGATCGAAGATCATGCAGCGGCTCGACGTCGTGCCTTGGTCGATGGCGGCGATGTATTGATTCACTGTGCTCCTATGTTCGGGCGCGTTCGCAGTTATCCGTGCGCTGTCGCAGTATGTGGATCAAGCTACTAGCCTGTAAACGGATTCGTCGTCGACTTACAGGAGACCGGGTTGAGTAAGCAGCAAGGTGCGCAGTTTCTCGGCCCGCAGCAGCGTGAAGCTGCTTGGGAACAGCTTCAGACCGAGCAATTCGACGTCGTCGTTGTCGGCGGCGGTGTTGTCGGTGTCGGAGCTGCGCTCGATGCGGCCACCCGCGGACTCAAGGTTGCGTTGGTCGAGGCCCGTGACTACGCATCCGGCACGTCCAGTCGCTCGTCGAAGATGTTCCACGGCGGTCTCCGCTATCTAGAGCAACTCGAATTCGGCCTCGTTCGTGAAGCATTGCGTGAGCGCGAACTCTCGCTGACCACGCTCGCTCCGCACCTGGTCAAGCCGCTGAAGTTCCTGTTCCCTCTGGCTCACCGAGTGTGGGAGCGCCCGTACATGGCGGCGGGAATCTTCCTCTACGACCGAATGGGCGGCGCAAAGTCGGTCCCCTCCCAGAAGCACTTGACGCGGGCGGGCGCACTACGCATGTCGCCGAGCCTCAAGCGCAGTTCGCTGACCGGTGGCATCCAGTACTACGACACCGTCGTCGACGACGCTCGGCACACCATGACCGTCGCACGGACCGCTGCACACTACGGCGCAGTCGTCCGAACGTCGACGCAGGTAGTCGGCTTTCTGCGGGAAGCGGATCGGGTCTCGGGAGTTCGTGTTCGCGACTGCGAAGACGGCCGTACCGCCGAGGTCAAGGGTCACGTCGTCATCAATGCGACCGGTGTCTGGACGGACGAGATCCAAGCGCTCTCACGTCAGCGCGGACGGTTCCGGGTGCGAGCGTCGAAGGGCGTACACATCGTCGTCCCGCGCGATCGCATCGTCAGTGAAGCCGCCATCATCCTGCGTACCGAGAAGTCGGTGCTGTTCGTCATTCCGTGGGGCAGTCACTGGATCATCGGCACCACTGATACCGACTGGAACCTGGATCTCGCACATCCGGCGGCAACCAAAGCAGATATCGACTACATCCTCGGCCACGTGAACTCCGTCCTGGTCACGCCGCTGACGCACGCCGACATCGACGGTGTGTACGCCGGTCTGCGTCCGCTGCTTGCCGGTGAAAGCGACGAGACGTCGAAGCTCTCGCGCGAGCACGCCGTTGCCCGTGTGGCTCCAGGTCTGGTCGCCATCGCCGGCGGAAAGTACACGACGTATCGGGTCATGGCGGAAGACGCCGTCGACGTCGCAGCAGAAGACATTCCGGCGCGGGTTGCGTCGTCGATCACGGAGAAGGTACCGCTCGTCGGCGCCGACGGATACTTCGCGTTGATCAACCAGACCGTGCAACTGGGCGAGCAGTACGGCTTGCATCCGTATCGCGTCAAGCACCTGCTCGACCGCTACGGTTCGCTCATCACCGAGGTCCTCGAACTCGGCCGGCAGACACCGGAGTTGTTGCAGCCCATCACGGACGCGCCCGATTACCTTCAGGTCGAAGCTGTGTACGCCGCCGCGGCCGAGGGGGCACTGCACCTCGACGACATCCTCGCCCGCCGTACGCGTATCGCAATCGAATATCCGCATCGTGGTGTCAACTGCGCACAGCAGGTGGCCGGATTGGTTGCCCCGATTCTCGGTTGGGATGCCGCCACCGTCGAACGCGAGGTCGACACGTACCGAGCGCGTGTCGAAGCGGAGATCGAGTCTCAGACCCAGCCGGACGACGAGTCGGCCGACGCATTGCGCGCCGCAGCGCCGGAGTCGCGGGCCGAGATCCTCGAGCCCGTCGTCGTGGTGCCGGATCGGGTCTGAGTCGCCTGTCGTTTGTTCTCGGTCTGTCGCGGGTAGGCGGATGGCGAATCACCACCCGTGTCAGCACAGACCGGTCGAGCGTCACCCAGGAGGATCTCAATGTTCGGTAATCGGTCGCGATCTGCTGAGGAACACATAGCTACCGGCTATCTGGTCACTCACCTGTGCGGGGCGATGGTGGGGCTGCAACTCTCGCGGTCACTCTCGGACTCGTACGGCGCCTGGGCCGACGGTGAGCTGGATTCGTTGCCGGGTGAGCTCGAGTACGAGATCGAGCAGCTGCTGCAACTTATCGAGGACACCCAGGGCATATCTCTGCCGCGGTACTCCAAGATCGACGCGACGGTCAATCGGATCAGACGTCTCGTCCATGTCGACGCCATCTGGCGTAATCGCCTCGTGAAGTTGGCAACGCTCGAGATCATGCGGACCGCGCTGTGCGGCAAGAGTGCGATGTGGGAGGTCCTGCGAGACATTCCGGCCGGGGAGACCGAGGAGCAGTATCGCGAACTCAACGACCTGGTGTCCAAGCAGATCACCACGGTCACGGCGCTGCATCACCGCGCAGCTACGGAGGCTTTCCAGGGGACGGACGGGCGGGAATCGGCGAGCGGCGGCGACCCCATCAGGTCGAGTAAGTAAGGTTTGTACCGTTCGATGAAGAATTCGATGAACGGTAGACCCCGAGGTGTATGGAGATGGCTGAGCGCGACCAAGCACTGACAGAACCCAAGGCAGTGTTCGCGGCGTTGGCGGAGATCCTCTACTCCGCGGCAGACAGCGCCGAGGTGTACTCCGCGATCTGTTCGGCGGCTGTCGAGTTGATTCCCGGTTGCGACCACGCAAGTCTGATGCTGCGACGTGGAAACACCAACGTCACCGTAGCGGCGAGCGACGAGATCGCCGATTATGCAGACGATCTCGAGCGTGCCACCGGTGAGGGGCCGTGCATCGATGCCCTCGATACGGAGGCGCCGCAACTCGAGTCGGACCTTCGCACCCCGAATCAGTGGCCCGAGTTCGCTCGGAAAGTCGTGGCGGAGACACCCATTCGCGGATCGATGGGGTTCCGGCTGATGGTCGATCGTCAGAAGTTCGGTGCCCTCAACCTCTTCTCGGACACTCCGGGGGCTTTCACCGAAACCGTTGCCGACCACGCGATCATGTTGGCGTCATTTGCATCCGTGGCCGTCACTGCGCTGACGCGAGGCGAGGACGCCGACTCGCTGCGGCGTGGTCTGGCAAGCAGCCGCGAAATCGGTCAGGCCGTCGGTCTGCTGATGGCACTGCATCGTGTGTCCGACGACGAGGCCTTCGACATTCTGGTGCGAACCTCACAGAACATGAACGTCAAGATCGCCGAATTGGCGCGCAAGGTCATCGTCCAGCATCGTTCGACTCTGGACTGAGCGCTTCGTTCGTTCCGGGAGCGCCGAGGAGTTGAGATCGCTTGCGATCCACCGTCTCTCGAAGAGCTGTCACCACCGCTGCGACCTCCGGGCGTCGCAAGGATTCCGAACGGGCCACCAACCAGTACGAAAGTCTGACTTCGATGTGAGCCGGTAGAACGCGAATCAAATCGTCGTGCTGCTCGGCCATGAAACAGGGGAGAAGGCCGATGCCGGCACCCGCGCGCGTTGCCTCGATGTGGACGAACACGTTGGTGGACGTGACGGCCTCGCGCATGGAAACCGTGAGCTTGCGAGCCAGATCGAGTTCGTCGACCTGCAGCATCGAGTCGATGAAATACACGAGCGAGTGTTCGGCCAGATCTTCGGCATTTTCGGGAACAGCATTCTGCCGTAGATACTCTCGGGAGGCGTACAAACCCAGCGCGTAGTCGGCCAGATGGACTGCTTCGGCGCGGTGAACGTGAGGCTTGCCGACCACAACCTCGATGTCGAGGCCCGAGCGAATCTGCGACGCCTTTCTGGTTGCGACAACAATCTCGACGCTGACGCGGGGATGGCGTCTGCGAACCGCGGCGCCGGCGGGCGCCGCGATGTATGCGCTGAATCCGTCGGTCGCCGAGACTCGCACGACGCCGTCGAGTTGCTGCTGACCGGTGGAGTCGAGCGCCAGTTCGTTCACCGCGGCCTCGATGCGCTCGGCCGCGCTGAGGGCTTGTCTGCCCAGGTCGGTCAGCTCCCAGCCGCCGGACGAGCGAACCAGGACACGGCCGCCGAGACACTTCTCGAGCGAGGAAATGCGGCGCGAGATGGTGGTGTGATTGAGGCCGAGGTCGTCGGCGGCGGTGTTGAAGCGACCGGTGCGACCGACCGCGAGAAGCACCAGTAGGTCGTCCGGGCTCAGTCCGAGAGTCATATCTGCATTTTTGCACCTATATGGTGCGAGATTTGTCATTGTCGTGCCATCAATCTGCACTGATACTCATCGAGTCACAAAAAATGTGCGAGCGGTCACATTCCTGATCGTGAAGAGCAGGCGAATCGCGAACTGAAGACGAGGGAGTCCACGATGAGCGTCGACAACATGCCGAAACCCGAGAGCCAAGCCCCACCATCGGGGCTGAAGAAGGTGGTCGGCGCCTCGATGGCGGGCACCGTGGTCGAGTGGTACGAGTTCTTTCTGTACGGCACGGCGGCCACGCTGGTCTTCAGCAAGGTCTTCTTCCCCGGCGGCGGCAACGAGCTGGATGCGATCATCGCGGCTTTCATCACCTACGCCGTCGGATTCGCCGCCCGGCCACTCGGCGGAATCGTCTTCGGATACTTCGGAGACAAATTCGGCCGAAAGCAGTTGCTGCAGTTCAGTTTGCTGTTGGTCGGCGCCGCAACGTTCTTGATGGGCTGCCTGCCTACCTACGGTCAGATCGGCTACTGGGCGCCGGCAATGCTGGTCACGCTGCGCTTCATCCAAGGATTCGCGGTCGGCGGCGAATGGGGTGGGGCGGTACTCCTGGTCGCCGAGCACAGCCCGAATCGATCGCGCGGATTCTGGTCGTCGTGGCCTCAGGCCGGCGTGCCGATGGGCAACCTGGTGGCGACGGTCGTGCTGTTGATCCTGACGTCGACGCTCTCGGACGAATCCTTCATGAGTTGGGGCTGGCGCGTTGCCTTCTGGCTCTCCGCGGTGATCGTTCTGGTCGGGTACTACGTTCGGACCAAGGTCACCGATGCTCCCATTTTCATTGCGGCGCAGAAGGAAGCAGAACTGGTCAAGGCAACCTCGTACAGCGTTTTCGAGGTCGTCAAGCGTTACCCGCGCGGAGTGTTGACCGCGATGGGGCTGCGTTTCGCCGAAAACGTCATGTACTACCTCGTGGTGACCTTCTCGATCACTTACCTCAAGGTCGTCGTTCATGCGGACACGGCGCACATCCTCTGGTGGATGCTGATGGCACATGCCGTGCACTTCGCAGTGATTCCGTTGTTAGGCAAACTGTCCGACACGATCGGTCGACGCCCGGTGTACATGATCGGCGCCGTCACCGCCGGAACGTGGGGATTCTTCGCCTTCCCGATGATGAACAGCGGGCACAATGCAGTCATCTTGTCGGCAATCATCATCGGGCTCGTGTTCCACGCGTTCATGTACGCAGGCCAACCCGCGATCATGGCCGAGATGTTCCCGACTCGGATGCGCTACTCCGGTGTCTCCCTGGGTTATCAGGTCACGTCCATCGTGGCGGGTTCACTGGCTCCGATCATCGCGACCGGATTGCTGAGCAAGTTCGACTCCTCGGTCCCCATCGCGATCTATCTCCTGCTGGCATCCCTGGTCACCATCGTTGCAGTCATTTTCGCGCGGGAGACCAAGGGAATCTCGCTCGAGTCCGTCGACGCCGCTGACGCCCGTGTTCTCGCCGACGAGCGGGCCGGTGTGTCTGTATGACGCTGACCGGAAAGTCTGCTCTGGTCACCGGTGGTGCCAGCGGGATCGGCGAGGCGTGTGCTCGACTCCTCGCCGCCCGCGGCGCGCACGTGACCGTCGCCGATCTCGACGACGTCGCCGCGAAGTCGCTGGCCGAGGAGATCGACGGCACTGCATGGGCCGTCGATCTCCTCGACACCGACCAACTCGTGGATCTGTCACTCGAGACGGACATACTCGTCAACAACGCCGGCATACAACGGGTCAGTCCTATCGAGGATTTCGACGTCGAGGACTTCCGGAAGATTCAGCGCCTCATGGTCGAAGCGCCATTCCTCCTCGCTCGGGCCGCCCTGCCGTACATGTACCGCAACAGTTTCGGTCGCATCGTGAACATTTCCTCGGTCCACGGGCTCCGCGCTTCGGCATTCAAGAGTGCATACGTCACGGCTAAGCACGGACTCGAAGGACTGTCGAAAGTTGTTGCGCTCGAAGGCGCCTCACACGGTGTCACCAGCAACTGCGTCAATCCGGGCTATGTCCTGACGCCACTGGTGCGATCCCAGATCTCCGACCAGGCAAAGGTTCACGGAATCAGTGAATCCGAGGTTGTCGAAAAGGTGATGCTCACCGAGAGCGCAATCAAACGGATGGTCGAGCCTGCGGAGGTGGCATCGCTGGTGGGCTGGTTGGCATCGACCGATGCGTCGATGGTGACGGGGGCGTCGTACACCATCGACGGAGGGTGGAGCGCCAGCTAGACCACGCGAGCTGCTGGGTTTTTCACGCTTCGGGGATCTCGATTCCGAACTTCTCGCGAGTGATGACCTCGGGTTCGGGACCACCGCGAACTCCGGTGTCGAGTGCGTCGATTGCGGAGAGTTCTTCGGCGGTGAGTTCGAAGTCGAACACGTCGAAGTTCTCCGCAATGCGTGAGGGAGTCACCGACTTGGGGATCACCTGGCGGCCCTGCTGGAGGTGCCAGCGGAGCATCACCTGTGCGGGAGACTTGCCGTGAGAGGAAGCGATAGCACCGATGGTGGCGTCCTCGAGGGTTGAGCCGTGAGAGCCGTCGCGATAGAACGTGATTCCGCCGATCGGTGACCATGCCTGAGACAGAATGCCGTGATCGGCGTCGGCCTCGAGCAAGGTCGACTGCCTGAAGTATGGATGGACCTCGATCTGGTTGACCGCCGGCACTACGGACGTTGCGTCCAATAGTCGGGTGAGGTGATCCGGCATGAAGTTACTGACTCCGATGGCACGAACCTTGCCGTCTGCGAGAAGTGTTTCCAGGGCCTTGTATGCGTCAATGGTGCGCTCGAACTCGCTCGGCAACGCCTGGTGAAGGATGAGGAGGTCAAGTTGCTCGACTCCGAGTTTGCCTGCGCTCTTGTCGAAGGCGTGCAAGGTCTCGTCGTATCCGTAGTCGGTGATCCAGACTTTCGTTTCGACGAAGATCTCACCGCGATCGAGACCGGATCGCCGGATCGCCTCGCCGACACCCTTCTCGTTGCCGTAGGCCGCAGCCGTATCGATATGGCGATAACCCACCGACAGCGCGGACTCGACTGCGGCGACAGTTTCGTCCGGCGGGGTCTGGTAGACGCCGAAGCCCAGCGCGGGGATGTCGACGCCGTTGTTCAGTTTCAGGCTCGGGATGCTCATGTCGTCCACGGTAGCGGCGGCCACTGGTTCGGTGGGAGTGACTGCTCAGCCGGGTAACGGCAGTACCCCTTCAGGCCTGGCAATTTGCACTTGTGGCTCGTCAATGAGTGAGCACTATCTTCAAGCCGACTATGAGGGTGGCGACGGCAGCGAGGCCGAAGGCTGCCAGATGTGTGTTCGTGCTGACTTTCTCGCCGTGAAGACGGCTGATCACGTAACTGGTGGATCCGATGCGCAGGATCAAGACGATTTCCGCGATCAACTGCGCCGTCCGTGGTTCCAGGAAGTTGAACCACGCCGTCGCGAGAATGGCGACAGGAACAACCGCGGAGGTGAGGATCGGGACAGAATCGCGCAGCGAGTCGATTCTCTCCGCGGTGGTGAGACGGCGGTCGTTGCGAATGCTCTCGCCGACGCTCTCGGCAAATGTGTGGGCGATGTACGTCGACAATGCCGTGCCGACCACAATCGCGGCGCCCAGCGATTCCTGAGATTTCGTCACCGGGACGAGTGCGGCGAGGACAAGAATGTTGCCGTAGATGTACGCGGTGGTTCTCGCCGCCACACGTTCTTGTCCCAGCGGCGCACCGTGAGACGTGATCGGCCGGTTCAGCAGTGTTCGCAGGTCCCACTCCATGTTCAGAGCATGGCAGATCAGACCCTCGGGCTGTAGTGCATCGGATTATCTCGCTGCTCGAGCGGAGGTAGATTGCGCGCCGGTGTGTGGACCAGTGGTGCCCCGGCGGGAATTCTGCCGCTGGCTCGGTCCCATCCCGCGCGAGCGCGCGGTTGATACCGGTATCGCCACGGCACCAGGCGGAAGACGGCGTTGACGGTGCGGCCGACAGCGTTGTGAATTTTCTGATCGCGACTGGTCCACGAGTAGCCGAGAAGGTCGCGAACCGGTTGGTCGTACATGCCCACTGTCAGCCACACGAATCCGCGGGCGAGGGGAATCCGCGTGAGCCGCCACAACGGATCGGGTAGCCACGTCATGTACGGGGGCTTTCCCAGCCCCGACAAATCCAAGACGTCGCGGGTCGCTTTGTTGTCTTCGAGTACGTTGCGGCACATGTGGTCCCAATACTCCTGAAATGCCTCCCAGGTTTCGGGAACCGGGCGCATGCTCATCCCGTACAGGCGGTACCACTGAATGTGCTCGGTGAAGAGTTGTCGTTTCTGGGCCTCGGTCAGGCCACCGGAGAAGTTCTCGGCGGTGACGATGGTGCCCATGAAGAATGTCGCGTGCGCCCAGTAGAAGGTGTCGGGATCAAGTGCGTGGTACCGGCGTCCCAGCTTGTCGATGCCCTTGATCCGTGTGTGATAGCCACGGACTTCTTCGGCTGTCTGCTGCGCGCGATCGCCGTCGAAGACCACGCCGGCAATGGGATACAGCGAGCGGTACAGCCGTTCCCAGCGCTCGTCGAAGAACTGCGAGTGCTCCTCGACCCCGGCGCCGAGACCAGGGTGCATGTTTTGCATCGAACCTGCCCAGACACCTTGGAGCATCCCGCGCCAGTCGCCGAAATACTTCCAGGTCAGGGAATCCGGACCGAGGGGAACCGGGGTGCTGCTGTCGCCAAGTTGACTACGCATGTTGTCAGATTAGGATCGACAACAGCGGTAGTCAAGGATCGAATACCGGGTGCATTGAAGAACAAGTGTCGGCGAAGTGGGGAAGTTGTGAGCATCGAAGAACGCAGGGCCACTCGAAAGGCGACGTTGTTCGACGTCGGAGTGACACTGCTCGGTGCGGTCGACGGTCCGGCCGTCAACGTGCGAGCGGTCTGCAAGGCCGCTGGTCTGACCGAGCGGTACTTCTACGAGAGCTTCACCGATCGCGATCAGTACGTTGTCGCGGTCCACACGTTTGTCGCCGAGCGCGCGCAGTCGGCGCTCGCCACGGCAGTGGAGTCCGAGACGACATCCGAGGCAGTCGCCACCGCTGCGGTCGACGCTTTCGTCAAGCTGATGGTCGACGACCCGGCAATGGGGCGAGTGCTTCTGATCGCTCCGCTCTCGGAGCCGGTGCTGAGCGGACGCGGTATCGAATCGATGCCGGCGTTCGTGGACCTGGTGTACGACCAGTTGTCCGAGATTGCTGATCCGGTGGACAAGCAGCTGGTGGCAGTCGGGCTGGTCGGGGCGTTGTTCACACTGTTCATCGGTTATCTGGACGGCTCGATCGTCGTCGAACGCGAGCGATTTGTGCGCCATTGCGTCCGGCTGCTGATCAACGCTAACCAGGCGTGAACGGCTGGCACACGGGGCAGAAGAAGATATTTCGCTCGGTGAGCCGATCCGGTCCGAGGGTGTCTTCTCTGATGCGGGTTCCGCATCGGCGGCAAGGTTTTCCGCGTCTGCCGTACACCCACGTTTGCCTACCTGGGCGGGTGTCGCCGGTGGTGACCCGGATGCGACGCGACTTGTTGACGTTGATGGTGCGGAATGACAGATCCACAATCGCGTCGAGGTTCCCGGCGCGGTGTGTCGGCGTCTTCGGGTGAATGCCTCGTAGGAAGCAGATCTCGTTGCGGTACACGTTGCCCAGTCCGGCCATCACGCGCTGATCCAGGAGCGCGATTCCGATCGGTACGGAGTCTGCAGCGCGAAGATTCTCGACGGCCACGGAACTGTCCCAATCGGTCCCGAGCAGGTCCGGTCCGAGGTGCCCGACGGCCTCCTGTTCCTGCCCCAGTTCGAGGATCTCGGTTATTCCCAGTGAAAAGCCCACTGCTACAGAGTCTTCGGTGGCCAAGATTATGCGCGCTTGGTGGGCGGGTCTGCGCCAGCGCTCGCCGGGGCGATAAATCTGCCACTGACCCTCCATCTTCAGATGCGTGTGAATGGACGCTTCGCCCACGCGGATCAGCAGATGCTTTCCGCGGCTGGCGACGGAATCCACACGATGTCCCGATAAATCGACGGTGGCATAGCGAGGAACGCGGACATCGCAGGTGGTGAGTACCTTCTCGGCCAGGGCAGCGCGCAGATCGTTGGCGGCCCGCCACACGGTATCGCCCTCAGGCATGGTCGCCGCTCCAGCACTTCACGATCGCAACCATCATGACCTCAATCCTCATGACCTCAACCGGAATCCGCGAGGAGTGGCGGCGAAGCCGGCTTCGACCAGGACGGGAGCAAAATCGTTGCCGTGGATGGTCTCTCCGTCGACCTTCTCCACTACCAACTTGTCGACAGCGCGAGAAGTCACCTTCTGGGCAAGCGACAGCGCTGCCAGGCGCAAAGTTCCGCCGTCGTCGGTGAATGTCAGGATGGTGCGACCGCCGCGCTCGACGAACAGAACCAACTCGCCCTCCACCAGAACGACCAGTGCTCCCGCCTTACGTCCGGGTCGGTGTCCGGGTGACTCTTCGCCCCCCGACGCCGGCCACGGCAGTGCGGCGCCGTATGGATTGGCCGGGTCGCACGCCGCGAGAGTGACTGCAGCCGAGGAGGTGTGGCGCCCCTCGATGGAATCACCGAACGTGCGCAAGCGGTCGACCACGGGAGGAGTCGAGAATTGAGCGCCGCCCAGGGTGTCCACGAAGTATCCGCGTCGAGCGCGCCCGTTGTCCTCGAACGTGCTCAGTACCTTGTAGATCAACGCGAAACCGCCCGGCACGTTCTCGCTCATCACAGAACCGCGGGTTACGACGCCGTACCGTTCGAGCAGCAGATCAGCCGTGGCGTGCGCCCGGATAGTGGGGTCAGGTTCGATACCTGGCAGCTGGAACCACCGACCGGAGGCGGTTGCCGGTCCCGTGCGAGCCGGGGTTGAAGTGCGCGCCATTCCGCGGTACGGACGGGCACGAGGAACACGTCGAGGCGATCGGTGACTTGTGGTGGTTCTGGTGGTGTCCGAGAGAAGTGCGCGCAGCGGTGCGACGGTGTCGTTACCGATGTGTCCGAGCCACACCAACTCCCACAGTGCCGTCGTCACCGCACTGTCGACCGTGTCTGCAGCCGACTCCGTAGTTTGCAACGCGTCGACCAACTGGCGGAAGAAGTAGGCACCGCCGCCGGACAGCAGGTCGAGGATGCGCTTCTGCAACTCCGAGACGTCGGTGTCGGCGGGCGAATTGAGCGTGATCGGTGCCAGGTCGGCGGGGTGCAGCACTACCCACCCGTCTTTGCCGGAGATTGCTCCGGATCCGGACCACAGGACTTCGCCCGTCGAGGTGAGTTCGTCCAACATCGCGGGGGAGTAGTCGGCGACTCGGCTCGGCAGGATCAACGATTCGAGAGCGGACGCCGGAATCGGAACGCCGGCAAGTTGATCGACTACCGTTGCAACACCGTCGATTCCGCGCAGCGTGCCGCCCACATGCTGCCAACCGGGAAGGAAACGTCCGAGCGTTGCGGTACTGACCGGCTCGACCTCTTGCCGTGCCGCGGCGAGCGAGCGACGCCTCAAGCGGCGCAGGACTTCGGCGTCGCACCATTCGCTCCCAGTTGCAGACGGGCGGAATTCTCCTTCGAGAACACGCTTTTCGAGCGCGAGCCGACCGAGAACGTCACGCGCGACGGATACTCCGATACCGAAGCGTGCAGCCGCATCCGTGAGAGTGAATGGTCCGTGAGTGCGTGCGTATCGGCTCAGGAGGTCGTCGAGTGGCTGATCGACCGGCTCGATGAACGCGGCCGGAACCCCGATGGGTAGGGGAACGCCGAGTCCATCGCGAAGGCGCGCTGCATCTTCGACGACGGTCCACCAGCTCTCGCCCGCATAGGAGACGTGGAGGGCACGTTTGTCTGCGACCAACTTGTCGAGCCACGAGACCGGATCTTCGAGACAGCGTTCGGTGACTTCTTCGGTGGTCAGCGGGCCGAGCATACGGAGGAGGTCGGCGACGCCCTCGAGGTCCTTGGCCTTGCGGTCCGGAGCGAGCCGTTGCAGTTCACGTTCTGCCTGCTCGATCACTCCGGCGTCGAGCAGCTCGCGCAGTTCGACGCGGCCGAGGAGTTCGGCCAACAGCGTGGAGTCCAACGACAGTGCGGCGGCGCGTCGCTCGGCCAGGGGGCTGTCGCCCTCGTACATGAACGCGCCCACGTAGTTGAACAGGAGCGCACTTGCGAACGGTGAAGGCGAGGGCGTCTCCACTTCGACTATTCGAATCTGGCGCCGTTCGATCTTGCCGAACAATTCCTTCAGTGCCGGCAGGTCGTAGACGTCCTGCAAGCACTCACGCACGGTCTCGAGCAGGATCGGGAATGTCGGGAACTTGCGAGCGACGTCCAGCAGTTGCGCCGACCGCTGACGTTGCTGCCACAGTGGAGCACGCTTTCCGGGATTGCGGCGTGGGAGAAGCATTGCGCGGGCGGCACATTCGCGGAATCGGGAGGCGAACAATGCCGAGCCGCCCACCTCCTGGGTGACCAGATCTTCGATGTCCTCGACGTCGAAGGTGAACAGTTCGGCGCCGGGAGGTTCGTTCTCGGTGTCGGGGAGACGGATGATGATGCCGTCGTCGGAGGCCGTCGGACTGGAATCGACGCCGTATCGTTCCTGCAAGCGGGCCCCGATGGCGAGGGCCCACGGTGCGTGAACCCGTTGGCCGTACGGGGAATGCAGCACCAGACGCCAATCGCCGAGTTCGTCGCGGAAGCGCTCGACAACCAATGTTCGATCCGACGGGACCTGCCCGGTGGCATTCTTCTGCTCACCGACGAGTTGGATCAGATTGGTTGTGGCATTGTGATCGAGCCCGCCCACGCGACAACGCTCGACGACGTCGGCTTCGTTACCCAGCGCGGTCTCTCGAACGAATTGTCCCAACGCCTGTCCGAGTTCGGCAGGGCGACCGAGTCCGTCGCCATGCCAGAAGGGCAAACGACCGGGCATGCCGTAGGCGGGGCTGACCAGAACCCGATCGAAGGTGATCTCCTCGATCCGCCAACTGGTGGCGCCGAGCGCAAAGACGTCGCCGACCCGGGATTCGTAGACCATTTCTTCGTCGAGTTCGCCGACTCTTGATGCTTTCTCACCGACCATGTAGACCGTGAAGAGGCCGCGGTCGGGGATGGCGCCGCCGGAAGTGACTGCCAAGCGCTGCGAACCGGGGCGGCCCGTCAGAGTGTTGGACTCGCGATCCCAGACCAGGCGCGGACGTAATTCGGCGAACTCGTCCGAGGGGTACCGCCCGGCGAGCAGATCCAGAGTCGACTCGTAGGCCGAACGGGGAAGCGTTGCATAGGAACCGCTTCGGCGCACCGTCTCGAACCAGTCGTCGACGTCGATCGGCTCGAGTGCAGTGGCCGCAACAGTTTGCTGGGCAAGGATGTCGAGGGGATTGGCGGGAACGGCCATCGCCTCGATCTTGCCTTCGACCATGCGCTCGACGGTCACCGCGCAGTGAATCAGGTCGGTGCGATGTTTGGGGAAGACGACGCCTCGTGAGATCTCGCCGACCTGGTGGCCGGCGCGACCGACACGTTGCAGGCCGCTGGCAACCGAGGGCGGCGCCTCCACCTGGATGACCAAGTCGACGGCGCCCATGTCGATTCCGAGTTCGAGACTGCTGGTGGCGACGACGCATCGCAATCGACCCGATTTGAGATCGTCTTCGATGAGGGCTCGCTGGTCTTTGCTGACCGATCCGTGGTGGGCGCGAGCAAGGAGGGGTTCTGCGCCGTAGTTGACCTCGGTGGGAGCTCCGATCTGCGCGGGCGGGCGAGGTGTTTTCTCGACGGCCAGACCGATGCGTTCTGCATGAATCTCGTTGAGCCTGGCTGTCAATCGTTCGGCGAGGCGCCGAGAGTTGGCGAACACGATGGACGATCGGTGATCGAGCACGAGGTCGACGATCTGTTCCTCGACGTGGGGCCAGATCGAACCGGCTTGCGGGGTGGGGGATTCGGAACCGTCGGCGGGCGTCGCGATACCCAATTCGGTCATGTCCTCGACGGGGACACGGACCGTGAGATCGAAGGTCTTGGCGGCAGGCGGTGCCACGATTCGGATCGGTGCCGAACCGGCGAGGAACCGCCCGATCTCCTCGTGGGGACGGACAGTGGCCGACAATCCGATGCGTTGCGCCGGACGCTCGAGCAAGCCGTCCAGACGTTCCAGAGAGAGCGCAAGGTGCGAGCCGCGCTTGGTACCCGCCACCGCGTGAACCTCGTCGACGATCACGGTGTCGACGCCGACCAGTGTTTCCCGGGCAGCGGAGGTGAGCATGAGGAACAACGACTCCGGCGTCGTGATCAGGATGTCCGGAGGACGCTTGATCAACGAGCGCCGATCGGCCTGGGACGTATCGCCGGAACGGACACCGACGGTGATCTCGGGCGGGGTGAGGCCCAGACGTTTCGCAGTTTGTGTGATGCCGACCAGCGGCGCGCGAAGGTTCCGTTCGACGTCCACGCCCAGCGCTTTGAGTGGCGAAATGTAGAGGACTTTGGTGGCGCGTTCGCCTTCGTCCTTCGCGGCGAGTTGATCGAGGGCCCACAGGAACGCCGACAATGTCTTGCCGGAGCCGGTGGGTGCGACGACAAGTGTGTGAGAGCCACTTGCGATGGATTCCCAGGCACCGAGCTGCGCAGCAGTCGGAGCGCTGAAAGCGCCGCCGAACCACTCGCGTGTGGCGGGCGAGAACCTACCGAGGACGTTGGTCACGACCACCATATTGCCCCTTCCCACCGACAGCGTGTTCGTGCCCGCAGCCGAAGTGCAGAGCATACTATTTGCCCTGTTATAGCGATTCTCTTGTCATCGAGAAGGCGAGTGCCTGATGGAAGCAGTCAAGATTGTCCTCGAGCTGGCGGTAGTGCTCGGGGCGATTGTCATGGGTACCAGATCGAGCGGTGTCGCTCTCGGTCTGTGGGGCGGCGCAGGTGTTGCCGTCCTCGTGTTCGTCTTCGGAGAGGACGTCGGCAGTCCGCCGGTCGACGCTCTCCTCATCGTCCTGTCCGTTGTCCTCGCGTCGTCGATGATGCAGGCGGCCGGTGGTATCGACTGGATGGTCACCATCGCGGCCAAGTTGATCGAATCTCGCCCGAAACAGATCACGCTGATCGCGCCGTTGGTGTCATTCCTGTTCTCGGTCGGTGCCGGTACGTCCAACATCCTCTACCCGCTGCTCCCTGTCATCTACGACGTCTCGTACAAGAACGGTGTGCGGCCGTCACGGCCGCTGTCGCTGTCGGTTGTCTCGACCGGTGTGGCGCTGGCGTGTAGTCCGGTGTCCGCGGCGATGGCGGCGATGGTCACGCTGACCGACGTGCCGCCTTACGATTTCGAACTCATCGACATCATCAAGATCACCTTCCCGGCCGCTGTCGTCGGCATCGTCCTCTCCTCCATCGCGGTCAACAGGCTCGGTAAGGATCTCGACGACGACCCGGACATACAGGCGAAGATGAAGTCGGGCGAATTGGCCGGACCTGGTGCAGCGTCCAAGACCGAACTCGTCTCGACGAAGACCGGACGAAACGCGGCACTGATCTTCCTGGCCGGCGTTCTGGCCATCGTGATCTTCGGCCTGTTCAAGGGAATTCGCCCCGAAGCCGCCGACGGTACCCCGATGGGGATGACACCGATCATCGAAATGCTGATGTTCGTCGTGGGTACGTTGATCCTGCTGGTGTGCCGCCCGAACGTTGCCGACGTGCCCTCGTCGACGGTGTTCCGTGCCGGCATGGTCTCGGCCATCGCGCTGTTCGGTCTGGCATGGCTGACGGACACGTTCATCAGCGCACATTCGGAGCTGATCACGAGCACCGTCGGCGACTGGGTCAACGCCGCGCCGTGGATCTTCGCGCTCGGTGTCTTCCTGGTCTGTGTCCTGACGACCAGCCAGTCGACCGCGACGAGGACCATCGTGCCGATCGGTCTCGCTGCCGGGATTGCACCCGGCCTGGTGAGCGGCATGTGGGCCGGAGCCTTTGCCGGTGTCTATCTGTTGCCGACAAACGGTTCACAGATCGCAGCTGCGAACTTCGACCTCTCGGGCAGCACGAAGCTCGGCTCCAAGCTCGTCGACCACTCGTTCTTCCTGCCGACCATCATCTTGGCCGTCACGACGATTGCGGCCGGCGCGGTGTTCGGAGTGGTACTCGGCTGAGTCAGCTGTTGCGGTAGTGGTCCCAGCTCGCCTTGCACGCGTGGGCGAGCTGGTCCACCCGTTCGGCGTCGGGTGTAGGCCAGTCGAGGCCGGGTTCCATGATGTATGCGGCCAGTTCGTCTCCCAGTAGGAATTCTCGTTTGAATTCGGCCTGAACCGCACTCAACGTGATCCCGGCTTCGGCGGCGCGGGCGCTCAATTCGGCGAATCTGGCTCCGGCTCGGATGATTTCGAAACTGCCGAGGTACGGCTGATTGAGAGCGACGGCATCTGGATCGTCGACCTGAAATCCCTTGCGATGTGAGACCGCAAGTGTGCGAATGAGTTCCGGATCCATCGTCACGGGATTGTCGCCGCGTCGATTGCCGTGGTGGTCGCCACGATTGGAGAGTGCGACGACGTCGGGGAGTCGATCTGCTTCCGGCCGTTCGACATTGACGGCGCCGTCCCGCCGGGTGGTGTGGTTCATCGTGTCGTGGAACGACAACGTCGTGAACGATCGACCGAGTTCGAAGCTCTTCTCCACCATGGCTTCGATCAGTGCGTCGCGAGTTCTTTCGTAGACACCCAAACCGTGTTCGGCTGTCTCGGTGAAGGTCTCGGCGAGGTTCTTCCAGCCCGCGTCGTCGGTCGGCTCGAGCAACAGGGGGTAGAACGAGAAGGTGACAGGGCGAACTGCGTCGACGCCGGTGAGGTCTGCTTTGTTGCCTGCACCGGCCTTGTGGACGCGGGCGAAGGCTTCGCGCAGTGACGCTTCCAGGTTTTCGGGCTTCGCACGGTTGGGATCGCGAATCATGCGAGGGTGCGGATTCTCCACGTACACGATGCGCGAATCTATTTCGGACCAACGGCGCACGATGGGACTGGTGGACATGTCGGTGAAGTCGAATTGCAGCCGCTGTGTGAACTCGGGTGCGAGAAAACGTGAGAGTTCTGCTGGAATCGCGGAACCCGAGTGTGGGCAACTGACAAGAAGGTCGGCTTCGGCGATGGCGTCGTCGAGACTGCGGGAGTCGCGATCGGCATAGAACGTCAGGTCCTCCGGCGTGAACACGGTTCCGGCCGGGATGAGTACTGGTTCTCCACTGGTCATGAGCCCCAGCGTAATCGAGTGCAACCGTGCGGACTCAGTATCCGCTGAGTCGTTCCACGAGAGCTGTCTTGATCTCCGGTCGACCAGCCGCGACAAGAGTGAAGGTGGCTTCTCGCATGAGCCGCTCGGGGGTGTTGCTGCCGACGAGGGCGCGGCTTCCGGTCGCAGTGACGAGCGCGGCCGATGCTCGTATCGCAAGTTCCGATGCGCGGGCGCGTGCGGCCGACATGTCGCCGCCGCCGCGCAGTGCTGCATCGAGATCGGCGCGCGCCCGGGCGGCTTGTTCTTCGAACGCGTCGGCGTCGACTCCCAGATCCGCGAGTTCGGTCACGGCGCGGCGGGTGATGCCCATGGCCATCGCGCCATTGAGCCACAAGCCGGGGAGTTGGGTGCTCTGGAACTGTTCGTCGCTGACGACAGCACAGACGTCGGTATCGGGAATTTCGAAAGCGTCGAACACGATTCGGACGGTGTTGCTCCCGCGCGCCGCGATCAGTGGAAGCTCCTCGATCGTCAGACCCGGGGCCTCGCCCACCGGTACGACGGAATGAACGATGGAATTGTCGAACTCGTCGCGCGCCGACACCAAGAGAACATCGACGATGCCCCAACCGGTGACGAAGGGTGCGATCCCGTCGAGGACGTAGCCGTCGTTCACCCGCTTGGCCCACAGGAGCGGTGGGCGGGGGATAGCGCCGGCATAGGCAACCCCACCGCGAATCGTGCCGGAAACCAGACCGTCCCAGTATTGTTCGCGCAGAGACGTATTGGTACTCGCTGCCAGGGCCCCGACGACGCCGTGATGCTGCATCCAGGTGAACGTCGTCGCGAGGCAACCGCCGCACAAGGTTTCGAGGACCTCGACCAGTTCTTCGCTGCTGGGGCCACCGTCACCGAGGGCGGCGATGCCGTAGAAGCCGTCGGCGGCGAGCGCGTCGAAATGGCTGCTGGGGATTTCTCCGTCGGCGTCGACGCTGTCGGCGACGGGAAACAGAACGGTATCGGCGATCTCACGCGCAAGTTCCGGCCACTTGGTCACGCTGTCAGGGTAAGCCGTGAGCCGGGGTTGTGGTGTGGAACTGAAACGGTGGCGTATCTAGAAGGACGGCGGTGAACTCACGATGAGGAATCTCGCAACTGCAGCGGTGCGATTGAACCACCGATGCGGGATGGTCGAGGTGTAGAGGAGGGTATCGCCGACATGAAGAACGTGATGCTCGTCCAGCCCGACCTCGACCTCGACAGATCCTTCGAGAACATGAATGAATTCTTCGCCGGCATGCTCGGTGTGTTCACCTGCCTCGGAGTGAGGTGCTGCCGTGATCTCGTTGGGTTCCATGGTCCGTGAGCCGGTCGAGCAGAATCGGATCACCGAATCGTGTGCCAGTTCGAAGGTTCGCCCCTCGCCGGCGCGGACGAGGCTGGACGGGGTTCGCTCGCCCTGTGCCAAGAGTGAGTGCGCCGTGGTGCCGAGCGATTGCGCGAGGCGGTGAAGGTTCATGACGCTGGGTACTGCGTGCCCGTTTTCGGTTTGGCTCAGGAATGGCTGCGACAACCCTGACTTCACGGCAACCTCACGCAACGTCAAACCGGCTTCTTTTCTCGCTGTCCGCACGGCTGCCCCGATTGCGGTCGCTATCGCTCTCTGGTCGTCGTCCATGTGCCGAAGATAGCAGTGCTCTGGTGAAAGTTTTGATTACACAGACGAAACAAATTCGACCACGGTAAGAAATTATCGACGTGCTGAATAGTCCCGTACACGAAACACTTCCAGCTTCGGACGGAGATCGGCGCATGGCCATCCATCCAGTCGACCAGCGGCTCCCCATTGCCCGCCAGTCTGCTTTTGCTCTTCAGCACGTCCTCATCATGTACACCGGTTGCATCACGGTTCCGCTGGTA
>NZ_BCRM01000010.1 GCF_001552595.1 Rhodococcus erythropolis NBRC 15567
TGTTCCCGCGTGGACCGATGCGCACCACATTCGGCACTGGGCCAACGGTGGCCCGACGGTGATGAACAAGCTTGTCCTGCTGTGCCGTTCGCATCACCGGTTGATGCACCGCAAATCCGGGTTCGTCGGAAAATGGGTGATCCGCATCGGCGTCGACAACAAACCGTGGTTCATCCCGCCGCCCTCGATCGATCCGCAGCAGCACCCGCGGCCGGCGAACACCACATTCAAAACCTGAGGGGGCAAATCTCAGATGCACCAGAACGTGCCCAGGCCTGTCTCGGACCCGCTGCTCTGTGTCCGACCGATTGGTGGGAGGTGGAGTCGAATGGGTGCGTGCTTTCGGGGTGGCTCTACTTTCGGGTGCCCGTGTGGCCTGTCCCACTCAGTGGGTCATTCTTTCGTCGTCGCCAAGCCGGTTGTGCCAGGTCATTTGGACGTCTGACCTGCAGTTCAAAATCTTTCGTTAGAACACGTTCCAATTTCGCGGATTTGTGGCTATGGTCACAGAGATAGATGCGGGTGTGCGAATGAAAGGGTGAAGTGACGTGAAGACCAAGGGTGCAATCCTGTGGGGCCTCAATGAGAAGTGGTCCGTCGAGGAGATCGAGATCGGCGAGCCGGTAGCCGGCGAAGTTCAAATTCGCATGGAAGCGGCCGGAATGTGCCACTCCGATCACCACATCGTCACCGGCGCGACCCCGATGCCGTCGTTCCCGGTCATGGGCGGGCACGAGGGTTCGGGCGTCATCACCAAGCTCGGCCCTGAGGTCAAGGGACTGGAGGTCGGCGACCACGTCGTTCTGTCCTTCATTCCGGCTTGTGGAACCTGTCCGGCATGTTCGGCCGGACATCAGAATCTTTGTGACCTCGGGATGGGCCTCCTCAGCGGCCAGGCCATCAGCGACGGCACGTACCGGATCCAGGCTCGCGGCGAAAACGTGATCCCGATGTGCCTGCTAGGGACGTTCTCGCCCTACATGGTCGTGAACCAGTCGTCAGTGGTGAAGATCGACAAGGACATTCCGTTCGAGGTTGCCGCACTCGTCGGTTGCGGCGTCCCGACCGGTTGGGGATCGGCAACCCACATCGCCGATGTGAAGCCCGGCGAAGACGTTGTGATCATGGGCGTCGGCGGCGTCGGTATCAGTGCGCTACAGGGTGCGGTTGCATCGGGCGCTCGGTACATCTTTGCCATCGACCCCGTGCCGTGGAAGCGTGAGCAGGCTCTGAAGTTCGGCGCAACGCACGCTTTCGAAAGCGCTGCCGCTGCCATTCAGCCGATCATCGACGCCACGTACGGACGCATGGCGCAGAAGACGATCATCACCGTCGGCGAAATGAAGGGTGAGTACGTCGAAGAAGCCATGATTCTGACGGCAAAGGCTGGTCGTTGTGTTGTCACTGCAATGGGGCACCTGACGGACATGGATGTGAAGCTGAACCTGTTCCTGATGTCGATGCTTCAGAAGGACCTTCAGGGCAACATTTTCGGCGGTGGCAACGCTCGCCAGGACGTGCCTAACCTCCTCGCGATGTACAAGGCAGGCAAGCTGAACCTCGACGACATGGTCACTCGGACCTACACGCTCGAAGGCGTGAACGACGGGTACCAGGACATGTTGGATGGCAAGAACATCCGCGGCGTCATCCGCTACACCGAAGCTGACTGGTGATCGAAAGCGCAACTCTTGTGCCAGTAGTCTGATCGGGTGCCCAGTACTCACAGTCTCGACGTAATCCAGCAGTGGCCGGTCGACAATGCGGCAGCGGTCGTCCTCTCCGGGAAGAATCCGGGTGAGGGCGACCGCATTCGTGGTTTCAGCGGCGACCAGTCGCATGTTTTCCCCCTGGCTTCGGTGACAAAACTGTTGTGCGCCTACGCGATTCTCGTGGCGGTGGAGGAAGGGGCGGTCGAGTTGGATGGGCCGGCCGGGCCTGAGGGGTCGACCGTTCGTCATCTCCTCGCACATGCTTCCGGGTTGGCATTCGCCGAACGTGTTGTTCAGGCGCCGGTGGGGTCGAAGCGGATCTACTCGAGTGCGGGATTCGAGGTGCTTGCCGAGTTGGTTTCCCGGGAGACCGAGATCGAGTTTGCCGACTATCTTGCCGAGGCGGTGTTCGCGCCGTTGGGGATGACCAGCGCGGCTCTTGTCGGTCCTGCCGGTCACGGTGCACAGGCATCGGCAGACGACTTGGCCAAGTTCGCGGCTGAACTGCTCTCGCCGACCCTGATCTCGACGCAGACGTTCGCAGAGGCGACAACCGTGCAGTTCCCGGGGCTCAACGGAATTCTTCCGGGTTACGGCTCTCAGCGCCCCAACGACTGGGGACTCGGATTCGAAATTCGCGGCGACAAGCGTCCGCATTGGACAGGTCTCGAGAACTCGGCCGCAACCTTCGGTCATTTCGGCCAGTCCGGGACGTTCCTGTGGGTCGATCCCACGATCGATACTGCGTGCGTCGTGCTTACCGATCGCGACTTCGGTGATTGGGCCAAGCGTTTGTGGACTGAATTGTCAGATGGCGTGATCGGTGAAGTTTCGCGATAGAGCACAAATTTCTCTCCTTCCACTGGCGCAACACGGGTAACACAAGGCACACTGTTCAATCGAGCGTGCTGCACGAACTCGACAGAGGTCGTTGGGGAAGACGTCCCTCGTCGAAGCAGGAGGCTCGAGTGCGCGAAATGAATCAATTCGCGGACGTGACGACTGGTGTGGTTTACATCCACTCGTCGCCCGCGGCGCTGTGCCCGCACGTGGATTGGGCTTTGTCCGCCACGTTGGACAGCCCTGCCAAGCTCAGATGGACCTCACAGCCTGCCTACGACGGACTTCTGCGTGCGACGACGGACTGGACGGGTCCCGTCGGAACCTGTGCCCGCCTGGTCGATTCGCTACGCGCGTGGCCGATGTTGCGGTTCGAGGTCACGGAGGACCCGAGCCATGGCGTCGACGGTGAACGGTACAGCCATGTACCCGGTCTGGGCTTGTGGCGCGGATCCACCAGTGCGAACGGTGATGTCGTCGTTGGGGAGATGAAACTGCGGTCCATCATGAATTCCGGTGGAGACATCGCCGCGGAGATCGATCGGGCGATAGGTGCACCGTGGGACGAGGAACTCGAACCCTTCCGGAGTTCAGGCGAAGGTGCCGAAGTGACATGGCTGCGAAGGCGTGTCAGCTGACCGAGGTCCATCCTGAACCCTGAGTGCTCTCGCGGATTGAACGACAAAGACTTGAATGACAAAGGTGGGCCCCGCCGTATCGGCGAGGCCCACCTTGCTGTCCGGGGTTGTCAGAGCGGAATGTTCTTGTGGCGCGCACGGACAGATGGTGCAGACGCGAGCGCAGCGGTGACGATGCTGCGAGTCTTCGCCGGGTCGATTTCCTCGTCGACGACGCCGATTTCGACAGCGCGGTCGACGCCGCCTGCGATCGCCTCGTGTTCGGCAGCGAGACGGTCGTGCAATGCTTCACGCTCGTCGTCCGGTGCCGCAGCGAGAGCCCGCTTGTGCAGGATGCCGACAGCAGCCTTCGCGCCCATCACGGCCACTTCGGAGTTGGGCCAAGCGAAAACGGCCGTGGCTCCCAGTGCTCGCGAGTTCATTGCGATGTATGCGCCGCCGTAGATCTTTCGAGTGACGACGGTGACGCGGGGGACAGTCGCCTCGGCGAAGGCGTGAAGTAACTTCGCGCCGCGCCGAACCACGCCTTCCCACTCCATCGACACGCCAGGCAGATACCCGGGAACATCGACGACGACCACGAGCGGCACGCCGAATGCGTTGCACAGTCGCACGAATCGAGCGGCCTTCTCTGCACTTTCGGAGTTCAGGCACCCCCCGAGTCGCAGTGGGTTGTTCGCGATGACGCCAACCGTGCGTCCGGCCATCCGGCCGAAACCGGTGACGATGCTCCGCGCGTAATTGCCTTGCAGTTCTTCGAAGCTCGACTCGCCTTCGACGTTGTCGAGCATTTCGTGAACGATGGGACGAACGTCGTATGCACGTTTTGCGGACGCAGGCATCATGGCGCGCAGATCGCTGTCGCCGAGTTCCGCTGCCCGCTGATCGAATTCGCCCTGCTCGCACATCATCGAGACCAGGCGTCGTGCGCGGTGCAATGCGTCGGCCTCGTCGTGTGCGGCGATGTGCGCGACACCCGACTTCTTGGTGTGTGTGTCCGGACCGCCGAGTGACACCATGTCGACCTGTTCACCGGTGACACTGCGAACTACGTCTGGGCCGGTGACGAACACTCGGCCTTCCGGCGCCATGATCACGACATCGGTGAGGGCTGGACCGTACGCGGCTCCACCAGCGGCAAAGCCGAGCACGACGGAAATTTGAGGTATGAGACCGGAGGCACGGACCATGGCCTCGAAGACCAGTCCGACTGCGTGGAGTGCTTCGACGCCTTCAGCCAGACGCGCGCCACCGGAGTGCCAGAGACCCACGATGGGGGACTCTTCCTCGATGGCGGTATCGATGGCTTTGACGAGGTGTTTGCAACCGTCGACGCCCATTGCGCCGCCCATGACGGTGGCATCGGAGCAGTATGCGATGGTGCGGACGCCGTCGATGTTTCCGGACGCAGCGAGCACGCCGGACTTGTCACGGGCGTGGAGCGGCACTGTTGTGCCGGGGTCGAACAGATTTTCCAGGCGCGCAAGAGGATCGCGCGGGTCTGTCGATGATTCGGACTTTGTCACGGGGGCCAGGATGGTCATCGCGTCCTCCTTCAGTACGAGCCTTGGGTGGAACGAAAGGTCGGTGTTGTCCGCGGGTGACGTTGTGTTGCAACGACACCCGCGGACAGGTGCAAACCGCGGTTCGGGCTAGGCCCGACCGAAGGCGAGCGCGACATTGTGCCCACCGAAACCGAACGAGTTGTTCAGTGCGAAATCGAAAGAGCCGGTTCGGGGTTCACCCTTGACGACATCGAGATCGATTTCTGGATCCTGGCTGTCAACATTGAGCGTGGGCGGGATGATCCCGTCACGCACCGCCAGAACCGTGAGGACTGATTCGAGGGCGCCGACAGCGCCGATCGAGTGTCCCAGCGCGGATTTCGGGCCGTACACCGCAGCGTGATTGCCGACCGCTGCGTTGATTGCCTTTGCCTCTGCGATGTCACCGATCGGCGTCGCAGTGGCGTGGGCGTTGATGTGCTTGATGTCGGACTTCGTCAGTCCGGCCATCTCGATTGCTCGGGTCATGGCTCGCGCCGCGCCCAGGCCTTCCGGATGCGGTGCCACGATGTGGTACCCGTCCGAAGTGATTCCGGAACCGAGCAGGCGGGCATGAATGGTGGCCCCGCGTGCCTTTGCGTGTTCCTCGGTTTCGAGGATCATCAGTGCGCCGGCTTCGCCGAAGACAAATCCGTCACGGTCCTTGTCGAAAGGACGTGAAGCTGCGGTCGGATTGTCGTTGTTGGTGCTCATTGCACGCATCATGGCGAAGCTCGCGATCGGAACCGCGTCGATGAAGCTCTCGACTCCACCAGCCACAACCATGTCCGCGTCACCCATGACAAGCATGCGGTGAGCGTGAGCAATTGCCTCGGATCCCGACGAACATGCCGAGACCGGGGTGATGACTCCACCGCGGGCCCCGAGTTCGAGCCCGACCGTTGCGGCCGGTCCGTTGGGCATGACCATCTGCACCGAGAACGGGGACACCTTGCGGTATCCGCCGCCACGGAGTTTGTCGACGGCGTCGATGAGCGTGTCGCCGCCGCCGAGTCCGGTGCCGATGACAACCGCGAGGCGGTCCTGATCGACTTCGGGGCTGCCGGCGTTGCTCCAGACCGTGCGACTCAACGTGAGGGCAAGGCGTTCCACCCAGCTCATCCGTCGAATTTCGACGCGGGACAAGCCCTCGTCTGGTGAAACCTTCAGGTGCCCGCCGATGCGAATGGGAAGGTCGAACTCGTCGATGAACGGGTCATCGAGGATTCCGATGCCGCTTTCGCCGGCGAGTAGCGCCTTCCACGTGCCATCCACATCACCAGCCACCGAGGTCGACGTCGCGAGGCTCGTGACGACGATGTCGGGGAATTTCCCTTTGCGGGTAGAAGCGGAAGTCACGGTCGGCTCACTCTGCGTTCTTGGCTTCGGCGCCTTCGGCTTCGAGCTTCTGGATGTACGCGACGATGTCGCCGACGGTGCGCAGGCCTGCGAGATCCTCGTCGGGGACCTTCACGCCGTACTTGTCTTCGGTCTGAACAGCGATCTCGACCATGGACAGGGAGTCGATATCGAGGTCGTCCACGAAGGACTTGTCAACGGTGACCTCGGAAGGCTCGATACCGGTGACCTCCTCCACGATCTGGCCGAGTTCCGCGATGATTTCTTCCTGAGTGTGGGCCACTGGTGTGGCTCCCTTCTTGATCGATTGAGGTGGGGTGAAACGTCCGGCCGCCGTTCGGGCTGATCGGCCGGGTGGGCGTCCGAGCTAGGTCAGCTCGGACAGTGCGGAGATATCCTCCGGGTTCTTGAGGGCCACCGTCGGCGTGCCACGCATTTCGCGCTTGGCAATTCCGACGAGGGTTCCGGCCGGCGGGAGTTCCACGATCGCGCTGACTTCTGCTGTCCGCAACGACGCGGAGCAGAGGTCCCAACGGACGGGGCGGGTTACCTGCGCGGCAAGTTTGGTGAGGGCGTCGGCGCCCGAGGAGACGGGTGCGCCATCCGAGTTGGAAAGCAGCGTGCGCGTCGGATCGGACGGGGTGATCTTGGCGGCAGCAGCTGCGACGGCATCCTGTGCAGGTGCCATGAAGCGGGTGTGGAAAGCGCCGGCGACGGGCAGTGCGCGGACTCGGGCCTTTTCGGGTGCGTTTGCTGCGAGTTCTTCGAGCGCGGTTAGCAGTCCGGCAGCCACGATCTGGCCGGCCGCATTGCGGTTGGCCGCTTCCAACCCGAGTTCTTCGAGTCGTGCGAGCACTTCGGCTTCGTCGCCACCGAGAACGGCTGACATGCCGGTGGGCTCGAGCGCGCAAGCCTTGGCCATCTCGGCGCCGCGGAGGGCGGCAAGTGCGACCGCGTCGTCAGCGGAAATAACACCGGCGACCGCAGCAGCGGCAAGTTCACCCACTGAATGGCCGGCAGCGATGACGTCGGCGCCGAGGAGCCCACGTGATTCGATTTCCTCGTACGCCAGCAGAGCAGCGGCAACGACGAGGGGCTGGGTTACCGAGGTGTCGGTGATTTCTTCGGCAGTCGCGGTCGTGCCGAGTCGGACGAGGTCCAGGCCGGCTGCCTTCGACCACACTTCGAGGCGGTCTTGCGCTCCGGGCAGTGCCAGCCATGGGCTGAGCATGCCGGGTGTCTGAGAGCCCTGTCCCGGGGCGAGCAACGAAATCACTTATTAAGAGAACACCGCCGCGAGTGACCTGCGAGATGTCGGTCGCGATGAACTCTGGCGAAGTGTTTTGTAGGGTTCCCACAAAATCCCATGTCGCGCTCGGCCATCGAAATTGGACGCTCCGGGGTTACAGGTTTGTTTGTCCGGATGTTAAAGATGTGACTGAAGTAACCGAATTGTTCGATTTGAGATCGATTTGTGTCAATCGGCCCACGGTAGCGGCGATCCGTAGTACGTATGCGTCGCGTGGATTCGTAGGATCCCGGCCGGTAACTTCCGCGATTCGCTTCAAGCGGTACCGAACGGTATTTGGATGAACAAACAGAAGACGTGCACAAGTCTCAACCGCACCTCCACAGTCGAGATAACTGTCTAAAGTATCGGTCAAGACTGTGCCGGATTCCGCTAAAGGTGCGACCAGGAAATCGCGAAGAGCCTTTACGGCAGCGTCGTCTCCGAGTAGTGCCCGTTCCGGGAGCAGTTCAGTCGCGAAAACGGGACGAGGTGCGCCGCGCCACCCGGCGACGGCCTTGATTCCCGCGAGAGCTTCGGACGCACTGAAGTGTGCTGCGCTCAACGAGGGCGTTGTCGGGCCGATCACCACCGGCTCGTCGGCGAAACTCATGAGCAGGTCTTGAAGGAATTGGCTGCCTTCCGTCTTACTGCTCAGCTCGCCGCTGACGATCATCACCAGTCGCGGACCCTGCACCACGGCGAGAACAGCGCGCCCGTGCGCGGCGGCAGTCGCGTGGACGGTGCCGGCAACCGAGACCCGCTCGTCCGGCGGGGGAGACCCGACGATGACGGTGGCCGGAGCGGTGGCGTCCCAGTTCAAGGTGGCTGCGCGGGAGAGCATGTCCGAGCCGGTGTCTCCCTGCACGACGGCGTCGACGACGAGCGCTTCCAGTCGCGTGTCCAGGGCACCCCGCGACTCGGCGGCGCTTGCGTACACCGTCGCTGCTGCGAAACCGAGTTCACGCCCGTAGCGCAGGACGGCTTCTGTCAGCGCGATCAGCTGCTGATCGTTGCGGGCGAGAGCGGGCAGCCATTTCTCGAAGAACTCCATCGCCACCCGGACCATGTCGACGGTCTGGCGCAGGGTGAGCTGTCGAGCAAGATCCTGAGGGATGACCGGAAACGACTCGTATCCGAAGCTGATCTCCGAGTCGAGTTGCCGCAGCCATTCCAGGAAATTCACCACCGACGTCTGCACCAAGAGTTGAACGTCGGCGCGTTGCGAAGCGTCGAGACTGTCGAAGAACGGAAGCTGCTCCTCCATCACGGTCACGGCCTCGGTGGAGAGCCGGCCGGAGAACTGTTTGACGCGGCGGAGCAAGGCTTCGGGAAGTGGATCGCGAACCTGACGACGGCGGGCGAGTACAGCCTGCAACCCGGACGACTGTGGTCGAGTGCGGCGTACGCCCTCTTCGGGTTTCTCGGGATCAGGTTCGGGCATGAGAAAAACCTACGCCCATCGCCGCAGCGGATGTCGAGATGACACCCGCGGCGATGGGCGTAGGTCTGTTTTCGATCGCTGGGACTGTTGCCCTACGACTTAGGCGCTACCGGTGTCCCCGGTCTGCTCGGGAGCAGCATTCACGTCGTCGATGCGGTATCGGCTCGCTGCTTCGACGGCCTTCGACCGCTCGATCGATCCTTCCTTCGCCAAACCGATCAGCACGGCAACGACGATGGACTCGGCATCGACGTTGAAGTAGCGACGCGCTGCAGTGCGTGTGTCGGAGAACCCGAACCCGTCCGTGCCGAGCGTGGTGTAGTCGCCGGGAACCCACTGACGGATCTGATCCGAGACCGCCCGCATCCAGTCCGAAGCCGCGACGACAGGGCCTTGGGCCGAGGACAACGCCGTGGTGACGAACGGAACCGGAGCATCCTCGGACGGATTGAGCAGCGCCTGACGTTCGCATTCGACGCCTTCGCGGCGCAGCTCACCCCAGGACGTGACCGACCAGACGTCGGCCGAGACGCCCCATTCGTCGGCGAGCAGCTTCTGCGCACGCAGACCCTCGGGCATCGCGACACCGGAGACGAGGATCTGTGCCTTCGGGCCGGCTGCTTCGGACGTCTTGTAGAGGTAGATGCCCTTGAGCAAGCCCTCGACGTCGAGACCTTCGGGCTCGGCCGGCTGAACGTACGGCTCGTTGTAGATGGTCAGGTAGTAGAAGATGTTCTCGCCACCGAAACCGTCGACGCCCTCGGTGCCGCCGTACATGCGGCGCAAGCCGTCCTTGACGATGTGCGCCAACTCGTACGAGAACGCTGCGTCGTACGTGACAGCGGCCGGGTTGGTCGATGCCAGGAGCAGCGAGTGTCCGTCGGCGTGCTGGAGACCTTCACCGGTCAGAGTGGTACGACCGGCGGTCGCGCCGAGAACGAATCCGCGAGCCATCTGGTCGGCGGCCGCCCACAGGCCGTCGCCGGTGCGCTGGAAACCGAACATCGAGTAGAAGATGTACAGCGGAATCATCGGTTCACCGTGGGTGGCGTAGGACGTGCCGACTGCGGTGAACGATGCCGTCGAACCGGCCTCGTTGATGCCCTCGTGCAGGATCTGGCCGATCGGGCTCTCCTTGTAGGCGAGCATGAGTTCGGCGTCGACGGAGGTGTAGAGCTGTCCGTTGCGGTTGTAGATCTTCAGCGACGGGAACCACGAGTCCATACCGAACGTGCGGGCCTCGTCCGGAATGATCGGCACGATCCGCTTGCCGATCTCCTTGTCGCGCAACAGTTCCTTGAGGATGCGCACGATCGCCATGGTGGTGGCGACTTCCTGCTTGCCCGAACCCTTGCGGATGACGTCGTACGTCTTGTCCTCGGGGAGCTTGAGCGGAGCAGCGTCGGTGTTGCGGGAAGGCAGGAACCCGCCGAGTGCTTTGCGACGGTCGAGCATGTACTTGATCTCGGGAGCGTCCGCGCCCGGGTGGTAGTACGGAGGCAGGTACGGATCCTTCTCGAGCTCGGCGTCCGAGATCGGGATGTGCTGCATGTCGCGGAACGCCTTGAGATCGTCCAGCGTCAGCTTCTTCATCTGGTGTGTGGCGTTGCGGCCCTCGAAGTGCTTACCGAGGGTGTAGCCCTTGATGGTGTGCGCCAGGATGACCGTCGGCTGGCCCTTGTGTGCCATGGCCGCTGCGTATGCGGCGTGGACCTTGCGGTAGTCGTGGCCACCGCGCTTGAGGTTCCAGATTTCCTGGTCGGTGAGGTCCTTGACCAGCTCCTTGGTGCGGGGGTCACGTCCGAAGAAGTGATCGCGTACGAACGCGCCGTCGTTGGCCTTGTACGTCTGGTAGTCACCGTCCGGCGTCACGTTCATCAGGTTGACGAGTGCGCCGTCGCGATCGGCGTGCAGCAGCGCATCCCACTCGCGACCCCAGACGACCTTGATGACGTTCCAGCCGGCACCGCGGAAGAACGATTCCAGTTCCTGGATGATCTTTCCGTTGCCGCGGACCGGGCCGTCGAGGCGCTGGAGGTTGCAGTTCACGACGAACGTGAGGTTGTCGAGGCCTTCGGTTGCCGCGACGTGAGCGAGGCCGCGTGATTCGGGCTCGTCCATTTCGCCGTCGCCGAGGAACGCCCACACGTGCTGATCGGTGGTGTCCTTGATGCCGCGGTCGTTGAGGTAGTGGTTGAACCGGGCCTGGTAGATGGCGTTCATCGGGCCGAGGCCCATCGAGACCGTCGGGAACTCCCAGAAGTCGGGAAGCAGCCGTGGGTGCGGGTAGGACGGCAGTGCGCCGCCGAAGTCGGCGTGGGACTTCTCCTGGCGGAATCCGTCGAGCTGTTCCGCGGGGATGCGGCCCTCGAGGAAGGCGCGGGCGTAGATGCCGGGGGAGGCGTGACCCTGGATGAAGATGTGGTCGCCACCGCCCGGGTGGTCCTTGCCGCGGAAGAAGTGGTTGAAACCGACCTCGTACAACGCTGCCGAGGATGCGTAGGTGGAGATGTGACCGCCGACGCCGACGCCCGGTCGCTGCGCGCGGTGGACCATGATCGCGGCGTTCCAACGGATCCAGGCGCGATAGCGGCGCTCGACCTCTTCGTCGCCGGGGAACCACGGCTCGTTTTCGGTCGGAATCGTGTTGACGTAGTCGGTCGAGGTGAGCGCGGGGAGTGCGACGTGCTTCTCACCGGCGCGTTCGAGCATGCGGAGCATGAGGTAGCGGGCACGCGTGGGTCCGGATCGATCCAGAAGTCCGTCGAATGATTCGAGCCATTCGGTGGTCTCGTCCGGATCGATGTCCGGCAGGTACGACGCAACACCTTCGCGAATGACGCGAACGCGACCGTCGGTTCCCCCCGGCGTGTTCGACGCGGGCGAACCCGACTCGCCGGCGGCGCCGGAATCGGCGTTCTGCCCGGACGCGGGACCCTGGATCAGGTCAGACAACGTGTGCTCCTCATTGGTTTGGGGACGCGTGGTGGGGCGTCCTTACATAGGTGATCGAGGCCTTGTTAGGTCCGACGCACTTCCATCGTGAATATGGCGCGTACCTCATCTTTCACCATCCCGGTCGGTCCGGCACACCTCGCCTCTGGTTACTCTCGGGTAGCGTTTTTCGGCGTGACGCAGGGGTGTGATGGTTCCCCGTAGTCACAGGCTTGGGGGATCGATCGGAACGTATGAAGGGGTGGGAAAAAATAAACAAAGAAATCAATTACGGCAGGGTCGGGGCGTGGGTCTCGGTCGGATCGATCGCAGTGGGACTGTCGGTGATCGTGGGATGTTCGGCGGCGGTGACCGGATCGGCAGTACCCAATGAAGCGCACGTGGCTGCATACCAATCCGAGGTGAGTATTTCGATGGCCGCCGCGTCCTCGTCGAAAGCGGCGGCAGATGCGGCAGAGGCAGCTTTCGCGATCTGTGAGGAAGCGGTCTCTCGATCGAAAAACGACGTGGTCGCGTTCAATGCCTACGTCGACGCCGGAAATCATGGTGAGACCGACCTGAGAGCCGAAGCAAGCGCTGCTGCTTCGTCGGCCAGGGACACCGCCTCGTGGTTCGACTCGGTCGCGAGTGAACTTCCGGCGCAACTTTCCGGACTGTTCGACGAATTGGCCGCGAACCTACGTTCATCTGCAGTCGTGATCGAGAGTGATCATTCGGCGGATGAAATCAATTCGATCAGCGATACGAGCAATTCGATTCGCAAGTCGATCTTCGATGAATGTGGATCCCTGTGACCTGCGGTAATCCGCAGGCGTAAGGTTCGCCGTGTGTCAGAAGACGATCTTTGGTGAAAGTTTTCGGCGTGGTCGGCTTGCGCTAACGCCTCAGACCATGTTCGCTTTCCCTAATTGATCGTCAAACGGTAGGTGTGCGGGGTCGCCACACACCATCAACAAAAGGAGGACCCCACCGTGGTCGCCGCGGCGGATGCCCAGAACTACGCTCAGAAACTCGGGATTACCACTGACATGGTGGTGCAGGAACTGGGCTGGGATGAGGATACCGACGACGGCATTCGTGCCGCGGTTGAGGAAACCATCGGCGGGGAAATGCTCGACGAGGATTCCGACGAGGTCATCGACGTCGTGCTGCTGTGGTGGCGCGACGAGGACGGTGACCTGGTGGACGCCTTGATGGATGCCATCGGGCCCCTCGCCGACGAAGGCTTCGTGTGGGTTCTCACTCCCAAGACCGGTCTCGACGGACATGTCGAGCCCAGCGAGATCGCCGAATCGGCGCCGACTGCCGGCTTGACGCAGACATCGGCAGCCAACCTCGGTGACTGGTCGGGAAGTCGACTGGTTCAGCCGAAGGCTCGTCCGGCCAACAAGCGCTGACCCGGCCCTTTCCGCACTTTCCCAAGGAATTGCACATGCCTCTCGAAGTTGGTGCCCAGGCACCGGATTTCACCTTGAAGGACCAGAACAACCAGGAAGTCTCGCTAGCAGATTTCCGCGGTAAGAAGAATGTTCTGCTGGTCTTCTATCCGTTGGCCTTCACCGGGACTTGTCAGGGGGAACTCTGCAAGGTCCGTGACGAGCTTCCGAAGTTCGAGAACGACGACACTGCCATTCTCGCGATTTCTGTCGGTGCTTCGCCGACTCACAAGATCTGGTCGGCTGAGCAGGGATACACATTTCCCTTGCTGTCGGACTTCTGGCCGCACGGTGAAGTCGCTCAGAAGTACGAGGTGTTCAACGACAAGTTGGGCTTCGCGAATCGTGGCACCTTTGTCATCGACAAAGACGGAGTCATTCGTTTTGCCGAGATGAACGGCCCCGGAGAAGCCCGTGACCACGGACTTTGGGCAAACGCGCTTGCCGCGCTAGAGTCTTAGAGCACTCCCGGTGAGGGTCTCACCGGGAGTTCGGGCGTGTAGCTCAGTGGTAGAGCTCTGGTTTTACACACCAGCGGTCGGGGGTTCGAAACCCTCCGCGCCCACCGAAGAATTCAAACCCCGATCTGCTTGTCGACGCAGATCGGGGTTTTTTCATTTTCGGCAACGAATTGTCCGCAATACGCCATTCTGGACGCATGTCCAGTTCTGTGATCGAAGTAGCCGTCGACCCGACGCGCGTGCATCCCACCCGCCCGCACATACACATCGCCGAGATGCCCAGTCTCAGTGTTGCGTTGTTCCCGGGGCAGACGATCCGGGTTCGTGCCCAAAGCGACGCACTGGCGACCGGGATTGCCCGAGTCTGGGAAATCAACCGAATGCACCGCTTGATCTACCTGACGATCGACTGGGACGGGTAGAGCTCAGCGCGGGCAGACACGTGACGGTTGGCCAGAGAACGAGCGTCGCTGCTACAACTACGCTCGTGCAGATTTCGGTTCGTTCGTCCCAATCTCGATTCAATGCGCGAGCTGCCGGGCTTCTCCTCGGCTTCGTTGCGGATCGGGCATTCGCCGATCCGGGGCGGTTCCATCCGGTTGCCGGCTTCGGAACCGCAGCTATCGCGCTGCAGAAGATGTCCTACCGGGACTCGCGAGCGGCCGGAACACTTCATGTTGCCGTGCTCTTGGCCGGCACCGCAGGACTTGGGCTCGCAGCCGAAGCAGCGTCGCGCCGGGCCGGTTGGGCGGCCGTGACGGGTACGACGGCGATAGCTACCTGGGCCGTGCTCGGCGGGACGTCGCTTGCACGCACCGGCATCGGCATGGCCGCTCGATTGGAGGCGTCACAGGTCGACGGCGACCTGACGAAAGCGCGTGAGCTACTTCCTTCACTCTGCGGACGCGATCCCTCGGTGCTGGGCGAGGACGGCCTCACGCGTGCAGCGCTGGAGTCGGTTGCCGAGAACACCTCGGATGCAACCGTCGGCGCAGTGTTCTGGGGTGCAATTGCGGGCGTGCCAGGTCTGTTCGTCTACCGCGCTGCCAACACACTCGACGCGATGATCGGCTACCGCTCCGAGAAGTACCTCAGATTCGGGTGGGCTGCGGCGAGGTTCGACGACCTGGTCAACATTGTCCCCGCTCGGCTTACGGGTGCGCTGACGGCTGCGTGTGCACCGGTGGTGGGCGGCTCGGTTCAGGAATCACTGGCAGCGTGGAAACGCGACGCAGCGGCTCATCCAAGCCCCAATGCGGGCGTCGCGGAAGCGTCGGCGGCAGGGGCGTTGGGCATTTCGTTGGGTGGTCGGACCGAGTACGCGCACGGGGTGGAGATGCGTCCCGTCCTCGGCCGCGGGCCTGTGCCGACGCCGAACGATTTGCGCCGCGCGGCGAGGCTTTCGTCGGCGGTGCAGATCAGTGCAGCTGTGGTGTCAGCGGGTATTTCAGCGGGTATTGCCGTATCGATCGGCAAGTTTGGCTTCCTGCGCCGTCAGCGGCACTGATTCCGGCTCCGGCTTCTTGCGACGGCTGAAGGTACGAGCCGGTTCGGCGGGGGGTGCGGCAGGCGCGGACACTGCCGCTTCCGGGGTCGTCTCGGCAGCGGCGTCGTCGGCTGCGAAGCCGTCCACAGCTGCTTGAGCTGCCTTTTCCTTGCGACGTTCGCGCCACTCGGCGCGAATGAAGTAAGCCAGACCGAGCGGCGCCATGATGCCGAACGCCAGCCATTGGAACCCGTAAGAGAGGTAGGGGCCCGCGTCGAGTTGGGGGAGCGGGATCGTGCCGAGACCGCCGGGCTGGTCGGGTTCGAGTTGGATGTACGCGTCGATCAGGTCCGTTCCGATGAACTCGCCGATCGGCTGTGCGTCGATGGAGTAGACCTGCTTCGCGCCGTCCTCGAACATCGGAACTCGGCCGGGAGCAGTGCCTTCCGACAGGCGCACACGGCCGTTGAGAGTGACCGGATCGGTCGGCGGCGCAGCGATGGGCGGTGCCTCGGCTCCGTTGATCGGCCGAACGTATCCGCGATTGACGAGGATCGTGCGGCCGTCGTCCAGGCGGAAAGGCGTCAGGATCTCGTACGACGGCGCGCCCTCGATGGACTGCAGTCGGACGAGGATATCCGCGTCGGGCAGATAGGTACCGGCCGCGGTGATGTTTCGCCATTCGTCGTCCGGTGCGATCGTCGAATCGGCGATGACATCACCGATCGGCACGGTCTCCGCGTTGATCGAGTTCGAGATCAGATCATTGCGGTGCTCGGTCTTCGTGTTCTTGCCGAGCTGCCACGGAGCGAGCACGGTGAAGCACAGGTAGGCGAAGAGCCCGACCACAGCTGCCAGTACTAACCAACCGGGCCGCAACAGGAATTTCAGTCTTCGCACACGTCCACGGTATCCGTTGCCCGAACGGGAGTGAATTTTGCTCCGGGTTCAGGCTCGCTCGCGGATCCAGTCGAGTATGTCGGGAATGGCCGCTTCGATCTGGTCTCGAACCAGTTCGAAGTCCTCCTGATCCCCGTAGTACGGGTCCGGAACCGATTCTCCGTCCGCCTCGGGGTCGAACGATCGCAGTAGGCGCCGACGCTCGGTGGGCACGCCGAGATGAGCAAGCTCACGTTCGTGCCCGGTGTCGAGGGCGACGACAAGATCGGCGGCGAGATGATCTGCATTGACCTGCGCGGCGCTGTGGCCCGTCGGATATCCGGCCGCTCGGAGCACGACGTTGGTCCGCTCGTCGGCCTCGCTACCGGTGTGAAACCCCTCGGTACCGGCGCTGCTGACACGCACCCGGTCGGCAAGGCCTTCACGGCCCAGATGCGCGAGCAAGATCTTTTCGGCCATCGGTGACCGGCAGATATTGCCGGTGCACACAAACGTCACGTGGAGTGGTTCAGTCACACGGAGTGGTTCAGAGGCGGCCATCGAGAAGTCCTCCCAGTTCGGATGCCGACGATACGGAGCGAAACGCTTGCCGCGCTTCCTCGGCGGAACCGTAGCCCCATTCGACGACGACGGTGGGGATGCCGTACTTCGCGGCGCCGAGCACGTCGTGATCACGATCGCCGATCATGAGCACGTCGGGGGTTCCGCCGTCGGCGGCGAGGACGGGAGTGATCCCGAGTGAGGTCAGCGAGTGCGCGATCACATCGGGTTTCGCCCGACGAGTTCCGTCGTCACTTGCGCCGCCGATGAACTCGAAGTGCTCGGCGAGGCCGAAATGCTCGAGGATGCGAATGGCGAATCGCTCCGACTTCGAGGTGGCGACGGCCAGTCGGGTGCCGCTCGCGCGAGCCTTACCCAGGACGACGTCCATACCCTCGTACACCGAGTTCTCCTGCCACCCGGTCGCGTCGTAACGCTCGATGTACGCGGCGATCGCCCGATCCACGTCCGCCGGGGCCATGCCGAGTGACCTGAAGGTATCGACCATCGGCGGGCCGATCACCGATGCCAACATCGCTTCCGTCGGCTCCGGATGGCCGACAGTTGTCAACGCATGTCGGAAGCCGCCGTGAATGCCGGGAGCGGAATCGGTGATGGTTCCGTCCAGATCGAACAGAACTACAGGAAAACGGTCGAGGGGTGGTGTCGTCACGGCACTCATTGTCCCGGACGGCAGGGGTGATGTCCGCGCACGGTGCTCGACCGTAGGCTGACCGGGTGAGTACCGGAACGGTTGACCTGGAGAGCTTGCGACATCACGGCGATGTCGAAGCGGAGCCCGGGTTACTCGATTTTGCCGTCAACGTTCAAGGCTCCGGCCCACCGGAGTGGTTGCGGGATCGGCTGGCCGCAGGGCTGTCGACGCTCGGTTCGTACCCGTCGGCTGCAGCGGAACTGAAAGCCCGCGAAACCGTCGCGCAGCGGCACGGGCGCCGGCCCGAAGAGGTGTTGTTGCTCTCGGGCGGTGCCGAGGGATTCGCGATGCTGCCGCGGCTGGGCTCTCGTTCGGCAGCGCTGATCCATCCGTCCTTCACCGAGCCGGAACTGGCGCTGCGAGAGGCCGGTGTACCGGTGACGCAGGTGATTCTGGAGCCGCCTTTCGCGCTTCGGGCCGCGCAGGTACCAGAATCCGCGGACCTTGTCGTTCTGGGCAATCCGACCAATCCGACGTCCGTGCTTCACCCCAAGGCCGATGTGTTGGAGTTGCGTCGGCCGGGCCGGATCCTGGTGGTGGACGAGGCATTCGGCGACGCGATCCCCGGCGAAGCGGAGAGCATCGCAGGTGTCGAGTCGGCGGATGTACTGGTGCTTCGGAGCCTGACCAAGACGTGGGCACTGGCGGGATTGCGGTGTGGGTACGCGATCGGCTCTCCGGATCTTCTCGCTCGACTGGCTCAGGGCCGAGCCCACTGGCCATTGGGCAGTCTGCAGATCGAGGCCATCACGGCCTGCTGCGAACCGTTCGCGGTCGACCAGTCGAGGATCAAAGCCGAATCGATTGCCACAGACCGCCAAGACATGTCCCGGCGACTGACCGAGATCGGGATTGCCGTGCACGAACCCGCTGCGGGGCCGTTCGTGCTCATCGACGTCCGCGACGGCGCCTCGATGCGAGAGCACCTGCGTGCCTGCGGTATCGCCGTCCGCCGGTGCGACACCTTTCCCGGACTCGGGCCCGATCAGTTGCGCGTTGCCGTCCGTCCAGCCGAGCAGGTCTCGGTACTGATCGAAGCGATGAAGGAGATCTTGTGAGCGGCCCAATTCTTGCGGACGTCATAGCCGTGCTGGAATCTGCTTATCCGCCCGCCCTGGCGGAATCGTGGGATTCGGTCGGTCTGGTCTGCGGCGATCCTGCGGACGCGGTGACGAGAGTGGTTTTCGCGGTGGATCCGACCGAGGCAGTGGTCGACGACGCCATCGCCTCCGGTGCCGACCTTCTGGTCGTTCACCATCCACTTCTGCTGCGTGGGGTGGACACCGTCGGTGCTCACACACCCAAAGGTGCGTTGGTCCACAAGCTCATCAAGGCGGGGTGCGCACTGTTCTCGGCGCACACCAATGCGGACTCCGCCGACCCTGGAGTGTCCGACGCGTTGGCGCAGGCTCTGGGCCTGACCGTGCTGCGCCCGATCGAACCCAAGCCGACGCAGCCGCTCGACAAGTGGGTCGTCATGGTTCCGGTGGAGAATGCATCGGCCGTGCAGGATGCACTTTTCGAGGCCGGGGCTGGGCGGATCGGCGACTACAGCCAGTGCAGTTGGACGGTCACCGGTACGGGTCAGTTCTTGCCAGCCGACGGTGCGAATCCGACGATCGGGACTGTCGGCGCTGTGGAGCAGGTTCGCGAGGATCGTGTGGAAGTGATTGCCCCACGCGGAAAGCGAAGTGCGGTGCTGGGCGCATTGCGTGCCGCCCACCCGTACGAGGAACCAGCCTTCGATGTCTTCGAACTCGCAGCGTTCCCCAGTTCGCTCGGTCTGGGGCGGGTGGGTGACCTCGAGCACCCCGAAACATTGCGAGAGTTCACTGCGCGAGTGGCGCGCTCACTGCCCTCGACCGAGTGGGGTGTTCGCGCTGCCGGAGATCCGGACGCGACCGTTCGTACCGTGGCGGTGTGCGGCGGTTCCGGCGACTCGTATCTGGACGTGGTGGCGGCGCTGGGCGCCGACGTCTACGTCACTGCGGACCTGCGGCATCATCCCGCGGACGAGCATCTTCGTGCCGGTGGCCCGGCACTGGTCGATGTCGCCCATTGGGCTAGTGAATACCCGTGGTGTGCGCAGGCGAAATCGGTGCTCGACGCCGCGTTTGCCGACAATCCGGGGTGGGAAAGCCGGGTTTCGACAATTCGCACCGATCCGTGGTGTTTGAGTGCGCATTAGTGCAGCGCTCTGCAAGGTACGGTTGCACGAACAATTCAAGAGCAGTTCTTCGAGAGCCGTCCTTCGCGAGCACTGCCGACATCGGACTTACAGCAGGAGTTATACAGCGTGAACGTCGAACCACAGGTGCAATCCAAGCTTCTCGACCTCGCCGGGGTGGATGCTGAGCTCACTCGGATCACCCACCGACGCGGAGCGCTTCCCGAGCAGCAGGAAGTCGAACGTCTCGAGGCCGAGCGAATCAGCCGTAAAGATGCGTCCGTAGCCGTCGAAATTCAGATCGACGACATCGATCGCGACATTCGCAAGCTCGAAGGCGAGGTCGACGCGGTTCGTCAGCGCGAGGATCGTGACCGCACTCTGTTGCAGAGTGGGTCGGTCGGGGCGAAGCAGCTCACCGAACTCGAACACGAACTCGGCAGCCTGGTCAGGCGTCAGGGGCTCCTCGAGGACGAGTTGCTCGAAGTGATGGAGCAGCGTGAGGCGTTACAGGCCGATCACGATCACGCCGGCGCCCAGCTGTCCCAGGCCGAAGAAGAGCTGATCGACGCCAAGCGTCGCCGCGACGACGCCGTCGCCGATCTGGACAAGGCGCAAGAGCGTTGCGCCGCCGATCGTGAACGACTTGTCGGTGAATTCCCCGCCGATTTCCTTGCTGTCTACGAGAAGCAGCGCACCCTGGGCGGACCGGGCGCGGCGCTTCTGCAGGCACGCCGATGTGGCGCTTGCCGGATCGAGATCGACCGCGGCGAGATCTCCCGAATCGCCGCGACACCGGCCGACGTCGTCGTTCGTTGCCCAGAGTGCAATGCAATCATGGTGCGTACCAAGGAGTCCGGTCTGTGACTCCCACGCAGGTCATCGTCGAGGCCGACGGTGGATCGCGCGGCAACCCCGGCCCGGCCGGCTACGGCGCCGTGGTCTTCGACTCCACCCGCTCGGTGTTGGCCGAACGCAAGGAAAGCATCGGAATAGCGACCAACAACGTCGCCGAGTACCGCGGACTGATCGCAGGGTTGACCGCTGCCGGTGAACTCGGAGCGTCGACGGTCGACGTCCGTATGGACTCCAAGCTGGTCGTCGAGCAGATGTCCGGGCGCTGGAAGGTCAAGCACCCGGACATGATTCCGCTGCAGCGACGCGCAGCCGAGTTGGCGACGCAGTTCTCGCGAGTGACCTACACGTGGATTCCGCGCGGCGAGAATTCTCATGCCGATCGTCTTGCCAACGAGGCGATGGACGCTGCTGCCGGCATCGAAACCGCGACCCCCGCACCAGCTGCACCCGCCGCGCCGTCAGAAGAGACGTCGGAACCGCAGATCGCCGGCTCTCCGGGATGGATCGCCACCACCGGCAAGCCGACACGAATGTTGTTGCTACGTCACGGACAGACAGCGATGTCGGTCGATCGCCGCTACTCCGGACGCGGCAATCCTGAGCTCACGGAATTGGGCCGCGCGCAGGCCGCCGGCGCGGCTGCACGCTTCGGGAACCGCGGCGGTATCGACGCCATCGTCTGCTCACCCCTCGGTAGAACCCGTGAGACGGCAGAGGCATCGGCCCGCGTGCTCGGTCTTCCCGTCGTCGAGCACAAAGGTTTGATCGAAACCGATTTCGGCGACTGGGACGGACTCACCTTCCGCGAGGCAGCCGAGCGCGATCCGGACCTGCATCGCGAATGGCTCTCGGACACTTCGGTGCGCCCACCCGGCGGCGAGAGTTTCGACGAGGTACGAGAACGAGTCGTCGCCGCGCGTGACGACCTGATCTCGACCTACGGCGGCGCGACGCTGTTGGTCGTTTCTCACGTCACCCCGATCAAGACGTTGGTGCAGCTGGCCCTCGATGCCGGGCCGTCCTTGCTGTACCGGTTGCATCTGGATCTGGCGTCGCTGAGTATTACCGAGTTCTATCCAGACGGGGGAGCCTCGGTCCGGCTGGTCAACGACACGTCACATCTTCGCTGAAAGAGCCCCGACGGCTGATCAGCCTCTGATCAGATCACCAGCCACAGGGCACTCACGGCGGCGAGCAGCGTCAGTGGCGTCGTGATGACCCCGAGCAGAGTGAACGTCGCCAGCGTGGGCGGTGCGCCCGCGCTGGTGGCAACTCGTCGCCAGAGCATTGTCGCGAGAGAGCCCACGTAGGTGAGGTTGGGCCCGAGGTTGACGCCGATCAACATCGCGAGCACCAGGCCTGGAGGTGCTCCCGTCCCGAGCGCCGCGATCATCAGCAAGGTTGCCGGCAGGTTATTGACGAGGTTGGACGCGAGCGCAGCGACCACGGCGACGAATAGCAGTGATCCGTAGCTGGTGTCGCCTGGCAGGATCTGCGCAATCCATTCTCCCACCGGCCCGTTCGCGACTCCGGCGACGATGATCCCGAGAACCAGGACGAACGCGCAGAACCAGAGGTCGGCAGCGTAGAGCATCTTGGCGGCGGTCGTACGGTGCCGAGCCAGAGCGATCGCTCCCAGAACACTCGCACCCACCACAGCGATCCAGGCGGGTTCGATCCCGAAGAAACCCGAAACCGCGAAACCGACAAGCGTCAGTCCGATCACCGCCAGCGGCAGACTCGGCGCAGGCGAGGAAGTTTTACTTGCCGGTGGCTCTGTGTTTTCCGAGCGGACGAGTTCGGAACGGAAGAACAGTCGCAAGATCAGATATTCGACAGCGATCGTCACGACCCACGGCAACGCCATCAACGCGGTGAAGTGCAAGAACGTCAAACCTGTTGCAGCAAAAGCGATGAGGTTGGTCAGGTTCGACACCGGCAGGAGCGTCGACGCCGAGTTCGACAGGTGCGCACTGGCATACGAATGGGGCCGCGGACTTGCTCCGATGGATCGTGCGGCGGCGATCACTGCGGGTGTCAGAAGTACGACGGTGGCGTCGAGGCTCAGGACCGCCGTGGTCAGGGCAGCCGCGCCGAATACGTAAATCAGCAACCGGTGCGGATCGGCGAGGGATTTTTGCTGCAGGATCTGGCTGACCCAGCGAAAGACGCCGAGAGCGTCCGCGGCATGAGCGAGAACCAGCACGGCAACCAGGAAGACGACGGTGGGTGCCATGCTCGTCAGTTCTTCGCGGGCTTCGTCAGGAGTGACGACACCGGTCAGGAGAACGACGACAGCTGCCGGCCCGGCGATGACGATCTCGGGAAGCCCACGTGGACGCACTATCGCGAAGACGAGGACGACGGCGACGAGCAGGATCGGTAGAAGAGTCACGCGCTGGTGCTCCGTGTCGGGGCAAGCGTCATTTGAGCAGTTTGTAGAGCGTGTTCAGGTTTCGGGTTGTGGTGAACGCCTTGAACTTCGGTTTTCCGGTGTTCCTGCCGAACGCGCTCTTGACGGTCTGCCCCTTCTCGACCTCCCAGTACAGGACTCCGTCGCCGGCCACCACGCGTTCGACCGAGGCATCGAGTTGCGCTGCCGCAGCACTCAATTCCTCGAGGATTTCCGGCTCGGAGGCAACCATCGCGTAAGCATGCCAACCCTCGCGTTCTCGGTCGAACGGGTAGTTGTCCACGATCGCTTGCAGTGTCGGAATGTCGAGGACGAATACCCAAGCCTCGTAGCCGAACTCGCGGGCGAGGGCGGATTCGATCTGTTTCTTCAGCGACGAGATGTCGGTGCTCGGACTGTCGAACAGAACGTTGCCCGAGGCCAGGACGGTTTTCACGCCTTGGAATCCGAGGTCGCCGAAGACTCTCGCGAGGTCCGCCATCTTGATGTTGATGCCGCCCACGTTGATACCGCGTAGCAGGGCCACGTACCGAGTCATAAGGTGACCATAGTGCCGGCCACCGACAGGCGCCCGGTAGCATACGGGGGCGGACGAGTTGGCCGGGCGGCCGCGGCTTCTGGAACCAGCGTGTACCACGCACAGGCCTGGGGCCGAGGAAAGTCCGGACTCCACAGAGCAGGGCGGTTGTTAACGGCAACCCGAGGCAACTCGCGGGACAGTGCCACAGAAAACAGACCGCCTGCCTTTCGAGGCAGGTAAGGGTGAAACGGTGCGGTAAGAGCGCACCAGCACCTCGGGTGACCGGGGTGGCTAGGTAAACCCCGCCCGGAGCAAGGTTGAAGGTCGCATCGCTCGCGGTGCGGCTGCGCAGGTGTTCGAGGGCTGCTCGCCCGAGCCTGCGGGTGAACCGCTCGAGGCACCCGGCGACGGTGTGCCCAGATGGATGGTCGCCACTCGGCACTTCGGTGCCGCAGGACAGGATCCGGCTTACACGCCGACTCGTCCGCCCGTGATCTGCACAGTGAGAAAAGAAGACCCCCACCGGATCGGTGGGGGTCTTCTTTTGTTCGAAAAGCTGTCAGACAGGCTTGATGACCAGCAGCGTAGCCCAGTACGTTGCCGCGTCATGGCCCATGAGCGGGAGGAGGTAATCGTAAAGAATTGCGGACATGCGCACTCCATTTTCTGTTCGTAGCTTGTGTTGGGCATTCAAGCAGAACTCACCGTTCGAATGTCCGGTTCTCACCTGCCAGGCCAAGTAGAAAGAATATCAGTCTCACAGCGATCTACAAGCTTCTATCTCACTCTGATGTCACACTGTGGATATGACTGATGAAGATCGACTCTGGTACTTCGACGTGTCCGACGGTTCCGTCACGCAGGGAAAGGGCGCGTCCTCGTTGACGAGGATGGGGCCGTACCCCGATCGGGACTCTGCCGAGCATGCATTGAAGATCGCTGCCGAACGCAACAAAGCCGCCGATCGGGCAGACGAAGACTGGAACAACTGAGACTTGGAACAACTGGGACTCGAACAACGGGGACTCGAACAACTGGGACCGGTACAGTTGCTACACCGGCCCGAACCGATCATGGAGGATGCGTGCCCGCAAGTCGAATGATGGTGCAGGGAATCGACTTCGGAGTGGTTCGGGCGGAGTTCGACTTGCCGGGAGCATTCTCGGCCGCGGCGCAGGCCGAGGCCGAGAATGCCGTGGATCGTTTCGGTGCCGGGCGTGTCGACGAAACGGGTATCGCCTTCGTGACCATCGACCCTCCCGGATCGATGGACCTCGACCAGGCAGTGCACATCGAGAAGACCTCGACCGGGTACGTCGTGCACTACGCGATCGCCGACGTCGCGGCGGTGGTGACGCCGGGCGGTGCGCTCGACATCGAAACCCGCAAGCGTGGCCAAACCTTCTATCTCCCGGACGGTTCCGTTCCGCTGCATCCTCGGGCGTTGTCGGAGGGATCGGCGAGTCTGCTGCCGGACGTGGTTCGCCCCGCCGCACTGTGGCGTATCGAGTTGGACGCCCAGGCCGAGCCCACGTCATGGCAGGTGAGACGCGCTCTGGTGAAATCGGTGGCGCGTCTGGATTATTCGACCGTGCAACGTGACGCCGACGCGGGCACCTTGCATCCGTCGATCGCCGCACTACCGGAATTCGGACGATTGCGCAGTGCCTCGGCGGTTGCCAGGGGCGCCATCGAGCTGAAACTGCCCGAGCAGTCAGTGGTTCGGGATCAGCCAGAGGACGAGTCCTCGGCTCGCTGGCGGATCGAGCTCGAGCCACGCACCGAAGCGGACGACTGGAACGCAGAAGTGTCGCTGCTGACCGGGATGTGTGCCGGCCGCATGATGATCGACGCAGGTATCGGGCTGCTTCGCACGCTGCCGCCGGCCGAGGAGTCCGCGGTTCGCACCCTGCGGAGAACTGCAGTGGCGCTGGGTATCACGTGGCCGGAGGGTCGAAGCGTCGGGCAGATTCTTGCCGGACTCGATTCCAACGAGCCGTCGACGATGGCGCTGATGTCGGTTGCGCCGTCGTTGCTGCGCGGCGCAGACTACGCGGCCTTCGACGGCCAGCTACCGGAGTTGACGGTGCATGCGGGGATCGGAGCGCCCTACGCTCATGTGACGGCTCCACTGCGCCGGCTGTCCGATCGCTTCAGCACCGAGGTGTGTCTGGCGATCACAGCTGGTACGCCGGTACCGGAATGGGTGCGCACCGCCCTTCCCGAGTTGCCCGACATCATGAGTGGGTCCGACTCACTGGCGAACAAGGTCGACCGCGCGTGCATCGATCTGACCGAGTCCACGCTGCTCGACGGTCGGGTCGGCGAGGTCTTCGACGCGGTGGTGATGCGCGCCAAGGACGGAAAGCGCTCGGCGGAAGTGTTTGTCCCGTCGGTCGCAGTGATTGCGAAATGCGTCGGAACGCCCGATGACGGTGAGCGCGCAAAGGTGCGACTCACCGCCGTCGACACGGTCAAACGGACGGTGGAATTCACGTTCCCGGCGTAGGGCGCTACCGGTACGAATCGGTGGCTTCCACCAAGTGATGTGCGATGCCGGGCTCCATCGCGGAGTGTCCCGCGTCGTCGACGATCACGAGCTTGGATTCGGGCCACGCCTTGTGCAGCGCCCAGGCGCTGGTGGCGGGGCAGACGACGTCGTAGCGGCCCTGGACGATCGTCCCCGGAATGCCGTGCAGTGCGGAGCTTTTGCGTAGGAGCTGACCCTCGTCGAAGAATCCGCCGTTGACGAAGTAGTGGTTCTCGATACGAGCGAAGGCCAAGGCGAACCTGGTCTCGGAGTTCTGTTCGATCTTGTCCGCCTGGGGGTACAGGTAGCTCGTCGATCCTTCCCAGGCCGACCAGGCGATCGCTGCCCGGGCTGCGACGTCGGGGTCTTCGGAATGGAGCAGTTGGTGATAGACCGCGACGAGGTCTTCGCCGCGCTGCGCCTCGGGTACCGGTTCGAGGAATTTGTCCCAGCGCTCCGGGAAGATGTTTCCCGCGCCGCCGTTGTAGTACCAGTCGATCTCGCTACGACGCAGGAGAAAGATCCCGCGCAGAACCAGTTCCGTGACGCGCGTGGGAAACGTTTCGGCGTAGGCGATGGAAAGCGTGGAACCCCAGGACCCCCCGAATACCATCCACTTGTCGATCGAGAGATGTTCGCGCAGGGCTTCGATGTCGGCCAGCAGCTTGTCCGTGGTGTTCACCGACAGGTCGGCGCCGTCGGCAACGTGCGGGGTGGATCGCCCGCAGCCGCGCTGGTCGAGTAGAACGATGCGGTATGCGGCCGGATCGAAGAACTGGCGTACCGCCGGTTGTGCACCGCCACCGGGGCCACCGTGCAGGAACACCACCGGCTTGCCGTCCGGATTTCCGCTGACTTCCCAGTACATGCTCTGGCCGTCACCGACGTCGAGGAAGCCGATGACAAAGGGTTCGATCGGGGGATAGAGACTCCGCAGAGCCGACGGCGGTGCTGACGTTTCGCTCATCAGAAGCCCACCAGCCCGGAGGCGAGATCGGGGATCTCGAGTGCGGAAATCGCGCCGCCCCGGACGTCGGGGCACGCGGCCGAGGTTGCCGCGTCGATGCTTTCGCGATTTTGGGCGAGATCGAGCAGGTTGATGCCGTTCTGCGTCGCCCACGTGATGACGATCGTGTTCAGTCCGCCCTTGCCGAGCGTCGGGGTGACGGTCCGCCAGTTCTGCAGCTGCCCTTCCATATCCGAACACAACTGCTGGACCTGAGCGTCGGTGAACGTCGAACCGGACGCGGAGGTTGTTGCCGGCGCCGTCTTGGTGGAACTCGCGGGCGTAGTGCTGCTGGGCGCGGGAGAGTTGGTGGACCCTCCCGCGCATCCGCTCAGCACCGTGACGAGAGCTGCCGCGCCGACTACAGCTGCGGCAGTAGAACTTCGACGGTTACCGATCATTGAACGCACCCCTGGCTGGTTGAGAGACAGGCGGCGTTCGCCGGTCTCGGATCAGAAACTGTGTTCTGCGGCCGGGAAAGCGCCAGTGCGAACTTCTGATGCATAGGCTGCGGCTGCGGAACGCAGTTCGTCACCGACGTTACCGAAACGCTTGACGAACTTGGCTGTCTTACCGCTCGTGTAACCCGCCATGTCCTGCCAGACGAGTACCTGAGCGTCGCATTCGGAACCGGCCCCGATGCCGACGGTGGGGATGGTGAGTTTGCGGCTGACCTGGCCCGCAATCTCGGCCGGAACCATTTCCATGACGACGGAGAACGCCCCGGCTTCCTGGACTGCAATGGCGTCCGCCACAAGCTGCTCGGCCGCGTCGCCGCGACCCTGGACGCGGAATCCGCCGAGCGAGTTCACGCTCTGCGGGGTGAATCCGACGTGAGCCATGACGGGGATGCCGGCCGAGGTGATAGCCGCGATCTGCTTGCTCATCCGTTCGCCGCCCTCGAGTTTGACGGCGTGCGCGAGGCCTTCCTTCATGAACCGTGTCGCAGTCGCAAGGGCCTGCTCGGCGGAACCCTCGTAGGTGCCGAAGGGGAGGTCGGCGACGACGAGTGCGTGCGGGGCGCCGCGAACCACGCCACGCACGAGCGGGAGCAGTTCGTCGACGGTGATCGGCACGGTGGTGTCGTAGCCGTAGACGACGTTGGCGGCAGAGTCGCCGACGAGCAGCACCGGGATGCCTGCGTCTTCGAAGATGCGTGCCGTGGAGTAGTCGTAAGCGGTGAGCATCGACCAGCGTTCGCCGTTCTGCTTCATCTCGGCGAGGTGGTGAATGCGCGTCTTACGCTTCGGTGCATCAGTAGAGCTTGCAGTGGGTACAGAACCATAGAGAGGTGTTTCGGACATCGTTGTCCCTTTCTGGCCTCGAGGCCCTGAGCGTTGATCGCCTTCGGGTCCCCGGGTGTGGGTGATGACGTGTTCAGTCTGCCACCGGACATCGCCGACACGAATAGTTGACGGGGTGCAATGGGTCACATCGCCGCGTGCCTGTCAGTTAGGTGCCGAACCGAGGCGAACCGCTGGCTACCGAGGTTTCCTGGCACCATCAATGGCATGTCGAAGTTCGTTCGCCTCTCCGGTGCCCTCGCCGGAAGCGCAGCAGTGCTCGTGTTGGTTGTCGGTTGCACCAGTTCGGAAGGCACGCCCGAATCAGTGGAACCTGCTGGTTCTGCCGCGTCCGCGGTGCCGTCCGGCCTCGAGAAATTCTACGAGCAGACGCTCGACTGGGGGTCGTGCGACCAATTTGTCGAAGAAGGAACTGCGCCGCTGGGGCGTGGGGTCGACTGCGCCGAGGTGAGCGTTCCCGTCGACTACGCGAATCCGAACGGCGACACCGCGAAGGTGGTGATCTCGCGTTCGAAGGCAACCGGCGACCGCATCGGCTCACTGTTGCTGAACCCCGGCGGGCCGGGTGGGTCCGGGCTGTCGATGGCGACATCGGGTTCGGGCACCGAACTGCAGGAACGTTTCGACATGATCGGCTTCGATCCGCGGGGGATCGGGGCATCGACCCCGCAGGTTCGGTGTTTGACGCCGGAGGAGACCGACGCGGAGCGTGCGGAGGTCAACGTCGACATGACGCCGGAGGGCATCGCTCTCGCCGAGGCGGACAGCAAGGACTACGCCGCCAAGTGCGCTGAGCGGACCGGTACGGAGTTCCTCGCTCATGTCGGTACCTACGAGGTGGTGCGAGATATGGACGTCATTCGGGGCGTTCTCGGCGATCCGAAGATGAACTACCTCGGGTTCTCGTACGGGACCCGGCTCGGATCCACGTACGCGGAAACCTTTCCGCAGAACGTCCGAGCGATGGTCCTCGACGGCGCGCTCGACCCCGAGCAGGATCCGGTCGACGAAGTGGTCTTGCAGGGGCAGGGCTTCCAAGGCGCGTTCGACGCCTTTGTCGCCGACTGTGTCTCGCGAACGGATTGCCCGCTGGGTGATGATCCGGCGCAGGCGCGGGCACGCTTTCAGGCACTCGTCGATCCGTTGATCGAGAAGCCGGCACAGACCACCGATCCGCGCGGGCTGAGTTATTCCGACGCGATCACGGGCGTGCAGCAGGCTCTGTATTCGCCACAGTTGTGGACGCCGCTGCGTGGGGGTCTGTCGAGTCTGGCCGACGGACGCGGCGACTCGCTGCTCAATCTCGCCGACATGTACGAAGGCCGTGAGGATGACGGCAGCTACTCCAACATCAACGACGCGTTCAACGCCATTCGCTGCGTGGACGATCCGGCAACCACCGACCGCGCCGAGGCCGGCGAATCCGACACTCGGTACCGCGAGGCGGCGCCGTTCCTCGACGACGGCCGCGGGACGGGTCAAGCGCCGCTCGACCTGTGCGCGTTCTGGCCCGTTCCGGCTACCGGCAGCCCCCACGCGCTCGACCCCCAGGCGCTCGCCGATGCCGGCCTGCCTCAGTTGGTCGTCGTCTCCACGACGCAGGATCCGGCAACGCCGTATCAGGCCGGAGTGGATCTCGCCAAGCAGTTGGGCGCTGCCCTGATCACGTTCGACGGAACCCAACACACGGTGGTTCTGGACGGAAACTCCTGCGTCGACGATGCCGTCGTCGACTACTTCGTTTACTTGAAGGCACCGGAAGAGGGTCTGACATGTTAACCGGCGCGACGCCGTACGCTGCGCCTATTCGATGGTGACCAATCACTCTGTTGACCGGGACCACTGATGTAACACAGATTTAACGTGGCTTGCTTAGTCTCGCGTGCATGGATCGCCAAAAAGAATTCGTGCTTCGTACCCTGGAAGAGCGCGACATTCGGTTTGTCCGCTTGTGGTTCACCGATGTTCTCGGGTACCTCAAATCGGTGGCGATCGCCCCCGCCGAACTCGAAGGCGCCTTCGAGGAGGGAATCGGATTCGACGGTTCCGCCATCGAGGGATTCTCACGAGTCTCCGAAGCCGACACCGTCGCTCGGCCCGACGCCTCGACATTCCAGATCCTGCCGTGGGCCCACAAGGACGGTGCGCAACATTCCGCGCGCATGTTCTGCGACATCACGATGCCCGACGGTTCGCCGTCGTGGGCCGATCCGCGCCACGTACTGCGTCGCCAGTTGAGCAAGGCCAGCGACTTGGGCTTCAGCTGCTACGTCCACCCGGAAATCGAGTTCTTCCTTCTGGAGAACGGCCCGATCGACGGCACTCCGCCGATCCCGGCCGACTCGGGCGGATACTTCGACCAGGCCGTGCACGATTCGGCTCCGAATTTCCGCCGCCACGCCATCGACGCACTCGAGTCGATGGGCATCTCGGTCGAGTTCAGCCACCACGAGGCCGCGCCGGGTCAGCAGGAGATCGATCTGCGCTACGCCGACGCGCTCTCGATGGCCGACAACGTCATGACGTTCCGATACGTCGTGAAGGAGGTCGCGATCGGTGAAGGCGTCCGGGCGAGCTTCATGCCCAAGCCGTTCAGTGATCAGGCCGGCTCCGCGATGCACACCCACATGAGCCTGTTCGAGGGCGACACGAACGCCTTCCACAATCCTGACGATCCGATGCAGCTCTCCGAGACCGGCAAGGCGTTCATCGCCGGCATCCTCGAGCACGCCAACGAGATCAGTGCGGTCACGAACCAGTGGGTCAACTCGTACAAGCGACTCGTCCACGGGGGAGAGGCGCCCACTGCTGCGTCGTGGGGCCCGTCCAACCGATCGGCTCTCATTCGCGTCCCGATGTACACGCCCAACAAGGCGTCCTCGCGCCGCGTCGAGATCCGAAGCCCAGACTCGGCCTGCAACCCGTACCTAACTTTTGCGGTCCTGCTTGCTGCCGGTCTTCGCGGCATCGAGAAGGGCTACACCTTGCCGCCCGAGGCAGAAGACGACGTGTGGTCGTTGACCTCCGCCGAGCGCCGCGCCATGGGTTACAAGGAACTGCCGAGCAACTTGGACAGCGCTCTGCGCGAGATGGAGAAGTCGGAACTGGTGGCCGAAGCACTCGGCGAACACGTCTTCGATTTCTTCCTGCGCAACAAGCGTCGTGAGTGGGAGGAATACCGCAGCCACGTGACGCCGTTCGAGCTCAAGACCTACCTCGGTCTGTGACGGTGAAACCGCCCGCTGCGAGATCAGCAGTTCCAGGACCGGGTCGACTCGGGCTGGTCGAGCCCACCGCTGCCGACGAGTTGCGTCAGCTCGGTTGGGTCGACGCCGAGAGCATCGAACTCTTGTGGTCGCTTTCGCGTGCCGCGAATGCCGACCTCGCTCTGCGCACCCTTGTGCGGATCAAGGACGGGCTCGACGACGGGTGGCGCGAACTCGATCAGGCATTGCGCAAGGACAAAAGCCTGCGCGGCCGCTTGTTCGCACTCGTGGGTGCGTCGTCGGCCTTCGGCGATCACCTGGCCGCGGATCCGATCGGCTGGAAATTGCTCGACGGAACCGCTCTGCCGACCAAGGACGAGGCCACCGCAGCGTTGCTCGAGGCCGTGGGCGCCACCCTCGACGAGGGCGCTACCGAAGGCTCGCTGACCTACCGCGCCACCCTGACCGGGCCGGAAGCTGTTGTTGCTCTGCGTAAGAGCTACAAGGACCAGCTGATGCTGCTGGCTGCGGCTGATCTTGCGGCGACCGTCGAGAACGAACCAGTAGTGCCCTATCAGACTGTGGGTCACCAGCTTTCCGATCTCGCGGACGCTGCCCTGACCGCCGCACTGGCGGTGGCTATCGCAACGGTGTGTCCCGAGGGCAGTTGTCCGATCCGGCTCGCCGTGATCGCCATGGGCAAATGTGGTGCGCGCGAGCTGAACTACGTCTCCGACGTCGACGTCGTGTTCGTCGCCGAACCGGCCGATGCGACGGCCAGTCGCGTTGCCGGCGAGATGATGCGTATCGGTACTTCCGCATTCTTCGAGGTCGATGCTGCGCTGCGCCCCGAAGGCAAGCGCGGAGAACTGGTTCGCTCCCTCGAATCCCACATCACGTACTACAAGCGCTGGGCCAAGACCTGGGAGTTCCAGGCACTGCTCAAGGCTCGTCCGATGACCGGCGACATGGAGCTCGGTCGCCAGTACTCCGAGGCGATGAGCCCGATGGTGTGGATCGCCTCCGAGCGCGAGGACTTCGTCCCCGAAGTCCAGGCCATGCGTCGACGCGTCGAGGAAATGGTTCCCCCCGAACTGCGTGAGCGTGAACTCAAACTCGGCCGCGGAAGTTTGCGCGACGTCGAATTTGCCGTCCAACTCCTGCAATTGGTGCACGGGCGCGCCGACAGTTCGTTGCATGTCCAGAGCACGGTCGATGCACTGACCGCATTGGCGGCGGGTGGATACGTCGGCCGCGACGACGCCGCCAACCTGACTGCGTCGTACGAATTCCTGCGCCTGCTCGAGCACCGTCTGCAGTTGCAGAAGCTCAAGCGCACACACACCCTGCCGCCGCCGGACGACGAGGAAGCGCTGCGTTGGCTGGCCCGCGCCGCGCACATGCGGCCAGACGGTCGGCTGGATTCCCTGGGAGTCCTGCGCGCCGAGATCAAGCGGAATTCGCATCGGATTCGCCGCCTGCACGCCAAGTTGTTCTACCGCCCGCTTCTCGAATCGGTGGCGCGGATGGACAAGGAAGCACTGGTCCTGGGACCAGAAGCCGCGGTTCGGCAGTTGGCCGCTCTGGGTTACACGGCGCCCGAGCATGCTCTCGGACATCTGACTGCACTGACGAGTGGCGCTTCACGCAAGGGTCGCATTCAAGCGCTCCTGTTGCCGACTCTGCTCGAATCACTCGCGGACACACCGGATCCCGATGCAGGTCTGCTCGCTTACCGCAGGCTCTCGGACGCGCTCGTCGACCAGACGTGGTTCCTGCGCCTGCTCCGCGACGAGGCTGCGGTGGCCGAGCGTCTGATGACCGTGCTGGGCTCGTCGGCGTACCTACCCGACCTGCTCATCAAGGCTCCCGACGTGATTCGCTTGTTCGCGGATTCGCCGAGTGGACCGCGCCTTGTCGAGCCGAAGCCCGAGGACGTCGCTCGCGGAATACTCACCGCCTCCGGCCGACACAGTGATCCCAATCGTGCTGTTGCCGCGGCCCGCTCGCTGCGGCGACACGAACTTGCGCGCATCGCTTCGGCCGACATCCTCGGCATGCTCGATGTTCCCGCCGTCTGCAAGGCGCTGTCCTCGGTGTGGGCCGCGGTGCTCAATGCATCGCTCTCCGCGGTGATCAAGGCCAGCGTCACCGAACTCGGGACCGAGGCGCCGGCCAGTTTCTCCGTCATCGGCATGGGCCGACTCGGCGGCGGCGAACTCGGCTATGGATCCGATGCGGACGTGCTGTTCGTGTGCGAACCCCGCGAGGGCGTCGACGAGACCGTTGCGGTCAAGTGGGCCAACAGCATTGCCGACAAGGTGCGCAAGCTTCTCGGGGCACCGAGCACGGATCCTCCGCTCGAAGTCGACACCGGATTGCGTCCGGAAGGCCGCAACGGACCGATGGTTCGCACGCTCGAGTCGTACGACGCGTACTACGCGAAGTGGGCTCAGGCGTGGGAGATTCAAGCGCTGCTTCGTGCGCACCCGGTTGCCGGTGATCCTGAACTGGGACTGCGGTTCCTGCACATGATCGACAAGACGCGCTACCCCGAAGGCGGCGTCAGTGACGCGGCGGTGCGCGAGATCCGGCGCATCAAGGCGCGCGTCGATTCCGAAAGGCTTCCTCGCGGAGCCGATCCGGCGACGCACACCAAACTGGGTCGCGGTGGCTTGGCCGACATCGAGTGGACTGTGCAATTGCTGCAGCTGCGCCACGCCGACAAGATCGAGTCGCTGCACAACACGTCGACGCTCGAGACTCTCGACGCCATCGGCGCCGCGGAACTGCTCAGCGAAGGTGACGTCGAACTGCTGCGTGACGCCTGGATCACCGCGACGAAGGCACGCAACTGCCTCGTTCTGGTGCGAGGCAAGCCGACCGATCAGCTTCCCGGCCCGGGCCGTGTTCTCGCGGCGGTGGCGCAGGTCGCTGGATACGGCGACGACGCAGGGGAATTCCTCGACAACTACCTGCGCATCACACGACGGGCAAAAGCTGTGGTGGAGAGGGTCTTCGGCGGGGAGTAGCGTTTTCGCTCAGTCCTGCCGAACCGGCGCGTTCGCGGCGAACTTGCGGACTTCGGCGTCCTGCCACACGTGGGCGGGCACGCCGCCGCCGAGTAGCTCGCGCGCGAGCGCGGGTTGCCCGCCGATCGGTACGTCGCTGCCCGCGATGATCATGTTGCCGTAGCGACGGCCCTTGAGCATCGCGGGATCGGCGATGATCGCCATGTGTTCGAACTGCGCACCGATCGTTGCGGCTTCACTGCGCGCGCCCTGAAGATCCGGGGTGTCGCCGCAGTTGACGATGTAGATACCGCCCGGTGCCAGCACGCGTCGTACGTGGGTGGTGAATTGCGCTGTTGTCAGCGGAGTCGGAGTTGTGTTGCCGGCAAAGACATCTCGAATCACGACGTCTCGGGTGGACTCGGTGAGAGTTTCGGTGACGGCGCGGGCTTCACCGACACGAATGCGCAGCAGCGGTGCGCGCGGTAGGTCGAACCAATCGCGCACCAGTTCGGCCAGGGCGCCGTCGATTTCGACAACCACCTGACGCGCGTCGGGGTAAGTGGCGGCGAAGTACCTGGCCATGGAGCAGGCTCCGCCGCCGAGATGCAGAACCCGCAGACGCTCGGTCTTGTCACGTTCGGAATCGACCAGATGCGCGATCCACCGCATGTACTCGAAATCGAGCACCGTCGGATCTGCGACGTTCACGTGGGAACTGGGCACTCCGTTGATCTGGATGATCCAGCTGTCGTCGGAGTACTGGTCGCGGACAAGTTCGCACGTCCCGGTATCGATCGGAAAAGTACCGGCGACGGGACCGGACTCGCCTCGCTCGGGAGTACCGCTGCGAGTTCTTGTCTTGCGAGTTCCCTTGGCCACTGTGTTGATACTAGCCGTGCGCGTTTCCGGTAACGCCGAGTACCAAAAAGGCGCACGGACCGGCGGTATTCTCGAGTAGTTTCAGGCACACTCGTAGGTGGAGTGTGATCGGCGACACAAATGCCGGCGCGTTCTTTCGTCGTCCGTGCATCACGAAGAATTTCGAGGAGTGCAGGTGAAGGTCAAGGCAGCGGTAGTCAAGGCGCCAGGTCAGGCATGGGAGATCGAAGAGGTCGAGCTGGGGGACCCGGTCTCGGGTGAGGTACAGGTCCGACTCGCCGCATCGGGGCTGTGCCATTCGGACGAACATTTGCGTACGGGCGCCAGCCCGCTGCCCTCCTACCCGGCCTTGGGCGGGCACGAAGGCGCCGGAGTGGTGACGAAGGTCGGCCCGGGTGTCGCGAGCGTCGAAGAAGGCGACCACGTGGTTCTCGCCTTCATCCCGGCGTGCGGACGTTGTCCGTCTTGCGCGAAGGGTCTGCAGAACATCTGCGACGAGGGAGCCGGCCTGTTGACCGGGCAGGCGATCTCCGACAAGACGTACCGCGTCACCCTCAACGACGAGCCGGTCATCCAGATGTGCCTGCTCGGAACATTTTCGCCGTACGTGACCGTCAACGAGGCGTCGGTGATCAAGATCGAGAAGGACATCCCGCTCGACAAGGCGGCCTTGCTCGGCTGCGGTGTTGCCACCGGTTGGGGATCGGCCACCGCGATCGGTGGAGCCAAGGTCGGTGACACGGTGGTGGTCGTCGGCGTCGGCGGCGTCGGAATCAACTCGGTGCAGGGTGCGGCGTCAGCCGGAGCACGATTTGTGATCGCGATCGATCCCGTCGAGTTCAAGCGCGACAAGGCAAAGGAATTCGGCGCCACACACACGTTTGCCTCCCTCGAGGAAGCGCTACCGGTGATCGGCGAGATCACCTGGGGCAAGATGGCCGACGTCACCGTGATCACCGTGGGCGAGATTCACGGCGACATCATTCAGCCCGCGCTCAGCGCGACGGGCAAGGGCGGGCAGGTCGTGGTCGTCGGAATGGGGCACTACGCGGATTCGCAGGTGACGCTCAGCCTCTTCGAGCTGACCCTTCTACAGAAGCGTTTGCAGGGAGCCATCTTCGGCGGGGTAGGACCACGGTCCCAGATTCCCAAGTTGCTCGATCACTACCGAAGCGGCGCACTCAAACTCGACGAGTTGGTGACCAAGACCTACAAGCTCGAGGAGATCAACGAGGGTTACGCCGACATGCTCGAGGGAAAGAACCTGCGCGGAATGATCGTCTACACGGAGGACGATTACTGATCGTTCCCCCTCTGACTGAAGGGTCCGGCCCGACACCACACTTCGTGGTGTCGGGCCGGAGTCTTCTGCCCCCATGCAGATTTCTGTCGATCGATGAGTCGACTGCCCCCGTAGTGGGCACTCGCAGAGTGAGGAAACCGGGCGCCGCGTCCAGACCTCAGTCCACGACTCGACAGAGAAGAGCAGAACATGCCCTACATCACCACTTCCGACGGAACCGAGATCTACTACACCGAGCACGGCGTCGGCCGGCCGATCGTCCTCAGCCACGGGTGGCCGCTGAGTTCTGACGCGTGGCAGGTCGAGATGAAGCTGTTCGCCGACGCCGGATACCGGACCATCGCGCACGATCGTCGAGGGCACGGTCGCTCGTCGAAGACGTACACCGGCAACGACATGGATACATATGCCAAGGACCTGGCTGAGCTGATCGACACGCTCGACCTGAAAGACCTGATCGTGGTAGGCCATTCGACCGGCGGCGGGGAAGTGGTCCGCTACGCGGCGCAGCACGGCAGGGGGCGCGTGGACAAGGTGATCACCGCCGGCGCCGTTCCGCCGATCATGGTCAAGTCGGACGGCAACCCCGAAGGCACACCGATCGAGGTGTTCGACGGCATTCGTGAGGGAGTTCTGCGAGATCGATCGCAGTTCTACAAGGATCTCAGCGAGAGCTTCTACGGCGCGAACCGCGAAGGGTCCGACGTCTCGCAAGGGGCGAAGGACGACTTCTGGCGACAGGGGATGTTGGTCAACCTCGCCGCGGCCTACGACTGCGTCAAGGCATTCTCGGAGACCGATCAGACCTCCGATCTCGAAGCCATCGACGTTCCGTTCCTCATCGCTCAGGGCGACGACGATCAGATCGTGCCGATCGGCGCAGCGGCGGAGAAGGCGATCAAGCTGGTGAAGAAGGGCACGCTGAAGGTATATCCGGGCGCACCGCACGGAATTTACGGCTCGTATCAGCAGACCCTGGACCGGGACATCCTTGCCTTCATCGAGGACTGACGTCAGCGATTCGGAAGGATAAGAGTCGAAAGGATCAAAGGCCATGTCCACACACGTTGCCTCGCTGCGCGATGGTCCCAGTGTCTTCGAGAACGAACTCGGATCGATCCCGCAACTCGACACGAGTTCGTTGCCGATCCTGTCCGGTCTGTCGATCAAACGAATTGTTCTCGGCCCCGGCGCGATCCGCGAACCACAATGGAACGTCAACGCGAACCAGATCGCCTACGTCACCAGCGGAACCGTGCTCGTCTCGATGTTGGGCAATGCCGACGAATTCGCCAGTTTCGTGGTGCGAACGGGGCAGATGTATCACGTCGAATCCGGCGCGATTTATCACATCGAGAATGTCGGAGGGGCGGAGGCGGAGATCATCGCTGCCCTGCGTACTTCACTCCCGCAGCACTTTTCGTTGCAGAGTAGCGTCAGCGCAATGTCGAACGCGGTGCTCGGCAATACCTACGACCTCGCCGCGTCAGCATTCGACGTCTTCGGTAGGGCCGATGCGTCCCAGATAGTTCGGCGGGACGGCGCCGCCGTCGTTCCCGATACCGCCGGCTTTCCCAACGCGCATCTCTTCGATCTCGACGGCCAGATCGCGCCTCTCGCATACCCGTACGGACAGGCGAAAGTGGCGCGCAAGCAGTATTGGGCGGCGCTGGAGGATCTTTCGATGTACTCGTTGACTATTCGCGAGAGTGGAATGCGTGAGCCACACTGGCATCCCGTCACTGCCGAAATGGGATACGTGCATCGTGGTCACGGGCGGATGACGGTCCTCGATCCGGACGGTTCGCTCGACACCTACCTACTGGAGCCCGGTCAGGTGTATTTCGTTCCGCGTGCCTATCCCCATCACATCGAGGTTTTAGGTGACGAGGACATCAACTTCCTCATCTTCTTCGACCAGCCGACGCCGGGCGACATAGGCTACCGTGCAACGGCTTCCGCGTTCTCGCGCGGCGTTCTCTCGGCCTCGTTCGGTGTTCCGGAACGCGATCTGCCGCAATTTCCTTTCACGCCGGTCGATCCGCTCATTGTCTCGCGTAACAATCCGATCGACCGCCAGCACTGACCGGCAAGGACGCCCATCATGACCGACTCGCTGATCGTGACCGATCACGGTACGACGCTCGACTTCACGTACGACGATGCTCTGCGCTATCACGGGCCGCAGGCACCGGGAGGCGTGGCGCATGCCTACAAAGTCCTCGAGCGCGCACTCGGTGTGCTCGGCGGGGAAGGCTCCGTCGAGCGTCGCGAGTTGGTCGTCACCACTGCACACGGCGGACCAGGAGTGCGCGACGCGTTCGAGTTGGTCACGCGCGCAGTGACCGAAGGGCGGTACACCGTCGACAGTTCCCTGGCCCGGCCTGAACGAGGAAATACGCTCGCACTGTATGTCTTTCGGGTCGGCTATCGCGGCGCGAGCGCCACGCTGACTGTTCGGGAGGGATTTGTCGTCGACGAGTTGATCACTCTCTCCCGCCAGACTGACCGGACAGCCGAAGACGAGTCACGGCTGACAGTGCTCAAACAGGAGATGGCGGACCGAGTGATGTCGAGCCCGGCCGAGAGCGTGTACGACGTCGAGATCGGCACGCTCCCCGCCTGACTGACGGCGGCGTAGGCGTCAGTGTGCAGAACTCGGGGCTGTCTGAAGTCAGCGGCTGGCGAACATCCTTATCCGCTGGTCGCGACTGCGCTCGAGATGGTTGCGCATGTGGCCACGCGCGGACGATTCGTCCCTGGCGCGGATGGCGTTCAGGATCTCTTGATGTTCCGAATTGAGCAGGTCCGGTTCGCCGTAGTTCGACGGCGGGCCGCTGTCGTAGATTCGCAATTGGGTGGTGAGGCGGATCAGCAGTGAGGTGATCGTGGAATTGTGGGCGGCCTGCCAGAGGGCCTCGTGAAACTTGAAGTTCCCGGAACGCGCCTTGGTGCCTTCGGTTGCAGTGCAGCAGAACTCGTGTAATCCGTCCAGGCGAGCAAGGTCGAGATCGCTGTGGCGTAGTGCCGCGGCGCCTGCCGCTTCCGATTCGAGGGCTACCCGCGCCGCGTAGATCTCGATGACGTCCTCGGGTGTGCCGGAACGGACACGAAAACCGCGAGCGGCTCGTTCGAGTAGTCCGTCGTGTGCGAGCCAGTTGAGTGCTTCCCGGATCGGGGTGCGGGATGCGCCGTACGATTCGCACAATTGAGTCTCGTGCAGCGGAGCGCCCTGGGGGAACTTGCCTGCCAGGATGTCGGCTCGCAGGCGCAGGTACTGCCGCGAGGTCTGATCGGACCGGCCGAGCGCAGCCTCCGGCACCAGCAGATCGGTGGTGCTCGTATCGGCGTCGAGATCCATGTGTCCCCATTCCTGTGCATGCAAGTAGAGCGCGTTCGATTATGCCATCGACGACGAGTGAGTACTTGCGTATACGCTAGTACTCATTTAGGTTCGTGCTTGTTCGTTTCCGAGGGAGAGGGTCCGAAGTGGCTGGAGAGACCGCGTCGCCGCTGGTGAGTGCCGTTGAACTCGACGCGATGCTGCGTGAGGGAGGCGTCGCCGTGCTCGACGCGACGGTTCATTTTCCTCCCGCGCGATTTGACGGCGACTACCGCCCGGAATCCGGGTACGGCGGCTGGGTCTCCTCGCACATCCCGGGTTCGCGACATGTCGACCTCATGGACGTCTTCTCCGAAAGGGAAGCGGCGCTGCATTTCACACGCCCGTCAACGGAGCAGTTGGTTTCCGATCTCCACTCCAGTGGTATCGAGCCGGGCGCGACAATCGTGATCTACGACCAGGGATCGACCACCTGGGCATCACGGCTCTGGTGGGTGTTTCGCAACGCCGGCATCGAAGCAAGAGTTCTCGACGGTGGCCTCGCCGAATGGACTCGACGCGGCTTCGCGCTCGCGAGCGGCGACGACGAAACCCACACGTCGGCGTCGACGCGTTGGAGCGTGACGGATCTGGGTCTGTGGGTCGATTTACCTCGCGTTGCGTCGCTGTCCAGCGGACGCGAAGCCGGAACGCTGGTGTGCGCTCTCGCGCCTGAGCAGTACGAGGGAACCGAGAAGACGCGATACTCGCGACGCGGACACATTCCGTCAAGCGTGAATCTGTCCGCGAAGAGTCTTCTCGACTCCGACTCCCGGATGCTTCCGGTCGAAGAAGTTTTGTCGAAATCGGCCGACGTTCTACCAACCGCCACCGGCCCTGTCGTGATCTATTGCGGTGGCGGAGTTTCGGCGTGTTTGACCGCACTTGCGCTGATCCGCAGCGGCTACGCGGACGTCAAAGTCTACGACGGTTCGTTAGAGGAATGGACTGCAGATCCGGTTTTGCCGATGGTTGTCGGCAGTGAGCCCGGTGGCGCGAATCCGGATGTGCGATGTCCGCGGTCCTGAATCGCCGCAGTCCCCAAATACCTCCCGTCCTGAAGGAATTCTCATGTCTGACACTGTCTCTGTCGAAACCGTCGCGTCGGCGATCGACGCACTCCGCGATCAGGTACCGCTCGTCCAGTCGCTGACGAACATCGTTTCGGCGAACTTCTTGACCAATGTTCTGCTCGCTGCCGGCGCAAGCAACGCTCACATCGACAATGTTCATGAAGCGGGTGGGTTCGCTGCCGTTGCCGGGGGAGTGCTCGTCAACCTCGGAACGCCGGACGACGGGACAGCCGAAGCCTTCCTGATAGCCGCCGAAGCGGCCCGAACTGCGGGTACGCCATGGGTTTTGGATCCAGTCGGTGTAGGCGGACTACCCTGGCGGAGCGGTATCGCTGTGGATCTGCTGCGCTTTCACCCCAGCGCCATCCGCGGGAACGCATCGGAGATCATCGCTCTGGCCGGACTCGGCGGTGACACCCGCGGCGTCGACAGTGCCTCCGACTCCGCCGACGCAGTGCCCGCCGCTCTGTCACTTCTGAAGCATGCGGATGCCGTGTCGGCATCAGGCCCGGTCGACTACATCGTCGGCCGCGATGGTGGCGGCGACGTTCGGGGCATCCGAGTCTCCGGTGGCAGCGCTCTGTTGCCGCGCGTGACCAGTACCGGTTGCTCTCTGGGAGGCCTGGTCGCTGCCTACCTCGCCGTTACGCCGACCGCGCTGGACGGATTGGTTGCCGCGCATACGCACGTTGCCGTGGCATCGGAGATCGCCGAGGAAAATGCCTCAGGTCCTGGTTCTTTCGCGGTCGCGTACCTCGACGCGCTCTACACCGTGAATGCGGACACCATCCGCTCACGTGCCCGAATCGAATCGTTCGACCTGCCGGCTGGAGTGCAGAACTGATGGGCGTCAAGACATTTTGGTATCTCACCCAGGCCGACGGGGACTACCCGTGGAGCCCCGGTGGGCTGTTCCCCGTGGACGGGGCCAGGCAGATCGAGCTCGCGAAGACCATCGACGACGGCGGATTCGAAGGTGCGCTTGTTGCCACCTGGCCGAACGATCCGTTCATTTCGGCGACGTGGGCGGCAGCGCACACCACGCGCATGAAGTTCCTTGTCGCCGTCTACGCGAACATGACGCCGGCGCGACTGCTGGCGGAGAAGGCATTGACTTTCGACGCCTTCAGCGGTGGCCGACTGTTGATCAACTCGGTCAACGGACGCGAAAACATCCTGACCAAGTACGACATGAACGTGCCCCACGACGAGCGTTACGAGTTGGGGGAGCAGTACTGGGCGGACTTCCGCCGCATCTACGCCGAAGGCACGGAGTCGAACTTTCCCAACACACCACTGCGTATCGATGCGCCCGCTGGGCATCAGGTTCCGCTGTGGGGTACCGGTGATTCGCCTGCAGGCCTGGCGAATTCAGGCAAGGTGCTCGACACCTATCTGGCGATGTTGCGCGAGACTTCGTTCATCGAAGACAAATTCTCTGCCGCACGGGCGGCGGCGGAGGCAGCCGGGCGCGAGTTCACCGACTTCGGTGCGCTGACCGGGGTGATCGTTCGCCCCACCAAGGCGCAGGCGCACGACCGGTTCCGTTCGTTGTTCGAGAAGACGGGCGTCGAGCAGATCGCTCATGTCTTGGACAACGCAGTGCGTCGTCGTACTCAGGGGAAGCAAGACCTCAAGACTTTCACCGCTCGCGACGCACAGCGGCAGGGCTGGGCGGACAAGATTGCTTCCGGCCGACTTCCGGAACCGGAGGAGTTGTACGTCGGTGACGGGCTGTACGCGGGTATCACAGCGTGGTCGCCTCTCGACATCTTCGGCACCGGGTCATCGGCGGTGTACTACGTCGGCGATCCGGATTCGATCACGGACTCGGTACGCACGCTTCGCGGCCGAACCGGTTTGACTGCACTGATCCTGGCAGGTTGGCCGCTGATCGAGGAAGCGAAGTGGGTTGCAGAGCATCTTGTTCCGCGATTCGACGAACTCAGCTGACTTCGCGCCGCAAGACAGTGGTACCGAGACCCAAAGCGTCGCGGAGAAATGCTGCGGCAGTGCCGATTTCATCGGCAGTGCATCCGAGAAGGATCTTGACTTCCACGTCCTTCTTGTCGATGTCGGCAATAACGGCCACGGCAACAACGCCGTTGCCGACGGCCGAGCCTCGGAACAGATCGATCCCGTCGCCGTCCGCGCTGACGGTCCCGTCGAGATAGCCGTAATCGAGCGGATAAATCGCAGCGGGGTAACGCGGGTGTGCCGACCCTCGGGGGCGATCGATCACGACAGTTGACGTGGCAGCCAGGTGATCGAGGGCGGAGAACAGGTCTTCGCTCATCGTTATCGCTGCTCGCGCAGTAGCTGAGTCGGTGTCAGGCCTGTCAGCGCTCGCGTATCGCGCGCGAGGTGGGCTTGGTCGGCGTAGCCGGCGCGACCGGCCAGCGACGACAGCGTGAGATTTGCATCGCGGCTGAGAGTCAACACGTCCTGGATACGTTGCACTTTCTGAATCATTTTGGGGGACAGCCCGATCGACGACGTGATCGAGCGTCGAAAATGACGTTCGGAAACACCGAGGTCTGCGGCGATCTCTCGTATCGGAGTCGAAGGGGAGCAGATGAGCGCGGAGTAACCACGCTCGATTCCGTGGTCGGGTTCCAGTCCGCGCCACAACTGGCCCAGTAGGTGAGCGTCGACTGCCTCGTGGCTAAGGGCGTCGGCAAGTACCCGCGCTTGTCTGGAAGTGAGGATGTCGTCGAAGGCGATCTTCGAATCCTGCACCGCGTCGGCCGCTGTGCCGAGCAGGCTCCGCAGAGCCGGCGGATTGATCCGGATGCCCCACATGGTTGTACCGGCGGCGACCGAAACCAGATCGGCACCGGTTGCGGGTCCGACGAGCCACGACTTTCCGGTGCTGTCGACGATGAAGTCTGCGCAGAGATCGGGAAGAATCCGCTTTGCTTCTGTGGGCGCATGGGGGTCAGTAGTGCTTTTCCACGCGCAACTGAAGAGGCCGGCCGAACCGGTGATCCGAGTCTCGACATAGGTGTGGCCGTTTTGTTCAAGACTCGACGCTACCGTCCGACTACCGTCAAGAGCGAGGGTGTCAGTGCCGGTCATCAGATCATCGTCACACACTCGCCGATCACTTCTCGACCCGAAACAGGAGAAATACCGTGTCCGTCTCTCCGAGACTCGATCTCGTCGGAATCGTCACCAACGATCTCGCGCGTTCCCTCGCGTTCTACCGAACCCTCGGGCTCGACATTCCGGAAACACCCGCTGACGCTCCACACGTGGAGTTCACTTTCGACAGTGGGCTTCGGCTGGCCTGGGACGCGCTGTCCACCATCGCGAGCTTCGATCCTGACTTCGTTGTCGGGGAAGGTCGACACCCCGTCGCTTTGGCCTTCGATTTCGGGACACCCGCTGCAGTCGACGAGGCGTATCAGCGCATCACAGCCGACTTCCCCGGACACAAAGAGCCATTTGATGCCGTGTGGGGCCAGCGCTACGCCGTTCTTCTCGATCCCGATGGCAATACCGTGGATCTCTTTGCCGCGCTCTGATTTCGAACGACGCAGGCCCCGACCGAAATTCGGTCGGGGCCTGCGATTGTCGGTGATCGAGTCGTTGTCAGTTCACCAAGCGTTGAGGGTGTCGAGGATCTGGCCTCGGGCCTTCCACAGTTCCGCGCCCCAGTACGGCCACGAGTGAGTGCCGTTGGCGGGGAAGCTGTACGTTGCCGGAATTCCCAGGGAGTTCATGCGCAGCTGGAATGCCCGTGAGTTCATCAGGGCAAGGGCTTCGAGGCCGATGGCGCTACCGGTATTCACGAAGTCGACGGGACGACGCGGTTGATCGAACTGCCCGGGTAGGCCGCTCGCGGCGGAGATGTACAGAGAGAGCCCAGCCAGCTCGGGTGCAAACACGAAGGGGTCGTTGCGGAGCCAAGCGGGGTTCCATGGCGGTCCCCACATGGCATCGACATTGAAGGACCCTGCGCTGACCATGGCCACGCGGATTGCTTCACGCATGCCGGGAGCTGAGATGTTGAGGTATCCCGAGAGCGATCCGGCGAACTTGAACTGATCGCGGTGATAGGCGGCGAGCGTCAGTGCCGCGCTGCCACCCATGGACAATCCGAGCACACCGTTGTTGGTTCGGGAGACGCCGCGCGATTCCAGATATGCGGGAAGTTCCTGGGTGAGGAAGGTTTCCCATTTGTACGTGACCGGCTGGCGATTCAAATTGCTGTTCGCATACCAGTCCGAGTAAAAGCTGGACTGCCCGCCGACCGGCATGACCAGGGTGACGTTGTCGCCGCGATACTGCTCGAGAGCGTTGGTCTCGAAACTCCATGCGTTTCGGTCGTCGCGTGCTCGTAGACCGTCGAGAAGATAGAGCGCCGCGTTGCCGCCGCGCGAAGCCCACTGGATCTGAACCTTGATCGGCCCCATCGAGGAGTCGACGAACACTTCCTCGTATCCACCGGCCGGGGCGGTGCGCGCGGGCGCTGCGGTCGCTACTGATCCGCTGATCAGGCCTGCGGTCAGGGGGAGTGCGAGTGCTGTCGCGGCGAGGCCGAGGATCCGACGCTTGATTCGTTTCGAAATGCGGTTTCTCGAAATATCCGGGTTCGAAATATCTGGGTTCTTCGCCAAATCTGTGTGAGCCTCGTGCATGTATTACTCCCGCCCCAAAGGTGCTTGCACACCGAAATCCGACCGAGCCCCCCGAGGCACGGAATTCCTGATGACACTAAGTGGTCTGTATTGACGTCGACGGCTCCGTTACCGTTTCGTTATCAAACTGGTCTGATTCAGGTAGTGCCGTCATGCGTCGTCGACCGGAGGTTGCGCGTCGATTTGCCACCCTCCACGAATCAGGTGTTCACGTACCCGGGCGACGTCCGATTCGTGCGGAATATCGTCGGTGACCTTGGTGATGAGGACGCCGATGTCGATCGGATCGACTGGAACCGGAAAGTCGGCGACGAGATCGTCGGCAAGAACGGCGATCTCGTCGTCGGACAGCTGTCGCCGGAGCAGGGCCATCAAAGGGACGTAGTCCTGCTCCGGCACGCCGTTCGGATACCCGGCACGCAGCCAGCCGAGTATCGAAGCCAGAAGTGGTGGAAGACTCAACGAATCGAGCTTCAGTCGTTGTCGAGATCAGCGAGGGGCCACCCGGCGGCGGCCAGGACGGAGGCAACGCGCGCGATGTCCTCGTCCGAGGGAGTCTGGCTCGTGAGATCGGCGATCTGAGCGCTGATCTCGTCGCTCGAGATCACCTGGTCGCTGTTGACGTCGCTCAGTTCTGCGAGTGCAGCGCCGATGGCAATGTCTCGAATTTGCGCGTCCGAGAGCTTGCGTCGTAGCAATGCGACCAGCGGAATGCGGTCCTTGGGCGGTATGCCTTCGGGGTAGCCGGCGCGAAGCCATTCCAGAATGGACTGAGGAAGGGATGGAGTCGGTGCAGTCACGGTGATGTCTTTCCGCTCGTGAGGGCGCAAGGGATCAGAAGATCTCGATGCCGAATGTGTGGCTGAGGAAGCCCTGCATGATGAAGAGGATTCCGGTGACGATTGCGATGAGCACTACCGCGAAGCACACCACTGCGCCTGCCACGGCCAACGGACTGCGAGCCGCGACGGCAGTGCTCCCGCCGCCACTGCCACGTTGCCCGGCATCGAGGGACTTCAGGCCGATTGCGAAGATCGCCGGAAGTCCGGCGCCAAGCAAGAGGCCGACAAGTACGACCTGCCAGAGCGAGTCGACGGTGTTTTTCAAGATATCCATGTCGATTCCCTCTTTCAGGCTTTGACGTCGGTGGTGACGCGGGCGTCCGGACCGGGGACCTCTGCAGGCACCAGGCCGCCGTCCCACTCGGCGTTGACGTTGCTCGGATCGATGGGCTCCTTGCGGGAGCGCAGATACATCCAACCGGCCAATGCGATGAGCACAGCGAAGACGACCAGGACACCGGGCAGGCCGCCGACGATGTTGGCCAGTCCCCAGCACAGAGCGCCGACGATCGCAGCGGACGGGAGAGTGATCAACCAGGCGACCGCCATGCGTCCGGCGACGCCCCAACGAACCTCGGCGCCCTTGCGTCCCAGACCGGTTCCCATGATGGAACCCGTCGCCACATGGGTGGTCGAGAGTGGAAGACCGAGGTGGCTGGAGGTGAGAATGATGGCAGCAGAAGATGCTTCGGCCGCCATGCCCTGCGGCGCGGCGATCTCGACCAGGCCCTTGCCGAGTGTGCGGATGACTCGCCACCCGCCGAGGTAGGTTCCGGCAGCGATCGCGAGTGCGCAGGTGAGCTTGACCCAGAACGGCATGTCCGCGTCGGCGGAGATGGTTCCATGGGCGACCAAGGCGAGGAAGATGACGCCCATTGTCTTCTGAGCGTCGTTGGTGCCGTGGGCGAGGGAAACGAGTGAAGCCGAACCGATTTGGCCGAGTCGGAAACCCTTGTCCTTGGTTTCCTCTCCGACGTTGGAGGTGATGCGGTAGATGAGCCAGGTTCCGGCCGCTGCAACCAAGCCGGCTACGACGGGAGCGAGAACTGCGGGGATGACAACCTTGCTGAGCACGCCGCTCCAGGCGACACCGCTCATTCCGAGGGACGCGATGGCGGCGCCGATCAGGCCGCCGAACAGTGCGTGTGAGGAACTCGAGGGGATGCCGAGCAACCACGTTGCCAGGTTCCAGATGATGCCGCCGACAAGGCCGGCGAAGACGATGGTGAGCAGCGCTTGGCCACCCACATTTCCGAGGTTCACCACGCCCTTGGCCACGGTGGCAGCAACCTCTACCGAGAGGAAAGCTCCAACCAGGTTCAAGGAAGCAGACAGAGCGACTGCCACCTTGGGCTTGAGGGCGCCGGTTGCAATCGACGTGGCCATAGCGTTGCCAGTGTCATGAAAACCGTTGGTGAAGTCGAACCCCAGAGCGGTTACGACGACGACGAGGAGAACGATGAGTTCCGCATTCACGAGAAGTCATGTTCCAACACCTGCGGGCCACAAATCGACCTGAGACGTGGTCGTTCCGCGACATTTCCATCACTCGGCACCTGTTGTTCATCTTCGTCCGGATAATTGTCCGTTTCGAAACGCGTGAGGCATAGAAAATTCATTCGTGTGCATGGTCGTGGAGTTTGTGGAGGCATACGCCAATTGCCGGACGGACGTATCGGGTTCTGGACTTCCTCGAAATCGGGTAAGGCCAAGCGGCTGCGGAACAACCCACGCGTCACCGTCGTGCCGTGCAACAACCACGGAAAGGTTGCCGACGGCTCTTCGCCGGTTGCCGGGACCGCTCAGTTGGTGAGCGGTGGAGCTGAATTCGACGAGATCCGCAGCAAAGTGAAAGCGAAATACGTTGTGATGGTGCCTATTTCGAAATTATTCAACACCCGCGGTCACATCGGCAATGGTCCGTTCCCGTACGGCGACAACGGCGTGATCATTTCCGTCGATGCGTAGTCGGGATTGCGCAGCGGAGTAGCCTGAAAGTATGGAACCCACGACCGGGCGCCTCTGCCTGACGGTTCCACGAATCCTCCGTTAAGGAGCCTCGTCATGGCGCACATCAGCACTCTCGACTATGCAATGGAAGCGCCGCAGCGCCATGTCGGGCAACCTTTCCCGTCGCCGACGCGGACTCCGCGGTTCCTGCTTCGTGGTCAAGGCGCCGTCAAGGCATCGGTAGACGGCGCGTGGTTCCCATGGACCACCAACGTCACGGCGGAGCTTCACGATCTGATATCCGCACTTTCGCTGAGGTTGGGGCCGATCGCGCGGGTTGCGTTCGACTGGAACACGATCAGCAGCGCGCAGCGTCGTATCGACGAGGTCGACGGACTGGAAGTGCGGGGTCCGTACCCTGGCCAGCCTCACGATTTGATGTATCTCGACGACATCTATGGTCGTCAACTCGTTCTGATGATGATTCCGCCGTACACGGATCCGGACCGTGCGTACGAGATCATGCGGCGGTTGGTTGATCCTGGCCGTAGCGAAACCTATCGGGTGCAGTGAGATCTTTCTGACGTGCGGGGTCGAATCTTTCGATTCCTGAACATGCGTCCAGTTTGTCTGGTTTGATGGTTCTCGTAACCACAATCTCAGGCGCATTCCTTCAGGTCAGCGCTTGGGCGCGGCAGCTTGACTCCCTGCCGTGTCGTCGGTCCGGCATGTCCACCACCCTCCCACTGTGCGTGAGCGCCGGATCGAATGAAGCCCCGCCCTCCCCACGGGGGTGGGGCTTCTACTTTGTACGGGCTGACCGGCGTTCGCATCGCCGAATCCGCCGGGTCGTTCGGAAGTTCGGGACGCCCTGGTCCGTAGCATCGCCACTGTGAACATTTCTCTACTCGGTGCGGCGGGGCTTCAGGACTGCGCCGACAGTGGAATGGACTGTATGGACGGATTTGGGGCGTTCGTTCTTCTGTACGTCGGCGGATTCATTCTCACCTTGATATGGATTTCCCTGTGCCTTGTCGGAACGGCCGATGTGGTTTCCGTGTCCCGGCGAATCGGTGTGTGGCGAGCAGTCGCCTTCTTTTTCGGCATTTGGCTTGTGCCCATCGCCGGGTTGAGTGCATGGCTTGTTTTCCGACGCTCTCGTTGATTCTCGAAAGTGGAGCCGGAGAGGTAGACGCGTTTCCGGAACCCGTTAACTTGTTGGATCAGAGGCGATTTGAAAATGTGGCGAGAGGCTCTTGTCGATGCAGCAGGCGACAACGTCCATCCAGGCCATGCCGGAACTGGTTGGGCCTGGGCCAACTGGCAGTGGGTGGTCGGGACCGCCCGCTACGGCCGAGTGGATCTGCTCGGCATCGACGAACTCGGTTACATGGAACTCGACAAACGAGGCGCCGAGCTGCTTTTTCAGGTGTTGACCGAACGGGAGGAAAAGAACTCCGTCGCCATCGCCTCCAACGCGTCGTTCTCCGGCTGGACGACAATGTTCACCGACCCACGACCTTGCGCCGACATCGTGGATCGGCTCACCTTGCGGCGGCAACATCATCGAAACCGCCACCGACTCTTACCGACTCGTCCACATCCGAGCTCAGCAATCCGCTTGATACACACAAGGTGGGTCCGGATCACGCCCCCTATCGGACTTGAATGAGACTGACATTTTCACTGAGACCCGCACCTAGCCTTGAAACTATGTGGCATCCTGCCGCTCCAGCCAGTTCAAGATCGCTTGGTTGGTCTCTTCGGGTCTTTCTTGCTGGATCCAGTGACCGCAGTCGAGATTGACTACTTCCACATTGGGCACGAACTCTGTCAGGTTCTCAGCTCTCGCGATCGCGTCACGGTCGCCGTAGATCATAAGTGCGGGCTGTTGGATAATCGGGTCCACCTCCGCCAGCAAATGCCAGTTGCGGTCAAGGTTCCTGTACCAGTTCACATTGCCCGTGAATCCTGTCGATTCGAAGGCGGAGACGAAAACGGCCAATTCGCTATCGCTCATCAGAGGCTCACCGAGTGGTGTCTCTGCTCTGGCGAGATCGATCAGTGCCATACCCGGCTGAGGCTCCCTGAGGGGTTCGTTCTTCCGGTACAGGTTGCGGAGGAACCGGAAGGTGTTGTCTTCGAACACCGCGTCCGCGACGCCCGGCTGTCGATTGAAATGGACGAAGTAGAAATCACCGCCGAGCACGGCTTCCATGAACTCAATCCAGGGCTGCTCTCCGCGATCCTGGTAGGGCAGGCTCAGGTTGATCACTTTGTTTACCCGGTCCGGGTGCAACAGGGTCAGGCCCCACACGACAAAGGCACCCCAATCGTGACCGACAAAGGTGGCATCTTCGTAGCCGTAGTGATCGAGAAGTGCGATGAGATCACCCGCCAAATGTTCAATGTCATAGTCCGTCACTTCGGTCGGACGTGATGAATTGCCGTAGCCGCGTTGGTTCGGGACGATGACGTGGTAGCCCGCCTCGACAAGGGCGGGCACCTGGTATCGCCAGGAATAGGCGTGCTCTGGCCATCCGTGACACAACACGATGGGTTTCCCGGCATTGTGTCGCCCTGCCTCGAAGACTTCGAGTTCCACGCCGTTGACTTGGATGAGGACGGGCCTGGGGAAGTCGGATGGATTCACGGATGCTCCTTTGAGTTGAGTACCGATCTCGTGTCTGGATCGACCGGTTGCTCCGACGTTAGGGAGCATCGTGGACACATAAAGTCCTAGATCGCTGGCAATCTGAAGAAATGCGGAACGATCCCACAGGCCGAGCACTGCAATTGCTCTCGCTCCTTCAGACCCATCGCTTCTGGCACTGTGCCGAACTTGCCGCACGACTCGATGTCACGCAGCGGACGGTGCGCCGCGACATCGATCGGCTACGCGACCTCGGTTATCCGGTCGATTCCACGTCCGGAAAGTACGGGGGCTACCGACTTGCAACGGGGGCGCACGTGCCGCCCCTGATCCTCGACGATGACGAGTCCGTGGCGGTAGCCGTCGGACTGCGCTACGCCGCCGAGGCCGCCATCGGAGGCATCGAAGAAACATCGCTGCGCGCGCTGACCAAGATCGAAGCACTCCTGCCCCATCGACTACGCCGACGTGTGTCGGCACTGCATTCGAGCGTCAGTTCCATGCGGCGGGCAGAGGACGACATCGTCGACCCCGAAGCGCTCAGTGTGCTCGCTGCGGCATGTCGCGACCACGAGCACGTTCGTTTCGACTACCGGCGAGGTGATGGCGAGAGCAGCAGACGGCTCGTCGAGCCGCACCGCCTTGTCACGGCGGGACGTCGTTGGTATCTCGTAGCATGGGACCACCATCGTTCGGATTGGCGAACATTTCGACTGGACCGGCTCTCGGAGCCCTGGCTGGCAGGCAGTCATTTCACGCCACGCGAGATCCCGGGCGGTGACGCGGCAGGCTTCGTCGCGAGATCAGTCGGCTCGCCACCCCGTCACCACGATGCAAAACTCGCCATCGAAGCCACGTTCGCCGACCTCGACGGCGTACTCAGATGGATTGACCACACACCGATCGAGGTGGCAGCGGACCGCTGCCTTGTCGAGATCCGCAGCGAAGATCTCGGCAGGCTCGCCATGACGGTTGCGCGCATTGCGCTCACCGCCCCAGTGGTCGTCATCGAACCAACCGAGCTTGCCGACACCGTCAGTCGGCTCGCCCTTCACCTCAGAGTCTCGCCACCATGACAGTCAGAAGAGGATTGTGCGACAAGACCATTCATGTCCAGGTTGCCGCAGGGGCGTGTTCCCTGCGCAGGCCCCTCGTCTATCGAGACACGTATCCGTTTCCCTCTGAGCTTGGAGAGTAAGTGACCAATTCGAAATCATCGCCACCGGCTTCCGTCCACCCCCCGACGTGGAAGTTCGACTACCCGATCATCCACGCCGAGACTCGGGAACAGTGGCGAACTTGGCTGACGGACAATCACACGTCAGGCCGAGGTGTGTGGTTGTGCTCTTGGCGCACCACCACCAGCCGACCACGCTGCCCCTACCCTCAGGCCGTTGAGGAAGCCATCTGCTTTGGTTGGATCGATTCCACCAACACCATCTTCGACGAAGAGCGCAATTTGCAACTGTTCACGCCGCGTAGACGCAAGAGTTCCTGGACCCGACTCAACCGCGAACGCGCAGCGGATATGGAGGCGCGTGGCCTCATGACCGCTGCTGGTCGTGGTGCCATTGCTGCCGCGAAATCCACTGGTTGGTGGACGATTCTCGACCAAGTCGAAGACCTCGAGGAACCATCTGACTTGCAGCCGGCGCTGGACCTGGACCCGCAAGCTCGAAGCAACTGGGACAGTTTTCCGCCCAGCGCCCGCAAACAGATGCTGTGGTGGATAGTCTGTGCCGCTCGAGACGCAACACGGGCAGGTCGAATCACCCATATCGTCAACAATGCGGCCATCGGCGAACGTGCTCGCGGCTGATCCGCGATTCGACCGCGTCCGGTATGAAGGCCGGTCATCATCTGTCCGAGGGGTTTCCCTCGGACCGAAACAAGTCCACCCGCCCCGCAGAAGCGGGACGGGTGGACTCGGTACTCGCAGGTCTGACTTACGTCAGGATGCGGATCACACGTCGTAGTAGAGCTCGAACTCGTACGGGTGCGGACGCAGGTTGACCGGAGCGATTTCCTGCTCGCGCTTGAGCGAGATCCAGGTCTCGATCAGGTCGGTGGTGAAGACGCCACCCTCGGTCAGGTACTCGTGATCGGCTTCGAGGCGGTTGATGACCGTCTCGAGGCTGGTCGGAGCCTGCGGGATGTTGCGAGCCTCCTCCGGGGGAAGCTCGTAGAGGTCCTTGTCGACCGGAGCCATCGGCTCGATCTTGTTCTTGATGCCGTCCAGGCCGGCCATCATCTGTGCAGCGAAGTTGAGGTACGGGTTACCCGAGGAGTCGGGTGCGCGGAACTCGAGACGCTTTGCTTTCGGGTTGTTGCCCGTGATCGGGATACGGACAGCTGCCGAGCGGTTGCGCTGGCTGTACACGAGGTTGATGGGGGCTTCGTAGCCCGGCACCAGACGGTGGTACGAGTTGATCGTCGGGTTGGTGAAGGCCAACAGCGACGGAGCGTGGTGCAGGATGCCGCCGATGTAGTGGCGAGCCATGTCCGAGAGGCCCGCGTAGCCGGACTCGTCGTGGAAGAGGGGCTTGCCGTCCTTCCACAGGGACTGGTGGACGTGCATGCCCGAGCCGTTGTCACCGAAGAGCGGCTTCGGCATGAAGGTCGCGGACTTGCCGTGCTGCCAGCAGGTGTTCTTGACGATGTACTTGAACAGCTGCAGGTCGTCAGCAGCTGCGAGCAGCGTGTTGAACTTGTAGTTGATCTCCTGCTGTCCGCCGGTGCCGACCTCGTGGTGGCCGCGCTCGAGCTCGAAGCCCGCGTTGGTCAGGTTGGTGGAGATTTCGTCGCGCAGGTCCACGTAGTGGTCGTACGGAGCGACGGGGAAGTAGCCGCCCTTGGCGCGAACCTTGTAGCCGAGGTTCGGGGAGCCGTCGGCGTTGGTCTCTGCGCCGGTGTTCCAGGAACCGGAGATGGAATCCAGCTCGTAGAAAGCGGAGTTCATGCCGGAGTCGTAGCGAACCGAGTCGAAGATGTAGAACTCGGCCTCGGCGCCGAAGAATGCGGTGTCCGCGATGCCGGTGCTGACCAAGTACTCCTCGGCCTTGCGGGCAACGTTGCGCGGGTCGCGGCTGTAGGACTCACGGGTGAACGGGTCGTGCACGAAGAAGTTGATGTTGAGGGTCTTCGCCTTGCGGAAGGGGTCGATCTGCGCCGTGGTGACGTCGGGAAGCAACATCATGTCGGACTCGTGGATCGACTGGAATCCGCGGACCGAAGATCCGTCGAATGCGAGGCCGTCCTCGAACACGTCCTGGTTGAAAGCAGACGCCGGGATCGAGAAGTGCTGCTGGACGCCGGGCAGGTCGCTGAACCGAATGTCGACGTACTCGATGTTCTCGTCCGCGATGTACTTGATGACCTCTTCGGCCGTGGTGAACGCCACGCTTGTGCTCCTTAAGTCGCTTCAGCCAAGTGATGTCGGTTGAATCCGTCGAGGCAGACGGTAGGGAGCTGGTGTTGCCCGCTCGTCAACCCTTTGTTTCGGCAGTGTTACGCGTCGCAGCATCCTGGGGATTTCCGAAGTCCATGTGACCGGCCACACAGTTAAAACCCGGCAAATCTGGACTACGGTGCTGCGACGCCTATCCTGGACAGCATGGCACGTATCACCGGAACTTGGCTCTCTGGGCCGCAAGCAGCTTTGCCGAAGAGCACGGACGGCCGTGAGCAGTCGTACCGTGGCGAGTTCCTCGGTTTCCCTCAGGAGGGGCCGGGTTCGCTGGTCGGTTCGGGCCGTCGTATCGCCGCACTGTTGGTGGATTGGGTCATGGCCGTGGGAGTGGCCTCGCTCATCACCGGAGACTTCTTCGACGGTATGACCTCGACTGTCACACTGATGGTGTGGTTCGCCGTCGGTGTCGTCACCGTGGCGCTGTTCAACTTCACCCCGGGGCAGTTCGTCCTCGGACTTCAGGTTGCGCGAATCGAAGGCCCGATCCGTGTGGGCTTCGTGCGCGCGTTGGGGCGTCAGGCGCTGCTGGTGTTCGTCATTCCCGCGACCATCACCGACATCGACGGTCGCGGTATGCAGGACCGCGCGACCGGCACTTTGCTCGTGAAGTCGCGCTGACACAAACTTCTCGAACGAAGAAAGACCCGGGTCCGTATGGGCCCGGGTCTTTCGTTTTGCTGTGGGGGGAGTGTCAGCGACGACGAATGGTTCGCTGCATTCCCTTCATCTTCGCGCCTCCGGGCATCGGGCCCTTGGGAAGCGCTGCTCCGCCGCCGCGTGCGCTGAGCGCAGCGAGGCGACCTTCGATGTTGTCCATGCGCTTGGTGTCGATGTTGCGGGGCAACTTGTTCAAGTAGCGCTGGAGCTGCGAGAGCGGAACCTGGCCCTCGTCGTTGCCGATGATGATGTCGTAGATCGGGGTGTCGCCGATGAGGCGGGCAGTCTTCTTCTTCTCCTGCGCGAGGAGGCCCTTGACGCGTTGCGGCGAACCCTCGGCGACGAGGATGACACCCGGCCGTCCGACGACGCGGTGAACGGCATCGAGCTGGGTGGTGCCGGCGACGGCATTCGTGACGCGCCACGCGCCCTGCATGTTGTCGAGCGCCCACGCAGCGGCACCGGCCTGGCCTTCAGCCTTCTTGTACACCGATTTCTGGACGCGGCGACCGAAGATGATGAAGGCGCCGAGGAGACCGAGAACGATGCCGATCGGCAGCAGGAACCACTGAAGGCCCCAGATGAGACCGACCAGGAAGAAGACCAGAGCAGCACCGACGAGGGTGCCGATCATCAGCGGCAGGAGGAGCTTGTCGTCCTTGCGCTGCATCTGGAATGCCTGCCAGAGCTGAGTTCTACGTTCCTTGGAAGCCTGCTTGCGGGCAGCCTTCGCTGCAGCCTTTGCCTCTTTGGTGGGTTTGCCCTTACCGGATTTGCTGCCGTTCGCCATGTACCCAGGATACGTCCATTGCTGTGCGCCTTTACTAACCGCCCGCGGTTAATAAAGGCGCACAGCAAAAAGTGGATCAGCGATTCAGGCGCGCCATGAGTGAGCTGGCTTCCTGGGAAGCGTCTCCGCCCTCGGTCAGATGACGCTGCGCCTCGGGAAGTTCACGGCCGTGATGTGCCATGGCCTGCGCATACAGGCGGCCGGCGCGGTACGACGAGCGAACCAACGGACCGGCCATGACGCCGGCGAAGCCCATCTCTTCTGCAGCCTTGGAGTGTGCGACGAACTCCTCAGGCTTGACCCACCGCTCGACGGGGTGGTGCCGGGGCGAGGGGCGCAGGTACTGGGTGATGGTGAGGATGTCGCAACCGGCGGCGTGGAGATCTGCCATCGCCTCGGTGACCTCTTCAGGGGTTTCGCCCATACCGAGGATCAGGTTGGACTTGGTGACCAGTCCGTAGTCGCGTGCTGCGGTGATGACGTCGAGGCTGCGCTGGTACCGGAATGCCGGACGGATCCGCTTGAAGATGCGGGGGACGGTCTCGAGGTTGTGTGCGAGTACCTCGGGGCGTGAGGCGAAGACCTCGTCGAGCAGTTCCGGCTTGCCGTTGAAGTCCGGCACCAGGTTCTCGACGCCGGTGCCCGGGTTGAGTTCGTGGATCTTGCGGACGGTCTCGGCGTAGAGCCAGGCGCCTCCGTCGGGGAGGTCGTCGCGGGCGACGCCGGTGATCGTGGAGTACCGAAGCCCCATGGCCTGAACGCTTTCCGCGACGCGACGGGGCTCGTCGCGGTCGAGGGCTTCGGGCTTGCCGGTGTCGATCTGGCAGAAGTCGCAGCGGCGTGTGCACTGCTCGCCGCCGATCAGGAACGTGGCTTCGCGGTCTTCCCAGCACTCGTAGATGTTGGGGCAGCCTGCTTCCTCGCAGACGGTGTGCAAACCTTCGCGCTTGACCAGGCCCTTGAGCTCCGTGTACTCGGGGCCCATCTTTGCGCGGGTCTTGATCCAGTTGGGTTTGCGTTCGATGGGCGTCTCCGCGTTTCGGATCTCGAGACGGAGCAGCTTACGTCCTTCTGGGGCGATAGTCACGACAGTGATCCTACGCCCGGTGATTACTGCAACGGGGTTCGGGCGAGCCCGTCAGCTGTACTGAACGGTAGTAAAAGTCGGAGTAGGCGAGGCGCTTTCGAAGGTGACGCGCTCGACGTTCCGTTCGGTGACGGGCATGGTTCCGTCGAGAGCAGCGATCACTGCCTCGGTCACAGCGGGAGTGACTTCGTCCACGGTGACGTCGCGACCGAGTTCATCCGACAGCGTCGTCACCCCGGCGTCACGGATGCCGCAGGGAATGATGTTGTCGAATCCGGTCAGGACCGAATTGCAGTTCAGGGAGAAGCCGTGCAGTGCCACGCCCCGTTGGACGCGCACGCCGATGGCAGAAACCTTGCGCTCGGGCTTCCATTGCCCGTTTGCGAGTTCGGCGGGCAGCCAGACGCCGGAGCGGCCGTCGATGCGCCCGCAGTTCAGCCCGAGGTCCGTGCACACCGTGATCAGTGCTTCCTCGATGCGTCGGACATACCGCACCACGTCGATGGGCTCGGCCAGTTTCACGATCGGATATCCGACCAGCTGGCCGGGGCCGTGCCAGGTGATCTTCCCGCCGCGGTCGACGTCGATGACAGGTGTGCCGTCGACGGGACGGTCTTCGGTTTCCGTGCGTCGTCCTGCCGTGTACACCGGAGGGTGTTCGAGGAGCAGTAGGGTGTCCGGTCCGATGTCGTCGGCCCGCGCTGCCGCGAGCTCACGCTGGCGGTCCCACGCGGCGTTGTAGTCGATCAAACCGAGTTGCTCGACGGCGATCGGCAGTTTCGAGAACCGGGCGGAAACGTCAGCGCTGCTCATGGACGTAGAGATTACGCCCGACTTCGGAATCATCCGAGTGCGGCCGCCAGCGCTTCCCCGATCGTGTTGTGGCGGAAGGAGAATCCCGCCTTTTCCAAGGCCGCGGGAATGGCGCGCTGGCCACCGAGGATGCCGCTCTTGGCGAATTCTCCGATCAACGCTTCAAGTGCGAACCCGGGAACGATCCAGGGAGCCGGTCGGTGGACCGCACGGGACATGGCGTCGTTGAACTGGGCGTTGGTGACAGGTGCCGGACCGGTCAGGTTGACGGGACCGGAGAGTTCGGAATTCGTGAGCGCGAACTTGATCGCGTCGCACTCGTCCTCGAGTGAGATCCACGGAAAGTACTGGCGACCGTTGCCCAGTCGCCCACCGAGACCGAACGAATATAGGCGCCGAAGCCGACCAAGCATGCCGCCGTGGGGTGAAATCACGACGCCCGAGCGCAGATTGACCACGCGGGCTCCCGCCTTGCGTGCGGGCTCGGTGGCAATTTCCCAATCGAGACACGTCGTGGCGAGAAAGTCGGTGCCCGCCGGCGAATCCTCGTCGACGATCTTGTCGCCGGTGTCGCCGTAGTAGCCGACGGCGCTCGCGTTGGCGAGTACGGGAACCTTCTGACTTGCGACAGCTTCGGCCAGGACATCGGTCGCGACGATGCGGCTGTCACGGATCGCCTGCTTGTAGGAACCCGACCACCGTTTGTCGCCGATGCCGACGCCGCAGAGGTTCACGACGGCGTCAGCGCCCTGTAGGACGGAGAGGTCCAGACGGTCCTGGTCCGGGTCCCAACGCGATTCGTCGGGTCCAGCGGTCGAGCGTCGCACGAGACGTACGACGTCGTGGTTGTCGGAGCGCAACGATGACACCAAGGCCGTTCCGATCAAACCGGACGAGCCGGCGATGACTACTCGCATTCGGAAAGCCTCCTTCGATTCAGCCTGCTTCGATATCCGACCGTGTATATCCGACCGTACTGAAAAAGCCGGGGCGCCACCTCCTGATGGAGATGACGCCCCGGCCGGCCGAGCAGTTGCTTACAGGCCCAGATCAGCTTCGAACGAGGCTTCTTCCAACCGCTGCTTCACAGTGGTGAGGAATCGGCCGGCGTCGGCGCCGTCGACCAGACGGTGATCGTAGGTCAGCGGCAAGTAGATCATCGAGCGAACGCCGATGGACTCGTTGCCGTTCTCGTCGGTGACCACCATCGGGCGCTTGACGATCGCGCCGGTTCCGAGCATGGCCGCCTGCGGCGGTACCAGGATCGGGGTGTCGAACAGCGCGCCCTGGCTGCCGATGTTGGTGATGGTGAAGGTTCCACCCGAGAGCTCGTCCGGCTTCAGGCCACCCGAGCGTGCACGCTTCGCGATGTCGGCGATGGCGCGAGCCAAACCGGCAAGGCCGAGATCGCCGGCGTTGTGGATGACGGGGGAGAGCAAGCCCTGATCGGTGTCCACTGCGATGCCGAGGTGCTCAGCGTCGTAGTAGGTGATCTGCTTGGCAGCCTCGTCGTAGCTGGCGTTGATGTTCGGGTGCGACTTCAGCGCCTCGACGACTGCCTTGGCGAAGAACGGAAGGAACGTCAGGTTGACGCCTTCGCGCTCGATGAAGCCGGCCTTGGCACGGGCCCGCAGGGCGACGATCTTGGTGACGTCCACCTCGAAGGTCTGCGTGAGCTGAGCGGTGTTCTGCAGCGACTCACGCGTCTTGGTGGCCGTGATCTGCCGAATACGGTTGGCTTTCTGCGTGGTTCCGCGCAGGTGTGCCAGTTCCGGTCGGACGCCTGCGGCTGCGGTGGCGGCCGGTGCGGCCGCGGGTGCTGCAGCAGGAGCAGCGGCGGCGGGAGCCTTCTTGGCCTCCGCAGCGGCGAGCACATCCTGCTTGCGGATACGGCCGCCGACGCCGGTGCCGGTGACGGTCGCGAGGTCGACGCCGTTGTCCGTGGCGAGCTTGCGCACGAGCGGGGTGACGTACGGGCTGCTGTCGCCGGAAGCTGCGGGTGCGGCCGCCGGTGCGGGAGCTGCAGCAGGCTTCGGAGCGGGTGCGGCCGGTGCGGCAGCAGGCTTGGGTGCCTCGGCCTTGGGTGCCTCAGCCTTCGGTGCTTCAGCCTTGGGTGCCGGCGGAGCGGCCGGTGCTGCGGGAGCGGCCTTGGGTGCCGGAGCCGCGGCGGGTGCGCCGGATCCGACGACGGCCAGCTGGCCACCGATCTCGACGGTGTCGTCTTCCTGCGCATTGATCTCGAGCAGGATTCCGGCGACGGGGGACGGGATTTCGGTGTCGACCTTGTCGGTCGAGACTTCGAGCAGCGCCTCGTCGACGGCAACCTCGTCGCCGACGGCCTTGAGCCAGCGGGTGACGGTGCCTTCGGTGACGGACTCGCCGAGGGCGGGCATCGTCACGGCGGTGCCTTCAGCGGAACCGCCGGAAGCAGCGGGTGCCTCGGCAGCGGGAGTTTCTTCGGCGGGTTCCTCGGCAGCCGGGGCTTCCTCGGCGGGAGCTTCCTCTGCGGCGGGGGCGGGTGCCTCTGCCTCGGGTGCTGCGGCTTCGCCGGCTTCACCGATCTGGGCGAGCTCGCCACCGATTTCCACGGTGTCGTCTTCCTGCGCGACGATCTTGGTCAGGACGCCGGCGACGGGAGACGGAATCTCGGTGTCGACCTTGTCCGTGGAGACTTCGAGCAAGGGTTCGTCGACTTCGACCGTGTCTCCTTCCTGCTTGAGCCACCGTGTGACAGTTCCCTCGGTGACGCTCTCACCTAGGGCTGGCATCTGGACGGAGAAGGCCATGTCTTTTGACTCCTCGACAGTTGTGTTCGGGTTGTTGAATTTTGTCGACTTGTGGTCGTAATGCATTGTGCTCGAGTGGCGCGCGACGTGCGGCTACTTGTAGCTATTTTGCCGATGTCGACGCGCGGGCGCGGCGTCACCGTCGTTCATCTTTCCATTGATACGCCGGGCGTGTCCGATGAGGGGGATGCCGTCCGTTTCGGGTGTGTCGGCTACTGGCGAGTAGGTATGCGTTGGGGGTCCGGCTGTAACGTCGTAAGCGGACCAAACGGTATGTCGTGCGCAGGCACAACGGACATCGCCTGGCAAACTTGACATATCGCCGGGGTGCATCCGCGGCGTCGGTACCGAGGAGGGTACGACCGTGGGACTGTTCGATCGTTTCAAGCGTCCGCCGAGTGCGGCTCAGGCCGCAGCGCAGAGTGATGCGGATCATCTGGCGAATTGGGCGCACTCGCACGAAGGCGTCGAGGCCTATGTGGAACCGCAGACGACGGTGACCGAGGTGACCGTTGTCCTCGTCGCGAAGGACGGGGAGTGGACTCGTCGTCGTGTCGGCGGCGAACGTGGTGCCCGCAAATTGGGACAAGACCTGAAGATTCCGGTCTACGACGTCCGAAAAACGGGATATCCGCAGCGTATGCGCGATCACGACGAGCGTAAGCGAATCGAACGCAAGCGGGCCCGAGAGCAGGAATTGCGCGACGGCGCCTGAACTGCTGTGCGCCTTTATTAACCTCCCGCGGTTAATAAAGGCGCACAGCAAGTGGTCAGCCGTTGACCGCGATGTCCTCCAGGACCGAGATCATCGTGCGAACCGGAACGCCGGTGCCGCCCTTGCCGGTGTAACCCCACGGCCCTGACGTGTTGTACGCAGGACCTGCGACGTCGATGTGCGCCCACTGGACACCCTCGGGAACGAATTCCTTGAGGTAGTGAGCGGCGACCAGCATGCCGCCCCAGCGGTGCGGGGTGACATTGGCCATGTCGGCGACCTTGGAGTCGAGATCTCCGCGCAGTTCCTCGGGCAGCGGCATGGCCCAACCGTTCTCGCCGACGCTCTGCGAGATGGAGGCGACGCGGTCACGGAACTCGTCCGTGCCCATGACGCCGGGGGTGCGGTTGCCGAGCGCCACCATCTGCGCACCGGTGAGGGTTGCGGTGTCGATCATGTAGTCGGGGTTGTCCTCACCCGCGCGAACCATCGCGTCGGCCAGGATCAAACGGCCCTCGGCGTCGGTGTTGACGACCTCGATGGTGATTCCGCCGTACTGGGTCAGCACGTCGCCGGGACGCTGCGCGGTTGCGGACGGCATGTTCTCGGCCATCGGGACGTATGCGACGACGTTGACGGGCAGACCGAGCTTGGCGGCAAGCACGACGGTGGAGATGACGGCTGCGGCGCCGCCCATGTCCGAGGTCATGTTCTCCATCCCGGCGGCAGGCTTGATGGAGATTCCGCCGGTGTCGAAGGTGATGCCCTTGCCCACCAGTGCGACCTTGCGGGCTCCACGCTTCTTCGACGCGTATTCGAGGCGGACGAGACGCGGCTGGCGTGACGAGCCCTTGCCGACGCCGATGATTCCGCCGTAGCCACCCTTCTCGAGTGCCTTCTCGTCGAGCACCTGGACGGTGAGCCCGGCCTCGACGCCCAGTGCCTTGGCGCGCGCGGCGAACTCGGCGGGGTAGAGGTGGCTCGGGGGAGTGTTGACGAACTCGCGTGCGGTGGCGACGGCCTCGGCGATCGCTACCGACCGTGCCAGCGTTGCCTTGGTCTCCTTGGTGCGCGGCGATGGCACCAGAAGTTCGACGCGGGCCAGTGGCTGCGAATCAGGACCGGGAGCCGTCATGGACGACTTGAATTCGGTGAAGCTGTACGCGCCCAACGCAAATCCCTCGGCGGCTGCGCCGAGATCGAGGATCGAGAGCGTGGTTGCGACGGTGTCGATGCCGGACAGTGAGCGCGCTGCAGCGCCCGCGGACTTGCGGATCTGCTCACTGTCGAGCTTGTCGGCGGAGCCGAGTCCGACGGCGAGGACGCTGGTGACCGACAGCGCGTTCGGTGCCGGGACGCGGGTGAGCTGCTCGGGCTTGCCGGTGGCGCCGACGGCGATGAGGCTGTCGAGGATCTCGGCGAGCACGTCTTCGGCGACGATGCCTTCGCTGAGTGCGATCTCGGGGCCGTCCGGACCCGACGTCAGACCGACGACCAATATCTCTGCGCGCTTGGCGACTGTGCCGGCGAGAACGAGGTCGGGTCCCAACGATCGGGCTGTGCGAGTGCTCAAGGTGTCTCCTGTGAGGTGAGTGTGCGATGCGTCCGGTTCTGGCGGATGCCTGACTCGATGTTAGGCCCTTTGCCGTTTGCGGACGGGCGATCGTCACGGCCGGGTGAGCTCTCGCTGCGGACATGTTTCGATCGGCGAAGTCCGATAGGTTGTGGGCCATGACCGACGAACAACTGTTGCAGGGCCCGATCCACCCCGTCCACGTCGAACTCGGCGCGACGTTCGCGCCGTTCGGGGGATGGCAGATGCCGGTTTCGTACGCCGGCGTCGTGGCCGAACACACCTCTGTGCGTGAGAATGTCGGACTCTTCGACGTCAGTCACCTCGGCAAGGCCGTCGTGCGTGGCGCGGGCGCCGCAGAATTCGTGAACTCCGCACTGACCAACGATCTGAACAAGATCGGGCCGGGTAAGGCTCAGTACACGTTGTGCTGCAACGAGTCCGGTGGTGTCATCGACGACCTCATCGCGTACTACGTCAGCGACGACGAGATCTTCCTCGTCCCGAACGCGGCCAATACCGCGGACGTCGTTGCGGCTCTGGTCGCCCTCGCACCGGACGGAATCACCGTCGAGGATCAGCATCGTGCCTACGGTGTGCTGGCTGTGCAGGGTCCGAAATCGGTCGCGGTTCTGACGGCGCTGGGACTTCCCACCGAGATCGAGTACATGGCGTACGAAGATGCGGAATGGAACGGCGTGCCTGTTCGTGTGTGCCGCAGCGGTTACACCGGTGAGGTCGGCTACGAACTCCTGCCGCGGTGGGAGGACAGCGAGCCGTTGTTCCGTGCGCTTCTCGAGGCAGTGCGCGCCGAGGGTGGGCAGGCCGCCGGACTCGGTGCTCGTGACACTCTTCGTACCGAGATGGGTTATCCGCTGCACGGGCATGAGCTTTCGCTCGAGATTTCTCCGCTCGAAGCGCGCTGCGGATGGGCGATCGGTTGGAAGAAGCCGACATTCTGGGGCAAAGAGACCTTGACCGACGAGAAGGCTGCCGGCCCGGCTCGCAAACTCTGGGGGATCAAGGCTCTCGATCGCGGCGTGCTTCGTGCCGGCCTCGGTGTTCTGCGTGACGGCGAGGCAATCGGCGAGACCACCTCGGGGACGTTTTCGCCTTCGCTCAAAGTGGGAATTGCGTTGGCGCTCCTCGATTCCGGTGCCAATGTCTCGGCCGGCGACGAGATCGAAGTCGACGTCCGTGGTCGTGCTCTTCGGTGCGTCGTGGTGTCTCCTCCGTTCGTGGAGACCAACACCAAGTAGAGAGCTTTTTCACGTTCGATAGGATTGCGCCCATGACAGGTGCCGCCGATTTCGTTCGTGTTCAGAGCTCGTCCCCGAAGTCCGACGCCGAGCGCCGTGACATTTTGGCGGCGCCCGGCTTCGGGCGGCACTTCACCGACCACATGGTCTCGATCGACTACACCGCGGGCAAGGGCTGGCACGACGCCCAGGTGTTGCCGTACGGAAACATCGAGCTCGATCCGGCCGCAATGGTTTTGCATTACGGACAGGCCATCTTCGAGGGCCTCAAGGCATACCGTCAGCCGGGTGGCGAGATCAGCTCGTTCCGCGTCGAGGCCAACGCCGAGCGTTTCGCAGCATCTGCGCGCCGTCTGGCCATGCCGGAGCTCCCGTCGCAGATGTTCATCGATTCCATCACCGAACTGATCGACGTCGATCTCGACTGGGTTCCCGCAGCCGGTGGCGAGGACGCGCTCTACCTCCGTCCGTTCATGTTCTCCACCGAAGCCGGACTCGGTGTCCGTCCCGCCGACGAGTACCGCTACCTGCTGATCGCCTCACCCGCCGGTGCGTACTTCCCGCGCGGCGTCAAGCCGGTCAGTGTGTGGCTGTCCACCGAATACGTTCGCGCGGCCCCCGGCGGTACCGGCGCGGCCAAGTTCGCCGGCAACTACGCCGCTTCGCTCCTCGCCCAGGCGCAAGCCGCCGACGAGGGTTGCGACCAGGTGGTCTGGCTCGACGCCATCGAGCGCACGTACGTCGAGGAAATGGGTGGAATGAACCTGTTCTTCGTCTTCGGCTCCGGCCCCGACGCTCGCCTCGTGACGCCGTCGCTGTCCGGTTCGTTGCTGCCAGGCATCACGCGCAACTCGCTGCTCGCCCTTGCCGCCGATTCCGGTTTCGCCGTCGAGGAGCGCAAGATCAGCACCGACGAATGGCGCACCAAGTGCAAGAGCGGTGAAATCACCGAGGTCTTCGCTTGCGGCACAGCAGCAGTCATCACCCCCGTCGGACGTGTCAAGTCCGCCGAGGGCGAGTTCACCATCGCCGACGGCGAGCCGGGTGAAGTGACGATGGCACTGCGCGACACCCTCACGGGCATTCAGCGCGGCACCTTCGCCGACACCCACGGCTGGATGACCAAGCTTCACTGATCGCTGGTTCGTTCCGCGAGCAACCGCTCGCGGAAGAACTGCAGAATCTCGTCTCGAGCGACGGTGGTGGGCGATCCCGCCTCGTCGACGAGATGAGCCGTCACCACGCTGTGTGGATTGGCAATTACGTGTTCGAAGAACGGTGACGTTGTCGCGTTGGCCGCTTCGTCGGGCAGTACCTTCCCGACGAAGCGCTCGCCCAGGGCCTTCGAGTAGGCCGCGAATCGCTGTGCGCGGCAGAACGGGTCACCTTGAAAGCGGTATGCAAGCACCGTGAGGTCGTCGGCTTCGAGTCTCGAGCGCACGGCTTCGAGTTCTTCGGGCCCGCTGTCGGTTTCGTCCGGTCGATCGAGCGGTAACGACGGTTGGGCGAGAACCGGCGCGATGACCGAGGGTTCGAGCATCATCGACAACGCGAAGTTGCCGGTGAAGCACATCCCGATCACGCCAACGCCAGGACCGCCGCACTCCTCGTGCGCCGAAGCGGCGAGTGCACGCAGCCAACGGACCGCCGGACTCGGTTCGTCGACAGCGAGGGCGCGGAACTCCGCACTGACGCAGGCTCTCTTGAACACCGTCAGCCCCTCGTCCACTGTGGGGACCGCTCCGGCGCGCCCGAACAGAGACGGAACGAAGACAGTGAAACCGGCGTCGCGCACCCAGCGGGCAAATCGCGCTACATGCGGGCTGATGCCCGGCATCTCCGGCATGACGATAACTGCGGGACCGGCGCCGGCCACGTACACGGACTTCGCCACTGCGTCGATGGTGATCGTTCGACGGTCGAAGTCTTCGAGCGGATCGTCTTCGGTCATGCTCCGGTTCGGCACGGTGAGCCCTCTCAGTAGTCGAAACAATTCCTCTGCACAGTCTTTCGGCGGCGGGATCAACTACAGAAGAGGGCGGTTCGCCACGTTTTCGGGCTGGCTCGCCACACGCCTTATCCGGTGCCGCCGTTGCGGAATCGCTTTCGGTAGTCGGCCGGGCTGATGCCGACGCGGTCGGTGAACAGGCGACGGAAGGTTCCGGGATCCTGATAACCGATGTGCCCCAAGATCTTTCCGATAGACCAGTCGGTCGATTCCAACAACCGTTTCGCTTTTCGGATCCGTGCCCGCTGCAGGTAACTGCGCGGCGATTCCCCGGTCTCGTCCTTGAACTTCCGAAGCATGGTTCGGGTGCTGAGGTGAAAAGCATCGGACAGCAGATCCAAGTCGTAAGGCTCCGCCATCCGTTCGACCAGCCAACTTCCGACGTCGTCGGCGAACTGTGTGTGTTTGACGGGCAGCATCGAGTCGACGATGTACGGAGATTGACTGGTTCGGTTTTCGGGCGCCAGAGTAATTCTTGCAGTCGTTCGAGCAATCTTGTCGCCGAGATGCTCGCGCACGAGTGCTGTTGCGAGGTCGAGCGCGGCAGTGAACGCCGCAGTGGTGGTGACGCCGTCGTCCTGGACGATCAACGAGTCGGTTCGAACCGTCGCACCGGGGTAACGACTCGCGAGGTCCGCACCGTACAGCCACGACGTCGTACATCGGCGTCCGTCGAGCAGTCCCGCCTCGCCCAGCAGATACGCGCCGACGCAGACCGACGACACCCGAACGCCGCGAGCCTCGCACGCACGGATGAACTCGATTTCTCTGTCCCACAGCGACAAACGCGTCGTAGGGTCTTCGGACGGCACGAGGTCGAACCCCGGCACAACCAGGTGATCGATGTCGTGATGCCCCTCCTGCACCCCGAGCGAAAATCCACCTGCCGCAACTACGGGCGTGCCCGACGCTGCGATGACCGATACCTCGAAGGGGTCGGCGGACGCTCCATCAGCGACCCGATTCGCGATCAGGAGAAGGTCGGTGAAAACGAAGATCTCGGCCGCCAGGCAACCTTCGTACGCAAGGACACCTACTCGCACGACGTCGGATCACAGTCCGAGAGTGAGTCCGACGGCCGTCAGCGTCACAGTGAGTTCGAGTGCGAATCCGAGAACGTCTCCGTTGAGTCCGCCGAATCTACGGACGCAGTGACGCACGCACAGCACACTTGTCATCAGCGCCGACGCGGTCACGAGAGGGCCGAGCCACCACCGGTCGGTGGCAAAGCCGGAAGCGGCGATCAGCGGAACCGACCACACGATTGCGGCCCACAGCGGTTGTGAATCGGCGACGAGCGCACCGAATCCGCTCGGGCTCGACGCGAGAACACCTCGGCGGCAGGCAAAAACGACGGCCACACGACCCGCAGCGACAGATACGAGAACGGCGATCCACTGCGTGGGGGAGTCGGCAACAGCGAGGACGCCGAAGGAGACCGATTGCAGCCCAAGGAAGATGAACAGTGCCGCGACCCCGAACGGTCCGGCACCGCCGCTGTGCATGACCTCGCGGGCGCGCTCCGGTGGACCGTAACAACCCAGTCCGTCGACGGAGTCTGCCAGTCCGTCCACGTGCATCCCGCGTGTCCCGAGAGCGAGCGCACCGACCGTCAGCAAGCCTGCGAGATAGGGATTCAGGCCGATACTGGTTGTGCCCCAGAGCAGAAACGTCGCGGCAATGCCGAGAGCGATCCCGGTGAGCGGAGCTGCCGCGATGGCGCGACGACCGGCAGTTCGGTCGATGTCGGAGGGACCACGAACCGGAAGGACCGTCAGCCACGAAAAGGCCAGAGGCACTCCGGACAGCGGGCCCGCCATGCTCACTCCGCCGTATCGGTCTTGGTCAGGTCGATCGACTCGGGTTCGTCGGCAGGTGCGCTGCCCTGAGTGCTGACACCGGCTTCGGAGAATGTCGCCATCTTGCCCAGGATTGCCACTGCGCCCTGAAGAATCGGGAGCGCTGTGACTGCACCTGAACCTTCACCGAGACGCATGTCGAACTCGACGATCGGGTCGAGACCCATGCGGGTCAATGCGATGGTGTGGGCGGGTTCGGTGGAGCGGTGTCCGGCGACCCACCATTCACGTGCACCGAAAGCCAGTTCGTCGGCAACCATGGCGGCTGCGGTGACCACTACGCCGTCGAGGATCACCGGCGTACGACGCGAAGCTGCCTGGGCCAGAAAGCCGGCCATCGCGGCGAGGTCGGCACCCGAAGACGTGCGCAGCAGCGCGACTGTGTCGCGAACGTGCGGACGGGCGCGACGGAGAGCGTCGCGAATCGCTGCGGTCTTGCGGATCCACCCGGCGTCGTCGATACCGGTACCTCGACCCACGACCGCGACGGGTTCACTGTCCGTCAGGGCTGCGATGAGAACAGTTGCGGGCGTCGTGTTGCCGATGCCCATGTCACCGGCGATGAGAAGATCTGCGCCCCCGTCGATTTCCTCGTCCGCGATCGCTCGGCCGGCGGCGATGGCCTGAAGGGTTTCCTCGTTCGACATGGCGTCTTCGCGGTCGATGGACCCGGAAGACCTGCGCACCTTGTAGTTCGCGACGGACGGATCGGTATCGCCGTCCACTGCGATGTCGACGACGCGTACCGTGGCGCCGGCAACCTCGGCGAGGACGTTGACTGCCGCGCCGCCCCCGAGGAAGTTGGCGACCATCTGTGCGGTCACTTCCGGCGGATAGGCGGAGACGCCGTTGCGGGCGATTCCGTGATCACCCGCGAAGACGACGACGCGAGGCCGAGCGAAAGCGTGTGGGGGACAAACTCCTTGGCAGGCTGATGCCCAGCCGGCGAGAGCCTCCAGCCGGCCCAGCGAACCGGCCGGCTTGGTCAGATCACGCTGACGCGCGTCGGCCTGCGCTCGCACGACGAGGTCGGGCGGGGTGACGGGTTCGAAGTCGGCGCTACTGACTGGCGCGACGTCAGGGTTGGATTCTGGGTTGGCAACTGGATTCGCCCCTGGAGTGGCCCCTGAATTGGCGTCGGTACTCACATCGTGCCTTCCGGTTGTGCAGCAGTATCTTTCAAGATGAGCGGTAACCCTGCAACCACTAGTACGACACGATCGCACACCGCGGCGATACGAGCGTTGAGAGTGCCGATCTCGTCGCGGAACAATCGTCCCGACCGCGTCTCGGGGATGACGGCCAAACCCACTTCGGGGCTGACCAGCACCAGGTGTCCGCGATAGTTCTCGACACTGGCGACCAGGCTGTCCGCAGCGGGGGTGACGGTGCCGCGCGGAGCGTCCCAGGCGCCTTGCCGATCGAGTTCAGTGGTCAGCCACGTTCCCAGATCGTCGACCAACGTCGCTGTGTGTGAATCGCTTTCGAGCTGCGCCGCGAGGTCACCGGCAGCTGCGGTTTCGACAGTCGACCAATGAGAAGGCCGTCTGTTGCGGTGCTGGTCGATCCGGCTTTCCCAGTCTGCGTCGGTGACATCACGTCTGGCTGTCGCCAGGTACCGGATCGGTGCCGAACTTTCGGGTAAGTGGCCTGCACAAACCAAATCCTCGGCGTGCGCGGACTTACCAGACCGCGCGCCGCCGAGGACCAAAGTTCTATACGTGTTCGTCACGCTCAGATTGCGTCGCCCGGTCCCACACGAGGCTTCGGTGCGCGCAGCTTACGGATCTGCGACGCGCGAACGAACGCGTACCAGCCGAGCTTGAACCCGCCGTCGGTGCTGTCGGGGAAGCGCTCGGCGACGCGGTTGTTGATCATGCGACCGAGCCAGATGCCTTCACCGACCATGAAGAGCATCATCACGAGCATTGCCAGCGTGACGATCTGCTGGAGCGCGGGCGTGACGAACATCGTCATGATGAGGATCAATGCGAGCGGCATGAACAGCCCGACGAGGTTGCGGCGAGCGTCGATGAAATCACGGACGTAGGCGCGAACCGGTCCCTTGTCGCGGGGGAGCAGGTACTTGTCCTCGCCGGCGAGCATGCGGGCGCGGCGGTCTGCCGACGATGCGCGACGCTCGGCGGCTTCGGCCTTGCGGTCCTCCTTGGAGCCGCGGGTCGCCTTACGGCGGGCGCGGGCTTCCTTCGCGGTCAGCGGGGCAGGGGCAACGGGGCCACGCCTCTTCGCCTCGGCGTCACGACGCTTGGGTGTGGGGCGGCCCTTGCCCACCTGCTCGATGGGCGCCTCTTCGGAGGCCGAGGATGCCTCAGTGCCCTCGACGTCACGTTTGTCGGAGTTGTCTGAGTCACCGCGGCGTAGCAATTTCACACCTCCAGGCTATTGGATAAGTGCACGGTCTGGGAAACCGACCTCGGTCTTTCTGAAAAACCCGATCGCCCGAGGCACTGAAACGCGCGAGATCGTGAAACATCGGGGTCATTCGGGACTCTTAGACTTCCGCTATGCGGGTAATAGTTGCTCCAGATTCGTTTGGTGAGACGTTGACGGCCGTCGAGGCGGCTGAGTCCATTTCTGCCGGTTGGCGACGTGGCCGACCCGAAGACGACGTCGTCACCGCGCCACAATCCGACGGTGGTCCGGGTTTCGTCGACGTCTTGGCCACGGCTGGGGGCGACATCCGGACCGCACGGGTGCCTGGGCCACTGACCGTGGGCGTCGACGCCGCGTGGCTGTTGGATTCGGACACGGCGTATATCGAGTCCGCCGAGGCTGTCGGGCTCGGTCTCCTCGGAGGTCCGCCGACACGGGACAGCGCACTCGCCGCGCACAGTCGCGGTGTCGGAGAACTGATCGCTGTCGCGCTCGAGGCAGGCGTGAAGACGATTGTCGTCGGACTCGGTGGGAGTTGCTGCACCGACGGCGGACGTGGGCTGGTGGAGGCGCTGGGCGGCTTGGAGGCTGCAAGGGCGGCTACGGCGGCCATTGCGTTGGTCGCGGCCACCGACGTCGAACACGTACTTCTCGGCGAGCACGGTGCGGCAGCGGTGTTCGGCCCGCAAAAGGGCGCCGACGCCGATGCCGTCTCTGTCCTCGAAGCGAGAAACGCGAGATGGGCCGAACAGTTGGAGTCCGCCACCGGAAAACGAGTCTCGGATTTTCCGGGTGCCGGCGCCGCGGGTGGTATCGGTGCTGCGCTGTTCGCCCTCGGTGCACAGCGGCGATCGGGGGCCGACGTCGTTGCCGATCGCACCGGCCAGGCGGCGCTATTGGCTTCCGCTGACCTGGTGATCACGGGTGAAGGCAAGTTCGACCACCAATCTCTGCGCGGCAAACTCGTCACGACGCTTGCTTCGGCCGGGGCGGCGCACGGAGTTCCGACGCTCGTCTTTGCCGGTCAGGTGACGCTCGACGCGGCGGACTTTGCGTCGACCTCGATAGTCGCGACAAAATCGGTGACGGAGTTCGCCGGGTCGGTGGAACGTGCGATGGAGGAAGCGTCGGCGTGTCTCGAGGGACTCGCCGAACACACGGCACGGGAGTGGAACATCTGGCGCGGCGCCCGGAGCTGAGGATCCACAAGCGTCGACGCGCCGTTGCCGTGTCGGGAAGACCGGATAGGATGAAGACGAATCGCACCCGGTAAGGACTGGCGGGAATAAGTCGGCAGCGGCGTACCGTTGAAGCGTTCACGGGTTGGTACGAACATTAGGGAGAGCCCATGACTGTGCAGAACGAGACCGCCACCCACGGCGTCAAAATGACCGAGGCCGCATCCGCCAAGGCGAAGGCACTCTTCGATCAGGAGGGTCGCGACGACCTCGCGCTGCGTATCGCAGTGCAGCCCGGCGGCTGTGCCGGACTGAAGTACCAGCTGTTCTTCGACGACCGCACGCTCGACGGTGACCTCACTGTCGACTTCAACGGCGTCAACCTGGTTGTCGACCGGATGAGCGCGCCGTACGTCGAAGGTGCGTCCATCGACTTCCTCGACACCATCGAGCAGCAGGGCTTCTCGATCGACAACCCCAATGCAACAGGCTCCTGCGCCTGCGGTGACTCGTTCAACTGAGTCTGTCGATCACAACTCAATTCACAAACAACTGACGCGGAACCGACATTCGGTTTCGCGTCAGTTGTTTGTGGTGACTCGGCTGCAGACGGTTCCGATCTCACGGCTCGGGCGCCGATACCGGCGCTACGGGCGGTAACGTGAACTTTTGCTCCACTTTCATTCGTGTACTCACTTCGCTGAAAGGCCACGATCCGTGACTATTGCGGTAACCGGTTCCATCGCCACCGACCACTTGATGCGCTTCCCCGGCCGCTTCGCCGATCAGCTCCTCGCCGATCAGCTCGCCCACGTTTCGCTGAGTTTCCTGGTGGACGATCTCGTGATTCGCCGCGGTGGTGTCGGCGGCAACATCGCTTACGCCATGGGCGTGCTCGGTGGGTCCCCGCTACTCGTCGGCGCAGTCGGTGCCGACTTCGCCGAGTACCGCACGTGGCTCGAGGACAACGGCGTCGACTGCAGCGCGGTCCGTATCTCGGACAAGGCACATACGGCGCGTTTCGTGTGCACCACCGACGAGGACATGGCGCAGATCGCGTCGTTCTACCCCGGTGCGATGAGCGAGGCCCGCGAGATCGAACTCGCGGCAGTGGCCAAGACTGCGGGCGCAGTCGAGCTGGTGCTGATCGGCGCCAACGACCCCGAGGCCATGGTTCGCCATACCGACGAATGCCGTCTGCTCGGAATCCCGTTCGCAGCGGATCCGTCGCAGCAGCTTGCTCGCTTGTCCGGTGACGAGGCCAAGGCGCTCATCCACGGTGCGAAGTACTTGTTCACCAACGAGTACGAGTGGGGTCTGCTTCAGCAGAAGACTGGTCTGAGCGAGGAAGAGATCCGCGCGCAGGTCGGCATTCGTGTCACCACCCTCGGCTCCAAGGGTGTGGAAATTGTTGACGCCGAGGGTAATTGGGTGCGCGTCGACGTAGTGCCCGAGACCGGCAAGGTGGATCCGACGGGCGTTGGCGACGGTTTCCGCGCCGGGTTCCTGCTCGCACACGGCGCTGGCCTGAGCTTCGAGCGCGCCGCACAGCTGGGATCTTTGGTCGCTGTGCTGATCCTCGAGACCGTGGGAACGCAGGAGTGGGTGTTCAATCGCGACGAGGCTCTCAAGCGCCTTACCGACGCTTATGGAAGTGCGGCAGCGGACGAGATCGCGACGATCCTGCCGAAGTAGGGCTCCGCCCCGTGAGTGGTTGAGGAGTCCGGAGACTCCCTGACCACTCACGGGGCCGAAGGCCTAGATGTTGACCGGGTACACCGGTTCCTGGATCTGCGGCACGATGCGCTTCTCCACGAAGATCCCGTGCCAGACCATGAACGTCAGCACGGTCCACAGGCGTCGGCTGTGGTCGGACACGCCCTCGCGGTGATCGTTGAGCATCTTCACGACGGCCTGCTTGTCGAAGATGTGGTCGGTACCCGACTCCTCGATCTGCAGATGTGCCCAGTCGAAGAGTTCGGTGCCGCGCAGCCAATGGCGTAGGGGAACCGGGAATCCGAGCTTCGCACGGTGCAGAACATGGTGCGGCACAATGCCTTCCAGGGCCTGACGCAGTGCGTACTTGGTTGTGTCCTTCGTGATCTTCTGATCGAGCGGCACGCGTGACGCTACGTCGAAGACCTCGGGATCGAGGAACGGCACACGCAGTTCCAGCGAGTTGGCCATCGTCATCTTGTCGGCCTTGACGAGGATGTCGCCGCGCAGCCAGGTGAACAGGTCGAGATGCTGCATCCGGGCAACCGGATCCCAGTCCCGTGACTGCGCGTAGATCGGCGCGGTGACGTCCTGGTGAGTCCACTCGGGGCGGAAATCGCGAAGGACGGCGCGGAGTTGAGCGTCGTTGAAGCTACGAGCATTGCCGTAGTAGCGCTCCTCGAGGGTCAACGAACCGCGATTGAGCAGACTCTTGCCGCGAGTACCGTCCGGGATGCGTTCGGACAACTTGCCCGCAGCCCGACGTAATCCCTTGGGGAGGTACTCGAAAGGCTTGAGCGACAACGGCTCACGGTAAATCGTGTAGCCGCCGAACAGCTCGTCGGCACCCTCGCCGGACAGCACGACCTTGACGTGCTTGCGGGCTTCCTTGGCGATGAACCACAGCGGAATCAATGCCGGATCGGCTACCGGGTCGTCGAGGTACCAGACGATCTCGGGAATGGCAGCGGCGAACTCGGCGGGGGAGACCACCTTGACGACGTGCTTCGCGCCGATCGCCGCGGCAGATTCTGCAGCGACGTCGACCTCGGAATAGCCCTCACGTTCGAAACCGGTCGTGAAGGTGATCAGGTTGGGGTTGTGGCGCATCGCCAGCGCCGCGATCGCCGTGGAGTCGATACCACCGGACAGGAATGAACCGACGGTGACGTCGGCGCGCATGTGCTTGGCGACCGAATCCTCGAGTGCCTCGGCGATTTCCTGGTAGCGCGCCTTCTCGGTGCCAGGTGCAAAAGGCTTGGCCGGGAACTTCGGCGTGAAGTACCTCGTGAACGTGGGTTCCTCGCCCGGACGCACCCGGGCGAAGCTGCCCGACTCCAGGCGTCGGATCTCCTTGTGCAGTGTTTCCGGCTCCGGTACGTACTGCAGAACGGTGTAGTGCTCGATGGCGCGCGGATCCAGCTCGGTACCGATGCCGATCAGATCGGTGAGTTCGAGCAGGCTCTTCTTCTCACTGCCGAACGCGGTGCCGCCGGCGCCGGTAGCAATGAACAGCGGCTTGATCCCGAACGGATCGCGCGCGATGAACAGCTCGCGTGTGTCGGTGTCCCAGATCGCAAACGCGAACATTCCGCGCAGGCGCCGGACCGCATCCTCACCCCAGTAGTGGAATGCAGCGACGATGGCCTCGGAGTCGCCCTCGGTGAAGAACTTGGCGTCGTGGTCCTTGACCAGTTCGGCGCGGATCTCCAGGTAGTTGTAGATCTCGCCGTTGAAAGTGAGCGCATAACGCTCCGGGTTCTCCGGCGGGCCCCAACGCAGCGGCTGGTGGGAATGAGCGATGTCGATGATCGCCAGGCGGTTGAACCCGAAGACGAGGTGGTCGTCGTTCCACGTCCCGTGTTCGTCCGGCCCGCGGTGACGAAGGCAATGCATCGCCTGGTCGACCCGCGAGACGGCGTCCTCGCTGGTTCCGCCAGATGTCAGTAGCCCGAGCAGTCCACACACAGCGTCCGGTTCCTCGATTCAGAATTTTTGTAGAGAAGGCTCCCGGACACGAGTGTCGGGGAGAGGTCAACGAACTCTTGTCGAAAGTATGCCGCAGATCGACGTCCCTGCCGATCGCGGCGGAACGAATCGACGTGATGTGCGTCGCCGAAACGACCTGAGCCGTTCCTGAGCAGCACCTGAGAGAGCTGTGTGACGTCCGCCGCGACACGGGCGAGGACCCGAGGATGGATAGCGCCCGGCTTTGGTCTACGCTGCGTAGTAATTGGGCCTTCCCTCCGGGCATGCCCTAGTTGAATTTTGTGGCGATCAGGAAGGCGTGAACGTGGCGCAAGGTCGGATCCTTCGGCGAGCGGGGCTGGCAGTATCTCTGGGCATTGCTGCCTTGCTGCTGTCGGGTTGCTCCATCGACAACGAAGTGCTTCGTTTCGGGTGGCCTTCGGGCATCACCCCGGAGGCGACGCGCATGCGTGAGCTGTGGACGTGGTCGGTCGTAGCCGCCCTCGTCATGGGTGTGCTGGTGTGGGGACTGGTCTTCTGGGCCGTCATCTTCCACCGCAAGAAGAAGGACTCGCCGGAATTCCCGCGTCAGACGGCATACAACGTGCCTCTCGAACTCGGTTACACGGCAGTTCCCTTCGTCATCATCGCGGTTCTCTTCTACTTCACCGTCATCGTCCAGAACCATGTTCTGGACAAGACGGACAACCCTGACGTCGTCGTAGACGTCACGGCATTCCAGTGGAACTGGAAGTTCGGCTACCGCTCCATCGAGTTCGGTGACGGCAGTGCCAAGTACAACGGCATCGACGTCGAAGCCGAAGAGGCTGCCAAGGCCGAGGGCTCCACTGTCAACGATCACGGCGAAGAAGTTCCCGGCCCGATCCACGGCAACAGCACCGAGGACCTGAGCTACCTGCACTACGACAAGATCGAGACTGTCGGCTCCAGCCAGGAGATCCCGATCCTCGTTCTGCCCACCGGCAAGCGGATCCAGTTCGAACTCGCTTCCTCGGACGTCATCCACGCTTTCTGGGTGCCTGAGTTCCTGTTCAAGCGCGACGTTCTCCCGAACCCCAAGGAGAACCACTCGGACAACATCTTCCAGATCAGTGAGATCGAGAAGGAAGGCGCGTTCGTCGGGCGTTGTGCAGAAATGTGTGGCACGTTCCACGCGATGATGAACTTCGAGGTTCGTGCGGTTTCGCCCGAGGACTTCGCCAAGTACATCGAACTGCGCAAGGGTGACGCGGAGGGCAAGGGTGGTCTGACAACCGCCGAGGCCCTGCAGGCAATCGGTCAGTCGCCGGTGGCTACGTCGACCACGCCGTTCAACACCGACCGCGAGTACCGTCAGGCAACCGTCGCCACTGCAGGCAACTGAGCCGGCCAGCCTCTTCACTGAACAAGGACAAGTGCTGATATGAAGATCGAAGCCAAGCTCTTCGAGATCCTGACGATGTTCTTCATTCTCGTCGCGATCATCTACGGAGTGTTCACCGCTCTGTCACGCACAGGTATCGAGTGGGCCGGACTGACGGCCATCGTCCTGTCTGCAGGTCTGACGCTCATCGTGGGTACCTACTTCCGCTTCGTTGCCCGTCGTCTGGACACCCGTCCCGAGGACTACGACGACGCAGAAATCTCGGATGGTGCAGGAGAACTGGGCTTCTTCAGCCCGGGTAGCTTCTGGCCGATCCTGCTTGCCGCCGCAGCTGCACTCGCGGCAGTGTCGCTGGCGTACTTCCAGCCGTGGCTCATCGCAGTCGCAGTTGTCTGTGTGCTCGCCGCAGCCGCAGGCCTGGTGTTCGAGTACTACACCGGACCTGAGAAGCACTAGTTTCACACGCACTCGAACAGAGGCGCCGCACCCACCCGGGTACGGCGCCTCTGTTGTCGTATCTGCGAGTTGCGGTACGAGGGTGCCGATTACCCAACCGCTCTTTGTCAATCGTGGAGCGAGTATTCGAGGTCGTAGCGGTGCAGACCGTCGACGATCTCTAGCTCGAGAGTGCCCGAGATGCCCTTCAGCTCGCCGGTTCCGGACCCCGGCACGATCTCGTACAGCAGCTTCTGCGTTCCGTTGATCATCTGACCGAACTGCTGCAGGGCGAACGATCCCACAGCTTCGTCGACCTGCCCGGTGACAAACTCCAAAGCGACGTAGCCCGCTTCACCGGTTGTCGGATCGCCCGCGGACAGCATGAGTCCGGTCGATGTTCCTTCGACGCCGCCGATGAACGTCTTGTCGAACTCGAAGCGCCCGACGCGTCCGGAGAGCTCAGGATCGGCGGGGCGGAGATCGATCTCGAAGGTGCCGCGTGCATGGGATGTCATGGTCCGAGTATCTCACCAGGCGGCAACGCCTCGAGGGGACTACCGAGAACGTGCAACACTCCGTAGATGATCCTCGAACATGCCGTCCTGCAGGTCGATCCGTCGCAGTCAGCGCGATTCGAGGCCGCGTTCGATGTGGCCCGAACCATCATCTCCGAGGTCCCCGGATTCATCAGGCTGCGACTCTCGCACTGCCTGGAATCGCCGGAGCGGTATCTCTTGCTCGTCGAGTGGGAAGACGTGGAGTCACACACCATCGGGTTCCGTCAGTCCACGGGATACGAGAAGTGGCGAGAACTTCTCCACCACTTCTACGAGCCGTTCCCGACGGTGGAGCACTATTCAACTGTGCTCGAGGTCTAGCAAGGCGTCGTGCCCGCTGTTGTCGGCGCTCAGACGTCGAACTGGGGGAGTGGTGACCCAATGGAGGTTGTCATGCTGAATCGCTCAGAGAACGAGTGAGGCCCCGAACCGGAATCCGGTTCGGGGCCTCACTGGTCAACTGTCGTTCTTAGTGGAGTTCTCCACTGGAACCATCGGACTTGCCGTTGGTTCGGTTCTGGTAGTCCAGAAGGATCTGAAGCTGCTCGTGCTCAGCTTCGTGATGAGCGGCTTCGAGAGCCTCGCTCTCCTCGACTGGGTCAGCGGTGATGAGGCTACCGCTACCGGGCTTGCCGGCGAGGCCGAGCTTGTTCATCTTCTTCGGGACAGCGGCACCCTGGTACTCGAGCGGGATCGGGTGTCCGTGCTCGTCGACGGGGCCGAGCGGCTGGTGGATCTCGATGTACTGGCCGTTCGGCATCCGCTTGATGATGCCGGTCTCGATGCCGTGTTCGAGGACTGCACGGTCACTGCGCTGCAGGCCGATGCAGAACCGGTACGTCACGAAGTACGCGATGGGCGGAAGGATGACCATGCCGATACGGCCGATCCACGTCATTGCGTTCAGCGAGATGTGAAGGTGGTACGCGATGATGTCGTTGATGCAGGAGATCGTGAGCACCAGGTAGAACGCGATGGACATCGCACCGATAGCGGTACGGACCGGCACGTCGCGCGGGCGCTGCAGGATGTTGTGGTGAGCGTCGTCTCCGGTGAGACGCTTCTCGATCCACGGGTACGCGATCAACAGTGCGAAGACGAGGCCCATGATCAGGGCGACGGCGAACACAGCGGGGATCGTGTAGCGGCCGAACAGGTAGATCTCCCACGCCGGCCACAGTCGAGCAAGGCCGTCCGTCCACATCATGTAGATATCGGGCTGGGAACCTGCCGAGACCTGTGACGGGTTGTAAGGACCGATGTTCCACACGGGGTTGATCTGGAACAGACCACCGAGCAGTGCGAGCACGCCGAAGGTCATGGCGAAGAACGCGCCACCCTTCATCGCGAAGACCGGGAGGATGCGGACGCCGACTACGTTCTGTTCCGTACGGCCGGGGCCGGGGAACTGCGTGTGCTTCTGGTACCAGACCAACGCGAGGTGGCCGGCGATCAGAGCCAGGATGATGCCCGGGAACAGCAGCACGTGAGCGACGTAGAGACGCGGGATAATGAGGTCGCCGGGGAAGTCGCCGTCGAAGATCAGCCAGTGCATCCAGGTACCGACGATCGGGATACTCATCGTGATACCACCGAAGGCGGCGCGGAGGCCGGTGCCCGAGAGCAGGTCGTCGGGGATGGTGTAACCGAAGAAGCCTTCGAACATCGCCAGGATGAGCAGCAGGCAGCCGATGACCCAGTTCGCTTCACGCGGACGACGGAATGCGCCGGTGAAGAAGATGCGAGCGAGGTGAACGATGATCGACGCCGCGAACATCAGTGCAGCCCAGTGGTGAATCTGGCGAACGAAGAGACCGCCGCGCACCTCGAAGGAGATGTTCAGGGTCGTCTCGTAGGCGCGAGACATCGTGACACCGCGAAGCGGCTGGTACGCGCCCTGGTAGACGACGTGTGCCATCGACGGATCGAAGAACAGTGTCAGGAATACCCCGGAGATCAGCAGGATCACGAAGCTGTAGAGCGCGATCTCGCCGAGCATGAAGGACCAGTGCGTCGGGAAGACCTTGTTGATCTGCCGGCGCATGCCTGCGGCGAGGTGGTAGCGGGAGTCCATAGCCTCCGCTTGTCCAGCCGCTGCCGCGCTGATCTTGGACGGTTTGGTTGTTGTTGTGGTCACGGTCGACGCTCCCAAAATGCCGGGCCGAGTGCTTCGATGAAGTCACCGTCGGCGACCAGGAAGCCCTCTTCGTTCACTGTAATAGGCAACTGCGGAAGTGCGCGAGCAGCGGGACCGAAGATCGGCTTGCCGTAGGTCAGTGCGTCGAACTGCGACTGGTGGCAGGGGCACAGAATACGGTTGCTCTGCTGTTCGTAGAGCGAGGTGGGGCAACCCAGGTGGGTGCAGATCTTCGAGTACGCGAAGTAATCGCCGTAGTTGAAGCTCTCCTGGCCCTTGCGCTTGGTGACACGCGCGGTGTCTTCCGTGCGGAGGCGGATGAGCATCACCGAGTTACGAATGCCGCGCAGTGCTGCGAGCAGAGCGTGCTCGTCGCCACGGTCGGACTCGCGGAACGGGAAGACCGTTTCCATCGAACCGGCATCGAGATCTTCCGGGCGAACGAGGACGATGTCCTCGGGACGGCCGGTGTCACGACGCAGGTAGATGGTCTCGCCCGGGTAGTTCGGGGTCCAGCCGGACACCCACAGGGGTGAGTCGTCGCCCTTGGCCCACGGGTTCTTGATGAGTCCGCCGAGAGGCATGACCATCATGACGCCGAGTGCGCCACCGCCGAACATCAAGCTGCGCTTGATGGCCTTGCGGCGGGGGAGGGTGGACGTATCGAGGGTGTCGCCGAGCTCGGCGACGATCGTGCGACGATCGACCTCGGTGGATCCACCGTCGTGGCGGTCCTGGATCGAGACCTCTTCGGGGATGAACTTCTTGGTGAACTGAACGGCACCGATGCCGACGCCGAGGATCGCCAGACCCATGGTCAAGCCGATCAGCGGGGTGTACAGGCTGTACTTGCCGTAGTTCTCGTCACCGGCACCTGCATACTCCCAGGGCCAGAACAGGTAGATCGCGATGAATGCGATCGCCGAAACGCCGGCGAGGCCGAACCAGAAGGCGACGTTGCGCTCGGCGCGCTTTTCCGCCCTGGTGCCCTTTACCGACCAACGATCACGGCGGTAGACGACATCGACGCCATCGAGATTGGTACCCAGCTTGACCAGGTCGTCGCGTGACATCGCGTCGAGCTCTTCATCTGTGTACTTCTTAGGCGTATCGCCGCCATGCTGGCCAGCGTCGCTCATGACCTTGCTCCGATCCACAATGCTGCACCGACGACAGCGATGATTCCGACGGCCCACATGGCGAGACCCTCAGAGGCCGGACCGAGGCCACCGAGCCCGTACCCACCGGGGTCCTTCGACTCGCCCGACGACTTGACGTAGGCGATGATGTCCTTCTTCTCCTCGATCGTCAGCTGACGATCCGAGAACTTCGGCATGTTCTGGGGGCCGGTAACCATGGCAGCGTAGATCTGCTGCTCGCTGGCCGGATCCAGGACCGGGGCGTACTTGCCCGAGGACAGTGCGCCACCGCGGCCGGTGAAGTTGTGGCACGACGCGCAGTTGAGCCGGAAGAGCTCACTGCCGCGTCCGATGTCGCCACCGCGCAGCGAGGACTGGGCGATTTCGCCGTTCTCGTCGCGGATGAGCGTCGGGCCGCCGCCGTTGGCCTGGATGAAAGCGCCGAGGGCGTCGGTCTGCGCAGCATCGAACTTGGGGTCCTTGCGTGCAGCCTGGGCCTCGTTGCGAGCTGCGGGCATACGACCAGAGGAGACCTGGAAGTACACGGCTGCTTCGCCGACGCCGATGAGGCTGGGACCGCGGTCCTGCACGCCCTGCAAGTTCGCGCCGTGGCACGTGATGCATGACGTGTCGTAGAGCTGCTTGCCTTCACGAATCAGGGCTGCTGAATCGTCGCTGGCGGTCGCAACCTGCGGAGCTGGTGTCAACGCCGAAGCGAGGAAACCTGCGCTGATCAATCCCATCATCAATACGAGCGCGCCGGTAACGCGCCGGCGGATTTTCCGCTGGCGACGCGACTTCGCGGCATTCGCTGAGTTATCGGATGCGGGAGGGGGGGATGAACTCATCTGTATCCCTTTGGTATGTCGGGACGGAACTGGACGTCAGGGGCTGCCTGGGGCGTACAGCTGATTAACGGATGAAATAAATCGTGGCAAACAGCGCGATCCACACGATGTCGACAAAGTGCCAGTAGTACGAAACAACGATCGCGGCGGTGGCCTGGGCGGGCGTGAACTTGCTGACCCGGGTACGTGCGATCAAGAAGACGAAGGCGATGAGACCGCCGATGACGTGCAGACCGTGGAAGCCGGTGGTCATGTAGAACACCGAGCCGTACACGCTGCTCGAAATCGTGGTGCCCTCGTGCACAAGGTGGTAGTACTCGTAACCCTGGCCGGAGACGAAGAACGCCCCCATGATCAAGGTGATGGTGTACCAGCGACGAAGTCCGAAGACGTCGCCACGCTCAGCCGCGAAGACACCCATCTGGCAGGTGAACGAAGATGCGATAAGCACCAAGGTCACCGGCACGGCCAGATACAGGTTCAATTCGGTTGGCTCCGGCGGCCAATTTCCGTTCGCCTGAGCTCGTGCCACGAAGTACATGGCAAAGAGCCCTGCGAAGAACATGAGCTCACTTGACAACCACACGATGGTGCCAACGCTGACCATATTCGGCCGGTTCAGCGAGTGCACGCGTTGGGTGATTGCCGATCCTGAAGTCCCTACTGCGCTCGTCACAGACAGAAGTATGACGCTTCGTCGTAAGAGACGACCACTCGGGTCCACCATCGGCGCGTCGCTCGGCTCGAGTTCGCGGGATCGGGCGGCGAACGCGCTGGTGGCGTGGTCGGAATATGCTGGCGCGATGGCAGCTACACACAAGAGTAGACCGTGGTTCCTGAGAATTTTCGGCACGAAGATTCCGACGCCGCTCGACGCGGCGCGGTCGGATCTGGTCGTCGTTGCCGAGGGCTTCGACGACGCCGAGGCGAGTTCGACCGCTCTCGAACGTGCCGGCTCCACCGAGCCGGAGTTTCGGGCGGAGTCCGAAGTGGTTCTGCGGCACCATCTCGACCTGCCGGAGGACTCGGTTGCCGATGCCGAGAACATCGTCGCTCAGGACGGATATGTGCGAGGCTCGAGTCGGCCCGAGGACGTGACTCAGGCGGTCGAGAATTCGGTTCGCGTCATCTTTGAGCGTGTCCAAATCCTTGACGCCCTGCATTGCTCCCAGGAGCGATCACGAATGGCCGGTCTGGCGCAGCGACTCGGTGGTTCCGTCGCCGGGTGGGACGCGCTCCAGCCCCCGATTCTTGCGGAGGCGACGCCCAAACGTGGTCGCCGAAAGACCTGAGCGGCCCTATTCGGTTCCCTTGCTACCTCACTGACTAGGCTGCGAGGGTCATCGGCAGCACAAAATGGCAGCACGAAACGACAGCTCGAAATCCAGCCCACATGAACGACAGGGGACCAAGGCACTATGGCCGGCACCGACGCATCCAACGCCGTGAACGTCGATTCGAGTGCAGTGGTGCGGTCGTGGCCGATGATTCTCGGTCTGCTCACGGACGGCAGTGACCTGTCGGAAGCCGACAGTCGGTGGGCGATGGGCGAGATCATGTCGGACAATGCCACTTCCGCTCAGATCGCCGCTTTCGGCGTCGGGCTGAAGATGAAGGGCGAAACCCCCGCGGAGTTGGAAGGGCTCGCCGGCGCCATGCTCGAACACTCCCGGCGCGTGCCGGTCGATTCCGACGTCGTCGACATCGTCGGCACGGGTGGCGACCGCTCCAACACGGTCAACATCTCGACGATGGCCTCGATCGTGGTTGCCGCGTCCGGTGTGCGAGTTGTCAAGCACGGCAACCGCGCTGCTTCGTCCAAGAGCGGTGGCGCAGACGTGCTCGAGGCGCTCGGCGTTCGCATCAACCTCGGCCCGGAGCAGGTTGCGAGGTGCGTCGAAGAGGTCGGCATCGGCTTTTGTTTCGCGCCGGTCTTCCATCCCGCACTGCGCTTTGCGGCGGTGCCTCGCAAGGAAATCGGCATCCCGACGGCATTCAACGTGCTCGGTCCACTGACCAATCCGGCTCGTCCGCGTGCCGGGCTGATCGGGTGCGCATTTCCGAAGCTGATCTCGGTCGTCGCGGGAGTCCTTGCGCAGCGCGGTAATTCGGCGTTGGTGGTGCGTGGAGACGACGGACTCGACGAACTGACCACATCGACGACTTCGACGGTTCACATCGTCGGCGGTGGAAGTGTGCGAACTGTCACGCTGGATCCGCGCGACCTCGGAATCGACCGCGTTCCTCTCGAAGAGTTGCGCGGAGGAGACGCCGAATTCAACGCCACCGTCGCCCGAACGCTGCTTTCCGGACAGAAGGGGCCGGTCCGGGACGCGGTCTTGCTGAACGCGGGAGCGGCCATCGCGGCGTTCAACGGTGTCGGTGACGATCTCGAGGGTGCGATCTCCGCCGGGATGACTGCAGCCGCTGCCGCGATCGACAGCGGCGCCGGCGCTGAACTGCTTCACAAGTGGGCGGCACTCACCGCCGAACTGGCCGACCAAGCCTGATCGACGAGCTACTCGCCCAGCGAGAAACCGGCCTCGACGTCTGCGCTGGAGAATGACTGGAAGGCGATGTGTGTGGCGGTTCGGAGAACGCCGGGCACCTTGTTGATTCCTCCGGTGACCACGTCGGCGATCTGAGCGTGGTCACGTACCTTCACGATGGCGATCAAGTCGACGTCACCTGCGCACGAGTAGACCTCCGTCACTCCGGACAGGTCGGCGACGGCCTGCGCGGTTTCCGGGATCCGAGCGGACTCGGCGTGAATCATGACGATGGCGTTGATCATTTCTCTCCTCGATTTCCCGGTGGGTTGTGATGACCCGGTGGTTTCGATCGAGCTTAGGGGTGCCGCTCCGTCGTTACGTCATCGATGTTCGGATTCGGTACCGGCCCGCGCGAGTCGGCACCAGGCTTCCCACTTGCCGGCGCCGCCCGCAGGTTCGACGTAGCCGGATGTCGCCGACACGATTCGGACACCGTCCGATGCGAGCCACCGTGCGATCAGGCCCAGTTCTTCGGGTGACGCGCCGCGGAACGGTGCGTCGTCCGGTAGGACGGTTTCGGCTGCCGCGGTGATGGCGTCGACGACGGGCATCGGGTGAGTTCCACGTCTGGCGAGCCCGGCGGACGCGAGACGTCCGGAACGGATCACCGACAGCTCCCAGCCGCCGTCCCCGGTGGGACGGGCGAGAATCAGTTGTTCGATCGCCGCGACTGCTGCAAGTCGCTGAGTGCGCCGCACTGCGGTAGAGACTGCGACCGTTCGGTCACGCAGACGAGCAGCATTCTCGAACAACGCGTGTTCGGACAGCTCGTCTATTCGCGCCTGCATTTGTTGGAGGGGAGCGTCGTTGGTTCCCCGGAAGAATCCACGCACAGTCTCAGGGGCGGCCGCGTAGTCCTGCGCAGTGAGTTCCGGTGCCCAGGAGGCGGGACACGCCCCCAGTTCGCGAGCGGGGCAGTCAGGGCCGTGAACGGCGCCGCGCCCGAGACGTTTGGTGCACGTGCGTAGGCGGCTGAACTCTGCGACGGTGTCGGCGACTTCGACTGCGTCGCCGCGAGAGGTGAACGGGCCGATCGAATCGGCCGTAGGCGTGCGAACCACGGACAGTCTGGGAAACGCCTCGTCGGTGAGAGTGATCCACCATCCTCTTTTGGGGAATTTGGAGCGACGGTTGTACGGGGGTGCATGCGCGCTCAGTAGTCGTAGTTCACGCACCCCTGCCTCGAGCGCATGGGCGCACTCGACGTGGTCCACACGGGTGGCGAGCGCGACCATTTCCTTCATCCGGCCGCGGGTCTCCGAACCGGTGAAGTAGTTGCGGACGCGGCGTCGAAGGTCGGTAGCAGTTCCTATATAGAGGGCTTCGTCCGAAGGGCCTCGGAAAAGGTAGACACCCGGGCTTCGCGGCAGGTTTGCGGCGAAGGACCGTTTTGCGCGCTGATGTGAGGAAATGTTGGGCAGGTAGTCGACGAGTTCGCTGTAACTGTGGACGCCTTGGTTCCCGACTCTGTCGATCAACCCGTGTAGGACGTCGACGGTCGCACGCGCGTCGTCGAGCGCGCGGTGCGTCGGTTGGGTGGTCACCTGGAAGAGATGGGCGAGTGCGGAGAGTTTGACCGAAGGCGCCTCGTCGCGGGTGAGCACGCGTCTGGCGAGCTTCACAGTGCACAGCACACGGAACGACGGCCACGGGCGTGCGCTGCGTGACGCCGCTGCTTTCAGGAAGCCGATGTCGAAGGGCGCGTTGTGTGCCACCAGCACCGCGCCCTCGGCGAATTCGAGAAAAGCGGGTAGGACACGTTCGATGGGAGGTGCGCCGATCAGCATGGCGGTGGTGATTCCGGTCAGTTCGACGATGTACGGCGGAATCGATCGGCCGGGATCGACGAGTGTTGCCATTTCACCGAGCACTTCGCCACCGCGGATCTTGACGGCGCCGATCTCGGTGATGGAGTCCTGGTCGGCGCTTCCACCTGTGGTCTCGAGGTCGACGACGACAAACGTCGTTTCGCTCAGCGGTGTGTCCAGCTCGTCGAAGCTCAGTTGCCGCCCGACGTCGAACTTCTCCCCGTCGGAGAACGGGGACGGAGACGGAAATTCTCGGGCCGAGGCGGGACTCACACCGCAGACAGTAGAAGGACCCCCCGACACGAATTCGAGAGTGCATACGCGGAACCCGGCTCACTCCGACTTCCATTGGGAAAGCAACGGATTGACCCCCGACAAAAGTACGAGAGACGAGGATCACACTTGCGGTGGGAACTCGCGAATGCGGACTCCTACCTACTTACCGGTAGGGCGATTCGTGAGGGTGTTGCTACGGCGATCAGTCGCCGAAACCGCCTGATTGATCGAAACGGGTTCTAGTTTCAAGTAATCGGCGTTGAACTGCATGGAAGATCGGATTGTCGGGTTTGGTGACCCTTGCCAGTGGGTAGCAAGCGCAGGTTTGCGGGCCAGGTGAGCCTCGCCGAACAGACCTGTTGTTATCTCTTCGTGACCCGTCCGGCGTATCGCGGGCGCGGCAGCATGATTTCCGGCGAATCGGGCGCGATTGTCACGAAGCGGTCGACATCGTCGCGATCATTTCGTAACCTTCCTGAGACCTAACGAAGTCTTGCCGGACCAAACGGGACCGGCATCGTCAGGAACCGCCTAATCGGGATCTCCGCGAGGAACCCGAACCGGGAACCCAAGTTTCCACTGGGGTGAATCCCGCCTGGGGTGCAGCACGCATGATCGCTGCGGACCACGCGGGTAGGGCTGATCTTCCCAGCCCGAACCCGTCAGCTAACTCGGTCGGCGGATGAATGGAAGAAATGGAGCACCCCTTAAGTGGCGTCACAGAGTTTCAAGCGTTCAGCGCAGTTGGCAGTAGCCGGCGCGCTCGCAGTCGGAGCATTTGCTGCAACCGCTGCACCTGCCTCGGCAGACCCCATCACCATCCCCGGCGTCGGCACCTTCGAGGTTCCGGGCGTTTCTATTCCTCAGTTGCCGGTCATCCCGGGCATCACCGACATCGCACCGGCCGCTCCGGCCGCTCCCATCTCCAGTGTTGGTGAGCAGGCAGTTCGCGCCGCAGAGAGCAAGCTGGGCTCCCCGTACGTGTACGGCGCATCGGGCCCGGACGCATTCGACTGCTCCGGTCTGGTCCAGTGGGCATACAAGCAGGCTGGTCTGAACCTGCCTCGCACGAGCTACGACCAGGCCGCAGCCGGCGTTGCCGTTTCACAGTCCGATCTTCAGGTCGGCGACGTGATCTCCTTCTACGGCGGATCGCACTCGGGCATCTACGCCGGCAACGGCAATGTCATCCACGCGTCGACCGCTGGTCAGCCCGTGAAGCTCGCACCGGTGTCCTCGATGCCGTACGACGGTGCTCGCCGTTACTGATTTCTGAACACGCTCGACGGCTGTCTCCGGTAGACGGTCGGAACGATCCGCCGCTGCAAGGCGGCGGAGCTCGGGGGAGCTCCGGATCTTCGAATGTGGGCCTCGAATCTTTGATTCGAGGCCCACATTTTCGTTTCGCGACAATTCGCCCGGTACTTCACCCCGACACGCCTACCGGCGAGTAGACACAAACGTATGCCGTTCCGTAACCTTATCGAGACATTGCGCGGCCGAGACAGGTACTGTGGATAGTTGACAGCCAGCTAACAGATCGTCGACCGGTCCCGGTCGACGTCGCTTCACCGAGACGGAGAGTTGCATTCCGTGGTTTCATCGAAAAACAACAGTCGAGTACGCGCCGCATTGACAGTGGGAGTGCTGGCGTTCGGACTCGTCGCAGGGCCTTCGATGCAGGCCGGTGCCGACCCCGTCATCACCAACCCCACCGAGGCGCTCGACAAGCTCGGTGAACTCTCCCGGGTATCCGAGCAGACCAACGAAGCGCTGCACAACGCACAGATCGACCTCGACGCGAAGCTGGCGGTCGCGAATGATGCGGACGCGCGTTCGGCAGCCGATCAGGGTCTTCTCGACGCGGCTTCGGCACGTGTCGCCGAGTTCGCTCCGGCGGTAAACCGTATTGCCACAGCGAATTACCAGGGTGCGCGGACCAATCGCCTCTTTGCGTTGATGGTGAGCGACTCGCCGCAGCAGTTGCTCGATCAGATGTCCGCGCTGGACGTGATTTCCAACGACGCGGCAGTGCAGGTCTCACAGTTCAACCAAGCCACTGCCGAAGCGCGTGCCGCCTCGGAAGCATCGAAGCGTTCGGCCGAAGAAGCGCGGACCGCCGCCGATCAAGCCCGCGCACTCAGTGACGATTTGCAGCGCAAGCAGAGTGAATTGCAGACGCAGATCGCCGACGTGACCAAAGCTTTCCAGAGCCTCACCGACGCCGAGCGTAACCAACTGAGCGGTACGCCATTCCCGCCGGACGTCGATCTCAGCAAAATTCTAGCTAACTTGACGCCTGGTTCGGGTGCTGCTGCTCTGCAGGCAGGCCTCACGCGGATCGGTGACCCGTATGTCTGGGGCGCGACCGGCCCGAACGAGTTCGACTGCTCAGGTCTGGTCGTATGGGCCTACAAGCAAATCGGGAAGACTCTGCCGCGTTCGAGCCAGGCGCAGGCGCAGGGCGGCGTACCGGTGTCGAGGGACCAACTACAGCCCGGTGACGTCGTGACTTTCTACAGCGACAACTCGCATGTCGGTATCTACGCCGGCGACGGAAACATTCTGCATGCGTCGACGTTCGGCGTACCGGTGAAGGTTCAGTCGATGGCAGGCATGGAGTTCTCCACTGCGCGTCGTTACTGACGGCTTGCTGCGCCCGAGCGGCGTGTGGCCAGCCGCCGTGAAGCGTCGAGTCGAGTTCTCCTACACTCGGCACCGTGCCGACTGAACCGATGACGACGCCCGACGTCGGCGCAGATCGACCACGCCGTTGGGAGTATCCAGCCCTCGTGGCGCTCGGCGTTGCCGTGGTGCTCGTTCTAGGGTTGACGATCTTCCTGACGAACAGGTCCGATTCCGACGAAAATGCGGCCAGTGAGCAGGACGCCGAACGCACCGCGCAGGTACAAGCATTTCTCGATGCATGGGCTGCGGCGCAGATGTCCGACGATCCGTCGGGGCTGGCGAAGTTCGTCGACAGTGCTGCGGCACCCGGTGTGCTCGAAGCGGAAGTTCGGCGAGCCACCGCTGCGGGAGCGCTCGATTTCTCCGACTGGGGATACGAGATTCCCAGCGGCGGCCTGACACCGGCGCCGCGAACCGGTGCACCGGACGGAGACGTCGAGGTCTGGAATGCACAGGTTCTGTTGCGCTACGCCCTCGACGGCGTTGACGCATTGCCCACTCGCAAGGCAGTGTCCATGACGCTCGCGAAACGCGGAGATCAGTGGTCGGTTCTTGCGGACGGGTCGATCGTCGGACTGGACGGAGCCCGAACGGCGGGCGAATCCTGGAACGGCCCTTGGGACTTCGGGCCGCTGGCCGTCGCCGAAAATGCCGCGGGCAATGCACTCGTGATCGGTCACCCGGGTCAGCAGGCGTTCGTCGACGCTTTGGCGGCCGATGTGGACTCAGCCATCGAGAACACGACGCAGTTGTGGGGGCCGTGGTGGTCCGAGCGCGCGGTGCTCATGGTGGCGGGGTCCGCGGAGGAGTTCACCGCACTGGTCGGCTCCCATCACGACGGCGCTTCGATTGCCGCAGTGTCGGTCGCGGATGCAACGGCGGACGGGTCTTCCGACGTGAGCGGCCAGCGGGTGGTCTTCTCGCCTGCCGCGGCTTCGAGGCTGACCGACATCACCAGGCGAACGGTGTTGCGCCACGAGCTCATGCACATAGCCGCCCGATCGAAAACCCGTGACGGGTCGCCGATGTGGGTGTTGGAAGGGTTCGCCGAATACGCGGGAAATCGTGGATCCTCGCGGGCCTGGGGTGAGATCGCGCCGACTCTGGCAGCAGCGGTCCGCTCCGGCGATACTCCGACAGAGTTTCCGGACGACACACAGTTCGGCGGTGTCCCGGTCGTGAGTTCACTGGCGTACGAATCGGCGTGGTCTATCAACGCGTATATCGCTGATCGATTCGGCGAGGCGAAGCTGACCGACCTCTTTCGCGCCCTCGCCTCCGGAAAGATGACGGCCGAAGACCTCGACTCGCGGATCCGAGCGGTCCTCGGCGTCGGAACCGAGGAACTGCGAGTCGGCTGGGTCGACTGGACCAACAGCCATCTGGGCTGAGCGGTTTGCGGCTGGACGTTCGACTCGGCGAGGTGAGCTTCGCAAGTCTCGAAGCACTGCGTGCCCTTGTCACGACTCCAAGCACAGCGTGCCCTACGGTGGACGGATGCGCCGGACCCTCTTGGTGACCAACGATTTTCCTCCTCGCCCCGGAGGTATCCAGTCTTATCTCCACACGTTTGCCGGGCACCTGCCGGCGGACAAGTTGGTGGTGTACGCACCGCGGTGGCGGGGCGACTCGCACAAGAAGTTCGATGCGGCACAGCCTTTCGAGGTCGTTCGGCACCCGACGACACTGATGCTGCCGTCGCCCTTTGTCGCTCGTCGGGCCGCGAAGCTGGTCAAGAAGCACGACTGTGAGTCGGTGTGGTTCGGTGCGGCAGCGCCCTTGGCGCTGTTGGCGCCGGTTGTTCGACGCGCCGGAGCGAGCCGAGTGATCGCGAGTACTCACGGCCACGAGGTCGGGTGGTCGATGATTCCCGGTGCGCGGCAGTCGTTGCGTGTGATCGGCGATCACACGGATGCGGTGACGTTTGTCAGCAAATACACCCGTGGACGGTTCTCGGCGGCTTTCGGCCCGCAAGCGGCGCTCGAGCACCTTCCGTCCGGAGTGGACACGTCGGTGTTCCACCCGGACTCGGTCGCCCGCGCAGAACTGCGCAAGCGATACGGGCTGGGGGAGCGGCCCACGATCCTGTGCCTGTCGCGGCTCGTGCCACGCAAGGGGCAGGACATGCTCATCAAGGCGCTGCCGACCATTCGCAAGAGCGTCGACGGGGCGGTACTGGTGATAGTCGGCGGTGGACCGTACGAGGACCACCTCCGTCAATTGACACGTAAGACCGGGATGGACGATCACGTCGTCTTCACCGGCACAGTGCCCGCCGCAGAGTTGGCGGCTCACCACACGATTGCCGACGTGTTTGCCATGCCGTGTCGCACGCGAGGCGCGGGATTGGATGTCGAAGGACTGGGAATCGTCTACCTCGAGGCCTCGGCGACCGGCGTTCCGGTCATCGCCGGCCGCAGTGGTGGCGCTCCGGAAACCGTGCAGCAGAACAAGACCGGGCTCGTAGTCGACGGCACCTCTGTTCGGGACGTCGCCGAATCCGTGATCGAGGTGCTGTCCGATCGTGATCGAGCGGCCGCGATGGGAGCAGCCGGCCGGGAGTGGGTTGCCGAAGACTGGAAGTGGGACACGCTCGCTTCGAAGCTGCGTAATCTGCTCGGCTGAGCCACCGGGACTCGAACGCAAACGGCCCGCACCGAATTCGGTGCGGGCCGTTCGTTGCTGCGAGAAGCTGCTTGCCGAAAACCTACTTGGCGTAGATCTTTTCGATGTCGGCGGCAAAGCTCTCGTGCACGACGTTGCGCTTGAGCTTCATCGTGGGCGTGAGTTCGCCTGTGTCCTCGGAGAAGTCGACCGGAAGAATGCGGAACTTCTTGATCGCCTCGGCGTGTGAGACGAGCTTGTTGGCCTCGTCGATGGCGTCCTGGATTTCACCGACCAGCTCGCCGTCCGAAACCAGGTCGGCAGCTGTGGTTCCCGCGGCCTTGTTGTTGCGCTCGTTCCAGGCGGGAAGTGCCTCGGCGTCGATGGTGATGAGAGCGCCGATGAAAGGCTTCTGGTCGCCGACCACGATGGCCTGGCTGATCAGGGGGTGTGCGCGAAGGGAATCTTCGAGCTGAGCGGGGGAGACGTTCTTGCCGCCTGCCGTGACGATGATTTCCTTCTTGCGACCGGTGATCGTGATGTAGCCGTCCTTGTCGACGGTGCCCAGGTCTCCGGTGTGGAACCAGCCGTTCTCGATCGACTCGGCGGTCGCCTTCTCGTTGCGCCAGTAGCCGGTGAAGACCACCGGTCCCGAGAGGAGGATTTCGCCGTCTTCGGCAATGCGAACGGAGTTGCCGGCCAACGGCTTTCCGACAGAGCCGACCTTCTGTGCGCCGATGGTGTTGACGGCGAACGCTGCGGTGGTCTCGGTCAGTCCGTAGCCCTCGTAGATCGTGACGCCGATACCGCGGAAGAAGTGGCCGAGTCGAGCGCCCAGGGGTGCACCACCGGAAATGGCCAGCTGGCACTGTCCACCGAGTGCAGCGCGCAGCTTCGAGTACACGAGCTTGTCGAAGAGTGCGTGCTTGGCCTTGAGAACGATGCCCGCGCCGCCCTTGTCCTGAGCCTCGCTCCACGCGACCGCGGTGTCTGCGGCCGCGTCGAAGATCTTGCCCTTGCCGTCACCGTGCGCCTTGGCGCGTGCGCTGTTGTAGACCTTCTCGAATACGCGCGGCACCGAGAGGATGAAGTCGGGCTTGAACTCGCCGAACGTCGGAACGAGGTTCGGGATGTCGCTCGTGTGTCCAAGCGCTGCACCGGCATCGAACGACGCGATGCTGACTGCGCGAGCGAGAACGTGCGCGAGCGGCAAGAACATCAGGGTGCGAACGCCGGGAGTCTTGAGCAGCGTCCCGAGGTTGGAGTCGAGGATGCCCTTCGACTCCGCAATGAGGTTGGAGTGCGTCAGCTGGCAGCCCTTGGGCCGGCCAGTGGTGCCCGAGGTGTAGATCAGGGTCGCGGGATCGGAGGCCTTCAGTGCAGCGACGCGGGCGTGGACGTCCTCGTCGGAGATGTCGGCGCCCAGTGCGGTCAATTCCTCGACGACACCCTTACCGGCTGCCGCGGCATCGATCTGGTAGACCGTGCGCAGCGCGGGTGCGGCTGCAGCGACGTCCTTCACGGTCGCGGCGTGAGTGTCGTTCTCGACGATGAGGTCGATTGCTTCGGAGTCCTCGAGAATCCAACGAACCTGCTCGGCTGCGGAGGTTTCGTAGATCGGAACCGTCACGCCACCGGCTGCCCAGATGGCGTAGTCGACGAGCGGCCATTCGAAACGCGTCGCCGACATGAGGCCGACGCGGTCGCCCTGCTTGACGCCGATCGCGATGAGGCCCTTGGCGACTGCAGTCACCTGGGCGGCGAAATCGCCTGCAGTGACATCGACCCATGCATTTCCGACTTTGCGCTTGTAGACAACCGCCGCCGGCTTCGTCTTCGCGAAGGCGAAGACCGAGTCGACCGCGGAGGCATCCTCGGGAATGGTGAACGTCTGGGGTGCGCTGAACTCAGGCACGAAATACCTCCGACACTGCGAAATACTGACGAGTAGGGTTTTCGTCTCCTACTGTAGTCGCATGTCCGACGCAGTTGTGGCCAGGCTTACAGTCTGTCCGGTATGTAGTGGTGCGACACCCCTCGACGCTTCGCCGACGCGATATGTGAAGCTACTTCGGTGAGCAGCATTCAGGTCGCAGACCAGACTTTCATCGCCGCCCCGCCCGAGCGGGTCGCCGAACTGTTGTCCTCGCGCGCGCGGTGGCGTCGCTGGTTCAGTGATCTTGCGCTCGAAGTCCGGGAAGATCGCGGTCCCGCAGGATTCCGTTGGGGAGTGTCCGGTCAGCTGGTCGGCACCATGGAGGTGTGGCTCGAACCGGTCATGGACGGGACGATCGCGCACTACTTCCTGCACTGTGAACCGGTCGGCGTATCACCGTCGGATCTGGCGAACCTCGACCTCGCCGGGATGAACCGAAAGCGTCGGGTCGACGGCAAGGTCATGTCCTTCCAGCTCAAGCGCGAACTCGAAGCAGGACGTGCCGCCGGGGTAGCACCGGACTGATAATCGAAGTAGTGCTCGATGTGCAGGTTCTGGACTTTTGACGAAGGAAGGTAGCGCAGTCGTATGGCCGAGAAGACCAAGGGGTTGATCAGCATCGACGCCCCTGCCGACGCCGTGATGGACGTCATCGCCGATTTCGCGCAGTACCCCGAATGGGTGGCCGCGGCGAAGTCCGTCGAGGTGACGGCGCCGGGGCAGGGCGGACGCGCGGACCGAGTACGTTTTGTCCTCGACGCGGGGATGGTGAAGGACACCTACGAACTGCAGTATTCGTGGGCGCCGGACGGGATGGCAGTGAGCTGGGAGCTGATCTCGGGTGAGATCCAGAAGTCCCAATTCGGTTCGTACACACTCGAGCCCGGCCCGAACGGCACCACCTCTGTCACCTACGAGTTGACGGTCGACCTGACGATTCCGATGATCGGTCTCTTCAAGCGCAAGGCCGAGAAGATCATTACCGACACAGCTCTGAAAGAACTGAAGAAGCGAGTCGAGGGCTGAGTGCCGGAGCAACGATCTCGCGTCCAACTGTTCGTCGGTAAAGGCGGAGCAGGCACGACGACGCTTGCCTCGGCGACGGCTGTGTCGGCTGCGTCCGACGGGGCACGAGTGCTTTTGGTGTCGATCGATCAGACAGGTTCTCTCGCGGATGTCGTGGGCGCGCCGGCGCTGCGAACGACTACACCTCTCACCGAGCGCCTCGACGTCCGGCAACTCGACACTTCCGAGCTCCTCGAGGAAAAGTTCCGAGGACTGTCGGGATTGATCGATGCTGCAGGAAATTTCGGAGCGGGAGATCACGAACACGGTTCGTCGTTCGAGGGGTTGGAACCGGAAGAGTTGACGGGATCCCTGGGGATCCAAGACATACTCGGACTCTCCGAGATCGTCGATATCTCGAGCAGCGGGGACTACGACCTCGTGATCGTGGACTGTCCGGCCGCAGCCGAAGCACTGCGGATCCTCGGGTCGCCGTCGATGGTGTCGGAGTATCTCGAGCGATTGTGGCCGCGGCACAGGCGGATGGTCGCCGTGACGGGCTCGGACATGCGAGTGTTGCTACTCGTGTCCGTCATCGAACGCGTGCTCGCGTCGGTGGATCGAATCGCCGTTCACCTCTCGGATCGGGAGAACACCAGCGTGCGCGTTGTGACGTCGGCCGATGGCGTGTCGGCCGCGGCGACTCGCCGGACGTTGTCCGGTCTGGCTCTGGCGGGGTTGCGAGTCGACGGGATTGTGGTCAACAACCTTGTCCCGCAGTTCAACTCGTCGGCCGGGAAGGGGGTCGACGATTCGCCGGCGGCACAATGGCTCGCTTCGATCAGGGCGTCACAGGCACACGTCGTCGACGAATTGCGTGGATCGACTGATGGAATGTCCGTCACAACGGTCGAGCGCGCCTGCGCCGAACCGGTAGGGTTGGCGGCTCTGGGCGAGATCGCGGCCACGTTCGAGGGTGGAACGGGCACGGATTCGGACACCGTCGACACAATCGACGCTGTCGACACCGCGGACAACATCGTGGTGTCGTTGGAGTCGGGGGCCGGAGTCGATTCGGTGTACGTGATGCGGATGTACCTTCCGCTCGTGGATCCGTCGTCGTTGTCGTTGGGCCGGGTGGAGGACGATGTGCTGGTGGGAGCAGACGGCGTACGGCGCAGAGTTCGTTTGGCGTCGGTGCTGCGTCGTTGTGTCGTGAATGGGGCGGAGTTGGACGGCAGTTACCTGATCATCCGGTTCAGCCCGGATCCCGCGGTGTGGCCAGTATGAGCGAAGAGCACGAGCGCCTCGTCGCGGAATTTCGTGCGTTGGCGGATACCGTTCTGACGCGCCTGGAACCGGTCTTGCAAAAGGCTGCAGCAGCGACGACCGACGTTGCGGGTGACTCGGCGTCAGCGGACACGCAGCCGGCGTTCACTGGCTGCAGTTGGTGCCCGGTGTGCGCTCTCGCTGCACTGGTTCGCGGTGAGCACCACGAACTACTGGCGTTTCTCGCGGGTCACGCAGCGGCGTTCCTCGCATTGCTTCGCGAGATTCTCGACGAGTTTCTCGGGGGGCCGTCCGGCCCGGATCGCGGACCGGACAGCGGAGCGACGACGCCAGGTGCCGAGCGAACTCGAACGGCGGCATTTGTCCCGATCAACGTGACGGTCAAGGACTGACTTTGTACCCCGGGTAGAGCTGACGGCCCGAGATGAGCACAATCGACACAATGGTCACCGACGCACGAGGCACCGATACACGGTGCGCACTCCAGCGGGCGCCGCTCGCGCGGGAATTGGCGCGATGAGCGCGCGCCGCTTGAAAGCGGTCTCCGACTCCACCATGGACGACATCTTGACGGTCGGCATCGACGTCGGCGGAACGAGCATCAGGGCCTCCGTCGTGGACGTCGACGGACAAGTGCTCGAGATGATTCAAGCCCCGACCCCGCAGTCCGCACGCGCTCTCGAAGACGGCCTCGATCGCGTCGTACGCGAACTGGTCACCCGGCACGAGGTATCTGCCGTGGGGTTGGCGGTCGCCGGCTTCATCACCTCCGATCGAAGCTCGGTTCGGTTCGCGCCGCACTTGCCCTGGGTGGACGCGCCGGTGGGAAGTGACTTGAGCAAGCGGCTCGGATTGCCCGTCGTTCTCGAGCACGACGCCAATGCAGCGGCGTTCGCGGAGCACCGATTCGGCGCGGCCGCAGGTGGCCGCAATGTCGTGATGGTGGCAATCGGGACCGGAATCGGCGGTGCGCTGCTGATCAACGGTGAGCTGTACCGGGGCAGTCACGGCGTCGCCCCCGAACTCGGCCACATCCAGGTCGTTCCGGGCGGGCGTCAGTGTGCGTGTGGCAAGCGTGGGTGTTGGGAGCGCTATTGCAGCGGAACGGCGCTCGTGGACACGGCAATCGAACTGCTGGCCGCCGACCCTGCCGCGTCGACGGTTCTGGCGCGCGAAGTAGCGGTGGATCCGGGTTCCCTCACCGGTCGCCGGATCGCCAACGCCGCGCAGGACGGTGACCCACTCGCGCTGGCAACCATTGCCGAGTTCACCCGTTGGCTGGCCGTCGGATTGGCGATGGTCGGGGACGTCTACGATCCCGATCTGGTCGTGATCGCAGGCGGCGTCGCGAGTTCTGCCCCACTGTTTCTCGACGACGCCCGTGAGCAGTACGCGACATTGTTGACCGGCGCGAAGCACCGCCCGCTGGCACGAATCCGTTCGGCTCAACTCGGCGAAGCTGCGGGCATGGTGGGCGCCGCCGCATTGGCGCGTTCGGTAGTGCCTCAGGATCTCGGTGGGGTCGACGGCGCTGGAACCACGTCTGCCGGACTGTGATCGGGTCGATCCTCCAGGGGCGTGTGTAGCGGGGGTTACCGGTCGGCAGTAAGGTCGTACTCAGCGAAATTCAGCTGTGAATGGGAGGGACGCCGTGTGGTATTGGCTCTTCAAGTATGTGTTGCTGGGGCCGATTCTCTGGCTGCTCGGGCGTCCGACGGTCAAAGGTCACGAGAATATTCCGACTGACGGAGCGGCCATTCTGGCCAGCAATCACCAGGCGGTTCTGGACTCGTTCTACCTTCCGCTTCGCGTCAACCGCCGCATCACCTTCCTTGCCAAGAGCGAGTACTTCACCGGTTCCGGCCTGAAGGGCGCTTTCCAGAAGTGGTTCTTCACCGCGGTCGGACAGGTCCCCATCGACCGAACCGGCGCGGACGCGGCGCAGGATGCGCTCAACGCCGGTCTCAAGGTTCTCGGTTCGGGCAGTCTGCTGGGTATCTACCCCGAAGGAACGCGTTCGCCTGACGGTCGTCTCTACAAGGGCAAGACCGGAATGGCGCGCCTCGCGCTCGAATCGGGCGTCAAGGTGATCCCGGTTGCGATGGTCGGTACCGACAAGATGAATCCGATCGGCTCACGGATGTGGCGCCCCGCGAAGGTCACCGTGATCGTCGGTGAACCCATCGATTTCTCCCGCTTCGAAGGCATGGGCGGAAACCGCTTCGTCGAGCGGGCTGTGACCGACGAAGTGATGTACAAGCTGATGAAACTCTCCGGCCAGGAGTACGTGGACATCTACGCGGCGAGCCTCAAGAACCAGGCGCCCACGAAACCCGAAGCTGCCGTCGATGTTCCGGCGGAAGGCGGCGAGTCGGTTGTCGATCTCGTGGCCTCGGCCGAGTCGAAGGAGTCCGCGAAGACCGACAAGGATTCGCTCCCCGACGCACAGGCCAGCTAGAGATTTCCCACACCTGCCGCACGCGCATTGGCTCCAGAGCCTGCGCGTGCGGCATAGTTTTCGGACGTGCGCTACTTCTACGACTGTGAATTCATCGAAGACGGTCGAACCATCGATCTCGTGTCCATCGGCGTTGTCTGCGAGGACGGCCGAGAGTATTACGCGGTCTCGACGGAGTTCGATCCCGCCCGTGCCGGTAGTTGGGTGCGCAAGAACGTGCTGCCGAAGTTGCCGCAGCCTTCGTCGCCGCTGTGGAAATCACGCGAGAAGATCCGCGACGATCTTCTGAAATTCTTCGTTCCGCGGCCGATGGTCGTTCCGGAGCTCTGGGCGTGGGTAGCCGCATACGACCACGTCGCGCTGTGCCAGTTGTGGGGCGATATGACCGAACTACCGCAGTCGATGCCGCGGTACACCCGCGAACTCCGACAGTTCTGGGAAGACAACGGCAGTCCTGCCCTCCCGTCAGCGCCCGCCGACGCACACGACGCACTTGCCGACGCCAGGCACAACCTCGTGAAGTTCGACGCGATTTCGGCAGCACGTTCACTTCGCTGACTCAGGTTTCGGTGCGCGAGAAGTGTCCCGATTGGGCTGCGATCGAGAGCCTGTGTGACGCGCCGACGGGCGAGCGAATATCCTGTAGAGGTGAACTGGACTGTCGACGTGCCGATCGACCGCTTGCCCGAACTCCCGCCGCTGCCTGCCGGACTGCGTAAGCAGCTCGACGAGGCACTTGCGAAGCCCGCTGCTCAGCAGCCCTCGTGGCCCGCTGACCAGGCGGCCGCCATGCGGACTGTGCTCGAGAGCGTGCCTCCCATCACGGTGGCCAGCGAGGTCGAGGCGCTGCAAGAGCGTCTCGCGCAGGTCGCGCGTGGTGAAGCATTCCTGCTCCAGGGCGGTGACTGCGCCGAGACATTTGCGGACAACACCGAGCCGCACATCAAGGGAAACATTCGCACGTTGCTGCAGATGGCCGTCGTGCTCACCTACGGTTCCTCGATGCCGGTCGTCAAGGTTGCTCGCATCGCCGGCCAGTACGCCAAGCCGCGTTCTGCCGACATCGACTCGCTGGGGCTCAAGTCGTACCGCGGCGACATGATCAATTCGCTCGTCGCCGACGAGGCAGTCCGTGCGCACGATCCTTCGCGTCTGGTGCGCGCATACGCCAACGCCAGCGCCGCGATGAACCTGGTTCGCGCGCTCACCGGCGCCGGTATGGCCGATTTGCACAAGGTGCACGACTGGAACCGCGAGTTCGTCGCAGCTTCGCCGGCGGGCGCACGCTACGAGCAACTGGCAGCCGAGATCGACCGCGGCCTGCAGTTCATGAACGCGTGTGGCGTCACCGATCCGAGCCTGCACCAGGCACAGATCTTTGCCAGCCACGAGGCCCTGGTTCTGGACTACGAGCGCGCGATGCTGCGTCTCGACAACGACAGCGACCACCCCAAGCTCTACGACCTGTCGGCCCACTTCCTCTGGATCGGTGACCGCACCCGTCAGCTCGACGGCGCGCACATCGCCTTCGCCGAGTTGGTCTCCAACCCGATCGGCCTCAAGATCGGTCCGAGCACCACGCCGGAAATGGCGGTGGAATATGTCGAGCGTCTCGACCCCACCAACAAGCCGGGTCGACTGACTCTGATCTCGCGCATGGGCAACGGCAAGGTCCGCGACCTGCTGCCGGCGATCATCGAGAAGGTCCAGGCCACCGGCCACCAGGTCATCTGGCAGTGCGATCCGATGCACGGCAACACCCACGAAGCCTCCACCGGGTACAAGACGCGCCACTTCGATCGCATCGTCGACGAGGTTCAGGGCTTCTTCGAGGTCCACAACGGCCTCGGCACGCATCCGGGTGGAATCCATGTCGAGCTGACCGGTGAGAACGTCACCGAGTGCCTCGGCGGCGCGCAGGACATCTCCGATCTCGATCTCGGTGGTCGCTACGAGACGGCGTGCGACCCCCGATTGAACACCCAACAGTCGTTGGAGCTCGCGTTCCTCGTGGCCGAGATGCTGCGAGGCTGAAACCCTGCTTCGCCGAAGCTGATTGGCACTGGCACTGATTTTCGGCAAACGCCCTCACCCGCTCGCGCAGGTGGGGGCGTTCGCTATTTCGTGAATCGTGTGACGAATCGGCGCTGCCAGGGCATTTCGACGGCGCGAGGTGAGTAGCGTGCGCGAACGTACGCGGTGGCATCCTCACTCGGCACTCCGTCCATAATGGCAAGAGCGGCCAAAGCTGTTCCGGTGCGGCCGAATCCGCCACCGCACGCGATCTCGACTCTTTCGGTTTCCGAACGCACCCACACTTCGTGCAAGGCGCTGCGCAGCACGTCGGGATCGCTCGGCAACCAGAAATCTCGCCAGCGGACCCACACCGAATCCCACTCGGTAGCGGGAGGTTCTTTACCGGTCAGGTAGACACCGAAGGTGGGGAGAGGCCCGGAAGGAAGTGGATTGCGGAGTCCTCGACCCCGAATCGATCTCCCCGACGGCAAGTCGAGTATCCCTATGCTCTCGGGTTCCCACGTGGCCATGAATTCAGACTAGGCCGAAGCGGACTGTCAGGGAATTGCGACGACGCTGACCTCGGTGCCCTTGGCAACGAGGTCGTTCTTGACGCTCTGGCTGATGATGACCGAGCTGTCGTTCTGGGTGAGCTGACGCACGGTGATCTCGAGGCCGAGGCGGCCGAGTTCTTCGCGTGCTGAGGAGACGGAGCGGCCGATCAGCGAGGGAACCTTGACGGAGTCGGAGATGAGGAGAACAACGGAGGTGCCGGCGTTGACGGAGGACCCGACTGCGGGATCTGTGCCGATCACGCTACCGCCCTCGACGGCGTCGTCGAACGTTGTTCTGGTGGTGCTGACGGAGATACCTACCTTGTCGAGGGCGGCGCGCGCAGCGTTCTCGGACATGCCCTTCACATCGGGAATGTCAACGGGCGGTGACCCTTTGGACGTGATGACCTTGACCGAGGAGCCCACGGCAACCTCGGTTCCCGGCGCCGGGTCGAGCGCCGCCACGCCGCCGATCGGGATCTTGGAGCTGAATGTGTCCCCGCCGTCGACCGCGACGAGAGTACGGTCGGCGAGTTGTGCGCCCAGGGCCGAGACGTCGCCGCCGGCCGGAATGGGCGGGACAGTCGGACGCCCGAGCGAAGTCAGCAGCGCGACGGTCGAGCCTTTGGTAACCCTGGAGCCGGAGGCCGGGTCTGTCCCGATCACCGTGTCGATGGGTTGGGCGTCGGAGTACTGACCCTGGACGTCGGGGGAGAGCCCGGCGTCCTGCAGAGCGGTGACCGCAGTGTCCTTGGTCAGCCCGTCGATCGAGGGAACAGCTGTATAGCGGCCCGAGCCCATCCACCATCCGCCGAAGCCCAACGCAAGCGCGAGGACCGCGATGACGAGCAGCCAGATCAGGGTGGCTCGTCGAGACTTGCGTCGTGCTTCGACAAAATGAGCGTGCGGATCGTCAGGTCCCAGTTGGTCGTCGCCGAAATCGGAACCGTCGTCGAAATCCGAGTCGCCGTCGACCGTCGCCGGACGAGCAGTTTGTGCGGTGACCGCGCGAGTGTGCTGAATGCCACCGGGGGGAGGAGAGCCCGTGCCGAGCGCCGTGGTGGCTGCCGCAGCCGGGGCCACGCCGGACGCCAATACCGTCGTGGCACCAGGGTTCGGGCGCGCAGCAGAGTTCGGGTGTACATCCGTCGGGGGCGCAGGCGCCGGTTGTGGCCGAGCCGGGGCAACCTGCGCGCTCTGGTGCTGGGCGCTTCGACGCGGAGCCGGAACGCGGTATGACGGAAGTTCCAGTTGTTCGCTCACACTGCGAAGTGCAGCTGCCATCTCACCAGCGTCGGCGAAACGATGTGCCGGCTCGCGGTGAGTGGCTTCGGCAACCAGGCGATCGAACTGCGCCGGTACACCGGGGATGCGTGAACCGGGGCGCGGGACATCGTCGTGGATTCGTTGGTAGGCGATGGAGAGTGACGTATCACCGGTGAACGGTGTTGTACCGGTGAGAAGTTCGAACATCAACACGCCGGTCGAATAGACGTCGCTTCGAGTGTCGGCAATTCCTGACGTCACCTGTTCCGGCGACAGATAGGCTGCGGTGCCGAGGATCACGCTGTTGGAGGTGGTGGTTGCTGCCGCGGCTGCACGCACCAATCCGAAGTCGGCGATCTTCACTTCGCCGGTGTCCGAGATCAAGATGTTCTCGGGTTTGACGTCACGGTGAACCAGTCCCGCTCGATGCGCCACCGCCAACGCGTCCAGGACAGGTGCCACGACTGCAGCGACGGCGTGAGGCGGCATCGGTCCGCGCTCACGAAGGAGTTCGCGCAAAGTTCCACCGTCGACGAGTTCCATCACGAGGAACACGTGATTGCGATCGCTGCCCTGGTCGTAGACGGCCACAAGGGACGGATGCTTGAGTCTGGCCACGGCCCGGGCCTCGAACTCGAAACGAGTCAGGAACGCTGGATCGCCGGCAAATTGCGGGTCCATCACCTTGATCGCGACAGGTCGATCCAACCGTGTATCGAGGCCTCGATACACGGTCGACATACCGCCGCGCGCGATCGGTGCGTCCACTCGATAGCGGCGCTCGAGCATTTCGCCGATCAACCCTCGACCTCCGTAATGACTATTCCTCCGTGCTTGCGATCTGTGTGGTTGTGCTCTGTGTGGTTGTGCTCTGTGTGGTTGTGCTCTGGGCGGTAGCTGTCAGCATGTAAGTAGTGGCCCCCGCCGTACGGGCGTCGATTCGCGGTCACCACGAAATCCCGGTTCACGAAATCCCGGTTCACGAAATCTCGGTTCGCGAAATCTCGGTTACTGATACGCCGCATCCCGTCCATCGTAGCCAGCGATACCGACGCGGAAGTCTCGAGAACGTCACAGAGCGCTGTGACCCAAGCGGAGCGGCGGTTTCGAGCACTGCACCGGGCGGTACACAGCGGGCTCGCCGGACCGGATAAACTTCTCGCGGTGAGCGCGATTCCTTATTGTGATGATGTCCTGGATTCTTCGGTTTCCCTGTTCCAGCTGGTGGATGTGGCGAAGAACGTCGGGTTGCCGGTGAGCAAGGTTCACCAGTTGCTTCGCGATCACAAGATCATCGCAGTCAAGCGGCATGGCGTTCTCGGTGTCCCCGAAGTGTTCTTCGGTGAGGACGGCCAGATCGTCAAGTGGTTGCCCGGTCTGCTGGCGGTGCTGCACGACGGCGGCTACACCGATATCGAAATCCTCCGCTGGTTGTTCCTGGCCGACGATTCCCTGCCGGGGCGCCCGGTGGACGCACTGCATGGTGATCTCGCGCGTGAGGTCATCCGCCGCGCACAGGCCATGGCTTTCTGAGATGCCGGCCTTCTGACAACTCACCTCATGCGGTTTTTCGCCGCGTAGGTTGCCGACCGGACCAGACCCGGCGCAGCGACTCGAAGTCGCGTGCGTCCGGGAACGGACACTCGTCGATGCAGTATCCGGAAGTCGGCGCGCTCGACCTGGTCGAGAATTGCTCCGTACAACACGAAAGCCGTGCGGATCGACGGCTGGACCCGCCGATCGAGCATCGGGATGCCGGATTCAGCAGACCGATACCGCCCCCGCGTCACGGCAATGAAGTGTGCCAGCGCGCGCTTGACCCGAACGTCCACCGTTCCGGTTCTGCGCCCGTGCTCGAGCATCTCGATGTCGACCCCGAATGCGGCGAACTCGCCCGCCGGGAGATACAGACGTCCCCGGTCGAGGTCTTCACCGACGTCGCGGATGAAGTTGGTCAGCTGAAACGCCTCACCGAGATTCGACGCGGGCACTACAGCTTCCTGCTGCGGAACGCTCACTCCGAGAATCGGGAGCATCTGCAAACCGATGACGACGGCGGAGCCGTACATGTACTCGGCAAGCTCGTCCATCGTGTTGTAGACGGGTCGAAACTTCGCGGTGTCGGGGGCGTCCATCCGCATGGACTCGAAGAAGGCGTCGAAGTATGCACGCGGAATGTCGAACGTCTTCACAGCATCGGCGAAGGCAGGGAGTACGCGTGTCAGGTCGAGGGGAACCGTCGACGGGAAGCCACCTGTCGCAGTGGGGTTGTCGAGTGCGGTGACGGCTGCACGTTCGACGTCGGCGAGCACCGTGCCTCGTTCATGCGGACCCGAGGGTTCGTCCACGACGTCGTCGACGACGCGAGCAAATGCGTAGAGAGCGTGAACTGCGCGGCGTCGAGGCTCGGGCAGCAACCGAGTGGCCAGAAAGTACGTTCGGCCGTGTTCCCTCGTCACGTCCTCGCAGAATTCATAGGACGCAGACAATGCGTTCATGACACGCGGATCACGCAGATTCTGACGTCGAGGGCGCCGAGGCGGCTGACGTCATTTCGATCGGTTTCTCGTGTTTGCGTCCACGAAGTCTGAGTGGATCTTCCGTCTGCAAGGACATAGCCGCGATCACGGCAGCGACGATGGCCAGAGCCACATGCGGGAAGGTGTAGAGGCCGATCGATCCGTCAGGCTGGAACACCAGCATCAGCCAGGTGGACAGCCCGGTCAGTACGGCGAGAGTCGTCGGCGACATTGCGAAACCGGCCGCTACTGCCAGCGGCCAGGAGTAGTACCAGGGGAGTGCTGCGGGGGACAGAACGACGATGGCGACCATCACGATCACGATGCCCATGACGGCGTCGCGCTCGGTCTTGCGGTAGCGCCACCACACGACGGCGATGATCGCGATCAACACAACCGCCGAGATGGTCCGGGAGACTTCGAGGATGTCGTTGAAATGGTCACCGGCGAACCAGGAGGTGGCCATGGTTCCGATGTGCGCCACGATCGTGGGCAGCGAGAGCCAGTTGATGATCTTTGCCGAACCCGAGAGTGCCGTCGTCCAGCCGAGGCCGACGCCGGCGATCAGTGAGGTGGATCCGAGTACCGCCACGAATACCGCGAAACCTGCACCGGCCGTTTTGACGAACGATCGGATCGGTGACGCCGGTTCTCGCCCGGCCGCGGCCGCGTCTTCCCGTTCGTGGATCATCCAGATCCAGACGATGAAGGGAAGTGCGACGCCCGCGGTTGCCTTGATCGCGACGGCGAGTGCGATCAGCCCGATTCCGAACAGGTGCTTGCGTTCGAGAGCGAGCGCAATGCCCGCGGCCATGAGGCCGACCATGAGCATCTCGTTGTGAACGCCGCCGATCAGGTGGATCAGGACGAGGGGATTGAGTACTGCGAGCCACAGGGCGATCGAGGTGTTTCCGCCGAGCTTCGTCGCGAGATGGGGAACGGCCCACATCATCAGGGCGAGTCCGGGCAGCATCGTGATCCGCAACAGCATCGTGCCGGCGATGACGTTCTCGCCGGTCAGCCGAACGATGGCGTCGGCAAGGAGAAGGTGAACCGGGCCGTACGGGGTAGTTGTCGTCGTCCACACGTTGGAGACGTTGTCGAGCAGGATTCCCGGATTGACGACGGGGCCGACGGCATACGGGTCGAAGCCGTTGCGTAACAACGCGCCCTGTGCCAGGTAGGAGTAGGCGTCACGGCTGAACATGGGCACCGCGAACAGCAGCGGAAACGTCCAGACCGGGACGACGTAGCGCAGGCCGCGCAACGAGACGTCACCGCGCAGAGTCGAGCGGCCCAGTCGAACCCAGGCAGCGATCATGCACAGGACACCGATCCAGACGATGGCCGCCGACAGAATCGATCCGTGTCCGAAACGGAGCCAGGACAGATGCATCGACTCGAGCAGCGGATCTTGGCGCCGGACGCTACCGGCACCGAATCCGCCGAACGTGATCATGACTGCGCCGAAGAAACCGAGCAGTGCACTGTGACCTTCGGGAGTCCGAAGGAAATTGGCGGCCCTTAGGTGCCACGGTCTTTCAGTGGCTGCGGCAGAGGACGTCATCGGTGCAGGTTCCTCCCCCGAGGAGATCGGTGTCGATCGGCGCATGCAGCGCCCGAGTCGGTGAATCGTGGATGAATGGTCGGTTACGAGGGGCTAGTTTAGTTGCTCGCACGAGTGCCCACCGCGCTGGCTCGCTCGCGTGTACCGGTAATACGTTCGGCGGCGAGCCGGCCGGACAGCAGAACGGTCGGTACTCCCACCCCCGGAACGGTTCCCGATCCGGCGAGAACGACGTTGTCGAAGCCGCGGGCGAGGTTCTTGCGTCGGAACGGCCCCGTCTGGGTGAAGGTGTGTGCCGCCGCGAACGGGCTACCCGCGGCCATGCCCTTCTCGAGCCAGGTCTGCGGGGTGTCGATGTGATCGATATCGAACCCCTCGACCAGTCCCGTATAGCCACGTTCTTGCAGCGTGAGGATGATTTCACGCACGTAGGCCGGGCCGAGAACTTCCCAGTCGAGCGGCGCACTGTCCAGATTCGGGCACGGCGCGAGGACTGACAGCGGTTCACGGATCCGGCCGTCTCGCGAGAAGGCCAGGCTCGGGTCGGTCTGCGCCGGTCGGGTGACGAGCAGTGACGGATCACTCATCAGTTGCCCGCGGCCGCGGCGTGCCGTGATCTCGGCGAAGGTGCGCTTCCACGCCTCGCCGAAGTCGATCATGTGGTGTCGCTGCGCGGGCCATCCGTCGGCGACGGCTGAAGAAACAGTGCCGTGAATCACGACCGCGGACGGCGATGTACGCACCGGTCGCGGGCGCAATCGCGTATGCGGGCGCAAGAGGGAGTCCGTGACGGCCATGTCGGGGGTGAGGACTGCGACATCACAGTCGTAGCTCTCACCGTCGCGTGTGTGTACGGCACGCACGCGACGGTCGCTCGCCTCGAGTCGTTCGACCGTGCGGCCGAGATGCAGAATTCCGCCGGCCTCGGTGAAAGCGTCGGCCATCGATTCGGCGATCGTGCGCATCCCGCCCTCGGGAAAGTAGACGCCCAGTGAGGTGTCCATGTGAGCGATCGCTCCGTACACGGCGAGGGCTCGAGATGGAGCAACGCCCGCATACAGCGCTTGGAAGGTGAAGATCCGCCGGAGGCGAGGGTCGCGGATCTTGCGATCAACCTGCCCGCCCAGTTTCCCGAATCCTCCCAGTGCGACGAGTCGGCTCAGATCCTTGACTGCGCCACGCGAATTGACCAGTCCGAGGGGAGAATCGAAGTCGGCGTCCATGAAGCGGTCGAATTCCGCGTCGAAGATGCGGTTCAGCCATCGCCGCAACGCACGGTATCGCTTCGCTTCTTCCGGCCCGCAGACACGAGAGACTTCGGCAGCCATGTCGTCGGGGTCGGCGTGAACATCGAGAGCGGTGCCGTCTGCGAATCGCGCGTGGTACGTCGGATCGAGCTTGTGCACAACGAATTTGGGGTTTGTCGAGTCGGGGTCGGCGCCGACGGCCGCAAGAGCGTCTTCGACGAGTTCGGGCATCGTGAGCACCGTTGCGCCGTTGTCGATGCTGTAGTCACTGCCCTGGTAGACACCGACTCGCCCGCCGACCGAGCCGTTGCTCTCGAGGATCGTGACATCGCGGCCGGCGCCACGCAGATACAACCCCGCAGACAGTCCGGCAAGTCCCGCGCCGACGATCACGACTCGATCGGTCGGCGAGCTGACGGTTCGAGTGCGGTGCACGTCTGCCACGGTCAGTAGCTTCGCTTCGTGGCCGCGATCGCCATATCGGTCAGGCGAGCCTTGGACTCTGCCGTTGCCGTGCTCGAGTCGAGGGCGTTCGCAGCTGCCTCGACGAGGGTGTCGATCTGCGTTTCGACGTCGGTGACGGCGCCAAGATCGGTGATCACCTGACGCAGAGTGTCGACTTCGTTGTCGGTCAACTGGGTGCCGATTCCGTTGCGGAGCAGTTCTGCTGCCGCCGGATCTGCGGCGTCGGCGCGGGCAAGCGCCATCGCGAACAGGACAGTCCGCTTACCGGCGATGAGATCGTCGCCCGACGGTTTGCCCGTGACGGACGGATCTCCGAAGACACCGAGCAGGTCGTCGCGAAGTTGGAAGGCAATCCCGATGTCGGTGCCGAACGTCCGGTAGGCATCGATCAACTCGGCGTCTGCACCGAACAATGCGGCGCCGAGGTGCAGTGGGCGTTCGATCGTGTACGCGGCGGTTTTGTAACGGTTGACCCGCATGGCTGCCTCGACGGTCTCGTCTCCGCGGGCTTCGTTGCTGATGTCGAGGAATTGGCCACCGAGCACCTCGGTGCGCATTGCCGACCAGACCGGGCTCACTCGTGCGGCCGCGTCGGGGCTGATGCCGGATTCTCGGATCATGTCGTCAGCCCAGGCCAAGGCCAGGTCGCCGAGGAGAATGGCGACGGCCTCGCCGAAGTGCGCGGAGTCGCCGCTCCACTCCTCGCCTCGGTGCTGGTCCTCGAATTCGACGTGAACGGTCGGGAAGCCGCGCCTGGTCGTTGATGCGTCGATGATGTCGTCGTGGACGAGCGCGCAGGCCTGCACCAGTTCGAGGGCCGCGCATGCACGAATCACCGCCTCCGCGTCGCTCCCGTTCGGGTCGCCTCCGGCGCCGAGCCATCCCGTCCAGGCGAACGAGGGCCGGACGCGCTTTCCTCCGCGCAGGACGAAGGCTTCGAGGGTGCTGACGGCTTTCTCGTATCCACCGCCGATATTCGAGACGAGTTCGCCGCGTGAATCGAAGAAGTCGCGGAGCGCTCCTTCGAACACGCCTGGCAGTTCGAGTGAGGTCGGATGCGGTGCGGTGTTGGTCGAACTCTGTCCAACGCGCGCGGTTCCTGCGGACAGGGTGGCCTCCAAGATCGGTATGTTCTCGCGCCGGAGGGTTACACGGAAGCGAGCTTGGGGCCCAGCTTAGTGGGGGTTGGAATCAACGGGGGTTCGGGCCGTGAACTGCGTGATCCTGACATTCGGGATACGCAGTCCTGGGCGATGAGCTTGTTTGCAGCTGGAAAACATATGCTTGACCGGTGACATTCGATCCAGTCAGGGGCCGCTCCAGCGAGGGGTGGGCCACCCGAACACCGTCGATCGTCGATCGGATCGCTTCCTCGACAGGTAGCCGTATTCCGTTCTCGGTCGAGTTTTCGCCGCCGCGCGACGCTGACGCCGAAGCGCGTCTGTGGCGTGCGGTGCGTACCTTCGAGCGGCTCGGACCGGCGTTCGTCTCGATGACTTACGGCGCAGGTGGCTCGACGCGCGATCGTACGGTGCGCGTCACCGGCGAACTGGCCGAGGAGACGACCCTGCTGCCGGTTGCTCACCTGACTGCCGTCTCGCACAGCACCGAAGAACTTCGCGCCATGGTCGGTGCATACGCCGATCGTGGGATCAGCAACATCCTCGTGTTGCGCGGCGATCCGCCCGGTGATCCGCTCGGCGAGTGGAAGAAGCATCCCGAAGGCGTCGAGTACGCCGAGGAACTCGTGCGGATGGTCCGTGACCTGGGCGACTTCCATGTGGGCGTCGCGTCGTTCCCCGAGGGGCATTACCGCGCTCCGGACTTGGCGTACGACACGAAGTACCTGGTGTCGAAGTTGCGTGCCGGCGCCGAGTACTCGATCACGCAGATGTTTTTCGACGTGGAGGACTACCTGCGTCTCCGTGACCGCGTGAGTGCATACGACGCAGAACAGGGCGCCAAGCCGATCATCCCGGAGATCATGCCGGTGACGTCGCTGCGCTCGGTGAGGCGCATGCTCGAGCTGTCGGGCTCGTCGTTGCCTCCCGCCCTCGAACGCCGATTCGACGCCGCGGCCGGAAGCGGTCCGGAAGAGAACCGTGCAGCGGTCCGCGAACTCGGCATCGATCTGGCCACCGAGATGGGAGAGCGGTTGATCGCCGAAGGCGCTCCGTGCCTGCACTTCATCACGTTGAACTTCGCGCGCGCCACCAGTGAGGTCCTCGAGCGACTCGGTCTCACCCCCGACACCTCTGTCGGGACAGCACAAGCCGTCTGATCCCGGTTGCCCCGCTCGACACCAATCGAGGGGGCAACCGCCAGGCGCTACTTCGTGGTGTTTTTCGGATTCCTGTTGTCAGCTTGCTTGCTGACAGGTGATTTCGTGACAGGCGTCTTCATGGCCGGTGCTTTCGCGGCGGGCGCGCGCTTGATCGGTGCTCGATTGCGCGCCATCCAGGCCATTGCACCGACGATAATCGCGACACCGAGCGCCAATCCGGCCATGATTCCTGCCCACCCGGCGAAGCTTCGGGTGCTGGGGTCCGCGTAGTTGACCTCGGCGCGCATTGTCGACACCTCGCCGGCGGGCAAAGTCCACGAAACCCGGGAATCGCCGTCTCGTGTTCCGTTGGTCGTGCCGACCCGTGCCGGGAAGGCGATGCTGACCTGGACGTCCGCGCCCTGAGTCGGAACCGTCTTCAGGTCTGCCTTGCCGTCGAGCGTGACGGTGTCCCCGGATCGCTTGAGGGTGATCTGGAACGACCCGGATCCCTCGGCATACATCGAGCCCAGTTGGGCGACGTCACCGAAGGACAAGTCGCTGAAGAACGCCTGGCTGCCGACGTATCCGTCCTTCTTGTATTCCTGAACCCGTATCTTGTCCTCCAGCGAGGAAGGCGGGGTCAGCTGCGGACCCTTGTCCGCCTCGTTCGCCGGAATAGCGGCAGCTACCACCTGTCCGGTCACACGATCGTTCGCGGACACTCCCATCGACACCTGCACGCGGATGCACCCGGCAAGCAAGGGAACAAGCATGAGGGCGAGCGCGGCAACCGTCAGGAAACGTTTCCGACTGGTCGGCTTGGCGGCGGGATCGGTGGACTGTTGCACAGTGGTCATCGTGCCAGCCGTGGCGTAGCCAGTCATCGAGGCGGGGGCGTGTCGGCGGGTGAAGTTCGGTGGGTGACCTTCACGACCTGCTCGAACGACGCATCCACTGACTCGCTTTACCCCGGCGGCTGTCGGACAGTGCGATTCGAGCGGCACTGCGACCACTGGCTCCGGACACACCACCACCGGGATGCGTCGAGGCTCCGGTCAGATACAACCCGTCTGCTCCCGGAACGCGATGGCCGGACAGTTCGGGAAGCGGTCGCCACAACATCATCTGATCGAGTGACATCTCGACGTGCATGACATTTCCGCCGATCATCCCCAATTCCGACTCGATGTCGCGGGGAGTCTGAATGAAGCGGTCGAGGACGGAATCGGCGAATCCGGGTGCAAAAGCCTCCATCTCGCCGACGATCCGGTCGGCCTCGGCCTCGGCGACCGACGCCCAATCGCGATGTCCGCTGAGACGATACGGCTGCCACTGCGACCACAGTGTCACCTGATGCCGCCCGGCCGGGGCGATCGTGGGATCGATTCCGCTGAAACTCATTCCGAGAACCGCAGGGCGAGGAGGCAGTTCCCCCGCCAGTGCTGCGCCGTGTGCAGTGCGCAAGTGGGCGCGATCGGAAACGAGTAATTGCAATCCCGAGGTACTTTCCCGTGTCGTGGCGTCGCCGCGGTAGGAGGGGAGCGCAGATGTCGCCAGTCGCAATACAGCGCCGATGCCGGGGCCGACCCTGATCTTCCGCAGCCAGTGATCGAGCGTGGTTCGGTCGAAGCCTCCGTTGCCCAGGAGATCGAGTGTCGTGAGGATGTGGCAACCCGCGATTACCTTGCGAGCGTGAACTTCTCGACCGCTCTCGGTTGTGACGGTCCAGTGATCAGAGTTCCGGCGGATCGACGTCACGGCGTCACCGAGCGCGACGGTGGCGCCGTCGACAGCCATCCGGGAGGCCAACGCAGCACTCAGTGCGCCGCTCCCTCCGACTGCTCGCCCGGGCGGTAGGACGTGCATGAGGGCCGCGAAGCCGACCATCGGAGCGGTTCCCGGTTCCGACATCGGAGGCCCGGACTGGGCGCCGAACCACGCCAACGCTGCCTTGAGCGCCTCACTGTCGAAATACTCGTCCAGCAGTGCGTCGCCAGGCGCGAGGAACTGCCGCGACAGTTCGCTGTTGCCGCGCGCTGTGGCCAGTCCTCCGAACGCACCGATCAGGTTCGATCCGGTGGGCGGTGTGGAAAATGCCTTCATCACGTGTCGGCTGCGCTCCGACCAGACCGCGACGAACCGCCCGTACGCGTCGGCGTCCTTTGTCCCGCAAGCTCGTTCGATGGACCGGCAGGTTGCGTCGAGGTCGCGATGAAACACGATGCCCGGCCCGTCGGTGCCAGGGGCGGGCGGAGCGAACGCCCACGGGTCACAGTCGATGTAGCGAAGGCCGTGCGCGCCGAGTCCGAGTTCCTCGATGATGCCGCTGTGTCGGATCATGAGGTGCGCAGACGACCCCCGGTCCACCTTGTATCCGGGAAATCGCTCGACTGTCGAGACGGCACCGCCGAGAACCGTGTCCTTCTCCAAAACCTCGACCGACCAACCCTCACGTGCGAGATACGCGGCCGAAACGAGCGCGTTGTGTCCGGAACCGACGACGACGGCGTCGAGAAATGCGCTCACAGCGGCAGTCCACGGCCGAGGACCGCAAATGGCCGGTTGTCGCCGGCAAAACGAAATCTGCGGAGCACGTCGCGAAAGCCGAGGCGGCGGTACAGCCGCCAGGCTCGGTTGTCCTCGTCGAACACCTCAGGTGTCGACAACAGAACGCTGCGTTCGGTTCGATCGACGAGGAGGTGACGCAAGAGCGATTCGCCCAATCGGTGACCTTGACCGTTCGGATGCACGTGGAGTTCGGTGAGTTCGAAGTAGTCGCTCAGAATCGCGTCGATCTCGCTCTGAGGGCGACCCGAGCGCCGAAGCCCGTGCAGTACCTGTTGATGCCACCACTGGTCCGGGCTCCCGCGATACCCGTAAGCGATCCCCACCAGCGGCAGATTTTCGTGTGACGGTTGCTGGGGAACCGCCAATGCGCCGACGGCTTTCCAGCCAGGCCGGTTCGCGTGCTCCTGCCACATCGGTGCGCGATGGAACTCGGTTCCTCGCGGATAGTCCATCGCAGTGACGTACACGGCCAGTGCCTCGTGGAGTCGACTCGCGAATTCTTCACGATCGAGGTCGACCGTATGTGGTGTCCAGGCGATCTGCGGGTCGACCGGTCTCACCTCTTCTCTTGACGGCGTGTCGGTGGGTGCAGTTATATTGAATAGGTCGAACAGATGTTCGATGTGGGTGATCCGGAGATGCCCGAAGGGAAGCGGGCATCTCCGGCCCACCTGGCCTTGGATCCTTACGGTGCAGGAGGTGCCCCGATGTCCGAGCATGTAAAGCCTGATCGTGTGAAGTGCCAACGAACTCTTCCGGCCGAGTTGTCGAGCCCGTCGGATGCCGCAATCTCGCGATTGCCGATATCGGCGAGGCGGTCCTTCGGTGCGACGGACGCCAGCCACCGCACTGCGCAAGTCGGAAAGTCCGGTGTGGCGTGGGGGCTCCTCCGGAAGGCGGATGCGCTTCTCGAGGAAGCGATTGGGGCGGGCGATCCTGCCGACCGGTTCCGGTGTGCCTATCTGGCAGCACTACGTGGTGCCGGGGCAGTGTTGGCCGCAGCTCCTGCCGGTGCCGGATCGAAGCGCAAGCGAAGCGGAAACGCGTGGGTTCTGATGGACGCCGCAGCGCCCGCGTTCGGAGCGTGGTCGAAGTTCTTCGCGGGGTGGTCCGCTGCGCGTGCGGCCGTGGAAACCGGTGTGTCGATCGTGATCACGGACTCCGATTCCGATGCATTCTTCGCCGAGGTCGGTCGTTTTCTCACGGCGGTCGAAGATTTCATCGGTCAGGACGCGTCCGAGCATTTGCGAGCGTCGTGAACAAATGGTCCGTGTTGGCAGTTGTTTCCGGGGAATTTCCTGGTCCGCACAGGCAAATGGAGCCGAATCGGGGCCCTTCGGCACGAATACGTACGCTTGTGGCGGAACTCGTACCCGGAGTTGGTGGTCCGAGACCTAAACTGCTCGTATTATGAAAACAGGTAATCGTCCAACTTGATTACCCGCCGCCCCACACCGTGGGGTGGTTGCCAAACTTCCAGTGCCGGGGGAGGTACCGTGCCACTCTCCGAGCACGAGCAGCGCATGCTCGACCAGATCGAGAGCGCTCTCTATGCCGAAGACCCCAAGTTCGCCTCCAATGTGAGGGGCGGCCGTATGCGGGCGCCGTCGAGTAGACGGCGGTTCCAAGCAGCGGCTCTATTCGTGCTGGGTCTGGTCCTGCTGATCGCGGGGGTTGCCCTCCCGCTCAAGCCGGGCGGTTTTCCGATCATCAGCCTGTTCGGTTTCTTGTTCATGTTCGGCGCAGGGGTCTTGTTCCTCTGGGGTGGTGGACGCAAGTCCGCAGCAGCAGCCGAACCCGCTTCCGAAGGTGGCAATCATCCCTCCGGTCCGCCGGGTAGGGGTAGTGCCGGTGGATCCGGGCGGGGACGCGGCCGCAAGTCCGGCGGCGGATTCTCGTCGCGGATGGAAGATCGATTCAAACGCAGGTTCGAGCAGGACTAGCTCTCCCGCCCTTCTTCGGGCGTACTTCGAGAGTGGTGCAGTTCGGACATGACGCCCTCTGTAGGGCACGGACGACCACACGTGTGGCGGTCGGCAACCAAGGTTGCCGACCGCCACACGTCGTTGGTGTGGGTGTTGTACATGTGTGCCGGCAATCCATCGAAGTGAATCAGTGACGCGCGAGCGAATCACTCGCCACCCACGGTCGCCCCTAGGCAAGCCCGCGGGCTTCCTCCACTTCACTCCACTCGGCCCTCCACTTTCCTCCACCCTGGTCGAACTGCAACGCACGACCAGACCTCGTCCCGCTCACGTCTATTCGAAAACCGCGCTTGTACTGCGATTTTGCTTGGGGGAGCGACAAATCGTGGCGTGAAGGGTCGATATGACGGCGGTGTGGGCCGGGACACGGTTGCAAATTTCCCCCACGTATCCCCACCTGCGCTGACCTGCTATTTATCAGCAAATGATGCTGAATAGGGACCATGTGCTCCTTGTTTGTGGGGGAAAGTGGGGTACTGTGGGTTCGGGCGGAGAGCTGAAGCACGATCCGCTCGATAGGGAGGGTTTCAGCGCAAGCTCGCAGGAGGTGTCGAGTGTTCCTCGGTACCTTCACGCCGAAGCTCGACGACAAAGGTCGGCTCACGTTGCCGGCAAAGTTCCGAGACGAACTGGCAGGAGGATTGATGATCACCAAGAGTCAAGATCACAGCCTCGCCATCTACCCCCGGGACGAGTTCGTCAAGCTTGCTCGAAAGGCAGCGGCAGCTCCACGCAATGATCCGGCAGCTCGGGCGTATGTACGTGCCCTGGCCGCCGGTACAGATGAACAGCACGCCGATGCCCAGGGGCGAATCACCCTCTCGGCTGATCATCGGCGTTACGCAAACCTGTCCAAGGAATGCGTAGTGACCGGCTCCGTCGATTACCTCGAGATCTGGGATCTAGCAGCCTGGGAGAGGTATCTCGGAGACAACGAAGAGGACTATTCGCAGGCAACAGGCGAATCTCTCAGCGAGATCGTCTAGGCGAAGAGCCCCCGGCGAATGCCGCGAGGCCTCTGCCCGGAAAGACCCTGACGCACTTCCCCAGCGCCAGGTTCTCCTTCGGGCAGGGACCTCGAAGCATTCGCCTTCTCGAACAGTCATCGCCTTCTCGGAAAGTCAGCACCTTTTCGAAAAGTCATCGGAAATCATGAAAGTAGGAGCCGGAGCAATCATGGTGGATCACGAGGTGAACGAACCCTCGGATGCCGATGGCTTCGCGCACGTCCCCGTACTTCTGCATCGTGCCGACGATCTTCTCGGCCCTGCCATCACCGCCGTCGGTGACGGTGGCGAAGGCGCATACATGATCGATGCGACGTTGGGGCTCGGAGGCCACTCCGAATTCTTCCTCGGCAAGTATCCGGGCCTTCACCTCATCGGTCTCGATCGCGACACCAACGCACTCCGCATCGCTGCCGAGCGTCTGGCGCCATTCGCGGACCGAACCACGTTCGTGCACACCACGTATGACGGGATCGAAGACGCGCTCGAACAGGCAGGTCTGCCGTCGACGGAGTCGGTTCACGCGATCCTCTTCGATCTGGGTGTGTCGTCGATGCAGTTGGACGAAGCCGACCGAGGTTTTGCGTACTCGATCGACGCCCCTCTCGACATGCGGATGGATCAGACGGTCGGGCTGACCGCGGCAGAGGTCCTGAACACCTACAGTCACGGCGACCTTGCTCGCATTCTGAGCACGTACGGCGAAGAGCGGTTCGCCGGAAAGATTGCGTCCGAGATCCTTCGGCAGCGTGAGCGTGAACCATTCACCACCAGTGCAGCTCTGGTCGAGTTGCTGTACCGAACAATCCCGGCGGCCACGCGGCGTACGGGTGGACACCCGGCCAAGCGCACCTTCCAAGCGCTGCGGATCGAAGTCAATGCCGAGTTGGATTCGCTTCGTGCGGCCGTTCCTGCCGGGCTCGATGCACTGGCAGTCGGTGGGCGAGTGGTGTTCATGTCCTACCAGTCGCTCGAGGATCGAGTTGTGAAGGCGGAGTTGGTTCCCCGCTCGAAGTCCACCAGTCCTGAAGGTCTACCGGTCGAGTTGCCGGGTATGGGGCCGGAGTTCCGCATTCTCACCCGTGGCGCAGAACGTGCGTCTGAGCAGGAAATCGAAGAGAACCCACGATCAGCTCCGGTGCGTTTGCGTGCCGCAGAACGCATTTCCAGGAGGCGGGCATGAGTCGTCAGGGCAAATCCGGTGCAGCGCAACGCGCATACGACAAGCGCACCGCACGGGCGGCAGGCCGGACCGGAACTGCCGCTGCTGCCGGCCCGTCGATCTCTCCTCGGGCGATGCTCAAGGGGCGGGTACCGTTCGTGGCCTCCGTTATCGGACTTCTGTCCATCGGTCTCGCGGTGACTCTGCTGCTGACCACTCGCGCTGCCGAGGATTCGTACCAACTCAGTGATGCACGTGCATACAACCAGTCTTTGGTCGAGCAGAAAGCAGCGCTCGAACGTGACTTCCAGTCGCGTAACTCGGCTCCGGAGTTGGCAAATCAGGCAAGCGCTCTCGGCATGGTCCCCGCCAAGGACCCTGCACGTCTGGTAGTTCATCCGGATGGTTCGGTCGAGGTCGTCGGAACGCCGACTCCCGCGACTGCCGGCGCGATGCCGCCGCTCGATGCGCCCACATCGGTGCCCGCACCGACCGCGACACCGCCGCGCACCACAACGCCGGTTGTTCCTGGAGCCACGCCGAGCGTTCCGAATAACACGCGAAACCTCGCGCAGAGTGAACAATTGGTTCCTGTGATCCCCACGACGACAGCACCCGCCACCACGACGGCGGTGCCTGCTCCGCCTGAGGAACGTCGGTGAGTCAGAACTCCCGTAACAACCCCGGTCGGCGTCCGCGCCGCTCGGCCACTGCCTCATTTCCGTTTCGTCAGCGAGTCGGTCGTATCACCATGTGTGGTGCGCTCGCCGTTGCGGCATTGCAGCTCTTGTGGATTCAGGGAATCGATGCGCCGAGCCTGGCTGCGGAATCTGCGAATCAACGAACCACGACGCAGGTCGATCCGGCCGTACGCGGCTCGATAACCGATCGCAACGGAAACCCCCTCGCGTTCACCATGGAAGCCAAGGCGCTGACTTTCCAGCCGGTGCGAGTACGCAAGGAACTCGAGGAAGCGCGCGCGAAGAGCATCGAGCAGGGCGCCGAGGGTGACAAGCAGGCGCCGGAAGTCAGCGATCGCCTCGCCGAGATCGCCGCCGGAATCCACGCCAAGCTCGGCGATACCGTTCCGGAAAAAGATCTGCTTCAGAAGATGAACAGCAACGAGACTTTCACGTACCTCGCTCGCAGCGTGGATCCGGCGGTTGCTGCCGAGATCTCGGACAAGTTCCGGGAGGTCGGCCTCGAGCGACAGGACATCCGCGAGTACCCCGGTGGCTCTCTGGCGGCGAATCTCGTCGGCGCGACCGGCTGGGACGGGCACGGTTTGCTCGGCCTCGAAGATTCGATGGACTCCACGCTCGCCGGAACCGATGGATCCGAAACGTACGACCGCGGTTCCGACGGCGCTGTGATCCCTGGTAGCTGGCGTGACAAGCAACCGGCCGTCAACGGTTCGGGTGTCGAGCTGACCATCGATTCGGACCTCCAGTTCTACGTTCAGCAGCAGGTCCAGATCGCCAAGGACAAGTCGGGCGCCAAGAACGCTTCGGTTGTGGTCATGGACTCCAAGACGGGACAGGTGTTGGCCATGTCCAACGACAGCACCTTCAACCCCGCGATCGGCATCGACAAGAACGCGCCGACAGCCGAAATGGGCAATCCGTCGGTCAGCACGCCGTTCGAGCCCGGATCGGTGAACAAGATCGTCACCGCAGCAGCGGCCATCGAGGACGGTAAGACAACTCCGGACGAAGTTCTGCAAGTCCCGGGCAGCATCACGATGTCCGGTGCCACAGTCAAGGATGCGTGGGATCACGGTGTGGCCCCGTATACCTCTACCGGTGTGTTCGGAAAGTCCTCGAACGTCGGCACCTTGATGCTCGCTCAGCGAGTGGGCGAGGATCGCTACGCAGACATGCTGAATAGGTTCGGCCTCGGACAACGCACAGACGTCGGACTTCCCGGCGAGAGCGCCGGCAGCGTCCCGAGTCGCGATCAGTGGTCCGGCGGAACCTTCGCGAACTTGCCGATCGGGCAGGGTCTTTCGATGACAACCTTGCAGATGACCGGGATGTACCAGGCCATTGCCAACGACGGTGTGCGAATTCCTCCGCGAATCGTGAAGTCGACTGTCGATTCTTCCGGCACTCGGACCGAGACGCCGCAGCCCGAGGGTGTCGAGGTGGTCAGCGCCCAGACAGCGTCGACGGTTCGGGACATGTTCCGATCGGTCACTCAGGAAGACACCGGCAACCAACGAGGAACCGGTGTTGCCGCGGGCGTCGAGGGATACCAGGTCAGCGGAAAGACCGGCACCGCGCAGCAAGTGGATCCCGCGTGCAAGTGCTACTCCAACTCCAACTACTGGATCACCTTCGCGGGGATCGCGCCCGCGGACAACCCCCGATTCGTGATCGGAATCATGCTCGACGCACCGGTTCGCGGTGTGGACGGCGGCGGCGGTCAATCGGCAGCACCGTTGTTCCACAACATCGCGTCGTGGATGCTGCAGCGTGACAGCGTTCCGATGTCGCCGGACCCCGGTCGCAAGTTGGTGTTGCAGGCGGACTGATTGCGGTGTGTCGGTTTCGACAGGGTCTTCGGGTGAATCCCGGACACGGTAATCTCAAACGTCGCAGTAACCTCATTCATCGCAGTACGCCGAACTTTGCTTGCGCTGCGACCGCCAAGAACAACGACAATTGCCAGGAGTCGAGTGACAGTGCCGAATCGTTTGCAATCGTCGAACTCGGACGGCGCTCCCGGGACGCGTCCGACACAACCGGTTGCTACCGCGATCACGGCGCTCTCCGAACTGTCCGGAGCTCGCCTCGAATGGGTCGGGCAACCGGGATCACAGTCGTCGGAGGTCGTCGTCAAGGGCGTCGACCTGCGTGCGCAGGGAATCGTGGCCGATGACCTCTTCGCCGCTCTGCCCGGTGCCAGGACGCACGGCGCTCAGTTCGCCGTCGACGCTCTGGGGCGCGGTGCGACCGCGATCTTGACCGACGAGGCCGGCCTCGAATTGATCGAGTCCGCCGAAAAGGCGCCCGACCGGTCCGTCCCGGTTCTCGTTCATCCGAACCCGCGGGATGTGCTCGGTGAGATCTCAGCGGAGATCTACGGCCGGCCCTCGGAGAAGATGCAGGTCGTCGGCATTACCGGCACATCCGGCAAGACGACGACGTCTTACTTGCTCGAAGCAGCGATTGCCGGAGCCGGCCGCAAGCCCGGTCTGGTTGGCACCATCGAGACTCGGATCGACGGCCGCCGAGTACCCAGCGCTCTGACCACGCCGGAAGCTCCGCAACTCCATGCGCTGTTCGCCGTGATGGCAGAGCAGGGGATCGATACCGTCGTCATGGAGGTGTCCAGTCACGCGCTCGCTCTCGGACGCGTCGACGGCATCCGCTTCGACATCGGCGCGTTCACCAATCTTTCGCAGGACCACCTGGATTTCCATCGGGACTTCGAGGAGTACTTCCAGGCCAAGGCTCGACTGTTCGATCCCGAGTCGACGGTGCGAGCCGAGCATGCCGTCGTCTGCGTCGACGACGTATGGGGTCGACGGATGGCTGAGTTGGCCGCGACCGACGAGAGCGATGCGGTGACCACGGTCTCGACCTCGACGGCCGAGGCCGAGTGGAAGGTCGGCGCCGTCGAGGTTGCCGAGGACGGCTCGCAGACTTTCGAGTTGGTCGGGCCGGACGGACAATCGTGGCCCGTCTCGCTTCGCCTCCCCGGTCGATACAACGTGGCCAACGCAGCCTTGGCACTGACTGTCAGCTTCGCGGCCGGACTCGATCCGGACGCTGCTGTTCGAGCACTCGGAACGGTGGATGTCCCCGGACGGGTCCAGCGGATCGACCGCGGGCAGAGCTTCCTGGCAGTGGTCGACTACGCCCACAAACCGGCGGCACTCGAAGCCGTGATCGCCACCCTGCGCAATCAGGTTCCCGGCCGAGTGGCTGTGGTCGTCGGTGCGGGCGGTGACCGCGACGCCGGCAAACGCACCCTCATGGGCGAAGCTGGTGCGAGGGGCGCAGACCTGCTGATCGTCACCGACGACAACCCGCGCACCGAGGATCCCGCGAAAATTCGCGCTTCGGTTATGCAAGGCGCCATCGACGTTCCCGAATCCGAACGCGGCGAGATTCACGAAGTGGGGGACCGGGCGCTCGCGATCGAGCAAGCAGTCCGGTGGGCGCAGCCAGGCGACGTAGTACTGGTGGCAGGCAAAGGCCACGAAGTGGGTCAAGAAATCGACGGGGTCAAACACCCATTCGACGACCGCGAGGTGTTGGGCGAAATGATCGGCCGATTCGCGATCAACACAGCACATGGAGGCAAGCAATGATCCCGATGACGCTCTCTCGGATCGCCGAGATCGTCGGAGGAACCCTGCATGACGTCGACGATCCGTCGACTCAGGTGACAGGAACCGTCGAATTCGATTCGCGCAAGGCTGGTCCAGGTGGACTGTTTCTCGCACTCCCCGGCGCACGCGTCGACGGTCACGACCATGCGGAAGCGGCGGTGGCCGCCGGTGCGGTGGCGGTGCTAGCAGCGCGGCCGGTCGGGGTTCCGGCGATAGTTGTCCCGTCGGTACCGAACGACGGTCCGAGCGCTGTGATGTTGCTCGAACATGACACAGACGGATCCGGGGCTGCCGTCTTGCATGCCCTCGGCCTCCTGGCCAGGGCCGTGGTCGACGAACTGGCAGCAGAGGGGTCGGCTTCGGGGGGCGGGCTGACGCTGGTCGGTGTCACTGGTTCGGCAGGCAAGACCTCGACCAAGGACCTGATTGCGGCGCTGCTTCGCGAGCGCGGTGAGGTGGTCGCCCCACCAGGCTCGTTCAACAACGAACTGGGTTTGCCGTGGACTGTGCTCCGCGCCGACGAGAAGACCCGCTTCCTGGTCCTCGAGATGTCGGCCCGTGGGGTCGGTCACGTCGGCGAACTGACCAAGATCGCGCCGCCGAAGATCGGCGTCGTTCTCAATGTCGGCACCGCCCATCTCGGTGAATTCGGTTCGCGTGAAGCGATCGCGGTCGCCAAAGGTGAACTGGTGGAAGCACTCCCGTCGGCAGCCGACGGTGGAGTTGCGGTCCTCAACGCCGACGACCGCATGGTCGCCGCAATGGCGAGTCGAACCAAGGCCCGGATCGTATTCGTCGGTCAGTCCGAAGACTGCGACGTTCGGGCGACCGACGTTGTTGTCGACGACCAGGCCCGGGCTTCCTTCACGCTGAACTGTTCACAGGGTTCTGCGCGTATTCGCCTGGCCGTTCACGGCGAACATCACGTGAGCAACGCTCTTGCCGCTGCGGCCGTCGCACTCGAGAACGGCCTCGCGGTTGCAGACATCGCGCGTGTCCTCGAGGGCACGAAGGCAGCGTCAGCGAGGCGGATGGAAGTCACCGAGCGCGCCGACGGCGTCACCGTCGTCAACGACAGTTACAACGCAAATCCCGATTCCATGCGCGCTGCGCTCAAAGCGTTGGTGTCCATGGCGCGATCGGATCGGCACTTCGGGCGCCGTAGCTGGGCTGTGCTCGGTGAGATGGGTGAACTCGGGCCGGAATCGGTCGTCGAGCATGACGCGATCGGTCGCCTGGCCGTCAGACTCGATGTCAGCAAGTTGATCGTCGTCGGAACGGGCCGCACCTCGCGTGCGATGCATCAAGGTGCGGTGATGGAGGGGTCGTGGGGTGACGAGTCCGTCGTCGTGCCAGACGCAGCTGCGGCAATCGCCATTCTCGAAGCGGAACTCGAACCGGGCGATCTCGTCCTGGTGAAGGCGTCCAAGTCGGTTGAACTGTGGACGGTCGCCGAAGCGATTCTGGCCGCAACGCCCAGCGACAACACCGGTGACGCGAACACCGATGGCGAGAACGGCGGGGATTCGCAGTGATCCAGATTCTTCTCGCCGCAGGCATCGCGCTGGCGGTCTCCATCATGCTCACGCCGATCCTGATCAAGGCGTTCTCGAAACAAGGTTTCGGGCAGGAGATCCGAACCGAAGGTCCAGCCAGTCACCAGGCCAAGCGCGGCACTCCCACGATGGGCGGCGTCGCGATCCTGACCGGAATCTGGGCCGGCTATCTCGGCTCACACCTCATCGGTCTCGGCATGGACAACGCGGAGGGACCGTCGGCGTCCGGCCTACTCGTTCTCGGTCTGACCACCGCGCTCGGTGGAGTCGGTTTCCTCGACGACTTCATCAAGATCCGCAAGCAGCGCAATCTGGGACTGAACAAGACAGCGAAGCTGGTCGGCCAGTTCGTCGCTGCCATTGCCTTCGGAATCTTGGCCCTGCAGTTCCGCGGTGACGACGGGCTGACTCCGGGCAGTGTTCATTTGTCGTACGTTCGCGACATCGCCACCGTCTCACTCGGTTCCGTGGTCTTCATCGCCTTCTGCTACCTACTGGTCAGCGCCTGGTCCAATGCCGTCAACCTGACCGACGGCCTCGACGGATTGGCCGCCGGAGCGATGAGTTTCGTTCTCGGCGCCTACGTCATCATCACGTTCTGGCAGTTCCGCTACTCGTGCGAGACGAATCCCGGTAAGGGTTGCTACGACGTCCGAGACCCGCTCGATCTCGCGGTGCTCTGCGCGGCCGGCGCCGGCGCGTGCATCGGTTTCCTCTGGTGGAATGCCGCACCCGCCAAGATCTTCATGGGCGACACCGGTTCTCTTGCCCTCGGCGGCATGCTCGCCGGATTGTCGATCACCACCAGCACGGAACTGTTGATGGTGGTCATCGGTGCACTGTTCGTCGCGGAGGCCGCGTCGGTGGTGATCCAGGTAGCGGTGTTCCGGTCCAGCCGACGGCGGGTCTTCCGAATGGCGCCGTTCCATCACCACTTCGAACTCGCCGGGTGGGCTGAAACCACGGTCATCATCAGATTCTGGTTGCTGGCGGCTATTGCGTCGGCTATCGGATTGGCACTCTTCTACAGCGAATACCTCGCAGCGCTCGGAGGCTGAAAACCATGACCAGCTCAGCGGATTCCGAGAACGACCTGTCCTGGCTCCGCGGTACGCGAGTGCTGGTCGCCGGTGGGCGGGTGTCCGGTCAAGCGACCATCGAACCTCTCGTCGCGCTCGGCGCTGTCGTGACGGTCGCCGATTCGACCCTCGACTTCGCGCAGCGCTGCGCCGAACTCGGCGCGGACATGGTGACCACCACCTCGATCGAGGATGCCCCGGATTCGATCACCGAGTACGGGCTCGTCGTCACCAGTCCGGGCTTTCGGCCGGACGCACCGATCCTTGCAGCGGCCGCCGGTCACGGGATTCCCATCTGGGGAGACGTCGAGTTCTCGTGGCGCGTCGACCACAGCGGGCACTTCGGCGGACCCCGTAAATGGCTCGTCGTGACGGGGACGAACGGAAAGACCACGACGACGTCGATGCTGGCCTCGATTCTCGACGCCGCCGGAGTTGTCGGCCGAGCCTGCGGGAACATCGGGCTTCCGATACTCGAGGCACTCGCCGAGACGTCGCCGCGCGTGGAGTACCTCGCTGTCGAACTGTCGTCTTTCCAATTGCACTGGGCGCCTTCGGTGCGTCCGGATGCCGGCGTCGTCCTCAATGTCGCCGAGGATCACCTCGACTGGCACGGCGGAATGAGCGCGTACGCCGAGGCCAAGTCGCGGGCGCTGAGTGGAAAGGTCGCGGTGGTCGGCCTCGATGACGCAATCGCGTCCGAACTGGGAACTCGCGCAACTGCAGACATTGTCACCGGGTTCAGATTGGGTGAACCGGGCGAAGGAGAACTGGGCGTCGAAGCGGGACACCTCGTGGACAACGCTTTCGGCGATCACGTCCGCTTGGCCGAAGCAGCTTCCATAGATCCGGCCGGCCCGGCAGGCGTCATGGACGCGCTTGCCGCTGCCGCTTTGGCGCGGGCACTCGGATTCGAGGCCGACGTCGTCGAACGCGGTCTGGCCGCGCACAAGGTCGGCCCACACCGAGGGGCCCTGGTCGGTCGTGTCGGGTCCGTTGCGTACATCGACGATTCCAAGGCCACCAATCCGCACGCAGCCAGGCCGTCGATACTCGCGCACGATCGCGTCGTCTGGGTTGCAGGCGGTCTGCTCAAGGGTGCAAGTGTCGAGCAGTTGGTGAGCGAGGTGGGACCGAGACTGTCCGGCGCTGTACTTCTCGGCCGTGACGCCGGTGTGATCGAGGACGCGCTGGCGCGACACGCGCCCGATGTTCCCGTGGTGCACGTGCTGTCGGGGGACGATGAAGCGGTGAGCGAAAACAGCAGCAACTCGACTCTCACCATCCGGCTGCCTTCGGGTGCCGACGCGGATGCCGTCATGGCCGCAGTGGTCGTCGAAGCTGCCGAGTTGGCGTCCCCCGGTGATGCAGTTGTACTTGCCCCGGCCGCCGCGTCCTTGGACATGTTCGCCAGCTACGGACATCGTGGTGACAGTTTCGCCGCCGCCGTCGCCGCATTACCCGATCCGTTCACGGATTCGCCTGGCCAAGCCGGGAACTTGCTATGACCAAGGGTCCCAAGACCCGGATCGGTGCCTGGTTGGCGCGGCCGTTGGCGTCGTTCCACCTGGTGGTGACGATTGCCACGATGTTGACTGTCTTGGGGCTCGTGATGGTTCTGTCGGCGTCGAGCGTCGAGCAGTACGTGTCCGGTGGCTCGGCATATTCGTTGTTCACCCAGCAGTTGATCTTCGCGATTCTCGGGGCGGTGCTCTTCTACGTCGCGCTGCGGATCCCGGCGAGAGTGCTCCGGCAGTATTCGTTTCCGCTGTTCGTCGTCGTGCTGATCATGCTGGTACTCGTCCTGATTCCGGGAATCGGCACCGAAGCGCAGGGTGCGCGTCGCTGGTTCAACGTCGGTGGATTCTCGGTGCAACCATCGGAAATCATGAAGGTCGCCTTGGCGATCTGGGGCGCGCATCTGTTGGCCTCGAGGCGTCCGGACGACCGATCCGTGAAGTCGATCCTGATTCCGCTCGTGCCCGCTGCGATGCTGGTCTTCGCCTTGGTCGTCGCGCAGCCGAACCTCAGTACGACCATCGCACTGGGAATCATCGTCGGGGCCCTGCTGTGGTTCGGCGGGCTGCCACTGAAACTCTTCGGCTCGATAGCGCTGACAGGCGTTGTCGGCGCCGCTGTCCTGGCCATGACGGCTGGGTATCGATCCGACCGAGTCCAGGCCTTCTTCAACAAGAGTGATGACCTGCAGGGCAACAACTATCAGGCCGAGCAGGCCTTGTATTCGCTCGCAGACGGCGGCGTTTTCGGTCGCGGACTCGGGCAGAGCGTCGCCAAATGGAACTACCTACCGAACGCGCACAACGACTTCATCTTCGCGATCATCGGCGAAGAGTTGGGATTTGTCGGCTGCGCTGTGGTGATCGGTTTGTTCGCTGTATTCGTGTACACGGGATTGCGGATCGCAGCCCGCAGCATCGATCCGTTCTGGCGGCTCCTGTCGGCCACCGCAACTACCTGGATCGTCGGCCAGGCGATGATCAACATCGGATACGTCATCGGACTGCTGCCGGTGACCGGACTCCAGTTGCCCTTGGTCTCCGCCGGTGGTTCGTCCTTGGCGATCACGCTGTTCATGTTCGGGGTCATCGCCAATGCAGCGCGCCACGAGCCAGAAGCAGTTGCCGCTCTGAACTCCGGGCAGGACGGCAAGATCTCGAAGTTGCTCAGACTGCCCAAGCCGGTGCTGTACCACCCGCCGTCAGGGGGCCGGCCTATCCGTCGACCGAAGCCCGCACGACAGATCGAACCGGCACGCGGACGCGACGGCCGGCGCGCGATCGAGACGGGCGATCGACGCAAGCGGGCAGATCAAGGCGCTCGCCCTTCCTCGGATTCCAACCGAGGTGCGGCCGCTGGGTCACGGAAGCGCACCGCGGGAGGGCAGAATGGTCAGCGTCGGCAGGCGCCGACACGTAGGGCACAAGATCCACGAGAAGTTCGAGAGCGAGGAATTCGTAGGTGAGCGGCAACAAATCGGCTCTGTCGGTAGTGGTGGCAGGGGGAGGCACGGCTGGTCACATCGAACCCGCACTTGCGGTCGCGGACGCGGTCAAGGCCGCTCAGCCCGACACCAGGATCACCGCACTCGGGACAGCACGTGGTCTCGAAACCACCTTGGTGCCTGCCCGCGGGTACACACTCGAGCTCATTCCGCCGGTTCCGCTTCCTCGTAAGCCCACGATGGATCTGGTGAAATTGCCGACACGCATCCTCGCCTCGGTGCGCAAGACCCGTGAGGTACTCGATTCCGTCGACGCCGACGTGATCGTCGGTTTCGGTGGTTACGTCGCGCTTCCGGCGTATCTTGCCGCACGTGGCGGTGTTCTTCGGCGCCGCCGCAAGATTCCGATCGTCATCCACGAGGCGAACGCCAGTGCCGGCATCGCGAACAAGATCGGTGCTCGCCTGGCGACGCGGGTGCTTGCCGCTGTTCCGGGTTCCGGAGTGAAGAACCGCGGCGATCAGGACGCCGAGATCGTCGGCATCCCGGTTCGCGCGTCGATCGCCAATTTCGATCGAGCGGGACTCCGCTCGCAAGCTCGCGAGTACTTCGGACTGCCTCAGGACGGTCCCGTTCTGCTCGTCTTCGGCGGATCGCAAGGCGCGAAGTCGCTCAACGACGCGGTGTCCGGAGCAGCGGAAGAACTGGCGAAGGCCGGGATCTCGGTCCTTCACGCACACGGACCCAAGAACTCCCTCGAGGTCACGCAGTACTCGGAGACGGCACCGTATGTGGCTGTTCCTTATCTTTCGCGGATGGATCTCGCGTATGCCGCAGCCGACGCGACGATCTGTCGTTCGGGCGCGATGACGGTCGCCGAGGTCTCGGCGGTCGGACTACCGGCCGTCTACGTTCCGTTGCCGCACGGCAACGGTGAACAGGAACTCAACGCGAAACCCGTTGTCGCAGCGGGCGGCGCGATCATCGTCTCCGACAACGAGCTCACGCCGACGTTCGTCGCCGGCACCGTCGTCCCGATGCTGAGCGACAGCGCGCGTCTCGACAAGATGAGCAGTGGCGCTGCCAATGTCGGGCACCGCACGGCGGCAACCGAGATCGCACGGATCGTGCTCGACATCGCGGCAAAGGAAAACGCCGTCCAGGAAAACGCAAGGGGAAACCGATGACCGCGCTGCCCGCCCACCTCGAGCGAGTACACATGGTCGGAATCGGCGGTGCCGGTATGTCCGGCATCGCTCGAATTCTGCTTTCCCGCGGGGGCCTTGTCTCGGGTTCGGACGCCAAGGAGAGCCGAGGAGTCCTGGCGCTTCGTGCACGCGGGGCACAGGTCCGGATCGGCCACGACGCCGATGCTCTCGACCTGCTGCCAGGTGGACCGACCGTCGTCGTCACGACGCACGCAGCTATCCCGAAGGACAACCCGGAACTCGTCGAGGCCGCTCGCCGCGGAATCCCGGTGATTCTTCGGCCGGCTGTCCTTGCATCACTCATGCAGGGCAATCGCACGTTCCTGGTTTCGGGAACACACGGCAAGACGTCGACGACCTCGATGCTCGTGGTCGCCCTGCAGCACTGCGGTTTCGACCCCTCGTTTGCCGTTGGCGGCGAACTCAACGAGGCGGGCACGAATGCCCATCACGGCAGCGGTGACGTTTTTGTCGCCGAGGCGGACGAGAGCGACGGGTCGCTGCTTCAGTACGACCCCAACGTGATCGTCGTGACCAACATCGAGGCCGATCACCTCGACTACTTCGGCAGCGTCGAAGCGTATGTGAAGGTGTTCGACGATTTTGTCGACAAGCTACGTCCGGGTGGACTCTTGATTGCTTGCCTCGACGATCCGGGATCTGCGGATCTCGCGAAGCGAATCGTGGCCTCGGGTCGTTCGGACATCCGTGTGCTCGGTTACGGATCAGCGGATGCGCAGGAAGTAGAAGCGGGCACTGCCTTCGAGCCTGTCGACGGCGTCGAGGTCGGAGTCCGACTACTGGGCTTCCATGCACACGACGTCGGGGGAGTCCTGCAGTTCCAACTGGCCGGTGAGAGCGCCGCGCGAACCGTGCGGATGGCAGTGCCGGGTCGGCACATGGCGCTCAACGCACTTGCCGCCCTGCTGGCCGCCCGTGATGCGGGCGCCGAGACCGAGGAGATCGTCGAGGGGCTCGCCGGATTCGGTGGCGTCCACCGCCGCTTCCAGTTCACCGGCCGCGAGCGTGGTGTCCGGGTGTTCGACGACTACGCCCACCATCCGACCGAAGTTCGCGCGGTTCTCGGCGCGGCCGCGGATCTGGTTCGACCGGAAGATGATTCGTCGTCGACCAATTCGGCAGCCGGACGTGTGATCGTGGTCTTCCAACCTCACCTCTATTCGCGCACAGCGGCATTTGCCGTGGAGTTCGCGCAGGCACTGGACTTGGCCGACGAGGTAGTGGTTCTTGATGTCTACGGTGCTCGCGAAGAGCCGATGCCGGGAGTCAGCGGTGCGCTTGTCGCTCAATCGGTCACCAAACCTGTTCACTATCAACCCGATCTGTCGCAGGCACCGAAGCAGGTGGCGGCGTTGGCTCACCCCGGCGACATCGTCATCACGATGGGCGCCGGTGACGTGACCATGCTCGGCAAACAGATCCTCGATGCTTTGCGTTCGGCGCCGCATCCCGCGCCGCGATGACACCCGACGCACGAAGTCGTCGCGGGCGTCGAGATCCTCAGGCCAGGCGAGCCACCAGTACGCGTCGGCGCAGTACTCGCACCGAATCGCGATATTCGACGCGGTCGACGGAGCCGGCTCCCGAACCCACGCCGACTCGTAAGTGGTTCAAGCGACCGCTGATCGTGGCACCGCTGGCAATCGTGCTGGTGGTGGGAATTGCGCTGACGGCCTGGTTGTCTCCGGTGCTCTCGGTCCGGGGCACCGAAGTTCTCGGTGCGACGACGGTCAGTGAGGAACAGATCCTTTCGCTCCTGGCAGTACCGACCGGTCAGCCGTTGATGCGGGTCGACACCGGCGCCGCCGCCGCACGTGTAGCGACGATTCCGAAGGTGGCCTCCGCCCGAGTGCAGCGGATGTATCCGTCGACCATTCGCGTCACCGTGACCGAACGGGTACCGGTTGTCTTCGTCGACTCACCCGAGGGGGCACACCTGCTGGACGAGAAGGGTGTCGACTTCGAGATGGGAGTCCCGCCGCCGGGGGTTCCGCGTCTGGTGACACCGACGCCGGGATGGAACGACGAGCCGACGCTTGCCGCGCTCGAGGTGTTGTCGGTGTTGCCGCCGGATCTGAGATTTCAGGTGGGAGAGGTTGCCGCTCGGTCGATTTCGAGTGTCACGCTGACTCTGCTCGACGGTCGCGTCGTAAACTGGGGCGGTGTCGAGCACTCGGATCGTAAGGCTGCCGTGACGCTTCCTCTGTTGACTCAACCGGGGCAGACGTACGACGTGTCCAGTCCTGATCTTCCGACGGTCCGATAGCGCACGGTGCACCCGTGCGCCGGTGCGTGGCAAATACTTCGGTGTGTCTCGGCGCGCCTAATGGCGGAACGCGACGACGGTGCATAGCGTTTCGTTTCAGATCGAATACTTGACATAACTCTAACCCTGTGGTTGAGGTTTAGAGTTTATCTCGAACACCAGCAGTAACAAATACACCAGCAGTTACAAATACAGCAGCAGTAAAAAGACAGCAGCACTGACAAACAGCGTGAAACACGACACGGAAGGCGAGAGCCGATGACGCCCCCGCACAACTACCTCGCCGTAATCAAGGTCGTCGGCATCGGCGGCGGCGGCGTGAACGCAGTCAACCGCATGATCGAACAGGGACTCAAGGGAGTCGAGTTCATCGCGGTCAACACGGACGCGCAAGCCCTTCTGATGAGTGACGCCGACGTCAAGCTCGACGTCGGTCGTGAATTGACCCGTGGCCTCGGCGCCGGTGCTGACCCTGAAGTGGGTCGCAAGGCAGCCGAAGATCACAAGGACGAGATCGAAGAGGTCATCAAGGGCGCCGACATGGTGTTCGTGACCGCAGGCGAGGGTGGTGGCACCGGAACCGGTGGTGCCCCTGTCGTGGCAAGCATCGCCCGGAAGCTGGGCGCACTCACCGTCGGCGTCGTGACTCGGCCGTTCTCCTTCGAGGGCAAGCGTCGTGGGGGACAGGCGGATACCGGAATCCAGGCGCTCCGCGAGTCCTGCGACACGCTGATCGTCATTCCCAACGATCGCCTGCTCCAGCTGGGTGACGCGGCCGTCAGCCTCATGGACGCCTTCCGCAGCGCCGACGAGGTTCTCCTCAACGGTGTCCAGGGCATCACCGACCTCATCACCACCCCGGGTCTGATCAACGTCGACTTCGCGGACGTCAAGGGTGTCATGTCCGGTGCAGGCAGTGCGTTGATGGGCATCGGATCCTCACGTGGTGAGGGACGCGCGATCAAGGCGGCGGAATCTGCGATCAATTCGCCTCTCCTCGAAGCATCGATGGAAGGCGCCCGCGGCGTTCTCCTGTCGATTGCCGGCGGTAGCGATCTGGGCCTGTTCGAGATCAACGAGGCGGCTTCGCTGGTGCAGGAAGCCGCGCACATCGACGCCAACATCATCTTCGGAACGGTCATCGACGATTCACTCGGTGACGAGGTTCGTGTGACGGTCATCGCTGCGGGATTCGACGGAGGAGCTCCGGCTCGTCGTCCCGTGGAGTCGACCGCACAGGGACGTGGAGCTATCGGCGCCGGGCGCGCGGGTGAGGTCGGCCGGTCACCGGTGGCCGCCGAACCTGCTGGCGAGCAGCCGATTTCCGCAGCGCGCGAGACGACGGGCTCGGGTAGCTTGCCTCCGATCGGTGGCCCACGCCATGCGCCGGTCCAGGAAGACGAGGGCGACGACGACGTCGATGTGCCTGTCTTCATGCGTCGCTGACGCAGGGCTACAAACAGTTTCGAGAACAGGGTGCCCGGAATTTCTGGGTACCCTGTTCTTGACTGGATGTCCGGTCACGTCTGAGCCGGACGACAACTTTCGACGTTTGTGAGCACACATATCTTGAGTACCGAGAAGTCGACCACCCGCACCCGCATTCGCCGCGTCGTGACCAGCCGAGCCGGTGGTGTTTCCGCGTCGCCGTACGAGTCGTTCAATCTCGGCGATCACGTCGGAGACGATCCGGCAGCCGTCGAGGCGAATCGCCGTCGTCTGGCACGCGAAATAGGCGTCGAGCCTGACCATCTCGTGTGGATGGAACAGATCCACTCGCGCAACGTCACTGTCGTGACGGAACCGACCGACGAAGTGATTCCCGTGACGGACGCTCTGGTCACCACCGTTCCCGGCCTGGCGCTCGCCACCCTCAGCGCAGACTGTGTTCCCGTTCTGCTCTCCGACGAGGAGGCCGGTGTGATCGCGGCAGTTCATGCCGGACGGATCGGTGCCCGCATCGGTATCGTCCCGCGCGTCCTCGCGGAGATGGTGCGACAGGGCGCGGACGTCTCACGTATCGGTGCCTTCCTCGGCCCGGCAGCGAGCGGACGCCAGTACGAGGTTCCCCCCGCGATGCGTGCGGACGTGGAAAAGCACTTGCCGGGCAGCGCAACTCGCACCGAGAAGGGCACGCCGGGACTCGATCTGCGTGCGGGACTGCGTAAGCAGTTGCTCGCCGCGGGTGTGTCCGGTGTTGCCGAGGACCCGCGGTGCACGATCGAGGATCGCGCGTTGTTCAGTCATCGCCGAGAATCTCTGACCGGGCGTCAAGCTGCAGTGATCTGGATGGAAGCGCCCGCAGCGCAGGAAACCGTCTAGGCAGAAATGCGCCAGACGGATATGCGGCTGACAGAAATATCGACGGCACTCGACTCGGTGCGTGCGCGGCTGGCGGCCGCCTGCCTTGCCGCCGGTCGTGAAGTTTCCGACGTAGCACTGCTGCCAGTTACCAAATTCTTTCCGGCGTCCGACGCCCGAATCCTGTACGAACTGGGTTGCCGTGAATTCGGTGAGTCTCGTGAGCAGGAAGCAGTGGAGAAGGTCGCGGACTTCGACGGCGCTGCACAGAGCGGCGCGATCGACGATCCGGTTCGCTGGCACATGATCGGGCAGTTGCAGCGCAACAAAGCGCGTTCGGTAGCGAAGTGGGCCTACGCAATTCACTCGGTGGACAGTGCACGACTGGCCGATGCACTCGATCGGGCGGCGCTCGGAGCTTTGTCCGACGGGGAGCGTAAAGCGCCGCTGCGGGTGCTCATCCAGGTAAGTCTCGACGGAGACCCTGCGCGTGGCGGAGTTCCGACGGGAGAGCTAACCCCTCTCGCCGAGCGGATCGAATCAGCCGAAGGTCTCGAATTTGCGGGACTGATGGCCGTCCCGCCGCTTGGATCAGATCCGGACGAGCAGTTCGAAATCCTCCGCAGGGCACATCTTTTGATTCTCGAATCGCATCCCCGGGCAACCGAACTCTCGGCTGGCATGACCGGTGATCTGGAGGCCGCAGTGCGCCACGGATCAACGTGCGTGCGTGTCGGAACCGCACTGCTCGGCTCACGACCAGTAATCTCGAGGTGATCGCTCAGGTGATCGCCCAACCCGTCCACACCGCTGCGACCGGTCGCAGTCGGATTGATTCCGCCGCGCCAAGGAAGGTCGATCAATGAGCAACCTGCATAAGTTCAAGGCTTACTTCGGCATGGTTCCCCTCGATGACTACGAGGACGAATACGTGGAGGAGCCCGATCAGGCTCGCCGCGCACCCCGTCGTAGTCACGACGGCTATGCCGAGCGCGACGACCGCGAGTTCGTCGAACCTGCCTTCTCGAAGGCGAGCTACGCGCCCAGTCGTCGTGACGAAGAGGACGCGGAGTTCGATCGCTACGATTCCCGGCCCCGCGTCGACACCGTTCCCAGCCGCAGTAGCCGCCCGGCGATGGCGCCGCGTCCGGCAAGCCGTGGAAACCTCGCGGTCGACGCCCGTGCAGAGCGTCCCGAAGCGCGACGTGCGCCTGTTGTCGATGACGGCGGCCCGCTCGCCAAGATCACGACACTGCGTCCGCAGAGCTACGCAGAGGCCCGCACCATCGGTGAGCGGTTCCGCGACGGCACCCCCGTCATCATGGATCTGGTCGACATGAGCAACGCCGACGCGAAGCGTCTGGTCGATTTCGCGGCCGGCCTGGCGTTCGCATTGCGTGGTTCTTTCGACAAGGTAGCCACCAAAGTGTTTCTTCTCTCACCGGCTGACATCGACGTTTCCGCTGAGGAACGCCGTCGTATCGCGGAGACGGGTTTCTACAGCCAGAAATGATGGTCTCGACCGCAGTCCGGCCCCTGAGCAGGGGTGACGTGAGCACATTCGAACGGCGGCCCGTCTCGGCGGACGCCGCATTCGGACCCATCGCCGGCCGTTACAAGACGGACTCGATGCGGGCCGGTTCCGGAATTGCTGCGGTGTGTCTGTTTTGGACACACCGCAGAAGTCAGGCAGAGTGAGGGTGTGGACGCGCTTCTCTCTGTGATCTATCTGGTGCTGGTTGTCTTCTGGCTGTTGCTGATCGGCAGAGTGATCGTCGAGTTCGTTCGTTCGTTTGCCAGAGATTGGCGACCGACCGGATTGGTCGCAGTCATTCTCGAAACCATTTTTACGATCACCGATCCTCCGGTGAAACTGCTCCGCAGGTTGATCCCCCCGATCAACCTCGGTGGAGTTCGCTTGGATCTATCCATCATGGTCTTGCTTTTCATCGTCATCATCCTGATGTCGGTTGTTCGCTGAGCGCAGTCCGAGTGAGTGGTATGCCAGAATGGAAGCCATAACTCATCCGGTGGTTCGCCACTACGTAGACTGTGTTGCAACTGAATGCTTGCTAGACCGCCAAATGACGCGTGAAGGGATCCTTCCATGCCGCAACTGACTCCAGCTGACGTGCACAACGTTGCGTTCAGCAAGCCGCCTATCGGCAAGCGTGGCTACAACGAGGACGAGGTCGACGCATTCCTCGACCTCGTCGAGCAGGCGCTGTCGCAGCTCATCGAAGAGAATGCGGACCTGCGCCAGCGCGTAGGTGAGCTGGATCAGGAGCTCGCGGCTGCCAAGAAGTCGCCGGCACCTGCTCAGCAGGCAGCACCCGTCGCAGCGCAGCCCAAGCCGGAGCCCGCTCGGGTTGTCGAACCGCCCAAGCCTGCACCCGTTGCAGCTCCGGTTCCCGCCGCCGCTGCCGTTGCAGCGCCGCAGAGTGGCGACACCCACATGCAGGCCGCGAAGGTCCTCGGACTGGCTCAGGAGATGGCGGATCGCCTCACCAACGATGCCAAGACCGAATCCGAGCAGCTGCTCGGCAGTGCTCGCACCAACTCCGAGCAGCTCATGAGCGAGGCTCGCAGCAAGGCCGACGGCATGATCGCGGATGCGCGCAACAAGTCGGAGGCAATGCTGACCGACGCTCAGACTCGCTCCGAGACCCAGCTTCGCCAGGCTCAGGAGAAGGCAGACGCTCTCAAGGCAGACGCCGAGAAGAAGCACACCGAAATCATGGCGACCATCAACCAGCAGCGTTCGGTCCTCGAGGGCCGTATCGAGCAGCTCAAGACGTTCGAACGTGAGTACCGGGTGCGCCTGAAGTCCTACCTGGAATCGCAGCTCGAAGAGCTCGAACAGCGTGGCTCGGCCGTTCCGGTCGACGGTGGACAGGATTCCTACAGCCCGTCCTTCGCCAAGGGAAACAGCTGACCGAGAGCGCCTCGTCGGCTCAGCTATCGGACCGGACAAAGGTTGATACGTGCTGGTCGTGACGTTGGTTCTCGCGGGAGTTGGCTTCGCTCTCCTGATCGTTGCCCTGACCACAGGGTCGCTGATCTGGGCGTGGGCATGTATCGCGATTTGTGTAGCAGGTGCCGTCCTCCTGCTGGTCAGTGCGCTGACCAGCAGGAAGGCGGTTCCTTCGTTGGATGACCCGATGTCGGGCAGCGGCGTGTCGTCGCCTTACGGTCGAGTCGAGAGTTCCTCGGATTCCTCGACCGATGATGCAGCTACTGCCAACGACGACAATCAGGGAAACCACGGCGGGTCGCCGGGTGCCCCCGACAAGACCTAGGGCGAGTTCCGACAAGGTCCAGGACGAGTATTAGACTGTCCAACACGAATACCAGGCTGTGATCCGGCAATCACCGGGGAGCTTTCGGAAGAACGGTTGTCGACGCTTTCGTACGTGTCGAGGACCCAGTAGAACCGAACGGGTGAGCCCGTCACAGCTCGATCGAGTGGCAGCTCGAGATCCGGTGTGAAAGCACGGATCTGCGGGGTGCAAACGGGGTGGTACCGCGGTGTCGGCGCACAAGCGTCACGTCGTCCCCGTGCCGAGTCCGACTGGCACGAGGAGATCGCCATGGCGAGTAACGGGTATCCCAAAGTCGACTACGGTGTCCCCGCCGACACCGGAGTCAAGTTCCCCGAACTGGAACAGAAAGTCCTGAAACAGTGGGACGACGACGACACCTTCCGTGCGTCGGTTTCCAATCGGGACGGTAACGAAGAGTTCGTTTTCTACGACGGACCGCCATTCGCAAACGGTTTGCCGCACTACGGCCACCTGCTGACGGGGTACGTCAAGGACCTGGTGCCGCGCTTCCAGACAATGCGTGGACGCAAGGTCGAACGACGCTTCGGCTGGGATTGCCACGGCCTTCCGGCAGAGCTCGAAGCGGAGAAGCAGCTCGGCATCAAGGACAAGGCCGAGATCGAAGTCATGGGTCTGGCCAAGTTCAACGAGTACTGCAAGGCCTCGGTGCTCAAGTACACCGACGAGTGGCGTGACTACGTCACCCGCCAGGCGCGCTGGGTCGATTTCGACAACGACTACAAGACCCTGGACGTCGACTTCATGGAGTCCGTCATGTGGGCCTTCAAGGAGCTGCACGACAAGGGCCTGATCTATCAGGGCTTCCGTGTGCTGCCCTACAGCTGGTACGAGCAGACTCCGCTGTCCAATCAGGAGACTCGTCTCGACGACGCGTACAAGATGCGTCAGGATCCTGCAGTCACAGTCGACATGCCGCTGGTCGCTCCGGGTTCACCCCTCGACGGCGCAAACGCGATCATCTGGACCACGACTCCGTGGACACTGCCGTCCAACTTGGCCACTGCGGTTCATCCCGAGGTCGACTACGTCCAGGTGCTCGGCGAGGACGGAAAGCGGTACGTGCTCGCAGAAGCACGGGTAGCTCATTACGCACGTGAACTGGGGGAGGACCCCGAGGTCGTTTCCCGTCACAAGGGCGCCGAGCTGGTCGGACTGTCGTACACTCCGCCGTTCGACTTCTTCCTCGGACATCCGAATGCGCACGTCGTGCTCTCGGCGGACTACGTGACAACCGACTCCGGAACCGGAATCGTCCACCTCGCACCGGCTTTCGGTGAAGAGGATATGGACGTGGCCACGGCCAACGGTATCGAGGTCGTACAGCCGCTCGATCCGGGTGGAAAGTTCACCTCGATGGTTCCGCCGTACGAGGGCCTGATGGTGTTCGACGCCAACCCGGTCATCATCAAGGACCTCAAGGCTGCCGGAAAGCTGCTGCGGCACGAGACGATCGAGCACTCGTACCCACACAGTTGGCGCAGTGGGCAGCCGCTCATCTACATGGCGGTTCCCTCGTGGTTCGTCGCGGTCACCAAGTTCCGAGATCGCATGGTCGAGCTGAACAAGGACATCACCTGGGTGCCCGAGCACATCCGTGACGGCCAGTTCGGCAAGTGGCTCGAAGGTGCACGAGACTGGAACATCAGCCGAAACCGTTACTGGGGCAGCCCGATCCCGGTGTGGGTGTCGGACGATCCGCAGTACCCGCGTACGGACGTGTACGGCTCGCTCGATCAGTTGGAGGCAGACTTCGGTGTGCGTCCGACCGACCTGCATCGCCCGATGATCGACGACCTGGTCCGTCCGAACCCCGACGACCCGACCGGGAAGTCGATGATGCGCCGCGTTCCCGAGGTGCTCGACTGCTGGTTCGAATCCGGTTCGATGCCGTACGCGCAGGTGCACTACCCATTCGAGAACCGTGAATGGTTCGAGGGCCATTTCCCGGGCGATTTCATCGTCGAGTACAACGGGCAGACTCGCGGCTGGTTCTACACGCTGCACGTACTGGCAACCGCACTCTTCGATCGTCCGGCGTTCAAAACCGTTGCTGCGCACGGCATCGTGCTCGGCGACGACGGACTGAAGATGAGCAAGTCCAAGGGCAACTACCCGGACGTGAAGGAGGTGTTCAACCGCGACGGCAGCGATGCCATGCGCTGGTTCCTGATGTCTTCGCCGATCTTGCGCGGCGGAAACCTCATCGTGACCGAGCAGGGCATCCGCGAAGGCGTACGTCAGGCGTTGCTCCCGCTGTGGAACGCCTGGAGCTTCCTGCAGTTGTACGCGCCGGAATCCGGTGTGTGGCGTACCGATTCGGAGAACATCCTCGATCAGTACATCCTGGCCAAGCTCGCTACCACCCGCGACGTGATCACCGAGGCCCTCGAGGTCAACGACATCGCCGGCGCGTGCGACGAGCTTCGGTTGTTCTGTGATGCGCTCACCAACTGGTATGTGCGACGGTCTCGTTCGCGGTTCTGGGACGAGGATCGCGACGCGATCGACACCCTGCACACCGTGCTCGAGGTCGTGACGCGTCTCGCTGCGCCGCTGTTGCCGCTGGTATCCGAGGTGATCTGGCGCGGGTTGACCGGGGAGCGCTCGGTTCACCTGGCTGATTGGCCGGAGGCGTCGGAGCTCCCCGCGAACCCCGAGCTGGTAGCGGCGATGGACGACGTCCGGACCGTGTGCTCCACGGTGCTGAGCCTGCGCAAGGCGCAGAATCTGCGAGTTCGTCTTCCGCTGCCCGAGGTTACGGTTGCGGCGCCGGATGCCGAGCGTCTGCGTCCGTTCCTCGGACTGATCGCCGACGAGGTCAACGTCAAGAAGGTCGATCTGACCGATGACGTCGACGTGCACGGGCGCTTCGAGATCGCGGTCAATGCGCGTGCAGCAGGACCGCGTCTGGGCAAGTCCGTTCAGACTGTCATCAAGGCGGTCAAGGCGGGCGACTGGACCGAGAACGCTGACGGCGTCGTGGTTGCGGCGGGCATCGAACTGCTGCCCGAGGAGTACACGCAGAAACTGGTTGCAGCCGAGCCTGATTCGACGGCTGCATTGCCAGACGGTATGGGACTCGTCGTACTCGATTCCGTCGTGACGGAGGAACTCGAAGCCGAGGGCTGGGCGAAGGACCGTATCCGTCAGTTGCAGGATGCGCGTCGTGCCGCCGGTTTGGACGTCTCGGACCGGATCAACGTCGTACTCGAGGTTCCGCAGGACTGCAAGGAGTGGGCGGAGCGTCATCGCGAATTGATCGCCGGTGAGGTTCTGGCCACCTCGTTCTCGGTGGGTGAAGCGGGAGACGACGCCGTCGATCTCGGTGACGGTATCCGCGCCGCGATCACGAAGGTCTAATACCGCCGTAACTACTCCGGCTCCCCGATGAATGTCTGTATGTCGGGGTGCCGGAGTAGTTTGCTCTCATGAGTACGAGCAAGGAAACCGTGGCGCGCATTCTCGAGCAGTTGGAACCGCTCGACGTGCGGGCAAGGGCGATGTTCGGCGAGTACGGATTGTATTGCGACGAGAAGATCGTGGCCTTGATCTGCGGAGACGTTCTGTTCGTCAAACCCACCGAGGTCAGTACCGAATTCGGATCAGAGGCCGATCTGGCTCCGCCGTACCCGGGAGCGAAGGATTACTACCGGGTGACGGAGGAAAGGCTGCAGGACCTCGATCACCTGCACGCCTTCATTCAACGGACTGCCGACGTACTACCCCTGCCGAAGAAGAAGTCGCCCAAGAAGAAGGCGCGGACGTAAATTCTGCACCTACTTTTGAGAGAACCGTAACGCCCGATGAATCAAGGTGATCCCACACGAAGTCGCAGGTGGGTGCTGCATCTCGACATGGATGCGTTTTTCGCCTCTGCCGAGCAGTTGACCCGTCCCACGCTGCGAGGTCGCCCGGTGCTGGTCGGCGGCTTGGGTGGGCGCGGAGTGGTGGCCGGGGCAAGTTACGAAGCGAGAGTTTTCGGTGCGCGTTCGGCAATGCCGATGCACCAAGCACGCCGGATGGTCGGTGGCGGAGCGGTGGTATTGCCACCTCGGATGTCGTTGTATTCGGTTCTGAGTAAACGCACCTTCGACGCGTTGCGCCTTCGTATGCCGATCCTCGAGCAATTGTCGGTGGACGAGGCCTTTGGTGAACCGGTGGAGTTGGCCGGAGTCGGCGCCGACGAGGTCCGCGCGTTTTGTGAGGACCTGCGGGCGTTGATCAAAGCCGAGACCGGGTTGGTCGCCTCGATCGGTGCCGGCGCAGGTAAGCAGGTCGCCAAGATCGCGTCGGGACTGGCAAAGCCCGACGGCGTCGCAGTGATTCCTCCCGGGATGCAGCACGAGTTGCTCGATCCACTTCCGGTGCGAAAGCTGTGGGGGATCGGCCCTGTTGCCGAGGAAAAGCTGAAGCGTCTCGGCATCGAAACCATCGGAGGGTTTGCCCGCACTCCCATAGCGGAGGTGGCGTCGATACTCGGAACCACTGTCGGACCGGGGTTGCATCGGCTCGCGCAGGGGATCGACGACCGGCCGGTCGCGGAGCGTGCCGAATCCAAGCAGATCAGCGCGGAATCCACGTTCGCCGCAGACATCGTCACTATGGCGCAACTGCGCGCGGCCGTCGAAAGTAGTGGTCGCGCAGCATTTTCCAGGCTGGAGAAGGACGGAAGAGCAGCTCGCACCGTCGTACTGAAGCTCAAGAAGTCCGATATGAGCATTCTGACGCGATCCGTGACGTTGCCGTTTGCCACCATCGACCGCCAAATCCTTGTCGCGACTGCGCAGAAACAGGTCATCGACCCGCAGGAATTGGGGCCGATTCGCCTCGTCGGTGTGGGATTCGCCGGTTTGTCCACCGTTCGGCAAGGATCACTTTTTCCCGAGTTGGATCAGGATGTTCCCGGCTATCCGGTCGAGACTCTCACGGGCGCCCTCGATGAGGCCGAACTCGACGTTCCGGTGGCCGCACGCGTCCCTCAGCGCTACTGGCACCCTGGTTTGGACGTGAAGCATCCAGAATACGGACACGGTTGGGTGCAAGGCGCCGGGCACGGAGTGGTGACAGTTCGCTTCGAAACCCGTTCCAGCGGAACGGGAATAGCCAAAACCTTCGCCGAATCGGATGAGGTGCTCGAGGTAGCAGATGCGGTCGACAGCCTTCTCTGAGGATGTCCTTAGACTTTTTCCGCTTACCGTTGGGTAATGTTGTCGACGATCCTCGAGCAAGCACGATGTTCGACTGACGCTCGAATGTGAACACCCGAATGGATAGGACTGAGAAGTTGAAGCTTCAGAAGATGACCGTTGCAGCCGTGGCGATCGCAGCAGCCCTGACGATGACCGCTTGTGGCTCGGATGACAAGACCGACTCACCCACCACGACGTCCAAGAGTGCGACGGCCACCACCAGCACCACGGACGTTGCAGCTCCCGAGCTCCCGACGTCTGCTGAGCTCAACGGCAAGGTCGCTCAGGCACTCGACGAGACCGTTCCGGCCGCAGACAAGGTCAACCTCGTCCAGGGCGCCGAGCAGGATCCCGAGCTGATCAACCAGGTCGCCGCTGCCGCCAAGGCTGCCGGCGCGCAGGTCGAGATCCTCGACCCGGTCACCGACACGGGTAGCGAGACGGCCGCAGCTTCGCTGAACATCGTCGTCAACGGCCAGCCGCTGCAGCAGGGTCTGCAGGCTTCGTTCGTCTACGAGGACGGCGTCTGGAAGCTCTCGAAGACCACCGCTTGCCAGATCGTGGGCGTTGCAGGTCTGACCTCGCCTGCTTGCGCTGCTTGATCTCTGCGCAACACCTGAAACACCAGAGCGGCCGTCGACCCCCGAAAGGGAGTCGGCGGCCGCTCTTCATGCAGTGAGCGTCGTCAGTGATGGAATCCCTCGGTGACGCGTGGCCGCGGCATCGGGCTGTCGAGTTCGTCGAGGAACGCGGTTTCCTCTTCGATGATGCGCAGCAGATTGGCTGCCAGGTCCATGCTCAGTCCGTTACGAACCACGATGCGCTGCACTGTCAGATCCGAGAGATCGTCCGGCATGGGATAGGCCGGCACCAACCAGCCCTTGCCCCGCAGCCGGTCGGACAGGTCGTACAGCGTCCAGTTGGACGTGTGGCCCTCGGCGAGGCGCCACGCGAAGACCGGGATGTCGGAACCGTCGTTCCACAATTCGAAGGCGTCGAGCTTCCCGATTCCTTCGGCGAGGAATTTCGCCACGTCCTGTGAGGACTGCTGGATCGCGCGATAGCCGTCGTGGCCGAGACGCAGGAACAAGTAGAACTGCAGGATCACCTGAGCACCGGGCCGCGAGAAGTTCAGCGCGAAGGTCGGCATACTGCCGCCGAGGTAGCTCACCTTGAACACGAGGTCGTCGGGAAGTAGATCCTGCGATCGCCAGACCACCCAGCCGAGGCCGGGATAGACGAGTCCGTACTTGTGCGCCGAGGTGTTGATGGAGTGCACGCGCGGGAGCCGGAAATCCCATTCGAGTTCCGGCTGTAGGAACGGGGCGATCATTGCGCCGGAAGCGCCGTCGACGTGGATGGGAACGTCGAGTCCCGTCTTTTCCTGGATCGCGTCGAGTGCCTTCGAGATTTCCAGGACCGGCTCGTACATCCCGGTGTACGTGACACCCATGATCGCGATTACGCCGATGGTGTTCTCGTCGACGTACTCGTCCAGATCGTGACCGTCGAGGGTCCGGTGTTCCTCGCTGATCGGCACGTAGCGCGCCTCGACGTCCCAGTAGTTGCAGAATTTCTCCCAGCACACCTGGACGGCGGAACTCATGATGAGATTTGGTTTTTCGGTGGACTTCCCCGCGGCTTTTCGTGCGTGCTGCCAGCGTCGTTTCATCGCCAGGCCACCGAGCATGCACGCCTCGGACGAACCGATCGTCGAGGTACCGATTGCGTCCTTGGGGGAGGGCGAGTGCCAGAGGTCGGCAAGGATGCGCCAGCAATAGGTTTCGATCGCGGCGGTCTGTGGATACTCGTCCTTGTCGATCATGTTCTTGTCGAACGACTCGGCATACAGTTTGGTGGCGTGATCGTCCATCCACGTGCTGACGAACGTCGCGAGATTGAGCCGCGCATTGCCGTCGAGCATCGTTTCGTCGTGGACGATCTGATACGCGGTCTCGGGAAGCATGCCGTCGGGTTCGAGTGTGTACTTCGATGCAACCGAATCCTCGCCAGGCCTCGAGAAGATCGGATTGACGGCTACGTAATCGGTGTGATCTGACCTTCTGGGTTCCGGCATGAACTCTGGCTCCTCACATCAGTGTGTCGCGTTGGTCTGTTTCGTACCTACTCTCACCGTTCAGTGTGGACGGGCAGTTGTCAAAGGGTCTGTGGTCCCGAATCATTCGCGTAAGGCCGAGACGGGACTAATCCGCTCGTTGTCAGGGCGTTTGTGCGCGCAGGCGATCGGCGGCGGCCGATGCCATCGAGTGCAGCACGTCGGGGGCGATCGGACTCGGCGCAGTTGCGGACACCTGGGTCAACGTGGTCCCGACTGCGGCCACGATCGCATCGGCGACCAAGGTGAAACCGCCACTCTCCGTGATGATTCGGAAAGCGAAAGACGCGTCGCCGACGTTCGGTTGCGACGCTCCGCCGACGCGATAGGTGATTGTCGTTCCGTCGGCATCGGTTCCTGAATACTCCGCACACCCGGCCAGCGTGGTCTGAAGTTTCTCGAAAGCTGCTGCTGCCGCGGTGCCGTCGGCGTACGAAGCAGAGTCCTGATCGATGCTCGTGAAATCGGGGCCGGTGAACATGTCGGAGAGGTCGGCGACGGATCCGGCGGCCTGGGTGGCTATCGGTGCCAGAACCTGAGCGCAGACGGCGGGGTCGGTGCTCGACTTGTCCGCCTCCGAACTCTCCGGCGCCGGTGCGAGGCCGAGGTCGTCGACCGGGTCGGGAACTATGTCGAAGTCCGCAGGTAGTTCGGAGAGGGTGAGCGCGGCTCGTTGCAGCGCATCACGGTCGAGAGGTGTCCCGCTCAGCGGTGCGGCCGGAGCAGCCGTGAACGGCGCCAAGCCGACCTGTGGGGCGGAAACCTGCGTAGTTGTGTCAGCTCTAGGAGAGTCGTCCGAGCCGCAACCGGTCACGACGAACAGTGCCGCCGTTGCTGTCAGGCCCAGTGCGAGCGACCGGCGTGTCACGATTCCCACCGAATGCTGTTGGAGATCGTCTGCCGGATCACCGAGGAGCTGTCCGGATCGCCGTACGCCTGGTCGCCGCCGACGGTCATCTGTCCGGCGATCGGCAAGGGGAGTGAGAGGTCGACGGTGAGGTTTCCGGAGCCGGCCATGACGTACTGATCGATGTTCAGCGTTCCGGCGTCACCGGCCAGGTTCCAGACCGGGCTCTGCGGGGTCTGCGATACGTCCACCGCGAGCGAAAGCCGATTGCCCTCCCGCGCGGTGAGCGTGACGGTGGTTGTCTGATCGAGCAGGATTTCACTGCTGACTTGTTGTCGAACCACCCAACGTGCGCCGACACCGACCGGAGCGTCGGGGAGTGCAACGGTCCGGTAGACCGCTTGGCCGAGCGCCTGTTCGATTGCAGCGCGGGCAGCATTGGCCGAGTTGGCGGACGGCTTCAACCGTAGGGCGGTGATGGCGCCCGAATCCGTGACCGACAATCCGGCCGCAGATCCGTCGGCCCCGCTCAGCGCTGCCTGCAGCGTTGCATCCGGCGAGGTCATCGACGACAGCGTCAGGTCCACGACAGCGGTGGGATCGTCAGCGGTCACGTTTGCCGAGAGCGGGATCGTGATCTCCGGCGAAGAGAAATCTTGTGCCGGCTGTTGATCGATCTGCTGACTCACGACCGCCTGGGTGACGAGCGTCGCCGTCTGCGTGGTGCCGACAGGCAAGTTCATGCGCAGTACCTCGCGCGGTTCGCTTCCCCCATCGAGTACCTCGACGGTGGCGGCGGTCACCGGAACAGTGACTTCGCTCGGCGACGAGGTAGGTGCGGTGGGAGGTTGATCCGAGTCGCCGCAAGCGGTGAGAACGGTGGTGAGAGCGAGGGCAGCGAGGGCGAACGGAACTCGTCGGCCGGTCGTGGACAGCAGTGGCACGCGCTCCAGGCTAGCCGCAGTTGCAGAGTGCGTGACCCGGTGCGGTGAACATGAGGGATGATGGTTGCGTGAGTACAGACCACCCAGACCGAGATGTCAACGCGGAGGATCAGCCGATTACCGAAATCTCGAAGGCCGACGAGCCCGAAACCGTGAAACCGGAAGCCGTGAAATCGGAAGACGGTGACCTGGCGGTTGCGCCGGTCGCAAAGCCCCGCCGGCTGACCATGCTCATTGCCATCGCCGCTGTCATCCTGCTCTCGGACATTCTCACGAAGGTGTGGGCAGTCGCCGCGGTCAAGCCGGGGCAGCCGATCGAAATCATCGGTGACGTGGTCACATTCACGATGGTGCGCAATCCCGGTGCAGCGTTCTCGATGGCAACGTCGATGACGTGGATCCTCACCCTCGTCGCCATCGGTGTCGTCATCGGTGTGATCAAGATCGGTCGCACGCTCCGATCACCGTGGTGGGCGCTCGGTCTCGGCCTCGTTCTCGGCGGCGCGCTGGGTAACCTCGTCGACCGATTCTTCCGCTCTCCCGGAATCATGCGCGGACATGTGGTGGACTTCGTCTCCGTCGGTTGGTGGCCCGTGTTCAACATCGCGGATTCCGCGATCGTCTGTGGCGCGATCCTGCTCGTCGTACTGACTCTTTTCGGCTTCGAACCCAACGGTGAACGCCTGCGTGATCACAAGGCGGACGCCAAGAAGCTCATCGAATCGAAGGCCGCAGCCGAGGGAGAAACCAAGTGAGGGAATCCCGTTCGATGCCCGTGCCCGACGGCCTCGACGCCATGCGGGTCGATGCCGGCCTGGCGCGCCTCCTCGGACTCTCGCGCACCGTGGTCGCGACACTCGCGGAAGAAGGCTCGGTACTCGTCGACGGTGTGGCGGTCGGCAAGTCCGATCGTCTGACCGCAGGGTCGTGGCTCGAGGTTGTCCTGCCCGAACCGCCGCGGCCCCTGACCATCGAGGCGACACCGGTCGAGGGGATGGAGATCCTCTACGCCGACGACGACGTCGTGGCAGTCGACAAGCCCGTCGGAGTTGCCGCGCACGCCAGCGTCGGGTGGACGGGACCGACCGTCATCGGCGGACTTGCCGCGGCCGGTTTCCGTATCTCGACGTCCGGTGCCCACGAGCGTCAGGGCATCGTCCACCGTCTGGACGTCGGAACGTCGGGTGTCATGGTGGTTGCCACCTCCGAGCGCGCATACACCTTGCTCAAGCGCGCTTTCAAGCAGCGGACCATCGACAAGCGCTACCACGCTCTCGTGCAGGGACACCCCGACCCGAGCAGCGGAACCATCGACGCCCCCATCGGACGCCACCACGGGAACGACTGGCGATTCACGGTCACGGCCGACGGCAAGCCCAGCGTCACGCACTACGACACCATCGAGGCGTTCCAGGCAGCGAGTCTGCTGGACGTGCACCTCGAAACCGGTCGCACACACCAGATCCGTGTCCACTTCTCGGCGTTGCGCCATCCGTGCTGCGGCGACCTGACCTACGGCGCGGACCCCCGACTTGCCGAGAGGCTCGGTCTCGAACGCCAGTGGCTGCACGCAGTCTCGCTCGGCTTCGCCCACCCTGCGGACGGTCGCTGGGTCGAGATCAAGAGCAAGTACCCGAAGGATCTCGAACACGCACTCGAAGTTCTCCGGTCCTCATGACACCGCGCGGGCTTACCCCCGCGCTGGCCGTCGTCGCGGTGGTGGTCGGCGTGGCGGCGGTGGTGGGCGTGGGGTTCGCGAATCCCGTGCCGACCCCGCCGATCACGACGGACACTCTCGGTCCGGACAGTGGGGAAGCTGTGCCGGGCTACCTCGAGCGAGCGCGAGATTCTGTCGCGTCGGTCGACGGGCCGGTGTGGGCGTTGGTCTCGTTCACGAAGGCACTCACCGTCGACGAGGTCATCACGTCGACCAGCAGTGTTCAGGTGCCGGGCGCTGAGGTCTCGGGCGTTCGCGTGTCCAGGGTCATGTTCCGAGTTCCGATCGAGCGCGTCCAGACGCCGCTCATGTCCGTGCCCGTTCCCGACAACGACGAAGCAGTGCGCAGATCGCCCGGTGTTGCAGCCACGCGACTGATCTCGCTCGGCGGCGACACCGATCGTCAGCAACAGGTGGCGCTCGCGTCGGCGAAGCAATTGTCCGCCGGGTGCGCCTGCGCGGTGGGCGTGCTGGTGCGAGCTACTCCCGAAGGACTCGAAGCGATCGAACATGACTCGAACGTCCGTGCAGTGGAAGCATTGCCGTCCGACGCCTCGCCGTGGTTGGCGGCCGTCCGTCCATTGCTGCCGGAGTACGTGGACGTCGTTGCTCCCGGCCCCGACGACGGCCCGGTCCCGTGAACTCCGGTTCCGTGAACTCCGGTTCTGTGAACTCCGGTTCTGTGAACAAGGACGAACGCGCTAGGTCCGGTTCGTCCTCGGGGATCTTCTACGGTGTGGCGGCTTTCCTGTTGTGGGGAACGTTCCCGGCATTCTTTGGGCTACTCGACTTCGCCGATCCGGTCGAGATCCTTGCGCACCGGGTGGTGTGGACCCTTCTGTTAATGCTGATCGTGTTGGCCTTTGCCGGCCGCCTCGGATCGCTTCGCGGAATCAGCGCACGCACCTGGCTGCTGGTGACCGCGGCATCAGCGGCGATCGCGGTGAACTGGGGAACGTACATCTATGCCGTGGTGTCAGGCCGCGTCGTGGAGGCGGCCCTTGGGTACTTCATCAACCCGCTGGTCACTGTTCTGCTCGGCGTCGTGATCTTCCGCGAACGATTGCGCCGCGCTCAGATCGCTGCCCTTGTTCTCGCTGCAACGGCAGTTGTCGTGATCACGGTCGACTTCGGTAAACCGCCGATCGTCGCATTGGTGCTCGCCGGTTCGTTTGCCACCTACGGGCTGGTCAAGAAGGTGGTTCCGCTCGATCCCCGAACCAGTTTGACTGCCGAGGGAGTCGTCGCCGCACCCTTCGCGGTCGGCTACCTCGTGTTTCTCGGCCTGACCGGGGCCGGTGCCTTCATCAGCAGCGGCGCCGGACACAGCCTGTTGCTGCTTGCCGCCGGCCCGGTCACCGCACTGCCCCTGCTCCTGTTCGGCGTTGCCGCTCAGCGAGTTCCCTTGGCGACGATGGGCATGCTGCAGTACCTCACCCCGGCGCTGCAGATGGCGTGGGGTGTGGCCGTCATGCACGAGGACATGCCGGCCTCACGCTGGATCGGCTTCGTTCTGATCTGGGCTGCGCTGGTGATCTTCACGACAGATACCTTCGTCGCCAGTCGACGTTCGCGGCGTTCGATGAGGTCGAGCGCCGAACCTGAGGTTCCGGTCACGTGATCGGAGGCGGCACACTGCGACTCCTCGATGGCGGTCGCCGAACGTGTCGGCAACGCGGCATACACTCGATCTCGCTCCCAGACCTTCAGAGAGGCGCACGTGGCTGACTCGTTCGTACATCTTCACAATCACACCGAGTACTCGATGCTCGACGGTGCGGCCAAGGTCGGCGCCATGTTCGAGGAGGCCGCTCGTCTCGAAATGACCGCTGTCGGCATGACCGACCACGGAAACATGTACGGCGCCAGCCAGTTCTACAACGAGGCCAAGAGTGCCGGCATCAAGCCGATCATCGGCATCGAGGCGTACATCGCACCCGAGTCTCGGTTCAACACCAAACGAGTTCTCTGGGGAGATCGCAGCCAGAAGTCCGACGACGTCTCCGGTAGCGGTGCGTACACGCACATGACGATGGTGGCCGAGAACGCCACGGGGCTCCGAAACCTCTTCAAGCTCTCTTCTCTCGCGTCAATCGAGGGACAGCTCGGCAAGTGGCCTCGCATGGACGAGGAACTCATCGCGGCGCACGCCGAGGGCATCATCGCCACCACCGGTTGCCCTTCGGGTGAGATTCAGACGCGTCTTCGTCTCGGTCACGATCGCGAGGCTCTCGAAGCTGCCGCGAAGTGGCAGGAGATCTGGGGACCGGACAACTTCTTCCTCGAACTGATGGATCACGGTCTCTCGATCGAGCGCCGGGTGCGCGAGGGTCTGCTCGACATCGGCAAGCAACTCGGTATCCCGCCGCTTGCCACCAACGACTGCCACTACGTCACCAAGGACGCCGCCGAGAACCACGAGGCGCTGCTCTGTATCCAGACCGGCAAGACGTTGTCCGACCCCACGCGCTTCAAGTTCGACGGCGACGGCTACTACCTCAAGTCCGCTGCAGAGATGCGCGCCATCTGGGACAACGAAGTACCGGGGGCGTGCGACAACACCGTGGCCATCGGCGAGCGTGTGCAGTCGTACGAGGACGTGTGGGCGTTCCACGACCGCATGCCGATCTTCCCGGTCCCGGAGGGTCACACGCAGCAGACCTTCCTGCGCGCCGAGGTGATGCGCGGACTCGATCGCCGCTTCCCGAGCGGACCTCCGCAGGAGTACCTCGCCCGCGCCGACTACGAGATCGGCGTCATCAACGAAATGGGCTTCCCGGCCTACTTCCTCGTGGTCGGCGACCTGATCAACCACGCCAAGGACGTCGGAATCCGCGTCGGGCCCGGCCGTGGATCGGCAGCCGGTTCGTTGGTGGCCTACGCGATGGGGATCACCAACATCGACCCCATCCCGTACGGGTTGCTGTTCGAGCGATTCCTCAACCCCGAGCGTGTGTCCATGCCCGATATCGATATCGACTTCGATGATCGCCGTCGCGGCGAGATGGTTCGCTACGCGACGGACAAGTGGGGCAACGACAAGGTCGCCCAGGTCATCACCTTCGGCACCATCAAGACCAAGGCTGCCATCAAGGACTCGGCTCGCGTCCAGTTCGGCAAGCCGGGCTTTGCCATCGCCGATCAGATCACCAAGGCGCTCCCGCCGCCCATCATGGCCAAGGACATCTCGGTTTCCGGTATCACCGACCCGAAGCACGAGCGGTACAAGGAGGCAGTCGAGGTTCGAGCGCTCATCGACTCCAGCCCGGACGTCGCGAAGATCTACAAGACCGCGGTGGGTCTGGAAGGGCTGATCCGTAACGCCGGTGTGCACGCCTGCGCGGTCATCATGTCGTCCGAACCGCTCACCGACGCAATCCCGGTCTGGAAGCGCGCCCAGGACGGCGCCATCATCACCGGTTGGGACTACCCATCGTGTGAAGCTATCGGCCTGCTCAAGATGGACTTCCTCGGTCTGCGAAACCTCACGGTTATCGGCGATACGCTCGAGAACATCAAAGCCAACCGCGGCATCGACCTCGACCTCGACACGTTGCCGATGGACGATGCGGCAACATACGAACTGCTCGCCCGCGGCGACACTCTCGGTGTGTTCCAGCTCGACGGCGGCGGTATGCGCGAGTTGCTGAAACTGATGCAGCCCACCGGATTCGGCGACATCGTCGCCGCATTGGCGCTGTATCGACCGGGACCGATGGGTGTGGACGCCCACATCTCGTACGCCAAGCGCAAGAACGCCTTGGAAGACGTCAAGCCGATTCACCCCGAGTTGGAGGAGCCGCTCGCGGAGATCCTCTCGGAGACGTACGGCCTGATCATCTACCAGGAGCAGATCATGCAACTGGCGCAGAAGGTGGCCGGTTACACCCTGGGTCAGGCCGACTTGCTGCGTCGCGCCATGGGTAAGAAGAAGCTGTCCGAGCTGGAAAAGGCCTACGCCGGCTTCCGGCAGGGCATGTTGGACAACAACTTCAGCGAAGCCGCCATCAAGGCGCTGTGGGACACGGTCCTTCCCTTCGCCGGGTACGCGTTCAACAAGTCGCACTCCGCCGGATACGGACTCGTGTCGTACTGGACTGCGTACCTCAAGGCGAACTACCCGGCCGAGTACATGGCAGGTCTGCTCACATCCGTCGGTGACGACAAGGACAAGTCCGCGATCTACCTCGCCGACTGCCGCAAGTTGGGCATCACCGTTCTCCCACCGGACGTCAACGAGTCACGCGTCGACTTCGCGACCGTCGGCGACGACATCCGTTTCGGTATGGGGTCGGTGCGCAACGTCGGCGCCAACGTCGTTGCCTCGATCATCAAGGCGCGCACGGAGAAATCGAAGTTCACCGATTTCTCCGACTATCTCGGCAAGATCGACGCGATGGCTTGCAACAAGAAGGTCACCGAATCTCTCATCAAGGCCGGTGCTTTCGACTCGTTGGGTCACCCGCGCAAGGGCCTGATGTTGGTCCATGCCGACGCCATCGATTCCGTGATGAGCACCAAGAAGGCAGAGGCGATCGGACAGTTCGACCTCTTCGGCGGTGCCGAGGCGGACGAGTCGATCACCTCGGTGTTCGACGTCAAGATTCCCGAGGAGGAGTGGGACTCCAAACATCGCCTGGCACTCGAACGAGAGATGCTGGGGCTGTATGTTTCCGGTCACCCGCTCAACGGCGTCGAGCACATTCTTCGCCAGCAGTCCGACACGTCCATCGCCGCGATACTCGAAGGCGGCGTTCAGGACGGTGCCCAGGTAACTCTCGGCGGCATCATCGCCTCGGTGGACCGCCGGGTCAACAAGAACGGTCTGACCTGGTGCATCGTGCAGCTCGAAGACCTCGTGGGTGGAATCGAGGTGCTGTTCTTCCCGCAGGCCTACGCCGTGTACGGGATGGACATCGCCGAGGATGCCATCGTGTTGGTCAAGGCTCGAGTTTCGATCCGAGACGATCGGATGTCGCTGATCGGCAACGACCTTGCGGTGCCTGATATTTCGGCGATCGGGGTCGCGCGCCCCCTGTCGGTCTCGCTGCCGCTTCGGCAATGCACCAAGGACAAGCTCAGTGCTCTCAAGCAGGTGCTGACGAGGCACCCCGGAACATCCGACGTTCACGTTCGGCTGATCGGTGGAACCGAGATCAGCTTGTGGAAGGTCGACGACGTCCTTCGGGTCGAACCATCCTCGGCTTTGATGGGCGACCTGAAGGCATTACTCGGGCCGAGCTGTCTGACGGTCTGACCGCCGATCGAGCGCACCTGAACCGAACGAAGGGACCTTGCTGCATCAGCAGCAAGGTCCCTTCGTGGTTCGCGGGAGTACGGGGAGTGGAGTGATCAGGTGGTGCGTGAGTAGTACACGCGACGCGCCCACCAGGTGACCACGGCTGCTGTTGCGGCAGTCAGTACGGCTACCTGCATCGACTGGGTGACAGCTCCGGCGACCACGAACAGCACAAAACCGACCGCGAGAGCTTCGATCTTGTACAGCGGCCACCGAGTCCCGGCCAGATCGACGAAATGGTCGGACGAGGGGCGTGATTCGCGAGTGGAGATATCTGCGGTAGTCATCTCGTCCCTTTCTCGGTGCAGTCTGTTCTCGCTGCGGCCTGGTTAGCGATACGGCTGTTCGAAGCTGTGGTTTCAGAGTAGCCAGAGATGAGAGTTCGGGCAAGCGAACTTTATTGATCGGCAGCTCACTTAATCGATCAACCAGGGGAGTGTGCCGACGACGGTCCTGGTCGGTGTGGTTCGGTGGCCAAGGTGCTCGAGTGGGTGTTCACTGGTACACATGCCAATCACAGGTGAGTACGAACCCAGTCCAGCGTCGTGGGCCGCCGATCAGGTCGCACGCATCGAGAACTCCGGTGGCACCGAGGGAAACGACATGAACGGCATGCCCGTCGTCGTTCTCACGACCGTCGGGGCAAAGTCCGGCAAGGTCAGGAAGACGCCGCTGATGCGCGTCGAGCACGACGGCTCGTATGCCGTTGTGGCTTCGCTTGGTGGCGCTCCGAAGAATCCGGTTTGGTACTACAACGTCAAGGCCGATCCGCACGTCACGCTGCGTGACGCGACGCAGGTCTTCGACCTGGTTGCTCGTGAAGTCACCGGAGACGAGAAGGCGATCTGGTGGGAGCGCGCTGTCGCTGCGTACCCCGACTACGCCGATTATCAGACGAAGACCGATCGTGAGATCCCGGTGTTCGTGCTCGAACCCAAGTAACGCACTGCAGTCCTCACGAAACGGCAGTCCACAAGAAGCACTGCATAAACCACAAGCAAATCGTCACTCGCGGGGGTCGGCGATCCCGACTCCCGTGAGTGTGTCATGGAGGTCTGATGAGTCCGAAAACCGTTGCAGATCAATTGGTTCAGCAGCTCGTTGACGCGGGTGTCAGTCGGATCTACGGAATTGTCGGTGACAGTCTCAATCCCATCGTCGATGCGGTACGTCGCACCGGTGGTTCCGAAAAGGGCGGAATTGACTGGATACACGTCCGTCATGAGGAAGCAGCTGCGTTTGCGGCCGCAGCGGATGCCCAGATCACCGGGAAACTCGCAGTGTGTGCCGGATCCTGCGGTCCCGGAAACCTTCACCTGATCAACGGCCTGTACGACGCTCATCGTTCGGGCGCGCCGGTCCTCGCGATCGCCTCACACATCCCCAGCGCCCAGATCGGAATGGGCTACTTTCAGGAAACGCATCCCGAGCGGATCTTCATCGAATGTTCGAGTTACACCGAACTCGTCAGCACGGCAGTCCAATCACCTCGCGTGGTGCAGTCGGCGATTCAGCATTCGGTGGCTCGAAACGGCGTCTCGGTGATCGTGCTTCCCGGGGACATCGCCGATTGTCCGGCAGAAGGCACCCCGCCGACGCTCGTCGAAACCCGAAGGCCGACAGTCGTTCCGGATGCCGGTGACGTCAAGGCGTTGGCAGATGTGATCAACGGCTCGCGTAAGGTTGCGATCTTCGCCGGCGCAGGCGTGCGAGACGCACGCGCCGAGGTGTTGGCGCTGGCCGAAACCGTCGGGGCTCCCATCGGGCATTCGCTGCGCGGCAAGGAATGGATCCAGTACGACAACCCGTACGACGTCGGGATGACGGGATTGCTCGGTTACGGTGCGGCGCACGACGGTATCCACGGAGCCGATCTTCTGCTCCTGATCGGTACGGACTTTCCTTACGACCAGTTCTTGCCCGATGACGTTCGTACCGCTCAGATCGACATCGCGGCCGAGCGGTTGGGGCGTCGAACCAGCCTGGACCTGGCGGTGCACGGTGACGTCGCGAGCACCTTGAGCGCACTGATTCCGCAACTCGATCGAAAGACCGACCGCGGGTTCCTGGAGGATACGCTCGCAAAGCACAACACTTTGATGACCAAAGTGGTTGGTGCGTACACGGATCCAGTCAAGCAGCGCACACCCATTCATCCCGAGTATGCGGCCTCGATCCTCGACGATCTGGCGGCCGACGACGCAATCTTCACCGCCGACACCGGGATGTGCAACGTGTGGACGGCGCGCTATCTCAATCCGAACGGATCGAGACGCTTCATCTCCTCGGCGCTGCACGGATCCATGTCCAATGCGCTCCCACATGCGATGGGTGCGGCATGGTCGAGTCCGGGGCGTCAGGTCATCTCGGTGTCGGGCGACGGTGGATTGTCGATGCTGCTCGGTGAGTTGGTCACCGTCGCGATGTACAAGTTGCCGGTCAAGATCGTGGTGTTCAACAACTCGACGCTCGGAATGGTCAAGCTCGAGATGCTGGTCGACGGCCTTCCGGATTTCGGGGTCGACGTGCCCGCGGTCGACTACGCGGCGGTTGCTGCTGCGCTCGGTATCTTCTCGCGCCGAATCGAGAATCCCGCGGACATCGAAGCGGGCCTACGCGCCGCGCTCGATCACGACGGTCCGGCCTTGGTTGATCTGGTGACCGATCCGCTGGCATTGTCGTTGCCGCCCACCATCACCGGTGGTCAGATGAAGGGCTTCGCTTTGGCGATGTCGAAGATGGTGATGAACGGCGGCGTCGGCGAGGCGGTGCAGATGGCCAAGTCGAACCTGCGGAACGTGCCACGTCCCTCACAGTTGGATCCTCGCGGCTGACCTACCCGCCGCCCTGCCTCGCAGACCATGTGGGGCGGGGTGGTGGGAAGGTTGATCCCCGACGTGCGAAAATGGCGGAGTGTCTAACTCGCCCGATGTCGTAGTAACGAAGTCCACCGTCCCCGCGCTCGACGCGCAGGAGATCGACGCGGCCATCGAGCGAATTCAGCACGTCATTGCGGCGACACCCCTGCAGTACAGCGACCGTCTTTCGGCGTTGACCGGCGCGCACGTGTACCTCAAGCGCGAGGACCTCCAGGGCGTTCGTTCGTACAAGATTCGTGGCGCGTACAACCTGATCGCTCAGCTCAACGAGGCCGAGCGCGCGGCCGGCGTGGTGACTGCCAGTGCCGGTAACCATGCGCAGGGTGTTGCCTTCGCGTGCCGAACGATGCAGATCAAGGGTCGGATCTACGTTCCGGCAAATACCCCCAAGCAGAAGCGTGATCGCATCCGCGCCCACGGTGGAGCGTTTGTCGAACTGTTCATGATCGGTGAGACCTATGACGCCGCCGCTGCTGCGGCCGCGGAGGACGTAGCCGAAACCGGCGCAACCATGGTTCCCCCGTTCGACGACGTGCGCACCGCTGCGGGGCAAGGAACCATCGCAGCGGAGATTCTCACGCAACTGGACGCACCTCTCGACACGATCGTCGTGCCGGTCGGCGGCGGCGGTTGCATCGCGGGCATAGCCACCTATCTGCACGAGCGATCGCCCAAGACGTCGATCGTCGGGATCGAGCCGTCCGGCGCGGCGTCCATGACGGCCGCTCTCGTTGCCGGGGGCCCGGTGACTCTTCCCGACGTCGATCCATTTGTCGACGGGGCAGCGGTCAAGAGGATCGGCGATGTTCCCTACGAGGTCGTCTCACGTCTGGGTGCCGCCGTGGTGTCGCACGCGTCGTTGCCGCTCGTGGCTCGTCAACTTCAGACACGCTCCGGTTCGGGATCGTTTGTCGTCAATCAGATCGACGAGGGCGCTATCTGCACGGCGATGCTCGAGCTGTATCAGAGCGAGGGCATCATCGCCGAACCCGCGGGAGCGCTTTCCGTTGCGGCACTTCAGAATTTGACGTTCGAGCCGGGTTCGACCGTCGTGTGCCTGATTTCCGGTGGCAACAACGACGTCTCCCGTTACGGCGAAATCCTCGAGCGCTCGCTCGTTCACCTCGGGCTCAAGCACTACTTCCTGGTGGACTTTCCGCAGGAACCGGGAGCGCTCCGTCGCTTCCTCTCGGACGTGCTCGGGCCGGACGACGACATCGCGCTGTTCGAGTACGTCAAGCGAAACAATCGCGAGACGGGTGCCGCGTTGGTGGGTATCGAACTCGGTTCCGCCGACGGTTTGGCGGCCTTGCTCGAGCGAATGGAGCGCGCGCCGATGCAGTCCGAGAGGCTCGAGCCGGGAAGCCCGGCGTACCGCTATCTGACGTAAGGGACGCCCCCGGTCAGGGCCGCAGTCGCTCGACCACCTGTCGATGCAATTCGGGATCTGGCTGGGGGAGCCCGAGCATGGCCGCCAAGTACAGACCGTCGCCGACGAGTCGGATGATCTCGGCTTGTATGGGATCGGCGATCTCGGTCTGAAGGCCTTTGTCCCAGCTGCGCATCACGTGGGTAACGGCTTTCTGGATCTCGTCGTGTTGTCCGTCGACTGTTCTCAGTGCCGCGATGATCGACCGGAAGAGTGAGAGTTCTTCGCTTTCGTTCGCATCGGGGATCTGCAGATAGAACTCGGTGACCGTCGTACCGCCTGCTACGGCGTCTTCGAGTTGTTGATCCGAGCGTTCTCCGAGTCTGCGGACCATCGCCGCGAGGAGTGCTTCCTTGCTGGGGAAGTGATAGAGAAGTCCGCCCTTGGAAACCCCGGCTTCGGCAGCAACGCCTTCGAGCGTGACTTGGGCAACGCCGCTGACCAGCAGCAGCTTCTCCAGTGCGTCGAGAATTCGATCGCGGGTGTCGGCAGCCATGTGATGTGACCCTACCCGGAAATAACTTTACCGCTTGGACGGTTCACTGTTACCGTAGACCTACTGTACCGGCTGGACGGTTCAGTGAAATTTTTTCGAAAGAACTCAGAGAAAGTCGCAGGGGAGCAATGTCAGTGTCGGCAGATCAGACGTCTGCAATCAATCCCGACGAGGTTCGGGCGACAAAGCGTGACTGGGCGGGCTTGATAGTCCTTGCCTTTGCTGTGTTGCTCATCGCAGTCGACGGCACGGTGCTCGATCTTGCGCTTCCGTTCATCAGCGCCGATCTCGAGCCGAGCAGCACGCAGTTGCTGTGGATCATCGACGTCTATTCGTTCGTGCTCGCCGGTCTGCTCATCACCATGGGTACGCTCGGTGACCGGATCGGTAGGCGAAAACTGCTCCTGATCGGCGCAGTCGGCTTCGGTCTCGCCTCGATCATCGCCGCTCTCGCTGTCAGTCCCGAGATGCTCATTGCCGCCCGCGTGCTGCAGGGTATTTCCGGTGCAACGCTGATGCCGGCCACCCTCGGTCTGATCCGCACGATCTTCGTCAACCCGCGTCAGCGCACCGAGGCAATCGGTGTCTGGGGCGCGATGGCCGGTGGCGGTACAGCGGCAGGCCCTTTGGTCGGTGGTTGGTTGCTCGAGCACTTCTGGTGGGGTTCGGTCTTCTTGATCAACATTCCGGTCATGATCGCGCTGGTTGTACTCGGCCCGATCCTGATCCCGGAGTCGAAAGACCCCAACCCGGGTCGATTCGACCTCATCAGCGCTGGTCTGTCGATGGCGACCATGTTGCCGTTGGTGTACGCGGTCAAGGAATCCGTGGTGCACGGCGTCAGCATCACGTTGCTGGTGATCGGCCTTGTGGGTCTCGCCGCCGGCTACGTGTTCGTGCGTCGTCAGCGGATGCTGAAGGATCCGATGTTGGATCTGAAACTGTTTGCCAATGCGTCGTTTTCCACCGCCGTCATCACCAACCTGCTCTCGATCTTCGCACTCGCCGGTGTCCTGTTCTTCGGCTCGCAGTACCTGCAGTTGGTGCTGGGTAACTCGGCGCTCGACGCCGGCCTGCTGATGCTCCCGGGTATGTTGCTCAGCGCATTCACCGCGGTTGCGGCGGCCTGGTTGATTCGCCGGTGGTCGGTGTCTCACGTGCTCAGCGCAGGCCTCGCGGTTGCCGGTATCGGTGCTGCGATGCTGCTCGCCCTCGGGGTGGACAGCGGCCCGTTGATGTTCGTGATCGGCTTCGGTCTGGCCGGTGCAGGTGTCGGTGTCGCACTGACCCTGACGTCGGATCTTGTGGTCAGTTCGGTGGAACCCGAGCGTGCCGGCGCTGCGTCCGCGGTGTCGGAGACTGCGTACGAACTCGGTATCGCGCTCGGTGTGGCGATCCTGGGCAGCGTGGTGATGGCGATCTTCCGCAAGGGAATCGACACGTCCATGCTCGAAGCAGATCAGGCGCACGCTGCGCAGGGCACCCTCGGCGGTGCGCTGCAGGAAGCGACGTACCTACCTGGTGAACTCGGTTCGGTGCTTGCCGATTCCGCGAAGGCGGCGTTTGTCGACGGTATGCACGTTGCCGCCGGCGCAACCGCTTTGGTTCTGTTCGTCAGTGCCGCATTGGTATTGCGGATGCTGCGGAGTACACCAGAGAACGCGAAGCGTTGATGCGTGTAACAGTAGAACGCGAAGCGCTAGCTCCTGCAGAATCCGGGTAGTCAGCTTTCGAGTACGACGAACGAGTGCCCAGGCACGACTGTTGCGGACGCGGTCTCGTCCTGTGTCGGCGGATCCCACCAGAGGATGGGGGTTCCGCCGGCTGGGACCGAGGCCGCGTCCGTTCCCAGATTGCACACGATCTGTAATGCGCCGCGGCGCAGGGTGATCCACTGGTCGTCCTCGTCGTAGTCGACGTGCAGGTGCCCCAGCCAGGGGTCGGTGATCTCGATTCGCCTCTTGCGCAGGGCAAGGAGATCGCGATAGCACGCCAGGACGCGAGCATGTGTCTCGTCGGTTCGCTCGTCCCAGTCCAGTTTCGATCGCAGAAATGTCTGTGGATCTTGCGGATCCGGAATGTCGTCGCTGTTCCAGCCGTGTGCCGCGAACTCCGCCTTACGGCCCTTGGCGGTGGCCTCGCCGAGTTCCCGTTCCGGATGCGAGGTGAAGAACTGGAACGGAGTGGAGGCTCCCCATTCTTCTCCCATGAACAGCATCGGCGTGTACGGCGAGAGCAGGACCAGTGCTGCCTTGATCGCCAATTGTCCTGGCGTCAGATAGGCGCTCGGGCGGTCGCCGATCGCTCGGTTGCCGATCTGATCGTGGGTGCACGTGTATGCAAGCAGAGCACTGGCGGGCTGATGCGTGATATCGATCGGCCGGCCGTGAACCCGCCCACGGAACGAGGAATACGTTCCGGCGTGGAAGAACCCGCGCCGCAATGTACTTGCAAGGGATTCCAAGGATCCGAAGTCGGCGTAATAACCCTGACGTTCGCCGGAGACGGCTGTGTGAATGGTGTGGTGGATGTCGTCGTCCCACTGCGCGTCCAAGCCGAACCCGCCCGCCGCTCGTGGCGTGATCAGAGTGGCGTCGTTGAGATCACTTTCGGCAATCAACGTGAGCGGTCGGCCCAGATGGGCCGACAGTGTTTCCGTTCGGACGGCGAGTTCCTCGAGGATGTGCGTTCCGGTGTGATCGACCAACGCGTGGACGGCGTCGAGGCGTAGGCCGTCGATGTGGAAATCACGCATCCATCGCAGGGCATTCCCGATGATGTATTCGCGAACCTCGCCCGACTGCGGGCCTCCGATGTTGATCGTTCGGCCCCAGGTGTTCGCGCCATCGGCAATGTAGGGGCCGAACTTTTCGAGGTAGTTACCCGACGGGCCCAGGTGGTTGTAGACCACGTCCAGGATCACGCCGAGTCCACGTTCGTGGGCCGCATTCACCAAGCGCTGTAACCCGTCCGGGCCACCGTAGATCTCGTGGACCGTGTACCAGAGCACACCGTCGTAGCCCCAGTTGTGAGTTCCGTTGAAACCGTTGACCGGCATGATCTCGACGAACCCGACGCCGAGGTCCACGAGGTGATCGAGACGCTCGATCGCGGCGTCGAAAGTTCCTTCGGGGGTGAACGTTCCGATGTGCAGTTCGTAGACCGACGATCCTGGGAGTTGCCGTCCGGTCCACTGAGAGTCGGTCCAGGAGGACTCGTCGAGTTGGTGCAGTTGGGAGCGGAGATGCACGCCTTCGGGCTGGCGTGGTGACCGCGGATCCGGGAGTATTTGACCGTCGACGACAAAGCCGTAGCGAGCTTCGTTGTCGCAGTCGACCTCGCCTCGCCACCACCCGTCGTCGGTCCGCTCCATGTCGTGCGTGATGCCATCGACTTCGACCCGGACCGATTCCGGCGTTGGCGCCCAGACCTCGAAAGTATGCACACGATCAGCATGCCTTGTTCGGTCGGATGTGGCAGCCCGGCGGGGTGGATCCGTCGTCATGGACTGTTTCTAGCCGCGGGTGTTGCCAGACGGAGCGGACAACGTGATCAGTTCCGGAGTGGGTGCGCCGCAGCATCCGCCCTCGGCTTCCCCGCCTTCGGCTTCCGCTGCGTCAGCTTCGTCGAAAACACCTGCACCGCCGCAGACTCCGGTCTCCGGAAGGATCAGCTCGACGCGGGCTGCCGCTTCGTGATCGCCGGCGAGTTCGGCGGCGATGCTGCGAACCTGCTCGTAGCCGGTCATCGCCAGGAAGGTGGGTGCCCGGCCGTAGCTTTTCATTCCTGCCAAGTACACGCCTGGCTCCGGATGGCGAAGCTCCTTCGCGCCATGCGGGTACACCGTGCCGCACGAGTGGACGTTCGGGTCGATCAGTGGAGCCAACTCGACCGGTGCTTGTAAGACCGGGTCGAGGCCGAGTCGAATTTCCGAAAGCCAGGAAAGATCGGGGCGGAATCCGGTCAGCGTTATGACGTTGTCCACGTTCTCGATGCGATCACCGGCATCGGAGGCAAGTACGAGTTGTCCCGAAGGGGTTGTTGTCACCTCTGCGGTGCGGAAGCCGGTGACCACTCTCAGTAGTCCGTCCTCGACGGCCTTCTTTGCGCGCAGTCCCAGGGCGCCGCGCGCGGGCAGTTCGTCAGCTTCGCCGCCACCGAACGCTGAGCCGACGTTTCCTCGGCGGACCGCCCAGATGATGCGGGTGCTCGGAGCCTGCTCCGCCAACCCCGACAGCGCAACGATCGCCGTCAGCGCAGAGTGGCCGCTCCCCGCGATGACCGTGTGTTTTCCGGCAAACTGTGCACGCACCGCCGGATCGTCGAGATCAGGAACCCGGTACCTGATCGCAGTGCCCACAGCGCCCTCGCCGAGGGCGGGAAGACCTTCACCGCCGAGCGGGTTGGGAGTACCCCAGGTGCCGGATGCGTCGACAACCGCCTGGGCGAACACGCGGTCCTCGGTTCCGTCACGGCGGCGCAGATGAATCGAGAGGGGTTCGGTATCGCGGCCGGCGTCGACGACCAGGTCACGTCCGCGTCGGGCTACGCCGATCACTTCGGTGTCGAACTGGATGGCGTCGCCGAGTGTTGAGGCGAGTGGCCCGAGGTAGAGGTCGCGCCATTGCCGGCCGGTCGGGTACGTCTCAGCGTCGGGAGAGCGCCATCCATTCTGCTCGAGGAGTCGCTGCGCGGCGGGGGAGACGAGTTCGGACCACCGGGAGAACAGTCGAACGTGATTCCACTCGGAGATCGCAGCACCGGCTGTGCTTCCGCGCTCGAAGACAAGGGGTGTGAGTCCGCGTTCGCGCAGTTCTGCTGCGGCTGCCAGGCCGATCGGGCCGGCCCCGATCACGACAACGGGTAGGGGGTTCATCTCGTACCTTTCATCGACGATTATCGATCTTAGTGGAACTGTATCGACAATCATCAATGTAGGCAACCATCGACAGCTGTCGATATAGTGGAGAGATGACATCGCTGCAGACTCCGACGGTGCGCGTCGGTGATTCGGACCCGGATCAGATTGGTTCTTCCGTCCTCGCGCAGGGCGATGCCGATACCTACGCGCAGTGGTTCGCCTGCCTTGCCGAGCCGATGCGCGTCCGATTGCTTCACCGGGTGGCGAGCGCGGTCGGTGGTATTACCGTCGGAGCGCTCGCGGAAGCGTTGGGGATCGGACAACCGACGGTGTCGCACCACCTGCGCAAGCTCGCCGATGTGGGTTTTGTGACCATGCGTAAGGAGGGGACGAGCACGGTCGTCGCGGTGAATCCGACGTGTTGCGTTGCCTTGCCGCAGGCGGCGGACGTGGTGATGGGAGTCCTCGCTCCGCGTCCTTGCTGCCCGAGTGATCTGCCCGACGATGTCTCTGTCCGGGCCATGATCGACGACGACTGGGATGCGGTTCGCCGTATTTACGGCGAGGGTATCGACACCCGAAATGCCACCTTTGCTACTGAGGTCCCCTCGCGTGAGCATCTCCACGAACGGTGGCTGTCGAAGCATCGGTGGGTCGCGACTATCGAGGGTGTTGTTGTCGGTTGGGCTGCGTTGAGTCCAGTTTCCGAGCGTGACTGCTACCGCGGGGTGGCGGAAAACTCCGTGTACGTCGCGGGCGGAATGCGTGGTCGGGGTGTCGGAAAGGCGTTGTTGCGCAAGCAAGTCATGGCCGCTGATGTCGACGACCTCTGGACACTGCAGACGTCGATATTTCCCGAGAATCGCGCCTCCATCTCGCTGCATCATTCGGCCGGGTTCAGAACTATCGGTCTCCGCGAGAGGATTGCCCAGCTTGACGGTGTGTGGCGTGACACCGTTCTGCTCGAACGACGTGCGGTGACCGCCGAGGGGTGAGTCCGGGATCCGGCCGACCGGGCACTCGATTGCGCGTTGATTCGATATCTGTCAATATCGAAGAATGTCGAATCAAGAGTCACCGGAGTCCGAGCCTTGCTGCACCCCGCTCGTCCGTGAACCGCTGACCGAGGATTGGGCCGGCGATTTGTCGCGGATGTTCAAAGCCCTCGGCGATCCGGTTCGTCTCCGCTTGCTGAGCTTGGTGGCAAGTCACGAGGGTGGTGAAGCCTGCGTCTGCGACATCTCCGACTCGTTCGATCTGTCTCAGCCGACGATCTCGCATCATCTCAAGGTGTTGCGCCAGGCCGGGCTGCTCGACTGTGAACGTCGCGGGACCTGGGTGTACTACTGGGTGATTCCTACTGCACTGCAACAGCTTTCCGCCGTTCTACTGGTTGAAGGTACGAGCGTGAGTGTCGCGGACGCGTGCGCAGAGGTCACCGCATGAGCAACACCGCTGCCACCACCGAACACCCCGAAGTCGTCGGAAAACTCTCCACCCTCGACCGCTATCTTGCGGTCTGGATCGGCGTGGCCATGGTCGTCGGCCTGCTGGTTGGACGCTGGATCCCCGGTGTGAACACTGCCCTGGACAAGGTGCAGATCGACGGCATCTCGTTGCCGATCGCCCTCGGCCTGCTGATCATGATGTACCCGGTCCTGGCGAAGGTCCGCTACGACCGCCTCGACACTGTCACCGGGGACAAGAAACTCCTCGCAGGCTCCCTGTTCCTGAACTGGGTTCTCGGCCCGGCGCTGATGTTCGCCCTCGCCTGGCTGTTTCTGCCTGACCTGCCGGAATACCGAACCGGTTTGATCATCGTCGGTCTCGCTCGCTGCATCGCGATGGTGATCATCTGGAACGACCTGGCCTGCGGAGACCGCGAAGCCGCCGCGGTGCTGGTCGCCATCAATTCGGTGTTCCAGGTGATCATGTTCGCCGTGCTCGGTTGGTTCTACCTCTCGGTCCTGCCCGGGTGGCTCGGCCTCGAACAGACCACCATCGACACCTCGCCCTGGCAGATCGCGAAATCGGTCCTGATCTTCCTCGGTATCCCGCTGCTGGCAGGTTTTCTGTCCCGCTTCTTCGGTGAACGCGCCAAAGGCCGCGACTGGTACGACAACAAGTTCATCCCCAAGATCAGCCCCTGGGCGCTCTACGGTCTGCTGTTCACCATCGTCGTGCTCTTCTCGATGCAGGGCGAACAGATCACCTCCCAGCCTTGGGATGTCGTCCGGATCGCGCTGCCCTTGCTCGCGTACTTCGCGCTCATGTGGGGCGGAGGCTACATCCTCGGCGCCGCAATCGGATTGGGCTATGAACGCACGACGACCCTGGCGTTCACCGCCGCGGGCAACAACTTCGAACTCGCGATCGCGGTAGCCATCGCCACCTACGGCGCCACCTCGGGGCAAGCTCTTGCCGGTGTTGTCGGCCCGCTGATCGAGGTACCGGTGCTCGTCGGGCTGGTCTATGTCTCCCTTGCTCTACGCAAACGCTTTGCAGTCAAAGAGGTTTCATCCAGTCGAGAAAGAGCGAGGTCATGAGCAAACCATCGGTGTTGTTCGTCTGCGTCCACAATGCCGGCCGATCTCAGATGGCCGCGGGATTCCTGAGCCATCTCGCAGGCGACGCCATCGAGGTCCGTTCCGCCGGATCCGCACCCGCCGAGACCGTCAATTCGGCAGCGGTCGAGGCGATGGCAGAGCGCGGTATCGATATCTCAGCTCGGTCTCCGAAGATCCTCACCGTTGACGCCGTCCAGGATTCGGATGTCGTCATCACCATGGGCTGCGGCGACACGTGCCCGATCTTCCCCGGCAAGAGCTACCGAGACTGGGTTCTCGACGATCCGGCGGGACAGGGCCTCGAAGCGGTTCGCCCGATCCGTGACGAAATCGAGCGTCGCGTTCAAGCCTTGATCGCTGAACTCACCACTGCCGCGAAGTCTCCCTGACCGATCGGGGAATCGAGAGGATCATTCGCCCGCGGGCTCGATGTGTTCGGCACCGAGGACCGAGAGTCGGTATTCCTGTGCGTCCTGCTCGGTTTCGAAATCTTTCTCTTCGAGGAGGTTTCGATCGGCGTCGAGGTATCGGTAGGTAGTCATTCCTCCACCGTGCCACTGATGTCCGATTCGTGCTCGGATACCGGTTCGATTTCGTCGACGACTGTTTGAATCAGACTTCCGTAGCGCCGGATCAGGTCCTTCGACGACAACGAATCCTCACCGAGGAGTTCGAGCGTCCGCATGCCGGTGGCAAGTCCGAGCAACAGTGAGACGACGACCTGGCTGCGAACCAAACCGGGCTCGGTGTCGCCGATGCGTCGTGCGATCCCGTGAACGTATCGTTCCTTGATCTCTGCCCGGGCGGCGTCCGGATCTGGCGCCTCGTGAACGTGTACTGCGAGCATTGCCCACGGATCGGTTTCGTCGGATTCTCTACGAGCGACAAGTTTCTCGACCAGTTGACAGCCGATGTTTCCGGTGGCGTCGGCATTGGGATCCTCGTCCATCGGAGGTGCGGACGGGATCGCAGCCGAATACAATCGAGCTTTGCTGCCGTAGATCTTCATGACCAGGGCAGGGGAGTAACCGGCTGCGACCGCGATGTCCTTGATGGTCGTCGATGCGTAACCTCGTTCCGCGAACAAGGCTTTCGCTGCTGTGAGGATGCTGGCTTCACCGCTGCTCATGCCGCTCGCCTCGATACCCGATCGCCATGCGTTTGGTTGCTCATACTGTCGTCAACGGCTCGGCATCGACGGGTACGTCGAAGTCGACGACGGTGGACTGCGCGATGACCGCTATCTGACGAGCCAATGTGCCGTGTCCACTCTCGGTCAGCGCGGTCAGGATGTACCGGCCGGATGTCGGGAGTGCGATTCCGTAGTGCCCGGTTCCGTCGGTGACGGTGGATGCGACGAATTCGCCGGTCGGTTTCGTGAGTGTGACGACGGTTCCCGAGGTTGTTCGGCCGTCGACTCCGACCTTGCCGGAGATGGTGAGGCGGTCACCGAGTTCGACGGTGTGCGTCGATTGCGCGCTGTCGAAAGCGATCACCTGCGACCGAGGGGACCAGCCGTCGGCACTCGTCACCACCAAGTACCGTCCGGGCCGGGGTAGTGCGAGGGAGAAGTTGCCCTCGTTGTCGGCGCGACTCCAGTCGATCGGTCGCCCCTCCATGTCCATCACGGTGACAACAGCCTGCCGGATCGGTCGGCTGTCGGCTCGGACCACACGACCGGCAACCACAATTTCCGTTTCGGACACGGCGGCGTCGGGAAGCTCGAACCCTTCCGGGGTCACCGGGCGAAGCGCCGTTTCCGGTTTTGCGCCGCGGCGAGGAATGAACGCAGCGGCAGCGGCAGCAGCCACGGCGGCGAGGGCGGCCAGCCAGAAGATGTTCTTGAAGGCGTCGATCGACGGAAGGCCCTCGCCCGGCCCGGACGGGATGACCATCGAGGTGAGCATGGCGGCAACCACTGCGCTGGATGTGGACGTACCGACTGAGCGGAGCAGCGAATTGAGGCCGTTTGCGGACGCGGTTTCGGTGATCGGAACCGATCGCATGATCAGCATCGGCATCGCGGAGTAGGCGATTGCAGTTCCGATGCTGACCACCGCCGCGCTGATGATGATCAGTGTTATCGAGCCGGTCAGGAACACGCGCGCGATGTAGGCGAGCGCGAGCACAGTGCCGCCGACGATCAGGGTGATCTTGGCTCCGAATCGCTTCGTGATGTTCGCGGAGACGGGAGCGAAGAAGACCATCGCGAGGCCTGCCGGAATCATGCACAGTCCGGCCGCCATCACTCCCAGTTCGAAGCCGTAGCCGGAGATCTTCGGCATCTGGAGTTGCTAAGTGGTGGAGAGGTTGTTCGCATACATCGAGAAGCCGACGAGGATCGAGGCGACGTTGGTCAGCAGAACGGGCCGCTTGGCCGACGTTCGCAAGTCGACCATCGGCTGGGTGACCCGGAGTTCGTACGGGAACCACAGTGCGAGCGTCACGATTCCGATGACGAACATGAGCAATGTCAGTTCGCTCGTCCATCCCCAACGGGCCCCCTTGGAGATGGCGAGGAGGATCGCCGTGAGTGCTGTCGAGAGCATGACCGCGCCGAGGAAGTCGAATTTGCCGCGGGTGCGAACACTCGATTCCGGGACGACGGCGGCTACCGCGATGATCAACAGGACGCCCACGATCGCCGAGAGCCAGAAGATGGCGGGCCAGCCTAGATGCTCGAAGATCAACCCGGACAGGGGGAGCCCGAGTGCGCTGCCGATTCCGAGAGTGGCACTCATCAAGGCTGTTGCCGACGCCACCTTCTCCTTGGGCAGTTCGTCGCGCATGATGCTGATTCCGACGGGGATCATCGAGATCGCGAAGCCCTGGAGGCCACGGCCGATCAGCAGGGCGACAAAGTTGCCGCCGATCGCCGCGACCAGTGATCCGACCACGATCATCGTCATCGAAATCAGCATCATGCGCCGTTTTCCGAACATGTCCGCCAGGCGGGAGACGATCGGAGTGGCGACGGCGCTCGTGAGGAGTGTGACGGTGACGAGCCAGGAGGCGTCGTCAGCGCTGACGCCGAGGATTTTCGGGAAATCGGGCAACAACGGAATGACCATCGTTTGCTGCAGCGCGACCACGGTGCCGGAAAGACAGAGAATTGCAGTGATGAGCCGACTTGAACGGCGAGTGGTCGGAGACGAGTGCAATGCCAAGCGACGGTCCTTCACGCGGCGGTGGTGAACGGGAATTCACCCATGAGTGAACCACTGTTCACCCCTCGCTGTCACCTTCGGTGAATATGCGATTCCTCACGACGGCAACCCGTCCAGGGTTTCCAAGTCGGTATCGCGGGAACAACGTCAGTGGTTGGTCTGCGCCCGCGCGAGCGGGCAGCGAGGAGGAGTGATGCATGCCGAAGTGGGTGACCGTCTCCATGTCCAGGGGCGCGTGGTTGGGCAGGCGGAGGTAACTGCCGAGGTCCTCGAAGTCCACGGGGAGGACGGAGGGCCGCCCTATCTGGTCAGGTACGACAACGGGCACGAGGCGTTGGTGTTTCCCGGTAGCGACGGCTGGATAGATCACCCCGGAAAAGGCTCTTGAACTGCACGATTCTTTCCATGCATGGCCGTTGCATCGAATGCGGCTAAAGTGTGCGCAATGGAGGGCAGACGCCAGTACCACTCCCGCGTGCGTGAAGCTTCCGCACAGCGAACGCGTGAACTCATTCGTGATGCGGCGACGACCTTGTTTGTCCGAGACGGATACGTCAGTGCCACCGTCAAACAGATTGCCGACTCGGCCGGCGTCGCCAATCGGACGGTGTTCACAGCCTTCCCGGGCGGGAAGCTCGAGATCTTCGAAGCGGCCCTCGCCGCGGCGCTCGATGCCGACGAGGTTCCACTCGGCGCGCCGAACCTGGCCTCGGACCCCGATGACGTTCGCCGGATCGTCTCCCAGATCGTGGCACAGGGCATCGGACTGCTCGAACGTGCCGGCGCTCTGATGATGGTCGCGGTCGAATCGTCAGGTGCGGATGCCGACATGCGGCGACTGTCCGAGGAATCGTCGGATCAGTCGGCCGTCAATGCGATGTCGATAGCCGAGGGTCTGTCCGAGCACGGATTGTTGAGGCCCGAGATTTCGCTCGAGAAAGCCGCGGGCATACTTGCCGCTTTCGTCTCGCCTCAGCTTCATCAGCAATTGCGTCGGGTCAGTGGATGGGATGTCGATGCATACCGAGGATGGCTCGAGTTCAACATTCGCCAGAATCTAATGTACTAATCGGTCTGTTTTCGTTAGCATGGCGAGGGTTTTTTATTCTCGGGAGGAATCGCCAGCGTGCCCTATGCCTTGTTCGGCCTCATCACGATGTTGCTGTGGATTTTCTGCATCGTCGACGCCATCACGAGAGATGACGCCTACATCCAGTACCTACCCAAGGTCGTCTGGATTCTGATCATCATCTTCCTTCCCACCTTGGGGTCCGTTCTGTGGCTGGTGGTCGGGCGCGGACAGAACGCGCCCCGCGGTTACGTGGGTCCAACCGGTTACGGCGAATACGAGCGTCCGGGACGCGCCGTTGCGCAGGATCCGGCGGCGGACGAAGCATTCTTGCGTCAGTGCCGCGAGCGGGCGGAAGAGCAGCGTCGAATTGCAAAGCAGCAGCGCCGCGACGGCGACGCTGATCGGATTTGAGTTATCGGTAGGCCGTGAGACGGTCCAGCACGAGCCGAAGCGGCGGCCACGACGATCGGCCGCGACGCGTCACCGCATGGGCGGTGAGGATGACAGGCGGATCGGTCAGCGGCACGACGCGTACGCCTTCGCGGGTCTTGCGTTCGAGTGGCATCAGCCCCACGCCGTAACCACTGAGGATCAAGAGTTCGACCAAGTCGAGACTGTCGATCTGGTGAGTGATCCGAGGGGTGAATCCAGCCAGTGACGCGAGGGTTCGCACAGCGCGCTCGTCGGCTGTGTTTCGTGAGTTCACTATCCATGGTGTGTCTGCGAAGGCGCGGAGATCGATCCCGGATTTCGTGGACTCGTCGGGTGTGCGGGCGTTGTCGGGAACGCATAATCCCCACGGCGTCGACCAGAGCGGTAGTGCTTCGAGTAACGAGCTCGGGGATGCGGGGGCGAGGTTGTAGTCGTACGTCAGCGCGAGGTCCAGGTCATCTCGTTCGAGTAGGGCAAAAGCCTCGGCCGGTTCGTACTCGCAGATCACCACGTCTACCTGTGGATGGCTGTGTTGCAGGCTCAGGGCGACGGGGAGCATCGCGGTTCTGACGGCAGTAGCGAATCCGCCGACTCTCAATGTCCCCTCCGGTTCGGCGGTCGGATCGAGGTCCAGGCGAGCTGCATCCACGGCTGCCAGGATGGTGACGGCATGATCGGCGAGTCGTTGACCGGCAGGTGTGAGGCGAACGCGTCGGCCTTCCGGTTCGATCAATGCAGTACCGGTTTCCGCGGTCAAAGCCGCGAGCTGTTGGGACACTGTCGATGTCGTGAGGTTGTGAGCTTCGGCGACCGCGCGCATGGAACCCAAGCGGGAGAGTTCGAGGAGGAGATGGAGTCGACGGGTTTCCATCGTTCGATCATTCACTAATCGTGAACATAATGTAGGTCAAAATCGCGTGGACACGAACGGTTGGCGTCCCGTTCAATTCAGCTATGGATACGAAAGCGCGGGCCGGAGTGGGCCTGGCTGTTCTGGCGATGTTGTGCGTGCAGCTCGGGCTTGCCGTGTCGGTGGGTCTGATCGATCAGCTCGGAGCAGACGGAGCAGCGTGGATACGTCTCGCCTGGGCGGGCATCATTCTTCTGATCATCGTCAGGCCCCGTTCCTCCGCGTTCACTCGCAAAGCGTTTCTGGCCTGCGTGGTCCTGGGTGTGGTCACCGCCGGCATGACGCTGTTGTTCATGGCGGCCGTCGAGCGTCTTCCTCTGGGAACGGCAAGCGCGCTGGAGTTCTTGGGTCCGCTGACGGTTGCTTTGCTCCGGGGGCGTGGCCGCGTTCTGTGGCCGGTTCTGGCAGGCGTGGGCGTAGTCCTTCTCACTGAACCGTGGGCAGGGACAGTCGATCTGGTCGGTGTGGCGTACGCACTTGGCGCGGCGCTCTGCTGGGCGATGTACATACTGCTCACCCAGCGGGTCGGCGACGAGGTTGCCGGTATCAACGGGCTGGCGGTGTCGATGGCGGTTGCCGGGTTGGCCGCGACAATTGCCGTGGGCCACTCGGCCATTGGGCGGCTGACCCCGCACCTGGTTCTCGTGGGCCTCGGACTTGCGATCTTGCTGCCCGTCGTGCCGTTCGTTCTGGAGATGGTCTCACTGCGGCGGCTGTCGACAGCAGCATTCGGCACGCTGATGAGTCTCGAACCCGCTTTCGCGCAGCTCATCGGTCTTGTTGTGTTGCAACAAGTTCCGAGTGTTCTGGCAGTGGCAGGTATCGCATGCGTCGTCGTCGCGGGGATCGGCGCGGCCCGCGGTGGTGCTCGGGGTGGTGGCGGGAAGCCGGCAGGCCCACCGTCCGATTCCGAGCGAACGTACCTTTCGGCGCCTTCATGAGACCGAGAGTGCCGTTCGCTCAGGGCATGTCAGCTCAGTGCACGGCTGCCGCAGCGATTGCTCCGTCGAACACGTCGGCGACCTCGCCGAGCGAATCGAGGATCGGCTGACCTGATCGTTCGACGCGAGCCCGCACCAGCGAACCCTCGAGTGCGGACACTGCCAGGACGGCAAGCCGTTCCGATCGAGTGCGTTCGACACCGGACTCGATCAGTGAGTCGCGCAGTAGTGAAGTCCACTGTCGGTAGACCGCCTGTCCTGCGCCTGTCACGCTCTCCGAATCGGGGGCAAGTTCCAACAACACCGTCGTGATCGGCGAGCCTTCGTGGAAGTCCGAATCGCTCACCCATCCAGCGAGCAACCGCGCATACTCGCGCAGCAGTGCTCCGGCGTCCGGTTGACTGTCGGCGAGTTCGGTCAGAGTGTCGGTGACCAACTGCCCGCCGACGCGGACGACCTCTTCGCCGATCTGCTCTTTGCCGCCGGGAAAGTAGTGGTAGAGCGAACCTTTCGGGGCGCCACTCGACTTGAGGATCTCGTTGAGTCCCGTAGCCGCATACCCCTGGCGGCGAAACAGATCGGCTGCAGCTCGTACCAGTGCTTTGCGGTGTTTCGGGGGAGTCGCCACGAGTTGGAGCTTAAACACCCCAGCGATCCACCACAATCTATGTAGACTGGTCTACATGGAACATCCGGAGATGCTGGAACAATTGCGCGCAGTCAACGCCTCGGCGGCCTTCAACCGGTGGGCCGGATTCGAAGTGACGGAGGCCGAACCAGGACGTGTCTGCCTGCGGCTCGAATGGCGTGAGGATCTTGGCCAGTACTCGGGACACTTGCACGCTGCGCTTGTGGCGGGACTTATCGACACTGCGTGCGGATTTGCCGCCTTTACACAGGTTGGTGTCGTGGCGGCGTCCAACTGCGCGGTCAATTTCGTGAGCCCGGGAGTCGGAACGGCATTCGTCGCCACGGCACGCTCGGTCAAGGCTGGGCGCAAGCAGGTGTTCGTCACTGCCGAGGTACATGCCGAACGCGAAGGCGAATCCGTGCTCGTCGCGTTCGGCACTACCCTCTTGGTTCCACTCGCCGTTCAGGCTTAGGGAACCTCGGGCAACCTCAGGGAATGAGGATGAACTTCCCGGCGGGATGAGAACTCTGCAACTCGGTGTGAGCGAGTGCGACGTCTGCGAGCGGGAAGGTCTTGGCGATCTTCACGGTGAGGTGTCCGGACCCGGCTTGTTCGACCAGTTCGGAGCGAGCCTTCAAACGTGCTTCGGCACTTGCCGGATTGCCTCCGCCGACAGACGCGAAGCCGTCGGTCTGGGCGCGTCCGAACGCGACGATGGTGACGATACGGCTCTTGTCGGCGACCAATGTCAGAGATGTATCGACGGCTTCGTCAGTTCCGGCGGTGTCGAAAGCGGCGTCGACACCGTTCGGTGCGAGTTCACGAACGCGGGCTTCGAGGCCCTCGCCGTAGAGCACCGGCGTGGCGCCGAGCGAGCGCACGTAGTCCTGATTCGATGCTCCCGCAGTGCCGATCACGGTGGCACCGCGTGCTGCGGCGAGCTGAACCGCAATAGCGCCGACGCCACCGGACGCGCCGTGGATGAGGACGGTGTCCCCGGAGCCGACGCGAATGGTGTCGAGGGCGTCGACTGCAGTTCCGCCGACGAGAAGGAGTCCGGCCGCCTGTTCCCAGCTGATGCCGGCGGGCTTCGCGGTGATCGAGGAGACCGGAACGACTACCTGTTCGGCGTAAAGACCGTTGCCGGGGCTGACGATCACCTCGTCGCCGACTGCAACACCGGTAACGCCGTCGCCGACCGCCGAGACGACGCCCGCTGCCTCGCCGCCGAGGCGGATCGGAAGTTTCTCGGGATCAGTGCCGAAAGCACCGCTGTAGAGCTTGAAGTCGAAGGGATTGACGCCGATCGCTTTCACGTCGACCAGGACTTCGCCTGATTTCGGTGCCGGTAAATCGATGTCCACCAGCTCCAGGACCTCGGGCGTGCCGTACGTCTGCGCTACAACAGTTTTGGTCATGTCTCGCGCAACCGTCCTCGGGGAAGCGATATTCCCCGAGGACGGGAAAAACTCGAGAAGATTCGATCAGCGGATCAGGGTGCCCAGATCGAGCGGCATCGCGATGCCGGTGATGTGATGGGCCTCGTCGGAACCGAGGAACGCGACGGCTGCGGCGATGTCCTCCGGCTGGCTGACCGGGTCTGGCAAGGTCTGCATGAAGATCGGACCGAGGGTGTGAGCGTTGGCGTCGATGAGCGGCCGCATGTCCGTCATCTGCATTCCGGTTTCCACGCCGTGCGGGTGGATGGTGTTGACCCGAATGTTGTACTGCCCCAATTCCGAGGCCATCGTCTTGGCCAGACCGGTGATGCCGTGTTTGCTCGCGACGTAGTGGCCGAGGAAGGGGAGCCCACGCAGGCCGGCGACGGAGCTGGTGAAGATGATCGAGCCACCGGTGCCTTGCTTGATCAGGTGCGGGATCGCTGCCTTGGCGGTGTGGAAGACTCCGGTCAGGTTGACGTCGAGCGTTTCCTGCCACTGCTCGGGCGTGATTTCCCATGACATGTTGGCAGAACAGATTCCGGCGTTCGCGACGACGACGTCGAGGCGCCCCAGTTCGTCGATGCCGGCATCGAGCGCCGCGGACAGCGCAGAGAAGTCGCGGACGTCGGTCTTGGTAGCGACAATTCGACGGTCCAGAGCCTTGACCAGTTCGACTGTCTCGGCCAGGTCGTCTTCGGTGGCGCCGGCGTAAGACGTGGATTCGAATTGAACACACGCGTCGACGGCGATGATGTCTGCGCCCTCTTCTGCCAGCCGGACAGCTTCCGCCCGCCCCTGACCGCGGGCTGCTCCGGTGATGAAGGCAACTTTTCCGGTGTATCGATTGGCAGTCATGCTCAAACCTCCGAATAGTGGTGACGATCTGCTCTTCGGAAGTTAGCGCGACGAAGTTCTTTTCGGGGGTGAATGTCCAGTCAGCGGAAACCGCTCAGCACACCCTGGTCAACAGGGCACATGGTCCGGCGGCGAAGACATCGCGCGCATCTGCGGACGTGACGGGTTGTCCGCTCAGTGCGTCGAGCCATTCGCCTTCGGGAAGGTCGATTCGTGTGTCTCGCCAGCCGTGCGACGAGAGTCCGAGCGAATGTCGCGTCGCCAGAGCAACGACCATGGGCGGATCACCTGCCGGGCCGCGCGAGAAGCCGACCAGATGACCGGATCCGGAACCTGAAGCGAAGATGGGCCGGTACTCACCGTGATCGAACCACGAGGGGTTCTCCCGCCGCAGTGTCAGTGCCGTGCGAACGAGGTGCAACTTTGCGGTTCCTGTTGCGTCGATCGGCGCGGCGCCGGATTCGAGCAGTGATCGCCTCGTTCCGTAGTCGACAACGCGCCGGTTGTCCGGGTCGACCAGCGAGTCCTCCCACAGCTCCGTGCCCTGGTAGACGTCGGGAACTCCGGGCCCGAGGAGTTGGAGCAGCTTTTGGCCCAGAGAGTCCGCCCAGCCGTGACGCGCGATCCGGCCGACGAATTCGCTGACCGAATCAGCGACAGGTCCGTCGATCACCTCGTCGATCCAGCGGTGCACTGCCGACTCGAAGCCGACGTCCGGATCGTTCCAGGAAGTCCTGGCGCCGGACTCGCGGACGGCTTTCTCCGCATAGGCGTGTAAACGCTCGCGCAGCTCTGGAACCGAGGCTGCCGAGCGACCGTCCGCCGGCCACACGCCGATGATGTTCTGCCACAGGAACAATCCGGTAAGCGGATCAGGGCTGGGGCAGACGTTTTCCCAGTCGCGAATCAGCCGGGACCACAGGGTCGGCACCTGAGACACAACACCGATCCGTGCCCGCACGTCCTCGCCGCGTTTGGTGTCGTGAGTGGACAGACTCGTCATCGCCCGCGGCCACCGCTTCGCTCGGTCCGCGTTGTGGAGATGGAATTCGGCGACGGAGACGGCAAGTGATGCCGGGTTGCCGCCGACTTCCTGACGTGAGACCAGTCGCGCCGTCCGATAGAAGAGTCGATCTTCGACGGACTTAGCCATGACGGCGCCGCACACCTGCTGGAAGCGAACCGCCGCTTCACCGCTGTTCACCAGGGATTGCGCCAGCACGTTGAACGCCGCTTCATGCCCGGGCGCCAGTTCGTGCATGTCGCCGACGATGCGAGCGGCCAAACCGGCGAGGGGACTGTAGTCGGATCGATAGACCGGCATCCGAGCGATCGCGACGACAACTGCGTCGTTCAGTTCGGTCTCACTGCAACGACTTCCGGTTTCGCGTCGGATTGCGCGCACGAGTCTGCGAACCTCGGGTGCAAGGTCACCGCGCCCGGTGTCGCGTTTGAACTGACGTTCGGTGTGATGCAACCACGTACTGTCCCCGTCGTCGCCGGTCAGATCTGCGGAGAGTTCGGTCAATTCGAGTTCGGCGGCGGGATCGACGAAAATGCCGCCCAGTTGATTGAGTGCGTCGTATCCGGTGGTGCCGTCGATCGGGAGCAGCGGATCGAGTGGTTCCGTATGGCCGAGGATCTTTTCGATCACGAGCCACTGATCTGGTCCGATCAGTTCCCGCAGGCGCCCCAGATACTCCGCCGGATCGGCGAGTCCGTCCGGGTGATCGATGCGAACGCCGTCGATCAGTCCTTCATCGACCCACGACTTCAATTGCCGATGGCAGAGTTCGAAGACTTTGGGGTCCTCTTGGCGCAGTGCAGCGAGTTCGTTGACGGCAAAGAACCGTCGGTAGTTGATGATTCCGGCGTTCCACGGTACGAGTCGGTACGACTGCCTGGAGTGGACCTCCTGTGGAGATCCGAATTCGGTGCCGGAGGCGACAGGGAAGCGGTGCTCGTAGAACGCGAGAAGTGTTTCCTCACCATCCTTCTCGACAGTCAGTGCGTCGAGATCGTCCTGGCTGCCCAGCACCGGGAGCGAGAGTTTGCCGTTGGCCCCGTTGTCGTCTGCCCAGTCGATGTCGAAGAAGTCCGCGTACTCCGACGACTGCCCGTGCGTGAGAACGTCCCACCACCAAGCATTTTCGCGAGGTTTGGCGACACCGACATGGTTGGGGACCAGATCGACGATCAGGCCCATCCCACGTGATCGAACCGCGCGCGATAACTCCACCAAAGCCTCGCGGCCACCAAGTCCTTCGGACACGGTCGTCGGATCGGTGACGTCGTAGCCGTGCGTCGACCCGGACGTCGCAGTGAGGATGGGGGAGAGATAAAGATGTGAGACCCCCAATGCCTCGAAGTAGTCCACCTGTGCGGCCGCATCACGAAGAGTGAATGCATCCGGTCGCAACTGCAGTCGGTAGGTGCTGGTTATCGGGGCCATGTGCACGTCTCCCTCAGGCGGTTCTGCGAAGTACCGTCAATGCTCGCGCTTTTACATCCAATGTTGTTCCGGCCTTGATCACGGTATCGCTCTCACCAGTGGGGACCGAGGTGTCGAGTACGACGGTCCACTCCGACGCGTAGTCCGCGTTGGGGGTGGAGAATTCGAGGTCTTCGTAGTGAGCGTTGAAACACAGGAGGAACGAATCTCCCGTGACACGCTCGCCGCGGTAGTTCGGTTCCGGGATCGCGTCGCCGTTGAGAAAGACGGCCAACGACTTACCGAAACCGCTGTCCCAGTCGGCCGGAGTCATCTCCTCGCCCGACGGCGTGAGCCAGGCGATGTCTCGGCCCTGATCGCCACTTCGAATGGGTCGGCCCTCGAAGAATCGACGACGCCGGAAGACCGGGTTCTTGGCGCGCAAGGCAATTGCGCGCTTGGTGAACTCGACGAGGTCCGCATTGGTTTCCGCGAGAGTCCAATCCATCCATGACAGTTCCGAATCCTGGCAGTAAACGTTGTTGTTACCCTGCTGAGTTCGGCCCATCTCGTCGCCGTGAGCAAGCATCGGGGTGCCCTGGCTGAGCATCAGCGTAGCCAGGATGTTTCGGCTCTGACGTCCACGCAGTTCGAGGATTTCCGGGTCGTCTGTGGGGCCTTCGACGCCGCAGTTCCAGGATCGGTTGTGCGATTCGCCGTCGTTGTTGTTCTCGCCGTTGGCTTCGTTGTGCTTCTCGTTGTACGAGACGAGGTCGTGCAGGGTGAAACCGTCGTGGGCGATGACAAAATTGATGCTCGCGCCGGGGCGACGTCCGGTCGCCTCGTAGAGATCAGAGGATCCGGTGAGGCGGGAAGCGAACTCGCCCAGCGTTGCCGGCTCACCACGCCAGTAGTCGCGGACGGTATCGCGGTACTTACCGTTCCATTCGGTCCACAGGCCTGGGAAGTTGCCGACCTGGTAACCGCCTTCGCCGACGTCCCACGGTTCGGCGATCAGTTTCACCTGACTGACGATCGGATCCTGTTGCACCAGATCGAAGAAGGCGGAAAGGCGGTCCACGTCGTGCAGTTCACGGGCGAGTGTGGAGGCCAGGTCGAAGCGGAAACCGTCGACATGCATTTCGGTGACCCAGTACCGCAGCGAGTCCATGATCAATTGCAGGGTGTGCGGATGACGGGCATTGAGGCTGTTGCCCGTTCCGGTGTAGTCCATGTAGTGCGCTTCGTCGCCGTCGACCAGTCGGTAGTAGGCGGCGTTGTCGATTCCGCGGAAGCTGATGGTCGGCCCCATGTGGTTGCCCTCGGCAGTGTGGTTGTAGACCACGTCGAGGATCACCTCGATACCCGCCTGGTGGAAACTGCGCACCATTGCCTTGAATTCCGCCACGGCCGCATCGGGTTTGGCGGCCGAGGAGTAGTCGGTATGTGGAGCAAGAAAGCCGAAGGTGTTGTAGCCCCAGTAGTTTCGCAGTCCCTGATCGAGCAGCACCTGGTCGTGCATGAACTGATGGACCGGCATCAGTTCGATCGCCGTGACACCCAGATTGGTGAGGTGCTCGATGATCACCGGATGCGCGAGTCCGGCGTAAGTGCCGCGCAATTCCTCCGGAACTCCGGGGTGCGTCGCGGTCATACCCTTGACGTGCGCTTCGTAGATGACCGTCTCGTGGTACGGACGCTTCGGCGAGCGGTCGGATGCCCAGTCGAAGAACGGATTGATGACGACGGTCGACATCGTGTGACCGAGCGAATCATGCTGGGGGAAAGGGATGGTAGCGGGTTCGTCGACGAGCGGTTCGGGATCGAAGGGTTCTGGGTCGAGGCTCTCGTCCGATTCCTGATCGTCCGTGGGTGACTCGTCTTCGAGGCCCACCTCGCCCGATTCGGCTTCCGAACTCGTTTCGTCGGTGGCTTCTTCCGGCTCCACGGCAGGATTTTCGTCGTCTCCAGCAGGTTCGGGGTCCGCCGCCGACTCGACATCGTACGAGAACAGTGAACGGTCTCCGTCGAAGTCTCCGTCGAACGCTTTTCCGTACGGGTCCAGCAGGAGTTTGCTCGGATCGCAGCGCAGACCTGCAGCCGGATCGTACGGCCCGTGCACGCGGTAGCCGTATCGCTGGCCGGGGGACACGGACGGAAGGTACGCATGCCAGACGTAACCGTCGACCTCGTCCATCCGAATGCGGGTTTCGGTGCCGTCCTTGGCGATCAGGCACAGTTCGACGGCTTCGGCGACCTCGGAGAAGAGCGAGAAATTGGTCCCCGCGCCGTCGTAGGTGGCACCGAGTGGGTACGCACTGCCAGGCCATACCGGGATGGGAGTGGCTGAGGGCGCGCTCGGCGGTTGATCCATGAATCAGACCCTATCGGGTGCAGCCGATCGAATCTTGTCGACTGTCTACGCCGCTGATCACCGTTTCGCCTGGCTGCGGGCGGTTGCAAGCATTCCGGCTGTGATCTGTTCCACCTCCGCGTCCGAACACAGGTACGGAGGCATCGCGTACACCAGGTTGCGGAACGGTCGAAGCCAGACCCCGGCGTCGACGGCCGCATCGGTGGCGCTCTGCATCTCGACCGGCTGCTCGAGTTCGATCACCCCGATTCCGCCTTTGACTCGAACATCCACCACCCCGGGAATTGTGACGGCTTCGGCGAGGCCTCGAGTGAGGCCACGTTCGAGGGTTGCGACGTCACGCCGCCAGTCCATTGCGAGCAGAAGTTCGGTCGACGCGACCGCGACAGCGCACGCGAGTGGATTGCCCATGAAGGTGGGGCCGTGCATCAGTCCGCCGCCCTCGCCGGCAGTGATGGTCTCTGCGATCTCCGTGGTGCACAGCGTTGCCGCCAGACTCATGTACCCGCCGGTCAGTGCCTTGCCGACGCACATGACGTCGGGACTGACGCCGGCATGATCGGCGGCGAACAGTTCACCGGTGCGTCCGAATCCGGTCGCGATCTCGTCGAAGACCAGGAGGACTTGGTATTTGTCGCAGAGGTTACGGAGGTCGATCAGGTATGCCGGGTCGTGAAAACGCATTCCGCCGGCGCCTTGGACTACCGGTTCGACGATCACCGCGGCGAGGTTCTCGTGATGCTCGGCCAGCAGCGTTTCCAACTCCTGCACGTATTCGGGGAGATAGTCCGCCGGGGGAGTCTGCGCGAAGACCTGAGGGCGAAGGACGTCGGTCCAGAGAGAGTGCATGCCGCCGTCGGGGTCGCAGACGCTCATGGGGGTGAATGTGTCGCCGTGATATCCGCCGCGCCAGGTCATCAAACGATTTTTCGACGGTTTTCCGAGGCTCCGCCAGTACTGCAGGCACATCTTGACTGCTACTTCGACGGCCACCGAACCGGAGTCGGAGAGGAACACTTTGTCGAGGTGAGGTGGTGTGATGTCGACGAGTAGTCGCCCGAGGCGAGCGGCGGGTTCGTGCGTCAGTCCGCCGAACATGACATGACTCATCTTGCCCAGCTGCCGTGCAGCAGCAGTGTCGAGCACGGGATTGCGGTATCCGTGAATGGCGGCCCACCACGAGCTCATACCGTCGACCAATCGGCGGCCGTCGGAGAGCGTGAGGGTAGCCCCCTGGGCAGAGTCGACGATCAGCGGACGAGTCGACGCGGGAAATGATCCGTACGGATGCCAGAGGACATCGGCATCGATGGCGGAGACGTCATGGGGATCAAGTCCGGTTGTGAGCACGGATGCACCCTAACCATTGAGTTGAACGGTGTTCAAGTATGGTCGGAAAAGTGAACACCTCGCTGAATTGGCTCACTGCCGTCGAAGCGGACCGTAGGGCCGCTGGACTGCGCCGCGAACTCCGTCCTCGCACGGTCGACTCCCCGTTGATCGACCTGGCGTCGAACGATTACCTCGGACTCGTGCGGCACCCCGACGTGATCGAGGGTGCAACGGCGGCTCTGCGCCGTTGGGGCGCGGGCGCCACGGGTTCGCGTCTGGTCACCGGCACCACCACCGAACACGAACTGCTCGAAGTCGAACTGGCCGAGTTCGTCGGGGCGGACTCCGGACTGGTCTTCTCTTCCGGCTACACAGCCAATCTCGGCGCGGTGACGGCGCTCTCGGGTCCCGGATCGTTGATCGTCTCCGATGCGGGATCGCATGCCTCACTCGTGGATGCCTGCCGCCTGTCACGTGCCCGGGTTGCGGTAGCTCCGCATTCGGACGTGAGCTTTCTCGCCGACACGTTGCGCAGCAGAGTGGAAGAGCGAGCGCTGGTCGTCACGGATTCGGTCTTCAGCGCCGACGGAGACCTCGCGCCGCTGCGGGAGATGCATCAGGTGTGCCGCGAGTACGGGGCGATCCTGCTGGTCGACGAGGCGCATGGCATCGGTGTGCGCGGTGCCGGTGGACGTGGACTCGTCCACGAGTCGGGCCTGGCGGGTGAACCTGACGTCGTCGTGACGGCAACGCTGTCCAAGTCGCTCGCCAGCCAGGGCGGAGTTGTACTCGGCGACAACAAGATTCGCGCGCATCTCATCGACGCGGCAAGAACGTTCATCTTCGACACCGGTCTCGCTCCCGCCGCTGTCGGGGCGGCCAGAGCTGCACTCGCCGTACTCCAGCGCGAGCCGACGCGAGCGCTCGACGTCCTGGCCCGGGCATCCGAACTCGCCGACGTCACCGGTGCACCGTCGCCTGAATCTGCTGTCGTCTCGGTCGTTCTCGGCGATCCGCAACGGGCGTTCGATGCCGCGTCGGCGTGCCGGGATCAGGGGTTGCATGTCGGTTGCTTCCGCCCGCCGTCGGTTCCGGAAGGAACGTCACGGCTGCGTCTGACCGCACGAGCGACGCTGTCCGCATCCGAGATGGAGCAGATCGCTCTCGTACTGCGCGACGTCTTGGCCGGTGCCCGAGCATGAGCATTTTCCTGGTGACCGGAACGTCGACCGACGTCGGAAAAACAGTGGTGACAGCCGCATTGGCATCGGTGGCCTTGCAGTCGGGCAAGTCGGTTGCAGTGCTCAAACCGGCCCAGACCGGCGTCGACGTGGACGGTGCGGGTGATCTGGCCGAGATCGAGCGTCTGACCGGTGGCGGCGTGACGCTGGTCGAGTTGGCGCGGTATCCCGAACCTTTGGCGCCGGATACTGCTGCCCGTCGAAGTGGTCTCCCGTTGTTGGCGCTCGACGACGTAGTCCGAGTCGCTCGCGACCTGGACACCACCCACGACTTGACCCTGATCGAAGGTGCCGGCGGCTTGTTGGTTCGGTTGGGGGTGGACGGGTTCACCGCGCGCGATCTCGCCGCAGCTCTGGCAGCACCGGTAGTGCTGGTGGTTGCGTCCGGCCTGGGCACGCTCAATCACACCGCTCTGACCGTGGAAGCGCTGGGTGCATCCGGTGTGGAATGCGCCGGGTTGGTGATCGGTTCGTGGCCGCAGGAACCGGACCTCGCCGAGAGATGCAATCGCGAGGATCTTGTCTCGGTCAGTGGTGTTCCCCTTCTCGGGTTGATGCCTGCGGGAAGTGGCAGCGAGAGTGTCCAAGAGTTTGCTCAGACCGCTTGGGGCGCGCTCGGTAAATCTCCTTTGGCCATCTGACGCCGTAACATCCGATTTGTCTGCATCGATAGCCAAGGCACAGTAGGGCGAATTGTGAGTAGGTCAGCCGAATGTAGGTGGTGAGCACGGTCGAAAAGTCGTTGTCGTCATCGGCCGTACGTCGCACACTGCTTATCGGCGTAGTCGTCTTCGCCTCGTGCCTGGTCGGAATTCTGAGCCGCCTACCGGGCACGCTTGCTGTCTTCTGGCCGGCCAATGCGCTGCTTCTCGGGATTCTCTTTCGATCGCCGCGCTCGGCCACACCGCTCACCTGGATCTGCGCTGCAGCCGGCTACGTTGGAGCCGACCTCATCACGGGCGGGGCGTGGGAGTCCACGGTGTGGCTCAACGCGGCCAACATCGTCGGTGTTGCGAGTGGCTTTTACGCCTTCCGCTGGGTGGGCGGCGACGATCGTCGACTGACCAGTATTCAGTCCGTCGGCTATCTCGTGTCGATGACTGTCGTGGCCGCGTCGATGGCGGCGCTCGTGGGCGGAATCGCGAACCGCGTGCTGTTCGGCGGGCAGTGGTGGGACGGCTGGTTGCTCTGGTTCTCGAGTGAGTTCGTCAACTACATGACCATCGTCCCGTTGGTGCTGAGTTTCCCTTCGCTTCGGCGGGTGGATCGAGACCCGAAAGCTGTTGCCACACTTCTGCGTCGATCAGTTGTTCCGACAGCGCTGCTGGCCATCTGCATCATCTTGGAGTGGGTGATCGGCGGCGCCGGAGCGATCGCGTTTGCCATGCCGGCGCTGGTGACTGCCGCTTTGCTCACCAATGTCTTTGTCACGTCGGTGCTCACCGCCGCATCAACTGCCTGGACGTTGGTACTGACGGCCGACGGGCATCTCGGATTGTCCAGCGAAGGCGTCTCGCCCGTCAGTGCGTCCGTCCAGATCGGATTGTCGTTGCTGGCGGTAGCGCCGATCGCGGTGGCGTGTGTGATCCTCGAGCGCCGCCGCGCGCTCGAGGCACTCACACAGGCCGTCACCCACGACGATCTCACCGGTGCGTTGCGCCGGGACGAGTTCTTGCGGCGAGGCGGCAGCGTGACGGGTGCGCCCGATCCGCGTCGCCACTCTGGTCGTCCGGTGAGCGTTCTGATGATGGATCTGGATCACTTCAAGATGGTGAACGACAACCTCGGTCATCGCGCCGGCGATACCGCGTTGGTGAGTTTTGCCGATCAGGTGCGGCGGAACCTCGATGACAAGCATCTCTTCGCCCGGTTGGGCGGTGAGGAGTTCGTCGTACTGATGGCCGGCGTCGATCTCGAGGGTGCGACCGAAACGGCCGAGATGATTCGACGCGCACAAGCGGAGAATTCGTCGGCGGTGTTGGGTGAACTCGGGCCGACGGTCAGCATCGGCGTCGCATGTTCACCCCACGGCGACGCAGACCTGACGCAATTGGTCGATTGCGCCGACGAGGCGTTGTACCGAGCGAAGAAGCTGGACCGGAATCGAACCGTGGCGCTCACGGTCGGTAGCTGAAGAAACACGTGCGGACCCGCATTCTTGCGGGTCCGCACGTGTTGGTGGAATCCAGCGAATCAGAACAGATTGATCAGGGCAGGAATACTGAACAGCGCCACGTAGTAACCCATGAACAGAACACCGCCGTGAATCTTGAACAGGCGCCCGAGAAGGCCACCGACCAGGCCGACCGTCACGGTGATCAGAAGCCCGAGGATGCCGCCCTCCCAGATGCTGATGACCACAACCAGTCCCGTGAACACCGCGATCACAGCTTCGTGACTGATGTGCTTGACCACCGCTGACGCAGCGCGGTACGCGTAGTTCATGGCAAACGGGTACGCGATGACCGTTGCCGTGACCACTGCGAGCAGTCCGTAGAGCAGGAACTCCCACTGCGTCAGGTACGTGGAGAGATTGTTGATCACTCCGGTTTCCTGATTGGTCTCGAAGACCGGCGGAGCGTTGAACAGTGGGGCCGCGGGACCTGCTGCCAGCGGGCTGAGCGGAAGGCCGAAGGCCACGAGAGGGATGAGGGTTTCCGCGATGTAGGTGGATTCCGTCGTACCGTTCTTTGCCGAGACCATGGTGGTCAGTCGGTGATAGCCGTTCTTGATCCGCGCACCTACCAGCTCACCCATCAGAACTGTCATGGCGACAGGGCTGAAAACGAATGTTGCGCTCGACACCGTGGAAGCGGCTGCGGTGTAACCGATCTGCTTGCGATCGAGGACCTTCAGAGGATTGGGGAAGTATCCCTTCCATCCTTTGATGTCCGGGGCCAGTGCGACGGTCTTGGGTTCGCTGCGTTCCATGTCCTTGCGGCTCGACGGCCCCAGGGTCAGCGCGAGGTCGGCGATCAGCGGCCCGACCGCAATGGCCAGGAAGTAGCTGATGTTCAGCGACACATCGTAATTCGACGTCAACGCGCGGGCACCGAGGATCAAGATGACAAACGGAACGAGGGCGACCACCCCGGCCCAGCGGCCTGGTGAGGCGTAGGCGATGCCGATGGCGGCGACCAGGAACAGCCACGGTGCGATCGACTGAACGGTGTCGGCGAACGGCGCGAGGATGGTCGCGAACAGAACGGCAACCGGCACGGCGACGAACGCCGAGATCACTGCTCCCGAGATCGCCTTGCGGAGTGCGATGTGCGGGATGCCGAGTGAGCGCATCATCTGCGCTTCCGGCAAGAGCGGAATCGCCATCGTGTCGCCGGGAATGCCCAGCAGCATCGTCGGCACCGCATGCGTCATGTGTTTGGCGATCGCACCGGAGAGGAAGAACGTGAAGACTGCCGCCGGGGGAGCGCCGAGCAGAATCACGAGCAGAGTCAGCGGTGCGATGGTGGCGGTCTCGTCTGTGCCGGAGATCAATCCGATGAACGTGAACGCGACAGCACCGATGATGCCGAAGAGAACGGCGATGAGAATTTCGTTGGTCAGAACCGAACTCATGCGCGCCCACCCCCCTTCGGCGGGTTCGAGGGCGATGTCTTCGAGGCCTGTGCGTGCTCGGCCTCGGCAGCGGCGAAGTGGTCGTACAGACCTAGTTCGCGAAGTTCCTGTCGGCTCTGCTCCGGAATGTCGGCGAGAGTGCCCAGACCCTGACGCTGCTCACTCATCGTCGTGATGACACCGTCGATCGACTCCGCGTCGGCGGCGGCCAAGGCGACTATCCGCTTCGGCTTGATGAAGATTCCGCAGACGACGCCGGCGAGCAGGCAGGCAGCGATACCGACCAGCAGGCTGTACGCCTGGGCCAACGACGGTTCGTTGACGACCCGTTCGAACAGAGACTGGGCCGCAAGCAGAGCCGAGGCGCCCACGACACTGCCGACTGCGACGGAGATCGCGAGGTGTCGACCGTTGACAGTGTCGCCCCAGACTTCGAGGTATGTCTGCTGATCGGTCGGCGCGGTTGTGGTGGTCGGCGTCGTTGCCGACTGCGGTGGTGACATCAGTCTTCTCCAGTGTCATGCATGGCAGGGGGTCGTACAGGGAGGGGCTTGCTTGCGAGTGTCAGGTACGTGCTGCGCGGAGGGCGGTGACGACTCGGGACGGACTCGAGTGTCCGATCTGTTCGGCCATCCAACTACTTGTGTCGGTAAGGGAATCCAGGTCGATGCCGGTGTCGATCCCGAGGCCGTGGAGCATCCACACCAGATCCTCGGTGGCGAGATTCCCGGTCGCGCCCTTGGCGTACGGGCACCGTCCGAGACCACCTGCGGAACTGTCGAATTCGGATACTCCAGCGGTCAACGACGCATAGACGTTCGACAGCGCCTGGCCGTAGGTGTCGTGAAAGTGCATGGCGATCTGCGATGTGGGGATGCCACGTTCTCGGAGGGCGTCGAGTAAGGCGAGCACATGGCCAGGTGTGCCGACGCCGATGGTGTCGCCGAGTGAGAGTGACGTGACACCGCTGTCGACCAGGGTCTTCGCGATGTCGGCGACACGTTCGACGGGCACAGTGCCTTCCCAAGGGTCGCCGAAGCACATCGAGATGTAGCCGCGGACGGGAAGTCCCAGAGCTCTTGCGGCGGCAGTGACCTCGGTGGCCGCGGCTATAGCGCCGTCTACCGTCGAGTTGAGGTTTCGTTTAGCGAATTCCTCTGTAGCGCTGACGAATACTGCAACTTCGCGCGCTCCGGCGGCAACGGCCCGCTCGAGACCCTTGCGGTTCGGGACAAGAACGACCGTACGTACCGAGTCCGGCAGGTGCAGCCGATCCATCAATTCTTCCGCGTCCGCGAGTTGCGGGATCCATCGAGGTGAGACGAAGCTCGTCAATTCGACAGTGCGGGAACCGGCCGCGACGAGGCGTTCGATGAACTGGGCTTTCGTCTCGGTCGGGATCACCGCCGTCTCTGCTTGAAGTCCGTCGCGTGGCCCGACTTCGTAGATCCGGACCGAGGTCGGTAGTCCCGGCGCCGGCACTCGATGAGGCGCCGGCTTCCACACTGGTGATCCTGCAACTGTTTCGGTCATTGTCGTCAGTTTCCGCCGCGGATCTCGGTGAGAACCTTCTCGGCATGTTCGACGCGAATGCTCTTGTCCGCGATCAGGCGTGCGACCACGGCGTCGATCTCGCTCTTCTGCGCTCCGGCGGTGGCAGCGATGTTGCGGGCGTGCAGTCCCATGTGTCCGCGTTGGACACCTTCACTGGCCAGAACGCGGACAGCGGCCAGGTTCTGCGCCAGACCGACTGCCAGGATGATGCCGGCGAGTTCCTCGGCGCTCTCGACGCCGAGCATCTTGATTGCGGCCTGCGCTACGGGGTGCACTTTGGTGGCCCCGCCGACGAGGCCGACCGGCATGGGCAGCTCGAGGGTGCCGACGATGTTTCCGTCGGCATTCTTCTCGAAATGCGAGAGCGAGGAGTAGATTCCGTCGGCGTTGACTGCATGGGAGTGGCATCCGGCTTCGACTGCGCGCGTGTCATTTCCGGTAGCCAGCACTACGGCGCTGATGCCGTTCATGATGCCCTTGTTGTGCGTCGCGGCGCGGTAGGGATCCAGCTCCGCCAAGCGCGCGGCATGGATCAGGTTGTCCACAACCTCTGCGCCGCCGATCAATTCGGCGTCGAACACGGCGCGCACGCGCGACAGCCGCAGATCGGCCTTGTTGGTGAGAATGCGCAGGACGACGTGTCCGCCGCCGATCTCGGCGACTCGATCCGCGATTGCCTCGGCCATCGTGTTGACGGCGTTGGCGCCCATGGCATCTCGTACGTCGACATGAAGATGGAGGACCACGTAGGTGGCCTTGTCCGAAGGAACGATGCGAACCGAAATGTCCTTCACACCACCGCCGACGCTGACCAACTTCGGGTCCTGCTCGTTGGCGAGTGCAATGATTTCCTCGCGAGCCTCGAGGAGTCGGATTCGGGCGGCCGCCGGATCCACGACGTCGACGAGTTGTATCTGGGCCTGCATGATCGGCGGGGTGCTCGAGACGTGAAAGCCGCCGAGTCCGCGTGCGATGCGGGCAGCGTTACTCGCGGCTGCGACTACCGACGGCTCCTCGGTGGCGAGAGGGATCAGGTAGTCCGTGCCGTTGATCGTGAAGTTGGTGGCGACGCCGACCGGGATGCCGATGACACCGACTACGTTCTCGACCATGCGATCGGCCTGATCGATGGTGAGACCGTCGGCAGCGTCGTAGACCGCGATGTCTGCTTCGGTCAGGTCCGTCTGGCGGACGATCTCGGCGCGCCGTGCGGCGACATCGTAGGACCGGAAATTGGCGATACGGCTATTGATAGACCGGCTGTTGATTGACACGGGGGATGGTCCTCCTGAAGTGATTCTGTGCTCCGCTTCACAGTAGGGAGGGTGATGGCTGCCAGGCCACGTGCTCAGGGCACATCGATCGGTCGAAATTGTAGTGTCATGCACCACCGTCTTTGTCGACGGTCTCACCCCCGGCCTCTTCGGCGCCCACTTGCCGAAGCTCGTCGAGCCTCGTCGCCATGGACACCCGAAAGAAGTTCTCGTCTTCACGCCACGAGTGACCGAGGAGCGTGCGGATGCGCTCGAGACGCTGAATGACGGTGTTCGGGTGATAGTTGAGGGCGCGGGCAGCCTTGGTCGGGCTTCCTTCGTTGCGCACGAGGGCGCGCAGGGTCGCAGTGAGATCGGTGTCCTTGTCGCGGTCGTAGGCGAGTACCGGGCCGATCACGTCGTCGATGAACTGATGAAGTGATTCCGGATTTTCGCCGAACAGAACGGTGTACGGCAGATACGACGCCGTCGTGACCGCGCCGTCGGTCTTGCCCAACGCCGAGAGCAGGCGAGCAGTACGCAGGGCAGAGGTGAAGCGCGCCGGGAGGTCTTCGGGACGCTCCGCCGTTGCCGGCGCAATCACCACGGCGTGAGGTCCCACCGAACCGGTGATCTGGCGGTGAACGACGGTTGCCGCGGCTGCCGGGTTCCCCGAGCGCGAGACCACCGCGATCAATCCGGCGTGCTGCGACGCCAAAGCCCCGACCGGCAAACTCTGCCCGATTGCGCGGAGCGCAGCGGTGCGGAGTTCCGGAGCAACCGACACCACGAGGACGGTATCGAGTTCGCCGAGGGAGATGCCGAGGTTGCGGGTCCGACGTTCGAGATCGCGCCTGCGCTCGGGCGCAGTGCTCAACAGATCGGCGACCAGTTCGTCACGTGCGCGCCGATCCGCTGCTGCCGCCGCCGTGTGTTGCAACACGAGGATCGCAGTAACCTGAGCGGCCCGTTCCACGGTCCTGAGTTCGACAGGTCCGATCGGCGCGTCCGAACGATTCAGCAAGATGGCCCCGAGGAATGATTCGCCGGCGGTGATGGCGCTGACGAGTTGGATCACGGTTTCACTGTCATCGGCGACAAACGTGCATCGGCCGCTTCGGCGACTCTGGTCGATGGCCTCGGACACGGCGCGAGGTAGAGACAACGGCACCGTCGTGATCTGCTCGCCCGAGGATTTGACCAGAGGGCGTAGCTCACTGTCGACCACGACGGTGCCGCGCTCGAGTGCGCTGCTGAGGGTTCGTGCAACCTGGGCGTATCCGCCGCCACGGAGAACGGCGTGGATCAGATCCTGGTGGACGATGTTCGACTTGTCGCGCGCGGACACGTGCTCCCGCAGTTCGTCGAGTGCTCGCCCGGTCTCGGCGGCGGATTCCTCGGCGCGGTCGAGTGCCCGCGCTGTTTGCAGGACCACCGAGGCATGATCCGCCAGCGCCGAGAGCAGGGCTATCTGATCGGCAGTAAATCGTCGTTCCCGGCGGTCGGCGGCAAACAGGACTCCGAGGATCTGGCCGTCCGAGAGCATCGGCACGCCGAGAATCGCCACCAGACCTTCGGCGACTATCGCGGCGTCGACCACCTCGTCGTGACGCGAATGCGTGTAGTCGCTGTAGTTCTGAACCCATTGGGCTGCTCGAGATTCGGCAATCGCACTGACCAGTCCCGCGCCGGCGGGAACCTGTAGATGCTGTAGTTCCGGCGAGACGGCGCCTGCTGTCTTTCGAACATTCAGATCTCTGGTGACCACATCGAACTCGGAGAGGTACGTGACGTCGGTGCCCATGATGTCGTGTGCTCGGTTGACGAGTCGCTGGAGCAGAGTGTCCACGTCGCGAACTTGCGCGAGTTCACGCGCACTCGAGTAGAGGACCGCCAATTCGTTCTCGCGACGGCGCAGTCGGCGAAATTCCGACCGACTGGCCCGGATGCGGGCCGCGGTCTGCGTGATCTCCGTTGCGCCGAGGCCGAATTCGGAAAGTACCTGTTCGACATGTTCGTCACCGACGGAGTCGGACGTCACGTCGAACAGCGCGGCAATCTCGTTGGGTTCTGAGTCGGAGTCTGAATCAGGGGCGGTCACACCGAACAAACTACAGACCTGCGGACCTACCGAACTCGTCGAGCGGCGGGGGTGTGTGACTGTTGTTGGCTTCTAATGCATTTCGATCCGTGCCCGTGCCTCCCAGTTCTTCGTGCAGTCTGTCCATGTCCTTCTCGAGCGCGCTGACCTTTGTCTCGAGGGCGAGAACTTTGCGGTTCAATGCTTGGATGCTCGCCATGCAGACGCCGTTTGCATCGACGGCCGAGATCCGACGGGTGTTGGATCCCAGGCCGAAGACTGCGGCAAAATCCTGTGCCATCGGTCCGAGATGACGGATCGACTTGTGGTCGAAACCGTAACTCCACGTGCTGATTCGGAGAGCCGTCAACCGGTCGAGCACGTCCTGGGCGCTGGTGGGAACGGCTGCGTCTGTGTCCACGCCGCGGCGACGTGTGGCGTGCGAGAGCACCCACTGCGCGGGGTGGCGCATCGCCGCGTTGACCCGAGTGCTGACCCGAGTGCCCAAATATTCAGTGCGCTCGCCCTCGTCAGGCGGTGAGGTCACGTCGCGCAGTTTTGACGGTCTTGTCGCTCAGCAGAATTCCCGCTCCCGCGCCCAGTAGTCCGAGGCCGATTCCGACAGCAGCGCTGCCGAGGCCCAAAGCAATTCCCAACATGATTCCTCCAAAAATTGTGCGGTGAATTGAGGGGCCAGGTGTCCGACGAAAGTGCTGCCGACCTGCTCCGCGCTCATCTTTCACATTGCTCCGCCGTGCGGGCGATGACAACCCGTCTGGACCGAATTTCTCGTGGAAAACACAGGCGTGCAACACTGGGTCAAGAACTGCTGGGTCATCGGCGCCTTGTCGGCGCCGTACGGGCGGCAGTAATCAAGTAGCCATCGACCGATCTCTAACGCAGGTTTATCTGCGCGCGGCAACGATGACCAGGCAAAAGGGTGGCATGTGAACGAATCGAGCAATGGCTTGTTTTCCGACCTCAGCGCGTCGGAGCCCGTTGTCGACGCAAAAAGCGCCGAGCAACTGGCGGCCGAGCGTGAAACTGCGGCAGCAGAACGCTCGAACACCGACACCGCTGAACAGCGGCAGTCACAGCTGTTCAGCGGTTAAGCGCGTCAGGACTCCTTGATTACCGACAGAACATTGCCGGCTGGATCGGTGAACCACGCGATGTCGGGGCCGTTGCCACGCATGATGCCTCGCGCATCCTGGGGGAATCCGTCGTATTTCACAAACTCCACGCCACGTGCGGTCAGTTGATCGACGGTTGTGTCGATGTCGTCGACGACGAAGTTGAGAATCGTGTACGTCGCCGCTTCGTGATTCGGTTTGGGATAGACGAGGATTTCGGTTCCGCCGGCAAGATGTAGCCGAATCAGCCCCATGTCTTCATCGGTCACTTTCAGTCCGAGTATTTCGCCGTAGAACTTCTTTGCAGCATCGATGTCTGTCACCGAAAATCCGCTGAATGCTTTGGTGTCCGCAAGCATGACTGTCTCCGTTCCTAGCTGTTGTCGGACTAGGTGGGTTGGGAATCCGTCATTCCGGATTCCATGTCGGCCCTGGCTTCCTCGCTGAACTCGATGATCTGAACGTAGTTTCCGTCGGGGTCGATCGCGGTGGCGAACAAACTGCCCCCGCGGACTTCGAGCGGAGCGTGCCAGTTTCCGCCGAGTGCGTCGATGCGCTGTGCGATCGACCGGGCGTCGTCGGTCTCGACGTTGAGGAACATGCGACCCGGTTGGGGGTTGGTCTCACCGACGTCGTCGCGTCTGTCGAGCATTACGTAGAAACCGTTGAAGTCGAGGACGTCGTAGCCAGGGTCACCGGGAGTCCGGTCGACCTTCGGGGCGAACGCCTCGGCGTACCAGTCGCGCAAGCGTTCGGGGTTGGTGCTCGAGAGCAAAATGCTGCTGATGCTGGATCCGGACATGGGTCCTCCTGCTGTCGGTCGTTACTGTCGTCGGCAATCGCGGCTCTGGCCGCATCACCTCCCAGATACAGACTTCCCGCAGCGGCGAAACTCATCGCGGCTCAGATGTGTTCCGACACCATGATCGCCGTCGTCCCTGGTTCGAGCGCCCGAAAGATGTGCTCCTCGTCGCCGGGATAAGCGAGATAGTCGCCCGGTCCGAGCTCGATCGGATCTGCAGTGGGCCCGACCTCCGCTCGCCCGGTGCCGATCACAACGTGTTCGGTGGTGCCGCGCGCATGCGGAGTCGAAATACGCGGCTCGCCCGGTTCGGCGACTATCCGATACAGATCGCGTCGTGCGTTCGGTGGGCTCGGCGCCAAGAGCGTCGCGATGTACGACGCGTTTGCCGAAGCAATTGCGGGACCTTCTCCGGCTCGAATCAATTGAACGGTCTGTGCCTGCGAGTCGACGAGTTGTGAGAACGGCACACCCAACGCGTTGCCGAGTGCCCACAGTGTTTCGAGGCTCGGGTTCCCGAGGCCGGATTCGAGTTGGGAGAGTGTGGATTTGGCGATGTCGGCGCGCCGCGCCACCTCCGAGAGGCTCAAGCCTGCTCGGGCACGTTCGCGTTTGAGTGCGACGGCGACCAGTTTCTGAGGAGTCTCCGCTGTATCCGTTTCATTACTGGTCATCGTTCGATTCTCCGATCGGTCGTTCTACTTGACGAACGGTGTCACTTCGTTCAACATAGAATACATGCGTTCTTTATGGCGAACAGTTGATGGAGACACGGTTCGGGTGAGCGTGCTGATCTGGCTCTCCGTGGCCATCGTCGGTGTGTCCTACGGTGTGACGGCAGGATCGGCTGGATTCTCGTTGTGGCAGCTTTCGGCGTTGGCTGTACTCGTTCTGGGAGCGTCTTCGGAGTTCTTGTTCATCGGAATCATCGCAGCCGGAGGCAGTGCCACCGCTGCTGTTGTGGCGGGCTTGTTGATCAACTCACGTAACTTCGCCTACGGGATGTCGGCAGGATCATTTCTCGGCACGGGTCGCTACAAAGATTCAGGCTGGCGCAGTATGGTCGGCGCGCACCTGGTCAACGACGAAAGCGTCGCGGTCGCCATGGCGCAGGAATCGGTGGAGCGCAAGCGTGCGGCTTTTTGGTTCTGTGGAATCGGGATCGCGGTGTCGTGGCCGATCGGAGCGCTGCTGGGCGGGCTGCTCGGCAGCGTCGTCCGAGACCCCGGCGCGTTGGGATTGGATGCCGCGTTTCCGGCTGTCATTCTGGCCCCTGTCTTGCCTGTGCTGAAGGAAAAGGTGACACTGCTTGCCGCCCTGATCGGTGCAGCAGTCGCGGTGGCCACGTCGCCGTTCCTGCCGCCCGGTACCGCGCCGCTCGTAGCGCTGCTGAGTATCGCAGTGACGATACCGTTCCGGGAGAAGGTTCGATGAATACCGCGTCGGTCTGGATCGGTATTGTCGTGTTCGCTTGCGGCTCTTACGCTTTGCGGGCAAGTGGCGTTCTGCTCCGCTCTCGGGTGAAGCTTTCGAGCTTTGCCGAGAAAACCCTCGATCGTGCTGTCGTGGTGCTGCTGCTTGCAGTGGTTGCGACATCGACGATCTTCATCGGGCATGACGTTGCAGGGCCGGCGCGGATGCTCGGTGTGGTGGCCGGAGGCATCTGCGCCTGGTTCAAGGCGCCGTTGGTACTAGTGGTGATTGCCGCGGCCGGCACTACTGCATTACTACGGCTGTCAGGGGTGTCGTAGAGCCGATTCGGTGCGCGTTGAATGTGTGGTCGAATTCAGGCGAGTGCGGATGCCGTCGATGAACAGGTCCAGGCCGAACTGGAAGCGCACTGTCGGATCGCCGTCGAGGAGGTCCTCGTCGGAACCGCCGCCGATCACCTCGGGGGAGTCGGGGGAAATGGGTGCTCGGGTAAGTGCCCCCATTTCTTCCATCTGCGCTCGGGACTGCTCGTCGACGGTGTGGCCGAGCACGTAGTACAGCAGGGCGTACGCCGCGAGTTGGGCATGCTCGCGTGATAGCCCGGATTCTTCGCCGGCGTGTACGAAGTGCTCGCGCACCTTGCTGCTTGTCATCCGCGAGGCGAAGGTGGCACTGACCAACTCGGCGCCGTCGCGGTGCGCCAGCAGGGCAGACCGAAGTCTGTGTGCCAGTTCGGAATACGCGTCTTGCCATGTCTCTGCGTCTACGGGAGTGTCGAGGTCTTCGAGGATCTTGTCGACGACCGCACCGAGCAAGGTCTGCTTGTTCGGGAAGTGCCAGTACAGGGCGCCGGGTTGGACACCCAGTGACGTTGCGAGCCTGCGCATCGTGAGGTCGGCAAGTCCGAACTCGTCGAGTATCGCCATGGCGCCGTCCAGCACGTCGCCGCGTCGCAACTGCACTTGTTGTTCCCCTCGTTTCGTCCCGCTGTGGACCGCTCGCGATCGGATGTCGATCGGACCCGCCTTTGACAGTATTCCACCACGTCTCTAACGTGAACACCGTTCAACTTGTACGGTGTTCAATTTTGCTGGTTTCGAAGGAGACGTCTGTGACCCCGCCCCCGATTAGCACGGCCCCTGCGACGGTCGACATCCTCGACCAGGCGCGCGAGCAAGTTCTCGAAAGAGGAGTTGGCCTGACCGAAAGCCAGGTGCTCGACGTACTCCGACTCGACGACGACAGGCTCGAAGACCTGCTGGCTCTCGCCCACGATGTGCGTATGAAATGGTGTGGACCGGAGGTCGAGGTCGAGGGCATCATCAGCCTCAAGACGGGCGGTTGCCCCGAGGACTGCCATTTCTGCTCGCAGTCCGGACTCTTCCAGTCGCCGGTTCGCGCGGCCTGGTTGGACATCCCGAGCCTGGTGGAAGCTGCCAAGCAGACTGCGAAGTCGGGCGCTACCGAGTTCTGCATCGTGGCCGCCGTCCGCGGACCTGACGCCCGGTTGCTCGCTCAGGTAGCCGCAGGTATCGAGGCGATCCGCAATGAGGTCGACATCCAGATCGCCTGCTCGCTCGGCATGCTGACCCAGGAACAGGTCGACCAACTGGCCGCCATGGGTGTGCACCGGTACAACCACAACTTGGAGACCTCGAAGTCGCACTTCCCGAACGTCGTGACCACGCACTCGTGGGAAGAGCGGTGGAACACGCTTCGGATGGTTCGCGAAGCAGGCATGGAAGTGTGCTGCGGCGGAATCCTCGGTATGGGTGAATCATTGGAGCAGCGCGCAGAATTTGCCGCGAACTTGGCTGAGCTCGAGCCGGACGAGGTCCCGCTCAACTTCCTCAACCCGCGTCCCGGCACCCCCTTCGGGGATCTGGATGTGCTGCCCGCCAGCGAGGCGCTCAAGTCCGTGGCGGCATTCCGTCTCGCGCTGCCCCGCACGATCCTGCGCTTCGCGGGTGGACGCGAGATCACCCTCGGCGACCTGGGTGCCAAGCAGGGTATCCTCGGTGGAATCAACGCCGTCATCGTCGGCAACTACCTGACGACCCTCGGGCGTCCCGCCGAGAAGGATCTGGATTTGTTGGTGGATCTGCAGATGCCGATCAAAGCACTGAACGACACTCTGTGAGCACTCCGGTGACCGAGGAGCGGTACAACCCGTTCACCGGGCGTCGGATCGTCGACGGTGTCGACGATCCGACGCCGACTGCGGCGTCGATGGGGCTAGAGCCGCCTCGCTTCTGCGAGCAGTGCGGGCGCCGCATGATCGTTCAGGTCAGCCCTGACGGGTGGTGGGCGAAATGCTCCCGACACGGTGTCGTCGACTCGATCGACGCCGCCCGCAGGTAGCGTCACTCTGTGTGATCTCTCTTCGGCAGACTCGTCTGCGCACCGCGATCGTGATCGCCGCAACCACTGCGGGCGTGAGCGTGCTCGTCGGTGTGGTGTGGGCGTTCTTGGCTCCGGCCGAGCATCTGTTGGTGGTGTCCGAGGGGCGCGGCGTCGCGTTGACGGGTGAGAGCCTCCATCAGTTCGACGCGAGTGCTGTGTTCATCTGGCTGGCACTGATCGTCGGTGTGCTGTCGGCAGTAGCGGCGTGGTTGGCGCGTCTGAGTCGAGGCCCGTATGCCCTGGGCGGGTTGATAGTCGGCTCGGCGGCAGGTGCCGGACTGATGGCACTCGTTGGTTCGGGCGTGACAAAACTGCGTTTCCCCACCGCCGACAATCCGGCGGTCGGGGAGATCATCGCGCGTGCACCGAACATCGGCACCTTGCTCGTGCTTCTGTTTCAGCCGCTCGCGGCGTGCGTCGTGACTTTGGTTCTGGCAGTGCTCAATCCGTACGACGACCTCGGTGTTGGGGACCACCCGGAATCTGGGGATCCGGAATCCGGGGATCCGGCCACCGAGGCCGAACAGACCGACGACGAGGTCCAGCCGAAACTCCCGTAGCCGTTGCTTCTATACAGCTGACGCTTCTCTATACCGCCGACGTCGACGGGCGGTTCGCTGCGGACTTCATTCGCACGTCACCCAACAGTCGACCCGAAATCAACGCTCCCAACCGGCGGGTTGCGAAGCGAGTGCTGATCGAGGACACCCAATTCGGCAAACCTGATACGACTGTCGGCGGTGCGTTGCGTCGATCCAGTGCCCGGAAAGCCGTATCCACCACCTGAGTTGCCGTCTGCATTCGCCCGACCGCAGCATCTTCGGAGCCGACGACGTCGAAGAACTCGGTTCGTGTCGGGCCGGGGCACACCGCCAATACGGTCAATCCGCTGCCGCGAGCTTCTGCCCAGAGTGCTTCGGTGAAGTTGAGTACAAAAGCCTTGGACGCGCCGTAGACGGCCATGCCAGGGGTCGGCTGGAACGACGCCGTGCTCGCGATGTTGACGAGCGCTCCACGTCCGCCCAGGAGATCGGGCAGGAAGGTGTGCGTCAGTTCGACCAGCGTGGCGATGTTGAGCTGAATTTCGGACGTGACGCGCTCGAGATCTACGTCCACGAATGCTCCGTGTGTTCCGAATCCGGCGTTGTTGATCAGCGAGGTGACGGTGATGCCACGGTTTGTCAGCTCCTGGTGCAGTGTTGCGCCGACGCCGGGCGCCGCCAGGTCGGCAGGCAGAACTGTGACTGTGATGCCGTGGGCGACGCGGAGTTCGGTAGCGAGGGCTTCGAGGCGATCTGCCCGCCTGGCGACGAGAACCAGATTTGCACCGCGAGCGGCGAAGCGGTGAGCGAATTCCACTCCGAGCCCAGCGCTGGCTCCGGTGATGAGGACGGTGGTTCCGGCTACGTCGATGGCCATGGTGGCTCCTTCGGTTCGGGTGATCCCAAATGTAGGCACTGACACCATAGTTGTCAATGACAACATTTTGATATGGTGCCACCATGCCCGCCCACGAACAGCCGTACCACCACGGCAGCCTGCGACAGGAACTCCTGGCGTCAGCTGAAGCGACCCTCGAGCGAGATGGCGTCGACAAGTTGTCGCTGCGGCAGCTTGCGCGCGAGGCGGGCGTGAGTCACGCGGCCCCTGGCAAGCATTTTCGCGACCGTCAGGCTTTGCTCGACGCCTTGGCTGAAAGCGGATTCCATCGGATGACCGGTGCGCTCGAGCGAGCAGTTTCGGAGGCGCCGCCGACCGCGAAAGCCCGGTTCTCCTCGCTCGCCAACGCCTATGTGGATTTTGCGCTCGAGCATCCGGGCCTGTTGTCTCTGATGTACAGCAACAAGCATGCACCCGGTGCGGCCGAGACTGTCGTGAACGCGGGGCACGCGACGATGGACCTGACCGTTCGGCTCGTATCGGAAGCGCAGGCTGCGGGTGACATTGCCGCCGGCGATCCGGAAAGTATTGCGCTGGTTGCCTTTGCGACGTTCCATGGCGTCGCGACGCTGGCCGCGGGCGGAATGTTGGGCGACGTGCCGGTCGGCGATGTGGTGAACGCGGCCTCGACGGTCTTCTGGGCGGGGCTGTCTCGATCTGCCTGATGTGTGGGGCGCGGAATCCCCAGAGTTCTCACAGAACCAACACAAGGGAGCCACAAGATTGCGGACTTACATGGGAGTCAAGAAGTTTGATTCCGAGTGGAGGTTTCGCAATGAGCGTTTCGGAGATTGCCCCGAACAGGGGAGTTGCACTTGTCACGGACATCGGATTCGAGCACGGTGCGCGTATCGCCACCGAGTTTCTCGACGCTGGTTGGAGCGTGGCGGTCACTGCGCGGACGGTGACAGAATTGGTGCGCATCATGGCGGGAAAACCGACCCATCGCTTCTTTGCGATAGTCGCTGATCCGACGGATCGTTGGCAGGCCGATCGGATTCTCGATCGGGTGACGACGCGGTTCGGCGCAATCAATCGGGTCATCGATCCGGCCGGCGCGGTGAACTCGGCGTGGCTGCAACGCGGAAGTTTCGAAGCCGTTGCCTGAGAACCTGATCGACGTCAGCTCGGGGGACGCAGTGCAGCGAACTCGTCGGTGACTCGCAAGGTGGAGTCGGTGAAGCGGTACAGGGCCGGTGGGCGTCCGCCCGACTTGCCGGACGGTGCGGTGTTGCCGGTGGGAGTCAGTACGCCTCGGCGACCCAGTACGCGTTGCAAGTTGGTTGCGTCGACTTGGTAACCGAGTGCAGCGCAGTAGATTTCACGCAGCGTCGACATCGCGAACTCTTCGGGAGCCAGCCCGAATGCGATGTTGGTGTAGGAGAGTTTTGCAGCCAGTCGATTACGCGCGTGCCGTACGACGGTTCCGTGGTCGAACGACATCTCCGGCAACTTCGAAACGGGGTGCCAGGCCGTGTCGGGTGGAAGTTGTGGGTCGGCGCTGAGGGGAACGAGTCCGAGGAAGGTCGACGCGATGCGGCGCGGGCCCGGCACTCGTTGTGGATCACTGAAGACGGAGAGTTGCTCGAGGTGGGCGACCTTTCGTAGGTCGACCTTCTCGGCGAGGAGTCGTCGAGCGGAGGTCGTCAGGTCCTCGTCGTCGCGCAAAGTGCCCCCGGGCAGTGACCATGTGCCTTTCTGTGGGTTGAGTGCGCGCTGCCACAGCAGCACGGCCAACTCTTCACGCCCTTGTGGGCAGTGATCGCCGTCACCTGCGGCGATGCTTGCGGGGGAGGTGCGAACTTGGAACACCGCTGCAAGCACTTCGTGGGTGGTGTTACTATTGGGCACGTTTTCGATCCTAAGTCGAAAACCTCGAATACGGAAATCCGGGCCAGCCCGTCCGGATTTGAACTGGGTGACGAGCCCGGGTTCACGGTGAAGGAGAACGCCATGACGACCACGACGTTATGGGAGGGATCGGCCTCGCAGATTCACGACGGCCCCGGCGGATACAACGGAGTCGAAGCGACCCCCGAGTGGGCCGCTGAGATCAAACGTCTGGCTCGCGAACGGGGCGCGACGATTCTTGCGCACAACTACCAGCTGCCTGCGATTCAGGACGTCGCCGATCATGTCGGCGACTCCCTGGCGCTTTCGCGAATCGCTGCCGAGGCGCCAGAGGACACGATTGTCTTCTGTGGTGTGCACTTCATGGCCGAGACCGCGAAGATCCTGTCGCCGTCCAAGACCGTGCTGATCCCGGACGAGCGAGCCGGCTGTTCTCTGGCCGACTCGATCAATGCCGAGCAGCTTCGTGAGTGGAAGGCCGACAACCCGAACGCGCTGGTGGTGTCGTACGTGAACACGACGGCAGAGGTGAAGGGTCTCACCGACATCTGCTGCACGTCGTCCAATGCCGTCGACGTGGTCAACTCGATTGATCCCGACCGGGAAGTTCTCTTCCTCCCGGACCAGTTCCTCGGAGCTCACGTCAAGCGCGTCACAGGCCGCACCAACATGCAGATCTGGGCCGGTGAATGCCACGTCCACGCGGGTATCAACGGTGACGAGTTGACGGCGAAGTCCAAGGCTCACCCCGATGCCGAGCTTTTTGTGCACCCTGAATGTGGTTGCGCTACTTCGGCTCTGTACCTCGCCGGTGAAGGCGCGGTCCCCGCGGACAAGGTCAAGATCCTCTCCACCGGCGGAATGCTCGACGCTGCCCGCGTCACCAAGAGCAAGCAGGTTCTGGTCGCCACCGAGATCGGGATGCTGCACCAGTTGCGCAAGGCAGCGCCCGACGTCGATTTCCAGGCCGTCAACGACCGCGCGTCGTGCCCGTACATGAAGATGATCACGCCTGCCGCGTTGCTTCGCTGCCTTCTCGAGGGCAAGGACGAGGTCCACGTCGATCTCGAGATGGCCAAGCGTGCACAGAAATCGGTGCAGCGCATGATCGAGATCGGTAATCCGGGCGGCGGCGAGTGACCAGCCCTGCCGGGCGTTTCGCCTGGGAGGCTCATGCCGACCTGGTCGTCGTGGGAGGCGGTGTCGCGGGCCTCACCGCTGCGCGCACCGCTTCTCTGCGGGGGCTGAAAGTACTCACGGTCAGCAAGGGTGGTCCGACGGACACCTCGACTCAGTACGCGCAGGGCGGCATCGCAGTCGTCGACGATCTGAATACGGATTCCGTCGAGTCGCACGTTGCGGATACGTGTGAGGCCGGCGTCGGCTTGTGCGACGAGGAAGCCGTCTATTCCATCGTCGAAGCTGGTCACGACGCAGTTGCGGCGCTGGCCGCGTTGGGCGCGGTCTTCGATCGCGGGCGAGACGGCGAGGTGTCGCGCACCCGCGAGGGTGGGCACAGCACGCGTCGGATCATCCATGCGGGCGGCGACGCCACGGGCGCGGAAGTGCAGCGAGCTCTCAACGCTGCCGGCCTCCCCGTTCTGTTCGGTGCAGCGGCAGTTCAGGTGGTGACCAACCGGCGCGGGGTGTGTGGACTCATTGTCTCCTCGCCGGAAGGGCTCGGAGTGATCCATGCGCCCGCGGTACTGCTCGCTACCGGTGGACTCGGTCAGCTGTATGCCTGCAGTACAAATCCGCCCGGTGCAACTGCCGACGGAATCGCGTTGGCGCTCGAAGCAGGTGCGGCAATTGCGGATCTGGAATTCGTTCAGTTCCATCCGACGGTCCTCTTCACTCCGGGTGGAGTAGGTCGCCGGCCCTTGATCAGTGAGGCGGTCCGCGGCGAAGGTGCGATTCTTGTCGACACCAACGGCGATTCGGTCACCGCAGGTGTTCATCCGCTGGGTGATCTCGCCCCGCGTGACGTGGTCTCGCGCGCAATCGCAGCACGCCTACGAGATCTCGGCACCGATCACGTCTACCTCGACGCCCGCAAGCTCGACGGCTTCGATTCGCGGTTCCCGACGATCACCGCATCCTGTCTCGAAGCGGGCATCGATCCACGCACCCAACTCATTCCGGTCGCTCCGGCCGCGCACTACTCGTGCGGTGGAGTCGCCACCGACGTCCATGGACGAACGGGAGTGCCTGGACTCTACGCAGCCGGCGAAGTGGCTCGCACGGGATTGCACGGCGCGAATCGTCTTGCGTCCAACAGCCTTCTCGAGGGTTTGGTGGTCGGGGAGCGTGCCGGAATCGCAGCTGCCGAGCGTCGCGAGGTTCATGCCGAAGTGGTCAACGTGGTGCGCAAGCCGATGCCGATACTCCCACGAGAGACTGTGCAGTCCGTCATGACAGCACACGCGTCGGTGGTTCGCGACGGAGGCGGTCTCCAGACTGCGCGAGCCGCGCTTGCCGGCGCCGATCAGACAGTGGCGGTGGCTGCTGGGGACCTCGAAGACGCGGCGCTCACACTGACCGCGACAGCGTTGGTCGATGTAGCCGTGGCACGAACCGAGAGCCGAGGCTGTCACACCCGCACCGACTATCCTGAAACAGATCCGAATCAGCGTCGCAGCACTCGGATCAAGATGAGTGCCGATGGAGCGCTCGAAATACTAGACATGTTGTTGACAGGAGTTCATTGATGACCGAGCAGAAGATCCTGCCCACGCCGCTCGACCGTGACGAACTGCTCACGTTGGTCAGGCTCGCTCTGGACGAGGATCTGCGCTATGGCCCTGATATCACTTCTACCGCAACGGTTCCCGCCGATGCAGTCGCGAAGGCCTCGGTCGTCTCACGCTCCTCGGGTACTGTCGCCGGCATCGACGTCGGACTGCTTGTTCTCGACGAGGTGATCGGCGCGGGTAACTACGAGGTCGTTGATCGGGTGGCCGATGGAACTCGGGTTGCGCCAGGTCAATCGGTGCTCACCGTCGTCGCGCCCACCCGCGGCCTTCTCACGGCAGAGCGGACGATGCTCAACCTCGTCTGCCATCTCTCGGGAATCGCCACGGCGACGTCGCAGTGGGTCGACGCCATCGCCGGCACTCATGCCAAAGTGCGGGACAGCCGAAAGACACTGCCCGGACTACGTTCTCTGCAGAAATATGCAGTCCACGTGGGCGGAGGCGTCAACCACCGCATGGGATTGGGTGACGCGGCGTTGATCAAGGACAACCACGTTGCCGCTGCCGGTTCGGTGGTCGCAGCACTTCGTGCGGTCCGTGAGCTCGCGCCGGACATCGAGTGCGAAGTCGAGGTCGACAACCTCACTCAGCTCGACCAGGTGCTGGCGGAGAACGTGGAACTTGTTCTGCTGGACAACTTCCCGCTGTGGCAGACGCAGATCGCGGTCCAACGCCGAGACGCTGTTGCCCCCGAAACCAAGCTCGAGTCATCCGGTGGTCTCACCATCGACGTTGCCGCAGAGTACGCCCGAACCGGCGTCGACTACCTCGCTGTAGGTGCCTTGACGCACTCGGTGACAGTGCTCGACCTCGGGCTCGACATGTAGGTGCCGCTATCGCTCGGCGTCCAGCAGTTGCGGGACGGCCGAGCGAAGCGCGCTTGTCACGGTTGCGACCGCCGGGTGAGCGTCGGAGCCGGCTCGGTGTGCGATCTTGGTCCTTCGTCGAATGGGCATCGGCGTCAGGCGCACTCCGAGTGGCGGATGGATGGCTCCGAGTTCCGGGACCAGTGAAACGCCCTGCCCTGCATCGACGAGGGCGAGAACGGTGGCGAACTCGTCGATGTGGTGTCGCACTTTCGGGGTGAACCCGGCCGCTTGGCACGCGCGAATGGTCATTGCATGACAAGCAGTTCCGGGGATCGCAGTAATCCAGTGCTGCTCCACGCAGTCGGCCAGCGCGGTAATGGTGCTGTCGGGATCTGTAGCGGTGTCGTTCGACGCCAGATAGACCGATTCGCTGCACAGAGGCAACGCTGTCAGGCCCGGTTCGCTGGGACGAGGGACGAAGTCGTAGTCGTGAATCAACGCCAAGTCCAGATTCCCAGCTCGTAGGGCGTCGGCGACGTCCGCTGGGTCGATCTCCGAAACCATCGGTTCCAACCCGGGATGCTCGCGAGAGAGGGCGATCAATGCCGGCGGGAGGATCGCCCGTGCGGCGGTCGGGAACGTTCCGATGCGCAGCGGCCCCGCCAGTCCACGACGCGCGTCGACCAATTCACCCGACGCCTGCTCCAGGCGTTGCAGGATGACTTCGGCATGACGTGCGAGGTTCTCACCGGCCGGCGTGAGGCGGACGCGACGGCCTGTTCGTTCCAGCAGCGGCACGCCGGCTTCACGTTCGAGGACGGCCAATTGCTGCGACACCGCGGAGGGACTGAACGACAGCGCCTCGGCAACGGCAACGATGGTTCCGCGCAGCGCTAGTTCGCGCAATAGCTTCAGTCGACGAACATCGAGCATCAGCTCAGCTTACGCTCGACGATGGAAATGCGAACTAGACCTACAAGGTCTGTTCGGTGAGGCTGAGTTCTATGACTATGACTATGACTATGACTATGACTATGACTCGAGTTGACCTGGCCGGAATCCATGTACCACTGATCACGCCCTTCGAGAGCGACGGTCGTATTGCAACCGACGCACTCGAACAGCTTGCGCACCAGGTCCTCTCCGAAGGTGCGGTCGGACTCGTTGCACTGGGGACTACAGCGGAAACCGCAACCCTCACCGAGGAGGAGAGAGTGACCGTTCTGGATATCTGTGCGAGCGTGTGCCGTGCGAGAGGTGCGACGTTGATCGTGGGCGCGGGTAGCAACGACACGGCGGGCAGTGCGCAGGCGCTCCGGAGGCTGACTCGGTGGCCTGACGTCTCGGCCGCGTTGGTGCCGGTTCCCTCCTTCACGAGGCCGTCGAAAGCCGGTGTGGTGGCGCATTTCGCGCATCTGCAGTCGTCGAGCCCCGTGCCGCTGATCGTCTATCACGTGCCGTACCGAACTGCGTGCGATCTGGACAGCGACACTTTGCGGGAGTTGGGTGCTTTGCCCGGGGTTGTTGGTGTGAAGTATGCCGCGGGCGGTATCGACGCAGCTGCCGTCGAACTCTTCGCGGATCTTCCGGACGACTTCGCCGTGCTGGCGGGGGATGATCTGTTTCTCGCGCCGCTTCTGGCCTTGGGTGCGTCAGGCGGAATCTTGGCGTCCGCTCATCTGTCGACCGCCGAGTTCGTGCGCCTGGTGAAGGCTTGGGACAGTGGAGATGTGGACAGTGTTCGCGATCTTGGACGACGGTTGTCGACGCTGTCAGGAGCTCTCTTTTCCGAATCGAACCCGACTGTCATCAAGGGCGTGTTGCATGCATTGGGGCAGATTCCGACTCCCCATGTGCGACTGCCGTTGCTACCTGCGAGTGACGAATCGGTAGCGCGGGCGCTCGAGGTCTACCACTCTTGACTCGAACGGGTGTTCGAGTATTGTTGGGGGTGGGGATCGGGGGATTCAATGAGTGTCTTGTTGTCGGATGTGGTGTCGGGTTCGGCGGTGGGGTTGCGTGGACGTCTGTGGCGGTTGTCTGCTTCTGAGTTGCGTGCTGCTGCGGTGTCGGCGAGTGCGGAGATTCTT
>NZ_BCRM01000011.1 GCF_001552595.1 Rhodococcus erythropolis NBRC 15567
CAACTTGAGAAGCCCCCCAACCAGTGATGGTTGGGGGGCTTTCTCGTACCCAAAACACCCAACCAAAACACCCCCCGAAAGCACCCCCGACTTCGAGCGAACGGTACTTTCGTCGCCTCAGACCGACCCAGCGTACCGTTCGCACGATCAAGGGGCGGGCACGCCGCCGACTGACCACCGCGTCCGGGATCGAGCGAACGACACTTTCGTCGCCTCAGATCGACCGAACGTACCGTTCGCACGATCAGGGCACGATCAGGGCAGGAATTGGGTGAGGAAGATGCCAGCGCCGACGCACGTAGCGACTGGTTAGCCAAGGTACAGATTGTGAACCCTCTCATAGGTGCGAAGTACTCTCCGATTTTGTGCCTTTGTCCCTAGTACTTTGGCCTAGGCTGAGTGTCATGGTGGGGTTGAGCAGCTCGCGGGTGTCGCATTTGCGACTCGTTCCGACGGAACCTGAAGAACTGCAAAGGTTTGTACAAGAAGCTGGCGGAGTGCGTGGGGGCATTCAGATTGCGCGATCGTTACGTTCGAAGAGGCGCGCGGTACCGGCGCAATACGCGATACGTATCAGCGTCGACAATGTTTCCACTCAGATCTGGCGACGAATCCTCGTCGCGTCGGATCTGAATCTGGATGACCTGCATTCGGTCGTTCAACGGGCAATGGGGTGGAGTGACCGTCATTCGCACGCGTGGTCCAAGTCAGGAACCCGATTTCCCGGCGAGGTCGAAGAGTATGTAGCTTCCGGAAGCAACGCCGAGCAGCGCCTCGCCGGACGAGTGGCGATCGTAGAGTCTGCGGTACGTCTGGACGAGGTCATGGCCTCGCCCGGCGATGAACTTAGATATCGCTATGGACGCTTCGGAAACTGGAGTCACACGCTGACACTTGAATCTTCGGAAGTACTGCCCGACGGATTCCAAATTGTGTGTGCCGCGGGTCGCGGTGCGTGTCCGCCGGAGGAATGCGTCGGGCCTGACGAGTACGAGCAGCTCCTCGGTGTCCTCGCTTCGGAGAAGTTGCGCTCCCACGAATGGACCCTCGAATGGCCGCAAACCGAATTCGAGCCGACACGATTCGAGATCGCTGAGGTCAACAATCGGCTTCATATACCTCGACCGGACGAGATCGTTGCGCCGTACGACACCGCAATGCTCGTCGAATGCCTGGAACCGTCGCGAGTCCCGGAACTGCGCGCGGTCCTCGCCCGAGCCGGCATTGACGATGAGTCGGCAATCGGAGAGTTGGTCCACGTCGAGGCGGGCCAACGCCTTCAAGCGGTCTTGACGCTGATCGGTGTCGAAGGGGTCGACGCTGATGACTTCTTCACGACGGTCGACGCGATGCTCGACGAACCCGAACTAGGACCTGTCAACCTTCCCAAGGGGCGATCACTCTTCGCAGTACTCAAGAGGTTTGGCCTGGTGCGAAAGCGCAAAGGGCAGATTGTGCTGACGAAGCGGGGACAGTCAGCGCAGCGGGACGCATCAATCATGTGGTCGGTGATCGTCGACAGCGTTCCGGTCGCGCCGGGCGGCTCGCAGAGAGCAGTGGAACTTCTTGTCCTCCTCGCCGTAGCCGCTGGTTTGTCGCCGGCAGATCGTCATCGCTTCGTCGCGGGAGCACTGGAGTCGATTCGGTCGTCAAGCATCCTCATGTCCGGCGCTCAGACTTCCAAACGTGACACGTCCGGGAGCACCGTAGAGGTGCTCGGTTTGATCGGCGCTACGGGGTACGAGCTGGGGAAGTTCGGCACCAAAGAGGACTCTCCCTGGGCAGGTCACCTCGCTAGGGCGATCCTGCAGCGTTAACTCGCGCGTTCGATGCAGACAACCGAAACGGGGTTCGATCCGGCAATGCCGAATCGAACCCCGTTTCGTGTCCTGGTAGAGATCAGATATTGACGCCGTAGTCGCGGGCGATGCCGGCGAGTCCGGATGCGTAGCCCTGTCCAACTGCGCGGAACTTCCACTCGCCGTTGTGGCGGTAGAGCTCACCGAAAAGCATGGCGGTCTCGGTGGAAGCATCTTCCGAGAGGTCATAGCGTGCGAGCTCGGATCCATTCGACAGATCTACGACGCGGATGTAGGCGTTGGTGACCTGCCCGAAGGACTGGAGTCGGGCATCGGCGTCGTGGATCGAGACGGGGAAGAAGATGTTGGTGACGTTGGGCGGTACAGCCGGGAGGTCGACGTTGATGACTTCGTCGTCGCCGTCACCTTCACCGGTGAGGTTGTCGCCGGTGTGCTCGATGGATCCGTCGGGCGAGCGAAGGTTGTTGTAGAAGACGAAGTGCAGGTCGGAAAGAACCTTGCGTTCCGGGCCGGTGACCAACGCGCTGGCGTCGAGGTCGAAGTCGGCACCACTGGTGCTGCGTGCATCCCAGCCGAGACCGACTGCGACCTTGGTGAGGTTGGGTGCGGCTTTCGACAGAGATACGTTGCCGCCCTTGGCAAGTGTGACGCCCATTCAGGTTCCTCTCGTTCGAACGAAGTGGATTTCTTCGTTCGGGAGTTCTGTGTTGTCCGTTCTCGACTCACATTACCGTGAGCGGGTAGGTGCGGTTCGACCGAATAGCTACCTCACTCGAACAGCGCGCGAAGATCCTCGGCGTCGAGTCCGGTGCCGAGTGTCCCTTCGGCGTCCATGACATTCGAGAACAATGCCGACTTCTTGGCTTTGAGCGCCATGACCTTCTCTTCGATCGTGTCTTTGGCAATGAGACGGTAGACCATGACGTTTCGTGTCTGCCCGATGCGGTGAGTGCGATCGACCGCTTGTGCCTCGGCGGCCGGGTTCCACCAAGGGTCGAGAATGAAGCAGTAGTCGGCCTCGGTGAGGTTGAGGCCGAAGCCACCAGCCTTGAGGCTGATCATGAATACGGGGGCTACGCCAGACTTGAACTCCTCCAACACTTCACCGCGATTGCGCGTCGAACCGTCGAGATAGCTGTACGGAATTTTTTCCGCTTCGAGTCGTTTGCGGACAGAACCGAGGAACCCGGTGAATTGGCTGAAGATCAACGCACGGTGTCCGCCCGCAATGACGTCGTCCAATTGCTCGACGAGAGCGTCGACCTTGGCTGAGGGGACAGGTCCGCTTTCCTCGTCGACCAGCGAGACGTCGAGACTGAGTTGGCGTAGCACCGTCAGCGATTGCAGGATCGTGAATCGGTTCTTGTCGACGTCGTCGAGCAGTCCGAGAATCTTCTGCCGTTCGCGTTGCAGATGGGTGTCGTAGATCGCGCGATGGCTCGGATGCAACTCGATCTCGAGTATCTGTTCCTGCTTCGGCGGCAAGTCTGCAGCCACCTGTTCCTTGGTGCGCCGAACCATCAGCGGTTTGACGCGCCGCCGAAGTTGCGCCAATCGCTCTGTGTCGCCTTCCTTTTCGATCGGGTTGCGGTAGACGTCGGTGAAGGTGGTGGGACTGGGGAACAGTCCTGGTGCAGTGATCGCGAGGAGCGACCACAACTCCATGAGATTGTTTTCCATGGGAGTGCCGGTGATCGCGAGTTTGAACGGTGCGTTCACTGCCGTCGCACACTTGTGGACCTTGGACTTGTGGTTCTTGGCGAATTGGGCTTCGTCGAGTACCAGTCCGGACCAGACGCCCGCCGAATACGCATCGGTGTCGAGGCGAAAGAGAGCGTACGACGTCACGACGATGTCCGCCCCGTCGACGAGTGTTGCCAGGTCGGTTCTTCTGCGCCGCAGAGTATCCGTGATGACAGCGGTGTGGAGGGTTGGTGCAAACTTGGCCACCTCGGATTTCCAATTGGAGACCACGCTGGTGGGAGCAACGATCAGAAAGGGCGGCGCCGCTGGATTCGATTGCCGTGCAGTGCAGATCATTGCGAGAGTTTGCAGGGTCTTGCCCAGGCCCATGTCGTCGGCGAGTATGCCGCCCAGGCTGTGCTGCCGGAGGAAGTTGAGCCAGCGGAATCCGTCGACCTGATAGGGGCGCAGTGTTGCCGTCAACGTGTCGGGGACGTCGACGGGATCGATGCCCGAACTGCCGAGCAATCCTGCGATTTGCTTCTTCCAAGCTGCTGCCTGATGTTCGACTCTTCCGAGCGCCGTCAATTCTTCCCACAGCCCGGCTTGAAACTTGCTGATCGCGAGTTTGCCGGTTGGTCGATCGAGCAGCGACCGCGCTTCGGTGATGAGTCGGTGTAGACCGAGAAGGTCAGGTGCGTCGAGTCGGAAGAAGGCGCCGTCCGGCAGCAGTATGTGAGTCTCACCCTTGCTCAGGGCGGAGAACAGCGTGGTGAACGGAACGCCTTGTCCCGCAACGTCGACGGTGACGTCGAGGTCGAACCAGTCGGATCCGCTGCTCCCGTCGGTGGCTGACGTGCTGAGGCCGATCACGACAGCGTCGTCTGCGGGCCGATAGTCGGCGGGAGTGCCCGCGACGGTGAGGTCGACTTCGTCGTGCGATGCGAGTTGGGGGAGGAGGTCGAGTGTGAACTGCATGGAATCGAGGCCGGCCAACGTTCCCGCGAGAGTGGCCTTCGCCGCGGCCGCACCGAGGCTCTTGGCGATGGCATCTTCGGCAACGTGGTTGCGGATCTCGGACTCGTCGGTGGTTGTGTCCGCGGTAGAAATGATCAGTTCGTCGGCATCGACTGTGTACTTCCATGCCGATTCGATGTCGATGCGGTGGTTGTCCGCGTACGTGGCGACCAGTTGTAGCCGAGGACCGGACACAGTCGGTGGGTTGTAGGCGCCGTCGGAAGATATGACGGGAGCGAGGTTTCCGAGTTTGAACACGAACCGCGAAGTGAATGCATCCCGATGCTCGGCGGGTATGTCGACCGATTTTCCGGAGTCGATCAATTGCCTCAGTTGGTGGGTTATCGGCGTGTGCAGTGGTGCGAGAGTGATCGCGTTGGCGGCGTCGAGCGCGAAGACGCCATGTGCCGGCGTGCCGACCAGTCCCCAGTCGGTATGAGTGACGATGTGCCCACCGGCCTGAATTCGGGGCGTCAGGCGGAGGTTGTTGTCTTCTGCACCGTGGACGTCGAGGCAGATGCTGGCATCGTCGAGTAGGGAGATGTTGCCGAGGCCGGCCTTCGAGTGAACGAGTGAAACGCCCACGGTGATCGCCTCACGAAGAAGAGACCAGAGTTGCGGGCTCGCGAACCCGGCAAGATCGATTTCCGCGGCATTTTGATTTCTGTAGTAATTGCCGGCGCTGTGGAGGAGATGTATGTCGCGTAGAACCCGGAGGTGATCCGAGGGAAACTGAAAAGTGCTTCCGAGCTTGTTCCAGGCGAGCCCGCCGGAGATCCACCCTCTCGCTCCTGGTTGTACGGGTTTGACGATGAGCCTTGTCGATGCGCCCTTGGTTCGGGTGGTGAATTGAATGCCAAGTCCACGTGTAGTGCGGCCGGCCGGGTCTGGTCGGAGCAACTCCTCGAGCGCGCTGTCCCATCCGAGGTGTTGTGGAGTCTTGTTCGCCTCGGCAACCGCTGCGAGCACCAACGCGACTACGTGCTTGCAGTTCATCCGCACGGGACACGTGCAGAGGCCACGCGTGAACATTGCTGTACCGGCCGCGCTGCGACTTACCGAAATCGTGCAGGTGTACGGCTCTCGCGCAGTTCCCGATACAGCGCCGGTCAAGGTGTCAGCGGTGTCGTTCCATCCGATGGATTCGACTGCATTCTGGCGCAGGTAGACAAGTCCGCGTTCGTAGGTGGTTGTGCCCGCGACAGCGCGAATTCGGTCGAGGTCGAGGGCCCTGACTGAATCCGGTTGCACGGGGGCCAGCCTAGTAGCGGCGACCGACAGATCTTGTCGTGGTCGTTTGTCCAAGAAAGTCCGAACTGCACGGTATGTTCACGGAAACATCTTTGACTGGTTTGGGAGTTTCATGAGGACTGAGCGGCGTGCGTGGATCCGATCTGCGCGCACAGGTGCGGTGTGTTTGGCCGTTTGTGCACTTTCTTTGCAGTTGGGCGGACTGTCGACGGCAGCGCCGAGTTCCGGGAGCTCGGGAAGCTCGGGAAGTCCGGGCAGCGTCGAGGGCAGCGTGAGTTCGGGGTCGACGATCCCAGGACCGCTTCAGGAGGATCCGGGCCCCAAGCCGGAGCTGCGCGACGACATCGTCGTCCCGGCCATCGTCGGCGAGAAGGTGACCGCACCGCAGGCAGTCAGGCTGACGGTGGCGTCGCCTGCACTTCGACGCGAGGTCGGCGTCGAGATCTTGCTACCCGCGGACAATTCGGTTCCGCGCCCAGCGCTGTACATGCTCGAGGGCGTCGACGCCGGAGAGAAGAGCAGCGGATGGATGACGATCGGCGGCGCCCCGGCGTTCTTCGCCGACAAGAACGTCAACGTCGTGATGCTCAACGGTGGGATCGCGAGCCTGTACTCGGACTGGGAGAATCCGGATCCGCGGCTGGGACTGCACAAGTGGGAAACCTTCATCACCGAGGAGTTGCCACCGCTGATCGACGCGCGACTCAAGACCAACGGAATCAACGCGATTGCCGGCAATTCCATGGGCGCAATGGGTGCAATGATGCTCGCCCAACGCTTTCCGGACATGTATCGCGGCGTTGCCGTGTTCAGTGGCTGTTATTCCACGATGGATCCGCTCGGCCGAACTGCCGTCCAGGCCACGATTTCTTCTCGAAGCGGAGATCCGGCCAACATCTGGGGTGTGCCAGGAGGCCCCGAGTGGGAGGCACACGATTCGTTGATCAACGCAGAGAAGCTGCGTGGCAAGGAAATCTACGTGTCGACGGCAAATGGTCGTCCCGGATCTGACGAAACGCTGCAGACTCCTGAACTGCTCGAGCGTTTGGTGATCGGCGGCGGCATCGAAGTTGCTGCGCATGCCTGCACCAAGATGTTCGACGCACGTTTGCAGGAGCTGAAGATTCCGGCGCAGGTGGATTACGAGCCGAACGGCACACACGCGTGGGCATATTGGCGTGAACGACTGCCCAAGGCGTGGCCGACTCTGTCCCGGGCATTGGGCGTCTGACGGTCGACAACAGTCTGTGCAGTTCCGGTCGAAAAGCAGCGTCCCCGCACCGTATTGCTCGGGTGCGGGGACGCTGCTGCTGTCAGCGAGGGTTACGCGTCGACAAGTTCCTCGGCGAAGGGATCACCGTTGCGGGGAGCGTCGAAGCGCTCCTTGTCGAGGATTCCCTCACGCTTTGCGACGATGACCGGGACCAGTGCCTGGCCGGTGACGTTGACTGCGGTACGGCCCATGTCGACGATCGGTTCGACTGCGAGGAGCAGTCCGACGCCGGCCAAGGGAAGACCCAGGGTGGAGAGTGTGAGTGTGAGCATGACTGTCGCACCCGTAGTTCCGGCCGTTGCTGCCGAGCCGATGACCGAAACGACGACGATCAGCAGGTAATCGGTGAAGGTCAGCGGAACGTCGTAGAAGCCGGCGACGAAGATTGCCGCGATCGCGGGATAGATTGCGGCGCAACCGTCCATCTTCGTGGTGGCACCGAGCGGAACGGCGAACGAGGCGTACTCACGCGGAACACCGAGGTTGCGTTCGGTGACGCGTTCGGTCAGCGGCAGGGTGCCGATCGACGAGCGCGAGACGAACCCGAGCTGAGTTGCGGGCCAGACACCGGAGAAGAAGCTTCGAACCGAGAGACCGTGTGCGGCAATCAGGATGGGGTAGACCACGAAGAAGACAATGGCCAGACCGATGTAGATGGCGGCGGTGAAGACGCCCAGCGAGCCGATCGCATCCCAGCCGTAGGTGGCGACAGCGTTGGCGATCAGCGCGGCGGTGCCGATCGGGGCGAGGCGGATGATCCACCACAGGACCTTCTGGACGATCGCGAGCAGCGAAGCGTTGAACTCGAGGAACGGCGCAGCCTTGGGACCGATCTTGAGTGCAGCAATGCCGATTGCGCCGGCGATGACGAGCAACTGCAGGACGTTGAAGCTCAGCGATGTAGTCGCCACGCCTTCGGCGACGGAAGTCTTTGCGCCCAGCCCCAGGAAGTTGTTCGGAACCAGTCCGGTGATGAACGCCCACCACGAGCCGGAGCTCTTGGGTTCCTTCGCGGCTTCGGCGGCGACGTCGGTCCGTGAACCGGGATCGGTGATCAGGCCGACGATGATGCCGATGATCACAGCGATGAAAGCGGTGATCGCGAACCAGAGCAAGGTCTGCACGGCCAGGCGAGCTGCATTGGCGACCTGGCGCAGGTTGGCGATGGAGCTGACAATGGCGGTGAACACCAGCGGGATCACCGCAACGGTGAGCAGCTTGACGTAACTCGAACCGATGGTCTGCACGGTGCCGACCAACCAGTTGACGTTGCCGTCGGCTGCATCAGGCATTGCCCGGGCGACGAGACCGATGATGACGCCGAGTACGAGACCGGCGACGATCTGCGGTCCGAATGCCGTCGCCCAGGACGGAAAACGGGACGTGGACTTTTCCGGCACGCCGGTGGAGGTGGAGCTGGGCATGACTATGCCTTTCGAAAATCAAGGGAGCGAAACGCAGCGCGGCACCAGAGGCCGGGCAGATTCGAAGAAATGTTTCCTGGTACGCGTCAGGTCAGAGCGAGCGCGTACACATTGCGCTCGCCTGCAGGCGAAGGTCGACGTAACGCCGACTGGTCAGGAACAACACTGTCCACACACTACTCGCAGCTTCAACTACTCGATCCCGAGGGTCGCCGCGGGAGTTCGCTTCGTGTTCGTCGGGCGTGCCCCGATCAGTCACTGTTGGTCGGTTGACTAGTCTCGACGATCAGTAGGTGCCGCACCGGCGCCTAAGCGTCGGCAAGCGGAAGCGAGAGACCGATGAGCGTTCGGAATGCCGAGTACCCGCGTCCGAAGCATTTCCTGGTGCACCTCAGTGACACGCATCTGGTGGCTCAGGGGGAGTTGTACGACGCCGTGGATGCGTCGACGAGATTGCGGGAAGTGCTCAGCGGGATCGTGGCCTCGGGCGCACGCCCGGATGCACTGATATTCACCGGCGACCTGACCGACCAGGGACACCCCGACGCATACGCGGAATTGAAAGCCATCGTGGAACCCGTGGCGGCCGAGATCGATGCGCAGGTCATCTGGGCGATGGGCAACCACGACGACCGCTCTACTTTCAGGTCTCTGCTGTTGGGCGAGGACGCCACCGATCATCCCGTCGACAACGTCTACGACCTTGACGGACTGCGGGTGATCACCCTGGATTCGTCGGTTCCCGGTCACCACTACGGTGAGATCTCGGATCGTCAATTGGATTGGCTACGCTCAGAATTGGCGGTGCCCGCGCCCGACGGAACAATTCTGGCGCTGCATCATCCGCCGGTTCCGTGCATTCAGGATCTCGCGGTTCTGGTGGAGTTGCGCGATCAGTCCCGGTTGGCAGACGTCTTGCGTGGCAGCGACGTCCGGGCGATTCTTGCTGGGCATCTGCACTATTCGACGACGGCGACGTTCGCCGGCATTCCGGTGTCCGTGGCGTCGTCGACGTGTTACACCCAGGACTTGAACGTGGAAGTCGGTGGTCAGCGTGGTCGTGACGGGGCTCAGGGGTGCAACCTGGTGCACGTCTACGACGAGACAATTGTTCATTCGGTCGTTCCACTCGGCGCGCACGTGACGGTCGGTGAGCCTGTCGCCGCGGCCGAGGGAGCCCGGAGGCTCAGCGCTGCCGGTATTCGAATCCTCGAGAGCGAAAAGGCGGCACGCTCGATCATCTGAGGTGGCAGGCGGTTTCCGGCACCCCGGCGCAGTTCTGGGTGATTGCCGGGCTGTCGCGTACTCACTACCGTCGAGGTAGGTGCAGAGCTCCAGCAACAAGGACCGGCTAGCTGGACGGCAACCCTTCATGCCGATGGGGTGCCCCGGAATCACACCTGGCGATACGCGCGGTGCGTGTCGCAAGCGGCAGTCGCCACGAGAACCGTCAGTCGGGTGCTGACGGTTTCTGCGGTCGGCACTGTGCGCTCCCGAGTAGTTCTCGAACAGGAGTATGCGCCGATGACCTCCACCCCCTCTTCTCATCTTGCTCCGTTGCATCTCGCCGTAGCGCTGGACGGTGCCGGTTGGCACCCTGCAGCCTGGCGAGAGCCACACTCGCGCCCGAGTGAGCTGTTCAGCGCGTCGTATTGGACTGACGTGGTGACGACCGCCGAGCGTGGTCTGCTCGATTTCGTCACCATCGAGGACAGTCTCTCGGTGCCGGCCAACCCACTCGAGCCCGTCGACGACGCGGTTGATCGGGTGCGCGCTCGGCTCGACGCACATCTCGTGGCCGCCCGACTGGCACCGATCACGAGCAACATCGGCTTGATCCCGACCATCACCACCATTCACACCGAGCCGTTTCACGTGTCCAAAGCCGTTGCCACGCTGGATTACACCTCGCGCGGTCGCGCCGGATGGCAGGTGAAGGTTTCGGCGTCGGAATCCGAGGCAGCACAGTTCGGGCGTCGCGACATCCCAGCGCTCACCGATGCCGACCGTCAGTCGATCGTTTCAGGCGTCCTCCCGGACTTCGTGCGCGACCTGTTCGACGAAGCTGCGGAGGCGGCTGACGTAATCCGGCGACTCTGGGACAGCTGGGAGGACGGCGCCGAGATCCGCGATGTGGAGCAGCGCCGGTTCATCGACCGAGACAAGTTGCACTACATCGACTTCGAGGGAAAGTACCTCTCGGTCCGTGGACCGTCGGTGACTCCGCGCCCGCCGCAGGGGCATCCCGTCGTTACCGCGTTGGCACATCAGCGGGTCGCGTACGAGCTGGCGGCGCGGACGGCCGATCTGGTGTTCGTGACGCCGTTCGACGACGAGCAGGTCACGGCAATCCTGGGTGAAGTGCGAGCAGCCGAAGAACACGTGCAGCGCACCGGCGAACCTCTTCGGGTCTTCACCGACATCGTCGTCTTCTTCGATACGCCGGAAGAAACCGGAAAGGAACGGCTCGCTCGTCTCGACGCGCAGGCCGGCGCCGAATACCGTTCGGACGCGCTGACCTTCACCGGCTCTGCTGCGGAGTTGGCGGATCTCCTGCTCCGGTGGCAGCAGTTGGGAATCGACGGCTTCCGGTTGCGGCCGGGCGTCCTCGTGGACGACCTCGACGCCATCGCAGGTGAGCTGGTGCCTGAACTGCAGCGACGCAGCGTATTCCGCACCGAATATCCGCGGACGAATCTTCGCGGACTCCTTGGTCTACCCATCGACGTTCCCAACCGCTACGCCGCCGGTACTCCGGCCGCCTGACAGACGAGGAATAGATTCTCATGAGTTCTCAGAAGCGTAAGCAGGTCATCCTGGGTGCCTACCTCGGCGGCGTCAACCATCACACTGCGTGGTGGCATCCGCAGGCGGGCAGCCAGATAGAGTTCGATACTTTCGAGCACACCGCTCGAACCGCCGAGCGTGGGAAGTTCGACTTCTTCTTCCTCGCCGAAGGCCTCGCCCTTCGTGAGCGTGCGGGACAGATTTTCGACCAAGACATCATCGGTAGGCCGGACACCTTCACGGTCCTTGCATCGTTGGCGGCGGTAACCGAACACCTCGGATTGGCCGGCACCATCAATGCCACGTTCAACGAGCCGTACGAACTGGCCCGCCAATTCGCGACGCTCGATCAGTTGTCCGGAGGGCGTGCCGCCTGGAACGTCGTCACCTCGTTCGACGCATTCACCGGCCAGAACTTTCGCCGCGGCGGATACCTCGACCGCGCGCAACGATACGAGCGTGCGGAGGAGACCGTAGCGCTGGTGCGTGAACTGTGGGATTCGTGGCGAAGCGACGACATCGTGGCCGACAAGGCATCAGGGCGCTTTCTCTCGCGACCGGATGCCGGTGAATTCGCTTTTCATGGATCGCATTTCGACGTGAACGGCCGATTCACAGTGCCGCGTAGCCCGCAAGGGCGCCCGGTTATTCTGCAGGCCGGGGTGTCGCCGCAGGGGCGCGATTTTGCTGCCGGCAATGCCGACGCGATCTTCTCACCGTACGGTCAGTTGCCCGAGGCGGCCGATTTCTATCGCGATATCAAAGCACGTGCCGTCGCGGCCGGACGTGACCCGGGTGACATCAAGATCCTGCCGTCGGCGAGTTTTGTTCTCGGCACCTCGGAGGCAGATGCGATCGAGAAGTACCGAGAGATTCGCGACCAGCAGGTCACCGGCCAGACCGCTTTGGTTCTGCTCGAACAGATCTGGAATCTCGATCTGTCGAAGTACGACCCCGAAGGACCACTACCCGATATCGCTCCGGATCCCGAGGCTCCGCCGATCATCCAGGGCCGCGCCTTCATTCACCAAGATCGTTTCGCGACCGTCGCAAAACTGCGCGCGGTAGCCGAGAGCAAGAAGTTGAATCTGCGCGAAGTGGTGATCGATCAGTTCGAGCGTGGACCGATCGTCGGTACACCGCAGCAGGTTGCCGAGAAAATAGATTCGTTTGTCAGCAACGACGGTTCGGACGGATTCATCCTCGGGTCGCACCTCGTGCCGACCGGCCTCGACGAGTTCGTCGACGACGTGGTGCCGCTGCTGCAGGATCGAGGTGTTCTCCGCAGTGACTACGAAGGAACGACGTTGCGTAACAATCTCGGACTGCCCATCCCGGCGCAGCGGGAGCGTGCGACAGCACGCTGATCGACCGAAGTAGCAAGGGCCCAGCCGAAATCGGCTGGGCCCTTGTTTTGTCTAGGCTTCCCAGGGCGCCGGGATGGGGTAATAGCTCTCCAGAAACTCCGTGATCTTGCGTGTGCGAAGTTCCAGATCGATCTCCGGAGCGCTGCCGTCGTTGAGGCAGAAGAAGTCCATGGAGCGCTTGGCGAGCAGTGAGTCCATGTCGCGCAACCCGGCTTTGACCGTCGTATCGACGTACTTGACGGCTGCGGACTTCTGTACCACCGACCGTCCACTCATCAGTGTGTAGTAGTGATACAGCGAATTGGTCACCGAGATATTGGAACTCGCGCGGAAGGTGCTTGCTGCAGTTGCGGCGAAGTCTTCGGCGAACTCGCGTTCCATCTCGGCCATCACGCTTTTGCGTAGTGGCGTCGCTGCGTGCTCCAGATGCCTGGTGGTCATCAGACCGAAGCGGTCCTGGAGTAGCCGGCGGTTGACGCGAGCCGCATTCTCGAACCCGCTGCGGTCGTTGTCGTTGTGTCCCAATCCGATTCTGGTGTCGGCCTCGATGAACATGCTGATCCCACCGGGGGAGAAGAACATGTCCGGGCCGACGGGGCGACCGAAGAACATGTCGTCATTGGAGTAGAGGAAATGCTCTGCCAGACCCGGAATATGGTGCAGCTGGCACTCGACAGCTTGAGAATTGTGGGTGGGCAACACACTTGGATCGGCGAAGAACTTTTCGCTGGGCATGAACGTGACTCGCGGATCGTCGGCAAGCCAGTCCGGACGATCGGAATCGGTTGCGACGAAGATCCGCCGGATCCACGGCGCGTACATGTGGATGGATCGAAGCGCGTATTTGAGCTCGTCGATCTGACGGAAGCGCGCTTCTGATTCGTCGCCCTCTCCGACGATGTAGTTCTGCATGCGCTTGGCGCGCTGAGCCTGAAACTCCTTGGAAGAGCCGTCGACCCAGGAAAAGACCAGATCGATATCGAAGCTGATATCGGAGGCATGATCGGCGAACATGTTCTCGATAGTCGGCCAGATCCGGCCGAATCGCTCGACGGTTCCTCGGACAGCTTCTTCGGGGAGGACGGTTCGTCGTGTCAGTGAGTTCTCGACGGGTAGGACGATTTCTTCGTCGGAAATCGACCACAATTCGATTTGAACGCCGATGTTCGCGCCGTAGTTCATGCCGCTTGCGACGTGAACCCGCGGACGGAACAAGCGGAAGATCCGTGACTTGTTGGTTTTCGACAGGGCACCGTCCGCGACAAGGAGCGCTGGGCTCTTCTTCGCGTCGACGGTTTTGGAATAGAAGGGTGCGTTGGCGCATCCCTCGACAAGTGCCTGCCGCAGGTTTTTGCGCTCGGTCCAGCTCACCGCGATCACGGGGCGCTCGTCGTTTCCGCGGACGAGTAGATACTCGATTCCTGCGGCGTCGAGGATGTCGCGGATGAAGAGGAGATCTTCGACCATCGCTTCGAGCGGCGTGGTGGTCGTGATCGCGAGGGCAAAACGATTCTTGAATCGGACGGTCTCGGGTAGCTCGCCCATCCGTGCGCGTGACGCGGCCGACGCCGGTTCCACGGGATTGGGGCTGTCCTGCTCCGGGGGTACGAAGTAGATGTCGTGCGGAGCGGGAGATTCTGTAATGGGATGCCTTCCGATTCTGATCCAGCTGTGTATCTGTCGCCCCCGACGCTGCGAGAGCGTGGTGGCGACGAGCTCAGTCTATGCCGTCGGCGCCGAAAGTCGGACATGAGTGACGGCGATGGGTAGGGCGGGGCGAGTCGGGTACCCCGAGGACCGAAGCCAGAGTGAAGGAGGAGAACCGATGCGTGTGAAAGCGATGGTCGGAACAGGCGCGATGGCTGTTGCGCTGGCCGCCGGCCCAGTTGCCACAGCTTCTGCTGAAGGCGCCGAGACGGCGGGGTCGGAGGGTTCACCGGAGGTGCTGACCTGCGAGGTGGTCTTCGATGCACTGGAAGACATGAGCCCGGAATGGACGGAAGAGGGGATCGATCAGGTCGAAGACTGGTGTGAGTTGATCACCGGCGAAGAAGACTGAACGTCAGCCGCGCGAGATCACTCGTCGCGACAGTCGCCACCGCCCGTCTTCGAGTTCGAACTCATCGGCGTAGCTCCCGACGCCGCTGAGCTTGGGCGAGGTGGTCGTGTCGACGTAGAACGTCCACACCGCATCCGCGCGGGCTGTAGTTTCCGAGGTCACGTCCACGGCGATCGCCGTGGTGACGTGACGCGTGAACGTGCCAGGCCCTTGAATTCCGGCCGCCCTGCGCTCGACTACTCCAGCAGCAATTTCTTCACGGCCACGTCGTACCTGTGCGGGGATACCGCGATCGGGATTGGCCGGCATGTTCCATTCGGCCTCGCGGGTGAACTGCTCCACGTAGTCCTCGACAGAGCCGGTATCGGCAAGATGCGCGATCCGAGCGAGCGTTGAACGAATCTGTTCGGCAAGGCTCTCGGGTTGCATGCTGTTCTCCGTACGTGTGGGTGCTGTGTTGGATCGCAGGATATTGCCCGTGGACTGACCGAACACCGAGGCGTCCCAGTCAGTGGCAGCAGTTGAGAGAAATTCAGATCACCGTGAGTTCAACTATTTCCCCGATATCAGGGGAAATGGTTGAGTATCCCCTGAAGGCAAAAGCCTTAATTCCGACCGGGAGGTTTCACACCGTGTCCGTCGCTCCTCGATGTCGGCTCTGACTTCTTCAGCGCCACAACGACTGTCGTAGCAGCTCGCTTTTCTGAATTCCCGGGAGTGAGCATGTCGGAACGACACTCTTTCCCATTCTCGCAAGCGTGTGCCCTGAGAGTGCACAGCTGCGCACCTATTACGAAGGACAACACCTCCGTGAACTCGTCTCTTTCGACGGCCGGTCTCGACCGCCGTGCCTTCTTCCGTGGCAGTGCGATCGCCGCATTCGCCATCTTCGGTAGCGGCTCACTGGCCGCGTGCTCCTCTGCAGTCGGCGAACAACGCTCGGACGCAGGTGAATCAGTTGAGCCGGTTCGAGGTGGGACGCTCACACTGGCGATACCGGACGACGTCAGCCCTGCGGCACTTTTGACCAGCACCACCGTTGCCGGTGTCACGATATCCGGGCTCGTGTACGAGACCCTGACCCGCTATCCACTCGATTCGGTAGTGCCACAGCCAGTTCTGGCCAAGGCCTGGAAGCTGTCCGACGACGGGCTTACTCTCACGCTCAATCTGCGCGATGACGTCACCTTCCACTCCGGCCGGCGCTTCACCTCCGCTGATGCGGAGTTCTCGCTGCGCACCTATGCGGACCCGAAATTCTCGGCCCAGCTCAGGAGTACGGCGGCCGCCATCGCCGGCTTCGACTCTTCGGATCCCAATACGCTGGTTCTCACCCTCGCACACCGAACCGGGAACATCTTCGATCTTCTCGATCTAGCGCCGATTTTCGACCCCGAAACGTTCGACAAGGCGGTGACCGGTGAATCCTTCGTTGGTACGGGCCCTTTCGTATTCACCTCACGCACCCCGAACAGTTCCATCTCCTTCGATCGGAACCCGAACTACTGGGTCGCCGAGCGGCCGTACCTCGATCACGTGGAAGCGCGGATCGTTCCGGACGCCCAAGCGCGCCTGACATCGCTGAAGTCCGGACAGGTCTCTCTTGTTGCTCCGGCGTCGTTGCCCTTCCGTGACTCACAGAACTTGGCCAAGACCAGCGGGTTCGTGACAACCTCGATTGAGGGTGCGGAATTACAGATATACCTGGGCGCAAACGTCACCGCCGACGGGCTGACCGATGTGCGGGCACGAAAGGCGTTGGCCTACGCGATCGATCGTGACCGCATCATGAGTGAGGTGTATCGCGATACGGGGTATGCGGTCAATCTGCCGTGGCCGAAGTCGTCGCCCGCCTACGACGCTGCCAAGAATGCGACCTACACTCGCGATGTCGACAAGGCGCGCGCCCTGGTCGGCGATCTGGGTGCACTGCCGACCATTCCGTTGACCTACACAGGAGCGAGCCCGGATTTCGAAGCCGCCGCGCAGATCGTGCAGGCCAATCTCGCCGAGGCAGGGATCCGCGTCGAATTGGATCCTGTCGAGGCATCCATCTTCGTCAAGCAGTTGATCGGCGCTGAGTTCAAAGGACTTTGGCTGACCAATCACACTTTTGCGCAATATGTTCCGTCAACCCTGACGGTCAGCGCCTACCCGTTCAACGCTGCACACAATGCCTCGAAGTTCAGTTCGCCGGCGTATTCCGCCGCAGCGGAGGGTGCGTGGCAGGTTCCCGACGGTTCGAGCGATGAGGCAAAGAAACTGTATGCCGAATTGGGCACGCAACTGTTGAACGAGTTGTTCTTGATCGAGATCGGTGTTGTCGTGCCGCAGGTATCGGCGGCCGAGACCGTTCGTGGTCTGGCCTGGACAAAGGGTCGCCAGCCACAATTCGCCAACACATTCCTGGCGTAGGGGATTCGATGATTCGTTACATTGCGGGGCGACTACCGTCGGCGGTGGTGGTTCTCTTCCTCGCGTCGATATTGATCTTCTCGGTGATGCGTCTAGTGCCTGGCGACCCCGCGTTGGCTCTCGCCGGCCCCGATGCAACTCCGGAAGCGATTGCAGCCATTCGTCATTCGCTCGGTCTCGACAAGTCGATTCCCGCGCAGTACCTGACCTGGATCGGCGACGTACTGACATTGGATCTCGGGCGTTCGTTCGTTCTCGGGGGCCAGATTTCCGATCTGGTGCTGGCGGGGTTGGGGAACACCGCAGTTCTGGCGGGAAGTGCGTTGCTGCTGGCCGTCGTGTTGAGTCTGGTGCTCAGTGTTGCGGTGGTGGTGTGGCCGAAGAAATGGCTGACCTCGGTGGTGAACCTTCTCAACACTCTCTCGGTTGCTCTGCCCAACTTCGTGACCGGTGTCCTCCTGGTTCTCGTCTTCGCGGTGCTGATTCCGGTTCTGCCATCCGGTGGTGTTCCACCAGGTGGGTATCTCGCTCGTCCCGACATCACGTTCCAGTACCTGCTGCTGCCGTCACTGTGCCTCGCACTTCCTGTCGCGGCCGCTCTCACCAGGTTCCTGTCCGAAGCGCTGCGCACCGAGATGGCGCAGCAGTACGTGATCACCGCTCGCGCAGCAGGTGTGCCACGGTGGAACTTGGTTACACGCAGTGCATTACGCAATGCACTGCCAACCATGCTCACCGTGCTCGGAATTCAGACCGGGCACCTTCTCGGCGGAGCCGTACTGGTTGAGGCGATCTTTGCCTGGCCTGGCATCGGCCAATTGATCGAGCAGGGAATCGGTCGGCGGGATTACCCGGTGGTGCAGGTGCTGCTCCTGCTGTCGGTCACGATCTTCGTTCTGATCCAACTTCTGACCGACATCGTGCATGCCTACCTCGACCCACGAATCAGAATCGGAGGGCAGCAATGACGGTGGCCGATCAGTCTGTTGACGAAAGGGTTCGGCGATCTCGTCCTGTGCGCGCTGCTCTGACGCACGGTCAGGGGTTGGCGGGTGTGTTGATCCTGGTGGTCATCGCAGTAGCGGGAATTGCTGCTCCACTGTTGACTCACTACGGGCCCAACGAGCAGATCGAGGGTGCAAATCTGTTGGGGGCCAGTGCACAGCACTGGTTCGGAACAGATCAGGTCAACCGTGACGTCTTCGCTCGTTCGCTCTACGGAATCCGGATCAACCTTGTCATCGTGCTCGTCGCGGTGCCAGTGGGCGCGATCATCGGTTCGCTCGCCGGCCTGGTGTCGAGTATCAATTCGGTGGCAGATGTCATCGCACAGCGGATCTTCGATGTGATTCTTGCCTTCCCGCTGTTGATTCTGGCGATCACGTTGGTCGCGATCACGGGGCCGGGAGTAGCGCCGGTGATCGCGGTGATCGTGGCTGCTGAAATACCCTTGTTCGGGCGCCTGGTGCGAACGACGGTGTTGAAGGTGCGTGAACTCCCGTTCGTGGAGTCGGCCGAGGTAATCGGTGCGGGGCGGTGGTGGGTACTGCGTAAGCATGTGCTGCCCAACGCCGTAGAACCGCTGGGTGTGCAGATTGCGCTCTCCATGTCGGTTGCGGTGTTCGCCGAAAGTGCGATGAGCTTTCTCGGAATCGGCGTGCGCCCGCCGGATCCGTCTCTCGGTTCGATCATCGCGGGCGCCATTCCGAACCTCGATGCCAATCCGGCCTACGCGATCGGACCGTTGGTGATCGTCTCGGCGCTGGTCCTGAGCTTCCTGCTGACCGCCCAGGGACTGGGCAAGGCCCGCCGAATCTGAAACCGCCACCGCCACCACTTCAAGGACGTAGTCATGAATGCATCACCCGCACAGGCAGTTCTCGCCATCCGGGATCTGGTGATCGAGTTCGATGCCGAAGGTTCCCGTGGCTCGTCGACAACTGTGGTCGACCACGTCAACCTCGAATTGGGTTTCGGTGAGATATTGGCGTTGGTCGGCGAGTCCGGATCCGGTAAGTCGTTGACCGCACGCGCTGTTCTCGGGTTGTTACCGGACGGCGCGCAGGCCCGCGGGTTGATCCAACTCGGTGGCCAGCAGGTGCTCGGTGCCGACGAGGCGACGCTCAATCAATTGCGGGGGACTCGGGCCGCGATGGTTTTCCAGGAGCCTCAGACTGCACTGAATCCAGTGCAGAAGGTGGGTTGGCAGATCGCGCAGGCGCTGCGGGCACACGGCAAGATCTCGCGTGCCGACGCCAGAGTTCGCGCAATCGATCTTCTACGGATGGTGGAGATTCCGGAACCGGAGCGTCGGGTCGACTGGTATCCGCATCAACTCTCGGGTGGACAGAAGCAGCGGGTTGTCATCGCGCTGGCGTTGTCGGGTTCTCCTGATTTACTCATCGCCGACGAACCGACTACTGCGCTCGACGTCACCGTGCAGGCCGAGATTCTGCAACTCCTGCGTAATCTGCGTGATCGTTCGGGCACTGCAATACTGCTCATCACACACAACATGGGTGTCGTTGCGGACATCGCAGATCGCGTGCTGGTGATGCGATCGGGCAGGGTCGTCGAGCAGCAGTCCGTTTTCGATCTCTTTGCGACGCCGCGTGAGTCGTACACACAGGCTTTGCTTGCGGCCGTGCCACGTCTGCCGGAGGTCGACCAGCCGAAGCCTGTGGTTGCTCTGGTCGATAGCGAAGGCGACGCGCAAGTCCCGCCGATCCTGCGGTTCGACGCGGCCTCCATCGTGTACCCGGCGAGGCTGGGCAACAAAGAGTTTCGTGCGGTCGATCAGGTGAGCCTGACGGTTCAGGCCGGCGAGGTTGTCGGACTGGTCGGTGAATCGGGATCAGGGAAGACCACTCTCGGCCGGGCTGCGCTCGGTGTTATCAGGGCCAGTAGCGGCATCGTTGCTTTCGACGGAACCGATCTCGGAAAGATCTCCGCCGCGAATCTTCGGGGCCTCCGCAAGGGCATGGCCTTGATTCATCAGGACCCTGCGGCATCTCTCGATCCGTGTCGGACGGTCGGACAAAGCGTCGGCGAGCCACTCGAAGTCCATCGCTTTGCCACCGGAGCACTGCTGCGAAACCGGGTGGGGGAGTTACTCGAATCAGTTCGCTTACCGAAGTCTTTTGCTCACCGGGCACCAGGAGAACTTTCCGGTGGTCAACGCCAGCGTGTTGCGCTGGCTCGAGCACTTGCCCTCGGACCGAGACTGCTGGTGGCCGATGAGCCGACCAGCGCTCTGGATGTTTCCGTCCAAGCCGATGTTCTTTCACTCTTTGCCGATCTCAGGGAGGAATACAACTTCGCATGTCTGTTCATCAGCCACGATCTTGCAGTCGTCAATCAGGTAGCCGACCGGGTAGCGGTACTGCGCAGCGGGGAGTTGGTCGAAGAGGGCCCCGCTGCAGAGGTATTCAGCTCGCCACGGCAGGACTACACACAACAGTTGGTTGCCGCGGTGCCTGTTCCAGATCCGCGTCGTCAGCGCGCCGGGCGGGAACGGGAATCACTGGTTCCCGACCTGACTGTTGCCGTTTGACCCGTCTCGACATCAAACAGCATTACCACCACTCAGCCTTTTGCAGACTCATAGGAGCTTGACATGTCCATCACCGAACTCGAACGCGTCACTCAGACCCCGGAGCAGATCTACGCTGCCGGCGGAATCACTGTCCACAAGGTCGGTGAGCTGATCGGCGCCCGCATCGACGGCGTACACCTCTCTGGGGATCTGTCCGAAGAGACTGCCTACGCGATCAACTATGCGCTGGCAGCGCACAAGGTTGTGTTCTTCCGTGGGCAGCAGCATCTCGACGACACGTCGCAGTACGAATTCGCCGGAACCCTCGGCAGCCAGACCACCACGCATCCCACTCTCAAGTCCAAGGACAACAAGCTGTTGGTGCTCGACGGCGCTGCCAGCAGCTGGCACACCGACGTCACTTTCATCGATCGCATCCCGAAGGCATCGATCCTGCGCGCGACCACAATTCCCGAGTACGGCGGAGCCACCACGTGGGCGTCTACCACGGCTGCGTACAACCAACTGCCGCATTCGCTCAAGGTATTGGTCGAGAATCTGCGCGCTGTCCACACCAATGCATACGACTACGCCGAGATTATCGACAAGGTGAAGCAAGGCGACGCTCAGCGCGTGACGAACTACTCCGAATTCACTCGCGAAATCTACGAGACGGAGCATCCGGTGGTTCGGGTTCATCCTGCGACAGGGGAGAAGACTCTGCTTCTCGGTCACTTCGTCAAGGAGTTCGTCGGACTGAAGCCGTCGGAGTCGGTTGCTCTCTACCAGCTTCTGCAGGCACGAATCATCAAGTTGGAAAACACTGTTCGGTGGTCATGGGCTCCCGGCGATCTGGCGATCTGGGACAACCAGGCAACCCAGCATTACGGGATTTCCGATTACGGGACACAGGCGCGCAGCGTGCATCGCGTGACGTTGGCCGGTGACGTTCCCGTCGACGTCCACGGTGAGCAGAGCCGCATCATCAAGGGCGATGCATCCGAGTTCTCGATCGTTGCAGACATCGACCGGCTTCCCGGCTTTGCCGCGAACTGATCAGTCGTGCTGCGGGTGATCCGGCGGGAACATTTGTCCCCATGAGTGATTGCATGCTCGGCACGTCCATTCCGGGGTGTCCGGTCCCACGACGCAGCCTGTTCCGGCGAGCCACGGTAGGTGATCGAATGGATGGACCGGCATCCCCGGGGAACACCGAGCGGTTCTGTGTGCACCGCAGTGCGGACACGGTGGATTTTTCGCCAGCATGTAGTCGATGAAGTTGGTGTGCCCGGACGTGGCCATCCTTCCGGTGCATTTGCGGCACAGGACGGCTGGGTAGTCGTCACCAGGTTCAGCCTGCCTGAAGATCCGTGATGCGGAATGAAAGTGAAGGCGATCGCTGCTGTTGAACTTTCGCAACGGCATCGGTGAGCTGCAACCTGTGCAGTTGCCCCGCTCGTTCATCAACGTTCGGGCGTGGGCAGCTGTGGACGTCGGATCCAGCGTGTCGATGTCGCCGAAGTAGTGCGCATAGTGTGACTGGCCGGCCGTGAGAATCCGGTCGGCCAGTGCGTCGTCGACCGGCCCAGGATCCGTGGGAAACGTGATGGACCATCGTTGTTCGAGTTCTGGAACGGTGGGCAAACCGTGGAGTTCGTACGGGCGTTCATCGACTTCCATCCGCGACGTGCCGTCGAAGGGCGCAGCCACGGTCTCGATGCAGAGCAGCGTGCGAGGAGTGGTGTCGAGAACAGTGATCAGCAGGTCGCCGATGGCCATCTTTCCGCGCATGATCCAGGGATCGACACGGGCACGGGGTTCGAGAAACGCGACCACGGCATCGAGCCACGGCGTGCCGAGTGCGATGAATACGTGCTGACCGGAGCTCCGCGTGATCATCGAACGATTCTCGCAAGGGCTGCCGACAACGTCAGGCTTTGACCACCTTGCGCCCGAGCAGCGATGCAACCAGTCCGTCGACGAAGGTCGCCTGACGGCCGAGAGGATCGGAATCCGCTCCCGCAACGCTGCCGATCGAAATCGATCTCGTCAGGCCGGTCTCGCTGATGAATTCGGCGGCGAGGTGCGCTTCTCGGAATGTGAGTCCGCCCAGATGCGTCGTGTCGTCGACGCCGAGAACACGCCCGTCGATGATGTCCAGGTCGAAGTGGACGTGGACGCCGTTCACACCCTGACCCGCCGCGGCGAGGACGCGAGGCATCAAGGTCGCCATGCCACGGCGATCGATCTCGTCGATCGTCACCAGCAATACCCCGTACTCGTCGAGTGCGCGCTTGTGATCGACCGTGGCGTTTTTGACGCCCACCAAGACGGTGTTCTCCAAGCTGGGGCCGTGCAGATCCGCCGCCGACGACAGCAATTGTTCGATATCGCCGTGGGAGGCGAAAATAATTGCACCCAAATCGGTTCCGGGTTCGGTGGCGATCGGAATTATGGTGTTCTGCCAGGCCTCGGCAGTGAGCCACAGCGGCAACGTCGTGAGATCCGCGGCGGCGTTCTCTCCTTGAATGCAGCTGAAACCGATTCCGGACATGTCTTCGCGTAGACCGTGATCGAGGAGATGGCTTGCCAGCCCGCTAGTTTCGAGGTCGATCAATTCGACGCTCGCATTGGCATCGATCGGTTCGGTGCCCAGGACGTAGCGCTTTTCGACGTAGGGCGATGTCATCGCCATCAAGAGCGCGCCGTAATCGATCGTGAAGTCGACGGTGCCACCCAGTCGGTATTCGTCGCCTGTTTCTCCGGCGTCGACGAGGAGGTGATCGCTACTGGCGCTGATCACCTTCAGGCGCGGATCGATCGGGGTCAAGCCTTCCGGCGAGATGTCTTCGCGGCCGATGGACAAGATCAGGCGTCGGCTCGGCTTGTCCTCGTTGTCGAAGACGGGGCGTCGGCCGAATGCGTCTTCCCCTGAGACTCCATACGGCCGCGACGGCTTGACCTTGGCCTCGATGATGTCCGCGGTGAGGGTGAAAGCATCGCTGTTCAGCAGTTCGTACAGTCCTGGGGGAGTAGGTGATTCGGCCAGTACGATGCTGGCGCCCAAACGCAGATGGTTGATCCCCTCGGGCATCGTGCCCGTCTCGAGTAGTGGTAGCGAGAACGTATTGCCGCCGGAAACGATCGGCAGTTCGATCGAGAACCGCTTCGTGATTTCGTCGGCTAGGTAGACCAGATTCGACAGGTTGTCGACGGTAGGTTGGATGCCACCGACACACGCGAGGTTCGCGCCGATTCCGATCAGTCTGATGCCCTCGATGGGAAGGATTTCAGCGACTACGTCCAACGCCTCCGCCGGCAGGATCCCTTCGCGGAGATCTCCGAGGTCGATCATCAGCACGATGTCGTGGACGACTCCTCGCGTTTGTGCTGCTCTGCCCAGAGCAGCAATCGTCGTCAACTCGGAGTTGAGGCTGATGTCCGCGTAGCGGATCGTGTCGTCGATCTCGTTGAGCGACGGTGCGCGAATCAGCATCAGGGGAACGGTGATGCCGTCGCGGCGAATGCGGGCCAGGTTGTCCAGGCGGGAGTCGGCGATCTGCGTGACGCCGCCGCGGACCATTGCTCGTGCCACTTTGGGGGATCCGCACGTAGATTTGCTGACACCGGCCACCGATATACCGTGAGCGCTGGACGCCTCGACGAGGACGCGCGCATTCTGTTCGATACGACGCAGGTCGACGGTGATGGTCGGTCCGGTCATGATCTCCCCGTTTTCTCCGAAGGCGGTTCACGATCCGGGCTTTCCAGACCGGACGGTTGGCGTGAGCTGGACAACTTTGCTCCAACTGTTGTGTCGCAGGACACTTGCGTGCAGTATGAGGATACAACAGTTTCCTACCAGGCACTCTAGAGGAGCGTCGATGGCTACTCTCGTCAAACACGTACTTCGGCGCAAGCCGGCTTTGCAGATAGACCAGGAGACCGGTGCAGATACCAACGGCGGCGAGCTGACCCGCAGTATCGGTTTGGCGCAGTTGTCCATGTTCGGCATCGGCGCCACGATCGGCACCGGTATCTTCTTCGTCCTCTCGCAGGCAGTCCCGGTCGCCGGTCCGGCAGTGATCATCTCCTTCGTTGTTGCCGGTATCGTCGCGGGACTCACGGCGATCTGTTACGCGGAGTTGGCCGGAGCTGTCCCGGCGTCGGGCTCGTCGTATTCCTACGCTTACGCGACGCTCGGAGAGCTTCCGGCCATGGCCGTCGGCGCGTGTCTGCTTCTCGAATACGGAGTCTCGGCCGCGGCGGTGTCCGTTGGATGGTCGCAGTACTTGAACCAGCTACTTGGCAACCTCTTCGGGTTCCAGATCCCCGACGCGCTGTCACAAGCGCCGGAGCAGGGCGGCATCATCAATCTGCCCGCAGTGATCCTGGTGTGCCTGTGCGGTGTTCTGCTCATTCGCGGCGCCAGTGAATCGGCCAAGGCCAACGCCATCATGGTCTCAATCAAACTCGCAATTCTGCTGCTCTTCATCGTGGTCGGCATCGCCGGATGGAACAGCAATCACTTCGCCGACTTCGCACCGTTCGGATTCAGTGGCGTCATGTCCGCCGCCGGAATCATCTTCTTCTCGTACATCGGCCTCGACGCCGTGTCCACTGCCGGCGAAGAAGTGAAGAACCCTCGTCGCAATCTCCCTCTCGCGATCCTCATTGCGCTCGTGTCCGTCACCGCGATCTACATCGCCGTTGTCGCCGTGGCGATCGGTGCACAGGATTCCGCATCGTTCGAAGGTCAGGAAGCCGGGCTGTCCGCCATCCTCGAACAGGTGACCGGATCTACCTGGCCGGGAACACTTCTGGCCGCCGGTGCGGTGATCTCGATCTGCAGCGTCACGCTCGTGGTCATCTACGGTCAGACCCGCATCCTGTTCGCGATGTCACGCGACGGCATGATTCCGTCGATCTTCCACAAGGTGAACCCGCGGACTCTGACGCCGGTGCCCAACACCATCATCGTCTGCGTCGTCATCAGCATTCTGGCCGGTTTCATTCCCATCAACTTCCTCGCCGAAATGACCAGTATCGGAACCCTGGTGGCCTTCCTCGTGGTCTCGATCGGGGTCATCATCCTACGGCGCAGTGACCCGGACCTGCCGCGCAGCTTCAAAGTTCCCGGCTATCCGGTGACGCCGATCCTCTCGATCCTGGGCTGCCTGTGGATCATCAAGGACCTCCGAACCGTCACGATCTACGTGTTCCTCGTCTGGGTGACCGTCGCGATCATCTGGTACTTCGCCTACGGTATGAAGCACTCGCGCCTCGGTGCGAAGAACCGCGCCGAATTGGGATCGGAGTCCGAGTCATGACGCTGCTCGCGGGATACGCACCCGACGGTGACAGTTCCGGAACCGTCCATCTTGCAACGCTGTTGGCGCGCTCGTCCGGTGAACCGTTGGTGATCTGCGCGGTGATTCCCTCGCCGCCACCGCCCGGAATGGCGCGTGTCGACGCCGAATACCACCAGCAGTTGCGAGCCGAAGCCGAAGCGGCGCTGGCGAAAGCGCGGGCAGACATGCCCTCCGACGTCGACGTGACCTATGTCGTACATGAGGCTCAGTCGACGTCGAGTGGCCTGCTCGATCTCGTTCACGAGCACGAAGCCAAGATGATCGTCCTGGACTCGTCCACAGCCGGGGTGTTCGGTCACGTCGCTCTCGGCAGTGTCACCTCACGCTTGCTGCACAGCTCCGACGTTCCGGTCGCGCTGGCGCCGAGGGGATTTCGAACCAAGCCCGGTGAGGTGGTCCGCCGCGTCACTGCCGCATACTCGGGCACACCCGATCAAGACGATCTGGTGCTCGCCGCCGCGACCGTGGCTGCGCGTGTCGATGCCGGACTCAGATTGGCGGCGTTTGCAGTTCGTGCGAACACGCAGTACACGACAACGCTCGGGACCGAGGGGGATTCACCGGTCATCTCCGAGTGGGCCGAGGTGGTCGAGCGTGAGACGAACGCTGCCTTCGAGCGCGTGCGTGCACTGCCCGAAATGCCCGACGTCATGGAATCGGTTATCAGCCATGGTCGTAACTGGGCCGAGGCGCTCGAGGGCGTCGAGTGGGATCGAGGTGACGTTCTGACAGTCGGCTCGAGCAAGGCAGGTCCACTGGCCCGGGTCTTCCTCGGCAGTCGGGCAGCGAAGATCGTGCGGTACTCACCGGTTCCGGTGGTGGTGGTCCCGCGATCGGCGTCGACCCGAATAGTCGATCAGGCCGAAGCGGAATAGAGATCAGGGCCGACGAGCGGAGTGCTTGTCGGCCCTGATCTTTCAGACGGAGCGAGCGAAGAGCGCGGGCTCGGAGCCGGGAACCTGAGAGACCTGCTCTCGGGCAACCAGATGGCGAAGGTGAGCTGCGCCCTCGGAGAGCGCCATCGTCTTTCCCATCGGGGAGATCTCGGCCCACGGCTTGTACCACTTCATCTTTGCCGCGACGTCCCACACCGTGAGCTTGTCGTCGGCGAACTCCTGGAGCAGGTGATCGAGTCGCTCCTGGTGATGCTCGATCAGCTCGCCGGCGCGACCTCCGACGTCGTCGATCGGAATGCCGTGAGCGCCGAGACCGCGGGTGATGTTCATGTTCTGCACTCGTGCGAGCGAGTCGAGGAAATCGGCGAGGGCGTCGCGTTCGTCGAGGGGGTACACGAAGTTGCCGACGTGTGGTGTCGTCTTCTGCAGGACGTGGTCGCCGGTGAACATGATGTCGGCGTCGTCGAGGTAGAAGCAGACGTGACCAGGCGTGTGGCCGGGGGTGTAGACAACGCGGAGGCCGCGGCCGGTGAGTGCGATGATCTCGTCGTCCGCGAGAAGGCGGTCGGGGGCCGACTCGGGGCCTACTGGAGACTCGCCTGCGGCCGTTAATTTGAATGCATCACGGTCGGCTTTGGGGGCTCCAGCGCGTTCCATGTTCTCGAGCTGGTAGGCCATCCATTCGTCGTCGCGTGCAGTCGACATCTGATCGAACAGGTAGTGGTCGTCCTCGTGCATCGCGATCCAGGCGCCGGATGCCTCGCGGACCCGGCCGCACAGTCCAGTGTGGTCCGGATGGAAGTGCGTGACCACGACGCCCTCGATGTCGGTCACCGAATGCCCGATCTCGGCGAGCCCTGCGTTTAGGCCCTGCCAGCCGTTGTCGTCACCCCAACCAGCGTCGACCAAGATCAGTCCGCCGGGGGATTCCATGGCGTAGACGAGCGTGTGCCCGAGCGGGTTGTCCGTGATCGGGACAGGAATCTGAAATATGCCATCACCGATGGCTGCCGCACCGTTCATATCAAGTACCTCTTAACGATAAGGGAACGCACTCTTAGTACTTCATGTTTACCGTGCGCTCGATTGGTCGGTGACACAGGTCCTGCCTGGCGGGAGTTCGGCATGTTTTCGGTCGACTTCGGATCGGTGAGAGTTTTATCGACTGAATGGTCTCATTGAGGCGAAAGATACTGCTGAATAGCGTGTTTCGCGAATTCGTTGCGTTGGGCGCGTCCTCGGATCGCGGATCCGTCGAGCAGTCGCGCACTAGCCTCCGAGGGACAGGCGTGCTGTGTGGTTATCGAGAAAGACGGGTCATGCGTTTTCAGGTTCTGGACATCATTTTCAACCCACCCCATCCAGTGACCGGCGAGGAAGTTGCCCCGTCCGACCGGCTCAACCGCGTCGTCGAACTGGCGGTTCTCGCCGAAGAACTGGGTATCGATTCGTTCTCGGTGGGTGAGCGCCACGCCGGGCCGGTTCTTTCGTCGGCGCCAACCGTCGTTTTGGGGGCAATTGCGCAGGCCACAGACAGAATCCTGCTCTCGACGGGTGTCACCGTTCTGTCGCTACTCGACCCGATTCGAGTCGCCGAAGATTTCGGAACCATCGATCAGCTGAGCCGGGGACGTCTCGAGATTGTGATCGGCAAGGGCAACGAGGTCCTTCAATACCCGCTCCTCGGCCTGGATATCGCCAAGCAGTACGAATACCTCACCGAGAACTACGAACTCCTCAAACTGCTGATCAGCGAGGAGAACGTCAAGTGGGTGGGAACTCACCGACCATCGCTCGAGGACGCGACGACGCTACCGCGTCCTTTCGACGGCCCGTTCCGTATCTGGCATGGATCGGCTACCTCGTTCGAGGCCGTCGAACTCGCGGCCAAGTGGGGCGACCCCATCGTCACCGCCAACGCCTTCCAGCCTCGTGAGAACTACAAGGTGCTGATCGACCACTACCGCGAGCAGTACCTGGCGTACGGGCACGACCCGTCCAAGGCGTACGTCGGATCGGGTTCGGGCGGATTGTTCCTCGCCGATACCACCGAGCAGGCCATCGAAGAGTTCCGTCCGATCTACGAGGGCGCCGTTGCACAAGCTGACAAACGCAAGCACGACCCCAAAGCGGTCGGAAAGTCGACGAGCTTCCGGACGATCGAGGAAGCCGTCGACCGCGGGCCGGCGTTGGTCGGGTCCTCGGAGCGAGTCGCCGAGAAGATCCTCGATTACCACCAGAGCTACGGCCACGATTTCCAATCGGTGTCGGTCAATCACGTGCTCGACTTCGAGCAGCAGAAGGACACGCTGCGCCGATTTGCGGAGGAGGTGATCCCGCTGGTGAAGGCAGAACTGTCGACGACGCTGTGGACCTCGGCCGACAAAGATCGGGCGAAGGGTTTCACTGCCGTCGATTGAGCGGAGAAGCCTGACTGTCGGGTAAGCAGGTCCGGCGCTGCGACCGCTCACGAGCTGCAGTAACTTGTTACCGACATCGCGGTCGGTTTTGACTGCAATGAAGGTATCCGTGAGTGGGAGTAGTGCGTTGACATTGGGTGTGAACTCGCTTCCCGCGAACGAGCTGAGTCAGACGCTGTGGGTCGATCTGTTTCCTTGGTTGGACGACTACGTATCCGATCGTGCTGCGCTGCTCGAGCCGCTGGCCCCGTCGCCTGATTGGTGGTTCAGCGAAGCGCCGTCGTTCACTGTTCTCGAGGTCGATCTCGAGAAGGTTCTCTCCGAGCTGGCGTCCCTCTACATCGCTCACCACGCGGCAGCGGTATTACACGAGAGCTTTCCGCTCCTTGGTGAAGATCTCCCGCTGGAGGTGTTGAGTCTCGATACTCGCGCAGTGACGGCGTTGTCACGGCTCACCACCGACAAAGCAATCGGCGGTCTACTGACGCACACGACCGCTGAGATCTTCGGCGTGCGCGGAACTAGCGAACAGACGGTGCACGACATAGTGCTCAACCTGTTGGTCTGTGCGGTCATGACGACTCCGCTCGCCCGCGTCGAGACCGCTGAGGAAGCAGTTGCCCCACCCGCGATCACAGCGCTGCTCGACGATCTCGCTCAGCTGGCAATGTGGCGACGGGTCCGAGGCCAGGACAGCAGACCACTCGTCACCGTCGAGATCGACGATGAATCTCCGGCCTCGATTCAGGAAGTTGCCGCCCGGATCTCGGCTCTGACGCCAAACGACTTGCCCGACACCGACCGTACCGACGCGATGGACGAGATCGACAATCTCTTCTCGCAGCTGGATGAGCGGGAGTCGTTGGTGTTGCGTGAGCGGATCGTGGCGCGAGTTCCGCAGCGCAGGGGAGCGATCGGAGCCAAGCTCGGAGTGGGCTCGGGGCGAGTCGGGCAGATCGAGGCCGACGTGAAAGCCAAACTCAACGCGGCGTGCGGATTCGGGACGGCGGTGGGGAACCTGCTTGGCAGCCTGCGCGTCGAGATTCAGCCGGTAGCTTCGCTTGATCGCCTCCTCGACGTGCATCCGAGCATCGCGGCGGAGGTGCCTGGTTACGGAGTTCCGCTGTGGTTGGTTCTGGACCGTCTCGACGACTACTTCGAGGTGACTGACGGTTGGGCTGCCGCTCCGGGCGTCGCGGAGGCCAAGAAACGCACTCAGACCTTGCTGGAAGACTTTGAGTCCCCCAACGGTGTGGTTCCACTCGACGACGTCGCCGAAGTGGTGTCGATGTCACGCGGCGAACTGGAGAAGTGGCTTGCGTGGTGCGGGGTCGTCGTAGTGGCGGAGTCTGCGCTGACGCGTGCGCGTCGGATCTCCGATCTGGCAGTCGGCGCGCTCGAAGCCGTCGGATCGCCGAAGTCCGCCGTCGAGCTTGTGGAGTTGCTGAAGTCCGATCGCAGTGACCGGTCGATCGAGCGCGCGCTCGAGGCCGACGATCGCGTGGCGCTCGACGGCGCAGTGTGGCGGCTGCACGCCTGGGGAAGCGCGGATTCCGTTGGGGAGGAATCGGTTTCTTCGGGAGAGGCTGAAGGAACCAGTGAGTTCAACATTGGTGGTGACGGGATCGTCCGGCGCAAGCGGACACGTAAAACTGCGAAGACGCCAGAGTTGACTCGCCGCCTGTACCGGTCAGGTAGTACGTGGCGGTATCGACTGACCGTGACCTCCGATCATCTACGGGGTTCCGGGTTTGCGGTGCCCGCCGGTGTTGCGGTCGCTGCGGGCTGTGTTCGCGGCGAGACCATCGAGTTGGAGAGCCACCTCGGCGTTCAAGCAGTTCGGTGGACCGGAGCGCAGCCGACGTTCGGCACTATCCGCCGATTCCTGCGTGAACTCTCCGCTGTCGAGGGCGAAGACGTGCTGCTCGAGCTGTGGCAAGACGGAACCTTCCGCGTGGTTCGACCGGCGATCGTCCACTCTGACATCGACCCACTACGTCAGGCACTCGCAGAGGTTGGCAATCGCGAGCCATTGCGAACTGCCGAGAGACATGTGGTGCGGATCCTTGCCGAAGCCGTGTGTCTGGACGGCGAAGACCGTCCACGAAAGATACTGCGCGCGTACGAAGATCGTGGTGAGGACGTGATTCTGGACTTCTTGGAGGCGGCGTGGAGGCGCGGCGAAGCATCCGAAATCGACGAGGCAGACAGTAAGGATGCATCTCATGACTGACCTCGCGGGCACCCGCATAGTGGGCACCAAGATCCTTGCGGCGGACGAGTCCCTCGCCGGCGCCATTGGCTTGCACCACACCATCGCGACAGCGCTCGCCGATCTGATCGACAACAGCCTCGACGCCGCGGCCTCCCACGTGCTGATCAGGTTCGTTCAGGACGGCACACGGATCGTGTCGATGATGGTGATCGACAACGGTTCCGGCATGGGCAGTGACACCATCGATGCTGCGATGACCTACGGCCGTCGACGCGACTATGCCGCCGAGGACCTGGGTCATTTCGGTGTGGGGATGAAGGCAGCGTCGTTGAGTCAGGCTCGTTTGCTACGAGTGTGGTCTCGAAAGTCGGGCCACCCGACGCAGGGCCGCGAGATCGACTCCGCCTCAGTGCAGGGGCGTCAGTCAGTTTCGGTGATCGAGGACCGGCAAGCCGCCGAATTCTTCGACGCAGTCATGCCTCGCTTTCCGTTCGACACTGGAACTGTTGTCGAATGGCGCGGCATCACAACCTTTCTCATGTCCGCACACGCGGACGAGCAGACCAGCTGGCTCGAACAGACCATCAACGACGTGCGCAGTCATCTCGGCGTCGTATTTCACCGTCTCATCGAATCCGGCCGGATTGCTCTGACTGTCGATGTCTTCGACGTCGAAGCGGGACGCGCTGGCGCGCTGCGCAAGGTCAGCGCCATCGACCCGTTCCGGTATCCGCGCACCGGTGACCTCAACTACCCTCGGACACTTACCGTGTCGATCGCCGGTGCCACAGTAACCGCCGAAGCTCACGTGTGGCCCGCTCGGAGTAATGCACCGGAATTCCGTATCCACGGCGCCCCCGGCCGCGACCAGCAGGGGCTCTACTTCTATCGGCACGATCGACTCCTGCAGATCGGTGGATGGAACGCGATAGTGCGGGGCCGACCGGATTACGGATTGGCACGAATTGCCGTCGATCTGAACGATTCTCTGCTGCAGCACATCACAATCAATCCCGAGAAATCGGGGGTGACGCTTGATGCCACTGCGTCGGCTGCCGTCGACGGGGCCGTCTTCACGGAGGGGAACGGTGGATTCCGCTCGTATTTGAGCGACGCCGAGCGCGCGGTGCGGGCAGCCCGAAGTTCTGCACCTCGGCCGATCAGCGTCATCGAGCCGGCATCCGGCTTTCCGGAAGACGTGCTCGATTCCTTCAGCGACGCCTTCGAATTCAGTGTCGGCGATGATCCTGTTGCCGTGGGTTGGCGAGCTTTGGCGCGTGATCAGTTCTTCGAAGTCGACCTCAAGACTCGTACTTTGTGGATCAATGCGCGTTTTCGGCGTGATCTGCTCGGACGCCGCAGCCTTGACCCGGCTGATGCTCCGGTGCTCAAGACTCTTGTCTTCCTGTTGGTGAGTGAGATGTTCGAAGGAACGAGAATCGGCGCTCGTCAGAGGGAAAAGTTGCAGGCGTGGCAGGAAGTGTTGATTTCCGCAGTGGCAGCGCACCGGGAGCAGGTAGTGCAGTGAGTGATGAAGTATTCCGTGCGGTTGCACGTGAACTCGGTGACGGGTTTCCGCCCGAGAACGTGCTCTACCCGGTCAACGCGCGCCTGCGAGCGAGCTATCCGGAGGGCCTGACCATCGCGGACGTCATCGATGTGTTCCTCGACGACAGTGCGGTCGGTGTACGAACGGCGCTCACCTCGCGTCTGCGGCAGTGGGATGCGGAAAGCGTAGAGACATGGGTAGGTTCGACTACCCCGCAGAGCCCGGAACGGCGAGCTCGGATCTACGACCTGTTGGGACTGCCGGTAGACGCGCACGCCGAGATGGATGCACGCTTCCCTCGCGAAGGTGGGCCCGTTGTCATTGCGGCTCAGCAGCCGTGGGACCCCTGGTACACCTCCGAGCGCCGGCGCGAGCACGACTTCTATTGGCGGGCTTACAAGCGAGTTCTAGCCGACAAGAACTGGGACGAAGCAACAATCGGAAAGCTGGACATCGCAACGACCGAGGTTGTGCATCGACTCGCCGACCCAACCAGGCCGGAGCCGTATCAGTCCAAAGGTTTGGTGGTCGGCTACGTCCAGAGCGGAAAGACGGCGAATTTCAGTGGCGTAGTAGCCAAGGCGATCGACGCTGGGTACCGCTTGGTCATCGTTCTGACCGGCACGATCGAGATTCTCCGGAGCCAGACTCAGCGACGCCTCGACATGGAATTGGTCGGTCGTCAAAACATCAGTGCCGGTGTGGACGACGACTACGCCAACGACGAGGACTGGCGGGACGGGAACTTTCTCGAACACGAAATCGATCCGAACAAGACGAACGAAATCCCGGCTATCCGTCGGCTCACCACCTCGACCTTTGACTACAAGAGTCTGCTCGCGGGCTTGAGCGCACTGCACTTCGAAACCGTGGATCACTCTCTTCCACTCAATGATCCGAAGAATCTGTACCCGAGCAATATTCGTATCGCGGTCGTGAAGAAGAACGTCTCCAGCCTCAAGAAGCTGGTGGCCGATCTGAAGAAAGTCCCGACCGAGCTCGATCAGATCCCTGCCCTGATCATCGACGACGAAGCCGATCAGGCATCGGTGAACACGATCGATCCGAAGAAGATGAAAACCGAGCAGATCGAGCGGACGGCGATCAACGGTCAGATCGCTGAGATCCTCGGTCTACTCAAGCGTGCCCAGTACATCGGTTACACCGCAACACCTTTTGCCAATGTGTTTGTCGATCCGGAGGACAGCGTCAACGTCTTTCCTTCGGACTTCATCGTCAGTCTCGAGCGGCCCGGCCCATACATGGGTGGTGCGGACTTCCACGATCTCGACGATCTCGAAGACGACGACAAGACTCCGGCCAATTCGAACCAGAAAGCGTACGTACGGGATCTCCGGGCCGAGTGCGACGAGGATCGTTCTGCCGAGCAACTGCGGGCCCTCGACTCGTTTGTCCTGACCGGGGCGATCAAGCTTTTCCGGGAATCGAAGGGCGCCAAGCAGTATCGGCACCACACGATGTTGGTGCACGAATCGGTGAAGCAGGCCGAGCACGACGCTGTGGCCAATGATTTCAAGGCCTTGTGGAAGTCGGCGGGGTACAGCCAGGCTAAGAGTCTCTCAAGGCTGGAAAAGCTCTGGGCCGGGGACTTTGCTGTGGTGAGTGCTGCGCGTGGTAGCGAGTTGGCTAATCCCAGCTCGTTCGGTGAGCTGGAGGAGTTCATCGGCGCCGCCTACGACAAGATTTCCGAGGGAACCAGCCCCGTCATCGTGGTCAACGGGGCGGCCGAGAAGGACTACAAACAGGATTCCCTCGACTTCCAGGAACGGGGAGTATGGAAGATCCTTGTCGGCGGAACAAAGCTGAGTCGCGGCTTCACAGTCGAGGGCCTGACCATCACTTATTACACGCGTCGCACGGGCCAAGCTGACACGTTGATGCAGATGGGACGCTGGTTCGGATTCCGCCCCGGGTACCGAGACTTGGTGCGCCTGTTCATCGGCCGCACGGTTGGCGGACCCGCCGGCGCGGACTACGACATGTACAAGGCGTTCGAGGCGATCGTTCGGGATGAGCAGGAGTTCCGGAACGAGCTCACCAGGTTCAGCGGCGTGAACGGGAAGGGCGAACCGTGGGTCACTCCACGCGATGTGCCGCCGATGGTGTTTCAGCAGCTGCCGTGGCTCAGGCCAACGGCTCGAAACAAGATGTTCAACGCCGATCTGGTTTATCGAGGCATGGGTGGTGAAAGTTTCAGCTTCACGATGCAGCCCCCGCGAGGCGACGGTTCGATCAACGCTCGGCACTTCGACGCGGTTGCACCATTATTGAAGTCGTTGGACGAAACAGGGTCCTTCAATTTCGTTGACAAGGATGACGTTTCGCGATCGTTCACTGCGCGATACGGCATCGTCCCTGCCCATGTGGTGTTAGAGGCCGTCGACCAGTTCGAGTGGGCGAACGGGTGGGATTTCGGTCCCCACCGCGAAGCGCTCTCGACCGCAATCGAATCCGGATTGCTCGAAGACTTCGCAGTTCTGCTTCCGTACCCCAAGACCCGGGAGCCGATCGAGATCAAGGGTTGGCACGAGAAACTTCCGATCGTCAATCGCAAACGCCAGGAACGCGAGTACCGAACAGGTTTCACCGGTACTGCCGTTCGTGAGCGCGATGCGATCGAGCACATTGCGGGCAGCCCGAAGAAGAACGGTGGACCGCTTGCCGGTGCTCTTCATCGGAAGACTCGCGGTGCATTGATTCTGGTATTTGCGAACGATCCGGCTCCGCGTCAGTTGAAACGGGCACAGGCTGGTCCCGTGGACTCGCGCGATTTTGCGACGTTGTTCTCGTACGCGCTTCCGCACGCGGCGGAGCCGTTGGGGCGAATCGGTTTTCGGGTGAAGCAGTCAGGGACAGGGGCGATCGTCGATGCGAACTAGGTGTGTTGTGGTGGGAGACAGGAATGGGTTCTGATGGCTAAGACGATTGCGACAATCAACCTCAAGGGCGGCGTCGGTAAGACGACGATCACCGCGGGGTTGGCCGAGTTCATGTCGCTCGAATTCGGTCAGCGCGTGCTGTTGATCGACCTCGATGCGCAGATCAATCTGACGACGATGATGATCAGTGAGGATCACTGGCTCGAACTCAACAAGCAAGGGCTGACCAGCGCAACCATTTTCCGGGACGCCGTCGATGGCACGTCGAACTTCGATCTCGAGGCTTCGATTCAGCGCGGAGTTTCTCCGGTCAAGCGAGTGACGGGTGTGGATCTGCTTCCGTCATCGCTCGATTTGATCGAATTGCAGGAGGAGATCAGTGCCCTTCGGGTTGCTGATCGGAACTCTACCAAGCCGGTCGAATTGTTGCGAGACGCCGTCGCACCGGTGATGCCGTATTACGACTACGTTCTGATCGATTGCCCGCCGAATCTCGGGCCGATCACACTCAACGGATTGGCCATGGCTGACGGCTACGTGATCCCCACGATCCCGGATGTGCTCTCCACGTACGGCATTCCGCAGATCCAGACGCACATCGCGAAGTTCGGCAAAGAACTCGGCCGTGAACTCTTCGAACTCGGGTTGGTGATCACCAAGTACAAGTCCAACTCGGCGGTGCACCGCACGACTGTGCGGAACCTTCGGCGCGATCCCAACGTCCCACACGTATTGCCGGAGTATCTAGCGGAGTCGAATCAGATTGCCGCGTCGGCGGAGTTTCACCCGTACAGCACTTTGAAAGTGAAGTACGGCAACGCAGGTCAGTTCGATCAGATGCGTGCGATCACGCAGAACATTCTCACGGAAGCACAGGCGAAGCTATGAGTGCGGGTATCGATGAGGCGCGTCGTCGCGTGCAGGTGCAGGAGACCGGTGCCGCGCTCTTGAAGCTGGCGGCGACGAATGCCTCGGCATCGGTGTTGCTGGCCAAGCTGGTTCAGGTAGTCGCGGAGGAAGCTGCCCGCACCCCGCGCTTCGCGAAGGCAATCGAAAGCGCTTTTGCAGTTCCGTCGGATGGATCCGCCGCTGTGGTACCTGCTTCTGCACCGGCGCCGCGTCGTCGTGCTGCTGCCCCGAAGGTGAAACGGGAGCCGGGGGCTTTCGACCCGTTCGAGGTCTTCAAGCTCGATGGGGAAGAGGTTCTCTTGGAGCGTCTTTCGGCACTCGACGCAGACGGTATCAAGGACATCATCGCGGAACAGGAAATGGATACGCACAAGGAGACAGGCCGTAAACGGAAGGTTGATGTGCTGGCGGTCTGGACCGTCGAGCGGGTGAAAGTGTTGACCTCGAAGGGGAGTGCGTTCCGGTAGGGGTAGCCGGATTCGGGATTTGTCCATCAACTGTTGTCGACGGAGGGATTTCAATGACCAGCACGTTTCGCCAAGCAGAGAGCTATCGACTGCCTGGTGATCATCGCTGGGTAGTTGTCGATGTCGAGACGTCAGGCCTAAGTGCCTCGTGATCGCGTGTGGGTTGATCGATAGGTAGCTCAACCCACATCACGTCACCAGGTTTGAAATCGTTGACTATGGACTAGTTCGGTCCTTACCGCTCCGAGGTAGGGACCGTCGTCCCGGCGAGAGAGAGAATCCGTCCGGGACAGGTTTAAATGGCTTTGCAGGTGATCGGTGATGCGAATGAAATTGACGTAGTGATTCGATATCAATTTCTCCCACGACTACATAATCGTGAACGCCGCCTTTGACCTTCACGATATCGCGCCTCCATGTTTCGCTGTATGGCGCGCGTATACGGCTGTCGCCATAAGCGCCATCATTGCATTGAATTATGTATGCATGAATATCGAGCGATGCCGATTCTATGAGCGATACGAATGTTGTTATGTCTCTATTCCATTCGGGAACAAACAGTGCGTCAACTTTTCCTCGAAGATCGGAGCGATAGTTGATGTTTGTCAACTCGCTACAAATAAGCATCGCGAATGAAAAGTTTCCGTTTTGTATTACAGTCGGGCTATCTGTTTGAATCTTTGGTTCCAGTCTCAATCCTGCATACGAATGCAATGTTTGCTCTTCGTGGAGGGCGGCGCGCTGCTTATCTTGTCTAACAATCATTGTCGAGGGAAATCCAAGACCGTCGTGTCCCAATGCGGCCCAGACTTGGTTGTGAACGACTTTCTCTCCGTTCTTATTCTTCGAGTGGAAATACTCCATTCCTGTAATCAGGTTAATTCCTCTGTCGTGCAGCTTCTGGGCTATTCTAATGAACCACTTCGACGGCAAGGCTAGTTCGGGGAGTATGAGATAATCAATCTCGCTACCTCTTGATATTACTTCATTTATTAATGAGTTCAATCGTCGATACCGGTCTACATCTGGATCGGAGAGTTTCATCGCAGCAGCGATCCAGCTATCGTATTCGGTCTTCCAGCTACTTATAGCGATCCTCTTTTTGGTCGAAACTGATCCCGATTGAATCTTGAGAAGATGAGGATCATTTTCGCTTACGTTCGGCATCATTCCAGTTGGTTTCCATCCGCGGAGGGCGCCAATAACTTTGATCAATTTGGCATTCGACTCTTTAGAAAATGGCGATCCCGCGATGATAAAAAGCTCTGCGAAGCTGAAGGGGCGCGTAGGGAATGCAATACCTGAATGAAATAGTTCCGGGTTGCTATGATTCCATTCTGACATTGTTTGTAGTCCGGCAATTGACTCTTTTTTCAATAATTTCATCAACGTGGACAATTTAAAAGGCGCCACACGATCGAAGGGATGGGCGAAGAATTCCCGTTCGATTCCGCGCCGAGCGACGAATTCCTCGGGCAAAAAGGAGAAACGGTAAGGTGCGTGCGCAAGATCGCGGTAGAAGAGACTTTTGTGAACTAGTTCTATCGCTTGAATTGATAGGCTAGGAAATCTAGGGTCCGATTTTGTCGGTTCCTCTATGTGACGATTCCAATTTTTAGCCTCAGAACTGCTGAGGTGACCAGGAAAGGCCGAAGCAATGTTTTCGTAAATTGTGCTGAAGAGTCTAGTTGTCCATTCGGAAATTATTGCTTGGCCATCAATCGTCTGATGGGCATCGGAGCTTGCAATAATTTTGCAGTCGGCGGCAATCATGTTAACGATATTGTTCAGCGATCTTATTATCAGGCCAACTTCTTCGAAATCCTTGCAGCTAGTAGCCAGTTGGATAATCCGAGGGAGGTATCCGGCTAGATCGAAGAAATTTGGTAAGACAAGAACGTGGTCAATAAACGCACGGTAGAAGGCGCGGCGATGATCAATCCAGTCCTTGGGTTCAAGGTCGCGCTCGTAAGCTTCGATATCTCTGAGTTTCAAGGCGAATCCGGCTCGTCTCATAGAGACCGAGTCGGTCTTTCGCAGATTATCTGCGGATTCACCGTCGGATTGTGTGGCGGCTACCATATCGGTGGCAACTTTTTCTGGATTTGATGGCAACACAGGTAGACTTCGCCATTCACTTGCGCGTTCATAAATTGAGTTTCTAATCGAAGATATTAGAACTTTTCCGGAATCGCCTTCCATGAAAAAGATCTTGTTCTTCCTGTTTGAGAATCTTATGTCGCTACCTTCTAGGTATTCCGCAGTATATGAGATGGACCCAGCTTCGGCTTCATCCCACACGAGCTTTCGGTCAGATCGAGATATGATCCAATTCCAGATCTGAGATGAGGTGGCCATTTTGCTGCGATTTTCAATCACCAAAATAATGTCGTCGACGTATCGGCCGTAGTAGATCGGAACTATCTCTTCTTCGATCGTTCGATCGAGCTCAATCAGTGCCATATTGGCAATCACAGCTGATGCGGGGAGGCCGACCGGCAGTCCTCGCGGAAACTCTACCATTCGCGTCCAGGCGTGGATAGACTTTATGAAGACTCTGTTTAGTTTTGTTTCTTTCGCTGTTAGATTGATTCCTAGTGTTTTATGAACGAAGTTCTTATCGGTCATAAAACTTGGATCGAGCTGGTGATAGAAGGTAGTTACGTCTGCTGTGATCGCAACAATCTCTTTATCTTCCTCAAGTGCTTCCGTCATACTTTTGAGTCCGTCGTCCCGCCACTTACCAAAAGGTGTTGTATACGGATTGAAAGATCCTAGAGATAAGTCCTCTATGGCGTTCGGAGTGACCTTCCGAAGTCGATTTCCGTATGCGGTGGCACTTAGGCACTTATCAAATTTCTTTCCAACTCTCATCATCCACAATGTAGATATAATGTGGAAGTCAATACTGCACATCGCAGACAGTCGAAATTCTGCGATGGGCGCTGATTCAGAATTCTCAATGGAAATGCCCCAAATCCGTGCTGGGTTTGAATGGACTACATTGCTAGCGTCGGGTGGGGATATTTTTAAGCTTTTCGGGAAGAAGGTGCGACCCCCCAAATAATCTGGATCTTCAACCCAATCGTCAGACGGTGAATTTAACCTGTATAGGAGCGATAGGAGATTGTGTACAAGATCTTCTTCGTACTCCGCAATTTTAAGTATAGGGGGATTGGTTGTGTAGTATAGATCGACCTTAGCCATTCGATAAGCCATTCCGAGGTCTGTGAGAGTGAAGTTCATTGGCCTTCTTCATTTTGTCGCGGTGTTCGGGTGGGAATGCAGATGGATCATGATCGATCGGACTGAGATCTTCAGTTCGCACCGGACTTATATCTACGGCGTGAGTTGTACATTTGATCTGAGTGATAATTGAGCACCGGTCGAGTTGACCAGTCTGCTAGACATTGTTTGCCGGGCCAAATGCTCCGGCAGTGCGACGGAGAATTTCAGCCCTCGCAGCGCACCTTTGTCGACGGCAGGTAGAGGTCGCGGGGCGTCATGTGCGCGGGCAGCTGCAAGTCCGTCACGGATGTCTTGAACGCTTAGGTCTCGGTGCAGGCGTACGCAGTCTGCCCGCGACATCTGGCGCGGGACGATCAGGTCCGGAATCCAAGCGCCCAAGGTTCGGTTCGCCTTCGCGCCTGCCCAGGTCCACCAGCGCCAGTCTTCACGCTCGTCCCGGGCGATGACGAATGATCCTTCGGTGACGGTGCCAGATCGGACGTCACGGATGCCGTCGATCGTCGTCACCGCACGACGGGTGAGGGTGACACCTTGCGGAAGCGAGCCGAGGAGAACCTCCCTCATCCCACGCGCGATTTCAAAGGAGGGACCATCGGGGATCGAGCTCCATTTGGCCTTTCCTGCGATCTCCGTGGCCTCGACGTAGCAGAATCGCCGTTTCCAATCGATATGGGTGACCGCCCAAGAACGTCCACTCAACAACAAGATTCGACGCCCTTCTACTTCATCGGTCAGCAATGCAGTTTCTACTGATCCGATTTCGTCGCGCCCGGCGAGCACCTTGAACTCCGGTGCGGCGGTGAATACGGCGAGGAGTTCCATGAAGTGTCTGCGGCCGAAGTGCTTCTCGGCTTCGAGCCCGATGAATGCGGTTCCGGAGTCCTGTTCGAGGAACCCTTCGGAGAGGAGGTGAGACATGATCTCGGGGGCAGTGTCATCAAAGAGAGGGAGTGAACCCCAGCCCTGTTGCCAATCGGTGAGTGGTACCCGCCTGGTCTGCAAGGCCGATGCAAGAATCTGTTGCGCCACAATGTGCCGAGGCTCGGGGGTGGGGAGAACTGGCTCGACCCATCCCGATGACCAGCACTGCAACATGCCGAGAGCGTCGAGGACTGCTTCTTCCGTGATGCACAGGAACAGGCAGTTACGGGTGGAACCAGGCCTCCGCCCAGTCCGACCTAGTCGTTGCAGAAAAGACGAGACCGTGCGAGGCGCGTTGATCTGGATGACGCGGTCAAGATCTCCGACATCGATGCCGAGCTCGAGAGTGGACGTTGCGACGATTACACAATCGCGCGCTTCGGCAAAGGCTTCCTCAGACTCTCGGCGCTCCGCAGCAGAGAGCGACGAGTGGGAAACGAAGGTCGTGATTCCGCGCTCTCGCAGAGACTTGCCGAGTTCCTCAGCCAGTCGTCGCGAGTCGACGAACACTAGCCGCTTCTCGCCTTTGTGCAGTGTGGCAATTACTTTGGAGGCATTCTCGACGCTGCCCACTGAGTCGACGGTAATGTCGGGTACGACAGCGTCGCCGTCAAGCGATGGCGCGATCACGAGACCGGCACGAACCGAGCCGCCTTGCAACCAGCTCAACAGCTGATCTGGATTCCCGACGGTGGCTGACATCCCGACACGCTGAAGCTTGCGGCCCAACAATGTTTCGAGGCGGGCTAGTACGGCGAGTAGATGCCACCCGCGATCGTCACCCGCGAACGCATGAACTTCATCGACGACAACTGCCTGGACACCGCCGAGTACCTCAGCTGCATCGACACCTTCAGAAACCAACATTGATTCGAGGGATTCGGGCGTCGTCAACAAAACATCCGGGCGGTCGCGCTTTATACGGCCGCGGGCGGAGGATGTCACGTCACCGTGCCAAGTTGAGGCGTCGCGTCCCATCCACTCGGCGTAACCCGCGATGCGTGGTTGAAGGTTGTTGAGCAGTGCCTTGAGCGGGCAGATGTAGAGAACAGAGATCCCGGTCCAGCGCTCCGTCTGCATACGCGTCAGCAACGGGAACATTGCAGCTTCCGTTTTGCCGCCCGCGGTAGGTGCCAACAGAATTGCGTCTGATCCGGTGCTGATGGGCGCGACCGATTCGTCCTGCAGAGGACGCAATCCGGGCCACCCGAGTGAATTGACAATGTGGTGCTGGATAACCGGATCGAGTCGGTCGAAACCGGCAGTCACAGTTCGACCTCATCAGCGCTGGTGGCCTGAACGATTTCGGCCTTCTCGCTGTCGGCGATGGTTAGCGAATAGTGTTGGCGTGGATCAAAGTCGGCGAATTGATCGACTCGGTCCAGTACGTCCGCGACAAGCTTCTTGAGGAAGATGCGTGGGGACACCCCGACTTTCCCACCGAGCTCGCCGGCAACAGCATCGGCAAGGTCGCGCAGGTAAGCGTCGTCGACCAACGTGCGGATTCGGTCCGACTCAGACGATCCATCGGCGTAGACGTCACGAACGCGGATGCCGACTTCGACGAGGCGATCAAGATCGAACCCGGTGAGCCTGATTTGGGGAGCGCGAGGATTGTCGAATCGTGCGTCCGTCCCGAAGTCTGTCTGTAGACGCTGCGCGAGCGGGGGCAATGCCTGCACCCCCAGTCGTCCGTCGTAGAACGCTGGTGTTCCGGTGATGATCAGGTAGAGGCCGGGGTAGCGGCCGGAGTCGAGCTCATCGATCCACTGCCGCAATGCATTAAGGGCCTTTGCGCGGCTGTCCGAGCGCATTCGCTGCAATGTTTCAACTTCATCGATCACCAGAACGAGGCCCGGGTGTCGTGCGCCTTTGAGGACTGCAAGGAGTCCTTGCAGAAATCCCATCGCGAGAAAATGGTCGACGTCCTGACGCACGCCGGCTACACGTTTCGCAGCGGCACCGACATGTGGTTGGCCACCGAGCCACGCGATGAGAGCATCGGCGGTTGCGGCATCGTCACGGTCGACGGCATCGCGGTAGGCGCGCAAGACCATCGGATACACCGGGGTGGCGGTGGCGACGCTGGCGAGGCGCTGTTCGAGTAGCGCCGCGATTTGCTCGGCAGTGGCTTCGTCGGCACCGGCAGCGGTGGCTGCGTCTTCTTCGATCCCGTACAGCCAAGCATCGATGACATTGCGAAACGCGCTCTTGGCGAAGGCCGAGGTCCGCAACTCTTCGATAGTCCGTCGATACACGGTCTCGAGCTTGTGCAGCGGGGTTTCGAGTTCGCTGATCTGAACTTCGGCGACGGCGAGACCACGTTGCATCGCGCGTTGCTCGACCCACCGGGAGAAGAACGTCTTACCCGAACCGTACTCGCCGCGTACGGCTTTGAAGATCGCTCCCCCCGAGGCAACGGCGTCGAGATCCTCGTCGATGGTGGTGGCGAAGCGGTCGATACCGACAGCGAGGACGTCGAGATTGCCGTCAGGCACGGTGCCCTGGCGTAGAGACTGGAGGATCTCGCGGCGACGAACCGGTGACAGGGCGGTCACTGGGGGACTCCGAACTGCTCGAACATCAGGGCAGCCTCCACTTCCAGTTCGGTGCCGTTGACACTGAGAACTACGACGCCGTCGGTGTTCAAGATCTGGGCCACGACCGACAATGCTCTACTGGCGCGTGTCGAAGGTACGCCGAGTATTTCGGCAGCGCGTCCGAGTGATAACACTCCGTTGCCGGCAATCGTCTCACGGAGAAGAGTCTCGATGGCAGCTTTTTCGAGGTTGCGTCCGAATGTCTTGTACTGCTGTGCAAACAGTGCGGTCCCGAGTAGTTCTTCCACCTTGTCGCGCCCGCCGGAAACGACGGGTGAAGCAGCCACTGTCGCGGCGGGAGTGCCGACATCGAACAGCGCATCGGATTGTGGTGACAGCTTCGGCGCAACCGTTTTCTTCCGCTTCGACGCAATAGCCGGTGCAGCGGTGACCGGTGTCTGCAGAACAACTGCTGTGCGGCTCGGTTCCCACCAGGCGGGTACCGGGGAAGGAGACACCTCGAGGCCAAGGTGTGGCGGTACGGCACCGTTGACGAGGATCGAGATGGGAATGACAGCTTCGGCTAGCGTGGCGCCGCCGTGGTAGCCGGCTTTCATCCCGGTGTACCGGAGTTGCTCGTCTACCGCGAGGACCGCGCTGTGGCTGTCGGTGAGTACACGCGGACCTTCGACCAGGACTTCGTCAATTGGCACGGAGGCTGCATCGGCGCCCGCTGCTAGACGGTATCGAGCCGAAACCTGCTGACCGCGCTGCACACTCGGCTGCTCACGACGCTCGACGACATGACCGTGGTCGCTGACAAGGACAATGGTGCGACCGACTGCTGCCGCAGCAGACAAGAGCGCATCGAGATGCTTGAAACCCGCCGTGGTCCAAGTGGTGCCGATCGGATCGGACCGATCGAGGGCGTCATCGATGTCATTGAGGACACAGGCAATGACGGGTCGGTCTTTTGTGTTTTCGACTGCGGTACGCACGTCCTGCGCGAGCGCGTTGCCGCGCGAGACTGCTTCCAGGTCCGCTTTATGGAAGAGCACCTGACCCGCGCCGCGCAATGCGTGCGATTGCAGCCACGAGGCGAATCCTCGGCGTTCCTCAGACTGTCCGCCACGTTGGAGTGCGCCGGATAGCAGTGTGCAGCGGGAGAATTCGGTAACGGTCGGCAGGGCAGCGAGAGCTGCACTGTTCGGTTCCTCGGAGACCAGGGTGCATTCTTGCCATTGGGGGCGATAGCGACGGAGTGCGTCGGCAACAACCTCGTTGGCTGCGGTGGCACCCATTCCGTCGGCGATGACGAGCAGTACCGGAGATCGAGTGGCCGTGCTGAGCGCGCTGGCACCCGGCGCAGCAACTGTGAGCGGCAGGACCACGCGGTCGAGGATGTCCTCGATGTATATGGGGGCGCCGGGGCCGTTCAGGTGATGAGTGCCGCTGGACGAGACCAGAGTCGCGAACTGTCGGTCTTGCTCTCCGCGACGGGCGCGCACAGTCGTGATGATCCGATGTGCCGCCGCCGCGAGGGTCGGGTCGTCGGCACCGACGAAGGCATCGTTGACGGCACCGTCCACCCAAGACAATTCGCTGCGGTAGTACGTCAGCCACCCGGCGAGTGTCGACGGTCGTTGGGCATCGCGGCGCGTCCACCGCAGTAGCCGTAGGGCAGCGGCGCCTACCCGGACGTCGCGTGGTGCGTCGGAGGAGTCCACTCGCGATTCACGATGTGCGACTACGTCAGCCCACGCATTTTCCACTGCCGTGAGATCCGGGTTCTGTTCGGCGGCAGCAAGAGCTGCTGCGAATCGGGCGATACGAGGCGGGCGCGCGGACGACAGGACGTCCGATCGACCAACTAACGACGTCGCCTGCAAACGGACCACCAGCTGCTCGGCCCGGCGCAGGACATCATCCGGAACGTCGGCGCCGGTAACAGCGAGGGCTGCCGTATTGCCCCAGGCGGAGAGCTGCTGCTCCGTCAAAGTGTGGTGACCGAGCTCGACTTCGAGAAGGGTTCGCACTTTGACGGTCACGTCGATCGACGTGGGGAAGGCTGCGGATGCGGCGGCGGAATCGTCGATCAGCGCGGCGACGAGCCCGAGGGGAACCAATTGCGCTGGCCCACTGGTGCGCCACACGATCGTCATTGAGCGACCGAGGGGGCCGAGGGTGCGTTCGAGCCAGAGATAGAACTGTTCGACCAAGACCGGCGCGGTCCGGTCACGCCACGCTGAAAACTCTTTGGTCCGTTCGGTATTCATTGACCACAGAGACACATGATGAGGAGTGACCTCGCTGGCAGTCAGCCCGAAATTACGTTGGGCGAGGGCCCCGAACAGGTGGTCGTTGGTCAGGACACCACCCGGGGCGGGCGGCACCGAATCACCAAGTTCGCGCAACGCGGAGCGGGCGGCGTCGTTGTCGAGGGAGAGCAGATTGAACTCTTGTCGGTTTGCCCGGAACTTCTCTCTTAGCGCGGGCCATGGATCCAGATTGGACAGCCGGCCCGAGACCAAATGATCGACAACTCCAGCGGGCAGTTCGGCCGACTCCCGATCTGTCAGGATCACAACCCAATCGAAGTGGTGTCGCTCGGTCAGCGCGTCACGAATCGCGAGCACACTCGGACCAACTCGGATCTTCACGCTCTGGCCGTCGAGCTGGAAGGCGTCGGCACCAGACCACACGGGCGCCGCGGCGAGCGCAATAACCCCGCGGCGATGCCGGCTTGCACGGAACTGACCGATCGCGGTGCGGATGCCGGCCACATCCGCCTCCGGGAGCCGCGTTGGAACTGTCACGATTCGAGCCTTGTAATAGTCACGGTAATTTTTGCGTCCGGGTAATTGTCGAGCATCTTTCGGAGCTGAGCCTCAACAGCGGACGCAGCGGTAGTGTCCGCGACTGTGATGGTCTCGGTGGTTCCACCAACTGGCTTCCGCTCTCGCTCCTCACGTTCGCGCTCAAGTTCGCGCTGGCGTTCTAGTTCCTGGCGTTGACGTTCGAACTCACGTTGGTGTTCTAGCTCCCGACGCTCGCGTTCTAGTTCCTGACGTTGGCGTTCGAGTTCGCGTTGAACTTCTAGCTCCCGACGTTTGCTCTCCTGCTCTTCGCGTTCCGTATCCGCATCGTTTCGCTTTTTTCGTCCTCTTATTGCAGCTTCTTCGAGCCAGGTATCGCGGTCACCGGCGGCACTCGCGAGAGCGGGAGGAAGGCTCTGCACTGCCTCGTGCGATTCGAATGCCTGCTGCAGTTTGGACAAAATGACACGTGCGCTCGCGGAACCCTCGTCAGTATCCGAAGTGGCTGCATCGCGGAGCACGTCCCACCGACCGAGCGGGTAGCGGATGAGAGCCTGCTCAATCGCGGCGGCAGAAGTAAGTGACTTGGACGCCTCGACGTCTGTGCCGCGTAATGGCGCATCAGCGATCGCGGCTACAAGACCGAGGTTGTCGACGTGAGTCAATCGCGTCTCGAACAGCTCGGCCAGATCGGCAGCCAGTGCGGACCGGCCCTTCTCCGGATCGATTCCAAGGTAGCTGTAGGCCTCCCCGAGTGCGTTGACGAACTGACTGCGGCCAACGAACGTAGTGCGCGCATACGAGCGCACATTGTCCGCGAACGCGGCAAGGTTCGTAGCAGTCAAATATTCGTTGACTACCAGACCGGTCCAGGTCTTCCACCGCGTGATCGCCTTGTGCCATTCGTATTGATCCGGCAACGGTTCCAGACGCAGCGCGGTGCCCCGGCGGATATCGCCTATCGAGGGCTCGTCGATCGGGCTCGAGTGCAGGAACCAGGAGCGCTTGGTTTGCGCAGCCCACGCCCCGGCAACCAGATCGATCATGTCGGACGTCAGGCCGCGCTTGGGTCCACTCGCAGCGATGGCGGTCCGCAACACCTCGATATCGACGTCGGACTGCTCGTCGATCGCCAAGCGAGAGAGTTCCTGGGTGATGCGGGTACACCACGCCGTGAACTGTTCAGGCCCGAAGATCAAGTGCGTCTCATTGGTTTTCGCGATACCGAGCGGCTCGACGACCCGGCGGGCGACGTCCCGTTCGCTACGTTCGAGCGGGAACCGACCGTCCATCTGAGACTGTGCCTCACGCAACCGTGTCAACACAGTGTTGAGTTCGCGGCGGCTGATCACCTTGTCGACGGGCGTGAATTCCGGGTGATCCGGATAGAGCGCGTCGAAGGCGTCCGTGATCAGACGGTCGACGGCTTCGCCAAGTGTGTTTCCGATCGGCGGCTGCACTGCGAAACCGGCGTGCAGAGAACGTAAGGGGGGCTGTCCTTCGGGGAACTGGGCACCACTGGCGACTCCGTAAGACACCTGGATCGCGTTGCTCAATTGCCCGAGCACCTGCGACTGCTGTTGCTGCAAGATCGAGCGGGCAGCGGCGCGGTCCGCTTCGGACAGCTCATTCGCGTACGACGCCCAACGATCACCCGCGAGCACATAGTTGAGGATGACGAGCAAACCCAACTGTCGCGTGACCTTCTCGGAGAAGAAGCTGGGCAACCAGGCCACCGTGAAGCGGTCCTGGCCAGTGCGCAGCAGCGCCTCGATACGGTCGTGGTCTTCGGACGTGGTGTGCCCGGAATCGTCGAACGGAAGATCTACGACCAGCCGCAATGCGCCGGCGGTGGTGGGCCGGAATGATTCGTCGGGAAGATACCCGCGATCGCGGACGTTACCGAACACCACCTCGACGGGGCGCTCGGTTCCCCGCCAAACCTTGTTGCGCAGCAACGCATTATCAACGGTGTGATCGACGCCGACAACACCGAAGTGCTCGGAGAGCAGGGTACGCATCAGTTCCCGGCGCCGGCCGTCCGTGTCCTCAGCTTGCGCGCGAGTGATGATGCGCTCGTAGTCGACAGACTCGAGAGTGACGGAAATGATGGGGTTCGCATCAGCAGTGACGGACAGCTCAGGGATCTCCGCAGCCCACTGCTTGACCTTGTTAGTGATCTGGCCGATCTGATCACCGGGAATGATACTGACAACGCTGCCGTGATTGAGCGACGCGAGGCGGCTGGCATCGATCTGTTTGAGCGCCGGGACGTTTGGCGCGACCGCTGACATCAGCAATGTCTTTGCGATCCGGATATCTGCGCGCAACCCTGGTGGTACGGCATCGTCGGCGGTTGTTTCTTCGATACCGGCGGTGCGGAACAACAACGGACGCAGCTTCTCGGTCCAGAGTGTGCGCGCGGTCTTGAATGTGCTTGCAGCAGCATCGTTGATCGGCGTCGAGTTTGCACTGTCGATGATGTAGTCGAATGCCTCCCCGACGGGAATGACGTTGTCGACAGTCAGACGATCAGCGTTGTCCTGCAGCATCTGCTGCATGACCTTCAGCGCCGTCCGTTCACGCTGCATCTGCCCCGACAACGCCCGCAGTGTTGCGATCAGAGCGGGGGAGAACGGGTAGGTCAGCTTGAACGCATCGGAATCGGAACCGCGGTACTGCCCGTCGGTGTTGACGCCATCAAGGAGTACATCCCAGACCTTCGGGTTGCGGTCTAGATGCGCAAAGGCATTGTCCAGAGCAGCCTGGGCCGCCGAGTCGAGGGGACGCAGCAGTCGCTTCTTTGCGATGAACGGGAGGTTCTCGTCACCAAGCTCGACATTGCCGAACCGGCCCGCTTGATGCGCAAAAGCTTGTTCGAGGGCCTGCTGAGTTGCGCCGGATTCGGATCCGGTAGCAACCCACTTTGCAAGGTCATGCTGCCGCGCGATGAACGAGGAGATCGGAACTGCAAGCCGGCCGCGGCTGGTCTCTACCAGCTTCGTGATCTTCTGAACTTCTGCATTGAACTTGTCGCGTTCTGTGATGAGGAAGGTCAACCACAACACCAACTCGTCGAGCATCAAGACAACACCGTCATAGCCCACCGACTTCGCGTGGTCGGCGATGACGGCGAGCCCGTCTTCGAGGGGAAGCCAGTCAGTATTGCGGGAGTAGCTAGTGAAGTACGAGGCGATCAGTGCCTGCTGCAAACGGGAGCGTTCCGCCGGATCCGCACCGGGGGCGGTTGCTGCTGAATAACTTTCGGCAGACCACATTCCGGTCGACTGCCCCAGAGCTGCCCAGTTCACGGCGCCCGACGGCTGCCCGCCGTCCACACCGTTGAGCGCTGCGAAGAACTTGGCCTCGCCCACCTCTGCACGACGATTATCGGCATCGGCGAACAGTCCACCGGCCGAGTGCAGCACGGGCGGCAAGGCGTTCGGGTGCAAGGCAGCGATCTGACGCAGGTACTGATCGAACAAGGCCGATTCGATGGTCTGAGAATCCAGGAAGTGGAACGTCAAACGTAGGAGTTTGGCATTCGAAATTGCTTGGTGCTGAGCAATAATCGGTTGCAGCTCAGGAATCGATAGAGCCTTCGGCGCGTGACCCAGAACGCCGTGCAGCACAGCCATGAAGTGTGACTTACCGGAGCCGAACGATCCGTTGAGGTACGCAGACTTGTTCTCCCCGGTCCGCAGCGACTCTTCGACCACGGACAACGCCTGATTGAAGGCTTCGGCAATGGCAGGGGTGACGACATACGAGTCGACGGTCGCGGCCAACCGATCTTCGGCGACAGAGTCGGACAGGCGGAGAACGTAGTCATTGGTGCCGTGCGATTCCGAGATCGCGAAAGTCTCCCGCAGAGTTCGGGCGGATGATGCGGAGTTGCCGGGGAACATCACTGCGCAGCCTTTCTGGGAGCAGCCTTGCGGGCTCGAGTGGTTTTGGCGGGACGCCAGGCTGAGAGGTCGCCGACGGGAATGCCGACAGCGGAAGCTTTTTCGTGGAGCTGTCCGGTGAGATACTCGGCCAGGTCGATCCCGAAAGTGGGGTCAACTCCGGTGTGCCACTGCTTGACCCACGGCAGAACCTCGGCGATACCCGCGACCACCGGTACCAGTTCGGTGAGCGCCGTACCCTCAGACTCGCGATAGGCGTAGATGGTGGCGAGAGCAATGCCCTGCTGAGCGTGATTCCAACCGGCCCAGCCGAGCAGCGGTGTTGGATCGGTGGCGCGGCCCGCGCCGGGGTACGAAATGAATCGTTCCTTGGGTACATCGAGCTTGCCACGGTGTGACCAGTAGGACTGTTTGACGAAATCGGCACCCGTGTACTTCGGCGGGACTGGAATATCGGTGGCCTTGATCAAGCCGGCGTCCTCGTCACGCTGTAGCGCCCAGACTCGTTCCCACTCGGCGCGCTTGCGAAGCCCGGAATCCTTGTAGCGCAATGCGGCGAGGTAGGGTACGGCCTCGTCGGAGAGAAGTTTGACGAGGGTTTCGGTAACGGGTGCGTCCTTCTTGCCGGCCCACAGATCCAGCGCCTCAATGAATTCGGCGTTCTTCTCGACATACCCAGCAAGTTCAGCCACCGACAGACTCTGTGGTGCGCCTTGTGTGGTGAACCAGAGTGACGGTTCTTCGAGTTTGTCGAGAATCCAATCCTTCAGTGCTTGCTGGAGCTTGGTATCCCACGAGTCGCCAGCCCAGCGACGCTTATATTCAGGACGTTCGAGCAATCGGATGAAGGGGTTGGATTCGATTGCAGCCAGGCGCTTCTCAAGAAGTTCACGGTACTCGGCGGGTAGGTGCGCGGGGATATCGGCGGTTGGAGTTGAACCGTGGCGCGTGAACCATTCCGACTTGTCTTCGCTGGAGGCAGTCTTGCGAGCAAGTGCAATCTCGAAGGCCCGCTGACCCAATTCGAGTCCAGGCGGATCGCCGGCTTGGAGGAACAGTTCGTCGTCGATGAGACCGTAGTATCGGTAAACTTCCCAGTCGAGTTCGTCTTGCTCGGCGATCATCATTGCGCGGATACGGCCATGTTCTGCGCGTGCCGTGTCAATGATGCTCGCTGTGGCCCCATTTCGAGCGATCGCAGCCGCAGGCTCGTGCGTGCTGAGGTGCTGTGAGAGTTGGTCAATCCTTCGTCCGCGTTCAAGTGGTGCATGCACGGGTAGCGGAAAATCCTTTAGCGTGGTCCCCGTGAATTCGAAGAACCGCTCCCACTCCTCTGATGCGATCCCGCCACCGATACCGCCGTTGCCCTTGTCGTGGCTGTTCTGCTTCAGCCAGAAGCATGCGGTCGAACTGTTGAGAGTACCCAGCAGTCGAAGGTGATCGTCCTCGGTCGCACCCTCCGGCAGCTTGATCACCGGCGCGGACTGCTTGAACACCTTGCCACCGCGGTCAAGCACAAAATGGTTATGCGTCGCAACAAAAGCGAAAGCAATTCCGAGTGGCACTCGATAGCGCTTCTTGAAAAACATGGAGTGATCGAACCACCGGAGACCGCGCTCGGTAAGCGATTGTTTGAAGTCGACGCGTCGGCTGAGAGCCGTGCGATTTAGCCATAGGACTTGCTGCGCTCTTCTATTCGGCTCACATGGGTCGCCTTCCGCGTTGTACGGGAAAAGGGTGACAAGGGTGGGGGATACAAGATAGTCACGTACATCCTCGCCGAGCGCGATTGGCATCGTATCGGCCATGTATTGACGGGTCTTCGCAGCCTCAGGTGTTACGTAGAAGGCATCGTCGAGTCCAGTGTGGGTGGTTCTTCCAATTGTGCTGGTGCGATCGCCGAGCGTCTCAGTTCGGGCCGATTCAATAGTTGAGAGCGTCTCGACGGCACCACCACCGCTCAGACTCCACGGATGGAGGCGTAGGTTCTCGCGCGGAAGATTGACGACTGAGATCCACTGGTCCTCGTAGGCAGGCAGGCTGACATGTTCGACGAGTGAGGTCCATACCTTGCCCTTCGCGGGATTGTCGGGCGCTCCTGGTTCACCCTGAATGCCGAGGACTGCGCGGGTTGTGTCATGGATGTTCGGATGGTTACGCCCAGTAATAATGACGGTCGGCGTTCCGTGACCCGGAATGTAGGCCCCGGATGTATCCGCAACGAGCCTGAGATCCTTTCGCGCAAGAAATTGTTCGATGATAGGAGCGCCGAATTCGCGTTTCATGAAGGAGTTCGAGGTGATCTGGCCGACCCATCCGGCCCGATCTCCCGATCTGGCAAGGTCGAAGAACTTCTCCATGAACGGAACCGTAAGTGCATAGGTGCCCTTGCAGAAGTGGTAAATCTCTCGGTATCGAGCGTTGAGCGCTTTGTCGCTGACGACGATGTAGGGCGGGTTACCGACGACGGCGTCATACTGGCCGGGTGCAAGGATCTTGCGTAGTAAGCCTGCGTCTTCAGTGCTGTAGGTGAACCCAGATGTAGCTGCATCCTTGTCGAACGACAGATCGCCAAAGTCGAATGCATCAGCTCCTTGTTCGGGGCCGTGGAGCAGTGAATCGCCGTTGGCGAGGTTCAATGTGAACTTGGGTGCATTCACCAATGATGTTTCGCCACAAGCCTGCAACGCCGCAACGATCAGGCGAAACTTCGCGATCGCCACTGCAAACGGGTTCAAGTCCACGCCGTAAACCGAGGCCAACGCGTTGTCGACACGGGTTCGCAGTTCCAGTCCGGGGGCGTGATGATGCCAACGCTCAACCAGACGAGCGAACGCGCCGAGTAGGAAGTGGCCGGAACCGCAGGTGGGATCGATGATCTTGAAACCCTCAAGCGGGCGGTCCTTGAGTGCGGGCTCCATGGTCTGGTCGAGGATGAATTCTTCTACAAATTCGGGGGTTTGGAGCAGGGCGTACTTCTTCTTCGCGAAGTCCGAAAGATCCTGGTAGAGGTCGCCGAGGAAGCGGGTGGAGAGTTGGTCGTCGCGGAACGTCCACATCAACTCGCCATCGTCTTCGGTGCGGCGCCAGAATGCGAGCAGCTGATGCACCGCGTCCGAGGACGGGGTGGTGATGTTGAGGGCGGCATGTCCGTCGACGAGAGATTGTGTGGCAGGGTACTGGCGCAGTGCCTCGAAGGATTGTTCCAACCACTCGCGGTAGGAGTAGTCGGGATGCTCACGGTAGAAGGAGGTTTCGGCGTCTACAGCTCGTTGGCGCAGCATTGAATCCGGATGCGTGATCCAGACTGCAGCGTCACCGAGCAGCAGGTTGTCTTCGCAGAAGCGCACGAACACGCTGGTGAGTAGCCAGCCGACAGCGGCCTGGGTGAGTTGATCTTCGGACCAATCCGTCCAGGACACAGCGGTGCGCTTTTCCTGCACAGCAGCCTGGTGAGTAGTGCGCCAACGCTCCAGCTCTGTGCTGTCAGCGGTGAGACGCGTCCGCATATCGTCAACCAGCAGGGCCAGTTGCGGCTTCAGCGCGGTCGTCAGTTGGTTTCCGGCGATCGTGGCCAATGCCATCAGACATGCTCCTTCTCATTGCGTTCCGAGGCGGTGTGGTCGGATTCTGTGGACGATTCGGCTGCAGCGAGTAGTGCGCTGAGTCCGTTCCTATCCACCTGGACAAACTGCTCAGGACTCATTCGTGTCAACGCGGTTGTGTCCACGCGGGCACCCGGTCTGCCACCGGATTCTTCAGGCTGGGGAATCAAGGCCCACACTGCATGTGCGGGCGGCGACGTGATGTCAATCCAGTTCATCAAGGCCGCTGCGAGAAGGTCGTAGCCCGCAAGCATCGACAGGTCGGTGAGAACCACTGGTCCGTCGGCCTGATTTACTGCCGCAACGAGCGTCGGAATTGCCTGCGAAACAAACCCTTTCAGATTTTCCTGTTCAGCGGCCGGGCCGGCATCTGCAGCGAGGATTGCATCCCACGGTGCGCCCGCGTGCTCAGCTACAGATCGGAGGTGACCAAGTACGACGTCAGTGACGTCGATGTGTTCTGCACTGAACCGGGTTGAGAGAGCGGTCGCGAGGTCATCGGAGACCCCCATCGGTACGCCCATTGCGCGGAAGGTGCGGTCGCGAATGCTCGTCTCGAGCAGCATCTCGATGTCGCTGCCGCGACCGTCGGGCGCGATCGATGGGCGCGCCAACCGAGTGTGAAACGTCGGGACGCTCGACAGATGTCCGGTTGCATTCTCGAATTCGTAACGGCTGCTCGACTCGTTCCAGCGGATGTTCGGCACCACGGTCTGAACGACGCCATCGAGGTCCGGGCGGCGGGGCAGCGATTTGGTGAGCTCCGGGAAGCGTGCCGTGACGCGCGACTCCAGTTCGTTGCGACTGAAAGAATCGCTCTCGGCCAAACCGTGAAGCACGAGTTTCAGTGCGTCAGTGATCGGCAGTGCGACGGAGTGCAGTTCGTCGCGCGCGGACAAAGTGACCTCGGTCGACGCGGCCGTGCCGATCCGCAGCAGCGTATGCCCGGGTATCTCCACGTCGCTAGGAGCGATGTCCAAGATCGTCGACGCAACTGCGCGCAGCGGAAGCTCCGCGTCAGCAGGTCTGATCAGGAGGGAGCCCTGCATGCCCGCGTCTGTTATCAGTTTTTCGACCGCGGAAGCCAACCCGGCAGTGAGTTTGCGGGGTACAGCGGCGGTAGAAATCATCGCGACAGTGCCGGAACCGTGACGTCGCACAAGCTGCAACTTCGTGTCGACCCGTTCGTGGACGGTATTGGCGCCTTCGTCTCCCTCGGTCGCTGGAGGAGGGGAAGCCAGTAAAAGGCGCAATACGCCGAGCGAGGTGCGCTGCGAATTGTCGACGCCATCGGAATGCAATGCACCGGTAAGCTCGCGAGCCAACAACTCGGGAGTGGAAGCGCCACCGGAGGATTCGAGCAGCGCCTGTCCACGACGATAGAGATACTGCACTGTCGCTGCAAGCTGGGGATTTTTCGACCACATCTCGGTGAATTCACCGAAGATCTGTGCGACGCGCCCCGGCGTGACGTGTGCGAGTAAGGCCAAGGATTGATAGGTCGCAAACGGATCAGCAGGGCTGTCCTCGTGGCTGCCGAGAACAAGTTCCACCACCTGTCGGCGGCTGGTTGACCGTTTACTGCCTGCGGCGCGGGCGAACTCGGCGGCGAGAACTCCCAACGACGAATACGTTGCAGGCTGCGGGGCTGCAGGCACTGATTCAGGTTGAGCAGGTTTGGTGCGTGTAGGGGCAGGAGTGCGAGGCTCTGTGGGCTTAGTCTTGAACAGCGATTCCCAGGCTGTACGCATTGCCGCGGCCGTATCGAAACGGTCTTTGATGCTACGTGCGAGCGCCGTGCGGAAGAACTCGGAAAGTGCTTCGGCGCGGGTGTTCGAGAGACCGCTCGACGTGAAGTCTTCGACCGTGATCGCGACATCGTCGGTGAGTACTGTGGGATCGCTCACCCCGTCGCCGTAGGTGGGCGTCGCTGTAGTTGCCATCTCGTACAGCACAACTGCGGCCGAGTAGCGTTCGGCTGCCGAATCGTAGGCCTGGCGAATCCCAGTTCCTAGGAACGGGTCTCGATAGGGAGGCGTACCGGCATCCAGCTGATCGACCGGTGCGCGGGACAACGAAAAATCAAACAAAGCCAAGCGCACTTTGGCGGCCCGGGCTTTGCGCTCCGGTCGGGACAAGCCCAGGTTCGACGGCTTGATATCACGATGAGTGATACCGGCAGCATCGAGTGCCACCACGGCATTGAGCAGTTCGAGACCCCAGGTGCGCAGCTGCGACTCGGCAAGTGGCGTATATCGGATGACGTCAGCCAGCGTTTTGTCACCACAATTGCTGAGCAGCAGAGCAGTTCGTTGAGCTTCGAGCTCTAGTGGACCCTCGATCAGCTCGACCACACCCGGCACCGCCGGATTCTGCTGGGCCAGTTGGGTGAGAACCTCGGCCTCTTCACGCAGCCGCGACGTTGCGCTGTTGTCGAGACCGACCTTGAGGACCCGCAACCGGCCGTCGTAGTCATGATCAGCGACGAGGATCCCGCGGGCGGTGGACCCTGCCCCCAAAATTTGAACTACCTCGAAACGATCGGAAAGTAGCGCACCGGTCGGAGGATTCAGCGGGTCGATCTCGGGGAGCGACGGCGACGGGTTTTGGAATGAACGGTACGCAGCCAGCTTCGTAGCGAACTGCTGCGCGCCAAAATTTGGCTGACCATTCTTTTTGTCGGTCTCCACCCGGGTTGACACTGAAGGATGCGTTGCGTGCAGCACCAGGTCGCGCAGTGTCTCGTCCACGAAGCGTCCGCCGGAAGCTGCTAGGTCAAGCCCTTGTTCTTGCCGCAGTCGCTCCAAGAGTGCTGCGCGATCGCGGGCAGGCGCCTGGCCGCCGGACAGTAAGAAGTAAGCCAAAGCGCCCAGAGAAAACACGTCCAGAGCCGTGCGGTCAGCGTCAGGCGCCCACCTGTCCTCCGGCGCCTGATAGACCTCGTCGGTCGGGGTGCCACCCGGCGCCAGCGCCGTGCCGAGCATGGTGGCGGAACGAGTTTCGCCGCTGTGCACACGGCCAGCCCACGACCAGTCGACCAGTCTCACCACGACCGACCCCGCGTCGAGTTTGTCGGTGTCGATCAAGACGGTGCTGGGTCCAAGACCACGATGAGCTACGTGGTTGCGGTGGGCATAGGACAGTGCTTCAGCCACCTGAGTGAGGACCGAGAGTTGCTGTTCGGCGGTGAGAGTCCTTGTCGCGAGCGCCAAGTCGAGTGCCTCGAGTCCCGGGATGTCCGGGTAGACGAGCACGGTGTTTCCGTCGTCGTCCTGCACCAGATCGCGGGGTACGACGATGGACTCGTGACGTAATGAGCTCAGCAGTGAATATTCGCGTTGCATTCGACGATGCGCAGCCGCGCGAGCATGAACCGGGGTGCCCGGACGGAACGAGACGATGCGAGCACGGCCCTCTTCGTCGGTGCCCTTGTGCTTCGCTGACCATTCCTGCCAGTCATCGCCGTTGGCGAGCGGTGCACCGGAAATTGTCCAGGAGCCGGCATCACGCTCCGTGCGACGCGCGATACCGAGGTTCTTGAGAGCCAGAGCGATGATGACGCTGATATCTTCGTCGACGCGGCGACCGTCGGTAGGGGGCTCGAGAAGCCTCGTGGAAATACCCGGCAGCTTGGTTTGATCTTCACGGCCATCGATACCAAATAGACCGGACTTCGCAAGGTCCGGCATTTCAACATCAAACGGTGCGCCGTGAAGGAATACGGATTCTTGAGTGAAGGGAAGAGCCTGGCGCACTTTCGCGGGATTGAGGCCATTTTCTAGAGCGACCTTGCGAGCTTCTTCTTCGATGCGCGACGCGAGGCGTTGCGCTTTGCGACGAGTAAGGAGGAGTGGAGACTTCTGGGTGCGGATCTTTCCACTCGGTAATGTGCGAACCCAATTAGTTTCAGTACCGCGCAGGGTTCCTACAAAATGCTTGAGCTCAACCAGATGTAACCGGCGCCGACCGAGCACCAACGCGTCGATTTCATGCCAGAGTCCATGGTTGTCCATGAACTCGAAATTGGTCCACACCCGATAAGGCGATGCATTGGGGATGAGGTCGTGAAGGAACTGAAGACCCTCGGTTTCGTGCGCAAATGCAGACTTCGAGACCTCAACCCATCGGTCATTTCCTTGTGTCACGTCACCGTCCCACTGCTCTCGTACGTTGCGGCCGACGGCGGTCGCGTACTTTGCTGACGAGCCTATCAATCGTTGCTGGCGAAACCGGCACCGGCGCAACGACGCCACGCATGCCGATTTCGGACTCTATCTGGTGGTGGCGAGCCGTTCGACGATGCTGTCGAAGGTGACGGGCGTCAGTCCCTCTCGGTGCAACGACACCTCAGCGCTGAGCCACCGTCGCCGACTGTCGCCAGTGAGCTGGCCGAGCTGGTACAAGCGTCCCTCTACGGCATCCGGTGTTGTCCCGTACTTGTGGGCCCAGTCATGAACGTCCGCGCAATAGCGCACATAGTCTGTAGTGCGCTTTGTGCTGGAGTACGACTGGCCGGTGATGGTAGGTAGGGCCGATTCGACATGGGCGTCGAAGATCAAGCAGCGGGGATCCACGGACTCCCGATTGCCGGTGAAGTAGAGAATCTTGGTAAAGAACGCGGGACCGAGGCGGTTGATCTTCGTTTCCACAAAAGCTCGGTACGCGCTCGTGCTATCGCCGGCATAACTGGCGAGTGATGCCGTTCGAACGGCATGGACTAGTCGTAGGCGTCCGGCCTCGTCTTGCGCTGAATGCGCAATCTGGCCTGCGTTCCGAAAGTTACCCATTACACCCCATGCGAGCGCGTGCCAGAAGAGTCGGAGATGGTCGTCGTCTGAATCGGACTTGCGGGCAATTTCGGCCATATCGAAGAGGAGATCTCGGCTGATCACGTCGAATTCGACAAGGATGTTGTATTTGGCCCACTGCTTGGGATTGACGGCACCAGGCGCGAGAACATCTGTGAACCTGGGTGAACTCATCAAATCAGCTATGCCAGCTGGGGATTCATGCCACATGTATCGGCCGCCTTAGTTGTGGATGGGCCGTGACGGCCGGATACGCATGATGTCGTGGTTTGGTCGTGACTCGTTACCTCTCGGCGGCGGTGGGTGATTTCGGGCGCCGGCTACTGTATGAGTGTCGCAGTCAACCTCGAGGAGGGAAGTGGATATTGGCGCCGTTGGCGATTTCTGAGTTTATCGACCCAACACCAGCGGCTTTGGCAGAGCAGTGGACGTCGGTATTGGCACGCCAAATTCCTCCGCCAAAAACGAACCAAGTGAACTTTGTGCCATCCGAAGTGGTGCTGTCGCTATGCGCTTCCTTGTTGGTCGACCACAGCAGGTTCGGTAGCGGGTCCGCTCATCGTGCAGGCATGCCTGTGCAACACCTGGCGCGATTGTTCAAGCGTCCACCGACCAGCTTCATTGCGAAGATGGCAAACCTCGACGGGAGTCGCAGCAACGGGGGTCGGCACGAAGTCGAAGTTGCGGCGCGGATGCTCTCAGACAGCGAGCTTCTTCAAGACGTCTACCTGCGAATCCTGCGGTCGGCCAGGCTACACGGAATCGACGAAGTTGCTTTGCCGGACTTTCTTGGCCTCGAGCACGGCGAAGTACTGTGGCTCGCTGGTCAGGAAGAGCTGGTCGAGAGCGAGATCGAGAAGTCATTGGAACTGACTCTCGAAAAGTGGTCCAAAGCGCGCGACGATATTCCGATAGAAACCACGCAGCGGTTGCTAACATCCACCGTGCGAGTGGGGCAGCACCGATTCGCAGAAGGCGTGCTTCGTAATCACCAGCACCGATGCGTGTTTTGTGGACTCAGCGCGAATATCGGCGGACGCCGCCGTCCACGTCTTCTCACCGCGAGTCACATAAAACCTTGGCGTGACAGCACCGGCAAGGAACGCCTCGACCACCGGAATGGTTTCACCGCCTGCCCGACCCACGACGTCGCCTTTGACACAGGACTGATCACCGTCGACAAGGAACTCAACCTTCACTACGCACCTGGTGTCGAGAACGAGATGCTGACCGAAGGCCCGCTGCGCGCGGCGCTCGGAAAGCCACCGCTCACAGACCGTTTGATACTGCCCGATGCTGCCGACCGGCCAGACATCGCCTACCTGGACTGGCATCGTACGCAGATTTACGTCGCATCCTGAAGTTTAGGTTGTGGCCGATGAATTGGGCATCCAGGAGCAGCTTTCGCGGTGCCGGTGGAGAGCACCCCGATCTGGGTGGTGAGCTAGGTTGGCGGGCAACCGAAGTGGCATGCCATCGATAGACTCGTACTCCGTGCCCGTCAGCTTGGGATCGACTCGGATAAGGAAATTCTCGTCCACGGTGATGCGTCGGAGATCGAACAACGTGTGGAGATCGGCACGCAGCAGAAGCCCGTTGGTTACGTGATGCGTGTTCTCACCAAAGTAGCGGTCGATATGAGCAGCTTCGAGCACTGATGGCACTGAGGTTGCGGTCATAGCGCAGGCACCGTGGTAGTTGTCCATGAGAGATTTCCGAAACGCAGCCTGGCCTTGGCGAATCACGATCAAGCGCTCGGCTCGCTTGCGCATGTCCTCGCCTTGGACGTACGGGTCGTCGATTCGTGAGGGAACCACAGACGAGTCGACGGTGATAGTCGTCGCATACGGCCCGATGGTGCGGTCAGTTTGGGAGGCGAATAGTGATCGCAAGTAATCGACTTGCTGTGTGGTTTGGAATTCGCGGGGAGCTTGCGCCGTGAATGCGGTCCCGAGCAGCTTCTGCGCCTCGCCCCAGCGGGGGTCGACGGTTCTCTGTGTGTTGACCAGCTGGAAGTGGAACCTGTACTTGTAGCCGTAGTTCGGATCGGTCCAAGGAAGCGTGCTTGGATCCACGACTTCCACTCCCGAGGACACAATTCCCCAGCCGGCCATGCCTGCATGCGCGACCTTGGGCTTCTCGCCGGAAAGCCAGAAGAAAACGTCGTCGCCTTGTTGGATATTGAAACGCTTGGGCATGTCCCAGAAGCTATTGGCTTGGGCGATCTCCCAGTTCTCAAGCTTATCGCCGTCTATCGGAACTATCCAAGCGGACATTTAGTCATGCACCTATCCGGTATCGCACCGGGTGGAGGCATGTCCTGTGGCGGAAGCCTGTCGGGCCGAGCTCGTTTTCTGTTAGAAGTGTGTTTCGAACGGAAGGTCAGAGGTGTTCGCTCACCAACGAACGCAAAGCTTTTCGAGTTTCTTCGTCTGTCGAGTAGATGACAGTTCCAACCATGCCTCGGGTGAGCAGAACTTTGTAGATGTTGCGGATCAAGCGGTTGAACCGTACGTCACCGATCTTCTTCGTGTTTTTGAGATCCGGGTCGCGGTTGGCGGTGCGCACCGTGGTGAATGCGCCGTTGCGCCAGACAATGTCAGGTCCAAGAATGACACCGTTCCAGTCGTATTCGAACCCCTGCGCGGTGTAGACGCATCCAACTTGACCGAAGCCTCCGTCTTCCGTAGCCCAAAGCGGGGCCGGAGGTGCGTCTCCGATTCTTCTGTCACTCTTGCTGTTCCAGGGACGGGACCAGTTGTCGATCTCTACGTCCGCCACGAGAGTGCCATCTTTCTCGGCGTTGCTCCATGGCCAGCAGTACCCGGCCGTCATGCGAGCCGAGTATCCACGTTCGATCTGTTGTGACAGCAGATGTTCCATCTCCTGCGGTGTGTCGGCGATACGAACCGAGAACTGCGGATCGCCAGCCCAGGCTACGGGCTCACCTTCTGCCAGTCCGAGAAGCTGTTTGACCCAGAGAACGTACTCTTCGCTACCACCACAACGGAATTGCTCGCCGAGGTGAACGTGCTGCGTTTCCAGTCCGAGTGACTTTGCGTGGCGCTCGATCTGCTCCAACGATCCCATTTCGCCGGGGCGCACCACCTGGAACTCGTCGAGTAGGAAAACGGGGACGCGGGCCGCTGCCATCAGCTCGTCGAGCTGGGGACGCTCGGTTCGTAGCTCGGCTTTGGTGTAGCGGTCTACCGAGGTTTCTCGAATACGATGTGCCTCGTCGAGGACAAGCACGTCCAGACCATTGCGATCAGCAGTCATGAACTGGTTGAAGTACTTGAACATCTTCTGCACGCGTGGGGCTCGGGCACCCGCCACCTTGCGCAGTGTTTGAGTGAACGATCGGGAACCTGTGGCGTGCAACACCGTTCGACCACGCCGTGCGAGTTCACCGACTAGCGACAGTGCGACGACACTTTTTCCACTGCCAGGCCCACCGGTGACGATGATGACTCGCTTGTGATCGAGTTGGTGAGCTTGATCCACCGCGTGGAGTACTAGGTCAACAGCGAGTTGCTGCTCACCTAAGAGGTGGAACTGCGGTCGATCGCGAACCTCGGCGGCAGCTACCTTGAGCAATTGTTGAGAGGGTGCCACTGCGGAGCGGATCAAAGTATCACCGGCAGTGTGTCCGGACGACTCAGAGGAGAGTCGAGTTTTGAGGAAGGATTGCATATCTCCGCGGTCGGCTCCGGTAAACAACCGGCCGCCGAGGGAGACGGGATACGACCGTAGTTCTGCGACGGCTGCGGGATCCGTGGCGTTGTGGAGGTAGGCCACGCCGGCAACCGCATCGGGCTGATCGGCAAGAGCCTTCGCGAAGTCTGACAGATACTCGCAGTAGCCCTTGACCTGTGCGACAGGGTGCAGTTTGGGGCCACCGGGCATCCCCGGCACATCGATGAGGTCAATGCTGCCTTCATATCGTTGGGCGGCCGACCATTGCTTGAGTTCCACCACGACATATGACGGTCGGCCGGTAGTCGGATGTAGTCCGGCCAGTACGACATCAGCGCGCTGAGACGTGAGAGGTAAGTGGTACTCGACCAACATCTCGACGCCGCCCAGACCGGCTTCGATCAAATCACTGGCTAGAACGGGAAGGCTGCGGCTCCACGACTTCTGCTCCGATTCACTTGCGCGCCGGCCGGTACGAAACAGCATTTGTTCCAACAGCTGTTCCACCAAGGAATCAGGATTCGCCATCGCGCCAATCCTGTGGGCAGAAGTACGAAGCAAGGTCACAGTGAGATCCCCCAGGCAGCACGAATCGAGTCGTGCGGGTGGGGGCATGTCCGTGGCTGTGAATCACAGCGGAAGTCCGTCGGGCCGCGCTCAGTACATTAGCGGAAGCGCGGCCTGACGGATTGAGCGACTCGTGCCGCGCTACGATCCTGCGCGGTAGTGCTCACCGATCTTGATCAACTGACCGGATTGAAGCCCGAGGTGAATGCAAGCGTCGAGTCGTTCCCGGGTTGGAGTGGTCAGTCGCTTCTGATTGAAGACTGCCAAAGTTCGACGATGCAGGGAGTCTTCATCCGACTTGCTACCACAGACCGCCATCATGGCATTCACGATCTCCTCGGGCGCAATGTCCATCAAACTTCGCGTGATCTCCGCCGGGGTGGTGCGGTAGCCACGCCAGCCAATCGGGTTGAGTTCCTTCGGCCAGACAAAGTCGCCGAGTCCTGATTTTTTGATCAACTCGGCCGGAATGCAACGAACGATCGTCTCCCGTTTCCCGGCCGAGACACGGTCGAGACCGAAGCGCCGGCCGACGTCACGGGCCAAACGGTCCATCGAGATCGGGCCTTCGATGTCCACTGTTTCCCGCACGGCACTCAGGATCGTTTGCTGAACCGAGGGTGAATCCACGCGATCGAGATCACCGCGTGGTCCGAGCGTTGTTGTGGGCGCCTCGAGATACGTGGTTCCGCGTCCATCCCAATCCCTGGCAACAGGACTGGCAGGGGGCGTATCAGCTGCAGCCATCCGACCGATCAGGACGGGTTCGTCGGACACTTCAGCGGGGTGGTCGGGCTCATCCGATTTCAGCCAGCGGGTGTTGTCGGCTGAGAAGTCGGCCGATATCGACACTTCGAGTTCAGCCAGCGCAGCGGCAGCGATGGCTTCGGCCTGAGCCAGTGCTGCGGCGTCGATCTGGGCTTGCCGTTCGGCCATGCGGAGCTTCGATCTGGTCAGCGCTTCCTTGACTTGTTGGACAACGGATTCGGGGTTGTCGATCCAATTGGGAAGCCACACGCGAACTGAAGCTCCCCAATGCATCATCGACTCGAGAAGCTGTGGTGTCAGATCGCGGTCAGCGACCGTCGGACGCTCAGCCCACGCCGGCCCGTCGAGCAGGATTGCGACCTGCCAACATTCAGATTCTGGTTCACGAAGAACTATGTCCAGAACAAAGTCTGACAGACCGTAATTTGCTTCGACTTCGTATCCCTGTTGGCGCAAGGCTTCACAGATCGACTCCTGGATCTGATCGGACGTGTTCTGGGGGCGTGGTTGGGACGAGGCGTTGCCGGAGCGATCAGGTTGTGCAGCGAGTTCCAGATATCCGCGAAGATGCGCCATTCCAACCGACTTGGTGCGTGAAAGATCGATGTCCGAAGGCTCGAACGAGGTGAAGATGACAACCTTTCGGCGGGCGCGGGTTATCGCAACGTTCAATCGTTTCTCGCCACCAGTACGGGTCAGCGGCCCGAAGTTGAGAGGCATCTTCGAATCGTCCGGTTTCTTCGAGAATGCCGTTGTGAAGAGGATGACGTCTCGCTCGTCGCCCTGCACGTTCTCGAGGTTCTTGACGAATATTCCGTCTTCCTTGTCGGTGCGTAGTTGGTCGAGGACCAGTGGATCTCCCGTTTTCTCCAGCAAATCGAGAACCAAGGTCTGTTGTTGCGCGTTGAAGGTAACAACGCCGATGCTTTGGGACGCCAGGTTGGCATTCGACAGGCGCTGGCGGATCTCAGCGACAATCGCTTCCGCTTCGACGATGTTGGTTCGGTGCAGTTGTTTCGTTTCGCGATTGAAATGTCCCGGTACTCTTCGCCATTCGACGCCAGCTGTGTCATCACCGCCAGGTGAAGGCAGACTCGCGAGACGTCCCTCGTAGTACTTGCGGTTGGAGAAGGCGATCAGAGATTCGTCTTGACTCCGGTAATGCCAGGAGAGCCACAGCCGTGGAACCCCGGATTCAACGGACTCCGTCAGAATGCTCTCGAGATCCTCCGGGATGACCTCGTCGTCTTCAGTGACATCGTCGCCATCGCTGGCGGCCACCTGGCCGATTGCAGTCGGCGGCATCTGCTGCGAATCGCCGACGATCACGGCCGAGTGACCGCGGCCCAATGCGCCGATCGCTTGAGGGACAGTGACTTGCGAGGCCTCATCGAATACAACGACGTCGAATGTGGCTGATCCCGGCGGCACGAACTGAGCTAAGGATGTGGGGCTGACGAAGAAGCACGGCGTTGCAGCCAGAATGTGGTCTGAGTAGCGAGTCATCAACTGACGGAAGGTAGTTCCGCCGCGCTTGGCATCGAGTTGGCGTCGGAGCTGCCCTACCTCGCCAGAAAGTGCGCCAGCTTTGAATGCGCGTCGGTCGAGCAATGCAGCGGGCAGGGCTGCGATCTGTTCCTCCCGCTGAGCCGCCGAGGCTCGGGCGTAGTCGAGTGTCTCGCCATCCTTGAGGGCCTTGTCGAAATTGGTGAGTCCCTGAGTTCTTCTGTGTTCGTTCAGTGAGGCAACTGCCAAGCCTCGGATGAAAGCGACTTCAGCATCTGAAGAGTTGATAGTGCCCGTGAGAAGTTCATGGGCAAAGACATTCAGCTCGGCAGTTTGTAGTGGCTCGAGGAAGGTCGACATTGTCGACCACTTGCGAACAGACGCTCCAGCGTCTGCATCGATCGAAAATCTCCAGGCTTCGGAGTCTCGACCCCATGCGGAGAGCCAATGAGACTCGTCGCGCCAACGGTCGAACTCGGCGTCGCTGAACCCGAGGAGTTTCTGCCAGGTGAGCCACGCCTGTGACACCGCTGCGAGCGCATCGATGTTCTGTTGGGACACAAGACCGGACTCGACCAGGATCCGCCACATGCCCGGGTGTGCGCGGATGTAGTCGCCGGACGCTTCGATGAAGTCGAATGCCGGCTGAAGTTGCTGTGCTGCATCAGTGTTGAAAGGATTCCAGACCGGGGGAGCAAATGGTCCAAGCAGTGCTCGCATGTGTTCGACAGTTTGTCGAGTCAATTCGCGTGCGCTGGAAATCGATCGCAACAACGGCAATGCGGTGTCCGGATCGATCGCCACGCCAGGCAGTAGGGCCGGCGCAACATCGCGGATGAACTGCTCCGTCCGCTTCTTCTTGCCGAATATGCCCTTGCCGACCTCCTCGGCCGCTGTGATCAATGGGTCGACGGAACCAGATCCGATGAAGTTCGGCATGAAAACTGCTGTGAGTGGCGCACATTGCTGTTGGAGCAGGGTCAGTTCGCTGAGTAGTGAAGTGCGGGACGTTGTCCACTGGGTACCCTGCATGCGCTCGACTACGGCCGGGTCGGCGATCATCCAGTTCGACTGCCGGCGAGCCTGCGGTAACAAGATCTCGATCTCGGCGGGAGTCCGCATCCGCTCGATGATCCGCAACGCAGGTGGGATCTGTTGAACGAGCGCAAGTGCGGAGGTCATCTGCGCCGAAGCCGAGCGGAACGAGTCGTCCGATGCTGCCGGATCGATCGCTCCGACGATGGTCCACGGATTGACGCGATTAATCGTAACCGAACGGGCAGCACGTTCGAATTGCTGCAATGCGTTGGTGACTGCGCGAACGCTGACCTTAGGGGACGCAACGTAAGGCGCAGGAATTGTGGCCGTCGGGCCGTCTCCAAGGCTGAGGACCGTGTCGTAGGCAGACCACAGTGTGTGCTCGACGCCGTTCTCGGTATGAATCTTGGACGGATAGTCGTCGAGCGGGACGTGCTTGGCCCGCAACTCAGCGAGCTTTGCTGACCAGGCGCGCTGATTGTAGTGAACAGAATGATCGATCGCGGTCTTCAGCTGAGCGCGAATAGCGTTAGCGCTCTGACTCTTTCCATGTAGGTCCAGCGTGAATTCGGCCAGGCCGACCTTTGTCAGCCGCTTCTTCACCACTTCGAGGGCCGCTTGCTTCTCGGCGACGAACAACACGGTCTTGCCCTGAGCGAGAGTGTGCGCAATGAGGTTGGTGATGGTTTGCGATTTGCCGGTACCGGGAGGACCCTCCAGGACGAAGGAGTGACCATCTGCTGCCAATGCCACTGCGCGGAGCTGTGAGCCATCGGCGGGGATTGGGACGGGCACTTCGAGTTCATTAACCGGCACCGCTTCGATGTCGGTACCGTCCGGGCGCCGTGAATCTCGGAAGGACTCACCGGCGTGATGAGTCAGATGACGAACGATGGGACTCTGCTCGAGAATGTCCCAGTGATCGTCGAGGTCTTTCCACATGCCGAAAGTCCCGAACTGGCAGATGGCCAGCGAAGCGGTTTCATCGATGCGGAAATCCAGATTGTGCTCGATCATGGCAGAGCGAATGCCCTTGAGCGCTGCATCGATGTCGATTCCACTCTCATCGAGGGGCGGCGTTTCCAATGAAGGAATCGAGACACTGTGCTTGAGCCGCAGCCACTCGACGAGGCAGTAGTTGGGAGTCGACGTGCCGGATGTGTCGACCACAATCTTGAAGGGGCTTCGCCCAGAACCACCAGTGACCTTGACCGGCAACAAGAAAAGGGGAGCTCGAGCGGGCCTTCCGGTGCTGGTGGCGTGCATCAATCCACCGAATGTCAGATAGAGATTGGCGTTGCCGGTCTCCTCGAACATCGTGTGCGCGGTGCGTTGCAGGTGCTTGAGTCGAGCCGTGTAGATGTCGTGCTTGACGACCGCATAGATTCGCTTTCGGTCGCGTAGATAGTCGAGAACCGTTGCATCCTCGATGTCTTGGGCTTGGCGTGCGCCCTGGAGTTCGTGGATCGAACTCAGTTCGTCGTGGGGAGTGAGCTCAATGGGAACATCTGCATGCACCAAATCATCGAGTAACGCGAGTCCGCCGATGGGGACGTGGAGATCGATGACTTCCCGTGACTCTTTCAAATTGAGCAGACGGTTCCGTGTACTGAGGTCAAGCAGGGATCGCTTCCATTTCTGAACTCGTGGGGGAGAAGTGTCAGTTGCATCGAAGACCGTGTCAACCGAATTCTGTTTAGTGAGAAGGTTATCGGGCAGGCTGAGGTCCGGCTGAATTGTGCCGGCAGCGGTGCGCTCGGATATTGGCGATGCGAATTCGTCGAAGGTTGGAAGCGGCCGCACACCGTCCTTGCGGGCGGAGGCGATCGCGACAAGTCCATGGAGGTCGTCCGGCTGGGAGAAGTGGCGTCTAGCATGTGCCACAGCATTTTTGAAGGATCCTTCGGGGCTGCTGTCGTAGTATGCAGCTTCGACGGCTACGACTTTTCCTGAATCGAAGAGATTGGCTATCGCGTTCGACTCGAGAATGACGCTGTGTGAGAGGTGAGCTTCTTCTTGCATGAATCCAGCGAACGCATGTCCCTTGACAAGCCAGATAACCGGTCGCAGTCCGGCCGCTTCCAAACATGCTGCATAGGTGACTGCTAGGTCGATGCACGTTCCGAAACGTTCATCGAGTACCTGTGCCGTCGTTCGGATCTTCTGGCCCGTTCCTTCGAACGAGGCAGGCGGATCGATATAGCGAATCTGACGGAGGCGTAGGGCTTCGTAGGTTGCTGCCGCGATCTCTGCAGCACGTTGTGGTCCGCGCTGATACCCCTCGAGTGAGGTGGAACCGGTGAGGTTGCCAAGAAGTTCGGACGCGGCGTCGAGAACATTGCTCACAGCTCGGGTGTTGGGCTGAACAAAGGCTGCCAGTGAATCGAAGAACTCGGGGGCATTGAACCACTCGTTGTGGGCCAGAACTCTAATCGGCACATTCAACGCGATGTCATCGCCCCAAAGGCGTGAGACGGTGACCGCGATGGTGGCAGGGTAGCTCTCGTTCAGTTCTCGAAGGTGCGGAACAGTTGGCACGACGGCCGTGTAGTCGTCCCAGAACGCCTCGTGACCGGGAGCGAGAGAACCGTCGACGATGTCAGTTCGAGTCGGTGAGAGTTCCTGGCCTGCACCGTGCAGTTGTACGGTTGCTTTGATATCGACGACGGGCGAATCGGAGTTGTTAGTGATCGAGAGCCCCCGTACCAGCGGTACTCCGTTGTGGACCAGAGCCAGGTTCACGGCGGGGTGAGTATGAAGTTCGATGGAGATGCCATCAACTTCCGTACGGCATCGGTCCCGTGCTGATTCACGCTCGTTCACTTTTCCTCCGAATCGTATTCCACAATTTGCCCGGGCGAAGATTCCAACTCCGTACGATCAAATTAATTACGTTAGGGCATGGCACTGACTGGTCTGCAGTGTCTAGGCGTTTTGCCGCACATTCCACTATCGTTTCGCATACTTTTCATGTGAGGTCTCTTATTGTCTGTGACTGATGAACGCGGGATTGCGAATTTCAGAACAGGCTTGGCGTTGCGCGTTCGCCCTGTCTGCGCCTCTTGAGAATTAGGGTCTAGACCCCGAAATATTCGATCCAAAAGGCACAGTTACCTGACTCCGATACCTCGGCTACCCAGATGAATGCTGCGAGGAGCGAAACTGCAACGCCGGGTGTCACGGTCGAGGATGCGCAGATCGTAGGTTCGCGCCTGGTACCAGCGATCGCGGACGGCTGGCGGACCGTAACGAGATAGCCGCGCTTGCATTTCACGGGATCGACTGGAATAGCGTTCGCCGCCGAAGGCTGGATGTTGTCGCTTCCGGCGGTATTGGAAAGTGGCAACAAACGTCAGCGCGCGTGCATCTCTGCAATCGCAAAGATGCACGCACGCAGTACGGGCAGTGGCTTGTTGCCTACTTGCTGGACGTCGAGGTGACTGCCCTAATACCAAGATCGCCGTCGGCGGCGTCTGTATTGTCGCCGCACGCACAGTCACAGTCTCCGCCGCAACCGCCGGGATTGCAGTCTCCGGCGTAGCTGTCGTCATCCGCGTCGCAGTCGAGGGCTCCGCCGAAGGATTCAGCGAAATCGTCGTCGAGTTCGTGAGTGAAGTCGTGAACCTCGTCGATCAGGTTCAGCAGATGTTGTGGAGCGAAGGGGTCCGCGTCGAGCATCGTGGAGACCAGCAGGTGGTCACCGCTGAAGGCGAAACGGAGGCGCGGCCATTCCTGCGCGAGTTCGATGAGTCGAGTCGCAGCGTGCGAGGGATTGCCGAGGCCGGTAAGGACCGAGGACCAGACGTTGATCTGGGGTCCGTCGTCGGCGACGGTCACGTAGACGACAAATCCGTGAACCGGTACGACGATGTCGCCATCGTCATCGGTGGCAGGCTCACTACCCAGTAGTTCGGCGAGGGTCTGGACGCACAGGCGAACCAACTCGTCGCGCTCGTCCGTCACCAAGGCAATTGCGCCGTTGATGTGGAGTGGCTGGTCGGCGGTCGTGTCGTGGTCGCTCATGGATCCTCATGTTCTGTGCCAGTCCGAGCAGGCGCTGGGCACTGTTTTCGTGCGGTAGCTGTCAGGTCTACGGTAATCGGCGCACACTATTGTCCGCGCAGTGGATGATCAACAATGCCTGCGCAGGTCCGCGCTGATCAGGACTTACCAGCCGACCAGCGACGTCATGCGAGTCTCGACAAATCGGACAGCCTTGTGGCAGTGAGTATCTCGGCTGTCGGTAGGTAGATCTAGCCTCCATACATGACGGGTCAGCGAGTTCGGCGAGCTTCACATCTGCGTTTGGTAGCTGCATATCAAGCGGCGCAAAGCCAGATGAAGGTCCTTACGCCGAGGCAGATACGGAATCAGCGTCGACGGCCGGAGGTGGCGAACTTTGTCATGCGGATCGAACTCGATTGCATCACGCCGCCTATTTGGAGACGGTTTTCGGTTCCGTCGAATATCGAACTGGACCAACTTCATTTGATTGTGCAGGCGGTGATGGGATGGGGAGATCAACACGCTCATCAGTGGGTGAGTGTCCATCATTCAACGGACAACGGCCCAGATCGGTATATCGCACGAGAAGTGATCGAGCGCGACGGATACCAGGAAGACGAGTTTGGTGAGGACGAGGTCCGGTTCGACGAGGCAGTTACCGCGGTAGGCGAGTACGTCCGTTATGAGTACAACGCCCGCGCAAGGTGGAGCCACACGTTGGTTCTCGAGCAGATTGTCGAAGACCAGTCGATTTCTGAGCCATCCTGTCTTGACGGCGCGAGAGCGTGCCCGCCGGAGGATTCTGGCGGTCCGATCGGGTATCGCGAGTTCCTGAACGGGCAGGCGAGTAACGGACTGTTCGATCCCGAACGTTTTGTTCCCGCAGAGTCCGATGCAGCAGTCACCATTGCAGTGGCACTGCATAAGTCACCACCTGTGGGAAGCTCGTTGTTCGAGAAGTTCTTACGCCGCCTGTCGGTTCATTCCGCACCGAAACTGTTTGCCGCAGTTGCCAAATCGGAGCTTCGTGGCGGATACGAAAACTACTTCGAGGTGATGCGTGAAGGAGCAACCCGTCAACTGCTGTGGCTGCTGAACTCCGCGCGAGGTGGTGGGATTGTTTTGACGGCGTTCGGGTCACTGCCTCCCGACCTTGTTGCGTCTGCCCGAGACGAACTCGATTGGGACAGTGAGTGGATCGGTGTCACGGCAGGGAGCGGCTCGCAACTAGCAGTACTCGTTGAAGCAGCAAAGACACTGGGATTTGTCCGGAAACTCCGAGGCACATTGATTCTGACTCGACTCGGCGCGTCAGTGCTTGCATATGAAGGCGAGCTGTGGCGTCACATCGTGATGGCCATGCCGTTGGGAAAGGGTGAGTTGGCGCAGGAAGCCGGCCGAATTCTGTTCCTTACGTTGGCTGCCGGCTTGTCGGAGTCCGAACGTAGTGAAGTGATGATCGAAGGCCTCACGGCATTGGGTTGGTCGACAACAGACGGAACACGACTCGGAGATGACGATTGGACGTGGATGGTGCGAGATACTCTCGTGTACCTGCGAATGATCGGGGCGATTGTCTCCAATCCGCTGGACGAGCATGTTTCCGCCGATCCCGAGTGGGGCCGACGGTTTGCCAGGATGGTCCTGTCGATGTAGCTGAGCGCTCGAATCGAGCATCGATTTCAATCGATGCGGAGTTGTTATATGTGCTGGAAGCGCACGATTTTTCTGCTGCGGAATCATGAATATTTTCGGGTGGAAAATATTGGAGTTTTTGTTCGAAATTGCCATCATGCTATGGTCGATTCTCAGTTGTTGAATTGCGTGGTCGAGCCAAAAGCTTGCGCAGAAGATTTATTTTGTGGAGGTTGGGTTTCCGAAAAGACGAAGTGCGTGTTGCTAGTCAATTGAATATGTGACCGGTGTTGGTATGGCGGTCGCTCCTAGGGCGTGCAGAAACGAAACGCAAAGATCCTGAACAGGGATTTTGTGCTTTGTTCTGCCGATTATGTGCGAAGGATGTGGCATGTGACGGGGTCCGACATGGTCCAGTTCAGTACCTTGGTAATTGTTTCACTGCTTGTTGCTTTTTATGGTGGAACTTTTCTTATTTCTCTTCGTATTGGTAAGAAGCAGGAAAATGCCGACGGTTTTATGACCGCCGGAAACAAGTTAGGATTTGGTGTTTCGGCCGCGAGTATGACGGCCACCTGGATTTGGGCGTCGTCGATGTATGCATCCGCCACTTCTGGCTACACCTACGGAATCTCCGGCCCCATTCACTACGGTTTATGGGGCGCGTTGATGATTCTCTTCATTTATCCGTTCGGCCAGCGAATTCGCAAAGTAGCGCCGAAAGCCCACACACTGGCTGAGGTCATGTACGCGCGGCACGGACGCTCGAGTCAGCTGATGCTCGCGGGCTCCAATATCGTCGGTAGTCTCATCAGTTTGATGTCGAACTTCCTCGCTGGTGGTCTGCTGATCGCGTTGCTTTCGCCGTTCAACTTCATCCAGGGTGTGTTCATCGTTGCGCTGGGCGTTTTGCTGTACACGCTGTGGTCGGGCTTCCGCGCTTCGGTGTTGACCGACTTCGTTCAGCTGATCGGAATGCTCGGTGCGGTAGCGGTTTTGGTGCCGTTCATCTTCTTTGCGGCGGGGTTCCCGGCAGCCTTCGAATCCGGGGCAGGCAACCTTACTGCTGAGCAGGGCAACTTCTTCTCGAGCGTTGCCTTCTTCGAGCAGGGCGCGCCGTACATCGCGGCAGTTCTTGCCTACGCAATCGGCAACCAGACCATTGCCCAACGTTTGTTCGCGGTCCGCGAAGACCTGATCAAGCCCACCTTCATCACCGCAACCGTGGGATATGGCGCAACGGTCATCGGTGTCGGAATGCTGGGTGTTCTCGCTCTGTACCTCGGAATCGAGCCGATGGATGGTGACGTCAACAACCTGATTCCGCAGATGGCCGCGTCGTACCTGCCCGGAATTTTGCTGGCCGTCTTCTTTGTCATGATCATCGGCGCGCTGTCATCGACGGCGGACTCGGACCTTGCTGCGCTCTCGTCCATCGTGATGACCGACGTTTACGGCCAAGCCGTCGCAGGCAAGGCTAATGCGAACCCTCGACGGATGCTGCTCATCGGCCGAGTAACGATGATTGTTGCCACGGCGGCGGCTATCTCCTTAGCAAGTCTGCAACTGAGCATTCTGGACCTGTTGGTGTTCGTCGGCGCGCTGTGGGGCGCGCTGGTGTTCCCGGTTATCGCGAGCTTCTATTGGGGAAAGGTCACCAACAAGGCCTTCACTGTGTCGGTGCTGGTGGCTCTTGCTGCCTTCTTGCCCGTCCGATTCAGTTGGGTGCCGATGGATGGGATGTTCGGGATTCTCTCCGACATCGTTGCCGTTGTCGGCATCGGAGTGGTGCTGGGGCTCATGGTATTTGGATTCTTCGGTCTGAAGGTTGCGCAGATCGTCGGTGGCCTGGCGATCGTGCTGTCCGCGCCGTTCGCGATCGGCTTCCTGCACGACTATCCAACGCTCAGCGGATCTTTGGTGGCCTATGCCGTCAGTACCGTCGTGTGCTTTGCGATGTCCGTCAATCAGCGTGAGACGTTCGATTTCGAACTGATCAAGCAGCGGACGGGAGACTTCGACGATGACGAGCTTCCTGCCGTGGGAGCGTCCGGAAAGTAACCGTCGAGACAAGTGGAAGGGATACGAATGAGTACAGCTCTACTGACCATTTACGTTCTGATCTGGCCGGCGTTGGTGCTGGTTGTCTTGGGGGTCATCAGCAAGGGATTCTTCAAAGATTGGGCAACTGCTCGCCGCAACGGTGAGGATCTGGTCTAACTTTTCACGCCGTCACCGACGGACTTCTTGTCGGTGGCGGCGGTCATATTGCAATCGGGACTAGGGGCAGCGTTATAGTTGCCCAGTGCAACACGACGGAGCAATGGCGCTCACCGGTCCACCAGCCGTTCATGACGAGCTGGTGCACCTGACGCGGCAGCTGATGACGGGGGATCGGCATTCCGATGACCACCCGTCGATCGCGCAGCATTCCTTCCTCTCCTTCATCGGCCGCAACGACGGCTGCAAGGCCACGGAGATCTCCGAAGTCTTCGGCGTCAACCGCTCGACCATCTCGCGCCAAGTTCGCGGCTGCATCGAGGCAGGCTGGGTGTATGCCGATCCGGGATCCGTTCGTCAGGGCAATCCGCTGCATCTCACGGAGGCTGGCCGCAAATACCTCGACGCCGCCGACGCGCGTCGGCTCGACCAAGTCGCCGGCAGGCTGCACGATTGGACCGAGTCCGAGGTCGCAGACTTCGCCCGCGCACTCCACCGCTTCAGAATCAGCATCGAATCGCAGACCAACGGAGATGACACCCTGTGAGTGAGTACAGCGCCAAAGCCCAGTTCACCATCTCCGACAATGAGTCTGTGGTGCACACCGTCTTCACTCACGCCGAGCGCACGCCAGATCTGACGGTGTTCTCCCGACCCAAGGGCGAGGGTTGGGTAGATGTAACGGCTAAAGAGTTCGCCGAGCAGGTCACCGGCGTCGCAAACGGGCTCATCGCCGCTGGCGTGCAGGCAGGCGACCGCGTCGCACTCCTCTCTGCGACCCGATACGAGTGGACGCTGTTCGACTTCGCCATCTGGGCCGCCGGCGCGGCTACCGTTCCGATCTACGACTCGTCGTCTCAGGGGCAGGTCAGCTGGATCCTCGAAGACTCCGAGGCCGTCATCGCGATCGTCGAAACCGGCGCGCACGAGCAGCTGTTCCAGGACGCGCCAAGCACCCTCAAAGCCGTCATGCAGATCGACGACGGCGCTGTGGAGAAGCTGACCGCACAGGGTGCCGACGTTGACGACACCGAGCTGAAGAAGCGGCTCGCGGGCATCAAGGCCGACGATCTTGCGTCACTCGTCTACACCTCCGGCACCACAGGCCGTCCCAAGGGATGCATCCTCACGCACCGCAACTTCCTGTCCGAGGTGCGCGGGATTCTCACGGCATCGATCGGCAAGGTGGCGGTTCCGGGAAACCGAGTCCTGACCTTCTTGCCGCTCGCGCACGTACTGGCCCGCGCGGTGTCCCTTGCGACGTTCGAAGCTGGCGCTTCGCAGGCGCACTGGTCCGACTTTGCCACCATTACAACTCAATTCGAGCGGTACAAGCCCAACACCATCCTCGGTGTTCCGCGTGTCTTCGAAAAAGTTCGTGACGGCGCAGCACGCAAGGCGGAGTCCGGTGGAAAGATTCCCGGCGCGATCTTCGCCTTCGCCGAAGCCACCGCCAAGGAGTACAGCCAAGCTCTCGACAAGGGCGGTCCTTCGCTGATCTTGAAGGCGAAGCACGCAGTGGCAGACAAGCTCGTGTATTCGAAGCTTCGTGAGGCTCTCGGCGGCGAGTGCTGGTTCGCGATCTCCGGCGGCGGCGCCCTCACTCCTGAGTTGGGACACTTCTTCCGTGGGCTCGGAGTTCCGATCTACGAAGGCTATGGCCTCACCGAAACCACTGCGGCGCACTGCGTCAACGTGCCGGGTGCTCAGAAGATCGGAACCGTCGGACAGCCGATGGGCGGCAACGGGGTTCGCATCGCCGAGGATGGCGAGATCGAACTCAACGGTGGAGTCGTCTTCAAGGGATACTGGAAGAACGACAAGGCCACCGAAGAGACATTCGTCAACGGCTGGATGCGAACCGGTGATCTCGGTGAACTCGACAGCGACGGTTACCTTTCCATCACCGGACGCAAGAAGGATCTTCTGGTGACGGCGGGTGGCAAGAACGTCTCGCCTGGCCCGATGGAAGACCGTATCCGTTCGCATTCCATCGTCTCGCAGGCAGTCGTCGTCGGCGACGGGAAGACCTACATCACGGCGCTGCTGACCGTCGACCCCGAGGTGTTCGAGAAGTGGAAGGCGGAGAACGGTAAGCCTTCTGGCGCGACCGTCGCCGAACTACGTGACGACAAGGACCTTCGAGCGGAGCTGCAGAAGGCTGTCGACGACGCCAATGCTGCTGTCTCGCATGCGGAGTCGATCAAGAAGTTCGTCATTCTCGATCGCGATCTGACCGAGGAAGACGGTGAGATGACAGCGACGCTCAAAATCAAGCGCAATGTCGTCGTCGATCGGTTCTCGAAGGAGATCGAAGGAATGTACGCAAAGAGCTAGGCGCGTTTGGGGAACTGCTCGCGGTAAGCCATCACGTCATCGAGGCGGAACCTGCGGTGGGTGCCTCGTAGTTCGATCGGGAGTTTCCCGGCGTCGGCGAGCTTACGTACATATGTGTCCGAAACGCCGAGGATCTCTGCTGCCTGCGAGGTGGTGAGGAGTTCTGCGACGGGCCCGAGGGCGACGCTGTCGCCGGCAGCGAGGTAGGTCAGGAGCTGCACGACGGCGTCGCCGACCGATGGCGGAATCTCGATGCTCACGCCGTCGAACACCAGCGTGGTCGTGTCCGTCGAGGTTGCGGCTCTCTCGGCCAGGGCCGTTTTGATTCGCTCGGCAGCGTCGCCGTCGACTGCGGAAACGATGTGGTCGATGCTCACGCGGTATATCTCCGATCGAAGGCAGTGTTTCGCAAGCATAGACAGCGACAGTGTCCGTCGGCACGCTGGCTAGCGTCGTGTGCGTTGCATTACATGAGTGCCGTGAGTGGAAAACTATATACCCACGTAGATCGGAATTCGAAGGTTTTGGCGCCCAAAGATATTCGACTCGACGCATATGTAACTCACCAAATTTGGTGTACCCGCAAGTAACATCCTGAGCGTGGCTAGACGATCGGTAACGGTGAGATTCGACGTAGAGGAACTGAGGGCCCTAGAGACCCTCCAAGAGCTCACGGGCGCGGACATTTCCAGCGTCATTCGTGAAGCTGTGATCGAGCATGCTCGTCGATGTGTTGCACAGGGAAAGCCCCGCGACATCGCCGAGCGACGCAAATCGCTGACCTTGCAGGAAGCCTTCGCCAAGTACTCCGCGTTGTGCACCGATGAGGAGAGGGAAGCGTCGTAGCGCTCTGCCGATGCGGCGGTGACTGGTTGAGTTCACAGTGATTCTGACTGTGGCGCTGGGTAGTTCGTTCGAGGAATATTGCGGCAACAGAAGTGTTGCGTAGACCTCTGACAGGAGCTGGCCAGTGACGGACGTCCTCGAACTCTCCACCGATGTATTGGTGATCGGTGGTGGCCCCGCCGGCGCGTGGGCGGCGTTGCGTGCGGCCAAGGCCGGTGCAGACGTCGTCCTGGTCGACAAGGGATACTGCGGAACGAGTGGCGCGACGGCCCCATCCGGAACGGGTGTTTGGTACGTCGAGCCGGATACGACTGCCCGTGAGCGGGCAAAGGCCGGTCGTGAGGCGCTCGGCGGATATCTGGCCGACCACCATTGGATGGACCGCGTCCTCGAGCAGACCTACTCCAACATGGATCTCCTCGCGGTGGAGGGTAGATATCCGTTCCCCGTCGACCCCAGCACGGGCAAGCAGATACGTACCGGCTTGCAGGGACCTGAATACATGCGACGGATGCGCACCTGGATTCGTCGAGCCGGGGTGCGGATCCTCGACCATTCGCCGGCACTGGAGTTGTTGGTGGACGGCGAGGGCCGAGTTCGCGGAGTCGCCGGATACCAGCGTCACGAACATCAGGACTACCGCGTCTCGGCAGGCGCGGTAGTGGTCGCCAGCGGAGGTTGTGCGTTTCTGTCCGGTGCGCTGGGCACCAATGTCGATACCGGTGACGGTGCATTGATGGCAGCCGAAGTCGGAGCGGAGTTCTCCGGCATGGAGTTCTCGAACGCGTACGGGATCGCGGCGGCCGGATCGACGATCACCAAGACGGCTTACTACGCGTACGCGACGTTCTTTCACGCAGACGGAAGCGTGCTCGAAGGTGCCGGTTCGGCGAAGGGGAGGTCCGTCATCGCCAGCACGTTGCGGAACGAGCCGGTCTTCGCGCAGATCGATCGGGCCGACGCTGAGGTGCAGCGTCGAATGAGGCTGGGGCAACCCAACTTCTTCCTGCAATTCGATCGCCGCGGAATCGATCCCTTCACCGACAAATTCGAGGTCGGCATGCTCGCTGAAGGCACGGTGCGCGGCACTGGGGGAATCAACGTCGTCGATGACGATTGCGCGTCATCCGTTCCAGGTCTGTTTGCCGCCGGGGACGCTGCGACCCGAGAGCGAATCTGCGGAGGGTTTACCGGCGGGGGAAGTCACAACGCCGCGTGGGCGATGTCTTCTGGTTCATGGGCAGGAACCGGTGCTGCGCGCTATGCGCTGTCGGTCGGACGTGGGTCTACCAGTGGTCTTCGCGGAGCCGGAACCGTCGGATTGCGTAATCCGGTACGAACCGGGTTTGCTGCCGACGATGTGGTGAAAGCTGCTCAAGCGCAGCTGATTCCCTTCGACAAGAACTACCTCCGCAGCGGTGATCGGGTATCCGCAGCGCTCGCTGAGCTCGAATCGCTGTGGGGTGCAGTGAGTGCGGATCTGGGCGCGGATCCAGCAGGTCGGATGGCGGCGCGGCAGGCTGCCGCGATCACGGCCGTCGGTCGCTGGATGTACCACTCGACGTTGGCGCGGACCGAGACTCGGGGAATGAGCAAGCGGGACGATTATCCCGAACTCGATGTGACGCAGCACCATCACGTCCTCACCGGCGGTTTGGATTCGGTGTGGACCCGGACTTCTGAATCTGTCGGGTCTGCACTGGTGGCGTCATGATCGAGCTGGTGTCCGCGCCTGACTGCATCGGCTGCGACAAGTGCGTAGATGTGTGTCCTACAGATGTTTTCGATCGGACGCCGTCGGGCGTCCCGGTGATTGCGCGCCAATCGGATTGCCAGACCTGCTTCATGTGTGAGGCATATTGCCCGACGGATGCGCTGTATGTGCATCCGCAATCCACGCCGTTGGAAACGGCCGATGTGATCGAGGACGATCACATCGGCCGCTACCGAGAGAAGATCGGATGGGGCAAAGGGCGGGCACCTGGGTCGCTGACTGCGGTGGGCCCGGAGGTGCCCCGTCCGGTTACGACCTGACGAGAATCTTGACTGCAGTGTCGTTGTGCTCGATCAGAGTGGTGAATCCTTCGGAGATCAATTCTTCGAGCTGAATACGACCGGTGATGAATGGCGCCAGATCGACGACACCGTCCTGGACCATCTTGATGACCGCCTCATGGTCACGTACGTACGCGATGGTTCCGCGTAGATCGATTTCCTTGAGGACCAGCTTCTGCATGTCGACGGTCGCGGGCTTGCCCCAAATCGACACGTTGACAACAACTCCAGCAGGCCGGACCGTGTCGAGCATGGTGTCGAGGACCGCGTTGACGCCTGCGCACTCGAAGCCGATGTCTGCGCCGATGCCTCCGCTGAGTTCGAGGACGCGCGCTTTGACGTCTTCGGTGGTGGGATCGATGACGTAGTCGGCCACGCCACTGGAGAGCGCCTTGGCCTTGCGGGCTTCGCTGAGTTCGGTGACGATCGTCGTGACACCCAGCCCTTTGAGAACTGCCGCAACGAGGAGTCCGATCGGACCGGCTCCGCCCACGATGGCGACGTTGCCGCTTTCGGCTCCACTGCGCACGACTGCGTGATGGGCGACGCTCAACGGTTCGATGAGAGCTGCCTCGTCGAGCGGGATGTTGCCGATCTTGTGGATCCAGCGACGGTCGACGACGACCTTCTCGCTGAGTCCGCCACCGCCGCCGGCCAAGCCGATGAACCCCATCTTCGTACACAGGTGGTAGTTGCCCGCCTTGCACGGGGCGCACTCGTTGCAGACGAAGTACGGCTCGACGACAACATTTTCACCGACCTCGACGTCCGTCACACCTTCGCCGACCTCTTCGACGGTGCCGGAGAACTCGTGGCCCATCGTGACCGGCGCATTCTCGTGTGAGAGTGGATGCGGGTGTCCGGGTGCGGAGATGAAGATCGGTCCCTCGAGGTACTCGTGGAGATCGGTGCCGCAGATTCCGCACCATGCGACCTTCAGCTTGACTGTTCCTGGCCGCAATTCGGGCTCAGGGATCTCTTCGATCCGGATGTCTTTCTGCCCGTGGAACCGTGCTGCCTTCATTGATCCGCACCTCACTTCGTTGTGAATCCCCTGGTAGATCGACGTTAGGCCGATTGTCGGCGTGGGTGAAGGGTTGCAACGGAATGCAATGGGGTGGAACCGATCGGTGCTGGGGAGCGTCCAATACTGTGAGCGGGTCGCGAACGAGGGGGAGTGCTGTGGGAGTGAGGGGTGCAGTGGTCTTGGTCGCGGCCGCGCTGTTGGTTGGGGGTTGTTCCTCGACGGTCGAGGGGCATGCAGTACGAGCCGACGAGGCTGTTGGGCTATTTGACCCTTGTGGCGGCATTAGCGACAGCGCCTTGCGGTATGTCGGCGTTGATCCGGCGACTGAGGAACGCGGGATTCTTGGAGTTCAGATTCCACGATTTGAAATCTGCTCATGGGATGGGACGGGAATTTCGCTGAGCGTCTGGTCAACTGACCACACTCTCGACGAAGTCGAAGCGAACACCAACAATGCCGATGTAAGGGCTGCGAATGTTCATGGCGGCCCTGCTATCAAATTCGGGCAGCGTGACGATGCGACCGGACAGATTTGCTCTGTAGCTTGGACGACCAATCAGGGGGTGCTGATCGTGCGGATCGCCCCAGATTTCGGTGAGACGCCAATCGACCCGTGTGGCCTCGCCTCGACGATTACCGACAAACTCTTCCCGGAGCTCCCCAGATGAATCGCTCGCTTGATGAAGGTGGTGCTACGCATGAGTTCAAATGAGGACTCCGGGGCCGAGGTTTCGTTCTCGCTGGATCCGGACACGGCGCGATTGCTAGTTACGGCATGCGGCGAATACCAAATGACGTTGGAGCATTTGTCTGTTGCTGCTGCGAAACTGAGTTGGGTTGGTGGTTTAGGGACGCTCGCATCAGGTCGAGCGCTTCAGACGAAGTTCGAGGAGAAGGCCGTCGGTGGCCACGATGCGCTCGTCGATGTGTTGGCGAGTCATATCGCGGTCGTGGAGGCAATGCAGGCTCAGTTTCAAGCCTGCATCGACAACGCATTGGATCAGGAGTCGTCGAACGTGTCGACTTTGAGGTCGGTCGACCTGCCAAATTGAGGCAGCGAAGTGTCGCTGGAGTGTCCGGGCAGCGAATGAGGGGGAGTGCTGTGGGAGTGAGGGGTGCCGTGGTCTTGGTCGCGGCCGCGCTGTTGGTTGGGGGTTGTTCCTCGACGGTCGAGGGCGAGGCTTTCCCTGTCGATGTGATTGGGATGTTTGATCCGTGTGAGGTTCTCAGCAATGAGGAATTGGAGAAAGTCGGAGTTGACCCGGCAACAAAAGAGGTTGACATCGTTGACACGCATATCGATGGTTTCAACATTTGCTCGTGGAACGGTGAGTGGTACTTCTTGTCTCTGACATCGACCGATCATTCGCTCGTAGAGGTCGAACAGAATCCAGTCATGCGCGACCTTCATCGAGCCCAAATCGCCGGGCGCGAAGTTCTGAAATACCAGGAACGCAATGACAAAACAGATTCTGCTTGCAACGTCGCCTTCGCGACCTCTCAATCCACTGCGATGATCCGCGTCGGCGCCAAGGTCGGTGTGGCGCGCCCCGAGACGCCGTGCACGCTGGTGGAACGAATCGCCGAGACAGTGATTCCATTGCTCCCGTGACAGCGGTCCTGATTGCAGCTACACCCTCGAATACAGGAGTCACATGTCGAATTTGTATCTCGATGCCAAAGTCGCCGGCGAGCTGATCGCGGCTTGCACTGAACTCCGCACGCAGTTCGAGGCAGCATTGAACTCCGCCGCACTACTCGGTCAATTGACAGGGTTTGGAACCCTAGGATCCGCACAGGCCCTACAGGCTAAGTTCGAGGAGAAGGCCGTCGGTGGCCACGACGCGCTCGTCGATGTGTTGGCGAGTCATATCGCGGTCGTGGAGGCAATGCAGGCTCAGTTTCAAGCCTGCATCGACAACGCATTGGATCAGGAGTCGTCGAACGTCTCGACTTTGAGGTCGATCGACCAACCGAACTGAGTCAGTGGATGTGTTGCTGCCAATCGGCTGGGACACGACCCTTAGGTCCCGGCGTCGGCTGATCTACGGGATGTGAAGTGGGCGCCGCCAATTCAGGTCCGTCGTACGCCTCGTTGGTTTCGAAGCTCCAGAACCAATCCTCACCGGGTTCGTAGCTCTGCATGAACGGATGCTTTGTCGAGGCCGCATGCTTGCTCGCGTGCTGTGACGGTGAGGAGTCGCAACACCCCACGTGACCGCATTGCGCGCATCGACGCAGGTGCACCCACCAACCGCCGCTCGCATCGCATTCAACGCATCCCGCGCCACTGGGCGGCACACTCGGATCGATCCCCGCTGGAAGTCCGTCGGTCATGGTCCACCCTCTCGCTGACTGAAGTCGGTCATTTCATCGTGCGCTTTGCCTACCGGCCGTGCAAGGGCGACTAGTCGTCGCGCGTATCCCGCGGTGGGCCCGCGATGGGCAGCAAAACTCTGAACCGGGTGTTACCGGGCTCAGACGTGACCCGAAGCTCACCACGATGCTTGCCGACCACAATTCGCCACGAAATATCAAGGCCGAGACCGGTTCCCTCACCGACAGGCTTAGTCGTGAAGAAGGGTTCGAAGATCCTGTCGATGACGTCATCGGGAATCCCGGCGCCGGTGTCGCAGATCTCGATGCACACGCGGTCGCCATCGCGGCTTGTCCGAACGGTGAGTGTTCCCGATCCGTCCATGGCAGACACCGCATTGTCGATCAGGTTGGTCCACACCTGATTGAGTTCGGCGGCGTAGGCGTCGATCGGTGGCAGCGCGAGGTCGTATTCCTTGACGACGTCGATTCCGCTTCCGATCTTTTGCCCCAACATGATCAACGTGCTGTCAAGTAGTTCGTGGACATCGATGGTCTGGAAGGGCGCGCGGTCCATCTGAGAATACTGTTTGGCTGCACCGACGAGAGTCGAAATCCTCGTTGTGGAGTCGGCGATCTCGTTCATCAGGAGTTCGGATTCGATGGTGTAATTCAGCCAGCGAATTGCGCCTTCTAGCACCGACTCGTCTACGGCTGCAGCAACATTCTCGAGCCAAGCGGTATCGAGACCAGCCTGCACGAAGGTCGGAGCCAGATCCCAACCCTCTCGAATCGAATGATCCTCGAACCATTCACCCAACGAATCCTCTCGATCCGAGGCTTCGAGGGGAGTGAGCGTCGGCGCCTTGGCGACAACCTCTGCAACTTCCTCTTGAAGTCGCATGAGAGTGACGAGGGCATCGCGGTCGTAGGTGCCCGATGCAACCATCCCCAGTTTGTGACGCATGCCTGCGACACGCTCGCGCAAAGAGGCTGTCGCTCGAACCGCTGCGGCTGCAGGGTTATTGAGCTCGTGAGTCAACCCGGCCGACAGTGATCCGAGTGCAAGGAGTCGCTCTCGCTGATCGATGATCTGCTGAGTGTTCTTCTTGCCGAAGAAAACACCTTCGAGTAGATGAACCGCCATTGGAAACCACTCGCGCATCGCGTTGCCGAACTTGTCGGCGTCCAGGACGAAAAACGTCGAAGGAGTCGTCACTCGCATCGACCCCGCGTAGACCTGCGGTACACGATCGCCGAGATACGCCGTCCAGCCTCCCGAGTAGACGCCGCGCTGGGTGGTCCTGTTGATCTCGATGTCTTCGCCGCCCGACAGCTTGGACAGCACAACCTCGCCCTCGATGAGGACGTAGAAGCAGGTGGCAGGCTCACCTTCGAGGTAGACCTGACCTCGATCGATCTCGGTGATATGGCCTGCCTGGCACAGTGATTCGAGTTGATCGTCGGTGAGCTTCTCGAACAGGAACAGGGTGCGGAGCAGGTCGGGGCTGCATTCAGGAATGGACATCGAATCTCCCTATTGTTGAGCGAGATAGCGGTGGACGAACATCACGGCCATCGCGCCCTCTCCGACGGCCGACGCGACGCGCTTGGCCGATTCGGCGTGTACGTCCCCGGCGACAAAAACTCCGGGGACACTGGTTTCGAGATGATGTGGTGCGCGGTCGAGCGGCCACCCGTCCGGTGTGACGCCTTCGGACGGAAGGTCCGGGCCGGCAAGAACGAAGCCATTTCCGTCGCGGACCACCACGTCTCCGAGCCAGTCGGTCAGGGGAGCGGCACCGATGAAGATGAACAACCACTGAGCATCGACAGTGTCTTCTTCTCCGGTGGCTCTGTTACGCAGTGTGATTCGTTCGAGGTGATCGTCACCCTCAGCGCCGACTACCTCCGTGCACGTGCGCACGGTGATCTTCGGATTCTTTTCGATCTGCTGAATCAGGTAGTAGGACATCGAGGCTTCGAGCGAGTTGCCGCGAATGAGAATGGTGACGGACCTAGCTCCGCGGGAGAGATAGACCGCAGCTTGGCCTGCCGAATTGGCGCCGCCGACTATGTATACATCCTGCTCGCTGCACCGTGCAGCTTCGGTGACAGCTGACCCGTAGTAGACCCCTCGGCCAGTGTATGTATCGAGCCCCGGCGCCGAAAGTTGGCGATAGGAAACACCTGTCGCCAAGATGACCGAGTGGGCGTCGACCGACGAACCGTCGTCGAAACGCACGGTGCGGGCCGAGCCGTTGATTTCCAAACCGGTGACGTCTCGCGCGGTGATGACTTCGGCGCCGAACTTGGTTGCCTGGCGCCTCGCCCGATCGGCCAACTGTGCGCCGGAGACTCCGTCGGGGAAGCCCAGGTAGTTCTCGATTCGTGAACTCTGGCCGGCCTGACCGCCAGTCGCCCGCCGTTCGATGAGAACCGTCCGAAGCCCCTCCGAAGCGCCGTACAGAGCAGCTCCCAGACCCGCAGGGCCGCCGCCGATGACAACGAGATCGTAAAAGTCTTCGGAGAGAGTAGTACTCAACCCGAGTTTGTCGGCAAGTTCGGCGTCAGTGGGCTCGACGAGGACATCCCCATTGGATGCGATGACGACGGGAAGCCGCAGTTCGTCGGTACCGGCAGCCGAGAGCAGTCGTTGTCCTTCGGGTTCGTCCGACATGTACCAGCGATAGGAAAGTTGGTTGCGTGCCAAGAACTCTCGAACGTCGGATGATCGCTCGGACCAACGATGGCCGATCACCTTTGTTTCCTCGGCGGGGTGATGACTCGAGCTTGCCCAGGCATCGAGCAGCGCATCGATGACGGGGTACAGCTTCTCCTCCGGCGGATCCCAAGGCTTGAGGAGGTAGTGGTCGAGGTCGACTACGTTGATGGCGTCGATCGCAGCATCAGTATCGGCGTACGCGGTGAGGAGAACGCGACGAGCTACGGGATACAGGTCCATTGCCTGTTCGAGGAACTCGATTCCACTCAAACCGGGCATGCGGTAATCGGCGACGATCACAGCGACTGCATCGCCGCGAAGTTTCATTTCGCGCAAGGTCTCGAGAGCCTGGTCGCCGGACTCCGCACGAATGATTCGGTACTTCTCTCCGTACCGCTTGCGGAGGTCTCGAACGACGGCACGCGAAACACCAGGATCGTCGTCGACGCTGAGGATCGCTGGTTTGGCCGGGGCTTTCGGTGCGCTCACTCGGTGCCTTCCCGAAGTTGTAGTCAACCTCTCCAGTATGCGACTGCTGAGCTGAGCGTCAATCGCTGGAGATGCGCTCTGAGTGAACCAGCGATCGTGACCTGGGAATTTCAAGATTGCGGGAACCGATCGAGCCTCCGATGCATCCAATAGAGTGGGTCCACATCAACAGGGGGTGCCATGCGGGGGTCGGTGGGGGTTGGGCGACTGCTCATGGCTGGGATGTTGGTGTGGGCTGCGGCAGGATGCAGCTCAGTCGTGGAGGGGGCGGCTGAGCCTGCATCCGGCCAAGAGGGTTTGTTCGATCCATGCAAGGACATTCCGGACTCAGTTCTGGAAGAAGTGGGGCTTGATCCGGCTACCGAGGAAGTTGACATCGAGGGCGTCGAACAACCCGGCTGGAAGATCTGTTCGTGGACAGAACCGTGGTACTACCTGATTATTTACTCGAACCGCTTCACCGTGGACGATGCCAAGAAGAACCCCGACTACACCGGCTTTGAAGAGATCTCTTTGAACGAGCGTCGTGGCGTTCAGTACCACCGAGCTTCAGACGTCAGAATCGACAAGTGTTATATCGCGTTGGAAGCGAAACAGGGTTCAATCTGGATCGTGGTCGACACGAAAGGTATTGCAGAGCAGGAAGGCTCGACGTGTGGTCTCGCGTCTGAGTACGCACACACATTGTTGGGCGCCTTGCCTAGATAGCGCTGGATTTGCACCAATGTTGATTTTGGGCGAGCGAGCACTCGCCCCGGAGTGGACCGGATGGGAACGATGACTGGACTGAGTTCTGATCATTTCGCCTTGGATTTCGACACGGCTGCAAGGATGGCTTCGGCTTGCAAGGCGCTGCTCGATGAACTGGCGGCAGCGCTTCGAAGCGTAGAAGTTGTGAAGGACGCTAAAGGGATGGGGACGCTCCAATCTGGAATCGACCTCGCCGCGAAATTCTCCAAGAAGGCCGTCGGCGGCGAGGATTCGTTGGAGAAGTCGTTGAACAGCCACATCCAGGTGGTCACCGAGATGCGGGACTTCTTTCAGAAGTGTCTGGACAGCTACAGCGGTGTCGATGCTTCCAACGCAGTCATGCTTGCAGGACAGGACCTTCCAGGCTCGTGAGTTTTCGGATGAAGGCCCGCAGTGTGGTGGCCGTTCTGTTCGCGGGCGCACTGGCAGCCGGGTGTGGCGCGTCGGTACAAGGGTCGCCGCAGCCTGCGTCGGGTCAAGAGGGTTTGTTCGATCCGTGCAAGGACATCCCGGACTCGGTTCTGGAAGAAGTGGGGCTTGATCCGGCTACCGAGGAAGTTGATATAGCGGGAGTTGAGCAGCCTGGATGGAGAATTTGCTCATGGACGGGAACGTGGTTTTTCGTGTCAGTTCTCTCCAACCGATACACCCAGATTGAGGTGACCCGAAACCCGGATTATGCGGAGTTTGTTGAAATGACGATTGGCGATCGCGCGGGTATCCGGTTCCAGCGAGGAAGCGATGCAGCAGCCGATGGGTGCTATGTGGCTTTTGCGGCAACGCAGGGTTCGGTGTGGGTAAATGTCGAAGCAAAGGCCGGGGTCACGCACCAAGAGTCGGCGTGTGAATTGGTTGCAGACGTCGCAGAACACCTCGACGGGAACCTCCCGCGGTGAGCACGGCGAGGGGGCTTGTGATTGTCGAGCCCGAGGTTGCGAAACCGATTGTATGTGCTTGTAATTCGTTGCTCGACGAGCTGCGAGCGATGGTGCTCATGTGTGAGCGAATCGGAGACGTGAAGGGGATGGGAACACTCAAGTCAGGGCAGGACCTCGCCGCGAAGTTCTCCAAGAAGGCCGTCGGCGGTGAAGATTCGTTGGAGAAGTCATTGAACAGCCACATCCAGGTGGTCACCGAGATGCGGGACTTCTTCCAGCAATGCGTCGACCGCTACGGCGAAGTCGACGACTCGAATGCCTCTGCACTGGCGAGCGTCGACACCCCTCGATAGACACAAAAAATCTCGCTGAGCCGATGGCATTCGACTCAGCGAGACTTGGGTAACGACTAGCTGGTGGGCAGGGCCTTCAACGACTTGACGGTGGCGTCGACCGCGCGAGCAGCCTCGGCGCCCTTCTTCACGAAATGCGTGCTGAAGTAGTCGACGTGCTCGGCGTGCTCGTGGAAGTGATGCGGCGTCAAGACCACCGAGAAGACCGGAACGTCGGTGTCGAGCTGCACGCGCATCAGACCGTCGATGACAGCCGTCGCCACGAAGTCATGCCGGTAGATACCGCCGTCGACGACCAGACCTGCGGCAACGATCGCCTGGTAGCGGCCGGTCTTGGCCAACCGCCGGGCGTGCAGGGGGATCTCGAAAGCTCCCGGTACCTCGAAGAAATCAACCGTGTCCTTGGGGTAACCGAGCTCGACGATCGCGTCGGTGAATCCGTCGCGTGCACGGTCGACGATGTTGCGATGCCACGTCGCCTGAATGAACGCGATGCGCTGTCCCTGGATCTCACTCATAACCATGAAACTAGCGCACTGGGAAGCATCGACGCGACCACCCGTCCTAGTCCTGCTGACGGGGGAAGGCGGTCGAACGACCCCATCCGGCGTCATTGGTGAGGTGCTCGAGGAGAGGCTGAATTCGATACGGAAGGGGATTGGTCAGAGCGATGGTCGTGGTCGAATGCGTGACGCCTGGAAGTGACACGATCTGCTCGGCCAACTTCTGCAGGGCCGCGTGCGTCGAGGTGGCGACGCGAACGAGCAAATCCTCGCGACCAGTTGTGGCGTGAATTTCGATCACCTCGGGCAACTCGGTCAGACTCCGAGCGACTGCGCTGATCTTGCCCTGCTCGAGTTCCAGACCGACAAATGCCTGAATCGGGATACCGACCTCGGGGAGATTGAGATTCGGCCGAAACCCGGTGAGAAGTCCGTTGGATTCCATGCGCTTCATTCGCGACTGGACGGTGTTGCGGGCGACGCCCAACGAGTTGGCCAACTCGGCCACACTCATCCTCGAGTCCTTGCTGAGCAGTCCGAGCAACTGGACGTCGAGCTTGTCGATGCTGAGCACTTTGTGAACCTCTCCTCAGTGATATGGGTCACTGGATGATCGAATTGACTAGTTCAAGAGATTTGCATTGACCAAATCGTAGCTCAGGCAGAGCATTGGTTCCACGAATTGCTCAGCGGGATTCTCTTTGGGTTATTTGTCCCCAATAGTACCCAACGGCCATTTCGTCCCAATGTTTCGACTGCACCCCGTTTATCCTTCGGAAAGGTCTATCCCACAATGACTCTCACCGCCGAGCCCGTGAACTCTGTTGTTTCCCATGACGACACTGCGGGCGTGTTCGATCGCGCCGACTACCTGCGCGATTACCCCCACGAGCAGGTGAGCTTCTTCCAGGATCCCGCGAGCGGCCTCAAGGCCATCGTCGCCATCCACTCCACGACGCTCGGCCCCGCGCTCGGCGGAACGCGCTTCTACCCGTACTCCGACGAATCTGCCGCAGTCACAGACGTTTTGCGCCTCTCGCGCGGAATGACCTACAAGGCTGCGGTTGCCGGCGTGGACCTCGGCGGCGGCAAGGCTGTCATCATCGGCGACCCCGCAACGGCCAAGACCGACGAATTGCTCGGCGCCTACGCAAAATTCGTCCAGACCCTCGGCGGCCGCTACATCACCGCTGGTGATGTCGGAACCAACTCCAACGATCTTGACATCATCGGTCGTAACACCGACTTCGTCGTCGGCCGCAACGCTACGGTCGGCGGTTCCGGTGACAGCGCTCCGATGACGGCCCTCGGCGTTTTCCAGTCGATGCGCGCCGCGGCACAGTCGCATTGGGGCACTCCGTCGCTCGCAGGCAAGACTGTTGGTGTCGAGGGCACAGGCAAGGTCGGCTACGAGCTGATCAAGCTTCTCCTCGCAGACGGCGCAACCGTGTTGGCGACCGACGTCAACGCCGGAGCACTCGACCGCGTCAAGGCTGACTTCCCGCAGGTGAGCATCGTCGACAGCATCATCGACGCCGATCTCGACGTCTACGCACCGTGTGCGATGGGCGCAACCCTCACCGACACGACCGCACGCTCGATCAAGGCCGAGGTTGTCTGCGGCGCTGCCAACAACCAGCTCACCGTGCCCGAGGTCGAGAACATCCTCCGCGACCGCGGCATCACCTGGACCCCCGACTACGTCGCCAACGGCGGCGGCCTCATCCAGGTTGCCGGCGAGCTGAAGGGCAACTCGGCCGAAGAGGTCAAGCTCAAGGTCGAGAAGATCTTCGACACGGTCACCGAGATCTTCGCGAAGTCGAAGAACGACGGGATCCTCGCCGGCGAGGCTGCTGACGCGGTCGCCGAGGCTCGGATCGCCGAGGCAGCTCGCGTAGCCAAGGGCTGACATCCCTCTCGCAGTCATGTAGCGCGGCCGGTCCCGACTAGTGTGGACACCAGACGAGCAGATTTTGCAGATCTGGACCACATCAGCCGGTAGACCGGCCGCTATGCGTCGGACGCCGGAAGGGCTTACATGACTGAACAATTCGCAGTGTGGACCGAGAACGACGCCGAGCAATCGGCCCGTTGGGGTTCGACGAGCAACGCCCCGGTGCCCAAGCGCATCGTCGTCGCCGACGACACGATGAAGGCCGACGACGCCTATCGCTTGGCATGCGAAGGCACGGCGTTGTTGTGGCGCGGAGATTTTCAGAACGCTCGCCAACTGTCGAAGGCCGTCGCGTCGCGCATCGACCGCAAGCCGCGCCGAGCGTCCGACGACCCAGCCAAAGCCTTCCATCTCCACCGGCAGACCCAAGGACGCCGCGCGCAGATCCTCGGCATGCTGCTCATTCCCTTGGACGCAGATCTGTCGATGCCACTCCGGCGAGCCCCGGACGCGCAAGTAGCGTTGACCGAAGCCTTCGGGATTACCGGTGAGCCTTCGGTTCGCTCGTTGCGTGACATCCTCGGCGCGATCGGCGCTCACGAGTGGCACCGCAAAGGTGTTTTCATCGAGGCTCTCGACGCACGAGTGCATCCCGCCTTCGGAGTGTTCTCACCCGTCCGCGGGGAGTATGTCGATCTTGTCGCGTCTGCTCCGCTACCGTCGACGGAATCTGCTTTCGATATCGGAACAGGTACCGGCGTTCTTGCTGCCGTCCTGGCGCGGCGTGGAGTTCAGACAGTGACGGCCACCGACCAGGACCCCCGGGCATTGCAATGCGCGCGCACCAACCTCTCGCGGCTTGGCTACGGCGATCAGGTGAACGTGGTGGAAGCAGACCTCTTCCCCGAAGGCACCGCTCCGTTGGTGGTCTGCAATCCTCCCTGGATTCCGGCCAAGGCCACCTCGCCCATCGAATACGCCGTCTACGACCCTGCTGGAGCGATGCTGAAGGGCTTCCTGACGGGTGTCGCAGCGCATCTGGACGACGGGGGAGAAGCGTGGCTGATCCTCTCGGACATTGCCGAACACCTCGGTCTCCGAACGCGATCCGAACTACACGACCTGATTGCGGCCGGTGGGCTCACTGTTGTCGATCGCATCGACGTCAAACCGACGCACGCAAAGGTCAGTGACCGAACCGATGCGCTTCACGCCGCCCGGGCACGAGAGACGACCTCGCTGTGGCGGCTTCGCCATCGCTGAATTCATTCTCAGTCAACGGCATTTCCCTGCCATGAAATGGTAATGAACGAGTAACAAATCGGGTCTAGCTTTCTTCGCAGTCGCACATCGTCACGCACTCCGGAGGAATCTCGATGGAAAACACTCTTGCCCGCAACGCAGCCGAAGATCTGACGAAAGGTCTTGGCCGACGCGGATTCATGAGGGCAGTCGCTGCCCTCGGTGCGGGAGTAGGCGTTGCCGGTGTGGCTTCGGGATGCGCGCACTCGAACGCGTCGCCGGCTGGATCGTCCTCCTCTGCACTACCGTTCGCCGATGGCATTCCGATTCTGCAACCGGGCAGCGGAAACGTCAGTGGCGATCACTATCTGAGTTCGGATCCGTCGGACGTCATGTGGGGTTATGTGCCCAACATCCACACCCGCGAGGTGATGCGGATGAAGTCGGGTCAGACCGTCACGATCGACGCCCTCTCGCACGAGGGAATTCTCGAGGATCAAGGGCGCAATCCTCTCGAATACTTCGGTAGCAAAGGCGTTTCCGAGAAGGACGTGCTCGAAGATGCGATTGCCGTTGCGGCCGAATACAACCGAACCGAACGAAACTTCGACAAGGACGGACCGCACGTCGTCACCGGCCCGGTCTTCGTCGAAGGCGCCCAGCCTGGAGACGTACTCAAGATCGAGACTCTCGAAGCCATTCCCCGCGTGCCGTACGGCGTTGTGTCGAGCAGACATGGCAAGGGCGCTCTCGCCGTCACAGCAGACGGAACCGCTCCAGCGGGAATCACTCTGGACGAAGTCATGCCGCCGGTCGCCACAGACGGGCGCGCAACAAAGGACCCGTTGAAGTACGGCGGTGTTTCCACCTTCACGGCGATCGAAGACGGCAAGGGAGTGATGCCTTTCGGACAGTCGAAGGTGCGGTTTCCCTTGCGACCCTTCATGGGAATGATGGGAGTTGCCTATTCCTCGGATGCCGACCCGACGTCCCCGTCGTCGAACTCCATTCCTCCGACCCTGGGCGGCGGAAACATCGACATCAGGCATCTCGGTGTCGGATCAACCTTCTATTTGCCGGTATTCGCTGAAGGCGCCCTCTTCTACGTCGGTGACCCACACATGGCCATGGGCGACGGTGAGGCGGCGCTGACGGCGATGGAAGGATCGCTGCGCGGCACGTTCCGACTGAGCGTGTGCAAGAAGAACTCCGGTGACGCCCCATCGGTGGCATTCGGATACCCGTTCGCCGAGACCGAGGAGGCCTGGATTCCGATCGGCCTGTCCGACCCCAACGGTTCGGTCGATGGGCAGAACAGTGACCTCAACGGTGCCATGCGACGTGCGGTGGTCAACGCACTCGACTTCCTCGAGCATGATCGCGGTATGGATCGAGCGACGGCGTACGCCTATCTTTCTGCCGCAGCCGATTTCACGGTCTCACAGGTAGTCGATCGAACCGTGGGCGTCCACGGACAGATCTTCAAATCCCACTTCGAATAGCGAGAAGGCGATCCGTCGTGTCAGGACGGATCGTCGAAGAGACTCTGTTGCAAGGGATCGGCAAACAGGCCCATCTGCTCAGGTTGCGGCTTTGCCGGCGTCTCGGTTCGCGAATTGGGCAGGACCACCAGTCGCAAAGCCCCCCGAAGACGGTCGACCATGAGTTCCCACCCGCCGACCTGATCCTCGTATCCTGCAGCCTCTTCGGCGTCCCCGCGACTGTGGGCGTCCACCGCCTGACTGCGGAGCTGAATCTGCCATTCGTTACTGATGTGGAGGAGCTGAAGAATCAGATCGCGATCGCGCCCGCAGACATCGGCTACCGCGTCGAGATCCTCGGCCACGTCCAGATCGAGATGCAGCAGGGTCTCGAGTTCGGGGGGCAGGTCCTCGGCCGTCAGATCAGGCTGCAGCGAGGAGGAGTCACCGCTCTTGTTCGCGAAGAAGAGGTCTCCGCCGACGCGTGCGGCGAACTCGTCGTCCACGGTACGCAGGAACGACGTCAAGGCTGCGCACGTATCGGTGAGTTGTTTGGGAACGAATGGTGAGCCCGCCACCTCGAGGAACACCGACAGACGGTCGTCGATCAAGACGAACTTGATGCGCGACCATTTGCGGTTGAGATCGGCGATGACCTCGGCTGCACGAGTGCGGTTGCTGATGTCCTGAACGAGCGGCGAGAACAACTGCACGTCCATGGACTCGGAAAGCGGACCGACGAACATGACCGTCGAACCGACCCGAATTGGTATGTCGCCGTCGCTGTCCCGCTCGGGAAGCGTGCCGAGCATGGGAAGCAAAGCGAGAGTGACCAACTCCTTGAGGTGGTCGACGTCGTTGGGCATGTAGGCCGCGGTGGGGTCGAGTGTCGGAAGTTCTGTCGACTCGACAACCGACGGATCGAAATCCGGAGTCTGCTCGTTGCCGGTGAGATCGCTGGATAGAAAAGCCGGGTGCTGCACACCGAACACATCACGGAACGCATCGACAGTCATCGCTGCGAGCTGATCGGCCCAGTTCTGCGCCTTGTCGACGCAGAAGGCGGGGGAGTTGTTCGGATCGTCGAGATTCTCGGAAGGCGGATTCCAGCCGAGTGCGATCAACTTTTGTTCGTCGGCATCTTCGAGTCGATAGCGCGGATGAAGGAAGTCGTTGGAAGGAACCTCGCAGCGGACTGTGTTCTCGTCCCACACGAGGAACTGAACACATGGCGCTGCGCCGTCAGCTGGATCGAAGTCGCCGGTGGACGATTCCACGGCAAGCACGTCGCCGTCGACCATGATGGAAATGTGATCGCCGAGGCGACGTTGAAATTCTGCCCATGCCCGGTCGACACTGACATCGAGATCGAAGCCCATTGCGCTCATCAGCCACCTCCTTCCGCAAAAGCTCAGACCTATACGGTATCGCGAGGTCCCGACAATGCTGCTGTCCTTTTCCGGTCGACCGGATTGCAGCGCGCCACGAACCGTGACGACTAGGAAGGTTGTCGCAGGTAGATCGGGTATTTGAGAGCGGCGACTGAAGTGCGCCTGTAACCGCCGTCACGCCAGGCGGTATGCAGGCGAAAGAGCGATGACTATCCGGCGAGAACGGGCGAGACCTCGACGACGGGCGGCGTGGACCCGGTCGTGACAACTGGGGTGGTGCTGGTCTTGGTGGTCGTGGCTGTCGCGGTCGGTGACGAGGTCGCGGTAGCCGACGCGGTGGTCGTGGACGAGACCGGTGTTGTCGTACTCGTTGCAGTCGTAGTGGACGTAGCGGAACTCGTGCTTGTCGCGGTCACCACCAGCGGCTGATTACGAGGAGCAGTCGTCTCGTCGGCGATTCGCCAGGTCGGCGTCGGCGGGATGACAACCGTGGGAACTGCAACCGAGCTGTAGAACGCGGCCGGTTCGATCCCGGCGACGGACTCCACGGAAACCGACGAGACCAGAGCGGGAGGCTTCACCACAGGGCCGCCGGAACCGAATGCGCCGGCTGCTCCGCCGAAAACGAGGCCTGATGTCAGAGAGAGAGCGGCCACTGCGACAGCGCCGATCATGACTGTTCTGTCTTTCATGCACACCTGTCCTTCGGGAGCAGTACGGAAGTACTGTAGGCGAAAAGATGCCGCAATGGAGTATCAGGGCCTGCTGGGCGGGACGCGAATCTGTGTGGCGTAGAACACAAAAGGCCCCGGGCGTCGACGCGGACGTCGGCACCCAGGGCCAGGTCAAGCAGTGAATCAGGCGGGGATCGTCAGTACCTGACCGGCGTTGATGAGATCCGGGTTCGGGATGCCGTTTGCATCCGCGATGCGCTGGTACTGGTTGCCGTCACCGTAGAAACGCTCCGCGATTGCCCACAGGGTGTCGCCGCTTTCGACGGTGTAGCTCTGCGCTGCCGGAGCGGCGGGTGCAGGCTCGGGCTCCGGTGCCGGAGCGGGCTCCGGGGCAGCCTCGGCGGCCGGAGCCTCGATTGCAGTGTCCGAAGACCACAGAGCATTTCCACCGGCGGACAGAACGACGTTGCGATCGTCCTGAACCGAGAGGGAGGCACCGTCGTTGCCTGCGGTCTGCGATGCCCACACGGCGTCGGAGTCCTTGTAGATGACGAAGTTTCCGTCAGCCTGCACCTCGGCGCGGTTGGCGCCGGATCCGTTGGTGCCTGCGGCCCAAACAGCCTGTCCGCCCTCGGACAGAACCAGGTTGCCGTCGTCCTGCAAGGTGAGGGTGTATGCGCCGTTGTCGGACTTGAGTTCCTGGCCGACTCCGAGGCTTTGACCTGACTGCAGTGTGCTCACGCTGTCCCTTTCCAAATCTGTTGCGATGACTGTGCCTCCACGATTCCGCTTTACCGTCCAGTTACCTTCTGGCCGTTGGTCTCGTAGGCGACCGAGTGTACGTTACCGAAGAGTACGGAGAATTGTGCAGCGTTGACGGACTGCGTGTCGAGCGTTCGGATCTTGCTGATATTAAGGTGTTTTGGGTGAAAGTGCCGGATCATGGTACGTGACCTCGTCAGGTTTCGGTGCGCATCCTCCTGAACTCCAGGTGAACTTGAAACTCTCTCAGCGCATTATCAGTAACTACTGCATTATCAGTAACTACTGCATTATCAGTAACTACTGCATTTTCAGTAACCGCTAGGGGCGTAGCGACTTGCGCGTCTCGTCGTGGAGAACGGCAAGCAGTTCGCGCTCGACGTCGGCGAACTCGGGCGTGGTGATCATGTCCAGCTCGCGTGGTCTCGGCAAGGGAACGTCGACTACGCACCTGACCGTTGCCGGACGCGCAGACAGAACGACCACGCGGTCGGACAGATAGATCGCTTCACGAATATCGTGGGTGATCATCAGCACGGTCCACCGGTACTGCTGCCACACGTCTTGCAGCCAAGCCTGCATCTCGGTGCGGGTCAACGAGTCCAGTGCGCCGAACGGCTCGTCGAGCAGCAGGACAGGTTTGCCCTGAACAACGGTGCGCAGCATCGCCGCTCGCTGGCGCATACCGCCGGACAGCTGTGACGGCCGGGCGTCCTCGAATCCGGACAGGCCGAACGCGGGGAACAACTCACGAGCACGCTCGCGTGCTTCCTTCTTGCCGACTCCCTGCACTTCCAAACCGAGGGCCGTGTTGTCCAGTACCGAGCGCCAAGGGAACAGAAGATCCTTCTGCGGCATGTACGCGGTGTGCACCTCGGCGGCTGCTTCGGATTCAGTTGCGCGCGTGCCTACACGGACTGAACCCGAGGTCGGGGATTCGAGCCCGGCCAGGACGTTGAAGATCGTGCTCTTGCCGCAGCCGCTCGGCCCGATCACCGACACGAATTCGCCCGCGTCGGCGCGGAAGGACACCGAATCGAGTACGAGACGCGATTCTCCGGCAGTGTCGAACCTCTTGGTCAGGTCCTGAATTTCGACCATTGCCTCCTCGACCGTCGGGTCGGTCATGTCCGCGACCTTTCGTTCATCGCCCATGGTGCAACGATGCGCTCGATGACGAACGTCAGCAAGTACAGCGTGACGCTGATCAACGCGGTCACCAGTACGGCCGCCAACACCAGATCGGTGCGGAAGGAGTTCTTCTGGGTGCTCATGTAAATGCCCAAACCGGAAGTAGCGCCGACGTATTCGGAGAACACCGCGCCCACGACCGCGTAGGTGATACCGATACGCAGGGCGGTGAAGAATCGCGGAATCGCCGAAGGAAGGCGGACGTATCGGAACTCCTGCCAGCGAGTGCTGCCCATACTGCGCAGGAGAGCGCCCGCTTCACGGTCGGCCGCGGCAAATCCCTCGATGAGTCCGATGGTCATGGGGAAGAACGTTGCAAGTGCGATCACCAACACCTTCGGCAGCAACCCGAAGCCGAACCAGATGATCATCAGTGGCGCAATGGCGATGATCGGCAAGGTCTGCGAGACGACAAAAAGTGGTACCAGCGCGCGTGACAACCACGGCGAAAAGTCCACGACCACAGCAAGAATCCAGGCCAACACCAGTGAAACAGTGAAGCCGACCAACGTGACCTGCAATGTCGACCAGGCGTGGCCGGAGATGATCTCGCGGTTGTCCCACCCCTGGGACAGAACGCGCCCCGGAGACGGAAGTACTTGCGGCCGAATCCCACTGATCTCGACGTAGATCTGCCACGCCGCCACGAGGAGCACCACCACGGCGAGCGCGGGAAGCGCCCGCCGCATGGCCGAGACCAGCCGTCCGCTCACGTCAGGACGCGTCGAGATACTCATTGGTGAAGTACTCCGACCAGTCCGGCTTCTGGGTCAACGGCTTCCCGTCCGGTCCGGCGAGCAATCCGTTGTCGAAGAGGAATCCCGAATAACCCGACCAGGTTTCGAGGTTCTGCGTACCGACGACGCCGTTGGCGTCTTTCATGTAGTCGGCGGCAAGCATCCGCTGACTGTCACGGACGAGGTCTTCGTCGGTGAAAGCTCCGGGGTTCGCGTCGATGAGATCCTGCGCGGCCTGGTCCGGGTTGTCGGCAGCAGTCTGATATCCGCGTTGAACGGCGTTGACGAACTTGCGTGCCTCGTCGGGATGGTCCTTCAACCACTGCTGGTTGCCGTTGATCACGATCGAATACGCATCGGGGAAGCCGTAATCGGTGTACTGGAAGTACCGCATCGGAGTTCCGTTTCGCTCCGCTTCGAGGCCTTCCCACGCAAAGTAGGAGACCGTGAAATCTGCCTGCCCCGAGTACACGGCTTCGTAAGCAGACGTTCCGAGCGTGACCGTCGTGAAGTTCCCGGTCCCGCCGTCGTTGCGGATGATCTGCTGCAGCGTTTCGACTTCGCCGGGATCGCCGAACCCAGCGTACGTCTTTCCGTCGAGATCACGCGGGCGCGTGATGTCCGCACGATCCGCCTTCACACCGATGCCGGTGGCGCGGTGCTGAAGTGGCGCGATGACGGACGTCGTGGCGGCGCCGGCCGCTCGGGCGAACGTGGCCTGACTCTGTGTGCTGATGCCGAACTCCGCGTTGCCGGCGTCGACCAGGGTGTCGGGAGAGGTGTTGTTGTACGGCAGGATCGAGACGTCCAGACCGGCGTCCTCGAAGTAGCCCTCTTGGAGTGCAACGTACAAACCGGTGTGGTTCGTGTTCGGGGTCCAGTCGAGTGCGAACCGAATGGTCCCGTCGGAAGAGCCGGTGTCAGCGGCGCATCCGGTCAGAACTGTGAATGCGGCTGCGATCGCGGCAGACGTGGCAAGTGTGCGGCGCAGCGCCGCAAACGACATCACGACGCCGGCCAAGGCTGCTGGTGGAGTGCGGAATCCCAGAACATCAACTCGTAGCGACTGGCGATGCGGAATGCTTCACTCATCGCCTCACGCTCTGTCTCGGTGGCTGCTTCGGCCGCAGCATCGACCAGTACGCGGGCCTGCGCCACCGACTCGTGGAATTCGGGTGCGTCGTACGTCGTGACCCACTGTGCGTACGGATGCGACGGATCGGCGTCGAGTACCTCGCGCGCTGAAGCGGCAAGATCGCGGCCGACCTCGGCGTAGATCCAGAAGCAGGGGAGTACTGCCGCTGCGGAGACCGGGTAAGGCGCAGTTGCCGCAGTCGCCGTCAGATACGAGACGTATCCCAGGCAGGCCTGCGAATGCTCGAGCCTTCCCGATCCCGCTGGAAGAATTCCACCGGTGAGAAGTCCGTCGTGAAGCGCAGATTCCACTGTCGCTGCCGTGGACGCGGAATTCGACCAGAAGCCCGCCGACTGCGGATCCGGGGCGTGGGCCGCGACCAGGGACAACGCTTTCGAATACCCTTCGAGATAAAGCTTGTCCTGCTCGATGTACGTGCGGAACGCGTCGAGAGGCAAGGTTCCGTCGCCGAGGCGTTCGAGGAACTCGAGTGAGTCGATCGACTCGCGGAGGACCTTCGTCTCGGCCCAGAGCCGATCGGTGAACCGATCCGTCGACGGCGCTGTGGCCACCGAGTTTTCGGCAGAATTGTATGCAGGCTGCGTAGTAGCCATGACATCCCTTCGTCAGCATTACCTGATCAGGTTCCCGGGTGTGTTCTCAGCCCCGCCCATGCGGAGCACCCCGTGTCAGAACTAGGCGACCTTAACACCGAGCCTCTGCTTCGTCGGCGCCTACCTGGCAGTTGAGTAGTCGGCGCACATCGGCCTTATGTTGGTACGTTTGGTCTTGTTTGCCACACGCGCGGGTCGGGAGGGGATTCAGACATGGAGACCGACGTTCGACCGAATCTCGGCGAGGACGGAACACTCGTGATCCGTGCCCGCGGCGGAGAAGCCCGCGGGTATCCGGATGGCGGAGTATTCGCGTGGAAGGGCATGCCATACGCAGCAGCGCCGGTGGGTGCGCGGAGGTTCCGCGCGCCGCAACCCGCTGAGCCCTGGGACGGGGTGCGCGACTGTCGTGAGTTCGGGCCGATCGCGCCGCAGGGCCAGAGCCCGGCGGTTCCGATCGACCGGGCCTTCAAAATCGACGAGGACTGCTTGTCGATCAACGTGTGGGCCCCGCGCCCCGACGGCACGCCGCGACCGGTGATGGTGTGGATTCACGGCGGCGCCTACTGCCTCGGGTCCGCCGCCCAAACGATTTACGACGGCCGTCATCTGGCTGAAACCGGTGACGTCGTTCTCGTCTCCTTCAACTATCGCGTCGGAGCCCTCGGATTCCTGGACCTGTCTGGATTCTCCACCGCGGATACCGTTTTCGAATCGAACTGTGGTCTGCGAGACCAGATTGCGGCACTCGAATGGGTTCGAGACAACATCGACGCCTTCGGGGGTGACCCGAGTGCGGTGACGGTGTTCGGTGAGTCCTCCGGCGCAGGATCCATCACGACGCTCATGACCTGTCCGAGCGCCGAAGGTCTGTTCCATCGTGCGATTGCCCAGAGTCCTCCCGCGACCTCCGTCTACGGGGCCGAGCGCGCCAAGACCGTGGCGGAGCGGTTTCTCGAACTGCTCTCGATCGACCCTGAAGACGCAGGCGATCTGCTGACCACGGATCTGGAACTGCTCGTGAAGGCAAGCGATGACCTGGTCAACGAAATTCCGACCCGGATTCCGGGAACTTTGGCGATGGCACCCGTTGTCGATCGTGATCTGGTGCCGCACTACCCGGTTGCGGCTTTCCAGAAGGGTTACGCGCACCGAATTCCACTGATCATCGGTTCCAACAAGGACGAGGCGTCGATCTTCAAGTTCATGAAGTCTCCGCTGATGCCGGTGAGCGCGCAGTCGGTCGAGGCCATGCTGCAACTGCTGGCGGATGATCACCCAGACATCTCCGCGACCAAACTTGCCGAGATCATGTCGGCTTACCCTGATCACGCGAAACCAAGTGGCGCGCTGGCACTGTCGCGGGACGCGGCGTTTCGCATGCCGACTCTGTGGATCGCCGACGCCCACTGCAGGCATTCCCCTACGTGGGTCTACCGCTTCGATCACGCGACGCCGATGCTCAAGGCGGCGCGGATCGGTGCGGGCCACGCGACCGAATTACCTTATGTATTCGGCAATTTCGGAACCCTGAACGTCGACCCCACGTTCTGGCTGGGTGGACGGAAGGCTGCGATGGAGGTAGCCGGCCGTATTCAACGGCGATGGTTGGCCTTCGCGCGGCATGCCGTGCCGGCAGCTCTCGACGGTTCGAAGCACTGGGCGCCGTACGAGGAAGAGAGGCGGTCGACGCTGTTGATCGACTCGGCTGACACCCTCGTCAGCGACCCCGATCACGGACTGCGCGTCGCCTGGGGAAACGACGTGATGGGGTTCAACTGACGTCGGTCGAGTGTCGCGGACGATCCAGTTCGCGAAGCACCGGCAGGGAGGCACAGACTGCGGCGATCAGGATGATCGGAATCGACAGGGCCACAAAGGTCGACGCGATTCCGAGTTGATCGAGCAGAGGGCCGACCGCGAGGTAACCCAGCGGGCCGGCGGCGTAGGCAGTCGACGTCATGACACCGACGACGCGTCCGCGCATGTGCTCCGGGCTGTGGGTCTGCATGGCGTAGTTGGCGATCGGGCCGACTGGTCCGTAGACGAGACCCTGCAGTCCGGCGAGCACGAGGATCACCCACAGCGGAGGCAGAAGCGCCATGGCAAGCATCGCTATGCCGAGAACGGCAACGGCAAAAATCATGATCAGTCGCCGGGACATGATCGGTGCCAGCGGAGCGTAGGCGAGAGAGCCGATGATGCCGCCGATCGCCAATGCCATCAGCACCGATCCGAGTTGCGCCGGTTGATCCAACTCTGTGAAGTACACCGGGAACACGACACTCTCCACCGGCATGTAGAGCGCGACGACGGCCATGTCGATCAGCGCCAGAGTGCGCAGCAGTTTGTTGTTCCAGACGAACCGAAGACCGTCGAGTGTGCCGTGCCAGATCGATTTCGGACGATGTTCGTGTTCTGGAACTCCGGCGCCAGGAAGGCGGATGAAGGCAACCACGACTATCGAGAACACAAAACCAGCCGCCGTCACCCAGAGCGTGTTCACCGCCCCGATCGTTGCGATCAGGACACCGCCGATGCCAGGGCCGATCAGATATGCGACGTTGAAATTGGCCTCGTACACGCTGTTGGTGCGATCGAGCTTCCACTTGGCTGTCCGAGTTGCTGCAGGCAGCATGGACTCCCTCGCCGCCATTCCGGCGGGGTCGAACACCGCACCGAGCGCGGCCAACGCCGCGATCACCGGGATCGTCAAGCCCGCGGTGGCCGCGATGATCGGGATCGCCGCTACGGACATCGCCGAGAGAGCGTCGGAAATCATCGACGTTCGACGGCGTCCGAATTTGTCGACGAATGTCCCCGAGAACAGGCTCGACACGAGTAACGGAATGGCTGCTGCGCCGGCAACTATCGCCGCGTCGGTAGCCCTGCCGGTTCGTTCGAGAACAAGCCAGGGGAGTGCGACGATGGCGATACCGTTGCCGATCGCCGAGAACAGCGTCGCGAGATTGACGAGGACGAGAGGGAGATAGCTGGGGGTAGCTACGTCCTCGGATGCAGGTGGGCGCCGATCTGCTGAGGCGACCACGTTCTTTCCTTCCCCGAGATGGTGCCGACCAGGATTTCGAGAGTTTCGACGACGGCACCATCGACGCTAGCAGCGGGGGTTGCAGGTCCGCGAGTGATTTTTCGCGGACCGTCCTCGTTCGGTTATGCCTGGTAAACGGGGTTCTCTGCAACAAACTTCTCGACGTACGAGCACGTCGGAAGGATCTTCAATCCCTCGTTCCGGGTCTGATCGAGCGCTTCACGCACCACGATGGCGGCAAGCCCGCGCCCGCGAAACTGTGGGTACGTCACCGTGTGGTGGAAATCACGGACACCGGAATGGTCCGAGTACTCGGCAAAACCGGCCAGTTCGCCGTCGACACGGATCTCGAAGCGCGTTTCCGCGGAGTTGTGCGCCACTGTCTCGGTCATCTTCGGGCTCCGTTTCGAAAGGGCGGCCGGTTGCGGCGCGCCGCGTCTGCGTTCTGTGGAGCCACGCTACCTGGCAGGCGGTCCGCAATATCGCTTGCCGGCGTGAGTTACGTTACTTAGCGCAACTACAACTGGACGACCGTTCAAGGGACCTTGGTCGTGTCGGATCAGGAAGAAAACTGGTCTGTACGTGCCGATTTGCCCGTACTTTTGTGCCCAAATTGGGTGATACATATGCATCGCGATCGTAAACATCCCAATATGTGGGACTCGTCACAAAGTTTTTTGTCGTCTGTTCGGATGGATTAAGTGGAGGACCTGAAACGGGCAAATTGCAGGTCAGCGGGGCGCTGATTGCGTGCCGACGAAGGGTGCGAGCGCCCGGAAACCCCAGGGGTATTGCCTTGGTCATCAGATCGTTTCTCGGACGTGATCCCAAAGACCCGCTTGGGGGGTTAGCGTTTGAATCGTCGGGGATAGAAGAAGCGTTACAACTTCGCCAAAAAAACTTTGGCGCGGCTTCGCAACGGTTCGATTTCGAGTCTTCGTCGGACAACTTCGAGGAAGGAACGCACATGATTTTCGGGCAGCGCGAGTCGAACAGTTACTTTGCCGCAATTTTTTCGTACGACTTCCTTGACGAAGGTCTGGGATACGAGACCATCGCACGGATCCACCGGGGCGAGATCTGCGAGTGGATTCGCGATCTCGAGGCGTCCGGGTTGTTCTCGGCGGCGGAGGTCCATGCCGCCGAACTGGCATGGCGCGAAAATCCGCGTCTGCTCCTCGACGCCCTTCTCGAGGACGCCGACGAGGTCTCGGTCAAGCGCTGGGAGATTGCGTGGACGAGGCTGGAGCGTCAGTCGCCGGCAGCCGGAACCGCGGTGGCAGAGCACGGCTGATCCAGTCGGGCCGAGTCGACTGCCCAGTCTGCGTCAAGATCAACCGTCTGCGTCAGAGCAGCGGCCGACGACTATCACCTCTTGATCAGTAAGCACGGTGAATTGCGCGCCAGCAGTGGTCAGCGCTGCGACCGTCCGCGCGGTCACCTGCGGATCTTCGAGTAACGAATCGCCGCCGTGCGGCACTATCGCGAAGTCGACCAGCGCGAGCCCGGACCAGATCGGGTCGATACCGCACGTAGGCGTGACTTCAGCGGGGTCGTCCGACGCGTCGAGCCCGATCAGAGTCGGAGTCGCCAGACACGCTCCCGCGCTGTATCCCGCATAGGCCACGAGGCCCGAACGAACCAGCATCTCGATGACCCGATCTGCGCCGCTTCGGGCTAGCTGAGCTCGCAGGACAAACGTGTTTCCGCCGCGAACCCACAGACAGTCGAATTCGCGAAGCCGGACTTCGAGTGCTTCCGGTGCACCCAGGAAGTCTCGGACGTCAACTTCCTCTGCCGTGAAGCCCGCAGCCCGCAATGGGGTCAATTCGCTTGTCACTGCCGAACTGCGGGCATTGACGGGCCACGAATCTGCAGCCGCGGCGATCACCGCTATGCGTGCGCCGCGGCCTACAAGATCGACAAAAGCCTCGCGGTGGTCGCCGAAACGGTAGGACGAGAGAAACAGTTTCACTTCTCAGTACCTTCGCGACCTACCCACCCAGCTCTCAAATCGTGAACGCCAGATTGTCGACGACGCGTGCGCCCACCGTGGTGTCGCCGCGAAGTGAGATGTCGGTTCGATGATCGGACGCGTGGACGCGGCCACCGGCAATCCGGGTGAAGAGCGGTGAGCTCATCGAGATGGTCGTGGTCGCCGGACCGTCGAGCTCCGGGACGAGCGTTGCACGCGCATCGACCGAGATGTGAAGTGAACGGGCAAGTGGCCCTTCGAGTTCGAAAGTGATCCGTGCTCCCTCGGGTGCCTTTCCTCGTTTCCCGACGACAAATCCGAGCGCGCTGGTGATTTCGCCGAATGCAGTCTCCGCGCGCAATCCGCCTTCCTCGCCCGGAATGCCGACTGCATCTCTGATGTCGAGTTCGTGCATCCAACAGTCGAAGGTCCGAATGCGCATGAACCGGCCATAGGGCGCAAGACCGACTGGTGTTTGTGTCTCGGCGTCCCAGTCTGCGCCCGTCATCGAGCGAAGAGCGTCGGCTCGCGTGGCAGTGATATCGCGATAGTGGGCCAACAAGTCCGCGTGCGGTGTCCGCCTCAGGCCTTCGACCCAGCGCTCGTTGAACGCCGCAATCTCGTTGTGGACGTGAGGCAATGCGTGCACGTCCAGGTCGATCGACGGCGGATTGATGCCCGCGAGCAGTGATTCCGTACCGATCAGGTGGGACACGATGTCATGGACCGTCCACCCCGGAAGGTTGGACGGTGCCAACCACTGGTCACCGTCGAGTTCGGCAAGCAGTGCGTCGATGACTGTCCATTCCTCGGTCAACGCGTCGACTACTGCGTCCTGGGGCCAACCACTCATGCGGACATCTCCTGTTTCGGACGGTGCGGTTCTCCTCACTGTATGTCGCGCCGGATAAGTGAGCGGGCATTCCCATGCTTCGAGTCGGTGTTGCCAAACATCCGAGGGAGGCAGAGTTCCTGTGGTAGACCAGGATTGTCGACGCCGAAGCAGGCTCACGCGGCGTTGTCGTCACCGACAGAGGAGTCTTCGTGTTTCCAGGAAATTTTGTCCAGTCCACGCCGGACAAGCCCGCCGTCATTCGCCCGGCGACGGGTGAGTCCATCACCTATCGGGAACTCGACGAACGGTCGACGCAGTTGGCGCGATACTTCCGAAGTGTCGGTGCCAAGCCTGGGGACCACGTCGCTCTCATCTCGAACAACGATCTCCGGGCGTTCGAGGTGTACTGGGCAGCATTGAGATCAGGTCTCTACATCACTGCGGTGAACTGGCATCTCACGGCTGCGGAGACCGCCTACATCGTCGACGACTGCGAGGCGACAATTCTGGTGGCGTCGGGGCAGGCGTCGGCAGCAGTTCCGTTGGACGAGAAGCTGATTCCGCGCGTGCGCCACCGATTGGTGTACGGCGGCGCCCTCGAGGGTTTCGACGACTACGAGGATGCGGTCGATGCTCAGTCCGCCGATCCACTCGACTCGCAGCCACGTGGGGCTGACATGCTGTATTCGTCAGGAACCACTGGGAGGCCGAAGGGGATCAAGGGAGACCTTCCGGAGGGCGAGGTGGACACCACCATGGATCCGTACACCGCGGTGTTCGCGCCGATGTACGGGTTCGATTCCGACACAGTCTATTTGTGCCCGGCTCCGGTCTATCACGCGGCGCCCCTGCGCTTTTGTGGCGTGATCAATTCGGTCGGCGGAACCGTGATCTTGATGGATGCATTCGAAGCCGAAACCGCGCTGGAGTTGATCGGTAAACACGCTGTGACACACAGCCAGTGGGTGCCGACGATGTTCGTTCGAATGTTGAAACTTCCGAAGGAGGCCCGCGATCGTTACGACGTCTCGACGGTGAAGGTCGCCATTCACGCTGCTGCTCCCTGCCCGCCTGAAGTGAAGACGGCAATGATCGACTGGTGGGGGCCGGTGATCCACGAGTACTACGCCTCGACCGAGGGTTCGGGCGCCACCTTCATCAACAGCGAGCAGGCCTTGGCGCATCCGGGTTCCGTCGGTCGTGACGGAGTGATGGGGATCGTGCACATCTGTGACGACGCCGGGCGTGATCTTCCGGTCGGCGAGGTCGGTACCGTGTTCTGGGAGCGGGAGACTCTGCCATTCCGGTACCACAACGACCCCGAGAAAACGGCTGCCGCGCAGCATCCGGATCATCCGACATGGACAACGAGTGGAGATATCGGCTATATCGACTCCGAGCGTTTCCTTTATCTGACCGATCGTGCGGCATTCACGATTATCTCTGGTGGCGTCAATATCTATCCGCAGGAGTCCGAGAACATCCTTACCTTGCATCCGAAAGTGTTCGACGTGGCGGTCATCGGTGTTCCCGATGAAGAAATGGGCGAACAGGTCAAGGCGGTTGTCCAACTGGCGGAGGGAGTCGAGCCGAGTGCCCATGTCGCCGAGGAATTGCTGGAATACGTTCGCAGCCAGGTTGCACATTTCAAAGCTCCGAGAAGCATCGACTTTGCCGACGAATTGCCTAGGACCGCGACCGGAAAGCTCGTAAAGCACAAGTTGCGGTCTCAATATGTGAGCAGTTGATCCTCCGATGAAATACTAGGACATCAGAGTAATTCTGCGAGATAGTCGGCAAGGACCTGCGCGTGGCTGTATGGCAGGTCCTTGCTTGCTGTCAGTAGAACAACGGGTCGAGAATCCGATGCCGTGCGATGCGTACTGCAGGTTTTCGCGTTTGACGCCGCGCGGCCAGAGTTGGTCGATGAGAAGCCCGACGGCGTTACATTCGGAAGCCGGTTCGTAAACTCCCTCGACGGTGATTATTCGGCGCGTCATTTCATGCCTTTTCGTCTTTCGGCCGTTTCAAATAGTGGAATAGCCCGCCATTCGAGTGTGATCGGCGCCACAGTAGGCTTCTCAAGGTATGTCCAAACATACTGTTCGGACTCGATTCAGATGGAGAAAGTGCGTCGTCGGTTTCCCTACGCCGCGGTAACTCTGGCTACTATCAGTCACCATTCACCCAAAAGCGGGTCATCTTCCGCTCATCACATGCTGGTTGCCGCTCGTCGCAGCAGGCGAACCACCAACCGCAGAAGGTAATGGAAAATGGAAACATCGAAGAGCGCACAAGTGCGTCCGACGGTCGGCGTCCCTCGAGAATCGAGTGATGGTGAGCGTCGGGTCGCATTGGTGCCGAAAATTGTGTCCGCTTTGATCGGCAAGGGCGTCGACGTGGTCGTCGAGTCCGGGGCCGGTCTCGGGGCGTTGATTCCCGACGAGTTGTACACCGCTGCCGGCGCGAAGATCGGCGATCCGTGGACTGCTGACGTCGTGGTCAAGGTTGCGCCCCCGTCGACAGAAGAGATCGCCCGGATCAGTACCGGCGCGAAGCTCATCGGTTTCCTGAATCCGCGTAATGCGGACAACCGCATCGCCGAGTTGAAGGCCGCCGGCATCGAGGGATACGCCGTGGAGGCGATTCCTCGTATCTCCCGCGCGCAGGTGATGGACGCGTTGTCTTCGCAGGCGAACGTGTCCGGGTACAAGGCTGTTCTGTTGGCAGCATCGGAGTCGACGCGGTTCTTCCCGATGCTCACCACCGCTGCAGGCACGGTGAAGCCTGCGACCGTTCTGGTGCTCGGAGTGGGTGTGGCAGGTCTGCAGGCGCTGGCGACAGCCAAGCGCCTCGGTGGCCGCGCTACCGGGTACGACGTGCGTCCTGAGGTCGCCGACCAGGTGCGTTCGGTGGGTGCACAGTGGCTCGACCTCGGAATCGATGCGGCGGGCGAGGGTGGATACGCCCGCGAGTTGACCGACGACGAGCGAGCGAAGCAGCAGCAGGCACTCGAAGATGCGATCAAGGGCTTCGACGTTGTGATCACCACTGCTCTGGTTCCGGGTCGTCCGGCGCCGCGCCTGGTCACCGCTGCCGCGGTCGAAGGCATGAAGCCGGGCAGTGTCGTGGTCGACCTCGCGGGTGAAACCGGCGGTAACTGCGAGCTGACCGAGCCGGGTCAAACCGTCGTCAAGCACGGCGTGACCATTTGCTCTCCGCTGAATTTGCCGGCGTCCATGCCTGAGCATGCGTCCGAGTTGTACTCGAAGAACATTTCCGCGCTGATCGAACTGATGCTCGTCGAAGGTGCATTGGCGCCTGATTTCTCCGACGAGGTTCTGGCCGGTGCGTGCGTCACCCGTGAAGAGAAGGGCGCCTGATGTACACATCACTTCTGGCGAACATCGCGATCCTGGTGTTGTCCGGGTTCGTCGGTTTCGCTGTGATCTCCAAAGTTCCGAACACCCTGCACACCCCGTTGATGTCCGGCACGAACGCCATCCACGGCATCGTCGTCCTGGGTGCGTTGGTCGTCCTGGGCAAGGTGCACGATCCCTCGATCGGGTTGCAGATCATCTTGTTCGTCGCGCTCGTCTTCGGAACCGTGAACGTTGTCGGTGGTTTTGTGGTCACGGACCGCATGTTGGCGATGTTCAAGGCCAAGCCGGCCGCCAAGTCTGTGTCGAAGGATGGTGACCAGTAATGGAATACCTGGTCAATGCGCTCTACATTGTCGCGTTCTCGATGTTCATCTACGGCCTCATGGGCCTTACCGGCCCGAAGACCGCAGTCCGCGGCAACCAGATCGCCGCGGTCGGCATGCTCATCGCCGTCGTTGCAACTCTGATCTCCATTCGTGATGCGGAGATGGGGAACTGGATCCTCATCGCTGCCGGCCTTGTCATCGGTGTCGTGCTCGGCGTCCCGCCGGCGCTGCGCACGAAGATGACGGCCATGCCGCAGTTGGTGGCACTGTTCAACGGTGTCGGCGGCGGCACGGTCGCGTTGATCGCGTACGCGGAATTCCTGGACTCGGACGGGTTCACCGCTTTCCAGCACGGCGAGTCGCCGACGGTGCACATCGTCATCGCTTCGCTCTTTGCTGCGGTGATCGGATCGATCTCCTTCTGGGGCAGCGTGATCGCGTTCCTGAAGCTGCAGGAAACTCTGCCTGGTCGTCCGATCGGAATCGGTAAGCTCCAGCAGCCGCTCAATGCGCTGCTGCTCATTGCCGCCGTCGCATTCTCGGTAATCATCGGTATCAAGGCGATCTCACCGGAAGGCCCAACCAGCTCACTGTGGATCGTCGGCGTGCTCGTACTCTCGGGCATCCTCGGACTGATGGTCGTGCTGCCCATCGGCGGCGCGGACATGCCCGTCGTCATCTCGCTGCTCAACGCTCTGACCGGTTTGTCAGCTGCTGCTGCAGGTTTGGCGCTCAACAACCAGGCGATGATCGTCGCCGGCATGATCGTGGGTGCTTCGGGCACCATCTTGACCAACCTCATGGCCAAGGCCATGAACCGGTCCATCCCGGCCATCGTGGCCGGCGGCTTCGGTGGCGGCGGCGAAGCGCCGTCCTCCGACGGCGTCGTGCGCACGGCAAAGGCGACCTCGGCCGCCGACGCGGCTATCCAGATGGCCTACGCCAACCAGGTCATCGTCGTACCCGGATACGGACTTGCCGTCGCGCAGGCTCAGCACGCGGTCAAGGACATGGCGAAATTGCTCGAGTCGAAGGGCGTCGAGGTCAAGTACGCCATTCACCCGGTCGCCGGCCGTATGCCAGGTCACATGAACGTTCTTCTCGCAGAGGCGGATGTCTCGTACGACGCGATGAAGGAAATGGACGACATCAACGACGAGTTCTCTCGTACCGATGTCACCTTGGTGATCGGCGCGAACGACGTCACCAACCCGGCGGCGCGCAACGATCCGAGCTCACCGATTCACGGAATGCCGATCCTCAACGTCGACCAGTCGAAGTCGGTCATCGTGCTCAAGCGTTCGATGAACTCCGGTTTCGCCGGTATCGAGAACCCGCTCTTCTTCGCCGAGGGCACCTCGATGCTCTTCGGTGATGCCAAGAAGTCGGTCTCCGAAGTAACCGAGGAACTCAAGGCGCTGTAGCGCTCGAGCTCGGAAGGGGCGTCCATTCGTAACCACGAGTGGGCGCCTTTTTCGTGTCCCTGTGTTGCAACGATTCCTGTGCTGAAACGGCTTCTTGTGCTGAAACGACGAAGGCGCCTGGTCCGAGACGAAACTCGGAACAGGCGCCTCTGGCGACGTTTTACGGGACCTCGGGGGTTTCGGGGTCGGAAGAGAAGCCGGAAAGTAGTTCGATCAACTTCTGGATCAGTTCGAGCGGGTTCAGATCTTCGAGGCTCACGGTAAAGACTCCTTCGCTGTGGAACTACTTGATTCGGACATTTCAGAACATACGTCATGCCCCGCCGTCGCGGGAGGGCTTAACGGCGAGAATCTCTGAATCACAAAGATTTAGGACTAAAGTCGGATGCTCCGGTGCCTTGAGAACGCGATTGCTGCCGTATCCGGGCGTAGCGCTTCACGTTTCGCGGCGATGGGCGATCGCGCCATCAAAATGGCTGCAGCACAGGCCCATACCAGAGCGATCAGAACGCCAGCTATCACTCCGAAAAGGCCGCTCATCTCGGCGGCCAGTGCGCTGGCACCGATCGCAGCAACCCCCACGAATCCGAGACCGGCGACCACCGGACGCCACTGCGGGGCGGAGATCAAGATCGCCGAGCAGTACAGCGCGGTCGCCGCTGCCACATGACCGCTGGGCAACAGGTCCTGGGGCACATCGGGGAGCCAGGAACCGAATGCCGCATTGGTGAGATTGGCGCCCATTCCGAGGAGCAGGATCGCGCCGATGCCGTATGGCAGTCCGCGGACCATCGAGACGACGGCCAGAGCAGTAGTGGCTGCGAGTACAGCGGTGACGTCGAATCGGCCTACCGTCCACTCGGCAAGTGCGCGCACCTGTTCGGGGACGCTCACCCCAGGCGAGGTGGGTCGCACGAAATACAAGACGCCCAGCGCTACGACGGCGATCGCAGCAAAGACGAGGAAGCGAGTGGTTGTGGAGGGAGCGGGGTGCTGGGTGGAGGTCGAGACGGTCACGAGTACCAGCATCCCTGTTGAGTCTGTGCCGATCGTGAGGATCAGCTGTGAGGTCTGTAGGCGGTCGGAGAATCGCGCCGAACGACACCCGCACAAGCCGCTGCGACCAGGACGCATGCAAACGGGATCAACATTGCTGTGGTGAGAGGCACAAGCGTGGTGACCCAGCCGATGGTTGCCGGACCGGCGAGGAATCCGATGTATCCCATGCCGACGACGCGAGACATGTTGGTGCCGGCCGAACCTGAGCCCAGATTTCCCGCCGTTGTGAAGATCTGCGGAATGCATCCCGACAGGCCGGCGCCGAACAGGGCCCAACCGAGCAACGTCAGTGGTAGCCAGCCCGACACCACGACGGTCAGCATTCCGATGGACGAGAGCAACGCACCGTAGCGAACCACTGCCACCGGGCCGACTGCCGCGCTGATCCGATCCGCGGTGAATCGGCCGACGGTCATCATGGCGGAGAATGCACCGAACGACAGTGCAGCAACGGCATTCGAGACACCCAGATCTTCCTTGACCTGCAGTGCGCTCCAGTCGTTTGCCACTCCCTCGGCCAGCATCAGAACAAAGGCGAGGGTTCCGAGGGCAAGTACGCGAGCCGAGAATCTGCCGTGTGTCTTTCCGGTAGTCGACGCGGTTTCGGCATGCACGTCGACGAGAGGGAGCAGGGGTCGCGAGCACAACCAGACCGCGAGCAAGCCGATTGCCGACGCGATGCTGAGCGTGACGTACGGCGGAAGATCCAGTGCGAGAGTGCCGAATCCGATGACGGACCCTAATACGCCGCCGACCGAGAACATGCCGTGAAAGGCCGCCATGATCGGGCGCCGGTACAACTGTTCGGCCTCGACAGCCTGCGAGTTCATCGACACGTCCAACGCGCCGTTCGCGAAGCCGAATACAACAAGTGCAGCGCCCAGTTGCCAGGTGTTCGTGGCAAATCCCGGGCCGAGAGTGGCGAATGCCAGCCCGCTACCCGCCAGGATGACCATGCGCCTGCTGCCGTATCGATCGGCGAGCGGACCGCTCAATTGCATACCGGCAATGGCTCCGACAGCAAGAAGGAGAAGCAGTGAGCCGAGCGTCGAGTGACTGATTCCCACACGGTGTTCGATGGACGGAATGTGGACGACCCACATCGCGAGCAGAAATCCGTTGATGCCGAAGATGCCGAAGATGCCGGCCCGGGCGCGTACCAGGGCGGAGGTGGGGACTACTCGGTCGGTGGGGTTGACGCTCACTCGTTCCTTTTTACAGGTGAGACAGCAACAGGTCCGGGTCCGCGAGCATCTGTGCGACAAATGAGAGGAATCTCGCGGCCTGCTCACCATCGAGTATCCGGTGGTCGAACGTCAACGTCAGTGTCGCGACGCTCCGCGCTTCGATCTTGCGCTCGATTACCCAGGGACGCTCGCTCACTGTGCCCAGGCAAAGGATGACGGCTTCTCCCGGATTGAGGAGCGGAATGCCCCCGTCGACGCCGAAGACTCCGACATTGGTGATCGTGACGGTTCCGCCGGTCAGGTGATGGACGTCGGTCACTCCCGCGCGGGCAGCGACGGTCAGTTCGGTCACCGCGCGTGCAAGTTGGACCAGGCTCAGCGTCTCGGCGCTTTTGATGTTGGGCACGGACAGTCCACGTTCGGAGGCGACGGCGATGCCGAGATTCACGTGATCGTCGATGACGGCGTCGCCGCGGGCCTCGTCCCAATGCGCGTTCACCATCGGGTGCGACGAGATCGCCGTAACCAAGGCCTTGGCCGCGAGAGTCAGCGGAGTGAGAGAAAGCCCGGTGAATGCGTCCGAGGGACGGAGCCTGCCGAGTAGTTCCATCGAAGGCGTGACATCGGCGGTGAGGAAGACGCTGGCCTGAGGGGCACGGGTACTGGCGACCATCGCCGACGCCATCTGTTTCCGCATGCCGGACGAGACCGGCTGTTTCTGCATACCGGATTCGGCCGGCCGCGGAGCTCCATTCGACGCGGCCTTCAAACGAAGCGCGTCTGCGACGTCCGCTGCCGTGACGGCACCGTCGAATCCACTTCCGGTGATTTCGCTCAGATCGATGCCGGCTTCGCGGGCCGCGCGCCGCGCCGAGGGTGTTGCGGGCCGACGCTCGGTACTCGCCGCGGTTTGCGAGTGTGGCGTAATCCTGTTCCGTCGTCGGCTCGGTCTCTCGGCCGCGGGTCCGTATCCGACAAGCACGCTCGGAGACTGTGAATCACTTGGAGTCGGTGAATCTGCAGGCTCCTCGATACGGATGATCGGAGTGCCGACCGGGACGGTAGAGCCAGGTTCGACGAGGAGTTCTCTGACAACGCCGACGTAGGGCGACGGCAGTTCGACGAGAGCTTTGGCTGTCTCTACCTGGGCGAGAACTTGATTGAGTTTCACCTTGTCGCCGATGCCGACCGTCCACTCGACCAGATCGGCGGACGTCAGGCCCTCGCCGAGATCCGGCAACCGGAATTCGTGCCCGGTACTCATGCTGCCAGCGTCCGGTCGAGTGCTGCGAGGATCCGGTCGGCGTCCGGAAGGTGAAATCGCTCGAGCTTGGCGGGCGGGTAGGGGATGTCGAATCCGGTGACCCGCAGGATCGGTGACTCGAGCTGATAGAAGCAGTGTTCCGCGACGTGTGCTGCGATTTCGGCGCCGACGCCGAGAAACTTCGGCGCCTCGTGGACGACGACCAGCCGGCCTGTCTTGTTCACCGACGCCTCGATCGTGTCGAAGTCGATGGGGGAGAGTGAACGCAGATCCACGACCTCCAGATCGTGGCCTTCTTCTTCGGCGATCCGCGCGGCGTCGAGCGCGGTGGCGACCATGGATCCGTACGCAACTACTGTCGCGTCGTCTCCAGGGCGAGCGACGCGGGCACGGTGGAGCGGAAGCTCGGGCGCGGCATCGGTATTCACGTCGGCGGTATCCCAGTAGCGCCGTTTGGGTTCGAGGAATATCACCGGGTCGTCGGCCGCAATGGATTGGCGGATCATGTGAAAACCGTCGATCGGATTGCTCGGGTACACCACCCGCAGTCCCGCCGTGTGAGCGAAGTACGCTTCCGGCGACTCCGAATGATGTTCCACCGCACCGATTCCGCCGCCACTGGGAATCCGAATCGTCAGTGGCGCAGAGGCAGCGCCTCGGGTGCGGTAGTGGATCTTGGCCACCTGCGAGACGATCTGATCGAAAGCCGGGTAGACAAACCCGTCGAACTGAATTTCGCAGACAGGCCGATATCCGCGCAAGGCAAGACCGAAAGCTGTTCCCACGATCCCTGATTCGGCGAGGGGCATGTCAATCACCCGAGTATCGCCGAAGTCCTTCTGCAGGGCGTCGGTAACCCGGAATACACCGCCGAGACGGCCCACGTCCTCTCCCATGATGACAACGCGACGATCGCCTTCGAGTGCGCGTCGCAGGCCGGTGTTGAGCGCGGTCACCAGATTCATGACGGTCATGACGAAGCCCCTTCCATGCTGCGGAGATACGCGCGATGCTCTTCGCGTTCAACGTCGATCAGTGGGTGTGGCTCGGCGTAGACGTGATCGAAGAGCGCGGACGGGGGTGGATCGGCAAGCGCGATGGTTGCGCGTCGCAGTCCAGCTGCGACGCCGTCGGCCGCCGCCGCGATGGTGCTGAGTTCGTTTTCTCCGAGAAGATCGCGACGGCCGAGGAACAGGCGCATTCGCTCGAGCGGATCGCGGCTTCTCCACTCCGACATGTCCGTATCGGCGCGGTACCTGCTCGGATCGTCGGACGTCGTGTGCGGGCCCATTCGGCAGGTGATCGCCTCGATGAACGTCGGTCCGCTGCCTTCGCGTGCGCGATTGAGCGCCGAGCGCGTGACTGCGAGAACGGCGAGGACGTCGTTGCCGTCGACGCGGATCGCGGGGATGCCGTAACCGATCGCCCGATGTGAGATGGGCGTGCGTGACTGGAGGGATACCGGTTCACTGATGGCCCACTGGTTGTTCTGGCAGAAGAAGACAACGCCGACACGGAAACTGGCGGCAAATCCCATCGCCTCGGCGATGTCGCCCTGACTTGTGGCGCCGTCGCCGAAGTACGCGATCGTTGCGATCTCGGCGCCGTCCAGGTGTGCGCCGAGTGCGTACCCGGTGGCGTGCAGCCCTTGGGAGCCGACGACGATCGCCGGATTGGTGACGTTGAATTGTTCTGGATCCCAACCGGAATGGGAGATTCCTCGCCACATGGTGGTCAGCAATTCGGGGGGAACTCCCCGGCAGTACGCGACGGCATGTTCGCGGTAGCTGGTGAACGCGAAGTCGTCTGGGGCGAGCGCTCTCGCGGAACCGACCTGGGCGGCTTCTTGGCCCAGCATCGGAGCCCACAAACCTATTTCGCCTTGACGCTGCAGGGCAACAGCTTCGGTGTCGATTCGGCGACTCACGACGAGATCGCGATACAACGACAGCAGTTCGTCAGGCCCGATGTCTGTTATTAGACGGTCGAATTCGGGACGGCACACTCGTGCGCCGTTCGGTTGGATGAGTTGGACCGGATAATCGAGGTTGTCGATCATCTTCGCTCACCTCGGTTTCTTCTCATGCCCGGCGCGCCTCGTGAGTACGCCGCACAATCCCGATGTGTTGTATGCAGTTGTCGCTCTACCATCAGGATCCCCCTGATTGGGAAATCCGCAAGTATTTTCACTGCCGTATCAGGACCGGAACTGCGAACTGGCGAGTAACAAACGTGTCGGTACGGCCAACCGATCGGAATTCAACCGCTAGCATCGGTGCGGTGACTGCAGTCGGTTTGAACGAAGAAGCTGTTTCCGCGTGGATCGCCGAACTGGGGGTCGGCGCCACGACACCACTGACTTTCGAGAGGATCGGTAACGGGCAATCGAACCTGACCTACTCCGTGACGGATGCGGGCGGAGGACGGTGGGTACTGCGCAGACCTCCACTCGGCACGTTGTTGGCGTCCGCGCACGACGTCGTTCGCGAGCACCGCATCCTGTCCTCGCTCCAGGGAACCAAAGTGCCGGTTCCGAAGATCCTCGGCATCACGGAAGACCCGGAGATCACGGACGCTCCGCTGGTCCTCATGAGCTACATCGACGGCGTTGTGATCGATGGCGTTCCAGTGGCTCAGAAGTTGACCGAGGACGAGCGTCGCGCGGTCGGATTGGCGATGCCGAAAACCCTTGCAAGCATTCACGGGGTTGACCTGGAAGAGACCGGCCTCGACGATCTGGCCAGCCGCAAGCCCTTTGCCGAGCGTCAGCTCAAACGGTGGTCGGCGCAGTGGGAGAAGTCGAGGACCCGCGATGTTCCGGACGTTGACCGGTTGGCCGAGATTCTGCACCGAAACATTCCGGAACAGAACGAAGTGACCTTGGTTCACGGCGACTTCCACCTCAACAACGTCATCACCGACCCGGTCGAGGGGCGCATCGTTGCCGTCGTCGACTGGGAGCTGTGCACGTTGGGGGAGCCGCTCGCGGATCTCGGTGCGCTACTCGCGTACTGGCCGGAAGCCGGTGACAAAGTTGCCGGTCCGTTCATGGCGTCCACGCTGGAAGGCTTCCCGAACCGCGACGAGCTGGTCGCTGCCTACGTCGAGGCGACTGGCCGCGACGTGTCAGCGGTCGGATATTGGCACGTACTCGCTCTGTGGAAGCTCTCGATCATCGCCGAGGGCGTGCTGCGACGCATTCTCGACGATCCGCGGAACAAAGCCGAGCACGGCGGCCCGACGGTCGCGCTGATCGACGGAATCGTCGCACGCGCCGTCTTGACGGCAGATCAGCTCGGCCTGAGCTAGTTTTCGGTCAAGGTCCCGGCTGCTGATCTGATCGCAGCCGGGATCTCCACCGGCTTACGGGTGTCGGCATCGACGTAGACGTGCACGAAGCGACCAGTCGCGGCAGGTTCCCAATGGCCGTTTTCGACCTCGTGGAATATCGCCAGGGCGTAGACGATGCTCTTGGTGCCCAGCTTCTCGACGGAGATACCCACCTGCAACTGCTCGGGGAACGACAGTTCGCTCAGGTACCGGCACGACGTCTCGGCGACGACGCCGATGGCAGGCAGATTGCGGATGTCGGTTCCAGTGGAAGACATCAGCCAGGCGTTGACCGCGGTGTCGAAGTACGAGTAGTAGGTCACGTTGTTGACGTGGCCGTAGTGATCGTTGTCGTCCCACCGCGTCGGGACGGGCCAGAGAACGGGAAACTCGCTGATCGACGGGGGCGTCTGCGCTGTGCTCACGGCTTCGACTGTAGTGAGGACTTTCGCGAGAGTGAGGGCAGGGTGGTGCCCTGTAGGACTGCACGCACGATCAGCCCCACCAACAGTGCCCAGAATGCCGAACCGACTCCCAGGATACTGACCCCGGATGCGGCGATCAGAAACGTGACCACGGCGCCTTCACGTTCACTCGCCTCGCTCAGCGCCGACGTGAGGGCGCCGGCAAGCGTTGCCAGGAGCGCCAGTCCGGCAACAGTTTCCACGACTCCGGCCGGTGCGGCGGCTACCAGAGCGGCCACCGCGGCCGCGCCGGCAGCGAGAACGAGATACGCCCAGCCTGCGGTGAAGGCAGCGATCCATCGACGTTTGGGATCCGGATGTGCGGTGGGGGCGGCGGCCAGGGCTGCGCTGATCGCCGCGAGGTTGATCGCATGGCCACCGGCCGGTGCGCCGACGATGGTGCCGATACCCGTCACGATCATCGACGGCCGCCAGGGAACGGTGTAGCCGAACGAATTCATCACGGCCACACCGGGAATGTTCTGCGAAGCCATCGTGACGATGTAGAGGGGAATCGCAATGCCGATCATTGCTTGCCAGGTCCACGACGGCGCAGTGAGATCGATGCGGGGAATCATGGCGCCGGCGTCGAGCACTCGATCCGACGTGACGAGGCTGATCCCGATCACGACCGCTGCTGTGAGAAACGCGAGCGGAACTGCCCATCGCTTGGAGAAGCGCTGCGCGGCAAGCCAAACCAGGATGACGGGCGCGACCGCTGCCGGTGCGTCCCGGACGGCGATGATCGGCGCCAGGCACAACGGCATCAGAACCCCGGCGAGCATCGCTTGCGCGAGGGGCGTCGGGATTGCCGAGATGATCCTTCCGAGCGTCGGCCACAGTCCGGTCAGCACGATCGCGATTCCGACGACGATGAATGCTCCGACCGCGGCCGGCCACCCACCCTCGACCGCTCCGGCGCCGGCGAGCAGAGCGGCACCGGGCGTCGACCAGGCCAGGGTGATCGGCATCCGATACCGGCGTGAGAGCCAGAGCATTCCCAACGCTTGGGTCACACACAGAATCAGCAGTCCGGACGCCGCCTCGGTCGCGTCCGCGCCGACAGCGGCGAGGCCGGTGAGCACCACCGCGAACGAACTGGTGAAGCCGACGAGGGCCGTGACGATGCCTGCGCTCATCGGTTGCGAGTTGCTGCGAACGGCTTCCGGTTCGGTGGTATCTGTGGAGTCCGACATGGTCAGTGATTCTGCCCGACCCGCCCCAGACCCGATTTACCTGTCCGGTCGGATGGGTGAGGTGACCGCTTTGCCGTAGATGAGGTGCGTTTGGGCATGCCAGACTTCGGGATGTGCGGCGAGGTGGTCGATCAATACTCGCTGTAGATGCGCACTGTCACGGACCGCGACGTGGAGGAAGAAATCCTCGGGCCCCGAGACGTTGAAGAGCGCAAGCGTTTCCGGCAGCGCTAGCGCGTCGGCGGTGAACCGGTCGACGAGGTCGCGGCGGTGTGGTCGCAATTGAACGGCGATGATCGCCTGCATCGACCGGCCAACGGCTGCCGGATCGACAACCGCGTGGATACCGCTGATCGTTCCGTTGGCACGTAGGCGTCGTACGCGCTCGTGGCACGAGGACGTCGCCAAGCCGACTCGATCGGCCAACACCTTGTTGGTGATCGACGCGTCGTTCTGCAATTCGGCCAAAATCTTCCAGTCCACCGGATCCAGAGGCTCATTCTTCGTCATCTGCCGAACTATATCCGGAGTCGTTTTGAACTTCCCGGATCCAGTTGCACACTCCTGGCATGAACATGTGTCTCGAATCAGCTCGGGTGTGAGGTATTTCGGATGAGTGTCGGTCAATGGCTCGCTTTCGGCTCCCTGCTATCCATCGTCCTGTTCACGCCGGGACCGGATTTTGTCCTGATCCTGCGTCATTCTCTGGCAGATCGTCGGACCGGCGCGGTGGTGGCCGCCGGTGTGATTTCCGGGCTCTTCGTTCACACCGCTGCCGCGTCACTGGGTCTCTCCGCACTTGTGGCGACACGGCCACAGTTGCTCTCTGCGCTCACATACGCCGGGGCGGCATATCTGACCTGGCTCGGCATCTCCGCGATTCGAAGTGCTTTCAAAGCCCGAGCCTCGGACGAGGGAATTCCGGCAGCGAAAGAACCGATCGCGGTCACCACGGCATTTCGCTACGGCTTCCTCTCGAACCTGCTGAACCCGAAGGCGCTGTTGTTCTTTCTCGGGCTACTCCCGCAATTCATCGAGCCGGGTGAAGGCGCAGGGCTGCGCACGTTGATGTTGGCGGGCGCGACGGTGGTCGCCGCGGCACTGTGGTGGGCGATCGTGGTGGTGTTGGCGGCCGGAGCCGGCAAGAAGCTGCGTCGTCCTGGCGTCGGCAAGCGAATCGACGTGGTGACGGGAGTGTTGTTGGTGGGTCTCGGCGCCTTCTTCGGGGTTGCATGAGTGGTCGTGTCAGGATGGGTTCATGACACTTCCCGTGCTGATCGACGTCGAAGAACTGTCCGCTCTCATCGAGGCCGGCGCTGCGCCGCGATTGCTCGATGTCCGATGGGCGCTGGGTGATTCGAACGGCGAGCAGCATTTTCGCGACGGCCATATTCCCGGCGCGGTATTCGTGAACCTCGACGAGGAACTTGCCTCGCCGTCGTCGCCGGGCACGGGAAGGCATCCGCAGCCGAGTCTCGAAGACCTGCAGGACGCTGCGCGTCGTTGGGGAATCGACGACGGTGATTCGGTGGTGCTTTACGACGCCACCGGCAACACGGCCGCTGCCCGTGGTTGGTGGCTGCTGCGGTGGGCCGGGCTCTCGGATGTCCGACTGCTCGACGGCGGGCTACAGGCCTGGGAGTCCGCGGGACTGCCGTTGGCGGCCGGTATCGGTGAGTCGGTCACTCCGGGCAGCGTGACTTTCACCGGCGGCAACATGCCGACGGTCGACATCGACGGCGTCGGCGACTGGACGCGTGCGGGCGGTGTGCTTCTCGACGCCCGAGCGGGGGAGCGGTACCGCGGCGAGGTCGAGCCGATGGATCCCGTCGCAGGGCACATCCCCGGTGCGGTGAGCGCGCCGACCGCGGAGAACATCACCGGCGACGGTCGGTTCCTGGACGCGACCCGCTTGCGTGAGCGGTTCGCCGGACTGGGCGCCGGAGACAGTGTCGCGGTGTACTGCGGATCCGGAGTAACTGCAGCGCATGAGATTGCGGCACTCGCGATCGCCGGTTACGACGCGACGCTGTTCCCAGGCTCGTGGTCACAGTGGTCGAACGACAGCACTCGCGCCGTCGACACCGGAGCCTGAGTCAGCTCTTGGTGCGATCGATGAATGACGGCACGAGAAACCACAGTGCCGTGAACATGATCGCGGCGCACGCTGCCAAAACCTTTGCGGCAACTCCGCCGACGGCGACCTCGGCGATCAACAGGACCGTGCCGGTCATGGAGGCGGCGAGAAAGGCTATGCCGCACAGGGCGAATCGGTTGGCGACGGGCAATATGTTCTCGCGGTGCCCACGGCGGAAGAGCATGCGATGCCAGACTGCGGGTGCCATCAGGAACCCGAACGAGATGGCAACAAGGATCACCGTCACCAAGTGGATGCCGCGGATGTACGCCGACGCTTCCTCGTAGCGTTCGGTGAATGCCACGGCCAGCAGGAAGGCAAACAGGATCTGAACACCAGAGAGCGCGACGCGCAGTTCTTGCAACAACTCGTTGAAGTTCCGCGCGAGTTGTTGAGGTGGAGTCTCCCCGGTCTCGTTCACGGCGACGTGGTTCCTATGCCCGTGAGTATTCCGACGCTCGCTGGATCTGCTCCGCGCTCGGACGCACGCCGGTGTAGAGCACGAACTGCTCGGCGGCCTGAAGGGCAATGACCGACGCTCCCGTGATCGCCGTCTTGCCGAGTTCGGTCGCCAACGCGATCAGTGGCGTGTTCGCAGGCATCGCGACGACGTCGAAGACGACATCGGCGTCGCGCACTGCTTGTTCGGGGAACGACAGTGCATCTGCTTCTGCGCCGCCGGACATACCGATCGGAGTGGCGTTGATCAGCACACCGGGACGAAGCTCACCGAGTTCGGCCTGCCAGTCGAAGCCGTACTGCTTCGCGAGCGACGACCCCACTTGCTGGTTGCGGGCGATCACGGTGACGTCGGTGAATCCGGTGTCGCGCACCGCAGCGACGACTGCTTTTGCCATGCCACCGCTGCCGGCGACAGCGACGGACAGGCTCGTGTCGACGTCGTTGTCACGCAGCAGATCGGCCACCGCCTGATAGTCGGTGTTGTAGGCGTGCAGCACTCCGGACTCGTTGACGATCGTGTTCACGGAGTCGATGGCGCTGGCCGAATCGTGCATGACGTCGATGTGCTCGATGACCTGTTCCTTGAACGGCATCGACACCCCGCAGCCTCGAATCCCGAGTGCTCGGATGCCGCCGATCGCTGCTGGCACGTCTTCGGTGGTGAAGGCTTTGTAGACGAAGTTCAGGCCCAATTCCTCGTAGAGGTAATTGTGAAACCTCGTGCCGATGTTGCTCGGTCGCCCGGAGAGCGACATGCACAGGAGCGTGTCCTTGTTGAGGTCGACGGTCATTGTCCCCACTCTAATCGCGAGTTCGGCGTAGTTCTTGATAGACGAGTGCACCCATCCGGATGTCCCGCAGCGCCGAATGTCGGGTATCCGATCGAAGCACCACTCGCACCGACAGAGCCGAGACGACATGGTCACACAGAACATCGACGAGCACCCGAGCACCGAATCTCGTCCACCGCGTCGTAGATGGGCTGCTCACGCGATCTCCGGAGTGTTGGCCGCGGCTGTCGTCCTGGGCGTCGGTGAACTGGTTGCGCTGCCGATCAACCCGGACGCGTCGCCCTTCTACGCCGTTGGGGCAACGACCGTCGACCGAACCCCGGCGTGGGCTCGCGAGTTCGCGATCGACACCTTCGGCACCAACGACAAGCCGGCGCTGTTCATCGGAATGTCGATATTGATCGTTCTGCTCGGTGCGGTGGCCGGGCTGTTGGAACGGCGACGCCGCCCGATCGGCAGTGTCATCCTTGTTCTTCTGGGCGCGGTTGGTGTGTATGCGGCGATGCAGCGCCCGACTGCCGATGCGATGTACGTGTTCCCGACACTGGTCGGTGTGGTGGCGGGCGTTGCAACACTGCGGCTGCTGATCACACAGTTGGAGGTGCCGCTCTCGCCTGGCGTCGCCGACTCGTGGTTGCCTCGTCGTCAGTTCCTTCTGCTGGCAGGTGCGGCGTTGGCAGTGGCTGCGGCAGCGGGTGCCGCCGGGAAGTTCGTGGGGCAGAGAATCGCCGGAGCAGTAGCGAATCGTGAAGATTTTGTCGTGCCCACCGCCGCTGACCCGGCGCCGCCGATTCCGGCGGGTGCGGACATCGCGATTGCGGGTGCGTCGACGTACATCACGCCCAACGACGACTTCTATCGAATCGACACTGCACTCCTCGTTCCGCAATTGACGACGGATTCGTGGGAACTGCGGATTCACGGAATGGTGGACCGCGAGATGACGTTGTCGTTCGACGATCTGGTGGCGAGAACGCCCATCGAGCGAGTCATCACGCTGACGTGTGTTTCCAACGAGGTGGGCGGCGTTCTGGCCGGGAACGCGAAGTGGATCGGTTATCCCATGAAGGACCTGCTCGACGAAGTCGGTGTCCATCCCGACGCCGATATGCTCCTGTCGACCAGCATCGACGGCTTCACAGTCGGCACCCCGGTCGAGATAGTCACCGACGGCCGTGACGCGATTCTCGCCGTGGCGATGAACGGTGAGCCGTTGCCGTTCGAGCACGGTTATCCCGTTCGGCAGGTAGTTCCCGGCTTGTACGGTTTCGTCTCCGCCACCAAGTGGGTGACGGAGTGGGAACTCACGCGTTTCGACAAGGTCGAGGCCTATTGGACCCAGCGCGGTTGGGGTGCGCAGGCACCGATCAAGACGTCGTCGCGTATCGAGGTGCCGGCAGCTTTGGCGCCGATCGAGCCGGGCCAGGTGCTGGTGGCGGGAACGGCCTGGGCGCAGCATCGCGGGATCGAGAAGGTCGAGGTTCGCGTCGACAACGGCGAATGGCAACCGGCGACACTGGCGCAGGAGTACTCGATCGACACCTGGCGTCAATGGTCGTGGATGTGGGATGCAGGCTCAGGTTTGCACACCGTGCAGGTCAGAGCGACGGATTTGGACGGGAACGTTCAGGTGGAAGAGCGCACTCCGCCGATTCCCGGTGGAGCCACTGGATGGCATACGAGGTCGTTCACCGTGAAGTGACAGGTAGATCCGAATGGGATTCGGTATATAGGCGGACGACGCACTGGGCCATCCATCCAGCGATCAGCGTTCGCAGGCCGAAGTCGAAGGTGTCGTCGGTTCGCAGTGGGTTCGCGGCCTCACGCGTGACCTCGCTCGGGTTGGAGGATTGAGTCCACGCGACATCCGGCGTCGAGAGTTTCACGACGGATCCGAGAACCAGACTGTCCAGCGTGGAAATTGCGTGACGCGTATCGGTCGAATCGAAACCCCCGTCCGAAAATGCTTGAACCAGTGCAGTATCGATATCAAAAGTCACCTCGGTGCGGACGCTGCGTGTCATGAGTAGCGGGATGAGGCGCCAATGTTCGACGGCAGCTCGGCGATATGCCCACCCCCACGCGCTGATCCGTTCGCTCCATCCTGCGGGTGGGTGGGGGACAGAGATCGACGACATCACGCGGATGCGCATGAGTTCGACGATCTCGGATCGACCCGAAATATGTGTGTAGAGCGAAGACGGAGTCACGTTCAGTTGCTTGGCGATCCCGGGCATGGTGAAGTCGCCGGTTGCGTCGACAGCATCCAGAGCCGCGTCGGTGATGTTTCGCGTGGACAGTATCGGCTGAGTGGGACGCGGCATCGATTCTCCTGGTGAGGGATTCGTCGGCAATCTCGGACTTGATCGATTGATGACAACTCCTTGATTTCGGGAGCCGGTATGCATCATACTAACCGAACCCTATTCGGTATGTCGGCGGAATCTTCCGGCGATCGGTACACGTCGGAGGAACATTCAATATGTCTGTCGTATGGCTGACCGGTGCAACGATCATCGACGGCACGGGCGCCGACCCGATCGAGAACTGCGCTGTTGCCGTGGAAGATGGCCGCATCAGTGCACTCGGTGGCACGCCGCCCGCGGGGGCGGAGGTGCTGGACTGCACCGGGCTGACAATCACTCCCGGCCTCATCGACGCACACGTTCATCTCGGTGGATCGAGCGATCTCGCACCGAGCCTGCGGCGTCAGATCTCGGTAGCCGAGCTCGCTGCAGACATGTTCGCGACCTGCGCATCGACCCTCGACGGGGGATTCACCACTGTTCGTGACTGCGGCGGAATCGACGGTGGACTCGCCGGAGTTGTCGCCTCGGGCAAGATTCCGGGTCCGCGGATCATTCAGTGCGGCCCGATCCAGTGCCAGACCGGTGGACACGGACACCTGGCGGCCGAGTGGGAGCCGACTTCGGACTGGTCCGATCGTGACATCCCCGGATTGCGTTGTATGTCTCTGCTTTCCGACGGTCCGCACGAAATGCGAAAGAATGTTCGCGAGACGTTCCGCAGGGGTGCGGACTTCCTCAAACTGTGTGTTACCGGGGGAGTGGTATCGACTCATGACAAGCTCACCGATACCCAGTTCACGGTCGACGAGATCGAAGTTGCCGTCGAGGAAGCCAATGCGCGCGGTACCTATGTCACGGTGCATGCCCACAACAACGAGGGAATCCGAAACGCTGTCACTGCCGGCGCGAAATGCGTCGAGCACGGCTCAGGTATCGACGACGAGACTGCCAAGTTGATGGCCGAGCACGACGTCGCGTTGGTGCCGACGTTGGCTGTGGTGCAGGCGCTCTCGGACAGTGCGGCGTCAGCAGGTCTACCCGAATCGATTTCGGCGCGGATCGGCCAGATGATGCAGGGTCAGATCGACGGGCTTCTTGCTGCTCGAAATGCCGGCGTCAGAGTGGGACTGGGATCGGACCTCATCGGTACCGATCAAACGGGCCGGGGAATGGAGCTAGTCCTGCGCGCCAAGGTCGAAACCCCGATGGACGCATTGGTTTCCGCTACCCGGATCAACGCCGACATTCTCGGTATCGCCGACGAGGTCGGCACCATCGAAGTCGGCAAGTTCGCCGACCTCGTTGCGTTCCGCGGCAATCCGTTGACGGATCCGTCCATCTTCGCCGATCGTGAGCGCATCGCACTCGTCATTCAGAGCGGTCGAGTGGTGAAGGACGGCCGGTAGCTCAACAGCGAGTGGCGAGTTCTGTCAACGCCGAGTGATCCGCCCGGCTGACCGGTAGGCCGTAGGAAATCGCGACGGTCAAGTACTTGCCGGCGTAAAAGCATCGGTATGCAGGATTGGGCGGCAACCACTTGCTGGGCGTGCTGTCGCCTTTCGACTGGTTGTCGGGGCCGTTGACGGCCAACAGGTTCAGTGACGTGTCGTTCGCGAACCTCATCCGAAGCGCGGGCGTCCAGGAGTTCGCGCCGAAGTCCCAGGCTGCGGCGAGTGGGAAGACGTGGTCGATCTGGACGGACTTGGCCTGGCTGCGTTCGAATTCGATGCGATCACCGGAGTACGGGTCGGTCATCGCGCCCGACAGTACGACGCAGTCACGTGTTCCCGGTTTGAACACCACGTCCGAGAGATCATGGGCCAGAACGTTGTTGCGGGTATCGCACCCGTCGTGGCCACCAGGTGCGTCCTGGTCGTCGGACCAAGCGGGGCCGAAGACGCAAGCCTCGCCGTTACCGCAGCCGCGCTCGTATCCACCCGGATGTGGTCGGTTGTCGACAATCGCGGTCCGGGACAGCAGCGATTCGAGCTCCGATCGTGTCGGGCTGCCCGGGGCCGACTCGAGACGCTCGTCCCCGAACCATCCGCAGGACGCGACGAGACATACGAGCACGAGCGTCGACAGGATCGCAGATAACCGTGCAACCACCTGTGCCCCCGTCCGTCGTAGACGGTGATTCAACGCCGCCCGTCGTAGACCGTGATTGAACCATCGGGGGCCGACAGAAATCAGCCGAACTCGATCACCACTTTGCCGGCTGAATGGCCGTCTTCGACTGCAGCGAGCGCTTCCCCAGCGCGGGAGAATGGGTAACGGCCGGACACGGACGGGTCGAGGGTCCCGTCGGCCACGAGCGCCGCGACCTCCGTGAATACTGCTGTAGTTCTTCGGCGTTCGACACCACCGCCGCCGAGTCGGCTCGCCGCCAGAGGATCGGCGATGCTCAGGATCGGCGCGTCCGATCGGGCGAGCTCAGCGCCGCGAGTGAGAGTGTCCCCGCCGACCAGGTCGAAAACCGCGTCCACTCCGTCTGGGTACAACGCGGACACTTCGCCTGCGAAGGCGTCTCCCGACGCAACCCACCGTGCTCCCGCGCCCTCGATCGAGGTTCGCTTGGACTCACTCGCGACGCCGATGACGTCGATGCCGCGAGACACCGCAAGCGCGGTCGTGCTTCGACCAACGCCGCCGCCGGCGCCGAGGAGCAGGAGTGTTGCCCCGGGTTTCAGATCCAGACCGTGGAGAGCGTCGTAAGCCGTTCCCGCCGCAACCGTCAGCACCGAGGCATCGGCCCAGGACACGGTCGGCGGCTTGTGTGCTGCCGAGGAGACGTTGAGCAATGTCGACGCGGCGTAGCCGCCGAAGCCGGTAGCGGTAGCGCCGAACACTTCGTCGCCGACCTCGAACTCGGTGACCCGCGGACCTACTCCGATGACAACACCGGACACTTCGCGGCCCAGAACCGCAGGCAGCGTGACCGGGACAGTATCTTTTCGAGTACCCGCGCGAACTTTCCAGTCAGCTGGGTTGACGCCCGCCGCTCGGACCGACACCAGCAGTTGGCCGGCACCCGGTGGGGGCAGGGTGACGTCGAAGTAGGACTGTGTGTCGGGTCCGCCGTACTCGGTGAAGCCGTATGCCGTCGTCATGACTGCCAGCCTATTGCCCAGCCAGATCGGAAGGGCGGTCCGGAAGGGTGGTGACGAAGAGCGGTGTCGGTGGCACCTGATTGGATGGTCGGATGCTGCATGGACTCTGGTCACCGGGATCGGGGCTCAAACTGTGGGTCGACGGGCACGACGGTGCCGGAACCGACGATCCGCGAGATCCGGTCAGTGCTGTCCTGCATCGCAAGTTCCGTCATCGTGTGAATATCGCTATGCCGCCCGTACCTGGCGGGCCTTTGCATAGTGAGTACGCAGCTGTTGCGTTGGCGCCGCCGGACGCAGTCGATCTCCTGCTGCGGTTCAAGGCCGACGACCAGCGAATCGCGGGAGACCTGCACTTTCTCGTGCACGTGGTGCGAGGAATCGACCGTTGGGTGCGCGCCGGCCGGGTGGTGCCGGCGCTGACGCGAGCCGAGGGTAGTTGGTGGCCGCGGTGGCAGTTGTCGGTGGGGGAACGCCAGCGCGCCTGGATCGGCGAATTGGTAGTGGCCATGCCGCCGGTGCAGCGGTCAGTCGGCTCGCCGAGGGCGACGATCGAAGACATCACGAACGAACTCACGGACCCGATCGTCCGTCGTGTTCTCGGTGACTCGCATCCGGTGGTGCAGACCCCGCTGTGGCAGGCCGTGTTGTCCGGGGACGCTTTCGACGACGTGTCGGTACGAGCGGCCGAGGGACTCGCCGAATGGGGGTCGACGTTCACCGCCGGAGAGCCGGACCTGGTTCTGCGGCTGATCGAGCCTGAACTCGACGACAATTCCGATCCCGACGACGATGCGCTGTGGCGTCTGCACGTGTGTTTGCGTCCCGAAGGTGAAGCGCCCGAACGTGTTCGACTGCACCGGGCAGATCCCAAACGTATCCAGCTCGGTAGCCGCAAACTCGAAGAGGCGATCAAGGCTTACCCACGTTTTCGCGACGTGCCGCGCGACGAGGACAGTCTCGACCTGTTGCTGCCCACTCCTGTCGTGATGGACCTGGTCGGACACGGCGCGACAGTCCTGCGAGAGCGAGGGATCACGCTGCTGCTTCCGCGTGCCTGGAACGTGGTGTCTCCATCCCTGCGTGTGCGGGTGACCTCGGCGGCGTCTCCGATCGTTGCGGAGAATCGTACGGTCGGTATGGACCAATTGCTCGAATACGATTGGGAATTGGCGCTCGGAGACAAGGTGCTCACCGCCGAGGAAATGACCCGACTGGTCGATGCGAAGTCCGATCTGGTCCAGTTGCGCGGCGAGTGGGTTCAGGCGGACAAAGACGTCCTGGCCCGCGCGGCTCGTTTTGTCAGTCAGCGGCACTCGAGCGGGGACCGAGCGATTGTCGATCTGATCAAGGATTTGATCGCCGACGACCTCAAAGACCTGCCGGTCGAGGAAGTGAAGGCAACCGGATGGGCTTCGGCACTGCTCGACCAGTCGGTAGCTCCGCGGCAGGTCGCGGTACCGTCGACGGTCAACGCGACTTTGCGTCCGTATCAACGACGCGGTCTCGACTGGTTGGCGTACATGAGTGCCCTCGGGCTCGGCGCGGTACTGGCCGACGACATGGGTCTGGGTAAGACGCTGCAACTGTTGGCGTTACTTGCGCACGAGAAGTCCGAGACAGCAACACTTTTGGTGTGCCCGATGTCGGTCGTGGGAAACTGGCAGCGTGAAGCGGCGCGATTTGTGCCGAGCCTGCGCGTCTACGTTCATCACGGTTCGGATCGCGCTACCGGGGCGGAGTTGGAACAGGCAGTTCGTGAGAGTGATCTGGTGATCACCACCTACGCGCTCATGACCCGCGACGTCGCGGCGCTCAAGGATCTCGACTGGCGGCGCGTGGTGCTTGACGAAGCTCAACACATCAAGAACGCCAAGACATCTCAGGCCCGCGCTGCTCGCAGCATTCCTGCGGACCACCGCGTTGCTCTGACCGGAACGCCGGTGGAGAACCGGCTGGACGAGTTGCGGTCCATCCTCGATTTTGCCAATCGCGGGGTACTCGGCTCTGAGCAGATGTTCCGCAAACGGTTTGTCGTACCGATCGAGCGGGAAAAAGATCAACTTGCCGTCTCGAGACTGCGAGCCGTCACGTCACCCTTTGTGCTGCGACGGGTCAAGACCGATCCCTCCGTGATCGCGGATCTCCCGGAGAAGTTGGAGATGACTGTTCGAGCGAATCTCAGTGAGGAACAGGCGGCGTTGTACCGCGCCGTGGTGGACGAGATGATGGCGCAGATCAAGGGAACGGAAGGGATGAAGCGCAAAGGCGCCGTCCTGTCTGCGCTGACCAAACTCAAACAGGTGTGCAATCATCCGGCGCATTTCCTGCGCGACGGTTCGCCGGTGATGCGCCGCGGGCAACACCGTTCGGGAAAACTTGGCCTGGTCGAAGATATCGTCGAGTCGGTCACGGCCGATGACGAGAAGGTTCTGTTGTTCACACAGTTTCGTGAGTTCGGGGAATTAGTGGTGCCGTACCTGGCCGACCGGTTCACCACCGAGGTTCCGTTTCTCCACGGTGGTGTGTCCAAGGCTGGACGCGACGCGATGGTCGAGGCATTCCAAGGCGCAGACGGTCCGCCCATCATGGTGCTCTCGCTCAAGGCCGGCGGCACGGGTCTGAATCTCACAGCGGCCAACCATGTGGTTCACCTCGACAGATGGTGGAACCCGGCGGTAGAGAACCAGGCGACGGACCGTGTCTTCCGCATCGGTCAGAGAAAGAACGTGCAGGTCCGCAAGATGGTGTGTGTCGGAACTTTGGAAGAGCGAATCGACACGATGATCGCGAGTAAAAGTGAACTCGCCGAACTTGCAGTCGGGACCGGTGAGAACTGGGTGACGGAGATGAGCGTCGAGCAATTGGACGAGTTGTTGCGACTCGGCGACGACGCGGTGGGCGAATGAGTCCGCGCGGTAAAGGCCCCGATTTCAGCGAGTACACCGGGCCCCGGCGGCGAGCACCTGCGCCGGTCAAGCCTCGTCCAGCGTTCGGGAGAACGTTCTGGGGCAAGGCTTTTGTCCGCGTCGTCGAAGAGATCGGCGACAAACCTCGTGTCACGCGCGGGCGAACGTATGCGCGTTCGGGTCAGGTTTTGGCGCTCGACATCGAACCGGGAGTGGTGACGGCCGAGGTTCAGGGCAGCCAACTTCAACCTTTCGTTTCCACGCTGTCGATCGACACTCTTGATCAATCGGATATCGACGACATCATCACCAAGATCCGCCGAGTGCCGGGAAGCCTTGCCGCGCTGGTGTCCGGCACTGTCCCGGACATGCTTGCTGCCCAACTGATACCGGACGGCCCGTCGGCTTTCCGTTTCGACTGCACCTGCCCCGATGACGGTTGGCCGTGCAAACACGCTGCGGCCGTGGCGTTCTTGACTGCCGAGCGGATCGACACCGATCCGCTGAGGTTGCTGAGACTTCGCGGGGTCGACCTGGAGCAGTTGATCGGGGGAGTGGAGGACGAGTCGACTGTTCCGGTAGACGTCGAGAATTGGTTCGGAATCGCTGCTGCCCTCCCCGCGCTACCGAAGGTGCAATTTCGACCGGCGATAGACGATCTGGATATCCGCCGTCTGCGTGAGGCGGTGGCGGCACTGGGATTGGACATGGCTCAGCAGAACGTCGCCTTGGACGAAATACGGTCCATCTACCGACGGTTGGACGGTTGAAATCGGACAACTCCGGACTGATGCTAGTTTCCTACCGTGAATTCCAGTATCGTTAATTGGACCGGTCCGGTCGGGACCTGCCCGCGATTTCAGATCGTTATCGTCGGCGAATAGACGACTATTCATTTCTCGGAGGGACAGTCGCTGTGATGCCCGTTCATTTGCGCGACAGCGCAATACCCAAACATGAGCAGTTGCGCACCATTCTCCTGCGCAAGTGCACCCAAGAACTCCAGCCTGGCGACTTGATGACCAGCGAGCGAAACCTGATGCAGGACTACGGCGTCAGTCGGATCACTGTTCGCGAGGCCATCGGCCAGTTGGTCAATGACGGACACCTCGTGCGTGTGCGTGGCAAGGGCACCTTTGTCGCGCACCGCGCTGTCCAGTCCAAGCTGCACCTTGCGTCGTTCACCGAGGAGATGAGGGCCCAGGGGCATCACCCCACCACAGTGGTCCTGGTCAGTGAGCAGGGGCCGGTCCCCGAAAGCACTGCTGCCGCACTGAATATGAGACCGGGTTCCGAGGGGTATCACGTCAAGCGCTTGCGCCTCGCCGACGGCGAGCCGGTGAGTGTGGACGACGGCTGGTTCAATCCGGAACTGTTGCCTGGTCTACTCGACATGGACTTGACGGGTTCGATCTACCGGGCGACCGCTGACAAGTACGACAAGCCGATCGACCGGGCAGAGCAGACTGTCAGTGCAGATGGTGCCAGTACGGAGATCGCGACTCTCCTCGGCACTCGTAAAGGCGCGCCGGTTCTGTACTTCGATCGAGTGTCGTTCAGTGAGATCGCGCCGGTCGAACACACTCGCAGTTGGTACCGATCCGACCGCTACCAGTTGCAGATGGAAGTGCAGGGCCAGGCGCGGCCCAAAACGCGCGGAGACCAATAGCCATCGTTCGAAACGAAAGGGCGAGCACACCTTCCGGTGTGCTCGCCCTTTGCGTTACGCCGACCAGTCGAACAGGGTGTCGCCTGTGGCGACGTCCCCACCGACGGAAGGGGATTCGACGGTGTCCGGTTTGGAATCCATCACGACAACCGGGCAGATCGCCGAGTAGCCGGTCGTGTCGATGTGCGCTGGATCGAAGCTGACAATGGGATCACCCGCATCGACGGTGTCACCCTCGGCGGCGATGAGCGTGAATCCGTCGCCTTCGAGCTTGACCGTGTCGATGCCGATATGGACCAGCACGCCGGTGGCCTTCTCGCCGAAGATCACAAACGCGTGGGGGTGAAGTTTAAGGATCTTTCCGCTGATCGGCGCCACGACCGTGAGCGGGCCTTGACCGCGGGCGGGTTCGATCGCGACGCCCGAGCCGACCATCTGCTGAGCGAAAACCGGGTCCGGGACGTCCGCGAGTGCGACGACCCGGCCGGGTAGCGGGGCGAGGACGACCGTCACAGGATGTCCTCGATGTCCTCGGCAAGGGTGTCGGCTTCGGGCCCGACGATGACCTGGACAACCGTTCCGGCCTTGAGTACGCCGTGTGCGCCGGCAGCCTTGAGGGCGGACTCGTTCACCTTCGCTCCGTCCTTGACCTCGGTACGCAGGCGGGTGATGCAAGCCTCGATCTCGACGATGTTCTCTGCGCCGCCGAGGCCCTTGATGATTGCTTCCGCTTTCGACATTTGCTGCTCCTGATTGTCGGGTTGGTCGTGATCGTTGAACGGTCGTACAGGTGGGCTGACTAGTTGCTGGTCAAGGCTATCCCGGTTACGTATGTCACATTTGGGTGTTGACAACTCGCCTCGACCAGGTAAAACTACAACTGGTTATGACCGGACAGTACCCGTTGGAAGTCCGGCTCCACAACAGTTTCGACAAAACGGTTTTGCCCTCACTTCCGAGCATGAACCGTGACCTGCATTTTCACGAAACCTGCACGTGCACGACACCCGAATTTCCAGAACCAGCGGCCGATCGCGACGCGGCCCGGCGAACGAAGAAGGTCCTTGATGACTCTCGAAGACACCCCGAAGAAGGAATCGAAAGTGTTCGCCGGGGTTCAACGCCTCGGCCGAAGCTTGATGCTTCCGATCGCCGTTCTGCCGGCTGCGGGAATCTTGCTCCGCCTAGGCCAGGACGACCTGCTCGGGCGATTCAGTTCGATGCACAGTGCTGCTGCAGTGATCTCTGCGGCAGGACAAGCAGTCTTCACGTGGCTGCCGCTGATCTTCGCCGTCGGTATCGCGATCGGCTGGGCCAAGAAGGCCGACGGCTCGACTGCCTTGGCAGCCGTCGTCGGCTACATGGTGATCGACGGAGTGTTCAAGGCGATGTCGCCCATCGTCCTCGAAGGGAAGACCGACCCGAACGGGGATCAATCACTGATCAACTACGGTGTGCTCGCCGGCATCGTGATGGGCTTGCTGTCGGCGCTCTTGTGGCAGCGGTTCTATCGAACGAAGCTTCCCGATTATCTCGGATTCTTCAACGGGCGCAGGCTCGTTCCCATTCTGACAGCGATCACAGGTCTCGTCGTCGGTGTCCTGATGGCATTCGTGTACCCGTTGTTCAACTCCGGATTGAACTGGGTCGGTGAAGCAGTTGCTTCCAATACCGTTGTGGGCGGCGGCATTTACGGCGCAGCGAACCGCCTCCTGATCCCCACCGGCTTGCATCACATCTTGAACTCCGCCGTGTGGTTCCTGATCGGCGACTACCAGGACGCGAGCGGACAGATCGTTCGCGGCGACCTCAACCGGTTCTTCGCCGGCGACCCATCTGCCGGCACGTTCATGACCGGCTTCTTCCCGATCATGATGTTCGCCCTCCCCGCTGCAGCCTTCGCAATCTGGCGCAACGCCAAGCCTTCTCAGAAGAAGCTCGTCGGCGGCATCATGCTCTCCACCGGCCTGACTGCTTTCCTCACCGGTATCACCGAGCCGCTCGAATTCTCCTTCATGTTCGTCGCGTGGCCGCTGTACGTCATCCACTCGCTCCTGACCGGAACGTCGATGGCCTTGGTCAATGCGCTGGGGATTCACGACGGATTCACGTTCTCCGCAGGCTTCTTCGACTACGTGTTGAACTTCGGCAAGGCCACCAACGCATGGATGTTGATCCCGATCGGACTCGGCTACGCCGTGATCTACTACTTCCTTTTCAGCTTCGTCATCAAGAAGTGGAATCTGCGCACGCCGGGACGAGAAGAAGAGGTCGCGGTGGCCGCTGGTGAGCCCGACGCCGCGCTGCTCGAGGCCGAACTGGCACTGGCTGCCGAAGGTGACAGCCGCACCGACGCCCCGCTCGTCGCCGAACTGGAAAACAAGCTCGACAAGGAACTGGGAGGACGCTGATCATGGCGATCGCAACCACGACAATCGGATCCCGAGTCGGGCTCCACGCACGACCCGCAGCGCTCTTCGCGCGCGCCGCGGCCGACCTGCCGGTCGACGTCACCATCTCGCTGGGCGACGGCGAACCCGTCGACGCCTCCAGCATGTTGTCTGTCATGACTCTCGGAGCCGCATTTGGGGATTCGGTGACGTTGCGTGCTGACGGTGACGGCGCCGATGCTGCGGTCGGTTCGCTCGCAGAGCTTCTCGCCTCCGAACTGGACGAAGCCTGATGACGGCGAGTGTGGACAACCGCATCGCGGGTATCGGAGTGAGCGCGGGTTCGGTCTGTGCGCCGTGGTTGCGATTCTCCACGCCTGAGCCGACTTCGGCGTCGGACCCGATCACCGGCAGTCCCGAGGCGGAGCTGATCAGGATCCGTGAGGCACTGGACGCCGTCGCGGAGGAACTGCTCTCGCGTGCAAAGACAGTCGAGGGCGTATCGGCGGAGATCCTGACGACGTCGGCTGCGATGGCGCGCGATGCGGGCATCGTGAAGGCGGCCAAGGCGAACCTGGAATCGGGGCTGCCGACCGCACACGCCGTCGCAGTTGCCTTCGACGCATTCTGTGAAAAGCTCACGGCGCTCGGTGGGTACATGGCCGAGCGGGCAACGGATTTGCGCGATCTCGGGCAGCGAGCCGTGGCCGTTCTTCGCGGCGAACCGATGCCCGGAATCCCCGCTCCCGGTCATCCGTACATCCTGGTGGCGCGCGACCTCGCTCCGGCGGATACAGCGACGTTGGGCAACAGTGACGTGGTCGGATTGTTGACTGCCGAAGGAGGTCCGACCAGCCACACCGCAATCTTGGCGAAGTCGCTCGGAATCCCGGCCGTGGTCAACTGCTCGGGAACCGATCTGCTGGCTGAGGGAAAACTCCTCATCCTCGACGGCACCACCGGGACGGTCACCATCGATCCCTCGGCAGAAATGCGCGAGCGCGCTGTCCTCGAAGCATCGTTCGTGGCAGAGCAGTCAGCTTCGGCACATGGTCCAGGACGCACGCGTGACGGGTTCGCGGTGAGGTTGTCGGCCAACATCGGAACCCTCGAGGACGCCGCGCGGGCCGGGGCGGCGGATTGTGAGGGCGTCGGACTGTTCCGCACCGAATTCTCGTATCTCGGGCGCCACGACGCACCTTCGGTGGAGGAGCAAGCGCAGACGTATTCGTCGGTGCTCGGGCACTTCGCCGGACAGAAGGTGGTGGTCCGCACTCTCGACTCTGGTTCGGACAAGCCGTTGCCGTTTCTCGATCTCGGGGTCGAGGAGAATCCGGCCCTTGGTATCCGCGGGCTCCGTGTCGGCACGGTCTATCCCGACACACTCATCAGTCAGCTCGACGCCCTCGCGGCGGCAGGCAACGCGACGGGCGCCGATCTGTGGGTGATGGCGCCGATGGTAGCCACTGCCGACGAGGCGAAAGACTTTGCAGAGCTTGCGCGTTCGCGGGGGATCGGCAAGGTCGGAGCAATGATCGAGATTCCAGCTGCAGCGTTGCGAGCGAAGGATATCCTCGAGCACCTCGATTTTGTCAGTATCGGCACCAACGATCTGAGCCAGTACACCTGCGCCGTGGATCGTATGGCCGGAGGCCTGGCGCAACTGCTCGATCCGTGGCAGCCGGCGGTCCTCGATCTGATCGCGATGGTCGGTCAGGCGGGCGCCGACGCCGGGAAACCTGTTGGTGTGTGCGGAGAATCCGCGTCGGACCCGCTGTTGGCTCCGGTTCTGGTCGGTTTGGGCGTGACGAGTCTGTCGATGTCGGTCCCGGCATTGGGCGCAGTTCGCGCGCAACTGGCCTCTCTCGATCTGGCGGTGTGCAAGGACATGGCCGCTGCGGCGCGGGGCGCGCGAAACCCGCTCGAGGGTAGAGCAGCTGTCGCGCGGATTCGCGAGTCAGCATGAGTACATCAGGCTCGGCTGCTGTCGGCGATCCGCTCGTACTGCGGGGAACGGTGATCGGATCTCCGATTGGCAAGATTCACGACGGAGTTGTGGTCGCGGACGGTGAGAAGATCAGCTGGGTCGGCTCGGCTGCGGACTACGTGGCGTCCGCACCGGTCGTCGTCATTCCGGAACGCACCGACACGGTGATCATGCCCGGCCTGATCGATGTGCACAGCCACGGCGCAGCTGGTGCTGGTTTCCCGAACACCGACGCCGATGGTGCGAGCCGCGCTGCGGCGCACCATGGTGAGCACGGCACGACCGGAATGCTGGCCAGCCTGGTCTCTGCACCGCGCGCAGATCTGGTCCGACAAGCAACGATGCTCGCCGATCTGGTCGAACGCGGAGAACTTCTGGGTATCCACCTCGAGGGGCCGTTCATCAACGGCGTTCGCTGCGGTGCCCAGGATCCGGCGGCGATCGTGCCCGGCGATCCGGACCTTCTCGAAGCCGTCTGTGACGCTGCGCGGGGGACCGTGCGGTCCATGACCTTGGCGCCCGAGACCGAGAACTTCGAAGAGTTGCTCGCGATCATGCGTCATCGCAATATCGTGCCGAGTTTCGGTCACACCGATGCGGACGCGGCAACGACATCGACGCGCATCGATGCTGCGGTGCACGGGGATTGGGCCGGTCAGATCAGCGCAACCCACCTCTTCAACGGGATGCCGCCCCTGCACCATCGATCTCCGGGTCCCGTCGCGGCGTGCCTGGCGGCTGCCGCGAGAGGCGAGATGGTGGTGGAACTGATCGCAGACGGTGTGCATCTTGCGCCCGAGACCGTGTCGATGGTCTTCGACGCTGTCGGACCGGACCAGATCGCCTTGGTCAGTGATTCGATGGCCGCGGCCGGAATGGACGACGGCGACTACCAACTCGGTGCGCTCGACGTCACGGTTGCCGACGGAGTAGCAAGACTCGCGACCACCGACGGCAGTTCCGGTGCCATCGCCGGAGGGACTGCAAGATTGCTCGACGTGCTTCGCAGCACTGTATTCGACGGCGGCGTCGCGCTGGAAGACGCTGTCGCAGCGGCAACTCGGAGCCCTGCGCGTCTGCTGGGGCTTGGCGACCTGATCGGATCGCTGGCCGTGGGCTGCCGAGCCGACATCCTTGTCACCGATCGTCACTTGCGCCTGGGGCGTGTACTACTCGGCGGAAAAGCCGCCGGAAAGGAACAATCATGGAAATCGTAATTCAGCCGACACCCGCGGAGGTCGACTCGACCGTCGCGGACATCGTCGAAGGCTACGTCAGAGCCGGGGCGACGACGCTTGGGCTTGCAACGGGGTCGTCGCCGATCGGAACCTATCGTGAACTGGCAGCGAGGCATCGCGATGCCGAACTCGACTTCTCGCTGGCTCGGGCGTTTCTGCTCGACGAGTACCTGGGATTGCCGAAACGCCATCCGCAGTCGTACTACTCGGTGATTCGGTCGGAGTTCGTCGATCACGTCAATCTGGATCCGGCGATGGTGTCGAGTCCCAACGGTGAAGCACCGTGCCCGGAGAAAGAGATCGCACGATACGACCAGAGCATCGCGGCGGCCGGGGGAGTGGACGTGCAGTTGCTCGGCATCGGCACCGACGGTCACATCGGCTTCAACGAACCAGGATCGTCGTTAACCTCGAGAACTCGCGTGAAGACGCTGACCGAGCAGACCCGGATCGACAACGCACGCTTTTTTGACGGGGTGGACGACGTCCCACACCACGTGCTGACCCAGGGTCTCGGAACCATCAGCGATGCAAGGCATCTGGTGATGATCGCGACCGGAGAAGGTAAGGCCGATGCGATCGCCGCTGCCGTCGAAGGTCCGTTGTCTGCGTTCTGCCCGGCTTCGGTGATGCAATTGCATCGCCATGTCACCGTCGTGATCGACGAAGCTGCGGCCAGTTCGCTCAAACTTGCCGACTACTACCGGTATGCGCTCGAGCACAAGCCGTCGTGGCAGTCCTTCTGACATGACGGTTCTGGAGCTGGCGGTGCAGGACGTGCGGGGGGCGAGGATCGCACGTTCGGTAGGAGCGACTCGAGTCGAGTTGTGTGCGGCGCTCGGTCCGACGGGGGGATTGACGCCAAGCATTGGAGTGATCGAGGCAGCGTCGGAAGTGGGGATCGCGGTTCACCCGCTGATCCGTCCGCGCGCCGGAGGTTTTGTGTTCTCACCCGACGAAGTGTGGGTGATGGAGCACGACGTACGTGCGGCCGTGGCCGGTGGAGCTTCCGGCATCGTGGTCGGCGCGCTGACAGAAGACAATACGATCGACACCGTCGTGCTGCGTCGCATCATCGGATGCGTGGACCGTGCGAGGGTCGAGGTGACGGTACATCGTGCGATGGACGTGGTGGCCGACCGACTGACCGCGCTGGACGAACTGATCGACCTGGGCGTGACCCGCGTGCTGACGTCCGGGGGTGCGGATACCTGCAGCGAGGGTCTCGACGAGATCGGTCGAATGGTCGAACACGCCGCGGGCCGGATCCAGATCATGGCCGGTGGCGGAATAACCGTCGACGACATCCCGGCAATCGCCGCCGTCGGCGTCGATGCGGTGCATCTCTCGGCACGCAAGGTTGTCGCGGTGTCCGGTGGCCCGGGCGGGGGATCGGACGGATACGACGTCACCGATGCAGTAGTCGCGCAGGAAGCGGCAGCCGCGCTCCGCGCTGTGCGCCTTTATTAACCCCCGCGGTTAATAAAGGCGCACGGCCCTTGGGCTCTAGACATACATGGACATCCAACTATAGGATGGTAGACATATTCACTGCTGCCTCCTGGGTGGTCCATACGAGCAAGGAACGGGTTAGCACAATGGTTGAAAATGCGACGGTTCACGAGTTGACGCACTTCGTCGGTGGCAAGCGTGTTCCCGGGACATCTGATCGATTTGCGGACGTGTTCGATCCCAACACCGGCAAGGTGCAGGCCCGCGTCCCCCTCGCGAGCAAGGCCGAGACCGAAGCCATCATCGCCAATGCCGAAGAGGCGCAGCAGGTGTGGGCAGCATTCAACCCGCAGAAGCGCGCCCGCGTGCTGATGAAGTTCCTGCAGCTCGCTCAGGCCGAGATGGATTCTCTGGCCCGCCTCCTCTCGTCCGAGCACGGCAAGACCGTCGCCGACGCCAAGGGTGACATCCAGCGTGGCCTCGAGGTCATCGAGTTCGCCGTCGGCGCTCCGCACCTGCTCAAGGGTGAATTCACCGAGAGTGCCGGCACCGGCATCGACGTGTACTCCATGCGTCAGCCGCTCGGCGTCGTCGCAGGTATCACGCCCTTCAACTTCCCCGCGATGATCCCGCTGTGGAAGGCCGGCCCCGCCCTCGCCGCCGGTAACGCCTTCATCCTCAAGCCCTCCGAGCGTGACCCCTCTGTCCCGCTGCGACTGGCCGAGCTGTTCCTCGAAGCCGGACTGCCTGCGGGTGTGTTCAACGTGGTCAACGGTGACAAGGAAGTTGTCGACGTCCTGCTCACCGACGATCGCATCAAGGCTGTTGGCTTCGTCGGCTCCACGCCGATCGCTCAGTACATCTACGAGACGGCCGCAGCTCACGGCAAGCGCGCACAGTGCTTCGGTGGCGCCAAGAACCACGCCATCGTCATGCCGGACGCCGACCTCGACGAGGTTGCCGACGCCCTGATCGGTGCAGGCTACGGCAGTGCCGGTGAGCGTTGCATGGCCATCTCGGTTGCCGTTCCCGTCGGCGAGGAGACCGCGGACGCTCTTGTCGCGAAGCTGAAGGAGCGCGTCGCGAAGCTCAAGATCGGTCGCAGTGACGACGAAGGCGTCGATTTCGGACCGCTCGTTTGCCAGGATGCCCTCGACCGCGTCAACAACTACGTGCAGATCGGCATCGACGAAGGCGCAACGGCAGTCGTCGACGGCCGCGGCTTCACCCTCGAAGGCCACGAAGGTGGATTCTTCGCCGGCGCAACCCTGTTCGACAACGTCACCTCGGACATGCGCATCTACAAGGAAGAGATCTTCGGACCTGTCCTTCAGGTGGTCCGCGCTGCCGATTACGAAGAGGCACTGCGTCTTCCGACCGAACATGAGTACGGCAACGGCGTCTCCATCTTCACCCGCGACGGCGACACCGCGCGTGACTTCACCGCTCGCGTCAACGTCGGCATGGTCGGCGTCAACGTGCCGATCCCGGTCCCGATCGCGTACCACACCTTCGGTGGCTGGAAGCGCTCCGGCTTCGGTGACCTGAACCAGCACGGTCCCGACTCCTTCCGCTTCTACACCAAGACCAAGACGGTGACGCAGCGTTGGCCTTCCGGCAAGAAGGAAGAGACCAATCACTTCGTCATCCCCACGATGAACTGATCGGACTACCTTCCATGTTTACTCTGACCGATGACGAGCGGGCGATTCGTGACACTGCCCGCGACTTCGCGGCCGAGCATCTGGCGCCCAACGCAGTGGAGTGGGATCAGACCAAGCATTTCCCGGTGGACGTCCTCCGTAAGGCGGCGTCCCTGGGAATGGGCGGTATCTACATTCGTGAAGACGTGGGCGGCAGTGAGCTGAGCCGCGTCGACGCTGCCCGGATCTTCGAAGAGCTGGCCAAGGGCGATCCGTCGATCGCCGCGTACATCTCCATCCACAACATGGTCACGTGGATGATCGACCAGTTCGGCAACGACGAACAGCGCCACAAGTGGGTCCCCGGACTCTGCTCGATGGATCAACTGGGCAGCTACTGCCTCACCGAACCCGGCGCTGGCTCCGATGCTGCGGGCTTGAGCACCAAGGCCGCTCGTGACGGCGACGACTACATCCTCAACGGCGTCAAGCAGTTCATCTCCGGCGCAGGCACTTCCGACGTGTACGTCGTGATGGCACGCACCGGATCTGCCGGTGCCAAGGGGATCTCGGCGTTCATCGTGCCCAAGGATTCGCCCGGACTGTCGTTCGGTGCCAACGAGGTCAAGATGGGCTGGAACGCGCAGCCCACCCGTCAGGTGATCTTCGAAGACGTGCGAGTTCCTGCCGCCAACATGCTCGGTGAAGAGGGCAGCGGCTTCCGCATCGCTATGAAGGGTCTCAACGGCGGCCGGCTGAACATCGCCGCCTGCTCGGTCGGTGGGGCCCAGGCAGCGCTGGAGAAGGCAGTCGCATATCTGGTGGACCGCAAAGCTTTCGGTTCGGCACTGATCGAGTCGCAGGCCCTGCAGTTCCAGCTCGCCGACATGCGTACCGAACTCGAAGCGGCCAGGACGTTGCTGTGGCGCGCCGCTGCCGCACTCGAAGACGGAGCGTCCGACGTCGTGGAGTTGTGTGCGATGGCCAAGCGCTTTGCCACCGACACCGGGTTCGACGTAGCCAACAAGGCTCTCCAGCTTCACGGCGGGTACGGCTATCTTGCTGAGTACGGGATCGAGAAGATCGTCCGCGATCTTCGGGTTCATCAGATCCTCGAAGGCAGCAACGAGATCATGAGGGTGGTCATCGCGCGAAGCGTGGTCGCATCAGGTCAGGGAAAGCAAGGAGCAGCATGAGCGACGAGCTCGAGGTATTGATCGAAAAGCGTGACGGACTGGGGCTCATCACCCTCAACCGGCCCAAGGCGATCAACGCCCTCAACCACTCGATGGTCAAGGCGATGGCCAAGGCACTCGCGGAATGGAAGTCCGACGACGACGTCAAGGCGGTCGTACTCACGGGCGCCGGCGAGCGTGGTCTGTGCGCCGGCGGCGACATCGTCTCGATCTACCACGACGCCAAGGACGGCAAGACCGGTTCGCTCGATTTCTGGCGTGAGGAGTACATCCTCAATTCCGAGATCGCGAACTACCCGAAGCCGTACGTCGCAATCATGGACGGGATCGTCATGGGCGGCGGCGTCGGAGTGTCCGCACACGGCGACATTCGCATCGTGACCGAGCGCTCGATGATCGGAATGCCCGAGACCGGAATCGGTTTCATCCCTGACGTGGGCGGAACTTACCTGCTCTCGCGTGCTCCCGGTGAACTCGGAACGCACATCGCGCTCACCACGGCGCGACTGAGCGCCGGCGATGCCATCGCAGCAGGCTTCGCGGATCACTTCATCCCGTCGGAGAACATCGAGACGTTCATCGCCGCACTCGCGTCGTCTTCGGTTGCCGACGCCGTGGCGCAGTACGCGGAGCCGGCTCCGGTGTCGGAACTGTTGGCCCAGCAGAGCTGGATCGACGCCGCGTACTCTGCCGACGACGTCTCCACCATCGTCGAGCGTCTTCGAGCGAGTGGAATCCCCGAGGCGGAGAAGGCAGCGGAGCAGATTCTCGGCAAGTCCCCGATTGCACTGTCGGTGACCCTGCGATCCCTGCGACATGCCAAGGAAGCAGCAAGCTTGGAAGAAGTCCTCAACGAGGAGTTCCGGGTCTCGACGGCAGCGCTCGCCTCACACGACCTGGTCGAGGGTATTCGCGCCCAGGTAGTCGAGAAGGACCGAAACCCGAAGTGGTTGCCGGCAACCCTCGAAGATGTCACGGCTGAATCCGTCGATGCCTACTTCGCCCCGCTGGGCGACAACGAGCTCGGACTCACCCCTCAACCGCAAGGCAACTGATCACCGCCGAAGGAGCATCACTAATGAGCACCATTGGATTTATCGGACTCGGTCACATGGGTGGCCCGATGGCGGCCAATCTCGTCAAGGCCGGACACAAGGTCGTCGGTTTCGATCTGGCACCCGCGGCGCTGGAGCAGGCAGTCAAAGACGGTGCATCGGTAGCGGATTCGGCGGTCGACGCCGTTCGCGGTGCCGACGTCGTGATCACGATGCTGCCGAGCGGTAAGCATGTTCTGGGTCTGTACGAAGAGCTGCTGCCGGTGGCAACACCGGGCACGCTGTTCATCGACTGTTCCACCATCGACGTCGCCGACGCCCGCGAGGCACACGACAAGGCCGAAGCGGCCGGTCACCGCAGCGTCGACGCACCGGTCTCCGGTGGAGTCGTCGGGGCTACCGCAGGCACGCTGGCATTCATGGTCGGCGGTTCCGAGGCTGACTTCCAGGCCGCGTCACCGTTGCTGGACGTGATGGGCCGCAAGGTCGTTCACTGCGGCGACGCCGGTGTCGGCCAGGCTGCCAAGATCTGCAACAACATGATCCTCGGCATTTCGATGATCGCGATCAGCGAGGCATTCGTGCTGGGCGAGAAGCTCGGCCTGAGCAACCAGGCGCTCTTCGACGTGGCGTCCAACGCCTCGGGGCAGTGCTGGGCACTGACCACCAACTGCCCGGTACCGGGACCGGTGCCCACCAGCCCGGCCAACAACGACTACCAGCCCGGCTTTGCTGTCGCGCTGATGGACAAGGACCTCGGTCTGGCTGCAAATGCGCTGCGCAACAACGGCGTCGATGCGGAGATCGGGCTCAAGGCCGCGGAACTCTACAGTCGCTTCCACGCCGCGGGCGGTGGCGGTCAGGACTTCTCTGCCATCATCAACGACATCCGTGACCGTTCGACCGAAGGACAGTAGTGACCGACTTCAACACCATCATCCTCGAGCGTAAGGGTCGCGTCGGCGTCATCACGCTCAACCGCCCGAAGGCTCTCAACGCCCTGAACTCCGAGCTGATGAACGAGGTCGTCGCCGCGGTTGCCGACCTCGAAGCGGACAACGGCATCGGAGCCATCCTGATCACCGGTTCCGAGCGCGCCTTCGCCGCCGGCGCCGACATCAAGGAAATGCAGTCCAAGACGTACATGGACGCATACGTCGAAGATTTCTTCACCCCGTGGGACCGCGTCGCAGCCGCTCGTAAGCCGCTGATCGCCGCCGTCTCCGGGTACGCGCTCGGTGGTGGCTGCGAACTGGCGATGCTCTGCGATTTCATCATCGCTTCGGATACCGCGAAGTTCGGCCAGCCCGAGATCAAGCTCGGTGTCATTCCGGGTATCGGTGGCTCACAGCGCCTTACGCGCGCCGTGGGTAAGGCCAAGGCCATGGAGCTGTGCCTGACCGGCCGCAACATGGACGCAGAAGAGGCCGAGCGCGCAGGCCTGGTTGCCCGGATCGTTCCGGCCGCCGATCTGCTCGACGACGCATTGAAGACCGCAACCACCATCGCCGAGATGTCGCTGCCCATCGCGATGATGGCCAAGGAAGCGGTCAACCGTTCCTTCGAGACCACACTCGCCGAGGGCGTCCGCTTCGAGCGTCGGGTGTTCCACTCGACCTTCGCGACGGAGGATCAGAAGGAAGGCATGACCGCGTTCGTGGAGAAGCGGTCCGCCGAGTTCAAGCACCGCTGAAATTCGTTAGCGCTGAACTTTCGAACAGCTGAAACTGCCCTCACACTCGTCGAGAGTGTGAGGGCAGTTTCTTTGTGTGTACGGGTCGTCGGTTCACCACTTGGTGGGCGCGCCGCCGGTGTCGAAGTCACCCGCAGTCTTGCGAAGTTCAGTGAGGATCGTCACCAATTGCTCGAGCTTGTCCTGCTGGAGTCCGGGGTGTGCGAACACTTTGCTGTTGAGCATTTCAGTGGCTTCGAGGGCCAGAGCGCGACCCGCGTCGGAGATCTCGATGAGCGTCGCACGTCGATCGCTGGGATGCGGGACCCGTCTGACCAGCTCCGCTTTCTCCAAACGGTCGACGGCATTGGTGACGCTGGTGGGGTGAACCTGGAGTCGGGCACTTGCCTTGGCCATCGGGAGGGCGCCCGACCTGGTGAAGGTGAGAAGCGTCAGCAGTTCGTAGCGGGCGAAGGTCAGCCCGAGAGGCTTGAGTACCTCTTCGACCCGCGCCATCATGATCTGTTGCGCACGCATCACCGACGTGACCGCAGCCATACCGTCGGCGACATCGCTCCAACCGTGCTTCGTCCACTGACGATGCGCCTCTTCGATGGGGTCGAGGGGGAGCGGCGCGGGGGGAGACATAAGTTCGATCATCCCATGCTGGCAAGCGGTCGGGTGCCTTGTCTGATTGTGTGTCGCAGCCGCTTACGTCTGTAGAGTCCCACGGGTGATTTCAATCCTCGTAGCGGGTGGCGTCTCGTTGTTCGTCGCGCTCTTCCTGACTCCGTTTCTCATTCGTGTGCTTTCGCGGCAGGGGCTCGGGCACGAGATTCGGATCGAGGGTCCGCAGAGTCATCAGGGCAAGCGTGGCACCCCGTCGATGGGCGGCATCGCGATCATCGCCGGCATGTGGGCGGGCTACCTGGCGGCACACATCATCGGTTTCGGCTCGCGGCTACCGCGGTTGTCTGCATCCGGTTGGCTGGTTCTCGCGCTCGCCACGTCACTGGGAATCGTCGGCTTTCTCGACGACTTCATCAAGATCCGCAAGAAGCGCAATCTCGGGCTGAACAAGACGGCAAAGACCGTCGGTCAGCTGGCGAGCGCCATCATCTTCGGCATTCTGTTCCTGCAGTTCTCCAACAACAACGGAGTCACCCCCGGAAGCCAGTACCTGTCCCATGTGCGAGATATCTCGGTGTTCTCCATGGGTGCCATCGGCTTTGTGGTCTTCTTCTGCATTCTGGTGTTCGCCTGGTCCAACGCCGTCAATTTCACCGACGGTCTCGATGGTCTCGCGGCCGGCTCGATGGGCATGATCCTGGGGACCTACGTCGTCATCGCCGGTTGGCAGTACCGGAACTCATGTGTCCTTGAGCCTGCCGCCGGTTGCTACGACGTTCGTGACCCCCTGGATCTCGCGATCGTCGCTGCCGCCGCAGGCGGGGCGTGCCTCGGCTTCCTCTGGTGGAATGCCGCCCCGGCTCAGATCTTCATGGGTGACACCGGCTCCTTGGCGCTGGGCGGCCTGGTGGTCGGCCTGTCCGTCACGACGCACACCGAGTTGCTAATGGTCATCATCGGCGCCCTGTTCGTGGCTGAGATCCTGTCGGTGATCATCCAGGTTCTGGTCTTCCGATCGTCCGGCCGACGCGTATTCAAGATGGCCCCGATCCATCATCACTTCGAGTTACTCGGTTGGCCGGAAACCGTCGTGATCGCAAGATTCTGGATCTTCGTCGCGATCTCGTGCGTCCTGGGACTTGCCACCTTCTACAGCGAGTGGTTCTCCGCTGCCGGTTAGACCGATTCACTCTTTCGGGTCGTATCACTCTTTCGGGTCGTAGCCAGAAGAGCGACCAGACCGAGCGACACACACGCCGTCATCGTGACGGCCAGGGCTGTGCTCGTGTTTCCCAGCAGGCCGACGGCCGGCGCGATGGCCGCACCGACGCCGAACTGGAATGCACCGAGCATTGCCGCGGCAGTACCGGCCGCTTCGCCGTGACGAGCGAGCGCCAGTGCCGGGGCGTTGGGAAGAACGAACCCGATGGCACCGGCCATGACCCACAGTGCGATCACGAATCCGGCGAGCCCGCCCAGTTCCAGGACCGCGACGGCAATGACGACGGCCCCGGAGACAACTGCAGCCACGAGGGCCCACTTGGTGATCTGCTGAGGAGTCCAGCGATCGAGCAGTCGGACGTTGACCTGCGAAGCACCGATCAACGCAATCGCGCCCGCACTGAAGAGCAGCGCGAACTCCTGCTGATTGAGGCCGTACTGATCTTGATAGACAAACGACGCGCCTGAGACATACGCGAACAACGACGCCATACCGACGCTGGAGACGAGCGTCAGGACCATGAACGTGCGGTCGCCGAGCAGCGAACCGTAGGTGCGGAGAACCGACTTCAATCCGCTCGGGCGACGCTTTTCCTTCGGCAGTGTTTCGGACAGTCCGAAAGCACCGATCATCGCCGTGCCGACGCCGATCAGTGCCAGGACGACGAAGATCCCGCGCCAGTCGAGGGCGACGAGGAGGGCGCCACCGATGCTGGGCGCCAGGATCGGCGCAACGCCGAGCACGAGCATCAGCCGGCTCATCACGACGGCAACGGTGTTACCGCTGTAGAGGTCGCGGACGATCGCCATGGTGACCACTGCCGCGGCCGCCGCGCCCATGCCCTGGAAAACCCGCAGGATGCCGAGGACCGCGATGCTCGGTGCGAAGACCGCCAGCAGCGAAGCCAGGATGTGCACACCGATCCCGGCGAGCAGCGGCTTCTTGCGGCCGAGAGTGTCCGAGAGCGGCCCGACCAACAGCTGTCCGAGTGCGAGGCCGATGAGAGTTCCGGTGATCGTCAGCTGAACCGTTGACGACGAGACCCCGAGATCGGCGCCGATATCCGGCAGCGCGGGCAGGTACATGTCGATGGTGAAGGGCCCGAGCGCAGTCATGGAACCGAGGGCAAGAATCTTCCCGACGCTGGGCTTACGGTCGACACTGCTCATTTCCAGCGGGGCTGCCTCCAAGGGCGGAGCTGCCTTCACGGGCGGGGCAACGGCGGTGTTCTCGGCACTCATGAAACCTTCTGGGTTGTCTGGGTCTGGCGAACTGCTCGGTCGTTCGGGCGAAATTCGTATGATCTGCGCCCGCCGAGGGAGTCAGCATCGAGACTGACCGATTTGTTCCCGAAGGGCTCGCAGTTTTCCCAGAGACTGGAACGGCGGGTGGGATCGCACTCGAATCATGCTGAGCGGAACTGTGGTTCGACGCCGTGACTCAGGGCAGAGTTACTCACTGACGCGGGTGTGGCTGAGTGGCTAGGCACCGGCCTGCAAAGCCGTTCACACGGGTTCGAGTCCCGTCATCCGCTCGTGTCGGAGACCGGCAGGCATACCGCCTGCCGGTCTTCCTTGTGAGGTCCCGGTTCACGGGGTCGGCTGCGATAGTCTGGGCTGCCGGAGCGAGCGGACCATATGAGTGAGGCACTGAATTGATTTCGGGACAGGACCTGCGATCACGGCGCTTGGACGTGGGGATCAGTCAGTTCCAGTTCGCCCGTCAAGCGGGAGTCTCGTCAGCCGTCGTCTCCGCGTGGGAACTCGACAAGGCGTATCCGAAGCCACCGGCGGAACGAGCAGTTCTCACGGCCCTCTCCGCGCTGGAAGCGGCCAAGCGTGAGGGTACGTACGCGGCACCCCGGAAGCGATCGAGCGGCAGTACCCGTGCGCGTCGAGTGACACCGGTCAACGACCCCGCCTCGGTGGCCAGGCGTGCCGTCGCGGGGGCAGGAAGCGGCGGCCCCACCGTATTGACAGCGTTCTCGGGTTGTGGCGGTATGGCCGAAGGCTTTCGGATGGCGGGGTTTTCGGTGGAGGGATACATCGAAGTCGTGCCGGAGGCGCGTGCGACCTTCGATCGGAACTTCCCCGGCGCGAGGTGCCTCGGCGAGGACCTTCGGGCGATCGACGAAGCCCGGGTGAAAGATCTTCTGGCACAAGTGGACATCGATGTGTTGGCTGGGGGACCGCCGTGTCAGGGGTTCAGCCTCGCCGGCCGGCGAGACCGCGACGATCCGCGCAACCATCTCTTCCGGAACCTGCTGCAGCTCGCCGAATTGGTGAAGCCGAAGGTCTTGGTGATGGAAAACGTGCGACTGCTGCTCAGCATGAAGGACCCGGACGGTGGGATGGTCGTCGACCGGATTCTCGGCGAGATGGCTGCCTGCGGTTACGACGCGTCGGTCAACACGGTCAATGCGCAGGATTACGGCGTCCCGCAGTTCCGGGAACGAGTGTTCATCGTGGCGACCCGCCGCGACAGTAGTATCGGGCCGCTGCGTTTTCCGCCGAAGACTCACGGCGTGAATGGTGTTGCGCCGCTGAGGACTTTTCGCGATGCCACCGTCGACCTGGCCCCGCTGGAATCCGGGCAGGCTTGCGAGACGGACCCGCTGCACTGGGCCGTCGAGCATCCCGAGCACGTCTTGCGGTGGCTGCGTGATGTACCAGAAGGAATGTCGGCGCACGACAACGAAGATCCGGCCATGCGACCGTCGTCCGGGTACAACACGACGTACAAGCGCCTCCGGTGGGACGAGCCGGCGTCCACGGTCGGAACCACTTTCGGGATGATCTCGGCTTCACGCAACGTGCATCCGAAACACACGCGATCGTTGACCGTTCGAGAAGCTGCTCGCCTCCAGACCTTTCCCGACGACTACGTCTTCGAGGGTAAGTGGGGAGCGGTGCGCACGATGATCGGCAATGCGGTGCCGCCGCAGCTGGCGTCGGTACTGGCAGGAGAGATCAAGAAGGCACTCGGCTGAGATAGAGCACCTACGGAAAATGGGGCCGACAATGTCGGCCCCATTTCGAGTTACGCCCTGGCAGGGGTGTGGTGCAAGCGAATCAGCTGAGGTTGAGCTTGGCGATCAACGGCTGGACGACCTTGATGATGTCGATGACGGCGCTGAGGGTGTTGATGGAACCCATGTTTCGGTCCTCCGTGTCGTATGTACAGGTTTGTATGTACAAGGTTGTGTCTGCGTGGTGTTTCTGTACGACCTTGTGTCGCAGACACAAGTTAGCAAACTGGACGCTTGTTTTGGTCGAAATGACCACTTTGCGCTGAAGTTGCTGAAAAGTTCACGGATTGTTCAGGAGCGGAAACAAAAAACAGGCCGGACTCCCCGAAGTCCGGCCTGTCGATGACGCTTTGCGATCAGCTGAATGCCGAAAGTGCGCTGATGAGGCCGATGCCCGCAACTGCGACCTTGAGGACACTCAAGACGTCTTCGAGCTTGACACCCTCGGGCAATACGTTTTCGACAGACTCCATGTTGGATCCTTCATGTGTTGGGGTCGTGGTCCAGCGCCACTGCAAGCAAGATACCCAATCGTGACCACCTGTGAAACCCCGGCGCGAAGATCACAGTTTTGTTGCGCCGGACTCACTGGCCGTCGCAGCCATGGTGGCCGCCACTATTTGTTCCACGCTGATGCCCGCCGCCGGTAGGCAGTGGTAGAAAATTCGTTCGCAGAGGTCGACCATCTCGCCTCGTTCGAGGGTCGGCTCGTCGATCCAGTTGACGACTATTTCCTCCATGAATGCCTGCCACCCGGCGATGGTCGCCTCGACGGTCGCATTCGATTCGATGCCCAGATTTGTGAGCGCGGCGACGATCCATGTGGTGAACGTTCGGCGCATCCCGCGATAGATCGTGCGCATCCGGACGTCGCCACTGCCGGCCATCCGCATCACGGCGAGGTAAATGGTGGGGTGCTCGATAACGGCATCGACGAAAGTTTCGATACCTGAACGCAGCTGGGACGTGATCGGTAGTTCGGGATCCGGTCGCATTCGATCTTCGAGATCGGCCGAGGCAGCCTCGAGGATGGCGTTCTGGAAACCCTTCTTGTTCTTGAAGTAGTGAAACAGCAGTGGCGGCGAGACACCGGCCTCGGCTGCGACGCGATCCATCGACAGTTGGTCGAAAGGCTCGGTCCGCAACATGTGTACTGCTACCTCGAGGATTTGCCTCTGACGGTCTTCGGGGGAGCGGGGGACTGCGGCCATTCCGACATCTTATGTATTGGTTCGGAAGGTTCATTGACTTTTACTCAACGCTGTCTATAACGTGAGGTAACACATACGTGAGGCGAGGAGTCCGACAGTGTCTGCTTTCGACATCGTGGTCAACGACGGGTTGTGGTTCGACGGGACGGGGGCTCCTGGTCTGCGTCGAAATCTCGGAATTCGAGACGGCGTGGTCGCGGAGGTGTCCACGACGCGCCTGGAGATCGGGCCGGACACCGAGGTGATCGACGCGGCCGGCAAGTGGGTTCTCCCGGGCTTTGTCGACGTCCACACGCACTACGACGCCGAAGCCTTGGTCAGTCCAGGCCTTCCGGAATCGGTTCGCCACGGCGTCACTACGGTCGTGCTCGGCAATTGCTCGCTGTCGACGGTGTATTCGACCCCGCGTGAGATAGCTGACCTGTTCAGCCGGGTCGAAGCAGTTCCCCACGACGCGGTGCTGCGCATCCTCGAAGCGAACAAGACCTGGACCGGTCCCGCGGCCTACACCGCCGCACTCGAAGCCCTTCCCCTCGGACCCAATGTCGCGGCATTCATCGGCCACTCCGACATCCGCACGCACGTACTCGGATTGGGGCGCGGCACCGACAAGAAGGTCAAGCCGACCCGCTCGGAACTCGGCCGGATGGGCTCGATGCTCGAGGACGCCATCGATGCGGGGATGCTAGGCCTGTCGTCGATGACCAATGCCCTCGACAAGATCGACGGCGACGAATACCGTTCTCGCTCTTTGCCGTCGACGTATGCACGGTGGAAAGAGTTCCGATTCCTCAACCGCATCCTTCGTGATCGCGGAAAGATCTTGCAGAGCGCTCCGACCATCAACCTGCATCCGAACGTCGCGGCGTTCTTCGCCGAAAGCTCCGCCATCGGACGCAAGAAGCCGCTCAAGACGTCGCTGCTCTCCGGTGCGGATTCGAAGGCCTACCCGGTGATCGTGTACTTCATGCTCGCTGCGGCCCCACTGCTCAATCGCTTCGCGAAGACCGATTTCAAGTGGCAGCACCTTCCGGTTCCCTTCACCGTCTACGCGGATGGAATTGACCTCGTCGTGTTCGAGGAGTTCGGTGCCGGCGCCGCCGCTTTACATCTCAAGGACCAGGTGGAGCGCAACGAACTGCTCCAGGACGAGTCGTACCGTCGCGCATTCCGTAAGGACTACGACAACAAGTTCTCACCCCGCATCTGGCATCGCAATTTCTACGATGCGGTCATCGTGGGATGCCCGGACGAGACGTTGATCGGCAAGAACTTCGGTCAGGTCGGTGACATCCGCGGAGTGCACCCGGTGGACGCGTACCTCGACCTGGTGGTGAAGTACGGGCGAGATCTTCGCTGGCGCACCACCATTGCCAATCACCGGCCCAAGTTCGCGAAGAAACTCGCCGCGAGTTCCGGTGTGCAGATGGGCTTCGGCGATGCCGGCGCACATCTGCGCAACATGGCGTTCTACAACTACCCGGTGCGACTCCTCAAGCGCGTCAAGGACGCTCAGAGTGACCGCAAGCCGTTCCTCACCATCGAGCGCGCAATCCACCGCCTGACCGGTGAACTGGCGGACTGGTACGGCATCGACGCCGGACATCTACGCCAGGGCGACCGCGCGGACTTCGTTGTCATCGATCCAGCCGGGCTCGACGAGTCGGTCGACGGCTTGTTCGAGGCAACCGTTCCCGAGTACGGCGGGATCAGTCGAATGGTCAACCGCAGCGACGATGCGGCCGTCGCGACAGTGATCAACGGCCGACTCGTCTACCGCGAAGGTGAATTCGCCCCGGGATTCGGCATCGAAAAGACAGGCCAGTTCCTGCGCGCAGGTGAAAAGGCTCCGATTACACGGGCCGCGAAGACTAGCGTGGCGCTATGACTACGCCGGCGGATCGCCTCACCTCGTACTCCCGGTCCGGGCTGACTTTCGACGTACGCGACGAAGGACCGGCAGACGGTCCGGTCGTGGTCCTCCTGCACGGATTTCCGCAGGATTCCCGCTCATGGGATCACCTCGCGCCGTTACTGCACGCCCGCGGCTTCCGCACCGTGGCGCCGGACCAGCGAGGGTACTCACCCGGTGCCCGGCCGAAAGCGCGCTGGGCCTACCGCGGGTCCGAACTCGCCGCCGACACTGTCGCGCTGATCGACACACTCGGTGTGGGGAAGGTGCACCTGGTCGGCCACGACTGGGGTGCCGCGGTCGCGTGGCAGGTGGCTGCCGAACGGCCGGATTTGCTCGATACCGTTACCACGGTGTCGGTTCCGCACCCGCTGGCCTTCATCAACGCGATGGTGACCAGCACTCAGGGACTGAAATCGTGGTACATGGGGGCGTTCCAATTACCCTTCGTTCCTGAGAAGATTCTGGCCTCGTCATCGCTGGGCGAGAAGTTCCTGGTCTCGAGTGGGCAGACGCCGGAGAATGCGCGGCGCGATCTGAACGCCATGCTCGCTCCCGGCAGACTGCGCGGCGGTCTGAACTGGTACCGCGCGATGTGGATGACCAAGCCGAACCCGGCAGCTGCCCGGGTCACCGTGCCGACCCTGCACGTCTGGAGTGACGGCGACGCCGCCATCGGGCCCAAGGGTTCTGCCCTCACTCCCGCGTTTGTCGACGGTCCGTATCGGTTCGAAGTTCTCCGGGGTGTGAGCCACTGGATTCCCGACGAGGCGCCGACGGAGTTGGACCGGTTGCTCAGCGAGCATTTCAGCAGCTGACCGAGTTGCGTACTGAAGCCCCCGCCGTCCGGCGGGGGCTTCAGTCGTCAGCGAGGTCGTCGACCAGCGGTGGTCAGCGAGTTCCGAATCGCTCCTCCACCTGTTCCTTCGTCAGGCCGAACTCCTCGAGCGTGTACTTGTGCGACGGTTTGCGAGCACCCGAGCGGCTTTCCTCGTGCATGGCCTCCATCGACTGCTGGGCGGTAGATGTCAACGGGATGTCGAAGTGCGTGTAGATGTTCTCGACGGTTCCCAGTGGATCGGTGACGAAGTCCTGATAGTCGACGTCGATGAACTGCGCGGGATTGTGGTGTGCGCGTGCACTGTCGAACTGCTCGAGCCCCCTGGCCCACAATTCGAGCTGACTTTCGCCGATCACCTTGTCGGTGAACGTGTTCGACCAACCCTCTGTCGCCTGGGCGGCCAGGCTGCATACCGACGGAATGATCGTCGTAGGGGAGCGGTGAGTCTGGATGACGAGAGCGTCGGGGTACGCCTCCATCAATTCGTCGAGCGCAAACAGGTGGCTCGGGTTCTTGAGGACCCACCGTCGATCCTGATCGGGCAGACCGATCAGCTGCAGGTTCTTCTTGTGTCGTGCATAGGCGTTCGACCACTCCTGGTCCTTCAGCCATGCGGAGTACGTGGGTAGATTCGCCAGGCACTCGTACGACACGGACTTGAACGTCTGACGCAAGAGTTGCCAACATTCTTCGACTTCACTGGCCGACATGTAGTGCACGCCCATGAATTCGGGATGCTCGACGTGGTGTTGACCGAATGTCTCCTCGATCTTGGCGAAGACCGGGTTCGATTCCCACGTATCGCGAGGCGGGCGAGGCTGAGGGAACTCGGTCAGCCACATCTCGAGGCCCTGGTGAGCCGGGTCGACCGTGAGGAGGCGGTGCAAGGCAGTGGTGCCCGTGCGTGGCAATCCGGTGACGAAGATCGGCCGCTCGATCTTGACGTCGGCGTGTTCCGGATGCTCCTTCCACGCCGATTCGCTGAGGAGACGGGCCACCAGGGCGCCGCGAAGGAATACCCGAGAGATCTTGCTGCCGAAGGGCGTCAGATCCTCGTCGCGGTCGTAAGACTCGAGGAGGACCGACAGAGCCTCGGTGTAATCGTCGACGCCGAAGTCCGTCAGGCCGGTCATCCGCGTCGCCGAGGCATGGAGATCCTCGACGGTGCCGACGTGAGTGCGTTCAGTCATGGTGCTCCTAGTGATGGAATTCGCCGCAGTTGACGTCGATGCATTGGCCGGTGATCGCGCTGGCCATCGGGGACGCCAGGAAGATCGCCGCATCGGATACTTCATCCGTCGTCGGCAGGCGCTTGAGGTCGGTGTTCGACGCAGTGTGCTCGTAGATCTGCTCGACAGTCATGCCGAACTTCTCCGCCTGGTGCGCGAAGTATCCCTTGAGGGTGTCGCCCCAGATATAGCCGGGTGCAATCGAATTGACACGAATTCCCTGCGGGCCGAGTTCGGTGGCCAGGGACTGCGACATGGCGAGCAGGGCCGACTTCGCCATCTTGTAGCTGCCGTAACGCTCTTGCGAATGCCGCAACACCATCGAATTGATGTTCACCACGGAGCCGTCCGACTCGGCAAGTGCCGGCGTGAACAGCTGAGTCAGGCGCAACGCCCCGAGAACGGTCAGTTCGATGCTGTCGCGGATGTGCTGGTAATCGGTGCGAGCCAACGGTTTCATCGACGGAATCGAGAATGCATTGTTGATCAGAGTGTCCACTTTGCCGTAGGCGGCAATGGACTCGGCCACCAGATTCTCGGCGGAAGCCTGGTCGGTGATGTCGGTGGCAACGGTGACGGCGCGCCCACCGGCATCGACTATTTCTTTCGCAACGTCGTCGAGTCGCGATTGCGTACGTGCTGCGAGAACAAGACTCGCGCCGGCCGACGCACATCGAAGGGCCAGAGCGCGGCCGAGTGCCGGGCCGACTCCGGAGATGACTACTACACGGTCTTCGAGCAAGGCGGTCATGATTACCCCAGCATTCGGTTGTCGATGGCGGCCTGGCGCTGGGCAATGCGCGCTGCCCAGTCCTCGGCGGTGATGGTGTTGGTGTCGAAATGCGGCAGGTGCTTCGCAATATCTGCGACGGCGACAATTTCGACGGCGGGACCGTCCTGCGGCGTCAGCTCGCGGGACACGCGCTGCCAACGGAACTGCAGAATGCCGCGCGGATGTCCGACGGTTTCGATCCAGTTGGTGACACCGGGGTTCTTCTCGCTGACCACCATTCGGACCATCCCGTCCGGATCGACCTGTGCCTGGCCGTTGTTGAGGGAGGTCTGATGATTGACGTAGTCCAGTGAGATGTACCAGAGGCTCCCCAGTTGGAAGCCGAGATACGGTGCGTCGGAGGCGGGAACGGTGATGATCATCGCCTGCTCGTCGGTGAGTTCGTAATGTCCCACCGACGAGTACTGCGTTGCCAGCCCGCCCGGTGTCAGGCGTGGTTCGGTCATGGTGTTGACCGTGAGCTTGAGGTAGAACCACTCCGGGAACTGGAGCCACGTCTTGACCCGCGTGACCAGTGCCTTCCCAGCCCGGGCGTAACGCTTCTCGGTCTCTTCGGCGGTGAGAGGTGGCGGCGCTATCCCGATCGAATCGGTGCGCTCGATGCGGATCACGCCGCGCTGCTGACTCCAGTCGCTGTAGACCTCGCGAACGACCAGCTGCGAGGATCCGGGCGCCAGGGTGTAGTAGTTGGCTCGTCCGTCGGCGGGGCCGGGGCCGAACCAAGCGACGAAGTTGCCGTCGTCGTCTATCTCCAGCTCGCGGTCGTCGAAGGCGATTTCGCTGCCGGGAACGTTCGAGTTGGTGTAGTTCCCACTCAACACCTGGAAGCTGAGATCGGCTGTGGTGCCGCGCTTTCCGGTGACCTTGTATTCCTTGTCGTCGTTGATACGGGCGCCGAAGTAGAGGGTGTCCGGGTTGTCGAGACCCATCTTGGTGAATGGTCCGGTGCCCTGGATGAAACTCGGATGGGTCTTTTCGCTGGCCCAGGCGGCATGCGTCGTCGCGATGATTCCGCCGGCCAGATATTGGTATCCCTCCAGTAGATCCTGTTCGGATCTGATGTGCGGCGCAGTCTCGATCAATTTCTCGGCTTCGGCGATCGCCTCGGCAAACGGGTCCGTCAGCACGCTGGCTCCTCACAGTTCCGACTATGTCGCCGGTCCAGAGCGTCGTGGTACAAATATGTACCTATTTGGTAGATGTTGGGTATTTCGACAATAGAACGCGTTCTAGGGAGTGGTCAATGGGTGGACCGGAGAAGACGCCTGAAGCAGCACGCCAGAGGGGGAGACAATCGCCTCCCACCGAACGGGTGGTTCAGGTGCTCGACTACCTCGTCGGCCGCCCTGATCAGCGGTTCGGGCTGTCGGAACTGGCCCGCGCGCTCGAGATCAGCAAGCCCACCTGCTTGGGAATCCTCACGGCGCTGGCTGATCGTGGATACCTGACTCGGGACGAGGTGTCGAAGACCTATGGGCTCGGTCCGGCCTTGATCGCGGCCGGACGTGCAGCTCAGCGAGGATTTGCCGTCGGACCCATTGCCCGCACCCATCTGGAGAAAGTGAGCACGGAGTTCGGAACGACGTGCACGGCGTCCGGTGTGATCGGTGATCAGATCAGCGTTCTCGAAGTGACCGGACCGATCGGAGCGCGTCGCGCTGCCAAGGTCGGTCAGGTGTACCCGTTCGCACCACCGGTCGGACTGATGTACGTCCTCTGGGGTTCGGATCACGACATGGACAGTTGGCTGGGCAAAGAGCCGAGCCTGCCGGTGCGCTTGGATCGCGAGCGTCTGTGGAACGTGGTCCGCGAGTGTCGCGCTGCGGGGTATCTGGTCGAGAGTCTGGATCCAGTCGGGCAGCGACTGCACACGTTGATGGCGGGCGTTGCGACGCACGATCTTCCGCCGGAGGTGCGTGAACTGCTCGGGGAGATGGTGTCGAGCCTGGGCGAGAGGGTGTATCTCGGGCGCGACATCAGCTCTGACGACGAGCATCCCGTCAGTCTCATCGCGGCCCCGACCTACGACGCCGAAGGGCATCAGGCCCTTGTGCTGACACTTTATGTGGGCGGGGCGATCACCGGCGCCGAGATCGAGCGAAGGGCCGCGGCGTTGGTTGCGGCGGCGGATGCGGTGACGGCGGAAGTTGGTGGCCGGAGTCCGGTTCGCGGTTTGTGACGTCTGATTGCCGGTCATTGACCTTTGGGTAGAACGAGTTCTATTCTGTGATTGCGTTCAATTTAGAACCAGTCCGGTACATAAATGTACCGATGCGGAAATGGTGTTCCGCACGGAGTACGTGATGCTCAGGAGCGAAAGACATGGCAACACTCCAGACCCCGCCCACCTACGAGTTGTCGCATTTGCGGGCACTCGAAGCGGAGGCGGTCCATATTTTCCGCGAAGTCGCAGCGACTTTCGAAAAGCCGGTCCTCCTGTTCTCCGGAGGTAAGGATTCCGTCGTGATGCTGCACGTAGCGGCCAAGGCATTCTGGCCTGCTCCATTGCCGTTCGCCGTGATGCACGTTGACACCGGTCACAATTTCGACGAGGTGATCGAGTTCCGCGACCGCACGGTCGATCGCTTCAACCTGCGTCTTGTCGTCTCCAGTGTGCAGGACGACATCGACGCCGGACGCGTCATCGAGGACACCGGAGTCGGTTCCAGTCGCAATCGCCTGCAGACGCACGCGTTGCTGCGCGGAATTCGCGACAACAAGTTCGACGCCGTGTTCGGTGGTGCTCGCCGAGACGAGGAGAAGGCGCGCGCCAAAGAGAGGGTGTTCAGCTTCCGGGACGAGTTCGGGCAGTGGGATCCCAAGGTGCAGCGACCTGAACTGTGGAACCTGTACAACGGCAAACACCGTAAGGGTGAACACATTCGGATCTTCCCGCTCTCCAACTGGACAGAGCTCGATATCTGGCAGTACATCGAGAAGGAACGGATCGACCTTCCCGGCATCTACTACGCCCATCGTCGCGAAGTTGTTCCGCGCGACGGAATGTTGTTGGCACGCACCCGCTTCCTCGAACTTCGTGCCGGCGAGGAGTCCTACGAGGCGTTGGTGCGCTTCCGTACGGTCGGCGACGCAACTTGTACCGGATGCGTCGAATCGTCGGCCGAAACACCGGCCGCTGTCGTGGAAGAAGTTGCGGCGAGCCGTATCACGGAGCGTGGCGCAACCAGAGCTGATGACCGGATTTCCGAAGCTGGCATGGAAGATCGTAAGAAAGAGGGGTACTTCTGATGCCGCAACTGCTGAGAGTCGCTACAGCGGGCAGTGTCGACGACGGAAAATCGACACTCATCGGCCGGTTGCTCTACGACTCCAAGTCGATCTTCGAGGACCAACTCGAGGCCGTGGAGCGAAGCAGTCGAGAACGCGGCGACGAGTACGCCAACCTCGCGCTACTGACCGACGGATTGCGCGCCGAGCGTGAACAGGGCATAACGATCGACGTGGCCCACAGGTATTTCGCGACCCCTCACCGGAAGTTCATCATCGCGGACACACCCGGGCACGAGCAGTACACCCGCAACATGGTGACCGGCGCTTCGACGGCCGACCTTGCCCTGATCCTGGTGGATGCACGCAAGGGTGTGCTCGAACAGACGCGACGGCACGCTTTCTTGTCGACTCTCCTGGGGATACCCCACCTCGTGCTGTGTGTGAACAAAATGGACCTCGTGGGCTGGTCTCAGGAACGGTTCGAGGAGATCAAGGAAGAATTCCGGCAATTCGCGATCAAACTGGACGTCCACGATCTGACGTTCATTCCGGTGTCGGCGCTGTTGGGGGACAACATCGTTGCCCGGACCGAGAACATGTCCTGGTACGACGGGCCTTCTCTGCTGCACCATCTCGAGCAGGTACACATCGCTTCGGATCGCAACTTGATCGACGCGCGTTTCCCGGTGCAGTACGTGATCCGTCCGCAGAAGCAAACGGATGCCGACCTCCACGATTTCCGTGGATACGCCGGAACGGTGGCCAGTGGCGTCTTCAAACCCGGCGACGAAATCGTGGCATTACCTTCAGGATTCACCTCGACGGTGAAGGCAGTCCACGGGCCGGGCGGTGACGTGATCGACGAGGCGTTTGCGCCCTCGGCCGTCTGCATCGAGCTGGCCGACGATCTCGACGTCAGCCGCGGGGACCAATTGTGTCGGCTCAACAACCGGCCGCAGGTCGGGCAGGAAATCGATGCGATGGTCTGTTGGTTGACTGAACAGACCACCCTGTCGGAGAACAACCGCTACTCGTTGCTGCACACCACGCGCTCCACGAAAGCGCAGATCGTCAAGCTCGACTATCGCCTGGACGTGAATTCTCTGCACCGCGACGAGAAGGCAGAATCTCTGTCCCTCAACGAGATCGGTCGCATCTCGATCAAGACGCAGCAGCCGTTGATGTTCGATCCCTACCGCCGCAATCGGGTGACGGGCAGCTTCATTCTCGTGGACGAGACCACGGGTAATACCGTCGCGGCCGGAATGATCAACGGTCCGACACTCAAGGAATCGCGCGTCGTCTGGCACAGTGCGGAGGTTTCTCGTGAGGAACGTGCGACTGCCGGCGCCACCGTCTGGCTCACCGGTCTCTCGGCCTCGGGTAAGTCGACGATCGCGGTGGAACTCGAACGCCGCTTGGTGGCCGCGGGTATCCCGGCGTACCGCCTCGACGGCGACAACCTCCGGCACGGATTGAACGCGGATCTGGGATTCAGTGCCGAGGACCGAGCCGAGAACGTCCGCCGAGTCGGCTCGGTGGCGCAGTTGTTCGCTGATTCAGGTGCAGTGGCAGTGGCCTGCCTGATCAGCCCGTACCGCGAAGATCGTGATCGAGTGCGGGCGGCGCACGAGGCCGCCGGGCTGAAGTTCGTCGAGGTTTACGTCGACACCCCGATCGAGCAATGTGAAGCCCGAGACCCCAAGGGTATGTACGCCAAGGCCAGGGCCGGGGAAATCAAGGGTTTCACCGGAGTCGACGATCCGTACGAGGCTCCAGTCAGTGCCGAGCTGGTGATCAGACCCGAAGACGGAACGCCTACCGAACTTGCGCTGCGAATTATGGAAGTGTTGGACCGGTGAGCGAATCCACACACAGCAGAATCGCCGACGAGGCACTCGCGGCGGAATTGGCGCAGGCCGCTGGTGCGATCCTCCTGGGGATCCGAGCCGAGGGCCTGGGTGTCGACGACGGTCGTGAGCTTGGTCGCCGGGGCGACAAGGCCGCCGATTCCTACATCCTCGACCGGTTGGCCGCCGAGCGGCCGGAGGATTCCGTGCTCTCGGAGGAGTCTGCCGATGATCGCAATCGTCTGGACGCATCCCGGGTTTGGATCATCGATCCGCTGGACGGCTCCAAGGAATACGGCTTGCCGGATCACGCGGATTGGGCAGTGCACGTGGCGCTTTGGGAGCGCGGTAGCGGAATTACCGCAGCCGCGGTTGCTCAGCCGGCGCTCGGAGCGGTGTACTCCAGTGGCGACGAGGCCGATTCGGTTCCCGCGAATTCGCCGCTCCGCGTAGTAGTCAGCGGATCGCGACCGCCCGCATTCACCGAGGCGGTGGCAGCCGAACTCGGCGCCGACGTGGTGCACATGGGATCGGCCGGCGCCAAGGCGATGGCGGTCGTGCGAGGCGAGGTCGACGCCTACCTGCATGCCGGTGGGCAGTGGGAATGGGATTCGGCCGCACCCGTCGGCGTCGGACAGGCGGCCGGGCTGCATTGCAGCCGCATCGACGGTTCGCCGCTGCTCTACAACGAATCTCACCCCTACCTTCCGGATCTCGTGATCTGCCGACCGGAGTTGGCTGAGTCGATCCTGGGTGCAATTGCCAAGCACTCCACGGAGTCTGCGGTCAGTGGGCGCGTCGCCATGGCGCGTGAATACGTGAACGCATTGCTCACTCACGACGCAACGAAGGTCCGATTCGCAGCTGACGCCTGGCGGGTCGAGAACGGTCAGCGAACCGGTGACACCGGCGCGTTCATCAGCAACGAGCTCGAACAGGGGCAGCAATATCGCGGAATCGTGGCGATACGTGAACTCGCGCTGCGTGAGTGGGGCGAGAGCGTCGTCGCGCGGTATCTGCTCGACCTCGGAACACCTGGCCAGGCACCGGCCGTCACAGTTTTCGTCACCGAGTACTTCGGGATACCGGCAGGCGAGATCGAAAGCATCCTGGCAATCATCGAACCCTACGAAAACGATTCGAAAGAGGCTGGAACACAATGACATCGGACAAGCTGATCACCGATTTCTGCGCGCTGTGGGCGGCCGCCGATGTTGCAAAGATCGTCGACTACTTCACCGATGACGTCGTTTATCACAACATTCCGATGGAGCCCGTGGTCGGTCGCGAGGCCGTCCGGGCGTTCATCGAGCAGTTTGTCGGTGCCTTCGGCAACATCGACTTTCAGATCAAGCGTCAGGTCGCGGACGGCAACACCGTCATGAACGAGCGCGTCGACGTCTTCACCATCAACGGCGCCGAGGTAGCGCTCCCGGTCATGGGGGTATTCGAAGTCGAGGACGGAAAGATCAAAGCCTGGCGCGACTATTTCGACATGGCACCGATCAACGCGGCAGCCGGCCAGGCCTGATCGGGGCGGCTACTCCGCGATAACAGCGTGCGGGTAGTCCTCCGAGCGGTGCTGGAAACGCGTAATGGCGGGATTCACGATGACGCCGTCACGGATTTCGATGGCGCGGTCGACGGTCTCGTCTGCCTTCCAGGCCGTCTCTCCTGCCATCACAGTGGGCAGGTAGGGAAGAAGTGATTCGCTGATCTCCCACGACGCGGAGTTCCACAGGTACGACGGGCTGTGATCGACGCCGTAGTAAGTGATGTTGTCGCCGACGATGAAGGTCGGATCCGCGAACGAGGTTGGACGAGCCCAGCTGAACCCCATGCCTTCGTCGCACGAGACGTCGACGATGAGGCTTCCCGGTTGGAAGTCCATGAGATCTTCCTCGGTCAGGAACGTCAGCGGGGCATCCGTGTTCTGCAGTACGCAGTTGACGACGATGTCGTGCTCGGCCAGGAAGCCCGGTACCGGCACGCTGTGGTTGTCGAGCATGACGTGGCTGCCGCGGACATCGCCGTTGTTGTTGTCGAACGAGACCATTCGCGCCGAGTGGATGGGGGAGCTGACGGCGGTGACGCCGCGCTGAGTCAGTACGTCCACTTCGTGGATACCGTGCGCCTTGAGTGCAGTGACAGCGCCGCGTGCAGTGGCACCGAAACCGATCACGGCAGCAGTGAGACGGCGGCCGTAGTCTCCGGTGGAACCGATCAACTGCAGGGCGTGCAGTACCGAGCAATAGCCGGCCAACTCGTTGTTCTTGTGGAACACATGCAGATTGAACGATCCGTCGCTGTGCCAGAAGTTCATCGCTTCGAAGGCGATGAGAGTCAGTTTCTTGTCGATCGCGATCTGTGTCAGCTCGGTGTCCTGGACACAGTGCGGCCAGCCCCAGAGAACCTGACCCGACCGTAGTTCGGCGAGGTCACGCACCAACGGCTTCGGTAGCAGAACCACATCGGTTTCCGCCAAAATCTGCTTGCGCGTGCGGATTCCGGCCACCAGACGCGAGAGGTAGTCGTCGGAGTAGCCGAAGGGGTGGCCGTAACCCTCTTCGAGGTAGATCCGAGAACGTAGTTCGGCATCGATGCGATCGAAATGCGCAGGATGGATCGGCAACCGGCGTTCTGCCGGTTTGCTCGACTGTCCGATGACTCCAAGGGTGCGTGCGTTGTTCAATTGTGTATCTCTCGATAGGAGCAGGTAGAGATGTCAGGCAGGCGCCTGAGGGACGAGCAGAAGCCGCAGGAACGCTGGCAGATTGCCTCGGCCAGGATCGCGTGAAGGCGTGCCGGCTGCGCTGCTGTCGATCGCCGACGGCAACAGAAAGGCGCGCCGGTATGTGCTCAGTCTAGTCCTGAACGGTCCTCGCCCGGCGGCCGGGCGAGGTGCGGTGCTGCTCCGACGTAGGGCTACTGCTCGCGCAGGCGTGAATCCAGCACGGCCAGTTGAATTTTGCTGGCATCCGTGTGTACTTGACGACCTTTGTCGGTGACGTCGATGAAGACTCCGCGCCGGTCAGCCTCGCACAGTGCTCGCTGAACCAGTCCGGCCTTCTCGAGGCGGGCGACGCTGCGGGAGAGCGCACTGGGACTCAGGTACATCTCCGAAGCCAGATCCTGCATCCGTGGACGCTCACACGAGGTGTCCATGAGTCGGTCGAGGGCCTCGAAGTCGCTCATACTCAGGCCGTGCGCCGACTGCATCTGGCGATCGAGTTCGCACGCGATGTCGTTGTAGCTGGTCGACAACGAGCGCCAGGTGTTGCGCAATTCCGATTCCGACGTCACGACCGCATTCTAGTTGAAGACTCGATTACGTGCAATTGCATTAAATGCTTGTGCATTAAGTGCATGTGCATCTATTCTCGCTGACGTGACTTGCACAGACTCGACACTCAAACCATTCGATTCGCCGGAATCCCCGGGTTCTACGGAATCCACGGATCCGGCCACAGGAGAGGGCTGGTCCCTCAAGCTGTGGGGCATCCTCGCGGTGCTCTGCCTCGTGTTGTTCCTCGACGGTCTCGATGTGTCGATGGTGGGCGTCGCTCTACCGTCCATCGGCAACGAACTGGGCCTGTCCACTACTTCGCTGCAGTGGATCATCAACGGCTACGTCCTCGGATTCGGCGGCTTGTTGCTACTCGGTGGACGTACCGCCGATCTTCTCGGGCGCAGGAAGGTCTTCCTGATCGCGCTGACCGTGTTCGCAATCGCTTCGCTGGTCGGTGGCCTTGTCGACAACGGAACACTGCTGATCGCATCACGATTCGTGAAGGGACTGGCGGCGGCCTTCACTGCGCCGACTGCAATGTCCATTCTCACCACGACGTTCAAAGAGGGCCCGGCCCGTAACCGTGCGCTGTCCGTGTTCTCCGTGTTCGGCGCCAGTGGTTACTCGTCGGGCCTGATCCTGGGTGGGCTGTTGACCAGTGCCGGTTGGCGATTCACGTTCCTGATGCCGGTTCCGTTTGCCGTCATCGCGCTGATCGGTGGGTACTTCCTCATTCCGCGGGACCGTCCCGCAGATGCCGGGGGACACGACCTCGTCGGCGCCGTCACCCTGGTGACGGGAATGCTTCTCACGGTGTACACGATGGTTTCGGCTCCGACCCGTGGGTGGGCACACCCGATGACGCTGGGTTCGTTCGCCGTCGCTGCCGTGCTTCTGGCGACGTTCTTCTTCGTGGAGAAGAAGGTGGCGCATCCGCTTGTGCGACTTGGGCTTCTGCGCGTCGGCACCATCGTTCGTGCGAATCTGGCCATCATCGCGCTCTTCGGTTCCTACCTGAGCTTCCAGTTCATGATGACGATCTTCCTGCAGTCGGCCCTCGGATGGTCGCCCCTGAAGATGGCGATGGCACTGCTCCCCGCGGGCATCATCGTCGCCTTCGGATCGCCGTTCGTCGGACGGCTGGTCGACCTGTACGGCAGTGCCAAGCTCATCATCGCGGCACTGACCTCGCTCAGCGTCGGGTACCTCTGGTTCCTCTTCGCGGGCAGCGATTCACCGTCGTACGTCGTGGCGATTCTGCCGAGCGTCATCCTGCTCGGACTCGGATTCGCGTTGGGCTACACCTCGATCATGGCCCAGGCCACCTCGGGTGTCGACGACTCGGAGCAGGGTTTGGCGTCCGGGCTGGTGAACACGTCCGCTCAGGTCGGCGCGGCGCTCGTACTCGCTCTCACTACCGCCCTCGTGACCGCCGGATCGCACACCGCCTCCGGCGCCGGTACCGCCGGATTCGAACAGTTCCATCCCGGACTGATCCTGGTTACCGGAGTCGCGCTGGTGGGCTTGGCAATCACCGTCTCGCCGCTGGTACGTGGAAGGCATACCGCTGCGGATAAGGAAGAATTGGTACCTGTCGACTGACCAGACGAGAGACAGTTCAGTCGTGCAGGAGGACTTCTGCACGACTGAATTTCGTTCCGTGGGAGTGAGTGAGTTGCTGATTCCGGCACAGGGCAGTCCGTCGGACTTGACCGTTTACGAGGCGGCGGAGGCTGAGCAGAGCGGTGGCCGCGACGACCACGCGTAATGTGGAAGCGCGGTCAATACCGCCCGTGATACTTCGCGTAGACCCCTAGGGCGAAGTAGTGCCCGGCCGACGGTCCTCAAAGCCGATCTCGCGATGGTGTGGTTCTTGAAAATGTCGAACCTGTTCCCAGCGGTGAAGTTCGGATTCTTGTGGCGGCAATACCCTTCGAAGGCTCAGCTGGGGTCTCGACCTAAGTACCGTCTCAGCACCTGTGGTGAGCGTAACGTGGAACGAGCGGAGACAATCTCGCGAGATCGACCGCTCCGAAACCCTATGGGGCAAGGCCTGGCGAATTCGAGGTTGCCTCATTGGCGTCCCTACGGCCTCTGGTGATACGAACAGGGCCCTGGTGCCCTTATGGACTCCATCCCTCAGTTGGCGACGATTGACCAGGCTTCCTGCTCGCTCCGCGTTGAGATTTACCTTTGGGCGTTTCCGTATTTCGCTGCACGGACTCTGATATGCAAAGACGCGCCACGGGCCTACGGGCCGCTGTTAACGGCTCTCTTGTGATGGGCATAAGCGAAGGTGCCAGCTAGCGCGACGACCTCGCCGCCGCCGATGAATGCTCCGGCCGCAATCTGACCACCGTTGCCGCCCTCGATCAGATTGTATGAAAGGACTAGGGCAAAAACGGCGAGTCCTGCACCCAGAACCATCCCGAGGAGTTGCATTCCGTCGTAGAACCATTGGTGCTGATTCTGGCGTTTTAGCTCTTGCTTGATTACTTGACGGAAGTCTGGATCAGCAGACTGATACGCGTCGAAGGGGTCAGTATTAGCCACGCGCCTTGGCGTCCTTGATCGCACGTGCCAGTTTTTCCGACACGGCATCCATTTTATCTTCGGGTGTTAAGGCCTTTTTGGTAGGTGGCAGGATCACAAACGCATTCGTGAGTCCATGGATTAGGCTTCGCCAAACGCTCTGGCGAACCGGAACAATCGTGTCCTGCACCGTAGTTGATGTGATGATGTCACCTCCTTCGAGTTCTCGTTTGATCCGTTGAAGTCCGTACGCAGTACTCGATAGCATGGGAGCTGCGATCGAATGGGTGCTCTTTTTGACGGAATACTCGATGACCAAACGTGCCTGCCCATGCCCCATCGCGATCATTGCCTGAGACGCGTCACCGTAGATCATCACCTGTGCAGCCCTGTTCGTCACGGGTCGGCGGGCTGGGGCGGAGTTTAAAGCACCTTTGTCACTGACCGTGTCCTTCGAAGGTGCATAGAGGCGGTACTGTGCTCGACGTCCAGGGCCACTGACGGCTGAGAGAATATCGTCGTGCAACGCCCTCATTCTGTCTCCTTAAACGAGTCAAGTACGTGTCCGCCTCGGGACTCAATAAAATCATGTGATTGTTCTTCTTTTGCTAAGGCTCTCTCAACAGCCTCTTGAATTTCTACGAGATCGTTGTGATTGAGTGCCACGAACATCTCTTCGATCCGGTCGTTTACAGCGAAAGTGACCCGAGCGGAGTGTGTGACGATGGCAGAGGTTATCGGGCCGATTTCCTTATCAAAAACCGGCCTGATGTCAGTGACGATCCGGAAGTTCTGGAGCACACGCTCGTGCGTTGTGCGCAAATCGATGGTTTTGGAGAGTGCCGCGAGGGTCTTTGATTCTAGAAGGGGTGTTAGGTCCGCGTCCCCTGCCTCGTCGCCTAGGGCATCCTTAAGATCGTCGTTGACCACTCGTGCAGTAACGTCTGTGGTCGTCGCCACGAGAAAGGCCATCGCGGTCAAGGTACTAGCTAGGTACTCGTTGTCGTCTCCAAGGGTTGCGGCAAAGACTTTGCCCACGCTCCGAACGCTAGGATCCGCGTTTTGCAAGCCGTCGGCGAGCTCCTCGATGACCGAATCGGTTAGGTTCGACAACGCCACGACGGCGGGACGCTCCTCTGGCGCGATCCTAAGGTGTGCCACATCTACCTCTTTGCTTTCATCAGTCACACAAGTCACAGTGGTTGCGCACACGCTTCCACGCGCAAATGTAGCTTAGTACTCTCTTGGTGGCTCCATGATACCCGCGTGCGCCAATGTCAAATCGACGCTCCTGCGAGCTCTGGCAGTCGCTATAAAGGGGGTAACGGCATCTAGTGCCGTCGCACGGAAACGCGAGTGCCCTGGCCCAATTTTCCTGCCTCGGCGTCCCATCGATACTGCGCAGGGCGATGCCGGCGGTGAGGTGCTGGGCAACTTCCGCGAGTTACGAGGCGTGGTCGATTGAGCACGGCATCAAGCCGTCGGGTCGAATCACGAAGATCTCAACGACATGAGCCCGAGGGCAGATGCGAGGTCGGCTTCACCATTGGGCATTGAGGAGTCGGAAGTTCTCATGGTGATCAGCTGCGAGGTTCCCGGTGCAATTGCTTTAGCAAGAATTTCGGCCTGTGCGGGGAGTTTGGCCACCGACTCAGTTGGCAGTCCGAAAGTCAGTAGGTCGAAAAGAGTGCTGCGCAGACAGTTCAAGGAGTTGGCCGAACCGTTGACCGAGACCTGGACGATTCTGTCCTGCAACGGATTGCCGGTTAATGCACCGTCGGTGTCCCGAGCTGTGGGCCATGTCAGTGGTGAGGGACGAGCGTGCGTTGCGCTCGATGACACGGATTGATCAGGTACGCAAATTCGCTTCGGGTGGTGGCCAGATCGAGCATGCCGTCGCGGTTGATCCGGTTTCTATGGCCCCCTGGCGACTCGCCTGCACCGGCGAAGTTCCGCTGCCACGCGCTGCAACATTCCATCAAATACGCGTCGAGGGGTGGTATCTGCAGCTCCGTCGATCACGGCGGCCAGTACCTCATCGACCTCAAGGGGGACCGCCCACGTGACCCGCGGCGTTCAACCACCGATTGTGTTGAACCCTCGGTAAAGAGGCCGCGAAAGCGGGCTGGGGACACGCCGGTGATCACGGCTCAGCGGAATCCGCCTGCAGAGCACAAGTTACGAAGGCAACTACGTCATTGTCGACGTTCATTGGGAATCTGAATTCCCAGCCGAGCGTCTGGTGTGGTTCGACGCACCCCGCAGCCCGGGTTCTACGATCATCGTGCACCGCTAGTGATCGGACATCTGGCGCACCGACCGCCAACTCGCCGTCTCGGACGACCCCGAGGCTGATCTGCAGGTTACCCTAGGGGGACCGCTGCCCTTGAGAGTCGTTGTGGTACAACGTGAACGACCGGGACTTAGGGGAATCCTCGTCTGGTGTCTAGCTTTGCATTGAATGGTGCCATGCGCAACGATTGTCGGTACATTGCCAACATAGGCGGTTCGTGGAATTCGATGACGTTGTGCACTCACGAAGTTCGAGACCGTCGGGCACCGGCCACTTCGATAATCCTGAATCCCGCCGACTCGGAGGGTGTCGAACTTTCACGCCGCCAGGACGGCACACCGGACTCAGTTCGTCGCTTTCGGTGGATCGGGCAGATACAAGGCTGTGGCCACTGGATATGACCGTCTCAACGGCGGTTCCTGAGGGCGCGGGTTTCTTTATTTGGACCCGACCGCGTTGGCCATGGCCAACGACAACGAGATTCGCATGGTGGTCGGATCGGTTGGTCACGACTTCAATCGCAATAAGTTCCGTGCACGCTGCGGGCGGCGTTTTCGCTGGACTGCTCCAAGCCCACGGGCATCGCCGAGGTGGCCTTCAAGACCGCGGCCCCTCAACTGGCCACCGCCCCGACTCTCGCACAAGAGTCGGGGCGGCATGAGGAAGACGATTAACCCGTCGGGCGACGGTCAAGTGCGCGTCTCCGTCGCTCTGCCTGGTCCTCGGCAAATCGGTTTAGTTTGACGTGGTTGACAAGTTGGAATATTACTTGAATGCAGCCCAATAGGGACCAACAGAGTAGGGCGAACGGTATCGCGGCGATGGCCCAGACTGCTTGCCAGGGAAGCTCTGCCACCAGTGGCCAAGTGACGCACAAGGCAAGCGCCGTCAAACTGGCGAGCACCGCGACAATCACGACGATGATGTACGGCCTGAGCGTCCCAATCAGGCCACCCCGAACCTGGTTGAGCATGTCCCGGTATGCCTGACCGAAAACCCCAATGAGCACAGTCATTGCGGTCAATACGAGTGAGGCCAGACCGGCAGCGATACCCGATACGCCGCCGTAGACGCCTGCCATGGCGTCAGAAACGGTGCCACTTAGCGCTGGTGCCAGTCCTATGGCGACCCCGAGGGGTATGCCCATATAGAAGTCCCAAGACAAAAGGATCGAACCCACCGACGAAGTTGACGCACGTCGCCAGACTCGAACGGGCCAGCGCGGCGGTGCGCTAGGTACTGGTGTCGCGTTCACCACTCACAGTCTCCTCGCTAGCCGCTGTCCGCACCAGATGACTGCGGAGAGTCGATTGGTCGACTTCACCGTTTTCCTGTGCCACTAGTTCGTCATTCAACTCCTCGACACCGACACTTGTGTTGAAAGTGCTTTGGTGCTCGCCATTCTCATCCTCACGCACGCCCGTGTATCGCGCATCGCCGTATCCGCGGTCGATATGGATCTGCGTCTCTGTCAAGAATTGCGAGTTCATGTTGATCCCACGGTCGCTTTCCATCTCTACCCGCACGGTCTCGGCCTCGGCGGCCTCCATCATTTCTTTGAGGTCGTGGACACCCTGCCAGTTGGGATTTGGCTCCTTCACAACCAGGCTTACGCGCGTTACCCGCTTCACTGTGCGTAGCCATTCCTGAAGGTTGCGCGTGCCCTGACGACTTTCAATGGACCAAATCGTGTCCTTCTCTTTGCGCCCGTTGTTGAGCATCAGAGTCAGCGCTCGAATCACGGCGTCAACCGTGATGTCGGGCTTGCGATCCTGAATGTAACCGAGACGTCTGTCGAGGTGGATTGCAAATGTGGTCGTCAAGCCTCGCGCAATCGGTTCGTCGAGGAAATCCTTCTCGTCGTCATCCCACAGTTCAGCAATACCACTATGGCCCGAGAATCCGATTCGCCCCGTGAGTACGTCATCCACAACCTCGGTTCGCCCAACCCGCCATTCGCGCTTATAACTCTCGACCCGCGCCCCGCGTCGTATGGTCTCCTCGATCTCGTCTCTCGGGGTGCTGAACAGTGACTCGCTCATCGGCGGGACGAGCCTGATCGGGTAGACGCGTCCTTTGCGGGGCTTTGTAGACATGCGCAGAACTTATCTCGTCGCATTAAGTATCCCGACCAGATGGTGGGTTTTTCGTCGAACGGGCCACAGGTCCTAATTCATAACTGCTATCGAATTGCCGTAGCGGCGTAGGCCGCCCATGGCCAAAACACCACCGCCCCGGCCTCATTCGAGGACCGGGGCGGTGGCGAATATGCAGATGGCTTAGGGACAATCAGGGAACGAAACCCTCAAAAAATGCCTTGACCTGCGTCTTCGTGGTGCCCCCGGCAGGATTCGAACCTGCGACCTTTCGCTCCGGAGGCGAACGCTCTATCCCCTGAGCTACGGGGGCGCACCGAATACTCGGTGTGCCGATTGGGCTGCGTTAGCGTAGCGCATCACGGGGGGACAAGACCAAACCGGCACCCGTCTCGGCATGGCGTCGTCGCGGGAGGCAGTCGAGGATGCGGCCGGGGACCATGGTCGTCGAATCATCTGTACCGACTGACTCGGATGCTTTTTACGCCTAGGCTCGGCTCTGAGCACAGGCTCGGGCGGACTGCTCGGGCACCCTCGTGAGGTACGGGAGTCGTTGATGACCGATCACCACTATTCCGAAGACCAGCTCGCGCTCGACCTGAAGTGGTGGGCAGCGGCCAACTACCTGACCGTTGCGCAGATCTATCTGAAAGACAACACGCTTCTGCGGGAACCGTTGCGAGCCGAGCACATCAAGCCTCGACTGCTCGGGCACTGGGGGACCAGCCCTGGCCTGTCGATGATCTACACGCTCCTCAATCGGCACATCGTCGCCACTGATGCCGACTGGCTGTACGTCACCGGCCCGGGGCACGGCGGCCCGGCGCTGGTCGCGTCGACGTATCTCGAGGGAACGTATTCGGAGATCTATCCGGAAGTCTCGGACGACGCCGAGGGTATCCACCGGATGTGTCGGCGGTTCTCGGCTCCCGGCGGAGTGCCCAGCCATGTGAGTGTGCAGACACCCGGAAGCATCCATGAAGGAGGCGAGCTCGGCTACGCCCTTGCACATGCGGCCGGCGCTGCCTTCGATCATCCGAACCTCGTGGTGGCCTGTGTGATCGGCGACGGCGAAGCGGAGACCGGGCCGTTGTCCGGCTCGTGGAAGCTCCCGGCGTTCCTCAATCCACGACGCGACGGCGCGGTGTTGCCGATCCTGCACGTGAACGGCGCCAAGATCGCGGGCCCGACCGTGTACGGGCGCAGCAGCGACGAAGACATTCAGGCCTACCTCGGCGGCCAGGGGTGGGCGCCGATCGTCGTCTCCGGTGACGACCCCGACGTCGTGTTTCCTCAGTTGTATCAAGCGATCTCGCAGGCACACGAGAAGATCCGCGAGATGCAGGGTGCCGCACGCCGCGGCGACGAGTGGACGGGCTCGTGGCCGGCAATCGTCTTGCGGACGCCGAAAGGATGGACCGGTCCACACACCGTCGACGGAATCTTGGTCGAGGGCACACATCGTGCGCACCAGGTACCATTGTCCGGCGTGCGAACCAACGAATCGCATCTGCGGCAACTCGAAGAGTGGATGCGGTCGTACCGTCCGGACGAGTTGTTCGACGCCAACGGATCACTCGTCGCGGACCTGGCGGCGCTCTCGCCGGCGGGGGACAAGCGCATGGGGAGCACTCCCTACGCGAACGGTGGACGACTTCGAGTCGATCTCCCGATGCCGCCGCTCGAAAAGTATGCGCTTCCCATCCAATCCCCGGGTTCGACCTTCCACGAGACGACGCGAGTGCTCGGCGAGCTTCTGCGCGACATCTACGCCGCCACGGAAACCGAGGACAGCGGCGGGATCTTCCGACTCTTCTGTCCGGACGAGACGTCGAGCAATCGCCTCGGCGCCGTGTTCGAGACAACCGACCGCTGCTGGCAACTGCCGATCACCGACTACGACGACGGGCTGTCCGCGGACGGTCGTGTCATGGAGGTCCTCAGCGAGCACCTCTGCGAGGGGTGGCTCGAGGGTTATCTGTTGTCCGGTCGACACGGGATGTTCGCGAGCTACGAAGCATTTGCGATGGTGAGTGTGTCGATGCTCATCCAGCACGCCAAGTGGCTCCAACATGCCGTCGACCTGCCGTGGCGGGCGTCCGTCGCTTCGCTCAACGTGCTGCTGACCAGTACATGCTGGCGCAACGATCACAACGGATTCAGTCATCAGGGCCCCGGCATGATCGACGCCGTTATTCCCTTGGCACCCAGTGTGATCCGCGTGTGGCTGCCGCCGGATTCCAACACCTTGCTCTCGATCTCGGATCACTGCCTGCGTAGTACCGACCACGTCAACCTGATAGTCGTGGACAAGCAACCGCATCTGCAGTACCTCACGCTCGAGCAAGCGCACGAGCACTGTGCGGCGGGCGCTTCGGTCTGGGAATGGGCCGGAACCGAGGCTCGCGGACAGGAACCGGACGTGGTCCTGGCCGCTGCGGGAGATGTGCCGACGCAGGAGATCCTGGCTGCTGCACAGTTGCTGCGCGATCACACGCCAGAACTGATCACCCGCGTCGTCAACGTCGTCGATCTGATGGCCTTGCTGACGCCAACCGAGCATCCCCACGGATTTGGGGAGCGTGTCTTCCTCGATTTGTTCACCGCGCAGACCGACGTCGTGTTCGCATTCCACGGATACTCGCGTGCGGTGCACGAACTGATTCACGGGCGTCCGAGTCCCGAACGCTTCCACGTTCGCGGATTCAGTGAACAGGGAACAACCACAACACCGTTCGACATGGTTGTCCTCAACAAGATGAGCCGCTACCACCTGGTGATCGAGGCGCTACGACGCTCCAAGCGTCGGCCGGCCGGGGCGTCCGAGTTGGCGGAGTTCTGCCGGACACAGCTCGAAAAGCACTCGCGTTACATCGTCGAGCACCTCGAAGACATGCCGGAGGTAGAAAACTGGACCTGGTCCTGAAATTCAGGACCAGGCCCAGTTGGGTCTGAACATTCTCGGTTCAGCTCAGTGCAGTGCAGTGCAGTTCAGTTCATGGGCAGCGGCACTGCGCCGCGAGCTGCCAACATGTCGGTCATCAGCTTGGACTCGCTCTGCTGCGTGTTGACCATGGTCTGCGCCAGGCTGCGCACCGGACCCTCGGTGGCGTCGGCAGCTGCGTACTCCATCATCGGAAGCCCACCTTCGTGGTGACGAAGCATCAACTGCAGGAACAAGGTGTCGAGTTGCAGGCCTTCCGCCGCGCGGAGAGCCGCGAGGTCCTCGGGGGACGCCATGCCGGGCATGGTGTCGACCGGGCCGGAATGAGCCATGTCCATCGTGGCCGAAGTCCCGTGCGATCCGTGGCCGGAGCCCGAATCCGACGACATCCACTCCATGTACGGCCCCACCTTGGACAGCGGCTGATCCCACATGGTCAGCCACGCCTGCATTTGACCGAGCTGGTTCTGCTGCGTGGTCAAGATGTCGAACGCCAGCGTGCGCACATCGTTGTCGGTTGACTTCGTCAGGGCGATGGACGCCATGTCGACTGCCTGGCTGTGGTGCACGCTCATGTCCTGAGCGAAGCCCACGTCCACCGAATCCGATGCCGGAACGGTCAGTGACGACTTCGCATCGGGTCCGAGGAGGTTGGTCAGTGCGCCGAGGGCAAAACCGACGGCGATCGCGCCGATCAGACCGATGATCAGCAGTGCGGTGCGCTGACTCGGCTTCGAAGGCTGATCGGTGGTCTCTGAACTATTCACCGGACTATCCACCGGCGGGAATCTGCTCGTCGGTGGCCGGGGTAGCGCCCGTGCCGTCCATCTGGATGGCGTCGGCGCCCGGAGGCGTCGGATCGAACGGCGACGTCGACGGGGTGAACAGCGGGTTGGTGCAGCTCGCTCCGACCTCGGGGTAGACGTTCGGGTTCTGGTTCAACGCGGTGATGAACTGATCGATGCGATCGTCGTCGGCCTTGTCGATCTCGAGGCGATGGCCCCACGACTGCAGAGAAATGGGGCTGCTCTGGCCGGGGAACGGCGACATCAGCATGTAGGACTTGCCGTTGACGCGTCCGGCGAGGCTGTCGATCTGGTCCTGGTCGACGAGATCGGGGTTGTACGTGATCCAGATGGCGCCGTGCTCGAGCGAGTGGACGGCGTTCTCGGTGCGAATCGGGTCGGCGTACACGGTTCCGGTGCAGTTCGCCCAGGTGGCGTCGTGCGGGCCACCGAACGGCGGAGTCTGGTCGTACGCCACGCGCTGAGTGGAATCGACGTGCTGGCCGGCCGGGTACTCGATCTTGAGGACGCCGTCGATCTTGTCGGACGGATCCTTGTTCTCGGAGCTGTACTTGTACGGCTCGAGGGCCTGCCGCTCCTCGACCTTGGGCCACAGATTGATACCGAGCACGGCGATGAGTGCGAGCACAGCCACACCGGCGCCGATCGACAGCCAGGGGATCTGGCGGGGAGCGGGGACGCCGCCCTTACCCTTCTTGGCCGGCCGACTGTTCTTGTTGGCGGCCTTGATGGCCTTGGCTGATTTGGCCCCGGAGTTCTTGTTGGGACCGCGACTATCGGAACCGCTTGGCATCGATTGGGCTCTTTCGGTGTGTGGGCTTGAGGTGTGGCGCGCCCGCGCACGAAGGTACGCGGTGGTAGCTCGGGCATTACCACTGTACTTTCCGAGTCTGAGGGCAAACTTTGAGAGTGGCGTGCGACACGCCACAGCGGCCCCGCGCACGTTCACGGAGAGCGAGGCGTGAGGCGAGTCTCCACTTCCGGTGTGCAGGCAATAGGATGAATACCTGTGACTCCAGCTGACCTTGCCGAACTGCTCCGCGGAACCGCAGCGAGCGTCCTTGCCGATCGTGGCCTCGACGTATCCGTGCTGCCCGAAACCCTTACCGTCGAGCGACCACGCAACCCCGAGCACGGCGATTACGCCACCAACATTGCCATGCAGGTAGCCAAGAAGGTCGGCACTAATCCCCGCGAGCTGGCGGGCTGGATCGCCGAAGCCCTCACCGCTGCCGACGGAATCGAATCCGCCGAGATCGCCGGACCCGGCTTCCTCAACATTCGGTTGGACAAGGACGCCCAGGGCGCGATCGTCGTGTCGGTTCTCGAAGCCGGTGCGTCGTACGGCTCGGGTGACTCTCTCGCCGGCAAGAAGATCAACCTCGAATTCGTCTCGGCCAACCCCACCGGACCGATTCACCTCGGTGGAACCCGTTGGGCTGCAGTCGGAGACGCGCTCGGACGCATTCTGTCCGCGCAGGGTGGATTGGTCACACGTGAGTACTACTTCAACGATCACGGTGCCCAGATCGACCGCTTCTCGCGTTCGCTGATCGCTGCAGCGAAGGGTGAACCTGCTCCGGAAGACGGTTACGCCGGTGCATACATCGCCGACATCGCCGCCTCGGTTCTGAAGCAGCGTCCCGACGTCATGGAGCTGCCCGCCGACGAGCAGCAGGAAACCTTCCGCGCCATCGGCGTCGAATTGATGTTCACGCACATCAAGCAGACCCTCCACGACTTCGGCGTCGACTTCGACGTCTACTTCCACGAGAACTCGCTCTTCGAATCCGGTGCGGTCGAGAAGGCCGTCGAATCCCTCAAGGGTTCGGGCAACCTCTTCCACGAAGACGGTGCGTGGTGGCTCAAGAGCACCGACTACGGCGACGACAAGGACCGCGTCGTCATCAAGAGCGACGGCAACGCCGCCTACATCGCCGGTGACATCGCCTACTTCCAGAACAAGCGCGCCCGCGGGTTCGACCTCTGCATCTACATGCTCGGTGCCGACCATCACGGATACATCGGCCGTCTCAAGGCTGCCGCGGCCGCATTCGGCGACGATCCGGACACCGTCGAGGTGCTGATCGGCCAGATGGTCAACCTCGTCAAGGACGGCACTGCCGTCAAGATGAGCAAGCGCGCAGGCACCGTCATCACCCTCGACGACCTGGTCGAGGCAATCGGCGTCGACGCCTCGCGTTACGTCATGATCCGCTCGTCGGTCGACTCGAGCATCGACATCGATCTCGACCTGTGGACCAAGACCAGCAGCGAGAACCCCGTCTACTACGTCCAGTACGCGCATGCACGCCTCTCGGCGATCGCCCGCAACGCCGCGGACCTCGGTCTGTCCGCCGACGCGAGCAACCTCGCCCTGCTCACCGTCGAGCAGGAGGGTGACCTCATCCGCACGATCGGCGAGTACCCACGCGTCGTGTCGAGCGCGGCGAATCTGCGTGAGCCGCACCGTATTGCCCGCTACCTCGAAGAACTCGCGGGTGCGTACCACCGCTTCTACGGCGCGTGCCGCATCCTTCCGCAAGGCGACGAAGACGCCACCGACGTGCACCGCGCGCGTCTGGCTCTCTGCGCCGCCACCCGACAGGTCCTGGCCAACGGCCTCGAACTGCTCGGCGTCACCGCACCGGAGCAGATGTGAACGCGCACCCCGCCGGCCCCAAGCATGCCGAGCAGTTGCAGGCCCCCGGCTTGCCCGACCGTCCTGCCAGCCCCGAAGCCTTCGGTGAACTCTCACCGCAGGTGTGGCCGCGCAACGCTTCTCGCGGCGACGACGGTGAAGTGACCCTCGCGGGTGTCAAGGTCGGTGAACTTGCCGAGAAGTACGGCACCCCGCTGTTCGTCATCGACGAGGACGACTTCCGCTCGCGTTGCCGCGACATGGCCCGCGCCTTCGGCCCGGATGCCAAGGTGCACTACGCATCCAAGGCATTCCTCTGTGGCGAGATCGCACGCTGGGTCGCCGACGAAGGCCTCTCGCTCGACGTCTGCTCCGGCGGCGAACTGGCGATCGCGTTGCACGCGGACTTCCCGGCCGAGCGAATTGCCATGCACGGCAACAACAAGTCAGTCGCCGAACTGGCCGCTGGTGTCGCCGCGGGCGTCGGGCATGTCGTGCTCGACTCGGCGATCGAGATCGACCGACTCGATCGTGTCGCCGGTGAGGCCGGTGTCGTTCAGGACGTGTTGATCCGACTGACCGTCGGCGTCGAAGCGCATACCCACGAATTCATCTCCACCGCACACGAGGACCAGAAGTTCGGTTTCTCGCTGGCCGGGGGAGCCGCGATCGACGCGGTCCGTCGCGTCTTCGCTGCCGACAACTTGCGACTGGTCGGCCTGCACAGCCACATCGGTTCGCAGATCTTCGACGTCGACGGTTTCGAGGTGGCAGCGCACCGCGTGATCGGTTTGCTCCGCGACGTAGTCACCGAGTTCGGAGTCGAGAAGACCAAGCAGATTTCGATCATCGACCTCGGCGGCGGCATGGGGATCTCGTACATCCCCTCCGACGACCCGCCGCCCGTCGACGAACTGGCAGCAAAGCTCGGCCACATCGTGCGCAACGAGTCCGCACTGGCCGGATTGCCGGAGCCGACGCTTGCCGTCGAACCCGGCCGCGCCATCGCCGGACCTGGCACGGTGACGCTCTACGAGGTCGGCACCATCAAGGACGTCACGGTGGGTAGCTCGCTGACACGCCGCTACATCAGCGTCGACGGCGGGATGAGCGACAACATCCGCACGTCCCTCTACGGTGCGGAGTACGAAGCCAAGTTGGTTTCGCGAACTTCCGAGGCTGATCCCGTCGTTGCACGTATCGTCGGTAAGCACTGCGAGTCCGGTGACGTGGTCATTCGGGACACCTGGATGCCCGAGGACGTCGGGCCCGGTGATTTACTAGCGGTAGCAGCGACCGGTGCATACTGCTATTCGATGTCGAGCAGGTACAACCTGCTCACCCGCCCAGCCGTGGTGGCGGTGCGTGACGGAGTCTCACGCGTGATTCTGCGGAGGGAAACAGTGGAAGATCTGCTCAGCTTGGAGGTATCGCAGTGACGAGCGAATCGGCGCATCGCGCTATCGGTGTGGCCGTTCTCGGCCTCGGCAACGTCGGGAGCGAGGTCGTCCGGATCATTCGTGAGCAGGCCGAGGAACTCGAAGCTCGGGTCGGCGCCCCGTTGGAACTGCGGGGAGTTGCCGTCCGCCGTATCGGCTCGGACCGCGGAATTCCCGAGGAACTGCAGACGACGGACGCCGAGTCCCTGGTCGGTCGTGACGACGTCGACATCGTGGTCGAGGTGATCGGCGGAATCGAGCTCCCTCGCAAGCTGATTCTCTCTTCCCTCAACTCCGGTAAGTCGGTCGTGACCGCCAACAAGGCGCTGCTCGCGGACCACACCGGTGAATTGGCGGAGGCTGCAGAGGCCAACTCTGTCGACCTGTACTTCGAGGCCGCTGTTGCCGGTGCGATCCCCGTGATCCGCCCGCTCACACAGTCGTTGGCTGGAGACCGTGTCAACAAGGTCGCCGGAATCGTGAACGGCACCACCAACTTCATCCTCTCCGCGATGGACGAGACCGGCGCCGACTACGAAGAGACCCTCGCCGAAGCCGGACGCCTCGGATACGCGGAAGCCGACCCGACCGCGGACGTCGAAGGCTACGACGCCGCGGCGAAGGCTGCGATCCTCGCGTCGATCGCGTTCCACACCCGCGTCACTGCCGCGGACGTGTACCGCGAAGGAATCTCCACGATCACCTCCGCAGACCTGGCGTCGGCGAAGGCACTCGACTGCACGATCAAGTTGCTCTCGATCTGCGAGCGCATCGTCACGCCCAAGGGCAAGGAGCGGATTTCCGCTCGCGTGTACCCGGCGCTGGTTCCGCTCAGCCATCCGCTGGCCTCGGTCAACGGCGCGTTCAACGCCGTTGTCGTGGAAGCAGAGAACGCCGGCCGGCTCATGTTCTACGGCCAGGGCGCAGGCGGCGCCCCCACCGCTTCCGCGGTGATGGGTGACCTGGTGATGGCTGCGCGCAACAAGGTTCACGGCGGCCGCGGCCCCCGCGAGTCCAAGTACGCCAAGCTCAAGGTCGCCCCGATGGGCGACATCCTCACGCGCTACTACGTGAACATGGAGGTCGCGGACAAGGAAGGTGTGCTGTCCGCAGTCGCCGCCGAGTTCGCCAAGCACGGCGTGAGCATCTCCGTCGTCCGCCAGGAGGGCGCCGGCGCCGGCGCGCGTCTGGTGGTCGTCACTCATGTAGCAACCGACGCGGCTCTCTCCGAGACCGTGGCGGCCCTCAACGAACTCGAATTCGTCACCGCTGTGACCAGCGTGCTGCGACTGGAAGGCACTGAACAATGACCGGCATCGTCAACCCCGTCCACAAGGCATGGCCGGGTCTCATCGAGGCATACCGGGACCGTCTCGCGATCGGTGACAACTGGAAGACCGTCACCCTGCGCGAAGGCGGCACCCCGCTCCTGCCGGCCGGCCACCTCTCCGAGATCACCGGCTGCGACGTCTACCTCAAGGTCGAGGGTCTCAACCCCACCGGTTCCTTCAAGGACCGCGGCATGACGATGGCCGTCACCGACGCCTTGGCCCGTGGCCAGCGCGCAGTTCTGTGCGCGTCCACCGGCAACACCTCCGCCTCGGCCGCGGCGTATGCAGCCAAGGCAGGCATGACCTGCGCCGTGCTCATCCCGCAGGGCAAGATCGCCATGGGCAAGCTTGCACAGGCAGTCATGCACGGCGCCAAGATCATTCAGGTCCAGGGCAACTTCGACGACTGCCTCGAGCTGGCACGCAAGACCACGGCGGAATTCCCCACCATCGGTCTGGTCAACTCCGTCAACCCGGTGCGCATCGAAGGTCAGAAGACCGCGGCATTCGAGATCATGGACGTGCTCGGCAAGGCTCCCGACGTGCACGCTCTCCCGGTCGGAAACGCAGGAAACATCACCGCGTACTGGCGCGGATACTCCGAGTACTACGCGGACGGTCTGACCACGGTCAAGCCCCGCATGCTCGGCGTCCAGGCAGCCGGTGCGGCTCCGCTGGTCAACGGCGCACCCGTCAAGGACCCCGAAACCATCGCTACCGCAATCCGAATCGGTTCCCCCGCTTCCTGGAACGGCGCTGTCGCCGCGAAGGAAGAGTCGAACGGTGCATTCCGTGCCGCCACCGACGAGAAGATCCTCGAGGCTTACCGTCTGATCGCCGCCACCGAGGGCGTCTTCGTCGAACCGGCGTCGGCAGCCAGTGTCGCCGGCCTGCTCGCCGCACGTGCAGAGGGCTGGCTCGAGCCGGGTCTGACCGTCGTGTGCACGGTGACCGGTAACGGTCTCAAGGATCCTGACACGGCTTTGAAGGGTATGCCGAACGTCGAGCCGATCGGTGTCGATCCCGTTGCCGTCGCGGCTGCCCTCGAGCTTGCATAGTGTCCGTGGATTCATCGACCACTCCGCGGAATCCGGTGTCTGACATGACTATAACCCTGCCTATCGGCCTTTCGGTGACTGCTCGCGTCCCGGCCTCGAGTGCAAACTTGGGGCCGGGGTTCGACACCCTCGGTCTGGCGTTGGGGTTGTACGACGAAATCGTGGTCACCACAACGGATTCGGGCCTTCAGATTCGCGTCGAAGGTGAAGGCGCTGCCGACGTACCTTGGGGTCCTTCGCATCTCGTAGTTCGCGCTATCGAGCGCGGTCTCGAAGCGGCCGGGGTGTGGGCCAGTGGCCTGGACGTGTTGTGCCGCAACGCGATCCCGCACTCGCGCGGGTTGGGATCCTCGGCTTCTGCGGCTGTCGGCGGACTGGCAGCAGCCAACGGTCTGGCGCGCGCACTCGATGCCGAGATCGGCTTGACGGAAGAGCAGTTGGTTCAACTCTCGTCCGAGTTCGAAGGTCACCCGGACAATGCGTCTGCCAGTGTTCTCGGTGGCGCAGTCGTCTCGTGGAGTTGCCCACCGACCGTCGAAGGCGACGAGCCGATCTACTCCGCGGCGAAACTCGATGTCCATCCCGACATCCGTGCTGTGGCACTGGTTCCCGAGGAGCGGTCGTCCACCGCACACACTCGCGGCCTCCTGCCCGAATTGGTTCCGCACCAGGATGCCTCGTTCAACGCGAGCCGCAGCGCGCTGGCCGTCGTTGCGCTCACTGCTCGGCCCGATCTGTTGATGGCAGCCACCGAGGATCGCCTGCATCAGGCACAGCGCGCACCCGCACTTCCGCTCACGACGCGATGGATCGGGATCTTGCGCGAGGCGGGCATTGCTGCGACCGTTTCGGGAGCAGGCCCCACCGTGTTGGCGCTCAGCACAGAACCTTTCCCCGTCGAGCTCGCCGAAGCGGCGCGGGCAGACGGACTACGTGTGCTCGAATTGGACATCGCCGACGGCGTCGAAGTATCCACGACGACTGTCTGATCCCTGCCTTGGTCCTGGTGATCGCCCACTACCGATCGGTAGTGAACTGACACACCCAGTCGTCCAAATTCTTGCCGGACTCAGGTTTGGACGCTATCCTGGGCTATGTCCGTACATCGTGCGCGTCAGTCGCCGGTGCATCACCAGGGGGCAAAACTCCTTCCCAATCGGGGTCCACAGTCCTTGGCATGATTCTCGCAGGCATGATTCTCACGCTTGTACCTTCTCCGAAGGTTTGAATCCTCCGCGGATCGAACACTCAGAGGTTCCATATCTCTGGGGTTCAACACACGGGGGAGTGAATCGTCGACGAAGGCGCGTTGGGCAGGTTTGCGAGCGCATGAAAAGTTTGAGGCGAGAGTTTCCGACAATCATGTGACGGCGGACAAGCCGGCAGTTCTGGACAGCAACCACGTACGGCACCACCGAGTTCGGTATTCAATCGAACTGCGGGACGAACCCTCGACTTTGCGCAGTGCGAGTGAGGGAAGGAAAGGACCTCCGTGACCGATACGGACCTCATCGCCACTTCTGCACCCGCCGGGTCGGAATCAGGCGACAATTCTCAGGCGTCATCTTCAGCATCGAACGGTGCGGTGGCGACCTCCACGAAGCGTGCCGAGACGCGCCGTGGTGCCGGACTCTCCGGCATGGTGCTCACCGAACTCCGCACTCTTGCGGGTGAACTGGGCATCAAAGGCACTTCCGGCATGCGCAAGGGCGACCTGATCGCAGCCATCAAGGAGCGCCAGGGCGGCAGCGCAAAGGCTGCACCCGCACAGAGCGAACTCACTCTCGACGACGCACCCGTTGCGCGCACTCGTGCCAAGAGCACCCGCGCCGCACGCACCGAAACCCCCGCAGCCGAAACGGCTCCCGCGGCAGAATCCGCTCCTGCCGAGGCAGCGCCTGCGCGTACCGAATCCGCCGAGGATTCCGATCAGAGCGCACCCCGTCGTGGACGTCAGCGTCGCGGCGCCGCTCGTCGTGCAGGTTCACCCGACCAGGGTGAACTGAGCATCGAGCAGGACACTCCTTCGGCAAAGTCCGACGCGGACACCTCGAAGGCCGCCGATACCTCGAAGGTTGCCGAGACCGCCAAGGCTGAGGCCCCGGCCGAGCGTCCTGCGCGCACCGAGGGCAAGTCCGACGCTGATCAGGCTCCCGCCGAGCAGGGCAACGAGCGTCCCCGCCGCGAGCGCAACCGGGACAATCAGGGCCAGCGAGACAACCAGGGCCAGCGCGAGAACCAGGGCCAGCGCGAGAACCAGGGCAACCGGGGCAACCAGGATCGCCAGGATCGCCAGGACCGTCAGGATCGCGGCAACCAGAACAACGCCGGCCAGAACAACGCCGGTCCGCGTACGGACAACCGCAACAACGGACCGGACGACGACGAAGAGGGTGGACGCGGACGCCGCGGACGCCGTTTCCGCGAGCGCCGTGGCCGTGGTCGCGACCGCGGTGAGGGTGGCGCACCCAACGATTCGCGCGAGACCGAAATCCGCGAGGACGACGTCCTTCAGCCGGTCGCCGGCATCCTCGACGTCCTCGACAATTACGCCTTCGTGCGTACGTCCGGGTACCTCGCCGGTCCCAACGACGTCTACGTCTCCATGAACCTGATCCGCAAGAACGGCCTTCGCCGTGGCGACGCCATCACCGGTGCCGTCCGCGTCTCGCGTGACGGTGAGCAGGGCAGCCAGCGTCAGAAGTTCAACCCGCTGGTCCGCATCGACACGGTCAACGGCGGCGACGTCGAGGCCGCGAAGAAGCGCCCCGAGTTCAACAAGCTCACGCCGCTGTACCCGAACCAGCGTCTGCGCCTCGAGACCGAGCAGCACATTCTCACCACGCGTGTCATCGACCTGGTGATGCCCATCGGTAAGGGCCAGCGCGCCCTCATCGTGAGCCCGCCCAAGGCCGGTAAGACCAGCGTGTTGCAGGCGATCGCGAATGCCGTCGCTACCAACAATCCTGAGTGCTACCTGATGGTCATCCTCGTGGACGAGCGTCCCGAGGAAGTGACCGACATGCAGCGCAGCGTGAAGGGTGAGGTCATTTCCTCCACCTTCGACCGCCCGCCGGGAGATCACACCGCAGTTGCCGAGCTGGCAATCGAGCGTGCGAAGCGCCTGGTCGAGATGGGTAAGGACGTCGTCGTACTGCTCGACTCCATCACGCGTCTGGGTCGTGCGTACAACAACTCCTCGCCGGCGTCCGGACGCATCCTCTCCGGTGGTGTCGACTCGACGGCGCTCTATCCGCCGAAGCGTTTCCTCGGCGCTGCCCGCAACATCGAGAACGGCGGATCGCTCACCATCATCGCCACCGCGATGGTCGAGACCGGATCCACCGGCGACACCGTGATCTTCGAAGAGTTCAAGGGCACCGGCAACGCCGAGCTCAAGCTCGATCGAAAGATCGCCGAACGCCGCGTGTTCCCGGCCGTGGACGTCAACCCGTCCAGCACGCGTAAGGACGAGCTGCTCCTGAGCCCGGACGAAGCTGCTGTGCTGCACAAGCTCCGCCGCGTCCTGTCCGGTCTGGACTCGCATCAGGCCATCGATCTGCTGATCGATCGACTGAAGAAGAGCAAGAACAACCTCGAGTTCCTGATGCAGGTCTCCAAGACCGCACCGGGTGCGATCGACGACTGATCGACTCGACGTCAAAAGGTCCACAACCAGCTGGTTGTGGGCCTTTTGCGTGGGCGGAACAAAACCGAGGGGCAGTGCGTTGACAACTTCGTACAGCCACCCCGAGGCGTGCGAGACGCGGATTATCTGGTGAGGTACCGCATCTGGCATACTGAACGGCCGAGTCCGGTTCCGGTTCACGATGTCGATTGGCGACGTCGACCCGGCGACCATTGAAAGGGACACCATGAAGGCAGGAATCCACCCAACCTACGTAGCGACCACCGTCGTCTGCGGTTGCGGTAACACGTTCGAGACCCACAGCACCAAGGAGTCCGGACGCATCAACGTCGAGGTTTGCTCGCAGTGCCACCCGTTCTACACGGGCAAGCAGAAGATTCTCGACACCGGTGGACGCGTCGCTCGCTTCGAGGCTCGCTACGGCAAGCGCGCAGACAGCAAGGTCCCGGCCACCGAGTCCTAGCTGTTCCGCCGACGCCCGATCTGCCATGCGCAGATCGGGCGTCGGCTTTTTTGTGCCTGCACTCGGTTTGCGCGTTTCCCGGGTCCCGGCGTCGAAATACCTTCAAGCGCGCACCGTAGGAATCGAAACTCAGAGCGGAGCGAACCATGGCAGGCGCAACCCAGCCCTCGGCCATCGACGACATCTTGGCGGAGCACGCCGGTCTCGAAGCGCAGATGTCCGATCCGGCGCTGCACAACGACCCTGCCGCTGCCAGGCGCGTCGGTAAGCGGTTCTCCGAGCTCTCGCCGATCATGTCGACGTACAACAAGCTCACGGCTGCGCAGGACGATCTGGAAGCTGCGCGCGAACTCGCCGCCGACGATTCCAGCTTCGCCGCCGAGATCCCCGATCTCGAAGCCGAGGTCGCGCAGCTCGAGCAGACGCTTACCGATCAGTTGGCGCCGCGTGATCCGCATGACGGTGACGACATCGTTCTCGAAGTGAAGTCCGGTGAGGGCGGCGAAGAATCCGCGCTCTTCGCCTCGGACCTGGCCCGCATGTACGTCCGCTATGCGGAACGGCACGGCTGGCGCGTCGAGATCCTCGACGCGACGGTCTCCGATCTCGGCGGATACAAGGAAGCAACGCTGTCGATCAAGAGCAAGTCAGACACCCCGGACGGAGTTTGGGCGAGGCTGAAGTTCGAGGGCGGTGTTCACCGCGTCCAGCGAGTGCCCGTCACCGAATCCCAGGGACGCGTTCACACTTCGGCCGCCGGCGTTCTGGTCTACCCGGAGCCGGAAGAGGTCGAGCAGGTCCAGATCGACGAGAGTGACCTGCGTATCGACGTCTACCGTTCGTCCGGCAAGGGCGGTCAGGGCGTCAACACCACGGACTCCGCGGTTCGAATCACGCACCTTCCGACCGGCATCGTCGTCACCTGCCAGAACGAGCGCTCGCAGCTCCAGAACAAGGCGCGTGCCATGCAGGTGCTTGCAGCCCGTTTGCAGGTAGTCGCCGAGGAAGCCGCGGACGCAGAAGCGTCGGCAGGTCGCCAGAGTCAGGTTCGGACGGTGGACCGCTCGGAGCGCATCCGCACCTACAACTTCCCTGAGAACCGCATCACCGATCATCGCATCGGATTCAAGTCGCACAACCTCGACGCGGTGCTCGACGGTGAGCTCGACGCACTTCTCGACGCATTGGGCAAGGCGGACCGAGAGGCGCGTCTCGCGGCCGAGTAGATGCAGACCATGACTGACCTCCATCCCGCCGGGAACTCGGTGAACCGCGTGTCGGTCGAGCGTGGCAGGCTGTACCCGTGAGTCGACTTCCACTTCGTTTGGCGCTGATCGAAGCTGCAAAACAGCTCGACGCCGCAGGTGTGCCCAGCCCACGCACCGACGCCGAGTTGTTGGCATCCCACCTGCTCGGCGTCGAACGCACGCGTCTCGGGCTGATTCCGTTGGTCGATCCCGAGGTCATCGCGGCGTTCGACGAGTTGGTTGCGCAACGCGTGAAGCGGATTCCGTTGCAGCACATCATCGGAGTCGCATCGATGGGCAACATCGACGTCGCTGTCGGTCCGGGTGTCTTCATTCCGCGGCCCGAAACCGAATTGCTCATGGGTTGGGCGCTCTCGTTCCTCGAAGGTTGCGGAAGCAAGCCGCCGGTAGTTCTGGACCTGTGCACGGGATCGGGTGTACTCGCGCTGTCCATCGCCGAGGCCCGTCCAGACGCCGTCGTTCACGCCGTGGAGAAAGAGCCCGCCGCGTTGGCATGGGCGCGTCGTAACGCTGCCGACCGCGAGGCCGCCGGTGATACACCGATCCATCTGCATCAGGGCGATGTCACCGATCGGAACCTGTTGCCAGGGCTCGAGGGCGGCGTCGATCTGGTCGTGTCCAATCCGCCGTACATCCCCGAAGGCGCGCAATTGCAGCCTGAGGTCATGGATTACGACCCGCACACCGCGTTGTTCGGTGGCACCGACGGTCTGTCCGTCATCAAACCCATGATCAGCAACATCGCGAGGTGGCTTCGAATCGGCGGCGCGGCAGGCATCGAGCACGACGACACCAACGGCGACGGCGTCGCTGCGCTGTTCTCGGCGCGCCGGGTGTTCGGCGACGTTGCGCAGCATCCCGATCTTGCCGGTCGTCCGCGTTTCGTCGTCGCCAGACGTGTCGCCACCGACGTCGAAGCGCAGCGGAATCGAACGCCCGAAGTGCAGAGTGAAAGGATGGCTGAGTGAGCACCGTGTACGACTGCAGTCAGACAGATTCCCGAACCGCAGGCTTGGCCGCCGCGAAGAACGCGCTCAAGGCCGGCCGACTCGTAGTTCTCCCTACCGACACCCTTTACGGACTCGCCGCGGACGCGTTCGACAGCGAAGCTGTCACGAGTCTGTTGCGTGCCAAGGGGCGCGGCCGGGACATGCCCGTCCCGGTACTGGTCGGATCGTGGAACACCATCGACGGGCTCGTCTACAGCGTGCGCCCCCAGGCCCGGGATCTGATCCGCGCGTTCTGGCCCGGCGGACTGAGCTTGGTCGTCGAGCAGGCGCCTTCACTTGCCTGGGACCTCGGTGATACCCGCGGAACCGTCATGCTCCGCATGCCCTTGCACCCGGTTGCTCTCGAACTGTTGCGCGATGTCGGACCGCTTGCCGTCTCGAGCGCCAACATTTCGGGGCGTCCGCCGGCAACTACCGTCGAGGAAGCCCGAGATCAGCTCGGCGGATCTGCCAGCGTGTACCTCGACGGAGGCAAGGCAGAACACGCCGTTGCTTCCACGATCGTCGACCTGACCGGCAATTCACCGCGTATCTTGCGAGTGGGTGCCGTCTCGGCAGAATCCATCGCCGAGGTATTGGGCACCAGTCCGGAAAGCCTCGTAGAGGGAGTTTCGTAACGATGGTCGGCGCCGGCGGCGAGCGCGCGGGGGAATCCACGTATTGGGGACCGGATTTCGGTGAGCTTGCCACGGCGGACCCCGAGATCGCGGCTGTTGCGCTGGCCGAACTCGAGCGTCAGCGCGGCGGGCTTCAACTCATCGCAAGCGAGAACTTCACCAGTCCCTCGGTACTGGCTGCCTTGGGTTCGACCCTGAGCAACAAGTACGCCGAGGGCTATCCGGGTCGGCGTTACTACGGCGGGTGCGAGTACGTCGACGTAGCCGAGAATCTTGCGATCGACCGCGCAAAGGCACTGTTCGGCGCCGAGCACGTCAACGTCCAGCCGCATTCGGGGGCCACCGCGAATCTCGCGGTGTACGCCGCATTCGCCAAGCCCGGCGACACCGTATTGGCGATGAGTCTGCCGCACGGTGGGCATCTGACTCACGGGTCTCGGGTCAGCTTTTCGGGGCAGTGGTTCACCACCGTTCCCTATCACGTCGATTCGGCCACCGAATTGATCGACTACGACGAGGTTCGCACCCTGGCTCTGGCGCACAAGCCGAAAATCATCGTCGCCGGCGCGACCGCGTACTCCCGAACCATCGACTTCGCAGCCTTCCGGTCGATCGCGGACGAGGTCGGTGCGATCCTGTGGGTCGATGCCGCCCACTTCATCGGACTCGTGGCAGGCCGGGCGATACCGTCGTGTGTTCCGTATGCCGACGTGGTCTCCGCGACGACGCACAAGGTCCTCAGAGGTCCGCGCGGCGGAATGATCTTGTGCCGCAGCGAGCATGCCTCGGCTGTCGATCGCGCGGTGTTCCCCTTCATTCAAGGCGGCCCGATGATGCATGCGATCGCTGCGAAGGCGGTTGCCTTCAAAGAAGCGTCGACGCCGGAATATCGTTGGTATGCACAGGAAGTGGTTGCCAATGCGTCGGCGCTCGCGCAGTCGTTGGAAGCTCGCGGCCTGCGCACCGTTTCCGGTGGAACCGACACGCATCTGGCGCTTCTCGATCTGCGCGCAAGCGGTGTCACCGGAGTCGACGCCGAGCGTAGGTGCGGACTGGCTTCGATCACGCTCAACAAGAACGCGATTCCGTTCGATCCGCAGTCGCCGGCCGTCACGTCCGGAATCCGCGTCGGATCCGCGGCCGTGACGACACAGGGGTTCAACAGTTCCGACATGAGCATCGTGGGGGAGTTGATCGCGCGTGCAGTCGTAGCGGATCCAGCCACCACGTCAGGGGAGGCCGAGTTGGCATCAGTTGCCGACGGCGTTCGCGAACTGGTACGGGCAAAGCTTGCCTATCCCCGCCGGACGGGTGATCTCGCGCAGTGATCACTTCCTACGAGGCGACCACGTATCTGGCACAGGGCGGCGGGGGAGCGGGTGTTCCCATCCGTGAACTGTTGCTCGTGCTGTGTACGGCGGCGGTAGTGACATACCTAGCGACTGGCGCAGTCCGGTTGTTGGCGCTGCGGTTCGGCGCCGTCGCCATACCGCGTGATCGGGACGTTCACGTCGAGCCGATTCCGCGCCTCGGTGGCGTCGGAATGTATATCGGCATGGTTGTCGGTCTGCTGTTCGCACAGCAATTACCGGCGCTCACAAGAGGTTTCGGCTTCGGTAGTCCAGATGTACACGCTGCGCTCGTAGCGGGCGCCGTCATCGTCCTCGTGGGCGTGATCGACGACAGGTGGGGTCTCGACGCTCTCACCAAGTTCGTGGGTCAGGTGACTGCTGCCGGAGTTCTTGTGGTGATGGGCGTCAGTTGGTTCATCATCTACAACCCTTTCGGTGGTGACGGTGGGTCCACGATCATCCTCGATCAGATTCAATCGGGACTGTTCACGGTGGCTATCGCCGTGGCGACTATCAACGCGATGAACTTCGTCGACGGTCTCGACGGATTGGCCGCCGGTTTGGGCCTCATCGCGGCCTTGGCGATCCTCATCTTCTCGATCGGTCTGCTCCACGATCAGGGCGGCGACGCGAGTGTCTACCCGCCTGCGATGATCGCGGCGGCCTTGGCAGGCGCTTGTCTCGGTTTTCTTCCGCATAACTTCAATCCAGCGCGCATCTTCATGGGCGATTCCGGGTCGATGTTGATCGGTCTCATGCTTGCCGCGATCTCGACCAGTGCATCCGGTCGTATTCCGCTCACTGCTTACGGAACCCGCGACCTGGTCGGCCTCCTCGCGCCGTTGTTGCTGGTCGGTGCTGTGATGTTCATCCCGATGCTGGACATGCTCCTGGCCGTGATCCGCCGGACTAAAGCGGGCGTCAGTCCGTTCAGTCCGGACAAGATGCACCTGCATCATCGCCTCCTGCAAATCGGACACACGCACCGACGGGTTGTGCTGGTCATCTACCTGTGGGTCAGCGTCCTGGCGTTCGGTGCCGTCGGATCCTCGCTGCTCAATCGACAGCTGGTTGTCGTACTGGTTGCGGCCGGGTTGGTCATTGCCTTGTTCTTCACCGCGGTGCCGTCCCTGATCGATCGCAAGCAACAGCGTCGCTAGCCAAGTTTCCCGATCCATTACCCTTGGGCATCGTGACGAACACGCCGCAGCCTGTACCTGCCTCGCAACCCATCCCTGATTCGACCGCCGCCATGAAGTCGGCCGTGAAGTGGGGTGTGATGGGGCTGATCGCGCTGGCCGTGGTCGGCGCACTCCTGGGCGGGCTCTTCGCCGGCAAGGAAGGCGTCTACGGAGCCCTGATAGGCGCAGCCGTCGGCGGCGGGTTCATCCTGTTCACGGCGCTGGGCGTGCTGCTCACAGCGAAGTTGCCTGCGCTCACGGCCGGCGCAGTTCTTCTCGGCACGTGGCTGCTGAAGATGATTCTCGCGATGGTTGTTCTCTTTGTCCTCTCGGACATGGACTTCTACAACAAGACCGCTCTCGTCCTGGTCATCATCATGTCGCTGGTCGTCGTGCTCGGTGCGGAGACATACGGCGTTCTCGGAACCAAAACTCCGTACGTCGATCCCACTCCCAGCAGCAACGTCGACGACGACGAGTAGTACTACAAGAGGTAACTAATCGGACTTCCAGGTACCCCATCTACACAATGTCGTAGATGACTTGATAAGGTTCGGTTCAAGCGAGAGCAATGGTGGGCCGAGTAACACTCAGCCGACGATGCCATGTGCTCGCAGGTGGTCGAAATTCTGACCACTGAGTCGACGAGAGTCGCCGACACCGACAGACGCCAGGCCCCTCTAGGGTTCTCCAGCTGCTGACGAATGCGCGAGTCGAACTTGTCGACTTGTAGATCGTCAATGTCCGATCGAACCGCAGTCAATGATGGCTGCGGACCGACTACGGGAGAGAACGCTGAGCGTCACCACCCTGGCCGCGGATGAATTCCATGCGCCGTCACTAGACGATTTTTTCCCGCCCTCCGTGTTGATTCACGCGGGCCCCTTCGAGCTCGACCGTCTGATGCTGATTCGTCTGCTGATGTCGGTGCTGGTCGCAGCCTTCTTCGTGATCGCGATGCGCAGCCCTCGATTGGTTCCCCGTGGGATGCAGAACGCCGCTGAGCTTGCGCTCGACTTCGTTCGTATCAACATCGCCGAGGAGATCCTGGGCAAGGAACAGGGCAAGCGCTTCCTGCCGGTCATCACGACGATCTTCTTCATCGTGGTCGCCAGCAACATGGCCAGCATCATTCCTTTCCTGAACATCTCGCCGAACGCACGAATCGGTATGCCCCTGGTACTCGCGGCGCTCGCCTACATCGTGTTCAACTACGTCGGAATCAAGAAGTACGGCTTCTTCAAGTACGTCAAGAGCAGCATCGTCGTTCCCGGCGTTCCGCTGCCCCTGCACTTCTTGTTGGTGCCCATCGAGTTCATCTCGACCTTCATCCTGCGCCCGTTCACGCTGATGGTTCGTCTCATGGCCAACATGTTGGCCGGCCACATCCTGCTGGTGCTGTTCTTCAGCGCGACGAACTACTTCTTCTTCGTGTCCGGCGGATTCCAGGCGATCTTCGGCGTTCCGTCGATCATCGCCGGTATCGCATTCACGTTCTTCGAGCTGCTGGTCATCTTCCTGCAGGCTTACGTGTTCGCGTTGCTGACCGCGGTGTACATCGAATTGGCGCTCCACGCCGACGAGCACTGACCTTTTACCTCCTCACCAGCTACACCAAGAACTGAGCCTCTTGCCGAATCCGGCAGAGGTCAACAGAAAGGGAATGGAACACCATGAGCATCGCTTACCTCGCTCAGGAAGTTGTCGAGACCAAGTCGCGCGGCTACGGAGCCATCGGCTACGGCCTCGCAGCAATCGGCCCCGGCATCGGCGTGGGCATCGTTGTGGGCAAGGCAATCGAAGGCATGGTCCGCCAGCCCGAGATGGCCGGCCAGGTTCGTACCACCATGTTCCTCGGTATTGCATTCACCGAGGCCCTCGCATTGATCGGCCTTGTCGCCGGTTTCATTTTCTAAGACAGACATGGGAGCCACCTTCGCAGTGCTCGCGGCAACAGAGGAGACACACAATCCTCTCTTGCCCGAGACATACGACATCGTGTGGTCCGCGGTTGCGCTCGTCGTAGTCGGTTTTGTCTTCTGGAAGCTCGTTCTTCCGAAGTTCCAGAAGGTCTTGGCCGAACGCACCGAGCAGATCGAGGGCGGCATCAAGAAGGCCGAAGACGCACAGGCAGAGGCAGTGGCCGCGCTCGAGCAGTACCGCGCGCAGCTCGCCGAAGCTCGTACCGAGGCAGCGCAGATCCGTGAGGAAGCGCGTACCCAGGGTCAGCAGATCATCGCTGACATGAAGGTTCAGGCGCAGGACGAGAGCGACCGCATCGTGGCCGCAGGCCACAGCCAGCTCGTCGCCCAGCGTCAGCAGATCGTCGCTGAGCTCCGCTCGGATCTCGGCAAGACCGCTGTAGACCTGGCCGAGAAGGTCATCGGGGAGTCCCTCGCCGACGACGTGAAGCGCGCCGGAACGGTTGATCGTTTCCTCAACGAGCTCGACACCGTCAGCGCTGATTCAGCCAGGAAGTGAGCAACATGTACGCAGCGAGCCGTGAAGCCTTGGCGCAGACTCGTTCTGCGCTGAGCAGTGCCCTGGGCGCCGTCTCTGCAGGAGCGGCAACTGCTGCTTCTGCTCAGGCTGGGTCCGAGCTCTTCTCGGTGGTCGAGGTACTCGACGGCCAGCGCGCTCTTCGCAGCGCGCTGGCTGACGCTTCGGCACCGGCCGCTGGTCGCCAGGCTTTGGCAGAGCAGTTGTTCTCCGGAAAGGTCGGCGCCGAGGCGCTCGCCACCGTGAAGGCAGCTGCAGGCCAGGACTGGTCTGCGGCCCGCGACTTGGTCAACTCGCTCGAACTGCTCGGACGCGAAGCTCTGCTCCGCGCCGCAGCCGATCAGAGCCAGTTGGACACCGTTGAGGACGAGCTCTTCCGTCTCGGTCGCATCGTGGCAGGGGATCCCAGCCTGGAGCAGACGCTCTCGGATCTGTCGGTTCCCGCAGCCCGCAAGCGTGAGTTCCTCTCCCGCTTGCTCTACGGCAAGGTCACCGCGGTCACCGAGGCACTCGCCGGACAGGCCGTCGGCCGGTTGAAGTCTGCACCCGCAGACACTTTCGATCAGCTGTCGAATCTTGCCGCAGCGCAGCGCGATACCACCGTTGCTCACGTTCGCAGCGCCTCGGCGTTGAGCTCGGAGCAGTCGGATCGCTTGGCCAGCACTCTTACCCGCACCTACGGGAAGCCGGTAGCAGTACACGTCGAGGTTGATCCAGAACTCCTCAGCGGCTTGGTCGTCCGGGTGGGCGACGAGGTTATCGACGGCAGCGCAGCGGGTCGACTCGCAGCACTGCGGAAGAACCTCAAGTAGTCCTTCAGCCGAACACATACTCCAGATCTTTTCGAAGACCAGACACCGAGAGCAGGAAAAACATGGCGGAGCTGACGATCTCCTCCGACGAGATCCGTAGCGCGATCGACAACTACACCGCGAGCTACTCCCCGGAGGCCTCCCGTGAGGAGGTCGGCACAGTGACCGACACCAGTGACGGCATTGCGCACGTCTCTGGCCTGCCTTCGGCTATGTCCAACGAGCTGTTGGAGTTCCCCGGTGGAATCGTCGGCGTCGCGCTCAACCTGGATGCCACCGAAATCGGTGCCGTCATCCTTGGCGATTACCAGAACATTCAAGAAGGCCAGGAAGTAAAGCGCACGGGCGACGTTCTGTCGGTTCCCGTCGGCGATGCTTTCCTCGGCCGCGTCATCGACCCGCTGGGTGCGCCCATCGACGGCCTCGGCGAGATCGAGAGCACCGAGAACCGTGCACTCGAGCTCCAGGCCGCTTCGGTGCTCGAGCGCCAGCCGGTCGAAGAGCCGCTCCAGACCGGTATCAAGGCTATCGACGCCATGACCCCGATCGGCCGCGGCCAGCGCCAGCTCATCATCGGCGACCGCAAGACCGGCAAGACCGCGGTCTGCATCGACGCCATCCTGAACCAGAAGGCCAACTGGGATTCCGGCGATGTCAACAAGCAGGTGCGCTGCATCTACGTTGCCATCGGTCAGAAGGGTTCCACCATCGCGGGCGTCAAGGCTGCCCTCGAGGAGAAGGGCGCGATGGAGTACACCACCATCGTTGCTGCTCCGGCCTCTGATTCCGCAGGCTTCAAGTGGCTCGCACCGTACACTGGCTCGGCCATCGGCCAGCACTGGATGTACCAGGGCAAGCACGTTCTGGTCGTGTTCGACGACCTGACCAAGCAGGCAGAGGCGTACCGCGCCATCTCGCTGCTGCTGCGTCGCCCGCCGGGACGCGAGGCTTACCCCGGTGACGTCTTCTACTTGCACTCCCGTCTGCTGGAGCGTTCGGCGAAGCTGTCCGACGCACTCGGCGGTGGCTCGCTGACGGCTCTGCCGATCATCGAGACCAAGGCGAACGACGTCTCGGCGTACATCCCGACCAACGTCATCTCCATCACCGACGGTCAGGTGTTCCTCGAGTCCGACCTGTTCAACAAGGGCGTTCGCCCCGCGATCAACGTCGGTATCTCGGTCTCCCGCGTCGGTGGCGCTGCACAGACCAAGGGCATGAAGAAGGTTTCCGGTTCGCTGCGTCTGGAACTGGCTCAGTTCCGTGAGCTCGAAGCGTTCTCCGCTTTCGCATCCGACCTCGACGCTGCCTCCAAGGCTCAGCTCGAGCGCGGTGCCCGTCTGGTCGAGCTGCTCAAGCAGGATCAGTACAGCCCGATCCCTGTCGAGGACCAGATCGTCTCGATCTACCTCGCCGGCGAAGGCATCTTCGACAGCGTTCCGATCGGTGACGTCCGTCGCTTCGAGAAGGAACTGCTCGAAGACCTCAAGCACTCGGCTGCTGGCGTCTACTCCAGCATCAACGGCGGTAAGGCACTCGATGCCGACAACGCTGCTGCGCTGATCGCTGCAACGAACAAGTTCAAGGAAGGCTTCATCGCATCCGACGGAAGCCGGGTCGTGAACGAGGCCGAGGCTGACGCTTTGGGCGCCGACGAGGTCGAGAACGAGCAGATCAACGTCAAGCGCAAGACCGTCAGCAAGTGACGTACGCGCCCATGACACTGCGAATTCCGAAGGGAGAGTGATTGATCGATGGCGAGCATTCTCGAATTGCGGTCTCGTATCAAGTCGGTCAACTCGACCAAGAAGATCACCAAGGCACAGGAACTGATCGCGACTTCGCGTATCACCAAGGCTCAGATTCGCGTCGCCGCGTCCAAGCCGTATGCCGAGGAGATCACGAAGGTACTCACCGAATTGGCGAGTGCGTCTGCTTCGCTCGATCACCCGTTGCTCAACGAGCGCCCGGAGCCCAAGCGGGCTGCGGTCCTCGTTGTCACCAGTGACCGCGGCATGTGTGGTGGCTACAACTCCAACGTCCTCAAGCAGGCAGAAGAGCTCATGGCTCTCCTCCGCAGCGAGGGCAAGGAGCCGGTCGTGTACGTGCTCGGTTCCAAGGGACTCGGCTACTACACGTTCCGCGGCCGCGACATCGGTGCTGCGTGGACGGGCTTCTCGCAGGATCCGGGTTACTCGGATGCAGCGAAGGCCAGCCGCCACCTGGTGGAGCTGTTCATGGCTGGTTCGGGTAACCAGGTTGCCGCTCCGAACGGTGAAGGCACGATCGAGGGCGTCGACGAACTCCATATCGTCTACACCCGCTTCGTGTCGATGCTGACGCAGACTCCCGAGGTTCGCCGTATGGCTCCTCTCGAGGTCTTCGTGTCGGAAGAGCGCATCGAACTCGGTGACGACATGCTGACCAACGGCCACGACGACGACCATGACAATGGCCCCGTCGCGGACTTCAGCTTCGAGCCCGAGCCCGAGAAGCTTCTCGGTGCTCTTCTCCCGAAGTACGTCAGCACTCGTATCTTCTCGTCGCTTCTCGATGCTGCGGCATCGGAGTCGGCAGCCCGTCGTACCGCCATGAAGGCCGCGACGGACAACGCAAACGAACTGGTGAACACGTTGAGCCGTCAGGCCAACCAGGCTCGCCAGGCCCAGATCACCCAGGAAATCAGCGAGATCGTCGGCGGCGCCAACGCGCTCGCCTCGAGCGCAGGAAGTGACTAGCACATGACCGCAGCAGTAACCGAAAACAACGGGGCAGGTTCGGCTTCGGCCGTAGCCGGCCGCGTCGTGCGGGTCATCGGTCCCGTCGTGGACGTTGAATTCCCGCGTGGCGCTGTTCCTGAACTGTTCAACGCCCTGAACGCCGAGATCACGCTTCCCTCGGTCGCCAAGACGCTGACGCTCGAGGTTGCACAGCACCTCGGTGACAACCTGGTCCGCACCGTCTCCATGCAGCCCACCGACGGCCTCGTCCGCGGCACTGCAGTGACCGACTCGGGCAAGCCGATCTCGGTTCCCGTCGGTGACGTCGTCAAGGGCCACGTGTTCAACGCCCTGGGCGATTGCCTCGACACCCCCGGCCTCGGCCGCGACGGCGAGCAGTGGGGCATCCACCGCAAGCCACCAGCCTTCGACCAGCTCGAAGGTAAGACCGAGATCCTCGAGACCGGCATCAAGGTCATCGACCTTCTCACCCCGTACGTCAAGGGTGGAAAGATCGGCCTGTTCGGTGGCGCCGGCGTCGGCAAGACCGTTCTGATCCAGGAAATGATCACGCGTATCGCTCGCGAGTTCTCGGGCACCTCGGTGTTCGCAGGCGTCGGTGAGCGTACCCGTGAGGGCACCGACCTCCACCTGGAAATGGAAGAGATGGGCGTCCTCCAGGACACCGCCCTTGTCTTCGGCCAGATGGACGAGCCGCCCGGAACGCGTATGCGCGTCGCCCTGTCCGCACTGACGATGGCGGAGTACTTCCGCGACGTTCAGGGCCAGGACGTCCTGCTGTTCATCGACAACATCTTCCGCTTCACGCAGGCAGGTTCCGAGGTTTCCACCCTCCTCGGCCGTATGCCTTCGGCGGTGGGCTACCAGCCCACGCTGGCGGACGAGATGGGTGAGCTCCAGGAGCGCATCACCTCGACCCGCGGTCGCTCGATCACCTCGCTGCAGGCTATTTACGTGCCCGCCGACGACTACACCGACCCCGCGCCGGCTACGACGTTCGCGCACCTCGATGCCACCACCGAGCTCTCGCGCCCGATTTCGCAGATGGGTATCTATCCCGCTGTGGATCCGCTGAGCTCGACCTCCCGCATCCTGGAGCCCGGCATCGTCGGTGCCGAGCACTTCCGCGTTGCCAACGAGGTCAAGCGCATCCTGCAGAAGTACAAGGAACTGCAGGACATCATCGCCATCCTCGGTATGGACGAGCTTCAGGAAGAGGACAAGGTCCTCGTCGGCCGCGCCCGTCGTATCCAGAAGTTCCTCGGCCAGAACTTCATCGTTGCCGAGAAGTTCACCGGTGAGCCCGGCTCCGTCGTGCCGCTCCGCGACACGATCGAAGCCTTCGACCGCGTCTGCAAGGGCGAGTTCGATCACCTGCCCGAGCAGGCATTCAACAGCTGCGGTGGACTCGACGACGTCGAGGCTGCAGCCAAGAAGATGGCCGGGAAGTAGTCCACGATGGCTGAGATGACCGTAGAACTCGTTGCCGTCGAGCAGCGCTTGTGGTCTGGTTCGGCGACGCTGGTCAGCGCTCAGACCACTGAGGGCGAAATCGGCATCATGCCCGGGCATGAGCCGGTCCTCGGCCAGCTGATCGAGGGCGGAACCGTGTCGATCACCCCGGTCGACGGCGAGCGTATCGTTGCTGCAGTACACGGAGGGTTCCTCTCCGTCACTGCGACGACGGTGACGATTCTTGCCGAGTCCGCGGACATGGCAAAGGACATCGACGTCGAGGCAGCCAAGGCTGTCTTGGCCGAGAACTCGGGCGACCTCGAAGCGATTGCGGTCGCCAAGGGTCAGCTCCGGGCCGTCGAGCGCGCGTAAGTTACTCGAGTAAAGCCGCGACGGGAGCCGACGAACAGTGACATTCGGAATGACTGTGTTGATCATTCTGGTTGTGCTGCTCGCGGTTCTCGTCGCGGCTTTTCTGTATCGTCTGCTGGTTCTACGTCGCGGCGGTACCGCTGCACTGCTTCGTGTTCTGCCATCCCCGGGGGACAGCGGGTGGCGTCACGGAATCATTCGCTACGGCGAAAGCACCTTCGTCTTTTTCAAACTGTCGAGTCTGCGGCCGGGCCCGGACTCCAGGATTGATCGTCAAGGAATCGAGGTCGAGAGCCGTCGCTCTCCCTCGGGTACCGAATTCGACATCATGAGCGACGACATCGTCGTGGTCAAGGTCAACGACGGATCGTCGGCCTACGAAATCGCCTTGGACAGTGGAGCATTGACAGCTTTCCTGTCCTGGGTCGAATCACGGCCGGACGGGCGCGCCCGTAGGCGACGCACCGCCTGACCGGTCCCGCTCAAGCCCCGGCGCCGGGCTTCCAGAGCACATCGCCTTCAGGATTTGCGACTCTTCCCATGATGAAGAGCAGATCCGACAATCTGTTGAGATATTTCGCGGGGAGGACGCTGGTGTCTTCCGGGTTCGCATCGATGGCGGACCAGGCCGCACGCTCCGCACGCCGCGAGACGGTTCTTGCTACGTGAAGCAGGGCACCCAGGGCAGTTCCGCCGGGCAGAATGAACGAATTCAACGGTGCCAGTTGCTCATTGAGCTCATCGCACCATCCTTCGAGTCGATCGATATAGGCCTGAGTCACTCGCAGCGGTGGGTACTTCGGGTTCTCGACGACAGGGGTGGACAGGTCGGCCCCCGCGTCGAAGAGGTCGTTCTGGATCTGGCGCAGCATCGCGAGCAGATTCTCCGGGGGTGTGCCGAGGGCAACGGCCACACCGATCGCCGCGTTGGTCTCGTCGCAATCCGCATAGGCGACCAGACGCGGATCGTTCTTGGAGACTCGCGAAAAATCACTGAGGCCGGTGGTCCCGTCGTCGCCGGTCCGGGTGTAGATCTTCGTCAGGTGAACAGACATAGGGCTACGGTACCGGCGCGGTGCCGACGAGGTTGTGGCTCTAGGCTGTGAACCGTGAGTGAGCACTTTCTTGTGACCGGGGGTAACCGCCTCGAAGGTGAAGTACTGGTGGGAGGGGCCAAGAACAGTGTGTTGAAGCTGATGGCCGCTGCGCTGTTGGCCGAAGGCACCACTGTGGTGACCAACTGCCCGGACATTCTCGACGTGCCGCTGATGGCGGACGTCTTGCGAGGGCTGGGCTGCGAGGTCGAACTCGAAGACTCCGAAGTGCGGATCACGACGCCGGCCGAGCCGAAATATCACGCTGATTTTGACGCGGTCAAGCAGTTTCGGGCGTCGGTGTGTGTGCTTGGTCCGCTGGTCGCGCGTTGTCGACGCGCTGTTGTCGCACTTCCTGGCGGCGATGCGATCGGTTCGAGGCCACTCGACATGCACCAATCCGGGCTCCGCCTGTTGGGCGCGCGTAGCGAAATCGAACACGGATGTGTCGTTGCCGAGGCAGACGACCTTCACGGCGCGAACATTCGCCTGGTCTTCCCGTCTGTGGGTGCAACCGAGAACATCTTGATGGCAGCAGTGCTCGCCCGAGGTGAAACGGTGATCGACAACGCTGCACGTGAGCCCGAGATCGTGGATCTCTGCAACATGCTCAACGAAATGGGCGCCAAGGTATCGGGCGGCGGAAGTTCGACGCTCACCATTCAAGGCGTCCGCAAGTTGGAACCGACTACGCACCGTGTCATCGGTGACCGCATCGTTGCCGCAACATGGGGTGTCGCTGCCTCCATGACCAGGGGTGACGTCCGCGTTCGCGGGGTGAACCACAAGCATCTCGGGTTGGTCCTCGACAAGCTTCGGACAGCCGGCGCGGAGGTGACTCCCGAGGTCGACGGTTTCCGTGTCATCCAGCGTGAACGGCCCAAAGCAGTCAATTTCGCGACATTGCCTTACCCCGGATTCCCGACCGACCTGCAGCCGATGGCAATCGGTTTGGCGGCGGTTGCCGAGGGCACGTCGATGATCACCGAGAACGTATTCGAATCGCGTTTCCGATTTGTCGAGGAAATGATCCGACTCGGCGCCGACGCTCGTACTGACGGTCACCATGCTGTGATCCGCGGAGTTCCAGTGCTGTCGAGTGCGCCGGTGTGGTCTTCGGACATTCGGGCAGGCGCCGGGCTCGTGCTTGCCGGGTTGGTCGCGGACGGAACCACCGAAGTCCACGACATCTTCCACATCGACCGTGGGTACCCGCGATTCGTCGAGAATCTCCGTGGACTCGGGGGAGTGATCGAGAGGGTGGGCTCCGAATAGGTTCGGTGCTCGGCGTCACACTCGGGCCTATTCGCGATTGGCGGAAAGGCTCAACTGTCTGACCTGGCCTTGGCTAGTGAATCGGTGTTGTGACCAGGCGATTTGTGAATTGATTGAAGGTTCGCGTAACTTATTCCAAGTCAGAGCGACACGGACACCGACTCCCGCCTTCACGGCGAGTGACACGAGGTTGTACGAAGTGCCTGACCAAATTTCGAAGTAGTTTCCATCGTGTATGGTTGTGCTTCACCTCCAGTTCTTCCCCGAATGTTCAGCGGTTTGCGCCGATGATCATGATGGGATAGGCTGGAAAAGTTGCCCCGGAGCGGCGGCCATAGGGTCGTGGTGATGGTGTGTGCGTGTTCTTTGAGAACTCAACAGTGTGTCGATGAATGTCAGTGCCAAATATTTTTTGGTACTTCACATCCGCGAATGATCAACCGCCTCTTGGGGTTTGGTTGGTTTGTGTGTGGTGTGAGTATTTTTCGTCGGTGATTGTTCATTCTTCCGTCTGAATGGTTGCCGACACATTTTTTGCTAGTTGAGTTTTTTTGCTAGTGATTTGACTCTTTTTGTCTATGACTGATTAGCCGGCCTTCGGGTTGGTGATATCTAGAGTCTTCAACGGAGAGTTTGATCCTGGCTCAGGACGAACGCTGGCGGCGTGCTTAACACATGCAAGTCGAGCGGTAAGGCCTTTCGGGGTACACGAGCGGCGAACGGGTGAGTAACACGTGGGTGATCTGCCCTGCACTTCGGGATAAGCCTGGGAAACTGGGTCTAATACCGGATATGACTT
>NZ_BCRM01000012.1 GCF_001552595.1 Rhodococcus erythropolis NBRC 15567
TCTGGCCAGCACTGAAGCGGGACAGCAGGTTTCGTTCACCATCGGCCAAGATGTCAACGTCACCCACCGCTACGGTGGGATCAGCAGTCACCGCACGGAAGGTCCGTACCAGCCGATCACCGAATTCCACAACGGTCGACTCGTCGAACAGATCCGTCGCATACGTCAAAGAGGCGGACATTCCGGCGGGTGCGCCGGCCTCGTCGGTTCGTTCGGTCAGGGTCAACTGGAGGTCGAATTTCGCCAACGCAAGATCGGCACTTTCGATCGACACTTCGAGGTCGCCCAGTTCGAGCGTTGTCTGTTCGTGGTTCTGGAACGTCAACGCCACCTGAAACAGCGGATGACGAGCCTGCGAACGAACCGGATCGAGAACCTCCACCACACGCTCGAACGGAACATCCGCATGCGCGAACGCCTGCAGATCCACTTCACGCGCCGAAGCCAACAGATCCGTGAACGACATCGACGGATCAACCTCGGTACGCAACACCAAAGTGTTGACGAACATACCGATCAGATCGTCGAGCTGCGCCTCACCGCGACCCGCGATCGGTGTACCGATCGCGATGTCGGTCGTTGCGGACAAACGAGAAAGTACGACGGCGAGCGCTGCGTGAACAACCATGAACGGTGTCGAGTTACTGCTGTGCGCAATCGAATTGACAGCTCCGTGCAGAGTGGCGTCGATATCGAACTCGACCTCGGCTCCGCGCCCTGAAGCGACCTCGGGACGCGGACGATCACCAGGCAGATCCAACTGCTCCGGAAGATCAGCCAACGCACCCGACCAGAACGCAATCTGCTTCGCGATCACGGACTGCGGATCCTCCTCGAACCCGAGAACCTCACGCTGCCACAACGAGTAATCGGCGTACTGCACCGGCAACGGCGTCCAAGCCGGCACGGACGCTCGTGTACGTGCTTCGTAGGCAACCATCACGTCGCGGGTCAACGGGCCCATCGAGAAACCGTCGGTCGAGATGTGATGCACCACGAACACCAGGACGTATTCGCTGTCGCCGACTTTGAAGAGCTTGGCGCGCAACGGGACTTCAGACGTCACGTCGAAGCCGACCGTCGCCAGCTCTGCGACGCCTGCAGCCAGGCGATCTTCCGTGATCGACACGGGGCTGAGATCGACAACAACGTCTCGAACGTCACGGATTTCCTGGTACCCGACGCCGTCGACGTCCGGATACAGCGTCCGCAGTGATTCGTGTCGGCCCACGACATCGATCACGGCAGCGTTGAGAGCTGCCACATCGAGGGCGCCCGAAATCCTGATCGCCGCCGGAACGTTGTTCACTGCCGACGCGGGTTCGAACCTGTTCAGGAACCACATGCGCTGCTGCGCCAACGAAAGTGGGATCCGAGCGGGCCGGGACTGCGGGATCAGTGGGGCCGTGGCACCCGAACCGGCGTGCAGCTCGAGCCGGAGGGCGAGTGACTGCACGGTCGACGCTTCGAAGAGCGCACGAACCGGAACGCTTGTGTCAAGCGCCTCCCCCAGCCGTGCGGCGACACGGGTCGCGATCAGCGAGTTGCCTCCGAGCTCGAAGAAGTCGTCGTCGCGGCCAACCTGTGCGACTCCGAGAACTTCGGAGAACACCTGCGCGACAGTCTCTTCGACGGTCGTGATCGGCGCCTGATACACCTTCAACTCGAACACGGGCGATGGCAGAGCTTTGATGTCCGTCTTGCCCGCGGTGGTCAACGGAATCGAATCGAGCACCAGGACCGAGTCGGGAACCATGTAGCCGGTGAGGAACGTCGACACCGACTCGATGACCTGTGCGGGATCCACCTCGGCGCCGGCCTGTGGCACCACGTATGCAACGAGGCGATCGCCGAAGTGATCGTCGGAGCGTACAAGAGCAACAGCTTGCGCAACGCCCGCGCATCGGGTCAGTGCGGCCTCGATTTCGCCGAGTTCGATACGGAACCCACGGATCTTGACCTGGAAGTCGCTGCGGCCCACGTACTCCACCGCGCCACCGTCGATCCACCGGACCACGTCACCCGTGCGGTACAACCGCTCTCCCGGCGCCCCGAACGGGTCTGCGACAAAACGACCCGCCGTCAATGCCGGCTGTCCCAGGTATCCACGAGCGACCTGAACACCCGACACGTACAACTCACCTGCGACACCAACCGGCACAGGCTGCAAGCGGCCGTCCAAGATCCGCGCGGCCATACCTCGAATCGGGCCGCCGATGTTCATACGATCAAACGCGGTCAGCGTATCGCTGATGTTCGAGGCGACTGTCGACTCCGTCGGACCGTACGCATTGAAGAATCCACGCACACCGCCATCCGGAAGCGGCACCGCCCACTTGGCAACGAGAGACCGCGAACTGGCTTCGCCACCGACGACAACCACCCGCAACGCGTCAAGCCCGCTCGGATCCACTGATGCCAGCGCAGCGGGCGTCACGAACGCATGCGTCACGCCCTCCGAGCGCAAGATCTCGGCCAGTTCCGCGCCGCCGTACACCGTCGTCGGCGCAATCACCATCGTCGACGCGGATCCGAATGCCATCAGCAACTCGAGGACAGACGCATCGAAACTCGGCGAGGCGAAATGCAGCGTCCGAGCATCCGCGGTCAGCGCATAGCGCTCGACCTGCTCGGCACAGAAATTCGCCACACCGGCGTTGGTGACCACAACGCCCTTGGGCAGACCTGTGGTGCCGGACGTGTAGATGACGTACGCAGGCTGCCGCTCGTCGATCGCACTACGTCGATCCGAATCACTCACCGGCGCGCAAGATTCTGCCGCGCACGCCGCCACTGTCTTCTCGTCGTCGAGAACAACCCACGTCAACGCCGACGGCAATCCTGCCTCGACGTCACTGAGCGCAAGACCCAGCACCGCACCGGAATCGGAGATCATGTGGGCGATACGGTCAACCGGATACGTCGGGTCGACGGGCACGAACGCAGCACCCGTTTTCGCCACTGCCCACAGAGCGAGAACCGAATCGGCCGAACGCGGAATCGCGATCGCGACCCGATCCTCCGGCCCGACACCCTTCGCAATCAGAACACGAGCGAGTCGCGACGACCGCTCGTCGAGTTCGCGGTAGCTGATCGACTCACCGTCGAAGCGAATCGCATCCGCCGACGGATCCACAGCGGCCGCCGCTGTGAGAATCTCGACCAGGGTTCCCGAGACCGACTGACCTCCATGAACATCGGCCAGCACACCCCGCTCGGCCGCATCGAGAATATCGATGTCACCGACGACAATCGAAGGAACCGACACGACAGTCTCGAGGATACGAACCAGACGCCGAGCAAACCCCTCGACCGTCGAGACGTCGAACAGATCTGCAGCAAAAGTGAATTCGGCCGAGAGCCCTTGCTGGATCCCGTCTTCGCCGATCGACTCGGTTACTGCGAGTTCGAGGTCGAACTTGGCAGTGGTCGTGTCGATTTCGGCGGCCTTGATCGCCAGTCCCGGCAGTTCCAATGCCGTTTGCGCGAGATTCTGCAAGGACAGCACAACCTGGAACAGCGGATGTCTGGCCTGCGACCGGGCGGGAGCCAAGACGTCCACCAACCGCTCGAAGGGCACGTCCGAGTGAGCGAACGCTCCGAGCGCAGAATCACTCGCTGCAGCGAGCAGATCCGTGAATGCCTGGGCCTGGTCGACCTCGGTGCGCAGAACAAGCGTGTTGACGAACATACCGACGAGATCGTCGAGCGCCTCGTCGCCGCGACCGGCAACGGGGGTGCCCACGGCGATGTCCGAGGTCCCGCTCAGTCGGGCCATCAGAACGGCAAGCGCCGAGTGCAACGCCATGAAGAGCGTTGCGTTGTTCTCCCGTGCCAGCGCGTCCAATCGACGGTGCACATCCCCGGAGATCTCGAACGCGAATCGCTCGCCGCGCATCGACGCCACATCAGGCCGAGACCGGTCCGACGGAAGCTCGATCACATCCGGTAGGTCTACCAGAGTCTCGGTCCAGTACGAGATCTGCTGCGAGATGAGTGATTCCGAGTCGTCTTCCGACCCCAGAACCTCACGCTGCCACAACGAATAGTCGGCGTACTGCACAGTCAACGGCTGCCACGCCGGCGCGATCGCGTCCTTGCGTGCCGAGTAGGCAATCATGACATCGCGTGCCAGGGGCGCCATCGACCAACCGTCAGCGGCGATGTGATGAACCACGATCGCGAGGGTGTGCTCGGTGTCGCTGACCGTCAACAGGCGGACACGGATCGGCACGTCGACGGTGACGTCGATCGCTGAGGATCCGATTGCAGCGACTCGACTTTCGAGCTCGTCCGGATCCGAAACCGACTCCACGGTCAGTCCGCCGAACGCCTCCGAAAGCGACAGAATCGACTGCTTCGGTCCGGAAGCCCCGTCCGGATATACCGTTCGGAGCACTTCATGCCGGGCCAGTACGTCCTCGAGCGCAGTTTCCATCGCGGCAGTATCGAGTTGACCAGTCAGGTGCAGAGCAAAAGTGATGTTGTAAGCAGCTGAGTCGGTGTCGAAGCGGTTCAGGAACCACATGCGCTGCTGCGCCAGCGACAACGGAATTTCCGCGGGACGCACCTGTGCGACGAGCGCCTTCTGCCCGCCGCTACCTACGTGCGACTCGATGTGTGCGGCGAGCGCCTCGACGGTGGAAACGTCGAATAGCGTTCGCACCGGCACCGTAGTGTCGAGCGCCCGCCCCAATCGGGAGGTGACCTGAGTAGCCACCAGGGAGTTGCCACCGAGTTCAAAGAAGTCGTCGTCGAGGCCGACTCGTTCCACTCCGAGAACATCCGCAATCACCTGCGCGACAATCTCTTCCACCGGCGTAGTGGGTGCACGAAACTCGCGGACCTCGAAAACAGGCTCCGGCAAAGCCCGGCGATCCAATTTGCCCACCGGGGTCAACGGAACCTCGGCGAGTTCCATGATGACGGACGGAACCATGTAGCTCGGCAGAGACTCTGCCACGAACGAGGCGAGCACGTCCCGATCGAAACTCGACCCGTCAGCCAGTTCGACGTAGGAAACGAGGGTTGTGACACCCGTCGCGCCTTCGCTTCCGACCGTCACCGCGAAGCGCACAGACTCGTGCGAGGACAGAACTGCGTCGATCTCACCGAGTTCGATACGGAATCCGCGAACCTTGACCTGGAAGTCACTGCGGCCGGCGTATTCGAGAACCCCCGCGTCACCGCGCGCGTCTCCGCCGGTCCAGCGCACGACATCGCCGGTCCGGTACATTCGCTCGCCATCCGGCGAATACGGGTTGGCAACAAACCGTTCCGCAGAAAGACCTCGCCGCTCGTGGTAGCCGCGAGCCAATGCAGCGCCCGCAAAGTAGAGCTCTCCCCTGGTACCGACTGGAACAGGATGCAGACGCTCGTCGAGTACCAGTGCCGACATGCCCTCGACGGGACGCCCGATGTCGATCGATCGGCCGATCGCGAGATCGCCGAACGACGAGATGATCGTGGTCTCGGTCGGACCGTACCCATTGAAGTAGGCGCGCCCTGGGGCCCATTTCGCCAGCAACTCGGGAGTGGTCACGTCACCGCCGACGGAGACGACTCGCAATTCAGGCAGCTCTGCCGGCTCCATGGTCCCGAGTACTGCGGGAGTGATGATCGCGTGTGTGACCTTCTCGGAATGAAGAAGATCCGACAACTCGTGTCCACCGATAATTGTCGACGGAACGATCACCAAAGTTGCACCCGCAGAGAAGGCGACCATCCATTCGAGTACCGACGGGTCGAAGCTCGGCGAACAGATATGGAGGAAGCGTGAGGACTGTTCTACCTCGTAGCGACGCTGTGCTGCGTCTCTGACCCCACGGAGACCACCGTGAGTGACGCTGACACCCTTCGGTTTTCCCGTGGAACCGGATGTGTAAATGACATATGCAACGTGAGAACTGTGAATCGGAGCGATTCGGTCCTCGTCCGTGACCGGCGCTGAAGATTGCGTCGACAGTTCTCCGTTCAGCGCCTGGCCGTCAAGGACCAACCATTCTGTGACCGCAGGAAGCTGATCTACGAACTGTCCCGACGTGAGTCCGATCGCGGCCGAAGAATCGGCCAGCATGTGCCGAACACGATCTTCCGGATAGCTCGGGTCGACTGGGACGTATGCCGCCCCTGACTTCGCCACCGCCCATACTGCACAGACCATCTCGTACGAGCGAGGAAAGGCGAGAGCAACAATGGTCTCGGGGCCGGCGCCCCGTCCGATCAGAACCCGTGCGAGCTTCGACGACTGCTCATCGAGCTCGCGGTAGGTGATCGATCGACCCTCGAAGCGAACAGCAACCGAATCCGCCTCAGCCGTGCCGGACAGGAAGATGTCGACGAGACTCTGCCGGGGCATCGTGTCATCCGCGGCTACGACCGTCAGATCGGTGCGCTCGGAGCGTGAGAGCAGGTCGATATCGCCGACGATCGTTTCAGGTCGGGTAGCCACGGCATCGAGAATGCGCACGAACCGAGTAGCGAAAGTGTTCACCGTGGCCGGATCGAACAAGTCCGTGGCGTAGGTGAAGGTGGCACTCAAGACATCCGCGTCTTCGGTTCCTTCGGGATTCTCGGACACCATGAGTTCGAGATCGAATTTGGCGACCGGTACTTCCAATTCAGCTGCAACTGCTTTGACACCTGAGAATTCCAGTTCGCGTCGTCCACTGATCTCCGCAGTGAGCGCAACCTGGAACAGCGGGTGACGAGCCTGCGAACGCGCCGGACTCAGGACTTCGACCAACCGCTCGAACGGCACATCGGCATGCCCGTAGGCAGACAAGCCCGATTCCCTTACCCGAGCGAGCAACTCTTCGAATCGTTCGTTCGGATCGACCTCGGTGCGAAGCACCAGGGTGTTCACGAACATGCCGATCACGTCATTGAGCGCTTGATCGCCTCGCCCGCCGATCGGGGCACCGATCGCGATGTCGGAGGTACCACTGAGCCGGCTCAACAGCGTTGCATATGCCGCCTGCAACACCATGAACAGCGAGACGCTCCTCGAGCGCGCCAACTCGTTCAACTTGCGCGTCGTGCGTTCGCTGATCTGAAAATGGTGCTTGGCACCGTGATTGGACGCGATGGCAGGACGAGGTCGGTCGGTCGGCAGATCCAACTGATCCGGCAAATCGGCAAGTGCCCGGCGCCAGAAGTTGATCTGGCGAGACGACTCCGAGCGCGGGTCTTCGTCGGATCCCAGTGCTTCGCGCTGCCACAGGGCGTAGTCGGCGTACTGGATCGGCAGCGCCGTCCACGCCGGCGCAGACTTCTCACTTCGCGCCGAGTATGCGACGAGAAGGTCACGTGCGAGCGGACGGAACGACAGTCCGTCTGCAGCGATGTGATGGAGAACCATCACCAGGACGTAGTCCGTCGGAGACACCTCGAAGAGGGCAACCCGTACCGGGATTTCGAGCGTCACGTCGAAGCCGCGAGACGCCACGTCGAACAGCGCCGCGTCGAGATGCGAATTCCGAATCTTGACCGGATTCAACTCCACCGCGGCCCGGTCGACCGGCAGAACCAGCTGTTGCGCGGTTCCGTCGACATCAGGGTAGATCGTCCGCAAGGACTCGTGTCGCTCGAGAAGATCCATCACCGCGGCATGCAGGGCGGACGGGTCCACCGAACCGGTGAGCCGGACCGTGAACGGAAGGTTGTACGCGGGCGTCGACGGATCGAGACGGTTGATGAACCACATGCGCTGCTGTGCAAGCGAGAGCGGGACAACCTGGGGACGAGGCTTGGCGATCAGCGGGGTGAGCTGCCTGGCGTTACCCGCCACAGACTCGGCGCGGGCCGCCAAGGTAGCGACCGTGGTGGACTCGAAAAGCTCTCGAACGCCGAGTTGCACTCCCAAGGCGGAACCCACGCGGGTCACCAACTGTGTTGCAACCAGCGAGTTTCCACCGAGTTCGAAGAAGTCGTCGTCGATACCGACGCGCTCGACACCGAGAACGTCGGCAAAGACGTCAGCGACAACCCGCTCGATTTCGGTGCGGGGCTCGCGGTACTGCTTCGCACTCGCGAACACCGGCTCGGGCAACCCGGCACGATCCAATTTGCCACTCGTGTTGAGCGGCAACGCATCGAGCACCATCAACGCGGCCGGAACCATGTACGAAGGGAGGCTTCGACCGGCGAACTCACTGAGCACAGCAGCATCGATGTTTCGGCCCGGGCCCGGCACGACGTAGCCGACCAATTGATCACCGGTCGGGGTGACGGTCACCAAGACAACAGCCTGGGAAACGTCGGGGTGTGCCAGAAGGACGGTCTCGATTTCGCCGAGCTCGATGCGCTGTCCACGGAACTTCACCTGGAAGTCGGTACGCCCGATGTAGTCGAGGTTTCCGTCCTCACGGCGGCGGACGAGGTCGCCGGTCCGGTACATACGCTCACCGGCCGTGCCGTACGGATTGGCTACGAACCGATCCGAGCTCAGGTCCGGTCGACCAACGTATCCGCGCGCGAGTTGAACGCCGGCGAGATAGAGCTCACCCGGCTGCCCGATGGGGGTCGGGCGAAGTTGTCCGTCCAGTACGTGCGCCTGAGTGTTCCACTGCGGCATACCGATCGGCACGGAAGTAGTATCCGTGGCCACGGCCTCGTAGTACGTGACCGACACCGCGGCTTCGGTCGGACCGTACAGGTTGTGCAGTCCGGCTCCACAGAGTTCGCGGAAGGCGGAAGACGTCTCGGGCGGGAGCGCCTCGCCGATGACGAACACGTGGCGCAACGAATCACAAGATCCGGCAGGTGCATTCGCAGTGAACAGCGTGAGCATGGATGGCACGAAGTCGGTGATCGTGACGCCGAGCTCCGCGATCTTGTTCGCCACGTAGATCGGGTCTCGATGACCGTCCGGAGTCGCGACGACGAGCGTGGCGCCGACCTGCAACGGCATGAAGAATCCCCACAGGGACACGTCGAATGTCGTAGCGGTCTTCTGCAGGTAGATGTCCGACGCCGAAAGCCCGTACTCGGCGTTCATCCACTGAAGCTGATTGTTGATCGCCGCGTGAGTGACCGCGACACCCTTGGGTCGACCGGTCGAACCCGAGGTGTAGATCACGTAGGCAGTGTTCGAGAAATGCAAGGGAGACAGGCGATCTGCGTTGACGATCGGCCTGCTGTCGAGCTGCCCATAGTCCAGCGTGTCGATCTCGAGGACCCGTGTGCCCGAGGGCAGATCCACGTCGTCCCGCGCAGTGGTCACAACACACGTGGGCTGCGCCGACTCGAGAATGTAGGCGGTGCGTTCCGCTGGGTGGTCGGGATCCACCGGCACCCAGGCTCCGCCGGCCTTGGCAATCGCGTACAGACCGACCATCAAGCCCAAAGACCTGCGGATCGACAGTCCTACAAGCGATTCGGGCCCAACACCCATGGCGATGAGTTGACGAGCCAAACCATTTGCGCGAGAGTCGAATTCGGCGTATGTGAGGCTGGCGCCTTCGAAAACGACAGCGGTGGCATCGGGAGTTCTCTCGACCTGACGCTCGAATGCTTCGGTGATGGTCTGCGAGGCAACGTGGAAGCCGGTGCGGTTCCACAAGGCAACCTTGTTTCGCTCCTCGTCGGTTGCGACAGGAAGATCCCAGACCTTGCGGCTCGTTTCGGCCGAGACGAACTTCTCGAGAAACTCCACGAACCGCGAGTGATTTCGCTGGGCGTCCGCGGGCGCGTACAGATTGGGATTCGACTCGAAATCGATGTGCGTACGGGTGTCGCCGACGCTCTGGTACAGGTTGACACCGAGGTCTTCGATCAAACCCGTGGACAGGATGTGAAGCTCGCCGACGAGGGGCCCGAACGCCAACTCGGTGGAAAACATCATGATGTTGATCCAGGGACCGAAGAATCCGCCCCGACCCGGTCCGTCACCCCCGCGAACCATGTCCTCGTGTCGGTACCGCTGGTGACGCAGAGCGCCGGACATTTCGTTCCTGACATCGTCCAGAAGCTCCTGGACGGTGGTGTCCGCAGTAACGGTCAGGCGCAGTGGGACGACGTTGGAGACCATGCCACCGGATCGACGCAGCACGGCTGTCGTTCGACCGGAGACGGGCAGGCTCAACGACACGTCCTCTCGTCCGGTCATCTGAGCGAGGTATGCCGCAAACGCCGCGACTACGGTTCCGGCAACAGTGGTCTTCTCCACGCGCTCGAGGAAGCGCCCGAGCAGCGCCTCGACATGGTTGGACAGCGCTGCACTGTCGATCCGACTGACTGGAGCAGGCGCGGCACTTCGACCCGCGAGGCTCGAGATCTCGTCGAGATTCTCGATCTTGTCTGCCCAGTACTTGCGATCGGTTTCGAAACGACTCGACTGGCGGTACTTGTTGTCCACCTCGTAGACGTTCCGGAGATCGGAGGCCTCACTCGGCTCCGGATCCCGGCCCTCCACGCGCGCCGAGTACAGCTCCGCCACACGAGTGACGAACGTCGACGCACCGAAACCGTCGAGAATTGTGTGGTGGACCCGCGTGTACCAGTAGTAGCGGTTCTCGCCGAGGCGCAGGATCGTGGCAGAGATCAGTCGGTCCGTAAGCATGTCGATCGGCCGACTGCGATCTGCTCGCATCCACCGCATGGCGGCGTCGTGCGAGTCGTCTTCACTACGAAGATCGACGTAGCCGACTGAATCATCGAGTGTGGGGTCGATGATCTGGTACGGCTGGGCATCGATCTCGAAGATCCGCACGAAGGCCGACCCGATTTCGCGACCGGCGTCTGCACAGGCCTGGCGAAGGGCGTCAAGCTCCAGAGCACCACGGAGTTCGACGTACTGGGCGATGTTGACCGGTACTGCGGGATCAAGGTGCTGCGCGAACCACATACCGAGCTGGGCCGCCGAAAGTGGGAATGCGTCTGATCGCTGAACGTCTTCCGGCGAGCTGCCGACCTCCGGCTTGCCGCTCCCCAGTTCTCCGTTACCCAGCGAATTCACGCCCACAGCCTCTCTTCCACACCATTGCGCACCCGTGCGAGCCGAACGTCCGATTCGCAGCAGCTACCGACCTCATCCAACCTCGACGAGCCAGAACCACCCATTGTCTCCGATACATAGGTGACAAGAGAAATCCATACCCCGGTGTATCGACGGTTTTGCTGCAATTCGTTACAAATCGCCCAGCTCATCTACCCCCCGATCGCATTGCCGAAACGCACGGTTCAGACACTGTGCGCGACATCTCCACCCCTGGAACAATCAATTTGCTGCCGACGATCTGCACCCCCATCCACTTCAGTCACCTCGGACAATTTACAGGCCCCTCAGCTACTTGGTGCCCGAGCTCGAACGAGATTCGACAGTCGCTGATCGAGACTATCTGTACACGCCGACAGACCGACGAAAGAACGCGCCGACCAGCGGTCGGCGCGTTCTTTCGATTGAAGGTACGAAGCTTCAGGAAAAACCCACACCAGTCACACTCTTCAGGTGTTCACTGGTGACACCTGGAGCCAGCTCCACAAGCTCCAGCCCGTCCGCGGTGACGTCCAGCACTGCCAGGTCGGTGATGATCCGGTGGACGACGCCCTGCCCGGTAAGCGGCAGGGTGCACGCCTCGACGATCTTGGGGTTTCCGTCGCGATCGGTGTGCTCCATCACGACGATGACGCGGCGGGCACCGTGGACCAGGTCCATCGCCCCGCCCATGCCCTTGACCATCTTGCCGGGGACCATCCAGTTGGCGAGGTCACCGGTCTTCGACACCTGCATCCCGCCGAGCACCGCGGTGTCGATGTGACCGCCGCGGATCATCCCGAACGAGAGGGCCGAGTCGAAGAACGCGGCACCAGGATTGACAGTGACGGTTTCTTTACCTGCATTGATGAGGTCGGCATCGACCTGATCATCAGTCGGATACGGTCCGGTACCGAGGATGCCGTTCTCGCTGTGCAGGACCACCTTGACACCCTCGGGCAAGTAACTGGGGATCAGCGTCGGCAGGCCGATACCGAGGTTGACGTACTCACCCGGCCGCATCTCGGCAGCAGCGCGAGCGGCCATCTCGTGGCGGGTCCAACCGATACGAGTTTCCTCTGCGCTGCTCACTTGGTACCCCCTGAGACGGTCCGCTTCTCGATCCGCTTCTCCTGTGGGCCTGTGTGCACGACCCGCGCGACGAACACTCCAGGTAGGTGCACGTGCGCGGGGTCGATGTCGCCCGGCTCGACGAGGTTCTCCACCTGCGCGATGGTGATCCGGCCGGCCATGGCAGCAAGCGGGTTGAAGTTCATCGCCGTCTTGTTGAAGACGAGATTTCCTTCGGTGTCACCGTAGTCCGCGTGCACGAGCGCGAAGTCAGCCGTGATCGCCTCTTCCAATACATACGTGCGGCCACCGAACACTGCCGTCGCCTTCGGGGGCGACGCCACGGCGATCGAACCGTCCGCGTTGTATCGCCACGGCAAGCCGCCCTCGGCGATCGGTGTGCCGACGCCGGCCGGAGTGTAGAACGCCGGGATGCCGGTACCGCCAGCTCGCAGCCGCTCGGCCAGCGTCCCCTGCGGCGTCAACTCCACTTCGAGCTCACCGGCGAGATACTGGCGGGCGAACTCCTTGTTCTCCCCCACGTACGACGCCGTCACCCTGGCGATCCGGTGCGCGCCGAGCAGAATGCCGAGACCGTAGTCGTCGACACCGCAGTTGTTGGAGAACACCTCGAGATCGGTGGCGTCGCCGTCGGCGATCGCCGCGATCAGTGCGTCGGGAATACCGCACAGCCCGAAGCCGCCCACTGCGAGCCTGGATCCGCTCGCGATGTCGGCAACTGCCTCAGCTGCCGTATTCACGACTTTGCTCATCCGTTAGTTCTCCTTCTGCTGAAAGATTCCGGCTCGGTGAAGAAGCTTCTCGGCGTGACGAAGAACGGGAGCGTCGACCATCTTGCCCTCGAACGCGAACACACCACGTTCAGTAGACACCGCGGCAAGCACTCGTGTGGCCCAGTCGATCTCTTTTTCCGAAGGTGCGAAGGCACCACGGATGACCTCGACCTGACTCGGGTGGATCGCAACCTTCACGTCGAAGCCGACTGCGACAGCATCAGCGGACTCGACGCCCAGGCCGACGAGGTCCTTGATGTCGAGATAAACGGAATCGACAGCCAACCGGCCGTAGCTCTTCGCAGCCAGGAGAGACGTCGATCGGACGTGCTTGGCAACGTCGCGGTACGAACCGTTCGGGTGCCTGCTCGAGTTACCGCCGAGACCGGCCACAAGATCCTCGGCTCCCCACATGACACCGATGGCGTTCGCAGCAAGCGCGATGTCGGCCACGGCGAGGGCTCCTCGCGGGGACTCGACGAGTGCAACCACGTCCGCCGGTGCGAGCGAGAGGACGTCCTCGGCCGATTCGCACTTGGACAGCATGAGACGCGAATAGTGTGTGCCGTCCAGCGCGATCAGATCGAGTTCGTGATCAGGCGTACCGACCGGATTGACGCGCACAATCGTCCGGTCCGGATCGAGAGGAGTGTCGATCAGGGCTGCACGTGCGGCTTCTTTGTCGGCCGGAGCCACCCCGTCTTCGAGATCGAGGATCACGACGTCGGCAACGGCGGCCGCCTTCGCGTAGCGCTCGGGACGATCCGCCGGGCAGAACAACCAGGCCGGCCCCGGCGGCGTCCACGTCATGAGGACACCTCTGCCGGACGCAGTTGCACCAGGGTCTTGCGCGTGGCCAGTGCGACGACGTCGCCGTGCTGGTTACGCCCGGTGTGCACGAGCGTCACGATGCCTTCACCTGGACGACTCTTCGACTCGCGCTTGTCCGCGATGAGCGTCTCGGCATACAAGGTGTCGCCGTGAAAGAGCGGCTTCGGGAAGCTGATCTCGGAGAAACCCAGGTTCGCCACGATGGTGCCCTGCGTCAACTGCGCGACCGAGAGGCCGACGATGGTCGACAGGGTGAACATCGAATTGACCAGCCGCACACCGAATTGAGTGCCTTCGCTGTACGCAGCATCAAGATGCAGCGCCTGCGTGTTCATGGTCAAAGTCGTGAACAGGACGTTGTCAGCCTCGGTCACCGTCCGGCCTGGGCGATGCTCGTAGATCGCGCCGACCTCGAACTCCTCGAACCAGAGTCCGCGCTGAGTGATCTTCTTGGGGTTCGTCACAACCCTGCCTCACGGGCGATGAGCATCAACTGCACCTCGGTGGTTCCCTCACCGATTTCGAGGATCTTGCTGTCACGGTAGTGGCGCGCGACGGCGTACTCGTTCATGAAGCCGTATCCGCCGTGGATCTGGGTGGCGTCGCGGGCGTTGTCCATGGCAGCTTCGGAGGAGATGAGCTTGGCGATGGACGCCTGCTTCTTGAACGGCTTGCCCGACAACATGAGTGCGGCCGCGTCGTAGTACGCGGTGCGGGCCACGTGGGCGCGAGCCTCCATGCGCGCGATCTTGAACGCGATCGCCTGGTTGTGTCCGATGGGCCGACCGAACGCCTCGCGCTCCTTGGCGTACTTGATCGACTCGTCGACGCAGCCCTGGGCGGCACCGACGCTCAACGCGGAGATGGCGATGCGGCCTTCGTCGAGGATGCGCAGGAAGTTCGCGTAGCCGCGGCCACGCTCACCGAGCAGATTCTCTTCGGGGACACGAACATCGGCGAACGTGAGGGGATGGGTGTCGGATGCGTTCCAGCCGACCTTGTTGTACGCCGGCTCGGCCGTGAAGCCCGGCGTCGTGGTCGGCACCAGGATCGTCGAGATCTCCTTCTTGCCACCGTCCTTGACACCCGTGACCGCGGTGACCGTCACGAGCTTGGTGATGTCGGTGCCCGAGTTGGTGATGAACTGCTTGTTGCCGTTGATGATCCACTCACCGCTGTCGAACTTCGCGGTGGTCTTTGTGCCGCCGGCGTCGCTACCCGCACCCGGCTCGGTCAGGCCGAAAGCAGCCAACGACTTTCCGCTGGTGAGCTGCGGGAGCCACTCTTCCTTCTGCGCCTCGTTGCCGAAACGGTAGATCGGCATGGCGCCGAGGGACACACCAGCTTCGAGAGTGATCGCGACGCTCTGGTCGACCTTGCCCAGCTCTTCGAGCGCCAGGCAGAGTGCGAAGTAGTCGCCGCCCATTCCGCCGTACTCCTCGGGGAACGGCAGGCCGAACAGTCCCATGTCGGCCATCCCGGCCACTACCTCGTACGGGAAGGTGTGGTTGGCGTCGTGCTCGGCAGCAACCGGTGCCACGACGGTCTTCGCGAAATCCGCAACAGTCTTGGCGAGCTGCTGGTATTCGTCCGGAAGCGCTCCGGTGGCAAGGTAATCGGACATCAGGCGTCTTCCTTCTGCGTCGTGTTCTCGGTCTTTTCTTCTGCAGCCTCTTCGTCCGCGACAGGTACCACGCGGGCCAGAACCTGATCCACCATCACCTGATCGCCCTGACGGACAAGCACTTCCACGATCCCGTCGATCGGGGACGTCAAGGAGTGCTCCATCTTCATGGCCTCGACAACGACGAGTGGTTGTCCCGCGCTCACTGCCGCGCCGTTCTCGACGTTGACTGCGATGACGGCACCGGGCATGGGGCTGGCGATTTCGGCGTCACCGGCATGCTTGTCCTCACCGCGAACGCTGACTTCGGCAACCTCGCGCACGTGCCAGGTTCCGCCGCCCGCCAGCCACAGACCACCATCGGTCTCGGCGACGACAAACGTGCGTCGGCGTCCGTCGATGACTACCGCCAGTTCGGATCCCGTCAGGGTCGCGCTGAATGCGCGCGGCTGTGAACCTTCGACCTCGACCTTTGCATCGGCGGGAACGCCGACGATCGCAACGTGCGACGTTCGGGTGCCGGCGGCGAGCCTGATGCTGGTCGGAGCGGGAGTTCCGACGCGCCATCCACTCGGGACGTCCCAGGGATCAACGGATTCCGAAGTTGTCCATCGCGAGAGCCAGCGATACGCCGCGGCAGCAATGAGAACCTCGTCGGAGGCGTCGGCTGCGACAAAGTCTTCGACGCGACGATCGAGCAGACCGGTGTCGAGGTTGCCCGCGATCACATCCGGATCAGCGAGGAGGAATCGTGCGAACTCGATGTTGGTCACGACTCCGAGCACTGCGGTGTCACCGAGTGCGCGATCGAGCTTGCGCAGTGCGCCCGCCCGGTCGGGGGCGTGGGCGATGACCTTGCTGAGCATCGGGTCGTAGTCACTGCCGACGACGGTGCCTGCGAGCAGTCCCGAATCGACGCGCACGCCGGAACCTGACGGCTCGACCAGATCGACGACGCGGCCGCCGGTCGGCAGGAACCCACGGCCCGGATCCTCCGCGTACACACGAGCTTCGATAGCGTGCCCGGTCAGTGTGATGTCGCTCTGGGAGAAGGCCAACTTCTCCCCTGCTGCCACACGAACCTGCCATTCGACCAGATCCAGTCCGGTCACCATTTCGGTGACGGGGTGCTCGACCTGCAGGCGAGTGTTCATCTCCATGAAGAAGAACTCGTCCGGCTTGTCGGCGGAGACGATGAACTCGACAGTGCCGGCGCCGGTGTAATCGACGCTTCGAGCGGTGTTGCAGGCTGCCGCGCCGATCCGGTCACGGGTCACCTGATCGAGCAGCGGCGACGGAGCCTCTTCGATGACCTTCTGGTGACGCCGCTGCAGGCTGCATTCGCGCTCACCGAGGTGAACGACGTTGCCGTGCTGGTCGGCGAGAACCTGGACCTCGATGTGCCGGGGCCGCAGGACGAATCGCTCGAGGAACAGGGTGTCGTCGCCGAACGACGACGCGGCCTCACGGCGGGCACTGCGAAGAGCCTCGGCCAGATTGGCCGGATCCTCGACCAGACGCATTCCCTTGCCACCGCCGCCTGCCGAAGGCTTGACCAACACCGGGTAGCCGATGTCCTCGGCCGCTGCGATCAGTTCTTCGTCGGTCAGATTGGGGCGAGCGATACCCGGGACCACCGGCACGTCGAACGCGGCAACCGCGTTCTTCGCGGTGATCTTGTCACCCATCACCTCGATGGCCCGCTCGGAGGGGCCGAGGAAGGCGATTCCGGCGGCCGCGCAGGCAGCCGAGAACGCCGAGTTCTCCGACAGGAAGCCGTAACCGGGGTGAATGCCCTGAGCACCGGTGGACTTGGCAGCGTCGATGACCTTGTCGATGACGAGGTAGCTTTCACGCGCCGCGGCCGGTCCGATGTTGACGGCAGTGTCGGCCTCGCGGACGTGGCGAGCATTCGCGTCGGCGTCGCTGTAGACGGCGACGCTGCGAATTCCCAACTCACGCAACGTGCGGATCACGCGAACCGCGATCTCACCGCGGTTGGCCACGAGAACAGTATCGATAGTGCGCAACTCAGTCATTTCGCTCACATCCGGAAGACGCCGTAGGAGACCGGCTCGATCGGTGCGTTTGCGCACACCGAAAGGGCCAGGCCGAGAACAGTTCTGGTATCTGCGGGATCGATGACACCGTCATCCCACAGCCGCGCAGTGGAGTAGTACGGATTGCCCTGAGCCTCGTACTGCTCACGGATCGGCGCCTTGAAGGACTCTTCATCCTCGGCCGACCACGGATTGCCCGCGCTGTCGAGCTGCTCGCTACGAACCGTCGAGAGCACCGAAGCTGCCTGCTCGCCGCCCATGACCGAGATGCGCGCGTTCGGCCACATCCACAGGAAGCGAGGCGAATACGCGCGTCCACACATGGAATAGTTGCCGGCGCCGTACGAGCCGCCGATGACAACTGTCAGCTTGGGGACGCGTGCACACGCAACTGCCGTGACCATCTTGGCGCCGTGCTTGGCGATGCCGCCGGCCTCGTAGTCGCGTCCCACCATGAAGCCCGCGATGTTCTGCAGGAACAGCAGCGGCACACTGCGCTTGTCGCACAGTTCGATGAAATGTGCTCCCTTCATGGCGGATTCGCCGAAGAGAACGCCGTTGTTGGCGATGATGCCGACCGGGTGGCCCTCGATGTGGGCGAAACCGGTGACGAGCGTCTTGCCGTATTCAGCCTTGAACTCCTGGAACGCGCCACCGTCGACGAGCTTGGTGATCACCTCGTGCACGTCGTACGGAGTACGGGGATCGGTCGGGACGACGTCGTACAGCTCGCTCTGATCGGCGACGGGCGGAACCGTGGAAATGACGTCCCACGGGCGCTCGGAGCGGGGGCCGAGCGTGGCAATGATGTTGCGCACGATACGAAGTGCGTCGCGGTCATCCTCGGCCAGGTGGTCGGTGACGCCGGAAACCTTGGAGTGCAGGTCGCCGCCGCCGAGCTCTTCTGCCGTCACGATCTCACCGGTGGCTGCCTTCACCAGCGGCGGGCCGCCGAGGAAGATGGTGCCCTGGTTGCGGACGATCACTGCTTCGTCGCTCATCGCGGGCACGTAAGCGCCGCCCGCGGTGCACGAACCGAGAACTGCGGCGATCTGGGGAATCCCCTTGGCGCTCATGGTCGCCTGGTTGTAGAAGATCCGGCCGAAGTGCTCACGGTCCGGGAAGACCTCGTCCTGGCGCGGCAGGAAGGCGCCGCCGGAGTCGACGAGGTAGATGCATGGAAGGTTGTTCTGCAGCGCAACTTCCTGCGCGCGCAGGTGCTTCTTCACCGTCATCGGGTAGTACGTGCCGCCCTTGACCGTCGCGTCGTTGGCAACGATGACGCACTCCCGGCCCGACACACGGCCGATACCGGTGATGACGCCGGCGCCGGGGCACTCGTCGTCGTACAGGCCGTTGGCCGCCAGCGGCGACAACTCGAGGAACGGGCTGCCCTGGTCGAGCAGCGAGTCGACGCGATCTCGCGGCAGCAGTTTCCCTCTGCTCACGTGGCGCTCGCGAGAGCGCTCGTTGCCACCCAGCGCTGCTTGCGCCAGTTTCTTCTTCAGTTCGTCCACCAGAACGGTGTGATCGGACCGGTAGCCCGATCCTTGCGTGATTCCACTGGGAGTCATCCCGCCGCCTTCGCCATGAGTTAATGCTCGATAACTGAAACTAGATTAACTATGATTAACTGAGTTGTCCAGAACACAAGCGAAGAAAGATCGAGAGAATGACCTCTGAGCAGGTAGCAGCTCCGACGCGACGCGATCAGATGAAGGCCGACCGTCGTCGTCAGCTCTTGGATGCCGCCGCACGGTTGATCGCCGAACGCGGATTCGTGAGTGTGCGACTCGAAGACCTCGGCGCGGCCGTCGGTATCAGCGGCCCGGCCGTGTACCGGCATTTCCCCAACAAGGATGCCGTCCTCGTGGAACTTCTCGTCGGCATCAGCACGCGCCTGCACGAAGGCGGTTCTGCGGCAGCGGAGGCAGCGGACTCACCGAGCGCCGCTCTCGACGCACTGGTGGAGTTCCACCTCGACTTCGCGCTCGGCGAGCCGGACCTGATCCGCATCCAGGACCGCGACCTCGAAAGCCTGCCGGCCGACGCGCGTCGACAGGTGCGCCAAACGCAGCGCAAGTACGTCGAGGTGTGGGTCGGAGTCCTCGAGCAACTCGATCCCCAGCTCGATCAGGCGGATGCCCGCATCAAAGCTCATGCCACTTTCGGACTGATCAACTCGACCCCTCACAGCGCCAACCCAGCTTCGCCGGCACGCGCACGTCGCGTCCTGCGGGATATGACGCTCGCCGCCCTGCGCACCCACTGAAACCGGACACGGCACAATCGGTGGCAGACTGGTTACACCAGCTAACAGATGAGGGTGCCGAACGTGGAAGACAGCAGTGGGGTCAGCAGAGCCGATTTCGCCGAACTGCGGACCGAGTTCTCCCGCTTCATGATGTTGTACCAATTCGGAATCTCCGAACTGATGACCAAGGTGAACATTCTCAAGGACGAGTTCACTCACATCAATCAGTACAGCCCCATCGAACACGTGACGTCACGGGTCAAGTCGCCGGACAGCATCCTGCGTAAGGCTCAACGCCTGAACATCCCGCTCACGATCGACGACATCTCGAAGAACATCTTCGACATCGCCGGCGTGCGCATCACCTGCAGCTTCATTTCCGACACGTACCGGATCGCCGAGATGCTCACCAGCCAGACGGACCCTCGGGTGATCGAGCGAGAGGACTACATCGCCGATCCGAAACCCAACGGCTACAAGAGCTTGCACCTGATCGTCGAGGTCCCGGTTTTCATGAGCGACCGCGTCAGGCACGTACCGATCGAACTTCAGATCCGCACCATCGCGATGGATTTCTGGGCGAGCCTCGAGCACAAGATCTATTACAAGTACAACCGCGAGGTTCCCGTCGAGCTCCTCGACGAACTCACCGAGGCTGCTGCCGCGGCACACCGCCTCGACGTCAAGATGGAACGCCTCAACGACGAGTTCGCGAAAATCAAAGCGCTACCGCATCCCGATGACGAAATCCTCGAGCAGGATCTGCCGGCGCAGTTCCTCGAGGCGCTGCATCTTCAGCGACGAGCGCTCTGAATTTACGGCGACCCTCCCCTGAACGAACGCGCCTTTCGGCGCATCTGAGGCGACGAGAGTGCCGTTCGCTCACAACTGGGGTCGGACAACTAGGGCAAACCAAAAGTGCGCCCTCCCGAACTTCGGGAGGGCGCACTTCGCGAATCGCGTTGGCTTGCTATTTCTTGCCCGTGACGGCGCTGTAGCCGATCGAGAGCACGGCCGCCGCGGCGATACTGATGATCCAGCGGATCCAGTCGATTCCACCCGTGTCGCCCTTGTCCGAGATCGCTCCCCAGACCCAGTACCCGATAAGCGCTCCGGCGACACCGAGGACGACGGTGATGATCATGCCGTACTGCTGCTTACCTGGCAGTACGAGACGAGCCAGGATTCCGATGACTGCGCCGAAAATGATGGTTCCGATAATTTGCCCCATGACAGCCCCTCTCACACGTCGTGCATGCACGCGGACGGAAGATCACCGCTCAGGGAAACAATAACCACAGTCACACACAACTGTCGCTTGTTGACCGAATTGTTGTCCGAGATGCAACCTCGACGCGTTACATCCACGACATTCGCGAGTTATTTTTTCGCAATCAAGCAGACCTACCGTTCCCATCCATGCCAACTTCCGTAAAACTGCCGAACAGCGAGCTCGCGCGACTCGCCAACAAGCCGCCCTGGTACCGATCACTGTTCGTGCAATTGATCGCCGCTATCGTCATCGGCGTTCTCATCGGCTGGTTGTGGCCGGAATTCGGCGCGAATCTCAAGCCCCTCGCCGACGGCTTCATCAAGCTGATCAAAATGCTGATCGCGCCGATCATCTTCTGCACGGTCGTGATCGGGATTGCTCACGTCGGGGATCTGAAGGCCGTGGGGCGTATCGGCGTCAAGGCTCTCATCTACTTCGAGGTCGTCACCACTTTCGCGCTGCTGTTCGGACTACTCATCGGCAACCTGATGAAACCAGGAGCGGGATTCAACATCGATCCGGAGACGCTGGCGAACGGTGCGGACGCCGTGGCCGCCAAGACCGGAAGTGGCGAACTTCCCCACACCGTGGAATTCCTGCTCAATATCATTCCGGTGTCGATAGTTTCGGCCTTCGCCGAGAACGCACTCCTCCAAGTCCTCTTCTTCGCCGTACTGTTCGGGCTCGCCTTGGCCAAGGCAGGTGAGAGTGGACCACCAATCGTGTTCGAACTCGTCGATCGTCTGAGCCATCTGTTCTTCACAATCATCGGCTGGATCATGAGACTGGCGCCGTTGGGCGCTTTGGGCGCGATGGCGTACATCGTCGGCCAGTACGGGATCGCTTCGCTCGGAAGTTACGGAAAGCTGATCGCCGCATGCTATCTCGCGGCCGTCCTGTTCATCCTCATCCTGGCGGCGATAGTCAGGTACTTCGCGGGCGTGAACCTGTGGAAGTTCGTCAAGTACATCAAGGACGAACTCTTCCTCGCGTTGGGAACGGCGTCGACCGAAGTAGTTCTGCCCCGAATCATGGTCAAGCTCACCAACGCCGGATGCTCGCGCACTACAACAGGATTGGTGGTGCCTACCGGCTACTCGTTCAATCTCGACGGCGCCACGCTGTACCTGTCGATCTGCATGCTGTTTCTGGCTCAGGCACTCGGCGTGGACCTGACACTCGGTGAACAGATCACTGCCGTCCTGGTACTGATGCTCACATCCAAGGGAATGGCCGGCGTGCCGGGATCGTCATTCCTGGCACTGTCCGCCACCGTGGCCGCAATCGGTCACGGCGCAATTCCAGTTGCCGCAGTCGCCCTCCTGCTGGGCGCCGATCGAATCATGGACTCGATGCGAGTCTCGGTGAACCTGCTTGGGAACTGTGTCGCTACCTTCGTGGTCGCAAATTGGGAGGGGCAGCTCGACAAGGAGCGCATGCGCCGAGTGCTCGACGGAGAAGACGTTCCACCGCTCGAGGAAGTCGATCCGATCACCGGGAAAACTGTTCCGGCACCGGAGGCCGAAGCACTCAAGACAGTTTCAACGCCGTGATGCGGTCTTCACTGGAACGCAACAGCACTTTGTCCCCCGCCCACAGCTCCCGCGGCATCGCCCAGGGGGTGAACTCGTCGTCCCCGTCCTGGTCCACCCGAACCTCCCAACTACGTTGGCCCGTAAGGACATCCGTTCCGTAGACGTTTCCCTCGTCGATAACGACATCGCCGTGCCAGACAACCGCCCCGGCGCGCTCAGCGTTCGATCGCCACAGGACCTCACCGGTGAAGAGGTCCACGAACTGGACCTCGGGTTCGGAACCGGAACGTGTCACGGCAACCACGTTGCCGATCACCGCCAACGACTGTGCGGTGTCGAAGAGTTCACTGTTGGACCACAATTTCTCGCCGGAAGTCCGGTCGAAACCGCTGTGTCCCAGAATGATCGGAGTCGATCTTCCCACGGGATCATCTCGGCTGTATCGCCCGCCGTAGTACGAGGACTCCGAGGGCAGTTCGTCCGTCCTGGCGAACTCGCGCCCGTTCTGATCGAGCGCGTACTCACTTGTCGGACGGCCATTGCCTTCGCAACCGCCATCCGACACCAATGTCACGCCGTCCGACGATGTATGCGCGGTCGAACAGGTGGAGTAACCGTGTACCCACCGCTGTTCGCCCGTCTTCAGATCGAATCCCAGAGACTCGTCGAGAGCGATCACACCCAGATCGCCGTGCACCGACATCACCGGATCGACGTATCCGGCTTCCCACGATCCACCGACGTCGAACGCTTTGGACCAGTTCGCTTCCGGATCGTCGACGGTTCCGCTGTGCACGCGAACGTCGTTGCTCTCGATATCACCCTCGAGCGCGAGGACCGTGTCACCCGAGACAACCGCGATGATCGGTGCCCACGGCGTCTTGATGTCTCGACGCTCTCCTGTCTCGATATCGAAAAGTGAGTACGAACCACCGGATACGTACGGCCCGGAGAAACACAGCACCGAACTGCCGAGCAGAGTCTCGGAGCAACCACCGATGTCGACCGCCGACGTGCGCCAACGAACTGTGCCATCTTCGGCGTCCAATCCGACCAATTCTGCGTCGTCCAACGAATACGCCTGACGATCCGGCATACCGATCATCGTGACCACGAGTGATCCGGCGTCGATGAATCCGCCCATGTCCATGTTGAATTCGGTTCCAACAAGTGGGCTCCGAAATATCGCGAACTCGCGCCCGAGAATCTCGGAGGCCTCGACGCTCCACAACGGAGATGAGGCCGCTGTCGGTTCGGAACTCGTCGACGTGACCACCGTGGCGATGGCGGCGGTGACCGTGACTACGGCTACGGCGGCTGCGATCCGAAGGCGGACCTTGGGCGAATACCTGGCGGTCATCGAATCTCCAGCCCGTCGATCGTCGCGAGAAACTCCAACTGCTCGAACGTCATCGGCACGTTCGGTGCCTCTGCCGAAGAGCTCACCGTTACTCGCGTCCCACCGGGACGGGTAACGACTACCGATCTGTGGACCTTCTCCCCGCGACTCTCATCGCGTTCGATCACGGATCCATCCTCGGTGGTCTCCATCGAGAGCGGGTGTCCGTCGTACGAAGGGTCGTACTTGTTCGGAGGTGTGGGAAGCGGTTGTCCGCTGGTGATCGAGATACTCAGACGCGACTCGTTGCTTCCCGACCGTGCAACAAGAACCTGGCACGTGGTGGTGTCGTCGTATTCGGCCAGAACCAGATCACCCAGCCGGCTGCCGAGGTCAGGCGCTTCTGGCGGTGCTGCGCGCCAACCCGATCGGAGCGCTTCACCGAGCGCCTCGACGATTCCTCGATCCAGATCCCTCCCTGATGACTCGTCCGTCCGACCGCCACAATCAGTCTCAAGCGGGGCAGCCCCCGGCGGAGCAGGCGTCGTAATTCGCAGTTGCGGCAGGCTGACCAAGGACACCAGTTCGTCGATGGTCAGTGGAAGCGCGCCGCTTGCCTGAACCTCGGCGCCGACTCGATCGGCAGTGTCATCGAGATAGGCGTGAACTCGTGTGCCATCGATGCCGTAAAGGAACGCCGAACGAGAAAGAGTGCGTTGTCCGTTGATTTCACTCCACGAGTCCTGCACGTCCACAACTGAACCATCCGCGAGTGAGCGACGTTCGACGAGAGAACCGGCAACGCACGGAGGAACCGGCGCCTTACTGCTGTTGACCGAGACCGACAGTCCACCACTGGCCTCGCCTCGAAGTATTGTCGCCGACGCATCAGTGGACGCCAGATCCTCGATCGTCCATCCCTCGGGCAGCTCGTCCGAGGTCGACGGTGCCGAGATCGGACCGAACTGGAGTGATCGGCTCGGACTGGCGAACTTGATCTCGACGCCGTCCGGAATCGCACCGGCGACCGCATCCGACATCGATACAGCCTTGGCGCCGGAAAACCACGGAAAACGTGGATCGTCGTACGCGTCGTCGCCGCCTGTCGATGTGAAGATCGAGATTCCGTGTTCGTCGTCCGGCGCTTCGACACTCTCACAACCCGGAATCGTGGTCGGGTACACCGCGCTCGGCGTGACGTACGAATATTCAGGCACGTCCTCCGCCGGAATCTCGTCCGGTGTAGACGTCATGGTGATCGAAGATGACGCAGCTACAGAGATGTCATCGGACGGCGAACTGCTCCACCGATCCACCAGCCCGGCAACCACTGTCCCACCGGCGATCAGGGAGACGACCGTCAGCGCGAAGGTCCACTTCTCGGCCCGCTTCGAATCGGTTTGCTCCTTCGACACGTACCCTCGCAGTCACTGTCACGGCTCGCTCCCGATGCGCGTCGCCTCTGGAAGTCCTGTCGCGATCACAGCGATTTCTGTTACCAACCGGATGGTTTCCTATCGCGCGAGCGCCGCATGAAGACAGAAGAACGGGGTGCCAGTTGCTGTGCAACCGGCACCCCGTCCTGACGACCTGAGTGCTTACACCCTTACAGGCACCTGATTCGGGTCTGGATCGGAATCCGGATCCTGCTCGATCGGAATCCGTCGAATCGCTTCACCCTCGATGTCGACGTTCGGCAGGATCTTGTCGAGCCACGCCGGCAACTTCCACGCCGAATCACCGAGAATCGACATGACCGCAGGGATCACGATCATGCGGATGATGAAGGCGTCGAAGAAGACTGCCGCCGCGAGACCGAAGCCCATCATCTTGCTTGTCGTCTCCGAGGACAGCATGAATGCGCCGAACACGGAGATCATGATGATGGCCGCCGACGCGACCACGCGAGCACCATGGGTGTAGCCGGAGATGATGGCGTCCTTGGCCGACAATCCGTGCACGTATTCCTCGCGCATTCGCGTCACGAGGAACACTTGATAGTCCATCGCCAACCCGAAGACCACACCGATCATGAAGATCGGCAGGAACGAGATGATCGGTTGTGTGTGCTCGATCAGCCCGAAGTCGCCCAACTGGAAAATGGCCACCGTGGCGCCGAAGGTCGCACAGACGGAAAACAGGAATCCGAGAGTTGCGGTCAGCGGCACCAAGATCGAGCGGAAGACGACCATCATGATGATGAACGCCAGCCCCACAACCACGATGAGATACGGGATGAGCGCGGAACTGAGCTTCGACGACATGTCTGCAACGATCGCGGTTTGACCCGCTACACCGAGTTCTGCGCCTTCCGACTTCACCGTCGATCCGTAGTCCCGGATCTGATTCATCAGCTCGTGGGTTTCGGGGCCGCTCGGAGACATCTGCGGGGTGACCGCGATGAGCGCAGAGTTTGCGCCCGCCATCGGGTTTGCCGTGTCCGGTCCGTTTCCGACCCACATCAACTGATCCGGCGTTGCGACGTTGTCGAGGCCCTTGATGTGCGCGACAGTGCCTTCGGCAATCGCGGTGATGTCGGTACCGTCGGGCGCGTCGAGCACGACGAACAATTCGCCGTTGACGCCTTCACCGAATCCTCGTTGCAGGAGGGCCAGTGCCGGTCGCTCTTCGTCTTGAGTGAACGAGAGTCCGAGTTCGAGCTTCGTCATCGGAATAGCCGCGATCACCAGGAGGACCAGAGCAGCACCCGCGATCGGCCACGGGTACTTGGTGACTATCTTGGCCCAGCGATGTCCGTTGGATTCCATCGTCTCGGGCTCGTCACCGTGGCGAAGCCCGGGAATACGAGGCGAGAACGCGAACCGACCGAAGATGCCCAGAACTGCCGGGATCAACGTGATTGCGCCGAGCACGGCGATGATGACGGCAACCGCCGCCGAGATTCCCATCTGCGTGATCATCGGGACCCCGACCACCGCCAGGGCTGCCAGCGCGACCACCACTGTCAGGCCCGCGAATACGACCGACGAACCTGCTGTACCTACTGCGCGTCCGGCAGCAGCTTCCCTGGTTCCGCCCAGATTGAGCTCACTGCGGTAGCGCGACACGATGAACAACGCATAGTCGATCGAGACTGCGATGCCGATCATCGTGACGATTCCCGTGACACCTTCGTTGATGTCGAAGAAGCCCGAGCCGAGTGTGACCGTCAGAGTGGCCAGCGCAATTCCAAGAATTGCAGTGAACAACGGGATGAACGCCGCGATGAGTGCGCCGAACGCCACGATCATCACGATGAACGCCACCGCGAAGCCGAGCATCTCCGACAGACCGCCCGCGGCCTGCACCTGCATCATCGAACCGGTGCCTTCGACTTGCAGGCCACCGGTGCGGAATTTTGCCATCAAATCGAGGAACGCCGTCTTGTTCGCCTGCGTCTGATCCTCGATGCGAATCGACTGATTGAGCTGGATCAGCCCGACCTTGCCGTTGTCGCCGAGAACGGCTGACGCCACCGCCGGATTGGCCTCCGCGAGAGTGACCGGATTGACGATCTTCTCGGGATCGACGATGTCCGGCAACGTCTTCGCCTGTGCGATCAACTGGTCGATCTGATCGCTGTGCGCGGCAAGCCCGTCGTCTGCCGCGATGAGAATGCTGGTCGACGCCTGAGTTTGCTGCTCCGCTGCCGCTGCAAAGTTCTCGTTCATCAACTCGGTCGCACGCTGTGAATCGGTGCCCGGAAGATTGAATTCTTTGGAGAACGTCGGATTTGTGGCGCTGATAGCGCCTCCCACCACCGCGATCACGATAATCCACGCGGCCACCACAAGATACTTGTGGCGGAAAGCGAACTTCCCCAACCTGTAAAGATACGTAGCCAACGTAGGCCTCTCTCGCCGTGGACTGGTCTGTCCGAAGAACACGGAGTCTTTCGGTGCCAAGGTCATACGGTACGGACCGATAGGCCCATTGGCACCCGGTATATCTGCGAAAACGGCATATCCGGCGCGCTCTCCGTCTCCTTTTCAGACCGCTCGGTACCGTGGACACGACACGGGCAGGCGCCTCACCAGAGCAGACGTCGCGTAGTACGAAAGGCAATCCCATGAATCACGGCCATGCCGTCGATCGCGATCTCCTCCTTGCAGGCCAACAGCGACTCGACGCGCTGGGGCCACGATTGACGGGATCACCTTCACACCACGCGGTGGTGGAAGAAGTCGCGAACGAACTGACCGAACTGGGCCTCGAAGTCCGGCGTGATTCACACACTTTCGAACGCTGGGATCTACCGGACACATCTGAGGGGCTTCGCATCGAGTTGCCGACGGGACCGATCAAGGTTTCGTCCGCATTCCCCTACTCGGGATTGACCGGGCCTCAGGGAATCTCCGCTCCCCTGGTCTACGTCAGCGCGCGACGCCCCAAATGGTCCGCGGCCAAGGGCGCGATCGCGGTGATCGAGGTCCCGCACGTCGATCTTCCCCGCAAGCTACTGGTCAGCGAGTGGGGTCCGATCGCCACCGACGAGACTCTTCGAAATCCGGTTCTCTCCGCAACCCTTCTTGGCCCGAAACTCGACAAGGCCCGCAAGGCCGGAGTGCTCGGCGTGATCGCGGTGTGGCGTGACATCGCTCCGGACAACGCACTGGGACAATATCTTCCGTTCACGCAGCCGTACCACGACATCCCCGCCGTCTGGGTGGCCGGCGACGAGGGCAGGAAGGTTGTCGCTGCAGCTCGTTCCGGTCAGCGGGCGACTCTGGTTCTGGATGCAACTCTGCATCCGGACACCCGGACCGACACGGTGTGGGCGGTATCCCCGGGGACATCACCGGAAGAGACGATTCTGCTCATCACTCACAGCGACGGAACCAACGGCGTCGAGGAGAACGGGCATCTGGGAATGTTGGCCTTGGCGCGGCACGCCGTCGCGCAGCCGCATCGACGGTCGTACGTTTTTGTGCTGACGACTGGCCACCTGCGAATTCCAGCGGTGTCCAAGCACGGACAGGCAACCTCCACCTGGCTCGAAGCGCACCCCGAGATGTGGAAGGGCGAAGCCGGTCAGGCGCGCGCAGTAGCCGGGATCGCGATCGAACACCTCGGCGCGCTGGGTGATACCGAGGACACCTCGACCGGCAGCTATGCGTTGGTGACCACTCCGGAACCGGAACTGCTCTACGCGACGAGCCGAGAAGCACACGACATCGTTGCACCGCTGTGGCGCGACATCGGGGCAGGCGATCGCCGAATCGTGGCGCCAGGACCGGTCATTCATTTCGGCGAGGGTGAACCACTGTTCGAGCGGAAGATCCCGGCAGTCGCCTTGGTGACGGCGCCGCAGTACCTACTAGCTCTGCGTGATGCCGACGCCGCCACGCACGTCGATCTCGACGCGATGGTCAAACAGGTCGAAAGCTTCCGCGATCTGCTCGACGCGTTCGATGCAACCGACACCGCGGCTTTCGGTCCGGTGGTCTCGCGCTCGGTATTCGCGAAGTTCTCAGCACTACTTCAGTTGATGCAGATTTTGTCGAAAGCCAAGAAATAGTGCTGTGCGCCTTTATTAACCGCCCGCGGTTAATAAAGGCGCACAGCAGTTGTCCTACTTGTCGTGAATGATCACGCCACGGATGTTCTTGCCATCACGCAGATCCTGGTAGCCCTGGTTGACGTCTTCGAGGCTGTAGGTGTTGGTGATCAGTTCGTCGAGCTTGAGCTGACCCGCATCGTAGAGACGAAGCAGTCGCACGATGTCGTACTGCGGGTTCATGGATCCGAACAGCGTGCCCTTGATCGTCTTCTGATTCAGCGTCAGGTCGGTTCCCGACACGTGCACGGTCAGCTTGGCCGGATCGGCGAGACCCGTGATCACCACGGTGCCGCCCTTGCCGATCACTGCTGTCGCTGCACTGACCACGTCCTCGTCGACGGTGCCGACAAGGATGAGCGCCGCGTCGGCGCCCTGTCCCCACGTCAGCTCGTTGACCTTGGCAGCAGCGCTCTCGGCGTCTGCAAAGGCATGGGTTGCACCGAACTTCAGTGCGGTCTCACGCTTGAGAGCAACCGGATCGACCACCACGACGTACTTGCAGCCGGCCGAAACGGCGCCCTGGACGGCATTGATGCCGAGGCCACCGATGCCGTAGATCACCGCGGTGTCGCCGGCGCGAAGGTTACCGGCGTTGACTGCCGTTCCCCATCCCGAAGGCACGCCGCAGCCGACGACCACTGCTGTCTCCAAGGGAAGCCAGTCGTCGATCTTGACCACCGAGTGCTGAGAAATGGTGGCGCGCTCGGAGAACGTTCCGAGCATGCACATTCCGCCGAAATCCATTCCGTTGCCGTGGAAACGGAAGGAACCGTCCGTCATCGAACCTTCGAGGATGGTGGCACCCATGTCACAAAGGTTCTGGCGACCGGTCGAGCAGTAGCGACAGGTGCCGCAGTTGGGGATGAAGCTACATACGACGTGGTCGCCCGGCTTGACCTTCGTGACGCCGGGTCCGACCTCTTCGATGATGCCCGAGCCTTCGTGTCCGCCGACAATCGGGTAACGCGGCGGGAGATCACCGTCGGTCAGGTGCAGATCCGAATGGCACAGTCCGGCAGCGGTGTACTTGATCAGTACCTCACCCACCCCCGGGCCGTCGAGGTCGAGTTCCATGATCTCGAAAGGCTTTCCGGGCTCGAGCAGTACAGCAGCTTTGGTCTTCACTGGTGATCTCCTTGATTGTCGGACGAGAGAATGAGCGATGGGGGTCGGTCAGAGGGCGATGTTGACGGCCTTGGTCTGGGTGTAGAGATCGATAGCCGAAGCGCCGAGCTCGCGGCCCCAACCGGACTGCTTGTATCCGCCGAAAGGCATTGCGGTGTCGAAGCCGTTGTACTGGTTGATCCACACCGAGCCAGCCTTGAGACGCTTGGCCGTGCGGTGGGCCTTGGAAATGTCACGGGTCCAGATGCCGGCGGCAAGTCCGTAGATGGAATCGTTTGCGGCAGTGATGGGTCCGTCGTCCGCGTTGAACGGCAGCGCTGCCACGACGGGTCCGAAGATCTCCTCCTGAACGATGGAGAATTCGGGCTTGACGTCGACGAAGACAGTCGGCTCGACGAAGTAGCCCTGATCGCCCCAGCGGTTACCGCCGGTGAGTGCACGTGCGCCGTCTGCGATTCCCTCACGGAGGTAACCGGTGACCTTGTCGAACTGCTCCTGCGAGACCAGCGGTCCGAGCTGGGTGGTGGGATCGAGGCCGGGTCCGATCTTGACCTGGCTCGCTGCGTGCGCGACGGCCTCGGTGAACTTCTCGAAGATGGTGTCCTCGACGTACAGACGGGTACCCGCAACGCAGCACTGACCGTGGTTGAACAGCCAGGCGTTGAGTGAACCCTCCACCGCGGAATCGAAATCCGCGTCGGCGAATACGATGTTGGGGCTCTTGCCACCGAGCTCGAGCGTAACCTTCTTCAGGTTGCCTTTGGCGGCGTCGACGATCTTCTTACCCACCTCGGTGGAACCGGTGAACGCGACCTTGTCCACGTCGTCGTGGCCGGACAGTGCAGCACCTGCATCGCCGAAGCCGGGAACGATGTTGACGACGCCGGGCGGGAAGCCTGCTTCTTCGAAGACCTCCGCGAGAAGCAGTGCGGTGAGCGGGGTCTGCTCAGCGGGCTTGAGGATCACCGTGTTGCCGGCAGCGAGCGCGGGGGCGAGCTTCCACGACGACATCAGCAGCGGGAAGTTCCACGGCACGATCAGTCCACAGACGCCGATTGCCTCACGCAGGGTGTAGGCGTGGAACTCGCCGCCCGGAGAGAAGGGCATCGACACGTTGACGGTGCTGCCTTCGATCTTGGTGGCCCAACCCGCGTAGTAGCGGAAAACGTCTGCGGCCCAAGCCACGTCGACGGCGGTGGCGATGGCAACGGACTTGCCGTTGTCGAGAGCTTCGAGCTGACCGAATTCCTCGGCACGAGCACTGAGAATGTCGCCGACGCGCCAGATCATCCGCTCGCGCTCGTTTGCCTTCATCCGAGACCAGGGGCCGTCCTCGAAAGCCGTTCGGGCGGCGCGTACCGCGCGGTCGATGTCTTCGGCCTGGCCGTGTGCCACGTCTGCGAGCTTCTGTCCGTCAGCCGGGTTGTACGTCGCGAAGGTCTGACCCGAAGCGGCGTCGACGAATTCGCCGCCGATGTAGAGCTTCTTCGGTCCGTTCAGGAAACCCTGTACCGCGGAACTGATGGTGTGTTCGGCTACTGCCGTCATCGGAAACTCCCCTGAAGTAGTGAGGTGCGAATGTGATGCACGCCATACTTCCGCGCTTCCGGGGGTGCTAACTGTCCGAACTTTGTACAACTCAATTCGGACAGTCAACTACACAGTGATGTCGAGCGCCCGCATCCGTGTGTAGAGAGTGCTTCGGCTGATTCCGAGTTGCGCCGACGCGTGAACCTTGTTGCCGCCGCAGTCTTTCAACGCTCCGATGATCGCCTGGCGCTCGGCCTTCTCCCGCCCTGCCAACCGCGACACCTTGGTCGTGGTGCGATAGTCCTCGGGCAGATCGACGACGTCGATGCGATTACTCGAGCGTTCACCTGAGGCCCGATTCAACACGACGCGCAATTCGGCCAGATTGCCCGGCCAACTGGCCGCCGCGAGCGCTTCGGCAGCGCTGGCAGTCAACCTCAATTCGGGCGAGATCCCGTCCAACATCGCCTGAGCCAACTCGGCGATCTCGGCTTGTCGTTCTCGCAGCGGGTTGATGGAAATCCTGGAGGCACAACGCGAGATGAGTGACACGATGGCTGGCGGCAAATCCGCGACCGCGCCGCTGGTCAACACAATCCTCGGCCCCTCGGCGCTGGCATCGACCAGGTCTGCAACCAGTGGCAACACCGAATCGGGAAGGAGCTGCACCTGTTCGATCACGACCACGCCCGAACGCTTACGGGCTGCTCGCACAAGATCGGTGATCCACTGCTCACGGCCGTCGAACGCGATCCGCGTGGCATCGTGCCAACTGGCGTCGACGCTCCCGACCACGTCCGATGCTGCCGAAGTTCGACCGGAACCTGCTTCACCCGAGATGGCAACTGCGGACGACGAGGCCCGCGCTCGCATGAGGTCTCGGCGCAGTCGCTCCCCCGGAGATGGTGCCCGCTCGTGGGTTCTGCGGATGGGTGCCCGTTCCCGCTGGAGTGGTTCGACCAGGAAGAGTGCGCCGCCGTCGGCCCCGGAAATCCGGTCGGCTTGAACTCGCGCCAGCGCACCGGACGCCAATTCGACTGTCACAAGCCTCGATTGATCGGGATTGAGATCGGCGATCAAGGACCGGAGTGATACGTGGTCGGCGGTGTCGAGCAGATCCAAGGCCGTTCGGTTGCTCAGCAGGATGTCGTCGCCGATGGCCGCGACGGCAATGTGGCGCTGATGTGACACTCGCTGGAATGCGTCGACCAGCCGCTGCTCCGACGCTTTGGAGCCTTCGAGCAGTCGTTTTTCGATATCCGCTGCAGCACGCGCAAGGAAGGGCGCGAACAGCGGGTTTGCCTGCGAGACAACGCCGGTCATGTCGAGAATACCCTCGACGCGACGTGTGACGGGATGCAAGATCGGCTGGCCGTAGCAGCTCAATCCCTTGAGGCTGTCGAGGAAATGCTCGTCCCCGTGGATCACCACGCTTCGACCTACCTCGAGCGGCGTACCGAGTGCATTGGTACCGGCGTGCTCTTCACCGAAGCGTGAACCGTTGACGACGCCCAACCGCTCGATCGTCCGCTCGACGCGGCTGTCGGAGTACACCGAAGCGACCACACGGCATTCTCGATCAGCAAGCAGCACACAGAAACCGGTGCCCGCGATCTGTTGCGACACCTCGTCGAGCACGGGCGCGGCGGCCCGGAGCAGACGAGACTCGCCGTCCTGCTCCTCGGTGTCCACGGCGATTGCCGACGACGGATCGAGGCCACTCAGTCGAGAACGCTTCCAGGAGAGCGCGATCTCGGGGCGTACCGGCTCACGCTCCCCTGGGTTCGCGGACATATGCTCAGGCCTGACCGATCAATTCGATCGCCTGTTCTCGCATCGCGATCTTGCGGACCTTGCCCGTGACTGTCATCGGGAACTCGTCCACGACATGGACGTACCGCGGAATCTTGTAATGCGCGAGCTTGCCGGTGCAGAAGGCACGGACCGAATCGGCGTCCAGATCGTCTGCACCTTCGCGCATCTGGACCCACACCATCAATTCCTCGCCGTACTTTGCGTCAGGCACACCGATGACCTGCGCGTCGAGAATGTCGGGATGGGTGTAAAGGAACTCCTCGATCTCACGTGGATATACGTTCTCACCACCGCGGATGACCATGTCCTTGATGCGTCCCGTGATAGCGACGTATCCGGCCTCGTCCATGACTCCGATATCTCCGGTGTGCATCCACCGGGCAGCGTCGATCGCCTCGGCGGTCTTCTCCGGGTTCTCCCAGTAGCCGAGCATGACCGAGTAACCACGCGTGCACAGTTCGCCCGGCTCGCCGCGCGGCACCGTCAGTCCGGTTGCCGGATCTACGATCTTGATCTCGAGGTGCGGCCCCACCCGACCGACGGTTTCGGTGCGCTGCTCGATCGAATCGTCCGAGCGGGTCTGCAGCGACACCGGCGACGTCTCGGTCATGCCATAGCAGATGGACACCTCTGCCATGCCCATGCGATCGATGACCTGCTTCATCACCTCGACCGGGCAGGGCGAACCCGCCATGATGCCGGTGCGAAGGGACGACAGATCGAAGCTGTCGAAGTCCGGCAGCGCCAACTCGGCAATGAACATCGTCGGAACGCCGTAGAGGGACGTGCACTTTTCGGCCTGGACGGCCTCGAGCGAAGCGCGCGGATCGAAGGCGGGGCCCGGAATGACCATGGCAGCACCATGACTGGTGCACGCAAGGTTGCCCATCACCATGCCGAAGCAGTGATAGAACGGCACCGGGATGCACACCCGATCGACCTCGCTGTAGTGGCACAACTCGCCGACGAAGTAGCCGTTGTTGAGGATGTTGTGGTGGCTGAGCGTCGCGCCCTTCGGGAAACCGGTAGTGCCCGAGGTGTATTGGATGTTGATCGCGTCGTCGGCCGACAGCGCGGCTTGGGCAGCTGCGAGCGGAGCCGGATCGTTGGCCTGGGCCGCCAACCCGTCGGCAAGCACCGCGTCCCACTCGGGTGAACCGAGCAGGAGCACCGACGTCAGATCCGGGCACTGCGGCCGCACCGTCTCGATCATCGACGCGTAGTCCGAGGTCTTGAAGCTGGCCGCAGACACCAGCGTCGAGATCCCGGCCTGCTCGAGCACGTACTGCAACTCGTGCGAGCGGTACGCCGGATTGATGTTGACCAGGATCGCGCCGATCTTTGCCGTCGCGTATTGCGTGAACGTCCATTCCGGACAGTTGGGAGCCCAGATTCCCACTCGGTCGCCCTTCCCCACACCACGGGAAAGTAGTCCGGCAGCGAGCCCGTTCACCTGCTCGGCGAACTCCCGGTACGTCCATCGTCGACCGCTCGCGTGGTCGATCAACGCATCGCGGTCGCCGTGTGCGGCAACCGTGCGATCGAGGTTGTCTCCGATGGTGTCGCCCAGCATCGGACCGTCCCATACTCCGGACGTATAGCTGGGCAGCGGCGTACTCATGTGTTCTGTCCTCTCCGGTTACCTGTTCAGGCACCTATGAGAGGGGCCGCCGCAGCGGACCCTCTCATCTACGAATTTACTCGATTCGGTGTGATGCACGACATACTTCCCGGTGCGGGGTGGCCGTAACTGTTCGAAGTCCGGACACCCCACCCGCCTGCTGTGCGCCTTTATTAACCGCCGGCGGTTAATAAAGGCGCACAGTGTTTACAGGGCGTGGTCCTTGGTCTCGACGAGCGCCCAGGTGCAGACCAGACTCACCACACCGAGGATTGCCAACATGATTCCGATGGCCATACTCCCGTAGGCCGAGGCCAGCGGTGCGGCGATCAGCGGCGGCACTGCGCCGCCGAGCACTCCGGCGAGGTTGTAGCCGAGGCCGGCACCGGTGTAGCGGTAGCGGGTCTGGAACATTTCCGGAAGCAGCGCACCGCAGGGGCCGTACGCGATTCCGAAGATCATCAGCGTGCCGAACATTCCGAGGATGAACGCGATCGGTGTTCCGGTGTCCAGGAGCGGGAACAGAATGAGCGCCCACACCACAGCCAGACCACAAGAGATCATGATGACCTTGCGACGCCCGATGCGGTCCGAGTACAAGGCGGAGACGATGATCGCCGCACCGAAGACGAAGGCGGACGCGATACCGACCGACAGGACGAACGGGCGGGAGAAGCCGAGGGTCTTGGTTCCGTAGCTCGTGAGGAACGCCGTGCCCATGTAGAAGAACGCGAACAGGCAAGCGAGGGCGCCGGCCGAGAGCAGGATTTCCTTGGTCTGGAACCGCCAGGCATCCAGGAACGGGAGGGTGCGAGGTGCTTCGTTCTTCTGCTCTGCAACGCGCTCTGCCTGCTCCGCCTTGAAGACCGGGGTCTCCTCGATAGCGAGTCGCATGTAGAGGCCGATGCCGACCAACACGATGGAGAACAAGAACGGGATACGCCAGCCGTAGTCGAGGAAGGCTTGGTTGGTATCGCCGAGAACAGCGCCGGTGATGAGGAATGTACTGCTCGAGAGCACGAAGGCGATTGCGGGGCCGAGCTGCGGGAACATCGCATACAGACCACGTTTGCCCGGTGGGGCGTATTCCGCGGTGAGCAGAGTTGCGCCTGCCCATTCACCGCCGACCGCGAAGCCTTGGCCGAATCGCAAGAGCACCAGGATGATCGGAGCCGCAACACCGATGGTTGCCGCGCCGGGCAGCAAGCCGATCAGGAGCGTCGAGATACCCATGAGCAGGAGCGTCGAGATCAGAGTCTTCTTGCGACCGATGCGATCACCGAAGTGCCCGAACAGCATTGCGCCGACGGGCCGGGCGATGAATGCGACTGCGAAGGTCGCAAACGATGCGACGGTTCCCGCGGTGGCACCGAGCGCGGGGAAGAATACCGTCGGAAAGACAAGTGCCGCAGCAGTTCCGTAGATGAAGAAGTCGTAGAACTCGATGGTCGTGCCGATGCAGCTCGCGATCGCGACGCGCCGCACACTGGTGGTCTGCTGGGGTTGTGTCGCGCCTGCGGCACTCGCACCCCCGGCGCCGGCGGCGCTGTTGCCGCCTGTGGGAGAGACTGTGGTCACTCGATTCCTCCGTGGTCCCGTGGTGTCGCCCTGTGGGCATCACCGTCGATAGGAGGAAAGGTAGTGATGTGGCTCACCCCCGCACTACCCCCGAAAGGGGGTAGGAGTGATCTCGGTCACGACTTGTATGCAATGGTAACGAGTTTCACGGCTCTTCACATGCCGTGGGCCGTCCGATTCGTTCACACGAATCGGACGGCCCACGCTGAACTGCGTCAGGTCCAGCGCTACGAATCAAGCCTTTCCGGCAGCCCCGAAAAGCTCCTGACGGATCTCTCCCCACACCGTGGCATAGGAGTCGATGATCGGTTCTGAAATCCACTTGGACTCCCCCGCTTGAACTTTCGCGAGAGCATCCGAGAAGAGATCCTGATAGCGGGACAACCGCGGAACGAATGCCGACAAATCGTCGAACAGGTTTGCAGCCCGGCGGTCCAGCTCGGCAAGGGAATTCGCGTCTGCGTCGTCGATAAGTGCAACGAACTCCTCGTCCAGCGGAACGAAAGCCTCGTACACCTCGCCGATGGAGTCCTCGTCGATCGAGACCCGCTCAGCGTCCAACTGATCTTCGAGTTCCGCGAGGCCTTTCTCGGTCAGGCTGATGGCACCTTCTGCTTCGGCCGCTTTACCCTGCGCGACAAGTGCGTCGTACGCAGCTTGACCGGACGCTGCGCTGACGCCCAAGTGCTCGGCCAGTACAACCGCTCCGACCCGCTCCTTGAGACGCACTGCTTGGAGCAGTGCCAACTCGTCCACATTGCCAGCGAAGGCCATCGATTTCTCCTACTCACGTGCCGCCTCTGCGGCTCCAGCATCACAGCGGACACCCGTGGGTTTCCGCAGCCCGACAAAGGGCTCGAAAGAATCAGATCACACGCCGATCGATCGTTGTGAAGTCACCGCAGCAAGCCGACTGTCACGCGACGGAATCCACCTGATCGGGGATCACGCTGCCGTCCGCACGAGTTACGGCGCCTTTGGCCCCGGCCGCGTCAGTGTAGGCATCGGTCGAGCAGTGATAGGGAGCATCCGCCTGTGCTTTCGGTTCGATGAACATGGGGTTGACCAGCCATTTTCCGTCACTGTTGTCGTAGGCATTGCACATCAGTTCGGGATTGTTGCGGTTGATCACCAGGCGCGCACCGGTCGCATCTCCGAGGAACGTCACGTCGGTGACAGAATCACCGGCAGCAAACACCTGACGCCGATCGGCAGGCAACTGCTCGAACGCCGTAGGCCCTTGGACCCCGTAGACAACCTCGTTGACCTGACACCGCTTCCCATCGATGTACGGAATGACCGAGTCGTCACCGTCCGCAACCCCACCACATCCCCGCAGGCGCCCCGTCAGAACGCCGCCCTCGACGATCGGCCGAACTCCCATCACGTGATCGGCATCCAATCCTAGCTGCTCCGACCAGACTCGAACGACCGGTTCGGCCGACGCGGAGATTATCCGCACGTCGAATCCATGAGCGCCGAGCGATTTCACCAAATCTTCGATCTGCGCGTAGTAACGCACCGAACCGTCGACTTCCGTGGTACCGACGGTCTGATCGGATCCTTCTGCGGCAGCGAGATTCTCAGCACGCGCTGCGCGGGCGTACTCGGTGATCTCGCCCTCGGTGTGCCCTGCCATCAACTGCACCGCCCACGCGTATGCAGCCTTGGTCCGGCGGTGATCGTAGCCGTCGAATGCAACCTGTCCGTCGCGAGTTTTCTCCTCGAGTACCGCAACGATCTCGTCAGCGCAGTCCAAGTCGGTACTGGTTACCAAGGGTTGACCCGCGGCGGTCTCCGAGCCACACGCGGCGGAAAGTGCGGCAGCGCCGGCTGGAGTCATGAAGCGACTGGTGGTTGCCCAGTCCGCTCCCACGGGCTGTAACACCTTGTTGTTCTTGATCATCCAGAATGCAGTGGCGCTTCCGATGTCGTTCTTGACAACTGTGTTGTCCCAGTCGAAGAGCGCCAACGGAGCGCCGTCATCGACATCACCTGCAGCTCCACACGTTCCGAACTCCGTCATCATGGCATCCAACCTCACACGGTTGTCGCCGTACCACGCCAGACTGGGATCCAACACCGCGCAGGATGAACCACTCTGCGCCGCATCCTCTTTCGTGGCACTCTCGGCCGAACTACATGCAGTTGCACTCAACAGGACACTACCTACGGCCAACGCACACAGGGCGCGGGCATGCAGCGAACGGAACATCGATTCCCTCATTTTCGTCGTGATTCGGGTACGACGGCATACCCGAGTGTCGATCGACCCGGGTATGCCGTGCAGGTGTCAACTAATCGAGCGTCAGCACTTCTCCCGACGCAACGGCGTCGGCGCGAGAGGTGTCCTTGAGGTCGACGCCGGAGCGGCCCAATTGGCGCGCTCCCGTCACCAACCCCAGGACGACACGAGCAGCCTGCTCGTATCCGAGGCCCTCGGGTGGGTGGACATTGGAAATGCAGTTTCGATCCGCGTCGGTACGACCGACGCGCGGAAGATGAGTCAGATAGATCCCGACGCTGTCCGCAACGGAGAGCCCTGGACGTTCGCCGATCAGGACGATCGCCGTCTGCACTCCCATCGCGGCGGCGATGTGATCACCCAGTGCCACACGGGCATTCGTGGCGATCACCGGCGGAGCAATCGAGTACCGCTCCCCCAACACCGTGACCAACGCGGACAGTAGTTGCTCGCCGTGGTCCATCAGTGCTCGCGGGGAGAGTCCGTCGGCGAGGATGAACCCGATTTCCTTGTCGGAGCTCTTGATCGCGCTCAGGTCCGCGGGTTGTCGCCCCAGGTCGGGTCTCCGGAGATACTCGCTGCGAGTGGAGACGCTGCTCGCGACCACCACCGGTGCCCCGATACCCACCCCGTCGACCCGACTGGCGAGAGTCTCGGAATCGAGTGGCTCGTGCACTGCGTCGCGGGCTGCGGCGTGTGCTGCCTTGAATTCGAGAACCCGCTTGGTGGGCAACGAATCTCCGGCACGCCCCAGCCCGATACGCGATTGTGTGGTCTTGCGCAGTGGACCCCAGAAATCGAGGATCGGCGCCTGATCTTCGGTCATGAGTTCACCGTCAAAGCCCGCAGCGGCGACATTTCGGCGTCGATCGGAAGAACCCGACCGTTTGCGTCGGTCATCCCCAAGTTGTGGAGCCAGGTCTCGAACTCCGGGGCGGGCTGCAAACCGAGGACCTTACGCACGTACAACGCGTCGTGGAACGCCAGACTTTGATAGCCGAGCATCACGTCGTCGGCGCCGGGCACCGCGATCACGAACGCCGCGCCGGCGACGCCCAGCAAGGTGAGGAGGTTGTCCATGTCGTCTTGATCGGCTTCGGCGTGGTTCGTGTAGCAGACGTCCACTCCCATCGGCAGCCCGAGGAGTTTTCCGCAGAAGTGATCCTCCAAGCCCGCGCGAATGATCTGCTTGCCGTCGTAGAGGTACTCGGGACCGATGAAACCGACCACCGTGTTGACCAGCAGCGGCTCGAGATCTCGGGCCACGGCGTATGCCCTGGTCTCGAGTGTCTGCTGATCGACCGGGGCTCCGCCGGTGCCGTAGTGGGCACCTGAACTGAGGGCGGACCCCTGCCCTGTCTCGAGGTACATGACGTTGTTGCCGACCGTTCCTCGGTTCAAGGAGCGTCCGGCCTCGTTACCCTCGCGCAGTAGCGGAATGTTCACTCCGAAACCGGAATTGGCGCCTTCGGTACCGGCAATCGATTGGAAGACAAGATCGACCGGCACCCCCGATTCGATCAGTCCGATCGTGGTGGTCACGTGAGAGAGCACGCACGACTGAGTCGGGATCTCGAATCGCTGACGGATGTCGTCGAGCAGGTGGAGCAGATCCGAGGTGGCCTGGGGTGAATCCGTCGCGGGGTTGATGCCGATGACGGCGTCGCCACATCCCATCAGGAGACCGTCCAATGTGGCCGCCGCAATGCCGCGTGGATCGTCCGTCGGATGGTTTGGCTGGAGTCGGGTGCTCAGCCGTCCAGGCAGTCCGATGGTGGTGCGGAACCCCGCGGTGACCGTGATGGCCTTGGCGACGGCGATCAGGTCCTGATTGCGCATGATCTTGCTGACCGCGGCAACCATCTCGGGGGTCAGACCGGGACTCACGGCAGACAAGCGTGCTGAAGCTTCCGGCGCCGACGCAGTCTCGAGCAGCCAGTCCCGTAATCCGCCAACAGTCAGGTGGGCCACTGGCGCAAATGCGAGGCGATCGTGGCTGTCGATGATGAGCCGGGTCACCTCGTCGTCCTCGTACGGAACCAACAGGTCTTCGAGGAACACCGTCAACGGAAGATCAGCCAGAACCCATTGGGCAGCAGCGCGTTCGGCATCGGAGCTTGCCGCGCAACCGGCGAGTTCGTCACCCGACCGCAGTGGTGTCGCTTTTGCCATCAGATCGACGAGACCGTCGAACGAGTAGTTGGTTCCGGATACCTGCTGGTGATACTTGGCCATCCCGCGACTCATCCCAATTCTTCTTCCGCCTGTGCAAGTACAGCAAACTCCTCGTCCGGCGAGTTGGCAACAAGGTGGTGGCGACTGTAGAGACCGAAGTACGCCATCAGAACTCCGAAGGCAACCAACGTCAGCAATGCCGCAACGGGATCTACCAGGAAGGTGGCCACCACCGACACTGCCGCGATCACGAGCGCAAACGAGGTGGTGGCGATACCGCCGGGCGTGCGGTACGGGCGCGGCATGTTCGGCTCACGCTTACGAAGAACGATGTGACTCACCATCATCAGGACGTAGCTGACTGCCGCGCCGAACACCGCCATGTTGAGCAACATGGCACCTTCACCGGTGAGTGAGAGCGCGAAGCCGATGATTCCGGGAACGACGAGCGCGAGAGTGGGGGCCTTGCGCTTGTTGGTCACCGACAGGTTCTTCGGCAGGTAGCCGGCGCGGGAGAGCGCAAACGTCTGACGTGAGTAGGCGTACATGATCGAGAAGAAGCTCGCGACCAGACCGGCAAGTCCGATGTAGTTGACGGCCTTTGCCGCTCCGCTGTCCCCCAGCGCCTCGACGAGCGGATTTCCGGAGGTGGACAGGGCGTCGGCGCCGAGCGCACCGGTGGCGAGGAAGAGAACCGTTGCGCCTGTGACGATCAGGATCAACATGCTGATGATGATGCCGCGGGGGACGTTCTTCTCCGGCTCACGTGCTTCCTCGGCGGCCAGCGGTACACCTTCGACGGCAAGGAAGAACCAGATCGCGAAGGGCACGGCGGCCCAGATTCCGAGCAGACCGAATGGCAGGAACGACGACGATCCGACTGCGCTGGTGTCGACGGCGATATCGGTGAGGTTGGACGAATCGAAAAGGCCGACAGCCGAAACCGCGAACACGACCAGGCCGACGAGTGCAATGGCGGTGATGATGAACATCGCCTTGAGTGCCTCACCGGCGCCGGTGAGGTGAATGCCGATGAAGATCGCGTACACCGCGAGGTACACCCACCACCCGTCGGTGATCCCGAACAGGTTCAGGGACTCGACGTACGCACCGATGAAGGTCGCGATCGCTGCGGGTGCTATCGAGTACTCGATGAGAATTGCTGTGCCGGTGGCAAATCCGCCCCAGGGCCCCATGGCCCGTCTGGCAAACGTGTATCCACCACCAGCGGCAGGAAGTGCTGACGACATCTCGGCCATACCGAGCACCATCGCCAGGTACATCCCCGCGATGACGACGGCCGCGATGAGAAGGCCACCGAAACCACCTTCGGCCAGACCGTTGTTCCAGCCGGCGTAGTCACCGGAAATCACATAGCTGACACCCAACCCCGCAAGCAGCACCCACCCTGCTGTTCCCTTTCGGAGTGTTCGTTTCTCCAGATACGAATTGTCTTCCGCATGGAAGTCTGCGCCGTCGTGGTGTGCACCCGCGGCACCGGCGTTTTTGCCGGTTGCGTGGTCGGAAAGAGACATGTCCATCCTCTGAATCGGTCAAGAATGAGACGACGCACGGTGGATGCGTCGCGTGAAATGAACGGTATGTGGGCGATGTACGGAGAAGGTCGCGTGGAGATGACCGTGCTGTTAACTGGCTGTCATGTGAGCGGCCCCGAGTCTGTTCAGATCTTCTTCAGGCGGCCGTTCTCAGGATCGGGCGGCCGCGCCCGGCACCGGGCAGGCATCGACGGCCTCGGCGACGACCTGGGGAACCGCCGGGGGCGAAGGACGCACGCCCGCTTCCCAATCAGCGCCTACGAGAATGCTCGACGCGCCGAGTGCTTCGTTTTCGTCCGATGTGAATGCCCTTGCTCGACTGAGGAATCTGAATCCTTCAGGAGACTCCAGGCTGAATCCGCTGCCGCGGCCGGGCACGACGTCCAGCACCAACTGGGTGTGCTTCCAGGCTTCGAACTGTGATCCGGAAATCCAGACCTGTACAGCGTCGGTTCCGGTGGGAAGGTCTTCGGGAATCTCTCCGACCGCAAGTCGGAGATCGACGATTCCGAGTAGTACGTCACGGTCCCCGACGATGAATTCGCCTGAGGGATAACACATCGGGGCCGAGCCGTCGCAGCATCCGCCGGATTGATGCATCATCAGTTCGCCGTGAGTCCCGCTGAGGCGGCGTAGCAGGTCAGCCGCCCCAGCGGTGGTCACCAACCGGGGTGGAACGGCGCCGGTATCGGGTGTGTCCGTGGCGCTCATTCCAACCTCCGTGTGTTTGTGCAGGTTTCGCGTGTTGCAGTCCCTCGCACCGGCACCCGCAGCGAGGGGCTCACGGGTGCCGGTGGGTCGATCAGAAGAAGCCCTGAGCCTTCTGGGCGTAGCTGACCAGGAGGTTCTTGGTCTGCTGGTAGTGCGAGAGCATCATCAGGTGGTTCTCGCGGCCGATGCCGGACTGCTTGTATCCACCGAAAGCGGCGTGTGCCGGGTACTGGTGGTACGTGTTGGTCCAGACGCGACCGGCCTGGATGTCGCGGCCTGCTCGGTACGCGACTCCGCCGTCGCGGGACCAGACACCGGCGCCCAAACCGTAGAGCGTGTCGTTGGCGATTTCGATGGCCTCGTCGTAGTCCTTGAACGAGGTGACCGAGACGACGGGTCCGAAGATCTCTTCCTGGAAGATGCGCATCTTGTTGTTGCCGGTGAACACCGTCGGCTGGACGTAATAACCGCCGGACAGGTCTCCGCCGAGTTCGGCCCGCTCACCACCGGTGATGACCTTGGCGCCTTCGGCCTTGCCGATCTCGATGTACGAGAGGATCTTCTCGAGCTGATCGTTGCTGGCCTGGGCGCCGATCATGGTGTCGGTGTCGAGCGGATCCCCTTGGCGCACAGCCTTGGTGCGAATGGCGGCCATCGCGAGGAACTCGTCGAAGATGTCTTCCTGGATCAGCGAACGTGACGGGCAGGTGCAGACCTCGCCCTGGTTGAGGGCGAACATCGTGAAGCCCTCGAGTGCCTTGTCCTGGTAATCGTCGTTGGAGGCGAGGACGTCGGAGAAGAAGATGTTGGGGCTCTTGCCACCGAGTTCGAGGGTGACGGGGATGAGGTTCTGCGACGCGTACTGCATGATCAGGCGACCTGTGGTGGTTTCACCGGTGAAGGCGATCTTCTTGATACGCGGGCTCGACGCGAGCGGCTTTCCGGCCTCGACGCCGAAGCCGTTGACGATGTTGAGCACACCGGCAGGCAGCAGGTCACCGATGATGCCGATGAGGTGCAGGATCGAGACGGGTGTCTGCTCGGCAGGCTTGAGCACGATGGCATTGCCGGCAGCAAGGGCGGGAGCGAGCTTCCACACGGCCATGAGGATCGGGAAGTTCCACGGAATGATCTGGCCGACTACGCCGAGCGGCTCGTGGAAGTGGTACGCCACGGTGTCGGAGTTGATCTCCGAAAGCGAACCTTCCTGTGCGCGAATAGCTCCCGCGAAGTAACGGAAGTGATCGATGGCGAGCGGAATGTCGGCGTTGAGGGTCTCGCGGATCGGCTTGCCGTTGTCCCACGACTCGGCGAGTGCGATGGATTCGAGGTTCTCCTCCATACGATCAGCGATCTTGTTCAAGATGATCGCGCGCTCGGCGACCGAGGTCTTGCCCCAGGCCGGAGCTGCTGCGTGCGCTGCGTCGAGAGCGAGCTCGATGTCTTCTGCGGTGGAACGAGCCACATCACAGAAATTCTGTCCGGTCACCGGTGTCGGGTTCTCGAAGTACTGACCCTTGACCGGAGCAACCCATTCGTTGCCGATCCAGTTGTCGTATCGAGACTGGAAGGACATGATCGCGTCGGCGGTACCTGGGCGGGCGTACACGGTCATTGCAAGCTCCTATGTAAACGTGATCTTCCTGGGCGCACCCACCAAATCGGTGACTGCAATCCCACCCCCCGGTGGGGTGTGATTCACAACACTAGGAGTTGCAACGTTGCAAGTACGTTGCGTGCGAGAAACGCAGATGATTCTCAGATGCCCAATTGGCGGTCGAGGAGATCAATTCTTGCCTGGACCTGCGAATACAGCGGAGATTGAGGATCCAACGTGGACAGGTAGGCCTCCCACACGACGGAGTCTTCGCGCCCGTGTACGGACGTGGTCCACCGGGCCAGAAGGTTGGCGTCACCTCCACGCAGCAGAGCCGCCTGAACCCTGGTGCGTAGTTCTTCCCGCACCTCTTCGATTCCCGGGGAGGCCGAGCCTGCCAGTACCGGGCCCGAATACAGTTTCATCGCCGTCGCCGCGTCTCCGCGATCCAACGCTGCCCGCACGTCGCCGACGTCTGTCGTGAACTCCGTGATGATCCGATAAGGACGCGAAGCCAGCCGGTCGGCGCCGAAAACCTTACGAAGCCGCGACATTTCCGCGCGAATGGTCACTGCGTCGAGCTCCCCCTCGTCGAGCAGGACCGCAAGGTGGTCGGAGCTGAGACCCTCCGGATGTTCGGAGAGCAGAAGGAGAATCTCGGCGTGACGCTGCGAAATCGGGATGCGGTCACCGCCGCGAACCAGCGTCGGCCGGCCGGCACCGAATGTTTCGAGGCGCGGAGCCGTGGCGCTGAGCGGGATAGGCGAGTTCAAGAGGTGGAATCGCAATTCCGATTCGGCGGCCGCAACAGTTGCACGGATCAGCGACAGCACTTCGGGAACCGCGACCCTGGGACCACCGGTGATGTCGATGGCACCAAGGATTTGCCCAGTGGTGGGATCGTGGACGGGTGCGGCCGAACAACTCCAGTCGTGCACGGTTCGGTTGAAATGCTCGGATCCGAAAATCTGTACGGAGTGGTCGAGAGCAAGCGCCGTTCCCGGCGCATTGGTGCCGACACGATCTTCGCTCCAGTCGGCGCCTTCGACGAAGTTCATGGACAACGCTTTGTCCTTGGCCGAGTTGTCACCCTCCACCCAGAGCAGTCGACCGTGTGCGTCGCTGATCGCGATCAGCAATCCGGTCTCGGCAGCATCTTCCACCAGGAGTTTCCGAATCACCGGACGGATCAGTGACATGGGATGCGCGGACCGATATTTTTCGAGTTCCAACCCCTCGAGCATCTCAGGATTGCCGACAACGTCAGGATTTACTCCCTTGTTGCGGCTCCGCATCCAGGACTCGAGCACGACCGAACGGACATGGGAGTCGTCGGTCAGCCCTTGGCCGGGCACGCCGCGGGCATCGATGAACGACTGATGGGCAGACGAAAGTCGCCGCGCGAGTAACGCGACGTCATCCCCTGGCCTGACCGCCACCCACGGGTTGCCGGACACAGCCTGTTCACGTGCCATATTTTGCGTTCCTCCGCTCCGTGGACCACTGTAACGCCGATCACAGCCCATAGGCGAGAACGACCATTCGGTATGACTGTCGACCTAGCCTGCTGCCCCTCGCGGTCACTCGTCACCGAGCAGGATGGCGCTTGCTCGTTCCGCGACCATCACCGCGGTCGCGTGTGGGCCGCGGGTCGGGATCGTCGGCAGGATTGACGTGTCAACAATACTGAGTCCTTGCGCGCCGATCACACGGCACCGATCATCGACGACTGCGAACGGGTCCGATTCGGCGCCCATCACGCAGCTACCGGACATGTGCAAGGACGTACCGAGGCGAGATTCGATCCACTCGTCTGTGTACTCCACGACGGGGCGATCGATCAACCCGGTCTCGGCGATCGACTCGAGAAGGTTCTCGGCGATCTGCATTCCTTCCCGAATGGCTGCTCGATCGTGCGTCGACGCGACGTAGTTGTATCGAATACGCGGTGCCCCAGCGGGATCCCCCGATACCAGTTCGATGCTCCCCCGACTGCGCGGCGCCATGAGGACCACCCCGACGCCGTGATCCATGCGAGGCACACCGGGAATCAAGTCTGTGAAAGATGCGGTGTACGGGCGGATTTCAAGCTCGGCGAGATTGAGTGCAGTCTCCAGCACCGGTGTCTGCGAGCGAATCGTACGAGGCGTCGAAAAATGGTACGGCAGCAGCACTTCCGGATGGTCGACGAAGTTCTGGCCGACGCCAGGTCGATCGAGAATGACGGAAACTCCTTGATCTGCAAGTTGTTCCGCCGGACCGACACCGGAATTCAAGAGAATGTGCGGCGTCGCCACCGCACCCGAACACACGATCACGTGGTCGGCACGAATGCGTCGGACGTTGCCGTCGTCGAGAACGTCGACGCCGATCGCACGGGTTCCCGAGAATACGATGCGAATGACGTTCACTCCGGATTCCACCTGCAAATTCGGGCGGTGCAATGCCGGCATCAGATACCCGATCGCAGTACTGATCCGACGATGATCCGCCACGTTCAGTGGCACTCGGCCGACGCCGAACGAGTCCGGCGCATTCTTGTCGACGTCGTCGGGAAAGCCTGCTCCGAGCGCTGCCGCATGAAACTCACCGCTCAGTGGATGCAGTTGGTCCCACGCTCGACGCTCGACCGGGATCGGACCGGCGGTCCCGTGGAACTCGCCCTCGAAATCACGATCAGTCTCAGACTTCTTGAAGTACGGCAAGACGTCGTCGTATCGCCAAGCACTCGGCCAGTTCTCGAAATCTGCGCGGGTCGCGCGCGTGAAGTACGCACCGTTGACGGCCCCGGACCCACCGAGCGTCCGCCCGCGCGCAATCGTGGACGCCCGACGCGGTGTCAGTTCGACCGGATACGTCCACGTGTATTCGCTCGCAGGTCCGACCGGCAGTCGGTACGGATCACCCAGGACGTCCGGAAGTTCGAGCGCCGAACGATATCCGCTTCCCGATTCGAGGAGCATCACCGTGGCGGATGGATCTTCACTGAGCCTGGCTGCGACGACGCAGCCACACGTGCCACCACCGACAACCAGGAAGTCTGCGTAGTCGGCTTCTGTCACTTGGTGATTCGAGGTTTCAGCGCCGCCCAGTCACGGGCGTCGAACGCGCCCCGCCAGAGTCCGGCCCCATACGCGATGTCGTCTGCTCGTTTGAAGAAGACGTACCGAACCGGACCCAGCCCGCCTGGCTCACGGTGGCGATACCAGTCCACCAAACCTTCGGTGACTGCCGCAGCGACGGCCAGTCGCCGAATTCGACGGGAGGCGATCACCGCCAGAAGAGTCACCGGCCAGTAGTGACGACACATCGCCGAGGCGAGTTGCCAGAATCCTCCGACAAACCCCTGCGCAGTGAGGATCGCTGCGATCCGGGTGGGCTGACTCAGCCCGTTGAACATCTTTCGCAGGCGATACACCGTGAAGAGCAGAGCGCCCAGCGCACTCGCAAGACCGGAACGGGTCAGTGTTGCGGCGGCGATGCACGCGAAGAGCGTCGAGAACGACATCGCCATCGGCGGAACCGAACCCTCGTGTCTTGCAGCCAACGGCGCCGCGCCCGTGCCGTAGAACGCTCTCCTGGCGAACCACTTGTCGAACTGAACTCGATGATCGTGGGCGACATGCGCAACCGGTTCGTACCTCAGTCGCCAACCCGCAGCCTGCAGTCGCCAGCAGAAATCGACGTCCTCAGCCACTTCGAGACTCTCGTCGAAACCGTTGCATTCGAGTGCCACGTCGCGCCGGACGATCACGGCCGCGCTGGGAACATAGGCGACCGGACTTCCCGACTTCACCGCAGCTTCTTTGCGTCCGAGGTCGAGAGACGATCGCATGTTCTCGTACCGCGCCAGCGCCGTCCCGTACGGATCGAGGGCGACGATGCGGGGCGCAACAAGGGCAACCCCTGGATCGCTGAAGTGGCCCAACATCAACTCGAGCCAACCGGCACGCGGTATGACGTCGGAGTCGAGGAAAGCTACGAAACGTGTTTGGGCCGAACGCAATCCCGAGTTTCTCGCTGCCGAGGGTCCGCGGGCGCTCTCGTGCCGCACCACTGTGATGGTTCCGGTGCCCGGGCAGGCGCGACGGGGCTCCACCGGCACTTCCGAACCGTCGTCGACAACGATGACGGTCAGATCCTTGAGGACGGGCAGTAGTCGTTCGACGCCGGCCTGGTTGTCCTTGACCGGAATCACGACGGTGACATCTGCCGCAGACGGTGTCGACATCGGACGAGGATTCGCGACGCCTGAATCGAGAAGGTGACGAGCAACCGCAGCGCTCTGCTGGTCGACCACCTCGAGGAAGCCGTCACCGATCATCGCCGCAGCCGTCGGAGCCAGCTTGAGCATCCGTGTCGGAGAGCCGCCGATGAGCACCCGGCCGCCCGAGTACGTGCGCACCTTGGGGTCCAACCGAATGCCGAAGCCGTCGGGGAGTCTTGCTGGTCGCATCAGATGATCGTAAGGGACGTAGCCCGTCGTGCTGCAACTCGTCGCAGCCTCGAAAGCCGTCGCAGGTGGACCGTCCGCCCCCACTCGGTCGTGGTCGTCACCGAAGCCTCCCATCTGGACCAGGCTCCCACCGGGCCAGTCCATCCGTCACGCGTCCTACCAACTCACCGAAGATGTATGCGCCGTCTTCGGCGGTAGCCCCGACTGGATTGCCGAGAACGCCGTTTTGCGACACAGCGACCATACCGCCCGAACGCATTCCTGGCATCAGGTCCGCGATAGGAGACAAATTTCCTGTCTCAGCAAGGCTCATGTGCACCAAATCGGGCGAAAGGTGCAGCAATAGGCTCGTTTCAGTGTGTCCCGCGTGCGCATCGGCACCCGCAACAGCGCACGGCACCCAAGCGGCGTCACGTCCCTCGTATCGAAGAAGTGCCACAGCTTTGGCCAGCGCGGGACCATTTCCGCCGTGGCCGTTGACGAACAGCACCCGCTTCGTCCATCTGAACGCCGACCTTCCGTATTCGACGACGAGGGTTTCCATAGCCTCGGCACCGATCGAAATCGTGCCGGCAAACCCTTCGTGTTCGCCGCTCGCCCCGTATTCGATGGCCGGGGCCACGACGACGTCGGGCAGGGCCTGTGCGACTGCTCTCGCGATCCGAGTGTCGGTATCGAGAGGCAGGTGCGGTCCGTGTTGTTCGAAAGAACCGACCGGGACCACGACGGTGAGCGCAGTGCCCTCGAGCGCCGGACTCGGGATGGCAGCAAGGTCACGCGGAGAACTCATCCCTCGATGGTATTGGTGCCGGCCCCTCCCACCGCAACACAGCATGCGGATACACCGGAGCATGGCTGTGCCCCGGTGTATGAGTTTTCAGTGGTCGCGGTTCACGCCGCGGTGGGCGGACTGTTCCCGCCGATCGGGTGCTGATACGGATCGATCGACATCGGCGGATAGAACACCGTCTTTCGATCCGGGCCGATCTCGACCCGCCATTCGGTGTGGTGCATCGTCCGGTGGTGGTGACCGCACAACAAGATCAGGTTGTCGAGATCTGTTGGGCCACCATCACCCCAGTGAACAATATGATGAGCATCGCACCACCCCGACGGAGTCCCACACCCCGGAAACGCACACCCACCATCCCGAACCGCCAACGCCCGCCGCTGCGGCACCGTCGCCGTTCTCGCTTCCTTACCGCAGGCGAGCGGAACACCATTCTCATCCAACAAAATCCGCGTGACCGTGCAGTCGCACGCCAACATCCGGGCAGTATCGATACTGATCGGACCCACCCAATCCGTCCACGCAAACCCCAGTTCCTCAGTGGACGGCAGGAGGTCTTTCAACGCTTGCAGGTCCGTCATGTCTTTCGCCGACGCGGTGACCGTGATGTGCGGTTTCACCCCGCCCTCGATTGGACCCAGCCCCGCCCGCTCGTACCGGCGCAGTAGTTCGCAAAACCCGTCCGCACGCCGTAATGCCGGAGTACGCGTGTCCTTGACTCCGTCCTTCTCCGGTGTCGGAGCGGACAGGCTTGACAACAAGGTGATCAACCGGGCCCCGTTGACCGCATCCAAGTCGCCCTTCACAGTGACCCGCCCGTACAGGCCTTTCGAGGCGTAGAACTCATTACGCTCCGAATCCTCGCCGACCGGAACACCGTCCTCACGCTTGCCGTACTGCTTCTCGATCCGCCTAATCGCCGCCCGCACCGCATCACAATCCGCGATGTTCTTCGACGCCAACCGAAGCAGAATCCCGCGAGCCTTGTCCACATCCGCCAGGGTCATGTTCTTCGGCGGATGCTGACAAAACGACGCCACCTGACGGGCCTTCAACGCATCCACGTCACCACGGTGAAACGCATCGCCCACAACGGGTTCGAGCATCAACAACCGCGCCAACCCGACCAGCAGACTGCACTCACCGATCTCCAAATTCGTCGAACCATGCAACCACTGCGCGATCGCCCGAAAACCCTTCCCACCGAGAACCTCCCGGGAAAACATCTCCACGATCAACAACACCATCCGCGACTGCAACTCGTGCCGGGCGCGCACCAGATCCAGAACCTCACTCTTGAGGTCCTCACCATCCAGCTGCCACGCTTCGCGACTGTTCATGCTCAAAGTTTAATCGAACATACTTTCGATAACCATAGACAAAACGGACGACTTATATCGCCAACGCAGCCAGATGCCCCTCGATGACCGCTGCGTGCGAACGTCTCGGGGACAGGGCGTCACCGATGCGGAATATCTCGAAAGAACTTCCCTGCAAGGAGTTCCACAACTCGTCGACAGGTTCCTGCTGTGTCGCGAAGACCACCCAGTCGACCGCAACTTCCTCGACCACACCCGTCGGAAGGTGAACCAAGCTCACGAGCGGCGAGGCTCCAGTGCTCACCGAAGTCACCATCAGATCCGTCCGTTGCGCGATCGACTTCTCGAACGCCCGGCGGTTCCACCCCTCGAAATCCAGGGTGACGCTCAGATCTTGGGCAACCACCATGCCGTTGGTCGCGATCGTGACAGCGCAACCTCGATCAGCCAGGAATTCCGCCACCGACGTACCTTGATGGAATCCCAACTCGTCGTATACGAGCACCGTTCCGCTCGGTAGAACCCTGCCGTCGAGAACGTCTCGAACACTTACGACACGCTCTGATCCACCCGCCCACGTTGGGCGCACGGGCCGCGCCCCGGTTGCGATCACTACCACGTCGGGCGCCCTTTCCTCCACAATCGCAAGGTCAGCTCCAACACCCAGCTCGATCGTCACACCGCTTCGGCGACACTCCGATTCGAGATTTCGGACGAGGTCGGCGAGCTCCCGTCGAGCGGGGACCACCGAGGCGGTAAGAATCTGTCCGCCGAGTCTTCGTTCACGCTCGAACAGCGTCACCGCATGACCTCGCTGGGCCGCGGTGGCCGCAGCTTGCAGGCCGGCCGGGCCGCCGCCAACTACCACCACCGTGCGGCCCCGTCGCCGCGGCATCGGCAGTGGGACCGATTCCCGACCGGCGCGCGGATTTTCGGTGCACCCCAACCAACGCCCCAGACCCATCCGCCCGACGCATTCCTGGTTGCAGGACAGGCAGGTTCGCACCTGTGACGATTGACCGGCACGCGCCTTGTTCACAAAATCCGGATCGGCGATCTGCCCGCGAACTACGCCCACCAGATCGCATACACCGTCCTCGAGTGCAGCTTCGGCTTGTTCCGGCGTCTTGAAACGGCCGACTCCGACGACTGGAAGATCGACGACCTCCCTGATCGCAGACGGGACGAAGTTGGCGTAGCCGGTGGGTACAGCCATCGATGCTTCGACCAGATGCAGTGTTTCCGTGGCCATTCCGACGGTGGTGTTGATGTAGTCGACGTGACCGTCAGCTTCGATCAGTTGGGCGGTGGTTACCGCGTCGGACAGTTCGATGCCACCCCGCGTTCCTTCGTATCCACTCAGGCGCACACCGAGCACACGATCCGGTCCGATGGCCTTACGCAGTACCCCGAGCACTTCGAGAAGGAAACGCGCACGATTCGCCACGCCCCCGCCGTAGCGATCGGTGCGCAGGTTAGTCGAGGGTGCGAGAAACGCGCGCACGACGGACGACTGCGACGCCTGCAATTCCACCCCGTCGAAGCCACCGGCGACGCAGTTGCGCGCAACAAGGGCGAACCCTGCGAGAATCTCGGCGATGTCCGCGTCGTCGACAGCTTTGGGCACCTCGCGGAACAACGGATCCGCAACGGCGCTCGGCGCCAACAGCGGCGATCGCGAATAGGTTCCAGCGCCCTGACCCCCATTGTGGTTGATCTGCGCGAGAATCGACGAACCATGCGCATGAACGGCGTCGGTGATCCGCCGGTATCCCTCGATCGCTTCCGGCCGATAGCCCGCAATCATCTTCTCGTACGGTCGATCCGAAGGATGCGTCGAGTGTTCCTCGGTGATGATCAGACCCGCACCGCCGCGTGCCCGCGCCTCGTAGTAGCTCGCGTGCTGCTCCGTCGGCAACCCGTTCTCCGCGTAATTGGTCAGGTGTGCGGAGAACACGACCCGATTGCGGAGTGTCAGGTTGCCCAGGCGCAGTGGCGCGAAGAGGCGCGGGTACGGCGTCATCAGACCTTGGAGTTCCCTTGATCGAGAGCGATATGACTTGCCGTGACGGTGCGTGAACCGTCACCCGCGAGCCACAGAACGGTATCGGCGATCTCGTCGGGTTCGGCGAACGCGATGTCCGAGAGGATCGGAGTGAAGTTGGGAAGGTACTGCGGAAACTTTGCAAACACCTCGAGCGCACCCTGGTCGACCCCCATCGGCGTATTTACTCCGTAAGGGTGGATCGAGTTGACCCTGATCTTGTACTCCCCCAGTTCCTTTGCCGCGGCCTGCGTCAGACCGACGAGACCGAACTTGGCGCTCGCGTAGTGCGCCTGTCCGGGCAGCGCCTTGAGTCCGGCCACCGAACTGACTACGATGATCGATCCACCGCGCCCACCTTCGATGATCGCCGGCACCGATGCCTTGAGGGTTTTCCAGACTCCGGTCAGGTTGATGTCGATCAGGGTTTCCCACTGCTCGTCCGACATTTCCCAGAATCGATTCCAGTTACAGACCCCGGCATTGGCGACCACGATGTCGAGGCGTCCGAACTGCTCGACACCGTCCTTGACCACCGCGGTGAGCGCTGCGCCGTCACGGACATCGACCTCGCGGGCGAGGATCTTCCCACCCTCCGCTTCGACCAGACGTATCGTCTCGGCAAAGTCCTCGGAAGTTGCTGCGTCGTAAGAATTGTCCGACGCCACCGACGCGCACACGTCGACTGCGATGATCGCTGCTCCCTCGCGCGCCATCTTGACCGCGTGCGCACGTCCTTGACCGCGCGCTGCGCCGGTGATGAAAGCAACGCGACCTTCGAGCGAACGAACTGAACCCTGTGTCATGAGATAGCCCTCTCTGCAGAATTGAAACTCGTTCTAGTAGTAAACCCTGCAAAGCGACCTTCGCGGATGGATTCGAGAACAGTTCTCGGGGCAACCGAGTCACCCACCTGGATGTCGGCCGCTTCCTTCAGCGTTTCGTTCGGCAGACGATGCGAGCAGTCGATCACCACTTCACACTCGAGCTGTGAGCGCTCGCGGGTATGGACGTGCTCGACGCAGACGACCCCTGAGGCGATTTCGATGACACGGGACGCGAGCACCCTGGTGACCCCGGCCTGCTGGATGCGCGTGTTGGCGCCGACCAGATCCCCACTCGCACCGAGCCTCGAACCGACGATGCTGTCCGGAGTCACAATCGAGGCGGAGACGCCCTGGGCCGCGAGTGCTTCTGCGAGCGCCACCGCGATCGGTCCACCGAGCGGATCGATCAGCGCGACCGGACCCGGCCCCACGGTGGTCAACTTCTCGAAGGCTTCCGACGCATCCAACCACCGAACCGAATCGTCGACCGGATACGTCGGCGGCCGCGCAGCGCTACCGGTGGCAAAAACAATCAACTCGCCCCGACTACGTGCGTCACTCAGGTCCTGCGCCTCGACCGCCGCCCCGGTCCGCATCGTCACGCCGCTACGACGGCATTCGTCCTCGAGCCACTGTGCGAGGAGTGTGAACCGGCTGCGGCCGTCACCTCGCGCAAAAGTTCGGATCATGCCGCCGAACTGCGATGAACTCTCGACGAGTGTGACCGAGTGCCCCGCCACCGCCGAGATCCGCGCGGCTTCCATCCCGGCGGGGCCACCCCCCACGACCAGCACGGCTCCCGGTGTCGAAATCTGCTCTCGCTCATCGGGGTCCACCGTCTCGAAACCCGCGCTCGGATTCCCCACGCACGTCACGACCGGGTTGCGAGGATCACGCACGAGGCACGTCTGATTGCAGAGCACACACGGCCGTGGACGATCACCGCGCGCGGCTTTCACGACCAGGTCCGGGTCCGCGATCTGGGCCCTGGTCATCTCGACGAACTCGGCCACTTCCAGCGCTGCACGAGCGTCGGCGATGTCCACGACGCTCCCCTGCACGACAACCGGAATCGAGACCGCGGCCTTGATCTCACGGCACAGATCGAGGTTGAAGTTCGGCGGGCAGTGAAAGTCAGGGCGGTACCCCTCTGACGAATAGAGTCCGCCACGAACGACGACAAGGAGATCGAGTAGTGGCGACAGATCGCGTGCAAAACAGGCGGCGAGATCGGGTGTCAGTCCCGCCCATGGCGCTTCCTCGTCGCAGGACAACCGCAGGGAGACAACGTGGTCCGACCCGACTTCCTCGCGCACTGCCGAGATGATCTCGCGAACAAGGGCAACGCGATCAGTGCCGTATCGGTCTTGCCGAGTGTTGGTCAGACCCGAAAGGAACTGTCGCAGAATGCTTCGAGGACCGGCATCGAGTTCCACTCCGTCCATTCCCGAAGCGATGGCCATTGCCGACGCTTCACGAAAGCCGGCCATCAACTGGTCGATTTCCGGCTGCCCCATTGCCATCGGCAACTCACGCGTCACCGGGTCGGCCACTCTTGACGGTCCCCACAGCACCGATTGGGAGTAGGCGCTCGATCCCTGCATCCCGGTATGACCGAGCCCGGCAAGAACCAGCGTCCCGTACGGAGCACATGCAGCCGCGATCGACTGCCACCCCGGGCCGCACTCCGACGCCAGCGGTGCCCGCTCGTACGGCCAGTCGTTCTCCAATACCGAGGCCACTTCGGTGACGACGATTCCGGCTCCGCCCTCGGCGCGGCGCTGGTAGTACGCACGGTGCCGATCGGAAAGTGATCTTCCCACAGCCAGATTGGTCTCATGCGGACCGAAAACAACCCTGGACCGGACGAGGCGTCCGGCCAGGGTTGCGTGTTCGTCGAGTGTCAACTCACAGCTCTATCGGAACCGCAATCTCAGCTGGCGCCCAGTGAGCGTGTGAAGCCTTCCGGGATCACCAGGTCTGCCGGGCTCAGTTCGGTGATGGACGAGTGGCCAAGGCCCATCAGCCCCGAGTCGATGCCCATCCGCATCAGGTCGAGCACGTTCTCGACACCGGCCTGGCCGTTTGCCGAGAGACCCCACAGGTAGGCGCGCCCGAGCATGACGGCCTTGGCTCCGAGTGCGAGCGCCTTGACGACGTCGCCGCCGCGTCGAATGCCGCCGTCGAGAACAACTTCCACCTGATCGCCCACGGCCTCGGCAATGCCCGGGAGCACGCGGATCGGCGCGGGGGTGCCGTCGAGGTTGTTACCACCGTGGTTGGAGACCGAGATAGCGGAGACACCGGCGTCGACAGCTCGCTTGGCGTCGTCGATGCGCATGATGCCCTTGAGCATGAACGGTCCACCCCACTGCTCACGAAGCCAGGCGATGTCTTCCCACGTCGGAAGCGGGGTCTGCATCCACTCGCCGTACGCACCGAAGAACGTCGGTGCCAGCTGGCCGGGAGCCGCGAGGTTGGGTGTTGTCAGGTCGGGGATCTTGCCGGTCTTGGCATACTCCAACAACCACTTCGGGCGCATGATGCCCTCGGGCGCGAACTGGAACATCGCCTTGAGGTCCATCTTCTCGGGGATGGCCGGGCTGCCCCAGTCGCGGCCGTACGAGAACGACCAGTCGGTGGTGACGATCAGGCCCTTGGCACCGGCAGCGCGAGCGCGCTCCATACGCTGCACGAGCACGTCGCGGCTGCCGACCCAATACATCTGGAAGAAGACCTGCGGGTTGGCCGCGGCAACTTCCTCGATGGACTTGCTGGCGAAAGAACTCAGTCCGATGGCTGTTCCCCGTGCTGCAGCCGCACGAGCTACCGCTACCTCACCGTCGGGGTGCACTGCCTGCACACCGGTCGGTGAAATCATGACTGGCATCGAAATGTCCTGGCCCATAATGGTGGTGGACATCTCGCGCTTGTCCGACAGTCCCGCAGCGTGAGGAGCGAAACCCAGTTCACTGAATGCCGCGACGTTGTCGTCGACCGTCAGCCCTTTCTCGGATCCCGCCACCAACGCCGCGTACACGGACTTGGGCAACCTCTTCTTAGCACGGCGCTGTGCTTCTGCCACCGTCTCGAAGAAAGCATTCTTAGCCATTGAACTGACCTCTCTGGGGTGCAGCTTTCGCCGCACTGTCGGTATCGCGCAGTAGTTACTGCATTCCCGCAAGCGGGTTTTCGTCACAAATCTTGGCGGGCGGACGCATCATCAGTGTCAGTGGCACCGATGCACGTGGGGTCTTGCGTTGACCGGAACGGGAGTGATCCACACTTGACTTCGGGACCTCTCCCGCCGACGCCAATGCCATTTCACCGTTGCCGATGACGCACTCGGGGTCAGGTCCGTCCATCGGCAGTCCGGTGAAGAACTTGGCTGCCATGCAGCCACCCCGGCAGGAGTCGTAGTGATTGCACTTGCTGCAGGCGCCACCGGTCTGCGGCGAGCGCAGCTCCTCGAACAGGTCCGAGTGCTGCCAGACTTCCTGGAATCCACCGTCTTTCACGATGTTTCCGGCGAGGAACTGCTCGTGAATCGCGAACGGGCATGCGTACACGTCACCGACCGGGTCGATCAGGCACACGACGCGGCCCGCGCCACAGAGATTGAGACCGGGCAGTGCATCGCCGAACGCGGAGAGGTGGAAGAACGAGTCGCCCGTCAGGACGCCTTCGCCGTTGGCCACCAACCAGTTGTAGAGCTCACGCTGCTGCTCAGGGCGTGGGTGCAGGTCGTCCCACACGTCGGCGCCGCGGCCCGAAGGGCGCAGTCGAGTGATGCGCAGGGTCGCGTCGTACTTGTCCGCGAGAGCCTTGAACTCGTCGAGCTGACTGACGTTGTGCCGCGTGACGACCACCGAAATCTTGGCGTCCTTGAAGCCGGCTTCCTTCAGGTTCGCGAGAGCCCGCTCGGCCATTGCGAACGAACCAGGCCCGCGCACAGCGTCATTGACTTCAGCGGTGGCACCGTCGATGGAAATCTGCACGTCGACGTAGTCACTGGCCGCAAGCCGTGCCGCGACCTTCTTGTCGATCTTCACGCCGTTGGTGGAGAACTTCACACCAACCTGGTGGTCCGTTGCGTAATCGACGAGCTCCCAGAAGTCGGAGCGTACCGTCGGCTCGCCGCCACCGATGTTGACGTAGAAGACCTGCATACGCTGCAGCTCGTCGATGATGGACTTGCACTGTTCGGTGCTCAGCTCGTTGGGGTCACGACGACCCGACGACGAAAGGCAGTGCACGCAGGACAGGTTGCAGGCGTAGGTGAGTTCCCACGTCAGGCAGATGGGGGCGTCGAGTCCGAGTTCGAACTGATCGACGAGGCGACCCACCTTGGCGGGCGGGGAGGGCTGTTCAAGAACTGAGGTCATGGCTGTGTCCTCGCGAAGAAATGAAGCGGGCGAACGTGCAGAAGGGCTGTTCCGCACGTGGGGGCGAGCGTCTGGCTCAGACAGGCACGATCATGTGCGAATCGGCGAGAGTGCTCAGCGCGCGGGCATATTGGGGAGCCGCGTCATCTTCGATGCCTTGCGCACGTAGTGCGGACCGGACATCAGGATGGTCTGGCAACGCCTTGACCACCGCAACGATGGTCGTGTTCTTCAGGAACGACAGCTTGCGCGTTCCGAAGTGGTAGAGCAACGCCCCGAAAGGTTCGGGGCGAAGCGCTACCTGCGGGTGGAGTTTCCACCCCGCATCGAGATCCAAAGCAGACACGGTCAGTACACGCCGCACATGCCGTCGATGGAAACTTCCTCCACGAGGGACTCCTCGACGAGGTCGTTCTCGAGCGCCTTGTTGTCACGATCTGACATGGATTCCTCCTGCGGTCGCACTCCGTCTGGAAGTCTGTAGATCAGACTTCCAACCTGGGAGTTGGTGGTCACTAGTGGGACTTCACTGTGACTCGGTTCACCACTGTAATGGCATCGAGTGCAGAATGACACACATGGAGCGAAAAAAGTATGCGTAGCCGCAAGAAACCGTCCGCTCGGATAGGTCGTCGCCCCTCCACAACGAGGGAGGGAATCAGCACGATCGGCATCGAACTGTTCTCCACCGTCGGCTTCAACGAGGTGAGCGTCGACCAGATCGCCGACGCCGCCGGCATCGCGCGTCGGACTTTCTTTCGCTACTTTCCGTCCAAGAACGCCGTCCCCTGGGGCGACTTCGACGGACATCTCGACGAGATGCGCGAGCACCTGGATTCACTGCCCGCTGACATACCGTTGGTCGACGCACTCGAATCCGCATTGTTGACGTTCAACACCTTCCCACCGGAAGAGACTGCGGTACATCGCAAACGGATGGAATTGATCCTCGAAGTTCCGACGCTTCAGGCATACTCTGTGGTGATGTACGAAGGTTGGCGGCAGGTGGTCGCCGACTACGTCGCACGCCGAATGAATCTCGAGCCGACCGATCACGGCCCACGCACGGTCGGCTATCTTCTGCTCGGGGTCGCCATGTCGGCGTACGAACAGTGGCTCACCGACGATTCACTCGAGCTACCGGAACTCTTGAAAACAGGCACGCAGTCCTTGCGGACCGGCATCACCACCTGAGAAGCATCACCACCTGAGAAAGGCGATCATGTCCACCATCACGAACGAACCGGTCCTGGATTCACTGGCACCGTCGACGCCGGGCTTGTGGTCGTTCGGGCATGTCACCGTCGAACGTGTCGATTCCGGTCCGATCTCGCTCGATCGTCGAGGCGGCCGACTCCACGTCAGGCACTCCCTCACTCCCGCCGATCTGAGCGAGCGACTCGTAGCCGGAGTCACCTCGTCGATCCAGGACGCGGAGTTCGGTCAGGACGAATTCGAGTTGACGATGGTCGGACTGGTTCGGTCCACCGTGGACGGCGCTCTCGAATCCTGGACCACCTACTACCGGAACTCCCTTGCCGAACTACTCGACGGCACTGCAGATTTCGCGCCGATTCACGACAAAGCCGAAGAACTGGTTCGCGGTTCCGTACTCGATCTGGGTTCCTGCTTCGGTTTCCTGCCCCTGCGGCTCGCGCGCGCCGGAATGGACGTGACCGCCACGGACATCCTGCCCGGAACGATGATCCTGCTCGACGCGGTAGCCCCCGAACTCGGCATCACGATCGACACGGTGATCTGCGACGCGGGTGAAGTACCGGCACCGGACAACAGCGCCGACACCGTCACCGCAATTCATCTCCTCGAGCACGTCGACGACTCGGTCGGCGAAGCCGTGATCGCGCAGGCACTCCGAATCGCACGTCAACGGGTCGTCATAGCCGTCCCCTTCGAAGACGAAGCCACCGCGTGCCACGGCCACATCCGTACGTTCGATCTCGAGTCACTGCGTGCGGTCGGCCGGCAGACCGGTGTGCCGTTCGAGGTATTCGAGCATCACGGCGGCTGGTTGGTGCTGGATGCATCGGCCGCCTGAAAAGAACTAGCCTTCTTTCAGCGTATGGGCGACAAGTGCATTCGCGTGCCCATGCCCCATCCCGTGCTCCGACTTCAACCAATTCACCAATTCCATATGCTTGGTGAGGTCTGAGCTTCTGATCAGCTCTTGCCACTCACCGATCGGCCGACCGTATTTCTTCTCGATCGACGGAAAATACGACGCCGGGCCTTTCACGGGTTCAGTCATGACCGGAATCTACCTCCACCGCCCGACAATATTCGCGCACCTGCGGTGCCCGCATGTCCGCACCTGCGGAATCGCTGGGTAGATACGCGACCATCGGATTATGGTCGAAGTACACCCACCCCAGAGCACAGGAGTTTCAGAGATGCGACTGTCCACACGAAATCAACTCACCGGCACCATCACCGAGGTCAACCTCGGCACCGTCATGGCAACGGTCAAGGTGAAGTTGGACGGCGGCAACCAGATCGTGACTTCGTCGATCACCCGCGACGCCGCACTGGATCTCGACCTCGAACCAGGCCAAGCTGCAACGGTATTCGTGAAGTCCACCGAGGTGACGATCGGCGTCGAATAACTGGTGATCGCTGCGATCAGGGCCGGGTGAGATGCGTGGTCATCGTGTAGTTCTTGCTCGGCCCCGTCACGGTCCAGACGACCGCCCAAGCCGATCCATCTACTGCAGTGACGTCGATTCGCCCGCGGTAGGTGTCCGCACCGCACAGGTGCTCGACTTCCTCCCCCGGCGCCCAGTCGTGGAACTCTCTGCCGTCTTCGAATGTCACGGCCCATTCGAGGCCGCGCTTTGCAATGAACAGAGTCCGGAACACTGGCAATTCCAGATCGCCGTCACGCAGAGTGCCACTCTCGTACCAGCGCATCCGACCGTCACCGGCGTCGGAGATAGTGGTCTCGCCGAAGACATGCTTGGTGGAACCGGAAAGGCGGTCGACGATGTCGCGCTCGAAGTGCCACGTTCCTGCCAGCGCCCTCGGCTCGATCTTCGCGTCGTCAACCATGTGACGATTCTAGTGACCCTGGACAAGGACTTGCGAAGGAGCCGAACGCACTGCGTGGAGTATGTTCCGAGTACACCCGGAACACGCAGGAGATTCACACAGACATGAACGATTCGGCCGCCCTTCACCAACGCACAGTGTTCGCCGAAGATCTCGAGATCGGCCAAGTGATCCCATTGGGCTCGTATTCGGTGACCGAAGAGGAGATCGTCGAGTTCGCAACCCAGTGGGATCCCCAGTGGTTTCACATCGACAAGGAAGCCGCCGGGTCCGGGGTCTTCGGCGGGTTGATCGCCAGCGGGCTGCACACCCTGTCGATCTGCCAGAAGTTGGTGGTCGACAGTCTCTACGACCAGTGGAACGTGATCGCCGGAAAGTCCATGCGCGACGTGAGCTTCCTACGTCCACTTCGCCCCGGTGACACCCTGAGCGGAAAGGTCACCGTCGACAACGTCGTGTTCGACAATCGCGCGCGGGGATTGGTCACCATCACAGCGAAATTGGTCGACGCACACGGCAATCGCGTTCTCGACGTAGTCACTGACGCCTACCTGCACTGTCGCCCGACTCGCGGACAGTGAATTATCGGTAAATTCCGCACCGCATTGTCTGAATTGCCGTACTTTCAGTGACGTTGCGACGCAACAGTACCCATCCCCGCAAACAGGAGTTCCTCACACATGAGCAGCCTCGGCGAGATCAATCCTCTCGGCATTCTTCAGATCCTCATCTACATGCTCTTCGGTGGGTCGTCCAGCACTCCCGAGTAGACCCTAGCTTGCCATAGCCATAGTCAGCACCTAAGGTGCTGGCTATGGCAATTAATAGTCAGGCGTCCGCGACGATAGCGCCGTCGACCGACGCAGCGTGTCATCACACCGAATTCGACTCCAGCTGGCGGAGTTTCGACGGCATTCAGGGCGGACTCGCCGTTGCACGGATGCTGCGAGTGGCTGCCGACGCGTCCGGAGCCGAACCTCTGGCAGTCACGGCGCACCTGGACCGCCCCGTCCCTCCGGGGCCGGCCGAGCTGACTGTCGACGATATGCGGGGCGGGCGGACCGTCAGTTGCCACGTCACGCTGACCGGTTCGGGATCCGCTCTCGTTCGGCTAGCCCGCGACACAGGAGGCACAACGATGTCCGCCCCTGTCGCCGAACCGACTCCGGCCGACCCGTCAACCCTGCCGCCGCTGGAGATCCCGGTGGATTTTGTGCCGTTCTCCCAGCACCTCGACATCCGGCCGATCAATTCCGCGAGGCCGTTCGCCGGTGGCGACGCCCCGGAATTCGACGTCTGGATCCGATTGCTCACAGACCTCGATTTCACGGCCCAAGAGCGCGCCGCGGTCCTTCTCGACGCGCTTCCGCCCGGATTGTTCGCGACACTGACGATGCCCGTGGCTATACCCACTATCGAGTTCACCGCGCATTTCACACCGGAGCACCTCACGGCAGATCCCCGAACACTGTCACCGTGGTATCGCCTACGCCACGGGACCGCCTGGGCGACAGACACTCTCTGTGTTGACGAATCCGAACTGTTCGACTCGACCGGACGGCTCGCTGCTCGGGCTCGACAGCTTCGTCGAATTCTGAGTTGAACTCCCAATTGAGTTCAGCCCTACTACCCCTGGAGGTCGCGACGACGGAACGCAACAAGCGATGCTGTCGAAAGCACTACTGCCACAACGATCATGGCCAGCAGCGGTAGAACTGTCACTGGCTCGGCGGGGGCACCCGGCACGTGGGTGAAGGGTGACAGATCCAGCACTACCTGTGGAAGCTTCAGCAACGTTCCGAGTTGCCCGAGCACGATGCATGCCGCCAAGATTCCCCAGGAGAGCGCCGACGCGTAGGTCGGAAACAGTCCGAAAGCCAACGACACCAACCCCACGACTACAAGCACTGCAGGTAGATAGGCCAAGGCAGCGCCTGTCATGCGAAGTGTGTTGCCGCCGACGTCGTCCGTGACGAGCCCGAAGGCAAATCCGGTGAAGGCACCCATCAAGACGTGCGCGAGGATCACCCCGCCCACAACCACACCCAGGTGGGAAAGCATCCACCTCCACCGCGACAAAGAGGTTGCCAGCAACGGTTCGAGCCGTCCCGATGTTTCCTCGCCCCGCATCCGGAGAAGACTCTGGACCGAATATGCCGCGATCACTATCGAGGTGAGACCGAGAGCAGTGGCCAAGTACGAATCCACCAGATCCGTACCGCCGCCACCAAGTTTCTCGAACATCTCCGCGGTCTGCTGCGACGATCCCACCATCGCGTCGATCTCGTTGCCCACAGCGCCGTAGGCGAACCCGAGAATGACAACGGCAAAGATCCACCAGAACATCGTCATTCGCTGCATGCGCCACGCCAGGCCCCAAGCCGACGGCAACCACGATGCTGCGGTCGGTGGGCCGGGCCGGGGCTGCACGAGCCCCGCTCCCTGATCACGATGGCTGATGAGAACAAACGCCACCATCACGTGCACAACCGCAAATCCGATCAGCAACAACAGGATCCACCAGGCATCGTCGTCGAAAGGTCTGATCTGTTGCGCCCATCCGATCGGCGAAAGCCACGACAACCAACCGCTCACCACGCGAGTTCCGTCGTCGACGACCGTACTGTTCACGTCGCCGATCGCGCGCAGCATGAAGGCAACACCGATCGCGGCACCCGCCAGACCGTTGGCCGTACGAGCACCGTCCGTGATCTGCGCAGTCACCGCCGCCACACCGGCAAACGCGATTCCGGTCCCACCTATCGAAGCACCCAACGCGAGCGAACCAACGACAGGCAAACCGACGGCGATCGATCCCAGGGCAATTCCCAGTGTCAGAACCACGTTCGCACCGACCGTGACAATCAGTGCGGAGGTCAGAAGCGCTCGCCGACCCACCACCGCAGCACCGATCATCTCGGCACGGCCGGTCTCCTCGTTCTGTCGTGTATGCCGAACCACCGCAAGGGTGCTCATCAATGCCGCCACCAACGCGAACACGAGCACCGACTGACTGGCGACTATCGCGCCCTGCGAATCGCCGGACACGATTCCGTTGGTCGCCAGCGCCACCGGCGATACCGCGGAACTGACTGCGATGTTTCGCAATTCCTCGGGGGTCGAGTACAGCCCGGTCACACTGGCGACGACGAGCAGCATGAACAGGACGATCGAGATGACCCACACGGAAAGCTGAATTCGGTCCCGTCGCAAGGCCAGCCGGACCAGTCGGCGTGTGCCGGTGAATTGACTTGCCGAGGCAGGTACCGGTGGAGCGGCCTCGACAGCAACGGTCATGGCCGTACACCGGTCTCGGCTCGCAGGTGGACCGAAGTCTCCCTGGCGCGCTCGTCACCGTAATGACGCAAGAAGAGTTCTTCGAGTGTCGGCGGAGTGGAAGTGAGCGCCACGATTCCGAATCCGACCAAGTACGTCATGAGTGGTCCGAGTTGCGCGCTGTCAACTTCGCAGGTGACGTGGTTACCGTCGATCACCGCGTCGTGGACACCGCCGAGCCCGTCGAGTCCGCCGATCTGGCGCTGTGTCTCCGCCGAGATGGACGTGCGCGTGAGATGCCTGAGTTCGGACAGCGTTCCCTCTTCCACCGTCCGCCCGTCGCGGATGATGCTCACGCGATCGCACAGCGCTTCGACCTCGGCGAGGATATGGCTCGACAGCAAGACCGTCTTTCCGGCGTGAGCCACCTCCTCGACGCAGTCCTGAAACACCGCTTCCATCAACGGGTCGAGCCCCGATGTCGGTTCGTCGAGTACGTAAAGGTCGACGTCGGACGAAAACGCCGCCACGAGTGCAACCTTCTGCCGATTACCTTTCGAGTACGTCCGCGCCTTCTTGGTCGGGTCAAGTTCGAAGCGATCGAGCAACTCGCTGCGGCGTTTTCGGTCCAAGCCACCGCGCAGACCCGCCAACAGATCGATAGCCTCCCCGCCGGTGAGGTTGGGCCACAGATTCACGTCGCCAGGCACGTAAGCGAGACGTCGATGCAAGGTAACAGCGTCTCGCCACGGATCGCCGCCGAGAACAGTTGCGTCTCCGGAGTCCGAGCGGAGCAGGCCGAGGAGCACCCGAATAGTGGTCGACTTTCCAGAGCCGTTCGGTCCCAGGAATCCGTGCACTTCACCTGCTGAGACTTCGAGGTCGAGGCCGTCCAGCGCGCGGGTGGTACCGAAGGTCTTGACGAGGCTTTTCACTGAAATTGCCGCACCCATGAATTTGACCGTACGCCGATTTCACAAATGTGTGAAGATAGAAAAGAAGAAAAGATCGAAGGGTTCCGATGACCGACACCAGCCACACCGTTGCACCGGACGAGAGCCGACATTTTGTCGAACGACTCTCACTCGTTCTGAGCGACATGGGTTTTCCGCCGATGCCTGCCCGCGTGTGGGCCGCGTTGATGACCAGCGAGACACCCTCGTCCACGCCAGGAGATCTCGGATCTCGGTTGGGAGTGAGCCCCGCCGCCATTTCCGGAGCAGTCAGATACCTCCAGCAAGTCGGATTGATCGAGCGAGTGGCCGTCCCCGGATCGAGGCGTCAGCACTACTGCGTCAGCGTCGACATGTGGGCCGACGCGTTTGTCACGAAACAATCGTCCCTCTACCAGGTCTCGGCAGTTGCGGACGAGGGCATTCGGGTCCTCGGTGAAGGCACTACGGCCGGCGATCGCATGGAAGATCTGCGCGACTTCTTCGACTTCATGGCCGCGGAAATGCCGCGCATGCTCGCGGACTGGCGCTCCCAGCGAAAAGACCGGACACCTGGAAGGTAACTTCAGGTTTACCCGCATTTTCGGTGGGGTACCTCAATTCTCGTTCCAGCATGATGAGGTGCGCTGTACCCGAGGAGTTGTTGATGAAGCTGTCGATCAGGGGCGCGAAGACTTCACCGACGCCACCCTCCGCACGAACCGCTTCACCCGAAACCTGTGAACAATCGATTTCCTTGAACCGCAACGCCGCCGGGGCATTCGCCGGCGATCATCACGCACTGTCGAAACTCCTGGCCCGATTGCACCCTCGCGTCGTTCTCTACTATCGCGCCAGGCTTCTCGGGACGCCTGTCGCAACATTCGCCGACGATCTCGCCCATCAATGCACCCTGGACGTCGTCACACGAATGTCCGAAACGATCTCGGCCGACACACGCATCGAGAACTTCGCCTACGAGTTGGCCTCGCAACGGATTGCGTCAATTCCCCAGTCACGCAACATCGACGGACAATTCAAACGCCCACGTCGCCTCACCGACGACCAACGTGAGGTCCTGGTATTGCGAATCGCAGTGGGTCTGACTGCCGAGATGACCGCGTCGACTCTGCGCACAACTCGATCGAGCGTGCTCCTCGTACAGCATCAGGCGCTGCGCGCCTGGGCGGTCTCCGAGCGGAGCTAGATCAGACCTTGCTTACTCGCGGCGTAGACGGCCTCTGCTCGCCGACTCACCTCGAGTTTGCGCATGATGTTGCTGACGTGGAACTTGACCGTGGTCGGCGAGATGAACAATCGCTCACCGATCTTGATGTTGGACAAGCCGTTTGCGAGCAGTCTCAGTACTTCGAGTTCACGATCGGTCAGTCGTTCTTTGGATGACGACTGCCCGTTGAGCGATCTGACGACAGCCGATGCGCTGCGAGAATCGAACGCACTCTCACCCCGCGAGACAGCCCTGATCGCACGCACCAATTCGGTGGTGTCGACGTCTTTGACGACATAGCCGCGAGCGCCCGCGTGTACCGCTCGCACCACCAGTTGATCGTCGAGAAAGGTGGTGAGAACCAACAGTCCGAGCCCGGGATGCGCCGTAGACAACTGGCCACAAAGGGTCAGTCCCTCGTAGTCGGAACTGGCGGATAGTTTCAGATCCATCAAGACGATGTCCGGGCCCACCTTGTCGACCACGGCAAGCGCCTCGGCGAGAGACGAAGCCTCCCCCACGATCTCGAGGTCGCTTTCGCGCTCGAGAACCGAGCGGAGCCCTTGCCGCAAAATTGCATGGTCGTCGACCAGGACGATTCGAACCAATCCCTGAACCGGCGATGCTCCGCGGGTGATGACGGGACGCGCAGTGGTCATGATTCCTCGCTCTCGATTTCAGTGGTGGAGCAAAGATTGTCGACATCCGCCTGGAGCGGAAGTGCCTGTGGCAGTGGTAGTGGCAGTCGCACGAGAATCTGAATTCCACCGATCCGCGCGCGCCGAACTTCGAGCGCACCACCCAACTCGAGAGTTCGTGTCTGCATGTTCGCCAGTCCGCGATGACGGCCGTCGACGTCGTTGGTGGCTGCGAGTTTGAGGATCAGACGCATCCGCGCAGGGTCGCCGTCACCGTCGTCGGAAACCGACAGCAGCACCGTATCCGCTCGATAGGTCAACCGCAGGACCGCTCGACTCGCATGGGCATGCACCGCAACATTGAACAGCGCCTCCCCCGCGATCCGCAGAAGAGCGTGTTCGGCATCGCCTGGAAGCTCGGTCGGGGTGCCGCCGACGCGAACGCTGACCGCCAACTCGTCCGGCATGTGAACCACGCCGAGCTGCTCGAGCATCTCGGGCAGCGACGTCCGGTCCGCGTCCGAGGAATGATTGAGCGCGTAGATCGCCGAGCGAAGCTGCTCGACCGCCCGCCTGGTCAAATCCTTTGCCAAGTCCAGTCTTTCACTGCGTTCCGCCTCCGGGATGTCGCTCCGGCAGACCTCGATCTGCATGCCGGCCGACAACACAGCCTGTGTCACGCTGTCGTGAAGTTCGCGGGCGATCCGGTGCCGTTCGTCGTCGACCACCTGGTGCCGGTGAGCCACTCCGAGTTGACGCTGCGTGGACTCCAATTCGCTGTTGCGCACCGCGAGGTCGGCTGCAGTGCGATTGGCCTCCGCATATGCGTCTTCGGCTCGTTCGAGCAGTAGTTGTCCGCGCTGGTAGAGCGCCGAGTTCTGCAGGGCCACAGCAGTCTGGCTGGCCAGAATGCTGAGCACGGCTCCGTCCGTCGTATCGAGCGTCCGGTTGGCCGGCGTCCAGGCAGCAAAGGCGCCGACCACACCGCCGCCGAGTACGATCGGCACAAACGCATAGTGAGCGTCGATCACCGAGTTGGATTCGATTCTTCCGCACCGGATGTCGTCGAGGCATTCGACGACGTCCTCCGGAAGTGGTGGCCCCTCGACGTTGTCGACCAGAAAAGGGGTAGCGTCCGGGCCGAGAACCAATCGCCGTGGTCCGGCGTCGGGCAATGTTCCGTCGGCCAAGGCGAAGACTATCCAGTTGGCACTCAGATGAGCACGGGCAGCTTCCGCCACCGCACAGACGAGGGTTTCCGGTCCCTCGACGGTTCGCACCAAAGCCCGCGAGATCAATTCCAACGCATGTACGACGCGTTCGAGGCGCTCGGCCGCACCGCGGTACTGCGGATAAAACGAACTCTTACCCGAACGTAATCCGGTGAGTCGCGACAGGTCCGCGGTCATCGTCTGCACCGCATCACCCTGCACCGCATCACACTGTCCCTCTTCACAAGGCACCTCGGAACAACGCCACCATCTGCTCCTGCGTCGCTTCCCTGGGATTGGTGGACATGCAGGCGTCGAGCAACGCGAAGCTGGCAAGTCGAGTGAGGTCTTCCTCGCGAACACCCAACTCCCCCAGCCCCTTCGGGACCCCAACCTCCCGGGCGAGACGTTCGACCCGGTCGGCCACCGCCAGCGCTGCTTCCTCCGGGGTGCCGTGCTGTTCAGGAAGGCTCAGTGCCGCAGCGATGGCAACAAAGGGGGCAGCATCCGTCGTGGAATTGAATCGGATGACGTGGGGCAACAGAATTCCGTTGATGACGCCATGTGGCAGATCAAGCATGCCGCCCACCTGATGGCTCATGGCGTGCGCGGCTCCGAGTATCGCGTTGGTGAACGCCAACCCGGCCTCGAGACTCGCCTGCGCCATCACCGATCGAGCTTCCATCTCCATCGGGTCCTGGATCGTGTGCACCAGATTCTCCGTTACGAGGCCGACCGCGCGGAGCGCGTGATGATCGGTCAACGGATTGTGCGCCAGTGAGACAAAGGCTTCGATTCCGTGCGTCAGTGCATCCAATCCCGTTGCTGCATTGAGCCACTCGGGCATCGTCGTGAGCAACCGCGGATCGATGACCGTCACATCCGGCACCAGGGCACGGCCGATGATGGTGATCTTGGTGCCGCGGGTCGTGTCCGTGACGATGCAGAACTGCGACACGTCAGCGCCCGTTCCGGACGTGGTGGGAACCATCACCAACGGCGGGATCGGTTTTGTCGCCTGATCGACACCCTCGTAGTCGAGTATGTTGCCACCGTTGGCAGCGAGGACGGCTACACCTTTAGCCGCGTCGATGACGGAACCGCCACCGAGCGCGATGATGACGTCGCACTCGCCTTCCTGGTACACCTCGAAACCGGCCGCGATCTCGAAGTCCTTGGGGTTGGGCGTCAGCCCTGACCACACTGTCGCGGTCAAGCCCTGCTCCGTGAGATGGTCCTCGAGTTCGCTGACCCACCCCGCGTCGATCAAGCCGGGATCGGTGACCAGAAACGGGCGGAACCCGCCGAACCGCAGAGTCGCGTGTGCTGCCTCGACCAGGGAACCGATACCGAAGACGATCTCGGGGGCGTGAAATTTGACCAGTCGAGCAGCAGTGCCGCGGCGATGAACACCGTGGTTCACAGCATCCGGATATGCCACGGACACGACCCCACTCTCCTCTCGCGCGGCACCGAGATCACCGCTTCGCGAATTCCCAGCTCGCTCGCCCGAGCACCAACTGGTGTGATCCACCTTACAAGTGCTGGCCCCGAGCCTACGCGGACAGCAGTCGGGGCACACCCACCGAAGGAGAGGCACTTACCTACCCGTTCGGGCAGGTAGACGTGGCCGGAAAATAGATGGCGCGGCAATCAGGTCCCGTTGTACTTTCGGTTCTGGCCAGAGCGGCCCGTAGTACCGATCCAGAAGGTGTTTATGACCCAGCCCGCGCCGAGCGCGCCTCTCGCCCCTGCACTGCCGGCAACCTCGAGGGTCACTTGCTGATCCCCGAAACGACGGACTGACAGCCGCGAGGCCACTCGGCCTGCTCCTACCTGCTTTGTTCACTCAGCTAGGAGTTCTCCAGTGCCTCAATCACACAATTCCATCTCGAAAACCGACACCTTCTCGTGCATTCAGTGCGGACTCACCGTCATGACCTACGACCCCGATGGTGATCGCCGAAACCACTGCCCCAGTTGCCTGCATTCCCGACACCTGTTCGACCAGGTGGAAGGTGGACCGTCGGACTGCGGAATGCGGATGGCCCCCATTTCGATCGCGGTGCTGCGAAGCGGCGATTGGATGATCATCCACCGCTGCGCACAGTGCCTCGAACTCACCTCCAACCCCGTCAGCCGTGACGACAACCAGTTGTTGTTGATGAGGATGGCGGTGCGGCCGCTCGCACAACCACCCTTCCCGCTCGAAGCCTTCGGCGACTTGTGAGGGGTGAGAAAGCAGATGCCACGTAGGAATCCCAGCACCCGCGCGCGGCGGGCACCGCAACGGACCAAGCACGTATTGCACGGAATCGGCGGCGAACAAGGATCGAGCTTCCGTTGTCTCACATGCCGTTTGGACATTTCCACTGCGGTCCCGGGTACCGCACATCGGAACCACTGCCCGAACTGTCTGGCAAGCCGCCACGTCGATGGTCGCGTTCCGGGCGACCGAGCACAACAGTGCAGAGGTGCCATGGCGGCGCTGTGCCTGTCGGTCCGGCAGGACGGTGAGTGGATGCTCGTTCACCAGTGCATCGAGTGCAATACGTTGAAAGTCAACAGGATCGCCGGCGACGACAACGCCCTGGTCTTGCTGCGGTTGGCGCTACGCCCGTTGGCGGATCCTCGACTGGGCTCGCGCGCGTTGCTAGCGCTCTGATCGATCGTCCGGCGTAATCGCGCGGTCCTGCGCGCGATTGCGCCGGACGAACACCACGAACACGATCCCGGCAAGCAAGCCGACCGCCGTCGGTCCGAGGACCAGTCCCGAATACAGCCACGGGGCAGGTTCTGCCGGAAAGAGGTCCATGAATATGGGTCCGGTGTATGTCGGCTCGGCAAACGGCTCCCGATAGGATCCGCCGGTGAGAATGTGAGGTGATGCCAACGAGTTCCACCACCACTGAAACACGCCGAGCGCCACCAGCCCACACACGGCGCCGAGCACTGTCAGCGCCGCGATCGGTCGCCAGATCGATCCCCTGATTTCGGACATGAGATCAAACTAGTTCACGACGGATCGCGCAGTGACATCGGTGAAGTGCAGTGACATCAGCGAAGTGCGTGCCCCAGTTCAGCGGCCTTTGCCATCAGTTGCGCGGCATCTCGGGCAACAACAACCTCGTCGCAGATCTCCGAATACTCCGGCATCGCGCACGACGCCTGGTTCCAGTAGCGCTGAGGTTCAGGCGTGATCCAGGCCAGACGGTGAACCTTGCGTCGTAACTCTTCCAACTTGTCCACCTGTGGGGGCAACCCGTTGCACCGACCGTCGCCCACGATGATGACGGACGTCCGTGAGTTCAAGGTGTTTCCGTGCTCGTCCAACAATTCTGTGAGCACTCGACCGTAATCGCTGCTGGCTTCCAGATCCAGACCCGGGTGCGCAAGTACCGCAGCCAGTGCGCCGTCACCGCTACTGGCGAGAAGGGTGTCGGTCACGTCGACCGGACGATCGACGAATGCGAGGACTTCACAACGATCTGCCCGGCGATGCATTGCCTGAGCCAACCGCAGAGTGAACGCGGTGATCGGGCGCACGGACAGCGACACGTCTGCGACGAGAAGTAGTCGAACACGATCGGGGCGAGGAGCTTTCACGACCAGGTGGAAGGGAATTCCGTCGGTGCGCAGACTCGAACGCACCGTGCGTCGCATGTCGAGATGTCCACGAGAGCGCTCCCGGGGCCGTGGTCTGGACGGTCCTCTCATCCGCCGAAGCACCTCGTGGCACGCGAGTTCGATGTCGTTGTGCGTTGCGCCCGCAGCAGATTCGCTGTCGGGCGCATCGGGAGCGCTTTCGGCGAGTGCAGCGGCCGAGAGTGCTTGCACGAACGCTTCGACCGCCTCGACGAGCCGGTTCAGTTGCGCCTGCGTCAGCGGCCCGTCGTCGGAGACGTCCGCATACGCTTTGCTCGGGTCGTATGCATCCAGCCAGGCGAGGATCGACGTCGGATCGTCCCAGGACAACGAACCGACGACTGCTGCAGCAACACTGGTACTCAGGTCACCGACCACTGCCGACGCGGCACGATCCACGTCGACGGTGTAGCTGACTCCCCGTCGACCTGTCTCCGAACCGGTATCCACCGACAGTTCCGCATCGCTGGACGTCATCGACACATCGTCGTCGTCCTTGTGTGCGGGTTGAACCCCTTCTCCGCTTCCGGAGTCTCGAAGTAGTCGCCGACCTCGGCTGCACGCTCGTTGTACTCGGCATACCGGCCTACTTCTTGATCCTCGTCGATCCCCAGCGCGGTGGGCAGACCGTCCGCCACCTCGGCGCGCGAAGCCACCCGCTCGGCGTGCGCTTTGCCTGCGGCCGGCCGGAACAGCGCGTCGAATGCCCGATCGAAACCGGCCTGTTCGTGAGAATACTTGGCGCACACAGCCCGAAGACATGCTCGCAACGTCTCACGATCCGAAGCTCCGACCATCGCGAGTACACGCCGAACCTCGATGACCTCGGCCGGTGACGCGGAAACTCCGGCCGCCCTCAGCAATCGGCCGAAACTCGCGGACACCACGTCGAGAACAAACGACGGTTGCCACACGGCGAGGCCACCGAGCGTCGTCATCGCGTCGAACGGATTCCGCTGCTGCCGCGGATTCCCTGTTGATGAGGGTCACGTCCACCCGTGCCCCGGAACACGGCCGTCGTCGTGTTGGCGGGTTTGCTTGCCACCGTGGATCGCTCGATCGGCTCGCCACCGTCACGCGACGGTGATTCGAGACGCTTTCCGTCGAATCGTTCCTTGGCCAGCGTCACATCCGACGAGTACTTGAGCAACGCCGTGAGCAGGATGTCGCGCACCTTGGCGTCGGAAGCGGTGTCGAATCCGTTGGCGGCGAGCACTGTCGCCGCTCTGGCCGCGTCGATGACCTCCGAGATGGACGGGCTCTTGCGCAGCGGGAGATCACGCAAGATGCGAGCCAATTCGACAACCTCGGTGGCCGTAGCCGCATCCACCTCCGGCGCTCGGGCCGTGACGATCTCGCGTTCACGCTCCGACGTCGGATAGCCGAGATGGTAATGCAGACAACGACGCTTGAGCGCGGGTGAGAGCTCGCGGGTGTCGTTGGACGTCAGGATGACCCAGGGCTGCGAGCGGGCCACGAACGTACCGACCTCGGGAATGGTGATCTGCTGTTCGGCGAGAATCTCCAGGAGCAGTGCTTCCATCGATTCCTCGGTGCGGTCCACCTCGTCGACCAGAAGCACTACCGGATCGGGTGAGAGGATCGCTTCGAGCAGCGGCCGGACGGACAGGAAGTTCTCGGAGTACAAACCGAAATCCTGATCGGCCAGAAACTTGGACGCTTCGGCGACGCTGTCGAATTCGGAAACCTGATCACTGATCCGGTCGCGAAGCATCTGCACGTGCAGGAGTTGCTTCGCGTAGTCCCATTCGTACAGGGCCCGATTGTCGTCGAGCCCTTCGTAGCACTGCAATCGCACCAGTTTGCGGTCCCCGATCGCAGCCAGAGACTTCGCCAGTTCCGTCTTGCCGACACCGGCCGGCCCTTCGAGCAGGAGCGGACGCCCCAACGCCGTCGCCAGATGAACGACTACCGCGAACTCGTCATCGGCAATGTAGTCCTGCTCTCGCAGAGCATCTTTCACTTCGATTCCGCTGGAGAAACTGCGACCGGACATGGAATACCTTTCGATAGGGGCACAGCCCCTGTGCGCGCTCGAGGAGTCTCTGGACTCCTTAAGCGCGCACGGGGCCGAAGGCCCTGCTAGAAGTACGACTTGTTGATCGCGTGATCGACAACCGGGATCATCGACTCCACAGTGACCTCACGGGGGTTACCCGGGGTGCACCAGTCGTCCTGAATGTGCTCGGAGATGGCGCGCACAGTCTTCTCGTCACCCTTGATGACATCACCACGACCCTCGTACTTCTTGGTGTTCATCTGGTTCTTCGCGTACGAGTCTGTGCGAACCTGCCCGAAGTTGTCGGGGATACCGACGTCCTTGGCCAGACGAATGGCAGCCTCGACGGCAGCGTCCGCGGCCTGAACCGTGGTGAGGTTGCGAGTGTCGACACCGAGTGCGCCGGCCAACTGGGCGTAGCGCTCGTAACGCGAAGGCAGGTTGTACTCCCACACACGCGGCAAGGCGATGGCGTTGTTCAAACCGTGGTGGCTGTCGAAGAATGCACTGACCGCGTGCGAGATCGAGTGAACGATGCCGAGGCCACCGGAGTTGAAGGCCTGTCCGGCAATGTACTGCGCGTTCATCATTCCCTCGCGGGCCTTGAGGTTACGCGGCTCGAAGACGGCCTCGCGCAGGTTCTTCGCGACCAACTCGACCGAGTAGATCGCGTTACCGAGCGAAGGCGCGAAATCGAGACGAGAAACGAAAGGCTCACTGCCGTGTGCGAGTACGTCGAAGCCGCAGTACGCGGTGAAATGCTGAGGGCAGGTGTAGTAGAGCAGCGGATCGTCGATCGCCAACGTGACGATGGTCGCCTCGTCGAAGCCCACCCACTTGTGCGGGTTGTTCATGTCCGAGGTGTCAGTGATGACGTATGCCCACGACGTCTCGGATCCCGTTCCAGCCGTGGTGGATACGGCGATGTGCGGCGGGTTCTCCTTGTTGGTGGACTTGGCGAAGCCCTCGAACTCGTTGATGTTGCGACCGTCGTGTGCGATCACGACGCGAGCACCCTTGGCGGCGTCGTGGCTCGAACCACCGCCGATCGAGATGATCGAGTCGCACTTCTCCTTCTGATAGAGAGCCGCGGCCTCCATGACGTTGTAGTCCTTGGGATTCGACTCGACCTTGTCGTAGAGCACGACCTCGACACCCTGGTACTCGATCTTGCCGACGAGTTCCTCGATGATGCCCGAACCGCGCAGACCGGTCGTCATCAGAAGGGTGCGTTTGAAGCCGAGATTCTTGGCCTCCACACCGATGATGTCGTGAGCGCCCACACCCATCAGGGCGCGCGGGAAGGGGTGGAACTCCTTGATCGGAAAGTCCCAGATCTGGTTGAGCTCGATAGCCATCGGTATCTCCTCATGGATGTGCACGAATGTGACTGCGGGAGGGATTCGAGCCGATTCTTTGTGACCGGCGTCTCACCTGGTTCCCACTGTGTACCGACAAACACCCCGTGCACAGACTTCGGCAGCTCAACCGCCCGGACGCCGCCCGCGAACCGCCCGTTCGGGCAGGTCGTCGCCACCCCGGACCGCCAGGAAGGCCGGATCAGACTGCCGTGGTTCCCGCTGATCGGGAACGTGTTGCTCGGCGACTACGATCCCCAGTAGCTTTTCATCACTGCTAACATTGAACTAGAACACGTTCTAGATGTTGCACTTCACTGACCTGCGCTTTACCCAGCTTCACGAGAGGACTAGCTTCGCGATGACGACAGTCGAGGTACCGCACAGCTCGCGATCGGCGGTACTCACCGTGTCCGGAGTCATCGAAGAGACTTCCGACGCCCGGTCGCTGGTGTTCGAGATTCCCGCAGAACTGAAGGACAAGTTCGACTACAAGCCAGGTCAATTCCTGACCCTGCGCATCCCGAGTGATCAGACCGGCTCGGTCGCACGCTGCTACTCCCTGGCCAGTTCACCCTTCACCGACGACGCCCCCAAGGTGACCGTCAAGCGAACCGTCGACGGCTACGGCTCCAACTGGTTGTGCGACAAGCTCCAGGTCGGCGACACCATCGAAGTGCTGCCGCCGTCAGGTGTCTTCACGCCCAAATCGCTCGATCACGACTTCCTGCTCTTCGGTGCAGGCAGCGGAATCACTCCGGTGATCTCGATTCTCAAGTCCGCCCTCACACAGGGCAGCGGCAATGTCGTGCTGATCTACGCGAATCGCGACGAGAAGTCCGTCATCTTCGGCGCCGAACTGCGCGAGCTGGCAGCGCAACACCCCGGCCGCCTCACCGTGGTCCACTGGATCGAAACCGTGCAGGGACTCCCCGCTGTCTCACAACTGGCGACGCTCGCCAAGCCTTTTGTCGCGTACGAGGCCTTCATGTGCGGTCCAGGCCCTTTCATGGACGCCGTCCACAAGGCACTGGCAGAAGCGGGCATGCCCCGCACGCAGGTTCACGCCGAGGTCTTCAATTCACTCGCCGGCGACCCGTTCCGTGACGTCGAGGTAGCAGAGGTCTCCGACGAGGAAGCTGCCGACGCCGCAACCGTCGAGGTCGAACTGGACGGTGAAACCCACACCCTCGTCTGGCCGCGCAAGCAGACGCTCGTCGACATCATGCTCGCCAAGGGTCTCGACGTTCCGTACTCCTGCCAGGAAGGTGAGTGCGGGTCGTGTGCCTGCACCGTCACCGAAGGCGAAGTTCAGATGGACAACTCCGAGATCCTCGACGCCGAGGACGTGGCGAACGGCTACATCCTCGGTTGCCAGGCGAAGCCGATCACCGATCGCCTGAAGATCGAGTTCTGAACCCTGCTTCGATGCATGACGGCCCCTGATTCCCTGCGGAATCGGGGGCTTTGTCATCTTCGGAACCATCATCCGCGCTATCTTCCGAGTCCCGCCCCGTAACCCACTCCGGCGCCGTTGTGGGCAACCGCCACAACGCAAGAATCAGCACCAGGGTCACGATCAGGAAGCCCTCACGAAGGACCAACCCCAGCGGCAGCAGGAGCGGCGACGTCTCGATGAACTGCTGCCCCATACTCGGCCCGCAATAGACGACGGCCAACCCCACAGCGGCCGCACCGAACTGCAGCGGCGATCGAAGCCGAAAGAGAACCGTGACGGCAGCAGGCACGAGATACACCCAGTGATGAATCCAGCTGATCGGCGAAAGGATCGGCGCACTCAATCCGATCACCAACGCCGCATCGACCGCACGACCGACGCGATATACATCTCGGGCGACCCAGAGCGCTACCGCCGCGCACAGCACGGTCAACGGCATCGCCAGAGACGCCGTCCATGTGCCCAGTGCCGCAAGTCCGCCCTGCAGTGAACTGTTACCGGCACTCGCGATCGCCTGCCCGCTCAAGTCCACCCGGTCACTGAGGTTCCAGACGACGTCCGACCAGAAGGTCCAGCTGACGGCCGGGTCCACCATTGCTGCGACGGCGGTCGCCGCGGCAAATCCGATCGAACTCCAGATCGCGAGTCGCCACCGCTTCGTGACGACGAAGTAGACGATGAACAGCGCCGGCGTCAGCTTGATCGCGGCTGCGACGCCGATCAAAAGTCCTCGTGGAAACCACCGGCCGAATCTCGAATCGCCTCTGCGGGTCACGTCGAGCAGTACGAGCACCATCAGCACCAGGTTCACCTGGCCGAAGGAGATGTGCGCGCTGACGATGGGTGTCACCGACACGGCCAGGACCAATGCCGCCGTGACGAGCGGCCGCTTGGGGACGCGAGCGGGAGTGAACTTGGCGACTGTCCACACCACCGCCGCGATGCACAACGCCGACCACAGCAGATAGGCCGTCCACCAGTCGAAGAGAACAGTCGGCCAGAGGAAGATCACCGCGAACGGGGTGTAGGTGAACGGCATGCCCTCGTCGACGATCAACGGGCCGACAAGGTTGCTCTCGTAGATGTTCGAGCCTGCGGCAAATGCCTGGGCAGCGTAGCGGTAGACGAGAAAATCAACGGGTTCGACGGCCCGAACGGAGTACACGAGATAACACAGAGCTGCGACGCCGGCAGCGATCAGTGAACCGATCGTCACAATTCGAGACGCCTCGACACGGGTGGCGGGCATACCGAGAATCGTCCCACAACCTACCGAGCGGTACTTCGCTAGCGGGCCGCCCGGAAGTGCGCTCGCTCGTCTGCGGTCAGGTGTTCGCACGCGTAGCTCAGCGCCGTGCGTCCCATGTCTGCTGCATTCTCAGTAAGGAAGCCGGTCAACAAATCCCGATCCACCCGCTTGCCCACCTCGCGGAGCATCCAGCCCATCGCTTTCTGGGTCAGGTCTCGTCGATCACCCAGCACCTGCGCGGCAAGCTCGAGCGTGGTCGACGCGTCGCCGCGAGTGATGAATCCGTACGTCGTCAGCAGCGCCACCCGTCGTCGCCACAGGTCACCCGAATCGGAAAGCTCGAAGATCAGCCGGCGATCTCGGTCGTACAGCCAGCCGCCGAGGATCTGTCCGGCGGACGAATCCACCAGATCCCAATTGTTGACCCGCCCGTCCTCGACAGCGGTCAGATAGAAGCCTGCGATGCGAGCGCGGCCCTCGCCGTCGAAAAATTTTGGGCGACTGACTTTTTCGAATTGAGCGACCAGGATCAGCAGCCCGGCCAATCGGTGCTCGTGAACGTCACTGTCGAGAAGGAGACGTATCTGAGGCAACGCGAGTCCGACGTGCTTCTTCACTACCGATCGCGTCTTCGGTACTCGCACGCCGATGAATACGTCACCCTCGCCGTACTCCCCCGGCGCTGTCTTGAAGAACCGCTGCAAGTGGACGGCATCTGCGGGATCCGCGAGGTCGGCCAACTGCTCGATCACGTCCGGGGCACTCGATTGCGTCACCCCAGAACCTTCTCACGGGTCGTCTGTGCGGACTCTTCGATTCTCTCAGCGTCCTCACACCGTGTGCCCTGCTCGGCCACAGGTCGGCAGACGACACTCGAGGACAGTCAGTGAAAGGACCACCCATGATCACCGCCGCTATCGCATTCACCACTCTCACCCTCATGGCACTCTCGGGACATATCGCGGCAAGCGCGCCGCGCGGGCTCGTGGCCATCCGGACGAATGGTCACAAATCTTGATATTGGAGCCTCCGCATCGCCTCTAACTGCAACGCGAATGCAATTGGCGGAGAGTTGATCTCGATCTTCCGCGGGCGTGTACTACAGGTGGACACACTCTCGTCTTTGGAGGTCTCGTCATGAAGTCGTGGAATCGAATGCAAGATGCCGTCGCGGTGGTTCTCGGCGTCTTTGCGGCTCTCTCGCCGATGTGGCTCGACACCACCGATCGGGCAATGTGGTCACTCGTCGTCCTGGGTGTCCTGGTTGCACTGTCGGGTCTGGCGCACATGGCACGTCCGGACATGACCATGGCGGATTACGCGATGGGTGTTTTCGGCGTCTTGATGTTCATTTCACCCTGGGTGATGAACTTCGACGCTCTGCGCGGTGCGTCGTGGACGGCCTGGGTTGTCGGGGTTCTGACCGTTGTGGTCGCGGTGAGTGCGATGCCGGTGATGAGTGCGCGGATGCATCACGGGGGTCACGGCGGCGTAGCCGCCCATTGACGGAGCGGCGTAGCCGCCCATTGACAGAGCGGCTTGATCAGGCTTTGATCGCGCCCAACAACCGCCCGGCGTCGAAGGCTTCGGCGCTGGGCGGTAGTGCGCCCGGACGACCGCTCACGAACACCTCGACGGTTCCCGATCCTTCGCCCACGGCACCGAGCCCGTCGATCCGCCGCAGAGTCTGTCGTGCAACGGCTTCGGCGCTGTCGAAGAGTGTGACGCCGGCGGGTAACCGTGCTGCGATCTCGTCGGCGAGCAGTGGGTAGTGGGTGCACCCGAGGACAACGCCGCTGACGTCTTCCGGCGTCCGGGCAACCGCGGAATCGATGGCAGCAAGTGCGGCTGCGCGATCACCGAGATCTATCGAATCGGCCAGGCCGTGGCACGGCACTCCGACGACCTTGGCGCCGTTGCCGAACTGCTCGATCAGATCGGCTTGGTACCGGCTGGCCGTCGTCGCGACTGTAGCCCAGATCGCCACTGAATCGCACGCGGCAGCGGCGGGTTTGATCGCGGGCACCGTTCCGATGACCGGTACTTCCGGCCCGACCAGTTCTCGCACGTGTGGCAGCGCGGTGACGCTGGCGGTATTGCATGGAAGAACGATGACCTGAGCCCCACGATCGAGGCTCCGCCGCACCGCACCGAGTACCCGGTCGACGACCCACGGCTCAGGCTTGGGGCCCCAGGGGGCGCCGTCCGGATCCAGGGAGAGCACCAGATCGAGATCCGGGCGCAGGCGTCTGAGCCACGCAGAGGTAGGGAGCAGGCCCAGTCCCGAGTCGATGAGTGCAACGATCACCGCACAAATCTATCGCCTCGGAACCGGTCCTGCCTCATCCGTTCAGGCCGGTGTGGACTCCAACACGTCAGAGATGGGCGTGCCGGCTGCGATCTTGGCGCGCATCTTCATCACCGCTCCCGCGCTGCCTCCGCCGACGACAGCTGCCAGCACACCGTCGCGCTCGTAGTAGGCGACGAACTTTCGGCCGTCGTCCTTGACGATGTGAACGGTGTCCGTGGGTGCGACGGTCCCCAACGCCTGGATCTTGACGTCGTACTGATCGCTCCAGAAGTAGGGAACCTGCGCCGGCGCATCGGGATCACCCGTTCCGGTGAGCGCTCCCGCCAGGATCTTGGCCTGGTCGCCCGCATTGGTCCAGTGTTCGACGCGCTTGCGTCGATCACCGATCTGCCAGGACGCGACGTCGCCGACGGCCCAGACGTGTTCGGTACTGGTGCGGCCGACGCCGTCGCAGAGCACTCCGTTGTCGAGTTCGATTCCCGAACCGTCGAGCCATCCCGTGACCGGCACCGAACCGACTCCGATCGCCACCACGTCGACCGGGATCTCCGAACCGTCGCTCAAGGTCGCAGTGGCAACCGCTCCGTCGCCGGACAACGAGGTCAAGCCGGTGCCGACGCGGACATCGACGCCCTCGTTCCGATGCAGACGTTCGACGAGGGCGCCAACGGTGGGGCCGAGCACCGACGCCAGCGGTGTCGGCTGGGGTTCGAGCAACACGACGTCGACGCCCTGAGACTTCATGCTGGCGGCCAGTTCGCAGCCGATGAAGCCGGCCCCGACGATCAGCGCACGCTTGCCGGGAGCCAGCTCGGCGCGAAGGGCCAGCGCCTCCTCGATGGAGCGCAGAACGTGCACTCCGGACAGCTCCGGAAGGCCGGCAATGCGACGCGGAGTCAGTCCGGTCGCGATGACCAACTCGTCGTAGTCGAGGGTGGATCCGTCCGCGAACGCCACCGACTTTGCGGCAGTGTCCACCGAGGTCGCGGGCGAACCGAGCTTGAGATCCACCTTGTTCTCGACGTAGAACTCTGCCGGACGCAGCGTCGTCTCGTCCTTGTCGCCGCGGATCACTTCCTTCGACAGCGGCGGCCGGTCGTAGGGCAGATGTGTTTCCCCACCGGCGAGCGTCAATTCACCCTCGAAGCCTGCTCGTCGCAGTTCCTCGACGGTCCGCAGCCCCGACAACCCCGCACCCACGATCACTATCCGTGCCACCACGTACCACCCTGTCCGACCCACGTCACTAGCAGCGCTCACTATGAACGCCGTCACTATTTGCCCCCGACTCTGCCATACCAAATGCCGGAGTAGGTGTGGTGCATCCCGCATGGCCACCTACCAGTCACTACAGTTGGAGGTACTTCAGACGCACGCACTGACACATGAGCAGGGAGCCCCCATGACCAGCGATTCCAGTGAAAAGAACAGCGTCCGATTCGGCGCCGACGGTGGCGCGGAACTAGTCAGCACCCAGGGCAAGACGATCATCGCCGACGCCGTGGTCGCCAAGATCGCCGGTATCGCGACCCGCGAGATCAACGGCGTGTACGACGTCGGTGGGGGCACCGCGCGCGCGGTGGGGGCACTTCGCGACCGCATTCCGGGCGCCCGCGTCAACCACGCCCAGGGCGTGGCGGTGGAAGTGGGCGAGAAACAAGCCGCCATCGACATCGGCATTGTCGCCGAATACGGCGTCGCACTCCACGAATTGGCGGTAGGTATCCGCCGAAACGTCATTGCCGCAGTCGAAAGCATGACGGGTCTCGAGGTCACCGAGGTCAACATCACCGTCTTCGACGTCATGCTCTTCGAGGATGCAGAGAGTGGCGGCAGTACCGATCCGGAAGCCAAGCCGAGGGTTCAGTGAGTACCGCCGACGCCGGCCGCGAGATCGACGCGGCCGAGATCGTCGCCGACGCAGTTCTTGCGATCCCGGAAGTGGCAGATCTGCACGGCGGGCAATTCGGCGAGGTGGGGACCTACCTCCCCGGACGTCGAGTCACCGGCGTCGTCGTCGACGAAAACTCTTGTGCGGTACACATTTCCGTTCACTATCCGGCCGACGTTCGCGGCGTCGCCGAACGCGTCCGAGCGGTGGTGGCACGGTTGGTCGACGTACCGGTGAACGTGACCGTCGGAGACTTGTCGACAGCGGGATATCCACCCGAAAATTCCGAAGATGCAGTCACCGAGCTTTCCACCGTCACCGAGATCGCACCGAACATTCGAGAAGGGAACTGACATGAACAGCACTACCGTCGGACTGCTGGTCGGTCTGCTCCTCGCGCTCGCCGGAATCATGGGCGGATTCAGCGGATTCGTCTTCGCCGTCCTGCTCGGCGCCGCCGGAATGGCGATCGGAGCACACCGCGACGGACATCTCGATCTCGGCGCGATCCTCCGAAGCCGTGGCCGTGGCTGAGCCGACCACTCCGAACGCGGCAGACGATCCCGGTCTACGAGGTTCACTGGTCATCAAGGACCGGGCGATGGCCAAGATCGCCACGGCCGCAGCGGTGAACGTCCCGGGCGTGGTCCGCCAGTCCGGTGGCTTGACCCGCCTGACCGGGCGCGACCTTCCGCGAGCCGACATCTCGATGGGCAGCGACGCCGTGGCCATCAATCTGTTCCTCGCTGTGTCCTGGCCATGTTCGGTCACCGAACTGACCGGTCGCGTGCGGGCAGAAGTCGGACGCAGCGTCGAGTCGCTGACCGGCCTGCCCCTCCACGACATGAACGTCATGATCGCGGCAACCGAGGGTTCTGACGAATCCTGTGTTTCCGGCGTCGAAATCGCGGAAGGCCCCGCACAGGAGGCACTCTCGGATCCGATTCCACCTCGAGTTCCCTCCGCGAACCCCGCCGCCGCGGTGTCAGCCGTCGTCATCGCGTGCGGTCTACTCGCACTCGCTTTCGTGGTCTCGCGCGAATGGTTCATCAACCGCGGAACCTTCGATTCGGCGCCCTGGATCCGAAACTCCGTGGAGTGGACGTCGCGTCTGCACTGGCAACCGTGGCTGCTTCCGGTGGCCATCGCTGCCGTCGTCGCGGGCGTTGTCCTGATCATGTCCGCCCTCAAACGCCGGGCGAAAACCCATGTGCCGTTGGGTAACCCGAGCGCATCGACGGTATGGATGCGGCCGACGGACATTGCACGTCTGTGCAGTAGCCACGCAGCGGTCGTTCCCGGCGTCGACTCGGCCCACACCAGCGTCGACCGCAAACACATCAAGGTCCACATCGAATCCACCGGCGGCGATCGAACCGAACTGGCCGCGGCCGTCGACGCGGCAGTTCGGCCTCATCTCGCGATACTCCAGCAGCCACTGCAGCTTTCGGTAGTCGTGAGAGAAACGCCAGTACGACGAAAGGACGCCTCGTGAACCGCTGGATCTCCGCGGTCGATCGGACCATCGTCCTCATCGTCGGAATCGCACTCCTCGCGGCGGGCGCATACGCCATCGCGTGGGACGCGGGTGCCTCACTGATCAGGACCTGGGTGTCACGACTCGATCGTGAGGTCCTCTTCGGTCTTCCGGAGGAGCCTTGGTGGCACTGGGTGCTGTCGGGCACCTTCATCCTCTGCGTCTTCGCCGGTTTCGGGCTGTTGTACCTGAACCTTCGTCGACGCCGAACGAGCGCAGTCACATTGCGGCACAACGAGTCCGGCACAGACGTCAGTGTGGATCTGGGACCGGTCGCCGACGGCGTAGCGGCAGAACTCGCCCAGCTGAGCGGCGTGCGCAGCACCAGAAGCAAAGCGACGATCGATCGCGGACTGCCAACGCTGTCGATTGTCGTCACCGCAGACCCGGCGATCGATGTCGTCGGCTTCACCACTTCGGCCGAACACATCGCTCGTGCAACCAGGCGAAGCCTCGACGGCTCACCTGTCGCGGTACAGGTTCTGTTGCATCTCGACCGGGTAGAAGCCTCCAAGTAGAAGCACCCCGAACAACCGATCGCAGACCACCTGGCCATAGACACAGAAAAGGCGCTCACTCCCCGAAGGGAATGAGCGCCTTTCCTAGTGCTGTGAATCAGCTAGCGAGACAAGAGTCTCACTTGATGATCTTGGCAACCTTGCCGGCGCCGACCGTACGGCCGCCTTCGCGAATTGCGAAGCGCAGGCCCTCGTCCATGGCGACAGGCTGGATGAGCTTGACGGACATCTCGGTGTTGTCACCGGGCATGACCATCTCGGTGCCCTCAGGCAGCGTCACGACGCCCGTAACGTCCGTGGTACGGAAGTAGAACTGCGGGCGGTAGTTGTTGAAGAACGGGGTGTGGCGGCCACCCTCGTCCTTCGACAGGATGTATGCCTGGCCCTCGAACTCCGTGTGGGGAGTCGTGGTGCCCGGCTTGACGACAACCTGTCCACGCTCGACATCTTCGCGCTTGATGCCACGAACGAGCAGTCCGACGTTGTCGCCGGCCTGGCCCGAGTCGAGCAGCTTGCGGAACATCTCGATACCCGTGACGGTGGTCTTGGTGGAGGTCTCCTTGATGCCGACGATCTCCACCTCCTCGTTCACGTTGACCGAGCCACGCTCGATACGACCGGTGACAACCGTGCCACGGCCGGTGATCGTGAAGACATCCTCGACGGGCATGAGGAAGGGCTTGTCCGTCTCGCGGACCGGGTCCGGAATGGACTCGTCGACTGCAGCCATCAGGTCGAGGATGGACTGCGTCCACTTCGGGTCACCCTCGAGTGCCTTGAGTGCCGAGATCGGAATGACGGGGGCTTCCTCGTCGAATTCCTGAGCGGCCAGCAGTTCGCGGACCTCCATCTCGACGAGCTCGAGGATCTCGTCATCGTCAACCATGTCGGCCTTGTTCAGGGCGACGAGGATGTAAGGAACGCCAACCTGGCGAGCGAGCAGGACATGCTCGCGCGTCTGGGGCATCGGGCCGTCGGTAGCTGCGACGACGAGGATAGCGCCGTCCATCTGAGCTGCGCCGGTGATCATGTTCTTGATGTAGTCGGCGTGACCCGGTGCATCGACGTGCGCGTAGTGGCGCTTTTCCGTCTGGTACTCAACATGCGAGATGTTGATCGTGATGCCACGAGCCTTTTCCTCGGGAGCCTTGTCGATCTGATCGAAGGCCGAAGCCTCGTTCAGGTCGGGGAATGCATCCGCGAGAACCTTGGTGATGGCCGCCGTCGTCGTGGTCTTGCCGTGGTCGACGTGACCAATGGTGCCGATGTTCACGTGCGGCTTCGTCCGCTCGAACTTCGCCTTCGCCACTTTGTGTCCTCCTGGACTGTTGTTGCTTGCCGTATGCAGCAGTGCGGTTGGTTGTTACTTGGTCGTGCTTCGTGCCGGAAGCAACCGAGGTCACTTGCCGGCGCGGGCTGGGGAGCTCGCTGTGCTTACTCGCCCGTCGCCTTGGCGATGATTTCCTTCGAGACGTTCGCGGGAACCTCTGCGTAGGAATCGAACACCATGGAGAAGTTCGCACGGCCCTGGGTCTTCGACCGCAGGTCACCGATGTAACCGAACATCTCCGAGAGCGGAACCAGCGCCTTCACGACACGGGCACCACTGCGTTCCTCCATGGCCTGGATCTGGCCACGGCGGGAGTTGAGGTCGCCGATCACGTCGCCCATGTACTCCTCGGGCGTTGTGACCTCGACAGCCATGAGCGGCTCGAGAATGACGGGGCCGGCCTTGCGGGCGGCTTCCTTCAGTGCCTGCGAACCGGCAACCTTGAACGCCATTTCCGAGGAGTCGACGTCGTGGTAAGCACCATCGAGCAGCGACAGCTTCAGGTTCACGAGCGGGTAGCCGGCGAGAACACCGTACTGCATCGCGTCCTGCGCACCAGCATCCACGGAGGGGATGTACTCGCGCGGGATACGTCCGCCGGAGACCTTGTTCTCGAACTCGTAGGTAGCACCGTCTTCGCCCACGAAAGGCTCCAGAGCGATGATGACCTTTGCGAACTGGCCCGAGCCACCCGTCTGCTTCTTGTGGGTGTAGTCGTGCTTCTCGACCTTCTTGGTGATGGTCTCGCGGTACGCAACCTGCGGCTTACCGACGTTCGCCTCGACCTTGAACTCGCGACGCATGCGGTCGACGAGGATGTCGAGGTGGAGCTCGCCCATACCGCCGATGACGGTCTGACCGGTCTCTTCGTCGAGTTCGACCGAGAAGGTCGGATCCTCTTCGGCCAGCTTCTGGATCGCGACGCCCAGCTTTTCCTGGTCGGACTTGGTCTTGGGCTCGATGGAGACCTGGATGACCGGCGCGGGGAACGACATCGACTCGAGGACGATGGGGCTCGCCTGATCGCACAAGGTGTCACCGGTGGTGGTGTCCTTGAGGCCGATCATTGCGTAGATGTGGCCGGCTACGGCCTCGTCTACCGGGTTCTCCTTGTTGGCGTGCATCTGGAAGAGCTTTCCGATGCGCTCCTTCTTGCCCTTGGTTGCGTTGAGCACCTGAGCGCCCGGATCGATACGACCCGAGTACACGCGGACGAAGGTCAGCTTGCCGAAGAACGGGTGAGCAGCGATCTTGAAGGCGAGAGCCGAGAACGGCTCTTCCTTGCTCGGCTTGCGAGTGATCTCTACTTCTTCGTCACCGAGCTTGTGGCCGACGACCTCGCCGATGTCCAGCGGGTTCGGCAGGTAATCGATGACTGCGTCGAGCATGGGCTGAACGCCCTTGTTCTTGAACGCGGAGCCACAGATGACCGGGTACAGCTCGGAAGCGACCGTCATCTTGCGGATGGCGCCCTTGATTTCCTCGACCGTGAGCTCTTCGCCGCCGAAGTACTTCTCCATGAGAGCTTCGTCGGACTCTGCAACGGTTTCGAGCAGCTTCTCGCGGTACTCTGCAGCCTTCTCGACGAGGTCCGCGGGGATCTCTTCGATGGTCGGCAGTGCACCGGTCGGAACTACGCCGCGCCAGGTGATGGCACGCATCTCGACCAGGTCGACGACGCCGTCGAAGTCGTCCTCAGCGCCGATGGGCAGCTGGAGAACGAGCGGCTTCGCGCCGAGACGGTCGATGATGGTCTGGACTGTGAAGTAGAAGTCCGCGCCCATCTTGTCCATCTTGTTGACGAAGCAGATGCGCGGAACGTCGTACTTGGCAGCCTGACGCCAAACCTGCTCGGACTGCGGCTCGACACCTTCCTTACCGTCGAAGACAGCAACTGCGCCGTCGAGCACGCGCAGCGACCGCTCCACCTCGACCGTGAAGTCGACGTGGCCGGGGGTGTCGATGATGTTGATCTGGTTGTTGTTCCAGAAGCAAGTCACGGCGGCAGACGTGATCGTGATGCCGCGTTCCTTCTCCTGCTCCATCCAGTCCGTCGTCGACGCACCGTCGTGCGTCTCACCGATCTTGTAATTGACACCGGTGTAGAACAGGATGCGCTCGGTGGTGGTGGTCTTGCCGGCATCGATGTGCGCCATGATGCCGATGTTGCGGACCTTGTTCAGGTCAGTCAGCACTTCCTGTGCCACAGGTTTCTTCCCCGCTCGTTGCTTGGTTTTCGGGTGTCGGCCGTATCCGGTGTGTTCCACCGTCAAGGCCATGGTCTTTCAATTATGTCTCTGCCGAGGCGAACCTGGCCACCTGCGTCCGGAAACCGGCGAGATGATCAGGTCGCCAACGGCGACAAGCGTCGGAGCCCCACCCGATGGCAGTTGCTCCGACGCTTTACATCACCAGCGGTAGTGGGCGAATGCCTTGTTGGCTTCGGCCATCTTGTGAGTGTCTTCGCGACGCTTCACAGCTGCACCGAGGCCATTGCTGGCATCGAGGAGCTCGTTGGCGAGACGCTCGACCATGGTCTTCTCACGACGTGCACGCGAGAAGGTGACCAGCCAGCGCAGTGCCAGCGTGGTGGAACGACCGGGACGAACCTCGACCGGCACCTGGTAGGTAGCGCCACCGACGCGGCGGCTACGAACCTCGAGTGCAGGCTTGACGTTGTCCAGGGCGCGCTTGAGAGTGACGACTGGATCGGTGCCGGTCTTCTCGCGTGCCTGCTCGAGAGCCTGGTACACGATTCGCTCTGCGGTGGACTTCTTGCCGTCCAGCAGGATCTTGTTGACGAGCTGCGTCACCAACGGGGAACCGTAAACCGGGTCGTTGATGAGCGGGCGCTTCGGAGCGGGGCCCTTACGTGGCATTAGCTCTTCTCCTTCTTGGCGCCGTAGCGGCTGCGTGCCTGCTTGCGACCCTTGACACCCTGGGTGTCCAGGGAGCCGCGGATGATCTTGTAACGGACACCCGGGAGGTCCTTCACACGACCGCCACGGACGAGCACCATGGAGTGCTCCTGAAGGTTGTGACCTTCACCGGGGATGTACGCGGTGACCTCGACCGAAGTCGTGAGGCGAACACGTGCGACCTTACGGAGCGCGGAGTTCGGCTTCTTGGGGGTGGTGGTGTACACGCGAGTGCACACGCCACGACGCTGCGGGCTGCCCTTGAGGGCTGCCGTCTTGACCTTGGCGGTCTTGTCGCGGCGACCCTTGCGGACCAGCTGGTTGATGGTTGGCATTTACCGGCTTTCTTGTGACGAACAGACTGCTCGAGCGAACTCGGGCCGTTCGAAAACGTGGCTGTTCTGAAATTAGGGATCTAGCAGTTGGAGCAAGAGAGCTGCTGCTCCTCACCCACCTCAGAGTCTGTACTCAGCACTTTCATGCCGCGCACTGCCCCCGAGGTCGGGCGTGTCGCATACCCCCACACAGGCAGCCGGATGCTCGTTCATCAGCAGTTTCTGCTCGAACGCGCGCACGGCAATACCTAGCTAGGCACACAGATCGGCCCGGGCATGCCGGACACGACCCATAACGATACCTGTCGGCGCGCCACGAGGTCAAAGCGAGGCCACGGTGATAGTGACCTCACGCTCTGACCAGACACTCTGGCTGCAAACTCAGACCACGCAGCCGGACCGGTCACGATCAGATGCTGCGGTTCAACGTCAACGCGCCGAGCTTTGCCGCAGCCTCGCACGGATCCGCGCCGCCCTGCGGCTCGGTGACCCACCAACCGAACACTCCCCCGGCCGGTGCGCTCGCGCTCACGCCGCAACTCTGCGGATCGGCCGGCTGGCGAACCTCGTAACCGCCACTGCCGTTGATGTCGATTTTCGCCACCACGTATCCCAGATGTTCGAATGCAGCGCGCTCGTGATCGAGGGTGCCCGTCTCGAACCAGTTGAAGGTGATCTTGATCGGACCCGCGGCCCCGATGCCGTCCCAACGGCAGATAGCGCCGAAGAACCCACGCCCGACGGCGTCGGCACCCACGGCACCGGCGATCTGCTCGTCGGTGACGGCCTCGCATTCTTGGAGGACGTTGGCGAATTCCTGGCTGTCACTACCGCCGTAGCTGCCCTCCGCACGGGGAGTCCCGATGACCACCGAGCCGCAGCCTGTCAGCAGAACCAGCGATCCAGCCAGGGCGAGCCCGATCCGTACGCGCTTCACGGCGCCCTCGAACTTCACTGTGCCCTCGAAACTGTTTTTTCCATCAGATCCCGCGCCACCGTGCATGGATCCGCGGTCGGTGGCAGCAAGCCGTAGGTGATCGACCAGTGCACGAAGTCTCCGCCGAACGCGATACCCAACTCGCACAGCGAACCTGCCGTGGACGCGATGAAGCCTTGATGACCGCCGATCGTGATGTCGGCGGCGGGACGTCCGAGCAGGTCGGACCCGGCCCGTTCGCGGCCGATCGGGCTACCGCGGTACCAGGAGAAACTGACGCTCGGACCGCTCGAACCAGCGACCTCCCACTGGCAACCGACGCCGTTGCGCGTCGTCGTCGCAAAAGCGCCGAGGTTGAAGGCATTGACAACTTCTTCGTCGGTCACCGAGCCGCATTCGGCGAACATCGGACCGGGATCGGTGGGTGCGAGCGCCGGCGAACTGGCGTCGTCCCCCGGCCGATCGGCGGACCCGTCGTCGGAGCTGCAGCCGACCACCGCCGAAAGCACGGCAGCCGAGACCAATACCGAAGTCCCGATCGAAGTGAGGGTGCGTGCGGCCATGGAGCCGACTGTACTTCTCGGTGGCCCCCGACACACGCCACGTGCGCACCTCGCTCATCGGTCGCCGCCACGCCGCTACCGATTCAGGGAGTCGGGACCGGTACCCGAACCAGCGTGGAATCCAATTGCGCCGCCCATTGTTTGACCACCTCGGTGCGTCGACGCGAGTCGTCGGTCAAGACGTCTGCCAGCCCCAGCCCGCGGGCCAGGTCCAGGGTCGCCTGTACCAAACGGTGCGTCACCGGATCGGAGTCGTCGACACCCAGACTCTCGACGGCCATGCGGTGCGCGATGCGCCCGAACCGTTCCTCGAGGGGCAACACGCGGGCCCGCAGGTCGGGGTCGGAGGCAGCGGCCGTCCACACCTGCAGTGCTGCTTTGAACAGAGTTCCGGTGTAGTACTCGACCAACCGCGAAATGACCGCCTCGGTTCGTCCGGCACCCACCGGAAGGTCGGTCGATTCCTTTCGCGCCTGATCCATCCTGGCGTCGAACATCACCTCGAGCGCCGCCGTGATGAGGTCCTCGCGGGTCGGGAAGTGATGCTGCATCGCACCGCGGGACACCCCGGCACGCTGGGCGACGACGCTCATCGTCGTTGCGCTCCATCCGAGTTCAGCGAGACACTCCACAGTCACTTCGAGCAGGTGGGAGCGCGTGACTCGACTTCGGTCCTGCTTCGGTTCTCGAGTCATCGCGCCGCCATCCTTTCTACCGCTGTGTTCCAGTGCGCAGTTCTACTGCGCCCAGGCTGCTGGACGCTTCTGCAAGAAAGACATCATGCCCTCACGAGCCTCGTCAGAGGAAAACAGCCGGGCCGACTGCGCGATCATCTCCTCGCCGTCACGGTCGAATCCGGCCAGGACCGAACGCGTCGTGATCCACTTCGATTCGGCAAGTCCCTGCGGTGAACATTGGCGCAAGGTGCCGAGCAGTTCGGTGATCGACTCCCCCGTGTCCTGCGACGCGGCGGTGACGAGTCCGATGGATTCGGCCTGGTGCTGGCCGAACTTCTCTCCGGTGAGCAGGTATCGGCTCGCAGATCGCTGGTCGAGCCTCGGTAGGACCGTGAGCGAAATGATGGACGCTGCCAAACCCAACCGTGATTCCGTCACCGCGAAGGTGCTCGCCGGTCCGGCGACGACGATGTCGCACGCCCCGACAAGACCCATACCCCCGGCTCGGACGTGACCGTCGATGCGCCCGATCACCGGCTTGGGAAGCTCGAGAATGCTGCGCAAGAGCGTCAGCATTCCCCGCCCTCGTTCTTTGACGGCCTCTTCCGGTGACGCGGACGATCCGGAAGCCTCGCTGAGATCGGCTCCCGCACAGAATGTTCCACCGGTGTGGGTGAGCACCACCGCTCGAACTGCCGGATCGGCGGCCGCTGACGTCAACCCCGCTTGTAACTCCGTCACCAACCGCGTCGAAATCGCGTTGCGGTTGTGGGGTGAGTCGAGAGTGATCGTGGCAGCACCGCCCGATACGTCGTACCGTACGTATGGCTTGTCCTGATCCGTCATGAGTCTCCTCTTCAGTAGGACCGTTTAGTACGACCGCGGCAGACCGAGAGAGTGCTGCGAGACGAAGTTGAGGATCATCTCGCGGCTCACCGGCGCGACGCGGGCGATACGGGCCGCGCCGAGCATGGCGGCCAGTCCGTATTCCTTCGTCAGGCCTGCGCCGCCGTGCGTCTGGATCGCCTGATCGAGCGCCTTGATGCTGGCTTCGGCGGCGGCGTACTTTGCCATGTTCGCGGCTTCGGCAGCACCGAAATCGTCGCCGCTGTCGTAGAGCACCGCGGCCTTCTGCATCATCAGCTTGGCGAGCTCGAGTTCGATCTTCACCTGCGCGAGTGGATGCGAAATACCTTGGTGCGCACCGATCGGCGTCTTCCACACCGTGCGCTCGTTGGCGAACTTCACCGCAGCGTTCAGGGCGTAACGGCCCATGCCGATGGCCATCGACGCACCCAGGATGCGCTCGGGGTTGAGGCCGGCGAACAACTGCATCAGGGCGGCATCGGCTTCGCCGACCAGAGCGTCGGCCGGCAGCCGTACATCGTCGAGGAACAAGATGAACTGGTGGTCCGGCTCGATGATGTCCATCTCCATCTGCGTCTTCACGAATCCGGGAGAATCCGTGGGGACGATGAACAGAGCGGGCTTGAGCTTGCCGGTCTTGGAGTCCTCGGTGCGCGCGACGATGAGGACCGCGTCAGCCTGATCGACACCCGAGATGTAGATCTTGTTGCCGCTCAGGATCCAGTCGTCGCCATCCCTGCGTGCCGTCGTGGTGATCTGATGAGAGTTGGAACCGGCGTCGGCCTCGGTGATTCCGAACGCCATGATCTTGGAGCCGTCGGCGAGGCTGGGTAGCCACTGCTGCTTCTGCTCCGCCGTGCCGTACTTGCCGATGATGGTGCCGCAGATGGCCGGGGATACGACAACCAGGAGCAGACCGGCACCCTGCGCCGCCAATTCCTCCTGCACCAGCGCGAGTTCGTAGATACCGGCACCGCCCCCGCCGTATTCCTCCGGCAGGTTGACGCCCAGGAATCCGAGTTTGCCCGCCTCGTTCCACAATTCGGTGAGCGGCTCACCCTTGCGCGCCTTGGGCAGCACGTAGTCGACGTAGTTGAAGCGCTCACCCAGTTTGGAAACGGATGCCCGCAGTTCCTTCTGCTCTTCGGTTTCGATGAAACTCATCATGCTTCCTCTTCTGTAGCGGGTTCTTCCACACGTGCGAGTACCGATCCGACTTCGACCTGCTGGCCGACGGCGACCGGAAGTTCTACCAGGACACCGGCAGTCGGCGCGGTGACGGTGTGTTCCATCTTCATGGCCTCTAGCCACAGAATCGGCTGGCCGGCAGTGACGGTGTCACCGAGTGCGGCGCCGAGGCGGATAACCGATCCCGGCATCGGAGCGAGCAACGAACCGGCGGCGACTTCCGCCGACGGATCCACGAAGCGCGGTGCTGCCGTCAACGCGACGGGCCCCAGCGAGGAGTCGACAAAAATCTCACTCTCGTATGCCGCCACGTCGAACGAACGCCGTACTCCGCCCTGCTCGAGCACTACCCGTGCAGCAGTTGCCGATACCAGGCTCACGTCGTCGAAGCCTTCTGCGTTCAACACGCCGCTTCGGCTCAGGGAGTAGCGGACGTCGTAGTCGCCCGACGCAGTGGAGTAGCTCTTGCTCTGCGGCTGCGACGGGAGGTTGCGCCACCCGCTGGGCAAGCGGCCGATGACACGCGCCGACGACCGGTTGTGCGCGGCATCGGCAAGTGCCGCCGCCAGCGCCGAAAGCCTTTCGGCGTCGGTGTCGGCCAGAGGCGTTGACAACTTCTCGAGGTCATGGGTCTCGAAGAACGCCGTATCGGTGTCCCCGGCAATGAAGGCGGGGTGAGCCAGGACATTGACGAGCAGATCGCGGTTGGTGCGCAGGCCGTGAATCCTGGTGCGCGCCAGCGTCGACGCGAGCAGCCGGGCAGCTGCTGTCCGCGTCGGCGCGTACGAGATGATCTTGGCCAACATCGGGTCGTAGTGGACGCCGACAACACTGCCGTCGACGACGCCGGAGTCGAGGCGAACGCCCTGCTCACGCAGAACACTGAATTCTTGCGGGTCACCGGGCAACTCGATGTGGTGAACGGTTCCACTCTGAGGCTGCCAGTTCTTGGCGGGGTCCTCGGCGTACAGTCGCACCTCGATCGAATGCCCCCGGATCTCCGGCTGTTCGTCCGGAAGTGCTTCACCTGAAGCGACCTGCAATTGCAGTTCCACCAGATCGAGTCCGGTGGTGCACTCGGTGACCGGATGCTCTACCTGCAAACGGGTGTTCATTTCCAGGAAGAAGAAGTCGCCTTTTTCGTCAGCCAGGAATTCAACGGTTCCTGCGCCTTCGTAACCGATGGCGTTGGCTGCGAGCCGCGAGGCGTCGAACAGCTTCTCGCGCATGGCGGGGATGCGCTGCACGAGCGGCGACGGCGCCTCTTCGACCACCTTCTGATGCCGACGCTGGATCGAGCACTCGCGCTCCCCCACCGCCCACACCCCACCGTGGCGGTCGGCCATGACCTGAACCTCGATGTGCCGACCGGTCTCGAGGTAGCGCTCGCAGAAGACCGTCGGGTCGCCGAAGGCGGACTGCGCCTCACGCCGCGCCGCTTCCAGTTCGCCTTCCAGCGCCGACAATTCACGAACGACACGCATTCCGCGTCCGCCGCCGCCCGCCGACGCCTTGATCAGCACTGGCAGATGAGCTTCGGTCACCGCAGCGGGATCGAGTTCGGACAGCACCGGAACTCCGGCCGCGTCCATGATCTTCTTGGACTCGACCTTCGATCCCATGAGCTCGATGGATTCGACGGGCGGACCGATCCATGTCAGTCCGGCATCGATGACGCTGCGCGCGAACTCCGCGTTCTCGGAGAGGAATCCGTATCCGGGGTGAATCGCGTCGGCGCCCGAAGCCTGCGCGGCGGCGATGATCAACTCGCCCCGCAGGTAGGTCTCGGCAGGCGTGTTACCCGGCAGGCGAACCGAAGCATCGGCTTCGGCGACGTGAGGGCTGTCGGCATCCGCGTCGGAAAATACCGCAACCGTGCCGATTCCGTTCTTCCGACAGGTTGCGAAGACACGGCGGGCGATTTCGCCACGATTGGCGACCAGTACTGAAGTGATTGTCACGGCGTGCCTCACATACGGAAGACGCCGAAGTTCTCGGTGCCTTCGATCGGGGCGGTGGCAATGGCCGACAGGCACATTCCCACCACGGTGCGGGTGTCTCGGGGATCGATGACGCCGTCGTCGTACAGACGCCCGGACAGGAACATCGGAAGTGACTCGGCCTCGATCTGGTTCTCGATCATCGCGCGCATGCCGGCATCAGCCTGCTCGTCGAAAACCTGGCCGCGGGCCTCGGCAGCAGCGCGTCCCACGATGGAGATGACGCCGGCAAGCTGCGCACCGCCCATGACGGCGGACTTGGAACTGGGCCAGGCAAAGAGGAATCTCGGATCGAATGCCCGTCCGCACATGCCGTAGTGACCGGCGCCGTACGACGCTCCGAGCAGGATCGAGATGTGCGGAACCTTGGAGTTGGCAACCGCATTGATCATCATCGATCCGTGCTTGATCATGCCGCCCTCCTCGTACTCCTTACCCACCATGTAGCCGGTGGTGTTGTGCAGGAACAGCAACGGCGTGTTGGAGCGGTTGGCAAGCTGGATGAACTGCGTTGCCTTCTGGGACTCTTCGCTGAAGAGAACTCCACGTGCGTTGGCCAGGATGCCGATCGGGTAACCGTTGAGTTCGGCCCAGCCGGTCACGAGGGAGGAACCGTAGAGCGGCTTGAACTCGTCGAAGTCGGAACCGTCGACGATACGGGCGATGACCTCACGCGGATCGAACGGAATCTTCAGGTCGGCCGGAACGATGCCGAGCAACTCTTCCGGATCCTCGAGCGGTTCAATGATCTCCGCGCGAGGCGCCGGCCCCTTCTTGGTCCAGTTGAGTCGCTTGACGATCGAGCGACCGATGCGGATCGCGTCCTGCTCGTCGGCTGCGAAGTAGTCAGCCAACCCGGACTTGCGAGCGTGCATTTCGGCGCCGCCGAGTGCCTCGTCATCTGATTCCTCACCGGTGGCCATCTTGACCAGCGGCGGGCCTGCGAGGAACACCTTGGAGCGTTCCTTGATCATCACGACGTGGTCGGACATGCCCGGGATGTACGCGCCGCCGGCAGTCGAGTTACCGAAGACCAGTGCAATGGTGGGGATACCGGCTGCGGAAAGCTGTGTGAGGTCACGGAACATACGCCCGCCCGGGATGAACACCTCCTTCTGCGTCGGCAGGTCTGCACCGCCGGACTCGACCAGCGAGATCACCGGGAGACGATTTTGCATGGCGATGTCGTTGGCGCGGAATCCCTTACGCAGCGTCCAAGGATTGCTGGTGCCGCCGCGCACAGTGGGATCGTTGGCGACGATCAGGCATTCGACACCTTCGACAACGCCGATACCGACCACGGTGCTGGCGCCGACCGGGAAGTCACTCCCCCACGCAGCGAGGGGACACAGCTCGAGAAACGGTGAATCCTGATCGAGCAGGAGTTCGATCCGCTCGCGCGCCAGAAGCTTTCCCCGTTTGTGGTGCCGCTCGGTGTACTTCTCGCCGCCACCGGCAAGCGCTTTGGCGTGCTCGACCTCGATCTCGGCGAGCTTGGTGTTCATGGTCGATGTTGCGGTCTGATACACCTCGGAATTGGTGTCCAGCGTTGACCGGATGACACTCATGACTGATACCCCAATCGCTTGGCCGCGAGGCCGGTGAGGATTTCGGTGGTTCCGCCACCGATTCCCAGAATTCGCATGTCCCGGTACTGCCTCTCCACTTCACTTTCCTGCATGTATCCGAGGCCGCCGAACAGCTGAACGGCTTGGTTCGCAACCCATTCGCCCGTCTCGACTGCCGTGTTCTTCGCGAAGCACACCTCGGCGATCAGGTCGCCGTCACCGGCCATGTACCGCTCGATCACCGAGTGGGTGTACACCTTGGCGACGTCGATCTTGCGGGCCATCTCGGTGACGGTGTTCTGCACGGCCTGCCGACTGATGAGGGGTCGACCGAAAGTTTCGCGGGCGCGGCACCATTCGAGGGTCAGCTCCAGGCAACGTTCTGCACTGGCATACGCCTGCGCGGCGAGCGCGACACGTTCGGAAACAAATGCCTGGGCGATCTGCGCGAAGCCGCTGTTCTCTGCGCCGACCAGATTCTCCACCGGAACCCGGGCATCGACAAAGGACAGTTCCGCGGTATCGGATGCACGCCAGCCCATCTTCTCGAGTTTGCGTGAGACGGTGAATCCCGGTGTGCCCTTCTCGATCACGAGCAGTGAGACACCACCCGCGCCGGGGCCACCGGTGCGCACTGCGGTAACGACGAAGTCGGCTCGAACGCCGGAGGTGATGAACGTCTTGGCGCCGTTCACGACGTAATGATCGCCGTCGCGCTTGGCTGTGGTTGTCAGGTGCCCGACGTCGCTGCCTCCGCCGGGCTCGGTGATGGCGAGCGAGCCGATCTTGTCGCCGCGCAGGGTCGGCTTGACCCACTTCTCGATCTGCGCCTCGTCGCCCGCTGCAATCAGGTGCGGCACCGCGATGCCGCAGGTGAAGAGCGATGCGAACAGCCCGCCCGACGCACCTGCCTGATGCATCTCCTCACAGATCACGATGGAGTCGACGGCGTCGCCGCCCTCACCGCCCGCCGATTCGGGAGCACTGGCGCCGAGCAGCCCGAGAGCGCCTGCCTTGCGGTGTAATTCGCGCGGAATCTCGCCGTCGCGCTCCCACTGCGTCAGATGCGGCAGAATCTCCTGGTTCACGAATCCGCGTACGGTCTCGCGAAGCGCAAGCCTTTCCGGTGTGGTCCACACGGTCACCGTGAATCCTCTTTCTCGTCAGTTACGGGGAGTAGCGAAATCGGGATGTCGATGTGGCGTGAACGCAGCCATTCGCCAATTCCCTTGGCCTGCGGATCGAACCGCGCCTGCGAGGCAACACCCTGACCGAGGATTCCCTCGATCACGAAGTTGACGGCACGAAGGTGCGGAAGCTGGTAGCGAGTGACGTTCAGGTCTGCTGCTTCCGGTAGCAGTTCCTTGAGCATTTCGACGGTCAGAGTGTGCGCCAACCACTTCCACTGATCGTCCGTGCGAACCCAGACGCCGACGTTGGCATTTCCACCCTTGTCGCCACTACGGGCACCGGCAATGGTGCCGAGTGGCACCGAAAGCGAAGACTGTGGCGGCAACGGCTCCGGACGCTCAGGTTCGTCGACGGCTTCGAGGTCCTGCGTCAGCGTCGACGGAGCGATGTCCACGCGAGTGCCGTCGGGCAGTACGGCCACGTGAGGCACCGATCCGGCGTCGACGTAGCCGGGGGTGAACACTCCGTACGGTTGTCCGTTGCTCGGCGGCGCGGTCAGCGAGAAGCCTGGGTAACTGGCAAGCGCCATTTCCACCGCAACCGCAGAGAAGGGACGACCGATCACCTTGGGATCGGAATCGCGAACCACGCAGCGCAGTAACGCACTCGCGGTTTCCTCGGTGTCGGAATCCGGGTGATCCGTGCGAGCGAGAGTCCAGACCAGTTCGGCGGGCTTCTTCGTCAGCCAGGATTCGAGTTGAGTCTTCGCCAGATCGGCCTTGGCCTCGATGTCGAGACCGGTGAGAATGAAAGTGGCCTCGTTGCGGAACCCGGCCAGCGTGTTGAGTGAGACCTTGTACTGCGGCGGCGGAGCCTCGCCCGTGACTCCGCTGATCAGCACCCGATCCGGGCCTTCCTGGGTGAGCACCGCGTTGTCGATGCGGGTGGTCACGTCCGGGCCTGCGTAGCGTCCACCCGTGATCTCGTACAGCAGCTGCGCCGTCACGGTGCCGACGCTCACCTCGCCGTCCGTTCCGGCATGCTTGGTGATGACCGAAGACCCGTCCGCGTTGATCTCGGCGATCGGGAAGCCAGGACGGCCCAGATTCGGAATCTCGGTGAAGAACGCGTAGTTGCCGCCGGTGGCCTGGGTTCCGCACTCGATGACGTGGCCCGCCGCGACAGCACCGGCCAGCTGATCGAAATCATCTCGCTTCCAACCGAAATGGTGAGCGGCCGGACCGACGATCACCGAAGCGTCGGTGACACGTCCGGTGACCACGACATCGGCGTCGGCCGACAATGCTTCGACGATGCCCCAGGCGCCGAGGTACGCGTTGGCCGTCAGCGGGGAGCCGAGTCCGAGTTCGTCTGCCCGAGAGACCAGATCGTCGCCCTCGACGTGGGCGATCTTCGCGTTCAACCCCAGCCTGGTGTTGACCTCGCGCAGCGCGTCGGCCAGTCCGGCCGGGTTGAGACCGCCGGCATTCGCGACGATCTTCACGCCCTTGTCGAGTGCAAGTCCGAGGGTGTCTTCCACCTGCCGCAGGAACGTCTTCGCGTAGCCGAGCGACGGGTCCTTCATCCTGTCCCGTCCGAGGATCAACATCGTCAACTCGGCAAGGTAGTCGCCGGTCAGGTAGTCGAGGTCGCCGCCCTCGAGCATCTCGCGCATCGCCGAGATGCGGTCGCCATAGAACCCGGAGCAGTTACCGATCCGTACCGAACTCATTTGCCCACCTTCGCTTCTCGTGCGGCTCGTCCCTCGCCGCTGGGTCCGGCAAATGCCTGCGCGAACCCGAGCCACTCGTCCGCGTCGGCACCAACGGCAACCAGATCGAGATCGGCGCGATTGGCACGCTGAGTGACCAGCAAACAGAAGTCCAATGCGGGCCCGGTCACCTTCTGCGGTGCATCTTCCGGCCCCCAGGTCCAGAGCGAACCGTCCGGCGCCGTCAACTCAACCCGGAAATCGTCGGCGGGCGGCGTCTTCTCGTTGACCGAGTACGCAAAGTTCCGCGTACGGACACCCAGATGAGCGATGTTCTTGATGCGCGCCGTCGGGGCTCGCTCGACGCCGAGCGCGTCGGCAACGTCCTGCCCGTGCGCCCACGTCTCCATCAATCGCGCAGTTGCCATGGACACTCCGCCCATGGGCGGGCCGTACCAAGGAAACTTGGTACCGGACGGGGCGGCGGTGAGAGCCTCGACGAGAGCGGTGCGCCCCGCTCTCCAATCGGCGAGCAACTCCGCCGGCGGGCGGGCCGCCTGCTCGGCAGCACCGTCGTCGACAAATCCCGCCGGATTCACGAACGCCGCCTTCAACTGCTCCGCAAACCCGTCCGGGTCGGTGATCGCCAGGATCGCAGCACTGTCCGTCCAGTGCAGGTGCCCGATCTGATGCGCGACGCTCCACCCTTCCGCCGGCGTCATTGTCGCCCACTTCTCCTCGGGCAGATCCGCAACCAGGGCGTCGAGGCTCTCGCCTTCGGCCCGCAAGTCATCGATGAACGTCTGAAGTTCGGCCATGCGACCAGCATCACACCCGGGTCCATAAAAATCAAGCACGAATGATTGTTATTGAGAAATCTTGTGGTGAGAGACTGAGCTCAACTGCCATCGACTACCAGGAGCACCCATGAGCGACGCCGTACTGATCTCGCGAACCGGCGATGTGGTCACGTGGACCCTCAATCGCCCGGACACCCGCAACGCGATCTCCGAGATCGACATGATCGAGGCCCTCGAAGACGCGGTCACCGCAGTCAACCGAGATCAGAGTGTGCGAGCGGTCATCCTCACGGGGGCCGGGTCGGCTTTCTCCTCCGGCGGCAACGTCAAACACATGCGAGACAAGGAAGGCATGTTCGGTGGTGCTCCCGGCGAGATCCGCCAGGGCTACCGGCACGGCATCCAGCGCATTCCGCTCGCGCTGTACACATGTGAGGTGCCGACCATTGCGGCCGTCAACGGCCCGGCCATCGGAGCGGGCTGCGACCTCTCCCTCATGTGTGACCTCCGCATCGCCTCGACCGCCGCAGTCTTCGCCGAGAGCTTCGTCAAGGTGGGACTCATCCCCGGCGACGGCGGAGCCTGGCTGCTCCCCCGCGCGATCGGCAACGCCCGCGCCGCCGAGATGGCGTTCACCGGCGAACCCATCGATGCTGCGAAGGCACTCGACTGGGGTCTGGTCTCGCAGATCACCGAACCCGAGGAATTGCTTTCCGCAGCGCACGCTTTGGCAGCTCGAGTAGCCGCCAATCCCCCGCAGGTACTCCGCATGACCAAGAAACTCCTCCGCGAAGGCCAGCACCAGAGCCTCGAGAGCCTGCTCGAACTCTCGGCCGCCATGCAGTCGATCGCCCACCACACCCGAGATCACCACGAAGCCGTCGCCGCGATGCTCGAGCGTCGAAGTCCTGAGTTCACCGGAGAATGAAGGCGGGCAGTCAGCTACTGCCGGTCGGCGCGGTCCTCACCTCGATACTGTCGCTCCAGTTCGGAGCGGCATTCGCGACGACATTGTTCTCGCAGATCGGGCCCGCCGGAGCCACGACGCTGCGGCTGACGATCGCCGCGATCATCCTCGGCGTCATCGTCCGCCCACGATGGAGCAGGTGGTCGAACCGGCAACGCAAAGGCATCTTCGCGCTGGGCATCGCCCTCGCCGTGATGAACGGCGCCTTCTACCTCGCCCTCGACACGGTGCCCATCGGCACCGCCGTCACCATCGAGTTCCTCGGACCGTTGACGCTGGCCGCAGTTCTGTCTCGTCGGTGGGCCGACGGAGCGTGGGTACTGCTCGCCTTCGGCGGAGTGTTGCTGCTCGGGTTAGGCGATCACGGCGAATCCGGTTTGGACCCGATCGGGGTGATGTTCGCGTTGATCGCCGCGACTGCGTGGGCCGGCTACATCGTGGCCGGTTCCCACCTGGCCGCGACGCTCCCGAGTGCCGACGGGTTGGCGGGCGCAAGCATCGTCGCAGCCGTATTGACGCTCCCCTTCGGCGTCGTCTCGGGCGGAAGCGAACTGCTGGATCCGAAGATGCTCGCCGCAGGCGCCGCCGTCGCCGTCCTCTCGTCCGTCATCCCGTACAGCTTGGAAATGTGGGCGCTGCGCTCCTTGGCCAAGAAGGTCTTCGCGGTCCTCATCGCCCTCGAACCGGCAGCGGCCGCACTGGCCGGAGTCCTCGTGATCGGGCAAACGCTCGACGCTTTCACACTCGTCGCCATCGGACTGGTGGTGACCGCGGGTGTCGGGACGGTCGTCATGAATCGAAAGTCCACACCGAAATAGTCCAGGTACCGTCAGAGCACGTCATTCCAACGCACAGGAGAACCATGACCAACCCGATCATCGCCACCGTTCTCGGTAACACCCCGCAGATCGACGAAAGTGCGTTCATCGCACCCAACGCCACCGTTGTCGGCGCTGTGACCATCGCTGCCGGAGCCAGCATCTGGTACGGCGCGGTTATCCGCGGCGACGCAGAATCGATCTCCATCGGCGCTGACACCAACATTCAGGACAACTGCACCGTGCACGCCGACCCGACGTTCCCCGCAGTGCTGGGCGAGCGAATCTCGGTCGGCCACAACGCAGTGCTGCACGGGTGCACCGTCGAAGACGACGTTCTCGTCGGCATGGGTGCCGTGGTGCTCAACGGCGCACACATCGGTTCGGGATCACTGATTGCAGCCGGTGCGGTCGTGTCTCAGGGGATGCAAATCCCGCCTGGATCACTGGTCGCCGGCGTGCCCGCCAAGGTCAAACGTGAACTCTCCGAAGGCGAAAAGGCCGGTATCACCGCCAACGGCGCCGGCTACATCATGCTCGCGAAGGCTCACCAGGACATCGAACAGGCCTGATCGAGACGATGCTCGCGGACGGTAGCCGCAAGAGCACCGACTAGCCTCGGGGCCGCAACGTACTGTTCGGCAACTCGGGTGCCGGGAGCGCCGGGCCGTCGTATCCCGGCACGACGCCGAAACGCTGGTCCGGGACGCTGCCGTCGAATCCGGAGGCCAGCTCGGCCTGCCACTTGCGTCGATACTCGACGATCTCTTCGTGGGTACGACCCATGAAGTTCCACCACATGATGACCTGCTCGCCCAACGGTTTCCCGCCGAGCAGTAGCAGTCGAGCCGGTTCGGATCCCGGATTGCGCAAAGTCAGTTTTCCGAAACCCGGTGCTTGATAACCCAACTCGGCCCAGCCGACGGTGGTACCACGCAGAACAACCGATCCTTGATCGACGATCACGCCGTGCTCATGTGAACGATCGACATCGAGGGCGATCTCGGCCCCAGGATCGAGAATCACCTCGGCACCGAGTAATTCGGTGAAGGTAGACACCGGAGACGTGTCACCGGCGAGCGAGCCGAGGAACACACTGAGCGTGGCACCATCGGTGGTCACCGGCTCCGGTCGATAGTGAACGAACGCGGGTGCGGTATCGCGCGCCGCATCCGGCAGCGCCACCCACAACTGCATCCCGTGCAGAACCTTCGTATTCGGCGTCGACACCTCGGAGTGCGCGATCCCACTCCCGGCCGTCATCAAATTCAGTTCACCCGGCCGAACCATTGCATGGGAACCGATGCTGTCACGGTGCTCGATCTCTCCGGTGAACAGCCAACTCACCGTTTGCAATCCGGTATGCGGATGCGGCGGCACATGCATGCCCGGTCCTGAGCCGACGTCATCCGGACCGTAATGATCGGCAAAACACCATGCCCCGATCAGCGAACGCTCGCGTTGCGGAAGGGTGCGACGCACTCGCATCGCCCGCGGGCCACCGAGCGGTACGTCGCGCGGGGTGAGAATCTGAATCTCGCTCTCCGCCGGATGGCCTTCGCATTCCTGCTCGACGGGCTGCGCTTCGAGGTTGCTCATATCGTCCATCCTGCCTCTAGTCATGACTGCGCGAGACGCAGACGCGTGCACAATTCGGCCAACAGTCGAAGTTCATCCGCGTCCAGGGCCGGTCCGACGTGGCGACGAATGCTCGCCGCATGACGGCGACCCACTGATTTCTGCAGCGCTGCACCCGCTTCGGTGAGTTGCACGATCGTCCCGCGGCGATCCTGTGGATCAACACTTCTCGATACCAGACCTTCACCCTCCAACCGTTCTACCAGGCGGCTGAGTGACGGCTGGCTCAACAGGATCTCGCGATTCAGGTCATGCAGGCGAAGTGAACTACTCGGTGTGAGGCTCAATGTGAACAGCACGTCGTACTCGCGCATCGACACCTGATCCCAGACGTCGTCGGCAGAGAGCCGCCGCAGCACCGACACCTGGGCGCGAAACAAGGCTTCCCAGGCGTCGGTGGCGAGTTCGGTGGTGCTGACCGGAACCTCAGGCGGTTGCTCGTCAGGCAGTGACACTGCTTGCCTCACGAGCCGCCTTCATCGACGCGTGAGTGGGCGGGTTGTCCGGCACATGTGCGGGCCGCCTGGCCGCGAACTCACGGCGCAGAACCGGAACAACTTCCTCACCGAGCAGATCGAGCTGCTCGAGCACCGTCTTGAGCGGCAGCCCGGCGTGATCCATCAGGAACAGCTGGCGCTGGTAGTCGCCGAAGAAATCGGCAAACGCCAACGTCTTCTCGATGACCTGCTCAGGGGAACCGACGGTCAGCGGCGTCTGCTCGGTGAACTCTTCGAGTGAGGGCCCGTGGCCGTACACCGGAGCATTGTCGAAATACGGACGGAATTCCTTGACCGCGTCCTGACTGTTCTTGCGCATGAAGACCTGACCACCGAGACCGACAATCGCCTGGTCCGCGGAGCCGTGGCCGTAATGCTCGTAACGCTGGCGGTAGAGATTGATCAGCTCGATGTAGTGCTCTTTCGGCCAGAAGATGTTGTTCGCGAAGAATCCGTCGCCGTGATACGCCGCGATCTCCGCGATCTCGGGGCTGCGGATCGAACCGTGCCACACGAACGGCGCGACGCCGTCCAGCGGGCGCGGGGTGGACGTGAATCCCTGGAGTGGAGTGCGGTACTCCCCTTGCCAGTTCACGACCTCCTCGTCCCAGAGCCGGCGAAGAAGTTGATAGTTCTCGAGCGCCAGCGGGATACCGGCGCGAATGTCCTTGCCGAACCACGGGTACACCGGCGCGGTGTTTCCGCGTCCCATCATCAGATCGACACGCCCCTCAGCGAGGTGTTGAAGCATCGCGTAGTCCTCGGCGATCTTCACCGGGTCGTTGGTGGTGATCAGCGTCGTGGACGTGGAGAGCGTGATCTTCTCGGTCTGGGCCGCGATGTATCCGAGCATCGTGGTCGGAGATGACGGCACGAACGGCTTGTTGTGGTGCTCGCCGGTCGCGAAGACGTCGAGACCGACTTCCTCGGCGTGCTTGGCGATGGTCGTCATGGCCTTGATGCGCTCGTGCTCTGTCGGGGTCTTACCCGTCGTGGGATCAGTGGTGACGTCACCAACCGTGAAGATTCCGAACTGCATGGTTGCTCCTCCGCGAACTAGATCCATGCGTTTGCATGTAACTGATCAAACATTCAACCATCCAGCTGTATTCCACGGCAAAAAGATGAGGGCGGCACACAAGATGTGTGCCGCCCTCATCTGGACAAACGATCTACCGAAAAGCGGTCAGTGCATAACGATCGGCGTTGCCGTCTCGCCCTCGGCCACCGGCCTGGTGGTCTTGCTCCGCGGCAGGAAGAACGCCGGGATGAGGGTCAGGACGATCAGCACAGTGGCAACGAGGAAGGTGTTGCCGAAAGCGTCCGACGCCGCACTGAGAATCGAATTCGCAGCAGACTCCTGCGGACTTCCCGGCTCGGTCGGAATGTGCGACGCCGCACCGACCATCGTCGTATCGAGGCCACGATCGAGAAGCTGGTTGGTCAAGACCACCGACATCACGGCGGTACCGATCGAACCTGCGGTCTGCTGAACGATGTTCATCAGAGTGGAGCCGCGAGCGATCTGCTCGTTGGAGAGCGTCACGATAGCTGCGGTCATCAGCGGCATCATGGTGCAACCCATACCGAGGCCCATGACGAACAAGGCGCCCATCAGCAGCCACGTCGGGGAATCCGAGGCAACCTGTGTGAACACACCCAAACCGATGAGAATCAGCGGCAAACCGGTCAGGACGATCTTGCCCGGGCCGATCTTGTCGACCAGTCGACCAGCGATCGGCATGGTGACCATAGCGCCCAGACCCTGTGGAGCCATCAACAATCCGGCCGCGAGCGTGGTGTGCCCGCCGACCTGAATGAAGTAGCTCGGGAACAGCAACCCGGCGCCCATGAACGCGACGATGAACAACGACGTCGTGATGACGGCGGTGGTCAACTGACGGTTCTTGAACAGGTGCAGGTCGATCAGCGGGTGATCCTTGTTGAGCGCGTGGAACACGAAGGCGATGATCAGTGCCAGACCGATACCGGCAGACACCAGAACCCGAGCGGACGCGACGGTTCCCACCTCAGGGATGGACGACACACCGAACAGGAACAGCGCCAGGCCGGGCGACAGCAGGATCATGCCGAGGAAGTCGAAGGACTCCGAAGGCTTCGCCTTGTCGGACGGCAGAATGATGAACGCAGCAGCCAGAGCGATGATGCCGATCGGCAAGTTGATCAGGAAGATCCAGTGCCAGCTCGCGGCCTCGATCAGCCAACCACCGAGAATCGGGCCGCCGATAGGACCGAGCAGCATCGGGATACCGAGAACTGCCATGACACGACCGACACGGTCCGGACCGGCGGCCCGGGTCATGATCGTCATACCGAGCGGCATCAACATGCCGCCGCCGAGACCCTGGAGCACGCGGAAGCCGATGAGCGAGGTGATGTCCCACGCCATCGCACAAGCGACCGAACCGAGCACGAACAGCACCAGGGCCGTCATGTACAGGCGCTTGGTGCCGAAACGGTCGGCAGCCCAACCGGTAACCGGAATGACCGTCGCCAAGGCGAGCGTGTAGGCCGTCATCGTCCACGCGACGGTGGCGTACGAAGTTTCGAAGTCCTCGGCAAAAGTGGTGAGCGCGACGCTCACCACGGTTACGTCGAGAATCGACATGATGGCGCCGAGCACCACCACGGAAGCGATCTTGAGGACCGCCCCGTCAAGTTTGTCGGACGCCGGTGCCGGCGCGTTCGGCGATGTCATCGCGAAGTCTCCTGGTTAAGTGCTCGCAGATAGTCACCCGCGAGAATGGGCTTGAGAGCCTCGAACAAACGAATCCGCTCTGGCTCAGGAACACGCGACGCGAATTCGCGAAGCTGGCCGCGCTTGCACTCGATGTGGTTGGTCGTCACCTTACGACCGGCCTCCGACAAGGAAACCCGCTTGACGCGTCGGTCCCGCTCGTCTTCACGGCGATCGACCAGACCCATGTTCACGAGCTGATCGATGTTCCGCCCCGTAGCTGCCACCGAGAGCCGAAGCTCGTCGGCAACCTCGTTGATCGGGATCGCCGCATCACGTTGTGCAAGTACGAACAGCACACGCACCTGAGAGAACGAGAGATCCAGTTCGATCAACGCATCGATCGACTCCGAATCACCGGCGCTCATCAGGCGAGTGAACAACTCGTCGAGTGCTCCATACAGGTCATCAGAATCGGAAGCGATCACCTGGCAAATGGTAGTGCGGTTGCAACTATTGCCCAAATGAAAACATGTTGCAACTTATTATTTGGTGAGCACCATCACGTTGCGAAGAATCATTCCTGCAGCAAGATGGCCTTTCCGAGAACTTTGCCGCTTTCGAGATCAGCCAGGGCAACTGCTGCGTCGGCAAGCGGATACCGTGCCTTGACCAGCGGACGCAAGCCGTTCCGGACGTGTTCTACCAGCGATGCATGCACCTCGGCTACCGCTTCGGGATTGGTGCGCGTGAACTCGCCCCACGCCGCGCCGACAATGCTGATGTTGCGGAACAGCACCCGGTTCACCTTGACCTGAGGAATGCCGCCGCCGGCAAAACCGATAACCACAAGACGCCCCTCCGGCGCCAGAACCCGGACCGCGTCGTCGAACGCATCCCCGCCTACTGGATCTACCACGATCTGAGCGCCGACGCCGTCGGTCAGTTCCCGAATCCGCTCTCCCCATCCCGGAGCCAGCGCGACAACCTCGTCGGCACCGAGCTCACGCAAGAAGTCCTCGACGCCTTCGCGTCGTACCACGGCGATCACCCGAGCGCCGTGCGCCTTGGCCAGCTGGATGGTTGCCGTTCCGACTCCGCCCGCAGCGCCGAGCACGACGACCGTCTCCCCCGCGACGATCTTCGCGCGACGAGCCAGCGCGAACTCCATCGTCTGATAGTTGATGATCAGAGAGGCCGCCTCGTCGAAGGCGAGTCCGTCCGGAATTCGGAGTACCTGCGCCGGGTTGACGGCAATCCGCTCTGCATAGCCGCCCAGATACGCGGCCGCGAGAACACGATCGCCCGGAGCGAAACCCGACCCTTTCGGCGCGGAGACCACGACGCCCGAGATCTCCGCGCCGGGAATGAACGGCGGTTCCGGGCGGATCTGATACTTGCCGTAGGTGATGAGTAGGTCCGGAAAGCAGACGCCACTGGCCTTCACATCGATGAGAACAAGACCTTCGGCTGCGGGCTCGGGAACCTCCTGCGCGACAATTCCTTCGGGACCGGACAGTTCCGTAACCACCATGGCGCGCACAGAAAGCTCCTCTTCGGGACATCTGAAGTCTGGACCGGTAACCCGGTTTTCTCGACTTTAACCCGGTACTCACGTCAGATCATCGTTCGCTCCCGATGTGCAGACGTTCGAGTCCGTCGAGAATCAGATCAAGACCGAAAGCGAATTCGGCGGCGTAGCTGTATCCCGGAGCTAGGACGTGCTCGGTGGTCAGCTCGGCCAGGTGCGGATACTGACCGCTCTCGAACGAGCCCATGATCGCCTTCGCCAGTTCCGTCGTTTCCTGCGCTGTTTCGAACGGCAAGCTCACCTCTTGCAGCACGAAGCCGTAGATGTACGCATCCATGATCGAAAAGGCATGCGCAGCAAGGGCGACCGGAAAGTCGGCAGCGCGTAGTGTTCCGATGACGGCGTCGTGGTGGCGCAGGGTCGCGGGACCAGGCGTCGTTCGGGACTCCATCAACGGAGTTGCCCACGGGTGCCTCCCCAGCACCTCCCGAGTCGATACCGCTCGCGCGTGAACTTCCGTTCGCCACGGCAGTCCCGGCGTCGGAAGATCGATCTCCGCAAAGACCGCGTCGACCATTCCGTCGAGCAGATCCCCCTTGTCCGAAACATGGTTGTACAGAGACATCGCCTCGACGCCCAGTTCGGTCCCCAGCTTCCGCATGGTCATCGAATCGATTCCGACGGAATCTGCAAGCGCCACGGCAGCGCGTACAACGTCATCTCGGGTCAATCTTGTGCGCTTCTCCACATTGACAGAACTTACACCGTAAGTGCAATACTTACGGTGTAAGCATTCGACGAACGGAGACTCGCATGCCGCAGGAACTGATGACCGCCGTCGTACAGGATCGCTACGGCGAAGCCGACGTTCTCTACCTCGACCACATTCCGCGCCCCACTGTCGCCGACAACGAAGTGCTGATTCGCGTCGAGGCCGCGTCCGTCGACCGCGGGGCATGGCATCTCATGGCCGGACTGCCATATCCGTTGCGCCTCGCGGGATTTGGACTGCGCAGACCTGAGAACCGGGTCCGCGGACTGGACGTGTCCGGCCGAGTCGAGGCCGTCGGCAGTTCGGTGACCCGCGTGGCACTCGGCCAGGAGGTATACGGGATCGCGGTCGGTTCGTTTGCGGAGTACGCGTGCGCACTCGAGACGAAGATTGCCGCAAAACCTGCCCGGTTGTCGTTCGCACAAGCAGCAGCGGTGCCGGTCTCCGGCCTCACAGCGCTGCAAGCCGTGCGCGACCACGGCCGCGTGCAGGCCGGCAATCCGTCCTCGTTCTCGGTGCATCCGGTGGCGTCGGGATCTACGCGGTGCAGGTGGCGAAAGCCATGGGCGCGCTCGTCACCGGCGTATGCAGCACCTCGAAAACCGATACCGTCCGCTCCCTCGGTGCCGACGAGGTTCGCGACTACCGCGTCGACGACGCCACCGACGGATCGCATCGGTACGACGTCATCATCGACACCGGCGGCAACCGCCGACTGCGAGAACTTCGACGGGCGCTCACACGCACCGGAAGGCTCGTGATCGTGGGCGGCGAGAACGGCGGACGGTGGCTCGGCGGAATCGATCGCCAAATCCGCGCACTGTGCTTGTCTCCGTTCGTATCTCAGAAGCTCGGGTCTTTGATGGCTTCGGAGAACGCCGAGGATCTGGAGGTGCTGACGGCAATGATCGACGCAGGTGTCATCACCCCGGTGATCGACTCCGTTCATCCCTTGCCGACACCGCCGTCGCCGTGGCACGAATGGTCGACGGTTCCGGCTGCGGAAAGCAGATAATCGCCACTCGCTGAAAAGCCTGACAGAATCGGCTCACTCCAGCGAACAGGAATCTCACGTGAACCCAGATCTCACGCTCGCGCCGCAGCCAGACAGAGGACCGATCTTCGTCAAGTCCCGCCCGGTCCGTACCGGCGACATCGACGTCGCCAAGCAGGCCAGGCTCGACGCCGTCGCCCGTTATCTGCAGGACATCGGCAACGACAACATCGAAGCCGCCGGCGCCATCGACACTCATCCGCTCTGGATAGTGCGTCGTACGGTCGTCGATGTCGTACGCCCGGCGATCTGGCCGGAAGAGTTGACGATGACTCGCTGGTGCTCCGGCTTCTCCACGAGATGGGCGAACATGCGCGTGCGCTTCGACGGCAGCAACGGCGCGCTGATGGAAACCGAAGGCTTCTGGATCAACATCAGCGCCGAGTCAGGCATGCCCACCAGGATGAGCGACGACTTCATGCGGCCGTTGGAAGAATCCACCGACGAGCATCGCCTGAAGTGGAAGCGTGTCCTCGCCGAGAACGCACCGGAGGCGGACGACGCGGGTGTTCTGGACACGCCGTTCGCTCTGCGCGCCACGGATATCGACCCGTTCGACCACGTGAACAACGCCGTCTACTGGCAGGCAGTCGAAGAGGTCCTCAGCGCGCGCACCGAACTGCGTACAGTTCCGCATCGAGCACTGATCGAGTACCTCTCCCCCATCGTCTCCAGTGACGACGTCGTCCTGCGCAGCCGCGTCGACGACAAGACCGTCACGGTCTGGTTCCTGGTCGGCGAAGCGCTCCGCGCAGTTGCGCAGGTGAGCGCCCTCTAACGCAGTTTCTGGGTCGCGACAGCCGCGACACCGAACACCAGCGCAAGAAGAATCGCGGCCCAGAAACCGAAGAGCCACCACACCACGCCGAACACGACCACTGCCGGGGCAACGGTGATGAAAGCGATGGTGGGGCTTTCGCGTACCACCTCGAGTGCAGTTCGGGCATTAGTTCGATCGAGCTTCTTACCGGCCATCGAAAACCTCCTTCAAGGTCCTGACCATCCAGAGTAACCGGACTGACGGGCACAAAGCGGATACCGTGAACGCATGGCCGACCACCGCACCCTCGTCCTCATGCGACACGGCAAGTCCAGCTACCCCGAGGGCATCCGTGATCACGAGCGTCCGCTCGCCGAACGGGGCCTGCGCGAGGCCCGCATCGGCGGCGAATGGATCCGCGAAAACGTCCCGCCCGTAGACGCCGTTCTGTGCTCCACCTCCCGGCGTACCGTCGAAACCCTTGCCTCGACGGGAATCGAAGCTCCCGCCGGATTCGAGAAGTCCATCTACGGCGGCTCACCCGCAGACGTCATTGCAGCTGCGCGAACCACGTCCGACCACGTCAAGACGCTCCTGATCGTCGGACACGAACCCGGAATTCCCTGGACTGCACTCGATCTCGCATCGAACGAAAACTCCGAAGCGGCCCAACGTATCCGCGACAAGTTCCCGACTTCGGCGATCGCCGTCCTCTCCGTACCGGTGCCGTGGACCGAACTCGACGACTCCGTCGCCACTCTGCTCGAGTTTCACGTGCCCCGTTAGATCAACCACACCGCTAAAGCACCTCACGTAGCAGGCGGTCCGAAAGTGCAAGCGCGTCACGGTCGTACGTCGACGTCGACGCCAGCACTTCGTCGGCACCGGTCCGCTCGGCGAGATCGTGAAGCTGTTGTTTCACCTCGACAGGTGTGCCGTGCAGCGCCGACGCCATGAACGACTCGATACGCCTGGCATTTCGATCACTGCGCGGGGCGCGCCTGATCCCGTCCGGCGACGCGAGCGGCGGAAACTCCCCCGTCCGTGACGATTCTGCGAGCGCGTATGCCTCCGGGATCAGCAACTCACGCGCCGCGTCGGTGGTATCGGCAACCGCCACTTCGAGAGAAACCACCACATAGGGTTCGGGATGAGCGTCGGTGGCCCGGAAAGCTCGGCGGTACTCGTCCAATGCATCCACCCGGTCGGTGCTCCCGATTCCGAGTATCGGCCCACCCACGACCACCGGAAGCCCCAGTTGCGCTGCCACTTTCAAACCTGTACGCGTCGCGAGTACGAAGATCGGCACCCCGGTCTCCGACGCCGGCCGTGCCGTCACTGCCGCGGATCCGTCCACATAGCGCCTCACCTCATCGAGATCTGACGCAAACGTGTCCGGAGCATCCTTGCTGCGTCGTAGTGCCTGACGAACAGGCTCCGTGAATCCCAGCGATCGGCCGAGGCCGAGATCGATTCGCCCCGGGTACAGAGCCTCCAGCATCAAGAACTGCTCGGCGACGATCAGCGGTTGGTGATTCGGCAGCATGACCCCACCGCTCCCGAGTCTGATATCGCGCGTATGCGCGCCGATCGCGGCAAGCAGTACTGCCGGCGACCCGCTCCCGATCCCGGGCACCGCGTGATGCTCGGCCACCCAGAACCGGTGGTAGCCGAGAGCGTCGGCGTGCGCGGCGCGTTCGACGGAATGCGTCAGAGCTGCGGAGTCGGGGTATCCGCTCCTGGTTCGGGATCGGTCGAGCAGTGAGAGAAGCACTCTCGGAGCAACAAGGAATTCGGAAAGTTTCATCCGGACGCCTAATGAGGACCGTTTCTGACCGCAATACCCGCAACACTGGACCTGTCGCCGGAATCCACCATCACATGAAGGGCACGTCATGGACATCAAGCTCGAACTGGTCGCCATTCCCGTCACCGACATCGACCGCGCCAAGGACTTCTACGTCCGCCTCGGCTTCAACGCCGACCACGATCACACGGTCAGCGAGGACCTGCGCTTCGTCCAGCTGACCCCACCCGGTTCGGCCTGCTCGATCTGCATCGGCAAGGGAATCACCGACGCCGAGCCCGGTTCCGTCGTCGGCATGCAGGTAGTGGTCAAGGACATCGAAGAGGCCGAGCGCGAGTTCAAGAGCCGCGGCATCGACATCAGCCCGATCGACGACCAGGCTTGGGGCAGATTCATCTACTTCGCCGACCCCGACGACAACAAGTGGGCTGTCCAGGAGATCGTCATCCCGGACCTCAGCGGCAGCAACTCCTGAAGCGAGCGAGATGAAAAATCCCCCCACCTCTTTCGAGGTGGGGGGATTTTCTACGAACTAACGCTTAGCGGTAGTCGTCACATGCGACTACCCGACTAGCGGTAGTCGTTGCTGAAGCCGTAGTCGTCCAGCGGAACTGCAGCACCGGTGTTCTGGCCGAAGCCGTCCGGGCTGTAGTACTGGTCGTCGTACGACGGCACTGCGTAAGCAGCGGCGCGTGCCTCTTCGGTGGGCTGAACCTGGATGTTGCGGTAACGGTTGATACCGGTACCGGCAGGGATCAGCTTGCCGATGATGACATTTTCCTTCAGACCGATCAGCTTGTCCGAGCGGCAGTTGATAGCCGCGTCGGTCAAGACACGAGTGGTCTCCTGGAACGATGCCGCGGACAGCCACGAATCCGTCGCGAGCGACGCCTTCGTGATACCCATGAGCACCGGACGGCCGGCTGCGGGCTCGCCACCCTCGGCGACAACGCGGCGGTTTGCCGACTCGAACTCGGCGCGCTCGGTGAGCGAACCGGGCAGGAACTCGGTGGCACCGGAATCGATGATCGTCACGCGACGAAGCATCTGGCGCACGATGACCTCGATGTGCTTGTCGTGGATCGACACACCCTGGCTCCGGTACACCTCCTGGACCTCGTTGACCAAGTGGATCTGAACCTGACGCGGACCCATGACTCGCAGGACCTCGTGGGGATCGGCAGCACCTTCCATGAGCTGCTGTCCGACCTCGACGTGGTCACCGTCAGCCAAGAGGCTTTCGCGACCGTCGGCATGCTTGAAGACGCGCAGACGCTGACGCTTGCTGAGCTTGTCGTAGACAACCTCTTCGCCGCCGTCGTCCGGAACGATGGTGATCTTGTAGAAACGATCGCCGTCTTCGAGCTGTACCCGACCGGTGACGTCCGCGATAGGAGCCTTGCCCTTGGGCACACGTGCCTCGAACAGCTCCTGGACACGCGGCAGACCGCCGGTGATGTCATCTCCTGCGACACCACCCTGGTGGAAGGTACGCATGGTCAGCTGGGTACCGGGCTCACCGATCGACTGTGCGGCGACGATACCGACAGCCTCACCGATGTCGACCAGCTTGCCGGTGGCCATCGAACGGCCGTAGCAAGTGGCGCAAACGCCGGTGCCGGTGGTGCAGGTCAGGACCGAGCGGACCTTGACCGTCGTGATGCCGGCTTCGAGCAGAGCATCGATCGCGGGGTCACCGAGATCGTGGCCACGCTCGACGATGACGGTGCCGTTCGCGTCGACTGCATCGGCCGCCAAGGTACGGGCGTACGTGCTGGTCTCCACGTGAGCATCGCGGATCATCGTGCCGTCGGCCTGCTTCTCGGCGATCGTGGTGACGATGCCGCGCTCTGTTCCACAGTCGACCTCGCGGACGATGACGTCCTGCGAAACGTCCACCAGACGACGGGTCAGGTAACCCGAGTCGGCGGTGCGGAGTGCGGTATCGGCCAGACCCTTACGAGCACCGTGCGTGTTGATGAAGTACTCGAGAACGGTCAGGCCTTCCTTGAAGGAAGACTTGATCGGACGCGGGATGAACTCACCCTTCGGGTTTGTCACCAGACCCTTCATACCGGCGAGCGAGCGAACCTGAGTCATGTTGCCGGCTGCGCCGGACTTCACGATCATCGGGATCGGGTTGCTGTCGGGGAAGTGAGCCTCCATGGCCTTGCCGACCTTGTCGGTCGCTTCCTGCCAAATGGTGACCAGAGCGCTGTTGCGCTCCTTCTTGTCCAGAGCACCACGCTGGTACTGCTTCTCGATCTTGTCGGCCTGAGCCTCGAAGTCCTCGATGATGGCAGGCTTCTCCGGCGGCACGAGCACGTCGGAAATCGAGACCGTGACACCCGAACGGGTGGCCCAGTAGAACCCGACGTCCTTGAGCTTGTCGACGGTCTGAGCAACCACGATCATCGGGTACCGCTCGGCGAGATCGTTGATGATCGTCGCCTGGCGCTTCTTCGGCATCTGCTCGTTGACGAACGGGTAGTCCGCCGGAAGCAGCTCGTTGAAGAGCACACGGCCGAGTGTCGTGGTGGCGGTCCAGCCGTCACCGTATTTCCAGCCCTCGGGGAACAGTTCGTTCTCGAGGTCGCGCGGCGGACGCTGCTGCGTCAGACGCACCTTGATCTGAGCCTGAACCGAGAGCGCGCCGCGGTCGACTGCCATCTGAGCCTCGGCGGGCGAGGAGTACACGCCCTGCTCTGCCTCGTCGTTGGTCGGAGCAACGAGCTCACCGGTGACACCCTCGTCGAGACGGGTCAGGTGGAACAGACCCGTGACCATGTCCAGACGCGGCATGGCGAGCGGGCGACCCGAAGCAGGCGAGAGGATGTTGTTCGAGGACAGCATCAGGATGCGTGCCTCGGCCTGAGCCTCTGCCGACAGCGGGAGGTGAACAGCCATCTGGTCACCGTCGAAGTCGGCGTTGAAGGCCTCACACACCAGCGGGTGGAGCTGAATGGCCTTGCCCTCGACGAGCTGCGGCTCGAATGCCTGGATACCCAGACGGTGCAGCGTAGGTGCACGGTTGAGCAGCACAGGGTGCTCGGCGATGACCTCTTCGAGGACGTCCCACACCTGGACGCGCTTGCGCTCGACCATGCGCTTGGCCGACTTGATGTTCTGCGCGTGGTTGAGATCGACCAGACGCTTCATCACGAACGGCTTGAACAGCTCGAGAGCCATCAGCTTGGGCAGACCACACTGGTGCAGCTTGAGCTGAGGACCGACGACGATCACGGAACGACCCGAGTAGTCGACGCGCTTACCGAGCAGGTTCTGACGGAAACGACCCTGCTTGCCCTTGAGCAGATCGCTCAGGGACTTCAGCGGGCGGTTACCCGGTCCGGTGACCGGACGTCCACGACGACCGTTGTCGAACAGGGCGTCGACCGACTCCTGCAGCATCCGCTTCTCGTTGTTGACGATGATCTCGGGAGCACCGAGGTCGATCAGTCGCTTGAGGCGGTTGTTGCGGTTGATGACGCGGCGGTACAGGTCGTTGAGGTCGGACGTCGCGAAACGTCCACCGTCGAGCTGAACCATCGGGCGAAGCTCCGGCGGGATCACCGGAACAGCGTTGAGAACCATGCCCATCGGCGAGTTGCCGTTGGTCTGGAATGCCGCAACCACCTTGAGGCGCTTGAGTGCACGCAGCTTCTTCTGGCCCTTGCCGCTGCGGATGGTCTCGCGGAGAGACTCCGCCTCGGCGTCGAGGTCGAAGTTCTGCATCAGGATCTGGATGGACTCTGCGCCCATCGCACCCGTGAAGTACTCGCCGTAACGGTCGACCAGCTCGCGGTACAGGAGCTCGTCGATGATGAGCTGCTTGACGCTCAGCTTGGTGAAGGTGGTCCAGATCTCGTCGAGACGATCCAGCTCACGCTGCGCGCGGTCACGGAGCTGACGCATTTCGCGCTCGCCGCCGTCCTTGACCTTGCGGCGGACATCGGACTTCGCGCCCTCTGCCTCGAGCTCGGCGATGTCGGCTTCGAGCTTCTGCGCACGTGCCTCGAGATCGGCGTCGCGCTGATCTGCGACGGTCTTCTTCTCGACCTGCATCTCGGCTTCGAGGGTGGACAGCTCGTTGTGACGGAGCTCCTCGTCGACGCCGACGATGACGTAGGCAGCGAAGTAGATGATCTTTTCGAGATCCTTCGGAGCCAGGTCGAGCAGGTAACCGAGACGGCTCGGAACACCCTTGAAGTACCAGATGTGCGTGACCGGTGCGGCCAGTTCGATGTGACCCATACGCTCACGACGAACCTTGGCGCGAGTGACCTCGACGCCACAGCGCTCACAGATGATGCCCTTGAAGCGGACACGCTTGTACTTACCGCAGTAGCACTCCCAGTCCCGGGTGGGGCCGAAGATCTTCTCGCAGAAGAGGCCGTCCTTCTCGGGCTTGAGCGTGCGGTAGTTGATGGTCTCCGGCTTCTTGACCTCGCCGTAGGACCAATTGCGGATGTCCTCTGCACTGGCCAAGCCAATGCGGAGTTCATCGAAGAAGTTGACGTCGAGCACGTAACTTCCTTTCCCCGTTGGGGTTACGGTTGCCGGTCACCCGGCAACCTGACTGCCAATTCAAATGTGAACTACGCCCCCGGGCCGCTCTTTCAAGAGCAACCCGGGGACCGAAACCTAGTTCGCGAGGTCGTCGACCGTCGCAGCTTCGTTCCTGGACAGGTTGATGCCCAGGTTCGCTGCGGCCCGCTCCAAGTCCTCGTCGTCGCCGTCCGCCATCGTGATGGCCGCGCCGTCCGAGGACAGCACCTCCACGTTGAGGCAGAGCGACTGGAGCTCCTTGAGGAGCACCTTGAACGACTCGGGGATGCCGGGTTCGGGGATGTTCTCGCCCTTGACGATGGCTTCGTACACCTTGACTCGACCGACCACGTCGTCCGACTTGATGGTCAGCAGTTCCTGCAGCGTGTAAGCCGCGCCGTAGGCCTGCATCGCCCAGCACTCCATCTCACCGAAGCGCTGGCCACCGAACTGGGCCTTACCACCGAGAGGCTGCTGCGTGATCATCGAGTACGGACCGGTCGAACGAGCGTGGATCTTGTCGTCGACCAAGTGGTGCAGCTTGATGATGTACATGTAACCGACCGAGACCGGGTACGGGAACGGCTCGCCGGAGCGGCCGTCGAACAAGGTGGCCTTTCCGTCGGGTCCGACCATCTGCTCGCCGTCACGGTTCGGCAGCGTCGCGCCGAGGAGACCGGTGAGCTCGTCTTCCTTCGCACCGTCGAACACCGGGGTGGCGATGTTCGAGTCGGCCGGAGCGGACAGCATCTCTTCCGGCAGGGTCGCAGCCCAGTCGGGACGAGTGCCGTCGGACGCGATCTGAATGTTCCAGCCGGTCTTGCCGATCCACCCGAGGTGGGTCTCCAAGACCTGACCGATGTTCATACGACGCGGGACACCGTGCGTGTTCAAGATGATGTCGACAGGCGTGCCGTCCGAGAGGAACGGCATGTCTTCCTGCGGCAGGATCTTGCCGATGACGCCCTTGTTACCGTGGCGGCCGGCGAGCTTGTCGCCGTCCTGGATCTTGCGCTTCTGTGCCACGTAGACGCGGACCAACTCGTTGACACCGGGAGGCAGATCGTCGTCTTCGTCACGTGAGAACACGCGGATTCCGATGACCTTGCCGGTCTCACCGTGAGGAACCTTGAGGGACGTGTCACGAACCTCGCGAGCCTTCTCACCAAAGATGGCGCGAAGGAGGCGCTCTTCGGGGGTCAGCTCGGTCTCGCCCTTCGGCGTGACCTTTCCGACCAGCACGTCGCCGTCACGAACCTCGGCACCGATACGGATGATGCCGCGCTCGTCGAGGTCGGCGAGGACCTCGTCGGAGACGTTCGGGATGTCGCGAGTGATTTCCTCGGCACCGAGCTTGGTGTCGCGGGCATCGATCTCGTGCTCCTCGATGTGAATCGAGGTCAGGACGTCCTCTTCCACGAGACGCTGCGACAGAATGATCGCGTCCTCGTAGTTGTGGCCTTCCCACGGCATGATCGCGACGAGCAAGTTCTTGCCCAGCGCCATCTCACCGTTCTCGGTGCAAGGGCCGTCGGCCAGAACCTGGCCGGCCTCGACACGCTGTCCCTCGTCCACGATCGGACGCTGGTTGGCGCACGTGCCCTGGTTGGAACGCGCGAACTTGCGCATCCGGTACGTCTTGCGGCTTCCGTCGTCAGCCATCACCGTGACGTAGTCCGCGGAGATCTCCTCCACGACACCGGTCTTCTCGGTGATGATGACGTCGCCGGCATCCACAGCTGCACGCAGCTCCATGCCGGTTCCGACGAGAGGTGCCTCGCTGCGAACCAGGGGGACAGCCTGACGCTGCATGTTGGCGCCCATCAGGGCACGGTTTGCATCGTCGTGCTCGAGGAACGGAATCATCGCGGTTGCGACGGACACCATCTGACGCGGCGAAACGTCCATGTAGTCGATGTCGGAGGACGCGACGAACTCGACCTCGCCACCCTTACGGCGGACGAGAATCTTCGAGTCGGTGAAGCGACCCTCGCGGTCGATGGCCGAGTTGGCCTGCGCGACTACGTGGCGGTCTTCTTCGTCAGCGGTCAGGTAGTCGACCTCGTCGGTCACCTGTCCGTCGACGACGCGACGGTACGGGGTCTCGATGAAACCGAACGGGTTGACGCGGGCGTAGACCGACAGCGAACCGATCAGGCCGATGTTCGGGCCTTCCGGGGTCTCGATCGGGCACATGCGGCCGTAGTGCGACGGGTGAACGTCGCGAACCTCGAGGCCGGCGCGCTCACGGGACAGACCACCCGGGCCGAGGGCGGACAGACGACGCTTGTGCGTCAGCCCCGACAGCGGGTTGTTCTGGTCCATGAACTGCGACAGCTGGGAGGTTCCGAAGAACTCCCTGATCGCAGCGACGACGGGCCGGATGTTGATCAGCGTCTGAGGCGTGATTGCCTCGACGTCCTGCGTGGTCATGCGCTCACGAACCACACGCTCCATGCGGGACAGGCCCACGCGGATCTGGTTCTGGATGAGCTCGCCGACGGTACGCAGACGACGGTTGCCGAAGTGGTCGATGTCGTCGACCTCGACGGGAACCTCGACGCCGCCCGGAGCCGTCATCGAGGTGTCACCTGCGTGCAGACGCACGAGGTACTCGACGGTGGCGACGATGTCTTCTTCGGTGAGCGTGGATGCAACGATCGGCTGACCCGCGTTCAGGCCGAGCTTCTTGTTGATCTTGTAACGACCCACGCGAGCGAGGTCGTAGCGCTTGTCCTTGAAGAACAGGTTCTCCAGCAGGGTCTGCGCGCTCTCCTTGGTGGGGGGCTCGCCCGGACGCAGCTTGCGGTAGATGTCGAGCAACGCCTCATCGGTGCCGGCGGTGTTGTCCTTCTCCAGCGTGGCCATGAGGATCTCGGAGAAGCCGAAGCGCTCCGTGATCTGCTCGGTGGTCCAGCCGAGTGCCTTGAGCAGAACGGTGACAGGCTGACGACGCTTGCGGTCGATACGGACACCAACGGTGTCGCGCTTGTCGACGTCGAACTCGAGCCATGCGCCGCGACCCGGGATCACCTTGACGCTGTGCAGATCCTTCTCGGTGCTCTTGTCGACGCTCATGTCGAAGTACACACCGGGGGAACGCACGAGCTGCGAGACGACCACACGCTCGGTGCCGTTGATGATGAAGGTGCCCTTGTCGGTCATCATCGGGAAATCTCCCATGAAGACCGTCTGGCTCTTGATCTCACCAGTGTTGTTGTTGATGAACTCCGCGGTGACGAACAACGGCGCCGCGTAGGTCATGTCCTTGTCTTTGCACTCGTCCGTCGAGGCCTTGACCTCGTCGAATCGAGGGTCGGAGAAGGACAGCGACATAGTGCCGTTGAAATCCTCGATCGGAGAAAGCTCCGCGAGGATGTCCTCGAGACCACCGGACACTGCATTGTCGCCGAGTGCCGCTGCTCGTTCACGCCAACTCTGCGCGCCGATCAGCCACTCGAACGAATCTGTCTGTACGTCAAGAAGCCCGGGAACTTCGAGGGGTTCGCGAACTTTCGCGAACGAAACCCTCTTCGGGGCTCCGGGGATTCCGGAAACTGCCTTGGTCTGGCTAGAGACTGCCAAGATGCGTCCTTCCAGCACCTCACGCGGGCCGCTCCGTGCTGTTGCGACCGCCGCTGTATCTGCTTCGAATTTCGCTGGTTACAACCCGAACGAAACCCGTCGCAGAAAGCAAGAAGTACTTGACTTCGCAGCGGTTGAGACGAGGGGTGGACAGGAGGCAGCCAGCGCAACGTCCAAAAGTACACCCTTACTCTGGAAATGTCGAGTCGGGTGTAACTGAGGGTCGAATTCAGATACTGACGTGAGACTGCCGATCACTCGTCCGTGCATGTTCACCGATCAGAGTGGACCTTGCGGACCGCTCCGTCAAGGGCGAGAGCGCGTGTCGCAGCATTCGAACATTCGTGACGCGCATTCGAACACTGCCACCGGAAGTGTAGCCAGCAACGGCGTCACATACGAAAAATCTGGACCGACATCGTGCGTCGGTCCAGATCTTCGCGCTGGTACTGGTCGCGAATCTCCGAGCTACTGGTCGCGAATCTCCGAGATCAGCCAGTTTCCGTCCTGCTTCTCCAGACTCACGATGACCATTCCGGAGCGAGAGTCTGCCGCCACGCCGTTCTGCGTCGAGCTGACGTTCAGTTGGGCGAGCAACTGTGCCCGGTCCTTCTCGAGTCGTGTGATCCCGATCAGCGGGACATCAGCGGTCGTTGCCGTCTGAGTTTGTTCGACGCCGGCCTTCTGCGTGTCCTTGTACTGGGTCAGCTGATCGCGCATCGACTGGTTCAGGCCCTGGACACCCTTGTCGAAATCGGCGTCGAACGTGTCGGGAGAGAACGTGAAGACTGCAGCCAACGCCGACGGCGTCACACGAAGAACCTCAGCCGTGGCGCCTTCGTCCACCCAGGCGATGTCGTCCGTCTTCGCGCCGACTTTGAAGAAGGCGATGCCGGCGAGGATCGCGACGATGACCGCTGCGGCCCCCAGGATCGCGACCAGGCGCCAACCGGCCTTGGATTGTGTAGGTGTTGTCGCCGACTCCCCCGCGCCCGTCTCCGGGGTAGCAGGGGCCTTGGGCTCGTCTGCGTCGGTTTTCGCCGGTTTGGTCAGATCGGGGCCTGGTGTGGATTCCGGAGCGTCGGTTTCCGTCTTCGGCGGCTCGATGTCTCCGGACTCGGCCTTCGTGAGCGTCGGCTTCGCAACCTCCGGCTTCGCAACCTCCGGCTTCACAGCCTCCTGTGTCTCTTCTTCCGGCTGTTCGATCGTGGGCTCGACCGGGTCCGAGTCGGACGTCCCCGCGGGGACGTTGAGCGAACGAGCGCTTCCAGCGATCTTCGGCCGACGGTTCTGAGGGGAGGACGGTCCGCCGGTACGACGTTTGGGTGGCATTACGCGCTTCTCCTTCGAGGGATGTCGGTGTGCAGGTTCGACGAACTACTGGCCACCGGAATCACCACCCTCGGTTGTCGGTGCAGGAGCACCGGATGCCGGTGCTTCGGTCCCCGAACCGGGTGCGGGCGTTGCGTCAGGAGCAGGCGGGGAGCCGTCGGCAGCCGGCAGAGTGCCCGAGCCGAGATCGAGCCGCGATCCGATCGGATCAGCGGACTGCGCCTTCCAGACCCCGTCGACCTCGACCATGCCCAGCCGCATGCCGAGCTGATTCTTGACGAACTGGTTGCCCTGGGTCGTGGTGACTCGAACGACGACCAGTGCCGTGGCGGTCCGGTCATCGGTATTGAGCTCGGTCAGCGCGGACTGCACAACTTCGGTGTCAGCCTTCGAACCCGAGTTACGCAACTCGTCGGTGATCGAATCCTGAACGGTCTGCAGATACGTCGTCATCTCGTCACCGGTCACCGAAGAACGCATGTTCTCGATCGACTGGTCGAGATTGGCCGAATCCGCGTTGTTGAGGTTGATCGCGACTTGCTGCGCACCGATCAGCGCGTCGTCACGCATCTCGGCTGTGGTGCGGTCGGTGGTGAGCGCCCGAACGTACGGGACGCCGAACACACCGAGCGCAACCACTGCCGCCAGAAGCAAGACACCGACCGCAATCAGAGACGCTGTCAGCCCCTTCGGTCTACCGGTTGTCGGCGCTCCCGATTCCACTTGCTCGGGCCCGCCGGACTGCGGGGAACTGTTTCTCTGAATCACACTCACTACCCTACTTACCTGTTTTGCCCAGCCTCTGGCCGCGAATCGTCAACTGCCACAACTCAGTAGCCTGAACTGCACAAACTCGACCACATTCGGATCGGTCTACTTCGGTGTCACTCCGAGCAACGGCGCCAACTGCGTCGCGATCGGGTTGAGGTTCAACTTGTCCGGATCGACCTTCGGCTTGAAGTCCCAAGGCTGGATCGTGTCGGGATCGGCGTACACCACGCGGTTGGCACTGCGGACGCCCGTCTCGCTGCCCAGCGGCGTCTCACACGACGCGGCGGTGTTGAGCGGGAAGTCCTGCTGGGTGTCGTCGAAATTGGGATTCTGACGCTTCATCTCGTCCAGGATCGCCATGGTGCCTTCGTAACCCACCGTGCACGAGAGCGGATTGTTGGTCTCGAGCACCAAGCCCTGATGGACCGTTCCGTCGCCGGGAGCAACCGTCGGTGCGGCAGCGGCCAGGCCGGGAAGGAAGATCAGGAACGGCTGCAGCGCGATCGTTCGGGGTGCAAGCGTCTTGGTGGTCGCGGCAAGATTGGTCAGGTCAGTCGTCAGGCTCGGGCCCGCCTCGTTGATGAGGGCACCGATCTGATCGCTGGCCGGGATGCCGTTGTCGATCAAGCGACGGATGTCCGGATCGCTGGTCCGCAACTGCGCCGTGACAGCATCGAGATCGGTACTGAACTGCTTGATCGCGGAGGACTGATCCGACTGCGTCGTCAGTACCGTCTCACTGTTCCGAATCAGCGCGAGCGTCTGAGGCAGAGTGTCGAGCCCGGACTGCGAGAGACCGGACAGCGAATCGGCCAGGACCTGAATGTCCTCGCCCTTGCCGTTGAATGCGGCACCGAGTTCGACGGCGACGGTGTGGAGCGCGTCGACCGGCACGGACTTGACCAAGCCGTTGGCGCTGGTCAGCACATCCTCGATCGGGATCGGAGTTGTGGTGTCCCCCACCGCGATCACCGAGCCGTCCGCGAGGAACGGTCCCTGATCGGTATCGGGCTGAAGGTCGACGTACTGCTCACCGATGGCGGAGCGGTTGGCCACGACTGCACGGGCCGACGCGGGAATCTCCGGAGCACTGTTGTCGATCTTCAGGTCGACCTGAATTCCGTCCTCGGTCAACGACATGTCGCCCACTCGACCGACCGGCACACCGCGATACGTCACCTCGGCGTTGGTGAAAATTCCACCGGACGTGGCCAATTCGGTCTTGACCGTGTACTGACCGAACCCCATGAGGTTGTCCAGACGCACGTACTTGGCGCCGACGTAGATGAGACCCAGAAGCGCGACCACCACGAAGCCGACGAGCTGCCATCTGACCAGAGCTGATCTCACTGTCCATCACCACCGATTCCGAACTGTTCCAGCATTCCCTGGATGGGGTTGAGTGGGTCCGCTGCCGGAGCCGGTGTTGCCGGGTCACCGGCGGTGGTGGCGGGTAGACCGGCGACGACGGGGATCTGCGGCAGGATCGGAGCGATCGGCAGCAGCGACACCGTCGGCCAACCCGGCCGCGGTCCGTTTCCGTTGTAGTACGGGTTGGACGGATCGACTACCGGCTTGGGATTGCCGAACTTCGGCTGACGGTATTCCGGTTCACCCTGTCCGACACCGAGACCCGAGAGAGTGTTGCCGATCTGCAAGTCGACGCTCAGGAAGAGGTTCACGGAACCACCCTGCGCAATCTTCTCGACACCGTCCGGGAACGGGAACGTCGGAAGGAAAGGAAGTGCCCCGACGAAGTCGTCACCGGAGTCTGCGAGCGCCTGCAGCGTTGGACGCAGAGCCTGAAGATCAGCGATCAGATCGTCCTTGGACTGCGTGAGGACGTCGGTTCCCACTGTTCCGAGTCGATCCACCTGAGCAAGCATCTGCGTCAGCTGCGGGCGCTGCTCGTTGAGAACCTGTGTCGCAACGGGGAGTTCCTCGAGAATCTTCCCGATCTTCTCGTTCTGATCGTTGACGCGGGTCGAGAGCACATCCAGGCCGTCGAGCGCGCGGGTGATGTCGTCACGCTGTTCGTTGAGTCCACCGATGAGTGTGTTCGCCTGCTCCAGAAGACTTCTCGTCTTGCCCTCGCGACCGTCGAATGCGGCCCCGAGTTCTTCGACGATGGGTTGCAACTGGCCCACACCGCCGCCGTTGAGCAGCAGCGACAATGCGCCGAGAACCTGCTCGATCTCCGTGGCGTGGCGAGTGCGATCGAGCGGAATCAGGTCTCCGTCGGCCAGCTTCGCAGAGTCCGGTCCGGATGGCGGGGCCGACAACTGGATGAACTTCTCGCCGAGCAGGTTGGTCTGCTCGACCGCGGCAATTGCGTTGGCGGGTAGATCAACCGACGAGTCGAGGATGATTCCGACGTCCGCGGTCCATCCGTCCGGTCCGACCGACACGTCGTCGACTCGACCGACCGGAACACCGTCGACCTTCACAGCGGACTGCGGAACAAGGTCCAAGACATCGTCGAACTGAATGGTCAAGTGCATCGGATCGGAACCCACATCGGGACCGCCGGGAAGCGGAACCGCGTAGATTCCCTCGGACGAGCAGGCTGTTGCCGAGATCAGGACGGCGCACAGTCCGGCGCCGACTATCAATGAACGCTTCACTCGCCCTCCCCGTTTCCACTGGTCAGTCGCGGTGACACGACGCCGGGCACAGTGCCCGGAACTACCTGCATCTGTCGTTCGGAACCGGCAAGGATGCCGAAGGGAAGGTTCAGGCCTGCAGCCTGATTGGCTGCGTCGGTCATCGCCGCGACGTTTGCGCACTGGTCGATAGCCGGTTGCATCTGCCTTCCCAATGCCTCGAACCGAGGATCACCGGGCAACAGCTTGCCGAGGTCCATCAACTTGCAGAGCACGCCGGCCGGGTTCTGAAGATCAGGGAACGCCAGACGTGAAGCCAGCACACCTGATTCGGCGTCGTACGAGTTGACCAGGTTGGAGATCGCCAACGGAAGCATGGTGAGCGTGTTGGCCAGGGCTTCCTTGTTGTTCGCCAATGTCTGTGTCGGTTCGACGAGACCCTCGGTTGTCTGGACCAGTTGATCACGGTTGTCTGCCACGAACTTCGCGACGTCGCCGAGAGCAATCGAGAGCTGGTTCAGAGCGGCACCGAGATCGTCGCGCTCACCTGCCAAGAATCCGGTCAGGTCCGACAACTGAGTGTTGAACTGGCGCACCTGCTGATCGTTGGCCGCGAGAGCGCCCACGAAAGTATCCAGGTTCTTGATGGTGAGCGAGATGTTGTCACGCGAATCGTTGAGCGTCCGTGCGGCATCCGAGAGGTTGGTGATGCTGTCTCCCAACGCTTCACCGTTGCCCTCGAGGTTGGCCGCACCTGTCTCTACGAAATCGGACAGTGCTCCGTTCTTGTTGGCACCTTCAGGACCGAGCGCCGACGCGAGTTCGTCGATGCTGGAGTACAACTGGTCGACCTCGACGGGCGTCGCCGTCTTCTCGATAGGAATGACTGCACCGCTGGCCATCTTGTCGCCGCCGGTGAAGACCGGTGTCAGCTGGATGTAGCGGTCGGCAACCACCGAAGGCGTGATCTGAGCGGCACTGGCACCGGCGGGGATGTCGATCCCACGATCGACGCGCAACTCGACCTTGACCTGATCTCCCTGAGGTTCGACGGATTCGACGGTGCCGACCTTGACACCGAGAACACGAACGTCGGAACCGTCGTAGATACCCACCGACTTGTCGAAGTAGGCGGTGATCTTGGTGGTACCGGCGCGAGTGAACACCCACCACAGCGCGCCACCGATTACGAGTAACCCGATCAGAACAGCGGCGATGATCGCGACCGAGCGCTTCTTGGAGCCGCTTCCGGCTTCGGCAGTATCAGCCATCAGTTGCCTCCCAACGTACGAACGGGGTCACGGTAGCCCGGAATATCCGGCAGACCCGGCGGAAGGAGGTTCACGACGACCTGGTCGAACCAACGGCCGTTGCCGACCACGTTGGCGTACAAGCGAATGAAGGGTTCGTAGAGCTTCAGTGCCTTGTCCAAGTTCTCGTTGTTGGCCTTCAAGATGTCGATGACGCCGTTGAGCTGCGTCAGCGCCGGCCCGATTGCCGCCTCGTTGTCACGAACGAGACCGGTGAGCTGCTGAGAGACGCGCTGAGTTCCGGTGAGCAGCTGCGAAATCGCTTGCTGGCGATTGTTGAGTTCCTGCACCAGAAGTCCGCCGTCACGGATCAGCTGGGTGAATTCCTTGTTGCGATCCGCAAGAATCTGCGACGTCTTCCCGGTGGCGGCGAAGAGCTTCTGCAGGTCCTGATCGCGGCTCGCGATCGTCTGCGACAGCCGGCTGACACCGTCGAGCGAAGCGCGGACATCGCCAGGTGTCTCGGAGAATGCCTGGGACAACGTCTCCATGCTCTTCGCCAACTGGTCGGTGTCGATGTCGCCGACGGTGTCCGCCGCTGCCGAGAAGGCCTGAACGACGTCGTACGGAGAGGTGGTGCGCTCGAGCGGAATCCGGTCCTTGGGATCGAGGTTGTCGGTTCCGCGCGGATCGAGTGCGAGGTACTTCTGTCCCAGAATCGTCTTGATCTGAATGGACGCAGAGGTTTGATCTCCCACCCACGCGTCACTGACCTTGAAGTCGACGAGAACACGGTCACCGTCGAGATCGACGGAAGTGACCTTGCCGACCTTCACGCCGGCGATACGAACCTCGTTGCCAGGCTTGAGACCCGCAGCTTCGGAGAACTCGGCGGAGTAGGACGAGCCTGCTCCCACGAACGGAAGCGAATCGAGGAAGAACGCGGACAAAGTGGCCAACAGCACCACGAAGATACCGATGGCTCCGGCCATTGCCGGACTGCGACGTTTACTCATCGACCTTGCAACTCCCTCATACCGTCTTGAGTGCATCGCGTGGCCGCGTTGGTGTAAATCGGCTGATTGACCGTCGGCAGGCCGGTGGGCAGATTCAGCGAGGCAGACTGTCCTGGACCGGCAACGATGTCGATTCCGCACAGGTAGAACTGGAACCAGGAACCGTAACTGGCTACGCGAGCGAGCTTGTCGAGCTTGACCGGCAAGGTCTCGAGCACCGCGTTCACGTCGTCACTACGACGGTTGAGTGTGGTCGCCAGCGTGTTGAGCGCCGTGATCGAGCCCTGAATCGACGGCCGCGTCGGCTCGAGCAGATCTGCCGTGGCATCGGTCAACCCGGCGAGTGAGGTGACGGCCGAACCGACGACACCGCGCTCGTTGGCCAACCCGGTGACGAGTTGCTGGGTGTTGACGATCAGCGAATCGAGGTTCTTGTCGTTCGCGTTGACGGTGTCGAGAACGTCGTTGAGGTTCTTGATCACCGCCCCGATGACGGCGTCCTTGTCCGCGACGGTGTTGGTCAAACTCGCTGTGTTGCGGACGAGTTCGCTGATGGTGCCGGACTCCCCCTGGAAGACCTGGATGATCTGGTAGGACAGCTTGTTGACGTCGTCAGCGCTCAGGGTGGTGAAGAGCGGCTTGAATCCGTTGAACAGCGTCGTGAGATTGACTGCCGGGCGAGTCTGCGCCAACGGCAGGGTATCGCCGCCGGTGATCTTCTGTCCCTGGCTGCCTTCACCTTGCGAGAGCGAAATGTATCGCTGCCCGACCAGGTTGCGGAACCGGATCGTGGCGATGGAACTGGCAGGCAACCAATCACGGTCGGACACCGAGAACTGCACCTCGGCCTGGTTGTCGTTGACGATCGCGATCTTCTCGACCTGTCCGACACGAACACCGGCGATGCGCACCTCGTCACCCTCGTTCAGCGAAGTGACGTCGGAGAAGACGGCGTTGAACTTGGTGCCTCCGCCGCCGCCGAGGTTGGCGATGCTGGCGGCCAGCAATCCTGTTGCCAGGACGGTGACCACCACGAAGATGATGAGCTTTGTCAGTGGAGCTGCGAGTCCTCTCATTGGACGCTCACCTCCGTACCGGAAAATGCCGGAGCACTGACCATCGTGGTCCACGCCGGAACATCGTCCGGCGCAACACCGTTGGCCTGTCCGTAGATCACCTTCAACGTATCCTCTTCGAGTTTCGAGCCCGCGTAGCCGGCCTGCTGAGCAGGGCCGCTGTTGTTGGTCGAGAACAACTGAGGTCCGGAGCCCTCGGGTGCAGGCAGGAATTCCATGGTGGCGGGACCGGGATTGCGGGAAGGAACCTGGTAGGAACCGTCACCGTACGAACCACCGGGGTACTGCGGGAACGGACGACCTGGCTCGGTGACGTTGTCGTAGCAAACCGGGCCGCGGTTGTCGACGAGCCGTGGCTCGTCCTGGTTGGGCAGGTAGCGACCCTTGGGGTTCACGATCTGAATACTCGCACGCACACCAGGATTGGGCGCGTCGGTGGACAGGATCTTGGCAGCTTCCGGGGCGGTGTCCGAGAAGCCCTTGAACGTGCACCCGAACGTCGGTGAGTACTGAGCCAGAAGCTGGAGAGCTTCCTTCGAATCCGCAGCGAGCGTGATGATCGAGGACGAGTTCGCTTCGAGGAAGGCTGCGGTGTCCGACGATGTCACGGTGAGCGACGCCAGCAGAGTCCGCAACTGGTCCTGCTTCTGAACCACCGTGTTACCCGTGGTCCGCAGATTGTCGAGAGCGTTGATCAGATCGGGCGCAGCGTCCGAGTACGTCTGGGAGAAGTCCGCGAACTTGCGCAGATCCTCTTGCACCGCGGGCAGCTCGGTGTTGACGCCGCGGAAGATCTCCTCGAGACGATCGACCGTCAGACCGAGCTCAGCGCCGCGTCCCGTCAGACCCTGCGCGAGAGAACCGAGAGTGTTCGCCAGATCCTGCGGCGGAATCGCCTGCAGAAGTGGGAGCAGTCCGTCCAGAACGTCGCCGACCTCGACAGCGTTTCCGCTCTTGTCCTGCTGGATCACCGTTCCCGCGGAAATCGGCGCAGCGGTGGTTCCCTCCGGAATGATCAGGGAGACGTATCGCTCACCGAAAAGCGTCTTCGGGAGCAGACGTGCCGTCACGTTCGACGGAATCAGATCAGCCTTGTCCGGTTCGATCGCGAGGACCGAGGTGACCTGGCCGTCTTTTGTCGACGCGGATCGCACCTCGCCGACCAGCAGACCACGAACCTTGACGTCCGCGTTGGGTGGCAATGCATTTCCGACGGTGTCGGTGACGAGGTCGATCTTCACGACGTCCTTGAACGTCTTGTTGAAGGTTCCGATGGTGAAGGCCAGGAACAATGCCAACACCACGAAGAACACGAGTCCGAGCACACGGCGGCGCAGGACTGACGGAGCCTCGATCATCCGGCCACCCTCACTGTCGTCGTGGTGCCCCAGATTGCGAGGCTGAGGAAGAAGTCGAGAACGGCGATCGTGACGATTGCGGCGCGAACAGCGCGGCCGACGGCCACGCCGACGCCTGCGGGACCACCCGAGGCATGGAACCCGTAATAGCAGTGGATCAGGATCAGCACGAAGGCGAAGACCAGGACTTTCGCAAACGAATACAGCACGTCCTGCGGTGGCAGGAACAGATTGAAGTAGTGGTCGTACGAGCCCGTCGACTGCCCGTTGAACACGGTACTGATCACTCGCGACGCGAGGTACGCCGCAAGCAGACCCACGATGTACAGCGGGATGACGGCGACGAAGCCGGCGATCATGCGGGTCGTGACCAGGAACGGCACTGACGGAACTGCCATGACCTCCAGTGCATCGATCTCTTCGGAGATTCGCATAGCGCCGAGTTGAGCGGTGAAACCACAACCCACCGTGGCCGAGAGCGCAAGAGCCGCAACGATCGGAGCGATCTCACGGGTGTTGACGTATGCGGACAGGAAGCCGGTCAGGACCGAGCTACCCAACTGCTCCAGAGCGGCGAAGCCCTGCAGACCGACGACGACACCGGTGAATCCCGACATCATCGCGATGACACCGATCGTTCCGCCGATGACTGCGAGCGCGCCGCTACCGAAGGTTACTTCGGCGAGCAGCCGAAGCGTCTCCTTCCGGTACCGATGCAGTGTGCGCGGGGTCCATGCGATGGCGCGCGCGTAGAACGACATCTGCTCGCCCGCGCGGTCCAACGCGTTCACTGGAATTCTGGCAACTTTGCGGCTCTTCAGCAGGAACTGATCGCCGCGGCCTCGTGCGATGGTCATTTAGGTCAAGATCCCTTCGCCGGCACGATCTGGAGGTACACCATCGTCAGAATCAGATTGGCGAAGAACAACAGCAGGAACGTGATGACGACGGCCTGGTTCACCGCCTCACCGACGCCCTTCGGGCCACCGGATGGGTGGAGTCCCTTGTACGCGGAGATCACACCGGCGATGACACCGAACACCGCGGCTTTGATCTCACCGCTCCAAATGTCCGGTAGCTGCGCAAAAGCTGAGAACGACGAGATGTAGGCACCGGGGTTACCGCCCTGCAGGATCACGTTGAAGAAGTAACCACCCGCGATACCGACTACGGACACCAGTCCGTTGAGCAGCACAGCGATCAGCACCATCGCGAGTACACGCGGAACCACCAGTCGCTGAATCGGATTGATTCCGAGGACTTCCATCGCGTCGATCTCTTCGCGAATGGTTCGAGAACCGAGATCGGCCGTCACGGCCGATCCGGCCGCACCGGCGACCAACAATGCTGTCACCAGAGGGCTACCCTGCTGGATCACCGCCAGGACGCTGGCAGCGCCGGTGAACGATTCTGCACCCAACTGCTTGATCAGCGAACCGGTCTGCAGTGAGACGACGGCGCCGAAAGGGATGGCTACCAATGCCGTCGGCAAAATTGTCACGCTGGCGATGAACCAGGCCTGCTCGATGAACTCACGGAACTGAAATGGACGCCGGAACGTATTCCTGACGACGTCGACAAACAGTTCGACGATGTTTCCGGCCTGAGTTAATGCTCCGTTGACCGGACTCAGAACCGAGTTGCGGGTAACCCCCATCCGATATGCCTACCCTTGCCCGTGTGTCGTGTTTCCGTAGGGATCGCCCTCGTATGCAGGAATGACCTGCGTGTCTTGCGAGTTGTCGTTCCACTCCCCCTGATAGCCGCTCGCGTCGGCGTACTGGGGAGCGTACTGCCCAGTTCCGTCAACCTCGTCGAGGCTGTCCTGAATTGCCGCCTGAGCGTTAGCTGGGAGGGTGTGCATGATCTGGCGGACGCGCTCCTGGCGACGACGAACAGCCTGACGCTCCGGGTTTCCGGGGGTGGCCTTCATCTGCGGCACGATGCCCTCGACGTCGTCGACACCACCGGCGTGGTGACCGGCGTCGACGAGCGCCTGCTCGTGCGCCATCTGAGCCTCGTCCTTTTCCTCCGACATACCGATCGGACCGATCATCGTTCCGTTGAGGAACTGCTTGACGACGGGCTCGTCAGAGGTGAGCAGCACCTCACGAGGACCGAACATCACCAACTGACGACGGAAGAGCATGCCGATGTTGTCCGGCACCGTGCGTGCGAGGTTGATGTTGTGCGAGACGATCAGAATCGTCGCGTCCGACTGGGCGTTGATGTCGATCAGCGTCTGGCTGATGTACGTCGTACGCACCGGATCCAGACCGGAGTCAGGCTCGTCGACGAGGATGATCTCGGGATCGAGAACGAGTGCACGCGCAAGACCGGCACGCTTGCGCATACCGCCGGAGATCTCACCGGGAAGCTTGTCCTCGGCGCCGACCAGACCCGTGAGATCGAGCTTCTCCATCACGATCTTGCGGATATCGGATTCCGACTTCTTGGTGTGCTCACGAAGCGGGAATGCGATGTTGTCGTACAAGTTCATCGAGCCGAACAGTGCGCCGTCCTGGAACAGAACGCCGAACAGCTTGCGGATCTCGTAGAGCTCCTTGGAGGAGCACTGCAGGATGTCCGTGCCGTCGATGACAATGGAGCCTTGTTCAGGGCGGAGCAGTCCGATCAGGGACTTCAGGAACACCGACTTACCGGTACCCGAAGGCCCGAGCAGTGCGCTGACCTCACCCGCGGGAAGTGTCAACGACACGTCCTGCCAAATCCTCTGCGACCCGAAAGACTTTGTCAGTCCTTGTACCGCTACCTCGACTCCCACCATTACCTCCGCGACGTCCGTTGCATGCATGCACCCGTGTGGGTTGGGTCACTCTATCGCATGGGAGTGGTACCCGTGACTGCGAATACTACTAACGAGTAGGGAAGAAGCATAATTCAGGTCACAGCCTAGTTCGGGCACCCCTCCCACCTGCATGGATTCCGACATATCACCCGCGAAAAAAGTTCAAAAAAAGAGGGCCGCTCCCCGTGGGGAGTGGCCCTCTTCGTTACTACTCGCGAAGAGCAGCGGGAAAACCGTCTTACTTGATGACGATCTTTGCGCCGGCAGCTTCGAGCTTTTCCTTGGCAGCCTCTGCGGCGTCCTTGGCAACCTTCTCGAGGATAGCCTTCGGAGCGCTCTCGACGAGGTCCTTGGCTTCCTTCAGGCCGAGGCCGGAAACGACCTCACGGACGACCTTGATGACCTGGATCTTCTTGTCGCCAGCCGACTCGAGGACGACGTCGAACTCGTCCTGCTCTTCAGCAGCTTCTGCGCCGGCAGCCGGTGCGCCTGCAGCGGCGACGGCGACGGGAGCAGCAGCGGTGACCTCGAAGGTCTCCTCGAATGCCTTAACGAACTCCGAGAGCTCGAGGAGGGTGAGCTCCTTGAACTGGTCCAACAACTCTTCGGTGCTGAGCTTCGCCATTGTGGCGGTCCTTCCTGTAAGTCCCATGTCGCTGATCCGCGACCGGGCGGGGTTATAGCAGTGATGCGCGGGTGCGGATCAGCTTTCGGCTTCGGCCTCGGCCGGAGCCTCGGTGGCAGCCTCTGCGGGGGCCTCTGCGGCTCCGCCTTCTGCGGCCTTCTTCTCCTGCAGGGCAGCGGCCAAACGGGCCATCTGCGAAGCGGGAGCATTGAACAGGCCTGCGGCCTTTGCCAAGTTGCCCTTCATCGCGCCGGCAAGCTTTGCCAACAGGATTTCGCGGGATTCGAGATCCGCGATCTTGTTGACCTCTTCCACGGACAGCGCAGCGCCGTCCATGTAGCCGCCCTTGATGATGAGCGCCTTGTTGTCCTTAGCGAAGTTCTTCAGAGCCTTCGCAGCGTCGACCGGTTCGCCCTTGATGAATGCAATGGCGGTCGGACCAACGAACAGGTCATCAAGGCCCTCGATGCCAGCCTCTGCGGCGGCACGCTTGACCAGGGTGTTCTTGGCGACGGAGTAGGTGGCACCTTCTCCGAGAGCGCGTCGCAGTGTCGTGATGTTGCCAACCGAAAGGCCACGGTATTCCGTGACCACAGCGGCGGTCGAACCCTTGAACTGCTCGGTGATTTCCGCAACTGCGGAAACCTTCTCAGGCTTTGCCATACTTCGCCTCCTCTCGTGACAGTCGTTGTCCCACTCAGGAACCGCTGCACCTCATCGGGGTGAACCCGAGAAGACACAGTCCGCGACATGCAAAACGCCCCGGCGCAAGCGCACGGGGCGTACAGAGGAAACATGAAGAAGAGGCTTACGAATCAGCGTAACGATGCAACGCAAAGCAGTGCATAACCAGGCAAACTGTAGAACCACTACATCAAGCTATCCCCCTACCTCGTTCACCTACGTGGGCCGCCGGGCACTCCCGGACTTTCAACCACACTCATTACTGAGTGCAATCACCAACGGTCTTGGGTAGAACATGATTTTGGGGTGAAGTTCATATCCAGCACTGAACTCCGCGTCGAAGACTACCTGACTACTCGCTGCATAACCAAATCGGCCTCGTCACGCAGCTGGGTTCTTCAAGCAACCGGTTTCTTCAAGCACCCGGTTTCTTCAAGCACCGATGGCCCTGGCGATCTTGTGTTCGATCTCTGCCCGAGCTCGGTCCGGCAGCACCAGCAGCCCGTCGAGTTCCTTGTGAGCCTTCCGATACGCACTCTGACGTTCCTGTGGCGTCGCGCCATCGTCCATGGCCAGGCGCAGCAGACGTTGCGCCCTTACCAGGCGCTCTTGTTCGTCGAGGGTGAATCCGCCCCGTCGGCGACGCTTCGCCTCCGCTTCCGCGATCTCGAAGGCGATCGAGTAAGCGTGCACCGCCTCGCGGTACTCGGTTTGTGCCTGCTGGTTGCCGATCATCGTCTCCGGATTGCCTGGACGGAGCAGATCGGCTAGATATTTGGCTCGATGAAAATCGGCCGTCAAAGGCTCACGCATGTCCGTCATCATCGGAGTGTCGAGCAGTGTGACCGGATCGAGCTCGCACGAGAACCATCGGGCGTCGACCGCATCGTGCTGCTCGATGGCCTTGGCCAGCTCTCGGCGCTGTGTTTCTTCGTCGGCGTGATGTTGTGCGTTGGCCTGCGCGATGGCGACCTTGGTCTCCTGCTTGAGCCGGAAGCGCTCTTGCCGGCGCTCGATCCGCCTTTCGTTGGCAACCGCGACACCTTTCAGCGCCCCACCGATGGTGCCGCCGAAAACGAAGATCAGCCACCAAAAGTTTCCGAGGAACTGGAACGCTTCGTGCATACCCCGATGATGCCACCGTTGGATCGATACCACCGTTGGACCGATACCACCGGCAGGGATCACCCTCTCCCGAAACAGACAAGAAGGCCGGCAGGGAGTGATCCCTGCCGGCCTTCTTGTTCGTATGCGGACTGCTTACGCGTCTGCAGCATCCTCGAGGAGGTTGCGAGTACGGTTCGGATCCACCGGGATGCCCGGACCGGTGGTGGTCGAGACCGTGATCTTCTTCACGTAGCGACCCTTGGCCGACGAGGGCTTCGCACGCAGGATCTCGTCCAGGGCTGCGCCGTAGTTCTCCACCAGCTTCTCATCGTCGAACGATGCCTTGCCGATGACGAAGTGCAGGTTGGCCTGCTTGTCGACGCGGAAGTTGATCTTTCCGCCCTTGATGTCGTTGACAGCCTTGGTGACATCCGCCGTGACGGTGCCCGTCTTCGGGTTCGGCATCAGGCCACGCGGTCCGAGGACACGGGCGATGCGGCCGACCTTGGCCATCTGATCAGGAGTCGCGATTGCGGCGTCGAAATCGACCCATCCACCCTGGATGCGCTCGATCAGGTCTTCTGCACCGACTACGTCAGCGCCTGCAGCCTCGGCTTCTGCTGCCTTCTCGCCAACAGCGAACACGATGACGCGAGCGGTCTTACCGGTGCCGTGGGGCAGGTTGACCGTTCCGCGGACCATCTGGTCAGCCTTACGGGGGTCGACGCCCAGACGAACTGCAACCTCAACGGTTGCATCCATCTTGGTGGACGACGTCTCCTTGGCGAGCTTTGCAGCCTGAAGCGGGCTGTAGAGCTTGTCTGCGTCGATCTTCTCAGCGGCGGCGAGGTACGCCTTGCTGCGCTTTGCCATTTGTTCTGTCCTTACTTATCACTGCAGCGAATTACCTGTGCAGTGGTGAATGGTTCAGTTGTGGTCGGGGCCTGGCCGGCCCTCCCACGTAGTGCTGTGGAGCGGACTATTAGCCCTGGACCGTGATGCCCATGGAACGAGCGGTGCCGGCGATGATCTTCGCGGCCTGCTCGATGTCATTGGCATTGAGGTCTTCAGCCTTGGTCTTCGCGATTTCGCGCACCTGATCCATGGTCACCGAGGCAACCTTGGTCTTGTGCGGTTCGCCGGAGCCCTTGGCGACGCCGGCTGCCTTGAGGAGCAGCTTGGCGGCGGGAGGGGTCTTCAGCTTGAAATCGAAGGTCCGGTCTTCGTAGACCGAGATCTCGACCGGCACAACGTTGCCGCGCTGGGACTCAGTCGCCGCGTTGTAGGCCTTGCAGAACTCCATGATGTTCACGCCGTGCTGACCGAGCGCGGGACCCACGGGAGGTGCAGGGTTAGCCTGACCTGCCTGGATCTGCAGCTTGATGAGCCCGGCGAGCTTCTTCTTCTTTGGGGGCATCTCTAGTTCCTAGTTTCTAGCTTGGGTGTGTGTCTTGCGTCGAACAAATTGCAAGTTTTGGGGTGGTCAGATCTTCGCGACCTGGTTGAAGTTGAGCTCAACCGGGGTTTCACGACCGAAGATCGACACGAGAACCTTGAGCTTCTGCTGCTCGCCGTTGACCTCGCTGATGCTGGCCGGAAGGGTTGCGAACGGGCCGTCCATGACGGTGACCGACTCGCCGACCTCGAAGTCGACCTCGATGAGGGGCTTGCCGAAGGACTCGGACGGTGCCTCGCCTGCTGCGACGGCGGCCGCTGCAGCCTGCTGCTTCTTCTGCTCCTGCTGCGGGAGCAGGAACTTGACGACCTCGTTGAGGGTCAGCGGCGAGGGACGCGACGTGGCACCGACAAAACCGGTGACGCCAGGCGTGTTGCGCACTGCGCCCCACGACTCGTCGTTGAGCTCCATGCGAACGAGGATGTATCCGGGCAGAACCTTGCGATTGACCTGCTTGCGCTGGCCGTTCTTGATCTCGGTGACCTCTTCGGTGGGAACTTCCACCTGGAAGATGTAGTCACCGACGTCGAGGTTCTGAACGCGAGTCTCGAGGTTGGTCTTGACCTTGTTCTCGTAACCGGCGTACGAGTGGATGACGTACCAGTCACCCGGGGCGCGACGCAGCGCAGCCTTGAGTTCGGCAACGGGATCCTCGACCTCGAGCTCGGCGGCGGGAGCGGCCTCGTCGGAGTTCTCGGCATCGTCGGAGATGACGTCCTCGGTCGCTGCAGCGTCTGCATCAGTGCCTTCGGCAACGTCTGCATCGGTGCCTTCGGCAACCACGACGTCTACTTCGGCTGCCGCCTCGGCAGAAACACGCTCTTCGGCCAAAGCCTCATTCGTGTCGTTCTCGGGGGTGCTCACTGGGGCACTCGCTTCCTCTCGTTACTCGGACCCGGGTCGGGTCTTGTCGCGCTCGCAGGCAAAGACGCCCGACTGCTACGGCGATCAGCCGAACAGCCAGGTGACACCCTTGATCACAGCGATATCGACGCCGCTGATGAAAGCGACCATGAAGACCACGAACGTCAGCACGACGCTGGTGTAGGTGATCATCTGCTTGCGGTTCGGCCAGATGACCTTACGGAGTTCTGCGATGACCTCGCGGAAGAATTTGCGCAGGCGCTTGAAGATGTTGTCCTTCTTCGCCTTGGGCTTCTTGCCGGGGTTCGTTGCAGTCGGCTTGGCCGAAGATGTCCGGGATGCCGTCCGGGCCGGAGTCTTCACGGTGGACGCGCTGACCGAGGCGCCGCGTGCAGCGCGCTTGCCGGTCGGCTTGTTGGAAACCCCACTGGATGCGGAGGGAGCTTTCTCGGCACCGTCCTTGTCCAACGACAGATCGGAACGCGTAGTCGCGTCAGCTGCAGTGTCGTCGACACCGGTCGAATCGGCAGACGTTGAAGTCTCCGCATCCGAAGTGTCGGCGTCGCGCTTGGCGCGCTCCTCGCTCACGTCGTTCCTCTCAGTCGCTGGCATCCGGGGGCAGGGGCGACAGGACTTGAACCTGCAACCTGCGGTTTTGGAGACCGCTGCTCTGCCAGTTGAGCTACGCCCCTTTGGTTGACATCGACAGGTGGACCCTGCCTGAATCAACCGTTCTGCGATCACACAACATACGCGCTACCCGAGGTGAATGTCTCGCAACATTCAGGGCAGCGCGCAGCGCTGAGGAATCCCAGAAATCTCAGTGTACTTCAAAGCCCCGGAACAAACACAATCCGCCCTGCGATCAGGCTAGACGGACCGTGGCGGTGGCACGACCGAAGATCTTCTTACCTTCGGACTTGGCCACGATTGCCAGTACTGCGGTCTTGCTTTCTTCGTCGATCGACTTCACCTTGGCGGTGAACTCGATCTCGGCAGCCTTGTCGGCTGCCACGATCACCGGGCTCGTGAACCGTACGTTGTACTCGGTCACTGCGCCCGGATCCCCCAGCCATTCGGTGACGTAGCCGGCACCGATGCCCATGGAGAGCATGCCGTGCGCGACGACGTCCGGCAAGCCGGCAAGTCGTGCGACCTCGTCACTGAAGTGAATCGGATTGGGATCTCCCGAAACACCCGCGTAGTTGGCGAGGTTTCCACGCGTCAGGGTGACGGACTTCTCGGGGAGAAGTTCGCCGACACTCACGTCGGAAAATTTACGAAGCGACATGCATCATCACGTCCTTGACTGCGTGGGCGATGTTCTCGTCCACTTCCCCACCCGTTCGAGCAACAAGCGTTGTCCACGTGGTGACAACTGCTTCGTCGTTCTGATCGGTGATGATGTTCTTGGTCACGATGATGTCGCTACCTGCGGCCTGCCTGAACGAATCCAGGAAAACATCGCAGAAGAGTCGGTCACCGACCTGCATGGGCTTGTGCAGCACCAGTCGCTGATCGGTCTGAAGAATCTGACTCAAGTCGTAGCCTGTGACGATCTCTTCGAACAGACGTCGCTGAGCAATGGCACCCACGATGGCGACGAACGTAATGGGAGCAATCAGGCCGTCGTATCCGAGGCCTTTGGCTGCCGATTCGTCGTAGTGCGCAGGATGCGCGTCCTGGACGGCGCGAGCGAACTCGCGCACCTTCTCGCGTCCGACCTCGTAGAAGTCTTCGACACGATAGTGGTGACCGACCATCTGGACGGCATGAGCGGCCGGGTCCGTAGGGACCTCGGCCGCTGCCTGGTTCTCTTGCAAATCTGTCACGCGGTGAGACTCTCTTCTAGCTAGGACCCGAAGACGCAGGCCCCGAGAGGGTCTTCCGCGAAAATCGTCGTCCTGTTAAGGACTTACTACTTCGACTCGCGATGCGACTGGTGAGTTCCGCAGTTGGGGCAGAACTTCTTGAGCTCCAGGCGATCGGGGTCGTTGCGCCGATTCTTCTTGGTGATGTAGTTGCGGTGCTTGCATACCTCGCAGGCCAAGGTGATCTTGGGCCGAACGTCGGTCGAGGAGGCCACGGGATGCCTTCTTTCGGGTGTATCTGATTACGAACAATCAGGGTGGATCATGCATATTGTGTAGCGGTGACCGGACTTGAACCGGCGACGCAACGATTATGAGTCGTTTGCTCTACCAACTGAGCTACACCGCCTCGGTGTCGAGTGTCGCGCGGAAAGCACGGCACCACAATCCAGCGAGCCCCCTAACGGAATCGAACCGTTGACCTTTTCCTTACCATGGAAACGCTCTACCGACTGAGCTAAGGGGGCGTGGCTCAGGAGTGCGTTGCCGCTCTCTTGAAGCCTCCGAAAGATTACACACGAACGAGCGCCAGCACCAAATCCGCTGGTCATCGGGGCAAAAATGGTGCCGGAGCCCATTGTTGCACCGATCGGGGCCGCTGGCGAGGGCTTTGCGGGAAACAACTTGACCCCGCACTCCCCCGAAGCCATCCCCAGAAGCACTCCCGAGGCCCCTGAGCCGCAGCCGACGCCGGCGTCACCAACGCGCACCCGACCTCGGAACAAGCACAAAAAAAGTCAGCCCCGACTCTCGTAAAGAGAATCGGGGCTGACTTGGTGTGGCAGATGTAGGATTCGAACCTACGTAGGCATAAGCCGACGGATTTACAGTCCGCTCCCATTGGCCGCTCGGGCAATCTGCCGTGCTTGCACCAGGCTTCGATCCGGCGCATTCGCAAGTATATCGCGACGTGCGGCGGCCGAAAACGGCTTCCTCGGTGCGGTGAGAAGAATACAACGAACACACCCCCATTTTGCAAACCGGGTGGTAACGGGCGGTGCCGACCCGATAACGTCGAGGTGTCCACCGGTATGGAAGGTGGGCAGAACTCGATGTTCGTGAACTACCGGAAAGCGGGAGTGTGAAGTGGCTGATTCGTCCTTCGACGTGGTGAGCAAGGTTGACCGTCAAGAGGTGGACAACGCCCTGCATCAGGCTGCCAAGGAGTTGACCACGCGTTTCGACTTCCGAAACACGGGAGCGTCGATCGAGTGGTCTGGTGAAGAGACGATCACGTTGAACGCCGACACCGAGGAGCGACTGCTTGCCGCCCTCGACGTGTTCAAGGAGAAGTTGATCCGTCGTGACATCTCGCTGAAGGCATTCGATGCCGGCGAGCCGGCGCAGTCCGGAAAGATCTACAAGCTGTCCGGAACCTTGGTCCAGGGCATCAGCAGCGAGAACGCGAAGAAGATCACCAAGAAGATTCGCGACGAGGGCCCCAAGGGCGTCAAGGCGCAGATCCAGGGTGAGGAACTTCGTGTGAGCAGCAAGAAGCGCGACGACCTCCAGGGCGTCATCTCCCTGCTCAAGGGTGAGGACTTCGGGATCGCCCTGCAGTTCGTGAACTACCGGTAGTAGGGGCTGCGCCCCTGTGCGCGGTTAAGGAGTCCTGGGACTACCTAACCGCGCACAGGGGCCGAAGGCCCTACATCCCGGCCATCTTCTCCAAACGCTCGATACGATCCGCCATGGGCGGATGTGTCGAGAACAGCTTGCTCACCTTGTCCCCCGCTCTGAAGGGGTTGGCAATCATCAGGTGGGACTGCGCCGCGAGCTTGGGCTCAGGCGGCAACGGCGCGGCGGCCACGCCCGACTCGAGCTTGCGCAGCGCCGACGCCAACGCCAATGGGTCACCGGTGAGCTCGGCTCCCGATTGATCAGCCTGATACTCGCGAGAGCGCGAGACGGCCAGCTTGACCACGGTTGCCGCGATCGGTCCCAGTAGGGAGACGAGCAGCAAGGCGATCGGATTACTTCCCTGCCCGTTCCCTCGGCCACCGAAGATGCTCGCGTACATCGCGAAGTTGGCCAGGCCCGAGATGACGCTGGCCATCGCGCCGGCCACGGACGAGATCAAAATGTCCCGGTTGTAGACGTGAGAGAGTTCGTGCCCGAGTACGGCGCGCAGTTCGCGTTCGTTCAGGATCTGCATGATGCCGCTGGTCACGCACACCGCGGCGTGCCGAGGGCTACGACCGGTGGCAAACGCGTTCGGGGCGTTCGTGGGGCTGACGTACAGCCTGGGCATCGGTTGGTGCGCCGTCGTGGCGAGTTCGCGCACGATCCGGTAGATCGCCGGTGCCTCGACCTCGGTGATGGGCTGGGCGCGCATCGATCGAAGCGCCAGCTTGTCGCTGTTGAAGTACACGTAGGCATTCATGCCGACGGCAAACAGAACGGATCCCCACAGAAGGAACGGGCTGTTGAACAGCGAACCGATGAAGACGATCAGCGCCGACATCCCCACCAACAACCCGAATGTCTTCGCACCGTTCGCGTAGCCGTGCAAACTGCTCACCTCTTGCCTCGCTGGAGCCGAAGGCTCACCCGAACTCCCGGCGTATGCACCGGTTCTGTTCAGTCAACGAAGGACAGGGTCATCAGGGTTCCCACCCAGGGTCGTCAGGGTTCCACCCCAGGTGTGTCAGCCGACTCGTTCGATCGTGTAGTCCACGAGGCGCACGAGCGCTTCATTCGCCGGTCCCTGCGGGAGCTCGGCCAACTGGGCCTTTGCCGAGACTGCGTACTCGCCCAGCTTTGCCTTCGCCTTGACCATGCCAGGCGAACGCTCGAGCAGTTCGAGAGCTTCTTCTACCAGTGCGTCTTCGGTGACCGGGCCCGCGAGCAGCTCCCGCAGGCGATCTGCGTCGGCTCCTTCTTCGCGGAACGCGTACAGGACGGGCAGGGTGTGGACACCCTCGCGCAGGTCGGTGCCCGGAGTCTTTCCGGACTGCGCCGATACGGACGAGATGTCGATGATGTCGTCGGAGATCTGGAACGCGGTGCCGACGGCGTCACCCAGGCGCTCGAGACGCTCGATGTGAGCTGCGTCGGCGCCGGAGAAGGTGCCGCCGAATCGTCCGGATGCAGCGATGAGCGAACCGGTCTTCTCCCACACGACCTTGAGGTAATGCTCGACCGGATCCTGTTCCTTCTTGACGCCGATCGTCTCGCGCATCTGGCCGGTGACCAGCTCTGCAAAGGTTTCGGCGATGATCCGAACGGCTTCAGGTCCGAGCGTCGATACCAGGCGTGATGCGTGCGCGAACAGATAGTCGCCGGCCAGGATCGCCACGCTGTTTCCCCAGCGGGCGTTGGCGCTGGGTGCTCCGCGCCGCATGGACGCCTCGTCCATGACGTCGTCGTGATAGAGCGTCGCCAGGTGAACGAGTTCGGTGACAGTCGCTGCGGTGATGATCGACGGATCGTTCGGCACCGGTCCGAGTTGCGCGGTCAGGATCGTGAACAACGGACGGAAGCGCTTCCCCCCGGCTCGCGCGAGATGCAGCGCGGCCTCGGTGAGGAAGTCTTCGCCGTCGGACAGCTCGCTGACCAACAACTCCTCGACATCGGAGAGTCCACCACGCACTACTGCGGCGAGCTGTTCGTCGCCCAGGTCGATGCCTGCAACGACGGTGCTCGATGCGGTTGCGTCGGCAGCAGTCTTTTCGGTGCTCACGATGTCAGTACCCATTCCTGTCGTCAGTGACGGCTCGGTTCCCACGGTAGTGAACCTAGCGGTTCGCACTCGGGACGGCCTCGCCACGGTGGCGATCGCGAGCCTGGGAAGATGTGAGTGTGTCCGTAGAAGAGCAGTCCCCCGTCGTCGATTCGCTTCCGACCGAAACCGACATTGTGGTCATCGGCGCAGGTCCCGCGGGTTCTTCGGCCGCGGCTTGGGCCGCCCGCAGCGGCCGAGACGTCGTGCTGGTGGACGCTGCCGTGTTCCCGCGAGACAAGACTTGTGGTGATGGACTCACTCCGCGCGCCGTAGCCGAACTGGATCTCCTCGGCCTCGGCGAGTGGGTTCGGTCACATACGACGAACAAGGGCCTGCGGTTGTCCGGCTTCGGACAAGAACTCGAACTCGAGTGGCCGGGGACGTCGTTCCCGCCGATCGGCAGTGCGATCCCCCGGACCGAACTCGACGACGCCATTCGCCGGTGCGCCGTCGAATCCGGCGCGGTCATGGTCGAGGGCACCAAGGCCGTCGACGTCGAACTCGACGGTGATCGAGTAGCCGCCGTCGTACTCGCCGGCCCCTCGGGACGCAGCACTCTTCGTTGCCGGACGCTGATCATCGCGGACGGCGTTCGCTCGACGCTCGGCAAGAAGCTGGGACGGCAGTGGCACCGGGACACCGCGTACGGCGTCGCGGCACGCGCGTATGTCGCGACGCCGCGCAGCGCCGACCCGTGGATCACCTCGCATCTGGAGCTGCGGGACGCCGAGGGCACGTTGCAGGCGGGGTACGGCTGGATCTTCCCGCTCGGCACCGGCGAGGTGAACATCGGCGTCGGGACACTGGCGACGTCCAAGCGCCCGGCGCCGGGTGCCCTACGTCCCTTGCTCGACTTGTACACCGACCAGCGCCGAAGTGAGTGGCAGTGGAGCAGCGAGATACATTCCGTCGCTTCGGCTTTGCTACCCATGGGCGGCGCCGTCTCCAACATCGCCGGACGCAACTGGGCCGTGATCGGCGACGCCGCAGCGTGCGTGAACCCGCTCAACGGTGAGGGCATCGACTACGGCCTCGAAGGCGGACGTCTGGTGGTCGAACAGCTCGGCGCCGACGACCTCACGGAGCTGTGGCCGACCGTGCTTCGGGAGCATTACGGGCAGGCATTCTCGGTCGCGCGCCGGCTCGCAGGCCTGCTGACGGTTCCGCAATTCCTGCCCGCCTCGGGCCCGATTGCGATGCGCTCACGGGCACTGATGACGGTCGCCGTTCGGGTGATGGGGAACCTCGTCACCGACGCCGACGCCGATCTGACGGCGAAGGCATGGCGTGCGTCGGGGGCCGCGTCGAGAAAGATCGACTCCCGACCGCTGTTCGGCTGAGCAAGTGCTGTGCGCCTTTATTAACCGCCCGCGGTTAATAAAGGCGCACAGCAGGGTCAGGCAGTGGCGTAATGCAGCGCCACGATGCCGCCGGTGAGGTTGCGCCACTTGACGTTCTTCCACCCGGCAGCCTCGATCTTGCGTGCCAGCTCTTCCTGGGTCGGCCAGGCGCGGATCGATTCCGCGAGGTAGACGTAGGCGTCGGGGTTGCTGCTGACGGTGCGTGCGACCTGCGGGAGCGCCTTCATGAGGTACTCCATGTAGACCGTGCGGAAGGGCCCGAAGACGGGCGTCGAGAACTCACTGACGACGAGGCGGCCGCCCGGCTTGGTGACGCGGGCGATCTCGCGCAGTCCGGCTTCGAAGTCGGAGACGTTGCGCAGGCCGAAGGAAATCGTCGCGGCATCGAACACGTTGTCGGCATAGGGCAGGTACATCGCGTCACCTGCGACCATCGGAACTTTGCGCGAGATTCCGGCCTTGAGCATTCCCTTGGAGAAGTCGGTGGCGACGCACCAGGCACCGGAGCGCCCCAGTTCGACGGTCGAGACTCCGGTTCCGGCGGCGAGGTCGAGTACCTTCTCGCCCGGCTTGAGGTCGAGGGCTTCGCGGGTGGCCTTGCGCCAACCCTTGTCCTGGCCGAAGGACAGCACGGTGTTGGTGAGGTCGTATCGCTCCGCGACGTCGTCGAACATCGACGCGACTTCGTGCGGTTGCTTCTCGAGAGTTGCTCGGGTTCCGTGTGTAGTGGCCACACCCGAAACGCTACCAACCCTCGGGCAGCGAAGGCGTTCAGGCTGCTCTGGCACCCGTTCGCCGCCCGAGGCCCTGCACGTCCTCGTAGTGACGGAGCAACTCTTCGCAGATTGCCGGCCAGGTCCGGTGCAGCACCGAGCGCCTCGCCGCGGAGCCGAACTGCACCCGCAGATCACGCTGACGAAGTGCGTCGACGGCGCTTGGCAGGAGTTCGGTGAACCTGTCCGTCGGCAGGAGGTAGCCGTTGCGGCAATGCGAGATCAGGTCACGTGGTCCACCGGCGTCCGGTCCGACGACAGGTACACCGCTCGCGAGGGCTTCCTGAACCGCCTGGCAGAAAGTTTCGTGCTCGCCGGGGTGAACGAATACGTCCAGGCTCGCATAGGCGTCGGCCAGCGCGGTACCGCCGAGTTGTCCGGTGAAAATCGCATCCGGCATCAGTCGTCGTAGGTTCTCGCGATCCGGGCCGTCTCCGACGATCACGATCTGCACGCTGGGATCGGCAGCCAGCACGGCCAGTCGCTCGACGTGCTTTTCGGGCGCGAGGCGACCGACGAAGCCGACCACCAACTGGTCGCTGTCGCCGATCCAGGACTGCCGCAACGCCGAGCTACGACGCGAAGGCGCGAATCGTTGTGCGTCGACGCCGCGGGCCCATCGGTGCACGCGCGGAATGCCGTGCTCTTCGAGGGCGTCGACTGCCGACGTGGACGGCGCAAGGGTCCTGTTGCAGCTCTTGTGGATTCGACGGGTCCACGCCCACGCGGCGCGACTGGTGACGCCGAGACCGTAGCTTTCGGCAAATCCGGCGACGTCGGTCTGGTAAACCGCGACGGTGGGTATCGCGAGCCGCTTGGCGACGGCCACTCCCCCGGCGCCGAGCAGGAACGGCGACGCCAGATGGACGACGTCGGGCGCGAAGGTCCGCACGGCCGTCGTCAGACGCGGTTGTGGCAGGCCGACGGGGAGTGAACTGACTTTGGGCACCATGACGGCGGGCACCCGAACCACCTGAACACCTTCGTGTTCGGTGGCGGCAGAGGTGTCGGATCCGACAGTGTCCGGCGCAATGACCATGGCGTCGTGGCCAGTGCGATCGAGGTGTTCGAGCACGCGTAGTACCGAGTTGGTGACGCCGTTCATGTTGGGCAGGAATGACTCCGCAACGATGGCTACTCTCACACCGAGAACGGTGACAGGGCCAGGAAAAGTCCACGTCATGTTCGTGTGAAGTTCCGGCGAAGCGCGAACTAACTCGAGGCGACCGGCGCCGATCCCGGAGCTCCCGCTTCCCGCTTGCGCAGGTACCAGATCGACGGTCCAGCCAGGAGCCACGTCACGACGATCACCGATCCCGCCGGGATCAGCGCCACCGTCGCGTTGCGTCCCGCTACCCGGACCAAATCAGGGTCGGCTTTGGAGTACTCCACCTCGATGCGTTGTCCCACAGTCAGATTGGTGGGGTAGAGCACGCCGAGTTCAGGGTTGTGATTCGCGCCGTCTGGTGTCACGAAGCTGATCGCCGAACGTAGCGAGCCTGCCGAGAGCACCTCGGCGGTTGCGGTCCCCATGTTCGATTCGATGGTCCGATCGTTGCGCCAGGCACCGAGAACCAGGATCACCGCGAGCACCGAAATGCCGACCGCAACCACGAGTACGCCGATGCGGAAGCGCCGCAGAACCGTTTGCGTCACAGCTGTGCCCGCACGGAAGCGTGGAGTTCGCGCAGTCCACTGCGATCTGTTGCGACTTCGAGCACACGAATGCCGTTTGCGGGTTGCGCCAGCGTCGTTGCCAGGGCGTCGACGGTGACGGCTGCGTGCGGCACGCGGTAGGCCGCGCACAGCGCAGCGAGGTCCATGCCGTGCGGTGTTCCGAACACCCGCTCGAAGACGCCGGCATACTGTGGGTCGCCTTGTTCGAGGAGTTCGAAGATGCCGCCGCCGTCGTCGTTGGCCACGACGATGGTGAGGTCGCTCGGCCTCGGCTCACCGGTCCCGATCAGCAGCCCGGACGCGTCGTGCAGGAAGGTCAGGTCGCCCATGAGAGCGACGGTCCGGCCGCCCTCGTATGCCAGTGCGGCACCGACCGCCGCCGAGACGGTGCCGTCGATACCTGCGACCCCGCGATTGGACAGCACCCGCACGGCGGGCTTGGGATAGCTCACGAGGGCCGCGTCGCGAACGGGGTTGGACGCGCCGAGCAGAAGCTGGTCGCCGTCCGCGAGTGCATCCATCACGGCAGCTGCCACGTGCAGGCCGGTGGCTTTGGGGTGGGCGTCGAGTTGCTTGCGGACGGCAGTTTCGGCGTGTTCGGTCAGCGCGGCGCAGCGTGCGATCCAGGCGGGATCGGGCGTCCCGGTGACCACTGCCCTGGTTCCGGTGGCGAGCACGTTGCCGGATACGTCGGGCCAGCGCGGCCCGGTAGTCAGCGCGTAGACGTCGACGCTCGGGTCGGCCAGCACCTTCGAGACCTGACGATGCAACGTCGGGCGGCCGGTGATGATCGCCTGCTTGGGCTTGAGTTGCGAGAGCGCGAGTGGATGCAGTGCGATCCCGTGCATCGGAGCCGTCGGCTCGGCCACAGTCGGCAGGCCGGCCAGCTCAGGCCGAAGTGCGCTGCCGTGTCCGGAAATGACCACCGTATCTGCGGTGAGGTCCAGATCGACCGGAACATCGAGCGTCGCGTTCTGGGTGGTGGTCCAGGCCGCACCGCCGGGACGGCCCTCCGGGACCGGTCCCTGCACGTGCACGTCCGGCACCAGCGGCTCACGAAGTGGTATGTCGAAATGCACCGGACCCGCATTTCCGGATCGGGTTCCGCGGGCAGCGGCGAGGACCCGGCATACAGCCGAGCGCCACTGGCTGTTCTGCGTCGAATCGTCCTCCGCCAGGCCCAGGCTGATGGTGGCCCGGACTTGACTGCCGAAGAGCCCGAGTTGCTCGACGGTCTGGTTGGCGCCGGTGCCGAGCATCTCGTACGGCCGGTTGGCGCTCAGGACCACCAGCGGCACTCGCGCGTAGTTGGCCTCGAGGACAGCGGGTCCGAGATTCGCGACGGCGGTCCCGGAAGTCATCACGATGGGGACCGGTCGTTTCCCGGCGATTGCCAGTCCGAGTGCCAGAAAGCCTGCTGTCCGCTCGTCGATCCGCATGTGCAGACGCAACCGGCCGTCGAGATCGGCGGCCTGGAGGGCAAATGCGAGGGGCGCGTTGCGAGAGCCTGGACACAGCACGACTTCACGCACGCCACCACGAACCAGTTCGTCGACGACGGCTGTGGCTTGTGCAGTGGACGGATTCACGCCTTCAAGAGTGTCAGATGTTCGGGTGCAAGCATGCCCAGGGGCGGGGACAGCGGCATTATGTGTGGGTGCGCACACTCTTCGATCCAGCCGAGCTCGAACCCCGCCGGTTCTATCAGTTACTCACCGCTTCGGTGGTCCCCCGGCCGATTGCCTGGGTGTCCACCCTGTCGGCGGACGGCGTCGGCAATCTGGCTCCGTACAGCTTTTTCACCGTGGCAAGTTCGGCGCCGCCGATCGTGCAGTTCACGTCGGTCGGACGCAAGGACAGTCTGCGCAACATCGAAGCGACCGGCGAATTCGTGATCAACCTGGCGACTGCCAGGCTTGCCGACGTGGTGAACCAGAGTTCCGCCTTCTACGACGCCGAGGCCGACGAATTTCTCGAGTTGAACATCCGTAGCGAACCGAGCGAGCGGGTTCGCCCCGTCCGGGTCGCCGACTCCCCGATCGCCATCGAATGCACGCTTCACCAGGTCATCGAGGTCGGTAATTCATTTGTCGTGATGGGAAATGTGGTCGCGGTCGCAGTACGTCCCGAGGCTGTCGCCGACGACGGGTTACCGGACTTCGCGGCAATCGCACCGATGAGCCGACTTGGCCGAGCGCAGTGGGGTCTTCCTCCCGAAGTCGTCGAAAAGGACAGACCCACCACTCCACACCGGCCGTAAATCAGGTTAGGGTTACCTGATTAGGTACGAGTAACAGCTAATCAGGGAGCAACCAGTCATGGCCAAGCGCGCCAAGTTCGTGAAACCGGCCTCACGCAGCATCGTGTCGGCGCAGGTCGTGGCGAACAAACGAATCAGCCCGAGCTTCATCCGAGTGACCATTGCCGGCGAAGAGCTGTCCACCATCGCACCGATGGGTGCCGATCAGTGGTTCCGCATGTTCATCCCGCAGGTCGGCCAGAGCGAACTCCGGTTGCCGAGCGCGGCAAGCAATCTCTGGTACGCGCAGTACCTGTTGATGTCCAAGGACACGCGACCGGTCGTGCGCAACTACACGATTCGCGCCTACCGTGCTGCCGGATCCGGTCTCTTCGGTGAGACCACGGAGATCGACATCGACTTCGCCTATCACGGCGACATCGGCCCGGCATCCGCGTGGGCGGACACCGCGTCGACCGGCGACAATGTCGCCCTCCTCGACGAAGGCTGCATCTACAACCCCACACCCGAGGCCAAGTGGCAACTGCTCGTCGGCGACGAGAGCGCACTTCCGGCGATCATCGGCATTCTGGAAACCGCGCCGGCAGACCTGCGTGCCGAGGTCTTCGTCGAGATTCCGAACATCGAAGACAAGCAAGACATTCCGGAGTTGGCGAACGTCAACGTGCATTGGCTCGTTCGCGAGGACGAACACGCAACGCCGGGTGTTCTGACCCTCGAGACCGTCCGCGCCGCCGAACTGCCCGAGGGGCCGTCCTACACGTTTGTCGCCGGCGAACAGGCACTCACCACCGGGCTGCGTCGGCATCTCGTGAACGACCGAAAGTTCGCCAAGACGGACATCACCTTCACCGGCTTCTGGCGCCACGGACATTCGGCTCACTGACAAACGAATGCAAAAAAACGAGCGGCCCGGGAGAAACTCCCGGGCCGCTCGTTGTCTTACGTTCGCTTATGCAGCGTGCTTCTGGATCACATCGCCCAGACGCGGCAGAGCTGCAGTCACATGCTTCTTGGCCGAACCGCGCAGCTTCGAGTACATCGACTTGACGACGGCCTTGTCGCTACCTTCGATACGCTCGTCCGTCACCTCGAGGAGGGAATCGGCAACCGCGTCACCGCGGGCGCTGATGAAATCGGCGAAGCTGCCTTCACCGGAAGCCGAGAATTCCTGCCAGTACGGCTCGAGCTTTGCCACGAAAGCCGGCAGAAGCGCGGTGACGGCGTCCGGCACGATGGACGGGCTCACCTTCTTGACCGCGCCGTAGCCACCCTTGAGAGCCAGCCCTGAGGCCCCCGACTTATCCGAAACCTCTGCGTCGATCAAGGTCTGCACGTCCGCGACGACCGCGGGAACCCGTGATTCCTCGAGCAGGGTTTCGTTCAGAGCTGCAACCACTTTCGATCCCTTCATTCTTCACTGATGTTCATCAGGTCGCGCCCGAGACTATACGAAATTCGGCAGGTCTCTACTGCCGAGTATCCGATGGCAGCGCCTGGCCCTCTCCAACCACCAGTCGCGCCGGTCCGCGGGCGCGGCCAGCGTCTCGAGCAGAACCGGATCAGGCTCGACGGCACCAACGGACAAAGCGCCGTCGACGGCTGCTCCGGTGACCGCGATATCCCGGACGAACAGGCCGCCCGTGCCGAGGCCGCAGGCAAACGGAAGCCTGGGCAAGGCTGCCGCGGCCGCCAGTCCCGCGGACATCCCCACAGCCGTGTCCAGCGCACTCGATACCACCACCGGCACCCCGTAGTCCGCCAGCTGCGCCGACAGCGCCACCACAGCACGCATTCCGCCCAGCGGGGGCACCTTCACGACGGCTACGTCCGCTCCCCCGGCTCGTACGACGCGCAACGGGTCCTCGGCACGGCGAATGCTCTCGTCTGCAGCGATCCGCACACCGGTCCCCGCGGCGCGGACGCTGACCAGTTCCTCGACGCTTGCACACGGCTGCTCCGCATATTCGAGTTCACCGTCTTCGGTGATCGCTCGCAAAGCCGTGATCGCCTCGTCCACACTCCACCCGCCGTTGGCGTCGACGCGCACGTTCGGGATGTGCCGACGCACCTCGTTCACCCGGGCGACGTCCTGCGCCAACGACTGCCCCTTCTCGGCGACCTTGACCTTGGCGGTCCGGGCCCCGGGGAAGCGCTCCAACAATTGCGGAACGGTAGAGGCGTCGATCGCCGGCACGGTGGCGTTGACGGGAACGGCGTGACGAAGCGCAGGCGGCGGACCCAGCCACGCCGCCTCGATCCCGGCGAGCAACCACTGCGACGCCTCGTCGTCGTCGTACTCGACGAACGGTGCGAATTCTCCCCACCCGGCCGGGCCACGAACGAGCAGAGCCTCACGAGTCGTGATGCCGCGAAAGCGAACTCGCATCGGCAGCGCGAGCACCACGGCGTCCGAGATCAGATCGTCGAACGAGGGGAACATCTCAGGGCTGTCCTGGAAGCAGTTCGATCATGAGCGCCTCACCGTCGGCGAGGAGCTTGCCGTCGAGGTCGGTCAGGCGTGCGCTGACAAAGGTCTTGCGACCCTCGACCCGATCCACCTTCCCTTCGATCACCAGTTGCGTGTTGAGCGGAGTGATCGCACGGTAGTTGATGTGGAGGTAGCCGGTCCGGGAAATCGGACGACCACCCGCGTGGACCGTCATCCCGAAGACGTCGTCGAACAGCAAGGGCAGGACGCCGCCGTGAGCGGCACCGTTGCCGCCCAGGTGGTAGCGGCGGAAGACGCCGGTACTGCGGACTCCTTCGGTGTCGAACTTCTCGACCATCCACGGGAGCATGAGGAGGCTGCCGCGTCCGGGCAGTTGGATGTTCGAGCCCGCGGGCGACTTGCCCTCCGGCACCTCGTACGGAGTCAACCGATCGGCAAGCTCCTCGGCCTGCGTAGCGATGTCAGCGAGTACGTCGTCGGGAACATTGGTCGAGACGGCAAGGTCCTGCAACCTGCGCATCGCTTCGACGAAGCGGCCGAAGTCCGGACCTGCAGGAGTGTGCCGGAACCGTGGAAATCCGCCCCGCTTCTCACCGTCTGTGACGATCTCCGTGCCGTCTGCGGTTTGTTCGCTCATGACCTGCACGTTAGCGCGCCCGGGAACGTGTTCTACCTCAGGCATCCGTTAGACACGCGAGGCGTGCCTCTATCGTGACTGAGGTGACCTTCAACCCGCAGCTCTGGCGCCCTGTTCCCGGATTCGAGAACCTCACCGACATCACGTACCACCGGCACGTCAGTCAAGGCACCGTTCGCGTCGCCTTCGACCGACCGGAAGTACGTAATGCGTTCCGCCCGCACACCGTCGACGAGTTGTACCGCGCGCTCGATCACGCCCGTATGACCTCCGACGTGGGAGCGGTCCTGCTCACCGGCAACGGACCGAGCGAGAAGGACGGCGGCTGGGCGTTCTGCTCGGGCGGAGACCAGCGCATCCGTGGCCGCAGTGGCTACCAGTACGCCGAAGGTGAAACGGCGGACACCGTCGACAAAGCACGCGCCGGACGCCTTCACATCCTCGAGGTCCAGCGCCTGATCCGCTTCATGCCGAAGGTCGTGATCTGCCTGGTCAACGGTTGGGCTGCGGGCGGCGGTCACAGCCTGCACGTGGTGTGCGACCTGACGCTCGCCAGCCGCGAGCACGCACGGTTCAAGCAGACCGACGCCGACGTCGGAAGCTTCGACGGCGGCTACGGCAGCGCCTATCTGGCAAAGATGGTGGGCCAGAAGTTCGCTCGCGAGATCTTCTTCCTGGGTGAGACGTACACCGCCGAGGAAATGCATCAGATGGGCGCGGTCAACAAGGTTGTCGACCACGCGGAACTCGAAAACGTCGCGATCGACTGGGCAGGCAAGATCAACGGCAAGTCGCCGCAGGCACAGCGGATGCTCAAGTACGCGTTCAACCTGCAGGACGACGGGTTGGTCGGCCAGCAGCTGTTCGCCGGTGAGGCAACACGTTTGGCGTACATGACCGACGAGGCCGTCGAGGGTCGCGACTCGTTCCTCGAAAAGCGTGATCCCGATTGGTCACCATATCCCTGGTACTTCTGAGACAGTAGGTGCGAGAGGGAGGTCGGACGTGGAGATTCTGAGTAGCCGTACGATATTGCGCCCGAGCGAGTACGAACGAACGCTGAGCTTCTACCGAGACACCCTCGGTCTGGCGATCGCTCGTGAATATCCCGGCGGCACAGTCTTCTTCGCCGGCCAAGGGCTGATCGAAGTCGCTGCGCACGGCGGCACCGGCGAAGGTGGCTTTCGCGGCGCGATCTGGCTGCAGGTCCGTGACCTCACTGCCGCTCAGACCGAACTGGTTCTCGCCGGAGTCAAGATCGCCCGCGAGGCCAGGCAAGAACCGTGGGGTCTGCACGAGATGTGGATCGCCGACCCGGACGGGACACCGATCGTGATGGTGCAGATCCCGGAGGACCATCCCATCCGACGCGATTCCCGGCCACCGTCCGCGTAGTCGAGACACCACTGTAGCCGAGCAGTGACAGATGCCCGCCACGACTTTCGTGGCGGGCATCTGTCGGTTCTTCGCAGAGATCAGTTGCGCGTGCTCAGCGCCTGAGAGATCTGATCTGTCTGGGCCTGACCCTCGAGCAGTTGGCGAACCAACCACAGCCGCAGCACCTTTGCCACCGATGCGGCCAGGAAGAGTGCGGCACCGACCACTGTCAGGGCGAGGAAAACCACGGTGAGGATCTGGTACGACACCAGATCCCGCAGGTCCGAGAGCGTCAGCGAAGAGATGTAGACGACGAAGGCGCCGACCACACCGACGACCATGAGCACCAGGCCGGCGATGCGCGTCGCAGCGTCGCCGCCTGCCTGCTTCTTGTCCAGCTTCAACTCTGCGATGTTCTTCTTGAATTCCTCACGGCGATCTTCGGCGAGAGTAGTCATCGTCATCCTCCTAGATAACTGGTAGAAAGTTCGTTTTCGATGTCGAGGGGATCGCCGGTCTTCACGACGCGTCCCTGCAACATGAGTGCGGCCGAGGTCGCGATGGGCAGCACCGCTCGTGCGAACTGCTCGGCGACGAGAATGGAAATGCCTTCGGCTGCAAGCGAGCCGACGACGTCGTACATCTGCGAGACGATTCGCGGTGCGAGACCCATCGACAGCTCGTCGAGCAGGAGCACCGTCGGGTGAGTGCCGAGCGCCCGTGACAGCGCCAGCATCTGCTGCTCGCCGCCGGACATCGATCCGGCCAACTGCCCGCGCCGCTCCCCCAGGATCGGGAACCTGCTGTACGCAACCTCTTCGAGTTCGGCCAACCCGACGCCCGTTCCCGTGGCGATCCACAGATTTTCGCGCACGGTCAGGTTTGCGAAGATCCCGCGCCCCTCGGGGATGGAGCAGACGCCCAGCCTCGCCAACTCCGAAGGCTCGACGCCGTTCACGACCTGGCCCGCGAGCCGGAACTCGCCGCGGGTGACCGGCAGGACGCCTGAGCAGATCTTGAGCGTCGACGTCTTGCCGCCGCCGTTGGGCCCGAGCAGCGCCACCACTGCGCCCGGTTCGAGTACCAGATCCACCCCGTGCAGAACCTCGATGGATCCGTAACCGGCACGGACACCGGACAGTTCGAGCAACGGTTCGGAGCGGTCGGGGCTGCGTATGCCCTCGTCGATTTTCGCCTTGCCAATTTTCGCTGAAGTCATACCGCCTCCTCCTCGGTCCCGATGTAGGCCGCGATCACTTCCGGATCCGTCCGGATCTTCTCCGGATCGCCCGAGGCGAGGACTGCGCCGTAGTCGAGCACGTGAATGGTCGAGCACACCTTCATCACCAGCGGAATGTCGTGCTCCACCAGACAGATTCCAAGTCCACCCGCCGCCAGCTCGGTGAGCATCTCGGCAAAGACCTCGGTTTCCTGCTCGGTCTGGCCCGAGGCCGGTTCGTCGAGCAGCAGCACTCGCGGGTCGGTCATGAGCGCCCGTGCAACTTCGACAACGCGGGCGCGTCCGGTGGGGATGTCCGCGACGTCCTTGTCCGCGACATCCGTCAGCCCGGTCAGCTCCAGCAGACGATCCGTCTCGCTGTCCACGTCGATCTTGTTGCGGCCGTTCGCCTTGTGGATGTCTCCGGCGACACGCAGGTTGTCACGCACCGACAGCGAGACGAACAGTTCGAGCCGCTGGAAGGTACGTGCAAGCCCGCGACCTGCCCGCTTGTGCGGCGGTAGCTTCGTCACGTCGACGCCGCCGAGGAACACCTGACCTGACGTGGGTTTCTGCAGCCCGGTGATGGTGTTGAAGAGCGTCGTCTTGCCCGCACCATTCGGTCCGATGAGTCCCGTCACGGTTCCGGGTTGCACGGTGAGCGAAACGTCCTTGACCGCGACGTGCCCACCGAAACGAACGCTCACACCGCGTGTTTCGAGAAGAGGTGTGTCAGACATGGGCGGTCAACTCCTTCGGCGAGCCGCCCTGGTACTGAGGAATCCCCAGTTCGCGGTCGATCTCGTCACGGATCTCGGGGCTGTACGGGACGTCGATCCCGACGTCTTCGGGAACGACTGTCGCCTTGGCTGCCAATTCTTCCGGAGTGAGAACCGCACGGGGCATGACCATCTCGCCGATCACGGGCAGCATGAACACCACCGCGATCGTGATGGATGCGAACCACCAGTTGCCGAGTACGCCGGTCAGAGCAAGGACGTAGGTCAGCAGAACGACTGCGGCGCCGCCGATCAGAACCGGCCTGGCATCGGTGAGCCGACGGTAGCCCTCGATCACGCTGTGCACGGTGCCACTGGGGTTCGCGCCGACACCGATGCCGATCAGGGCCGGGCTGACGGCCGCGATGTTGCCCAGCAGCAGCCACATTCCCTCCAACTCCGGTTGCGCCGAAGCCAGATTGGTGAACGAGACCATGATGACGGCAAAGCCGATTCCGGCCATGAGCCCACCGAACAGCGCGCCGGTGACGTATCCGATGCCCGCGACGACGGTCAGCATGAGCAGCGAGAGGCTGACCATGATGGCAAAGCTCTCGCCCGAGACGGAACCCATCGCGCTCGACATCAGAATGCCGCCGAGACCGGCGATCCCCGAAGAGATCATGAAGACGCTCAGCTTGAGCCGAACCAGGCTCTGGCCGAGCATGGCCGAACCGGCCGGGCTGTCCTTCATCGCAGCGAGACGGCGCCCGTAGCCGCTGTTACGCAACGCGATGACGCCGACGCCGAGTACCGAGAACAGCGCGGTCACGGTCATCAGGAACACCGTTTCGTCGCTCAGATCGAGCGGGCCGATCTTCAGCGGCGGGAGGGCGATGTTGCCGTCTTTGAACAGCGAATACTTCATGCCGAACATCTCGTGTTCGGTGGTGTCACGAAGGACCATGTTGGAGAGGAACACTCCGAATGCCATGGTCGCAAGCGCGAGATACAGCCCTCTGAGCCGCAGCGCCGGCAGGGCGACGAGGCCACCGATCACTGCGGTGACGAGGACTCCGACGACGATGCCCCACAGGTTGAGGTGCGCAGCCAACCCGGAACCTGAGATCCCGAAGTGGAAGGCCACGATGGTCGCGATAGCGCCGAAAGATACCGGCGCCAAGTTCAATTCACCCGCGTAGCCGGTGAGGAGTGTGAGCGAGAGTGCGATGATCGCGAAAGTCATTCCGATGGTCAGTGTCGTGACCGCCGACGTCACCATCAGCAGACGGATCAGGTACACGATGACGATCAGTGCCACGCCCCAGACGACGGCCTTGCGTACGCTCGGAACGTGGTACCGCTCGCGAGTGCGAGTGACCGCGCCGCGCAGGCGGTCCTGAGGTAGGACGATGAGTACGACGAACAGCGCGATCATCGGCAGGGAGACACGGAAATTCGACGTCCAACTCCAACTGGTCGGGAAGTACGCCAATACGTACGTACCGGCAAGCCCGAGAACCACGGCGCCGACAAACGTGCGTGGGATGCTGCGCAACCGGCCGAACATGGCCGCGGCAAACGCGTCGATCACCAAGAGCGTCAACATGTTCGCCTCGAGTGTGCCGCCACTGATCGGGGTGATCAGGATGCCGGCCAGGACTGCGAGCGTCGAACCCATCGCCCAGGACAGTGCCGCGAGACGCTCCGGATTGTGGCCGTTGAGGCGCAGTAGTTCCGGATCGTCGACGACGCCGCGCATCGCAACACCGGCACGGGTGCGCGTGAATAGAATACGCAGACCGACGGCGATAGCGATCGCAACGAGGATGCAGATCAGCTCGTGGTAGCGGATGCTCGCGCCGAACACCGTGATCTTGGACTGGTCACCGAAGAACATCTGCATCGTTCGGGCGGTCTCGGGATGCCAGAACCAGTGCGAGATCGAGAGCATTCCGAGCAGGATCGATACCGTCACAACGATTTTGGTGACCTCGGCGGTATCGCGTAGCCCCTTCATGATCAGGACGTAGAGGCCGAGACCCATCAGCGGACCGACCAGGACCAACGAGATCAGCAAGGCGACAACCGTGGGAAGTTCCCAGCCGTAGCGCAACTGCCAGTAGATGAACGCACCGAGCATTGCCTGTGCACCGTGCGCGAAGTTGAAGATGCCTGACGTGTTGTACGTGAGCACCAGCCCGGAGGCGGCGATCGCGTACACCGACCCCAGGACCAGGCCCAGGATCGTGAAAGTGACAAAAGTGTTCATGGCTGAACCCTCGTTAGGGACTCGGCGGCGGTTGGCGCTCGCCGCCCGAGTCGGAAGAATCAGGACTGCGGCTTGATGACGTTGGCGTTCTGGTACTTCGTCGAGACGCGGTCAGCGCCGAGCTCGGTTCCCCAGGTGCTCTTGTCGGTCGCGACGAGGTACTTGGGGTCGCACTTGAATTCGCCCGCGGTGGACGGGAACGCCTGCGAGTAGGTACTGCCCTTCAGCGAGGTCATGAGTCCGCAGGTGGCCGGCATGTTCTTGCCGGGATCGGTGGCGGCATGCAATCCGCCGCCGTCCCACTCGTGAATGTTCGAGAGTTCGTCGACCATGCACTGACGCGTCAGATCGCTGCCGCACTCGTCCGCGGCGGCCGCCCACAGCAGGAACGACGACGCCGCCTGCATACCGAGAAGCGCAGTCTTGCCACCCTGCTCGGAAACCAGATCCACGTACTTCTTCACTGCAGGCACCTTGTCCGCGTTCTCGAGCATCTGGAAGGTCATGCCCGCGTTGAGGTTGTCGAGCAGTCCGGTGTCCTTGTTCCAATCGGAGACGGTCGCGCCGTACCAGGTGGCTTCACCGAAGAAGATGGGATCGATCCCGACCTGGTCGAGGGCCTTCACGAAGTTCAGCTCCGACGGGCTTGCCGATCGTGACGTCCAGATTCCCTTCGCACCGCACTCCTTGTACTTCTCGGCAAACGGCACGTAGCTCGATTCGCCCTCGTAGTTGAGTGTGACGCCGCAATCCTTGAGCTTGAAGCCCGCTGCCTCGGCGATCGAACGAATCTTCGTGGTGGAGCTGATGATCGTGGGCATCGTGCTGTTGACGACGTCGAAGTCGTTCACCAGATCGGGATGCATCTCGGCCATCTGGAACCACTGCGAACCGTTCGCGTAGTCGACGGGGAACGGAACTCCCTGGAACGTCATGGGTCCGTTCGCGGCGTCCGGCGAGACGGTGAAGCCTGGCACTGACACCAGGTTGCACGCGACACGCGTCTGCTCGGCGGTCTGATCCATCGCGAAGCCGTAGCCGACCATCATGAACTGACTCGCGCACGCTTCCTGCATGACCGAGTTGGCCTGCGTCATCGCGGCGTCGTAGTCGGTACCGACAACCTTGCGGCCGTTGATACCGCCTTGATCGTTGCACCACGAGATGAGCGCGTTCACCGCATCGCTCATTTCCTTGTTCAACCCGGGAGATTTCACGTACCCGCGGTCGTCACCGAACCCGATCTTGATCTCGGTGTCGCTGACGCCTTGATCGGTTGCGCCGGTGGCATCGCCTTCGCCGCACGGCGAATCGAGGGTGCCGAACTTCGCGTCGGATGTGCTCGACGCAAGATCGGCGCTGGCGCCTGATCCGCCGACAGCGACGGCGTAGGGATCGTCACCACGATTCGATGCGCAGGCTGATGCCAGAACGGCGGTCGCTGCGAGTGCCACGATCAGCTTCGTGGACTTGTTGGGCTTCACGGTCGGAGCTCTCCTTCTCACTGACAGACACCGAGATACAGAGGTGAAACCCCTGCTCCGGTGCGCTCGGTGCCCGTAGGTAATCAGCGTTTAAAACGGTCCGAATGTGCCTTCCCGGTGAGTGAGACCAAAAAGTGAGGTCCCACACAGGGTTCGGATTTCGTGGCGCTGAACACATCGCGAACGGCAGCGCCGCAGCCCACGCGCGGGGACGTACTCCACGGAGGCCCTGTTCGCATCCCGTTCGCTGTACTTTTACGCGTTCGATACGCACAATTCACGTTGTGACCGCAGAGCTCGTAATCCTCCTGGTGGTAGTTGTCACCGCCCTCGCGTTCGATTTCACGAATGGTTTTCACGACACGGGTAACGCAATGGCCACATCCATCGCGACCGGTGCACTCAAGCCCAAAGTTGCGGTCACACTTTCCGCGATCCTGAACCTGGTCGGTGCGTTCCTGTCCGTCGAGGTCGCCGCGACGGTAGCCAAAGGTGTCGTCAACCTCGGCGCGGTCAGTGGGCAGGATCTGCTGCTGATCGTGTTCGCCGGTCTTGTCGGCGGAATCATCTGGAACCTGGCGACCTGGCTTCTCGGATTGCCGTCGAGCTCCTCGCACGCGCTGTTCGGCGGATTGATCGGCGCCGCGATCGCCTCCATCGGTATGGGCGGAGTCGAGTGGGGCGGAGTGCTGACCAAGGTCGTCGTCCCCGCGATCCTCGCGCCGGTCGTCGCTGCTCTGGTCGCGGGCGTCGGCACCAAGCTCGTGTACCGCATCACCGCATCCGTCAAGGAAGACGAGCGCGAGCGCGGTTTCCGTTTCGGCCAGATCGGCACCGCCTCCCTGATCTCACTTGCACACGGCACCAACGACGCCCAGAAGACGATGGGCGTCATCTTTTTGGCCCTGGTCGCTCACGGCACCATCACCGCCGAGACCGAGATGCCGTTCTGGGTGAAATTCACCTGTGCCGTCGCGATCGCCCTCGGCACCTACCTCGGCGGTTGGCGCATCATCCGCACCCTGGGCAAGGGTCTTGTCGAGATTGCCGCGCCGCAGGGTCTGGCAGCCGAAGCGTCGTCCGCCGCCATCATCCTCACGTCGAGCCACCTCGGACTCCCCCTCTCGACCACCCACGTCGCCACCGGCTCGATCCTCGGTACGGGTATCGGTCGCAAGGGCGCCGAGGTCCGTTGGGGTGTCGCCGGCCGGATGGCCGCAGCCTGGCTGATCACATTGCCGTCGGCTGCCGTCGTCGGAGCTATCTGCTGGGCTCTTGCGCATCTGGTCGGCGGACTCGCCGGCGTGCTCGTCGTCTTCGCCGCGCTCATCGCCTTCGCGATCTTCATGTACATACGCTCGCGTAAGGAACCCGTGGACGCGGCGAACGTCACCGCCGAATGGGACGAGAATTCAGATGCGGCAATTGCCGAGATCCCGGCAGCCGAACCCACGCCGTCCACCGAAGCCACCCGCAACTCCTGAAAGGGGCGCAAGAGAATGCATCTACTCACCGATACCCTCGATTCGCTCTGGCAGGTAGTGGCAGTAGGACTGCTCTTCGGAGCGGGACTGCCGGCGATCTTCGCATTCGGCCTCAAGTCGCTGAGCCTGCCGAATCCCGACGGCACCGAAGGACCGACCACCCTGGGTAAAATGGGTGCGTACCTCTGTTTTGCGATCGTGCTCGTCACGATCTTCGCCGGAATTCTGTTGTTGATGAAGAACTTCTTGGCCAGCACGTTCGGAATCCACGTCTTCTGAGTGGTCGTCGCGGCACACCACTGAAACCACCGAAACGAAAATGAGGCCGAGGATTTGAGCAAGTATTCATTGCGCAGCGTGCTCGACTGGCTACGCGCCGGGTACCCCGAGGGCATCCCGGACAAGGATCATTTCGCCCTGCTCGCGGTTCTCCGTCGACGTCTGACCGACGAGGAGATCGAGCAGGTCGTTTCGATGTCCATCGAGTCCGCGCACGAGGTACCGGACCGCCACGTCGACTACGACACGATTCGCGCCATCATCGAGGGGATCCTCAACGAGGAGCCGTCCGAGGACGACGTCGATCGTGTCACCGAAAGACTGCGCGCAGGTGGGTGGCCGGTTATCGAAGACGTGGACGCCGACAACGAAGTTCGAGATGTGAGCTGACGTCATGGCTCTTCCGCCCTTCCTCACGTCGATAGTCGGCTGGTTGCGGGCCGGCTATCCCAATGGCGTCCCCGAGCAGGACTACATCCCGCTCTTCGCACTCCTCACTCGCAGACTCTCCGAGGCCGAGGTCGACGCCGTCGCCGACGCGTTGATCGAGGACGGCGATCTGCCCATCGAGAAGACCGACATCCAGGTCCTCATCACGAAGATCACCAACGAGATGCCTCTCGAAACCGATGTCGACCGCGTGCGAAGCCATCTGGCTGACGGCGGTTGGCCCCTTGCCGGGCCGGACATCCGGTGAACGTTCTTCGCACACTCGCGGTTCCGCAGGGCGAGGCGGCTTTCGAGGTATTGCCTGCCGTCGCGCAGATCCTGGGCGGCGACCACGACGCCGTACTCCCCGTCCCGGCTGCCGACGCACGCGAGACGGCCCGACTGAGCGACGCTCTGCACCCCGATCAGCCCATCGACGACGGCGTCTCGCTGGTGGTCGCCACGTCGGGGACCACCGGAACCCCGAAGGGCGCGATGCTCACCGCGAGCGCACTGCGAGCCAGCGGCGACGCGACCCATGAACGCCTCGGCGGCACCGGATCCTGGTTGCTGGTTCTCCCCCCGCACCACATCGCCGGGATGCAAGTTCTGTTGCGCAGTGTCCTCGCCGGAACACAACCGGTGATCGTCGACGTCAGTGCGGGTTTCGACCCGGCAGCGCTTCCGGGCGCCGTCGCCGCGATGAGCGGACCGCGCCGCTACACCTCCTTGGTGCCGACGCAGTTGGTCAAGGCGCTCGGTGATCGCGCCGCGGTCGAGGCGCTGGCGTCACTCGACGCGGTTCTGCTCGGCGGCGCTGCGACTCCCGCGCCGGTACTCGCGCAGGCAACCGAAGCGGGCATCACCGTCGTCCGCACCTACGGGATGAGTGAAACCTCCGGCGGTTGCGTCTACGACGGAATCCCGTTGTCCGGAGCGCAGATTCGTATCGACGACGGGCGAGTACTGCTGGGCGGACCGATGCTCGCGTCCGGGTACCGCGGGCTTCCCGACCACCCCGCTTTCGCCGAACCCGGATGGTTCCGGACCGACGACGCCGGAGCTGTGGTCGACGGAGTCCTGCGCATCAGCGGCCGGTTGGACGAGGCAATCTCCACCGGCGGGCTGACCGTCGTACCGCAGGTGGTCGAGGCCGCGTTGGCAGATCACCCCGCCGTTCGCGAGTGCGCGGTGATCGGCGTCGAGGACCAGCGGCTGGGGCAGCGGGTGGTGGCCGTGGTCGTACCCGAGGGCGAAGCTCCCACGCTCGATGAACTACGCACACATGCTCAGCGGACACTCGACGTCACCGCAGCGCCGCGCGAGCTGTTCGTCGTGGACGCACTGCCGCTCCGGGGGCCGGGCAAGCTCGACCGCGCCGCTCTGGTGGCTCGGTTCAGCTAGCAGCCGCAGCACGATTGTTCAGCCGCAGGCCTGATCAGCGCCGCGGCTGCACAATCAGCGCGCGGCTCCGCGGAGGCAAGCCCGCTCGAACCTTTCGTGGACGCGTTCGAAGTCGCGAAGATCCGCCCAAACCCATCGGAACACCTCGAACCCCGCGTCCCGGATCGCGTCCTCCCGCAGTTTCTCGCGCTCTACCGCCCTACCCGGATTGTCGCCGCGGTACTTGACCATCCCGTCGAACTCGCCCACCACACCGTGCTCTTTCCAGAAGAAGTCGACTCGTCCGATGAACCTGCCACCGTGACGGATCTCGTGCTGCAGGGTCGGCTTCGGCCATCCGTCGGCGCGCATGCGTACGCGGCTGATGGACTCCCCTGGGCTCTCGGCACCCGGTTCGATGAACTCCGCCGCCACTCGCGCACGACTCATCCCCAGCCGTCCGCGCGCATGATCGAGCGAAGCGTCGACGTCCTCACGCCTCATCCCACGTCGCAGGGCGCAATCACCGATCACCACGGCGGTCTCGAACGGCGTCGTCCGTGCGAGGTCGACGAACGTTCGCGCAAGCGACGTGGTTGCGACGCCGTCGATCAGCACGACCTCCTCGGCCGGGACCACTGCCGGATGAAGATGCAAGGTTTGACTCTTCCGCCCACCCGAGCACCGGTTACGCGTCATGTGCACGGTGCCCAATCGCAATCCGCCGCAATCCAATCCGTGCATGACCGCTGCCGAAGCGTGGCTCACGATTGCGCCTGGTCCACAGCTTTCGGTGGCTACCATGACAGCGCAGCGGTGGCGTGCTCTCGCATCGAGTTCGCGGAAGTGATCGGCTCGCATGTAGATCCCCGCTGCGATTCGGTGCAGCTCGCCGCGCCTGACCGCTCGCTGCAACTGCGCGTCGCTGGTGCCGTCGCGGTGAGCCTGTGCCCGCGTGAGAATCTCCATGCAGCGAGCGTGATGCCGCCGCGCCCGCACACCGACAAGCAAGATCCGTCTGGGGATTGTTTGCCGGTTGTGGAGCACCGACCTCGCGCGCTGTGCAAGTAACCGCAAGTTCCACGCAAGGTCCATGCAAGATCGATCTGCCAAGCTTCATCCCATGAACCACACAGCTTCGCCTCTTGCCATCGAGGCCGACGGACTCGTCAAGAAGTTCGGCGAGCACCGCGCGGTCGACGGCGTCAGCCTCACCGTCCCCACCGGCTCGGTGTTCGGCGTCCTCGGGCCGAACGGCGCCGGCAAGACCACCACTGTCCGCATGCTCGCCACCCTCCTTCGCCCCGACGGCGGTGAGGCGCGCATCTTCGGTCACGACGTCAGCCGTGAACCCACCGCGGTCCGCTCCCTGATCGGCGTCACCGGGCAGTACGCCTCCGTCGACGAGGACCTGACCGCGACCGAGAACCTCGTGATCTTCTCCCGGTTGCTCGGCCTGAGCCGCCGCGATGCGCGCACCAAGTCCCTCGAACTCCTCGAGGAGTTCGACCTGGTCGAGGCCGCAACCAAGCCGCTGAAGAACTTCTCCGGCGGTATGCGTCGGCGCCTGGATCTGGCGGCCAGTCTGATCGCTCGCCCGCCGCTCCTGTTCCTCGACGAGCCCACCACCGGCCTCGATCCGCGCACCCGCGCCCAGATGTGGGTGACCATCCGGCGACTCGTCGCCGAGGGCTCGACGGTGTTGCTCACCACGCAGTACCTCGACGAGGCCGATCAGTTGGCCGATCGCATCGCAGTGATCGACCGAGGTCGCGTGATCGCGAACGGCACCGCCGACGAACTTAAGGCTTCGGTCGGGATCTCCTCCCTCCAGCTCAAGTTGGTCGACCGTGACCGAACCGAGGAAGCTCGCTCGCTCATCGCGGCTGCGCTGAGCGTCGAGGTGGGTGTCACCCCCGAAGTCGGGCGGATCACCGCACCACTGAGCGACCCGTCGATCACCGCAGACCTGTTGATCCGCCTGCGTGAGCAAGGAATTGCCGTCGACGAGATCAACGTACAGAAACCCAGCCTGGACGAAGTGTTCCTGACCATTACCGGGCACCAGCCCGAAGACGGTGGACGCAACGACGCCCAGTCCGACAACGACTCCGATCGGAGCGTCGCATGACAACCACCCTCACCAAACCCCGGTCGCCGATAGCCCAGCCGGATGCCGCACCCCGCCGCATCAGCCTGCAGCAGAGCTTCGCGAACACGTTCACGATGGCGTACCGCGGAATTCTCAAGATCAAGCACAACCCCGAGCAACTGTTCGACGTCGTCATCCAGCCGATCATCTTCACGTTGATGTTCACGTACATCTTCGGCGGCGCGATCGCCGGTGACGTGACGGCATATCTGCCGACGATCATCCCCGGCATCCTCGTCCAGACCGTCATCACCGGTTCCATCGTCACGGGCACTCAGCTTCGTGAGGACATGGACAAGGGCGTGTTCGACCGCTTCAAATCCCTTCCCATCGCTCGTATCGCCCCGCTGTCCGGCGCATTGCTCGCCGATGTCGTGCGCTACGGCATCGCAACGACCATCACGTTCATCGTCGGTTTCGCGATGGGATACCGCCCCGCAGGCGGCGTGGTCGGCATTCTGTCTGCCGCGATCCTGGTCATGGTGTGCGCGTTCTCCATCAGCTGGATCTTCGCCCTCATGGGCGTGCTGATGAACAAAGCGTCCACGGTGCAGGGTGTTTCGATGCTCGTGCTGTTCCCGCTGACGTTCCTGTCGAATGCGTTCGTCGATCCTGCCACCATGCCGAGTTGGCTTCAGAAGTTCGTGAACGTCAATCCGGTCTCACACTTGGTGACCGCGGTTCGCGAGCTGGCCAACGACGGTCACTTCGGTATCCACGTCGTGTGGTCGTTGGTCGGCGCCGCGGTGATCGTTGCCGTCATGGCGCCCCTGACCGTCCGGATGTACATGCGCAAGACATAAGTCCCGCAACATCGTCCAGCTCTAATCCAGCACCGGTCCGCGAAGCGCAGCCAACACTGCTTCGCGGACCGCTCTGCGTGAGTAGCCCGACACCTTCTCGGTTTCCACAGACCACCTGTCGACTCCCACCACACCGACAGCGAAGTCGGAGAGACGCGCATGGTGGAGCGAGACGAAGTCCTGTCTCCCCGGCATTTTCAACGACAGAGCCATCAGTTCGACCCCTCGATCGATGTTGCCCGTGACAAGATCGAACGACCCGATCGCCGACGCCAAGGAACCCGCGAGCGGCAGGTCCGCATAACCCTTGGGATCGAACTTGAGAGCACTCGAATCCTTCATCTGCAGAACACGACTTGCCACGAGTTCATGTCGGCCGTGAACGACGTGAGCACACACGGCCGCAGCACCGAGCAGAACGACGAAGGGATCACCGAAGATGTTCTCGATCGCAGAGCCCAACAACTCCAGTGCTTCTCGATACCTGGCCAACCCTTCGTCGATTCGGCCGTCGGCGAGATCCGCCTCGGCGATGCTCGCCATCAGCGCCGCGCGCCGTTGATCGGTTTCGATGGCACCGGTCCCACCCGAGTGCGCCAAGGCCGGGCGTGCCCGATCGAGAAGTGTTCGCCCGCCGGCGGTGTCACCGGATGCGATCATTGCTCCGGCTTGAAAGCAGATGAGCTGCATCGCCTCGTCACGTGCACCGAGGCGTTCCATCGACGCCGCCGCAATCGCGTAGAACTCGATGGCCTCGCCATATCGCGCGGATTGGCTGTGGACCGACCCGACATGCTGGGCCGCCATCGCAAGGCCCCACTCGTCACCGGCATTGGTCGCGTAGTCGAACAACGCTTCCCCGTCCAGCAATGCGCCCCGCAGATCCCCGATGTTCTCGCGCATATTCGAACGCGCGGACAGCGCAGCCATTCGGGTCTCGGGGTCGGAACTGCGAACGCCTTCCGCAACCAAACGCGCAAGTCTGTGGTTGGCGATCCCACTCGTGGTCAGCTTGATCAGAAATGCGAACAACGGACCGAGATCATCGCGATCACGCAACAGCTTTCGAAGACGAACCCGCGCGCGGGCATGGTTTCGATCGGTCTCCGCGAAAAACAGATGCATCGCCACCAGAATGAACGTCGCGCCCACCAATTCTGCATTTACATCGCGTAGATCGTTGTCCGCGGTCGCCCCGACGATCTTCGACGCCCAGTTCGAGACTTCCGAATTCGATCCTCGTACGGCCCACAGAATCGCGAGGACAGGAAAGACGTTGGCTACGGTGACCGCGTCGCCGCGCTCGACAGCCCAGCGAAGAACAGCGAGAAGGTTGTCGTGCTCGGCGTCGAGGTCGGCAATCAGGCGCAACTGATCCGTGCGTGCACGCACGACGGCGTCCTCTGCGATCGCGATTGCCCAGACATCCAGGCGCCGGATCACTTCCGGCCCCTCTCCGGACGCGGCGAGCTGCTCCTCGCCGTATTCGCGGACCGTCTCGAGCATGTAGTACCGAAGCTCACCCTGCCCGTCGCTGACGGAAAGAAGTGACTGATTGACCAGCGCTTCGACAGCGCCGGCCACATCGTTCAACTCTCCCCACCCGGCAACGGCCTGCGCCGAGGAAAGCGTGAAACCTGCCGGGAATCGGCACAATCGACGCAGCGCAATCTGATCCCCGCTGCCCAACAGATTCCAGCTCCAATCGATCACCGCGTGCAGCGTGCGATGCCGATCCGGAGACGTCGGATCATCGGAGCGCAACAACGCGAACCGATCTCGCAGTCTCGAACCGATTTCGTCGACGCTCATCGTGCGGACCCGGGCAGCCGCGAGCTCGATCGCCAACGGGAGTCCGTCGAGCGTCGTACACAGCTTGACGACCGCGTCGACGTCCAGATGAACGGACGGCCGCACCGCACGTGCTCTCGCCGAGAAGAGTTCGACTGCCGAGCCGGTTCCGTCGTCGATCGCCAACGGCGGCAACGGGTACACCGCCTCGGCACTGATCATGAGCGGCGAACGACTGGTGGTCAGTACCGTCAGCTGACGACCGGCCGCGATCATCTCGGCCACGATCTCCGAACACGCGCCGATCACGTGCTCGCAATTGTCGAGGATGAGCAACATCGGACCGGCGGACAACGCCTCTTTGAGTCGCTCTCGCGCCGAATGCGTCCGGCCGACGGTCAATTTGCCTGGCGCCAGATCGGATTCGCTGATTCCGAGGGTGCCGCCGATGGCCGCGATGACATCTTCGCTGCTGCGCAACGACGCCAACTCCACGAGTACCACCGCGACGCCAGGCTGGTTCACGGATCCGCGTAGGCCCAATTCGTGTGCGAGACGGGTTTTTCCGGCGCCACCAGGTCCGAGAATGGTGACCACACGTGAGCGAGCCAGCAAGGATTCGATCTGGTCGATGTCGCTGTCGCGACCGAGCAAGGTGTTGGGGGCAGCGCGTAGACCGATCGCCCGCGCAGCTCGCGGTGTTGCCGCAGGTGCCCCGAGAAGTTCCGCGTTCAGAGCCACCAGTGCGGGTGACGGATCAGCGCCCAGGCGATTGGCGAGGTGATTGCGGAACTCCGCGAACACTTCGAGTGCCTCGTTGACTCGGCCGGCTCCGGCGAGCGCACGCATCAACGTTTCGGCCGCTGTGTCGTCGAACGGGCTCGACAGATGGCGTCCGCGCACCAGTGGAATGGCGGCCGCGTACTCCCCCAACGTGAGCAACGCGTCGATCTGCACGGACTCCAGTTCGTCGTACACGCGGCCCGCGTCGAGCGCCAGGCGATCTGCGACGTCGCCGACCACGTCGCTCCCGGGGGTACCGCGCCACAGGCGCAGCGCCGCGGTCGTGACGGCGAGTGCTTCGGACGCGTCGGCGCCGCCGGCGCGCAGACGACGGGCGGCGTCCGCTGCCCGGGCCAGGTCGACACGCTCCCGAGCGAGAGTGAGCCGGTATCCGGCCGCCGTGACTTCGAGCGCCCCGTCCGGAAGTGCAGATCGCAGGCGCGAGACCTGAGTGTGGAGGGCGTTCATCGGTGAGCGCGGCGGCTCCAGCCCCCAGACGTCGTCGATCAGGATCTGCGCGGTACGGGGCTCACCCGGATTGCGAGCCAGCGCAACCAGCAGAGTTCGAGCTCGCGGACCTGGCAACGGAACCAGACGTTCGCCCACTTTGGTCGAAATGGGTCCGAGCAAGGCAATGTCTGCCGGGTCTTCGCCCGACTGCGCGTACCTGGCGCGCTCACTCACGTCTCGAGTCATGTGCTGATCCACCGCGTTCGATCGTATTGCACAGTGCAAAGATCGTTGTATGGCAACAGCTGCTCAATGGATCGAAGGCGCGAGGCCGCGCACACTCCCGAACGCGATTGCGCCCGTGCTGGTCGGCACCGGAGCCGCGGCGTCCCTGGACCTCGCAGTGTGGTGGAAGGCGCTCCTGGCACTGATCGTCTCCTTGGCCTTGATCGTCGGGGTGAATTTCGCGAACGACTACTCCGACGGAATCCGCGGAACGGACGACGACCGCGTCGGGCCACTGCGCTTGGTCGGATCGAAGTTGGTCAGTCCCGGAGCTGTGAAGGCCGCAGCGATCAGCTGCTTCACCGTTGCCGCGGTAGCCGGGTTCGTTCTGGCGGCGACCACAGCCTGGTGGCTGGTTGCGGTCGGCGTGTTCTGCATCATTGGTGCCTGGTTCTACACCGGCGGCAAGAAGCCGTACGGATACAGCGGGTTCGGCGAGATCGCCGTGTTCATCTTCTTCGGGCTGATCGCAGTGCTGGGAACTCAATTCGTACAGGCCGAACGGGTGGATCTGGCCGGGCTGGCCGGCGCGATCGCCATCGGTTCATTCTCGAGCGCGGTGCTCGTTGCCAACAATCTTCGAGACATCCCGACCGACACCGAGTCCGGAAAGATCACTCTCGCAGTCCGGCTCGGCGACGCGAAGACCCGCACGCTGCACGTGATCCTGCTGGCCGTCCCGTTCGTCGCGACCTTGCTGCTGATCCTGCGTACTCCGTGGGCCCTGCTCGGATTGCTGGCGTTGCCACTGGCAATCCGAGCCAACGCCCCGCTGCGTTCAGGGGGCCAGGGAATGGCTCTGATCCCCGCGTTGCGCGACACCGGACTCGCCATGCTCGTCTGGGGTGCCGCGACCGCAGTTGCGCTCAGTCTCGCCTGAACGTCGACGTCCTCAACGGTTGTCGGGGACGAACGCGCTGAGCAGAAAGTTCACGATCGAGATGATCAGCGCGCCCCAGACTGCCGTCCAGAAGCCGTCGACCGTCAAGCCGTAGGACGTACCGGACGAGATCCACGCCGTCAGCATCAGCATCAGGGCGTTGATCACCAGCGTGAACAGTCCGAGGGTCAGGATGAGCAGCGGTAGTGAGAGAAGCTGCACTACCGGCTTGATGAAGGCGTTGACCACCGTGAAGATCAAAGCGATCACCGCGATCACGAGAACCGTGCCCCAGGTGCCGTTGTCGTGGTTGGCGATCGTGATGCCGGTGACCCACGCCGACGCCAGCCAGATGGCTATGCCGTTGATGATGAGACGTGCCAGAAATGTCATGTCTGAATGCTGGCACATCCCGCCCCGTGCATGCGGAGCCGTGCCGAATCTAGGCGGCGCGATTCATCTTCGCTTCCAAGCGCTCACGGATCACCGACATCGTGACCTGCGTTTCGAGGGCCTGACGGGTAGGCCCGTCGGCGACACGCAGGATGCCGAGCAGGATGTGTTCGGCACCGATTCGATTGTCCTTGTGCGCGAGCGCTTCACGAAGCGAGAGTTCCAACACCTTCTTGGAGTCCTTCTCGAATCGTGAACGAGGAAACCCGAATCGGCCTTTCCGCGAAGTATCGACACCGTCCGGCACGGGCGTCTCGTCCAGCACACCTTCACCGAACGACTGCTCGAGACTCTCTCGAACCGCATCGAGATCGATCCCGATCGACTTGAGTATCTCGGCGTCGTCGTCGAGATTGTTCGAGTCAGCGCCTTTCGAGTCACCGCCCTTCGTGCCGGCGCCGGCACGGCGGATCGCGTCGAGGGAGACGCCCGACTCGGTGAGCACCTCGGTGGCGATGCCCCGATCAGCGGTGAGCAGCGCGGTCAGAAGTTCCATCGGCGTGACCGGACCGGATCCGGCGACAGCATCGACAACGACGCCACGAGCCTGTACGGAGAACCTTTCGAACATGGCAATTACCTGCCCTTCTCGCGCAGTGAACGCAGCATCGATTCCGACTGCGCGGACGCGTATTTCTTGTGGACGGCTTGACGGCTGACCTCGAGAGCTTCCGCGATCGCCTGCCAGGACCATCCGTGACGGCGCGCGTTGGCGACCTGAATGGCCTCGAGTTTTTCGAGTAGACGACGCAGCGCTCGAACAGCACGCAATCCCTCGGTGGGATCCGGACTACCGGCGGCAGCAGCGAGAGAGGTTGCTTCGGTCATGATGTCAATTTAGGTTGACAACCGGAATCTGTCAACCAAAATTGACAGGCACGCCTAGTATCCGGCGACGGCTCCGTTCACTGCCACCTGCAAGTCAGCCTGCACAGTTCGGGCGATATCCATCGGCTTGTCCGGAAGTTCGGTCACCGGCATTCCGACAAAGACACTCGCAGCCTTCACGTCGCCGGCCACCGGACCGTAATTGATGCCGATCGACACCAGGGCCGGTGAGCATCCCAACTTCTCGGCGCGCGCGACGATGTGGCCGATTCCGCTGTTGACGTGCTGCAGCCGCGTCGGATCTTCGGTGTTGCACGTCCCTTCCGGGAAAATCGCCAGACAGTCCCCGTTGCCCAGCCGCTCGGCCGCGACGTCCATCATCACTCGGCCGGCATCCGAAACTGCACGGAGGCCGTAGTTCTTGCTGCGAAAAACCGGGATGCTGCCCATCATGTCGACCTTCTTGCGCTGTGAAGGATCAACGAAGAGTTCGTCTTTGGCGAGGACCCGGGTCCGTCCGATCACTCGACGCAACGGAGTCCGCCACGCGGTCGCGGCGAGCGTGAACTGGTCGCTATCGGTCAGATGATTGACTGCCACGACCAACTGCGTCTTGCGTTCCAGCAGAGTCGTCAGCGCGGCTTCCGCACCCGGCGCGTACTTCACTCGCGGGCGGTACTTCAGCGCCAATGCGGCATAAGCGAGCTTCGCCACAAATCGGTTCTGCTGATGACTGCGGTAGTACTCGTACACAGCCTCGTAATTGTCGAGTGAAACTTCAGGATTGCCCATGATCCGCCCTCGCTGGAGAAGTGCCCCTTGACCAAACGATACACAACCTACGGTTGCGTAGGTTTGCGTTACAGAAGGCGTAGCGCTGGGAGAAACTCCACTCTCGAGGTAAAACGGTTTCTGTGATCCGCTCGGCCATATCCACCGACCTACCCGCACTGCAACAGATCGAGATCGCCGCGGGCGAACCGTTCCGAGACATCGGGATGGACGCCATCGCAGACGATCCACCGCCGACGCTCGACGAGTTGAACGATTTTCTCGCAGCCGAGCACATCTGGGTTCAGACCGACGCAAACGACGTACCCGTTGCGTATGCGCTCGTCGAGATCGTGGACGGCGGTGCACATATCGAACAAGTTTCCGTTCACCCCGATCATGCCCGCAAAGGCCTCGGAGCTCAGCTGATCGACGCCGTCACCGAATGGGCGGCGGACCATCACCACGATCTCGTGACTCTGACGACGTTCGTCGACGTTCCGTGGAACGCGCCGTACTACGAGCGACTCGGGTTCGTGCGTCTGGCCGAGAACACGCTCTCTCCCGGTCTGATACGCATCAGAACGGACGAGCAGGCGTCCGGGCTGGACGCCTGGCCGCGCGTGACGATGAGCCGCCCGTCACACGGTCCGGCGCCGGCGATTCAGGAACTGGCGGTCCACGCACCGGAACGTACGAACTCGTCCAACACTGCCGTCGGACCGAGCAGGTCGATCCCTTCCGACGCCACCCATTCGTCGTTGTAGTACGTGCCCGAGTAACGCTCTCCGCCGTCGCACAGCAGCGTGACGACGCTGCCGCTGCGCCCGGCTGCCATCATCTCGGCAATCAACGCAAAAGCTCCCCACAGGTTCGTCCCTGTCGAGCCACCCACTTTGCGCCCCAGGGCTGTGCTGGCGTGCCGTGCGGCCGCGATCGAGCCTGCGTCCGGCACCTTGATCATTCGGTCGACCACCTGACCGACAAACGACGGTTCGACGCGCGGACGGCCGATGCCCTCGATCCGAGAACCCCGTGTACCGACGATCGACGGATCGCTCGCTCGCCACGCGTCGAAGAACACGGAGTGCTCCGGATCTACCACGCACAGCCCCGTGTCGAATTTCCGATAGCGAAGAAAGCGGCCGATCGTGGCGCCGGTTCCGCCCGTCCCGGCTCCGACGACCACCCAGTCGGGAATCGGATGTTCCTCGTGCTCGAGCTGAGTGAAGATCGATTCGGCGATGTTGTTGTTTCCACGCCAGTCCGTCGCGCGCTCGGCGTGGGTGAACTGGTCCATGTAGTGACCGTTCAACTCACTCGCGAGCCGATGCGATTCCGAGTAGATCGAGGACGGATCGCTCACGAAATGACAACGTCCACCCTGCGCCTCGATCAGTGCGATCTTGGCGGGACTCGTGCTCGCGGGCATCACCGCGACAAAATCCAGGCCGAGCAACTTCGCGAAATACGCCTCGCTGACAGCCGTCGAACCGGACGACGCTTCGATGACAGTGGTCTCTTCGGTAACCCAGCCGTTGCAGATCGCGTAGAGGAAAAGCGACCGTGCGAGTCGATGCTTGAGACTTCCCGTGATGTGGGTCGACTCGTCCTTCAGATAGAGCTGGACGGTCCAGTTACTCGGCAGCGGATAGCGCAGTAGGTGAGTGTCCGCGCTGCGTTGCGCGTCGGCTTCGATCAGCCGCACCGCGTTGTCGACCCACTGGCGCGAGGTCCGACGGTCGACGTCGAGCGACTCCGTGGTCACCGCCCGTCTCCGCGCAGCTTGGAGCGAAGATCGTCACGATCGGACCGACGCTGGGCGTCGACCGCCGCGATGCCCGCATTGACACGCTTGCGCAGTTTCGCGAAGAGCAGCAGCGACAGCGGCAGCGCGATCAGAACTGCGAACAGTGCCGCGACGATCAGGGGAACGTCGGTGCCGGCGAGCTTTCCGCCACCGATGATGACGGCACCGATCACGACGACAAGCAGCAGCCGAGCGACCGAGTACAGCACCACGTCGCGGGCCAGTTGACCCTTGGTCACCGGCCCGGCAGCCGACTTTGCTTGCCCAGAGTTTGCGGAGGGTTTACTGGCCTTGACCGGCTCAGAAGGAACATTTTCGGGGTTTTCAGACAACTGACTCACCCTCTCAGGTTACCCATTCCGAATACGGGTGGGACTGAGCCCGCTATATCCATTTTGTCCTTTACTTAAACATTACTTTATCTTGAAAGATCGACTACCCGGCTATATCTGTGCAAACATTGCGCTACCACTCAGAAAACGGTCGAATGTGAGCGAAGGACTTCGAAACAAACTCGACGCAGGTTTTTGGCAACTGGTCGACACAACGGTTCGGAACCAAAGTTCGGAATCACTGCTCGGTTCGGAATCACTGTTCGTCAAACGTTCGACATCAACATGGAGGACCTCACAATGAGCGCACCAACCTTCAATACCGCCGCAGACGCACTCATGACGCCCGGACAGGTAGCGGCATTGTTTCATGTCGATCCCAAGACCGTGACCCGCTGGGCACACGCAGGACGACTGGGCTCGCTTCGCACACCAGGAGGACATCGTCGATTCCGTGAGACCGAGGTCATGCAGCTTCTGCGCTCGCTGACCACCGAAGCGGACAACAACTGAGCAACTTCAGCTCACGTCGAAGTACTTGTAGTACCCGACAGATCTTGCAGTACCCGACAGATACAGCACTAGCGCACTGAGCCGAAACGCTTGTCCGCACCACTTCTGGTGAAGCGGGCCGGAGACTGAGTAGGCTCGACTTCAGTTCCCTGAGGAGGTGCGCCGTGTTGTATCTGTTGGCGTTGGTGGGTTTGGTGACATTGATCGTTCTGATGTGGAAGGCGTTCGGGCCCGATCCGTCGACGCGTGCTCCGGTGAGCGGCGTACGTGGGCCGGACGACGATCCCGAATTCCTGTGGAATGTGAACCAGCAAACACGACGCAAGCGCACGGAAGGGCCGGACGTACCGCCGACTGACACGTCGACGTAGCGTCCGGGCTCACCCGGCTATCCGATTACCGCCCCGGCAACGCGAACGGGGAGGCCGGAAAGTCCTGCGCAACCACCGCAGCCAACTCCAGCACCGCTTCCCGAGTACCTGGACGCAGCCGGTCCAGATCGATTTCGGCGCCCTCTTCCAAATGCGGATCGAACGGAATCAGTCTCACCGCTCGACAGCGCTGCTCGAAATGCTCGACGACCCGGGGCAGATCAACCTTGCCCGAGCGAGGCCGTACCGCGTTGATGACGGCTACGGACGTGGCGACCAGCCTGCTGTAACCGTGAGCGTCGAGCCAATCAAGTGTCGCGGAGGCGCTACGTGCACCGTCGACGGATCCGGAACTGACCACGATCAACGAATCTGCACCTTCGAGAATGGCCTGCATCGCCGAGTGCATCAATCCGGTGCCGCAGTCGGTCAGAACTATGCTGTAGAACTTCTCGAGCATGTCGACCGTGCGCGTGTAGTCCCCGCCGCTGAAGGCCTCTGAAACTGCTGGATCGCTGTCGGATGCAAGCACTTCGAGACGGTGGCGATTCTGCGATGTGTAGCCACGGACGTCGCTGTACTTCTCGATGCTGTTCTCGTCGCGCAGCAGGTTTCGCACTGTTGCCGGAGTTTCGAGCGGGATCTTCTGGCTCAGCGTTCCCCGGTCGGGGTTTGCATCGACAGCGACGACGCGATCGCCGCGGATCGAGCCGAACATCGACCCCAGTGTCGCAGTGGTCGTGGTTTTTCCGACGCCACCTTTGAGACTGAGCACCGCAACCTTGTAGCAGCCCTGCAGCGGCTGGTTGATCTGGCGCGTCAACTCGACGAGGTGCTGCTCCTTTGCACCGTTTCCGAGGTTCACCGATCGGCCGGACAACGTGTACAGCGCCTTGCGCCAGCCACCCACCGGGGCAGGCCGGACAGGCCGCTTGACGAGGAGCGCAGCCGAGAGATCTTGCGCAGTCATCGGGAGAGCTGACTCGAAGCGACTGTCCGGAGCCGAGTTGAATCCGGTCTGCGGCATCGGAGCGCGAGTAGGTGGCGCTGTCGGCGGGGCCATCGGCATGGCCAACCCATTCGGCACGGCCTGACCGTTCTGCACCGGCGCAGCGCCGGGGTGCCCGAACTGCCGAATCACGGGATTGGGCGGATGCACGCCGGGCGCAAAAGGCGCCTGCGGGTGCTGGAGCGGTCTCGCGGATCCATGCGCGGTCGGACTGGGCTGCGAATTCTGGACAGGCAGCGGAGTCTGGACAGGCTGCGGAGGGCCAGTTCGCGAATCCGGAACCGACCCTGCACGATTCGTAGGTTCGTAGGTCTGCATCGGCATCGCGGGCGAGGTCGAGAACTGGCCGTTGATCGGGCCGGGCTGTGCTGCCGGATACTGGATGACCGGAGTCTTGGGACCTGGTACCGGCGCCGCCGGAGTCGCTGGGGTCGTCGTCGGCGGCGGAGCGGCAGGTGCACTGGGCGCCTGGCCGGCGACTTGCTGGAGCGGGCCGGAGTCGACCGGGGCCACGAAGAGACTGCGAACATCACTGGGAACCGAGTCGGATGACGGCTCGGGCGCGGATGTGCGCAGCTCGCGCCGCGTCGGCTCGGCAGGACGCACCGGCTCCCACAATCCTGCTCCGGCGTCTTCGATCTTGTCGGCCATCTCGCAGTTCCCCCTCGTCGATCCCGCAGCTACCAGACAGCTAGTAATTCACCAAGCTGCATCGTAGCTGGCGCCGCCCCTGACTTACCCACCGGTAATACCTACAGACCGGTCGGCAGCCACCCACGGTACCTCGAGAGGATCAGTTGAGTCCCGCGTAGGAGTGCAAGCCGGACACGACCATGTTGATGATGAAGAGATTGAACAGCATCGCAACGAATCCGGCGATGTTGATCCAGGCAGCCTTCGTCTCCCGCCAACCAGACGTTGCCCTCGCATGCAGGTAGGCCGCGTAGATCACCCAGGCGATGAAGGACATCGTCTCTTTGGGGTCCCAACCCCAGAAGCGTCCCCATGCAGCTTCCGCCCAGATCGCACCGAGGATCACACCTGCGCCGAACAGCGGAAATGCGATGATCGTGCTCTTGTATGCCAAGCGGTCGAGCGTCTGGGCGTCCGGCAGTCGCTCCGCGATCCGGCCGCCGATGCTCGTGCCTTCGTCACCGGGCGGAAACTTCAGTCGCAACAGGAACAGGAGGCTGGCGATACCGCCGATCATGAAGATGCCGGAGCCGACGCTGACGATCGTCACGTGAATCGGCAGCCAGTACGAGCGCAGCGCCGGAACCACGGGAGCCGCGTCGGCGTAGAGAACCGTGCCGGCGAGGAACATCAAGATCAGAACCGGTACCAGCAGGAAGACCCACATCGGACGGTACGCCGGCTTGATCAGCAGGACGTGCCCGACCAGCAACGACGCCGCACACGCCATCGCCACGAATTCGTACATGTTGCCGAGTGGGAATCGTTCCGTCGCAAATCCGCGGAGCACGATCGACGCGAAGATCAGTACTGTTCCGACAACCAAGACAGCTCGGCCCATTCCGCCGAATCGCTCCGAGAGCGACTTGGTCGGAGTCTCCGCGACCCGGCCAGGCACGGACGCGTCGACTCCACCGGCAGAGACCAGTTCCTTGTCCTGAACCGCCTTGGCTCTGGCCGACGCGTACTGCACGATGAGCAGCACAAACGCCAGCACGAGCACGGTGAAGGCGGACTTGAAGGCCCAGTCGCTGTACTGCGCGAGTGTCTCGTTGGTTGTCATCGGGCGTTCTCCTGCGCGTGCGGTTGGTTCACCGCGGTGGTCGGATTGCTTTTCAGCAAGCGGTCGGCGAGGCGGTCGAACTCGTCGCCCCAGCCTGCGTGGTCGGTGCGGGCAAGCCCACCAAGTTCTACTACAGTACGTCGTTCGTCATCTGGATAGATACGTGCCCAGACGCGGCGACGCTTGATCACGAGCGAGACGAGTAGCCCCGCCATCATCGTCAACGCTGAAACCAGTACCCACACCTGAGCGGGATCGTGGGAGACCTGCAGGTTGACGAAGTCGACGGCACCATCGAATCGCACCTGAGTTCCGTCGGCAAGCGTCGCGCTCTCACCCGGGAACAGATTGACTCGGTCCTGCTTGACCAGCCGGCCCTGATTGATCAGTTCGGTGTTGAGTTCGAACAGCGATTGCGGATTACCGGTATCGAGTCCGGTATCACCCTTGTAGATGTCGATGGCGACTGCCGGATCGTTCATCGCCGGGTAACTCGACGACAGCAGGTTGCCGTGGAACAGCGCGGTGGGCGCGAACAATCCTTCGATGGCAATCTGATTCTTCCGACGCTCGTCCGTATCGGGATACATGCCGCCCGGCGGGTCGAAACGCATTGCGCCACTACTCAGGAACGTCGTGGCGTCGTCCGGACGCCACTGGAGCGTCTCGGTGCGGGTCTCACCGTTCGGGAACGTGACGGTGAATGTCGGCGCGTATCCGTGTCCCTGCAGGTACACACGATCGCCGGCGATCCGCAGCGGGTGGTTCACCTGGATGGTCGTGTCCCGCCAGGTATCGGACTCGAGGTCGTCGCCTGCCTGGTACGAGATGTCCGAGGTGAACATCTCTGCCTGACCGGTCTCGAGGTAGTCGGCCTGGAAATTCTTCACACGGACACACAGCGGAGTCATGCCGGTGCCGTCGAGGCTCAGGCCCGCGACGAACGAGTCGAACACTGCCGGCGAAGTCGTGCAGAATCCGGGGCCGTCGTTGGCGATGACGATGCGATTGCCCTCGTAGCCGAACAACTTGCCCGCGGCAATCGCGATCAACAATCCGACCAGGGACAGGTGGAACACGAGGTTGCCGAATTCGCGGAGGTATCCCTTCTCCGCCGAGATGGTGATCTCGCCTTCGCGTCGTGATTTCGTATCGCCGCGACGCGTTTCGACGCGCCACCCACGCAGTTCTTTCGACACCCGGGCAGCAAGTTCGTCGGGAGTCTCGCCGTCGACGACGCTCTTGGTGTGGTGCGGCAGGCGAGCAAGATTGCGCGGCGCATTCACCGGACGGGTGCGCAGCGCCTTCGCGTGCTCCACGCAACGCGGCAGGATGCAGCCGACCAGCGAGATGAAGAGCAAAGCGTAGATCGCGGTGAACCAGAAGCTGCTGAACACGTCGAACAGTTCGAGGCGGTCCATCCACGGACCGAGCGTCGGACGCGCGGCGATGTAGTCGGCGACCTTGCCCTCGTTGAGGGTTCGCTGTGGCAGCAGGGCACCGGGGATCGCAGCGAGTGCGAGGAGGAACAGCAGAACCAGTGCGGTCCGCATCGAGGTGAGCCCGCGCCAGGTGTTGCGCCCGAGTGCAACGACTCGACCGATCACCGACTGCTTCGGCAGCACGGGTGTCGGGTTGTCGTTATTGTCGTCAGCTGTCATATCGGCAGCGTCACCTCCGAGATAAATGCGTCGCGAACCCAGCCGACGAACTGGTCCCACGCGCCTGTGACGAGGGCGATTCCCACTGCCACCAACATGATTCCGCCGAAAATTTGAATGGTGCGTGCATTACGACGCAACCAGCCGACGCCGGTCAGCGCACGCGCCGATCCCAGCGCCAAGATGATGAACGGCAGGCCGAGTCCGATGCAGTACGCGACGATCAAGGTGACACCGCGCGCGGCGGTCATCCCGTCGGTTCCCGCGGCTACGGACATCACGCCTGCCAATGTCGGCCCGAGGCATGGCGTCCACCCCAGCGCGAACACTCCCCCGAGCAGCGGCGCCCCCACCAGCGACGACACACGACGCGGTTCGAAACGGACGTCTTTCTGCAGCGCCGGGATGAGTCCGATGAACACCAGGCCCATCGCGATCGTGACCACACCGCCCACGCGCATCAGGACCTCGCGGTTGACGAGCAGAGTCGAGATCACGCCGAACACCGACGCGGTCGCGAGAACGAAGACGACGGTGAAGCCGGCGACGAACAGTCCGGCCGCACCGGCGACCCTCAGGCGGCTGCTCCGGGTGATCGTCCGGGTCCTCGCCTCGTCGGCGGTGATCGCGGGGGCGTCGGCGCCGACGACGCCGGCCAGGTAGGACAGGTAGCCGGGGACGAGCGGCACGACGCACGGTGAAGCGAACGACACCAGACCGGCGAGCACACAGGCGCCGAGGGCCAGCAGAAGCGGACCGGACGACGCCGCGTTCTGAAACGCTTCGCCCACACCGGCACTCAGTGTGTCGCTGCCTGCCAGCAGCGTGGTGGTCGTGGTTGTCATCTTTACTGCGCGTCTTCCTGAGCTACTCGCTGGACGACGGGCAGCAAATCCTCGGCGAGAAGTTCTTGGAGGAACACCGCGGCAACGCGATGCTGGCGGTCCAGGACGATCGTCGTCGGAATGACCGACGTGGGGTAGCCGTCACCGAGGGCGATCAGCGAACGCATCGACGGGTCGTAGATCGACGGGTACGAGACCTTGTTGTCGACCACGAAGTCTTGCGCTTTGTTCTTGGTGTCGTCGCGGACGTTGATGCCGAGGAACTGCACGCCCGAATCCTTGGTCTGCTCGTAGACCTGTTCCAGGTCGTCGGCTTCGGCGCGGCACGGCCCGCACCACTGACCCCAGACGTTGAGGACGACGACCTTGCCCTCGAAGTCGTCGACGCCGACCTTCTGACCTTCGTTCATCAGATCGGGCCCGGAGAGCTTGCCGATGGTGCCTCGGTCGGACGGTGGATCGTAGAAGATCTTGGTCTGCCCGCCCGGTGAGACGAAGTCGAAAGTTCCGCCCTGTGCGACGGCGTCGTCGCCGGTCGCGCAGGACGAGAGAAGAAGCATCGCCGACGCAGCGGCTGCGAATGCTGCGGCGATGCGGCGCGAAATCATGCTCCTGTCACTCTCGGGTCGGAGGCACCGGCAGGTTCGGAGTAGACGATGTCGACCAGGGTGTCGCCTTCGTAGACCAGTGAGGTCAACGAGGCCAGTCCACACTGACGGTGACGGGGATCGTGCCAGAGACGCTCGCCCTGCAGGAATCGACGCAGTGTCCAGACCGGAAGCTGATGGCTGACGACGACGGCTTCGTGTCCGACTGCCGCGACGCGTGCGGCGTTGACGGCTGCGAGCATGCGATGAGCGATCTGCAGGTAGGGCTCGCCCCAGGACGGGGTGAACGGGTCACGCAATTTCCACCAGTGACGCGGACGTGAGAGCGCACCGTCCCCGACGGCAACCTTGAGACCCTCGAACTCGTTGCCTGCCTCGATGAGGTTTTCGTCGGTGACGATGTCGAGCTTGTGTGCCTCGGCGATCGGCGTCGCGGTCTCTTGTGCGCGCTGCAGCGGCGACGCGACCACGTGGGTGATGTCGTGATCGGCGAGCACCGACGCGACCGCACGAGCCTGGGCTTCGCCCGCCACCGACAACCGGAAGCCCGGGAGCCGTCCGTAGAGGATCCCGCGCGGGTTGTGAACTTCGCCGTGGCGAAGGACGTGGACGATGGTGCGGGTGGACGTGTGGTCGGGGTGATCGGCGTCGGTCACAGTCGAGGGTCCTCGCTGAAGAAGATGGATGTCGGAAGCGTGCGGTTGTTGCTCGAGCTTGAACGTGTCAGGGCTTGACGGCAGCAGCTGCGGCCTTGGCGGCGTGCGGCATGGCGTCGGCGATGATCGAGAATGCTCGATCATCGAGTGCTGCGGAGACGAACCACGCTTCGAACGCGCTCGGCGGCGGGTACACGCCGCGGGAGAGCAACGCGTGGAAGAAGGCGGGGAATCGCCAGGTCTGCGCGGCTTTGGCTTCGTCGTAGTTGGTCACCGTGTTCTCGGTGAAGAACACGCTCACCAAGGTTCCGGCGTACTGCACACGGTGTTCGACGCCTTCGGCGGTGAGGGCTTGGGTCATGAGGTCGCCGAGGGCGGTCGCGTTCCGGCCGAGCTTGGCGTACACCTCGGCGTCGGCGGCGCGCAGACTCGCGAGTCCGGCGGCGACGGCCACGGGGTTACCCGAGAGGGTGCCGGCCTGGTAGACGGGACCGTCCGGCGCGAGGTGACCCATGATGTCGGCGCGGCCGCCGAATGCTGCGGCAGGCAGGCCGCCGCTCATGACCTTGCCGAAGGTGTAGAGGTCGCCTGCGACGTTGTCGATGCCGTACCAACCCGAGGCGCTGACGCGGAATCCCGTCATCACCTCGTCCATGATCAGGAGTGCGCCGTGCTCACGGGTGAGACGACGCAGACCCTCGTTGAAACCGGGAAGCGGTGCGACGGCGCCCATGTTTCCGGCGGCAGCTTCGGTGATGACGCACGCGATGGCGCCGGGGTTGGCGGCGAACGCCGCGGCGACTGCGTCGAGATCGTTGTAGCGGACGACGATGGTGTCTTCGGCTTGAGCGCCGGTCACGCCGGGCGAGGTCGGCAGCCCGAACGTCGCGAGGCCCGATCCGGCGTCGGCGAGAAGGGCATCGACGTGGCCGTGGTAGCAACCGGAGAACTTGATGATCTTGGTGCGGCCGGTGAATCCGCGGGCGAGGCGGACTGCGCTCATCGTGGCTTCGGTTCCGGAGTTGACCAGGCGAACCTTTTCCACGGGCGCGACGCGGGCGACGATTTCCTCGGCGAGAGCAACTTCGCCTTCGGTCGGCGCACCGAAGGAGAGACCTCCGAGGGCTGCTTCGCGAACGGCTTCGACGACTGCCGGGTGAGCGTGCCCGAGAATCATCGGACCCCAGGACGACACCAGGTCGACGTAGTTGTTTCCGTCGACGTCGGTGAGGGTGTAGCCGGATGCTTCGCGAATGAATCGCGGTGTTCCGCCGACCGAACCGAACGCGCGGACGGGCGAGTTGACGCCACCCGGAATCACGTTGCCGGCACGTTCGAAGAGCCGAGCGGAGTTCGTTGCATGCACGTCGGGATCACCGGAAGACACAGTCACGGCTTCCAGTGTCCCAGTTCTGTCGAATCTGACAACGACAGGGTGTAGGACTTCGGTGCTCGAGGCGAGTTTTCCGGTCGAACCGGGCCCCGCGTGAGACGATTCCGAGCATGAAGCGACTGTTGACGACGCTGATGGTCTCGGCTGCGATTCTTCTCACATCGTGTGGTTCGGACGCTTCGAACGACGACAAGGCGACAGTTTCGTCGCCGCCGAGCGCCACAGACTCGGCTCGAACCACCGCGGCAACGAGCACCGACCCGGCGTTTCTCGGCGGGTGTTCGGCAGTGTCCGTCTACGTTCAGCAGCGTGTTCAGAGCGGCGACACGTCGACACAGACAGCGGGCGCCGACTTCCTGAAGATCGTCGAGAACGACCCTTCGTACCAGGCTATGTCCGAGAGCGAGAAGGAACTCTTCCGCCAAGGAATCGAAGCGGGTGCCGCGGGCTCCTGCTGAATGTGAGGTTGGGATCGAACCGGGTTGCCCGCGGTGCGCTACGCGCTATCGTCGGTTCCATGGCCACCACAGCGGACCACCTCAGGACAACACTCGACGGACGCTGGCGGGAGGTGCGTGAGCGCGTTCGCAGCGAATTGAACGACGAACGTTTTGCTCCGCACTACACACCCAACACCGCCATTGCGCGCTCCAAGGCTCTCGAACAGATGCGGGTCCTCGCCGATCTCGGCTACGCCGCAAACGGTTTCGCGGTCTCTCACGGCGGAACGGGCGACGCGGGTGGCGCCGTCACCAGCATCGAGATGCTCGCGATGTCCGACCTCTCACTGATGGTCAAGGCCGGCGTGCAGTGGGGACTGTTCGGCGGCGCCATCGAAAACCTCGGCACCGAGCGTCACCACCAGGCGTACGTCAAGCCGCTGATCGACCTGGACCTGCTCGGTTGCTTTGCGATGACCGAGACCGGTCACGGCAGCGACGTCCAGGAACTCGAAACCACGGCAACCTACGACGTCGAGACGGGCGAGTTCGTCGTCAACTCCCCCACCCCGTCTTCTCGCAAGGACTACATCGGCGGCGCTGCCCAGCACGCCACTGTCGCGGCAGTGTTCGCACAGCTGATCACCGGAGGCGAAAGCCAGGGCGTCCACTGCTTTGTCGTGCCGATTCGTGACGACGCCGGCAACGACCTCCCCGGAGTGACGACGTCCGACTGCGGGCTCAAGGGTGGACTGCCCGGAGTCGACAACGGCCGCATCGTCTTCGACCAGGTCCGCATCCCGCGTGAGAACCTGCTCAACCGTTACGCCGACGTCGCCGAGGACGGCACGTACACTTCGGCGATCGAGAACCCGAACCGTCGGTTCTTCACGATGGTCGGCACATTGGTTCGTGGACGTGTCACCGTCGGTGGTTCGGCGGCAGCGGCCGCCCGCGTGGGATTGGCCATTGCCGGTCGATATGCCCTGCAGCGCAGGCAGTTCAGTGCTCCGAAGAGTGACGACGAGGTCCTGATCATGGACTACCTCGTCCATCAGAAGCGCCTGTTGCCGTTGATCGCCCGCTCGTACGCTCTGCAGTTCGCACAGAACGAACTGGTCGCCGCGATGCACGACATTCAGAGCAGCGACGACCCGGACCCGCAGGAGCAGCGCGAACTCGAGGGTCGTGCCGCCGGACTCAAGGCCGCCAACACGTGGCATGCCACTCGGGCAATCCAGGAAGCACGCGAAGCCTGTGGTGGCGCAGGCTATCTCGCCGAGAACCGCCTCACCGCGCTCAAGGCTGACACTGACGTCTTCACCACGTTCGAGGGTGACAACCACGTTCTGACGCAGTTGGTCGCAAAAGAACTCCTCACCTCGTACGCCGACGAAGTCCGCGGCATGAGCCCGGTCGACTGGATGCGTTTCGCGGCTACGACGGTCTCCGACGTGGTCAAGAAGCGCACGGCGGCGCAGCAGATCCTGCAGACGATCGTCGACACTCGCCAGGACAACGAAGAGGACGGCAGCCTCTTCAACCGCGGCACCCAGATGAAGATGTTCGAAGACCGCGAAGAGTACCTACTCGCCACTGCGGCAAGGCGATTGCAGGCAGCGCAGAAACGCGAGGAGAACCCGTTCGACGCGTTCAACTTCGTGCAGGACCACGTGCTCAAAGCCGCTCAGGCGCACATCGAGCGCGTCATCCTGGAAGCATTCGTCGCCGGCATCGACTCGTGTGAGGACGAGACCGCAAAGGAACTCTTCGGCGAGGTGTGCGATCTCTACGCACTGTCCGTGATCGAAGAGGACAAGGCCTGGTTCATGGAGCACCGGCATCTGTCGGTGGAGCGTTCGAAGGCCGTGACGCGCGGGATCAACGAGCGTTGCCGCACCCTGCGCCCCCACGTCGAGACACTGATCGACGGGTTCGGCATTCCGGACATCCTGCTGGGGTCCGCGATGCTCGACGGACCGGGCACGGACGCCGTACGGCTGAAGTAAAGGGTTCGGGTGGGGTCGGCAGTCGCCGGCCCCACCACATTTATTGCGCTGCCGTCTTTTTCGACTGCCGAGAGGCAAGCAGTCCGGTCAGGCCGAGTGCCGCGACCAGCCAGATCCCCAGAACGAGCAGGTGCGGTCCGGCGCCGTTCCCATCGAAGTAGATGACGGAGCGGATGGGCTCCATGGCCGCTGATCCGAGCCAGAACGAATGGATGTGCTGCCAGAATCCGGGCAGGAACGACACCGGGATCGCACCACCCGAACTCGGGAAGTTGATGAAAACGAGCACCGTCAGCACCGCGAAGATCGCGGCTTGGCCGAGCAGTCGATTGAGCAGGATGCTCACCGCACCGACGGTGAACGTGTAGAGCATCGAGATCCCCAGCAATTGCAGGATCTGACCGACCGACGCCCCGAAGGCGTGCATGAAGATGCTGGTGATGCCGAAGGCTATGAGCGGGGTGAGTATCGCCGCACCGGCCAGGATCGAATACTGCTCTCGCAGCCGCATTCTCGGCGCAACCTGACTGAGCACCGTGATGGTCAGGTAGCCACCGAGGGTGCAGACGATCAGGAAGTAGAAGAGCCCGACGGTCGAGGAGTCGCGCGCCGTGACGGGCGCCGAGTCGATCACCGTGACCTGCTGCCCCGTCTGCTCCGCGACGGAATGCGCCAAGCTGCTCACCACGGAAACCGTCGAGGCACCCGCACCGGTGGCGATATGTGCGGTCACGGTGTCACCGATCTCGACGGCGCCGATAGCGTCACGGTTGTCGATGCGCGAGATCGCGTCAGCCGAGTTCTCTGTGGCGACGAGGTCGAATTTGTCGCCAGACGTGGCTTCGATTCCCTCGATCAACGACGCCGTCACAGATGCTGGACCAACCACCACGATCGGTGCCTGGTTCGGCATCGGCGAGTGGAACGCGCTGACGTAACACAGGCAGAACATGATGACGAAGAACAGCGGAAACGCGAGTCCACTGCCCACCATCTTCCAGTTGGTCGGCGGATCGACAACCTCTTCACTGGGAACGCGGACATCGGTATCTGTCATATTTCACACTCTCTTCACTAACCGCATCTAGCTGTCAACACCGTTGACAGACTCAACAGTCAACACTGTTGACACGTTAGAGTCAACGCCGTTGACAACGAGGTCGGCGAGCGAGCACAGAGGTCGATGTCGTGACATCCACGAAGCACACACCAGAGCGGGAACAGCCCTCGACGTCCGAGGCGATTCGCGCCGCAGCGTTCCAACTATTCGGTGAGCACGGGTTCGGTGGCACGTCAGTTCGCGCCATCGCCAAAGTTGCCGGAATCGATCCGGCCCTGGTCATCCGGCATTTCGGGTCGAAGGAAGCGCTGTTCCTGGAAACCACTCCGGTTGCGGACTACTTCGAAGGTCAGTTCGACGGCCCACTCGACACCCTCGGTGAGCGGATCGCAGCCTTCGTCCTGGGCAAGGCCGACGCCCGGATGCTGTCGGTTTACACAGCGCTCATGCGAGCGTCGGACAGTCCACGCATCCGGGAGCGACTGCGCGAGATGACAGGCACGTTTGCCACCAATCTCGCCGCTCGCCTCGACGGTGAAGACGCGTACACCCGCGCACTCCTGGTCTCCGCCCAGGTGTCCGGCCTGTTGAGCGTCCTCAGCGACGAGAGTATCCCCCAGTCCGCAGATCGCGACGAGTTGGCAAAACTCTACGGCCGGGCGATGCAGACGCTGATCGATCAGTACTGAGCGATGACCTCCTCGGCAAACCGCCGAACGGAGTCGAGTCGTCCGTGACGATCACCGGCGTCAACTCCGTAGCGATACCAGGGCAACACTCTGATTTCTGTGACTCCGAGAGTCTCGAGTTCGCGATATCCGTCCAGATCACGAACATCCGTCGGCGAGACGTTGACGCCGAAAGGAACATCGGCACGACCGTACTCGACCCGCAATTCCGTGAGGCGATCGATAGCGCAGGCTAATTCGGCTTTGGTCGTGTTCACCGACATCCAACCGTCAGCCAGCCTGGCTGCACGACGCAACCCCGGTTCGCTGTGCCCACCGATGTAGATCGGAACCGGAATCTCCGGAGCCGGACTGATCATCAGAGCGTCGAAATCGTAGTGCTTGCCGTGGTATTCGACCCATTCCGGTCCACGTCCCGCACACACCGCCTTGATGATCTCGATGGCTTCGTCGGTACGCGCACCGCGGGTGCGCATCTCGGTACCGGTGAAGGTGAATTCCTCGGGAATCCAGGACAAACCGACGCCGAGAGCGACGCGGTTTCGCGACATCACGGCCATGGTCGATACCTGCTTGGCCGTCAACAGCGGATCGCGCAGTGGAAGTTTGAACACATTGGTGTAAAACCGAATTCGCGACGTGACGGCTGCCATTGCCGTCATCGCAATGAACGGATCGGGCATCGGCGTCTCGGGTGCCCACATCCGCTTGCCGTCAGCGGTGTACGGATACGGAGCCGACACCTGCTCGGGATAGAACACGGAATCCGGCATCGCGATTCCGTCGAACCCCACCTCTTCGGCGACCTGCGCCAACTCGCACAGTTCCAGGGCGTCGATCATCGCACCCGCCAAGGACCACTTCATCGTTCCACCGTTTCGCCGTTAGGCGAGATCCAAGCGCCGCCCAAGAACATGATGTCGGTGATGTTGCGTACGACGCCGTGAACATTGCCGTCCCATGCGGTCAACACCGACGCCGGCCCCCAGATCACGTAAGGCACAGTCGCGTTGGCGTACTCCTGCACCTTGCTGATCGCCTCACGGACAGCATCGTCCGTCGATGCCGTCTGCACAGCTGTGATCATCGCATCCATCTCCGGGTCCGCGAAGCCGGACGGGTTGTTCTTCGAATCACTGGCCATACTGTTGTACAAGTTGAGGTACGGCGCTTCTTCTCCGACCGGAGCGCCACCTCTGGTCATGTCGAAATCGTGGTCCTTGTATACCCGTCGAACCAGATCGGTCACATCGGTCGCGTAGTCGATGGTGACGTCGAAACCGATCGCGTTCAGCGACGCCTGAACCGTCAGTGCCGTCGCCTGTTGGCTGGGCTCCGGGGTGGTGAGGTAGCGGAGTTTCCCGTCGTACCCGTCGGACTTTGCTTGATCCAGCAGCGCCTTCGCCTTCACCTGATCGAACAGAATACCTGCTGTGTTGTTGAACCAACGTGACGTCTGCGGGACCAGATCGGAACTGGCGGTGCCCAATCCGTTGTTCGCACGAGTATTGACCGCCTCCGGATCCACCCCGTAGGCGATCGCCTGACGGACGCGTACATCGGCCCCGGGCTTGCCCTCGCGATTGTTGATCGTGCCGATCCCGTTCTGTCCGGTCGGACTGAGGTATCCCGAGTATCCGTCGTCGAGAGCTTGTTCGATCACGGCCTCGTCGCGAAGAATGTACGTCATGTCGATCTGGCCGCTCTTCAACGATTCGTACTGAGACTGCGCACCCGATGTAGGAACAAACCGCACTGAGTCCAGTGGCGGTTTACCGCCCTGATAGTCACTGCGGGCGGTGAGCACCAGTTCTTCGTGCGGCGCGAACTTGGCCAGGGTGAACGGACCCGCCCCGATCGGCGTGAACGCTCCCTCCACTGTTCCTGAAACTGACCCTGCCTCTCCCCCTGAACTTCGCGCAACGATCATTCCGGGCCCGAGCGACAACAGCGCCGGGAATTGACGCCAGGGCCGCTCGAGCACGAATTCGACTGTGGTGGCATCGGGCGTCTCGATCCGATCCACGATGTTGAGCCAGGTCTGCGATACATCACCTTTGCCTGCCACGAATCGATCGATACTCCACTTCACCGCTTCCGCGTCGAGCGGGCTTCCGTCGCTGAAGGTGAGGCCATCAGCCAAAGTGACGGTGTACGAAGTGAAGTCGCTGTTGTTCGACAGTGTCTTCGCGAGTTGTGGCACGAAGCTCCCGTTTGTGGAGTCGCTGCGTACCAGCGTGTCGTAAATCGCGGCCATTTCGGTTCCGCCGGTCGAACCGGCGGCTTGCGTTCTCGTGGGGTCCAACGAGGAAGGGAACGAATAGGACCCGAAGGTGAGAACACCGCCGTCGATCCGCTCCCCCACATCTGGGGCGCCCACAAAACCAGCTGCGCCACTACTGCTCGGTGAAGCCGATCCCGAGTTGTCCCCACTGCTCGACGCGCAGCCGGCCAACATCAATGCACCGGCAAGCCCGAGCGCGACAAAGCGAGGGCCGAACCTAATCTTCCTGGTGTACATACGTTCCCAATCTCCGAAAGCGTGTCAGATCTTGACTACCTTCGACGTCGGGATCGGGTGCGAGTCCGCCTTGATCCAGCGCAGCGCCCATGTCCCCTCGGCATGCGAATCGGTGTCGATCCAGTTGCCGTAACCGGGATCCTTCGCCGCCACGACAATCGTCATGGTGCCGTCGTCGTTGAGCTTCGCGGTGTGATTGTTGACGTAGATGTTCGTGCGGTTGTAGTCGAGGGACTCGACCCAGAAGTTCTGCAGCACGAAGTTGAAGTACTCACAGTTCGGAACCTCGGTCTCGATGACCCACGCCTCGTCCTCGGCGAGCTTCCAGTAACCGTGGAAGTAGAAGATCGTCGGATCGCCGCCGGCATCCTGGAAGTAGTCCTGTCCCCAGTCGAAGATCTCGTTGGTGTGCGGCTGGAATTTGCGCGACCATTCCAGGAAGGTCTCCGCCATCCCCTTCACGATCCCGACGGACTTGGTGAGGCGTTCGCCGATCTCTTCCGGACTCAGCGGGACGAACTCGCCGTCCGGGTTCAGGCATTCGATGGTCAGATCACCGATGACCTCGTTGCGCCGATCCTGGTGAGTTTGCCGAACGGAGATGAGGTTGCTGTCGGGCGCCAAAGGCAGCCATGCGCCCTCAGCGGGCTTGTCGACGCTCGCGATGAACTCGAAACGGCCGTTCTCGTCGACCTCGAGGTCGTGGATATGCAGATCTCCGGTCTGCAGCATGGTGCCGTCGATGTGGTACCGATTGACGCGCGAGCCAAAGGTGATCAGCGGGACGGTGCCTCGGGTGCCGATGATCCGGTAGTTGTACTTACCGGAAATGTTGGCGCGCATGTAGACGTTGTCCGGGTTGTCGGCACCGATCTTCGTCATCATGTTCGGGTTCGGAGCCGACGAGAACTGCGGCCACCGCGGATCGGTGTACTCGACACAGTTGATCGTGCCGTACCGAAGCAACCGACTCAGGTAGCGGATGCCCTCGGCTTGAGTCAGCGGATCCTGAGGGACCATCTCGTCCTCCAGGACCTTTCCGACATCGAGCAGATCTGCGCAGAACTTTTCCCAAACAGCATTCATGTGAATCTCCTTGTTTCAGTTGGGGCTTCGCCCTGTGCGCCTTTTTGGTAGTCGGCACTACCAAAAAGGCGCACAGGGCCGGAGGGCTTCAGGGTGTGGTCGCGAACTTCGCTTCGACGTCGGCGGCGCTCACGCCAAACTCCTCGAGCGAATAGTGATGCGACGGACGGCGGTGCTCGGCCAGGCTCGCCTGATGCGACGCCTCCACCGCTGCGCGAGCCTCGTCAGTGAATGGCAGGTCGAACTGCGCGTAGATCTTCTCGACGGTGCCGACCGCATCGGCGATGAAGTCTTTGTAGTCGACGTCGATGAACTGATCGGGGTTGTAACGGCTACGGGCATTGTTGAAGTTCGCGTTCCCTCGCGCCCACAGGTCCAGTTGCGTGCGCCCGATGGCGGGACGGTCGAATGCCTTCGACATGTCGTGTCCGCCCTGCTCGACGAGGCTGAAGGTGGACGCCATCGATGTCAACGGGTCACGGAACGTGCGAACGAACAACGCGTCGGGATAGACCGCCATGATCTCGTCGATCGCGAAGACATGGCTCGGGCTTTTGAGCACCCACCGTCTGTCCTGGTCGTGCAGCCCGATCAACTGCAGGTTCTTCTTGTGCCGCGCATATGTTTCGGTCCAATCCTGCTCCGCCAGCCACTGCGTGTAACTCGGCACGTACGCAACAGTTTCGAACGCGGTGGAGAGCAGCGTCTGCTGCAGCAGACGCCAACATTCCTCGACCTCCTCCGCCCCCATGAAATGCACCTTCATCAGGTCCGCTTCGTTGCGCTGGCGAGCACGGTAGAAGGCGTCGGAGCGAACGTAATCTTCGTTCTCCGACCACTTGTCGCGCTCGGGGCGCGGCTGCGGCGTCTCGGCGAGCCACATCTCGGCGCCCTGATGCGCTGGGTCGGCACCGAGCAAGCGGTGCAGCGCGGTGCTGCCGGTGCGGGTCAACCCGACCACGAAGATCGGGCGTTCGATCGGAACGTCGATGTGCTCGGGGTATTTCGCGAATCCGGCCTCACTGGTCAGGCGTCCCGCGAGCGCTCCGACGATCATCTTGCGAGCGATCACCTTGCCGTGCGGAGTGAGGTCGGCTTCGTTCTGGAACGACTCGAGCAGAACTCGAAGCCCTTCGAGATAGCTGTCGCTGCCGAAGTTTTTGTACCCGGTCTCCTCACGCGCGACCTGGTGCAAGTCGTCGATGGAACCGATGCCGTCGTAATCCTGTGTCATCTGTAATTCCTTGTGGGGTTGTTCAGTGGTGGGTGTGACCGCAGTTGACGTCGAGACATTGCCCGGCGATGGCTCTGGCCGAATCGGACAAGAGGAAGACGACGGCATTGGCGATGTCGTCAGGTTCGGGTAGCCGGCGCAGATCGGCGCCCGCTGCAACCTCGTCGTAAATGACCTTGGGGTCGACCCCAGCTGCCGCCGCCTTTTTCTCGAACATGTTCTTGACCGAGTCCGCCCAGATATAGCCGGGAGCAACCGAATTGACTCGAACGCCCTTGGGACCGAGATCGATCGACAAACTGCGTGCCATTGCCAGGAGCCCGGATTTCATGATGCGGTAGGCCCCGAACCCGGGAAGCTGATTACGCAGCACCATGGACGTCACCATCACGACGGAGCCCTCCGCCTCGGTCAATGCCGGCACAAACGCGCGTGTCACGTTCAACGCCGCAAGCAGGTTGATGTCGATACCCGACTGGATGGACGCCATGTCGGCGTCCAGGAGCGAGACCTGCGCCGGTTGGACAAAGGCGTTGTTCACGAGGCAGTCCACGCCGCCGAACTCTGCGAGCGCAGTCTCAGCCAACGAGGAGATCGAATCGACGTCGGTGAGATCGGTCGGAATGGCCAGTGCAATTCCGCCGCGGTCTCGGATCTCGGTTGCCACAGATTCCAAACGCTCGGGTGTGCGGGCGGCCAGAACAACTTTTGTTCCGGCCGCCGCACTCTGCACCGCAATCGAACGACCCAGCGCCGGGCCCACTCCCGAGACGACGACAACCTTGCCTGCCAGCAGGCCCTGATGGGTCAGCACAGTGCCTGCGGATCGAGAACAACACTCAGAGAAACGATCTTGCCGTTCTCGTCGAACTCGAACAGGTCGGAGGCAGCGAAGTCGGCCATCCCGACGCGCTGTACCCGAAGCTGCATTGCTGCGTATTTTCCCGTCACCGAAATCGGGCCGAGCAGGCTGACTGTGAAATCGACCTGCGCGTTCGCGGTGTCGAATTCGCGAATCTCGTCGATTCCGCGGTAGGTCTGGACCCCCAGCGGTTCGTGTTGAACTGCGTCGGGCGCAAACAGCGCAACCAGGCCGTCGACGTCGTGACTTCCGAGACACTTGACGTAATCTTCTACGGCAGAAACTATTTCAGCCCTGTCAGGCATGGATGCTCCTCATGTTCAGGCGGATCAAGAAATGGTTCCGCGGGCGCGAAGATGGTCGACGATCGCGATCGCAGCGTCCTCAGTCGTCGTGACACTGGTGTCGATGTGAATGTCAGGGTTCTGCGGCGGTTCGTACGGCGAATCGATTCCGGTGAAGTTCACCAACTCGCCACGTCGAGCCTTCTTGTACAGCCCCTTGGGATCTCGCTCCTCTGCGACGGCAAGAGCGGTGTCGACGAAGATTTCGACGAACTGTTCGTCGCCGATCAATTCACGGGCGGCATGACGCTCCGCCTCGAACGGTGAAATGAAGGACGCGAGCACGATCAGACCGGCGTCCGCCATCAGTCGGGTGACCTCGGTGACGCGACGGATGTTCTCGACGCGGTCGGCTTCGGTGAATCCGAGGTCTCGATTCAGCCCGTGACGGACGTTGTCTCCGTCGAGGAGGTAGGTGTGTGCGCCGAGTGCGTGCAGTTGACGCTCGACATCGTTCGCGATGGTCGACTTTCCCGAACCGGAGAGACCGGTGAACCACAGAACTGCGGGTTGGTGTCCCTTGAGCCTGGTGTGCGCGGCCTCGTCGACGTCGACGGATTGCCAGTGAATGTTGTCCGATCGACGCAGCGAGTGCGTGATCATGCCCGCACCGACAGTGCCGTTGGTAAGGCGGTCGATGAGGATGAAGCTACCGGTGTCACGGTTGCCGACGTACGGGTCGAACGGGACCGGTCGATCGAAACTGAGGTTGCAGACACCGATTTCGTTGAGCGCGAGAGTAGTCGTTGCGGTCTTCTCGAGAGTGTTGACGTTGATCTTGTGTTTCGGTTTGGTGATGCGCGCAGTGACTGTCACGGTACCGATCTGGCACAGGAACGGCCGTTCGGGCAGCATGGGAGCCTCACCCATCCAGACGATGCAGGCCTCGAACTGATCGGCTACGGCCGGCGGATTGTCGCCGATGGACAGCACATCACCGCGACTGATGTCGATCTCGTCGGCGAGCGTGATGGTGACCGAGCGGCCCGCACCGGCAACGTCGAGGTCGCCACCCATGGTCACGATGCGCTCGACTGTGGACGTCTTTCCACTGGGGAGCACGCGGATGGGATCTCCGGGAGATACGGTGCCGGAAACGATCTGGCCGGAGAATCCGCGGAAGTCGAGGTCCGGCCGGTTGACCCACTGCACCGGCATCCGGAACGGAGCCGCGGCGGCAGCATCGTCGATGTCCACGCTTTCGAGATGCTCGATCAGGCTTGGTCCGGAGTACCACGGGGTATTCGCACTGCGCTCGGTGAGATTGTCACCCATGTATGCCGAGAGCGGGATGGCGACGAACCCGTCCAGACCGATCTCGTGAGCGAACTCTGCGTAATCCGCGGTAATGGCATCGAAGACCTCTTGCGAGTAGTCGACGAGGTCGAGCTTGTTCACGGCAAGCACCACGTGCTTGATCCCCAGCAACGACACCAGATACGAGTGCCGGCGGGTCTGAGTCAGTATCCCCTTGCGGGAATCGACAAGGATCACAGCAAGATCGGCGGTCGACGCGCCCGTCACCATGTTTCGGGTGTACTGCTCGTGCCCTGGAGTATCGGCGACGACGAACTTGCGTCGCTCGGTCGTGAAGTAGCGGTAGGCGACGTCGATCGTGATGCCCTGCTCACGTTCGGCGGCGAGACCGTCGACCAGGAGCGCGAAATCGAGCCCCTCCCCCTGGGTTCCGCTCTTGCGCGAATCGGCTTCGAGCGCCGTCAGCTGGTCGTCGAAGACGAGTTTCGATTCGTAGAGCAGACGGCCGATCAAGGTGCTCTTGCCGTCGTCGACGCTGCCGCACGTGATGAATCGCAGCATGCTCTTGTTTGCATGACGTTCGAGGTACGCCTCGATGTCGTCAGCGATCAGATCCGAGGAAACAGTCATCAGAAGTACCCCTCTTGCTTCTTCTTTTCCATCGACGCACTGGAGTCGTGGTCGATGACCCGTCCCTGGCGTTCGGAAGTGGTGGTGAGCAACATTTCCGAGATGATCTCGGTCAGGCTCGTTGCGGTCGATTCGACGGCTCCGGTCAGCGGGTAGCAGCCGAGGGTGCGGAAACGAACGCTCTTGAGTTCCGGAGTCTCTCCCGGCAGCAACGGCATCCGGTCGTCGTCGACCATGATCAGCGCACCGCCCCGCTCGACGACGGGCCGCTTGTCGGCAAAATACAGCGGAACGATCGGAATCTCTTCCTGGCGTATGTATTCCCACACATCCAGCTCGGTCCAGTTCGAGAGAGGGAAGACGCGCAGGCTCTCGCCCGGCGCTTTGCGGACGTTGTACATCCGCCACAGTTCCGGTCGCTGCTGCTTGGGATCCCAACGGTGCGCAGCTGATCGGATCGAGAAGACGCGTTCCTTGGCGCGGGATTTTTCTTCGTCACGGCGGGCGCCGCCGAATGCAGCGTCGAACTTGTAGTGATCGAGGGCTTGTTTGAGGCCTTCGGTCTTCCACATATCGGTATGGACAGCGCTGCCGTGAGTGAACGGGTTGATCCCCTGCTTCACGCAGTCCGGGTTGGTGTGGACGATCAGATCGAGATCGCCTGCAGCAGCGGTACTGTCACGAAGTTTGTACATTTCACGGAACTTCCACGTGGTATCGACGTGCAGAAGCGGAAACGGCAGCTTCGACGGATAGAAGGCCTTGCGCGCCAGATGCAGCATCACGGCGGAGTCCTTGCCCACCGAGTACAACATCACCGGGTTCTCGCTCTGGGCAACAGCTTCACGCATGATGTGAATGCTCTCGGCTTCGAGTCGTTCGAGGTGCGTCAGTGTCGCGGTCATCGGCCCAGTTCCTCCAGTGCTTTCGGGGCGAGTTCGGGTCGGCAGATCAGCAGATCCGGCAACCACGGGTTTTCCTGGTTGTAGCGCAGTTCGCTGCCATCGATACGCGAAACATGCAGTCCCACAGCATGTGCGACAGCAGCGGGCGCCGCCGAATCCCACTCGTACTGTCCGCCCGCATGTGCGTAGATGTCTGCCTCACCCGAGACGACCGCCATTGCTTTGGCTCCGGCGGATCCCATTTCGATCAACTCCGCGCCCATCGAGTCGGCCATGCGCATGACCGGTTCCGGACGACGCGTCCGCGATACGACGACTCGAACCGGCGTCGCGGCATCCCGTTCGGTTCGATCATCGCTGCTCGAATAGGTGACGCCAAGGGCAGGCATTGCGACCGCACCTGTTGTGAGGACACCGTTTTCGGTCAGCGCAACATGAACGGCCCAGTCCGATCGTCCGGCCTCGCCGTACTCACGGGTGCCGTCGAGAGGGTCGACGATCCACACCCGATCCGCAGCCAGCCTCGCGAGGTCGTCAGCCCCTTCCTCCGACAGCACTGCATCCGCAGGAAAGCGTCGGGCGAGTTCGGCGACGATGAATTCATGACTGAGCCGATCGGCCGCGTTCTTGAAAGTCGCGACATCACCGTCGTTTTCGCCGAGGGATTTCCGATGGTCGAGCAGAAGTTCTCCAGCCGCCGCGGCGATGTCGATCGCCGCGCGTTCATCGTTAGTGCGTGTCATAGGTACTCCACAACTGTGTAGACCTCCCGATCGATACGGGAAGAAAGGTCAGGCCGACCGCAGAGTGTCCAGCACTTTGCACTGGCCTCGATGTGGTCTGCGCCATACCGTAACACCAGAATGAACGATGTTCATTCTATTTCGAACAATGTTCATTCTATGATCTAAGTCACATCGAATTCTGGGCGGCGTTCGACAACGAACAGTGTTCGATGTGAATTGAGGATGCCGACCACCGCGACTACGGTGATCAAATGAGCAGTACCAGCAGCAAGTCGATCTACGGCGACGCCGAAGTGCGTCGACGCCGAACTCTCGACGCGGCGATCTCGCTTCTGGACGAAGGAGGCTACTCCGCGCTCACGATCCGCGCTGTCGCCAAACGAGCCGGCACCAGCACTGGCCTGATCTACCAGTACTTCGTCGACAAGCAGGACATCTTCGCCGCCCTCCTCAGCGAAAGTCAGCTGGAAATGGCGGACTTCGTGAACTCGCTCCCCCGCGAGCAGGGACTGAGCGCCTTACTCGAGTCCATGATTTCCGAGTTTGCTCGGCACTGGGCACGGGTGGGTCGACTCACCACCACTTGGCGCGACATCGAAGGCATGGCCGGGTCCGACCGAGAAAGCATGCGGGAACTTCACGCATCCGTAGCGGTCTACAACTCGGCATTGATTCGAGCGCTCACCGAATCTGCTGCAGCCGAAGGGAGCCGGTTGATCGACGACCCCGCGTTGATCCATCTCGTGCTCTCCGGACTCAAAGGCCTGTCGGACACCATCGTCATCAACATCGCCAAAGAAGTCACACCCGAGTACTTCGTGAGCTTCTCCGCCCGGGCGCTCGCGCGGTCCATCACGGAGTGATGGACCGGCACCTTACGAACGAACGAGGCGAGCGATGGCCGCCTGAGCTTCCTTGATCTTGACGTCTGCTTCCGGACCACCCTGCTTGGCAGCTTCGACGACGCAACCCGCAAGGTGCGCGTCGAGAAGCTTCAGGGATACGGACTGCAACGCGCTCGTCGCGGCGGACACCTGGGTGAGCACGTCGATGCAGTACCGGTCGTCTGCGACCATGCGTGAAATTCCGGCTACCTGACCTTCGATACGACGAAGGCGCTTGAGCAGATCGTCCTGCTCGGGGCTGTAACTACTCATACCGCAACTATACCCCCTACCCGTATGAGGGCTATCGCGATGCGACGAAGCCCACCCGGGCCCGGCGCACGACATCGATGGCCATCAGCCCCGCAACCAGAATCGACAACCCGGCGCCCGAGATCCAGAGACCGTCGTAGTGCGTGCTCTCGAACGGTGGAGCGCCCTCCAGTATCGGTCCGAAGTCGGACGTCGTCGTACCCGCTCGCCAGCACACGACCGCCAGAATCGTTGCGGCGACGATACCGAGTACACCGATCCACGTCTTCACGTCGACGAGCGGAGTCGGCTGCGCCTCAATCATCGGCAGACCCGTCCGGTTCCACACCGACCGTGACAACCTGGCTCAACGCCTCGCGAAGTGCCCGATCGTCTTTCGCCCACGCTCGCACCAATCCCCCGGTGGTCAGACGCAAGCCGATACCGTGCCGACGCCGGGGCACTCCGGACAGCTCACCCAGCGCGCGTGCCGTTTCCCACGGCTCCATTTCGTCTTCGTAGGCGGCGTCGTCGGACTCCGGGAACACCTCGGCGATCTCGGTGATCGGCACCTCTTCGGTTCCCTGACGCAACGTGGTCGCGGTCAGAAGCACGCTCGCATGCCGGCGCGCGGCAATCACCTGCACGTACACCAAGCCGGTGAGGATCACGGCGAACATCGCCAGACCGAACCAATGCACCACCGGGCCGGTGAACAGCTCGATGACCAAGGCGATCAGGCAGAAGATCGGACCGAACGCAATGGCCCACCACCGAGATCCCGGTTCGTA
>NZ_BCRM01000013.1 GCF_001552595.1 Rhodococcus erythropolis NBRC 15567
CTAGAGCCCGGCAGCATTCGCTACTGCATACAGGGCAGAGGCCCTGCTATCGAAATTGGGACCTGCAATGTAAGCGGGCGAGCCTGGACCGAATGAGGTGACTGTCCTGATATCCGAGGCCATTCGAGGAGTTTTAGTCCACCAACCAAGGTCCACCAAAATTGCCTCCGCCTAAGTTACCCGGTTTGGGAGTTGCGTGAGAAGCCGTAGCTCCGAACGTCATAACCAGGGAAGACGCTGCAATGCTTGTGAGTAATAAGGTTTCGACTCTGGACACCTACGGCCTTCTATCGAATTGGGGCCAACCTGCCGGTTTTTTAAGATCTTCGGGAAGGTAGCGCGACGCTAATGTGACAGTCCTCCAAACTGGGGTATTTCTTCGAGATTTATCCGGCTCTTCCGGATCCGGAGTGTATGAGTCGATCCACGGATGATCCGAGCAGGAACAAGATGTAGGTTGGTGAGGGTTTTTAATGTGCAGACCGATGGTCGTGCATTGGGACTTACGGTTAGGGCTGTCCGGTACTGAGGAAGGATACGTACTTGTTGCTTTTCGAAGGTGATTTTTGACGGACTTGGGTATTTTCACAGTTGTGATTGTGAGAAGACCTGCATTCTTGCGTGAGTTGTGGTCCCCGGTGTCCGGGTGCGCTACGGCAGATCGGTTTTAAAAACTGATAAGCGCGCGGTGCCCGAGCAGAGACAGTTTCCAACCCCATCGGTTGGTAGTCGCGCTCGAATCACTGATGGACGGCAAACGAACCGAGGTACCGGCGACCATCGGCTTCGAGGCCGACAGCACTCTCCTGACAGTGCGCGCAATGGACACCGATTTAGGCCGGGGCACGACCAGTCGGACGGCATCGATGAACTGCAGAATTCCGAGATCCGGTCCTCTAGCACCCCCATTTGCGTTGGATACACGTTCACTGATCACTGAATGGAGGAGGTTGTGTACCTGCCGTGTACCTGTCACAGGATTTGGGACCCAAACAAGCGAAGTTCGTCTGCCCCAAAAAGGACTCTGAACTGCGGAGAATCTGTGGAGCCGATGACGGGAATCGAACCCGCGTATTCAGCTTGGGAAGCTGATGTTCTACCATTGAACTACATCGGCGTCGCAGCCGACCGGACGTGTTTTCACCGCCGATCAACGTGCTTTCCGAACATTATCAGACGAGCATTCGAGCAGACGTATCACTGGCCGTCGTTGAAGAGAAGGCGCGTGTCGAAGTCGGCAAAATTGGCGGATGTTTCGTCTAAAAATTTTGCGCGGGAACGCCTTTCGGGGTGGAGAACTCAAGACAGGTGGGGCTGGGCTCTGCCGTGGGAGTCCAGAACCCGCGCATCGTGTTCGGTAACCACAGTGTGATCGCACCCATCGATGGGTCGGCACTGCCCGCAGAACCGGTAACCTCTACCTGTGCTGCTCTCCGATCGTGACATCCGTGCCGAAATCTCCGTTGGACGTCTGGGTATCGACCCTTTCGACGATTCCATGGTGCAACCGTCGAGCGTCGACGTGCGCCTGGATGGTCTGTTTCGGGTGTTCAACAACACGCGGTACACGCACATCGACCCGGCACTGCGCCAGGACGAGCTGACCAGCCTGGTTGAACCGGCAGAGGGCGAGCCGTTTGTGCTTCATCCCGGCGAGTTCGTTCTCGGTTCGACTCTCGAAGTGTGCTCACTGCCGAACGACCTGGCCGGCCGCCTCGAAGGTAAGTCGAGCCTCGGGCGCCTGGGCCTTTTGACGCACTCCACTGCCGGCTTCATCGACCCGGGTTTCAGCGGCCACATCACACTGGAGCTGTCCAACGTCGCAAACCTGCCGATCACGCTGTGGCCGGGAATGAAGATCGGGCAGCTCTGCCTGCTCAAGCTGTCGAGCGCTGCAGAGTTCCCCTACGGAAGCTCCGAGGCCGGATCCAAGTACCAGGGCCAGCGCGGCCCGACTCCGTCGAAGGCGTACCTGAACTTCAACCGCAGCTGAACGAACCAACTTCGGGGGGAGTGGCATGATCGGATTTTTCTACGGTCTGGTGTTCATGAACTTGTTGTTCGTGACCAGCACCGTGTGCTTGATGAAGCCGTCGAAGGCCAGTGTTGTTGCGACCGTCTGCGCAGGAGTGGCGTGGCTCTTCTTCAACGGCCCGCTGGAAGGTCAGGTCTTGTGGTCGTTGAATCGAGAACACGGTCTGACGGTCTCGGATCTGATGTCGCTTGTTGCCTTCGGCATCGCCGCTCGTGGTTGGAATCAGGTCCGTAAGGTCCGCGAAACCGTCGACGCCGATCGTTACTGACCTGCGAGCTCACCTCAATTGAACGCCACGATTCGGACAGAAGTTTCGACCTGGAGCACAATGGTCGGCGAATCGGGCACAATTACTGAGTATGTGGTGGATTGTCGGAGGCGTACTACTCGTATGGGTCGTGTGTTCCATTCCGATTGCCATCCTGGTCGGACGCGGTATCGCGCGCCGGGACCGCACAGAATTCGACGGCCGAAATCAACAGTGGGCCGACGAGGTTGTCAGGTCGATAGAGAAGCAATCGGATCAGGACAATGCCGATCGGCGTAAGCCACCACTGATCAGCTGACCAGCTGAACTTTTCCGGAGGTGAGTGGGCGTGGAACTTCCATCCGATACTCCCGACGACGTCGTGGCCGCAGCCGCCGGAGGACCCAGGATTCCGCAGTTCGATCCCACAGTCGGGATTCCGGTAGTTCCGCCTGCGGGAGATGCTCCACACCGGTTGGTGGTCATCGGCGACTCGCTGTCGCAGGGATTTCAGAGCGGGGCGGTCTTCAATACCGATCTGTCGTATCCGTCGATCATTGCTCACCAGTTGGGCTGGCTCGAGCGGTTCCGCTTTCCCCGATACGGCGGTCCGGGCGGGCTCCCACTCAACATCGAACTGCTGCTCCGCACCCTCGACGAGCGCTTCGGCCCACGGCTCGACCTCTGGGAGGTTCCGCTCGCACTCTTTGCTGCACGCGGGTTCATGGATCAGGTGGAGGACTACTGGGAGCGTGGGCCGGGCAGCGTGGCGCCGACGTTCTCGGCGATCAATCACAACCTTTCGGTCTACGGGTGGGATCTTCGTGACGCTCTGACCAAGACCGCGCATGGGTGTGAGGCAGCCCTGCACGAACCGCACGACGACCTGATCAGCCAGATCGTCGAGAACAACGGCGAACGCGCCGCACTGAGAGTTCTGCCGCGAGGCTCCGAGGCAGAGAAGCGCATGACGGCGTTCGACGCGGCAGCGGAACTGGGCAAGGAAGGCATCGAAACTCTGATCGTCTTTCTCGGGGCCAACAATGCGCTCCGCACCGTCACCGAACTCCGAGTCGAGTGGAGCGGCAACAACTTCCGTGACCCGGACGGCAAGCGCGAATACACGGTGTGGCAGCCCGAGCACTTCGCGTCGGAGTACGCCGAGGTGCTGGCCGCGATCCGCAAGATCAACGCCCAGCACGTCATCCTCTGCACCGTCCCACACGTGACCATCGCACCGATCGCCCACGGGCTCGGCGGCAAGATCGAAATCGGATCCCGCTATTTCCCGTACTACGCGCGACCGTGGGTGCGCGACACAGACTTCGACCCACAGCGCGATCAACACATCACCGGCGCGCAGGCGTGGGCCGTCGATACCGCAATCGATGTGTACAACGACGGAATCGAGCAAGCCGTCGCGAATGCCCGTCGGGTGGGGAAGGACTGGTACCTCTGCGATATTGCCGGGTTGCTCGAGCGCGTGGCCTCACGGCGCTACGTCACCGACGTCAATGCGCGGCCATCATGGTGGACGCCGTACCCCCTCCCCAAAGCACTGACCGACTTGCAACCCGTGCCGGACTCGCTGTTCCTCTCCGCCGACGGTCGCGGCGGCCGCGCGTCGGGCGGCCTCTTCTCGCTCGACGGCGTTCATCCCACGACAGTCGCGTACGGGGTGATGGCGCAAGAACTGGCGAACATCATGGTCACGGCCGGGGTCCAGTTCGACCGCGCTCAGGTCGATTTCGACCGACTCGTCCGACTCGACACCTTGGTGCGCACTCCGCCGCAGAATCTCGATTCCACGCTCGGCGTCATCGGCTGGGCCGACGAGCACCTCGGCTTTGCCAAACGCGTGTTCGGTCTCTGATTTTCAGCTTGCCTTCGACATCGTCGGTGCGACGATGCGTTCCGCGTACTCCCGCAACAGTGCCACCAGGTCTACGTCGTCGACGGAAAGTCTGCCGGTCGGACCTATCGCAGCCAAGGCACCGACGACACACCTTTCCGCGTCGTGGATCGGGACGGCGACGGCGGAGCGTCCGACACGGATCTCGTCGACCTCACGGGCGGGCTCGCCGCGCCGGATCCGAGAGAGTTCGAGTTCCAACTGGTCGCCGTCGGTGATGGTGTGTGCGGTGACCTTTCGCAATGGGGCCTCGGCCAATTCGGGTCGGCTGGCGAGGAGCAGCTTCCCGATAGCCGACGCGTGAACGGCTGTGACCAGCGTCCGTTCGCCGCTGAGCTCGTGGTCTGGATCGCGATCGACCAGTCGAATTCTGTTCTCTGCAAACGACGCGAGGTAGACGCCGAACCGTAGCTGTTCGCGGAGTTCTTCGAGGAGCACCGAATTGTCGACGGGGGTGGGTTCGGCGGCAGCCCCGGCCAATTCACGGGTGCGTCGGCCCAGCGCGAAGCCGGAGAGGTCGGCGATCCGAACCAGGTAACCGTCGGCGACAAGGATGTTGAGCAACCGATACGCAGTGGCAGGTGGGATGTCGGCAAGGGCGGCAATGTCCTTGGCGGTGGCTCCCGATCCGAGCCTGGCCGCCGACTCTAGGAGGGCAAGGGCGCGCTGAACCGCTCGGGGTTCGTGCCCACCGAGGTCGCGTGGTCGGCCCACCATCAGCGGGCGCCGGCAGTCGGCTCGCCCACCAGCACGATGTTTCCGGCTGCGTCGGTGGCGAACACCCCAGCTCCTGGTAGTACGTCCTCGGTTTCGGGACTGTCGAACGCGCCGACGTGCAGCAGGCTCTTGGGGCTTCGGCGTCGCAGGTAGAACTGCCAGAGCGTGCCCGAGGTCAGGATCACGAGCACAGCGATCGGTGCAACGTACGCATGGTCGATCGTGTTGGCGTAAACGAGGTAACCGAGAACTATCGCACCGGCACCACTTCCACACGACGCGGCTGCGAGAACGCCGGGAGTGTGCTCTCCGATACGCGTCAGGAATACAACCGATGCGATCGCCACCAGTGCATAGGCAACGATGACGGCACCGCGAACCGTCAGTCGAACGTCGTCGAAAATCTCTCCGCGTCCAAGGATGGCAAAGGCTCCGCCGCCCACCAGAACTGTGCAGACGACGACGGTCAGCGCGAAGTAGGGCGTGCGAAATGCGCTGTGAACCGAGGCGAACCGGCGGGGGAGTAGGCGTTCGACGCCGAACGAGTAGACCAGTCGCGACGCAGCATTGGACGACGCCATCGACGACGCCAGCCACGAGCACCCCAGACCGACGTTGAGCGCGATGACGACACCTGGACTCACACCCGTCGCGGTTCCGTGGAGATAGGCGTTGACGAGGGTGTCGCTACGTCCCGACCAAGCGGCCCAGCCCGCAAAGATGAAGAGCGATCCACAGATGATCGGGGTGAGAAGGACTGTGCGGGTGACGGTTACCAGCGGTCGACGAGATTCGGGGCCGAAGAAGGCCGCGCTCTCGAATCCGGCGAGAGCGAACACGGCAGCCAGGGCGGTGAGTAACAGCCCGTGGCCGGAGGTAGGCGGAACGATCTGTGCTTGTTGACTTCCGGAACCGCCCAGAATCATGAGCCCGACGATGAACAGAAGTGAACAGCTTTCGACGACGAGGATCGCGAGAGCAGCAAATCTGACACTTCGAACGAGGGCACCGAGAATCAGCAGGGCTATCCCAAGGTAGAGCGCGATGACGTGAAAAGTCTTGTCCACGTGCACACCCGCGAAGCCGAGTAATGCGATTGCGGCCTGTCCTCCGTGATAGAGCGTCATCACCGCGCTGCCGACGTACTTGACCAGCATGGCGATGCCGGTGGTCAATGCTGCCCGGGTGCCCAGGCCACGAAAGACGAAGCTGTGCAGCCCGCCCGATGCTGCCATTCGGCGCGTGAACTGCGAAACGCAGAAAGCGATGAGCGTCACCAGCACGGTGGCCGCGATGATGGTGATCATCCCGCTCAACAATCGGCCGTGTGTCAGCATGGTGACGGGCAGAACGACCATCGACACAGCAGGGGCGGTGGTTGCCACCGACTGGGCCAGCACTTCGGCGCCCGAGAGTTGCCGACGGCCCAACGCGCGCAGCGGTGGTCGCGCCGGGGGGCTGCTTCTCGCGCGTGGTGAAGGACCGCGCGATAGCTTCGGTGAGAGCGGACATGTCGCGTCACGCTAGTCCGGTTCTGTAACGCGGATATTGCGGACATGCTTCCGCTGATCGCACTCGGGTGAGAGAGCCCGATGCTGATGCTCGCAGGTTTCTCACTCGGTCCCCACTGACTGTTTCCTGCGCGTCAAGTTCCGGACCCAACGCTCCTGAAGTCTGTGTTCAACACCAACCACCCGGGTCACCGGGAGCACACTGGGGAGCTCGAATGCCATACACACGTAGATCTTTCATGCGCAGTCTGGGAATCACCGGCGGCGCCGGCCTGGCACTCGGTGCTATGTCGTCCATCGGCCTGGCGCCGGCGGTGGCGTCGACGCCGAGGCGATTTCAGGCACCTGCCGCGGGTGACCTGATCGGAAAGGTCAAGGGAAATCACTCCGTCGTGATCCTCGGCGGTGGACCGTCCGGTCTGTGCTCCGCCTACGAACTTCAGAAGGCCGGATACAAGGTCACTGTCCTCGAAGCGCGCAACCGGCCGGGTGGTCGGGTGTGGTCGATCCGCAACGGCACCGAAGAAACCGACCTGAACGGTGAGACACAGACCTGTACGTTCTCCGAGGGGCACTTCTACAACCTCGGTGCGACGCGTATTCCGCAAAATCACAACACCATCGACTACTGCCGCGAACTGGGCGTCGAACTGCAGATGTTCGGAAACCAGAATGCGAACACCTTCGTCAACTACACCGGCAACAAGCCGCTGGCGAATCAGTCGATCACCTACCGAGCAGCCAAAGCCGACACCTACGGATACATGTCCGAGCTGCTGCAGAAGGCCACCAATCAGGGCGCTCTCGACCAGGTCTTGAGCAAGGAAGACAAAGAAGCACTCTCGTCCTTCCTCACCGACTTCGGTGATCTCTCCAGCGACGGCCGCTACGTCGGATCCTCGCGTCGAGGACACTCCGCCGAGCCGGGCGCCGGCCTCAACTTCGGAACCGAGATCGAACCATTCGGGATGAGCGATGTCATCCAGGGCGGCATCGGACGTGCATTCTCCTTCGAGTTCGGTTACGACCAGGCCATGACGATGATGACCCCCGTCGGCGGCATGGACCGGATCTACTACAAGTTCCAGGACGCGATCGGGATGGACAACATCGAGTTCGGCGCCGAGGTCAGCGGCATGAAGAACGTGCCGGAAGGCGTCACCGTCGACTACGTCGTCGACGGCAAAACCAAGTCGATCACCGCCGACTACGCAATCTGCACGATCCCACCGCACCTGATCAAGCGGCTGAACAACAACCTGCCCTCCGACATCCTGCTCGCGTTGGATGCAGCCAAGCCGTCGTCGTCGGGCAAGCTCGGTATCGAATACTCGCGTCGGTGGTGGGAGACGGAGGACCGCATCTACGGCGGCGCGTCGAACACCGACCGCGACATCTCCCAGATCATGTTCCCCTACGACCACTACAACTCCGACCGCGGCGTCGTGGTCGCGTACTACAGCTCGGGTAAGCGTCAACAGGCTTTCGAATCGCTCACCCACCGTCAGCGGCTGGCAAAGGCCATCGCCGAAGGCGCAGAAATCCACGGCGACAAATACACTCGCGACATCTCGTCGTCCTTCTCCGGAAGCTGGCGTCGCACCAAGTATTCGGAATCCGCCTGGGCATCATGGGCCGGCGCAGGAGATTCCCACGGCGGCATGGCAACTCCCGAGTACACCAAGCTGCTCGAACCCGTCGACCGGATCTACTTCGCCGGCGATCACCTCTCCAACGCCATCGCCTGGCAGCACGGGGCCTTCACGTCCGCGCAGGACGTCGTCACCCATCTGCATCAGCGTGTTGCGCAAACTGCCTGACGTGCTTCGTTTTCCATCACTTTCTCTGGAGGTCACATCATGAAATCTCGCAGCACCAAGGTCCTTGCAGCGGCATTCGCCGCCACCGCGCTACTGGGCTTCGCCACGGCCTGCTCGTCCGATGAGGCGGACGCCGAAACCACGTCGAGTTCGTTCGTCTCCAAATCGATTCTCGAAGCGGGGCAGGCAAACCCGATGATCGCTCAGGGTGTCGCGATCGGCGGCGACACCGCGATCTACAAGACCAGCGGCATCGGCCCGTCGGCAGGAAACAAGGCGGCGCCGGAAGGTTCGCCGGAGTCGTACATCGACGGCCAGTTCTCCGGCGGAGTTCTGCCTGCCGGGGTCACCGTCACCGAGGCGCAGGGCATCAACGTACTCAAGAAGATCCGCGACAACCTCGAAGCCCAGGGATTGAGTCTCGAAGACGTCGTGACGATGCGCGTCTTCCTGGACAACGCGCCGGGGTCGGACAAGGCCGACTACACAGGATGGAATCGCGCGTACCGCCAGTTCTTCGCCAATACCAATCTCGACACCGGTGATACGGAGCTGGTGCCGATGGGCACTGCCGAGCCGATCGCTCCGATCGAGCGCAACAGCGCTCGGCCCACCCGCTTCGCCCTCGAGGTTGCCGGACTGCCCGTTGCCGGTTGGCTCGTCGAGGTAGAGGTCGACGCGGTGTACCCCGATGGCAAGGAACCCGCCTGATGGGCGCGCTCAGCCCGACCCACTGGGCAATCGTTGCAGTAGTGCTCGTGGTGCTGTTCGGTTCGAAGAAGCTGCCCGACGCGGCCCGCGGCCTTGGCAGGTCGATGCGGATCCTCAAGACCGAAGTCGGTGAACTGCACTCGGATACGGACCTCGCGTTGGAGAAGCGAGACTGACCCCTGTGCGCGGTTGAGGAGTCCCCACACTCCTCAACCGCGCACAGGTCTTCTAGATCAGACCTTCGGAACGCGCTACCGATGGTGGTGACGGCGGACCCTTCACGAAGACATCGATCAGCACGTCCTCGTCCTGGTACGACGCGAACTGCGCCAACCCCGGTGTCTGGCGCACAGCCGAATGAACGGCGTCACCGTTCTGCGGATACTCCGGTACGACGTGACGCCAATGGGCGCACAGCAGCGTTCCACCAGGCTCGAGATGCTCGACGACGTGCAGCATTGCCTCGATCAGCTTTTCGAAGGTCAGGTAGTAGCCGACCTCGCTGATGACGACGAGGTCGAAAGTCTCGTCGGGCCAGTCGTCACCCAACGCCCACAGACGAAATTCGGCATCACGTCCGGTAAGCCGCGCACGGGCGCTCTCGAGTGCGGCCGGGACGATGTCGGTGGCGAGAACGCTGTCGCAGCGCTCTGCCAACTTCTCGGTGAGAACCCCGATCGAGCATCCTGGTTCGAATGCGCGACGGTATCGAGGTTTGGGGAGCATCGCGGCGCTGAGCGCGTACTTTCGCTGCTCGTACCACCGGGATTCGAAGTCCCACGGATCGGATTGCGCCGCATACATCTTGGCGAAGTAGTCCGCGGGAAGCTCACGATCGGTCATACGAACACCGTTTCGTACGGTCGCAGTAGTCGTTCCATCGCATGTCGGGGGAGGATGGGGGCATCCGCGGGATGGTCGGAAAGCGGGGCGATCTGTGAAGTGAACTCATTGGCAGCAGCGGATTTTGCAGCCTGAACGTCGGAGGGCAAGGCCACTCTTCTGGCCCTTTCCCACGGGACTGCTGCATGATCCGGCTCAGCCCAATGCCACGCCCAGATGGGGTACTCGATCAATCGTGATCCAGTGTCCGCGCAGGCCTTCGCCGCTGCCTCCCCGGTGGCTTCATGGTCGGGGTGGCCGTCCCCGCGCCATGTCGAGGCGCACCAGGTACCCGTCGAGGAATCACCGAGAATCGAGCTGAGACGGTCGGTCAACTCCTGTCGGTTCTCGCTGATCTTCCCGTCTGGAAGGCTCAATCGAACCGGTGCGGGAATTCCGAGTGCACGCGCTGCTCGATCCGACTCGGACCGCCTGAGATGTTCCATCTCAGGCTGAGTCACTGTTGGTGAATCGGGATGTGAGGCTCCACCGTCGGTGACAGACACCACGTGAACGTCGATGCCGGAAAGCGTTGCGAGAAGAGCAGTTCCACCCAGTCCGAGTATTTCGTCGTCGGGATGGGGAGCGACGACGATCAATCGCGAGCACCCGGTGAGATCCAGTTCCGGAAAGCTGCGTCCCCACTCCTGCCATGTCGATTCGGGAGTGCCGCCATCGTCGACAGGCTTCTGCGCGAACAGTTTCGAGTTCACCACGGCCGTTTCCCCTTGGCCGCAATCCGGCCCAGTTCGGCGAGATCCTTCTCGGCGTGGCTCTGCCGCAAGTAGACGGTGAGGTCGGCTACCCGCGCGGCATGCTCGGCGTCCATGCAGAGCGGTGCGGCGCCGAGAGCGCGTCCCACCCGATCCAGGGTCTCGGTGGCGGCGCGCTCGACAATTGCCCGCACACGGAGTGCCCGCTGCATGGCCTCGGCATTTTCATCGAAAGGATCGGCGTCGATCTCCGCCGCCGCGACTGCGAGCGCGTTGCGCGCTGCGGCCAGCGCCGCATCGACCGCGCCGAGGTGGGCGAGTAGGTAGGGATCGTCGCTGCTTGCAGCCTTGTCGTACAACGGATCTGCAACGCCGCAGGCACCGCCGTACCAACATGCAGCCACGCCTATCGCGCCGTGCCAGAACCCCGGCCTGCTCAGGTAGGCGCCTGCCGTCCCGACCGGTATCGCCGGAACCATGTCGAAGTCGACCGCGCTGGAGTCGCTTTCGGCCATACCGACGGCCTTCCACGAATCGGGAACGGGATGCACCCCAGGTAGTCCGAGCTCAACTGCGAAGAGTGAGGGTACTCCGTCGACCAAGGCGGTGATCAGTGCATGCGTGCAGGTGTTGGCACCGGAACACCACAATTTGCGGCCGGTGAGCGTCCAGATCCCTACGTGCTCAGACGCATTCACCACCGGTTCGGGTGGCTCGGCCGCCCACACTCCCCACAGCTGCCCGGGTTCGGGATCCGGCCCGTCGAGTTCGGTGAGTATCGCGACGGCATCGGTGTGAGCCTCAGCCATCCGCCCGAGAACCACATTCTCGCGCGTGAGCTCTGCCAGGGAGGTCCACCGCGCGGCTGTCGCGCCGCCGCCGGGAAGCGGCAAGTACAGTCCACCTGCGTCCAGGAGTGTGTGTAGTCGTTTCATCGTGCCAGCTCCGCTTCTTCGTTATCGGCGGTCGTACAACCCAGGTTACGGATATGTCCGGCAAAGCCGCCCGGAGTTCGGCCGTCGAGACGCGCAGACGTGGTGACCGCAATGTCTTCTGCCCACGCGATACAGGCACCAGCCTCGCTCAACCGCCGGACGAGATCGACGTCCTCGTCTTCTTCGAGATCGGAGAATCCTCCGACGCTCCAGTACATATCCGCGCGGACACCGAGGTTGGCCCCGTGGACGTGACCGTGTCGACCATATGGATGTGCGTGGTACATACGTTCGTATCGTTCGCGAACGGAGTGTGGATGGCCTTCCCAATCCGCGATGCGTACGGTTCCCGCGACGACGTCCGCAGTACGCGCATACTCCAATTGGCGCGCAATCCAGGTGGGGCCGACCACCGAATCTGCATCGGTGGTGGTGAACCACGCCGAAGCTCCCAACTCTCGGCCGAACTCGGAAAAGCCCGTCGCTCGCGAACGTCCGACGTTCTGGTGCTCGACGCGGAGTACTTCGACCCCGTCGGGGATGACACCGGCGGTTCCGTCCGAACAGTTGTCGAGGACGGCAACCAGTCGGACGGGGACAACGCAAGCCGACGCCGCTGTTGCGAGTGCGCGAAGGCAACTGGGGAGGTCTTCGGCTTCGTTGTGGGCGGGAACTACGACAAGAACCTGGTCGATTGGCACAGTGACGATCCTTTCCTCACCCTGGTACGGTCGGGTCTTCTTTCGTCCCGGTTCTCAACAGATAACCACATTTCGGACGAGTGCCGCCGCTCGACCGCCAGCAGTCACGCAGGTCGAAAACTGTTTCGGTGAAACATCTCTGGATGCGTTTGGGAACTGTGACTTCGGGGTACAAGACGGGGTTTTGCGACTGTGCTTTCGGGTGCAAAACGGGGTTTTGCACCGAAGAATCTTCAGAGCCGGCGGTGGCGCACCGAATCGATGAGCATCCGGGCAACCTCGTGCAGTTTCACGTTGGTGTTCTGCGATTGCTGCACAAGACGGCTGAATGCTTCCTCGGCGTCGATGCCGTGGACGGCGATCAGGACACCTTTGGCTTGTTCGATCTCGGCCCGAGATTCCATGGCGCAGTGCAACTGTGCGATGTGCTCGTGTGCTTGACGCCAGCGTCGTGAATCTGCGATCGCCGCGCCCGCACCGGCGGTGAACAATTTCATCAACTCTTCGTCGAAGGCCTTGAACTCTGTCGAGGCGAATCCGTAGACGTTGAAAGCGCCGAGCAGCTCGGTGTTCCCTTCGCCCATGGTGATCGGCACGGACAAGTAGGACCGGACGCCTTGTTTGCGGGCTTCGTCGGTGAATTCCGGCCATTCGTCGACGTGATCACCCACCTTTGCCCGAACCGAGGACACCGTGCGCGCGGCGTCAACGCACGGACCACGATCAGCGGAGTGCTGGGCGTCATCTATCTCGGAAAGGTAGTCCGCGGTGGACGCAGCAGTTCGTGGGCCATCGGTGGACAACACCGTCACGCTGACAGCATCGGCGTCAGGCAGTGCTTTGACCGCGGTCTCGGCCAGACGTTGGAGCATGGAGTCGAGATGCTCGTCCGTGTTCAGACTGGACCGGAGTCCGGCAATCGCTTCGGCGAGTGTGTCGAGCGAATCTGCTGCGGAAGCAAACGCCGCGGCTACCTGAGGAGCGTCCGCATTGCCTGTCATGACTCAGGTCTACTCCGCAAACTGCGACGATGTAACCGTTCCGGGCAGTCGATGCTGCGATGTTCGCATGAAATCCGAGGTTCCTGGGTAGCCGCACGCAGCGATGTGCGATGTCGCCTGAAAAAGAGGAGCCGATGATGATCCTGCGACTACCTGGTGTGTATCGACCGCAACATGACACGTCGTTACTGGCGGATGCGCTGCTGTTCGAGCACCTCACCGCTCGCAGCCGGGTCCTGGATCTGTGCACGGGGACCGGCGCCCTCGCCGTCGCGGCATCGGCGGCTGGTGCAGGCCACGTCGTCGCGGTCGACATATCTCGCCGAGCATGTGCCAATGCTCGTCTCAACGGAATCCTCAACGGAACCTTGATCGATTCCCGTCGCGGCGACCTCACCGAGGCGGTACACGGCGAACTCTTCGATCTGGTGATCTCCAACCCGCCGTACGTCCCTGCACTGGCAGACGATCTACCTACCGCTGGAATCGAACGGGCTTGGGACGCAGGCAAGGACGGACGCGCCCTCATCGACAGAATCGCGGCCACCGTTCACGAGGTACTCGTCCCCGGCGGCACACTACTTCTTCTGCAGTCGGTACTGTGTGGGGTCGACAAGACCGGGGCGATACTCGAGGAACACGGTATGGCCGTGGAGATCTCGGCCCGGAAGTACATTCCCTTCGGGCCCGTGATGCGCGAGAGGCGCACCATGCTCGAGGCACGAGGGTTGATCACCACCGGTCAGGAAATCGAACAACTCGTGATCATTCGCGCAACGAAGTCTCGCCCTTCTCCCAACTCGATGTGAGGTGATCGCCGAGAAGGTCGTCGAACGCGAGGCACGTTGCAGCGCCGAACAAGATGTCATCAGTGCGGTGCGGGTGCGAAGAAGCAAGACCGCCGGCAAGTTCCCGAACGGCGATCTGTTCGTGAACGGAATCCGCTTCCACGTGCTCGTCGTAGAACAGTGTCGCGTCCGAACCGAATCCGAGTCGGCGCAAGCCGGCACTGTACCGTTTGCTCGGCAGCGCCGACGTGGTCTCGACGGCGCACAGGTGCCCGACCAGCGCTCCGAGATGTCGGCGATGAAAGCCGAAGAGCGAGAGAGCATTCAACGACGCCAAGGTTACCGCGGGAACAGCATCGATGTAGTGGCCGTAGCGGTCCGAAAGGCCGACAGCCCGCATGGTGTCGGCAAAAAGACGCGAATGCATTCGCTCTGCGCTGCCCCCTCCGTACTCGTCGCTCTGCACTTCGACGAGGGCTGCTTTGACGGCACCGGAGAGGCGCGAAATTCCAAGGGTGTGCACATCCGCTTCACGCAGCTGATTGAGCGAACGGTGAATCAGCACCTCCGCGAACTGATCGATTGTGGCGTCCTTCGCCATAAAGGACGCCAGACCGGGGCCTGCACTGGGAGCCGTCATCGCCCACAAATCGGCTACGACGTCACCGGACGACGGAACCTTTCCCACGAGTTCCACGATGGCGGCCTCGAAATGCGTCTCGAGACGCGACCTCGCCGCGAGCAGGTCCAGATTCCACTCCCACGCGTCCGAGACGTTCTCGATTCCCTGCAAATGAAGCTCGTAGAGGAGCGTCAGAGTCAACTGAGCGTCGTCGTCTCGAAGAATGTCGTAGGTGGGGTCGATGGACCGTGCAACCTCGTACGCGTCAGCGGCAGCCGTAAGCTCCCTCGGATCGGCCGAGGAGCGCAGAATGGAAACGAGAGTGGCGCTCAATGGGCCGCGAGCCTGTGGAACAGGCATGGAAGTGGGCACGCCAGTGGCCGAATCGAGAAGTGAAGAGGACATATGACCGCGTTTCCCGAATCGTCATCTGCCGAAACACCGAGTGTTGCCGGTAACAACACCACCATAACCGCCTGCTCGGACGGCCCGCTGCTGGTGCGTGGTGACTTCGAGTTGCTCCGTGACGACGGCACTCCGATAGAGAACAAGCGCTCTACGGTTGCTTTGTGTCGATGCGGGCGGACCGGCATCGCGCCGTTCTGCGACAGCTCCCACAAGAAGAAGCGGGCGCGAGCGACGTAACCGGGGCCAACTCGGAACGAGCCGGACCCGTAAACCAAGACGGCCCTGAAACCAAGAAAAGGCTGGATGCCGGCACCGTGCGGTGCAGCGTCCAGCCTTTTCAGTCTGAAGTCAGACTGGGATCGAACTCAGATGGCGCGAACGTTCTGAGCCTGGGGGCCCTTCTGGCCCTGTCCGATCTCGAACTCGACCTTCTGGCCCTCGTCGAGGGACTTGTAGCCGCTGCCCTGGATCTCCGAGTAGTGAACGAACACATCCGGTCCGCCACCTTCCTGCTCGATGAATCCGAAGCCCTTTTCACCGTTGAACCACTTGACACTGCCCTGAGCCATAACCAAATTCTCCTGGATCCATCGAGCCGAGCCCTCCCATCGAGAGTCCGGTCTCACACCTGATCCTGCCATGCTCTTCTTTTTCTGTCTCCAATTACATGCATGGCGAGTTGCAGTATTTGACGGGTTTGTCCCGTTCCTGGACCCCGTCGGAAGCAGGTGATTGTTCAACTATGCACGTTTACCTGCTGTGATGTATTCGTCGCTTCGATGTAGCGCGAAATGACAACACCTGTGTTAAATCTGGATTCGCGGCGCAGAATGCCACCCTGATACCCAGGAGGGGACCAAATACCCAACTCGATCGGGGTCGAGATCAGTCCGAATCGTCGGGTTTGGTGTGCCCGTCGAACGTCACATGGATGTTCTCGTGGGGAACCGCGCGTTGGGCTTTTGCTTGATCGGCGAAGGTACGCCGATCGCCTTCGATGAGTTCGGTGTTGTCGGTGAACGGAGCCAACAACGCCCGCGGATGGAGTTTGTCGACTCGCACGACGTTGATTTCCGCGCACATGACGATCGAGGCGGCAGCGAGGAACAAGAAGGCCAACAAACCCAGAACGATGGCAAAGACGCCATTGGTGGTGGAGGCACCCCGCACCACGGAGGTCACGTAGAGGGCACCGAAGGACTGAAGTGCTTGCCAGAGAACAGCAGCGGCGATCGCTCCAGGCGCCACATCGGCTACCGAGAGCGGGCGGGCGCAGGTGAGCCGGAAAGCGACGATGAAGATGCCTGCATTCAAGACGACTACCGCAAGGGTCAACAGGAAGCTGAACGAACCGCCCAGATGAAGCGCACCGCCGATGTTGGAGACAGCGGTGGTCCCCAAGATCGCGAGACCGATGGTGCCCAGGAGCAGTAACCCTTGAAGACGCCCGCGGATGGGATCCGGTCGCATGTTTCGGGGCACCGACCACACCGTGTTCATCGCATTCTGGCAAGCCAGAGCGACACCGAGGCCACCGTAGAGACCACCGACGATTCCGATCACCAGCCCTGTGACACCGCCGCCGATCTGTTGCGCATTGCCCAGATCGTCACCGATCACCGGAAACTGATGCAGAGCGGAGTCCAAGATTTGTTGCTGAAGCTCGGGGTTGCCAGAGAGCACGAAGCCGAGAATGGTCGAGAGCAACAGAAGAAGAGGGAAGAGTGAGACGAAGCCGTAGTACGCGATCAGCGCGGCGAGATAAACACCTTGATCGTCGAGGAACTTGTAGAGGACCGCTATCGGGAACCCCAGGGCCGGATGCTTCTGTTGCAAGGCATCGAGGCGCTTGGCGATTGTCATTCTCGGTCTCTCTCAGCTCGTCGGACAGCCCGACGAACCTTAGTCGCTGCGAGCGCGCGGCGCTCGACGCCGGTGCAGGCTTGGCGTCAGGAGGCTTCGAGTGACTTTTCTGCTTCGGCGAGCGCGCGCATTGCTCCCTCGACAGAGTTGGTGACCGGAAATTCCTCTTCCGCCCGTGCGGCCCGAAGCAAGCGTCGAAGCGGGTGTGACCCGATGACGGACCACTGGAAGTCGTGCGCTCGTGAACGGGAGTTCAGTTCGGCGAACAGTTCGAGGCAGACCGCACCGACGAACAGTGAGTTGGACAGGTCGAGAATGACGCGGGACCACTCCGCAGCGTACGAGTTGAGAAGTTCTCTCAGTTCTGGGGCGGACAGTTTATCGAGGTCGACGTCGACCTGGATCAGGACTGTCGAGGGCGTTATCCGCCAGGCTGCGAAGCCTTGTGTGTCCACGATCGGACCCAATTGTGTTGAGGGATCGACGAAATCGATCGCTGTGTGGTCGAGTTCATTCAGATTCATGGCAGATCCGGTCTGTGTGCTTTTCGTCGAAAGGCTGACGACCGACCTGGCGGCACGGAAAGTGGAAGAGTCCAGGTGTGGAAAGCATTGAGCCCAATGGATGTACGCAGGAAGTTGTGACCTGAATCCAGAGTCCTGATGCGAACCGAGCGCCAGCGGCTTCAGCCCCGGCTGTATTCTCAACCTCGGTATCGCTCAGTGTAGCTCGAGGGCTTGGATCGGTCCAGGCTTGTAGTCGAACATTAAGCGGTGCAATGTTTTTGGCTCGACACTTCGGTATGGTTGGGGATCAGCGCCACCTGACGAAGGGATTTCAGATGAACGACCGCGATGCACTCACGGCCATCTCGACCAAGCTCGACACACTGATCGGCGCGGAGACCAACGGTCTGCAGGACGAGGTTCCGCCCGGTTCCAGTGTTCAGCGCACCGAGCAGGACGGCGAGCACGGCCGGTGGGGGCACGATTACCGTCTCGCCAACAAGTATCTCGAGGCTCTCGACATCGGCCAGCCCGGGCTCATTGACCGAGACGAGATGGAACGTCTTGCGCAGGAATACATCTGATCCTGGGGACCTACTTCAGAAGATTTCACCCATCTCGGTGCGCAGCTGCTTCAGTGTCTGAGTGAGGATTCTGGATACATGCATCTGAGAGATGCCGATCTTTTCGGCAATCTGGGACTGGGTGAGATGACCGAAGAATCTGAGAACCACGATCGTGCGCTCGCGCTCCGGTAGTGCAAGGAGCGCGGGTCGCAGGGTTTCGTGATTGTCGATCCGACTGATCGCTTCGTCGTACTGTCCCAAAGTATCGATCAGAGTCAGTCCGCTCCCGTCGCCGGCTGACGCGGTGTCGAGCGGTGTGGTTCGATACGAATTTCCGGCGGTCAACCCCTGTTCGACCTCGTCCGGCTCGATGTCGAGCTCCGTGGCAAGTTCCGCTACCGTCGGTGCACGGCCGAGCGTCTGCGACAACGACGTGAGCGCCCGGTTGAGGGCAAGATGTCGTTCCTGAAGGCTGCGAGGTACGCGTACGGACCAGCCGTGATCGCGAAAATGCTTGCGCACCTCACCCATTACGGTGGGGACTGCGAACGACAGGAAATCCGATCCTTTGTCTACGTCGAATCGCTGCACAGCCTGTACCAACCCCACGCGCGCAACTTGTTCCAAGTCCTCGAAAGGCTGGCCGCGCCCCTGGTAGCGACGTGCAACGTGGGTGGCGAGCGGTAGGCACAGTTCGATGATCGAGTTGGTGATCTTTTCCCGGGTCGGATCATCCGGCGGAAGCGAAGCCATCGAGACGAACAATTCGACAGCTAGTTCGTACTGGTCCTTCTTGTCCGGTGGTACAGCCTTGCCCGGTGGGACAGTATCGTCCGGTGGGACAGCGGTCACGCACGCTCCTGGAGCAAGCCCTTTTCAAGCGTCATCGTCAGCGTGATGTGACCGTCCGCGTCGATTTCCGATTGCTCCAAACGGACCGAGTCGACCAGTGCTTCGAGAACGAACCATCCGAAGCTGTGGGACTTGTCGGGTATTTCGGAGTGCGCGATCACCGACACGACGATCCGAAGAGTGCGACCGTAGGTCTCGAATCGGCAGGTCAAGTCGCTGGACGGTATCGCATGGCCGATGAGGATGCTCGCGACTTCGTCCATCGCCAGAGCAAGGTCGGCTGTCCCGTCGACGTCCAATCCGGTGTTGTTGGCAACCGTGCGGGTGATTCCGCGCAGAGTCGGCAATTGGGAGTACGACGCTCGGACGCGGAGCGAGGCAATGGAGTCGTGAGTAAGTTCGGCTTCGGTCGGACTCGACAGAGGAATCAAGGGGCTTCCTGTAGGTAGATGTGGCGTAATTCCGGCGGACCGAGGCAAGGAACGGTACCGGCCATGCGTGCCAGCCATCTCTACCCCGGAAGTATTCATGGCCTTCGATTACCCTTCGCCCGGCGAAGTAATCCTCTTTACCCGAACTAGAGGATGAATTGTGAGACACATCACCTGTGGTGCGCTCGTACCGAATCCCATCTTTCATTTGTGACCCGTTCGGGTACGTCCGTTTCATGGGCACTCAGGCGGACAGGCAGATCCCCGTACACGCACGACCGGAAGGCGTCACGGACGACGAGGTGAAGGCAGCGGGGGTGTTGTCGAACGCCCTCGAAACGGTGGAGCGGGCGCGAGGCGCTCTGTACGACTTCCATCAGCTGATCGGACATGCAGATCTGATGCTCGACGAGGTCGTAGAGCTACTGCGAACCAGCGGTAACGACGAGCTGGCCGATCAGGTCGAGAAAGAGTTGATGGGCCGGAACGTGGTCGAAGGGCGCTGGACCTTCCAGCTGGTCGAGGAGTTCGACGAGAACTACTGGTCCTTCTTTCGGGAATGCGAACAGGTGGTGCGTGACAAGCTGGCCGGCGGAGTGCCGCACCTCTTCGAAGCCGAGATGAAGGAGCGACGCCGCACGCACGGTTTACGACATCACGAGGCCAGGCCTTGAGGTTGCCACCTACTCCGGTGAGTTCGCAGCGGCACTGATCAGTGGTTCAGTTCGACCTTTACGCAACGATTCTCGTTCGGTCGCGGTCATGCCGCCCCAGATACCGTGGGGTTCCCCGGTCTGGATGGCGTGCACGAGGCATCTCTGCACGACAGGACACCTGGCGCACACCAGCTTCGCCGAACTCTCGCGTTTCGCTCGCCTGGAGCCGCGCTCGTTCGTGTCGTCGTAGAACAGGGCGGGGTCGGTGTCGCGGCAGGTGCCGGACAGCTGCCAATCCCACTCGTCGGCAAGGGGCCTGGGAGATGTGTAGGAGCGCATGAACATGGACGTTCCCTTCGCTGCGTGACGAACTCGACTCGGATCGGGGATCCAGGTCGGGTGTTAAGGCAAAGCTCGGTCCCGCCGGCCTGAACCGGCGGGACCTTCGAGGCTCCTCCCTCGAGGGGAAGATTTCGGGGGTACCTCTGGTCGGTCATTACCCAGCCGTACAACCTTTGAATCCCGGTCGTCAGGAATTCTTTTGATCGACGGCACGTCTCTCTGCTGCGGCGACAAGACCACCGGCGATGTCGCGCACCTTGACGTTCCATTCCTGCGACATCTCGACCAGAAGGTCGAAGGCTTGGTCGGCCGAGCACTCGCGCTCGGCCATCAGTAATCCCTTGGCCTGCTCGATCACGGGCCGAGAATCCAAAGCTCTTCTCAGTTCGTCGTTTTCCGCGCGAAGGCGGGTGAGGACGTCTGACGCTGAACTGGACTGCTGAGCCTGGGGTCGTTGAACCTCGTACACACGATGAAGCACTCCGATCACCCTGCCGTCATCATCGGTGACGGCGGAATTCACCGTATTCCAATAGCGCGTGACAAACAGCCCACTACCTCGCTCATCGCGCACGTCGTAACGCTGAGTCGGTAGTGCGTCCCGAGTTCTGGAGTGCATCGTGCGCTCGAATGACGCTGTCAACGAGAAGATTCCGTCGGCAAACGAGTCGTCGGGATTGTCGGGGAAGGCTTCGAACACTTCCACTCCGTGCAACTGATCGAGGCTGCGGCCGGACACGGCAAGGTATTCGTCGTTTGCGCCCTGGATACGGAAATCGCTGTCCACGAGCAGAAGAGAAGAAGTGCTTGCCGCAAATCGATCGCTTCGAACGATCGAGCGGAGAGTGCTCGAACTCATGATTGTGTCGTTTCTGTCCTGTCTTCGACGGCTGCGGCCCCTGATATTTCAGAAGTAATTGATCGCGAGAACTCCAAGGGCGGTGCCTGCCACGATCGATCCGAACAACAAACGCTGTTGCAACACGAACATCTGATACTCGCGACGCGTTTGTGCCGACGTGCCGCGCGAGTCCGCAGACATGCTCTTGCCCTTTCCTGTTGTGGGGATCGCGATTTCGGCCGACCCCCGATCGGCCGAAATCGCGGACGGAGCGTCAGTTCTGACGCGCCTCGTTTGCGGCATCCTGCTCGGTGGACGCGCCTTCGTGTACGAGGCTGCCGCCGGAGTTCTCGAGGTGCGCACGAACGAACCACTGGAACTTCTCCAACTGTGCCGTTTGGCCGATCAGCATGTCTTCTGTGATCGGATCGATCTTGCCGACGTTGTCGATTGCAGTGCGGCTGTCGGTGATGACCCCGGTGTAGACGAGGTCGAGCGCAGCCAGATGGGCGCGAGCGTCGTCGCGGCCGACGGAGTAGTCGTCCCAAGTCCGATCGCGCTCGATCGCTCCCGCTGTGCCCTTGGGGGAGTTGCCCAGTGCCGCGATACGTTCCGCCACATCATCGGCGTAGCCGCGAACCAGCTCCACCTGTGGGTCGATCATCTCGTGCACGCCAATGAAGTTGGGTCCGACGACGTTCCAGTGGACGTGCTTGAGCGTCAGATGAAGGTCGTTGTAGGCGCTGAGGCGTTCCTGCAGAATATCGGCGACGGACGAACCGTCTGCGCTGCTCAGTCCCGGTACGGTGAACTCGGACATATGTTTTCCTCTCGTCTTGATGGGGATCGCCCGCGAACGGGGCGGTCTCGCGCCATCGTCAATCGGATCGCGTGTCGGTCAGGTTCAGTGCGCGAGTGCTACTGGCTCCTCTGTCACCGGGTCGCCGTACATCATCGCGATTCGGCGCTTGACCTCTTCGGTTGTCAAAGTCGCGCTTGCAACAGTGATTCCGATGCCGGTGGTGCTCTCGCCCTGTGTGGGCGGGATGTCGATCGTCGTCATCTTGCTCCCGGTGAAGAGTGTGCCGTGAGGGAGTCGGCTGAACCACCGACTCCGACGTCTGGGTGTTCTACACCTTCGAGTGCCGGTTATGGCGCTTTCAAGTGCTACAAAATCTATATCAGCCGATGTAGATAATTGGCAAGGCTACTTCGATTCGACGGCTAAGGGAAGCTCCCTGTGCGATCTTGCCGAAATCGGCTTTGATCTGCCATTACATGCCTTCTCGGCTCGACGATTTTTGTCATGAGTGGCCCTGGACACGCTTGAATCTATGTCCTGGGCGTCAGATTCACTGCGTGATGATGCTAAGGTCGGATGACGCCGATTGAGACAGCCGACACCGAACTAGGAGGTTCCAGTGACGTCGGAATCCCAGACCCGGGCGCTGCGCGGCGTATACGGGATCTCAGTGATGTCAGAACTGTCCGGGGTAGGACCTCAGACGCTGCGCCTTTACGAGCGAAGGGGCCTGCTCACACCAACCCGCACGGATGGCGGTACGCGCCGTTACAGCGAGGCCGACCTGGATACGCTCGGACGAATCACCGCGCTGATCGACGACGGAGTCAATCTGGTCGGTATCCGTCTGATTCTGTCCCTGGAGGCCGAAAATGCAGTCTTGGCGGCTCGAATCAGCCAGTTGACCGCCGAGGGTCACTAGTAGCGTTGCTCCATACGATGCCGTTCAGGATGGAGTTTCGGTGCGGGTAGGGTCGCCGAAGTCCGCGTCGGCGGAGATCTTGTTGCCTGCCGCTTCGATCTGTTCGAGCGCGGCGTCCAAAGCATCGACCAACCATTGATGCGACGCTTCCGCGAGGAGGCGATCCGGTGTGTCGGTGTTTTCGGATTGGAAGAACCGCACCAGCCACGATTCTCCGTTGTCGGGTCGATCGGAGAGTCCGGCCGCGGTATTGGTCGCCAGAAGATAACGGTTGTATTCGAGATCGACACGAATGGCGTACTCGCCGAACAGGTTCACCACATTGGCCGGCCGATGAGTAGCAGCAGCGAGCGCGATGAGAGCGTCGTTGTAGGTTTCGGAGTACTTCACCGTGAGGGGCATGGTCGGCCTGTCTTTCTGGGCCGATGCAGCATTGCACGGCTATGTTGAGGAGATCAGTTCGCAGCCGCTGCTTGACGATGAACTGAAACCAATCCTAGCTCGAGTCTCCGCTCACCCTTGACGCAAGCCCACGGGGTCAGTTGTTGCGTGCAAAGTCAGACTCGCGCTCCGTGACGAACTGATTGTCCGGGCGCGGTTCTGGCGGCGAAAGTGCAGTCAGGAACGACTCGGCCCACTGATGCACATCATGCGTCATGACCTGGCGATGCAGCGCAGCCATACGGCGACGGCCCTCTTTCGGATCCTGATGAACTGCGGTCAGGATTGTATTCTTCACGCCGTCCAAATCGTGCGGGTTGACCAGGTATGACTGTCGTAATTCCATTGCAGCACCGGTGAACTCGCTGAGAACGAGAGCGCCTCCGAGGTCGCCTCGGCAGGCCACGTACTCCTTGGCCACCAGATTCATCCCGTCACGCATCGGCGTCACGAGCATGACGTCGGCAGCGACGAACAGTGCGATCAGTTCTTCGCGGTCGACCGGCTGATACAGGTAGTGAACTACGGGGCGGCCGATCTGACTGTGGTCGCCGTTGATGCGGCCCACCTGTTCCTCGATGACACTGCGAAGGTCGATATAGTGTTGCACGCGTTCACGACTGGGCGTGGCGAGCTGCACCATCGTGTACTTCTCCGGATCCAAGCGGCCCTCGTCGAGGAGTTCCTTGAGGGCTTGCAGTCGCAGGTCGATGCCCTTGGTGTAGTCCAGGCGGTCGACTCCCAGCAGGATTTTTTCGGGATTTCCGAGCTCTTCCTTCAATTCGCGTGCGCGGCGCAGGACCGATTCGCTCTTCGACTGGCGCTCCAGCTCGGCCGAATCGACGGAGATGGGAAATGCCCCCACCTTGACGACGCGAGAGTCGAAATCCACATGCCCGAGCGCACTTCGAACACCGACGCCCGCGGTCGTTGTCTTGAGTCCGAGTAGTTTTCGGGCCAGAAACAGGAAATTGTTTGCGCCACCAGGCAAGTGGAAGCCGATCAGATCGGCGCCCAGCATTCCCTTGACGATCTCCTTGCGCCACGGAAGCTGCATGAAGAGCTCGACCGGAGGAAACGGAATGTGAAGGAAGAACCCGATCGTCAGGTCCGGGCGCAGTTCGCGCAGCATTGCCGGCACGAGTTGCAATTGATAGTCCTGCACCCAGACGGTGGCTCCGTCCGCGGCGCAACGGGCGGTTTCCTCGGCGAACCGCTGGTTGACCGCGACGTACGTGTGCCACCACGACCGTTCGAACGTCGGTGCCACCAGGACGTCGTGGTAGAGCGGCCACAGCGTGTCGTTGGAGAACCCCTCGTAGTACTCGGCGAGGTCCTGAGAGGTCAGCTCGACGGGAAACAGACGAAGGCCGTCAACCACTATGGGATCTACCTTCTCGTCCGCGACGCCCGGCCAGCCGACCCAAGCGCCGTCTCGCTGTCGCAGGATGGGTTCGAGAGCAGTGACGAGTCCACCCGGACTTCGCTTCCAGTTCTTGCCACCGTCCTCGTCGGTTTCGAGATCGACGGGTAGTCGGTTTGCGACGACGACGAATTCGGAGAGCTTTTCGAGATCGGTACTCACGCCGACATCGGCTCCGCCAGGGTCTCGTCCAGCACGGTGGTCGAGGACAGGTATGTGACCGCCTCGGCTGTCGAGTCGGTGAACACGATGTCTGCGTCCATCTTCAGAAGAGACAGCGGGCGCCTGACGGGGTGCGCTGCGACGAGCGTCCAAGGAACGCCGAGCCTTCGTGCCTTGGCCGACAGAGTCTCGATGATGGAAAGACCTCCGACGGAGATGAACTGGACGTCCGAGCAGTCGAGTACGAACGGGTGACGCTCACCGATCAGGTCGTCGACGCAGGCAGCGAAATCAGCTCGGGACCGGACGTCGATCTCGCCGCTGACCACGAGTGATTGAATGTTTTCCGCACACGTCGTGGTGAATGTGGGGGGACTGTCCGTACGCTCATCTGTAGTTCTCGAAAACTCGTTCATCGAAACTCCTGACGGATTGCTCGAAACGGTTCGTTCGAACGGTCTGGTTCGAAACGGTTTCGTTCGAAACCGGGAAACGGCACGGGAAGCAACGCACGAACCGTGCTCGTCTTCAACGGCTGGGTACTCAACCGTGCTGAGTGCCTACCTTACCGCATCGCGAAAACCCAGGTGAAAAGCGTTAGATCCGTAAGGATTTCAAGGACCCGTGAGCGTCGGCCCACGGGACCTTGGTCCCGATGACTGAGCTCTTGCGCGATCAGTCGGTGTCGGTTGCCGGGCCGGTACTCGAGGCTCCACCCTCGTCGGCCCACGTACGCTCGCCCGACGGATCGGTCTGAACGTCCTTGTGTGCGGGATCGGCCCCGGTTCCGGGACCGTGGTCGGTGCCGGTGGTCTGCGGCTCGTCCGTCTGATCAGTGCGGTCGGTGGAATTTCGTTCACTCATGGTGGCTGCGTCTCTCTGAAGGTTGGTGTTCATGTACTTGTCGTTTCTTGCTCACCCGCGAGGGGTACTCAATAGGGGTAGTACGTCACGTCGAGTCAGTACGTCACGTCGAGCCATACCGGCAAAGTCAGCTGTCACCGAAGCAGGAGATTTCACGTGAACCATATGACCGTGACGACCGAACACCTGCGTGCACTGCTGGGCAGCGGGCCCCATTCGGAATTGGTAGCGATTGGGGGTGAGATCGAGATCTACGTCCCCGATGAAGAAGGGTTCGGCCTCGATGGTATCTCGCTTGTCACTCGCGAGCAGTTGGCCGAGCGCCTACCGTCCTCGCCCGACAACCCCGACGAAGGTGAACTACGTATCGCGGCAGAATCGTTGAGCGAGATGATCGCCGAACTCGGCGGCTGAAGTCTGAAGTTCGGGGCAGCTGACTTCAGATCTGCGGGATCGGATCCGGGGGATACGGGTTCGGTGGCGTCGGAGTCGGTGGCACGGGCGGGGGATTCAGCGGATCGGGTGGTGCCGGCGCGGGTGGTGTCGGCGACCCCGGGTCGGGGACGGGGCCCGGATCCGGTGGTGGGGGAGTGGTCATGAGTGCCGGGTTCCCAAACACTTGCCGAACAAACACCTAGTGCTCGGCGTGGCTTTTGGTGTTCTCCTCGGCAGGTAGATCATCCACGATGTCGACTACGGCGATGTGGACGTTCTCTGCAGAGACGGGTGGGTCCATGTCGCCGAGGATCAGGTGAACGACATCGACGACGGTGAATCGAACCCGGTCCGACAGTTCGGCCAGATCCACTCCGTATGGCGCTGCCAGTTCGATACGTAGTGAACGTATTTCGTGGCCGTCGACGAAGAACTCGATACTGCTCGGCGAGCAGTGGTGTCGAGAACGTATCTCGGCGGCCAAATGGGTGCGGAGTACGTGATCGCTCACCGACACCGTGCCTAGACGTGGACCTTCGGACGCGTGTGCGTCGAGCGGCCAACCGGACGCCGAGGTCGACCGTAGCGCCCGGATCACCTTGTCGCTGATTCGATCCCAGCCTGGCTCAGGAGCGTTCCGCAGGACGTCGGATGCGTGCGCCATCAATGCGTCGGTTCGTGATTCAGTCATCGCCACCTCGTCATTCGTTCACTCAGGTTAGCCCGTGCACGATGGTGATGCCCTCGCACTGCATCCGGAGTGAGTCTCAGAATCTTGCCGATTTGAACGAACGTGAGCATCTCCACCTCTCGCAGCGTCCAGGCCGCACGCTGGCGATAAGGCAATTCACCCAACGCTTCTTCCAGTGCCTCCAGGAACGCGGCGTTCGAGGTCGTGTCGAACGGGCCGGCCTCGGGAGACGGCACGAGAGGATCCAGCAGCTTGTCGTCGATCGGTTGCGCTCTCTTGATTCGATAGCTGTCCACGATCTTTCGGGAACAGATCGCGAAAAGCCATGTTCGCATCGACGATTCGCCACGAAATGAATCGAGTCGGCGCCACGCGGCCACGAAGGTGTCCTGGACTACCTCGAGAATGTCGCCTTCATCTGCGAGCATTCGACGCGCATAGCGGTGAAGTGCAGGTCCGTAGTAGTGCACCAGTGACTCGAATGCTTCTCGGTCGCCGAGTATCGCAGCGTCCACCGTTGCGGTGTCCAAGCCGTCAGGTGCTTCGGTGAGCCCCTGTGTGTGCGGTAACGCCACAGTCGCTCCTCTCGCGGAAATGCGGAAAACTCGGCTGCGTTCGAAGATTGTTCGCCCGGCCGGGGCGTTGAATGTTACGGACAGTAACTAACAAGTGTCAGTGATGCACGTCACCTGACTGGGGCATTCGGTTTTGCCTTCGAGTGACGACTACACAGGTAGATCGATCAACAGGAGGAGATGACAATGGTCAGCACACAGGTTGCGACAGCATCTACGAAGGATGTTGCATCATCGAACGACTCGGCTCTCGTGAGCTCTCAAGGAAAGACGTCGATCGCCGACACCGTTGTCTCGAAGATTGCCGGCATCGCCACGCGAGAGGTGAGCGGTGTGTACGACGTCGGCGGCGGAGCGTCCCGGGTTGTCGGGGCACTGCGCGAGCGGATCCCCGGCGCGAGTGTCAACCACTCCCAGGGAGTATCGGTCGAGGTCGGCGAAAAGCAGGCAGCGGTCGACATCGACATCGTGGCCGAGTACGGCGTATCGCTCGCCGATCTGGCCACCGGCATTCGCCGCAACGTCATTGCGGCGCTCGAACGGATGACGGGTCTCGAAGTGACCGAGGTGAACATCACAGTTCACGACGTCCACCTCGACGAGGGCAGCGACGACGAAACCGGCGAGCCCAAGACTGCACGGGTGCAGTGAGTTCCGAAATCGCTGACACCATCGCGGCGGCTGTGACGGGGGTACCTGGGGTCGCCTCGCTTCATGCCGGAATGTTCGGCGAGGTTGGCACGTACCTCCCCGGTCGCCGCGTCGTCGGCGTGCGGGTGACGGAGTCGTCGACAGACATCCATGTGTGCATCTTCGCCGACGCCGCCGTTCGAGACACGGCTTTACGTATCCGCCAAGCGGTTTCAGGACTCGTTACAGGCCCCGTGAACGTGACAGTGGAAGACGTAGTCGGTCGTGGACGCGATGCCTGAGCACTCTCGGGGTTCAGTTCCCGATCGACGATCCGCACGCCGAGAGGCGATCAGGAACTACCACCCCGACGTGGGCGGATCTGCCGACGCGCTCAATCGAGCACTCGAACGCGTCGACCGGGACTTCGCATCCCCGATCGGTGTGGTTGTGCGCACGTCGCTGCGCGGCACGATGCGACAGATAGCCAAACCCGTTCGGGCCCAGTACACGCGGGTGCGCGCTCGGTTTCCGGGTGCAAAGACCTACACCGAGATCTGACAGGCACCATCGAACATCATCCACAACGGAGGATTCACATGACCACCTCGACTGTCGGCCTACTGGCAGGACTACTTCTCGGAGTCGCAGCTGCTGCAGGCGGTTTCACCGGATTCCTCATCGCTCTGGTTCTCGGTGTGATCGGATACCTCGTCGGTGGTCAGCGTGACGGCGAGTTCGATCTCGGTGTGATGCTGAAGGGTCGCGGACGTGGCTGAGACAGCTCGACCGGAGTCGTCTGTGCTTGGTGAGCCGGGCGATCGCGGAACGCTGACGATTCGAGACAGAGTCGCGCAGAAGTTGGTTCTCGAGGCGACGCGCGGAACCCCGGGGGTGCGCCATCACGCCGCCGGCATGGACAAACTGACCGGGCGCGAATTGCCGAGGGCGCGAGTGCTGGTATCCGGCAAGCGGGTACGGGCCAAGGTGGACATCGCGATCGAGTGGCCCGGATCCTTGTCGGTCATCGGTACCGCGGTGCGAGAGAACGTGACAACCCAGTTGCAGTCTGTATCGGGCCTGGACGTAGACGGCGTGGACGTGGCGATCGTGAGCGTTCTCCCGGCATCGACCAAGCGTGACGCGGGAAGGAAAGTGCGATGACCGCCGACAAGGTCGCACCACCCACTGCCTCGAGGGCTGCTGCTCCTGTTCCCCTTGCGGCGCCCGGATCGGCCGTCACGGGATTCCTCATCGCCGCGGCGCTACTTGCGCTCGGCGTGGTCGGCGTCCGCGACGCGCTGGTGGATACCGGCGTGATCACCGGGTCGCAGTGGATACCAAGTGCTGCCGCATATGTGGACGGGCTCGCGTACCAGGGTTGGATGTTGCCGGCGGGGATCGCAGCCGTCGTTCTCGGCCTGTGGTTCGTCATCCTCGGACTCAAACCGCGACGAAAGACTGCCAATGCCTTGGTCGGAGTCGCGAATACATGGATCGATCCCGCCGATGTAGCGGCGATAGCGTCTGTTCGCGTCGAGTCACTGGCCCAGGTTCGATCCGCTTCGTCCCACGCGACCCGGCGCAAGCTGGAAGTGAAGGCCTCGGTCACGCCCGATGGAGCCGCCACCGCTGAATCGGAAATCCGTGCGGTGCTGGGGGACTTGGCCGGGTCGCTGTCACCATCGCCGCGAATCAAGGTTCGTATCCAGACGGGATCACTGTCATGACTCGGACGGCGACGGCGATGGATCGCGTGGCGACATGCGTCGTGGGGATGCTCGCGATAGCGCTGGGAGTTGCAGCGATCCTGTGGAATCGCGACGTGATCAAGGATTTCCCGGCGCGTATCGAGATCCCGTGGGCTGAAGATCTTGTCGATCACTCGTGGTGGCCATGGGCTGTCGGAGCTGGGGGAGTACTGCTAGTCCTCCTCGCGTTGCGGTGGTTGATCGCGCATGTGCCGCTGCGTCGGGTGAAGGAGATCACGGTCCCTGGGTCGAACTCGCACAATTCCATCACCGCGGATCTGGGTGCGGTGGCGGAAGGGGCGAGCGCATCACTGGAGGACTTCGACGAAGTGTCGCGTGTCCGAGGAAAAGCGTTGCTCGATCGTGGAGTTCGCACGATCGATTTGCGAGTGACATTGAGACGTAGCGTCGTATCCGGATCGGAAACGTTGTCCGAGTTGATTTCTCGCGTCACTGACACGGGGGATCAAGTCGAGTCGATGGTCGGTGATCCATCCGTCGCGACCAGAACTCACATCGCCGTGGAAAGCGCGAAACGCGATGAGCCGAGAACTCTCTGATCAATCGAGGTTTGAGCCTCCCGGTGACCGGGTATTGGTAGACCTCCCGATCGTGCACAGAGTCATGGATGTTGCTGTGGCACTGTGTGTCACGGTGCTCCTTGCGACCGTCACTTCGATGGCGATCGCGATCGTAGTGACGCTGATCATGTGCGCGTCGGTGAGTGTCGTTTCTCGTATGTGGTGAATCGCCAGTCATTTTGGTTCTGTCGTGAACACCTGATAGAAAGGTAAGCAGACAATGTGGCTGCTACTGAGTGCACGATCCCCCGCGTCGTGCGGCGGAGAGTCCGGTTGTGTGCAAACACAACCCGCGATCACGGTCTAGTTGCGCGGGCCGATCGCTCGGAACTCTCCCTTCACCGGCAGTCACTCATTGCGCCGTCCCTCTTTACTCTAAGGAGTTCAAATGCTTCCTCTCGGTATCATCGCCTGGATCATCATCGGTGGGCTGGCGGGTTGGATCGGCAGTAAGATCATGAAAACCGATGCGCAGCAGGGGATCTTCCTCAACATCGTTGTCGGTGTGATCGGCGGCCTGATCGGTGGTTTCCTGCTTCGAGTCTTCGGCGTCGATGTCGAGGGTGCAGGCTGGATCTTCAGCTTCCTCACTTGCCTTCTCGGTGCAGTCATCTTGCTGTTCCTGGTCAAGGCAGTCACCGGAAAGCGCTGACACATTTGTCCACGCAGTTCGAGTTCGACTGAATCCCACGGCCGAATCCCACGGCCGAACGCACGACCGAATCCACACCGAATTCAAGAAGGAGAAACACATGTCTGACTTCATCGACAAGGCAAAGCACCGCGCTGAGGATCTCATCGGCGAAGCCAAGGAAAAGATCGGAAATGCCACGGGCAATGACGATCTGGCTGCCGAAGGTGTTGCCGATCAGGGCGAGGCAAAGGTCAAGAAGGCCGGAGACACTGTCAGTGACAAGGTCTCGGATATCAAGGACAAGTTCACAAGCTGAATGAGTTTCGGCGCGGTTGACCGGCATGTCCGGTCAACCGCGCTTTTGTGTGTCTCCTCGGCCGTCGCGGCTACCGCGATACGCTAGCTTCCGCGTTTCCGCGAGCCACTCCGGAAGCATGCGCATGTGTGCCGGCCTGTTCAGGATCGGATCGAGGGACGGCTGGAGGCAATCCGGGTGGTCCTCGACTTCGTCGAGACAGAGATGTCCGATCGGTATCAACTGAAGTTGAATTCTCGCGAGGTACACGGAGAAGTGCAGCGGGGAATGATCGACCGCAGCTTTTAATGCAGACAAAGAAGTGCCGGCCGGGTGGATGCCGCGCGGTGTCACGATCAGCCACGCCGCGGCCCCGCCCGCGCGTGAGTAAGGAACCAGTGTGCTGTATCTCGCGCCGTTCCACGAGAAAGCCGGAGCTGGAAACATTTTCGAGAAGGTAGAAAGTCCTGATGTTGCGAGAAGAATGTCCCACGGGTTTTCATCTGCGCCGACATCGTGCAACCGAAGCGCCAGGCCAAGTATGTCGGGTAGGTCTCCCGGAATTCCGAGTGCTTTCGACATTCGAGCGGTGACGGTAATCGTCGACGACTCCGTTACCGGCCACCACGGGGTGGCCGGCTTCAATGTTCCCTTCAGTTCGATCCCGTGCGGGTGAAAAACCCTGGCCATGCGCAGCGATGATGCGAAGTGGAACGGTGCGCCGACCAGCTTTCCGATGGCGCTCTTGCCGGCGGGGATGATCGAATTGAGCGTCACAGCTTCCTTATCTGAGAATTCTCCGCCCCCCGAAGCGCCCAGACTGGACGGACGTTCAGGCGTGTTGACGGGCTTGCCGACGGTTTCTTTCGGCTTCCCAGCGGCAGCGATTGCTAATCATGTGACGCGCCGTAACAAAAGTCTCGCCGGTCGGGATAATTAGCCAAACGCACAAATTGGTCGTTATGGTTCGTTTGTCCGTAACGGTGCGATCGGACCTGCGACCGTCGCGAACTGGCGAGATTGCTACTCGTGATTTGTGTTTGGTGATTGCGCGGAAACAAGAAATGTCGAGGAGACACGCTGATGGGCCACTCTCGAACCTGGCTGACGCGCGCGCTGGCAATGCCGGTGGCTGTCGCGGTGACTTTGTTGCTTCCTCTCGGCAGTGTCGCCTCGGCCCAGGATTTCGAGGACGACGCAGATACTTCGGTGGTTGCCGCAGCCACAACTCCGATCTCCTTCACCGAACTCGGCCGAGGAACGGACATCGTGTTCTCTTCCGATGACGCACCAGTGTTGGTGACCGTGCCGGTGCCGGACGGACTCACTGCAACAGCCGTGACCGGAATCCTGACCGCCCCGACCGACTTCAGTAGGGGCTGGCTCGAAGTGACTTCGGACGGCAGATTGGTGAGCCGCGTCGACTTCGACGCCGGGCAGGCCGGGACCGGGTTACCGATTTCGGTTCCCTTGCAAGGTCTCGAAGTGGTCGACCGTAGCGTCACCGTGTCGATGATCGCTCACCTCGTTCCCGTCGACGACCGCTGCTACGACCGAACGAGATACCAGCCCCTCGCGCTCCGGGATGCCTTTGTCGCCTACGACGGTGCAGAGCGGCAGCCCACAACTGTTGCAACCTTCTTCCCGCCGATTTTGAGGAAGGCAACCATCTACGTCACGGATGGTTCGTCAGGGGCGCAGCAGAGTGCGGCTTTGCAACTGAGTGCAGCGATTGTCAACAAGTACGGAAGTCAGCCTGACGCCGTGGTGGTGGAGCAGCTGCCGAACGGTCAGAGTCTGCCCTCCGCTGAGCCGGGACTGTTCGAGAGAGCTGTAGTGCTCGGTAACAGTGGGGACGCCGGCATCGATCTCGCGACGGCGCCGAATGGTTCACCCGTGCTGCGGATTTCAGGGGATGACAAGACTCTCGTTCCTCAGGTCAGTCTCTTGGCGGCGAACTTCGACGGCTACTGGGCGGCGAGCAGAGCGCTGGCGTCACCGGACAACACGGTTGCCCAGATTTCCCAGGACGCCATCACCGTCGGTGAGCTCAAGCTCGGAACGCTGACGACTTCCGGTCTCAATCACATCGAGGTCGACGTCCCGTTCAGTCAGTCGCAACTGGGGCGCCCGATGAAGGATGTCTCGGTGCGAATGATTGGTTCCTATGTCCCGCTACCGAATTCGCGTAACGGAGAACTGTCGATCTCACTCGGGGATAGACGACTCGCCTCGCAGACGGTTAACGAGACAGGGCGCTTCGACATCGGCGTCGATGTTCCGAACGAACTCCTGCGTCGCGACTTGACGTTCGAGGTCTCGATGGATGTGACCGGCGACTTCCAGTGCGGCACCAGTAGCCCTTCTTCGCTCACTGTCGATCCGGCCAGCACCATCACGTCCACTACCGGATTCCCGCCGACGCCTGGAGGATTCCAGTCATTGCCTCAGTCGATGCTGCCCACACTCGATGTCGGTTTGAGTCACGGTGATTTCGCAGATCTCGTTCGAGCCCAGCGCCTCGTTGTCGCGATGCAGCGGTTGAGCTATCTGCCGCTGCAACCGCGCGTGCTCCCGTTCGGCGACGCGGCGACCAGTTCGCTGCCGGCGTTGTTGATCGCAGCGGACGGGACGCTGCCCACTCCTGTGGCTCTACCCATGGACACGGCAGATCAAGGACTCCTGCGCTTGCAGGGTCTGGAATTCGGTGGACAATACGGTGCCTTGCAGGTGGTTTCGGGTTCGCACAACGAAGTAGTGGCGCTGACGTCTGAGGGTGATGCGGCCGATGCCGACGGTCTGCTCAACTGGTTGGAAGGTGGGAAAGACCGGTTCGCAGAACTGACCGGCGATCTACTGGTCGCACCTCGCGGAGGTGAGCCGTTCGACGTCGGAGTCGACGTCGCCCCGTTGGGCACTGCGACCTCGGCCGAAGAAGAGACCGGACTGAGCGCGGTCACGATCGGCTGGATCGGATTCGGGACCGTGGTTCTGATCGCTGTTGCCGTCGGTGGTGTGCTCGTGGCTCGGCGTCGCGGACAGTGACCGTCACCGATCGCCCGGCCCTGTCCGTCGCGGTCCACGATCTACCGGGCCGGAAGCCATGGCGGATGTTCGTCGTGCTCTTCGCGATCTACACCGCGTTGGGCGTGTGGATGAACGCGGGTATCGGGTTCATCTTCACCGATTCGCTCAGTCGTGTCGCCGCGGTGTCGGCGATGCTGCTCAGCCGTGATCCGCACTTCGCGGCGATCGGATTCGTGTTCACCCCGTTGACGGCGGCAGTCCAGATTCCGATGGGCCTGATGGGTCATTGGTGGCCGGATCTGCTGCGGTGGAACATCACTGCGGTCGTGATGTCCGCGGCCTTCATGGCTGGCGCGGTGATTCAGATACGCGGGATCAGCCGCGACCGTGGGTGTCCGCGATGGGTCACCGTCGTCCTTACCGTGCTGTTCGCTGTCAATCCGATGATCGTCATGTACGCGGCGAGCGGAATGAGCGAAGCTCCGTTCCTCTTCTTCGTTCTGTGGGCGACACGTCGACTGATTCGGTGGATGCGCAGCGACGACGTACACGACCTCATCGGTGCGGGCCTCGCGTTCGCTCTGGCGTACCTCACTCGATACGACGCATTGGCACCTCTGTCTGTCGCGGTGGTGCTGGTGACCGTGGTGAGTTGGCTTCGTTTTCAACCGACAGCGGAGGAGCGGGGCGAGGGCGCAGGACCTGGCTTGCGGCTCTGGGCAGCGGCGCTCGACGGCGCCGTCGTGCTGATGCCGGGTTTCCTGGCCTTCGCCTTGTGGTCGTTTGCCAGTTGGCTCATCACGGGTCAAGCGTTCCAACAGTTCTCGTCGGTGTACGGGAACAGTTCCATCCTGGAACAGGCTGGTGCCGGAACCGACTCACCGGTTGCCCGCCTTGCGTTCTCGATCACCGAAATGGCGGTACTCGGGCCGGCGCTCCCGGTGTTCGTGGTCCTGGCAGTCATCTACGCACTTCGGCGGCGCGACACCGAAGTGGTGGTGCCTCTTGTGCTGTTCGGCGCCATCCTCGGAGCGCAGACGTTGCTCTACCTGATGGGATCGACGTTTCCTCTTCTGCGCTTCTACATTTCGATCATTCCGCTGTGTTTCGTATTGGTCGTCCTGATCGCTCCTCGCGGAGCGCCGGTCATCACGCGTCGACCAGGGGCTGCTGCGTCGCGCTCGGTGTCGACGTACCCCGAGCAGGCGGGACCGTCTCTACCTCTTGTGATCTCCCTGTGCTTGCTGGTCGGTTCGACGCTGGTCACGTTTGTCGCGATGGGTAGTGCGCGGATCGCAGTGCTCGAGCATTCCATTGCCAGCGCGATCATTCCGGGCCGCCAGAACCTGGAGGAGCAGACGAATCTACGCACGTTTGCGGCCGAGCGTCGCATCGCCAGGTACCTGGACGACTTGGCTCTGCCGGAGGGGTCGGTTCTGCTCGACACCGTGCAGAGCTATGCCGTCGTGGCCTCGTCGAACAACCCTCGGCAATTCGTCGTGCCTTCCGATGCGGACTTCGTGCGCGTACTGAACAACCCGGCCGAACATCACGTCGAGTACATCCTGTCGGTTCCGAACACCGGTCGCGGTGTGTCGGACGCGGTCAATCGGCGTTATCCGACGATGTACGACACTGGTGCCGGCGGTGTGGGAGCACTGGTGCTCGAGGTGCCCAACGACGGCGGCATGGACCCTTCGGCCTGGCGTTTGTATCGCGTGACCGGTGAACGTCAAACGGGTCGATGAGGGAATTCGTGTGGGAGGATTGTCCGTATGACGTGGATGGTTGTAGATGTCTTCTGAAGAAGCGCGTCCGCGTGTGCGTGGCACAGTGCGTCGCCGTATCGCTGCCGCTGTAGTCAGCTTTGCAACCGTCGCGGTCGTGACAGGAATGTTCACGACGCCGGTGGTTGCCGATTCGCCCAAGACGGTTCGGGTCGGAGCGTCGTCGAGCGGACTGACACTCGACGGACAGCCGTGGTGGCCCACCGGGCTCAATGCTTATCAACTGGCCACTGATTGGTCGGTGAACTTCGGCTGTGGCGCGATGGTCGATCTCGATGCCTACTTCGGTTCTCTGCCACCGAATTCCGTCACGCGTTTCAACGCCTTCCAAGCGCTCGCGGTGAACAAGGTGTCCGGGGAGATGGATTTCGGACCGATGGACGCGGTGTTCGACGCTGCGGCGCGACACAACCAGTTCACGATTCCGGTGCTCTCACCACAGGACAGCGGGTGTGATGACGGGCTGTTCAAATCCAGGGACTGGTACACCGACGACTGGAAGGTTGCGAACCTGATCCCAGGTCGAGCCACCATGAGCTTTCAGGACTGGATGCACACCGCCGTCGACCGTTGGAAGAACGAGCCTTCCGTCGCGGCGTGGGAATTGGTGGGGGAGCCGGAACCGAGCCTGTGTACCGACGCCGCCTGCAATTGGTGGACAAGAACGTGCCCGTCTGATTCCGCGCAGGTGTTGCGGGAGTTCTTCGACACGGCAGGCGCCGAACTTCGGGCGATCGATCCGAACACCCTGATCACGGCGGGATACGTCGGGGGCGGTCAGTGCGGCACTGCTGGTGACGACTACCAATACGTGAGCGAGTCCGACTTCGTCGACATTCTGCAGTATCACGACTACGGAGCAGACGGGGTTCCGCTTCCGGGCGACCAGTGGAACGGACTGGCGCGTCGCATCGAACAGGCCACGAACGTCTCGAAGCCGTTGTTGGTCGCTGAGACAGGCGAATTGGCGGGCAGTTGTGAATCATTGGCAACCCGAGCCACGAATATCGAGACGAAGCTGACGGGGCAGAAGGCGGCCGGCACGGCCGGAGCTCTCCTGTGGGCCTTCGTACCGGATCCGCGGCCGAACGAGTGCACAATGGACATCGGGCCCGATGATCCACTCTTCGACGTGATCGCTTCACTGGCAAGTTAGGACACTGCTGGTAGTCCACTAGGAGTTCCGCCCAGTGGGAGTATGGTCACGATCTGATAACAACCTGAACCTGGCGTTGTGACGTGATGACCGTATTTCGTTTGCATCCAATGGTATTCAGTGGCATTCACCTGCGGATAACCGAACTTGAAGGCCCGCGGGACCAAGCAGGACTATCGACGTGGCACCCGCAGGACCTACGTCCGGTTGTGCGAGGACGGCCCAATCGAGACGCCGGCAACGGAAGTTGCGCTGTACCTGCCCCTTTGGTTGACAGAGCAGTCCCTTTCCGATTGACGTCGAAATGCGGGCACGACCGTTCGCCGCGGTAACGGGTAGTGAGCGGAGTTCGGTGCGGCCCTCGCGGAAGTGACAATGTGGGGTGGTGTGTAGCTCTCGCGCGCAACGAATTCCGAGTTCGAGTCGACTTGCGACGGCATCGGCTGCCCGGTAGACCTTGTGCGCAGGCTGTACATGCGATGTGAGCTTTCGGTCGTCGAAATGAGGGGACGACCGCTGCATGCGCGTAACGGTAAGTGTGTGGAGCATCGCGTGAGCGGAGAGGTGAACGATGACTGGATACTCTGAACGGCCTTTCAGGACTGCGGTGGTACCGGCTGCCGGGATGGGGACCCGCTTCCTTCCGGCCACCAAGACGATCCCGAAAGAGCTACTCCCCGTCGTGGATACGCCCGGGATAGAACTGGTTGCCAGCGAAGCGGCTCAGGCCGGTGCAGAACGCTTGGTGATCGTCACCGCGCCAGGCAAGGCATCGGTGATCGGTCACTTCGTCGAGGACCTGGTGCTCGAGGGCAAGCTCGCCGCGAGTGGAAAGCACCATCTGCTCGAGCGTGTGCGTCGAGCACCTGGCCTCATATCGGTGAAGCCTGTCGTCCAAGAAACCCCGCTCGGCTTGGGTCATGCCGTCGGTCTTGTCGAGTCGGTGTTGGATGCCGACGAGGACTCGTTCGCGGTGCTGCTTCCCGACGACCTGGTTCACCCCTGCGGCGTTCTCGACGCTATGGCGAAGGTCCGTGCCGAGCGTGGTGGTTCTGTGCTGTGCGCGTTCGACGTCGCGCCCGATCGTGTGGGTGCGTACGGAGTATTCGACGTCCAAGCGCCTGAGGAAGGCGATGACCCCGATGTGCTCGCGGTCGTCGGCATGGTGGAGAAGCCGGACCCGGCGGATGCTCCGTCCACCCTCGCCGCAGCCGGACGCTATCTGCTCGATCGCGCCGTGTTCGATGCGCTCCGGCGAATCTTGCCTGGGCAAGGTGGTGAGCTGCAGCTGACGGATGCGATAGCGCTGTTGATCGCGGAGGGGCATCCGGTTCACGTCGTCGTCCATCACGGAACCCGCCACGATCTGGGTAACCCGGGAGGCTTTCTGCGAGCATCTCTCGACCATGCGCTCAGTCGCACCGAGTACGGTCCGGAGTTGCGAGTCTGGCTCAAGGAACGATTGGATCAGCCGGATCCGCAGTTGACGTACTGAAGAATGCCGTCCATGACAGCTGAGATCGGAATATGTTTTGGTGCAAGAGAATCCGCACCATTTTCGGTTAGTGCGTATGTGAATGTCGGTAGCCCGGATTCATTCGCTGCGTTTGTCGATACCGCGTCGGGTGAGTTCGTCCACCAGGGACTGTGTCGCAATCGTCGCGACGACCGGCGGTGGAGTCGTTCCAGGCTCCGCCTCCTCAGAGGTCAGATAACCGGCGGCTACGAGGACCTCCATGATCGGAGCGTCGAAGACCTGACATGCCGTCCGCATCGTGTCCTGCGTGGGAGGGCGCTTGGCCGACAGCCATCGACTCAGCTCGGAAGGTCGAATCTTCAGCGCACGCGCAGCTTCCTGGATGTCGCCGAACGAGCGAAGTTCCAGTTGATTCTCGACCCATGCGGAGAAACCACTCATAGCGGTCATATTGCCTGAGCCGAGAGGTATATGCCACTTCCTTTCGGCCACGAGTCGAGGACAATTGGATATCTGCCATGTCGTGGCAAAGTTTTACGTCGACGATTCGCTTATTTGCAGTTACGCGACGTCGCCGACTGAGGCTGACTTCTGCGCTGAGCGGGGATTATTCAGCCCGGCGTTGGCGAAGGGTGAAATTGAGGGTGAAATGCATAAAATTCGATTGTCGGAAGCAGGAACTCAATGACAACGCCGAGTCAAATCAGACCTGAAGGCCTTCGGGATGATGCCGCTCCGACGGCAGGGCGAACAGGCAGAATTCCTTTGTCGCCGACTACCGCCGTCTGGATGGCGATCGCGGTCGTAGTTCCGATATACCGCTCGTTGCCCGGCGCCGTCACGCAGTTGTGGGCGATGGCAGTGCTTGCGGTCATCGTGGCGTCAGTAGCACTGGGACGAGTTGCTCGGCCGCAGTTTGTCGGCGTCTGGTTGATCGCCGGCTACGCCGCTCTTGTCGCCACGGTAACAGCAACGCGTGGCAGTGACGTCACCGGAAATCTCTACGTTGGAATCCAACTCTTCATTGTTCTCGGGCTCGGAATATTTGTGATGGTCGCCAATGTCCGGCGCGATCCGGAATTTGTCAGGCGTGTATGTATTGCGTTCATAGCAAGCCAATCGGTTTCTGCTCTGGTCGCCGCTATCCAATTGGCAGGTTCATCCGTCTTCGGTTTCGGTGTTGTGAACGGTCGTGCTCCAGGTCTGGCAGGTCACCCGAACGTTCTGGGCATCATGTCCTCACTTGCGCTGATTCTGTGCCTGGGGGCTGCAGTGCAAAAGGTCGGAAATCGGGTCGTTCTGGTGCTGATCTCGATTGTGAACGCGGTGGGACTGCTGGCAACCGGTAGCTTGAGTTCGTTGTCGGCGTGCGCGATCGGATTGATCGTGGTGGCGATTTCTTCGCGAGTGAAGATCGCCACCATCGTCAAGAGTTTTGTCGGTGCCTCCGTCCTCTTCTGGATCGCAATCACCTACACCGAGTTCGGAAAGCACCTGGAGACGCCGGCTGATCGATACCTTCAGGTCACAGGGCAGACCAAGGCCGTCAGCACTCTAGAGATCCGTAACGATACTTACGGATTCGCTTGGGACGCTATTCGTGCGCATCCGCTGTCCGGGGTGGGTTTGAACGCGGCCAATGCGGCCTCGTTCGACAACGTCACAGTCGTCCACAATGTGTTTCTACGATCCTGGTACCAAGGCGGGGTGGTGCTTGCCCTGGCTGTGGCACTGATCATCTGCGCGTCGGCATTGGTTGCGTTCAGATCGATGAAGTCCGGCAAGAACGCCGCCGCGGCCGGCGTTCTGGTCTCGATGATGACGTTCGCTCTGACATCGGCATTTTTCGAGCAGGCATACTACTGGCTACCGGTCGTACTCGCGTTTGCGTGTCTTTCGACCGACAGCGATCGGACCGCGAGGTCCAAAGCTCAACCGGCGCAACAATCTCCGATCGGGAACTGAGGCTACGTGTTCAGTCCGTGGAAGGTTTTCTCCCAGTACGACGGATTGCGTATCAACTGATAGGTGCCTTTTATGGCTGCGATGCTCATCAGTACCCAGTAGAGCGGAGCGGTGAGGCAGGCAATCAGCAGCATGGGATTCCGCGTCTCGCGGCACGCCACCAAGTTCATGTAAAGGACTGCAGCGTTACCGAAGACGAGTGACACGAGTGCCGGAAAGTAGACGTAGTTGGGAAATACGTCGTGGATGACCTCAGGCTGGCCGAGGATCCATCCGAGACTGATCAGCCAGAATGCCATGTTCAGCGTCGCCACGACGGGTGTACCCGCCATCAAGATCGTGAAGCGTAGAAATCCGACCGTGCCGAGTCCGCGCCACAGTTTCACGGGTTGACGCATGTGAACCAGCCAAGTCTGCAGGTAGCCCTTGTACCAGCGTGAGCGTTGTCGGATCCAGTTGATCGTGTCGCTGTTGGCCTCCTCCAGCGTCGTCGAGTTCAGAACAGCGGTCCGGTAGCCGCTCTCGGCGATGCGAACTCCGAGATCTGCGTCCTCCGTGACGTTGAAGGGATCCCAGGCGCCGATCTCGTCGAGCACACTTCGCCGAAGGTGATTGGACGTGCCCCCCAAAGGAATCGGTGACTGACTGCGCATCAGCCCAGGGAGGATGAAATTGAACCAGAGGGCGTAGTCGGCCGTGAACCATGCGGTCAACAAATTCTGAGTTCCGTTGTGAAATGCGAGTTTCGCCTGAACGCACGCAGTATTCGATGGAAGTTTTGCGAAAGTTGCTACCACACGACGTAACTGGAGCGGATCCGGAGAGTCCTCGGCGTCGTAGATGGTGATTATCTCGCCCGTAGAGAAGTGCAATCCGTAGTTACAGGCTTTGGGTTTGGTGCGCGGATCTGCAGCAGGGACCTTCAAGATACTCACCACAGCATCGACTCCGGCGGCAGTCGCAGCTTCGATAGTGACAGTGTCATCCTCTTCGAGGAGCAAGAGCACCTGCAATTTGTCCGAGGGGTAGTCGATCGCGCGCATAGCGGAAATCAGGTCTCCGACTACTTCCGGCTCGTTGTATGCCGGAACAAGGATTGTGTAGTGCGGGAGTTCTTCGTCCGAAAGCGAGCTTGCCTCTTGATCGCTGATCGTCATGATCGAGGAAGCATCCAAACCTCTTGTGAACAGCACGAGTCGATCAACCATCGCCCACACGTAACCGAGAGTGCACGCCAATGTGAGAACGATCAGCGTGGGAGTAAGGAAGAAGACCAGACACACCATGGTGATCACGAGAATCAGGAGCAGGATGTTGCGCTGCCACGGATAGAACGCAACTGATGCCGATGAAATCGGTTTGCGTTCACGCAGTCCGTTCACAGCGTCGTGGAGTGCGGCTCGTTTGAATTCTTCGGAGCTTTCGCCCTCAACCGAGAGATCGGGATCTACCACTTCTGTGCCTCCACGACGAGCCTTCCGAGTGACTGGAGCATACCTAGATCCTTGTACTGAGATTCGCTGTCCACAGTCGATATCCGGCCTCTGAGTAGAACGGCCAAGGTGTTGCTTCCATTCGAAGCCATTGATGGTTTCGGTTCGGGGAACAAGGCATTCGGTTCATGATTGTCCACTGTCAAGAGTGTGACGCGTTGTGCGGCACCGTCGCCGCGTGTCCACACGAAATTGAGGTTGCTCCAGGTGAGTAGGAGGGAGTCGTCGACAACTGTGTACATTTCCGCGACGACTCCACGACTCAACTCGACTCGTACGGTGGGGCTGACACGTGCGTTCTGGAGATCATAAGTTGTATTGCTCGGATAGACAGACAGAGTAGACGGGCGACGCACTTGAACAACGTCCATTTGGACAGTGCGTGGGCGCATCTGGGTGTCCCAGGCAGGATTGGGCGTATCAGCACGAATCGTCTGGCGAGTGAGTGCCGAAGTGGAACCGAAGTATTTTCTCGGCCAATCGTATTCGTTGGTCGAGATTTCACGCCAACCAGCGGGGACGATGAGGCGTGGATCAGCAGTCGCCGGCGGGCCTACCGAGACCGGAACGCCCTGAGCGGTGGGCACCGGCGTAAAGAACATCACGATCGCCGCGGCGAACACCACCAGGATCGTCCAGTTGCTGGTCGACGTCGAAGGATTCCGGAGCGGACGCTCGAACGGCTTCCATGACCTTCCACGTCGCTCGTACAGGTAGAAGAACCCGCCTACCAGTAAAGCGCTACCTAGTGCTGGTAGCAGCTGGATGCTGAACAAGGGTGCAGTCGGGTACTGACGGGAGAGATAGTAGACCAAGGCGGCACCCAGGACGGACGAGCCGACGAACCCGGCGAATCCTCGTCTCCAGGTCCTACTGACGGCGATCGTCGTTGCGGCCGAAGCGACCAGCACCATGATGATGCTGTAGTCGAATCGAGTGCCGCCGAGTTCAGTCGCCAGCGTGCGGTAGATGAGCGGCGCCAGGACGATCGGAACAACCCAGATTGCCCAGTAGCGGTTCACCGGACGCAGCCCGAACATGAGAACCGCTGCGCTCCAGACGAATACCCAAGCCGCGATTACATCGATATGCATCAGTTCATAGTTCTCGGCAAAACGTGGCATGAGGAGTGCCTGTAAACCCAGAGAGACAAGTAAGCCGATACCGCCGACAATCTTGTCCGTCTCGCGGTCGTGGATCGGAAGGTCCGGGCCTCGCCGCAAATCTGTTCCGACGGCGGCTATCAGGCAGAGCAAGGGGAGGACAAAAACGTATCCGATGGCGGTACCGCTCGCGGTGCTCCTCCACAAATTGGTCCAGGTAGGCCAGAAAGCAAAGATTGTCGCGGCTGCAATCATCAGCCAACGTACTGTGAGGCGGGGGATAATTCCCGACTGCGTGCGTAGGTCGCGAATCTTCAAGATATGTAGTCCTATTCGAACTGGTCGTCTACTCCGGCCGTGTCGGCTGCAGCGAGGTTGTGTCAGCGAACCCGACTTTTGTCGACCTTACGTGATCGATCGCAAGGTGCGAATCCGCACACCGGCCGATGCGGAATGGCCGAAGCCGGGTAAGAATCTCACATATTGAGACGAAGGAAAAATTTCTTTTCGGGGCCGGTTAGTTGCGAACTGGACGAGCGACCTGTTCTTGTTCTGATGTTGATGCCTGTATCAGCAAGGGCTGTAGTGCTATTCGCCTTCGAATTGCACATCGAAACGGCAATAGGGACCAAGATCCCTGTCGGGGACGTAGGTCCCCAACGGCGCAGGCACCTTCTGTCGGCGAAAGTCATAGCGTTGGTTACCAATGGAAATGATCCTCTGTTCAGGCGGTATCGGTAATGTGGTGCCCTGTGGCAACCGCCTACTGGCGAGTAAGGTCCTCCCGTTTGCCGCACTTTCGTTGAAGTAACGCGATAGTTGCTTCTGAATCGATCTCTCGTCCAGTTGTTCCAGTCGATCCGCCGCCGAAGGGCGAGAGGCAAAGCGCTTGCGCTGCGGCCATATTGGAATAGGTGGGGGTGTGGGCGGCTACAGGCCTGAACTGGGATGACTTTGCGTTTGATCCTGCGCTCGGACAGTGCTGCAATGTAATCCAATCGGAGCGTGAGAGCGTTCCGATTCTCGAACAATTGCACTCTTCGGATCGAAGCGAGCAATTTGCTGTTCCAGTGGATTGCTCAAATCTGGTGAATCACGCTCAACACCTGTCAACGACACACGGATTCAACGACACACGGATTCCACGAATGAGGAAGGGACTGATCACGTGACGGCGCTCGACGTGTCCACACTGGGCAAGACCAAGCACACGCTTCCCCGCGCAGTGCCCGACCTCCGCCGCGGATCGACTTCTCGGAGGGAATGGGAAACGGCATACCGCAGAAGGCTGTTCCTGGGCGATTCGGTGATCATCGTGGCGACGGTTTTTCTGGCTCAATGGCTACGATTCGGCGGAGACGGCCGTGCGGTAAGCCCCGGAATCCTCGGGCAACTCAGCTACACCGGTGTGTCAATTGCATTGGCGGCGATGTGGTTATCGTCTTTGGGGATCTTCCGCACTCGCTCGATTCGTGTGATCGGCAGCGGCCCCGAGGAGTACAGACGAATCTTCGTCGCGACAGTTCGCCTCTTCGGTCTCATTGCGATTGTCAGCTTGCTGTTGCAGTTGGACATCGCACGGCTCTATCTGGCCTTCGCATTTCCGGTCGGTCTGACCGCACTGATGGCGAGCCGCTGGATCTGGCGAAAGGTGATCGCGCGGAAGCGGTCTCGCGGCGATTTTCAGACGTCCGTCTTGGTCGTGGGAAGCCCGGTTGCAGTCAAGAAAATGGCCCAGACCTTCGAACGAGCTCCCGGTGACGGGTACCGGGTAGTGGGCGTCTGCCAACCCAGTCAACTAGGACGTCGCGACAGAGTCATAGTGGTCGACGGCAACGAAATACCGGTCCTAGGCGACGAGCACGACGTGACCGACGCACTCGATTTGGTCGGTGCCGATGCGGTGGCGGTTACGGCGACGGAACACCTCGGCTACGACGGTATGCGGAAACTGGCCTGGGATCTGGAGTGTAAGGACGTCGATCTTGTTGTGGCACCGGGAATCCTGGATGTTTCCGGTCCGCGACTGTCGATGCGGCCGGTGGCGGGCCTTCCACTGATTCACGTCGAACGTCCGCGATACCATGGTGCTCAACGGTTCGCCAAGACAGCCTTCGACGTCGTTTTCGCATCTGTCATTCTCATTTTGATCAGTCCCGTTTTGATCGTGACGGCCTTGGCAGTCAAGTTCACCAGTCGGGGTCCTGTGCTCTATCGGTCGGAGCGAATGGGATTGGACGGGGTTCCCTTTCCGATGCTGAAGTTCCGATCGATGGTTCAGAACGCAGATACGCAGGTCGACAGCCTGCTGTCGGATAACGAGGGCGCCGGCGTCCTGTTCAAGATGCGTGACGATCCTCGGGTTACCAAGGTGGGGCGCGTCATTCGAAAGTTTTCGATTGACGAGTTGCCTCAGTTCGTCAATGTGCTCCGTCGCGAGATGAGCGTAGTTGGCCCGAGACCGCCGTTGAGGCGCGAGGTAGAGGCATACGACGGGGCCGTCAAAAGGCGACTGCTGGTCAAACCGGGTATCACCGGTTTGTGGCAGGTGAGCGGGCGCTCGGATCTTTCGTGGGAAGAAACCGTTCGGCTGGATCTGTCCTATGTCGACAACTGGTCGATGGTCGGGGACGTGATGATCGTCGTGAAGACGCTCAAAGCCGTAATGGCTAGTGACGGCGCATACTGATCCGTTCAGTCAGTCTTTCGTATTCGTATTCGTATCGCGAATCCGATTCGCCATTCCCGGCGAACTCTGCCTGGGATCCGAAGTAAGGGAACTGCGCAATGCACACTGGCCAATCGGTGGTGCTCGATGAGAACTTTGGGGGAGCAGGCTCGATGTCATCAACAAAATACTCGATGTATTTGGCGGTGATTCCAACCTATCGGAATCCGTGCATCGAGGTGTTGCGTGAGATGGAAGAAGGAAATCTCGATATTCTCGCTTCGGACTACGGGCTGGATTCCACGGTGCGAACTGGCATCGACAAGGATTTCTACGACCGCGTTCGACGGATCGGAATCTTCGGTGACAAGGTTCTTCTTCAGGTGGGTTCTTGGAAAAATCCGCTTTCCGCGTCCGTGACTATCCTGGATTTGAATCCCCGTAGTCTCACATCGTGGAGTATTTTGGTCCTTCGACGAATAGCGCGTCGCCGTACTCTTCTTTGGGGCCATTTGCATCCCAGGCAAGGTTCTTCGTCGAAGACGGCTTTCCTTCGGCGAACGATGCGCCGCTTGTCTCAGGGGACCATTCTTTACGGGTACGCCAGTGTGGTCCCAGCCAAGCTCGAGGTTCCAGGCCAACCAGTTTGGGTTGCACCCAATTCTTTGTACAAACGCGCTGACATCAACGCTGGTAACATCGGCGAATCGCGTAGATCAATTGTCTATGTCGGCCGATTGGTTGCCGAGAAGAACGTCGATCAATTGGTTCCAGCTTTCCACCGATCGGGCCTCGTAGACGAGGGTGCCGTGTTGGAAATCGTGGGTTTCGGCAATGCGGTGGAAACGATAGAACGGCAAATTATCGATTTAGGTCTGGAAGAGTCCGTTGTGGTACACGGTCGCATTGAAAGTCCGATCGAACTTGCTGAAATCTACGCACGCTCAATCATGTCGATCTCTCCCGGATACGTCGGGTTGAGTGTCACTCAGAGTTTGGGATTCGGAGTCCCGATGCTGTACCCCGAGGACGCCCCGCACGCCCCCGAGATCGAACTTGCTGCTGTCGGTCCTATGCAGAGTTACTCACCGACGACCGAGGAGTCGCTGGCTGCGGCGCTGCGAGACTACTTCCTGCATCTTGTCTCCAATCCCGTTCCAGCGGAGAAAGTTTCAGCGAAGGTCGGGGATCTCTATTCCGCCGAAACCATGGCATCGGGGATCTCTGCTGCGTTGCGAGGTCAGGTCGTCGAATTCGACAATGAGGGATGGCCCAAGGAGATGGTCGTACGATGAGCAACCGATCACGCCTACCGTCAGGTGTCAGGCGAGCCCTTCGCGGAATTATGAATGGACTCGCAATATCGAACGGGAATGTTTCAGTAGGGCGCGACTTCAACGCCGGCCGTGGAGCTATCATCAGTGCGCCTCACCGACTGAATATCGGCGATAATGTCAGTGTCGGACCCCGAACCGTTATTCAGGTAGACGGCTCCATCGGATCCCACGTCATGATCGGAATGAACGTCTACATCGTGGGGCGCGAAGACCACGCGATCGACGAGGTGGGTATTCCGATGCTCGCGTCGACGTGGGTGGGGGACCGTCAGCCTGGTGCCCGCGATTCTGTCGAAATTGGAACAGACGTATGGATAGGCGCCTGTTCGGTGATATTGAGCGGTGTGAAGATCGGTGACGGTGCGGTTATCGGAGCCGGTTCGGTCGTGACGAACGACGTCGAGAGTTTCTCGGTGAATGTCGGAGTTCCGGCACGGAAAGTCGCCGAACGATTCGAGAGTGACACGCAGAGAAGTGCACACCTGCAAGCTGTGCACGGACTGCCGTCCTGAGTTAGCTGAAAAGGGAAATGAGCACGATGGATAATCAGGGAAATAAAATCCTGATCGTGGGAATCAACTATTCTCCTGAGCCAACCGGTATCGCTCCGTACACGGAGGGTTTGGCAAATGCGATAGCGGATGCCGGTGCTGACGTCAGGGTAGTGACAGGGTATCCGCACTATCCATTCTGGCGAAAGATGGATGGCTTCTCAGGTCTGTCCTCCGTAGAGCAGTCGGAAAATCTGACGGTTCAAAGACTTCGTCATTACATCCCTCGGAATCCCAGCTTCCTGCGAAGAATTCTGATGGAGGCAAGTTTCGCTTTGAGAGCGACCTGGGCGACTCTTTTCCATCGAGCAGACCTCATACTGTGTTTAAGTCCTACACTTTTGTCCTCGGCGGCATTTGTCATCAGGACCAGGCTCCTTCGGTCGCGCACACCCGTGGTGCTGTGGGTGCAGGACTTCTACGGACTGGGCGCGTCCGAGACCGGTCAGCTGAGCGGAGGCCTGTCGTCTCTCGTTGATCGAGCCGAATCCTGGATCTTGCGAAAGTCCGATCACGTCGTCGTGATCCATCCGCGGTTCGCGAAGCATGCTCAGGACAACCTCGGAGTCGACTCGAGCAGCGTCACAGTCATCAGGAACTGGACCCACCTGGATCTCTCCCAGTCTGCCTGCACCCGAGAAGATTCGCGAAAGCGATTGGGCTGGGGGCCGGAACAGAAGATAGTTCTGCATGCCGGCAATATGGGTGCCAAGCAAGGGCTCGAGAACGTAGTGGACGCCGCGCGTTTACTTGGGCCGCGGCAGTCCGACATCAAATTCGTGCTGATGGGGGATGGGAATCAGCGGGCCCATCTCGAAGAGCTGTCCGAGGGATGCACCGGGATCGAATTCATGGATCCTGTTGGCGGCGAGGACTTCACCGATGTGCTGCGAGCAGCGGACGCACTACTTCTCAACGAGTTGGCCGATCTTCGCAGTATGGCCGTTCCGAGCAAACTCACATCGTATTTCGCTTCAGGGGTACCCGTCGTCGCGGCTACGTCTTCGGACAGTGCCTCCGGCGAGGAGATCGCCCTGTCCGGGGCGGGAGTACGTGTTGACGCCGGAAATCCGGAAGCATTGGTACGTGAAATAGAGATGCTGGTATCCGACCCCGTCCGTGCCGCTCAACTCGCGCGAAGCGGGGGGGAGTACGTGCACGAAACCTTGTCTCCCGGCTCTGCCACCACGGCGTTCGGTGACCTCTTCGACGGACTCATCAATCGAGACAGTTTGCCGACTCGACCGACGCAAGCCCGAGCGCGATGACACACCCGCAGCTCTCCCTCGGTGAATTCACCGGGGCAGGATACGACAAGGGACGTCCGGCATCAGTGCAGGTCGCCTGGCTCGCGGTGGCACCACTGTTCCGGGCCTGGTTCGTGCCGGCACGCATACGAGTTGCCATTCTCAGACTGTTCGGCGCTCAGATCGGTGATGCAGTCCTGATTCGGCACGGCGTGAAGATCCATTGGCCGTGGAAACTGTCGATCGGTGATAACACTTGGGTGGGTGAGGGAGCATGGATCCTCAATCTCGAACCGGTGAGTATCGGGTCGAACAGTTGTGTCTCGCAGGACGTCTTTCTGTGCGCGGGCAGTCACAGCAGAAAGTCACGGACTTTCGAGTTCGACAACGGACCGATCGTCATCGGCGACGGAGTGTGGATTGCGGCCAGGTCCACAATTCTCCGTGGCACGTCGGTCGGTGACCACTCGGTTATCGGCGCAAATTGCCTTGTTACATCTGATGTTCCGGCGAGTTCGATCGTCCGCGCCCCGGTTTCGTCGATCGGACGACCATGAAGGGCGCACGACCGCGCTGCGCCGGGGTTCCGCACTCGTTCGAGTGCCCGGGTGGTGGAACATGAAGGTGATGACGAACCCCCTGGTGGTTCAGTTCACGGGAATCGCCGGCGGACGTCTTGTCGGTGCGTTGATTCAGGCACTGAGTATGGTCCTACTCGCGCGTATCTCCGGTCCGTCCGGCTTTGGAATCTTCGCTGCGGCTTATGGTGTCGGACTGGTGCTTCAGACCATTCTGAACTTCGGGTTCACCCCATTTCTGGTTCGGATCCGTGCGTTGGGTGACCAGGACCCCCTCATCGCGTCGACCTTGGAGTTCTCGCGCCGCGCCAACCTGGCCGTTGGTGCATTGCTGGCATTTACCGCGGCGGTAGCCGCGGTCTTCGAGCCGAAGCTTTGGTTCGTAGTGCCGTTGACAGCTTGGGTTGTTCTGGACAATTACGTCGAGACGCTGCTCTCGCTACCACTCGCTGACGGGAATACCTGGCAGAACGCGGTGTCGTTGCTCCTCCGGCGAGCACTTGCTCTCGTTTTTGTTGCGGCGGCTTGGCTCGCAGGAGCCGACGCAGTGTTCTGGTATTCCGTGGGCCTCGCGTTCTCTTCGATGATCGCTGTCTTCGTGGCCATTCGGCTCGGACCGGCGATCACTCGTGTCAGATCGAGACGCTCGTACAAGTCGATCATCGGCAAGTCTTCGCACTTCTGGTTGAATTCCGTTGCTACTCAGACGCGCAACTTCGACGTACTGCTGGTTGGACTTGTCACGTCGCCGGCCGTGTCCGGAATCTACGGCGTGACGAGTCGTATCACCACGCCGTTGCGGCTGATTCCCACATCATTTGCGGCAGTTCTCATGCCGGCGGCGGCGCGCTCGACGACCGGGCGAATCACCCAGGGCATTCTGCGACCCGCGATGTACGTATGCATCGCAAGCGCGGTGATCTTCGGTGTGATCGCAGCTGCCATACCTGTGCTCGTTCCACCGATTTTGGGCGATGCGTACGTAGACGCGGTACCGGTAATGCAGGTCGTCTGCTTCAGTTTGATCTTCGCAGCGATCTCGTCCCAATTGAATGCGATTCTGCAAGGTACGGGCAGAGTTGAAATTGTCTCCTACATAACGGTTGTGAGCACCTTGATCTGCCTCGTCGGAATCGTGCTTGCTGCCCCCCGTTACGGGGCGCTCGGAGCGGGGTGGTCGCTCTCGCTCAGCTATGTACTTCAAACCGCATTGCTGACCTGTGTCGTTGTCGTTGCAATGAGGAGGGATCCCCATGCGTAGGTTCTTCATGAGTATTGCAGCAGCTCAGGGCAATCTGGGTGACATCGAGATACGGCGAACAGCAGTCGACTACATGCGTGAACTGGGATTCAAACCCGTTGTCTTTTCCGGCAGTATGAGCGCGGAGTACGTCGATGCCTTCGATTGGGAGCCAACCGACGAGGTCATGGATTCGGGTATCAGCTTCTGGCGAGCGATTTTGTCCGATACGGTGCGCCGAAAGCGGGCAGTGATCGTGATGGCACCTGGGCCGGCGGTTCTGGGGGCTTCAGCAGCAAGCGTCGTCAAGCACTCGTTGTTGGTGACAGTCTTTGCGGTGCTTCGCATTTTCGGTACACGAGTCCTCGTTTTGGGACGGTCGATCGAGGTGCGAAGCTCGATGGCGGCAGTACCCGAGAAGATCCTCGTCGGCGTAGCCGACGTCTACGCGGCACGTGACAAAAGGACGTGTGAGTACCTGCGAGGCAAGAGTCGGTTCTATCCCGATCTCGCGTTCCGGGCCGGCGTATCCGACGGAGCGAAGTCTGCAGGCCGAGAATCTGCGAGCCGAGAAATAGCCTTGCTTTCACTTCGGCATGACCGACCGGTGAACTACGCGGTTCTTCGGTCGATCCACAGTCAGGTCGAGGCAATCGGCTTGAATCTGGTGGCCTGCTGCCAAGTTGCCGAGGACGACAACCACAATCGTGAAGTTGCTGCAACGCTGGGTATTCAGTACGTGGGATGGGACGATGACGTGACCCATCGGCAACAGGAGTCCGCTGTCCGCGCCCTGTACGAGCGCGCTGCCGTAACCATCAGTGACCGCCTCCATGTTTTGATCCTGAGCGCTCGAGGCGGATCGATACCGGTGATGGCGGGCAGCAGTTCGGTACCGAAGCTGAGGGATTCGCTGGAACCGGTACTCGCGCCGCAGGCCTCCTGGATGGACGATGCGACGGGTGGCAGCTTGAATCTCGGGCACGACGAATCTACCCGTATCTCTCGCGGAATGGATTCCGCTGCCGCGGAACTGGAGGATTTGAGATCGCGGATCAAGGGGGCAGTAATGCCGTGAGGGTTTCTCAGTTCTGGTTGTGGGTTCGTTACTCCCACACAACACAATTCGGCCGATGACTACTCGCAGACAAGTATCTGCTTCGAGGACGGAGTTTCAAGTGAAACGTGCACTGATTACCGGAATTACAGGCCAAGACGGTTCATACCTGGCCGAGCTGTTGTTGAGCAAGGGATACGAGGTCCACGGACTTATTCGTAGGTCGTCCACGTTCAATACAGCTCGAATCGATCACATGTATGTGGATCCCCACACGCCGGATGCAAAACTGTTCCTTCACTACGGAGATCTCAGCGACGGGGCGCGTTTGGTCACTCTTCTCGCACAGATACGCCCGGACGAGGTCTACAACCTCGCAGCGCAGTCCCACGTGCGGGTGAGCTTCGACGAGCCAGAACATACCGGTGACACCACGGGAATCGGGTCGATCAGGTTGCTCGAAGCAGTCCGGATGGCTGGTCTCGAATGCAGGTTCTACCAGGCGTCCAGTTCCGAGATGTTCGGTGCGACACCGCCTCCGCAAGACGAGCAGACTCCCTTCTACCCGCGATCGCCGTACGGTGCGGCGAAGGTGTACTCGTACTGGATCACCAAGAACTACCGCGAGGCGTACGGGATCTTTGCCGTGAACGGAATTCTGTTCAACCACGAATCTCCCCGGCGAGGCGAAACATTCGTCACTCGCAAGATCACGCGAGCGGTGGCGCGGATCAAGGCCGGTCTGGAAAGCCATTTGTACATGGGCAATCTCGATGCAATCCGCGACTGGGGCTATGCGCCGGAGTACGTGGAGGGAATGTGGAGAATGCTTCAGGCCGACGAACCGGACGATTACGTGCTCGCGACAGGCGGTAACTACTCGGTCAAGGATTTCCTGACGGTGGCCTTCGAGCACGCCGGCCTGAACTGGGAAGATCACGTGCGCTTCGACGAGCGCTATCTGCGGCCGACGGAAGTAGATGCGTTGATCGGAGATGCCGGTAAGGCGGAGCAGAAGCTCGGTTGGAAGGCGACTGTGCATACCCCGGAGCTGGCTCGAATCATGGTCGATGCGGACATCGAGGCTCTGACGTGTGAGGGCAAGCCCTGGATCGACCGTCCGAATCTGGTGGATTGGGAGCACGCTCGATGACGGGGGAGTACACGCAGAAGTCCCTCGATCGGAGCGACGCGGTATACGTTGCGGGCCATCGTGGACTCGTTGGTTCAGCGATTTGGCGTCGGTTGGAAGCCGACGGCTTCAATCGCCTTGTCGGTCGCACGTCCGCCGAACTCGATCTTCGCGACCGCGGTGCCGTGTTCGAATTCTTCGCTGCTGAGAGGCCGAAGAACGTGGTCCTCGCGGCGGCCAGAGTGGGCGGGATACTGGCGAACAGCACACTGCCGGTGGACTTCATCTCCGACAACCTTCGCATCCAGGTGAACGTGATGGACGCGGCGGCCGAATTCGACGTAGATCGCCTTCTATTCCTCGGATCATCCTGCATCTACCCGAAATTCGCGCCTCAACCGATTCGCGAAGAGTATCTACTGACCGGTCATCTGGAACCGACGAACGATGCATATGCCATCGCAAAGATCGCGGGAATCCTGCAGGTACAGGCTGTTCGCAAGCAGTTCGGGCGACCGTGGATCTCCGCGATGCCGACGAACCTCTACGGCCCGGGTGATAACTTCTCTGCCAAGGGCTCTCATGTGCTGCCGGCCCTCATCAGGCGCTTCGACGACGCGCGCCGTGATGGAGCTGCGTCAGTCGTGAACTGGGGCAGCGGGACGCCGAGGCGCGAGTTTCTCCACGTCGACGACATGGCGGATGCCTGCCTTCATTTGCTCGACCACTATGACGGAGCAGAACACGTCAATGTTGGTACGGGCGAGGACCAGAGTATCGCGGAGATTTCCGCGATCGTGGCGGACGAGATCGGGTTCGACGGCGAGATCGAATGGGATCACTCGAAACCTGACGGGACGCCGCGGAAGTTGCTTGACATCGGGAAGCTTCGAGATTTGGGGTGGCAGCCCAGGATTGATCTTCGTGCGGGGATCGCATCGACCGTGGAGTGGTATCGACAGAATGTCGATTCGATCAGGACATGAAGTACTACAGCATTATTCGACGTAAACCCGACTTCGACAGGCAGACATCGTTATGACTTCTCGTATTGCGGTATTCGGCACCGGCTACCTCGGGGCGACACATGCAGCTTGCATGGCCGAGTTGGGTCACGAGGTTCTCGGGGTGGATGTTGATCCGAACAAGCTCGCTATGCTCGAAGCTGGGGAGGTTCCCTTCTACGAACCGGGCCTCGAGGAAGTGCTGCGCCGCAACATAGCCGCGGGACGTCTTCGATTCACGGCTTCCTACGAGGAGGCCGCAGAGTTCGCCGACATCCATTTCCTCGGCGTCGGTACGCCGCAGAAGAAGGGGGAGTTCGCGGCCGACATGCGTTTTGTCGATTCGGTGATCGAGACGCTTGCACCCCTCTTGACCAGGCCGACCGTCATTTTCGGGAAATCAACTGTGCCAGTGGGTACAGCAGAGCGATTGGGTTCGCGGGCACGGGAACTGGCCCCTGCCGGACAAGACGTCGAGGTGGCGTGGAACCCGGAATTTCTCCGGGAAGGCTACGCGGTGAAAGACACGCTTCACCCGGACCGGCTTGTGCTCGGGGTCGACCGTAATCGACCCGGACGTGCGGAATCGGTTGCGCGTGAAGTGTACGAGCAGCTCTTGAACGAAGGTATTCCCTTCGTTGTGACCGACCTTGCGACTTCGGAGTTGGTCAAAGCGTCAGCCAATGCATTTCTGGCGACGAAGATCTCGTTTATCAATGCGATCTCGGAGGTGTGCGAGGCGTCGGGCGCGGATGTGACCGTTCTTGCCGATGCCATCGGCCACGACGAGAGAATTGGTAGACGATTCCTCAACGCCGGAATCGGTTTCGGTGGTGGCTGCCTACCTAAGGACATCCGTGCTTTCATGGCACGTGCGGGTGAGCTGGGAGCAGATCAAGCACTCACTTTCCTACGCGAAGTCGACAATATCAACATGCGTCGTCGTACTCGGATGGTCGAACTGGCTCGAGAAGCGTGTGGTTCTCTACTCGGAGCCAATGTGGCGGTTCTCGGTGCAGCCTTCAAGCCTGACTCCGACGACGTGCGCGACTCACCTGCGCTGAACGTTGCCGGCCAGATTCAGCTCCAAGGCGCTGCCGTCAATGTCTATGACCCGAAGGCCATGGGAAACTCGAAGGCGTTGTTCCCCACCCTCACTTACACTTCGAGTGCACTTGACGCGTGTGCAGGGGCTGATGTCGTCTTGGTTCTGACCGAGTGGACCGAGTTTCGAAAGTTGTTGCCGTCGGATCTCGAAGCGGTCGTCCGCAAGAAGGTCATCATCGACGGACGTAACTGCCTGGAACCGACCACCTGGCGCGACGCAGGGTGGACCTATCGAGGTCTTGGAAGGCCGTAGATCGGTGAAACCATCAGTGAGGGATGGTTATTGCACGGCGTCGAGGGGAGTGCCCGCGTGCCTGGGACGAAGGTCCGTCAGTAGATGAACTGTTCCGGTGTGGAAACTTCGATCGCCGCCCGTCGATTTCGGGGCGAGTGGTGTTTGCCCTGTTCGATTGGTGTGCACCGGCTTCCGGTGGCGGCGGGCGTTGTTGGATGTTCGCGGACTTTGGTCCTACGGCCGGCTGAGGGTGTGTGATCTTCGCGTGGTCAGCACATTCGGCTGGCGAAATCGAGGGGTTTCGATGCTGCGTTGCGGTGGTGAAAAGAACCACGACACAGTAGAGTTCAGCCTGGCTGCACGTTACGTCCGCTCTCTTCGATGTGCAGTGAACTTCAGGTGGCGGTGTCGGCCGATGAGGCTGACGAAGAGAACTGGACCCGATGTCCGTGTCGCAGGTTCGCCGCTGCGTCAACATGTAGTCGTGCCGTCAAGTGTGGACCACGAACTGAGATGCGTGAGATGCCACGAAGGTTTCTTGTCCCTGCCTGTTTCGGGATCGACCTCTCTGTGACGCAGGGACGCGCGATAAAAAGATTGGCTGCCTCGTTCAGCCTGGATTGAGTGCAGCGGCTCGACAAGCGGCTGTCGATTACTACTCGAATACGTACTACGTGCTCGAGCCGAAGGAGATTCGACGATGGATGTACGGGACTACCTGAAGATCTTGCAGGCACGGTGGAAAATAGTCGTTGTCGTCACCGTGGTTGTGATCTTGGGCGCTTTGGGTGCCTCGTTGATTGCGACACCGGTCTACCAGGCTTCCACGCGCCTGTTCGTGTCGACTTCCACTGGAACGACTGTGAACGAGGCTTACCAAGGCAACCAGCTTTCACAGCAGTTGGTCACCTCCTACGCCAAGCTCCTCACTGGGGAGACGCTCGCGCAGCGAACAATCGATGCAGTGGGGTCAGATCGATTGGGTGGGCTGTCCGCGGCGGAGATCTCGTCGAAGGTGACCGCCACATCGGCGCCGGATACTGTACTTCTCGATTTGAGCGTGCAAGATGCGTCGCCTGAACTGGCACGCGAAATCGCAAATGCGCTGTCGGACGAGTTTGTCGTGATGGTCAAAGATCTGGGTACGCCCGCGAATGGTGGCACAGCGCCGGCGCGCGTCGTTGTCGAGCAGCGAGCACAAACTCCCGCGGAACCGGTGTCGCCGAAGACTTCGCGGAACGTGGCGCTCGGTGCCGCGATCGGGCTTCTGCTGGGGATCGGATTGGCTGTCGTGCGTGATCGCCTGGACAACACCGTCAAAGAGCGCAAGGTGGTCGAAGACATCGCCGGCGCGGCGATGGTGGGAACAATTCCGTTCGACAAGGAACGCGAAGTTCATCAAGCGATCAACTTCCACGAGGGCAACTCCGCAAGTGCCGAGGCGTACCGCGAACTGCGAACCAATCTGCAGTTCCTGGCCGTGGATCGTCCACCGAGTGTCATCGTCGTCACGAGTTCTCTTCCCTCCGAGGGAAAGACCACGACCGCGGTGAACATCGCACTCGTGCTGGCCGAGGCAGGCAAGAAGGTGTGTCTCGTCGAAGGTGACCTCCGTAAGCCTCGCGTTTCGAAGTACCTTGGACTTATCGGAAGCGTCGGTTTGAGCTCGGTCTTGGCTGGGCAAGCAGATCTCGACGACGTACTTCAAGTCACGAGCAACGCTGACCTGACGGTTCTTGCTTCAGGTCCGATTCCCCCGAACCCGAGCGAACTGCTGGGGACTGACACTGCCCATGCAGTCTTTACCGATCTCCGCAGAAGGTTCGACTACGTCATCATCGACGCCTCGCCGTTGCTTCCGGTTACGGATGCTGCAGTGCTTTCAGCGCTGGCGGACGGTGCGCTCGTGATTGCTCGTCACGGCTCGACGAAGAGGGATCAGCTGAGCAGGGCGGTCGGCAATCTCCACAGTGTGGGCGCGACAATTCTCGGCACTGTCATCACGATGACCCCGCTGAACGGTCGTGGTGTCTACGAGTACAAGTACTACTACGATTCCGATCCGGTTGTCGCAGACGTGGCCGTGGGAGGTTCCGTGGACAGCAATCCAGTCGGCAAACGAAGGGTAACGTCGACAGTCAACTGATCTGGTCGTGCGTTAAATCCCGACGCCTCACAGGGCCCTCGAGCAATGCTCGAGGGCCCTTCTGCGTGTGGTGAACCGGACGCAATTCTCTAGTCGGGTCCTCTGAGTCTGCGACGCTGCGGTCTGACCTGTCCTACTTGACCGGTGCCGCTATGGCTTTCGATCTGGTTGCGCCTGACGAGCCCTTGTGAGCTTCCTGTTGGAGTCGTGTGACGAGTGTGGCGGACCGCAGGCGGACCAGCACGGTTCGGCGATTGGAGTTGCACAACGTCTAGATCTCGGTCTGGCATCCCGTGCTGGATTCAGGCAGTGGGTGCAGTAGCTGTTGGCGCAGCCAGAGTCGTGGACGGGGCCCGACATTGTCCCGGCAACCAGCTGGTGGATCGCTCGCGGCGGCCGGTATCTCGGTGCTATCCAGATGCGGCACAGCATGAACGAGATCTTGGCCGATGTCGGTGGTCATATCGGCTATGGAGTCCGGCCGCCGGAACGCCGGCAAGGTATCGCGTCGACGGCTCTGCAGGAGATGCTCACGTGTGCCACGCAACCGGTGGGCCTCGGTCGAGTCCTGATTGCCCGCAACGAGATGAACGTGGGTTCACGCAAGGCCATCGAGGTTTGCGGGTGTCTACTCCGAGCGTGCGCCCAGCTGATCAGTCGACCGCAACCTCGGCTGTTCGAGAGACACGCTCCGCTACTGGGCGCCAACGAGCATGTCGAGCGTCAGTTGACCTATACGCGGCCGCGCACACTTGCCATGGCCGCGCACACTTGCCATGGACATAGCCGTCGGTAGCGGTCGCCCCGCTTTGTAGTCGAACGGCTGCACAATTCCCCCTTCTCGAATTGGATTGTGCTGCAAATCTTTCTGCACCGCATAGACGGTCAGTGGCAGTCCAGGCTCCTCCTTTCGCATGTCTAAATTCTCGGTGTCGCCCGATCGTAGGTTCGCGCATTGCCGGCCAGTCGTAAGTAAACCGCGCAGAGGCCAAGTGCCGGACAATCGTCCAGGTCTGAGGCGACGCCGAACGCATCAAAGTATAGTTTGCAGAGCGATTACCAACCGTGTGCTGGTTTCCGTCCAAACGTGGAGTCCAATTGATCAAGGCGATGAAAACTATAGGTACGCAATGGTAATGGTGATGAATGGTCTCACCTTCCTGATTGGAGGGTGAATAACTGACCTCAATGCTGGCGTTCGGAAGAAGTTCGGAAAGCGCTATTGCCACACTGTCCGGAATGTGGCAAACTCCTCACTGGTACTGACCAGCTAGCCGAAAAATTGCCAAGACGTGAGTCCTGACAATATCGAGGCTGGCGACGTCAGCGGGCGATGAGAAATCGCCGATCGTCCTGTGTTTGGGTCGTTAGTGGACTCTGCTTCAATCATGGGGTGTGAGCTGCGGCAATGCCGCAATAATCGACAGTTGGGCCGAGGCCTGACAATAGTCGCCGGGTTAACTGCAAGGCGCACGTAATGCGACCATTCGCACTGAACGCAGCAATGCGGAGCAGTTGCTTCGCTGTCGAAGTTTCGGGATTCGGCAAGGCGGTCCGATGGACCTCGGCCGGCGAACAGCTTCAGGCCGAATTTTGTGCATGGGGAAAGGTTTCTGAACACATGACGGTTCTCGAGATGGCCGCGCCCACGAAAGAACGGCCACAACAACACCGACGAGTAGCGCCGGAGAGGGCTGGTGGAGTTTCCGCACGCAGGAAATGGCAATCTGCGTATCTTCGTCGTCTGGCGATCACCGACACGATCATTGTTGCGGCAGTAGTGTTTCTGGCTCAATGGTGGCGATTCGGTAGCGACGCGGATGTCGTAGACGGTGAAGCATTCGGCCATTTCAGCTACACCGCACTGTCTTTCGCCCTGATTATCGGCTGGTTCGCCGTATTGAGAGTATTTCGCACCAGATCTCCTCGCGTGATCGGAAGCGGCCCTGAAGAGTACCGATTGATCGCCGTCGGAACGCTCCGCCTGTTCGGACTGATTGCGATCGCCAGCCTTCTCCTTCACCTGGAGATCGCGCGCCTGTACCTCGCCGTGGCGTTTCCGATGGGATTGACCGCCTTGATCGCGAGTCGTTGGATCTGGCGACGGGTGATTGCTCGTGAGCGAGCCCGAGGTGAATTTCGAACTGCCGTACTCGTGGTCGGTGTGCGAGGGGCAGTTGTCGATCTTGCACGCAACCTCGAGCGAGACGATGCCCATGGATACCGAGTCGTCGGAGTCTGCGTACCTGGCTACGGAGGAGACGTGGGCGAAGTTGTCACAGTGAACGGTCGGGACATTCCGGTGCTCGGAGATGAGCACAGTGTCACGGACGCAATCGAACAGGTCGGTGCCGACACGGTGGCAGTGACGGCGTCGGAGCGATTCGGACCGGAAAGGCTGCGCACGTTGGCCTGGGCTCTCGAGCGCGATCATGTGGACCTTGTTGTTGCACCAGGGATTCTGGATGTGTCCGGACCGAGGCTGTCGATGCGCCCGGTCGCAGGATTTCCGCTGATCCATGTCGAGCGTCCGCGCTATCACGGCGCGCAGAAGTTCACGAAGACGACCTTCGACATCGTCTTCTCGACCGTGGTACTCGCCGTGATCAGTCCGGTGCTTCTGGCGGCTGCGATCGCAGTCAAGCTCACGAGCAAGGGGCCGGTTCTGTACAAGTCCGAGCGGATGGGGTTGGACGGGCAGCCGTTCCCCATGCTCAAGTTCCGCTCGATGGTCCAGAATGCGGATTCTCAAGTCACGGCGCTGATGAAGGAGAACGAAGGCGCCGGAGTGCTTTTCAAGATGCGAGATGATCCGCGTGTGACGACGGTCGGTCGCTTCATGCGTCGGTACTCGATCGACGAGTTGCCCCAGTTCGTCAATGTTCTTCGGCGCGAGATGAGCGTCGTCGGACCGCGGCCACCGCTTCGGCGCGAGGTCGAGATGTACGACGGTGCGGTCAGTCGCCGGCTACTGGTCAAGCCCGGTGTCACCGGTCTGTGGCAAGTCAGCGGACGTTCTGATCTGTCGTGGGAAGACACTGTCCGCCTTGATCTTTCCTACGTCGACAACTGGTCGATGATGGGTGACGTCATGATCGTCGCGAAGACGCTCAAGGCGGTGGTGGGAAGTGATGGCGCCTACTGACAAGAATGCGGCACCGGCGCCTTGCGAAAATGAGGCACCGAACAATCCGCTGATCTTGCGAACGGCATTGGTGATCGCGGTCATCGGCGCGAGCGGAGCCTTTCAGGCCTACACGCAGAAGACAGCGCTCGGATCGTTGCTCGTACACGGTTCGGCTGTTCTCTCGGCGACACTCGCGTTGGTCTACTTCCTCGACCGGCGATACTCACGCAACGCGTCCTGGCCTGTCTTCACGCTTCTGATCGCGGCCGGCGTTCCGGCAGCCAGCTGGTACTGGTCGACGTTGCCCCGGAACTCCGTCGTCGCCGGCATCGTCATCGTGTGCCTGGCGATCACGGGAATCATGGTCGCCCGCGAGTTGACCTTCCCGGTGCGAGTGCGGACTGTGGCCGTCACCTTGCTGGTACTACTCGTGCTGTCGCTGATGGTCGTGGTCCTCGATCCTTCGACCGGCATCGATGTGGACACCCGCACTGTTGCCTATCGCGGAATCTTCACGCACAAGAATACTTTGGGCCGAATGGCTGCGATCGAAGTTGTCCTTGTTGCTGTCATGCTCATGCTTCCCGACGTCAAGCGTATTCCGTGGGTGGCGGCGTTGGCTGTTGCCGGCATCGTGTTGTTCGAAGCCCGGAGCCAGACCAGTCTCGTCGCTGCAGGGATTGCGCTGGCGACAGTGCTTGCTCTGAAGTGCCTTCGACGGACACCTAACGCTCGCCTCGCCTCGACGGTGATCATCGGGCTGTACATCGGGGTGTCCGGCGCGATGAAGGTGCTCGGACCCGATGTCGCAGCGCTACTCTCGCGAGATGTCACGTTGACCGGCCGGCTGCATCTCTGGACGGTATCCGAGTACTACGCCGAACAGCGGCCCCTGCTCGGATGGGGCTTCGGCTCGGTCTGGGCACCTGACAGCGTTGTCGGACAGATGATCCGGTCCAAGCTGTCCTTTCCGGCGACCAGCGCGCACAACGGAATGCTCGACATTCGTCTCCAGATCGGTTGGATCGGATTCCTGCTGCTGTTGGCCGGCTATTACCTGCTTCTGAACACGGCGCTCGGGCGAGCTCGCAGCAGAACGGAGTACATCGCCGTCGTCGCGATCATGGTTCTCGTCTTCTCGATGGACTTGACGGAGTCGACGCTCTTCTTCGGCGCCATGTGGCTGATCGCATGGGTCTTCCTGGCGCCGTACGGACCCTCGACGCACCGCTCTCACAGTGCAGGCAACGCCGAATTGTCGATCCGTAGGGGTCGTGCGTACGGGTTCGCTCCGGAGCGAAGAGGAGGTCAGTGAGATGTACAAGTCGTTCGATGTGGCGCGTTCGAAGCCTGAAGTGAACCCGACGTCCGCCGGTGGATCCACGCCGCCGAAAGCCTTGATGTTCCATGCGATCTATCGGAATCCGGGTGGTGAGGAGCAGAGCTTCGCGAACGAATCCAAGCTCCTGAAATCGATCGGATACGAGACCGTTCAGTGCACCACCGAGAATTCCAAGATCTCCCGGGGACCGTGGGCGGCAGTCACCGCAGTGTTCAGTCCTCGAGTACTCGTCGATGCGTTGCGCATCATTCGTTCGGAGCGACCGGACATCGTCTACGTGAACAATCTCTGGCCGGCGTTCTCGGCTTCGTTGCTCGTGGCCGCACGAGCCGCCGCAATTCCTACGTTGCAGGCGGTTCGGAACTATCGCCTGGCCACACCGTCAGCCAAGTTGCGCGCAGATGGCACGTGCACCGAATGCGGTTCCACCAATTACTTCACGAGTTGTGTCCGCAACGGATGCTACGGAAACAGCCGACTGCAGAGCCTTGTCTGCTACCTGAGCGCTGCGGCGGTCAAGCTGAGCGTCTTGGGGTGGAAGCAGCACAGGTTCGTCGCAACGAGCGCAATGACAGCACGTCTGGTCGAGGGACGACTGATCGATTCTGGCCGCGTCGTGGTTCGTCCGAACTTCGGATTCGAAGAAAATGAACCCGAGTTCCGGAGCACTGATGCGGTTGTGTGCGTCAGCCGACTGACACCGGAGAAGGGCGTCCTGGACTTGGTGCGCAACTGGCCGCAGGGCGCTGGAAGTCCCTCGCTCACAGTTCTCGGTGACGGACCACAGTACGGCGAGATCTCCAGCATAAGCGCAGCTCTCGACAACGTCACGCTGGCCGGATTCACTTCACACGAAGATGTGATCGAGATACTCCGCGACAGTGCGGCGTCCGTGGTGCCGTCTCAGTGGGCAGAACCGTTCGGGCGGGTTGCGATCGAGTCGATGTCGGTTGGCACCCCGGTCATCTACGCAACCAGCGGTGCACTCGCGGACATCGTCGGACCGGGCGGAACGCCTCTCCATACCTTGGAAGAGTCGTCGATACGCGAGGCCCTCGACCGAATCTTCGGAGCGGACGACCGATCGGCGATACGCAGATCCGCTTATCGTCACTACTCGAATCGCTTCACATCGCGCAAAGCGGCGACGTCGATGCGTGAGCTCATCAACGAGGTGAGATCGTGAACGATCGCACTCGGCATGTGACATTCATGGCCGATCAAGGGCTTTCGAGCGTCCTCACTTTTGTCGTTCTCACCTCGGTGGCACGACTCGGTGGTCCGATCGAAGTCGGCCAGGTTGCCGTGATTCAATCGGCGGGTCTGTTGGCACTGGCACTGGGGAGAGCGATCGGCGTCGACGTCTGGCTGTCGCGAGGGGCGGGGTCCGACGAGCGTGGACCGGCGTTGGCACCCACGATCGTGCTGGCGGCGGTATCGGTGACATCGGTGTGGGCACTGTTCCTGATCGCCGGCTCGGACTCGATGAATCTCACGGTATACGCCTTGGCTGCAGCTGGTTTCGTGGTTTTGGACGTGATACGCACGATGCTGATGCACGACGGAGCGAGTTGGATCTCTGCGTCGATACAGATCGTGACACTCTCGTTCGTCCTTATTGCAGCTTTCCTGGTCGAGAATCTGACACTTGCACTCGTGACCTATACGGTCGGTGTCTTCGTCGCGCTCGCGCTCGGTCACGCATCCATGCGTCTGGTACCGCCGGTGCCGTCGGTCAGGTACTCGCGCACTCACCGATACAGATCCGTGCCGTTTGCGATCGAGATATTGATGGGATCAGCTGCGCAGCAGGCGATGTTCTTGATACTCACCGTGGTGGCGTCGATCTCGATGATCGGTGAGATCAGAACTGCCCAGACACTGCTCGGTCCACTGTCCTTGATGTTCGCGGGCATCTCGCCAATTCTGATGCGTAAGTTCGGCAGTGGTGTCGAAGCGATGAGCGCGAGCGAGTTCATGGCACTCGGCCGCCGAGTGGGCTTGCAGATCTTCTGGGTTTCGATCATCTGCGTTTCGCTGATCTGTCTCACACTCGAGATTCGACTCTCGGGAGTGCGATTGATGGATCATCTGGTCGGACCGCACTTTCCGAACTTGATACCGGTCATTCTGCTCTGCGGGTTGGCGGTGGCGTTCAACGGGATTCTGCTGGGAGTCGGCACGTCGATCCGCGTCGTGGACAAGACGGGAAACCTCAACAGATTTCGCGCCTTGCTGTTGCCTCTGCAGTTTCTGATCGTTCTCGGGGCAGGACTGACCGACAGCGCCGTACACGTCGCAGGAGCATTGGCCGCGTCGGCGTGCGTCAGCGCGAGCGTCGCACTCCTGGTCTCGATGAACCGTGGCGCCCGACCGAAAGTTGACCTCTCATGAAGAATCCCAGCGGCGTCATAGTGGCGATTCTGACCTTCCGTCGCGAATCGGAACTGGCTGTATGCATCGACAGCGTCCGGGCATCGATCCAGGCTTCCGGTGTCTCCGCCCAGGTCGTAGTAGGCGACAACGACCCGGAATCCACCACACCGACGTATGTTGCCGACGGGATCGAACGACTGCATCTCGGATTCGGCGGGGTATCTCCGGCGCGACGTGCGCTGGTCGATCTCGCCCGTGCACGAGATCGTCGGTACATCGTCTTCGTCGACGACGACGAGTACGTCGATGTCGCCTGGCTGTCGAATCTCCTCACCTGCGCCGCAGATTTCGACGCAGGTGCTGTGGCCGGTCCTGTGATTCCGGTGGGTCTGCCTGCCTCAGAACTTCCATTGCACACTCGCGTTCGCCATTCGACCGGCACCCCGGTCGCGTCTGCAGGCGCTGGAAATCTGTTGTTGGACCTGAAGACTTTGAACGGCTTGAACTTCAGTGACGACTGGGATCTACCTGGCGGCGAGGACACCGAGTTCACGCTCAGAATGAGCGCCGGCGGTGTCCGGTTGTTGTGGTGCGACGAGGCGCTTGCGTACGAACCCGTCGACGAGAATCGGCGTCGGGACTCCTGGCTCTTCGCCCGGTATGTCAACAACGGACGAATCCTCGCGGTCTGTCAGGGACAGCTCGACCTGCCACTGTTGACGGCTCAGAGTGCCAAACGCGCTCTGCTCGTACTCGCGTCGGCGACGTTGATCCCCGTTGCCCTGATCAGTCCACGGATCAAACGCGTGGTTCTCGACCACGGTGCACGCAACATCGGTTGGTTCTCAGAGCGATTCAGCTGCCGCGATTCTCGGAAGCCGCGCGCACAGAGGCTGGTGGTAGCGCGATGACACGGTTGTTGATGACGGCATACGCCTGCGATCCGAATCAGGGGAGTGAATCCGGTGCGGGTTGGGCGCTTCTCTCGGCGGCTTCCGAACTGTGTGAGTCGATCACGGTGGTGACTCGCTCCGGTGAGGCGACCGCATTGGAATCGGAGTGTGAAAAGCTCGGTTGCGAAGTTCGTGTCGTGCGAATAGCGACTTTGACCGCGGAAGAAGCCGGATCGTACGGTCGCTACCTCCGATGGCTCTGGCGCACTTCGGTGTTCGTTCGGCGTGAAGCGGCAAACTTCGACGTCCTGCACCATGCAACGTTCGCCTCCGACTGGCTGCCTCCACCGGTGCTGTTCGGTGGAGCCGGCGGCGCACGACTCGTATGGGGGCCTGCCGGGGGCAACACCTACCCGCCGATGCCGCTCGCCAAGCGCATCGGTGTGCGGTATCTGGCATCCACGGTAGTTCGAACCTGCTCGACGAAAGCCGTTCGGTCACTGACACATATCTTCATGGCCGGACGAGTTGACACTTTCATCGCGATGAACTCCGACAGCGGACGTGGCGCACCGCGGGCACGCAACGTCGTCATCCAACCCAATTGTGTTCTGGACTACGACGGAATCGAGAAGCAAGCGGTACCCAGGCCGAAACGAAGGCTCTTGTTCGTAGGAAGACTGTTGCAGTACAAAGGAATCGACCTGATTCTGGACGCGCTCGAGCATTTGGGCACCGAGTGGTCCATGACCTTTGTCGGGGAGGGACCCGCCCGCGGGCGGATCGAGAAGTCGCTTCCGTATCGGCGCGGTCAGGTCACGCTTCGCGGGTGGCGCGACAGATCGGAAGTGGTGGGCGAGATGGGGTCCTCCTCCGTTCTGCTCTTCCCGAGTATGCACGATTCGGGCGGCTGGGTGGCGGCCGAAGCGGCTGCGGTGGGCCTCCCGGTGGTCTGTTTGGATCTCGGCGGTGTGCCGACACTGGCCGGTAGGAACGCCGTGGCGATCCCGGTTGCTCCGGCGTCGACTCTCGCCTCTCGTATCGCTCGATCGGTTGTCGAGTCAGAACTTTCTTTCTTTGAACCGCAGCGTGATTGGACTCGATCTCGGCTGAAATCGGTCTTGTCGCGCAGCTACGGCCAGTGCAATGAACGTCAACAAACGAACTCGAAGAAGTGGTGAGACAGATGAGCAGTCCGTTCGAGGTCATCGAGGTGGGTGGCATTCCGTTTGCCGCGACCAATCTCGAGGGAGCAACCGATTGGGTAGTCAACGACAGACGAGAGGGAGCGGGAACCGGAGTCTCCGTGAGGTTGTCGAATTCCTACTGCGTGTCGGCGGCGCACAGCGATCGCGACTACTCCGCGGTTTTGAAGGGTCCCGGTGTGAACTTCGCAGACGGAACCCCGGTCAACTGGGTGATGCGCCTGATCGGCGGCACCGCTTCCGATCACGTCGGTGTTCGACCAGTCCGGGGTCCGTCGTTCTTCGAGGCCACCCTGGACAAGGGGCGCCGCTACGGCCTTCGTCACCATTTTGTCGGCACGACAGAAGAGACGTTGAGCCTCTTGACGGATCGAGTCGAGGAGCTGTATCCGGGTATCGAGGTGGCTGGCACTTATGCCCCGCCGTTTGCCGCGTTCAGCAAGGAGTTCGTCGATGACATCATCACGAAGGTCGGTCCGTCGGCCCCGGACATCGTGTGGGTCGGCTTGGGAGCTCCGAAGCAGGATTTTGTCACGAAGGCGATAGCGGATCGAACCGACTACGTGGCCGTCGGTGTCGGCGCGGCCTTCGACTTTTTGGCCGGAACTGTCTCGGAGGCACCATCTTTCGTTCAGAACTCGGGTTTCGAGTGGCTGTATCGACTTGCATCGGAACCCAAACGTCTGTGGCGGCGCTACCTGTTCGGTAACTCGACCTTCGTTCGGTTGGCATCGCGTGACATTCGAAAGTTCCTCGGCCGTTCGGGGGGACGCACATGAGCGAGATCGAGACTGCCGGGCGATTCGGAGGAATACGGACCACAACCGTGGTTTCGCAACTATCAGGCGGGCTGTCCCGCAACGGAAGGAACGCAGGATGAAACGCGCACTGATTACCGGAATCACGGGACAGGACGGCTCTTACCTCGCCGAGTTGCTGCTCTCCAAAGGCTACGAGGTTCACGGACTGATCCGTCGATCGTCGACGTTCAATACTTCGAGGATCAACCACATCTATGTGGACCCCCACCATGCGGATGCACGGCTTTTCCTTCACTACGGTGACCTCAGTGACGGAGCGCGCCTGGTGACGCTGCTCGCGCAGATCAAACCGGACGAGGTATACAACCTCGCTGCGCAGTCTCACGTCAGAGTCAGCTTCGACGAACCCGAACACACGGGGAACACGACAGGTGTCGGGTCGATCCGACTACTGGAAGCGGTTCGGATGGCCGGACTCGACTGCCGGTTCTACCAGGCGTCGAGCTCTGAGATGTTCGGTGCCACACCACCGCCGCAGAACGAGGAGACACCGTTCTATCCACGCTCGCCCTACGGTGCGGCGAAGGTGTACTCGTACTGGATCACCAAGAACTACCGTGAGGCGTACGGAATCTTCGCGGTGAACGGAATTCTGTTCAATCACGAGTCCCCCAGGCGTGGTGAGACGTTCGTGACGCGCAAGATCACGCGGGCAGTCGCACGTATCAAGGCCGGGATCGAGGATCATCTGTACATGGGTAATCTCGATGCGATACGCGATTGGGGGTACGCGCCGGAGTATGTCGAGGGAATGTGGCGCATGCTGCAGGTCGACGAGCCTGAGGATTTTGTGCTGGCCACCGGTGGCAACTACTCGGTGCGCGACTTCCTCACAGTCGCTTTCGAACACGCAGGTCTGAACTGGGAGAACCACGTTCGATTCGACGAACGGTATCTTCGGCCGACCGAGGTGGACGCACTGATCGGGGATCCGAGCCATGCCGAGCGCAAACTCGGTTGGAAGGCCGGCGTGCACACACCCGAACTGGCCCGGATCATGGTCGAGGCAGACATCGAAGCGCTCGAACATGAAGGGCGCCCGTGGATCGACACTCCGGCACTTCCCGACTGGTTGGCGACGCGATGAGTGATTCATTCGCAGCGCGACCACTCGATCGAGGCGCACCGTTCTACGTGGCTGGACACCGAGGTTTGGTCGGCTCTTCGGTGTGGCGAAAACTGGAATCTGCCGGCTTCTCCCGGTTGCTCGGACGGACCTCCGCCGAACTCGATCTGCGTGAGCGGGAAGCTGTTTTCGAGTTTTTCGCCCGCGAAAAGCCGACCAACGTGATCCTTGCAGCAGCAAAAGTTGGTGGGATTGCGGCGAACAGCACGTTCCTCGTCGACTTCCTGTCGGAGAATCTCCGTATCCAGGTGAACGTGCTCGACGCTGCCCTTGCACACGGCGTCGAGCGTCTCCTGTTCCTCGGATCATCGTGCATCTACCCGAAATTGGCGCCGCAGCCGATCAAGGAGGAATACCTGCTCACCGGGCATCTCGAGCCGACCAACGACGCCTATGCAATAGCAAAGATTGCGGGAATACTCCATGTTCAAGCTGCCAGGCGGCAGCATGGTCGATCCTGGATCTCGGCGATGCCCACCAACCTGTACGGCCCGGGAGACAATTTCTCGCCGCGTGGATCGCATGTACTTCCCGCCCTCGTTCGGCGTTACGACGAGGCGCAGTCATCCGCAGTGCCGTTGGTTGTCAACTGGGGGAGTGGCAATCCTCGACGTGAATTTCTGCATGTCGACGATCTGGCGTCGGCGTGTCTGCATCTGCTCGACAACTACGACGGTGCATCGCACGTCAACGTGGGAACCGGCGAGGACCACACAATTCGTGAGATCGCTTCGATGGTTGCCGACGAGGTCGGATACACCGGCGAGACGCGGTGGGACACCTCGAAGCCTGACGGAACAATGCAGAAACTTCTGGACGTGAGCATGATTCGTGAACTCGGATGGCGGCCGACAATCGGATTGCGCGAGGGAATCGCGTCGACGGTCTCGTGGTACCGAGACAACATCGGTGCCGTGCGCACCTGAATTACCCATCCCATCAACACTTCACACACTGTCGAGAAAGCAGATCGAGCAACATGAGCACTCGCATAGCAGTTTTCGGCACGGGATACCTGGGCGCGACACACGCGGCGTGTATGGCCGAACTCGGTCACGAGGTCCTCGGAGTGGATGTCGACGCGGCAAAGCTGGAGAAACTGGCAGCAGGGGAAGTTCCTTTCTACGAGCCAGGTTTGGGCGAGGTCCTACGACGAAACATCGATCGAGGAAGGCTGAAGTTCACGTCGTCTTACGAGGAAGCCGCTGAATTTGCGGACGTGTTCTTCCTCGGGGTCGGTACGCCACAGAAGAAGGGTGAGTTCGCCGCTGACATGGTCTACGTGGATGCCGTGATCGAAACTCTGGCACCGCTGCTCACCAAACCCGCGGTCATCTTCGGGAAGTCCACGGTGCCGGTGGGAACCGCGGAACGGCTCGGTAAGCGCGCGCGGGAACTGGCACCGGTTGGTGACGGCGTCGAAGTCGCATGGAATCCCGAGTTTCTGCGCGAGGGGTTTGCCGTCCAGGACACATTGCATCCAGATCGTCTGGTGCTCGGGGTCGACCGCGGTCGACACGGTCGCGCGGAATCCGCTGCGCGCGAGGTTTATGCAGACCTCCTCGATGAGGGAATTCCCTTTCTCGTCACGGACCTCGCTACGGCCGAGTTGGTCAAAGCGTCAGCGAATGCATTCCTGGCCACGAAAATCTCGTTCATCAACGCCATTTCCGAAGTGTGCGAGGCTGCTGGCGCCGACGTCACAGTGCTCGCCGACGCGATCGGGTACGACGTTCGGATCGGACGTCGATTCCTCAACGCGGGAATTGGTTTCGGCGGCGGTTGCCTACCCAAGGACATCCGTGCCTTCATGGCTCGCGCCGGTGAACTCGGTGCCGACCAAGCACTGACGTTCCTACGCGAAGTCGACAACATCAACATGCGCAGACGGACACGCATGGTCGAACTGGCGCGGGAGGCATGCGGATCGCTTCTCGGTGCGAGAGTCGCAGTTCTGGGTGCCGCGTTCAAACCGGACTCGGACGACGTTCGTGATTCGCCGGCGCTCAACGTCGCGGGTCAGATTCAGCTTCAAGGCGCAGCAGTGAACGTGTACGACCCGAAGGCCATGGACAATTCGCGTGCGCTGTTCCCGACGTTGACCTATTCGGCAAATGCGTTGGAGGCGTGCGAAGGCGCCGATGTCGTCCTGGTGTTGACCGAGTGGCCCGAATTTTTGAAGTTGCAGCCGTCCGATCTCGATGCAGTCGTTCGCAAGAAGGTGATCGTCGACGGGCGCAATTGCCTTTCCCCCGACGAGTGGCGAGGCGCAGGTTGGAACTACCGCGGACTGGGACGCCCGTGAGCACAGGACGTTTCGTCCGTCGCAGCTGATCGATATCGAAATTGAGAAAGCCCGGTTCGCCCTCGCGGTCTGACCGGCAAAGACCGCTCAGACCCGCAGTGGACATGCGTGAGCCGAAGGAGACATCAAGATGGAAATTGTCGACTACCTGAAGATATTGCAAGCCAGATGGCGAATAGTCGCTGCTGTAACCGTGCTCGGAATCCTGGGAGCCCTTTGCGCTTCTCTTCTTTCGACGCCCGTTTACCAGGCCTCGACGAGGCTGTTCGTTTCGACGTCGGCGGGTACCTCGGTCAACGAGGCACTGCAGGGCAGTCAACTTTCACAGCAGCGAGTTCTGTCCTATACAAAACTCCTGACCGGCCGGACACTTGCGCAGCGGACGATCGACGAACTGGGACCGAGGGTGGTCGGCGGGATGTCGGCTGAAGAGTTGGCCTCCAAGGTCACTGCGACGTCGGCGCCCGACACTGTGTTGATCGACCTCGGAGTCAAGGATCCTTCACCGGAGCTCGCGCGAGAGATCGCAAATACTCTGTCGTCCGAATTCGTCGCACTGGCAAAGGAACTGGAGACACCCGAGAACGGCGGAACGCCGCCTGCACGTGTGGTCGTCGAGCAACAGGCCCAAGAGCCGTCTGTTCCCGTTTCGCCCAAGACTTCGCGCAATCTCGCTCTCGGAGCAGTGGCGGGACTGGTGTCGGGAATCGCGCTTGCGTTGATTCGCGATCGATTCGACAACACGGTGAAGGATCGTCGAACGGTGGAAGAGATTGCGGGTGCGGCGATGGTGGGCACGATCCCGTTCGACAAAGTCGTCGAAGTCAACCATGCGATCACTTTCAGTGACGGAAATTCCGTGAGTGCCGAAGCCTTCCGTGAATTGCGCACCAACCTTCAGTTCCTCGAGGTGGATCATCCACCGCGTGTCATCGTCGTCACGAGTTCGCTTCCCTCCGAGGGTAAGACGACGACCGCCGTGAACATCGCTCTTGTCTTGGCGGAGGCCGGTAAGTCAGTGTGCCTGATGGAAGGCGACCTCCGGAAGCCGCGAGTGTCGAAGTATCTGGGGTTGATCGGAAGCGTCGGCGTCAGTTCGGTGCTCTCCGGTCAAGCGACGCTGGACGATGTGCTTCAGCCGACCGAATTCGACGGGCTGACAGTGCTCGCCTCCGGACCGATCCCGCCGAACCCGAGCGAACTACTCGGCACGGACACGGCCAAACATGTTCTCGATGAACTGCGGGCGCGATACGACTACGTCATCATCGACGCCTCGCCGTTGCTACCCGTCACGGATGCCGCGGTCCTGGCCGCGATGTCGGACGGTGCTCTGGTGATCGCCCGACACGGCTCCACGAAGCGCGATCAACTGGCGCGCGCGGTCGGAAACCTACAGAGTGTGGGTGCACACGTCCTGGGCACTGTCATCACGATGACGCCGTCTCGCGGACGCAATGCGTACGAGTACAGCTACTACTACGAGTCGGACAAGTCGCTACCGCAGTTGACCGCGGTGCCCGCTCTCAGCGCTCACCGAAGCGAAGTCGGTTGAGCAGCGGGCCGAGGAGATCAGCGATCTCAAGTCCGATCTCGTGAAACACGTTCTCTTCCTTACCCATCGGATCCATGACGTCCTCGGGTTCGGCGGCACGAAATCGGGGCCTGGCGGCGGCGAGGTCCTCGACAGTTGCTGCATCTGCGAGCGAGCCCAACCGTGCGGCTTCTCGAAGTGTGAACGTGCGCTTGAGCCGCGCCGGAGCCATCGCCAGGACTTTGTCTCGCTGACTTTCGGTCATCGTGAGAATGAGGTCGGCGTCCGAGGCCAGCGCTGTTGTCATGCGTCGGGCTTGAAACTCCGTGGGGTCGCCGCCGAGCCCCGCGAGAACCCTCGCAGCAGTCGGCTCGATCGGGTGTCCGACCATCGCCCGGGTTCCGGCACTCGACGCGGTGAATCCGGAAACTCCGGCTTCGGCGGCATAGGCACGTGCAAGGCGTTCGCCAGTGGGTGATCGGCAGATGTTTCCCGTACAAACGAAGAGAACGTGCATGGCAGAAGCATAGGTTGCACGCGCGACGCACTCGTCGTACGCCCGATGTTGGTTTCGCGCCCACCTGGCGTACGCGTTTCGGAAAGTTCGGACGCATACCAACAACACATGAAGATGACCGTGTTCGGAACGGGATACCTGGGGGCGACCCACGCAGTGTGTATGGCCGAACTTGGTCACGACGTGCTGGGAGTCGACATCGACCAGTCCAAGGTCGACAAGTTGTCTCGTGGGGAGGTCCCGTTCTTCGAGCCGGGTCTGACCGACATGCTCGAGAAGAATCTGGCGTCGGGTCGGCTGCAGTTCACGACTTCCTACGCCGATGCCTCGGATTTTGCCGACATCCATTTTGTCGGTGTGGGGACGCCCCAGAAGAAGGGGGAGTACGCCGCAGATCTCAGTCATGTTCATTCGGTGATCGACATGTTGGCGCCGTTGTTGCGAAAGCCTTCGCTGATAGTCGGGAAGTCGACGGTGCCGGTAGGCACGGCAGCGGCGCTCGGCGAGCGACTCCGAGCGAATTCGCCGGCGGGTGGCTCGGTAGAGGTGGCCTGGAATCCGGAGTTCCTGCGTGAGGGACACGCGATCGCGGATACCTTGAGCCCTGACCGGTTGGTTCTGGGGATCGATCGTGACCGGCCGGGAAACGCCGAAGGCGTTCTTCGCGAGGTGTATGCCGAGATACTGGGCGCGGGGGTGCCGTTCCTCGTGACCGATCTGGCGACGTCTGAGTTGGTCAAGGGATCTGCGAACGCGTTTCTCGCGACCAAGGTGTCCTTCATCAATGCGATTGCGGAGGTGTGCGAGGCGACCGGCGCCGACGTCACGATGTTGGCCGACGCTCTCGGGTACGACGCTCGGATCGGTAGACGGTTCCTCAATGCGGGCTTGGGGTTCGGCGGTGGGTGCCTGCCGAAGGACATTCGGGCGTTCATGGCACGCGCCGGGGAATTGGGTGTCGACCAGGCCCTGTACTTCCTCCGCGAGGTAGACAGCATCAACATGCGACGACGCACAAAAGCTGTGGAACTGGTGACGGCAGCCTGCGATGGCAGTTTGCTGGGAGCTAACGTCTCGGTTCTGGGGGCCGCGTTCAAGCCCGAATCCGACGATGTGCGCGATTCGCCTGCGCTCAACGTTGCCGGAATGATGCAGTTGCACGGGGCAGCGGTCACCGTTTTCGATCCGAAGGCCATGGACAATTCTCGCCGACTGTTTCCCACCCTTCACTATGCAACCTCCACGTCAGAAGCTTGCAGAAATGCTGATGTGGTCTTGATCGCCACGGAATGGGACGAGTTCGCCTCACTCGTGCCCGGTGATTTGGAACCGCTCGTTCGGCGGCGGGTGATCGTTGACGCCAGAAATTGCCTCGATCCGGACCTGTGGCGCGGCGCCGGTTGGAACTACCGCGGATTGGGGCGGTAGGTCGACCGTCCAGGTTGCGAAAAAATAGCTGCGAGAAGGCCTTAGGTGAGATGCGCGAACCTCGCAGACCATGCCCAGTGGGTAGACTTCCGGCCGGGGAATGACGGGGTCTGCTGACGGAACCCGTCGCCGGTCGACGAAGGTGGATCATGAACTTGGTTTTGGGTGTGACGGTGGGAGCCAGCGCTGTGCGTTTGGCGCGCCCGGGGACGCCCGACCACAGTGGTCCGGTGTTCCGATCCAGAGCCGTCGATCGCGGTCGTGAGATTCCGGAGGAAGTCGCAGCGGAGGCAACCGGCGTGGCCTTGACCGAGAATGCCGATCTCGGCAGCAATACGGTCGTCGCCTACCGGGATCAAGCGCAGGCCGGAGCACTCCAAACAGCGTTCGAACAGAAAGGCATCGACAACTTCGAGCTGGTTCCCGAAGTAGTCGCGACGCTTCGAATGCTCGAGGAGTCCGGTGCGCTGACCGACCAGAGCACACTCGTCGTCGTCGACATCGGTAGTTCTGGATCGACGATCAGCATTGTGGACAGGCAGATGCGGTCTACCGTCGTCACCGCCCGGTCGACGCGGGTCAGCGGAGATCACTTCGACGAGCTCGTTTACTCGGATCAGACCGTGCGTCGCCGTATAGCTACGCCGGCCGACCCGGGTGGCGATGCCGAACTGCAGGCGCGATGCCGACTCGCGAAGGAACAGCTGTCCTCACGAAGTGCGGTGTGCCTGCCCGGGCCCGGCGGGCTTCTCCTGCTGTCGCGGGAAGTTTTCGATTCGTTGGTCGTCACGTCGGTGGAGGCCTTCGCACGCGAGATACGAGAGGTCATCGCAACGTCCGGCCGTAACCCCGACGCGATTCTCCTGATCGGTGGCGGTGCACGCATTCCGATCGTGCGGGCGACCCTCGCCGCGTGGCTGGAGTGCCCCCTCATCGCGCCCGAGCAGCCGGAACTCGTGACTGCGCAAGGCGCTGCGCTGATCGCGGAGTCGTCGATGACGCCATCGGCGCGCGCGGTATCTGCCCCGGTTCAGGTTCCGGCTGTAGCGCCGATCTTTGCGCCGTATCCGATCCACACCCCGGCGGAGGTACCCGTTCCGGTTCAGGCGTTCAGCCACGGAGGGGTCGCAACGCTCGCGGAATCGGAGCGGCCGAATGCCTTGTCCGAAGCCGCTTCCGGCACGAAGTCCGTTCCGCAGGAACAGGTGCCGAGCCCTTACGCGGCGGAACTGCCTCAGCCGCGACCGAACCGACACGAGCAACGATTCGATCCGGCCGCAGATCTCGCGGTCGCCGACAGTGACCAGGCCACGGACGGATTCGGCACAGAACATGACGCCGACACCGAGGCTGTGATGGTTGACGCCCAGGCGTACTCGGCGATGTACGAAGGCGAGGCACCCGGGGCAGGAACCGCACACCCGTCCTGGCTCGCCGGGACACAACCCGTCGAATCGACATCCAAAGAGCCGAGAAACCCGCTACGGTTCGCTGGCCTCGGCGCCGGTGTGATCGCGGCGATCGTGATCGTGGGGTTGGGATTGGGCTACGGAGGAAAGGTCTTCGATTCCGAGGATGCCGGACCCGTGGCAACCGAGGTGACTACGCCGCCGCCGACGACCACGACTACCCCGCCGCCTACGACCACAACGACCCCGCCCCCGACGACGACGGAGGAAGCCCCTCCGGTCGTCGAGGCTCCGCCAGTCGTGCAGGACACTTACGTGCCGCCAGCGCCCGCTCCCGCGCCGCCACCGCCCGCGATCTACATCCCGGGGCTTCCGCCGATTCTGTTACCGGTTCTCCCACCGATTCCCGGACTCTGAGGCTCGTTTTCAGCGTTTGGAGTGTCGGCCGCCTGACGTGGGGCCGGCCTTGACCGCACTACCGGGTGGGCGAGCCAGAATCACGGCGATAGCAGTAGTGAGCGGAACAGATAGCGCCAGAGCAATCCCGCCGACCGCGGACCGTACGATTTCGATCGCTACAGCGTCACCGACCAGGACGTCCTGAAGAGGGCGACCGCTGACGCTGAAAAGCAGAAGCAGTGGCAACGCCCCGCCGGCGTACGCGAGAACCAAGGTGTAGACCGTGCTGGCGATGTGATCGCGTCCGACCCGCATCGCCCCGCTGAACACCTTTCGGCGGGGTGCGTGCTTGTCGAGTTCGGCCAACTCGAACGCCGAAGATGCCTGGGTGATGGTGACGTCGTTGAGAACACCGAGCGATCCGATGATGAAGCCCGCCAGCAGCAGGCCCGTGATGTCGATGTGCTCGATGTATGTCTGCACATTGGTGTTCTGCTCTTCGGACAGCCCGGTGAGGTGCGTCAGTTCGATACAGAGGTAGGAGAGAACGGCAGCGAGCACCATCGCGGCAAGGGTGCCGAGCAAAGCCGAACTGGTCTTGAGTGAGACACCGTGCGCCAGATAGAGAACCGCGTACAAGATCACCGCGCCGGCGACCAGTGCAACCGGTATCGCAGGCTTACCGTCGAGCAATGCGGGCAGGAGAAACCCGACGACGACGCCGAAGGCGATCACCAGACCGACGAGTGCGCGCAGTCCGCGCCACCGCGCAACGGCGATGATGACGACGGCGAACGCGATGACGATCAGCGCCAGTGGGAGTCCACGCGAATAGTCTTCGAAGGAGTACTGCGTGTTTCCGTTCGGGTCGGTCTGACGCACCAGGCGAATGTGGTCACCGACCCGTAGATCCGGTTGTCCGGCACCCGGGATGATCTCGAGGAGTGTCTTCGTTCCGGCATTCGGCCCGGACTCGATATCGACGATACTGCGCTGGCACTGATAGGCGGAGGTGGGTGGCGGTTGCGGTGCACCGACGAATACCCTTCCGGCGGAGGAACTTCCGCAGTCGCCGAGATCCTGCATCGTGACGGTGCCCGCCTCGGTCTCCACCGAACTGCCGTCGGCATTCTGAAAGGGGAGCGGGACGGGAATGGTGTTCTTGTCCGGCCACAGCGCGATAGCTGCCGCGACGACAACCATGCCGATGACGACGAGCAAGCCTATGACGACGCGTGATGCGGTGGGGCCGATCTGAATGGGGCCACCGTGGCCGTGGCCGTGACTCATCGGAAACTGAGTGTCGGACTGGGGATTTGCACCGGTGCAATGTTATCGGCTCCGAAGCGAATGGTCAGCTTCTGCGGATAGTGTCGATCGACGACAGCGTCGGCACAGGTGATTTCCGGGAAAGAGGCGAAACTGGGATTGGTCGAGCTGGGTGGCGGGGAACAGGGGGGGTTGTCCCCGCCACCAACCTGGTATCCACAGGGGGGGAGGGATACCAGGTGCTCGCGGCACCGAAGTGCTGATAACCAATGTACCCAATTTCAATCGGGTTTGGCGCGTTGTCCAACTACCAATTTCACGACGAATCACGTACCGGTTGGACCGTTTTCGCATCAGGGCAGGTCACTAAATAGTTAAAGTGTCAATCAAACCGCCTGGTATGCGAATGTTGTGACGAAGATCTCACAAATACCCCGCACTTTTACGTTTACGGGGTATTTGTACAACGAATTGTTTACCTGATTTTGCCCGATTCGACGGGCCGAAATCACTGCTTGTAACTGGTGAGGAAGTTGCCGAATCGCTCGATGGCCACGGCGAGATCCCGGGCCCACGGAAGGGTGACGATCCGAAGGTGATCGTGGTTCGGCCAGTTGAACCCGGTGCCTTGAACCATCAGGATCTTCTCCTGGAGAAGCAGGTCCTGAACCAACTTCTCGTCGTCGTGGATCTCGTAGACGTTCGGATCCAGACGAGGGAACGCGTAGAGCGCACCGCGGGGTTTCACACACGAAACACCCGGAATCATGTTCAATCGCTCCCACGCGACGTCGCGCTGCTCGAGCAGGCGACCGCCGGGCAGGATCAGGTCTTCGATGCTCTGGTGTCCGCCGAGGGCGACCTGAATGGCGTGCTGTCCGGGGACGTTGGGGCACAGGCGGGTCGACGCCAAGAGGTCGAGTCCCTCGAGGAAGCCGGCGGCGTGATCCTTCGGGCCCGTGATCGCCACCCAGCCGGAGCGGTAGCCGGCGACGCGGTAGGCCTTCGAGAGGCCGTTGAACGTCAGGCACAGCAGATCAGGGGCAAGCGTTGCCAGCGAGATGTGCTTTGCGTCGTCGTAGAGGATCTTGTCGTAGATCTCGTCGGCGAGCAGCAGAAGCTGATGCTTGCGTGCCAGATCGACCAACTGCTGCAGAACCTCCATGGAGTACACCGCACCCGTGGGGTTGTTCGGGTTGATGACGAGGAGAGCCTTGGTCTTGTCGGTGATCTTGGATTCGATATCGGCGATATCGGGATTCCAGTCGTTGGCCTCGTCGCAGAGATAGTGGACGGGCGTGCCTCCGGACAAGCTCGTCATCGCAGTCCACAGCGGGTAGTCGGGCGCTGGGATCAGAACCTCGTCGCCGTTGTTGAGGAGGGCCTGCATGGTCATCGTGATCAGCTCGGAAACACCGTTACCGAGGTAGATGTTGTCGACGTCGAGCTCGGGGAAGCCGGGAACCAGCTCGTAACGCGTCACGATTGCGCGCCGCGCCGACAGAATGCCCTTCGACTCCGAATAGCCCTGCGCATAGGGCAGGGCGGCGATCATGTCGCGCATGATCACATCCGGAGCATCGAATCCGAACGGTGCCGGGTTGCCGATGTTGAGCTTGAGGATCCGGTGTCCTTCCGCCTCCAACCGGGCGGCATGCGCGTGCACCGGCCCACGGATTTCGTACAGGACGTTCTGGAGCTTCGACGACTGCTCCAGCTCGCGCTGCGGCTGACGATGGCGGACGGGTTCTGGTGTGCTCACGAGTTACATGATTCCACCACTGTGCAAGTGCATTGTCGGGGACCGTGTCGCGCGACCAGTTGGCTATTGTCGAGCGATGACCCCCAGCGAGCAGATTGCAGCCCCGTACGGATCGTGGACTTCTCCGATCGGAGCAGCGGATCTGGCTGCAGGTGGCCACCCTGTCGAGGGTGGACGATACGTCGGTGACGAGATCTGGTGGGCTGAACTTCGTCCGACCGAGGGTGGTCGGACATCGATCCGTCGATCCGGTCTCGACAACCAACCCGTCGACATCCTCCCCGCGCCGTGGAACGCCCGGACCAGGGTTCACGAGTACGGCGGTGGCGCCTGGACCGTCACCGAGTCCGGAAAACTGGTCTTCAGTGAATTCTCCGATCAACGGGTGTACATCCTCGAAGGAGTCACTCCGCGGGCTCTGACGCCTGAACCCGCGTCGCCGGCCGCGTTGCGATACGCAGACCTGCAGATCGTGAACGGTGAGGTGTGGGCGGTTCGGGAAGCGCACGCGGAGGACGGGGCGATCACTCGCGATATCTGCGCGATTCCGCTGGACGGTTCCGGCAAGATTCGCTCGATCGTCGGCGGCTCGGACTTCCTCTCGTCACCGAGGCTTTCGCCGAGTGGAACCAAAATAGCCTGGATCGCGTGGAACCATCCGCAAATGCCCTGGGACGGTACCGAACTGCGGGTAGCTCCACTCGTTGACGGCGTCGCTCAGAAGTACTCCGTGCTGATCGGCGGACTTGAAGAGTCCGTCCTGCAACCGGAGTGGATCACCGACGACGAACTCTACGCAATCAGTGATCGCAGCGGCTGGTGGAACATCTATCGCGTCGGCGGCAAGATCACCCCGATCTGCCCGGTGGATGCGGATTTCGGTGGCCCACAGTGGCGCTTCGGTGCGCGCTGGTTCGTCGAACTCGACAACGGGCACCTTCTCACCGCACGCACGGTGGGAACCGACACGCTGGCGGTACTCGATCCGGCGTCGGGGGAACTGCGCGACATCGCGATCCCGGGTGTCACCAGCATCGGCCTCATGCAGGTTCGCGGCGATCGGTTGCTGCTCACCTCGGGAGGCGCGAAACTGGCGGGCGCGCTACGCGAGTTCGACCTCGGTACCGGCGAACTCACCGAAATCCGTTCGTCGGTCGAAGAATTGCCCGAGTCTGCATACCTTCCGGAAGCGCGAGCTGTCGTGGCTCACGGACACGGGCGAGAAGTTCACGCCGTTGCGTATCCGCCGCGCAGTCCGCGATACAAAGGACTCGACGGCGAACTGCCGCCATACGTTGCGTTTGTTCACGGTGGGCCGACGGCGCACGTCGCCCCGGCCCTCAACCTCGTCTACGCCTTCTTCACCAGCCGCGGAATCGGCGTCGTCGATGTGAATTACGGCGGGTCGACCGGTTACGGACGTGAGTACCGCAACCGGCTGCGCGGACAGTGGGGTGTCGTCGACGTGCAGGACGTCGTCACCGCCGTCACCGGGTTGGCTGAGCAAGGGCTTGCCGATCCGGCCCGCCTTGCCATCGAAGGCGGATCTGCCGGTGGATGGACCGTTCTGGCCGCACTGACGACGTCCGACGTGTTCGCTTGTGGTGCTTCCTATTTCGGCGTGGCCGAACTGGACCTGTTCGTGCAGGAAACTCACGATTTCGAATCGCGCTATGTCGACGGTTTGATCGGCCCGCTGCCGGAATCTGCCGACCTGTACGCGGAACGTGCTCCGCTCAACAACGTCGACGGGTTGAACTGCCCGGTGTTGCTGCTCCAGGGTCTCGACGATCCGATCGTGCCACCTTCGCAGGCGGAGCGATTCCGGGATGCTCTGGTGACCAAGGGTATTCCGCATGCCTACCTGGCCTACGAGGGTGAATCTCACGGATTCCGCAAGCAGTCGACCATCATCAGCTCACGCAACGCCGAGCTGTCCTTCTACGGGCAGGTGCTCGGATTCACCCCACCCGGCATTGCGACGCTCGAGCTGTGGAAGCCTGCGATCAGTAGCTGACGGCCCCGCGGCTGCGCGCAAAGGCCGCGAGGATCCGACCTGCCACCAGTGACGGGGTCGACAGGTCGGCCCACGTCCACCTCGCGACTTCCCACCCCGCGTCACGGAGTCGGTCTTCGCGGAGCTTCTCGTCCCAGAGCACGTCCTCGGCGCTGCGCCCGGCGGGCACCAGTCGGCCGTATTTGATGCGGCCGTCGAACTCTCCGATGGTGCGCTGCTCACGCCACAGGAAGTCGACGCGGCCGGCCAACCCTCGGGCGTCGTGGATTTCGACCTGGGGTTCGGGGAGTGGTAAGTGTTCCTGCAGGAACAATGCGAGGCTCCGTGATTCACCGACGCTTTCGATGCGCGAGTCCATCGCGGTGAGCGCGTGGAGCGCATGTCGATGGCGCGGATGGTTCGGGCTGAGTGCAAGCGAGGCCGCAACTGCATCTTTGGTCAACGCTGAACGGTGCAATGCTGAATTGCCCACCACGAGAGCCGGTTCGAAAGGGAGCGTCCTCGCGAGATCCGCAACAGTTCGTGCCGGAGTCGTGACGCGCAGGCCGTCGACGTGGGTGACCTCGTCGTCGGTGAACGATACCGAGTGCACGTGTCGTCGAGCGGATTTACGGCCACCGCCTCGTCGGTCCCGAGAGAGGTGCACAACTTCGAGCGGAGTGTTCCAGAGTTCGAAGCCGTGCACCACCGCTGCCGAGATGTGGCTGACCGCTGCATGTGCCGAAGCGGTACCGGCCACAGCCTCGACGCGCAATCGATGTAGCCCGTAGGCGTCGAGGCGTGACAGGTGGTCGCTGGGTACGTAGGCACCGCGATGGATTCTGGACCAGTTTCCACTCGCGCAGGCCTGCCGGATCTCGGAATCGGTACGACCTGTCGACAGTTGCTCTGGCCGACGGATGATGCGTATTTGTTCCCCCATACCGATCGATCTTGCTGCGCCCGGCGCTGGAAAGGAAGCCGTGAACCCTGGGCTGTGGATAGCCGTGAGTGAACACCACTTGTCCACAGTTCGAACCGGTTTCGCGTCGCTGGAGAGGGTGTTGGGTGTGGGGAAACGGTGGCAGGTTCTCGGTGTCGCACTCTAGGCAACCCTTGCGTCCGGAGCGTTTGCGTGCCAGGCTGTTGAACTATGACTACAGGAAAGGCGGACACCGCCACCGTCGCGTGAGCGCCGCACCGTTTCGCTCGTCGACGTCACGTCGAGCGACATCGACCGAGAACATCGATATCTTCGATGAAGACAATCAGGCCTTGGAAGCAGTCCGCGACGTATGGCTCGAACGCGGTCTGTGTACACGTCCGGCCGATCGATCCACGGCAGAATCTGCTGTCGCGCAACTATACCGACGATCCAGGCTCCCGAAACCGGAGTTCGTCTGGGTTCAGTCGCCCTCTGCTGGATCGGATCTGATCGCCGCCGAAGGTCTGTCGAACAAGATATCCTTCGACGGCACTGGACTCGACTGCGCTTGCGGGCACATCGCGAGCATGTTTTCGGCGTCGCGCCGACGTATGAACGCGCGTATCGAACGTCGGAGCATTGACTGGCAGATAGAACGCTGGGAGATGGAACGTCGCGCGTTCGGGGGCGTTGGTGCCAGCGTGTCCGAGGGGTCGGATCAGCGGGGGTCGACTCAGCGGGGTTCGACTCAGCGCCGCGTCAATCCAGCGCGGATCATCAGATCCGCAATCTGGGAATCGTTGCACACGACACTGTTCGACGGCGTCGCAGCTGCGATACGAACGATGTCGAACCCGGTGGCGGGTGGAGTGACCTGGTACGGGCAGCAGGACGCCCATCGAATCGCGTACTACGACACATGCCATCGATACGGTCTTGCGACCTTCCGCTCGGAAGACCGTGAACTTCTCGATGTGCAGACCGCACTGGCTGACTCGACCGGGTGGTGGTGGGCGTTCGACGACGTGTGCATCATGGCGGAACGACCCAGGGTCTTGCACTCGGAGCGGATACCGGGCAGTGCGCGGGGAGAACGCCGACTCCACCACTCTGATTCCCCGGCACTCGAATTCGCAGACGGAACAAAGGCGTTCGTTCTGCACGGAGCGATCGTTCCCGACTGGGTAGTGCTCGACCCGACCGCCGAACGCATCGCACACGAGCGCAATGTAGAGATCCGTCGATGTGCAATCGAGCGGATCGGGTGGGATTCCTACATCGAGCTGGCCGGCCTGACACTGGTCGACCAAGCCGACGATCCCGGTAATGCCGGTTGCCTGCTGCAGCTCTACGCGTCACCGGAGGGCTGGGGCCGAAGTGGACGCATTCTCCTCGCGGTCAACGGTTCTTTCGAACGCGACGGGCATCGGCGTCGATACGGCCTTCACGTACCCGGATGGTTTACCTCCGCGTTGGATGCCGCCGGTTGGACTTACGGCATCACCGGCGCCGATTACTCCCGTCTCGTTCGTCGAACCTGAATCTCGACCCCTCAAGCCCCAATCCTCAAACCCTCAATCCTCAAACCCTTGGTGATACTTATGAACTCGAACATGACCTTGTCCGCTCTCACCACCCTCACCGGCCTCGATGTCTTCGACTACCTGGACCAGGAAGTGTCCATTCCTGTGATCGACGGACTTCAGGCGCAGGGCGATCTCATCGTGATCCCGTTTTCGCTGCTCGCAAATATCGTGGCGCCTATGCCGTGGACACGCTCTGTGAGAGTGCCGCTCTCGGGAGTGGAGTTGCTGCGAAGCGCGGCGGGCGGTAACCCCCACAGTCTGGTTGCAGACGAAGGGGAGTGCACGTGGTCGACGCCGGTGAAAGATGCTCGGGGCCTTGCGCTCGGCATGCTCGACACCCGAGTGACCGCGTACCTGATCCATCCGGAGCACGGCGCGACCGGAATCGCTCCGGGGCGATACGTCATCGGACGGCAGCAGGAAAGGGGCGTCGGGCGTGCGCGCGGTGCGGTGATGCTTGTCGCAGATTGACAGGGCGACCTCGATTTGGCAGCGGGGGAGTGAGCACCACTTGTCCACGGCGAGCACCGCTTTCCGCGTAGAGCAAGGTGTGTTGAGTCGAGGGAAAGGGTGCTCGGTCGGGATTGGCTCCCCACACAAACACGAATGCCCTCACCATGACGGTGAGGGCATTCGCGTGTGGAGCGGTTACTTCTTGCGGCCGGGAGCCTTTGCGCCGGCCTTGAATCCGAGCCCACCTGCCTTGGGGGCGGGCGGCGCGGCAGCAGGCGTCGGAGCTTCCGCGGGTGCGGACGCTTCAGCAGGTGCTTCGGCGGCGGGTTCTGCCTTCACAGGTTCGGCGGCGGGTTCTGCCTTCACAGGTTCGGCCTCGGGAGCCGGTGCCGCAGCTGGCGCCGGGGCTGCAGCAGGAGCAGCCTTCCGAGCGCCGGGAGCCTTTGCGCCCGACTTGAATCCGAGTCCGCCGGCCTTGGCGACCGGTGGAGCCTTCGGGGCTTCCGCCTCGGCGGCCGGAGCCTCTGACGGTGCAGATGCCGGGGCAGCGGCGGGTGCAGCCGGAGCAGCGGCAGGTGCAGCCGGAGCAGCGGCAGGTGCTTCAGCAGCAGGTGCAGCCTTCGCACCAGGAGCCTTGGCCCCGCCCTTCATCTGCAGTCCCTTGCCGCCGGGAGCCTTGGCGCCGGACGCCAGGCCCAGACCCTTCGGCTTGGCGACGGGTGCAGCAGCTTCGGGTGCAGCAGCCTCAGCTGCCGGTGCTTCCGCTGCCGGTGCGGCAGCGGCCTTTGCTCCGGGTGCCTTGGCGGCGCCCTTCATCTGCAGTCCCTTGCCGCCGGGAGCCTTGGCTCCGCCCGCAAGACCGAGACCCTTGGGCTTTGCCACAGGTGTGGCCGGTGCAGCAGCTTCGGCGGCGGGAGCTTCCGCGCTTGCGGCGGGAGCTGCCTTCTTGGCGCCGGGAGCCTTTGCCCCGCCGGCCATTCCGAGGCCCTTGCCTGGTGCCTTGGCTCCGGGAGCTTTTGCGCCTGGTGCTTTGGCGAGGCCCTTCATGGCCAGACCCTTGCCTGCCGGTGCAGCCTTGGCTTCCGGAGTCGCGGCGGCTTCCTCGACTTCGGCGACCCGATCCTGCTCGACGGTCTCAGCCTTTGCCTCAGCAGCGACCGGGGCCTTCTCACGCGGGATCACCTTGATGTTCTCGCCGAGTTGGGCGGGATCGAGGCGGGTGACGGAGTTCAGCATCAACTGCGCGACGTCGACGACCTCGACGCCTTCGCCCTGGCCTTGCTCCTGGCGGGCAGTGACGCCGTCGGTGAGCATGACGCGGCAGAACGGGCAACCCGTGGCGATCTTCTTGGGGTTGGTGGAGAGCGCTTCGTCGACGCGGTCGACGTTGATGCGCTTACCGATGTTCTCTTCCATCCACATGCGAGCACCACCGGCACCACAGCACATGGAACGTTCGCCGTGACGCGGCATTTCGACCAGCTTGGAGCCTGAGGCTTCCATGAGTTCACGGGGAGCGTCGTAAACCTTGTTGTGGCGTCCGAGGAAGCACGGGTCGTGGTAGGTGACGTCTTCGCTCACGGATGCAACCGGGATCAGCTTCTTCTGGCGCACCAGACGGTTGAGCAGCTGAGTGTGGTGCACGACCTCGTAGTCGCCGCCCACCTCCGGGTACTCGTTGCCGAGGGCGTTGAAGCAGTGCGCACAGGTGACGACGATCTTGCGCTTCTTCTGCTCGATACCGTCGAAGACCGAGTTGAGCATCTCGATGTTCTGCATTGCGAGCTGCTGGAACAAGAACTCGTTGCCGGCACGACGTGCGGAGTCGCCGGTGCAGGTTTCGTCGGCGCCGAGGACCATGAACTTCACTCCCGCGGTGGCGAGGAGTTCGGCGACGGCCTTGGTGGTCTTCTTGGCACGGTCTTCGTAGGCGCCGGCGCAGCCGACCCAGAAGAGGTACTCGTAGTCCTCGAAGCTGTCGGCGTCCTTGCCGAAGACGGGGATCTCGAAGTCCATCTCGTTGATCCAGTTGAGGCGATCCTTGGAGTTCTGGCCCCAGGGGTTGCCCTTGTTCTCGAGGTTCTTGAACAGGCCGGCGAGCTCGGAGGGGAACTCCGATTCGATCAGGACCTGGTAGCGACGCATGTCGATGATGTGGTCGACGTGTTCGATGTCGACGGGGCACTGTTCGACGCAGGCGCCGCAGTTGGTGCAGCTCCACAAGGTTTCGGCGTCGATGACCGGGGCCATCTCACCTTCGACGGTTTCACCGACGAGCTTGCGGTCGGCCTCGAGGCGTGCGGCCTCGGGGATGGCTGCGAGTGCGGCTTCCTTGACGTTGCCTTCGCTGTCGACGAGTCCGATCTCGTCGCCGCCCATGTCCTTGCGTCCACCAGCGAGCAGGTACGGGGCCTTGGCGTAGCCGTGGTCACGCAGCGACATGATGAGCAGCTTGGGGGAGAGCGGCTTTCCGGTGTTCCAAGCAGGGCACTGGGACTGGCAACGCCCGCACTCGGTGCAGGTGGTGAAGTCCAGCCAGCCCTTCCATGAGAAGTCTTCGATGTTTCCGGCGCCGAGAGTGTCGGTGTCGGGGTCGACGTTCTCCATCGTCAGGACTTTGCCCTTGGACATCATGGGCTTTGCCGCGCCGAGCGCGACGGTGCCGTCGTCTTCACGCTTGAAGTAGATGTTGAAGAACGCGGAGAAGCGGTGCCAGGCGACGCCCCAGGTGATGTTGCGGCCCACGATCGCGAGCCAGATCATGCCGGTCATCAGCTTGACGAACGCGAACACCGAGATCATGACGGGGCTGGCGGGAAGCAGTTTGGCGACCTGCATGGTGAAGAAGTCGGTCCACGGGTTGGCGTGACCGTAGGTCGCGATCTTGCCGGCCTTGACCATGATCATGCCCAGGCCCTCGAGCAGGACGATGCCCTCGATGACGTAGGCGGCCTTGAAGTTGGAGCCGCCGAACCGGGACAGGCGTGCAGGCAGACGCGGGTGGTTGAGCTGACGGATCACGATCAGCGTGGTGATACCGATGACGGTGCCGAGGCCCAGGATCTCGTCCCACAGGTGCCACGCCCACGTGTTACCGAAGATGGGCCAGTGGAACTCGGGGTTGAACGTCTGGCCGTAAGCCTCGAACCAGAGCAGGAATCCGCCGAGGAAGCCGACCATGACGAGCCAGTGGGCCCAGCCGACGCTGCGGAACTTGTTCATGCGCGTGTGCGCGATGAACTCGATGATCATCTGCTTGAAGCGAGGGAAGAACGGGCGCCATCGATCGGGTGCCGACTGGCCGATGCGCACGGTGTTGAACATCCTCAGCGCGCCTGAGAGGAAGATGTACCAACACACCAAGCTCAGCAGAGCACCAATCGTGCCCAACGTAATCGTCAGGGCATTCATGTCGCGGCCTTTCGTTTCAGGGCGACGCGTCGGCCACCTCGGGACAGCCCACTGATACTAACCTGCGTTATGTTACCCGCCAGTAACTAGCATTACCAGCCTGTAGATACCGACTGGTAACCGCTCGTGGCCTGGAGAGATCAATCTTCTGCGTCGGACGGGCTTGGTCAAACGCAGACATGTCTGGTCGTCACGTTAGGCGGTGGCCGTCGGGCTCCTTTCTGTCAGGCAGCCCTAACTCGGTTTCCGGGCAGGTGAGGACAACCGACCGGCTGTTATCGTTACGCCCGTCACGCACAGGGGAAACGGGTGGTGTGAGTCATCGACTTGCGCCCGCTCGCTCCCGGGGAGGATCAAAAATGTTCATTCGTAAAGCTGCGGCCATCGCAGCGATGACCATTGCCGCTACGGGCATCGCTGCAGGTACTTCTTACGCAGCTCCGGAGACGTCACCCGACGTTTCGTACACCGCCGAGGTCGTCGACCAGGCTGTTGTCACCACCATCGATGCCGGGGCATTCCGGGTATCGGGTGACGGCACACACGTCGACTTGCAGAACAGCCAGGGCGCAACTCTCGTGAGCCTGCCGCTCGCGTTCAACCTCGGGGACGTTCAGTTCCCGTTCGACGAGACCATCAGTGAGGACGGCAAGACCCTCACCCTCAAGCCGAACCTGGACCCGGCCAGCTCCAAGCCGAAGCCGGTCGCTGCCGAGTTCACCCCGGTTGCTTCGCCTGACGAGGATCAGAAGGCAATCGAGAAGTTCCAGTCACAGCTCGGGCTTGCCACGCAGATCGGTAGCCTCACCGGCACGATCGTCGGTGCAGTCATCGGTTGCATCGTGGGTCTGCCCGGCCTGGTTATCGGCTGCCTCCCCGGCATGGTCACCGGTGCCGGTATCGGTGGAGTCGCCGGTACGATCCTCGCCGGCGGCGGAACCGCAATCGTCGCGGGGATGGACCTGATCCAGGTCCTGAACGCTCCGGCCGGAACAACTCTCTTCCAGTAAGCAGCGCTTCCGGTTAGCCGTCACGAACGCCGAAACGGGCGCCACACCTTCGAAAGGTGTGGCGCCCGTTTTGCTGTCTCGGGGAATGCGTGCGATCAGTAGTCGCGAACCTTCAGGCCTGGATTGGCGGCGAGGATGTCGTTGATCGGCGTCGCGTACTGCGTCGGTGCTTCTTGTCCGAACAACGTCTCGGCCTGAGCGATCTCGCACAGGGGAGAGGTGGCGACGTTGGACGCACTCGTGATGCCCACTGCCAACGTTCCGGAGACGATGGGGCCACCGCTGTCACCCTGCAGGACGCAGATGTTGGTGGTGAAGCCGTTGTCGAGGGTGTGATCCAAGACCTTGGCGACGCGGTTGACGCCGGTGACGACGCCGCAGCTGAAGCCGGTGGTCGATCCCGCCTTGCAGACCGGGGCGCCCACAATGGGATCGGCGGTACCGGTGATGTTGACCGAACGGTTGAACGGGACCCGCACGCTGTTGTTCTCGAAGCGGTACTTCGCGTTGTCGTCGATGTTGATGATCGAGTAGTCACGCCCGTCGAAGCTGCTCTTGGCGAAGTATCCGACGCGGGGCCCGGTCTGGTTGTTCACCATCGGGAAGACCTGGCTGGAGTTCGAGGTGCCGGCAGCGGCACGGTTGGGATCGCAGTGACCGGCGCTGATGTTGACCGTGCGTCCTGAACCGTCGGTGCCGTTGAAGCCGAATGAACAACGCAGTCCGGTGTTACCGGAGGTCGCGCCGAAGGCGTCTCCGCCCAGTGCAGCGTCGCCGGTTGCGGATCCGGTTGCGGGAATGAGGTCCGCGACGATCGGGGGAACCAGTAGCGGAGCAGCGGTGTGGACGACGGTCCGCTTCAGGAACTCAGGCAATTCGATGCCGGCGGCAGGATCGGCGGTGAGGGCGACTCCGTTGCCGACCACGTCGACGGCGATGCCGCGCACGAGGTCTGCGACCTCTGCAGGCTGCGAATCGAGCCAGGTGTTGAGTGCCGAGAGTTGACCTTGCAGAGCCTGCTCGCTCTGCGCGACGTCCTTGACCTCGAAGCCGGCCTTCTCGGCGGCCTCGCGGGCAGCATCCTTGTCGCGACCGTCAGCGAGAGCGACGATGCCCTTGCCGAGGTCGTCGAGCCACACGCCGGCAAAAGAGTCGGGAAACTGGACGCGCGCGATGGCGGCGAACTCTGCGAGCTTCTGCGCGAGTTCGGAACGCGAGACGAACTGGTCGGGCGTCAGCGCCAAGTCGTGCTGTAGGGCTTCGGCGAGTTCGACGGGCAGATGGGCTGCCTGATCGGATACCCCGGATTCATTCGGTTCTGCGTTCGCGACCGCGGTAATCGGTCCGAGGAGCAGCAGCGCGGCCGAACCGAACACTGCGGCGCGACGTGCGATGGAGCTTCGCATGTGGGCCTTTCCACTTCGTTGACCGCGTACCACCCCCCTGGGAGCACACGGATACGGCTCACGGACTTGTGGTGAGCCGATCACAGTCGACCATGACTATATGGGTTCGAACGCGCTATTCCCACCCGTTACATGAGCAAA
>NZ_BCRM01000014.1 GCF_001552595.1 Rhodococcus erythropolis NBRC 15567
CAGTGCTGTGAATCAGGCGTTGGTCAACCCGCAGTGCGAACGCGGATTCCGGAACCGATACCGCCACCGGATGCACGATCTGCAGCGTCGAGGATGTCTCCGACCGGGATACCCAGATTCGAGGTTCCACCGGAGGTCGCGAGTACCAGGTTCGCTTCGTTGCAACTGGGTGCGCCGCTGCTGTTGGAACCGCTGGTGATGCCCAGCGCCAGGGTTCCGGAGACGATGGCGCCGCCACTGTCCCCGGCGAGGGTGCACGCGGTACCGGCGAACCCGCGGACGGTTCGTGAATCGCCGTCAGCCATGACCAGTTGTGTTTCGACGCGATCGGCTGCCACGACGCCACAGGTGAACGACGACGTCTGACCCGACTTGCAGATGGGAGCGCCGATCACGGGACGTGCTGTTCCGGTGATCGCGAGGGTGGTCCCGTTGGCACCGCGGACGGCAGCGCGGTCGAGGCCCGCGTCGATGCCCGACTGGTCGAACTTGATGACCGAGTAATCGAGATCACCGGCGTTGTTGCCGACGGAAGACTGTGAGAAGGCGCCGATCAACTGACTGTCGTCGACGTTCGCGTGATTCGGCAGGTAGACCGGCGACTTCGAGCCCTCGGCCGGATTGCAGTGTCCGGCACTGATATTGAGTGCATTGTTCTGATCGTCGACGGCGTTGAACCCGAACGAGCAGACCGAGATGTTCTCGGTCGGCGTCTCGCGAATGGGTCCCGTCGACGTGATGTAGGTGTCGCCGCCGAGCGCTCCGGGATCAACCGATCCGCCGCCGTCCGGGCTGAGAACGATCTTGGTGTTCTCGAGCAGGGTCGGAAGATTGAGTGCCTGCCCGACGGGGCTGTTCGCAACGTCGATGACGACCTGGTTGTTCAAGACGTCGATAGTCGCCGAATTGACTGCGCGTGATATTTCCTTGGGAAGCCCGGCGATCCATCCGTTGACGTCGGCCAGCGTCTTCTCGAGGGTGTCGGCGGAGACGGGGGCGACGTGGGTGCGGTATCCGTCGTCGGCCGCGATTCGAGCAGCTTCGGTGGTGGTGACGGCTACGACGGGTTGACCGTCGAGTCCCATCCACGATCCGGCGTAGTCGCCGGGGCGCTCGGACTTGAATTCCTGGGCGTACGCGCCGAGTTCCTGAGCTTTGGCAGCGCGGTCGAGATACTCCTGTGGGGAGATCTTCAGATCGCGTGTGATCGCCTCGACCAGCTCAGCCGGAAGCTGGTCGGCTTCGAGCTGTTCGACATGCGTGTCGGAGGCGGGCTCTGCCGATGCCGTCGTGGTGAATGGAGCTGCGAGCAGTAGTGCCGAGGCGCCGACCACAGCGGTGCGGATCGCCAACGAGTTACGCATGAAATCCCTTCAAGTCCCCGGCACCGAGCCGGTAGGTACCGCACCCACCATAGGGGAAAAGTTTCGACGAGGAATATGCGCCTCCTCTCTGGCTGTTCAATCGTTCTGTCTAACTTGGCATTCCGGGTCTCGGGGCCAATGGCATGACGGGCATGTCGGGATTCGGCACCACCGGATCGGTTGTGTCGGTCGGGTTGGAGGGCTGCGTCGGCGTTGTCTGTGTATCAGTGGGGTCGGTCACGGCGGGAGTGTCCGGGGTAGCCGGATCGACCGGATTCAGCGGTCCGACGACCGGCGGCAGGTTCTCGATCCGAAGGGGGTCGAGCTGGATGGTGATCGGCGATCCCTGTTGCGCGGGGACGTTCGCCGTAGTGGATTTCTCGGTACCGGTGCCCGGACTCGCCGGGATGGGCTGGGATTCGGATGAGGTCGATTCCGCGTCGGATGACCACGACTGCGCCGTCGGCTGCGCGCCGAGAGCGGGTACTTCCGACGGGAGCGAGGTCGCTGAGTGCGAAACCGTGCCGGGCTGACTCGCCGCAGTGGCGGGCGTGGTGCCGGTGGGCAGGGGAGATTGTGCGTCGAGAATCCCGGGCGCTGAAATGGTCGGAGTGTGTCCGATGATGACCGCGGCCGCGCAACCCGACACCGTCAGAAAGACTGCGGCGGCGGCTGCGGCGATGATCGGTCGGCGCTCTGATCGCCACTGACGATTCAGCCAACCGTCGACGCTCGGTGCTTTCGTGCCCGGTACTTCCACGCCGGATTCCGGCTCCGGTTCGATCAGGACGAACGGCGGAAACTCCTCGAGGGTGTCCTCTGGCTCGGCAAGATCGGTTGGCTCGGGTTCGGAACAGGTAGAGGTGATCGAGTAAGGCGCGGCCAACGCTGCGGCTCCGCGGGCTGCACTGTCGTCGGCATCCGGATCCGCGAGCCAGGCCGCGGAGGCTTTCTCTTCCGGAATCAGTTCGACGCCGTCGAGATCCATGCTGTCGAGTGCGCCGCGCAGTGCGTCGACGGAATCGCTCGACCAACCTGCCGGGATCACCGCAGAGATGTTCAGGTTCTGATCAGTGAGTGTTCGGACCTCCTTGACCAGGCAATACATTGCTGTCGCTACGAGTTCCTCTCCTCGCGTCATGTGCTCGGAGAAGTTGTCGGTATCGTCAGTTCCGACCCTGTCGAGGAACCCGCGCAAGCCGGTTGACCCCAACGCGGTTTCACCTAGCTGCACGGTGCCGTCAGGAGCGTGGTGCAGCACCGATTCGCGTTCGAGGATCACTGGTTCCGAGTCGGGTTTCGCGATCGCAGCAATGCTTCGTTTATTGCCGACGGCGAGTTCGACTCCCCACTTCATAGCGATCCCCGTTTCACAGTTACCGAACTTTGCTCGGCATGCATGTCCTGATTCCTGTGAAAACTATCACTTAAACGGATATACGCAACCCTCCGGACAATATGCAGCTAACTATTTGTTCGGCGGTGTCATGCTGCGAAGGATGGTGAGCAGTTCCGAACGAGACTGCGCCCCGACGCGCCGCTTGATGCGTGCGACATGGTGCTCGACGGTTTTAGCGGAGATGTAGAGGCGTTCGCCGATTTCCCGATAGGTCAGGCCGACGACGACGAGTTCGGCAACTTCTTGTTCGCGCTCGGTCAGTACCGACGGTGGTGCCGCGCTGTCGGTCGAATCGGTTGCATTCGTCTCGGCCGTCGACGTTGTGCGTAGCGAGCGCGCAACGTGGAGCAATGCGGTGGCCGATTTGGTGTCCGGTGTGCGCAATGCTGCTTCGCCCGCCAAGCGGGCCGCGTCCCAGGGCAGCCCGATGCGGTTGAGTGTTCGCGCTGCAGTTTCCACGTCGTCTGCGTCGACGCTGCCCTGCATGAGTAGGAGCCACTGGCGTCCGGCGGTCGCCAAACCGGCTGCGTAAGTGTGGGTTTTGGCCGATTCCGCAAGGGTATGGGCGTGTGGAAGGAGATCGGCCGGTGACTGCGAGAGGATCGACGCCTGGACGCCGTACCAATGCAGCGGCGAAGACCACAGCGGAGGCTCGCCGAGTGCTCGGAGGAGCGTGCGTGCGTCGTCGACCAGATGCTCGACCTGCTCGGCCTCGTCGAGTCGTACTGCCGCAAGCCACAGTTCGCCGATGGGAAGCAAATTGAAGAGATCCACGCTGCAGGACGAGAGGGTGCCGGCTGCGCCCGACCAGGCGCGCCGCAGCTGGGCGAGATCGCCGGAGCGTCGAGCGAGACCCACGATCATGGCATGCAGAAACAGTGCGTCACGCTCACGGAGGGGGCCGCGGACTACCTCCTCCGGTAGATCTTCGACAGCAGTGTCGTGCCCACGGGTCATCGCGATCCACGCGTCGAGAAGGTGAAGCCGCGCCCACGTGTGACTGCTTGCGTCGTCGGCGGCGATCGCGGCCGCGACGACAGCGGCGGCCCGTTCATGGGCGCCGTTGTGCAGGAGTGCAAGAGCTACCAGCGCCGGGGCGGAATCAGGCTGGAATTCAGATGTGCCGGAGCCGCCGGGGAGCGAAAGTGCGCGCGACATCGTGTTGAGCGCACTCGGTGCACTCCCCGTGACCGATTGCATCAGTCCATTGGCCAGTGTGGCAGCGCCGACCGTGGAGCTCGACGGTGATCCAGTATGCCCGGCGAGCGCCGCGTTCGCGTCATCGACGTTGCCGATGCCGAGGAAGGTGATTGCGGCGAAGGGGGATTCGGTTTCGGTGCGCCCTGGCCCGAGCCAGGTGTAGAGATCTGCGGCGGCGCGGAGTTGGCCGCATGCTGCGGACGAAGCTGCGCGGATTCGCACCGCCGCGGCCAGTCTCGCGTTGTCGAGATCGGGTTCGGCGATGACGGAATCGGCCAGGCGGCAGGCAGTGTCGAGGTCACCACTCCGAGCCGAGACCTGGGCGTACAGCAGCGTGTCCGCCACGCCGAGAGGCTCGATCGAATTCACACGACGAAAGAGATCTGCCGCGGCCGCCGGCGTGCTCGCGTCGACTGCGTCTCGTAGTACAGCCGTGAGATCGCGGTGGCGGATGCCGGAGTCGAAAAGTCTTCGTGCTGTATCGATATCGAGGGTTCTCGCGTTCGCTCGTGATTCGACGATTCTGATCAGCTCGCTGCGGATACGTCCTGTGCTGGTCGACTCTGCCACAACGCTCGCGACGAGAGGTGATCGCGAACCGAACAGTCCGGTGGCCAGTGCTCGGTCGAATGCCGCTGTGAGACTGAACTTCTCCTGTCCCAGATCGAGCTCGAAAGCGTCGATGTCCGGGACGGCGAATGAAACCTCGAGGATCTCACGCTCGATCGGATGCAGAGCGGTGACCTGATGGAGGATGTGTGTGCGTACGGCTGTCGCCATTTCCGGGCGGCCCGCCGAGGCGGCGGCGAAATACGCTTCGACGGCCCCGAAGGAACCACCGGCCAGATGCTCGAGCGTCAGCACGGCGCGATCGTCGAGCGGAACTCTTCGCTCCGCGGCGATCTTCCGAATATCTGACCGGTTCAACGGGTTCAGATGTAGGACGGTACCGAAACTCGAGATGTTCGAGTAGATCGGTGCGAGTGGAGGATCGATCCGATCGGAGGCGATGACAACTCCGAGGTCGTCACGTTGAACCAGTTCGTTCAGGGCACGGATTTCATCGGAGGTCAGAGCCTGTGCGTCTGCGATCACCACAATCGCATCGGCCGGGGCGTCATGCGTGACGACGGTGACCACAGTTCTGTCACCAGATTCGATCCTCTTGCGCACCGCCCTCGTCACTTGGGGCCGAGCGCTGGCGTCGGTCCCGGTGACGAACAGGCGCAGTGGCGATGCAGTCAGGTCGATGCCGCGCAAAAGTCCTGCAATGTAAGACGATTCGGTGCCGCTGTCACGGTTCATCGAAAGCCCGCCGGTCAGCGGATCGGCGCGGTGACGCCGCCGACGACACCACCGACCACGTTTCCGACACCACCGACGACGTTACCGAGACCTCCGACCACGCCGCCGACACCGTCCCCGACGCCGTTGACCAAACCGCCGACACCGTTGCCGATGCCGGTCGCAGCATCACCGATACCGGTTCCGACGCCTGCTCCGGGCGCGGGCGCGGGCGCCGGTGCCGGGGCGGGAGCCGGTGCGGGCGCCGGGGCGCCGGGTGCGGCAGGTGCAGGCGCCGACTGGGCGGTCTCACCTGGTGCGGGAGCAGATCCAGCTGGTGCGCCGGCAACCGGAACTGCCCCTGGTGCCGTCGTCGAACCGCCTGCGGCAGCAGGAGAGCCGGGCTGATTGTTCTGAGTAACGTTGTTCGCAGTCGTGGATCCGTTACCTGCTGCTTCGGCTGCCGTGGTGCTGCCGGGGGTAGAGCCCGGCGTGGTCGAAGCGGTGGACGAGGTGGACTCACTGGTGGTGTCCGCCGAACTGGACGGAACGTTGATCTTGTCCATGGCCGTTCCGATTCCGAGTCCGCCTGCGGCGAGCACGATGAACGCTCCTACCACCGCAGCAACGACGCCCACCCTCGACGAGCGTCGAGTCGCCGTGTTCTCTTCCTCTGTCGGCTCGGCAAGCAACGGAGTCGAGAAGGCAGGAACCGGTGCGGGCTTGCGCGACGGCTCGGCGGGAATCACTGCAGTGGCGGCGGCCGGCACTTGCGAGTCTCGGGCGTCGAGGGCGAGTGCCGCGGCGCCGGACGCCGCGCACGACGCGGGATCGGCGTCGGCGATCACCGGAACACGAAGCTCCGCGGACAGTAGTTCGGCGACAAGGGGAATGGACGAGCTTCCGCCGGCCAGAACAACCTGATTGACATCACTGGACTCGACGCCGGCAGATCGCAGGCTTTCGCGCACCAAGGCCACCGATTCGGTGAGGGCGGGCCTGATCAGATCCTCGAGCTCGGAACGAACCAGTCGAATGTCGCTGACGGCGCCGGGAAGCGTCACGCGAGCAACGGTTTCCGTCTCGGTGGAAAGTTCCTCCTTGGCTGCGCGGGCTTGCTCGCGCAGAGTTTCCAGCGCTGCAATCGTCTCGGGAGCAAAGGGATCAAGGGCTGCGAAGTGGTCGGAAACCGCATCGAGCAGGTGCACGGTGACGAGGTGATCGAATTCGTCGCCGCCGATGTCCTCGCTGCGCAGTGGCTTTCCGAAGATCTCGCTTCGTCCGCCGGTCGTGGACATCATCGTGACGTCGAGCGAGCGAGCGCCGAGGTCGTAGACGACGGTCAGACCGTCGTTGGCAGCGTTTCCGGAAGCGGCGAGCCACGCCATGACGGCCGTGGGTTCGGCGACGAGAGTAGCCCCGTGAACCCCGGCGTCGTCCAGCGCGGACTCCATGGTTCGTGCTGTGTGGCGGTTCCACCCCACCGGGTGAGCCAGGACTACAGTTGGCCCTTCTTCGCCGCCAGCCTGGCCGACGAGCGCGCCTACCGCTGTCGCTGCGAGAGACTCGCCGCGGTACTCGGTACCGTCGGCGGCAAGTATCGGGATCGGGTCTCCGACGCGCTCGACAAATCCGGTGATGACGGTTCCGTCGTCCAATTGCAGCGCACTGGGTAAGCGGACCTGTTGCGTTTCACCGGTCGAGCCGTCGGTGACAGCTACGAGAGTGGCCGAACCGATGCTGATGCCGAGCCCTGCCGCCATGAACGAACTCCCCTGGTCGTGGGCGACAGAAGGACTGTCGCGGTTGTCTGCGATGTCGGTTTCAGGACCTAGATCGTTACCGGATCGGAGGCGTCGCGGCGAAGTAGGGGACCGATCCCCTAATCGGAGCAAATCCCCCTATTCCGAGCGGGCGTACCCCGTAGGGGCCTTCCCCGTCTGTCCACGCAGAAGAGGGGGGTGCTCCCCGTTGGCCCCAGTCGCAAAAGTTCTTAGCGTTGATTCCACTCGCTACCTCTGGCAGCGCACCAGTTTCCGGATCACCGGCAACAACCCACCGGCAACAACCCACCGGCAACAACCCGGTCAACGAACTTCAGGAGAACCCGCCATGGCAACGAACGCCGTACTCGAATTCATCCTCGGGCTACTTCGTGACGACGAGGCAGCTGCCAACTACTGCGCCAACCCGACCGCGGCACTCAATGCTGCCGGTCTGTGCGACGTCAGCCCCGCCGACATCGTCGCCGTCGCTCCGCTGGTTGCCGAGTCCGGACTGTTTGCCGGTGGCGGCGCCGACCTGTCCGCGATCGTCAACGCCGGCGCGTCCGCTGCGGGTGCCATCGGCGGCGGTCTCGGAATCGGTGGTGGTCTCACCGGTGGACTAGGTGGCGGCCTCGGCGGCAGCCTGGGTCTCGGTGCCGGTGCAGGCCTCGGAGTCGGAGGCGCCCTCGGCGGCCAGTTCGACCTGGTCGGCGACTTCGCAGCAGCCCTCAGCGCTGCGCTTGCCATCGGCGGCGAGATCAGTGCCGACCTCGGCGCAGCCTTCGGCGCCGTCATCGAAGCCGGCCTGGGCCTCGGCGGTGCACTCGATCTCGAAGGAGCTCTCGATCTGGGCGCACAGCTCAGCGCGGCTCTGGGCGGCGCCCTCGGAGTGACCGGCGGTCTGACCGCGGAACTGGGCGCAGCCCTCGACGCCGCCATCGGTGCGGTCGGCGGACTCGACCTGACGGCGGGGCTCAGCGGAGCCCTCGCACCCGTCTTTGCCATCGGTGGCGACCTCGGAGCCGACCTCGGACTGGCTCTCGGTGGACTCCTCGGCGGCGCAGCAGACCTCAGCGGTCTCCTCGACATCGGCGGCGAACTGGGCGCGAGCCTGACCGGCGCACTGGAATCCGCCCTTGCACTGGGCGGCGGCCTCGATCTGGCCGGCGCTCTGACGGGCGACCTCAGCACGGCGTTGTCCGGCGCGCTCTCCGGTGTCCTGGGAGCCGGCGGCACGATCGGCGCCGATCTGGGTGCATCACTCGGCGGCGTCCTCGGAGCGATCACGGATGTCAGCGTTCTCACCGATATCGCGGGCGGCCTCGATCTCGGTGCTGCACTGAGCGGCGCACTCGGCGGAGCTCTCGGAGTCGGCGGCGGCTTGGAAACTGCACTCGGCGGCGCACTCGACGCAGCACTGGGCCTCGGCGGAGGACTCGACCTCGACGCCGTACTCGGCGGCGGTGCAGACCTGGGCGCTCAGCTCAGCGCGGCACTCTCCGGCGCCCTCGGTGCCGGCGGAACGGTCGGCGCCGATCTGGGCGGCGCACTCGGTGGACTGCTCGGGGGAGCACTCGACCTCGAAGGCGGTCTCGGCGCAGACCTCGCAGCGGCTCTGGGCGGCGGTGCGAATCTGTCTACGGCCCTCGAAGGTGTCCTCGGTTCGGCACTCGGCATCGATGCCGGGCTGGCGGGCGGTCTCGGCGGCGCACTCGACGCAGCGCTGGGCGCAGGCGGACTTACCGGAATCGACCTCGGTGGTGCACTCGGGCTGGGCGGCGAAGCAGGCTTGGCAGCCGGTGTGGCTGCGGCTCTCGACACCGCTCTCGCAGGTGCAGGCGGCTTGGGTGCTGTCGGTTCCGTGGGCACGGACCTCACCGGCGCGCTGGACGGTGCGCTGGGAGCCGGCCTCGGGCTGGGGGGCTCTCTCGACAGCGTTCTCGGTGCCGAAGGCGCACTCGGTGGAGCGCTGGACACGGCACTGAACCTCGGCGGAATCGACACCGGTTCGATCGGCGCCGACCTGCCCTCCGTCGACCTCGGCGCAGTGAACCTTGGCCCGATCTCCGCTGAACTGCCTTCCGTCGACCTCGGAAGCATCGCGGCAGACGGCCTGAACCTCGGCGGTGTGACCGGCGACCTCGGAGCAACGGTGGGCGGTGCTCTGGACGCAACAGCAGGTCTCGACGCAACAGCAGGTCTCGACGCCGCCACGAACGCTGCGGCCGGTTTGGGTGGGTCGCTCGGCGGAGCACTGAACGGCGTCACCGATCTCGGTGGATCGCTCGGCGGGGCTGTCGGAGCAGTCACCGACGTGACAGGTTCGATCGGTGCCGACGCAGCCGCGGCTGCCGGTGGCACCGTCGACGGTGGCGGTACCGTTGGCGGCGGCGGAGTCGCTGACCTGGGTGGATCCCTCGGTGGAGCAGTCAGCGGCGTGTCCGACCTGACAAGTTCCTTGACCGGTGCGCTGAACCCGTGGTCGTCGATCGATGCGACCGACGCTTTCGGTGCGGGCTCCGATTCGGGACTGAGCGCCGATACCGGACACTCGCTCTTCGCCGAGGATTCGGTTGCAGCACCGGTCGATCACATCGACCCGGTTGCGGTTGTCGATCACCTGCATCCCTGATCTGCTGACGCAGGAACTGAAATCGGTCAAAATGACCTGATGTAACAAATCCGGCCCTGCGTGCGCTATGCGTTCGCAGGGCCGGATATTCGAGTCGGGAAGAATTGCGGGTCAACGTAGCTCATGAGTGATTCAGCGAGTCAGGTAAGCAGTCGGAAGGCGCGCGTCGCGTCGTCGACGGCGTCGTTGCTCGAACGAACAGCCGTCGTGGCGAAGGATTTCGGGCGCACGGATCTGGTGCGCCGACTCGAGAATGCTCAGGTCAGAGTCAATGATCCACGTATTCGTATCGTGGTGGTCGGTCCCCTCAAACAGGGCAAGAGCCAGTTCGTCAATTCTCTGCTCGGTATCGACGTGTGTTCGGTCGGTGACGACGAGACCACTGCCGTGGCGACGGTCGTGCAGTACGCGGAGACCGCGGTCGCCGAATTGATTCTCGCCGATCCGGGTGCGGCGCCCATCCGGGTGTCCCTCCCGCTCGAAGAACTGATGGGGATCACCCCGGCCACGCCTCGCGCCGAAGGGCGTGAAGTTCTGCGTGTGGAAGTGGGTGTTCCCAGTCCGCTGTTGGCCGACGGTTTGGTTCTGATCGACACCCCCGGTGTCGGTGGTCATGGAAATCCGCATGCTGCAGGAACATTGGGATTGATCACTGCGGCCGATGCCGTGTTGGTTCTGTCGGACTCCAGTCAGGAGTTCACCGAACCCGAGCTGGGATTCATCCGCCAGGTCGTCAATCTGTGTCCTGCGGTGGCCGGTCTGATCAGCAAGACCGATCTGTACCCGCACTGGCGACAGATCCTCGACGCCGATCGCGGACATCTCCAGCGCGCCGGGTTGGACCTGCCGCTCATTCCGATCTCCTCGGTACTGCGGTCGCACGCACTGAGGCTGGGGGACAAGGAACTCGAGGCGGAATCCGGATTTCTGGACCTCTATCAGTTCCTGCGGGACAACGTGGTTGCGCGTGCCGAGTCGAACACGCGACGCGCAGTTGCGATGGACGTGCGTTCCTCGGCAGCACATCTGACGTTGGAGATGGGCAGTGAGCTTGCGGCGCTGAAGGATCCGTCCACCGCTCAAGCGGCGGTCGCCGGCCTGCAGCGTGCCCGGGAAGCGGCCGAGGAACTGCACAAGAAGACCTCGCTCTGGCAACAGAGCCTCGGCGACGGCATTGCAGACCTTGCCGCCGACATCGATCACGACCTCCGGGACCGGTTGCGCCGGGTCACCCGCCAGGCCGAAGAGACGGTCGACGAAGGCGATCCAGGTAAGGACTGGGACGTAGTGGGGGAGTGGCTCGAACAGGAGATCGCCACCGCTATCGGTGACAACTTCGTGTGGGCTCACGATCGAGCTCAATGGTTGGCAGAAGTTGTGGCGCAGCACTTCGCGGAGACCGGCGACGTCGCGCTCCCGCATCTCGACGTCGCCGACACCGACGGTTTCCTGGAACCGGTTGGCGCGTTGTCGGACCTCGAATCCGGCCGTATCGGCATCACTCAGAAGGTCCTGGTCGGCATGCGCGGCTCGTACGGCGGCGTCTTGATGTTCGGCTTGATCACCACGATGATGGGCATGGCACTGGTCAACCCGATCTCCATCGGAGCCGGGGTTCTGCTGGGTACCAAGGCTTATCGCGAAGACAAACAAGCACAGGTGCTCAAGCGTCGGGCCGAGGCGAAAGCGGCTATCCGACGGTTCGCCGACGACGTCAGCTTCCAGGTGGGCAAGGAGTCGAAGGACCGCCTCCGCCTGGTGCAGCGGCTCCTGCGGGATCACTTCACCGACATCGCCGAGCAGGCGCTGCGCTCGATCAACGAATCCCTCCGCGCCACGCAGGAAGCTGCGCAGTTGGAGTCGAGCGAACACGCCGCTCGTATCAAGCGTCTGGAGACCGACATGCGCGTCGTCGCAGAGCTTGACACCGTTGCCGGAAAGCTGATCGGCGAAACTCCGGCTCCTGCTTCGGCAAAGGTGAGCAACGCATGAGTGCCACGACCGCCGTGACCGCTGTGGAGTCGGCACATGCTCTGATCGACCAGGCCAGACGGGTCTATGCGGACCAGCCGCAGACGCGAGCCCAGTTGGACGAATGCGCTGCCAGGCTCGACGAGCCACTCCGGGTGGCGCTCGCCGGCTCCCTCAAGGCGGGGAAGTCGACGCTGCTCAATTCGCTTGTCGGACAGGATATAGCGCCTACCGACGCGACGGAGTGCACGCGCGTCGTCACCTGGTATCGGAACGGGACAACGCCCCAGGTGACTGCGACGGCCGAGAACGGTGCCGAGTTCAACGTGCCGGTGACGCGCCGCGACGGCAGGCTCACGTTCGATCTGGGGGAGTACACCGCAGACTCGGTGGACCGCATCGACGTCGACTGGCCGTCTTCGGCATTGGCTCGTACGACGATCATCGACACCCCAGGTACGTCGTCGCTCTCGACCGAGGTTTCGGCCCGAACCTGGGACATGCTGGTTCCCGATGGTGGTGCGCCCGGCGCGGACGCGGTGGTCTACCTGCTGCGCGCCCTGAACGCCAGTGACATGCAGTTCCTCGGGAAGATCGCTGATCATGTCGGCGGAGAATCCGGCCCGCTCGGAGTGATCGGTGTTCTCTCGCGTGCCGACGAGGTCGGCGCAGGCAGGCTCGACGCGTTGTCCTCGGCGAAGGACGTCGCGGCACGATTTGCCGAGGAGTTGGAGCGAACCGGGCTGTGCCAGTCGGTGGTTCCCGTGGCAGGTCTGCTGGCACTCGCCGCACGGACGATGAGGCAGAGTGAGTTCGCTGCCTTCTCGGCGCTCGCGCAGGTTCCATCCGAGGATCTGAGCCTGGCACTGCTCTCCGCGGATCGTTTTGCCAAGCAGGACAGTCCACTCCCGGTCGATGCGGCGATGCGGGCGCAATTGGCCGATCGGTTCGGGCTCTTCGGAATTCGCCTCGCCGTGACGTCGATAAAGCTGGGTGCCACTGATTCGCCGAGTCTGGCAGCCGAATTGCTGGAGCGAAGCGGACTGGACGAACTTCGTCAGGTGATCGACGTTCAGTTCGGGCAGCGCGCGGATCAACTGAAATCGCACACCGCGCTGGTGACGTTGGGCCGAATCCTCGAAGCCGATCCGAGTGAGGAAGGCGATCTGATCGCGGCGGAGGCACAACGGTTGCTTGCCGATGTTCACGGTTTCCACGAACTTCGCCTGCTCGGGCGACTTCGTTCGGTACACACAGATCTGCCACCCGACGACCTGGCACAACTGCAAAGGCTGATCGGTGGCTACGGAATCCGGGCCAGTGACCGGTTGGGCTGCGAACCGGAAGAATCGCCGGAGGTCCAGCGTGAGCGGGCTACCGCGGCTGTCCGGCAATGGCGGGAGTTGTCCAGGCATCCGCTCTTCGACAGGTTCACCTCCCGCGCCTGCCTGGTTGCTGCCCGCAGCGCCGAGGGCGTCTTGGCTGAAATTGTGCCCGAATAGGGACCCGTTCACTGTGCGAGCGCTTGGAGAGGGTTCTATCTTGAGTTCGGGATGACCCGGACATAACTCCCAGGTTCGGGTCCCACCTCGATGGGAGCACGCGCATGGCGAGTGACATCAAGTCCGCTTCACCGGATCGAGCCACCCTCGTCCTGGGGACGCTCATCCTGGTCGCTGCGGTCGCGAATCTCAATCTCTCGGTCGCGAATGTCGCGCTGCCGGACATCGGGCGGGCCTTCGACGCCAGCCAGACGCAACTGAACCTGATCGCGGTCGGGTACTCGTTGGGCCTGGCCGGAACGGTGCTCTACCTTGGGGCGTTGGGAGACCGATACGGCCGCAAGATGCTGCTGGTCACCGGCATGGCGCTGTCTATTCCGGCGTCGATCGTGGCTGGATTCGCCGGGAACTTCGAAGTGCTGTTCCTTGCTCGGATAGTCGGAGGCGTCTCGGCAGGTCTTGCATTCCCGACCACGCTGGCGATCATCACGGCGCTGTGGGCCGGACCGGCACGGACCAAGGCGATTGCCATGTGGTCCGCAATCGGTGGCGCGATTTCAGCACTCGGTCCGATCGTCTCGGGGGCGCTGCTCGAGCAGTTTCACTGGGGTTCGGTCTTCTTCGTCACCCTTCCGTTGGCTCTCGTGGCACTGATCTGTTCGCTGGTGTTGGTGCCCGCGCACGTCAACGAGACGACCGAGCGAGTTGATCACCTCGGCGGCATAGTGTCGATCGTCTTCATCGGGGCGCTGGTGCTGTCCATCAACTTTGCGCCGGTGAAGGGTTCGGGCACGTTGGCTCTGGTGCTCGGGGCGATAGCGGTCGTCGCGGGTATCGGGTTCTTCCTGCAACAGCGACGCGCGGTCAATCCGCTGTTCGATCTTCACGTGGCTGCCCGCCCGACCTTCTGGGTCGCGGCGGTGGGCGGGTTGGTCGTGTTCGGTTCGCTCATGGGCGCGATGTTCATCGGCCAGCAGTTCCTGCAGAACGTCCTCGGCTACTCGACGCTGGCAGCCGGTGCGGCGATCATTCCGGCTGCGCTGGCGATGGTGATCGTTGCGCCGCGCTCGGCGACCATGATCGAAAGGTACGGCGCCCGCGTCACGCTGCTCTCCGGCTACCTGTTCGTGGTTCTCGGGTTGTTTGTCGCGCTTTTCCTGTGGAACGAAAGCACACAGTATTGGCAGGTCGCGCTTGCCTATGCGCTTGTCGGGATCGGCGTCGGCCTGGCAGGCACACCGGCATCGCGTTCGCTGACCGGATCCGTTCCCGTGCACCGCGCTGGTATGGCGTCGGGAACCTCGGATTTGCAACGCGATCTGGGCGGCGCCATCATGCAGTCGATTCTCGGCGGAATACTCACGGCCGGGTACGCAAAATCGTTGGGGAATGCGATCTCGTCCTCGCCGAACGCATCCGAGGTGACTCCCGAAACTCAGGCCGCGCTCACCAAATCTTTCTCCAGCGCCGAAGTTCTCGCGGAACGCTACCCGCAATACGCGGACCAAATCATGACCGCCGCCAAAAACGCCTTCCTGGACGGGGATACAAACGCCTACATCGCGGCGATCATCATCGTGTGTGCCGGTGCCGCGGTGGTGACGTTCTTCTATCCGCGCCGCGAGCGCGAACGTGTCCTGCTGGCGCAGTACGCGGCAGAATCCGATCTCGCCGCGGAGAAGAGTTGAGCGCGCTCTGGTACTGATGAAGGATGCCACAGCTACTTCACATTGATTCGTCTGCCGAACTCCACAACTCGACCTCTCGTGATCTCACCGCCCTGTTCGCTCAGCAGTGGTCGAACAACAGTCCGGATCACACGACGGTGACGGTGGACCTGCACCGGGATCCCTTGCCGCACCTCGCGGACGCGGCCTTGCACTATGCACCACGCTTGCGGGTCGAGGGAGAGATTCCGGATCCCGCCGCGGAAGCACTACAGGCTCGGGTCATCGAGCAACTTACCGCTGCAGACGTAGTCGTGATCGGCGCGCCGATGTACAACTGGTCGATCCCGTCGACGTTGAAGGCGTGGATAGATTACGTGCACGTCCTGGGGACTACGGTGCCTTTCGACACGCGTACTCAGCCGCTCGCAGGTAAGCCCGTGGTGATCGTGTCCAGCCGTGGGAACACCTATGCACCGGGCTCGGGGAACGAGGCCAACGATCACACCGTCCCGCCACTCGTTCAGGTGCTCGGGGTGTCGATGGGAATGGATGTCTCCGTCATCACCGCGGAACTGACTTTGGCGCAGCGTATTCCGGCGATGGCACCGCTGATCGAGCAGGGTGACGCGAGCCTGCGTGCTGCCCGGGAGTCGTTGACCGAGCTGGCCCGTACCTTGGGGGCCTGATCAGGAAGTTCGACCAGGTTCAGGTGAGAAGCGAGATCATCGACGCCACGTCAGCCGGCTCTACGTCGTAACCCGGGAAGTAGCAGCACACTTCGTCGGCATGCTCGCCGAACCGGCGCCGAATCTCGGCGGCACACTCTTCGGGGGTGCCGACGACGGCGAGTGTTGTCAGCATCGGATCGGTGATCAGTGATGCCATGTCGGCGTAACCACCTCGCTTCGACAGGGCATTGAGTTCCGGTTGGACCTCGCCCCACCCTTCGACGTCGAGCACCGGACGGTATGCGGGCGTCGAACCGTAGAACGAGAGCAGGGCTCTGACGCCTCGGGCGGCCGCGGCAAGTTGATCGTCGCCGCGGCCGACGCCGACGATGACCTGCGGGATGATCGTGAATTCGTCTCGGGTGCGGCCGGATTCACGGAGGCCGGCATCGACGGCCGGAAGTGTTCGTTCGAGGAAATGGCGTTGCGTGTGGAACGGCATGACCAGGAGTCCGTCGGCCACCTCCGCCGCCGTCCGGGTCATCACCGGTCCGAGCGCACCCATCAGGATGGGCGGCGGTCCATAGGGATTGGGGCCTGGATCGAACGTCGGGGGCATCAGAGTGTGGGTGAAGAACTCGCCGCGGAAGTTCAGCGTCGAGGTGTTCTCCCACGCCGTGAAGATCGCCTTGACCGCTGCGACCGTCTCCTTCATGCGGGCCGCTGGACGCGACCACGTTGCGCTGTAGCGTTTTTCGATGTGCGGTTTGATCTGCGATCCGAGACCGAGGCGAAAGTGGCCGCGACTGAGCAACTGTAGGTCGTTGGCCGAATGCGCCAGATGCATGGGACTGCGGGGGAATGCGATGGCGACGTTGGTCATCAGGTCGAGGTCGACGGCCGATGCCGCTTCGACGAGCGGGAAGAACACGTCGTGTGGTCCCTCGAAGGTGAACAGGCCACCGGCGCCGGTGTCCGCGAGTTCACGGCTGCGAGCAGCGCCCGCGCCCGGCGCGGAGTCGAGTTGTACGTGAACCTTCATCGGCGTACTCGCAGCCAGGTGCTGACACCGGGAGCAAACGGAGCGATCGCCGCCACTGCTACAAGGACGCAGTAGAGAATCGGACCCCATCTCAGAACTCCGGCGCCGATATCCGCGGCGCCGTCGACCAGAGACATGAAGCCGAGTCCGGCCGCGATGCTGAGGGCTCCGACGATCGCCGTCATCACCCGCCCGGCGTTCTTGCGGGCACGGAGGAGTTGAAGGCTCATGAGTGCGAGCAGGATCAGGACGAGAGCGCCGCCGCCACTGCCGGCCAGGACGACCGTGACGGCATCGGAGATGTCGGTGGACGAGTATCCGGGATTGTCGCGCGCAGTCGATTCTTCGAGGGCTGACCGGACGTCGTCGAGGCTGGTGACTACCACTCCGGCGATACCGGCCAGGACGACGAACGAGCCGATCCAGGCAGAGGTGGACAAGGTCACGGCCTTGGGCATCTCGTCGTTCGCTGCAGGTCGGAGCGGCCGAACCGAGACGTCGGGTCGCTCGGGTGCGGGGCGCGCCGGCGCCGGTCGAGCAGGTCGAACGGGAGAATTGTCGGGATCGGTCACCGGCCGATCGTAGCCATTCGGAGAGATTCGGAAGTGATGTGGCGCACTTTTTCGGCTTTTCGGGGAAGGCGGGAACAAATCTACGTGGGCTGTAGTTGACCATTTCGACAAGCTTGAGCGCCCTCGGCTCAACTTCGAGTTGACTCCCGGCCACGGTCGGAGGCAAACTTGAGCGGAGGACGCTCACCAAGCGAAAAACTCGCGGTCATGTTCGAGATCAACCACTCGGGCAGAGAACCGCAGAACGAAAGGTAGGAACACTATGGCTCGTGCAGTCGGTATCGATCTCGGTACGACCAACTCGGTAGTTGCAGTGCTGGAGGGCGGCGAGCCCGTAGTGGTCGCCAACGCCGAAGGCTCACGTACCACCCCCTCGGTGGTCGCATTTGCCAAGAACGGCGAGGTTCTCGTCGGTCAGCCCGCGAAGAACCAGGCAGTCACGAACGTCGACCGCACCCTCCGCTCCGTCAAGCGCCACATCGGCACTGACTGGAACGTGGAAATCGACGGCAAGAAGTACACGCCGCAGGAAATCAGCGCCCGCACGCTCATGAAGCTCAAGCGTGACGCGGAGGCTTACCTCGGCGAAGACATCACCGACGCCGTCATCACCGTCCCCGCATACTTCGAGGACGCACAGCGTCAGGCAACCAAGGAAGCCGGCCAGATCGCCGGCCTCAACGTCCTTCGTATCGTCAACGAGCCCACCGCGGCTGCACTGGCATACGGACTGGACAAGGGTGACACCGAGCAGACCATTCTGGTCTTCGACCTCGGTGGCGGCACCTTCGACGTCTCCCTGCTCGAAATCGGCGACGGCGTCGTCGAGGTTCGCGCAACCTCCGGTGACAACCACCTCGGTGGCGACGACTGGGACGAGCGCGTCGTCGCTTGGCTGGTCGACAAGTTCAAGGCTCAGAACGGCATCGATCTGACCAAGGACAAGATGGCCCTGCAGCGTCTGCGTGAGGCTGCGGAGAAGGCGAAGATCGAGCTCTCCAGCTCGCAGAGCACCTCCATCAACCTCCCGTACATCACGGTCGACGCGGACAAGAACCCGCTCTTCCTGGACGAGCAGCTCTCCCGCAGCGAGTTCCAGAAGATCACCTCGGACCTGCTCGATCGCACCCGTGCGCCGTTCCAGGCAGTGATCAAGGACAGCGGAATCGCCGTCAAGGACATCGACCATGTCGTGCTCGTCGGTGGCTCCACCCGTATGCCGGCAGTCTCCGATCTGGTTCGTGAACTGACCGGTGGCCGTGAGCCCAACAAGGGTGTCAACCCGGACGAGGTCGTCGCAGTCGGCGCCGCACTCCAGGCCGGCGTGCTCAAGGGCGAGGTCAAGGACGTTCTGCTTCTCGACGTCACGCCGCTTTCCCTCGGTATCGAAACCAAGGGTGGCGTGATGACCAAGCTCATCGAGCGCAACACCACCATCCCCACGAAGCGTTCCGAGACCTTCACCACCGCTGACGACAATCAGCCTTCGGTGCAGATCCAGGTCTTCCAGGGTGAGCGCGAAATCGCTTCGCACAACAAGCTGCTCGGCTCCTTCGAGCTCACCGATCTGCCGCCCGCCCCGCGTGGCGTTCCGCAGATCGAGGTCACCTTCGACATCGACGCCAACGGCATCGTGCACGTGACGGCGAAGGACAAGGGCACCGGCAAGGAAAACACGATCAAGATCCAGGACGGCTCCGGTCTGTCCAAGGAAGAGATCGAGCGCATGGTCAAGGACGCCGAGGCTCACGCCGAGGAAGACAAGGCACGTCGCGAAGAGGCAGAGGTCCGCAACCAGGCCGAGTCGCTGGTCCACCAGACGGAGAAGTTCGTCAAGGAGCAGCGTGAAGGTGAGAACGCGGGCAAGGTCTCCGAGGAGATCCTGACCAAGGTCGAGGCAGCGGTCAAGGACGTCAACGACGCCCTGGCAGGCACCGACATCGCTGCAGTGAAGACCGCAGTGGAGAAGCTGGGCACCGAGTCGCAGGCTCTGGGCCAGGCCATCTACGAGGCTTCCGCTGCAAACGAGGCCGGAAACACCGACGGCGCAGGCAATGACGACGACGTCGTCGACGCCGAGGTTGTCGACGAGCCCACCGACTCGGACAAGAAGTGACCTCGGACAACTCCGAGAACAACCCGGTCGACCCCGAGACCGGTGCACAGGGAGAGGCGGCGGGGGAATCCCTGCCGCCGCTCGACTCGGAAGACACAGGGGTAGTTCAGGAAGCAGAGTCGATCGTGGAGGAAGCATCCGCCACCGATCAGCTCGCCGAACGAACTGCGGATCTGCAGCGACTTCAGGCGGAGTTCACCAACTACCGTCGTCGCGTCGAGCGTGACAAGCAGGTCATCAAGGAAACCGCGCGCGCTTCGGTCATCACCGAACTCATCGGAATCCTCGACGACCTGGATCGCGCTCGGGCACACGGTGACCTCGAATCAGGTCCACTGCGTGCACTCGCGGACAAGCTCAACACGACCCTGACGGGTCTGGGTTTGACCGACTTCGGTAACGAGGGCGACGATTTCGATCCCGCACTCCACGAAGCGGTGCAGCATGAAGGCGAAGGCCACGACCCCGTACTCGGGACGGTCATGCGCAAGGGTTACAAGCTCGGCGACCGGGTCCTTCGGACCGCAATGGTGGCCGTGACGGACCGGGTAGGCGACAAGCCTGCAGACGGTTCAGAACAAGAAGCGAAGTAAGAGTGAGAGGAGGAGACGCCCAGTGAGTCAACGGGAGTGGATCGAGAAGGACTTCTACAAGGAGCTGGGCGTCTCGTCCACCGCGACGGCCGACGAAATCAAGAAGGCGTATCGCAAGCTGGCCCGGGATCTTCATCCCGACGCCAACCCTGACGATGCGAAGGCCGAAGAGCGTTTCAAGTCCGTCAGTGAAGCTCATGCCGTTCTGTCTGATCCGGACAAGCGCAAGGAGTACGACGAGGCCAGGCGCCTCTTTGCCAGCGGAGGCTTCGGTCCCCGTGCGCAAGGTGGCGGTGGATTCAACCCCGGCGCTGGTGGTTTCGACATCAACGACCTGTTCGGCGGCGGTGCCGGCGGGCAGGACTCGGGTCTCGGAGACATCTTCGGCGGATTGTTCAATCGCGGGGGAGCGGGCCAGCGCACCGCTGCGCCCAACCGCCCGCGTCGAGGCAAGGACCTCGAGACCGAGACGACGCTCGCCTTCCGCGAAGCGGCGCTCGGTGTCACCGTCCCACTTCGTCTGACCAGCCCGACGTCGTGCACCACGTGTCACGGCAGCGGCGCAAAGCCGGGCACCAGCCCGCGAGTGTGCCCGCATTGCAACGGAACCGGCGTGGTCAGCCGCAACCAGGGCGCATTCGGATTCAGTGAGCCGTGTGACGACTGCCGGGGAACCGGCTCGATCATCGACTCGCCTTGCGAGGACTGCCACGGTAGCGGCGTCACCAACCGGACACGGACCATCACGGTTCGCGTGCCGGCAGGCGTGAGCGACGGTCAGAAAATCAGACTCAAGGGCAAGGGCGAAGCGGGTCTCCGCGGAGCTCCGGCGGGTGACCTGTTCGTCAACATCCGCGTCAAGCCGGACAATGTCTTCGGCCGTAACGGCGACGATCTGACGCTGACGGTTCCGGTGAGCTACGGCGAACTGGTGCTCGGGACGACACTGTCCGTGCCGACCCTGGACGGCCGCGTCGGAGTGAAGGTTCCGGCCGGAACGGTGGACGGACGCATTCTGCGAGTTCGCGGACGCGGCATCCCCAAGCGTCCCGAGGGGGCAGGCGACCTTCTGGTCACCGTCAAGGTATCCGTCCCGCAGAAGTTGGACGACCCGGCGATCGAAGCGCTGAAGACCTATCTCGAAGCCGAGAAGGCGAGCGGGTTCGATCCACGGGCCGGGTGGGCCGGTGCATGATGACCGAACGACCGCAGAATCAATGGGATGCGACGGTCGATCCTGACGCCCAGATCTTCGTGATCTCGGTGGCAGCCGAGTTGGCCGGAATGCATGCGCAGACCTTGCGTAACTACGATCGACTCGGTTTGGTCACCCCTCACCGAACCACTGGTGGCGGACGACGCTACTCCCCGCGTGATGTTGCGCTTCTGCGTGAAGTGCAACGGCTTTCGCAGGACGAGGGCGTCAACCTCGCCGGAATCAAACGGATCATCGAACTGACCAACCAGGTCGAGGCTCTGCAGCATCGCGTCCGCGAACTGGCCGAGGAAATCGCGAAAGTCCATGCGGGCTATCGCCGGGACCTCGTTCCGATTCCACGCAACAACGCGTTGGTGGTTTGGAAGCCACGAAACCAGCGATAGTTCAGACCTTTACGCAAACGGCTCCACGCCCTGCTCGGATTCACCTCATCGAATCCCGCAGGGCGTGGAGCCGTTTTGGCGTTTCCACCCAGCGGGAATCGGTCTGTCGAGGCCGCCCGAATATGCATAGCGTCCGCTTCCATGACTCCTCTTTTGTGCGTTTGACGTTATCCAGATCACATTCTATGCTCCAACCCAAGCAACTGCTTGCTAGATCATCAAGCGGGTGCTTGGCTGGCTGGTGCTCGAAATCAGGCGTTCCCACCGGCCGATCCTTCTTTCGTCAGGTATTCGCCTGACGTTCGGTGCATACATGTGTTCTAGGAGTGCAGACATGAATCGTCGGCCCATTCTTGTTGCGGCAGTTGCCGTGACGGCTCTGGCTCTCGCGGGGTGTAGTGGTTCTTCGGAGTCCGAAGGTGGCGCGGATTCGCCGTACCGCGTCCTGCTGACCGGCGGGATCAGTGCGCAGGGTGTTCTCGCGGCGAACTCGCAGACTTCCCTGCTGGCCACGAAGGCCGGCGTTCAGGTCCAGAACGAGGCCGGGGGCATCGGCGGCCGTCAGATCGAGCTCACCACTGTCGATGACGCGGGTGATGCAACCATCGCTGTCACCAAGCTGCGCGAAGCCATCAACTCGGGGAACAAGCCTGACCTCTACCTCAACTCGGGTCCTTCGTCGATCGCGGCTGCGGTTCTCCCGATCCTCAAGCAGAACAACATCCTCTCGCTGAGCATGGCGCCTTCTCCCGATTCCACGGACCCCTCGAAGTTCCCGCTGAACTTCGACCTGGCTCCGGGCGCGACCGACACCGCTCGCGGCATCTCCGAGTATGCAAAGACCAAGGGCTACAGCAGCGTCGGAGTCCTGCACGGTAGTACCGCTTACGGTGAACTCTTCGGCGAGGAGATGACCGGTGCGCTCGAGAAGGTCGGTCTGAAGGCTGCCGGCAACGAAGAATACGACGCCGCTGCTCTGGACATGACGGCGCAGTTGCAGTCCCTCAAGAATGCCGGTGCAACGGCAATCGCGTTGGACGCGTACGGCGCCCCGCTCGGATACGTGTTGCAGAGCCTGGAGCGACTCGGCTGGGACGTGCCGTTGATCGGCAACACGTCGGTCTCTGCCACCAACCTCATCGCCAATGATCCGCCCGCCGGTGTGCTCGGCACCCCGCAGGTGAAGAACCTGGTGACGCAGGTGTTCACCAGCACGGTGTTCGATCCGAACAACGCGCTCGTCAACACGATGGTGGACACGATGGCGTCGCTGGGCTCGATCCCGTCGACGCTGATCCTCGCGGACAACTACGACGCATTCCCCCTCGTCGCGGCAGCAGCGGAGAAGGTCGGCAGTTCGACCGATCCGAAGAAGCTCGCCGAAGCACTGGAAACCGCAGAGGTTCAGGAGAATGCCAAGACCGCATTCCTCTCGCGCTACAACTTCAGCTCTGACAACCACGGCCCGAACCCGGATACCAGTGAGCTGAAGTTCATCAGCCCGACGAAGATCCTCAACGGTCAGTTCGGAAACCCGGCTGCGTCATGACCATTCTGTGGTCCGGATTGGCGCTCGGCGCGGTCTACGTGCTGGTTGCCATCGGGTACAACATCGTTTTCGTTTCCTCCAACACGTTCAACTTCGCTCAAGCTCAGCTGATGATGGTGGGCACTTTCGTCGCCTACACGGGTCTCGTGACCCTGAAACTTCCCGTTCTCGTGGTGGCCGTCATGGCAACCGTGACCGTGATGCTCCTCGCCTCGGTCGAGGAGATCGTCGCGATCAGACCGGTGGCCGATCACCAGAACCAGCTGGTCACCACGCTTGGCGTTGCCACGCTGCTCAATGGTGCAACTCAATTGATTTGGGGTAGTGAACCTCTCACGGTTCCGTTCTTCGGATCGAACGAACCGATCACCCTACTCGGCGGCCGTACCTACCCGGTGGAGATCGCTCTGCTTGTTGCGGCGATCGCACTGGTCATCGGGTTGAGTTACGTCTCGAAGAAGACCATGAGGGGTCTGGCTCTGATCGGCATCTCCGAGGATCGTGAAGCGGCGATGCTGCGAGGAGTCAATGTACGACGGTTGGCGCTGGGTGCGTTTGCCTTCTCGGGTGCATTGGCCGGTGTCCTCGGACTCCTTGTCGGCCCCAAGACGTTTGCAGTTGCGACGTTGGGTGCCGCGCTGGCCCTCAAGGGATTCGTGGCGTTGGCGATCGGCGGGTTCGGCTCTCTGCCAGGCGCTTTGATCGGCGGCCTGACCGTCGGCCTGGTGGAATCGTTCACCGCACTGTGGGCGGGAAGTCAGTACAGCAATATCGCCGTCTTCACGGTGCTGATCATCATCTTGATGGTCAAACCTGCCGGCTTGTTCGGCAACGTCCGAGAACGGGTGGTGTGAAATGGTAAGCGCGTGGCGGACTTTCCGTTCCCTTCCGAGTTGGATCATCCCGCTGGTCCTGGCGGTAGTGATCTTGCTGCTGCCCGTGATGGGGCTCGACCTGTCGACATCACGGCAGATTCAATTGGCCTGCATCCTGGCACTTGTGGTCAGCGGCCTGAACCTGAGCCTCGGCTTTGCCGGTGAACTGGCGCTCGGCCAGGCCGCGATGTACGCGGCGGGTGCATACACCGCGGGTCTGATGTCCCAGGCCGGTCACACCGACATTCTGGTCCAGCTCGCTGCGGCCGGTGCCGTGGCATTGGGCGTCGGCATCTTGACCGGCGTTCCCGGTCTGCGACTGGGCAACTGGTCCCTGGCGATGACGTCGTTCTTCCTGGTCCTGCTGGTACCGGACGTACTGGCGATCTTCGGCGGCAAGACCGGCGGCCGAAACGGCCTCACCGGTATGGAGCCGCCGACGCTCTTCGGCTCCGAACTCGACACCCAGCAGTACTACATGGTGGTTGTCGTGGTGACCGTCCTCTGGTTCGCGGTGATGCGCAACCTGGTGGTCTCGCGCCACGGCATCGCGTTCCGCACGCTCAAGCAGTCGCCGGTGCTGGCGTCGTCGCAGGGTGTGTCGGTGTTCCGGATGAAACTGCTCGGCTATGCGATCGGTGCGTTCCCGGCCGGTCTGGCGGGTGCGTTGTTCGCCAATACCGACCTGTTCATCTCGCCGGAAGCCTTCGGGTTCACCTTTGCCACAGCGGTTCTGGCGGCGTCGATCCTGGGCGGTGCGGCAAGTGTGTACGGCGCCGTAGTCGGTGCCGCGATCATGCAGCTCGGTCCCAACCAGTCGACGGCATTTCAGGAATACTCGCTGATCTTCTACGGAGGCTTCCTGATCATCGGCGGTGTGCTGCTCTCCGGTGGGCTGACCAAGGTCGGGCGAGCGATCGTCTCGAAACTCGATCGCAGGGCCGGCCTGGGCGTAGTCACCGCAAAGGAGAACAGCGGCGGAACACCGGAACTGGCGCCGATCAACGGCGCACGGTTGGTGGTCGACGGAGTGTCCAAGGCATTCGGTGGCAACCAGGCTCTCAATGCGGCAACCCTGACCGCAGAGGCAGGTAAGGTCACCGCGTTGATCGGGCCAAACGGTTCGGGTAAGACGACCATGCTCAACATGATCTGCGGGTTCTACACCGCGGACGCCGGCGTGATCACAATCGGTGACACGGTGGTCTCGCAGTCGTCGCCGCACAAGGTGGCGCGCGTGGGTGTGGCGCGGACGTTCCAAACTCCGACGATTCCGGAGAACATCACGGTTCTGGAAGCTGTTGCATCCGGACGGTATTCGGTGCACCGCGCGTCGATGGCGTCGGCTGTGCTTCGCCTGCCCAGCTTCCGCAGGATCGCGAAGGCCGACATCGTCGAGGCCGAGCGTGTTCTCGAGCTCGTGGGGATGTCGCACCTGCGCAACGAGATCGCGACGTCGCTGCCCCTGGGGATGCGTCGCATGCTCGAAGTTGCTCGCGCCGTCATCGCCGAGCCGAGGGTCGTACTCTTCGACGAGGTTGCGTCCGGACTCGACGAGGACGAACTCGAACGCCTGGCAGACCTGATCCGGGTACTGCGAGATGCTGGGGCCACAGTGGTGTTGGTGGAGCACAACTTCCGCCTCGTGCTCTCGCTGGCCGACGAGATCGTGGTACTGGCGCAGGGGCAGGTGATCGCCACCGGCGATGCGGCGACGATCGAACATCACCCGCGCGTGTTGAGCGAATACCTCGGAGTCAAGTCCGGTGATGAGGATGCGCTGCTCGAAGAAATCGGCGCGGTAGACCATCAGACCAGCGAGGTGAAGTGATGGAACCGATTCTGAAGGTCCGTAACCTGCAGACCGGGTACGGCGATCTGCGCGTCGTCTGGGATGTCTCGTTCGACGTCTATCCCGGTCAGGTGACAGCCCTGCTCGGACGCAACGGTGCAGGCAAGACGAGCACGCTCCGTGCTCTGTCCGGCCTCAACAAGGTGGCCTCTGGAACCGTCGAAATGGACGGTGCCGACATCACCGGAGTTCCCGCCCACAAGCGGGTGCGGCAGGGTATGGCGTACGTGCAGGAGGGTAAGCGGGTCTTTCACAAGCAGACCGTCGAGCAGAACCTTCTGCTGGGCGGGTACACCCGCAAGGCAAAGCGCGGCGAGCTGATGGAATCCGTCGAGTCCATGTACGAGATGTTCCCGATCCTGGGGGAGAAGCGTGCGCTTCCCGCCGGTTCCATGTCGGGCGGTCAGCAGCAGATGCTCGCGATCGGCGCAGCGCTGATGGCGCAGCCGCGGTTGCTCCTTCTCGACGAACCGTCGGGCGGGCTGGCTCCGGTGATCGTCGGTGAGGTGATGGACCGCGTCCAGCAGCTCAAAGAAACCGGCCTGGCTGTTCTGTTGGTGGAGCAGGCAGTGGAGGCCGCGATGAGCGTCGCCGATCACGTGACGGTCCTCGACATCGGCAAGGTGGTCCTCGACGCCGACGCCAAGGACATCGACGACCTGGCAGTGCTCAAGGACGCGTACTTCGGACGCATCTGATCTGCACCGATGTCACTTCAGCCCGGCCACCTCGGCCGGGCTGAAGTTGTTTTCCCGCTCCGTGGCACGGGGGCTGGCCAGCTCTGGACCATCGATCTACCGTCCAGCAAACAACCCCTGTGAGAGGCAAACTTGATGACTGCTCCCGACGTGCTCGCCCCGGCAAAGCTGGGCCCGGTGACCTTGCGAAATCGAATCATCAAGTCCGCGACATTCGAAGGCAAAACTCCCGACGCCCTGGTCACCGACGAGCTGATCGAGTTCCATCGCCGCCCGGCAGCCGGCGGAGTCGGGATGTCCACCGTCGCGTATTGCGCCGTCGCACCGGAAGGGCGCACCGAATACGGCCAGCTGTGGATGCGGCCCGATGCCCTCCCCGGACTGCGACGACTCACCGATGCCATTCACGCCGAAGGGGCAGCAGCATCGGCGCAGCTCGGGCACGCCGGCCCCGTCGCGAATCAGAAGTCGACCGGACTGCCTGCGCTGGCACCGTCGAGTTCGTTCAATCCGTTGAGCATGAGGATGATTCGCACTGCCACCACAGCGGACATCACCAGAATTGCGGCGGCGCACGGGAGCGCTGCGCGACTTGCCGTCGAAGCAGGATTCGACGCCGTCGAGATCCACTTCGGCCACAACTATTTCGCGAGCTCGTTCCTGAGCCCGAAACTGAACCGTCGTAAGGATTCTTACGGCGGATCGCTCGAGAATCGGGCTCGCGTCGTACTCGAAACTGCGCGCAGTGTGCGCGATGCAGTCGGCGACAAGATCGCGATCTTGGCCAAGCTGAACATGGACGACGGTGTGCCAGGCGGATTCTGGGTGGACGAAGCAATCCAGGTGGCGCAGTGGCTCGAGGCATCCGGAAGTGTCGATGCGCTCGAGTTGACGATGGGTAGCTCACTGCTCAACCCGATGTACCTGTTCAAGGGTGATGCGCCGATCCGCGAGTTTGCCGCCGCGATGCCGCAGCCTGTTCGGCTCGGTGTGCAGTTGGTGGGCAAGAGCATGTTGCATGCCTATCCGTACAAGCCGCTGTTCATGCTGGAAGAGGCTCGGCAGATCCGTGCTGCGGTGAAGTTGCCGCTCGTGCTGCTCGGCGGTGTCACGGACAAAGCGGGCATGGATACCGCAATGGCGGAAGGGTTCGAGTTCGTCGCCATGGCACGGGCACTGCTCAGAGAACCGGATCTGATCAATCGGATCGCAGCCGAATCCGATACCCAATCACTGTGCATCCACTGCAACAAGTGCATGCCTACGATCTTCAGTGGTGCCCGCTGCGTGTTGGTCGAACGCGTCTGAGTTGGTCAGCGCACACCACGTCCCGACATCCATGCGGATACCGGGTCGTGGGCCGTAGCGGATCAAGTTCGTGGTTGCTTCAACGCTCGTTTCAGTTCTGCGTGAAGACGTCGTAGGAGGCGTTCATCGTGGGGTAGCCGGTGGCCATGTAGTCGGTGAGGATGACGTGCGTCGGGTCACCGATGGTGCGGGTCCCGTCGAGGGTGGGGTTGCCGGCGTAGTTGTTGGCCGCCATGACGGTCTGGACTCCGTCGGCCACGTTGTAGGTGACGTCGACACCGATGCCGCGCGGATCGCTGCTGTAGGCGGTGACGATTTCGGTCGTGTGCGGAGCCAGGTAGGAGCGGGGGCCGTTGATCCACTGTCCGTAGGGGTTGGACGCGCTCTCCAGCAGCATCGGGTTGTCGGTGTTGTTGGTGATGGTCATGGCAACCGTCGGGCCGTCGGTCGGCATGGTGCCGGCGTTGGCGACCGCCGCGGTTCCCAGTGCGGTTCCGCCGAGAGCGAGGGCGATCGCGGTGACTGCTACGAAGCGAGTGGTGTTGGTACGCATGATGTCTGCTCCTGGGCTGGTGTGTGGTTGCCGTTCTCGGCGATGAATCAATCTTGTCGCGAATCAGGGCTGCTGTATGTCCGCCGACGGGGCCGTGGCGGGGTTGAATCGCGTGTCCCCCGATCGGGGGAGGCGCAAGTGCTCGCATTGCTGGTACGGGCGTGAGAAAGTGAGCAATGCGAGAAGGCACGAAGCCGGTGGTCGGCAAGGTTTCCGTGGTGGTCGGCGACGATCACCCGTTGTTTCGTGAGGGCGTGGTTCGGGCCCTGACCGGCAGTGACCGCATCGACGTTCTGGGCGAGGCCGACGACGGCGCAGCTGCGCTCGCAATGATTCGGGAATTACGCCCGAAGGTGGCGCTGATCGATTTCCGGATGCCGCACCTGGACGGGACCCAGGTGGCAGCAGCAGTGGTTCGAGACGAGTTGCCGACCAGGGTGCTCCTGCTCAGTGCTCACGACGAATCGTCCGTCGTGTACCAGGCTCTGCAGGCGGGTGCTGCCGGATTCCTGCCGAAGGAATCCACCCGGGCCGAGATCGTGAGCGCCGTGCTCGACTGCGCCGCGGGCCGAGATGTGTTGCCGCCCAGCATCGCTGCCGGACTGGTGGGGGAGGTGCGTCGCCGTAGCGAGCCGTCCGGCCCGACTCTCAGCGCCCGTGAGCGTGAAGTTCTCGGATTGATCGCACAGGGCGCCAGTATCCCCACCATCGCCTCCCAGCTCTTTCTTGCGCCTTCGACCGTCAAAACCCACGTGCAGCGCCTCTACGAGAAACTCGGAGTCAACGATCGAGGCGCCGCCGTCGCCGCCGCGATGCGGCAGGGTCTGTTGGAGTGAACGGGAGTCACCGCAGTACGTACGTGACGTTCATGGCCGGGTAACCCGAGGTCATCGTCACCGTGACGTCGTGGCCGTCGGGGGCGTACGTTCCGCCGGCATCTGCCCTGGTCTTCGAGTTGGTGGCGCTGAAGACAAACACTCCACCGTCGTCGGAGCGGTACGTCAGCACGACGGGAAAGTCGTTCTGATTCTTGCTCGTGGCGACCACGTTGACGTTCATGTTCGGCAGGATGTAGTCGGCCGGCGGGACGATCCAGTCACCGTTCGGGTTGGATGCGTCGACCAGATACAGGGCCCCGAAGCCCGAATTGCTGATCATCGCCGTCGTGACGGAAGTGTCGGTTATCGACTTCACCGCGTTTGCACCGGCGGCGCGGGCGACCAGAGCTGCCATGCTGAGGCCGGAGAAGGAAATTGCTTCGGGTCGAATTGTGTTGGTAGTCATGATGTTTCTCCTCGATTTGTCGGTCTCGGTGACCGTGTGTTTCGGTGATGAGACAACTATGGCCCCGAAATCCCTTCGGGTCTGTCCACCTACGGGTCCGAGTGCTGGATGACATCGGTGTCCCCCGATCGGTGGACAAACCCGTACGGGCCCGCCCACCCAGCGTCACGAGGGTGGAGGCTCCGCCCACCCAGTGTCATGGGGTGGAGGCTCCGCCCACCCAGCGGGAGAACCCGTTCCTCTACCAACCAGTCCACTCGTAGCGTGACCACCATGACCGATCCTGACTTCTCCACCGCACCACTCGACGTCGTAGTCATCGGCGCCGGCGTCGCTGGCATGTACGCCATGCACCGACTTCGCGAGCAGGGGCTGCGTGTCCACGGCTTCGAGGCGGGCTCCGGAGTGGGCGGCACGTGGTATTTCAACCGCTACCCCGGCGCACGCTGCGACGTCGAGAGTTTCGACTACTCCTACTCGTTCTCCGAAGAGCTGCAACAGGATTGGGACTGGAGCGAGAAGTACGCCGCGCAACCGGAGATCCTCTCGTACCTCGATCACGTGGCTGATCGCTTCGACCTACGCACTGGCTTCACCTTCGACACACGCGTTCTGAGCGCACAGTTCGACGAGGGTACTGCCACGTGGCGAGTACAGACCGACGGCGGTCACGACGTCACCTCACGCTTCGTCGTGTGCGCCACGGGCAGCCTCTCGACCGCAAACGTTCCGAACATTGCGGGCCGTGAGACCTTCGGTGGCGATGTGTTCCACACCGGTTTCTGGCCGCACGAGGGCGTCGACTTCACCGGCAAACGCGTCGGCGTGATCGGCACCGGATCCTCGGGCATCCAGTCCATTCCGCTGATCGCCGAGCAGGCCGATCATCTCTACGTGTTCCAGCGGTCCGCGAATTACAGTGTGCCGGCAGGAAACACGCCTCTCGATGACAAGCGCCGCGCCGAGATCAAGGCCGGCTACGCAGAGCGTCGAGCGCTGTCCAAGCGCAGTGGCGGTGGATCGCCGTTCGTTTCGGATCCTCGCAGCGCCCTCGAAGTCTCGGAGGCCGAGAGAAACGCGGCATACGAGGAGCGGTGGAAGCTCGGCGGTGTCCTGTTCGCCAAGACCTTCGCAGACCAGACGAGCAACATCGAGGCCAACGGGACAGCGGCAGCGTTTGCCGAACGCAAGATCCGCTCGGAAGTCCAGGATCAGGCGATCGCCGACCTGCTCATTCCGAACGACCACCCCATCGGAACCAAGCGGATAGTCACGGACACGAACTACTACCAGAGCTACAACCGTGACAACGTCAGCCTGGTGAATCTCAAGTCCGCACCGATCGAGGCGATCGACGAGGCTGGAATCAAGACGGCCGATGCGCACTACGAACTGGATGCGCTGGTGTTTGCCACCGGGTTCGACGCGATGACGGGAGCGCTCGATCGCATCGAGATCCGCGGCCGCAATGGCGAGACGTTGCGCGAGAACTGGACTGCGGGTCCAAGGACGTATCTAGGCCTCGGAGTACACGGGTTCCCCAACCTGTTCATCGTCACCGGGCCGGGTAGCCCGAGTGTGCTGTCCAACATGATTCTCGCTGCCGAGCAGCACGTGGACTGGATCGCGGGCGCGATCAACCACCTCGATTCGGCGGGCATCGACACCATCGAACCGAGTGCCGAAGCCGTGGACAACTGGCTCGACGAATGCTCACGCCGGGCGTCGGCGACGCTGTTTCCATCCGCGAACTCCTGGTACATGGGAGCCAACATTCCGGGAAAGCCGAGGATATTCATGCCATTCATCGGAGGATTCGGTGTCTACTCCGACATCTGTGCAGACGTGGCAGCCGCGGGATACCGAGGCTTCGAACTGAACAGTGCGGTGCACGCATGAGTCGCCTCGAGGGTCTTCGTGTACTGGTGACGGGTGCGGCCGGCGGGATGGGCCGCTCACACTGCGAGCGTCTCGCCGACGAAGGCGCGTCCGTGATCGCGTTGGATGTCGTGCAGGCAAAGTCCGAGCTGGAGGAGACCGCCCAGGCGGTACGCGAGCGTGGAGGCGTGGCGGTCACCGGCGTCGCGGACATTCGTGACTTCGAAGATCTCGCCGCGGTAGTCGCCGATTGTGTCGCCGAGCTCGGCGGATTGGACGTCGTGGTCGCGAATGCAGGCGTGTACGACACGCCGGGACCGTCGTGGACCATCGATCCTGCAGTGTGGAACCGCTCGCTCGACGTCAATCTGACCGGGGCGTGGCACACCGTCAAGGCCTGTGTTCCGCACTTCGGCGACGGTGGATCGGTCGTTCTGGTCAGCTCGACAGCGGGAATCAAAGGTATTGCCGGAGCGAGTCATTACAGCGCCGCCAAGCACGCCGTGGTGGGCCTGGCCAGAACGCTGGCCAACGAGTTGGGCGCGGAGGGTATTCGCGTCAACTCCGTGCATCCGGGTTCGGTACGTACCCCGATGATCATCAACGAGCGAGTGTTCGCGAACCTGTGCCCGGATATCGAGAATCCCACGGAAGCAGACGCCGCTGCAGTACTGAGCGCACGCAACCTGTTACCTGTTCCCTGGGTCGATCCGGTGGATGTCAGCAATGCCGTCCTGTTTCTCGCATCCGCGGAGTCCCGCTACATGACCGGCTGTCAGTTGGTGGTCGACGCCGGCCTGACCCAGAAAGTGTGAATTGATGACTTCTCGATTGGAAGGCAAGATCGCGCTGATCACGGGTGCGGCACGAGGAATCGGCAGGGCTCAGGCCGTGCGATTCGCCGAAGAAGGTGCGGACATCATCGCGATCGACGTGTGCGCGTCGGTGGAAACGACAGTCACCCCGCCCGCGTCGGAATCCGATCTCGCCGAGACGGTAGCCCAGATCGAGGCACTGGGGCGAAAGGTCGAATCTGCGGTAGTGGACGTTCGGGATCTCGAGGCACTACGCAGCGCGGTGGACTCGGGGGTCGAAGCGCTCGGTGGACTCGACATCGTGTGCGCTACAGCTGGTATCACGTCCTCCGACGGGGCTCTGACGATGTCGGAAACGATGTGGCAGACCATGTTGGACGTGAACCTGACCGGGGTGTGGCACACCACGACGGTTGCGGCGCCGCACTTGATCGCGCGAGGTGGGGGATCGATGACACTCACCAGCTCCATCGCCGGATTGCGGGGGCTGGTCGGAGTTGCGCACTACACCGCAGCCAAGCATGGAGTCGTTGGTCTGATGCGTTCGCTGGCAAAGGAATTGGCTCCGTACAACGTGCGGGTCAACACTGTCCATCCCACCAACGTCGACACCCCGATGATTCAGAACCCGTTGGTGCGCGGCAAGTTCCGCCCCGATCTCGAGAACCCGACGCGCGAGGAATTCGCTGCGGCGGCGATGACGATGAACATGCTTGCCATTCCGTGGATCGAACCGGTGGACGTAGCGAATGCGGCACTGTTCCTGGCCTCCGACGAGGCCCGCTACATCACGTCGGTCGCCCTGCCGGTGGATGCGGGGAGTTCGTCCCGCTGAAGTTTTGAATAGCTGAGGTTTGTCGCGCTGGGTTCCGCCACGGTGTGTAGCGTCGGTTTCACCTAACCGAAAGGCGCACACCGTGGCGGAACGACGCTATCTGGAAGTCACCGTCGGGACCAACGTCGTCATGGTCCTCGACCACCGCACGGTGGAGGTCTTCGACCGCACCGCCGCGAGCACGAGCGAAGTGGCTCGCTGGCATGTCGAACACATTGCAGTGAAGGCGAAACCGTCGAAATCGGGATTGAAGCTCACCATTGGAAACCGGCTCGCCGACGACTCCATCGCGGTAGCGGGTCCACGGGCATCGCTCACCGTTCCGCCGGAGAATGAAGCCGCCGTCGTCGCGTTCTTCGACGAGGTCAAGGCCGCTCGGATGTGACTCAGTCGCCCGCTGTCGCGCGCGCGGCAGCATGGGCGCCGGCAACACGACCGAACGCGAAGGCGTCGGCAATATGGAATCCACCGTCCTTCGCCGCGCTGTAGGTGGAACTCACTGCGCCCGCCGCATACAGCCCCGGAATCGGGCTACCGGCGGTGTCGAGGACGCGGGAATGACCGTCGCGGCGCGGCCCACCGCTACTCCATCCCAGCAGTGGCGGCCCGGAGACGGCGTAGAACGGAGCGGTTGCCACCGGGGCCAAAGTTTCCGGATTGCGGCCGAAGGAATGGTCTACGCCGTCCGCGCACGCCTCGTTGTAGCGGTGCACGCTCGTTTCCACGACGGTGGGGTCCAAGCCGAGCTTCCCGGCGAGTTCGGCAAGCGTGTCCGCTTTGACGATCCAACCCTTGTCGATCTCGGCTTGATTGTCCGAGCTCCACTCGTATCCTTCGTCGAGGACCATGTGTCCGACAGGCAGTGCGTCGCGACCGGGGCTCAGCTGCCCGGCCAACCTCATCGTCTCGTCGAACACAATGTTCATCGGTTGCACCGGAAAGTGTTGGTAGGAACCCTCTCTGAACACATGACCGTGCCGCATTTCGGCTGACTCGTCGGTGAAGCGTCGACCTTCCCGGCTGAGGAACACATAGTTGTGCGCGTTCCACAGTGCGAGGAAGAATCCAGTCGGATTTTCGAGGTCGCCGGGGATTCCCGTAATGGTCATCATGTTGTTCATGTGCCATAGATCCGCGCCCACTGCCTGTGCCATCCGGTGGCCGTCGCCTGTTGCCGAAGGTGAGCCCCAGATCTTCGGATTCTCCAGGCGTAGGTAATCGCGCACCATGGCCGGATTTGCTTCGAAACCTCCGGTGGCAAGGATGACACCTCGGCGCGCATGGATCTGCGAAGTTTGTTCACCCGAACGGATCTCGACTCCGGTCACCGCTCCGGATTCATCCGTCAAGAGTCTGGTGGCCTCGGTGTCGAAAAGGGTTGTGATGTCGCGTTCAGCGAGGGCGGAAACGAGGAAGCGGTAGAGAAGTTCATTGCCCATCTTCCCTTCGATGGTATCCATCCCTGCGTAACAAGAACTTCCGTCGAGTTCGCCGTACTCCGCCGTGGAATGGAAATCGCCGGTCATCGCTACAGTTGCACCCAGACTGCGGAGCCAGTCGGACAGTCCTTGCGTATTCTCTGCCCAGGCGTCGATGACGTCGTCGGCAACGGTGAACGATCCGTTCAACGAACGCAGGAAGGTGCGGGCGGCAGCAGGGTCCTGGTTGACGAACCATCCACTGCCGGACAGTCGAGTGTTGCCACCCGCGGCATCGCGTCCACTCTTCTCCAGAATCACCACCGACGCGCCGTCAGCGTGTGCTTGGAGTGCTGCGGCGGATCCGGCAGCGCCCGATCCGATGACAATGACATCGACGTTGTTGTCCATGTCACAAAGCTATGGTCGGACGGTGGCGCCTCATACGTGCCTTCCCGGTGAGCGAGAGAAGGCCTGTTCCGGACAGTCGCCTGAGGATCAGTGGGTGCACATCAAGTACTCAGCTGTTGGACCTCGACTTGAATAGCTGGACCGCACTGAGTGTTGCGACAATCGGCCAACACACAACGGCGATCCATACACTGGTTGAACGCTCGCCTTGAACGAGATCGTAAATTGCGAGGGCAGTCAGCAGAATCCCGATCCCGAATGCGATCCAGTTCAGAGTTCTGATGCGGGAGGCAGTTGGTGACGTCATTGAGAAACCCTACGCGACTTCTCACGACCGTTCGGGAGAATTCCCAGGCAGGGAGGGATGGCGGAATACGAGTATCGCTCGCGATCTCGACGCGATATCAGGAGTGGATGCGCGGCATGCCCGGGTCGGAGTTGTCGATGACGCAGTCGGCTCGGGTCCAGGGTTTTGCAGCGGCGAAGTAAAGCCGTTGCCCGCCCACATATCTGTTCATCGAAGGATGATCCGGATCCGCGTTCGTTCCGTCGCGAAGGTTCATGCGCCGCGCGGTCTCCTCGAAGGGCGCATCGAGGAAGATCGAATAGTCCCATCGTTCGGCGAGTTCGTCTCGATGCAGGAAGAGTCCTTCGACAAGGACTATCGCTCCATCGGCTGCATGCAGGTACGCGTCGCTGTCCCGCCGTTGTCGGTACCTTCTGCTCCCGCCCCGCCCCAACGGATCGAGAACATGTCGTTCGAGGGCGTCGTAGTCGTAGCTGTCGAGCCAGAAGCCTTCCGGTGATTGCCGACCTCTACGATGACGAATCTCCGGCGGATTCAGAAAGTCGTCGACGTGAATCACGATGGCTGTGCGTGCATTCAGCTGCGCTGTAAGGCGTTTCGCGAATGTCGTCTTGCCGCTCCCATCGACACCGTCGATCGCGACGAGAGGCGAGCCGCGCAACGCGGATATTTCGGCGGCTAAGGTTTCGAAGACCGACGCAGTGCTCATCGATCAATTCCTACTGCACTCGCAGCGACACGAAGAGGCCCCGTGTCGTACAGGATTCGGTGTCCGTCTTCGAGAACACGTCGAGTGCCCGCGTCGAGCGGAACGTCCGCCCAGCTCTCGCTCGCGAAATTCAGCTCGACGAGGAGGCCGGACCGTAGGCGGAAGCGTCGTTCTCGAACTGGCCCCCAGTTTGCGGCTCTGATGAATCGCGCGTCGGGGCGGAGCCGCACGAACCAGTCTTCATTTGCGAGCGCGTTCGCGTCGTCGGCCAGGATCATCAGATCAAGATCACTCGCCATACGCTCCGCGCCGCGCGCGTAGGACCCGACCAGCGCTACAGCTTTGACGTCATCGTGCTCAGCGGCCCATCGTTCGACGTCGACGAGCAAAGCGTTGACCGCGCGCCTGCGTCCTTTCAATCGTGCTGACATACCGGCATCATTCCCCACCGTCACGGCTGTCCGTAGCTTCGCTGGTACCTCTATCCTGGAACTGTCAGTGATGAACCAGGGGAGGGATGCGTATGTCCAAGGAAGTATCGGCAGGTCTGGCTGTTGGTGCGATGGTCCTTGTTGCAGGCTTGATCTGGACTGGGCTTCCGCTCGACGCATATTCGGTTGTCGCCGTGATTTTTGCAATCTGCGGGGGATTCATCACCTGGATCTACCTGCGCGAGAACGTAGATGGCGTCCCACACACAGCGACGAAAGAAGGCAGTCGATGAAGGCAATCATCGTGTGTACCTCTGTCTCCCATGGCAATACGAAGCGTATCGCCGACGTCATCGGAGAAGTTCTCGATGCTCGCGTGGTCGAGCCCGGTGACATCGACGCCGCGCAGCTCGCCGACTACGACCTCGTGGGCTTCGGCTCCGGCATCTACCTACGCTCGTACCACGAAGACCTACGCTCGTTCATCGAGGCACTCCCCGAAGAACGGCGATCCAAGGCTTTTGTCTTCGCCACCAGTGGTTTTCCCGACAAGGGGATTCATCGCTTCTCGCGTCCACTGGTTCAGCTGCTCGAGCAGAAGGGCTTCGATGTGGTCGCAGCCTTCTCGTCCCGCGCGTGGGATACGTATTTTCCGTTCAAGCCGTTCGGAGGTATCCGGAAGGGGCGGCCGAACGCCGACGACTTGGAATCGGCGCGCACGTTCGCCGAAGTCCTACGCGGTAGCGTTCAGGACAGCTTGCCCGGCACCGGGTAGCTGCGCAGGCTCATCTCCAGCTCACCGGCGTCGGCAAGGTCGTTGATCGTCTGACGCAGAGCGCCACACGTCCGCTGAGCGTTGGCTCGACCGTTCTCACGCCCCAGCTCCGGGCACACCACTTGCGACTCTTCGAGCCATTGAACGCTGGTGTGCGCTTCGCTGTATTTCTCGACCAGAACGCGGTTTCCGCAGTTCCGACAGCTGACCTGACGCATCAGCGTGCAATCAGATCGGCCGGTGACCAGAACGCGCGCATGCTCGTGATCTTGGCGTCCGCGTCGAAAGTCATGACGTCGATCGGTTCGACCTCGTAGACCTGATCGCCCACCGGTGTGACGACGCGGAAGTGAAAGGCCGCGCTGGATCCGCTCACCCGCAAGGTGAGAAGCTCCGTCTCTTGCGAACCGCCCTCGAGAGCGCCGTAGAACTCGGTGATCGCCGCTTTGCCGACACGGGGTTCGCTGCCGACCGGGTCTTCGAGTGTCGCGTTCTCGGCGTAGAGGGCGGCGATGTCCGCTGACGATCCGCGAGCCACGGCGTCGAGGTAGGTGGTAACCGTCGCCGTGATCGCGGCCGTGGTGTCTGGTTCGAGAGTGGTCATCGAGTTAGTCCGATCAGTCGAGAAGTTCAGGGTCTGACAACTACTTCGGACGCTATCGGTGCCGTCTCGATTCGGCGTCGCAATCTCCCACGCAGCGGGACGGCCCGCAAGAAATTCAGGCGTCGAAGCGTCCGAAGCCGCCGCGGTAGAACAGAAGCGGACCATCGTGGCGCAGCACGTTCAGATCGGTGATTCGTGCGACGACGATGGTGTGATCACCGGCGTCGTGCTCCTGCTCGACGGTGGCCTCGATGCGAGCGAGTGCGCCGCTGAGCGCCGGAGCACCGTTGCCGGCCGCGTCCCACTCGACGCCGAGGAACTTGTCGGTCCCGCCGCGAGCGAACGCCGAACACATGTCCTGCTGATCGTGGGCGAGAACATTGATGCAGAGAGTTCCGGATTCGCGAAGCTTCGGCCAACTTGTCGACGTCTTCGCCGGGCAGAACGAAAGCAACGGGGGATCGAGCGATACCGAGACCAGAGACTGGCAGGTGAAGCCGAGGGGTGAATCTCCATCGTGAGCGGTGATGACGGTGACGCCAGTGCAGAAATTGCTCATCACGTTGCGAAGTGTGCGTCCGTCCAGAACTGGCGGCTCGGCGTTTTCCACGGTCATGTCGTCTCCTTGTTCAAATCTCTGTTCAAAACTCTGCAAACAGCTTCAGAAGCAACGATGTGTGGCGCCGCGGTCGTAATCCAGCGGCAGTCCCACTCAATGGCAGCAATGGCTTCTCGCCACGGGTTCGGACCGAGCGAGTGTCAGGTGGAGGGGTCTCGGGCAAATTTGATCCCGCTCAGCGGTCCGTTCGGATTCTACGAAACCAGCAAATCACCAGTGATTGTTAGACTTCGGGCATGTCCGAACCTGATGACGTGTCCCGAGGACTTCCCGCTACCAGCTGGGCAGTGCTCGGGATGCTGACGTTCGGGGAGGAACTGACCGGAAACGATTTGAAGAAGTGGGCCGACTGGAGTGTCGGCTTCTTCTACTGGAGCCCGTCCATCAGCCAGGTCTACGCAGAGCTGAAGAAGCTCGAAAGCATCGGATTCGTGGAGTCCCGGGTCGTCTCCGAGCCCGGGGTGCGGGGCAAGCGCCTCTACTCGATCACCCAATCAGGAACCGACGCCGTCCGGACGTGGTCACGGGAGGCGCCGGTGGAAGTCCCGGTGCTCAAGCACGGCGTGATGTTGCGTCTGTGGATGGGACACCTCAACGAACCCGAGCGACTCAAGGCACTGGTCGAAGCCCATATCGCCAACGTCGAAGAGCAGATTCGACGCGCGAAACTCCACGCAGATCATGCCGAGAACGAGCCGGCCTGGTCGTTCCCGGTCATGACGTTGCGATGGTCGGAACGGTACTTCCGAGCCGAGATCGAACTTGCTCGCGAACTTCTCGAAGACATCGATCGTGCGTCCGCCGAGTTCGCGAACGTCGCCGAGCACGACCGACTGGGATCGCCGTTGCCCTCGACGCCCGGCAGATGGAAGAACGTCGAGGAATACGTGTTGGCACTCGAGCAAGCCGGGCTCACCGGCAACGGCTCGAATATCTGAGTCAGGCCCCGGCTGCGGTCGGCATGTTGCGCAACAGGTGACGACGCTGCAACGTCGGAGTGACGCTCAGCGATCCGCCGTCGATGCCACGCCAAATGGCAGCGGCCGCCATCCGAACCGGCGCTGCGCTGACGTGGTCGAGTCGGAGAGCCTTCGACGGCGCGCAGATGGATACCGCGGCAACAGCGCGGCCGATGGGGCCGATCGGTGCCGCAAGACAGCTGAATCCCGGTAGGCCGTTTCCGGTTTCGAATGCCACCCCTGATTCGCGAATCCTGGCGAGGTGGGGCAGTGCGTAGCCCGAGGACTTCGGCGAACCGAATGCAAGCAGTGCCTGACCGATCGCAGTGGTCTCGGCCCGGCGTCGACCACCCACACGCGTCGGCACCGCGGCAGCGAGGCGTCCGCCGATCTTCTCCATGTAGACCACATCGGGCCCGTCGAGGATGCCGAGGTGAACCACGAAGCCGGTGACACGGTAGAGCTCGTGGAGGAGCGGCATGGCTGCAGCGTGGAGGCGGTCTTGATGAACCGCGAGCGATCCCAGTTCGACGAGGCGCATACCGAGTTCGTAGTCGCGGCCGTCGCGGCGCAGCCAACGCATCGAGACGAGACGTTCGAGCATGCGGTGGGCAGACGAGCGTGGCAGGCCCGTGCTCCGAACGACCTGAGCGAGCGTCAACCTGCCGGGACCGTCGAAGGCGTCGAGAACCAGCGAGACGCGATCGAGAATTGCTGTCGGGGCCGAATCGGCGCCTAAAGCATCCACAGCCTGCAGTGTCATCGTGTACCTCACTTCTCTTAGAGCTCCACAACCAGTGAACTGGCTATTTCAATTAGAAATAGTGTCATAGAGTTCTGGATTTGTGAAGTGGATCACCGGTCTGTTTTCGGGCGCGTCACGGTGGAAACGACAAAGGGGCTTGCGCGAATGCTCGCGCAAGCCCCTTCGTCGGTTTACTACCGGCAGGTAGTACATCGTCACCGACAGGTACTACATAGCTGCCAGCGGTTCGCTTCCGGACCAGTCGTGGCCCCAGTAGCTGTCGGCGGTGATCTCCTCGGAGGAGTACGAGTCCTGATCCACCTTCGCGCCCTCGGTGCCGAACTCGATGTCCCAGCCGCCGGGTGCGCGGACGTAGAAGGAGATCATCTTGTCGTTGGTGTGGCGACCCAAGGTCGACGACACGGAGAATCCGTCCTTCATCACTCGGTCGAGAGCCTGGCCGACGGCGTCGAGGGTGTCGACCTCGACCATGATGTGAATCAGGCCGGGTGCGCCGCCGTGCGGTGCCGGGCACAGGGCCAAGCTGTGGTGACGCTCGTTGACGCCCATGAAACGGATTCGCAGCGGCCCGAATTCGGGCGGGGCCGGCAGGCGGAAGGCGCCGCGCGGGTAGAAGCCGAGCACCTCGGTGTAGAAGTCGAAGCTCGCAGCACTGTCCATCACCGGGAGCACGACGTGGCCGAGACCCTGTGCGCCGGTGACGAATCGAGCGCCGAAGGGCGTCACCACGGGGCTGTGGTCGAGGATCGCGCCGTGGAAGACCTCGATGGCTGCTCCACCGGGATCGGTGAAGGCGATGACCTCTTCGACCCGTCGAGCATCCGCTTCGGCGAGCGAAAGCTGCTCCACCTCGGTGCCGTTCTTTTCGAGGGCCTCCTGAACGCGGCGCAGTGCGGCGTGATCGGCGACCTCCCAACCGATGTTGACGATCTCGTCGCGCTCACCCTCGACGACGACGATGCGAGCAGCACGCTCGTCGAGTCGTAGGTAGAGAGCGTTCTCGTCCGGCCCACTGCCCTTGGCGAATCCGAGAACATCGAAAGCGAAAGTGCGCCAACGTGCCATGTCGTTGGTCGAGATCTTGACGTAGCCAAGTCCCTTGATGTCAGTGTGTGTCATCGTTTTCTGTTCCTGTCGATTTCTTGTGTCGAAGTCTGATCAGATCATCGCCCGCAGCGGACCCTGCGGATCTGCGCCGAGACGGCTCAGCGAGGCGGCGTGGAATACGGTGCCCGGCACGTGAATTGCGTGGTGCTGTCCCGCGTGAGCGTCGCGCCAGAATCGCTGAAGCGGCTTGTCCATCCGCAGTGCGTTGCCGCCGCAGCGCGGGTAGACCTGATCGATCGCGTTGATTGCGCGCCACGCTGCCTGCACCTGAGTCTGACGTCCCTCGGCGCGCTGCTCGAAGGTGACTTCCTTGCCGGCATCCACTCGATCCCACATGCGGTCGACGTTGGCCAGCAGGGTGTCGCGGGCTGCCCGGATGTCGGCAGTTGCCTGACCGATGGCGAACAAGGTGTACGGGTCGTCCTTGACTGCCGTGCCCTGTGCGTTGATGCGATCGGCCTGGTACTCGTTGGCGTGGAAGAGCATTCCCTCGCAGATGCCGATGGTGGCGGCGGTGATACCGAGGGGGAACATGTTCGACCACGGCATCAGGTACAGCGTCTCGGTGCGCCCGTACTTGCGCACCGCCGTTCCGTCGATGACCTCGTCGCAGTCCATGACGCGGTAATCGGGGACGTACGCATCCTTGACCACGAGGTCCTTGGAGCCGGTGCCGCGAAGTCCCATGACATCCCACGAGTCTTCGATGATCTCGTAGTCGGTGCGCGGAATGATCACATGGAGCATGCGCGGCGGCATCTCCATGTTGCCGTCCTTGTCGCACGCCATCGCACCGAGGAAAGCCCAGTCGCAATGGTCGGTGCCGGAAGAGAACTGCCAGCGGCCGGAGAACTTGTAGCCGCCGTCGGTGGGGATACACATTCCGCCGGGCATGTACGGCGATGCCATCCAGGTGTCGGGATCCGATCCCCAGATCTCCTGCTGCACCTTCGGATCCGCGAACGCGAGCTGCCACGGGTGAACTCCGACGATCCCGTGTACCCAGCCGGCCGAGGGATTGAGCGAAGCCATGCGCATCACGGTCTCGGCGAACTCGCGAGGATGCGCCTCCATTCCGCCGTGTTCCTTGGGTTGGAGCATGCGGATGGAACCGATTGCCTTCATCTTCTTGGCGGTGTCGTCGGCCACCCGGCCGATCCGCTCGGCCTCGATGCCTTCGGCGAAGATGTCGTCGGCCATCGCGTTGATCTGTTCGAGCACTTCGTACGTCATGTTGTTCCTTGCGTTCAGTCAGGTTGTCTCAGCAGTGTTTTCGACTGCGAATCAGGAGGTTGTCTCGAGCGCCTGGGCGTCACGTGCGGCAACGTTTTCGGCGACTTCCCGCTTCCAGCTCTCCACTGCGCGGGTAGTGTCGATCTCGAATTCGAAGCGCTTCGTCATGTCTTCCGTGACGTTCTCGACATCGGTGTAGAACTGGTTGTACCAGCGCCGCAACTGGTAAACCGGGCCGTCCTCCTCCGAGAGCAGCGGGTTGTCGATCGGGGCCTTGTTCTTCCAGATCTCCACGTCCTGAAGGAATCCCATCTCGACGCCCTCGGTGAACTGCGCGGCCATCGCGGCAGTGGACTCGTCGTCCATACCGGGAAGCTTCTTGACCATCGCGCCGTACTGCAACACGAAGGCATTGTTCGAGATGGGGTAGTGGCAGTTGATCAATACAGTTTCGATGATCTGCCCGTTGGCTTCGCTCTTGATCCAGTCGATCATGTACGACGGACCGAAATACGAAGCATCCGAACGAAGAACAGCGTTGGGATCGCCGTAGTTGGTGCCGCTGATGATGTCCTCGCGTCCCACCGATTCCATGTACTGGCTCGCTACGTGACCTTCGAAGATGTTCTTGAAGTACTTGGGGAACGAGTAGTGAACGTAGAAGAAGTGGGCCATGTCCACGACGTTGTCCACGATCTCGCGGCAATGAGAGCCTTCGATGGTGAGCGTATTCCAGCTCCAGTCGCTCCACTCATCGCTTCCGAAGCCCTCGATGTCGGGAATTGTGACCTCGGCGGGCGGGGGATTCCCCTGGGGATCGTGCCAGACGAACAGCTGACCGTTCTTCTCGAGTGTGGTCCACGCCCGCGTCTTGGCCAGCGGCGGAACGCGTCGTGCGTAGGGGATCGCCGTACATTTTCCGTTACCGCCCCAACGCCAGTCGTGGAACGGGCAGGCGATCGAATCGCCCTTGACGGTTCCGTGAGCGAGGTTGCCACCCATGTGGCGGCAGTAGGCGTCGAGAATCTTGATGTCGCCCTTGCTGTCGGCGAAGACGACAAGGCTGGTGCCGAATGCCTCGATCTGGTGGGGCTGACCGTCGCGATAGGTATTGCTCAGTCCGAGGCAGTGCCATCCACGCGCGAACCGCGCCGGGGGCGCTGCCGCTTCGATTTCTCGAATTTCCTCGCCGGCGCCCGACTGCGTCGAGGCGTCCGTAGTGGTGAGTGGGCCGGTTCCGAGTGCCATGTCTTCCTCCGAGCCGCGTCTTGCGACGCTCCAGTGATGTGATCCGTCTCATACAACGACGAAGCGTCCTCTGGAGATACGGCAGTTCCCGCTGGATGGAACACCCGCTCGGTGACCTGCAGAGATTCAGCTCGCGAGTGTCGCCACATCGTCGATCGCGTAAGTCGCCCAGGCCCGAGCGGTGACGACCCCGGTGGGATCGGTGGCGACCAGAGCTACGTCGGCGACGCTCTCGTGGTCCTTCTCGTACGTAGCGAGCACCGTCACGGAGCAGTTCAGATCTGCTCCCGCGGAAGTTGCGGTGCAACGTCCGCGGAACCGTCGTAGCGACGCCGAGCCGTAACGACGAGCGGCGAAATCGGCAAGGGCAGCAACGGAATCGGTTCCGGTGCCCGCTGTCGGGGCTTCCCGGACGAAGACCTCGGCAACCAGATGCCCGGTCTGGTCGTGGTATTCGGTGATCCGCTCGAGAGTCGAGCCCAGCGGCCTCACGGATCCGGTGAGCAGCGCGCCCGGATCAGGGCGCCCGAAGAACACGACGTCCTGTTCGACTACGGACCCGTCGGGTGCCGAGCGCACGGTGCCGTACAGCGAGTCGAAATCCGAGAGGAGCGTGGTGGACGTACGGGGAGCAGATGCCGTGAAGTGGGCGGTACCGAGGTTGGTAGTCATGACACTCTCCGTTGGACGCGACCGAGACGCTGTCGTCTCGGTGGGTACATCGACGCTAACCACCGCTCTCGCGGGTGACGACGGGCTTCCCGCTGATCGGGAGCATTCTCGGATTCGATCGAAGAGGTGGAACCTGTTCCAGTTTTGTGCAATTCTGGATATCGTATCCGTGACCGGGAGCACATCTCGATGACTGCACGCGCCGAGCAGAAGGAAGACCAGATGACAGACGAGTTCGCTGACCTGCACCGACCGGTATACGGTCCGGACCTGCTCATCACCGCTCTGGAACGCAATCACGACAAGCCTGCGCTGTACCTCGGAGACGTGATCCTCACCGGAGGGCAGATGCGCGATCAGATCAGCTGCTTCGCCCAGGCTCTCGCGTCGCTGGGAATCACTCAGGGCACCAGCACCGCGATGCTGTCGAAGAACCGCCCCGAGGTGCTGATCAGCATGGGCGCGACCATGATCACCGGCTGCCGGGCGAGTGCCTTGAACCCGATGGGATCGCTCGACGACCACAAGTACATCGTCGACGACGCCGAGATCGAGACCCTCATCTTCGATCCCAATGCCTTCGAAGATCGTGCCGCCGAGTTGAAGGCGTCGTCGCCTTCGCTGACCAACGTGCTCTCGATGGGCCCGTCCGAAGTGGGGATCGACATCCTCGCGCTGGCTGCCACATTCGAGCCTGCGCCGCTGAAGGCAGCGCACGTCGATGCCGAAGACGCCAGCAGTATGGTCTACACCGGTGGAACGACCGGCAAGCCCAAAGGTGTTGTGGGATCGTTCCGTTCGGGTGCAGCGCTCAATCAGATCCAGATGTCGGAGTGGCAGTGGCCCGAGGACAACCGCTTTCTCATCTGCACGCCACTCTCACATGCAGGCGCGGCGTTCTTCATCCCGACTTTGCTGCGCGGGGGCGCTCTGATCGTCCTGCCCGCCTTCGAACCGGGGGCCGTGCTCGAGGCGATCGAGAAGCACAAGATCACGGCAACCATGTTGGTGCCCACCATGATCTACATGCTCATGGACCACCCCGATCTGCCCAAGCGTGACGTATCGAGTTTGCAGACGCTGTTCTACGGAGCGTCCGCGATGTCCCCGGCCAGATTGCAAGAGGGCATCAAGAAGTTCGGTCAGATCTTCTTCCAGTTCTACGGTCAGACCGAGTGCGGCATGACAATCTCGGTGCTGCGCAAGGAAGAACACGTCGCCGACGATCCGGCCCGCCTCGCTACCTGTGGGCGGCCCGTGCCATGGCTCGACGTCCGGTTGCTCGACGACGACCTCAACGAGGTGCCGCAGGGAGAGCTCGGTGAGATCTGCGTGCGCGGCCCGCTGATCATGAAGGGCTACTGGAAGAAGCCGGCCGAAACCGCCGAGGCGTTCCGTGGGGGTTGGCTGCACACCGGCGACATCGCACGTAAGGACAAGGACGGGTTCATGTCCATCGTCGATCGCAAGAAGGACATGATCGTGACCGGTGGTTTCAACGTGTTCCCGCGCGAGATCGAAGACGTGATCTCGGCGCACCCGTCCGTCGCATCGGTGGCGGTAGTCGGTGTACCGGACGACAAGTGGGGCGAAGCCGTCAAGGCCTGCGTGGTGCTTCGTGCCGGACTGACCGTGGACACCGAGGAACTGGTCGACAAGGTGAAGGCAGCCAAGGGTTCGGTTCACGCTCCCAAGAGCATCGACTTCGTGGATTCACTCCCGTTGACACCGCTGGGCAAGCTGGACAAGAAGGCACTGCGCGCGCGGTACTGGGAGACCAGCGCCCGCGCAGTCTAGGAACCAGCGTCGTGTAGCGAAGGGTCAGCGTTTCCAGACGTAACGACGCTCCGGGCGGCCCACCACTCCGTATTTCAGCGAGGTGGTGGACCGCCCGGACTCGTAGAGGTACTCGAGGTAGCGCCTCGCGCTCGCGCGCGAGATACCGACTCTCTCGGAAATGTCTGTTGCCGAGGCGGGTTCGGTGTCGTCTCGCAGAGCTGTCTCGACCAACAGAAGAGTCTCGGGACTGAGTCCCTTGGGCAAACCTTTGTGGGACGACGCCCCGGGCGCGCCACCTGCCACACCGAAGGCCTCGTCCACTGCTGTCTGTTCTGCTTCGCCGGAGCTGTCGAGATTCGCGTATGTCGATCGGTAACGCTCGAGACGCTCACGGAGAACCTCGAACGTGAATGGCTTCATCAGGTAATGCACGACGCCGCTGCGCAGCGCCTTCTTGACCGAGCCGGCCTCGCGCTCACTCGTGATGACAAGAACATCCAGCTCCGGTGCCAGCTCGCGAAACGGGGCGATCAGATCGAGTCCGGTGGTGCCCGGCAGGTGGACGTCGAGAAGCACCAGGTCGGGTTGGAACTCACCGACTGCGGCCAGCGCGGCCTCGGCCGAATGGGCGACGCCACACACTTCGAAACCGTCTATCCGCGAGACGAATCCGCTGTGCACCTTCGCCACCATGAAGTCGTCGTCGACCACCAGTACCCGGATCATGCGCCCTCTCCGTCGTGTAGGACTGCGGTGAAGACAGTCCATTCGATGCCCTCTGTCGAACGACTGCTCACGGTGACGTCGCCACCGCGTCGACGACACGTCAGGCGTACCAGTGCCAAGCCGAAACCGTGTCCGTCGCTCGATTGTCCCTTGGTGCTCCAGCCCTGGCCGAAAACCCTGTCGCGATTCTCCGGCGCGATACCGGGGCCGGCGTCCTCGACCCGTACTTCGACGGCGGTGCCACGGCCCCGAATCGACAATCGAACCTTGCGGCGCGACGCTTCCGGCATCTCACCGACAGCGTCGACGGCATTGTCGACGAGGTTTCCGACCACCGTCACGAGGTCTCGGCCGAGTCGGCGATCAACCGAGTCAAGGTGCGTGTCCGAGGTCAGTTCCACGGTGACCAATCCCTGTGCAGCGGCACCTATCTTGGCGATCACGAGTGCGGCGGTGCCGACGTCGGCGATCTTGTCGGTCACGGCTGCACTGACCTGTGCGCGCTCCATGGTCAGGCCCTCGACGTAGCCGACCACCTCGTCGTACTCGCCGAGCTGGATGAGGCCGGAAATGGTGTGCAACTGATTGTCGAACTCGTGGATGTGGGCGCGTAGCGCATCCGTGCTGGTTTTGGTCACGTCGAGTTCTTCTTCCACGGAGCGCAATTCGGTGCGGTCGCGGAAGGTGGTGACCGACCCGATGGTGCGGCCTTTCGATTCGATCAAGACGGTGTTGAGGACGAGTAGTCGATCTCCGACAAGAACCAACTGATCGGATTCGGTTGTGCCGGAGGTCAGTACACTCTGGAGTCGGTCGTCGAGACGGAGGTCCCGCACAGATCTACCGGCACTCCCGCGTGGGATGTCGAGGAGTTGGTGGGCACTGTCGCTCATCAGCACCACCTTTCCCTGCGCGTCGAATGCGATGACACCTTCCTTGAGGCCACGCAGCATCGCCTCACGTTGGCGAACCAGGTCCAGGATCTCGCGGGCCTCCATGCCGAGGGTCTGCCGTTTGACCCTGCGGGCCAACAGGATCGAACCGACGCCCCCGAGAAGCGAGGCCACCGCGAGGTATACCAGGAGGTTCGGTGCAGATTGCAGCAGTCGCGTCCAGATCGAGGGGTACTCGATGCCGACGATCGCGGTTCCGGTGATCCCTCCTTCACTGCCGAGAATCGGAACGTGCGCTTCCACTGCCTTGCCTGAGGACGTGTCGACCAAACCCGTCCATGACCGATCCTGTGTCTGACGTGCGTCGATGCCGACATCGCCGGGACGCGTCGAAATGACGACACTGCCGTCGGCGTCGGCAAGCGAGACGTAGGTGACGCCCGAGATGGCGCGCACCGAGTCGACCGAACCTTGTAGTCCGGAGCGGAGACGAGTCTGTGCCTGGGGGAGTAGTTCACGTACCGCTGGATTGGCTGCTAGTGATTCCGCTGCCGAGAGTGCGCGACGTCCCTCCTCGCGTTGGAAACTCGCAGACGACTGAGCGAGAGAGAGGGCGGTGACACACACGAGAACTGCGACGACGATCAGAAGTTGCAGTTCGAGAAGTTGGGTCGCCAGAGTGTGCCGGCGCCGAAACAGGCGCTCACGCAGAGGCGACTTGCGCTCTCGCTCGGCCTGCTCGTTTCCTGAGGACACCAGCCAGACCCTAGCCTTCGGTTCGATGCCGGGAAAGCAGTTGTTCGTGAGCACAATGAGCACAAATCAATTTGCTTTCCCAATGGTGACCCCAGTCACAAAGTGCGTCAGTATGAAACCTGTTCACACAGCGGTACCAGCAGACAGCCAGCAGACAGCCAGCAGACAAGGACAAGGCCATGAGGACATCGAAGCGGCTGAGCAGGCATATCGCCCTGCTCGGTGCTTGCGCGATGGCTCTCGTGCTCTCGACCGGATGCACTCCGGTCGAGTCCTTCTTCGCCGGTGGTCGAGCGGGTGAGACTTCCGAAGAACTGCGTGTACTGGTGCCCTCGGTGGCCGGTGGTGGTTACGACCTGACCGCCCGGACCATGGTGCAGGCACTGGCCGACGAAGGGACCGTCGACGCCGACGTCGTTGTTCTGCCCGGATCGGGTGGAATCGTCGGACTCAACCGGTTGGCTCTCGAACGCGGAAATCCCGATCTACTCATGGTCATGGGACTCGGCGTTCTCGGTTCGCTCGAGATACTGCCGTCCGAGCACACCCTTTCCGACGTGACACCGATCGCGAGACTGGTCGAAGAGCCGGAAGCTGTACTGGTCCCAGCAGATTCGCCTTACAAAACTCTGGCAGATCTGACGCAGTCCTGGGTGGTGGATCCGTCGTCGATCTCGATCGGTGGTGGTTCGAGTGAAGGCGGACCGGACGGGCTGTTCCGCCTTCTGTTCGCACGGGCGGTCGGCGTCGATCCGTCGCTGTCCCCTTACCGAATCTACGACGGCGGCGGAGAACTACTTCCGGCGCTGCTGACCAGGCAGGTCGACGTCGCCGCCACCGGTATCGGTGAGTACCTGGATCAGATTGCGGCAGGCACGGTTCGGGTCCTTGCGGTCAGTTCGCCGGAGCGCACTCCGGCGGTGGATGCACCGACCATGGCGGAGTCGGGCGTCGACGTCACGTTCACCAACTGGCGGGGTCTCATGGCGCCCCCCGGATTGAGTGACGACCAGCGTCAGCATTTACAGAATTTAGTGCGGGGTCTGGCGGCAAGTCCACGGTGGAACGAGCTGTCCGACCGAAATGGTTGGAACAGCGCAGTTCTCACCGAACCCGAGTTCTCTGCCTTCCTCGCCGAACAATCCCGGTTCGTCGACGCGACACTCGATCCGCCCGGCACCAACTGAGCACAACCGAAGTTTCGTTTCACCTCCACGAAGGTCACCGGCTCGATTTGCCGTGCCGTTTTTCTCGGCAACTCAGCACAAAAGGAGTTCATCATGCTCGTCACACTCGGCTTCCTCATGGTTGCGGTGTTCATGTTCCTGATCCTCACCAAACGCGCGACCCCGGTGGTGGGACTGACCCTGGTGCCGGTGGCCTTCGGACTACTCGCCGGAGCGGGCCTCGGCATCGGCGACATGATCACCGACGGCATCAAGTCGCTCGCACCCACCGCGGCGCTGTTGTTCTTCGCGATCATCTTCTTCGGAATCATGATCGACGTCGGCCTCTTCGATCCGCTGGTCAAACTCATCTTGCGGATGGTGCGAGACGATCCGATGCGGCTCGTGGTCGGCACCGCGGTGCTCGCGATGGTGGTCTCGCTGGACGGAGACGGTTCGACGACCTTCATCATCGTGACCTCCGCGCTACTGCCGCTCTACCTCAAACTCGGTGTCAGTCCCGTCGTACTGACGGTGATCGCCGGCTTGTCCAACGCGACGATGAACATCATTCCGTGGGGTGGCCCGACCGTGCGGGCGGCTAGCGCGCTGGGACTCTCGCCCTCCGACGTGTTCGTCCCGATGGTGCCGTCGTTGATCGTCGGCCTGATCATGGTGCTCGGATTCGCGATTCACCTCGGGATCATGGAGCGTCGCAGGATCGGGACTTTGGTCCTGACTTCTGAGCGCATCCTCGAAAAGGTCGGAAACGGTGGAAGTTCCAGCACCGGTAGCGCCGGCACCGGCGGCTCGAACGACTCCGAAGACGACGGCGGCGACACCGGACGATTCATCGACGGCCTCGACCCCAAGCGGGACACCTTGCGACCGAAGCTGCTCTGGTTCAACGCCGCGCTGACGACGATCCTTCTCGTCGTGCTCGTGATGGACATCCTGCCCATCCCGGTGCTGTTCATGATTGCGTCGTCGATCGCTCTCGCGGTCAACTTCCCGGCGGTCAAGGATCAGGGCGAAGCAATCGCACGCCATTCGTCGAGCATCGTCTCCGTTGTCGCGATGGTGCTGGCAGCAGCGGTGCTGACCGGCGTTTTCCAGGGAACCGGCATGGTCGAGGCGATGGCAGAGTGGCTGCTCCAGGTCATTCCCGACGCGATGGGCCCGCATCTGGCCGTCATCACGGGCGTCCTGAGCATTCCGCTCACGTTTTTCATGACCAACGACGCGTTCTACTTCGGTGTGCTGCCGGTGCTGTCCGAGACGGCAGCCCAGTACGGCATCGAGCCGGTGGAGATGGCGCGCGCTTCGATCACCGGGCAGGCCGTGCACATGCAGAGTCCGCTGGTCCCGGCGATCCTGCTGCTGGTCACGCTCGCCGGTGTGTCCCTGGCGGATCACCACAAGAAGGTCCTGTGGCGAGCAGGCCTGATCTCGATCACGATGCTCGTGGTCGGTGTCGGATTGGGGCAGATCCCCTTCTGAGTGCGATCAGTTGTGGAAGGGGCACCGGCCTTGGTCGGTGCCCTTCTTCTTTTTAGTCACGAAGTTGGGCCGGATGTCGAGATCGGGCTCGTCGTACAGGCGGTGGAACGTCGGCGTGAGCGAGCTGGACATGGGCGGGTTCACCCATGACCAGTCGGTCGGGCACTTGCGCCCGGCCTTGTCCTCACGCGCGATGTGATCGATGAATTGCTTTGCGACAGTGTGATGGTCGACCATGATGACGCCGGCCTTGCGGTAGCTGTGGATAACTGCGCGGTTCAGTTCGACCAGTGCACGGTCCTTCCAGAGCGTGCGGTCGTGGCTCATGTCGAGCTCCATCATCGCCCCGATGGTCGGCAACATGTTGTAGCGATCGGTGTCGCTGAAGTTGCGTGCACCGACCTCGGTGCTGACGTACCAACCGCTGAACGGTGTGCAGGGATAAACGATTCCGCCGATGTCGAGGTTCATGTCCGAGACCGCAGGAACGGCATGCCATTTAAGCCCCAGATCAGCGAACCAGCTGTATTCGGGATGCTCGATCTCGACCTCGAGAACGAGGTCGGTCGGGACGTCGAAGTACTGCAGGGGTTCGTCGGGAACCGAAATCAGCACGGGGAGAACGTCGAACGCCGTACCGGCGCCCTTCCATCCCATCGCGGTGACCTGAGCGGTGAGATCGACGTGCCACGGGTCGCCCAGGATGGTGCCGTCCGGTTGCCGGTAGCCGGCGTAGCGGATCAGTTGCGGGCTGAGGATGCGGTACTCCTGGCCGTCCTCGCGGGGAAGCGGCCCGACCGTCACGACGGACTGCAGAGCGCCGCCGTTGGTCGACAGTCGCAGGTGCTCCCAGCACGCTTCTGCGAGAGCGGAAGCCGTGACGGCATCGCGCGCGTCGATGAGTTTGAGGGTCCGCCAATGCGCGCGACCGACGCACCTGGCGTGGTTTCGCCAGGCGAGTTTGGCGCCGACGAGCAATTCCTCCGCTGTGTGCGTGTAGGTACCGGTCCGGTGGAGCTCACGCAAGGCCTCGCGCCGCCGAGACGTCGGAAGGTGGCCCAGTTCCGGAGAGTCGAAAAATTCGACGCACTCGAGTTCCCGACGTTGAAGCTCGGTCAGCGTCGGGGTGGTGGAGGCGATCTGGGACGTAAGCCCGCTATCGGTGGGCAATTCGTCCTGTCGAACAAAATCCACGGCACGACTCCTGTTTGGCTGGTTGAGATTTCGCTGAACGTTAGCTCGGCGATTGAGAGTGTCGAAGCTCTTGTTTATCTTGCACGCAAGAATAAGAAAGGGACGGTCACACCGCGAAATGGGGTCGCATTGTGACACTTGTCCAGAATGATTTACGAGTCAGACATTTGTGACATAAGCTGCAGACGAAATTCCGCGGCGGGTCTTGCCGCGTCTAGTCGGGACGAGGATGAGCGTGGATTCGCAAGCAATCTCTCTGGTCCGGTCGAGCTTCAAATCCGTCGCTGCGGTAGAAGATGGTCCGGAACGGCTCGCCCGTACCTTCTATTCGATCCTGTTCGCTCGATCGCCCGAAACGCGGGAGTTCTTTCCGGCGGCGATGGATGTGCAGCGGGACCGGCTTGTCGGCGCTATCGCTCACGTCGTCGAACGCCTCGACGAGTCCGACGCGATACTCGAGTACCTCGCGCAGCTCGGCCGCGATCACCGCAAGTACGGCGTCACCGACGAGCATTACACGGCAGTCGGCAATGCCCTGATCGAAGCGCTCGAGACTTTCGGTGGCGCCGAAATGTGGACCGACGAGGTCGACAGCGCATGGCGCAACGCGCTCGCGATCATCTCGGCAGCGATGATGGACGCCGCCAACGCGGAGGACGGCCCGCCCGCCTGGAGTGCCACCGTCATCGAATGCCGCCCGGTCATCAAGGGCGTCGCCGTCGTCAGGCTGCAACTCGACCAGACTATGCAATACCGCGCCGGTCAGTACGTCAGCGTGCAGGTCGCCGCGAGGCCGCGGATGTGGCGCTACCTCTCACCGGCCACGCCGTACGACGGGACTGGAGTCCTCGAGTTCCACGTTCGTCAGGTCACCGGCGGGTGGGTCAGCCCGGTCATGGTGAACCAAACCGCTGTCGGTGACACCTGGGTGGTCGGTTCGCCCATCGGCGCCCTGGGGATTCCGGAGAACTCCAAGGACCTTTTGATGATCGCGTCGGGAACAGGTGTCGCGCCTCTTCGCGCTCAGATCCTCGAACTGATCCGACGCGGCAACACTCGCAAGGTCCAACTGTTCTACTCCGGACAGCATCCGTGCGATCTCTACGACCTTCCTCATCTGTGGAAGCTGGCCGAGAAGCACCCGTGGCTCACGATCATCCCGGTCTCGGAAGAAGACGAGAATCCGTGGTGGCACACCGAACCGGAACCGCTGCCGCCGATCGGCATGGCAAGGCGCATCGTCGGCAAGGTCGGTAAGGTCGTGACCTCGTTCGGGGACTGGGCGGGCTACGACATCCAGGTCGTCGGCAGTGAATCCATGGTCAACAGCACCAAATTCAGGCTTCGCGCGGTGGGCATCGACGTCGACACCGTTCGCAATGATCCGACGTACTGACCGTCAGTACGGATCGAACTGAATGACCTCGGCCGGCGTTCCGGCCTCGATCAATCGATCACGCGTCGATCGAACCATGGCCGCTGATCCGCACACCAAGACCTGATGTTCGGTGAATGCACCGTACGACGCGACGACGTCGGCGAGCGTGCCTTCGATGAGATGATCGTCGCCGAATCCGATGTCGACGTTCAAACGGTCGAACCACCCGTCGGGCGGGCCGCCGTCGGAGAGATCTTCGACGACGGGAATGGGCTGCAACCACGGAAACTGATCGGCGAGCAGCCACAACATGTCCGCTGCGTAAAGATCGCGAAGCGTTCGGCCACCGAAGAAGAGGTACACCTGCGGCGGGTTCGGGGTCTGAGCCAGATCGAGAATGATCGACCGGAGTGGGGCCAAGCCGGTTCCGCCCGCGACCATGATGACGGTGGGGCCGTTCTCGTCGACGGACAGGTTGCCGCGCGGGTCGAGGATCTGCCAGACGTCACCAGGCTGGGTGTTCTTGACTATCGAACCGCTGACCCAACCGCCGGGAACCGTCTTGACGTGAAACTCCAACTTCCCGTCGTGTGAGGGAGGCAGTGCGGGGGAGAGTCGACGGAGCAACCGCGAATTCTGCGGGACGCTGACGTCGACGTACTGGCCGGGTCGGAACGGGACGACGTCGCCGACAAGACGAACAACCGCCAGATCCTCACGGAGACGGTGATGTTCGACGACTGTGCTCGACCAGGTTCGCTGGGCCATGAAAGTTCTCCTGTAGTCAGTAGAGCGGGTCGTGCCGGATCTGGTCGAGCGGAGTTCCGCCGGCACGCAAGGCGTAGACGGTGGTCTTGATCATCGACGGTGACCCCGAGATCTGCACCTGACGGTCGGCCCACGAGCCGAACTGCGAGACCACTTTTCCGATCGGTCCGATCAGTCGGCTGTGCATTCCGAAGGGTGGCTCCAGCACCGGTCCGTTGTGCCACCAAGGGTTTTCGGGTTCTTCGGAAACCGGTACGACGGTCAACCACGGATTACTGAGCGAGATGTGCCAGAGCGTTTCGAGGTCGTAGAGGTCGCACGGATACCGGCCGCCGACGAACAGGTGCACGCGCGGATTGTGCGCACGTTGGGACATTTCCATCACCTGTGCCCGCAGTGGGGCGATGCCGGTGCCGGATCCGATCATGAGAACGTCACGGTCGCTGGTGAAGTCGACCTCGAGACCGCCGAGGGGAGTGGACATGACCCAGCGGTCACCGACGTTGGTCTCGCTGACGATCGCGGGGCTGACCCATCCTCCCGACACCTTGCGGATGTGGAACTCGAGCTGACCGAAAGGGTTGGTCGGAATCGCCGGTGAGTAGTACCGCCACATTTTCGGGCGCTGGGGAATCTGAACGCCGACGTACTGTCCCGCCCCGTACGGAATGGGTGGGTCGGCTTCGAGGCGCACTATCGCCAGATCGTCGAGGACTCGTTCGTGGCTGACCACGGTTGCGCCCCAGAGTGCCGGGGTCGTATCGGACTCGGCGCCGTCGGCCATCGTGCTCACGACGAGGTCGGTGAACTGAGACCAGGCGTCCTCCAGTTCCGGCGTCCACTTGTAGCGACTGTGCGCGCTGGTTCCGTACATCGACCGAACTGCGCGCTCGAGTGCAACACCGGCAGCCTCGTAGTGCTCACGCTCGACGCCGTAGCGGCGATGATCGCGGCCGAGTTGGGTGAGGAACTTCCGGATCCGACGATGCTGGGGAAGGTTCTTGACGACGAACTCGATCGCTCTGAAGAAACGGTGCCCCTGCGATTCCATCCCGGCCGGGAACAATGAGCGGTACAGAGGATGTTCCGCGAAGAGGCCGGTGTAGAACACTGCCGAGAAGTGCGCACGGCTCTCTTCGTCGTCGGTCAGAGAATCGAGGCTGGATTGCAGACGGGCGATCACTGTCGGATCCAATCCATCCCCCTTTCGCACCAGCTGCAACTCTCGCCACAATTCTAGTACGGCTCAAAATGTGACCTACGAAACCAACTCGGCCTGGCGAAAACAAACTTGAGCGGAATAGACTCAAGTTTGTCCGCGTTGAGCATATTGACACAGTCGCAATACCAACCGGTCGCGGCTCTTCCCGTTCGACTTCGCCAGAAAGGTGACAAGTGGACTCGTTCACACCAACAACCAAGACCCAGGCTGCGATGACGGCTGCACTGCAGTCGGCGTCGTCGGCGGGTAATCCCGATATCCGGCCTGCCCATCTGCTGGTCGCATTGCTCGACCAGACCGACGGCATCGCTGCCCCACTACTCAAAGCTGTAGGCGTCGACCCCACGGTCGTACACCGTGAAGCACAGGCAATCGTCGATCGCCTGCCCAAGACAACCGGCGCAAGCTCCACCCCGCAACTCGGGCGTGAGGCACTCGCGGCACTCACTGCTGCTCAGCACCTCGCCACCGAGATGGACGACGAGTACGTCTCCACCGAGCACGTCCTCTACGGACTGGCCGGCGGCGACTCCGACGTCGCGCAGTTGCTCGTACGTCATGGCGCTACCCAGGACGCATTGCGTGAAGCCTTCACCACCGTCCGCGGCAGCGCTCGCGTCACCAGTCCGGAGCCCGAAGGCACCTACCAAGCGCTGGAAAAGTACTCCACCGACCTCACCGAAGCTGCACGTAGCGGCAAGCTCGACCCGGTGATCGGTCGCGACACCGAGATTCGCCGTGTCGTGCAGGTGCTCTCGCGTCGTACCAAGAACAACCCGGTACTCATCGGTGAGCCCGGCGTCGGCAAGACCGCGATCGTGGAGGGCCTTGCCCAACGCATCGTCGCGGGTGACGTCCCGGAATCGCTTCGAGGCAAGACCGTCGTGTCCCTGGACCTCGGGTCCATGGTCGCCGGTGCCAAGTTCCGCGGTGAATTCGAGGAACGCCTCAAGGCAGTTCTCGACGACATCAAGAACAGTGCCGGACAGGTCATCACCTTCATCGACGAGTTGCACACCATCGTCGGCGCCGGAGCCACCGGTGAATCCGCGATGGACGCAGGCAACATGATCAAGCCGATGCTCGCCCGCGGTGAACTGCGGCTGGTCGGTGCCACCACGCTCGAGGAGTACCGCAAGTACATCGAGAAGGATGCAGCACTCGAGCGTCGTTTCCAGCAGGTGCTCGTCGGTGAGCCCTCGGTCGAGGACACCATCGGCATCCTGCGCGGTCTCAAGGAGCGCTACGAGGTTCACCACGGCGTACGCATCACCGACTCCGCGTTGGTGGCTGCTGCCGCGCTGTCGGACCGGTACATCACCTCGCGGTTCCTGCCGGACAAGGCCATCGACCTCGTGGACGAAGCCGCATCGCGACTTCGTATGGAGATCGACTCGCGACCCGTCGAGATCGACGAGGTGGAACGCACTGTTCGCCGACTCGAAATCGAAGAAGTGGCACTCGAGAAGGAGACAGACGACGCGTCCAAGGCTCGGCTCGAGAAGCTGCGTCAGGAACTCGCAGACGATCGCGAAAAGCTCAATCAGCTCAGCACCCGCTGGCAGAACGAAAAGCAGGCCATCGACTCGGTGCGCGTGCTGAAGGAACAGCTCGAAACCCTGCGAGGAGAGTCCGAACGCGCTGAGCGTGACGGCGATCTGGGCAAGGCAGCCGAGTTGCGCTACGGCCGCATCCCGGCGCTGGAGAAGGAACTGGAAGAGGCAGCAGTCGCTTCCGGAGCCGCCTCCGACGGTGACGTGATGCTCAAGGAAGAGGTCGGGCCGGACGACGTCGCAGACGTGGTCGCAGCCTGGACCGGCATTCCGGCCGGCCGGATGATGGAAGGCGAGACCGAGAAACTGCTCCGCATGGAGTCCGAACTCGGCAAGCGCGTCGTCGGCCAGACCGACGCCGTCGTCGCCGTCTCGGATGCGGTTCGCCGCGCCCGAGCAGGTGTCGCCGACCCCAATCGGCCCACCGGTTCCTTCCTGTTCCTCGGCCCGACCGGCGTCGGTAAGACGGAGCTCGCCAAAGCCTTGGCGGACTTCCTCTTCGACGACGAGCGCGCGATGATCCGTATCGACATGAGCGAATACGGTGAGAAGCACTCGGTGGCCCGACTCGTCGGTGCCCCTCCGGGCTACGTCGGCTACGAAGCCGGCGGCCAGCTCACCGAAGCAGTTCGGCGACGCCCGTACTCGGTGGTCCTCTTCGACGAGGTCGAGAAGGCACACCCCGACGTGTTCGACGTCCTGCTTGCAGTGCTCGACGAAGGCCGTCTCACCGACGGTCAAGGCCGCACGGTGGACTTCCGCAACACCATCCTGATCCTGACCTCCAACCTGGGATCCGGTGGCACGCGGGAGCAGGTCATGGACGCGGTACGCCACGCGTTCAAGCCCGAGTTCATCAACCGTCTCGACGACGTGGTCGTCTTCGACTCGCTCTCCGAAGAGCAGTTGGAGCACATCGTGGACATCCAGCTCGAGCAGCTGCAGAAGCGTCTGGCTGCGCGTCGTCTCACCCTCGAGGTGAACGGTGCTGCCCGGATGTGGCTCGCGGTGCGCGGCTACGACCCGCTGTACGGCGCTCGGCCTCTGCGTCGACTCGTTCAGCAGTCGATCGGCGACCAGCTCGCCAAGCTGCTCCTGGCCGGCAAGGTCCAGGACGGCGACACCGTGCACGTCGGTGTCAGTGAGGACGCGGATCAGTTGGTTCTGTCCTGATTCGGTAAGTGGAATGCCCCGCCGATCCAAGTGGATCGGCGGGGCATTCGCATTTTGTTCTACCCTGGATGGCTGGATGCTCGAACTGGGGATGTCTGCACCCGCGCCTCTCCGAACGACTTCGACGCTCTTTCGTCCCAACCGAAGGTGAGCCAGGCATGACCGATCAGAACGATCCGCGTAACTCGGGTGGGCCGCGCCGTGAGGATCCCGAGGCCACCGAGGTGTGGGGGCGTACGCCCGACCAGCCGACAGAGCAGTACGGGACGGTGTCCGGCCAGAATCCGAACCAGCCGACGGAGTACTTCGGTCAGCAGCCGGGGGCGGGGCAGTATCCGGGGGCACAGCAGTATCCCTACGGTGGCCCGGATCAGAACACGGAGTACTTGGGGCAGCAGGGGCAGCAGCCGAATCCCACGCAGGCCTTCCCCGCCTACAACCCGCAGTTCGATCCGCAGGCCCCGCCGCCGGGTGCGACGCAGGCATATCCGCCGTACACGGCCCAGCAGTACGGGAACCCGGATCAGTACGGGAATACACAGCAGTACGGAAATACACAGCAGTATCCGGTTGCCGGTGGTGGCGGGGGAGTTCCGCCGGAACAGCCGTTCATCGAAGACGGGTCGTCGGGCGGCGGCAAGAAGCGCAAGCTCGCGACGTGGGTGGCTGCCGGCGTGGTCGGGATCCTGGTCGCCGTGATCGCGATCGTCGCGTTCTCGGCGTTCGGTTCGAACGACAAGGGAACCCAGACCGCTTTCGTTCCGCCGACCACTACGACGCAGGCGCCGACCACCACACCGCCGAAGGCGAGCACCACGGCACCGACTCCGACGACGGATTCCCCGCTCAGCCAGCTCCCGGGCGGGCTCGGCGAAGTCATCGGCGACGCCGGGGGAGCCGTCGGCACCGTCAAGTCGAACGACGGCGGCACGTTGGTCATCGATTCGATCGGTGGATCGCAGGTGACGGTTCTGACCACAGCCGACACCACCCTCATCGCGCTCAACCGCGCCACGATCGCCGATCTGCAACCAGGAGACAACATCGTCGTCGACGGAACTCCGGTGGAGAACGGCACGATGACCGCCAACACGATTCTGAGTACGTCGTTGCCGAAGTTCGGCAACTGAGTCGTTCACGACACATCAGGCGAGTCCACCAGGGTGTCGCGGGAGGTTGAGGCCGCGAGTCGCTACCCTGGAGGGTGATGACTGGAATGTGGTTCGGACTGGCAGCAATTGCACTCGCAGGCGCGGGTGCGCTCCTGTACGTCGACAGGACGAGGCGAGATCAATCCGGGCGAGTGCGTCAGATCTGGGCCAAGGCACAGGGATACACGTACACGGCCACTGACGATCAGCTGGCGGGCGAATGGCATCGCGCGGTCATGGCGAAGCAGGACTACCTGACTGCCACCGACGTCGTCCGAGGCCGTCGTCGCGGAGAGCAGTTCGTGCTGTTCGACCTGGAAGAGACCGCAACCATCGTCGCCGTTCGCCGCGAGATCGGGTCGGACGTCGACATCGATCTTCGGTTGAAATCGACGGCTCCGCCCAAGGACGGCGACCTGAACCTGCTGGGTGCGATCGGTTCACGAGTCGTCTTCGCGACCGATCTCGAGATCGCACGTCGTGTCTGTGATCAGCGCATGGTGGCGTTCACCGAATCGGTTCCGCCGTCGATCAGCATGCTGTGGAGCGAAGGCCAGTGGACTCTCGGCTCGCTCCCCGTAACCAGCAACGGTCGGGATTGGGACGCTGCAATCGAGTCGGTTGCGCGCCTGTCCGGCATTCTGCATGTCCTGCCTCCCGTCACCGATCCCAACGAACTCGAGGTCGATCACGATCCGAGCCGCCCGCGGCCGGGCGCCGAGAAGTCTCGCCCAACTCCGGATCCGGTAGAACAGCCCCGTTCGCGTCAAGAGCAGCCGCCCCGTGAAGCTCCGCCGCGTGAATTTGCCCCGCGTGAGTCCGCACCGCGTGAGCCTGCACCGCGGGAATCTGCGCCACGTCAGGACCAATCGCTGCGCAAGCCCGAGGCGGCTGACAAGCCGGCTCAGCGTCCGGCGTCCCAGCGCTCGGGCACAATTCGCCCGGTCGACTGACCTTTAAGGTTCCCGTCCCGCCGCGATAACCACTAGCGTGGCCGGTATGTCGACTTCCCACTCGGATCGCCCTGTGCGTCCCGTTGCCCTGGTGACCGGACCTACCTCTGGTCTCGGCGCCGGTTTTGCCAAGAAATACGCCTCCCTCGGATACGACCTGGTTCTCGTCGCACGTGACGAGGTCAGATTGCAC
>NZ_BCRM01000015.1 GCF_001552595.1 Rhodococcus erythropolis NBRC 15567
GACGCGACACCGTCGCGCTTCGTCTGGAGAAGGGCGTCGAGGTGTTGGTGAACAACGCCGGATTCGGTACCTCCGGCGAGTTCTGGACTGCAGATCCGGCGCTTCTTCAGTCTCAACTCGACGTCAACGTCACCGCCGTGATGCGGCTGACCCGTGCGGCGCTGCCCAGCATGATCGCGTCGGCGCACGGAACGATTGTCAATGTGGCGAGCGTCGCGGGCCTGCTGTCCGGCCGGGGTTCGACGTATTCGGCAAGCAAGGCCTATGTCATCTCGTTCACCGAAGGGCTTTCCGGCGGGTTGGCCGGGACGGGAGTGCGCGTTCAGGCGCTGTGCCCGGGCTTCATCCGCACCGAGTTCCACGAGCGTGCGGGCATCGAGATGTCCACGATCCCCAAGCCGATGTGGTTGAGCGTCGACCAGGTGGTTGCGGCGTCGATGAAGGATCTCGGTGACGACAAGGTCATCAGCATTCCGGGAATTCAGTACAAGGTCCTCACGACGGCCGGGCGTCTGGTTCCCAAGGGGCTGGTTCGCCGGTTGACCAACATCGTTGGACGAGGCCGCGGGCGCACGTAGCCCAGAGGCAGCAGCCGAACGTAGCCCAGAGGCAGAAGCCGAACATAAGCCAGTGGTCGGTAGGCTGAGCACTCATGAGCGATCGTGAGGATTTGGCTGCGCTGGTGCGCGAATTGGCTGTTGTACACGGAAAGGTGACGCTGTCTTCGGGCAAGGAAGCCGACTACTACGTCGACCTTCGCCGCGCGACACTTCACCACAAGGCGGCGCCGCTGATCGGCTCGCTGCTGCGTGAACTGGTCGCGGACTGGGATTTCGACGCAGTCGGAGGTTTGACGATGGGCGCCGATCCGGTTGCGATGGCGGTGATGCACGCTCCCGGACGCCCGATCGACGCGTTTGTCGTTCGCAAGGCTGCGAAGGCTCATGGGATGCAGCGTCAGATCGAGGGCCCGGACATCGTGGGCAAGCGTGTCCTGGTTGTCGAGGACACGACCACGACGGGCAATTCTCCGTTGACAGCAGTGAAGGCTCTGCGCGAGGCAGGGGCCACAGTGGTCGGAGTCGCTACCGTCGTCGATCGCGCGACGGGTGCGGACGCGATTATCGGTGCCGAGGGCGTCGAGTACCGATCGCTGCTGGGCCTGGAAGATCTGAACCTGAGCTGACGCCCCGTGAGTGGTTAAGGGGTCCCTGCACTCCTCAACCACTCACAGGGGTCAGTCGCCTACGGTGACGGCGAGTGCTTCGTCGACGCTGTGCGGCGCGGGATCGTGGTCGTCGACGTGTGCGAGGACCTTGCGTCCGCTCGACAGGACGAACACAGCGGCGAGGGTGAGCACCGCGCCGACCCAGAACGGCATGTGGACGTTGGACTCGCCGAGCTTGCCGGCTACCCACGGAGCTGCGGCGCCGCCGACGAATCGAACGAAGCTGTAGGCAGCCGAGGCGGTCGACCGTTCCACGGGAGCCGAGATCATGACGGTTTCGGTGATGAGTGTGTTGTTCACGCCGAGGAACAACCCGGCGAGGACGACACCCACGATCAAGACGATCTTGTTCTCGGTGAAGAGCGCCATCATGCCGAGGTCGAGTGCGAACAGTGTCAGCGCCAGCATCATCATCGGTAGTGTGCCGAAGCGTCGTTGCAGGCGAGGGGCGAGGAAAACCGACGAGATCGCCAGCATCAGGCCCCAGCCGAAGAAGATGAATCCGATCGGGTACGCCCCCATGTCGAGGGGGAACGGTGTGTACGCGAGCAGCGTGAAGAATCCGTAGTTGTAGAGCAGCGCGGTGATGGCAACGGTGAGTAGCCCGCGGTGTCGCAGCGCCTGGAAGGGCGCAGCGATGGACGTGTGGTGTTCGGGCTTGGGTGCGCTCGGAAGCATCACGACGATGAGAATGAAAGCAACCGCCATCAGGGCTGCGACGCCGAAGAACGGTGCGCGCCAGCTGATGTCACCGAGAACGCCGCCGACCAGCGGTCCGACCGCGATACCGATGCCCAGTGCAGCCTCGTAGAGGATGATCGCCCGTGCGACGCCGCCGCTGGCCGCGCCGACGATGGCCGCCAATGCCGTTGCGATGAAGAGTGCATTGCCCAGTCCCCAGCCGGCACGGAATCCGACGATCTGGCCGATGGTGCTGGAAGCGCCTGCCAGAGAGGCGAACACGATGATGATGGCAAGGCCTACAAGAAGTGTTTTCTTGGCGCCGATGCGGCTGGACACCACACCGGTGATGAGCATGGCCACGCCGGTGACGAGCATGTAGCTGGTGAACAGGAGCGAAACCTGCGACGGTGTGGCGTCGAGTTGTTCGCCGATCGGCTTGAGGATCGGATCGACCAATCCGATGCCCATGAAGGCGATGACGCTGGCAAAGGCTACCGCCCACACCGCTTTCGGTTGTTTCAGGAGGCTCGGCGGAGCCTCGTTCTGGTGCGTTGATGTCGCGGTCGTGTTGCTCACGGCCACCTCCTTTTTCAGTGGTGGGTATTTCAGCTGGGGTCGGAAGTCTTGATGATGGACCGCAATTCGGACAATCCGTCGGCCAGTTTCTTGATCTGCTCGGGCCCGAGTTCGACGAAGTGGGGGACTAGAGCGTCGGCGATCTCGTTTCGGCCGTCGTTCAGGATCTTTCGACCCTTCTCGGTCATGGCGACGCGCACTGCGCGGGCGTCCTCCGGGTCGGCGCGGCGTTCGACGTAACCGTTCTCGCCGAGTTTGCGCAGTAGGGCAGTGGCAGAGGGCTGCGAGCTTCTGTCGAGTCGAGCGAAATCGCTGATCCGCATTTCGCCGTATTCCTCGAGGAGTGAGAGCGCGCGCAGCCAGGCGCGTGGGTACTGATCGGACGCGAAAGAACCTGCCAGCTTCGCGAAGCGGTGCGTGTTGCTCACGAGGTTGACGAGTAGTTCGTGCAGTTGCTGCTCTTCATCTGTCACGAAAAATATTATTGCATAGGGTAACTATGTAAATCAACGAGTCCGTAAAAGGTGGTCCGTCACACTCGTGGTGACCAGTGCCGCGATGTCGAGGCCGGGTGCAACGAGCGCGAGGCTTCGATTTGCCGCCAGCACTGCGATGCCGTGGGTTCCGGTCCAGATGTTCACTGCAGAGTTGGTGGGATCGGACGCGTCGGCCTCTTCGGTCAAGGCTTGCAGGGCGGCGAAGAGCGGGAGTGACGACTCTCGGAGGTTGCTGCCGGTGCCCTCGAGGAGGTCGTGGCGAAACATCAACTCGAACATCGCCGGCCGCTCCTGGGCGAATGACACGTATTCGATTGCTGCCGAGATCAATCGGCTACGAGCGGGTTGTTTGCCGACGAGTGCCGGCTGGAGTCTTTCGGTGAGATCGCGCAGGCCGTGCGAGGCAATTGCGGCAAGCAGGCTGTTGTGGGTCGGAAAGTATCTCCGCGGGGCGCCGTGCGACACGCCCGCGCGCCGCGCGATCTCCCGTAGCGTCAGTTCTGTGGCGCCGTCGGCATCGAGAATCTCGACGCCGGTGGCGACGAGTGTTTCGCGAAGGCTGCTGACAGTCATGGAAGACAGTGTCTACTATTCTCGTCGTAGACACTGTCTACTAGACGGAAAAGGTGATGCCCTGTGCTCTATTGGCTGTTCAAATACGTTCTGATCGGCCCGGTCCTCTGGCTGTTCGGGCGGCCGACGATCGAGGGGCAGCACCACATCCCCAAGAAAGGGCCGGTGATTCTCGCCGGAAACCATCGGGCAGTCGTCGACTCGTTCTTCCTGGTCCTCATGGTGCGCCGACGCATCACCTTCGTCGCGAAGAGTGAATATTTCACCGGGACCGGTGTGAAGGGCGCGATGCAGCGCTGGTTCTTCGGTGGGGCGGGTCAGGTGCCGATCGACCGTAGCGGCGCCGATGCCTCCCGTGCGGCATTGGACACGGCCATCGGAATTCTCGACAAAGGCGGAGTCTGGGGGATCTATCCCGAGGGAACTCGATCGCCCGACGGATGCCTGTACAAGGGAAAGACCGGAGCGATTCGTGTCGCCTTGGAAACCGGGGCGCCGGTCATTCCCGTCGTCGTGCACGGCGGCGACGCAGTCAACCCGCCGGGTACGCGGATGTGGCGCTTCAGCAAGGTCCGGATCACGGTAGGGGAGCCGATCGACTTCTCTCGGTACCGCGAACTTCGTGGCTACCAGGCCGTCGTGCGCGCGGCGACGGATGAATTGATGGCAGTGCTCTGTGACCAGTCGGGGCAGGAATACGTCGATGTCTACGGCGCGGACGTCAAATCCGGCGATGCTGCCTGAGTGACCCAGTACGGTCGCTGTTGGACGTGTAACCAACAGGAGGATTGTGATGGCGGGCAAGTGGGGCATCGAGCACGCAGTTTTTGCGGCGGCGACGGCAGCGACGGTGGTCGGGGCAGTGGTCGGTAACGAGCGGGTTCAGCAGATCGCCAAGCCGCTGATTGCACCTGCCTTGGCCGCCCGAGTGCTGCGCAAGCGTTCGGAGACGGAAACTGCCGATACCGCACTGCTTCTGGCCGGCCTCGCCGCCGCGACCGTCGGCGACGTGTTCATGATCGACCCGGACAACGATGCTCGTCTGATCAAGGGCGCGTCGTCGTTCGCGGTGATGCAGGCCAGTTACTCGGCTCTTCTCCTGCGCCGCGGGGCACGGCCGACCCGTGCTGCCCTCAAACCCCGCATCAGCGGTTGGTCGACGGCGTCCGGTCTGCTCCGTGCCAAGGCACCGAGCGTGTCGACGCCGCTCACCGGATACGGATTGATGTTGGGAACCACCTCGACGTTGTCGGCGGACCCCGCTCTGGCACCGCAGTCCAAGGCCGTGCTCGACGTTGTCGTCCCGAACAAGGATCGACGCTCCTGGCTCGGATTGGGCGGAGTGCTCTTCACCGCGTCCGACGGGCTGATCGTGGTGCGTCGACTGTTCATCCGCGGGACCGCCGGCCGTGCCGCTGCCGAGGGTGTGATCCTGGCGTCGTACGCGGGAGCGCAACTGATGCTGGTGGAGGGCATGTTGGCGCTGGGACGCAAGAAGAGCGTCTAGTTTTTCACGGGCACAGCATGATTCGGTCTCGGTTCTTCGGGTCCACCATGACGGTGACCGTGGATCCGGGAGTGATCTTGTCTTTGAACTCGGGTCGGATCTCGTACTCGATCCGGCCCGAGTACGAATCGGAACCTGGAACCGTGAGGCGGAGTGCGAGCTTGGCCAACTCGCCGTCGACGGTTCGACGCAGGGGTGTGACCTTGTCGATTCGTGCCCACCCTTCGAGGCCGTGCTTTTCGAGCTTGCGCTCGGCGCGGGTCGGTCGATTGGCCCAGGCCATTCCGAATCCGAGTGCCGAGCCGAAAGCGGCGAGTAGCCCGCCGATCTGATAGGGCAGAGTGCCAGGTGGGGTGTGCTCGACCAGCCATCCGAGCCACACCGCGAGCACGATCAGATATCCCACCGCGATGAAACACACGGTATGTACGACGCGACGGTGATTCATCAGATTTCCTCCACATCCAGGATAGCCTGACCGGATGAGCGAACCGAACGTCTTCATCACCGGTGCTGCGGCTGGAATCGGGCGGGAGACGTCGCTGTTGTTCGCGCGCAACGGATACCGCGTCGGCGCGTTCGACATCGACGACGCCGGCCTTGCCTCGTTGAAGGCCGAGATCGACGGTTTCGGTGGCAGCGTCGTGACGGGTGTCCTGGACGTCACCGATCCGGTGGGATGGGCGCAGTGTCTGGCCGATTTTGCCGGGGAGTCCGGGCGTCTGGACATCCTGATCAACAATGCGGGCGTGCTCTCCTCGGGACGGTTCGAGGATATTTCTCTTGCGGCGCATCGCCGAATGGTCGACATCAACATCACCGGCACCCTCAACGGCACGCACACGGCTTTCCCGTACCTCCGCGATACCGTCGGCGCTCAGGTGGTCAATCTGTGCTCCGCTTCGGCGATCTACGGCCAGCCCGAACTGGCGACGTACGGTGCAACCAAGTTCGCGATCCGCGGCCTGACCGAGGCGCTCGATCTGGAATGGGCACAGCACGACATCCGTGTTCTCGCGCTCTGGCCGTTGTTCGTCCAGACCGCGATGGTCACTGGAATGGACACCGGAGCCACCAGATCGTTGGGTATCAAGCTGACTGCCACCGACGTCGCGAAGGAGCTGTGGGCGGCCACACGCGGCGCCGGATGCGTACACAAGGTTCACTACCCGGTCGGAACTCAGGCAAAGCTCTTTCTCAGTGCGTCGCGGTTCTCGCCCGCGTGGCTCTCACGGCTGATGAACAAGCGCGTCACCAGCACTTAGTCGACCACACGATAGAGTGCACTGTCGGCTGTTGCTGGGCCAAGATGACGTGTGTGGAGGTAGTCGGGTGGTTCGTGTTCGGGTGGGGTTCGTCTTGTTGGGCGTCGGGTCGGCGCTCGTGCTCGCAGGGTGCGGCGGGGAGGCGGATTCAGCGCCGACCGTAGCGGCGCAGCCAAGTTCGACCACCACTACCGCAGTGCCGACGACAACCACCACCGTCGCGCCCGTCGTCCCCACGACCACCGAACCACCGACCACGACGCTGCCACCGACGACGACGCTCACGGACGTGCAGTTCGAGCGCAACGAGTCGTACTACTTCACCACTCCCGACGGGAACTTCCAGTGCGGCATCATCAAGTTGCCCACCAGAATCGAAGCCGGGTGCGAGGGAACGACCACTCCGGTTCCGCCGCGGCCGGAGAGCTGCATGGTCAACTGGGGCAACGGTATTCGCGTCACCGACGAGGGTGAGGGTGCTTTCATGTGTTCGGGCGGAGAGGTGTACACCTCGGGCGGTCCCGACGCCGATCCGGTGTTGGCGGCCGGTCAACCGCTGAGCAAACTGGGTTTCACCTGTACGACCACCGCGACAGACGTCTCGTGTGTCAACGATCAGACCACGCACGGCTTCACGGTGGCTGCAGATTCCAACGAGGTGTACTGATGACCGAAGTCGCAGCCGACGACGTCTCCGGTGGGGCCGGTGAACCGGGACCCACCGAGTGGGGCGAGAACCCCAACGGCGTCGGGCCGTGGGCCGAGGGGCACGACACGGAACCGCCGACAGACGAGCGCTACGACCCCGTACTCCTCGCCGAGGGTGATCGTCGAAACGTCTTGGACGAGTACCGGTACTGGACGCGGGAAGCGATAGTCGAGGACATCGACTCGCGCCGTCACACGATGCATGTCGCCATCGAAAACTTCGCGCACGACGCCAATATCGGCACGGTGGTCCGCACGGCAAACGCGTTTGCTGCGGCCGCGGTCCACATCGTGGGGCGTCGGCGCTGGAATCGGCGGGGCGCCATGGTGACCGATCGATACCAACACATCGTTCACCACGCCGACATCAGCGAGCTCGTCGAGTACGCCCGTGAGAATTCACTCACGATCGTTGCCGTCGACAACACCCCGGGGTCGGTGCCGCTGGAAACGGCAAGCCTGCCGCGAGAGTGCATCCTGCTGTTCGGTCAAGAAGGGCCCGGAGTGACCGAACATGCGAAAGAGGTTGCGTCCATGACGGTCTCGATCGCACAATTCGGGTCGACTCGCAGCATCAACGCCGGTGTCGCGGCCGGCATTGCGATGCACGCGTGGGTACGTGAGCATGCCGATCTCGCCGATTCCCGCTGATCTCGCTCGCGAATTCCGGCTAGCGCGTAGCGCCTCGACCAGACAGGATAGGTAGTTATGCAGGAAGTGTGGGCAGAGCGAGCCGATGCGGCTGAGGGCGCGATAGTCAGTCGTCACCTTCGGCGCCTGTGGGGAATGCCCCGGACAGCACTCGGCGTGGTTGCCTGGCCCGCTGTTCGGCGCGAGCGGATGTTCAAGCCGTGGCACTACTGGTGGCAAGCACACCTGCTCGACACTGCAATCGACGCGCTCGAACGTGACCCGACGCCCAAGCGTCGTCGCCGGGTGGCGAAGGTTGCCCGCAGTGTGCGGGTCCGCAACGTCTCGGCGTGGACCAACAACTATTACGACGACATGGCGTGGCTGGGCCTCTCGCTCGAACGTGCTCAACGTATGTTCTCGGTCGATCACCGGACCGCGGTCCAGGCGCTCGAATCGCAACTCTTCGATTCGTGGTCCCCGGCCGACGGCGGCGGTATTCCGTGGTGCAAAGGTTCCGATTTCTACAACACCCCGGCAAACGGACCCGCCGGAATCATGCTGGCGCGCACCGGAAAACTCTGGCGCGCGCAGGCAACGGCCGACTGGATCGACGAGACGCTGCGGGATCCGGACTCCGGACTGATCTTCGACGGTATCCGCCGCGACGGCACCCTCGAGCGCGCGATCTATTCGTACTGTCAGGGCGTCACGCTGGGGTTGGAAACCGAGTTGTCGACGCGATTGGGCGAACCGCGCCACCGCGAGCGAGTCCACAAACTCGTCGACGCGGTGTACGACGGAATGACCGAGTACGGAGTCATCACGGGCGGTGGCGGAGGCGACGGCGGACTGTTCAACGCAATCCTGGCTCGCTACCTCGCGTTCGTGGTGGTGAACTTGTCCTGGGAGACTCACGAGGACCTGCGAGCGCGCGAACTCGCAGCGCAGATCGTTCTGTCCTCCGCGGAAGCGGCCTGGAACAACAGACTGCAGATCGAAGGTCTGCCGCTGTTCGGGCATGACTGGACCAAGGATGCTCAGTTGCCGAGTCTGTCCGGCGACATCGCCACCTTCGCCGCCGGAACGGTGCGCTCGTCGAGCGTGCCCGAGCGAGACCTCTCGGTGCAGGTAGGTGGGTGGATGCTCATGGAGGCGGCATTTGTCGTCTCGGCGGCTGGATACCCGCGTAAGCGTTAGGCTTTTCCCTCATGGAATCCCGGCACGTGGTCGACACGGACGGCGTACGTCTTCACATCGATGTCGGTGGGGCAGGGGCGGACGTTCTGGTTCTCTCCGGCGGCCCGGGATGCGTTCACTATCTTGCTCACGACGAGCTGGTTCCGGAAGGAATGCGCGCGTGGTGCCCTGAGCCACGCGGAGTCGGCCGGTCCGGTGGCGGCGCTCATACGATGGCGCAGGCGGTTGCGGACCTCGAACTCGTCCGACGCACGTTCGAGATCGACAGCTGGGTCGTGCTGGGGCACTCGTGGGGATCCGACTTGGCGGTGCGGTACGCACTCGACTGTCCGGAATCGGTGTCCGGCGTCGTCGGCATCGCGGGGCACGGCCTCCACAAGGACCGGACCTGGTCGAAGCAGTACGAAGCGGGAATCGAGCCGGACCCGCAGATACCTTGGGAACCTGTTGTCTGGCAATCGCTTCAAGAATCGTTCATCGAATGGATCCATGAACCACAGCTGTTTCGGCAGTTGGCCGACTCACCCGTGCCCATGACATTTCTCGCGGCGGCCGACGATATTCGCCCGTCGTGGCCGTTGCAGCAACTGGCCGAGCTCGTGCCTAACGGTAGTTTCGAGGTCGTCGACGGTGTCGCGCACAACTTCTGGCAGTCTCACCCGCTCCTGTGGAGGAAGATCGTCACCGAGGCTTGTGCGACGCACTCTCGACTCTCCTGATCTCCACCAGGATCCGCTCCGCAACGGTCTGGTATCCCAGGCTCCGATTGACGGTCAGCATCGGGTGGTTTTCCGCGTTCACCGTTGTGTAAATCTTTTGCAGCGAGGGAAATTCAGCTGCCAACACAGACGCTTGTTGCTCCTTGACCCACCGAGCGAGACCGTGTCCGCGGTGCTGGGGAAGTACCACGGTGTCGTGCTGTGATGCGTGGGTGCTGTCATGTTCGTCCACCGTCACCACTGTCGCTGCGGCTACTTCGCCGACGCTGTCGTCGACCGCGCAGCACACCAGGAGTACTTGAGAGCCACCCGTCATCTTCTGTTCCCACGATCTGACCTCGTCGGCTCCCCAATTACGTTCGGGCATCTGCAGTTCGGCGCCCGGCGCGTCGAGGAGTCGGTTCAATGCCTCCGAGAAGGAGTGGACCAGCTCGTCCGGGGTTCGGTTGCGCCAACTGACGATTCGATAGCCGGGGCGGGCGCTGTGTGCGGTGGGAGGGCTGAGGTGCTGAACCTGGTTGGCCAACCGAAGCAACACACGGTGGCCGTCGAACGATCCCAGGAAATGCTCGGCTGCGCTTCCGACGAGCGCCGTCACTCTGATTCTTCGCACGCCGAACCCGGCGATGTCGACTTCGGCGAGTTCGGCAAGCGCTCGTCCTACCCCTCGTCGCTGCGCGTGGGGTGTCACGTACATCCGAAACTCTGCGAGATCAGGTTCCGCCGAGTTGCGTCGCGCCTGGGCGATACCGAGGACCTCGTCCGTTCCGCCGTCGCGTGCGATCCAACGCCATACATCGGCCGAACCGTCCTCGGCCTCGATCATTTCCATCAGCGCCGTCGCTGTCGGCGCAGTTCCGGACAGGTGACGCTGGCCTTCGGCGAAGACCTCACAGCACTGGTGAAGAACCGATGCTGTCGATCCGGACGGTACGAACTCGGCTACAACTACGCGGCTCACCCATGTGACGATACCGAGCTGCCAACCCCGAGTTGGAATCACGCGAACCCTAACCCTGTCGGACTGCGGCGGCAGTTGCCAGCATTCAGGCATGTCTGATTCTCCGCGCCAACTGAGCCTCAACGCGTTCATCCACCCCGCCGGTCATCACGAAGCGGCGTGGCGTCATCCGTGGACAACACCGGAACGTCTGTTCGACGTCACGTATTTCCAGGAGATCGCTCGCACTGCTGAGGCGGCGAAGTTCGACGGAATCTTCTTCGCCGACGGTCCCGCGTTGCGCAGCGACGTCGAGCACGGTCCCGCAGGGACGTTGGAGCCGATCACCTTGTTGACGGCCATTGCAGTGGCAACCGAGCGGATCGGATTGATCGCGACGGCGTCGACCACGTACTACGAGCCGTACAACCTGGCTCGGCTGTTCGCCTCGCTCGACCACATCTCGAACGGACGCGCTGGGTGGAACATCGTCACCACGGGTACGGATCTGGCTGCCGCCAACTTCGGGCTGGCCAAGCATCCGGACCACGGCGACCGGTATTCGCGTGCAAGGGAATTCGTCGACGCGGTGGTGCGGTTGTGGGACAGCTGGGAGGACGACGCGATCAGTCTGGACCGGGAGAACGGAATCTACGCGGACAGAAACAAGATTCACGAGATCAACTACGTCGGCCGGCATCTTCGGGTGCGGGGACCGTTCAACGCGCCGCGAACGCCGCAGGGATACCCGGTGCTGGTGCAGGCCGGGGCGTCCAACGACGGTCGCGCGTTTGCCGGTCAGTATGCGGAGGCGATTTTCACAGCGCACCAGAGACTTTCCGATGCGCAGGCGTTCTACACCGACATCAAGTCGAGGGCTGCTCAGTTCGGGCGCAACCCCGATCATGTCAAGATCCTGCCCGGAATCAGCCCGTTCATCGGTGACACCGAGGAACAAGCCAAGGCGCTCGAGCGAGAATTCAACGAGTTGACTTCGCCGGAGTACGGGCTCGCGCAACTCGGTGCACTAACCGGGACCGATGTTCGGAATCTGGAACTGGATGCACCGGTTCCTGTCGAATTGTTCGCGGCGGCAGGTGATGTCACCGACAACAAGCAAAGCAGATTGCAGGTGATCGCCGGCATAGTCGAGCGTGAGCGTCCGACGGTTCGGGGCCTGCTTCATCGTTTGGCGGGTGCGCGCGGACACCGGGTGTTTGCCGGAACCGCCGAGCAGGTGGCTGACACGATCGAGGAATGGTTCACCAGCGGTGCTGCTGACGGATTCAACGTCATGCCGCCGTACTACCCGGGTGGACTCGAAATCTTCACCGAGCGTGTGGTCCCGATCCTGCAGGATCGCGGTCTTTTCCGGACCGAATACACGGGTACGACGCTTCGTGATCATTTCGGCTTGCCGAGGCCCGAGAGCCAGTTCTCGGGTAGTGCGTCCGCAGTGCAGTAGGCCCGCCTCCCGTTGTCGATAATGACAATGGTTACCATTAAGGAATGAAGCAGCTACCGGTAACCGTGCTGTCCGGATTTCTGGGCGCAGGCAAGACCACACTCCTCAACCACATCCTCGCCAATCGAGACGGCCGTCGGGTCGCCGTCATCGTCAACGACATGAGCGAAATCAACATCGACGCGGCCCTCGTCGCGGGCCAGGGCCACCTCGATCGCACGGAGGAGAAGTTGGTCGAGCTGACCAACGGATGCATCTGCTGCACGCTGCGCGAGGATCTGATCGACGCCGTCGGCGCGCTGGCCCGCGAGGGGCGGTTCGATCAGTTGGTGATCGAGTCCACCGGCATCTCCGAACCGATGCCGGTGGCGGCCACCTTCGACTGGGAATTCGAGGACGGCTTCAGCCTCGGCTCGCTCGCGAAGCTCGACACGATGGTGACCGTGGTGGACGCGTCGACCTTCCTCGGCGAGCTGGCAAAAGGCGAGCGACTGGACGAGCGCAACCTCGAAGCCGGGGAGGGGGACGGACGCAGCATCTCCGATCTCCTGGTCGATCAGGTGGAGTTCGCCGACGTCATCTTGCTGAACAAAACCGACTTGGTGAGCCCGCGGGCGGCGGGAACCGTCGAGGCGACGCTTCGAAGGCTCAACCCCACTGCTCAGCTGATTCGGACCGACCACGGAAAAGTCACCCTCGATCGCGTCCTCGAAACCGGTCTCTACAACCCGGAACTGGCTGCGCAAGTACCCGGTTGGGACGAGGAGCTGGCCGGCGGGCACACCCCGGAAACCGAGGAATACGGAATACGCAGCGTCACGTATCGAGCCTCGCGACCCTTTCATCCGGCGCGACTCGAGGCTGCGCTCGGTCAGTTCGCGGGACTCTTGCGAAGCAAAGGCTTCTGCTGGATCGCCAGTCGGCCCGAGTTCGCCGCTATCTGGTCGCAGGCGGGCCCCAACCTCGTCATCGAACCGGCGCAACTGTGGGCGTCGGCAGCGGAGGAACCGGGGCAGGAGATCGTGTTCATCGGAGTGAAACTCGACTCGGCGACGCCGTCGCGAATCCTCGATCCGGCTCTGCTGACCGATGACGAACTACGCGAAGGACCGCGGGCCTGGATTCGCTACGACGACCCGCTTCCGGCGTGGGACCAGAGCCACCTGCACTGAGCAGACAGCTTCTAGTCGAGGACTTCTTCTACCTCGACGTCTTCGGCCGGTCGGGCCATTTCCTTGCGGTACTGCCAGATTCCCAACGCGGTGCCGATGACCAAGCTGACCATCATCACGATCAGCACGGCGGGCAGCAACCACGGAACGCGATCGAGGAACGAGCCACCGTAGAAACCGAGCAGCAGGAGTACCGGTGCCCAGATGATCGCGCCGATGGTGCTCGCGATGGTGTAGCGCGTGTGGTTCATCTTGGCTGCGCCTGCGACCATCGGGCACAGGGTGCGAACCCACGGAACCCAGCGGGCGATCAGGACCGCCCAGAACCCGTGTCTCTCCAACAGGATGTTGACCCGGTGCAGATTCTTCTCGGTGAAGTACTTGCCGCCCTTACGGGCTTTGATGTGGTTTCCCGTCCGGTGGCCGATGACGTACCCGACCTGGTTGCCGGCAATGGCAGCGATCATCGCGCCCACCGACAGCGCCCACACGTGGCCTGCACCGGATTCGTGACCGGCAAGCACGATTCCGGCTGTGATCAGCAGTGAGTCGCCGGGGAGAAACAACCCGAGGATGATCGCGCACTCGATGAAGACGAACGTGACGACGATAATCCAGACCAACAGGGGCCCGGCAGTCTCGAGTGGGGAGAAACTGCCGGATGCGAGCGTCATCGTGGTCAGTTCTTCGCCTCGTTCTGCAATCAGGGGGTGGGGTCTTCGGGGACTGTCACCGTCGAATTGTCCGTAGTGGAAGTATTCGCCGATTCACCGCGTCTCGACGCCAGAATTCGCTTTCCGATTTCGAAGACGATCGGCAGAACCGACACCAGGACGATCAAGATGAAGATGTAGTCGACATTGTCGCGGATGAATTCGATCTGCCCCAGGAGGTAGCCGAGCAAAGTCACACCGGCACCCCACAGGATGCCGCCGACGATGTTGTAGGTCAGGAACAGTGAGTACTTCATCTTCGAGGCGCCCGCGACAACCGGTGCAAAAGTACGCACGATCGGCACGAACCTCGCCAGGATAATGGTGATCGGGCCGTGCTTTTCGAAGAAGGCATGCGACTCGTCGATGTACTTCTTCTTGAAGAACCGCGCGTCGTCCGTCTTGAACAGGGCAGTTCCGCCCTTGGCGCCGATGTAGAACCCGACTTGGTCACCCAGAATCGCGGCGATCGGAATCGTCACCAGGAGCACCCACAGCGGCGCGAACGGTTCGATCTCGGTGGACTTGGAAGCCGCGATCAGCCCTGCGGTGAAGAGCAGAGAATCGCCGGGCAAGAGCGGAAACAGCAGCCCTGATTCGATGAAGACCACCAGAAGCAGTCCCACCAGAACCCACGTTCCGAAGGAATTCAAGAGGTTCACGGGATCGAGGAAGCCAGGCAGCAAGGCCAGGTTCGTCACGGATTCAGTTGCTGCCTGCACATTCACGGGGGCCAGAGTACCGGCCGAATCTGAGTGTTTCCCACCACCGCAGGTCATCGCGTCGGTGGCGGCGGCCGAGACCGCAAAGAGACGTGACGAGTCGGACTTGCCATACTGCTAGGACCACACGAAGCGCTTTCACATCGCCGAGCGCTCCGAACGACACGTATATGGAGGACTCCCGCCGTGCCTATCGCAACTCCCGAGGTCTATGCCGAGATGCTTGGTCGGGCCAAGGAGCATTCCTTTGCCTTCCCCGCCATCAACTGTGTCGGCTCCGAATCCATCAACGCAGCCATCAAGGGCTTCGCGGACGCCGGCAGTGACGGCATCATCCAGTTCTCGACGGGCGGCGCCGAGTTCGGTTCCGGTTTGGGCGTCAAGGACATGGTCACCGGCGCTGTTGCGCTCGCCGAGTTCGCACACGTGATCGCGGCAAAGTACGACGTCACCATCGCGCTGCACACCGACCACTGCCCGAAGGACAAGCTGGACACCTACGTGCGTCCGCTGCTCGCGATCTCGCAGGAGCGCGTCGACGCCGGTCGTAACCCGCTGTTCCAGTCGCACATGTGGGACGGCTCGGCTATCCCGATCGACGAGAACCTGGCAATCGCCAAGGAACTGCTCGCCCTCTCCAAGGCTGCACGCATCATCCTCGAGGTCGAGATCGGTGTCGTCGGCGGCGAAGAAGACGGCGTCGAGGCCGAGATCAACGACAAGCTCTACACCTCGAGTGAAGACTTCGAGAAGACGGTCGATGCTCTGGGCATCGGCGAACAGGGCAAGTACCTGCTCGCAGCCACCTTCGGCAACGTTCACGGCGTCTACAAGCCGGGCAACGTCAAGCTCAAGCCCGAGGTTCTCGAAGAGGGCCAGAAGGTCGCCGCTGCCAAGCTCGGCCTGGCCGCAGGCTCGCAGCCCTTCGATTTCGTCTTCCACGGTGGATCGGGATCGCTGAAGTCCGAGATCGAGGATTCGCTGAACTTCGGCGTCGTCAAGATGAACGTCGACACCGACACCCAGTACGCGTTCTCCCGTCCGATCGCCGGACACTTCTTCTCCAACTACGACGGCGTCCTCAAGATCGACGGCGAGGTCGGAAACAAGAAGGCATACGACCCGCGCAGCTACCTCAAGAAGGCCGAAGCAGGCATGACGGCTCGCGTCGTCGAGGCGTGCAACGACCTGAAGTCGGCCGGACGCTCGGTGTCCGCAGGCTGATCGGCTTCACAACTCAGCTACACAGAACAAAATGCGCGCCGACGAATTTCTCGTCGGCGCGCATTTTCTGTTCAGGTGCTTACTTGCTGGGATCGCAGACCTTCCACGTGCCGTCCTGGCGCTCGAGGTCGAACGTGCGCCACGACTGTTCGCCGGTGCTCGGCAAACTTGCCTGGACCTGAGCGATCGCGGTGTCGTCGGTGATGCGCACCGCATCGACGGCTCCGACCTGCGGGATCGTCTTCTGAGCGACGGCATTGTCGTGGACCTGAGCGAACGCCGCGTCCGGAATAGTGCGGTAGTACTCGCCCAACGCCCCACACGTCGACGTTCGCAGCGTTGCCAGATCACCGGTCTGAAGAGCATCGACGTACGTCGAGATGGCGGTCTGAACCTGGGCTTCAGGTGAGCTTTCGCCGCTACCGCTGGTGGACGAGACGAAGACTGCGATGCCGATTGCCGCGAGGACGGCGACGCCGGCCGCTGCTGCCGCGATGTACCAGCCCTTGCCACTGCGCTTGGTTTTTTCCGGCGCGGCAGGCTCGATGCGAGTCGGCATCGGCTGGGCCGGCGGTGGGGTCGCTGCGACACCCACACGTTGAGGCGCGGCGCGCTGCTGCGGTTGAGGCGCGGAGCGCTGTGGCGGTTGAGGCGCGGAGCGCTGTGGCGGTTGAGGCGCGGAGCGCTGTGGCGGTGGCGGCGGGGTTGGAACTTGCCGGGGTGGCGGTGTCGGCTGCGAGGCTTTCGGAATCGCGACGGTGGCGGGCTCCGGCTTGGGCTGGGGTGTCGGTGCTGCTGCCGGTGTTTCTGCTGGTGTTGCTGTGGGTGCCTGAGTTGCCTTGGGGATCGCGACGGTTGGCGCGCTGGCGGCTTTGGCGTCGCCGTCCGCCTTCGAGTTCTTGTCCGCCTTCGAGTTCTTGTCTGCCTTCTGGATCGCCACAGTCGCAGGTTCGGTCGGGGCCGACTTCTCGGGCGCACCGTTCGGGGCTGCGCTCTTTTTCGAGTTGTCGTCTTTCGAGTCCGGCACGGGTAACCCTTCGGTCTTATGCGGCAATGACCATGTCAGGGTAACGACCGGTATGTACCGGGCATAACTCCGACCGTCGGCGAGGCGGTCCTGTGGCAGAAAGGCGTAGCGGGCACAATGAGCGCATGACCCAATTCGGTGACCTGCTCGGACCCAAGCCCACTCTGCTTCCCGGCGACGACGAGGCGGAATCGGCACTGCTCAACCACGCTGACCCGGCCCAGGTCGCGGCCGACCATCCCACTGCCTCCATCGCGTGGGCCTACCTCGCCGAGGCTGCCCTGGACAAGGGCGAAACCATCACTGCCTACGCCTACGCGCGTACCGGCTACCACCGCGGACTCGACCAACTGCGTCGTAACGGTTGGAAGGGTTTCGGTCCTGTGCCCTACAGCCATGAACCGAACCGCGGATTCCTCCGTTGCGTCGCTGTCTTGGCCAAGGCCGCGAAGACGATCGGTGAGGCCGACGAGTACGCGCGTTGCCTAGATCTGCTCGAAGACTGCGATCCCAACGCCGCCGAAGCGCTTGGCCTCGGTTAGCAGTTTCCGTCCGAGCCGGGCCGGTATCAAGGACCGTGCTCGCAAATCGGTGCGTCGGCTTCAGACGTCGGCGCTACCGATCATTCAATGTGCCTTGGCGGCCGGATTGGCGTGGTGGGTTGCCACCACGGTGATCGGGCACCATGCGCCGTTCTTCGCGCCGATTGCCGCCGTGGTCTCGCTCGGTCTGTCGTTGGGCGCCCGACTACGACGTTCGTTCGAGTTGGTTGCGGGTGTCACGGTCGGTATCGGAATCGGTGACCTGATCATCTCCGGCATCGGGAGCGGACCCTGGCAGATCAGTTTGGTTGTCGTGCTGGCGATGTCCGTCGCGGTGCTACTGAACAGTGGGCCGATCTTCTCCATGCAGGCCGGAAACTCGGCCGTGCTGGTGGCGACGCTGATCCCACCGGGCGGCAGTGGCGGGCCCGATCGCATGATCGACGCCCTTGTCGGTGGTTTGGTGGGCATCGCGGTGGTCGCGATCATCCCCACGCACCCGGTACGACGCGCACGCAAGGACGCTGCATCGATTCTCGGAACAGCGTCAGAGGTACTGCAATTGGTGGCAGACGGCCTCGTCGCGAACGACCCGGACCCGATCGTGAAGGCGCTGCAGAAGGCGCGCGCAACTCAGGGTGCCATCGACGGATTGCGCAGCAACCTCCTCGGCGGGCGCGAGATCAGCCGAATCTCCCCGCTGTACTGGAACAGTCGACCGCGCCTCGAAAGGCTCATGGCGACAGCCGATCCCATCGACAACGCGATGCGCAACATTCGAGTACTCGCGCGTCGTTCGTTGACGTTGGTCAGGGACGACGAGATACTCGATCCGCGTCTGGTGGCGCAGGTCGAGCGCTTGTCGAAAGCCGTCGAAGTTCTCAAGGACATGATCCTGGCGGAGCCGGGGGAGCAGCCTGATCAGGCCGAGGCAGCGCGCGTCCTGCGCTCGGTGGCGAAGGAACTGAAACCGGCGATAGTCGAGAACGCGGGCCTGTCCTCGACGGTGGTGTTTGCCCAGATTCGATCGCTGGTCGTCGACCTCTTGCAGGTAGCAGGCATGAAGCGCATCTCGTCGATCGCCACTCTGCCGCCCACTGTGCCGCACCCGGCGTACGAGCCGGATCACTGACCTCTGCCTTTTCCCGCTCACTGAGCAACTCATTGTATGTATGCGAATGTATGCATATGCTCTGAGAAGGACTTGGGAGGGAACAGGACAAATGGGAGCAGGGCACGGCCATTCACACGGCCACTCGGCAGCAGATTCGGTCGGAGTAGGGCCGTCACCGCAACGCATCAAGAAAATGGCGATCGCGCTTGCGATCCTCGTTGCATTTCTCGTACTCGAAGCCACGGTCGGCATTCTGATCAACTCGCTGGCGCTGCTTGCCGACGCCGGCCACATGCTCACCGACGTGGTGGGCATGGCCATGGGATTGACGGCTTTGCTGCTCGCGAAGAAGGGCAGCACCACCGCGGCCAGGACCTTCGGTTGGCACCGCGCCGAAGTGCTGACTGCCATGGCCAACGCCGTGATGCTGCTGGCCGTCGCCGCCTGGGTCTTCTACGAGGCAATCGGCCGCATCGGTAACGAACCCGAGATCCCGGGCGGCGCCCTGATCATCACTGCAGCTGCCGGATTGGCCGCGAACATCGTCGTGATGCTGATGCTGCGCGGCGATTCCAAGGACAGCCTCGCGGTGCGTGGCGCCTACCTCGAAGTGCTTGCAGACGCCGTCGGTAGCGTCGGAGTTCTGATTGCCGGTGGCCTTGTCCTGCTGTTCAACTGGACGTGGGCGGACGTCGTCGTCGGTGTTCTCATCTCGCTCTGGGTGGTGCCGCGTGCGATCAAACTGGCCGCAGCATCGCTGCGCATTCTGACGCAGGCGTCGCCGGCCGACGTCGACGTCGAAGCGGTCGAGGCCGACCTGGCGGCGCTGCCGAGCGTGATGGGTGTTCACGACCTACACGTCTGGACGCTCACCACCGGCATGGATGTCGCGACAGTCCACCTGACCAGTGACGCGAATTCGTCGAACGTTCTGGAATCCGCGCGCACCGTCCTCGAGAGTCACGGTCTTTCCCACGCCACCGTTCAGGTGGAATCGTGTGCCAACGGCGAGCATTGCGAGAAGAACGTCACTTGGTGAAGCGGGTGATCTCCTTGCCCGGCTTCCAGAGATCGACGTACATGTGCTCGTCGTCGACCGTCGTGTGCACCACCTCGTCGATGTCGAGGACAAAGAGGTGCAGGGGTTTCGGAACCTCGTAGGTGTAGCTTGCGAGCACGGCTTCGAACTCGTCGCCGGTCACCTCGCGTGCGATTCCGGCGATCTTCGCATCGCCGCCCTCCATGGTGTGCTCACCGGGATTGCTGTGTAGGGCGTAGCGCCCGTCACGGATGAGATCCTTCGCCTTGAGTGCGCCGAACATCGAACCGAGGACCAGACGCCCGTCGAGGATTTCGACTTCGGTGCCGCTCACGCGCGGTGAACCGTCCTTGCGCAGCGTTGCGAGGACGTGATGCTTGTGGGCTTTGAATCGTGCTTGGACCGCGTCGGCAAGAGCGGGTACTTCTTCGGAGAACTGCTTCCAAGTGACCATGACGGTCATTGTGCACTCCTATTCCTGACAACTTCTGTCAGTGATTCTCGGTAATGTTCGGTCCATGAGATCCGCGCGGTTGCTCCAACTCATGCTGCGTTTGCAGGGGAGTCGCGGCGTTATCGCCGATCAGTTGGCCGAAGAGTTCGGCGTTTCGGTGCGGACGATCTACCGCGACGTGGCCTCGTTGTCGGCTGCCGGCGTGCCGATCTGGACCGAGAGCGGCCCCGGTGGTGGCATCCGTCTGCTCGACGGTTGGCAGTCCAAGCTGTCCGGTATGACGGACGACGAGACGTCCGCACTCATGCTGTTGGGCGTGCCGTCCATCGCTGCAGATCTCGGGCGATCCGACGCCGTCGGTTCGGCGGGGGCCAAACTGCTCCGCTCCCTGCCCGGTCCCCTGCGCGAGAGTGCACGACTGTGGCAGGACCGCATTCTCGTGGACGTTCCGGGTTGGTTCGGCGGCGTCGACGACATCTCTGCGCTTCCGATCGTCACATCCGCTGTGCTGGACTCGCGTCGACTGCGCTTCGCCTATCGCGATCGCGAGCGGACGGTCGAACCGCTGGGTCTGGTCATCAAAGCCGGTGTTTGGTATCTGGTGGCGGGGATGAACGGTCGAACGCTGTCGTTTCGAGTCGGGCGCATCAAAAATGCCGTGGTAGAAGATGATTCGTTCACTCGGCCGGTGGATTTCGACCTGCCGTCGTGGTGGGCGGCGTCGATGGCCGAGTTCGACCGTTCGCTGCTTCGCTTCGAATGTCGCGTGCGGTTGTCACCAGAGGGCAGGCGCCGGCTCCCCGATGTGGTGGGCGAGCTTGCCGCTGCCGTCGAAGTGGGGCCAGAGGACAACGACGGATGGGTGAGTGCGGAGCTGAAACTCGAGAGCGAAGCTGTCGCGCTCTCGCAGTTGATCGGTCTGGGAGCGGACGTCGAAGCGCTCGAGCCACGGTCGTTGCGTGAAGGACTGCGCGCCGTGGCGGAGCAGATGGTGCTCCGCCACAACTCGCAGTGACTAGGCCGTTGCAGAACGCTTTGCGAGCAGGCGGGTGATACCCAGTTGAGCTGCGACGATGATGGCGCCGACCACCAGACCCAGTGCCGCCGACGCAAGGGTGTTGACGATCCACACCAGTACCCCGCCGACTCCGGCGATGTCACTGACTGCTTCTTCGCCGTGATGAACGGCGTCGTAGAGCGGGTGGAAGCCCAGTTCGTCGATGCCGACCAACAGGATGTGGCCACCGACCCACAGCATCGCGGCGGTACCCACCACCGAGAGCACTGACATCACGTGAGGCATGCCGCGAACGAGGCCTCGGCCGACCTTGTGGGTGAAGCCAGACGACGTCTCGGCGATCTTCAATCCGATGTCGTCCATCTTCACGATCAGTCCGACGACGCCGTAGACGACCACGGTGATGACGACCGCCACGACGGCAAGGATCACCAACCGGCTCCAGAAACCTTCGCCCGCGATGGTGTTGAGTGCGATCACCATGATCTCGGCGGACAGGATCAGGTCGGTGCGGACTGCGCCGGAAACCACTGCTTCTTCGTCGCGAGGATGCTCGTCGGCGGCCTCGTGGTGGTCACCGTGGCCGAAAATTGCACCCCAGATCTTGTGAACCGCTTCGTAGCTGAGGTAACAGCCGCCGACCATCAACAGTGGCGTCAGCAGCCAGGGGAGGAACTGACTCAGCAGCAGAGCGATCGGAAGAATGATCAGCAGCTTGTTGCGCAGCGACCCGATGGCGATGCGCTTGATGATGGGCAACTCGCGTTCGGCCGCGAGCCCACGGACGTACTGCGGCGTGACGGCTGCGTCGTCGATGACGACGCCTGCCGCTTTGGCGGTCGCCTTACCGGTTGCGGCGGCAACGTCGTCGATCGAGGCGGCAGCCATACGAGCCAGGGCTGCGACGTCGTCGAGCAGGGCGAAGAGTCCTCCGGCCATCACAGACCTCCAGTGGAATCAGTGGAAAAAGGTGGCCGGACCGATCCGGTGACGCAGTTACTTGATCGCACGAGGTCTCTATCCATGATGGTCGTTGGTGAGGTCAGGTCACCTGGAACGATACCGGGGTCATCCGTCAGGGACTGCGTCGCGCGGCCGGTCGCTCTTCGTCACGAAAGGTCTTCCCGACCCGGTGCTCGCGTGTAAGACTGCACAGAAGATCGATCGAAACGGGGCACTATGCGTGAACCAGACACTGCACAGGTCGCCAAGACTTTCGACGCAATGGCGGCGCACTACGACCGACAGATCGGGCGCTTCGAGCGCTTTGTGCTCGGTGACGCCCGGAAATGGGCTGTAGATCAGGCGCATGGGCGCGTGGTCGAAATTGCCGTGGGCACCGGGCTGAACCTGCCTCTCTACGGGGACGACGTCGACTACGTCATCGGCGTGGACATCTCGACTGCGATGCTCGATCAGGCCAGGGTCAAGGTCTCCGAGGGAGTGAAGACCGAAGTCGACCTACGACTCGGAGACGTGCAAGCACTCGATGTTCCTGACGAATGCGTGGACACATTGGTCTCCACCTACGCGTTCTGCACGATCCCCGATCCGGACCGAGTTGCCAGCGAAGCATTTCGAGTGCTGGTGCCTGGTGGTCGATTCGTGCTCGCTGAGCACGGGCCGAGCACCAACACGGTTGTACGGGCGCTGATGAAGGCCGTCGAACCGCTTTCTGTACGGTTCGGTGCCGATCACCTCACCCGCGAACCGGTCGGATACCTCGAAAACGCAGGCTTCCTGATCGACGAGGTGCAGCGCAGTGGACGGGGTGGAATCGTGTTCCGGGTCGTTGCGCGCAAGCCGGATCCCGAATGGACGGCACTCGGTCACTAGTGTCCGAGTGCCGTCCAGCGGTGATTGCTCAGCCCAAGCGCTCCAGGATGGTTGCGTTGGCCAGCCCACCTGCCTCACACATGGTCTGGAGTCCGTAGCGCGCGCCGCGCTGTTCCATAGCGTTGACCAGAGTGGTCATGATCCGGGTTCCGCTGCCGCCCAGCGGATGGCCGAGTGCGATGGCACCGCCGTGGACGTTCACCTTGGACAGATCGACGCCGGTGTCTGCTGCCCACGAGAGGACGACGGGAGCAAAGGCCTCGTTGACCTCGAACAGATCGATGTCCGAGATCGTCAAACCCGCACGGGCCAAGACCTTCTCGGTGGCCGGGATGACCGCCGTGAGCATGTACAGCGGATCGTCGCCGGCGACAGCGAAGCTGTGCAGCCGTGCCTTCGGGGTGAGGCCGAGTTTCGCGGCGATCTCACTGGTCGTGATCATCACCGCCGAACTGCCGTCCGAAAGCGGGCTGCTGTTGCCCGCGGTGATGGACCAGTCGATCTGTGGGAATCGCTGGGCGTAGTAGTCGGATTCGAAGGCGGTCCGTAGGCAGGCAAGGGTCTCGACCGTGGTGCCGGGGCGGACGGCCTCGTCGACCGACAGTTGCGGGAGCGTGGCGAGTTCCTTGGTGAAGTAACCACTCTCGGTTGCCAGCGCGGCTTTCCGATGACTCGACGCCGAGAATTCGTCGAGTTGGGTGCGGCTCAGTCCCCACTTGGCAGCGATCAATTCGGCGCTGATGCCCTGCGGTACCAGACCGTCCGGATAGCGCTCTTCGAAACCTACACCGAGTGACTCGCGCCCGACGCTACTCGAGCCCATCGGCACTCGGCTCATCGACTCGACTCCGGCAGCAACAACGATGTCGTACGCACCGGCAATAACGCCCTGAGCAGCAAAATGAACTGCTTGTTGGCTACTTCCACACTGTCGGTCGACGGTGGTTCCCGGTACCGACTCAGGGTAGCCGGCGGCGAGAAGGGCAGTGCGAGTGACATTCTGGCTCTGTTCACCGACTTGACTGACCGCGCCGCCGATGACGTCGTCGATCAGCGCGGCATCGATCCCGGTGCGCTCGACTACCGCTTTGAGGCTGTAGGCGAGGAGGTCGACGGCGTTGATGCCGTGCAGGGCGCCGTTCGCCTTTCCCTTGCCGATCGGAGTGCGAACGGCTTCGACGATAACTGCGTCTCTCATGACAAATTCCTTTCAGGGATGGCGGATTCAGCAGGGACAACTGGGGTGGGTGTGGTCGCAGGCGTCATTCCCAGCGATGCCAGGGCAGACACAAGCGCGACGGCAAAGATCACCCACCAGGCCTGGCGGAAGGTGTCGGGGTCGACGGAGGAGCCGAGAACCGCGATCAGAACACTCACGCCGAGAACGGTTCCGATCTGTCGGCTCATGCTGACGATAGCGCTACCGGTGGCCGATCGGGCCGGTGCAAGATCCGCCGTGGCCTGCGACAGAATGGTCGGCAGGGCAAGGCCGACACCGATTCCGGCGATGATCCAGCCCGGCAGGAGTCCGGTCGCGTAGTTGGGCGTCGAATCAACCGAGACGAGAACGAGTACGGTTCCGACTGCCCACAGAAGGCTGCCGAGTGCGGCGACGCGTCCCGCCGAGTACTTGCGCGAAAGCGATCCACCGGCGATCGCGAACAGCGGAACCAGAAGCGGACCCGGCGAGACGGCGAAGCCGGTGCGCAATGCCGAGTATCCCCAAACTTCTTGCAGCCAGAGGATATTCGAGAGCAGTCCGGCAGCAAATGCCGCGCTGAACAAGATGGCGGTGACGTTGGACCAGGCAAAGGAGCGGATCTTCAGAAGATCGGGAGCAATCAACGGAGTGCGATGGCGAGAGTTGCTCCACCAGAACGAAAGTAGGGTCGCGACGGCGACGGCGAAGGCGATCAGAACGCGGTTGTCGGTCCATCCCCAATCAGGTCCCTGGACGAGTGCCAGCGCGAGAGAGCCGATTCCGACGGTGAGGAGGGCGGCGCCGACGAAGTCGATCCCGGCATCGGAGTCCTTGTGTGTTGTATCCGGGACGAGTCGGACTGCGAAGTAGAGCAATACGATCCCGACTGGAACATTGATCAGGAAGACCCAGCGCCACGACGCCTCGACGAGAATGCCGCCCACGACGGGGCCGAATGCCGCAGCGGCCGCGCCGGCTGCCGCCCAGATGCGAACGCCGGATTGACGTTTCGCAGCCGGGAGTGCACTGATCAGGAGGCCGAGGCTGGCCGGGGTGAGTGCTGCGGCGCCGACTGCCTGAACGATGCGGAATGCCACCAGTGCCCACAATGACGGACTGAAAGCGCAGGCGGCGCTGGCGAGGGTGAACAGTGCGAGGCCGGCGATGAAGGCGCGCTTGTGCCCGATCCGGTCCGCCCAGCGTCCGAGGGGGATCAAAAGCGCGGCGTAGACGATCGCGTAGCTGTTGAGGATCCAACTGAACTCGCCGAGTGAGTGGCCCGGGTAGCTCTTGGCGATGTCGCCGAAGGCCACGTTGACCACAAAAAGATCGAGGCTGGCGACAAACGGCGCTCCCGACAGAATTGCGAGGAGCGGCCCAGTCCGCACTGGCTGGCTATGAAGTTCCATAGTCAGGAATCTAGACTCTGACTATGGTTATGGCAAGCCAGGGGGTATGGTGAATTGTATGGACGCTGTACGACTGACCGGAGTGCTCGAAGATCGCGACGCCTGGCGGGCCACGCACTGTTCGATCGGGCGGGCGATGGAAGTGGTCGGCACCCGGTCCGCGATGCTCATTCTGCGAGAGGCCTATTACGGCACAACGCGTTTCGACGACTTCGCGTCGCGAGTCGGCATCACCGAGGCGGTTGCGTCGGCGAGGCTGAAAGAACTCACTGAGGCGGGACTGTTCGAGCGTGTGCCGTACAAGGAGCCTGGAAAGCGGACGCGGCACGAGTACGTGCTCACCGAGAAGGGCCGTGACCTGCTGCCGGCGGTTCTTGCGCTGATGCAGTGGGGAGACAAGTATCTGCACGGTGGAAAAGGCGGACCGTTGGAGGTGGCTGACGACGCTACTGGTGAGCGTGTTCGTGTCGAGGTGCGCAGTGAGTCGGGCCGTGAAGTGCCTTTGGGGGAGTTGCGAGTCTCTGTCAATGAATCGCGTCGGCGGTTGCGCGAATAGCAATGCATCTCAACAGCTCTCGAGTGTAGGTCTTCGTGAAGTTGTCCGCTTTGCCTCTGGCTCTCGAAAGTATGTTCGATTAAACTTTCTGCATGGACAGTCGGGAAGCGTGGCAGCTGGATGGCGAGGACCTCAAGAGTGAGGTTCTGGATCTGGTGCGTGTCCGGCACGAGTTGCAGTCGCGGATGGTGTTGCTGATCGTGGAGATGTTTTCCCGTGAGGTTCTCGGCGGGAAGGGTTTTCGGGCGATCGCGCAGTGGTTGCATGGTTCGACGAATTTGGAGATCGGTGAGTGCAGCTTGCTGGTCGGGTTGGCGCGGTTGTTGATGCTCGAACCTGTTGTGGCGGATGCGTTTCACCGGGGTGATGTTGATGCGTTGAAGGCGCGGCAGGTGGCGTCGTTTTGTCAGCATCCACCGAAGAACATGACCCCGGCGGATGTGGACAAGGCCCGCAGGATTCTGCTTGGCCTGGCGTCGAAGAACATTGCGGATTGTGATGCGGTGCGGGCAGCGATTCGGCGGATCGAGAAGCAGTACGGAAAACGCGAGGATGGCGTCCCGGTCGGGGAAGATTCGGAACGTAACGAGTTCTACGCCTCGAAAGGCCTGTACGGCAGAGTAACTGTGAAGGGTGATCTGGATGCTGTGAACGGGGCCCGTCTGATCACCTTGTTGTCGAGTTTGTCGGCTCCGACGCCGGAGAAGGATGGCGTGAAGGACACGCGCACGCCGGCATTACGACGGGCGGACGGGTTCTGCGAACTGTTGCGCCGGTACGAGCGGGCGGGGCTGGGTCCGATCGAAGGCGGCGTGAAACCACACATCACGGTCACCGCATCGGCCAAGGACATGACGGACCTTAAAGTTCTGAAAGACCTGTTGCCGTCCACTGAGGAGTTGGGGTTTGCGTGGACGGATTGGGTGGGCCCGATCAGTATCGACACTGCCCGGATGCTGGCGTGCGACTGCACCGTGACGCGGATCTTGTTGGACGAGAATGGTGTTCCGCTCGACTGCGGTAAGGAAGCGAGAACAGCAACGGTGCCGCAGCGGCGGGCGTTGGCAGTTCGGGATGGTGGGTGCGCGTTCCCAGGGTGCGGGACTCCGTCGGGGTGGTGCGATGCTCATCATATTGTTCACTGGAACGATGGTGGCCCAACAGATCTCGACAATCTGGTCTTGTTGTGCGGTCACCATCATCGGACGATGCACCACACGGAGTGGCGGGTCGAGATCGGCCCGGATCGGAAGACGGTGTTCTATCCGCCGATGTCGATCGATCCGTATCAGCAGCCGATCGGCGGGAACAGCCCACCGACAGCAGCCTGAAGTGAAATAACTCGAGACGCGAGCACCGGGGCACAACCATGCCCCGGTGCTCGAGCCCGCGTTTGGGAGTCTGGGTGGTTGGCTGGGTGGCTGTGTGTCAGCTCAGCGACTTCTTGAACCCGACGTGGGAGGCGACAAATCCGAGTCGCTCGTAGAAGTCGTGGGCTTCCTTGCGAGTTTGATCCGAGGTGAGCTGCGCCAGGAACGCGCCGCGCCGGGCACCTTCTTCGCAGGCCCAACGGATCATCGAACTGCCGATGCCCTTGCTCCGGTAATCCTCGTGGACGCGAACAGCTTCGATCTGCAGTCGTGTCGCCCCCATTCGGCTCATACCCGGAATGAAGGTCAATTGCATGGTGCCGATTACCGCGTCACCGACCAGAACGGTGACGAGGAGTTGCGCCGGATCCTCGTCGATTCGCTTGAATGCGTCCTCGTAGATCGTTCGGGCCTCGGGGTTGGTCGTCTCCCGGGTGCTCCCGATCGGGTCGTCGGCGAGCAAGTCGATCAGTGCTTCCACGTGTCGAATCTCGGCCCGCGTGAGGGTGTACTCCACTCCGCCGGACTGAAATGACGTCGCAATCATCGATGCTCTCCTGAAGAAGAATGAATGTCTGAAATGTCAGACTCTCACGAGTCTCCTCCAGTGCACTCGATCACGTCCAAAAACGCATGAGGGCGTTACCGAGCATGGCGTAGTAGTCGGACACACCGCTCAGTTCGAAGATCCAGTAGATCGCATCGAAGAAGACGACATTGATCTGCGGGACGAACAGGAGCGCAACCAGCAAGAGCAGTCCGTACGGCTTGAACTGGTCGAGCTGGTGTCGTGTGTTGGGCGCGAGGTAGGGCTCCAGCGCGTTGTAACCGTCCAGACCGGGGACTGGAAGTAGGTTCAAAACTGTTGCCATGACCTGCAAGAAGGCCAGGAAACTGAGGCCGGCCCAGAACGTCAGATGCTCGGCCGATGAGCCGTACGTACGTATGACGACGAGGAGGATCACGGCGGCGACGGCGTTCGTGAACGGACCGGCGAGCGATATTCGCGCCTGCACCTTGGGCGGGAACATCCCGGTGCGCAGGTACACGGCGCCGCCGGGAAGCCCGATGCCGCCCAAGGCGATGAACAGCACCGGCAGCCCGATCGAGAGCATCGGATGGCTGTACTTGAGCGGGTTGAGCGTCAGATAACCACGAGCCTCGACGTCGGTGTCTCCGTGACGCCACGCCAGATATGCATGGGCGAATTCGTGCAAGCACAGCGTGACCACCCAGCCGGCGACCACGAGGACAAAAACACCCGCACGGCCCGCGATGGAACCCCACGTCGAGTTCCAGGCGACAACTCCGGCGATGACGGTGATCGCAACTACGCCCAGGAAGACAGGGCTCGGACGAACCGCGGACCGTGCTGCTCCGGTTCTCACCTGACCAACAACCAAGTCTTGTCGTGCCGGTAGAAGGTCGAACGCTTGAGATCGCGTGGGTTGGCCACCCCGTCGCGAACCAGACGCGCTGCCGGCGAGCCCAGCTGAATCGCTCGGCCTTCCAGCCAGCGTCGCCCGCTCCAGCGGCTCTTGCGGTCGACCGATGCCTTGATCCCGGGGAGCTTGGGGCTCGGCACAATCCGGATACCGGGGACTGTGCCGGAGAACAGCTTGTTGTCGTCGACGTACGCCTCGCCGATCAATTCGGCGGCATCGGCCGGACCCGTGACAGTTGCCGCACCGACCAGCGCGATTCCGGCGTCGTCACGAATGAGCGGCACGGTGTGGACTGTGCCTTTCAACGCCGTGCGCGCAGCCCGGGCACCGGTTGCGAGTTTGTACGCGTCGGTTGCGTCGGACCTGTTCTCGGTGACGTAGGCGAGTTCGACGTTCAGTCGCTCCAGTCGCATCAACCGTGTCAATGCCGCGGCAAACGCGCCGTCGTTACCCACGACGATCAAGCGAGGCTCCGTGACGACCTGCAGTTGGGACAGGGCCTCGTCGAAGTCCTGCTTCTCCGGAAGTTCAGGGACAGTGAACGACGTGAGTTCACCCAGGGGGAGTGGAACCGGCGAATCGCCACATTTGAGCACCACAGGGGTCAAAGCCACTCCTAGCTCGATCAAGACTTCTTCTCGGGTAGTGGGACCTCGCCACCCTTCCCCGAAATGGCCGTCCGAATCACTGCCGACGATCTTAGTGCGAGTCTCTGTGTCGACTCGCAATCGTGATGGTCACCGGCCAAATTCTGGACCGTCAGGTCTGGTCTGGTGCTCTGGGCTAGACTGCTCCTTCGGTCACTGCAACAGTTCGGCGCTGCATCATGTGCGCGGAAGCCAGGCAGTACCAATGCGGCGGGACAACTGCTGCACGTCGACCGTAGGAGACAACGTCATGCCGGCAATCGTCCTGATCGGCGCCCAGTGGGGCGACGAAGGTAAGGGCAAAGCTACAGATCTACTGGGCGAGCAGCTTCAGTGGGTCGTGCGATACCAGGGCGGTAACAACGCCGGACACACCGTGGTTCTGCCGAACGGTGACAAGTTCGCACTGCACCTCATCCCGTCCGGAATCCTCACCCCCGCCGTCAACAACGTCATCGGTAACGGTGTCGTCGTCGACCCGGGTGTGTTGCTGACCGAATTGGCAGGCTTGGAAGAGCGCGGTGTGGACACGTCCCGCCTGCTGCTTTCTGCTGATGCGCACCTGATCATGCCGTACCACGTGGCCATCGACAAGGTCACCGAACGCTTCCTGGGAGCGAAGAAGATCGGCACGACCGGCCGCGGTATCGGCCCGTGCTACCAGGACAAGATCGCCCGTGTCGGTGTCCGTGCTGCGGACGTCCTGGACGAGAAGATCCTGACCCAGAAGGTCGAAGCAGCACTCGAATTCAAGAACCAGGTGCTGGTCAAGATCTACAACCGCAAGGCACTCGACCCGCAGCAGGTCGTCGAAGAGGTACTGACGCAGGCCGAGGGTTTCAAGCACCGCATCTCGGACACGCGCCTGGAGCTCAACCTCGCCCTCGAGCGCGGCGAGACCGTCTTGCTCGAAGGTTCGCAGGGCACTCTGCTGGACGTCGACCACGGCACGTACCCGTACGTGACCTCGTCCAACCCCACCTCAGGTGGTGCGGCGGTCGGTTCGGGCATCGGTCCCACCAAGATCACCACGGTGCTCGGAATCCTTAAGGCGTACACGACGCGTGTCGGTTCCGGTCCGTTCCCGACGGAGCTGTTCGACGATCACGGCGCATACCTGGCGAAGCAGGGCGGCGAGGTCGGTGTCACCACCGGACGCGCTCGTCGTACGGGATGGTTCGACGCTGTCATCGCGCGTTACGCGACGCGCGTCAACGGCATCACCGACTACTTCCTCACCAAGCTGGACGTGTTGAGCAGCCTCGACACCGTGCCGATCTGTGTCGCGTACGAGGTGGACGGTGTCCGCCACGACGAAATGCCGATGTCGCAGAGCGACATTCACCACGCCAAGCCCATCTACGAAGAGATGCCTGGCTGGTGGGAAGACATCTCGGAGGCTCGCACCTTCGAGGAACTGCCGCAGAATGCGCAGAACTACGTGCTTCGGCTCGAAGAGCTTTCGGGTGCGTTCATCTCCTGCATCGGTGTCGGTCCCGGCCGCGACGAGACGATCGTCCGGCGCGAGATCGTCCGCTAGTTCGTTCCCTCGAAATCCCCGCTCCTGCAAGCAGGAGCGGGGATTCGTGTTTCAAGCCAGCTTCGACAAGTGTGCGGTGACGGTCTTCCAGTCGGGAAACTTGGTGCTGCCGAACTTGATCCACTCGCCCTCGAATCGATCTGCGCCGTTTGCTCCGCGGTCGTCGACGAGGTAATCGCCTCGATTGAGGTGCTTGTGGTGCGAGAGGATCAGACGTTTGTACGCGACGCTGCCCTCCTCCATGCCGAGGTGCTCTTGGACCCACAGAACCTTGTCGTGCCAGGCTGTGGCGTTCTTCCACGGCGCTGTCGAGAGGATGTAGGTGTCGAACTGCTGCGCCAGTTGGTGGTAGGCGTCGATAGCACCGTCGAGAGGATCCATGCGAGAGAAGATGTGTGGCGCTTCGTCGAGGTCGTTCTTGTACTTCTCCCGGACGCCGTCGGTCAGGCGATCGATGCCCGACTGGAAGTTGACCAAGGTGTTGTCGAGATCGATGTAGAGGATCTTTTTGGAAGCCGGCATGCAATCCCTCTCTGGAGACTTTCTGAGTGCGAAAAGAGTCCAGTTTTACGCAACTGGACTGAGATCAGTGAATTCTTCCCCCTGATCACAATCGCACGGGGGTCTGACAGCGTCGTTTTCGCGGTCTGAAGTCTTGTCGTGGAAGATGCCGCCGAGGGGTGCTGCCAGGCGAAACTGCTCCAAACGAATGTATGTACCTTCACCTTCAGCGGGCGCGAAGAAGTAGACGAGTGCCACGAAGAGTCCGATGCCGATCAGGGTTGCGAAGGTAGTCATGGACATATGATCAACTCGACTGGTATTGAGTTACATAGCCAAGTTGTCGATACTGGACTGCATGATGACTCGAGTTCTCGGTGCCCGTTCGCTTGCGCGCGATCTGGGGTCCTGGCAGGAAGAGTCTGGGCGCAGGCCCGCGTACCGTGCGCTTGCCGACGGTATCCGCCTGCTCGTGCACGACGGTCGCGTTCCGCTGGGGGTCGCACTGCCGAGTGAGCGTGAACTCGCGGCGGTGCTCGAACTCAGTCGGACCACGATCACGTCGTCGTACTCGGTGCTGCGAGACGAGGGGTATCTGATCAGCCGGCAGGGTTCGCGAAGCACCGTGGCTTTGCCCGCCGGCGCGCGGCCGAACGGGTTGATGTTCCGCTCCCATCAACCGGGGCCGAGTGGGCCCGTCGTCGACCTCAGTTACGCGGCGATGGCAGCTCCCGCCGCTCAGGTCGAACTGGCGTATGCGTCTGCGCTGCAGGAACTTCCGAACTTCCTGCCCACGCACGGGATGGAACCGGTCGGGATCGCCGACTTGCGTGACGTGATCGCGCAGCGCTACACGGCGCGGGGTCTTCCCACCACCGCCGAACAGATCATGGTGACCTCGGGTGCGCAGCACGCGCTTCGATTGTTGCTGTCGGTGCTCACCTCACCCGGCGAGCGAGTGCTGGTCGATCATCCGACGTACCCCAATGCGCTGGAAGCGATTCGGCGAAACGGCGCTCGGCCCGTACCGGTTCCGGTCCGACCGGAGTTCGCGGCGGCCGGAGCCTGGGATCTCGACGGGATTCGAAGTGCAGCAAGGCAAACCGCTGCCAGAATGGCATACCTGATTCCCGACTTTCACAACCCGACCGGCCTCTGCATGGACTCTTCCGGCCGCGCCGAGCTTGCGAAGATTGCGCATGAAACGCGAATGACTCTGGTCGTCGACGAGACGATGGTGGACCTGTGGCTCGACGCACCGCCGCCGGCACCGGTCGCCTCACATGGGCGAGGCGCGGCGAAAACCGAAGTGGTGACGCTCGGTTCGACCGCGAAGTCGCTGTGGGGCGGGCTACGTGTCGGTTGGATTCGCGCCGATGCCGCGCTCATCACCCAGTTGGTGGGGGCGCGTGCCGCGGTCGACCTCGGTACTCCCGTCATGGATCAGTTGGCAGCCGCGTACTTGCTCGCCGACGACCGCTCGTTGCTCGAACAGCGTCGCGAAGTGCTGCGAGAACAGCGTGCGGTACTCCTCGGCGCAGTGGCAGAGCATCTGCCGGACTGGCGTCCCACCATCGGCTCCGGCGGAATGTCGGTCTGGATGCGAATGTCCGCGCCAGTCTCGACGGCGTTGGCGGCGGTGGCACCCAACTTCGGCGTACTCCTTGCCGCAGGCCCCCGTTTCGGCGTCGAAGGTGCGTTCGAACGATTCATCCGCGTGCCGTACGCACGTTCTCCCGAGGACCTCATTCGCGGCGTCGCGTCCATCGCCGCTGCGTACGACACCCTCGCGACGGATCGCGACACGGCAGACCAACGAATGGTCGTCGTCTGAGAACTGGGTACACACCCTGAAAGTGGTGTGAAACCAGGAGGTAGGGCATGACGGCGGTAGACGGTACAGGCGCAGCGGGAACAAGTGCGGCGGACGCGCTCGCAGAACGATTGTTCGCGGCCACGCTCGGGGCGTCGGAGCTGCAGGCTGTGTATCTGGGCGACCGGCTGGGCTGGTACCGCGCGCTGAGCGATCACGGCCCGCTCACGTCGACGGAGCTGGCGGACCGGACCGGGACCGTCGAAAGGTATGCGCGGGAGTGGCTCGAGCAGCAGGCCGTCGCCGGTTATGTGGAGGTCAATTCGGATGCCGATCGCCGGTACAGCCTGCCGCAGGCCCACGCCGATGTTCTGGTCGACGACGAGAACCTGCTTTTCCTGGCGCCGTTGGCGAGGCTGTTCGTCGCGACGACGTCGTCGATGCCGCGTCTACTCGACGCTTATCGTCACGGCGGGGGAGTCACGTGGGAATCGATGGGCCCCGATGCTCGCGAGGGCCAGGCGCTGCTGAACCGGCCGATGTATCTCCAGCAGCTCTGTCAGCAGTTCCTGCCGGTAGTCACCGACCTGCACGCCATACTTGTCGGCGGCGGGCAGGTCGCTGATCTCGGGATGGGGGAGGGCTGGTCGTCGATCGCGCTCGCCCTCGGATACCCGAAGATCGAAGTGCACGGCTTCGACGTCGACGCGGCATCGGTGAACGCTGCCCGTCGTAACGCCCACGATCGTGGGGTGGACGACCGAGTACATTTCTCGTTGGTCGACGTCGCCGGACAGGCTCCTGAGGCCGGGCGAGTCGATGCCGGGACCTACGATGCCGTCTTCGCTTTCGAGTGCCTTCACGACGTTCCGGATCCGGTGGGATTTCTGTCCACGGCTCGGGCGATTGCCCAGCCGGGCGCTCCGGTGATCGTCATGGACGAACGAACGGCAGATGTGTTCGATCCCGAGGCGGGTCCGATCGAGCAATTGCTGTACGGATTTTCGCTGACCTGCTGCTTACCGGACAGCCTGTCGCATCCGGGGAGCGTTGCCACCGGGACGGTGATGAGGCACTCGACACTCGAAAGCTATGCCAAGGCGGCCGGTTTCGAGCGGGTTGACGTGCTCCCGATCGAGCACGAGATGTTCAGGTTCTACAGGTTGGGCTGACGCCCCGTGCGTGGTTAGAGAGTCCTGAGGCTCCTTAACCGCGCACGGGGCCGAAGGCCCTAGGTCCAGACCGTGTCGATATCCGTCGCCTCACGCGCCGGCGCAGCGGGCGTCGCGGTGGGCGTGCGCGAGAAGCGCGGTGCGGGAGCATGCTGAGTGACGCCGTCGAGTTCGATGAGCGAACCGCGGGCCGCGATGTGTTCGTTGGACGGAGCCTCGGCGAAAGTCAGGACAGGGGAGACGCAGGCGTCGGTGCCGAGGAAGATCTTGGCCCACTCGTCGCGAGTCTTGGACAAGAACTTTTCGGTGAAGAGCGTCTTCATGTCGTCCCACTTGGACGTGTCCATCTGGTGAGGGAGCGTCGCGGGATCGAGTTCGAGGCCCTCGAGCAACAATGCGTAGAACTGCGGTTCGATGGATCCGACGGCCATGTACTTGCCGTCGGAGGTCTCGTAGGTGTCGTAGAACGGAGCGCCGGTGTCGAGGAGGTTGACGCCGCGCTCGTCGGACCAGACGCCGCGACCGCGGAATGCCCACATCATGTGCGAGAGCGCGAGGGTTCCGTCGACCATCGCCGCGTCGACGACCTGGCCCTTACCAGACGTCGAGCGCTCGACGAGAGCCGACAGAATGCCGAAGATCAGGAACATGGAACCGCCGCCGAAATCGCCGACCATGTTGAGCGGCGGGACGGGGCGTTCACCCTTGCGTCCGATGGCGTTGAGGACACCGGTCAGTGAGATGTAGTTGATGTCGTGACCGGCGGCGTTGGCGAGCGGTCCTTCCTGTCCCCAGCCCGTCATACGGGCGTAAACGAGGCGCGGATTGCGCTCCGACACCACGTCGGGTCCGAGTCCCATGCGTTCCATGACGCCGGGGCGGAAGCCCTCGATGAGGACGTCGGCGCGGCCCAGGAGATCGAGAACCTTGGCGACGTCGGCCGGATCCTTCAGGTTGGCCTCGACGATGCGGCGGCCGCGCTTGATCTGGTCGGTTGCGTTCGAGTCCTGCGGAATCTGCCATGCGCGCTGCACGATGACGATGTCGGCGCCCATGTCCGCCAAAAGCGTCGCGGCGTGCGGGCCCGGTCCCAATCCAGCGAATTCCACGATCCGAATGCCCGCGAGCGGGCCCTTCTTCTCCACAGCTTCTGCAGACACACGCACTCCCAATTCAGACGGTGACAACACTCCTGACTCGACGGTAACGTGTCGAATCGGTCAGGTGTGCTCCGGGGCACTGTGTCCGCCGAGGGAGGCGCCGATCACTAGACGGCGGCACCCTCGAACTGAGCGTTGTAGAGACGGAAGTACGCGCCCGCAGCTGCGATGAGTTCGTCGTGTGTGCCCTGCTCGACGATCTTGCCCGCCTCCATCACGACGATCAGATCGGCGTTACGGATGGTGGAGAGCCGGTGCGCGATGATGAAGCTGGTGCGCCCGACGCGCAACGCGGACATTGCTTGCTGCACAAGCTGTTCCGTACGTGTGTCGACCGAGCTGGTCGCCTCGTCGAGAATCAGCAGCGACGGCTCCGACAGGAATGCTCGGGCAATCGTGATGAGCTGCTTCTCGCCGGAGCTGATGTTCGATGCCTCCTCGTCCAGCACGGTGTCGTACCCGTCCGGGAGCGTGTGGATGAAGCGGTCGACGAAGGCAGCGCGTGCGGCTTCGTGGATCTCGTATTCACTGGCGTCGAGCCGGCCGTACGCGATGTTGTCGCGGATCGTTCCGCCGAAGAGCCAGGTGTCCTGCAGGACCATGCCGACGTGCTTGCGCAAGTCGGAGCGGCGCATCTGCGAGATGTCGACGTCGTCGAGAGTGATTCGGCCCGAGTCGACTTCGTAGAAGCGCATGAGCAGGTTGACCAAGGTGGTCTTGCCGGCACCGGTGGGTCCGACGATGGCGACCATCTGCCCGGGCCGAGCCGTCAGGTACACGTTCTCGATCAACGGCTTGTCCGGCTCGTAGCGGAACGAGACGTTCTCGAACTCGATGTGTCCGACGTTGCGATGGCGTCCGGCAGGCTCGGGCATTAGTGGCACGTCGATGTCGGGCGACTGCTCAGGTTCGTCGAGAAGCTCGAAGACCCGCTCAGCCGACGCGGCTCCGGACTGCAGGCTCGTCGACATGGACGCGATCTGCGTGAGTGGTTGGCTGAACTGGCGCGAATAGACGATGAACGCCTGAACGTCACCGAGTGACATGTTGCCGCTGGCGACCTTGAGTGCGCCGACCACAGCGAGCAGCACGTAGGTGATGTTTCCGACGAAGTTCATGACCGGCATGATCAGGCTGGAGAGGAACTGTGCGCCGAAGGACGCGTCGAGGAGTTTCTTGTTCTGCTCGGCGAATTCACGCTCGGCTTCGGCCTGATGCCCGTACACGCGTACCAGGTCGCGACCGCTGTAGTTCTCTTCGATCTGTGCGTTGATCTTGCCCGTCTCGGTCCACTGAGCCTTGTACAACACCTGTGCACGCTTGGCGACCCTGGCAACGAGGAGCACCGATACCGGCACCGCGATCAGTGCGATCAGGGCGAGCATCGGAGAGATGACGAACATCATTGTCAGGACGCCGAGGACGGTGAGCACCGACGTCAGGAGCGAGGTCAACGTCGACGACAACGTCGACGAGATGTTGTCGATGTCGTTGGTGACGCGGCTGAGGATCTCGCCACGCGGCGTCTTGTCGAAGTATGGAAGGGGGAGACGGTGAAGCTTCGCCTCGACCGAGGCACGCAGGTTGTAGATGGTCTTCTGGACGATGATGTTGAGGAGGAATGCTTCCAACCAGGCAAGTAGCGACGAGAGCAAGTACACGACGATCGCGAGCATGACGACTTTGCCGATGGCGTCGAAGTTCAGACCTACACCGGGAACGACGTCGGTCGAGTTGGCGACGAGGTCGGCGAACGTCGAATTTCCTGATGCGCGGATCGCCTCTGCTGCCTGATCGCGGGTCAGTCCGGCGGGCAGGCTCTTGCCGATGAACCCGGCGAAGATGAGGTCTGTCGCGTGACCGAGGATCTTCGGCACCGCGACGGAGAGCGCGATGCTGGCGATCGTCGCAACGACGACACAGACGACCGCAAACTTGTGTGGCTGCAGAAGCGAGAGAAGCCGCTTCATCGTCGCCTTGAAGTGGCGAGGTTTGGTGTCCGTCGCGGTCAGCGCGGGCTTCGGCTCTTTGTCGGGGTTCTCGGGGTTACTCGACTTCGCATCCCCGTCCGCGGATTCAGGTTCGCTCGGGATCTTGGCGAACACCACCGTCGGGGCATCGTCGAAGTACTGGCTGTTGGGGCTGCCCCACGTCGGGTCCTGCGGGCTGGTCATGCGCTCATCTCCGCGGGAATCTGGGAAGCCACGATCTCTTGGTACGTAGGACAGTTGGCCAGAAGGAACTGATGGTCGCCGAGACCGACCGGAGCGCCGTCTTCGAGGACCATGATCTGGTCGGCATCGATGATGGACGCGACGCGCTGCGCGACGATGATGACCGTCGAATGAGTCGATACCGTGCGGAGTTCGCGTCGGACTGCGGCGTCGGTGTGCATGTCGAGTGCGGAGAACGAATCGTCGAAGACGAAGATCCGGGGTCTGCGGACCACAGCTCTGGCGATGGCGAGACGTTGTTTCTGTCCGCCCGAGAGATTGCCGCCGCCCTGGGCGATCGGAGACTCGAGACCGTCGGACAGTTCCCGGACGAAGTCGTCTGCCTGGGCGATGGTGAGGGCTGCCCAGATGTCGTCGTCGGTGGCGGTCGGGTTTCCGTAGCGGATGTTGCTCGCGATCGTGCCGGCGAACAGGTACGCCTTCTGGGGCACGTATCCGAAGTTGGCGAAGAGTTCGTCCTGATCCCAGCCACGCACGTCCAAGCCGTCGACCAAGACGGCGCCGGCCGTGACGTCGAACAGTCGGGGGATGAGTGAGACGAGGGTCGATTTGCCACTACCGGTACTGCCAACGATCGCGGTGACCGTTCCTGGCATGCATCGCATCGAGACATTCGACAGGACCGGCGTTTCAGCTCCCGGATACGTGAATCCGGCTCCACCGAACTCGACAACGCCGTAGGGGCTGGTCGGGCGAAGGGGCTGGGCCGGTGCGGGCACGGTCGGCTCGGTGTCGAGTACCTCGGTGATGCGGTCGGCACACACGGCCGCGCGGGGGATCACGACGGCCAACATGGTCGCCATGACCACGGACATCAGGATCTGCATGACGTAGGCGAGGAAGGCGCTGATCTGGCCGATCTGCATGTCTCCGGTATCGACCAGATGCGCGCCGAACCACAGCACCGCGACGCTCGACAGGTTGGCGATCAACATGACGGTGGGCAGCAGAACCGCCTGGTAGCGACCGATGAGGAGCGAGGTGTCGGTCAGTTCCTTGTTGGCTTTGTCGAAGCGGATCGTCTCGTCGGGTTCTCGAACGAAGGCGCGGATGACACGCATACCGGTGAGCTGTTCGCGCAGTGATCGATTGATGTTGTCGATCCGCGTCTGCATCGTCCGGAAATGCGGGATCAGCTTGGCCACCACGACCGAGACGGTGATGCCGAGCAGTGGTACCGAAATCGTCAGGAGCCAGGACATCTGCAGGTTCTCGCGCAGCGCCATGATGATGCCGCCGATACACATCAGTGGGGCGCTGACGAGCATCGAGGACGTCAGCATGACCAGGGCCTGGATCTGCAGGACGTCGTTGGTGTTCCGTGTGATCAGCGTCGGCGCACCGAAACTGTTGAATTCGCGATCAGAGAAGCTGCCGACGGCCTTGTAAAAGGCGCCTCGAACGTCGTGGCCGAAGCCCATCGACGATTTTGCCGCCAGATAGGTCGACGCGACCGACGCGATGATCGACGCAAGCGAGACCAGCAGCATGATCCCGCCGGTGGACATGATGAATCCGGTGTCGCCTCGGGCGACACCGTCGTCGATGATCCGAGCGTTGAGCGTGGGGAGGACTAACGACGCGATGGCCCCGAAGAGTTGAAGTGCGAGGACCCCGGCAAGCAACCAGCGGTACGGCGGCAGGTACGCCTTGAGGAGTTTTGCTAGCACGACGGTTCCCGGTGCGCTTCGGTTGCCGCTCGTTCGCGATTGATCACAAGCACACGGTATGACAGATCGTGGTCGAGGTTGGCACCGACTCTGACGATTGCATCCATTTGTCCAAATCGAATGTGATGTCCAACACACTTGAATTCGATATTGGTTTCAGGTCACAGGGCCTGAACTGCTGGTTTACACATTGCTCCAATATGTCACGGTCCTTCTTGGATAGAAACAAACTGGACGTACGTATTTAGCTTGGCTACAAAGAGGCGGAGCGAACAAAACGTGCGCCGCGTCATAGATATTCATGCAAGGAGTCACACATGGGATCCCTCGGAAACCTTCTCAAGGCCAACGGCATGGGCTGGGGCATTCTCCAGCTTCTTCCCCTGGTCAACATGCTCAAGACCCTTCAGGGGCTGGACACCGCGAGCTCGAACTCCTGACGTTCGACCACAACAATTCTTCCGAAACAACACAGGAGTAGTCGCATGACCTCAATTCAGAATCTCGACGCCTTCCTCAAGAGCGTTCTCGCATTCGTGACCAAGTTGAACGCGGGATCGGCGGACGGCTCGGGTTCGGCTGGTTCCACTGCCGAGTAATTCTCGGTCCCCACTTCATTTCAACTGCATCCCGACATAAGGAGGCCCGACATGGGTTCGTTCGAAGACTTCAGCGGCGTCGTCAAGACGTTCATTCCGGTACTCAAGGACCTGTTCACGGCACTCGGTGGTGGCTCGCTCACCCCGGGCACAGGATCGGCGGCTGACAAGTAAGTCCCGTTTGTCCGAAAGTGTGGCTCGCGGTTGTCTGCGGGCCACACTTTTTGCATTTCAATTGTGAGCTAAATCACATTATAGGATATTTCGAACCGTCTATTTGGCCTATGAACTGCAATTATGTCAGAAGGTGTTACCGACAGTTCAAGTTGGTAGCTATTCGGTAGCTAGACAAGTGTGGGCAGTCAGTCTATAAATGCAGGCAGCGCCAAGTTAGTGCGCTACATCACAGCTCGGGATGTTGTTCGGGGGGCGGTTCAGCCATCCGCGCGGCAGAAGTTCCCGAACCATCTCGGCCACCGCCTGCGGCCGGAATGGCGCTGGAACATCACACCACCTCACAAACAGGAGAACCTCCTATGTTCGGATCACTCAGCACCCTCGGACCCCTGCTCACCGCGCTCGGAGCTTTCCTCAAGTCCGTTCCCACCGAATCGCTGTCCGGCGAGGGCGAGGGCTCGTCCACCGGTTCACTCTCGGGTCTGTCCAGCGGATCCGCCGAGTAGTCATCCCTTCCGGCAGGTCCATTCGGCTCTGCCAATCGGATTGCATGCAGGTGCCCTCTGTCCACTGTCGTGGCCGGAGGGCACCCGCGTTTGCGGAGATTTTCGTAGTTGCCGTTTTGGCGTGTGAACACAGAACTGTGAGTGGCAGCACCTGCGTACGATGGTTCGACGACATCGGCATACGGTCACCGCGACGTCCGGTGCTCCCGAATTCAGAGGTAGCCGACCGCGAGGTGACGCATGGTAGGGACGAGTCGCTTTCTGCGCCTTCTCCTAGTGCTGGCCGTTGTACTTGCGGCTTCGTTGATCGGCATCCTCACGCGCCCACCAGGTTTGCTCGCGACATTCTGGTGCGCCAACGCCATTCTGCTGGGAATGATGGTCAGATGGCCGGTCCTGATCGAGTGGCCGACGTGGATCGCTGCGGCTGTCGGATACGTCTGCGCTGACCTGATCACCGGCAACTCGCTCTCGCTTGCGGTGCAGTTGAACGGGGCGAACCTCGCCGGAGTCACAGTCGGTGTTCTTGTTCTGTACTACTTGAAGCGCACACCGTTCCGATTGGTCGATTCGCAGTCGCTGGTGTGGATGGTCTTCGTCTCGTTCGTCGCGGCGACTGGTACCGCGGCCACTGCCGGCGCCTTGGACCGGCTCTTACGCGGTCAGTCCTTTACCGACACGTTCTTCCACTGGGGTGCCACCGAGGTCATGGCGTACCTGCTGGTCCTTCCTCTCATTCTCACTCTCACCATCCCGTCGAGCCTTGCCGAGTTCCGCAGCAAACTGACTGCCAAAACCGTCGCCGCTATGAGCGTTCCGCTACTCGCCACTGCAGCCTGCGTGCCGATCGCCCTCAGCATCGAAGGGCCGATCGCGCTGGTCCTTCCGATTCCGGCTCTCCTGTGGTGCGCCACTCGCATCTCGGTTCCGAGCACTGCCTTCGTTTCAGTGGTCTGGTCGGTGTGGTCACTCATGATGGCGGGAAGCGGTCGACTCGATATCGGAGATCAAGCTGCCTCGACGTGGAACGAGGACGTCATCACGTCCATTGCCGTCACGCTGATCGCGTTGGGGCCGATCGCGGTTGCCTGTGCGACCGAGGAACGTCGCGCTGCCGAGCGTGAGCTCTTCCTTGCTGTCGAATTCGACCATCTGACCGGGGTCCTCTCGCGTGGTGCGTTTCTCGGACACGCGGAATCGGAGCTTGCCGCCGCGGCTCGCACACAATCCCCGGTCGGCCTGCTGATGCTCGACCTGGACCACTTCAAGAGCATCAACGACACGCATGGACATATGACCGGTGACAGCGTTCTCGCGAACTTCGCCGAACGGGCCGCTGACCGATTGTCGGACGGCGATCTGATCGGAAGGCTCGGCGGCGAGGAGTTCGCCATTCTGCTTCCGGACTGCAGCTACGCGCGAGCAGTCGATGTGGCCGAGGCGGTCCGCGGCGCGCAAGTCGAGTACTCGGCCGAATCAGAAGTGACGAGCACCGTCAGTGTCGGCGTCGCGTGGGTCGATCATGCGACGCCGACGTTGACCACCCTTATGACCGTCGCGGACGAGGCTCTGTACGAAGCCAAGCGCGCCGGGCGCAACCTCGTGAAAGTGCGCCGGCTCGGCAACGATGCATTGCCGCAACGGAATTCCGAGCCGGATATGGCCACCCGCACCTATCGCAAACCTGACATACCACGAACGATCAGGCGAGGATTTGGCCGCGAAGGTGTGGTGGACGGCCGATAACCGCGCTGACCTGCATCGGGATTGGCATATAGTCGCACCCATGCAGCTTGATTCGACGCCTTCGCCCCTGCCGACGCTTCCGCTCCGATTCGGAACTCCCCTGACCGAGAACTCCATCCGCGTGATGATGTTGGGATCAGGCGAGTTGGGTAAGGAAGTTGTCATCGCGTTGCAGCGTCTTGGCGTCGAAGTGATTGCGGTGGATCGGTATCCCGATGCCCCTGGGCACCAGGTGGCTCATCGTGCGCATACCGTCGACATGACCGATCCGGAAGCGCTGCTTGCCGTCATCGAGTTGGAAAAGCCTCACTTCGTGGTTCCCGAGATCGAGGCCATTGCGACGGATGCGCTTGCACTCGTTGAAGAACGCGGGGCCGCGGTGGTCATTCCCACCGCCCGCGCCACCCAGCTCACGATGAACCGTGAGGGGATCCGTCGGCTCGCGGCCGAGGAGTTGGGCCTGCCCACTTCGCCGTACGCTTTCGCGGACTCGCTTGCCGAAGTGCAGGCAGCGACAGACCGAATCGGTTTCCCGTGCGTCATCAAGCCCGTCATGTCCTCGTCGGGGAAGGGACAGTCGACGGTTCGATCCGCCGAAGATCTCGACGCCGCATGGGATTACGCGATGGCCGGAGGTCGTGTGAATCACGGCCGGGTGATCGTCGAGGGTTTTGTCGATTTCGATTACGAGATAACACAATTGACGGTTCGCGCCGTCGGCGAGAGCGGTCAGGTCGAGACGTCGTTCTGCGAGCCGATCGGGCACCTGCAGGAAGCCGGTGACTACATCGAATCGTGGCAGCCGCAGCAGATGTCCGCGGTTGCCCTCGCCTCGGCCCGAGACGTCGCCGAGAAGGTGACCACGGCTCTGGGCGGGCGAGGCATCTTCGGTGTCGAGCTATTCGTGAAGGGCGACGACGTCTTCTTCTCCGAAGTGAGCCCACGGCCGCACGACACCGGATTGGTGACTCTGCGGACGCAGCGACTTTCGGAGTTCGAGCTGCATGCCCGCGCGATCCTGGGCTTGCCGGTCGACACGACGCTCATGGTGCCGGGAGCATCGGCAGTGATCTACGGCGGAGTGGAGGCCAAGGGGATCGGATTCGACGGCGTCGCCGAGGCACTCTCGGTTCCCGAGACGGACCTGCGGCTCTTCGGCAAGCCCGAGAGCTTCACGCGTCGTCGCATGGGTGTTGCAGTGTCGACGGCCGCCGACGTGCCGACTGCACGCGCCCGTGCTCGCGAGGCCGCGTCGAAGGTGCGTCCCGTCGGATGAGTCCTGTGGCCGAGGTCCTCGTCGGGCTGGTCATCCTGGTCGGTCTGATCGGTGTCGTCGTTCCGATTCTTCCGGGGACACTTCTCGTTTTCGGTGCAATTCTGGTGTGGGCGATCATGACCGGCGGCGCGACGGCGTGGACGGTGTTCGCGCTGTCGACGCTGGCACTGGTGGTCACCGGGATCGTGAAGTACACCTGGCCAGGCAAGCGGATGAAGTCCGGGGGAGTGCCCAACCTGTCGGTGGTGGTCGGCGGCGTCGTCGGCATCATCGGGTTCTTCGTGATTCCGGTCGTGGGCTTGTTCCTCGGATTCATCGTCGGAACGTATTTCGCCGAACTAGCGCGGCTGCGCCGTTACGACATCGCCTGGTCGTCGACGCTTCACGCGGTGAAGGCAGTCGGATTGTCCATGCTGGTGGAACTGTTCGGAGCGCTGATCGCGGCGGGGCTGTGGCTGGGAGCCGTCGCGTTCACTTGAGCGCAGCGGTACCAGGAGCGGGCGTTGTCGCACATGACCGCGGACAGGTCGTCGCCGACAGCTTCGGCGATCACGTCCAGGTCGTGGACCTCGAACGCTCGACGTGCCCGTGTGCCGGGTAGATCGGTGCCGAACATCAGCGCAGCGGGGTTGACCGCGTGGATCTGGCGAAGCACGTCGCCGACGTCGGAGATGGTGGTGCGTCCGAACCCGGTGGCTTTGACGCGTACCCCGCGGTCGACGAGGTTGAGGAGATACGGCAGTCCGCGGGTGGACATTCCCAAGTGATCGATGCTCACCGCCGGCAATTTGGCGAATACGGGTTCCAGCGACAGCAACAGCGTGGCATCGACGTAGAACTCGGCGTGCCAGCCGACCAGATCGAATGCCCGGTTGGCGAGATCGGCGAGTAGACGCAGGTCGGTGGCGCCTCGGCGCAGATTGAATCGGACGGCGCGCACTCCCAGCGCGTCCAGCGCAACGATGTCTTCATCCGTCGCATCGAGCGGCAAAGCAGTGACGCCCACCCAGCCTTCGCCGAGCTCGGACAAGGCGGCTTTCAGGTATTCCTGGTCATTGCCCTGGTACGACGCGGTCACCACAGCGCCGCCGTCAACACTCAGGCCCTTCAGTGAGGCAAGCCGGGCCCGGTAATCGGCCACGGTGAAGGGCTCAGGCAGGTACCCGTGATTCTCGACCAGCGGGAAGCGCGGGTCGATGATATGCACGTGGGCGTCAAACACGGGGTCTATTTTGCCCTGTTGCCTTGGGTCCCCGCACACACCACCGGCCCGATGTGACCTGGGTCGCGTCGGGCCGGTGGAGGGCTTCTGTTCAGTTACTTCTGCGCACTCAGTTCGCGCGGTCGGGCTCGGACGCCTTCAGCATGTCGTGACGCTCGACGACCTTGATGCGCTCACGGCCTTCGGGCTCGCCCAGGCTGCGCTCGTGCGCGTCGAGGCGGTACCAGCCCTGCCAGGTCGTGTACGGCACCTGCTTGCCTTCGAGGAACTCGATGACGGCGTTCTCGTCGGGGTTCGCGGCGCCGGCGAAGCCGACGGAATCCTCGAGAAGATTCGCGACGGTTTCGTTGGCGTCACCCTTCGTGTGGCCGATGAGGCCGACGGGGCCGCGCTTGATCCAGCCGGTGACGTAGGTGGCCGGCATGAACCGGGCTGCGCCCTCGGCGTTGTCGTCGGCGACGACGCGTCCGGCGTCGTTGGGGACGGTGCCCGCCTGGTCGTCGAACGGCAGCTGCGTGACGTTCTGCGAGAGGTAACCGACGGCGCGGTACACGGCCTGGACATCCCAGTCCTTGTACGTGCCGGTGCCCTTGACGTTGCCGGTGCCGTCGAGCTGAGTGCGCTCGGTGCGCAGGCCGACGACCTTGCCGTCTTC
>NZ_BCRM01000016.1 GCF_001552595.1 Rhodococcus erythropolis NBRC 15567
TTAGGGGGCCCGCCAAAAGTATGAACTTGAGCCGACCGTATCCCACTTGACCTGCGGCTAAACAAACCAACTGGTTCCGTTATTAAACCGTGATGAAATTTGCATAGGCAAATCGCGGGACATTCTTTACTGTAAGCAACATTCGAGGTTTACAGTCGTCTCGCAGGAGATTCCCAGGCTTTCGGTGTGGGTTGATGCGATCTCTTCGGTGTTGGAAGGTTCTGCGTGCCTGAGATTTTCGATGTTTCTGTTGCATCTGCCGCGTTCGTGAAGAACCTGGCCGGCTGGTCCCAGACTGCTTCGTGGGGTGCCGGCGGTACGGATCTGGGGTTTCCTGTGCGTTTGCGGGACGGCCGTTTCGGGTTCTTATTCGGCGACACCTTCGAAATCCCGCGAGCCGGGAGGTCCTGGGTGGCCCAGTCCGGTCATGTTGCGTTCGACGACAACAAATCTGAACCAGGGAATCGTCTTCGACTCCGGCGGCTATGCGAAGGAAATCCTGCCGAATGCACACGAAACTGATTGCGTTGGCAAATCAAATCGTCGAGAGCGAAAGATTCTAAGAAAGAATCTGGTCCGATATTTTGAAGACTGCAATTTACTCGAAAATTCACCGGGTAAGTCCATAGAAAGGGAAGTCATGAGTACGAAATCCAATCCCACATCCAGATCCGGTCGCGGCTTGACCACCTCACCTGTTCGTTCTTTGCTCCGCTTCGGTACTGCGGTTGTCTTTGCTGCCGGATTGGCGGTGGTTTCCGTCGCACCAGCGAATGCGTACCTCAGTCTTTACGACCACGCCAATTACCAGGGAGGCTCTTGGGTTACTTCGTCTTCGAGTTCGGTGAGCTCTTACAACGGAAGATATTTCAACAATAGCTACAGACTCTGGGATGCAGTATCGTCTATCAAGAACTACAATGGTGGCTGGAACAACTTTCACGATAACATAAACTATGGTGGAGATTATCTTCACGTTCCGGCATCGTCGGAGTTCAGCTACGTCGGAAATTTTTACAACGACAAGTTCTCCTCCCACTACTGAACCGTTGAGGTTTCGTCTCATTTTGTATCGGGCATGATGTCTGTGGAAAGAAACTCACTATGAATCGAAGTTGGTACCGCTCGACCGGCCTGCAGGTTCTCGCAGCCGTGTCCATTGTCGTGGGCATGGGAGCGTGCGGTTCGGATTCGGGTGTGGATACAGGTGAGCCCGCCTTGGGTCCGCGCGTCGAGCCTGGTGATATGCGTAATTTCGCGCTCCCGTTAGATGCCTATGTCAATGCTCCAGTGGTGGCAGTGCTCCAGGCAGAGAATGTCCTGGTCCAACGGTGTATGGCCGAATTCGGGTTTACAGGTGAGTACATAGGTACCGATTCGCCGGAGTCGGGCCCGCCCCCCAATGAGCGAAGATACTGGTTGGTGAGCAGTTCGGACGCCTCAACCTTGGGGTACCACTCGCGATGGGCAGATGCGGCAAAGGCGAAATCCGACTCGACCATCGAGTGGTCACCGGTGGAGGCCGCATTGCTCACCGGTCGAGGTCCAAGCATGCAGGAAGGCCGCGAGATCCCCGCAGGGGGTTGCGTCGGCGAAGCGCGCAGGAGGCTGGCGGACGGCGTTCCTGAGCTGCCAACGATGGAGGGCGCCCCGGTTTTCGTGGATGGTTCAGGCGCGAGCGTTTCGGCGATCGCGGAACATCTGGCCTCGGGAAGCTACCAGCGGATGGTGAACGACTCGCGGGTGATGAAGTCGTTTGCAGAGTGGCGCACGTGCATGGAGGGCAAGGGGTTCCACTACGCCAGCCCTCAGAATGCGAATGACGATCCGAGGTGGTCTGGAGATGTGGCAAGTGAAGAAGAAATCGCCACGGCTACCGCAGATGTGGCGTGCAAGCAGCAGACCGATTTGGTGAGCACGATGGCCACAGTGGAGACCGCGTATCAGCAGCGCGAGTTGGAGGCGAACGCGGAGGTTCTGGCCAAGGTCAAGGACGCCATTGACATCAAGATCAAGAACGCCCAGTCCGTGCTGGCGGGTGGCTGATTACCAGCAGGGGTGATCTGACGTGAGCGATGTCGACGCCGAGATTTCAGAGCCCACGGTAGTTGGAACCCGGCGACGATTTCTGCTTCTCCTTGTCCTCGCTTCACTGGTGAGTTCCGGAATAGGTTGGGCGGCGAGCACTCTCATTCAGTCCCCGGAACAGGCATTGGTCGAAGCGGACGGCCCTGGTGAGACGGCGCTGTATGTCCCCGTCGAGCGCAAGATCATCGGTCAATCTGTTGTGGTGCGCGGATCAGCGGTTTCGACCGGTGCCGTGGACATCGAGGTCAACCCCGGGACGGCGGGGAAGTCCATCCTCACTCAGGTGTGGAGACCACAAGGAGCGCAGGTCTCCTCCGGAGAGGCGATCGTCGAGGTGTCCGGGCGCCCGCTGATCGCTCTACAGGGCGCGATCCCTGGTTACCGGGACATCAGTCCAGGTATGCGGGGCAACGACGTCTACCAATTACAGCAGGCGCTGGGAGCCGCCGGATATCTCGACGGTGAGGCCACCGGGTTCTTCGGTGAAGAGACCAAACAGGGTCTCCTCGCTCTGTATGCGGCGCTCGACTACGACGTTCCGCTTGCCGGCGCTGCGGGGCAGCCGCGCGAGGCGGAACGTGCTGCTGAAGATGCCGTGCGGGCCGAGGCAGACGCCCGAGACAAGCTGGCCGCTCTTGAGTCCGGGTCAGCCGGTGCGGAGGACACACAGCAGGCTCCATCCTATGAGAGGGCACTGTCCGACGCGAGGCGAGTTCTCTCGCGTGCCGTGGAAGATGCCGTAGCCGCTCGCGAACATGCAGCGCATGTGGCAGCGAGCACTGGACCGGTGCTACCGCTCACCGAGTTCGCGTTCGTCCCGACGTTGCCTGCCACCGTGGTGACGATCGGGTTGGCGGTCGGCCAAGAGATCGGGTCGGCATCGCGAGCGTCCGCAGTGCCGGAGAATTCGCAAGTGCCCGCTGATACATCCGGCGGAGAAGGTGCAGGCGCTGTCGTTGGCAGCTCTGCGCTCATCACACTGGCTACAGGACAGCCGATGATCGAAGCGAAACTCGCCGCGGCCCAATCACAAATGATCCGTGCGGGGATGAAGGTTCGGATCGATTCGGAAACGAGCGGGCGCTCCGCGACCGGAACGGTAGAGTCTGTCGGCCCGCCAATCCCTGCCGCAAACGGCGCTCGCGGCACCGAATACCCTGTTCGCATCATGCCGTCGGAGTCCTTGGATTCAGGATTCTCTGGCGACGTGCGCGTCACCATCACAGCCGCGTCGTCTGAATCTGCAGTGTTGGCCGTTCCGGTCTCGGCGGTCTATTTGGGTGCCGACGGGCAGAACAGTATCCGCAAGAGGGGTGCCGACGGCACCGAGGTGACCGTACGGGTCAACGTCGGAATGACCGGTGATGGGTATGTGGAGGTCGCCGCGAGCGCCGCAGGGTCCCCGACGGAGACGCTCAGCGAAGGCGACCAGGTCCTCGTCGGCACCAGATCGGGCGGGAAGTGAACGCGCTCATCGCGATTACGGACCTCGGATTCGTCTATCCGGGCCCGCCCCCGGTAGAGGCGCTGATCTCGGTCAACCTGACAGTAGCGACTGGAGAATATGTCGCGCTCGTCGGACCGTCCGGCTCCGGCAAGTCGACCATGCTGAACGTGCTCGGACTACTGGACCGACATACCTCGGGCGATTATCTGCTCGCGGGTTCCGACGTGTTGTCGATGCGCGACGCCGAGCGAACCGAGTTGCGCAGCCACAGCATTGGGTTCGTATTCCAAGCATTCCACCTCATGCCGCACAGAACTGCGTGGGAGAACGTCAGTCTGGCCTTGATGTATCGCAAAGGAATCTCACCCTCAGTCCGCCGTGAGCGGGCGGTGGCTGCACTAGAACGGGTTGGATTGAGAGACAAGGTGAATGCCTACCCAACCCAGTTGTCGGGCGGACAACGCCAACGAGTCGCCATCGCGCGAGCGTGTGTCGGCGATCCAGCACTATTACTGTGCGACGAACCGACAGGCAACCTCGACTCGGAGACGGCGACGCGGGTACTTGAGATGATCGAAGAGTTGCACGCGCAAGGTCAGACGGTGGTCGTCATCACACACGACGAGGCTGTCGCCGCCCGTGCACACCGGCGCATCCGGGTACGGGACGGTCGAACCGAGGAGATCGATTGACTTCGCACCTGCATTTTCGGGACCTATTCGGCGAAGCTGCCGCCGGCGTGGTGCAGCGGCCTGGACGTTCGGCGCTCACCATGCTCGGAACAGTCCTCGGTGTCGGCGTCTTCGTAGGCGTGCTCGGCCTGACCGCAACGGCAGGCAATCAGATCAGTCAACGATTCACCGAACTGGCGGCAACCGAGGTCTACGTCCAGGATGTCGGCAATACAAGCTATGACTTCCCGGCCTCGTCGTTCCCCTCCGACGCGGACGACAAGGCCGCTCGGCTCGACGGGGTCCGCAGCGCCGGAGTCTGGTGGCCGCTCGCCAACGATGTGCTCGAGACCGTGGCGGCAGGTCCAGGGGCCGACTCCGCCGCCCGCTCCGCCATCTCCGTGTTCGCCGCTTCCCCCGGCCTTCTGGGCGCGATCCGACCCGAAGTTCAGGAAGGCAGGCTCTACGACGACTTCCACGAAACAGCCGGTCAACGCGTCGCAGTACTCGGCAAGGGAGCAGCGTCCGCGCTCGGGATCGGCAGCCTCGCTCAACGCCCCGCCATCATGATCAGTTCCATGGCCTTCACCGTGATCGGCGTCGTGTCCGATGTCGAGCGTGAGCCCGGACTGTTAAACGCCGTCCTCCTCCCACGCACGACCGCCGAACAGTTGTGGGGGCAAGCCGAACCCGACCGCGGAGCGAAAATGCTGGTCGATGCCGACCCCGGTGCAGCGCCGATAGTCGCCACACAAATCGCGATCGCGCTTCGGCCGGACAAGCCCGACGCGTTCAAGGTGACCCCACCGCCGAACCCTCGCGATCTACGTGAGGCCGTTGCTGCGGACCTTTCCGGTCTGTTTTTCGTCCTCGCCGGAATCTGTCTGGTCGTTGGTGCAATCGGAATCGCGAACACAACCCTGGTCGCCGTCCTGGAAAGAGTCCCCGAGATCGGCCTGCGGCGTGCGGTGGGTGCTCGGCCCCGACACATCGCCGCACAGTTCCTCACCGAGGCCGGCCTCCTGGGCACGATCGGGGGGTGTGTGGGCGCATCGATCGGGATCATTGCGGTCGTCGTCATCGCTGCCGTCAACCAATGGACCCCAGTGATGGACCCGGCCCTGCTTCTGCCATCGCCTCTGCTGGGGACGGTCGTCGGCATCGTGTCCGGCGTCTACCCCGCGTTGCGCGCGGCTCGCATCGAACCAATGGACGCGCTCCGAGTCGGATAGTGGCTGGTCTCAACGAGGTCAACGCATCAGTACTGGTGAGATGATGCGTGATCGTGGAGTATGTCCGAGCATGCGTGGAGAGGCTCCCGCGCACGATAATTCGATCCCGTCGCCGCAAAATCCTTCAGCTCGGGTATGCGCTCGACCATCGCCAGACCCGCCCGCTCCTCAGTTGCCAGCCGCTAGATCACTGTGGGATCGCTGGGTGGAACGTATCGAGGCCTTCTCGCCGCGTTGAGGTGTGCCCTCCCGATTCGCTCTGGGGCGCCGAACAATTCCTCTGCGCGACGACTGCTGAGAAACATGCCAATCAGCTGCCAAAATTCATCGTCCATCCATCCCACTGGGAGTGTCCGAAGTCGCCGTCCTGACCGGATGGCCGATCTCCGACAGCGACGAACCGTTCCCTGGCCAGCCGCCACGCCATCCAAAGCCGCTGCGCCCCAGCGCGGCCGTGCAGTCCGGTGAGCGCGTCGTAGCCACCGCCACTGCCCCGGGGAGTGGCGAGGCCACGATCGGCTACAACGTCTCCGACGCACTTCGGCACAGCTGGATCGTCGGGCCGAATGGGGTCGGTAAGAGCACGTTGCTGCTCAATCTCATCGTGCAGGATCTCGAAGCCGGACGTCCGGTGGTCGTGATCGAGCCGAAGGATCTGGTCAACGACGTCCTCGCGCGCATCCCGGACAGTCGCCGCGATGACGTCGTCGTGCTCGATCCGCTCGACGGCGCACCCGTCGGGCTGAACCCGATGGCGCGCTCGACCGACAAATCGTCTGCCGCACGGAGTCCCGAGCTGATCGCTGATTCGATGTTCGGGACACTGAGTGCCCTTTACGGGGACAGTCTGGGGCCGCGCTCGGCCGATATTCTGCGTAACTGCCTCACGGTGCTGGCTCGCCGCGACGATGCCTCACTGGTCATGGTGCCGCTGCTGCTCAGCAATCCAGGGTTCCGGCGCTCGCTGACGCAGCACGCGATGCGCGACGATCCGTTTTCCAGTGGTCCGTTTTGGCAGTGGTTCGAGTCGCTCTCACCTGAAGCAGCGGCCACCGTAGTAGCTCCGCTCGCCAACAAATTGAGGCCACTGCTCGCCAAACAACTACGAGCCGTTCTCGCCCAGCAGGCTCCGCGTTTCGACATTCGGCAGGTGCTCACCGAACGAAAAGTCCTCTTGGTGCCCCTGCAGAAAGGGATTCTCGGGCCGGAGGTGGCGCAACTGCTCGGGGCCTTGGTGGTCGCGAATCTTTGGGATGCCATCAGGGAGCGGGTGTCGATACCGGAAGCCGAGCGGGAGCCGGTCATGGTCTTCATCGACGAAGCACAGGAATACCTCAAATTGCCCACTGATCTCGGCGATGTTTTGGCAACCGCGCGAAGTTTGCGCTGCGGAATGCATCTGGCTCACCAGTTCCAGATGCAGCTGCCGAAACCAATGCTCGACGCCTTCCGCAACAACGCTCGTTCCCGCATCGCGTTCCAACTGGCGTCCGGCGATGCCCGTGACATGGCGGCGGGGCAATCAGCGCTGACGGCGGAAGATTTCGGTGCGCTGCCTGCCCACCACATCTACGCCCAACTGGTTCGCGACAACTCCGTCCAGCCGTGGGCCTCGGGGGTCACTCTCCCAGCGCCTCCGATCACCAGCGATCCCGAGGAGATACGACAGCTCAGCCGTGCTCGATTCGGGCAACCTCTGGGCGACATCGAGGCCGGGTTTGCCGATCTTCTCGATCACGTCCACCAGCCCGCACAAGGGACACCGACCGCTGGACATGGACGGAAAGCGAGGCGCTCATGACCGACACGCATCAGGAGAACCAGTCGAATGATGGTGTTGCAGTGGCTGGTTCGTTCGCGTCGACATCCACCCCGTTATCTGCGCCGGTCACAGTTGAATCCACCCCTGTACGGGACGGGACTGATGCTGCCATTCCTGGCAGCACACCAGCGCGCGACCAGCCCGCGCGGACACGGACCCGCGACCTCAGTTCGATTGCCGACCGCCTCAGCGAGCGAGACTGGGCAGTACTGAGATCCGTCGCCGCACACCGCTTCCTGACCACTGCGCAGATCACCCGGCTGCACTTTGCCGGCCACGCCGATACCTCCGGACCAGTACTGGCTCGGCGTACCTTGGGGCGGCTGCGCTCTCGGCGACTCCTCGCCACGTTGGAGCGGCGTGTCGGCGGCGTCCGGGCGGGCAGTAGCGGATTGGTCTACCACGTCGATGTCGTCGGTGACCGGATCCTGAGGCGCGAGAGCGGCCGCACCTCGCGTCGCCGGTTCAGCATCCCGAGTCCGACCTTCCTCCGGCACACCCTGGCCATCGCCCAGACCCATATCGAGCTCCTGGAAGCGAGCAGGGCGGGCCAGTGCGAACTGGTGCGCTGTGAGATCGAACCGGCGTCGTGGCGGCGACATCTCGGGCTCGGCGGCGCGCGGTTAACGCTCAAGCCGGACTTGTTCGCCGAGACCGCCACCGATCGCGGCAGCGCCTTCACCACCAGCTGGTTCATCGAGGTCGACCTCGGCACTGAACACCAACCGACGTTGCTACGAAAATCCCACGACTACGACGCCTACTACCGCTCCGGCACCGAACAAGCCGAGCACGGTGTCTTCCCGCTGGTGGTCTGGATCATGACTGCCAGCACCTCAAAAGCGGCCGAACGCCGCTGCACCGCACTGCGTCAGGCTATCGACAAGGACCAGCGCCTCGAGAGCGCACTGTTCCACGTCATCACACCTGACCAACTGATCTCACTCGTACAGAACGGAGGTACCCGATGATCACCAATCCCACCGAACATCACACCCTGCCAGGTGAACTCAACGATCCCGGCAAGCCGACGAAGTACCGGACCATCCTTGCCGACCCGCCATGGGACATCCAGCAAAAAGGCGGCCGTGGCGCCAGCCGCCACTACAACCTCATGGGCCTCGACCGGATAAAGAACATGCCCATCGCCGCTTTGGCCGACGACAATGCCCACCTGTGGTTGTGGGTCACCAACGCGACCCTGCGCGACGGTTTCGACGTCATGGAAGCCTGGGGCTTCACGCCGCGCTCGCCACTGACATGGGTCAAACCGCGCATCCAACTGGGCAACTATCTGCGCAACGCCACCGAACACCTACTGTTCGGCACGCGCGGGCGGGCACCGGTCAACTACCGCAGTCAACCGACCTGGATGTTCGCACCCTTGCAGGACCACTCGCACAAACCCGAAGAACAGTACGCCGTCATCGAACGCGTGAGCCCCGGCCCGTATCTGGAGTTGTTCGCGCGTCGAGCGCAGCCGGGCTGGGACGCGTGGGGTAACCAGATCGACTCTGCCGTCACGATTCCCGGCTATCCGGTGCCCTTGGACGTTAACACTCACACACTGAAGCCACTGCCGCACAGTCGGGTGACGTAGCGCAGCGTGCCTCGTCGGTGTCATGTGGCCGTCATCGTCAGCGCATCCGCGTTGACCGGCCACACCAGCACCGAGGAGGCGCTATGTCCACACCCGAGAGCGGTCTCAAAACCCTCGCCATCCGGCTCAGGCCGGACGTCCACGCGCAACTGAGCTTCGTCGCTCAGTTGCGTGGGCAGACCATCAACGACGAAGGTCTGCTCGCCATCACTGCCCACCTCGCGCAAGCGAAAACCGATCCCGCGCTCATGGCAAAAGCCGACCGAGCACGGGAGGAGATCGAACGCGACGCGGCAGTGCGGGCAGCTGCTATCGCCACCATGTTCGGCGACACCCCGCCGGACGCAGGCGACAGCGCCCGCGCCCCACGGTCACGGCGAGCGCCGAAGAGCGAGGAAAAGGGCGAGGATCCACCCGCAGCCGACTGACCGTCAGCTCGGCGCACCCCAAAACCGGGCGACCGGCGGATCGAGTGGCAACCCAGCCACTCTCCGCCGGGCCGCCCGGCGCAACACCCCATTCCGCCCGCCCACAAAGCCCGCTACGCCACCGAAAGTGGTATACCCAATTCAACTGCTCCGGAACGTATTTCATGTTGTAGAAAAGGCCGAATTCATTGCGTTCACGCAACGGCCAGAGTTACAATCGAATTACGAACGGAGACAACGTAAATGACACCAGAACAGCTCTATCAGCTCACCAAAACGCTGCGCGAAAAACGTGAATCGCTCGGATGGTCGGCCAATGAAGTTGGTCGCCGTCTCGGCATCAGCGCCGCAACCTACTGGCGGATTGAAACCGGCCAGATCACCAGCCCGAAACCAGAGACACTCCAGGCGATTGGCGACGTGCTCGGCATCCCTGTCGGCGACCTCTTCGCCAGCGCTGGTTGGATGCCCGAACAGGAGCTACCCAGCCTGCGCCCATACCTGCGCACCAAGTACCACCTGTCGCCAGAAGCTATGCGCGAGATCGAAGCGCACTTCGACGAAGTCGGACGCAAACACGGCATCAGCTTCAGTCCAGAAAGTGGCCCTCGGGCTGGTGAAGACGAATAAACAGCAGCCCCAACACAAAACAACAACCCGGCAGACGGGAGAGGAGGGAACACCATGAGACCAGCACAGCAACCACAACATACGAGCGTCCTCGCCAGTCTGCGCGCCGTCATCCCACGACGGGCCGACATCACCGTCGAAGAAACAATGCGCATCGCCGAACTCCAAGCCAACAAACTGCTCGAACAACACGGCATCACGCGCGGTGCAACGCCGACAGAAATCATCACCGAATTGCCGAAGATCGCGATCGCTTACACCAGCACTCTCGTTGCTGGAGCAAGTTACTGGGACTCAGTTCGACACATCTGGGTCATCCAGCTCTGCCGCTCAGACTCGTGGCGCAGACGGCGATTCACTCTGGCCCACGAGTACAAGCACATCATCGACCACGGACGCACTACCGATCTTTATCGCGGTACCGAAAAGGTCTCCGCCGCAACCCATGCTGAGCGCGCGGCCGACTACTTCGCGGGCTGCCTTCTCGTCCCGAGACGGCTCCTTAAAAGAGCCTGGGGAGAAGGCATCCAGCACACCGACGCACTGGCGCACTTGTTTCAAGTCAGCGAGCAAGCAATCGGGGTGCGGTTGCGACAAATAGGACTCATCGACGACGTCGTACGACATGTGCGAATGGAATATCCAGGGCAAAACCACGAACGAACCGCATTCGCACCGCTAACAGTAGAGGAGTTTGTACAGTGAATGAGGCGAGTGCTCAAATGTCCGACAATGTCGCAGGCGACTACGGCAAGGTCGCCGTTTCGTACATCCGCGTCTCAACGAAGGAACAAGCTGAACGTGACGGTGATCCGGAGGGGTACTCGATTCCGGCACAGCGTGAAGCGAATAGGCGCAAGGCCGCTGCAAAAGAGGCCATGATCGTTGAGGAGTTCGTCGAACGAGGCGAGTCAGCGAAACATGCCGACTCACGCCCAGAATTACAGCGGCTTCTGCGATATCTCAAAGATCATCGAGTCGACTACGTCATCGTTCATAAGGTTGACCGTTTGGCGCGCAATCGCCTCGACGACACGCAGATACATTGGGCGATCAAACAGGCTGGGGCTGAACTGGTTTCCGCGACCGAGAACATCGATGAGACGCCATCGGGAATGCTGTTGCACGGAATCATGAGTTCGATCGCAGAATTCTACAGTCGAAATCTTGCCTCCGAAGTCCACAAAGGCATGGAACAGAAGGCGAAAACAGGTGGGACGCCAGGCAGAGCTCCTTTGGGTTATCTCAACGTCAGGAAAGTCAATTCGGAAGGCGTCGAAGTTCGTACTGTGGAAGTTGATCCGGCGCGGGCTGATCACATCACGTGGGCATTCAGCGCATATGCCACGGGTGCCTGGACTCTCAAGACCATGGCAGCCGAATTGGAGCACCGAGGCCTCACCACTCGCCCGCCTCCGAAATTACCCGGCAGGCCAATCAAATACAACAGCCTGTACAGAATTCTCACCACGCCGTACTACAAGGGTGAAGTCGTCTATCGCGGCGTTTCGTACCCCGGCCGACACCGACCGCTTATCGATGAGGTGACGTGGTCGCGCGTGCAGGACGTACTCACCTCCCATGCAACGGGGGAGAAGCAACGCGAGTTTCCGCACTACCTAAAGTCCTCAGTTTTCTGCGGCAAGTGCTCAAGCCGCCTGATAATTACCAATGCGAAGAACCCGTCGGGCAAGATCTATCCCTACTTTGTCTGTCTCGGGCGGCACCAGAAGACCAACAACTGCCAACAGAAAGCTGTCCTCATCCGGGTTGTCGAGGAATTAGTTGAGGATCACTACCGCACCGTGCAGCTCGACCGTCGGCTTGCGGATCAAATCGAAGCCATGGTGCATGATGATCTGCAGTCATTTCGACAAGCGGCAGACACCGAACGTCGCGCGCTGAGCACTCAGAAGGAGCGCTTGGAAAGCGAGCGAATGCGGCTACTTCAGGCTCACTACGCGGGAGCCGTGCCCGTCGATCTGCTGAAGCAAGAGCAGGATCGGATTGCACGTAGCCTTGCTGGAATCGAGCAACGCCTCGACGCGTCGGCCATGCAATTCGATGCGTTTGACGCGTCTTTGCGGCGTGCTATTGACTACGCCGTCAACTGCTCGGTGGGCTACCGGCATGCCGGTAGCCTGCCGGGAGGTTCGCAGGTGCGTCGGCTCTTCAATCAGGCGTTTTTCGTCAAAATATTGGTCGACGAGGATACGGTTCGTGTCGAGTTGGCTGAGCCGTTCCGGACGCTACTCGGAGCCGAAGCGGCGATAGCAGCGCGACGTCACGCCCAAGTGGCAGCAGCAGATAGTGAAGTGGATGTCGTCGACGCGGCACCCGAATCTGCCCCGTCTGCAACGGACGAAAGCGAAAACGAAAAACCTACGACTCGTGTCGTAGGTTTGAAATTGGCTACTTTGGTGCCCCCGGCAGGATTCGAACCTGCGACCAAGAGATTAGAAGGCTCTTGCTCTATCCCCTGAGCTACGGAGGCGCGTGGAACATCATACTCGAGGGTTCGGGATGTGACGCGCGCCGCCCAACTCCGACGCGTTGTCGTAGTCGGTTCGCGAAGGTCCTACCCTTGAGGTATGGCTACACCCGACCTCGCGCCGACAGATTCCCCACCGGAGTCCACACAGCACAGCGGTGCACCCGCTTCTTCGACCGCGATATTCGTGGTCAGTGGACTCATCGCAGGGCTCACCGCAGCCATCGTGGTGGGATTCTCCGCGTCGCAGGCACTGACTCTTCTGGGCATCCCGGATCCAGGTCCGATCACCACATACGGCCTCCCCGCGATGCGCGCACTGGGGGAGATCGCCGCGGTCATCGCGATCGGGTCACTGCTGCTGGCCGCGTTCTTCGTGCCGCCGCAGAAGTCGGGCGTCCTCGACGTCGACGGCTATCGAGCAGTCCGAACCGCATCGCACGCCGCGATCGTGTGGGCAATCTGTTCGTTCATGATGGTGCCCCTGACGCTCTCCGACACGTCGGGTCAGCCGTTCGCCGAAGCGATCAAACCGGCAAACCTCTGGTCGGGACTCGATCAGGTCGAGATCGCCGGCGCCTGGCGCTGGACGGCGATCATCGCGGTTGTTCTGGCGATCCTGGCCCGACTGACACTGCGCTGGTGGTGGACACCGCTCCTGCTGCTGGTCGGTCTTCTCGGACTGATGCCGCTCGCTCTCACCGGTCACTCGTCTTCGGGCGGCTCGCATGACATCGCTACCAACAGCCTGATCCTGCACCTTGTGGCGGCTTCGCTCTGGGCCGGCGGTTTGTTCGCGCTACTGGCCCACGCGCGGCGCGGCGGCGATTACACCGACGTAGCGGCTCGACGCTTTTCGACGGTCGCATCCATCTGCTTCGTCGTCATGGGATTCAGCGGCGTCATCAATGCGATTGTCCGTCTGCCTCTCGACGACGTGTTCACCACGACCTACGGACGATTGATCGTCGCCAAAACAGTTGCACTGATCATCCTCGGGTTCTTCGGTTGGGCTCAGCGGAGTCGGGCGCTACCGGCGCTGGCGGAGAACCCGAAGAGTCGCTCTGCCCTGATTCGATTTGCCGGCGCCGAAACGATCGTGATGGCGGCGACCATCGGTCTCGCGATCGGCCTCGGTCGTACCCCGCCGCCTCCGCCGCTGTCGATTCCCTCGATTCCCGAGGTCGAACTCGGTTACAACCTTCCGGACCCGCCGTCGTTCATGGCGTTCGTGACGGACTGGCGATTCGACCTCATGTTCGGCACCGCCGCAATTGCTGCGGCGATTCTGTACGGCATCGGCCTGCGCAAGCTGGCCAAGCGTGGAGACTCCTGGCCCGTCGGCCGAACCATCGCCTGGATGAGCGGTTGCGCGGTGCTCCTGATCGCCACGTCGTCCGGTGTCGGCAAGTACGCGCCGGCAGTCTTCAGCGTTCACATGGGCGCACATATGGCGCTGTCGATGTTGGGCCCAGTCCTGCTGGTTCTGGGTGCGCCGATCACTTTGGCTCTGCGGGCGCTCGATCCGGCGGGCAAGGACGGCGTGCCAGGCATTCGCGAGTGGATTCTGACCGCGCTGCACAGCCCGTTCTCACGATTCATCACCCACCCGATCGTGGCGGCAGTTCTCTTCGTCGGCGGTTTCTACGCGCTGTATCTCGGCGGAATCTACGGCGCGACCGTCGACTCGCACAGCGCTCACCTGCTGATGAACCTGCACTTCATCCTCAGCGGCTATCTCTTCTACTGGGTGGCGATCGGAATAGACCCGTCACCACGCCAATTGCAGCCGGTGACCAAGCTGGCGATGGTCTTCGGCTCACTTCCGTTCCACGCGTTTTTCGGCGTGGCATTGATGAGCACCACCGCCGTCATGGGCGGCGCGTACTTCCGCTCGCTCGGACTCGGTTGGAACAACGACCTGATCGGCGATCAGCAGCTGGGCGGCAGCATCGCGTGGGCGACCGGCGAGATCCCACTCATGGTGGTCATGCTCGCGCTGCTGGTTCAGTGGTCGCGCAGTGACGGAAGGACCGCGCGCCGAACGGACCGTGCGGCCGAGCGTGACCACGACGCCGACCTCGCTGCTCACAACGCTATGTTCGCAGAATTGGCCAGGCGGGACCGCGAGGGGTGGAAACCGCGTGAGGCTGCTGACGCGGAGACTGCAAGCGAGGACTCTGCGGGCGAGACACCCAGCGAGAAGAAATCCGACGAATCCTCCACTAGCACTTAGTTCCGACACTGCCCGGGCCGTTTGGCTCGGGCAGTGCTGTTTCTCCACAGCTGTCCCGCCGATGCACAGGTGGAAATCGAAATCCCGAGCCAGGCGTTTGCCGTTCCACAATCGAAACTGCCGACGCAATGATCGGCCCCGCGGCAGTTGGCGGGTTCTGGAGTTCGAAGGGGGATCGGACATGTACGAAACGCATGCAACGGTTGTCGGAACCGTCATCACCAATCCGGTGAAGCGGCAGACAACCAATGGCGAAGAGGTGCTGAGCTTTCGGATGGCGAGCAACACGCGACGCAAAGACGCGGTGACCGGAGAGTGGACGGACGGAGCGACCCTCTATCTCACGGTCAGCTGCTGGCGGCGGTTGGTCACCGGCGTCGGCGCATCCATCATGAAGGGTGATCCGGTCATGGTGGCGGGGGAGTTGCGCACCAACGAGTACACGACCAAAGAGGGTGTGCCTCGTTCCGATCTCGAGCTACGGGCGACTGCGGTAGGCGCGGACCTTGCTCGTTGCATCTCGAAGATCGAGCGTCAGAGCAAGCCGACGTCGGCGGAGAATGCCGAGGACGCAGTCGACACCGTCGCTGCGTGAGGACTCACACCGAGGGTTTCGGGCAGTCGCGGGGCCGAGAGTCGTGCCCCGCGTCCACTCGCTCGAGAAGTTCGGTGAGAGTTGCTCGCTCCGATTCGTCGAGGTCGTCGAACACATCCGAGGATTCGCGGCGTTGAGCTTTCGCGACGTCGGCAGCGAGGGTAGCGCCGGCGTCGGTGAGCTCGAGTAACACGGCTCGCCGATCGTTCGGATCGGGAGTGCGGCGCACCCATCCGGCCTCTTCGAGGGAATCCACGACGTCGGTCGCCGACCGCGGAACGATGCGCAATCGCTCGGCAAGAAACCCGAGTCGAACCGGCTCGCCCACTCGGGTCAGTACTCGCAGCGCTCGGCTTTGCGACGGCGAGAGACCGAATGGTTCCAGCGCTGCCACTTGGCGTCGGCGGATGAGCCGTGCCACGGACATCACTACGTCGGTGAGTTCGCGCTCTCGGGAATGCATGGCGTCAGTCTAGCGTTGTTGGTGTCAGCCTCATAGTGAGGTAACCTCATCAATATGAAACTAGGGTGAGAAAGCCTCCAGGAGGTAGAACGTGAAACCAGATCACATGCGAAACATCGAACGATCCGCTGTCGAGATCACTCCGGCGGACTCCGTACCGGCAAAGCGCGTACTCGGACTGTTCGCGCCGTATCGAACTCAGATCGCCATCGTCACCGCGGTCATCACACTCAGCGCGATCGTGGCGTTGGGCAGTCCGCTGCTCCTACGCGAAATGCTCGACAAGGCGATCCCGGACAAGAACCTCGGACTCGTCAGCGTTCTGGCCATCGGCATGATCGCCATTGCCGTGATCACGAGCTGTCTCGGCGTGGCGCAGACTTGGATGTCCAACAGCATCGGCCAGAAACTGATGCACCAACTGCGCGTGCGGGTCTACTCGCATCTGCAGAGTCAGTCGCTCGGATTCTTCGCTCGAACCCGAACCGGAGAAGTTCAGTCGCGCATTGCCAACGATATCGGCGGTATGCAGTCGGTGGTCACCAACACGGCAACGTCCATCGCGCAGAATGCAACGACCGTGGCAGCCACCATTGTTGCTCTGTTCCTTCTGGATTGGCGGCTTGCCATCTTCTCGCTGGCGATCTTGCCGGTGTTCATCCGTATCGCACGCAAGATCGGTGACGAGCGCCGCAAGATCTCGGGTAAGCGGCAGAAGCTACTCAGTGATCTGTCGGTGCAGGTGGAGGAATCTCTCTCCGTCAGTGGCATTCTCCTCGGCAAGACGACCGGCGCGAAGTCGGCTCTGACGGATCGATTCACCGAGCGTTCAGCGGAAGTCGCGGACGTGGAACTCCGGGCCATGATGGCCGGCAAGTGGCGCATGGCGACCATGTCGATCACCTTCGCAGCCATGCCCGCACTGGTCTACTGGTTCGCCGGTTTCACTCTCGATCACGGCAACACCATCACCGTCGGCACCCTCGTCGCATTCACCACACTGCAGACCCAATTGTTCCGCCCCACCATGATGCTGCTCAACACGGGCGTCGAGGTGCAGAGCTCGATGGCACTGTTCAGTCGCGTGTTCGAGTACCTGGATCTGCCGATCGACATCGCGGATCCGGAAGAGTCGAAGAGCTTCGACCGCACCAAGATGTCCGGCGAACTTCGGTTCGACCACGTCGACTTCTCGTATCCAGGAACCGACAGCAAGACCCTCGACAACATCGACCTCACGGTCCCGGCCGGCGGAACCTTGGCGCTGGTCGGCTCCACGGGTTCGGGCAAGACCACTCTCGGATACTTGGCCGCACGTCTGTACGACCCGACTGCGGGATCGGTGAGAATCGACGACGTCGATCTGCGGGACCTCGATCTGGCGACGGTCTCCGACCTGGTAGGTGTGGTGTCGCAGGAGACGTATCTCTTCCACACGACGATTCGTGAGAACCTTCGGTTCGCGAAACCCGACGCCACGGACGCCGAGATCGAGCAGGCAGCGCGCATCGCGCAGATCCACGAGTTCATTTCCGGTCTCGACGACGGGTACGACACCATGGTCGGCGAGCGCGGCTACCGATTCTCCGGCGGTGAGAAACAGCGCATCGCGATCGCGCGCACAGTTCTGCGGAATCCGCCGATCCTGGTCCTCGACGAGGCGACGAGCGCCTTGGACAATCGCACTGAACGTGCGCTGCAGGACGCGCTCGACGAGCTGATGGTCGGACGCACCACTCTTGTTGTAGCGCACCGACTCTCCACGGTTCGAGATGCGGATCTCATCGCGGTCCTCGACCAGGGCGTGGTTGTGGAAAAGGGCACCCACGACGAACTGGTGCAACAAGGTGGGCGATACGCACAGTTGCTTGCGGCCTCGGGTAGCGACGCCGTCGAACTCCCGTCGGAACTGCAGACCGTGTGAGTGTAAGAAATGTCGGCCATTTCACTTCCGCAAGTTTCTAGAACGTGTTCTACTTTAATGGTCGTTGATCGACTATCAGTGGAGGCGGAAGATCATGGGTCAGGTTCTGGACAACATCTCACAGTTCGCCGACGAGATCCGCGCAGACGGAGTCGAGGGCGACAAGCTGATGCGCTTGACGGACGGCAGCGCGAAGCGCCTGCGCGACTCCGGCGTCATCCGGATGTTGCAGCCGAAGGAATTCGGAGGCCTCGAGGCGCATCCGCGTGAATTCGCCGAGACGGCAATGGCTATCGGCGCGATGGACGGTGCCACGGGCTGGGTCAGCGGCATCGTCGGGGTTCATCCGTGGGAGCTTGCGTTCTTCGACCGCAAGGCTCAGGAAGAGGTGTGGGGAACCGATCCTGATACGTGGATGGCGTCGCCGTATGCGCCGATGGGTGTGGCGAGGCCGGTCGAGGGTGGGTACATCCTCAACGGTCGTTGGTCGTTCTCGTCCGGTACTGATCATTGTGACTGGATCATGATCGGTGCGATGGTCGGTGACGAGTCCGGTAAGCCGTTGATGCCGCCGAAGATTCTGCACGTATTGTTGCCGCGCTCCGATTACGACATCGACCAGGACAGCTGGAATGTCGTGGGCCTGCGCGGAACCGGGTCGAAGGATCTGATCGTCAAGGATGCGTTCCTGCCGACGTATCGGACTCTTGATGCGGGAAAGGTTTTCGACGGGACGGCGTGGAAGGAAGCGGGCCGTACGGAGACGTTGTACAAGTTCCCGTTCTCGTGCATTTTCCCGTTGGGGATCACTTCGTCGTTGATCGGTATTGCTGAGGGTGCGTTGGCGTGCAACATGGCGGCGCAGCGTGAGCGCGTGACGGTCAGTGGTGTTCCGATCAAGGAAGATCCGTACGTGCTGTTCGCGATCGGTGAGGCGGCGGCCGAGATCGCTGCTTCTCGGGCTGCGATCTTGGAGACGGTGGATCGTTTCTGGGACATGACCGAGAAGGGGCAGGAAGTTTCGTTCGAGCTTCGTGCGATCGGTCGGCGTACGCAGACTGCTGCTGCGTGGCGTGCGGTGCGGGCGGTGGACGAGATCTTTGCTCGTTCCGGTGGTGGCGCGTTGCAGTTGAACACGCCGATGCAGCGGTTCTGGCGTGATGCGCATGCCGGTCTCGCGCACGCGATCCATGTGCCTGGTTCCATTTTTCATTCGTCGACGCTCTCGCAGCTCGGTGGCGAGCCGAAGGGCATCCACCGGGCAATGATCTGAGCCGTCCTGGGGACACCCGGAGGTGTCCCCATCGCGGTTTTCGTGGGGGTCGATGAGCATGTCGGTGAATCTGGTCGATGACCTCGGACTGTCCGCAGAACCCGGATCGGAGTGAGTGCCAACGCGCAATGTGGGTTATAGGACAAACACCGATAGGCTGGCGGTCATGGCTGAGTTCATTTACACGATGAAGAAGGTGCGCAAGGCGCACGGTGACAAGGTCATCCTCGATGACGTCACGATGAGCTTTTACCCCGGCGCGAAGATCGGTGTCGTCGGACCGAACGGCGCTGGTAAATCCAGCATCCTCAAGATCATGGCCGGACTGGACCAGCCGGGCAACGGCGAGGCATTCCTGGCTCCGGGCGCGACCGTCGGCATCCTCATGCAGGAGCCGGAGCTCGACGAGACCAAGACGGTTCGCGAGAACGTCGAGGACGGTCTCGGAGAGACGATGGTCCAGCTCAAGCGGTACAACGAGATCGCCGAGCTGATGGCCACGGATTACTCCGACGAGCTCATGGAAGAGATGGGCGAGCTGCAGGAGAAGCTCGATCACGCAGACGCGTGGGAGATCGACTCGCAGCTCGAGCAGGCTATGGACGCCCTGCGCTGCCCCCCGCCGGAAGAGATGGTCACCCACCTCTCCGGTGGTGAGAAGCGACGCGTTGCGCTCTGCAAGCTGCTGCTGAGCAAGCCCGACCTCCTGCTCCTCGATGAGCCCACCAACCACCTCGACGCCGAATCTGTCCTGTGGCTCGAGCAGCACCTCGCTGCTTACCCCGGCGCAATCCTCGCCGTGACCCACGATCGTTACTTCCTCGATCACGTCGCGCAGTGGATCTGTGAAGTCGACCGCGGACGCCTGTACCCGTACGAGGGCAACTACTCCACCTACCTGGAGCAGAAGGCTGCACGCCTCGAAGTTGCCGGCAAGAAGGATCAGAAGCTGCAGAAGCGCCTCAAGGACGAGCTCGCATGGGTTCGTTCCGGCGCCAAGGCCCGCCAGGCCAAGAACAAGGCTCGTCTCGATCGCTACGAGGAAATGGCGAACGAAGCCGAGAAGACCCGCAAACTCGACTTCGACGAGATCCAGATCCCGGCACCGCCGCGCCTGGGTGACGTGGTCGTGGAGGTGTCGAACCTCGACAAGGGCTTCGACGGCCGCGTGCTGATCAAGGATCTTTCGTTCACGTTGCCGCGCAACGGAATTGTCGGCGTCATCGGCCCCAACGGCGTCGGTAAGACGACGCTGTTCAAGACCATCGTCGGTCTCGAGGAGCCTGACGCCGGTGAGGTCAAGATCGGTCAGACGGTCAAGCTGAGCTACGTCGACCAGAACCGTTCCGGAATCGACCCCAAGAAGACGGTCTGGGAGACCGTGTCCGACGGGCTCGATTTCATCGTCGTCGGCCAGACCGAGTTCCCCTCGCGCGCGTACATCAGCTCGTTCGGTTTCAAGGGCCACGATCAGCAGAAGCCGGCCGGCGTCCTCTCAGGTGGTGAGCGCAACCGCCTGAACCTGGCGATGACGCTCAAGCAGGGCGGCAACCTGATCCTGCTCGATGAGCCCACCAACGACCTCGACGTCGAAACCCTCGGCTCGCTGGAGAACGCTCTCGAAGAGTTCCCCGGCTGCGCCGTCGTGATCTCGCACGATCGCTGGTTCCTGGACCGGACCTGTACCCACATCCTCGCGTGGGAAGGTGGCTTCGGCGACAACGAGGCAGCTTGGTACTGGTACGAGGGCAACTTCGAGGGCTACGAGGCGAACAAGGTCGAGCGACTCGGCCCCGACGCCGCACGCCCGCACCGCGTGACTCACCGCAAGCTCACCAGGGACTGATCCGGTGTCCGACGTATACACAGCGCAGATCCAGGTCCGGTGGGGCGATTCCGACCGGTTGGGTCACGTCAACAACACGCGTTACGTCGAGTACATGCAGGAAGCTCGCATCCAGTTCCTGGAAGCGAAACTGGCGCCGCTCGGCGGCCGGCCGGGATACCTCGTGGTTCGAAAGATGACCATCGAGTTCCTCAAGCCGGTCACCGATCGGTCCGGTCCCTTGAACGTGGAGATCTTCACGACTCACGTCGGGACTTCCTCGTTCACGGTTCGGCACGTCATCCGTGACAACGCGGGTGTCGAATGCGCCTTCGGCGACGCGTTGATGGTCGGATTCGACACCGTGTCCGAAAAGTCCAGACCGCTGGCGGACAGCGAACGTGCGGTGCTCGAAGCATCGCTTGTTCAGATGACGACATCGTAGATTTCGTTTCTCAGTTCACCCTAGGTACTGGTTGCCGCGGCTAGTCTCGAGTCAGAGATTGGTCGCGGCGATCAGAACCCACAAGGATGTGAGCCAGGAATGACAGACCGTGTACGGCAGCAGGGCACAGGCCTCGACGAAGCGACGTTGTTGACGCGTCTTCGCGAGGCCTTTTTCACGCACATCGACGAGGGTGACAGCGACGACGTCATCAACGGTCGATCGGATCGAGTCCTGCTCGCGCATCTCGCGCTCGGGAGGCAGCGGACGCCAGGCACGGCCGTATGGCGTGTGTACCGCCCGTCAGGATCCGAGGGTCTCGGCGCTGCCGTCCAGATCGTCACCGACGACATGTCGTTGCTCGTCGAGTCCGTTACCGCGATGCTCAACCGACAAGGCGTGGGAATCAGTCAATTCGCCCATCCGATCCTGACGGTTGAACGCGACAACGCGGGCAATCTGATTTCCTTGGGCGACAGCGGTATCCAAGAATCCTGGATGCACGTCCAGTTGGACTCCGAAGTCGAGGATTCCGATCTCGACGCGATCGAAGCCCACCTCGGCAAAGTGCTCGCGGACGTCCGCCAGGTGGTTGGTGATACCCCGGACATGAAGGCACTGCAACTGCGCGTTGCCGACGAGTTGGAGAGTGCTGCAGAAACTGCCTCCGGGAGGATCACCCCCGAAGAATTCTCCGATACCGCTCGGCTGCTCCGGTGGATGGCGGACGGAAACTACGCCGTACTCGGATACCGGCGATTCGAGGGCACGAAGGACGGCTCACGCACGGTCGCCGGCAGCGGGCTCGGCGTGCTGCGCTCCGACGCGGTCACCGAAGGCCCGATGAGTTTGCCTCCAGTTGCAGATCTCCCGGATCGACCGCTTCTGGTCCTGACACAGGGATCGTTCCCCGCCACGGTGCACCGCGCTGTCTACCCGTACTTCGTGGGTGTCTCGATCCTCGACGACGAGGGAAACATCGTGGGGGAGCACAGATTCCTGGGTGTGTTCACCGTGGTCGCACTCCACGAGAACGTCCTCGCGATTCCTCTGATCGAGCGACGCGTCCGCGAAGTCATCGCGCGTGCCGGTGTCGACCTGCATTCGTACTCCGGGCAGGCGATGCTCGAGGTCATCCAGTCCTTCCCGCGCACCGAGTTGTTCTCGAGCGATGCCGAGACCTTGTTCGAGACCGTCCACGCCGTGCACAGCATCGGGCTGCGTCGACAGGTGCGACTCTTTGTCCGCGAGGACACGTTCGGACGGTTCGTATCCTGCTTGGTGTATCTGCCTCGCGACCGGTATACGACGCGGGTGCGACTGGCGATGCAAAACCTGTTGTGGCGCGAATTCGGCCCAGGCACAGTTGATTACACCGCCCGGGTTACCGAGAACGATCTTGCGCTGTTGCACGTGACGATCCGGCGCGATCCGGACAGTGAGCCGGTTCATCTGGATGTCTCCGAGGCCAACCGCGAGCGAGTTCAGGCCCTGCTGACCGAAGTCAGTCGCAGCTGGGACGACCGCATCAACGACCTTGTTCGCGACATTCCGGGTGTGGATCCGGAACTGGTGCAACGGTATTCGCGGGTACTTCCCGATGGATACAAGGAGGACTTCGAGCCGTCACGCGCGCTAGCCGACATCGCCAGACTCGAGGCCTTGGCGCCAGGCGCGATCGACGTACTGCTCTATCGCGCCGTGGACTCCGCGCCCGGTGCCTGGCGCTTCACGCTCTTCGTCGGCGGCGACGGTATCTCGTTGAGCCAGGTGCTACCGGTGCTGCAGTCACTCGGCGTCGAAGTTCTCGACGAGCGACCGCACGTCGTGCAGCGACTCGACGGCGTTCAGTGCTGGATCTACGATTTCGGATTGTCGGTACCGGCGGATCTTCGGGCGTCGGTCGAGATCGACCTCGATGCGCAGGTGCCACTCGAGACCAGTACCGCCCCGCTGACCGAGGTCCAGAAGCGATTCACGGCTGCATTCGGTGCAGTCTGGTTCGGCCGGGCAGAAGCTGACCGATTCAACGAGTTGGTGCTGCGGGCCGGAATGTCCTGGCGGCAAGCCGTGGTGCTGCGTGCTTACGCAAAGTATCTGCGCCAGGCCACATTTCCGTACAGTCAGTTCCACATCGAAGGAATCGCGCTTACGCACCCGCAGACCGCGTTTGCATTGGTGCAGTTGTTCGAGGCGATGTTCGACCCCGAGAAGCAGGACGACATCCGCGTCGCCGAATTGGACGAGCAGTTGCGTGCTTCCATCGACGAGGTACTCAGCTTGGATGCCGATCGCATTCTGCGTGGAATGTTCTCCTTGGTGAAGGCGACCTTGCGTACCAATTTCTACGTCGTCGACGCCGAAGGCCGCTCTCGCGACTACCTGTCGGTCAAGCTCGATCCCTCGCGGATCAGCGAGTTGCCCAAGCCGCGGCCGGCTTTCGAGATCTACGTGTACTCACCCGAGGTCGAAGGCGTCCACCTGCGATTCGGCGCAGTAGCGCGCGGCGGACTCCGCTGGTCCGACCGGCGCGAGGATTTCCGCACCGAGGTGCTCGGCTTGGTGAAGGCTCAGGCCGTCAAGAACGCGGTGATCGTGCCGGTCGGCGCCAAGGGCGGCTTCGTCGTGAAGAATCCGCCTCTGCCGACGGGTGATCCGGCCGCTGATCGAACGGCGACGCTGGAAACCGGCAAAGCCTGCTACACCACGTTCATCTCCGGATTGCTCGACATCACCGACAACGTGCACGCGGCCACCGGCGAAGTTGTGACGCCGGATCGAGTGGTGCGCAAGGACGATCAGGATCGCTACCTGGTGGTCGCCGCGGACAAGGGCACGGCGACGTTCTCGGATCTCGCGAATTCGGTTGCCGCCAAGTACGACTTCTGGCTCGGCGACGCGTTTGCCTCCGGTGGCTCCGTGGGATACGACCACAAGGGCATGGGAATCACCGCTCGCGGCGCCTGGGAAAGCGTCAAGCGGCACTTCCGCGAACTCGGGGTCGACACGCAGACGCAGGATTTCACGACGGTAGGCGTCGGCGACATGAGCGGAGACGTGTTCGGCAACGGAATGCTCCTCAGTCGGCACATCCGTCTGGTGGGCGCGTTCGACCATCGACACATCTTCCTCGATCCGAACCCGGATGCAGCGAGCTCGTTCGTCGAACGTCAACGACTTTTCGAGTTGCCACGGTCGTCGTGGGCCGACTACGACAAGAGCCTGATCAGTGAAGGTGGCGGCGTCTGGGACCGCACGGTCAAGTCGGTTCCGATCGCCGAAAGCGTCAGGATCGCACTGGGTCTGGCCGAGGGGGTCACGAAGCTCTCGCCGCCGGAATTGATGCAGGCGATTCTGTCGGCACCGGTGGATCTGCTGTGGAACGGCGGAATCGGTACATACGTCAAGGCTTCGACCGAGACTAACGCGCAGGTCGGAGACAAGAGCAACGACGCGGTGCGAGTCGACGGTCAAGACCTGCGGGTCAAGGTGATCGGTGAGGGCGGCAACCTCGGCGTGACTGCTCTGGGACGAATCGAGTTCAGCGCCAACGGCGGTCACATCAACACCGACGCCATCGACAACTCGGCCGGCGTCGACTGCTCCGATCACGAAGTGAACATCAAGATCCTTCTCGATTCGCTCGTGCGTTCGCAGTTACTGCCGACTCAGGAACGGAATCCGTTGCTGGCGTCGATGACCGACGACGTGGCGGCGCTGGTGTTGGCGGACAACATCGCCCAGAACGCGCTGCTCGGAATCTCCCGCGTGACCGCGCCGCAGATGCTCGGTGTTCACCGCCGTCAGTTGACGGATCTGACCAAGGCACGTGGACTTGACCGCAAGCTCGAGGCGTTGCCGACCGACAAGGAGATCGAGCGTCGCCTCGAGGCCGGTGTGGGTCTGACGTCGCCGGAATTGGCGACGCTGACGGCGCACGTGAAGCTTTCACTCAAGGACGATCTGCTCGCAACCGAGTTGCCGGACAACGATTTCTTCGCCCAGCAGATCCCGCAGTACTTCCCGACCGCTGTTCGCGATCGGTTCGAAACAGAGATCAAGGCACACCCGTTGCGGCGGCAGATCGTCGCGACGATGCTCGTGAACGAAGTGATCGACAACGGCGGAATCACGTACGCCTACCGCCTGGCCGAGGAGACCGGAGCGAGCAGTACGGACTCGATCCGCGCGTACGCCGCTGTGCGAGAGGTCTTTGCGCTCGACGAGGTGTGGTCGCGAATCCGGTCGGCCGGCGTCAGTGCAGAGATCGAAAACGAGCTGATCGTGGAGTCATGCCGCTTGCTCGACCGCGCGTCGCGGTGGTTCCTGGCCAATCGGCCCCAGCCGATCGCGGTCGGCGCCGAAGTTGCGCGCTACTCGGCAGCGTATCGGGCGACGGCGCCGCTGGTTCCGGGGCTGCTCGCCGGCCACCAGCTCGACGATCTGCTCGTGCGCGCTCAATCCGTGATCGATCGCGGGGCTCCGGAAGCGTTGGCGCTGGACGTGTTCCGACTGCTCGACGTCTACTGCCTGCTCGACATCGCGGATATCGCCGACATCGCAGATCACGACATCACCGAAGTCGCGGAGCTGTACTACGCCTTGGACGCGCATCTGGGAATCGACTGGCTGCTGAGCGCGGTCTCGGGACTCGAGCGCGGCGATCGCTGGCACTCGCTTGCTCGGCTCGCGTTGCGAGACGACCTCTACAGTTCGCTGCGGCAGCTGACGATGGAGGTTCTGGCCGGCGGCGAGCCGGGGGAGTCGCCGCAGGAGAAGATCGACGAATGGGAATCGACCAACGCCTCGCGGCTGAGTCGGGCGAGGGCAGCTCTCGTCGAGATCTTCGAGTCTGGGACGCTTGACCTCGCGACGCTCTCGGTGGCGGCGCGTCAGGTTCGTAGCATGGTGCGCAGCATGGGCACCCGATCGGAGGTAGGACGTTGAGCGAAGGATTCCACGCCGAAGTTGTGGTTCGGTGGTCCGACATGGATGCCTTCCAGCACATCAACCACGCACGGATGGTGACGTTGCTCGAAGAGGCGCGGATTCCTTGGTTGTTCGAAGACTCGCGTCCAACGGTCACCCTGCGTGACGGGGCTGTGATTGCCGATCTCCATGTGCGGTACCGCGGGCAACTGCGGCACGACGATTCACCGCTCGATGTCTTCATGTGGGTGGAAAAGGTTCGCGCGGTGGACTTCACCATCGCGTACGAGGTTCGCCCCCGCGGCGCCGATCTCAGCGTCCCGCCGTCCATCGTGGCATCGACTCAGATCGCGGCCTTCGATATCGACACTCAACGTCTGCGCCGCCTCAGCGGGCCCGAGCGGGAGTACTTGGAGAGCTGGCAACGTGCATGAACGTGTCCTGACCGTGCCCGAGGAGGCCGAGCGAAAGAACTTGGCCGGCTTCATCGGTCACGCCTTGCGTTTGGACGAGTCCGCGGTCATCCGAATGCGCCGACGCGGCGATGCGCACCTGAGCGTCTGGGCGTCAACGGGTTTCGACGCTCTGGCGACGCGAACCGTGGCGGGCACCATCAACCCTGACGACACGTCGGCTGCCGGCGATCAGTTGCTCTCGGCGGTGGAGCAGGCAACAAGTGAGCTGATCGATCCGGGGTTCGCCATGGATTCGGCATGGCGTGGGGCGTTGCCGCCGATGGACGGCTTCGAGCACCTGGACGACGTACCCGCCCGGGTGCTGATCGAACTGGCGCAGCGGGGCAACGCCTTGGCGCTCGAGCATGGAAGTAGTCACGGGCCGCCGGCGTCGTTGCTCGATCAGGACGTGCTCGAGGTCAGTGGTCCGTCAGGCACGGTCGGGATCTCGATGCGAGTTATTTTTGCCTTGACCGCAATGGGATTCGTTCCGCACGCCGGATCCGAAGCGATGACTGCGGACATCGATCTCGAACAGATCGACGCGTCGGAACTGGTTCGGGTGCGGGCGAGTCGATCGTGGGTGCGCCTCGATGCACGGTTTGGTTCGATCTACCGTCACCGCGGTGGTTCGATACCGCTGATGGTTGCGCGGTAGGAGTTCAGGCGACGGCCACCACCACCGCGATGGGGCCGCCGCCTGACGACGTGCGAGAGTGTTCGGTCAGATCAGCCACGCCGCAGCGTTGACGGGCAACTGACCGTCGACGAGTGGTGCGCTGCTCAACAGCAGCTGCCCGCTCGGCAGTGCGATCGGCACCTCCGTGGTGTTGAGAGCACAGATCAGACCGCCGCGTCGACGGAAAGCGAGGCAGCCGGGGGGACTGCCGTACCAATCGATGTCGGTGCCGGAAAACTCCGGCCTGGCGCTACGAAGTTCGAGGGCGGCGCGATACAGCGAGAGCATTGAGTCGACGTCCTCGATCTGAGCCTCCACGGTGAGCGTCGACCACTCGGCCGGCATCGGCAGCCAGGTGCTCGCACCGGTGGTGAATCCGAAAGGCGGCTCGGTTCCTTCCCAGGGAAGGGGCACTCGACAGCCATCGCGTCCTCTCTCGGCATGCCCGGATCGTTCCCAGACCGGGTCCTGTAGTGCATCGTCGGGCAGGTCGACGTTCGGCAGGCCGAGTTCGGCTCCGTTGTAGATGAAGCTCGCGCCCGGAAGCGCCAACTCGACGAGGATCATCGCCCGTGCGCGTTGCGTTCCGATCTCGCCCCCGCCGTAGCGCGTGACTTCACGTTCGACGTCGTGATTCGACAGTGTCCACGTGGGCACACCCCCGACCTCGGCGACGGCCGCGAGGGAGTTCTCCACGGCCTCTCGGACGGACTCGGCGGAGAATTCGGTTTCTGCAAGCCGGAAGTTGAATCCGAGATGCAGTTCGTCTGGCCGGATGTATTCGCCGAACTTCTGGTTGTCCTTCACCCAGATCTCGCCGACGGTCATCGCCTCCGGGAACTCGTCCATGACCTTGCGGATGCCGCGGTGGATTTCGTGAACTGCCGGATTGTTGAACCGCGGGTCGTCGTCGGAATTGCGCATGAGCTCGTTGAGCTCCCAGTCGTGGTCCGGCAAACCGTCCGGCTTGGCCATTCCGTGGGCCACGTCGATGCGGAATCCGTCGATTCCGCGCTCGAGCCAGAAGCGCAGAGTCTTGGCGAGGTCGTCGAAGACCTCGGGGTTGTCCCAGTTCAGGTCCGGCTGTTCCTTGGCGAAGATGTGCAGGTACCACTGGCCGGGTGTTCCGTCGGCTTCGCTGACGCGGGTCCATGCCGGGCCGCCGAAGATGCTCGGCCAGTTGTTCGGCGGTTCGTTGCCGTTTTCACCTTTGCCGTCTCGGAAGATGTAGCGGGATCGCTCCGCAGAACCTGGCGCCGACGCCAGGGCTGCCTTGAACCACTCGTGCTGATCACTCGTGTGGTTCGGGACCAAGTCCATGGTGACCTTGATTCCGCGCTCGTGGGCTGACGTGATCAGCGAATCCATCGTCGCCAGATCACCGAACAGGGGATCGATGTCGCGAGGATCCGAGACGTCGTAGCCGTGGTCTGCCATCGGTGACTTCATCACCGGGCTCAACCAGATCGCGTCGATGCCGAGCAGCTCGAGGTAGCCGAGTTTCTCCTCGACTCCGCCGAGGTCGCCGATACCGTCACTGCCCGAATCGGCAAAGGAACGCGGATAGATCTGATAGAAGACCGCCTCGTTCCACCACGGGGCTTCGGGCCGGCTTACAGAGGACGAATCCGCGGGGGTGCTCACAGCAGTTCATAGTGCCAAACGTCTGGCACTCTCACGACTTGGACACGGCAAAAGCGTGACTCTTTACCTAGCCTTGGTGTACTTTGCATTCACGCGGTGACTCCATGTGGCAACTTTGGTGTTACTGCCGGGGGAGAAGTATCGAGAATACAACCAAGGGGGCTTGGCCTTGACTTTGTCGGCAATCGAAGCGGTCAGTTTGGATCACGTACTGCTCGACGATGATCCGATCAACCGGGACTGGATAATCTTCGGCACACCGGTTGCACGGTCGGCGCAATGGTCGGCGAGTAAAGACGGGACCACGACCACGCACGTCTGGGATTGCACGAAGGGGCGCTTCCGCTGGTACTTCCATGCGGACGAAATCGTGCACATCATCGAAGGGTCGGTCACCGTTCAGGGCGACGGAATCGCGAAACGAACCCTGGGCGTCGGCGATGCCGCACTCTTCCGGGCGGGCAGCTGGTCGGAGTGGGAGGTCGAAGAGTACGTGCGCAAGCACGCAATCTTGAGTTCTCCGCTACATCCCACGGTGTCGTTCGGGGTACGAGCGGCCCGCCGGATCGCGCGTGTGTTCAGGCCGAAGGCGAAGTAAACGGTCAGATGGCGGAGTTCACCATGGACGCAGCAGCCATCTCCATGTAGTCGATCAACTGCTTGCGGTGCACCGGGCTCAGGGTCTTCTCGTCGATGGACGCGATGGCGACGTGCATGCACCTAAGCCACGCATCACGCTCGATCGGGCCGATCACGAAAGGATTGTGGCGCATCCGCAGACGCGGATGCCCACGCTCCTCCGAGTACGTGTGCGGCCCGCCCCAGTACTGCTCGAGGAACATCCGCATCCGCCGCTCTGCCGGGCCGAGATCGGCCTCGGGGTAGAGCGGGCGCACAACCTCGTCCTTCGCGACTTCTTCGTAGAATCGCGCGGTGAGCTTGTGAAACGTCTCGGCTCCGCCGACGGCGTCGTAGAAGGTCTGCTGCACGTCGTGCTGTACGTCATTCATGGCAAGTTCCATTGTGCCTGACGGCCGTAGTGGTCGGTTTCCGGGTCGACGACGGTTGCATCGGGTCGGAATGCGTACCCATTCACCGGAAATTCACCGGCCGTCCTGGCAATTTTGTTCGAAATGGGAGTGCGTAACGCGATCATCCGTGGTCAACTTGGGGGCAGTCTCCCGGAGGTCGTATGAAGAACCGACATGCTGCACGCAATCACCGACAACTCCAGCCCACTAGCGCGCGGAACGACCACGCGTTAGGGGCTGTTCTGGAAGTTGTTCCTGACGGGTTCGCGCACACTGCTGACCCACTCTTTTCCGAAGAGCATTCTCACCTCGAGATGTTCCCTCCCGATCGCGTTGTGCCCGAGTGGGTAAAACGTCGGGTGCTACTGCTCAACGTCACGTACGAACCGCTGACCGCCCTTCCTGCCAGGCGCGCGGTCGTACTGATGGCCTGCGGCAAGGCCGATACCGTCCACGAGGACGAACAAGGCCCGGTAGTCCATTCTGCGGACTGGTCGGTGCAGGTTCCCTCGGTCATTCGATTGCGCACCTACGTGCGCGTTCCGTATCGCGCCCGCATCCCCATGACCCGTGCCGCACTGATGCATCGTGACCACTTCCGATGTGCGTACTGCGGAGCCAAAGCCGAAACCATCGACCACGTCGTTCCTCGCAGCCGAGGTGGCGGGCATTCGTGGGAGAACTGCGTCGCGTGCTGTGCCCCCTGCAATCACCGCAAGGCCGACAAGATGCTCAGCGAACTCGGATGGACTCTCCGTGCGGAATTGGTTCCGCCGTCCGGACCGCATTGGCGTCTGCTCGCGGCGACCAAGGAATTGCATCCGGCGTGGATGCCGTATCTCGGCGTGGGCGCAGCCTGAGCTATGTGTCGGCGTGGGCGCAGCCTGAGCGGCGTTCTGTCGTCGCCGAAACGAAATTGCCCGAGAATTTGTGGCCCTGACGCTTTCCTTCCTGGCGTTCTGGGCTACGTTATCTGGTGTGAGCATTCTCGAGGTAGTACTGATATACGTTGGGATTCCGGCCTTGATCACCGCGTTCTTCGCGGCTGCGTCCTTCCTCGGGAAGAAGACGCCGGGACCGGTTCCGCCGGCGTTCCATCTCGGTGAGTCGTGGGATCACGCTCCCGTGCTGTGGAGTGCTGTCGACGAAGTCACCGTTCGCGGTGGCCATCACGGCAGTGCACACGCAATCGAAGCCGGTTCGGCTGATCTGATCGGAGGGTCCGCAAGTGGCAAGTGGTGATCATTCGACCGCGCTCGCAGTAGCGCCCGAGGACCTGCCCGTCGGCAGCGTCGTCACGTCCAGCGGACGCGTTTCCGGTGTGCACCGCATAGGCGAGCCGTTCACCGACGATCTTCCGTTCGAGACCATGGACCTGGTCGCGCTCGACGTCGCGATGACCGAAGCGACGCGGGCCACCAAGGTGCGATTCAACGCCTACATCGGTGATCTCGGTTCTGATCCGGCAGCGGGTGCCGACGCACTGTTCCCGACCACGCCCGAAGCCGAGCGTTCCGTGCTGATCGCCGTCTCGCCCAACCAGCGCACCGTCGAGGTACGCAGCGGGCGGGCAATCGCCGATCGGGTCACTGATCGCGTTACCCAGCTCGGAGCAACGGCAGCTGTTGCATCCTTCAGTGAAGGCAACCTGATCGACGGACTGATCAGTGCCATCCGCGTTATGGCAGCCGCAATTTCAGCGCCGTAACTGTTTGTCAGACGCAGGCCGGTGCCCGCGTCGATTCGTGAGAATCGACGCGGGCACCGGCCTTTCGCATGTCAGCTCGCGTCGAACTTTCGTGCTGCCAGTGAACGAACCACACCGGCCTGGCCTTCGACGACCAGACGACGTAACGCGGGAGGGATGTCGCCCTCGAGGAATCGGTCTGCCGCCGCGACGGATTCTGCGGAGATCGACCACGCCGGGTACAGCCCGATGACGACGGTCTGTGCCACTTCGCTCGAGCGTCGTTCCCACACCGCCGCGATGTCGGCGAAGTAACGGGAGACGAAGGGTTCGAGCAATTCGTCCTGGCCTTCGCGAGCGAACCCGCCGATGATCGATCGTGCGGTGATGTTGGGCACCGAGTCGTCGCCGACGACCTTCGCCCAGACCTCTTCCTTGACAGCAGCCTGCGGACGTCCGGCCGCGGCCGCCGCGGCTTGACGAGCGCCCGCAGCGGTCGGGTCACGATGGGCTTCGGCGTCGATGAACGGAGTTGCGGTTCCTTCGGCGTCGATCTCACCGGCAGCTGCCAGTGCCCCGACGATGCGCCAGCGCAGGTCCGTGTCGACGATCAGGCCGTCGAGCCCAACGGTGGAGGGATCGGCGTCGAGCAATTCGCGCAGTACCTCGGTGTGCCACGGGGAGAGTGCTGCACCGGTGAGTGCGTTGACGAATGCCAGCTGGTGGTCGGACCCGGCCTCTGCCTCACGTGCGAGTTCGAGCAACCGATTGGCGAAGCTCGCCGCACCTTCGGCCTCGGCCCAGGCCGGATCTGCGTAGGAGCCGATGGCGGTTTGGGCTTGGAGCAAGAGACGTTGCACCACACCGACTTCGGTCTCCGAACTGATGCCGCGCTCGACCAGCGCGACGAAGTCGCGTGCCTTCAGTTCGGCCTGACGGGTCATTTCCCACGCCGCCGACCAGACCAGGGTGCGGGGGAGTGAGTCGGTGATGTCGCCGACCCGCTCGATCGCCGTCGCCAAAGATTCGGGATCGAGTCGCACGGAGCCGTAGGTGAGATCGTCGTCGTTGACCAACACGAGTGCACCGCGGGCGACGCCGACAAGTTCGGGGACATCCGTGCTTTCCACAGCATCGAGGTCGAGTTCGACGCGATGGCTTCGCACCAACTTGCCGTCGACGTCGTCGTAGATGCCGATGGCGATCCGGTGGATTCGCCGCTCGCCGGCGCCTGGTGCCGCACCGTCCTGCAGGACGGCGAAGCGGGTGAACTTTCCGTCTGCGTCGACATCGAAGTCGGGGCGCAGGATGTTCAAACCGGTGGTCTTGAGCCACTGTCGACCCCAGTCGGAAAGGTCACGGCCCGAGGACTTTTCGAGTGAGCCCAGCAGATCGTCGAATGTTGCGTTTCCGAATGCATGCTCACGGAAGTACTCACGCAGTCCGGCGAGGAACGGCTCGAGTCCGACGTATGCGACCAACTGCTTGAGGACGCTGGCGCCCTTCGCGTAGGTGATGCCGTCGAAGTTGACCTCGACGGCAGCCAGGTCCGGAATGTCCGCGGCAATCGGGTGCGTCGACGGCAACTGATCCTGGCGGTATGCCCACGACTTCTCGACGTTGGCGAACGTCGTCCAGGCGTTCGTGTACTCCGTGGCCTCGGTCTGGCACAGGACCGAAGCGAAGGTCGCGAACGACTCGTTGAGCCACAGGTCGTCCCACCACGCCATCGTGACGAGGTCGCCGAACCACATGTGCGCCATTTCGTGCAGCACCGTCTCGGCACGACGCTCGTACGAGTAGCGGGTCACCTTGGAGCGGAAGACGTAGTCCTCGAGGAAGGTCACGGCGCCGGCATTCTCCATCGCGCCCGCATTGAATTCGGGGACGAAGAGCTGGTCGTACTTGCCGAAGGCATAGGGAACACCGAAGTTGCGGTGGTAGAAGTCGAATCCCTGCTTGGTCTCGGTGAAAAGCCGCTCCTCGTCCATGAACTCGGCCAGCGAAGCGCGGCAGAAGATTCCGAGCGGGATGTCGCCGTGCTCGTCGGAGTAGTTGTCGGTCCACTGCGCGTAGGGACCGGCGATGAGCGCCACCAGGTACGTGCTCATCTTCGGGGTGGTCCGGAAAACGTGCTTGCCGGGATCGGCGGCGAGGGTCTCGACGACCGCGGAGTTGGAGATGACCTTCCACGACGTGGGAGCGGTGACGCGGACGTCGAACGTCGCCTTCAGATCGGGCTGATCGAAGCACGCGAACATGCGCTTGGCGTCAGCCGTCTCGAACTGTGAGTAGAGGTAGACGGCGTCATCGGTCGGGTCGACGAATCGGTGCAGCCCCTCGCCGGTGTGGGAGTAGATGCAATCGGCCTCGATGACCAACTCGTTGTCGGCAGCGAGGTCGGGAAGGCTGATGCCCGTCGACTCGTCGTAGTCGGAGACGTCGAGTGCGGTGCCGTTGAGGACCGCGGAATGGACTCGGGCCGCGACGATGTCGATGAAGCTGCTTGCTCCGGCCGTAGCCGTGAACGTGACGGTGGTCTTCGAAGAGAACGTCTCCTCGCCGGGTGCGTCGTTGCCGTCGGTGAGATCGAGTTCGATCAGATAGTTCTCGACGGTCAGGATTGCTGACCGTTGCGCTGCGGTTTCGCGTGTCAGGTTCGGTGCGACCACAAAGATCTCCTCGTAGATGGTGCGGATCTATTACGTCCATCCCATCACGAAGAGAACGGCTCTACTCAAGCGGACACTTCTGCCAACGGAATCTCCGGATCGGCCAGCCGCTCCGGATCGACAGGACGCGAAGAGGCGACCAATTCCTTGATGGCGTCACCGGCATCCCAGATGTTCACGTTCATGCCGGCGAGCACCTTGTTCGCGGAATCGAGCCAGAAGGCCAGGAACTCGCGCTTGTCGACATCGCCGCGAGTGACGACACGGGAGTAGCCGCCGTGCGGCGCGTGACCCACGTATTCCATCCCGAGGTCGTACTGATCGGTGAAGAAATACGGCATGCGCACGTACTCGGCGGGCCGACCCAACATGGTGTCTGCGGCGGTCTCGGGTTGGTTGAGTGCGTTTGCCCAGTGCTCCACCCGAATTCGTGCATTCAGAATCGGATGCTGTGCGGCCGCGATGTCGCCTACTGCAACGACGTCGGGGTCGCTGCTCTGCAGACCGGCGTCGACGAGAACTCCGTTGTCGACGTCGATACCCGCCTCCGACGCCAACTCGGTGTTCGGCAACGCGCCGACAGCAATCAACACGGCGTCGGCCGGAATCACGGTGCCGTCGCTCAAAGTGACGCCGGCGGCGTGATCGCCGTCGACAGAGATTGCGCTGACGTCCGTGCCAGTGCGCAAGTCGACGCCGTTCTGGCGGTGCAGAGCGGCGAAGACCTCACCCATTTCCGGGCCCAGGGTCGATTCGAGCGGAAGGCCGGCATGCTCGAGCACGGTGACATCGACGTCGAAACCGCGAGCCGACGCGGCAATTTCGAGACCGATCCAGCCGGCACCGATCACGACGAGCTTCTTGTCGGCGGCCAGGGTGCGCAGTAGCGCAGCGGCTTGATCGACTGTTCGCACGTAGTGAACGCCCTCGGCGTCGGACCCCGGGATGTCGAGGCGCCGCGAACGTGAGCCGGTGGCCAAGGCGAGCTTGTCGTAGCTGATCGTGGAACCGTCCGGAAGTGACACGGTGTGCGCAGCGGGGTCGATGGCCGTTGCCGTCGTTCCCGGACGAAGATCGATGTGATGGTCGCGGAACCACTCGCCGTCGTGGACGGTGAATTCGGGGAGTGTCTTCTTGCCTGCGAAGAACTCTTTCGACAGCGGCGGCCGCTCGTACGGAAGGTGGTCTTCTTCGCTCAATACGGTGATCTCACCGTCGAAATCTCTGTCACGCAGGGCTTCTGCGATCTTTGCGCCCGCGAGCCCGCCGCCGACGATCACGAATCTCCGGTTGGTGCTCATTACTGAACCACTCCTTCGTACTCGTTTCTTTTCGACACTACTGCGATCGGAAGGTGGTTCGGGGGAAAGCGCGGGAAGGATTACGGGTTCATGATTGTTGGCAGAACGGGAGTATGTCCCCGAACTGACAGAACCTGACCGACAAGAACTGATAGGGAGTTTCTTCGTGAGCGCAACCTCGAGTAAGACCACGGACACTGCTGACTTCTGGTTCGACCCGCTCTGCCCGTGGTGCTGGATCACCTCGCGCTGGATTCTCGAGGCCCAGCAGGTACGCGACATCGAGGCCAAGTTCCACGTGATGAGCCTTGCGGTTCTCAACGAGGGCCGCGACCTCCCCGACGAGTACCGCGAGATGATGACCAAGGCCTGGGGCCCGGTCCGCGTCGCTATCGCTGCAGCGCAGCTGAAGGGTGACGAGATCCTGCTGCCGCTGTACACGGCCATGGGTACGAAGATTCACAACGAGGGCAACAAGGACTTCGCCGACGTCATCAAGTCGTCGCTCGCCGAGGTCGGACTGCCGCCCGAACTGGCCGAGGCTGCCGACACCGACAAGTACGACGAGGCACTGCGTGAGAGCCACCACAAGGGCATGGACGCCGTCGGACCCGACGTCGGAACCCCGACGATCCATGTCAACGGCGTGGCGTTCTTCGGTCCCGTGCTGTCACGTATCCCGCGCGGCGAGGATGCAGGCAAGGTGTGGGACGGCGCCGTCGCGCTGGCCGGCTACCCGCACTTCTTCGAGCTCAAGCGGACCCGCAACGAGGATCCTCAGTTCGACTGAGCGGTAGTGAGCGCCGGATTTCGGTAGAGCTGACCGGGCCGGAAGAACAGATGTCCTGAGTGCGTGCGGTTGCGAAGCGCGGCCGCACGCCAGGTCAGCACCGGATGCGACGACAAGATGTTGACGAACCACGGGAAGAAACCGGATTCGAGTGTCGCGCGATCGGCGAGTTCGTCGAACCCGACCAGACCCACGAGATACTTTCCGGCGCCGAGGACACCCATTGCGCCCGGTGCGCCCTGTGGGCGCATGTGAAAACCGAAGTTGTCTGCCGTGTACTCCATGGAACGCGACAGCGAAGACCCGATCACCGGAATGTAGTTCGACGCGAACTGTCCCCACTGGCGCCAGTACGACGCATGCCCAGCAGCGATGTGGCCGACCTCGTGACCGATGATGAATGCGAGCGCATCGGGCTCGCGGGCCTGCCCACCGACCTCGAACAGGTCGCTGTAGACGACGACGAAACGCCGAAATCCGTGCCCTGACGCAAATGCGTTGATCCGTCCGTTCCCCAGTACGACGTAGGCATCCGGCGGAGTTTTCATGCCGAACCGTGCCGCGGCCTCGGCAACCAGCAGATACCCTTCCGGAAATTGCGAAGGCGTCATCTTGATTCCGTTGACCTGCTGCGATCCGTACAGCTGACCTCGCGCGAGGAACAGCAGGATCGGAGCCGCGAGCACCACGAGGATCCACGTCGACAGATCACCCGCAGCGATCAGAACGATCGCCACCACATAGGTGACGACTGTCGTCAGAACGGCGAGCACGAGTAGCGGGATTTCCCACGGGTGGCGAACCGCGTCACTGCCTGGTGACACACGAACGGCGGGTGCAGCGGCCTGGCCGTTGACGGGGTACATGGGCACCACGATAGGTGCGCTCGCGCGGCGATGCGTGTTCCTGAAAGTGTGACGTCGACCCGGGTGCGCCCGGCTGGTCGGGCCTGAGAGAATTGTCGCCATGCGCGTATACCTGGGTGCCGACCATGCCGGATTCGAACGTAAGAACGAGATCATCGAACACCTGAAAGCGAACGGCCACGAGGCTATCGACTGTGGTGCTCACGAGTACGACGCCGTGGACGACTACCCGGCATTCTGCATCGAAGCCGCAAAGCGTGTCGTTGCCGACGAGGGCAGCCTGGGAATCGTCCTGGGTGGCAGTGGCAACGGTGAGCAGATCGCCGCGAACAAGGTTCCCGGCGCACGGTGCGCTCTCGCTTGGAGCGTCGAAACGGCGAAGCTGGCCCGCGAGCACAACAACGCTCAGCTGATCGGCATCGGTGGACGTATGCATTCCCTCGAGGAATCGCTCGCCATCGTCGACGCTTTCCTCGCCACCGCATGGTCGGGTGAAGAGCGTCATCAGCGTCGTATCGACATCTTGTCCGAGTACGAGAAGACCGGCGTCGCACCGGCTCTGCCGCAGGCCTGATCCGAAAGTTGTTCCGTGCCTGAAGGTCATACCCTGCATCGACTGGCACGGTTGCATGCCCGCAAGTTCGTCGGTTCACCGGTCCGCGTCCTCAGCCCGCAAGGCAGATTCGCCGAGGACGCGCGTCTGGTGGACGGACATGTACTCACGTCCTCGGATGCCTGGGGGAAGCACCTCTGGCACACCTACGACAACGGATTGACAGTTCACGTACACCTCGGGCTGTACGGAAAGTTCACCGACTCCGCCCTGCCGATGGAAGAACCGGTAGGCCAGGTCCGGATGCGAATGGTCGGTGCCGATTTCGGCACCGACCTTCGTGGTCCCACCGCCTGCGAAGTCCTACTGCCGCCTCAGGTCGCCGCGATCGAGGCCAGACTCGGGCCGGACCCACTGCGCCGCGGCGCGGATCCACACCAGGCATGGGTGCGAATCTCCAAGTCCAAGAAGGCGATCGGCGCGCTGCTCATGGATCAAGCGGTCCTGGCGGGTGTCGGCAACGTCTATCGCGCCGAACTTCTCTTTCGTCACGGAATCAGCCCTGAACGACCGGGGAATCTCATCTCTCACGACGAATGGACTGCCATGTGGGCAGATCTTGTCGAATTGATGAAGGTTGGTGTCAGGCGCGGGAAGATGCACGTCGTTCGCGCCGAGCACGACAACGGTGATCCGGCGTACGCGAAGGATCGTCCGCGGACTTACGTTTACCGAAGAGCAGGATCGCCGTGCCGCGTGTGCGGCACACCGATCCTGCATTCCGTCATGGAGGCGCGAAACCTGTTCTGGTGCCCGGTGTGCCAGCCGGCTTAGAAGTCGAAGCCGCCGAAGTCTCCGCCGCCGAAATCGCCGCCTCCGAAGTCCCCGTAGTCGTTGCCTCCACCGTCTGCGGTGAAATCGGTGTTGTCGACACTTCCTTGTTCCGCGCCGGAGTCACCGGCGTCCATACCCTGATCTCCCGAGTCGCCCTGATCTCCCGAGTCACCCTGGTCTCCCGAGTCGCCGGCTCCCGTATCGCCACCCTGCGCGAAAGCTTCTGCGCCGTAAGGAACCCCGGCCATGCCGGAAAACATGGTCGAGAACAGCATCATCGAACCCAGACCCCAGGCGCCGGCGACGAGGGCAGGCTTCCACCAGGGTTCGGAGTACCAGCCGGCCGGGACCGGGCGTCCGGCGACTCGGCCACCGGGGTAGTAGTTGGGTGTGTGCGACGACGGATTGGGTGATGCCGCGACCTTGCGGCCCTCGAATTCGACCTCACGGTCTTCGGTGACCGAACCCGCAGCCTTCTGTCCGTCGATGGAAGGAACTTCCGGTCCCGGATCCATGCCCATTGCCACCCGCGCCGCGCGGATGTAGTAAAGCCCTTCCAGCGCAGTCTGTTTCGCGAGACGTGCCTGAACCGGCGTTGCTGCCTGATCGATCTGCGAGCCTGCGGCGTTGTACCGTTCGGCCGCGTCGGCGAGGGCTTGGCGCGACGCGTCGTCACTGCCGGTCAGGTTGTAGACCTGACCGCCGAGGCGTTCGATCGCCTGCCTGGCATCGGCTTTCGCGTCGTCGAGTTGTGTTGCGCTGTGGCCGGAACCGCGTTGCTGGCTTTTCATGACCAGAAATACGACTACGGCCAGAACGACGAGTATGAGAAGAATCGTGGTCACGAGTGGCCTCCCGAGCAGAATCGATCCGGACAACTCCAGGATACGGACCACAGGGGAGTGGCCTGAGTGCACAAAGTCTGAACACAAAAAATCCGCACCGGCCAGGCCGATGCGGATTTTTGTGGAGTTTCCCTCCTTATGGAGGGGATGACGGGAATCGAACCCGCGTGATCAGTTTGGAAGACTGAGGCTCTACCATTGAGCTACATCCCCGTGCATACGACAACTCGGGATCGCCGTGTTCGTCGTCTGCGATACGAAACTGTACCCAATGCCCCACCGGATTTCATAATCGGGGGGTTGGAGAAGTTCGATACCGTCGTTCACCTGGGGAATTGCCGAAATGCCCGGCGAGTCGGGGTGTCTTGCCTTGCGGCCCGGCTTCTGATTCCGGCTGTCATCACGTTTCGTTCAGCCAAGGCTGTATGTGGCGGCGGTCGGATGACATACTGACGGGGTCGGACAGGCGGGCCGTGTACAAACGACGGTCGGGTTCGTGAGAGAGTAGTGAGCGCGATAGGGTTGTGCGCGGTCACCGATGGTGGCTGCCTTTGTGGCCCGCTGTCTTTGTGGCCTCGGATGGCCGTATCGTGTGTTTCATGTGATCGGAAACGGGATGTAGCGCAGCTTGGTAGCGCATCCGCTTTGGGAGCGGAGGGTCGCAGGTTCAAATCCTGTCATCCCGACAAGTACGTACATGGCACTTCACCTCCAGTAAGTCCGGGAGTGAAGTGCCGCGCCAGACAGCAGTACCGAACACCTGCAGTACCGAACACACAGCAGTACCGATTCAACACAAGTTGTGAGCAAGACCAGACGAAGGAGCGAAGTTTCGTGAAGAGCACCGTCGAGCAGCTCAGCCCGACGCGAGTCCGTATCAACGTTGAGGTGCCCTTCGCGGAACTCAAGTCTGATTTCGACAAGGCCTACAAGGCCCTCGCGCAGCAGATTCGTCTCCCCGGCTTCCGTCCCGGCAAGGCTCCGGCTCGCCTCCTCGAAGCACGTGTCGGTCGCGGCGCTGTGCTCGAGCAGGTCGTCAACGACGCTCTGCCGTCGCGTTACTCCGAGGCTGTCACCAGCGTCGGCGTGAAGGCCATCGGCCAGCCCGAGATCGAGGTCACCAAGATCGAAGACGGCGAGCTCCTCGAGTTCACCGCCGAGGTCGACGTGCGCCCCGAGATCGAGCTCCCTGACTTCAGCTCCATCAACGTCGAGGTCGATCCGATCGAGATCACCGACGAAGCCATCGAAGAGCAGTTGCTTTCGCTGCGTCAGCGTTTCGGCACCCTCACCGGCGTCGACCGCGCAGTCGAGGACGGCGACTTCGTCTCCATCGACCTGTCGGCCACCGTCGACGGCGAGAACGTTGCCGAGGCAACCGCTAGCGGACTGTCGCACGAGGTCGGATCGGGCCAGCTCATCGAGGGCCTCGACGACGCCATCATCGGCCTCAAGGCGGGGGAGTCCAAGGACTTCACGTCGACGCTGGTCGCCGGCGAGTACGCGGGCAAGGAAGCTGTTGTCACCGTGACCGTGCAGACGGTCAAGGAGCGCGAGCTTCCGGCTGAGGACGACGAGTTCGCTCAGCTCGCCAGCGAGTTCGACACCCTGGAAGAACTGAAGGCTGACCTCCGCGAGCGCGTCGCACGCGTCCGCAAGGTCGAGCAGGCCGGTCAGATCCGCGACAAGGTTCTCGAGCAGCTGCTCGAGACCGTCGAGGTTCCGTTGCCGGAAGCCGTCGTCAAGGCTGAGGTCGATGCTGCACTGCACGACGCCGTTCACGGTCTCGATCACGACGAAGAGGCACTGAACAAGCTCCTCGAAGAGCAGGGCAGCAGCCGCGAAGAGTTCGACAAGGATGCCCAGGAAGCCGCTGAGCGCTCCGTCAAGACGCAGCTCTTGCTCGACTCGATCGCCGATGCGGGCAACGTCACCGTCGGTCAGGACGAGCTCACCGAGCGCATCCTGTTCCAGGCGCAGCGTTACGGCATGGCTCCTGAGCAGTTCATCCAGCAGATCCAGCAGGCCAACCAGCTCGGCGCCGTCTTCGCAGACGTCCGTCGTGGCAAGGCTCTCGCGTCCGTCGTCGAGTCGGCCGGTGTCAAGGACACCTCCGGCGCCGTTGTCGACACCGCTGAACTGTTCGGCAGCAGCGAGGACGAAACCGAAGCGGATGCGTCTGATTCCGCCGAGAGCGAAGACAAGTAAAAACGCAGGCGGACGGGTGTTTTCACCACGATCGACTGCACTGAGTTTTCCGCTTTGAGCGAAGTAGGGCGGCACCGGGACTCCGGTGCCGCCCTACTTCGTTACTGTCTGTGTCAGTAGAAGTGTTTCGCATAGACGATCCACCGCACAAGTAGATCCACATAGAAGGCAGGTACCGTGACTTCCAATCACCTGGAGACTTTGCAGAGTCCCGCCATGACTTCAGCGACCGCTGGGTTGAACCTCAGCGACTCGGTGTACGAGCGCTTGCTGCGAGAGCGCATCATTTTTCTCGGTACCCAGGTCGACGACGACATCGCCAACAAGCTGTGCGCGCAGATCCTGCTGCTCTCGGCCGAGGACCCGACGCGAGACATCTCGCTCTACATCAACTCGCCCGGTGGATCTGTCACCGCAGGTATGGCGATCTTCGACACGATGCAGTTCGCCGAGTGCGACATCGCCACCTTCGGTATGGGCCTTGCGGCGTCGATGGGTCAGTTCCTGCTCTCGGCAGGCACCAAGGGCAAGCGTTACGCACTGCCTCACGCCCGCATCATGATGCACCAGCCGTCCGCCGGTATCGGTGGTTCCGCCAGTGACATCGCGATCATGGCCGAGCAGTTCAAGCACACCAAGCGCGAAATGGCCGAGCTGATCGCTCAGCACACCGGCCAGACGGTCGAGCAGATCACCGCGGACTCCGACCGTGACCGTTGGTTCACGGCGAGGGAAGCTCTCGAGTACGGCTTCGTCGACCACGTCGTCTCCCGTGCGAATCAGGCCGGCGGCACCGGCAACTGAGCCGGTTCGTCCATCCTTTCGCTGCCCAATTCATACTTTGGAGAACTGATGACCAATCTTTTCGGAGCTAACTCGCTGGGCGGCCAGGCGCCGTCGGGCCCCCAATCGCGTTACATCCTGCCCCAGTTCACGGAGCAGACCAGCTACGGCGTCAAGACGTCCGACCCGTACAACAAGCTGTTCGAGGAGCGCATCATCTTCCTCGGCTCGCAGGTCGACGACGTCTCCGCCAACGACCTCATGGCACAGTTGCTGGTTCTCGAATCGCAGGATCCGGACCGCGACATCACCATGTACATCAACTCGCCCGGTGGTTCGTTCACCGCGCTGATGGCGATCTACGACACGATGCAGTACGTCCGTGCCGACATCTCCACCGTCTGCCTCGGTCAGGCTGCTTCGGCAGCTGCTGTCCTTCTCGCCGGTGGTACGCCGGGCAAGCGCTTCGCGCTCCCCAACTCGCGCATTCTGATTCACCAGCCGGCCACGGGCGGCATCCAGGGTCAGGTTTCCGATCTGGAGATCCAGGCTGCGGAAATCGAGCGTATGCGTCGACTCATGGAGAGCACGCTGTCGCTGCACACTGGCAAGGATCCGGAGACCATCCGCGTCGACACCGATCGCGACAAGATCCTCACGGCCGAGCAGGCCAAGGAGTACGGCATCATCGACGACGTGCTGGCTTACCGGAAGCTCAGCGCACAGAAGTAGTCGATTTCCGCCTCGTGTCGAGGATCTGTATTCCGATTCCCGACACGAGGCGGACACGTCGAGAAGTGCCTGGTGGAGCGCTCGCCAGGCTGAAATCTCGACTCTTTTCTTTTTTATCCGCAGGCGAAACGCCGAGAACAGGTCGACCCCGTTCGGGATCTGCGGGTACCGTCACTTCACGGGCTGGTTCTCGACCGGCGTTCTGCGATTGTTCGACCAGATTTGTTCGATCAGTTTGTTGATCAGTTTGTCTGATCCGACAACTTCTGATCTGACAACTTCTGATCTGATACCGAGTACTGCGGAGCGTCTCGACCGATCGAGTGGCGGCGAGTGCACGTACATGATGGAAAGTAGGGACCTCACGAGATGGCACGCATCGGCGACGGCGGGGATCTGCTCAAGTGCTCTTTCTGCGGCAAGAGTCAGAAGCAGGTCAAAAAGCTCATTGCAGGACCCGGGGTGTACATCTGCGACGAGTGCATCGACCTCTGCAACGAGATCATCGAAGAGGAATTGGCCGAATCGAGCGAGGTCAAGCTCGACGAGCTTCCCAAGCCTGCGGAGATCCGAGAATTCCTCGAGAACTACGTCATCGGTCAGGATTCCGCCAAGCGGACGCTGGCCGTGGCCGTCTACAACCACTACAAGCGCATTCAGGCCGGAGACAAGGGCCGTGATGCGCGGGGTGAGACGGTTGAGCTCGCAAAATCCAACATCTTGATGCTCGGCCCCACCGGCTGTGGCAAGACGTACCTCGCTCAGACTCTCGCGAAGATGCTCAACGTCCCGTTCGCCATCGCCGATGCGACGGCGTTGACCGAGGCCGGCTACGTCGGTGAGGACGTCGAGAACATTCTGCTCAAGCTGATTCAGGCTGCCGACTATGACGTCAAGCGCGCCGAGACCGGAATCATCTACATCGACGAGGTCGACAAGATCGCTCGCAAGAGCGAGAACCCGTCGATCACGCGTGACGTCTCCGGCGAAGGTGTTCAGCAGGCGTTGCTGAAGATCCTCGAAGGTACGCAGGCGAGCGTCCCGCCGCAGGGTGGTCGCAAGCATCCGCACCAGGAATTCATTCAGATCGACACCACGAACGTGCTGTTCATCGTCGCGGGCGCTTTCGCTGGTCTCGAGCGGATCGTCTCCGATCGTGTCGGCAAGCGCGGTATCGGTTTCGGCGCCGAGGTTCGGTCGAAGGCCGAACTGGATACGGTCGATCGTTTCGCCGAGGTCATGCCGGAGGATTTGATCAAGTTCGGTCTGATTCCCGAGTTCATCGGCCGTTTGCCGATGATCGCGTCGGTGACCAACCTCGACAAGGAATCGCTCGTTCAGATCTTGTCGGAGCCCAAGAACGCTCTCGTCAAGCAGTACCGTCGTCTCTTCGACATGGACGGCGTCGAACTCGAGTTCACCGAAGAAGCGCTCGACGCTATTGCCGATCAGGCGATCTTGCGTGGAACCGGCGCTCGTGGCCTGCGCGCCATCATGGAAGAGGTTCTTCTTCCGGTGATGTACGACATCCCCAGCCGTGACGACGTCGAAAAGGTGGTCGTCACCGCGGAGACCGTCAACGACAACGTACTTCCGACCATCGTTCCGCGTAAGCCGGAGCGTGGCGAGCGTCGCGACAAGACGGCGTAGAAACTTCAAAACGACTGTGGCCCGGTATCTCTCGCGAGAGATACCGGGCCACAGTCGTTCGTGCAACACAGTGGTTCGTGCAGGGTGTCTGGGGGTGTTCGGCTAGATCGGGTTGCCGAGTTCCTTGAGGGGAGTGCGGAACGTCTCCTTGGCGGTGAACGCGGAGATCGCGCAGATGACGCAGGCCACCGATGTCAGAATGGCAACGGGCATCCAGTGTGTCTTGTCCCCGCCCATGAGGGCGTTGCCGATGGCGGGCGCAAAGCCTGCGAGGGCGAAGCCGACCTGGGTGCCGATCGCGATGCCGGAGTAGCGGACCTTGGTGTTGAACATTTCGGAGTAGAACGACGGCCAGATGGCATTGGGGGCAGCGTAGAAGACGGACATCAATCCGATTGCGGCCAGGAAGATCAGCGGGACGTTGCCGCTGGCGATTGCGCCGAAGTACACGTAGATGAACACCGCGCTACCGAGGGCGCCACCGATGAACAGCGGCCTGCGACCGATCCGGTCGGAGAGAATCGCCCAGGCGGGCTGGCTGAGCAAGGCCACGGCGTTGGCTGCGATAGCCACCCAGAGCATGGTCGACTTCGGGATCCCCACTTCCTCGGTGGTCGCGAAGGCGAGTCCGAAGACGGAGAAGATGGTCGAGACGACGGCGATGAAAGCGCAGCAGATCACGCGAATCAGATTTGCGCTGTGGGTGCGAAGGAGATCGGCAACAGGCAATTTGGCGACGGCCTTCGACTCCTGCTGCTCGGTGAACTCTTCCGGCTCTTCGAGCTTGAGACGCATGATGTATGCAGCCACGAGAACGATCAGGCTGCCCCAGAACGGGATTCGCCAGCCCCACGTGTAGAGGATGTCGTCGGGGAGTGCGGCGATGGGCAGGAAGACGAGGCTGGCGAGGATGAAGCCGGCCTGGGTGCCGTTGAGGGTCCAGCTGCAGAAGAATGCCCGTCGACCTTCGGGAGCATGTTCGAGAGTCAGTGAGCTGGCGCCACTCTGTTCACCAGCGGCGGAGATGCCCTGAGCGATTCTCATCAGGACCAGCAGTATCGGTGCAAGAACTCCGATCGAATCCGCGCTGGGAATACATCCGATGAGGAATGTTGCTGCGCCCATCATGATGAGCGTGAGCAGCATGATCTTCTTGCGGCCGACGCGGTCACCGAAATGGCCGAGGACTACAGCGCCGAGGGGACGCGCGACGTACGCGACACCGAAGGTGGCCAGCGAAAGCAGTGCCGCATGTCCGCTGTCCGGGAAGAACACGGTGGGGAAGATGAGTGCAGCGGCGGATGCGTAGATGTAGAAGTCGTAGTACTCGAGCATGCTGCCGAGAAACGACGACGTTGCGGCGCGCTTGACCTTGGTCGTGTCCGGCCTGGCCAAGGATCCCGCCTCGGGGCCGGACGGTGTAACCGTGCTAGCTGACATGCTCATCTCCTGGGTGGAAGCGTCGTGGAGGCTCTACATCCGCCGATGATGTTCGTCGAGGGTGTTCGTATCGAGAACGTCTGTGCGGAGAGCGATACAAGGAATGTAACCGACGCCACAGCGACTACACAAGATTATTAACCAAATAGTTCATAAAAATCTACCGGCGGACTCTTCGCACGTCGAAACCGCAGTTCAGGCGGTCAGGAGCCTGGCTGCGCGGCGGCCGCCACCAACTGCGCCACCTGTTCCTCGGTGATGCCGAGGCCGAAGGTGGCGAGTTTCCCGAGCGGCATCGAGCCTGCGAGTGCCATCATCTCGGGGCTGACCGCCTGTGCGCCGTCGCCCGCTGCGGCAGCCATGGCGGCGCCGAGAACTGCGCTGCCGACGGGATGGGCGAGCCATTCGCCGATGGTCGACATGGCGTCGAGCGTGCCGACGCCGACGTTCCCGGCCAGGGTGATCGTGTCGGTGGTTGCGATGTCCCGAGACGAGAAGCCGACGCGGATCTCGTAGTCGCCAGGTTCGATCGCCCAGTCCTGCGCCGCGACGGACCAATAGGCGAATGCCCTGGTGTCGAGCGTGATGGTCACAGTCGCGGATTCGTCGGGGTCGAGGTGGACCTTGGCAAAGCCCTTCAATTCCTGCGCGGGTCGATCGATGCTTGCCGAGGCGTCGTGGACGTAGACCTGAACGACGGTGCTGCCCGATCGGTCGCCGCTGTTGCGCACGGTGACGGTCACTTCGGCGGAGTTCTCACCGGCCTCGACGGAGGTATCGGTGATGTCGAAGGTGGTGTAGCTCAGCCCGAACCCGAACGGGTACGCCACTTCGCGCAGCGCGGAGTCGTAGTAGCGGTATCCCACGTACAGGCCTTCGCCGTAGCGGACGTGCTGCTGTGATCCCGGGAAATGCAGATACGACGGATTGTCTTGGAGGCGAAGCGGAATGGTCTCCGTGAGGCGGCCGGACGGATTCGTGATGCCGAACAGAAGATCGGCAATCGCCGAGCCGCCCGCCTGGCCGAGTAGCCAACCCTCGAGGATTGCGGCGGCATGATCCTTCCAAGGCTCGGTCGAAACCACACCGCCGTTGGCGAGCACGACGACCGTGTTCGGGTTCGCGCCGTGGACCGCTTCCAGCAGGGCGATCTGGTCAGCCGGCAGTTCGATGTCGGTTCGGTCGAATCCTTCGGATTCTGTGGCGGACGGTAGTCCGAGGAACAGCACCGCGACGTCAGCGCGGCGTGCGGCGTCGACAGCCTCGGTGACCATGTCGTCGTTCGGAGTGCCGTCGAAGGTGAAGCCCGGTGCGAAAGTGACGCGGTCGGCGCCTTCTAGGTCGAGGATCGCGTCCAAGGCATTGTCGAGCTTGGTGGGAACCACCTGTGAACTGCCGGCCCCCTGGTACCGCGGGCTGCACGCGAATTCGCCGATCACCGCGACAGTTTGCCCGCCGGGGGTCAGCGGCAGTAGTTCTCCGTCGTTGGCCAGCAAGACAGCGGACTCCGCTGCAGCGGTCCGTGCCAGTTCGTGGTGACGCTCGACGTCGTACGTGTGGCCCTCGGTGCGCGCGGCGGCGGTGCGTTTCACCAGCGTAGACAGGCGCTCGGCGGCAGTGGTGAGCACTGATTCGTCCAGGTCGCCGCCGCGCACGGCGTCGACGATCTGGGTATCGGTTCCGGTCGGCGGCATTTCCAGGTCGAGGCCCGCGGCGAGTGCCGCCACGCGGTCGTTGACCGCTCCCCAGTCCGAAACGACGAGGCCGTCGAAGCCCCACTGTTCGCGGAGTACCTCGGTGAGCAGCCAATGGTTCTGGCTCGAGTACACACCGTTGATCTTGTTGTACGAGCACATGACCGTCGTCGGGGCCGCGGTCTTGACGGCGTATTCGAAGCCGGCCAGATAGATCTCGCGCAGCGTCCGTTCGTCGACGTCGGCACTGACTCTCATCCGGTCGTGTTCTTGGTTGTTGGCAGCGAAGTGCTTGAGCGAGGTTCCGACGCCGCGAGACTGGATGCCGGTGATCAGCGCTGCCGCGACGCGGCCGGAGAGGAATGGGTCCTCGGAGACGTATTCGAAATTCCTGCCACACAAGGGTGACCGTTTGATGTTGATGCCTGGGCCGAGGAGGACCGAGACCTGTTCGGCTTTGGCTTCGTCGCCCAGAGCCTCACCGACCTGGCGGATGAGGTCGAGGTTCCACGACGAGCCCACCCCGACCGCCGGTGGGAAACATGTCGCTGGAATGCTGTGGCCGAGTCCGAGTGCGTCGCCGCCCTCGGGTTGTTTCCGGACTCCGTGCGGACCGTCGGTCAGGAGTATCGATTCGATTCCGGCAACGGACTGGCTGTGCCAGAAATCCGAGCCGGACGTCAACGACGCCTTCTCCTCGAGTGAAAGCCCGTCTACGTAATTCTCGGTCACGTCATTCCTCCCGGTGGCAGCTGTGAGTTCCACTCACCACCGTAGGGGGATTTTTCGGACTTCGGGGTAGGTCAGGACGGCGCCTTCGAGGTCAGGAACGCAACAACCATGTCGCCGAGCATTGTTCGAAGATGCTCACGATGCGTCGAGTCGGTCAGATCGCGGTCGAAGAGCGCTTTGAAGGTGTACCGATTGGCGATACGAAAGACGCAGTAACTGCTGATCAACATGTGAATATCGAGAGCATCGACGTCGGAGCGGAATGCCCCAGACTGCTGCCCGTCGTGCAGGATCTGCGAGACCAGGTCGGCGGCAGGGGCGCCGAGGCCGCTGAGTAACTCGGATTTCTCGATGTGCTCGCCGCGGAGCATGTTCTCGTTGGCCACGAGCCGAATGAAATTCGGGTGCTGTTCGTGGTGGTCGAAGGTGAGTTCGGCCAAAGCGCGGACTGCTGCCGTGGGGTTCAATCCCTCGAGGTCGAGTTCACGTTCCTGCGCACGAATGACGCTGTACGCATGCTCGAGTACCGACTTGTACAGCCCTTCCTTGTCGGTGAAGTAGTAGTAGATCATGCGCTTGGTGGTATGCGTCTTGGTTGCGATCTCGTCGACCCGGGCGCCGGCGAAGCCTTTGTCGGCAAACTCCTCGGTCGCGACGGCGATGATGTTCACCCTGGTCAGATCGCTGTTTCGGCGTCGTTTCTCCGGCTTCGACACCACAGAGTTCACTGACTGCTCGGAAACCATGTGCTCACTCTATCTGCCAGCAGTTTGTCGACTTTGCTTGTCGAGTTCACGTCGGGGGAGTAACGTCCAGTGAACTAACTCACTAGTTCGTACATTAGTTTCGAGCGTCAACCCCGAGGTGCCCCTGATGACTCCATCTCTACCGGTTCTGGTCCTCAACGGACCCAACTTGAATTTGTTGGGCCAGCGCCAACCGGAGTTCTACGGGAGAGACACCCTGGACGACGTCGTTTCCCGCTGTGAAGCGGCGGCCGAGAAGTTCGGAGTGGTGGTCGAGGCAAAGCAGTCGAACCACGAGGGCCAACTGATCGATTGGGTCCACGAGGCCAGGGGAAATGTCGCGGGCATCGTCATCAATCCGGGTGGGTACTCGCACACCTCCGTTGCGTTGCGCGACGCTCTGGTCACACTCGATGCCCCCGTCGTGGAGGTGCACATCAGCAACATCCACAGTCGCGAAGAATTCCGTCACCACTCGTATGTCTCCGGCATCGCCGACGCCGTCATCTGTGGATTGGGAATCGACGGATACAGCGCCGCAGTCGAATTCGTCTGCATCCGAGAAGGGAAGAACTGATGAGTGATTCGATCCTCTGCGGTCTGATCGGCACCGGAATCGGAGCCTCCTTGACTCCGATCATGCACGAGGAAGAAGGGCGCAGACAGGGCCTGCCTTACGTCTACCGCATCCTCGATCTCGACGTGATGGGAATGGCGCCGTCGGACATCGGTGAACTTCTCACCTATGCAAGACGTTTCGGCTTCCGCGGCCTCAACATCACTCACCCGTGCAAGCAGTTGGTGATCGAACACCTCGACGAGCTCTCGCCGGATGCGAGCCGGCTCGGAGCGGTGAACACGGTCCTCTTCGACTCCGGCAAGGCGATCGGACACAACACTGATTGGTCGGGCTTCGGCCGCAACTTCGACGACGGACTTCCCGGAGCACAGCTCGATCGCGTCGTGCAGCTCGGTGCCGGCGGAGCCGGTGCGGCGGTTGCCTATGCAGCGCTCACCCGCGGTGTCGGGACACTGACGTTGGTCGATTCGAGCCTGCCTCGCGCGGAGGAACTTGCACAAACCTTCGCGCAGCAGTTTCCGGCGCAGGTTGTCGAGGCGCGGCACACGAGCGACCTCGCCGAAGTGCTCGGCAACGCAAACGGATTGATCCACGCGACTCCGATGGGAATGGCGGCTCATCCCGGAATGGCATTCTCGCCAGATCTGCTCCGTCCAGATCTGTGGGTAGCGGAAATCGTCTACCGCCCGCTCGAGACCGAGCTGTTGCGTCAAGCGAGGTTGATCGGAGCCCCGACGCTCAGCGGAGGCGGAATGACTGTCTTTCAGGCCGTCGACGCGTTCCGGATCTTCACGGGCATCGAGCCCGACAGTAAGCGGATGCTCGCGCACATGACGGAACTCGTGCACGGCGAACAGACTGCGGCAGCGCTGTGAGTGCCCCGGTCCGGACGTCGATCGCGACGGTATCGCTCAGTGGGACTCTCGAGGAGAAGCTCGACGCCATCGCTGCTGCCGGCTTCGACGGCTTCGAGGTGTTCGAGCCGGATTTTGTTGCTTCGCCGTGGTCCCCGAAGGAATTGCGAACGCGGGCTGCGGATCTGGGCTTGACCCTCGATCTGTATCAGCCATTCCGTGACTTCGACACGGTGGACGAGGCCCAATTTGCTCGGAATCTTGTTCGAGTGGAACGCAAATTCGAGCTCATGGATCAACTGGGGTGCGAGACGCTCCTGGTGTGCTCCTCGCCCCTGCCGACCGCAAGTCACGATGACGGTCAGTTGACAGAGCAATTCGGAGCTCTCGCCGAACTGGCGTCCGAGCACGGCAAGAAGGTTGCCTACGAGGCGCTCGCATGGGGTGCCCACGTCAATACGTACGGCCATGCGTGGCAGATCGTCGAGGGCGTCGACCATCCTTCGCTCGGTACCTGTCTGGACAGCTTTCACATCCTCTCGCGCGGTGACGATCCCGCCGGAATTCGCGAGATTCCCGGCGAGAAGATCTTCTTCCTCCAGTTGGCGGACGCTCCGTTCTTGGCGATGGACATCCTCCAGTGGAGCCGGCATCACCGAAACTTTCCGGGGCAGGGCAGCTTCGATCTCAGTGCGTTCGCTCAGCATGTCTACGCCACCGGTTACGACGGACCGTGGTCGCTCGAGATCTTCAACGACGTATTCCGCCGCGCGGACACCCAGCGGACGGCAATCGACGCTCATCGGTCGCTCCTCCATCTGGAAGAACAGGTCGCCGCCGCGAACCCTGCCGCCGGTGGACCCACGCTGTTCACCGCCCCGGAGCGCACCCCGCTCGAAGGGATCGTGTCTCTGCGAATCGCTGCGGGTCCGGCTAAACAGGACCAGGTGCACTCGATGCTCTCTCGCGTCGGTTTTCATCTGGTCGGACGGCACCACGATCACGACTTGCAGTTGTGGCGGCACGGACCGCTCACCGTTGCCGTCGACGCGACAGCGGGCACGGTGTGGACGGCGCCCGGGCTGCCCGCGGATCTGCCGGTTCTCACTCAGATCGGCATCAGGGCAACCGAACCCGAAGTGTGGGGAGAGCGCGCTCTGGCTCTCGAAGTACCGGCGACGCGCGTGCAGTTGCCCGGTTCGAGCGACGAGAACTCCGAGGTACCGGACGTCGTACGCTTGAAGGTCACCGATGCGACATCGATCGACCTTCGTGGCCCCGGCAGCGCTGCAGCGTGGGAATCGGCATTCGAGATCTACCCGCTGCCCGCCGAGCGCAATCGTGAACAGGGCGCAGTGTTCACCGGGATCGACCACGTGGCACTGGCAGTTCCGGCCGAGAGTTGGGACGGCATCATGCTGCTCCTGCGGTCCGTGTTCGAGATGCAACCGCACGAGGGGCAGGACGTCACCGATTCGGTCGGACTCATGCGGAGCCAGGCACTTACGCTCGTTCAGGACGGTGACGGACATACCCTGCGGATCTCACTGAACATGGTGGAGGGCAGTCGAAGCGGGCTGCCGACGGTCCGTCGCGGCGGCGTCAGCCACGTCGCTTTCGCGTGTGAGAACATCTTCGGTGCCGCTGCGTCCATGCAGGACTGGGGCTTCGCTCCGCTACCCATTTCCCCGAACTACTACGACGATCTGGACGCACGTTTCGGCCTGAATTCAGAACTGCTCGACCGGATGCGCAGCGCCGGAATCCTTTACGACGCTGACGCCCGCGGTGAGTTCTTCCACCTGTTCACCCCGACGGTCGGGGGAGACCTGTTCTTCGAGGTCGTGCAGCGAGTGGGTGGATACGAGGGCTACGGGGAGGTCAACTCCGCTGTGCGACTGTCGGCTCAGTTGCGCGCGAATCAGACGTGACCTCGACTCGGTGCGGGTGCGAGTAGATATTCATCGAATCGCCGCGGATGAAACCGGCGAGGGTCAACCCCGATTCCTGTGCCAACTCCACGGCCAATGACGACGGCGCGGAGACTGCGCCCAGAATCGGAATGCCCGCCATGACGGCCTTCTGGACGAGTTCGAACGACGCCCGCCCACTGACGATCAGGATCGTGTCGTAGAGCGGCACTCGGCCGTCGGTGATTGCCCAACCGATCACCTTGTCGACTGCGTTGTGCCGGCCGACGTCCTCGCGCAGCGCCAGGAGTTCGCCGGTGGCGGTGAACAATCCGGCTGCGTGCAGGCCTCCGGTGCGCTCGAAGATCCGTTGGCTCTCCCGAAGCGTGACCGGCATGGCCGACAGGACGGTGGCGGTGACGGAAGTCGTGTCACCGACCAGGGGATGCCGCGTGGTGGTTCGGACGGCATCGAGTGACGTCTTGCCGCACACGCCGCACGCGGAACTGACGACGGTGTTGCGATCGGTGGTGTGATCGGGCAACGGCACTCCGGGAGCGAGCGCGATGTCGAGGACGTTGTAGGTGTTCGCGCCGGTTTCGTCGACGCCGTCGCAGTACCGGACGACGCTCACGTCGTCGCGGGTACCGATGACGCCTTCGCTGAGAAGGAATCCGTGGACGAGGTCGACGTCGTTGCCTGGTGTTCGCATCGTCACGGCCAGCACCTGACCGCCAACCCTCATTTCGAGTGGTTCTTCGACGGCCAGCGTGTCGGGGCGCGTGACGACCCGATCACCCGAGATTCGAACGACCGGTGTTCGTGCGGTGACCCGTCCCATCTCAGGCGCCTGATGCTTCGAGTCGAACAGTGACGGCCTTCGAGACCGGCGTGTTCGACTTGGCTGCAACGTGTTCGAGGGGAACGAGCGGATTTGTCTCGGGGTAGTACGCCGCCGCATTGCCGCGGGGGGTGTCGTAGGAGACGATGCGGAATTCCGTGACCCGACGCTCTTCGAGTGTTCCGTCTGGTGTTGTCCACTCGGACACGATGTCGACGAGATCGCCGTCGCGGAATCCGAGTGCAGTGATGTCTTCGGCATTGACGAGGATGACCTTGCGTCCGCCCTTGATACCGCGGTATCTGTCGTCGAGGCCGTAGATCGTGGTGTTGTACTGGTCGTGGCTGCGCATGGTCTGCAGAATCAGGCGCCCGCTCGGAGTGGGTATCCAGTGCAGTTCGTTCACGCCGAAGTTGGCTTTGCCGGTGTGCGTGCGGAACTCACGCGAGTCACGCGGTGGGTGTGGGAGCTGGAATCCATCCGGCTGGCGAACCCGGGTGTTGTAGTTTTCGCATCCGGGCACCACTCGTGAGATGGAGTCGCGAATCAGGTCGTAGTTGCCCTCGAAGGCCGACCAGCGGACGGAGTGATCGCTGCCGAGTAGTTCGCGGGCGAGTTGGCAGATGATGGCGACTTCGCTACGTAGGTAGGGGCTGACCGGCGTGAGGCGTCCGCGCGACAGGTGCACCATGGACATCGAATCTTCCACGGAGACAAGCTGCTTTCCGCCGGCCTGGACGTCGAGGTCGGTGCGTCCGAGGGTGGGGAGGATGATTGCGGTCTGCCCGTGAACGACGTGGCTTCGGTTCAGTTTGGTGGAAACCTGAACGGTGAGTTCGCATTGGCGCAGCGCGGTTTCGGTGGCTGCGGTGTCCGGGCTGGCCTGGATGAAGTTGCCGCCCATCGCCATGAAGAAGCTTGCCTTGCCGGCATTCATCGCGCGGATCGCGTCCACGGTGTCCCACCCGTGCTTGCGAGGGCTCGAGATCGAGAACTCGGTGTCGAGCGCGGACAGGAACTCTTCCGGCATCTTCTCCCAGATGCCCATCGTGCGGTCACCCTGGACATTGGAGTGTCCTCGCACCGGACAGACCCCGGCACCGGGTTTGCCCATCATTCCACGCATGAGCAGCAGGTTGACCGCTTCTTCGATGGTGGCGACTCCGTGTGTGTGCTGAGTGATGCCCATGGCCCAGCAGGTGACGGTTCGCTCGGATCGGGCAAGCGCGGCAGCCGTTTCCTCGAGCTGCGCCATCGACAGGCCCGTCGCCTCGAGTACCGTGTCGAGATCGACCGCGCGGATGTGCTTCTCGTATTCGTCCCAACTGGCGCAGTAGCGGTCGACGAATGCGCGATCGACCACCGTGCCGGGAGCGCGATCTTCCTGCTCGAGCAGCAGCTTCCCCAAGCCTTGGAACAGCGCCATGTCGCCGCCCAGCCGGATCTGCAGGAACTCGTCCGCGATGTCGACTCCGTGCCCGATCACGCCGGAGACTTTCTGCGGATCCTTGAACCGCCGCAATCCCGCCTCGGGGAGGGGATTGATGGCAATGATCTTGGCGCCGTTGCCCTTTGCCTTCTCGAGTGTCGAGAGCATTCGTGGGTGGTTGGTGCCGGGATTCTGTCCGGCGATGAGGATGAGATCGGCGTTCTCGAGGTCGGGAACCGTCACCGAGCCTTTGCCGATGCCGATGGATTCGGTCAGTGCGCTTCCGGACGACTCGTGACACATGTTGGAACAGTCGGGCATGTTGTTGGTGCCGTAGCTACGAATCATCAACTGGTAGAGAAACGCTGCTTCGTTGGACGTGCGACCGGAGGTGTAGAACACTGCTTCGTCCGGCGACGCGAGGCCGTTCAGATGTTCGGCGATCAGTGCGTACGCGCCATCCCAGTCGATCGGCTGGTAATGGGTTGCTCCCGGGGTCAGGACCATCGGGTGCGTCAGTCGGCCCTGTTGGCCGAGCCAGTAATCGGTCTTGCCTTCGAGGTCGGCGATCGAGTGCTCCGCGAAGAATTCAGGCGTGACCGTGCGAAGCGTTGCTTCCTCGGCAACGGCCTTCGCTCCGTTCTCGCAGAACTCGGCGGGCTTGCGATGTCCGGGAGTCTCCGGCCACGCACACCCCGGGCAGTCGAAGCCGTGACGCTGGTTGAGCCTGGTGAGCGTTCGGGCGGTCCGCAAGGCTCCCATCTGCTCGATTCCTCGTTGCAGCGACACCAGAACGGCCGGCACTCCGGCGGCGTAGTCCTTGGGGTGCGTGACTTCGAGATCCGATTCGTCGATGTCTTTCGAGGGGCCCTGGCGCGTCATGTCTCCATACTGGCCCGAACGGCGCGGTACTGCCATCGAATGGGACGGTCGAACTCACCGGAATGCGACATTCATCGGCTAGCCTTACCTACCGAACGAGCGGACTTAAGGGGTAAGAGCATGGATCGAACGGACGCAGGTCGGCTGACCCGGCGCGGATTTCTGATCGGCACGTCGGGAGCGTTGCTGGCATTCGCCGCAGCCTGCTCCAGTTCGAACGACGAGGACACGCCCCCCAGCGGTGACTCTGCGGGATCGATCACCCACAAATTTGGGGCTACCGAGCTGCCCAAGGATCCGCAGCGGATCGTCAGTGTCGGATACAACGATCAAGATGCGATCCTCGCCCTCGGTGGGACTTTGGTCGGAACCTTCGACTGGTACGGCGATTACCCCTACGGTGTGTGGCCATGGGCGCAGCCGTTGTTGAACGGGGCGACTCCCGAGATCATCGGAACCGCGGGCACCACCATTCAGATGGAGAAGGTCGCTGCCACGACACCCGACCTGATTGTCGGCACCTACTCCGGGCTCACTCAGGCGCAGTACGACAAACTCAGTGCCATTGCGCCGACGGTGGCGCAGCCGAAGGAGTTCGCGGATTACGGAATCCCCTGGCAGAACCAGACGACCATCATCGGCGAAGCGCTGGGGCAGCAAGGAAAGGCCACCGAGCTGATCGCCGGCGTCGACAAGAAGTTCGCCGACGTGAAGACGGCCAATCCGGCGTTTGCCGGCAAGACCGTTCTGGTCGGCGCGTTGAAGGGGCCGGGGCAATTCGGGGTCTACGGACCGGAAGACCCCAAGGTGAGGTTCTTCACTGAACTCGGATTCGTGAATCCGCCTGTCACCGATCAGATCACGGGTAACTTCGCCGAGATCAGCACCGAGCAACTCTCGCTTGCGGACGTCGACGTACTCGTCTGGTACGCCGGTGGTGGCTACGGCGACAAGCTTCGGGCGGAATTGGACAAGACCCCGATCTACCAGGAACTCGACGTCGTGAAGGACGGCCGCGCGATCATTCTGGAAGACGCTGCTGCCGAAGCCATGACGTGGAGCACCGTACTGAGCTTGCCGTATGCGCTCGAACAGATTCCGCCGCGGATTGCGGGCTTGCTCGTCTGATCGGTTCAAGGACAGCGCTGTTCAAAGTCCAGGGATTCGGACAGTCGGCGGTACTCTCGCCTCATGGGTGTACACGTGCGGCCGGCTGTCCGATCCGATATTCCGGCGCTGTCGGCGGTGTTGGCCGAGGCGTTCGAAGATGATCCTTTGATGGCCTGGATGTTGCCGGACGAGGACTCCAGGGCTGAGCGCCTGACGAAACTGTTTGCCGCAGAAGCTCGTTACCACCACTTCGCCGGTGGCGGTGTCGAGGTGGCCACCGATGACAACGGCGTGATCGGCGGGGCAACTCTGTGGGATCCGCCGGGGCGGTGGAAGCAGTCGTGGATTTCCGGGCTCGTGAGCCTGCCCGCAATGGTGCGTGTCTTCGGCAGGGGGCTACGACACGCGGCCGAGGTCAGCTCCGTTCTCGAAGGAGCACATCCGAATTCGCCGCACTGGTATCTCGCGACGGTCGGGACCGGCAGCGCGGCGCGCGGTGGGGGATACGGCAAAGCACTACTGAACTCCCGGTTGGAGCGTTGCGATCGTGAACACGTCGACGCTTACCTCGAGAGCAGCAAGGAATCGAACATCCCGTACTACAACCGCTTCGGTTTCGAAGTGACCCGTGACATCGTCATGCCAGGCGGCGGGCCGACGATCTACGCAATGATGCGTCAACCGCGGGGCGCGTGATACCAACTAGTGGTGACCCAGATTCCCGAGCTCCACGCAGGCACACCGTTCGACGAACTCGACGACTACATCGCCTTGGCCAGGTTGTCCGGCCTGTTGTTGTCACCCGACGGCTCGCTGCTGATCTGCGCGCGCGCCGTTCTCGACGACAAGAGCGCCGAATACGTGTCCTCGTTGTGGGAGATCGACCCGGAAGGTCGGCGTCCGGCGCGTCGGTTGACCTGGGGCTCGACCAGCGAGTCGGGTGCTGCCTTCGCGTTCGACGGCGACGTGCTCTTCACCGCCACGCGAGCCGTGCCGGGCGAGAGTGATCCGCAACCCGCACTCTGGCGCTTGCCCGCGGCGGGCGGAGAAGCTCAGCTGTTGATCTCACGTCCCGGTGGTGTCTCGTCGGTATCAGCGGCCAAGGCGGCGCCGACGTTCGTGGCCCAGACGTCGGTCATGGCTTCGGCGATCAGCCTCGACCAGGACGATCAGGTGCGATCGGCGCGCAAGGACAAGAAGGTCACGGCGATGCTGCACACCGGATATCCGGTGCGCCACTGGGACCACGACCTGGGCCCCGATCATCCGCATCTGGTTGTCGCCGAGACGGATTCGAAGGAATCCGTCGAGTTGCGGGACATCACACCAACTGCAGGCGCGGCGCTGCGAGAGACGTCGACCACGATTTCCGACGACGGTCTCTTCGTCGTGACCACGTGGGCTGTCGGCGCGGCTAGTGCCGCCCGCCGATCGACGTTGGTTCGGATCGACACGGTGACCGGCGACCGAACCACCCTTGTCGACGAGGCCGACGCGGACGTCTACAACCCGGTGCTCTCGCCGGACGGAACCAAGCTCGCGTTAATCCGGGAGACTCTCACCACGCCGGAGTCCGCACCGCGAATGACTCTGCAGCTCTACGACTTCGGATCCTGTGCCGTGACCGGCGTGGCCGACGGCTGGGATCGCTGGCCTACCTCACTTGCCTGGCTACCCGACGGATCCGGGCTGGTGGTCACCGCTGACGACGGCGGCCGAGGGCCGATCTTCACCATCGACCTGTGGGGTCAGCCGGTGCGCCTGACAGCCGACGACGCGGCGTACACCGATGTTCGAGTGGCGCCGGACGGCGAGTCGATCTACGCGTTGCGAGCCTCGTACGAAGCGCCCCCGCACGTGGTGCGGGTGGATCTGGGATCCGGTGAGATCACCGCACTTCGTGGACCCGACGCATTGCCGGAGCTGCCGGGAACACTGACCGAGATCACCGCTCGCGCCGAGGACGGTTCGACAATCCGGAGTTGGTTGGCACTGCCGACCGGCGCCGCACCGCACGCGCCGGTGCCGTTGCTCCTCTGGGTCCACGGCGGCCCACTCGGTTCGTGGAACACCTGGTCCTGGCGGTGGAACCCGTGGCTGCTCGTCGCCAAGGGCTATGCCGTACTGCTGCCCGATCCCGCACTCTCGACCGGATACGGGCAGGATTTCGTCCAGCGCGGGTGGGGTCAGTGGGGCAAGGCGCCCTTCACCGATCTGATGGCGATCACCGATGCTGCCGTCGCGCAGCCCGAGATCGACCCCAAGCGAACCGGCGCGATGGGTGGTTCGTTCGGCGGTTACATGGCCAACTGGATCGCCGGCCATACCAACCGTTTCGACGCGATCGTCACCCACGCAAGCCTCTGGGCACTCGATCAATTCGGCCCGACGACGGACGCGGCCTGGTACTGGCAACGCGAGATGTCGCCGGAGATGGCCGTCGAGAACTCGCCACACCTGTACGTCGCGGACATCACGACTCCGATGCTGGTCATCCATGGCGACAAGGACTACCGGGTTCCGATCGGTGAGGGCTTGCGACTCTGGTACGAACTGCTCGCCGAGTCAGGTCTGCCCGCCGACGACGACGGGAAAACGGACCATCGCTTCCTGTACTTCCCCGACGAGAATCACTGGGTGCTCAAGCCGCAGCACACCAAGATCTGGTACGAGGTGGTCACCGCGTTCCTCTCCGAGCACGTTCTCGGCGAAGATGTCGCGCTGCCGGAGATTCTGGGCTGAACGCGCGCATGCCTCGTTCGGCTGAAGCAGCCGAACGAGGCACGATCGTCTTCGCGCGGATCCGGACCGGACTCAGGCGCCGGGGCAACGAACGGTGTACGACCACTCGGTGTGGTCAGGGCCCGTGACGCGAACCAGAACGGACGACGCCCCACCGGCGGGCACGTTGACGACAGCTGAACCAGTTCCCTCGTTGATGTTGTCGCCGATGTATCCGGTGCTGTGGATCAACCGACCTTCGTAGTACACCTCGATCAGGTCCGGGACGTTTTCGGTCTCGTAGCCGAGTACGAACGACGTCGGTCCGCCGCGGCCGAGCTCGTGCTTGGTGCTGGTGATTCCTGCGCCGCCGGAGACCGTCGAGGCGTCACACCGTTGCGTCGGAGCAAACGATCCGCCGCCGCCGCTGCCGCTGGCCAGCCCACTGAGAATGTCCCTGACATTGCCACTGGCCAGGCCGTTGACGATGTCCGTCGCGCTGGTCGAGCCGGCGTTCAGGCCGCCGAGGACGTCGTTGAGGTTCCCAGTGGCAATCCCGCCGACGATGTCGCCCACGCTGCCGCTGGCGATGCCGTTTGCGATGTCGTTCCCGATATCGCCGACGCTTCCGTTGATCGTGGCGCTGCCACTGTCGATGCTTCCTTGCACACTTTCTTCGATGCCGGGGGCAGCGGACGCAGTCGCCGGAAGCACGAGGGCAACCGCCGCTCCGATCGTCGCGGCCGCCGCCAAGGTTCGAACGCCGGGACGGCGAGAACTCCAGTTGTTCAACATATTTGCTCCACAGGTAGTTGGTCGGTCGTCCTTCAGAGCGATCCTGTCAGCGGAGCGGATCGGTGAATATCGTTTGTTCGGCTGACCCCGGACTGCGGGACAGTCGTTCGTGTGCGCCGCGGCGGCCGACGGGCGAATTCGTTCACGACGGGGGAGTCATTAGGATCAAGTGGTGACCAGTGCAGCTCCAGAGAACCCCCAGACCCCCGCCGACGCCCTACCCAAGAGCTGGGACCCCAGCGCTGTAGAGGCCGATCTGTATCAAGGCTGGGTAGACGCCGGGTACTTCCAGGCCGACGCGACCAGCGACAAGCCCGGCTACTCCATCGTGCTGCCGCCCCCGAACGTCACGGGCAGCTTGCACATGGGCCATGCCCTGGATCACACCCTCATGGACGTGCTCAGCCGTCGCAAGCGGATGCAGGGCTACGAGGTGCTGTGGCTACCTGGCATGGATCACGCCGGTATCGCCACGCAGTCCGTCGTCGAGAAGCAGCTCGCTGCCGACGGCAAGACAAAGGAAGATTTCGGCCGCGAGCTCTTCATCGACAAGGTCTGGGACTGGAAGCGCGAATCCGGTGGAACCATCGGGGGCCAGATGCGGCGCATCGGTGACGGTGTCGACTGGAGTCGCGATCGTTTCACGATGGACGAGGGCCTCTCGCGTGCCGTTCAGACCGTCTTCAAGCGCATGTTCGACGAGGGTCTGATCTACCGCGCCGAGCGTCTCGTGAACTGGTCGCCGGTGCTGCAGACCGCGATCTCCGACATCGAGGTGAAGTTCGAGGACGTCGAGGGTGAGCTGGTTTCCCTGCGCTACGGCTCGCTCGACGACAACGAGCCGCACGTCATCGTCGCGACCACTCGCGTCGAGACGATGCTCGGTGATACCGCAGTGGCGGTCCATCCCGAAGACGAGCGCTACAAGCACCTCATCGGAACCACTCTCGATCATCCGTTCACCGGGCGTCAGATTCCGATCATCGCGGACGACTACGTCGACCCCGAGTTCGGAACCGGCGCAGTGAAGATCACGCCGGCTCACGACCCCAACGACTTCGAGATGGGCCTGCGGCACAACCTGCCGATGCCCACCATCATGGACAAGACCGGCAAGATCGCCGACACGGGAACCGAATTCGACGGTATGGACCGCTTCGAGGCTCGCGTCAAGGTTCGCGAAGCTCTCGCCGAGCAGGGCCGCGTCGTCGCCGAGAAGCGCCCGTACCTGCACAGCGTCGGGCACTCCGAGCGCAGTGGCGAGGCCATCGAGCCTCGTCTCTCGTTGCAGTGGTGGGTCAAGGTCGAGACGCTCGCCAAGGCTGCGGGTGACGCGGTTCGCAACGGGGACACCGTCATTCACCCGGCGAGCCAGGAACCGCGATGGTTCGACTGGGTCGACAACATGCACGACTGGTGCATTTCCCGCCAACTCTGGTGGGGTCACCGCATTCCGGTCTGGTACGGCCCCGAGGGTGAAGTTGCGTGCTTCGGTCCCGACGAAACGGCACCGGAAGGCTGGGTCCAGGATCCCGACGTCCTCGACACCTGGTTCTCCTCGGGACTGTGGCCCTTCTCGACGATGGGCTGGCCCGACAACACGCCCGAACTCGAAAAGTTCTATCCCACCAGCGTTCTCGTCACCGGCTACGACATCCTGTTCTTCTGGGTCGCCCGCATGATGATGTTCGGCACCTACGTGTCCGAGGACGAGTCGATCACCGCCGGTCCGGGTAAGTCCGGCGCGCAGATGCCGTTCAAGGACGTGTTCCTGCACGGACTGGTCCGCGATCAGTACGGCAAGAAGATGTCGAAGTCTCGCGGCAACGGTATCGACCCACTCGACTGGGTCGATCGTTTCGGCGCCGACGCCCTGCGATTCACACTCGCACGCGGCGCCAACCCGGGCAGTGACCTGTCCGTCGGTGAGGATTCGGCGCAGTCCTCGCGCAACTTCGCGACCAAGTTGTTCAACGCGACCAAGTTCGCTCTGATGAACGGCGCTGCGCCCGCGCCGCTGCCCGCTCGAAGCGAACTGACCGACGCCGATCGTTGGATCCTCGACCGTCTCGGCACGGTCCAGGCCGAGGCGGACGCCGCATTCGATCGCTACGAGTTCAGCAAGGCGTGCGAAGGCTTGTTCCACTTCGCGTGGGACGAGGTCTGTGACTGGTACCTCGAACTCGCCAAGGTGCAGTTCGCCGCCGACGAGGCTGTCGCCGCGAACACCCGCGCCGTGCTCGGCAACGTTCTCGATGCACTGCTCCGCCTCCTGCACCCCGTCATTCCGTTCGTGACCGAAACCCTGTGGAAGGTGCTCACCGGTGGCGAATCCGTCGTCGTCGCCGACTGGCCGACGTTGTCCGGTGTGGCAGTCGACACCCAGGCCGCCACCAGGATCGAAGACACCCAGAAGCTGATCACCGAGGTGCGACGTTTCCGAAACGATCAGGGGCTCAAGCCTTCCCAGAAGGTTCCGGCTCGTGCGTCCGGGCTCTCGGAGGCAGGCATGGACGGCCAGTTCGCCTACGTGGCGGCGCTTGCCAAGCTGACCGAACCCGAAGAGGGATTCACCGCGTCGATCTCCGTCGAGGTGCGTCTGAGCCAGGGCACCGTCACGGTCGACATCGACACCTCGGGCACCATCGACCTCGGCGCGGAGAAGAAGCGGCTCGAAAAGGACCTCGCGGCAGCGCAGAAGGAGCTCGTCACCGCTGACAACAAGCTGGCGAACGAGGCCTTCCTGGCGAAGGCGCCCGACGCCGTCGTCGACAAGATCAAGACACGTCGCCAGATCGCCGTCGAAGAGATCGAGCGCATCACAGGACGTCTGAAGGAGTTGGCCGACAAGTGAGTTCGTACGAGCCGTCCCAATTCGACGCTCAGAGTCCGGTTCCGACCCCGGTCGACATCGCCGAACTGGCGCTGGTGGAAGCAGAACTCGACAAGCGTTGGCCAGAGACCAAGATCGAGCCGTCACTGACTCGTATCGAGGCGCTCATGGATGTCCTGGGCTCACCGCAGCACAACTATCCGTCGGTGCACGTCACGGGAACCAACGGCAAGACGTCGGTGACCCGCATGATCGACTCCTTGATGAGCGCTCTGCATCGTCGTACCGGCCGAACCACCAGCCCTCATCTGCAGATCGCGACCGAGCGGATCAGCATCGACGGTCATCCGATCTCCCCGCGGCTCTACGTGGACACGTTCCGCGAGATCGAGCCGTACGTGCAGATGATCGACGCACAGTCGCAGGAAGCCGGGGGACCGGCGATGAGCAAGTTCGAAGTGCTCACTGCGATGGCCTATGCGGCATTCGCGGAGGCTCCGGTGGACGTCGCCGTGGTCGAGGTCGGCCTCGGCGGACGCTGGGACGCCACGAACGTGATCGACGGACAGGTCGCGGTGATCACGCCGATCAGCCTCGATCACGCCGAGTACCTGGGCACCGACCTGGCCGGAATCGCGGAGGAGAAGGCCGGGATCATCAAGAAGGGCCGCGAGGACCTGGTTCCGGTGGACACCGTCGCGATCATCGCCGAGCAGACTCCAGAAGTGATGGAGGTATTGCTGCGCCGTGCTGTCGAGGTCGAGGCCGCGGTCGCGCGTGAAGGCTCGGAGTTCAAGGTGCTTGCTCGCCAGATCGCGGTAGGCGGACAGCAGCTCGAACTTCAAGGCTTGAGTGGCGTGTACACCGACATCTTCCTCCCCCTTCACGGTGAGCATCAGGCGCGCAACGCCGCGCTCGCGCTCGCTGCCGTCGAAGCGTTCTTCGGCGCCGGTCCGGATCGACAACTGGATCAGGACGCAATCCGCAACGGGTTCGCCTCGATCGTCAATCCCGGTCGCCTCGAACGTGTTCGGAGTGCGCCGACGGTCTTTCTCGACGCCGCCCACAATCCCGACGGCGCCCGCGCTCTCGCGGCCGCACTGGCCGCCGAGTTCGACTTCCGCAAGCTCGTGGGAGTTGTCAGCGTCATGGCGGACAAGGACGTCGACGCCATCTTGACCGCATTCGAATCCGTCTTCGACGAGATCGTCGTCACCCACAACGGGTCACCCCGGGCGATGGATGTCGAGGAGCTGGCGAACATTGCCGTCGCGAAGTTCGGCGACGAGCGCGTCGTCGTGGCGCCGGTGCTTGCCGACGCGCTGGAAGTCGCGATCGAAATCGCCGAGCAGGTCGCCGAACCCGGCGAAGCCGTATCAGGGGCAGGTGTGGTGGTGACGGGATCCGTCGTGACCGCAGGCGCCGCCCGCACGCTGTTCGGAAAGGACCCCGCGTGAGTACCCCGTCAGATGCCAATCCCGAGTCCGGAGGCCACGAGCCCGGAGACCCCGAGTCCGGAGACACTGCCGGCGAGTTCGGGCCTCCGACCAAGGACCCCTGGAAAAGTTTCCGCGGAGTGATGGCCGGAACCCTGATCCTCGAGGCGATCGTCGTGCTGCTGGCTTTGCCGGTTGTCGCGGTCGTCGGCGGTGGCCTCACCGCGGCCTCCGCGGGATTCATCATCGGGTTGGCGGTACTGATGATTCTGGGAGCCGGCGTCCAGGGCAAGCCGTGGGCGATGGGGTTCAACGTCGCACTGCAGGTGATTCTTCTATTCGGATTCTTCGTCCACCCGTCGATTGCCGGTGTGGCGATCACCTTCGGGATCGTCTGGGGATACCTCGTCTACCTGCAGAGAGACATCAAGCGCCGGATGGACAAGGGCCTGCTTCCCGGCCAGCGGGACTGACCATTTAGGCTGTCCGCTGTGACTGAGCGCACCCTCGTACTGATCAAGCCCGACGCCGTTGCCCGTGGATACGTAGGAGAAATCCTCAGCCGTATCGAGCGCAAAGGCCTGACAATTGCAGCACTCGAACTCCGTGTAGCTTCCGAAGAGGTGGCTGGTAGCCACTACGCAGAACACGCCGAGCGCCCGTTCTACCCGAGCTTGTTGGAGTTCATCACCTCCGGTCCGCTGGTGGCCGCAGTGCTCGAAGGCCCCCGCGCCATCGCTGCTTTCCGTCAGTTGGCCGGCGGAACCGACCCGGTCGACAAAGCTCTTCCGGGCACCATCCGTGGCGACTTCGGACTCGAAGCGCAGCAGAACCTCGTTCACGGCAGTGACTCCGTGGAGTCGGCAGAGCGCGAAATCGCTCTGTGGTTCCCCGCGCTGTCGTCCATCTGAATCTTCGATCGGGGCCTCTGGCCCACATGTAACGGGCCTCTGGCCCACATGTAACGGGCCTCTGGCCCACATGTAACGGGCCTCTGGCCCACATGAACGGGCCTTCGGCCCACATCTCCACAGCGAATTCTCGGCACGTATCCCACATCGGTGCGCCCTTTGCAGTTGCAGGCGCGTTGGTGTGGGATACTGCTTTCAGTTGAACCGCAATTTGTTTTACGCACGTTCAACCGGATGACACCTAGGTTCGATGCCCTTTCATCGCTGCTCCAGGTCAACAGGAAATCCCTGGACCTCTGCACGCTGGATGATCAGGCGCTCGCGCACAGGACAACGGCCATCCAGCCAGGCACTTCATGTGCTCGCAGTGAATAACGGGCATTGCGGACCATGCGGAGCGAGACCTTACAATCTCGCACTCACTTCTGAGTGCGAGTACACACAGCACGCTCCCGCGTGGCCGCGTGACAACTCGACTTCTGGGTTGGACGCGCCCGGGGGCTGAGGAGACTTACGTGGCCGATCAATCCCCAACCGAATCAGATTCCAGCACCACCCCGGAATTTCCCGACAAGATGCGCGTACACGCGCTGGCGAAGCTGCTCGGTGTCACCAGCAAGCAGGTCCTTGCCGAAGCCGCAGCGCTCGGTACCGAATTGCGCAGTGCGCAGTCGAGTCTCCAACGTGACGTTGCCCAGCGGATTCACGCCTCGCTGACTTCCGCGGCCGAGGCCATCGAGCCGGTCGTCGCCGAGCTCGATAGCCTCATAGACCCGGTTGTCGAGGCCCCGGTTGCCGAGGCCCCTGTTGCGGAAGAGCCTGCTGCAGAGGCTCCGGCCGAGAAGCCTGTCAGGGCTCGTCGCACCCGCAAAAAGGTCGTTGTCGAAGAACCGGCCGCCGAAGAACCTGCCGCCGACGAAACAGTGGATCCGGCTGTCGCCGAGATCAGCGCTGGACTCGACGCCGCTGCTGCGCTGCAGAGCAAGGAAGCCGAGCAGTCCGATCTGTTCACTTCCTTCGAGGCGCCGCAGACCCATCAGCCCGAGGTGGCTCCCGCCGCGCCGCAGGTCCCGCTGTTCCTGCAGCCGGATCTCGAAGCCGCCGAGGTAGCTCCGCGTCGCCGTCGCGCACGCCGCGAGCCCGCTGCACCGGCGGTCGTCGAAGAGAAGCAGACAACTGCGGAAGCCGAAACCGTCGTTCCCGAGGCAGCACCGGTTGCAGTTCCTGCCGTCGAAGAGCCGGCTGTGACCGCACCGCAAACCGAGGGCGAGAGCGCCGAGTCCGAGGACGAGGACGACGATCAGCCGCGTCGCCGTCGTCGTGGACGCCGTGGACGTGGACGTGGTCGCGGTGAACAGGGTGGCGAGCAGGGCTCGGACGAAGAGTCGGATACCGCTACCGAATCGGAGCAGGAATCTGCCCCTGCGGCAGTCGAGAAGCAAACCGACGACGCTGCCGGCGAAGAATCCGGTGATAAGTCCGAGTCCACCGCTGATGCGGATTCCGAGAATGCCGACGATTCCGATCTCGATGCCGACGGATCGAGTCGCCGTCGCCGCCGTCGTCGTCGTCGCAAGACCGGCACCGACGGCGCCACCGACGCGACTGCGACGTCCGAGGACGATCCGCCGAACACCGTCGTTCACGAGCGCGAACCTCGCAACAAGACCCGCGTCAAGGACGAGGTCCAGGGCATCAGTGGTTCGACACGTCTGGAAGCCAAGCGTCAGCGTCGCCGCGACGGTCGTGACGCCGGCCGTCGTCGCCCGCCGATTCTGACCGAGTCGGAGTTCCTCGCGCGTCGTGAGGCCGTCGATCGCGTCATGGTTGTGCGTGATCGAGCAGACAGCGGTCAGCCGCATGCGACTACACAGGTAGCAGTCCTCGAAGACGGAGTGTTGGTCGAGCACTTCGTCACCAACTCGGCGTCCGCGTCGATGGTCGGCAACGTGTACCTCGGACGTGTCCAGAACGTGCTCCCCAGCATGGAAGCGGCGTTCATCGACATCGGACGTGGCCGCAACGGCGTTCTCTACGCCGGTGAGGTCAACTGGGAGGCTGCCGGTCTCGGTGGCAACTCGCGCAAGATCGAGCAGGCCCTCAAGCCGGGCGATCAGGTGCTCGTTCAGGTCAGCAAGGATCCGGTCGGCCACAAAGGTGCTCGACTGACCACACAGATTTCGCTTGCCGGTCGTTTCCTCGTCTACGTGCCCGGTGGTACGTCCACGGGTATCAGCCGCAAGCTTCCGGACACCGAGCGCAAGCGTCTCAAGGAAATCTTGCGCGACATCGTTCCCGCCGACGCCGGCGTGATCATTCGCACGGCGTCCGAGGGCGTCAGCGAAGAAGAGTTGGCGCGCGACGTGACTCGTCTGCAGGCTCAGTGGGCCGGCATCGAGGAGCAGGCCGCGGCTGCGGACACCGGTAAGTCCGGCAACCCGCAGGCGCTGTACGAAGAGCCTGACATGCTGGTCAAGGTCATTCGCGATCTGTTCAACGAGGACTTCTCCAAGCTGGTCATCGAGGGCGAGAAGGCGCATACGACGGTCGAGAACTACATCAACTCCGTTGCGCCCGATCTGCTTCCGCGACTCGAGAAGTACACGCCGAACAACGGTATCGACGTCTTCGCCGCTCGCCGTATCGACGAGCAGTTGGCCAAGGCACTCGATCGCAAGGTGTGGCTGCCGTCCGGCGGCACCTTGGTGATCGATCGCACCGAGGCCATGACCGTCGTCGACGTCAACACCGGAAAGTTCACCGGAGCCGGCGGAAACCTCGAAGAGACCGTTACCCGCAACAACCTCGAAGCAGCCGAGGAGATCGTTCGCCAGATGCGCCTGCGGGACATCGGCGGAATGATCGTCGTCGACTTCATCGACATGGTCCTCGAATCGAACCGGGACCTGGTCCTGCGTCGGCTCACCGAATGCCTGGGTCGCGATCGCACGCGCCATCAGGTGTCGGAGGTCACGTCACTCGGACTCGTGCAGATGACGCGCAAGAAGTTGGGCACCGGATTGGTCGAGGCCTTCTCGACCACCTGTGAGCACTGCCACGGCCGCGGCATCATCGTCCACTCCGAGCCGGTCGAGGTGAAGTCCTCGGACGACGGGGGATCGCGTTCGGGCTCGCAGCGAAGCGAATCCGGCACCTCGCGCAAGAACAAGCGTGGCCGCGGAGACAAGTCGCCTTCGACCGAGTCCAACGGACAGGAAGTTCCGGCGCCGGAGGTTCCGGCTGTCGACGCGACCGTCAAGCGGGCTCATCCGGTGGCATTGGCGATGGCCTCGCACCACCACGACGACGACGAGACCGTCGCGGCCGGCTCGATCGAGTCTGATTCCACCGGTACGTCTTCGGGGGATGATGCATCCAAAAGTGCCGATCGGCAACAGGATCGGCCGATCGATACTCCTGCTGCTACTGAGCGCCATGACGTTCCTGTTGTGGACTCTGCTGCGGAAGAAGTATCCGCAGTGGACAACGAGTCGGCGGCAGCTTCGACCGAAGCAGCTCCGCGCGCTCGTCGGCGTAGTCGCCGGGCGTCGCGGGCAGCGTCGGCACCGGTTGCCGAGGCAGCTCCCGAGGTGGGTACGGTCTTCGTGATTCCGACTCCGGAACCCGTGGCAGAAGCGGTCGTGGAAAACGTTCCGGCTCCGGCCACCGAAGTTCCGGCTGAGGAAGAAGTTGTCGTCGTCAAGCGACCCCGTCGCAGGCGTGCAGCAGCACGTCCCGCAGGTCCTCCGGTAGACGGAGAGTAAGAACTACTGGCTTTCGGTCGGTTGGATGACTTCGCGATGAGCGAGGACATCCAACCGTTATCCGAAGTTTCAGCTGGTAGAAGCAGTACAGAGTAGTGAGCACCACCCCTCGGCGGGGCGGTTTGACCCTGACGGTTGCTTTCCCGTAACCTTGGAGGGTCGCCACCCGGCGGTAGAGATTCCGTGTGCCTAGAGTGCGCGTGAATGTCCCGGTACGTCAGTGCCGAGCCGAGGTGACATAAACCAGACCAGTCGCGATGCATTTGAAGCCTCAGGCAGCAGCGCGAGCAAGTTCGAAGAAGCAAGGGGTAGCCCTCCGATGGCAACGTACGCGATCGTCAAGACCGGCGGAAAGCAGTACAAGGTCGCTGTTGGTGACCTCGTCAAGGTCGAGAAGATCGAGGGTGAGCCCGGCACTGCTGTCTCGCTTGCTCCCGTTCTCGTGGTCGACGGATCTGACCTGACCACCGACGCGGCCAAGCTGGCCAAGGTCGCAGTCACCAGTGAGATCGTCGAGCACACCAAGGGCCCGAAGATCCGCATCCACAAGTTCAAGAACAAGACCGGTTACCACAAGCGTCAGGGCCACAGGCAGCCGATCACGGTGCTCAAGGTCACGGGCATCAAGTAACCAGTTCTTTCTAGCTAATTTCACCCGAGGAGGGTCAATAGCATGGCACATAAGAAGGGTGCATCCAGCTCCCGTAACGGTCGCGATTCAAACGCCCAGCGCCTCGGCGTGAAGCGCTTCGGCGGCCAGTCGGTCAGCGCAGGCGAAATCCTGGTTCGCCAGCGCGGCACGCACTTCCACCCCGGCGTCAACGTCGGCCGTGGCGGCGACGACACCCTGTTCGCTCTCGCTGCCGGTGCAGTCGAGTTCGGCCAGAAGCGTGGACGCAAGACCGTGAACATCGTTCCGGCCGTCGTTGCGGCTGAGGTCTAGTCTTTCTCGCTAGTTGTGCGTCACCGGTTCTACTTTCGGTAAGAGAGTGACGCGTTCCAAGCTCCCGATAGGGGCGGACCAGGGTTGAAATAACCCGGTCCGCCCCTATCGTTTGTTTAAGCAGTGCCAGTTTTACCCCGAGCAACCCTGCTCACCAGAAGTTCAGCTCATCGCGTGAGACCCGCAATTGACTGAGGAAGGATCCGGCAGTCATGTCCCGATTCATTGACCGTGTTGTGCTGCACGTCAGCGCTGGAAAAGGCGGCAATGGTTGCGCCTCCGTACACCGCGAGAAGTTCAAACCGCTCGGCGGTCCGGACGGTGCCAACGGAGGTCGCGGTGGCGACGTCATCCTCGTGGTCGACGAGAACATCCACACCCTCCTCGACTTTCACTTCCATCCCAACGCGAAGGCGACCAACGGCAAGCAGGGCGCCGGCAGTAACCGCGAGGGTGCAAACGGTGAAGACCTCATCCTCAAGGTCCCGGATGGAACTGTGGTTCTCGATACCGACGGCAACGTCCTTGCCGACCTCGTCGGTGTCGGCTCGCGCTACGACGCCGCTCAGGGCGGCCGCGGCGGACTCGGCAACGCAGCACTCGCCTCGAAGGCTCGCAAGGCCCCAGGTTTCGCACTCCTCGGTGAAGACGGTGTCGAGCGTGACCTGGTTCTCGAACTCAAGTCGGTAGCCGACGTCGGTCTGCTCGGATTTCCCTCTGCCGGTAAGTCTTCGCTGGTGTCCGTTCTCTCGGCGGCCAAGCCGAAGATCGCCGACTACCCCTTCACCACTCTGGTCCCCAACCTCGGCGTCGTCTCGAGCGGTGACACCACCTTCACCGTCGCCGACGTGCCCGGGCTGATCCCCGGTGCCAGCGAAGGCCGCGGTTTGGGCCTGGACTTCCTGCGCCACATCGAACGCTGCGCCGTATTGGCGCACGTGATCGACTGCGCCACCCTCGATCCGGGGCGCGACCCGATATCCGACATCGACGCCCTGGAAGCAGAGCTGGCCGCGTACACGCCCGCGCTCTCCGGCGACTCGGGACTCGGTGACCTCGACAAGCGCCCGCGCGTCGTCATCCTGAACAAGACCGACGTTCCGGAGGCAGCCGAGCTGGCCGAAATGGTCACACCCGAGATCGAAGCTCGCGGATGGCCGGTCTTCACCATCTCGGCTGTGAGCCGAGAAGGTCTGCGACCGTTGACATTCGCGCTGGCGAAGATGGTCCGCGACTATCGCGAAGCCCATCCGAAGCCCGAGCCGAAGCGCCAGGTCATTCGCCCGGTCAAGGTCAAGGATTCCAGCTTCACCATCGAGAAGGATCCCGATATCCCCGGTGGGTTCGTCGTCCGAGGCACCCGCCCGGAGCGGTGGATTCGTCAGACCGCCTTCGACAACGACGAGGCCGTTGGTTACCTCGCCGACCGTCTTGCACGTTTGGGCGTCGAGGACGCATTGGTCAAGAAGGGCGCTCAGCCAGGGGCTTCCGTCACCATCGGTGACGTCAGCTTCGAGTGGGAGCCGATGACGCCGGCCGGTATCGATCTGACCCGTACGGGCCGTGGAACCGACCCGCGTCTCGATCAGGTGGAGCGCATCGGCGCCGACGAGCGCAAGCATGCTCGTCGCGTCCGCCGCGGGCTGCTCGACGAAGACGCCTGACTCACGCGATTTCAGGACGAAAACCGAAGAGAGGGAACGGGACTGTGCTCGGGTCCACCAGGGAGTCGATAGCGTCGGCTCACAGTATCGTCGTGAAGATCGGGTCGTCTGCGCTCACCAGTCTGGTGGCGGGACTCGACACTTACCGACTTGATCTGTTGGCCGATGCCATCGAGGCCCGCATGCGCGCGGGCTCCGATGTTGTCGTCGTCTCGTCCGGTGCCGTCGGCGCCGGACTGGCGCCGCTGGGACTGACCAAGCGACCGCGGGATCTCGCGACCAAGCAGGCCGCGGCCAGCGTCGGTCAGTTGGCGCTGGCTCACGCCTGGGGTACGTCGTTCGCCCGTTACGGGCGTACCGTCGGGCAGGTTCTACTCACGGCGGACGACATCGCTCGACGGACGCAGCACCGCAACGCCCAACGGACACTCGATCGTCTACGGGCATTGCACGCGGTCGCGATCGTGAACGAGAACGACACCGTTGCCACCACCGAACTTCGATTCGGTGACAACGATCGGTTGGCTGCTCTGGTTGCTCATCTCGTCGGCGCCGACGCGTTGATCCTGTTGTCGGATGTGGACGGCCTGTACGACGGGGATCCCCGAAAGGGCGATGCCACACTGATTCCCGAGGTCAACAGTCCGGAGGATCTCGACGGTGTGGTTGCCGGATCGGGTGGCGCTCTCGGTACCGGAGGCATGGCGTCAAAGCTCTCAGCAGCACGCCTGGCCGCTGATTCCGGAGTGCCGGTGCTGCTCGCGGCAGCATCGGACGCTGCGCAGGCACTCAGTGGTGCCGATGTCGGAACGGCATTTGCGCCCCGTCCGACGCGATTGTCGGCTCGCCGATTCTGGGTACGTCACGCCGCTGACACATCGGGTGACCTTCACCTCGACGAAGGCGCCGTTCGCGCGGTGGTGTCCAAGCGTCGAAGCCTGCTGTCCGCGGGCATCGTCGGGGTGTCCGGCGATTTTCACGCCGGCGATGTCGTGTCGCTGATGGGACCGGGGGAGAAGCCCGTCGCTCGGGGTGTCGTTGCGTTCGACGCTACGGAGATCGAGGAGATACTGGGGCGTTCCACCGCCGATCTACCGGCCGACATGCAGCGTCCCGTGGTTCACGCGGACGACTTGGTGGCGCTGTAGCTGTCGTACTCGACCAGGGCGGAAAGTGCTTCAGCACAACCGGCTTCGAGCTTGAGGTCGGCGTATTCGTCACCTCGGGTCGTTCCGCGATTGACGATGGCGATCGGCTTCCCGGTCTTGGCGGCATGCCGCACGAAACGCAGACCGGACATCACCGTCAACGACGACCCGGCTACCAACAGTGCATCGGCTTGGTCGACGAGGCTGTACGCCCGGGCCACACGTTCCTTGGGGACGGATTCACCGAAGTAGACGATGTCCGGCTTGAGTAGCCCACCGCACACGGCGCAATCCACGACGCTAAAGTGTGCGGTGGATTCGATCACGGCATCCGCATCGGGCGCGATCTCGACTCCCGTTGCAGCAGCCACAGTTTCGGCAAATCCGGGGTTGGCTTCCTCCAGTCTCTCGGCGAGAGTGGTGCGGGAGATCAGCCGCTGGCAGCTCAGGCATCGAACCTGCGCGTAGGTGCCGTGGAGGTCGATGACGTTTCGCGCGCCGGCCTTGGTGTGCAGGAGGTCGACGTTCTGGGTGATCACACCGACGGCTCGCCCTGTTCGCTCGAGTGCCGCGACGGCCCGGTGGCCCTGGTTGGGCCGCGAGCTGTCCATGTATCGCCAGCCGATGTGGTTACGCGCCCAGTAGTGACGTCGAAACGCCGGATCCCCGATGAACTGCTGGAACGTCATCGGATTGCGCGGGGGTGAATCGGGGCCACGGTAGTCCGGGATTCCGGAGTCGGTGGAGATGCCTGCACCCGTCAGAACTGCCAGGCGACGGCCGGCCAGGAGCTCGGGAAGGGCGTCGAGGCGGCTGTTGTCGGTAGGCACCGTTCCAGGATAGGCGCGTGTGCGAGACGGCGGCGCGGAGGAAGTCCGAAATGTTCAATAGAACACGTGTACGACTGTCGATACTCGTAGACATGAACACAGTGAACCCAATTCCCGCTGGTTACCGCACGATCACTCCCTACCTTGCGGTGCCGGACGGGCATGCCGCACTCGACTACTACAAACGAGCACTCGGAGCTGAGATCGTCGACGCGATGAATGCACCTGACGGCACTCTCATGCATGCCGAGATTCGGATCGGTGATTCGATGCTGCAGCTTTCGCAGGAGATGCCGGACTTCGGTCTCAGGTCGCCGCAGGACGGCTGGGTGCATTCGTCCATCGTCGTTTACACCGAGGACACGGACGAGTTCGTCGCTCGGGCCGTCGCCGAGGGAGCCACGCTGGTCACGGCGGTCGCCGATACGTTCTCGGGTGACCGGCATGGAGTGTTTCTCGACTCATTCGGCCATCGGTGGGCCGTATGCACGAAGGTCGAGGACGTACCTGCGGAGGAGGTGGCTCGCCGGGCGCGGGCGCTCTTCTTCCCGGATACGGATTCGCCACAGTAACTTTCGGCAGCTTTCGCCGGATCATTCAGGCTGCGGCGGCGTGCTCAGTATCCGGCGACCGGGTCGACGAGGGCAGCCAGTGCCTCGCCCTTCGCGAAGCGGGTCACGTTCTTGGAGACGTGATCCGCAAACGCGGCGGGGCGAAGTCCCGGCGGATTGGAATCGTGGGGTGTGATGATCGCATTCGTCAGATCCCACAGCGGGTGACCGTCCGGGAGGGGTTCGGGGTCGGTGACGTCGAGACCGGCGCCGCCGATCTGCTCCGACTCGATTGCCTCGACCAGCGCGTCGGTATCGACCAGTGATCCGCGCGCGACATTGATCACCCAGGAATGGGGTTGCATCGCCGCCAACTGCGCGCGGCCAACGAGGTGACGGGTGGCCGGGGTGGCGGGCGCAGCGATCACGAAGTGATCTGCGCGAGAATAGATTTCATCCATCCTGGATGCGGGGTACGTCGAGATGGCCCCGGGAACCGGGCTACCGGAACGATTGACTGCGATGCTGTCCGCCCCCTGCGCGGCCAGCATCGGAATCAGCGCGCGGCCGATACCGCCTGCGCCGATGATCGCAACCGTCGAGCCACGAAGGGTGCCGATCTTGGGAAAGAACTCGAACTGACGCCACGTTCGAGCTTCGATGTGTGCGGGCAGGTGACGAACTCCGGCCAACAGCAGCATGAGCGCGTGCTCGGCCACCGAGGCCGAAAACGCGCCGGCCGCCGAGGTCCACGTGATTTCGGTGTCCTTCGGAATCACACCGGAGTCGAACCAATCCTCGATTCCCGCCGACGGCAGCTGCACCCACCTGACCGACGCCGGTAACTCCGACGGAAAAGTTTCGGGTGAGCCCGCCCAGATCAGGGCGTCGGCAGTGTCGATCGGACTGATCAGACCTCCGCCCCGAAGCACCGCGCTGTCGAGCAGTGCATCGGGGACGGGGCCGATCGCTACGCGTGGAGAGGTGTCAGTCGCCATGACTAGACGCTACGCGGGGACCTCCACCAGTGGGTAGACACCGTTCTCGTCGTGTACCTCACGCCCGGTGACCGGCGGATTGAAAACGCAGAGCATGCGCATCTGCGTATCGGGCTCGACGCGGTGACGCTCGTGACCGTTGAGCAGGTACATCGACCCCGGTGCGAGATCGTATTCCTTGTTGTTGTCCAGGTCGATCAGCTTGCCGGTGCCCTCGACGAGCCAGACCGCTTCGACGTGGTTGGCGTAGTGGAACTCGTTGACCGAACCTGCCTTGATGGTGGTTTCGTGGAACGAGAACCCGACGCGGTCGCCGCCGAGGACGATGCGCTTACTGCGCCAGTTGCCGTCCTCGCTCGTGATGTCGCGGTCGGTGTCGGTGATCTCGGTGGTGGTGCGAACGATCATGGGAGAGTCCTTCCTCTAGCTGCAGACCTTGAGTGTCGCCTCGGCCAGAATGGAGAGGCCGTGCTCGAGCTCGTCATCGGTAATCGTCAGTGCCGGAAGCAGTTTCACAACCTGGTCGGAGGGTCCGGAGGTCTCCGCGAGCAATCCCTCGTCGAATGCCAGCTGGCAGACCTTGCCGGCGCGCTCGGGTTGATCGAAAACGAGGCCCTGAACCAGGCCGCGTCCGCGGTGCGAGACCTCGCCGGGGAACTGATCGGAGAGATTGGCGAAGCATTCGCTGATGCGTGCGCCCTTCTTCAAGGTTGTCTTCGTCAGTGCGTCGTCGGACCAGTAGTGGTCGAGTGCAACCTTGGAGGTGACGAACGCCGGGTTGTTGCCACGGAAGGTGCCGTTGTGTTCGCCCGGTCCCCAGACGTCGAGTTCACGCTTGAACAGCGTGAGCGCCATCGGCATTCCGTAACCGCTGATCGACTTGGACAGCGTGACGATGTCGGGAACGATTCCGGCCTCTTCGAAGGAGAAGAACGGCCCGGTGCGGCCGCAGCCCATCTGGACGTCGTCGACGATCAGCAGGATGCCACGATCCGAGCACAGTGTTGCCAGCGCCCGAAGCCATTCGGGGCGAGCGACATTGACGCCGCCTTCACCCTGAACGGTCTCGACGATCACTGCCGCGGGACGGTTGATGCCGCTACCGGAATCATCGAGAACGCGGGAGAACCACTGGAAGTCCTCGGTGACGCCGTCGAAGTAGTTGTCGAAGGGCATCGGTGTCGTGTGCACGAGCGGAACACCGGCGCCCGCGCGCTTCATCGAGTTGCCGGTCACGGAGAGTGCACCAAGTGTCATTCCGTGAAATGCGTTGGTGAAGTTGATGACTGCCGAACGTCCGGTCACCTTGCGGGCCAGCTTCAGTGCAGCCTCGACGGTGTTCGATCCGGTCGGGCCGGGGAACTGGACCTTGTAGTCCAGGCCGCGCGGCTCGAGGATGTTGCGCTGAAAGGTCTCGAGGAACTCGCGCTTGGCGACTGTCGACATGTCGAGGCCGTGCGTGATGCCGTCGCTCATGATGTAGTCGACCAGCGCCGATTTGAGCACCGGGTTGTTGTGGCCGTAGTTGAGGGCGCCGGCACCGGCGAAGAAATCGAGATATTCGCGTCCGTTTTCGTCACGAATCCAGGATCCGGATGCGCTGGTGAACACTGCAGGCCAGTCACGGCAGTAGCTGCGGACCTCGGACTCGAGGGTTTCGAAAATGCTTGCTTCGTTGATATTCATATCTTCTTTGTTCCTCCGGGGCATGCTGTATGCCGAGCGCGAAGTGCGCTAGGCGCCGATCGTGTAAAGATCTTCGGCTTCGTGTCCATCGGGAAAATCTTTGGGCGAGAACAAGTTCTGCCTGGTTATCGGTACTTCGCGTCGACGTGCGAGCGCAGTGAAGAGTGCGATCGAAGCCTCGTTGTCGGGGCTGATCGTCGTCTCCAGATGTGTAACACCCAGTGGGGCAGTGCGATCCATCAAGTCGGACAGCATGCGGGCAGCAATTGCCTTGCCGCGCTGGTCCTCGTCGACCGCGACTTGCCACACGAACAGGGTTTCCTGCGCGCTGGGACGGGTATAACCGGAAACGAATCCGACTACGCGGCCGTCTACCTCTGCGACGATGGACGTCGCGCTGAAATCCCTGCACCACAACAGGTATGCATAACTCGAATTGAGGTCGAGCACCTTCGAATCACGTGCGATCTCCCAGAGCCGGACTCCGTCATCGATCTGTGGGCTTCTGAACAACACCGCGTCCGGCGCGGTGGTCGGGATAGCTCTCGTATCAACAGGCTTCATCGGTCATCTGAACGTAACAATCATTGCTGTCGAAGTCATGCAGATGTCCGTTTCGGGCCGTGCGGAACCCGTTGCGCCCCAGGTGAGGACATGAATGTGATCGTGCTCACATTATGTAACTTTTGGTGTTGTCCGAGCGACTATTTCGGGCCAAAACTCGCTATTTGGGGCTCGCGAGCGCCAATGGGAGGACCGAATGCGCACCTGCCTGCCGAAGTGCGCGTGCGGCCATCGTGAAAGTCCAACCGGTGTCGGCGATTGCGTCGACAAGAAGTATCGGTCCCTGATGGATACTCATGTCCGGAACTTCCCAAACATCGACCAGTCCGGACACGCGATAGGCGGAGTTCGCTGCCGACACCGGAGGGTGGTCGGGTCGCAAGCGAAGGGTGCCCAGGTCGGTCAATCGCCCGACCTCGGCCAGCTTGGCAGCCAGGCTCGACACCAGCAACGGATGCGTCGTGGATTCGAGGGCCATCACACCGGTGGGGCGCTCGGCCCAATTCCAGGCGGCCAGAACGCTGATACACGCGCTGACCACCGCATCGGGTACCTCGGCGTCGGGACCGTCGAAAAGCGCGCGGAGACGTTGGCCCCAGCCCAGGTCCGACATCCGTCCGAGAATGCGCCCGGTTTCCGGTCCCTCGGTGATCTTCCCGGACAGCTTGACGCCCAGCTTGCTCAGGCCGGTCGGCCACATCTTGCGCGGCTCCAGGTCGAATCCGGGGCGCTGCAAGCGCGCCCGAGTCTCGTCGAGGGCGGTGGTGTCGACAGTGGTGTCGTAGCGATTGCCGGTGCAGTTGTCACAGCGTCCACACTGTGAGTTCTCCGATGTCAGACCAGGATCGTCGAGTTGTTCACGCAGGAAGGTCATTCGGCACGTGGTGATGCTCTGGTACTCGACCATTGCAGCCTGCTCGGCCTGGCGAGCGTCGTCGAGTCGACCGTAACGCTCGGCGTCGTACACCCAAGGTTCTCCGGTGCTGATCCAACCGCCCTTGACTCGTTTGACCGCGCCGTCGACGTCGAGAACTTTGAGGACCATTTCGAGACGGGTGCGATTGAGCTCCACCAGCGGTTCGAGTGCCGGTGTCGACGTGGCCTTTTCGGTGTCGAGGTGCTCGATGACGCTGCGGACCAGATGCTCGCGGGGGAAGGCGACCGAGGCGAAGTAGCTCCAGATCTGCTTGTCCTCGGCGCCCGGCAGCAGGATCACGTCTGCCCTGTCGGTGGAACGCCCGGCGCGGCCCACCTGCTGGTAGTACGAGATAGGTGACGACGGTGCGCCGAGGTGGACGACGAACCCGAGATCAGGCTTGTCGAAGCCCATCCCGAGGGCCGAGGTGGCCACCAGAGCCTTGACGCGATTGCCCAACAGGTCCTGCTCGAGGGATTCACGTTCGGTGGGATCGGTCTGGCCCGTGTAGGCGGCGACGGTATGACCGCGCTCGGAGAGCAGGCTTGCGAGGTCGCGAGCGGCCGAAACCGTCAGCGTGTAGATGATGCCCGATCCCGGCAGCGTCTCGAGCATGTCGGCGAGCCAGGCAGCGCGCGCCGTCGCCTCGGGAATGTGAACCACGGAAAGGTGAAGTGACTCGCGCTCGAGCCCGCCACGAAGTACGAGCGTTTCCTCGCCGCCGACGCCGAGTTGGGCGGACACGTCCTCGACGACGCGGTTGTTGGCCGTAGCCGTGGTCGCGAGGACGGGAATGCCCTCGCCGAGTTCGGCGATCAAAGTCCTGATACGCCGATAGTCGGGACGGAAGTCGTGTCCCCAGTCGGAAACGCAATGAGCCTCGTCGACCACTACCAAGCCGGCATCAGCTGCCAGGGACGGGAGGACCTGATCGCGGAAGTCGGGGTTGTTCAGGCGCTCGGGGCTGACCAGCAGTACGTCGAGATCGTTGGCTGCAACGCGGGCGTGGATGTCGTCCCACTCCGTGACATTGCCCGAGTTGATGGTCGCGGCTCGCACCCCGGCACGCTCGGCAGAACTGACCTGGTTTCGCATCAGGGCCAACAACGGAGAGACGATGACCGTGGGGCCGTGACCTGTTGCCCGGAGCAGCTTCGCCGAGATGAAGTAGACCGCCGACTTGCCCCAGCCGGTCCGCTGGACGACGAGGGCACGCTTGCGTTGCACCACCAGCGCCTCGATGGCCGTCCACTGGTCCTCGCGTAGGCGGGCATCCGGCCCCGCGAGTTCACGGAGCAGTCGCTCGGCTTCGTCGCGCATGGCTGGGGCAGTGGTGGTGGTCATGGACCCCATGGTGCACGACCCTGCCGACACGTGCGGGCTTCAGGCCTTGGCAACAGGTTCCTGCAGCTCGGTGACCCAGCCGTCGACGTCCTCCGGGCACGCCAGCGTGACCTCCCGGCTGGGGCCGGCATTGCGGTATCCCGCTGCGTCGATCCACTGAGCCAAGGCTTGATAGGCGGGCAGGCAGTTGTCCATCGACCCCTTGTGCAGCAGCGAGGCCACCTGAGCTTCGGCCTGCAGTTCGACGACCGCGAACTCGTAGTCGCCCTCGGGATCCGCATCGACCGGTAGCGCGGCATGCACGACGACGTTCTCGTCGTCGCCGGCATCCTCGTAGTACGCGAGCGCAGGTCCGATCGCGGCGATACCGGCACGATCCAAACCGGTGCACAGGCGCTCGTACAGCCCGCGAACCACCGGACCGATCGACGACGGATCCATCGTCTTGGCGGTACCGGTCAACTCCGCGACCCGCAGCGCCGGAACGGACTTGATCACAACCTCGTATGCGGACATCTGTCCCTCACTTTCGATGATGCGTAGGCGCGCCTGTACATGCGCCAGTCGCGCGGTGTCTTCCTGGATTCGGGTCTCGAGTTCTGCTCGGCGAAGCGTGAGCATCCCGCGGATTTCGTCGACGGTGACTGCCGACTCCACCACCTGCTGGACCTGGGCCAGGGTCAGGCCCAACTCCTTGAGTGCGACGATGCGGTTGAGCAGCGCCAACTGGCCCGCGGTGTACGAGCGGTACCCGGTGGATGCGTCGACCCTCGCGGGCGCGAGCAGGCCGATGGCGTCGTAGTGGCGGAGCATGCGCACGGACACGCGACCTGCTCTCGCGAAGTCTCCGATGCTCAACATGGTTACTTGCCCCGTTTCTCCCTCACGAACCCGACACCTACAGGTTTACGACCTCACACGGTGTCAGAGTCAAGCCTGACGCTTCAGCACTTTCTCGATCGCAGCGCGAGTGGGTGACGACACCGAAGCGCCGCGGACCGTCGTCGCCAGACTTCCCGCCGTGGCAGCGAACTGCAGGGCGCGGTCCTGGCCCTGTACCCACTCCACGGCGAAGGCGCCGGTGAAAGCATCGCCTGCGCCAGTTGTATCCACGGGTGTCACGGCCGGGGAGTCGGCGTGGATTGTCTCCTCGCCCGACCGGAGATCCGCGCCGCCGGCCCCGAGCGTCGTGACGAGGTATCGGACGCGACCGGTGACCGCGGCCAACTGCTCCGACTCGGTCTGGTTGACGATCAAGATGTCGACTGCATCGATCAGTGGATCCGGAAGTTCTTGCACAGGAGACGGATTGAGGATGACCGTCGTCCCGTTAGCATGTGCGTGCTCGGCTGCTGCTGTAACTGTCTCGACCGGGATTTCGAGTTGGCACAGGAGGATGTCGGCGTGTGCGATCGCGTCGAGGTCTGCTTCGGTCAACGAGGTGATCGAGGAATTGGCGCCCGGGACGACGATGATGTTGTTCTCCGCGTCTTCGCTCACGGTGATGGCCGCGACGCCACTCGGGCCGTCGACACTACGTAGCAGTGCGGTGTCGACCCCGGCGTCTTGTAGGGTCTCGCGCAATTGGGTGCCGAAACCGTCGTCGCCGACCGCGCCGACGAACGACACGTCCCCACCGGCTTTCGCGGCGGCGATGGCCTGGTTGCTGCCTTTGCCTCCCGCCGCGGTGGCAAAGGCAGTGCCGAGCAGCGTTTCTCCCGGAGCGGGGAATCTGGACACTGACGTGGTCAGATCCATGTTGATACTGCCGACGACGACGATTCGAGGCGTGCTCATACCTCGAGGTTATCGGCCTTCATTCTCTTGCGGCGAACCTTGCGGATGATCCGACGTGCTTCCTCGTCGGTGGCGACGGAGGGCGGAGAGCCGTCGAGTGGCTTGCGTGCGGTCTCGGGGATCATCAGGACTGCGATACCGCCGATCACGGCGGCGATCATCATGTACATCGGTGCGACCAAGTTGCTGCCCGTTGCACTTTCGAGGGCGGTGAGCACCAGGGGAGTGGTCCCGCCGAAGATGGAGACCGCGAGGTTGTATCCGATTGCCAAGCCGCCGTATCTGATTCCGGTCGGAAAGAGTGCGGGAAGCACGGACGGGAACACCCCGACGAACAGCAGGAGCAAGCCGCCGAGAATTGCGAGTCCCAGGAAGACCGTCACGTAGTTGCCGATGCCGATCAACAGGTAGGCAGGCAGGGACAGGACGAAGAATCCGATGAAACCGCTGAGCAGCAAGGGTTTACGCCCGACGCGGTCCGAGAACTTTCCGACGTAGCTGATTCCCATCATCATCACGATCATGACGATGATCATCAGAACGAGTCCGTGGGATTCGTCGTAACCCAACGTGTTGGTCAGATAGGTCGGCATGTAGCTGAGCAGCCCGTAGTGAGCGATGTTGTATGTGGCCACCAGGACGATGCACAGAACAAGCGGACGCCAGTTGTCGACGAGAGTTTCGCGTAGTTTCTTGCCTGTGGATTCGTCTGCGAGGGAACGCTCTTCGGCCTGCTCCATCATCTGGAATGCGGGAGTTTCCTCCAAACGTAGACGGAGGTACAGGCCGATGAGACCCAGCGGTCCGGCAATGAGGAAGGGGATGCGCCAGCCCCACTGGAGGAGGTCCTCGGCGCTGACGACGGTCTGGATGATCGTCACGATGCCCGCTGCCGCCACATATCCTGCCAGAGTCCCGAATTCGAGGAAGCTGGCGAAGAAACCGCGCCGCTTGTCCGGCGCGTATTCGGCAACGAACGTACTGGCCCCGCCGTATTCGCCGCCCGTGGAAAAGCCCTGCAACAGGCGTAGGAGTACCAGCAGGATCGGGGCGGCGATACCGATGGACTCGTAGCTCGGGATGAGGCCGATGGCGAAGGTGCTGCCCGCCATCAGAATGATGGTGGTGGCCAGGACCTTCTTGCGTCCGATGCGGTCACCGAGTGGGCCGAAGAACAATCCGCCGAGAGGGCGGACGATGAAGGCAGCCGCAAAAATTGCAAACGTAGACAGGAGTTGAGCGCTGCCGCTCGCCTCCGGGAAGAACACTTTTCCGATAGTGGTAGCTAGATATGCGTAAACGCCGAAATCGAACCACTCCATGGCATTTCCGAGCATCGTCGCCTTGACAGCGCGCTTGACGGACGCATTGTCGGTGACGCAGACATCGGGTGATTCGGCCACTTCGAGAGCGCTGATCGAGTTCTCTGGTGTAGTCATGACATGCGCTCCCCAGCGCAATCATCGAACCGAGCGGGGCACGTACCTGATGCACGCATCTTTTCGTTGCCCACTCGCCGATGAGCCGGTCGGGAAATCGAGCGTCCGCGTGCCCTGTGGCTCGTTGCGACCCCCGTCGCACGGCTCTGGCCCGCGGCAGTGTCCGGAGCCCACAGGGCTCCGGACTACCGGCAAGTAAGACGCTTACGCTATCAAAGTTGGGCGCGGGAGCCGATTTTCGGGCTAGAAGGCGCGGGCGTACTGCGACGGGATATGTGGTCCAACCTCGGCGTTCAGTTCCCGCGCCGCCCGGCGCGCCCAGTACGGATCACGCAACAGTTCGCGGCCGAGGAGCACCGCCACTGCGCTTCCGTCTTCGACGATCTTCTCGGCCTGTTCGGGTTCGGTGATGAGGCCGACGGCGGCGGCCGGTAGCAGGCTCTCGTTCTGCAGGCGACGGGCGAACGGAACCTGGTATCCCGGTTCCACCGGAATCTGTGCCGCCGGTGAATTGCCGCCAGTGGAGACGTCGACGAGATCGACCCCGTAATCGGAGAGGATGTTGGCCAGGGCAACGGTCTGATCCGCGGTCCAGCTGTCGACCTCGAGCCCACGCTCTTCCGTCAGCCAATCGGTCGCCGAGACCCGGACGAAGAGCGGTAGCTCGGCCGGCCACACCTCGCGGACTGCTGTCAGGATTTCGAGGAGCAATCGAATGCGGTTCTCGAAGCTGCCTCCGTAGCGGTCCGTTCGCTTGTTGCTCTCGGGGGAGAGGAACTGATGGATCAGGTATCCGTGGGCCGCGTGAATTTCCACGACCTTGAATTCGGCCTTCAATGCGCGGGTAGCCGCCGCTGCGAAGTCCGCGACGACCTTCTCGATGCCCTCCGTGGTGAGCTCGACCGGATCGGCAAGGTGACCGAACGGAACCGCGCTCGGGGCAACCGTCTGCCACGAGAGTCGGTCGTCGGCGGGCAGACTCTTGCCGCCGCGCCACGGAACCTGCGTCGACGCTTTGCGTCCGGCGTGGGCCAGCTGAATTCCGGGCACTGCGCCGAAGTACGCGAGTTGCGCGTTGATCTCGGCGAAGGCTTGCGCCTGCGTGTCGTTCCAGATCCCCAGATCAGCTGCCGATATGCGGCCTTCGGGACTGACGGCCGTCGCCTCGGTGAGAATCAGACCGGTGCCGCCGATTGCACGGCTCACCAGATGCGTGCGATGCCATTCGTTGGGCACTCCGACCTGGTCGCCGATGACGTCGGCCGAGTACTGGCACATCGGTGCCATCCAGACGCGGTTCGGGATGGTGACGCCACGCAGGGTCAAAGGCTCGAACAACACACTCACGGATGGCTCCTGACTCGAAGAAGAAGGTCGGTGGGTGCAACAGCGCCGCGCGTCGGAATTGTTCCCCGGCGGTCCGCCGAAATGTTGCCCGGCGGTCCGTCGGAATGTTCGCAGGCGGTCCGTCGGAATGTTCCCGGGTGGTCACAGCCTCGTTCCGCCGAGCAGGCCGCGGAGGTGGGTGGTTAATGTGTATTCATGACCGCTGTGACTTCCAACGCAGAAACCGTCGACTCGAATGCGTCCGACACCAAGTCCGTCGTGCACGACGCCGCACGCCGAGCCCGTAAGGCTTCGCGCGTCCTGGCTCTGCTGACCACGGCGCAGAAGGATGCTGCTCTCCACGCCGCAGCCGACGCAGTTCTCGCGGCAAGTGATCGGATTCTCGCGGCCAACGCTCTCGATATCGACACCGCGAAGGCGGGTGGCACCGAGGAATCGCTGCTCGACCGTCTTCGTCTGACCGCTGACCGCATCGAGGGCATCGCGTCAGGTCTGCGCCAGGTTGCCGGACTACCCGATCCGATCGGCGAAGTTCTTCGCGGCTCCACTCTGCCGAACGGTTTGGAACTACGGCAGCAGCGCGTTCCGCTCGGTGTCGTCGGCATGGTGTACGAGGCTCGTCCCAACGTGACCGTCGATGCCTTCGGGCTCACCCTCAAATCGGGAAATGCTGCGCTGTTTCGTGGTTCGTCCTCGGCGGTCAAGTCCAACGAAGCGTTGGTGGCGGCTCTGCGTGCGTCGTTGGTTGATCAGGGACTGCCCGAGGATTCCGTTCAACTTCTGCCAAGTGCGGATCGCTCCACGGTCACTCATTTGATTCAGGCCCGTGGCCTCGTCGACGTCGTCATCCCGCGCGGTGGCGCCGGCCTGATCAGCGCCGTCGTGCGTGATGCCACCGTGCCCACCATCGAGACCGGTGTCGGTAACTGCCACGTCTATGTTCACTCGGCCGCCGATCTACTGATGGCCGAGAAGATTCTTCTCAACTCCAAAACCCGTCGGCCCAGTGTCTGCAATACAGCCGAAACCGTCCTGGTCGACGCCGCCATCGCCGAGACGGCCGTGCCGAAGCTGCTCCAAGCGCTCCAGATGCACGACGTCGTCGTGCACGGTGATCTGCCGGGACTGGTTCCCGCGACCGAGGACGACTGGTCGAAGGAGTACCTCACCCTCGACGTCGCCCTCAAGGTCGTCGAGAACCTGGACGCTGCCGTCGAGCACATCGACCAGTACGGGACCGGCCACACCGAAGCCATCGTGACTTCCGATCTCTCGGCTGCCCGTGAGTTCACCGCTCGCGTCGACGCCGCGGCAGTGATGGTCAATGCGTCGACTGCCTTCACCGACGGTGAGCAGTTCGGATTCGGCGCCGAGATCGGCATCTCCACCCAGAAACTGCATGCGCGTGGCCCTATGGGGCTACCGGAACTGACGTCCACCAAGTGGATCGTCTGGGGCGACGGGCACACCCGACCCGCCTGAAAAGTTCACCAGACTTGCCCCACCCTTTTTAGGAGTTAACCGTGGACCGAGCTCTTCCCGATACAACACCGTTCTTCTCGAGCGTCGACGACGTGATCGAGCGTTTGGCCGAGACGGGTTACCTGTCCGACAAGGGCACTGCAACGGCAGTGTTCCTTGCCGACCGACTGGGCAAGCCCCTGCTCATCGAGGGACCGGCCGGTGTCGGAAAGACGGAACTCGCCCGCGCAGTCGCCCAGACCACGGGCGCAGAACTGGTGCGTCTGCAGTGCTACGAGGGCGTCGACGAGGCTCGTGCGCTGTACGAGTGGAACCACGCGAAGCAGATTCTTCGGATTCAGTCGGGCGGGGCGAGCGGAGCGAGGGGTGATGTCGCGGTCGACCACAGCTGGGACTCGACGAAGGCGGATGTCTTCTCGGAGGAGTTCCTGCTCGCACGTCCACTGCTCAAGGCCATTCGCCGCGAGGACCCGACGGTGCTGTTGATCGACGAGACGGACAAGGCAGACGTCGAGATCGAAGGTCTGCTCCTCGAAGTGCTCAGCGACTTCGCGGTCACGATCCCCGAGCTCGGAACGATCACCGCCACCCGCAAGCCGTTCACGGTGCTGACGTCCAACGCCACGCGCGAACTCTCGGAGGCTCTGAAGCGTCGTTGCCTCTTCCTGCATCTCGATTTCCCGGACGCCGACCTCGAGCGTCGCATCCTCGCAAGCCGGGTGCCGGAGCTTCCTGAAGCGATTGCCGAGCAGCTGGTCAACACCATTCGTGTTCTTCGCGGAATGCAGCTCAAGAAGGTTCCGTCGGTGTCCGAAACCATCGACTGGGGACGCACCCTTCTCGCTCTGGGCATGGACACGCTCGACGACGACGCCGTACGCGCCACGCTCGGTGTCATCCTCAAGCACCAGTCCGATCAGGTGCGCGCCGCCGCTGAACTTCGGCTGAACTGAGGTCTGACATGGCTCCCGCAGGATCGACGTCGCCGCTCTCACCCGGCGGCCTGGCAGCGCCGCACGGGATTCCCGGTCACCTCGTCGATTTTGTCGAGGCTCTGCGACGACGCGGAATCATGGTCGGCCCGTCCGAGACCGTCGACGCCGGTCAGGTCATGTCGGTTCTCGACCTGCTCGATCGTGAAGCGCTTCGTGAAGGGCTGGCATGCTCGCTCCTGCGCCGACCTACCCACCGGGCGACGTTCGACGCCGTCTTCGACCTGTGGTTCCCCAAGGCGATCGGTGACCGTGCGGTCGGCGACGTCGACGTCACACTGCCGCGCAAGCCAGACGGCTCGATCGACCTGCAGGCATTGCGTGAGCTGATCGCCGAACTGCTGACAGACGGCAGTGACGAGGCGATGGAGATGACCGAACTCTTGACCGCCGCGATGGTCGAGGAACTCGGGCAGTACCAGTCGAGTAACGGCCCGTCGTTCTCCGCCTATCAGGCGCTGCGTGACGTCGCCCCGGAGACGTTGCTCAACAAGATCCTGCAAGGTCTACTCGGCAACCAGGAAGGCGCCGGGTCCGAGGGCAAGGACAATTCCGACTATCAGTCCGAGGTCGCCAAGCGCACGGCAGCGCAGCGCATCGCGGACTTCCGCAAGATGGTCGAGAAGGAAACGCGTCGACGCACCGCCGAGAATTTGGGTAAGGAACGCGTCGCCACGTACGGCGTTCCGAAACTCGCCGAGGAAGTCGACTTCCTGCGGGCCTCCGACGCCGAACTCACCACACTGAAGAAGAACGTCGCACCACTCGCTCGTCTGTTGGCCAGCCGTCTCGCGGTGCGTCGTAGCCGCTCCCGCTCGGGTTCGATCGACCTGCGTCGCACGTTGCGCAAGTCCATGTCGACGGGCGGAGTGCCGATCGATCTGGTGCAGCGCAAGCCGAAGCGAGCGCGGCCGGAACTTGTGGTGATGTGTGACGTGTCGGGTTCGGTAGCGGGGTTCAGCCATTTCACCCTGCTCCTCGTCAACGCGTTGCGCGAGCAGTTCTCACGAGTGAGGGTGTTCGCGTTCATCGACACGACCGACGAGGTCACGCGGTTCTTCGACTCGAACGCAGACCTCGGGTCCGCGATGTCACGGATGGTGCGTGAAGCCGAACTGATCACCTACGACGGCCACTCCGACTACGGGCACGCCTTCGGGGTCTTCCAGGAGAAGTTCGCGCAGTCGATCACCAGTCGCACGTCGCTGCTGGTACTCGGCGACGGTCGCAACAACTATCGCGATCCCAACCTCCAGTCGCTGTCGCAGATGGTTGCGGTTGCCAAGCACGCACACTGGCTCAACCCTGAGCCGAAGGGGCAATGGGGAACGGGTGACTCCGCGGCGAAGGTGTACAACGAGGTCATCAGCATGCACGAGTGCCGCTCGGCCCAGCAGCTTGCCGACGTCGTGTCCCGTCTGCTGCCGGTCTGACCCGTAAGCTCGACACTCGTGCAGAAGGGACTATCGGTGGAACGTGCTCGACGCCTCGGAGTGATGGGTGGCACCTTCGACCCCATTCACCATGGCCACCTCGTTGCGGCCAGTGAGGTCGCCGACCGGTTCGGACTCGACGAAGTGATCTTCGTCCCCACCGGGCGGCCCTGGCAGAAGCAGGGGAAGGGCGTCAGTCCTGCCGAGGACCGGTACCTCATGACGGTCATCGCCACCGCCTCCAACCCGCGGTTTTCCGTCTCTCGGGTCGACGTCGACCGTGAAAAAGTGACGTACACCGTGGACACACTGCGAGACCTCCGGGCCTACCATCCCGACGCCGAACTCTTCTTCATCACCGGTGCCGATGCGCTGGCCAGCATCCTTTCCTGGCAAGATTGGGAAGAGTTGTTCGCATTGGCGAAGTTCGTCGGGGTATCGCGACCGGGTTTCGATCTCAATGCAGAGCACCTGGCCGGTCACCTCGACACCATGCCCGCCGACGCGGTCACGTTGATAGAGATTCCGGCACTTGCCATTTCGTCGACCGAATGTCGTCGTCGGGCAAGTGAAGACCGCCCTGTCTGGTACCTGGTGCCGGATGGAGTGGTGCAGTACATCTCGAAGCGGAACCTGTATCGACCTGTCGACGCGGAGCGCCGCGACGGAGCTACAACGATGTCGGAGCCCGCACCGGGGAAGTCGGAAGCCGTCCCGGGCGCCGAATCGAGCTAGCCGAGAACAACAAGTACTTTCTGAAGACGAAACTGGAGAACATCGAGTGAGTGCAAACACCGAAGCCATCGACATGGCACGCATCGCGGCCTTGGCAGCCGACGAGAAGCTGGCCACCGAAGTGGTGGTGCTCGATGTGTCCGAACAGTTGGTCATCACGGACTGCTTCGTGATCGCATCTGCGACCAACGAGCGTCAGGTCAACTCGATTGTCGAGAACATCGAAGACCGCCTCCGCGAAGCGGGACACAAGCCGGTCCGCCGTGAAGGCACCCGCGAGGGCCGCTGGGCACTGCTCGACTACGCCGACATCGTCGTCCACGTCCAGCATGACGAGGAGCGCAACTTCTACGCTCTCGATCGTCTGTGGAAGGACTGCCCGACGGTCGAGGTCGAAGGCCTCGGACAGAACCGTCCCGGCCCCGCCGATGCCAACACGGTGTTCGAGACCGACACGGTTTCCGAGCCGGACGCGCAGGATCCCTCGCTGTGACTTCGTCGGCGCCCAGTGCGGCGTCGAACCCTGTCCGCCGGCTCATCCTGCTGCGTCACGGACAGACCGAATACAACGCCGACTCTCGGATGCAGGGGCAACTCGACACCGACCTGTCGGAGTTGGGACGCACGCAGGCCAAGAGTGCAGGTCCGGTGATCGCCGATCGCAGACCGTTGACGATCGTGTCCTCGGATCTGCGGCGCGCGTATTTCACGGCAGTCGCTGTCGGTGACGCCGCCGGACTTCCGGTCCTCACCGACACGCGTCTGCGTGAGACACACCTGGGTGAATGGCAAGGCCTGACTCATCATGACGTCGACGAGCGCACTCCCGGTGTGCGATCTGCCTGGCGAGCGGATGCCACGTTGGCGCCGCCCGGCGGCGAAAGCCGAATCGACGTCGCGAATCGTAGCCTCCCCGTAGTTCACGAATTGCTCGACACGCACCCGGACTGGGCCGAGCGGCCCGTAGTTCTGGTGGCGCACGGAGGCTTGATCGCGGCACTGACAGCGGCATTGCTCGACCTACCCGTCGATCGCTGGGCCGTCCTCGGCGGATTGGGAAACACCAGTTGGGTGCAACTCAGCGGACACGGCGACGTCAAGTCGATCGAGTGGCGACTCGACGTATGGAATGCTTCTGCGAGTGTCGCAAATGACGTCCTCTGAAAGTGCCGACGGGCAGCGCCCCGTCCTCCTCGTGCTCGCGGATTCGCTGTCGTATTTCGGCCCCAAGGGCGGCCTCGCGGCAGATCATCCACGCATCTGGCCCAACATCGTGGCCGACGAACTCGGCTGGGACGTCGAGTTGGTCGCCCGTATCGGCTGGACGTGCCGCGACGCGTGGTGGGCACTGACTCAGGATCCTCGTGTGTGGGCGGCGGTGCCGCGGGCCGGCGCCGTCGTGTTCGCGGTCGGCGGTATGGACTCGCTACCGTCCCCATTGCCTACCGCGCTCCGCGAGACCATCCGCTACGTTCGTCCTCCGGCGCTTCGACGCGTGGTGCGCGAGGGTTATCAGTGGCTGCAGCCGCGGCTTGCACCTCTGGGCCGCCCGGTCGCACTTCCGCCCAAGCTGAGCGTCGAGTATTTGGAAAGCTCGCGAAATGCGTTGGAGTACATGCGGCCGGAACTGCCGATGATCGCGACCCTGCCGTCGGTGCACCGCAGCGATGCCTACGCGAGCGTGCACGCCGGACGACCTGCCGCGGTGTCCGCGATCACCGAGTGGGCTACGGAGAAAGACGTTCCCGTAGTCGATCTCGCGGATGCAGTGCGTGACAACGTCTTTTCCGAGAACGGCAACCCCGACGGTATTCACTGGGGTTGGGACGGTCATGTCGGTGTAGCCCGCGCGATGATCGCTGCGATTCGCGGGGTGGAGTCGAAGAAAGTGGTTTCGCCGCAACTGGTATCACCGCCGAGCGAAGTCGGGTAGCAGAATGCCGGTCGTCGTCGTCACGGATTCCTCCGCCTGCATCCCGCAGGAGTCGGCCGACGCATGTGGGATTCAGGTGGTTCCGCTCCATGTGCTCCGTGACGGCTGCGACTTGCGTGAGGGTGTCGACGCAATGCCGAGCGACCTGTCAGGAGTGACAACGGCCGGAGCGTCGCCCGCCGAGTTGTCCGAAGCGTATGCACGCGCCCTGGACATGAGCGACGGTGACGGCGTTCTCGCCGTGCACATTTCACGGCAACTCTCGGGAACGTGGGAAGCCGGACGAGTCGCAGCCCAGGAGTTCGGAGGAGCCGTCCGGATCGTCGATTCGCAGTCGGCCGGAATGGGTTTGGGCTATCCCGCTCTCGAAGCTGCGCGCTTGGCCGAGAAGGGCGCGTCACTCGAAGAGGCGTACGGCCGGGCGGTCGACGTCGCGAGTCGTGGGCGCTGCTACATCGTCGTCGACAAACTTGATCAATTGCGTCGGGGCGGACGAATCGGAACCGCAGCCGCGTTGTTGGGTACTGCATTGGCGATGAAGCCGATCCTGCATCTGGTGGACGGCAAGCTCGTGCTCGGTGAAAAAACACGTACGACCACCAAAGCGCTTGCACGCTTGGTGGATTCGGCAGTCGAGCGCGCCGGTCTCGGCCGCGTGGCGATAGCCGTGCATCACATGCGAGCGCGAGAGCGTGCCGACGCGATAGCGGAACAGTTGGCCGAGCGCATTCCCGATGTGGCGGAATCCGTGGTCACCGACTTCAGCGCGGTTATCGGAGCGCACGTCGGTGTCGGCGCGATCGGTGTTGTCGTGTGTCCGCTGCCGGAGATCGACAGCGCGGTGGACGCGAACACCTGATCGTTTCTCCACAATCCGCGAGTTCTCCACAGATTGAAATTGCTCGTCTTCGGCGGCATGGTCTCTCGTTAGCGTCCAGTCATGAGGATCAGCGAGGAGCGCGAGCGGGCGCGTGATCGCCTCGCGGCGATGGACGGGAACTACCGGCAGCGACAGGCCGTCGACGACTTCGAGGATTCAGCGTCTTTCGAGAGGTCCCCGCAGCCATTCGAGAGGTCCCCCGAGTGGCTTCAGGACTTCGACGAAGACGAATACGAGGCTCAACCCGACTCGTCACGGTTCGATCGGCTGCCCGAGCGCTGGCGCGGTACACGTTGGCGCCCGAGCCGATCGGCGACCTGGGTGTTGGCGATCGTTGCAGTTCTGGCCACGGCAATCGGCTTGTTCACGGTGTGGTGGGATTCTCCGAGTTTGCAGGCGGTCCCACCGTTGCCCTCGCCCCAGAATGTCACGGAGCAGAATGTCACGGCGCAGAATGTCACTGCCGACGATGGTGAATCAGCCAGTCCCGTACGGACCGGCGTCGTAGCGGAGCAGCCGCCTGAGGCTTTGGTGGTCAGTGTCGTCGGACTCGTGCGCACGCCTGGGCTCGTCAACCTACATTCGGGCTCGCGCATCGCCGACGCGCTCGCTGCGGCAGGTGGAGTGCTCGAGGGCGCAGAGACGGTGGGCCTGAATCTGGCACAGAAGCTTGCCGATGGTGATCAGATCGTGGTGGGGGCCGCCGATCAGTCCGGTGGTGTTTCAGCGAGTTCGAGTACCACTGCGGGAGGGACCGGCCCCGCCGCCGCGGGGGAATCCGGCGGGGCTGGTCTGGTGAACCTCAACACCGCTACCGAGGCCGAACTGGACGACCTTCCCGGGGTAGGGCCGGTAACGGCTGCGGCGATCATCTCCTGGCGAACTTCCAACGGAAAATTCACGGACATAGAACAATTGGGGGAAGTCGACGGGATCGGCCCGGCAAGGTTGGCCAAACTGCGAGTGCTGGTATCGGTGTGAACGAACCGGAAGTCTCGCCGGTCCTCGACGCTCGACTGCTACCGTCGGCCGTCGCAGTGTGGGGGAGCAGTGCGGTGGGGATCCTGTTCGGCGCGGTCGCCGCGTGGGTACTGGCGGTGGCATGCGCTATTCCAGCGGCAATCCTCACTTACGCGGTTGTGCGCCGGACATCAGCGGTGTGGGTACGAATCATGTTGGTTGCATTGCTGTTCGGTGCCGGATGCAGTGTCGTCAGCGGGTGGCGGGCGTCCGAGGTCGAGGGGCACCCACTGACCCGTGCTGCCTTCGAAGGAGCGTGGGTGAGTGTCGAAGTGGAACCCTCGGAGGATCCGCAAGCAGTCTCTGGCGCGGCGGGTCAAGGTCAGATTTTCTTCAGGGCAACCGTCAATTCGGTGACTTCCCAGAATCACAGGTACTCCGGAGGCGGCCTGGTCACCATCCGGGCACCCAGTTCGTCGTGGCTCGAAGTTGTTCCAGGGCAGAGCCTCACGGTTCGCGGCCGGGCGAGTCAGCCATGGCGTAGCGATTCCACACTCGCGGTGATCACGTCCGAAGGGCCTCCCGTCGCGGTGGGAGAAGTGCCCTGGTATCAGCGATGGGCGAGTGTAGTGCGTACTCGTTTCGCCGCTGCGTGCTCGGCTGCGCTCCCGCCGGATCAGGCAGGTCTGCTGCCTGGCCTCGTCGTCGGAGACACATCGGCGTTGTCGCCGGTGGTGAAGGACAACTTCACCGTTGCCGGGCTTTCCCATCTGACCGCGGTGTCCGGCGCCAATATCAGCATTCTGCTCGGGGCGGTTCTGCTGCTGGTCAGAGCCGCGGCGCTCAGTCCGCGCGTCGGTGCTGCTTTGGCGCTGGTAGCCCTCGTTGCGTTTGTTGTCGTCGCGAGGCCGTCGCCGAGTGTTCTGCGCGCCTCGGTGATGGGCCTGATCGGCCTGCTCAGTCTGGTGACCGGTCGACGCAAACAGGCACTGCCTGCTCTTGCCGCAGCCGTCATCGTTCTGGTTGTCGTGATGCCCGAACTTGCCGTCGACTGGGGGTTTGCGCTGTCGACCACGGCCACGGGCGCGTTGGTAATCATTGCTCCGGTGTGGGTGGAGGTGCTTCGTCGACGAGGTTGGCCCCGTTGGTTTTCGGAGATGACAGCCGTCTCGAGTGCTGCGTTTGTCGTGTCTGCGCCACTGGTGGGCGCCATGGCGGGAACCTTCAGTGTGGTTACGATTGCCGCGAACATGGCCGTGGCGCCTGTGATCGGAATCATCACGGTGTTCGGTGCGGTGATTGCCTTGTGTGCGCTGATCTGTCCACCGATCGCGGTGTTCATCACGCCGCTGGTCCGGCCGCCGATGGGGTGGCTGCTGTACGTGTCCGAGCGGGCGGCGGCGCTTCCCGGAGCGTCGGTGGTGGTGCCGTCAGGGCTCATCGGTGCTCTGATCGTCGTGGGCGTCTTACTGGCCGCGGCCCTGACGCTGTGGAATCGGATCTCGAGATGGGTCGTCGGCGTCCTCGTTCTGGGAGTTGTTCTAGCCCTCGTCTTTCAGCACGTGTTCGGCGGTGGTCGTATTGCTCCGGGGTGGGTACTGGTGATGTGCGACGTCGGTCAAGGGGACGGTCTTGTGCTCTCGACTGGAGACGGCAGGGTGATCGTCATCGATGTCGGTCCTGATCCCACGTCGATGGATCGTTGCCTGAACATGTTGGACGTCAACGACATCGCGTTGCTGATGATCAGTCATTTTCACGCCGATCACATCGGTGGATTGGAAGCAGTCCTGAGTGGGCGTTCGGTCGCTGCGGTCGGAGTCGGGTCGATGTTGTTGCCGGAGTCAGGTTTTCGGGCGGTGAAGGATGCGGCCGAATCGCAGGCCGTTCCGGTTGTCTCGTTGCGTGCAGGTATGGAGTTGACGTTGGGATCGGTGAACATGGAGGTTCTCGGACCGTTGCTTCCGGCTCCCCGCGATACGGGGGACGGCGCGGACGCCGCCAACGATCAGTCGCTGGTGGTGATGGCACACACGGACGCGGGTCGAATTCTGTTGACGGGCGACGCCGAAGTTGCGGGGGAGAAGGCCATCCTCCGATCGGGAACGGACGTGAAGGCCGATGTGTTGAAGCTGCCCCATCACGGTTCTCGGACCACATCGTCGGCATTTCTGGAAGCGGTGCGTCCGAGGTTGACGATGATCAGCGTCGGCGACGGCAACAGTTTCGGGCACCCGAATGAGGAGGTTCTCGACGAACTGGTTTCGTTGGGCGGGGCGGTGGTTCGGACCGACGCCGACGGCACCGTCGCTGTGTACGGCGGGGGCGGCGGGTCTGTGTCGATCGTGTCGGTTCCTCGTGGGACCATCTTCGGGTGAGTAATCCGTCTGGAGTCGATCCGCTGCATCTTGTTCTCGGGGACGACGAGTTCCTGATCGACCGCACGGTATCGCAGCTCATCAGAGCCGTCCGCGGTGACCGCGGCCAGGGTATTTCGGATCTCCCGGTGACCAAGATGCGTGCCGGAGACACCAATGCTCCCGAGTTGGCTGAGCTGCTCAGCCCCTCTCTTTTTGCCGAAGACCGTGTGATCGTCCTGGAATCGGCCGCAGAAGCAGGCAAAGATGCCGTAGCTCTTGTTCTCGAGGCGGCGCGTGAGCCGGCAGAAGGCGTCGTTCTGATCGTCGTGCACTCGGGCGGCGGTCGCGCGAAGGCGTTGGCGCCGGCCCTCGAGAAGCTCGGCGCGACGGTTCACAACTGCGGAAAACTGAACAAGAGTCAGCTTGTCGACTTCGTCCGGGGTGAGTTTCGGACCGCCGACGTGAGGGTTGCTCCCGATGCGATCGCCGCGATGATCGAAAGCGTCGGCTCCAACCTTCGCGAACTTGCGTCGGCCTGCTCGCAATTGGCGGCAGATACCGGCGGCAAGATCGACGTGGATGCAGTCCACAAGTACTACTCGGGCAAGGCCGAGGTTTCCGGATTCGATGTGGCCGACAAAGTTATCGTCGGCGATACCCGGGGTGCGCTCGAGGCTCTGCGATGGGCTGACCAGATCGGAACTGCGCACGTTCTGCTCGCTGACGCCCTCGCCGATGCAGTCCACACCATCGCCAAGGTCGGCCCGTTTGCACGGGGCGGTGACCCGTTCCGGTTGGCGTCGGATCTCGGGATGCCGCCGTGGAAGGTCAAGAAGGCGATCAAGGAAGTCGGCGGTTGGGATCCCACGTCGATCGGCGCTGCGATGCAGATCGTCGCCGCTCTCAATGCCGACGTGAAGGGCGCCGCAGTCGACTCGTCCTTCGCTCTGGAGATGGCAGTGCGGAAAGTGTGCGCGTTGCGGAAGAACTGAGGACAACATGGCCGATCGCGCGGCCGGCCAGAAGTAGTCCGACGACAGTGGCGGCCGTGGCCTCGGCCACCCGGTAGTCGAGGCGTTTCACGCAGGCTTGCTCCAACTGGGTGTGCGGAATGGCCTGAGGCCGTGTCGTTGGTTCACCAGTCCTGATGTCGGTCACTCGTAGGGAGTCGTTCGGCGCCGGATTCATCACACTGCCGCAGACAATTGTTTCTTGGCCGATGCTGTCTACCGGCACCTTCACGGTGGTGAGTAGCGCTCGTCCAGTGGCGAGAAACGCCAGAATCGCAACGAGTGAACACATCACGCCGAAGAAGATCCAGGATTCGCTCCGTTGCCTGCGCTTCCACCATCCGTAGCTTGCTGCGACTCCGACGACTGCAACCGTCAATGATTCCCACCAACGAGGGATCCCCAGGGCTGCCAATACGCCGAAAGCGACGACCGCCCAGAAGACAGTCGTGAACAACCAGCTGCGAGGGCGTTTCCCGTTGACCGCCATCATCAGATGGTCGCAGCCCGATCCACATATTCCGTGCAAGACATGGATGGCGGGTTTTTGCTCTGATCCGATTGAGCACGCAAAATAGCCGCCTGGTCTTTCGACCTGGCGGCTATCGAGACGAACCAGTATGACGGCGAACCGTCACAGTGGAAACGTCAGAGCTTGTTGGCAGCCTGCGAGAGTGCAGACTTCTTGTTGGCAGCCTGGTTGGCGTGAATGACGCCCTTGCTGGCTGCCTTGTCGAGCTTGCGGCTGGTGGAGACGAGGAGCTCGTTGGCCTTGTCCTTGTCACCGGCTGCCGCAGCCTCGCGGAATGAACGGATCGCGGTACGCAGCGAGGACTTCACCGACTGGTTACGGAGTCGGGCCGCCTCGTTGGTACGGATTCGCTTCACCTGGGACTTGATGTTGGCCACGCGTAAAATCCTTGTCGTCTTTAGCTGGTTACGGTCGAGAAAGCTGTGGGCGCACTGATGCACCGACTGGCAAGATTACCAGCCGAGGGCCCAAGAACCCAAACCGTCGCACGTTGCGTCTGTCGAGAAGAGTACACCGAGCGCCCGATTTCTCGCCGCGCTGCCGAATAGCCCCACTTGTAGCAGCATGTTGCCCTATGACGCCGCCGCCTTCGAAAAGTTCGAGTAAAACAGGTTCGACCACCACCCGAGCGCGTCCTGCCGCAGTGTTCGACGGATATTCAGACATCGGTCGCTACGAGTTGGCTTTCGACGAGATGTTCGAGCCCGACGGCTCGGTGCGTGCCCCGTACAAGGGTGTGTACAAAGCCCTGGCGCCGACGAGCAGCGCCGACCTTGCCGCGCGTGCCGACGCACTCGGACGCGCATTCATCGACCAGGGCGTGACGTTCTCGCTTTCCGGGCAGGAACGACCGTTTCCGTTGGATCTGGTGCCGCGCGTCATCGCCGCGCAGGAGTGGTCGCGGCTGGAAAAGGGCATCAAGCAGCGGGTGAAGGCGCTCGAGCTGTTCCTTGCGGACATTTACGGCGAGCAACGAATCCTGCGCGATCACGTATTGCCGCGCCGCCTGGTGACCTCGTGCGAGCACTTCCACCGTGAAGCAGCCGGCATCGTGCCGCCCAACGGTGTGCGAATCCATGTCGCGGGTATCGACCTGGTCCGAGACGAGGCGGGAGAGTTCCGAGTTCTCGAGGACAATCTGCGATCTCCGTCCGGTGTCTCCTATGTGATGGAAAACCGTCGCACCATGACTCGGGTGTTCCCGGATCTGTTCATGTCCCACAAGGTGCGGGCGGTAGGTGATTACGCAACACACCTGCTGAGGGCGCTGCGTGCGGGTGCTGCACTCAACGAAGCGGACCCGACAGTGGTTGTTCTCACACCGGGTATCGCCAATTCCGCCTATTTCGAGCATTCATTGCTCGCTCGTCAGATGGGTGTGGAACTCGTCGAAGGTCGCGACCTGTTCTGCCGCGACAACATGGTGTACATGCGCACGACGGAAGGCGAGCGTCAGGTCGACGTCATCTATCGCCGCATCGACGACGAGTATCTCGACCCGATGCACTTCCGTCCGGATTCGATTCTCGGCGTCGCAGGCCTACTGAATGCGGCGCGAGCGGGCAACGTGGTGATCTCGAGTGCCGTCGGCAACGGAGTCGGTGACGACAAACTCGTCTATACCTATGTTCCGCAGATCATCGACTACTACCTCGGTGAGAAGCCGCTCTTGCAGAACGTCGACACGTTCCGCTGTTGGTTGGACGAGGAGTGCGAGCAAGTCCTCGACCGCGTCGCCGAACTCGTCATCAAGCCGGTGGAAGGGTCCGGCGGCTACGGAATCGTCTTCGGACCGGACGCGAGTCCCAAGGAACTGGCCGCGATCACCCGCAAGATCAAGGCAGACCCGCGCGGGTGGATCGCGCAGCCTCTCGTGCAGCTGTCCACGGTGCCGACCAAGATCGACGACGTTCTCTCGCCGCGCCACGTGGACTTGCGACCCTTTGCCGTCAACGACGGTGAGGACGTGTGGGTGTTGCCCGGCGGCCTGACCCGGGTGGCACTTCCGGAAGGTTCGCTGGTGGTCAACTCGAGCCAGGGCGGCGGAAGCAAGGACACATGGGTGCTCGCCAGCCGCAGCTCGGACGAGGACCCAGAGCTGTCCGGTGAGGAACTGGTGTCCGAGCCCCCGGAATCCGCGGAGCCGGTGCAGGGACCCGAACTGAGCACCTCTCAACAGCAGCAGCAACAACAGTGAACACCTCAGAAGTGCCCAGCTACCAAGAACTATCAGCGAACGGAGCGTGGTGACCGATGCTTGCTCGCAACGCAGAGTCCCTCTACTGGATCGGCCGCTACGTCGAGCGCGCCGACGACACCGCTCGGATCCTCGACGTCGCCGTCCACCAACTGCTCGACGACGCAACCGTCGACCCGGACCGCACGTCGCGTCTGCTCCTGCGTGTCCTCGGCATCGAAGCGCCGGAGGAGAAGCTCGACGTACGCTCGCTCACCGACCTGGTTGCGTTCAGCCGCAATCAGGTTGGATCGATCGTGGACTCGCTGGCAAGTGCCCGTGAGAATGCTCGCGGAGCACGTGAGGTCACGTCGAGTGAGATGTGGGAGTGCCTGAACACCACGTACAACGGACTGGCGGAGCGTGAACGCGCGTCACGCAGGCTGGGGCCACACGAGTTCTTCCGTTATGTGGAGGAACGCGCAGCGATGTTCGCGGGGCTGGCGGATTCCACGCTCAGCCGCGACGACGGTTACCGGTTCCTTCTGCTGGGCAGGTCGATCGAACGTGTCGACATGATTGTGCGGATGCTCCTGGCGCGCGCCGGTGACCGCCCGTCGTCGCCGGCGTGGGTCAGTGTTCTTCGCTCGGCAGGCGCACATGACACGTATTTGCGTACGTATCGCGGAGCGCTCGACGCCAACCGCGTCGTCGAGTTCATCTTGTTGGACAGACTCTTTCCGCGCTCGGTGTTCCATTCGATCAGGCAGGCCGAGAAGTGCCTGCAGGAACTCGACCCGCAGCCGGGCAGTCGCGTCGGAATCCGGGCGGAGGCGCCGCGGCTTCTCGGCCGCGCACGCAGCGAACTGGAGTTTCTGCCGCAGGGCGTGTTGCTCGAAGATCTGCAAGGACGGTTGCTCGGTTGGCAGGAGACCTGTCGCGAACTGGGTGAGGCGATTGCATTGCAGTACTTCCACGCTGCGCCGTGGGTCGCGTGGACGGATGCCGGCGCCGCGTATGCGGAGTCGACGGTGGAGGGAGAGCTGTGAGCTGGCGAATGAGGGTCGTGCACACCACGGGATATGCGTACGACGCCCCGGTGACGTCGTCGTACAACGAAGCGCGATTGACACCCCGCGGCGACACCAGGCAGACGGTGATCCTCACGCGCGTCGAAACCCAGCCGGCAACGCGTTCCTATCGGTACACCGATTACTGGGGCACCGCGGTGACCGCCTTCGACTTGCACGCGCCGCACACGGAGTTGGAAGTGACCGGACTGTCGGTGGTGGAGACGGAACCGTTTGTTCAGCCCGAGGAAACCGTCGACTGGGATGAATTGTCGGGAAACGCGATTAAAGATCGATTCAACGAACAACTGAGTTTCACGAGATATGTTCCGCGTGATCGTAAGCTGGCGACAATTGCCAAGGAATTGCGCAAAGATAAATCACCTGAAGATGCAGTAGTGGCTGCGTCGCAATGGGTTTACGGTGAAATGTCATATGTTCCGGGTACGACCGGAGTGCATACGTCGGCGGTCGAGGCCTGGTCGGCCAGGAAAGGCGTCTGCCAGGATTATGCACATCTGACCTTGGTGTTGCTTCGAACGATGGGCATTCCCTGTCGGTACGTTTCCGGCTATCTCCACCCCAAACGTGATGCGGCAGTCGGGGACACGGTGGTCGGGGAATCGCACGCGTGGATCGAAGCGTGGACCGGCGCGTGGTGGGGATATGACCCGACCAATGCGATAGCTGTGAATGAACAGCATGTCTCGGTCGGAATAGGAAGGGACTATTCGGATGTGCCGCCTTTGAAGGGAATCTTTTCCGGTGGACGCTCCACAGATCTCGAAGTTGTTGTGGAGATCACCAGGCTTGCGTAAAGTCCGGCAAATCTAGGCGCGTGAGCATTACTACCGTTCGATGAGAAGAAGGTGGGAATATGTCTCCAACTGCACAGGAATTGACTGAGATCGAACCGATCTCGGATGTGAAGAAGTATGCGGCCGAAGCGGTGGGGACATTTGTGCTCGTGTTCTCCGCGGTCGGAACTGCCGTCTTCGCAGGTGCGAAAGTCGGCAATCTCGGAGTTGCCTTCGCATTCGGCTTGACCCTGCTGTTCCTCGTATATGCGATCGGACCGATTTCCGGTTGCCACGTCAACCCAGCCGTGACTCTCGGCCAATTCGTGATCGGGCGCATCTCGGCCGTCAATGCGGCGATTTACGTTGTCGCGCAAGTGATCGGCGGCTTGGTCGCCGGCGTCGTGATCTACACGGTGGCCAACAGTCTCCCGGCGTACAACCGGGCCGCAGACGGACTCGGCGCAAACGGTTGGGGCGCGCACAGTCCGTCGGCCGAGAAGAATCTTCTCGGACAGGTGGTTTCCGACGGTTACGGCATCGGTGCCGCCATGATCATCGAGATCCTCCTGACCGCACTGTTGGTATTCGTCGTTCTCGCGTCGACCGACCAGATCTCCGACGTGCCGCTCGCCGGGGTGTCCATCGGCTTCACCCTGGCCGTCATTCACCTGATCTCGATCCCGATCGACAACACCTCCGTCAACCCCGCTCGAAGTCTCGCTGTCGCGCCGTTCCAGGACGGTGCACTCGGTCAGGTGTGGTTGTTCATCGTGTTCCCGCTGATCGGCGGTGCGCTCGGTGCACTCATCTATCGAGCACTCTTCGGACGGTTCAACCGTCTGGACAGCTGATCGATACTGTTTCCATCGTTCGGGTCGGCTTCAGCTCCAGCTGAAGTCGGCCCGAAGTTTTGCAGCGACCGCGTCGAACTTCTTGTGATCCATGACGGCGCCCTCGCGCCGAATCCCGCTCTCGGGAACGTCGAGCACCCGGTCGAGCCGGACCCAGCTGGGCCTTCCCTCGCCGTCCCACGGGCCCGAACCGATTGCGAGCCAATCACGCTCGCCTTCGCGTTTGCTCTGCGAGGACAGCATCAAACCGAGCAGCGTGTTGCCGTCACGGCCGACAACCAGCACCGGGCGGTCTTTGCCCTGGGTCGGATCCTCCTCGTAGGCAACCCAGGTCCAGACGATCTCGCCCGGATCGGCCTTGCCGTCGAGGTCGGGGGAGTACTCGACCTTGCGGGCGCGATGTGCGGTCGGAGACGTCCGCGCGGCGATCGGCCGGCCGGACGGACCCGGCTTCGAGGCAGACGACTGAGACGTGGACGACTGCAACTGGCGCAGCAACGCAGGGCCCTTCTCCACCGCGAGGGCGCCGAGGGTTCTGCCGATCTGCTTCCACATGCTTGCCATAGCGTTCGAGCATAATCACCCACCCGTGGGAACCCCTGGTACGGCGGCGCCGAGACTTGGATATCCTGAGGGTTGACAGTGGCCCGGATCCGGGCCGGTGCCGGTCCGACTAAGGGGTCTCCCATCAGCAGCTTCGCCGACAAGACGTTCACGGATCCTGCGCAGATCCGGAACTTCTGCATCATCGCGCACATCGACCACGGTAAGTCGACGCTGGCAGATCGCATGCTTCAGCTCACCGGAGTGGTCGAAGAGCGGGCGATGCGTGCGCAGTACCTGGACCGCATGGACATCGAGCGTGAACGCGGCATCACCATCAAGGCCCAGAACGTTCGTCTGCCCTGGACCGTCGACGGCGAAGAATTCGTCCTCCACCTCATCGACACACCCGGCCACGTCGACTTCACGTACGAGGTCTCCCGCGCGCTCGAAGCATGTGAGGGTGCAATTCTGCTGGTCGACGCAGCTCAGGGCATCGAAGCTCAGACGCTGGCCAATCTGTACCTGGCGATGGAGAAGGATCTCAAGATCATTCCCGTCCTCAACAAGATCGACCTCCCGGCCGCGGATCCCGACCGCTATGCCGAAGAGATTGCGCACATCACCGGCTGCGAGCCAGGCGATGTCCTGCGCGTCTCGGGCAAGACCGGCATGGGCGTCAAGGAACTGCTCGACGAGGTGATCAAGCAGGTACCTGCACCCGTCGGCGATGCAGACGGCCCCGCCCGCGCGATGATCTTCGACTCCGTTTACGACGCGTACCGCGGCGTGGTCACCTACGTGCGTGTGGTCGACGGTCGGATCCGTCCCCGCGAGAAGATCACGATGATGTCCACGGGCACCACACACGAACTGCTCGAGGTCGGCATCATCTCGCCCGAGCCGAAGGCCAGTATCGGTCTGGGCGTCGGCGAGGTGGGCTACCTCATCACAGGTGTGAAGGACGTCCGCCAGTCGCGCGTCGGTGACACCGTCACCACAACCCGCAACGGCGCGACCGAACCGCTGGTCGGCTACCGCGATCCAAAGCCGATGGTCTATTCCGGTCTCTACCCGATGGACGGCTCGGACTACCCGGTGCTGCGCGACGCTCTCGACAAGCTCCGTCTCAACGACGCCGCCCTGGCGTACGAGCCGGAGACGTCGGTTGCCCTCGGATTCGGCTTCCGCTGCGGCTTCCTCGGCCTGCTGCACATGGAGATCACCCGCGACCGCCTCGAACGTGAGTTCGGCCTCGAACTGATTTCCACTGCGCCCAACGTCGTCTACCGCGTCGTGATGGAGGACGGGGCCGAGGTCATCGTCACCAACCCGTCGTACTGGCCGGAAGGCAAGGTGCGCGAGGTCTACGAGCCGGTCGCCAAGTGCACCGTCATCGCCCCGAGCGAGTACGTCGGCGCCATCATGGAGCTGTGCCAGTCCCGTCGCGGTGAGCTCGGCGGCATGGACTACCTGTCGGAGACTCGCGTCGAACTGCGCTACGAATTGCCCATGGGCGAGATCATGTTCGACTTCTTCGACGCCCTCAAGTCCCGCACCAAGGGATACGCCAGCCTCGATTACGAGGAGGCCGGTGAGCAGCAGGCCGACCTGGTGAAGGTCGATATCCTTCTGCAGGGCGAGGCCGTCGACGCGTTCTCGTCGATCGTGCACCGCTCCAACGCTGGTGCTTACGGCGGACGCATGACGTCGAAGCTTCGTGAGCTGATTCCTCGCCAGCAGTTCGAGGTTCCGATTCAGGCCGCGATCGGCGCGAAGATCATCTCGCGCGAAAACATTCGCGCAATCCGCAAGGACGTTCTTGCCAAGTGCTACGGCGGCGACATCAGCCGTAAGCGCAAGCTGCTCGAGAAGCAGAAGGAAGGCAAGAAGCGCATGAAGACCATCGGTCGCGTCGAGGTGCCGCAGGAAGCATTCGTGGCGGCTCTGACGTCGGAATCGGTCGGCGAGAAGCCCAAGAAGTAGGAGCGCATGGTCACCACCTGGTTGTCCCGAGAGTTCGGAGTCGAAATCCCGGTTCTCGGGGCGCCCATGGGTGGTCGCGCGGGCGGCGCGCTCGCCGGAGCTGTATCGGCGGCCGGTGGGTTGGGTCTGCTTGGCGCGGCTCGGTACAACACACCGGAGTGGATCGAGGCCGAAGCCGAAGTGGCCCGCTCGATCGGCGGAAAATTCGGCGTCGGCCTGATGACGTGGTCGCTGCCCGAGAACGAGTTGATGCTCGATGCCGCGATTGCCGTCGAGCCGACCATGATCACCTTGTCGTTCGGTGATCCCGCCGCGTATGTCGGACGAATCCACGATGCGGGCATTCCCGTTGTGTCACAGGTCAATACGCTCGAGGACCTTCGTATTGTCGAGGCCGCAGGTGTCGACGCTGTGATCGCGCAAGGCGGTGAGGCAGGCGGCCATACGGGCCGAATCGGAACCTTGCCGCTGCTGCAGGAGATCCTCGAAGCGACGTCACTTCCGGTGCTGGCAGCCGGCGGAATCGGAACCGGACGCGGTTTGGCCGCCGTCCTGGCAGCCGGCGGCGAAGGCGTGATGATCGGAACGGCGCTGCTCGCCAGCCCGGAGACGGTCGGGCCGGACTATGCCCGCGACCGCGTCGTCGAAGCCGGAAGTGCGGACACGATTTACACCTCGGTATTCGACCGAGCGCGCAGTCAACCGTGGCCGCAGCGGTGGGGTGGCCGCGCGGTGGCCAACGAGTTCACTGCCGCGTGGCACGGAGTCGACGCCGACGAGGAAACGCTGGCACAGGCGTACGACCCGTCGGATCCGCACAGCGGAGTCGTCTATGCCGGAGAAGCTGTCGGACTCGTGCACGGAACCCATCCGGCCGGCGATGTGGTTCGACGCATCGGCGCGGATGCGGAGCGTCTGCTCTCTCGTTTCGCCTGAAAGCAAGGTCGGACACAGCCGGGTCCCATATGAGAAGGTAAGCCTCTACTAACTAGTGGAGGAGTATTTTCGTGCGTGCGATGAAGTTCTCGGCGGTGGCTCTCTTGGGAGCACTGGTCGTAGGTATCAGTGGATGTTCGTCCTCGGACGCCGACGAGATCGCGGACGGTCGGGTCACCACGATCGATCACAAGTTCGGCGCCACCACGATCACCGGGACGCCGACGCGTATCGTCGCGGCCGACATCCAGTGGCTCGACGCTCTGCTCGAACTCGGAATCCAGCCGGTGGGGTACCTGGCTGCCGGCCCGATGGGCGACGAGCGTGGCCTGTTCCCGTGGGAGAGCGGCGTGGACGCGTCGGCGAAGGAACTTGATCGCTCGGCGATCCAGCAGTTCGGTGTCCCGCTCAAAGCAGAAGAAATTGCAGCATTGGATCCCGATCTGATTCTCGGCGGGTTCTCCGTCGCCGATCAAGACGATTTCGACCAGTTGAGCAAGATCGCTCCGACAATTGCCGGTCTGTCCGACGTCCAGGTCGATCCGTGGCAGGACCAGGTCGAGATTCTCGGTCGAGTTCTCGACAAGGAGTCGCGCGCCGACGAGATCGTCGAGGCGACAAGCGGGCAGATCGATGCGCTCGCGCAGCGGCTGCCAGGCCTGAAGGGCAAGACGGCGCTTCTGTCGCAGTACGTCTTCCCGACGTCGCAGTTGGTGATCGTCGCCGATCCCAAGGACGGCGCATCGGGATTGTTCACTAGCCTGGGAATGTCGTTGCCGCCCAAGCTCGTCGAAGAGGCGGGCGTTACCGGTGGCCGGCTGATGCTCAGCCCCGAACGGGTCGACGCTCTGAGCGCCGACGTCGTGGTGTTGCTGCCGAACGGCGGAACGCTTGAAGACATGATGAAGCTGCCGGGGTTCGCCGACCTACCCGCAGTCAAGAGTGGCGGTCTGGCGATCGTCGACTATCCGACAGTTGCCGGGTTGAACACTCCGTCGTCGCTGTCGCTGAAGTACTCGCTCGAATCGATCACGCCGCAGCTCGAAGCGGTGGCCGGCTAGCACTGCTGTGCGCCTTTATTAACCGCGGGCGGTTAATAAAGGCGCACAGCAGGGGGTCTAGGTCGCGTTGTGCGCGGGCTGGAAAGCTCCGGCTTCGGCAGCTTCCTCGGCGCGGATCACGTGGACCACGGCGTTGATCAGCGCCAGGTGTGTGAACGCCTGCGGGAAGTTACCCAGATGACGACCGGTGTGGGCGTCGATCTCTTCGGCGTACAGCTTGAGCGGGCTCGCGAACCCGAGCAGACGCTCGCAGAGATGCTTTGCCCGATCCAGTTCGCCGATCTCGACGAGGGCGGAGACGAGCCAGAAGGAACAGATGGTGAACGTGCCCTCCTCGCCGCTCAATCCGTCGTCGGTGGTGTCGACGCGATAGCGCAGGACCAGCCCCTCCTCGGTGAGCTCGTCGGCGATCGCCAGCACCGTCGCCCGGATCCGCGGATCGTCGGCCGGCAGGAAGCGCAGCAGCGGTGCCAACAAGAGCGACGCGTCGAGTGAATCGTGGCCGTACCGCTGCGTCAGAACTCCACGCGAGTCGACTCCGTGCGCTAGGATGTCGGCCTTGATCTCGTCCGCGATGGCCGTCCATTGCTGCGCAAAGCTCTTCTCGCCCTGCATCTCCGCCAGCTTGGCGCCGCGATCGAGTGCGACCCAGCACATGATCTTCGACGACGTGAAGTGCTGTGGTTCACCGCGCACTTCCCAGATCCCACGGTCGGGTTGGCGCCAGTGCTTGATCGCTTCCTCGACCTGCTTCTTGAGTAGCGGCCACAGCGCTTCGGGGACACGCTCGCGGGTGCGGATGTGGAGGTACACCGAGTCGAGCATGGTGCCCCAGATGTCGTGCTGCTGTTGATCGAATGCGCCGTTGCCGATGCGCACGGGACGGGCACCGTCGTATCCGGAGAGATGGTTGAGTTCGGATTCCTCGAGTGTGCGCTCGCCGCCGATGCCGTACATCACCTGCAAGGGATGTGGCTGACCGTTGTCAGAACTCGACACGTCGTAGATGAAGTTGAAGAAGTCGTTGGCCTCACGGTCCAACCCGAGCGTGTAGAGGCCCCACAGTGCAAAAGTAGAGTCGCGAACCCATGCGTAGCGGTAGTCCCAGTTACGTTCTCCGCCTGGTGTTTCCGGTAGCGATGTTGTCGAAGCCGCGAGCAAGGCTCCGGTCGGTGCGTAGGTGAGCCCCTTGAGTGTGAGCGCACTGCGCTGCAGGTATCCGCGCCACGGGTGATCGGGGAACTTGCCGATCGTCACCCACTCGCGCCACGACTTGGACGTCTGCCACATCTTGTCGGCGGCCTCGTCGAACGTCTGCGGCGCGGGAAGATCCGACCACGAGAGCGCGACGTACACGTTGTCGCCTTCGACCAGTCGCGTCCGGGCCCGTGCCTCACGACCTTCCAGGCCCAGTCGTAGGTCGGTGGTCAAGCGCAGAGTTGGGTGGTCTCCGGGCTTGGCGGAGCGACACGTTGCCGTTGCTTCCTCGTAGACCTTTCCGGTGTACTCCCAATTCGCCGTGCCGCGGTGATAGTCGAACGCGGGCTCGCAGCTCATCTCGAGTTCAACGGTGCCGCTGACGCATTTGACCGTACGGAGAAGGGTGTGTTCGGCATCCCAGTCTGTGGGTGTGCGCTTGTGGGTGTTCGATCGCTTGTCGACGTTGTGCCAAGGACCGAGGACCAAGGCGTCGCGTACGACGAGCCAGCCGGTCTCGGTCTGCCAGGTGGTCTCGAGAATGAGTCCACCCGGCAGATAGCGTCGGGCGGCCGGGACGTTCTGGCCGTACGGGCCGATGCGGAAATGGCCTGCGCTGCGGTCGAGGATGGCACCGAACACGCTGGGGGAGTCCGGGCGGGGAACGCACATCCACTCGACAGATCCGTTACGGGCAATCAGGCACGAGGTTTCGCAATCGGAAAGAAACGCGTAGTCGTCGATAGGGGGAAAGTTGCTTCGATGGTGACCCGTGGAGGCGGGAGGAATAGTCTGCACCACTTCGTCGTCAGCACTCATTCGGCCATCATCCGGCCAGAATCGACACACGTCCAATCCACACGCTGTCGGGACCGTATCGTCCGAAGGATAGGGTGTTGGCGTGGATCGGATAGCGGATTGGTGGGACAGCTTCGAGCTGTGGATGGCGGGGCTCCCGTTCATCCCGCAGGTCGCGTTGGTCCTGATCGTCGTCGTTCCGCTGTGCCGCCTGGTGGCCATCGGTCTGGATCGCGCGTTGGCCGCCGTTCTCGCTCTGCCGCTCTTCGGCTGGTTGCGTAGGAATTCTCGAGAAGTAGAGGAAAGCTGATGCCCCGCTCACGGGTCACTCTCGCCCTGATAGCCCTGATTCTCCTCGTGATCGTCGCGTGGCTTCTCACCCGTTAGTTCTCCCGATTAGAGCGGGCGCTGGTGCTCTGCTAAAGTCCACCGCGTGTCCGAAGCAACAGCTCCCGTAATCCGCCACCAGTTGGCGTTGATTGCTGTCGGCATGCTCGACGTCGCTGACGTCGCCTGTTGTTGATTTCCTGAGTTCGACCTCTCCGGTGGTGCTGCGCACCCCACTCGAACTTCTCTGCGCGTAACTCGCGCCCCCGATTCAGGGCTCATTGCCCGTCGGCTCTCCATGTCTGAACATCCCGATGGAATCAGCCCCAGAGGTCTCGGACTTGTCGTTTGACCAACCCTCGTTTGTCAGTCCTTTCAGGAAGGTATCTGCAATGAAACGCCGTTCCCGCACACTTCTCACTGCTATCGCGACCATGGGGGCCGTGGTACTCACAGCGTGCAGTGGTGGCTCGAGCGACACCGTGGGTGGTGACAGCGCCGCCAGCGACGGTAGCGCCGGCACGATCAACCTGTTCGCCTACGCCGTGCCGAAGCCCGGCTTCGACAAGCTCACCGCAGCCTTCCAGGCGACAGACGAGGGCAAGAACGTCAACTTCAATCCTTCGTACGGCGCCTCGGGCGACCAGTCGCGCAAGGTGAAGGACGGCGCCGAGGCAGACTTCGTCAACTTCTCCGTCGAGCCCGACATCACCCGCCTGGTCGATGCCGGTCTGGTAGATCAGAACTGGAACCAGGACGCCTACAACGGAATTCCGTTCGGATCGGTAGTCACCATCGTGACGCGTCCGGGGAACCCGAAGGGCATCAAGGACTGGGACGACCTGCTTCAGCCCGGCCTCGAGGTCGTCACGCCGAACCCGTTCAGCTCCGGCTCGGCCAAGTGGAACCTCTTGGCGCCGTACGCCGCCAAGAGCGACGGTGGCAAGAACCCGCAGGCGGGTCTCGACTACGTCACCGCCTTGGTCAACGATCACGTCAAGATCCAGCCCAAGTCGGGACGCGAGGCTTCGGAAGCCTTCCTGCAGGGCAGCGGTGACGTTCTGATCAGCTACGAGAACGAGGCACTGTTCATCGAAGGCAACGGCGACCCGGTCGAGCACGTCACCCCGCCCACGACCTTCAAGATCGAGAACCCGGTTGCCGTGATCTCGAACAGCAAGGTCCTCGACAAGGCGACCGCGTTCAAGGACTACCTGTACACGACCGAGGGTCAGACGCTCTGGGCCGAAGCAGGATTCCGTCCCGTTGATCCCGCCGTCGCTGCCAAGTTCACCGACAAGTTCCCCGAGCCGACCAAGCTGTGGACCATTGCAGATCTCGGCGGCTGGAAGGCCGTGGACAGTGCTCTGTTCACCAAGGACACCGGTTCGATCGCAGTGATCTACGACAACGCGACCAAGTAAGACTGACGTGACTGACACTATTGACCCCACCCCCGTGGCTCGTCGGCGAAAACTCGCGCGGGTCACGGGGAGTGTGGGGCCGCTCGGAATCGGAGTGGCCACCCTGTGGCTCTCCGTGATCGTTCTGCTTCCGCTCGCCGCGTTGACCGCCACCGCGTTCGACGAGGGGATCTCCGGATTCTGGGACGCCATCACCGCACCCGTCGCCTTGGCGTCGTTGCGCGTGACGTTGTTGGTCTCGGTGATCGTGGCATTGATCAACGTCGTGATGGGCACGATCATCGCGTGGGTGCTGGTCCGGGACGACTTCCCGGGCAAGCGCATCGTCAACTCGATGATCGATCTGCCGTTCGCACTACCGACCATCGTGGCGTCGATCGTGCTGCTGTCTCTCTACGGCCCGCAGTCACCGATCGACATCCACCTCAATGCAACCCAACCCGGACTGATCGTGGCATTGGCCTTCGTGACCTTGCCGTTCGTGGTTCGCTCGGTGCAGCCGGTGCTGATGGAGGTCGACCGCGAAGTCGAGGAAGCCGCTGCATCGTTGGGGGCTTCCAACTGGACGATCTTTCGTTCCGTCGTTCTTCCGACGCTGGCGCCTGCCGTCATCTCCGGCGCGGGGCTCGCATTCGCCCGAGCGATCGGTGAATACGGCTCGGTCGTTCTGATCGGCGGCAACATCCCACGCGTGACACAGATGACGTCGCAGTACATTCAGCAGCAGATCGAAATCGATCGTCCGACCAACGCCGCTGCCGTCTCGGTAGCGTTGCTGGCCATCGCATTCGTGACGCTGTTCGTCCTGCGAATCTTCGCCTCGCGAGGACAGCGACGTGAGGAGAGTTCCCGATGAACGTGTCCAGAGGATCGAAGATCGGTCTGCGGACCATCGCTCTCGTCTACCTGTTCGTGTTGTTGGTCGTGCCGATCGGTGTGATCCTGACGCGAACGTTCGAGAACGGAATCGGCCCGTTCCTCGAATCGATCACGACGCCGGCAGCGATCTCCGCGCTGAATCTTTCGCTGATCATCGTGGCGATCGTGGTTCCGATCAACGTCGTGTTCGGTGTCGTCACGGCGCTGGCACTTGTGCGTGGGCGTTTCCCGGGGCGGGGCGTACTGCAGTCGGTGGTCGATCTGCCCTTCGCGGTCTCGCCCGTCGTCGTCGGTGTGTCGTTGATTCTTCTGTGGGGTGCCAACGGTTGGTTCGGCGGCATCGAATCGTTGGGGTTCAAGGTCATCTTCGGGTTGCCAGGCATGGTGATCGCGACGATTTTCGTGACGCTGCCCTTCGTCGTCCGGGAAGTCGAACCCGTACTTCACGAGATCGGCGACGAGCAGGAACAAGCAGCCGCGACGCTCGGTGCCTCTGGTTGGCAGACGTTCTGGCGGATCACCTTGCCCGCGATCCGCTGGGGTTTGACGTACGGAATCGTGTTGACGGTGGCGCGTTCGCTCGGTGAATTCGGCGCAGTCATCATGGTCTCTTCCGGCTTCCCGGGGGTATCCCAGACACTGACATTGCTGGTGCATTCGCGATACATCGACGACCACAACACTTTTGGTGCGTATTCGGCGGCAACGCTGCTGATGGGCATCGCCATCATTGTCCTGTTGCTGATGACGCTGCTGGACCGTAAGAGGAGCACCACATGATCACAGTGACCGGGGCCCGCAAGAACTACGGTGATTTCGCGGCGCTCGACGACGTGACGGTCAACATTCCCTCGGGTTCGTTGACGGCATTGCTCGGGCCAAGTGGCTCGGGAAAGTCGACGTTGCTGCGTTCGATCGCAGGGCTCGAAGAGCTCGATTCGGGAACCATCACCATCGCAGGCAAGGACGTCACCGGCGTCTCGCCGCAGAAGCGTGACATCGGTTTCGTGTTCCAGCACTACGCAGCGTTCAAGCACATGACGGTGCGAGACAACGTGGCCTTCGGGCTCAAGATCCGCAAGCGCCCGAAGCCGGAGATCGAGAAGAAGGTCAACGAACTTCTCGAGATCGTCGGCCTCGACGGCTTTCAGCATCGGTACCCCGCGCAGCTGTCCGGTGGTCAACGTCAGCGCATGGCGTTGGCGCGCGCTCTGGCGGTGGATCCGCAGGTGCTCCTGCTCGACGAGCCCTTCGGCGCCCTCGACGCGAAGGTCCGTGCCGACCTGCGCACGTGGTTGCGTCGCCTGCATGACGAGGTGCACGTCACCACCGTCCTGGTCACACACGACCAGGAAGAGGCTCTCGACGTCGCCGACCGCATCGCGGTGCTGAACAAGGGGCGGATCGAGCAGATCGGTGAACCTGCCGACCTGTACGACCGTCCGTCCAACGACTTCGTGATGTCCTTCCTCGGATCCGTCGCGAAGCTCAACGGGCAGTTGGTCCGTCCGCATGACATCCGTCTCGGCCGCGATCCGAGCATGGCTCTCGCTCAGGAGTCCGGAACGGCCGAGTCCCTCGGCGTCACACGCGCAACCGTCGAGCGCGTCGTGTATCTCGGCTTCGAGGTTCGAGTCGACCTGCGCAACGAGGCAACCGGTGAGTTGTTCTCGGCTCAGGTCACCCGCGGTGACAGTGCAGCTCTGCACCTCGAGGCGGGGGAGACGGTCTACGCCCGGGCTACCCGGGTGCCGGATCTGCCGGAGACTCCGGTGGTGACGCCGGAGCAGGAGCCGGTGACGGTGAGCGTCGTCGGCCAGGTATGACCCGCTAGCCCTGTTTGACCTGTTTCACCCCCACTCCTGTTTGAGCGAACGGCACTTTCGGTCTCCTGATGGCGCCGAAAGTGCCGTTCGCTCAGAGGTGGGGGCCGGGCAACAGCGAGACCAGTTCAGCCCTCTCGGCAGACGAGGACCGGGCATTGGGCGTGGTGGATGAGGCTCTGACTGGTCGATCCGACTATCGACGCCATGAACGGGCTGCGGCCGTGGCTACCGACGACTACGAGTTGCGCTTCCGCCGAGTGCTCGAGCAGTGCCTTCATCGGTCCGCTGCGCTGGACACTCCGGGTGACTTCGACATCGGGGTACTTCTCCGTCCAGCCGGCGAGGCACTCGGACAGCAGAGCGTGCTCATGCTGTTCGTACGGTCCCCAGTCGACGAAGCGCCTGGCTTCGGAGTACCCGCCGAGCGAGGCGTGCTCGTTCCAGGTGTGAACCGCAACCAAGGGCGCGCCGAGGAACGCGGCAAACTCGAAAGCATGCGCGACGGCGAGTTCGCTGAGCTTGCTTCCGTCGACGCCGACGACGATGGGCCTGGTGTCGGCGACCGCGTGCTCGCCGGTACCGCGGAACACCGCCACGGGACAGTGCGCCCGGTTGACCACCCGAATGGTGTCGGAACCGAGAAACACCGATTGCATTTCGCTGGTACCGGCCTGACCGAGTGCAACGATGCGAGCGGATTTCGAAAGTTCGACGAGTGTGGTTGCGGGAGTGCCGGTCACGAGGCCGCGTTCGACGGTGACGTCGGTGTGATCGTCGCGAATGGCGTCCTCGGCCTCGTCGAGTAACTTTGCACCCTCGACGCGAAGGTGGTGGTCGAACATCTCTTCGTCGGTGACGTTGGTACCGCCACCTGACTCGGGTTGTCCCGGCAGAACGTGGGTCAGTCGCAATGGTTCGTCGAATCTCTTTGCAGCCGATGCTGCCCACCTCGCGGCGTTGACCGCGCTTGCCGAGCCGTCGATGCCGGCCACGATTCCGTGTCGAACAGATGCACTGGTCATGGAAGTCTCCTCGCGTCGCCTCCCTACCAGTGTGTCCCTGGTCACCCCGGGTTCGCTACAAACTCGTCAGCTCCCGCGGTGCGAGAACGTCGGTAGGCACTGCTGCGCGAGTTCGACGCGGGCGCAACGACAACAGAGCGGTGATGAATCCGTTACCGGGCAGTGTCAATTCCACGTTCTTCAACACGGTTCGGCGCATCAACGCGAGCAGGGCTGCGACGCCGGTGACTGCCATCCACATCGGCAGCGGGTACAGCGTCAAGCGTTCACCCAAGCCGAAAGTGAGGGTTCGTCCGAGAAGCAGTACGGCGCCGACGATTCCGGTGGCCGCGCACAGTCCCGACCATACTGCGATCCATTTGCTGTGCTTCCAGAATTGAATTGCCATGAGTACGAGAACGGCATGGCGGGCGACGAAGCCGGGAAGTACTGCGGTCCAGTGAACGAAGGTCCCGTCGTTGGCCGGGAAGAGGCCGGTAGCCGCGGTGCTCAGTGCAACGACGACGGCAAGGCCGAGAATCCACTTTTTCGCACGACCGTCCGGAATGTACTTGTGCAGCAAGGCTGCACCGAGGATGGTGAGCGCACCGAGGATCATGAAGGCCGCGTTCATGACGTCGTGCATCGGCGAACACGAATCCACGCTGCATGTCGTCACGCCCAGCGAACTGATGGAGTCACGCGCGAAGCTGTACGGCGTCTTCCAGGCTCCGGCCGTGAAGATCTCGACAAGCAGGTAGAGCACCGACAGGACCCAGGCGGTGCCGGCTGTGCCGAGGCGAAGATTGTGAGTGATGGTGTTCCCTCTCGCGGCGCTCTGAGGGGATTGCACCCAAAGATCTGTTTCGCAGGCGAAGGATGAACCTTCGCAGGCTGGACAGATCCAACACTACGGTAACAATCTGATAACGGCCTGTGAAACCGGATCAGGCGGAGCGGACCAGACGGTCGGGTAGTGCATCAGCGACTTGTCGGTAACGGTCGATCATCGTTTCGATCAGTAGAGAGTGCCCACCGATCGTTTCGGCGAAACGCGCGCGCGGACATACCGTTGCTGCTGCAGCGCTGAGCCGGTCGGTCAGTAGGCCGGGAGCCAAGAACCAGGGTGCGACGACAACGCGTTCGGCGCCGTTCTGCTCGATAGCGGAGATCGCCTGGGCAACTGTTGGTTCCGCGGATGTCGCGAAACAGATTCGAACGCCCGACCAGTTGGTTCCGCTCAGGAGAGTGGACGCCAGTTCTGCGGTCGCGGCGTTGGCACGCGCGTCGGACGAGCCGACTGCCGCAAGAGCGACACCGACCGACGGATCGTCCGGCCGGGCGCCCGCTTCGAGGATTCGCTCGCGCACTGCCTCGATAAGCCGAGCATCGCGACCTAGTACGTCTGCTTGGAACACGGTCAGTTGGGGGTGGCGTGTCGCGGCAGCGGCCAAGAGCCCGGGCAGATCTACCCGAGCGTGGAAGGCGTTGCCCAGCAGCATCGGAACAACAACGGCGTGAGTGTGGCCGTCGTGTGCAACTCCGTCCAGGACCTGATCGATGGACGGTGCATTGAGATCGAGAAACGCCAGCCGGACATCGAGGTCTGGCCGGGCTTCACGAAGAGCCGCCACGGCAGCCGCGATCACCCGAGCAGAACGGGGATCACGGCTGCCGTGCGCAACAGCAATGAGCGGAACCATCGACTTAGACGCGCTCGCCCAATTCGACAGCGGAAATGACGTCGCCGACCAAGCCGGCTGCGAGAGTGTTTCCACCAGCGGGATCGATCAACAGGAAGCTGCCGGTGTGGCGGTTCACTGCGTAGTCGTCGGCCACGATCGGCTCGGCCACGCGGATCGAAATCTTGCCGATCTCGTTGAGCTCGAGAGTGTCCGGGCCCTGATCCGTGGTGAGATCCTGCTCGTTGAAGCGCTCCACCAAGCTGCCGACGATGGCCTGCGTCGTGCGCGTGCCGTGCTTGAGCAGCAGACGTGCGCCGGGGCGCAGCGACTTCTCGGCCAACCAGCAGACGGTGGCGTCGAATTCGCCGATCGGCTCGGGTGCGTCAGACGGCGAGGCGATGGTGTCGCCGCGAGAGACGTCGACGTCGTCGGCCAGGATCAGCGTGACGCTGCGCCCCGCGTGGGCGACGTCGAGTTCGCCGTCGGCCGTGTCGATACGAGTGACGGTGGTGCGCGTACCCGAGGGCAGGATCACCACTTCGTCGCCGGGTACGACGGAACCGGCGGCAACCTGGCCGGCGTATCCGCGGTAGTCGAGGAACTCGGCGGTACGCGGACGGATCACGTACTGCACCGGGAAACGCAGGCCGACGCGATGCGGCTCGGCGTCGACCGGAATCGACTCGAGGTGCTCGATCAGCGTGGGGCCGGTGTAGTACGGGGTCTTGTCGGAGCGGATGGCGACGTTGTCACCGTGCAGTGCCGATACCGGGATCTCGACGACGTCTTCGCTTGCCCAGCCCAGTGAGCTGGTGAGTTCGTTGAACTCGGCGGAGATCGAGGTGAATACCTCTTCGGGGTTCTCGACGAGGTCGATCTTGTTCACGGCGAGAACGAGCTTCGGGACACCGAGCAACGCGAGAACCGCTGCGTGCCTACGAGTCTGCGCGATGACGCCCTTGCGAGCATCGACCAGCAGGATCACGAGCTGAGCCGTCGAGGCACCGGAGACCGTGTTGCGGGTGTACTGCACGTGGCCCGGTGTATCGGCAAGCACGAAGGTGCGTTTGGGGGTCGCGAAGTAGCGGTACGCCACATCGATGGTGATGCCCTGCTCACGCTCGGCGCGCAGTCCGTCCACCAGGAGCGACAGGTCAGGGGTGTCGAGACCGCGGTCCACCGACGCACGGGTCACGGCGTCGATCTGGTCGGCGAGAACGGATTTCGTGTCGTACAACAGGCGGCCCACGAGTGTGGACTTTCCGTCGTCGACGCTGCCGGCAGTTGCCAGTCTGAGCAGATCGCTCATCAGAAGTAGCCCTCTCGCTTGCGGTCTTCCATGGCCGCTTCGGAAACTCGGTCGTCGCCACGGGTCGCGCCGCGCTCGGTCAAACGTGATGCCGCAACTTCGGCGAGAATCGCTTCGTTGTCAGCCGCATCGGAGAGAACAGCACCGGTGGTCGAACCGTCGCCGACGGTGCGGTAACGCACCGAAAGGGTCTGCAGCTCTTCGCCGTCAGCCGGACCACCCCAGACTCCGGGGGTCATCCACATGCCGTCGCGCTGGTACACCGGACGCTGGTGGGCGTAGTAGATGCTGGCGAGTTCGACGTTGTCGCGGGCGATGTAACGCCAGATGTCCAGCTCGGTGAAGTTGCTGAGCGGGAAGACGCGCACCTGCTCGCCGGGGGAGTGGCGACCGTTGTAGAGGTTCCACAGTTCCGGGCGCTGCTTCTTGGGATCCCACTGGCCGAAAGCGTTGCGCAGCGAGAAGATCCGCTCCTTGGCGCGGGCGCGCTCCTCGTCGCGGCGAGCGCCACCGAAGACGGCGTCGAAGCGGTTCTCGGAGATCGCGTCCAGCAACGGAACGGTCTGCAGCGGGTTGCGGATACCGTCGGGACGCTCGGTGAGGCGACCGTCCGCGATGTACTCCTCGACGCTGGCCACGTGCAGGCGCAGGTTGTACTTGGCCACGACGTGATCGCGGAAGTCGAGAACTTCCTGCAGGTTGTGGCCGGTGTCGACGTGCAGCAGGGTGAACGGCAGCGGCGCAGGCCAGAAGGCCTTGATCGCCAGATGCAGCAGCACGGTGGAGTCCTTACCGCCCGAGAAGAGAATGACCGGGCGTTCGAACTCGCCGGCTACCTCTCGGAAGATGTGGATCGCTTCGGACTCGAGGGCGTCGAGAGTATCGAACTGTGTGCCGTCGAGCTGAGGACGTGAAAGTGTCAAGTCAACTGTCATGATGCGTGCAACCCGCATTCTGTCTTGGAGGCACCGGCCCAACGACCGCTACGCGGATCGCTGCCGGGGGCTGGCTTGCTGGTGCAGGGTGCGCAGCCGATGGACGGATAGCCCTCGTCGACAAGAGGATTGACGAGGATGGAATTGGTGTCGATGTAGTTCTGCATCTCCTCGTCCGACCACGGAGCGATCGGGTTGATCTTCACGAGGCCGAAGGCGTCGTCGAAGGAGATCAAGGGAGCGTTGGCGCGGGTGGGCGCTTCGACGCGGCGGATGCCGGTCACCCACGCGCTGTAGCCGGACAGTGTCTGCTTGAGGGGTGCGACCTTGCGCAATGCGCAGCAGCGGTTGGGATCACGGGCGAACAGATCCTTGCCCTCGGCGACATCCTGCTCGGCGACGCTTGCCAGCGCGCGTGCATTGATGACGTTGACGCCGTAGACCTGCTCGACCGCGTCACGCGTGCCGATGGTCTCGGGGAAGTGGTAGCCGGTGTCGAGGAAGAGTACGTCGACGCCCGGATGAACTTGTGCGGCAAGGTGAACCAGCACTCCATCCTGCATGTTCGACGCAACAATGTAACCGCTACGATCCCCCGTTGCTGCGCTCGCCCCGTCACCGAACGTGTCCTCGGTCCACTGCAACAGTTCCTGTGCGCTGGCTCCGTCGAGTTCTACGGCACCGCGCTCGGCGATGGACCGAAGCTCGTCGGCGGTTGCTCGCGAAATGTCCACTGTCATCGCAAATCTCCTTCGTCTGCGCGCACTGCCCATTCGGCGAACCGTTCACCTTCGTTGCGGTTCTTGACGAACTGACGTACGACGCGGTCGATGTAGTCACCCATCTCGACGCTGGTGACCTTGTGCTGGCGCAGCTTGCGTCCGAAGGCGCTGTCGAATCCGAGGCTGCCTCCCAGGTGAACCTGGAAACCCTCGACTTGATTCCCCTCACCGTCGTCGACGAGCTGGCCCTTGAAGCCGATGTCGGCGATCTGCGAGCGAGCGCAGGAGTTGGGGCAACCGTTGATGTTGATGGTGATCGGCACGTCGAGCTGGCTGTTGATGTCGGCGAGACGCTGTTCGAGTTCGGGCACGAGCACCTGCGAACGCTTGCGTGTCTCGGCGAACGAGAGCTTGCAGAACTCGATGCCGGAGCAGGCCATCAGGTTCTTGCGCCAGTGCGACGGTCGGGCGGGAAGGCCCAGCGCGTCGAGATCGGCGATGAGCGGCTCGAGGGTCTCGTCGGCGACGTCGAGGATGATCAGCTTCTGGTACGGCGTGAAGCGGATCCGGTCGCTGCCGGCTTTCTCCGCGGCGTCGGCGACCTGAGCCAGGATGTCTCCCGAGACGCGGCCGGCGATCGGAGCGAAGCCGACTGCGTTGTGGCCGTTGCGGGTCTTCTGGATGCCGACGTGGTCGATCGGGCGCTTGGGCTTCTCCGGCGCGGGGCCGTCGATGAGCGGGCGCTCGAGGTACTCCGTCTCGAGAACCTCGCGGAACTTTTCGATGCCCCAGTCCTTGATGAGGAACTTGAGCCTTGCCTTCGCGCGCAGACGGCGGTAGCCGTAGTCACGGAAGATCGAGACGACACCCTCCCAGACATCGGGGACCTCGTCGAGCGGAATCCAGGCGCCGACGCGCTGCGCCAGCATCGGGTTGGTGGACAGTCCGCCGCCGACCCAGAGGTCGAGGCCCGGGCCGTGTTCGGGGTGGTTCACGCCGATGAAGGCGATGTCGTTGATCTCGTGAACGACGTCCTGCTGACCGGAGATGGCGGTCTTGAACTTGCGCGGCAGGTTGGAGTACTTGGGGTCGCCGATGTAGCGGCGCACGATCTCGTCGATCGCCGGGGTGGGATCGAGGACCTCGTCGAGCGATTCGCCGGCCAGGGGAGAACCGAGGACGACGCGGGGGCAGTCACCGCACGCTTCGGTGGTCTTGAGTCCGACGGCTTCGAGCCGCTTCCAGATCTCCGGAACGTTCTCGACCTCGATCCAGTGGAACTGGACGTTTTCGCGGTCGGACAGGTCGGCGGTGTTCCGGCCGAATTCCTTCGAGATGCCGGCGATGGTGCGCAGCTGCTCGACGTTGAGAGCGCCGGCGTCGCAACGCACGCGCATCATGAAGTATTTGGCCTCGAGCAGGTCGATGTTCTCGTCGCCGGTGAAGGTGCCGTCGTAGCCTTCTTCGCGCTGGGTGTAGAGACCCCACCAGCGGAAGCGGCCGCGAAGGTCGCCCTTGTCGATGCTGTCGAAGCCCTGCTTGGAGTAGATGTTCTCGATGCGGGCCCGAACGTTGAGCGGGTTGTCGTCCTTCTTGGCCTGCTCGTTGGCGTTGAGCGGCTCGCGGTAACCGAGGGCCCACTGACCTTCGGCGCGACGCTTGGCGGGACGTGCAGCGCGTGCGGGCCGGGCTTCGGCAGGTGCTGCCGAATCGGCGGGTGTGGCGGCGTCGGTGGTCGACGTCATCGATGAACTCCTGGATCTGGGCGGTTGATCGGCACGCGGCACGCACTATCGACGAACTGTGGCGGTGTCTGATCGGGACGCACCGGTCCGTGTCGGAAATCGAGGGGGCTGTCCTCGGTCTCGGAAAGCTCGCGGCCGGCAGGTGTGCTCACGAAAACGAACAGCTGGAGAAGCTGTATCTCTGAAACGACGTGTCTCTGCAGAGAGTTGTTTCGGTGAAGCAGATGGAGATGAGCGGGAAAGGCTGGAAGATCAGTGAAAGATCAACAGCTACACAGGTGCAGACACGACGAGCTGCACACACGCTTGAAGTCGACATGGCGACGCGCCACAAGTCGCACTCCGAGTCCGGTCATGCGGACCATTGTGCCACGTCAACTCGATAATTCCGACTCGGGCGCATATTTCCACGAAAAACGGGGGAAATATCGAGTTCAGGCCACGCGCCGACCTGCATCGCAGGCTGAATAGGTGTGCGTTCCGGATGCTGGGACACTGGAGGCGTGAATGCCACCAGCACGACTCCCACTCGACAGAGCGAGGCGACGCCCTTCGCCTTGCCCGCGCGATCGCTCGAGGGTGTCGGGAAACGGCCGTTCGGGATCTACATCCACGTCCCGTTCTGTGCCACCAGGTGTGGGTACTGCGATTTCAACACCTACACGGCCGGTGAGCTCGGAACCTCGGCGTCGCCGCAGTCGTGGCTGGAGGGTTTGCGACGCGAACTCGATCTCGCGGCCGAGATGACGGGCGCCCCGGCGGCAGAGACGGTGTTCGTGGGCGGTGGAACGCCGTCGCTGCTCGGTGGCGACGGGCTGTCCGACGTGTTGTCGGCGGTTCGCAGCAGCTTCGGCTTGGCGTCCGGCGCCGAAGTGACCACGGAATCGAACCCCGAATCGACGTCGCCGGAATTCTTCGACGCTCTCCGCAGTGCGGGATTCACCCGCATTTCCCTCGGCATGCAGTCCGCGGCTCAGCACGTCCTGAAGATCCTCGACCGCACCCACACTCCCGGCCGCGCCGTCGCTGCCGCGAAAGAGGCTCGCGCAGCTGGTTTTTCGCACGTGAACTTGGATTTGATCTATGGAACGCCAGGGGAGCGAGACCAAGATCTGGACGCCTCACTCGATGCGGTTCTCTCCGCCGATGTCGACCACGTCTCGGCCTACGCGTTGATCGTCGAGGACGGCACCGCCATGGCTCGCAAGGTCAGGCGCGGCGAGCTGCCCGCGCCGGACGACGACGTGCTGGCCTCACGATACGAACGAATCGATTCACGCCTGTCCGAGGCCGGCTTGCACTGGTACGAGGTCTCCAACTGGGCAAAGGCGGAAACCGCGGACTCCGGTGACACCCGCTGCCGTCACAACCTCGGCTACTGGGACGGCGGTGACTGGTGGGGCGCCGGACCGGGCGCGCACAGTCACGTCGGCGGAGTGCGGTGGTGGAACGTCAAGCACCCGGCACGGTACGCGGAACAGTTGGCCCTCGGTGAACTTCCCGTCGGCGGCAGCGAAGAACTGACCGCCGAGGACGAACACATGGAGCGCGTCATGTTGACCGCGCGGTTGCGTACGGGACTTCCGTTGTCGGAACTGTCTGCATCCGAACGCCTTTCGGCCGAACGGGTGGTAGTCGACGGGTTGGCCGTGATCGAGAACGATCACGTGGTTCTCACCGACCGTGGTCGCCTGCTCGCTGATGCGGTGATTCGCACGATCCTGACCTGACGCGGCACCATCCTTCGCCGCGTAATGTGGCCGTGGTGGCCATCATTCATCGTGCGCAGCTGAATCCGTCCAAGAACGACCTGCTCCGAGCGTGGGTGCCCAAGCAGCCATGGATCGGGTCGGTCGACTGTTCGACGCTCGAACGCGTCGACGCCTATCGTTTCGACGACCCGGACGGCGAGGTCGGAATCGAGACGCACCTGCTCCGCTCTGCCGACGGTCGAATTCTTCAGGTCCCGCTCACTTATCGTGGTGCTCCGCTGGACGGGGCGGAGACTGCGCTGATCGCAACCATGGATCATTCGGTACTGGGCGAGCGGTGGGTGTACGACGCTTGCTGCGATCCGGTCTACGTGAGCGCGGTGGCGACCGCGATTCTGACCGGTGGGGCCGGAGTCGATCTGGTTTTCGCGGACTCCGCCGATCACATCCCGGTGACGGCTCACGTAGTAGGCAGCGGTACGGCCGGCGCTTCCGTACCGGACGTCGAATCGGTGACCTGCTCGACAGTCGGCACCGACACGATCATCAGCGCGGGAGAACTGGAATTGACCGTGGTGAGAGTGATCGACGCAGATCGAGTGTCAGGCTCGGCGACGCTCACCGGAACCTGGCCGGGGCAGCCGAATCCCGCACTGCTCGCGTTCGTCGGTTGAGTCTCGGCGCCTGAGTCGCGTGAGCGTCAGCGGACGCCCTCGATGACACCGGGCATCGCGTCGAAGTCGAAGACACGCGCGTGCAGCACGACGCGGTTTCGCAGGGCCGAACGAACCGCTCGGTGCAGGCCGTCCTCGAGGTAGAGAGTGCCGCGCCACTGCACTGCGTGAGGGAACAGATCGCCGTAGAAGGTCGAGTCCTCCGACAGCAGGCGATCGAGTTCGAGGACCTTCGTGGTGGTCACGATCTCGTCGAGTCGAACCTGACGTGGAGGGAACTTCGACCAGTCGCGTAGAGACAGTCCGTGATCGGGATACGGTTTGCCGTCCATCACGCCTTTGAAGATCATGTGCCGCCTTGTCCATGGTTGTGCGATCGACCCTTCGCCGATCTCACTCCACAGTAAGGGCAACAGCCGTCTCTGGCGCTCGGGCGATTAGACTGCCAGTGGGAACCGATGTGTAAATGTCGGTGTTCGTTCTGTTCAGGAAACGGAGGTGGCAACGATGTCGAGTACCGACGACAGGCGTTTCGAGGTCTTACGTGCAATCGTGGCCGATTACGTCTCCACCCAGGACCCGGTGGGATCCAAGGCCCTGGTCGAGCGTCACAACCTCGGAGTGTCGAGCGCCACTGTGCGCAACGACATGGCATTCCTCGAGGCCGAGGGCTACATCGCCCAACCGCACACCAGTTCCGGCCGCGTTCCGACCGACAAGGGATACCGCGAATTCGTCGATCGCATCGCCGACGTCAAGCCCATGTCCGGGCCCGAGCGCCGAGCGATCCTGGAGTTCTTGGAGTCGGGTGTCGACCTCGACGACGTTCTGCGTCGTGGGGTGCGACTGCTCGCGCAACTGACCCGTCAGGTCGCGGTTGTCCAGTACCCGTCGCTGTCCGCGTCGTCGGTTCGCCACCTCGAGGTGGTCGCATTGACGCCGGCGCGCCTGCTTCTCGTTCTCATCACCGATTCCGGGCGAGTCGATCAGCGAATCGTCGAGCTCGGGGACGTCCTCGAAGACGAAGACCTTTCCCGGTTGCGCGCGCTTCTCGGCGGGGCCCTGGAAGGTAAGCGCCTGGCCGCCGCGTCGATTGCCGTGGCGGAACTGGCCGACGAGTCTCCGGCCGACCTGCGCGACGCCGTGATCCGGTCGGCAACGGTTCTGGTCGAGACCCTGGTCGAACATCCGGAAGATCGCCTCGTTCTGGGCGGAACCTCCAACCTCACGCGCAACGCCGCCGATTTCTCCGGTCTGGCCGGCTTCCCCGGTTCGCTGCGCGCAGTGCTCGAAGCACTGGAAGAGCAGGTAGTGGTCCTCAAACTGCTCGCTGCGACTCAGAATTCCGGCACGGTCACCGTCCAGATCGGTGAAGAGACGCAGGTCGAACAGATGCGCGGAACCTCCGTGATTTCGACTGGCTACGGCGCGGCCGGTACCGTTTTCGGTGGTGTCGGTGTGCTCGGACCCACTCGGATGGACTATCCGGGAACAATTGCATCGGTTGCCGCCGTTGCCAGATACATCGGCGAAGTTCTCTCCGAGCGATGACGGACGTCGACATTTGGTCGGCACACCTCCTCGCGAGGACTGAGGAAAACCTAGAAGTAAGAGAAGGACGAGAGACTCAACGTGGCACGGGATTACTACGGATTGCTCGGCGTCGGCAAGAACGCGACAGACCAGGAGCTCAAGCGCGCTTACCGCAAGCTGGCACGCGAACTGCACCCGGACGTCAACCCTGACGAGGCGGCGCAGGCCAAGTTCAAGGAGATCTCGACGGCCTACGAGGTCCTGACCGACCCGGAGAAGCGTCGCATCGTCGATCTCGGCGGAGACCCGCTCGAGTCCGGTGGCGGCGGAGGTGGTGGCTTCGGCGGCGGATTCGGTGGCGGTGGCCTCGGCGACGTCTTCGAAGCCTTCTTCGGCGGCGGTGGCGGCGCAGGTCGTGGGCCGCGCGGTCGCGTTCAGCCCGGAGCCGACTCGTTGCTTCGCACCAAGCTGACCCTCGCAGAATGTGCGACGGGCGTCAGCAAGCACGTGACCGTCGAGACGGCCATTCTGTGCGACAGCTGCACCGGAGCCGGAACCAACGGCGACTCCAAGCCTGTCCGCTGTGAGACCTGCAACGGTGCCGGCGAAGTTCAGTCCATCCAGCGCTCATTCCTCGGCCAGGTCATGACCTCGCGTCCCTGCCCGACGTGCCGCGGTGCCGGTGAGACCATCCCGGATCCCTGCCACAAGTGTGGCGGCGACGGCCGAGTTCGGGCCAAGCGCGACATCACGGTGAAGGTTCCGGCGGGCGTTGCCGGTGGCATGCGCATCCGTTTGACTGCGCAGGGTGAAGTCGGCCCAGGCGGCGGACACCCCGGCGACCTCTACGTCGAGATCGTCGAGCAGCAGCACGACGTCTTCGTTCGGGACGGTGAAGACCTGCACTGCACCATCCGTGTTCCCATGGTCGACGCAGCACTGGGTACCAGCGTCACCGTCGACACCATCATCGACGGCCCCAAGGAAATCACCATCGAGCCAGGCACCCAGCCCGGGCACGTTGCTGTTCTTCGCGGTCACGGTATGCCGAAACTGCGGTCGGGAGTGCGCGGCGACGTCCACGCTCACCTCGAGGTGGTCATCCCGAGCCGCCTCGATCACAAGCAGTCCAAGCTGCTCAAGGAATTCAAGCTGCTCCGCGATCGTGACGAGGCCGAGGTCGTTTCGACGACGTCGCAGAACAGCGGTGGTCTGTTCTCGCGTCTTCGCGAAGCATTCAGCGGCCGCTGACGGTGGCCGCAACGGTCTTCTTTCTCGACCCGGTTCCCGGCGTCGGTGAAATCGCAGTTCTGGACGGGCAGGAGGGCCGCCACGCGGCCACTGTCCGCCGGATCGGTGTCGGCGAGCGTTTGGTGTTGGCCGACGGCCGTGGCCGGGTAGCCGACGCCGAGGTGACGAGCGTCGGCAAGGATCGCCTCGAACTGTTGGTCAGCGACGTTCAGGTTCTCGAGCAGCCCAAGCCGTTGGTGACCCTGATTCAGGCACTGCCCAAGGCCGAGCGCTCCGAGTTGGCCGTCGAACTGGCCACCGAGGCTGGTATCGACGCCGTGATTCCGTGGCAGTCCCTGCGTTGTGTCGCCAAATGGGAAGGCCCGAAGCTCGCCAAGGGCGTCGCACGCTGGCGAAGTGCCGCAGTGTCTGCGGCGAAGCAGTCCAGACGCGCGTTCGTCCCGGAGATTTCGGATCTGCACAAGACGGCGGCGGTGATCGCGTTGGTTCGCGACGCCGTTGCCCGCGGCGCTGTGGTTGCGGTGCTTCACGAATCGGCGACGACGCCGTTGGCCGGCTTGCCGTTGGCGAGCGCGGACGAGGTATTTCTCGTTGTCGGTCCCGAAGGTGGGCTCGACGATTCGGAGATCAGTGCGTTGTCGGAGGCCGGGGCCACTCCGGTGCTTCTCGGGCCGACGGTCCTGCGCACGTCGACCGCCGGGGCTGTTGCTCTCGGCGCGATCGGAGTGCTGACCGATCGCTGGGGACCACGGCCACTGCACTGATCTTGTTGTGACTGCACTGACGTTGTGTGATCCCGAGCTGAATCGGATCCGGCGCTCAGCGAAGTGTCAGATTTGCGCACTATCGTAAGGACGTCGGGGGTCGCCTTCGGCGTGAGTTGGTTCGGGGATTTCAGGAGGCCAGATGTTGTCACGTGCGCATATGCGAATTGCCGGAGCGGTGTGTGCCGCGGCGGCGATGATGCTGGTTGCGGGGTGCACCGTCTCCACCGGAGACAATCCTGGCTCTTCCGGTAGTGCCGTCACCACCACACCGACCAGCGAGGCGCTCGTCACCGTCACTCCCGCCGACGGCGGAACCCCCGTGAGCCCCCTCGATCCCATCGAGGTCCAGGTCGCGAAGGGAACACTGACGACCGTCGCGCTGACCAATCCCGAAGGTAAGGAAGTCGCCGGTATCACGACGCCTGACAAGACGTCCTGGAAGCCGAGCGAACCACTCGGATACGGCAAGACCTACAAGCTTGTCGTCGATGCCGTCGACGCGAATGGTGTTGCCACGACCAAGAACACGACGCTGACCACCGTCGCGCCGAGTAATCAGACTCGCGCGTACATCAACACCACCGGTGGCGCCTCGATTTCGGACGGTGGCACGTACGGCGTCGGCACGGTCGTCGCCGTTCATTTCGACGAGTTGATCGGTGACAAAGCCACGGCCGAGAAGTCTCTGGTGGTCACCACCAATCCGCCCGTACAAGGATCGTGGTACTGGGTCGACGGTCAGAACGTTCACTGGCGTCCGCAGAATTACTACGCACCAGGCACGACGGTCTCGGTGAACGCGAACATCTACGGCAAGCAACTCGGCAACGGACTGTACGGCCAACAGGACGACACCGTGTCCTTCAAGATCGGCGACTCCCACGTCTCGGTCGCCGACGACAACACCAAGATGGTGACCGTCTACGAAAACGGTCAGGTGATCAAGGAGATGCCGACCTCGATGGGAATGGGCGGCACCGAAACGATCGGCGGCACGACGCTCTCGTTCTGGACCCAGCCCGGCACGTACACCGTGATGGACAAGGCCAATCCCGTCATCATGGATTCGTCGACCTACGGTCTGCCGATCAACTCGCGCCTGGGCTACAAGGAATCCATCAACTGGGCCACCCGCATCAGCACGGACGGTATCTATCTTCACGAGTTGGAGAGCACCGTCTGGGCGCAGGGAAACACCGACACCTCGCACGGTTGCCTCAATCTCAGTGCGGCCAATGCCAAATGGTTCTTCGATTTCTCGCAGCCAGGAGATGTCGTCGAGATCAAGAACACCGGCGGGGCTCCGCTGGAGGTGTGGCAGAACGGCGACTGGACCCTCTCGTGGGCAGACTGGGCCGCAGGCAGCGCCCTCGCCTGAGATAGATTTCCTCGGTGCCTCGATTCAAGATTCCGTACGGCCGACACGAGCAACAGTTCGGGCATCTCTACGTTCCCGACGAGGCGGTTGACGGCCCGATCCCGATCGTCATGCAGATCCACGGCGGCTTCTGGAGCGGGCAGTACGGATTGAATCTGGGCACCGCATTTGCCGTCGAACTCGCGCGGCACGGCGTCGCAGTGTGGAACATCGAATACCGCCGCCTCGGGGCGGGCGGTGGTTGGCCGGAAATGTCCGCCGACGTGAAAACGGCGTACGACGAAATCCCCGGACTGGTTGCCGCGAAGTCCTCGGCCGAATTCGATCTGAATCAGATTCGCCTGCTCGGGCATTCGGCCGGCGGACATCTTGCAGTGTGGCTGGCGGGAGAGAAGGACACGTTCACCCGGCCTGAACGGGTCATCGCGCAGGCTGCCGCACTCGATCTGGCGTCGGCAGGCGAGCGTGGACGACGGATCAGCTTCATCGAGGATCTGTTCGGCGTTCCGTTCGAAGCGGACCCGGATCTGTATCGCAATGCGTCGCCACAGCATCGACTGCCGATCGGCGTTCCCGTTGTGTGCGTCACGGGTGCGGAGGATCTGCAGGTGCCGGCCAAGGTGAGCTCCCGGTATGCGAAGGCTGCCGAAGCGGCTGGTGATCCCATGGCACTGCGTGTGATCGAGGGCGAAGGGCACGACGCATTTCTCTCACCCTCGACCGAGTCCTGGCGGGTCTCCCGCGAGTTGGTTCTCGCCGAAGACCCGCTGGCTCCGAGCACGTCAGACTGACACGGGGCCTTCTTGCACAGGGGCCTTCTTGCCCGGCAGGATGAACGCCACGACAACTGCCCCCACGAACAGTGCAAGGCCGCCCGCCCAGCTGGCCGCCGAAATCGCGTCGGCGTAGGCACTGCCGGCGGCGTCGAGCAACGGCGCTGCCTGAGCTGCAGCCAAGGGGTTGCCTGCCATCTCTTCGGCGACCAACGAAGCGCCGCCGACGGATTCTCCCGACACCTCCATCGCGTACGCGGCCTGTTGCGCCAGCTCACCCGTCAACTGTGGAACCTGCATACCGCTGATGAATCCTGCGATCGAATCCTTGTAGCTCGCAGCGAGGATCGAGCCCAGGATCGCGATTCCCAGAGAGCCGCCGAGTTCGATGGCGGTGTCGTTGAGGCCACCAGCAGCGCCGAGATCGTCCTCGGAGAAGTTGTCCATGATGGCGTCGGTGGCCGGCGGTTCACTCAAGCCGATGCCCAGGCCGAGCAGGATCAGTGGGACAGCGAACATCCAGTAGCCCGAATCGCCGTCTACCTGCGTGAGAATCAGAACACCGACCGCGGCGACGACCATGCCGCCGACGATGGATGCCCGGACGCCGATCAGCGGAGTGATCCGGCCACTGACCACGGCGCCGATCGAAACGGCAATTGCCAAGGGCAGCAGACGAACACCGGTTTCGAGTGCGCCGTAGCCGAGGATGAACTGGAACTGCTGTGAGATGAAGTAGATGGCACCGAAGGCGGCCAGGAAGAGCAGAAGTACGGCGAGTGTCGCGCCGCCGACCATGCGCTGGCCGAGTTTGCGGACGTCGAGCAGTGGCTGCGGGTGACGCAGTTCCCAGACGACGAACGAGACGAGGCCGATCGCAGCGAGCACGGCGGCGCCGATGGGTCCGCCGGTCCACCCGAAGTGGAATCCGTTGATGATCGAGTACACGAGCGAGCCGATGGTGACCACCGAGAGTGCTCCGCCGATCCAGTCGATCCGGCCCAGGTGCTCGGCCTTGCTCGGAGGCACCAGGATTACGGCGGCGACGGCAGCGACTGCGGCGATCGGGACGTTGATCAGGAAAGTGATGCTCCAGGAATGGCTGTCGAGAATCCATCCGGCCAACAGCGGGCCGAGGGCAATCGCCAGACCCGACGTCGCCGCCCACGCCGCGATGGCGCGTGATCGCTCCGCCTTGGGAAAGGTCGCGACCAGAAGCGAAAGCGTCGCGGGCATGATGATCGCGGCGCCGACGCCCATGATCATTCGTGCCGCGATGACGGCGTTGGTGGTGTCCGCGATACTGCCGAAGACGGCGCCGCCGGCGAACACGGCGAGTCCGGCCAGAAGCGCTCCGCGGCGACTGTACTTGTCACCGATCACGCCGAACAGCAACATCAGCGCGGCGTAGGGGACTGTGTAGCCGTCGATGACCCATTGCAGTTGAGTGCTGGTGAGCCCGAGGTCTCTGGTCATGTCCGGCGCCGCGACGATCAGCGCGGTATTCGCCATCACGACGATCAGCAAACTCAGGCATAACACCCCGAGCGCGGCCCACCGCCGTGAGTACGGCTGGTCCATCTCCGAGACAGGTTTGCTCATGAGTGTCGTCATGACGCGACTCCGTTCCTGATGATCGAAGAGACTCCTCGATCTATTTGCACACTGATGTGTAAGTTAATAACTTGCACACCGATGTGCAACTATGATGGACCTAGATCACAGTTGGGCAGTCGAAAGAGGTGGAACGCGCGTTGACGCATTCGGGCACAGTCGTTTCGGGAACTGCCGAATCGGGCGGAAGGCAGCGTCGTAGTCAGGCCGCGGCGAATCGCAATCGCGTCATCGAGGCGGCGATCACGGCGTTCGCTGCTGATCCGGATGCGAGCATGGACGACGTCGCAAAGGCTGCCGGTGTGGTCAGACGAACCGTGTACGCGCATTTCGACAGCCGTGAGGCGCTGATCAACGGCATCGTGGACGAGGCGTCGACCGATCTCGTTGCTGCGCTGAGCCAAGCCGGTAAGCCGCCCGAGCGCCCGGATCTGGCGACTGCCGTTCTGGCATTGTTGTCATGGCCGGTCGGCGATCGATTCCGGATGCTGCTCAGCTTTGCCCGCAAAGAGTTGGGGGAGCAGCGGATTCTCGATTTGATGGAGCCCGCGCGCGCGGTGAGTATCAGCGTCGTCGAGCGAGGTCAGCGTGACGGCACCTTCTCGACATACCTGCCGGCCGAGACTCTGGTAGCGATGACCGAGGCGATCACGATCACTTTGTTCGATCAGGCCAACAGTGGGCTCATCACCGACTCTGGTGAATCCTTTGCCGCCGTGTGCCTGGTCATCGCGGGTATCAGTCCGGACAGAAGCGCCGAGGTCGTCGCCGAAGCGTCGGAATGGATCCGAGAATCGCTGCCGTCCGGTCGCCGCGCGGATTAGGCCGGGACGATTAACAAGTGGGCCGTGTCCGACTCTGGCGCTAGACTTCGAAGTATCGAGGCTCACGAGTCGAGTGGGCTGATCGGACCAGAAAGCAGGCCATATTCACCACGTGAGTGAACACAGTGAACTCGACGGGAACCGTGTAACCACCATCGCCGATCGCGCTCTGCCCGCAGAGCGCACCGTCCGTTCGAGTATGGATCTGGCGCCGGAGACCGTGCGCCAAATCCTGGGGGCGACGGACGAGAATCTCACCGCGATCGAACGTGAGCTTCGTGCCGACATTCACGTACGTGGCGGAACTGTCTCCTTGTCGGGGACGGCTGCAGACGTTGCGCTGGCAGAACGTGTGTTCAGTGAATTGGCGTCGCTGGCCGGTCGGGGGCAACCCATCGCACCGGATGCTGTTCGACGAACCATCGGCATGCTCACCAACGAGGTCGGCGAGTCTCCGGCCGAGGTGCTCTCCCTCGACATTCTTTCGCGTCGGGGCAAGACGATTCGGCCCAAGACCCTCAACCAGAAACGCTACGTCGACGCCATCGACGAGAACACCATCGTGTTCGGAGTCGGCCCGGCCGGCACCGGCAAGACCTACCTCGCCATGGCCAAGGCCGTTCAGGCGTTGCAGGCCAAGCAGGTCTCTCGGATCATCCTGACCAGGCCGGCAGTCGAGGCAGGCGAGCGACTGGGCTTTCTGCCCGGCACATTGCACGAGAAGATCGATCCGTATCTGCGCCCGCTGCACGACGCATTGCACGACATGATGGATCCCGAGGCGATTCCGAAGTTGATGCAGGCCGGAGTCATCGAGGTCGCTCCGCTCGCCTACATGCGCGGCCGGACGCTCAACGATGCCTTCATCATCTTGGACGAAGCGCAGAACACCACGGCCGAGCAGATGAAGATGTTCCTGACCCGTCTCGGGTTCGGTTCCAAGATCGTGGTCACCGGAGACGTGACCCAGGTCGATCTACCTGGTGGGGCCCGTTCGGGTCTGCGTGCGGCATCCGAAATCCTCACCGGGATCGACGATATTCATTTCGCCACCCTCGACAGCAGTGACGTCGTACGTCATCGGCTGGTCTCCCACATCGTCGACGCTTACGAGCGTCACGAATCGGATCGGTCCGGCGAGTTGGCCGTCGGAAACCGGGCGCAGCGCCGCGCTGCACATGCTCATTCACCGCGACGGTAGGCTGATCGACGCATCAACCCCTACTTTTCCCAGGAAAGAGCGTCGCACATGAGCATCGAGGTCTCGAACGAATCGGGCATGGACATCTCCGAACCGGAGTTGATCAGCGTTGCCCGTTTCGTGATCGCTCGGATGGATGTCCATCCGGCGGCCGAGCTGTCGATGGTTCTCGTCGACTCCGCGACGATGGCGGATCTGCACGTTCGCTGGATGGACCTGCCGGGCCCGACCGACGTCATGTCGTTCCCGATGGACGAACTCGAGCCGGGTGGCCGTCCTGATTCCCCGGAGCCTGGACCGTCGATGCTCGGCGACATCGTGTTGTGTCCGTCTTTTGCCGCGGATCAGGCTGACAAGGCCGGGCATTCACTGGCCCACGAACTTGCCCTCCTGACCGTCCACGGTGTGTTGCACCTCCTCGGCTACGACCACGCGGAGCCGGAAGAGGAGAAGGAGATGTTCGGCTTGCAGAACAGCCTCCTCGAAGAGTGGTACGAAGACCTTCGCCGCATCGACCGCGAAGCAGCACTGGCCGAACGCGATCAGAAGCTGCTCGGCAAGACCGGTTTCGTCGACGGAGTGGACCGATAACAGGCATCCGGGGGTTCTGTAGTGAGTAGCGCCATAGCGCTCTTTGTTCTGGCGATTGCTCTTGTCCCGGTCGGTGGTGTCTTCGCGGCCGTCGACTCGGCGCTCAACACCATTTCGTCGGCGCGCATCGACGAGATGGCAAAGGAAGAGCGAGCCGGCGCCGCGCGCGTGCAGCGCATTCTGACCGATCGTCCGCGATACGTGAATCTGATGGTCCTGCTTCGCATTTTGTGCGAGATCACGGCCACCGTCGTACTCGTGGGCGGTCTGATCGACATCCTCTCGTTGGGCTGGGCGCTGACCGTCACCGCGGTGATCATGGTTCTCGTCTCGTACGTGGTCATCGGCGTCGGACCGAGAACGCTTGGGCGCCAACATGCGTACTCCATCGCGATGGCCGCGTCGTTGCCACTGCTGTGGATCGGTGTTCTGCTCGGGCCGATCAGTCGCGTCCTGATCCTCGTGGGTAACGCCTTGACCCCAGGTAAGGGCTTCCGCAACGGTCCGTTCGCTTCGGAAATCGAGTTGCGTGAACTCGTGGACATGGCGCAGGAACGCGGCGTCGTCGCCGACGAAGAACGCCGAATGATCCAGTCCGTCTTCGAACTCGGAGACACGTCGGCACGCGAGGTGATGGTGCCTCGCACCGACATGGTGTGGATCGAAAATGACAAGAATGCCGGACAGGCGACGTCGTTGGCCGTGCGCAGTGGTCACTCGCGCTTGCCGGTCATCGGGGAGAACGTCGACGACGTGCTCGGTGTCGTCTACCTCAAGGATCTGGTCAAGCAGACCTACCACCTGCCCGACGGCGGCCGGAACGTCAACGTCTGCGACGTCATGCGGCCGGCGGTCTTCGTTCCCGATTCGAAGCCACTCGACAGCTTGCTGGCCGAGATGCAGCGCGACCGCAATCACATGGCGATCCTCGTCGACGAGTACGGCGGAATCGCCGGGCTGGTCACGATCGAGGACGTCATCGAAGAGATCGTCGGTGAGATCGCCGACGAGTACGACGAGGACGAGACGCCGCCCATCGAGGATCTCGGCGACGGAATGTTCCGCGTATCCGCGAGGCTTCCCATCGAAGACCTCGGCGAATTGTTCGATCTCGAACTCGAACTCGACGAGGTGGAGACCGTCGGCGGGCTGATCGGATACGTACTCGGCCGAGTTCCGCTTCCTGGTTCCGAGGTGGAATACGACGGTTTGATCCTGCGCGGTGAGGGAACCAACACGGGCCGAGGCCGGGTACGCATCAGCACGGTGTTCGTGCAGCGCATCCCGCGGTCCGAAGACGAAGAGACAGAAGACACCGATGACTGAGCGAGTGTTCAGCGAGGAGCAGTTATGAGCAAGAACGAATTCCGGTCAGGCTTCGTGTGTTTCGTGGGTCGACCCAATACGGGTAAGTCCACGCTGACCAATGCGTTGGTCGGCAGCAAGATCGCGATCACGTCCTCGCGCCCGCAGACGACGCGCCATACGATTCGTGGCATCGTTCACCGCGAGCATGCGCAGCTGATCCTGGTGGACACCCCTGGACTGCACAAGCCGCGCACATTGCTCGGGCAGCGCCTCAACGACCTGGTTCGTGACACGTACTCCGAGGTCGACGTCATCTGCCTGTGCATCCCGGCCGACGAGGCCATCGGGCCCGGAGACCGCTGGATCGTGCAGCAGATCCGTCAGATGGCGCCCAAGACCAAGCTGGTCGGCATCGTCACCAAGATCGACAAGGTCAGCCGCGACGCCGTCGGAAAGCAGTTGCTTGCGCTGTCCACCTTGCTCGGTCCCGAATCCGAGGTCGTTCCGGTGTCCGCGAAGTCGGGCGAACAGGTCGAGATCCTGGTCGACGTCCTCGCCGGTCTGATGGACGAGGGCCCGGCCTTCTACCCGGACGGTGAATTGACGGACGAGCCCGAAGAGGTGCTCATGGCCGAACTCATCCGTGAGGCTGCGCTCGAGGGTCTCGGTGAGGAATTGCCGCACTCCCTGGCCGTGGTGATCGAGGAGGTCATCCCGCGCGAAGGACGCACCGAGAAGCAGGGCGAGATGCTGGACGTCCACGCGTTGCTCTACGTCGAGCGGCCCAGCCAGAAGGGCATCGTCATCGGTAAGGGCGGAGCGCGTCTGCGGGAAGTCGGTACCAGTGCGCGCCTGCAGATCGAGAAGCTGCTCGGTGTGCGGATCTTCCTGGAGTTGCACGTCAAGGTCGCCAAGGACTGGCAGCGCGACCCGAAGCAGCTCGGCCGGCTGGGCTTCTAGGGCCTCCGGCCCCGTGAGCGGTTAGGGAGTCCAGGGACTGCCTAACCACTCACAGGGGCCGGAGGACCCTGAGGATCGCCGCGCCGATGTCCTGCTCGTCGACGCCGGTGGCCAGGCGTCGGAGCTGGAATCCAGTGATGACGGCAACGAGCGTCGATGCAATCGATTCGGGATCCGGTACGCCGAGTGCCGTCAGAATCGTGACGGTCAAATCGTCGTAGGCGGCAAAGCATTCGACCGCCACTTCATGGAGTTCGTGGTCGCGGCCGGCGGCGATGTACATCTCGAACGGCGCGATCCGCTCGGCCGAGAACGAAAGATCTCGCGTCACCTTCTCAGCTATTGCCGCGGCATCCTCGACGCTGAGACCTTTGTCGCGGTACTCCTCGGCCAAGGCGCGCAGGCGCGTCGTCTCGTCTGTCACGAAACGAGACAGAGCAGCGCGGAGCATGTCCGACTGGCTCGCGAAGTGATACGTGATCGATCCGAGTGAGACGCCGGCCTGCGCGGCGATGCGCCGGTTGCTCACACCCGGGATGCCGTCGGTACCGACGACGTGCAGAACGGCGTCGAGTATTCGCTCGCGAACGTCCCGGTTACTCATCGGGTCACCACCACGGCTCGGGGCGGACCTGATCCCAACGCAGGACCGATTCCAATTGTGAAGCGAGGGAGACCAACAGAGGTTCGGTGTTCTCGTTGCCCATCAACTGCGCACCGATGGGCAGGCCGGCCTTGCTGAATCCGGCCGGCACGTTGACCGAGGGCCAGCCGAGGACGTTCCACGGCCACGCGTACGGGCAGGCGCCGGTCATGACCTTGTCGGTGTCCCAACCACCGATGCCGTCGATCGCGGTCGCCATGATCGGTGGAGTTGCCGTCGTGGGTGCCAGGACGACGTCGTAGGTGTCGAAGATCGCCCCGATCCGCTTTCGCATCCGCGGTTCGGCCGCGCGGGCCGCGCGCAGTGGCGCACCACGAAGTAGCTTGCCGTTCTGTGCATTTCCGCGTGTTCGGGCATCGACCAGTGTCGGGTCGGGAACGCGTCCGAGCCAGTCGTGGACCCCGACGAGTGAGCGGGGCAGAAAGTTCAGGCCGAAGATCAGGCCGTATGCGGGATCGTCGACGACGACGTGGTGTCCGAGTTCCCGCAGCGTGTCGGCGATCGAATGCACGGCCAGGCGCACTTCCGGGTCCAGCTTCACAGGAGTGGCGGTGAACGGATTACGAAGGGAAAGAGCGATTTTCAGCTTTCCGGGGTCGCGTCCCACCGCGTCGCTGACGGTGACCGGTGTCGGCTTGTGGAGATCGCCGTCGTGGTTGCCGGCAGCGACGTCGAGCAGCAGTGCCGCGTCGGCGACGGTGCGAGCGAGCGGGCCGTTGACCGTCAGGCCGTAGAAGGCTTCGGCGTCGGGCCAGGTGGAGATGCGCCCGCGCTGCGGTTTGATTCCGACGAGGTTGGTCCAGGCCGCGGGGATTCGGATGGAACCGGCTCCGTCGGAACCGATTCCGGCGCTGACCAATCCGGCAGCGACGGCCGCCGCGGTGCCGCCCGACGATCCGCCTGGAGTGTGGTGACGCGACCACGGATTGCGCGTGTAACCGAAGGCTGAACCGCTCGTGAGCGGCCACTGGCCCAGTTCCGGGCTGTTGGTCTTGCCCACGATCACTGCGCCGGCGTCGCGGAGGCGTCGAACCATCTCCGAGTCCTCGGTCTTGGCCGGGAAATCGCCAGGGCAACCGAAGGCGGTGGGTTCGCCGGTGATGTCGACGTCGTCCTTCACTGCGATCGGCACGCCGAGAAGAGGTAGGCGCTCGCCGAGTGCGAGACGCCTGTCGGCCTCGGCTGCTTCTTCGAGTGCCTTCTCGCGCCGCACGATCTTGAACGCATTGAGGTGAGGCTGAGTGGCCTCGATCCGGCTCAGCGTTGCCTCCGTGGCCGCGACGGACGAGGTAGCACCCGAAGCCAGACTCGCAACCTGGTCGACAAGGCCGGGGGCGAGATCGTGGTCGGTTCGAGAAGTCATCAGGTTCCCTTCGCAAAACTGTTCGTTCGAACGAACAGTAACTTGTTTCAGTATTAGCGAACTTGGGTTCCGCGTCAAGATCGCGTCAAGACGCCAGGTCAGTGCGTAAGTGGATCGTCAGAGACACGGAATCGGCCTCTCTGGAGGTCGAAGCTGAGAGAGCGCATCCGGTCGAGGGCGACCGAGCGTCATGGCTGCGATGCACAGCAGCACGGCAAAAGATTTCGAAGAGGGAAGCTCATGGCCGATCTGGCCTACGTTGCTCTGATTCTCGGTGGTTTTCTCGTGTGCGCGCTGGTGCTGCGCGCCCTACAGGCGAGCGCTCCCAAATGACGGTTGCCGGTGTGGTCAGCGTGGTTCTGATCGCCGTCGCCGCGGCATTGGTCATTTATCTGCTCGTTGCACTCGTAGATCCTGAGAGGTTCTGATGTCGCCCGCTCTTGCAGCCGGCCTGCAGATCGCTTTTGTCCTCGCCGTTCTGGCAATTGCCTACGTTCCGGTGGGCGACTACATGGCACGCGTTTACTCGTCGACGCGGGATCTGCGGGTCGAGAGTGTGATCTACCGCGTCGGCCGGATCGACTCGCGGGCCGAGCAGACGTGGTACGGCTACGCCGCAAGCGTTCTCGGATTCTCGTTGGCGAGCGCATTGTTCTTGTACTTTGTCCAACGGATTCAGGGTGTACTACCGCTGAGTGACGGACTGTCCGGCGTCAGCCCTGCCGTTGCCTTCAACACCGCGATTTCCTTTGTGGCGAACACGAACTGGCAGTCGTACACGCCGGAAACGACGATGAGCAACTTCGTTCAGCCCGTCGGCCTGGCGGTGCAGAACTTCGTCTCTGCCGCAGTCGGGATGGCGGTGGCCATCGCATTGGTTCGTGGCTTCATTCGGGTTGCCCGGGGCGGCGAAATCGGCAACTTCTGGGTCGATCTGACGCGTGGTTCTCTGCGCATCCTCCTCCCGTTCTCCTTCGTGATCGCCCTGATCCTGTTGAGCCAGGGAGTGATCCAGTCGTTCCACAGCGGTTTCGCCTCCACTGGCCTCGACGGCAATGCGGTGACCAATGCACTCGCTCCCGTCGCGTCCCAGGAAGCGATCAAGGAACTCGGCACGAACGGCGGCGGGATCTTGGCTGCCAACTCGGCGCACCCGTTCGAGAACCCCACCCCGCTGAGCAATATTGTCGAGATTCTGGCGATCCTGTTGATTCCGGTCTGCCTCACACGAACATTCGGAACTCTCGTCGGTGATCGTAGGCAAGGCCTCACCCTGCTCGCAGTGATGGGAATCCTGTGGAGCGGACTGCTCGCGGTGACGCTCGCTGCCGAATCCGGCGCACGCGGTGTTGCCGCCACAGCAGCTGGTTCGATGATGGAGGGCAAGGAAGTTCGCTTCGGAATCCCCGGATCGGCATTGTTCGCGGTGGCGACCACGGGAACGTCGACGGGTGCGGTGAACTCGGCCCACGACAGCATGTCGCCCCTCGGCGGCGGCGCGGTCCTGCTCAACATGTTGCTCGGCGAAATCGCGCCGGGCGGAGTCGGAACCGGCCTCTACGGGATTCTTGTGCTGGCGCTGATCGCAGTGTTCGTCGGCGGACTGTTGGTCGGTCGCACGCCCGAATACCTCGGCAAGAAGTTGGGTCGACGCGAGATAACCCTTGCAGCGCTGTCGATCCTGGTCATGCCCGCACTGGTCCTGATCGGTACCGCCATCACCGTGATCCTCGGTTCGACCACCGGTTATCAAGGCAACGGGGGAGATCCGGGCACGCCGGGATCGATCCACGGGTTCAGCGAGGTGCTCTACGCTTTCGCTTCCGCCTCGAACAACAACGGCAGCGCGTTCGGCGGTCTGACCGTCACCAGCGACTGGTTCCAGTCGTCTCTCGGAATCTGCATGCTTCTGGGCCGATTCCTGCCCATCATCTTCGTTCTCGCTCTGGCCGGTGCGCTGGCCTCTCAGAAGAAGGTGGCGCCGACGGCCGGCACCCTCCCCACATCCGGTCCGATGTTCACCGGCCTGTTGACCGGAACCGTCGTTCTTGTTGCTGCACTTACATTCTTCCCGGCCCTCGCGCTGGGCCCGCTAGCGGAGGCTCTTCAATGACCGTGCGTATCAGTGAGAAACCCGTGGTAGCGCAAGACGCTGCCGACAAGGTTGATCCAGGGCAGTCCCGTCAAGTACACGCAGGCGTATTCAACCTGCGGCAGATGATCACCGCGTTGCCGGGGGCCGTACGCAAACTCGATCCACGCCACTTGGCGCGTAACCCGGTCATGTTCGTGGTGTTCGTCGGTTCCGTCATCACCACCGTCATGGCGATCGCCGATCCCTCGGTGTTCTCATGGGTGATCACCCTGTGGCTCTGGTTCACGGTGATCTTCGCGAACCTCGCCGAATCCGTGGCCGAAGGGCGAGGCAAGGCTCAGGCGGCCAGCCTGCGCAAGGTCAAGCAGGACACCACAGCACATCGGATCACGATGAGCGGCGCGATCGAATCGGTTTCCGGCACCGAACTGGTGGTCGGCGACCGGGTGATCGTGGTTGCCGGCGAGGTCATCCCCGGCGACGGCGACGTGGTCGAAGGTATTGCCTCCGTGGACGAATCGGCGATCACCGGTGAATCCGCCCCGGTAGTCCGTGAATCCGGTGGCGACCGCTGCGCCGTCACCGGTGGTACGACGGTTCTCTCCGACCGGATCGTCGTGGAAATCACCGCAGCACCGGGCAGTTCGTTCGTGGACCGGATGATCGCGCTCGTCGAAGGCGCCTCGCGTCAGAAGACACCCAACGAGATTGCGCTCAACATCCTGCTCGCGTCGTTGACGGTCATCTTCCTCCTCGCCGTCGTAGCCATCGGCCCGATGGGCTTGTACGCGGGGCACGAGCAGGATCCGATCAAGCTGATCGCACTCCTCGTCTGCCTGATCCCGACGACCATCGGAGCGCTACTCTCGGCGATCGGTATCGCGGGCATGGACCGCCTCGTCCAGCGCAACGTTCTCGCGATGTCGGGGCGTGCCGTGGAAGCTGCGGGCGACATCGACACCCTGTTGATGGACAAGACCGGAACCATCACCTTCGGCAACCGCCGGGCGACCGCGCTCCACCCGGCACCCGGCGTATCCGCCGACGATCTTGCTGCGGCAGCGCGCTTGTCGAGCCTGGCCGACGGAACTCCCGAGGGACGGAGCATCGTCGAGTTGTGCGCAGCAGAGTTCTCTCTCGCGGCCGAACCGACGCTCGACGAGGAACGCGCCGAGTTCGTTCCCTTCACGGCACAAACGCGGATGAGCGGACTCGACCACTCCGGACGCCAAATCCGAAAGGGTGCAGCAGATGCGGTGATGCACTGGGTCGTCAGTGGCGGTGGACATGCAGAGACCGCGGTGACCGATACCGTGAACGACATCGCCCAAGCCGGCGGAACACCACTGGTAGTTGCCGTCAAGCACGGTGAGAGCACCTCGATCCTCGGCGTGATCGCGTTGTCCGACGTCGTCAAGCCGGGAATGGCTGACAGGTTCGCCGAACTCCGGGCGATGGGTATTCGCACGATCATGATCACCGGCGACAATCCGTTGACTGCGAAGGCGATTGCCGATGAGGCGGGCGTCGACGACTTCATGGCGGAGGCCACCCCGGAAGACAAACTGGCCCTGATCCGGAAGGAGCAGGAAGGCGGACGTCTCGTCGCGATGACCGGTGACGGGACCAATGATGCGCCCGCCCTTGCCCAGGCGGATGTCGGGGTCGCGATGAACACGGGAACCTCGGCAGCCAAAGAGGCCGGGAACATGGTCGATCTCGATTCCGATCCCACCAAGTTGATCGAGGTAGTGGAAATCGGCAAGCAATTGCTGATCACCCGCGGCGCCTTGACCACATTCTCGTTGGCGAACGACTTGGCGAAATACTTCGCAATCCTGCCGGCATTGTTCAGCGGCATCTACCCGCAGCTGGACGCGTTGAACATCATGCGGCTCGCCACCCCCGAATCGGCGATCGTCTCGGCCGTGATCTTCAACGCCTTGGTGATCATCGGGTTGATTCCGTTGGCGCTCAAGGGTGTTCGATACCGACCGTCGACAGCATCGCAGTTGCTCGGACGTAACCTGCTCGTCTACGGTCTCGGCGGTGTGATCACACCGTTCGTCGGTATCTGGTTGATCGATCTCGTCGTGCGTTTGATTCCTGGAATTGGGTGACCTGACATGCGTTTCACTATCGGTTTTGCCAAACAGGTATGGGCGGGTTTGCTCGTATTACTTGCACTCACGGTCGTTCTCGGTGTGATCTATCCCGCCGCGGTGTGGGGGGTCAGCCGGATCAGCTCCGGATCTGCCGAAGGCTCACCGGTCACTGATGCCGCCGGTTGCGTGGTCGGCAGTGCCTGGGTGGGTGTTGATCCGCAGGTTGCCGAAGGGCAGCAGGACCCGTTCTTCCACAACCGCGTTGTCGGATCCGTTTCGGACGAGGATCCTTTTGCCACCGGTGATCCCGCTGCGGCACTGCCGTCCAACCAGGGGCCGAGCAGCGAGATTCTGGCCGGATTCATCATCGAGCGCCGGGCAGCCATCGCGGCACGTGAGGGCGTCGACCCGGCATCGGTTCCCGTCGACGCAGTCACCGGTTCGGGCTCGGGTATCGATCCCCACATCAGTCCGGCGTACGCCGAGCTGCAGGTCGCGAGGGTGGCGGCGAACAACGGCATCTCGGAAGACCAGGTGCGGGACTTGGTGGCTGAGCACACCGACGGTCGGCAACTCGGATTTCTCGGAGCCGAGCGAGTCAACGTCCTGGAATTGAACCTGGCACTCGGATTGACGGCACCTACGTGTGCTGCGCCGACGACTGGTGGATGATTGTCACGTGAGTTCTTCGGAGAAGGTCGGTCAATCTTTCGGTAGGGCACGCAAACGTGGTGAATTGCGTATCTACCTCGGCGCTGCCCCCGGCGTCGGAAAGACCTTCGCGATGCTCGGTGAGGCTCATCGACGTCGAGATCGTGGCTGTGACGTGGTCGCGGCCGTTGTGGAGACACACGGCCGCGCCCGCACGGCGGCGCAGATCGGTGACCTCGAGATCATTCCGCCGAAGCTGGTGGACTATCGCGGAACACGGATGCCGGAACTGGACGTCGAGGCGGTGTTGGCTCGGCGGCCGGCCCTTGTCCTCGTGGACGAGTTGGCACACACCAACACGCCGGGGAGTGAGAATCACAAGCGCTGGCAGGACGTACAGGAACTGCTCGAAGCCGGGATCGACGTCCTGTCCACGGTCAACGTGCAACACCTCGAAAGCCTCAACGACGTTGTCGCGCACATCACCGGCGTGGTTCAGCAGGAGACGGTTCCGGACGCGATAGTGCGTAGTGCGGCGCAGGTCGAGTTGGTCGACATCACTCCGGAGGCGCTGCGCCGCAGACTTTCTCACGGAAACGTGTATTCGCCGGAGCGTGTCGATGCGGCATTGGGTAACTACTTCAGACGCGGAAACCTCACGGCGCTACGCGAACTGGCTCTGCTGTGGGTGGCCGATCAGGTGGACGCCGCCCTGGCGAAGTACCGGGCCGAGAACAAGATCACCGATACCTGGGAGGCGCGCGAGCGTGTCGTCGTTGCCGTGACCGGGGGACCGGAGTCGGAAACGCTGGTACGACGCGCATCCCGTATCGCGTCGAAATCGAGTGCCGAGCTGATGGTGGTCCACGTCGTGCGCGGTGACGGACTCACCGGCGTCTCGGCTCCGGAGATGGGCAAGGTGCGCGCGTTGGCCGTCGGGGTCGGCGCCACGCTTCACACCGTTGTCGGTGACGACGTACCGTCGACGCTTCTCGAATTCGCCCGCGAGGAGAACGCCACACAGTTGGTTCTGGGAACGTCTCGACGTTCTCGGCTGGCGCGCATCCTCGACGAGGGGATCGGCGCCGCGGTGGTTCAGCAGTCCGGCGGCATCGACGTTCACATGGTCACCCATGAGGAAACGACTGTCCGTCGGCGGATCTCGCTGTTCGGCCGATCCGAGTACCGCTTGCTGTCGTGGATTGCGGCAGTGGTGGTTCCGACGGCCGCAGCCGGACTCATGGGTCTGATCGACCGGATCTCCGGCGTGCAGGGTGAAAACGCGTTGTTCTTCGTGGTGGTGGTTCTGGTCGCGCTGCTCGGTGGTGTCGGGCCGGCAATGCTGTCTGCTCTGCTATCGGGACTGCTGCTCAATTACTTCTTCACCGACCCCAGGTACAGCTTCACGATCGCCGAACCCGACAACTTCATCACGACGGTGGTGCTGCTGATAGTGGCTGTGGCAGTGGCCGTTCTGGTGGACGCTGCCGCCAAAAAGGCTCGGGAAGCGAAGCGTGCTTCGGAGGAAGCGGAACTTCTGACACTGTTTGCGGGGTCGGTTCTCCGCGGTGCTGACCTGTCCACGCTGCTCGAGAAAGCTCGTGAAATCTACCGTCAACGTGGGGTTTCGGTGGTGCATCATGAGGATGGCGTAGTCGCGGCCGTGGGTGCAGAACCGCCGGCACGTGAAGCTGATGCGGATTCCGTATGCGAGGTGAACGACGGCGAATACGCACTGATGCTGTCGGGGCCGGAGTTGAGTGCGCGTGATCGTCGGGTGTTGACCGTTGTCGCGCACCAGGCGGTCGGCATGATCCGTCAGGACAAGCTCACGGTCGAAGCGAGCAAGGCGGCTGCATTGACCGAGGCTGATCAACTGCGCCGAGCATTGCTTTCGGCTGTGAGCCATGACCTTCGGACACCGCTCGCCGGCGTGAAGGCTGCTGTGTCGAGCTTGCGCAGCGACGACATCGAGTTCTCACCTGAGGACACGGCAGAACTACTGGCCACCATCGAGGAGTCTGCGGATCAGTTGACCGCGCTGGTCGGCAACCTTCTTGATTCGTCCAGACTGGCTGCGGGAGTGGTCAAGCCGACGTTGCGGGCGGTGTACCTCGACGAAGTTGTTCACCGGGCGTTGCTGGGATTAGGCATCGGCGGCCGGTCGGACTCCCGGTCTCACAGTGTGATCGTCGACGTGGGTACTGTTGCCGTGCAGGCCGATCAGGGTTTGCTCGAGAGAGTGATCGCCAACCTCGTCGACAACGCATTGCGGTACGGCGGCACAACACCGGTGCGAGTGGGAGCAGCACGCGTCGGAGACCGCACCGTCATCACCGTCGCAGATACCGGCCCCGGTGTACCCCGTGGTGAAGCCGAATCGATGTTCGAGCCGTTTCAGCGAATGGGGGATCGCGACAACACGGGCGGCGTCGGACTCGGGTTGTCCGTGGTGCGCGGATTTGTCGACGCGATGGGCGGAACGGTCAGTGCCACCGACACTCCGGGCGGTGGGTTGACGATGATGGTCGAACTGGCCGGTGCAGGAACGAATGGAAGCGAGTCATGAGCCGGATACTGGTTGTCGACGACGAACCGCAGATCTTGCGGGCACTACGCATCAACCTCACTGTGCGTGGATATGACGTGGTGACGGCGTCCACCGGAGCAGGGGCCTTGCGCGCTGCAGCGGAACGGCCGCCGGACGTGGTGATTCTCGATCTCGGACTGCCGGACATGGACGGCACCGAAGTACTTGCAGGCCTGCGTGGCTGGTGCACGGCGCCGGTCATCGTGCTGTCGGCGCGCACCGACTCCGCGGACAAGGTCGAGGCCCTCGATGCCGGTGCCGACGATTACGTCACCAAGCCCTTCGGGATGGACGAGTTTCTGGCCCGCGTGCGCGCAGCGGCGAGGCGTGGAACCTCGGCGGCCGACACCTCGGAACCGTCGGTCGAGACCGCGTCGTTCACGGTGGACTTGGCTGCCAAAACGGTGAGTCGGCGCGGTGAACAGGTGCACCTGACTCCGACCGAGTGGGGCATGCTCGAGATGCTTGTGCGCAACCGCGGAAAGCTGGTCGGGCAGAAGGAATTGCTTCGGGAGGTGTGGGGACCGGCTTACGACACCGAGACTCACTATCTGCGTGTCTACCTGGCTCAACTTCGTCGCAAGCTCGAGGACGACCCGGCCAACCCCAAGCATCTGATCACCGAGGCGGGGATGGGTTATCGATTCGTGGTGTGAGAAACCAGGTGTGAGAAACCAGGTCAGATCATCACCACCAATTTGCCACGAGCCGTACCGGCTTCCATCTTGGCATGCGCTTGCGCGATGTCCTCGAATGCGAACACCTCGTCGATCGGTACCACCGCCTCGCCTGACGCGACAGCGGAGAGGAAGTCTTGCAGTACGTCGGCAGGCAGGTCGGACGCGTCCCCGCCGTACGAGGTCAATCGCACTCCGCGTGGAATGTAGTCGATCGGATAGAAGTCCTTGACTGTCCACTCGTTGGACAACATGCCCGTGAAACACACGGTCCCGTGAACGCGAGTGGCGCGCAACGTGTCGGGAAGTGTTGGTGTTCCGACTAATTCGAGAGCCAGATCAACACCGTCCGGGAAAATGTCTCGCACCTGGCCTGCCACGGCACCGTCGTCGAGGACAACGTGGTCGACCCCGATCGCGGTCAACGATGACGTCTTGCTCGCATCGCGGGTGGTCGCAAGGACCGTGAGCCCCCACTGCTTCGCCAGGACTGCGGTTGCCATGCCGACCGAGGAGGTTCCGCCTCGAATCAGTAGGGATTGACCGGATTTCGCATCCAGTCCCACCGTCAGCGAGCCGTACGACGTCTGCAGCATCTCGGGAACAGCTCCCACTGTCGACCAGTCCAGTTTGCTGGAGAAGGGAACGACCTGGCTGACGGGAACGCACGTGTACTCGGCATATCCGCCGTCGAAGACCCGACCCATCCCGCCCATCATGGCGGCGACCTGCTGCCCTTCGGTCAACTCCCCGCCGGGGCAGTTCACCACTTCGCCGACGGCCTCGATGCCCAGCACCCTCGGGAACGTCACGCCTTCGGCGAGGCCGAGCCTGGTGTGCAGTTCGGATCGATTGAGGCCGAAGGCCTTCACGCGGACCAGTACCCAGCCGGTGGTAGGCGCCGGTATGGGAATCTCCTTGATCGTCAATGCTTCTGGCGGGCCGGGGGCGTCGAGCACGATTGCGCGCATTGTGTCGGTCATGCTTTCTCCTTGGTGATGAGTGTCAGTCGACGGTTGGCTTCGCGCAGCGTGGCCAGTGTGGCGCCGAACCGATCGAGAGCCTCGGGCGTCAGCACGGAACCGAGACGGCGTGCCAGTTCGTCGTCGAACGTGGACTTCGCCCGCTGCAAGAGGCCAATGCCGTCGGGGGTCAACGCGATGAGTGAGGATCGTTTGTCGGCGGGATTGGATTGTCGACGGCAGTGCCCCGAGGACTCGATCCGATCTACCAATTTGCTCGTGCCACCGACGGTGATCGCGAGGGCTTCGGCAATGTCGAAGACCCGACAGGAACCTAGCCTGTCGATGATCTGCATCGGCTCGAATCGACTCAGTGGCAGGTCGTGCTCGATTCGTAGTCGCTGGTCGACGGCCGTCCACAGTTCGGTTTCGAAGCGGACGAGGTTGTCGAAGTGACCGCTCAGGTCCGACCCCGTCATGAGCAGACCCCGAACCGATATGCATTCCGTGGAATCATTCTTTCACCGTACGCCCGATTCGTGATCAATTCCATGGAATCTATTTGCGGCCTTTCGTTGTGTCGGTGGCGCATGGGAACATATGTTCGTGTCGCATGAACCGCTGGATCGAGAAACGCCAGGTAATCACCCTGGCGGTGCTCGTTCTGGCGGTAATCATTCTGGGGGTAGTCGACCTACGGGTGACGCAACGATCCTCCATGCGGACCTCGATTCGTTCTACGCATCGGTCGAGCAACGTGACGACCCGACTCTGGCGGGCAGGCCGGTCATCGTCGGTGGTGGCGTGGTCCTGGCGGCAAGCTACGAGGCCAAGGCGTTCGGGGTTCGAACTGCGATGAGTGGTGGTCAGGCTCGATCACTGTGTCCCCAGGCGATCGTCGTTCCCCCGCGAATGTCGGCGTACTCGCAGGCGAGCAAAGACGTGTTCGACGTCTTTCACGACACGTCGCCGCTGGTCGAAGGAATCTCCATAGACGAGGCCTTTCTCGAGGTCGGCGGGCTCGCCAAAATCGTGGGAAACCCGCTGCAGATCGGGGCCAACCTCAGGCGCGACGTGGCCGAGCAGGTCGGACTCCCGATCACGGTCGGGATCGCACGCACCAAGTTCCTGGCCAAGGTCGCGAGTGCATTCGCGAAACCCGACGGATTGCTGCGAGTGCCGCCGGAGGGCGAGACCGAATTCCTGCATCCGTTGCCGGTCGAGAAGCTGTGGGGCGTCGGCAAGATCACGGCCCAGAAGTTGCGAAACTTCGACATCGTGACGGTGGGTGACATCGCTCGGCACGACGAATCCTCGATCGTCTCGATTCTCGGGGGCGGCGCCGGTCGCCATCTCTACGCGCTCTCGCACAATCGAGATCCGCGCCCCGTCCGCGCCTATCGTGGCCGCAGTTCGATGGGTGCTCAGCATGCGCTTGGTCGCGGATCCCATTCCCGCGCAGAACTCGATGCGTCGTTGATGTCCCTTGTCGACCGTGTCAGTCGACGCATGCGTTCGGCGCAGCGGACGGGGCGCACGGTCACGCTCCGGCTTCGCTTCGCGGATTTCACGCGGGCAACTCGATCTCACACACTGCGCCGGTCCACCGCCGACACAGTGGAATTGCTGAACGCCTCGATGGTGCTGCTGGACGAAGCGATACCGATGATCGCGGACAAGGGCATCACGTTAATCGGTGTCGCTGTCTCCAACCTGGATCGGGACGGCGCCGAACAACTCGAATTGCCCTTCGACGGTCCAGGATTCGCGGGTCCGGACACTGCCGCCCTCGACTCGGCGATGGACAGCGTCCGGAAGAAGTTCGGCTCGGCGGCTCTCACGAGGGGAGTGCTCCTGGGACGCGATCCGGACCTGTCGGTGCCGCTACTGCCGGACTAGGTGAGGTTTTCTCTCAGAGTCGCTCCCTCGTATTCGTGTCGGAACAACCCACGCGCCTGCAGCACTGGAATCACGTGATCGACAAAATCTTCCAGGCCCTGCGGATAGGTCGGCGGCATCAGATTGAAACCGTCGGCACCGCGGCCGTCCAACCAGGATTCCATCTCGTCGGCAATCGACTCCGGTGTGCCGATCATCGTTGCGTGACCACCACCCGCAGCGAGCGTCCCGAGGAGTTCCCGCACAGTCGGTGCGTCCTTCTCGACGATCCGCAGAATGGTTGCGTAGCGTCCTTGCGGCCCGCTGAATGCTTCGAGTGGAGGCAACGGGCGCACGGGCCCGTCGAGATCCCAGTCCTCGCAATCCTGTCCGGTGAACAACGAGAGTTGGCGTATCGACTGTTCGGTGGGCAGCAGGCGACCAAGTTCGGCCTTCTTGGCCCGTGCCTCGGCGACAGTACTTCCGACGTAGGTGACCAGCCCCGGCATGACGGCGACCGAGTTCGAATCCCGGCCGGCGCGCTCGATTCTCGACTTCATGTCCGCGTAGTAGCTCTGCGCGCTGGGTAGGTCGTAGGCAACCGAATAGATCGCCTCGGCGCGCTGCGCAGCCAGATCGCGACCCTGCTCGGACGCCCCGGCCTGAAACAAGACCGGCCTGCCCTGCGGGGATCGAGGAACCGTCAACGGGCCGTCGACACGAAAATGCTTGCCGTCGTGATCGATGCGAGAAATCTTGCCTGCGTCGGCAAAACGTCCCGCCCGGTCGAGGATCAGCGCGTCTTCCGACCACGAATCCCACAATGCGAGGGCCACTTCGACAAATTCGTCGGCTCGTTCATATCGGGATGCGTGATCGGGCATCGCCTCGAGTCCGTGGTTGCGCGCCTCCTGGTCGAACATCGAGGTCACGACGTTCCATCCGGCCCGTCCGCCGCTGATGTGGTCGAGCGATGCCAAAAGTCGTGCCGCGTGGAATGGCGTGTAAAAGGTCGTGGAGATGGTGGTGACCAGGCCGACGTTCGCCGTCGCTCGTGCCATGGCAGTCAACGCGGTGATCGGTTCGAGAAACCACGACGCACCAGACTCGGGTTCTCGAACACTGTGACCGTCAGCGAAGAAAACGGCGTCCAGCTTGCCGCGTTCGGCGATCTGCGCGAGCGACTCGTAATACGTGATGTCACCGAGACTTTCGACCGGTGAGTCGCGGTGTCGCCACGCCGCACTGTGATGCCCGCAACCGAGCAGGAACGCACCTATCCGTAGCTGTGCGCCCATCAGTTCTTGACGAGTCCGCCGTCGACAACCAGATTCTGGCCGGTCACGGCCCGCGACCATGGGGAGGCGAAAAAGAGTGCAGCGTCGGCAAATTCGTCCGGCGTCGTGACTCGGCGCAGGGGAGTGCTTGCCGCGATCATGTCGAACACGGCTTCCGGTGTCGCGGCACTCGCATCGGTGGTGCGGAGCAAGCCGCCGGAGACCATGTTGACTGTGATCCCGTCCGGACCGAGGTCGGCGGACAGCGTCCGTGTCAGTGCCAGCAGTGCGGCCTTGGCAGCGGTGTAGTCGTGGTACGGAACTACCGGATTCTGGACCAGATTGGTTCCGACAGTGATGATTCGGCCGAAGCCGAGTTCGCGCATGCCTGGTAGCGCTGCCTGGGTGGTATTGAGTGTTCCGGCAACAGCTCCGCGTAGTTGAGAGTCGAAGTCGGCCCAGGTGATCGTGTCCGCGTTCGGCCGGGCATCGCCGTTGAACGAGAAGTCGACCAGTGCATTGTCGACCACGGTCGAGATCGGTGCGTCGAATCTCTCGCGTGCAGCGGAGAACAACTGGTCGACGGAACTGCGGTCCGTCACGTCCGCCTGGACTGCGAAGGTGCGATTCTCACCCAGTTCGGCGACCAGGGCCTCGGCGGCATCGCGGCTCTTGTTGTAGTTCACGATTACGCGGGCGCCCGAGCGGGAGAATGCTCGGCTCAGTGCGGCGCCGAGCCCGCGGGCGCCACCGGTGATCAGAACGATCTGCTCGTCGAGGTTCAATGCGCGCTGAAATTGCTGTTCGGTCATGTCGACATCCCTCCGCCAGTGCTAACTGGTCAGGTTCATCGGGTCTGATCTCAGCCGACTTTTTCGGCACCCCGTGTCACCGTCCATCAGACCACGTGAGGTGAATCGTCCTGAACGCCGGGTGCGTAGTAACGGCCGGCGCGATGAGTTTTCGATCGCTCGGGAGTCGTAATTGCAAGCGAAGTGGCAACCGGCCGCTCGCCTTCGCCCCAGGAGATTCCGATGACCACCCAGCCCGTCCACAACGAAACTGTTTCCGGTAACGCCACGACGACGACACCTTCGGCCACGGCTCGCAAGGTCGGATTTGTCCTGAGTGGGCTGTTCGTCGTTTTCATGCTCTTCGACGGCATCATCCACATTCTCAACCTTCAGACCGTCAAGGATGCCTCCGCCGAACTTGGGTTGCCGGACTCGCTGGCATTGACGGCCGGGGTGGTGCAACTGATCTGCCTTGCGCTGTACGTGATTCCGCGAACGTCGATACTCGGCGCGATTCTGCTCACCGGTTACCTGGGTGGAGCCGTGTTGACCAACCTTCGAGCGGAACAGCCTCTGCTGAGCACGACATTGTTTGCCGTCTATACCGGAATCGTCATGTGGGCGGGTCTGTATCTCCGAGACGAGAAGGTTCGCGAGATCATCCCGGTGCGGCGGGCCTGAAATCAGGCCCCTGAAGGGGTTGCGTGGGACGCGGTGTCCCATTATGTTTGACCTCATTCAAGTCCGTCGACTCCAATCGACGGACTGGCCGTGAGGAGACACCGATGGCTCGGTCAGCGTCGATCGAAGTGGAAAAGCCGTACCGCCAGGTACTGCAGACTTTGTCCGAGGGCTCAGTTGCCCGCAGTTTCGATCCCTATCTCGACATCGACTGGGATTCACCAGAGTTCGCGATCGATCCGCATGATCCGAGGTGGGTACTCTCATCCGTGTCGGATCCGCTCGGAGCGACGCAGTGGTACCAGGATCAGTCGTTGGAGCGTCGAATCGCCATGGGAATGTGGCGTCAGGCGAATGTGACCAAGGTGGGTTCGGCATTCGAGAGCATCTTGATCCGGGGAATGCTGCAATACATCATGGCGCTACCCAACCAGTCGCCTGAGTTCCGGTACTGCCTGCACGAGATGACCGAAGAGTGCAATCACATCCAGATGTTCCAAGAGCTCGTCAATCGTATGGACATCGACGTACCGGGTATGCGTCCGATGTTCCGGCGGCTGTCGCCGATCATCGGAGTGCTGGGAGCAAAGTTCCCGGTCATCTTCTTCATCGGCATTCTGGCTGGTGAAGAACCGATCGACCACTTCCAGAAGGATCTCATCCGCGAGGGTAAGGACACGCCGCCGGCGATGCTCCGCACCATGGAGATTCACATCGCCGAAGAAGCGAGACACATCTCGTTTGCTCACGAGTTCCTGCGTAATCACGTCCCCAGACTCAGTCGTACGAGTCGCGCCATCACATCGGTCGCCTTCCCCGGCACGATGCGTTGGCTTGCGGGCGAAATCATGTCACCGCCAAAGGAATTCGCCGAAGAATTCGGAATCCCGGACGAGGTGATGAAGAGCGCCTTCTGGGGGAGCCCACATTCACGCCGCATCCTGGGTAACTACTTCGGTGAAATGCGAGCCCTGGCAGACGAACTCGGATTGATGAATCCGGTGTCGAAGCGTGCGTGGCGAAAGCTGCGCATCGACGGCGACTACGCCCGCTACCGCGGCGAGCCGAAGCGTTCCGACAAGACCCGGATCTAGTCCGGCCGCGAAGTTCCTCCGTCGGAGGACACCAGCTCGGCTATGAGCGTGGACAATTCGACATGGGGATCGATCTGTAGCCCGCTCGAGCGGGCGACGCCGTCGAACATGTACCAGGTGTATTTCGCGAGGTCGGCGACGATCTCTTCGCGGCTCGGTTTCGGATCGGTGCTTCGGACCCAGTGGGTGAGCGTGCCCTCGACCATTGTCACCACTGCGAACGGTAGTGAATCGAAGGGTGAGGAGTCGATCCCCACGGATCGACCGACTTCGGTGATAGTGGTGAGGGCCGAGTCGGCGATTGTCGCCTTCAGGCTGCTGATCGCGTCGATGCTCTCGTCGTCGTAGTCGGTGGGGCCGGTACCCATGAACTCGTGAATCCGTGGATGCTCGGTGATCCACTCGGCGACGGCGCTGATGGTTCGGGTCAGGATCTGGTCGAGAGTGCCTACCGAAATGCTCATCGACGCATCCAGGGCCGCCGCAAATTGGCCGAGCACAAACGCTCGGACTCGTCGATCGAGGTCGTCTCGGCCGCTGAATTGTCGGTACACCACCGACTTGGCGAGGCCTGCACGGTCGGCGATCTGCTGGACGGACACCTCGGCACCTGCCGCGCGCTCTTCGATCAGTTCGACAGCCGAGGTGAGTATCCGTTTCTGACGCTCGGAGTTGTGTCGCTCCCACCGCGCTTCGCGACCGGTCAACTCTGCAGTGACAGGTTGCGCAATTGCGTCGCTCGGCATCGGGCCAGTCTATCCGGACGGACCCGCCGTATTTCCGACTTGTCATCGGGCGCGGCATCGGGATCGGTCGTCGGTACAACGTGGGACACTGGTCGAGTGAGGTTGTATCGAGACACGGCGGTGGTGCTGCGCCTGCACAAACTGGGCGAAGCCGACCACATCGTCACGTTGCTCACCCGTCAGTTCGGGTTGGTACGTGCCGTGGCCAAAGGTGTCCGCCGGACCACCTCCAAATTCGGTGCCAGACTCGAACCGTTTGCTCACATCGACGTGCAACTACTTCCGGGCAAGAATCTCGACATCATCACTCAGGTGCAGACGGTCGATGCCTTCGCCACTGACATCGTCGACGACTACAGTCGGTACACCACGGCCTGCGCCGTACTCGAAACTGCCGAGCGGTTGGCCGGCGAGGAACGCGCGCCGGCCCCGCAGCTTCAGCGATTGACGGTGGGAGCACTGCGTGCGATCGCCGAGCAGGCGCGGCCGGTCGAGTTCGTGCTCGACGCGTTCTTGTTGCGAGCCATGGGGTACGCGGGTTGGGCGCCTGCCCTCGAAGAGTGCGCCCGCTGCAGCGCTCCGGGACCGCACCGTGCATTTCATGTCGCCGCAGGCGGAGCCGTCTGTACCTACTGCCGCCCGGCGGGTGCTGCGACGCCGTCGCCCGGAGTGCTCGACTTGATGGAAGCCCTGCTCCGAGGGGAGTGGGAGGGCACCGATTCGGCGCCCGCGACGCTGCGGACGCAAGCCAGCGGACTGGTCGCGGCACACCTGCAGTGGCATCTCGAGCGTCAATTGCGGACGTTGCCGCTGATCGAGCGTTCGAGGCCGCATGCAGCCGTCGAGGTCGACTTGTCCGTGAGGCAGGATGGAACCCGTGATTCGACGACGCGAACCGCGAACTCCGCTTGATCCTGCTGCTGAACGGGTGATCCGGCCACCGGACCCACATCCGTCCGGGGCGACCCCGCCGATCCTGCAAACCGAACTCATCCCGCGCCACGTCGCGTTGGTGATGGACGGCAACGGACGGTGGGCGCAGGAGCGCGGTCTGCCGCGAACCGCCGGGCACGAACGCGGTGAAGCTGTCCTGATGGATACCGTCTGCGGTTGCATCGAGATGGGTGTCGAGTGGCTCTCCGCCTACGCCTTCTCCACCGAGAACTGGAAGCGCAGTCCCGACGAGGTTCGATTCCTGATGGGCTTCAACCGTGACGTCATCCGCCGCCGACGCGACGAGATGAACGAAATGGGTGTGCGTGTTCGCTGGGCCGGTCGTAAGCCGCGCCTGTGGGCCAGTGTGATCAAGGAACTCGAGATCGCCGAAGAACTGACCAAGAACAACACAGTCATGAACTTGACCATGTGTGTGAATTATGGCGGGCGGGCCGAAATTGCCGATGCGGTAAAGGAAATCGCGAAGCGTGTCGCGGCCGGTGAGATCAATCCGGACAAGATCACCGAGGCGACGGTTGCCAAGTACCTCGACGAACCCGACATGCCCGACGTCGATCTCTTCCTGCGTCCGTCGGGGGAACAGCGGACGTCCAATTTCTTGATCTGGCAATCCGCCTACGCCGAAATGGTGTACCAGGAGAAGCTGTTTCCCGATTTCGACCGCCGCGATCTCTGGGCCGCCTGCGTCGAATACGCCTCACGCGACCGTAGATTCGGTGGCGTCAAATGACAGGGGAGAACATGACCGACACCACCGACGAAGCAGCCCGCCTGCAAGAACGCGCGGCCGCCTCGCTGGCGCATTTCGTGACGGTCGATGTGGCTGCGGACGGCTCGCTTGGTTTCCAGTACTCCGGCGCGCTGTGCTCGATCCAGGCGATGAATTTGTCCGAGGGTCTGGACGTGCTGTCCATGACGTGTGTCCTCGCGTGGGACCGACCGGTCAGCGCGGCACTGCATCGCAAGGTGGCCGAGCGGAACCGGACCATTCAATTCGGTTCGATCGCGGTATTCGGCCACGGCAGTCTGGCGGACGTGATCCTGCGATACACGTTCCCGGCGGCCGGACTGGACGACGAAGCACTGACCACGATGTTGCTACTCGCGCTGACCGGCGCCGATACCGCGCGTCAGGGTTTGATTCCCTGACGCTGTCAGCTGTCAGCTGTCAGCTGTCAGCTGTCAGCTGTCAGCTGGCGGCGCAGTCGCGGCAGGTGCCGAAGATCTCGACGGTGTGACTCACTTCGGTGAAACCGTTGTCCTCGGCGATGGTCTGTGACCACTGCTCGACCGTCGGGCCCTCGACCTCGACGGTGAATCCGCAGTTGCGGCACACCAGGTGATGGTGGTGTCCGGAGGAGCAGCGTCGGTAGACGGACTCACCTGTGTCGGTGCGCAGGACGTCGATGGTTCCGGCGTCGGACAGTGCCTGCAGCGTGCGGTAGACGGTGGTCAGGCCGATCCCTTCACCGCGCTTGCGCAGTTCGTCGTGCAGTTCCTGTGCCGACTTGAATTCGTCGATGTCGTCGAGCAGGGCGGAGATGGCGCTGCGCTGTTTCGTGGAACGAACGCCGACGGTGGCCGGTCCACGTTTCGAGGTCGTACTGCCCGGGGTGTTCATGCGGTGGAATCTCATCCTTCTTCGGCGTGGGCGACAGCGTCGACGACGATGTGTGCGAGGTGATCGTCGACGAGTCGATAGAGAACTTCTCGTCCGTTGCGTTCGCCGCGGACGACGCCCGCTGCTTTGAGAACGCGCAAATGCTGGCTGATGAGTGGCTGAGTGACGCCGAGAGCGCCGACGAGTTCGTGAACGCAACGCTCCGACTCGTGGAGCTGAAGCACGATCGCGATGCGAACGGGTGCAGCCAGCGCCCGCAGAATTTCGCCGGCGGCCGCCAAAGTTTCCTTGGGCGGCACGGGCGCGGGGGGTGCGGCTTCGAACGGGTCGTGCGTGTGTCCGAGGTCGGAATGATCATGGCTTTTGTGGAGATCGCCGGTATCCGCAATGCTCACAGCGAGGCTCCTTCGAGGGGTAGATCATGATGTCCGGGCATAGCCATCTCACCACATTATTGCAAATCACTTTCATTTTGATATGCACAAGTATGCATGTCAACCTTGGACGGAAGTGCGTGGCAGCCGCCAGATAGGCTGATGGTGCGAAAAGCGCACGAAAATCATGCATCTATTACCCAGATGGAGAGCAATCGAGTGGCACCCAAGTCCAAGATCGAAGCCGTTGTCAATCTCGCCAAGCGGCGAGGCCTGGTCTACCCGTGCGGTGAGATCTACGGCGGTACCAAGTCCGCATGGGACTACGGCCCATTGGGTGTCGAGCTCAAGGAGAACATCAAGCGTCAGTGGTGGCGCAACATGGTCACCAGCCGCGAGGACGTCGTCGGCCTCGACTCCTCGGTGATCCTGCCCCGCGAGGTGTGGGTCGCATCCGGTCACGTCGGTGTCTTCAACGACCCGCTCGTCGAGTGCCTCAACTGTCACAAGCGTCACCGTCAGGATCACCTGCAGGAGGCGTACGCGGAGAAGAAGAAGCTCGACAACCCGGACGACGTCTCGATGGATGTCATCGGTTGCCCCGATTGCGGCACCGTCGGCCAGTGGACCGAGCCGCGCGACTTCAACATGATGCTCAAGACGTACCTCGGCCCTGTCGAGAGCGAAGAGGGCATGCACTACCTTCGCCCCGAGACCGCACAGGGCATCTTCGTCAACTTCGCCAACGTGCTGACCACCTCGCGTAAGAAGCCGCCGTTCGGCATCGGTCAGATCGGCAAGAGCTTCCGTAACGAGATCACCCCGGGCAACTTCATCTTCCGCACCCGCGAGTTCGAGCAGATGGAGATGGAATTCTTCGTCAAGCCGGGCGAGGACGAGCAGTGGCATCAGTACTGGATCGACTACCGCCTGGACTGGTACACCGGCCTCGGCATCAACAAGGACAACCTGCGGCTGTACGAGCATGCGCCGGAAAAGCTTTCGCACTACTCGAAGGGCACGACCGACATCGAGTACCGCTTCCACTTCCAGGGCAGCGAATGGGGCGAGCTCGAAGGTATCGCGAACCGTACCGACTTCGATCTCTCGACGCACTCCAAGCACTCGGGCACCGAGCTGAACTACTACGACCAGACGACGGGCGAGCGGTACACGCCGTACGTCATCGAGCCGGCGGCAGGTCTCACGCGTTCGCTGATGGCCTTCCTGGTCGACGCGTACACCGAGGACGAGGCACCCAACTCCAAGGGCGGCGTCGACAAGCGCACGGTGCTGCGACTGGATCGTCGACTCGCTCCCGTCAAGGCCGCAGTGCTGCCGCTCTCGCGCAATGCGGATCTGACGCCGAAGGCAAAAGATCTTGCGGCGCAGTTGCGTCAGAACTGGAACGTCGAGTTCGACGACGCCGGTGCCATCGGTCGTCGTTACCGTCGCCAGGACGAGATCGGCACACCGTTCTGCATCACGGTCGACTTCGACACTCTCGAAGATCAGGCTGTGACGGTGCGTGAGCGTGACTCCATGGCGCAGGAACGCGTCGCCCTCGATCAGGTGGAAAGCTACCTGGCTGCGCGGCTGATCGGTTCCTGATTCGTTCGAAGCTGACGGGCGGTTCTTCTCATTCGAGAAGGACCGCCCGTTTTCTCTTTCCATGGTGGATCTTCAGGCGCAGGATCGAAGTTATGAGAAAACTCAGCGTGACCAACAGCGTGACTCTCGACGGTGTCATGCAGGCACCTGGCGGGCCGGACGAAGATCGTCGTGGCGGATTCGAGCACGGTGGATGGGCGGCACCCTTCAACGATTCCGTCATGGCACAGAAAATGGGGGAGGGGATGGCGAAGAAATCAGAGTTGCTCTTCGGACGCCGAACCTATGAGAACTTCGCCTCGTACTGGCCGTTTCAGACCGACAATCCGTTTACCGAGGTGCTCGACAACACGCAGAAGTACGTAGCGTCAAGGACTTTGGGTGAACCGCTGCCGTGGAAGAACTCGACTGTGTTGAAAGGCGATGCCGCCGACGCGGTCGCCGCGCTGAAGGAAAGCGATGGCCCGGATCTGGTGATTCTGGGCAGTGGCGACCTGATCACGTCATTGGCCGAACGGCGTCTCGTCGACACCTACACTCTGCTGATTCATCCGCTGGTTCTCGGAACCGGGCGCAGATTGTTCCCCGACGGTGCTGCGCTCGCTCAGTTCACCCTCACCGAAAGTGTTCCTACGACAACAGGCGTCATCATCGCGACGTATCAGGTGAGTTGAATACATCAGGGAACTCGCCGAAATGCTGCTTCTGCCAACGCTGGGTTCTGACGGCTTGCACACTGGTCGGCGTGACCCAGGGCGGATAGACCCGGATAGCGCGCTTGCCGCCCGAGAAGTTCGTCGACACGATGTCGTGTTCGACGAGGGTTTCGGTGGGAAAGACGAAGTGACCCAGATGTTCTTCGTCGTAGACCTTCACCACAAACAGCGCGACGCCGTCGCTGGTGTCGAAGGGGCGGATGGGCCCGGCCTCGGAACGGCGCCACAGCGTGACGAACTGACCGAGCTTGGTCGGCGTCGTCTTGGCGGATCGATAGACGGAGGGAAGGCCGTTGACGGTCAGCGTGTGAGCGCCGTACTCAGCACCCTCGGACTCGGGAATCGGTGTGGACCAGGTAAATCCGTCGGCGTTCATCGGCAACGATGATTCCACGGACCACCGACAGCCTTCGTGGCGAAGGCTGTCGGTGGTAGACGCACTTCAGGCCGTAGGTACCTTGTCGAGAAACCCGAGGACAAGCGTCACCCGGCCGTCGTCGTCGCGTTCGAGTACGTCGAACCCGTCGATCAGTGACTCGGCCCCCGCCGGGCCGAGAGCCCAACCGAATCGAGCCTGTCGGTGGTGCGCGTCCACCGGTCCGATGAGGGTGAAGTGCATGCCCGGAAACTGTTGCTGCACAGCGTTGATCATCGCGTCGATCTGATCGTGTCCGGTGACGTCCGCGAGCGGATCGGTGTAGCGGCCGCCGGGTGCGAACAATTGCTCGATCCGTGCTCTACGGGCGGTGGTATCTGTTTCGTTCCACATGTCGATATAGGCGTCGGCGATTGCGTCGAAGTCGCTCATGGTCGCTCCCTTGATCAGTTCCTGTGGTGAACATCCGGCGGTCTCGCCGGCTGAGACCACTGTTCCTCCGAAACTGCTTCGGGTCGATTACCTCCGAGGTCATGGTCTCGGCTACCTCGGGTCGCTAACTTGAAAGAATGACCTTCGAGACGATGGACGTTGGCACCGAACTCAAGCGGTGGCGGGAGCGGCGAAGGCTCACTCAGTTGGGTCTCTCGGCAGCGGCAGGAGTGTCGACCAGGCACCTGAGCTTCATCGAAACCGGCCGCTCCAAACCCAGCCGGGACATGGTCCTTCACCTGTCCGAATGTCTGGATGTTCCTCTACGGCAACAGAATACGCTTCTGCTGGCAAGTGGCCACTCGCCGGAGTACTCGCAAAAATCGTTGGCGGAAGCGCCGATGTCAGCGGTGAGCGAGGCCATCGATCGCATCATCGACGCGCATGACCCTTATCCGGCCGTGGTGGTCGATCAGCAATGGGAGATGATCGCCGGGAACCAGGCCGTGAGAATCCTGACCGAGGGGGCCGCTGAATTCCTCCTGGAACCACCGGTGAACGTATTGCGTTTGAGTTTGCATCCCGAGGGCATGGCGCCGCGGATCGTGAACCTCGCGCAGTGGCGGACCCACCTGCTCGCCAGGTTGGCGCGGGAAGTGGAGGTCTGTGCGGATGCGCAGTTGGCGTCGTTGCTCGACGAGTTGCGCACCTATCCGAGCGGCGGAGACTGGCACGACGACCGCGCGAATTCCCTGCTGGTTCCGTTGCGCGTACGCGCGGGCGATACCGAATTGGCGATGTTCAGCACCACCACCGTGTTCGGTACGCCGCGCGACGTCACGCTCGCAGAGATCGCGATTGAGTCGTTCTACCCGTCGGACACGCAGACCGCCGATTATTTTCGATCAGCCGCGCAGGTCAGAGAGACTTCTTGCCGAACTTGAGCTTCCACGGCACCAGAGCGGACTCCAACTGAACCGAGAGGCTCATCTTGGAGACACCTTCGGTGCGTTCCTCGAAGCGGATTGGCGTTTCGGCGATCTTCATGCCGCGCTGAACAACTCGGTAGTTCATCTCGACCTGGAACGCGTAGCCGTTGCTCTGCACCGATTCGACGTCGATGTCGCGCAAGGTCTTTGCATGCCACGCCTTGAAGCCTGCAGTTGCATCCTTGACGTGCAGTCGCAGAATAGCGTTGACGTAGAAGTTCGCCCAGGCGGACAAAGCCTTGCGATGCCACGGCCAGTCGCCGGCAACTGCGCCACCCTCGACGTAACGGGAGCCGAGAACGACTGCCGCATCGGTCGTGGTGAGGATCTCGATCATGGCGGGGATCGCTTCGGACGGATGGGAGAGATCCGCGTCCATCTGAATGACGATGTCGGCGTTCTCCGCCAGAGCCCGGCTCATGCCCGCGACATAAGCACGGCCGAGTCCGTCCTTGACCGTGCGGTGAAGCACTCCGACCGGGATGGGTCCATCGATACCCAACTTGTCCGCAACCTCGCCCGTGCCGTCGGGGGAGTTGTCATCGACCACGAGGACGTGCAGGTTCGGGATCTTCAACGCGGCGAGGCGATCGACGAGCTTTGGCAGGTTCTCACGCTCGTTGTATGTAGGTACAACGACGGTTATCTGCGGGGCGACGCTTTCCATAACACCTTCGTATGATCTGTGATCCCGACTTGCCGGATGAAGCGTACGACGAGTGCGGTCGTGAACAAAGTAGGGATTTTACTACCTCGACGGGATCCGTCAGAACCGGCCGCCGCCGCCTCGACTGGTTCGGCCGCCGCCGCCACCGCCGAAACCACCGCCGCCGCCACCGCGACCGGAGCGTCCGCTGCTGCTCGGTCCGCCGTACGAGCGGGGCCCGCCGCCACCTCGCAGAATGCTGTTGATCAGGATGCCGCCGAGGATCGCTCCCGTCGCATCGCCGCCGCCACCGCGGGGTCGTTGGTTTGCTTCCCAGGTGTTGACGTCGTTCTGCGCGGCGCGAAGTGAGTGCGTCGCCAAGGTGGTCGCGGCCTGGGCGTGTTGCAGTGCCTTCGACGGATCCGAAGCCTGCAATTGCTGGGCCGCCTGCAGGTGCCGCTGAGCCTCCGCGTAGCGAGTGCGCGCCTCCGCCCCGATCGCGCCGCGCCTGGTTCCGAGGAAGTCGCCTGCAGCGGTCACCTGAGCCTGTGCGGCCAGAATGTCCTGGGCGAGGCGCTGCTGTGCACGTTCGAGTTGCTGCTTCTGCTCCTGAGCGTCGGCAAGCAGCGCGTCGAGTTGGGCGTCGGCCGCGACGATCTGGTTGAAGGCTGTCAGCGGATCGCTGTCCTTCGACGTCTGAGCATTCGCCAACGCTGCCTGGGCTGCGGCCTTCGCGTCCGCCAACTTCTGCCCGCCCTGCGCCAGGTAAGCGTCCGCAGCAGTGATGCCCTGCTGGACGTCGTCCATCGCGGACGGAAGAGTCGCGATGGCGTTTCGGATGTCGTCGGCGGCGTGATCGACGCCGTCGAGCAGTTTGCGTGCCTGATCGAGAGCCGCTTCGGCAGTGCGAATCGCGGTGACGGCAGCGCCTTGCTTACCGGCCGGCAGCGCGGTGGCATCGCGGCCTTCCTCGATCGACTTCTCGGCGAGCGTCAGGCGTTCGCTGGCCATCGTGACGTTGTTCACGACAGATGCCAGCGTCGGCGCGGGGAACTGATCCTTCAATTTGGTCAGAATCGCCTCGGATTCGGGCAAGCGCACGCTGAGAGAAACAACACTCTGCGTCAACGCATCGAGACGTGCGGGGGCGTTGATGAGAAGGTCGCGAAGCCCGTCGAACTCCTCGACGCGAGCTTCGAGTTCTTGGTCGGCTCGACCGCACGAGGAAATGATGTCGATCAGCATCTGGCGGCGTTGATCGGGAGTTTCCGGGATGGCGTCGTCGAGTCGCTGCCTGATCGCGAAGGCTTCGGCGAGGGTGGCCTTGGCCTTGTCGAATGCTGCCGAGAAGGGTGCGACGGCGGAATCTCCGAACTCGCTGCGGGCCAGATCGAGCTCCTCCTGGCTGCCGGCGATCGCGTTATCCGTCTCGACGAGGATCTCCTTCGCGCGTTCGTCGAGCGTCGGCAGCGGGAGTGCGTTGAGGCTGGCGATGTCGTCGGGGGAGATGTTCTTCGCGGCTTCGACGCTTGCCTTGTTCTTGTCGTTCTTGCGCTTACGTGAGTACAGGACCACACCACCCGTCCCGACCACCACAGCGCCGCCCGCGATGAGGAGTGTTCCGACTCCCATTCCGCCGCTCGTGTTGTTCGCGTCGCCGAGTGCTCCAGCTGCGGCAATTGCCGCGCCGGTCCAATCATCCTCGGCGAGAGCCGGTTCCACCGCGTCGGAATTGATCGATTCGATGTCGGAATCGGTGATGTTGCTCAGCTCAGCGGGGACGTCGAGGTAGTAAGCACGCTCCGCCGTGGCAACTGCAAGCAGGACGGACTTGGTACTCAGCGTCGACTTCGTGGCTGTCTGCTGTGCCCACGCCTGGCCACCCAGGTTGTTGAAATCGGGGACGAACGCGACCCACAGATCGATCTGGTGGTCCTCGCTGAGTTGATCGATCGCGGCTTGTATGTCGCTGCGTTGCCCGGCGTCGAGAACCCCGGAGGTGTCGGTGATGTGATTCGGCAACACCATCGGGGCGTCTGCCGAGGCGAGCGCAGGACTGAAGACGAGCGCCAGCAGAGCGAAAATCGCAGCGGCGGCGGCGGCGCTTCCCCGACGGCGAACGGGTCGGGTGATTGTCCGACTCTGCTCTACCGAGGACAACTGCGCGAAGTGTGGTGCGAGGGCCATGACGCAAATCTATCCGTTGTGGCGCGTCGGCATCGGAGGTGATCGCCGCGAACTGGCAGAATTGCGGGAGTGAAACCTGCTTTCGGTAACCGCCCCCACGACCCATCACCCTCACGGGCGGGCGGCTTCGGGGCAGGATTGGCTCGTTGGACGCGCCGACTGATCGCCGGTGCCGTGTTGATGGCCGTGGTTCTGGTCGGGGGTACTGCGTTCCGGGTGTGGCAGGTGGCGCGCATCGACGATACGCGGCCGGCCGACGCGATAGTCGTTCTGGGCGCGGCTCAGTATTCCGGCACTCCGTCGTCCGTCTTCGAGGCCCGACTCGAGCAGGCGTACAAGCTGTACAAGCGCGGAGTGGCGCCGCAGATCATTACTGTCGGCGGTAAACAAGAAGGTGACGAGTACACCGAAGCGGCGTCGGGAAAGATGTATCTGACCGATCGCGGAATTCCGTCGAGTGCGATCACCGCAGTGGAGACCGGTTCGGACACACTTCTCAGTATCGACGCGGTGAGCGCCGAGATGTCCTCGCAGGGAATCAATTCCGCTGTCCTGGTCAGTGACCCGTGGCACTCCTTGCGAACGCGGACGATGGCCCGCGACACAGGACTCCAGGCGTGGACCGCACCTACTCGTCAGGGCCCGGCTGTCTTCACTCGCGAATCCCAGTTGCACGGAATCGCTCGCGAAACCGGCGCGCTGCTCTGGTATCAGCTCACGCACTTCTCCGCAGACTTCCCCTACACGGCAGGGCAATAGCGACCATGACAGCTCACACCACCTACGGAGGCGGCACCTACTCCGAACACGACCTCGAACGTCGTGTCGTCGAGGCGCCGAAGCGTGCGGGGTTGCCGGGTTCGCAGATCGCAGCGGCGCAGCATCGTTCGGACTTCTCGCGAGATCGGGCGCGTGTCCAACACTCCGCGGCTTTGCGGCGCTTGGCCGACAAGACCCAGGTTGTCGGCCCGCGCGACGGTGACACACCTCGTACGCGGTTGACGCACTCGATGGAGGTCGCACAGATCGGGCGAGGGATCGCCGACGGACTCGGTTGCGATCCGGACCTGGTGGACCTCGCCGGTCTCGCGCACGACATCGGGCACCCGCCGTACGGTCACAACGGCGAGAAGGCCCTGGACGAAGTCGCCAAGGACTGCGGAGGTTTCGAGGGCAACGCGCAGAATCTGCGTATATTGACCAGCCTCGAACCCAAGATCCTGCGCCCCGACGGTCTGAGTGCCGGCCTCAATCTCACCAGGGCATCACTCGACGCAGCCATCAAGTACCCCTGGACCCGGCCGCAGCCCGGCGCGAAGTTCGGGGCATACGACGACGACGCAGAGGTGCTCGCCTGGGTGCGCGAGGGGGCGCCCGAGCGTCGGCAATGTCTGGAAGCTCAGGTCATGGACTGGGCCGACGACATCGCGTATTCCGTGCACGACGTGGAGGACGGGGTGATCGCAGGCCGTATCGACCTTCGCTCGCTTGCCGATCCGTCCGAGCAGCGCGCACTGGCAGAACTGGGGGCCTCCGAGTTTCGGGGATTGGTAGTCGACGATCTGATCGACGCCGCTCAACGGTTGTCCGAACTCCCCGTCGTACGCGGGGTCGGAAGTTTCGACGGCACACTCGGAAGTTCCGTCGCGTTGAAGAATCTCACGAGTGAATTGGTGGGTCGCTTCGCCACCGCAGCGATCGCCAGCACCCGGCTGACACACGGTGACCGACCCCTCTCGCGGTATCAAGCCGACCTCGACATACCCGAGGCCGTCGCATCCGAGGTGGCGTTGCTCAAGACCGTGGCGCTGTACTACGTGATGTCCGACGCCGGACACAAGGCGCGTCAGGATCGGCAGCGTGATCGTGTTCATCGCGTCGCGGAATGGCTGCTGGCGACTGCGCCGGCCGGGCTCGATCCGATCCTGCTGCCCGCGTGGGAACACGCCGCGGACGACGGTGCTCGGGTCCGGGTAGTGGTGGATCAGATCGCGTCGTACACGGAGAGTCGGCTGGAACGGGTGGACAAAGCGAGCCTGGGCGCGCAGGCCAGCTGGGGCTGAGCCGCTTACGCCTTCAGCAGGTCATCCGCGTCGACGGGTCGGTAGTGGTATCGAGCCACTTGCCGTAAGCGTCGCCGCCTGCTGCGCGAACGTCCTTGCAGATCTTCGACTCGGTGTTCCCGGATTCGCGATACACCGTGTAGATCGCCGTCCCCGAATCGGAGACTTGACGCAGTGACGGGCAGGACTGGTCTGTGCGTAGGTATTTCGAGCCGGGGAACGCGTCGAGGTAGTTCTGGATCTCGCTGGCGTACGTTGCCGGATCGGTGGCATTGGCCAACACCACGATTCCGGTTCCTTTGCATGAGGGGACGGTGATCGGCTTGCTGACCCCGAGGTCGCCATTTCTCGCGCCCGGGTTCGACGCCCGGGTGGTCGTGGTCGCCTGCAGTCCGGCGGTGGGTAGCGGCTCGAGCTTCGGCGTTCTGGCCGGCTCCTGAGTGGGTGCCGGTGCCGACGTGGCGATGGAAGCTGCTGCAGTGGTGGGTGATTCGGGTCCCGAGTTCCCCCGCATCACCCAGGCCGCCGTGCCTCCTGCGGCCAGAACGAATGCAACTCCAGCCGCACCGATCGCGATCGGGGCTCGGTTTCGCTTGGTCTTTGTCGCGATGTGCGTGTAGTTCCCGTGAGCGGGATTCGCCGTGGTGTAGATGGGCGGCGCGACGATCGTGGGGTGCAATTTGCCGGCGGCGCCGGGGGTGTCGGTCGTCGAGAGGGCCTGCTGCGCTTGGAGTGCGAGCGCTCCCGTAGTCGGATAGCGGTGTGCGGGATCCTTTGCCATGCCGCGAGCCACGATGGCGTCAAAACCTTGCGGGAGCGATGGAACCGTCAGCGTGGGGCGTGGCGGCGGAGCGTTCAGGTGCGAATTGACCAGATGCTCGATGCTTGTGGTGTTGAAAGGTGTTGTTCCGGTAAGTGATTGGTAGAGGACACAAGCCAGGGAATAGACATCCGCTGCGGCCGTCGGCGTTTCGATTCCGAACCGCTCCGGCGCCATGTACGCATAGGAACCGACTGCGCTTCCCTCGGTGGTGATCTTCGTGTCCGTCTGTGAGTATGCGATTCCGAAGTCGACGAGGTAGGCGAAGCCGTTGTTCGTGAGAATGATGTTGTCTGGTTTGACGTCGCGATGGATGAGCCCGCGGGCATGTGCGGCGTCCAACGCCGAGGCGATTTGCGAGACGATGTCGACGGCTCGTATAGGCGTGAGTCGGCCGAATTCGGCCAACTCGGCGCGCAACGTATGACCTTCGACCAAACGCATGTCGATGAAGAGGACTCCGTCGATTTCGCCCCAGTCGTGTACCGGGATCACGTGCGGTTCGTTCAAGGCGGCGGTGGTGCGAGATTCTCGGCGGAAACGAGCTTGGAATGACGGGTCGGCCGCAAGTTCGCGATGGAGCAACTTGAGTGCGACCAGGCGATCCTTCGAGGTGTCGTACGCCTCGTACACTTCACCCATTCCGCCTCGGCCGAGGAGGCGACGCAACTCGTACACGCCGAATCGGGTTCCTGATCGCCCTTCGTGCGAGCTCGAGGCGTTTTCAGTCATCGTCGGTCCCATCGCTGCGGTGCAGAGTCGGCCATCAACATATCGTTGTCAGGAGGTGCCGGGGGACCGCCTAGACTGATGTACGTGGCGGGCCGAATTTCTGACAGAGACATCGCGGCCATTCGCGAACGCACTCGCATCGAGGACATCGTCGGTGAATACGTTTCACTCAAGCGTGCCGGTGGCGATTCGATCAAAGGTCTGTGTCCCTTTCACGACGAGAAGTCGCCGTCGTTCCACGTGCGACCCAACCACGGCCTCTACCACTGCTTCGGCTGCGGTGAGGGCGGGGACGTGTACTCGTTCCTGCAGAAGATGGATCACATCAGCTTTGTCGAGGCTGTCGAGCAGTTGGCGGATCGGCTCAGCTACACGATTTCGTATGAGGGCGGTGGGCCTTCCGTTCAGCGCGATCGCGGCACTCGTGCACGCTTGATCGCGGCAAACGCGGCGGCTCAGGAGTTCTACGCCGCTCGTCTGCGCGAACCCGATGCCCAGGCGGCTCGCGACTACCTCACCGAGAGAAACTTCGACGGTGCCGCAGCACTGCAGTTCGGGTGTGGATACGCGCCCGAAGGTTGGGACACTCTCACAAAACACTTGATGTCCAAGGGCTTCGAATTCAAGGAACTCGAAGCAGCCGGGCTGTCCAAAGAGGGGCGACGAGGTCCGATCGACCGGTTCCATCGCCGTCTTCTGTGGCCGATCCGCAGCGTCGCCGGTGACGTCATCGGCTTCGGTGCCCGCAAGCTTTTCGACGACGACACCATGCCGGGTAAGTACGTCAACACGCCGGAAACGATCCTCTACAAGAAGTCTCAGGTCCTGTTCGGCTTGGACCTCGCCAAGCGCGACATCGCCAAGGGGCACCAGGCGGTAGTCGTCGAGGGCTACACCGACGTCATGGCGATGCACTTGGCTGGCGTCAAGACCGCCGTCGCTTCGTGTGGAACCGCCTTCGGTGAGGAGCACCTTGCGATGCTCCGCCGACTCCTGATGGACGACAGCTACTTTCGCGGTGAGATCATCTACACCTTCGACGGTGATGCCGCGGGGCAGGCCGCTGCGATGAAGGCGTTCGAGGGTGATCAGAAGATGGCCGGGCAGACGTTCGTCGCCGTCGCGCCCGACGGAATGGACCCGTGCGATCTGCGTCTGAAGTCTGGTGACGCCGCCGTTCGCGACCTCGTGGCACGGCGCACTCCGATGTTCGAGTTCGTGGTGAAGTCCATCCTCACCGAACACGATCTGGAGACCGCTGAAGGTCGCGTCGAGGCACTGCGTCGTACCGTCCCCGTCGTTGCGCAGATCAAGGAATCAACTCTGCGCGACAGCTACGCGAATCTGTTGTGCGGATGGGTCGGTTGGGACGATCTTCCGTCGGTTCGACGACGCGTGCGTGACGAAGCTCGCAAACGGGCGTCGACGCGCGGATCTTCACCGGCGCCCAAGCGTCGTCAGGTTGTCGAGGCACCTGCCGCCGATGCGCTTGCGCTGCCGATCGGAATTTCCAGGCCACGGCCCAACGATCCGGCGCTCTCGACGCAGCGAGCTGTCCTCAAGGCCGCATTGCAGCACCCTGGCATCGCCGGCAGTGTCTTCGACTCGTTGCCTCCCGAGACATTCACCCACCCCGCCTACGTTGTCATCAGACAGGCAATGGCTGACGCCGGTGGAACGAGCAAGGGGCTCGGTGGCGCCGAGTGGATCGAAGTCGTCACCAAGGGCGTCGAGGACATGACGGTGGCCTCGGTTGTATCTGAGCTGGCCGTCGAACCGATGCCGTGCGACGAAGACACGGTTCCGCGCTACATCAACGGAGTGCTCGCACGACTGCAGGAAGCGTGGGTGGGCGAGCAGGTTGCCGACCTCAAATCCAAGCTTCAGCGCGTTTCACCTGCTGCGGCCCCCGAGGAGTACAACTCACTGTTCGGAGACCTCGTGGCGCTGGAGCAGTATCGCCGACAGCTGCGTGAGCAGGCTGTCGGCGACCAAAGCGTCTGACCTAGCGGTTTTTCTTCAACTGGTCGTGGGGGACCAGAATCGTGGTCTCCTCGTTGATCGGCTTCATCGGCTCGAGCTTGGGCTGAGTACTCAGTGAGTCGGCCAGCTTCTGCCGTGACGCGTCCAACACCTTCTTGGTGGCCGGACTAGTGGCCACCGCCTTCGCGGCCCGGCTGATCTGCTCGTATCGTGCGCGGCCCGCTTTGGTTCCCAGGACGTACCCAGCTGCAACACCGATCAACAAACGCATCATTCCTGCTTCCCTCCAGCACCGATCGTCCTGACTCCATCCTGCCTGATGACTCGCTGGGCAGGCGATTTGGTACTTCGGTGGAGGATTCGCTACAGTTTCTCAGGCAACGCCGGAACGGGCGAAGCGAGCAAGACAATCCCCTGTAGCTCAATTGGCAGAGCTTCCGACTGTTAATCGGACGGTTGCTGGTTCGAGTCCAGCCGGGGGAGCAGCAAAGCCCCTCACCTGAGCAATCAGGTGAGGGGCTTTCTTGTATTCGTCTGACCTAGTGCGCTCGCAGCAGGTCCACCGATCGAAGTGCCGATTCGACGTCTGCCGCCTTGTTTGCTTGTTCTGCGCGAATTCCCAGCCGTCGAGCGCTGAGGACGTTCACCGGGTTGTCGTCGACGAAGAAGGTCTGCTGTGGACGCGCATCGAGAAACTCCAGCGCAGCCAGGAAGGCCGCAGGGTCGGGTTTGGTAGCTCCGAGCATGCAGGAGAAAACATGCTCGTCGATTGCCACTGGAGTTACAACACTTTCGATGGCGGCCAACAGGACAGGTCCATTGTCGGAGAGTGTGGCGACCGCGACGCCCTCGCTTCGAAGCGCGATTGCGAGATCGATGACTGCGCGGTCCGGGATGAAGGCCTTGGCCCAGGCTCGGCGAAGGTCGTCGCGGTCACCGGGAAACCCGAGCCGTCGAAAGCGTTCCAGGATCGCGGTTTCGGAGTGAAGGCCGAGGTCGCATTCATGGTCGAACCCGGACGCGAACACGAGGGCGTGAATCTCTTCTTCAGTGACGCCGATGGCCGCTGCCAGTTCTGCGGCGCGAAGTTCAGGCTCGAATCGACACAGCACGCCGCCCAGGTCGAACAACACGAGTTCAGGTGGTCCGCTGTCGTTCGCCATGTCGCAGAGGATAGGCGTCATCAGCACCCGTGAACGCGACGCGTAGATATTGGCGACAGATACACCAAAGCCCGACGCAAGTGTCTGCGTCGGGCTTTCGGTGGAACCGTCGAACTGTTTGACGGGTGCGCTTACTTCGCTGCGCGATCCGACGGCTCGAACAGCCGGATGATGTGGCTGGGGTTGATGTAATAGACACCATTCGGAGAATTGAGGACGAGAGTGTCTTCGGTGAAATCGGTGACGGTGCCGTTCAGCTTCGCGCCGTCGGACATGATGATCCGGATCGTGGCCTTCGAGTTCTTGAATTCGGTCAGTGCAAGCTTCATGTGGTGATCCTGTTCCGTGGGGTGTGCACTCCCACGGTATCGGCTCATCGCTCCTGCGCCGACCAACCTTGGAAGACTCGACTCGAAAGAGTGCAACGCGTCACCGCCTGCCCGATTGTGATCCGCGTCGGATGTGCCGGTAACATTCGGATTCGCCGCGATGCATCGCATCCGGATGGGGCGGTAGCTCAGTCGGTTAGAGCCGTGGACTCATAATCCATTGGTCGCGGGTTCGAGCCCCGCCCGCCCCACGTTCAGGTGCCGTGAGCCCGCGGGTCAGCCCCAATGACTTTTGTCGAAGATCATGCTGCAGACGATCGCCAAGGCGACTAGTGCGCAAAGTGCAATCACCAGGACAGTTGCCCACACGTTGTTGGGATTGAATCGCCTGGCAATGCGCCTGCGGTTGCGTCTGAGTCGAGCGTTCGTGGTCACACAACGAATCGTCGCATCATGATCGTCGATCGCAGATGAGGTGAAAGTCTCGGATCCAGATGACCAATTTCCCGACAGTGTCGGATGTGCAACGCTTCTGGACGTGACCGAGATGGCGACCACTCGGAAGACGAAGGAAAAGTAGGTACCTTTCCAGGTATTTCAGCGTATGTGCTCAACCAGCCGAAGTGTCACGCTCTAGATGTACCTACGCACGGCGATCGGAGGTGATTTCGACGATCGAACTCAGGGGTCACTGAACAATTGTCTGTACCTGCCGGCGCGAGCCCGGCCCACAGGTGACGACGATGCGTTCCAGTGCCCCCCTGAGCGTCGACGCACGCTGGTTAAGCAGATAGCTGGCACGAAACCATCTTCGCCTGGTGTAGGTGCAGGCAGTCGAGCCGACCCCCCGCGGCTCGGCTGCCCCCAAACAGGCGAGGTGGGGCCCGATTGGACGCGTTAGAACTGGCGACTGAAAGTTCCGTACCGATTCGGGGAGGAATGCGACTCGGGATCGTATGCGCAGCTACGAGATGGTGGCCAACGTGAACAGTCGAAATCCGTTCCACTGCTGAGCAATGCGCGCCGCCATTCGTTGACGCGCTGACCGGCAGCCGACTGTCGACGAACGACGCTACTCGAGGACTGGAAACGGAAGTGGCCCCGCAACTGCGGGGCGCTTCCCTTGTCTGAAAGGCGCTGTCGGACTTGGGTCATCAGCGTCGAGGACTTCGCGCTCGATCACGTTTAGTTGTCTGATCAGGGGTGATGGGAAATATGGGGTACGAAAGCCGTCGAGGGCTGTCTCGCCGTCATCCTCTGCAGGTCCATTTGCCGTGCTTCGTGAATCGCAGAATCCGCAGCCCGCGAGTGCTCAGTAGTTGCCCCGATCGGATGCAAAACCGGGCAATCGGAACAAAACACTTGTCGAGTCGTTACAACTATTGTTAAAGTGTAACGAAGAACCGCAACTTCAAGGTCGCGCTACCGGAAGCCGATGGGCGCCGGGGGAGATTGGTCTGCTGTCGATGGACGCGATGCCGTTGGGTGGCACAGATCAAGGCTCTGCGAGTTGCTCCCGGTCGCACCCCTGATCAACCTGACAGACCAACGTAACGGAGAACGTACTGTGACAATCAAGAACTCGATCCCGCCTGGTGTCATAGCCGATCATGGAAACAGGCTGTTCGGCAACACTATTCGATCGGCTGAAGGTGAGGAACTCGTCCAGCGGCTGAATGCCATGTTCGAGCGAGCGAACAGCACAGGTCAGGTGGTGAATCAACGAGAACTCGCGACCGTGCTTTCTGCGCGGAGATCCGAGGGTTCGCCGGGCGACCGGTCGATTCCGACGCCTGACAGGTTGATGCATGCAACCGAGGGACTCTCGTACGAATCCCTCTCCTTGTTGATTCGTGCGGCCGAGCATTTGCTGCGTTCGGAGGGGGTACATGTCGACTCGACGCCTTTCACCTGAGGGACGACGAGACCAGTTGAAGTCTCGGCCAGAGTCGCGTCACAGGATCTTTGACGTTGAACTGAAAGCTCTGGGGAATTTCAAGTGACCGGCCGTCGCAGACGAACGAAAATTTGTCACCAACGGAATGACGTTGATACGTCGTTGTCCGGAATTCCGTTGTGCGATAAGCGAACCAGACGCCCCGCGTTGCTCAACCGCAAGATCCCGATTCCGGTGCTTCGGAGGCTTCTTGGATGCGCTGACGCGCCTCAGCGTCGAATCGTCTCCAGTCGTCGTGCGGTCCGCTCATGTAATCGCGGACTCGATCGATCGGCGACGTGGAATCGGTCGGAGTATGTCCCAGTTCTTCGGCCGATCCGAGTATCGACCGGCAAATCTTGTCGACGGAGTCAGATGCCGATACCGGCACAGAAGTACGGATCAACATTCACCTCGGGAAGCCGCATGAAGTGAATTGACTATCGCAGTCTGCTGTTGCGGTGTGAACGCTGCCCAGGCGCTGGCGGAACCCACGAGTTCAGGGACATCGTTCCATCCAGGGCTCTGTAGCCGGGCCAACGCCGCCTCGACCGTCCCGAAAACTTCGAGGTACGCATGTGCGTCGTCGCATGTGAAGGCGAGTTCGTGTGGTTCGGCGTCGCCCCCGTCCCCGTCACACGAAGTAAGCATCAGCACGAATGGAATCGCAATACCGATCATAATTCGCTTCATCGGCCAATCGAAGCAGACTGACCCCGCCCTGGCGGACTATTCTCGATCCATGCCGATCACCCCGGATACAAAGAACTGGACCTGGGTCCTCGAACGCCCATGCGGCGAGTGCGGGTTTGATTCGTCCGCTGTTGCGTTCGCGGATGTTCCAGATCTTGTGCGTAGCAATGCCGTCTCGTGGGCCGAGGTACTGGAGCGCGAGAATGTGACGGAGCGACCGGACAGCGAAACATGGTCAGCGCTGGAGTATTCCGCCCACGTACGCGACGTGTTCCGGATCTTCAAGGTGCGGTTGGAACAGATGCTCGAATTCGACGATCCGCGATTCGAGAACTGGGATCAAGACGCAACAGCTGAGGCCGAGCGGTACAACGACCAAGATCCGGCAACGGTGGCATCGGAATTGTCCGACGCCGCCGCGGAGGTCGCGAATGCCTTCGAAACCGTGCCAGAGGGTAGCCGCCAACGACGGGGTCTCTGCAGTGACGGATCGGCGTTCACCGTCGAATCGTTGGCGGCCTACTTCATTCACGATCCGATCCATCACCTGCACGACGTCTCGGCGTAGTCAGAGCCCGCGCACCTCCTCGAGGGTTCTTCTGGCTCCGACGGAGTGCAACGAGTCGAGGGTCTTTCGGAAGCTTGCGACAAATCGGCGATCGTCCACGAGATCGCCGAACACTTGGCGGTACCCGATGAAGGCCAACGGGTCGCTCGACTGTTTCTGGGCGAGCGGCACCAGAGCGTCCGACAGCTGATCGACGACGGTGATGGGATCTCCGTTCTCGTCTGTGCCCTCGGCGTAGCGGGCCCAGCTGGCGACAATTGCGGTGGACAGGTTGATCGACCCACCGGTGTCGAGTTGGGTCCGGATGACGGGCAACAGCCACTTGGGAATTCGATCGGACGACTCGGCGCACAGACGCGCAATCGTGTCGCGGACCTGGGGGTTCGAGAATCGTTCGATGAGGGTCTTCTTGTACTGATCGAGGTCGACGCCGGGTACCGGATCAAGGGTCGGCGTCGCTTCCAGATTCATGTAGTCGAGCAGGAACCCTGACAAGAGTTCGTCCTGGCATGCCTCGTGGACCAGGCGGTATCCGGCAAGGTAGCCGAAGTACGCGATGCCTTGATGGCTGGCATTGAGAAGGCGCAGTTTCATCAGTTCGTACGGGCGAACATCCGGCACGAGATTGACGCCGGCATTCTCCAGAGGTGGCCTGCCTGAGGTGAACTCGTCCTCGAGGAACCACGCGGTGAACGGCTCAGCTGCGACCGGCCACTGATCGTCCACGCCAAACGTCTCGGCGATCTCGGTGGTCACCTCGGCTGTCGTGACGGGTGTGATCCGGTCGACCATGGAGTTGGGGAAGGCGCCGTTCTCGTCGATCCACTCCGCAAGTTCGGGATCCTTCAGGGCGGCGAACGCTCCGACTGCCGTCCTGGCGACCGATCCGTTGCCTTCGATGTTGTCGCAACTCATGATCGTGAAGGGAGCGAGGCCCCGGTCGCGACGGAGTGCGAGGGCCGCACAAATCAGACCGAAGGTGGTGCGGGGGAGTGTTCCCGGCTCGAGATCGTGCATCACATCGGGATGGGACGCGTCGAACTCGCCCGTAGTGTGCGAGATGTTGTATCCGCCCTCGGTGATGGTGAGAGATACGATTTTCGTCGATTCGGATGCCATCTTTTCGATCACCGCCTCCGGATCGTCGGGCGCGAACAAGTACTCGACGATCGACCCGATGACCCGGCCCTGGAGGGTTCCGTCAGCATGCTTGAGCGCCAGCGTGTAGAGGCCGTCCTGCGCGCGGAGTGCGTCTTTCATTCGCTTGTCCGACGGCATCACTCCCACTCCGCAGATTCCCCAGTCGAAGGCTTCACCTCGTCGCAGGAGGGTATCGATGTACATGGCCTGGTGTGCACGGTGAAAGCCTCCGACACCGAAATGCACTATGCCGGTAGTGACTTTGCTCCGGTCGTAGTTCGGCACTTCGAGTTCAGCATCGAAGTCGAGCAAGGTCTTCGTATTGAGTTCCATGAAAGTTCTAGTCTCCTTCGGCGACGATGACTACGGCTTTGATGCTGCCGGGAATGCGATCGGCCACCAGGGCCTCTTGCGATCGTTCGAGTGAAAAGCGTGCTGTGACCATCGAATCCAGATCGACGCGCCCGGCAGCGACCAGTGCGGCGGCGATCGGCCACGTGTTGGCGTACCGGAACACTCCGGTGAGCATCAGTTCGCGATTCTGAATGATCGGGACCGGCAACGGTATCTCGTCGGCACCCATTCCGACCAGAACGACGGTCCCAGCGGGCCGAACTGCGTGAATTCCGTCGATTACTGCGGCCGTGGCACCCGAGGCGTCGATGAACGCATCGACGGCCAGCGAGCGTACGTCGCTTTCACGAGGATCAACGACGGTTGTTGCGCCGAATTTCAGTGCCACATCACGCCGGGCCGCATCGATGTCCGAGACGATGACTTCCGTCGCGCCGAATGCCTTGGCCACCTGCGTCGTCACGATTCCTACCGGGCCGGCGCCGGCGATCAACACACGAGAGCCGGCAGTGATTCCCGCTTTCTGGGCTGAGGCGATCCCTACGGAGAGTGGCTCGAACAGCGCAGCTGCCTCGTAGGACACGGAATCTGCGATGGGATGGGCGAAGTCGGCACCGATCGTGACGTAGTCGGTCAGTGCACCGTCGATCGGCGGCGTCGCGAAGAACTCCATATGAGGGCAGAGGTTGTATCTGCCTGCCTTGGATTCGGGACTTGTCGGATCGGGCTTCTGAGGCTCGATGGAGACGCGCTGCCCGATGCGTCTTGGGTCGACGCCGTCACCGACTGCGGCGATGCGTCCCGATGCTTCGTGTCCGAGAACGAGCGGTGAGTTGACTACGTAAGGGCCGATGCGACCTTCGTGAAAGTAGTGCGCGTCCGACCCGCACACGCCCACGGCATGGATGCGAACGAGGACTTCACCCGTCTTCGGGGACGGTCGTGGTCTCTCGACCATCTGCATCTTTCCGGTCTCAACAAGGACATTTGCCCGAATTGTCGCAGGTAGATCGACGGATTCTCCGGAAACTGTTGTGTGGGTCACAACGTAGATGTTAGCTTAATGAGCATAAGAACATCTAGTGAGCATCTGCTCACGATCAAGAAACTTTGAACCTGATACACAAGGAGACCGTGTGAACCAGTCGGCTCAGCCCGCAGGACTCAAGTCGTCGAAGTTGCCGGCTTCCGAGGATGTGCGGCTCGCCTTGCGGGCAGCGACCATGTATCACCTCGAAGGCGCTACTCAGGCGGAGATTGCAGCGAAGTTGGGCGTCTCGCGGCCTACGGCCGGGCGGCTGTTGGCCAGGGCGCGGACGCAAGGTTTGGTCAGGGTCGAGATTATGGTGCCGCCGGAGCTCGAAGGTTCGGTGAACACGGAGTTGGAATCGAAACTGGAGAAGCACTTCGGGTTGGCCGAAGTTTTGATTGTGCCCGAAGCAAATTCGGACTCGGACGATCCGGACTTCGACGCGCTCGGCCGACGAGCAGCGGAAGTTCTGGTTCGTCGTCTGCAGCCGTCGAGCGTTCTCGGGTTTACCTGGGGTCCGGAAACCGTTGCGGTAGCAGGATCTTTGCCAGACAAGGCGGCGAAGTGCTCGGCTGTGGTACAACTTGACGGCTCCATGACGGTGACCGACTACCAAACCGGTGTCGACTTCACCATCGGCCGATGTGCACAACAGTTGCAGGCCAATCCTATTCGCCTCAATGCTCCGCTATACGCCGACCCGGCGACTGTGGAGTCGATGCGAAACGACTCGGTCATCTCGAAGGCGCTGCAAGCCGGAACTGATTCCGATATCATGGTTTTCGGAGTTGGTGCCGTCTCGACTGCCACGACCTTGTTTGCCGGTAGCTTCGTCGACTCGACCATGCTGGACGAGTTGGAAAGTCGAGGCGCTGTCGGTGAAATCGGCGGCAGTTTCTACACGATCGACGGCAATCCAGTGGAGGGGCCACTGCCTGAGCGAACGGTCTCCGTATCGCTCGACGCAGTGAAATCCTGCGATCAGACGATTCTGATTTCGGGGGGAACACACAAACGCCAGGCCGTTCTGGGCGCATTGCGCGGAGGTTTGGCAAACGTACTCGTCACCGACGTCGAGTGCGCCCAGTGGCTGCTCGAAGGCTAGCGATCTCACGAGTTTCGCTGTCCGAGCGCGCGACTGACACGCAAGTGTGAAGGAAGGTAATCCGTGAAAACAGGAAGACGAGTGTGGGGCGCTGCCGCGGCGGCGCTCTGCCTCCTGGTGTCGGGATGTGCGGGCGCTGGTGCGCTCGGTGGTTCCGGCGAACGAACAGTCACCATCGCGATGGTGTCGAACTCGCAGATGCAGGACGCCATCAAACTGGCGCCGGCTTTCGAAGCCGAGAACCCTGGCATCGACCTCAAATTCGTCAGCCTTTCCGAGAACCAGGCGCGTGCCAAGATCACAGCGTCGACGGCAACCGGCGGCGGTGAGTTCGACGTCGTGATGATCAGCAACTACGAGACACCTCAGTGGGCCGCCAACGGTTGGCTCACGAACCTGTCCGAGTATGCAGACAAGACGCCCGGTTATGACGCGGACGACTTCATGCCGTCGATCAAGACTTCTCTGTCATACGAGGACAGTATGTACGCGGTCCCGTTCTACGGGGAGTCGTCGTTCCTGATGTACCGCAAGGATCTGTTCGATCAGGCGGGGATAACAGTTCCCGAAGACCCGACGTGGCAAGAAGTTGCAGGTTGGGCAGCGCAGTTCGACAACCCGGATGCCAAGATGGCGGGAATCTGTTTGCGTGGAAAGCCTGGCTGGGGTGAGGTACTCGCGCCGCTGAACACCGTGATCAACACCTTCGGTGGACGCTGGTACGACGAGAATTGGAATGCGCAGCTGACCAGTCCGCAGGTCGAGGATGCGGTTCAGTTCTACGTGGACACGGTCAAGGAGCATGGTCAGCCGGGCCCTGCCACAAGCGGATTCGGTGAATGTGCAACACAATTCGCGCAAGGCAACACGGCGATGTGGTACGACGCGACGTCGGCTGTGTCGGTTCTCGAGGACCCTGCGTCGTCGAAGGTAGTCGGCAACATCGGATATGCGAAGGCCCCGAAGGTCGAGAAGTCCGATCCTGGTTGGCTCTACACCTGGGCGCTCGGAATCCCGGAGTCGGCAAAGAACAAAGATGACGCCTGGAAGTTCATTTCCTGGATGACGAACAAGGACTACATCCAGAAGGTCGGAACCGAACTCGGCTGGTCGAGAGTTCCTCCGGGAAGTCGCCTATCGACCTACGAGATTCCGGAATATCAAGAGGCCGCACAGGCATTCGGTCCGATCACCCTCGAATCGATCAACAATGCAGATCCGAAGAACCCGACAGTGCAACCGGTTCCGTACACCGGCGTCCAGTTCCTCACCATCCCTGAGTTTCAGGACCTGGGCACTCGCGTCAGCCAGCAGATCAGTGCTGCCATCGCGGGTCAGAAGAGCGTGAAAGAAGCACTCGAACAATCCCAGCAGTATGCCGAGGTGGTCGGCAAGACCTATCAGGAGAACCGATGACTACGGTTGCCGAGCCCAGAACTACGGTGGACGACGCGCCACCGGTCCGTGTCGAAAAGAAGATCTCCCGCGCCGAGGGTTGGCGTCGTAGAGGTCCCCTGTTGCCGGCGTTGATCTTCTCGATCGTCGTCACCCAGATTCCGTTTCTGTTCACCCTCTACTACTCGACGCAGTCGTGGAACCTTGTCCGGCCGGGATCGCGGCACTTCAACGGGTTCGACAACTACATCGAGGTTTTCAAGGACAGTCAGTTTCGGGAAGTCGCGGTCAACACGGTCATCATGATCGTGGGTACGGTCATCGTTTCGGTGATCCTCGGACTCGCGTTGGCACTCCTACTCGACAGAGCCTTCCTCGGTCGCGGGATCGTGCGGACACTGCTGATCACGCCATTTCTCATCACCCCCGTCGCTGGCGCATTGCTCTGGAAGACAACAATGTTCGACCCGGTATTCGGTATCGTGAACTTTGTCCTCCAGCCGTTCGGTGTCGGCCAGGTCGACTGGGTCAGCAAGTTTCCGCTCGCCGCCGTCATGATCAATCTGATCTGGCAGTGGACGCCTTTCATGATGCTGCTCATTCTGGCCGGCTTGCAGTCCATGCCCCGAGACATCCTCGAAGCCGCACGGGTGGACGGAGCCAAGCCGTTTGCGATGTTCCGCGAACTGACACTGCCGCACCTGCGCCGTTTCATCGAACTCGGTGCAGTTCTGGGTGCGATCTACCTCGTGAACACCTTTGACGCGGTGTACATGATGACGTCGGGCGGGCCAGGCGTGGCCAGTTCGAATCTGCCGTTCTACATCTACCAGCGCGCATTCCTCGGCTTCGACGTAGGTCAAGCTGCGGCGATGGGTGTCGTGACAGTGATCGCGACCATCATCGTCTCGACACTCGCGCTCCGATTGATCTTCAAGAGCTTCACCGGCAACGAGGAGGCGGCGTGATGACTGCCGTAGAGACGACAAGCGCGACGACCGACAAACCCGTCGTCAAGAAAAAGAAGAGCAGTAAGTTCAGTCCGTGGTCGGTCGTGGCGTGGATCGCCGCTCTCGGATTCTTCTTCCCGGTCTTCTGGATGGTCCTGACCGCGTTCAAGACCGAGGCAGACGCCTACACGGACCCGCCGAAGCTGTTCTTCACTCCCACCCTCGAACAGTTCCGTGCCGTTCTCGATTCCGGTCTGGGTACCACGCTGGCGAACTCGGCATTTGCCACAGGAATGTCCACCATTCTTGTTCTGCTACTGGGTGTTCCGGCGGCTTTTGCGCTCTCGCTTCGCCCGGTGAAGAAGACGCAGGATGTGCTGTTCTTCTTCATCAGTACCAAGATGCTCCCAGTCGTCGCCGCAATCGTGCCGCTGTACGTGATCGTCAACGACATCGGATTGCTCGACAACATCTGGGCGCTGGTCATCTTGTACACATCGATGAATCTGCCGATCGCAGTGTGGATGATGCGTTCGTTCTTTCTCGAAGTCCCCGGCGAGCTTCTCGAAGCCGCCAGCATGGACGGCGCGAGTTTGTGGACCTCGGTTCGAGAGGTGATCCTCCCGCTGATCTCGCCCGGAATTGCTGCGACTGCGCTGATCTGCGTGATCTTCTCGTGGAACGAATTCTTCTTCGCAGTCAACCTGACAGCTGTTCAAGCGCAGACGATTCCGGTCTTCCTGGTCGGGTTCATCACCGGCGAGGGACTGTACTGGGCTCGGCTCTCCGCGGCAGCGACCATGGCGGCATTGCCCGTCATCCTGGCCGGTTGGTTCGCCCAGAACAAACTGGTGCGCGGCCTGTCCTTCGGTGCAATCAAATAATTCTCCTCACCCTCTCAGGAGTTCGTCATGGCTGAAATCTCGTACCAGAAAGCGTCTTGCATCTACGAAGGTGCTGGGACCCTCGCTGTAGATTCACTCGATCTTGACATCAAGGACGGGGAGTTCATCGTGCTCGTCGGTCCGTCAGGTTCCGGAAAGTCCACGGCCCTGCGCATGTTGGCAGGGCTCGAGGACATCGATTCCGGTGCGATCACCATCAACGGCAAGGACATGACCGATGTCCCGTCGAAGGATCGCGACATCGCAATGGTCTTCCAGAATTACGCGCTGTACCCCAATAAAACCGTCGGCGAAAACATGGGGTTCGCGTTGAAGATGCGCGGTGTGCCCGTCGAGGAGCGTAAGAAGAAAGTTGCCGAAGCGGCCAAACTGCTTGACCTGACGGAATACCTCGACCGCAAGCCGGCCAAGCTTTCCGGCGGTCAACGGCAGCGAGTTGCCATGGGCCGAGCAATCGTTCGTGAACCGCAAGTGTTCTGCATGGACGAGCCGCTCTCCAACCTCGACGCAAAGCTACGCGTCCAGACCCGCACGCAGATCGCGGCGTTGCAGCGTCGTCTCGGAACCACCACCGTCTACGTCACGCACGATCAGGTGGAAGCGATGACGATGGGTGATCGCGTGGCAGTGCTCAAGGGCGGCAAGTTGCAACAATTCGCTTCTCCGACCGAACTTTACGATCGGCCGGCCAATGCGTTTGTTGCCGGCTTCATCGGATCTCCAGGTATGAACTTGGTAACGGCGCCGGTCAGTTCGGGTGGGGTGCGTTTCGGCGACGTCGAGGTTCCGCTGGACCGCGAGCAGATGGCGGCAATCGCCGCGGCCGGTCTGGCTTCGGTCACAGTAGGAATTCGGCCCGAGCAATTCCAGGTGGTTGCTGCCGGAGACGGAATCGCAGCTCAGATCGACCTGGTAGAGGAACTGGGCAACGAGTCGTACATCTACGCACACGTGCCTGGAACCGAAGCCGACCCGATCTCGCTCGTTGCACGCACCGGCGGGCGATCGAAGCTGCAGTACGGCCAGACGCTGGGCTTCGAGCGGGTGGACGGTCCTGTTCACCTCTTCGACCCGACTACGGGTGAGCGCGTGGGTAGCTGAATCCCACCACAATCGTGACCTGCTCGGCACCCGAACTCGTTCGTGCCGAGCAGGTCACATCCATCTTCGACTGGTGAGAAGGTTAGGGTCTACCGATGAGTGATACACGCGAACGATCCGTCGTGGTGTGTGGTGAGGGACTGGTTGATCTGGTTCCGGTGGGGGAGAACTTCTCACCCAAGTTGGGCGGTGGACCGTTCAACGTTGCGATCGCGGTGGGTCGACTCGGATCCGACGTGGGATTCGTCTCTCGCTTGTCCACCGACGCGTTCGGAGATCGGATGATCGACTCGCTGGCCGCGTCGAATGTCGACACGACCGGAGTCGAACGTGGGCCCGAGCCGACAACTCTGGCCGTCGTGAACCTTGCGGCGGACGGAGGTGCGCGGTATTCCTTCTACCTCGAGGGAACGGCGGATCGACAGTTCGCGCTGCCGAAACTTCCCTCTGCCCGGGCATTCTCGTTCGGAACGCTGTCGCTGGTGCTCGAGCCCGGGGCCTCCGCTTACGAAGCCATGCTGCACGAAGCACACGCCCGCGGTCGACTCACCATGGTGGACCCCAACATTCGTCCGGCGGTGATCTCGGACCCGGAAGCATATCGACGACGATTTCGTTCGTGGTTGCCCGCCATCGATATTCTCAAAGTGAGCGACGACGACGCGAAGTGGTTGGGTTCGGTTGACGGCGCCGAGTGGCTCGACGAAGGCGTCGGCGCCGTACTGCTCACCCGTGGCGGTGACGGGTTGCGGTTGATCACCAAGGAACTCGATGTTTCGGTGCCGGCGCCCGCAGTTGACGTCGCGGACACGATCGGTGCCGGAGATACCGTTCACGGAGCCCTGCTGGCCTACCTTGATCGTCACGATGCACTCGACGTCGCCGTTGTGCGCGGGTTCTCCGAGGCAGACTGGTCGGCCGCGTTGACCTTTGCCGCACGCGCGGCAGCCGTCACCGTGTCACGACCAGGGGCGGATCCGCCGTGGTCAAGGGAGTTGGGCCTGCCCATCTAGCACTGGGGACCACCGCCCTACTGCGAGCGCAGTACGTCGAACTGCCTACCTGTGCACGATGTGCGACGGGGTCGTGTATCGGCACAGTGATACGCATGTCGATATTCCTGTACAAACTCTCACGACTCGCGTTTCGCCGCCGCTGGGCAATGGTGGGCTTCTGGGTCGTCCTGCTGGTGGCGGGCGGAGTAGGCGCAGCAACGCTGTCCGGTCCGACCGTCAATACATTGTCGATCCCGGGCACAGAATCGCAAGCGGCACAGGACCTTCTGGCTGAACGGTTCCCGGAATCGTCCACCGGCGGAGCCAGTGCTCGCATAGTCTTCGAATCTCCGGCGGGCACGACGCTCGCCGATCCGGCCATTCGACAATCCGTCAGTGAATTGGTCTCTGCGCTCGGGAAGGACCCCGAGGTTGCAGCGGTATCGGATCCGTATGCATCCGGCGGAGTGTCGCCGACTGGGACGATCGGATACATGCAGGTCTCCTATACCGCCGACTCGATGGACTTGCCGGACAGTTCGAAAGAACTGCTCGAGTCCGCCGTCCACGACGCCTCGGATTCAGGGCTGGCAGTCGATGTTGCCGGCAACGTGCTGATGGAAAGCAGCGCCGAATCCATGGGAGAGGTGATCGGAGTCGCGATCGCCGCGGTGGTGCTGACCGTCACCTTCGGTTCCTTGGTTGCGGCGGGGCTTCCTTTGATCAGCGCGCTCATCGGCATCGGCATCGCGATCTGCACGATCACCATCGCAACTGGTTTCATCGAATTGGGTTCGAGCACAACCGTCCTGGCAATGATGCTGGGGCTCGCCGTGGCGATCGACTATTCGCTGTTCATCGTCTCGCGCTACCGCTCCGAACTACGTGACGGACATGATCCGGAAATTGCTGCGGGCCGCGCAGCGGGGACTGCGGGTTCGGCCGTAGTGTTCGCGGGGTTGACCGTCCTCATCGCACTGGCCGGACTGTTCGTCGTGAACATCCCGTTCCTGACAAGCATGGGTCTGGCTGCAGCATTCGCAGTTGCTGTTGCAGTGGTGATTTCACTGACGCTGCTGCCCGCCACACTCGGATTTGCAGGGTCGCGCGTCCTGAGTCGGTCTGATCGTCGACTGCTGGCGTCCGGCGGTGAACTGACACACCGGAAACAGTCGGAGGGGGCGGGCTCGCGATGGGCCAAGTTCGTGATCCGGCGTCGAGTTCCGGTTTTGCTCGCGTCAGTCCTCGGGTTGGGATTGCTGGCGATCCCCACCTTCGGAATCAACCTGAGTTTGGCGAGCCCACCAGTGCCCGACACAACTGCCGCCAGGGCTACCGACCGACTATCCGAGGGGTTCGGTGCCGGGTTCAGCGGTCCGCTCATGGTGGTCGTCGACGTTGCCGACGCCACCGATCCGGCAGTGGCATTGAGCGGCGCCCAGGAAAAGCTCGGTGCTCTGCCTGACATAGCGGCAGTGACGCCGCCAGCACTCAATCAGGCCGGCGATACAGCAGTCATCACGGTGGTTCCCTCGAGTGGCCCGGAAACCGAGGCAACAAAGGCGCTCGTCGCAGATATACGTGAGGTCGCCGGATCACTGACCGACGAGACCGGGGCCACGATGTCGGTCACCGGTCAGACAGCGTTGACGATCGACGTCTCGGATCGCCTGGCTGATGCCCTCGTTCCCTACCTCGCATTGGTCGTCGGCCTCGCCTTCATTCTTTTGATGCTGGTGTTCCGCTCGATCTTGGTACCGCTCAAGGCAACTCTCGGATTTCTGCTCTCGATCGGTGCGACGTTCGGTGTGCTGGTCGCGATCTTCCAGTGGGGTTGGTTCGCCGGCATTCTCGGAATCGAAGGCCAAACCGGATCAGTTGTGGCGATGTTGCCCATCTTCATGATCGGCATCGTCTTCGGGTTGGCGATGGACTACCAGGTGTTCCTCGTGACCAGAATGCGTGAAGCGTTCGTCCACGGTGACGGACCGGACGAAGCAGTCGTGAAGGGCTTCGACCAGGGCGCCCGAGTCGTCACGGCCGCGGCGCTGATCATGATCGCCGTTTTCGCGGGCTTCATCTTCGGCGGCGACGCCTTCATCATGCAGATCGGACTCGGACTCTCGTTCGCGGTTCTGTTCGACGCCTTCGTGATTCGTATGACCGTCGTACCGGCCGTCATGTCCCTGTTGGGCTCGAAGGCATGGTGGTTCCCCTCATGGCTGGACCGGTTGGTCCCGAACGTCGATGTCGAGGGGGAGCAGTTGACTGCGCTGCTCGCAGATTCGAAGGAATCCAGTGAACCCACGAGCGACAAGTTGTCGGTATGACCCGGATACGGTAGATCGATGACTTCGACATCGACGTGGGGTCGATGGTGTGCGGAACACCCGCGCACCATCGACCTGGCACTGACGATCCTCGTGCTCCTTGCCACGTGGACGGCGCACCGCATCGCGCTCGATGGCAATGACACCCGCGAAGTAACAGTTGTGGGAGTCCTTGTAACAGCGATCGCAGCGGCAACCATCGTATTCCGGAGGCGCTACCCGTTCTCGGCGCTGGCGGTGGCAGTACTTCTCGGCGTATTGATGATTGCACTGTCAGCGCCGCCGAATGCCGGCACAGGTTCCGCGGCGATGGTGTGCCTCTACTACGTTGCCAGCACGAGTGACCGCCGGAGGACCTTCTTCGCAGCGGCGAGCACAGTCAGCTCGCTGATGCTCGTCACAATCTTCCTGGGAGTGGGGAACAATCTCCTGCAGGAGGCACTGGGGTTGTTGGCCTGGTTGCTGATGGCAAGTTTCGCCGGCGCCGAGGTCCGTTCTCGCCGAGCCTATCTGGAGTCCGTCGAGGCGCGCGCGGTGCAAGCGGAAAGAATGCGCGAGGACGAGGCCCGACACCGCGTCGTCGAAGAAAGGATGCGGATTGCGCGAGACCTGCACGACGTTGTCGCGCACCACATTGCCTTGGTCAACCTGCAAGTCGGGGTCGCGTCGCACTTGATCGGGAAAGACCCCGAGAAGGCGACGACTGCACTACGCGGAGTGGAGGAAACGTCCAAGGCGGCACTCGATGAAATTCGGGCCACGGTCGGAGTTCTCCGTGACGCTCAGGACGGTGATCGCTCGATGAAACCGGCACCGGGGCTTTCGGATCTACCGGCACTGGTGGATCAATTCGTCAGTGCGGGAATGGAAATCGAAGTGCGCGCAGTGGGTTCGCTGCGCCCTCTCGGGCCAGCAGTAGACCTCACGGCGTACCGAATTATCCAGGAAGCACTCGTGAATGCGAGCAAGCATGCGTTGCCAGGGGCCGTCACCGTGTCGTTGTCGTACGAAGCCGAGGTTCTGGTGCTGTCGGTCGAAAACTCCGGAACGGCAGTGCCTTCGACGTCACCGCCCGGGTACGGACTGCTGGGAATGAAGGAGAGGGCACAGGCAATGGGAGGCGAGGTCTCAGCAGGATTCCGCGCGGACGGGGGATTTCGTGTGGACGCCCAACTGCCTCTGGTCTCGGTCTCCAGCGGTTCGGAGCGTGAGGAGTCGTGAGTATTCGGGTGGTAGTGGCAGACGATCAGGCGCTCTTCCGTCAAACGCTTGCGCTGCTGATCGGTTCGGAAGACGACATGGAGGTGGTCGCCGAGGCGGCAGACGGAGAGCAGGCATTCCAGGCGGCGCTCGAGCACCGACCCGACGTTGTACTGATGGACATTCGCATGCCGGGCACCAGCGGAGTCGAAGCGACCGCCATGATCGCCGATCATCCGGATTTGTCCGACGTACACGTACTGATCCTGACGACCTTCGAAGTGGATGAACATGTGGCACAGGCGATCCGGGCGGGAGCGAGCGGCTTCATCGGCAAAGGAATCCGAGCGGAGGATCTACTCGATGCTGTTCGGACGGTCGCAGGTGGGAACTCTTTGTTGTCGCCGATTGCGACCAGCGCGTTGATTTCTCGATTCCTTTCCACTCCGTCGCGGGCCGACTCGACTTCCGGGATTTTCGGTCAATTGACACCACGCGAACTCGAAGTGGTCACCCTCGTTGCCCTCGGGATGTCCAACGACGAAATCGCCGCGGAATTGGTGATCAGCGCGGTCACGGCAAAAACCCATGTGAACCGGGCGATGACGAAACTGGATGTCCGCGACCGCGCGCAACTGGTGGTTCTCGCCTATCAATGCGGTGTGGTGATTCCGGGACGCTCGGTGGATTGACTCGAGAAACTCTTGACTCGAACGGGTGTTCGAGTATTGTTAGGGGTGGGGATCGGGGGATTCAGTGAGTGTTCTGTTGTCGGATGTGGTGTCTGGTTCTGCGGTGGGGTTGCGTGGACGTCTGTGGCGGTTGTCTGCTTCTGAGTTGCGTGCAGCTGCGGTGTCGGCGAGTGCGGAGATTCTG
>NZ_BCRM01000017.1 GCF_001552595.1 Rhodococcus erythropolis NBRC 15567
ACCCACCATGCGATAGGAGGTCATATCCGGTATTAGACCCAGTTTCCCAGGCTTATCCCGAAGTGCAGGGCAGATCACCCACGTGTTACTCACCCGTTCGCCGCTCGTGTACCCCGAAAGGCCTTACCGCTCGACTTGCATGTGTTAAGCACGCCGCCAGCGTTCGTCCTGAGCCAGGATCAAACTCTCCGTTGAAGACTCTAGATATCACCACCCCGAAGGCCGGCTAATCAGTCATAGACAAAAAGAGTCAAATCACTAGCAAAAAACTCAACTAGCAAAAAATGTGTCGGCAACCATTCAGACGGAAGAATGAACAATCACCGACGAAAAATACTCACACCACACACAAATCAACCAAACCCCAAGAGGCGGTTGATCATTCGCGGATGTGAAGTACCAAAAATATTTGGCACTGACATTCATCGACACACTGTTGAGTTCTCAAAGAACACGCACACACCATCACCACGACCCTATGGCCGCCGCTCCGGGGCAACTTTTCCAGCCTATCCCAACCAGGTCACCGGCGCAAACCGGAACCCCGTGAAGAAAAACTGGATTGTGTTCGCCAGGCACTTCGTACAACCTCGTGTCACTCACCCTCGCAGGTGGGAGTCGGTGTCCGTGTCGCTCTGACCTGGACAAAGTTACGCGAAGATCAACACAACACCAAATCGCCAGGTCAGAGCACTGCGGTCGGTAAACTTCACGGAACCCAGTACCTCTCGGCCAGTTCTTCGACGATCGGATCGCCTTCCTCGGCCTGTTCCAACGCTTCGAGATCGTCGTTGATCGACACCAGCCGGGGATCGTCACCCTCAGCTTCCTGAATCGGGTGCCGACCGTCCTCGGCGAGTTGCCTCAGTAGCTTTTCCTTGACGCGCGCTTTCAACGAATCAGCCATACCGCCAGCATGTGCCGCTCCGGCCCAGTTGTCGAGGCCTACTCGTCGTCCTTCTTGCCGAAGACACGTCGTGCCGTCGGAATCAGGATGATCAGCGCGCCGAGCAGAACGATGAGCGAAAAAACCTGCAGTGCCATGTCGACCTCTTACCGTCACGCCGGCGCGAGCCAGCTCCCCCACGGGGTGTTTCGAACAACCGTAAATGCAACGAGAACTCCGAGCACCACGATCGTCACAGTCGGCCGAAGCACGATCATGCGATCCCGCGTGCCCTTCCAACGGCGCACTGTCCAACCGATCCACGCGATCACCAACACCGCGACAAACGGCACGATCAAGACATTGCTGGACACTGCGGCGCCAACATCCAGATTAGTCAGGTCATTGACCGCACGAAGGCCACCACACGCCGGGCACCACAATCCCGTCAACGCATACATCGGACAAACGCCGTAACTACCCGCACTGTGGGGATCACGGAAGTGGAGTACCGCGGCGGCCGTCACCGCCACTGCAGCAACACCGACGGGTGCGGCCAGCGCGCGTCGTCGCCTTGCGACCACTTCCAACTCCATGACATCCACTGTAAGAGACCTCGGCAGCGACTAGCGCGCGCGAACGACTACCGACCGGACCACCATGTCGTGCCAGCACTGGTGCTTCGAGTCCCAGAGCGGCCAGAGATAGTTGAGGAAGCAGGCGCCACCCAGGATCGCCATCATGATCCAACGAAGCAGCGCCATCACCGGGCCGAGAGGCACACCGTCGGACTCCCGAATCACCGAAATTCCCAGCCACTTCTTGCCGAGCGTCTGTCCGGTGTTCCCTTGCCTGAAGACGAGATTCCACACCTCGATCAAGAAGATCGCCAGTATGCCGACGACCATGACGATCACCCCGACCGGATTACCGCCTTCAGCGCTCACGCTGCCGTCGTCGTATGTGGTCACTTCGGATCCGGAGAACGCGATCACTGCTCCGATGCCCGCGAGGATGACGCCCGGGAGCGGAACGACAAAGCCGTCGAGGATTGACGCAAACACCCGAGAGATCCAGCTTGCGAACGGATAGGCGGGCGTCGGCGGCTGATAACCCTGTGGCGGCATCGGCGGCATCTGCCCGTACGGCGGATTCTGCGATGGTTGGCCTGGTCCCCAGTTCTGATCCGACATCGAGGTCTCCCCTGTTCAGGCACGTGTTCGCCGAACTCAGGATAAACCGCACATACGCAAGAATTGGGAACTAACGACCAGAGCCCCACATCCGGATTTCCGGGTGTGGGGCTCTTGGCTGAGCTGCCTGAGAGAATCGAACTCTCGACCTTTTCATTACGAGTGAAATGCTCTACCGACTGAGCTAAGGCAGCGTGCCTTTCGGCGGTGGCGAGTCTATCTGGTCAACCCCCGGATCGCGAAAACGGGGGTCGGAAAGCGGCTCCGATGGAGGCAACCATCGCATCGAGCGCCCACTGCAACTTGACGTTGAAGTCGACGGCCTCGCGGCATTCGAGCACCGCTTCGATGCACTTGAGCAACCCCTCCGGGGACGTTCGTGCAGCCAACTCGGCGGCCTGCCGAGCCATGTCGGGATGGGTCGCCGTCGACGTCGACCCCAGCGAATAGGAAAGCGCGTCCCGGTACATGCCGGCCAGGTCGATCAGCGTCCGGTCGAGAAGATCGCGGCGGGCCCGGGTGTCGCGCGATTTCTGGCGTGCTTCGAGGTCCTTGATCAGACCAGCCGATCCGCGCAGAGTCCCGGCTGTTCCCTTGCCGGTTCCACCGCCACCCAAGGAGACCTTGAGCTCCTCGAGTTCCTGTTCCTTGAGTTCGGCGTAGAACGCCTTGGTGTCAGCCTCGATCGACTTCACCAAGTTCTCTGCGGCCTTGTACGCCGTCGAAGCACCGATCGCGTCTGCGGCCAGCCGAAGCGAACGCTGACGCTCGTCCCGCGCGCTCTCGTCGGTGGCGAGGCGCCGCGCCCGACCGACATGTCCGCCGCTGATCGATGCGGCGATTCTCGCTCGCTCCGGATCCAGCCCGTCGCGGTCGATCAGTACCTGAGCGATCGATTCGACGGACGGCGTCACCAACGGCATGTGCCTACACCGCGAACGGAGGGTGACAGACATGTCTTCCGGATCGGTCGTCGGCGCGCAGAGCAGGATGACCGTGCGGTCCGGTGGCTCCTCGACAACCTTCAACAGGGCGTTGGCTGCGCCTTCGGTCAAACGATCGGCATCCTCGACCACGATGACCTGCCACCGCCCCGTCGTCGGCCGACGCGAAGCGATGTTGACTATCTCGCGCATGCCTTTGACGCTGATGCTCAGGCCGTCGGGGATGATCCGTCGTACGTCACCGTGGGTTCCACCCATCGTCGTCGTACACGCATGACACTCACCGCACCCTGGTGCACCGTCGGAGGTGCATTGCAGGGCTGCGGCGAAGCAGAGAGCAGCAACCGAACGACCAGAGCCGGGTGGCCCGGTGAAGAGCCACGCGTGGGTCATCTCCGAGCCGCTGGAATCGCCACGAGCAGACAGCGCAGCATCACGCAGGCTCTGCTCGACGTCGTGCTGACCCACCAGCCGACCGAACACACCTCGTTCGGCCACTTCAGTACTCATGCAAAAACCCTAACCGTCGGCACCGACGAAGCCTTACGAGTCCTTCTTCGCGGGAGCCTTCTTGGCGGCAGCCTTCTTGGCCGGGGCCTTTTTTGCGGCTGTTTTCTTGGCAGCGGCCTTCTTTGCCGGAGCCTTCTTGGCTGCTGCCTTCTTCTTGACGGGACCGCGGGCCCGACGATCAGCCAGCAACTCCGACGCACGAGCATCGGAAATGGATTCGACGTCGTCGTCCTTGCGAAGGCTGGCGTTGGTCTCGCCGTCAGTGACGTACGGACCGAAACGGCCGTCCTTGATCACCATCGGCTTCTCGCTGACCGGATCGACGCCCAACTCACGCAACGGAGGCGTTGCCGATGCCTGACGCCCACGACGCTTCGGCTCGGCGTAGATCTTGAGGGCCTCGTCGAGCGTGACGGTGAACATCTGCTCTTCGTTGGCGAGCGAGCGTGAGTCCGTGCCCTTCTTCAGGTACGGACCGTAACGGCCGTTCTGCGCGGTGATCTCTTCCTTGGATTCGGGGTCGACACCCACGACGCGCGGAAGCGACAGCAGACGAAGCGCATCTTCCAAGGTGATCGTCGCCAAATCCATGGACTTGAGCAGCGATCCCGTCCGCGGCTTGGGGCCCGCGACCTTCTTGGCAGCCTTCTTCGCGGGTGCCTTCTTGGCTGCGGCCTTCTTCACCGCAGTCTTGGTACTGCCCGAACTGATTTCTTCCGGCTCGGGAGCGGAGACGGGAACGATGTCCGGTTCCGGCTCGGCCGGCGGTTCGGGCAGGATCTCGGTCACGTAGGGACCGAAGCGGCCTTCCTTCGCGACGATCTCGTGGCCCGTCAGTGGGTCGACGCCCAGCTTGCGGCCCTCTTGAGGCGTCGAGAACAGTTTCTCGGCGTACTCGGGAGTGAGCTCGTCCGGCGGCAGGTCGTCGGGAAGATTTGCCCGCTGCGAGATCAGATCGCCTTCGGGATCGTCCGGGTTCTGAACCATGCGCTCGAGATACGGGCCGAACCGGCCGACGCGCACGTGCACCTCGCGGCCCTCGGCGTCGTCGAAGAGACGGATGGAGTTGACCTCGCGAGCGTCGATCTCCTCGAGGTTGACTCCGACCATCTTCTTCAGCCCGCCCTCGCGGGCGACCGAACCTTCTGCGCCTGTCTCGCCGCCGAAGTAGAAGCTGCTCAGCCAGTTGCCGCGCTGCTCACGGCCACCGGCGATCGCGTCGAGATCGTCTTCCATTCCTGCCGTGAAGTCGAAGTCGACCAGCCGGCCGAAGTGCACCTCGAGCAGTCCGATGACGGCAAACGCCACCCAGGACGGAACCAGCGCGCTGCCACGTTTGTAGACGTATCCGCGATCGAGGATGGTCTTGATGATCGACGAGTAGGTCGAAGGACGGCCGATGCCGAGTTCTTCGAGCGTCTTGATCAGGCTGGCTTCTGTGTAGCGAGCGGGCGGGTTGGTGCTGTGCCCGTCCGGATCGAGCTTGGTGGCCGTGACTTCCTGGCCCTTGACCAGTACCGGAAGCCTGGATTCGGCGTCGTCGGACTGACCGCCGGCTTCTTCGTCGACACTTTCGACGTAAGCCTTGAGGAAGCCGGCGAACACGATGGTGCGACCCGAAGCGGAGAACGTGCAGTCCTCGCCGGTTCCTGCCGTGCCGGAGATGCGGAGCGTCAGCGTCGTACCGCGGGCGTCGGCCATCTGCGAAGCGACGGTCCGCTGCCAGATCAGTTCGTACAGCTTGAACTCGTCGGAATCGAGCTTGGAATGCAGCTGACCCGGGGTCTGGAACACGTCGCCGGCGGGGCGGATCGCCTCGTGAGCTTCCTGCGCGTTCTTGACCTTGCGGGTGTACTGACGCGGCGTCGGATGGACGTACTCCGGACCGTACAACTCGGTGGCCTGCGCACGAGCGGCTGCGATCGCCGACTCCGAGAGCGTCGTCGAGTCGGTACGCATGTAGGTGATGTAGCCGTTTTCGTACAGACGCTGCGCGATGCGCATTGCGCGCTCGGACGTGAAACGAAGTTTGCGTCCGGCTTCCTGCTGGAGCGTCGACGTCATGAACGGCGGGTAAGGCTTGCGCGTGTACGGCTTGTCCTCGGCGGAGGAAACCGTGAGGTCGACGCCCTGCAACGCTTCCGCGAGACGACGCGCGTACGCCTCGTCGAGCACGGTGACCGCGCTGCCCTTGAGCTTTCCGTCAGCTCCGAAATCGCGACCGGAGGCGACACGCGAACCGTCGACGGAGACCAGGCGAGCACCGAAACTACGCGGGCTGGCCGCTGCACCGGCGTCGAGCGTCGCGGAAATGTCCCAGTACGACGCCGACTTGAACGCCATGCGCTCGCGTTCACGCTGGACGATGACGCGAGTGGCCACCGACTGGACGCGGCCGGCCGAGAGCTTCGGCATGACCTTCTTCCAGAGAACCGGGCTGACCTCGTAACCGTAGAGACGGTCGAGGATGCGGCGGGTTTCCTGAGCATCGACGAGGTCGGTGTCGAGTTCGCGGGTGTCTTCGGCGGCAGCACGGATTGCCGGCTCGGTGATCTCGTGGAAGACCATTCGACGAACCGGAATCTTGGGCTTGAGAGTCTCGAGGAGATGCCAGGCGATTGCCTCGCCCTCGCGGTCGGGGTCAGTTGCGAGGAAGAGCTCGTCGGCGTCCTTCAACAGAGACTTGAGTTCGGCGACCTTGCCCTTCTTTTCCGGGCTCACGACATAGAGCGGCTCGAAGTCGTGATCGACGTTGACGCCGAGACGGGCCCATGACTCGCCCTTGTACTTGGCCGGAACGTCTGCTGCGCCTCGCGGCAGGTCGCGAATGTGACCGACCGATGCCTCTACGACGTAGTCCTTACCGAGGTAGGGAGCGATTTTGCGCGCCTTGGTCGGTGACTCGACGATCACGAGGCGACGAGGGTTACCGGACGCTCCCTGACCGCTGCCGTTGTCCGCTTTAGCCACCTGCTGCCCGAGCCTTCCTTTGGACGTTCACTGCCGTCGGCAGATCTTCAGAACTAGACGTGTGGAGCAAGTTATACCCCGTGTCTCTCTTTACAGAGTGACATACCCGCAAGACATTCGTGCAGATCAGTACAGTATGGGCTCCGTCGGACACGCGGCATGAGCACCGTCGGACGCGAGGCAAGAGCACTGTCAGACGTGCGGCCAGGCGACCGAAGTGTCGACGTGTTTCGGCGCCTCACCGAGGTATTCGACGAGCTTTGTCAGTCTCTTCTTTCCCGACACACGGAGCCCCGGGCCCGGTGTCCGGTTACCCAGTTGAGTCGGCGCGATACCAACCCGCATCAAGGCCTGAGCCAGCGGTGCGTGCGTCTCCTTGGCATGGGGGTCGAGGCCGAACACGAATCGCTCGCCGCCTTCTTCGAGCCTGCCGGCCGCGACGGCCCACACCCGGAGTTGGCGGGAGTTCGGTACCCAACCGACCGGCACCGCCTTCACAGCTCCCTTGGTCCACTGCACGGACAGCGGAAGGAGTGCGGGCGTCGACTGAGTGCGGACCAATGGGCTGCCTTCTTCACTACGCGTCACCTCGGCCCCGAGTCCGCACTGCGCGATCAACTCGGCAACGGCCTGCGCTCTCCAGTCCCGATCCACGACGATCGAGATCCGGGCACGGTCCTCCGAGGTCACGACCTGACCCGGTCCGGCCAGCATTCCGGCGAGGTCCGTCACGGCAGGTGGAATCGACTCGGCAGAGAAAAAGGACAGTTGGCTCACAGAGTGAAACGTAAGCCACGAAGGTACTGACGGCATAGACGACCGGCCGTGGTCGAACAGCTGCGTGCATTACCTCGGACAGAGAAAGACTGGCTCAGCCCGAAAAGATTTGTCCCCCACCGCACGGATGCGATGGGGGACAAATACTGTCCGAACTAATCGCTCAGCGAGTGAGCGGAAAAATCAGACCGCGCGAACGCCGGTAGCCTGGGGCCCCTTGGTGCCCTGGCCGACCTCGAACTCCACACGCTGGTTCTCCTCGAGGGTACGGAAGCCGTTGCCCTGAATTTCGGAGTAGTGAACGAAGACGTCTGCGGAACCGTCTTCGGGAGCGATGAAGCCGAAGCCCTTTTCAGCGTTGAACCACTTCACAGTGCCCTGTGCCATGCTTTTCCTTCTCTTTCTAACACCGGATTCGGTGAACAGCCCTTACAGTCCACCGGGCCGGTTCCGACCGCTGTACGTCTTTATTTCCCCCTCAGGAAAGGCAGAGCACCGCGCCCGCAACAACGATCCTGCGAGCGTGCACTTTCTCAAGCCTACGAACACAGAAGCTGCGACCGATTGTCAGTCAACCATGTTCTCCGCGTGCACAACAGTCGAAAAGGGAACTAAAAACGTTAAAAGTTCGCTACGAGAAAAACGGCCCACGATCGTGGCTTCCCGCTTGCGCGCCGACCACCCGGTTCCACCAAGACCGCCGGCCGTTGCGTATCATCAAAACTGCAGGTAGCGACAGTTTCCGATTGCCGCCACACCCCAACGCCGAGCCCGGAGAGTCACGTGAACGCACCTTCCCCGATCCCCGCCCCGGGAGGGAAGCCTGGCGACACCTACGGGCAGATGCTGCTCGATCGCGTCGTCGCCGGGGTCAGTGGAAGCGAAAAACCACTGATGTTCACCGCGCAGTTGCCTGCTCGCGTAGCCGAGTTCACCGAATGGCCGGAGTGGGTGCACCCCAGCGTCGTACGCGCGCTCGCCGAGCACAGCGTGCGGTCCCCGTGGATCCACCAGAGTGAGGCCGCCGACCTCGCTCACGAGGGAAAACACGTGGTCGTGGCCACCGGTACGGCGTCGGGTAAGTCACTGGCATACCAACTCCCGGTGCTGACGGCCATGGCGACCGATCCGCTCGCAACTGCCCTGTACCTCTCCCCCACCAAAGCGCTGGGCTCGGATCAACTGCGAGCAGTGCTGTCCCTCACCGACTTCGACGTCGAACTTCGCAGCACGAACGCCAGTGCGTACGACGGCGACACCTCGCAGGAACTCCGCACCTGGGCACGCGAGAACTCACGCTGGCTCTTCACCAACCCCGACATGATCCACATTTCGCTGCTCCGCACCCATCAGCGATGGGCGCACTTCTTCCGCAACCTGAAATACGTGATCATCGACGAATGCCACTCCTACAGGGGAGTCTTCGGATCCAACGTCGCGCTCGTGATCCGGCGACTTCGCAGGATTGCAGCGCGCTACGGCGCCGAACCTACCTTCATCCTGGCCAGCGCGACCACGGCAGATCCCGGCGCAGCGGCCTCGCGGCTCATCGGCGCACACTGCACCGAGGTCACGGAAGACGGATCGCCGCACGGCCCACGCACCGTCGCACTGTGGGAGCCGCCGCTACTCGAGGCATTGACCGGCGAAAACGGTAGCCCGGTACGACGTCCCGCGGGCGCGGAAGCAGCGCGGATCATGGCTGACCTCATGATCGAGGGCGCCCGTACTCTCACCTTCGTCCGCTCCCGCCGCGGTGCCGAACTGACCGCGATGGCCACCAAACGTCTACTCGCCGAGGTGGACCCGGACCTCGCCGAGCGAGTCGCGTCGTATCGCGCCGGATATCTGGCCGAGGACCGTCGCGAACTGGAAGCTGCGCTCGCCGACGGCACGCTGCTGGGCGCAGCCACCACCAACGCGCTGGAGCTCGGCGTCGACATCGCAGGCCTCGACGCCGTTGTCGTGGCAGGCTTCCCGGGGACCGTTGCCTCGTTCTGGCAGCAGGCCGGTCGCTCCGGGCGACGCGGCGAGGGTTCACTCGTCGTGTTGATCGCCCGCGACGATCCACTCGACACCTACCTCGTTCACCATCCGTCGGCGGTACTCGACAAACCCGTCGAGGCGACGGTGACAGATCCCGGAAATCCGTACGTCCTGGGACCACAACTTCTCTGCGCTGCAATGGAACTCCCACTTTCCGATGCCGAGGTGGATGCTTTCGGGGCTCTCGAGGTTCTGACCAGGCTGTCGGAGGAAGGCAAGATCCGGCGCCGAAAGCACGGATGGTTCGTCACCGCCGATTCGAACCCCCACGGCTCTTTGGACATTCGCGGCGGTATCGGAACTCAGGTGGCCATTGTCGACGGTGAATCCGGCCGGATGCTGGGTACTGTCGACGCGGGCCGCGCTCCGGCCACAGTTCATCCCGGTGCCGTGCACATTCATCAAGGCGAGACCTATGTCGTCGACGAACTGGACCTCGACGTCGGACTCGCATTGGTACACACCGAGAATCCGGACTGGACCACCTCGGCCCGAGAGACCACCGAAATCACCATCACCGAACAACTCGAGCACAAGAACTACGGCGACATCGCCGTCGCTCTCGTCCAGGTCGAGGTGACACATCAAGTCGTCGGGTACCTACGACGGTTGACTTCGGGTGAAGTCCTCGACTCGATCGAACTCGACATGCCCGCACATACTTTGCCCACCAGGGCAGTGATGTACACGGTCACGCCGGAACTTCTCGAATCCATCGGGGTGCCGCCCGAACGGTTCCCCGGATCACTGCATGCCGCCGAACATGCCGCGATCGGCCTGCTGCCACTGGTGGCGATCTGCGACCGCGGAGACATAGGCGGCGTATCGACGGCAATGCACGCGGACACCGGACTCCCGACTGTCTTCGTCTACGACGGTCACGCCGGCGGCGCCGGGTTCGCCGACCGGGGGCACAGCGAACTGTCACGATGGCTCACCGCGACGCGCGACGCCATACTCTCCTGCGAGTGCGCTCACGGATGCCCGTCCTGCGTCTATTCACCCAAGTGCGGCAACGGAAACGACCCACTCGACAAAGACGGCGCGGTCAAGGTTCTGACCGCCGTCATCGATACGATCAGCTGAGACACGATCAGCTGACCGGACCCGCACGAGCGTAGGCCTGCGCATCGCCGATCCCGAAGCCCGACAACAACACCGGTGCACGTATCTCGACAACTACATCCCACCCCTGCACCTCACATTCCGCGAGCACCGTACGCATACGCTCCGCGATCGCCGCGGACTTCGCACACGCAGACGCCTCACCTCCGTCCAAGGCGCCCGCACCGCCGAGAGCCGAAAGATCAGCGGCCGACTGAGCAGTGTGCCGGGCCACCACCGCGGACCCGACATGCAGCATCCCACCAGTCACCATCACGATCGCTGCCAGAACGCAGCACGCCAGAACCGTGGCAACACCTTCGTCGTCACGTAGGTTCACCCCTCTTCCACCCCTGACTCCACAGCTGCCACCGCCTCGGAAGAAATGTCGACCAACGGCAGCAACGTACTCTCGGCGCTGACAACGGCAACGGCAAAGCCGTCAACGATCTCCACCGAGATCGACGCATTTTGGGGTGCGATCCGGCGGGCCGTGGCGACCGCAGACTCACGATCACCACGTGCCACCAACCGCGCGGCCTCACGAGCTGCGTCGACACACCGAACCTGCATCGACACCGCGAGGACGCCACCGATACACAGCACGACCACCGTGACGATCGAAGCCAGAGCAATCGCAGCCTCCACCGTCACGGCGCCGTCGTCGGCTTGCCGAATACCTCTCGTGGACAACATCACACAGCTGTCTTGAGCGCCTTGTCGATGATGCCTGTCAGCGCCGAAACAATGGAGTCGCCGGTGACAACCGTGTACAGGACGGCACCGAATGCGGCGGCCGCAATCGTGCCGATCGCGTACTCCGCGGTAGACATACCGTCGTCCTCCGTTACCAACAACGCAAATCTGGCCGACACCGTCCTGAGCGTCTTCGAAATCATTTCTCCCCCTTCAATCAAAACCTGTGGCAGCAGTTCTGCCGCAGGAGCTTTCACACGGATCCGGCTCACAACAGGCCGTTACCGAGCACAGTCGTGGCAAGCCCGATCACCACCGGGACGATGCCCAAGGCGATGAACGCCGGCAGGAAACACAGTCCGAGTGGACCGCTGATCAGCACTCCCGCACGTTCGGCCGCGGCAGCAGCCAGATCCTCCGCGTCACCTCGACTGCGCTCGGCGAGTTCGGCCATGGACGAGGACAGCGACGAACCCGAACGGGCGGAACGCCGAGCCATTCTGGCGAGCGCCTCGGTATCGGGATCGAGAGCGGCTTCGCTCCACGCGGCGTCGGGGTCGGCACCGAGCGCGAGAAGGTCGGCCACGCGACTGAGCGTGTCGGCCATCGGTTTCGGTGCCGTCGACGCCATCGCTGTGATCGCGGCGGAGACGGGAAGCCCCGCTCGCAGGCAGGCCCCGAGAAGGTCGAGACTTGCGGCAACCGCGAGTGGATCCGGCTTGTCCGGGGCTGAAACCGAATTTTCTGTTGTTGTGTCCGCGAACAGAATTTCTGCCGCCCTGGCCGAAGCGCCGCGGCGAGCGGGAATGATCGCGAGCGCCAACGCGATCATCGCCACGGATGCCCAACTCACGACGTGACCTTCGCAGTTATCCGGTCGGTCCAGAGCAAACCAGCTGAGACACAGGCAGTTCCGATCACGAGCAGCACGCCGCCGAGCCCACCGCCGAACAGCACGCGCAGAGGCGACGCCCCCATCAACTGGCCGAGGCCGATCCCCAGCAGCGGTAGAAAAGCCAGCACCGCAGCCGTCGCCCGAGCGCCCGCCAACCCGGCCTCGGTGCGCTGACGAAAGCGTCTACGCCCCAACATGTCCGTCCGGACCGCGCCGAGTAGTTCAGCCAGCGCCAGACCGTGTTGGTCTGCGACCCGCCAGACGGATCCGATGCGGGAGAACTCACGCTCGATGCACGAATCCGGTACCGCGAAGGCCGCCGCGGCAGAACCACCGAGACGCGCCCTGGCCCCAGCGGACCGGAACACCGCACTTACTTCGCCGGTACATTCCTCGCCTGCAACAGAACTGGCACTTGCAGGATGCGCGCCGACGCTCAGCTCGGCGATCAGCACCTCCAGACCGGAGAGCAGCATCTTCTGTGAGAGGTCCCGGTTTTCGGCCGCCTTCGCGCGGCGCCCACGAAAGATCAAGGTTCCGGCGAGGACAACCGCCGCGCATCCTGCCGACAAGCCTCCGAGAACCCATGCAGCCGACACCGCGAAAAATGCGGCGACCAACTGCCACGGAATCTGCCGGGAGGGCTTGCGGATGCTCGGGGCGTACGTAGCGAGCCGAGCACGTGAATCCCGCACCGGCGCAATCGAGACCGCCAACGCGAGGACCAGGAAGGAAACTGTCACGTCCCGACCTCTCGATTGCGAAGCCGGAACATCCGCTCGAGCCGCTCACGACCCGAACCGCCGTCCGGCCATGCCTGCATGATTTGTACGTATCCGTCCGCACCGCGGTCGATGACGCCGATCTGTTCGAGACGCCTCGATCCGTCGGCCAACCGGTGCACGTGCAGGATCACTTGAACTGCCGCGGCAAGTTGACTGTGCAACGCGTGGCGATCCATACCGCCGAGCGCAGCCAACGCCTCGAGTCTGGCCGGCACCTCTTCAGACGAATTGGCGTGAACGGTGCCGGCGCCGCCGTCGTGGCCGGTGTTCATCGCCGTGAGCAGATCCGTCACCTCTGCACCGCGGACCTCACCGACGACGATGCGATCGGGACGCATCCGCAGTGCCTGCCGAACCAGATCGCGCACCGTCACCTCTCCGACGCCCTCGACGTTGGGAGCCCTGGCGACGAGGCGGACGACGTGCGGATGCGGCGGCGCTAGTTCGGCCGCGTCCTCGACGCAGACGATTCGCTCGCGCGGGTCGACGGCGCCGAGCATGGCGGACAACAACGTGGTCTTTCCCGCGCCGGTCCCGCCGATCACCAGGAAGGCCAAGCGGCACGAGATGATGCGATCGAGGAGTTCGCGCGCGTCCGGTTCCACGGCGCCGTGAGCACACAGCGCGTCGAGACCCTGTGTTGCGGGCCGCAGCACTCGCAGTGACACGCAGGTTCCGCCCTGGGCCACCGGTGCGAGTACGGCATGAAGTCGTACCCCGAAGTGCCCGTCGCCGACGCCCCGCAGACGGCCGTCGACCCACGGTTGGGCGTCGTCGAGGCGTCGACCTGCCGACAGTGCCAACCGCTGCGCCAGTCGACGCACGGCTGCCTCGTCGGTGAACCGGACCCCTGACCTTTCGAGGCCGACCCCGCGGTCCACCCAGACCTGATCCGGCGCGGTCACCAGTACATCGGCGACACCGGGTTCGTGCAGCAGTGGTTCGAGCGGCCCTGCGCCTGTCAGTTCCGTCTGGAGCACCCTGACGACCTCCAACAGATCCGTGTCCGCCAGAACGCCAGAGGACTCGGCTCGCACGGCGTCGGCAACGGTGGCCGCCGTCGGCTCGGCGACCGACGACGCCGTCAGCCGCTCGCGAACTCGGTCGAGCAGTTCTGTCGTGACCAACGCACTCATGCCGCAGCCCTGCGCGGGCGTGCGCCGGATTCGACGGCGTCGAGTACCGCTGTTGCCACCGCACTCAGCGGACAGCCTCGGGTCAATTCGAGGCCACCGCGCTCGAGCATCGGCGCCAGCGAGCGGTGGCCGCGCATCACGGCCGTCAGCGGCAGGCCGAGCATGTCTGCCACATCGGCGCCGCGTAGGCCTCCCGGCGCCGGCCCACGCACGACGAGCCCGACATTGGAGTTGTGTCGCACCACCCAGGCTCCGACCTTCTCGGCAGCGACGCACGCAGCCACGGTGGCCGGAACCACCACGAGAACCAAATCCGACATCTCCAACGCGGCCTGACCTACCTCGCTGGGATGACGTGGCACGTCGCAGACCACGAGTCCGCCGGAACTGCGACCTGCGTCCAGCACGGCGCGAACGGCGGTCACTGTCGGACCGTCGATCTCGCGGCGACTGCTCGCCAGAACCCTCAGGAACTTTCCCTTTGCCGGCAGGGCATCGCGCAGCGCATCCGGGGCCAGCCGCCCGCCCTCGACGGTCAGTGCACCCCAACGCAATCCGGGGGTCGTCTCGATGCCCAACAGCACATCAGCGCCGGAGCCGAGTGCGTCGACGTCCACCAGTAACGTCGGGACGTGACGTGCCGCCGACGTCAACGCGACAGCCGCAGCTGTTGCCGAGGCTCCGCCGCCACCACAACCACCCACCACGCTCACGACGGTGCCGTCACCACTCACGTCGACGTGGTCGGCCAGAACTGCGACCAGTGCGTTCTCCTCTTCCGGCAAGGACAGAACGCTGTCGGCTCCGATCGCGGTGGCGCTCTTCCAGTCGTCGACGGTCGGTGTGCCGTCGCACACGAGGAACACTCGCGTTCGTTTAGGGGAACGAGTCAGAGCATCCCGCGCAGCCGACGCGTCCAACACGACCGCCGAGGCCCGGTTCCACTGTTGCCGAGAAACGGGATGCTCGGCCTCGTCCAGACAGCGATCCACCGCGGCAGCGACGCGGCGCACGCTCGCGAGGACCTTCGCGTCGTCGACGAGAACCAGAATGGGAGCCCCGGTTTCCCGAGAGTTGATCGTCGTGTTCATGACTGCAGAGCCTGAACGAGCACCGGCACCGAAAACAGTGGGTCGAGAGAGCCTGTGGACAACTGGGAAGTTGTGGAGAAACAGGCCTGAGACAGAGGACGACCCCCGCCAATGGGGGGAGGAGGCGGGGGCCGTCTGAGTTCAGCCCCGGGGGGTCGGGCTGAACTAGTTCGAACGAATCGAACAGCAACGATCTTACACCCGCCATTGGCGAGAAATGCAAGCCTGAGCTGCACTGAACTGCTGTTTTTCGCCGAAAGAGGACGCTTGCCGAGGAGCACACGAACCGCCTGTCGGACTATCCTCATTCCTGTGACCGACAAGCCTGCGAACGGACTGAATACCGGGCGGACAGCCGCTTTCTTCGATTTGGACAAAACGATCATCGCGAAGTCGAGCACCCTGGCGTTCAGCAAGCCATTCTTCGCCCAGGGTCTGATCAATCGACGCTCGGTTCTCAAGAGCAGCTATGCGCAATTCCTGTTTCTTCTGTCCGGCGCCGATCACGATCAGATGGAGCGCATGCGCGAGCACCTGACTGCGATGTGCGCGGGCTGGGACGTGGAACAGGTGAAGGCCATCGTCGCGGAGACTCTGCACGACATCGTCGACCCACTCGTCTTTGCCGAGGCGGCCGATCTGATCGCAGATCACAAGCTGCGTGGACACGACGTCATCGTGGTGTCGGCGTCGGGCGAGGAGATCGTCGCGCCGATCGCCCGCGCCCTCGGCGCCACCCATTCCGTCGCGACGTCGATGAGGGAAGAAGACGGCCACTACACCGGCGAGGTCGACTTCTACTGCTACGGTCCGGGCAAGGTCGAAGCGATGGAAAAACTCGCCGCGGAATACGGCTACGACCTCGCCGCCAGTTACGCCTACTCCGACTCGGTGACCGATTTGCCCATGCTCGAGGCGGTCGGACATCCCACCGCAGTCAACCCCGATCGTGCATTGCGCAAGGAAGCGGCCGTATACGGTTGGCCCATACTGACTTTCTCGAACCCGGTCTCGCTTCGCGCGCGATTGTCGGCCCAGTCCACGACGACGGTCGCCACAACTGCAGCGGTGGGAATCGCAGCTCTGGTGGCCGGCGCCATGACCTTCGGGCTACTGCGTCGGAAACGCTGAAATCCAATGCCCACAAACAAAAATTGGTACTTGCTGTGAGCCCGGACACAGGGTACAAAGGAGTTACGGAAGAACGGAAGGCCAGGAACGGCTCGGAAGAGAAGGACCGTTTCCCCAACCGAAATTCCTAGCACGGGCACTAGGGCACCCACGCGGAGCACAAGCCACTATAAGGGCAGAAGCGTTGTGGGCCTGCGAGATTCGTTCAATTTGAGCGAGGACCCCGCACCGGTTGCGGGGACGACCTCAGAAAGTGCGATCCCTCGCCGAGGCCACCCACACAACCCACCGAGCACGCTTGGTAACGAGTAGTCCGTGCTGACGGGCGGCGAAGTCGATTTATCGGCAGCGCCGCCCGTTCGTTATGTGCCGGCCTCGCCCTGTTGCAGACTATCCAGTCGCCGCGTCGGCGATCGAAGTCGCTTCTCGCGCACCGGCTTCGAGAGCTCCACAGCACAAGATCACCCAACTGCCGACACCCGCCGGATTTCCCGAAGCGAATCCAGCCGCGCCGTCCGTGTACGCCTGCGGCCGCCGAAGCCAACTGACCTCGGGGACTCCCAGATTGTGCGGATCCAACCCGGACGAGACCGCAACCAGACGCGAAGCCGCACGTGCAACAATGCCGTCAGCGGTGCCGAACGGGCTCAGCGCCAAGAGTTCTCCGTGTACGACGGCCGCCAGAACCGGCGCCGGCGCACTGGTTCCGCCGGTAACGAGTTGTGCGAGAGCGTCCAACCGCTCCCCCACTCCGCGATCCGACCGTGGCCGTCCCAGTTGATCCGCGTCCTCGACGAGGTCTGCCGCGGCCAGCAGGTGCAGCCGGGCCAAAGCCTGCAGCGGGGCGCGCTTCCACGTCGACTCCATGAGCGGAAGACTGTCGCCGTCCAGAGCCTGAGCCACGCGCAGAGCACCCGCGAGAATCGGATCACCGGCCATGCCCTCGGCCGGCAATTCGGTGGTGCCACCGGCCAGCGATGCGGAAGCTCGCGCAGCGCGAACCGCGGCTTCGGCGGCAGTGGTGGGCCAACCGCGACGGTTGGTCTTGTGCCGATGAACCTCACCCAGAGCGTCGCGCGCATGATCGGCGGCGGCGCGTACGCCTGGAAGATCGACGAGGGGCTGCAGGGGGTCCGTCACGATCAACGACGGTACCCTTGCAGCCCCTCTGCGGACTTGCCTACCTACCTGTTGCGTCAGCTTCCCAGCGTGATGGACCCGCCGGGAATCGCGTCGAGCAACTTGCGGGTGTAGTCCTGTTGCGGATTGCCGAACACATCGTCGATCGGTGCCGATTCGACTATCGAGCCACGCGACATCACCAACACGTTGTCCGCGATCTGACGAACCACGGCCAGGTCGTGCGTGATGAAGAGGTACGTCAACCCGAACTCTGCCTGCAGGTCGTTGAGCAGGGTCAAGATCTGATCCTGCACGAGCACGTCAAGAGCGGAGACCGCCTCGTCGCAGATCACGACCTCCGGCTGAAGTGCCAACGCTCGCGCAATTGCGACGCGCTGACGCTGTCCGCCGGAGAGCTCGTTCGGGAACCGTCGCATGACCGACTGGGGCAGACCGACCTTGTCGAGAAGTTCGCGGACGCGAGCCTCCCGTTCTGCTTTGGTCCCGACCTTGTGGGTACGCAGCGGCTCTTCGATCGTGCGGTAGATCGAGTACATCGGGTCGAGCGTGCCGTAAGGGTTCTGGAAGATCGGCTGCACTCGACGACGGAACGCAAAGGTTTCCTTCGCACCGAGTTTGGACACGTCCTGACCGTCGAAGACCACGTTGCCTGCGGTGGGCTCGAGCAAACCGAGAACCATCTGCGCGACCGTCGACTTACCGGAACCCGATTCGCCGACGATTGCAGTCGTGGTTCCGCGGCGGACCTTGAAGGACACGTCGTTCACGGCTGTGAAGTCGGTGGTCTTGCGGAAACCCTTGCGCAGCTTGAACACCTTGGTCAGATGATCGACGACAAGAACGTCGTCGGTCGCCTTGCCGAAGGACTCTGACGCACTTTCCTCGGCCTTGACCGCTTCGGCGACCTCTTCCGCCTGTTCGCGAATCTCGGCGCGCGCCACCGACGAGCTGAGCCGCTTCGACGCCAACGACGGCGCAGCAGCGACCAGCTTCTGCGTGTACGGATGCTGCGGGCGCTTCAGAATCTCCAGTGCCGGACCGGATTCGACGATACGACCCTTGCTCATCACGATCAGATGCTCGGCGCGCTCGGCGGCCAAGCCCAGATCGTGAGTGATGAGCAGAACGGCGGTGCCGAGTTCCGTTGTCAGACCGTCGAGGTGGTCGAGGATCTGACGCTGGACCGTGACGTCGAGCGCCGACGTCGGCTCGTCCGCGATCAGGAGCTTCGGACGAGCGGACAACCCGATCGCGATGAGTGCGCGCTGACGCATACCGCCCGAGAACTCGTGCGGGTACTGCCCCAACCGGCTCTCGGCTTCGGCGAGTCCTGCCTCCTCGAGCAGTTCGGCGGCCCGAACCTTGGCTGCCTTGCCCTTGGCGATCCCGTTGGCGGCCAGTGCTTCCTCGATCTGGAAGCCCACTTTCCACACGGGATTCAGATTCGACATCGGGTCCTGCGGAACCAAACCGATCTGGCTTCCCCGGATGTGGACGAAGTCCTTCTCCGAGACCTTCGAGATGTCCTTGCCGTCGAAGATGATCTCGCCTGCCGTCACCTTGCCGGTGCCGGGAAGCAGATTGATGATCGAGTGTGCGGTAGTGGACTTACCCGAACCCGATTCGCCGACGATCGCGACAGTCTGACCCGGGTAGACGGTCAGGCTGACGCCTCGAACTGCCGGAACCGGACCGGAATTGGACTGGAAAGACACCTCGAGATCACGAATCTCGAGCAACGGAGTTTCCTCCGAGGTGAGAGTTTCCTTGGTGGTCATCGTGCTCACCGCTTCCGCGACTTGGGATCGAGGGCGTCGCGCAGAGCGTCACCCATCATGATGAATCCGAGAACGGTGATCGCCAAAGCCGTTGCCGGGTAGAACAGAATGGTCGAACCCTGACGCAGCGTCACCTGAGCGTTGCTGATGTCGCCGCCCCACGAAACCTCGGTGGACGGAAGACCGATACCGAGGAAGGACAGCGTCGCCTCGGCAACGATGTACGTACCGAGCGAGATGGTGGCGACCACGATGATGGGCGCCAACGAGTTCGGGATGACGTGGCGGATCAGTGTCTTGAGCTTCGAGACACCCAACGCTTCCGAGGCCATGACGTAATCGTTGTTCTTCGCCGAGATCACCGCGCCTCGAGCGATTCTTGCCATCTGCGGCCAGCCGAAGAGCGCCAGCACGCCGACGACGGTCCAGATGGTGCGATCGGTGAACAGCTGCATCAGGACGATGGCAGCCAGGATCAGCGGGATGCCGAAGAAGATGTCGGCGACACGGGAGAGGATCGAATCGGTCCATCCGCCGTAGAAACCGGACAGCGCGCCGAAGATCACGCCGATCACCAGCACCGACGCCGTGACACCGACGCCCACGAGTACGGATGCGCGAGCACCGTAGATGGTGCGCGAGTACACGTCACAGCCCTGGCGGTCGAAACCGAACCAGTGCCCTGAGGTCGGCCCCTGCATGCTGTAGGTCAGGTCGCAGAACCGCGGATCGGTGCTCGTGAACAAGCTCGGAAACGCTGCGATGACGATGACCGCGAGGATGATGATCGTCGAGATGATGAACAGGGGGCGCTTGCGTAGGTCGCGCCACGCATCGGTCCACATGCTGGTCGGCGCCTGATCGAGTTTGACGGCGTCCGTCTCCCCCGGTGCCGCAACTTCGGGCGGTGCCACGAAATGACTTTGCCGGACTGCGCGTCCGGTCTTCACGGTCTCAGACATAGCGGATCCTCGGATCGAGCGCGGCGTACAAGAGGTCGACGAGCAGATTCGCGATCAGGTAGATCACGATCAGGATGGTGACGAACGAAACCACCGTCGGCGCTTCACCTCTGGTCACGGCCTGGTAGATCGTGCCACCGACGCCGTTGATGTTGAAGATGCCCTCGGTGACGATGGCGCCGCCCATCAACGTTGCGAGGTCGGCACCCAGGAACGTGACCACGGGGATCAGCGAGTTGCGCAACACGTGCACGCGAACCACTCGTCCACGGGAAAGTCCCTTGGCGGTAGCGGTGCGGACGTAATCGGCAGTCAGATTCTCCGCCACGGACGTTCGGGTCAGTCGCAGTACGTACGCAAACGAGACCGAACCGAGAACCAGGGCAGGGAGCAGGAGATTGGTGAAGCTGGTGTTGCCACCGACCGTCGGCGGGACGATGCCCCATTTGACGCCGATGAAGAACTGAGCCAGGAAGCCGATCACGAAGATCGGGATGGCGATGAGAACGAGGCTGAACAGCAGGACGGTGCTGTCGAAGAATCCGCCCTTACGCAGGCCCGCGATGAGGCCGAAGCCGACACCGAAGACCGTCTCGACGATCAGTGCCATGAAGGCAAGTTTCATCGTGATCGGAAATGCCTGTGCCAGAACTTCACTGACAGGTCGTCCGGAGAACGACGTGCCGAAGTCCAGCGTGAAGATGCCCTTCAGGTACAGCAGGTACTGCTGATAGAAGGGGAGATCGAGGTGGTAGCGCTCCCGAAGCTGTGCTGCCACAGCCGGACTGAGCGCCTTGTCGCCCGCCAACGCGGCAATCGGATCACCGGGAAGCAGGAAGACCATGGCGTAGATCAGAAGAGTGGCCCCGAGAAAAACCGGGATCATTTGAAGCACTCGGCGACCGATGTACCAGAGCATCGGATCACCTCCTTGTCGATGATCGTGTACGTCAGCGGACAGTCCGGTGTGAACACGAGTTCGGGACGGCAGGCAGGGCGCCTGCCGCCCCGAACTCACGTTTCAGATGCGGATCGTTCTACGCGTCAGTTCTTTTCGATGTCTTCGTAGACCGGAACACCGTTCCAGCTGATGGTCACGTTGGAAACGTTCTCCGACCATCCACTGGCAGCGTTGCGGTACCACGTCGGAACTGCGGGCAGGTCCTTGAGCAGGACTTCCTGGGCCTGATCGAGCAGTTCCTGAGCCTTCGCCTGATCGGTCTGGCCGGCCGATTCGCGCAGGAGGCGGTCGAACTCGGGGTTGGAGTAGTCACCGTCGTTGGAGCTGCCGCCGGTCTGGTAGTTCTGCGCCAGGAAGCCGTACTGCTGCGGGTAGTCGCCCTGCCAACCGGAGCGGAAAGAGCTCTGGATGGTGCGGTCGGTGGCTTCGGTGCGGATCTGAGCGAAGGTGGCGTACTGCTTGCCCTTCGCGTCGATACCGAGGGTGTTGCGGATGCTGTTCGCCGTGGCATCGACCCATTCCTGGTGTCCGCCGTCGGAGTTGTAGGCGATCTCGAAGCTGCCGGACCACGGTGCGATGGCGTCAGCCTTGGCCCAAGCAGCCTTGGCCGCCTCGGGATCGAACTTCACGTTGCTGTTACCGGTCAGCGAGTCGTTCCAGCCCTTGATTGCGGGGCTGGTGAAGTCGAGTGCAGGCGTCCTGGTCTTGTTGAAGATCTGCTGGGTGATCTGATCGCGGTTGATCGCCATCGAGATCGCCTGACGGCGGAGCATGCCCTCTTCGCCGCTGAAGTGCGGCAGGCGACCCGGGATCGTGAACGTCTCGATGGTTGCCGACGGCTGGTTGACGGTGCGTCCGGGCAGGTCCGACTCGAAGGTCGTGACGGCGCTCGGAGGAACCTGGTCGAGAACGTCGACGTTGTTGGCCAGGAGATCGGTGTACGCCGTGTCGAGGCTGTTGTACATGATGAAGTCGACGCCGGCGTTCTTCGGCTTACGGTTGCCGTTGTAGTCCGGGTTCACGACGGTGTCGATGCGGACGTTGTGCTGCCACGCGCCGGTTCCGTCGAGCTTGTACGGGCCGTTGCCGATCGGGTTCTCACCGAAGGCGGTCATGTCCTTGAACGCGACCTCGGGCAGCGGGTAGTACGCCGTGAAGCCGAGGCGATCGGGGAACGCCGACTCGGGCTGCTTGAGTTCGATGGTGAAGGTGGAGTCGTCCACAACCTTCAGACCCGACATGGTCTGTGCCGTCGGAACCTCGGCGGCAACTTCGTCGTAGCCCTTGATCGGATCGAAGAACGATGCCTGAAGCTGAGCGTTGGTGGAGAGGGCTCCGTAGTTCCACGCGTCGACGAACGACTTCGCGGTGACGGGGGTGCCGTCCGTGAATGTCCAGCCGTCCTTGAGCTTGACGGTGAAGTTCTGACCGTCGGTGCTCTCGATGGACTCGGCAACCTCGTTCTCCGTACCGCCGTCTGCGGTGTACGAAACGAGACCGGAGAACAGTGAGTCGAGGACGCGGCCGCCCATGTTCTCACTCGTGTTCGTGGGGATCAACGGGTTCTGAGGCTCGCCCGCCCAGGCGTTGACGACGCCACTGGACGATCCGCCCGACGAATCGCCGGACGAACATGCCGTGATCAGCACTGCCGTCATTCCGAGCGCGACCGCGCCGGTCGCTATGCGTGAGATACGCAAAGGAATTCCTTCCACATCTAAGTGACCCCGAGCATGCTCGCGGCCTGCCGACAGCCGTAACTGCCGGCGTCGTGTCGCCTACAACTGAAAGTGAACGTGACTTCGAGTTGCGGTCGAATAATGGTTTGACAATAGACACATCGAACCCGAAGCGCGCACCGCACCCATTGTTGGAAAATTGGGGGTAATTGAATTCGGGCACATTCATTCGTCGGCGGAAGTGACCACCCGTCGCATCGATTCGACCGATCGTCGCAGGACAACGGGTTGCAACGTGATGCAACGGTGCGTTTGAGCGAGCTTGTGACTACCCTCACACGGAGTCAGAAAAGTGTCGATCAATGTGGAAAGAAGGCCGTCAGCCATGACAAGCGCAGCCGAAACAGACGTCCCCCAGGCATATCCGCCGAGCGCAGAGTTCGCTGCGGCCGCCAACGCGGGACCGGAGTTGCAGGCTGCCGCAGATACCGACCGCCTCGCTTTCTGGGCGAATCAGGCTGAGCGCCTTCACTGGCACGAGAAATGGACCGACGTCCTCGACTGGACCGACGCCCCCGTCGCCAAGTGGTTCGTCGGCGGCAAGCTCAACGTCGCCTACAACTGCGTCGACCGCCACGTCCTCGCCGGCAACGGCGACCGCGTCGCCATTGCATTCGAAGGCGAACCAGGCGATTCCCGGGATCTGACCTACAACGACCTCCTCGCCGAAGTCAGCCGCGCCGCAAACACTTTCACCGACCTCGGCCTCGTCGCCGGTGACCGCGTAGCGATCTACATGCCGATGATCCCCGAAGCGATCGTCACCATGCTCGCCTGCGCCCGCCTCGGCCTGACGCACTCGGTCGTCTTCGCCGGATTCTCCGCCACTGCCCTACGCTCGCGCATCGACGACGCCCAAGCCAAGCTCGTCGTCACCGTCGACGGCCAGTGGCGACGCGGCGCCGCAGCACCCATCAAAACAGCGGTCGACGAATCCGTCGCCGGAGCCGACTCCGTCCAGAACGTGTTGGTGGTCAACCGGACCGGCATCGACGTCGAGTGGACCGACGGCCGCGACCTGTGGTGGCACGAGACCGTCGCGCAGGCCTCACCTGAGCACGAAGCGCAGGCCTTCGACGCCGAACATCCCCTGTTCATCCTCTACACCTCCGGCACCACCGGTAAGCCCAAGGGCATCATCCACACCTCCGGCGGCTACCTCACCCAGGCGTCGTACACCCACCACAACGTCTTCGATCACAAAGCGGGACAAGACGTCTACTGGTGCACCGCCGATATCGGCTGGGTCACCGGACACTCCTACATCGTCTACGGCCCCCTCTCCAACGGCGTCACCCAGGTCGTCTACGAAGGCACCCCCAACTCCCCGAACGAGCACCGCCACTTCGACATCATCGAGAAGTACGGCGTCTCCATCTACTACACCGCCCCCACCCTCGTGCGGACGTTCATGAAGTGGGGCCGGGAAATCCCCGACGCCCACGACTTGTCTTCGATCCGTTTGCTCGGATCTGTGGGCGAGCCCATCAACCCCGAAGCGTGGCGCTGGTTCCGCGACGTCATCGGCGGCAACAAGGCCCCCATCGTCGACACCTGGTGGCAGACCGAGACCGGTGCGATCATGATTTCCCCGCTGCCCGGTATCACCGCCACCAAGCCCGGATCCGCGATGGCACCGCTGCCCGGTATCTCCGCGAAGATCGTCGACGACGACGCCAAGCCCCTCGGCCCCGGCGGCAACGGTTACCTCGTCCTCGACGAGCCGTGGCCGGCGATGCTCCGCGGCATCTGGGGCGACATGGACCGCTACCGCGACACCTACTGGTCCCGCTACGCCGAAGAAGGCTGGTACTTCGCCGGTGACGGCGCCAAGTACGACGACGACGGCGCCCTCTGGGTCCTCGGCCGCGTCGACGACGTCATGAACGTCTCCGGTCACCGCATCTCCACCTCCGAGGTGGAGTCAGCACTGGTCAACCATCACGGAGTCGCCGAAGCCGCCGTCGTCGGTGCCGCGGACGAGACCACCGGACAGGGCATCGTCGCGTTCGTCATCCTGCGCGAAGGCGTCGAGAACACCGGTGAGGTTCTGATCGCCGAGCTCAAGGCGCAGGTCTCCACCGACATCAGCCCCATCGCAAAGCCGCGTCAGATCACGATCGTGCCGGAACTGCCGAAAACCCGATCCGGCAAGATCATGCGCCGCCTCCTGCGCGACGTCGCCGAAGGCCGCGATCTCGGAGACACCTCAACCCTGGTCGATCCCAAGGTATTCGACGCAATCCGCGGCAAGTAGGGCCTTCGGCCCCGTGCGCCTTTCTGGTAGTCCCCACTACCGGAAAGGCGCACAGGGGCGGAGCCCCTCTCGCAACTTCACTTCCTCTTTCGACGTCAGCCAGGACTCCTCGGCCACGCGAATGTCTGCGGCAACCCGCTTGTGCAGAGATTTTCCGCGTGAGGAGAGAAACACGCGTACCTTCCGGCGATCGTCCTCACCGACCTCCCGATAGATCAGCGCAAGCGAGACCAACTTGTCCGCAACTCGCGTCAGCGTCGGAGCCGGTGTTCCCGTTCGATCGCGCAGCTCAGCCATCGTCAGCCCCTCGGTCGACGCCAGGGCTTCGAGCGTCATCCAGTGATCGAGAGTGAGATTCTCAGCCGCCAGCGCTTTCTCCGCCGCTGCCGCGGCCATTCGAGCCGCTCGGACCAGCGTGGTCGTCAGCGAAGCATCAAGAATTCCGGAGTCACTTTTTCCCACTGATCGCTCCCCCGCTGTTGCGTACTTCACACTTCTCGGGCAATACTTTCAAATGAAATGATAGTAACCCAGGCCAGGCCGCTGACTTCCGATTCCGGCGGCGACGCATGAGCGCTACCGGCGCGCTCGAACGCGCGCGCAGCGCCGTGTGGCGCCTGGGCATGGTGCTTCCCCTCCAAGGGCCGGCCGGACTGTTCGGTCCGTCGTGTGAGGCGATCAGCGAATTGGCCGCCCGCGATCTCAACAACTCCGGCGGCGTACTGGGACGCGAAGTCCAGATCGAAGTGATCGACGGCGGCGCTTCGCCGGGCGTCGTCGCAGCCCGCGTGCAACAGCTACTCGACGCAGGTGACATCGACGCCGTGAGCGGTTGGCACATCTCCTCGGTCCGCCACGCACTCGCACCGGTGGTCGCAGGCCGTATTCCGTACTCGTACACCTCGCTCTACGAGGGCGGCGAGGTCAGACCAGGAATCTACTGTTCAGGCGAAACACCACGACAGCAGATCGCGCCGGCACTGAAGTGGCTGCGCGACAACGTCGGAGCGCGCAAGTGGTTCGTCGTCGGCGACGACTACATCTGGCCTCACAGCTCGCTCGGGGCCGTGAGGCAATTCGCCACCGAACTCGATCTCACCCTGGTCGGCGGTTCGTTTGTCGATCTGGGGCGCGGCAACATGAAGCAGTTGGTCGAGACCGTCTCGAGCTCCGGTTGCGACGGCGTGATCATGCTCCTCGTCGGGCAGGACGCCGTCGACTTCAACCGAGCCTTCGCCCGCCGAGGCCTCGACGAGTCGATGATCCGGTTCAGCCCGTTGATGGAAGAAAACATGCTGCTCGCAAGCGGCCCCCGCGCAACCCGGAACCTGTTTGCCTCGGCAGCGTACTTCCGCTCGATGGTCGACGGTAACTCCATGGACCTGCTCGGGCGCTACATCGCACTGCACGGCGCGCACGCTCCGGCACTGAACAACGCTGCCGAGTCGTGTTACGAAGGGATACATACCCTTTCGGCCCTGGTTCGACGCGCCGACAGCACCCACCCGCACGCCCTGGACGCCGTCGTCGAAGGCGCCGCGTACGACGGACCTCGCGGAACCGTCGAGTTTCGCGATCGCGTTGCACGACAGAAGATTCAGCTGGCCGTCGCCGACGGACTCGACTTCTCGATCATCGCCACCCTCTGAAACCTTCCCCTGAGATCCACCTCTTGACTTCTGTGGCGCGCATCACTTAGTTTCATTTGGAATCATTTCATTTGAAAGTAACCCGTCCCGAAAGTAACCGGAGGTGCCCGATGGGCAGTGTTGGTTTGCTTTACGTGGGAGCCGTCCTCTTCGTCAACGGACTGATGCTGCTCGGCACAGTTCCCGTTCGATCCGCCTCGGTCCTCAACCTCTTCGTCGGCGCACTTCAATGCGTCGTCCCCACCGTTTTGTTGATTCAGGCACAGGGAGATTCGAGCGCCGTCCTGGCGGCCTCAGGTCTCTACCTGTTCGGATTCACCTACCTCTACGTGGGAATCAGCAATCTCGCCGGCTTCGAACCGGAAGGAATCGGATGGTTCTCACTGTTCGTCGCGTGCGCCGCGCTCGTGTACTCCTTCCTCTCGTTCACGGTGAGCAACGACCCCGTCTTCGGGGTCATCTGGCTCGCATGGGCAGCACTGTGGACGCTGTTCTTCCTGGTGCTCGGCCTCGGCCGCGAGAACCTCAGCCGCTTCACCGGCTGGGCAGCAGTCCTGCTGAGCCAGCCCACCTGCACTGTTCCTGCCTTTCTGATCCTGACCGACAACTTCCACACCACACCCGCGGTAGCCGCCGGCTGGGCCGGAGCGCTTCTGATTCTCCTCGGCCTGGCCAAGATCCTCGCCGCACCCAAAGCCGCAGTACCCCAGACTCATCCAGTCTTCAACTGATCCACACAACCAAGGAGTGAAAGACAATGCGACACGGTGACATCTCCTCGAGCAACGACACGGTCGGCGTAGCAGTAGTCAACTACAAGATGCCCCGCCTGCACGATCGCGCCGGAGTGCTCGAGAACGCGCGCAAGATCGCCGACATGATGATCGGCATGAAGACCGGACTCCCCGGAATGGATCTGGTGGTATTCCCCGAATACTCCACGCAGGGAATCATGTACAACGAAGAGGAGATGTATGCGACAGCGGCAACCATCCCCGGTGACGAGACCGCAATCTTTTCCGCCGCTTGCCGCGAGGCCGATACCTGGGGAATCTTCTCCATCACCGGTGAACAGCACGAAGACCACCCGAACAAGCCGCCGTACAACACGTTGATTCTCATCGACAACAAGGGCGAAATCGTTCAGAAGTACCGAAAGATCCTGCCCTGGTGCCCCATCGAAGGTTGGTACCCCGGCGACACCACGTACGTATCCGAGGGTCCCAAGGGCCTGAAGATCTCACTCATCATCTGCGACGACGGCAACTACCCGGAGATCTGGCGTGACTGCGCGATGAAGGGTGCAGAGCTCATCGTCCGCTGCCAGGGCTACATGTACCCCGCCAAGGACCAGCAGGTGATGATGTCCAAGGCAATGGCCTGGGCCAACAATTGTTATGTGGCAGTTGCCAATGCAGCCGGATTCGACGGCGTCTACTCCTACTTCGGACACTCCGCGATCATCGGATTCGACGGTCGGACGCTGGGTGAGACCGGCGAGGAGGAATACGGAATCCAGTACGCGCAGCTGTCCGTCTCCGCCATTCGCGATGCACGCGAGAACGATCAGTCCCAGAACCACATCTTCAAGCTCCTTCACCGCGGATACTCCGGCGTGCACGCAGCAGGTGACGGAGACAAGGGCGTCGCGGACTGCCCGTTCGAGTTCTACAAGCTGTGGGTCACCGATGCCCAGAAGGCTCAGGAACGCGTCGAGGCCATCACCCGAGACACAGTGGGCGTAGCGGACTGCCGCGTCGGAAACCTGCCGGTCGAGAAGACAATCGAAGTTTAAGGATCTCGCTGTGCCGTATATCACCGACATGCTCCATGACCGGAACAGTGCAGCACCACCACTGGCCGAGGAACAATCCGAACCCGTACCGGTCGGAGCCTTCGACGCTCGCAATCTCTCGAAAGCCCTCAGTTCCAAGATCGTCGGACAACAGGCCGCCGTCGACGCAGTGGTTCGGGCGATTTCGATCGCGCATGTCGGTGCCACGGATCCGACGCGTCCACTCGCCAATATCCTTCTGGTCGGCCCCACCGGCGTCGGCAAGACGGAGTTGGTGCGGCGCGTGGCCGCGGAACTACGGTCCGGGCCCGACGATCTGTGCCGCATCGACATGAATGCTCTTGCTCAAGAGCATTATGCGGCGTCGTTCTCCGGGGCTCCGCCTGGGTATGCCGGCAGCAAGGAGTCCTTCACACTGTTCGACAAGAACACCGTCGAGGGCGATCCGTACACCCCCGGAATCGTCCTGTTCGACGAAGTGGAGAAGGCCGACCCCACCGTTCTACGTGCGCTCCTGCAGGTCCTCGACAACGGCGAACTCCGGTTGGCGAACGGTCAGCAGAAGATCTCGTTCCGCAACAGCTACGTGTTCCTGACCTCGAATCTCGGTTCTGCTGCGGTGGCGGAACGTCGACGGTCCCGGGTGCGGCAGCTCGCCGATCGCGTCCGGATCGATCGACCACACCATGGTCACCACTTGGTGCAGCGCGCTCTCGAGAAGTTCTTCGACCCCGAGTTCTTCAACCGCATCGACGAAACCGTGATCCTCGACGAGTTCGACGAACAGACCGCAGAACAAGTGACCCGGCTCGAGATCGAACTGATCACGACTCGGTTGGCCAGAAGAGGCGTCGACGTCGACGTGGACGACAGCGCCGTCGCACTGTTGCAACGGCGCGGATTCGATCCGGTGTACGGAGCACGTGGCCTGCGCCGGACCATCCGAAACGTCTTGGCCGACCCGGTGGCCGCCGCCGTTCTCGACCTACGACCAGTCGGGACGCAGCCACTCGCCTTGCAGGCGCGGGCAGTTGGTGATCAGATACAGGTAAAGAAAGTCCCATGAGTGCTCGCTCACGTTGCGGATCGAATCCGCAACGTGGGCGACACATTTCAAACATGTCCGCGTAACGCCACCTCCCTAGGTTGGGTGCCTGCACCACAAAGTGCACATGCACAGGCACCCAGGGGAAGTGACGTCATGACAGCAGTGAACGAGCAGGTGTCCGCCGGCGCACCGGACAGGGCAGATATCGGTGAGAACGCCGCACTGAAGGAGACTCTGGAGGACTACACCCTCCGATTTGCGCCACGCAGCTACCGCAAATGGGGAACCGGCGTCGTCGCGACCTCCGCGCTCGGCGGAATCGCGTATCTCGCAGACTTCTCGATCGGCGCCAACATCGGCATCTCGTACGGCACCGGTAACGCATTGCTGGGCATCGCCGTGTTTGCCGTCGTCATCATGGCCACCGGCTTCCCACTCGCCTACTACGCCGCGCGATACAACATCGACCTCGATTTGATCACGCGCGGAAGCGGTTTCGGCTACTACGGCTCGGTGGTCACCAACGTCATCTTCGCGACGTTCACCTTCATCTTCTTCGCGCTCGAAGGTTCCATCATGGCCCAGGGTTTGAAACTGGGGCTCGGGATCCCACTCTCGATCGGCTACGCGGTCTCGACCCTGATGGTCATTCCGCTGGTCATCTACGGCATGAAGGCTCTGGCAAAGCTCCAAGTGTGGACGACGCCTCTGTGGCTCGTCATGATGGTGCTGCCGTTCCTGTATTTGCTGTTCAAGCACCCAGATTCGGTGAGCGCGTTCTTCGCCTTCGGCGGTGAGGACGGCGCAAACGGCAAGGGCGTCAACTTCGGATCGGTGATGCTGGCCGCGGGTGTCTGCCTGTCGCTGATCGCACAGATCGCCGAGCAGATCGACTACCTACGCTTCATGCCGCCCAAGACGCCGGAGAACACCCGTCGTTGGTGGGCTGCAGTAATTCTCGCGGGGCCCGGCTGGGTCATCTTCGGCGCGTTCAAGCAGATCGTCGGACTGTTCCTCGCCGTGTACATCATCGCGAACGTCGTCGACGGATCTTCGATCGCCAACCAGCCCGTGCACCAGTTTCTCGAGATCTACCAGGACATGATGCCGCACTGGCTGGCCATGACCCTTGCCGTGATCCTCGTGGTCATCAGCCAGATCAAGATCAACGTCACCAACGCGTACTCCGGCTCACTGGCCTGGACCAACTCGTACACTCGCGTCACCAAGACCTACCCGGGACGCATGATCTTCGTTCTGGTCAACCTGGCGATCGCACTGATCTTGATGGAAGCCAACATGTTCGACTTCCTCAACACGATCCTGGGCTTCTACGCCAACTGCGGTATCGCCTGGGTCGTGGTCGTCGCCTCCGACATCGCGATCAACAAGTACTGGTTGAAGCTCTCCCCGAAGGTCCCCGAGTTCCGACGCGGGATGCTCTACGACGTCAATCCCGTCGGCTTCGTGTCGATGCTGCTGGCCGCGGGCATTTCGATCCTGGTGTTCTTCGGTGCTTTCGGTTCGGCGATCAAGCCGTTCTCCCCGATCGTCGCGATCGTCATCGCACTGGTGATGCCGCCGGTCCTCGCCGTCGCCACCAAGGGCAAGTACTACCTACGACGCACCGACGACGGCATCGATCTGCCGATGTTCGACGAGTACGGGAACCCCTCGGGTGAAACGCTTCTGTGCTGCGTCAGCGGCATCGAGTTCGAGCGACCCGACATGCTCGCGTCGAACGTTCCCGGCCCGAACGGCGAGAAGCAGTACATCAGTTCCTTGGCCTTGAGCACCGACAAGACCGGTGAGCACGTCCTGCCTGCTCAGCTTCCCTGACAACTGCTGTGCGCCTTTATTAACCGCCGGGGGTTAATAAAGGCGCACAGCAGGGTTATGCCCCTACATCGTCTAGCGACTCACCCTTTGTCTCGCGCATGACCAGCAGCGCAACAAAAGTCAGCGTCGCAGCTACGAGGAGGTAGATGCCGACCCAGCCGACGCCGTAGTTCTTCGCGAGGTAGACGGCGATGAACGGCGCCACCGCAGCGCCCAGAATGCTGGCGGTGTTGTACGCGATTCCCGAGCCCGTGTAGCGGACGTTGGTCGGGAAGAGTTCCGGGAGAACGGCACTCATCGGCCCGAAGGTCAGGCCCATGAGCAGCATGCCCACGATGAGGAACGCCAACATGCGACCGTCGTTCATTCCGTCCGGTTCGAGGAACACGCCGAAGGTCAAGCCGAACACCATGATCAGGCCGGTGATGATCAGTAGTGTGATACGACGCCCGTAGCGGTCGGCGAGCCAACCCGAGACCGGCACGGCGGCAGCGAAGAACACGACCGCGATGAGCTGCAGGACAAGGAAATCGGTGTACTTGAAGCCTGCGCCCGTTCCACCGTCGGCCGCCGTCTTGCCGGTTCCGTGGCTGAGCACCCAGGTGGTCATGATGTAGAAGAGCGTGTACGTCGCGAGCATCACGAACGTACCGATGATCAGCTGACGCCAGCTGGTCTTGAATACCTCGGCGACCGGGGTCTTGACCTTCTCGCCGCGCTCGACTGCGCGCGCGAACACCGGGGTCTCTTCGAGCTTGAGCCTGACGTACAGGCCGATCATCACCATGATTGCGCTGAGCAGGAACGGAATTCGCCACCCCCAGCTCAGGAAGGCACCTTCGAGGTCCGGGCTGGAATTGTCGTGGTTCATGAACAACGTGATGATCAGGAACAGTCCGTTGGCCATGAAGAAGCCGATGGGTGCACCGAGCTGCGGCCACATCGCCGCCCAGGCCCGCTTGCCTTCCTTGGCCGTCTCGGTCGCGAGCAGAGCCGCGCCAGACCATTCGCCGCCGAGTCCGAGGCCCTGGCAGAAACGCATGAGCGCCAACAGCGCCGGGGCCAGTAGACCGATCTGGTGATAAGTGGGCAGCAGTCCGATGAGGAAGGTCGCGATGCCCATCGTCAGCAGCGAGCCGACCAGAGTTGCCTTGCGTCCGACGCGGTCACCGAAGTGTCCGAAGAGAATCGAGCCGAGGGGACGGGCGACAAACGCGAGTCCGAACGTCGCCAACGACGCGAGAAGCGCGGTGGTGTCGTTGCCCTTCGGGAAGAACAGGTGCGGGAACACCGATACTGCCGCTGTTGCATAGATGTAGAAGTCGTAGAACTCGATGGACGTACCCACCATGCTGGCAACCACGATTCGGCTGCGCGGCACTCCGGCGACGGTATCTGCGTCGCCGCCCTCCGGCTTGGGTGGGTTCTCACTGACTGACGTGCTCAAAACATGCTCCTGCGCCGTTATACGAAAATTGTCCAATTGGTGGGATGGTGTCCCAATCAGTAGGAATTGAACACCCGCGGGGTTTTCCGGCGCAAATTCGGTTCGCTAATTCGGCTCAGCGAGCAATCCGCGATAAAATCCCGTAAAGGTGAGCCGGGAAGTCTGGTCGGCACGTGCATTCGATGCTTTACAACGTCGATCACGTTCATGTCTGTTGCATCCGAACTCGGGTGCACGAACAAAGGTCGTCCCCACGCGTGATCTCCACTTTGCGTTCCGAACTGTCCCGCTATCTCCGCACCGAAACGGTGGGCGGATCGATACTGCTCATCGCCGCTGCCGTCGCTCTGATCTGGGTGAACTCACCTTTCGGTGAGAGCTACATCGCACTGCGCGACTTCCAGATCGGCCCGTCTGCACTCCATCTGGACCTCAGCCTTGGCACCTGGGCGCAAGACGGACTGCTTGCCGTCTTCTTCTTCGTCGCCGGCCTCGAACTCAAACGCGAACTGGTGGTCGGCGAGCTCGCGGACCGCAAAGCCGCGATGCTCCCGATCATCGCGGCGTGCGGCGGTGTCCTGGTCCCCGCGATCATCGCGGCGTCCATCGGCTTCGGCACTCCAGGTATGGACAAGGGCTGGGCCATTCCCGTCGCGACGGACATCGCTTTTGCCCTCGGCGTGCTCGCTCTCACCGGATCGAAGATCCCCGCAAGCGCCCGAGTCTTCCTGCTCAGCCTGGCCGTCGTCGACGATCTGCTCGCCATCATCCTCATCGCCGTACTGTTCACCGGCTCCCTCGCGATGTTGTGGCTGTTGACCGCGGCCGCAGCCCTCGCTGTCTACGCCTACGCCCAGCACAAGCGCATCACGACGCCGTTCCTCTACGTCCCGCTGGCACTACTGACCTGGTACGCGATGCACGAAGCGGGGATACACGCCACACTCGCGGGCGTCGCGCTCGGCCTACTCACCCGTGTCAGGCGCGATCCGGACGAGGAATACGCGCCGGGCAGCCGCCTCGAGCACCGAATTCAGCCGTACTCCGCAGGCTTCTGCGTCCCCGTGTTCGCACTGTTCGCCTCCGGTGTTCCGATCAACGCCGCGGTACTCGGCGACATTTTCACCGACCCCGTCGGGCAATCGGTTGTCGTCGGCCTTCTGGTCGGAAAGACCGTCGGAATCTTCGGAATTTCCCTGCTCGCGATCAAATTGGGCATAGCCACCAAGCCCAAGACACTGGAATTGAGAGACATGTTTGCCCTCTCAGTTCTCGGTGGCATCGGGTTCACCGTTAGCCTGCTTGTAGCAGACCTCGCATTGGACGGGGTCGGCGATGGCAGCGAGGCCGAGATAGCGAAGGCCGCAGTTCTCGTGACATCGTTGGTGGCATCGCTGATCGGATCAGCGCTGCTGTGGCGACGTGGACGAGTTCATGCGGCTCGAGACGACGCTTCCAACGCCATGGCCACGGACGCGAGAGAACTACCTGGAGAGGTCGACAAGTGAGCTTGACCAACGGAGAGAGCCAGCGCTTCACCGGAGATGGAGTACCGAACACGGTCTCGTCCATCCCTCTCACCGATGTGGACGCCCGCACGCCGGGTGAGGCCACCATCGGGGCCCTCGTCAAGGACGCGACCGCACAGGTCTCCACCCTCGTGCGCGCCGAGGTTGAACTTGCCAAGGCCGAGGTCACGGGCGAGGTCAAGAAGGGTCTGCAGGGCAGTGTCTTCTTCATCCTGGCCTTCACGGTTCTGCTGTTCAGCTCGTTCTTCTTCTTTTTCTTCCTGGCCGAGATGCTCGATACCTGGGTGCCGCGCTGGCTGGCGTTCCTCATCGTCTTCCTGATCATGGTGGTGACCACCGCGATTCTGGCGCTGCTCGGTTATCTGCGTGTGCGCAAGCTGAGGGCTCCGGAGAAGACGATCGAATCGCTCAAGCAGGCCAAGAACGTCCTTCCCGGCAGCCATGACGACGCAAAGCCGTCTGTCGATTTCAACGCGCGCCGGTAGCGAGTCTGATCGAAAGTGGCAGCCCCAGATCCATCCACCGTCAGGTTCGACGGCCCCTGGATTCACCGGGACATTCACGCCAACGGCATCCGGTTTCACGTCGTCGAGGTAGGCGACGCGGAGCCGGATGCTCCGTTGGTGGTCCTGTTGCACGGATTCGCCGATTTCTGGTGGTCCTGGCGCCATCAGTTGACGGCACTGTCCGAGCAGGGATTCCGCGTCGTCGCCATGGATCTTCGTGGATACGGCGATTCCGACAAACCCCCTCGCGGCTACGACGGTTGGACGCTCGCCGGTGACGTAGCCGGTCTCATTCGTGCGATGGGTTACGGCAAGGCCACGCTGATCGGTCATGCCGACGGCGGGTTGGTGTGCTGGGCGACCGCGCTCCTGCATCCACGTCTGGTGCGGTCGATCGCGTTGATCTCGTCGCCACACCCGATGGCACTCAAGAAAGCAGTCGTGCGCGACCCATATCAGCGCCGCGCGCTTTTGCCCTCTTTCCTGGCCTATCAGGTACCGCTACGCCCGGAACGTCGGTTGACGGCCGACAACGGCGCCGAGGTGGAGCGTCTGGTTCGCTCGCGGTCCGGCCCCACCTGGCCGCAGCAACCCGAGTTCGCGGACGTGATGACCAAGATGCGGGCCGCGATCCGGATCCCGGGCGTCGCGCATTCCACGCTGGAGTACCAGCGCTGGGCCTTCCGCAGCCAGCTCCGGCCCGAGGGTCGTCGTTTCATGCGTTTGATGGATCAGGTTCTTCGCATTCCGATCGTCCAGATTCACGGCGAACTCGACCCGTACGTGCTCACCCGTACCGTGCGGCGCGACAAGCATTGGGCTCCCGGCGAGAAACTGCGCACCATTGCCGGAGTTGGTCACTACGCGCATCAGGAAGCCCCCGAGCGCGTCAACCGCGAACTCGAGGACTTCCTCCTTACGGAGAAGTGACCGCTACAGAATGCAGGCGCCTGTCGGCACCGGCGTCGACGCCGAGGCAGCCGCGTTCAACTGGCGCGATACTTCCTGGGCGGTGAGGACGAATCCGGTGTCGCTGTCGTCGACGGCGGCACCGAACACGACGCCGAGGACGCGCCCCTGATCGTCGACCATCGGCCCACCAGAGTTGCCCTGCCTGATGGATCCGCGGACGGTGTAGACCTCACGCTGAGTGGTTCCGGCCTTGTAGATGTCCGGTCCGTTCAGGTTCAGGACCTCACGAACGCGGGCTGCGCTGGCCGTGTACGGACCGCCGCCGGGGTAACCGAGCACCAACGCGTTGTCGCCGGTCTGAGCCTGCTCCGGAGCAAACGGCAGCACCGGTGCGTCCAGTCCGGGAACCGCCAGAATCGCGATGTCGACGGCGGAGTCGAAGAGAACCACCTGCGCGGGCAGCGCGCCCTCCATGGTGTCCACCGTGATGCTCTCTGTTCCGGCAACCACGTGTGCGTTGGTCATGACGCGTTCGGGAGCGACGATGAATCCGGATCCCTCGAGCGCGCGCTGGCAACTCGGTGCGACGCCGTTGATGCGTAGAACACTCGGACGCAACTGCGCCGCCAACGGACTGGCCAGAACGCTCGCGTCGGGTGCTTCGACCTCGGTGATGGGCGTGCGCCCGAACGGGCCGATGACGTCCGGCAGGCCGGAGGTGTCGAGCAACGCCGAAAACTCCGTCGGGATGCGGCGCAGCCACTGCGGCGCCAGTTCGTCCACGCTGGCGAGAACATCCGAACCACGAACAGCGGCGGCAATATTCGGCTGCGACGAAGAAGTGAGCGGAATCGCGAGCAACCACGCCGCGACCACGACGGCCACCGCCTGTAGACCCGCACCGATGACGCTGTCGACGGATCGCGCCGTCGGACTGTGCATTCCGCTGCGCGCCGCGCGTCCGAGCACCATGCCGGCGACTTCGCCGATGATGACCAACACCACGATCAGCGAGATGCCCGCGAGGATGCGCAGCTTGCCTTCGGTGACGTGCACGAGCAGGTGTGGCGCCAACAGAATTCCGGCGACGGCACCGAGGATCACGCCGACAAACGCCAACGCCGACGCCACCGCACCCTGACGCCATCCGGATGTGGCCGCGATGAGGGCGACCAGAACGATGGCGATGTCCACCCAACGAGAACCTGTCATCGCGGCACCGCCGAATCCTCGACACCTTCACCGAACTCGGACAGCGCTGTGTCCAGGTCTCTCACGTCCTCGTAGTTCCACGGAATCTCCCAGCCCGACACCGTGAACAGCGCCGCGAGGATTCCTGCTGTGAACCCCCAGACCAGCATGCCGTCGGCGCGGAACGCCGGGCCCTGGTATCCGAGGGGATGGCGAACCTGAAACCGGTTGTCGGGGTCGAGCAACGTGCGCAGCGGCACCCTGGCCACCCGTCCGACCTCGCCCTCGTCCTGAATCCCCACCGTCGTCGGCTGCTCCCAGTAGCCGAGCACCGGCGTCACGTCGAAACCCGACGGCGGGATGAAGATCTCCGGCAGCACGGTGAGCGGCTGAACTCCGCTCGGATCGAGCCCGGTCTCCTCCTGCGCTTCACGCAGCGCGGTGCCGATGGGGCCGTCGTCGCCCGGATCGGCGGCACCGCCCGGGAATGCGACCTGTCCGCTGTGCTGACGCATCGTCGACGCCCGTTGGGTCAGCAACACGTCTGCGCCCTCCGGCAAGCCGCCGACGGCGAGAGGGTCTGCCTCACGCGGTCCGCCGAAGAGCACGAGCACCGCGGCCGGACGCGTCACGGTCCCGCGCGGCGCGCGACGCTCGAGGACGGGGTTGATCCGGTGTGGATCGGTGGGCTCGGTGCTGGCGACAGCGCGCAACCACTCGGGAACCGGTGTGCTCATACGACGACTCCCAGATATTGCGCCGCAGCGGCGGCGATTTCGTCCGCACTGCGGAAAGGTTGAGGCAAGACCTTGGCGACTGTTCCATCCGCGCGCACGAGCACCGACACCGGCAGCACCGGCGGTGCGCCCACTGCGATCCGTACCTTGCCGTCACCGTCCTGGACGCCGGGCAAACGCACCGAGTAGTCGATGAGTCGCGTCAAAGCGTTCTCCTGATTCGGATCCGAATGCACCGTCAGAACGTTGATGCTGCCCTCGGCGCGCTCCGCGAATTCCTGAAGGTACGGAAGCTCTTCGGCGCATGGCGCGCACCAGTACGCCCACAAGTTGAGCAGAGTCGGTTTTCCGCCGACCGCTGCGGCAAGGTCGACGGGCCGACCGTCTGACACGCAGTCGAGGGTGATTCCGGCCAGCGCCGAGCCGGCCGGAGCTTCGCCCGTCGGAGTCGGACAGGGAGCCAGTGAGGCCTGGCTACGGAGTTGATCGAGCGATTCCGACGACGGAGTGAACGTCGGCGGCTGATACGCGGACGACGACGGACCCGTGGACGTGGGCGTCGTGTCGTCTCCCCCGCGCGGCCAGATCGCCACGACGAGAGCCGCGACGACCAACAGCGCAGCGAGAGACCATCTTCCAGCACTTGTCATCAGCGATCACAACCCTGCCAGGGCGAGCAGATGGTCGGTCTCGGGGCCTTTCACCAGGGCCGCGGCCTCGGTTTTGTCGGTCGGGCCGAGTCCGTACGACGGGCAGTCCTTGGCCAGAACGCACACCCCGCACGCGGGCTTGCGCGCGTGGCAGACCCGTCGGCCGTGAAAGATCACGCGGTGCGAGAGCAGTGTCCATTCCTTACGTTCGATCAGTTCCCCGACGGCGTGTTCCACCTTGACGGCATCTTCTTCCTCGGTCCACTTCCACCGGCGCACGAGCCGACCGAAGTGGGTGTCGACGGTGATTCCCGGGATGTCGAAGGCATTGCCCAGCACGACGTTCGCGGTCTTGCGTCCGATGCCTGGGAGTTTCACCAGATCTTCGAGCTTGTTCGGGACCTGACCGTCGTGGCGTTCGAGTAGCGCCTGACCGAGTCCGATCAACGACGTCGTCTTGTTCCGGTAGAAGCCGGTGGAACGGATGTACTCCTCGAGTTCGGTCCGATCGGCTTCCGCGTATGCCTTCGCGTCGGGATAGCGGGCGAAGAGCGCCGGCGTGACCATGTTGACGCGGACGTCAGTGCATTGCGCCGACAGGATTGTCGCCACTGCCAGTTCCAACGGAGTCGTGAAGTCGAGTTCGCAATACACGTGCGGGAAAGCCACAGCGAGCTCGCGATTCATCCGACGCGCCCGGCGTACCAATCCGAGGTGTGATTCTTCCTTCCGCGCACCCCCCGAACGCGGTTTCTTCCGCTGCTCTGAACTGCCTGTCGGGGTGGTCTGCACTCAGACAACTGTACGGATACGACATGAGTGGAGACTCCGTCGTGTCGATTCTGAGACCTTCGACGTGTTTACTTCCCCCTATGCAAGGACTCGCAGTAATTCTCTTTCCGCTACTGCTGATGCTCTTTGCCCTGGCGATGGAACGAGTCGAAGGGCGATTGCGTCGGCTCTCGGTTCAAGAGCACGAAGTAGAAGACTTCCTCGATCAGGCAAGTCACGACGACGTCGCCCGCCTGGCAAGCGATGGGTTTCCCCATGCGTTCGCTCGCTTCCACCGGAAGCGGAAGGGCCGTCAGTCGGAGGCTCCCGAGAGCGCCAGCCTGGGCGAAATCCGGACACAACGGGCAAGTTGACGGCCATACAAAGTAGTCACCGCAGCGGATTCCGGAAGAATTTTCGGCTCTTACGTGGCATCAATCACTCGTCGCGAGCTATCGGGACGTAGACTTCGATGCCGTACCTGTTGCATTGAACACAGATTGCATTGGACACAGTGTCTCACTCATGAGGGCTGAGCCTGTGCACGACGGTTTGTGCGCAGCGCGGGTACAAAGATAGTTAGCGCAAAAATGACACCACAAACGAACAAATCCCAACAAGGAGCGCACGTGGACGACGTCCTGGCAAGAGCCGGCATCTTCCAAGGAGTCGAGCCCTCAGCGGTAGCGGCGCTGACAAAGCAGCTGCAGCCCGTCGACTTCCCCCGTGGACATGTCATCTTCAACGAAGGTGAACCCGGTGACCGCCTGTACATCATCGTGTCCGGCAAGGTGAAGATCGGTCGACGCTCACCCGACGGTCGCGAGAACCTACTGACGATCATGGGCCCGTCCGACATGTTCGGCGAACTGTCCATCTTCGACCCCGGCCCCCGCACCTCGACGGCTACGACCGTCACCGAGGTTCGCGCCGTGAGCATGGACCGCGACGCTCTCAAGGCATGGATTCAGCAGCGCCCCGAGATCGCCGAGCAGCTGCTGCGCGTTCTCGCCCGCCGACTGCGTCGTACCAACAACACCCTGGCCGACCTGATCTTCACGGACGTTCCCGGCCGTGTGGCCAAAGCGCTCCTGCAGCTCGCGCAGCGCTTCGGCACTCAGGAAGGTGGCGCCCTGCGCGTCACTCACGACCTCACGCAGGAAGAGATCGCCCAGCTCGTCGGCGCTTCCCGCGAGACCGTCAACAAGGCGCTCGCCGATTTCGCACACCGCGGATGGCTGCGCCTCGAAGGCAAGAGCGTTCTGATCTCGGATTCCGAGCGTCTGGCTCGTCGCGCCCGCTAGTTTCTTCCTTCTCGACTCTTTCGGCCGCTCCCACTTCGGTGGGGGCGGCCGAAGTCATTCCCTGGACTCTTGTTGTACCTATCGGTAAAGTATGTACCGATAGGTACACATCCGATCGAGAGGCCACGCAATGACCGTCCGAGCACCGATTCCGCCCTTCACCCACGAAACCGCCGTCCAGAAGGTCCGCCTCGCCGAGGACGGATGGAACTCACGCGATCCGCACAAGGTGTCGCTGGCCTACACGCCGGACAGTTGGTGGCGCAATCGGTCGACGTTCGTCACCGGCCGATCCGAAATCGTCGAACTTCTGACCGAGAAGTGGACCCGCGAGCTGGACTACCGGTTGATCAAAGAGTTGTGGGCACACGGCGACGACCGCATCGCCGTGCGATTCGCGTACGAGTGGCACGATCACGACGGGCAGTGGTTCCGCTCCTACGGCAACGAGAACTGGGAATTCGACGCGGACGGCCTCATGCACCACCGTCATGCCAGCATCAACGACGTCCCCATCGCGGAGTCCGAGCGAAAGTTCTTCTGGGATTCGACCGGACCACGCCCGCACGATCATCCGGGCCTGAGCGAGTTGGGTCTGTGATGAAAGGATGAATCCATGGTCAGACAGGTAGCTGAACGCTCGGACACGATCCCCGCCCTCGCGAACGTGTTTCGAACCTACGGGTTCGACGGAGCAAGCCTGGCCGTCATCACCGAACACACCGGTTTGGGCAAAGGCAGTCTCTACAACTTCTTTCCGCGAGGAAAGGAAGAGATGGCCGAGGCCGTACTCGACGAGGTCGACGGATGGTTTCGCACCGAAGTCTTCGAACCGCTTCGAGCAGAGTCGGTTCCACCGCGGCAGCGCATCGAGAGCATGTTCGCTACCGTCGCCGACTACTTTCGGTCAGGGCAACGCATTTGCCTGTTCGGCGCATTTGCACTCGGTGAAGAGCGAAACCGCTTCGGCGCCAAGGTGCGAACCTACTTCGACGAATGGACCGCAGCTCTCGAGGCGGCACTCGTCGGCGCCGAAGATTCCACCGGACTCGCCGAAGAAGCCGTGGCCGGAATCCAAGGCGCAATAGTGATGTCCCGAGCCCTGGACGACGGTGCCGTATACAGCCGAGTGACGACGCGACTCGAAGATCGACTGGTACAGGCACTCACGCCGTAACGCATACCGCACGACCACAAAGGCATTTGTGCCGCGGCATGCACCTGGCATGCTCGAAAAGGTATGCACAAGAGGAAAGGAACCCATGCCCTCGTCCGAGACGGTGATCGCATCCACAGCTTCGGGGAAGATCCGCGGCCTAAAGCGTGACGGTTCCTACTACTTCGGTGCGATCCCCTACGCCCGCGCACTGCGCTTCGAGAAGCCGCGGCCGGCGGAACCATTCTCCGACGTCTTCGACGCCACAGCGCTTGGAACGGTCTTCCCCCAACCACCTTCACGACTCGAGCGCATCATGGGGACACCGCTCCCCGAACCGGAGCAGAGCGAGGACAGCTTCACCGTCACCGTCACAACCCCGTCGCCGACCGGTCATCGCCCGGTGATGGTCTGGCTTCACGGTGGCGGCTACTCCAGTGGCGGCGGCTCCCTCCCCTGGTACGACGGCCACGCTTTGTCAGCCGAGGGCGACGTCGTCGTGGTGTCGGTCAACTACCGCGTCGGCGTGCTCGGATACCTCCTCCTCGACGGCGTCAGCGAAGGCAATCTCGGGGTCCACGATCAGATCGCAGCGCTCGAGTGGGTGCGCGAGAACATCGAGGCATTCGGCGGCGACCCAGACTCGGTCACCGTGTTCGGGCAGTCGGCCGGCGCTCATTCGATTGTGAATCTGTTGAGCAGTAACAACTCTCGAACTCTTTTCCATCGAGCAATTCTGCAGAGCACCCCACGGCCGGACCTCAATTTCACGCAGGCTGCCGCGATCGAGAACGGTGAAGCATTTGCCCGACTGCTCGACGGAGATCCTCGGACCGCGCCACTCTCCCGCATTCTCGACGCATTCCGCAGCACCGCAATCGAGTTCAGCCGGCGGTCCCCCAATGTCGTGCAACCGCCCTTCGCACCGATTTCCGAACTGGATCCGGTGATCCGAACTTTCGAAACAGCGCCGGACGTCATCGTGGGATACACCCGCGACGAGGGATCCGCTTTCGTGCGCGACGTAGCGGGAGTACCCGATCCCGAACGCGTCGCCGAAAAGGCACTGACACAGAACATGTTTGCCGAACCGGCGATGGAGCTGGCCGACGCCTTCACAGCGGCCGGCGCGTCGGTGTACACGTATCGCTTCGACTGGGCACCGACGGACGACGTCTTCGGAGCCACTCACTGCATCGAACTACCCTTCATGTTGGGAACCGAGCAGTCCTGGAAGAGCTCACCGATGCTGGGCAGCAGCGACTGGCAGAGCATCGACGCACTGGGCCGTCGGATACGCCGGCACTGGACGTCGTTTGCGCACACGGGAAGTCCGGACAGCAGCGAAACCTGGGAGAGGTACACCTCGGCCCAACCGATCGGAATCACCTTCTTCTGAGCATCTTCGGGCGCCTACCCACTCGCGGCAATCCCGTCTAGGATTGCTCCATGGACATGCCCAAGCTCCTCGACGGGCGACTCAAACTCCGCCATCTCCTGCTCGTCGACGCATTGAGCCGTCAGGGCAGCGTGGTCGGCGCCGCTGCCGCACTTCACATCACACAACCCGTCGCGACCCGCAGTCTGCACGACATCGAGTCCATTCTCGGTGTCTCGCTATTCGACCGCGGCCCACGCGGAATCACCCCGACCATTTTCGGCGAGGCCTTCACAACTCATGCGCGGGCCGTGATCGCGCAGCTGACCGAAGCCGGGCGGCACGTCGTCGAACTTGCCGACGCCAATCGCGGAACCGTCATCGTGGGAACACATCTCGCCGGATCCAACGTGCTGCTTCCCGGCGCTATCGCGCGCCTGAAGGTTCACCACCCGCTGCTCACCGTCATCGTGCGCGAAGGTACGCCCGAACAGTTGCTCACCGATCTGGAAGCGGGCCGAATCGACCTGATCGTCGGCCGGCTCACCTCACCTACCGATGACACCGCGACAAGACGGAACCTCTACGCGGAGTCCGTCGAACTCGTCACCCGTGTGGATCACCCGCTCGCTCACCGCGAGGACGTCCAACTCGAAGAACTACGCGGCTTCCCCTGGATCCTTCCCGGGGTCGAGACAGTGCTCCGCCGCGAGCTCGAGGAGTTCTTCGCCCGCAACGGCCTGCCGTTGCCCGAAAACCGCGTCGAGGCAACCTCTTTCCTCACCGTGCGCCAGCTGCTGGTCGAGACCGACATGATCGCGGTCCTACCGAGCCTCATCCCCCGCGACGACGCGCGCTTGACCACCCTGTCCATCACACTCGATCCGATCGGGCACAGCGTCGGCATCACCTCGTCGGCGACTCGCACGTCGAGCCCGTCCGCGCAGGCCCTGATCGCGACGCTGGAGTCCTTTGCAGCTGAGCTCATGCGACCGTGAAACGCCGATCGGCCCGTTCCCCGCGCGGGGGAACGGGCCGATGTCGGATCAATCCAGTACTCAGGCGTTTTCGGAGACGCGAATCTCCTCGTGTTCCAAGCCCCGCGACGAATCGGGGACAATCTTGAACAGTGCGATGGCGCCGACCAGGCTGATTGTGCATATCGAGGCGAGGTACCAGGTGACGCCTACCGAAGACCCGGTGGCGTCCAGCAGTGCGGTGGCGATCATCGGCGCCAGTCCACCGCCGAGAATCGCACCACTCTGAAGGATCAGAGACGAACCGGAGTAGCGGACCTTGGCCGGGAAGGTATCGGCGATGATGCTGCCCTGAACGCAGTGGGTGACCGGCACGATCAGACCCATACCCAGGAACGCGATGACAGCGACCACTTTGTTCTCGGTGTTCAGTAGCGGGAAGAACACGATGCACCACAACAGGATTGCGGCAGATCCGCCGATGAACATGTGTCGACGCCCGTACTTGTCAGCGATCTTGGTCCAGAACGGGATGGAAAGGAACCACAGGACTGCGGCCGCGGTCACGCTGAGAACCAGGAATTGCTTGTCGTAGCCCAGATGTTGAGTTCCGTACGACAGGGTGAACACCATGAAGGCGTACGCCACGGCGGAGTTCGCCAAGCACGCGGCAAGCGTGAGAGACAAACGGGGGAAGCCGACCTTGAGCGACTCACGCAGCGGGAAGCGGACTATTTCGCCCTTCTCCATGATCCCGGCGAATGACGGCGACTCGGTGACGCGCAGGCGAATCACCAGACCGATCGCCACCAGAACGAAGCTGAGCAGGAACGGGATTCGCCAACCCCACGAAGCGAATGCCGAGTCCGACATCACGGCGTTGGTCGTCAGGAAGATGCCGTTGGCGAGAACCAGTCCGGCGGGTGTGCCCATCTGCGGGAAACCTGCATAACGATTCTTCTGCCCTGCCGGCGCGTGCTCCATCGACATGAGTGTCGCGCCGGCGCCTTCACCGCCCAGACCGATGCCCTGAACAACGCGCATGGCCACCAGGAGGACAGGCGCCCAGAATCCGATGGAGTCGTAGTTCGGGATGAGGCCGATGAGTGTGGACCCGACGCCCATCATCACCAGGGAGACCACGAGTGTGGCCTTGCGCCCGATCCGGTCACCGAAGTGCCCGAACACGAGCCCACCTACCGGCCGCGCGATGAATCCGACGGCGAAGGTGCTGAAGGCAGCCAGCGTGCCGGCCGTGGGGCTAAGGCTCGGAAAGAATTGTTTGTTGAAGATCAGCGCGGCGGCTGTGCCGTAGAGGAAGAAGTCGTACCATTCGAGAGTTGTGCCGGCCAGAGTTGCCATGGCAACTCGGCTACGGGCAGCTTTCTCCGGCAACGGCTTTCCGTCACTCGTTGTGCTGTTGGATATCTTGTCTGACATCGCGGAACCTATCGATTGGATGGGGCAGGCGGACGATGAAATCTGTAGTCACCGACCCCGTCTTCGGGATTGTCGGCATCACGAGCGTCGTCGATCGTTGTGTTTGGAATTGTGCTCGCTCGAGACATGACTCACAAATGCCGAATTCACCGTCCGCCATACCGGAAAGGGTATAGCCGGGGTCTCAGACGAGACCCAGGAAGCGTTCGGCATTCCCCCGCGAAATCAGTTGGCGCGCAGTATCGTCCAAGAACTCACTCTTGCGAACCACCTCACCGACCGGACGCTCCCCCAAGGGGTACGGGTAATCACTACCCACCATCACACGGTCCACCCCCACCGTGTCCACCAGCAGTCGCAGTGCGCGCTCGTCGAAGACGACGGAATCCACGTAGAACCTACCCAGGTAATGCGAAGGAGGGAACTCCGACGTACCGATGATGTCGTTGCGGCCGTGCCAGGCGTTTTCCATCCGGCCCAACCAGAACGCGAAAGATCCACCACCGTGCGCAAATCCGATCTTGAGACGATCGTCGATCTTGTCGAACACCCCACCGAGAATCAGCGCGAGTATCGACAGATGCGTTTCGGCCGGCATCGCGGTGAGCCACTGCGCCATCCAGCGATCGAGGCGCGGAGAGTTGGCCATGTCCCACGGGTGCACGAATACCGGCACGTCAAGCGACGCGCAGTGCTGGAGAAACGTCACCACGCCCTCACTGTCGAGGTCCAGATCGCCCACATGATTGCCGATCTCGACACCGCGGTGCCCGTTCGCGATGCACCGCTCGAGCTCACGGCACGCTGCGTCGGTGTCTTGCAGAGGCACCTGGCAGAACGGAATCAACCGATCCTTCGCCGGCTCCACGATCTCGAGCGCGAGGTCGTTGAAGATCCGTGCGATGCGACTTGCCTGCTCGCCGCTTCGGCCGTAATTGAAGAATGCCGGCGTCGGCGAGACGACCTGCGTGTGCACGCCGTCGGCATCCATGTCACGAAGCCGCACCTCGGCGTCCCAGGCATCGGACTGGATGCGGCGGAACTCCTTGGTGCCCATCATGATCATGGCTTCGGTCTCCGACTCGACCTTCAGCCACGGCGCTTGCGGCCCCGCGTCTTCGGTCAGATCCGGCCACCCGTTGGGCACGTAGTGGGTGTGGATGTCGATCAGGTTGCTCATCACTCAGCCCTTGCCGGGATGGAGCGTGCCGCACTTGTCACACGTGCGGGCTTCTTCGCTCTCGTAGAACTTGACGAACACCGGCGGAAGGTCGGCCACGATGTCGCGCACCTGAAGTTCGACCTCGTGAATCTTGTGATCGCATTCGAGGCAGTACCACTGGAACTTCTCGAGCGTGCCTTCCTTGCGGACGCGTTCGATGACCAGGCCGATGGAGCCCGCCGTGGGACGCTGCGGCGAATGCGGAATGTCTCCCGGCAGCAACCAGGTTTCGCCCTCACGAATGTCGACACGCTGAGGACCGTCCTCGGTCATGACGTTGACGTGGATGTCGCCTTCGAGCTGGTAGAACCACTCCTCGTACGGATCGAGGTGGTAGTCGGTCCGCTGGTTCGGTCCGCCGACGACCTGCACGATGAAGTCGTCTCCGAGCGCCATCGTCTGATTGTTGACAGGCGGCTGCAGCAGGTGGCGGTTGTCGTCGATCCACTTCTTGAAGTCGATGACGGGAGGAATCGTGGTCATGATGCATTCTCCGTATCTTCGGACGCTGAGTGCTTGGAGGCGGGCACGTACGCCACGCCGGAAATTTCGATGAGCAGATGCGGGTGGGGCAGTTGGTGAACAGCCACAGTCGTTCTCGTCGGACCGTTTTCGTCGAACAGTTCGGCGTACACCTCGTTGTATCCACCGAAGTCGTTCATCGACACCAGGTAGGAGGTGACCTGAACCAGATCACTGAGTTCTCCACCCACTTCGGCGAGGATTGCCGCGATGTTTTCGATGACGGCACGCGTCTGCGCCCGAATGTCGAGCGCCGTCGTCCCCATCTCGTCGACCTCGACGCCGACAAACGTGTTGTCGGGTCGACGCGAACTGGTCCCGGAGACATAGACGAAATCGCCGACCACCTTGACGTGGGGGAACTTTCCGCGCGGCTTCGCCAGCTTCTCGATGACCTGCGCCCCACTCATCGCTTCACGCCTTTCACCGTGACGGTTCCGAGTCCGTCGATCGTGCACTGTGCGACGCCCTCGTCGAGTCGCACAGCTGCTGTGGCGGCACCGGCCAGAATTACCTGACCGGCGCGCAACGGAATTCGGCGTCGGCGGGCGATGTCGAGCAGTGCATGCAAAGCGCGCGCCGGATCGCCGAGAATGGCCGACGTGGAACCGACTACCGTCTCGCCGCCGACCTCCATACGTACGGAACGGTCTTCGACGTTCTGTAGCGGCAGCCACCGCCCGATCACATACCCGGCAGCGCTGGTGTTGTCAGCGACGACGTCGGTGTAGGTGAAGCGGAAGTCGCGATAGCGCGAGTCGATGATCTCCATAGCGGGAGCCAGCGCGTCGACGCAGGTTTCGATGTCGACATTCGGATCGTCGAGATCGACGTCCTTCGACAGACGGTATGCCACTTCGGGTTCGATCTTGGGATGAATGAACGTCCTCAGGTCGACTTCGCCGCCGTTGCTCACGCACATCGCGTCGGTCAACTGACCGACGATCACTTCGGAGACACCCATCTGCGCCATCTTCGCTTGGCTTGTGAAGCCGAGCTTGATACCCACAATCGATTCGCCACGGCTGGTTCGTCGTTCGAGGAGTTCGTTCTGGATCCGGTAGGCCTCGTCGATGTCGATGGTGTATTCGTCGGCGAGGCTCGGGGTGTCGGTGCGAGTCTGCGCAGCGTCGTCGAGGCGACGCGCGAGCGCGGATACGGTGTCTTCGGGGGCTGTCATCACGCCTCGCTCATTTCTGGAAAACTTTTGCGGTTTCGATGTTCACAGTTGCACACATACATTCGTCGGTTCGGTGTAGAAGTGCAGCGAGGACTCGCCGCCCTCACGTCCGATGCCGGACAGGCCCATACCGCCGAAGGGAGATCGCAGTTCGCGGGTGAACCACGTGTTGACCCAGGAGATTCCGACGTTCATCTTCTGCGCGACGCGGTGTCCACGGCGCAGGTCGTTGGTCCACACGGAGGCAGCGAGGCCGTACTCGGTGTCATTTGCCAGGGCGATCGCCTCGGCTTCGGTCTCGAACGGAATGAGTGCTGCAACGGGTCCGAAGATCTCCTCGCGCACGACGCGATCCTTGTTGGTCAAGCCAGTCCACAGGGTGGGTTCGATCCACGATCCGCCCGACAGTTCCTGTCCGAGGTCCGGAATACCGCCGCCGGTCAGCACTTTCGCGCCTTCCTGCTCGGCGATCTCGAAGTAGTCGAGAACCTTCTTCCGGTGCGCCTGCGAAATGAGCGGTCCGGTCGTCGTTGCATCGAGCGTCGGGTCGCCCAGACGCAATCCGGCTGCCCGCTCGACGAGTCCACCGGCGATGTCGTCGAAAATGCTGCGGTGCACGTACACCCGCTCGGTGCACAGGCAGACCTGGCCGGTGTTGGTGAACACCGACTTGGTCAGACCCGTCAACGCTTCGTCGATGTCGACGTCGTCGAAGACGATCGCGGCGTTCTTGCCACCGAGTTCGAACGAGACCGGACGGACTCGCGGCGCAACGGTTTTCATGACATGGGAACCGGTTGCCGAAGAACCGGTGAAGGTGACACCGTCGATGCCGGGGTGGGTGGTGAGGAACTCGCCGGCGGAGTTCGCACCGAACCCGTGGACGACGTTGTAGACACCGGCAGGCAGGCCGACTTCTTCGAGTACCTCGGCAAGCAACGACGCCGTCGCTGGTGTTTCCTCGGAGGGCTTGACCACCACGGAGTTTCCGCACGCGAGTGCGGGCGCAACCTTCCAGGTCAGGAGAAGCAGCGGCAGGTTCCAGGGAACGATGACAGCGACGACGCCGAGCGGCTTGCGGATCGCGTAGTTCAACGCCTGCTTGCCACCCGCGAGATCCGTGACAAACGATTCCTGTCCGGCCGCGGCGACGATGTCGGCGAAAGTGCGGAAGTTCGTCAGGGCGCGCGCGACGTCGAGTTCGCGTGCCTGTGTGATCGGCTTGCCGGTGTCCGCCATTTCTGCGGCGACGAACTCTTCGAATCGCTCCTCGATCCGGTCGGCGGCGCGTCGCAGCAGAGCCGTCCGCTCGCGGACCGGCGTATCGGCCCAACCGTTGTCCAGAGCACGTCTGGCGGAGGTCACGGCCCGATCGACCAGGGCCTTGTCGGCCTCGTGGACCCGGGCGAGAACACGGCCCGTTGCTGGGTCGACCTGATCGAAGCTCGACGACTCGTCGGGTTCGACATAGGAGCCGTCCACGTAATTGCGGATCCATCCGTCGCATTGTGAGGTCATGGACTAACTATTGGCCCGTGACCCATATCAAACAAATGCAAAAACTGCCGCCAGCTATACCTCGATCGGCATAGATGGCGGCAGTTCGGCTACACAACTCAACTCTTCATGTCGGCGCCGAGCGCCTCAGCGGCGCAGAATGTCGGCGCCGAGCGCCTCAGCGGCGCAGATACGCCAACTGCACGTTGACGGATTTCTCCGCCACCGGCCACAGTTTCGGGTCCACGTCGGAGTAGACGTGCTCGACAACCTCGCGCACCGATGCCGACTCCCCCAACGTCGTCAGAGCGTCCCGCACCTGGGCTAGACGCTCCTCGCGGTGAGCAAGGTACTGCTGCGAAATCGCCTGCAGATCGGGCAGGTCCGGACCGTGCCCGGGAAGAACCGTCAGTCCTTCGCCGAGTGCGGCCAACGACCGCAGTGATGTGAGGTAATCCCCCAGATCGCCGTCGGAGTCGTCCAGAACTGCTGTGCCGCGGCCGAGAATGGTGTCGCCCGTCAGCACGCTCGCATCGTTCTCGATGACTATCGACACCGAGTCAGCGGTGTGTCCCGGAGTCGCGAGGATCCGCAGCTTCAGACCCGCCACCTCGATCACTTCACCGTCGACAAGCGCCGAAGCACCCCCGCGCAGAAAAGTGGGGTCGACGGAACGCACCGGAGCCGAGGTCAATTCATGGAAACGGTCCACCCCGCCGGTGTGGTCGTAGTGCCGGTGCGTGATCAAGGTCAGCGCAACCGGACCGATACCAGCGACACGTTGCAGGTGTTCCTCGTCGTTGTCGCCCGGATCGACGACTACACACTCGACGCTGCCGGGAGCATGCAGAATCCAGGTGTTCGTACCGTCCAGCGTCATCATGCCCGGATTGTTTTCGAGCAAGACCGAAGCGATGTCGGTGACGCGGCGAAGCTGCGCGTAGGCGGGATGGACCGTCGACATCAGCGAACTTCGACGATCAGTTCCACCTCGACCGGAGAGCCGAGGGGAAGCTCTGCCACGCCGACTGCCGAACGAGCGTGGATACCGGCGTCGCCGAGCACCTCACCGAGGAATTCGGAAGCGCCGTTGATCACGCCGGGCTGACCGGTGAATCCTTCGGCGGATGCCACGAAGCCGACAACCTTGACGACACGAACGACGTTGTCGATGCCGACCAGGGCGTCGATGGCAGCGAGAGCGTTGAGCGCGCAGGTACGCGCCGCGGCCTTGGCGTCCTCATCCGACACGCCCGCGCCGAGCTTGCCGGTCAGCGCCAGTTTTCCGTCGACGAACGGGAGCTGACCCGACGTGTACACGTGGTTGCCGCTGCGAACCGCGGGAACGTACGCAGCAACGGGTGCCGCGACGGCGGGAAGTGCAATGCCCAGTTCGGCGAGACGCTCCGACCAGGTCTGTGTTGCCTCTGCCATGTGATTCAGCCCTTCGGACGCTTCATGTACGCGACGTGCTGCTCGCCCGACGCGCTCGGCAGGACTGCCACGAGTTCCCAGCCGTCGACACCCCAGTTGTCGAGAATTGCCTTCGGATTGTGGACCAGCAACGGAGTCACGGTGTATTCCCAGGAAGTTATTTCGCTCATGCGGTGAGCCTATCCCGCGTACATCTTCGGCCCCAGACTTATAGGCTCGCGGTGTGGTTGCATCCCAAGATGAGCTGAGCAGGACCTGGCCCGAGTCTGCGACGAAGGCCCGCCTGCACTTTGTGTCGGGTAAAGGCGGAACCGGTAAGTCCACGGTTGCCGCCGCGTTGGCGCTCGCGTTGGCCGAGGGCGGCAAGCGCGTTCTCCTCGTGGAGGTCGAGGGCCGCCAGGGAATCGCGCAGCTCTTCGACGTACCGCCGCTTCCACCGCAGGAGACTAAAGTCGCGGCCGCCGAAGGTGGCGGTGAAGTGATGGCTCTGGCCGTCGACATCGAGACCGCGTTCCTCGAATACCTCGAAATGTTCTACAACCTCGGCTTCGCCGGCCGGGCGATGCGTAAGTTCGGCGCCATCGAATTCGCCACCACCATCGCTCCCGGCCTTCGCGACGTTCTGCTCACCGGCAAGATCAAGGAGTGCGTCATCCGCACCGATCGAACCGGCAAACGCGTGTACGACGCCGTTGTCGTCGACGCTCCCCCGACCGGACGAATCGGCAGCTTCCTCGACGTCACCAAGGCGATGGCCGATCTCGCCAAGGGCGGCCCGGTGCACTCCCAGAGTGAAGGCGTCGTTCGGCTGCTGCACTCGCCGGAGACCGTCGTACATCTGGTTGCACTTCTCGAAGCGCTGCCCGTTCAGGAAACTGCCGACGCCGCCGCAGAACTGGCGCGCGACGACCTCAACCTCGGTGCCATCATCGTCAACCGCGCCAGCCCGAGGTTCTTGCCCGAAGACCAACTCTCCGGTGCCGCTGCCGGCGATATCGACGCGGCTTCGATCCGGTCGACACTCTCGGACGTCGGCATCGATCTGTCCGACGACGACTTCGCAGGCCTGCTCACCGAGACGATCGAGCACGCGTCGGTGCTCGAAGCTCAAGAATCCAGCGCCGAGAAGCTCCGCGAGATCGACGGGGCTCGGGTGCAACTTCCCGCACTCGCCGACGGCGTCGATCTCGGTGGGCTGTACGAGCTTGCCGAATACCTCACGGAACAGGGCGTGTGATGACCGAGACCACCGAGAACGTGACGGTCGGCAGTTCCAGGACCGGCCGACGCGCAGCTCCTGCCCTCGATATTTCGGCGATCATCAAGGACCCGACGGCCCGGATCGTGGTTTGTTGCGGCGCAGGTGGCGTCGGCAAGACCACGACGGCCGCGTCCCTGGCGTTGCGTGCAGCCGAAGAGGGCCGACGCGTAGTCGTCCTCACCATCGATCCGGCCCGCCGCCTCGCACAGGCCCTGGGTGTGGCCGAACTCGACAACACTCCGCAGCCGGTGAAGCTGGGTCCCGAGGCCACGGGCGAACTGCACGCAATGATGCTGAACATGCGTCGGACTTTCGACGAGATGGTCATCGAGCATTCGAGCCCTGAGAAGGCCGAGCAGATCCTGGCGAATCCCTTCTATCAAACCGTTGCCACATCGTTCTCCGGAACGCAGGAGTACATGGCGATGGAGAAGTTGGGGCAGCTGGCATCGAACGACGCGTGGGATCTGGTGATCGTCGATACCCCGCCGTCGCGCAATGCGCTCGACTTCCTCGACGCCCCGCAGAGGCTCGGCACATTCCTCGACGGACGGATGATCCGGCTGCTCTCCGCACCCGGCCGTGGCCTGACCAGGCTCGTCGCCGGCGCGATGGGATTGGCACTGAAGGGTGTCTCCACCATCGTGGGAAGCCAAATGCTTTCGGATGCATCGGCATTCGTGCAGTCGCTCGACTCGATGTTCGGCGGTTTCCGTGAACGCGCAACGAAGACCTACGAGTTGCTACGTCAGCCGGGGACTCATTTCCTGGTGATCGCAGCGGCCGAACCCGACGCTCTGCGAGAGGCGGCGTTCTTCGTCGATCGCCTTGCGGGCGACTCGATGCCGTTGGCCGGTCTGGTTCTCAACCGCACGCACCCGACATTGACGGCTCTGCCTGCCGATCATGCGGTGACCGCCGCCGACAAACTGGAAGCGAAGGAAAGTGCGACCGAGGCCGAAGCCCTCACCGCAGCCGTTCTCCGCATCCATGCCCATCGGGCAGTGATCGCGAAGCGGGAGATCGCCTTGCTGAGTCGATTCACCGCAGCTCACCCGAGGGTGCCGCTGATCGGTGTTCCGTCGCTACCGTTCGAGGTCTCGGACCTCGAGGCGCTGCGCGCGGTGGGAGATCAGCTCACTCGTAAGGGCTGATCCCCCCGATCGGCCTGGATCAGACTGCTGAGTGATGCTGGCGCTGGTCTTCGAAGAACTCGGACCAGGAGTCGACGTCGGGGTGCTGCTTGAGCAGTGCACGGCGCTGACGCTCGGTCATTCCGCCCCACACACCGAACTCGACACGATTGTCGAGAGCATCTGCTCCGCACTGCATGAGGACCGGGCAGTGACGGCAGATGGTGGCCGCCTTGCGCTGCGCGGCGCCACGAACAAAAAGTTGGTCGGGGTCGACCTCGCGGCATCGTGCCTGAGTTACCCAGGCAATTCGTGCCTCGGCCTGCTCGATGTCCAAACGGCTACTCGGGGTGGCTGTGTACATTCTGGGTCCCCTCTACAAAGTCTGACCGTCGCCATAGGGCGAGCAGCGCACCATCTCAGCCGTCCCCGCGGTAGCACGGTGAAAGCTGAGACACATTCGTGATCGAGTGTTACGTCGATCACACTGATCACAATTTAGGTAAAGAACGGCCCTAACGCAAGACGCTCGGGAGCATTTTTTGGTACGGCAGTACAAAGCGCGTGTTCAGAAGGTTTTGAACACCCCCAAAACACTGAAACCGGTTCCAATGGGTGGGCACACGTACTCTGTAGATCGTGTCGATTGCAAAAACAGTGGCGAAGCTCGCCGGAAGCTCCGCATTGGCGGGTGTCCTGGTCGCAGGGGTGATGTTCCCAGTGGCGGGCGGATTCGGATTCGCGTCCAACCGCGCCGCCGATACCGTCGACAACGTCTCGGCCGAACTGGTCGAAGGCACGGTCCCCGCGGTGTCCACCATGGTCGATGCGGCAGGCAATCCCATTGCCTGGCTCTACGACCAACGACGCTTCGAAGTCCCGAGCGAGAAGATCTCCAACAACATGAAGTTGGCGATCGTCTCCATCGAGGACCGTCGGTTCCCCGACCACAAGGGCGTCGACTGGCAGGGAACGCTGCGTGCCTTCCTCACCAACACGACGACCGGTGAAGTGCAGCAGGGCGCGTCGACACTCGATCAGCAGTATGTGAAGAACTACCAACTGTTGGTCGTGGCCAAGACGGATGCCGAGCGCCGCGCTGCCATCGAGACCACCCCGGCCCGAAAGATCCGCGAGATCCGGATGGCCCTGACGCTGGACAAGGAACTCACGAAAGACGAGATCCTCACCCGGTACCTCAACCTCGTACCGTTCGGCAACGGATCCTTCGGCATCCAGGACGCCGCTCAGACCTACTTCGGCGTCGATGCCGCAGACCTGACCGTTCCCCAGTCGGCGATGCTTGCCGGCATGGTTCAGTCCAGCTCCGCACTGAACCCGTACACGAACGTCGAGGGCGTGACCGAGCGTCGTAACACCGTGCTCGACACCATGATCACGAACATTCCGGATCGTGCCGACGAGTTCCGCGCAGCCAAGGAAGAGCCCCTCGGCGTCCTGGAAACCCCCAACAACTTGCCGCGCGGCTGCATCGCTGCAGGCGATCGCGGATTCTTCTGTGACTACGCACTGAAGTACCTCTCGGACGCCGGAATCACGCGCGACCAGATCAACGAGGGTGGTTACCTCATCAAGACCACTCTCGATCCGCAGGTCCAGGCGTCCACCAAGGCCGGACTGAACGCGAACGCGAGCGCCAACCTCGACGGCATCGCGAACGTGATGAACGTGATCAGGCCGGGCCAGGATTCACACAAGGTCATCGCGATGGCCAGCAGTCGCACGTACGGTCTCAATGCCGACGCCGACGAAACCGTCCAGGCACAGCCGTACTCCCTTGCGGGTGACGGTGCGGGTTCCGTCTTCAAGATCTTCACGACGGCTGCGGCGATGGAGAAGGGCCTCGGTATCAACGCGACGCTCGACGTGCCCAAGCGATTCGAAGCCAAGGGCATGGGTAGCGGTGGTGCGGCCGGTTGCCCGGTGTCGACTTACTGCGTGGAGAACGCCGGCAACTACCCGCCGACGCTGTCCGTGACCGACGCGCTGGCACAGTCCCCCAACACCGCTTTCGTCAAGCTCATCGAGGCAACCGGCGTCACGCCGACCGTCGACATGGCCGTCCGTCTCGGCATGCGCTCGTACGCCGATCCCAACACCTCGGGCTTCGACGAGCGCAGCATGGCCGACTTCCAGAAGGAACAGAACCTCGGTTCGTTCACCCTGGGCCCCACCTGGATCAACCCGCTCGAACTCTCCAACGTCGCGGCCACTCTCGCCTCGCACGGCAAGTGGTGCCCGCCGAGTCCCATCGATTCGGTCTTCGACCGCTACGGCAAGCCGGTGGCCGTCACAGAGCAGGGCTGTGAGCAGGTTGTCGAGCCCGGCTTGGCAGACACACTCGCCAACGCCATGAGCCGTGACGACGTCGGCGCCGGTACGTCTGCCGGAGCTGCAAGCAGCGCCGGATGGAGCCTGCCGATGTCGGGCAAGACGGGTACCACCGAGACCCACAAGTCCTCGGCGTTCCTCGGCTTCACCAACAACCTCGCTGCTGCCGTCTACATCTTCGGCGACTCCCCGACGCCGGGAGAGATCTGCTCGAGCCCGCTGCGCCCCTGCTACAGCGGCAACCTGTACGGCGGTACCGAACCGGCGAGATCCTGGTTCGCGGCAATGAACCCGGTCGCCAACAACTTCGGGCCCACCTCACTGCCTCCGATCGACGAGAAGTACGCACGGGGATCGCAGAACGGCCAGGTTCCCGAGGTTGTCGGACTGAGCCAGTCGGCGGCGACGTCGAGGTTGCAGGCGTCCGGCTTCACGGTCAATTCCGTGACGACGGCGTCCGGAGCACGCGCGGGAACGGTCACCGGAGTTTCGCCGTCCGGGTCCGCGATCCCCGGTTCGACCGTCACGATCTACATCAGTGACGGTTCCGTGAGGGCTCCGGCAGCACCCGCATCCCCCGCAGCCCCGGCACCGGCACCGGGCGCGACTCCCCCGGATGCGACTCCGCCCGGAGGTGAACCCGCACCGCCTGCGGGGACCCCGCCGAACTGACGGCCCTGAAAACTGACGGCTCTGAAAACTGACGGCTCTGAAAACAAGAACGGCCGCGATCTCCGAATGACTCGGAGATCGCGGCCGTTTTCGATTCTGGTGGCGCTTCTACAGGCGGGACTTCACTGCTGCAGAGATACGGGCGCCATCGGCCTTGCCCTTGGCCAGCGCGCTGGCGGCCTTGATGACCTGGCCCATCTGACGCATCCCCGGACGCTCACCGAGCTCCTCGGACACCTGAGCGAGGGCGGTGTCGACGACGTCGACAAGCTCGGCGTCGGTCAACGGCGTCGGCAGGTACTCGTCGATGATCTGAGCTTCGGCGCGCTCTTTCGCGGCAAGCTCACCGCGGCCGTTCTCGGTGTAGATCTCGGCCGATTCGCCGCGCTTCTTCGATTCCTTTGCAAGGACTTTGATGATTTCTTCGTCGGTGAGGACTCGTGCTTCCTTACCGGCCACCTCTTCGGTCTGGATGGCTGCCATGAGCATCCGAAGGGTGGCTGTACGTAGCGGATCCTTCGCCTTCATGGATGCAACCATGTCGGTTCGGAGGGTGGCTTTGAGCGATGGTGTCGTGTCGGACATGGTGGAAACGTTACGCGCTCGGCGTTTCGAGCGTGCCGATAGTTACCTCCGCCCGGACACAATTCTCTGTGGAATAGCTGCAAATGGCGGCGAGAGCGACGCAGAAGAACGCCACACCCGTATCCTTGAGAGGTGTCTTCCCAGTTCCGCACCAATCTGACCCGCACCGCACTTGGTGCCGCGGGCGCCGCTGCACTAGGGATCGGGTACGCATCCGGCATCGAACGCAATGCATTTGCACTGCGTGAGGTGACGATGCCAGTCCTGGCGCCCGGTTCGTCGTCGCTGCGGGTCCTCCATCTCAGCGACCTGCACATGATGCCGAACCAACGGTTGAAACAGAATTGGTTGCGTGAGCTCGAAGGCCTCGACCCCGACCTCGTGGTCAACACCGGCGACAACTTGTCGCATCAGCGCAGCGTCCCGGCAGTGGTCCAGGCGCTCGGTGATCTGTTGGCTCGGCCGGGTCTGTTCGTCTTCGGCAGCAACGACTACTTCGCTCCGAAACCGAAGAACCCACTGAGCTACATCTTCAACAAGGACAAGCGCATCACCGGGGATCCCCTCCCCTGGGGCGATCTGCGGGCCGCGTTCACCGAACGTGGATGGCTGGACATGACCCACGTGCGCCGTGAACTCGAAGTGGCCGGTATTCGCATCGCAGCCGCCGGAGTCGACGATCCGCACCTGAAGCGTGATCGCTACGACACCGTCGCCGGAACACCCAATCCCGTCGCCCAGCTCAAGCTCGGTCTGACGCACTCGCCCGAACCTCGAGTTCTCGATCGGTTCGCCGACGACGGTTACGACCTTGTGCTCGCCGGCCACACGCACGGTGGTCAGCTGTGCCTTCCGTTCTACGGCGCGTTGGTCACCAACTGCCAGATCGATCGATCCCGGGTCAAGGGGCCGTCGAAGTGGGGCGCGCACACCCAGCTGCACGTCTCAGCAGGCATCGGCACTTCGCCGTGGGCTCCGGCGCGCTTCTGCTGCCGCCCCGAGGCAACTCTGTTGACTCTGGTTCCGGCCACCAGGCGCGAACCGGAGCACGTCTCCGCACACAGTTCCGCAGAGTCTCCAGCGTCGGTTCTACGCAACTGACCTGCGGATTTAATGTCAGTCGACTCGGTAATGTAAGCTAACCGAGGTTCGACACGGGGTGTGGCGCAGCTTGGTAGCGCGCTTCGTTCGGGACGAAGAGGTCGTGGGTTCAAATCCCGCCACCCCGACAGTGAAGAACAGTAATCGAGGCCCTTCCGCTCACGCGGGAGGGCCTCGATTGCGTTGACGATAAGGTGAAGCCGTGGCATCCCAACCAGACTTTGCGCACAACGACATGGCGAGCCGTAGCCGACGCGAGAAAGCCGTCGGCCTGGCCAAGTTCGCCTGGGATCGCGATATCAGTAGCACCGAGTTGCTAGAGATGCCCGACGATCGACTGCGCAAACTCGCACGTGCGGCCGGCGCCAATCCGCCGAGCACGCGGGAGACCTGGACCATCGCGGCCGGACTGCTCGACGAGAAAGCTGTGTGGGCAGCCGCTAACCCTGACCGTCCCGAAGCTCGGCGTGAGCATCCGGGCGAGAAGATCATGTGGGTGAAGAAGCCGATCGAGCCCTGGCTGTGACAGCCGAATTGAGCGCAGCTGTGACAGCCGAATTCAGCACAGTTGTGACAGCCGAATTCAGCGGAGCTGTGAAGCGGTGATCGGGCAGGTTGATGAGGTGGTCGTCGACTGCTCGTCTCCTATCGCACTGGCGAAATTCTGGGCCGGAATCCTCGGCGGACAACCAGTGGAGCGAAACACCGCGTGGGCGTTTGTCGACCCTCCAGGATGGACCCGCCTCGCGTTCCAGCGCGTACCGGAATCCAAGCTGACGAAGAATCGTCTACACATCGACGTCAGCGTGGATGACGTCGTCGCTGCAACCGAGGCCGCCGAGCGCCTCGGCGCAACTCGGGTCGGTACTGTCCAGCAGGACCCGGCCGGTACCTTTCAGGTGCTGCTGGATCCAGAGGGAAACGAGTGGTGCGTCGTCCGAAGTATCGGAAGGTGATTCACACTCCCGCTACGGTTTCGCGAGCCCAACGGTAGTCGGCCTTCCCACTGGGTGAGCGGAGGATGCTGGGTACCAGCACGATCGACCGGGGGATCTTGTACCCAGCCACGTGGGTGCGGCAGTGCTCCGACAATGATTCCGTCGCAACATCTTCGAACCCCGGCCGAACCTGCACGACAGCGGCAACCTTCTCACCGAATCGTGCGTCGGGCGCGCCCGCTACCAAGGCGTCGAAAACTGCCGGGTGAGTTTTGAGCGCCTGCTCCACTTCTTCGGGGTAGACCTTCTCGCCGCCGGAGTTGATGCACATCGAACCGCGCCCGAGCAGCACGATGGTTCCGTCGGCTTCCATCGTGCCCATGTCCCCGAGTACCGCCAGCCGCACCCCGTCGACGACAGGAAAAGTTGCAGCAGTCTTGGCGGGGTCGTCGAAGTAGGCCACGGGGACATGGCCGGCCCTGGCGATGAACCCGGTTGTGCCCGAGCCTGGTTCGATGCGACGAAATTCGTCGTCGACAAGAATCATGTTGGGGTTGGATCGAATTCGCTTTGAACCGTCCTCACCGAATTCGACGACGCCGTCGTTGCCGGATTCCGAAGCACCGAAGGCATCCTTGATCACCAGTCCCGGTAATCGGGTTGTCAGTTCTGCCTTCAGGTTCGGGGAGAACAATGCGCCACCCGACCCGATCAGCTTGAGAGTCGAAAGGTCGTAGCGGCCTTCGCTTGCGGCGATGGCGTCGGCGATCGGCCGAGCAATCGCATCGCCGACGACCGTGATTCCGGTGATCTTCTCGGCCTCGACCAGTCGCAACACTTCCATCGGATCGAAGCTGCGGGTCAGTACTCGGGGCGCTCCCATGAGGAAAGCCGTGAGCAGTGAATAGATCGCGGCTCCATGCATGAGCGGCGGGATGAGTAGCAGCACAGTTGGATTGGTGTTCGCCACGGCCGCATCCACAACCTCTTCGAGGCTCCGACGCGGCGGCCCGCTGAGGTTCGCTCCGGACAGCGCGGCGAAGAAGAAGTCCTCGTGCCGCCACACCACGCCCTTGGGCATTCCGGTTGTACCGCCGGTGTAGATGATGAAATGGTCGTCGTTGCTTCGCGGGCCGAAGTCGCGAGCATCAGTCTGCGCGGCAAGGGCGTTCTCATAGTCGTCGCCGACGATCAGCACGTGGGAGATCTCCGGACACTGCGGAACCACGGCCAATGCCGTCGGCGCGAATTCCTCTTCGACGAGTAATGCCACCATTTGAGAGTTGGTGTAGATGTACAGGAGTTCTGCATCGGTATAGCGGAAGTTGACGTTGATCGGCACCGCTCTGATCTTCAAGCAAGCCAGGAGCGCTTCGACGTACTCGACGCAGTTACGCATGTGAATACCGACGTGCTGCCCCGGCTCGACGCCGACGGACTGCAGATGATGTGCGAGTCGGTTCGATCGCAGTTCGAGTTCGGCGTAGCTCAACCGCGAATCTTCCAGAATCAAGGGAACCCGATCGGGGATCGCATCGGCAACGGCCTCGAACAGATCGGCAATGTTCAGGGTCATCGAAATCCTCACTACACGCGTCTTCGCTTACCAGTACAGGTCTTTCGCGAAGCTAACACGTTGGTCGCACCCTGTAGTCCGAATTGCGTAGCGGTCCCGCTGAGCGAGACCTGACGCGCTGCTCACCTGATATCAACGGTGCGGATACCTCTCTGACCAAGCCCGATAGCCGGAAGGTAGGGTAGCCTAATGCATTCACGCACCACTCTCCGGAGCCGCACGTCGGTCCGGGTCGCCATGGTTGCCCTGGCGACTGTTTTTGCCGCTACGGCCTGCGGTTCTTCCGACGCCGGCGGCAACGCAAACGGCAACACCGATGTCGCAACCGGCGGCAAGCTGTTCAGCACCGCCGACACGGAAACCGCGAAGCTCGGCAGCGATGCTGCGCCCGGCGAGTTCCCACGCACCATCACCCATGCTCTGGGCGAGACCACCCTCGAGGCCAAGCCGACCCGTGTCGTCGTCCTCGACAGCGGCGAACTCGACGAGGTCCTCTCGCTCGGGATCACCCCGGTCGGCATCGCCAGCCCGGAAAGTGCCGCCGGTCAGCCGTCGTACCTGGCTGACAAATTGGTCGGCGTCCCCGATGTCGGCACGACCAACAACCTCAACCTCGAGGCGATCACCGCACTGCAGCCAGATCTGATCCTCGGCAGCAAGTTGCGCCAGGACAAGCTTTACCCGCAGCTCGCGGCAATCGCGCCGACGGTCTTCAGCATCCGCCCCGGCTTCCCGTGGAAGGAGAACTTCCTCCTTGCCGGTGACGCACTCGGCGAGGAGACCAAGGCCGAGCAGGTTCTCAACGACTACCAGGCGCACGCGGATCAGGTCCGTGAGTCGATCGACGGTTCGCCGACTATCTCGCTGGTTCGCTTCATGTCCGGGAAGCTGCGCCTGTACGGCAACCTGTCGTTCATCGGCGTCATCTTGAAGGATGTCGGCCTGCCACGCCCGGCGATCCAGGACATCAACGAGTTGGCCGTCGAGGTCAGCCCGGAAACGATCACCGAGGCAGAGGGTGACCGAATCTTCTACTCCAGCTACGGAAATCCCGCAGACACCGGTCAGACCACCGTTGTCGCCGGTCCGCTGTGGGCAAGCATGGACGCAGTCAAGGAAGGCCGCGCCACCGAGGTGAGTGACGAGACCTGGTTCCTGGGCCTCGGCCCGACAGGCGCAGGCCTGGTTCTCGACGACCTGCAGGCCAAGCTCGGCAAGTAGCCGTCACCGACACAAAAAAGCCGCCCGACTCTCCGGAGTCGGGCGGCTTTTTTGTTCAGCGGTTGTCTTGCTCGAGGTGTTCGTTCATCGTCGAGTGCAGGTCGACGAGAAATTCCTCGAATCGACTGAGCAGTTCGGGCGGGTATTTCTCCATCATGGCGTCGAGTCGCACGGCAAGTGGACCGAAGAACTCGTCCGCGAGGTCCTGCACATGCGCACTGCTGTGCAGCGTGACCACGCGACGGTCTGCATTCTCACGGGTCCGGACGATATGTCCCGCCTTCTCCAGGCGGTTGAGCAACGCGGTGGTTGCGCCCGACGTCAGCGAGATCCGCTCTCCGAGGCGGGCGGGCGAGAGCGGCGTCCCCTTCTCCTCGGCAGCTGTGATTTCCATCAAGGCAGTCGCGTCGGTGGAATGCAGGCCGAGCCACGACGCGAATCGATGACTGAATTCGGTGAACGTCCCACCGTACGCGCGGAATTCGTCCATCAGCCGCTCCCGCTCCACGGAGATGTCGCGCGGTGCTTCCACCCCGTGATCCCACCTTTCCTGTGCCAGACGGCGGCCGGTCGAGCCCAGCGCGCACGTTGACAACTTACCGCCTCAAATATACCTTCACTGTGAAGTTACTTCACAATGGAGGTTTATTCGTGAACATCTCACCCACCACTCGCAAGTGGTTGGGCCTGATCGCCATCGCACTCGGCGTGGCACTGATCGTCGTCGACACCACTATCGTCAACGTCATAGTTCCCTCGATCATCGAAGATCTCGGGATCAACTCCGTTCAGGCTCAATGGATCCAAGAGTCCTACGCAATCGTGTTCGCGGCGCTCCTGCTATTGGTCGGCAGAGTTGCGGACCTGGTCGGCGCCCGTCGCATCTTCATCGCCGGTGTCGTCGTGTTCGGCGCAACGAGCCTACTGGCCGGACTGGCACCGAACGGCGGCCTGCTCATCCTGGCGCGATTCCTGCAGGGCGCCGGCGCGGCCATGATCCTGCCCACCTCACTGTCACTTCTGAACGCGATGTTCACCGGCAAAGCCCGCGGCCAGGCCTTCGCAGTCTGGGGTTCCACCATCGGTGCAGCCTCCGCTCTCGGCCCATTGCTCGGCGGCTGGCTTGCCGAACATGCCTCATGGCGTTGGGCATTCGGCATCAATATTCCGCTTGCTGCGCTCATTCTGATCGGCGCAGTGCTGTTCATCGCGCCCTCACCCCGCACCGCTGGACGCATCGACGCCACCGGAGCGGCACTGTCCATCGCCGGCCTGGGCCTGCTCGCCTTCGGCCTCGTCGAGGGACGTACGTATGGGTGGCTGACGACGAAGGAACCCTTCGATCTGTTCGGCCTGTCATGGTCCAGCGGACCGTCGCCGGTTCTGGTGGCATTGGTTCTCGCCGTTCTGTCGCTCGGTGCGTTCGCCTACCGCCAAACCATGCTCACCCGCAGCGACGATCCGTCGCGGGCGCTGATGGACGTACGACTGTTCTCCATCTCGTCGTTCCGCAACGGCAACATCGCGACGCTGATCATCGGACTCGGTGAGTTCGGAATCGTTGCGGTGCTTCCTCTCTGGCTTCAGTTCACGCTCGGGTACAGCGCACTCCAGGCAGGGCTCGCGCTGGTTCCCATTGCCATCGGCAGCTTCGTCGCCAGTGGTGCGAGCTTCGGAATGGCGTCGAAGGTCTCGCCGTTGGGCTTGGTCCGTATCGGTTTGGCCCTCGAAGCGCTCGGTCTCGCCGGTCTCGGATTCATCGCGGCGACAGACAGCCCCTGGTGGACTATCGCCGCAGTGCTCTTCTTCTACGGCATCGGTGTCGGTTTTGCGACTGCGCAGGTGACCAACGTCGTGCTCGAGGAGATTCCCGAGCAGAGCGCCGGTCAAGGCTCCGGCATTCAGAGTGCGTTCCGCCAACTCGGATCCGCACTGGGCATCGCTGTCCTCACCACGGTCTTCTTCAGCACTCTCAATTCCACGCTGAACAACGACCTCACCGAATCCGGTGTCGACCAAGCTCAGGCTGATCAGTTGACGCGTGCTGTCACCGACAGCGCGGGCGCCGCCATCGACTCGCTGGCCGGGTCACCGAGCACCGCTTTCGTCGCCGACGCTGCACAGTCTGCAATGACTCACGGGATCACACTCGGCGGATACCTTGCGGCCGGATTTGTCGTGGTCGGCCTGATCGCCACCGCGCTCATCCCGAACAAGCCTGCCCCGTCGACCGAGGAGGAAACAAAGGCAGCAGCCGACGCCTGACGGCCGGATCGGTGCAGTACGGTGCCGGTATGCGATTGCCCTGGTCACGGTCAGCACAGTCACGTCGGTCAGCACGGTCACGTCAGCCTGCAACGGTGCTCAGCGCGGCCGACATCGTGGCCGTCCGTGAGCAAGCACGCGAATTGGTAGTCCCCGGGTTCGCGACGTTCGACGCAATCTGCGAAGCCGCCCGAGACTGTGTCGAGGGCGGTTTCGAGAACGATGAACTCGGCAGACAGATCGACGCAGTAGTGCGTGAGGTCTGGGACCGAAGGCTCGGGGAGCAGACCCAGTGGACGGGTCCCGGCGACTTCGAGCGCGTATCCGCCGCCTTCGCAGAACTCGAGCGCAGCGGCATCGTGGCCCGCATGAACTTCACCTGCTGCATGCAGTGCGGCACTACCGAAATCGACGACGAACGCACGCCGTCCGAACCGGACGAGAACGGGTATCCCTTTGCTCAGTGGGCGTACACGTTCTTCCACATGCAAGATGCGGAGCGTCTCGGCGACGAGCCGTCCGATCTCTACTTGTCCTACAGTGCGTTTCGTCCGGCCCACGATCTCGATCCCGCGCTGGTCTCCGCCGCGTTCGGCGGCGACGAAACCGCCAAGGCACAGATGATCGCGCACACCGATCAGACCGTCGGGCGCCAGGTAGCCGACGCACTCCGAGCCCAGGGACTGAGCGTCGACTGGAACGGTGACAACAATCAGCGCATCCGCATCTCCGACGTGCGCTGGCGCAAACCACTACCGCAGTAGGAGATTCAGCTGGGTGGCAAGACGCGGTCGATGAACGTATTGCTGAAGACGCGGTGCGGGTCGTGTTCGTCCAGAGTGGCGAGAGCGAAGTCCCAGTTCCCGTCGCCACCGGCACGGAAGGTGGCAGGCACTGTGCTGGTGAGGAATTCGTCGTCCTGGTACGCAGCTTGATCGGTGAATGCCCATCCCTTGGACCACTCCGGACGGAAAGTCGCGTAATCGCCGGAGTAGTTCGCGACCATCCACCGTTCCATCTCGCGAAGGAACGCGGGCAATCCCGCGGTGCCGGGAATCGAGACCACGTTCATCCAGATCGCCGTATCCCAGTCCTGACGATCCGCCCGGGGCCGCACCGCTGACAGATCCGGCACGCCGGCGCTGTCGACAAGGACTTCGCCACTGTCATCGACACCACAGAGACGCACTTCGAACGGCATGTTGACGGGATACTGCCCCCGCGACGCGTAGTGCGTCATTCGCTCGTTCAACCAACTCGTCATCTCGTGGACGACTCGGCCGATGTTGGACCGCTTGGTGATCACCGCGCCGCCGCCCGCTACTACGCGCAACGTCGTGTGCCGCAGGTAGAACAGAACATCTTTTGACCAGCCCCACAGATCGTCGGTGTCGGTCAGCGCCAATCCTGCTGCTACAGCTCCGAACTGAGAGGCGCCGAACAGCGGTGTCGCAGCTTGAAGGCCCTGCGCCACCATCCCCAACGGGGTGGTGACTTCTTCGGGAATCGCGTCGGAGAAGAAGTAGTTGTACGGCCCGCTCACCTCTCGGGACTCCGGTGGTTTGACCGGGGTCGGCGTCCAGACCTTGAGCCACGGTGTTTGCGTGAACGGGAACCAGATCGCCTCCACCCGTCCGGATTTCTCGACAAAACTCTCGTAGGTACGCCCTGGCGAACCGGGAGCAGCAAAGAGTTCTTGCCACGGAATGTCGGTGAAACTCTGGCACCGCAGCCGATAATTCTCCCCGGCTTGCAGCGTCACGGAGGTGACGAAGGTTCGGCCCAGGTGAGTCAGGAAAGCCGTGATCTCGTCATCTGATCGGTGAAAAGTCTTCAGCCCGTATCGATTGCGGCCTTCGTCCCACGCCACCACCGTGATCTCGGTGATCAGATTGCTCAGCGAACCATACGATTGACCAGGGGTGATCGTCTCCCCCACCGCCGGATAGGTTGCCCCGTGAGCGCCGATCGCCAGCGCGCCGGCGATGGACAGCTCACCGATCGCCGGAGCGTTGGCCCAGCCGAGCCCCTCGCGCTCGAGCGCTGTCAGAATCGCTTCGATACTGGCGCCGGCGCCCGCCGTGACTGTTGCGGGCGTGCCGTGCTGCACCACAACCGAATTCAAGTTCGCCATCGTATCGACCAGCAGAACTCGATCCGAAGGCGCGCCGGGCACCACCGTCAACGGACTCCACCCGTGCATCGTTCCCTTCGCACGCACTGTGTACCCGTTGTCGAACGCCCAGTTGGCGAGGGTGACGACGTCGTCGCTATGACGTGCCGTCGCCGTCCACACACTCTCGAGCATGATTTCTCGCGACCAGTTCGCGTATGCCTGCTGCGACAACGGAATGTCCGACGGAAATCCGGGCGGTGGCGCGATGGTCGATGCCGAGCCCCAGGGAACAGCTCCCGCCGGTGCCCAGGAAATACCCGCGAGAGCAGCTGCGCCGACACTCGCTGCGAGAAATCCGCGCCGGCTCACACCGTCTTCTCTCGAGCTGTGCTCCGCCTTGCGCTCTGCTTGATGCACCACTGCTCACTCCGTCAGCCGACTCGGTTCATGTCAGGGACGAACGTAGAACAAATATGATTACGATGCCAGTGGTTCCGTAATAAAAGATTTAGATGCTCACTGCACCATCGGAGCGAAGACGGCGTAGATCGCTTCCGGGGCGCCGTCGAAAGCACTGATGATCAACCAGGCAGTCAGGACCGTCAGCGCCGGCCCGATTAGAATCTTCTCGAGGTTCCCACCTGCGCGGATGGACAGAAATGACGGCAGCCGTTGTTCCCACCACCGCTTGCCGCCGAGCGGAATCAGGGGCGCGAGAAACGGCACCCCTTCCTTGGTGATCGCATCGCCGAGACAGTGTGTGGCGCAGCCCAGTGCCACTGCAACACCTAGCCCGGTGGATCCGGCCTCACTCGGATACCACTGCCAGGTGAGGGCCGAGAGCACCAACGCAACGGCGGAGACGGCGAGCCAACCCTTCTCCTTGGCCAATTCACCCGCCAATCCTCGGATCGCCAACCCGAGGCAGAAGAACAGCGTGATGATGATGGCGGGCTTCCCGAACTGAACAACCAGCGCCGAGACCCCGGCACCAAGACCGGCGGCAAACAGTGCGGTGTGCGTGAGCGTCCGATGCCCACCACGACGCTTGCCGTCCTTCTTGCCTCTGGTGATGCGGTAGAAGGTCACCGAAATTGCGTCGATACCTTTGGCCAGCGCTTTGCTGAGCGGACCGAATGATCGGGAAACCGTCGACTGACCGGTATCGAGGTCGGGAAGCAAGGCGGCTCCCGCGCACACACCGGCAAAGGTCAAGGTTTCAGCGGTGGATGTGGGCCCTCCCCAATCGAGAGGCAACAACTCTGCAACCACCAACCCCACAGCAGCACCGGACATCGCGTGGGTGGGGCCCATGACCATGAAACACAACACCTTTCGAAACGCGCCCCGCATCAGGCCGTACCGCACCCTCTGCAAGACACCACACACATGACGCCGTCGGCGACGGTCTCGGCATGCTCGCCGAGACCGCCCCGAACGTAGCAAGTGCTACCGACAGGGTTGACCAACCTCCGGACCTGGTTGAGTACGGCCGTACCGTTCCAGGTCAAAGCGGTTCATGCGGAGCTTTTTTCGCTCGTCAGCCCGCAGCAACCGCGCATGACAGGGCAACGCCTTCCTCCAGCGGAGCGACGCCTGCCATGTTGAGCACCTCTGCCGGAACACCCTCGATCGCCGGAGCCCATTCGACGGTCGGCAACGCCGGCACCCCTTCACGCGCAATGAATGTCGCGGCGTCGCCAGGGACTTCGATCGTGATTGCGGCTGTGCCCGCCTCCTCGGCGCGCACAACCTTGCCCTCGTCGATGAGCTTCTGCAGCTCCTCGTCGGAAATCGGCGTCGCGGCACCACACGCTACTTCCGGAGCCACACCCGCCTCTGACGGAGCGGTCGCGATCGATCGCACCGCCACCGGCGACCCGTCGGAAATCGGGTTGGAAGCCCAGGCGATTCCCGGCGCCACGGCCATACCGAGGACCGCCACCGACGCCACCACCACACCGGTCCGGCTGGCCCGCTTGCCGTTCACTTTCAATCGCGTCATCGTTGTTCTCCTTGATCGAACGTTCTCGAATTCTCGGCGCGGTCGCATCCGAGAAACCCGAGGTTATGAAGCCAACACTGCAGATCTGTTGTCGGTTTCTTAGGAGTTGATGAGAATGCGGCGGCCCTCGCTCCGAGCGAGGCCCCAGGTCGCAATCCGATGGCACCATGGCTGGAGTGAGTACACGCGAGCGCATCCTGATCGTTGACGACGACGCGAAGGTTCTGAATTCGCTCGAACGTGGACTCCGATTGTCGGGCTTCGACACGGCAACTGCCGTCGACGGACGATCGGCTTTGTCATCGGTGAACAAGCAATGCCCGGCCGCACTCGTTCTCGACGTCAACATGCCCGGCCTCGACGGCGTCGGAGTGGTAACCGCCCTGCGCGCGATCGGCAACGAGGTTCCGATCTGCGTACTCAGCGCCCGAAGTTCCGTGGGTGACCGCATCGCGGGGCTGGAGGCGGGCGCCGACGACTACCTCACCAAGCCCTTCGAATTGGCCGAGCTCGTCGCCAGACTGCGCGCATTGCTACGACGCACGACGCGAGCCACTCCGTCGGTCGACCATCCGATCACGGTGGGACCGCTGACGGTCGATCTCCGTGGCCATCGAGCACACATCGACGGTAGGCGAATCGAACTCACCAAAAGAGAATTCGACCTGTTGTCGGTACTCGCCGAGCATGCCGGTGTCGTACTCAGTCGCGCACAACTCCTGCGACTCGTCTGGGGTTACGACTTCGCTGCCGACACCAATGTCGTCGACGTCTTCGTCACCTACCTACGCAAGAAACTCGAAGTCGACGGGGCGCCCCGCGTGATCCACACGGTGCGCGGAGTGGGCTTCGTCCTGAGGGCCGAACGATGAAGCGGCCGCTGTCACTTCAGACCCGGGTAGCCATCGCGTCGGGCCTGGCCGCCGGAATCGTGATTGCCGCGATCGGAATTGCGTTCGCGGTCTTCCTGCGCGTCAACGGATCCGAACAACTCGAACGCACTCTCGATTCCGTCACCCTGGGCGTCGCAGCGAGTGCGCCGAGCCCCCTATTCATCGAAACACCAACTGCAACCACAGAACCATTCGTGGTCAGCCCTGGATTCAACGCCACGACCGTCAGCGCCTTGGCTACCACCGATGTTCGCAGTCGGGATGTTCTCGTGCCCGGCGACAGCGGCGCCGCACTGGCCGTCAGCATCCCCGAAGACCCACTGACCCAGGCAATCCGTGAGCAGCAGTTCCAAGTGGCCGCTGCGGCAGTGGTCGCCATCCTTGCCGCGGCCGGGCTCGGCTGGTTCCTCACAGGCCGAGCCGTCCGGCCTCTACAGCAATTGACCGAGACCACCAGTTCGATCGGCAACAACCTCGACGTCGAAGGACTCTCGCGCCGGGCACCGTCGGTTCGTGGAACGCGCGAAGCCGAAGAACTGTCGGAGGCAATCCACAGCATGCTCAGTCGCATCGAAACCGATAGAAGCCGCACCGAAGAGGCGTTGGAGTCGGCACGCGATTTCGCTCGCGTCTCCGCCCACGAACTACGCACACCTCTCACGTCGATGCGTACCGATCTCGAAGTTCTCGCAACACTGGATCTCACGGAAAGCCAACGCCGCGAACTGTCCGGCGAGTTGTTGGAGGCGCAGCGCCAGATCGAGCGCACCCTGACCGATCTCGAGACGCTCGCCCTGGGTGAAGTGGCCGATCCGGAGGATTGTGCCGACGTCGATCTCGTGGAGGTTGCCGATCGCGCCGTCGCTGACGCCGGCCGTCTGCACCCTCAGGTCGACGTTCGTTTGAAAGCACCGGAAGAACTTTCGGTTCAGGCCTTTCCCGCGGGCATCCGTCTGGTGTTGACCAACGCCGTCACCAACTCCGTTCGGCACGGCAATGCCGACGAAGTCGAGATCACCGTCCGATCAGGGGCTGCCACCGGTTCGGCGACGGTATTCGTCGACGACAACGGCACCGTGATCGCGCCGTCGGAACGCGAAGCGATGTTCGAACGATTTGTTCGTGGTACCGGCGCCGGCGACGCCGGAAGCGGTTTGGGGTTGGCCCTCGTCGCGCAGCAGGCGCGACTGCACGGCGGTAGCGCGCGACTCGACGCGAGCCCACTAGGCGGAACTCGATTGATATTCTCGATCAACCCAATTCGACATGCAGAGCCTCGAGCAGCGGCTTGGCTGCCTCGTCGAAGAATCGGTCTTGGGTATCTCCACCGATCTGTACCAGCGCCACATCGGTGAACCCGGCATCCGTGTACGCCTTGACTGCCTCCACGATGACATCGAGATCAGGGCCACACGGAATACTTTCCGCCACATCCTCTTTGCGCACGAACTGAGTCGCACCTGCGAAACTCGCCGGTGTGGGTAGTTCGGAGTTCACAGACCACCCTCCACCGAACCACCGGAACTGCTGATGAGCGCGAGCGATCGCCGTGTCGCGATCAGGATCCCACGAGATCGGAATCTGACCGATGGTCCGGCCTGCTGGAGCCAACCCGTACGCCCGGCCGTGAACATGCTTCCACTGGTGCACCAGATCCGAATCCGGTTGCACGGCAATCAGGTCATCGGCCATCGGACCGAAACGCTCGACGGACTTGTCGCCGGACATGGCCAGCGCCAGGGGAACCGGGTTCTCCGGGAGATCCCAGATCCGCGCGGACTGAACGTCGAAGTACTCCCCCTTCCAGCTCACCAGATCCCCGGCAAGCAGTGCACGAATGATGCTCACTGCCTCCTGCAGCATGTCGTGCCGGGTGTCGACGGACGGCCACCCCTCGCCGACCACATGCTCGTTCAGGCTCTCGCCACTTCCCAATCCCAGTGTGAAGCGCCCGTCCGCGAGGATCTGGATCGTCGCGGCTTTCTGCGCGACCACGGCAGGGTGGTACCTGACGGTCGGACAAGTCACATACGTCATCAACCCGACTCGCTCGGTGGCATGGGCAACTGCTCCCAGCACCGACCAGGCGTAAGGCGCATGCCCCTGCTCGGTCAGCCACGGCGAGTAATGATCACTCATCACTTCGAAGTCGAAGCCGACTTCTTCGGCCCGAACTGCATGGCGGACCAGTTCTTTCGGGCCGGCCTGTTCGGTCATCAAGGTATAGCCGAATCGTGCCATCACTGATCAACTCCCGGTATCTTGGCCTGAAACGAGTTCGGAAATCACACTGCCGTCGAGGTGGTCGAGAAGGTCGCGGGCGTCGTCGTACACCTCCGCCGCACCCGCGCCGTCGAGTTCGTCGGTCGACATGCCGCCGCTGCGCACTCCCACAGCCACAACGCCTGCCGATGTCGCCGCCTTCATGTCCCAGACGGCGTCTCCGACCATGACCGCATCGCCCGCGTCGACACCTGCCTTCGCGAGCGCGATTTCGATCAGGTCCGGATCAGGCTTGGCCTCGTCGACGGATTCCGAAGAGGTCGCGGCGTAGATCATTTCGTCGATGTCGAGCGTCTGGCGCAACAACTCCAGTTCGTCGTCGGGCGCCGAGGTAGCGAGCACGACGTGCAGTCCGAGCGAGTGAACTCGGCGGATCAACTCTCGCGCTCCCGGCAGTACTCGGAGACGGTCAGCCGACTGCCGGTAGTACTTGGTGTGAAGTTCCTTGGCCCGAGGCCCGCACCCGTCGATGTCTTCGCCGAGCAACGTCTCCAGTAGTTGGTCTCCGTCCATGCCGATGCAGCGGTGCACCCGCCACGCGTCAACCGGGCGACCCACCTCGAAGAAGGCTCGCGACCACGCTTCTACATGCAGATAGTTGGAATCGACGAGCGTTCCGTCGATGTCGAAGAGAACTGCACCTGTTGCCATGGGAATTGACTGCCCAACACCTCGGTTCGCGAAACTTGTGCCCCGAGCATTCTCCGCTCGAGAAGCGGATCATGGAGAGTGCGGACAGCAGAAGTGCACGTCGAACAGGGGTGTCGTCATGGAGTCAGTGGTTGTGTTCCTTCTCGCATGCTTCGTCTACTGGTTCGCACTGCTGTAGTTGGGCAGACAAAAACGGACCGCTGCCGGGAAGTGATTTCCCTTGCAGCGGTCCGCATTCGGTAAACCTAGGCGATGCTCATGTCAGCGGGTCACTGACCTGCGCGTACACCTTCTTCGACGCGCTTGCCCAAATCTGCGTCGACGTTCTTCCAGTACTCGAAGACACGCAGTAGAACTTCTTCGCTGACGCCGGCAAGGGCGTGGCCGACGATGTTGCTCACCAGGCGCTCACGAGCTGCGTCGTCGAGAACTTCACGGACCAGCGTTCCGGCCTGCGTGAAGTCGCCGTCCTCGGCGTGCTCGATGTATCCGGCGCGCACTGCCTTGCCGTCGAACGACCACAGGCCTTCGTCACCGGCAACAGACGGATCGGCGTGAGGTCCGCCGTACGAGTTGGGTGCGTACACCGGCGTCGACGGGGAATTGAAGCTGTAACGCATGGCGCCCTCCTTGGAGTAGGAGTTCACCTCGTTCTTCGGCGCGTTGACCGGCAGGTCGGCGTAGTTGGTGCCGATGCGGTAACGATGTGCGTCGGCGTAGGAGAAGACGCGGCCCAGAAGCATCTTGTCCGGGCTGAATCCGATGCCGGGCACCACGTTCGACGGCTCGAAGGATGCCTGCTCGATCTGCGCGAAGAAGTTCTCCGGATTACGGTTCAGCGTCCACTTGCCGACCTCGATCAGCGGGTAGTCCTTCTGGGACCAGACCTTGGTGAGGTCGAACGGGTTGAAGCGGTAGCCTTCGGCCTCGTCGACCGGCATGATCTGAACCTTGAGGGTCCAGCTCGGGAAATTACCGGCTTCGATGGCGTTGTACAGATCCGCGCGGTGGTAGTCGGGATCGCTACCGGCGAGGCTGTCTGCTTCTGCCTGCGTCAGGAACTCGATGCCCTGATCGGTCTTGAAGTGGTACTTCACCCAGAAGCGTTCACCCGCAGCGTTGACCCACTGGTAGGTGTGCGATCCGAAGCCGTCCATGTTGCGCCAGGTCTTCGGGATACCGCGGTCACCCATCAACCAGGTCACCTGGTGAGCCGTTTCGGGACGCAGAGTCCAGAAGTCCCACTGCATGTCGTGGTCACGAAGACCGGAGCCTGGCAGTCGCTTCTGCGAACGGATGAAGTCGGGGAACTTGATGGCGTCCTTGATGAAGAACACCGGGGTGTTGTTGCCGACGAGGTCGTAGTTTCCCTCTTCGGTGTAGAACTTCATCGCGAAACCGCGCGGATCGCGCCAGGTGTCCGGGCTGCCCTGCTCACCGGCGACGGTGGAGAAGCGGACGAGCGACTCGGTCTTCTTACCCGGCTGCAGGAACGCGGCCTTGGTGTACTTGCTGACGTCGTGTGTGATGACGAGTTCACCGAAAGCGCCGCCGCCCTTGGCGTGGACGATGCGCTCCGGGACACGCTCGCGGTTGAACTGCGCGAGCTTCTCGATCAGGTAGTGGTCGTGAAGGAGCACCGGCCCCTGAATACCCGCGGTCAGCGATTCGTCATCACTTGCGACCGCGATACCGAAATTGTTGGTGGTGGGCTTGGTCATGGCGAAGCCTCCTAGCGTTGTGGGCTGGGCGTCAGAGGAGCGGGGCTGCATCCGAGCCGAACGCATGGGCTGCATGCGAAGGGGCTGGCTCGGAGGTTCTGGACGCATCAATTCGATTCTGCGAGACCGTGTCCGACGCGATGTCGGATTCGGCAGAATTCTTCAGGCAATCTTCGCAACGGCCCCAGAACACGACCTCGGCTTCGTCGATTTCGAAGCCGTGATTATCGGAAGGTTCGAGGCAGGGAGCTTGGCCGACAACACAATCGACGTCGACGACCTTGCCGCAGCCGCGACAGACGAGATGATGGTGGTTGTCACCAGTTCTCGTCTCGAACCGTGCGGGTGAACCCGCCGGCTCGATGCGTCGCAGCAATCCTGCGTTCACGCATGCCTTGAGCACGTCGTAAACGGCCTGTGTGGATACCGATCCGAGCTGCTGCCGCACGAGCGCTGCAACAGAATCGGCGTCTGAATGCGGTTGGGCTGTAACCGCATCCAGCACGGCGAGGCGCGGAGCAGTGATCCTCAACCCGACGGCGCGCAGTTGCGCTCGGGGGTCGAAGTCATGCTCTCCGTCTCGCATGTTTCCCAGTATGCCGCTTTTCTGGAATTAGTCAAGAAAAGGATTGCCTAAGTTGAATCGAGACCGGCGTCACACCCGGTGACATCACATCCAATACGTCGCACGCAGCGACTCACCCCAGGACGAACCAGATCGCCTTGACCGTCTGATCTGTCTCGTTGCGCAATCGGTGAGGAACATTCCCGACCAGGTGGATCGCTTCGCCCGACTTGAGCAGCCGACGCATTCCGTCGATGTCGATAGTCAGAGTCCCTTCCAGCACGTACCCGTAGTCGTCACCCGAGTGGGTCTGCGGTGCGTCGCCCGGCGCAGAGTCGGCGCCGGGCTCGTACTCCGTGAGGAGGAACTGGACGTGATGGTTCTCAGGAGTATTCGCCAACCGTTGCCAGCGGACACCCGATCGGAATGTGAGGCAGTCGGAAATGCGCGGCTCGTGGGTCTTCGATTCGGACTCGGATTCACGTTCCGGATCGACGCTGTTGCCGAGCAATACGTCCAACGACAGGTTGAGTTCGGTCGCGATCGCAAAAAGCGTGTTGACCGCCGCCTGACTCTGTCCCAGTTCGAACTGGGACAGGAACGACGGTGATACGCCGAGTCGCCTCGCCAGTTCGCGAACCGGGATTCCCTGTCGCGTGCGTTCGGCACGAACCGTCTTACCTACCGACGTCCCCAAACCGTTGTCCTCCGCCTTCTGTTTGCGCGCCGCCGCCTTGGTCGGCGCCGTCTTCTTCTGGGCCGTCGTCTTTTGGGGAGTCGTCTTGCGCGGTTGCGATTTCTTCGATGCAGCCGCTGTCGACTCAGCCGCCTTACGAGGTGGCTTTGCGCCGGTTGCCGTCATGTCCGAACTCGCTTCCGTAGGTCTCGGGGACCGCCTGTGCGGAGCCCAAGCCTAACGCTCGACGCAGGAGAAACTTCTGAACCTTCCCACTCTCCGTCCGAGGAAGCGACGCAACGGTCTCGACTCTCTCCGGAGCCTTCTGAACAGCAAATCCTTCGGACAGCAGGAAGATCCGCAGGTCTCGAACGCTTGGTGGTTCACCGTGCGGAACGACAAAGGCGCACGCGCGCTCCCCCAGTTCCTCGTCCGGATACCCGACCACTGCCACCTCTGCCACATTCGGATGAGCCTCGAGGACCCACTCGATGTCGGCAGCACTGAATTTCTCCCCTCCCCGGTTGATGATGTCCTTGATCCGCGAAGTGATCCGGATCTGACCTGGCCCGTCCACGGTGGCAACGTCGCCAGTCCGGAAATAGCCGTCCTCGGTAAATGATTCCGCGTTGATCGAGCTGTCGACGTAGCCGACGAACAGTTCCGGACCACGCACCAACAGCTCGTCGTCTTCGCCGAGCCGGAACTCGTTTCCGCCGATCACAGCTCCTTCGTCCTCGGCCTGCAGACCGATGTCACCGAAAGGATCACCCATCACGAGGGTCGGAAGTTCCGTCGATCCGTAGGTACGAACAACCGCTGTCCCCATCACGCGGTGGGCTCGACGTACCAGCTCGGGCGGAATCCCGGCCCCACCACACACGAATCGAGTCAGATGGGATCGTCGATATCCGTCCTCCCCGTAGGCGTCGGCAAGACCGCGGAGAAACGGTGTCGCGCTCACGGTGAACGTGCATTGTTCGCGCTCGATCAACGCAACTGCCTCCGCGGGATTCCAGCGTTGCATCAGAACCGTCGAGCAGGCTGCCGCTGCGGGAAGAACGACCGCATACGACATTCCGGTGATGTGGGGCAACGGCGAAGGCATGAAGATTCGGTCCTGCGAATCCACGCCGCAATGCGCGATCATGCTCGAACTCTCGGCCATCAGGGTCCGATGAGTGTGCAGAACGCCTTTCGGAGCCGAAGTGGTTCCCGACGTGTAGAGAACGAGGGCGACGTCGTCGGGATCCGCGCGGTGGTCGGGCCGGTTCGCCTCCATCCCGAAGTCCAGAAAGTCGTCGAACGTGGTGCGCCGCAACCCACCTTCGCCTCGAGCCTCCACCAGAAGAACCTCTCGGCCCAGATCACGGAGCACAGTCCCGAGTTGCTCGACGTGACGATATCCGCGGTATTCCTGCGGGGCGACGATCACCGACGGCTCAGCTTGCTCGATGATGAAGGACAGCTCGTGTGCGCGGTAAATCGGGACCACCGGCAGGAGAATGCCGCCGGCAAGCCACGTGCCCCAGGCCGCAACCACGGATTCCCACCAGTTCGGCAGCTGAACGAGTACCACTTCTCCAGGCTCGAATCCCGATTTATGCAGTGCGCCTGCAAAGCTCGTTGCAGCGTCCACCAATTCCTGGTAAGTCCACCGCACACTCTCGTCGACAAGGGCCAGTGCTTCGGGATCTCGACGCAGTGCGTCGAGAAGCATCTCGGGCAGCACCCCGCCACCGGTCATTGCCCGCGGACGGGTAGCGCTCAGCACGACATCACCCGCCGAACGGCTGCAACGATGTCGTCAGGTCCGACTTCCCACTCACGTTCGAGCACCGGCGCATAGGGCGCGGGCGCGTACCGTGCTCCCACCCGCACCACCGGCGCGTCCAGAGAATAGAAACCGGAATCCACCGCCATGGCTGCGATCTCGGCTCCGACACCGAAGTCCACCACCGCTTCCTGGGCGACGACCATCCTGTTGGTCCGACCGAAGGATTCGAGAATCGTCTCCCGATCGAGCGGAGCAATCGTTCGTAGATCGATGACCTCCGCATCGATCCCTTCCTCTGTCAACGTCTGCGCCGCAACCAAAGCGTGCATTGCCATACGCGACCACGAGACGATGGTGACGTCCGAACCTGGTCTCGTCACCGCTGCCTTTCCGATCGGAACCCGAAAATCCTTGCTCGGCAACGAACTTTTCTTCTCGTACAGCAGTCGATGCTCGATGAACATGACCGGGTTGTCGTCCTCGATCGCTGCCCGCAACAACCCGTATGCATCCGCGCCCGAACTCGGCATGAGCACAGTCAGTCCCGGTATGTGCGCCAACAGCGCCTCGAGACTCTGCGAATGCTGCCCACCCGACGATCTGCCGGAACCGAACTGCGTCCGCACCACCAACGGCAGACTCACTGCGCCGCCCGTCATGAACCGAAGTTTTGCCGCCTGATTCATCAACTGATCCAGGCACACCCCGAGGAAGTCGAGGTACATCAGTTCCACGACGGGCCTACGGCCCGCCATCGCGGAGCCGACGGCAAGACCCATGATTGCCGATTCGGAGATCGGCGTATCGAGCACTCGACCCGGATACTCCGCGGCCAATCCCCTGGTCAGACCGAAAACATTTCCGCCGGCAACGTCGATGCCAGCAAGAAACACATCCGGATCGGCTGCCAGAGAGTCGTCGAGCGCCGCTTTGATGATCTTGGACTGGGACACCGCCGCACCACCCGCGTCGACACTCACGTCGAGGTGGCCCGGCGGATAGACACGTCGCGGTGAATAGATGTACTCCATCACGCTCGACGCCTCCGGTTGCGGCGACGCCCGCGCGAAACGCTCCGCCTCGTCGACCACCGCCCTCACCCGCTTGTCCACCAGATCGAGGACATCGTCCCCGATGCCTCGCTCCCGGAGTCGGCCCCGCGTCACCGTCAGTGGATCGGCCGCGAGAATGTCTCGGGTCATCTCGTCCTTGTCGCGGTACACCTGCGGATCGCCCTCGTAGTGCCCGTGCACCCGCAGGGTCGTGACCTCGACGAACACCGGACCACTGCCGCCTCGCACCTGCGCGTACACCGGCCGAATACCGTCGGCGACTGCCTCGACGTCGTTGCCTGCCAGCGTGATCGATTCCATTCCGTATCCCGCTGCGCGCGCAGAGATCGGAACCGGATGCTGATCCACCGTCGAGGAGAACTCCGAGAATCCGTTGTTCTCGCACAGGAAAATGATCGGAAGTTTCCACAGCGCAGCCAAGTTCATCGCCTCGTGGAACGCGCCGGTCGCGATCGCCCCGTCACCGAAGAACGCCACCACCAGATCGCCCTCACCGCGATCCTTGGCAGCGAAGGCAGCACCGACGGCGATCGGCAACCCCGCGCCCACGATCCCGTTCGCGCCGAAGATCCCCAGGCGGGGATCGGCGACGTGCATCGAACCACCCCGGCCGTTGTTGGCCCCGGTAACCTTGCCCATCAACTCGGCCATCATCCGATCGGGCTCGAGGCCTTTGGCGAGAACGTGGCCGTGCCCGCGGTGCGTCGAGGTGATGACGTCACTGACCCGCGCATGAGTGAGAGCCCCCACCGCGCATGCCTCTTGACCTATCGAGGTGTGAACGAATCCGGGAATGATGTCGCCCTTGTAGAGCGCCGAGATGCGCTCCTCCATCACACGGATCAACAACATCTTTTCGTAGGCACACAGAACTTCTTCGCCGTTCACGAGCCGGAACACCTCCAATAATGCTGCGCTCGTTACGAATACATGCGCAGTGGGTGAGCAGGACTATACCGACGGATTTTCCTTGCTGTCCAGTGACACTTGACAAAGGCTGTGAGGTGACTCACGATTACGGGGTACTTCGGATCCGCGACGATCCGCTCGGGGCAGTTGACACGAGCGAACCGCGTCGATGCCGTAATACGCACGGCGACAAGACCGTCCGTTTTCTTTCGCACCTACTTCCATTCAGCTTTCACTCGTTACATGAGGAGTCGCGCAATGCGCCGTGAAGATGTCGAATTCTCCAGCGACGGAGTCACCGTCCGCGGTTGGCTGTACCGACCCGACACCGACGAAGACGTACCGGCCGTCGTACTGGCAGGCGGTTGGTGCTACGTCCGTGAGTTGGTCATGCCCTATTACGCCGAGGCCTTCGTAACGGCCGGTATGGCTGCGCTGGTCTTCGACTACCGCAACCTGGGCGTGTCGGACGGTGAACCCCGTCAACACCTGGACCCGAAGCAACAGATTCGTGATTATCAGAACGCGCTCAGCTTTCTCGAGCGCACTCCCGGCATCGACAACGACCGTCTCGGAGCCTGGGGCATCTCCTACTCCGGCGGCCACGTAATGATTCTCGCCGCGACCGATCCTCGGGTGAAGGCCATCGTGTCTCAGATTCCGGTGATCGACGGGTTCCGCAACATGCGTCGGATCCACGGGACCATGGGTTATCGAAAGCTGTGGGACGCGATCCTCGAAGATCGCCGACTCCGCTTCGACGATCCGGATCAGCGACTGCACATCGCTCACGCCAGTGAGAATCCCGAGGAAGAACTGTCTTCCTGGCCGTTCCCCGAGACGAAGACGACCTTCGCAGCTCTTCAAGCCACCGAAGCTCCTCTCTACCAAAACAGTTCGACTATGGAATCCGTCGATCTCCTGCTCGACTACGACGTCAACTATTTCGTGCCCAGGATCCTCGACACACCGTCGATGATGATCGTCGCCGAAGGTGACGACCTCACGTTGTGGGACTTGGAGATCGAGAGTTACAACAGCATCCCGACTCCGAAGAAAGAACTTGTCGTCCTGCCGCACACGTCGCACATGACGCTCTACAGCGACCAGTCCAAGCTCGCAGTGGCGGCCGAACACGCTTCCCGTTGGTTCACAACGCATCTGCTGGCGAAGTAGCGAAATCTCCCGTTTTCCCACATCTCGAGAAGACCTCTCGAGAACCTACTCTTGCGAGACCAAGGATGTGATCATGCCTTCGATCGAATCGAAGATCGTGGACGTCGCGCGGAACGCGACGTTCTCTCATCCACTGACCCGACGTTCCTTCTTCGCCGCAATGGGCGCAGCAGGCATCGCCCTCGGCGCAGTGGCCTGCGGAGCAGGCGGCAGTTCCACCAGTACCGCTGCCGGCGGTGGCGCCGGCGCGGGCAAAGTCCAGGAAAAGACCCTCTGCCAGGTGACAACACTCTCCAACGACTACTTCGTTGCCTTCTCGGACGGCGGCAAGCAGGCGATGGACGCGTTGGGCGTCAGCATGTCCTCGGTGGAGGATCAGGGCAACGTCAACACCGCACTGGGACAGGTAGGCAACGTCCGCGCTTCGGGCGGCAAGTCGATCTTCGGCACTCCCGCCACCGAAGCTCAGGCGGCAGCCGTCACGAAAGCCTGTCAGGCGGCCGGGATTCTGTATGCCAGCTCGTACACGGCACCCGCCTGGTACACACCGGCCGACGCGGACAAGTGGGTCCGTTTCATCACGCCGCCCTCCACCAAGATCGCCGTCGCAACCGCCAAGGCTCTTTTCGACAAGGTCGGCGGCAGCGGAACCATCATTCATGTTCCGGGACAGAAGGGTTCGTCCTCCGACGATCAACGGACAGCTGGCCTGAACGCCGCGGCCAAGGACTACCCGGGAATCAAGATCGTCACCGCCTCGCCCGGCAACTGGACTTCCGAAGACGCGAGAAAGGCATTCACGAACATCCTGCCTTCGGTGCCGGACTTCGTCGGAGTCTTCGCGCAGAACGACAGTCAAGCCGCCGGAGTCATTGCGGCACTGGACGCCGCGAAGATCACGGGCAAGATCGTGGTCGGATTCGACGGTAACAAGCAGAACGTCGAATACATCGCGCAGGGAAAGCAATACCTGACCAGTGCAACGGTCGGCGGACTCACGGCAGGAATTCTCGGTGTCACCATCTTCGATCAGCTCAACGGCGTCGACCTGTCTCTGCCGGAGCGCTTCCTTTCGCAGGGAGCACTCCTGGTGACTCCGGAGATCGCCGACGACGTACTGAAAACTGTGTACGCGCCCACACTTCCGTTCGACTGGGCAAAAATGAGCAAGGCCCTGCATCCTGACGACTGGGACCCGCAGACCGTACTCAACCCGATCGACCCGCGGGAGTACTACGCCGGTGTATCGCAGGACCAGTACACGCTGAACAGCGCCTGGAACTCTGCAGACATCACCGGAGTACGCACCGAGTACGCCTCCGCGTTCCGCTCGGGCCCGTTGCTGCAGTACAAAGATCAACTCGTGGCCTGAGAATGAGTCATACGAAGGTGAGCGACACAGCAACCATCAGCTTGCGCGGGGTCTGCAAGAGCTACGGCCCCGTTCACGCCCTCCAGGACGTTTCACTCGACGTCAGCAGAGGTGATGTTCTCGGCTTGATCGGCGAGAACGGTGCCGGAAAGTCAACGCTGATCGGTGTTTTGACGGGAACGGTACGTCCCGATGCCGGCAGCCTCGACGTAAACGGAACTCACGTCGAACTCGGCGACTCGCGCACTCTCCGCGAACTCGGAATCTCCGTGGTGGTCCAGGAGCAGTCGTTGGTCGATGCACTGCGCGTGTACGAGAACATTTATCTCGGACGTGAGGGCGAGATAGGTGGTTGGGGCCCCGGCCGGCGTCGGAGAATGCGCGACGCCGCCCAATCCCTCCTCGACACACTCGGCATCGAGGGGTTGCGCGCCGATGCCGTCGTCGCCGAATTGACGTACCCACAAAGGCAACTGGTCGAGATTGCGCGCGCCTTCTCGCGGATCACCGACGCCACCGAAGCTCCGGTGATCCTGCTCGACGAGCCGACCAGCGCGTTGACCGAGACCGAGGTGGAAATTCTCTTCGCGTTGATCGAAGGGTGGCGCGATCGGGTGTCGTTCATCTTCGTGTCCCACATCCTGCAGGACGTCTTGCGGATCAGCACACGGCTCCTCGTACTGCGCGACGGGAGGTCCATCGAAACCCTCTCCGCCGACGGCGTCACTGCGGAGCGACTGCACGAGTTGATGGTGGGTAGCGAGCGTAGCGCCGACTACTACCGAGAAGGAGAACAGACCGGAGCGTTGTCTCCGAAGCCTTTGATCGAACTCCGAGATGCAAGCAGCGCAGGCGAGTTCGAGTCGGTCGATCTGGTTGTCCGACCGGGCGAGGTAGTCGGATTGGCCGGAGTCATCGGTTCGGGGAAAGCATCGGTGGCTGCAGCAGTCGCGGGTGCGGAGTCGTTGTCGACGGGTTCGATTCACGTCGACGGTACTGCGCACGAGCACTGGTCGGTTCCCGCCGCCGTGGCAGCCGGAGTCCTGTACGTCCCACCGGAGCGTGCCCAGGACTCCCTGTTCCGCAGCGCGTCCATCAGAAACAACATCTCGATCGGCTTCCTCGATCTCCTCCGCCACCCGTGGACGCGGCTACTGCGTTTACGGACCGAAAGGGAGCGGACGACGCAGTTGGCCCGCGCGCTGCAGGTCAAAGCCCCGTCGTTGTCGACGCCTATCGGGGAACTCAGTGGCGGAAACCAACAGAAGGCGATCTTCGCTCGGTGGCAAGGTCGCGAATGCAAAGTGCTGGTCCTCAGCGATCCGACGCGTGGAATCGACGTCGGAACGCGAGAGGAGATCTACGGTTTGGTCCGATCGATGGCTGCGTCAGGGGTCGGTGTGCTGCTGTGCGCCGAATCCCTCGAAGAAGTGATCGGAATGTCCGACCGAATCGTGGTCATGAAGGACGGGGTCATCAGCGCAGAGTTGGCGGCCCCTGCAGAGCGCAAGCCCGCCGAAGTCGACGTGATCAAGCACATGATGTGAGGAATGCAGTGACCCAGACACTCTCGAAGCAATCGCCGGCCAGCGATGCCGCAGCGCCGTCAGGCGCGCGCGGTCTGCTGAGTCGACTCGATCAGCACCGCAACATAGTTGTTCCGACGGTTGCGGTGCTGATACTGATCATCTATTTCCAGTGGCGCACGGAAAGTTTCATCACTGCGACGTCCGCGCAGAACATTCTCAACCAGATGGCTTTCCTGACCGTGCTTGCGCTCGCCGGCACGTTTGTCATCCTGATCGGCGGTATCGATCTGTCGGTCGCGGCGACGGCCACTCTCGCCGGAATTCTGATCGCCACATGGATCGACAAATTCGGTGGCCCGTTGGCGATAGTCATGGTGATCGTCGCGGGGGCGGTTGTCGGACTGGTCAACGGGTTGATCACGACAATGCTCAAGGTGCCGTCGTTCCTCGTGACGCTGGGAATGATGTCCGTACTCGACGGCATTTCCAATACCGTCTCCAAAGGCGGTCCTGTTTCCTACAATTCGAATCTTCTCCAGAGCCTGGTGAACGAGTCGATGATTCCCAACGTCCCCAACGGGGCACTGATCGCAATCCTGCTGACCATCGGCGCGACGGTCCTTGCCTTCGGTACGTCATTCGGTCGCCACATGTACGCGGTCGGTGGCAACGAGCGCGCCGCAGCCCTCGTCGGTGTCCGCGTACGACGGACCAAACTTGCTGTCTTCGCCGTAGCCGGAGCCGTCGCTGCGATCGCCGGAATCATCTTCACCGGCCAGGCCAGCACCGGAGTCCCGATGGGCGCAGGTCCCAGCCTGCTCAATTCCATCGCGGCCGTGGTTGTCGGCGGCACCGCGCTGTCCGGTGGCGTCGGTGGCCCACATCGCACGATCCTCGGTGCACTCGTGATCGTGTTGCTGAGCGCCGGAATGGACCTGACGTCCGTCGACCCCTACACACAACTCGTCATCAAGGGCATCGTGGTGATTGCCGCAGTTGCACTGACCATCGACCGACGCCGATACGGAGTGATCAAGTGACCACCACAGCACGCACCACCGGAAGGGTTTCGGGCAAGGTCGCGTTCGTCACCGGCGCAGCACGCGGCCAGGGCCGGGCACATGCGATCCGCTTGGCCGAGGAAGGCGCAGACATCATCGCGCTCGACATCTGCTCCGACATCGGAGGTGTTCCGTACTCGCTGGCAAGCGAAGCCGACCTCGCCGAGACCGTCCGGTCGGTCGAGGCCGTCGGCGGGCGAATTCTGGCCGAGGTGGCCGATGTTCGCGACTTCACCGCGGTCAAGGGTGTCCTGGACCGCGGGGTCGTCCAGTTCGGTCATGTCGACATCGTCTGCGCCAACGTCGGTATCAACATCCCCTCACCTACACACGAACTCACCGAAAGCCAATGGGGCACTGTCGTCGACATCGATCTCAGCGGCACGTGGCGAACCGCCAAAGCCGCGATCCCCTACCTCATCGAACAAGGGGGCGGGGGCGCAATCATCCTGACCAGTTCGGCGGCGGGGCTCAAGGGATACGGCAACATCGCGCACTACACAGCCGCGAAACACGGCGTCAACGGATTGATGAAAACTCTCGCGCAGGAACTGGCTCCCCACCGAATCCGCGTGAATACCGTGAACCCCACCCAGGTCGACACTCCGATGATCATGAACGACGCGATGTACAGGTTGTTCTGTCCCGACATCGACGAACCGACTCGTGAGGACTTCGCCCCGCTGTCGCAAGCGATGAATGCGCTACCTATCCCGTGGGTCGAATCCGTCGACGTCAGCAATGCCGTGCTTTTCCTCGCGTCCGACGAAGCCAGGTACATCACCGGCGTCGCACTGCCCGTCGACGCAGGCGTACTCGTCAAATAGCTCTCCGATCACCCACGTACACAACAATTTCAGCAACAGGAGGATCCCCATGACCGGACGATTCGAAGGCAAGGTCGCATTCATCACGGGTGCTGCTCGCGGGCAAGGGCGTAATCACGCATTGCGGCTGGCGCAGGAGGGCGCGAACATCATCGCTCTCGACTCCGTCAAGGACAACGACACCGTGCCGTACCCCTTGGCCACGGAGGACGACGTCCAGGAAACAATCCGCCTCGTCGAAGAAGCAGACGGCAAGATCATCTTCTCGCACGCCGACGTGCGCAACTTCGACTCGGTCAAGCTGGCCCTCGAAGCCGGGCTCGATCGCTTCGGCCACGTCGACATCGTCATCGCAAACGCGGGCATCCTCTCCTTCGGCAACGCGCACGAATTGGACGAGGAGAAGTGGGGCGAAATGATCGACGTCAACCTCAGCGGCGTGTGGCGCACCGTCAAGGCCGCGATCCCCCACATGATCGAACAGGGCACCGGCGGCGCGATCGTCCTCACCGCCTCCGTTGCCGGTCTGCGCGCGTACACGGGTGTCGGACACTATGTTTCGGCCAAGCACGGCGTCGTGGGATTGATGAAGACCCTCGCCCAGGAACTCGCTCCGCATCGCATTCGCGTCAATACCGTGAACCCGACGCAGGTCGACACCGAGATGGTGCAGAACCAGGCGATGTACAACCAATTCGTTCCCGGCACCGACAATCCGGGTCGCGACGACTTCGCCAAGGCCTCCGGCGACATGATCCTCTACCCGATCCCGTGGGTAGAAAACGACGACGTCACCAACGCCGTCAAATTCCTCGCCTCCGACGAAGCGCGTTACATCACCGGCGTCGCGCTGCCCGTGGACGGCGGCGTCCTGGTCATGTGAGTGCCCGACCAGTTCAGGGGACTCTCGTGAACCGAGTGACGAAGATGCCACCTCAGCTCTGTGGAGCGACGAGCGTCGCAAACACCCACGAATGCCAGGTTCGACGCGCCAAACGCTCGCGAAATCGTGGATCGTACGCGGACGACCTCGTCGACTTCGCAATCCTGTGGCGACCGTGGAACGGTGCCACTGCCGAGGACATCTTCGTCACTTTCGGTCTGTCGCCGCGGACGTATTACAACCGATTGCGATCAGCTCTGAGTGGGCCGGCGGGATCGGATCTGTGTGTGGGACTGAAAAAGGAACTCGCCCATCTCGGCCCTGCCTGAACTCGTCGGCCCTGCTGGAATTCGCTGCACACCCTGTCGGAAACTACTTGGCGATCCCCGGGAACAAATCCGGGGAGACCACCGTTGAACACCCTGTCGGCGTCCGAACAAGCCCCGGGCCCCACCCCTTTTGTCGCTGCGAGCGACCACCCGCCGAGAGGCGCCTGTGGGACGTCGACACCTAACTTTTTACACAACACAAGCAAGGCCGCCCAATCACTGACGGGCGGCCTTGCTCGTTCTTTCGCAGGTCAACCCCCTGCTACCTGTGCTTGGCTGCTCCCGTAGTCATTTTTCCGCCCAGAATCACGGCGCCATGATGAGTGCCCGATGCCAACCAGTTCGGCAGTGTCGGCCCCTCTGCCTCGACGCTCACGCGCGCATATCGGAACGACCCCGTCAGCCTGGCCGACGCGATCGCCAGACCTCCACCGGATTCCGGCTGCGCAAATCCCAACGCCCCGGCAATCGGCAGACGCGGCCCGAGCATCCGCGTGTCCGAACGCACCTGCCATCCGTCGCCGGTTGCAGTGAATTTCTGCTGCACGTCTCCGTCGAACTCGGCCAGGACCTTGGGTAGTTGCCAGTGGAACCGTCCGCCGTGCACCGACGGTTCCGAATCCACCGCGATGAAAGGGACCGCCATCCGCGGCATAGGCCCGATCCGTTTCCCTGGCGCATGCAAGACCGGACTGGCGAGGATCTCGCGATACGGGCCGACCGGCGAATCGAGGTAGTCCACCATCATTGCCACCGTCACCGGAATCGTTCGACCGTCTGGCCCGAGTTCCCGCGCCGCCGGCGTACTGCGGTGCCACCACAGTGTTGCGCGAACGGAAGCAGGCCACGGCGGCGGATCGCTCACCGGCCAGTCGACGCGGTCACTTGTCGATTCAGGCACGCTCCACATCGGACACCTTCTCAGCTCGAACGGTCAGGGGAAGCCGCAAAGCACCTGGTGCATGCGTCGGCACCACCGGGTTGGACGGCAACGTCGGATCGATACGTACGTATGGTTCGCCGGTCTTCGGGCGGGCGTCTGCGGCACCTTTGTTCGGCCACATCGCGCACGCTCGTTCCGCCTGCGCAGTGATGGTCAGGGAAGGATTCACGCCGAGATTCGCGCTCACCACCGAACCGTCCATGACGTGCAGGCCGGCATGTCCGTAAGCACGGAGATACGGATCCACGACGCCACTCGCCGCGCTGTCACCGATTGCGCAGCCACCCAGAAAGTGCGCCGTCATCGGGATATTCACGATCTCGGCGATGGAACCGCCCGGGTCGCCGTCGATCTTCTCGGCGACCTTGCGAATAGCTGTATGGCCCTGCGGAATCCACTGGGGAGGTGGATCACCCGGTCCCGGCCTACTGGTGAGGGAACGCCCGAATCGTTTGGTGTTCTTGGAAAGCTCGAGGGAGTTGTCGTCGGTCTGCATCACCAGCGCGATGACGGTTCGCTCGGACCAGTTCCGTACCGACAAGGACCGGAAGAACGCACCTGGGTGCCGTGCCGCGACCGCCAGAGTCTTCAGCACCCGGGGAGTTCGCCCGCCGCCGTCACTCAGGACGGTCTGCAGAAGTCCTATTGCATTGCTGCCCTTGCCGTATCGCACCGGCTCGATGTGCGTGTGATCATCCGGATGAAAGGACGATGTGATCGCTACGCCCTGCGTGAAGTTCCGTCGACGCGACTTCGACGTTGCGGCCAGTACGGCTTCGGAATTGGTACGTACTACGGTGCCGAGAGTGTCCGACAGGTCAGGCAGTGCACCGGATTCCTTCATCCCGAGCAGCAGTCTCGCCGTTCCATAGGTTCCGGCGGCTACCACCACCTGATCGGCGGTGAACCGAACTTCTCGCCGACGGACGCCGTCCGTTCGCCTCGCGAGCAGGTGATAACCACCGCTTGCGCTCGGCTGAAGGTCGGTGACGGTCGTGAGCGGATGAACCCTGGCGCCCGCTTGCTCGGCGAGATGGAGGTAGTTCTTGACCAGCGTGTTCTTCGCCCCGACTCGGCACCCGGTCATGCATCCCCCGCATTCGGTGCAGCCGGTGCGTTCGGGCCCTTTTCCGCCGAAGAACGGGTCCGGCACGGAAACTCCTGCCTCCCCGAAGAAAACACCGACGGGGGTGGACGTGAAGGTCTCCCCCACGCCCATCTCTTCGGCTACGTCTTTCATCACCGCATCGGCCGGAGTGAAGGACGGATTGGTGCGAACACCCAACATCCGTTTGGCCTGGTCGTAGTACGGCGCCAGTTCGTCGTGCCAGTCCGTGATGTGCGCCCACTGACGGTCTTCGAAGAACCGCTTGGGTGGCTGATACAACGTGTTGGCGTAGTTCAACGATCCGCCCCCGACGCCGGCTCCCGCCATCACGAGTACGTCCGGAAGAAGGTGGATACGCTGAACCCCATAACATCCGATCCACGGCGCCCACAGGTACTTTCGCATCCGCCAACTGGTTTCGGGCAACTCGTCGTCGGCAAACCGTCGACCGGCTTCGAGCACCCCGACACGGTAGCCCTTCTCCGTCAGGCGAAGAGCGGCGACACTGCCACCGAATCCCGATCCGATTACCACCACGTCGTAGTGCGTCGTGGTCATGCCTGGACGCTTTCGATCTTGCGAGCGGAGTAGTTCTCACGATCGAAATGTTCCAGCAGCGAACGGAATTTGAATGTGAACGTCGGCCACTGCACCGAGTTGCGCCCCTCCGGATCGATGTACCAACTCGAGCATCCGCCCTTGTTCCACACCGTGTGCTGCAACTCGTGCTGAATTCCCTTGTTGTAGTGCACCTGTACCGACTCGTTGACATCAAGAGCGTCCAGTCGCTCACGTTTCATGGTGTTCAACGCGTCGTTGACGTACTCGGCCTGGGACTCGAGCATGTACACGATCGAACTGTGTCCGAGGTTGGTGTTCGGACCGTACATGAGGAACAGATTCGGGAACCCGCTGACCGCAGTGCCCTTGTAGGCATTGGGGCTACCGTTCCAATGCGCGGCCAGCGTTTCGCCACGTTTTCCGGTGATCAGATGCGCCACAGGCGGTTCCGTCGGCGTGAACCCCGTGGCGAAGATGATGGTGTCGACCTTGTGCTCGACTCCGTGCCCGTCGACCACCCCGCCCTCGGTGACCGAGACGAGCCCGCTGTCGACCAGGCTCACGTCCGCGCGGTCGAGGGTGCGCAACCAGTCGTTGGACAGAAGCATGCGCTTGCAACCGATCGTGAAATCGGGAGTCAGTTTCCGGCGCAACTCCGGATCTTTCACCTGTCTGCGCAGATGGAGGCGCGCGGCCGCCTCGAAGGCCGGCAGGACCCACGTCGCATGTGACATCGCGGCACCGAGCAACTCGCGAAAACCGTAAACCGCTCCGCGAACAACTTTCTGCGTAGCGGGAATCCGCGAGTAGACGGCCTTCTGCGCCGCAGGCAGGGTGCGATCCATTCGCGGAATCACCCAGGCCGGAGTTCTCTGGAACACGGTGACATGGGCAGCAGGGTCGGCAATTTCGGGAACGAACTGAACCGCCGACGCTCCCGTTCCGATCACGGCTACGCGCTCACCACGCAGTTCGTGTTCGTGGTTCCACGTCGCCGAATGGAAAGTGGTACCGGAGAATTGGTCGAGACCGGGAAAATCCGGGATCTTGGGTGTCGACAACGCCCCGGTCGCAGCGACCAGCGTCTTGGCCGTCAATGCCCCTCGGGATGTCCGAACACGCCACAGCGCCGCATCCTCGTCCCACACAGCAGCTTCGAGTTCGCAGTTCAGGACTACGCGATCCACGATGCCGGTGTCTGCCGCCACCTTCTTCAGATAGTCGTAGATCTCGGGCTGACGAGCGAAGGTATGACTCCAATCGGCGCTCGGCGCAAAAGAATACGAGTACAGCGCCGTCGGCACGTCACAGGCGCACCCTGGGTAGGTGTTGTCGCGCCAAGTGCCGCCGATGTCAGCTCCGCGCTCGATCAACACGACGTCCGCCGCGCGATTGTCGCGAAGCATTCTGGCTGCCAAGCCCATACCGGCGAATCCGGCACCGACGATCAGCGTTTCGACATGTTCGGGAAGCTTCACTTCTTCTCCACTCGGGATTGCCAGGCCGGCAACAGTCGCGCTCTGAGCGCGTCGTCGGCTTCGGGTGTACGGAAAAGGGCTGAGACTGCAAGACCGCGGACGAGTTCGATGGTGAGTTCGACCGACTCGGAATCGAATCGATCGCCGAACAACTCGGCGCTACCGAACTCGAGTGCCTCACTGACCTTGCGTTCGAGGGGCACCGTCGCCGCATGCAGAACAGGATCGGTTCGCGCCGCGACCCACAATTCGAGCGCAGCGTAGAACAGCGGCCCGGAGAACGCGTCCGCCAGGACCTCGAGACCTCGGCCGCGATCCACTTCAGCGGTGAGGATTTCTTCCAGTCGCTTGTCGACCAGGTACTCGACGGCCGCAACGACCAGCGATTCCTTGGTCGGAAAATGATGCAGTTGCGTACCTCGCGAGACCCCTGCGCGGCGGGCGATCTCCTGGGTGCTGGTCCGGGCGTAGCCCAGTTCGACAAGCGATTCGACAGCGGCGTCGAGCAGGCGCCCACGCATCGCGGCAGTTCGTTCGGCCTGCGTACGGCTTACTTTCGCATCGGAAGTGGTCTCGGTCACAAGACAACTGTAGAGCCGAAACATAAAACAGTCCAGGCTGACTTCAAATCTTGATACGTAACATACCGATCAGTCAGCTCTGCCTGATAACGTCCTCGCATCGAGCGGAGGGAAACAATCGCTATGCCAGAGCAAACTGCATTTCCACACCGCCGTGTCGGACTGGTGGAAGACCACGAGTCGGTGGCTATCGGCTTGTCCGTGATGCTGAAGGACGAGCCAGATATCGAGTTGGTGTGCATCGCGACCACTGTGTCCGAGATGCTCGCTCAGAACGTCAGCTTGGATCTGGCAATTCTCGACCTCCGACTGGCCGACGGTTCATCGCCCAAGAGCAACGTCGAGGAACTGCGGGCCGCGGGGCTCGAGACATTGATCTTCACCGGGGCGGAAAACCCGTTCCTCGTTCGCTCGGCCGCCCGTGCCGGCGTACTGGGCGTTGTGCGCAAGTCCGAACCGACTGCCGTCGTGATTGATGCAATACGCGCCGCCGCGTCGGGAAGGCAGGTTGTGACGACAGAGTGGGCTGCCGCAATCGACGGGGATCCAGGTCTCGACGAGGTGGGTCTGAGCCCTCGACAACTCGAGGTCCTCGAACTTTACGCATCCGGAGAGAAGGCAGATCGGGTTGCGCGACTCACCGGTTTGGCGCCGCAGACGGTCAACGATTATCTCCAACGCATCAGGCAGAAATATGCGGCTGCCGGACGGCCGGCCCCCACAAAGACAGATCTGTACAAACGCGCGGTCGAGGACGGGGTGCTACCGATTCCGGAACGCAGAAATCTCGGTAGAAATCTGACCTTGACTAACAATGACCTTCAGTAATGAAAAAGTTCGGTAACGATTGCTTTCGCTAAGGCTGCCCCTGGAAATATGGGCAGAGGAATTGATGTCTGGGAAAAATGGCCAACTTCGACTTACATTCACCTGGTAAGAAGACGGCACTGTCGGGGAGTCTGTCATTCCGCTAGACGAAAGAAAGACGAAACTCATGACCGTCACTGTGGAAAACTGCATGACACAAGAGCCTGTCGGACCGCACCTTTCGGAGCGCGAAGTCGAGGTTCTCAGGGAATGGCTACTGAGTGATTCGAAGTCACGCGTCGCTCAAAACCTCTACATAAGCGTGGGAACGGTGGGAACCCACCTGTCCCGGATTCGCGAGAAGTATGCCGACGTTGGAAGGAACGCACCGACGAAATGCGAACTACTCGTGCGAGCGATACAAGATCAGATAGTGACGATCGACGAACTCTGATCGACAAAGTTGCTTTCGACAAAACAGCCACTGCTTCTGACGAAATTCTCAGGCTCTTCGGCCGTTTCATCGGCGCAGGCTATGTCTGCTATCTGATATTGCTCGCCCCTGCCATTGCCGAAGCCACTGCGATGTCCGCGTCTTGGTGGACCCCGCTGGCAGTGGTCGCAACTTTCGGTAGTGGACTGGTATTGGGAGCATCGACGTTTCACGCAGACACCCGGTGGGTGAAACGAGCCGCGAGTGCAAATGCGCTCCTCTACGTCGTGGTCATCCTCCTGTGGTGGCCGGCCTGGAATGGTGAGCACGTCACGGATTTCACCTTGTGGATTTCCAATTTCCCCGGCGTCGCCAGCCTTGCGGCAGCTGCGGCTTGGCGACCGGCCGCTGCCGTCGTGCACCTTTTCGTGGCGGCAACACTCGCGCAGTTGACCAATCACATAATCCGGACGAGTCCCACGACGCACCTACTTGTTCCCGACCTCGCCTTCGCCTGGACATTTTGCGCGGTATTCGTCGCAGCGGCCGTCATGGCCTTGCGTACCGGTCGAGTGCTGGATGCAACTATCGCCACCACTCATGCCGCTGCGGCAGGCGCCGCCGCGGCCGAGGCCAAGTCCGTCGAACGCGAGAGATTCGACGCACTCATCCACGACACCGTGATGTCCACCCTGCTCGCTGCTTCGAGAAACGATGCCGATCCCTCGGTCATCGCTCAGGCACGAAGGACTGTCGAGAGGCTTGACGAACTCCGCTCCGGAACCGATCACGAGACGAGTTTCGACTTCGACGGAATCCTCGCTCAGTTGCGTTCAGCCGCTTCGGAAGTGGACGAAAACATCACGTTCGAGACCGCCCTCTCAGTCGGGTCCGATCCGAGCGGATACGCGCCCGACTCGATTCGTGCGATGGCCGGTGCGATGGCCGAGGCGCTGCGCAACAGCGTCAAGCACGCCGGAAGCAGTGCACGGCGTTCGGTCACGGTCACGGCAACCGCCACCCACCTCGAAGTAGTCGTCGCGGACGACGGCGTCGGCTTCGATCCGAGCTCCGTCGAGACGCATCGCCTCGGAATCACTGTCAGCATCCGCGGCAGAATGCGCCAACTCGACGGCGGATCGGCAACCATTCGATCGTCACCCGGCCGCGGCACTTCGGTGACTCTGACCCTGAGCTTGCCCGCAGCGGTGATGGCATGACCAGACCGGACGGACGAGATGTCCGCGATCTCCTCGGTATGCACAGCCGTGCTGCTCGATTCATGGCTGCATGCTTCGCGCTCACCTGCGTGATCTCGGTCGCGTACACCTCCTCCGACGTCCGCGCAGTCTGGCCGATGGTCTTGGCAATTATCGTGTGCTCAACTGCGGCTTTCACACTCGTTCTGAGCCGAGGCGACCCAATGCCGCTGGGGCAGAGCGTTCTGGTGTCTCTGACTGGCGCCGTCACGAGTGGCCTTGTGTTGTCAGTGGTTCCAGTGCCCGTCAACGACATGACTCAATTGTGGATGTTCGGGATGTCTACGGCCGTTTTCACCTTCATGTGCGTTCGTGGGCGTACAGCACTCGCGTGGCTCGGGCTTGGGCTCATGGTGTTGGTGACCGCCATCTGGTCCTCCACTACCGGCCAGGGGGCCATGTACGGAGTGTCGTTGACGGTCATCAACGCGGGCCCTGTTCTGATGTCGACCTTCTTCGCGTACACCATCCGTCCTCAAGCCAGGGTTATCTACGAACTTCGGGAGCAGTCCACCCAACGAATTGCCTCCGCATCCGCTAGCGCTGCGATTCTCGAGGAACGCGACGCGCAACTCGACAGGCTCGATCTACTTGCGCGCCCACTCCTCGAACGGGTCGCTTCCGGGATTCCGCTGACAACCGCCGAGCGGCAAGAATGCGAACTCCTCGAGGCGCAACTCCGAGATTCGCTGAGGGCGCCTGGCTTACAACAGACAGATGTCATCGATGCTGTGCATGCCACTCGAAACCGCGGCGTCGAGGTAGTCCTGCTCGACGACCACGGAATGGATGGTGCTGACCCCGCCGTGCGCGACCGAATCCACGCGAGCATCGTCCGGGAACTCACCGCGATCACGCGAGGCAAAGTGACCATTCGGATCCTTCCACCTCGGCGCACCGCAATGGCCACGATGCTGGTCGACACTGAAGACGTTCGACGAATCGAGTTCGATCACAACGGAATGCAGCTGTTACGGCAGGGAGATCAGAGGGAACTCGGCGCCTCGTCCATGTCCGTCGATCCGACTACAGACAGCGCCGTCTATCCCGAATAGCTTTCGAGGAGAGTGAGATTCACCGCGTCGATCACCAGGAGAAATGAATGATCTTCGAACTGCGTCCAGCACATGTTGCACGCGCCCTTGCCGCACTGTGTGCCCTTCCGATTCTGTGGACCTTCGCAGTCGAGGGAATCACCACGACAACGGAATACGACTACAGCACGGGCGAAGTATCCTCATCGAGCGACCTGGGCTCTCAGATCGGAAGCGTAGCGATCTGGATCGTCCTCGCGATCGCATGTGCCGCCGGTGCATGGTATCTGGAGAAACAGCGCATCGGTTGGCCGCCGGCGGCACACGAGCAGCTGGTCAAACTGCAGCTGGCATCACCCAACCGAGAAGAGTAAAGGGCCCTATCGCTTCCGATCGCCGGCGCGGAGAAGATTACTGGGAACCGTATGGCCCACTATCTCCTCTGCAACGGCAGCGGCACGAATGCTCGCATCCAGGTCGATACCTGTCGCAATGCCCATGTCTTCGAGCATGTAGACCAGTTCCTCAGTCGCGATATTGCCACTGGCACCAGGAGCAAACGGGCAACCGCCCAGGCCACCGGTGGACGCATCCAGGTTTCGAACTCCGTGCTGCACAGCCGCCAACGCACTGGCAAGACCAGCGCCACGCGTGTTGTGGAAGTGCACACCCAAGCCGAAGTCACCCACTCTTTCGCCGACAGCGTCGATCAACCGTCCGACGCGTCCCGGTGTGGCAGTGCCGATGGTATCCGCGATCGAGAACTGATCAGCGCCGAACTCTTTGGCCTGCTCCGCAATCCGCAGAACACGGTCCGGATCGGTTGGACCGTCGAACGGACAGTCCCAGGCCGTGGCCACGATGACCTCCACCCGTCCACCAGCCTCGTGGACGATCCGGACGACCTCTCCGATACGTTCGGTCGCTTGCTCCGTCGTCGACCGAGTATTGGCCTCGCTGTGGCTATTCGATGCCGACACCACATATTCGACGGTTTGCATTCCTGCAGCAACGGCCCGTTTCGCTCCACCGATTCCGGCGACCAATGCCGAGAACTCGATGCCTGGCCACTGGTGCAACTCTGCGGCAAACAACTCCGCGTCGGCCAGTGCCGGCACCGCACGCGGTGACACGAACGACGTCGCCTCGATGCGCGAAACACCTGTCGCAGCCAGAGCTTCGACAAGACGAAGTTTCTCCGCCAGCGAGACCGGGTCTTCGATCTGCAACCCATCCCGTGGCCCGACTTCACGAATGCTGACCGCGGGAACACCTGCTTCAGGTACCGACACGTCAGATCACGCCCTTCTTCTTCAGTTCTGTCTGCTCAACGCCCGAGAGTCCGAGGAGCCCACCCCAGACCGAAGCGTTGTCGTACCCCGGTGACGCTGCTCCCGCGTTGCGAACAGATCCGGGTGTCTCACTGAATGTAGGCACGACGCCCAGACCGAGGACGTTTTCCCCGATCCGCTCGTCGTAGTGGTCGACGAGCATCCCCCGTTCGATCAGCTGCGGATCCTTGACCACATCTTCAACCGTATTGATCGGCCCGGCAACAACTCCCACTTCGGTGAGGCGTTCCACGAGACTGGTGGGATCTTGGAGCGCAACCCAGGCGCTGATCAATTCGTCGAGCTCGTCCTGATGTTTGCCACGCGCAACATGATTGGAGAATCGGTCGTCTTGCGCTAGTTCCGGTCGACCCATGATGGTGCACAGACGCACGAAGAGCGTGTCCTGATTGGCCGCGATCACCACCCAGTTTCCTTCAGAGGTCTGGTAGATGTTGGACGGCGCGATACCCTCCAACCTCGTTCCCGAGGGCTGCCGGATGATCCCACCCCGATCGTAATCCGGGATCGTGGATTCCTGCACCGCCAGACAGGATTCCGTGAGGGCAACGTCGACCACCTGACCACGGCCGGTTCGCTCTCGCGAGAGCAACGCCGCCAGCACTCCCTGAACGGCGAACATCCCACCGAGAGAATCTCCGAGTGAAAGGGCAATACGCGGGGGTGCCTGCCCTGGATAACCGTTCAGATGCCGAAATCCGCTGACTGCTTCGGCAACCGAGGCGTAGCCGGCGCTCTTGGCTTGCGGTCCACTCTGCCCGTAGCCGGATACCCTGGCCAACACCAACTTCGGATTGCGCGCGCTGAGCACGTCGAATCCCAGACCCCACTTCTCGAGGGTGCCCGGCCGGAAGTTCTCGACCACCACGTCGGCATGTTCGATCAGATTCAGAAACAGGTCTCGGCCCGCGTCGACGCGAAGGTCCAACGTCACACACCGCTTGTTGCGGGCGTGAACCGTCCAGAAGAATCGATGACCGTCCTGCTCTGCCTGACCCCAGGTACGAAGCGGGTCTGGACGGTCCGGTGATTCGATCTTGATCACGTCGGCTCCCATGTCGCCGAGCAATTTCCCGGCGAAGGGCCCGGCGATCAAGGTTCCGAGTTCAATCACCCGATATCCGTCCAGGGGCCCGGTGGGCGCACCTTCCGACACAGCTGCCTCCTCTGGGAACTTTTCTCCCTTTGAAGGCTACGTCACCACCCGGTATCGCAACATCATGTCGTGGTCTTCGTGATCGAGCATGTGACAGTGCCAGACGTACCCCTGCAAGTCCCCCATGCCAGCTTCTCCGTGCGCCGAGTGATCTGCCATGGAACCTCTCGCGAAAGTTGCATCCGGATCGAAGCCCAACTCGTCGGCCGTCGGAAAGCGCACGATCACGCGGGTGATCGAGTTGGCATCCACGATGACCGTGTCCTTCTCCCCCGTTTCCCACACTTCGGGAGGCCGCAGCGAAGAGGTCACGAATTCCTCCGCCGACGGCGTCCACCGGACCCCCAAGTCAGGCACCGGATACCGCTGCGTCAGTGCTGCAGTGTCGAGGCTCTGGCGTCCCACAACGCGGAACGCCACCAGGTGCAGATGAATCGGATGTGGTTCCGTGGTGATGTTGATCAGATTCCATTGCTCGACGGCTCCCTGACGTGGCAGTTCGATATCCGAATCGGTGAACCTCAAATTGTTGAGCGACATAGTGATCGACGGGTAATCCGACGGACGCGACAGCTGCATGATCGTGAGATTTCGCACCACATCCGGGGACGCCGGTTCGGCGGCAACGGAATTCAGCTGCTGCGGGATCGAGCCGGTGAATCCCTTTGCGCTGCCCACGTCGAACCGACAGAACACCGGCATCACCTGCGTGCCGCGTTGAGCCACCGCAAGCGGTACCGGTTCGTCGTTGCGCAATTCCACCGTTGTGCCCGGCTCGAGCATACTGAAGTCGACCAGCAGATCAGCGCGCTCACCCGGACTCAACCGGACGTGATCCGTCGGCGCCGGAGCGGCCAGTAAACCGCCTTCGGACCCGATCACCCAGAACCGCATACGATTTGCGAAATGCAGATTCCACACCGAATAGGTTGCGGCGTTGAGCAGTCGCAATCGATACAGGCCGCGGGCAACCTCCACTTTCGGCCACACGACGCCGTTCACCACGCCAACGTCACCGGGGGTCGCCGGATCCCATGAACCTTGCGGAGTGAGCCACGTGGAACGGACACTCTGCTGACCGTCGGAAGTGAATACCTTGTCCTGCAGAATCATCGGGAGTTCGAACTCACCGGTCGGCAGGCCGAGAGAATTCCCGGCGGCGCCCGTGTCAACGTCGTCACGGAGAAAATACATCCCGACCAATCCGGCGTAGACGTTGAGGCGCGTCATTCCCATGGCGTGATCGTGGTACCAGAGATTGCCGGCGGCACGACCATTCGTGTATTCGTGGACCAAACCTTCGCCCGGACGCTGGATCAACTCCGGATGTCCGTCGAACTGTGGTGCAGTAACTCCTCCGTGCAGGTGAAGCGAGGTGGGGACCTGTGTGCGGTCGAGGTCGCTGACGCCGTGCAGACCCGGATCGACATCCGCGGCAAGCGGATACGCAGAAATGTCATTGGCATATCGGACTGTGACGAGCTGATCGACGTGAGCTTCGATGGTGGGGCCCAGATAATCCATTCCGCCGTAACCCAGCGACGGCGACGACGGTAGGTCCGGATGGAAACGGTGCATCGACGAAGCCGCGTGAAGCTCCAGGTTGCCACCCGAAATGCCCGGCAGGACAGGAAGGGTCTCCCGAAACGGTTCCAGCCGGGGTGACGGAAGTTGGAATGGGCGTAGCGGATCGATGTCAGGGGGTCGAGCTGTCGCTGATCCAGCGGACAATGCACTCAGGCCGGCCAGCAAGCCAAGCCCTTGAACAAACGATCGTCGACGGATCTTGTGTGACTCGTCCACTCACGGCCCCCTCACGCTGACGGCATCCGGAGCGGGTTACCCGTGTGCTCGCACGGTCAAACACCGACCACCTTCTCCAACCAAGGTTTGAGAATGGGTAGAACATGAGCCGGTTGCATTGCCTGCGTGTGATCCAGACCGTCTAGTACCTCGATATCCCACCCTGCTGACCGAGCGGCGTCGAGGTCGAGATCGGCCGGCGCGACCCGTACCCCACCCCATCGGTCACCGTATTCGATGACGTCTTGCGAACCGACGAAACACATTCGCGGACAGAGGATGCGCCCTTGAATTGTTCGATCGTCGAATTCACCAAGTGCGCGGTACAGCGTCACGAACTGCCGGGTCTGCGCTCCGGTCAACGCAATGTCGATGGAGTTCCAATCGAACTCGTCTGATGATGCCGTGGGTTGTGATGTGTGCTGGGGCGGTTCACTCGTCATGCGGTGTGTAGCTTCGGTAACCTGGAGCATCGCCTTGTACGGCCCATCCACCGGCGGGAAACCACCCATGACCAGTGTGGTCAGACGATCGGTGCGCAGCGCCAACTGCAATCCGCACAGAGCCAGCCAGGAGTATCCGTAGTAGGCGAACTGGTCGATCCCAGCCGAATTCGCCACAGCCAGAATGTCGGACGTGATGTTGTCGGGAGTGAGCGTGTCCGGAGCGGGCGACGCCATCCGGTGCCCTTCGTAGTCGAAGGCAACCACAGTGAAGTTCGACGCCAACCCTTCCATGAACGTTCGACCGAGCGAGGGGTCAACGCCCCAGGCGAGCAGTTCGTCAGCCTTGATGCCGGTAGCCGAAATCGGATTCACGGGCATCAGCACGGCGGGGCCATGTCCGAGAACCTCGACATCGATAGTTGTCCCGTCGTGAAGTCTTGCCTCAACCATGCCCACTCCCAAATCTTTACACTGTAAAGTAATTAAGAATAGCGCGACTCCACGAAAGCGACAAGATGAACAAACAGGCAGGCCGACGCGATATCGCACGCACGATTTCACTTCTGTGGCGTCAACCCGAGACGCCTTCCGGCCGCCGAGGACCGAAGCCCGCGCTGTCCACGGACTCAGTCGTTGACGCCGCGATCGAAGTCGCCGACGCCAACCCCACGACACCGTTGTCGATGCGCATGATCGGCGACCACCTCGGCCGCACTGCGATGTCTCTGTACACCTACATACCGGGAAAGGACGAACTACTGGACCTGATGTACGACCGGGTGCATGCCGAGCTACCGCCGATCGCAGACACCGGCGACTGGCGCATGGCACTGTCCGACTGGGCCGCCGCACTCTTCGCCCTACATACACGCCATCCGTGGACATTGGATGTCTCGTTGGCGCGCCCCGTCCTGGGTCCGCACGAGCAGGCAGGACTCGAATCACTCCTGTCCATTCTCTACTCCACGGGTCTCAATGCTCCGATCATCCGCAGATCGGTGAGCATGATTTTCCATTTCATCCGGGGGTCCGCGCGGACCCTAGCTGAGGTCCGGAGCGCCTCGACCATCGGAGATTCCGAATTTCATTGGTGGGCAGAGTCTTCTGCTGCACTGGCCGATGCTGCACCGGATTTCGCGGACGACTTCCCCCACACGATGCAGTTGGGTCGGGAGGCCCCACCGGTACCGGGCGGCGACTTCTATCTCGAACGAGAAACCGAAGAGTCATTTACTCAGGGCCTACAGATCCTCCTTGACGGGATCGAATCGAGGATTCGAAAACACTCTTGACTCGAACACATGTTCGAGTATTCTTGTGTGTAGGGGATCGGGGGATTCAATGAGTGTCTTGTTGTCGGATGTGGTGTCTGGTTCTGCGGTGGGGTTGCGCGGACGTCTGTGGCAGTTGTCTGCTTCTGAGTTGCGTGCTGCTGCTATCGAGGCGAGTGCGGAGATTCTTCGTCTCGAGGCTGTTCGTGTGGCGGTGGTGGACGAACTCTCGATGCGTCCTGATGATCAGGTGATTGCCAGCCGCGGGGTGGGGTGCTGGTTGGCGGCGAACACGATGCTGCAAATCCGGGACGGGAAGAAGATCGCCGCCCTCGGTGCAGCGCTACGCCCGTTTCCAGCAGTGGCGGCCCGATTCGATGACGGGGACTGCTCCTTCGATCATGCCGTGTTGATCGTGGCGTTCTGCGAATCACCACCAAAGGGCATGCCTGACGAAGCGCTACCGAAGTGCATCGATTTGTTGTTGGCTGCCGCTTCCGGAGTGGAGGCGACGACCACGAAGGTGCGGAGTGTTATCGCGACCTTGGAGCGAATCTTCGAGTCCGATGAGATTCCACCCGCCGAGGATGTGGATCGGAATGAGTTGCGGATCGCGTCGACGTTGAATGGTCGGGTGGTGGTGCGCGGGGATTTCGATGCTCTCACCGGGGAAATGTTGTTGTCGGCGTTGTCGAATCTGACGATGCCCACCCCGGCACCCGATGGAACCCCGGATTCTCGGTCCGCAGCGAAGCGGACCGCGGACGGGTTCACCGAACTGATCCGCCGGTATTTGGACTGCGCCAAGACCGGTACGGATGGTGGTCAGCGGCCGCACGTGAACGTGCACATCAACGCCCGCCATCTGGCGGAGCACCGGGACTGCGCCGCAACATCCGCTGCTCCTGGTGGTGGAGTGGCTGTGGCTGTGTCGGATCTCGATGTCGGGCACATGCCGTGGCTCGGACCACTGTCCGTCTCGCAGACCAGACTCCTCGGCTGCGACTGCTTCCTGTCCACCGTACTGCTCGATGATCACGGCGCACCGCTCGATGCGAAACCCGGGAAACGATTAGTGTCCGCGGAGCAGCGAGTGGCGTTGATCGCGAGAGACAAAGGCTGCGCGTTCCCCGGCTGCACATGCGTGCCCGCGTGGACCGATGCACACCACATCCGGCACTGGGCCAACGGCGGCCCGACCGTGATGAACAACCTTGTCCTACTGTGCCGTTCACATCACCGGCTGATGCACCGGAAAACCGGGTTCGTCGGGAAATGGGTGATCCGGATCGGGGTCGACAACAAACCGTGGTTCATCCCACCACCCTCGATCGACCCGCAACAGCACCCCCGACCGGCCAACACCACATTCAAAACCTGAGGTAGTACTCCTCGGGCACAACAGAACACGGCCGAGCACCGCATCGAGCAGATCTCGATGCGGTGCCAAAAGCCGTGAATTCCGTCAGACCGCCTGCGGAACTTTGGTGGCGCGTGGGAAGCGCTCCCGAATCTCCGCTGGGGTGACAACTCTCGGGTCGAGGGGTTGCTCGTCACGCAGGTGGCGCTCCAACACCTTGCCAGTCATCGGCGCGATGACCTTCAGAGCAGTGGTCATGTTCTTCGGTGAACTGCCGACCCGGACCGCAGTTCGCACCGCGGGCGCAATTGCCCTGTCCAACAAAGCGGGTTGATAGAAGCCGCCCATGGTTCGCATCCAGCCAGGCAATGTTGCGATAGTGGCCGGCGCGACCAATCGGCTGAACGCCGCGAACTTCGTCTTCCCCTGTGCTCTTGGTGTTCTCAGCAAGTAGTGCATCGCCCGGTTGGCACGTTCGGAGGTACACAATCTGGGCCTGACTTCAGCGAAGTACTCCCGTACCTCGTCTCGCGAGCGCGGAACGTCGGACGCTTTGCATGTCTGCAGTTCGGCAGCGATCACGCATTCTTCCCAGTACCGCTGCTCTTCGACGGCGGAGAGTGGGCCCGGCCCGTACATCTCGTAGCACTTGAGCACCGAATGCCAACCGGTCACGTGGATCCACAGTTGTGACGCCGGATTGTTTGCACTGTAACGAGTTCCGGTGATCGGTTCGATACCCGTGGCCTGAGCGTGAACCGTCATGAGATGGTCGGACAACGCCAGCGCCGTCCGCCCGTCGGCAGTGGCGACGGTCAGGAAGTACGCCAAGGTTCGGTCGAGTCGCCCGGCGGGATCGCTGTAGATCCCGCTCATATCTGCCACCGCGGCAGCAAGGAAGGGGTCGAAGTGCTCGAGCACCACTGACCGCTGGAAACCGATCAATGCTGTCGGGGCCGCCCAGATCTTCCAACTGGGTGATCCTGGGCCGAAGAAGCCGTAATCCTCACGCGGTCGATTCATCGTCAGTTCAGACATTTCATTCCTCCCCGTTCGTTGACCCTGCACCGTTCATTTCGTAGGCACCAGACAAGGTGACTACTTGCTGCCAGAGGTACTCGAATCGCTCGGCCGCGAACGCGGGGCGCCGAATAGATGCGAGTGCCAACCGCTGCTGATCTTCACTGGCGCTGGGTTTTCCGTACAACTCCACCGCTGCAGCACTGAAGTCGCGGACCAGGACGTCGAAGATCTGATCCAGCACCCCATCGCTCCGCTGCCCCTCGTCCAATCCCAAGATCTCGGCTTGTTCGAGGATCAACTGGCCGTAGACGACGAGGGTGAAGAGTTCGGTGATCGCCAGGCCGAAGTCCAAGTCGACCTGCTGCGCCGCATCCGGTGCAGCTTCGGCCAGAAGGGTCACGAGCGCTTCTGCCTGCTCCACGAACAGTGCGACGTTGGGAACATCCGCAAACTTCGCATACACCGCTCGCCAGTCGTCGAATCGAACCTTGGACAACCCCCGTGCCGGGCCCTGACGGAACAGGAACTCGTCGTCGGCTGCGTCGTTACGCGTCGGAATCGCCGGAAATGACTCGGGGGTAAAGAGGTACGCCGGCATGAACTTGGCGATCAGGGCGAGATTGACGGCGACGGTCCCCTCGAGCTTGGGCAGCCCGTCGACATCCATCTTGGCCACCGCGAGGTAGCTATCCTTCTCGAAGCCCTTTGCCGCAGCGATGTCGGAGAGCAGTCCGATCACCTTCTGTGCCTCGGTTGTCACCTTCATCTTGGTGACAGGATTGAACAAGAGGTAGCGGCGGTCCTCGGGCGATGCGGTGCGGAAGTAGTCCACCGCACGATCCGAGAAGAGCCTCATCGCCAGCAGGCGCGCGTACGCGTCGACGAATTCACGTCGTACGTGTGGGAACGCCGTGACGGGATTGCCGAACAGGATTCGATTGTGCGCGTGGGTAATCGTCTCGTACAAGGCATGAGTCGACATACCGATTCCGCCGAAACACAGGTTGAATTTTCCGATGTTCACGGTGTTGAGTGCGGCACTGAATGCTGCCTCGCCGGTATGCAGGATATCCTCTGCCGCAACGGGATAGTCGGCGAGTGAGAACTCCGCTACGTACATCTGCGCCGGAACGATGTTCTTCACCACGGTAAATGCCGGATGGTCCGAGTCGGCGTAGAAGAAGACGTACTGATCGGCGCCCTCCACTCCGTCGACGCGACCGAAGACAGAGACCGTGTTGGCGCAGTTGCCATTTCCGATGTAGTACTTCGAACCGCTGGCCAGGTACCCGCCGCTGCCGTTCGGCGTCAAGACCATGTCGGTGGAGTAGACGTCGGCGCCGTGCTCTTTCTCGGACAATCCGAATGCCGCAACGCCTCCGGAATCCAAAGCGGAAGCTGCTCGCGCCCTTGCAGTCTCGTTGCCGCTCTGCCACACCGGCCCCAGGCCGAGAATGGTCACCTGCCACGGGTACCAGTAGTTGAGTCCGTAGAAACCGAGGATCTCGGACAGCGCGGCGATACGGCTGGTATCCCAGCGCTTGTCGGAGTCACCGCCGCTGTCGCGGGCGGGGGTCAGGAAAGTCGCGAACAGGCCTTCCTTTGCCGCGAAGTCGAGGAAGTCGGAGTAAAAGGTCTTGTCGTGATAGTCGGCCAGAAGTCGATTCTTTCCACGCGCCTCGAACCAGTCGACGGTCGCGCCCAGCAGTCTCCGCGTGGTCGCGTCGAATTCCGGCCGATCGTAAGTGGAGGGATGGAGCAACAGATCATTCGGCACTAAAGAGGTCGACGCTGTCATCGCGGTTGTTCTCCTAGAGATCTCGGCAGAGGCGCCTCACTGACCGCCTCTTCGAATACAACGCCACCGTAACAATTGATGACGACGAATACAACGGTTGCGTATGATTCACGAAGAATTGGCAGGCAGATTAGGGTGGGAGCGGAGGTGAGGCACACGATGACCAGGTCACAAGCTGACGCAACGGATACACCGCGACGCAAATACGCCCCTCGTATGGCGCCCGAGCAACGACGCGAACAGCTGCTCGACGCAGCATTCGAGGTCACCGGCCGCGTAGGCCTGCACAACCTCAGCATGGAATCCGTCGCTGCCGAAGCCGGCGTCGGCAAGCCCGTCCTCTACACGATTTTCGATACCAGGACCGATCTCGTCGCCGCACTCCTGCGCCGCGAGCACGAGCGAGCCATCACTCAGGTGCTCGAAACCATGCCGACGGATCTGAGCGAACTCGGCCCAGCGGCGTCATACACCGGAACCGTTGGCGCCTTCGTCGACGCCGTACTGGAGAACCCGACGCGCTGGCGCCTGATTCTGACGTCTGTCGAGAACGCCCCCAGCGAGTATCACGGCTTGCTGAAGCTCTCTCGCGGAGCTGTCTTCGCCCGCGCCGAAGAACTGGCGCGTGCCGGGATTGCCCTCGAACCGAAGCTCGAAGGCCTTGATCCGGTTCTCCTCGCACACACCATGATGTCGTTTGCCGAAATGCTCGGACGACTGGCCGTCAGCGACCCCGAAACCTATACCCGAGAAAGACTTTCCAGTTTTGCCGTTGCGCTCGCTCAGTCGGTCGGGCGTTAGCAGACCACTGAAACCTGTCGGTCGGATCTGCTTCAATACACGCATGACATCACCATCGATCGAACCGCTACAGCTTTTCGAAACGTCTCCGGGCAACTGGTCACTGATGCTCACCGACCAGCATTTCGGCAAGGTAGCAGCGGTATTCGAGCAGGTAGAGGGTTTCGAAGGCTCCGGCTACGACTGGGCGTCGGTGGCCCATGCGGTGGTGGGTCGCGACGCTCCCCATCTGGACGGCCGCTTCGGCACCGATCCCGAGGCCGGCATGTTTGTTGCGTACGGCGGCGACCACGAAGCTCTTGGTGAACTCGGTGTGCTTCTCGCCAAGGCGTATTCGGATGCCGAGTACCTCGGCGGACTCGTCGCTATTTCCGAACTCGACTAGAACTCCCTATCGAAACGACATCGGCCCCACACCTAGGTGCGGGGCCGATACCGAACGAAAGATCTAGCCGACCAGCAGCTCGGCAATCTGAATCGTGTTGAGCGCGGCACCCTTACGCAGGTTGTCGCCCGAGACGAAGAGCGCGAGTCCGCGGCCTTCGGGGACACCCTCGTCCTGACGGATGCGACCGACCAGCGACGCGTTGCCACCGGCGGCGGCGAGCGGCGTCGGAACCTCGACCAGCTCGACGCCCGGAGCGTCGGCCAGCAGTTCCTTGGCGCGAGCAACCGAGAGCGGGTTGGCGAATTCCGCGTTGATCGCGAGCGAGTGCCCGGTCACGACGGGTACGCGCACGCAGGTGCCCGAAACCAACAGATCGGGAAGCCCGAGGATCTTGCGGCTCTCGTTGCGGAGCTTCTGATCCTCGTCGGTCTCGCCGCTGCCGTCATCGACCAGCGAACCTGCCAGCGGCAGGACGTTGAACGCGATGGGGGCGACGTAGTTGTTCGGGGCCGGGAACTCGACGGCGCTGCCGTCGTGAACCAGCTTCTCGGCGTCACCGACAACGGCGCGCACCTGGCCGAGGAGTTCCTCGACGCCGGCGATCCCGCTACCGGACACAGCCTGGTAGCTGGAGACGATCAGACGCTGCAGACCGGCTTCGTCGTGCAGAACCTTCAGCACCGGCATCGCTGCCATGGTGGTGCAGTTGGGGTTCGCGATGATGCCCTTGACCAGGTTCTTCGTGTCCTGCGGGTTGACCTCGCTGACCACGAGGGGAACCTCGGGATCCTTGCGCCATGCGGAAGAGTTGTCGACAACCGTCGCACCGGCCGCGGCAAAGCGCGGAGCCTGCGCACGAGACAGCGTCGCACCGGCGGAGAAGAGGGCGATGTCGATGCCCTTCAGATCCTCGTCGGACGTTGCTTCGGCATCCTCGACAACGATCTCTTCGCCGCGGAACGTCAGCTTCTTACCGGCGGAGCGTGCCGATGCAAAGAACCGCACCTTGTCCGCGGGGAAGTTACGTTCTTCGAGCAGAGTGCGCATGACGATGCCGACCTGACCGGTCGCACCGACAACAGCGATTGTTGTCATCAGAAATTACCGTCCTGTTCCTGCGTGTACTACGGCTTCTTCGTCGCCGCCGAGACCGAAAGCGGCGTGGATAACGCGCACGGCGTCGTCGAGTTCGGTGTCCTTGACCAGCACGGAGATGCGGATCTCGGAGGTCGAGATGAGATCGATGTTGATGTCGGCCTTGGCCAGTGCCTCACAGAACGTGGCCGTGACGCCCGGGTGGCTCCGCATTCCGGCACCGACCAGGGAAACCTTGCCGATGTGGTCGTCGAACAAGATCTGTGTGAAGCCGATGTCTTCCTGACGCTTGGTCAGGATCTCGACGGCGCGGGGGCCGTCGGCGGTCGGCAGCGTGAAGGTGATGTCCGTCTTGTTGGTCTCCACCTTGGAGATGTTCTGCAGCACCATGTCGATGTTGATCTCGGCATCGGAGACAGCGCGGAACACCTTGGCAGCATGTCCCGGTGTGTCCGGCAATCCGACAACGGTGATCTTGGCTTCGCCGCGATCGTGCGCGACTCCGGTGATCAGGGCCTCTTCCACAGGAATGTCCTCCATCGATCCGGACACGATTGTTCCGGGCTTGGTGGTGTATGACGAACGGACGTGCACAGGCACGTTGTAACGACGGGCGTACTCGACGCACCGGAGCATGAGCACCTTGGCACCACACGCTGCGAGTTCGAGCATTTCCTCGAAGGAAACCGTCTCGAGGCGGTGAGCGTCGGGGACGATGCGAGGATCGGCGGAGAAGACGCCGTCGACGTCGGTGTAGATCTCGCAGACGTCAGCGTTGAGTGCAGCTGCCAACGCCACGGCGGTGGTGTCGGAGCCACCGCGTCCGAGCGTCGTGATGTCCTTGCTGTCCTGGCTGACGCCTTGGAATCCGGCGACCAGAACGATCGAGCCTTCGTCGAGGGCGGTGCGAACACGGCCCGGCGTGACGTCGATGATCTTGGCGTTTCCGTGGCTGCCGGTCGTGATGACTCCGGCTTGTGAGCCCGAGAACGAACGAGCTTCGGCGCCGAGGGAGTGAATTGCCATCGCTACCAAGGAGTTGGAGATGCGCTCACCCGAGGTCAGCAGCATGTCCATTTCACGGGCCGGCGGGGAAGGGCACACCTGCTGAGCCAGGTCGAGCAGCTCATCGGTGGTATCGCCCATCGCTGACACCACGACGACGACATCATTGCCGGCCTTCTTGGTCTCGACGATCCGTTCAGCGACTCGTCGGATGCGCTCGGCGGTTGCCACCGAGGATCCGCCGTACTTCTGGACGACGAGAGCCACGCGTTTCTACCTCCAGGTCGAAATTGTTTACAGATACCAGAGGTCGAGCTTACCGAGGTGGTCCTGGGACTTCCCGATGCGTACTGCTGTTCGCCTCAGATCCGCGCGGGATCAGTTGCGAGATCCGCGCTCGCATCAACGTCGCAGAACGCGAACCACCGGCAACGTAACCGACCACCGCGACGGCAACTCCGCAGGCGAGAAGCACGCGGATACTGCTGACCAGGGAAACTGCCAGCGCGTCGTACACCGCCACAGCCGCCTCGGACGACGGTATGTCTGAATTCTGTAAATAGACCCGGCGCACGACGGCCAGCGCCACCAGCAGGGCGATCATCGCCACCGCCGTCGCCAGCCCGACCAGGGACAGCGCGCGCATGCGCCCCGGTGCAACTACGACGGCCGCAATCGCGCAGGCCACCGACGCCCACGGCAACCAGGTCGCTGCTCGGTCGAGAGTGTTCGAGAAATCCTGGGCCCGCACCAACTCGTCGGATTGCAGGATCTCGAACTGCGGATCGAGCGCCGGGAGGCGATCGATCACGGTGAATCCGCGATCGCGCAGGTTCGTCCTCAGTTCCGTCATGACCGGTTCGAGGGAGACGGTGACCGTTCCGCTGTCGTCGGCCCGAACTATGCCGTCGGCGGCTCGGCCGGTCACCATCGCGGCAAGTTGCGCGTGCGCTCGACGGTTGGCCGCGGTCCAGAGCGTCGCAAACTGGTCGCTCGAGACCAACGACTGAGCGGCCTCACGAACAAGTCTCTCGGCCTGTCTCGTCACCACCTGCGGAAACTCGTCCAACCGCTGCGTCAATTCCTCGGTCAGCCGATCAACGACCGCCGATTGGACAGCGGGGTCGGCAGCCAGCGGGGCAACGGACTCGACATAGCTGTCGGTGTCGTTCACCTGGGTGTGGACGAACAGCGCGAGCACCGAGCCGGCAAAACCGAGACCAGCGAGAACGATCAGCAGTGAACAGACGATCCAGCGGATCGAGCGCATCACGTGTGCTTGGCGCGCGCCGGTCGAATCTTCGCGGTGATGTGGTGAATGCGGTGATCGTCAGCGGGTATCCGGAAGGTCTCGGTAACCCGAACGGTCATCAGGTTGCGCCCGAACAACCCGGCGTCAAGGAGGTAGTCAGCCGTCAGGTCGTCCCCGTCGACCGTCCACTCCACCTCACGAATGTCGCGGATCACGCGATACTGAGGACCTCCGGAAAGGCTGCGCCGCAAATGATTCCCCGAAAATCCGGTCTTCAACCCGACCTCGTGACGTACCGCGTCCGGAGCCAGCGGTACGGAACTGCCATCGTGACTACGGAGCGCGTCGAGGTACGTGCTCGCCACGGCGATTCGGGGATCCATGGACGACAGTCCACCATTTTCGAGGCCGAAACGGCAGCACAATTCGGCGACAAATTGGACATGAGGGCGAACCCCACCGATTTCTCGCGAAATCCAGGAGTAGAGTGCTGTGCATGCAGCGCGCACTCCTTCTTGGTTGCCGCGACGGGGTCTGATCCAGACTGGCCTCCCGCCGCGGGGTTTTTGTGCGCCGGTCGACCAAGCCTTCCGGACTCATGGTCTTGACCAACAGGTCATCAGGCCAGGTCCACAATCCTGGAGATCACACCAATGTCCCCCGCTGACGCATTCACCACCGGCACTCGCACCATTACCCCACCCACGAAGCCGGCACCTTCCGACCAGCCTGCGTGGAACACGCAGAAGAACTCGTCGATGCCGACGTTCCGCTACCGCCCGTTCGCCGAAGAGGTCGAGACGGTCACGCTGCCCGACCGCACCTGGCCGGACAAGATCATCGACCGAGCACCCCAGTGGTGTGCCGTTGACCTGCGCGACGGCAACCAGGCGCTGATCGATCCGATGAGCCCGGCGCGCAAGCGTCGTATGTTCGATCTCCTGGTCCGTATGGGCTACAAGGAGATCGAGGTCGGATTCCCGTCCGCGAGCCAGACCGACTTCGACTTCGTTCGCGAGATCATCGAGGACGGCGCGATCCCGTCCGATGTCACCATCCAGGTGCTGACGCAGTCGCGTCCCGAACTGATCAAGCGCACATTCGAGGCGTGCGAAGGTGCCGAGAACGCGATCGTGCACTTCTACAACTCCACCTCGATTCTGCAGCGCCGCGTCGTGTTCCGCGCCGACAAGGACACGATCAAGAAGATCGCCACCGACGCCGCCGAACTGGTCCTGGCCGAGTCGAAGAAGTACCCGGACACGAACTGGCGCTGGGAATACTCGCCCGAGTCCTACACCGGCACCGAACTCGAGTACGCCAAGGAAGTATGTGACGCCGTCACCGAAACCCTGGGTGCGACGCCTGCCAACCCGGTCATCCTGAACCTGCCCGCCACCGTCGAGATGGCGACACCCAACGTGTACGCCGACTCCATCGAGTGGATGCACCGCAACCTGGCCCGCCGCGATTCGGTCATCCTGTCGCTGCACCCCCACAACGACCGCGGCACCGGCGTCGCTGCAGCCGAGCTGGGCTACCAGGCCGGCGCAGACCGCATCGAAGGCTGCCTGTTCGGTAACGGTGAGCGCACCGGCAACGTCTGCCTGGTCACCCTCGCGCTGAACATGTTCACGCGCGGCGTCGACCCGCAGATCGATTTCTCGAACATCGACGAGATCCGTCGCACGGTCGAGTACTGCAACCAACTGCCCGTCCACGAGCGTCATCCGTACGGCGGCGACCTGGTCTACACCGCGTTCTCCGGCAGCCACCAGGACGCGATCAACAAGGGCCTCGACGCCATGAAGGTCGACGCCGACAACCAGGACTCGGACGTCGACGACATTCTCTGGCAGGTCCCCTACCTGCCGATCGACCCCAAGGACGTCGGCCGCAGCTACGAGGCCGTCATCCGCGTGAACTCGCAGTCCGGCAAGGGCGGCGTCGCGTACATCATGAAGGCCGATCACGGTCTGGTGCTGCCGCGTCGTCTGCAGGTCGAGTTCTCGCAGTCGGTCCAGAAGATCACCGACGGCGAAGGCGGCGAGGTCTCGCCGAAGGAAATGTGGGACGTCTTCCACGAGGAGTACCTCGCCCCCGTCACCCCGCTCGAGCGCATGAAGCAGAAGGTCACCGCCTCCGAGGAGGACGGCGGCACCGACGCCATCACCGCCATCGTCAAGGCGAACGGCAAGGAGCAGGAGATCTCGGGAACCGGTAACGGCCCGCTCGCTGCCTTCGTCGACGCGCTGGGAAGCATCAACTTCGACGTTCGTGTCCTCGACTACTCCGAGCACGCAATGTCCGCCGGCGACGACGCCCAAGCGGCGGCCTACGTCGAGTGCGCAGTGACTGGCCCGGACGGTCAGAGCACCGTCGTCTGGGGTGTGGGTATCGCCACGTCGATCACGACGGCGTCGCTGCGCGCCGTGGTTTCGGCAGTGAACCGCGCGAGCTGACACTCACGCAATACGAACCCGGCTCTTGAACAAACCCTGGTCTCACCTGATTTTCGGGTGAGACCAGGGTTGTTTTCACGGCACAGAAGTTCTTCGGTCCGTGTTTTCGCTTCGGCATGACATAGGTCCCGAAAGAGTCGCTTAGCGAAGTTAACAAACAGGATTCACCCATCGAGGATGATGCAGCCGACCCCGGCACGTGAGATAGTCACCTCAGACAAATCCGACTTGTGAAATGGGGCTCGACAATGGATTCCTTTTGGGACTTCCTCTGGCTGATCATCATCAGCTTCGCGTTCATCGCGTACCTGATCCTGCTCTTCTCGATCATCACCGACCTATTCCGCGATCACAAGACTTCCGGCTGGGTAAAGGCAATCTGGATCGTCTTCCTGTTCTTCATTCCGCTGCTCACCTCGCTCGTCTATCTGATCGTCCGAAGCGACGGAATGGCCCAGCGCTCCATGGAGGCTGCTCAGCAGGTCAAGAATGCACAGGACAGCTACATCCGTGAGGTTGCCGGAAAGTCCCCGGCCGAGTCCATCGCAGATGCAAAGGCGCTTCTCGACGCCGGCACCATCAGCGAAGAAGAATTCGCAGCGCTGAAGGCCAAGGCCCTCGCCTGATTCAGGCCCTCACTAATCAGTGAGGATTGCACTACCGAAACGGGAGCGACACTAATCGTGTCGCTCCCGTTTCGTATTCATTCACCAACCGCCGTTCATGCACCGACAGCCGTTCATTCACCAACAGCCGTTCATTCACCGACCGCCCGGGCGACGTCGCGAAAAGCGTCGAGAACCACTCCGATAGCCGGGCTGCGGTCGATGTGTAATCGAGTTGCCAATTCATAAACGCGTGCAGCGCGCACGCCTGCCACCGGTTTCCTCGACACTCCAGGATGTGTGATCGCGTAACGCGGCATCAAAGCCACACCGTGGCCCGCCGCCACCAACTCTTCGATAACTCGGAAATCGTTTATCCGATGAGCGACTCGAGGTTGGACCCCGGTGACGGACGCAACGGACAACAGAACGTCGTCGACCGGAAACCCGCCGCGCACGCTGATCCAGTTCTCGTCGGCCAATTGTTCCAACCGGACCGAATCCTGCTCGGCGAGTGGATGATCAGGCCGCAGCACCAGGTCGATCGGTTCACGCATCAGCGGTTGCACGCTGACCCGGGGAAACGAGGTCTCGGCGCCGCGTTCGTCACGGTGAGTGAGGATCACGTCGTGATCGGCCAACAGTCCAGGGACGGCCGACGCCGGTTTGTCGACGTCGTGGGCGTCGATGTCCACGTCCGAGTTCTTCAGCGCCGTCAGGACGCCGGGCAGCAGGAGAGCTGCTCCGGAGGGAAAGAACGCGACTCGCACCTTGCCGCGCGGCGAGCCTCGGTACGACGCCATCTCGTCCGCTGCCCGGTCGAGCGCCGCCACCACGTCGTCGGCGCGGAGCACCAGCGCTCGACCAGCGTCGGTGAGGCGCAGCGTGCGCCCGTCCGGTTCGAGGAGCGAGACCCCCGCCTCTCGGCCGAGGATCTTGAGTTGTTGCGAGACGGCGGACGGTGTCATCGAGAGAGCGAGAGCAGTAGCGCCGACGGTTCCTCGGTCGGCGAGCTCACGGAGGATCCGCAAGCGCGTGGCATCCATACGGTGACGAATATCCATGTAGCAAAACTACATGGATAGTGCATCTATATTCGCTTGTTCTGATGCTTCGTACGGCTCACGATTAACGTCATGACTCCCCGCGACCGTCTCCTCGGCCTGACCGTGATCGTCTTGTGGGGTCTGAACTTCCTGGCCATTCGCGTCGGCCTGGATCATTTCCCGCCGTTCTTCTTCGCTGCACTCCGGTTTCTGATCATCGCGATTCCGGTGGTCATCTTCGTGCCGCGTCCGCAGGTACCGCTCCGTTGGTTGCTGCTCTACGGATTCGGTTTCGGATTCGGCCAGTTCGTCTTCCTCTTCTGGGCGATGCATTCGGGGATGCCGACGGGTCTCGCATCACTGGTCCTGCAGTCGTCCGCGCCGTTCACCGTCCTACTCGGCGCGTTCCTGCTCCGCGAGAAGCTCAGCGTCTGGCAGGTCTCCGGGATCGCCGTCGCCGTAGTCGGTATGTCGTTGATCGGCTGGGACCGTTCACACCACGCGGCACTGCTGCCCGTGATCCTCACGCTCCTCGGCGGCCTGTCCTGGGCGTTCGGCAATCTCGGCAGCCGCTTGGCCGCGGCGAACACCGTCGGCGAGCCCGCACCGATGCGCTTGATGCTGTGGATGTGCGTCATCCCGCCGTTGCCGATGCTCGCCCTGTCAGCGGTGGTCGAAGGCCCCACCGCCGGATGGCACGCGCTCGGCACCGCGTTCAGCGCCGACGCCTGGCCGTCACTGGTCGGGCTGGCCTACATCATTCTGCTAGGCACCATCGCCGGATCCGGGCTCTGGACGATGCTCATGGGCCGCTATCCCGCCGGCATGGTGGCGCCGCTCTCCTTGCTGGTACCGGTAGTGGGAATCGGCGCATCCTGGCTGTTCCTGCACGAGGATCCGAGCCCGTTGTCCCTGGTCGGGGCAGTCATCGTGATCGCCGGAGCGAGTGCCGCACAGATGAGGCGCAAGCCCGCGAACACTGTTTTCTCGGACACACCTGCAGCCTCACCACCGGCGCGACTCGGCGTCTGACGATGCCCTGTGCCAAACTCGGGCCGTGGGAACTGGACTATCGATCACAGTGCGCGGAAAGCTCGCCATGCGAGCTGCCGCAGCAGCATCTTGGGCATCGCAGAAGGCCGGTCGCGGCAAGGGTTCGATGATCGGCGGGTTGATCGCCCTCAAGATCGACCCGACGCTCATGACTCAGCTCGGACGCGGCAAGCGCACCGTCGTGGTCACGGGCACCAACGGCAAGTCGACGACCACGCGTATGACCGCCGCAGCGCTCGCGACACTCGGTGACGTCGCCACGCAGGCCGACGGCGCCAACATGGATGCCGGGATCGTGGCCGCTCTGGCCGCGCGTACGGACGCAACGCTGGCAGCACTCGAGGTCGACGAACTGCACGTCCCCCACGTAGCCGACGCCGTGAACCCGGAAGTGATCGTGCTGCTCAATCTCAGCCGCGATCAGCTCGACCGGGTCGGCGAGATCAACATGATCGAGCGGAAGCTCCGCGCGTGCGTCAATGCGCATCCGAACGCGGTGATCGTCGCCAACTGCGATGACGTACTGGTCACCTCCGTGGCATACGACGCCACCAACGTCGTGTGGGTTGCTGCCGGCGGCGGCTGGGCCGGCGATTCCGTCAGCTGCCCGCGCACCGGTGAACCCATCGTGTGGGAGGGAAAGCACTGGCGCAGTACCGGTTCCGACTTCGCGCGGCCCGAGCCGACATGGTGGCTCGACGACGACAATCTCTACGGCCCCGACGGCCTGAAGATTCCGATGACGTTGACTCTCCCCGGAAAAGCCAACCGCGGTAACGCCGCTCAGGCCGTAGCGGCAGCGGCGGCTTTGGGCGCAGATCCGGTCGGGGCAGTTGCCGCCGCGTCGACGGTCCAGGAAGTCGCCGGCCGCTACAGCACCGTCGAGGTCGGACCGCACTCCGTTCACATGCTGCTCGCGAAGAATCCCGCCGGTTGGCAGGAAGCGCTGTCGATGATCGATCCCACGGTGGACGGCCTGGTCATCGCGGTGAACGGTCAGGTTCCGGACGGCGAGGACCTCTCCTGGCTGTGGGACGTGAAGTTCGAACACTTCGAAGGCGTCAAGGTAGTGGCCGCCGGCGAACGCGGAACCGATCTCGCCGTTCGCCTCACGTACGCAGGCGTCGAGCACACCCTCGATCCGGATCCGTTGCGCGCCATCGCTTCCTGCCCTCCCGGACGTGTGGAGGTACTGGCGAACTACACAGCCTTCCGTGACCTCAACACCGCCATCGCGAAGGAGTCTCGCAATGTCTGACTCGACAATTCGCATCGGACTGGTTCTCCCCGACGTCATGGGCACCTACGGCGACGGCGGCAATGCCCTGATCCTGCGTCAGCGTCTGCGGATGCGCGGCTACGACGCCGAGATCGTGGACATCACCTTGAGCGATCCGGTCCCCGATTCGCTCGACGTGTACACATTGGGTGGCGCCGAGGATTCCGCCCAGCGACTCGCAACGCGCCATCTCGCGAAATACCCTGGCCTGCAACGCGCCGCCGAGCGCGGCGCACCGGTTCTGGCGATCTGCGCTGCCATTCAGGTGCTCGGCAACTGGTACGAAACCTCCAGCGGCGAACGCGTCGACGGTGTCTCGATGCTCGACGTCACGACCTCTCCGCAGGAGAAGCGTTCCATCGGCGAGGTCATCACGAAGCCCTTGATCGACGGGCTCACCGCGCCTCTCTCAGGTTTCGAGAATCACCGCGGCGGAACAACTCTGGGTAGCTCAGCCTCTGGATTCGCACGTGTCACCCATGGTGTCGGGAACGGTGTCGGTGACGGATTCGAAGGCGTCGTACAGGGTTCGGTGATCGGGACGTACATGCACGGACCCGCCTTGGCCCGGAATCCGGAACTCGCGGACCTCCTGCTCATGCGGGCCTTGGGTGTGAACGAACTCGAACCCCTGCATCTGCCCGAGGTCGACAAGCTCCGCAAGGAGCGGCTCGCGATTCGCTGAGCCTGTCGTCCGTTCGGACGACTGTTGGTGGGCGGCGGCACCTCGTAGCCTCATTCCATGCGTCTTCGTGTGGCGATCTGTATTGCGGCGACTGCGATCATTGCCGTCGGGTGTTCGACGCAGGGCAGTGGCGGGCCCAAAGAAGCAGGTGGGACCCAGGAAGTAGGCGGGCCCCAGCAGGCAAGTGTCACTGCTGATCCGGTTTCAGAGGCGAGCGCAACGGCGCCTAGCATCATCGTCCTGGACGCCTCGGGGTCGATGAAGCAGGACGACGCTCCCGGTCCTCGAATCGATGCCGCCAAGAACGCGATTCACACTCTTGTCAGTGGTCTTCCAGACGACACAGCGCTCGGTCTGATCGCGTACGGCACCGCCACAGGTAGCAGCGACGCCGAGAAGGACGCGGGTTGCCGCGACATCAAGACCGTCGTGCCACTCGGACCGCTCGATCGAAATGCATTCGCAGCGGGAATCGACGGGTTGTCCGCGTCGGGATACACGCCGATCATGGCTGCGCTTCAACAAGCCGCCGCCGCACTCCCGACCGATGGCGAGCGCACGATCATCCTCGTCTCCGACGGAGAGGACACCTGCTCAACCGAACCTCCATGTGAGTCCACGGAAGCGATACCTCACGATCCTGACCTGACTATCCACACAATCGGATTCAAGCTCGACGCCGCTGCGTCCGGCCAGTTGAAGTGCATCGCCGACGCGACCGGGGGCATGGCGATCGACGCCGCCAACGCAGCGCAACTCACCGCACGGCTGGCGGTTGCCTCGAATCCCGAATCCGCACGGGAGCGACTCTCCACCAGCGGCTTCCGTAACCTTCGGATCGGCATGACGGTGGAGGACGCACGGAAAGCGGCCGGCGATCTGGCGTCGGTATCGAAGACCGGAACGGTGGTGGTCGAATGGCAAGACTGCGAATTGACCTTTACCGATGGCGTTCTCGTCGAAATTGCACCCCGGACCGGTGCTGTCACACTGGACGGACTGGCCGTCGGCCAGAAGATGCAGCGCGCCGCCGAACTGTACGGTCCCTTCACTGCCACAACCAATTCCGACGGCGAATCGGTTGCAGTCTTTCCGGCCGACTCCGAAGCAGGAACCGGGTATCGCATCACCTTCACACCCGAAGGCAAGAAAGCGGATGAGGGAACTATCACCCGCATAGTCCTCTGCCGGTGCTTGCCCGCGACTGCGGGATCATCAGCGGGCGGTACACCCACCGAGATCGTGAATCTTGTTGCCGTCGACGGTTCCGGCAAACCCAAATCCGGTTGGAGTGTCAAGACACCGGCCATGAAAATCAGCGAGTGCTACGGAGCATCTCAGTCGGCCGTCACGCCGGGAGTCATCACCTGCGGAAGCACCGCAGACGGGGCGGACGCGTGTTGGGTCGGCCCGGAGCCCGATTCGATTCTCTGCCTGCAATTTCCCTGGGGAACAGAACTGATCACCGCTCGAGGCGTGGACGGCGTCGAGGCCTATCCGCCGCCCGCCGGTCCGACTCCCTTCGGACTCGAACTCGAGAACGGCCTTCTCTGCCGCGTCCGGCACGGCGGTTCGTGGCCCTCTGCCGAATCCGACCCCCGTCTGGCGGGCGCCTACTCCTGCCGAGGGCAAGGGACGGATACACCCATCGTATGGGCCGAAAGCACCTATCCGATCGATCGTTCCGAAGATCGGTGGACCGTGCTGGTCGGACCGTCGAAGGGACCGCTGGAGACCGTCGCCGTCACCAAGGCGATATTCCTTGCCGCCGAATGAGCGCTCAGACGGTTTCGGATTTCCCCTCGGTCAGAACCAGTTCCACGGCCAACAGCGCGGCGCAGGCCAGCCCCGCGACCAGTTCGGGCACCGCGGTGTAGGTACCACCGAGCACGACGACGATCGCGACCGAGAACGGCATGAGGGTGCGTACCGAGGAGTCATGTAGTCGAATGTGGATGAACCACAGGGCGGCAAGGATGACCGCGACCGGAACGGTGACGGCAGCACCCGTCACCAACGCGCTACCGTCACCGTGATGAGTCCAGAAGTCGACGCGCGAAGCCAACCCCGCACCGATGGCGGCAGCGGCGGCGAAGATGAAGTAGTGACCGAACCCCCAGACGAAGGGTGAGACGTTGTCACCGCCGATCACTTCGCCTGCATTGCGTTGGAAGTAGAGCCACCACAGGCTGAAGACAATCAGAATGCCGCCGATCACGACGTAGGTGACCTGCGCTGCCGGATGCTCACCGTCGACCGCGTCCTGAATCGCGATGGTGGTCGAGAGGATCGTCTCGCCCAGAACGATGATGAAGAACAACGAGTACCGCTCCGCGATGTGATGCGGGTGCCACGGCGTCATGCCCGGCTTCTCCGACCAGATCGGTACCGCGAATTCGCACAGAACCAACACCAGGAACGTCGGGACGTAAATGGCGGATGGAACGAAGTAGAAACCGATCCAACCGATCTGGACCAACACGATTCCGAGAGCGTATCGACGAGCCGTGAGCGCATGTTCGGGGTCGTTCCGCGACACCCTGAGCCATTGGATGACCAGGGCTATTCGCATGATGACGTAGCCGACGATGATGAGCAGGGCGTCGTCGTTGAAGAAGCGGACGATGCCGGCTGCAAGGACCAGCGATCCGAGGATCTGGAAGATGGTCAGCAGCCGGGCGATTCCGTCGTCGTTGTCGTACGCCGAGGTGAACCACGTGAAGTTCAGCCACGTCCACCAGATCGCGAAGAATGCCATCGCGAAGTGCCCGACGCCCGAAGCCGCGTGCCCTTCGCTGATCGCGTGGTGCAGACCGGTGGCCGCTTGAGCGACCGCCACGACGAAGCAGAGGTCGGTGAGCAGCTCGAGCGGCGTCGCCACCCGATGCGGCTCGTGCGGATCCCGCGGAACCAACGGCCGGATGAACGAACTGGTGCGATTCACGAAGGGCAGAGTAGCGCGATGATTGCCGACGCGCTGCCCGTGACTGCAACCTGTCGTCTCAGATATTCACGCCGACGCCCCGATCTGGGCTCGGATTTCCAACTGATCGGCGAGTTCGGCGCCTATCGCCCCCGCGCTCCCCAAGGTGAAGGCGATCTGCCGTCCCCACAGGAAATAGCGGTGAATCGGGTAGTCGACGTCCGCTCCGATTCCGCCGTGCAGGTGCTGGGTCGCGTGCACCACGCGCAGGCCGCCGCGCGACGCCCACCATTTGGCGACCAGCGCAGCTGCTTCCGCTTCGCTCTCGACTCCGCTGTCCATCAGCCAGGCAGCGCGGTGCGTGGTCAACCTTGTGCTCTCGGTGTCGAGGTATGCGTCGGCGGCCCGGACGGCAACTGCCTGGTTGGTCGAGAGTGGACGACCGAATTGCACTCGCTCGGAGGTGTATTTCGCCGTCATCGCCAGCGCTTCCTCGCAGACGCCGGTAGCCAGGGCCGCAAGAGCCACCCGTGCACGCCGCAACGTCCAGTCTCGAACCACCGCGCCGTCGGCGGGAAGTGCGTCAGCTGCAGTAACCGCAACCCCGTCGAACTGCACAGAGCTGTTGCTCTCGCGGTTCGTCACCGCAAGCGGTGTACGCACCAGCGCGTCCCGGTCCGTGGGCACGATCATGACGCTGACACTGCCGTCCGGCATCGTCACCGGAACGACCAGCGCGGCCGCGAACTCCGCGGCAGGCACGGAGTCGACGTGGCCTGACAGAACCCAACCGTCAGGCGCCGGTTCGGCGCGAACCGCCGTCTCGGCGTTGTAGCCGGTGTCGAATGCGCCGGTGACGATCACCGAGCCGTCGAGCAGTCCCGGAAGCCACGACGCTTTCTGCTCCGTGCTGCCGAACTCGGAAATCGGCAGCGCCGCCGTGGAAATCACCGACCAGAGCGGCACCTGGGCGACCCGGCGGCCCTGTTGTTCGAGCACCGCAGCCAGGCCGAGCATTCCGAGTCCTGCTCCCCCGACCTCTTCCGGCAGAGCGATTCCCAGAACGTCGGAGTCGGCGAGGAGCTTCCACAGTTCGGCGTCGAAACCGCCGGCGCCCTCCACTTCCCGCAGTCGGTCCACTCCGGACTTCGCCGAGAAGATCGATTCACTCAGATCCCGCACGGCGGACAAGTTGTCGTCGAATTCGAATTCCATGTCAGCTCTTTTCGTTCTGTGCAGCGGGCCGGCGACGCGCAGCAAGCGCCATGCCCAGGCATTTTGCGGCGACAATTTCACGCATCACTTCGTTGGTACCACCACCGAAGGTGTTGTTCTGGGCGCGCCGACCCAGGTTCTCGACCCGCCCTTCCAGTACCGCTCCGGGTGTACCGGGGCGCAGTAAGCCTTTGGCACCCAGCACTTCCTGCAGCATGCCGTACGCACTGACGACGGCTTCGGTACCGAAGATCTTGGCCGCGGCCGAATCCCCGCCGCCCAAGGTGTTGGCGGCGACGTCCGCCACCAGTCGCAGGTTCATCAGGTCGGCGGCGCTGAGCAGCGCGTAGACTTCCGCCAATTTCTCACGTACCCAGCCGATGTCGTAGACGTGGCCGTCACCGGCGGGTTCTGTCTTTGCCCACTCGACCACCTCGGCGAAGAGCTCGTTGGCGATGCCGCCGCGTGCTGCCAGGGCAACACGTTCGTGGTTGAGCTGGTTGGTGATGAGCTTCCACCCCTGATTGAGCTCACCGATGACATTGCTGATCGGCACCCGAACATCTTCGTAATAGGTTGCCGAAGTGCTGATTCCGCCCACGGTGTGAATTTCGGTGACCGAGAACCCCGGCGAATTGGTCGGTACCAGGACCACGGAAATGCCCTGATGCGTCGGCGCGTCAGGATCGGTGCGAACGGCAAGCCAGACCCAGTCGGCAAACACACCGGCGCTGGTGAAGATCTTGTTGCCGTTGATGACAAGCTCGTCGCCCTCGATGCGGGCGCGTGTTTCGAGTGCCGCGAGATCGGTGCCCGCATTGGGTTCGGTGTAGCCGATGGCAAAGATCAATTCACCCGCCAGGATCGGACGCAGGAAGAAGTCCTTCTGAGCTTGCGTCCCGTGCTTGATCAGAGCGGGTCCGACGGTGTTCAGCGTGACCAGTGACAGCGGCGCATTCGCGCGAATCACCTCATCGTAGAACACATACAGAGCTTCGGGGTTCTCACCCCGACCGCCGAATTCCTCCGGCCACCCCAAGCCCAGCCAACCGTCTTTACCCATCCGGCGCAGGATGCGATCGAAGACGGGGCCGCCTTCGGTCTGATCCACGAGAGCACGGCGGTCTTCGTCGTTGATGATCTCTGCGAAGTATGCGCGCAATTCCTTGCGCAGAGTCTTCGACTCCTCCGACAAATCCAAGTACATGGTGAAGCTCCTAAGATCTACGAACGCGGCAGGCCGAGTACGCGCTGCGCGATGACGTTGAGTTGGATTTCGACGGTTCCGCCGCCGAACAGAATCGAGGGAAGTCCGATGTGGTCTATCGCGTAACTCGCCGACGGGTCGACAACTGCGGCGCGCGGTCCGAGCAGTCGCAACAGGTCCCGCGAGCCCTCGCGCTGCGCCAGGGCGTTGTACACCTTCGACACGCTGATCTCGGCGCCCGGTTCCTGACCCGCCAGTCGCGCCGACACTCCGCGCAGATTCATCGCGGACAGTGCCAACTCACGAGAGATACTGCGGCCGAGGCCTTCCACTGCATCTTCGCGGGGGCAGTCGTGGCTCGCGTCGGCAATCACCTGACGGAACAGTCGACTCGAACCGTGGTGCAGCGTGCTGCCCATGCTCAAGCGTTCGTTGGACAGCGTTGTCGCAGCCAGTTTCCACCCTTGCCCAGGTTCGGCCACCAGGCAGTCGTCCGGCACGAAGACGTCGTCGAGGAATACCTCGTTGAACTCCGACTTACCGGTGGCTTGCTTCAGCGGGCGTACGTCGATGCCCTTCGAGGTCATGTCGACCAGGAAGTACGACAGCCCACGATGTTTCGGAGCGTCCGCGTCGGAACGCGCCAGGCATACTCCCCAATCTGCCTCGTGCGCACCCGAGTTCCACACTTTCTGACCTGACAGGACCCAGCCACCGTCGACCTTGCGCGCTTTCGTGCTCAGACCGGCCAGGTCTGATCCCGCGCCCGGCTCACTGAACAGCTGGCACCAGATGATGTCGGCACGCAGCGAAGGCTCGACGAACCTGTCCTGCTGCTCGGCGTTGCCGTGTTCGAGAATCGTGGGCAGCACCCATTCCCCGATCACCGTGGACGGTTGAGCCCAACCTCGCATCGCGAATTCATGTGCGATGACGGCCTGTTCCCTCGGTCCCGCTCCCAGCCCGTACGGCGCCCGATAGTGCGGGGCAACCAGTTTGGCGTCGGCAAATCGGGCGCGTCGAGCGCTCCCCTTGGCCGGCGCCCAACTCGCGCTGGTGGTTCCGTCGTCAGGCAGCAGCGCAACCTCGTCCAGAACCCTCCGAACCTGCTCTCGTAACTCCGGCAGCATTTCCGGGTCGACAAAGGAGAAATCCCGTTCCGAATCGGCGGACCGGTCTCCCAATGTGTGTGCCCACTTCACCTCGGAACCCGCCACTGCCGCGATACTGATCGCCCGGCGCCAGTACAGATGCGCGTCATGCTCCCAAGTGAATCCGATTCCGCCGAGCAAAGTTACACATTCGAGGGCGTTCTCGATGCCGACGGGCAAAGCGGCCAACGCAGCTTGAGCCGAGACAAGTTTCTGCTGATCCTCGTCGTGCTCTTCGGATCGAGCGGCGTCCCACGCTGCGGCACAGGCAATCTCGGAGCGGACCAACATCATGGCCGCCTTGTGCTGAACTGCCTGGAAGCTTCCGACCGGACGGCCGAACTGCTGCCGGGACTTCACATAGTCGACTGCGGTCCGTAGCGCCCACCCGGCGATACCGCTCGCCTCCGCAGCCAACACCGTGTTGACGATCAGTTCGACTCGGTGCGCCTGGAGGCCGTCGACGATCAGCCCAGCCTCGACCTGGTGATCGGTCAACGTCAGTGTTCCGATCGACCGTGTCAGATCCACCCCGTCTTCGATCACCACCGCAGCGGAAGTCGACGGTTCGAGCCGGAACCACAACTCGCCGTCTTCGCTGTTCGCCCGCACGAGAACGACATCAGCTCCGGGCAGACCTAGAGCTGGGTCGGCAGAACCGCTCACTGTCCACCCAGCGTCGCTGCGAGCCGCGCGCAATCTCGTTCCGGTGCAGACTGCTCCGGTTGCACCGGCGGCCAATTCGGTCAGCATTGTTTCCGCAGCCGGGCCCGCAGCTGTTGCGAGAATGCCGCTCGCGATGACCGTCGGAACGTACGGTCCCGGATAGAGCGCATCACCCAATTGCTCGACTACCACTGCAAGTTCGGCAAGACCCGCCCCGTCACCGCCGTACTGCTCCGGCAGGTGCACTGCGTGCAGGCCCTGACGGACCAACCCATCCCACGAGTCCGGCCGATCACCGGCGGCGTACCTCTTGACGTTGCTCCGGGTATCGGCGATTCCACCGAAGCGGTTCGCGAATGCGGCTACCGCTTCCGCCAGGTCACGGTGATCTTCGAGCAGGGGTAGTGCCATGGCAGGTTCCTCAATCTTCGGTTCTTGTCAGATGCATTCGAGAATCAGGCAGGTGGTTGCGGCGGACGCGCAGATCGCGATCAGTGCGATGGACTTGTTCCGGCGTTCCAGTTCGTCGATGACATTGGCCAACAGTCTGATTCCGGTTGCACCGGCCGGGTGGCCCAGTGCGATTGCACCACCGTTGACGTTCAGCAATTCGGGATCGACGCCGTGAACCTGCGCGAACGACATCGGTACCGAAGCAAATGCCTCGTTGACCTCGAACAGATCGATGTCGTCGATTGTCAGCCCGGTGCGTCCGAGCACGATGTTTGCCGCGTCGACGGGACCGTCGAGCATGAACTCGGTGTCACCGCCGATGACGCACTGCGCCAGTATCTTTGCGCGCGGCCGCACGCCGAGGGCCTTGGCTCGATCCTCGGACATCAGCAGAGCGGCACTCGCACCGTCCGAGACCTGCGAAGACGTTCCAGCGGTGTGCAATCCGCCCTCTTGAACGGTGCGCAGCTTCGCGAGCCCTTCGAGACTCGATTCGCGCAGACCCTGATCCCGATGAACCGGAACGTCAGAGCCCGGAGCGACCACATCGATGATGTGCGAGTCGAAGCGTCCTGCCTCCCACGCCGCCGCCGCCCGCTGCTGCGAGCGCAGCCCGAAGGCGTCGAGATCCTCGCGGCTGAAACCGCGCTTGACAGCAATCCGATCGGCCGCGGTGTACTGGTCGACGGTATCGAGTGACCACGACTCCGGACGCGGCGTTCCCAGACCGGTACCCACCTTGTACGTCAACGGAGCGCGGGACATCAACTCGACACCGCACGCCACACCCACGTCGACTGCACCGATGGCAATCTGCCCGGCGATCAACTGCACCGATTGCTGCGCTGTGCCGCACTGCGCGTCGATCGTGGTGCAACCCGCTTTCAACGGAAGGCCCGCATGCATCCAGGACGTACGCACGATGTTTCCGAACTGCTCACCGAGAGGCGTCACACAGCCGCCGATGACCTGGTCGACCGCGTCAGGATCCACGCCCACCCGATCCAGCACGCCTCTCTGCGCATATCCCAACAGTTCCGCCGCGTGGACTCCGGACAGCCAACCCTCACGCTTGCCGAACGGCGTTCGTGCTGCGTCCACGATGACGGGCTTCATGCCAACTCCTCGGTTCGTAGTGCCGGGTTCTCCGGTAATGCTGCGCCGTCCAGACCGCGTACGGTCAGGGACCACTCGTCGATCAGGTCCAAGCTGACGCTCGAGCGCGCGGTGAACTCGGTGTCGCAATCACACAGCGCTGTGACCGCTTCCACCATTTCTTCCATAGATTCGACCTGATCCGGCCGGATAGTCTCACCGACCAGGACTCTGGCGCCCTCACTGAGCACCGCTGCCCGCGGTTGAACCGTGTTGACGCGAACCCCCTGGCCGTAAAGTTCCACGCCCATGCCGTTGCTCATCCTGTTGAGCGCTGCTTTGGAGGCGCCGTACACGGTCATGGCAGTTCCCGGTTCGACCCACGTGAACGGCGGGCCATGCCACAGTTTGACGGTGCCACTGGACACGTTCACGATCCAGCCGTATCCGTTTGCCACCATCCCCGGCACCACGGCTTGCATCAGATCGAGCGGTGCATGGACATTTGCCTCGAACATCAAACGTCGCCGCCGCAGTGGGTAATCCGACAGCAGCTGATAGATCGCCGCTGCCGCGTTGTTCACCAGGATGTCGATCGTCCCGCCAAGCTTCTCGATCGCCAGCGGCACCACCGTGTCGCGCTGCTGCTCGTCCGTCAGATCTGCGACAACTATCTCGACTTTGGTTCCGTACTTGGCAATTCGAGCCGCAGTCTCTTCGAGACTGCCCGGCAGGGTTGCATGCGTGCCGAGCGTCCGAGCCACGAGGGCGACGTCGGCACCCTCCGCGGCCAGTCTTTCTGCGACGCCCGCACCGATTCCACGACTGGAACCGGTGACAAGCGCCCGGCGGCCGTCAAAGCGCCTCGTCATGCTATTTGAACTTCGAGGCGAAGCGATTGATGCTCTCCGCAATCCGTGCAACTTCGTCTTCACGCAGGCCGTGACTCATGCCGAGTGTCATTCCTCGGGCAAAAACCGCGTCGGCTTCCGGCAATCCTTCGGCCGGCTGACGGAACTCGATGTTGTTCATCATCGGGTGACGAGTGACGTTGCCGCTCCACACAGTTCGTGTGTCGATACCGTCGGCCTCGATGGCTTCCTGCAGGTCGCTGCGCGTGAAGGGGGCGTTCTCGTTGATCATCACCGGGTAACACAGCCACGCCGTGTCGAGACCGTCGAGTTCTACCGGCGTCGTGAAGAATTCAGGATGGGCGCCGTATGCCGCCGTGAAGGCCGCAAACGTTGCCTTACGCGTCTTGTAGTTCTCTTCCAGCTTGTCGAGCTGCACGACGCCGTAGGCTGCGCCGAGTTCGGAGGGCTCGAAGTTCCATGACATGAGCTCGAAGATGAAGTCGTTGTCGTAGTCGACGCCGTCGAGTTCTTCACGGAAGACTCGGCCGGACTTGGTACTACCGAACAGATTCGGCTCACTGCGACGACCCCAGCGGCGAAGCAGGAGCGCCTTGTCGCGGCTGGCTTCGTCGTCGACGCACACCATTCCACCGGTTCCCGCGCACGTGATGATGTGTGCCATCGAGAAACTGGTGACGACGATGTCCGCCCGGGAGCCGGTGGGAGTGCCGCGGAGCGTGGCACCGATCGCGTCACACGAATCCTCGATCACCTTGAGTCCGTGACGATCTGCGATATCACGAATGACGTCCCAGTCCGGGCAGTTGCCGGCGAGGTTCGGCATGAGGATGGCACCGGTTTTTTCGGTGACCATTGCCTCGATCTTGGTGACGTCGACGTTGAACGTGTTGGGTTCCACGTCCACGAACACCGGCACCAGACCGGCACGCACGATCGGTGCGATGTCGGTGGAGAACGTCAACGGCGACGTGATGATCTCGCTTCCCGCAGGCAGTCCGAGCAGCTCGACTGCCAAGTACAAACCCGAGGATCCCGAGTTGCACATGACGCCGAACTTCTTGCCTGCCAAGGCCGCGATGCGTTCTTCCATCTCGAAGACGTTCTTGCCGATGCGCAATCCTTGATGCCCGCTGCGCAAGACGTCGACAACCGCCTGTATTTCTTCCTCGCCGTGTGTAGCCCTGGCGTAGGTGATCCGCTCACTCATCTTGTTCCTGCTTTCTCGAATAGGCGGCAGATTCAGCGATCTGCCGAGAGGACGAGCGCACTGTGCGGGACGGGAGAGCCGCCGGTCACGAGCACGTTGTCCAGAGTTTTGGTGGGTTGATTGGTGGAAGTGCCGCGGATCAGGCGTACACCTTCGGCAATACCGTTGACGCCGTGGATGTATCCCTCACCGAGTTGACCGCCGTGGGTGTTGATCGGCAGGCGACCGTCCAGCTCGAGATTGCCGTCGGCGATGAAGTCTTTTGCCTCGCCTCGACCGCAGAATCCGTACTCCTCGAGTTGAAGCAGAACCATCGGGGTGAAGGCGTCGTAGAGAATTGCGGCATCGATGTCGTCCGGGCCGATACCGGCCTGATCCCACAGTTGGCGCGCCACGAGTTCGACTTCCGGCATGCTGTCGATGTCTTCGCGGTAGTAGCTGCTCATCGAAATCTGTTGTGGACCTACACCTTGCGCAGCACCGCTGATGATCGCTGGTTTGTGCGGCAGGTCGCGGGCGCGCTCCGCGCTGACGATGACCAGCGCCTGTCCGCCGTCACTTTCCTGACAGCAGTCGAGCAGGCGGATGGGGTCGGCGATCATGCGCGAGTTCTGATGATCCTCGATGGTGATCGGGCGTTCGTAGAACCAGGCCTTCGGGTTGTTCGCGGCATGCTTGCGTGAGAGAACCGAGATCTGACCGAAGTCGGCGCTGGTTGCCCCGTACTTGTGCATGTAGAGCTTGGCGAGGAAGGCTTCCTGCTGCGCCGGCGTCAGAAGCCCGTACGGGTTGATCCAGTTCCGATACTCCTGGTCCGTCGACGCGTTGTACGCAAAGGGCGGTGGCCCGGCGCCGAATCGGTGGCCTGATCTTTCGTTGAAGGCACGGTAGACGACCACGACGTCGGCGACACCACTGGAGACGGCAAGCGCGGCTTGTTGAACCGGTGCGCAGGCGCCGCCGCCGCCGTGTGGAATACGACTGAAGAATGTCAGTTCCGGGATCCCGAGAGCGCGTGCGACCGCAATCTCGGGATTGTTCTCCATGGTGAACAGCGCAAATCCGTTCACCTCTTCTGCCTCGATGTGAGCGTCGTCGAGCGCGGCGATCACGGATTCGCACGCCAACTGCCATTCACTGCGGCCGGAGTTCTTGGAGAACTCGGTGGCGCCGATCCCGGCGATGGCGGCTTGCCTCGAAAATCCTCGTGTCATGCGATTACCCTTTCCGCCGGTTCGAGGGTCACGTCGGCTGTCACGTGCGTTCCGCGAGCGTTCTTGCCGAGAACCGTCACGGTGAGCGTCCGGCCGTCGGTGTCGATCACTTTGCCGGTGAACGTCATGGTGTCTCCGGGAAAGTTCGGAACACCAAGCCGTAGTGATGTTTTGACGATTCGCGATCCCGGGCCTGACCAGTCGGTGATGTAGCGGTCGATGAGCCCGTTGGTGGTGTTGATGCTCATGAAGATGTCGGGAGTTCCGCGATCCTGCGCCTTGCCCGGATCGTGATGCACGTCCTCGAAATCCTGAGAAGCGATCGCCGTGGCGACGATGAGCGTTCGGTCCAACGGCAGTTCGAGGCTGGGAAGGGTCGAACCTACCTCGTAATCAGAAAGATTCGTCATTGCACCGATCCCCGTCGCCTCAGTTGCGGCAGCATCTCGCTGTGAGCGTGCTCGGAGAACGCCACTTCGAGTTCCATACCGAATTCGAGTTCCTCGTGATCGATGCCCGCGATGTCGGCAACCAGACGCGTGCCTTCTTCGAGATCGACGAGTCCGACGGCGAGCGGGTACTCGAAGGCAGGATCCTTCGGGTGATGAATGACCGTGAAGCTGTGCAACGTGCATCGCCGCGTGGATTCGACTGTGTCCCAACTGAACGAGCGGCATTCCGGGCAGGCGGGCGCTGGCGGGTGGCGCAGTGTCTTGCAATCCGCACACCGTTGGATTTCGAGGCGACCCTCTTTGGCCGCGGAGAAGAAGAAATCGTTGTCATCGGTGACGGTGAGTCTCGGCACCGCGGTGTTGCGGGAGCCAGTCTCGCTCATGCGATTACCTCCTGGGCTTCGGGCTTGGTATCTGTCTGGGCATCTGGTTTGAATCTGAGCAATCGGAAGCGCTCTTCGACCAGCGTCTTTCCGTCCTGGTCCACGTACTTCTTGAACAGGGTGATGAAGCACCCGTGACCGAGAGCCGTCTGTTTGAACGGTGAGATCGCTTCGATGGTGAAATATGCGGTGACGTGGTCTCCGGGACTCAACTCCGCGAAATACTCCTGCTCGACGTTGGTCGCGACTACGGACGTGTAGCCGGCCTCGTCCAACAGCCCGAGTAGTCGTGAATAGGCGAAATCCTCGGAGGCTCCGTCGGCGCGAAGTTGTTGGACCTGCCGATAGCGGCGGTAGCCCGCCATCACCCAGGTCGAGATCATGGCGGGTGGGCAGACGACGTCTCGACGACCGGTGCTGCGAGCAGCTTCGGCGTCGACGTAGATCGAGTTGCGGTCGTCGTGTGCCTCGACCCAGTTGCGGATCATCGCCTCGTTGACGGCGTAGCGGGCGACGCGGGGTGGTTCGGCCTCTGCGCCGATGAAATTCGGAAACTGCGTCTGCAGGCTCTGCACTGAAATCCTCCGTGAACGAAAGTTGAGCAAGCGCTTGATTTTGAAGCTAGCATAGGAATACGGAAGTGGAAACACGCGATCTCACCGACGAATTGGTTCGAGCCGGAGCCATCAGGCAGGATTGCGCTACGTTCGACGCCGGCAGCCCGGCACCCGCGAAACCCTGCCCTGAGCAGGACCGACAACCAGTGGAGATTTCAGTGGCATCACCAGATCGTCGGGAGAAGATCCTGGAGAGCTCAGCCGAGCTGTTCGCCAGGAAGGGTGTCGCCACCACGACCGTTCGCGAGATCGGCGACGCCGCTGGAGTGTTCTCGGGCAGCCTTTACCACTACTTCAAGTCGAAGAATGCGATAGTCGCCGAGCTCATGCGCGGCTTCATCACCGACATTCAACTCCGCTTCGATCAGGTGGAGAAGACGGCGAACGACCCCGAGGACGTCCTACGCGGCCTGATCCGCGAGACCCTGGTCGTCATCGAACTGCACCCGCACCCGACGGCGATCTACCAGAACGATCGGGCATATCTACGCGACAACGATCTCCTGCAATCCGTCGACGGGCCTTCCCGCCAAGTCCGCGAGCACTGGATGAAAGCGATCGCCGAAGGCGTCGATCAGGGAATCTTCCGCAAAGACGTGGCCCCGGAGATTTTCTATCGATCAGTACGAGACACCCTGTGGTCGACCACGCATTGGCCGGACCGCCAGAAGTACACCACCGAAGAGTTCGCGGATCTGATGATCACACTCTTCCTCTCGGGATTCAGGGTCGCCTGACGAGATCCGGCAGGTCCAGATGTTTCGGGGTTCGCCCCTGCGGCAACAGGATCGACACTACGAACACGACCACGGCGCAGCCCGCGCACACAAGGTAGGCGACGGAGAATCCGGTCCACGACGTGGAATGTTCCGAACCGCTGATCACGAACGCGGCGAGGATCGTTGCCACCGTCGCGCTGCAGATCGTGCTTCCGGACGTCCGCAGAAGTGAGTTCACCCCGTTGGCTGCAGCCAGTCGCTGACGGGGCACGGCAACCAGAATCAGCAGCGAGAGCGTGCTGTAGACGATGGCGGTCCCGACTGCTGTGATACCCAGTGCTGCAACCACTCCCCACAGTGGCTTACCGGCAACTGCGTGAATCCCGTACCCGCCGGCGAGGAACACGGCACCGGTCAACATCGCGGTCCGTGAACCGAAGCGGTCGGTGATCCGCACCGCAACCGGTGAGAACAGCACCATCGCGATACTCGCCGGAATCTGGCAGAGCGCAGCCGCGATGATCGACAGGCCGTACCCGGCGCCCGGCCCCTTCATCCCCTGCAGCAGTTGCGTGGTGATCAGTGTGTTCCCGAAAAATGCGAACCCGACCAGCAGAGCCGCCAGATGCGGGATCAACACCGCACGTTTCACGAGAGCACGGACGTCGACCAGCGGATTGACGTTGCGCCGCTGTTGAATTACCCAGAGCGTGAACAGCACCGCCGACGCGGCCAGCATGGAGATCACCGCTCCGCTGGTCCATCCCCAACTCGATCCCTGAGTGATCGGCACCAGTAGCGCGATCATCGCGGCGCTCAGACCGACAGCCCCGACGCCGTCGAATCTTCCCGACGGATTCGCCTCGGACTCTCGAATGAACAGCACCGCAGCAAGAGTCACGGACAGCCCGATGGCGGTGGTTACCCAGAACAGGACGTGCCAGTTCGAGTACTGCGCGATCATCGCAGAAAACGGTATGCCCAAAGCGGTTCCGACGCCGAGCGTCGAACTCATCATCGCCACTGCGCCATTGACCTTGTTGCGTGGCAATTCGTCACGCAGCATGGAGATTCCGATGGGGATGACCGCCGACCCGGCTCCCTGCAACGCTCTCGCGAAGATGAGGACAGCGATGTCCGACGACAGCGCACACAACATCGAGCCGAGAGTCATCATCGAGAAGGCAACCAGAAGCATCTTCTTCTTGCCGAACATGTCGGCGAGCCGGCCAAAAATGGGAGTGACGACGGCGCCGACCAGCAGCGTTACGGTCACCAGCCAGGACACGGCCGTGCGTCCAGCGCCGGTGAAGTGCGGCAACTCCGGCAGCAGTGGAACGATGACCGTCTGCAGAACAGCCTGGAACACGGCGGCGGCGACAACGATGGGGAAGAGAAAGCGGGAGCGCGACTGCGCGAGACTCGCGTCGGGGGTGGTGGCTGCAGGCGTGCCCGGCGGACGGTCGAGCGTCGTCACCCCACACCGCCTGTTCCCACTAGGTAAATATCCGTTCACCTACATTAGGTGAACGGATATTTACCAAGCAAGAATTGTGATGCCGCTCACCCGTCGAGCAGCTTTTGGACAAGTGGTGCGTACAGCGCAACCACTTCGTCCTGGGTGCCGGTGGCGTGGCCGGCCATCATCCGTCGGCGCATGATCGCCACTCCGACCACCATCGACATCGCCAGTTCCGCGCGCAATCTCGCGTCGGGGCCGGACAGGCGAGCGGCGAGGGTGTCGATCATCTGCGTCGAATAGTTCTCGCGCAGCTTGCGGTTGCTCTCTTCACTGACGCCGCTCATGAACAACAAGCTCATGGACAGCGGCTTGTACGACTCCAACGGCTTGGTGAACAGCGAGACCATGCGCTCGCCGAGCGAGTCGTTCGGGGCGTCGAAGACCGTGACCGCTGCTGCCCGGAAGTCGACCAACTCGTCGTACAACTGCTCTTTGGAACCGAAATACTTGATGATCAGAGGTGCGCTGACGCCTGCGTCTTCGGCGATGTCCTTGAGCGTGATTTCGCGGTACGGCCGAGTCGCGAATGCTTTCCCGGCCGACGCGATGATCTGCGCACGCGTCTGCTCGGACGTACGACGCACCTGCTGACCTTGCTCCGTGCCGCTCATCAAGCGTTCCGCGACAATTCACGACGGCCGGACAATGCCCGACCCAGCGTCAACTCGTCTGCGAATTCGAGATCGCCACCCATCGGAAGACCCGAAGCCAACCGAGACACCGTCAGCCCCGGAATGTCTCGCATCATGCGAACGAGATAGGTAGCTGTCGCCTCACCCTCCGTGTTGGGGTCGGTGGCGATGATGACCTCGGACACGTCGACGCCGTCCTCCTGATTTGCGATGCGAGCCAACAACTCCCGGATACGCAACTGGTCCGGCCCGATCCCCGAGAGCGGATTGAGCGCACCGCCGAGCACGTGGTAGCGACCCTTGAACTCACGGGTGCGCTCGACGGCCTGGACGTCCTTCGGTTCCTCCACGACGCAGATCACCGTGCGATCGCGACGTGCGTCGGCGCAGATGCGGCACTTCTCCTGATCGGACACAGTTCCGCACACCGTGCAGAACTGAACGCCGTCACGGATGCGCTGCAATGCATTTTTCAAACGGTCGATCTCGGGAGGCTCCACGGAGAGCAGGTGAAAAGCGATGCGTTGAGCGCTCTTCGGCCCGACTCCGGGAAGCTTCCCGAGTTCGTCGATCAGATCCTGAACCGGACCTTCGTACACGCGTTCTCGTTTCTAGAAGCCGGGGAGACCGGGAAGGCCTCCGCCGAGTCCGCCGGCCAACGGGCCGAGCTTCTCAGCAGCGACTTCCTGTGCTTTGCGCGAAGCGTCCTCGATCGCGCCGATCACCAGATCCTGCAGCGTCTCGACGTCTTCGGGGTCGACGACCTTGGGATCGATCTGCAGACCGACAACCTCGCCGGTGCCCTTGACCGTGGCGACAACCAGTCCGCCACCGGCCTGACCGGTCACTTCGGCCTGAGCCATTTCCTGCTGCGCCGCCATCAATTGCTGCTGCATCTGCTGAGCCTGAGCCAACAGAGCAGACATGTCGGGTGCTCCACCTGGTTGCACGAGCGGTCCTTTCTACAGAGTTATCCCCACCAGCGTAGTCGGTGCGCGCTACCGTGAGCGGGTGCGCCGGAACCAGTCAGACACCGTAAAACCGTCAGGTAGGTCAAACATGGCATCACGTGTGTTCCGCTCCACTGCCTTGATCGCCGTGGTCGGGGCTGGGCTTCTGAGCGCTGCGTGCACGATTCCGACCGACACTGCCGAGGCCACGACTTCGGTCGAGGTGTCTCCGCTCAGCACTGTGGCCGCTGGCGTCCCCGCTGCGCTCACCGGCAAGGTCGTCTTCCTCGATCCCGGGCACAGCGGGGCGAACGACGACAGCATCAACACCCAGGTCCCCACGGGCCGCGGCGGCACCAAGAACTGCCAGACCACCGGCACCAACACCGATGCCGGGTTCCCCGAGCACACCTTCAACTGGGAAGTCGCGAGCCTGGTCAAGAGCGAGCTCGAAGGCCAAGGCGCAACTGTCGTCCTGAGTCGACCCGATGACGTCAGCGTCGGATCATGCGTCGACGCACGTGCCGAAGCTGCCAATTCCTCCGGCGCCGACGTAGTGGTGAGCATTCACGCGGACGGCGCAGCAGCGGGGGCCGAGGGCTTCCATGTCTGCTACTCCGCGCCCCCGCTGAATACGGTGCAGGCCGGCCCGTCCGTCGCCTTTGCCGAAACCATGCGCGACTCACTCGTCACCGCCGGGCTCACCCCGTCGACCTACATCGGTGACGACGGGTTGGCGCCACGCGCCGATCTGACGGGTCTCAATCTGTCGCAGCGGCCGTCGATTCTGGTCGAACTCGGCAACATGCGAAATGCCGACGAGGCAGCGCGCATGACGAGCCCGGACGGTCAGCAGGAGTACGCAACCGCCGTCACCAGCGGAGTCACCGCCTTCCTGACAACCCCCTGACCTCGCTACTGTGGAGAAATCCCGATTGTCCACAGGAAACTCGGCACCGTCCCGCTAGCCAGCTCACCTGGATACGGTTCTGCCATGGGGCCGATACTTCAGGTAGATTTCGCTGCTCTGCAGCAACTTTCAGCTGATCTGTCTCGAATTGCGGATCAGATCTCGGGGATCGATTCCGTCGGCCCGATTTTCGAAGCCGCGGCGGCCCTGAATTCGTCCGCTGTCGCGGCTGTGTCGACTGGGAATGCCGGAGTCATCGCCGACGCGTACCGGTACCTGGCTACGCAATTGGGACTCATGGCGTCGGGAACCGCTGCCGCAGCACGTCTGTACGACGCTGCCGAGGGCGAAGTGGTGTCCGAACTGCGCGGAGCCTACTGATGCAGCCCACCGTCTCTCAGCTTCGAACGTGGTCACCGGAGAAATTGCTCACAAGCGCTTCGGAACTGATCGACATCGACCGGCAGATCGAAGCTCTCGGCAATGACGCCGGACGCAGCATCGACGGCGTCCGCGAATTCTGGCAGGGACAAGCGTCGAGCGTGGCGGCAGTGCAGTGGTCTGGCGTCTCGCTTTCCTCGTCGCGGCTGTCGATTGCCGTTCGCGTAATTGCGGATCTGTATGGCGGAGCGGCCAATACGATCGGTGCGGCGCGAAAATCAGTTCTGGACCTGGTCGAGGAGGCGACTCTCGAACACGGCTTGACGGTGTCAGACAGTGGAGCTGTATCGGCACCTGAGACGAAGCAGCCCTGGAATCTGGCCGACGTCATGCAAGATTCCGAAAATGCCACGGCTGCACAGATTTTTCAGCAAAAGATCTCCACTGCATTGACGGCACTCGACGACGAAGACAACCGGGCCGCGACTGCTCTGGGTGAGGCATTCCGGGAGATCGGATCACTCCTTGGTAATCAGACTGATCGCCTCAACCGCACTGTCGTCGACATCATCGATGGGAGGTCGACACTCCCCGGGACACCAACGGAGCTACACCGACTGTGGGAATCGCTCACTCCCAACGAGAAAGACGCGTTGGCGAGGTGGGATCCGTCCATCGGTAGCCGCGACGGCCTTCCCGCTCTAGACCGGGACTACTACAACCGGCGGTACCTCTCTGCGCTCGAGCAGTTGCCGGATCGAACGGTAGCTGCCGGATACACGGCCGTGCGCGGCGAACTTCGACCGGACACGTTCCTTCTCTCGGTCACGGATGGGCACGCCGTCGTGGCAGTCGGTAATCCCGATGCCGCCGACAACGTCGCAACACTGGTTCCCGGAACCGGCTCCGGGCTGTCGGGCGTCGGCGGAGATCTGCAACGAACCAAGGCCATGTACGACTCGGCGGTGAGGGCGGCGCCAACGGAAGCCACATCAGTGATCCTGTGGTCCGGATACGACGCTCCCCCAGGCATTCCCGATGCAGCCTCGGATCAGTACGCCAACTCCGCGGCACCGAGGCTGGACAGCTTCCAGGACGGGTTACGAACCTCGCATGACGGTCAGCCGTCGCACAACGTGGTGATCGGTCATTCCTACGGCAGCACCGTCGTCGGTGCCGCGACTACCCGTGGCGCTTCTCTCGATGTCGACGAACTGGTTTTTGTCGCAAGCCCGGGCGTCGATGTCGAGCGCGTGAACGAACTGAGCCTGGACGGCGTCGACTCGGACGAGGTGGCGCGCCATGTTCATTCGACGACGGCCTTCTGGGATCCGGTCCAATTGATCCCCAAGATCCTCGGAGTCCACGGGTTCGACCCGTCGGATCCGGAATTCGGCGCGCAGATATTCGCCGGATCACCCGGGCAGCCTGGGTTCGGAGTTCACAGCGACTACTGGGAAAGCGGAAACCCCGCACTCGCCGAATTGGGGCGGATCATTACCGGCCCATGAAAGAAGGCGCCGTACCGGTGAAGGTACGACGCCATCTCGGTGATGCAGGATCAGTTAGACGAGTTCGCGCTTGAGGTTGTCCAGGACCTGGGCCTGGATGCGCTGCAGACCCTTCGGGGCGAACGTGCGCTCGAAGAATCCGCCGATACCGGTGGCACCCTGCCACTGGGTGAGCGTCGTCACCGTTGTTCCGGTGCCGTTGGGGGCAACGGTCCAGGTGGTGACGAGACTGGAGTTCGCGTCCTTCTCGGTGATGACGTTGCCGTCGACCGTAACGGTGGCCTTGACGTTGCGCGAGCGCTTTTCCGTCGCCTTCAGCGTCCACTGCGCGACGGTGCCGTCACCCTGGCCGCCTTCGACGACCTTGTAGTCGAGGTACTGCTCGGACAGGATCCGCGGGCGAACCGTCTCGTAGTCCGCGAGCGCCGCGAGCACCTTGTCGGGTGCTGCTGTGACGACTATCGAACTCATTGCATTGACCTGACCCATATGCCCTACGTCTCCTTGCTCGACCAACGCGGCTCGATACCGCGAATGACTACCCGAATCCGCACCTCGAACTGCGCAGATATTCCTTTCCATACTGCCTGCTGCGCCCGGGTATCTCGACCATCTACCCATTCCGTGTGAGCTGGTTCACCACTCGGAGCATTTACCGAGTTCGATTGCAACAACTCGATCAAATTCGGGCATTAATACCCCTCCGGATAGCTTGCACACGCAACTACCGATAGCGTCAGGGTGTGACTCTCTCGTTCAATGGGGTAGTTCAGAAGTTAGATCGAATCCGGACAAAGCAAGGCCCGGGTTCCGATGCTGCGCGTGAAATGGGGTTCGAGCAGCACAGAGAAGGCGTCGAACGCCTACTCGCGTCATACCGCGCCATTCCCGCCGATGCTTCTGTACGCCTGGCAAAGAAGACATCCAATCTGTTCCGCGCTCGCGCCAAGACGTCGGCCCCCGGCCTCGACGTCAGCGGTCTGGCAGGTGTCATCGCCGTCGATGCGCAGGCGCACACAGCCGACGTCGCCGGCATGTGCACCTACGAAGACCTCGTCGACGCGACGCTGCCCTACGGTCTGGCGCCACTGGTCGTACCTCAACTCAAGACCATCACCCTGGGCGGTGCGGTGACGGGCCTGGGCATCGAGTCCACCTCGTTCCGCAACGGCCTGCCACACGAGTCGGTGCTCGAAATCGACGTACTGACCGGCAGCGGCGAGATCATCACCGCAACGCCGGACGGCGAACACGCCGAACTGTTCTTCGGTTTCCCCAATTCCTACGGCACACTTGGCTATTCGACGCGATTGAAGATCGCACTCGAACCCGTCAAGAAGTACGTCGCCCTGCGACACGTGCGTTTCGATTCGTTGAAGAAGCTCGAAGAAACGATGGATCGCATCGTCACCGAGCGCGAGTACGACGGGATCGCCGTCGACTATCTCGACGGGGTGGTCTTCACCGATTCCGAGAGCTACCTCACACTCGGCGTACAAACCGACGAGGAAGGCCCGGTCAGCGATTACACCGACCAGGACATCTTCTACCGGTCGATCCAGCATCCGTCACTCACACAGCCCAAGACGGATCGCTTGACCATTCGGGACTACCTGTGGCGCTGGGACACCGACTGGTTCTGGTGCTCACGGGCTTTCGGTGCACAGAACCCGAAGATTCGACGCTTCTGGCCCAAGCAGTACCTGCGCAGCAGCTTCTACTGGAAGCTGATCGCCCTCGACCACAAGTACGACATCGGAGATCGCCTCGAAAAGCGCAAGGGCAAGCCCCCGCGCGAACGCGTCGTCCAGGACGTCGAGGTACCCATCGAACGAACCGCGGACTTCGTCTCTTGGTTCCTCGAGGAAATTCCGATCGAACCACTGTGGTTGTGCCCGTTGCGTCTTCGTGAGCCCAGCCCGGCCGCTGCCTCAGCTTCTCGGCCGTGGCCCCTCTACCCCCTCGAACCCAAGCGCACCTACGTCAACATCGGCTTCTGGTCTTCGGTGCCGATCGTTCCCGGCGAGCGCGAGGGGGCAGCAAATCGACTGATCGAAGAAAAGGTCAGCGATTTCGACGGACACAAATCGCTCTACTCCGACTCCTACTACTCGAAGGAAGACTTCGAGGAGCTGTACTACGGCGGCGACCGGTACATCGGACTCAAGGAACGCTACGACCCGAAATCCCGTTTATTGGATCTATTCTCTAAGGCGGTGCAACGTAAATGACCACGTTCAAAGACTCCAAAAGCCAGGACAAGCTCTCTATTGCCGAGATTCTCGAGACGCTTTCCGACGGCATGCTGCCGCTTCGATTCACCGCGTACGACGGCAGCACCGCCGGCCCCGAAGATGCCGACTACGGACTGCACCTCAAGTCGACTCGCGGAACCACTTATCTCGCAACGGCGCCCGGCGATCTCGGCATGGCCCGCGCGTACGTCTCCGGCGATCTCGAAGCCGAGGGTGTTCACCCCGGTGATCCGTACGAGATCCTGCGCATCATGGGTGACGAACTCCACCTCAAGCGCCCGTCGGCACTGACACTCGCCAGTATCACCCGCTCACTGGGCTGGGATCTGTTGCGGCCCATCGCCCCGCCGCCCCAGGAACACCTTCCTCGCTGGCGTCGCGTCGCAGAAGGACTGCGTCACTCCAAGACTCGTGACGCCGAAGTCATCCATCACCATTACGACGTCTCCAACACCTTCTACGAGTACGTCCTCGGCCCGTCCATGACGTACACCTGTGCCGCCTACGACAATGCGGAACAGACGCTCGAAGAAGCCCAGGAGAACAAGTACCGCCTGGTGTTCGAGAAGCTCGGACTCCAGAAGGGTGATCGACTTCTCGACATCGGTTGCGGCTGGGGCTCGATGGTTCGCTACGCGGCCCGACGCGGCGTCAAGGTGATCGGCGTGACTCTCTCACGCGAGCAAGCGGATTGGGCACAGAAGGCCATCGAGGACGAGGGCCTCGCCGATCTCGCCCAGGTCCGTTTCTCCGACTACCGCGACGTGGCCGAAACCGGATTCGACGCAGTGTCCTCCATCGGCCTGACCGAGCACATCGGCGTCGGAAACTACCCGGCGTACTTCGAGTTCCTCAAGGGCAAGCTGCGTGAAGGTGGGCGCCTGCTCAACCACTGCATCACCCGTCCGGACAACCGAAGCAGTGCCAAGGCAGGCGGATTCATCGACCGGTACGTCTTCCCCGACGGGGAGCTCACCGGTTCGGGTCGCATCATCTCCGAGATCCAGAACGTCGGTCTCGAGGTGCGCCACGAGGAGAACCTGCGCGAGCACTACGCACTGACGCTCGCCGGATGGTGCCAGAACCTCGTCGACAACTGGGACGCCTGCGTCGCCGAGGTCGGCGAGGGAACCGCACGCGTCTGGGGCCTGTACATGGCCGGCTCACGACTCGGGTTCGAGCGCAACGTCGTTCAGCTGCACCAGGTTCTGGCCGTCAAGCTCGGCCCCAAGGGTGAGGCGCATGTGCCGCTTCGCCCGTGGTGGAAGGCTTAGGGAGCTCCGCTCCCTGTGAGTGGTTAAGGAGTCTCTGTACTCCTTAACCACTCACAGGCCCCGCAGGGGTTCTCCCCTCTTCTCTCCCAACCTCCCCGCCGCAAGACCATCTCCACCTCGTGCGCAACCTGGCACGGGGTCTTCATCACCTCGTCGAATCCGTAGACCAACCGCGGACGACCTGCCAGCTCTGCCGCGTTGTCACGACGGCGATCACGGAATGCCACCTCGGCCATGGAATGCGCCCACCGACCGTCGAGACGCACGATCAGCGGCACACCCACTTCGCTGTAATCACAATCCTCGTACAGTGTGCGACCGTCGACGCGAACCGGTGATTGGCGTCTGGCCGACGGCAACCCGTGTGCCTGCTCCACATCCACCGCATAGTGATATTCGAGAGTCGATTGCACCCCGTCTGCCAAAAGCTTCACCGCACTTTCGAGGGCCTTCCGGTACCTACGGGGTGAGCGCTCCTCCATGCGTCGGCGGATGTCCGTCAAGCGGATGCGGCCGTTGGTGACTGTGGTGATGAGGCTGACATAGGCCTCGCGCGGAGTCGGTTCTGCGACGGCCAGATCGAGTGCTGTATCAGCCTTGCCGGTGCGCGGCATCTGCGCGTCGACGCCGATGTGACGATGAGCCCTCGAACGGTGGACCACAACGCCGGGATGGAGGACAGTGCCGATCAGGGGTGATGGATGTCGGTCGGCGCCGAGGCCACGAACGAAAGTGGCGGCCTGAGAGATCGCAGACTTCCCGTACGGAACGGTGATATGTACGGGTGCAGTGCCATCCGGCCGACACATCGACCATTCCTCAGCGGCGGTGCGATGGCTGAGCATCGACGACCCGCCGCCGTACAAGAGCGCGGCCTCGAGTACGGCATACCTGGTCAATGGGCCCGTGGTGACGGAGTAGACGCCGCGAAGAACAGTTTGCCAGCGTCCGACCTCAACTCGTTGTTTCACGCGAGAGCGAGGAAATCCGAGCGTGTGAAGTTGAGTGTGAGTGACCAGTCCGTGCTGAGCATCGACGACGGTCTGCAATGCATCGATTTCTGTATGTGAAGGCATACGACGAGCCTGCAAATACATACAGAAGGATTTCACCGAGAAAACCAACCTGTGGATAAAGCTGTGCGCGGTTAGGAAGTGTTGAGACTCCCTAACCGCGCACGGGGGCTATGCCCCTAGCGAAGCCGGCGGGGTGAACCGCGGGCCGTACTGCGCAGCGAGTTCCTTTGCGCGAGCGACGAAGCCGGCCGTGCCGCCCTCGTATCCGACGATGAACTGGTGAACGCCACCGGTCCAGGCCGGGAATCCGATGCCCATGATGGAGCCGATGTTGGCGTCCGCCGTGGTGATCAGGACGTTCTCGTCGAAGCACTTCTGCGTCTCGATCGCCTCGATGAACAGCATGCGGTCGATGAGGTCCTGGATCGGAGCATCGGAGGTTCCGGAGTTGAAGTTCTCGCGGAGTCCGGACCACAGGCCGGTGCGCTTGCCCTCGGCGTAATCGTAGAAGCCCGCTCCACCGAGCTTGCCCTTACGATCGAACTTCTCGACGAGGGTGTTGATGACCTCGCCGGCCGGATCTGCCGGCAGTTCCTTGCCCTCGGCCTTGGCGGCGTCGGCAGATTCCTTGCGGATCTTCTGCATGAGGGTGAGGTTGAGCTCATCCGAAAGCTGAAGCGGCGCAGCCGGATAACCGGCCTGCATACCGGCCTGCTCGATGGTGGCAGGCTCGACACCCTCGGCGAGCATGCCGATGGCCTCGTTGATGAAGGTGCCGATGACACGTGAGGTGAAGAAGCCACGCGAGTCGTTGACCACGATCGGCGTCTTGCGGATCGCCTGGACGTAGTCGAACACGCGAGCCAGAGTCTCGTCGGAAGTCTTCTCACCGCGGATGATCTCCACCAGCGGCATCTTGTCGACGGGCGAGAAGAAGTGGATGCCGATGAAGTCTTCCTGACGCTTCACGCCGGTGGCGAGACCCGTGATGGGCAGCGTCGAGGTGTTCGAGCCCAGCAGTGCCTTGGGATCGACGATGTCCTCGATCTCCTGGAACACCTTGTGCTTGAGTTCCTGGCTCTCGAAGACCGCTTCGATGACGAAGTCGACGCCGGCGAAATCTGCCGGGTCAGCCGTCGGGGTGATCTTGGCGAGGAGTGCGTCGGACTTCTCCTGCGTGGTCTTGCCGCGCGAGAGTGCCTTGGCCTCAATGCCTTCGGCGTACGCCTTGCCCTTGTTGGCAGCCTCGATGCTGACGTCCTTGAGGACGACGTCGAAGCCGGCCTTCGCGGAGACGTACGCGATGCCCGCGCCCATCATGCCCGCGCCGAGGACGCCGACCTTCTTGATGGTGGACTTCTCGATGCCTGCCGGACGTGAACCGCCGCCGTTGATCGACTGCAGGTCGAAGAAGAACGCCTGAATCATGTTCTTCGCGACGCGGCCGGTCACCAGCGAGGTGAAGTAGCGAGCCTCGATGAGGAGCGCGTTGTCGATGTCGACCTGCGAGCCTTCGACGGCTGCGGCCATGATGGCGCGCGGAGCCGGCATCGGAGCACCCTTGAGCTGCTTACGCAGGTTCGCGGGGAACGCCGGAAGGTTGGCAGCGAATGCCGGGGTGGACGGGGTTCCGCCAGGGATCTTGTAGCCCTTGACATCCCACGGCTGAACGCCGCCTTCGGGGTTGGCCTTGATCCATGCCTTCGCAGCCGGAACCAGTTCTTCTACCGAGCCGACGACCTCGTCGATGAGGCCGACTTCCTTGGCCTGAACGGGTCCACGCTGCTGCCCCTGGAGCAGGACGCCCATGAGCGCGTTCTGCAGACCGAGCATCCGCACGGTGCGCACGACGCCGCCGCCGCCGGGCAGCAGGCCGAGGGTGACCTCGGGCAGGCCGATCTTGACGCCCTTGACGTCTGCCGCGATGCGGTGGTGGGTCGCGAGAGCGATCTCGAGGCCGCCGCCGAGCGCCGCGCCGTTGATGGCGGCGACTACCGGCTTGCCGAGAGTTTCGAGGCGACGCAGGTCTGCCTTGATCTCGACGCTGTGGTTGTAGATCTCCTCGGCCTGCTCGGGGCCGACCTTGATCATGTTCTTGAGGTCGCCACCGGCGAAGAAGGTCTTCTTGCCTGAGGTGATGACGGCACCGGTGATGGAGTCCTTCTCGGCGACCAGGCGGTCGACGGTGGCCTTCATCGACGCGATGTACGCGTCGTTCATGGTGTTTGCGCCCTGGTTGGGATCGTTGATGGTGAGCACGACGATGCCGTCGGCGTCCTGGTCCCAGTTGATGATGTTCTGATCAGTCACTTTGCTTGACTCCTGGTAAGCCTCGTTGGAAGGACGGACGCCGCGTCAGACGCGCTCGATGATGGTGGCAACGCCCATACCGCCGCCGATGCACAGGGTGATGAGGGCGCGCTTGCCGCCACGACGCTCGAGCTCGTCGACCATCGTTCCGGTGATCATCGCGCCGGTTGCACCGAGCGGGTGACCCATGGCGATCGCGCCACCGTTGACGTTGAGCTTCTCGTCCGGGATGTTCAGGTCCTTCTGGAACTTCAGGACGACGGAAGCGAATGCCTCGTTGATCTCGAAGAGGTCGATGTCGTCGACCGTCAGGCCGGCAGCTGCCAGAACCTTCTTCGACGCCGGCGTCGGGCCGGTGAGCATGATGGTGGAGTCGGCGCCGCTGGTGGCGGTGGCGACGACGCGAGCGCGCGGCGTCAGACCCATGTCCTTGCCGGCCTGCTCGCTACCGACGAGCACGAGGGCAGCGCCGTCGACGATTCCCGAGCTGTTGCCGCCGTGGTGAACGTGGTTGATCTTCTCGACCCAGTGGTACTTCTGCAGCGATACGGCGTCGAATCCGCCGATTTCACCGATCACACCGAACGCGGAAGCCAGGCCGGCAAGGTTCTCGGCCGTGGTGCCCGGACGCATGTGCTCGTCGTTGTCGAGGATGGTGATGCCGTTGATGTCCTTGACCGGCACTACCGACTTGGCGAAGTATCCGCCGGTCCACGCCTTGGCGGCGAGGTCCTGCGAGCGCACGGCGTATGCATCGACGTCGTCACGCGAGAAGCCCTCGATGGTGGCGATGAGGTCTGCGCCGACGCCCTGCGGCACGAAGTAGTTGTCGTAGTTGGTGGCGGGGTCGAGCGCCCACGGTCCACCGTCGGATCCCATCGGAACGCGGGACATCGACTCGACGCCACCGGCGATCACCAGTTCGTCCCAGCCGGACCGAACCTTCTGAGCTGCCATGTTGACGGCTTCGAGGCCGGAAGCGCAGAAACGGTTGAGCTGAACGCCGCCGACGGTGTCCGGCAGTCCCGCATCGTTGACTGCAACGCGGGCGATGTCCATTCCCTGATCGCCAACGGGGGTGACGACGCCCAGGATGAGGTCGGAGATCCGATCCTCGTCGAGGTCGGGAAAGCGCACGCGCAGTTCCTGGATCAGACCCGTGACCAGCGAGATCGGCTTGACCGAGTGCAACGACCCGGTCTTCTTGCCGCGGCCTCGCGGGGTACGGATGGCTTCATAAATGAATGCCTCTGTGGTCACTGTGAGGTGTTCCTTCCGTGTAATTCGTCGAACCGGTCTGCAGATCGTCCGCGCCGCCTTCGGTGGTGGCGCATGGCCGAGGTACAGACCTCAGCCCTTTCACTGTAGAACGTGTTCCAAATTCATGGGAAGGACCGAAGCGATCCTGCTAGGTGACCGAGGTGATCCGACGCGCGAACGCCTGCCCGCTTCGGTTCATTTCGAGAGCGCCCCCGGAAGCACTCACGGCACGATGCGATACGGCAACATCATGTCGTGATCTTCGTGATCGAGTAGATGGCAATGCCACACGTATCCCTGGAGCCGACCGGTGTTACTCGCGTCGTGGTTGCTCATGCCGTGATGCCCGTTTCCCTGATGCGCCTGATCACCGCCCGTCATCCCACCGCCCGTCATCACAGCGCTCGTCATCCCACCGCCCGTCATCACAGCGCTCGGAAGACGATCGAACATCGCGTCGGGATCGAAACCCAGCTCATCCTCGGTGGGGAATCGCACGATGATCCGGGTGACAGTGCCGCCGTCCACCCTGACGGTGTCCTTCATCCCCGCTTCCCACGGCGCCGGCGCGATCATCGGCCCCGCCTCGAACCCGTCGGGCGACGGAGTCCACTTGTTGCCGATCACCGGCTGCGGATGGCGGATCAAGTACTCCAGCGTCCGCATCGGTGTCCTGCCGAGAATCCGGAAATTCACCAGGTGCAGGTGTATCGGATGCGGGTCCGGCGTGGTGTTGACGATGTTCCACTGCTCGACGGTGCCTTGCCGCGGCCTCTCGACGTCCGTGGTGCTGAACGTCAGGTTGTTCAGCGTCATCTGAGCCGGTGGATTCCGCAGTTCCAGTTGCTGGCTCACTGTCACCGTGCGAATTACCGTCGGCTGCTCCAACGGGGCGAGAACGTCACGTTGTCGGCGCCCACCGCGCAGTTGCGACGGAACACCACCGGTGAATCCGCGCCTGGAGTCGCCGCGGAACCGGCAGAACAGCGGCATAGTCACTTCACCGATGACAGCAGCGGGCAGCGGGGGCGCCTCGTCGTTGCGGAGCTCCACCGTCGAACCCTCCGACAGTCCGGTGAAATCGACGAGGAGGTCGTACCGCTCCCCCGGTGCGCAGCGGAAGGCATTGACCGCGACGGGTGCGTCGAGCATTCCGGCGTCGTTGCCGATGACCCAGAACGTCATCATGTTCGAGAAGTGAAGATTCCACACACTTGCCGACGACGCATTGACGATGCGGAAGCGGTAAAGGCCCCGAGCCACAGACAGTTCCGGCCACACCTTGCCGTTGACCAAGCCAACGTCGCCCACCGCGCCGCCTTCCCACGATCCTTCCGGGATCAAGATGGTGGATCGGCCGTTCTGGGCGCCTGTCGGCGTGAAGATCTTCTCCTGCAGGATCAACGGGATCTCGAATTCCTCGGCCGGCAACCCCAACGGATTTCCCAGTTTGCCGGTGTCGAATTCATCCCTGATCAGATAGTTGCCGATCAGACCGGCGTAGACGTTGAGCCGGGTGATGCCCATCGCGTGATCGTGATACCAGAGGTGGGCGGCTTCCTGACCGTGCGAAAAGTGATGCATCGCAGCCTGTCCCGGCATCACCAGCAGTTCCGGGTGGCCGTCGCTCTCAGGTGAAGTGACTCCACCGTGCAAGTGCAACGACGTCGGCGGTTTCGCACGAAAGTCGGCCTGCATTCCGTGCAGCGTCATATCCATGTCCGCTGCCAACGGATGTCCGGTCAGATCGTTCTCGAACGTCAACATGATCGGCTCGCCGGAATGCGCCTCGACGGTCGGGCCCAGATAACCGCCACCGATCTCTCCGCTGCGGTACGACAGTGCCGGGGACGATGGAAAGTCCCGATGAAAGGCATGTTGCCCCACTTGCGCTGTCAGCGTGATCTCGTTTCCGGAAAGCGTCGACAACGAGGGTAGTTCGTCACAAAACGGCTCGAACTCCGGCGAATGAAAAATCAACGGCGACTCGATGTCCGCGCTCCCGGTTGGAACAGCACTTGCCTTTGCACCCAATGCAACCGCCACCGTGCCGACTGCCGACCCCTTCAGAACCGACCTTCTCGAAACCCCGATACCCATACATACCCCTCCCCATCGAAACGGGTTGCGTTCTCCGGCAAGGAAAACGCAACCCGTCTCTCCACTTCGATCTCGGAAAATCCCCCGTCTACTTTCCGTCGATCGCCTCCAGCACCGAATCGATCAGTGACTGCGGAAGTTTCGACGGCGGAGAGATTTCCAGTTCTCCCAGAGCGCCCGGCATCGTCCAGACAGTTCTGTGCCGAGCGATCGCGAGCTTCTCCCGTGATCCGTCCTGATTGACCTTGAAGTACTCGAACTCGAGGTCGATCCCCCTCTCGTAGAGGGCAGCCAAGGACATCGTGACCAGGACGTCGTCGAACGGCATGACCTCGCGCAGATGCTCAACCCTGGTGTGCACACAACGCAGTTCCCCGAGAGCGCCTCTGGCCGCCATGGCCTCACGCTGAGAACGGGCGAGGAACTTGTCCCGAACCCTCGACTGCCAGATGTAATAGTTGCCGAAGTAGATGTTGCCCACGACGTTTCCGTCCTGCATCGTCGTCGAGAACATCTCGGATTCGAGCAGGTACGGATTGCGCGGCACCATCGGAGCCGAGCGGATCAAGGAACCACGATCGACGTCCTTCGGTTGTGTGGGGACAGCGATGTTCTTCGCCCCCGTCGGAATCGTCATCGGTTCGATGAAATCGTGGAAGTACTGCGGCATCGGCCGTGCCGCCACCACACCGTGGGAGAGGATTTCCACCCACGTCGTCTGCATCGCACTCCATCCGATGTGTGTGCGCGTCTCGCCGTCGACCCGGCACCATTCGACATGCAGATTGGTGGTTGCCCGATCCGGACCGGTGAGCTCGGTGATCCAGATGGTCCCCTCGACAATGTCGTCGGTGTACAGGTTCGCATCGATGAACACCTCGGAGTTGTTGGTCACCATGCCCCAACGACCCGTCGCCATGTCCTCCACGATCTGCTTCGAGATCGGTCCGGTTCCCCTCTCTCGCAAAGCGCCCAACCACAGCGCGAAGCTCGCGAACCCCACTGATCCACCGACGTTGCACGCGTCCCGGAACCCGACGGGGAACCGGATCGACACCGCCGGGTAGCCGCTCCGAGCCACCACATGCACGTCGGAGCCGTAGGCCATCGGATCGAACTGCGCGAGAGACTTCGCCGACAACGGGCCGGAGTCGAACTGTGGTGCCGGGCCTTGCGCCGGTTCTTCCGCATCCGCCTCGTCCGAAACACGCTCTTCGGCATCCGCCTCATCGGTCACAAAAGCGAGAATCCGCTCCTCGTTGTCCGTCAACAGAGCCGGAAAAGTCAGAACCACCACGCTTCCCTCTGCGCCGCCGCGGAAGGTCACTGCGTCGTCCTCCCTGGCGCCCATCGCCAGAGAAACCGACATCTGCCCCGTGGCCTTTCGGATCGCCTCGGCCGCCGCCCACAGCCTGGTGCCCGCACGATCGAGTGATTCGCCGCCTGCGATCAACTCGTCGAGCAGCGGAATCCGCGCCGAACCCAGAAGCGCCTTCCACTGCACGACGGTTCGGGAGCGAATCGGTTCGATGTCACACCCCTGAGGCCAGTCGCCGGCCGAACTGAGTGACTTGCTGCCGTCGTGCGAGAGCGAGACATCCACAGAGGGTGGAATATCACCGACAACGACGGGCTTTCCGGTTTCCTGCCATTCGATGGCAAAGGCATTACTCATTTGATCACCACATCCTCATCGAGATGAATGTTCACGGCCGCCTCGGCGATCGGTTTCTCCTGCTCGTGGCGTTCCGACTTGGTCAACTCGTGAATCCCCGGGGTGTGCGCGACCACAACCCGCGGGCTCTTCACTCCCAACGCCCGGCTGTGTTGCGCGAGCTTGTCGAGAATGATCTGTGCGTCGCGCGCAGTCGGATCCGCGATTTCCTCAGCCGTAGGACGGCTTTCGTCGTGGGAGAGAATCTGGGAGCGATATCCCTCGAGCTGCATCACCACTCGTCCGTCCTTCACCACCGCCACGTCGGCTTGCATGTGGGTCTCTGTCTGCACCTTGTCGTAGGCGTACGCGGTGAACGAACGAGCCTCGAATCGTCCGTCGTACATGTCGATTCGCGCAATGTTGACCGGAAGGCAGATCTCCCGCGGAACCATGATCTGGCCCGATTGGAGCAGGGAATCGAGGAAATACGGATCACCGAGGAGGTGCTGCTTACGGTCGGCTCGCGAAATAGCACTGAAGAGAATGTGCTCGGAATCGAGGCTCGAGATCTCTTCGAGTCGGCGGAAATCGCCCTCCTGGAACAGCAACCACGAGTAGAGGTCGTCCAACGGATCGATGTCGAGCACCGGTCGCGGCAACTCCTTCTCGAACTCCGGCAGTGATTCGTCCAGCCCGAAGATGAAGTCGGCCGAGAAATGGGGCCGCCCGTACCCGGTCCGTTCGGTGCCGATCGTGACATGCACACGCGCTCCTGCGGCATCACGATCCTGCTCCACGACGCTTGCCTTGATCTCGACTCTGGTGCCCTCGACGGTGTCGACGACGATCGGTCGATCCAGTTTGATGTCGTCGATGCGGACGCGACCCAGGGTCACGCGTCCGGTGACATACGCCGCCGCCTGCGACATCGCCTCGAGCCCGAACACCGTCGGAAGCAGCGCCGATCCCTTCCAGACATGATCGAGGACAAAGGGATCCGCCGAGGTGGACAACGTCGTCCGGGTCACCAGTTCTACCTGCGGCTCGAATGTCACCACTTGGTCGATGTAGCGCGACACCGCCGGCAGAGCCGGTGCTGCCGGCGCCCAGGTGTCGAGACCGCCGAGTCGACTGGTCACGACGATACGACTCGCCTCGGGTCCGCTGTCGACCAGGCGAAGGAAATGATCCACTCCCGCAGCCGTCGAAATCGGCATGACACCCATCTTCGCGAGGTGGTTGACACTGCCCATGCGGGCGCCCATCCCGGTCTCTCCCCACACGCTGTACGCGAGCGAGAACGTCCGAGTCTTCGGGTGCCCGGCGGCATACCGCACCACCATTTCGTCGAGAAGCTCGTTTCCGTATGCATACCAGCTGTTTCCGGGCATACCTGTGAATCCGATGATGGAAGAGAAGCCCACGAACAGCTTCAAGTCACGATCAGCGAGCGCTTCGACGAAGTTGGCTGCGCCCAGGACCTTAGGTGCAACCTCCTCGAAAGCCGCAGCGCTGTCGACTCTCTCGAACCGCCGCGGAACATTTGCCCCCGCACCGTGGACAAACCCGGTGATCGGCCCCACCTCGACCTCGATCTGGGCGACGACGCCGGCCACCGCCGCGGCATCCGTGACGTTGCAGCGATAGTAGTGAGCGCTCAAACCGGCAGACGTGAAGTCCGCAAGAGTGGAGGCGATTTCGTCGCCCGCTTGTCGCTGAGAGCTTCCGATCAGCACCAGTTCGGCGCCGGTCTTTCGACCGAGGGCCAGAGCACATTGGGCCATGATGCCTTTCGCGCCACCGGTCACGACCACGACATCCGAACTTCCCAATCCGCTTTCGCGGACGGTGTAGTCGTTCGAGGCGAGAACCCGCGGTTGCAGTGCCGTGCGTCCCATCTCGGCGTCGTAAGTCGCGAACACATAGGGTGCAACCGAATCCAACTCGGAGACGACAGTGGCTGCCACCTCCGCGTCCGCAGTCGAGCCGTCGAATCCTATGACGCGCACATCCAGTTCGGGACGCTCGTGATGCACCGAAGCGGTGAACGCCGCCACACTCGGCACCGGCGCTGGATTGCTCAACTCGACATCGGTGAACTGAACCACTGCCAATGTGGTTCGCGCGCCTCCACTTTGCTGCGCCGGAACTATCTTGTACATGTGTTCGATCCCACGGCGCAAGCCGCTTTCGGTGACGGAATCATCGGTCACGCGCGGCATTACGGCAACCACGTGGTGTGCATTCGCAGAAGTGCTGTCGGAGAATGTGCGAATGTCGACCTGAGCACCACGACCTCGAAGTTCGGATTCCAACCTTCCGACCAAACCGGCGTCGTCACCGATGACGACAAACGTCGTGTCCGTGAGGTCTCGGACTCCGTGCAACGCTGTCTCGCTCCGAACCTTTTCCAGGGTGTAATCGCGAACCCAGGTGAAGCTGTCGGCTGATATACCCTTTGCCTTCGCCGGCAGCGCCCGCGCAGCCGGCTGCTGCTGCCCCGACTTCTCCTTCGCGGACCGATCGAGCACTTCGATCAGTTCACCCAGGCTGACGTTGACGAGTTCGGCTGGATCCAGGTCACCCTGAACACCCAATCGTGTTGCCACCGTCGCGATTGCATCGGCGGCCTTGATCGAGTCCATGTTCAGGTCGTCCAGAAGGTGGAGATCGACGTCGAGAGACTCCACCGGAAATCCGGTGTCCTCCGCGATTACCTCGAGCAGTATTCGCGACACGTCCGACTGCGCCGAACTCGCTGCTGGAACGTCAGAACCGGGATGCGGTGATGCCGCAAGGATCAGCGATGCTGCTTCTCCGATGGTGGCGTTGGCCAACTCGGCAGGGTCGAGGTCGACAACCTCGAACTGATGTGCAACCTTCGAAATAGCCTCTGCCGCACTGATCGAGTCGAGATTCAGATCATCGAGCAGACGCAGATCCGTCGTGATCGACTCGGCGGGGAATCCCGTCGTATCGGCGAGGATCCTGATCAGCTCACTTTCCACGGACCCGGCGCCCGCAACAGCCGGCTCTTCGACTACCGGAGCCGAAACCGGCGAAGGAGCTTTGGCTGCTACAGATTCGTGGCCGTTGGTGACTGCCCGCGAAGTCGGAGCAGATGGAGAAGACGGAGAAGTCGCTCCACTGCCTACATCCGCGCGAATGACGTCGACGAGGAAGGTCCCGCGTCGGCTCAGGTAATCGGCCAGCGCCGCAGCCGGATCCCCGCCGGACGTACCAAGTGCGAGCGGTTCGGGAGCAGAGGTAACCGTCAGCTTCGCCTCGGCCAGGTTCTCGATGAACACCTTCTGATCGGCAGGAACGAATTCGCGCACGAACCGGCCGTCGAAAAGTTCGTTCCAGCGGACCTGAGCGCCGTGTACGTACATCGCGGCCAGTGCGACGTTGAAGTCCTCGTCGCGTCCGGACTTGGACGCAACGGGGAAGCAGCGCACGCCGTCGGTCCCATTGATCGCCTTGGTGAGCCCGGTCAGCACACGGCCGGGTCCGACCTCGACGAGCAGGTCCACTTCCTGCGAGATCCCACTTACCGTCTTGACCCAGTCAACCGGTGAGACAACCTGTTTGGTGACCAGTTCGCGAAGTGCCAGTGGCGTCTGTACGCGTTCCCCTTCGACGCAGGAATACACGGAGCAAGTCAACGAATCGACTTGCTCGTCAACGGGCGCAGTGGACTTCAGCTCCCGTTCGGCCTCGTTCATCATCTCGGAGTGGAAAGCATTCGACACGGCAAGCGCCTGAGCCGACACTCCGCGGGTCTTCGCGATGGCAACCACATCGTCGACCGCGTCTTTGGTACCCGAAACCACACTCTGCGTGGGCGTATTCAGATTCGCGACGGTCGCGTAACCCTTTGCCTCCGCGATGATCGCCTCAGCCGTCGATCGGTCGCAGGTCAGGCTCGCCATTGCGCCGTTTCCACCACCACTGACAGCCATGGCCGCACCCTTCGCCGCAGCCAAGGTGATCAGCGTCTTCTGGTCGTAAGCTCCGGCCGCGTAGAGCGCAGTCAACTCCCCGAGACTGTGGCCGGCGACAGCACTGGGTGTGACACCCAATCGGCGGAGGTACTCGAACCAGAGCAGCGACGCCAAGGCGACGGCGGGCTGGGTGAACTGTGTCTGGGCGAGGTCCCGCTTCCACTTCGCCAATTCCGCAGCGTCTGCGCTCTTGACCGGGTTCCGCAGAATCCGCGGCGTGATCGCCTCCGCTCCAACTCCCTCCAACCAGCCGTCCGCCTTGGTCGCCAGTTCGCGCGCCCACTCGAAGCGCTCGATCAGCACGCGAGCCATCTCGAGTTGTTGGGATCCCTGTCCAGGGAACAGGAATCCGATGTCGTGGCGGACGCTGTTCGAAATCGAGATCTCGTTGCTCACCACCTTGACCTGGCCGGAAGCTGGAGCGGAGTTCTCGCAGATCACGGCAAGCTGACGCATGCGTTCGGCCAACTGCGCGGGACGTCCGGCCACCACTGCGGCACGGAAGGGCGCGGTCGGCGAGATCACTCGCGAGAGTTTCGCCGAAAAGTCCAGCAGCTCCGCAACACTCAACGGAACCGCCAGATCTGCAACATCCCGCGCTCGGGTCGCCAAGTCCACCGCGGAATCTGCAGAGAGTACAAATACCTCGGTGTCCTGATACGACGCCATCATCGTGCGGACGTCTTGCGAGGGTGTCAGCTTGCTGGACGGTGCATCAGCCGATTCGATCGCGACGTGGCAGTTGATACCGCCGAAACCCATGGCTTGCGCACCGGCACGCATCTTCTCCGACGGATCTCTGATCTCGCCGTTGACAAGCGGAAAGAGTGCCGGTGCTTCGGTTCCGAACGCCGGGTTCGGGTCGGTGCAACCGGCGAGCGGCGGAAGGATTCGTTGATTGACGGCCATGGTCGCCTTGATCAGCGCAAGGATGCCCGACGCCGCCTTCGTGTGCCCGATCAGCGACTTCAGTGAGGTCATGCCGATGCTACGAGCCTCGACTGGTCCGTCCGTCTGCGCGGCCTGCTGGACGCCGGCCAATTCGACAGGGTCCCCGACGGGAGTACCAGTTCCGTGTCCTTCGACAAAGGCAACCTCGCTGGCCGCGAATCCCGCTCCCGAATATGCGCGACGGATCATTTCGGCCTGAGTTTCGGCGCGGGGCTTGGTAATTCCACCCTTGCCATCGGTAGAGATGCCCCAGCCGCGAATCGTCGCGTACACGTAGTCGCCGTCCGCCCTGGCGTCCTCGAGTCGTTTCAAGGCCACGAATCCGCAACCTTCACCCGGGATGAATCCGCTTCGGCTTGCGTCGTACACGTTCATGTCGCCGCGTGTCAGTGCACCCAAACGGGCGAATCCCACCAGTTCCAAAGGATCCAGGCTGACGTCGACTCCACCTGCCAATACGAAGTCGGCCGCGCCGGACGCCAGCTTTTCGGCTGCAGTCGCCACCGCGAGCATTCCGGACGCGCACGCACCGTCCACGACGTACCCGCCGCCGTTGAAGTCGAGGTAATTGCAGATACGGCCGGCGATCGTATTCGACAACATGCCGGCCAGAGTGTCTTCACTCGGCTCCACCAACGGGCCTTTGTAGACCTCTTCCATCGTCTCGGCGAGAGCATCGGCGACGGAACTGTCCAACTGGCGCGCTTCGGCTGCCACAGCGAGTGCGCGCTTGACGTAAGGCCAACGCAAACGCATCGACCACATCCGGGATTCTTCACCGGTGAGGGAGTTGCCGACGATTGCGGCGCTGCGTCCAGTTGGCACCGATCCTCGGCTGTAGCCCGCGTCCGTCAAAGCCCCGAGTGCTGTTTCCAGCGCCAACCAGTGTGTGAGATCTGTCGACTTGAAGGTTCGCTCCGGTATCCGGCGACCTACCCAGTCGAATTCGAAACCGTCCATGAACGCGCCGCGGTCGGCGTATGTCTTGTCGACGTCGTCAGGGCTCGCGCTCCAGTAGTCGTCGAGCGACATCCGCGACTCGGGAAACTTTCGGAATTGCATCCGTCGCGCGAGGACGTTCTCCCAAAATCCTTGCAGATCATGGGCACCGGGAGACCACATGCTCATCCCGACTATCGCGATCGCGGGATTAGTTGAATCTTCAGTCATCTTACACTTCCTATTTTCGCGCGCATCCACGGGAGACTCAATCGACCGAAGACTAACCACGCGTTCAGCCGTGTGTAAAACGCAGATTCACCTCAAGGCATAAACAAATAACAAAGGTCGTTCAGCTCCGTGAACAGGTGTCAGCAATTTGACAGCAATCGATAGTTAGCTGTAACTCGGAGTTACTTATTTGCTTCGTCGCCGGTCAAGCAGTGGCTTGAACATCCGTACCGGACACCGGTTTCACGGCCACCTTTTTCTCGAGATCGGCAAATGCTCAGTTGAGTGCGCACCGAAATGCCGCAATGCCGAATATGTGGCCAATTCGCCGAATGTCCCAAATTGGTCGATCACCGCAAAACAAACATCCGACAACTATCAATCTGAACATTCGTGGCACACCGAGAATTAGCAACAGCACGCGAATGTCGATCAGACAACGAGAAATTCCAGATATACTTCGGCGACCATCGTCCGAATCGATGTTTCGTTACACCGGAATTGAGCGAACGAATGTGCCAGCAAACCGGCCACACACAATTCAGCTTTGCCGGGCCGAGCCGGTGCCCTTTCGACACGTGCGCACACAAAAGGAACGGCACTTATAACAATTCGATCACACAGTGGTGCCGCGGCATTCCGACAGCCGTTTCACGCGCACGGACCGAGTCGGCAACTCAGCTTTCGAGGCGGCGTGCCCCGAGGACGTCCTTGAGGAGTTCCTTTGCAACGTCCTCGGGATCACGTCTGGCAGTCGGATCAGCGGGCTCAGCCGCCTCCGCGAACATCTCGTCCTCGTCCTCCGGCGTTGCAGGCGGAGGAGTTGCCTCGTAGTCGACCTCAGGAGCAGGGGCCGGTCCAGGGTCTTCCGGATAGTCGGGGGCCTCAGGCGGCGGAATGTCGTCCGAATCTCCGCGCTGGGGCTGCGGGGCCTTGGGCTGCTGCGCTGCACGCTCCTGACTGGGGCGCGAGAAGCGGGGCGCAGCGGCCGGGCGGCTCGCAGCTTCTGTCGCCTTGGGTGCGCTCGATGCTGCCGGCGCTGTGGGCGCACCTTCTTGGTACTCGACTTGCCAAGTGCCACCGAACATCTCGGCAAGGACCTCGCAGATGACCGCCGCGTTGTGCGGTTGCGTCACACGAGCACCCAGGACCGGCGAGCCGTGAGCGATGACCACAACATGTCCACGCACGTCGTGAACCGTCGCAGCGGACAGCATGGCCGGAAGAACCTTGTTTCGTTCACCGACCTTGTTGCGCAAGGTGTTCCACGATTCACGGAGGGTCTCGACTGTGGGGCCCGCCGAGACCGGCGCAGCTTCTGCAGCCGCCGGCTCCTCGTACTCGGGCTCGGGCTCGTAGTCGGGTTCCGGCTCGGCAAGCCCGATCAGCTCTTCCGCTTCGACCGGAGCAGGAGCCGGTGGTTCAACCACAGGAGCTTCAACTATTGGAGCTTCGGCAACCGGAGCTTCAACCACTGGTGCTTCAACCACCGGAGCTTCAACCACTGGAGCTTCCGCAACCGGCGGTTCCACGATCTCGACGGTGGGAGGTTCGACCACGGGAGCTGCCGCTACCGGAGGTTCGACGACAGGAGCCTCGACGACCGGCGGCGCCGCCGGAGCCGGGGCGGCTGGTTCCGGCCGTGCCTCAGGCTCGGCCTTGCGTTGGGAGGGCCGTTGGAACTTGGAAGCAATCTCCGGTTCGAGCGGCGGCACAGTCGGTGCCGGCGTTGCTGCCGCGCGAGGGGCAGCGGCAGCCGCGACTCCGGCAGCCGGAAGATCTTGTTCCAGGCGCTCGAGCCGCTGCAACACAGCCGACTCGGTGTCGGAGGCCGAAGGAAGCAGCATTCTCGCGCACATCACTTCGAGCAGCAGCCGCGGCGCCGTCGCCCCACGCATTTCACTGAGACCAGCGTGGACGGTTTCGGCGAAACGGGTGAGCGTGGCCGGGCCGACTCGCTGAATCTGTTCACGCATCGTGACCAGCTCGGCCTCCGGCGCATCGACCAACCCTCGTTCGCTGGCATCGGAGACTGCCTGCATCAAAATGAGATCGCGTAGACGTTCGAGGAGATCGAGCGCGAATCGGCGTGGATCGTGACCGGCGTCCATCACCCGATCGACAGTGCCGAACAAGGCGGCTCCGTCACTGGCAGACAGGGCGTCTACTGCTTCGTCGATGAGCGCGACGTCGGTGACTCCGAGAAGAGAGAGCGCCCGCGGATACGTGACACCTTCTTCGCCGGCTCCCGCGAGCAACTGATCGAGGACACTCAACGAGTCGCGAGGCGAACCGCCGCCAGCCTTGATGACCAGGGGATAAACAGCAGGCTCGACCGGTACGCCTTCCTGGGCGCAGATCTTTTCCAGGAGTCCGCGCATGGTCGACGGCGCCAACAGGCGGAACGGGTAGTGGTGTGTACGCGAACGGATGGTCGGGAGAACCTTTTCCGGTTCCGTCGTCGCAAAGATGAAGATGAGGTGCTCCGGCGGCTCTTCGACGATCTTGAGCAGCGCGTTGAAGCCCGCCGCCGTCACCATGTGTGCCTCGTCGATGATGAAGACGCGGTAGCGAGAAGCGGCGGGGGCGTGGAACGCCTTGTCTCGGAGTTCTCGGGTGTCGTCGACGCCACCGTGACTTGCGGCGTCGAGTTCCGTCACGTCCAGGTTGCCTGTGCCGCCCGGGCCAAGCGAAACGCACGAGTCGCATACATCGCACGGCGTCGACGTCGGTCCCTGCTCACAGTTCAGCGAACGCGCCAGGATTCGCGCCGACGACGTCTTTCCACAGCCGCGCGGGCCGGAAAACAGATAGGCATGGTTGATGCGTCCGGTGTCGAGGGCCGTGCTGAGCGGTGCGGTGACATGCTCCTGCCCCACCACCTCGGCGAAGGACGCGGGTCGATACTTCCGGTACAGGGCCACGCGCAAAGACTACCGGCGACCCACGACAGGTGATCCGGTGCGGGTGCAACGCCGACTTCTCCCGAAACATGTTCGCAACACAATCGCAGTGCGGAGGAAACCGCACGCACCCATCGTGGGTTCCGTGCACGCGGGCTGGTCCGCATGCGTGAGGAGAAAACTGTGCCCGCCACCATCGATGCCGGAGCAACTGCCTGGTTGCTCGTCAGTACTGCACTCGTACTTCTGATGACGCCAGGACTCGCGCTCTTCTACGGCGGCATGGTCCGCTCGACCGGCGTACTCAACATGATCATGATGAGCTTCGTCTCCATCGCACTCGTCACGGTCGCGTGGTTGTTCGTGGGCTACAGCCTCGTGTTCGGCGACGATCACGGTGGCATCATCGGCGGACTCGAACACGTCGGCATGGCGGGCATCGACCCGTCGACCGTGCACGGGAATGTCCCGGAAGTGTTGTTCGCAACCTTCCAATTGACGTTCGCAATCCTTACTGCAGCACTCATCAGTGGTGCGATCGCCGACCGCGCGAAGTTCTCCGCCTGGATGATCTTCGTCCCCATCTGGTCCTTGCTCGTCTATGTCCCTGTCGCTCACTGGGTGTGGAATCCGCAGGGATGGCTCGCCCAGATGGGCGCACTCGACTACGCCGGTGGCCTCGTGGTCGAAATCGTGTCCGGAGCGTCAGGCCTGGCATTGGCACTGGTCCTCGGCCAGCGGATGGGTTTCAAGGCCGAGTCGATGCGTCCGCACAATCTGCCGTTCGTCCTGCTCGGCGTCGGTCTGCTCTGGTTCGGTTGGTTCGGATTCAACGCCGGGTCGGCCCTTGCGGCTGACGGTATGGCCTCGCAGATCTTCCTCAACACACTCGTCGCCGGCTGTACCGGACTACTCGGCTGGCTGTTCGTCGAGCAGAACCGTGACGGACACCCCACGACGTTCGGCGCAGCTTCGGGCGTCGTCGCCGGTCTGGTCGCGATCACCCCGTCGTGCGGAACGGTGAACATGTTCGGTGCGCTCGTCATCGGTCTGATCGCGGGCATCGTCTGCTCGTACGCCGTGGGATGGAAGCACAAGCTCGGCTACGACGACTCCCTCGACGTCGTCGGCGTGCACCTCGTCGGCGGAATCGTCGGCTCGTTGCTGATCGGACTCCTCGCGACGGCCGTGATGACGGGCGGTCCGGAAGGTTTGTTCTTCGGCGGTGGATTCGCGCAGCTGGGCAAGCAGTTCGTCGGTGTCGTCGTGGTCGCGCTCTATGCCTTCGGTGTGACCTACGGTCTCGGAAAGCTCATCGACAAGACCTTCGGCTTCCGTATTTCGCGTGAAGACGAGGCCCGCGGAATCGACGTTGCCCTGCACGCGGAGTCCGCCTACGAGCACGGAGTCCTCGGCCACGGTCCGATCGGCGGACAGAACCCGAGCCCGTTCCTCCAGCGTCAGCGTGAGGAACGGGAGAACCGCGAGCGGGACTGACCGCCGTCACCGGTTTGCGATTTCCTCCATCAGGATCGGAACGCCGACATTGCAGGAGTGAATCCCGACGACGGTGGTCAGTTTCAGCACCTCGAGAATCTCCTTCGGGGTCACTCCCATGTCGAGCGCAGCGCGAATATGGCGTCGTACGCCGGGTGCGTACATGTGTGTGCTCGCCGCATCGACGGCTATGCACAGCAACTGGATCACCTGAGGTGACAGCACCCCACTGTTCCAGGGCTGCATTGCTGTCTTCATGTACAGCTCGGTCCACTCGGGATCCAGCTCCGAAAGTCCGTCCCACAACGGATTCCAGCCGCCCGAATCCTTCATGGCCTGGGTCACGGGAAAAGCTTCACTTGCTCGAACGTCAGTCATCGATCTCCTCAGACAATCGAAAATGCTTGATTCAGTTCACGTTTGAGAATCTTTCCGGTTGCCGTCATCGGCAGCGACGGCACGAACTCGATGCGGCGCGGATATTTGTAGGCGGCCATCTGTTCCCGCGACCATTCCACGAGATCCGATTCGGAGATCTCTTCACTCGGCTCTCGGATCACGAATGCGACAACTTCTTCGCCGAGGCTCGTGTCCGGCACCCCGACGACAGCGACGAGTGAGACGGCTGGGTGGGTGAGCAGAACCTCTTCGATTTCGCGTGGGTAGACGTTGAATCCGCCCCGCACGATCATGTCCTTCGCGCGGTCGACGATGTAGTAATTTCCGTCGGTATCGACCCGTGCCAGATCCCCGGTGCGAAACCATCCGTCGCACATTACTTCCGCCGTCGCCTCGGGTCGGTTGAAATAGCCCTTCATGACGTTGTGCCCGCGAATGGCCAACTCACCCACTTCATCGGGGCCGGTGATCGTACGCCAAGAGTCATCGACAAGCCGCGCTTCGACGCCCCAGATCGGCACGCCGATCGAACCGGGCCGGGGGTCGCTCTCCGGGTCACTGAACAAGGCCAACGGAGAGGTCTCGGACAACCCGTACCCTTCGAGGATCTGAACACCGAAGCGTTCCCTGAACTGTGTCAAGATTTCGACGGGAAGCGCTGCACCACCGGAGATCGCGCACCGCATGTTCTGTGCAACGGTCTCGATATCCACCCCGGATTTCACTGCCTCCTCCAGCACGCCGAGCAGTCCCCAATACATGGTCGGGACGCCCGCGAAGACCGAGATCTTTTCGCGTTCCATGATCTCGAGTGCCGCGGTCGCATCGAAGCGCGGCATCAACACCAAAGTGGCACCGACGCAGATTCCCGCATTCATGGTCACTGTCTGGCCGAACGAGTGGAACAACGGCAAAGTCAGGAGATAACGCTCATGCATGGACGGAACGCTCTCGAACAACCGGTTGGTCGACAGTGCATTCAAGACCATGTTGCAGTGAGTGAGTTCGGCGCCCTTGGGCTTTCCGGTCGTGCCGCTGGTGTAGAGAATGACCGCGGTGTCCGTCGGTTCACGAACAACCGCGGCTGCAGGCGTTTCCGTGCCGGACACGGATGCCAGTGCTTCGCCTAGAGTCTCGACTCCGAGGATCGACGACGGTGCACCCGGCTCGGTGCTGATCACGATCAGGGCCGAACAGGTCTCGCTCTGCTCGAACCCGGCGATGGCGTACTCGGCGATCGGTAATTCGGGACTTCCCTCGAAACAGAAGTACAGCTTCGCTTCCGAATCAGCCAGGTGATAGGCAATTTCGCGCCCCTTGAGCAGGATGTTCAGAGGAACGACGACGCCACCGGCCTTGAGAATGCCGTAGTAGACGATCGGGAACTCGAGAACGTTCGGGCAGGACAACGCCACCTTGTCACCTGGCTCGACACCCCGCGAGACGAGCAGATGGGCGATGCGATTCGCGTAGGCGTCGAACTGCGCATACGTCAGCCTCGCTTCTCCGAGAACCAGCGCATCCCGTTCCGGGTATCGCCGGGCCGAATCTTCCAGCAGAGCAGCAAGATCAAGCATGACTGTGTTCCTCCTGCGACTCGGAATCCGTGGTACGAGACGAGGCGGCGTGCGACACCGACTCGAGCAGTTCCCACACCAATGATTCCGCCCGCGGCCAATACCCGTATCCGGACGCCGGATTGAGATGTCCGACCTCACCCAGATCCAGCAACCGACTCCCCCATCCTTCAGCCAAACCCACAACTCGGCGATACCCGGCGAGCGGATCGTTCCGACTCGCCGCGACCGTGCTCGGAAAAGGCAGACGCTGACGCGGTATCGGTAGCCACCCGTTCCGATCGAGCTCCTCGAGAGACGGATAGGACTCGGGTAGAGGAAGTTCGAGATCCGCCGGCGTGACCAGAAGTGCGCCGGCAACATCTCGATGATGCGCCCTCGCCCAGTGGGCAACTGTCATAACTCCGGCGCTGTGCGCGACCAGGACCACCGGGCTGGAAACACTTGTCAACACCTCGTCCAATGCCGCAACCCTGGCATCGCGACTGAGCTTGTCGGTCTCGAGGGGAGGAACCGTCAGAACGTTGTCGAGCCTGCGCGCGAGGTGAGTCTGCCAATGATCCTCGACATGATCGCGCAGACCGGGAACTATTACTACCGTGGGTGATTCATCCATCAGGAACTCCGAACTTCTGCTACTTCAGTGGCGCCGGTGATCTCGGGCCGATTCTGCAACGTCGCCAACCGCCTCATCCCGGCGGGATAGGCACGCTTGCCGGCTACCAACGCGAGGGCCGCGACGACATAGACGAAGGGCGAAAGCTGTAGAGCACCGAGAAGACCCAGGTGATCGGCGAGGATGCCGACCACGAAGGGACCGAGCGCCAGCCCAAGAAGGTTGTTGGCAACGGTGAGCGTTCCCATGGCCGACGCTCGAATCGAGTGATGGGTAAGGTTCGCGACCATAGCTGCCGTCGGCCCCGACGAACCGGCGGAGAAGAATGCACCGATACCGAGCAATACGAGTTGCGCTGTCCCCGTATCCAACCGGAGCCCGATACTCAGCGTCACCAACGAGATGGCGCAGTAGACGATTGCGGTGGTCCATTTCCGCGCCGAATCGTCGCGGCTGAATCGATCTGTGATGAACCCGCACACCACCATCCCACTTCCGACCAAGAGGACGAATACGGAAGCTGTGACGCCGGCCTTGTCCGGGGCCAAATCGTAGTAGCGATTGAAGAAGCTCGGCAACCACGCCAGAAGTACAGCGGCGGTGAACATCTGGAGACCACCACCGATGTAGGCGAACAACACGGCGGGATTGGTGAACAGCGAGGACACCGGCGCACGAAAACCGTCGTGTCTCACCGCTTCCCCGGCGGCATCCGGCGCGGCCTCGACGGCGTAAGCGGTGAGCTTCTTCTCGGTGACGAGGGCACGGAACAGCGCAACCAGAATCAGACCGAAGATCGCCATGGCGGCAAAAGACCACCGCCAACTGAACTGGACTGCGATGAACCCACCGATTGCCACACCGATGACCGAACCGAACGATCCACCGGCCATGAAGGCACCGGCAAGAGCTGCGTGCACGCGGGGCGCAAACACACTGAGGACCACGGCGATACCCACGCTGCCGTACGCCGCTTCACCGACACCTACCAAGAATCGGGCGCCCAACATCTGTTCGTAGGTCTGAGCGATTGCGCACAGCAACGTCGCGACGCTCCACAACACCGCCATCAAGATCAAGCTCTTGACGCGGCCCCAGCGGTCCGCGAGCAGCGACAACGGGAACGTCAACAGCCCGACCATCAATGCCACCACGCTGCTCAGGGAGGCGAGGTGCGAATCGGAGAGATCCCAGTCCGCTTTAAGGATCGGGAAGACTGCACTGAGCACCTGCCTCGACATGTAGTCCGAGAGCAGAAGACCGAAAGCCAGGGCGAAAACGATCCACGGGTATAACTTTCGTCGTCCGCCGATTCCGAGCGCGGTGTCCACACGTGGCGTGGCGGGAGCTTGCAGTCCCATGACTCTCCTAGAAGTACTCGAGGTAGACGGGGGGATTCGGGGGTACGAACCGTCGCGGTTCGTACCCCCGGAACTGTTGTACGAGAGGGTGTGAACTCAGGCGTGCTGCGTGAATCCCAGCTGGCCGATCCGGCGGTTGGGCGCGTAACCCAGCTTCGCCAACGTCTCGTCGGTGTCGGCATACGTCTCGCCGATCCGGTAGATGTCCCGAGCTTCCTTCGCGGTAGCCACCTCGCGGCCCAATTCGCCTGCAATGCGCACCAACTGCTCGATCTGCTGCACCGACGTCATCTTCTCGCCCTTGCGGCCCCAGATGGTGTCCTCGTTGCCGCAACGAGCGTGCAAGCCCATCGCGATGGCCATCGTGTTCACCGGCAGGACGCTACGCATCAGCGTTTCCAGCGTCAGGCACGCACCGTCGGGAACACGCTGGACGAAGTTCATCATGTTGTACGGGTTGGGGCCGTCGAAGCCGCCGCCGATTGCGACCCACGTGAGGTTGACCGGACCCGTGTAGATGCCGCGTCGGATCAACCGCTCCACCGTTTCGAGCTGCGGAATACTGGACAACTGGAAATGCGGCTGGATTCCGGCGGCCTGCAACCGGCGCAGGTGCTCTGCCACCCACTCCGGACCGGCGGGCACGGTCATTTCCCGATACGTATCGGCCAATTCCGGACGTTGCATCGACGTACCCGCGATGTCGTCGTCGGTCATCAGTTCCATGATGTTCATCTGGCTGGTGTTGATCGCGATCGTCACCTGGTCGGGAGCCGGCTCCAATTCCGCCAGCATGTGACGCACGTCGTCGGACAACCACTTCGCATCGGCGCCTTCGCCCTCCGGGGCAAACGAAATCGAGCCGCCGACCTGCAGAATCATCTCGGGAACGGCCTCACGCAAGCGGCCGAGAAGCTCGTTGAACTTCGACAGTCGCTTCGAGCCCTTGCCGTCGAGTTCACGCACGTGGATGTGGAGAACGGTGGCACCGGCGTTGAAGCAGTCGACGGCTTGCTGGACGTGCTCGTCCATCGACAGCGGGAGGTCTTCTGCAAAATCGTCCGGCTCCCACTCCGGTCCGTAGGGAGCAACGGTGATGACAAGCTTGTCCTGGGTTTCGGGGAACAGTGAATCGTCGTGGAAATGCATAGTGTGACTCCGATCGAGTGAATGAATTATCTTCGGGGCTGGGAAGAGAGATCAGAACGGTGCGTCGCCGATGATTCCGGCGCGTTCCATCTTTCGAACCGCGGGCCAGTAGTCCTGCACCGCGTAATGCTGTGTCGACCGGTTGTCCCAGATCGCGACGCTGTTCTCGGTCCAGCGCCACCGAACCTGGTACTCGGGAATCTGGGCCTGACTGGCCAGGTAGGTGAGCAGGTTTCCGGCACCGGGGGCGTAATCGATTCCGTAGCGGACGTTCTCGGGCGTGTGATAGTTCACGAGGTGTGTGGCGAACGAATTGACGAAGAGAATCTTCTCGCCGGTCTCCGGATGTGTTCGTACCACGGGATGTTCGGCGTCGGGAAAGCGTTCCTTCAGCTGGTGCCGCTGATCGATCGGCATCCGAGCGCCGAAGGTCGACTCGATACTGTGCCTGGCACGCAGATCCTTGATCTGCTCCTTGACCCGCGCCGGCAGATTCTCGTAGGCGAGTGCCATGTTCACCCAAATCGTGTCGCCGCCGACCGGAGGTGTTTCCACACAACGCAATACACATCCCATGGGAGGGTTCACGCGCCAGGTGGCGTCGCAGTGATACGCATTCTCGAAATGCTCCGGTGGGCTGTCCAGGTCTTTGTAGATGCGGACCAGGCCCGGGTGGTCGGGGTCGCTGCCCAGGGCCGGATGATCCTCGAGCTCACCGAATCGCTGGGCAAGCTCTACGTGCTCGGCTTTGGAGAAGTTCTGGTCGCGAAAGAACAGAACCTTGTGTTCGAGCAGCAATGCCTTGATCTGGGCAAAGAGTGCAGCATCTCGTGCGACCTCGCCGAGATCCACCCCGGACAACTCTGCCCCGATCGAACAGGTCAATTTCTCGACGTGGATCGTGCTGGTCGACGAGGGAAGGTTTTCTGTCAACGTTGCGGTGTTGGTCATGACAATTCCTCTGGGAAGTGCTGTTTCGGTTCAGACGGAGAAGACGGAGGAACCGATACTGCGACCGGACTCCATGTCGTGGTGCGCACGCACCGCATCTTCGAGGGGGTATCGCTGGTTGATCTCGATCTTGATTCGCCCGGATTCGACGTGTGAGAACAGTTCGCCCGCCAATTCGGCACGTTCCTCGGGATCTGCGATGTAATCGGCAAGTGCCGGACGTGTGAGGAAGAGAGATCCCTTGACGGCCAACTGCATTGCCTGAATCGGCGGAGTCGGCCCGGACGCCGTTCCGAAGCACACCAGCAGCCCGCGCCTGGCAAGGCAATCGAGAGAGATGTCGAACGTGGATTGCCCGATACTGTCGTAGACAACCGGCACGCCGACGCCCCCGGTGATCTCCTTGACACGCGCTACGACGTCCTCGCGGGTGTAGATGACGACTTCATCGCACCCGTGAGCACGGGCAACGCTCGCCTTCTCGTCGCTCGACACCGTTCCGATCACTTTGATTCCCAACAGTTTTGCCCACTGGGTGAAGATCAGTCCAACCCCGCCCGCCGCAGCATGCAGCAACACGGTGTCTCCCGCTTTCAACGGGTAGATGCGACGCAGAAGGTAGGCGGCGGTCAGTCCTCGCATGGTCATGGCGGCCGCGGTGTCGAAGGCGATGCCGTCGGGTAGCGCGATCAGGTCGGACGACGCCATGATCCGCTCGGTGGCGTACGCACCCAGCGGACTGCCGGTGTAGGTCACACGGTCCCCCACTGCAAAATCGACTACTCCCTCGCCGATCTCTTCGACCACACCGGCGCCCTCAACGCCCATCCCGGCAGGCAATTGCGCAGGATAGAGGCCACTTCGAAAGTAGGTGTCGGCGAAGTTCAACCCCACCGCTTCATGACGAACCCGAACCTCTCCGGCACCCGGTCGTCCTACCTCGATCTCTTCCCAACGCATGACGGACGGTGTGCCGATCTCATGGAACCGAATGGCGTTTGCCATCAATGCTCTCCAATTCTGTGGGCGGGCTCGACTCGATTACGGTCGAGCTGTATTCGTACGCAACAACTTCCAGAAGTCGGTGCTCGACTTCGCGGTCGTGCTGAACTGATGTGAACAAAACTATGTGAGATCCGGCTCACATGCTTAACTTGACGAGACACACAACACAACATTTCGGGACATCGAGTAAAGGGGGCCCTATGAAGCCACTCGCCCGCTACGCGTCACTGAACCGATACGTCGACCTGTGCCGAACAGTGGACGTGGACGCTGTGGCCCTCATGAGAAGTGTCGGCCTGAGCCCGGCAAGCCTGGCGCACCCCGACCAATGGGTACCGGCCGCCTCCATCGCATCGCTCCTGGAGCGATCGGCAGCGGAGTCCGGACACGAAGACTTCGGGCTTCTACTCGCCGGCCTGCGTCGACTGTCCAATCTCGGTCCCCTCAGCTTGGTTATCAGGGAAGAACCAGACGTCAGGAGCGCGCTCGACGTATTGATGCGATACGAGCACACGTACAACGAGTCATTACGCATTCGACTGAACGAGGTCAACGGACTGGCCACCCTGCGAATCTCGCTCGAGGTCGGCGAACCGGTCGACACCAGACAGAGCGTCGAACTCGCAGTCGGCGCGACGCTGCAGATCCTGCGAAGTTTCCTGGGTTCTCGATGGCATCCGGTCAGCGTGGGATTCACGCACAATGCCCCGAAAGATACGAGCACGCATCGACGAATCCTCGGCGACACCGTGGAATTCGATCACGAATTCACCGGAATCGTTTTCTTCGCCGCCGACCTGGATGCGGCAAACCAACTCTCCGACGAGTTGCTCCGGCCGTACGCTCGCCAGTTCCTCGACTCACTTCCCGCATCGGAAACCTCCGACACCCTCAGCCGAACCAAGGAATTGATCGAAGTTCTGCTTCCGACCGGCCGCTGCTCTGTCGAGCAGGTGGCACGAAGCCTCGGATTCGACCGGCGGACACTGCACCGTCATCTCGCCGAATCCGGAGATACGTTCACGGCCGTTCTCAATTCGGTCCGAAGCACCCTCGCGGAACGATTTGTCGCCAACCCTCGCTATTCATTGACCGAAGTGGCGGTGCACCTGGGGTTTTCGACGCAGGGTAGTTTCTCGCGCTGGTTTCGCACTCAGTTCTCGACGAGCCCGAGCGCATGGCGGACTCAACGCTCGATCAGCTGACCAGCACGACTCCGACGTAGGCTATCGTCGCCACCCACACGGTGGAAATCGCGGCCAGAACGAATGGTCGGGCACCCACTCCACGAATGACGCTCAGCCGCACCCCCAGCCCGAGAGCGAACATCGCAGCAGCCAACAGCGCCGTCTGCACGGTCTTCGCCAATCCGAGAAGCTCATTTGGCAACATTCCGGTGGAGCGCAAACCCATGCAGCCGATGAATGCCACGACGAACAACGGAATCAGCGGGGGCCGCTTGGTGGCGGTGTTGTCGACCATCGTGCGTTGCCGAATGCTCAGAAACGCCATGACCGGCGCCAACATCAATACGCGCGCAAGTTTCACCACGGTCGCGACACCCAACGCGGTGGCGCCGAGAGCGCTGCCGGCAGCCACTACTTGTGCCACTTCGTGGATCGACCCACCGGCCCACATGCCCGCCTCGATCTCGTTCATACCGAAAGCATCGGCCAGCAAGGGGATCGTCGGAATCATCAGAGTTCCGAAGATCACCACCAGCGCAACAGCGGTCAGCAACTCTTCCTCTCGCGCATTCACCACACCGTCCGCAGCAGCCACAGCGGCTGCTCCACAGATCGAGAAGCCGCAGGCAATCAGAATCCTCTGCGACCAACTCAATCCCAGAAGCTTTCCGGCATACATGGTCCCGGCGATACCGAGGAACACTATCGCCACCACAACGGCGATCACTCCCCAACCCAAACCGACGATGTCGGAGAACATCAATTGCAGCCCGAGCAGAGCGATACCCACCCGAAGTAGCCGTTTCGCCGAGAATGCCAGGCCAGGTTGGAATTTCGCCGGCAAAGAGACGGTATTCGCCAACACCGCACCCGCCACGATCGCAATCAGCAACGGACTCACGGCGGAGGTGAACTGACCGGCTATCAGCGCGACCGTGGCACCCAAGGCGCACAACGCAACTCCGGGCACCAATGCAACCACACTCGACCACCGTCGTACTTCTGACGAAGGGGCGACTGCGGGTTTCTCGGCCACGGACTTCACATCACGGTTCACTCATCCAGCGTCCTTGAGCCACCATCGCTCCGGTAGGGCGATTTCTACCATCACGACATATCAGATCGATATGGAATAGATGCTGGGTATAGCCTGTCTGCATGACCAGAAGGTGGCCCGACCTCACCACACTCGAGCTACTCGTCGGCATCGATGATCACGGAAGCCTCAGTGCTGCAAGCCGTCTGGCTCACATCGCACAACCGAATGCCAGCCGCGCCGTCAAAGCCCTCGAGCGGCAGCTCGGGATGCCACTCATACACCGAAGGTCGACGGGGGCGACTTTGACTCCGCAGGGGACCGTCATCGTCCACTGGGCGCGCCGCGTCCTCGCCAACTCGAGGCAGCTTCTCGACGTCGCCGAAGGGATGCGGACCGAACGATCCGCGGAATTGACCGTGTGTGCCAGCATGACCGTCGCCGAACATCTGATCCCGGCCTGGCTCGGCGTCTTTCGATCACTGCATCCTGGTGTCACCGTCCACCTTCAGGTCTACAACTCGACACGCGTACTCGAAGCCGTCGAAGTAGGAATGTGTGACCTAGGATTCGTCGAGTCACCGACCGTTCCGAAGAGCCTGCCCAGCGTCACCGTCGCGCGTGACTCGCTGGTCGTGGTCGTTCATCCGGATCATCCATGGGCGCGTCGACGAAAGCCGCTGACCGTCGCCGAACTGGCAGCGACACCGCTGCTGGTGCGTGAGCCCGGATCGGGAACCAGAACGACTCTCGACCTGGCGTTACACGAATACGAGCGCGGTGCACCGTTGTTGGAACTGGGTAGTTCGGCCGCGATTCGAACCAGCGTGCTCGGTGGCGTCGGCCCGGCGGTACTGAGCACGCTGGCCGTCGAGGACCAGGTGAAGCAGGGAGAACTTCGGGTCGTAGCCGTCGAAGGCTTGGAACTCGACCGATCCCTGCGTGCAGTGTGGCGCCCGCCGCGTCAGCTCGAGGGCCCCGCAGGCGACCTGATGAAAGTAGTGCGTGCCAGCGGGTCCCGGAAATCCTGAAAGCGGCTTACTTCTTGTCGGCCTTCGCTGCCGCCTTTGCGGCCTTCTTGAACTCGCGGACCTCGAGCAAAGACTGTTCGTCGACCACGTCTGCAATCGAGCGCCTCGAGCCCTCGAGCCCGTAGTCGCCGGCCGCTTGGCGCCAACCTTTCGGCTCGACGCCGATCTGTTTTCCGAGCAACGCCAGGAAGATCCGGGCTTTCTGATCCCCGTAACCGGGTAGGGCTTTGAGCCGCTTCAGCACTTCCTTGCCGTCGGGATTTCCCGAAGTCCAGATCGCCGCGGTGTCGCCGTCGTAGTTCTCGACGATGAACTGGCACATGAGCTGGATACGCTCGCCCATCGACTTGGGGAATCGGTGCACAGCCGGAGGCTCGGCACAGATGGCGATGAACTCGTCGGTGTCCATGTCGGCGATATGCCTGACGTCGATACCGCTGAGCCGATCCGCCAGCTTCTTCGGACCGAGGAAGGCCGTTTCCATCGGAACCTGTTGATCGAGAAGCATTCCGATCAACAACGCCAACGGGTCCTCGGCCAGGAGGGCATCAGCTTCGGGGTCACCGACAAGGTTCAGTTGAAGTGCCATGAGTCCGATACTGCCACGTCAGGCGGCAGTTGTGACCGGCGCCGACGCATCCGGAGCCGGAATCTTCCACTTCTTCCAGCCGAACAGAACCAACGTCGAGACCGCGGCAAGCGTGAAGACCCAGAGGTAGACGCCGACGGTCGGAATCCGCAGATACTCGGGCGGCACGAACATGAACAGGCCCATTCCGACAAAGCGATCCGTACCCGGAATGACCGACGGGTCCCACCAAGTGTGAGACCAGTTCAAGACTGGGAGCAGGAAAACGAACGGCGCCACCCACGCCCAGCGCTTCTTCGACACCATCGCGTAGTGCGCGGCGAGGACGACCAGCGGGACGAACCACACCCAGTGATGACCCCACGAGAACGGCGAGACAGTGGTCGCAGTCAACCCCGTCATGGTGAGGCCGAGCAATTTCTGGCCGTGCCGGTGAGCAATCCACGCGGCACCGAGTCCGAGGCATACTGCCAGCGCACTGAAGACGAGGACCAGGACCCGCGACGACGTCGGAGTGTGAGTGAGCTGAGCAATCAGACCGGACACGGACTGGTTACTCGGAGCATCCGTCGGTCCGACGCGTTCGCTGTCGACAAGAGTGCCGGTCCAGTACTTGTACGCATCGTTGTAGATCACGACGAAACCAATCGCGACGGTCGCCGCGAACGTCACGACGGCCGTCACCAACGCACGCCATTGACGAGTGATGAAGAGGTACGCCCAGAAGAAGGCCGGAGTGAGCTTCACGCCGGCGGCGATGCCTGCCCCGATTCCACGGAGCCGACTCTTCTCGTCCCGACCGAGGTCCCACACGATCAAGAGCAGCAGGAAGATGTTGATCTGCCCGAGCCAGAGCGTCGTACGTATCGGTTCCATGAACAGAAAGATCGTGGTGGCCAACGCACTGACGGCGTACGCCTTCACGTCGAGCCGATAACCGAGGTACTTCCAGCACAACACGATCACTGCGAACAACGCAGCGATGTTCAAACCCGTCCACACGACAATCGCCTGTTTGAACGAGAGCACCGCCCACACCGTGAACAGCAAAGCCGCAAACGGGGTGTACGTGAACATCATCCCTTCCAGGACTGGCCCGTCGTACAACGGAAGGCCCTGAACCACAACGCTGCCGCCGTGGCGGTAGACGTCGAGATCGAGGAAATTTTCGAAGATCCCCCAGTACCGCGTATTCATCGGCACGGCGAAAAGAACCATCAGCACGGACGCGACTGCCAGAACACCGAGCACAGAGAATCCGAGAACACCGACACGGAGACTGCGTCGCGGTATGTCAGCTTCGATGACCGACTCTGATTTCGCGGTGTGCGCCTCGAAAGAGGGTCCATCCGAAGCGTTGATCGCGCCCGTCACTACAACCTCCGGGATTTACACCCTATGTCGGGAATTGATGCTCCGAACGGTACAAGACGAGACCGAAAAGTACCGACCGGGCACGCCGCTTAGAGAACTCAGATCTCGGAGAGACGCGATTCGGTGGCTGCGAGCAGGACACACGTCGCCACGCCGTCCATGGCAACTTCGAGTTCAGCCGTGGACGGGAAGCTCGGGGCCAACCGGATGTTCCGGTCATCCGGATCCGTGCTGTACGGGAAAGCCGATCCGGCAGCGGTGAGCGCGATACCCGCGTTCTTCGCCAGTTCGATGACGCGCTTGGCCGTGCCGTCGACCACGTCGAGGCTGATGAAGTATCCGCCCTTCGGCTCGGTCCAGGACGCGACCTTCGAAGCACCGAGACGATCCTCGAGGATCCGCAGTACGAGCTCGAACTTGGGTGCGAGGAACGCGCGATGCTTCTCCATGTGCGCACGAACGCCGTCGGCATTGCCGAAGAAACGCAGGTGGCGAAGCTGATTGACCTTGTCAGGTCCGATGCTCTTCTTACCCAGGAACTTCTGGTACCAGGCAAGGTTTTCCGCCGAGCTACCGAAGAAGCTCACACCAGCGCCGGCGAAAGTGATCTTGGACGTCGACGCGAACACGAGCGGACGGTTGGGGTGTCCGGCCTCCGCTGCCATCGAGAGAATGTCGTAGGAAGGTGCGGTCTCGCCGACAAGTGGATGCACGGCATACGCGTTGTCCCAGTACAGGCGGAAGTCCGGCGCGGCCGTCGGCATCGACGCGAGCGTCCGGACAATTTCTTCGGAGTACACGGCACCGGTGGGGTTCGCGTAAACCGGAACCGCCCACATGCCCTTGATCTGCGGATCTGACGCAACAAGTTCGGCGATCTTGACGATATCCGGGCCGTCGTGGTTCATCGGCACCGCAATCATCTCGATGCCGAGGGACTCGGTGATCGCGAAGTGGCGGTCGTAGCCCGGTGCGGGGCAGAGAAACTTGATCTTCTCTTCCTGTGCCCATGGCCGGGCCGAATCCGGAGTGCCGTGCAGCAGTGAGAACACGACGTTGTCGTGCATGATCTCGAGGCTCGCGTTGTTGCCGGCGAGAAGGTTCGCAACGGGGATACCCAGCAGCTCACCGAAGATGGCGCGCAGTTCCGGCAGACCGGTGAGTCCGCCGTAGTTACGGCAGTCGGTGCCGCTGCCGTCTCGGAAGTCACCGTCGCCGGGCAGCGTCAGCAGCTCTGCGGAAAGGTCGAGTTGTTCCGGGGAAGGCTTACCGCGGGTCAGATCGAGTGCGAGCTTCTGCGCCTGGAGCTGCGTGTACTTCGCGCTCTGGCTCTCATGCTCGGAGGTGAGTTCTTCATGGCTCATCAACCCGATCTGGGTTTGGATAGGCATCCGGAGCGGCCTTTCACCGACGAGGCGGGGTCGGGTATGTGAAAAAATAGAGGACCCCGCGCACCCGGCAGAGCCCGTTGACCCTTGCTGCCTTCCGGCCCTGGGGGAGTTCACAGGATGCGCGCCGCGCGGGATCCAATGAACAGTGTAGACGGCTTTCGTCGGCCGCTGCACACCACCTACCGGGGTGGAGATGCAAACCCTGAGATCCACCGGTTCTTCGCAGGTCAGGTACCCGTTTAACGCTTCACGCCTGCAATTGGGTATGCTGCTCCACGGAGGATTCGCCTAGTGGCCTATGGCGCTCGCCTGGAACGCGGGTTGGGTTAACGCCCTCAGGGGTTCAAATCCCCTATCCTCCGCCAGGGAAGTCCCCGACCAGTCTTGGTCGGGGACTTTTTCTTTGCCACGAAGCATCGCCGAGCAGCGATACTGTCGACGAATGCGTCCCTCGACAACTGGCCGGGTCATCGCAGCAGGTACCGGCCTGATACTGAGTGCACTTGTCGACGCCCCCGTGAAAAAGTGGATGTCTCACCGCCGAACACCTGCCTACGCCGCCGGCCTCGTGGTCGCCGCGGCCGTTTATCCCGTGGCTCGGCAGGGACAAGCTCGGCAGGGACGCCTGGTCGACGTCTCCATTCCCGTTCGCGAATGGAGTGCAGTGTCCGCAACATTTGTGGTCTTCGTCGGCGCACTGGTTCTGCAGCCGAGTACCGCACGGCGACTGGTTGCAGCGAGCTGGGCCGTCCACCCGATTTTCGACCTACTTCACGAGCGTGGTCCGGAATCACGTCTGCCGGATTGGTACCCCGCAATTTGCGCGGGATACGACCTCGGAGTCGCTGGACTTCTTGCTGCCGAACCACGCAATTTCGTTTGACAGACTCACGAACTCGAAGCCAGACTTTCCGTCCAACCCAACAATCGGGAGTACGCGTGATTGCCGGCCAGACCAATCTGCTCGCGGATTGCAGCAGTTGCTTCGGCCTGTGCTGCGTCGCACTCCCCTTTTCCAAGTCCTCCGACTTCGCGACCAACAAGAATGCCGGCGACCCCTGCAAGAACCTGCAGCAGGATTTCCGCTGCGGCATTCACACCGGATTGCGAAAGAAGGGCTTCACCGGTTGCACCGTGTACGACTGTTTCGGTGCGGGACAGAAGGTTTCACAGCAGAGCTACGACGGCATCAGCTGGCATGATGCCCCGGAGACCGCGTCAGACATGTTCGAAACGTTCCCTGTCGTACGCCAGTTGCACGAACTGCTCTGGTATCTCGCCGAAGCCCGCTCGCTGAAGCAAACCCACTCGATACGAAAGGAACTCGACGCTGCACTCGCAGAGACGGAAAGCCTGACCAACGGCACGCCTTCGCAGATTCAAGCCGTCGACGTCTCAGCACACCGAGCGACAGTCAACACACTGCTCTTGCAGACGAGTAACCTTGTGCGCTCGCCGATCTCAGGCAAGAAGGGTCGCAAACTCGACCACCGCGGCGCAGACCTCATCGGCGCCAGATTTCGTGGTTCCGATCTACGTGGAGCCAACTTTCGCGGGAGTTACCTGATCGGTGCAGACCTCCGCGACTGCGAACTCGATCGAGCTGATCTGATCGGTGCAGACTTGCGCGGCACCGACATTCGCGGCGCAAAACTCCGCGGCAGTATCTTTCTCACTCAGTTCCAGATCAACGCGGCGGTTAGCGATTCGGCTACCACACTCCCCGATTCACTGACCCGCCCCAGCCACTGGGCCTGAGCCCGACTGTCAACTCCGTCGACGGAGAACGACCTTGTTAGCTTCCGGATCGACGGACACCCACGGCGGGTCACCGTCGGTTCCGTCCTCACGATGCATCAACGCGCTCTGCCGCTGTTCGAATTCATGATGCTTGGACCCCTGAAACAGGGCAGCAACCTCTTCGAAGCCCGCAGCCGAGACCGGACGAGTCGTGCGCCCCCTGGTCCACGGCAGTGCGCGGCCACCGGTAAGCCGGTTCCAGAGAGTCTCGGCGAACGCGAACAGAACCAGCAGCACGAGCAAGCCTGGCAGCGTCAACGCGAACAGAGTGCCCATGAAAGAAGTCTAGCGGCGAACGCCCCAGGTCCCCTCAACTTTTGATCAGCCACCTTGTTGTGGCCATGCGGTGGATGATCTGCCAGAATGCAAGCTGTTACGACTAGTAACACCTTCGGGGGGAGGATTTCACGTGAGCTTGATACTTGCAGCTACCGACCGTTCGGAGCTTGCCCAGACACTCGGGGCCGAATTAGTACATTTTGGTCATCAAACACAGCTCGTCCGCACCGGGCGCCGCCTACTCGACGACCTGGACACCGACAGTTTCGATATCGCCGTGATCGATCTCTTGTTGCCGGACATCGACGGCTACGAGATTGCACGACAGATCCGCTTGCGCAGTTCGATGCCGATCATGATGTTGGTGGATACCCACGAGGACATCGACGAAGCACCACATGGCGCTGTCTCGGACTTCGTACTGAACCCGATCGATTCTCACGCGCTCGATCTTCGGGTCACCGCGATCCTTCGTGAAACCGCGCATCCCGCCGCCGGAAAACACCAACGTCACGGTGACCTGCTCCTCGATCGACGTGCAATGACGGCGACGATGGGCGGAAAGCTGCTCGTCCTCAGCCGGACCGAATGGCGGGTACTCCTGGAACTGTCGACCGAGCCTGGGCGCGTGTACTCGCGTGATCATCTGATCCGAAACGTCTGGGGTTCCGACCACGAAAAGACACGTGTGGTCGACGCGACCATTCTCAGCTTGCGGTCCAAACTCGAATCCAATCCCGCGAAACCGAAGTACATCAAAACCATCCGGGGGTTCGGATATCGCTTCGGCCCGGTCGAATGAACTCGCCTTCGTGTCGGTGGCGCTCGATAGGCTCTTGTCATGGGTTGGTACACACCACAATCGGTCGCCCCGGATCTCTCCGACATCCTGGTGTGTGGCTGGACGGCGTGCGCAGAAGGTGAACACCTGCTCGTGCCCGATGCTTGCATGGACGTGCTGTGGATACGTGGCGTCGGCATACGCGTCTGTGGCCCCGAAACCGCTGCATGGTCATTCACTCTTCCGCCCGGAACACGCTCCGTGGGTGTTCGATTCCGCCCTGGATCGGCATCGCCGATGTTGCGAACCTCGGCGTCCGAGCTTCGAGATTCTCGCGCTGACCTCAGCGCTGTAACCGACGCACGCACGGAAAGAATACTGTTGAACCGCTTGGAAAATTCCGAAGACCACGAACAAGTCTCGATCCTCGAAAGCGCTGTCCGGAGTTGGGCAAGTTCGAGTTTCCGTCACGATCCGGTGATCAACCACGTCCGCACCGCACTGTCCGAACATTCGTGGAATGTCAGCACTCTCGCCGACGCGGCGGCACTGACTTCGCGCCAACTCCAGCGTCGATGCAACGACGCCTTCGGATACGGCCCTGCAACGCTGCGCTCGATCCTGCGCCTCCAGCGTTTCATGGCGCTCGCCCGCAGTCGACCCGCACTGGGCCTCGCTGAATCCGCAGCCCACTGCGGATTCAGCGATCAGGCCCACTTGACGCGTGAATGCCGCCGAATCTCTTCGCTGACCCCGGCAGCTCTACTGCGAACCCAAGCCCCCGACTGGCACGGGTCGGAAACCGTTGTCGCGCTGGCAGAGGGAGACGCGGTCGCATGATCGCTACCGCGCTCCCCCGCCGTCACTTCTGACTGAAAAGCGTCCTGGCAGACCACAGCCCGCCGAGGGAGAGCACTGCGACCGTCATGTAGTAGTAGCTCGGAGCGTCGAGCGAGCCTGTTGTACTGATCAACCAGGTCAAGACCAACGGCGCGATTCCGCCGAGCAAGGTCACGCCGAGGTTGTACGACAAAGACATCCCGGTAGCCCGGATCTCCGCTGGGAACAGCGAACTCATCAAAGCAGGCAAGGGGCCGAAGGCAAACGCCATGATGACGCCCAGGGCCGAAACAACCAGGACGAGCGTCAGAGTCGAGGGGTGATCGACCATCAGTTTGAAGAGCGGCCAGGCCAGGACGATTGCCGCAACGGCGGCCCAGGTCATAACTCTCGCAGGTCCGACCCGGTCTGCAAGATGACCGATCAACGGCACGGTGATCAAGGTGACCAGTCCGGCGACGATTCCGCCGAGGTAGCCGGCAGAGGCGGATACTCCGAGGTTCTTCACGGCAAACGTCGGCATGTACAAGATGAGGTAGATCGAGATCGTCGCGACGCCGACTACTGCCGCGCCGGTCAGCACCCGGCCGAGATGCCTGGTCAGCGTCGTCTTCAGCGGGGCCTTTTCCGGGACGCTCGTCTTGAAATCGTCCGTTTCATCGAGCTTGGCGCGGATGTAGAGACCGACCGGCCCGACGATGATGCCGAAGAAGAACGGAACGCGCCAGCCCCACGAGTAAAGCGCTTCATGCGAGAGATGGGTATTGAGCACGTATCCGAACAACGATGCCAGGAAAACCGAAGCACCCTGGCTGGCAACCTGCCAGGAAGAGTAGAACGCCTTCTTGTGCGGTGCAGTTTCCACGAGGAAGGTTGTAGCAGTACCGAATTCACCGCCAGCGGAGAATCCTTGAATGAGTCGCGAAACCAGGATGACGACGCCGGCCCACGGCCCGATCATCGAGGTCGTCGGCGCCACCGCCATGATGAGCGTGCCGATCATCATCAGCATCATCGTCAACGTCAAGGCGTTCTTGCGCCCGCGACGGTCGGCATAGCTTCCGAGAACCATCCCGCCAAGCGGCCGGATGACGTACGAGATCGCGAACGTCGCGAACGTCAGTATCAAGCCGAGGGTGTTGTCGCCGCCGGGAAAGAAGTTATGGGCGATGACCACTGCAAATGATGCGTAGACGATGACGTCGAACCATTCGAGCGCAGCGCCGAGCGAACTGCTGATCACCGCCTTGCGAGCAGCGGCCAGGCGTTCCGGGGTGACTGCTCCGGAGGTTGGCGTAGTTGCCGTGGACATGGTTTTCCTTAGGGGGGTGAGGGTGGGTCAGGCGCGGGCGTGAGCGATGACGTTCCGAACGAACTGCTCGCACTGTGCCAATTGGTCAAGTGTCACGTACTCGTCAGGTGCATGCGCCTGAGTGATGCTTCCCGGCCCACACACAACAGTGGGGACACCGATACTCGCGAACATCCCGGCCTCGGTGGCGTACGCGACCTTTTCGTCCGAGGGCCGACCACCCCATTGTTCGACCAGTGCGGCCGCCGAAGCATTCGCATCCGTCTCCAGGGGAGGAACCGAGGCCGACACGTGCATCGTCACGGAGGCTGACGGGTTTTCTTCCTGCATCAGGTTTTCGATCCGATTCGCCTCGGAGGCAAAGCGTTCGAGCAAATCTGCGGCGCCAGCTGAGCTGATGCTCCTGAATTCGAAAGTGATGGAGCAATCCTCGGGGACAGTGTTCACTGCGATCCCGCCGGATACGAGATTGACCGAACACGTCGTCCAGGCCACGTCGAATGCGTCGTCGTACGGGCCGGACGCACGGAGCTCGTCGGCCGCGCTTCTGACGAATCGAATCAACTCCGCGCCGTATTCGATCGCGTTGACTCCTCGCGGAGTAAGCGACGAGTGCGCCGAAACACCATGCAGATCAACACGTATGACGTTCATCGACTTGTGTGCGCGAATGACCCGCATCTCCGACGGCTCTCCGACGACGCACACATCAGGGCGCAGGTTCCGGGAAACAACCTCCTCGACCAACCCGGCCGCACCGATGCAGCCGACTTCCTCGTCGTAGGAGAATGCAAAGTGAATCGGCTTCGCCAGCGGCCGAGCAACGATGTCGGGGATCGCCGCGACAACGATCCCGATGAACGACTTCATGTCGCACGTGCCGCGTCCGTACAGACTTCCGTCGCGAATTTCGGGAGTGAAAGGGTGGCTGCTCCAGTCTTGATCGTCGACCGGCACTACATCTGTATGGCCGGAAAACATCACTCCACCGGCAGTGCTTCCGTCAGGAGGCGTGAATGTTGCCAACAGGTTCAGCTTGGAACCCTCGTCGTCGGAAACGAGTATCGGCTCGACCCCGTGGCGACGTAGTTCCGCGGCGATGAGATCGATCAACGGTCGATTGCTCACGGCACTCGTCGTATCGATTCCGATGAGGCGCTGCACCCAGTCGAGACTTCTCTCGGTTGGAACAGCGGACAACGTGGTGGACGACATCTGGGTTCTCCT
>NZ_BCRM01000018.1 GCF_001552595.1 Rhodococcus erythropolis NBRC 15567
AATTAGTACAGAACGTCCGGGCCGATTTCAGGAGCACGGTCAGCCACGGGCGAACCAACTTCGGGTGGTGTCGCGGTAGATCGCGACGCAGGCACAGATCAGCATGACGGGAACGACAAGCGCGAGCACGGTACTGATCCCGGCGACGACCAGCGCGATCTGCAGCACCGCGAACACCCCGGACACGATCACCAGGATCCGTCGGCACAGAGGTTTTCCGGCGCGAGTGGGACCGGCGAGGCCGCCGATCGCAAGGCCGGTCAACAGCAGAACCAGCCCGGACACCCGCACGAAGGTGACGTAGATGTCGATGTTTCCGGCCGATACGCCTTGATCGGTGAACTGCTCACGCAGCGAATACGAGGCGCTGGTGACATTGATCAGGCCGAAGAGTATGAGTAGGAACGCGCTGGCGATCCACAGCCAGAATGCTGCCTCGACGGCCGTCGGGCGCCGGACCTTCGTAGAGATACTCACGGGTTCAAGTGTGCGCTATCCGCTGACGATGCCCGGAATCATGAGCACCAGGAGTGTCACCAGAACAGAGGCTCCAAGGATCGCGAACAAGATCACTTCGGTCCGTGAACCACGTTGGCGCAGTGGAGCGTCGTGGGTGCTTTCCGTGCGCAGGGCTTCCTGAGAACTCATTGTCTACGACCTCTCCCCTACTACTGCAGTGACCCGTTTCACAGTACCCCGAGCTACCTATCGGTTCCCCGCCGGGGGGAAACGAAGAAAGTACGGATTGGACTCTTTTCGGTGCATCATCACGATCGCCCCGACAGCAGCAACTGCCTGCAGGATTTCCGCTCCGCCGAACAGCAGAGTGGCCGCGCCGCCGTCGCCGCCGAGCCCGAAGATCACGGGGATCGCAGAGACCAACATGAAGACTCCACAGAACGTCAGCAACATTCGAGCCCAGTTCTTGCCACGACTCATCGAGCGCACGAACAAAAGGAACACCGCGGTGACGATCACCACCAGGACAGCGGAGAACACGATGACCAGTGGGAACATGCCCTCAACGTCGGAGCGTGTCAGACCGGCGTCGACAGCCGCCTGGTTCCTGAGCATCTCGTCGACGAACATCGACTTCTGCCCGAGCAGCATCCAGATCATCGCGCCGCCCTGGACCAATCCAAGCGCCGTCACAGCCCACCACAACTGAATCGCAGTCACGACGTCCGTCGGCGGCTCGGGTTTCGGCTGGGGGCCCGGGTATCCGTTGTAACCGGGGCCGTATCCCGGGATCTGACCCGTCGGCATCGGTCCGAGTTCGCGGTACGGCTGATTCTCGAACGGCTGGTTCTCGTAGGGAGGTTCCCGGCGGGGCGGTTCCTGGCGCGACGGCGGCCACTGCTCGGTCATGACACCAGCGTATCGGTCGATACCGGTGCAGCCACCATGCGTGACTCCGTCACAGCCATCCGGCAACTTCCGACGCCCAGTACGTGAGGACCACGTCGGCACCGGCGCGGCGAATGCTGGTGAGCGATTCGAGAATCGCCGCGTCCCGGTCGATCCACCCGTTCTGCGCGGCGGCCGTGATCATCGAGTACTCACCCGAGATCTGGTACGCCGCGACCGGAACCGGAGACCGGTCGGCGGTCTCACGCAGAATGTCGAGGTAGGACATTGCAGGCTTGACCATCACCATGTCGGCGCCCTCGGCGATGTCGAGGTCTACCTCGCGCATCGACTCGCGGCGGTTGGCGCCGTCCTGCTGATAAGTACGACGATCACCTTGCAGTGAGGATCCGACGGCTTCACGGAACGGTCCGTAGAACGCTGACGCATATTTCGCGGCATAGGCGAGCTGACCGACCTTGACATACCCCGAAGCATCGAGTGCACCGCGGATCGCAGCCACCTGACCGTCCATCATGCCGCTGGGACCGAGCAGGTGCGCACCCGATTCAGCTTGCGCGAGAGCCATTTCGACGTATCGGATCAAAGTTGCGTCGTTGTCGACGGCGCCGGTGGCGTTAAGCACGCCGCAGTGGCCATGATCGGTGAACTCGTCGAGGCAGGTATCGGCCATGATGACCGTTGAATCACCGAGTTCTTCTGCCAGAGCGCGCAATCCGACGTTGAGGATGCCGTCGGGATCGGAGGCACCGGAGCCCTGGGGGTCCTTGTCCTCCGCCTTGGGGACGCCGAAGAGCATCAGGCCACCGACGCCGGCTTCCACTGCTTCCACCGCGGCGGACCGCAGCGAATCGAGGGTGTGCTGGAAAACGCCTGGCATGGAACTGATCTCACGCGGCGTATCGATGCCGTCTGCAACGAACATCGGCAACACGAGGTGCCGGGGTTCGAGCGAGGTCTCTGCCACGAGTCGCCGGAGCGCTGGGGTGCGCCGGAGCCGGCGAGGGCGATGAGTGGGAAACACGAGAAGTAGCCCTCCTTCGTCGGAACCTGTGAGTGGTTGAGGAGTCCACAGACTCCTCAACCACTCACGGGTGCGCTAGCGCCTGCGGGACTTCTTACGCGGCGGCGGCAAAGCACCTTCAGCGCGCAGCCGAGCTGCGTGCTCGGCGAGAGCCTCCACCAGCGGTCCCACCTGCGAGGTCTCGGGCTGCACGTCGACGCGCAGACCGAACTCGATAGCGGTTTCGGCCGTCTTCGGGCCGATGCACGCGACCAACGTGCGGGCGTGCGGCTTGCCGGCGATGCCGACGAGGTTGCGCACGGTCGAGGACGAGGTGAAGCAGACGGCGTCGAATCCACCGGTCTTGATCATCTCGCGGGTCTCGGCCGGCGGCGGCGCCGCCCGGACGGTGCGGTAGGCGGTGACGTCGTCGATCTCCCAACCGCGTTCGCGCAGGCCCTCGGCGAGGGTTTCGGTTGCAATGTCCGCGCGCGGCAACAGAACCCGGTTGACCGGATCGAAAACGTCGTCGTACGGGGCGAATTCGGCCAGCAGGCCTTCGCTGGACTGCTCACCGGTCGGGATCAGCTCGGGGTTGATGCCGAACGAGCGGACCTTGGCTGCGGTTGCTTCGCCGATACAGGCGATCTTCACGCCGGAGAAGGCGCGAGCGTCGAGACCGAACTCCTCGAACTTCTCCCACACTGCGCGAACCGCATTGGTGGAAGTGAAGACCACCCACTGGTAACGACCGTCGACGAGGCCCTTGACCGAACGCTCCATCTGAGCCGGGCTGCGAGGCGGCTCGACGGCGATGGTCGGAACCTCGATCGGGATCGCTCCGTGAGTGACCAGACGGTCGCTCATCTCGCCGGCCTGATCCTTGGTGCGCGGCACGAGGACAGTCCAGCCGTACAGAGCGCGCGATTCCCACCACGACATCTTGTTGCGCTGCGCGACAACCTTGCCGACGGTGACGATGAGCGAGCCCACCAGTTCGGATCCGGCTTCGTTGAGCGTCGCGAGAGTTGCCTCGACGGTTCGCTGCTGACGAGTGGTGCCGCGGACGGTGATGGCAGCAGGCGTCTGCGGAGCCAAGCCGTTCTCGACCAGCGCGCTGGCGGTCTCGGCGAGATGTCCCGACGTCGCGTGCAGAACAAGCGGTCCCGGTGCAGCGGCCAGAGCAGCCCAGTCGACTTCACCGCGAACGTCGGCCTCGGTGTGACCCGAGCCGAGCGCCATACCGGCGTAGCTCGGCACAGCCGAACCCGAAGGCAGACCCGGGAGAACCTCGAACTGAACCTGCGTGCGGGCGACTGCCGTGACCTCTGCGATCACGGAATCCGTGGTCAGCGGATCACCGGAGACCAGACGCACGACGTCGTGGCCGTTCTTGGCCTCGTGCACTAATGTCTTTGCAACCTCGGCAGGCTCACCGAGTGCCGGACGCACGTCCGCGATCAGCTCGCCGGTCTCCTCGTCGCGGCCCATGTCGATGCCGACGAGCGCGACGACGCCCTTGTCGACGTCCGGATCCGTGAATGCCATTGCGGCGCCGGTGAGGACGTCACGTGCGCGAACGGTGAGCAGGGCGGGGTCGCCCGGTCCCGATCCCACGAACAGGATCCGTCCGGGAGTGTTCTTTCGGACTCGGGTCATCGGTGATTCTCCAGTGCGCTGTATCGAAATGGGAACTTGGTGCAAGTGCAAAGTGGGGCGTCAAACATCGGCTGCCTCGCCTGTAGTCACGTTCATCAACTCTCGGGCGCCGAGTTCGAGTAACTCGCGCGCTACCGCTCGGCCGAGTTCCTCGGCCTTGTCCGGCGCACCGACTGCGCCGGTACGGATGACGTCCGAACCGTCGATGGCGGCTGCGCAGCCGCGTACCGACAGTTCGTCGAAGATTCTGCCGTCGTCGTCGAGGGATTCGACGATCTCCGCGATCGCTCCGACCGGAGCGGTGCAGCCCGCTTCCAGCTCGGCGAGAAGTGCACGCTCGGCAGTGACTGCCGCCCTGGTACCGGCGTCATCGTGCTCAGCCAGGATCGCCGCCAATTCCGCATTGACAGAAAGGCATTCGACGGCCAGAGCGCCCTGCGCCGGAGCGGGGAGCATCTGCACGGGCTCGATGTTCTCGGTGATGAGATCGAGCAGACCGATACGGGACAAGCCGGCGCGAGCGAGGATCACGGCGTCGAGTTCACCGGATTCGACCTTGCCGAGACGGCGTTGCAGGTTGCCCCGCAACGGCACGATGTCGAGGCCGAGCCCGAGTGCCTTGAGCTGCGAAACGCGGCGCGGCGCGGAGGTTCCCACCTTGGAACCGGCCGGAAGCTCCCCGAGGACCAGACCGTCGCGGGCGACGAGCGCGTCACGCGGATCTTCGCGTGGCGGAATCGCCGCGATGACGAAACGCGGATCCTGCGCGGTCGGTAAGTCCTTGTAGGAATGCACAGCAACGTCGACGCGGTTGTCCAGCAAAGCTTCTCGAAGCTCTGCGGTGAACACTCCGACGCCGATCTTCTGGACGGGATCGGTGGACTGGTCGCCCTTGGTCTTGATGATGACCAACTCGGCGGGATGCCCCGCTGCAATGAGGGCATCGCGCACGGTACCGGCCTGCGTGGTCGCGAGAAGACTTCCGCGAGTGCCGATCCGCAGCGGGCTCCCCGATCGAGGGGTGGTGACGCTCATGCCTGCAGGTCCCTTCCAGTGCGGTCGCCGTCCACCAGGTCGGTGGGTGTGGCCACGGCCGCGGGAGATCCGGGGCTGAGTTCGAAGAGTTCGCGCAGCGCTGCTGCGTAGGAGTCGCCGCCGGGGGCCGACGCCAGTTGCTTGACGCGCACGGTCGGGGCGTGGAGAAGCTTGTCCACGACGCGTCGCACGGTGCGTGCAACCTCGTCGCGCTGCGGATCGTCCAGGCCGGGCAGACGCGAATCGAGCCGCATCAGTTCGGCTTCGACGACGTCGGCGGCGCGCTGACGCAAAGCCGTCACGGTCGGAGTGACCTCGGCGAGGCGCTGTCCGGCAAGGTAGGTCGCAAGTTCGCCGGCGACGATGGTGCGTGCGGCTTCTGCGTCGGAAGCGGCTGCGCCTGCCGCCGGATCACGCTGCAGCGTCTCCATGTCGAGAACGGTGACACCCGGCAGGCCGGCGACGGCGGGATCGATGTCGCGCGGCAGCCCGAGGTCGCAGATGACCAGGTGCTTGGTGTTGTCGCGATCGGGCTCGGCGAGTGCGCGGTGCACATCCGCCAGGGTGACCACTGCCCCGACCGCGCCGGTACAGGTGACCATGACATCTGCCTGCGCCATCGCGGCCGAAAGCTGATCGAAGGCAACACCGTCGGCGTCGACGCCGTTGGAGCGTGCCGTCTCTGCCAGGTGCTCGGCGCGTTCCTGTGTCCGGTTGACGACGACGATGCGTTCGATTCCGGCGCGAGTGAGATGCGCAACCGACAGACCGCCCATCGAGCCTGCTCCGACAACCACGGCAGTGCGGCCGACGAGGCCGCCCTCACCGATGATGCCCGCTGCACGATCAAGAGCCACGGATACGACTGATGCTCCCGCTGAGTCGATTCCGGTTTCGGAATGCACTCGCTTGCCGACGCGCAGTGCCTGCTGAGCCAGTTCGTGGACGACGCGTCCGGCTGCCTGCTGCGCATCCGAAGATGCGTAGGCCGAACGGATCTGGCCGAGAATCTGCTGTTCGCCGATCACCATCGAATCGAGGCCACTGGCCACGGCGAAGAGATGTTCGACCGCTGCTTCGCTGTAGCGGACGTAGGCGTGAGCGTGCAGCGCCGTCAGGTCGAGACCTGAATGGTCGGCGAGGATTTCACCGACCTCGGTGAGCGCACCGTGGAACGCGTCCACCACCGCGTAGACCTCCACCCGGTTACAGGTGGAGACGATCATCGCTTCGGAGATGTGCGAAGACGCCAGAAGCTTGTCGATCAGCTTCGGACGATCGGTGTCGGTGACAGCTACTCGCTCGAGCACCGGGACGGGCGCGGTTCGATGCGAGACCCCGACAAGCAGAACACTCACGGCGCGATCACTGATCCGTTTCTTGTCGAACCTGCTCCGACCGGAGCGGGTGAACTGGTGGATGGGACTGACGAAGCGGATGCGGCGTGAGCCACTCGTACTCGCGGCGCACTGGATGCCTGATCGGCGTTGCGCGCACTGTTGAAGGAGAGAACCTGCATCTCGACGGCTAGATCGACGCGTCGCAGTTCCACGTGGTCGGGAACGTCGAGGGCGATCGGCGAGAAACTCATGATGCAGCGCAGTCCGGCGCTGACGAACTGGTCGCACACGCCCTGCGCGGCCTCGTCCGGTGTGGAGATGACGCCGATGGTCGCGTTCAATTCGCGGCAGGCGACGGTCAGTTCCTCGGTGCTGCGCACCACGAGGTCGCCGACTGTGCTTCCGATTCGATCTGCGTCACTGTCGAAGAGTCCGACCATCTCGAAACCGCGGCGGCTGAATCCGCCGTAGCCGACCAGCGCCTTGCCGAGGTTTCCGACTCCGACGAGAACGACCTTGTGCCCACGATCGAGTCCGAGTGCACGCTCGATGCGGATGCGGAGCCTGTTGACGTCGTATCCGACGCCGCGGACGCCGTTGGGTCCGAGGAATGACAGATCCTTGCGCAACTTCGCTGATCCGACACCGGACGCCTGCGCAAGTTCCTCGCTCGAGACGATGGAGGTACCCCGGTCGGACATCACTCCGAGGACCCGCAGGTATGCGGCCAAGCGCGTCACCGTAGCCTGGGGGATGACGCGATCCTGAGCGATCGAGTCGGTGACAGAAGAGCCCGCAGCGCCGGTGACGCGCTGAGCCACAGGCTCATGCGTCTGGTGCGGTTCGGTCACGTCGCTGGCTCCTCGTCCGGTCGACACGACTGTCGACCTCCACGATGCTCCGGGGGAATGTTCACACCACGGTAACCGCTTGTGAACCCATGCACAAAGTTGCTCGAGACGGGTTCGATGTGCCGTTCACCTGCAAAGCGGCTCCGCGGACAACTTTGAGGGTTGCCTTACTTGCGTAAATCGTCACGAAGGCGCTCTTCGTCAACTTCCCAGTAACCGTGCTCGCGTCCGTCGAGAAGAATGACCGGCAATCTGTCTCCGTACTCCGCTCTCAGCTCTGGATCCGTCGCGGCAGCTTCGTCTACGTCGATGCACGTCAATTCCAGCTCGAACTCGGAACAGACCCGTCGTAGTACCTCCGCCGCGCCGACGCAGGACGCGCATCCTGCGCGTGTCAACAAGGTCACTTCATGCGTAGCTGCAGTCATCGACGCATACCTTTCTTCTACTGGGACGCCATCTACTTGATCGGTCGAGTGTGCCTCCGGAGCCCCACTCGGTACCAAATCGGCGGAGAGGAACGTCACACACCACAGGGAAGGTCACCATCCAACCCATCGGGCCTCATCGCGGAGGATAGGCTGACTCGAAGAGTTCTCTGCTCGAGAATGCAACACGGGAGGTGCGGGTGCCTGCGCGATCACTACCGAACGGCTCCGGATTCGGATCAGGGCTTGCCGGGGTCATTCTCCCCGGACGTCGCCATGTAAAGAATCCGCTGGGCCCGAGTGAGTCGGAAGTTCGAGCCAATCTCGCCGGCGAGGCGAGCGCTGATGCAGCTCTGGCATTGCACGAAGCTGCCAACCCCACAGAACCGGAAACCGGCGAAGAGCCCCCGGCCGTTCCGCGCGACCTCACGGCCGCCGCATTCTTCGACGTCGACAACACCATGGTGCAGGGTGCGTCGATCATCCACTTCGCCCGTGGTCTCGCTGCACGAAAGTATCTCAAGACCTCGGATCTGGTGGATTTCGCGTGGAAGCAGATCAAGTTCCGAGTCACCGGCCGAGAAAGTAGCGACGACGTCGCCGAAGGCCGCGAGAAAGCACTGTCCTTCGTGGCCGGTCGATCCACCGCCGAACTCGCCCGCCTCGGCGAGGAGATCTACGACGAGGTCATTGCCGACAAGATCTGGCCAGGCACGAGGGCGTTGGCCCAGATGCACCTCGACGCCGGACAACAGGTGTGGTTGGTGACGGCAACTCCGGTCGAACTGGCCCAGGTCATCGCTGAGAAACTGGGATTGACCGGCGCCTTGGGCACCGTCGCCGAAAGTGAGGACGGAGTCTTCACCGGCCGACTCGTCGGCGACATCCTGCACGGCATGGGCAAGGCGCACGCCGTACGGACGTTGGCGGTGCGTGAAGGCCTCAATCTCAAGCGCTGTTCCGCCTACTCGGACAGCCACAACGACGTACCGATGCTCTCGTTGGTGGGGACACCGGTGGCGATCAACCCCGACGCAGACCTTCGTGAACTCGCGAAGAACCGCGGTTGGGAAGTTCGTGATTTCCGCACCGGACGAAAGGCCGCCAAAATCGGCGTTCCCACAGCGCTGGTACTCGGAGCAGTCGGCGGTGCGCTCGCGGCAATTCTCGCCAGGCGCAAAGAACAGAACGCCTGAGCGGGTTCGGTCCGGATCGAGAAGCGATCCGGACCGAACTCAGCCGAGAAAGACGTTGCGCCGCTTGGCCAACAACCGATAAAGCGTCTGCTGAATCGTTTCTCGGACGTGGTCCGTGACCTCGAACAGGACCATCGGATCGTCGGCTGCACCGCTCTCGAAGGTGTCGGTGACGATCGGTTTTCCGAACTCGATGTACCACTTCGACGGCAATGGAACCAGGCCGAGTGGCCCGAGGTGCGGAAACAAAGGTGTGACCGGGAAATACGGCAAACCGAGAACGCGTGCGAGTGTGGTGAGATCACCGATCTTCGGATAGATCTCCTCCGAGCCCACGATCGAGCACGGGATGATCGGAACACCGGTTCGCATTGCGGCCGACACGAAGCCACCGCGCCCGAACCGCTGCAACTTGTACCGCTCACTGAACGGTTTCCCGATGCCCTTGAATCCTTCCGGGAACACGGCCGCGACTTCACCTTCGTTGAGCAGACGCTCGGCGTCGGGGTTGCACGCCAACGTATGGCCGGCTTTGCGCGCCAGTCCGCCCACCACCGGCATTTCGAAAGCCATGTCCGCAGCCAACATTCGCAGTGGACGATGCGCCGGATGATGATCGTGCACGGCAACCGACGTCATCAGCCCGTCGAGTGGGATGACACCGGCGTGATTGGCAACCACCAACGCTCCCCCGGTGAGGGGAATGTTCTCGATCCCGCTGACCTCGACGCGGAACCATTTCTCGAACAACGGCCGCAGCACGGGCATGACGACGTTGTCCGCAAAATGCGGGTCGAATCCGAACTCGTCGACCTCGTAGTCGCCGGACACCCGACGTCGGAAAAATTCTGCTGCCGAGGCGATCTGGTCGACGATCGCCGACCTGGCCGCATCGACGAACGTGCTCTCACCACCATGGTCGGCCGCCGACGGCACTCCGGACGGATGCCGACGCTGACTTTGTTCACGGACGTCACGCTCCGCGCCGGTGACGGACTCACGCGAACGAGAAGCTTCCGACTTTCCGGTGTGAGTTGCGCTGGGCCGCAGGGGAATTACCTTCGCCACGTCAGTCACCCCTTCACCGCACTTCGTCCCGACAACGGCATGTGCATCACGTCTGCACTTACGCTCGCCTCGGCAGTGTCACCGCCGAGGATGGTGGTCAACGCATTCTCTGCCCGATCGATCCACTCGGACTTGATGATCCGGCGCGTCTGCATCGCACGCATGAAATCGTCGAGTGCTTGCATGGTGGTCCATCGCGGCTCGAACCCCAACTCGCTGCGCATGCGAGTGGTGTCGAGTCCGCAGCCGAACCGGAAGTACTCGAGTTGCTCGTCGGTGTAGAGCCTCATGGACGACCCCACCAACGCGCTCCCGACACTACGGAACAGAGCGAGCGGCATGGGAACTTCCACCCTGCCTGCCCGGCGGATCGCCTGCGACATCATGACCACTCCGTCGCCGGCGATGTTGTACGTACCCGAGGCGTGGCCGATGGTCGCCTTCTCCAGCGCCGCGAGGGCATCCTCGACGTGGAGCAATTGCAGGCGCGCGTTGCGCCCGACGATGGTGGGCACGAGTGGGGCGGTGACGTAGTGCCCGACGGTTGCAGTCAGCTGAGGTCCGATCAACGGCGCCAACCGCAGAATCCCGACCGAGATGTCCGGGCGCCGACGCCCCATCCCGCGGAGGTATCCCTCGATCTCGAGGCTGTCGCGGGCATATCCGCCCGGCGGCCGGCGGCGCGCACTCATTTCTTCGGTGAACTGAGCGGGATCCTTGGCACTGCACCCGTAGACGACCGAAGCCGAGCGCAGGATCACCTTGCGAACCGTCGGAGCTTTCTGGCAGACCGCGAACAGTTGCATGGCGCCGATGACGTTCATGTCCTTCATCGCGGCGCGGCTGCCGGCTTTGGGGGCTTTCTGAAGCGTCGACGCGTGCACGACGGTGTCGACCTCGGCGTTTCGGATCACTTTGCCGATCAGCGGATTGCGGATGTCTGCTCGCACGAATTCCGCGCGGCCCATTCTGCGCATCATGTCCTTGCTCGGACTGACGGCGTCGACGGCGATGACACGCTCTATCGACGGATTCTGCGCAAGCCTGGTCACCAGGTAGCCGCCGAGAAATCTGCTCGCCCCGGTCACCAGTACGACGCGAGGCGTCGTGCCCCCTGAAGTGTTGTCACCTTCAACCACCAAGTACCCCCATATCCAGTAGAAACGCGCTCTGCCGAAGCGTTCCTCCCGCGATTTTCCCCCACTTTACGGGCAGAGGGGGTCCCGCGCTGACTACCCAAAATTCGGCCATTCAAGACAAACCGCCCAGACAATGAGACGGCCGACACATCTCTCCCCTGAGATACGTCGCCCCTCCCCTGAAATACATCGATGCCCGCCACCCCGGAAGGGGCGGCGGGCATCAACAGGTACTGCTTATTTACCGAGTTTCCTGCGCTGTACTCGGGTACGACGAAGCAGCTTGCGGTGCTTCTTCTTCGACATGCGCTTGCGACGCTTCTTGATCACTGAACCCATAGCGGGTGTCCCTCACGTTCTTCTCTAGCGTTCCTGCGCACGCCGGTCACGTACGCCTGCGCCAAGCAATTGGCGCCTGACCCTCGTTTTAACTAGCTCAGCGCCTTACGACACCAGCTTGCTGGTACGACAGTGACTCATCGTACCGGTGTGGTCTCACTCGGCATAAACCGAGCCTCCGGCACAGCAACCGCTGTGCCCGCGACTCGGCTCACGCCGAGGTCATCCTCTTCGAACCGGCTGGTCAGCCGGCATCGAAGTACGAGGTTTCGAGGTAATCGTGTACCGCCTTCGCGTGTACACGGAACGAACGGCCCACTCGTACAGCGGGCAATTCGCCACTGTGTACCAACCGGTACACAGTCATTTTCGACACCCTCATCAAAGTTGCTACCTCAGCAACAGTGAGGAATTGCGTGCCGGCCACTGCCGGCTTTCCGTCGTGGGACGAACCCATGGACGGCTTGTTTGCAGACACCATTAATCCACATACCTCCAGCACGACTCGCGCCGCCGGCTTCCCCTCCGGCGGAACAGACACGTACGTACTAAGTCGAGCTTAGCTGTACTGGTGGGGTTAAAGCGACGGGTGTGGCTAAACGGACGACTATTCCGCAGCTGAACCCATCGCGGCCGAGCGCGACTTGGCGGCATCCAAGGCATCGAAGAACGCCGTCCGCAGGCCGCCCGCTTCGAGCTGACGCAGTGCCGCAGCCGTCGTTCCACCCGGTGACGTCACCGCGGCGCGAAGATCCGTCGCGCTGTCGCCGGTGCGATCGAGCATCGCTGCGGAGCCGACCATCGTCTGCACCACTAATTCGGTAGCGACCGGGCGCGTCAGGCCGAGACCGACTCCCGCATCGATCATCGCTTCGGCAACCAAGAAGAAGTAGGCCGGGCCGGAACCGGAGACAGCAGTGACCGCGTCGATCTGCGATTCGGGAACCGTGACCACCTTGCCGACGCTGCCGAGGATGCCGCGTACGAGCTCGAGATGCTCGGCCTTGACGTGCCGTCCGGGCGAGAGGACGCTCACGCCCTCCCCGACCAACATGGGGGTGTTCGGCATGACGCGGATGACCGGGAACCCTGCGGGCAGACGCGTTTCGAAGAACCCGGTCGGGATACCCGCCGCAAGGGAAACGATCAATTGCTCGAGGTCGCCGTCCAGATCGACCTTCGTCAACGCGGTGAGCGCTGATTCGACGTCGCCGGGCTTGACCGCGATGACGATGACGTCGGCGCCCTCGGCGGCGTCGGCGATCGTGCTGACGCGGATGGAGTATTCGGCGATCAATTCGTCTGCGCGAGGTTGATACTGCTCGGCGACAACCAGATCCTTGATGGCGTGGCCGGCCTGCAACAGCCCGGAGATCAGCGCCTCGCCGATCTTGCCGCCACCGATAATCGCAATTCTTGTCATGGCGAACAGCCTGCCACGACCGCAGCGATCGACCCTAGCGGGGCATCATCGCCAATTGACGGCTCTGTACGACGACTGCGCCCGTCGAATCGAGAACAGCATGATCCTCTTCGAACCACGTGCTGCCCAGAACATCCGAGCTTGCCCGCACGCGAAGCCATCCCGGCGTCGGCAGTCGGCGCAGGTACGTCGTCAACTGCACGGTCGGCGCCCACCCGAACAGGCCGCGGTTCATCGTCACGGGCGCGCTGATGTCGCCCGCCATGATCGCGAACAGCACAGCGGTGTCGATGTCGTTCTCGTCCTCGGGTCGAGGACGAACCCACATCCTGACCTCGGCCTCGCCTTGGCTGCCGGTCAGGAAGTGCGCCGAGGTGGTGTCGATTCGCATGTCGCAGCCCTGCCCGACGTGCACGACCTGCGCCATCGGGTGATCGCCGATGACGGCCACCGCACTCTCCGGCGGTTCCGGTGACATGTCGTCGATCGACGAGGCAGTGACGAAGGTGGGGTCGCCGTCATCGGGGAATCCGAGCGTGACCGCCGCGCGAACAGCGCTGCGTCCCGCCTGGCTCAACTCGACGTCGAACAACGCGACCTGGCGTCCCTGCTTTCGGACGATCACCTCCAGTTCGACTTCACCGGGGTCGGGGGCGGACAGATAGTTGGCGCTCACCGCGAGTGGCTGCATCTTCAGAAGCGAGTCGTTCTCACCTGCGCCGTCTCGCAGACATTGACGCGCGGCAGCGGCGCACACAGCCATCATGGAGCCGCCGTGCACTTTCGGCCCGATGGTCCAGATCGGATCGATCGTTGCGGTGTATCGCCCGTCGCCGAGCGAGGTGAGGCGATTGAGATCTTGAAAGGGGCTGGTGCTCATCGATTTTCCTGTTCGGGGCTTTCTCGGTGTTGCGGGAAATGTCGTGCGGCAAGGTCTTGGTGCGCCAAGCGTCGCAAAGCTGTCAGGACAGGTTCGTACATGGCGGTTCCGAGGACTGCATAGCGAATGCCGTCCTCGGTCGAACTGGTAGGCATCAGCTCGATTTCCACTTCGGCAATTCCTCGGATGTGGTCGCCGTAGGCGCGCAATCGCTCGTCCGAGAGGCTCAGTCCGGCATCCTCGAGACCGATCAGTGCACGCTCGAGGTGAGCAACCGCCACGTACCTCGGCTCGTAGACCTGACCGAGAAACTCCAGAACCTTGCGAGCTCTGGGGAACTGTTGATCCGGCACCGGATCGACGTAGGGCGGTAGTTGCGCGATCGCGCGACCGAAAGTCTCGAATTCGGATCGCTCGTCACTGTCCACCAATTCGAGCACCGCACGAATCCGTGGAATCGCGAGTCCCGCCCCGGCCAGCGCCCTGATCAACGCGAGTCGCCGGACGTGCTGTTCGCCGTACCTCGCTCCCGTCGCGCTGGTCGGTTCACCAGGCATCAGCAGACCTTCACGGAGGTAGTACTTGATCGTGGCCAATGCAACGCCGGACTGTGCGGCCAATTCGGAAACCTTCACCGCTCCTCCGTCCAACTCGCTCGGGCCGCCACTGGATAGTGATGCTATCCAATGGTGGCCGAGCATCGGTAGGCAGGACACGCCTTGCGCTAGGGTTGAACCTTCTCTGCGCACACCACCAGAAATTTCCGAACGGAGCGAACAGGCGGAATGACGGATTTGCAGTCGGGGGCTCAACCCGACGAACAGTGGCGCATCGTCGAACCACTGACGCTGACTCCCCTGCTCACCGCCGCACTCGAGGTCTTCCACGAACTCGGCTACCACGGAGCGTCGGTTCGTGACATTGCAAAACGCGCCGGCGTCACCGTGCCGACGCTGTACTACCACCACGGCAACAAACAAGGCATCCTCGTCGCGCTGATGGAACCGGGCATCGAGAACGTCACCGCACGCGCGAGCGCTGCGGTCGACGCTGCCGGACCGTCGCCGACGGCACAGTTCGGCAATCTCGTCGAGGCGTGTGTTCTGCACATGACCAGTCGCTCCGACATCGCGTTCCTCGATTCCGAACTGCGGTACCTCGAGGACGCCGAACGAAAGAGCTACGCCGCCAAACGAAAGAAGCTCGAGAATCTACTCGTCGACGTTTTGACGGCAGGCGTCGACAGCGGTGAGTTCACGGTCCCGGACATCACCGGAACGGGCCGCGCACTGCTGGGCATGTGTCAGTCCGTCGTCCTCTGGTATCGACTCGACGGACCGCAGACTCCGCGCGAAGTCAGCGTTCTCTACCGCGAGATAGCTCTGAAAGCCGTCGGCGTCGCTTCGTGAACGCTGGTCGAATTTCGAGGCATGTCCGATTAGCCCTTAACTGACGAACGTCACACCTGTCGGCTGACACCGAAACCGGGACGCGCCCACTGTCACGGGTCCACACTTAGAAGCAGAGATGCGCGGGGTGGATCCGCAGACCGAGGGAGTTCTTGACGTATGGCCAACAGCAATCCATTTGTTCCTCCGAGCGCGGTCGACGTCGACCTTTCCGCGGTTGCCTGGGGGGCAAACCGCACGATGTCCGACTTCGAGACGGGAATGTGGCGGATGGAAGAGGCGCAGCCGCAACTGCGCTCACCGATCGTTGCGGTAGAGGTTCTCGATCGAGCTCCGGACTGGGATCGACTTCTCGACGCAGTCGAGTGGGCATCACACGTGGTTCCGCGTATTCGTATGCGCGCGGTGGAACCGGCAATGCAACTGGGCAATCCGGTGTGGTCGGTTGATCCCGAGTTCGACATCGGCTACCACCTACGACGCGTCCGCTTGCCCGCACCAGCGGACTTCGATCACGCACTGCGCATGTGTCGTCACCTTGCGACCGAACCTTTCGACAAGGCTCGGCCGCCGTGGAGCGCGCTGCTCATCGAGGGTCTCGACGACGGTCGTGCCGTGTTCGTGGTCAAGACTCACCACTCCATCACCGACGGCATGGGCGGCATCCAGATGATGACGCTGCTGCACAGCAGGCGCCCGGATCCCACTCCGAACAAGCCCGACCGCACACCGCCGGCTCCGGAGCACCTGTCGTCGGTAGGCGCCTTCGGCGAGGAGGTCGTCAGCGAGATCCGGCGTGCGCCCTCCCGTATCGCCAAGCTGGTTCGCGGCGCCACCAATGTTGCGACCACGGCGATCTCGAGTCCGTTCAGCACGGCTTCCGAGGTCCTCGGGTACGCCAATTCACTCCGCAAGATCGTCACTCCCCCAGCTCGTTCCGGTTCCCCTCTGCTCCACGATCGTGGTCTCGGACGGTGGTTCGGAACTCTCGAAGTGGGTGTTCCCGAGCTCAAGGCCGGAGCAAAAGCTGCCGGCGGCTCACTCAACGACGCTTACGTCGCCGCTTTGCTCGGCGGCTTCCATCGCTACCACGAAGCCTTCGGACAATCCGTCGAGAGCATCCCGATGGGTATGCCGATCAGCATGCGCACGGGCGCGGATGCCAACGGCGGCAACCGGTTTGCAGCCGTTCGCTTCAACGGCCCGGTCGCCGAAACGGATCCGGCCAAACGCATCAGGCAGGTGCGAGAAATCGTTCTGGGTCTGCGTGAGGAACCCGCGTTGGACGCTCTCGACGTCGCCGCCCCGATCCTCGCTCGCCTGCCGAATTATCTACTCGCGAACTGGTATCTGTCCCAGTCGACAGGACTGGACCTGCAGGCGAGCAACGTCGCCGGCGTACCGGTTCCGGTCTATCTCGCCGGAGCGAAGATCGAGCGGATGTTCCCATTCGGCCCGGCGCCCGGTTGCGCGGCGATGGCGACACTGGTCTCCCACGTCGGGGTGTGCTGCATCGGAATCAATCTCGACACCGCCGCGATCACGAAGCCCGCGCTGCTGATGCAGTGCTTGCAGGAGAGCCTGGACGAGATCGTGGCTCTCGGAGTCACAACGGAAGGTGCGTGAGTCATGAGCGAGAACACGACCAACCCGCGCGTGTACCTCACCGAAACCATGACAGAGGCCGAAGCCGGCGTGCTGCGAAAGTGGCTTGCCGACAAGGCAACCTCATCCGAAGCTCGGCCGGTCACCGTGAACATCACCGACAAGACCCTTGCAGAACTGGCGGCTCGGACCGACGACCCGATGCTCGCACCGCTTCGCGTGGTGTGGATTCCGGACACCCATACCAAACACAACGTCGCGGTGCGACTGCGTGATGCGCTGGCACCACGCGATCCCCTCCACCCCGGACGCGGTGCGCAACGCAGAACCCTGCGCACCGACCCTTCACGGTGCCAGGTCATCGAAGGTGAGCCAGCACCACTGAGCGATCTCGAGCGTCGCCTCGAAAAGAGCGGTGGCGGTTCACTACCCGAGTTCATCCGACGGCAGGCCGCCCTCGCACTCGAGCGCGCCGAATTGGGCCTTCTGGGTGGCCAGTACAAGGTGTCGCGGTTCGTCGTCGACGAGATCACCGACACCCGCCGGTTCACCACCGAGGTGATGGCTTTGGCCGACCGGTTGAACATCGCCGTCGCCGAAGTCGACCGCCGCGCCCGTGAAGCTCTCGAAGAAATGGTTGCCACCCAGAGTCGCCAGGCCATCGCGGTGTGGGATCGCCTGGGCCGCTACTTCGCTCGCGCCTACAAGCTGGACGTGGACACGAGCCGCTTCGAGGAACTCCGTGAGCTGAACAAGGAACACTCACTGGTCTTCCTCCCCAGTCACCGTTCGTACCTCGATCCCCTCGTCCTGCGTCCGGCATTGATCGCGAACGGCTTGCCGCTCAATCACGTCATGGGCGGCCTCAACATCAGCTTCTGGCCCATGGGCTCGATCCTCAAGCGCAGCGGCACCGTCTTCATTCGTCGAAGCATCGGCAACGACGAGGTCTACAAGTGGTCGATGCACGAGTACATGCGCTACCTGCTCACCAAACGCTTCAATCTGGAGTGGTACATCGAAGGTGGACGCGGGCGTACCGGGAAACTACGCCCACCGCGCTTCGGTCTCCTGACCTACCTGACCAAGGCCTTTCAGGTCAGCGGCGCATCCGACGTGTACCTCGTCCCCGTCGCGCTGAGCTACGACCAGCTCTACGAGGTCGGGGCAATGGCTGCCGAGGCACTCGGCGCCGAGAAGACACCGGAAGGCCTGCGCTGGATGGTGGGTTACGTACGCGCACAGGGAAAACGCAACGGCGTCGCGCACGTGACCATCGGCCGGCCGCTCTCACTCGCGGACGCACTCAGCCAGGAAACCGATCAGCGCCTCGCCATTCAAAAGGCCGGCATCGAGGTGTGTCACCGCATCAACGAGGTCACGCCGGTGACCGTGTCTTCACTGGCGATGTTGGCGTTCCTCGGAATCGAAGACCGGGCGTTGACAGTTCGTGAACTCACCGCGATTCTCACGCCGCTGTTCGGATACATCACCGCGCGAAATCTTCCGATCGCCGGCGACGTCGAACTGTCCGATCCGCGTGTCATCGAGAAGGCGTTGCAGACACACGTCGATTCCGGTGTGCTCGAGCGCTTCGATCGCGGCGGCGAGCAGGTCTTCTACCTCGGCAAGGACCAGCATCTTGTTGCTGCCTTCTACCGCAACAACACAATTCACTTTCTCGTCGTGCGCGCCATCACCGAACTCGTGCTCCAGGCAGCCGTCGAAGAGCGGTTCGAGGATCCCGTCGGAGACGGTTGGGCCGAGGCCAAGCGCATCCGCGACCTGATGAAGTTCGAGTTCTTCTTCAGCGACCGGGACACGTTCGAGCAGGAGATGCGAACCGAGCTGACCCTGATCGATCCCGAGTGGGAAACCGTCATGGCCGCCGACAAACGAACCGAGCACATGATCGAGACGGTGCGGCCGTACCTCGCGCACCGAGTGCTGCAACCGTTCCTCGAGGCGTACCAGGTTGTCGCCGATCAGCTTGTGCTCGCGCCGATTTCGACGTCGTTCGACGAAAAGTCCTTCATCAGCAACTGCATCGACGTCGCACATCAGCGTCGCCTGCGGCAGCAGATCGCCAGCAACGAATCGGTCTCCGGTGAGTTGTTCGCCACTGCACTGAATTTGGCGCGCAACCGCAACTTGATCGAAGTCGACGACGACGGAGTCCGGGCCAGGCGCCTGGCGTTTGCCGCGGAGATCAAGGTCCAGGTCGAACGTCTGCGCCATATCCGAGCACTCGCGCATGCACGGCTCGATCAGGTGGCAATGCCCGTGCCCGACGCCGCAGCAGTAGTGACCATTCCAGAAGCAAATCGAGCGCCCGCCGAGAACGAGGAAGTAGGACTGTGACCGGACTCGAGCGTCTGCACTCCGCCATCGAAGCCGCGCCTCCCGGGCCCGGAACGATCGCCGCCTTCGACCTCGACGGCACGTTGATCAGCGGGTACTCAGCCAGCGTTGTGTACCGAGACCGCCTGCGGCGCTTGGATATCAGCGTCGGCGAATTGTTGCGCACCACCGGCGCCGCGATCGACACCCAGTTCCGTGGCGCTGATGTCGGAGCGCTGATGGACATCGGCGTTCGCGCCCTGGGCGGCCGTACCGTCGAGGAACTCAACGACTGGGGCCGACGGCTGTTCAAGCAGGAGATCGCCGCGATGATCTACCCGGAAGCCCGTGGGCTACTGGCGGCGCACCGGCGAGCCGGCCACACGATCGTGATGGCCACGTCGGCGACTCCGTTCCAGGCCAAGTACGTCGCCGAAGATCTCGACATCGAAGACGTGCTGTGCACCGAACCCGAAGTCGTCGACGGCATGCTCACCGGCGAACTGTCCTCGCCCGCTCTGTGGGGGCCGGCCAAGGCCAATGCCCTTGCGGGCTATGCCGAGAAGATGGGCGCCGACTTGAAGAACGCGTTTGCGTACTCCAACGGTGTCGAAGACGTCTTCATGCTCGAGGCCGTCGGGCGACCTGTCGCGTTGAATCCCGATCGTGGTCTGGCCAGGATCGCGTTGCGCAATCACTGGCCTTCGGTCAGCCTGCGTAAACCGCAACGAGGCGCAACACCGATCTCGACGATCCGAACGGCAACCGCCATGGGTGCGCTTGCTGCCACCGCCGCCCTCGGCGCGTCGGCGGGCATCGTCACCGGCAACCGTCAACTGGGTGCGAACCTGGTCGGCACCTACGGCCCCGACATCTCGCTCTCACTGCTCGGCATCGACGTCGAGATCGACGGCGAGCACAACGTGTGGGACCACCGCCCGGCGGTGTTCATGTTCAACCATCAGAGTTCCCTGGACATGTTGGTCCTGGGAACTGTGATCAAGCGTGACGTGACCGGCGTCGCGAAGAAGGAAGCGGCAAGCGATCCACGGTTCATGCCCGTCGGTGCACTGCTCGACGTCGCCTACATCGACCGCACCGACACCACAAAAGCGAAGGCTGCGCTGCAACCGGCAGTCGACAAGCTCAAGAATGGTGTCTCGATAGTCATAGCTCCGGAGGGCACCCGTTCTCCGACGCCACGCCTGGGCCCTTTCAAGAAGGGCGGATTTCACTTGGCGATCCAAGCCGGTGTGCCGATCGTGCCCGTGGTGATTCACAATGCGGGTGAACGGATGTGGCGCAATTCGCTTGTCGCCCATCCAGGCCCGGTCTACGTCTCGGTGCTCGATCCCATCTCGACCGAAGGCTGGGAGACCAAAGACCTCGACGCACACGTCGAGAAGGTACGCGCGCAGTTCGAAGCTGCGCTACTTGCCGGCCACCGCTGAGCGTGCCAGGTGCTCGCGTGCAAACGCGAGCGCCTGCGCCAGCATCGACGACCGCTCCCGCCGGGTGCGCGCGTTCTGCGTGTTGATCTCGATGACAGCCTGGCCGCTGAATTCGCTCGCAGCCAATTGCTGACACAACTCCGCGCACGGCTGTGAGCCATGCCCCGGAATCAGGTGCTCGTCCATCGACGCCCCGCGACCGTCGGCCAGGTGCAGGTGCTCGAGCCCCTTGCCCATACGGGAGGCCAACTCCAAGGCATCCATGCCCGCCGTCGCGGTGTGCGAAAGGTCGAGTGTGTAGTGAGCGTGATCGGAATCGGTCGGGTCGTACGACGGACTGAACGCGGACAACGCTGCCCCCGGACCACCACGCTTACGCAGACGCTCCGCGGATTTGTCCTTGCCGCCGAAGAAGCTGTCGGCGCGCATGGGGAACATGTTCTCCACCGCCACCACGACGCTGCTCTTCGATTCGAGATCGACAACCTGTTCCGCGAAGCCTTCGGCGTACTTGCGCTGCCACCGGAACGGCGGGTGGACGACCACCGTCGTCGCTCCCAAGGTTTCGGCAGTGCGTACCGAACGCTCGAGCTTCTCGACCGGATCGGAACCCCACACGCGCTGCGAAATCAGCAGACACGGCGCATGCACGGCCTGCACCGGAATCGCATACTTGCGAACGAGGGCAGCCACAGCACCGATGTCCTGACTCACGGATTCGGCCCACACCATCAGTTCGACACCGTCGTATCCGAGATCAGCGGCGTAGCGAAATGCTGCTTCCGTGTTCTCCGGATATACCGAAGCCGTCGACAAGCCGACAGCGATCGGCCGACGAACCATGCGCTGCGATCCCCCGATCATCGTCCGATCAACCCGAGGTCAACAAGAACGCCAGTGGACCGAGCGTCACGATCATGCCGACGACCACCGCGATCACGAAACTCGTGATGTCGTCCGTCTTGCGCAGAACTCGCACGACGGCCACCAAGCCGACGATCACGATCAGCGCGAGCACCAACGCCACCCACGGCAGCATGTCCCACAGCTTCTCGAAGCCCTTGAACATCGCGCCGCCGACGATCAGTGCAACAACCACCTGACCGGCAAGCACTGCCCATTCACGGATCGAGTTACGCTCGCCTGCCTCTTCCGCTGCCGGTTCGGCTTCGACATCGGACTCCGCGACGGCACTGGACTTTTTTGCACCGTCATCGACAGCCGGCGCCTTGACCAGATCGACCACGGCGGTCGATTCGGCCTCGCCGGCATCCGCGTCTGCGATCTTGTCGATCAGTTCGGTGCTCTCTTCCGGCGCGGCCGGAGCAGGAGCAGTCGGTGCAGGTGCCTTCACGACAGGAGTGGGGACACGCGGCGGCAGGATCGGCGGACGCAACGACGGCGACTGGGTTGCGGCGCGCTCCTGACGCATCAGATCGCCCGCCAGGGTCTGACCCGACAGCAGTGCTGGTTCCTGCGTTACCTGCGTCGGTGACGAGGAGTTGAGCGGTGCCCGGCTCACCCACTGTCCGGGCGAGGACTTCGAGGTCTGTCCCGGCGAAGGCGTGGAAGTCGGCTTCGGAGTGGTGACCGGCGGTGTGGCAACCGGCTTCGACTCGGCCTTGGGTGCCTGCGGCTCGTCATCGTCATCGTCGTCGTCGAACGAGACGGCGAAGGCGGCGGTGCGGTCGGCGGGAACCTTCGGTGCCGGTTCGGCTGACTTGGCGGTTTCCGCGACAGCCTCGGCCGGCGCAGAAGGTGCAGCGTTTTCTGGCGCAGCTGCTTCAGGCTGGGCTGCTGGTTCGTCCGACTCTGGCTCGGCGGCCGCGCGCGATCCCGACTGGCGAACGATCGGGATCTCACCCGTCAGTTCGGCGACGGAGATGCCACCGGCTACGCCGCGCCGGCGTCGTCCACCTCGGGATTCGACGCTCTGACCGTTCCGCTTGAGCAGTTCCGCTACGGAAATCTGCTGACTGTCCTCGGTCATCAAGCACTCACCACCAATTCACCGCCCATTTCTGTGTCGAGCTTTCGCAGAATCAGACCCTCACGCAGTGCCCAGGGACAAATTTCCAGTTCGTCCACTCCGAGCGCCCGCATGGTTGCCTCTGCGATGAGCGCGCCGGCCACAATCTGCTGTGACCGATCCGAGCTCACTCCTTCCAATTCTGCACGGTCCGCTGCCGTCATCCTGGATATGAAGGCTATGAGTTGCCTGAGTCCGCTGGAAGTCAGGGTCCGTTTTGCCCGGGGGCCTGCGGCAGAAGGGGCCGCGCCGGTGAGCCGAGCCAACGATCGGAAGGTCTTCGAGGTCCCGACCGTGCGGTCCCAGTCGCCGGCGGCGCGCAGTTCCTTGGCTGGTCCGACCAACTCCGCGTCCAGCCAGTCGCGCAATACAGCGACCCGGCGCTTGCCCGGCGGATCAGCCTGTAGCCAGTCGCGCGTCAACCGTCCCGCACCGAGTTGCAGTGAGAAGGCGACGTCCGGATCCTCGTCACCGCCTGCGGTGAGTTCGAGCGAGCCGCCGCCGATGTCCAGGTTCAGGATGCGTCCGGCGCTCCAGCCGTACCAGCGGCGCACGGCAAGAAAGGTCAGGCGGGCTTCGTCGACCCCGGAGAGAACCTCGAGATTGACTCCGGTCTCGGCGCGGACGCGGGCGAGCACAGCTTCGGAATTGTTGGCGTCACGGACGGCGGAAGTGGCAAAAGCCATCATTTCCTCGCACCCGGACGTCTTGGCGATACCGGCGAATTCGGAGACCGTCGACACCAACCGATCGGCCCCTGACGTGGTGATATCGCCGCGGTCGTCAGTGTTTTCTGCCAGCCTCAACGTGGACTTGGTCGAGCTCATGGGTGTTGGGTGGCCGCCCCGATGGGCGTCCACAACCAATAGATGGACGGTATTGCTTCCGACGTCGAGTACCCCTAGTCGCACATCGCCACGTTACTGGGTCTACCGTCGGCCCTTGTGACAGCAGGTAACCCAGACCGGTCCCACAAGATGACTCCGAGCCCCGAGGTCGATCTCGATTTCCCGCGCGAATGGGTCGAATTTGTCGATCCGGACAACTCCGAGCACCTCATTTCCGCTGATATGACGTGGTTGCTCTCGCATTGGACCTGCGTGTTCGGCACGCCGGCGTGTCAGGGCATCATCGGCGACCGCCCGGACGACGGCTGCTGCTCGCACGGCGCTTTCCTCTCCGATCAGGAGGATCAGGACAAGCTCGATGCGTCAGTGAAAATGCTCACAGCCGAAGACTGGCAGTTCATGGAAAAGGGTCTCGGCAAGAAGGGCTACGTCGAAGAAGACGACCTCGAGGACGAGCCCGCGCTGCGCACCCGCCGCTACAAAGGTGCATGCATCTTCCTCAACCGGCCGGGTTTTGCCGGCGGCGAGGGCTGCGCACTGCATTCCATGGCGCTCAAGAAGGGCATCGAGCCGCTCGAGGTGAAGCCGGACGTGTGCTGGCAGCTACCCATCCGCCGCACCCAGGACTGGGTCGACCGGCCGGACGGCGTTCAGATCCTCAAGACCACGATCACCGAGTACGACCGCCGCGGCTGGGGTGAGGGCGGCGACGACCTCGCCTGGTACTGCTCCGGCTCCCCCGACGCTCATGTCGGGGAGCGGCAGGTCTGGCAGTCCTACGGGCCGGAACTGACAGAGCTTCTCGGAAAGCGTGCGTACGACGAGCTGGCTCGCCTCTGCAGGCGTCGCGCCGGCCTCGGCCTCATAGCAGTCCATCCGGCGACCACGATCGCTCAGAACAAAGCTCAGGGCTGACTCCACGTAAACAAAAAGAATTCAGCCGCTCACACGATCGTGTGGGCGGCTGAATTCGTCTCGAGGTTCGATCACGCTTCGAGCTTGTAGCCCAATCCTCGGACCGTGACCAGGTGTTCGGGCTTGGCCGGATCCGATTCGATCTTCGAACGCAACCGCTTCACGTGTACGTCAAGGGTTTTGGTGTCACCGACGTAGTCGGCGCCCCAGACGCGGTCGATCAACTGTCCGCGGGTCAGCACCCGGCCGGAGTTGCGGAGCAGGTACTCGAGGAGGTCGAACTCCTTGAGCGGCAACGTCACCGGGTTTCCAGCGACCTGCACGACGTGACGCTCGACGTCCATCCGCACCGGTCCGGCCTCGAGCACCCCATTGTCGGAGGCGAGATCCGCCTCGTTCTCCACCCCGCGACGCAGCACCGCACGGATGCGGGCAATCAGCTCGCGCGCCGAATACGGTTTGGTCACATAGTCGTCCGCGCCGAGTTCCAGGCCGACGACCTTGTCGATCTCACTGTCACGCGCCGTCACCATGATGACGGGAACGCCGGAGCGCGACCGCAGCGCCTTGCAGACGTCGGTGCCACTCATGCCGGGCAGCATGAGGTCGAGCAGGACGATGTCCGCTCCGGAGCGATCGAATTCCGCCAACGCCGACGGTCCGTCGTTGACGATGGTGGTCTCGAAGCCCTCCTTGCGGAGCAGGAACGCCAGCGGGTCCGCCAAGGACTCCTCGTCCTCCACGATCAGCACACTCGTCATCGTTTGGCCTCCATGCCGTTTTCTCTACTGCCTTGTTCTCGTCTGCCGATCCGCGTGGAACCGGCGGTTCCCGCGTCGTCAGAGTCGATGTCGTCGTCCGACTCCACGTGTGCCGGTATCTGCAACGTGAAGGTAGACCCTGTTCCCGGTTTGCTCCACAGTTCGATGGAGCCGTTGTGATTGGCCGCGACGTGTTTGACGATCGCCAGCCCCAGACCGGTTCCGCCGGTCTGCCGTGACCGCGCCTTGTCCACGCGGAAGAATCTCTCGAACACTCGCTCCTGGTCCGCTTTCGCGATGCCTTCTCCTCGGTCGGTGACTGCGATCGCGACATTGTCGCCGCGTACCGACCGACTGACGGACACCGGAGAACCCTTGGGCGAGTATGCAATAGCGTTCTCGATGAGGTTGGACAATGCTGTGACGAGGAGAGTCTGATCCCCGAGTACTTCCAGCCCACTCGGATGGTCTGTGGTGACGGTGATCCCGGCGGCCTCGGCCGACAGATTCGACCTCGACAGTGCCTCGGACACCACGGTGTCGACGTCGACCACGTCGAGATCCGGCAGCTTCTCGGCGCCCTGGAGGCGCGAGAGTGCGATCAACTCGGTGACCATCTTGCCCAGACGAATCGACTCGCCCAGCACCCGTTCGCCGAAGTGCCGCACCGATTCCGGGTCGTCAGCAGATTCGAGCAGTGCCTCCGCGAGCAAACTCATCGCACCGACCGGCGTCTTCAGTTCGTGGCTGACGTTCGCGACGAAATCGCGTCGCGTCGCCTCCATGCGGACCTGCTCGGAATCGTCGTCGGCGAACAGGACCACGAAATTGCGATCGTCCTTGCTGAGCAACCGGGCCGTGCCACGTACCGCGATCTTGTCGCGGCCGCGCTGAGCGGTCTGCGCCGTCAGATCGACCTCGACGGCTTGGCCCGTCCGCAGAACTTCCTGAGCAGCCCGCCAAGCTCGCTCGTCGACCAGACGATTCTTGACGAGGCCGAGTTCCTCGGCGCGAGGGTTGAAGAGCACGACGTCGTGGAAACCGTCGACGACGGCGATACCGCTTTCCGAAGCCAACACGATGAGGTCGAGAACCTGAGACATCGTGAGCCCGGTCTGTTCGTCCGAGCGCTGACTCTGGCGCGACGACAGCCTGGGCACCAGCACCCCGCCGACGAGGTAGCCGACCAAGCCGGCGACCACGACCAGCAGCACTGCAATCACGACACTCACGGCGCAATCGTACGTTCGCGCGAAGTGTCGGTTACGGCGGGTTCGGACGTTCCCGCCCGCGTAATCCGCCAGGTGGACGGCGTTGGTTCGTCGTTCATCTGTTGTTGGCCGAGGCCCCCCGAAAACACTGTTCGGGGGGCCTCGACGCACATCATCGGGTTGCTACTTTCCGCCCTGATTCGCCACCGCGGCGGCACCGGCAGCTGCGGCCTCCGGATCCAGGTAGGTGCCGCCGGGATTGAGCGGCTTCAGGTTCTCGTCGAGGTCGTAGCGCAGCGGGATTCCGGTCGGGATGTTCAGGCCCGCGATGTCCTCGTCCGAGATGCCGTCGAGGTGCTTGACCAGTGCACGCAGCGAGTTGCCGTGTGCGGTGACCAGCACGTTCCGGCCGGCGAGCAGCTCCTGGGAGATGGTGTCCTCCCAGTACGGGATCAGACGCTTGACGACGTCGAGCAGGCACTCGGTCAAGGGAACCTCGTCGAGGTTCGCGTACCGGGGATCGGTGTCCTGGCTGTACTCGCTGCCGGCTTCGATGGCGGGCGGCGGGGTGTCGTAGCTACGACGCCAGAGCATGAACTGCTCGTTTCCGTACTCTTCCTTGGTCTGCGCCTTGTTCTTGCCCTGCAGAGCGCCGTAGTGGCGCTCGTTGAGACGCCAGTCGCGCACTACCGGGATCCAGTGGCGATCGGCGGCGTCGAGTGCGAGGTTGGCCGTGCTGATCGCGCGGCGCAGCAGAGACGTGTAGAGAACGTCGGGCAACAGGTTGTGCTCGGCGAGCAGTTCGCCGGCGCGCTTGCCCTCGGCCATGCCCTTGTCTGTCAGGTGTACGTCCACCCAGCCGGTGAACAGATTGAGTGCATTCCATTCGCTCTCGCCGTGGCGGAGCAGGACCAGGGTTCCGATACTCATGGCGTTCATCCTGGCACGAGTACCGGAACCCTTCTTGATCAACCCTGTCCGGAAATCAGCTCGGGGCTACTTCCGCAGTTCGCAGATCCTTGCGGAGGATCTTTCCGGCCGCGGATTTCGGCACGGTACTGATGAACGAAACCTGGCGAACCTTCTTGTGCGGCGAGACGCGCTCGGCGACGAACGAGATCACGTCGGCTTCGGTCAACTCGGCGCCGTCCTGGAGCACGACGAATGCCTTCGGGACCTCTTCGCCCTCTGCGTCGAGCACGCCGATCACGGCGGCGTCGGCGATCTGCGGGTGGGTCAGCAGCAAGGCCTCGAGTTCCGCCGGGGGAACCTGGTAGCCCTTGTACTTGATCAGTTCCTTGAGGCGGTCGACGATCTTGACGACGCCGTCGCCGTCGACGGTCGCAATGTCACCGGTGTGCAGGTAACCGTCGTCGTCGAGGGTGTCCTTGGTGGCCTGGTCGTTGCCGAGGTAGCCGAGCATGATGTTCGGGCCCTTGCACCACAGTTCGCCGGGCTCGCTGACGCCGTCCGAGCCGAGAGCCGGGTACGCGACCTCTTCGCCCGTTCCGGGGTCGACGAGCTTGCATTCCATGTTGGCGATGGTCGGACCGCACGTGTCGAGGGCGATGTCGTCACGATCGAAGGGGATCGCGTGCGAGACCGGGCTCATCTCGGACATGCCGTAGCCCTGGCGGACGTGGCAGTTCAACCGGTCGGCGACGGCCTTGCCGAGTGCCGCGTCGAGCGGGGCCGCACCGGAGAAGATGGTGTGCACGCTCGAGAGGTCGTACTGATCGACGAGCGGGTGCTTTGCCAGCGCGACGGCAACGGGCGGTGCGACGAAGATGTACGTCGACTTCTGCTCGGCGACGATCCGCAGGAACTCGACGAGATCGAACTTCGGCATCGTGATGAGGCTCGCGCGGCGGTAGAGCGCAGCGTTGAGCAGGACAGTCATGCCGTAGATGTGGAAGAACGGCAGGACCGCGAGAATCTTGTCGTCGGTCTCGATGCCCATCCGCGGAATGATCTGGCAGACGTTGGCCACGAGGTTCCGATGGGTCAGCATGACCCCCTTGGGTCGGCCGGTGGTGCCAGACGAGTACGGCAGCACCGCGAGCTGGGTGGCCGGATCGAAGGAGACCTCGGGCGCCGCTGCGCCCTCGCCGAGCAGATCTCGCAGCGACAGATGGCCTTCGGCACCGTCGAGCACGAAGACGTTCTCAGCCGGGATACCGACCAGGTCAGCAGCTGCCTTTGCCTGAGGCAGGAGCGGCGAGACGGTGAAGAGGAACTTGGCCTTGGAATCGGTGAGCTGCTTGGCGATGTCCTCGGCGGTGTAGAGCGCGTTGATCGTGGTCGCGACGCCACCGGCACGAAGGATGCCGTGGAAGACGGAACCGAAGGCCGGGACGTTGGGCGAATGCAGCCCGACCACGTCGCCGACGGCGAGTCCGCGCGCTGCGAGAGCGCCTGCAACGCCGTTGATCTGTGCGATCAGCGAAGCGTATGTGGTGACTGCGCCCGAACTGCCCTCGACGAATGCCGTCTTGTCGAGGTCTGCGGGGTCGGTATTTCCGAACAGGAAGTCGTAGACGCTGAGGTTGGGGATTTCAACGTCGGGGAACGGACTCTTGAAGCTCACTGTGCTCCTCGAAAAGTTGCGCGGCGGGGTGGTGTGACCAACTTACTGTGACTCACGGGAACAGTATTATTCCGTGACGACAGTCACAAGTAAAGGTCACTTTACGTGACACATCCGCGATGTGTCTCACCCCGCTCGATCAGCTCTGCGCGGGCTCCTCCTCGATGAGGTGCTTGAACGGTTCGAGATTCGCCAGCGACTCGCCTCGCGACACCCGCCACGCCCACTCACGCTTGATGGACGAGGAGAAGCCGAGTTCGAGGATGACGTTGAAATCGCCGTCGGCGGCTTCGAGAACCTGACCGAGCACTCGGTCGAGTTCATCGCCGGTCACGGCATGCTCCGCGATCTTGCCGACCAGGTAGATGTCCCCGACCTTGTCGAGTGTGTATGCCACCCCGTACAGACGACGGTTGCGCTTGAGCAGGAACTTGTAGACGCCTTCGAAATTCTCGTCCACCTTGCGGCACACGAAGGCCTCGACCCGCACACCGTGATTGCCGACGGTGAGCAGAGTCGACGTCTTGAGTTTGTGTTCACCGGGAAGTTCGACGATGAAATGCGCGTCGTCTTTTCTGTTGAATTCGAGTTCGCGCTCGGTGAGAGCCTGCTCGATGGTGTCCGAAATGCTGCTCATGTACGCACTCCCCCGGTCCGGCGCAGACGCCACAGACCCCGCGCACGGCGGGGCGAGAAGTCGCTTGGACCGGTTCCGTTGTTGTAGTTGACTGCGGCTTTGCGATAGCTCTCGAGCAAACCGTCCGCGGTGTGTTCCCACGAGAAATTCTCGGCGTGACGCGGTGCCTGCGTGGCGAGTTCGGCCAAGCGCGTCGGCGCTGTCACCAAAGATTCGAGGGCGCCGGCCCAGTCTTCGGTGCGGTGTCCTTGAACCAGCAGGCCTGTCTCCCCGTTGCGTACGGCTACTCCCAGTCCGCCGACGTCGGCGGCGATCACGGGAGTTCCGCAGGCTTGAGCTTCGATGGCGACCAACCCGAAGGACTCCGAATAGCTCGGCACCGCAACCAGATCCGAGGCACGGTACACATCGGCGAGACGCTCCGGTGCCTGCGGCGGCAAGAACGTCACCTGCGCGGTGATGCCGAGTGATCGTGCAAGTTCGATCAGCACGTCCGGCCGCGCGAGACCAGTTCCGGACGGTCCACCGACGACGAGGATGCGCAACGGCAACCCGGGGCTGCGGCTGATCACTTCGGCGGCAGCACGCAGCAGAACGTCCGGCGCTTTGAGCGGTTGGATGCGGCCGACGAAAGTCACGACGATCTCGCCCGGGTCCAACCCCAACGACGCGCGGGCGGAATCGCGATCGCCCGGTCGGTAGCGGGTGAGATCGGCGCCGGGAGCCACGACGTCGATACGCGTGGGATCTGCGCCGTACAACTCGTGCAGCGCCTTGGCTTCGTCGGTGGTGTTGGCGACCAGGCGATCGGACTCGGCGACTACTTGCTGCTCGCCGATCTGACGTGCTGCCGGCTCCGGGGTGTCTCCATCGGCAAGCGAAAGATTCTTCACCGCCGCGAGGGTGTGGGCAGTGTGTACGAGGGGGACGCCCCAACGGTCGCGAGCCAGCCAGCCGACCTGCCCGGACAACCAGTAGTGCGAGTGGATCAGGCTGTAGTACCCGGGCTCGTGTCGCGCTTCCTCCCGTAGAACGCCCGCGACGAAGGCACACAGTTGAGTCGGCAGATCCGCCTTGTCCAGCCCTTCGAAGGGACCAGCTGCGATGTTCCGAACCCGCACTCCGGGAGCGGCGTCCACCACGGGCGCGTCGGCCGAGGACGTCGCGCGGGTGAATATCTCCACCTCGACGCCACGTTTGGCGAGCTGAATCGCGGATTGCAGAACGTAGACGTTCATCCCACCCGCGTCACCGGTGCCGGGTTGCGCCAATGGCGAGGTGTGGACCGAGAGAACGGCCACCCGGCGAGGGCGCGAAATGTGCATGGGCGTCACGACTCCATACTGCCCCCTCACCGGGCGCGAACTCTAACCGAGGCTCGAGATGAAGGTTCGCACTTCGGACACGAATCGTGTCGGATCCTCCACGAACGGGCCGTGATTGCAGCCTTCCCAGTACGACGCCTGGGACTTGGGAATCAGTTCCTCGGCGTGCTTACCTGCACTCACGTCGACGACGGAGTCCTCGGTTCCGTGCAGAACGAGAACGGGGATATCCAGGTTACGAAGCAAGTCGTCGTGACCGACAGCACGGTTGAACAATGCTGCTCGTACCCGCGGACGGGTCGAGAGGCTGTACCCGAACAAGGCCTGCGACGCTGCGCCCTTGCCCTCGGGTGGGCCGGTGAGAGCGTTGCCGAAAGCGCCGAGTGCCCTGATCGCCTCGCGGGGATCTTCGGACATCGCGCCGGGAACCGCGCTACGCATCGCCGAGCCGACCTTGCCGCCCTTCTCACCGCGGCCGATGCTGGTGATCGCACCGACCAGAACCGCACCCGCCACCGCACCGGTTCCGTGCGCTGCCAGATAATCGCAGATCACCAGACCGCCGTACGACCAGCCGAGCAGTATCGCGTTCTCGGCGACGCCTTCTGCCGCGAGAACAGCCGCGACGTCGCCGGCCCAGTTCGCGGAGTCGTCGTATCCGGTTTCGGGAGCATCGGAGTAACCGTGGCCGCGCAGATCGACAGCGATCAGGCGGTAGTCCGCAGCCAGGTCCGCGAGGACCTGCTCGCCCCAGCACTGCGACGACTGAGCCCAGCCGTGCAGCAGCACCAGCGGGGTCCCCGCCGAATTTCCGGTTACTCGATAGACGATGGACGTGCCGTCGACGCTGACGGCTTCACGAATAGACATGCCGTCACGATAGAGGCTGCGACTGCAGCGCCGACCGCGAGCATGTACGCCGACGGGACGCCGTACCGGTCGATCAGTTGCCCGGCCAGCGCAGACCCGAGCGCCACGCCGACGCCGAGGCCGGTGACCGTCAGGGTCATTCCCTCCGTGAGCTTTTCCGGGGGGACGATCTGTTCGACCAGGGCTGTCGCGATGATGAGCGTCGGTGCGACGGTCGCGCCCGCCAACACGTATGCGCCCGCGAGTGCGGCCACGTTTCCGACCAGGAGAAGTGGGACGCTGAGAACGGCGACGGCGGAGGACGCGATCATCAACTGTCCGCGCAGTGATCGCGCCGGGTGCATCGACCCGAAGATCAGTCCCGCGATTCCCGAACCGCCGGCGAACAGCGCGAGGACCAGCGTCGCGGATCCCGGCGAATTCTGTTCCTGGGTGAACGCGATGGCGCCGACGTCGATGACGCCGAAGATCGTTCCGAGCATCACCATGATCACGATGACGATCCACATCACGTGGTTACCGAGAACCGACCGTCCGCGGCCGGGTCGGCGCGGATGCACCTTCGGTTCGGTTCCGCGCTGTATGACCAGCAGCAGGGTTCCGGTGACCAGCAGAATCAGTCCCGCCAGCGGTCCGGCCTCGGGAAAGAGCCCGATACTCAGGCCGACCGAAATGACGGGGCCCGCCACGAAACAGAGTTCGTCCACCACGGATTCGAAGGCGAAGGCGGTGCGCAGCTGAGGTTTTCCGACATAGATCGCCACCCACCTGGCGCGGATCATCGCGCCGATCGTCGGGGTGGCGCCGCCGGGGACGACCAGAACGAAAAGCAGCCAATCGGGAGCTTCCATCCGCACTGCGAGCAGGAGCGCCCCGATCGCCGTGACGCTCACGGCTGCGGCAATCGGCAGGACCGCACGCTGTCCGAAGCGGTCGACCGCACGTGAGACCGCGGGCGCGATGATCGCCGACGACAGCGCGAAAACTGCGGCGAGCGCGCCGGCGAGCGCGTAGTCACCACGAAGTTGCGAGATCATCGTCACGATTCCGATGCCGATCATGGCGATCGGCAGCCTTGCGACAAATCCGGCGGCCGAGAAGGCGACCGAACCGGGGGCGGCAAAGATCTCGCGGTAGGCGCTCAGCAGGCCTTTGTTGGTGGATTCGCTCATGTCAGCTTCTCGTGCACTGAACAAGGTTCACAGAGCCGAGGCCGACTCGACAAATCGTTTTCACTGTGCGCTCGGGTTGACCTGTCGGTAACTTGCCTTACGATTGCGCGAATGAGTGTCCTGGTGTGTTTCCACGCCCATCCCGATGACGAAGTTTTCACTACGGGTGGCGTGATGAGAATGGCCGCCGACGCAGGTCACCGCGTCGTAGTCGTCACCGCTACCGACGGTGCTCTCGGTGAATTCCCCGACGGCCTGTTGGACGAATACGAGACGTTGGCTCAGCGCCGCAGCCGTGAACTCGAGGCGTCCACCGACGCGTTGGGCGCCAATCGCGTCGTGTCCCTGCATTACCCGGATTCGGGGATGGTGGGTACGCCCGAGAACGAGAATCCGGAAGCGTTCTGCAACGTCGACGTCGAGAAGGCCGCCGAGCGTCTTGCCGAGGTTCTTCGTGAAGAGAACGCCGATGTCCTGACCATCTACGACCCCAACGGCGGATACGGGCACCCGGATCACATCCAGGTCCACCACGTCGGCGTCCGGGCTGCAGAACTCGCAGGCACGCCGTTCGTCTACGAGGCGTCCACCAACCGCGATCACATGAAGATGCTGATGCAGGCCAACCCCGAGTGGACCGAAGAGGCGCAGCCGCCGGACATCGAATCGTTCGGGCTTCCCGCAGACCAACTCACCACCGCCGTCGATGTCAGTTCGGTGATCTCGTCCAAGCGCGCGGCCATGTACGCGCACGCAACGCAGGTCGGCGATTTCGGCCCGTTCCTCGAAATGCCGACGGAGCAGCTCGCCGCGGCATTCGGCACCGAGTGGTTCCGTCGCCGCAACGCGCCGGAAGGTCTGTCCGAAACCGCCCTTCCCCTCTGAAGTCACCGCCCTCGATAAACCGAAGTCCCGACGGAGGTTTCGGCGGCTCGTTACCATCGGTAGGCATGGACCTCGAACAACTTGTCGCGAGCATGCCTTTTGCAGTTCACACCGGAATTCAGTTGGACAGCGCGGCACCCGAACAGGTTGTCGGCCATCTGGATTGGGACAGCCACCGCACCACCGCCGGCAACGGAATGCACGGCGGCGCCTTGATGACGCTGGCAGACAGCGTCGGCGCCGTCTGTGCATTCCTCAATCTTCCGCCCGGTGCAAGCACTTCCACCACCAGTTCGTCGACCGTGTTCACTCGCGGGGTGCGCAAGGGCACGGTCACCGCAACCGCCCGGCCACTGCATGCGGGGCGCAGCACCGTCGCGGTCGTGACCGAGATTCGCGACGACGAGGGCCGCCTCGTCGCTCAGGTCACCGCATCACAGGCAGTACTGGGACCGTGAAGCGTCCCGCGTACCGCGCCTCGGGTGCCACCCTGCCGTACGGCAATCTGCTTGCCTCCCATGATGTTGCGATGGAGGGTTACTTCTGGCGATTCACGATGCCAGGCAGCGGACGGGTGGTGATCGCGCTCGCCGGAATCAACAAGTCCGACGGCGGCAACTGGTCGACGCTCGGTCTCGCGGCGCATCCAGGCGGATTCCTCCGTACCGCCGAACATCCGAGCGGATCGGCCGATCCACGGATCCTGGGGGCCTACGCCGACAACGCTTTCCGCGGCAATGCCGATCGACTGCAGGTCGATTTCGGCGACAGCCATCTCGACGTACGGATCAGCAATCAGCGATTCTGGCCGCATCGCCGCTTCGGGGGATCGAGCTACTTCCAATCAGTTCCCGCACTCAATCAATACTGGCATCCGTGGCTGCTCGGCGGCCGGGTCGAGGGAAGCGCCGTCATCGACGGGCAGAACTGGGATCTCACCGGGGCACAGGTGTACGGCGAGAAGAACTGGGGAAAGGGAGGATTCCCGGAATCCTGGTGGTGGGGACAGGCACAGGGGTTCACCGATCCTCGAGCCTGCGTGGCGTTTGCCGGCGGCCAGGTCAGCGCCGGACCTCTGCGCACCGAAGTCACCGCCGTCGTTGCCGCGCTACCGGACGGAACGGTATTGCGGCTGGGTAATCCGCTGACGTCACAGGTGGAGACGACGGTGTCCGACGATCGCTGGACTCTTCGCGGCTACAGCCGGAACTGGAGCGTCGACATCGACGGGACCGCGCCCATCGCCGACGCACATATTCTTCCTGTTCCGATACCTGCCGAGCGTCGAAACGTGCCAGGAGCGCTCGAGCATCTCGGTGGAACCATGTCGGTCATCGTCCGCCGGCGCGGCACCATAGTCTGGAAGGACAGGTCACGGTTGGCTGCTCTCGAGCACGGCGGATTGGATCGGGCGCAGGCCGAACTCACTCGGCGGGAACAGCTCTCGCAAGATCGATGAGAGCAGAGGCCGCCGGATTCTTGCCGCCCGACGAACGCCAGACCAATTCCAGCCGAGATCGTGCTTCCGGTTCGAGATCGATCCGATGCAACTCCCCCACTGTCGACTCCGGAAGCACGGCCATTCCCAGCCCCTGCGCTGCCAATGAAACGATGATGCCGAGGTTGCTTGCCTCGAGCGCAACCGTCGGCTTGGTGCCGGCGGCGGCGCACGCGAAGTCCAGACACGTTCTGATGCCGGTTCCCTCCGGCAGACAGATGACCGATTGCGTCGCGAGTTCGGCAAACGGCAGAGACGACACCTCGGCCAGCGGATGATCGGCCGCCACTCCGGCCACCAGTCGTTCGTCGGTGATCACCCTCGATTCGAGCCCTTCCGGCAGCTCGCCCGCCACCCCGATGACGGCTATGTCGAAGGTTCCGTCCAACACTCCGGCAAGCAAACTGCGCGAATCGTCCTCGGCCAGCGAAATGTCCAGTCCGGGGTGTTTGTTGTGCAACCGACTGAGCAGATCTGTGAGGTCGGCGGAAGCGCAGGCGGTGACCATCCCGACCGAAACGGAACCCCGAACCAGTCCGTTCAAGGCATCGACAGCGTCGCGGGTGCTCTGAACGGAAGCAAGTGCAGCGTAGGCGTGCGGGAGGACAGCTCGCCCGGCGTCGGTCAGACAAACGGTCCGACCACTACGATCGAGCAATTCCTGCCCCAACTCACGTTCGAGCCGTTTGACCTGGGCACTCACACCCGGTTGGGCTACGTGAAGCCGCTCGGCGGCGCGAGTGAAGTTGGCTTCCTCCACTACCGTGACAAAGTATTCGAGCTGCCGAAGTTCCATAACTGCTAATTCTAGCTGCGAGACAAACTAGATCTTGGACTTATCGCCGGTGTGGTAGAACGATGGAAGCATGACAACAACAGATGACGTTCAGAAGGCCGGAACCCCGGAAGACATCGCAAAGCTTTTTGTGCAGTTCGCCAACGCTGGTGACGCAGACGCCGTCGCCGCACTCTACGAGGAGGATGCGGTGATGGCCTTCCCGCCCGGATCCCTCACCGTGGGTCGCCAAGCCATCCGCGAGGTGATCTCTCAGATGCTGGCAGCTGCACCGAGATTCACCGTCGAGGAATCTCTTCCGACGGTGATCAGCGGCGACCTCGCCATGACCTCGACCAAACCTTCCGACGGAACCGGCGGGCGCACGCAGGTCGCGCGCCGCCAGTCCGACGGATCATGGTTGCGAGTCTTGGATCGACCGGAACTCTGACTACCCTCTTCGCAGTCAGACGGCCGACGCGCGACGCATGGCCGCAGCGGGATCAGCAAACAGTGAACTCAGTGACACGACCGTGGAAGCGTATTCCTGGACCCGATTACCGAAACCGGTAATTCGAATGTCCTTACGCTCCAACGAGGATGCCGTCGAGAAAGCCTCGGCGACATGGGGCACTCCGGCGGGATAGTCGGTGAATGCCTGACCACCCAGAATCACACGATCCGGGTTGAACAGGTCACGCAGCATTGCCACCGTCCGGCCGAGGACGCGTGCTCGATCAACCAGAAGTTCGTGTGCCGGAATGGAACCCGACGACGCAGCCCGGTAGACGTCCGCGATCGTGACACGCTCACTGCCCTGGATCACTGCGCCCGAAGACAAAGCCTGCGCGACTACGGCGCGGTCACTGATCGTTGCTTCAAGGCAACCCACGGCGCCGCAGGTGCACCGTGCGGACGAACCCGTCGGAAGGTGCGCGATCGAACCGGGTCCGCTGGACGGCGTGTGTACTCGACCTTCGAAAGTGATTGCGATACCGGCAGTTTCACGGGCGTAGAAGTACAGCCCGGTAGTACCCGGCGTCGGGGCTTCGGCACGGTCGGTGCTGAGCAGTAGTTCCGACGCAGCCATCGCCTCGACGTGGGCGGCGACTGAGACGGGGAGATCCAAGCCGGCTCCGATGATGGATCCGACTTTGGCGCCCTTCCACCCCAGGCGCGGGTGATCGACTACTCCGGTCGCCGAATCGACGCGACCGCCGATGGCCACGCCGACGGCGAGTGGACGACGCTTGTGCCACCGTGAGGCAAACGATTTGGCCGAGCGCGCAATGGTGGCAAGCGCGACAGCAGAATTGGTGGCGGGAGTCGGAATCTCGACGGCGCCGAGCACCTTGCCACGAATGTCGCTGGCGATGATGCTGGTGACGACGGCACCGATATGAATGCCCACGGTCAAGTACGGCTCGTGGTTGACCTCGAACGGAACCCGCGGACGCCCGATGGCGCCGGAGGCTGTCAAGTCTGCGCGTTCGCGCAGGATCCCGAGGTCCAGCAGGCTCGTGACCTGCCGGTTCACGGTGGCAATACTCAGTCCGGACGCTTTCGCCGCGGTATCGCGAGAGAGCGGCCCGCGGGATCGAGCAATGCGCAACACCGTCGCGGACGGTCCGTCGGCAATGCGCAGTTCGGGCACGACGATCTGGGTACGGGTCCGCGTTCCCGAGAGCGCGGTTCGCGATCGGATGTTCGGAATGGCGGAGATGGTGGGTGTCGACATGGCTGTCCCTTGCAGAAGGAGGAGAAGGCGCATATCTCTGTCGACCGCGAAATCAGCTTTTGCGCTGGTCAAGCGAAGAGAAAGACAGGAAAGGCGCAGAAATTAGCTGCAGAAAGAACGGCGGCGACAACACAGCTCTCGCGCCAAGGGCAGACGCGAACCAAGCGCAGCGGTCACATAGGTGACCCGCAAAGCGGCAGGCTGGTCGGTCGACATGGCTCCAAAAGTAGCAGCTTCACCGAGATTCACAAATCAGGTGCGGTAACGATCACACTGACCACAACCCTGTCGAGGCGGATTCTCGCGTGTTTGGGTGGGTGCACTCCCCACGAAAGGTGCACCATGTCTACAGCTTTCGCCAAGCCGACCCTCACGGACGCGGCATCAACGAACGGGGCGGCTGCCGGCGCCGCTCGCGGCACTGTCACCCCCCTCGGCGCGCATATCGGCGCCCGAATCGACGGAATCACTCTCGGCGAGCACCTCGATCCGGCGACGATCTCACTCATCCGACAGGCGCTTCTCGAACACAAGGTGATCTTCTTCCGCGGACAGAACCACCTCGACAACGATTCGCAGTACGAGTTCGCCCAGCTGTTGGGCACCCCGACCACTGCCCACCCCACGGTGAAGTCGCACGGCGCAAAAGTTCTGCCCATCGATTCGGACCTGGGCAAGGCCAACAGTTGGCACACCGACGTCACCTTCGTCGATCGCATCCCCAAGGCTTCGATCCTGCGCGCGGTGCAGCTACCCGAATACGGCGGTTCCACGACGTGGGCGTCAGGGGTAGCCGCGTACAACGGACTGCCGGATCCACTCAAGGCGCTCGCGGAGAACCTCTGGGCTCGCCACACGAACGTCTACGATTACGCGGCCACCAGCGCCGAGCGTCTCACCGAAGATCGCACGTCCGCCTACCGCGAGGAGTTCCAGTCAACGTATTTCGAGACGGAGCACCCCGTGGTGCGTGTCCACCCCGAAACCGGAGAACGCACGCTCGTCCTCGGACATTTTGTCAAGAACTTCGTCGGGTTGAGCACCGAACAGTCGAACGGTGTGTTCAAGCTCTTGCAGGATCACGCCATCAAGCTCGAGTACACGACGCGCTGGAACTGGGAAGCGGGTGACGTCGCGATCTGGGACAACCGGGCCACCCAGCATTACGCGATCGCAGACTACGACAACCAGTACCGGCGTCTGGAGCGCATCACACTTGCCGGCGACATCCCGGTCAACATCCATGGGGAACGAAGCCGCAGTATCGCCGGCGACGCTTCCGAGTATTCGGTTATCGAAGGTGCAGTTGCGGCAGAAGGTGCCTCGAACAACTCATGACTCACGCAGATTCCGCCCTTCCGCCGCACGCGCGCGGTTACGAAGGCTTCGAGGGTCGAATCGGCCGAACCGCAGCCGATTCGACCCCGGCGTGGCCCACAGCCACGACCCCGGCTCTCGGATCACCCAACATCGTCGTGGTTCTGATCGACGACATGGGATACAGCGACATCGGACCGTTCGGCTCCGAGATCGAGACTCCCACCCTCGACCGCCTTGCCTCGCAGGGCATTCGAATGACCAACTATCACACGACGCCCCTCTGCTCGCCGTCGCGCGCCGCGCTTCTCACCGGCCTCAATCCGCACCGCGCCGGGTACGGATTTGTCGCCAACGCCGATCCGGGATACCCCGGACTGCGTCTGGAATTGGCCGACGACGTCCAGACACTCCCCGAAATCCTCCGCGGCGCGGGCTATGCGACCTATGCGGTGGGCAAGTGGCATCTCGTGCGCGACGCAAACCTCGCCCCGGGACGAAGTCGTGACTCCTGGCCGACACAGCGTGGATTCGATCGCTACTACGGCTCACTCGAAGGACTCAACTCCTTCTACTACCCCAATCAACTGATCTCCGACAATTCTGTGGTCGACGTCGACGAGTATCCCGAGGGCTACTACCTCACCGACGATCTGACCGACAAGGCTGTCGGGTACATCAAGGACCTTCGCGCCCACGATCAGGACAAGCCGTTCTTTCTCTACTTCGCACACGTCGCCATGCACGGACCCTTACAGGCCAAACCCGCCGATCAGGCGAAATACCGCGGTCGCTACGACGAGGGCTGGGATCGAATCCGCGAGTCGCGGTTCGCCTCTCAGCTACTGCAGGGACTCTTTCCGGAGGGGACACGACAGGCACCGCGTAACTCCGAACCCGGGTTCGACGTGCCCGAATGGGATTCGCTCACGCCGGAGGTGCAGTCTCGGTTCGCCCGCTACATGGAGGTGTACGCGGCGATGGTCGACTCGATCGATCAGAGCGTCGGACGCATCGTCGACACCCTGGACGAACTGGGCGAACTCGACAACACGATCATCGTCTTCACCTCGGACAACGGCGGCACCGCCGAGGGCGGTTCGGACGGGACTCGAAGCTACTTCGCGCAGTTCGCACATATTCAGGATCCGGACTGGGTGGGCGATGTCCCACACGACGAATCCCTCATCGGCGGACCTGAATTGGGCGTGCACTATCCACGTGGATGGGGGCAGACGTCCAACACCCCCTTCCGGTTCTACAAAGGGCAATCCTTTGCCGGTGGGATCCGTGTTCCCTTCCTCCTGTCCTGGCCCGCGGGATTGAAACCCGAAGCGGGCGACAACGGGATCCGCGACCAGTTCGCGTATGTCACCGACCTGACGCCGACGCTTCTCGAACTGGCCGGAATCGAAACCCCCACCGTGCGAAACGGGCTGCCTGTCAAGGAGTTCGACGGCGCGTCGAGCGCGCCGGTTCTGCGTTCACCCACCGCTCCGAGTACCCACACCGAGCAGTACACCGAGGTGACCGGAATCCGCGGCTACTACAAGGACGGATGGAAACTGCTGGCGCTCGCTCCAGCTGACATCGACAAACCGCACTGGCAATTGTTCGACGTCCGAGCCGACCCGACCGAGCTCGACGACCTCGCATCACGGTTTCCCGACAAGGTTCGCGAACTCGCCGAGGCCTGGGACCACTCGGCGTGGGCGAACACCGTGTTTCCTCTACTGGGCAATACCGTCGGCGCGGTTCGCCGTCCGGAGGAGGAGGCACTCTCACGCCCGGTGCGACTACTTGCGGGAACGCCCCCACTGGAGCGCTACCGCTCATCCAAACTGATCGGGTTCCGTGACTTCGACATCACGATCGAACTCGACGGTTACCGCGAAGGCGACGCCGGCGTCCTTGTCGCCCATGGGGATCCACAAGGTGGATATCTTCTCTACGTCGAGGACGGCAACCTGCATCTCGGATACAACGCCTTCGGTTCCTACTCCGTGGTCGATGCGGGGCCATTGCCGGTCGTCACCAGGCAAATCGACGTGTCCGTGGCGGTGTTACCGCGGTTGCGTTGGGATCTCCACGTCAGCGTCGACGGCATTCACGCGGGCCAACTGCTCGGGCAAGTACAACTGGTCGGGATGGCGCCGTGGACCGGCATCTCGGTCGGGGTCGACGCCAGAGGACCTGTGTCGTGGGAAGTACGACGACGCCACGGACCATTCCGGTACAGCGGCGCGCTGCGCGCCGTCACCTACACCCCTGGCCCGGTCAAGGTACCGCGTCGTCACATCGAATCCATCGAACGGGAGGCAGAGTATGCCGCCGACTAGCCCTACGATTGCATCATGACCATTTCTTCCGATGCCCGCATCGCCGTAGTCACCGGAGCCAGCTCCGGAATCGGTGAGGCCACCGCCCGCACCCTGGCAGCTCAGGGATTCCACGTCGTGATCGGTGCTCGCCGCGTCGATCGTCTCGAGAAGATCGCCGAGGAGATCGGTGGTACCGCTCTCGAACTCGACGTCACCGACGAGGATTCCGTCGACGCGTTCGCGGCCGTGGTCCCCCGTGTCGACGTGTTGGTCAACAACGCGGGTGGTGCAAAGGGTCTGGCAACAGTCCTGGACGCCGATCTGGACGACTGGCGGTGGATGTGGGAGACCAATGTCCTGGGCACGTTGCGTGTGACGAAGGCACTGCTGCCCAAGCTGATCGATTCGGGTGACGGTCTGGTCGTGACCATCACCTCGGTGGCCGCGCTGGAGGCATACGACAACGGCTCGGGCTACACCACCGCCAAACACGCTCAAGCCGTCCTTCATCGGACATTGCGCGGTGAACTGTTGGGTAAGCCCGTTCGACTGACCGAAATCGCGCCGGGAGCCGTCGAGACGGAGTTCTCACTCGTCCGGTTCGAGGGCGATCAGGACAAGGCCGACAAGGTGTACGAGGGAATCACACCGTTGGTAGCGCAGGACATCGCCGAGATCATCGGGTTTGTCGCGTCCCGGCCGTCACACGTGAACCTCGATCAGATCATCGTCAAGCCGCGGGATCAGGCAAGCCCCGGTCGGTTCCATCGCACCACCAGCTAGTTCGAATCGCACCGAACAGCTAGAGCCTCGGGCGAATCGACTGACGGAGGACGGAGTCGAGATTGCGTGCAATCTCGGCCTCCGTCACTTCCGCGGAAGCGCCGCGGGCACTCACGGTTTCACCCGCGGTGATGATGTACCGACCGTCGCCGGCATAGTCGTACCAGTGGAATGTTATTCCGTCGTCTGTCGGCCTGCTGTCGACGGCTCCTCCCGGGTATGCGGTGACTTCACCGATCGAGGTCCGCTCTCGGCCGAAGAATCTGCTCACTTCCTCGCTCCCGCGCGCACCGGCTGCGCTGCTCAGAAAGCTCTGCCTCCCGGCAGTTTTCGGCCTTTCGATGTTCAGGCCACGCTCCGATCCAGCGGGGCAGGTCGGCAGGTGATCGACGAGCATCCGCGGAATTGCCGATGGGCGTGCCACGGTGAAAACCACGTCGGAGCCACAGTCGACAGTCCTGCCGGGCAGTTGAGTCAGGAGCACACCCAGGTCGCCGGCAACAACACCGTGCAATCGCGTCACCGTACTCATCTTCTGCCCATGGAAACCGGAAACCTCCACACGAGCATCAGGATTCGCAAGAGCACCGAGAACGTGATGCAGCCGATCGTCGAGCACGGCAGACAGGTGCGCTCCCGCTCGACGTCGCGCCGCTGTCAACTCGATCATGGTGTCGGCCGCCGGACGAAACCGCAGCGGGTACGGGAGTCGGTCACGTCCGACCGCTTCCCAGAGAATCTGGAATTCGAGGCCGGTGAACTGCCATTGCATGGTGGTCATTCGCCCAGTACCGCCGGGGAGACCATGGGTAGGTCGCCGATCAGGGCGTTACCGTTCTCGACGGTGACGAGGTAGCCGGGGGTGTCGTGAACGTTGTCTTCGTCTTGCCCTTGCCCTCGTCCCGGTGCCATGCCGCCGACGCCACCCATCGCGCCCCGACCGCTCTGCGCGCCCGTCGCCGAAGTACCGCCAGTTCCGTTGACTCCCCCACGTCCGCCACCGGCGAGGCCACCGCCGCCGCCAGGGCCGCCAGGTCCGAGGGCTCCACCTGGCCCGAAGCCGCCGGTACCGATTCCACCGGCAGAACCTCCACCCGAACCGCTACCCACCAGGCCTGACGGCACGCCGGAACCGAGCTGAGCACCATTCGGAGTTGCACGGGCAAGGCCATCCGGCGCTGCACCGGCGGACAGTGGACCGGCATGTGCCGCGGTGGTCCCGGCCGGGCCGGAATCGTTTGCGGACCGGGCGGCGTCGGCACCGGAATTCCCTTGGGTGTCAACACCACTACGGTTGTCACCATTTCCGGAATTGGGGCCTAAAGGGTTCTGACCGGAACCGTCTCCGGCCGGATTTGCACCGCCGGAGTTTCCACCGTCCACTCCTCCACCAACTCCGCCACCCGACGCCGATGGCGCGCCGAGCCCGTTCCCCGTTCCCGAGGCCATACCTCCGCCGGAACCACCACCACCGAATGCGCCGCCACTTCCAGCCCCGCCACTTCCAGCCCCGCCACTGCCGGTGACCGGATTGAAAGCGGCCGGGAGGATCGGCACCTGGTCGTCCGCACGCTTCATGTACGGCAGATACACGTCCTTCATCACCTGGCGCGCTTGACGTTCGGCTTCTTCCGCTTCGTATTGGGCCTGCTTCCACGTAGCCCCGGGAACCAGGCTGAGAAACCTCTCGACCGTCGAGGCGCCGTCGGGTGCCGGAATCGAGCGTTTGGCCTCGTCGAGTGCGATCTTCGCCTCCTCGATCTTGTTCGAGATCAGATCGACCCGCACCTTCAGCTCACCCGCAACAGCCGAGTAGGCCAGCACTGCTTCCAACGCAGCCGAGCCGCCGCGCCCCTGCCAGCCTTCGGTGATTGCACCGTTCACATCGTTCTGGAACTTCCCGATGCCAGATTCCACCCGGCCGGCAATTGCCTTCCAGGCCTCACCGATTGCACTCAGGGTTGCCGGATTCATCTCGTTGACGTGGTTGAAGATTTCGGAGTGCGACATCGCATCGAAAGGATCGTCGTCCACGATTGCATGTTCGCTGTACTCGAGCGATGACGTCTGGGCGGTGAGGGCATCGCGCTCACCCCAGGCTCGTGCGCGCTCTGCATCGGCGTCGGCGGTCGCAACAGCCATCTCGTCGTCGAACGCGCCGCGGTCGTCGGTTACGGATTGCACCAGAGCAGATGTAGCGACTGCGCTCGCGATGGGAGCGCCGACAACTGGCAACGCCGCCACGCCGGACGGGACGGCATGCGTCGCTTCGGAGATCCTGCCAAGCACATCTTCCAGAAATGGAATGCCCACCGCTGCCCCCTGACGTCGAAATCCCCGTCAGACTCCCCCGAGCCGACAGCGCTTACCTGTATTGACGCAAGCAACGCCCGGATGGTTCCGCTCGTCGACGGATTTCTCGGTTCACAGCAGTAGAGACTTACGCCAGTGCAGACATCGACTTCCAGGTCGGCAAATCGATCGCCCAGTCGTAGATGTCGCCGTCCGCAGGCGACAGGTCGATCGACGTGCCGGTCACCTCGACGGGGTCACCGTAGAGGGCGGTTCCGAAGTATTCCTGCGCGTCGGATGTCGACAGGTTGATGCAACCGTTCGTGACGTTCGACGAGCCCTGTACCCCGGTGGTCTCAGGATTGGCGTGGATGAATTCGCCGTTGTTGGAGATGCGCACCGCCCAACGCTCACGCACGTTCTCGTAGAACGGCGGATTGGACATCATGAAGTCTTCGTACTTCTCCGTCACCATGTGAATGCCACTGCGCGTGACGTTTCGAGGTTCGTTTCCCTCGCCGTAGCTGACGGGAATGTCCATGATCGTCTGACCGTCTCGCACCACCTGCATGCGGTGGCTCGGCGCGTTCGCCTTCACGATCTGGCTACGACCGATCGTGAAGTCGAGCGTGAGATCCTGGTCGCCGTACGCGCCACCGCCGTAGTTCAAGCCGTAGAGCTTGGCGTCCAGATGGACAGTTGTGCCCGGCACCCAGTAATCGGCCGGTCGCCAATGGGCCCGTGATCCGCCGTTGTCGTCGGCCAGCCATGCCCACGATCCGGCGGTGGGCGGCACGGTGGTCACGACAAGCGCCTTCTCGACGGCCGCCTTGTCTACGACGGAGTTGTCGAACTGCAACGTGATCGGTGCCGCGATACCAACTTCCTGGCCGTCGGCGATGTTGAGGGTGGCGCCGGTGGTCGACTCCGGGGCGACCGTCGTAAAGCTCCCCTGCACTGGCACAGATTTGCCGTCGGTTCCGGTTGCCGAGCCCGACCACGAATACGTGGTGCCGTAGCCGAGTGCCTCACTGACGGTGAACGTCGTCTTGTCAGGCGAGAGTTGTCCGGCGACGGCCTTACCGGCCGCGTTGCTGAGATTGACGTCGGCCAGTGTTCCCTGGGTCACCGCAACCGAGACGGGCGCGACCGGGCTGACGTCTTTGGTACCGGGTGCCGGCGTCGACACCACGGTCGCAACAGGTGCTGGTTCGGCGGCCGCCGCACCGCCCTGTCCGTCCTTGCCACCGATCGTGCAGCCGACAGCGGCCACCATCACAGCGAGCAATACAGCTACCAACGCAACAAGACGCGAACGACTTCTCCGACCACCCAGCTCATGCACTTCAACAGGCTACCTGCGGGCTCCGTCAGGAATCAGATGGTGAAGCCCACAGTTACCGGTTCCGGTTCCAGGTGGACGCCGAACGCGGCTTCGACGCCGTCGCGAACCGTCCGCGCGAGCGAGACCACATCCGCGCTCGTTGCCGACCCTCTGTTGGTCAACGCCAAGGTGTGTTTCGTCGACAGCCTGGCCGGTGCATCTTCACCGGGATAACCCTTGGAGAATCCGGCCCGTTCGATCAACCATCCGGCCGAGAGCTTGGTTCCACCACTGCCCGGGAACTGCGGCACGGTGACGTCTCCGAGCTGTTCGGTTATTGCTCCGAGCACAGCGGGCAGCTTGTCGTCCGGCACCACGGGGTTGGTGAAGAAGGAACCCGCGCTCCACGTGTCGTGGTCGTACGGATCGAGCACCATCGCCTTGCCTGTCCGCAATCCCAGAACCGCCTCGCGGACCTGCGACGCAGGCAACCGCTCGCCTTCCTCGGCCCCGAGTGCGGTGAACAGTTCGCGGTACGCGAGCGGGGCGCTCAATCCGTCGGTCGACGCATCGAATTCGACGGCGAGAACCACTGCTGCATCGGAATGCTTGAGAACACTCGACCGGTAGCCCAACTCGAGTTTCGACGGTTCGACCCACGACACTTCGCCGCTGCGTCGGTCGAGCAATTGAACCTGCCGGAGCCGCGAGCCCACCTCGACGCCGTACGCGCCGACGTTCTGAACCGGCGTCGCACCGGTCGAGCCCGGAATCCCGGACAGGCATTCGAGGCCGCCCAGTTCCGCGGCGACGGATTGGCCGACTACTTCGTCCCACACTGCGCCCGCTTCGGCGATGACGCGGTCCGTGTCGAGGCTCACGGTGGTGTTGGCCACACGAACGACAACTCCGTCGAATCCCGCGTCCGAGATCACGAGATTCGATCCGCCGGCGAGAATCAGCGTCGGGATCTGCTCGCGATCGAGCAGCGTCACGACGTCGATCAACGACTGCGTCGTCGGGCATTCGGCGAGCAGCCGCGCCGGTCCCCCGATTCGGAGCGTCGTCAATCCCGACAAGTCAACGTTCTCGGACACGAAAGCGCCTGATTCCACGACGCGTCTGCCAATGGTTACGTCCCACACATCGATAAACGGTAGCCTCCACAATCGTGAGCCGTCGCATCGAGCATTCGTCGAAGTACACAGTCCCCGCCGAGAAGGTCCATGAGGCGGTGACCTCCGAGCAGTACTGGCGCGACCGAATCGTCGCTGTCGGCGGTCCCGGCGCGGCGATCGAAGAGCTGACCGTTCGCGACGAGACCGTCGCGGTCACGATGTCGCAGATCATCGCCGCCGAGCATCTCCCGAGCATGGTGTCGAAGGTCGTCAACGGCGACATCGTCATCAAGCGCAGTGAGACGATGGCTCCTTTCAAGGACGGCAAGGCCACTGGCACCTTCTCCGCCCACGTCGACGGTGTTCCCGCCCGTATCGAGGGCACGCAGGTCCTGACTGGCGACGAGAACTCCGCCACTCTCGAGATCGAGGGTGAGGTCGAGGTCAAGATCCCGTTCCTCGGCGGAAAGATCGAAAGCGCGATCGTCGACGAGGTTGTCCGGCTCATCCAGGCCGAACAGGACTTCACCCGGGAGTGGATCGCGAAGTAAAAACCTGCGGGCGGCGATAGTTGTGGATACGGCCAATTTGGCTTGTCACAGCGCGTAACAGGTATTCTTTCCGATCATGGCTCGCCGCATCGACTACTCCGCCCGCTATCAGCACTCCCCCGAGCAGGTCTACGCGGCACTGGCGGACCGCTCGTACTGGGAGGCCCGCGTCGAGGAGATGCGCAAGCATTCCGAGAACCATGTGGAACATTTCGAGGTCACCGATTCCGGAATCGATCTCGTGCTGCACCACATTCTCCCGCGCACCGATTTGCCGGACATTGCTCAGACGGTGATGAAGAAGGATCTGGTCATCACGCGCAAGGAGTCGTACGGCGCCTTCGGCGACACCGTGACCGGAACGTACGAAGCGTCCATCCCGGCCGGGCCGGGGAATCTGTCCGGCACCATGGAGTTGTTCGCGACCGATACCGGGTCCACGCTGCGAACCACGTCCGAGGCGAAGGTCTTCATACCGTTCATCGGCGCGAAGTTGGAACAGCTCATGCTCATCAACCTCGTCGATCTGTTCCGCACCGAAGCCCAGGTCACCGCGACCTGGCTCGCCGCACGCTGAAGCCGACGTGAAGAAGGCTCCACCCCCGAAGATCGAGGGGGTCATCACCCGTGGCACGACGGGGATCAACAGACTGCGACGAAGTGACCGGTGGATCGTCCACAACCGCACTATCGCTCGCGCCCTGAACAATGCGGCCGATCCGTTGATCGTCGACCTCGGGTACGGGGCGAGGCCGGACACCACCTTCGAGATGGCAAGCCGCCTCACCGCTGTCCGGCGGGATCGACGCGTCATCGGGCTCGAGATCGACCCCGCTCGCGTGGTCGAGAGTCGTGACGGTGTCAGCTTCGCCCGTGGCGGATTCGAACTGGCCGGTCTCACACCCGTTTTCGTACGCGCCTTCAACGTCCTCCGGCAGTATCCGGAAGACGCCGTGGACTCTGCGTGGGCGCACATTCAGTCCGGCCTCGCCCCCGGCGGACTGCTACTCGACGGAACCTGCGACGAGCTCGGAAGGCGTTGCGCCTGGGTGCTTCTCGACGCCGATCGTCCATTGACCCTGACACTGGCCTGGGACCCCTTCGACATCGAGCGTCCTTCCGACATCGCGGAACGTCTCCCGAAGGCTCTCATTCACCGCAACGTTCCAGGTGAGCCGATCCACGCGCTGCTCAGCGCGGCCGATCGAGCCTGGGCCACCGCTGCGCCACACGCCTCGTTCGGACCTCGGCACCGCTGGGCTGCCGCATTGGAAATTCTTCGGGCGCAAGGAATTCCCGTGCAACCCGCGCGACGACGTCTTCGCGACTGCATCCTGACGGTGCCATGGCATGTCGTAGCGCCGAACCCCTGAACTCGCAGACGGGAAACGCCTCGCCGCGGAGGAGGTCTCCGCGGCGAGGCGTCTGTGTGCAGGCGTCGAGCTAGGACCCGAAGATGTTTTCCAGGCTTCCCAGCGAACCTGTCGAACTGCCGCCGTTGCCGGGATCGCCGCCGTCGGACTCTGCCGTGACCTTGACGGTGACTGCGGCCTGGGTCTCGGAACCGAGATAGCCGTCGGTTCCGCTGAACACCGCGGTGATTCGGCGATCTCCGAGTTCGGTGAAGGTGTGCGAGAGCGTGGCCTTACCGTTCACCACCGCAACCGGTCCACCGATCGGGGTGGTTCCGTCCATGAACTGAACCGTTCCTGCGCTGAGCGTAGGTGCCACTGCCGCAACGAGATCAACCTTCGCGCCCTTGACCGCTGACGCCGGAGCGCTCACGGTGATGGACGTTTCCTGATCCTCCGCGGCCGGAGCCGTGACCGAAACCGAGTGAGCGGCCGAGGTAGAGGTGAGGAATCCTGTTGCACCCGAGTAGACGGCCGTGATGTCGTGAGTACCGACGCTCGCGAACTCGTGCATGATCGACGCCTTGCCCTCGACGACCGGCACCGGCGAGCCGAGATTGCCCGAGCCGTCCTTGAACTGCACTGTGCCGCCCACCGGCGTCGGCGTGACAGTTACGGACAGACCAACTGCCGTACCGGTTTTTGCATCCGCCGGAACGGTCAAGACCGTCTCGGTCTGCTGGTCGGTGGGAGCCGGCGCCTTGACGTTCACCGTCTGGGTGTTGGACGTCGAACCCAGGTAGTTGCCCGAACCCGAGAATACTGCGGTGATGCTGTACTCGCCCGCCACGTTGAAGGTCGGCATGGTTGTCGCCTTACCCGTGGCGTCCACTGGAACCGAGGGGCCCAGATCCCTGCCACCTTCCTTGAACTGCACGGTGCCACCTGCAACACCGGTCGAGACAGAGGCAGTGAACGACAATGCCTCACCGGTCGACGCCGTCGACGGGCCGACGAGGGTGGTCGTTGTGTTCTCCTCGACCACCACCGGAGCGACTGTCAGCGCATGGGGCGCCGACGTCGAAGTCTGGTAGACACCGGAACCGGAGTACACCGCCACGATCGAATGCGCGCCTTCTGCATAGGAATTCGTCAGCGACGCCTTGCCGTTGGCATCGACGGTAACGGCGCCGCCGAGGTCGGTTGCACCGTCTTTGAACTGCACCGTGCCACCCGCCGGAGTAGGCGACACCGTAGCCTCGACGGTCACGGACTCACCTGCAACTGCACTTGCGGGACCGGTAAGCGTGGTGGCGGTGCTCTTGTCCGCTTCGGACACGACGACGTCGACAGCTGACGACGTTGAGGTCGCCACCTTTGCATTTCCGAGGTACTTGGCCGTCACGCTGTGTGTTCGGACGTCAGCCGGTGTCCAGGCAAGTGTTGCAACACCATTGGCAAGAGCGCCCGCACCGATCTTGGCGACACCGTCGAAGAACTCCACCGAATCACCGTCAGCACCACCGGTCACCGTCGCGCTCAGCGGAACAGGTTGTCCCAACTTCACGCCACTGGCCGGTGACAGCGTCGTCGTCGAAATGTTCTTCGACACCGTCACCGCCGGGCCCTTGTTCTGGAAATCGGAACTCGTCACTGACGCGTTGTAATGCACCGAAGTATCCAACGGCACCTCACGCGCACAATCCGCGCCCACCGTGTACTTGAACTCGAAAGTCTTCGAGTCGTTGTTGTACAGCGGCCACTCTGTCAGTGACCCCTTCACACGAACAAAATCAGCACCCTTGGACTCGACACTCCGCGTCGAACCATTCACCTTCGCCGAACCCTCGACGTACGTCAGACATGTCGGATGAACATCCTTGATCGCATACAGGTAATCCACGACGATGTTCTTCCGCTTGAACACAGTCTTCACGGTGATCGTCTCGCCCTCGGACGGAGTCACATTGCTGATCGTCCGCGTGTATTCGTAGTTGTTCGCATTCCACGTCAACGAACCCGGTGTCTCCGGCGCAGCTCCCGCAACCCCGAGACCCGTAACCGCCGCGAAACCCGCAGCAACAGCAAACACACTCAAACCTGCAACTGCACGACGTGCAGAACCTACAGACATAGATTTTCCTTCTCGAGAAGTGAGGGATATGGGTGATGCCCCACCACCTGAAGCGGGCGGGGCATCACCGGGTATCGATTGCTAGGAGCCGAAGATGTTGCCGAGGCTGCCGAGCGAACCGGTGCCGTTGCCTGGTTCTTCACCGTCGACCGGTGCGGCGATCTGGACGGAGACCTGATCGGAGGATGCCGTCACCGTGCCGGCGCCCGAGTACTCGGCCGAGACAATTCGCTGTCCCTGAGTTGCGGGCTTCCACGAAAGGCTGGCCTTTCCGGATGAATCGACCGTAGCCGTGCCGATGACGGTCTCACCGTCCTTGAAGGTGACTGTGCCACCGGCATTTGCAGGACTGATCTGAGCGGAGATCGTCTGTGCAACGCCGACCTGCCCCGCTACTACGCTGAGATCTGTTGTGGAGCTTGTTGTTCCGGCGGGCTGTTCGGCGACTGTCACATTCGCGGTGGTACTCGACCCGGTGACGCCGGATCTGCCGGCGAACACAGCCTCGACGTTCTGCGCACCGGCAACCGTCGGAACCCAGGCGTAGGTCGCTTCACCGTTGCCTGCCACCGGCACCGAAGCGAGCACCGTTCCGCCGACCTTGAACGTGACCGTTCCACCGGTGCCCGACGCGGACACAGTCGCTTTGAGAGTGGTCGACTTGCCGACCTGCGCGCCCGAGATCGGCGCCAGCGTCGTACTGGACTGAGCATCGGCCTGCGAAACGTTCACGATCAGCGCTGCCGAAGCGGAACCGACGGCACGCGCCGTGTCGGCGAACTTCGCTGTGATCGAGTGGTCTCCACGGGTGGTCGGTGTCCAGGCAAGTGTTGCAACACCATTGGCGAGCGCGCCCGCACCGATCTTGGAACCTGCGTCGAAGAACTCCACCGAATCACCGTCGGCACCACCGGTCACCGTCGCACTCAACGTCACCGGCTGCCCCACCTGAGCGCCACTGACCGGTGACACGGCCGTCGTCGAGACGTTCTTCTGAACATTGATCGACGGGCCACGACCATTCGTCGTGTCGTCAACGAACACCGTCCCGTCGAAATGCACCGTCGTCGACAAATTGGTACCACGAGCACAATCCGCGCCGACGCGATACTGGAATTCGAACGTCTTGACGTCACCGCCCCACATCGGCCACTCCGTAGCACCCGCACTCAACCGAACAGAATCAGTAGCCACTTCGTTGACACGGAACGCACTACCGTTCACCGTCGCCGAACCATCGACATACGTCATACACGCCGGATGAAAATCGCGCACCGCATACAGATTGTGAACCCCAGCAGTTCGCTTGAACACCGTCTTCGACGTGATCACATCACCCTCGGACGGCGTGCCGTTACTGATCGTCCGAGTCACCTTGTACCCATCGGAATTGAACTCAGCCGTCACCGGAGCCGCACCAGCAACCCCGACACCCGCAACCACCGCGAAACCCGCAGCAACAGCAAACGCACTCAAACCACCGACAACACGACGAACACCACTCACGGACATCCACATCCCTCTCGCACACGGGAGCAGACAGCCGTCCAGGACAAGCGTCCGTCTGCTTTTGATGCCGTGACGTTATCCCATTGACTGTAAAGTAACTACGCTTTTCGCCGAATTAGTTCATCGCCGACATCACCAAGCTGCAGCGATCATGGGTCGAAAGTCCCGAAGTACTGGTCCAGATATCGCTCCACCTGCACTGAAGTCAGAATATTCGCCCCGAAGTAGCGCATTTCAAATCTCTGATATTGGTGTCATATTCGATTTCGAACGTGATGCCAGAAGGTCGCAGAAGCATAGAAAATCAATCTCGACTACAGGCTTGCGGCGAGCGCCAACTCCACTCGGACGGCAACGTCGATGCTCGCGTTTTCACACGAGAGATACAACTCGTGCGCGTCCAGTCGACCTATCGCTACCGCATCGGCGACTACTTCGTTGAGCAGGACTTGAGAAATTCCACCGGAAGCGAGGTCGTGCACGGTACGCAGAGGCGTGGTGATGCGGATGGGCCCGATCTGTTCGCACTCGTCGTCCGCGAGCGGCAGTCGGTGCAGGGCGACTTGGCGGGTCGGCGCCGCGAGTGGGTGCGCTGTCGAGAGATGAATGAAGCGAGGTTGCAGGTGCCCGAGGCCATACAGATCTGCGGCGCTGTAATGCGAGACGGTGGCGCTACCGGCGAACCACGTGCACCACTTCGCAAATTCGTCCAAGGCAGTATGTCTGACGCGTTCGAGGCGAAAGAGTCCGCGGCACTCACATGTCCATGTTCCGGATTCCGTCATCTCCTCCATCGACGCCAGACCGAAACCCAGTTCGGACGCTTGGAGAGCCGTGACAAATCCACACTGTCGCAGCGCAAGCAGCTCGAGTGATTCGTAGTCCGAAGCCATGACCACCTCCGGTGACCGTCGAAAACGCCGTTTCGAACAGACTACGGGCGACTGTGTCGCGCATCACAGGAATGAGGAAGTGCGTATTCACAGAGTTCGTTCAGACTCGTCGGGAAGAATCTGGCGAATGACTGTCGCAGCGAACAACCCTCGTCCGCGCAACCGAGTGCTCGTCATCCTTCTCGTGGTGATCGCCGTGCTCGTGGCGGCACTCGTCGGTGGAGAACTGTACGTACGCAACCAGGTGAAGACCTGCATGGCCGATCAGTTCCAGAGCGAACTGGGATCCCAGGTCGACGTCGGGTTGAGCTGGAAGCCCGTACTCCTGCAGGCAGTCGACAAGAAGGTGCCGTACATCAGCATCGACAGTGACGACTCTTCGTTCGGCCCCGCAACGGGCATGCAGGTTCACGCGAAGGTGAACGACATCAACTTGCAGCCCTCGGCGGGTAACAGCGGCACCATCGGCAGCTCCAGCGCCGACGTCACCTGGTCTACCGCAGGCATTCTCGCCACCTTGCAGGAGCAGACCTTCGGTGGCCTCGTCTCCGGCGTCACCGCCGACTCGAGCGCCGGAACACTCGCGTTCGACGTCGGACCGGTCGGGCTCGCGAAGCTCACGGTCAAGCCCACCGTCACCAACGGTGTGGTCGACGTTCAGACCGTCGGCGCCGAGATTCTCGGATTAGGTCTGCCGACAGACCTGGTCGACGGCATCGTCCAGACACTCACCGACAGCCTGCAGACGTACCCGCTGGACATGAAGCCCACCAAGCTGACCGTCACCGACGACGCAATCCAGATCTCACTGGAGGGCGGCGCTTACGCCATGCCCGTCGCCGACGCGAACAACCAGAACGCCTCGGCGGTGCCGGACAGCTGCGGCCTGCTGACCTAGTCGGTCAGACCGTCCAATACTGCTCGGGTTCCGGACAATCCGAGACGGGTGGCGCCGGCCGCAATCATGTCGAGTGCTGCCTGCGTCGTACGTATTCCGCCACTGGCCTTGACTCCCACGCCTGGGCCGACCGTCCGTGCCATCAGTTCGACGGCCTCGACCGTCGCCCCACCCGCGGGATGGAATCCGGTGGAGGTCTTGACGAAATTCGCCCCGGCGCGCACGGCCGCGCGGCAGCATTCGACGATGGCCTCGTCGGACAGAGCAGCGGTTTCGAGGATCACTTTGAGGATCGCACTCTCCCCCATCGCCTCACGGACGGTGAGGATGTCTGCGAGCACAGCGCTGTAGTCGCCCGCGACCGCCGCCCCCACGTCGATGACCATGTCGATCTCGGCTGCGCCCTGATCGACGGCCAGTCGCGCCTCGGCACCCTTGACCAGTGAATGATGCTTCCCCGACGGGAATCCGACGACGGCCGCCGTCACCAGTCCGTCGGCGCGAATCGGCAACATCGACGGCGAGACGCAGACGGCCAGCACACCGAGGCTGCGTGCCTCGTCGATCAGGGCGGTCACATCGGCCGCGGTGGCTTCGGGTTTGAGGAGAGTGTGGTCCACCATCGCGGCAACCTGGGAACGAGTGAGTGCAGCTTCAGACATGATGGAAAGCTTGGCACACCACCACGCGACCGTCGCCGCAGCCGCACCTGAGAGACTAGGCCGCATGACCGCTGCACCTTCGATCGACGATCGTCGCTATGTTCTTTCCCTCGGCTGCCCCGACACCACGGGCATCGTCGCACGCATCTCGACCTTTCTCACCGACGTCGGTGGATGGATCGTGGAGGCCGCATACCACGCCGATGCCGACACCGGATGGTTCTTCACGCGTCAGGCGGTCCGTGCGTCGTCTGTGAGCATGAGCATCGACGAGCTTCGTGAACGGTTCAAAGCTGTTGCGGCCGAGATCGGTCCGGAAACCGAGTGGACTCTTCACGACTCCGGCGCACCCAAGAAGATCGTGCTGCTCGTGAGCAAGGAAGGCCACTGCTTGCATGACCTCCTGGGCCGCGCCGCGGGCGGAGAACTTCCGGCAGAGATCAGCGCCGTCATCGGAAATCACGAGGACCTGCGCAGTGTCACCGAGCGCCACGGGATCGACTTCCACCACGTTCCGTTCGCCAAGGACCCGGCCGAACGGGGACCGTCCTTCGAGAAGGTCCGCGCCCTGGTCGACGCCCACAACCCCGACGCCGTGGTTCTTGCACGCTTCATGCAGGTGCTTCCCGAATCACTGTGCGAGCACTGGGCCGGCCGCGCGATCAACATCCACCACAGCTTCTTGCCGTCGTTCATCGGTGCCCGCCCCTATCACCAGGCGTTCGCCCGCGGCGTGAAGTTGATCGGCGCCACCTGCCACTACGTGACCGCCGAACTCGATGCCGGTCCGATCATCGAGCAGGACGTGATCCGCGTTGACCACGCCGACGATGTCGCCGACATGGTCCGCCAGGGTCGAGACATCGAAAAGCTCGTGCTCTCACGCGGACTGCGCTGGCACCTCGAGGATCGTGTTCTGGTCCACGGGCGCAAGACGGTCGTCTTCAGCTAGAGCTGCGTTGCGCTAGAGATTGCGCAGTCGCACGATTTCCTTGTCGAACTCGTCGATGTTCTCGATCGACGACATGTGACCGACGCCCGGCAACACGATCAACCGTTCGAGGTTGCCGGCGTCGTCGAGGACCTGCGCAAGCTTGCGCGCATGGACCGGTGGAGTGAGCCGATCGAGCGAACCGACGAGCACGGTGGTCGGCACTTCGAGATTGTCGAGTCCCTCGTGAATGTCGAGGGTGCTCAGCGCTGCTCCCCAACCGCCACGAATACGCGGCTTGCACTCACGAACGATGTTCTCGCAGAACTGAATCTCGGCCTTGGTCGCGTTCGGTGACATCGAGACGTACTGGATCGCCTTCGTCATGGCGCCCGAGGAGACAAACGGAACGGGCGAACTGAGGATGGCGCGGCCCACGGGGACCGGCACCCGAGGAAAGCGATTGGGCAGTGGGATGACCGTGGTCTCGGCGATCAACCTTTCACTCGCGGTGCTCGCGAGCATGACCGCCGACGCGTACTTCTTGACCTCGTCGGGGTGACGACCAGCCCAGGCGATGATGCTCATCCCGCCCATGCTGTGACCGACGATGACCGCCTTCTTGTCCTCGCGAACCGTGGCTGCCAGCACGGCAGAAAGGTCGTCGGCGAGGACGTCCGGGCCGAGCGGAAGATTACCGACGGTGCTGCGTCCGTGACCGCGCTGGTCGTAGGTGATGACGCGATATTCACCGGCAAGCGCATTGACCTGCGGGTACCAGAATTCGGTTGAGCACGTCCAGCCGTGACTGAGAACGATCGGATCGCCGTCGACGGGACCGTAAGCCCGGACATTGATGATCGCACCGTCGTCGGTGGTCAGTTCACTGATATCAGCTTTGAGCGTCGGAGTCTTCAGGAGTGCGTTGGGCTCGACGTCGCTCGAAAGAGTCAACCCGCGCGTGGATCGCCGATGACGGATCCCAGCGACTGCCGCAACGAGTGCTCCCACCCCGACGGCGCCTGCCAGTACTCGAAGCTCTGTGGTGCGCGAACGACTGGACATGCATTTACCCCTGACTGCTGCTGACGACAGACGGATGCAATCTATGTGTGACTGCCGTTAACCGACACTATCACTCGAACAACGCGCGTTGTCAGCGTTGGAGCGAAGAGTGGGGCAACACACGGTGACCTGGAACCGCGTCACCGGATGAGCAGAAACCGCGGCCCACTACCAGCGGGAACCGCCATGCTGGATGTCGTCCACGCGCGGTCGAACGTCGACGAGATATACACACACTGCAACAACCGCGATGATGCCCAGGAGACCGACTGGGGATGTCGCCAGCAGGATCAACGCCGCAACGATCAGAATTCCGAGCCAGATCGGCTTGGTCAATTTGTTGACCGCGGTAAAGGCGTCCGGACGCTGCCTGACGGCATGAACGATCGCGTAGACAGCACCCACCAACGCGAGCACTTTCAGTGCGAGAAAGATCAGACCGACTAGCCCATCGACTTGAGTCACAACTACATCCTAAGTTCTCATCCGGTTCCCGACGAACACGAAGGCTCCCACACTCGGCTGAGCGCGGGAGCCTTCGTCAGGTGGAGCTGGGCAAAATCAGGCCTTCTTGGCCGGAGCAGCCTTCTTGGCCGGAGCCGGCGCGGTGGCCTTGGCCGGAGCAGCCTTGGCCGGTGCAGCCTTGGCCGGAGCAGCCTTCTTGGCGGCGGTGGTTGCGCGCTCCTGGACGTCGGACGCAGCAGCGGTCACGCGAGCGGCAGCTTCCTTGGAAGCCTCGTCTGCCTGGTCACCGAGGTCGAGGACCTTCAGTGCAGCCTCGTCGCCTGCATCGGCGATCTTCTCGCCGGCGTCAGCGATCTTCTCGCCGACCTCTTCTGCGGTGTCGGAGATGCGTCCGGCGGCGCGGCCGGCCAGCTTGGCAGCCTGCTCGCCCACGGCGCGCGTCTGACGAGCAACGGTTCCGAGTGCATCTTCGGTCAGCTCGACGGCGTCGCCGAGTGCCGACTCTGCAGCAGCGATGCCCTCTTCGACTGCGGGCTGCTTGCGGATGCGCTCGACTGCGTCTTCGCCACGCTCTGCGAGGGAGTTGTACAGATCGCCGGCAACCTTGAGGTATGCCTCGGCGACCTTGCGGAGTTCCTCGGGTGCGAACTTCTCTCGCAGCTCGGCGAGCTCTTCGGGCAGCTCGGACGGCAGGCCGGCGAGACGCTCGCGCAGTGCCTCGACGCTCTCGGCAACGTCACCCTGAACGGAAGCAAGCTTCTCGCGGGCACCGTCGACACGGCCGTTGACGTCACCCTGGGTGTTCTCGGCGCGCTCACGAACCTGAGCGACTACATCGGCCACGGCCTGGACAACCAGGTCGCCTGCGCCGACAGCGGCGTAGAGCGAGGTCTTGACGCTGTCGATGGCGTTCTTGTCAGTCATCTTGTTCTCCTAGTGAAGTCTCGGTGTCTGGAATTGCGGCCGATTCAGCGAAATCGGGCGCTGCGGCTGGTCTGGACGACTCGTTCTCGCGACAGAACGAGTCGTAGATTTCGAGCAGTACTTGCTTCTGCCGTTCGTTGATGGCCGTCTCGGCCAACACCGCGTCCCTGATGGGACTGTGCGGGCGTTGTTCGAGATATCCCGCTTGGACGTACAGGACTTCTGATGAGACCCGAAGACCCTTGGCAATTTGCGCCAGTACGTCTGCCGACGGTTTGCGCAATCCGCGTTCGATCTGACTCAGATACGGATTGCTGACGCCGGCGAGTTGAGCAAGTTGGCGCATCGAAACTTGGGCGGCTTCCCGCTGTGCACGAATGAACCCCCCGATGTCGTGTGCCGCAGAGCTGACGACGCGAGCTGCCAAGTCGCTTGCTCCGGCTGCGGCACCGGATAATTCACGATCTCCGTCATCGGAGTTCGTCGACTTCGCTGGCATTGCGTCCTCCCTTTCCAGTGGACATTTCCCAGGATAGGAGAGGGTGCTAACTATTGCAAGCACTACTGCTAGCACTCGTGGTGGACGTCACATACCGGACAGCTCAGCCGAAGATGAGCGTCGAAATCGTGTAGATCAGCAGCCCGGCGATAGATCCGACAACGGTGCCGTTGATACGGATGAACTGAAGATCTCGACCGACCTGCAGCTCGATCTTCTGGCTCGCTTCGTCGGCATCCCACCGCTCGACCGTGTCGCTGATGACTCCGGTGATCTCGTCGGTGTAGTTCTCCGCGATGTACTTGGTGCCCTGCACCAGCCAGCCGTCGACCTTCTCACGCATGGATTCGTCGTCTCGCAGCCTGATTCCGAAGCCGGCCACGTTCTCGGCGACCTTGGTCCGCAGGGTGCTGTTCGGATCGTCGACCGACTCCATGATGAGGCGCTTGGCGACCTGCCACGTCGAGGACGCCAGACCCGTCACTTCCTCGCGGCCCATGATCTCCGCCTTGATCCCTTCGGCCTTCTTGATGGTCTCCGGGTCGTTCTGCAGATCATCGGCGAAGTCGATCAGGAAGCGGTTGGCGGCGAGACGTACCTCGTGTTCCGGGTTGGAACGGACCTTCCAGGTGAACTCGACGAGTTCCTTGTAGATCTTCTCCCCCAGCATCGCGTCGACGAATTTCGGCGACCACGCCGGCGAATCGCGAACGATCACACGGTCGATCGTCTCCTGGCTGCCGAGTGCCCACTGATGCGCGCGCTCGGCAAGCAATTCGATGATCGGCAGTTGCTTGTTGTCCTTGAGCAACTCCCCGAGCACTCGGCCGATCGGCGGTCCCCACATGGGCTCGGCCAGCCGCTTCACGATCGTGTTGTCGATGATCTGGGCAATGTCCTCGTCGCGAAGAACCTCGACCATCCCGCGCAATACCGTCGACGTCTCGGCGGCGACGCGAGCGGCATTGGCAGGTTCAGCCATCCACGTACCGAGGCGGAGCGGAATCTGCGCCTGCTGCACCTTGGCCGACACAACCTCGGGAGCCAGGAAGTTCTGACCGACGAACGAGCTCAAACTGGCTCCGAGCTGGTCTTTCTTACGCTTGATGATGGCAGTGTGCGGGATGGGAAGCCCCATCGGATGACGGAAGAGCGCGGTGACGGCAAACCAGTCGGCAAGCGCGCCGACCATGCCCGCCTCGGACGCGGCCCGGACGTACCCGACCCACTCTCCGGCGCCGCGGGATTCCTGCCACCGGCAGAAGATGTAGACCACCGTCGCGAAGCCGAGGAGGCCAGTGGCGAAGACTTTCATCTTGCGAAGGTCCCGACGCTTGGCGGCGTCGTCGAAGGCGGAGAGGCTCAGTTGCTGCACCCTCGCCATTGTGCCGAAAGGTGTGACGCGGCGTAGCGCGAGCGACACGATGTCCGATTCGCTAGGACTTAATCCCCCGAACCGCGGATGTGAGTGCCCGAGATAAAGGCACGGACATTAAGCTGGACCAGAAAGTAGACCGATCGGACGTGGCTCGCACCACAGATATGAGATGACTCGTGGCCAAGAATGCCGTGCAGGACAACGAGCAGGTAGACGGCCCAGTCGTTGCTGATGCGAAGCCCGAGAAATCCGACGGTCGCAAGCGTCGGTGGCGCGAACACAAGATCGCTCGCCGCGAGGAACTCGTCGACGGCACCATCGCTGCTATCCGGGCACGCGGCCGTGAGATCGGCATGGACGAGATCGCCTCCGAGATCGGTGTGTCCAAGACCGTGCTCTACCGGTACTTCGCCGACAAGAGCGACCTCACCACCGCCACGATGATGCGGTACGTCGAGACCATCCTGTCGCCGCGTATCTACGAAGCGATCAGCGGTGATCTCGACGATTTCGAACTCACCCAGGCCAGCATCACCGCGTACGTCGAGACGGTGGCATCCGACCCCGACATCTACCTCTACGTCATGGCCAACGGCGCCGGCGCCAACCGCGACGTCGTTGCCGATTCCGAGCGCATGATCGCCGAATTGCTCTCCACGGTGTTGGGCAATCGTCTTCGCGAGATGGAGATGGATTCCGGCGGTTCCCTGCCGTGGGCGTTCGGGATCGTCGGCGGAATTCAGCTCGCGACGCACTGGTGGATCTCCAACAAGTCGATGTCCGCAGAATCGCTGATCGACTACCTCACCATGATGACGTGGGGCGGCATCACCGGCATTGCTGCGGTCAACGGATCACCGGCCAAGTTCAAGTCGGTTCCGCATCCCCTCGTCAAGCCTGCCGAGGACTGACTCGCCCGAGACCGAACTTTCGAGCCACAGGGGTCGATCCTGTGGCACTCTTTCGGCATGGCACAAGACTCGCTGTGGGAAACACCGGCCGCCAAGACACTGCGGGCGGAGCCCGGGTTCGAACTCGATCAACTCGATCGCAACAGCACTCCGGGATTCACCGGAAACAAAGCTGACGGCGAACGTCTACTCGAGGAGCGCGGCGCGGTCCTGTCCGACCTGCAGGAGTTGCTCTACGCCAACGGCAGGTCCGGGGACAGCCGTTCCATCCTGCTGGTCCTGCAAGGAATGGACACCGCAGGCAAGGGTGGCATGGTCCGACACGTGATCGGTCACGTGGATCCTTCGGGAGTTCAGCACGCGGCCTTCGGCGTCCCGACCGAAGAGGAAAAGCAACATCACTACCTCTGGCGGATCAAGAAGGAACTCCCCCGCGGCGGCTATCTTGGTGTGTTCGATCGCTCCCACTACGAGGATGTCCTGGTCGTGCGTGTCCACGATCTTGTCCCTGAGGATGTCTGGAGCGCGCGCTACGACGAGATCAACCAGTTCGAGAAGGAACTCGTCGACGCCGGAACCACCATCGTGAAGGTGGCGATGTTCGTCTCGCTCGACGAGCAGAAGAAGCGGCTCGAAGAGCGGCTCGACCGCCCGGACAAGTACTGGAAGTACAACCCGGGTGACGTGACCGAACGCGGTTTGTGGCCTGCATATCAACAGGCGTATCAGGCAATGCTCGACAAGACGTCGACCGAGCACGCGCCGTGGTACGTCGTGCCGTGTGATCGGAAGTGGTACAGCCGAATTGCGGTCACGGAGCTACTGATCGACGCTCTGGAAAAGCTCGATCTCGACTGGCCGCCTGCCAACTTCGACATCGAGGCGGAGAAGGCGCGACTGGCACAGTCCTGATCAGAAGCAGTCCTGATCAGAACAGGTGTGGGGATTCGCGGTGCACTTTGTGGTCGTGATGAACGGTGCTGGTGTACAGGGCAACCGCCAGTCCGATGGACGCGACGCCGGCGAGCCCGGCAATCAACGCCCAACCACCGTGCCCTGAACCGGCGGCCACGAGAAAGCTGCCGAGACAGACAACTGTGGCCAGCACCAGGAAATACGACGCCCACGCTGCAAAGAGATTGAGCTTCATCGTTCGCTCCTCCGGTCGGATCTCTTTCGTTTCGACCGTACGCCGGAGCATGACGGTCGACAAGACACTCCTGTCGTGAGGTTTCCCGACGTCTACGCCGGGTAGCCGAATTGCATGGACATCGGAACTCTTTACCGCGGAATCGAATCGGCGCGCGGACTGGACGGTCCGTCCACTGGCATCAGACGCAGAATCCTCCAGATCACCGAGCGATCCGACAGATCGCGTACTGTCACCGCACTTCTGCGCGGCGCCCTCGTCGGGCATCCCATCCATCCCGCCCTCGTGACCATTCCCGCGGGCGCGTGGACGGCTTCGCTGATCTTCGACGTGTCAGGCGATCCGCAGACTGCACGACGGTTGATCGGGCTCGGGCTTGTCTCGACGCCGCCGGCTTTGCTGACGGGCTGGCTGGACTGGTCCGAACGTGGCGACGTCGCACGCCGTGTGGGGCTGGTACACGCCGCGTCGAATGCTGTGGGGATCTGGTCTTTTGCCGCGTCGTACTGGCTGCGCGGCAAGGATTCACTCGCGCTGGCGCGAGTTCTGTCGGTGCTGGGCCTCACCGCGGTCGGTGTCGGTGGCGCGCTCGGCGGTCACATCGTTTTCAAACTCATGGACGATCCTGCCGTCGAGGCTACAGCGACTCCGGTTCTCGATCCCATCCTGGATGTGGTCAACTGAGCTGATCGGACCTCAATACTATTCAGGCGTAAGCACTTCCGGAGTAGCTCCGTAGTTCTCGCGCGGTCTCGTCCGAATCCGCCAGTGGCCTGTTCATGACCCAGTGCGGGCTGCGCGTGCCCAGTGTCGCGGCAAAGTCGGCGACGGCGTCCGGGGTCGGCACTGCGTGTTCGCCCAGATATCCGAGAACGATGAGGTCCTCCCCTGAACGAGTCTCCACGGCCAGGGCCCAACCGCACGTCTCCTCCCACAGCAACGCCACCTCACGCCCAGGGAAACGCGGCACAGTTCGATCCAACGCGATGTAGGCCTCCAGAGGATGCTCGCGCCTGCAACACCATTGCTCTATGCCGGCCCCCACGCCGACCGCCACCCGTTGTACGTACCGCTCGAACCCGAGTCCGACGGTTGCGTCGACCAGCATTTGTTCTGTCATCGAACCTCACTCCTCGCCATCGTGTTTGGAATGTGCCCAGCGCTGACCGCGCCGAAACCCGGTTCAGATCACGGACTCCGGGTATCCCCAGACGAACCGATCAAGTGGAGAGGGGACCCGATGAAGTACTCGCCCGCTATGGCTCCCGGACGAATGCTGAAGATCTCCATGGTGTCGGTGAACGCCGATCCACTCGCACCGGTGGGCTGCTCGGCAGCCGGTGCACAGAACCTGCACGTCGACGAACTGTCCGCGGCCCTGGTTCGCGCCGGACACGATGTCACCGTCTTCACCAGGCGGGCACACGTCGGTGGACCGGACCGCGTTCGCGCCCGCGCCGGGTACTCCGTCGACTATCTCGAAGCCGGCCCGACACACGCTCTCCCGGACGCCGAAATACTCCCCCACCTGGGCACCTTTGCCAGCATTCTGCGCGCTCAGTGGAGTACCGACCGACCCGATGTGGTGCACTCGCACTTCTGGATGTCTGGTGTGGCAACGGAACTCGCGACCCGCTCACTCGGCATCCCCGTACTTCAGACATTCCATTCCCTGGGATCTGCGGCGCACCGACACCTCGGAGCAGCCGACGACAGCCCATCGGAGCGGACTCACCTGGAACCATTGATCGCCAGGGGCGCAACCCATGTCATCGCGACAAGTTCGGACGAAATCTTCGATCTGGTTCGGCAGGGATCACCACGATCACGGACCACGATGGTGCCCTCGGGCGTCGATACCGAAGCGTTCACCCCGGAGGGACCCGCCGCGAAGAAGACCGCGCCGCATCGATTGATCTGCGTCGGAAGGCTGGTGGAGCAGAAGGGCTTCGATGTTGCCGTCGCCGCGCTGGCTTCGCTGCCGGACACGGAGTTGGTGGTGATCGGCGGGCCACCCGTCGCGCAACTGAGCACCGACGAGGTTGCGATCCGCTTGGTCAAGCTCGCCGAGCGGCTCGGCGTCGCAGATCGAGTCCAATTGTTGGGACGCGTTCCGCACCGCCAACTACCGAAACTGATGCGGTCGGCCGACGCCCTCGTATGCACCCCCAGATACGAACCTTTCGGAATCGCGGCGCTGGAAGCGATGGCGTGCGGAGTTCCTGTAGTCGCGACTCCTGTTGGCGGACTGCGGGATACGGTGATCGACGGACTCACGGGGCGTCGGGTGCCGGTGAACAGCCCCGTGGAAACCGCGCGCGCGGTCCGGCATCTTCTGGACGACGAAGACGAGGGCGCGGCGTTTGCACGGCAGAGTCGGGCCCGAGCGTGCGAATCGTATTCATGGGATCACGTCGCCACCGAGGTGGTCCGAACCTACGGCCGCTGCGTCACAGCACCGCCGAGAGCCCGCCAACACAAGGGCACTCACCGAAGTGAAGTGCACTGACGCTGACGGGCTCTACGAAGCTGATTTCTCGAAACTGTAGGTGACTCGAAACTATCGGCGAAAGGGCGGTATCAAGCCGGGAAACGTCGGGTCTCTTCGAGTCCGATTGCATGATCCAGCGACTCGTAGCAGGCAAACATCGACTCCTGACCAGCTGCTTTGAGTAGCCTCTGAACCGGGCGGGCGCAGACGAGCGCGAGTGTGCCGCCCACGTCGCGTGATCGCGTCGACAGGACCGACAGCACGGACAAGCCGCACGTCCCCATGAATTCGAGTTCGGAGAGATCGACAACCAGCGTCCGGTCCGCGGCAACGTGGTACGTCAAGAAGTCACGAAAAGCATTGGCGCTCATCAGGTCGATCTCGCCACGAACGTGGATCACAGCGGTATGTGCACTGATGCGGTGCGCGTGAAACGATGCGGTCGCTGTCCCGGTCGCGGGAGGTCCGTAATCTACCGATCCCTTCGCCGCGTTCGTAAAGCCTGAAATAGATGATCCTGGAACAACAGTCATGGTTCTCCCATCCCGCAACGGTTTACACTCTGCAAAAGAGAAGGGACCTCCGAAGGAGCCGCACGATGAACGGGTCTCCAGAATTACGGATAAATCCCTCATCGGCTGTGTGCTCAACCTCGGTTTGAAACAGTACGCCAGCATGACCGGCGTCACAAGTGCGTTGCGACCATTCGTTTCGGTGTTCCGAACAAAAATGTGGTTTGGTCTGCGGTTCCGCGAGGTAATCCGATGTTGCGATCGCCAACGGTCGTGAGCAGAATCGTGTCGTTTACCCCGGCACCACCATCGACCAAATTTCGTGTTCGGGGGTCACTGTGAAGGTCGAGATGGGTATCGTTCTCGGCACCAGACTTCACCGCGACCCCTGGTACGACGATCCGGAGAACTTATGGCACACCTCAGCGCACTCGAGCCCGATCAGGATCAGACTCAGCCAGTTGTGGAGTTGAGGATTCAAGCGACTCTCGATCAGCTGTCGATTTTGCGTGCACTGGCCGCCACTGTTGCCATTCAGGAAAACTTCGACCTCGACGCCATCGCCGACATCAAATTGGCCATGGACGAAATCTGTACGCATCTGATTGTTCGTGCTGCGCCTGATTCGGTTCTGGTGTGTCGGTTCGTGTTCACTCCCCCGCAACTGCACGTATCCGTATCGACGACAACCACGGAGTACGAGGACAGCACTCAGCGATCGTTCGGGTGGCACATCCTCACCGAACTCACCGATTCGATTTCGCTCGACCAGGAAGAGAACCTGGGCGGCGTCGGCTACATCACGACCATGAAGTTCACCAAGGCCCTCAGCGGGCGCCTGTGACCGCTTCCGCAGACGGCCCGTCACGCCCGCGCCGGCGGTCCACCGACGAATATCGGGACGTCATACCCGTTTTCGAGGAAATGCGGACCCTCGAGCCCCACAGTCCGGAGTACGAACGAGTGCGCACCGCACTGATCACCAGGTGCCTACCGTTGGCCGAACACATCGCCAGACGATTCGACGGGCGCGGCGAGGCACACGACGATCTGGTTCAGGTGGCGCGCCTCGGTCTGGTCAACGCCGTCGACCGTTTCGATTCCACGCGCGGATCCGATTTCGTCTCGTTCGCGGTTCCCACCGTGATGGGCGAAGTTCGACGACACTTCCGCGACACCGGTTGGGCATTGCGGGTTCCACGCCGGATGAAGGAGTTGCACTTCCAACTCGGGCAAGCCATCAGCGAGCTGTCACAACAACTCGGGCACGCGCCGACCGTCGACGAGTTGGCCGAGACGTTGGGGATCGAACGTGAAGAAGTTGCCCAGGCGCTGATCGCCGGCAACGCGTACCAGACCGTCTCGGTCGATGGTGCCGCGTCCAATCACACCGACGATCTTCCGCTCGTGGAAACACTCGGTGACTACGACGCCGCACTCGAGAACGTCGAGAATCACGAGGCATTACGTCCACTTCTCGACAAGCTGCCCGAGCGAGAGCGGACGGTGTTGATGCTCAGATTCTTCGGAAACCTGACGCAGACACAGATCGCCGAGAAGGTCGGTGTGTCCCAGATGCACGTGTCGAGATTGCTCGCGAAGACATTGAGTAATCTTCGCGAGCAACTCGACTGAGCTCCGAGAGCAACTCGACTGAGCGGGATCGAGCGGGTCAGATTGTTGCGGTGTCGATCACGAATCGGTATCGAACGTCGCTCTTGATCACGCGCTCGTAAGCATCGTTGATGTCGCTCGCCGGAATCAGTTCGATTTCTGCACCGATGCCGTGCTCGGCGCAGAAGTCGAGCATCTCCTGCGTCTGCGGGATCCCGCCCACCATGGAGCCGGCGAGGCTACGACGGTTTGCGGCGAGCGAGAATGCTCGAACTTCGATCGGCTTCTCCGGCAGGCCCAGTTCGACGAGAGTGCCGTTGATACCGAGCAAGGACATGTAGGCGTCGATATCGAGATTGACCGAGACCGTGTTGAGGATCAGGTCGAACTCGCCGCGAAGAGCCTTGAACGTCTCCCGGTCATTGGTCGCGTAGTAGTGATCGGCACCGAGACGAAGGCCGTCTTCCTTCTTGCCGAGCGTCTGGCTCAGGACGGTAACTTCCGCGCCGAGCGCCTTGGCGATCTTCACACCGACGTGACCGAGGCCGCCGAACCCGATGATGGCGACCTTCTTGCCGGGGCCGGCATTCCAGTGCCGCAGCGGTGAGTACAAGGTGATGCCGGCGCACAGCAGCGGCGCGGCAACGTCGAGTTCGATGCCCTCGGGGATCGAGAGAACAAAATGCTCGGTGACGACGATGTGCGTCGAGTAGCCCCCCTGAGTGTGCTCGCCGTCGCGTCCGGTGGCGTTGTATGTACCGGTCACACCCTTGCGGCAGTACTGCTCTTCGCCGGCCAGGCAGGCGTCGCACTCTCCGCAGGAGTCGACGAAGCAGCCGACGCCCACGCGGTCGCCGACTTTGTGCTTGGTGACATCCGAACCCACCGCGGCGACGACGCCGGCGATTTCGTGTCCGGGGACGATCGGGTACTTGGCTCCGCCCCACTCGTTGCGAGCGGTGTGGATGTCGGAGTGGCAGATGCCGGCAAATTTGATGTCGATGAGAATGTCGAGTGGACCGAGCTCGCGGCGTTCGACGGTGGTCTTCTCGAGCGGACCGTCAGCGGACGTCGCGGCGTAAGCAGCAGCAGTAACCATGCACACATGCCTACCCGTGCATGGAGGGACCTGCAAATCGCAGGCCCCTCCATGACGTGTTCTTGACGTGACTTACCCGGCGTCGCGCTCCGCTTGTTCGGCGCGACGACGCAGGCGCCTCGCGGCCGCAACCATGTTGCGCAGCGAAGGCTCGAGCTGCCATGGATGGCGGGTCTTGAGGCCACCGTCCGGGTTGGCCCACAAACGATCGAGAGAGATCGATTCGCTTGCCTCGGTGAGCAATTCGTCGAGCTCGTCGATGTCGGGAATCCGAGCCGAACGAGATTCGTACACACCGGGGCCGACGCCGTGCGTGAGCGCGCCTTCCTTGAGTGCTTCGAGAACCCACGTGATGGAGCGGGTCGCGACGATAGCCGTCACATCGGCGTCCAACCGTTCGATGGCGTCGACCACCGACGACCGAGCGGAGTACGTCAGATGTGTGTGGATCTGTGTTTCCGGCTTCGCTCCACCTGTTGCCAGACGGAACGCGTCGACGGCCCACTCCAGGTAGGCCTCCCGGCCGTCCTCACGCAGTGGCAGCAGTTCACGAATTGCCGGCTCGTCCACCTGGATGATGGCGATTCCGGCAGCTTCGAGATCCGCGATTTCGTCTCGAATGACAAGTGCCAGTTGCTCTGCCGTTTCGTAGAGCGGCTGATCCTGACGAACGAACGAACGGGCGATCATGGTGACCGGACCCGTCAGCATGCCCTTGACCGGCTTGTCGGTCAGCGACTGCGCGTACGCAATCCATTCGACCGTCATCGGCTTCGGACGTGCAATGTCGCCGTAGAGAATCGGCGGACGCGTACAACGAGATCCGTAGGCCTGAACCCAACCGTTGTGCGTGAAGGCATAGCCCTCGAGCAGTTCGGCGAAGTACTGGACCATGTCGTTGCGCTCGTGCTCGCCGTGCACGAAGACATCGAGACCGATGTCCTCTTGCAGACGGATTGTGCGCTCGATCTCTTCCTGGATGCGCTTGTAGTAGTCGTCCCACTCCAAACGCCCCTGGCCGAGTTCGTAACGAGCCTGGCGAATCGCGTCGGTCTGCGGGAACGAACCCAATGTCTGGGCCGGAACCAAGGGCAGGTTCAACCGTTCCTGCTGGGCTTTACGACGCTCCTCGTACGGTGCACGCACACGATCTTCGGGCTTGATCGCGTTGACCCGAGCACGGACAGCGTGCTTGAGCTTGAAGTGCACCTTCGTCGGACGCTTACGCCACTTGTCCGAAGGACCTTCGGTGAGTGCCTTCGCCAGGGAGACGACCTCGCCGACCTTCTGCTTCGCAAAAGCCAGACGGTCTGCGACGTCTCCCGGAATGTCGTACTCGGAGAGCACGTCGTACGGCACGTGCAGCAGCGACGACGACGTGGAGACGACGAGGTCGGGCACAACGTCCTTGAGTTCGTTCAGGTACGTCAAGGTGTTGAACCGGTCGACGCGCCAGACGTTGCGACCGTCGACGACGCCCGCGTAGATGCGCTTGCGCTTGATGTTCGGCACCGCGGCCAGTTCCTCGGCCGTGATCTTGCCGTGCACCAAGTCCAGACCGAAGGCCTCGATCTTGGTGGGCGCCAAAATGTTGAGGGCTTCGCCGAACTTGCCGTACGGACCCGTCACCAACAGGCGTGGGCGGAGCGGAGCCGTCGACAGCTTCTCGTACGCACGTCCAAGAGCGGCTAGCTCCTCGGGGGTGCGGTCCTCGGTCACCGAAGGCTCGTCCAACTGAACACAGGTGGCACCGGCCTTGGCGAGCTGCTCGAAGAGCTTCTCGTACTCGGGCAGGAGCGCGTCCAACAAGTCGAGCGGGGTGAAGTTCGGATCGGACTTCTCGGTGGCAGGTCCGACCTTCGATAGCAGAAGCAGCGAGACGGGCCCCATGATGACGGGGCGCAATTCGATGCCGCGCGCCTTAGCGCGTTCGAACTCGTCGAGAAGTGCCTCCGAGTTGAGCGAGAACACCGTGTTCGCGTCGATCTCGGGCTGACGGTAGTAGTAGTTCGTGCCGAAGAAGCGCACCAGCTCGAGAGGCGGGAAGTCCGGGCGACCGCGGGCCATCGTGAAGTAGAAATCGAGCGGATCGAGGGCGCCCTCGAGCGGCTTGAACCGCTCCGGCACTGCGCCGAAGAGCAGCGCATTGTCGAGGACGTGATCGTAGAAGGAGAAGGTGTTGCCCGGAACCTGGCTCAGTCCCGTCGCAGCCAGTTCACTCCAGGTCGATTCCTGGAGTTCCTTGGCGACCGCGAGAAGTGCGTCCTTGTCCGAAGTGCCGTGCCAGTAGGACTCGAGGGCGCGCTTGAGCTCACGGCGCGGCCCGATGCGCGGATACCCCAGGACGCTGGAGCCGAATGCTGCAGTGCTGCTGGACATGCGGTCGACCTTTCTAACCGAGGGGCGCGAGCGCCCTGTGCGCGCTTATGGAGTCTCTACACTCCACAAACGCGCACAGGGGCTTTGGGCCTTAGCTTGCCTGCTTGGTGGAGCGACCGTTGTCGGCGTATTCGTAGAAGCCCGCGCCGGACTTCTTGCCGGTCAATCCGGCTTCGACCATACGCAGGAGCAGCGGCGGAGCGGAGTACAGCGGCTCCTTGAACTCTTCGTACATGGAGTCGGCGATGGACTTGACGGTGTCGAGTCCGACCAGGTCCGTCAGAGCCAGCGGACCCATGGGGTGCGCGAGGCCGAGAACCGTTGCCTTGTCGATGTCTTCCTTGGTCGCGAAGCCAGACTCGACCATGCGGATCGCCGAGAGCAGGTACGGCACCAGGAGTGCGTTGACGACGAAGCCGGAGCGGTCGGCACTGCGGACGACCTGCTTGCCGAGGATGTCGCTGGCAAAAGCCTCGGCGCGCTGCGAGACGGAGGCACTGGTCTTGAGCGTCGTCACCAATTCGACGAGCGGCAGAACCGGAACCGGGTTGAAGAAGTGCATACCGATGACTCGCTCGGGACGCTTGGTCGAGATGCCGAGCTTCATGATCGGGATCGACGACGTGTTGGACGCGAGAACCGCATCCGGATCCGTCACGACCGCGTCGAGCTCGGCGAAGATTTCGCTCTTGATCTTCTCGTCTTCGACGACGGCCTCCACGACGAGCTGGCGGTCCGCGAAATCTCCCAGATCGGAGGTGAAACGCAGACGCCATGCGGCCTGCTCACGCTCACGTTCTGTGATCTTTCCGCTGCTCACACCGCGGTCGAGCGAACGCAGGATGCGTGAACGCCCGGCTGCTGCAAGCTCGCGAGTCTGCTCGAAGACCAGAACATCGACATGTGCGCGGGCGCACACCTCGGCGATTCCGGCACCCATGATTCCGGCGCCGATAACGCCGACGCGCTGAATTTTTTCGCTGGTCACGTCAGCTCCTTGTTTGTCTCGTGGAGTTTGTCTGGTGAAGGTGTTGTAAAAGAAGCACTTCGAACTGCGTCGACGCTGGTGGCCGACGCAATCGGAACTGCCTTGAAGACGAGAGAAAGTAGTGCGGTGATACAAGCAGGGGAGAGACCCGAAGCCGAGCCTCTCCCCCACCCGAAGTCAGTTCTTAGTGGAACTGGCCCTCTTCGGTGGAGCCCTTGAGAGCTGCCGTCGAGGTGTTGGGGTCAACGGTGGTGGCGATGGTGTCGAAGTAGCCGGCGCCAACCTCACGCTGGTGCTTGATGGCGGTGAAGCCACGCTCTTCGGCAGCCTTGAACTCGCGCTCCTGCAGGTCGACGAATGCCGTCATGCCTTCGCGGGCGTAGCCGTAGGCCAGGTCGAACATGCCGTAGTTGAGCGAGTGGAAGCCGGCCAGCGTGATGAACTGGAACTTGAAGCCCATCGCGCCGAGCTCCTTCTGGAACTTCGCGATGGTCGCGTCGTCCAGGTGCGCCTTCCAGTTGAAGGAAGGGGAGCAGTTGTAGGCCAGGAGCTGGTCCGGGAATTCGCTGCGAACGGACTCGGCGAACTTCTTTGCAACCTCGAGATCCGGCACGCCGGTCTCCATCCAGATGAGGTCTGCGTACGGTGCGTAAGCCTTGGCGCGAGCGATGCAGGGCTCGATGCCGTTCTTGACGCCGTAGAAGCCTTCAGCCGTGCGGGTTCCGTCGAGGAACGGGCGGTCACGCTCGTCCACGTCGGAGGTGATGAGGGTTGCAGCCTCAGCGTCGGTGCGGGCGATGATGACGGACGGAACGTCCGCAACGTCGGAAGCCAGGCGAGCCGAGGTCAGGGTGCGGATGTGCTGCTGCGTGGGGATGAGCACCTTGCCGCCGAGGTGGCCGCACTTCTTCTCCGAAGCGAGCTGATCCTCCCAGTGGACACCGGCAGCGCCGGCGCCGATCATGGCCTTCTGCAGCTCGTAAGCGTTGAGAGCGCCACCGAAGCCGGCTTCGGCGTCGGCAACGATCGGAGCGAGCCAGTTGCTGACGGAGGTGTCACCCTCGGTCTTGGCGATCTCGTCGGCGCGCAGCAGTGCGTTGTTGATGCGACGAACGACGGTCGGAACCGAGTTGGCCGGGTAGAGGCTCTGGTCCGGGTACGTGTGGCCCGAGAGGTTAGCGTCGCCGGCAACCTGCCAACCGGAGAGGTAGATGGCCTTCAGGCCGGCGCGAACCTGCTGCACAGCCATGTTGCCGGTAAGTGCACCGAGGGAGTTGATGTAGTCCTCGTTGTTCACGAGATCCCACAGGATCTCGGATCCGCGACGAGCGAGGGTCTGCTCCTCGACGACGGTGCCCTGGAGCTTGACGACCTGATCGGCCGTGTAGTTACGAGTAACGCCCTTCCAGCGAGGGTTGGTGTCCCAATCCTGCTGGAGCTCAGCTGCGGTCTTCGGGGTGCCGGTGGTCGACATCAAGACTCCATCTCTTTGATCTGCTGGTCCGGCCTGTTGTGAGCAGTACGTGCGTACTACTTCACATACTTGCCAGGCCCTTCTTGTGTACTTACCGAGAATGGCACATCGAAAAAGTGCCGTCTACCTGTTGCTAATGCCAATCTTCGCTACCTTTTCAACACACTTTGCTAAGTCTGTGAAGATTCCTACACGGCTGGTACTACCCAATCGGACAGGTTCCGTACTGGCGAGTAGCAAAGAAACCGCAGGCTGTGAACGAAATGCACTCAACTCCGCCGCTTGCGAATTCCGGCAGTTCGCGCGGCACTCGGAACAGGCCCATCCGCTACTTCGGAGCCAACTTCACGACTCGCAAGTGACCGCAATCACTTCGTGGCAACAGGCTTCGCTCGGGCAATTCCAGGGATCTACCCGCCAGAAAGCCACAGACAACCCATTCGCCGGCCATATGCTGTCGAACCATGACTTGTCGTTCGACGCCCCCGACCGGGCGATAAAGCGGTGCCGGACAACTATCAGCGGCCACCGAACAACCAGGCATGGTCGCAATCCGGTCCACAGCCGCCGCAGTTGGGCTACCGGGCCGCGCCGCAGTCGTATCCCCCGCCCCAGGGATTCCCGCCTGCACCGCCACGTGGAAATCCGCCGCCGCGTCGGCCCGGCTGGGTGATTCCGGTATCCGTAATCGGAGTCATCACTGTGTTGGCTCTCTTCGGCGGGCTTGCCTGGGTCCTCTGGCCGAAGGACGTCCCAAACTCAGCCGCCGGTGGCGCGGCCCAAACCACCATCACCGCCGCGAACACACCCGGCACCACGACAACCGCTCCCAGCACGACATCCCCGACGACCACACGCGCCGCGAACTTCCCGGCCGGTGCGTCCGCCTGCCCCGGCGGGCAGCCGGCCGGAAGTTACAAGGAGTCCGCGACAAGTGGGGGCAAAACTTCGTGCGAGTTTGCCGAGGCAGTTCGGATCGCCTACGGAAACTCCGGTGCCACCGGTGCCTCCAGCACCGTGTCCGCACGTAGTCCGGTGACCGGCAAGGAGTACACGATGGCATGCAAGGTGACCTCCGGCATCGTCACCTGTACCGGCGGCGACAACGCGGTTGTGTACTTGCGCTGACGGGCGCAATTGCGGCATCGGCAACCCGGTGCGTGTCGTTCCAGTGTCGCACTTACGGATCCTCCGATAGCGTGACCGCATGCCTCTGTACGAGTTTCGCTGTACCGTCTGCGGCCCGCTCGAGCGGTCGTTCGCGATGGCCGAAGTGCCCCAGTCGATCCGTTGCCCCCAGTGCAGTCTCGAATCGAAGCGTGTTGTCTCGTCTCCCCGTTTGAGTCACAGCTCGTCAACCGCGATGGGTTTACTGGACAGCACTGCCCGATCAGCTCACGAGCCTGCCGTGGTCAGTGGGTCACTACCCGGCCGTGGCCGACAATCTGCCCCGACGACGTCCAATCCGTTGCACCGCAAGCTACCTCGCCCCTGAGCGTCCTCACCGCGCGTCCTGGCCGTGAGTCCCGATCCGACACGAAAGTCCTGCCGCCACGAGTTTTCCGTTTCTTCGAGAATGAGGAGTGCATATGCCTGAACTGCTGTTTCCACTCGATTCCGCCAAGAAATTCACCGACCAGGCGATCGTCGGCCACAATCGGTGGCACCCGGACATCCCGGCGGCGGTGACGGTGAAACCCGGTGATGCGTTTCGTGTCCATTGCCGCGAATGGTTCGACGGCGCAATCCACAACGACGACTCGGCCGACGACATTCTCAATGCACCTCTGACGACCGTCCACACGCTGTCCGGCCCCTTTTCCGTCGAAGGCGCAAAGCCCGGCGACCTCTTGATCGTCGACATCTTGGATATCGGGCCTATCCCCCAAGAGGATTCGGGTCCGTTGGCCGGCCAAGGCTGGGGGTACACGGGCATCTTCCCGCGAAACAACGGCGGCGGCTTCCTCACCGAACAGTTCCCCGACGCGTACAAGGCCGTCTGGGATTTCTCCGGCCAAACGGCGACGTCGCGTCACATTCCGCACGTCTCGTTCACGGGCATCGTCCACCCGGGGCTGATGGGTACTGCTCCGTCGGCGGCGTTGCTCGCCAAGTGGAATGCCCGCGAGGGCGCTCTCATTGCCACCGATCCCAATCGGGTTCCCCCGCTTGCACTTCCGCCCGAGCCCCGCGATGCAGTACTGGGAACCTTGACCGGTGACGAGTACACACGCGTGGCCGGCGAGGCGGCGCGCACCGCTCCCCCTCGCGAGAACGGTGGAAACCAGGACATCAAGAACCTCACCAAGGGCAGCCGAATCTTCTATCCGGTATTCGTGGACGGTGCGAATCTGTCGGTCGGCGATCTTCACTTCTCCCAGGGCGACGGTGAGATCACTTTCTGCGGTGCCATCGAGATGGGCGGCTTCATCGATCTTCGTGTGGACATCATCAAGGGCGGAATGGATACCTACGGCGTTTCCGAGAACGCCATCTTCATGCCGGGCAACACGGATCCGCAGTACTCCGAGTGGCTTGCGTTCTCGGGCACTTCCGTCACGTTGGACGGCGAACAGAAGTACCTGGATTCACATCTGTCCTACCAGCGTGCGTGCCTGCACGCGATCGAGTACCTGACCAAGTTCGGGTACGCGCCAGAGCAGGCGTACCTGCTGCTGGGTGCGGCACCGATCGAGGGCCGCCTGTCTGGCGTCGTGGATATCCCCAACTCGTGTTCGACGGTGTATCTCCCGACTGCGATCTTCGACTTCCCCCTCGCACCCTCGTCGAGCGGACCGTTCCAGATCGATCCCGGAATCGGCGCTCCGCGTTCGGAGAACAGGGTCTAGGCCTCCGGCCCCGTGAGTGGTTGAGGAGTGTGAGGACTCCTCAACCACTCACAGGGGGTACCGGTGCGAATTCTGCAAACCCACCTTTGCGAAGCCGGACTGTCACTCGTATCCTGGGAAAATGTCGAAAACCTTTGTCGGTGTCCGGCTCCGCCAACTGCGGACCGAGCGCGGGTTGAGTCAGGCTTCGCTGGCCAAGACGCTGGAGATCTCGGCAAGCTATCTCAATCAGATCGAGCACGACGTCCGGCCACTCACCGTGCCGGTCCTCCTGCGAATCAGTGAAGTCTTCGGCGTCGACACCACCTTCTTCTCCCCACAGGACGACACGCGCCTGATCGCGGAAATGCGTGAAGTTGCCCTCGATCAGGAGATGGGCATCGACGCCGACGCCCACGAAATCGCGGAGATGGTCTCCACACACCCGGGCCTGGCAAAGGCGATGGTCAACATGCATCGCCGCTTCCGCAACACGACGGCGCAGCTCGCCGCAGCGACGGAAGACCGCTTCTCGGACGGCAGCGGCAGCGGTTCGATCACCATGCCGCACGAGGAAGTGCGCGACTACTTCTATCAGCGGCAGAACTACATTCACGATCTCGACACCGCGGCCGAAGAACTGACTGCCCGGATGCGCTTTCATCGCGGCGACGTCGCCGGCGAGATCGCCAGGCGCCTGGAAACCGTCCACGGCGTGCAGATCGTTCGACGAGTCGACCTGGGCGAGAACATACTTCATCGTTACGACCCGGATACCAGGGTCCTGGAAATCTCCGCACGGCTCTCCGGCGGGCAACAGGTCTTCAAGTTCGCGACAGAACTCGCGTACCTCGAGCACGGCGATCTGCTCGACTCGTTGGTGGCCGAAGGCAACTTCACCAGCGAAGCGTCGGTCTCTTTGGCGCGACTTGGATTGGCCAACTACTTCGCGGCGGCCACCGTGCTCCCCTACAGCCAGTTCCACGACGTCGCCGAGGACTTCCGGTACGACATCGAGCGCATGTCCGCCTTCTATTCCGCGAGCTACGAGACGATCTGCCACCGCCTCTCGACTCTGCAGCGCCCCAAACTTCGCGGGGTTCCGTTCATGTTCGTCCGTGTCGACCGTGCCGGAAACATGTCGAAGCGTCAGTCCGCCACCGGATTCCACTTCTCCACCAGCGGCGGTACGTGCCCGCTGTGGAACGTCTACGAGACGTTCTCGTATCCGGGCAAGATCATGCCCCAGATCGCACAGATGCCCGACGGCCGCCGATACCTCTGGGTTGCTCGCACGGTCGAACGTCGAGCGGCTCGATACGGACAGCCCGCAAAGATCTTCGCCATCGGATTGGGATGCGAGATTCGACACGCCCACCGACTCGTCTACAGCGACGGTCTGGATCTGGACGAGTCGAATCCGGGAACGCCGATCGGCTCGGGCTGCCGCGTCTGCGAACGCCTCAACTGTCCGCAGCGTGCCTTCCCGCCCTTGGGTAAAGACCTCGACATCAGCGAGCACCGAAGTTCGATTTCGCCTTACGTGATTCGCTGACCGCGCTAACGCACGTAGTTGCGCAGGAACGCGACTGTGCGATCGAATGCGATCTTCCCGTCCACGGTATCGAGGTCGAACTGATATTCGTGGTCCAGCGCAGGCTCGTGATCGTCGGGGTAGAACAGTGCGTCTACTTCGACGCCCAGATCGGCGAGCCGTTCTGCCATGGGTTTCGACTGGCTGGCGGTCAGTGGGTCGACATTTCCGCCGGTGATGAACGTCGCTGGAAAGTCCGAGGTCACATGGCCCAGTGTCGACATCTGACCCACTGCAGTCGACCCGTCGAAGTCCCTCGTTCCGAGGTATCCCCACAGCGATTGCTTGTCGACGCCCCAACCGAAGTACTTCCCCTGTGACAGCAGGGGTTTCAGATCGAAGACCCCACAGTCGAGGACAACTCCGCGTATCTGCTCGGGACGTAATGCCGGTTCCACACCCATTTCCGACGCGTAGTCCGGGCTGGTCATGACCGTCGCCAACTGACTGGACAACTGCGCGCCTGCCGAATCTCCCGCAAGAAAGAGATTGTTCGAATCGACATGCAACCTGTCCGCGTTGCTCACGATAAATCGATACGCGTCGTTCAGCTGATTCACTGCGGTGGGGTAATACGCATCTGGTCCCAGTGAGTAGTCCACCGAAATCACAGTGAAGCCTTGATTTGCCAACAGTTTGTAGTAACCGTCGGCATCAGTTCTCGATCCTGATATCCAGCCACCGCCGTGCACCCAGACCACCGTGGGTAGCGCCGAAGTGGACTCCGACGGGTAGTACGCGTCCAGTTGTGCATCGTCGTCGCCGTCGCGGTACGACTGATCGAGAATCGAGACGATTCCTGACGGTGCATGCCTGTCGAGTTGTGCGTGAGTCGCTTCGGAGCCACCCGCTGACATCCACCGTACGAGGAGAACTCCTGGCCACGGACTGACGAGTGCCGCGGTTACCCCGGACAGCAGAATGACGACGAATACCGCCGCGATTCCGCCAATGCGCCTTCGCCGTCTGTCGGGGGAAGACGCGCGCACAACAACTCCTGGGGTCGGGTCGGATTCACCCAGGCTAGACCAAAAGGACTAGTCGAGAATTCCCCGGCAACACACCCGCGGCGCTTTGTCTGAAATGACCTTTTCTTCAGCGTCTCAGCATCATCCGACAACTAGCGGGTGTGTGCGTCGAGAAACTGAACCGTGCGATCGAGGGCAGTGAGACCGTCGGCATTGTCCAGATCGAACTGATACTCGTGACCGAGCGCCGGAACGTGATCGGCCGGATAGAACAGTGTGTCGACCGCAACTCCCAACCCCGTCAATTTGTCAGCCAACGGTTTCGACTGAGAATCTGTCAAAGGATCCGCGTTGCCGCCGCTGATGTAGGCAGGCGGAAATTGAGCGCTGACGTAGTTCAAGGTCGACATCTGATCCGCTGCGTCGGTACTCATGAAGTCACGCACGCCGGTATACGCCCAGAGGGACCGATCAACCCCCCAACCGATGATGCCGGGTCCGCCGACCATGTTCCCGACGTCGTAGATTCCACAGTTCAGGATTACTCCACGTAACTGATCCGGCCGCAGCGACGGGACCACGCCCACACGGTTCGCATACGCGGGATCAGTGACGAGAGTGGCGAGCTGACTCGAGAGTTGCGCTCCCGCAGAATCACCGGCGAGAACGACCGTCGTCGGATCAACATGCAGCCGTTCCGCATTCGCAACGACGTACGCGTGAGCGTCGTTGAGCTGCCGCACCGCTGTCGGATAGTGGTGCTCGGGTCCGAGTGAGTAGTCCAGGGACACAACGGTGTAGCCACGAGAGGCCAGCAACTCGTAGTACGGCGCGTAGTTGGACTTGCTTCCCGAGATCCAGGCACCGCCATGAGTCCAGATCACCGTAGGCAATGCGGTCGTCGTCGCTGCGGGAAAGTAGACATCCAGGTATGCGTCGTCGTCTTCGGCGCGGTACTGCTGGTCCTTGATCGAGTCGACGCCTTCGGGCGCGTGCTTCTCGAGCGCCTCGGTGACTTTCACGGCATCACGATCGAAGACCCATCGCACGGTGAGTGCGCCAGGTCTCGGGCTCAGAACGAAGGCCAGAACCACGGCTCCGATCAGAACGAACACAATTGCCAGAGCCCACAGCAAGCGCCTGCGCCACCGATGCGGTGAAGGGTTCGTCATCGGGTTTCCTTCACTCTCGGCAAAATGTCCGGATCAGCGTAACGCGGCGCCGGTACTGTCAGGCGCGATCAGCCGAGTTCAGCGATCCGCCGCTGCGCGAGTGCCTTGACTTCGCCCTTGGCTACTTTGCCGCCTGCCGCCATCGGCAATTCGGCGACCGTCATCACGTACTCGGGTATGTACTCGCGGGTCACTCCTCGGCTCTGCAGCCAGGCGGTCAGGTCCACCGAACTCAGATCGTCATCGGCGGACACGACGACCGCACAGACCTTCTCACCGAACAGCGGATCGTCGACTCCGACCACGGCGACCAGTTCCACCGAAGGATGCGCGCGCACGTACTCCTCGACCTCGACCGCGGAAATGTTCTTGCCGCCTCGAATGATGATGTCGGCTTTGCGCCCGACCACACGCACCCGCCCGGTCTCGTCGATCTCGACGATGTCGCCGAGAAGCATCCAACCGTCGTCGGTGTACAACTCGTCGTTTGCATCGACGTCGCCCCAATAACCCTGGCACATCAGCGGGCCGTTGACCGCAGGCTGACCGCGACGGACGGAGCCGGTCACTTCCTTTGCCGCATCGTCGAATACACGAACTTGCATGCGATCGATGACGTGGCCGCACGTCTTCAGTCGGGTATCGGAGCCGTCCGAAACCGTCGTCACCGAGACGGCGCCGGTTTCGTTTGATCCGTAGAACTGCAGGACAGCCGCTCCGGTACGTTGTTCGAAGGCCAGTGCCTCCGAATACGGCACGGCTTCACCACCGGTGAACATGAAACGAAGTGACGAGAGATCGGCCGATTCCGCGGCCTCCGAACGCAACAGCATCTTGAATTGTGTACTCACACAATTCAAAGCAGTCACCCGTTCGCGCTCGATCAACTCGATCATCACCGAAACGTCGAAGCGTTCCATGACGACATTGCGAGCACCGAGTAGCGCCGGCAGGAAATGCGAAGTCCAGAGGCCGAATCCGAAAGGTGCCGGAACCGCGCCGAGGAACACCTCATCCGGACCGATCGCCGCCGCCTCGGCGGCAATCTCGGAGAAACCAACCCAACGATCCTCGGTTTGTGTGACCAGTTTGGGTAGGCCCGTTGTGCCGGACGTCGAGTTCAGCATCGAAACGGCTGACGTGACAAAACACGGACTGGTTGCGGGGAACTGCTTTAGCTCGACCGGCAACGAGGTGAGTTCGCCGTTTGCACTCACGCGTTCGAAACTCACGTCGGCGCGTTCGTCGGCGAAGACGACGTCCAGTCCGGGATGCTCTGCCCGCAGACTCGCCACGAGTTCGGCGGTATCGACGCCGCGCAGCGTGCGAGTGGTGACGAGTACGGAGGCTTCCGAGCGGGCGATCAGATGAGAGATCTCGCGAATGCCCGAGCGCGAACCGATTCCGACCGCGACGCGGCCGGTACGAAATGCTGCGCAGAGAGCCGCATGGAATACAGCGGTGTCGGGGAGCAACACGGCTACATGTCCGTATCCCTCACCAGCTAGATCCAGCGCCGACGCGATCGCATCGGCAGCCGCGTCGTACTGTTTCCACGACACCCTCGATTCCGGAGTGACGAAGGCGGTTTCGTCCGGGATGGTCTCAGACCAATGCCTGACCATTTCGCTGATGCTGACGCCGGCGAACCGGTCCGGATTCGTGGCGAATTCACCGACGGTGAAGTCGAGTGTCTTCGTTTCAAGCATGATCGTCGATCATCTCCCGTCGGCGCTGAGGACGCCCATCGATTGTTTGTACGCGTTGTCCAGTGTCGCTGCGGAATCGCATTCGCGGACGAGTTCGCCGCGCTGCATGACATATCCGCGGTCGACAACCGATTTCAGTGCAGTAAGTGCCGGTTCCGTCACGATGACGGTCACACCCTCGGCGGCCAGACCCCCGACCAGCGCTCGCAGCTCCGCGACGATTTTCGGTGCCAGTCCTGTCATCATCTCGTCGAGGAGCAACACCTTCGGGGTTTCCAGAAGGGCCCGCCCCAGAACCAACATCTGCTGCTCACCACCGCTGAGGACCCCGGCATAACTCTCGGAGCGTTCACGCAGGATCGGGAACCTCTCGAAAGCTGTTTCCACGGCTTCGGCTTTCAATCCCAGCAGGTCTGCGCCGACGCGTAGGTTCTCGCGAACGGACATTCGCATGAACAGTTGCCTGCCTTGGGGTACGTAGGCAAATCCGCTGCGGACACGATCCAGTGCCGATAATTTCTGGATCTCTCGACCATCGAATTTGATTGTCCCGGTGGCGGGAACCGAGCCGTAGATGGATCCCGCCAAGCTGGTCTTGCCTGCACCGTTCGGCCCGACGATCGCTGTCACTTCACCGGCGGGGGCGACAAGGGAGACTTCCCGGACGGCGACAGCGGATCCGTATCGAACTGTGACTCTGTCGAGTTCGAGCATGTCAGGCGCCTTCCTCGTATTCGGAACCGAAATAGACTTCTCGCATCGCGTCGCTGGCCAAGCACTCCTGCGGTGGTCCGTAGAACGCCACTGATCCGAAATTGAGCAGCACGATCTTGGTGGCGAGCGCCGCGATGAGATCGACGTTGTGATCGACCAGGACTACTCCTTTGCCCTGCGCGGCAATCGATCGCACGGCACCGGAGATGGCAGCGATGCCGTCGTGATCCGCGCCGGCAAACGGTTCGTCCAACAGGAGAACATCGGGTTCGGTCGCCATCGCCCGCGCCACCTCGACCAGACGCTGCGCCCCCAAACTGAGATCCCCGCAAGCACTCTCGACGTCGGTGACCGAGTATCGCGCAGCAATCTCCCGGGCCCGCTGTGCTGTCCGGTCCCAGTTCTCGAAAGGTCCTTTGATCGCCCACCACAGCGAGTGCAGAGGTGAGGTGATCTTGTGCCCGTACAGTCCCGGGATGATGTTGTCGACGGCGTCGAGTTCCGCCGCGAGCTGCGGATGTTGAAACGTGCGCGAGAGCCCTTGCCGTGCACGGCGCTCCGACGGCCCGGTCAAGGCAGCACCCGCGAGCGCGACGGTTCCGGAATCTGCTTGCTGTGTGCCGAAGATGCAGTCCACCAGTGTGGTCTTGCCTGCCCCGTTCGGGCCGACCAGTCCGATCACCTCTCCCGGTCCGACGCTGAACGAGACATCGTCGACAGCGCGGACGCCGCCGTAGGACTTGTGGAGCCCGCTCACTTCGAGTAGCCGAGTCATCGATTGCCACGCTCCTTGTACAGACGGTTCATTCGACCCAGAACGTTCTGACTCCAACCGATCACCCCACCAGGCGCGACGATGAGGATCACCAGGACGGCTCCGGCAAGCAGGAGTTCGCCGCTTCCCTGGTAGCCGGGCATGTTCAGCGTCACGATCACCACGATCAATGCACCGAGCGGAGCACCCCACGCCGAACCGCGACCGCCGATGATCGGCATGAAGATTGCAAGGAAAACAATACTGAGAGTGAAGGTTTCAGGAGTGACAGCTTGCACCGACACAGTGAACAGCGATCCGCCGGTTGACGCGATCGCGGCACCGATCGCCAGCGCCACGACGGTCAGGTGCGCAGGATTGACGCCGGAAGACCGTGCGACATTACGATTGTCGCGGGCAGCTTGCAACATCAGCCCCCACACCGATTTCCGGAGTCGATCGACAGCGACCGCGATCAGACACACGAACAAGATCGCGAACACGACCAATGCGTAGCGCGGTGGCTCCCAGCCGAACATCGTCACAGTCTCGACACCCGAGATCCCGGCCGATCCGCCGGTGAAACTCGGTCCGTCGATCAACCAGTGCTCGAAAGCGATACCGAACAACAAGGTCACCGCGGCAAGGTAGAAGCCGGAGAGTTTCTGCGTTGCCAAGCTGAGAAGTACTGCAACCGCTGCAGCGGCGAGGGCGCCGAGAATCCATCCCCACCACATCGACAACCCGGTCCGAACCGAGATCAGCGCAACGGCATACGCGCCGATCGCCGCATACGCGCTGTACGCCATCGACAGTGATCCCGCGAGCACGAATGGCACGTACATGCCGAGTGCGATCAGCGAATACGTCGCAGCGAGGAACACCAGATCCTGCCGGTACAGACTCGGCCCCATCCACAGCAGCACGGCAGCAACCACGACCACGGTGATCAGTGCTTCTCGTGACACGGCGAGCATCCTCGTCCGGGGACCGCCGGATGTAGCGGGCGGATTTGACGTCAGCGGACTGGTAGAAAGCGAGGCCATCAGACGCGAACCTTCCTCGAGAGCAAGCCTTCCGGACGGAAAGCGAAGAACACCAGGGCAATCAACAGAATCGCGGTTTGAGCAGCACTCGCACCGAAGTAGTACGGGGCGAATACCTGGACGACGCCCAACACCATTCCGCCGATCAGCGGAGCCCAACTCCGGCCGGTACCACCGATGACGAGTGCGATGAATGCCGTCAGCGTCCATGACAGACCGCTCGTGAACTGAACACCGGCCTTGGGAGCGAACAGAAGTCCGGCGACGGCGGCAATCACACCCGCGAGGGTGAACGCGATGAGGCGTACCCGATCCACCGGCAAGCCCAGGACGCGGGCGGCATCCGGACTGTCGCCGACGGCGCGAAGCAGACGGCCCGAGGTGGACCGGTTCAGCCACAGTCCGATACCGACGAAGATCCCGGCAGTTCCGACGACGAGTACAACGGTCGAACTGTCGACGGTGGCACCGAGCACCGATATCGGATCGAAGTCGAAGATCTTCTGCCCGGGAAGTGGTGTTCGGCCGAAGACAGTGCCGGCGAGCTGCTGGATCCCGAACAGTACTGCGGTCACAGCCACCAACGCCGGTAGTTCCCCACGACCCGATCGCTTCTGAACCTGTTTGACCACAAGCTTTTCCGTCAGGATCGACAGCGCCACCGCTACCGCGATCCCTAGCGGCATGGCAATCCAGAGAGCGAGCCCGTAATTGATCGCGACCCAACTCGACGCCATGGCCGCAGCCATCGCATACGGACCCATCGCAAAATTGAAGAAATCGGCGCCGACCACCACGAGATACATTCCGAGGGCTATCAGTGAAAAGAATGCACCGATCTCGATGGCAGCGAGCCACAGTTGTGCGTCTGTCATGTCAAGGCTCCTCGGTTATCCACACGGGGGTTGGTAGGAATCCCACGGATGGGCCGGCTTGTTGTCCTCACCGAATTCGACGAGCACCAGTCCGCAGAGGCTGTCCGGAGCCAGGTGATCCTGCGAGGAGAACGACAGTGTCAATCCGTCCTGGCCGAAGCTGGCGGGAAGTGCCGAAACCTGTTGAAGAGCATCACGAACGGCCGTCCGATCTCGGTGGTCGCCGGCAATTTCGATTGCCTCGGCCAACATCATGACGGCGTCGTACGCCTGTGCGTCGTAGGCAGTCAGTTGATAATCAGGCCCCTTCACCGCCTGAACCTTGCGACGCAGTTCGGCGGTTCTCGGGTTGTTCTCACTGAGCGAGCCCATGTACACCATGCCGCTCAACGCCTTCGGGTCCGCCAAAGCCCAAGATGCGGGCTGGTTTCCGATGGAAGCGAGTGAGAAGCGTTGCGTCTGTGGGGTGATCTTCGACAAGGTGTTGTGCGCGAGGATTTCGAAGTGCCCGCCGATACTGGCGACCAGAATCGCGTCCGGTTCGGTTTCCGCGAGACGTGAGACCTGTGCGGTGATGTCCGCGGCATCGACCGGCGCCTTTTCAACGCCCGTCACTCTCGCGCACTTCTCGAGCGCCGGCCGCAGGGTCTTGATGATTCCGTCGATGGACGCACTCGCGTCACCGAGAATTCCCAGGGACTTGTACCCCATCTTCTCGAAAGCCCCGCAGTACACCTGGGCGTACTGCTTCAACGAGTTCGGAATCATGAACGAGAAGTCGTTGTCGGGCGCCGAGGCAAAGGCGTCGCTGAGAACGACCGGAGCTATCGCGGGAATCTTCGACTGCTGGAGAATCGACTTGGCCTGCAGCACCGACCCGCTGCCGGTGGCGAGGATGACCGCACTTGATCCGTGATCGACCAACTTCCGAATGATCGACGGGGTCTTGGTGGGACTGCTCTCGTCATTCTCGACAACCAATTCGACCTGCTTGCCGTTGATTCCGCCGGCCTGGTTGATCAGGTCGACAGTCATACGCACGGTCTTGCCGGCGATCGTGCTGTACGACGCACCGGGCCCGGTGGAGTCCTCGTCCAAACCGATGACGATGGTGTCTTCGGGAATGACACCGGCAGATGCGCACGCGCTCGCCCCGAGGACCACTGCCGCGCAGACGGCAATCGCCTTTCCGAGTCTCACATCAATCTCCCGTCCAAACTCTGCTTGGCAAATCAAACAAGCGCTTGATTTACGAATGTGGACAGAAGTATGCACTGGGTCACACCGATAGTCAAAATTCGAACTACACGCGCAGGAACTGCGGTGTTACGGCTTCTGCAGCTGCCGGATCGAGGAGCTGAGTTCGCGAATGACGGACTTCAATTCGTCGACGTCCGAACGGAGTTCGGCCATTTGGGAGTCCGAACGGAGTTCGGCCATTTGGGAGTCCGAACGGAGTTCGGCAAATTCGGAGGCAGGAGATACGGTCTGCGCTTCCTTCTTCGCCGTGCGCCGCGCAATGCGTGCCACCGGCTCGCCGTCGACGGAACGTGCGGCGAAGCCGTCCAGGAATACCGAAATCAGATTGCGCTGCAGATCATCCGCCAACTCGGAAAGCTGCGGGCGATACTGCGCGACGGTGGACCAGACGGATTCACGCAGGAGACGGTGAAACTGTTCGGGATCGATGTCTTCCCGAAACTCCGCGTCGGCAATTCCGCGAGCGATAGCCGATCGCCAGTAGCTGTGTGCCTTCTGAACCAGGATGGTGATGGGCGCGTCCGCCGGTTGCGACGAAAGTATGGCTTCTCCCTGATAGACCTCCGTGGCATACGGGTGATCCACCGCCGATGCAAAAGACACCGAGACCATCGTTGCCAGGCGATCTCGGGCCGAACCTCCCGGCTCGATCGAGTCTTCGTACCTGACGTTGAGGTCTTCGAGAAACCGGACGACGATCTCGTTGGCTATCGCATCCTTGGAGTCGAAGTAGTGGTAGAGGCTGCCGGAGAGAATCCCGACTTCGTCGGCGATGTCGCGTACCGTCGTCGCGGCGATTCCCCGCTCACTGAACAGCTTGGCCGCATGAGCGAGTATTTCGTCCCGTCGGGTCGAGCGCACGAGAAGATCCTTCCGACGTTCCGATCGTCAAGCGAGTGCTTGATCAATTTCTCGTCGATGCTAACACCGCACCCTCGCTGACCTGCGGTGTGAGGTCCTGGACATCCAATCGAAACACCGGACACACACTTGTCACCGACAGTCATTCCACCGCAACAACTTCCACCTACTCTGTGCACTCGACGAATACAGCGTTGTATACGCACTCCGGATACAGATCTGTCAGAGCCATTGTCTGCCAGAGCCATCGACACGAAAGGCCCGTACATGCGAACCTTCTCGAAGCGCACCCTTGCCGCGCCGGCCGCTCTCGCCGCGCTGGGCTTGGTTCTCACCGGCTGCGGAAGCAAGGCGACAGACACCGCATCGGGAGATTCGACGGCTACGTCGTGCGTCGACACCTCGGGGGACACGATCAAGGTCGGTTCTCTGAATTCACTCTCGGGCACCATGGCCATCAGTGAAGTGACGGTCCGCGACTCCATCTCGTTGGCGGTGCAGGAGATCAACGATTCCGGCGGTGTGCTGGGCAAGAAGATCCAGATCGTGGCAGAGGACGGCGCGTCGGAGCCGACAGTGTTCGCCGAGAAGGCCGAGAAACTGATCAGCAGCGATTGCGTCGCAGCAGTTTTCGGTGGCTGGACTTCCTCGAGCCGCAAGGCCATGCTGCCGGTGTTCGAGGACAACAATTCCTTGCTCTACTACCCGGTCCAGTACGAGGGGCTGGAAGATTCGAAGAACATCTTCTACACGGGTGCAACGACCAACCAGCAGATCATCCCCGCTCTGGATTACCTGAAGGAGAAGGGCGTCAAGTCGCTGTATCTGGTCGGCAGCGACTACGTGTTCCCGCAGACCGCGAACCGCATCATCAAGGCGTACGCGGCAGCGAACGGCATCGAGATCAAGGGCGAGGATTACACGCCATTGGGCTCGACCGACTTCTCCACCATCGTGAACAAGGTCCGCACAGCCGACGCCGATGCCGTGTTCAACACACTCAACGGTGATTCCAACGTCGCGTTCTTCCGTGAATACTCGAATGTCGGCCTGAAGCCCGCCGACATGCCCGTCGTCTCCGTCTCCATTGCGGAGGAAGAGGTCGGCGGTATCGGAGTCCAGAACGTCGAAGGCCAGCTGACGGCGTGGAACTACTACCAGACCATCGACTCCCCCGAGAACAAGAAGTTCGTCGAGGCGTACAAGGCGAAGTTCGGCCAGGACAAGCCCACGTCCGATCCGATGGAAGCGGCATACACCTCCGTCTACCTCTGGAAGAACACAGTCGAGAAGGCCAACTCGTTTGCGGTCAAGGATATTCAGGACAACGCCGACGGTGTGACCTTCCAGGCACCCGAAGGACTCGTCACCATCGACGGCGACAACCACCACATCACCAAGACTGCCCGAATCGGCGAAATCCGTTCCGACGGACTGATCTACACGGTCTGGGATTCGGGACAGCCGATCGAGCCGGATCCGTACCTGAAGAACTACCCCTGGGCCGAGGGACTCGGCAGCTGATCGACGAAAGGCGGAATTGACGGAATCGACGAGTAGAGAGGTGGAGCGTCTGTCATGGATGTTGTGATCGGACAGTTGTTCACGGGTTTGAGTATCGGATCGATTCTCCTGTTGGCAGCGTTGGGATTGTCTCTCACGTTCGGGCAGATGGGTGTCATCAACATGGCACACGGCGAGTTCATCATGGCCGGCTCGTACACCGCATACGTAGTGCAGCAGGTGATCTCGAATGCAACGGGATCTTTGATCATTTCTCTGCTCGTCGGTTTTGTCGTCGGCGGACTGATGGGTGTCGTGCTCGAAGTGGTCCTGGTATCGCGGATGTACCACCGACCCCTCGACACCCTGTTGGTGACATTCGGCGTCGGATTGATCCTTCAGCAGTTGGCGCGCGACATCTTCGGCGCGCCGGCAGTCAATGTTTCGGCGCCGAGCTGGCTTTCGGGCGGGGTCGATATTTTCGGCGCCGTGGTACCGAAAACCCGCATCTTCATTCTGGTGTTGGCGATCGCAGCGGTGATCGCGCTTTCGGTCGCACTGAAGCAGTCGTCGATGGGTCGACGCATCCGGGCCGTCGTGCAGAATCGCGATCTGGCCGAGACGAGCGGAATCTCCTCTCGTCGTACGGACATCACGACCTTCTTCCTCGGTTCCGGGCTCGCCGGCGTCGCGGGTGTCGCGTTGACGCTCATCGGTTCCACCAGCCCGACCATCGGCCAGTCCTATCTGATCGACGCCTTCCTGGTTGTTGTCGTCGGCGGTCTCGGTCAGATGAAGGGAGCCGTGATCGCAGCCTTCGCCCTCGGCATCTTGAATTCGTTCATCGAGTACTCGACGACGGCATCGATCGCGAAGGTGATCGTGTTCGTCATCATCGTCGTCTTCCTTCAAGTTCGGCCGCAGGGCCTGTTCGCAGTCAAGACGAGGAGCCTCGTATGAGCATCCTGAACAATTCCCGAATTCGGGTGTGGGGCGGTTTTGCACTTGCCGCGATCGTGCTGTTCGCCATCGCTCCGGCTGTGCTCTCGGACTTCAGGCTGTCACTGTTGGCCAAATTCCTGTGCTTCGCCATAGTCGCTGTCGGCATCGGCTTGGCCTGGGGCAGAGGCGGAATGCTCACGCTCGGCCAGGGCGTCTTCTTCGGAATCGGCGCATACGTGATGGCGATGCACCTCAAGATCGCCGATGCCGAACTCAAGGGCGACGCGGTACCGGACTTCATGTCCATCGCCGGCAAAACAGAACTTCCGGGATACTGGCAACCGTTCGCCTCGCCATTCGTGGCGATCTTCGCCATCCTTTTCCTGCCGGCCGCTGTTGCCTTTCTCCTCGGACTCGGTGTGTTCAAGCGGAGGGTCAAGGGCGCGTACTTCGCGATCCTCTCGCAAGCACTCGCCGCGGCTTTCGCGATCCTCCTGATCGGCCAGCAGTCGATCGGTGGCAGCAACGGCCTCAACCGCTTTCGCACGTTCTTCGGTTTCAACCTCAACGATCCGGCGAACAAGCAGATGTTGTTCTTCATTGCCGCCGGAGTTCTTCTCGCATCGGTCGCTCTGATTCGCCAGCTGATGAACTCCCGATACGGCGAACTCCTCGTCGCCGTCCGCGATCAAGAGGAGCGCGTACGTTTCCTCGGATACGATCCGGCGAACATCAAACTGGTCGCCTACGTGACCGCGGCGTTCCTCGCCGGTATCGCCGGTGCGCTGTTCGTTCCGATCGTGGGCATCATCTCCCCCGCCGACGTCGGGATCGTACCGTCAATCGCCTTCCTCATCGGGGTCGCGATCGGTGGCCGCGCAACGCTTCTGGGTCCGGTACTCGGTGCGATCGGCGTCGCGTGGGCGCAGTCGACATTCTCGGAGAAACTCCCTTCGGGATGGATCTACGCACAAGGGTTGATGTTCATCGTCGTGGTCGGGTTCTTCCCGGCAGGTGTGGCCGGATTGTTCGCCCTGATGCGCCACCGCAAGAAGCGTGAGACCCCGGCCGGCCCGCCGGTCAAGGTCTCCCAACCCGAACCAGTGGAGGTGTCGTCATGACCAACACAACCGCCACCAGCGAACCCACACCGGCACTGGGCGGCAACGCCGGAATGTCGTCCGAGTACCTCGAAGTACGGAACCTTTCGGTCAGCTTCGACGGTTTCAAGGCCGTCGACGGCGTCGACTTGACCCTCATGCAGGGCGACCTCAGGTTTCTCATCGGCCCGAACGGGGCTGGAAAGACAACGCTGGTCGACGCCATCACCGGACTCGTTCCCGCGACGGGTTCGATCACGAAGTCCGGCGAGCAACTGCTCGGCAAGAAGGTTCACAAGATCGCCCGCCTCGGCGTCGGGCGAACCTTCCAGACGGCAAGCGTCTTCGAAGAACTCTCGGTGCTGCAGAATCTCGACATCGCGGCGGGAGCCGGTCGCTCGGCGTGGAACCTGCTCCGAAGGCGCAAAGGTGTGCTCCCCGAGATCGAGGAGGCTCTGGAGACAACCGGCTTGGAGCACCTCAGAGACACTCCCGCGGGCATTCTGGCGCACGGGCAGAAACAGTGGCTCGAAATCGGAATGTTGTTGGTGCAGAACTGTTCCGTGCTACTACTCGACGAGCCCGTCGCTGGGATGAGCCTGGAGGAGCGCGAGGAGACCGGAAACCTTCTGCGTCGCATCGGCGGTGCACGAACCGTCGTCGTGGTCGAGCACGACATGGACTTCATGCGATCGTTCGCCACGTCCGTCACAGTGCTCGCCGCTGGGAAAGTACTCGCCGAAGGAACTGTGGCGGAGGTTCAAGCCGACCCCAAGGTGCAAGAGGTCTATCTCGGCACAGCCGCTGCCGGAACCGATCTCGGCGCCGACACCGAACCGACCCCGGAGGACTGAATCATGCTCGAGCTCGTCGACATCCGCGCCGGCTACGGACGCACCGAAGTGATCCACGGCGTTTCCCTGCTGGTTCCCAGCGACGGAGTTGCGGCAGTCATGGGTCACAACGGTGCGGGTAAAACCACCTTGCTGCGCGCCGCCGTCGGTCTGATCAAACCTACGCGGGGAAAGGTACTTCTGAACGGTGAGGACATCACCGGACTACGGCCGAGCGCCCGCGTCGCTCGCGGACTTGCCTACGTACCGCAGGGTCAGCAGTCGTTCGGACAACTGACAACTGCCGAGAATCTTCGGGTGGTCGCCGACGGGCGCAAACGCGGAAAGGCACTCATCGCAGAGGCATTGGATCTGTTTCCCGCGCTCACCACACTCCTCGACCGTCGCGCGGGACTTCTCTCCGGCGGGCAGCGCCAACAACTTGCCATCGCCCGCGCATTGATCACCGAGCCCAAGATCCTCATCCTCGACGAACCAACCGAGGGCATTCAGCCCAACGTGGTCGCCGAAATCGAAAGAACCGTCATGGAACTCACCGAGCACGGCGATCTCGGTGTCCTCCTTGTCGAGCAGCACATCGGTTTCGCGCTCCAATCTGCTCAGCATTACAGCATTCTCGCGGCCGGACACGTGACCTCGACCGGTGAGGGCGGCACCACGTCCACCGAGGCGGTTCGTCGAGCGATGGCAATCTGACATGAGTGTGCGGCCGCCGCTGCGCGAACAGGTTTACCGGTCGATCCGAAACGATCTGATGTCCGGTCAGATCGCGCCCTCGGAACGACTAGGCGAGGAACGCCTGGCCCATCTCTACGGTGTCTCGCGAACACCGGTGCGCGAAGCGCTCGCAAAGTTGGAATCCGACGGGCTGGTCGAGCGCGACGAACACGGACTCTTTCCGTACCGACCGCACCTCGACGAGTTGGGTGGCCTCTACGAGCTGCGCATACTCCTCGAGGTGCACGGGCTTCGTCGGGTACTCGACGGTGAGGCCCCCGCTCATGATCGAGACGCGCTCGGTTCCGAGCTCGACAAGTGGTACGCATTTCTCAAACAGATGCCGGTACCGGACGCCGGTTTCGTGACGCTCGACGAGGAGTTCCACATCGCGCTCCTCGCCTCGTCCGGAAACCACGCGTTGGTCGACGCCTTGCAGGCCGTCAACTCGAAGCTGCGCCCCGTGCGGATGTTCGACTACCTGACTCCCGACCGCATGAAGGCCACCGTGGAGGAACATATCTCCGTCGTCGAACTGGTTCTGGACGGCAAGATTCCGCAAGCCCACGAGGCGCTGGTATCGCACATCGACATCTCTCGTGCGGTTGTCCTCGACCGTGCTCGTCAGGCCCTCTCGTTGGCCGCCATGGCCAATGCCGTGCGTAACTGATCAGCGTCGTGTCGCTGAGTTCAGAGTCAAGACTTCGGTGACGTGGTCTCTCGTCAGGGGGATCCTGAGGTACTCCCCCGGTGCGGTTGGCTTCGGGCCGAGTTCAGAACCGGGGACCGTACCCGTTGTGCCGTCCGAGCATTCGACTGCAACTTCGCTCGTGTAGTCCGCATCAGGCGCAACGTCGCAGGTGAGTCCGTCATCCGTGGTGAAGGCGGAGATACTCGAACCGACGGGCCCCTGGATTACTGTCCCGATTGGGTCCGCCGGAGCCGGTGTACTCGTGGTTGGTGTAGCCGTCGTTGTCGGCGTTGCTGTCGATGTCGGCGTTGCTGTCGATGTCGGGATTGCTGTCGGTGTCGGCACAGACGCGGTGGTCGTCATCCCTGCAGTGTTCTCAGCTGCCGTGGTCTCAGCTGCTGTGGTCTCAGCTGCTGTGGTCGAAGAAGTCGTCGATGATGGGGGTTCGCTCACCGAAGTAGGCGTCGGGCTGACCGCACGCGCAGCAAATCCGGTTGGGAGGCTCAGCGGCGTGACCGGGTATGTCGCGGTGCCAATTCCGCATTGAGCCGTTACAAGATTGAACGTCACGTTTGTGGTGCCCAGTATCTGCGCCCCCAGAATCGCAAAAGCTGCCATCGAAAGACTCACGCTCAGCGTCGATTGCGCCGTTGTTGCCGTGGACGTTCGCGTGCTCACGAGCTTGATGTTCGTGTATTGAATCGTCGCCAAGCCAGCGGCGTTCACAGTGGCGTCCGCCCCTGTCACCGTCACCGATCCGTTCTCGGCAGGCTGTGGAATCGTGAGGACGCGAGATCCCACCGTCACCTGATTCGTGGGGCTACTCGCCGATACCGATGCCCTGTTCGAGGTATCGCACGCAGCCCCTGCCGTAATCGGCGATGCCACAGTGACTATCGGCGCACTTACCAGATCAATCCCCAGTAGAGACAGCAAGTTCACTGTCACGGTCATCGAGGTGAGTGTCGACGTCGCATCGGTATCCGAAACAATTGCCGACTGGCAGCGGCCGCTCGCAGGCTGCCCGACCGAGTAGGCAGCGCACGACGAGATCGATCCGGTCCGGGACAACGAGTTGACGCCCAGCAGCTTTGCAACCACAAGATTGGTTGTGTCCAGGTCCTTTCCAATCGTGTTCTGTTGTGAGACACCTTCGAACATCGAACTGCCGAAAAGATCTATCACGATTCCGCCACTGGACAACCCGAGCCCGCCGGCGCCTCTGCCGTACCCACTCGTCGTCCATGAACCGGTGGAAATCGGACCGGTCACGTGTTCGGAGTCTGTCCACGCCGCTTCGGTCTCTCCGAACAGCGGGTGAGACGAGAAACCGGAGCCCAGAACAACCGCAACTGCCAATACGATGACTGAGAACAGGTGGCGACGCTTCATTGCCTCCCGCCGTCCGGCGGTAGAAGAACCTGAATGGGTTCGGTTTTCGGTTCGGCCAATTCGGCATCATCGTCGTCATCGGTATTGCGCGGCCAGAATACCGCAACCACCAAAGCGGCCATGGTCAGCGTGATCGCCCCCAGAACAAGAGGATTCGAGAAGTAGACGATCACCCGCGCCAATCCCGGAACGTGCCAGAGCACCTTTCGGACCGTGGTGACCTCGTATACCGCGGGATCAGCCGAAGCGTTGGCATCACCCTTGAGATCGAGAATCGTGATGCCGTTGTCCTGGGTACGAGCGGAGACGACCCGGTGGGTCACCGGCAGTTCGGACACTCCCCGATCGACGGTGACGACGTCGCCCACCTCGACGGAATCTGCCGGTACTTCCCGCACAACTGCCAGAGATCCGGTCGGAATGGTCGGCGACATCGATCCGGTCTTGAACATGATCAGTGTGATGTCGAAGGCGACGGCACAGATCACCAAAGCGATACAAACAACCCCACCGGCAGCGAGAACCTGAAGGATGCAGTCCCCGATGATCGTGGGGACCGAACGCTTCTTCGTCCGGACATGTGTTGCCCGGGCATGTGTTGGCATTGCAGCTCCTTCAGGGTGTTGCACTGAACTGCCAAGTGGGAGTTGCCGTTTTACCGATCAACGCCGAGTTACTCCAATTAGCCGAGGTTCCGGGCAGCGAAATCTCGAAGCACAGCGCCACCGCGGCGCCCGGGGACGCTCCACCGGCGGGTAGCGCGATGGCCCCGACTGCGGAACCAGTTGAGAGCGACGGAAACACCGTCGCACTTCCCACCACGAATTGTGGTGTTCCCGTGGAGAAGGCTGACGCATCACAGGTCGTCGACTTGACCACCCGATACCGAAGCGCCGACGCCAGAGTGGAGTCGCCGGCAACCGTGGCCGCCTGCAGAGTGACGGATGCTGCCGGCGAGACCGGCACTGTTCGAAGAGATATCGGGCCGTACGAGAACGCACCGGGGCGAATCAGGAGCGCCGAGGGTGTGTACGTGAAAATGCCAGGGGCACTGGATGCATGCGACGACCATCCACCGCCGACGTTCGACTCGATTCCGAAGGTTCCGGTGCGAAACGATGCATCGCCCATCGTGCTGTCCACCCAACTGGCAGCCACGGTGGTTGCACCGATACCCAGGACGAGTCCCGAGGCCGCCAGTGCGTACACCTGACGCATTCGCCGTGTGACCACGCAGGCGTCAGGGGGTGGACTGGCCGGTGAACTGCCAGAGCAAGCGCCCGGTGTCCTTGCCCGACACGATCGAGGGGTCGACTCCGGCGGGCAGCGTGACCGCGAAGCACAGTTCGACCGGCACACCCGTGCCTAGCAAGGCGACATCCGAACCCGAACCTGCCGTCAAGGCCACCGGACTAGCTGTCGTGCCCACCCATGCTGTGCCTGCTCCAATTCCCGCCGCCGTGCAGGCCGTGGAGGAGACACCTCGATACACCGAGTACCGCAGGGCGGGTTTGAGATCGGCATCACCGCCCGTCGCACCGAGTAGTTGTACCGTCGCGCCGAAAGTGCTGGCCGTGGGACCGATCCGTAGCGCTACCGGCGCATATACCGTCGTTCCGGGTGCGAGTGTGTTGAATCCCGTGCTGAATTGGAAGTGGCCGGCGGAAGCGTCGACTTGATACTCACCCCAGGTCGTCAGTCCGTCGAAACTGCCCTGGAGATTCCAACTTCCCGTCTTGAACTGCGCGTCGCCGAAAACATTGTCTGTCCACGCTGCCAAGGTGACCGCGGCGCCGATACCGAGGACAAGTCCTCCGGCTAGTAATGCACGTACTTTGCGCTTGTTTACAGCCTTCCGATCAGTGGCCATGCTGGTCTCGATTCACTTGGAATGCGAAAGAACCTCCGATTCGGGAAATCTAGCCCCCACTTTCACCCGAAATATCCGAAATGACCGAAATTGAGACAAAGACTTGACGCCTTCTCCTCCTCGCCGCCATCTGTGGGCGTTGACCAGGGGGAAATAGGAAAGCCGGCCAGATGGTTGCACCTTCCAACGACGCTTGCGTTCTATTCGCTGAGAAAGGCTCCACCTCCATGGCCGTACCACTTTCCATCCTCGACCTCGCCCACATCGGGGACGACGAAACCGCCAAAGACAGCTTCGACGCCAGCGTGACCTTGGCGCAGCGTGCCGAGGAGTGGGGCTACAAGCGAATCTGGTACGCCGAGCACCACAACATGGGTTCCATCGCGTCTTCGGCAACCAGCGTTCTGATCAGCCACGTCGCCGCGAACACCAGCAAAATCCGCCTCGGCGCCGGTGGAATCATGCTGCCCAACCACGCACCGCTGACGATCGCCGAGCAGTTCGGCACCCTCGAGACTTTGCACCCCGGTCGAATCGATCTCGGTCTCGGCCGCGCGCCCGGTAGTGATCAGAAGACGATGCAGGCTTTGCGACGCGACCCGAGTTCTTCGGACAGCTTCCCGCAGGACGTACTCGAGCTTCAGGGCTACCTCGGCGACACCTCGCGCGTCCCCGGAATCAATGCCGTTCCCGGTAAGGGCACTCACGTTCCGCTCTATATCCTCGGATCGTCGCTGTTTGGGGCCAAGCTCGCCGCGATGCTCGGTCTGCCGTATGCATTTGCCTCGCATTTCGCCCCCAACGCCCTGCGCGACGCCGTCGCAATCTACCGACGCGAGTTCAAGCCGTCGGAGCAGTTGGCGGAGCCGTACGTCATCGCCGGCGTCAACGTCATCGCCGCCGACACCCATGAGCAGGCTCAGCAGGACTTCCTCGCAGCCAAGCGTTCGCGCGTCAGTCTTCTTCTCGGGCGTGGACGCAAGTTCACGGACGACGAAGCGGACATGCTGCTCGACTCCCCCGCCGGTCAGCAGGTTCTGCAAATGACCAAGTACAGCGCCATCGGCACGCCCGCCGAGGTGCGTGCGTACCTCGACGAGTTCACCGAGCATGCGCAGGCCGACGAGCTGATCACGGTGTCGACCGGCACCAACCGCGAGGCATGGTTGCGCACGTTCGAACTCCTCGCCGACGTGAGCGATCTGGTGCCCGCCTAAGCTGCCGGTATGGGCGATCCATCCCGTCGCGGGTTCATCTCAGTACTGGCCGTACTACTTTCGACGGGTTGGGCCGCCAACCACTTTGCTTCGCTCATCCCGGTTCTCCGGGTGGACGAGGGCCTTTCGCATACCGTGCTCGACGGTGTTTTCGGTATCTATGCGCTCGGACTCCTACCCGGCCTGTTGACCGGTGGAGCAGTGTCGGACCGCGTCGGCCGAGCTGTAGTCGTCCTTCCCGGAGCACTCATAGCCTCGCTCGGAACCTTGATTCTTCTTCTCTGGCACGACGCGCCCGGGCTCATGGTCGGGCGCCTCGTAGTCGGTATCGGTGCCGGTCTGGCAATCGGCGCCGGTACCGCGTGGGCAGCTGACCTTCGCGGTAAGTCCGGAACCGTGATGGCGGGCGTCGTACTCACCTCGGGTTTTGCACTGGGACCACTGTTTTCGGGTCTGTTGGCACAATTTGCCGCCTTCCCACTCGCTACGCCCTTTGTCGTCTCGGCCGTCTTGTCGGTGGGTTCGGTTGCCGCTGCTGCCTCGTGGAGTCGTACTCCTGCTCCCACCAAGGCTGCGACGTTCACACCGGTTCCCGACCGCGCAGAGCGGTCGGGAACCGGCGTGAAGGTCGCACTGCTCTGGGCACTTCCGTTGGCTCCATGGGTGTTCGCCAGCGCAACAGTGTCTTTCGTGACCATGACGGCCAGGCTCGGGGACCGCTACTCAGGTCCTCTCCTTCCGGGTTTCGCCGCGGCGCTGACTCTGGGTGCTGGAATCCTGGTTCAAACCGCTGCGCGCCATCGCAATTGGGGTCCTCAGGCCGGCACGACAGGCGCCGCACTGGCGGCACTCGGATACTGCCTGGTCGCAGTCGGCGGCGCGCACCCCGCGCTCGGGTTGTTCATCGTCTGCGCGCTCGTCCTCGGTACGGCCTACGGACTGTGTCTGCGTGAGGGACTGCTCGACCTCGAGTCGCTGGCTCCCCCGGCCTCGCGGGGCGCTTTGACCGGGATCTTCTACGTCGGCACCTATCTCGGATTCGGACTGCCGGTGCTACTGGTTGTCATCGAACCCACGATGGGTCCGTCACTGCCGTTGGTGATCCTCGCCGCTGTTGCCGCCGTCGTTGCCGTGGTCCGATTCCGTCGATTGCGGTCACCCCAGGCTTCCACGCCACATCCGCGTCTCGAAGCCGCATCGGTCTGAACACCCGTTCGGACGGAGTTGGCGGTACTTGCAGTCGCAGCTACCCGGCGGTGTTAGCGTCGGAGGACCAGAAGGTAACTGCGTAGGGACACAGCACATGGGCAAGAGCGAGGCGGGCAAGGCCGAATCGGCCAAGAGCAGTGGCGACGATCTGACGGGTCGGCGCATCCTGATCACCGGCGCTGCCCGCAATATCGGTTCTTCGCTGGCCAGACGCCTGTACGACCGTGGCGCGTCCGTGGGACTGCTCGGCCTCGAGCCGGAACTTCTCGAGCAAGTCGCCACTTCCTGCGGCCGCGCGCCGTGGCAGTTGTGCGATGTCGCCGATCCCGAGCAGGTATCTCGCGGCGTCGACTGCATCGCTGAGAGGCTGGGAGGCATCGATGTCGTCGTGGCCAATGCCGGCGTCGAGGCGAATTCGTCGATCCTCGGCGGAGACGTCGAAGACATGCGTCGCGCAGTCGAAGTCAACCTCATGGGCACGTACTACACCCTGCGCGCAGCGGGGCCCCACATCAGTCACGAAGATGGTTACGCCCTGGTGGTCGCCTCGGCCCACGGCGCGGCGAAGCACCCATTTCGCGGACCGTTCGGTGCTTCGCGCGCCGGTGTCGAAGCGTTGGGTGACGCGTTGCGCCTGGAAATGAAACACCTTGGTACCAAGGTGGGCGTCGCGTATATCGGAGACATCGACACCGATACCACCGCACTCTCTTTCGACGGCGCTCGCGGAACCCTCGCCAGCGCCGGCACCACGACCGTCGCTGACGCCGTCGACGCGTTCGAGCGCGGTATCGTCGGCCGGAAGTCACGCGTACACGCGCCCCGCCGCAGCGCTGCGGTTCGCCACATCGCGCAACGAGCTATCGACCTCCGTCCCTCTCACATCCGTGGAGTCGCATGAACCCCCGCATCCCGCCCGGCCGATTCAAGGACCTCGGTCCGATCAACTGGGGAATCTGGCGTGTCCTGTCGAAGGCTGCCGGAGCACCCGATGCGCATCTGTTCAGCACCTTGGGGCGCACGGGCGGGCTCTTCCGCGGTTGGCTGCACTACTCCGGCTCACTCATGCCCGGCGGCAAGATCTCTCGCCACGACACCGAACTGATCATCCTGCGGGTCGCGCACCTGCGGGACTGCGGTTACGAGATGGATCACCACATCAGGCTCGGCCGCAAAGCCGGAATCGACGCAGAAGAACTGGCCCGAATCATCGAGGGCCCTAGCGCTTCCGAGTTGAGTCCGCGTCACCGTGCGATCTTGACTGCGGTCGACGAGTTGGTCACCACCAAGGACATCACCGACAACACGTGGGGAACGCTCTCGCAGCATCTCGACGATCGTCGGTTGATCGAATTCACCTTGCTGGTCACTCAGTACGACGGCCTGGCCACCACGATCGGAACCTTGCGGGTTCAGCGCGACTTCTCCTGAAGTTCCGCGGCGGCCGTAACTCAGCTCTTACCCGAAGACATCTGGACGAAACACCTGATCAATAGCGTATACAGGTATGTCGACAGGGATGAATACGGCGCCGGAGCCACTGCGTGAGGTGGTCTACCGGGAACTACGCACCGAACTGGTCAACGGGACCATCGGGTTCGATCAGCGCCTGACGGAACCGAAACTCTCCACGCGTTTCGGCATTTCTCGCACACCAGTACGGGAAGCGTTGACGATGCTGTGCGCCGATGGACTCCTGCGCCGGGAAGAATACGGGTTCTCCGCCGTGCGCCCGAGCATCCCGCGGATCCGAGACCTGTACGAACTCCGAATCACTCTGGAACTACAAGGAATTACCCGGGCGATCGCAGATCCGACGATCCGGCACGACCGAACAATCCTCGACGACGAATTGGTGCGGTGGCGTGCCCTGGCTCTCGATCCGCCCGCTCAGGAACCGGGGTTCGTCGAACTGGACGAGGAATTCCACGTCGCCGTACTGAGGGCGTCGGGAAACAATGAACTGGTCGCGTCGCTGCTGTCGGTGAATTCCCGTATCCGGCACGTTCGGATGTACGACTTCATGGTCAACGGCCGCATCGACACCTCGATCGCGGAGCACATTCGAATCCTCGAAGAACTACGTGCCGGCAATCTGCCCGAGGCCCGCACGCTTTTGCACCAGCACATCGGCGAGTCTCTCGACGTCGTCCTCGACCGGGTGACCCGCGCGATCACCGCGCTCTCACTCGCCACCATCACGGACTGATCGGAGCAGTACACAGCATGACCATCGCAGCAGAAGTTTTCACCCCGACAGCCCGGGTCGAGCAGGCCTTCCAGCGGATCGAGGAAGTAGATCGCCCCGAAGTCTGGATCACGTTGCGCCGCAAGGAAGATGTGCTTGCCGATGCCGCCTCGGCCGAAGCCAGAATCGCCGCGGGCGAGCATCTTCCTCTGGCTGGGCGTCTGGTCGCCGTCAAGGACAACGTCGACGTCGCCGGTCTGCCGACCACAGCGGCGTGCCCCGAATTCGCGTATGCGCCGGACGAAACTGCCAGTGCCGTTGCACGGTTGATCGAGCACGGCGCTGTTGTTCTGGGGAAGACCAATCTGGACCAGTTTGCCACCGGGCTGGTCGGAACGCGTAGTCCGTACGGAGCCGTTCGCTGCGCCTGGAACGAAGAGTTGATCTCGGGCGGTAGTAGCTCCGGATCCGCCGTCGCTGTCGCGCTGGGGATTGCAGACATCGGAATCGGCACCGACACCGCCGGTTCCGGCCGGGTACCGGCGGCATTTCACGGGATCTACGGACTGAAGCTTTCGCTCGGTGTCATTCCCGTCCACGGAGTAGTGCCCGCCTGCATCGACTACGACGCTCTGACGGTGTTCGCCGGCGACCTCGAATCGGCAACCGCGGCAGCGGCAATCATGGTCGGCCACGAACCTCGAGATCCCCGCAGCCGCGTCTGGCCTTCCGACGTTCGTCTCGCGGCGGCGCCGAATCCCCGCGTCGCGGTCCCCCGAATCGAGGATCTCGCTCAACTTAGCCCGTCGTATCTGGCAGCATTTCAGGACACTGTGACTGCTCTGGTAGCCGGCGGCGCCGAGACCGAGACCGTCGACATCTCCGGGCTGCTCGACGCGGCCCGATTGCTCTACGACGGCGCCGTGGTGGCGCAGCGGTACGCCGCTGCCGGCGAGTTCCTCGAAACCCGCCCTGCCGGAGCAGATCCCGCGGTGTCCGACATCGTGCTCGGCGCGAAGCACCCCACCGGATACCAGCTAGTCGACGATCTCGACGCTCTCACCCGCGCCAAGGCAGCTGCCCGGGCACTCCTCGCCGGGTTCGACGCCCTGCTGCTTCCCACCACCACCGAACATCCGACGATCGCCGCCGTGACCGAGGATGCGTTCGGAATCAACCGCCGGATGGGAACTTTCACCAACTTCTGCAACCTGCTCGACATGGCGGCCGTCGCGGCGCCCGGACACCGCACTGCCGAAGATCACCCGTTCGGCGTCATGTTCGTCGTACCCGCTTTCGACGACCAGATCGCCATCGACCTCGCTGCGCGACTCGGTGGTGTGCCTTCACCCGCCCTCGTCAATACCGGAATCGACCTCGCAGTATTCGGCGCTCACCTGCGCGGGCAACCCCTCAACACACAGTTGGTCGACCTCGGCGCGCGGTACGTCGAAACCGTCACGACCTCGGATGCCTACCGGCTCTTCGCTCTCGACACGACGCCACCGAAGCCCGGCCTGGTACGCCGTGGCCCTGGACTCGGCGCACCGGTCGTCGGCGAGATCTTCCGAATCTCACCGGCCGGGCTGGGAACGTTCCTCGCCGCCTTGCCTGCACCGATGGCGCTCACCAGCGTCGAGTTATCGGACGGCAGAACGACAGTCGGTTTCAGCTGCACTCATGACGCCGTAAACGGCGCAGCTGACATCACCGACTACGGCGGTTGGGCCGCGTACCTCTCTCGCTGACAGTCAGGGCTTGCAGATTCGAGTGACGGCCTCGCGCACCACTTCACGGCGGCGCGCGATCTCGTCGGCGTCGACGTTCTGGTTGTCGGCCACACCGGGGGCCACTACCCAACCGAACACGAGGCCGAACAGCATCGTGATCAGGTCCTGGGGGTCCCAGTGCTTCGAGATGAGGCCGTCTTCTTGAGCCTTGCGGATCGTGGCCATTCGCGGAACCCAGCTGGAATGTTCCTCGGCCAGCTTCTTCATCCGTGGTGCCTCACCCTGCAATTGACCCCAGATCATCATCCGTTGAATCTGTGGTTTGGCGAGCATTGCGTCGAACAGTTCGACGGCATGCGCGGGCATGTCTTCACCGGTGAACTCGACGGACTCCATCGCCTGCTCGAAGTCGACGTCGAGCACCGCGTGGAACAACGCGACCTTGTCACCGAAATAGGCGTAGAGGCGCTCCTTACTGGCGTTTCCGTTCTTCGCAATCCGATCGATGCGCGCACCGGCAAGCCCGTAGGTACCGAATTCTTCTTGCGCAGCGTCGAGGATTCGCTGTTTCGTCGCGGTCACGTCAGTGGGAGCCATAGTGATGATGGTAACCGAACGAACTATTTCGTTTGACTCACCTGAGAAGGCTGGAATACCTTTTTCCAATGACCACCACGTCCCACGTCGACGGCGGCACTCTGCCACCGATCCCGGCTGTCTCCGAGAATCCGAATCATCAACGTCGCTGGCTGGTGCTCTGCATCGTCGCGTTCGCTCAACTCATGGTGGTGCTCGACGGCACCATCGTCTCCATCGCCCTACCGGCAGCCCAGGAGGAACTGGGCATCAGCGACCTTGACCGCGCGTGGGTGGTCACGTCGTACGCCTTGGCGTTCGGTGCGCTGCTGCTCCTCGGCGGACGTATCGCCGACTACTGGGGCCGAAAGCGATCCTTCATCGTCGGCATGGCGGGCTTCGCGGTTGCCTCCGGCATCGGCGGCATCGCGCAGAGCGGTATCGAACTGTTCATCGCCCGCGCCGGCCAGGGCGTCTTCGCAGCATTGCTCGCGCCCGCTGCGCTGTCGATGCTCACCACCACCTTCATCGGAGAGAAGGAGCGCGCCAAGGCTTTTGCCGTCTACGGCGCGATCTCCGGCGGTGGCGCTGCCATCGGCCTGCTCCTCGGTGGAGTGCTGACGCAGTACGTCGACTGGCGCTGGTGCCTGCTCGTCAACATCCCGATCGCGCTGATCGCCATCGCTGCAGCCGTCCCGATCGTCAAGGAAACCAAAGCGCACGGCGACACGAGCTACGACCTTCCCGGCGCTGTCCTCATCGCCCTGGGGCTCGGCTCACTGGTCTACGGATTCACACGCGCCGAGCACGGCTGGGGTCAGGCAGACACTTTGCTGTTCATCGCACTGGGCCTGGTCTTCCTCGCCATCTTCGTGGTCGTCGAGAGCCGCAGCAAGAATCCGCTTCTACCGCTGAGCGTTCCGTGGCATCGTGATCGCGGCGCTGCTCTGATCGGCTCCATGCTGGTGGGCGCCGCCCTGCTCGGCGGCACGTTGTACCTGACGTTCTACCTGCAGATCGTGCTCGGATTCAGCCCGGTCATGGCCGGCGTCGGATCGCTGCCGATGGCATTCTTCATCGTCTTGGCATCGACCATCGCAGCGCAGTTGTCCACCAAGATCGGCCCCAAGGCGCTCATGGTCGCCGGCCCGCTGGTGGCCGCAGTAGGACTGCTCATGCTGACCCAGATCGAGGTACACAGCTCCTATTGGACGCACGTGTTCCCCGGCCTCGCGATCTTCGGCTTCGGACTGGGCCTGCTGATGGTGCCGATGCAGAACCTCGCACTGATCGGCGTTCCCGACCACGACGCCGGCGCTGCCAGTGCCCTGGTCAACGCCACCCTGCAGATCGGCGGCGCACTCGGAACCGCACTGTTCACCACGATCTACGCTTCGGCCAAGTCGGCCTTCACCGCCGACAACGCGGCGCCAATCCCGCCGGAAGGCATTCCTGTCGACATGTCGAATGCGACCATCCCGACCGGGGACCAATTGGCGCTACTCCCCCAGCCGGTGCAGGACTTCGTCGCCTCGATGACGGACTACTTCTTCGGCGCCGAGGTGTCCGGATACTCGGCCGCATTCGGTTGGGCGGCAATCCTGTTGGCGATCATCGCACCGGTAGTGCTGGTTCTGGTCCGCGCCAAGAAGGGTGATCTGCCCGCCGAGGGTGCAGTCCACATGGGATAACCCCCTGTGCGCCTTTATTAACCGCCCGCGGTTAATAAAGGCGCACAGCAGGTCAGGCCTTCCTCAACACCTCAGCCACCGGAGTGCTGCTGCGGCCGATCAACTTCTGCAGGTCACCAGACTCGGTGTCCAACGCCCCCTTGGCAATTGCAGCATCGGAATCCGCGAGAATCTCTGCGACCGGGGCAGGCAGGCCGACGCTCTCGAGAATCCCCTTGTATGCGTCCTCGCTCACGAACTGGTACGCGACAGGCTTGCCGGCAAACTCGCTGATCTTCTCGGCCAATTCGGCGTAGGTGAGCCTCTCGTCACCGCCCAACTCGTACACTGCACCTTCATGACCATCGGTGGTCGCGACTACTGCTGCGGCGTCGGCGTAATCCGCACGCGCCGCAGCCGCGATCTTGCCTTCCGCTCCCGCACCGACCAGTGCGCCGCGTTCGATCACACCGGCCAGGTCGTTGGTGAAGTTCTCCCAGTACCAACCGTTGCGCAACAGCGCGAACGGAATACCGCTCCGAGTGAGCACGTCCTCGGTCGCCTTGTGCTCGGCAGCAAGCTTCATCGGCGTGTCCTGAGCATTCAAGATGCTCGTGTAGGCGATGAATCCGACGCCGGCAGCCTTCGCCGCGTCGATGATGTTGGTGTGTTGCGCGAGCCGTGACCCCACTTCACTTCCCGAGATCAGCACCAGCTTGTCGACGCCCGCCAATGCGGTTTCCAACGCCGAGGCATCGGCATAGTCCGCTTGACGTACAACTACTCCGCGGGCGGCGAGGCTTTCCGCCTTCTGTGGATTGCGGACGACAGCGACGATGTCGGACGCGGCGGTTCCCCGCTCGATCAACGACTCGACTACCAGTTGTCCGAGGTTTCCGGTTGCGCCGGTGACTGCAATGCTCATGCGAACTCCCGATCCAGGTTGAAGCGTAAATGCGTTCTGCAACCATCATGCACTTATTTTTCGTAAGTGCAACACGTCGAGTTAGCGCTATGGGATCGTGCAGTAGTAGCCTGGGTTCATGACCAGCACCGACTCACCTTCACGTGCTGCCCAGACCCCTGATCCGAATGCCGACGTCGTGGACCCAACGCTCGAGGCTGACGTCTTCGCTCGCGGGTGCAACTCTCGGGCGGCATTGCAGAATGCAACCGGACGCTGGGGCGCACTCGCGCTGGCGGCATTGAACGAGGGCCCGTACCGGTTCAGTGCCCTGCGCCGACGCGTCGACGGAGTCAGCGAGCGCATGCTCTCGCAGACCCTGCAAACACTCGAGCGGGATGGCCTCGTGCACCGTGAGGTACTCGAAACCATCCCGCCCAAAGTGGAATACAGCCTGACCGAACTCGGCGCCGACGTCGCCGCAAAGATCACGGCCCTGATCGAACTACTCGAGTCGCAGGTTCCGAAAATCGTTGCGTCACAAGCGTCGTACGACGCTCGGAATCAGCTCAACTTGTCCGAAAGCTGAGCGATGAACTCGTCGAATGCGTAGGGAACGCTCAGCACCGTCGGAGCGGACGTAGCCATCGCGTAGTCCATTCCGACCAGACGAACCAGACGGCCGTTCGACACCGAGGTCATGTTCGCGAACGGACCGAAGGATATCAGCTTGTCCAGGTTGGTGCCGTCGGCGTCGACGAGAATGAAGACGTCGGCGTCGAGTGTGTCGATGGATTCCATGCCCACGGACACCGAACTGTCGCCGGAAGTGCACACTGCGTCGACACCGGGCGAGGTCTTCACCCCGAGCTGGCCGAGAAGACGGATCCGCGGGTCGGTGCCGCAGAAGACGATCAGGCCCTCGTCGGTGCGCATTGCATACGTTGCGGTTTTGCCCTGGAACTGCGGGTGATCAGCGGCCTGCTTCTCGAAGTACGCCCCGGTCTCGTCGATCAGCGTCTGAGCCTGCGCCGGCTGTCCGAGCGCTGCCCCGATCATGCTCATCTGCTTGTCCCACGCGGTATCCCACGGCTGGTCGGGGAACGCGACGGTCGGCGCGATGTCACTGAGGCGCTTGTACTCGCCCTCGTCGATGCCGGAGTAGACGGCGAGGATCACGTCGGGATCGAGCCCGAGGATCTGCTCGAACGGGATATCGGGATTGGTCGTCATGAGAACGGGCTTGGCACCGTTCAGACGCGAAGCGTCCCAGGGCAGGATGTTGTTCTCGATGCCGTCGCCGGAGAAGCTCTCCATGGCGACCGGAACCTTGTTCAGCGCGATCACCGCATCCTGGCCACTCCATCCGATGGTCACGATGCGGATAGGCTCCGCGTCGATCGTCGTCGAACCGTAGGCGTGGTCGACGGTCACGGGGAACGCCCCCGCCTCGGCGGCACCCGAAGCTTCGGTGTCCGATCCGGAGTCACCTGAGGTTCCACAGGCGGAGAGCGTCAGCGCGACGCAAGCCGCGAGCAGTACGGAACGAGTTTTCATGAGTGGTCCTTCGAAAGCCGGATGGTCGACTCGGGACGCTAATGCGTTGCGCGCCTACACCCCGACTCGAAGGCCTCAGATGGCGGTTTCGCAACACAACTCGACACAAAAGACGAAAAACCCCGTGTGCCTTTCCGGTAGTGCGAACGACCGAAAAGGCGCACGGGGCCGAAGGCCCTGCCGTCAGAAGTTGATCATGTGGCCGGCGAGGCCGTGGATCGCTTCCTGCAGTGCCTCACTGAGTGTGGGGTGGGTGTGGACGTTGCGTGCCAACTCGTTGACCGTGAGGTCCCACTTCTGGGCCAAGGTCAGCTCGGGCAGCAGTTCCGAAACGTCCGGTCCGATGAGGTGCCCGCCGAGCAGTTCGCCGTACTTCTTGTCGGCGATCAGCTTGACGAAACCGGTCGGGTCACCGAGACCGTGTGCCTTGCCGTTGGCGGCGAACGGGAAGTTCGCGACCTTGACGTCGTAGCCCTCGGCCTTGGCCTGCTCCTCGGTCAAACCGAACGAGGCGACCTGCGGCTGGCAGAACGTCGCACGCGGCATCATCCGGTAGTCACCGAGTGTCTGCGTCTCCGCGCCGCCGATGGTCTCGGCAGCGACGACAGCCTGAGCTTCTGCGACGTGCGCGAGCTGCAGCTTGGCGGTGACGTCACCGATGGCGAAGATGTGCGGGACGTTGGTGCGCATGTAGTCGTCGATCGCGATGGCGCCGCGATCGGTCAACGCGACACCGGTGTTCTCGAGACCGAAGCCCTCCACGCGCGGTGCGAAGCCGACGGACTGCAGAACCTTGTCGACGACCACGGTCTCGATCTCGCCGGACTTGTTGTCCTTGATCGAGACGGTGACCTTGCTGCCGTCGTCGCTGATGGACTGCACAGCGGCACCGGTCTTGATGGTGACGCCGAGCTTCTTGTACTGCTTGGCGATTTCCTTCGAGACGTCGGCGTCCTCGTTGGGCAGTGCCCGATCGAGGAACTCGACGATCGTGACGTCGACGCCGTAGTTCTTGAGGACGTAACCGAACTCCATGCCGATCGCGCCGGCACCGACGATCAGGATCGAACCCGGAAGGTCACGGGTGAGGATCTGCTCTTCGTAGGTCACTACGTTCTCGCTCAGCGAGGTGCCGGGCAGCAGCTTGGTGTACGAACCCGTCGCGATGATCGCGTTGTCGAACGTGATCGTCTCGGTGCCACCCTTGCTCAGCTCCACGCTGATGGTGTTGGCGTCGACGAACGTGCCCTTGCCGTCGTACTCCGGGATCTTGTTCTTCTTCATCAAGAAGTGAATGCCCTTGACTCGCCCGTCCGCGACCTTGCGGCTGCGATCGAAAGCGGAGCCGAAATCGAAGGACACGTCTCCGGACATGCCGAACGTCTTCGCTTCTTTCGTGAAGATGTGCGCGAGTTCGGCGTTACGGAGAAGCGCCTTGGACGGAATGCAGCCGACATTCAGGCATACACCGCCCCAGTACTTCTGCTCGATGATGGCGGTGCTCAGGCCCAGTTGTGCCGCGCGGATAGCAGCGACGTACCCACCGGGGCCGGCTCCGAGGACAACGACGTCATAGTGTGAGGTCACGATTCACCAGGGTAGTCCTGCATCGTTTCGCTGTCCCCAGATGGTCGCATTACCCGTCGGTAGCCCACACTTCTCGGGCAACTCGGGCGAAATTTCCGCCGTACACGGCCTCGATCGACGGCTCGTCGAAGCCCCGCTCACGCAATACCTGATCAAGTGTCAGCACGTCCTCCGGAGGAGTCCACTGCAGTGGCCCCCACGCGGTGTACGCCTCGGAGAACGACGACGGGTTCTGCTCGATCTCTTCGCGGAAGTCGTCGGCGTCGAAGGAGAAGTCGGAGCCGATCCCGACGTGATCGATGCCGACGAGTCCCACAGCCTCTTCGATGTGGTCGGCCATCGCGGACAGCCGAGCCTGGTCGTCATCCGGTCCGTTGACGCCGAGGAATATACCCACGCCGTTGATCCCGATGACGCCGCCGGTCTCCGCACACGCTCTGGCCTGATCGTCGGTGATGTTGCGCGGATGCTCCCACAACCTTCGGAGGTTCGAGTGGCTGTAGATCATTGCTCGCTGGGTGATAGCTGAGATGTCCAACCCCGTCTGTACCGAACAATGTGAGCCGTCGACCGTCATTCCGACGCGATTCATCTCGGCAACCAGGTCACGGCCGTATCCACTCAACCCCGTGTCCGCCAGGTCCAAGCAGCCGCAGCCGGCAGCGTTCATGTAGTTATACGTCGGCAACATCGAGCGGACTCCGAGGTCGTAGAAGTACGAGACGTTGGCCAGGTCTCCCTCCAGCGGATTCGAGTCCTCCAGGTCGAAGGCCAGGGCGATTCCGCCGGACTCCTGAATCTCGACGACGCCGTCGACGGTGAAGACAGGGGTTATCTCCGGGAACTCGACCCGCGCCTGCCACGCGAAACTCTTGGCGATTGCCGTCGAGTCCGCGCGAGTCTGCGGCGAGTAACCGACGTTCACCGAAACGTAACTCCCCGCTGGGCGCTGATATCGGAGAAGATCTTCGACAGACGCGTTCGACTGCAGAGGTAGGCAACAATGTTGTTCCCATAGTGGATATGTCCGGTTCACTCACTAATCCCGTCGATGATCAGGGAAATTCACCTGAAACTGGTCGTACGTTCAGCAAATCTCTGGTTCACTGGCGGATAACGCACCGATGCGGTAGAACTTACAAGACTCACACGCCCTGTACCTATCGACAGGGCATGTATCCAGCATGAATTCCCGTACGGGAACAGCAACAAAGGACCGTTCACTCCTGGGCGGATTCGAAGGAATTTTAGGTGGAGGTTTCTGAACGTATGCGTGCTCGCACTTTCAAGCGTGGCCGTCTGGTCGCCGCTGTAGCCGCAGTATCCGTGCTGCCGATGCTGATCAGCCCTGCAGTGTCGTCCGCAGGCGGAGATCCGTCGACCACCACGGCAACTGTTGCCAAGGCAAACACAACGGGTTCCAAGCTCTCGAGCCGCACGGACAACGGGCGCATCGCCACCATCAAGGTGTACTCACCTTCCATGGGACGCGACATTCCGCTCGAGGTCATCCTCCCAGCAGACGGCAGCGAACCCCGCCCGACGCTCTACCTGCTCAACGGTGCAGGCGGCGGCGAAGACCGGGCGACGTGGCAGCGTCAGACCGACGTCAACGAGTTCTTCGCTGACAAGAACGTCAACGTCGTCACCCCGCTCGAAGGTGCATTCAGTTACTACACCGACTGGATGAACGACGACCCGTCCCTCGGCCGTCAGAAGTGGCAGACGTTCCTGACCCAGGAACTCCCGCCCGTCATCGACGCCGAGTTCAACACCAACGGCGTCCAGTCGATCTCCGCGATCTCGATGACCGCGACCTCGGTCCTCAACCTCGCCATCGCAGCTCCGGGCCTCTACAAGGGCGTCGGTGCATACAGCGGATGCGCCGAGACCAGCACACCGGTCGGCCAGTCCTCCATCGAACTGGTTGTGGGCATGCGCGGCGACGCTGACGTGACCAACATGTGGGGCCCCCTCGACGGCCAGGGCTGGATCGACAACGACCCCGTCGTCAACGCCGAGAAGCTCCGCGGCACCGAGCTCTTCATCTCCACCGGCTCCGGACTCCCCGGCCCGCACGACACCCTGAACAACGAGGCGATCAACGGACAGGTCGGCACACTCGCCAACCAGGTGATCGTCGGCGGCGTCATCGAGGCAGCAGTCAACTACTGCACCCACAACCTCGCCTACCGCCTCAACGATCTCAAGATCCCGGCCACCTTCGACTTCAAGCCGACCGGCACCCACTCGTGGGGCTACTGGGAAGACGATCTCCACAACTCCTGGCCGATGCTCGCTCGTTCGATGGGCATCTGACCGAAATCGTTCCGACTCGACCCCGCTCCCTGCACTTCCTGGAGCGGGGTCGAGTGCTTGTCTGGGCCGATTCGGGGGTTAATTCGGGGGTTAATTCCGGGGCCAATTCAATTGTCAGGCAATCGAATCGCGTCACTTTCTGCGCCCGCTCTGCTTTACTGACACATAACAAAAAGTGAACCTGTTCCAGTAAGGGCTCACAGGCACTTCGATCCGTTCCGGATCCGAAGACATTCAGGTGGAGGATCCGAACGTATGCGTGCTCGAATTTTCAAGCGTGGCAGTGTGATCGCAGCTCTCGCAGTGGCCACGGTGCTGCCGATGCTGATCAGTCCGGCGACAGCTTCTGCGGGCGGTGACACGTCCGGATCGCACGTCGTGAGCAACACCAAGACCGGCGACCGCAAGGTCACCATCTCGGTCTTCTCCCCGGCGATGGATCGCAACATCCCGCTCGAGGTCATCCTCCCAGCAGATGGCAGCGAACCCCGCCCGACGCTCTACCTGCTCAACGGTGCAGGCGGCGGCGAAGACTCGGCGACCTGGCAACGCAAGACCGACGTCATGAACTTCTTCCAGGACAAGAACGTCAACGTCGTCACTCCACTCGAAGGCGCATTCAGCTACTACACCGACTGGGTGAACGACGATCCGGTTCTCGGTCGCCAGAAGTGGCAGACGTTCCTGACCCAGGAACTCCCGCCCGTCATCGACGCCGAGTTCAATACCAACAAGGTCCAGTCGATCTCCGCGATCTCCATGACCGCGACCTCGGTCCTCAACCTCGCCATCGCGGCTCCCGGCCTCTACAAGGGCGTCGGCGCGTACAGCGGATGTGCCGAGACCAGCACTCCCGTCGGTCAGAGTGCGATCGAACTTGTCACAGGTACCCGCGGCGGAGCTGACATCACCAACATGTGGGGCCCCCTCGACGGTCAGGGCTGGAAGGACAACGATCCGGTCCTCAACGCCGAGAAGCTCCGCGGCACCGAACTCTACGTCTCCACCGGCTCCGGACTCCCCGGCCCACACGACACTCTCGCCAATCCCGCGATCAACGGTCAGGTCGGTGCGCTCGCCAACCAGGCGATCGTCGGCGGCATCATCGAGGCAGCGGTCAACTACTGCACCCACAACCTCGCCTACCGCCTGAGCGACCTGAAGATCCCGGCCACCTTCGACTTCAAGCCGACCGGCACCCACTCGTGGGGCTACTGGCAAGACGATCTCCACAACTCCTGGCCGATGCTCGCTCACTCCCTGGGCGTCTGACCCGATTCGTTCTCACTCGACCCCGCTCCAGTGTTTCGGGAGCGGGGTCGAGTGCTGTCGGGAGCGAGCAGTAAGAATGGACGTATGACTTCCGATCAGCAGCCCACCACCGGCGACGACCCCTACCTCTGGCTCGAAGACGTGACCGGTGAGTCTGCACTCGATTGGGTCCGTCAGCACAATGCCGTGACCGAGGAGCAGCTCACCGACAACGAGCGCTTCGATCGACTGCAGAGCGACGTGCGCGAGATTCTCGATACCGACGCGCGAATCCCCTACGTCCGCCGTCGAGGTGAGTTCCTCTACAACTTCTGGCGCGACAGCACCCACGTTCGCGGATTGTGGCGACGCACGACGTTCGATCAGTACGTCACCGACGACCCGGAATGGGACGTCCTGGTCGACCTCGACGCCCTGGCCGAGGCCGAGGGCGAGAACTGGGTCTGGAAGGGCACGCAACTTCTACGGCCACACCGCAACCGTGCATTGATCAGCCTCTCCCGCGGCGGGGCAGACGCGGCGGTCGTTCGCGAGTTCGACATCGACAAGCGCGAGTTCCTCGCTCCCGAGGGCGAGAATCCCGGCTTCTACCTTCCCGAGGCCAAGACCGACATCGACTGGATCGACATCGATACCGTCTACGTCGGAACGGATATCGGACCAGGGTCGCTCACCGATTCCGGATATCCCCGTCTGGCCCAGCGGTGGAAGCGCGGCACTCCCCTCTCCAGTGCCGAGACCGTCTACGAGGGCCAGGCCACGGACGTGGCCATCTCGGCTTCGCACGATCCGACGCCCGGGTTCGAACGAGACTTCGTCACTCGCTCGGTCGATTTCTACAACTCTCAGCATTTCGAAGTTCGCCCCGACGGTGAGCTGGTGCTCGTGGACGTCCCCGAGGACGCCGGGATCTCGATTCACCACGAGTGGTTGTTGATCCGCACCAAGTCCGTGTGGGCCGTCGAGGACACCGAATATCCGACCGGCGCACTGCTTGCCATCCGTTACGACGATTTCCTTGCCGGCTCACGAGCACTGACATCGATCTTCGAACCCGACGCACATTCCTCACTCGAGCACTACACCTGGACACGCGATCATCTGATTCTCGTGGTACTCACCGACGTCCGCACCACGCTGCGCATCCTGACACCGGGCGAAAACGGCTGGGAGGATCGACCTTTCGAAGGGCTTCCAGAACTGACCAGTATCGAAATTCTCGACACCGACCCCGATGTCAGCAATGAATACTTCGTCAACTCGAGTGGATACACCTCCCCTGCAACTCTTTTGCACGGCGTGATCGGCGAAACCGAACCCACTGCCCTCAAGCAGGCTCCCTCGTTCTTCGATGCCGAGGGCATCACCACAGAGCAGTTCTTCGCCACCTCTGCCGACGGCACCCAAGTTCCGTACTTCGTGGTGCGCAGTCCGCGTAACGAGCCCGGCCCCACCCTGCTCTACGGGTACGGCGGATTCGAGATCTCGCTGACGCCGTCGTACAGCGGTTCTCTGGGCCGTGCCTGGCTGACGCAGGGCGGCACCTACGTGGTTGCGAACATTCGTGGTGGCGGCGAGTACGGACCCGGTTGGCACACACAGGTTCTCAAGGCCGGGCGCCACAAGGTGCACGAAGACTTTTCTGCCGTCGCGAGGGACCTCGTCGATCGCGGAATCACGACCCCGGATCTTCTGGCAGCTCAGGGCGGAAGCAACGGCGGCCTGCTGATGGGCATCATGCTGACCAAGTACCCCGAGCTCTTCGGCGCCATCGTCTGCCAGGTTCCGCTGTTGGACATGCGGCGATTCCATCTCCTGCTGGCCGGCGCTTCGTGGATGGCCGAATACGGTGACCCCGATGTCCCGGAGGAGTGGGCATTCATCTCGGAGTACTCGCCGTATCAGAACATCGACGCCGCCGCGTCGTACCCACCGATCCTGATCGCGACGTCCACCCGCGACGACCGCGTCCACCCCGCGCATGCCCGCAAGATGGCCGCACGGCTGGAAGAGCTGGGCAAGCCGGTGCTGTATTTCGAGAACATCGAGGGTGGCCACGGCGGCGCCGCGGACAATGCTCAGCTGGCCTTCAAGACTGCGCTGACCTACGAGTTCCTCTGGCAGAAACTCGGCTGATCTTTCAGCGGTCGCGCAACCACGCGACGACGCGCTCGCTCACAGCGGTGGGATTGCGTATCCAACCGTTGTGACCGAGTGGTTCGTCGATGTGCGTCATCGTCACTTGGGCCCCGGAGAGCTTGTCCACCAGGTTCTTTGCCGACCGGCGTGGAGCGAGATCGTCCCCTTCGATCGTGATCGACAGAACCGGCAAGGTCAGGCGAGCGATCCGCTCCTCGTAGTCGATATCCGCACCGACGGGTTCCATGCGACCGGTCCTGGCGAACCGGGCCCAATCGGTGATCAGTACTTTCGACTGTCGACCGAAGCCGCCGACGTTGACCCGGTCTCCCGGCCAGAAGCCGGCGATGTTGGCTGTCACCGACATCGCGGACGAGCCCAGATAGAGTCCGGGCGCACGGATTCCGGGGAATCCGCGGTGATACGGCGATCCGGAGGCAACCAGGATCAGTCCGCCGAGCCGGCCCCGAATCCTGGACGCGTACATGACCCCGATCTGGCCGCCCATGCTGTGCCCCATCAGAAATGGTGTGCTGGCCGGAAACCGCTCACGCACCACCTCGAACGTCGCCGGACAATCGATCGAGACCAGTTCCTGATATCCGAAAACACTCGACGCGCTCGGGCGCGGTTTGCTGTCACCTTGGCCACGCAGTTCACCGATGGCCGCATTGAAGCCGGCTTCGACCAGGGCCTGCGCCACCGGATCGTAGAACCCGGCGGGAACTCCGAGCCCGGGCAACATCACCACCACGGGTGCGTCGTCGTTCGGTCCGGGAAACAGACGGATCGGGGTCACGGTGCCGTCGGGGAGTTGGATCGGTACGGTCTCCATTCAACTCACACTAACCACCCACGCCGCGGATGGGCAGAGCCCACGCGCCGACTATTCGAGGCTTCCCACGATCAGCGGATCCGGAGTACCCACGATCTCGTAATCCTTGTTGTCGTAATCGAACTGACTGAGCACGTGACGCATCGCGTTTATCCGCGCGCGTTTCTTGTCATTGCTCTTGATGACGGTCCACGGAGCGGTGTCGGTATCGGTGAACCGAATCATCTCTTCCTTCGCCGCTGTGTACGCATCCCACTTGTCCAGAGAAGCGATGTCCATCGGCGAAAGCTTCCACTGCCGAACGGGATCGACCTGTCTGATCGCGAACCGCGTGCGCTGCTCCAGCGGTGAAACCGAGAACCAGAACTTGATCAAGCTGATGCCGTCGTCGACGAGCATCTGCTCGAACAACGGCACCTGGCGCAGAAAACGCTCGTGCTCCTCGTCGGTGCAGAAGCCCATGACCCGCTCGACCCCGGCCCGGTTGTACCAAGACCGATCGAACATCACCAGTTCCCCGGCTGCGGGAAGGTGCTGCACATAGCGCTGGAAGTACCACTGCGTCGACTCGCGAGCCGACGGCTTCTCCAATGCGACGACCCGTGCGCCGCGAGGATTGAGGTGCTCCATGAATCGTTTGATCGTTCCGCCCTTGCCGGCGGCGTCGCGTCCTTCGAACACTATGGCGTGCCGTGCGCCGGTTTCTTTCGACCAGTTCTGCAGCTTGAGGAGTTCGATCTGCAGCAGACGCTTGGACATTTCGTACTCGTCCCGAGGCATCCGTGCGTCGTACGGGTAGCCCTCCCGCCAGGTGTCGACCTCGAAACCGTCCGGCGACGTCAGCAGCACCGGATCGTCGTCGTCATTGTCGTCGACGGTGAAGGCGGCGGTGTCGGCCAGATCGACGGCGGTCGAGAGATCCGCGAAGGCGCTGAGGAACGGTCGGCGTTCTGCTAAATCGGTCACCGCCGACAAGTTAGTCTCCCGCAGCAACTGTTCGGTGAAGCTGGGATGAACTACCGGGGTATGACACGGCGGCCTCAAAAGATCAGGGTGCAGATGGGGGTCGTCCCCGATGGTGCGCGGCGCCATCTCGCTTCAGAATTGAAGCATGACATTCGAAAGCAACACACCTCGCCCCTTCACCCGTTCCAACGACAAGAAAATGTTCGCCGGAGTGTGCGGCGGAATTGCAGATTACTTCGGCGCCGACGTAAATCTTGTCCGTCTACTCGCGGTTATCGCCGCTATTTGCACGGGTGGAACCGCGGCTTTGGTATATCTCGCCGCCTGGATGCTCATGCCGTTAGGTTGAGAATTCCGGCAATTGACATGGCGAGAATTACGCGCCGACAAAAAGGTATTTCGGGGCCTACGCGCCAACACGAGCAGGCCCCGAAATCGACAATCTACTTGGCGGCCTTCAACTCTCCACCGCTGAGCGCAGCGAGGGCCTCGAGACCCTTGACGGCCAGGCCACTGACGCTGCCCAACCCCTGACCGATGATCGCACCGACTGAGCCGGCAGCGTCCATGACAGATCCTTCAAGCATGACGTTCTCCTTTAGATGTTCAGTGGTTCACTTGGGACGAGCAAATGACGCCGATCAGAAAACTCAGGGAACGACAGGCGGCGTAAAGCTGAGGGTGTCGAGAGATCCGAAGATTCCACCGGCGGTGTCAGCCAGTGAACCGAAGAGGTTTGCACCGACATTGTCCAATCCCAGCAGCATTGTCAGCAAAGCCTGCATCGGTGCACCGTCCCCATTCGGACCACCGAGAATATCCATCAACGAACCCATGTTCAGCTCCTCGCGTAGGTGATTCTTTTTACCGTCGGTGACGATTATCGAACCAGTCCGGCGGTAGACACTCGACGTGTCGACAGTCACATTAATCCGCGAGATAACGACTCGACACCACTACGGACAATTACCTTAATTAGGATGAATTCGACAGAAATTTCCCGAACACAAATCGTCGATTCACCACAAGTTCCGACGCAAGTTGCTCTTTATCGTTCGCCTACCTCACGATTTTGGTCAGAAACTGCCTGCAAAAGCGTCGTGAACCCCACCCGCAACAATTCGACGTAGTGCTCGATATCCGGCATCGTCTCTTGCGAGACGATGACATTGAGCGTCAGAGAACCTCCACGCGCGGCAATGAGGAAGTGGCGCAGAATGTCTCCGTCGACCGGCGCCTGCCCACCGAGAACTGCCACCGCCGGCGCACCTTCGAAAACGTTGCCGTCAACTGATACCGGGACATTGCTGATCGTCGTGTTCTGAATGACCTTGTGCGAAGGGTCCAGCTTGTTGAGCCGACGCGAGAGACCGGTGAGTCTGAGCAGAGCCGCAGGCGAAGTTTCGATGCGCGTGCCGTAACGACGGACGGCTGGGTGTGAACTCCGCCCTTTGGCCCTCAGCGCCGAATCTCTGATTCGTGTCAGCCGCTCGACCGGATCTTCGACGTCTGTGTGCAGATCGACCGTCAACAGCGCCAGTTGGTTGGCCGACTCCCATTCGGCTATCTTCCGCATCGATCGGGGAACCATCGCCGCCAACCCACTGGCCGATTTCTCGCCCTTCTCCGACAGGTATGCGTCGAGAGCACCGGCGACGACGGTCAGGAAGATGTCGTTGACCGTCACGTCCGGAACGGCCGCTCGGATCGCTTTGATGTCTGCGCCGTCCAGCGTCAGGAAATCGATCGTGATGTCTCCACCCAGCACGCCGTTGAATCGGGTCGGTAGGCGGTCGGCCGAGTACGTAGGTAGCTCTCCGGCCTCTTCCGCCTCCCGAACCGTCTCGGCCGCAACCTTTGTCACGGACAGACCCCGGCCGAAGCGGATCGCCTGGCCGGGCAAACCGACGACCGTGCGCCCGATCAAATCCAGCGACGAAAGCCCCGAACCGGCACGCTTCGTCTCCGGTTTCGGCGGACCGGAGAACAGAAGGTTGGTCAGATCGCGGATCGCCAGACCGTCACCGGCCCCGTGGTGGGTCTTGAGCATGATCAGCGTCAGATTGCCAGGTAGCTCGTCGATCCCGCGCACGCCGGTCATGACGTGCAACTCCCAGGGCGGCCGGGAAAGGTCCATCGGCTCCCCGAGCGAGCGCCCGAGCAATTCACGAACCGGGGCCCACCCGGCAACAGGGGCACGATGGACGTGCACGTGATCATCGACGTCGAAATCGGCCGGGACCCAATAGGGATAGTCCAGATCCAGCGGAACTCGCTGGAGTCGACTCGTGAACAGTGGCCAGTACCCGAATCTTTCGGTGATCCACCGAACCGCGTCGTCGTGCGTCATCTCTGCGAGCGGATGGCCCGTAGTGTCGAAGAAGTAGGCGCAGACCATGTGGCTCAGATGTCCGCCGGACTCGTTGTAGACGAACTCCGCGTCTCGCGGTCCCATCTGAGATACCGCGGCTGGCAACGAGTTCCGAAAGATCATGCATGCCCCTCAATTCCGACGCTGAACGAATGTCCGAATTGTAGCGAGCTGACATGCAGATCCTCTGGGTTCTGCTCGGAATCGTTGGGTATCACCAAATCCAGCAATCGGAAAAGGTGCCTGCGATTCCGATCGATCAGGAGGCAACCTCTTGGTCAGGTGAATCCGCAGTCTGCATCGCGGCTGCCGCCGCCAAATCATCGAAACTTGCTCGCAGTAGTTCGATGTAATGGTGGAGATCGGGCATGGTCGCGGTATCCGCGATGACGTTGAGGGTCAGTCCCCCACCTGCTGCGGCGACCATGAAATGCCGTAGCCCGTCGCCGTCAACCGGGGGCTGGGTTGCCAGCACGGCTGCACCCGGTGCACCGTTCAATGTCAGCCCTTCAACAGAGAGCGGAATATTGCTCACCATTGTGTGCTGGTAGCGGGGACGAGTGACATCGTGGGAATTCCTACTTCGCGCAAAAGCAATGAATCTCAGCAGGAATGCCGGCGCCGTTTCGATCGCGGCATCCACACGGCGAGTGGCAGGGTGGGAAGTACGTACCTTCTCCGAACGCGAGGATTGCGCGATGAGTGCCAATCGTTCCAGCGGCGCCGCAACGGACGTGTGCATATCGACCGACAAGGTCACCAGTTGATTGGCAGACTGCCACTCCTCGACCTTGCGCATCGAGCGAGGCACCATTGCCACCAAGGATCCCCCTGGCGGCTCACCATTTTCTGTCAGATACCGCGACAGCGCACCACCGACGATCGCCAGGAGAACATCGTTGACAGTGGCGCCTGGAACCGCGTGTTTGACCCCACCGATTACGGCACCGGGAAGGGTTAATTGCTGCAGCGTTCCCGATCCGCTGACTTTGCCGTTGAACCTGGTAGCCGGACGTTCGTTGAGGCTCTCGACCCATTCACCGGCCGATTGGGCCGCGTTCGCACTTCGTTGAGCAGCGCGATTCCCTGGAACGCTCCGGGCGAATCTGAACATCTGGCTGGGAATGCTCGCCAACGATTCGAGGAGTACACGCACCTTCAATAGTCGAGGTACTGGAACGTGTCGGGCGGCTCGCTCTTCGCCCGAGAAGATGGATTCACCCAACATCCGGATTGCTATCCCATCCGCTGCGCTGTGGTGGGACTTGAGCACTACGGCGGTCAGCCTCCCGTCCAGATCGTCGAGACCTTCGATTCCGTTGAAGAAGTGCAACTCCCATGGCGGACGGGTCAAGTCCATCCGTGAAGTCATCAAAGCACTCAAAGGCTTCTCGAGTGACGCCCAACCAGGCTCCGTGAGGTCTGTGACGTGTACGTGGTCACGGATGTCGAAGTCATTGACTGGCATCCAGTACGGATGATCGAGTCCGAGCGGGATACGTCGTACCTTGTGGGTGAACATGCGATGGTGGCCGAGCCGTGCGGTCACCCATTCGACTGCTTGCTCGCGCGAGAACTCCGACTCAGGGCGCTGAGAAGTATCGAAGAAATACACCCCTATCAAATGCCCCAGATGGCCGTCCGCCTCGTTGTAGATGAAATCGGCATCACGCGGGCTCAACCGCGCCAACTGCACCGCAAATTTGCTGGGCAATCGCATCGACACTACCTCGTCTCACTGCATCGGTAATCGTGACCGGAACTCGAAACCGAATGATCCCCGAGGCGTACGTCAGCCTCGGGGATCATTCGGACTCGGTGGCGTATTCCAATTCAGACTCCACCAAGAATTTCCTACTTCGGATTCTGAAGCATCTTGCTTCCGGCGGAGGTGAGGCCCGCTGTGTCGATAACCCATTGCACGATCGAAGTCAGGTATCTTTCAAGCATTGTGCATTTCCTTTCATCACACTGGGAAGGACGAAAGCGCGTTCAGGTATTTCCCGATCGTGCCCACGAGATCAACCGACCCGAAACTGACGAGATCGGACAGGTACGTCAATGATCCGTTCAACATTTCTTTCTCCTCTTCGGATTAGGTGCCGGCTATGGAGCCGAGGCCGGATTGGATCGATCCGGCTGACGCAGCGGATCCTGTGACACCCAGTTCAATGAAAGAAGAGATAGCTGCGAAAACTCCCTCGATAATTCCCTTGAGAGCCGCCAAAGGCAACTGGACCGAGTTCGCGTCAATACTGCCGACCGCGTCGATCAAACTTGCTGTATCCACTGTACTTCCACACTCCTTGGAATTCGTTCGTTCGGGTTTCGAAAAGAAAACAGCGGAGTCCATCAGATCTGCGTGGCCGTTATCCAAACACGCGGGTCTTGACGATTCCGAATTACGGCAGAGGGGGAACCTGCCACCCCAGGTCGATCGACGACATTATCGGCGCGAAAATGATGCCCGCAATGACCGACTTGATCAACCCTCCCATTTCGCCTTCGAGCACATCAGCGACCGATCCCAAACTACCCATCATTCACTCCCACTGTCAGAAAGATCCTCGGAAATTGAAACTATCGATCAGCTGAGTTCGATAGCGGATACCAACGAGCCTGTGCCGGCCTCTACGCCCGGCAGCATCGACCCGCTCCATGTGTTGGCCAGCAGATCGGTGAACAATTGCGCAGTCGCTTGGAGGAACATGACGATCATACTGATTCCCACCCTTTCGTAGGTCTTGGATTACTCATAGGACGTTTACATCGGACCGCTTGCAGTAGCCCACAAAGAACTGGTCCGAGCAGCAGAGAGAAAGATTTTGCAAACCAGGTAACCGATATTCTTCGGGGCGTACGCGCCCTTTCGCGGCTGTGGGGTGACATCAAGGTAGTGCAGAAGAGCCCGATTTGGGGAACTTTCGGCTAAACATTTTGAAGCTTTCTGAAACCTGTTCCATTTTTGCAGGTCGCGGGCCCGAGCCGGCCACAATTTCTACTGAAATCCATCAACACACCGCACTCAATAGCTTCGGCAACGCGGCACTACACACTGCAACGTATCTGCCGACGAGTGCAATCGATCTGTCTACCAATACCGTTCGACTACGCAATCCGAAGGTGAAAACGTCCCGCGAAAGTACTAGTACTAGAGGACGTTTCAACTCCGACGCACCGACAAAAGTGCTAGCTCTCAACCATCCGAGTCCGAACGGCTATGACTGCCAATAAGATTGAATCCACGTTGCTGGATCACCAAATGATCTGAGCACAGGAATGTCTGTGGAGGAAACCAAGTCCACAGCCGCGCACCACAGCTGACCGAGAGACGTGACCGCCTGTGCCAATTTGCACGGACGGCCACGTTCTCGCCGCATATCACCGCCGCGACCAATTAGACTAATTCACGACGGAGACAGAGCATCCAATGTTAGTGAAGCGTGCCGGCGCCCGCATTGAGTGCCGGGTAACTTCCAACCGCCCCCGTGATGTCGTCAGACGGAACGCAAGAGGTAGATGCACTGACTGGAATCACAACGGCTACTCCGTTCGCCTTGAAGCTGAAGTAGTTATTCGCAAAGTTACCGAACTCGGCCGCGGTTCCCGAAGTAGAGAGTTTTACATCGAACACCGGAGACGTCGTCACAACGGTGATCTGAGGTGCCTTGAATGTCGTGCTCGGGCCGACTCCAAACTTCCCAAGAGTAATAATTCCGCCTGAAGCCGAAACAGTAGGACTACCCGAACTGATATTCGTACCCGAACTCGTCTTGGTCGCACTTGTCAACGTCGCGGTATTGTACGAGAGCTTGTACTGAATATCACTCAATCCCTTGAAAGTATAACCCGGGAACGAGCTCGGCGTAGTCTGGTCCCCGAATTGGATTGTGTAGGTATTCGGCTGACCGGCCGGCGCAACGACCGTATGGTCAACGGTGACAGAAAGTTTTTCCAACTGCGCAACATTTCCAGGTGAACCGGCCCAACACGCGTTCTTAAAGCTTGTTGTCGTGGGCCCCGCTGTTGCCGACGCCGGAGCAACGGCCGCGAACACCAAACCTGCTGATGCAGCTACCGCTGCGAGACCAATCGTAGTACGTCGCGCCAGTGATACAGTCATGTTCTTCACTCCTATTTCCTCGTAAGGCGGTTTGATCGAACTGCCTGTCCGACGCGGTTACGCTCGCAGCGTTCCGTGTCGTCAGTTCCCCCTACCCGCGGATATCCCGGGTGGAAGTCATCGACTCATAGCCGAGTCGGAAATGGCAACAGATGCAGTCACCCACTCCGAGCCTTTAATCAACACGCAGTGGATCCATTCATTAAACTCACCTGTATCGTGAAGAATTTAACAACAATATTAGATAAGCTTCACCATCCGGCCGAAGACGCCAGAGATAAATATTCCATTATATGCGCTGAGCAACGAATCGTTCCCGCAAATATTTCAATCACGATTTCGGGAAATTGAAATTTGCAACCCGTAGCGAATAGTACTTGTATACACCAAAAGGCGTAGACATGAAGCCATCTGCTTCGATACATTTCAATTGCTTCAGACCGGAACTTTCCTCCTCGATGCGCAATACTGTAACCCAGATCACTGCAACATGTATCAGTTTTGTGAAGATTGTCGGAAATATTCTATTTTAGTTGCATTTTTCCACCAAAAGAACTAGTTAATTTCACACTAAAGACTTACTTAATTCAATCATTTGTTGGATATGTTGGCACTAAAGTTTTAGCACTAAAGAACTTGTCCAACGGTCGTGAACCGATGCGATTGACCGCCGTTAGGATGCCGTCTCCAGACAAGCAAAAGCCCGGCCCACCGAATGGTGGGCCGGGCTCTAGGAGCTAGGTGGAGATGGACTCAGAAGTCCATGCCGCCCATGCCGCCGGTCGGATCGCCTGCAGGCGCTCCGGCCTTCTCGGGCTTGTCAGCGACAACGGCTTCGGTCGTCAGGAACAGAGCCGCGATGGACGCTGCGTTCTGCAGTGCCGAGCGGGTGACCTTGACCGGGTCGTTGATGCCTGCAGCGAGCAGGTCGCCGTACTCGTTGGTCGCAGCGTTGAGGCCGTGACCTGCGGGCAGGTTGGAGACCTTGTCCGCAACAACGCCGGGCTCGAGGCCTGCGTTGAATGCGATCTGCTTGAGCGGAGCGGACAGTGCAACGCGAACGATGTTCGCGCCGGTTGCCTCGTCACCTTCGAGCTTGAGGTCGTCCAGTGCGGGAGCTGCCTGGAGAAGTGCAACGCCACCACCGGCGACGATGCCCTCTTCGACGGCTGCCTTTGCGTTACGCACTGCATCTTCGATGCGGTGCTTGCGCTCCTTGAGCTCGACCTCGGTAGCAGCGCCGGCCTTGATGACTGCAACGCCGCCGGCCAGCTTGGCCAGACGTTCCTGCAGCTTCTCACGGTCGTAATCCGAGTCGCTGTTCTCGATCTCGGCGCGGATCTGGCTGACACGACCGGCGATTGCGTCGGCGTCGCCGGCACCCTCGACGATGGTGGTCTCGTCCTTGGTGATGACGACCTTGCGTGCCTGGCCGAGGAGCTCGAGGCCTGCGGTCTCCAAGGAGAGTCCGACCTCTTCGCTGATGACCTCGCCACCGGTGAGGATGGCGATGTCGGCGAGCTGAGCCTTACGACGGTCACCGAAGCCGGGAGCCTTGACGGCAACAGACTTGAAGGTGCCACGGATCTTGTTGACCACGAGGGTGGAGAGAGCTTCGCCCTCGACGTCCTCGGCGATGATCAGGAGCGGCTTGCCGGACTGGATGACCTTCTCCAGCAGGGGCAGCAGGTCCTTGACCGTGGAGATCTTGGAGCTGACGAGCAGGATGTACGCGTCTTCGAGGACGGCTTCCTGACGCTCTGCATCGGTGGCGAAGTACGCCGAGATGTAGCCCTTGTCGAAGCGCATGCCCTCGGTGAGCTCGAGCTGCAGGCCGAAGGTGTTGGACTCCTCGACCGTGATGACGCCTTCCTTGCCGACCTTGTCCATAGCCTCGGCGATGAGCTCACCGATGGACGGGTCGCCGGCGGAAATACCGGCGGTAGCAGCGATCTGCTCCTTGGTGTCGATCTCCTTGGCGGTCTCGAGCAGGCGAGCTGTGACAGCCTCGACAGCCTTCTCGATGCCGCGCTTGAGGCCGAGCGGGTTCGCGCCGGCTGCGACGTTGCGCAGGCCTTCACGGACCAGAGCCTGTGCGAGAACGGTAGCGGTGGTGGTGCCGTCGCCAGCGACGTCGTCAGTCTTCTTGGCGACCTCCTTGACGAGCTCGGCGCCGATCTTCTCGTACGGGTCGTCGAGTTCGATCTCCTTGGCGATGGAAACACCATCGTTGGTGATCGTGGGGGCGCCCCACTTCTTTTCGAGAACGACGTTGCGACCCTTGGGGCCCAACGTCACCTTGACAGCGTCGGCGAGGGCGTTGAGGCCTCGCTCGAGGCCACGACGTGCCTCTTCGTCGAACGCGATGATCTTTGCCATTGCGAAGTGATCCTCCGGATAGGGGGTGACACACAAGGTGACCGCTCGTCGGGTCACCTCATCGGCACAAGGCGACCGTTTGACCAGTCACCTCATTACACGGGCGACCGATTTGCCTGGTCACCCATCTACGCCTGTGGTCTAGTCAGTGCCCGCGACGGACGACCGGGGGTGTCTATGGTTCCCGGTCTCACTGCCTCGACCTGGCACTCACGGTTCGCGAGTGCCAACTGCATTTTTAGCACTCGAGCGTGCCGAGTGCAAGGTTGAGCCTCAGCCCGCGATGCAGAACTGTCCGTTACTCAAATTGACCGCAAACGAGAGCACTCCGACGCAGTCGACGCCGTTGGCATCGGCCGTAGCGCCCGCTCCGTAACCGGCGATAGCGAAGGTGACGTTTCCGTCAGCCGCCCCGGCCCGCGCGATACCGCCGCCGAGCGCAAATGCCTGCGCCTGACCGTTACCGCGAGAAGCCCCCAGCGCGGTTCCGAAGCCGTTTGCATATGAATTGGAGTAGCCGTTGTCGGCGGCGACGCTCACAGCGGTACCGCTCTCGGCAGCACCGGCCTGCGAACGGCCGGCTCCGACGGACTGCGCGCCGCAGCTCGCGGTCTCGGAGACCTGGATGTCATTGGCCGACGGCGGCGAGACACACGTGACGGGGGCTGCCGAAGCAGCTCCCGCACCGGTCAGCGCCAGCCCGGCGGCGAGCCCCATACCTACAGTCATCACAGCCCCTGTTCTCGCCAGGCGGCCCCCCAACCGACTACTGGAAATTCCGCTGACTCGAGAGGATGAGCGACGGAACCAGACTGACGAGATCAAGGGCATAGAAAACTCCTTCGTGGAACAAGTTCATTGGATTCGGGCGCGAGAGTACCCGCTCGAGTGAAGTCCGTCACCCCCGCCTGGTCAAGCCTCGAGGACGACCCCGAGAAGGGCCGGAAGATCCGCGACCGAATCGATGACATGATCAGGCTTCTGAACCGACAGATCGAGCACTGTTTGCCGAAACTTGCCTGTGCGCACCAGAACTCCGGTCAAGCCGACTCGTTGTGAGGAGAGGACGTCCCCGATCAGGTCGTCGCCGACCATCACCGTCGCCTCAGGTTCGACATGCATCAGTTCCGTGGCTGTCAGGAACCCCGTGAGAGACGGTTTACCCACTGCGGCGATATTTACACCTGCCACTTCCTCGAAGCCCGGCAAGTACGTTCCGGTGTCGATCCGAAGGCCGTCTACGGTCTCCCACATCATCCCGCGGTGCATCGCGACGACGGGCACACCGGCGAGCAGAAGTTCGAGCACTCGGCTCAGCGCCTCGTGGGTGAACTCCGGGCCGGCGCCGCCGAGAATCACGACCTCCGGATCGGCGTCGTCGAATTCGATTCCCTCGAGATCGGCAGACACGTCACCGTGATTGAGGACCCACGCCCGCGCGTCCGGGTAGGTCGCCCGCACGTACTCCCCTGTGAGCCTGGCGGCAGTAACTATCTGGCTCGCCTCGACCTCGATACCGGCGTCGCACAACCCCTGCGCGATGAGCGTCGAACTGCGCGAGGTTGTGTTGGTCAGAAATCCACAGGCCAATCCGCGCCGCCGAACTTCGAGTACTGCTTCCCCTGCTCCCTCGATCGGCTGCCAGGACGTGAGCAGGACTCCGTCGATATCGAACAGAACACCTTCGATGTCGGCCATTGCACCAGCCTATATTCGCCATCGAGGTCCTGCCGAGGCGTCGTAACCCGAAATCCGTCGATCGCTCAGTAGGCTCCCACCCATGGACCTGCGCGACGACGACCTCTTCTCCGTTGCCGGTTCTCTGGCCGAATTGCTCGGCGCTCCCGTCACGATCGAGGACGAGAACTCGACTGTCCTCGCGTACTCCGGCGGCGAGCAGGCCGTGGACGAAGCTCGCATCGGCACGATCCTCGGCCGGCAGGTACCCAGCCGATTCCGCCAATTACTCTCCGATGCAGGAGTATTCGATCGTCTCCACCGAGAGAGTGACCCAATCTACGTTGATCTCGAAGACCCTGCGATCACGCCGCGCCTGGTCATCGCAGTTCGCGAGAACGATCGCCCCGTCGGCTCGATCTGGGTCGCACTCGCCGGAACACCGACGCCCACACAGGAATCGATACTTCGATCCGCGGTATCTGTCGTGGCCGAGAGAATCGCCTCGGAGCGTGACCGGGTCGACAGCACACGCCGTCGCCAATCCCAGCGCGTCCAAGCTCTGATCGGCGGTGGCGAACCCGCATTCCGCGCCGCCGACGACTTGCGGTTGGCAGGCCCGCTCACCGTCGTCGCCGTCGGAACCGTTGCGGGACCACTGCCGGCGGGGTTGGTCGCCTCTTTGAGCTTGTACCTCGACACTCTGGCCGTCGACGCCGTTGCAGCTCAACTGTCCGAGACCATCTACCTTGTCATCGCGACCGACGAGACCAACGCTCGCCGATTGTCCGCCGACTTCCTCACCCGCGCCCGCGGTCGCGAATTCCTGGCAGTGGCCGTCGGTCGGACAGTGAAGTCTGCAAGCGAATCACATCTTTCGCGCTCGGACACCGACCATGTTCTCGGAGCGCTTCGTCATGGCCGGTCCGGCGGAACCGTCGCGGGAATGAGGGACACGTTGGCCTCCGTACTCGCCCTGCACGTCGCCGACATCATCGACGGACTCGGCGACTCCACACCACTCGGAAGCCTCGAACGTCACGACTCTCAGCACGGCAGCGATCTGGTCGCGACGGCAAAGGCCTTTCTCGAGCACGGCGGTGACGTGGCGAATTCTTCTGCCGCACTGCATGTTCACCCCAACACGCTCCGCAACCGCCTGCGTCGAGGCAAGGAGATGTGCGGCGTCGACCTGACCGACGCCGACACCCGCTTGATTCTGATGCTGCAGTTCAAACTCGCTCGCTGAGCAGGCTCGGCGGTGCGTTGTGCGAATCCACAACGAGGTAGCTCCGACGATGGCCGAACGGCCAGTCCTTTTGCCGCCCCCGCGATTCATGCTTGAGAGAAGAGCCGGATGTGACCGGCGTCTCGGTTCGAGCAGAGTCTGTAGAAGGAGTGCGTCATGGGAACTCGTCAGAGCCCCGATCGTGTGGTCGTGGTCGGTGCGGGTGTTGTCGGATTGTCGACGGCCTGGTTCTTGCAGGAACGTGGAGTCGAGGTCACCGTCGTCGATCGCGACGGCGTCGCAGCCGACGCGAGCTGGGGCAATGCCGGTTGGCTTGCCCCCGCATTGACGCTTCCGCTGCCCGAACCCGCAGTGCTCCAATACGGCTTGCGCGCGATGCTCAGCCCGTCGTCCCCGGTGTACGTGCCACTGACCACCGATCTGAAGCTGATTCGGTTCCTGGTCGGGTTCGCGCGCCACTGCACGCCGTCGAAGTGGCAGGAAGCGATGTCGGTCTACACCGAGGTCAACCGAACAGCCTTGGGCGCGTACGACGAACTCGCCGACGGTGGCGTCAAAGAGCTGACCCGCCTGGCCGATCCTTTCCTCGCCGCGTTTGCGTCCGAGAAGGACCGACAGACTTTGGTGGACGAGTTCCATCACGTCGAGGCCGCGGGCGGCGAGGTCGACTTCGACCTCCTCGACTACGACGCGATTCATTCGCTCGAGCCTTCACTCGGCCAGGGTGTGAAAGCCGGTTTGCGTCTGCGTAATCAGCGTTTCATCGATCCCCCGTTGTTCGTGAACTCGTTGGCGGACGCGGTTCGTGAACGCGGTGGAGAAATCGTCAGCGGTTTCGACGTCACGCAGATCGACGATCGGGTCGGCGGAGTCACTGTTCGCAGTGCACACGGTGATTCACGCGACGGCGACGCCGTGGTCATCTCGAGCGGTGCCCGCTTGAACAAGCTCGCAGCACCGTTCGGTGTGCGCAAACTGGTGCAGGCCGGACGCGGATACAGCTTCAGTGTCAAGCCCGAGCACCTCCCCAAGAACCCTGTGTATTTCCCCACCCAGCGCGTCGCATGCACTCCGTTGCACGATCGCTTCCGAGTGGCCGGAATGATGGAATTCCGCAGCCCTGACGCGCCGCTGGATCCGCGCCGCGTGCAGGCGATCATCGATGCGGCCAAGCCGATGCTCAGCGGCATCGACTGGACTGCGCGGGAAGAGGAATGGGTGGGATCACGACCGTGCACTACCGACGGCTTGCCGTTGATCGGAGCCACGAAGTCGCCGCGGGTGCACGTCGCCGGTGGTCACGGGATGTGGGGAATCGCCCTGGGTCCGTTGACCGGAAAGATGGTGGCCGACTCGATGACCGGCGCTCAGACGCCGACCGTCATGCGCCACTTCGATCCGCTGCGCTGACAGCCGGTTTCACCCACTTGTAGTACGCGCCCGTCAGCAGAACCAGCCATCCGGCACCGACGAGCAAGGCAACTCGGGTATCGGCGATGACGCCGAGCAACACGATGACAAAAGCCAGGAACACGATCGCGAAGATCTGACCGTACGGCCACAGCGGCACTGGAAACTTCAGTGCCGCTGTTTCGTCTGCACTCATCTGAGCGCGGGAACGGAACTGCGAGAGCAGGATCATGATCCAGACGAAAATGGTGGCGAAGGTCGCCAGCGAGGCGATGACGAGGAACACCTGGTCCGGGATCAGGTAGTTGAGCAGTACTCCCACCAACAGGGCACCGGTCATGATGACAACGGTCATCCACGGAACACCGTTGGCGGAGACTCTCTTCATCACCTGCGGGGCCTGACCGGCATGCGACATTCCGAACATCATGCGACCCGCACCGAAAACGTCGCTGTTGATGGCGGACAGGGCCGCGGTGATGACAACGATGTTGAGGATCGATGCGGCCGTTCCCAATCCGAGGTTCTCGAAGATCTGGACGAACGGGCTGTTGTCGGAGTTGATGGTCTGCCACGGAATGATCGCCATGATGACGGCGAGGGTGCAGATGTAGAAGAGAATGATGCGCACCGGGACCGTGTTGACGGCTTTCCTGATGGTCTGCGCCGGATCCTCGGCTTCGCCCGCGGTGATACCGATGATCTCGGTGCCACCGAACGCGAACATGACGATCGCGAAACACGCGACGAATCCGCCGAAGCCCGTCGCGAAGAACCCGCCGTCCGACCAGAGGTGGCTGATTCCGGCATCGGTGTCGTGAACGCCGAATCCGAACACGATGATCGCGATGCCGCCGGCGATCATCGCGATGATGGCGGTGATCTTCACGAGCGTGAACCAGAATTCCAGTTCGCCGAACACCTTGACGCTCAACAGGTTTATCGCGCCGATGAAGAAGACGACAGCCAGAACCCAGATCCATCTCGGTACGTCCGGAAACCAGAACTGCATGTACAGGCCGAAGGCGGTGACGTCGGCGAGGCACACGATCACCATCTCGAACGTGTACGTCCACCCGGTCATGAAACCGGCGAGTGGTCCGAGGTGCTTGTTCGCGTACTCGCTGAACGAACCGGAAACCGGGTTACGGACCGCCATCTCGCCGAGCGCTCGCAACACCAGGTAGACCGCGATACCGCCGATCAGGTAGGCCAGGAGCACCGACGGGCCGGCTCGTTTGATGGCCTCGGCGCTGCCGTAGAACAGTCCGGTTCCGATGGCTGATCCGAGGGCGATGAAGCGGATATGGCGCGCTGTCAGCCCTCGCTTGAGGCCATCCTGCGTCGCGGCGTCGCTGTTCACTTCTCGGTACTCCAGTCGGATGGATCGTCATACGTGCGCGAACCATTGTCCGCTACCACCGCGCGTGTTCCCGCACGACCCTGTTGGACGGCCGTACAGTGACCTGACACACATGGTCCATTGACGGATCGCTTACGATCGACAAAAGTGTTTGTAACTTTACGTAGCATCAACTCGACTGGAGAGACTGTGTCCAACACCCTCGAAGCAAGCATCGACATCGACGCATCACCGCAGGACGTGTGGGCAATCGTCGCCGACCTGCAGCGCATGGGCGAATGGAGCCCCCAGTGCAAGGTGATGAAGGTAATCGGCGGGACCGTGCGTGAGGGTGCCAAGACGATCAACGTCAACCGCAAGGGCCTGCTGGTCTGGCCGACCTCGTCGAAGGTCGTTCGCTTCGAGCCCAACAAGTCGGTGGCGTTCCGCATCGCGGAGAACCGCACGATCTGGTCCTACGAACTCGAGCCGACCGCTACCGGCACCAAAGTGACCGAGCGTCGCGAGGCTCCCACCGGAACGTCGAAGGTCTCGCAGTTCCTCGTCAAGACCGTCCTGGGCGGAAACGCCGACTTCGAGGTCGAGCTCGTTGAAGGCATGAATGCCACCTTGAAGCGTGTGAAGAGCGAGGCCGAGGCGGCTGCACGCACCTCTGCTTGACCCTCGACCTGGTCGAGGCATCAGGATCCGTTCCATGGATCCCGTGATGACACAGATAGCGCAGGCACAAGAATTGGCGAGCTCCGGCGATCGAGCCGGGGCTCGCTCTGCGTTCGAGAAGATGTGGGAAGAGATCAGCGCCGCCCCCGATGCGCTCCACATCGTCTCCCTCGCGCACTACATGGCCGACGTTCAAGACGATCCGGCTCAGGAGCTCTGCTGGGACCTGCGCGCCCTCGACGCAGCCGATTCGTTGACCGACGCGCGAGCCCAGGAGCACCACGCATCGCTGCAGGTCGCCGGTTTCTATCCATCACTGCACCTCAACCTGGCTGCCGACTACCGCAAACTCGGACGCGACACCGAGGCCGTCGAACATCTGACGAAGGCCGAGGCGTCGGTCGGCACACTCGCCGACGACGGTTACGGCCGGATGATCAGGGGCGCTATCGAGCGACTGCGGGCAGAATTGATCCGTGACCACTAGTTCCGCCCTCTTGACGATCGGCGAGATGTCCAGGGCGTCGGCGCTCCCGATCAGCGCGCTGCGGTTCTATGACAAGGAAGGCGTGCTTGTCCCGCATTCCGTCGATCCGCACACCGGTTACCGCTGGTACACCGACGACCAACTCCGCGACGCACGCGTGATCGCCGGTATGCGACGCGTCGGTGTTCCGATCCGCGACATGATGGCCGTCCTGACCGGGCCGGAACCCCATTCGTGCCTGGACGCCCATCTGCGCAACCTCGAGGACGGTCTCGCCGACGCCCGGGCCGAACTGGGGCGAATTCACCGGCTGATCGATTCGCTACCTGCCTCCGGCGTCGTGGACATCGACTCGTGGGATCTACGACGCGCACTCGACGCCGTGCTGTTCGCCGTGAACGAGGAATCGGAGTTCCCGATACTTCGCGGCGTCCACCTCGACATTCACGACGGCGTCGCTGCGTTTGTCACCACTGATCAATTCCGGCTCGCGGTCGCCGAGGTGAAAGTTCACTCCGCTCTGACGGTGTCCGCTGTCGTTCCCGTCACCTTCGCGCGATTGTTGCGCGACGTCGCCGGCGTCGTGACGTTGACTTTCTCCGCGCGCACGGTGACTGCGTCGTATCCCGGAGGTGAGGTGTCCAGCCCGTTGATCGAGGACGGCGAGTTCCCCGATCACCGAATCCTGCGCGAGCACAACGACGCCGTCGAACTGAGCGGCAACCAACTTGCCGCCCTGCTCAACGGCACCGAGGACAGCGCCGTCGTCAGCGTCGGCGAAGACGGTGGTGCACGGGTGAATCCGGGCGGAATGGATCCCCGTGAACAGTTCCGAGTACTGGTCGACCGACAGCGACTGCGCGACGCCGCCGCAGCCCAACCGGGGCGGCAACTGGTGATCCGAGTAAGCGGTGCGGCGCTGCCGCTGGCGATACGCACCGGCGACTGTGTCGGGTACTACTCGTACTTGATGCCACTACAGCCTGTAGGAGAGAAGGCGTTCACGTAATCTATGGATGCTCTACCACCCCGTACTGTCAGTGCGACCAGCAGAAGACCTACCGAGTAGTTAGAGGAGCCTGTGGCACGCCGACCCACACCCCCCGGAACCCCGCAACCCACCGGGATCGGACATATCGTCGATCTGGTTCGCCATGCGATTCCGCCACTTCATCCCGCCGGCCTGCCGTTCGTGCTGGCCCCGCTGGGAGTTGCAGCTCTGGGCCGCAACCGTAAGTGGGTGCGCCGAGCCGGTCTGACCACCGCCGCCGCATGCGCCACGTTCTTCCGTCACCCGCACCGGGTGCCGCCGAACCGCATCGGCGTCGTCGTCGCGCCCGCCGACGGCGAGGTGGCGTTGGTCGACAACGCCGTTCCGCCCGCCGAGCTCAATCTCGGAAGCGAGCCGCGCCCGCGCGTCAGCATCTTCCTGTCTGTTCTCGACGTGCATGTCCAGCGCAGCCCTGTCGGTGGAACGGTCAAAGAGGTCGTTCACCAGGCAGGCAAGTTCCTCTCCGCAGATCTCGCCGACGCCAGCGAGGTCAACGAGCGCAACAGCATGCTGATCGAAACCGCCGATGGTCACGACGTTGCGGTTGTCCAGATCGCGGGACTGCTCGCGCGCCGCATCGTCTGCTACGCCGGTGTCGGTGACGTCCTGCCGATCGGCGACACGTACGGACTGATCCGTTTCGGCTCACGCGTCGACACCTATTTCCCCGCCGGAACCACACTCCTGGTCGAGCCGGGACAACGCACGATCGGTGCTGAAACAGTTATCGCGCAACTGCCGTGAAGACGCCGAAGATGAAGTCAGCCGTGAAGAAGCCGGGAGCAGCCCAACCCGGCGCGAAGATGCCCAAACGCACCCAGGCGGTGCGGTTGCTGCCGTCCGTCATCACCATCCTGGCGCTGTGCGCCGGGCTGTCCGCCGTCAAATTCGCTCTCGACGGACAACCCGGTACCTCGCTCGCGATGATCGGCGCAGCTGCCGTCCTCGATTCACTCGACGGCCGCATCGCGCGACTGCTCGACGCCACCAGCAAGATCGGCGCCGAACTCGACTCACTGGCCGACTCCATCTCCTTCGGCGTCGCCCCGGCCCTGGTCCTGTACGTGACCTTGCTGGACGGCACCAGCATCGGCTGGATCATCGCGTTGATCTACGCGGTCAGCATCGTGTTGCGACTCGCACGTTTCAACACTCTGCTCGACGACGACGACGTCCCCGCGTATGCACGTGAGTACTTCGTCGGCGTTCCGGCTCCGGCCGGCGCACTCATCGCCCTCACTCCCCTGGCCGCGACGGCTCAGTGGGGTGACGGCTGGTGGTCTTCGCACTTCGTCGTCATCGTGTGGACGCTCTTCTCGGCTGCACTGATCGTCAGCCGCATCCCGACGCTGGCGATGAAGTCGGTATCCGTGCCGCCGCACATGGCGGCCGGCCTGCTCGTACTGGTGACGTTGGCTGCGGCCGCACTCATCACCTACCCGTACATCCTGCTGATCGTTCTCATCACGATCTACCTGGTGCACATCCCGTTTGCCGTGCATTCGAAGCGGTGGGTGGCAGCACGTCCCGAAACCTGGGACATCAAGCCTTCCGAACGCCGCGCGATCCGACGCCAACCCAACGTCGGTGGCCGCCGCTCGGCCGCTCGTCTCGGATTGCGGCGACCCCGCTAGTCCACGACGTACTCTCGAGAGGTGACTTCGCCGGAACTCGCCCTCACCGTTCGACTCAACACCTCTGCCGCCGACCTACGCCGCGGGGTAGTGCGCTTGCACCCCGAAGCGTTGGCGGCGTTGGGCATCCGCGAATGGGATGCCATCGCACTCATGGGAGCCCGCGGCACCGCGACCGTCGCGGGCCGTGCGCCCACCGGAACCCCGGCAGGCACGATCCTTCTCGACGACGTCACCATGTCGAACGTCGGCCTGACCGAGAACTCTTCCGTCGTGGTCGGTCCGGTGACGGTGTACGGAGCGCGATCCGTCTCCGTTACCGGCTCGTCCATGGCGACAAATTCGATCAGCTCGACGGTTCTGCGACAAGCCCTTCTGGGCAAGGTCGTCAGCGTCGGCGACACGGTCTCGCTCCTCCCCCGCGATCTCGGTCCGGGTACGAGCACTTCCGAAGCCACCCAAGCGCTTTCCCGCACCTTCGGCGTCGCGTGGACATCCGAACTGCTCACCGTCACGGCCGTCGAGCCTGCCGGTGGTCCGGTCAGCGTCCAGCCGAATTCGGCGGTCAACTGGGGTTCCGGCTCGGCGGGCACACTGACACCGAGTGCGCTTGTTTCCAGTCCGGCCGCCGTCGCGATCGAGCCTGCACCGTCGGTTCCGCTGGATCACCTCGTCGGCGCGCAAGCGCAGGCAGCCAAGCTGACCGAGTGGCTCGGCCTGGCACTCGACGAACCAGAACTGCTCCGTACGCTCGGCGCCTCCCCGCACCTCGGCGTCCTCATCACGGGCCCCGCCGGCGTGGGCAAAGCCACGTTGGCCCGCTCGGTCCTGTCCTCGCGCAAACTGGTCGAACTCGACGGCCCGGGAGTCGGTGCCACCGAGGCGAATACCCGCCTGCAGCGAATCGTCGACGCCGTTGCTGCCGTGCGCGGCGGTGGTGTACTGCTGATCAGTGACATCGACGCTCTGCTTCCGGCCACCGCGGAACCGGTGTCCGCACTGATCCTCGAACAACTGCGCAGCGCCGTCGCAACCCCGGGCGTGGCATTCGTCGCGACCTCCGCCCATCCGGAGACCGTCGACGCGCGCCTTCGCGGCCAGGATCTCTGCGATCGAGAACTCGCACTTACCCTGCCGGACGGCGCAACTCGCAAGGCGTTGCTCGAACTCCTGCTCCGCCGCGTGCCCACCGGAACCCTCGAACTCGACGCCATCGCCTCGCGCGCACCCGGATTCGTGGTCGCCGACCTCGCGGCACTCTGCCGTGAAGCTGCCTTGCGAGCGGCGACGCGGGCGTCCAAATCCGGTGATTCTCCGGAGATCACGCAGGAAGATCTTGTCGGGGCCCTCGAAGTGATTCGGCCACTGTCTCGTTCGAGTACCGAAGAACTGTCGATCGGCAGCGTCACCCTCGACGACGTCGGCGATATGGTCGAAACCAAACAGGCCCTCACCGAAGCGGTGTTGTGGCCGCTGCAGCACCCCGACTCCTTCGCACGCCTCGGTGTCGACCCACCCCGCGGCGTGCTCCTCTACGGCCCTCCCGGCTGCGGTAAGACGTATCTCGTTCGTGCCCTTGCCAGCTCAGGTCACCTCAGCGTCCACGCCGTCAAAGGGGCAGAGCTGATGGACAAGTGGGTCGGCGCCTCCGAAAAGGCCGTGCGCGAGTTGTTCCAGCGCGCACGCGATTCGGCGCCCTCGCTGATCTTCCTCGACGAGATCGACGCCCTTGCACCGCGTCGTGGTCAAAGCTCCGACTCCGGAGTGTCGGATCGCGTCGTAGCCGCGTTGTTGACCGAACTCGACGGCGTCGAACCGCTACGCGACGTCGTGGTGTTGGGCGCCACAAATCGACCGGATCTGATCGACCCGGCTCTCCTGCGCCCCGGCAGACTCGAACGTCTCGTATTCGTACCGCCGCCGGATGCGGAGGCTCGCAAAGCGATTCTGCGTGCTTCCGGCAAGTCGGTACCGCTCGCCGAAGATGTCGATTTGGACATTCTGGCCGTCGATCTCGAGGGATACTCGGCAGCAGACTGCTCGGCTCTCCTGCGTGAGGCTGCACTCGCCGCCATGCGTCGGAGCATGGACGCGGCCGACGTGACGGCCGCGGACGTGGCAACCGCCCGTGAGAAGGTACGTCCCTCACTCGATCCCGAGCAGGTGGCACACCTACAGGCGTACGCGGACAACCGATAAGGACTGACCATGGCTGCTGATCTGGTTCTGTACGGCGACATCGTGACCATGCACGAGGAATCACCACGCGCCCAGGCGCTCGCCGTGACGGGCGGCCGGATCACGGCCGTCGGCGCGCGCACGGACGTCGAGAAACTGGTGGGGCCGGATACCCGCGTCGTCGACGTCGGAGGTGCCGCTGTTCTGCCGGGGTTCATCGAGCCGCACGGTCACCCCCTGGAAGAAGCCATCGTGCTCGGGCCTGACGTCGTCGACATCCGGCCTGTCACGATCGCCGAGGCGGATGCCGTAGTTGCTGCCGTCGTCGACACGGTTCGTTCGCGAGGCGCTGCCGGCGCTTCTTTGAACGGTTGGGACCCGTTGCTGCAGAAGGGCCTACCCGATCCGACCATCGACTGGCTGGACTCCGTAGCGCCGGAGTACCCCCTCGTGATCATGCACAACTCGGGACACGTCGCGTATTTCAACACGGCGGCAGCAGTGCAGGCCGGCATCACCCGCGATACCCCCGATCCGATCGGCGGATCGTACGGCCACGACGCGACGGGCGCACTCGACGGAGCCGCGTACGAAATGCCTGCGGTGTTCGCAGTCGCGGGCCACGCAGTCACCATCGGTGACGACTTCCCCGCACTGGTGGCGGCCGAATGCGCCCGGCTGAACGCCGCGGGTATCACCACCATCGCCGAATTGTCGTTCGACCCCAAGATGCGACCGGCCCTTGCAGCGATAGCCGACGCCGGACTGCTCACCACACGCTTGCGGCTCTACGAAATGTCCAACGACGCGCGCACTACCGAGGCGTCACCGGGCGACGGAAACGACCTGGTGCGCCAGATCGGCATCAAGGTCTGGTCCGACGGTTCACCGTGGGTCGGTAACATCGCCACCAGCTTCCCGTATCTCGATACTGAAGCCACCCGCGCGCTCGGGATCGCCTGCACACACGGGCATGCCAACTACACCGGCGAACAGATCCACGACATCAGTTCCGCCTACTTCGCCAAAGGGTGGCAGATGGCGTGCCACGCCCACGGTGACGACGCGATCACCATGGTTCTCGACGCGTGGGAACGACTTCTGAAGGAGCACCCCCGGCCCGATCACCGGTTGCGTCTCGAACACGTCGGCGCGATGCGTCCGGATCAGTTCGCCCGCGCAGCGGAACTGGGCGTCACGGTCAGCATCTTCATCGACCACTTGCACTACTGGGGTGACGTTCTGGTGGATGACCTGTTCGGCCCCGAATACGGATCCGTCTGGGCCGCAGCAGGATCTGCACTCGCGGCTGGGCAACGGTTCACCTTCCACAACGACGGTCCCGTCACCCCCGCCAATCCGCTACGGAATATGCAGGACGCCGTCACCAGGCTTTCGCCCAGCGGCCGCGTCGTGGCACCCCAGGAACGGATCCCCGTGGACGCCGCTGTTCGCGCCCATACGGTCAACGCCGCGTGGCAGCTGTTCAGCGAAGATCACATCGGGTCCATCTTTCCCGGCGCCTACGCGGATCTTGTTGTGCTGTCGGCAAATCCCCTCGACGTCGAGCCGACCAGGCTGGCCGACATCACGGTGCTCGCCACCATCCTGGAGGGTCGGGCGGTGTACGGAGACCTGAGCGCGATCGGCTGATCGGTCGCCGAACGCCGTGGACAAAGGCCGATAACCTTCTCTGCTCGAGTTCCAAGGATTGTTGCGAAAACGGAGACGGCGCAAGTGGTCTCAGGGTTCAGTGCGGATGTCGTCAATGACCTGGGCAATCGCATGTTTCGCCCAAGCCGTGATCTGCTCGTTCGTGTCGCGGTAGTACGGCAAGGCAACCAATGCAATCGACAGAGCCCATGCGCGGCCACGCGTCCAAGTGCCCTCGTCCACGTCAACACGAAGCCGGAATGTACGCCGAGTGCTCGGCGTCAGCAGAGTCCATGCAATGAGGCAGTCGAGATTGCCTGCCGCAAATCGAATGAAGATCCGAAAAGTCCCAAAAATCGGAATTGTCGAAAATGATTGCATAGGAAGCGTTTTCGGGATCCAAGTCTTGTGTTCGAAACTTTGTTCGATTAGACTTTGAGCATGGACAGTCGGGAAGCGTGGCAGCTGGATGACGAGGGCCTCAAGAGTGAGGTTCTGGACCTGGTGCGCGCCCGACACGAGTTGCAGTCGCGGATGGTGTTGCTGATCGTCGAAATGTTTTCCCGTGACATTCTCGGCGGGAAGGGTTTTCGGGCGATCGCGCAGTGGTTGCATGGTTCGACGAATCTGGAGATCGGTGAGTGCAGTCTGCTGGTCGGTTTGGCGCGGTTGTTGATGCTCGAACCCGTTGTGGGCGATGCGTTTCATCGCGGTGATGTCGATGCGTTGAAGGCGCGTCAGGTGGCGTCGTTTTGTCAGCATCCACCGAAGAACATGACGCCGGCGGATGTGGACAAGGCCCGTGGGATTCTGCTCGGGTTGGCGTCGAAGAACATCGCGGATTGTGATGCGGTACGGGCAGCGATTCGGCGGATCGAGAAGCAGTACGGAAAACGCGAGGACGGCGTCCCGGTCGGCGAGGATTCCGAACGTAACGAGTTCTACGCCTCGAAAGGCCTGTACGGCAGAGTAACTGTGAAGGGCGACTTGGATGCGATCAACGGGGCCCGTCTGATCACGCTGCTGTCGAGCCTGTCCGCTCCGACACCGGAGAAGGACGGCGTGAAGGACACGCGTACTCCGGCATTACGGCGTGCGGACGGGTTTTGCGAGTTGTTGCGCCGGTACGAGCGGGCGGGGTTGGGCCCGGTCGAAGGCGGGGTGAAACCACACATCACGGTCACTGCCAGTGCGAAAGACATGACCGATCTGCAAGCCTTGAAAGACCTCCTGCCGTCCACGGAGGAACTCGGGTTCGCGTGGACGGATTGGGTGGGCCCGATCAGTATCGACACTGCCCGGATGTTGGCCTGCGACTGCACTGTCACCCGAATCTTGTTGGATGAGAATGGTGTTCCGCTCGACTGCGGTAAGGAAGTGCGAACAGCGACCGTTCCGCAGCGACGGGCGTTGGCGGTTCGTGATGGTGGGTGTGCATTTCCGGGGTGTGGGACTCCGTCGGGGTGGTGCGATGCTCATCATATTGTTCACTGGAACGATGGTGGCCCAACGGATCTCGACAACCTGGTTCTGTTGTGCGGTCATCATCATCGGACGATGCATCACACGGAGTGGCGGGTGGAGATCGGCCCGGATCGGAAGACGGTGTTCTATCCGCCGATGTCGGTTGATCCGTATCAGCAGCCGATCGGCGGGAACAGCCCACCAACAGCAGCCTGAAGTGAAATAACTCGAGACGCGAGCACCGGGGCACGATCATGCCCCGGTGCCCATGCTGCGTTCCGTCATCTTCGCGGAGATGTACGGCCTACCAGCGGTTCCGAACCTCCTCGGCAAATCCGAGGAGATCTCGAACGACCACGGAGGTACCGTCGTCGAGGATCACTGTGCCGGAGAACTTTCCGAACACCTGATGCTGAATCGAACGCAGTACCCCGACGTCGAAAGTCGCGGCACGGTCGATGATCGGCTCGAAAGTCATCTCGAAGCGACCATCGTTGCTCGAGAAGTTCCACGGAGCGCCGTCGTACGTTCCCTGCGGGATGCCGAAGTCGATCCTGTCCAGTTTGTGTGCCCGACCGCCGACAAACACGATGTTCTCGCTGGCCGCCGTCGTGTCGCCGAAGCCGTAACCGATGTTGAATCCGAACCGCTCGCCGTTCACCAGTCCGGATGCAGAACCCCAGTACCAGGTGTTGTCGTAAGTCCAGACTCCCCTGCCCCAATCGAGAACGCCGAACGAGTCTTCCGAGCGAAATGTGAAGTCGTCACTCCCGATTCGCACGGTCCCGGCAGCGGGCAGGCAGTTGATCTTCTGGTTGTAGTAAAACGATCGGGACGCCTTCGGAAACGGTGTAGCGATCACCATCCGGTCATCGACAGGACCCGCCAGGAACAAATCGGCATGAAGGCCTCGCCCACCGTCGAAAGCCGGGTAGTCGACAATCAGGTGGCGCCCACCGTCCACATGGCGAAACTCGAAGCGAGCTTTACCTTTCGACACCACCACATCACCGTCGTCCGCGCTTTCGGGCAGACCGAGCCTTCCCATCGGGAACGGCAGCATCACGTTTTCGGTGATCTCGTGTGGTGTTCGGAAATCGAGCCAGGAGACTCCGAGCAAGCCCATGTACCCGTTGTCGGCGACGGTCAACGCGATGCCGTAATCCGCAGTGAGAACGCAGTAGTAGTCCCACTCCTTGATCCGGAACTTGGGAGCGGTGATCGCAGAGCGTCGATACTTGCGAATCTCCGATGGGGCCCAACCCGTCTCGACCAAATGTCCGCGATCGTCGAGAAGCGGGCCGGGCGACATCAGTGTCTGCATTCTTACTTCCAGCGTCCCAAGATCTCGTTCGCACGGTTGGCCAATGCCATCTGGAAGAACGGACCGAAGCTCACACGTGCCACTCCGAGCGGACCGAAACTTGCCGGATCGTCCTGGTCCGGGATTCCGATCGCATTGATCGGAAGTGGAAGTTCGGACGTCAGGCGGCGCTGGGTCGCGTCGTCATGCCGCCCGACGGGGTAAAGAACGTCGGCGCCGGCGTCGGCCGCCAGCTTGAGGCGTGCGATGGCGCGATCGACACGATCGGACTCGTCACCGACCTGCTTCACGAACAGGTCGGTGCGCGCGTTGACGACAACGTGAACTCCGGCTGCGTCGGCGGCCTGACGAAGCCCACCCACGAAGTCGGCGTGCTCCTGCGCCTCACGCAAGCGTCCGCCTTCGCTGTGGACGGTGTCCTCGATGTTGAGTCCGACAGCGCCGGCATCGATCAACCCGTCGATGAGAACTGCCGGCTCAAGCCCGTAACCACCCTCGATGTCCACCGAGATCGGGGCGTCGACCGCACCGGTGATCTGCTTGATCCGGTGCAGAAGTTCGTCGAAGGTGATGCCCTCGTTGTCCGGCTTGCCGATGGAATCGGAAACCGGGTGGCTGCCCACCGTCAGGGCTGCAAAACCGGCAGCCACCGCAAGATTCGCCGACCACGCGTCCCAGACCGTCGGGAGAATGACCGGGTTACCTGGCTGGTGCAACGCCAGTAGAGCAGTTGCTTTGTCGTTGATCGAAGTCATGCGGTGGCTCCTCGAGATCGTGGGGTGTACCTCTCACCTACCGACTCTAGTGAGCGACCGGGCAGCCTGTGCTCTTGTAATCGACCTGGAACTCCTTGATGCCGTTGATCCAACCCGAGCGCAGACGGCGCGGATCACCGATCTTGGTGATGTCCGGGACGTTGTCGGCGATGGCGTTGAACATCAAGTCGATCTCCATGCGAGCGAGGTTTGCACCGATGCAGAAGTGCGCGCCAGTTCCGCCGAAGCCCAAGTGCGGATTGGGGTTACGAGTGATGTCGAACGTCATCGGGTTCTCGAACACGTCCTCGTCGAAGTTCGCGGAGCTGTACAGCATCACCACGCGCTGCCCCTTCTTGATCGACACTCCTGCCAATTCCGTGTCCTCGAGCGCGGTGCGCTGGAAGGCGGTGACGGGTGTCGCCCAACGGACGATCTCGTCGGCCGTCGTCTTGGGACGTTCCTTCTTGTACAGCTCCCACTGCTCGGGGTTGTCCAGGAACGCGATCATTCCGTGCGTGATGGCGTTGCGGGTGGTCTCGTTCCCTGCGACCGCCAGGATGAGCACGAAGAACCCGAACTCTTCCGGGCTCAAGGAGTCGCCGTCGATGTCGGCCTGGACCAGTGTGGTGACGATGTCGTCTGCCGGGCAGGTACGACGCGCGTCTGCCATTTGGTACGCGTATCCGAGGACCTCGGTGGACGCGACTGCCGGATCACCCTGGTATTCCGGGTCGTCGTAGCCCATCATCTCGTTGGACCACTTGAACAGCTTGTCTCGATCGTCCTGCGGTACACCGATCAGATCCGCGATCGCCTGGAGCGGCAGCTCGCTGGCAACCTGCTTCACGAAGTCGCCCGGGCCTTCGCTCACAGCGGTGTCGACGATGCTCCGTGCACGACGATCCAACTCGTCGCGCATGCCGTTGATCGCGCGAGGCGTGAACAGCTTCGAAATCAGCTTGCGGAGCTTGGTGTGCTCCGGTGCATCCTTGTTGAGCAGAAGATGCCGGAGCATCTCGACGGCCTCACGTGGCATGTCGTCGGCGAAACGCGCGATCGCGGTGTTCTCCCAGCTCGAGAACACATCGCTGCGCTGGCTGACCTCTTTGACGTCAGCGTGACGCGAGACCACCCAGTAGCCCTCGTCCTGGAATCCACCAACGGTCGGCGGCTGCTCACACCACCACACGGGCGCGCTTCGACGCAGTTCGGCGAATTCCTCGAAAGGGATCCGCTCCCCGAGGACAGCAGGATCGGTGACGTCGAATCCGGCCGGTAGGTCAGGCGTGCGAGTTGTGTCCGAGATGGTCATGGCGTCCTCTGATCGGTCGATTGTGCGCTACACCACAGAGTAGCTTTCACTAACGGGCTGTCAAGTGAAAGACGGAGAGTCTCGTGCAACTGACCCGTGAGAGCCCCCGCGGCACTAGGATCCCGGTAATGACAGATACCTCCGGCAGACTGACGCTGCGAGAGAAGCAGAAGCAGCGAACCCGCGCAGACCTCGTGGATGCCGCCGGCGCGCTCTTCACCGAACGCGGATACGCAGCTGTCACCGTCGAGGACATCGCCGGCCGGGTCGGTTGCAGCCGCGCCACCTTCTACCTGCACTTCCCCGGCAAGATCGACATACTCAAGGCCCTCGGCTCGAACACGGTCGTATCCAGCACGCTCGCGATATTCCAGGATCTCGACCACGTACTCGATTCCGGTTCGCGCGAAGAATTCGCCGGCTGGATCAACCGCGCTCTCAACTGGTGCCGCGATCACCACCACATGATGCGGGCGTGGGACGAGGCCATGGTCCTCGAACCCGAATTCCGAACACTGGCACGCGAAGGCATCTCCGCACTGCCCAACGCGATGCCGTCGTACCTGGCACGCTGGCCGCAGAGCCGACACGACGAGGCGAAACTCCGGGTCGAGCTCCTGCTGACACAGATCGAGCGCTTCTTCATTCGGTGGGCGGAACAGGGCGCGATCACCGCGGGTGCGGACGTCGCAGCAGACGTTCTCACCGACATCTGGTTTCCGGCACTCACGCCGCCCACGACCGATGTTGCGGCGCCGCGATAGGTTGGCCCGATGCCACTCGATCTTCGAGCGATCCTCACCACCGTCGCTGCACTCCTGTCCGGGATACTCGCGGCGCTGGCCCTGACCAATCCCGTTCTTCGCGACTGGGCCATCGTGGCCTCCCCGTCGGAAGTAGATCGCTGGATCAGCAGCGGACCGACTGCTGTCGGACTGGGCGCCGTGATCGCCGTGCTTGCCTGCGCCATCTCACAGCGTCGCGGGTCCCGTCGAGCGGCGTGGATCGCGATCGCCGTCGGCGTCGCCGTCATCGCGATCGTTCGGGCAGTCGTACCCGAAGTTGCGTCACTGGACCTGCTGATCGCCTTGATCATCGTCAAAAGTGTTGCAGCCGGCACCATTCTGGGCTGCGTGGTTGCCGTCAGTTGGGACCGCACTGCCACGAAGAACGCGACACTCCTCGGCGTGCTCGCCACCTTCCTCGCGATCCGCACGTTCGCCGGTGGGACAGCCAGGATGACGACGTCTTCGGTGGGTGAGCCGTCGTGGTGGCTGATCGGCGCCACGGCCGCAGCAGCAATCGCCTGTGCAGTGACCGCGCAAGCCGGCTTCCGGATTCGCAAGCCGGACTCGGGTGAAATCCGCATCGCTCTCGTGGTGATCACCGCGCTGGCGATCGGGCATCGAGTGCTCGGCGCCGTGATCGACCGCCAGCAATACGCGTCCGAGGCGACCGCCTGGATCGTCATGGTTTTGGCGGCAGGCGCTGCGCTCGCCTTGACGTGGATCGCCGCTTACCGCCTCGGCGACGCCTCCGGTGCTGGTGGCAAGTTCCTCTGGGCGGCAACCGCACTGGCCGCTGCGTCGGCCCCGCTCTTCGTCGACATCGCGAAGGGTTCCGGCCACTGGGGAGACCTGAAGTCCCCTTGGGTACTGGTGCTTTTCGCGGCCCTGCCGGTTGCCGTCGGACTGAGACTGCACAAGCAGGTGCCAAACTTCGTGCCCATCGCCGTTCTCGTTGCGGTTCCACTGTCAGAACTACTGCCCTTCGACTCCGCGCACGGCGTCTGGTCAATCGCGCTGAAGATCGCCGCGCTGGGCCTCGCCGCCGGTTTACTGTTCGGTTCCCTTGCTCCCGGCAGCCTGGTCGACGCCACACTCGGACTCGCCATTCCCTTTGCCGCGATGACCTTCTCGTCGATCGCCATTCTCACCGATCAGCTCTCTTTCCCACCGATGATGACGTCGATATACATCCAAGGCCAGCTCGACATCGATGCGGTCTCTCCCCACGGCGACGGAGGATTATTCGGACGCGGCATCGGAATCACCGTCGACTACGTCACCGCTCAGACTGTCGGCACTGCAATCCTCTTCGCCCTGATCATCGGCTTCTGTGGTGCGGCGATCCTTCGACGATCCCACCCACCCGTCGAGGTATCGGAACCCACCGAGACCGCCTGATCGGGACAGACCGATGACCATCGACCTCCGGTCATGGACCGGCGCCCTCGCGGCCTTTCTCTCGGGAATCCTTGCCGCCGTGGCGCTGACGAACCCAGCGCGAATGAGATGGCCTGTTACCGAACCGCAGTCGAAGATCGACCAATGGATCAGCAGCCAATCCACCAGCGTCGTGGTGGGTGCCATCGTCGCCGTAGGGGCCTGCGTGTATCTCCAGCACCGCGGTTCTCGCAGGCGTGCGTGGGCGTTTGTGTACACGGGCGTCGTCGTGTTGATTCTGATCAGATTCCTCGTCGCCGAAGAAGTCGGTCTTGATCTGCTGAGCGTTCTGGGTTTCGCCAAAACCATTGCAGCCGGACTCATCCTGGGCGGCGCTGTCGCCGCATCGTGGGACAGCCGACTCGGACGCAACCTGCTGATCATTGGCGTGGTGTCGACGTGGTTGGCCGCGCAATCGTCCACCGGCGATTTGATACCCGTCAGCACGTCGTCCATCGGCGAACCTGCCTGGGCACTTCTGTTGCTGACCCTGATCTGCGCAGTGGCGTGCGCAGTGACAGACGACTCCGAATTGCGGATCAGCGAAAGCGAACCGGGCGTCGCCGCAGCCGCTCTGGCAGTTGTCACCGGCCTCGCTGTCACCCAACGGATTCTGAGTTCGGTCGTCGACCGGCAAGAGAACCCACCGACGTTTTCGGGTTGGCTGGTCATGGTCGCGTCCACCGTCGCCGTCCTCACCCTGACCTGGTTCTGTGTGAGGAGACTGGACACAACTTCAGGCAGTGGCGGATTCCTTTGGGCTGCAACCGCTGTTGGAGCCGCCGCCACGACGGTGTTCGCGGATCTGACCGACCGCTTCTTTCTCGACGGTGACCGAACCTCGCCGTTGGTGATCGCTGCCCTCGCGATCATCGCGGTCGTCTTCGGCTTGTCGCGTTCCCGACACCGGGATCGCACGATTGCAGGTCTGGCTCTGCTGGCTGCGATCCCGTTGTCGGAGTGGATCTTCGACGGCGAACACGAACTTGCTCTACTGCTCCGCATTGTCGCGCTAGGCGTCGGGTCGGGATTGCTGCTCGGATCCGTTCTGCCGTCGAATCCCGTCGCAGCGACGCTGGGGTTGACGATTCCTTTCACTGCCCTGGTCTTCATGTCGATCGGGCAGCACGAGATCGAGACAGTGTCGTCAACGTACGTCCGGCACGATCCGCCCTCGACGTACGTCGAGTACAACTCTGAATTGCGAGCCTACGTCGACGCGAGCGAGCCCGATGCAGCCTTCCGGGCCGAGGCCGCGACCATTGCCTACGCGTACGAGGCGCCGCCACGCTCCGACGGCGCGGCACTCCTGATGTGTGTAGTCGTCGTCGCCACCGGGATCGCGCTCCGCCGCCGCAGCCCCGTTGACACACCGTCACCGGACTGAGACCTCCTATTGCGGTGCAACTGGTACCGGATTGACTATTTTGGAGCAGTGCCCATCGCCCGCAGGACGCTGCTCGTCGCACTGAGTGGTGTGACGGCATTCGTCGTCACAGTCGTCGCTTTGGCACCGTTCGTGAACAGCCAGTCGACGTCGATTTCGACGGGCGACCGATTCTGGTCCATCTCGACCATCGGCGCCGGCGTCTTGGCTGTGGTCGCGGTCGGTACAGCCGCGATGATGGCCCGTTGCCGATTGCGGACCGCGGCCATGACGGTCTTCGGCGGCCTCCTACTCGAACTGCCCGGGCTCTACGATCACAACTTCGAGGCACTCTCGCCCGTCGGCGCTGGAGTCGCTGTCGGCGCGGTGACGGTTGCTGCCGCTCCCCGGGTTCGAGCTGCCTCGGTCGCGGGAACGATTGCGGCTGTGCATGTCTCGGATTCGCTCCTGGACGAAGACGCAATTCCTCGGCGGTACGCGGACTACATCGCCGACAACACCAACCAGTTTCAACCACCAGTGTTGGGGGCAACACTGCTCGCGCTCGCTTTGGCCGCCGCCTGCGTCGCCGCGTTCTGGTTCCACGATTTCGACAAGGACCACCCCAAGGAACGGATGGCCGTTCGGCCGGTGACTATCGCGGCGGTGCTCACTCTCTTCGGGGTCGCGGCAAATTGGTGGTTCGAGATCACCACCGTCACGGCGGCCGTACCCCTTCTACTCGTCGCGCTCGTAATCACGGTGATCTGCGCGCGGGTGCTGGGCGATGGCGGTCGAATCCTGCTGATGTGTACCGCCGCCGTCGCAACTCTGGCGGCGGTGTCGGCGAACCGTCCCGCAACCGAAGCTATGGAATGGTCGAAAACCCCCGCCTCGACCGCCGTCGTGATCGGCGTCGTCATCGTCGCCGCGGCAGCAATCGGCGCGATCGCTCCCTCTCGGGTCGTCGGCTACGGATTGCTCCTGGCGGTGACGGTCGCCGGGATCGTCAGCTACGCCACGTCGCCGTCGCCGAAGATCGGTGACGTTCTCACGATCAGCGATCTTCTTGTCGCCTTCACCTCTGCGGTCGTCACGTACGCGATCGCCAGCGCGATGTACCGAGAGCCACCGCGGACCGGAGCGTCACGAGCCCTCGTCGGACTCGGTGTCATCTTCGGCCCGACGGCGCTGGCCCTGCTCGTCTATCCGCAGTTCGACTACGGATGGACGGCGTACACGCCGCTCGACGAGAACAAGCCGTTCAACGGCATCACGACGGTCGGCCCGTTCGAAATCTCGACCGACATCCTGATACTCGACGCCGTGGCACTGATCATCGTGGCCGTCTGCGCCTATGCAAGTCTGCGCTTGGGGCGAGTCAATCGATCCGGACCTCCGCCGATCAGTCGATCAGATCCATCGACGCCAGGCGATGGAACACTTTGAGCGATCCCGGCGCCACCTCGTCCATCGCTGCGTACTCGGCGAGCGTGAAATAGCGGAACTCGGCGATCTCGCTGGTCGGGTGCGGGTCTCCGGCCATCTCCGCCAGATAACAACTCATGTGCAGTCCCGTGTCCGCGGAATGTCCGAAAGCGTGAGCCTCGAAGACGTCGAGGAACGTGACCGTCCCGTCGACCAGATCGACGTCGAGTTCCTCCCGAATTTCGCGGTGCAGTGCCTGCTCGGGCGTCTCACCCGGGTCGATCTTTCCGCCGGCCATGTAGAACGCGGTCTTGCCCACGGACCGGGTCTGGATCAGCTTGCGGTCACGAATGTGCGCAAGGGCGGCGGTACGGATGATCGTGGTGGGAGTCGACGAATTCACGTCGTCCAACCTACGTGTATCAGCGAGTGCCGATGATGTCCGAATCGACTCGCTGCACATCGAAACTGCCACGCCCGGTAATATGTACGCAAAGACAACCTCTCCGACTAGGTGAATTGTCTCGTTAATCCGATAGGTTCGATTTTGTTCGGACACCCCGCCGCCCGCTGACAACACGACGGAGTGCCTTTTGCTCGCTATCTTGCTTGCCCATGCCGTTGCCGCCCTCTTGGCTCCGCTTGTGGTGCGCAGGTTAGGGCGAAACGGCTTCTTCCCCCTCGCGATAGTCCCCCTCGCCAGCCTCGGCTGGGTCATCGACAAATGGGGCACCGTCGAGACGCTGCACATCACCTGGGTTCCCGGCCTGTCGATGGACATCGACTTCAGGTTCGACGCGCTTTCGGCCATCATGGCCGTGCTCGTCCTGGGCGTCGGCACGCTGATTCTGATCTACTGCGCCCGCTACTTCAACGACGACGAACCTCGACTCGGCATCTTCGCCGCCGAGATGGTCGCCTTCGCGGGTGCCATGTTCGGACTCGTGACCAGCGACAACATGCTGCTTCTCTACGTGTTCTGGGAACTGACGACGGTCTTGTCGTTCCTGCTCGTGGGTCACTACGCCGAACGCGCCACCAGTCGCCGCGCCGCGACCCAGGCACTGCTGGTCACCACCGCCGGTGGTCTGGCGATGTTGGTCGGCATGATCATCCTCGGCCAGGTCGGCGGCAGCTACAACCTGTCCGAACTGGTCGCGAACCCGCCGACGGGGTGGCTCCCGTCCGTCGCGATCGTCTTGATCCTGATCGGTGCGCTCTCCAAATCGGCAATCGTGCCCCTGCACTTCTGGCTGCCAGGTGCGATGGCCGCGCCCACCCCTGTCAGCGGTTATCTTCACGCGGCAGCAATGGTCAAGGCCGGTATCTACCTCGTCGCGCGCCTGGCTCCCGGGTACGCCGATTCGCCGCCGTGGCGCATCACCATCATCAGTTTGGGTCTGCTGTCGATGATCCTCGCCGGTTGGCGAGCCATGCGCGCGTACGACCTCAAACTCGTCCTCGCCTTCGGAACCGTCAGCCAACTCGGCTTCATGATGGTCCTGGTCGGCATCGGCACGCGTGACGCCGCCTTGGCCGGCATGACGATGGTCGTGGCGCACGCGATGTTCAAGGCCGCACTCTTCATGGTCGTTGGCATCATCGATCACACCACCGGCACCCGTGACCTGCGCAAACTTGCTCACCTGGGTAAAGCGGCACCCGCTCTCGCGATCATCGCGAGCCTCGCTGCCGCCAGCATGGCCGGTCTACCACCGCTACTCGGATTCGTCGGCAAGGAAGCCGCACTCGAATCAGTTCTCGAAACGAACGCGCTCGGCCACTGGTCGTCGATCGCCGTCGTCACGGTGATCGTGTTGGGCTCGATCCTGACCGTCGGCTACAGCGTCCGGTTCATCTGGGGCGCCTTCGGACGCAAGACCTTGAGCAAGCCGAGTCCGGCCGTGAGCAAGATGCACAAGCCGGGTTGGCTGTTCCTGTTCGCGCCCGGCCTACTAGCGGTTCTCGGTCTGGCCGCCGGCATTCTCTCGCCCCAACTCGAGAAGCTGCTGACGCCGTACTCGACCACACTGGCCCCCGGACCGCACGCCGACTACCACCTCGCGCTGTGGCACGGATTCAACACTCCACTGCTGCTCACCTGCATCGTCATCGCCGGCGGCATCGCGCTCTACATCGCGCAGCGTCAGATCAGCCGCCTGCACTTCGAGCACCCGCCGCTCGGCAACGCCGACCGCATCTACGACGCGACCCTGCGCGGCATGGACACCATCTCGATGCGCCTGACCGGTGCCACTCAGCGTGGTTCGCTCCCCCGCACGCAGTCGACGATTCTTGCGACGCTGGTCGTGGTGCCACTGTTCCTGCTGATCATCGACACCGATGGCGGCGGAGTCGACCTTCGGATGTGGGATTCACCCATCCAGTTCACTATCGCGCTGATGATGATTTCGGCCGCCATCGCCGCGACGCTGATGCGCAACCGACTCGCCAGCGTCATCCTCGTCGGACTCACCGGCTACGGCTGTGGCGTGTTGTTCGCGCTGCACGGCGCACCCGACCTCGCGCTGACCCAGTTCCTCGTCGAAACCTTGACCCTCGTGATCTTCGTGCTGGTACTGCGGAAGTTCCCCGCAGAGGTCGACGAGAGCAAGGCAATCGGCTTCAAGTGGCCGCGTGCCGCACTCGCCGTCGCGGTCGGTATCACCGTAACCACCATCGCGGCCTTCGCGACCAATGCGAGAAACACTCGTCCGATCTACGAACTGCTTCCCGACGCGGCCTACGACCTGGGCAACGGCAAGAACGTCGTCAACGTCCTACTCGTCGACATCCGCGCATGGGACACGCTCGGTGAGATCTCGGTCCTGCTGGTCGCGGCAACCGGCGTCGCCAGCCTCGTGTTCCGCAACCGCCGCTTCGGTATCGCGCCGCGAGTCGCGGACGCCCCCTCCGTCATCGTCGACAAGGCAGCGGCCAACTCGGACACGACGTGGTTGCGCGGCGGAGACCTCATCGATCCTCGACACCGTTCGCTGGTTCTCGAGGTCACCACGAGGTTGATCTTCCCGACCATCATGGTGTTGTCGATCTACTTCTTCTTCTCCGGTCACAATGCCCCCGGCGGCGGTTTCGCCGGAGGCCTGACGGCGGGCCTCGCCCTCGTGCTGCGTTACCTCGCCGGTGGCCGCTACGAACTCGGTGAAGCCGTACCCATCGACGCGGGCAAGATTCTCGGCCTCGGTTTGGCGCTGGCCGCGGGCACCGCCCTGGTGTCGCTGTTCCTCGGCGCTCCGGCACTCTCGTCGGCTGTCTTCGAGTTCACGCTCCCGCTCATCGGCCACGTCAAACTGGTCACCGCACTGTTCTTCGACCTGGGCGTCTACCTCATCGTGGTCGGCCTGGTCCTGGACGTACTCCGAAGTCTCGGCGCCCGCCTCGACGCAGAAATCGAGGTGAAAGCACCATGAGCGCAAATATCGGAATGCTGATCCTGATCGGCGTCCTCACGTCGGCCGGTGTCTACCTGCTGATCGAACGAAGCATCACCCGGATGCTCCTCGGTCTACTTCTATTCGGTAACGCCATCAACCTCTTGATCCTGACCGTAGGTGGATCGGACGGGAATCCGCCCATCGTCGGCCGAGATTCGGTCCACGAGGAGATAGCGGATCCGCTCGCCCAGGGCATGATCCTGACGGCCATCGTGATCACGATGGGTATCGCCGGCTTCGTTCTGGCACTGGCGTACCGGTCTTACAAGATCAACACCGCCGACGCCGTCGAGGACGATCCCGAGGACACCAAGATCCTCAAGCGTCGCCTGCCTGCCGACGCTCCCGACCACGACCGCTCCGACGACCCGGTCACCGGTGCCCCGAGCATCGGCGGCGACGCATTCGACAAGGACGGCAACCCTATTCCCCTCGAACAACTGGTCAACCTCGAGGACATCGAATGCTACGACGACCTCCACGACGGCGACTTCGAGGACGAACCGGTACCCGACTGGGCCACCGACCTTGCTCGTAAGAAGGAATCCGAGAAGCGGCGCAAAGACGCTCGCCAGACCAAGATCGAGGGAGGTGGCGGCGCATGACCATCTCGGACAACCTGATGGGAGCCCTTGCGCCCCTGCCCGTCCTGATCCCGATGCTGGCCGCAGCTGCGACGCTGGTTGTCGGCCGACGTCCGCGTTTCCAGCGTGTCATCACACTGATCGCGCTCATCGGCGTCGTCGCGGTGTCTGGATTGCTGCTCTACCTCGCCGACCGCGACGGTACGACGGCCGTTCAGGTCGGCGGCTGGGACTCCCCCATCGGCATCACACTCGTCGTCGACCGTCTCTCGGCGATGATGCTCGTGGTCTCGTCGGTGGTGTTGCTCGCCGTCATGATCTACGCGATCGGTCAGGGTATTCGCGACGGCAGCGAGGCCCAGCCGGTCTCGATCTTCCTGCCGACCTATCTCGCATTGACTGCCGGTATCTCGAACGCGTTCCTCGCCGGTGACCTCTTCAACCTGTACGTCGGATTCGAGGTTCTGCTCGCCGCGAGTTTCGTGCTCCTGACGCTCGGTGCCAGCGCCGACCGCGTTCGGGCCGGTGTCTCGTACGTGATGGTCTCGATGGTGTCTTCGCTGATCTTCCTGGCGGGCATCGCCTTCGCCTATGCGGCGACCGGCACCCTCAACATGGCCGACATGGCCCTGCGCTTCGACAACATTCCGCCGGGCACACGAACCGCCATCTTCGCTGTCCTGCTCGTGGCGTTCGGCATCAAGGCTGCGGTCTTCCCGCTGTCGGCGTGGCTACCGGACTCGTATCCGACCGCGCCCGCACCGATCACCGCCGTCTTCGCCGGGTTGCTCACCAAGGTCGGTGTGTACGCGATCATCCGCGCGCACTCACTGTTATTCCCGCAAGGAGAACTCGACAACGTACTGATGGTGTGCGGTCTGCTCACGATGGTGGTCGGCATCATGGGTGCCATCGCGCAGAGCGACATCAAACGTCTGCTCTCGTTCACACTGGTCAGCCATATCGGTTACATGATCTTCGGTATCGCACTGTCCACGACGTCCGGGCTGTCCGGCGCGATCTACTACGTCGCCCACCACATCATCGTGCAGACGACGCTCTTCCTCGTCGTGGGTCTGATCGAACGACAAGCCGGGTCGTCGTCGCTGCGCCGACTCGGCGGTCTGGCGGCGGCCAGCCCGATCCTCGCGATCGTCTTCCTGATCCCGGCGCTGAATCTCGGTGGTATCCCGCCGTTCTCGGGCTTCATCGGCAAGGTCGCGCTCCTTCAGGCCGGTGCGGCCGACGCCAGCGCGCTGGCCTGGATCCTCGTCGCCGGCGGCACGATCACCAGCTTGCTGACGCTCTACGCGGTCGCCCGCGTGTGGACCAAGGCCTTCTGGCGAGCCCGCGCCGACGCGCCCGAAGGTGACCTCGCCGACGTCAGCCCGTCAGCATTGATCGACGAGTCCGAAGAGGACATCGCGTTCGTCGACCGCGAGGACGTCGGCAAGATTCCGGTCTTCATGCTGATTCCGACGGTCGGACTCGTCATCGTCGGCCTGGCACTGACGGTGTTCGCAGGCCGGATCATCGACATCAGCGACAGAGCGGCGAAGGATCTGCAAGACCGGTCCATCTACATCGACGCGGTTCTCGGCAACCACCGACCCGTGCCGGTCGACGAAGCTCCCGTCGCTGCAGACGACCCTGCTGTAGCTCCCAGTACCGATGCCCCGAACACCGACGCCCCGAACACCGAGGAGGCTCCGCGATGAAACGCGAACAGGTACTCCGCGTCGGGATCCTGCTGTGGCTGATGGTCGTATGGATCCTGTTGTGGGGCAACATCAGTTTCGGCAACATCTTCGGCGGACTCGCCGTCGGCCTGATCATCATGGTCCTGCTTCCCCTCCCTCGCGTACCGGTCGAGGGTCGGGTACATCTGTTGTCGATTCTGCGCCTGCTGTGGATGATCGTGTACTACGCGATCCAGTCGAGTATCCAGGTCGCGTGGCTGGCGATCCGTCCGTCGCCGCCGCCGGTCACCGGAGTTCTGCGTTACCAACTCGGGATCAAGTCCGACCTGGTTCTCACGCTGTGCATCGACGTACTGAACCTGATCCCGGGCACCATGGTTCTCGAGATCGACCAGAACCGGCGCATCGTCTACGTCCACGTGCTCGACGTCGGATCGCAGAAAGCCGTCAGCGCGTTCTACCGCTCGGTGGAGGATCTCGAGCGGTTGTTCATCGCGTCGTTCGAACGTGATTCGGACTGGCAACCCAGCCCGTGGCACCAGCGCGACTACGAATTCGATGCACCCCGGCAGGAGGACCAACCATGAACGGGTTCATCACCACGATCTTGATCATTTCCGGAGTGATTCTGCTGATCGCCGCCGTACTGACCACGTTCCGATTGCTCGACGGTCCGAGCTCACTCGACCGCCTCGTCGCTCTGGACACGATCATCGCGGTCTCGATGTGTGGACTCGCCGTCTGGGCCGCGTACAGCAAAGACACCACGATCGTTCCCGCGATCGTGGCGCTGGCACTGGTCGGCTTCATCGGTTCCGTGTCCGTCGCGCGCTTCCGGGTGAGTGACCAGTGATCGGCAACATCCTCGACACGATCGGGGCCATCTCCATCTTCCTCGGCGCGCTGCTCGCGCTGACCGCCGCGGTGGGAATCGTTCGCTTCCCCGACACCCTGCGTCGTATGCACGCGGCCACGAAACCTCAGGTGGTCGGACTTATCCTGGTTCTGATGGGCGCTGTGTTTCTGCTTCGTGGGAGCGTCGACATCTGGATGTTGGTCCTGGTGGGCATCTTCACGCTGCTGACCGCGCCCGTGATCGCGCACAGTGTCGGCCGAGTCGCCTACCGCGAACAGCGCGAAGAGGACGACCTCATGAAGATCAACGAGCTGGAAGACCCGGACTCTCTCCTGTAGCGGCATCCCACTCGCCGTCGCGCTCGCCCCACACCGCAAGAGCAGTGCCGGGGCGGGCGAAGAAGGTGGCGAAGTACGCGACCGACATGAGAACCAGGACAGCCATCAGCAGCGGTCCGAAGATCGCCGGGTACTCGGCCATCTGCACCGCAGCGAACCGGTACGAGAGCAACAACCCCGCGAGTAGTGCCGAACCACCGATCAACAGACGCACTCGGAACCACCCCCAGCCTCGCTCCGGATCCCGTAGCGCCGCATCGAGGGTCAAGCACAGGACGGCACCGGCAATGAGGTCGACGCCGTAGTGGAATCCGAAGCCGAGCGTCGCGGTCAGGGTCGCAACGAGCCAGAACGATCCCAGGCTGCGAATCCACCACGGTCCGCTGCGCGAGTGGATGAACAATGCGACCGCCCACGCGGTATGCAGGCTCGGCATGCAGTTTCGCGGTGCGGCGTCGTCGAACGGCAGCGACGACGGTGATGCGAAGTCGAAGTTGGGCACGATGTTCGGCCAGTAGTCACCGATCTGGAATCCGAACCCACGCGGACCGAAGGCGAACACCGGACCGACCACCGGGAACAGGACGTAGAAGATCGGGCCGATCAGCCCGATGAGCAGGAATGTTCGCAGCAGGTGATGCGACGGCCATCCCTTACGTGCTTGGTAGAGGGCAACCACGATCACTGCGACGGGCAGTTCGACGTAGATCCAGTCGAGGGCTGCTGCACCGACGGGGCCCATGGCGTCGACGATCTGGCCCATCACCCACGACGGATTCCCGAGAGCCTGGTCGGCGAGGAACACGTACTCGTCCCACACGTCGGTGCCGACGAGAATGGTGATCTCCAGCCACGTCTCGGCAACCTTGGCGGCGATGATGAGCAACGCGCCGAGAGCGACGCCGTGCAGAACGCTGAGTCGACGCTCGCCGGACAACTTCCACACCGCGTACACCGCGATGGCCGTCAGTACCCAGGTGCCGCCGGTGCCCATAGTCAGCGGTCCACCCGAGAACCAGCGGATCGCGCCAACGACCACGTCGATGACAACGGCCGCGGATACCGCGTAGATGCGTTCTTTGTTGTTCAGTCCAACCAGCGCGAGAGCGAGACCCACCCAGGGCATGGTCGCCGAGCGAGGAACGAGGAAATAGTCACCGAACAGGCTTTCCACCGGACCGAGATAGCCCTTGTACGACGCGAACGCCTGCACACCCAGGACCAGCACGGCCAATGCTGCTGTGCCGATCAGAAGGAGTCGATGAGAACTCGACCACGAACGATCCGACTGTCCGGGTACGCCCCCTCGTTGGGACCAACTGTCTATCAACACCGGACAATAGTAAACGCCGTGTGAACCGAATATGGACGCAGACTGGACAATCGGTCTGTATGCCCGTATTTCGACCCTACGAAACCATCGGCAACACGGAGTGCTCTAAGTACCCAACTCCGCGACCAATGCGTCGACTACCGCAACCAGATCGCCGCCCGTCGCTTCCGCGACACGGCGTTGACGCTGGTAGGAGGCACCGCGACGGGGAATGTCCGCCACCGACGCCAACTCGTCCGCGCAGCCGAGTGAGACCGCAATCGGCGCCAAGTCGTCGAGCAGGCGATCCAGATCGTCAGTGACGAGGCACTCGTTTGCGTCGGAGTCGAGGATGATCTCGGCGTCCAGTCCGTATCTCGCTGCGCGCCACTTGTTTTCCTTGACGTGCCACGGCTGCATGTTCGGCAGAGTCTCACCGGCACTCAGTCTGCGGTCCAGATCGACGATGAGGCAGTGGACCAGAGCAACGAGAGCACCCAGTTCGGCGCGTGTCGAGACGCCGTCGAAGACCCGGACCTCGATGGTTCCCCACTTCGGCGCGGGACGGATGTCCCAGTGCATGCCACCGATCTTGGTGATCACACCGGTCTTCATCTGGTCGTCGATGAACGACTCGTATTCGGCCCAGTTCTCGAACTGGTACGGAAGGCCGGCGGTTGGCAGCTGCTGGAACATCAACGCGCGATTGGACGCATAGCCGGTGTCCACACCGGCCCACATCGGCGAGGACGCCGACAGCGCCAACAGGTGCGGATAGCGCTGCAGCAGTGCGTTGATGATCGGGAAAACGCGATCCGCGGACGAGACACCCACGTGAACGTGCACGCCCCAGATCAGCATCTGCCGACCCCACCACTGCGTGCGTTCGATGAGTTCGTCGTAGTCGGGTGTCCGGGTGACCAGCTGCGTCGACCATTGCGCGAACGGGTGCGTGCCCGCGCTGATGAGGTCGACGCCGAGCGGATTCGCAGCGCGGCGAAGCAGATCCAGTGACCTGTCGAGATCACTCATCGCCTCGCCGACCGTCGAGTGAATACCCGTGACGAGTTCGACGGTATTTCGCAGTAGTTCCTTGGTGATGTGCGGGGTTTCGGAGCCGGCAAGCTCTTCGACCGCCGAAAACACCTCGGCTGCTGTGTTGGAGAGATCTCTGGTCTTGCGATCGACCAGCGCGATCTCCCACTCCACGCCCAGCGTCGGGCGCGGCGAACCTGGAAATGGAACTACCACGCAGAGAATCCAATCACAGTGTCGGTAAAAACACCGTGCTGGCTACTGCGTGGTAGTCGCCGGAAGTGATGCAAAACTCAGGTGAGTTGTCAGCTCTTGGTGATGACACCGCAAGCAACGCGTCCGCCTGCGTCACCGGTGTCGAGGGTCTGCTGATCCGGTGCCGGCGCGTAACGCGTCGGGATGTTGCCGAAGTTGTCCGCTCCGGCGTGGATCATGACGGATGTTCCACCGTTTGCGACCAGTTCGTCGACGGTGAATGCATCGGTCGTGGTGACCAGTGTGGCGGTGCCGTCTTCGAGGACCTGAACCGAAGTGAGGTCACCGCTCGCCGGGTGGCCCGTGTGACCCTCGGCCTGGAAGTGTCCGCCTGCCGAGAGGAAGTTACCCGGCTCTCCGCCGCTGGGGGCAACGGAATTGGTCTCGCACTTGGCGACCTGGTGGACGTGGAATCCGTGGAAGCCGGGGGTGAGGCCCTTGGCGTCGAGGGTGACCTTGACGTCGCTACCTTCCTGCGCGAACGTGACCGTTCCGACCTTGGCGCCGTCGGTGCCGTTCAGCGTTGCGGTGACAGTCTCGGCAGAAGCGCCGGCGTGAGCCGTCTCGGAACCGTGGCCGCCCGCGCTTTCGTGCGCGCTGGGATCGGCTGCACCGGTCCACACCGGAGGAGTCGTGCCGGGGACGCTGCTGGGCTCTTCGCTGTTACTGCAAGCGGTCAAGCCGAAAGCGGCAATCGCGACTACAGGGGCAACGACGCGCCAGGACATACGCCGGGTGCTGCTGGGGGCCATCGAACCGCTCCTTTGAGGTGGCGAGAAAGTGCTTCTGATCATAACGGCGCGTGTAGTAGCTGGAACCGACGGGTCAGTTCCACCTTCACGACCGGTCAGTTGGAGGTCACGATCACGATCACGCCAGGTGACGCGTTCGCGATGCCGGCGAATCGAGGTTCTGCGGTGACTCCGAGTTCAGCTGCGATCTTCTGCGCCGCTGCCTTCTCCGCCGCGGACGATCCGTAGTACACCGTCGTCGTACTGACGGTGCCCTCGCTGTAGTTACCCGTCTCCTCGACGTTCCAACCTGCAGCCGTCAATTCCTCGGCAGTGCCTGCTGCCAGACCCGAGACGGTGCTGTTGTTGAGAACTCGAACGCTGATATTCGACGTGTCGACGCCGCTCGCGGAGCTGGAAGTCGTGGTCGTCGCAGTTCCCGAGGGACGCGACGTAGTGGTGGTATCGCCCGAAGCGGGTTGCGTCGTCGCTGCCGGCTTGGAAGTGGCAGATGCCGGTGCGGTGGCGCTCGTCGTGGCAGACGCCGAGGATTCGGTCTGCTCTGCTGCGGTGTTCTCGTCGCCCGATCCACCGTCGCTCGATCCACCCAGTGAGGCTGCTCCGAGACCGATGAACACGATCGCCAACGCGATCAACACCATGGCGATTGCGCGAAGCGGAGGTCCGGACGGCTGCTCTTTCGGGGTACTCACGATGTCGACCTTATCGCCAGTGTGTGGACAGCCCGATCATATGTACGCGTGATTCAGGTGACCTCGAAGCCGAGGCGACGGGCGGCCCTGGCCTTCTGACGGCTGGCACGCAGACGACGCAGGCGCTTGACCAGCATGGGATCAGCCGCCAAGGATTCGGGGCGATCGACCAAGGCATTGAGAACCTGGTAGTAGCGGGTTGCCGACATGTCGAACAACTCCTTGATGGCTTCTTCCTTCGCACCGGCGTACTTCCACCACTGGCGCTCGAAGGAGAGGATGTCGTGCTCCCGGCGGGTGAGGCCGTCTTCGCCCACCTCGTGCATGCCTGCTGTATCTACTACCGAATCGTCGGCGCCAGTGCCTTCGGACTGGTTCCGACTACGCGCGGTTGCGCCGTCCATGTCACTCCTCGACTGCTGTGCTCGGCGTCAGCGAGACTCGTATGCCCGGTGTTCTTTTCCGACCGATATTCTCGCGGCCGTGAGTTTCCCGGTCCCCTGGCCCGAAGGTAACTCACAATTTCCCCCGCGGCCCACGTTCCGACCGAGCAACGAATTACATCGCTGTTCTTCAGCAACCATTGAACCATGATCGAGTGTGCGGGCCGTGATAACTACGCGGGCGCGCCGCACTATCCTTGTCCGCATGGCTATCCTCCCCATCCGAATCGTCGGCGACCCGGTACTGCACAAGGCGACAGAGCCGGTCACTCAGTCCCCGGCCGAGATCGCCGAACTGATCGCAGACATGTACGAGACGATGGACGCCGCCAACGGCGTCGGTCTGGCGGCCAATCAGGTCGGCGTTTCACTCCGAGTCTTCGTCTACGACTGCCCCGGTGACGACCGCAGCAGCGAGCGTCGTCGCGGCGTCGTCGTGAACCCGGTACTCGAGACGTCCGAAATCCCCCAGACGATGCCCGACCCGGAAGAAGACTTCGAGGGTTGCCTTTCCGTTCCCGGCGAGCAGTTCCCGACGGGCCGCGCCGATTGGGCGAAGGTCACCGGCACCGACGCCGACGGCAACCCGATCGAGGTCGAGGGCACCGGATTCTTCGCACGGATGCTCCAGCACGAGACCGGGCATCTCGACGGTTTCCTCTACACGGACGTGCTGATCGGCCGCAACGCGCGCGCCGCCAAGAAGATCATCAAGCGTTCCGGTTGGGGCAAGCCCGGTCTGACCTGGACGCCGGGCACCGTCGACGATCCGTTCGGTCACGACGACGACGACGATTACGAAGACTGAGAATTCCGCTCTGAACGGCAACATTTCGATCGGTAGCCGGGTGGTTTTGCGATACAAGCTCCCACCCGGCTATTCGCATCCCATGACCGACGTCATCGGCATCCTCGAGGGTGCCGATCCCATCGCCGTCCGCAGCGGCGACGGTCGGCTGGTCCAGGTCTCCGCCGATCAGGTGATTGCACTCAAGACTCTCTCGGCCCGCCCGATTCGCATCGGCGAGATTCGAAACCTCGAAACTGCTGCTGCTGCGGCGTGGCCGGGGGTCGAGCAGGCGTGGATCGACGGTTGGTTGCTGCGCGCCGGTCACGGTTTCACCGGCCGCGCCAATTCAGCTTTGCCGCTCGGTGGTGCGGGGACGGTTGCCGGCTTCGACGCGAGCACTCTCGAACGGATACGCCAGTGGTTCGGTGACCGCGGCCTGCCGACCCTGCTTCTCCTCCCCGATCGACTCGGCACCGCTCCGGACGGATGGACCAGCGAGAAGGAAACCATCGTGATGGCCGCCGATCTGGGCAGTGTCACGCTGCCGCTCGGTCCTCCGGTCACCTCGTTCGCCGACCGCCCCGACCACAACTGGCTGTCGACGTACGACGCCCACGGAGATCCGGCGTACGTCGAGGCGGTCCTCACGGCTGTCGTGGGCAGTGCAACTTTCGGCGCGATCGGAAACACCGACACGACGCTTGCCATCGGGCGCGCTGCGCTCACCGAGGCACCCGATGGCAAGCGCTGGGTAGGACTGACCGGCATTCACGTCGCCCCTGAACACCGTCGTCACGGAATCGGGTCGCTGATCTGCGGAGATCTACTCTCCTGGGGTCGTCAGAACGGTGCGACGCACGCGTACCTCCAGGTTTCGGCGGAGAACTCCGCGGCGATCGCGCTCTACGAGCGGCTCGGATTCGTCGAACACCACCGCTACCGATACGCCACCGATCCTGTCGGCGGCTGACGCTAGGCTTGCCCTCGTGCGCATCGCTACTTGGAACGTCAACTCCGTCCGTGCCCGTACCGACAGGATCATCGACTGGCTCGGTCGATCCGACGTCGACGTCCTGGCAATGCAGGAAACCAAGTGCAAGGACGAGCAGTTTCCGTACGAACGCTTCAAGGAAATCGGCTACGAGGTCGCCCACGTCGGGTTGAGCCAGTGGAACGGTGTCGCCATCGCTTCGCGCGTCGGCCTGGACGACGTGCAGATCGGCTTCGAGGATCAGCCCGGGTTCGACAAGGATCCCGAGGCAGACCCGGTCCGCGAGGCACGTGCGATCGGTGCCACCTGCGGCGGTGTGCGGGTGTGGAGCCTGTACGTCCCCAACGGCCGTGAGCTGGAAGACCCGCATTACGCCTACAAGCTGGATTGGCTGGCCAAACTGCGCGACGACGCGGAGGGCTGGCTCAAGCAGGATCCCGACGCGCAGATCGCCCTGGTCGGTGACTGGAACGTCGCTCCTACGGACGACGACGTGTGGGATCCCGCTTTCTTCGAGGGCAAGACCCACACGTCGGAGCCGGAACGAGCTGCATTCACCGCCTTCACCGAGTCCGGGTTCGCGGACGTCGTTCGCCCGTACACCCCCGGTCCCGGCGTGTACACGTACTGGGACTACACGCAGCTTCGCTTCCCGAAGAAGCAGGGCATGCGAATCGACTTCATCCTCGGCTCTCCGGCATTCGCAGCGCGCGTCGAGGCGGCCGAGATCGATCGAAACGAGCGAAAAGGCAAGGGCGCCAGCGATCACGCTCCAGTGATCGTAAAGCTCGGGTAGTTGTAAAGCTCGGAGCCTGATCGTCTGTTTGCAACCTCCGGCGGCTAGTCCTCGACGAGCAGTTCCAGATACTCGGGATGCTCGCCGAGGTACCGCTGAACATAGGTGCACACAGGCCGCACCGACCATTCACGTTCACGGGCGCAGTCCATCGCGAACTGCACGAGTACGGCTGCCAGTCCCTGCCCGCCGTACTCCTCCTTGACGACGGTATGCATGTACGCAACCACGTCGCCCGCTTCGGCTCCGCTCCCCGAAATCTCGTCCTCGTCGCGGTATCCGAGGATGCCGACCAACTCGTCGTCGGAGAGCAGTTCGAATCGTTCGTGCGACGGATTGTCCACGAGCGTGACTTCCGGTGAGGTTCCGGTTCTCGAGTTTTCGATGTCGTTCATTGCGGCGACCTCCACGGCACGATCTGCAACTGCGCGATCTGCGACTGCTGCGTTCGCACGCTCTCCATAACTGTGATCCATGCCACTCATAGAATCAGCTACTGACGACGCTGTCCCGGGTTCGACCAATTTTTGCACCGGGAACGACTCCACCGCAATCGCAGTGAAACGCTTTTTCGGGGTTGAGATAGAGTCGCCCGGTGCCGCTGTGACAGCGGGCACAAATTTCATACAACCACCACGGGGGCTCGCACCAGCGGGCTGAGAGGACGGCTAGGGCCGTCGACCGGATGAACCTGACCGGATAATGCCGGCGTAGGGAGCGCACCATGCAGGAGAAGTCTGTCCGTACGGCTGTTCACGCGACTGTCCACACCGCTGTGACAACCGGCCCGATCGAGGGCAGTAGCAAGCACTACGTCGAATCGGATTCTCTCCGGATCCCACTTCGACGCGTCACTCTCACCAATGGTGAGCATCTGGACCTGTACGACACGTCAGGTCCTTACACCGACACGGACGCCGACATCGACCTCGATGCAGGGCTCCCGACGACCAGGGACACCTGGGAACGCCCGGAAAGCAATCGGACGCAACTGGAATGCGCCCGAGACGGTGTGATCACCCCGGAGATGCGCTATTGCGCTGCACGCGAGGGCGTTTCAGCCGAACTGGTGCGTTCCGAGGTGGCTCGCGGGCGGGCGGTAATTCCCGCGAACCATCGCCACGGCGAGCTGGAGCCGATGATCATCGGCAAGAAGTTCGCCGTCAAGATCAACGCGAATATCGGGAACTCGGCCGTAACCTCCTCTGTTGCAGAGGAAGTAGAAAAGATGGTGTGGGCGATCCGCTGGGGCGCCGACACCATCATGGACCTGTCCACCGGCAAGGACATCCACCTGACCCGTGAATGGATTCTGCGCAACTCACCCGTGCCGGTCGGCACGGTACCGATCTACCAGGCACTCGAGAAAGTCAACGGAGATCCCACTGCTCTGACATGGGAAATCTACCGCGACACGGTAATCGAGCAGTGCGAGCAGGGCGTCGACTACATGACCGTGCATGCCGGTGTAAGAATCGGTTACATCGCTCTGACTGCTGGTCGCGTCACGGGAATCGTCTCGCGCGGCGGCGCGATCATGGCCGCGTGGTGCATGCACCACAGGCAGGAATCGTTCCTCTACACCCACTTCGACGAACTGTGCGAGATCTTGCGCCGATACGACGTCACGTTCTCCCTCGGTGACGGGCTTCGACCGGGATCGATCGCCGACGCCAACGACGCCGCCCAATTCGCGGAGCTTCGCACTCTGGGAGAACTCACGAAGATTGCGAAATCCGCAGGAGTCCAGGTCATGATCGAGGGCCCCGGACACGTTCCCATGGACAAGATCGAGGAAAACGTCCGCCTGGAAGAAGAGCTCTGCGACGAGGCACCGTTCTACACCCTCGGACCGCTCGCTACCGATATCGCGCCGGCGTACGACCACATCACCTCCGCCATCGGTGCGGCGATGATCGCACGGGCGGGAACGGCGATGCTCTGTTACGTCACACCCAAGGAACACCTCGGCCTGCCCAACCGAGACGACGTGAAAACCGGTGTGATCACCTACAAGATCGCTGCCCATGCAGCAGACCTGGCAAAAGGGCACCCGAATGCACAGGCCCGCGACGACGCACTGTCCAAGGCGCGCTTCGAATTTCGCTGGTTGGACCAGTTCGCTTTGTCACTCGACCCGGACACCGCCAGGGAGTTCCACGACGAGACACTGCCGGCCGAGCCCGCCAAGACCGCACATTTCTGCTCGATGTGCGGGCCGAAGTTCTGCTCGATGCGGATCTCGGCGGACGTACGTCAGTACGCGGAAATCCTGGAAGCGGAAATCCCGGAAACCGAGTCCATCCGGACCGAGCTGCCGTTTCCCCAGGTCCGGTCGGTAGGCTCGTCGTCGTGAAGCTGCTGCCCCTGACCCCCGCCGGACAGACCCCGATTCGGGCATTGACCATCGCCGGAACCGACTCCGGCGGCGGAGCCGGCATTCAAGCCGATTCCCGCACGATGGCGATGTGCGGAGTACACGCCTGTGTGGCCGTCGCCGCTGTGACGGTCCAGAATTCGGTGGGCGTCAGCGGATTCCACGAGATCCCGCCGGAGATCGTCGCCGACCAGGTGCGCGTCGTGGTCTCGGACATCGGCGTCGGCGCAGCGAAGACGGGAATGCTGGCCTCGACGACGATCATCGAAGCGGTAGCCGCAGTTGCCGCCGAGGTGGGGATCGGCCGCGACCGACCGATCCCGCTGGTGGTCGACCCCGTGTGCGCGTCGATGCACGGCGATCCGCTGTTGCACGAAGAAGCTCTCGACGCAGTCCGCAACACCTTGATTCCGGCTGCCACGGTGGTCACTCCGAACCTCGACGAGGTTCGGTTGATCACCGGCATCGAGGTCGTCGACGACAAGAGCGCCCGCCAAGCGGCAGAAGCGTTGCATGCGCTCGGCGCTCAATGGTCCATCGTCAAGGGCGGCCACCTTCGTACTTCGGAGTTGTCCACCGATCTGTTGTTCGACGGCGACCGTTTCCTCGAATTCAGCAGTGCCCGGATCGACACCGGCAACGATCACGGCGGCGGAGACACGCTGGCCGCTGCGATCACTTGCGCTCTCGCACATGGCTATTCCGTTCCGGACGCGGTGGCGTTCGGCAAAGAGTGGGTGACCAAGTGTCTCGAGGCGTCGTACGACCTCGGCGCGGGACATGGTCCGGTGTCCCCGCTCTGGCGGCTCCAGGTCTAGTGCGCTAGTTCCGGCGTACGCGCCAGATTCCCAGGTCGACGGGAACTCCGTTTGGCGTGGTCGCGAAAAACCCTCGCCGCCATGGCCGGATCGTGAGATCGAGATCCTCCAGGGTGCCGGCTTCGAGTTCCTCGAGAGTTGTCGCCGACATCATGACGTTGCCGTCGCCGCCCAAGCCCATCATCCGGGCGGCGATGGTCACGTCGACGCCGAGCCAGTCGTCGCCGATCTGGCGCGGGGTACCCGTGTGGAGGCCGACGCGCATTCGTGGGGTGTATCCGTCGAGGTCGACTTCCGCGAGTGCGTCCTGCGCGGTGAACACCGCCTTCAAAGCCGCATCCGGGCGAATGAACACGGCCATCAGACCGTCGCCCATCCGTTTGACGACGTGTCCGCCGTTGTCGGTGATCGGGGTTTCCACGGCCTGCGCCACGGCACGCAGGAGCGTCAGCGTGGCGCCGTCACCGGCTTCGAGTGACCAGGTGGAGAAGCCAACCAGATCGGTGAAGACGATGGTCAGTTCTTGATCACCGCGGCCGCGGCCCATCTTTTCCAGCGCCGCCTGCCACACCTGCAGTGCTCCGAGGCTCACTTCGCGAGTGGCTGCCGGCTTCTGATCGAGCAATCTGTCAGCGACGCGGGCCACGGCGCGGGCACCGCCAGGACCTGCCAGCGAGAGCGGGTCTCCGAACCCGGGATCACCGGGTAGTGCCCGCCTCAGCCGTCGTAGCGCGTCGATGAGCTGCTGCCGACGGTTCAGTTCTGCCGCAGAGTTCAAGACGACGTCGACGACGCCTCGAACCGAGGAGGAAGGAGCACCTGTCGTGTCGGTGCCCTCCGGGGACAGATCAGCCATAACTCAAGCGTAACTCAGAGTTACAGACAGTGTGCTGCCGCCGTTCTCGCACAGTGGCCTCCTGGTCGCTCGCACAGTCGATCATTCGGTCAGTCGATCATTCGGTCAGTCGATCATTCGGTTCTGGCCTGCGTTCGAGCATCGCCGACGGGAACGCCGTTCGGCCCGCTCAAATCCTGGGCATACGTCGCAACTCCGAAGGCTACTGCAGAAGCGTTGGCCGCGAGCGCTTCGCGATCGATGTTCGCGAGGTTGTCCTGTGCACTGTGGTAGTTCGGGTCAAAGGTCTCCTCCGCTTCGCCGCCCCACTTCTCGGCCTGAGCCGGCGTCTTGCGTTCGTCCGCGCCGCTGAACACTCCGCCCGCCGGGATTCCGATCTCGATGAACGGGCCGTAGTCGGAACGCCCGTCGAAGTCAGTTCCGTCCGCCGCAATCCCTCGCCCGGCGAGAAAATCGACGAAGGTGCGCTCGATGCCCGCCGACCCCTCGGGCCCTGGCCCCTCCCCGACGGCATCCGAGTTGTCACCGTCGTAAGCCAGGTATCCGGCATTGGGCGAACCGAGCATGTCGAAATTCAGATACAGGGCGATGTCGGCCCGTTCCTGATCGCTCAGACCTTCCACGTAACGGGTGGAGCCGACCAATCCCACTTCTTCCGCTCCCCAGAAAGCGAAACGCACGGCATTCTCGATGCTCGGTGAGCTTCCCATCTGCAGCGCGGTTTCCAGCACGGCTGCGGTGCCGCTTCCGTTGTCGTTGATTCCGGGACCTTCCGGCACACTGTCCAGGTGGGCGCCCACGACAACCACGTTGTCGGTCGCGCCGGTCTTGGTCTGTGCAATCACGTTGCGCGACTTCGTCGTTTCCGTCGACGTGTCGAGAATCAGCGTGAGGTCTCCGGGCGCTACGGCAAGAGCCTCGCCCGACGCCTTGCTCACCCCGCCGGTCGGGATGCGGGCGTCTTCGGGTTCACCCAAGGTTGCCCCGCCCAGCATCGCGTCCTCGTTGTTGGCAACCAACAACGCTGCCGCGCCGCGGTCAGCGGCGATCTTCTGCTTGTCGCCGAACGGGCACACTCCGCGGGTGACCAGCACGATTGCACCATTCACGTCACGGCCGTCGTAGTCGGTGGCCTCGCAACCTGGTGTCTCGTCGGCGGGAATCACCACCAGGCGTGCCGTGATTCCGGTCGGTCCCGTGGAGGGGGAATATGTCAACGCCCGCACCGGAACATCGGAGCCGTCAGTAGCTTTCAGGGATTCGGTGCCGGGATCGAAGGAGCTGAAGTCGAATTCCGGGGTACTGACGTCGAAGCCCTTGTCTTCGAGCAGGTTTGCCACGTAGTCGACACTGGCGTCGTAGCCGGGGGTTCCGGCCGATCGATTGCCGTCGTTGTTACCGGCGATCTTCTCGAGTTGCTCCAGATGCCCGGTCACGGCGTCGACCGTGACGGTCTCGGCGAATGCCACCGGATCTGCCGGGACGGCTGCTTCACTTCCCGACGACGAGCATCCACTCACCACGAGTGCTCCAGCCATTCCGACCACAACCACACCGAAGAGTCTCATCTTCGGAGGATATCGGCCGGAGCACAGGAAAGGGACCCAGTACGAATGGTTTTTCGTACTGGGTCCCTACTCTGCTGTCACTCCGCGTTCTCGGTAGGTCTCCCGACAACACCTACCGAGGGAGCGACAAGATCAGGCGTCGCGACGATTCACGATGACAATACTTGCTCCGAAAATCACCAGAACGAAGGCCGCGAAGTAGATCAGGCTGCCCCAGGGTCCCCAGTGGAAATCAAGGCTTCCGCCGCCAGGGCTGAGGAAGTGGTTTGCATTCGCGAACGGCAGGAACGGGGTGATCTTCTCGCCGACACTGCCGAACAGTCCGAACAGGCTCTCGATGAGCAGCGGCCAGAGCAGGAGCAACGCAATAGCGCCCGCCGACTGGCGGATGATCGATCCGACGCCGACAGCAAGAATCACGCAGAGGAAGGCGTACACCGGGATGCCGTAAATCGCACGCCAGTCATCGCCGGTCGACAGGGTCAGGCCCGTGCTGGCCTCGGTACCGGCCATGGCTTTGGCCACCGCATAGGACCCGAAGGCGAGGACAAACGTCAGCACCGCGCCGAAGGCACCGATGAGGCCGGCTTTGGCGATGAGAACCGAGGCACGGTTCGGAACTGCCTGGAACGTGGTGCGGATGGTCCCGAAGCGGTACTCACTGGTGACCGCGAGGGCCGCCATGATCATGAGAACCATGATTCCGAAACCCGAGATGCCGGCCGTGGCAACGGCGGTGTCGAGGTCCGGTGCTCCCTGGACGTCGGAGGACGTCAGAGCCGACTTGGCAACCGCGCCCATGATGGCCGCGAAGCCGAGAGCGAGCACGACGATGATGACCGAGCACCAGAGCGGCGACTTGGTCGTGGTGATCTTGATACGTTCAGCACTGAGAACAGCCATTACAGTGCACCTCCCATAGCCTGCTGTGTGTTTGCCTGCTGCGTATTTGCATGGTGTGCACCAGCACCCGGA
>NZ_BCRM01000019.1 GCF_001552595.1 Rhodococcus erythropolis NBRC 15567
GGATGATGATTTCTTCGAGTTGGGTGGTAATTCGCTCAATGCGACCAGACTTGTCAGCCGCATCAACCAACACGCTGGTACCGCGTTGCCGCTTCGGACGTTGTTCGATCACCCCTCTGTGGCGGAACTTGCTGTTGCACTGGACAATGCAGAGCGTGCCGACAGGCCTGCCCTCGAGGTGCAGACTCGTCCGGAGCAGATCCCGCTTTCACTTGCACAGAATCGGATGTGGTTCCTCAATCAGTACGATGTCGAATCTGCGGCATACAACATCCCGTTGGCCATCCGACTCGCCGGCACCGTTGACGTTCCGGCGCTTCGCGGCGCCTTCGGTGATGTTCTGACGCGCCATGAGTCGCTGCGAACAGTGTTCCCCGACAACGGTGACGGCCCCGTCCAGGTGATCCTGACACCCGAGGACGTCGAGTTCGATCTGAGCCCGATCGACGTCGACCGTGGCGACCTCGACACTCGCATTCTCGAGGTCATGTCCGAAGGTTTCGACGTCACTGCTTCCGTGCCGATTCGCGTGAAGTTGTACCGCGTCGAGGAATTCGAGCATGTACTGGTGATGTCGGTGCATCACATCAGTGCGGACGGCGTGTCCATGACGCCGTTGGCTCGCGACGTCATGATCGCCTACTCGGCACGGTTGACCGGCCAGGCCCCGTTCTGGGCGCCGCTGGAGATCCAGTATGCCGACTTTGCGCTGTGGCAGCGGGTGCTCCTCGGTGACGAGGCTGACCCGAAGAGCATCGCATCGACTCAGATCGATTACTGGAAATCAACATTGAACGGGATTCCGGAACTGCTCGAGCTTCCGGCCGATCGACCGCGACCGGCGGTGGCCACCCAGAACGGTGCGATGGTTCGCTTCGACATCGCGTCCGAGATCATGGATCGCGTTCGTGAGGTCGCCGATCACCACAACGCAAGTGTGTTCATGGTGATTCACGCTGCGTATGCGGCACTGTTGGCGAGAGTGTCGGCGAGCACCGACATCATCGTCGGCACGCCCGTGTCCGGACGAGGCGAAGCGGCTCTCGAGGATCTCATCGGAATGTTCGTCGGCACGGTCGTCCTGCGAACGGAGGCCGACCCCGCACTGACGTTCGCGCAGTTGGTCGACCAGGTGCGTGACCGAGATCTGAGTGCGTTCGGCAACGTCGATGTGCCTTTCGAGAGACTGGTGGACGCTCTGCAACCTGTTCGCTCACAGGCTCACACACCGCTGTTCCAAGTCACGTTTGCCTACGAATATATCGAAGACGCCACGTTCGAGCTTCCTGATCTGCGGGTGTCCGCCGTCGAATTCGACGTCACTCCAGCTCAATTCGATCTTGCCTTGACGTTGTTCGAGACCACGGAATCTACCAGCGGCGCAGACACCGAGTCGGTAGCGGTTAGTGGCTCGCTGACCTACGCGACGGATTTGTTCGACCGTTCCACGGCTGCGTCGTTCGCCGACCGATTCGTCATGATGCTCGAGCAGCTGACGCGGGATCCCGCGAGAGTAATCGGGGATATCGACGTCCTGAATCGGGACGAGCAGAACCTACTGGTGCCGGTGCGAGGACTTACGGCGGCGCATCCCGCGACTCTGTCCGAGCTGATTTTTGCTGCGGTCTCGTCGAATCCAACGGGGATCGCCTTCCTGTGGAATGGCCGCGCCGTCCCCTATACCGAGGCCGACGAACTCTCGACCCGCCTCGCTCACGTCCTGCTGCGACGCGACATCACACCGGAAACATTTGTTGCGCTGGCTCTTCCACGATCGCTCGAATCCGTCCTCGCAGTCTGGGCGGTTGCCAAGACGGGTGCCGCATATCTGCCGGTCGACCCGAGCTATCCGGCCGATCGCATCGACCACATTCTCGAAGATTCTCGAGCGAGGTTGGGTGTGACGATCGCCGAGCAGCGTCAGTTCCTGCCCGACGACGTCGAATGGTTGGTTCTCGAGGACATCGCCGAAGAACTGGCGGCAGCCCCGGTGAGCGCGAGCTGGCCGCCGGTGCGGATCGACAATCCGGCGTACATGATCTACACGTCGGGTTCGACGGGCAAGCCCAAGGGCGTGGTTGTCACTCATTCCGGTCTCGCCAACTTGGCGGCCGAACGGCGTGAGCACTACCAGATCACGCCCGACGCCCGGTTCCTGCACACCGCGTCACCCAGCTTCGACATGGCTGTCGGCGAAATGATCTCCGCGCTCTCTGCTGCAGCAACATTGGTGATCGTTCCGGTGACCACGATCGGTGGTGACGACTTGGCCGAGTTGTTGGACTCGCAACGAGTCACTCACGCTCTGATCACCCCGGCCGTTCTGAGCACGATCGCCCCCCACGACCACGAACATCTTCGCGTTCTCGGTGTGGGCGGTGAAGCGGTATCCGCTGAACTGGTCGATCGTTGGCAGCCAGGGCGAACGATGCTCAACGGCTACGGACCGACCGAGGCGACCGACATCTCCACAGTTGCAGACCTCGAAGCGGGACAACCTGTCACGGTCGGTAAACCTGTGCGCGGATTCCGGACCCTGATCCTGGACACTCGACTGCGACCGGTGCCGATCGGTACGCCTGGTGAACTGTACGTGGCGGGGCCAGCTTTGGCTCGCGGTTACCACAACCAACACATTCTCACCGCAACACGATTCATCGCCGATCCCCACGGTGATCCTGGACAGCGCATGTACCGGACCGGTGACATCGCTGCCTGGACGGCCGATCTCACCATCGAGTACCGCGGACGGATCGACAGTCAGGTCAAGATCCGAGGTCAACGCATCGAACTCGGTGAAATCGAGACGGTAGCAACACAGTGCGACGAGATCGCGCAATCCGTGGTGCTTGTCGTCGAGACTGCACTGGGCAAGCGGCTGGCGGCATACCTGGTGCCGCAAGCTGGGCGCGTGATCGATACCGAGTCCGTAAGGCGCTATCTGGAGTCCGCGCTGCCACGACCGATGGTGCCCGACGCGTATGTCGTGCTGGACGCTCTACCGGTGACCGTGAACGGAAAGCTTGACCGCAAGGCTCTTCCCGCTCCGACGTTCTCCGCGTCGAAGGTGCGCTATCGAGCACCCGCGTCCGAGACGGAAGAGATCCTCGCTTCGCTGTTCGCAGACCTGCTCGGTGTCGAGGCGGTGAGCGTCGACGATTCGTTCTTCGGGCTCGGCGGCGACAGCATCGCATCCATCCAACTGGTCTCCCGAGCGAAGGCTCGTGGTCTCGTGATGACCCCACGAGACGTCTTCGAACAGAAGACTGTTGCCGCGCTGGCACAGGTCGTTTTGCGATCTGACGCGCCGGCGCAGAGGGTACTTGCCGAACTGCCGGGCAACGGTGTCGGAGAGTTGCCGCTGACGCCGGTGATGCGCATGGTGCTCGGCAGCACCGATCACTTCGATCGCTACTCACAGTCGATCGCACTGGATCTGCCAGTCGGCGTCGATCAGGCGGGGATCGTCGCCACGGTGGCCGCCGTCGTCGATCACCACGACATGCTTCGGTCGACCTTGCACAGCAAAACTTTGCACGTGGCCGAGCCCGGAAGCGTGGACGTGGCCGCACGTGTGCGGAAGGTCGACTTCGATCCCGCTGCCGTCGACAGCGCGGAAAGCTTGACCGAATTGGCACGATCCCAAGTGGAACTGGCTCGACGAGAACTTGATCCGCGCGGCGGTGTGATGTTCGCGTGCGTCTGGCTCGCGCCGGTGGGTGACGCGGAAAAGGTGACCGGGCGACTGCTCGTCGTGATGCACCATCTGGTCGTCGACGGAGTGTCGTGGCGAATCCTGGTGCCGGACTTCATGACCGCGTGGGCACAGATCTCCAATGGTGCGCCGGCGCAGCTGGCACCTGTCGGCACGTCGATGCGTCGCTGGGCACATGCGCTGCAGGACAGTGCAGTTGGGGCGACGGCAGACCTGCCGACGTGGCGGGCAATCGTCGACGGCGAGGACCCGGATCTGGGATCGGCGCGCTTCGACCCCTCGCTCGATCTGGTCGCAACTGTCCGCGACATCGAGGTGCGCGTCGACGCGTCGACGACTCAGGCACTGCTGACCGAGCTTCCGGCCGCGTTCCGTGGCGGCGTGAACGACGGTTTGCTGACAGCTCTGGCGCTTGCAGTCACTCGGTGGCGTCGCGAACGAGGCGTGCACACCACATCGACGCTCATCCAGATGGAAGGTCACGGGCGAGAAGAGCAGACTGCACCCGGTGCTGACCTCTCGCGTACCGTCGGTTGGTTCACCAGCGTCTATCCCGTGCGCCTCGAACTCGGTGCGCTCGACATCGACGACGCCATGCGCGGCGGCGTCGCGGCGGGTCGGGCCGTCAAGTCGGTCAAGGAACAACTGCTCGCCGTGCCCGGTCGTGGCATCGGCTACGGGGTCCTCCGATATCTGACCGACAGCGATACGGCCGGCAGCGACATGACCGGCAGCGACCCGGGTACACCACTGCCGGACAGCATGCCGCAAATCAGTTTCAACTACCTCGGTCGCGTGTCTGCCGGCAACGTCCCGGAGGAGTTCGCCGATTTGGGGTGGACTCCGTCCGTGGATGTCGGTGACATCGAAGGCCCCGGAAACCCCGACATGCCTGCCGCCGCAGTTCTCGACATCAACGCGATAGTCACAGACATTTCGGGTGATGCCGAGTTGTCCGCGACGTTCTCCTACGCCGGACGCCTCCTGACCGAAACGGACGTCCGAGGCTTGGCGCAGTACTGGGCGAGCGCGCTGCGGAGCCTGGTCTCCCACGTCGGCAGAGGCGCTGGGGGAGGCCTGACGCCTTCCGACGTTCCGTTGGTGACGGTCTCTCAAGAGGACATCGATGTCTGGGAAGACCGGTATCCGCTGGTCAGTGACATTTGGCCACTGTCGCCGTTGCAGCACGGACTTGCCTTCCACTCGTTGCTCGCCGGCAACAGTGCCGACGTTTATCAGACCCAGATGGTTCTGGAGCTGACAGGAACTGTCGATCCGATACGAATGAACCGGGCCGTGACTGCTCTGCTGAACCGTCACGACAACCTACGGACCGCCTTTGTCGCCGATCTGTCCGGCGAACTCGCGCAAATCGTTCTCGGTGAGGTCGATGTCCCGTGGCGTGTGGTCGACCTCGGTGCCGAGCCTGCGAGTGAGCGCGAAGCTGTCTACGAGCGAACCCTCGCGCGTGATCGATCCGAGCGTTTCGATTTGGCAACACCGCCATTGCTTCGGTTCACGCTCATCACACGAGATCCCAGTCGACACGCGCTTGCAGTGACACTGCACCACATTCTTCTCGACGGGTGGTCGATGCCGCTTCTGATGAAGGACCTGATGGTTCTTTACGCAACGCACGGCGACGAGTCGGTGCTTCCCCGCGCAGCGTCCTATCGTAATTACCTGTCCTGGTTGAATTCTCGGGACGCTGCGGAATCCGAGTTGGCGTGGGCCGGGGCGCTGTCCGGGCTCGAGCAGCCGACCCTGCTCGCCGGGGAACGGTCTGCTGGTTCGAGTGCCGGCACCGTCGAGTCGGTTGTGACTCAGGTGGAGCCCGAACTCGCCGAGCAGCTCGGTGCCTTCAGCGCCGACAACGGCGTCACATTGAACACCATGATGCAGGCCGGTTGGGGAATTCTGCTGGCGCGCCAGCTGGGTCGAACGGATGTCGTGTTCGGTGCAACCGTGTCGGGTCGTCCTCCCGAGCTCGATCATGTCGAGTCGATGGTCGGCCTGTTCATCAACACGCTGCCCGTCCGGGTCACGATCGACCCCGCGGAGTCTTTGCGTTCCTTGCTCTCACGGCTGCAGGCAGAACAGGCGGCGCTTCTCGAGCACCACCAACTCGGACTGACGGAGATCGTCAAGAGCGTCGGAAATGCCGCTGACTTCGATACGTTGACCGTCTTCGAGTCGTACCCCGTCGATACGGAAGGTATCGCTGCAACGAGCTCGATCGACGGCATGACGGTTACTGCGATCACCGGTGACGATGCGACCCACTATCCGTTGACACTTACCGTTGTCGCTGATGACGGCATTTCATTCACGCTCAAGTATCAGCAGGATGTCTTCGATGCGCCGACGATCGAGGTTCTGCGCGAGAGGATGCTTCGGATCCTGCGTGCATTCGTGGAGTTGCCGGACACCGCTGCCGGAATCCTGGATGTTCTGGGGCCCGACGAGCGTCGCCTGCTTGTCCCGGTATCGGGCCTGCCGGCTGCGCCCAGCGCAACCCTGGCTGATCTCATCGCTTCCGCCGTCACACAGAACCCCGACGGAATCGCGATCTGGGCCGACGGGCGTGCGTGGACATACCGTGAAGCGGACGCCTGGTCGAACCGCCTTGCTTCCATCCTGCTCGATCACGGAGTCGGTCCGGAAACCTTTGTAGCCGTGGCACTCCGGCGATCGGCAGCGTCCGTGATGTCGGTGTGGGCAGTGACGAAGACCGGCGCCGCCTACTTGCCCGTCGATCCTGACTATCCGGTTGAGCGGATCGAACACATGATCACAGACTCCGGTGCTGTCATCGGCATCAGCCGAGGTGGGAATCAACTTCCCGATTCGGTGCGCTGGCTCGATCTGGACGCACTCGAAACCGCGATCCAAGAGCTACCCGAGTCGAGTATCGCGGGAGCGGCTCGCATCGACAATCCGGCCTACATGATCTACACGTCCGGATCCACGGGCAAACCGAAGGGCGTCGTGGTCACGCATGGTGGTCTCGCGAATCTTGCCGCCGAGCGTCGTGAGCACTATCGCGTCGACTCGCACTCACGATTCCTGCACAACACCTCGCCGAGCTTCGACATGTCGGTGGGTGAAATGATGTCGGCGCTGTCCGCGGCGGCGACTCTGGTCGTCACACCGCCCACCATCCTGGGCGGAGAAGAGTTGTCCCGGTTCATGATCGGACGTCGGGTCACTCACGCACTGATCACTCCGGCGATGTTGACGTCGATGGAACCGGAAGGGCTCGAAGAGCTTCGGGTTCTCGGTGTGGGCGGGGAAGCGGTATCTGCCGAACTGGTGAACCGTTGGCAGCGTGGTCGAACCATGCTCAACGGGTACGGGCCTACCGAGGCAACCGACATCTCCACCGTCGGTGATCTCGTCGCGGGCAAACCAGTCACGATCGGATCACCCGTGCGTGGATTCGACACTCTGATCCTCGACTCGCGACTGCTCCCGGTGCCGATCGGGACGCCGGGCGAACTGTACGTGTCCGGGCCGGCTCTCGCCCGGGGATACCATGACCAGTCTGTGCTCACGGCAACCCGATTTGTTGCCAACCCGCACGGCCGGCCGGGTGATCGTCTGTATCGCACGGGCGACATTGCCGCCTGGACACCCGAACTCACCATCGAGTACCGGGGCAGGACCGACACTCAGGTCAAAATTCGTGGTCATCGCATCGAACTCGGGGAGATCGACTCGGCCCTGCACGCACACCCGGACGTGGATGTGGCCATGACCCGCGGCAAGAGGACACCGTCCGGGGACACTGCGTTGGTCGCGTACGTCGTGCCGACGCCGGGGACTGCGCCGGAGGTGAATCAGGTCGTCGCCTTTGTCTCCGAGTTCTTGCCACGTCACATGATCCCTAGCGCTGTCGTCTTCATCGACAAGGTGCCGACGACACCGACAGGAAAGGTCGACGAGAAGGCATTGCCGACCCCTGATTTTGCGTCGAAGATCGTGTATCGGGAGCCGAGCACGCCTACGGAAATCGCTGTGGCCACTGCCTTCTCGGAGGTCCTCGAGATCGCTGACGTCGGCGCCGACGACAACTTCTTCGAACTCGGTGGGAACTCACTGTCGGCGATGCGAGTAGTGACCAAACTGCGGATGTCGCTTGCTCGCGAGATCCCATTGCAGTGGTTGATGACCGAGCCGACTCCGGCGTCGATTGCGATTCGTGTCGACTCCGGACAAGAATCTTCCGGCGCGCTGGACGTCGTGTTCCCGATTCGGACGACCGGTGATCGGCCGCCTGTGTTCTTCGTCCATCCGATCGTCGGCCTGGCCTGGAGCTATGCCGGCTTGGCGCCGTACATCGATTCGGCGACTCCGATGTACGGGATCCAAACTCCAGCAGTCTCGTCCGCGGATCCGCTGCCGGAGTCCATCGAGTTCACCGCCGCCAGGTACCTCGAGGAAGTTCGAAAAATCCAGCCTGAAGGTCCGTATCACTTTGCCGGTTGGTCGCTCGGTGGCGTGATCGCACACTCGATGGCGGTGCTATTGCAGGCAGCGGGCGAGTCGGTCGATTCGTTGGTGATGCTGGACAGCTTCGCCCATGCCGCTGAAGACGGTGAAGGTTCGGACGCTGACGACGACGCGGACATGGGACTCGAGTTCGCGCACGCCATGGGCGAGTTGACTTCGGAAGATGTCGGCAGGCTTGTCTTCGCGGCCCGGCACAACGACACGTTGATGCAGGCTCACCAGCCGGGGATCTTCGATGGCGACGTGCTGTACTTCACTGCAGCGCTGGATGATCCATGGCTGAACCGTGGAGTCGATTCATGGCGTGCGTATGTCAGCGGGGATATCGTGAATCACCCCGTCGAGTGCACTCACTGGGACATCACCTCGCCCGCCGCTCTCGAGACCGTTGGTCCGTTGATGTCGCACAACTTGGAGAGGATTCGTCGGATGTCCTGAGTCGGGCGGGCGTGTTCTCGAGACACCGCCTGCGTCAGGAATGGGTGCTTTCCCAGGCGAAACCGTCAGGATCCGCGAAGGGTTCGGACGCACCGGTGATGGTGATTCGGTGCGATCCGGTGCCCTCGGGAGCGAGCCCGGCGTCCTTTGCCAGGGCGCCTCGGCCGTACAGTGCCAGCGTGACATTGTTTGCTGCGCTGGTGAATTCGACGTACTTGCGGCCGAAGCTCTTCGACACCTCGAGGCCGTGGTCGAGGTAGAACTGCTTGCTGGCCTTGACGTCTTCGGCGCCGAGCAGCAGCACGAGGCTGTCGATTGTGCGGGTGGCGGGTTCATTGTTCTTCTTCGACGACGTGGCGATCTTCCAGATCGAACCGTCCGGAGCCTGAAGGACTCCGCCGTATCCCCAGAGGGATTTCTTCACCGGCTTCAAGACGGCGGCACCGGCTGCGAGTGCGGCGCCGACGAAGGCGTCGACGATGTTCGGTTGGGAGACGACGAGCGAAAGGGTGTACCCACGAAACCCGGTTGTCGGTTCGTTCGATTCGCGTAGCTGGATTCGATCTCCGACGCCGAGAGCGTTGTAGAAGGCTTCGGCTGCGACGAGGTCGGGTACGTCGAGGATCACGGATTGCGCGGTGGTCATCTGGGCGCTCCCTGCTGATGTGTGGATTGACGACGTGTGGTCGGAAGTGGACTTCTGTGGTGTGTTCATGTGTTTCAACGTAATTGCGGGCCCCTTGGCTGTGCTTCTCGATTTCTGATCGGTTTGCTGAGACTGCTTGCAAGGTGCAGCGCTCGAGCGGGCACTAGGTGGGCAATTTGTCGTGAATGTACTGTTCAGCCGATGTTTTCTCGATAGGCTGATGAGCGCTGATCGGACGTATCTCACGCCACCATGGAACGGGGAAACCAGTGATCGCACTGCGAGGAAGGTCGTTAGCCGCAGCAGTAGTGGTGTCCATGACGATGGCGTTGGCCGCGTGTACGTCCGCTGAATCGGCGCCCGAGGTGGGCGCCAACTACGGCTCGGACGGAACCGCCGTCGACTACCGGGAGCCGGTGAAACTGAGTAGCCGAGATGGTGTTCTCGAGGTGCGCTTGTCCGCTCATCAGGGAGTGATTCCGCTCGATACCGCTTCGGCGCCCGTGTCGAATTTTCTGCTCTTCGGGTACGAGGTCATCCGCGGTACGGCGTCGGACGGATCGACCTCGGCGAGTGACGTCTATCCGGCGCCGACTCTCCGCGTCAATCCCGGAGAGCGATTGATCATTCATTACGACAACGATTTGCAGGATCTCACGATCGAGGACTTCTACGATCCGGCATTCACACCGGCGGGCGGGGACGTGCCGATCTATCCGCCGGCGCTGACGTCGGCTCCGCTGAATCTGCACACGCACGGAGTGCACGTGAGTCCGGACGGCAATGCGGACAACGTGTTGCTCAACATTCCCGCCGGCCAGGGAAACGTGTACGACTACGCGATTCCGGGGACGATGCCGAACGGTCTCTACTGGTACCACAGTCACCGGCACACCCTCACCGCCCAGCAGACGTACATGGGCTTGGCCGGGCTACTGGAAATCGGCCGGCCGGACGGGAATTTGCCTGTCGTGACGGCAAACGACGTTCCGATTCGCGATATGGCACTGCAGTACAACTTCGTATTCGACCGCAAAGGAAAGGGTCGGCAGCTCAACGACGCGAACTGGCCCCAATTCGTCAGTACGTTGACGCCACCCGCCGGTACCGAATTAGCCGACGGGACGTACCGTCCGAGCCTTGCTCCGGTGAATTTCTCGGACACCACCGAGGGCGCGCAGTATTTCACCAACTGGTACGCGGGACCGTTGTCCCCGGCCAATCATCGTGGACAGAATCAATTCGTTCCAGGCAATCTGCAGAGCTTCGTGGGTGAATCGACGAGTGTTCCGGCCGATCCCTCACTGCCGGACAACCAACGCGATGTGCAGTACACCGTGAACGGTCAGTTCCAGCCGTCGCTGAAACTGAAGCCGGGGCAGACCGAGATCTGGGTGCTTGCCAACATCAGCGACTTTGCCTACATGCCGGTTACGTTGACGGAAACCGCAACCGGCACCCATCCGAAGTTCGCAATCGTGGGGCAGGACGGAAACCCGTTCGACGAGGTCAGGCCACCCGTGGACGGGGACGGAACCAGGCTGGTGATTCCGCCGGCCTCGCGCTATGCAATCGCCGTGACGATGCCGGAGTCCGGCGATCTGGTGCTGGAGATGCCACCGCTGGAAGGTGCGAAACCGGTGAGCAATCCGGGAATTCTCTATACCAACAACGGTACCGACAATCCGCCCGCCGAACTCGGAACCGTCACCGTCGACCCGTCGGTGATCAGTTACGCGGACGGATTCTTCACGTTCCCGACTCAGCAGTTGATCCGCGCGACGCCAGACGAGGGCGAAGGGAAGACGACTCCCTTCGAGTTCGGACAGAAGCTCGATACCTACACCTCGTTCGTGGATACAGCAGCGATGACGCCCGACGTGACCCGCAACCTCACAGTGTCCGGTGGGTTCGGAAACGAGAAGGCCAGCAACAGCGATCCGAAGGCCTTCACCTACGAATTCGCCGACAACACGTTCCCCAACATCCCGCTGATTCAACCGCGGCTGAATTCCGTTGAAGAATGGAAGATCACGAACCTCAACAACGACGAACACCCGATGCATATTCACGTGAACGACTTCCAAGTGATGGAAGTCGTTGATCCCGTCGCAGGGACGACGACAGGGGTTCAGCCCTGGGGGATCGACAATGTAAACGTGCCTGCTCCGGTGACTGACGAGAATGAGAATGCTCTCGAGCCTGCGTCAGTGACGTTGCGAACGAAGTTCACCGAGTACACCGGAACCTTTGTGATTCACTGCCACCGACTCAATCACGAGGACAACGGTTTGATGGCTACCGTCAACGTGATTCCCGAGGTATCGACGTATGCCGTCGCGATACCTGGTTCGGCCGGCGTGCCCGCCAAGGTGCAGATATTCGATGCCAACGGCGACAAACTGATCACCGCTGTGACGCCCTTCCCGTCGTTCGAAGGCACCCCGAGTGTGGCGATGGCGGACGTGAACGGAGACATGGTGCTTGATCTGGTCGCTGGAACAGGGGCAGGCTCGGCTCCGGAAGTGGTGGCGTACAACGCAGTCGGCGGCGTGCCGTTCACCGACGAGTTGGCAAGATTTGCGCCCTTCGATGTGGGTTTCCGCGGTGGAGTGAACGTCGGTGGTGTCGACATCGACGGAAATGCACTGGCAGACAACATCATCGTTGCATCAGGCCCGGGGATGGAGTCGCAGGTCAAGATTTACTCCACCGACCTTCCGGCGGACAAGAGGTCCGCACCCGCAGAATTCGGTTCGTTCTCGCCGTACCCGGGATCGAGTAGCGGAGTCACGTTCGCAACCGGAATGGTCGACAGTCACTCCGGTCGAGCGAGCATCGTGACAGCACCCGGTGCGGGCGAGGAGCCGTTGATCAAGACGTTCCGCTACGACCTGTACGAACCGACGGCGGCTGCGCAGGGCGACTCCGATGAACACGCAGGTCATACGGATGGTCCGGTAACGACATCACAGTTCTTGGCCTTCGACCAGGGCTACCGCGACGGGGTGTCTCTGTCGACGGGTTGGGTGGCCGGCGCCGAGGGCGGCGCAAAGTCGATAGTGGCAGGCATGCTCGGAGGAGACGGATCAATCCGCGTCTTCTCGAGTGGATCCAGGCTCGACGGTGCACCCGAGATGTACCTCGAGAGTCCAGATCACCATTCGACGGACGTGGCATTTCGGGAGGTTGCAGCTTTCGACCCGTTCACCGATCCAGGGTCGGGTGTGGGAGTGGCCACGACGAGCACGACTACCGGCGCGGATCTCCTCGTCAGCGGCAGCAACGGAACGGGTGCCGAAGTTCGGAAATTCACTCTCGGTCGTGCCGATCCGTCTGCGACCACATTGACACCGACGCTTGTGGGAACGCTGCCGCCCTATCCCGTCGGCGGGGGAGTTCTGCCGCTCGGTGGTCGATGATCAGGTTTTGAGATTTTCTGAAAGTAGTTATATATCAACCGGTCTCGAGTTCGATGTTTCTTGAAACCTGTCCGTTATGTCTCTGGATCTCGAAAGTATGTTCGATTAGACTTTGAGTATGGACAGTCGGGAAGCGTGGCAGCTGGATGGCGAGGGCCTCAAGAGTGAGGTTCTGGATCTGGTGCGTGTCCGACACGAGTTGCAGTCGCGGATGGTGTTGTTGATCGTGGAAATGTTTTCCCGTGAGGTTCTCGGGGGGAAGGGTTTTCGGGCGATCGCGCAGTGGTTGCATGGTTCGACGAATCTCGAGATCGGTGAGTGCAGTCTGCTGGTCGGGTTGGCGCGGTTGTTGATGCTCGAACCCGTTGTCGGCGATGCGTTTCACCGGGGTGAGGTGGATGCGTTGAAAGCCCGTCAGGTGGCGTCGTTTTGTCAGCATCCACCGAAGAACATGACTCTGGCAGATGTGGACAAGGCTCGCGGGATTCTGCTTGGTCTGGCGTCGAAGAACATCGCGGATTGTGATGCGGTGCGGGCGGCGATTCGGCGGATCGAGAAGCAGTACGGAAAACGCGAGGACGGTGTTCCGGTCGGGGAAGATTCGGAGCGTAACGAGTTCTACGCCTCGAAAGGCTTGTACGGGCGGGTCACGGTGAAGGGCGATCTGGATGCTGTGAACGGGGCCCGTCTGATCACGTTGTTGTCGAGTTTGTCGGCTCCGACACCGGTGAAGGACGGCGTGAAGGACACGCGTACTCCGGCATTACGGCGGGCGGGAGGGTTTTGCGAACTGTTGCGCCGGTATGAGCGGGCGGGGTTGGGCCCGGTCGAGGGCGGGGTGAAACCGCACATCACGGTGACTGCGTCGGCGAAGGACTTGACGGATCTGCAAGCGTTGAAAGACCTGCTGCCGTCGACGGAGGAACTCGGGTTCGCGTGGACGGATTGGGTGGGCCCGATCAGTATCGATACTGCGCGGATGTTGGCGTGCGACTGCACCGTGACGCGGATCTTGTTGGACGAGAAGGGTGTTCCGCTCGAGTGCGGTAAGGAAGCGAGAACGGCGACGGTGCCGCAGCGGCGGGCGTTGGCGGTTCGTGATGGTGGGTGCGCGTTTCCGGGGTGCGGGACTCCGTCGGGGTGGTGCGATGCTCATCATATTGTTCACTGGAACGATGGTGGCCCAACAGATCTCGACAATCTGATCTTGTTGTGCGGTCATCATCATCGGACACTGCACCACACGGAGTGGCGGGTGGAGATCGGCCCGGATCGGAAGTCGGTGTTCTATCCGCCGATGTCGGTTGATCCGTATCAGCAGCCGATCGGCGGGAACAGCCCGCCGACGGCCGCCTGAACGGGCATAACTGGAAATGCCAGCGTATGCACCGGGGAAGAATCATGCCCCGGTACATGCGCTGGCATTTCGCGTTCTGGAGAGCTCAGGGCAGCGACCAGAACTGAGTAGTCACCAGATAGAAGACGACCACCCAGAACAAGGTCACCGCAGCGACGATCGCCACCCCTTGCGCGTTGGTTTTTGCGACAGGAATCCCTGGAGGTGGACGCAGCCAACGGTGCAGGAGCCGATTCACGTAGTACGGCATCGTGAAGAAACTCATGATGAAGCTCGACAACAGGTTGCCGATCAACAATCCGAGCCAGAGTGGCAGCTTCAGCGGTGACAGCGCCAAAGTTAGCAAGACGACAGTCGGGTAGAGACCGACCCAGACCGCGATCGAGGTTTTTGTCTCCGAAGGTGGAGGGGCCTCGTTTCCGTTCTCGTCGAAGGCAAACCAACTGCCGAACGAATTGTCCACGGTTCGCAGTTCGAAGTCGTGGAACTTGCGACCCTCGGCGAGAAGCTGTTGTCGCTCAGGGGAAGTCAGCCACGTGTCGAGATGGGCAGCATTGTCGAAGCGATACAGCAGGGTCCACTCATCCTGCACACCGTCGACTGGGCGAAACAGTTCGGTGCCGCGGAATCCGTCGAAAGCACTCTCCACCTCCCGAAGGCGATCCTGCCAGGCAAGGAACTCGTCGATACTGTCGTCACCTACTCGGTGCGTCACTACGACAGTCAGCAGTGGGTCCGGAGGCCTGATCCCGCCGCTCACTACCTGCTGCGTGGCCGGGCCGTCGAAGAACTGACGACCGCTGTCGAGGTAGTCCTGCCTCGTCGCGCTGTTGATCCACGCTTGAACATGAGCGATGGAGTCGAATCGGTACACGATCACCCAATCAGGTTGGGTGGGCGTCGGAGCCGCGATTTCTGCCCCGAGGAAGCCTGCATAATCTGCGGCCGCCCGGTTGAGATCTTTCTGCCAGACCTCGAATTCTTTCTCCAGTCCGGCACGCACTCGCTGGCCGATGATGACCGTAGCGGCGCTGTCCGCCGACGTGTTCGCGGTCATCGGTTCAGGCCTGAGTAGATGCGTTCCGGGGTGAGCGGTAGTGACCGGAATCGTGACCCGGTGGCATCCTGCAGTGCGTTCGCCAAAGCAGGGGCAACCGGATTGATGCAGCACTCCGCCATGCCCTTGGAGCGGAGTGGGCCGACGGAGTCTGATGACTCGACGAGGATCACCTCGGTGCGTGGGACATCTGCATAGGTCGGGATCCGGTAGTTACGTAGATTCGGGTTCGTCATCGCGCCGTTTGCGTCTACGTGGAAGTTCTCGGTGAGTGCGAAGCCGATGCCCTGGGCGACGCCACCTTCGATCTGTCCCCGCACCTGCGCCGGATTGATGATCACCCCAGCGTCGGTGGCTTGGACACTGTAGAGGATGCGGATCTCGCCGGTGATGCGATGGACGGCGATCCGGAAGCCATGAGTGTTGGACACCACGCTGCGCGGCGACCCGTACGCTTTCCGTGCTTCGGTGAATCGGATCCCGCGCGGGCGTGTAGCCTCGAGTAACTCTTGCAGTGTTAATCGAGTACTACCGCAGACGATCTTGTCGTCGTCCATCGAGCACAGGTCAATCGAGACGCCGGTGTGATGTGCGGCGAAGGCTAGTAGTCGATCGCGGAGCGCATTCGACGCGCGGAGTACCGCGTTCCCAGCGACAAACAGGCCGGCGCTGGCGAAAGCGCCTGTGTCGAAACCGGTTCGGTCGGTGTCCGACTGAATGATTCGTACACGTGACGGTGTTGTGCCCAGCTGATTCGCGGCGATCTGCACGTGGGCCGTAGAAGTTCCCTCACCGAATTCGACTGTGCCGATAGCAAGTTCGTATACACAGTCTTCGCCGAGGGTGAGCCAAGCCTCGGAAATGTGCTCGGTGGGTGGCGCGGTCTCATGTAGTGAACTGGCAGTACCGGTGCCGATCAGCCAATCGTCTCCGAGCGAGGGAACCGGTTGGCGCTTCAACGCTGCGTCGATCAGATCGACGCATTGCCCCAGTCCGTCTTCGGTGAAGATCACGTCGTCTGGGCCGTCTTCGAGTGCGACGAGCGAATCGCCCGGTCGGACGATATTGCGTCGACGCAGTTCGAGCGGATCCATGTTCAGCGCGATGGCCAATTCGGTCATGGCCGATTCCACGGCAAAGGCCGGTTGAGTCATCCCGTACCCACGCAAAGCGCCGCTCGGGACGTTATTGGTGTACACGGAATACGCATCGAACTTCTTGTTCGCACAGCGATAGAGCGAGACTGCCGCGCCGCCGGCAAAGAGTGTCTCTCCTCCGTGGTTTCCGTATGCACCGGTGTTCGAGACGTTGCGATAGTGGAACGCGGTGAGTGTCCCGTCCGACTTTGCTCCGAGCTTGATTGTGAGTTTCATCGGATGACGCGGTGACGCGGTGGTGAACTCTTCTTCTCGGGTGAATTCGAGGCAGACGGGACGACCGGTGTCCAGGGTGGCGAGCGCCACCAGATCTTCGCTGATCACTTCCTGTTTTCCTCCGAACCCGCCGCCCACGCGTTTGCAGAACACGCGCAGCTGATCCGGGCGGAGGTCGAAGAGATGGGCGAGTTTGACCTTGGCGATGGAGGGGGACTGCGAACTCGTGCGAACGTGAAGGCGTCCGTCTTCCATCCATGAAATCGAACCGTGCGTCTCGAGATGTGCGTGCTGCACTCGCGGCGAGAAGTAGGTGCCTTCGTGGATGACGTCGGCCTCGGCGAACCCGGCCTCGACGTCGCCCACGTGACCGTGAAGTTCGAGCAGGATGTTGTGCTCGGGATCTCGAACAAAGGGATCGTCGGATCCGTGCAGGGCTGGAGCGCCGTCGGCCATGGCCTCTTCCGGATCGAACACGGAAGGCAGGATCTCGTAATCGACCTTCACCTTCCGACGGCCTTCTTCCGCAGCGACGACGGAGTCGGCGAGGACGGCCACCACCCGCTGACCCACGAACCGCACGACGTTGTCGAGGATGTACGTGTCGTCCGGATCAACAAGGTGGTCGGTATGAATTGCCGTTGTAAAGAGCTTGCGCGGCACGTCTTTCCAGGTGTACACGCGATGGACACCGGGGACGGCGAGCGCCTCGGTGGTGTCGATGGAGGTGATGCGTGCATGCGCGTGGGGCGAGTGCAGCACTTTCAGGTGCAGCATGCCGTCGATCGCGGTGTCCATAGTGTATTCGGCTCGGCCGGTCACGACGTCGGTGGCCGCCGGCGCCCCGACGCTGGTCCCGACCGCCTGTCCGGGGAGGGCAACTTCGACAGCGCCGACACCGTTGACCGCGTCTTCGATGGATCGGTAACCGGTGCAGCGGCACAGGTTTCCCTTGAGCGCTCGCGGCAAGTCTTCTTTCTGCACGTCGGTGAGCGCCGCGGAGGTCATGATCATTCCGGCGGTGCAGAACCCACACTGAAAGCCGGGTGCATCCCGGAACTGCTGCTGAATCGGATGGAGATCTTCGGGCGTACCGAGTCCCTCGATCGTGGTCACCGCGCGACCGTCAGCGCGAAAGGCGGGCGTGATGCAGCTGTGTATCGGCGCTCCGTCGAGCCACACTGTGCACGCCCCGCAGTCCCCGCCGTCGCAACCCTTCTTCACCCCGTGGTGTCCGAGGTGTCGAAGAAACGTCCGGAGACACTGTCCCGGGAACGGTTCCTCGTCGAACTTCCGGTCGTTCACCGTGTAGCTCATGACTGGCTCCCCGTGAGTTCGATTCGGAGCTCGTCGGCGTAGTGACGGGCGAGGTGCAGGCGGTGGTCGGGGGTTCCGTTGGGATCGTCGAACCAACTGTCGGCCGAAATGGAGTCGACAGCTCGTCGCAGAGAGTGCTCGTCCGGCATCGTGTCGAACGTCAGCCGTATCGGATGCGTAGTGCCGGCGGTGATGGTGACGTGAAAGTCGTCGGCTCCCGGAGTCTGCGTCGCGATCATGAAGATCGTCGAACGGCCGAGGTGCGTGAGACTGAAGCGGCGGTGGGCGTGGCGTTTGGTGAGCGCGTGCACCGGGAACTCGATGCTCCGAAGAACTTCGCCCGGCTCCAGGACATTCTGGTGGTCACCGGTCACGAAGTCGCACGCGTCGACGGTCCTCACTGTTCCGGCGGTGGCCCACAGCGTGAAAGTAGCCTCGAGTGCAACTGCCAGGGTGATCATCGGTCCGGCGGGAAGCGACATACAGATGTTCCCGCCTACGGTGGCCGAATTCCACACCTTGAAAGACGAGAGGAAGTACTCGCAGCTGACGCGAATAAGTGGACTCGCACCCCAATTGTCCGGCGGGACAAACGCATACAGTTCGGCAACGGTGCACGTAGCTCCGACACTGAAATGAGTCGCGCCGACCTCCAGTGGTGTCCACCCGAGCGCGGTGAGGTCGACGAGTCGACGTGTGTCGGGTTGTTCCGCTGAGAACAGCCACGTTCCTCCCGCGAGCCAGGCGTCGCCGGGACGCCACACGTCCCCTGGGCGATCCGGTGGTCGGCGTATCACGTCGGTAATGGTGGTGATGTCCATGCGCCTGCTCCCCTCGGGGGATGTGTCGTCTCGGAGTGGGACATTACCGAGGTGACGGGACACATTCACACTTTTAGTGCATATCGGGCACGTGAAACATGGGCGATACGTACGTGACATCGCCTGGTGGTCCGTGCATGTGCTTGCCGATTCTGGGTACGACTGCTTGAGAGGCGCGATCAGCCTCTTGCTTTCGCGCTGTTGATTCGGACGCGGCTACGCACTCGGCGGCCGCGGAGATCATGCGGGGCGGGGCGCTGTGAAACCCTTCGAGGTAAGACGGACCGACCCTTTTGATGAGACCCTCTTTCCGCTCTCGGCCGCCCAACGGGCAACCTGGTTCGCTCAGCAATTCGATCCCGAAGTCCCGATTCTGATAGCGCACTACGTGGAGTTGCGCGGCGAACTCGACGTCGAATTACTGGATCGCGAAACGCGGGCAGGTGCTTACGAGTTTCAATCTCCCATGCTCAAAGTCATCGAGGTTGATGGTCAGCCGATGCAGTACGTGGACGAGAAGGCCGAAATCTCGGTCGGTTTGGTCGACTTCCGCTGGACCGAGGATCCCTTCGAGGCTGCGCTCGAGTGGATGCGTCGAGATTGCCGGACGCCGCTCGACCTGGCAGTCGACGGAATCGTCGCGACCGCTGTGCTGCGCGTGGGTGACGCGCACTATCTGTGGTACAGCCGTATCCATCATGTCGCGCTCGACGGTTTCGGTGCCATGACCATGATGAACCGCATTGCGCATCGGTACTCGGCCTCGGCGGCGAGAAAAGATCTGCAGCCGAGTCGTGCCGCGACACTGCGCACGCTGTACGACATCGACGAGCGGTACAGACAGTCGGATCGATTCGCTGCCGATCGTGAGTACTGGGCAGGGCGCAATACAGTCGGTGCCGGATCCAGCTTGGCGGAGGCTTCTGGGCCCGCACACATCGAGAGCCGACTCGAAAGCACACTGATGTCGGACCGGAGCTGTGCCCTTCTCCACGAATCCGAGAACCACGCTGCAACGGTCGTCGCTGCGCTCGCGTTGTACCTCTCGCGAATGACGGCGAAAGAGACTGTCCAGATTCATGTTCCGATGTCCGGACGGACTACGGCGGTGTTGCGGGACTCGGGCGGCATGATGGTGAACGTCGCGCCGCTGCTCATCATTGTCGCCGCCGTCGACACCGTCGGTGAACTCTTCGCCCAGGTCCAGCATGAGCTCATGGGTGCATTGCGGCACCAGCGCTGCAGCCTCGACGACATCCGTCGGGACGCAGGCGTGACGAGCGGTCTGGAAGGCGAAGACTCATATGCCGGGCCCATGGTCAACGTCATGCTGTTTCGCCAGGAGGTGCAGTTGGGCGAGGTGGTTGGGGAGTATCACATCGTCACCTCCGGGCCGGTGGAAGACCTTCTGGTCAACGTGTATCCGAGCGGCGACAGGCTGCGTGTCGACTTCCGGGCAAACCCGATCCGATACGAGGAGGCGGGTTTACGCGAGCACCACCGGAATTTTGTCGGCTTGCTGGAAGAGTTGATCGCGTCTGATTCCGGTGCCGAGCTCGCAGACATTCACGGCCCGACGGCCCGGGAGGGCGAGCGACGACAACGCGAAGTGCGGCACCTCGAGTATTGGAGACATGAGCTCACCGGGGCGCCCGAACTTTTGCAACTTCCCTTCGATCGACCCAGGCCTGCAACGCAATCGCTGGACAGTGCACAGGTTGAGGTCGTGATCGCCGCAGACACCCACGCGCGGATTACAGAAATGGCAAGTGATCTCGGGACGGACACACGCGCGGTCCTACATACGGGCTTCGCGCTTGTGGTGAGCCGATTGTCCGGGGCTTCGGACGTGGTAATCGGTACGCCGACGGGATCCGACGCGAACATCGTTGCCATCCGGAGTCGCATCGATCTGGAGACGCCGTTCACGGCGCTCTTGGGCAGTGTCGTCGAGGTCCGAAGTAATGCGCTGCCGCACAGTGGGATACGGCTCGAGCAGGTGGCGCAGTCGCTCGAGGTGGAGGATGTACCTGCGTATGCGCTTGTGATACAGGTGACGTTCGAGTCCGTCGCCAGCGCTGACGAGCACCCTCCCGACCTCGGTCGCTTCGATCTCGGAGTGTCTGCAGTCGAACTGTTCGACGAGGTGGGTACGCCGTCCGGAATCACGGTGACGCTCGCGTTTGCCACCGACCTGTTCGACGCCGAGACGGTACGTGGCCTCGGTTTGCGGTTCGCGCGCGTCCTGGAATCCGTCACCACAGATCCGGCAATGATGGTCGGCGACATCGACATCTTGTCCGACGACGAGCGATCCGCGATGCAGCCTGTCTGCAGTGACCCTCGCGCTTCGCACCGCACCCTGGCCGAACTGTTCGACGGTGCGGCGCGCACACACCCCGACGGCGTGGCCCTGTCGTATCTCGATGGCGAGTTGACGTATCGAGAACTCGACGAGCGTTCGTCGAAGTTGGCCCGAGTCTTGATCGACCGCGGCATCGGTCCGGAAGACAGTGTGGCGCTGGGTTTGACGCGTTCGATCGAATCGGTTGTCGCGATGTTGGCGGTGACCAAAGCCGGCGCGGCATTCGTGCCGGTGGATCCGACCTATCCGGGTGAACGTGTTCGCTTCATGCTGACCGATTCCGGCGCCGTACTGGGGCTCACGGTCGTTTCCGAACTTCATCGTTTACCGGATTCGATTTCCTGGCTAGCGATTGACGACGCTGAGTTCGGTGGCCGACTTACGCGGTTGTCCGTCCGCTCCATCTCCGATGTCGATCGGGTGCACCCGATCCGCCCCGACAATCCCGCATACGTGATCTACACTTCGGGTTCCACCGGACTCCCCAAGGGGGTGACGGTCTCGCATCGTGGACTGGAAGCGCTTGCTGCCGAACAGCGTTCGCGGTTCGGTGCGACCCGGGATGCGCGAACATTGCACTTCTCGACCCCGAGTTTCGACGCCTCGATTTTCGAATACCTGCTGGCTTTCGGTGCCGGAGCGACCATGGTGATTGCACCGAGCACGATCTACGGCGGTGACGAGCTGTCTCGCTTCCTCGAATCCCAGCGTGTCACGCATGGTTTTGTCACTACTGCGGCGCTCGGAACAGTTTCTCCCGAGGGCCTTTCGGACTTCGGCGACGTGGTGGTCGGTGGTGAGGCCTGTCCGCCGGATCTTGTGCAGCGGTGGGCTCCCGGCCGACGGCTGTGCAATGCCTACGGGCCGACCGAGACCACCGTCATGTCGAACATAGGCGAGCCTATGGTGTCGTCGGAGAACATCACAGTGGGCGGTCCGCTCCGCGGTTTCGAGGAGATCGTGCTCGATCAGCGATTGCACCCCGTCCCCGACGGTGTTGTGGGCGAGCTGTACATCTCGGGAGACGCGCTCGCACGCGGATATCACCGGAAGTATGCGTTGACCGCAGGACGATTCGTGGCCGACCCGTTCGGTCTCCCGGGCCGGCGGATGTATCGAACGGGGGACTTGGTGCGGCGGCGCCGTGGCCGTGCACTCGAGTACGTCGGCCGCAGCGATTTCCAGGTGAAAGTTCGCGGATTCCGTATCGAGCTCGGGGAAATCGACAGCGTCGTGCAGTCGTGTCCGCAGGTCGAGAATGCAGTTACCGTGGCGCGTGCGGCTCCCTCCGGTACAACGATGATTACCACGTACGTCGTGCCTGCCGGCGGAAGTGCGCTCTCGACGGCCGATCTGACGCAGTACGCCGCGAGCCGTGTGCCGTCGTACATGGTTCCTGCGGCCTTTGTTCCTCTCGACGAGTTGCCGGTAACTCCATCGGGAAAGGTCGATCGCGCTGCCTTACCGGCACCTCGGTTCGATGCTCGGTCGGACAACTTTCGCCCGCCCGAGGGCGCCGAAGAACTACTGCTGGCCGAGATTTTTGCCGACGTTCTAGGTGCTGAGGCGGTGGGTGCGGGTGACGACTTCTTCGAGCTGGGTGGGAACTCACTGATCGCCACAAAGCTGATCGCACGAGTCAATGCCGCTGAAGCAATCGATTTCGGGGTGCGGACTTTGTTCGAAGCACCGACGATCGAATCACTGGCTCTCCACGTGCGTGACGCGAAGTCCTCCGGCGTTGATCCCTCGCGTTCGAAGCGTCCAATCCTGCAGGCACATTCGTACAGGGACAAGATTCCGGTGTCTCTGGCGCAACAACGCCTGTGGTTTGTCAATCAGTTCGACACGTCGTCCCCGGCCTACAACATCCCGATGGTGGTCCGACTGTCAGGGGCGTTGGATGTGGCTGCGCTGAAACTCGCGATGGGAGATGTTGTCGATCGACATGAATCGCTTCGCACCGTCTACCCGGCGTCGGTCGACGGTCCACATCAGGTCGTGGTTCCTTCGGAACGTGTGACGTCGGAGATGGCGTGGGAAGTATCCGTTGACGAGGAAGCCTTGGACAGGCGCGTCGCCGATCTCGCTCGCGAGGGGTTCGACGTGAGCGCGAACGTGCCCGTGCGCGGCTCCCTTTTTCGAATCACTCGGGACGTTCACGTCCTCGCGTTGGTGGTTCACCATATTTCGGCGGATGGAGCATCACTCGAGCCGCTGGCCCGCGACCTGACCCGCGCCTACGCGGCGCGGGCTGCCGGTCGGGCACCGGACTGGCCGCCTTTGCCTGTGCAGTACGCCGACTACAGCCAATGGCAGATCGAACTGCTCGGCAGTGACGCCGATCCGGACACGCTCCAGGCGAAGCAGTTGGACTACTGGACGTCCACCCTGTCCGGTCTACCTGACGTGATCGACCTTCCGCTGGATCGACCGAGGCCGGCGGAACGATCCATGCGCGGTGAATCGGTCCGATTCTCGGTGCCCGCAGACGTGCACAGTGACCTCCTCGAACTCGCTCGGAATCACAATGCGACACCGTTCATGGTGATGCACGCAGTGCTGGCCGTTCTGTTGGCACGGCTGAGCGCCTCGCCGGACATAGCGATCGGCACTCCGGTAGGAGGGCGCGCCGAGCAAGTCCTCGACGATCTGGTCGGGATGTTCGTCAACACGGTCGTCCTGCGAACCGCCGTTGATACCGCCGCGACTTTCGAGGAAATCCTTTCACGAACTCGCGAAGTTGATCTGGCAGCGTTCGGGCAAACCGAGGTGCCGTTCGAGCGAGTCGTCGATGCAGTTGCTCCGGAGCGTTCACCATCTCGTTCACCGCTCTTCCAGGTTCTGTTGGAATTTCAGAACACCGCAGATCCTCACCTCGAACTACCAGGACTCGGTGTCGATGTTGTTTCAGTCGACATCGGTGTCGCCAAATTCGACTTGCAATTGTCGCTCTCCGAAAAGCTTGGCAAGGACGGAATCCCGGTGGGTTTCGACGCCGCCTTCACCTACGCCTCCGATATCTTCGAGCGCACCACAGTCACCGAGTTCGGGGAGCGCTTCGTCCACCTACTGCGGTCGGTGGTATCGGATCCAACTGCCCCAGTGGGTGATACGGAGATTCTGGGTGCGCCCGAGCGTGGGTTGGTGGTGGGTGGTTGGGATGGTGTGGGGGTTGCGGTGGGGGGTTTGACGTTGGTGGATGTGTTGGATGGGCGGTTTGCTGGTGTGGGTGGTGGGGGGTTGGTGTGTGGTGGGGTGGTGTTGTCGTGGGGTGAGTTTGATGTTCGGGTGAATCGTTTTGCGCGGTTGTTGATTTCGTTGGGGGTGGGTCCGGAGTCGCGGGTGTGTGTGGTGTTGTCGCGGTCGGTGGAGTTGTTGGTGGCGGTGTTTGCGGTGGTGCGGGCTGGTGGGGTGTTTGTTCCGGTGGATGTGGGTGCGCCGGTGGAGCGGGTGGGGTTTGTGGTGGGGGTGGTGGATCCGGTGGTGGTGTTGTCGCGGGGTGGTGATGGTGGGTGTTTGCCGGTGGGGGTGGGGTTTGTTGATGTGGGTTGTGTTGATGTTTCGGGGTTTTCGGGTGATCCGGTGGGGGTGGGTGATCGGTTGGGGGTGTTGTTGCCTGAGCATGCGGTGTATGTGATGTTCACGTCGGGGTCGACGGGTCGTCCGAAGGGGGTGGTGGTTTCGCATGCGGGGGTGGTGAATCGGTTGTTGTGGATGCAGGGGGAGTTTCCGTTGGGTGTGGGGGATGTGGTGTTGCAGAAGACGCCGGTGTCGTTCGATGTGTCGGTGTGGGAGTTGTTTTGGCCGTTGATGGTGGGTGCGCGGTTGGTGGTGGCGGATCCGGGTGGGCATCGTGATCCGGTGTATTTGGTGGGTGTGATCGAGCGGTGGGGGGTGTCGGTGGTGCATTTTGTGCCGTCGATGTTGGAGGTGTTCGTGGGGGAGCCTTCGGTGGTGGTGGGGTGTTCGAGTGTGCGTCGGGTGTTTGTGTCGGGTGAGGGGTTGTCGTCGGTGTTGGCGGGGCGGTTTGCGGGGGTGTGTGGTGCGGAGTTGGTGAATTTGTACGGGCCGACGGAGGCGTCGGTGGATGTGACGTTTCATGTGGTGGATGGTGTTGTGGGGGTGGGTGTTCCGATTGGTCGGCCGGTGTGGAATACGCGGGTGTTGGTGTTGGATTCGCGGTTGCGGCCGGTTCCGGTGGGTGTGGTGGGGGAGTTGTATGTGGGTGGGGTGCAGGTGGCTCGGGGGTATGAGGGTCGTGTGGATTTGACGGTGGGTCGGTTTGTGGCGGATCCGGTGTCGGGGGTGGTGGGTGCTCGGGTGTATCGGACGGGTGATGTGGTGCGGTGGAGGTGTGGTGGGGTGTTGGAGTTTGTGGGGCGCACGGATTTTCAGGTGAAGGTGCGGGGGCAGCGGGTGGAGTTGGGTGAGGTGGAGGCGGTGTTGGCTGCTCAGGTGGGGGTGGCTGGTGCGGTGGTGGTGTTGCGGTCGGGTGTGGGTGGGGATTTTTTGGTGGGGTTTGTGGTGGGTGAGGTGGGGGTGGTGGTCGATGAGGTGGTGGTGTTGGAGGGGGTGCGGAGGTCTCTTGCGGGGTTCATGGTGCCGTCGGTGGTGGTGGTGTTGGGGGAGTTTCCGGTGACGGTGCATGGGAAGTTGGATCGTAAAGCACTCCCGGACACTACTTTTACAGCCGCGGACTATCGGATGCCGAGCACACGAGCCGAAGTTATGGTCACTCGAGCCATCGCCGAGGTGCTCGATCTCGACCAGGTGGGCGCCGACGACAATTTCTTCGAACTGGGTGGAGACTCGCTCAGCGCCACTCGCGTCGCAGCGCGCATCAGATCCGAATCGAGCACGAATGTCGGTGTGAAGGCCTTGTTCGACACTCCCGTGGTCGCTGATCTGGCGGCATCGATCGATCAGCTACAAGCTGTGCTGCGAGGTTCGGGGCCGGAAGGTTCGAGTATTTCAGAAATCGCGGGTAAGACCCGGCCAGAACACATTCCGCTATCGCTCTCACAGGCGCGCATGTGGTTCGTCAACCAGTTCGACACCTCGTCTCCGCTCTACAACATCCCCGTCGCACTACAACTGGACGGCTTCCTGGATTCGGGTGCGCTCCAAGCCGCACTGGGTGATGTGGTGGAACGGCACGAAACCCTTCGAACGATCTTCCCGACGTCCGCGAACGGGCCCCACCAGGTGATCGCCGAACCAGCGCTCGCTGCTCCTCGAATCCACCCCGTCCCGATTCCCGGCGAGCGGCTTTTTACGGACTTGCACGCGTTCTTCGACGTCGGATTCGATGTGGCCGAAGAGTTCCCGCTGCACGTGAGGTTACTCCGAATCGGGCCGGAGCAGCATGTTCTTGCGATCGTCGTCCACCACATCGCCGCGGACGGTTTCTCGATGGCGCCACTGGCACGTGACCTGATGCGCGCCTATACATCCCGTGCTCAGGAGCAGAATCCGGACTGGGAGCCACTGCCCATCCAGTATGCCGACTACAGCCTGTGGCAGCGGGAGATCCTCGACGCAGAAGTTGGTCCGGGAACGTCGACGTCGGATGAATTCGATTACTGGACAACGAAGCTGTCGGATATTCCAGAAGTCTTGCCGCTCCCTCTCGATCGACCACGAACGCCGAAACGGTCTACCGAGGGCGCGGTGGTTTCGATGGACTTCTCACCCGAGATCCATCGAGTTTTGACCGACCTCGCACACCAGAATGCTGCGTCCCTGTTCATGGTGATGCATGCGGCGCTCGCGGTGTTGCTGGCACGGCTTTCGGCGTCGGACGACGTAGTGATCGGCACTCCGGTCGCAGGGCGCGGTGCTTCGGTGTTCGACGATGTGGTCGGGATGTTCGTCAACACGCTCGTGCTTCGCACACCCGTCGAATCCGGAGCAACCTTTGCCGAGGTGTTGGCCGCGGTGCGGTCAACGGATCTCGGTGCACTCGACCATGCAGACATTGCCTTCGAGAGGTTGGTGGATGACCGCTCGCCCGACCGTTCCACCGCGCATTCACCCCTCTTTCAAGTACTCCTCGAATTCCAGACCGATACGGGACTGCGCTTCGAATTGCCGGAACTGACGGCTCGCTCGCTCGACATCGATCTCGCGGTTGCAAAATTCGATCTACAACTGAGTGTGATGGAACACGTCGACGAGCACGGTGGGCCGGCCGGTATCAGCGCCGGTTTCCGTTATGCAACAGATATTTTCGATCGAGTATCGGTGACGCGCATCGCGGAGCGCTTCGAGAGAGTGATCGGCGCCGTGATCGAGGATCCGTCGGCAGTCGTCGGCGACATCGACATACTTCTGGCCGGCGAATACAGCGAGATGCTGGTTGCGCCATCGGCCTCGGCCTCAGGCTCGGCCTCGGTCTCGGGCGTCGGAACCCACGAGGATTCGCTGTCGGATCTCTTCGATCGTGCGGTGCTGACGTCCGGCGATGCCGTGGCGGTGCGCTGCGACGGATTGTCCGTCACCTACCGCGAACTCGACGAGCGAGCAAACCGCCTCGCTCGACTGTTGGTGGCTCAGGGTGTGGTGCCGGAAACCCTGGTGGCAGTCGCGATGACCCGCTCGATCGACCTGGTGGTGGCATTGCTGGCGGTGGTGAAGGCGGGTGGCGGATACCTACCGGTGGACCTGACTTCTCCGGTCGACCGCGTGGACTTCGTGCTGCGTGACTCCGCACCCAAGTGCGTGCTGACCACTCGGGCCGACGGCGACGACATACGAGACAATGACGCAATCGCAGACAACGAGATTCCAGTGATTTCCGTGGACGACCCGGCGATTCTCGACGCGCTGCACAGGTTTTCTCCGCTTCCGGTGACCGACCAAGACCGGCTGCTACCGCTCCGACCCGATTCGGTGGCCTACGTGATCTACACCTCGGGGTCTACTGGGCGTCCGAAGGGGGTGCAGGTTTCCCACCGCAGCGTCGTGACGTTGCTGGCAAACACCGGAGCGCTCTTCGGCTTCGACAGCGGCGATGTGTGGACGATGTTCCATTCCGAGGCATTCGACTTCTCGGTCTGGGAAATGTGGGGCGCACTCGCACACGGTGGCCGGCTGGTACTGGTCGACTACTTCACGGCCCGTTCACCAGAGGCATTCCTCGAATTGCTACGGCACGAACGTGTCACGGTGCTCAATCAAACTCCCACTGCCTTCTATCAATTGGCGGAAGCCGACCGGCGTATCGGGAGCGCGGCCCTGTCATTGCGCTACGTGATCTTCGGTGGAGAAGCCCTCGACTTCGGACAGTTGACGCGCTGGTACGCCCGCCGCGGGACGTCGTCACCAGATCTGGTCAACATGTACGGCATCACGGAGACCACGGTGCACGTCAGCCACCTACCGCTCGATCGTGAGCTGGCGCGTGACGGATCGGCCTCGGTGATCGGTCGGGCGTTGCCCGGATTGCGTGTGTATGTGTTGGATCAGCGGTTGCACCCGGTGCCGCCCGGTGTGGTGGGTGAACTGTATGTCTGCGGCGATCAGGTTTCACGCGGATACCTCGGCCGGTCCGGTCTGACCTCCGCGCGGTTCATTCCCGACCTCACCGTCAGTGGGGCGCGTATGTATCGATCCGGTGACCTGGGGCGCTGGAACGACAGCGGGCAGCTGGAGTACCTCGGACGAAACGATCTGCAGGTGCAGGTGAAGGGGTACCGAATCGAACTCGGCGAGGTGGAGGCTGCGCTGCTCTCCGGAGTGGGCGTGTCTCAGGCGGCGGTCGTGGCCCGCAGAGACCGGTTGGTGGGCTACGTGGTGCCGGAGGCCGTTGCCACTGTCTCTCCGGCGGCGTTGCTCGAGTATCTCTCGCAGAGGTTGGCGGCACACATGGTCCCCGCTGTCGTGACGGTTCTCGAGGCGTTGCCGCTGACGGTGAACGGCAAACTCGACCGGAAAGCGTTGCCTGAACCTGACTTCGGGCTACAGACAACCGTGAGTCGTGGCCCCGCCTCCGAGACGGAAAGCATCCTTGCGGGCCTGTTCGCCGAGGTTCTGGGACTCGACGAGGTGGGGGTCGACGATTCGTTCTTCACTCTCGGCGGTGACTCGATCATGTCCATCCAGTTGGTGACGCGAGCCAAGTCTGCCGGAGTTTTGATCTCACCGCGCGAGGTATTCGAACGCAAAACCGTTGCGGCGCTGTCCGAGACGGCCGGTACGTCTGGCGGTCACGCTGTTCTCGACGAGTTGCCCGGTGGCGGCGTCGGGGAGATCGAGTTGACACCGATCGCGGAATGGATGCTCGATCGCGGCGGAGATTTTCGGCGGTACTCACAATCTGTTCTCCTCGCGGTTCCTGCCACGCTCGACGAGGTCACGCTGACACAGGCGATGCAGGCCGTGCTGGACCACCACGACATCCTCCGCGCGGGCATCCGGGCGACGCTGCATCCTGAATCCGCTCGGCGGATGGACGTTGCGCCAGCAGGTACGGTGCGGGCGGAGACCGTCGTACGCCACGCGAGCCTGGAGGGTGCTGCCGCGGAGACGGTCTCGGCAGAACTCGACGCAGCTCTGGGGCGGCTCGACCCGGAGACAGGTGTGATGGTGCAGGCAGTCCTGCTCGACACCGACGGGCAGATTCAAATGGAAGGACAGCGCCAGAAACGGTTGCTACTGGTAGCGCACCATCTGGTGACGGACGGTGTTTCCTGGCGAATCCTGATCCCCGATCTTGCACTTGCTTGTGCGCAGGTGCAATCAGGCGTCGACCCGTCACTGGCTCCGGTCGGGACCTCGATGCGTCGATGGGCACGTGGCCTCGTCGACGCCGCGCGCGAGCCGGATCGGGTTGCTGAACTCGACTATTGGCGAGAGGTGCTCGCGGGTCCAGATCCGACTCTGGGTGTGCGCGCCCTGACGAAGAGGGACACCGCCTCGGCCACCACCGACATCGAAGTACGAGTTCCCACGGCATTGACCGAGGCCGTGTCGACGACAGTGCCGCAGGCGATTCACGGGAGCGTCGAGGACGGGTTGTTGACGGCTTTGGCTCTTGCGATGGTCCGCTGGCATAGGGAGCGCGGGATCGACAATCCGGAGACATTGATCAGCCTCGAGGGACACGGACGCGAGGAACAGGTGGTTCCCGGGGCAGATCTTGCTCGCACAGTGGGATGGTTCACGTCGATCTTCCCGGTGCGGATCGATCTGAGCGGAGTGGATCCGAGCGACGCCTTCGCCGGCGGTCCGGCTGCGGGCGTCGCTGCCAAGGCCGTCAAGGAACAACTCCGGGCGGTGCCGGACCGCGGCATCGGCTTCGGGTTGCTGCGCTATCTGAACCGCGAAACGGCACACACTCTTTCGCAACTTCCGGTGCCTCAGATCAGTTTCAATTACCTCGGACGCGTCGGTGGATCCGACTCCGACGCTTCAGCGGGATGGGTACCGATCCGTGACGAGGACCTGCGGACGGTTGCGGCCGTCGATCTCCCACTCGCCGGCGTCCTCGAGGTCAACGTGATGACCGTCGACGACAGCGACACCGACAACAGTGACCCCGAGGACGGCCCGCAGCTCGTTGCCAGCTGGACGTTCCCACCGGACATTCTGGGCGCGGACGACGCTCGGCAACTGGCGCAGTGGTGGCTCGACGCATTGGCCGGGCTCGGTGAGTACGCGGCAGGCGGCGGCGGATTCACACCCTCGGACTTCGATCTGGTCGATCTTCGACAGGACGCGGTCGACGACCTCGAAAGCCGGTGCCCCGACCTGAGCGACGTATGGTCGCTCTCTCCATTGCAAGCGGGGTTGTTGTTCCATGCCGAACTGGCCGAACGATCGGTCGACGCATACCTCGTACAAGTGGCTCTCGATCTAGCCGGCGCAGTCGATTCGGAGCGCCTGCGTCGCGCCGCCGACGCGCTGCTCGACAGGCATGAGAACCTGCGTACCGCCTTCCTTCACGGCGCGGACGGCCGTGCCGTCCAGGTGGTCCGAAGCGCCGTGGCAGCGCCGTGGCAGGAAATCGACCTCACTGGTGCAACAGATCAGGATCTTGATCGAGCACTGGCGGAGGACCGAGCGCGCCCGTTCGACATGGCGCAGGCGCCGTTGATCAGATTCACCCTGATTGCTCTCGCCCCCGAAAAGTTCACGCTGGTGCTCACCAACCATCACATCCTTCTGGACGGCTGGTCCATGCCACTGCTGATCCGGGAGTTGGCGACGCTCTATGCCGCTGACGGTGAAGTGGCGGCCTTGCCTCACGCGCGCGCGTATCGCGACTATCTGACCTGGATGAGCCGCCGCGATCAGCAAGCTTCTCGAGCTGTATGGGCGAGGACGCTGAGCGGAGTCGAAGGACCGACGCTGTTGGCTCCGGCGGTTCGATCTCGTCGACTCTCCATCATGGCGGCCGAGTGGGTGTTCGATCTGGACGAGGAGTTCACAACCTCACTTCGCGGGATGGCGCGTGAACTCGGGCTGACGATCAACACAATTGTTCAGGCATCGTGGGGGATCGTCCTCGCTGCACTGACCGGGAGAGACGATGTGGTGTTCGGGGCGACGGTGTCGGGTCGACCTCCCGAGCTGACCGGGATCGAAACCATGATCGGGCTGTTCATCAACACAATTCCGGTCCGAATCACTCTGCGCCCGAGAGAAAGTATCGGCACACTCCTCGCGCGGATCCAGGCCGAGCAAGCAGAGCTGTCGGATCATCACTATCTCGGGCTTTCCGAGATCCAAGTAGCCACGGGGCCGGAGACCGGATTTGACACGTTGACTGTCTTCGAATCGTATCCCGTTGACCGTCAAGGCCTTTCGTCCGATACCGATATTGCGGGGATCCGGATCACCGATGTCGAAGCCAAGGACGCTGCCCACTACCCGCTCAGCCTGGTGGCATCGGTCGACACCAGACTCCGCCTGAAATTCGAGTACCTACCCGAGGTTTTCGGTGCCGCCGACATCGAAGAGATCGCCGGACGACTGCATCGTGTACTCGAAGCGTGTGCCCAGCCGGATCGCCCCTTGGCTGTGGTGTCGGTGCTCGCCCCGTCCGAACGTGCCGAATTGGTGCCGGCCCGTGGCACGGCTGGTGGGTCGTCGCGCGTCTTCCCGGAGATCTTCGATGCGGCAGCCCAGCGTGATCCGAACGCGCTCGCCGTGGAATCGGCGGACGGCAGCCTGACCTACGGCGAGCTGGACATCGTCTCCAATCGCATTGCTCGCGTGCTGGTCTCGCGAGGACTGGGAACCGAGGACTACGTAGCAGTCGGTGTCCCACGTTCTCTCACGTCCGTGGTGTCGATACTTGCCGTCGCCAAGACGGGCGCTGCTTTCGTGCCGATCGATCCCGCCTATCCCGACGAGCGGATCAATCACATGCTGATCGATTCGAAGGTCAGCTTCGGATTGACCACCACCGCGGGCCGAGATCGATTGCCCGATATCGCGGAGTGGCTGATTCTCGACGATCCGCATTTCACGAAGAAGTGCGAGGACTTCTCGGGGAGCCCGTTGACCGACAACGACCGACTCCGTCCGATCGGGTTGGATTCAGCTGCCTACGTGGTGTACACCTCGGGGTCGACCGGCGTGCCCAAGGGAGTCGTGGTCACACAGCGAGGGCTCGACAACTTCGCCCGAGACCAGGTCGAACGCTACGGCGCAACTCCACAATCACGCACGCTGCACTTCTCCACTCCGAGTTTCGACGGGTCGCTCTTCGAATATCTGCAGGCTTTCGGCGCCGGGGCGACGATGGTTATCGCTCCACCCGGGATCTACGGGGGCGAGGACCTGGCGCAGCTTCTGGCCGAGCACGCCGTCACGCACGCGTTCATCACCACGGCGGCATTGGCAACGGTGGACCCGGGTGGGCTGGAACAACTTTCGGAAGTCGTATTCGGGGGCGAGGCGTGCCCACCCGATCTCGTCGCTCGCTGGGCACCTGGCCGCCGCCTGTACAACGCGTACGGACCGACCGAAGCAACGATCATGTCCAACGTCAGTCCGCCCATGACCGCCGGGGAACGCATCACGATCGGTGGACCTGTCAGTGGCGTCAGTGAACTGGTGCTCGACGCTCGACTTCAAGCGGTTCCCGTCGGGGTCCCCGGCGAGCTGTATCTGGCCGGACCAGGCGTGGCGCGGGGATATCACCGAAGGCCGGGGTTGACGGCAGAGCGCTTTGTTGCCAATCCGGCCGACCCAGGAACGCGGATGTACCGCACCGGCGACATCGTGCGATGGACGGCGGACATGTGTGTCGAGTACGTCGGGCGAAGCGACTTCCAGGTCAAGGTTCGAGGCTTCCGTGTCGAACTCGGTGAGATCGACAGTGTGCTGATGGCGGAGCCCAACGTCGGATTTGCCGTTACGGTTGCCGATTCCGCCCCCACCGGAGACACCCGACTGGTGTCGTACGTCATGCCCACCGCGGGTCGACTGGACACCAGGCTCCTGATTCGCGCCGTGGCCCGGCGCTTGCCTTCGCACATGGTGCCTGCCGTTCTCACGGTGCTGGAGAACATACCATTGACCGCTGTCGGAAAAGTTGACCGTTCGGCATTGCCCAGCCCCGAAATCGAGACGACCACAGGGGATTTCCGTCCCCCTGTCGGCCCGGTCCAACAGGCAGTGTCGGACGTGTTCGCCGAGGTGCTCGGCCTCGAACGAGTCGGTACCGACATCAGTTTCTTCGAGCTCGGTGGAAATTCTCTGAGCGCCACTTCGGTCGCGGCGAGGCTACGGGCGGTGCTCGGAGCTACCGTCGGCGTGCGGGACCTGTTCGATACGCCGACGGTGGCCGAGTTGGCTACGGTGATCGACCAGTCGGTCGCCGAACGGTCGGAGCGACTGGAACCGCGCCCCCGACCCGACAACATCCCCTTGTCGTTTGCTCAGCAGCGGATGTGGTTCGTCAATCAACTCGACACCAGTTCTCCTGCATACAACATTCCGCTCGTGGTGCGGTTGAGCGGTGAACTCGACAAACCGGCCTTGAGATCAGCGATGTCCGATGTCATCGCCCGCCACGAATCGCTGCGAACGATGTTCCCGGTCCACGGCGACGGACCGGTCCAGCACATCGTGCCCACCGAAAGCGCCGCGCTGCCACAACTGGCCGAGACATCGGTGACCGACGAACATCATCTCCGTGACGAGCTTGCCCGAATGGTCTCGGCCGGTTTCGACGTCGCCGCACGAATTCCCCTGCGGGCAGCGTTGTTCACCATCGATGAGCGCGAACACGTACTTGCCGTAGTGGTGCACCACATCTCGGCTGACGGCTTCTCGATGTCTCCACTGACCCGAGACGTGATGATTGCATACGAGGCCCACGCGTACGGCAGGGAACCCCAGTGGACGCCGCTTCCAGTCCAGTACGCCGACTTTGCGCTCTGGCAACGGGAGGTTCTGGGCTCCGGCGACGACCCTGGGTCGGTGATCACCGAGCAGTTGGCTTACTGGCGACGCGCACTGTCAGGCGCTCCCGACCTCTTGGAACTTCCCCTCGATCGAGACCGGCCGACACAACAGAGTTTTCACGGCTCGCGGATTCACTTCTCGATCAGCAGTGATCTTCACCGCCGTATCCGAGACGTGTCGAGGCAGCAAGAGTCCACTGCATTCATGACTGTGCATGCAGCGCTCGCGCTCTTGCTGGCACGTTTGGGCAGCACCGACGACATCGTGATCGGAACGCCGATCGCCGGCCGGGGAGATCGTGCCCTCGATGATCTGGTCGGCATGTTCGTCGGCACGCTCGCACTGCGCACACAGGTCGACCCGGCTCAATCGTTCCGGGAGTTGGTTGCGCATTGCCGCGAAGTCGACCTCGCCGCGTTCGCGCATTCCGACGTTCCCTTCGAGCGGGTAGTGGACGCGGTCGGGCCGAAACGGTCGAGCGCCTATGCACCGATTTCCTCGGTGTCGCTGGAATTCCAGAACAACGATCGGCCGATTCTGAAGCTGGCGGGACTGGAAGTCCGCGGGATCGACCCAGAACTCGAGGTAGTGAAGGTAGACCTGGAATTCCTCCTCGCCGAAGAGTACGACGATCGCGGTGCACCGGGAGGAATGAGCGGAGCCGTCGACTTTGCCACCGATCTCTTCGACCCCGGTACGGTCAGCGGGTTTGCCGACATGTTCGTTCGTGTACTCGAGGCCGTGACCCGGAATCCGCAGGTACCGATCGGTGACATCGATCTACTCGGCGATCTTGAACGTCGCGAGTTGACGCCGGCGCATGGGCTCCCCGAAGTACCTCCGAAATTGTGGCCTGAGTTGTTGGCGGACGCCGTGGCGATCGATCCGGACTCGGTGGCCCTGTCGCTCGAGAACCGGCAGCTCAGTTATCGCGACCTGGACGAGTGGTCGAATCGTGTTGCCCGGGAGTTGTGCGGTCGCGGTGTGGGCCCGGAGACCTTCGTGGCACTGGGAATGCCTCGCTCGATCGAATCGGTGGTGGCGATCTGGTCGGTGACCAAAGCCGGAGCGGCTTTTGTGCCTGTCGATCCGGCCTATCCGCGCGAGCGCGTCGAATACATGCTCGCCGATTGCCGAGCCTCGCTCGGTTTGACCGTTCAGTCCAGCCGAACTCACCTACCCGACGTTGTTCCCTGGCTGGAACTCGACGACCCACAATTCGCCCGGCGGGTAGCCGCGCTGTCGCCGGAACCGATCACCGATGACGATCGAACCGGTGAACTGAACCTCGATCATCCGGCCTACCTGATCTACACCTCGGGATCTACGGGGAAACCCAAGGGAGTGAACATTACTCATCGAGGTTTGGCGAGCTTCACGGCCGAAACTCGTGAGAGGTTCGAGGTCACTCACGACTCTCATGTCTCACAGTTGGCATCGCCGAGTTTCGACGCTTCCATCTTCGAGTTGACGATGGCATTCAGCGCCTCGGCGCAAGTCGTGATCGTTCCGCCTGCTGTGTACGGTGGCGCCGAATTGGCCGATGTTTTCCGGCGCGAGCAGGTCACTCATGCCACCATTACACCGACCGCGCTGGCGGCGTTGGGGGACAACGGTTTCGAGGCGCTCCGTGTTCTCGATCTGGTGGGCGAGGCCTGCCCGCCGGAGGTCGTCGCGCAATGGGCGCCGGGTCGGAGGCTGCACAACGGCTACGGCCCGACTGAAACCACCGTGCAGGCGAGTGTCAGCGATTCGATGAAACCCGGTGCGGGAGTGAACATCGGCTCGCCGGCAGTGGGCTTCGGCTTCCTGGTGCTGGACGAGCGTTTGCAGCCCGTACCGGTGGGCGTGCCGGGGGAGTTGTACATCATCGGCCCAGGTATGGCACGTGGGTACCATAATCGGGCGTCGCTCACGTCGGAACGATTTGTCGCTTGCTTGTACGGGTCGCCGGGGCGCCGGATGTACCGCACCGGAGATGTCGTGCGTTGGCGTGAATCCGGCGGTGACAGTGCCAAAATCGTTGGTTCCGGCGATGGAGTGCATCACACACTCGAATACATCGGGCGCAGCGACTTCCAGGTCAAGGTCCGTGGTTTTCGGATCGAACTCGGGGAAATCGATGCAGTTCTCTCACGCCATCCGTCGGTGGACTTCGCCGCAACTGTCGGCTACACGGGACCGTCGGGTGAAACGGTCCTGGTGTCGTACGTGCGTACGTCAGCTGCCGACGCCTCGAACAGCGACGAGATACGGGCGTACGCAGCCGACCGCCTTCCCTCGCACATGGTTCCGTCGGCAGTGGTATTTCTCGAGCGGATTCCGATGACACCGGTGGGCAAGCTCGACCGAAAGGCTCTACCGGAACCCGAATTCAGTTCGGTTGCAGCCGAGTTCCGCGAGCCGGTCACCGACACCGAGCGCGCCGTGGTCGACTCGTTTGTCGAGGTTCTGGGTGTCAGCCGGGTGAGCACTACCGACAGCTTCTTCGACCTGGGCGGGTCCTCCCTGGTAGCCACCCGAATCGTCAGCGCACTGCACTCCCGTTTCCAACGCAGAATTCCGCTTCAGTGGATGTTCCTCGACCCGACACCCGCTGGAATCGCTCGACGCCTCGACATGCCGACAGTGGACGCCGGCATGGAAGAGCTTCTCGCCGTGGTTGTTCCGCTGCGGACAGAAGGAAGTGGGAGACCGCTGTTCTGTGTGCACCCTGGTATCGGCCTGTCATGGGGGTACGCCGGCTTGGTGCGGTATCTGCCCGAGGACCGACCGGTGTACGGACTTCAGCTACCCGCACTCAGCGACGACGGTGACTATCAGTCGATCGAACAGTTGGCGCATCGCTACGTCGAAGAGATGGAAGCCGTTTCGCCGGACGGGCCGTACGACTTGCTCGGTTGGTCCCTCGGCGGAGTCATCGCGCACGCCATGGCCGTCGAACTGCAATCGTCCGGCCGCGAAGTTGCCACACTGACGATGATGGACAGCTACCCCGACAACGGCGATGCCTCTGCGTCAGCCGCACTCGACGTCCGAGACCTACTGCGAGGACTCGGCCTCGAGATCGAGACCGACCGAGATCTGACCTTCGACGAGGCGGCGGCCGTGCTGGCCCGGAGGCTCGGGCCCGAGACGGGAGTCGACGGTCGGGACCTCGAGCGGATTGCCAGAGGGTACGAGACTTCGCAGAGAATCACGCACCAGTTCGTTCCCCAGATCTACGAGGGAGACCTGCTGATCTTCCCGGCTGACGGAAAAGACGACAGGATTCCGCGGGAGAGGTCGCCACAGGAATGGCGTCCGCTCGTGACAGGCCGGATCGTGGAGGTACCGGTGCGATGCGGACACAACGAGATGATCGAGGCACCGGCCATGGCGGTCATCGGACCGGAGATGGCTCGGGTGCTCTCGATGTTTTCCGGATACTCCGAACGGGCATGACAACTTGAAGCCACCGAGCCGCACGCCCGTGAAGCGAGCGCCACCGAGCTGTTGCCGGGCACCGCAATCGAGCACGAGGAGCGGCAATGAGAAGGATCGGACGTACTCGGGCGATACTGGTCGCCGCCCTCGTCGCATGGACGGGATTGTTCGGTGAAGCGGCGCTTGCCTCGGCTGATCAGGCGCGAACATCCCCTCCAGACAGTTCAGCTCTCGATCACGTCGAGGAAATCAACGCCCGTCAGCTGACGATGTACGTCTACTCCGCTGCAATGGACAAGGTGATCCCACTCGAGGTGATTCGGCCGGCAGACACGAGTGCGCCCCGGCCGACTCTCTACCTGCTCAACGGCGCGGGCGGAGGCGAGGACACGGCGACGTGGCAGACACGCACAGACGTCGTCGACTTCTTCGGCGACAAGAACGTCAACGTCGTCAACCCGATCGGCGGTGCCTACAGCTACTACACCGACTGGGAGAAGCCCGATCCTGTTCTCGGGCTGAACAAGTGGACCACGTTCCTCACCGAGGAGTTGCCACCGATCGTCGATGCCACGCTCGGGACTACGGGTGTGAATGCCGTTGCCGGATTGTCGATGGCAGGTACCTCGGTTCTGAGCCTGGCCGAGGCGGCGCCATCCGTTTACCGTGCCGTCGGTGCTTTCAGCGGGTGCGCCGAGACGAGTACTCAACCCGGTCAGGACTACGTGAGATTCGTGGTCGGATTCCGCGGCGGCAACGTGGACAACATGTGGGGTCCTCCCGGCGGTCCGGGCTGGGTAGCCAACGATCCTGTGGTCAACGCCGAGAGATTGCGGGGGGTCGACCTCTACATCAGCAATGGATCGGGCCTGCCCGGCCCACACGAGAATCTGGGGGGACCGATGGTCAACGGCGACCTCGGCGTTCTGGCGAACCAGGTGATCGTGGGTGGAGTCATCGAGGCCGGGACGAACCAGTGCACCCAGCGTTTGGCCGAGCGGCTCGACTCCCTGGGCATCCCGGCCACCTATGATTTCCGGGCAACTGGCACTCACTCCTGGGGTTATTGGCAGGACGATCTTCACAACTCGTGGTCGATGATTGCCGAGTCGATCGGTGCGCGTTAGCCGGTGAACCCGAGGATCGGCGGCTGAGTTGTTTCTCACTTCGGGGCCCGCTCGCCCCACCTAGCCGACCGAACTGCAGGTCAGCGGCGTTATAGTCGCCCTATGAGTTCAGAAACACTCGCGCCCCTCGACACCGATGTACTTGCGCGCAGGTTTGCGTGCCTTGGTGATCCGACGCGGCTGCGAGTGCTCCGACTCGCTGCCGGCGGTCCGATCGACGTCGACACGATTGCACACGCCGCATCACTCGAGCCGTCGGCGCTGAGTGCTCACCTCGAGGCCTTGATCGAGGTCGGTTTTGTCGAGGCTTCGGTGCGTGAAGGCACTTCGGTTGTCAGTGTTGCCGGAACGGCATACTCCGATCTGATGGCAGCGGCCGCCGTTGTGGCTGCGCGTGGCCCGGTCGAAGACACACTGGGAGTTCTTCCCGACGATGTGGTGCTTCGCCGCATGGAATCCGGCGACTGGGATGCCGTGCGCTCGATCTACCGAGAAGGAATCGACACCGGAACCGCGACGTTCACCACGTCGGTGCCGTCAGCCGAGAAGCTCGACGCGCAATGGTTGCCCGATCATCGATGGGTCGCCGAGAACTCCATCTACATCGGTAGCGGTGCTCGCGGGCGCGGCGTAGGCAAGCTGCTGCTTCGCCGACAGGTGCAAGCCGCCGACGCCAGTGAGATCTGGACGGTGCAGTCGTCGATCTTCCCGGAGAACCGGGCGAGTGTCGCCTTGCATCAGGCCGTCGGATTCCGAATCGTCGGCACTCGCTCGCGTATCGCTCAACTCGGTGGCAGGTGGCGTGACACGTTGTTCCTCGAACGTCGCAGCGAGGATGCTGACATTGAGGATGCTGACATTTGATAAGAGACGCTCAGCCCTTGGCAGCGCTGATTCCCGCGCGTCGCCCGTAGAAGCTGCCGTCACCGAGGGACGTTCCGGAGGCGTATCCACCGGCGCAGACGCCGGCGGTGCAGCGTCCAGCGGCAAACAAACCCGGGATCGGTTCGCCGGAGACGTGGATGACCTCCGAGTTGATCGACGTGCGCAGGCCGCCGAGCGTGAATCCGGCGGTGAAATTGCGAAGGTCGAGCGCAGCGACGGGTGAGCCGATCGGCTTGACCCACTCCTTCTTCTTACCGAGTACCGGGTCTTCACCACGGGCGGCGTGCCGGTTGTAGACCTCGACGGTCGACTGAAGGGTGCCTTCCGGCAGGCCCATGTCGGATTCGAGTTCCTCGACGGTCTCGGCCACCCACTTGGGCTGGAATCTGAAGAACGGTGTGGAACTGTCGGCGGCGCAGCCCTCTTCGTAGGAAGCTTCGTCGATGATCAGGTAGGCCTGATTCTCGTTGCGCAGCAGCGTCTCCTGGCCGATTCTTCCCGGGTACGTGTCTTCGTTGACGTAGCGCTGGCCGCGTCCGTTGACCAGGATGCCGCGGATCATCAACTGGGGGTCGCCGAAGAATGCGACCTCGGTTGCGTCCATGTGTGCGAGGTCGGCGCCGAGTGCCTGCGCCATCTGGATGGCCTTGCCGTCGTGCTCTTCGATAGCCGCACCGGGGCGCCCGATCAGCCGTGGGGCGTACGACTGGATCATCGCTTCGTTGTAGGCGAAGCTTCCCGTCGCCAATACGACACCCGTGCGTGCTCGAACTGCCACTTCCTTGCCGTACTGCTTGGCGATGATGCCGACTACTCGATCTCCGTCGGCGACCAGGCGCTGGACTCGCATGTCGTATTCTGCTCGTACGCCGAGGATTTCGGCCGTCTCGATCAGTGGCTTCATCAACATGAAACCACCGCCCTTCTCCCCGGTGCGCTTGCCGCTCATCTGCGGCACGTGCCCGCGAGGGGCCGGTGTCGCGATCGTGTTGAACGGTGCCGAGTTCTCGCCGCCGGAATACATGAGTCCGTCGTCGAAGGGTGTTTCCCAGCCGGGTTGGCCGTAGAAACTTTCCTTGAACGGCACACCGTTGTCGACGAGCCAGTTGTAGTGCTCGACGCTGCCTTCGCAGTAGTCGGTGATCTTCTCCTCGTCGGCGCCGGGCCCGAGTGCGGCCATCATGAATGATTTCATGTTGGCGGGGGAGTCCTCGAACCCGAGTGCCTGCTGCAACGGGGTCCCGCCGCCCAGATAGATGAATCCACCTGCCAGCGCCGCAGCGCCGCCCCAGCCGCTCGTGCGCTCGAGCACCAATACGTCGGCGCCCGCTCGCGCGGCCTCGATCGAAGCACTCACTCCGGCAATGCCGTAGCCGGCGACGACGACGTCAGCCTCGAAGTCCCACTGCTCGATGCTTGCGGCGGGCTGCGGACGGATTGAGCTGGCCTCGGCCATGGATTCGGATCCTTCGTTCTTCTGGTTGGTTGGTGGGGGAATCGATGGGTGTGATTGATGCCCTGATGGCAGTATCTCGACCGAAAGTCAGTCGGTGTCCGTTTTCGCGGAATCGGCCGCGGCCTTCTCCTTGGCGCGCGCGGCTTTACGTCTGTCGGCCTTCACGGCGATCAGCGCATTGTTGAGTCCGGTGGCCAGCGGCCAGCCGACGTAGTGGCACAGGAAGATCGCGGCCTCTTCGAACTGCTGCTCGGTCAACTCCTCGTTGTGGAGAGCAGCGTTGATCTGGATCTTTGCCACATCGTTCTGCCCCTGGGCGGTGATGGCACCGATCAGGAGTAGGCGTCGGTCACGCACCGACAGTCCCGGTCGCGTCCAGATGTCGGCAAAGAGGTGGTCGGCGGTGACCGCGAAGAAGTCGCCGGGAACGTCGGCGGGAAGCTCCCAGCCGTACACCTCGTTCATCTTCGCGACGCCACGAGCGCGGGTCTCGGAGATGCGGCTTTCGTCGGTTCCACCGGCATCGGTCATGTGAGTGGTGTCGGTCATGCGTGCTCCCGAGTAGTAGATGCCGAAGATGCCGTTGAAGATTCGGCCGGCCTGTCTTCGCTGTCATTCCCGACGCCCAGACCGGCACCGAGTCCGGCGAGCGCAAGGTGCGCGAGCGGCAGGTCGAGATTCAGCCGATCTCCGAGGTCGATGGCCAAGGCCAAGTCCTTCTCCCCGAGATTGCGAACATGCCGCAGTATCGAGAACCACGGGTCGTCCTCCGAGACCGGTGCGGTGGTGTCGCGGAGCATGATCGCGCCCGCGCCACCAGTGATCGCATCGGTGTGCCTGACGACCTTTCCGAGCGTGCGGAGATCGAGTCCTGCTGCTTCGGCGAGTCGCGCGGCCTCGGTCGTGGCGGTGAACGAGACGAAGTGAAGAAGGTTGCGTGCGAGCTTCATTCGCGTTCCCGCGCCGACGTCACCGGCGTGAACCACCAGCTCGGCCCAGGATCCGAAGGGCTCGCGGACGGCTTCGAACGCCTCGTCGGAGCCGCCGATCATCACTGCCAGCCTGCCCTGCGCTGCGCCGCCGGCACCGCCACTGATCGGCGCGTCGACCAGCAGAACACCACGCTGTTGACAGATGTCAGCGAGTTCCACCGCCGTGGTGTCCGAGATAGTGGAGTGAATCGCGACGACAGTGCCTGGCTGTGCGGTCGACAGGATCCCGTGCGGCCCGCACACAACCTCGCGTACCTGCGCGTCGTCGAGCACCGTGACGGAGATGATGCTCGCCTGCGCTGCAACGTCGGCGGGCGTCGATGCTGCGCTCGCGCCCGCAGTGGTGAACGGTTCGAGCGCTTCTGCGCGGGCATCACACACCACCAGTCCGCCCGGCCAGTCCAGGAGGCGCTGCGCCATCGGCGCGCCCATGTTGCCTAGGCCGATGTATCCCAGTCTGGTTTTCGAAGCGCTGGCTCTCGGCGCCGATTCCGTCATGACCGGTACACCTGGCCTCCGTCGACGTTGAAGATCTGCCCGGTCACCCAGCCTGCGTCGTCGGAGAGAAGGAACAGGCACATGCCGACGAGATCCTCCGGCGTTCCCATGCGCTGCAACGGGATTCGCTTTACCATGTCCTTGACGATGTTGCCGGGGGTGACGGTTCGAGTCGCCTCCGTGTCGATGGGACCGGGAGCGATGGCGTTGATCCGGATGTTCGACCAGCCGAGTTCGGTCGCGAGTTGTTGTGTCAGGCTGTTGACGCCGGCTTTCGCGAGTCCGTAGTAATTCGAGTACAGCCAGGCTGCTGTGGAGGACTGGTTGACGATCGAACCGCCCTTCGCGCGCATATGAGGTACGACCGCCCGGCACACGTGCAATGCGCCGTCCATGTTGACGCTCATGAACTTTCGGTAGTAGTCCCAGTCCACCGTCAACAGGGAATCGATCTTCATTCCGCCGTAGATGGCAGCGTTGTTCACCAGATGCTCGATGCTACCGAACTGCTCGATCGTGAAGTCGGCAAGTGCCGCAGTCGACTCCCCGTCGGCGACGTCGACGTCCTTGAACACGGCACTTCCACCGTCCGCCGTGATCTGCTTGGCGACAGCTTCACCGAGTTCGCGATTGAGGTCCGCCACGACCACGTTGGCCCCCTCCGCGGCCAGAGCGCGGGCATACGCCTCTCCGATACCCTGCGCTGCTCCGGTAACTATTGCGGTGCGACCGTCGAAACGTCCCATGTCGACCTACTTTCGTGGTGATGATTCTGTGGTGAGGGTGTGGGGTGAGGGTGTGGAATGTCAGGAAGGTGAAGCGACGAGCTTGGTTTCGAGGTATTCCTCGAAACCGGCGAGGCCCATTTCGCGGCCGATCCCGGATTGTTTGTAGCCGCCGAACGGTGCGTCGGCCGAATACCAGACGCCGCCGTTGACACTCAGCGTTCCGGTTCTGACACCGGCAACGACGTGCGCGACGCGATCGGGATCGGCGCCCCACACCGACCCGGACAGGCCGTAGGGGGAATCGTTGGCAATTCGGATAGCGTCGTCGTCGTTGTCGTACGGAATGATCACGAGAACGGGCCCGAAAATCTCCTCCTGCGCTACGCGAGACGAGTTGTCCAGCCCGGCAATGAGAGTGGGTTCGACGAAGAAGCCGCTCTGGTGATCGTCGGGTCGGCCTCCACCCGTCACGATCGTGCCGCCCTCTTCGACCGCGAGGGCGAGGTAGCTCTCCACCCTGGCGCGCTGGCGCGCGGAGATGACCGGACCGCACACCGTTCCGCGCGCGCTGGGATCACCGGCTCGGATACCCGCCATCGCGGCGGAGGCCGCTGCCAGAGCATCTTCGTACCGAGCGCGCGGCACGAGAAGTCTGGTACTGAGTGCGCATCCCTGACCGGCATGAACGCACACGGAGAACGCGGCAACCGAGCATGCACTCTTGATGTCCGCGTCGTCGAGGACGATGAATGCGGACTTGCCCCCGAGTTCGAGGAAGACCTTCTTGAGGGTTTGCGCGGCCGTGGCCATCACCGTGCGTCCGGTGGCGGTGGAACCGGTGAAGGACACGAGATCGACGCGCGGATCGCTGCACAGCTGCGCGCCGAGAGAGTGATCTGTCGACGTCACCACGTTGACGACGCCCGCTGGGATCTCGGTTTCTTCTGCAATCACCTTGGCGACCAGCGCGGCGCACCAGGGCGTGTCCGGCGCGGGTTTGAGAACGATGGTGTTGCCGGCCGCGAGGGCGGGGCCGAGTTTGGCGAAATTGATCTGGTGCGGGAAGTTCCACGGTGTGATTGCGCCGACGACGCCGACCGCTTCCTTGAGCAGTCGGCGATGGGTCGGAATCCCCATGGGTGACGCGTGCCCGAGATCTTGTTCCCACGAATAGGTTTCGATCAGGTCAGCCCAGTAGCGAAGATCTTCGATCGGGCCTTCGAGTTGCGGACCGCTCGTCAGCATGACGGGTGCGCCGACCTCGGCGACGGTGATCTCACGCAACTCCTCGATGTGGGACTGGAGTGCGTCGCACAGTTGGCGCAGGCAGCGAGCGCGAAACCCGTGATCGCGTGCCCATTCGGTCTCGTCGAACGCACGGCGCGCAGCGGCAATGGCCGCATCCATGTCCGCGGTGGTGCCTTCGGCCGCACGGCCGATCAGTTCCTCGGTGGCCGGGTTGAAAACTTCGAAGGTTCCACCCGATCCGGGAACCAGCTTTCCGTCGACGAGAAGTGCAGAACTGTCTGCGGGTCGAAGCGTCATAACGCGAACCCTCTCTTTCTGGACATGTGTCTGGACTCTAGTTCACACTCGTGGTTGAGGCAATGGTTTCTGGGGCATAAGAGATTTCGAGAGCGTCTCGGGATCTGCTTCGGTGAAAAGCGCCTCGTGTCCGGGGCGGCGCGGCTACGGTTCACCGCACATTCACAACCACGCCTTCACATGCACGCCTTCACGTACACGCCTTCACATTCACGGGAGAGAGGTCGAGATGAACAGAGTTGACGGAAAAGTGGTGCTGGTGACCGGTGCTGCTCGAGGTCAGGGGCGCAGTCATGCCGTTCATCTCGCACGGGAGGGCGCGCACATCATCGCCTTCGATCTGTGCGCAGACATCGCCAGCAACGAATACCCGCTCGCCAGTCCTGCCGATCTCGAGGAAACGGCTCGACTGGTGAAAGAGACCGGACAGCAGGTGGTGACGGCACGTGTCGACGTCCGCGATCGCGCCGGACTCGAAACGGCACTTGCCGAGGCGGTAGGTCAGTTGGGCGGATTGCATGTCGTCGTGGCGAACGCCGGTATCTGTCCGCTCGGCAAGCACGTGTCGACTGCCGGTTTCGTCGACGCGTTCGATGTGAACTTTCTCGGTGTCGTCAATACAGTGCACGCGTCGATGGAATACCTCGGCGAAGGGGGTTCGATCATCGCGATCGGCTCTGTTGCCGGTCTGGTGCCACAGACCGGATTCAACGGGCAGCAGGCGCTCCAGGGTCCGGGTGGCGACGGATACGGACTGGCCAAGAAGCTGATTCAGGCATATACCAGTTCGTTGGCACTGACTCTCGGGCCGAGTTCCATTCGCGTCAACGCGATTCATCCGACCAACGTGAACACCGACATGTTGCAGAGCATGCCGATGTACCGGACGTTCCGTCCCGACCTCGAGAATCCGACCGCCGAGGATGCGGCAGTGACGTTCCCGTTCATGCAGGCGATGCCGACCCCGTGGGTCGAGCCCGCGGACATCTCGCATGCGGTCGTGTACCTGTCCTCGGACGAGTCGCGATTCGTCACCGGCCAGCAACTGCGCGTGGACGCTGGTGCCGGGATGAAGATCGGTCTGTAGTAGAACTTTTCACTTCGTGGCTGCCTGTGAGTGGTGAATTTTCGAAGTTTCCCCATTTCGTTGCCCTGGACAGGGTGCTGTAGTAACGTCCAGACACGTGTCCAGCAAACGGGGCGATTCAAGTGGCGGGGGATCGATTGTCTATGAATCCACTCGCAGGCGCCTCACGGGCAAACAGGCGGAAACTGTGGCCAGGCTTGCCGAAGCAACAGTGAAAGTTCTACGCAAACAAGAGTTTTCCGGACTGACTGTCCGTTCGGTTGCGGCCGAAGCGGGTGTAGGAACTGCGACCGCCTACACGTATTTCGCGTCCAAGGAGCATCTGGTCGCAGAGGTTTTCTGGCGAAGACTTCAGAACTCGTCGGCGCCTGATGGCTCAGGGTTGGATCGCACCGCGCACGTGCTGTCTGTACTTCGAAACATCGCGCTGCTTCTCGCGGACGAACCGGAGGTATCGGCCGCCGTGACCAATGCACTGCTCGGATCCGATCCTGAAGTGGAACATCTTCGCGGGCGGATCGGACTCGAGATCCATCAACGACTCGCTTCGGCGTTGGATCCGAATGGCGAACCCGAAGTGTTGGAAGCGCTCGAAATGCTTTATGCCGGGGCGCTTCTGCGAGCAGGGATCGGCTACGGAACCTACGCGCAAATCGCTGGACGCCTCGAGGCCTCAGCTCTACTGATCCTGGAGAAATCATGACAGAAGCTTTGATCGATCCGGTGGTCTTCAATCCGTACGACTACCACTTTCACGACGATCCGTATCCGACGTACAAGCGTCTGCGCGAAGAATCACCGTTGTATCACAATCCGGACGTTGGCTTTTGGGCGTTGTCGCGATATGCGGACGTGGTCGACGGATTCAAGGACAACAAGCGTCTCTCGAGCGCCAACGGGGTATCGCTCGACCCAGCAGCCTACGGTCCACACGCGCATTATGTGATGTCGTTTCTCGCGATGGACGATCCCCGCCATATGCGGTTGCGCCAGTTGGTTTCTCGCGGATTCACGCCGCGACGGGTTGCGGAGCTCGACGGCCGGATCCTCGAACTCACGAAGCAACATCTGGTACCTGCGTTGGGCGCGGGGGAGTTCGACTGGATTACGGAGGTGGCGGGAAAGCTGCCGATGGACGTCATCTCCGAACTCATGGGGGTTCCCGAACCCGACAGGGCCGAACTGCGGCGCAAGGCGGATCTGGTGGTGCATCGAGAGGCGGGTGTTCTCGACGTGCCGCAACCTGCGGTGGAGGCTTCGATCAGTTTGATGGGCTACTACAAGGAGATGATCGCGCAGCGTCGCCGATCGCGGACGGACGATCTGACCTCGGCCTTGCTCGATGCCGAGATCGACGGAGACAAACTCTCGGACCAGGAGATCCTCGGATTCATGTTTCTGATGGTCGTGGCCGGAAACGAGACCACGACCAAGCTTCTCGGAAACGCTCTGTACTGGGGTTCGCACCACCGGGAGCAGATCACACCGGTTCTCGACGATCCCGAACGAGCCTCGGAATGGGTGGAAGAGACTCTTCGCTACGACACGTCGAGCCAGATCGTGGCTCGGACTTCGGTTGTCGACCTCGAATATCACGGACGCACCATTCCGGCGGGGGAGAAGGTCCTGCTCCTGATCGGATCGGCCAACCGAGACGCTGACGTCTTCGAGGATGCCGACAGCTTCCAGATCGGCCGGAGTTCGTCGGGAAAACTCGCGAGTTTCGGTGGTGGCGTGCACTTCTGTCTCGGTGCCCACCTTGCCAAGCTCGAAGCCAAGATCGCCCTCGCAGAGTTCGGGCGTCGGGTCAGCGACTACGAAGTCGACGAGTCCGGAATCGAGCGTGTTCATTCGACAAACGTCCGGGGCTTTGCGGCCCTGCCGGTGAAAGTGCAGGTGCGCTGATGCCTCGTTTCGAACCCAATCCAGTTCGCCGGCCGGCATTGATCAGTGGCGCATCGTCGGGAATCGGCACCGCTACTGCGTATGCCCTGGCCGAACTCGGCCATCCGGTTGCGCTCGGTGCGCGTCGAGTCACCGAATGCGAAGCCATCGCCGAGAAGATCCGCAGCAATGGTGGTGAAGCGTTTGCCCACTTCCTCGACGTCACGGACGGTGATTCGGTCGACGGATTCGTCTCGGCCGCAGAGGCAGTCCACGGTCCCACCGAAATGGTCGTCTCCGGTGCCGGTGACCTCGAATTCGGGGCTGCGGACGAGATGGATCCAGAGGCGTTCTCACGGCAGATCCAAGTCCACCTCGTTGGTGCGCAGCGATTGGCGCATCGCGTACTCCCCGGCATGAGGCAACGACAGCGCGGTGACTTCGTACTGATCGGCTCGGATTGTGCCGAGCGCCAGCGTCCACTCATGGGTGCTTACGACGCGGCCAAGGCCGGGCTCGAAGCAATGGGGCGCCAGATGCGAATGGAGCTCGAAGGAACAGGCATTCGCGCGTCGATCGTGCGACCCGGGCCGACACTGACCGGCATGGGGATGGACACGACGCCGGAGATCATCGGACCGGTTGGGGAATCGTGGAGTAAGTGGGGGTTCGCCCGCCATGGTTACTTTCTGCGTGCCTCGGACATCGCCAATGCCATCGTCGCCGTTGTGTCGGCGCCGCGAGGAGCACACATCGTGCTCGTCGAAGTTCAGCCCGAGGCACCACTGGACAAACTTCCCACTGCGAACTCACAGGAGACGACATGACGCACGGAGTGCAGGAGACGTCGCGAACACTGCCCGAGCCACCGCGGGTGTCCGGCGGGGATCTCCCGCACGGGCATCTCGAGGAACTGCGAACCGACCCGATAGCGCTCATGCGCCGGGTGCGTGAGGAATGTGGTGACGTCGGCGCCTTTCAACTTGCCGACCGCACAGTGATCCTGCTGTCCGGAGCTGAGGCAAACGAGTTCTTCTTCCGCTCCACCGACGAGGATCTCGACCAACAAGCGGCTTACCCCTTCATGAAGCCGATATTCGGTGAAGGCGTCGTCTTCGATGCCAGCCCGGAGCGGCGTAAGGAGATGCTGCACAACTCGGCTCTGCGCGGCGAACAGATGCGCGGGCACGCTGCCACGATCGGCCGCGAGGTCGAGGCGATGGTCGCGCAGTGGGGAGACGAAGGCGAGATCGATCTGCTCGACTTCTTCGCCGAGCTGACCATCTACACCTCGTCGGCGTGCCTGATCGGCAAGAAGTTCCGCGACGAACTGGACGATAGCTTCGCCAAGCTGTATCACGAGCTCGAACAGGGAACTGATGCATTGGCTTTCGTGGATCCGTACGCGCCGATCGAGAGTTTCCGCCGCCGCGACGAGGCCCGGTTGGCGTTGGTCGCTCTGGTACAGGACATCATGAACGGGCGCATCGCGAATCCTCCGCAGGGCAAGGAGGACCGCGACATGTTGGACGTGTTGGTCTCGGTCAAGGACGAGAACGGCGACCTTCGGTTCAGTGCCGACGAGATCACCGGCATCTTCATCTCGATGATGTTCGCCGGCCACCACACGACTTCCGGCACGGCAGCGTGGTCGCTGATCGAGATGTTGCGGCATCCCGACACCATGACGGACGTCGTCGACGAACTCGACAATCTGTACTCCGACGGCGCCGACATCAGTTTTCATGCCCTGCGCCAGATTCCGGTTCTCGAGGCCGTGGTCAAGGAAACCCTTCGACTGCATCCGCCGTTGATCATCCTGTTGCGGGTGGCACGTGGAGATTTCGAAGTGGGCGGCTTCGAGATCCGAGAGGGCCATCTTGTCGCTGCGACGCCCGCGATCTCCAATCGAATCGCCGAGGACTTCCCCCGACCGGACACCTTCGATCCCGGGAGGTACATCGACCCGAATCAAGAGGACATCGTCAACCGCTGGACGTGGATTCCGTTCGGAGCCGGCCGGCATCGCTGCGTCGGTGCTGCATTCGCCCAGATGCAGCTCAAAGCGATCTTCTCGATCCTGCTGCGGGACTTCGAGTTCGAGATGGCGCAGCCGTCGGAGTCCTACCGAAACGACCACAGCAAGATGGTCGTCCAGTTGCAGCAGCCGTGCGCGGTGAGGTACCGGCGCAGAACACGTCCCGGGCGTGAGGGGTGATCATGCACGTCGAAGTCGACCTCGACCTGTGCCAAGGCCATGCGGCGTGTGAGCTCGAGGCACCGGAGATCTTTGTCGTCCCGAAGCGGGGGAAGGTCAGTCTTCTGGACTCGGACCCACCCGAGTCGCTCCGCGGTGAAGCTGAGATGGCGGTCAGGTACTGCCCGACCGGCGCCCTGAGAATTGTCGACTGATTACAGCGGATTGTCGATTGATTGCAGCGAATTCAAGTACTCGAGGGAGGAAGTTCAGATGACGGGTTTCGACCGCGCAGAGCTCGACGAGATGGTCCAACGCTGGATCGAGGCGAACAAGAAGGCCGAAGCCGCCGGTGATTGGAAACCGTTGGCGGACATGTACACCGAGGACGCCACGTACGGGTGGAACTACGGTCCCAAGCAGGATTTCATGGCGGTGGGGCGCGAGGAGATTCGCGAAGTCGCGCTCGGCCTCGAGATGAAGGGCCTCGAAGGTTGGGAGTACCCGTATCAAGACTTTGTGATCGACGAACGTAGCGGAAACGTGATCGGCTTGTGGAAGCAGATTTCTGATGCCAAGCGTGAGGACGGGAGCAACTACTCCGTCTACGGTATCGGCGGTAGTTGGTTCCGCTACGGCGGGGACTTCCAATGGTCCTGGCAGCGTGACTTCTTCGACTTCGGGAACGTGTCGGCACTGTTCATGGAGATGATCGGCAACAACGCTCTCTCGAAGGGGATGCAGGGCCGGATCCAGCGATCGATCTCGGGCGACCCGCTACCGGGCTGGTATCCGGTGGGCACCGCGCCGGTCCCGCTGTGGTGAGTCCGATGACGGTGCGCGATTCCTTCGAGACACTCTCGCAGCGCGACCTTGCCGTGTTGGTGCCCGAGTTGCTCCTGTGTGGGCAGCTGATCGATCGCTCGGGCATGGCGCATCTGATCGTCGAATTCGGACGCGAGGGTATGGCGCAGGTGGCCGTCGAAGAGTGGGAATCGGCCAGCCCCTGGTACACCCGCCGCATGCAGAAGGCTCTCGGATACGAGGGCGACGACGTCGTGACGATCTTCAAAGGGTTACAACTCGACATCGGCGCTCCGCCACAGTTCATGGACTTTCGATACCGGGTCGACGATCCGCTGCACGGTGAATTCTGGCTCGATCATTGCGGAGCACTCATGGACGTCGAGCCGTTGGGCGATGAGTTCGTGACCTCGATGTGTCACGACATCGAGGATCCGACTTTCGATGCGACGGCCATCGCGACCAACCCGCACGCCCAGATCCGGCCGATTCACCGACCACCGCGCAGGCCCGCGGACCGACATCCGCACTGCGCCTGGACCGTTGCCATCGACCCGTCGCACACGCCTCCCGTGATGACCGCGCACACCGAGCAGATCGGACGCACCGCCGCGGTGACGGTCGAGCTGAGCCCGATCGATCACAGTGGGGACGGTAGGGCGGACTACTCGGGTCCGTTGTTGTCCGACCTGAGGTTTTCCGACTTCTCGCGATCAGCCTTGGTTCGTATCGCAGAGGAGATCTGCGTGCAGCATCATCTGTTGGCGTTGGGCTTTCTGGCAGCGGTTCGCCGCCGTGCCGACGAAGACAAGGCGCGCGAGATCACGCGAAAGCAATTGACCGGAATCGCGGGAGTTGCGGCACAGCGTATTCGAGATGCGCTCGGGCTTCCTTCGACTCTGGAATCGTTGGCATTGGTCCTGTCCGTGCATCCCTTGCTGAATCCGAAGCAGTATGTGGAGAGTGAGATCCGACCGGACGGCGGTGCTCTGGAGCTGTGGATCTCGCGAGACGCTCTTGTCGACCGCGACGGCGGTTGGCCGACCTTGCTCGGCAGCGAGCACCTCGATCCCCTCCAGGCTTTGGTCCGCGGCGTGAATCCTCACTTCACCGTGAGAGTGGTGGCCGAAGATGCCGCGGGGCTCCTTCTGGCCGTCGACATCACCGAAGCTCCCGCTCCGGAATGCGTCGAAGTCGCCATTACGAAGGTCAGTACCGGCGCGGCATTCGTATTCGAAGATCGCGGAATCCCTTTGCCTCTCTTCGTCGTCTGACCGGCCGAACCCGAAGGACTCAACCTATGGCGTACACGTTTGCAGACCTGTTCGAGCATTCCGTCGATGTGATGCCCGATCGCCTCGCGCTGATCGTTTCCGGCGAGGAGGTGACATACCGTGAGCTCGACGAGCGGGCCAACCGATTGGCGCATTACTTCCAGTCCGTCGGGTTGGGTGTCGGTTCGCACATCGGTATTCAACTGCACAACTCGATCGAGGCGATGGTTGCTGTCCTCGCGGCCTTCAAGATCCGCGGCGTTCCCATCACGGTGAACTACCGCTACACGAGCGACGAATTGGTTTATCTGTACGAGAATGCGGATCTCACGGCGTTGGTATTCCATCGTGGTTTCGCTGAGCGGGTCGCCGAGGCGTTGGTGTCCGCGCCGCGGGTCAAGTACGTGATCGAGGCGGCGGACGAACTCGCTCTCGGGAACGAACCGTCGATTCCGGGGGCAGTGGCGTACGAGGATGCGCTCGGCAACCAATCCCCGCTGCGCGTAGGTGAACATGCTTTTCCCGAGCGTTCCGGCGACGACGTCTACGTTCTCTACACCGGCGGAACAACCGGACGACCGAAAGGCGTCGTCTGGCGGCAGGAAGACATCTGGCGCGTGTTGGCCGGCGGTTACGACTTCTATTCGGGTGAGCCGATCGCCGACGAGTACCAGCAGTCGCGCGGTGGCGCCGCGGCAGCCGAACCGATGCGGTGGTGCATGCTTCCACCGCTGATCCACACCTCGGCACTGATGCCGACGTTCAACGCTCTGTTCTCCGGAAACACCGTCATCTTCGAACCGAAGTTCGATGCGGCGCAGGTCTGGAAAGTCGTCGCCGAGTATCGGCCCCAGGTCATGGTCATCACCGGCGACGCCATGGGCCGTCCACTGGTCGAAGCCCATCACGAATTGCAACCGGATGCGTCGAGCCTGGCTGTGCTCGCCTCCGGCGCTGCGCTCTTCTCCGGATCGGTCAAAGACGCGTTCTTCGACGTCTTTCCGAATCTGATGATCTCCGATTCGGTTGGATCGTCCGAAACAGGCTTCGGCGGAATCGGATTCGCAACCAAAGGGCTCGAGCAGCGTGGCGGACCCAAAGTGGGCGCCAACAGATTCACGGTCGTCGTCGACGACGACAACCGTGTGTTGGAGCCGGGTTCGGGGGCCGAAGGATGGTTGGCGAAACTCGGCAACGTCCCACTGGGCTACTACAACGATCCGGTGAAGTCGGCGGAGATATTCCGAGAGGTGAACGGCGCGCGGGCAGTGGTGACCGGAGACCGAGCGCGGATCGAGGACGACGGCTCGGTCACTCTCCTCGGCCGGGGAAACATGGTGGTCAACACCGGCGGTGAGAAAGTCTTCGTGGAAGAGGTCGAAGCAGTGGTGAAGGCCCATCCCGACATCTACGACGCAACAGTGATCGGCATTGCCGACGAGCGGTGGGGCAATCGGGTGGCGGCGGTGCTCCGCGTCCGCGATGGTGTGGAACCGGATTTCGATTCCATCGAAAAACACACCCGCACTCAGCTTGCCGGCTACAAGATTCCGCGTTCCTTCTGGATCGCCGACGAGGTCGTTCGAGCGCCGAGCGGCAAGCCGGACTACCGCTGGGCCAAGGAGTTCTCACAGAACAGCGACCCGGTCCACCGGATCGACTAGCGCTCACACGCAACACCCGGCACCCGGCACCCATCCGTAAAGGAGCATCTGCAATGCCTGAGATCGACCTTCCCGACGGGTTCGACGTGACCGACCCGCATCTGTACGGCGAGCGCGTCCCGCTTGCCGAGTTCGCCGAACTACGACGATGCGCTCCGGTCTGGTGGAACGCCCAGGAACCGGGTACCGGCGGATTTCACGACGGTGGTTGTTGGGTTGTCTCCCGCCACGCAGACGTCCGCGACGTCTCGTTGCGCAGCGAGGAGTTCTCGAGCAACGTCAACGGCTGCATTCCGCGGCATGAAGACAACATCTCGGCGGAGGAGTTGGAGGCGACAAAACACGTCCTCATCAACAAGGACGCCCCTGAGCACACACAGCTGCGCAAGTTGGTGGCGCGCTTGTTCACTCCGCGGTCGGTGGAAGCGATGCGGGCCGGGCTGGAAGCGCGGGCAGAAGACATAGCGTCGGCTGCCGTGGCGGAAGGTAGCGGTGATTTTGTCAGCCAGGTCGCCAGCGAGTTACCGATGCAGGCGATCTCGGAGCTGATCGGTGTACCGCAGGACGGGCGCCGTCAGCTGTACGAATGGTCGAATCAGATGACGGGATACGACGACGAGTCGCTCGCCGGCGAGTCGCGGATGGCGTCGGCGCAGATCCTGGGCTACGCCTATCAACTGGCCGAGGCGAGACGGGAGGAACCGCTCGACGACATCATCTCGCGCTTGGTGCATGCCGACATCGACGGACAGAAACTCACCCCGGAACAGTTCGGTTTCTTCGTCATCATGTTGGCTGTCGCAGGCAACGAAACGACGCGCAACGCAACGACACTCGGCATGATGGCATTTCTCGAGCATCCGGATCAGTGGGAACTGTACAAGCGTGAGCGTCCGCGCACCGCCGCGGACGAGATCATCCGCTGGGCTTCGCCACTGACGTCGATGCAACGAACAGCAGTGGTGGACACACAGATTGCCGGCACTACGATTGCGAAGGGGCAGCGTGTCGTACTGCTCTACGGCTCGGCGAACTTCGACGAAACCGTCTTCGAGAACCCCGACGTCTTCGACATCACCCGAGACCCGAACCCGCACCTCGCGTTCGGAGGAACCGGACCGCACTACTGCGTCGGCGCCAACCTGGCCAGAATGGAGGTCGATCTGATCTTCGGCAAGATCGCCGATCACATGCCCGACATCAGCAAGCTCGGCGATCCGAGCAGGCTCTCGTCCGGTTGGCTCAACGGGATCAAGGAATTCAAGGTCGACTACGGCAACTCCACGTCATGTCCTTCGGGGCATTGACGTGTACAGCGGAAGAGTTGCGCTTGCGAGCCCGATGCGCGAACTCGGCCAGTTCTACCGGATGGGCGCCGATGTCGCAGTGGGCTTGTTCCGCACCCGCTTTCAGGTGCAGGAGTTTCTCGAGCAGAGTTGGATGATCGCCCGGGTGTCGATCGTGCCGACAGTGTTGGTAGCCGTGCCGTTCACGGTCCTGGTGAGTTTCACCCTCAACATCCTTCTCCGCGAGATCGGTGCCGCCGACCTCAGCGGCGCCGGGGCCGCGCTCGGTGCCGTGACTCAGGTCGGTCCGGTGGTGACGGTGCTGATCGTGGCAGGTGCGGGCGCGACAGCCATCGCCGCCGATCTGGGATCGAGAACGATTCGTGAAGAGATCGACGCCATGGAGGTGCTCGGGATCGATCCGATCAATCGGTTGGTGATTCCGCGTGTGGTCGCGTCGACCGTGGTGGCTTTGCTGCTCAACGGACTCGTCTGCGTCATCGGCATCGCCGGCGGTTACGCCTTCTCGGTGTCTCTCCAGGGCGTGAACCCTGGCGCCTTCGTCGAGGGAATCACGTTGCTGACCGGCCTGCCCGAGGTGGCGTTGTCGATGGTCAAAGCTGCACTGTTCGGGATGCTGGCGGGATTGGTGGCCTGCTATCGCGGACTGTCGGTACGGGGTGGGCCGAAAGGCGTGGGGGAGGCCGTCAACGAAACGGTGGTGTACGCATTCATGGCGTTGTTCGTCGTCAACACCATCGTCACCGCGGTCGGCATCCGATTGACGGCGGGGTGATCGAGGTGACGCTGTCGGATTCGCTGGCACAAATCGGCAAGTTCGGACGCACGCGGGCGCGGGTGGCTCGAACGTCACGCTCGATCGACGACGTCGGGCGACAAGCTGTCTTCTTCGCGCGCGCCATCGCTCACATCCCGTGGGCAATTCGCAAACACCCGAAAGAAGTGTTGAGACTGGTAGCCGAGATCAGCATGGGCACCGGAGCTTTGGCAGTGATCGGCGGCACGGTTGCGGTCGTAGGATTTCTGACTCTCGCCTCGGGCGGCACCATTGCGATCCAAGGTTTCAGCTCACTGGGAAATATCGGAGTCGAAGCGCTCACCGGATTCTTCTCCGCCTTCATCAACGTTCGTATCGCTGCGCCGGTCATCGCGGGAATCGGCCTGTCGGCCACGATCGGAGCAGGTTCGACCGCGCAGATCGGTGCCATGCGCATCAGTGAGGAAATCGACGCCCTCGAATCGATGGCGATCAGTTCGGTCCCGTACGTCGTCAGCACCCGCGTCACCGCAGGGATGATCGCGATCTTGCCGCTGTACTCACTGGCGCTCGTAGGATCATTTCTGGCCGGACGATTCACCACGGTCGTGCTGTTCGGTCAATCCTCCGGTCTTTACGACCACTACTTCACGACGTTCCTCGATCCGGTCGACGTCGCATGGTCCTTCGTTCAAGTGCTCGTGATGGCACTACTGGTGATGCTGATCCACACGTACTACGGATACAACGCGTCCGGGGGACCGTCGGGCGTGGGAACTGCAGTGGGCCGCGGGGTTCGGCTCTCGCTGATCTGCGTCGTGGCGGTGACCCTGCTCGTCTCACTCGCGCTCTACGGCGGTTCCGGCAACTTCAATCTGTCCGGTTAGGGGGACTGCGTGCACAGATACGGCTACAAGTTGGCTGCTCTGGGCTTGGCTGCGGCGATCGTCGGGGTCATCGCTTTGTCGGTCGCGTCTTTCAACCAGGTGTTTGTCGCTCGCGTCCCGATCACGGTGATCGCGGAGCGCGCGGGGCTCGTGATGGATCCGGGCGCGCGGGTGAAGATGGCCGGGGTGACCGTGGGCTCGGTGGAGTCCATCACGCCGACTGACGACGCCACCGCACAACTGTCGTTGTCGATCGATCCCGAAGCGCTCGAATCTATTCCGTCAAACGTGGATGTGGCGATCACGTCGAACACGGCCTTCGGCGCGAAGTTCGTCAGCCTGTCCTCGCCGGAGCAGCCGAGTAGTGCGCGACTTGCCGCCGGAGCGACGATCGACGCATCCCGGGTGACCGTCGAGCTGAACACGGTATTCGAGAAACTCACCACCGTGCTCCGGACGGTGGACCCGGGCAAACTCGATTCGACATTGGGTGCCCTCTCGACTGCTCTGCAAGGACGCGGCGAACGGCTCGGGGTCGCACTCGAACAAGCAGATTCCTCCTTGCTCGAATTCAACACTGCACGTGAGGCTCTCGATCATGTGTTGACGGATTTACCTGCCGTCACACAGACCTACCGCGACGCTGTTCTCGACTTGATGGACACCCTCGACTCGCTCACGACGACGGGAACCACTGTTCTCGACGAGCAGCAGAATCTTGATCTCCTCTTGCTCAACGTGATCGGGGTCGCCCGCACCGGAGAAGATGTACTGGGAGCCAACGCCGACGGTATCGACACCGTTCTGTCGTTACTGCGGCCGACCACCGCACTGCTCGATGAATACTCCCCGGTGATTCCTTGCATGTTCCACGGACTGCAGGAGAGCAAGAAGATCGGCGACGGCGCCTACAACGGACAACCAGGAATCAAGATGTCGATCGGTCTGATCGCCGGAACCGAACCGTACCGATATCCCGACGACCTTCCGAAGGTCGCGGCAACAGGTGGCCCGCAGTGTATGGGTCTTCCACTGCGCGACCCGAACGTCAATGCTCCGTACCTGGTGACCGATACCGGGGTGAATCCGTTTGCGCCCGAGCGTCAGCCGAATGGTGGGCAACCGATGAACACGGTCCCGGATCTGATGAGCTACCTGTTCGGGACGGAGATCCGATGAAAGTTCGTGGGTACACCGTCAAGTTCGGAATTTTTGTTCTGGTGATGATCCTCGTCAACGCCGGGCTGATCCTCGTGTTCGGCCAGATGCGAGGTGGCGACGCGAGGTCGTACTCGGCGGAGTTCGTCAACGCCTCCGGGCTCAGAGCCGGCGACAAGGTGCGCATCGCGGGTGTGCCGGTCGGTTCTGTCGGCTCCGTCGAATTCGGTGGGAATCACCGTGCCCACGTGAGTTTCAGTGTGGATACGGGTGACACCGTGACTGTATCGACCAGAGCCGCTGTTCGATATCAGGATCTGGTGGGTAATCGATACCTCGAACTGCTCGACGATCCGGGGATCGCGGAACCGCAGCCACAGGGCGAGAGCATTCCCGTCGATCGCACCGCGCCGGCACTCGACCTCGATGCGCTACTCGGTGGTTTCAAGCCGCTGTTTCAAGCCCTGGACCCGGAGCAGGTCAACGCGTTGTCGATGTCCTTGCTCGAGGTGTTTCAAGGCCAGTCCGGAACTGTGGCATCGGTGCTGGCGCACACCGGATCGATCACGAACACTCTGGCAGACCGCGACCAACTGATCGGTCGAGTGATCGGCAACCTCGACGGTGTGCTCAGTGAATTGCGCAGCCGCGGTGGTCAGTTCAGTGACACTCTCGATCACCTACAACAGCTGGTCAGCGGGCTCGCGGCGGACAGGGAGATGATCGGGACTGCCGTCGAGAGTGTGAACACCGCATCAGGCACCTTCGCCGATCTCCTCGCCGGAGTTCGCCCGGACATCGCGGGAAACCTGTCGAAGCTGGACGCAAGCCTGAATCCGCTGATCGAGCAACAAAGTGAGCTCGATCGGATTCTCGCGTCCATGCCCTCGAACTACAAGCAGCTGATCCGAGTCGGCTCGTACGGGTCGTTCTTCAACTTCTATCTGTGCGGAATCGCACTGAAGGTCGACGGTGCCGACGGTACGCCGCTCACTGTCGACCTGGTGGATCAGACGACCGGAAGGTGCGCACCACGATGAGAGAGATGGCACAGAGCCAGGCCGTACGCGTGGGGGTCGTGGGATTGGTCGTCACGGCCGCCGTCGTATTGGCATCGCTCCAGTATCAGAATCTGCAGTTCCTGAAATCGGGTGTCGGGTACAGCGCGGTGTTCGCCGACGCCAGCGGTCTCGCGCCGGGAGACGAAGTCAACGCCGCCGGAGTGAAGATCGGAACGGTGGATCGGATCGAGGTCGAGCACGGACTCGCGCGCGTGGATTTCACACTGGAAGGCTCGATCGGTTTGGGAGAAAGCACGTCGGCAGCCGTCACCACGATGTCGTTGCTCGGCAAGCGAGCGGTATCGCTCGATCTGGACGGTCCGGGAAGGATCGCGGTCGGCGGCGAGATCCCGGTCGAGCGAACAAGATCGGCGTACTCGCTGCCCGACGTGCTCGGTGACCTCACCACGACGGTCGAGGACATCGATCTCGACCAGCTCTCCGAATCACTCGACGCAGTGGGGCAGGTGATGTCCGACAGTGCGCCGAACCTGAGGCCGGCGTTGGACGGTGTCGCACGGATCTCCGACAGCGTCAATAGACGCGACGACATGTTGCGCACCTTGCTGTCCGATGCAAACGACGTCGCCGGGACGCTGGCCGAGCGTGGACCACAGGTCAACGCGCTACTCGTCGACGGCAACGCCTTGTTGGGAGAACTGGATCGGCGACAGGCGGCGCTGGGGGAAGTGATCACGAACATCTCGGCGTTGTCGACCCAGCTGAGCGGACTCGTCCACGACAACGAGGCGCAGTTGCAGCCGGTCCTCGGCAAACTCGACACGGTTGTCGGCATTCTGCAGAACAACAAGGACAACCTTTCTCAGGGAATCGACGGTCTCGGTACGTACGTGGGCACGCTCGGCGACACCGTGGCCAGCGGTCCCTTCTATTACGCCTACGTCCAGAACCTGGTACCGGCGCAATACACCCAACCGTTGATCAACGCGATGTTCGGGCTACCACCTGCGCCGCTACCGATTCCGGAGGTTCGATGATGGGTGCCTTACGAGTTCGCAAACCGGTGAACTGGCGTCGAATCGCCGTCGTCGGTGGAAGCGTCGTCGGCGCGGCGATCGTCGTCGTGTCGGGATACCTTGCGGTGCAACATCTGCGCTACTACAACGTGACGGCCTACTTCACCTCGACGACCGGCCTGTATGTCGGTGACGACGTTCGTGTCGTGGGGGTCGACGTCGGCCGCGTCACCGAGATCGCCCCACAGGGAGATCGAATGCGCGTCGAACTGAAATTGGCGCGCGAGGTTCCCGTCGCCGAGGACGCGAAAGCGGTGATCGTTGCCCAGTCACTGGTCTCGGCCCGCTTCGTGCAATTGACGCCGGCGGTGACGGACGGCGCCGACGCACTGAATGACGGTGCGGAGATCGAGCTCGACCGAACAGCGGTCCCGGTCGAGTGGGACCAGATCAAGGAACAGCTGGGCCGGGCTGCCGATGCTTTGGGTCCCGACGGGGACGATCGCGGTCCCGCCGCCAACTTCCTCGACGGTGCCGGATCCGCACTGGCCGGCAACGGGGAAGCGCTGGGGCGCTCGGTGACCGAACTCTCGGAGGCTATGAGCACACTCGACGAAGGCGGAGCCGATCTGTTCGGCACCATCCGCGGCCTGCAGACCTTCACGACCGCACTCGCCGCAAGCGACGAACAGATCGTTCAGTTCCAAGGACGGCTGGCAAATGTCTCGAGTGTGCTCGCCGAGAGCCGGACGCAATTGGCTCCGGCTCTCGCCGATCTGGACGCCGCCGTCGTCGACGTACAGCGGTTTGTCGAACAGAACCGAACCGGCTTGACGGAGCAGATCGCGAAGTTGGCCGACGTGTCCCAGGTATTGGTCGACAAGCGCGCAGGTCTCGAGAAGGTACTGCATCTGGCTCCGACAGCGTTGTCGAACTACTACAACGTCTATCGGCCGGCCCAAGGAGCGATGGTGGGTGTGCCCGCATTCCAGAACGTCGGCAACCCGATCGACTTGATCTGTGGCGGAATCGCCGGCCTGGCCAACGACACCTCGAAGAAGGGCGCGGATTTGTGCATCGAATACCTCGGCCCGTTGCTCAACACGATCAAAGCGAACTACCCGGACCTGAGCATCAATCCGACCCGGGCGCTCGGCGCTCTTCCGGACCAACTGGTGTACAGCGAGCCTGATCTGGAACCGACTGGCGCCTTGAGTTTTCCGACGGTACCGGTGGCGTCTGATCTGACCGGCTTGCTCATGCCGTCGACAGGATCACGATGACTGGCCGCCGGTGGGGAACAGTGTGTGTGGCGGCGAGCGCTGTGCTCGTTCTGACGGGTTGTCAATGGAGCGGGCTGAATTCGGTGTCGCTGCCGGGCGCGGCCGGCCGCGGTGAGGGAAGTTTCTCGGTCGTGATCGAGATGCCGGACGTCACGTCGATCAGTCCCAACTCCCCGGTCATGGTCAACGACGTGACAGTCGGAAGTATCAGTGCGATCGAGACCGACAACTGGCACGCACGGGTGACGGTTGCGCTCGACGGCTCGGTGTCGCTGCCCGCCAACGCGACTGCCAAGATCGGCCAAACCAGTCTGCTCGGATCCAAACACGTCGCGCTCGCGCCGCCCACCGAGGTGGCGCCGGAAGGGCGGTTGTCGGAGGGATCCGTGATTCCCCTTGCATCGGCCAGTGTCTATCCCACCACCGAGGAAGCGTTGACGGCACTGTCCTTGGTGCTCAACGGCGGTGGGCTGGCCCAGATTCACAGCATCACCACGGAACTGAACACTGCTCTCGGCGGACGGACCGATGCGGCGCGCGACCTGCTGAGCCAGATGGACACCGTGACCGAGACACTCGACCGTCAACGCGAGGCGATAGTCACGACCATGGAGAATCTCGACGTGTTCGCCGGCGAGATCACGGCTCAGCGAGACGTTCTCGGTGAGGCGTTGGAGACCCTTGATCCGGCCTTGGCGGAACTCAGCGCCCAACGCGTCGACCTGACCACCGCCCTCGATGCGGTCGGCAGGTTCGGGGACGTCGGGACCGATCTGGTCGACCGGACCCGCGACGATTTGAAAGCCAATTTGAGCGCCTTGGAATCGACGCTGCAGAAGGTGGTCGAAACAGGACCGGACCTGATCAACAATTTGGGCAACCTGAGTACCTTCCCCTTCCCCCAGACGACCATCGACGACGGAATGCGCGGTGATTACACCAATTTGTGGGCGCTGATCGACCTCACGAGTAATCGCCTTCAGTCAGGTCTGGGCTTCGGTACTCCGTTCGGGGCGCCGCAAACTCCGGTGGAGAACGGAGTACTGGTCGATCCTTTGACCGCGCCTCTGAGTACCGGGCGGGCCGCCCCAAGTGACACCGGGCGGGCCGCCCCAAGTGACACCGGGCGGACCGACCCAAGTAGCACAGGGCGGACCGCCCAGGACGGTGGACGATGATTCTCACGAAGTTGGTGCGAAGGCAATTGACGATCTTCGCGATCCTGGCGGTGATAGGCATGAGCGCAGCGGCTATCTCGTACCTGAGAGTTCCGACCATGCTCGGCATCGGGCGCTATTCGGTGACAGTCGAACTGCCCGACGCCGGCGGCCTGTATCGGAACGCGAACGTGACCTATCGCGGCGACACCATCGGTCAGGTCAGGTCGGTGCGTCTCTCTCCGGGAGTGGTACGCGCCGAATTATCCTTGGAGAGTGCGGTTCCCGTTCCCTCCAGCGGGCTCACAGTAGCGGTGCGAAGCGTGTCGGCAATCGGTGAGCAATACGTCGACATGCAACCGAGCACCGCGGACGGACCCTTTCTGGCCGACGGAGACGTGATCGGCCCCGAAGCTGTCACGATCCCGACCGAGATCGGACCGGTCCTCGATCAGGCGCAGGCGATGCTCGCATCCGTACCGCAGGACAAGTTGCGATCGGTGATCGACGAGTCCGCGGCAGCTTTCGGAGGCAGGGGAGAGGATCTGGCTCGTCTGCTGGATTCGACCACTTCGTTCGTCGATCAGATGTCCGCTGCCACAACGCCGGCTACGACGCTCGTACAGCAGTTGGATCCGCTCCTGCAGACACAGGTGGTGACGGGCGATCAGATTCGCCAGTGGGCGTCCAGTGTCGCTCAACTCAGTGGACAGTTGGAGGTCGCCGACGGCTCCGTGCGCAATATCCTCGAGACCGGACCGGGCTTCGCGACTGAAGCCGACCTGCTGTTTCAAGGCCTCAAACCCACTTTGCCTGTGCTGCTTGCCAATTTCACCAGCACCGCTCAGGTGGCTTTGACGTACAACGCCGGGTTGGAACAGGTGCTCGTCATCTTGCCGCCACTGGTCGCGGCACAGGAAACCGTCGTACAACGCGGGCAGGTGGACGGCGCCGCGAACGTCAACTTCCATCTCCAAGCGCAGGACCCTGCGGCGTGCTCGACCGGTTACCTTCCTGCCGATCAGCGACGGGACCCGACCCAGACGAGTGTGCCGGACACCCCGGCTGATCTGTACTGCAAAGTGCCACAGAACTCGGTCTTCGCCGTTCGTGGATCTCGGAACATTCCCTGCATGGAGGTACCGGGCAAACGAGCACCGAGCCCGGAGATCTGCCGGAGCCCCGAAGCGTACGTGCCGTCGGGGACCAATGCGCCCGGCGAGTTGTACACCGGGCCTGACGGAGTCGACTATCAACACACGGAGTTGGCTCCGGCTGACTCCGGTCCGGGGGAGGGTGAGCCGTGGCAACAGTTGCTGACGCCGACGAATCGCTGAGAGGTGAGGTGCTGGATCCGGTCCGAGGGAAGCGCGGTGTACTCACTGCCCTGGTCTGGATTGCACTCGCGGCTCTGAGCGTCGTTGTCGTCTTCGGTTGTCTGGCAGTTCGATCGGACCGCGCGCGAGAGTCCCAGCGTCAAGGGTTCGTCGACGGTGCTGTCGCAGGAACCCTTGCTCTGATCGACGTTCACTCTGCCACGCTCGACGAGGATCTCGCGGAGCTGAAGTCGCTGACTACGGGAACTTTTGCAGACGAACTGAAGTCCGGTGAATCTGCGTTCGTCGCATCGATCCGTGATTTCGCCGTCGATTCCGACGGTGATGTCGACACCGCAGCCCTGGCATCGGAATCCGGAACCTCGGGGGTGGTACTGATCGCGGCATCGGCTCAGGTCGGCAATTCGGCGGGAGAGTCTTCGGCGCGAACCTACCGTCTTCGCGTCGGTGTCGAAGAGGTCGACGGTCGGGTACTGATGTCGAGTGTGGAGTTCGTCCCGTGAAGCGCGCGGTCTTGGCGTTTGCAGCGCTGATCTTGGTGGGAATCGGCGGGACTCTGCTCTGGAGTCACCACCGTTCGGCAGCCGCTGAAACCGCACGTGTCGAGGTGATCGGTGTGGCGCCGATGCTCGTCGAGAATCTCTTGAGCTACAACAGCGACACGGTGGACGAGGATCTTGCACATGCTGCCGAGGGCGCAAGTGGAACATTTCAGGACCGCTTCGCTGAATTCGGATCGAAAACCGTTGCACCCCAGTCGAAGGAGCAAGGAATCAGCACGAAGGCGCGAGTAGTCGACGTCGGAGTGCTCTCCGCTGCTGCAGACCGAGCGGAATTGCTCCTGTTCGTCGATCAGATCACGACGAGTATCGCGCGGCCGGCACCAGCGTCGACGTCGAGCCGAGTCGAGGTGACACTCGATCGAGTCGACGGCACATGGCTGGTGAGTGCCATGACCCCCGTCTAGTGAAGGTTGTCGCGGCCCGCCATGATCAGCCTGGCAGTGACTTCGAGCCGGTCTGCGATCTGCGAATAGGACTCGTAACCCATGCCGGCTCGGACAAGCGCTCCGGACCAGGAGATTTCGAGTGCTTCGAGTACGTCGGGATCGTATGACGGCCCCAGCGCCTCGATGAGCCGCTCGCGGATGTTCTTGCCGATACGTCCCCGAAGGTGTTCGACGTCGGGATCGTTGCCCATCATCGCCGTGGTCACGGCCGCGGCCAGCTCCGGTTCGTCGGAAACGAGGAGTGCGACGCTTCGAAGGACCGAGCAGACCTGCGCTTCTCGTTCCGCCTCGGGGGAGGGCTCGTGAGGTACCGCGTCGAGTCGGCGCCAGAACAGTTCTGCCACAAGGTGACTCTTGGACGAAAAATAGGTGTATGCCGTGGCTGCGGCGACACCGGCTTCCGCTGCCACCATTCGCACAGTCAGATCGGCAAACCCTTTGTCGCGCAGGACCGTGATCGCTGCCGCGGTCAATCGATCGACGGTTTCGGCTTGCTGCTGTGTGAGCCGTCGACGAGTGGACTCGAACTTGGTCTTACCAGACATGTGTCCAGACACTACGGGATCAGACCCGTGCGAGCAAAGTGTGCGCTATCGCCGCTCGTTCTCGCTCCCGCTCGGCGTCATGTCTCGCTCCCGCTCGGTGGGACAGAATTTCGATCCCCCGCGATCGCTAAGTCCATGTGTTAGAACGATTTCTAGAACACGTTCGGAAATGTGCCCAGGATCGGAGAGGCTGATTATGACGAAGTGGGACGAGACATGCGACGTACTCGCTGTGGGATCGGGCGGCGGACTCGCCGGCGCGTACACGGCAGCACGCGAAGGCCTCGACGTCATTGTGATCGAAGCGACCGACAAGTACGGCGGAACAACGGCGTACTCGGGCGGCGGCGGAATGTGGTTCCCGTGCAACGCCGTTCTTCGCCGGGGCGGGGACGACGACACCATCGAAGACGCGCTGGAGTACTACCGTTCGGTGGTGGGTGATCGGACACCTGCCGACGTCCAGGAGGCATACGTTCGAGGCGGCGCCGGGCTGATCGACTATCTCGAAGAGGACTCGAATTTCGAGTTCCAGATACTGCCGTGGCCCGACTACTTCGGGGAAAAACCCAAGGCTCGCGCGAGCGGTCGACACATCGTTCCCAAACCGATGAACGCTAAGAAGCTTGGTGTGCTTCGTGATTCACTTCGATCGCCGCTCGCGACGGAGCGGTTGGGAGAAGAGTTGCCGGCGTACCTCGTCGGCGGGCAGTCGTTGATCGGTCGATTCTTGCTGGCACTTTCGACATTCGCCAACGCCGCCATGCACCTGAACACCACTCTCGAAGAATTGGTCGTCGAGGACGGATCGGTCGTCGGCGCGGTCGTCGAACAAGGTGGTCGACGTCGAACCATCCGAGCCCGCAGAGGAGTGATTCTGGCCGCGGGCGGATTCGAACAGAACGAGACCCTGCGAGCCGAATTCGGTGTTCCCGGCTCTGCGCTCGACACGATGGGTTGTCCCGGCAATCTCGGCAAGGCGCATCAGGCGGCTATCGCCGTGGGCGCCGATACCGACCTCATGGGGGAGGCCTGGTGGTCGCCGGGGCTCACCCATCCGGATGGCCGCTCCGCGTTTGCGCTGTGGTTCACCGGCGGAATCTTCGTGGACGACAACGGTCGTCGATTCGTCAACGAGTCTGCGCCGTACGACCGCTTGGGTCGCTCCGTCATAGAACACATGCGGGCACGAAAAGTAACCACACCGTATTGGATGATCTACGACAACAGGGAAGGTGCAGTGCCGCCGGTGAAGGCGCCCAACGTGCCCATGGCGCAAACGGAGCAGTATGTGGATGCGGGGTTGTGGAAGAGTGCCCAGACGCTCGAAGACCTCGCCGCCCAGATCGATGTTCCCGCAGCGGAACTGGTGCAGACCGTGAAGCGATTCAACGAGTCTGCGGCGACCGGCGTCGACACGGACTTCGGCCGAGGAGACACTGCGTACGACCGTGCCTTTTCGGAGGGGGCTTCACCGCTCGTACCGATCGACCAAGGACCGTTTCACGCGGCCGCTTTCGGTATCTCCGACCTCGGGACCAAAGGTGGTCTACGTACCGACGCAACCGGGCGGGTGCTCAAAGCCGACGGTACGGCGATTGCCGGGTTGTACGCGGCGGGGAACACGATGGCAGCGGCCAGCGGGACTACGTATCCCGGAGGTGGAAACCCGATCGGAGCGAGCATGCTGTTCAGTCACCTGGCTGCACTCGACCTCACGAAGCCGCCGTCGTAAGGATCGGGCCGCTCGTGTCGGGAAAGGGGTCAGGCCTTGCCGAGTCCGGCGGCGATTCCCTTGTCCAGTTGGCTGAGCATTGCAGTCCCCAAGGACGAAAGCTGGGCGACCTGGCGATCATCGAGGCCCTCGAAGAGGAGACCTTGAACCGAGGCGACGTGTGGCGGCGCGGCCGCGACGACCTTTGTCATTCCTTCGTCGGTGAGTACTGCGTTGGAGCCGCGGCTGCCGCGAATGACTTCCCGTTTCACCCAGCCGGCTTTCTCCATCTTCGTGACGACGTGCGAGAGGCGGGACAGGGAAGCGTTCGCGCGCTGGGCCAGTACCGACAACTGGAGCTTGTGGTCGGGGGCGTCCGAGAGTGCGGCGAGCACGAAGTATTCGAAGTGGGTGAGTGCCGAATCGCGTTGCAGTTGAGTGTCGAGTGCGGCAGGCAACCGTGTCACGAGAGCGATCAGTGTCAGCCAGGCTTCCTGCTGCTCGGCTGTGAGCCACTTCGTCTGAGACTGCGCGTCGGGCTGCGCGGTCGGTTCACTCATCGGTGACTTCTCCTTCGGGTCGAGCATTCTTCGTGCACGGAGCGTGCTGGTGTACAGCGTCTCAGACGCATGTCCAGAAGAATATTGCGGGGAATAGTTGCGGGACGCAAGTGTTGAGTCCTATATTAGGTTGAACCTTCAACTTACGACGAATGTCTATCCCGAGGAGCCCATATGTCCACCACAACCATGCCTGCGCTGTATCTCAGCCACGGTGCTCCGCCGCTGGTGGACAGCGCGTTGTGGGTCGACCAATTGGGGGCGTGGGCCGGTGATCTTCCGCGGCCGACGGCAATCCTCGTCGTCTCGGCGCACTGGGAATCAGCACCGCTGACGATCGGTTCGACGACCACGGGCAGCCCGCTCATCTATGACTTCGGTGGTTTTCCCGAGAGGTTCTACCGCGCGAAGTACAACTCTCCCGGCGCTCCGGAACTCGCCGCTCAGGTTGCCGCGTTGATGCCGGACAACGAACGAGTGGTTCAGCAGCCGAATCGAGGACTCGATCACGGTGCCTACGTGCCGCTCACGGTGATGTACCCGGACGCAGACATCCCAGTACTGCAAATTTCGCTGCCAACCCTCGATCCCGAGCGTTTGATCCATCTCGGAGAACGCCTACGGCCACTCCGTGAGCAAGGTGTACTGATCGTGGGATCCGGATTCACCACGCACGGTCTGCCGTTCCTGCGTGATCCGTCACCGGAGGCGCAGGCCCCGGGATGGTCGGCGGAATTCGACGCGTGGGCAGGGGAGAGGTTCGCTGCCGGAGACGTCGATTCGTTGATCGACTTCCGCGCCCAAGCTCCCGGGATGCCGTACGCGCATCCGACCATCGAGCACTTCGCCCCGTTGTTCGTCACGCTCGGTGCGTCGTCCGATCCGGAGCAGGTGCCCACCCAGGTGATCGACGGATTCTGGATGGGACTTGCGAAGCGCTCGATTCAGGTCGCCTAGAGAATCAGGTTGCTCAGAGAATCATTTCGCCCAGGTGAGTCAGCTTCGATTGCGAAGGAACTCGAGTGCCTGGTCGCCGTGCGTGTTGGCGCGAAGTTCACTCGAGATGACTTTGAGAACGGTGCGGTCGGTGTCGATCACGAAGGTCGAGCGTTTGACCGGAGCCAGCTTGCCCAGGAGTCCGCGCTTGACGCCGAACTGTTCGGCTACCTTGCCGTCGGTGTCGGCGAGCAGGGGGTAGTCGAAGGATTGTGCGGTGGCAAAGGTGGACTGAGCTTCGACCGTATCGGTGCTGATACCTGCCCGCGAAGCGCCCACCGCGGCGAATTCGCTGCCCAGGTCACGGAAGTGGCACGCCTCGGCGGTGCACACCGGCGTCGAGGCTGCCGGGTAGAAGAAGAGGACCAAGGGGCCGTTCGCGAGCAGGCTCGTCAGCGAGCGCGGAGTTCCGTCCTGGTCGGGCAGCGAGAAATCGGGGGCGAGTTGGCCTGGTTTCATTCGGCCGAGGTTACCCGCGCACGACGACCGTGTGGGGGAGCCTGGGATGATGGAGGCATGCACGGCGAGCCCACCTCCATGTCCGCACGGTCGTCCGACACCGCGATCGTCGGTGACGCGTCCGATTCCACCACCACTCGGGAGCAGTTCCGTGCCCTCGCAGCTGAGCACCGGGTCGTTCCGGTCACTCGGAAAGTGTTGGCGGACTCCGAAACTCCGCTCTCGGCGTACGAGAAGTTGGCCAGCAATCGTCCAGGCACCTTCTTGCTCGAGTCGGCCGAGAACGGTCGTTCGTGGTCGCGGTGGTCGTTCATCGGCGTCGGGAGTCCGGCTGCACTGACCGTCGTGGACGGAGAGGCGGCTTGGTACGGCAATGTTCCGGCCGGTGCTCCGGCCGGCGGTGACCCGATCGATGCACTCGGTGCCACCCTCGAACTACTTCGTTCGGAGCGACTTCCCGACCTACCCCCGCTGACCGGCGGAATGGTCGGATTCCTCGGTTACGACGCGGTGCGGCGCCTCGAGAGATTGGGTGACTCCGCGGTCGACGACCTGCAGATACCCGAGATGGTCATGCTGCTTGCTGCCGACATCGCCGCTGTCGATCACCACGAAGGGGCGATCACCCTCATCGCCAATGCGGTCAACTGGGACGGCACCGACGAGCGTGTCGACACGGCGTACGACGACGCGGTCGCCAGGTTGGACGCGATGACTCGCGCTCTCGCGGCGCCGGCGAAATCGACGGTGTCGACATTCTCGAAAGCGACTCCGAACTACCGTCGTCAACGCACCACCGAGAGCTTCGGTGTCGACGTCAAAAAGTTGATCGGCGACATCGAAGCGGGCGAGGCATTCCAGGTAGTTCTCTCGCAGCGATTCGAGATCGATTGCACTGCAGCACCGATCGACGTGTACCGGATGCTGCGCGCGTCGAACCCCAGTCCGTACATGTATCTGCTCAACGTGCCGAACGGTGATGGAGAGACGGCGTTTTCGATTGTCGGTTCGAGCCCTGAAGCACTGGTCACCGTCGCCGAGGGCGTCGCGACAACACACCCGATCGCTGGAACCAGATGGCGCGGTGCCACAGAGGAGGACGACATCCTGCTCGAGAAGGACCTCCTCGCCGACGAGAAGGAGAACTCCGAGCACCTCATGCTCGTCGATCTGGGGCGAAACGATCTGGGTCGTGTCTGTCGCCCGGGCACGGTGAAGGTGCACGACTACCGGCACATCGAGCGGTACAGCCACGTGATGCATCTCGTATCGACTGTCACCGGTCATCTGGCCGAGGGAAAGCACGCTCTCGACGCGGTCACCGCATGCTTCCCCGCTGGAACCCTGTCAGGGGCACCCAAGGTGCGTGCGATGCAGCTGATCGAAGAACTCGAGCCCACCAGGCGGGGTATCTACGGCGGCATCGTCGGCTACCTCGACTTCGCCGGCGACGCCGACACCGCGATCGCGATCCGAACGGCATTGATCAAGGACGGGATCGGATATGTCCAGGCGGGCGCCGGCGTCGTCGCCGACTCGGATCCGGTCTACGAGGACACCGAGGCCCGCAACAAGGCGATGGCAGTGCTGAGCGCCATCGCGTCGGCGCACACCCTGCGCACCATCGGAGGTGACGATCAGTGAGTGAGAACGAGTCGATTGCAGCGGAGCAGCCTACAAGGGCTTCTCGTGGCACCGCTGTGCCGAGAACGCTTTTGCTTGCACTGTCGGCAGCAGCTCTGTGGGGCAGCTCACGAATGACGTGGGTTCATCTGACCTCGAGCGACGGCAAGACGCTGGAGCGGACGACGGACCTCGACGGCAGCACCTGGGCGGCGGCGATGACTCCGCTCGCGCTCGCGCTTCTGGCGGCGATCGCGGCGTCGTTCGCGGTGCGAGGTTGGGCCCTTCGTGTGGTCGGACTGTTGGTGGCACTCGTCGCCGTCGCGGTAGCGGTTCCGGCGGTGCAGTTGTTGGTGTCCGGAGCCTCTTCGGACCGAGCGGTGGAGTTGGCCGAGTTGTCCGGTCACCCGGAAGATCTCTCGACGACTGTTTCGGTACTGCCTGCCTTGCTTGCGTTGCTCGGAGCGGTGGCGGCGCTCGGCGCAGCAGTACTTCTGATGCGCAAACCTCCAGTGCGAGGCGGGTTGTCGTCGAAGTACGACAACCCTGCCGCCCGCCGCGAAGCTGCAGCCAAGCTCGGTCAGGGAGACACACCCGCGTCGGACGAGCCTGTGACACAACGGATGTTGTGGGACGCGCTCGATGCCGGAGAGGACCCGACAGTGGCTGACGGGGACGACGGAGCTGGGGGAGGCAACGGTGCGAAACCGGGGTCGTCGCACTGAGTAAGACTGAACCCTCACCTGCGTGGGTACCCCGGCGGAGTAGCAAAATTTCGTCCCACTAGGCTGAGACCACCCTGATGACGTATCTCACATCGGGCTCTTGCCCAGAAAGGATTCGGGCCACGATGACCGTACTCGACTCGATTCTCGACGGGGTGCGCGCTGATGTCGCCGCCCGCGAAGCCGTACTCGACTTCGCTGCAGTCAAGGCTGCTGCGGCCGCTGCACCGCCTGCACTCGATGCTGCAGCAGCACTTCTGGAATCGAGCATCGGCGTCATCGCCGAGGTCAAGCGAGCGAGCCCCTCAAAGGGTGCGCTGGCCGACATTGCCGATCCCGCAGAGCTTGCCGCGGCTTACCAAGCCGGTGGCGCACGCATCATCAGTGTTCTCACCGAAGAGCGCCGTTTTCACGGCTCGTTGGCCGACCTCGACGCAGTCCGTAAAGCGGTCACCATTCCGGTGCTGCGCAAGGACTTCATCGTGGGGCCGTACCAGATTCACGAAGCTCGCGCTCACGGCGCCGACGTCATCTTGCTGATCGTCGCGGCACTCGAACAGCAGGCGCTCGCCTCGCTGATCGATCGCACCGAATCTCTGGGAATGACTGCCCTCGTCGAGGTGCACACCGAGGAAGAAGCCAACCGCGCGCTCGAAGCCGGCGCCAAGGTGATCGGTGTCAACGCGCGCAATCTCAAAACCCTCGAGGTGGACAAGAACACCTTCGGTCGCATTGCTCCCGGTCTGCCGACCGAGACGATCAAGATCGCCGAATCGGGTGTTCGCGGAACTGCCGATCTGTTGGCGTACGCCGGTGCGGGCGCCGACGCAGTGCTCGTCGGTGAAGGCCTCGTGACCAGCGGCGACCCTCGCAAGGCCGTCGCAGATCTGGTCAATGCCGGTGCACACCCGTCCTGCCCCAAACCGTCTCGATAAAGCGCTTCACCCGCCCGGCGTGCTTTGATGCACCCGGGCGGTGACCAGCGACACCGTTGGGGCAGACTGGTGGGGTGACTTCACGTACTCAGGAACCAGGCTCCGGTGCAGTATTCAAGGGCGGCAATCTGCCGCCGGCCAGCGCGGGACTCACCGAGCGCTCTCACGACCCGGATGCCGGAGGGCATTTCGGCGTCTATGGCGGACGGCATGTGCCGGAAGCCCTCATGGCGGTTATCGAGGAAGTCACTGCGGAGTACGAAAAGGCTCGCGCGGACGACACGTTCTTGAACGAACTCGATCGCTTGCAGCGCGATTACACCGGGCGTCCGTCGCCGATTTTCGAGGCAACACGAATGAGCGAGTTCGCCGGTGGTGCGCGCATCATTCTCAAGCGTGAAGATCTGAACCACACCGGTTCTCACAAGATCAACAACGTTCTCGGTCAGGTTCTGCTGGCGAAGCGTATGGGCAAGACCCGCATCATCGCCGAGACCGGAGCGGGCCAGCACGGTGTGGCATCGGCCACCGCCTGTGCACTGCTCGGTCTCGAGTGCGTCATCTACATGGGTGCTGTCGACACCGAACGTCAAGCACTGAACGTCGCACGCATGCGCCTGCTCGGCGCGGAGGTCGTCTCGGTCGAGACCGGTTCGCGCACGCTCAAGGACGCGATCAACGAAGCCTTGCGCGACTGGGTTTCCCACGCGGACAACACCTATTACTGCTTCGGTACCGCGGCAGGCCCGCACCCGTTCCCCACCATCGTTCGCGACTTCCAGCGAGTGGTCGGCCTCGAAACACGCGTCCAGGTTCAGGCACTGACCGGCCGCCTGCCCGATGCAGTCACAGCCTGCGTCGGAGGCGGCTCCAACGCAATCGGAATCTTCCACCCGTTTATCGACGATCTGTCGGTACGGCTGGTTGGCTACGAAGCAGCCGGCGACGGTGTCGAAACCGGAAGGCATGCAGCAACGTTCGCCGGCGGTACCCCTGGCGCATTCCAGGGTGCCTACTCCTACCTGCTCCAGGACGAAGACGGTCAGACCATCGAATCGCACTCGATCTCTGCTGGTCTGGACTACCCGGGCGTCGGACCCGAGCACGCTTACCTGAGCGATATCGGGCGTGCCACCTACGAACCCGTCACCGACAGCGAAGCGATGGATGCTCTACTGCTGCTCTCGCGCCGCGAAGGCATCATCCCGGCCATCGAATCCGCCCACGCCGTTGCCGGCGCGCTCCGACTGGGCAAGGAACTCGGCGAGGGCGCGATCATCGTCGTCAATCTCTCCGGTCGCGGTGACAAGGACATGGACACCGCCGCAAGCTGGTTCGGTCTCTTCGACGGCGCCTCGAGTCAGGCAACCGCTCCGGCTGATGCAGCAGACCAGAACGACAACACGGAAGGCTCGGACAAGTGAGCGAACGACCATCACGCCTCGCACCCACCTTTGCAGCGTGCAAGGCTGACAAGCGTGCCGCCCTCGTCGGTTACCTGCCTGCCGGTTATCCGACCGTTCCCGAATCGATCGACGTGTTCAAGGCGATGGTCGACGGTGGCTGCGACATCATCGAAGTCGGTGTCGCGTATTCCGATCCGGTCATGGACGGTCCGACCATCCAGCGTGCAGCCGAAACCGCACTCACCAACGGCGTTCGCCTTCGCGACATCTTCACCGTGATCGAGCAGATCAGTTCGGTCGGCGGCAAGGCCGTCGTGATGACCTACTGGAACCCGGTACTGCAGTACGGCGTCGACAAGTTCGCACGAGACCTCGCTTCTGCCGGCGGGCTCGGACTCATCACCCCCAACCTCATTCCGGAAGAAGCAGGCGCCTGGATGGAAGCATCCGAGGAGCACCACCTCGACCGGATCTTCCTTGTCGCCCCGTCCTCGACGGAAGAACGGCTCGCGATGACACTCGACGTGAGTAGTGGATTCATCTACGCGGCCTCGACAATGGGTGTCACCGGCGCTCGCGACGCCGTGTCGTCGATGGCTCCGGAACTGACCGCACGAATCCGCGCGCATTCCGACATTCCCGTCGGCGTCGGATTGGGTGTTCGGTCCGGCGCACAAGCTGCCGAAATCGCGGCATACGCCGATGCCGTCATCGTCGGCTCGGCTCTGGTCTCCGCGGTCGAGAACGGCTTGGGAGCGGTTCGCTCGCTCACCGAAGAACTCGCCGAGGGCGTCCGCTCGGCTACCGTGGCGTCGTGACCTCAACTGTGGACCTACTGGCCTATATCCCCAGCCCGCCCCAAGGCGTCTGGTACGTCGGACCGGTAGCGCTGCGCGCCTACGCGCTCTTCATCATCCTCGGCATCATCGTCGCGATCGTGTGGGGAGATCGTCGTTGGGTCGCCCGCGGCGGCGAGAAGGGGACCGTTCTCGACATCGCGATCTGGGCTGTTCCGTTCGGTCTGATCGGTGGCAGGCTCTATCACGTATTGACCGACTGGCCCGCCTATTTCGGCGAGAACGGTCAGCCTCTCGATGCACTCAAGGTGTGGCAGGGAGGCCTCGGAATCTGGGGAGCTGTGTTCCTCGGCGGCATCGGTGCGTGGATCGGCTGCCGTCGACGCGGCATTCCGGTTTCCGCGCTCGGTGATGCGATTGCGCCCGGAATCCTGCTCGCGCAGGCCATCGGTCGTATCGGCAACTACTTCAACCAGGAGTTGTACGGTCGCGAGACCACCGTCCCATGGGGCCTCGAGATCTTCGAGCGTGTGAACTCCTCCGGCCAGCTCGATCAACTGGCAGGTGTCTCCAACGGAGAAGTCATTCGGGTCGTTCACCCGACGTTCCTCTACGAAGCTGTGTGGAACGTCCTGATCGTGATCCTGCTGGTCCTCGTCGACCGCCGATTCAAGATCGGTCACGGACGCCTGTTTGCTCTGTACGTCGCGGGTTATTGCCTGGGCCGGTTTGTCGTCGAACTGATGCGCGACGATTTCGCATACGAGATCGCCGGCATTCGAGTCAACACATTCACTTCGGGGATCGTGTTCTTCGCCGCACTGGCCTACTTCTTCCTGGCGAAGAAGGGTCGTGAGGATCCGGCTGATTTGAAGTCCAAGGACTACGTCGCTGCTGTAGCTGCCGGTGAAGCAGGAGTCGCGGCGCCAGTTACCGAAACTGATTCGGCGAAGGCCGACGCGAAAGGCGCCGACGCAGAAGATTCTGAATCCGATGCTGCTGAATCCGCTTCCAGTGAGGCAAGCGCCTCCACGGCAGCGTCGGATGAGTCGTCGGACGCGGTGAAGCTGTCGAAGAAAGACAAGCCGTGACAGGTCCCTATTCGCAAGGGGGGTTCCCCGAGGATCAGGGACCGGTCTACGGCGCGCCCAATCCGTACGGATATCAGCAGCCACCGCCCGCTCCATCGATGTACGGGTTCGGAGATCCCTATGCGCCGTACGGTCGGCACCCGGTAACGGGGGAACCGTATTCCGACAAGTCGAAAGCTACAGCTGGACTGTTGCAGATCTTGCTGGGCTTCCTCGGAATCTGTGGAGTCGGTCGTCTTTACATCGGGAGCGTCGGCATCGGACTGTGCCAACTGCTCGGCATGTTCTTCGCGCTGTTCATGTCCGCGTTCCTCATCGGAATTCCATTTGCCATCGGAATTTGGATCTGGGCGTTCGTCGACGGCATCGTGATACTTTCGGGCAATGCGCGGGACGGTGTTCGCCGGCCGTTACGAGGATGAACCGCGAGGATGAACCGCGAAGACAGATGTGTGGGGGACCGGCCTCGCGAAGGTCGAACCCTTCTCGCGGCCGAATAGCAAAAACGATCACGTACCGTCGTCGAATCGAAGGAAAGTACGTTGCCTAACTTGAACAAGAATCCGGAACCGTCCGAGTCGGGGGACTCGTCAGGATCGCAGCCGCCGGTTCCACCCCAGTTCGGGTCGCCGTTCGACTACGACGCGACGGCGGATGCGTCGTTGACGGAAACCTCGGCGCCAACGGAAAAGACTCCGTCGACGGAGACCACCGGCACCGGTCCAGGCTGGGACACGTATTCGGGAGTCGGGAACGGCCCGGGCTGGGGAAACCACCCCATCTACCCGCCGCCGACCGGAACCGAATCGACTACAGCGTTCCCCTCTGCCGATTCTGATTCCACCCCGAATCAGCCCACGGCGCCGTACACGTCGCAGGAAAGTTACGCCGCCCAGAACTATCCGGCGACCGACTATCCGGCGCCGGACTACTCGAGGCCGACCCAAACCCCGACGGACGGTCCCGTCTACGGTGCGCCGGCAGATCAGACTCCGAATCCCTACGCGGCTCCGCCGCAGGGCTACCCCGCCGCTCCGCCGCAGGGAAGCCAGAATTACGGTCAGCAGCAGGGCTACCCCCAGCCTGGATATTCGCAGCCCGGTTACGGTCAGGCGCAGGGATACCCTCAAGGTCAGGGTTATCCTCAGCCTGGCTTCGGCCTTGTCGACCCGTCCGCACCGTACGGACGTGACCCGATGACCGGCGAACCGTATTCGGACAAGTCGAAGACGACCGCCGGATTGCTGGGCATTCTGCTCGGCGGTTTCGGAGCAGGACGTTTTTACCTCAACCAGCCCGGCATGGCTGTCGCACAGATCGCGGTCACTTGGTTGACGTGTGGAATCGGTGGCATCTGGCCGCTCATCGACGGAATCATGATGTTGACCGGCAGTGTGCGCGATCAGTACAACCGACCTTTGCGTAGCTGATCGAAAACGATGTTCGGAACTGTGGCCCCCTGACGCTCGTCGTCAGGGGGTCACACTTTTCTCTCGCGACCTGCGGTTATGTGCTGATAAACTAACGAACGTCGGCTGCATGACCGTGTGGAGGTCGCCGAGTGCCGTTTTCTCGAATACCTGATCCTCGAGGCCTGTACGACCCCGATCAGGAAACCGATTCATGTGGTGTAGCCGTAGTAGCAGACACCTCTGGACGTCACCTGCATTCCATTGTCGACGAGGCGCTCGCGGTCCTGGCCAATCTCACCCACCGTGGCGCGGTCGGGCGCGAGTGCAACAGTGGTGACGGCGCGGGCATCCTTCTTCAGCTGCCGACGGAATTCTTCGACGCGGTGACCGCGTTCGAGCTTCCACCACCCAACGCGATGGGTGAGAACACCTACGCAGCCGGAAACTGCTTTCTCCCGGTGGATCAGGAAGCACGTGGGCGCGCGGTAGTTCGGATACACCGGTACGCAGCGGCAGAAGGACTGCGGATTATCGGGTGGCGGGAGGTCCCAGTCGACCGTGACTGCGTCGGAACCGTTGCCGCGCAGTGCGCTCCGTACATCAGTCAATGTTTTGTGACGTGCGCCGAGCCAAGAGATCGCAGTGTGGGCGGAATTGCCTTGGACCGACGAGTGTTCGCGCTCAGGAGACAAGTCGAGCGAATTCATTCGGCCGATGATGCGGTGTATTTCCCCTCGTTGTCCGCCCGAACCATCGTGTACAAGGGCATGCTCACGCCGACGCAGTTACCCGGTTACTTCACCGACCTATGCGACGCCCGAATGCGAACTGCCTTGGCGGTCGTGCACAGTCGGTACTCCACGAACACTTTTCCGTCGTGGTCACTTGCTCAGCCGTATCGCTGCATCGCTCACAACGGCGAGATCAATACGATTGTGGGAAACAGGAATTGGATGCGCGCTCGCGAGCCGATGTTGCGGAGCGCACTTTTAGGTGGGGACATCGATCGCATGTTTCCGATCTGTACCCCGGGTGGATCCGACTCTTCGTCGTTCGACGAAGTGCTCGAGTTTCTGACGCTCGGGGGCCGCAGTGTGCAGCACGCCATCGCGATGATGATTCCCGGTGCCTGGGAGAACGATTCTTCGATGCCAGACGAGATGAGGGCCTTCTACCAATTTCACGCTTGCCTGATGGAACCATGGGACGGTCCGGCGTCCGTGACGTTCAGCGACGGCACTGTTGTCGGGGCGGTGTTGGATCGCAACGGTCTTCGCCCAGGGCGATGGTGGCGGATGAGGAACGGCCGTATCGTGTTGGCGAGTGAGAGCGGTGTGTTCGACGCTCCGACGTCCGAGGTGTTGGAGAAGGGGCGCCTCGAACCGGGTCGAATGTTCCTCGTCGACACCGCTCGCCGTGGCATCGTTTCCGATGCGGAGATCAAATCCGAACTCGCGAGCACAGCCCCCTACCGGGAATGGGTCGACGGGGGATTGGTCGATCTCGAGGAAATCCCCGAGTCGGCGCCTGCTCGAGGCGATCCGGCTCCGCTGTTGCAAAGGCAGCTGCTCTTCGGATACCAGGCAGAGGACTTGCAGGAAGTTCTCCTTCCAATGGCTCGCTCAGGATCGGAGCCGTTGGGATCGATGGGAGTCGACACACCTCTCGCCGTTCTCTCGGATCGGCCGAAGCTGTTGTACGACTACTTCGTCCAGCTCTTTGCTCAGGTGACGAACCCGCCTTTGGACGCGATTCGCGAGGAAGTCGTCACTACGCTTGGTGTCACCCTCGGCGCTGAGCAGAACTTGTTCGAAGCGTCGGCGCTGTCGTGCCGAAGGATTGTTCTCGATAAACCGGTGATCGGACCGGGGAAGATGGCGAAGGTCGCCGAACTATGCGGCGCAAGAACTCCGAGAAGCGCTGTCCTACGGGGAGGTTTCGATCCGAGAGGCAGTCTCGGCGAAGGCGTCGAGAGGCTTCGTGAGTCCGCCCGAACGGCCGCCGCAGCCGGAATCGAGATTCTGGTGATCTCCGACCGTGGATCGGGCCCTGAGCAGGCTCCCATTCCGTCATTGCTCGCAGTATCTGCCGTGCACCACGATCTGGTTCGTCATGGCCTGCGAACCAAGGTTTCCCTCGTCGTCGAGTCGGGTGACGCGCGCGAAGTTCATCACATCGCGCTGCTGATCGGCTACGGTGCGGCGGCTGTCCACCCCTATCTTGCTCTCGAATCGGTAGAAGCACTCAGCGAGCAAGACGAACTTCCCGGGATAGATTCGAAAATGGCATCGGACAACTATCTGAGAGCGGCAAATTCCGGCGTGCTCAAAGTGATGTCGAAGATGGGAATCGCTACGGTTCACTCCTACACGGGCGCACAGGTATTCGAGGCAGTGGGCTTGGGCCGAGAATTGGTCGACGAATACTTCTGCAACACACGGAGTCGGATCGGCGGGATCGGTATCACCGAAGTCGCGCGAGAAGTTCTGATGCGTCACGCGGCCACGTATCGTACGGTGCAGCATCGTCAGTTGAGCAGCAGTGGAGAGTTCCGGTATCGCCGCGGTGGTGAATTGCATGTGTTCACACCCGAGTCCGTGTTCTTCCTTCAGCATGCGACCCGGACGGGGCGAAGTGAGATGTTTCGTCGCTACAGCGATGAAGTCGATCGACTGAGCGCGCAGGGCGGAACACTTCGGGGATTGTTTCGATTTCGGCGTGAGATTCGTCAGCTGATTCCCCTCGATCAGGTCGAACCCGTCGAGATGATTCTCGCTCGATTCAACACCGGTGCGATGAGCTACGGTTCCCTCTCTGCCGAGGCGCACGAGACGATGGCGGTTGCGATGAATGCTCTCGGCGGACGTTCGAACACCGGTGAGGGCGGAGAGTCACCGGAGCGGTTGCGTGACAACAAGCGTCGAAGCGCAGTCAAGCAGGTCGCGAGTGGTCGCTTCGGGGTGACCAGCGATTACCTGGTCAATGCCACTGACATTCAGATCAAGATGGCCCAGGGCGCCAAGCCCGGTGAAGGAGGGCAGCTTCCGGGGTCCAAGGTGTACCCGTGGATCGCGGAAACCCGGTACTCGACACCTGGAGTCGGGCTCATTTCTCCGCCCCCGCACCACGACATCTATTCGATCGAGGATCTCGCCCAATTGATCTACGACCTCAGATGCGCAAACGATCGTGCGCGGATACACGTGAAGTTGGTCAGCGCAGTCGGAGTCGGGACTGTTGCGGCAGGTGTGGCCAAAGCGCACGCCGACGTGGTGCTGATCTCCGGTCACGACGGCGGGACGGGGGCGGCGGCACTCTCGTCCATCCACCACGCTGGTACGCCCTGGGAGATCGGGCTGGCCGAAACTCAGCAGACCTTGGTGCTCAACGGGTTACGCGATCGGATCGTCGTCCAGTGTGATGGGGGTTTGCGCACGGCGCGGGACGTCGTCGTCGCCGCGTTGCTGGGGGCGCAGGAGTACGGGTTTTCCACGGCGCCACTGATCGCGGCCGGCTGCGTCATGATGCGGGTATGTCACCTCGACACCTGCCCCGTCGGAGTAGCGACGCAGAATCCCGAACTGCGAGAGCGATTCACCGGCCGGCCGGAGTACGTCGAGAACCTCTTCCGCTTCATCGCCGACGACGTACGACGTTTGTTGGCAGAACTGGGGTTTCGAAGTATCGACGACGCTCTGGGCCACGCAGACGTATTGGAAATGTCTCCGGCGGTGGCGCATTGGAAGAGTCGCACGTTGGACCTCTCACCACTCTTCGACGTTCCGGCCGCGCCGACCGGCGCGGCCTACCCGCCGTGTGTACCTGTTTCGAGCGAACTCGAACGCACCCTGATCGAGTGCGCCGCGAACTCACTCGAGGACGCTCGACCCGTGCATATCGAACTGCCAGTACACAATACGGATCGGGCGGTGGGAACGAGGCTGGGCGCAGAGGTGACCAGACGTTACGGCGCCGTCGGGCTACCTCAAGGCACCATCGACGTCGTGCTCAGTGGAACGGCAGGCCAGTCACTCGGTGCGTTCCTGCCGCCCGGCATCTCGCTGGTCGTCGTCGGCGATGCAAACGACTACGTGGGGAAGGGGCTCTCCGGTGGACGAATCGCGCTTCGGCCGAGTGAGGACGCGCCCTTCGTAGCGGAGGATCAGGTGATTGCCGGCAATACGCTGCTGTACGGAGCTACGAGCGGTGCGCTCTATGCGAGGGGGCGTGTCGGGGAACGATTCGCGGTGCGCAACTCGGGCGCGGTCGCTGTGGTGGAAGGCGTCGGAGACCATGCGTGCGAGTACATGACCGGGGGTCGCGTCGTCATCATCGGCCCAACTGGTAGGAACCTTGCTGCGGGAATGTCGGGCGGAATTGCCTTCGTACTCGACGTGAAGGCAGAGAAGGTCAACGGCGACATGGTCGTTCTGGAGCGACCTTCGGCGGAAGATTGCAGTCAGCTGGTCGAAATTCTCGGCGAGCATTTGGCTGCGACCGGCTCGCCGGTGGCGGCAAAACTGCTCGACGACTGGGTTGGCCAGAGTCCGAGATTCACCAAAGTTTTGCCTGTCGACTACCGGAAGGTCGTGGAACAGAACGAACTGGTGGAGCCGGCTCATGCCTGACGCACGCGGGTTCCTCAACGTGAAACGATCCGGCTCACCGACCAGATCGACCGATGTGCGTGTCGGTGACTGGGCGTCGGTATACGAGTCGCTGGATCCCGTCGTGCGAAATCGAGACGTATCTGCACAGGCCTCGCGTTGCATGGACTGCGCTGTGCCGTACTGCCATTCGGCCGACGTGGGGTGTCCGCTCGGCAATCTCATTCCGGAATGGAACGACCTGGTTCGGCGTGGACGGTGGTCCGAAGCCTCGGAGAATTTGCATTCCACCAACAATTTCCCCGAGTTCACCGGACATCTGTGCCCCGCACCGTGCGAAACGGCGTGCGTTCTCGCACTCGACGACGAGCACACGTCGGGGGGTGTCACCATCAAGCGCATCGAACAGGCAATCGTCGACAACGCCTGGGAGTCGGGTTGGTTGGGGCCGCAGGCACCGGTAGTTCACAGCGGAAACCGTGTTGCGGTTGTCGGGTCGGGACCGGCGGGACTGGCCGCGGCTCAACAACTGACACGAGCCGGACACAGTGTCACGGTGTTCGAGCGGAGCGATCGGATCGGGGGACTGCTTCGCTACGGAATTCCGGAATTCAAGTTGCCCAAGGCCCTCATCAACCGGCGGCTGGAACAACTGACCGCCGAGGGGACCAGATTCGTCACCGACTGCGCCGTCGGAGTGAACGTGAGCGCACACGACCTCTCGACGGAATTCGAGGCGGTAGTCCTGGCGGTCGGGGCTGACCGTGCCAGAGACACAGACGTACCGGGTCGTAGTATTCGCGGAATCCATCGTGCGATGACGTACCTGCGTGCGGCCAACCACGAATGCGAGGGTGACGGAGCGTCGAGCATCTCGGCGCGAGGTAAGAACGTCGTGATCATCGGTGGCGGCGACACGGCCGCCGACTGCCTCGGCACGGTGCATCGCCAAGGCGCCCTCTCGGTGACGGAATTGGATTACCACGTCCCACCTCCGGCACGCCGCGATCGAGATCGCGACCCATGGCCGTTGTGGCCGCGGGTCCTACGCAGCTCGCCGGCAGACGAGGAGGGCAGTGACAAACGATTCCGATGGGCGGCGCAGGAATTTCTCGACGACGGTGGGGGTGCGGTCCGCGCAATCCGGATGGTTCCGGTAGCCGTGTCACGAGCGAAGGACGGACAACGGACCCTGGTGGAGACCGGCGACGCGACGGATCTGGTGTGCGAGATGGTCCTGCTCGCTCTGGGTTTCGACGGCGTCGAAACCGCCCCACTGCTCACCGACCTTGATGTCGGCACCGATCCACTCGGCAGAATCGAGTGTGATGTCGGGTGGCAGACCCGGACACCCGGCGTATTCGTCTGCGGCGACGCGCATCGCGGGGCGTCGCTGGTCGTTTGGGCGATTGCCGAGGGACGGTCGGCCGCACGTGCCGTCGACGTGTTTCTCACAGGCGAGTCGGCGCTTCCGGCTCCGGTTCATCCAAAGGCATTTCCGCTGTTCGTGAGCTGACCAACTGAATCGAGTAAGTACAGAAAGTGCAGGTCGCAAATGCCGGATAGAAGTGCGGTGGGGTAGCGACTAGGCTCGAGCCGTGAACCGACGGACAAAAATTGTATGCACACTTGGACCTGCGACAGCTTCTGGCGACCGCATCCGTGAGCTCGTGGAGAGCGGCATGGACGTGGCGCGCCTCAACTTCAGCCACGGCGAGCATGCCGATCACGAAGAAAACTACATTCGCGTCCGCGCCGCGTCGGACGCCACCGGAAAGGCCGTCGGTGTTCTCGCCGACCTTCAGGGGCCCAAGATTCGCCTCGGCCGATTCAAGGACGAGCGGACCACCTGGGCCAACGGTGAAGAGGTTCGTATCACCGTCGACGACGTCGAGGGAACGCACGATCGCGTCGGGACCACGTACAAGGAATTGGCGCGCGACGCCAAGGCCGGCGATCGACTGCTGGTCGACGACGGAAAGGTCGGCCTGGTCGTCACGTCCATCGACGGCAACGACGTCGTCTGTCGGGTCACCGAAGGCGGTCCGGTCAGCAACAACAAGGGCCTCTCACTGCCCGGTATGAACGTCTCCGTTCCAGCCCTGTCGGGCAAGGACATCGCCGACCTCGAGTTCGCTCTCAAGCTGGGTGTCGACTTCATTGCACTGTCTTTCGTTCGCTCACCGGCGGACGTCGAATTGGTTCACGCCATCATGGATCGAGTCGGGCGCCGCGTTCCCGTCATCGCGAAGCTCGAGAAGCCCGAGGCCATCGACAATCTCGAAGCCATCGTGCTCGCGTTCGACGCCGTCATGGTCGCCCGCGGTGACCTCGGTGTCGAGTTGCCGCTCGAGCAGGTCCCGCTCGTTCAGAAGCGCGCAATCCAGATTGCTCGTGAGAACGCGAAGCCGGTCATCGTCGCGACGCAGATGCTCGAGTCGATGATCGAGAACTCACGTCCCACTCGTGCAGAGGCATCCGATGTCGCCAACGCCGTTCTCGACGGCGCCGACGCAGTCATGCTCTCGGGCGAGACTTCGGTGGGCAAGTACGTCATGGAAACCGTTCGCACCATGGCCCGCATCGTCGAGGCCGTCGAGAACGAATCAACCCGTGTCCCACCGTTGACCCACGTCCCGCGCACCAAGCGCGGAGTCATCTCGTACGCAGCACGCGACATCGGCGAACGTCTCGACGCCAAGGCCTTGGTTGCGTTCACTCAGTCCGGTGACACGGTGCGTCGACTGGCTCGTCTGCACACGCCGCTGCCGTTGCTCGCCTTCACGCCGCTGCCTGCGGTGCGCAGTCAGCTGACGCTGACGTGGGGAACCGAGACGTTCCTGGTCGATGCGGTGGCCACCACTGACGAGATGGTGCGTCAGGTGGACAGTGCGTTGCTCTCCCTCGGGCGGTACGTCAAGGGAGACCTCGTGGTCATCGTTGCCGGATCCCCTCCGGGAACTGTCGGTTCCACCAACCTCATTCACGTCCACCGTATCGGCGAAGAGGACCACTGAGTGACCCACGCGAACGCGTCCACCGACCTCGGTACTCTTCTCGGTCTGTTGGATCTGGAGCAGATCGGTGACGACGCGTTCCGTGGATACCACCCGAAACAGGTAGGTTCGCGGACGTTCGGCGGTCAATTGGTGTCTCAGGCACTGATGGCCGCCGGACGGACTGTCGACGGTGATCGCCCCATCCATGCCGTGAACGCCCATTTCATTCGGGGCGGAGATGTGAAGGCGCCTATCGAGTACCGGGTGGAGCGTCATCGTGACGGGAGGGCATTCGCCAACCGTCAGGTGACTGCCTATCAGGGTGAGAACGAATTGTTCGTGATGCTCGCGGCGTTCCAGGACTCCGGCAAGGGGCTCGACCATGCTGTCGAGATCCCGGATGTTCCACTTCCGGAGTCGTTGCCTCCCATCGGCGATCATCTGGTGGGGTACGAGGAAAAACTGCCGCATTTCAGTGCGGCGCTCAAGCCGATCGACATGCGGTACGCCAACGATCCGGCGTGGATCCTCAAGGGCACCGGCGAGAAACTCAACCACAATCGGGTGTGGATGCGCCCCGACGGTGATCTGCCGGACGATTCGCTCATTCACGCTGCGACGCTGGCATATTCGTCCGACACCACCGTGCTCGATTCGATTCTGACCACTCATGGTTTGTCCTGGGGTCATGATCGTATCGTCGCGGCGACGGTCAATCATTCGATCTGGTTCCATCGCCCGTTCCGGTTCGCCGACTGGGTTCTGTACGCCACCGAATCGCCGGTCGCCGCAGGTTCGCGCGGTCTGGCAACCGGACGGTACTTCTCGGTGGAAGGACTGCTGTTGGCGACGGTGGTCCAAGAAGGAATGATCAGGCATTTCCCGCGTAAAGGGGAATGAGATGCGGGCCCGAGACTGAACTCGGGCCCAGAATCAAGCAGACTTGCGATATTGCGGTGAGAGTTCGTCGGCGCGGTCCCACGGAGACCAGTCGACTTCGCGTCCATCGAGTTGGGCCGCAACAACTTCCAAGCCCGCGTGCCAGCCGGCGGCGTGGGCGTACGCGGACTCTTCGTCTTCCATCGTGTGGGTGAGGGTCAGCCAGCAACCGCCGGTGCCGTCCGGTGCCAGTTCCCAATGCAGAGTATCTGCGTCCCAGAGGAATTCGAGAATTCGGTGCGGGTGGACGCTGATGACCGTCCCGCGCGTCACGTGATCTGCGGGCAGTCCGAATCGCTCGACTTGTTCCGGGGTCACTTTGAACAGCAGATCCGCGCCTGGAGTGAGATTGAAATCGACGTCCGCCGGGAACCAGGCGTCGAGGTATTCGCGTTCCGTTATCACTTTCCAGACCTTGTCCGGTGCGTGCGGAATTGCCAGTTGGAAGCTCAGTGACACCCGACCGTCATAGGTCAGGTTTATCTTGCCGTTGTCCATCGGTGCCTCCAATGCTTGGTGCCCGTGCGGTTGCCCCCATCGTGCCATCTAATTGCTTGGGATGGAATAACTGCAGGTCAGATCGTTACCTATTGATAGGTTATGTCGATTTGTCTCGTTTTGAGAGCGGCGTTCCGGATGCGTTTCGTGGCAGTGAGACAAACGCGCGGTACGCTGACCACGCACGACTGGCGCGGGTGGGAATTACCACCGGGGAGTGCACATCGCGAGGCATCGACCGCCTGGGTGCTTCACACATCTTGTGTGAAGGGGGATTCATGTCTACCGAAAATCTGTCTACCGAAAATCTGCCCAGCCAGAACGTGGCCGCTCGAATAATCGACGGACGCGCAATTGCCGATGCTGCGCTCGCGGACCTGTCAGTGCGCACGAGGCAGTTTCGTGATGAGACGGGGCACGTTCCTTGCCTGGCCGCCGTCATCGTGGGAGCGGACCCGGCCTCGAAGGCGTATGTACAGATGAAGGCCAAACGGTCTGTCGCCGTCGGAATGACGTCGCGGACGGTCGAACTCCCGGTGAGTACAACCACCGAAGAACTAGTCGACGTGCTGAGAGCGTTGTCGGCGGACCCTTCGATCGACGGCATACTGCTGCAGCACCCGGTGCCAGGCCACATCGACGAACGGGCTGCGTTCGATGCCATCTCGGCCGACAAAGACGTCGACGGCGTTACCTCGGCAGCGTTCGCGGCAATGGCGTTGACCGGTGGGGGATTCGAATCATGTACACCGAGTGGCATCCTGCGCCTGCTCGACGCCACAGGCGTCGAACTCACCGGAAAGCATGCTGTCGTGGTCGGCCGAAGCCCGATACTCGGATTGCCGATGGGAATGCTCCTCCTGCGTCGAGGCGCAACGGTGACGTACTGCCATTCGCGAACCGTCGACCTGGCCGCCCACGTCGCCTCGGCAGACGTCGTTATCGCGGCCGTCGGTGTTCCGGAACTGATCAAAGGGGCGTGGATCAAGCCTGGGGCAGTGGTGATCGATGCGGGGTACAACGAGGGCAACGTCGGAGACGTGGAGTACGTCGCCGCACTCGCACATGCCGGTGCGATCACACCGGTGCCGGGTGGCGTCGGCCCCATGACGGTTGCCGTCCTGCTGGAACAAACACTGGCAGCAGCAGTTCGAGCAGCGGAAGTTCGGGCATGCAGTGAGAGTTCGGGCATGTAGTGAGAGTTCGGGCATGTAGTGAGAATCATGACAGTCGTGTTGGACCGGACCCAGCAATCGCCTCGGATCGATTGTGAGACCTCGGTTTCGAGACGGAGTATTCATCCGCCCCTCGATAACCGAATTACCGCGTCGAGCACCGCTGCGCTGGAATGGCTGAGCTGAGCGCGCAATTGGGTATTCGACAGTCAGCTGTCTGCCGTGGGGATGTCGATCATCAACTGGGACGGTGAATCGGATGTCGATACGGTGTATGCCGGACGGGTGTCGACCGTGCCGACAAACGACTGCAGGATCGCACTGTTCCTGGCCGCACTGTCTATGCGCGTGATGTTTTCGCCCTCGTGAGATACGGAGTTGAGCGACGAATCCGATTGGACTCCCATCAGGTCGACTTGAAGTATCGATCGACTTCCGACGTCCACGACTGTGCTGTCACCCGCTCGGATTGCTTCGCTGACATATTCGGTTTTCCAGAACACTGATCCATTTCCGTCGAATCGGTAGGTGATTCGGGTGAAACCATCGTGATCGGTCACGTCGATCTCGGTCACGTCGACGCGCGGATTCGGTGAAGGGATCTCCGTGTCGTTCGGGAGCGGAGCAAGCGTGGAGATCTCGGTTGGTAGGGCATCGATCGGGGGAGTGCCGACCTGAAGGGTGCCTGTCTGTGTTGCAGCATCGAGGACGGTCTGGGTGGAAGATTCGCCGGCAGTGTTGGATTCGCCGGCAGTGTCGGATTGGTCGTCAGTCTGACACCCGGGGAGCAGCGCGAAAACAGATATGGCTCCGAGCAGAGCAATCAGGCGACGACCGTTCATGGATCGAATCTAACTGCGGTCGATCTGGGGTACAGCCGAATGCCGAAACCTTGCGGTACGGCCAACTGCGGCAGGTGGTGCCCTCGGTGAGACTCGAACTCACACTGGACGGGTTTTGAAAACGGATGGTCTGCTGTTCTCCGAGAGTCGCGGCCAGCGGCAACTTGGTTACCAAATTCGGTAACACTGCTGGTAGGAGGCTAGAATGACTATCTTTTGAGCGCCTACGGCCACCCCCAGCGCACTGTTGACACACCGCCTGTGGGTAGCGCGGGGGTAGCGCGCGGCAAGGTAGCGCTGGGCAACAATTACGGGCTAACCTGGCACCCGGTACGGCACCGCAAGGGCAGGCCCAGCCGCATGTACACATTCCCGGTCAGGGGCCGGGGATTGACATTCCGTTCATGCGCGGCAGTCCCGCGCCCTATTTCAGTTCGGTCGGAGACCGGCTTTCCGGAACCAGAGCAGGTGCTCGGTTCCATCGCCCGTCTTATAGCGATTCCTCGCAGATCACCAAACTGGAGCAAGCAATGACCACGATTCGTCCAACTGATACCCGGCCCTGGAACTCACGCCCGCACCCCTCGCGCCCCGGTCGTACCGAACTGACTGCGTTGTTCGCGTGTGGTGCCGACTCCGGCTATTCCACTGAGGGTGACGTTCTTGTCAATCAGACGGCTGACGGGATCGATCTCAACAGCATCTGGAACCAGGCCGCGACTGCGATGGCGCTCTACAACCGCGAGCGCTCCGCCCTGGCTTCATTGATCAGCTATCCGACAACCGCGATCGGCGATGCGATCCCGCAACAGATCGCCACCGAGAACTTCGAGGAGGCGTCGGAATTTGGTGAACCGCAAGGGATGCACAGCAACCCAGATGCGTTGATTCTCGGATACGACTTTAAGGATTTCGATCGCGCCTCGCGAATGACCTGGAAGTTTCTGCGTGCGGCGTCGGCTGAACAAGTTCAGGCAAGTATCAACAGCGCACTAGAAGCCGACAACCGCAAGGTCACGGGAACGCTGCTGCGGCGACTATTCGATCCCGTTCAAGGACTGAATGAGCACGGGCACCGAGCCTTTGGGCTCTGGAATGGTAGCGATGGCATGGCGCCACCGCCCCATGCGGGCAAGGAGTTCCCGGTAAGTAATTCTCATTACCTGGCGAGTGGAAACGCAGTGCTGGACCCAGGCGACCTGGTGGATGGAATCAATCAGGTTCGATCCAAGGGATTCGGCATCAGTGCAACACGCGTCTCCTTGTGTTGTGCCATCCGTCCGACGCCGAGGCGATCAGCACGTTCCGAGCAGGGGTCGAAAGTGGCGGCTTAGAAAGCAAGTTCGATTTCATCCCGTCAGCTAGTGCCCCGGCTTACCTGACCCCCGAGAACGTCGTCGGGCAGATAGCGCCCGGTGAGTTCGGCGGACTCGAAGTCCTCGGATCATATGGACCAACCTGGATCATCCCCAGCTACTTTGTGCCGCAGGGCTACATTGCGGTCGTCGCGATCGGCGGGCCGAACTCCTCACTGAACCCGGTCGCGTTCCGTCAACACACGAATCCTGCCTACCAAGGCTTGCGCATGATTCCCGGTCGCGACCAGCGGTACCCGCTGCAGGACACCGAAGGGGTGCCGGCGCCTGCTCGAGAACCGAAGGCCTCAAACGTAATCCAGCTATTCGGACGGTAGATCCACGAGTTCAAGCTTGTCGGTGAACCTCAGGCGCATCTGCTCAACGCGACCGGGCCTTGCACCTGGAAAGGGTGGATGGACGATACGCAACAAGACTCCGGGTCGTTCTGATTCCTCATCTCGCCGGACCTCAACAATCTCGGCTCCATAGTTGAATCCAAACTCCGGATCATGGCATCCGAGGAACTTGCCGACGTGGTCGTCGGTTAGGTCGTCAGCCGTAATGGAGGTCACTGCAATGGAACCCGGTTCTGTAACTTCTAGGCTGCCAGCAGGAACACCGACCGATCCAGGCTCGATGAACCCAAGGCGGCGAGCCTGTTCACGCGATTCCGCAATGTAGTCGTTCACATGCTTCTTCAGGGTGTCCATGTAGCTGGTTGCGGAACGTTCGGCGTCCTCGGCGGTGAAAGCCTCAAGATCCAGTTCAGCGCGCACGGCGTTCGTGAAATCCTCAAACGCCTCACCCGCCTTCTGCATCAACGGAGGTCGAGCCAGTGGCATCGTCGTTGCCTGTGTCAGCGCGATCATCGCGGCGTTCAACGCGGACGCCTTATGCAGGACCGCTACTGGGGCAACTACTCTTAGGTTGTTGTAGGCCGTCGTGATCTTCTTCGATTCGTCAAGCAGATCGGTTGCGAACTCAAGCTTCTCTAGTTCCTTGCTGTCTGGCATTCCCCCTGCCGTCAGCGCTGCGTCTCTAATTGCGTTGAATACGCCCTTCGGATCGATCGCCTTCTCGATAACAGCCGAGCACACTTCACCGAATGCGGTGGCGGTCTCGCGGAGGATCTTCTGATTTGATTGGCGGTTTTCTCGCTCAGCCTTGCGATCGTCCATCCGCTCATCCTGCTCTGCCTTGCGGCGGTCGCTGGCGCGTACGGACCGAGCAGTAATCAAGGGGCCGATGGTCCCGGCGACAACAGCACCCAACGGCACACCCCACCAGAAGCCTGGCTGCGAGAGGAAGTCACTAAGCGCACTCATGACTCAGATCATCGCACGCGGTTCGGATAGCACGGTTGCGCCGCTCCGCGGGGTAGTACGGGGGTGGCGCGGTCATGGTAGAGAGCAGTCTGGAAATGCGAAAGAACCGCCTGTTAACAGGCGGTTCCGTGGTGCCCTCGGTGAGACTCGAACTCACACTGGACGGGTTTTGAATCCGTTTCCTCTGCCAATTGGGATACGAGGGCTTGTTGCGATGACTACATTAGAAGATGCGATTTCAATGTCAAACACCGGTACCCTCTAATCGTTCGCGTCTCGTGTCGGGGCGGTTCGATGGAGGAGGATGGTGGCCATGAATTCGCCGCAGCCGCAAGGCAATCAGCTCGCACCCCGTCGTGTTGTCGTCGCTGAAGACGAGGCGTTGATCCGCATGGATCTGGTCGAGATGCTCCGCGAAGAGGGCTACGACGTCGTCGGTGAGGCCGGTGACGGGCAGGTTGCGGTGGAGTTGGCCGAGTCGCTCAAGCCTGATCTGGTCATCATGGACGTGAAGATGCCCAGGAGAGACGGCATCGACGCCGCTTCGGAGATTGCCGCCAAGCGGATCGCTCCTGTTGTCATTCTCACAGCGTTCAGTCAGCGCGAGTTGGTCGAGCGCGCACGCGATGCCGGCGCCATGGCTTACTTGGTCAAGCCGTTCTCGATCAGTGACCTCGTTCCCGCTGTCGAATTGGCGGTCAGTCGTTTCCGCGAGGTGACGGCGCTCGAGCGTGAGGTCGCTGATCTTTCCGACCGGCTCGAAGCACGCAAGCTGATCGAGCGAGCCAAGAGTGTTCTGATGGTTCGCCAAGCGCTCACCGAACCTGAGGCGTTCAAGTGGATTCAGCGCGCCGCGATGGATCGGCGCTCCACGATGAAGGCGGTCGCACAGGTCGTACTGGAAACTCTGGGCGGTGAACCGGACGCTTGAGCAAAGTGTCCGGGTTATCCGGCTGCACTGAGTGGCTGCGTCGACCGTCGAAACGTCGCGCAGCGCTACAGCCGTGTAAACACTGTGCGCCTTCAGATAACAGTCAGGTCACAGGGCTTTCTTGAAGGATCGCGAAACGGTTCCAAGGTCTAGCGTCTGATCCCACAGCGAGCGCCAGTTCGGGTGGCGCGAGCACCGGCTGATCTTAGGAGCGTGGGATGGCTAGACGAACACTTGTGCGTACTGCTGCAGTTCTCGGCGCGGCATCACTGGCACTTGCAGGCTGTAGCTCGGACAAGTCGGATGACTCGTCTTCGAGTGGCTCTACGTCCGGCGCTTCCGCCGCGACGACATCCGTCACGACTGATTGCACCCCGGAGCAGGCCAAGGCCGGCGCCACCCCGTCCACGGAAGCGCTGCGTATCGGTACGCTTCTTCCCGATACAGGCAGCTTGTCGTTCCTCGGGCCGCCGATGGTCGCGGGCACCCAGCTGGGAGTCAACGACGTCAATGCAGCCGGAGGCGTTCTCGGCCAACCGGTCCAGCTGATTCCCGGCGATTCGGGTGACACCACAACGGACACCGCCAACACCACCGTCGACCGCGAATTGGCTGCAGGCACTCAGGTCATCGTCGGCGCCGCGTCGTCCTCGGTTTCGCTCAAGGTGATCGACAAGATCGCCAGCGCAGGCGTCGTGATGTTCTCGCCTGCCAACACCTCGGACCAATTCGTCTGCTACCCCGACAAGGGCATGTACTTCCGCACCGCTCCGACGGACGTACTACAGGCTCAGGCCGTCGCACAGCTCATTTCGGACGACGGTGGTCAGCGCGTAGCGATCATGGCCCTCAACGACCCGTACGGGACGGGTCTGGCGGACAACATCGAAAAGAATCTGATCGATTCGGGCGTCCCCTCCGATCAGATCGAGAAGATCATCTACGACCCGAACGCGCAGTCGTTCAACTCCGAAGTCGATCAAGTCAAGAACTTCAATCCGGATGCAGTGGCATTGGTGGGCTTCGAGGAGTCGGCGAAGATCATCACGCGCATGCACGAAGTGGGCATCGGCCCGTCGGACGGAATGGCGATGTACGGCGTCGACGGCAACATGGGTAACGCGCTCGGCGAATCCGTGGCGAAGCCGTTGCTCGACACCATGCAGGGAACCACGCCCCTGACGGACGTCGGAGCTGCCTTCCAGGATCGTCTGAAGGCTGTGAACCCCTCTCTGATCGACTTCAACTACGCCGGCGAGTCATACGACGCGGTGGTGATCTCAGCGCTCGCTGCCGAGCAGGCGAAGTCGACGGCCGGTACCGACATCGCAGCCAATATCAACAGCGTCACCGAAGGTGGCACCAAGTGCACGTCCTACGTCGAGTGCCTGCCGTTGGTGAAGGCGGGAACCGACATCGACTACGACGGCATCACCGGTGAGTTGGACTTCAACGATTCGGGAGAACCGTCCATCGGTTCGTACGGAAAGCTCAAGTTCGGCCCTGAGAACACGCTGACCACAGAAGGATTCGTGGTCGTGGGCAAGTAAGCAGCCAACGAGAATGGGCCAGGGTCGTTAGACCCTGGCCCATTCTCGTGTCTGTTCTACTTCTCTTTGCTTCCAGCGAGCGTTCCCAAGTACAACTCGATCACCTTGGGGTCGTTCATCAGATTGGCGCCGGTGTCGGTGTACGCGTTCTTACCCTGATCGAGTACGTAGCCGCGGTCGCAGATCTGAAGGCAGCGGCGCGCGTTCTGCTCGACCATGATGACCGAGACACCCGCAGCATTGATCTTCTTGCAGCGGATGAACACCTCGTCCTGGAACATGGGCGACAGGCCCGCAGACGGTTCGTCGAGCAGCAGCACCGACGGATCCATCATCAGGGCCCGGCCCATCGCGACCATCTGGCGTTCGCCGCCGGAGAGTGCGCCGGCCTTCACCTTTCGTCGTTCACTCAGAAGAGGGAACAGTTCACTCACGAAGGCGAATCGTTCCGCGAATGCCTTGGGACGCAGATAAATGCCCATTTCGAGGTTTTCTTCGATGGTCAGCGTCTGAAAGACGTTCTGTGTCTGAGGGACGTACCCGACTCCCTTCTGAACGAGGACGTGAGCGGGCGCAGACGTGATGTTGTCCTCGCGTAGGGTGACCGACCCTTCGCGTACCGGTATCAGTCCGAACAGTGATTTCAGGAGTGTCGATTTGCCTGCGCCGTTCGGTCCGATGATCCCGACGATTTCCCCTTCCTTCAGGAAGAAGTTGCATTCACGCAGGATGTTGACGCCGGGAATGTAGCCCGCGACGAGGCTGTCGGCGCGGAGCAGGGCACCTGCCGACAGTCGCTGATGCTCCTCGGCCGTCGCGGCGAACTCTGCAGGCGTGAGTGAACGTGCGTGGTTCTCGCTCATGGCTTCTCGTGCCTTCCGCGCGGTTCCTCGGGACTCGATTCCAGCGTCGCGGCGAGATCGGCCGGAAGGTTGTCGACGTCGGGTTCCGACAGGTCCCCGCCCGACTCGAGGGTTTCGACCTCGGCTTCAGCCAGGGCGGCGGCCAGAACGGCCGTCTCGCCCACCGGATTTCCGTTGTCGTCGAACTCGAGAGCCTGGTCATGGTGGCTGCCCAGATACGCGTCGACGACGGCTGTGTTGGACGAGAGTTCGTCCGGGGTGGATTCGGCGATGACGCTGCCCTGCGCCATGACCACCACCCAATCGCTGATATCTCGGATCACGTCCATGTCGTGCTCGACGAACACGACCGTCATTCCGTCGTCGCGCAATGATTTGATGTGTCCGAGCAGGCTTTGCGTCAGAGCAGGATTGACCCCCGCCATCGGTTCGTCGAGCATCACCACCGAGGGCGAGGTCATGAGTGCGCGAGCCATTTCGAGCAATTTGCGCTGCCCACCGGAGAGTGAACCGGCGAGGTCGTCTGCCTTGGTGTCGAGTTTGAATCGTGCGAGGAGTTCGTTGGCGCGTTCGGTGATCTCGCGTTCCTGCCCTTTCCAGATCCACGGAACGAGGGATGCAAAAATGCGTTCACCTCGTTGGCCGGTGGCGCCGAGTCGTACGTTGTCCAGCACGGTGAGTTTGGAGAGCGCCTTGGTCAACTGGAACGTCCGTACCACTCCCTTCCTGGCTACCTGGTGGGGATACATGCGGCCCAGCGATTGACCGTCCATCGACCACGTACCGGTGTCCGGCCGGTCGAAACCGGTAAGAAGGTTGAAGAGCGTCGTTTTTCCGGCACCGTTTGGACCGATCAGACCCGTGATGCACCCTCGTTGAATCTCGAGGTGATCGACGTCGACGGCCTTGAGACCGCCGAACGTCCGCGAGACGTTGTCAGCGACCAACACCGGGTCGGGTTTCGCCGATCCGGGAAGGTGAGGAACGTCGGCAAAGATCTGTGCTCTGGTATCGGCGTCAAGCATTGAGTTGCACCTCCCGCTTGTTACCCAGTATTCCCTGCGGTCTGAAGACCATCAGGAGAGCAATCATCAATCCGAGCAGGACATACCTAGTGGCCCCGACTTGCTGTTCCGTGAGTGAAAGCAGCGGATTTTCGCCGGAGATCGCCTGACGCAGCAAGGCATCAGGTATGGCGAGGAGGAACCAGAACAACATTGCGCCGACCACCGGGCCGAATACCGTTGCCGCCCCGCCCAGAATCAGCGCGCCGAACGCGAAGAACGTCTGCGCGGTCGAGTAGAAGTCCGGGTTGATGGACTTGGTCTGCAAAGCGTTGAACACACCGGCCAGACCACCGATCACGCCGCCGAGAACCAGCGCCTGCATCTTGTACACGAAGACGTTCTTGCCCAACGATCGCGCTGCGTCCTCGTCTTCGCGAACCGCCTTGAGGACGCGCCCCCACGGACTGTGCGTCAACAAGTAGACAAATCCGCACAAGATCAAGACCAGCGTCCACCCCACGACCATCGACCAGAGGTCGTCTCCGTAGAACTTCACGCCGAGAAATGAGTACTGCTTGGCCGAGTCGAAGGGGCTCAGTGCGGTGAACGGGTCTGCGAAACCGAACAGGCCATTGGTGGAACCGGTCACCGAATCCGACGCGGTCGAGCGGAAGATCAGACGCAGGATCTCCGAAGCGGCGATGGTCACGATGGCGAGATAGTCGGCGCGCAGACGCAGCGTCGGGATACCGAGCACGAGCGCGAGGAGCCCGGCTGCGGTAAGTCCGACGAGGATGCCGAGCCACAACGGCTGGTCGTAGGTCACGGTCATGATGCCGACGCCGTAGCCGCCGAGGAGGGCAAAACCGATCTGACCGAAGTTGAGCAGTCCGGCGTAGCCGAAGTGCAGGTTCAGCCCGATTGCCAGCAGTGCGTAGAAGATTGCCGACGGCCCGATCAACTGGGCGAAGGAAACCTGGAAAGCTCCCATGATGTCCATGTTCGTCACCCGATCCTTTGTCTGGATCCGAGGATGCCCTGGGGGCGAACCACGAGGATCACGATCAAGACGAGAAGTCCGCCGATGTATTTGAGATCGGGGTTGATGATGAGCGTCGAGAGTTGGACCAGAAGTCCCACGATGACGCAGCCGAGTAGCGCCCCGTACGCGGTTCCCAGACCACCGAGGGTGATTCCGGCGAACATGAGCAGCAACAGTTTGAAGCCCATTTCCCACTGGACGCGTCCGCCGAGTTCGGAGATACCGAACAGCACACCGCCGAGGGCGGCCAATCCGCCGCCGAGACCCCAGACGAACATGATCACGCGCTCGACGTTGATACCGGACGAAGCGGCGAGGTCACGATTGTCGGAGACGGCACGCATGGCCTTTCCGATGCGAGTCTTCTGCAGAAGCAGTGCGACGCCGACCAGGACGACCAGACTGACGATCATGACTATCGCGTTGGCGTCGGTCAGTGCGATCGGGCCCCAGTTCTTCTCGACCTGGCCCTGGTAGTCGTCGAACGGTTCGGCGCGGTCGGAGAAGAAGATCAGGATCAAGTAGCGCAATGAAATCGCGAGACCGATCGAGACCACCAATTGTGCGATCAACCCGGTCTTGCGCTTACGCAGTGGTTTCCAGACGATTCCGTTGGTCAGCAGGCCGATGCCGATGCCGACGAAGATCGCGAGGATCGTGGCGGGAATCAGCGGAACGCCGAAGGACGTGTTGATCACCCAGGCAGCTACGGCTCCTAACGTCACCATCTCGCCGTGAGCGAAGTTGGTCAGGCCAGTGGTGCCGTAGATCAGGCTCAAACCCACACCGGCGATCGCGATCACGAGGCCGAACCGCAGACCGTCGACCGTCGTGCGGATCAGCTTCTCGCCGAAGCTGACATTCGAGGCGGTACGTACCTCGCCGAACGAGAAGATCACGGTGTTCGCGCGGCCGGCCACCACCTCGCGTTCGACAGCGGCTTGCACACTGACCCCGTCGGGAAGTGTGTCGGCAACGATCTCGAAGGTGTAGGTGCCCGGTGCCACGGCCAGTTCCCAACGGCCGTTCGATGCCGATTCTCCGGTGGCGACTTCCGTACCGGAAGAATCGAGCGCACGGACGGTGACGCCCTCGAGGCGTGTGCCGCCGTTGTTGAGATTGCCGCTGACGGGGACAGCGTTGTCGGGAACCGGTGCTGTCGGTGTTGCGGATGCTGTCGGGGTCGGCGGTGTAGGGGAAGTGGTCGGTTCCTGAGCCGAAGCAGTTCCGGCCAGGCTGAGTAATGCGAAGAACGTCAGTAATGCAAAGGCCAGTAGTCGGCTGAGTGTCGCGAGGGTCTGCCGTTTCACTACGGGTGGGGCCACGTACGTCCTCCGAGCGGGTCGGGAATAGCGCGTCTGGACAAAGGTGCCGCGCAGCACAGGGATTGTTTCGTTGCTGCGATTTCCGGACTCTAACGGCTCCGTTCGCTTCAGATGGGGTTCTGAGATTTCCGGGATGTTTCGGTTCCGTATCGAAGGCCGAAGGCTGCATCAATTGTCCGATTCTTGTGTCTGTTCCTGCGTAAACAACGGCGAAGGCGTCGATGTCGGTCGCGATCCCTAGACTGATGAACCGTGAGCCCCGCAACCACAACTCGGTCCAGCACGTCCACCGCTTCAGCCGGCACCACCGGCAAGGCGGACGATCGCCCTCTTCTGATGCTTCTCGACGGGCATTCGTTGGCATTTCGCGCCTTCTATGCGCTGCCGGCAGAGAACTTCAAGACACACAGTGGGCAGGCCACCAACGCGGTGTACGGCTTCACGTCGATGTTGATCAACCTTCTTCGTGACGAGCAGCCCACCCACTTGGCCGCGGCTTTCGACGTGTCGCGTCAGACGTTTCGCGCCGACCTGTTCCCCGAATACAAGGCGCAGCGCGCGAAGGCTCCGGACGAATTCAAGGGCCAGATCGACATCACCAAGGACGTTCTCGGCGCGCTGGGCATCCCGGTCATGGCCGAGGAAGGTTTCGAGGCCGACGACGTGATTGCCACGTTGACCACGCAGGCGGAGGCACTCGGATACCGGGTTCTCGTCGTGACCGGCGACCGCGACTCGCTGCAGCTGGTGACCGACAACGTCACTGTGCTCTACCCGAAGAAGGGTGTCTCGGAGCTCACCCGATTCACGCCGACGGCCGTCGAGGAGAAGTACAGCCTCACTCCGTCGCAGTATCCGGATTTTGCTGCCCTGCGCGGCGACCCGAGTGACAACCTCCCCGGTATCCCCGGCGTCGGCGAGAAAACCGCTACCAAGTGGATCCGTGAGTACGGCGACCTGCAGGGACTGGTAGACAACGTGGACAAGGTCCGCGGCAAGGTAGGCGACTCGCTACGCGAGAACCTTGCAAACGTCCTGCTCAATCGTCAGCTCACCGAGATGGTTCGCGACGTTCCGTTGCCGTACACGCCCGAGCAGTTGGTGTTGGCCCCGTGGGACCGCGAGAAGATTCATGCGTTGTTCGACGATCTCGAGTTCAAGGTTCTCCGCGATCGACTGTTCGCGACCCTGTCGTCGTCCGAGCCCGAAGCAGAGGAAGGGTTCGAGGTCAGCGGCGACGCACTTGCCCCGGGTGCGGTTGCCGCGTGGCTCGACGCCCACGCGCGAACCGGTGAGCGTCACGGCGTCACGGTGCTCGGAACCAGAACTCCGTTTGCCGGCGACGTCACTGCACTCGCGATCGCGGCCTCCGACGGTGAATGTGCGTACATCGCGGCGTCGACGGCAACACCGGAAGACGAAGCAGCTCTCGGTGATTGGCTCGCCGACGCATCGCAGCCGAAGGCGCTGCACGAAGCCAAGTGGGCGATCCACGCTCTGCGTGGGCGTGGTTGGACGCTCGGTGGACTGACCAGCGACACCGCTCTGGCCGCATACCTCGTCCGGCCGGGCCAGCGCAGCTTCAATCTCGACGACCTCTCGCTCCGCTACCTCAAGCGTGAACTGCGCGCCGAAACATCCGGCCAGGAACAGCTTTCACTGCTCGACGACACCGAACAGCTCGATGCCGAAGCAGCCGAGACCGCGATGCTCAGCGCTCAGGCCGTTCTCGACTTGGCAGCTGCACTGGACACCGAGTTGGAGTCGATCGAGTCCAAGTCGCTCCTCTCCGACATGGAACTGCCGTTGACGATCGAGCTCGCACAGATCGAGGCCACCGGCATCGCCGTCGACAGCGCGCATCTGCACGATCTTCAGAGCCGTTTCGCCTCCCAAGTCGCCGACGCCGCAAACTCCGCGTACGAGGTGATCGACAAGCAGATCAACCTGGGTTCGCCGAAGCAGCTGCAGGTGGTCCTGTTCGAAGAACTCGACATGCCCAAGACCAAGAAGACGAAGACGGGCTACACCACCGACGCCGAGGCGTTGCAGGGTCTGTTCGACAAGACAGGACACCCGTTCCTCGAACACCTTCTCGCGCACCGTGACGCGACGCGTATGAAGGTGACCGTCGACGGTCTTCTCAAGGCCGTGGCCGAAGACGGACGCATTCACACGACGTTCAACCAGACGGTCGCCGCGACCGGACGTCTGTCGTCGACCGATCCGAACTTGCAGAACATCCCGGTGCGAAACGACGCGGGGCGCGAGATTCGCGACGGATTCGTAGTCGGGCAAGGTTTCGACGTTCTGCTCACTGCCGACTACAGCCAGATCGAAATGCGCATCATGGCGCACGTGTCAGGCGACGAGGGACTGATCGAGGCATTCAACACCGGTGAGGACCTGCACAGCTTTGTCGGCTCGCGCGCATTCGGTGTACCGATCGAAGAGGTAACTCCTGAACTGCGTCGCCGGGTCAAGGCGATGTCCTACGGTCTGGCCTACGGGCTCAGTGCTTACGGATTGGCGTCGCAGTTGAAGATTTCGACCGAAGAAGCGAAGCAGCAGATGGATGCGTACTTCGCTCGTTTCGGCGGCGTGCGGGATTACCTCCACGCGGTGGTCGAGCAGGCACGTAAGGACGGCTACACCTCGACGCTCTACGGTCGTCGTCGCTACCTGCCGGACCTCAACAGCGACAACCGTCAGCGTCGTGAGGTGGCAGAACGGGCTGCCCTGAATGCGCCGATCCAGGGCACCGCAGCCGACATCATCAAGGTCGCGATGATCAATGTTCAGAAGGCTCTCGCCGACGCCGGATTGAAGTCGCGCATGCTGCTGCAGGTGCACGACGAATTGGTGCTCGAAGTGGTCGCCTCCGAGTTGGAGGAAGTCACCGCACTGGTCAAGGACAAGATGGCCACAGCCATCGAGTTGTCGGTACCCCTGGACGTTTCGGTGGGAACCGGTCGAAGTTGGGACAGCGCGGCTCACTGAGTCGGCGCCAAGGCAGCCTGGCTACGAAAAGAGCGCGCTCCGAATCGAATTCGATTCGGAGCGCGCTCGCTTTCGCTATTCAGCTGAAGCGGTTTGCTCTGCGATCTGCTTGCGGACCTCGTCCATGTCGAGTGCCTTGACCTGAGTGACGAGCTCTTCGAGTTGAGCGGCGGGAAGAGCGCCGGCCTGGTTGAACACGAGTACGCCTTCGCGGAAGGCCATGATCGTGGGGATGGAGCGGATGTTCGCGGCCGCTGCGATTCCCTGCTCGGCCTCGGTGTCGACCTTGGCGTGAACGACGTCGGCGTGCTTCTCCGAAGACGCTTCGAACGTCGGTGCGAACTGGCGGCACGGGCCGCACCAGGAGGCCCAGAAGTCCACGAGGACGACGTCGCTGCCGTTGATCGTTTCGTCGAAGTTCTGCTGGGTGAGTGTCTGGGTGGCCACAGGGGTCCTTTCCATTGTGCGGGCTGTTGGTGTGTGCAACGCCCCGGAACCGCTGATTCTTCCCTGAGCCGATTTCAGCTTGCGTTCTCGGTCGCCCGAAACGTCCGGCGGTAGGCCTGGGGCGTGGTGCAGCGAAGCCGGATGAAGTGCTGGCGAAGCACGGCGCCGCCGCCGAAACCGACGCGTTCCGCGATGACATCGACGGAGAGGTCCGAATTCTCCAGGAGTTGCTGGGCGGCCAGTACTCGCTGATCGCTGAGCCAGCGGGCGGGAGTTGTTCCCGTTTCCGCTTGGAAACGGCGGGCAAATGTGCGAGCGGACATGTTCGCTCGGGCCGCGACCATTCCGACAGTGAGGTCGAGGGCGAGATTCTCCGTCATCCAGTCGAGGAGTGGGGCAAGGGTTGCACTCGGCGTCGAGGTGAGGGGAGTGGCGACGTACTGGGCCTGCCCACCGTCACGGTGGGGTGGCACCACCATCCTTCTCGCGATGCCGTTGGCGACACGAGAACCCTGTTCCTTTCGCACGATGTGCAGGCACAGATCGATTCCTGCCGCGGTGCCTGCGCTGGTGAACACCGGATCTTCGTCCACGTACAACACGTCCGGATCGACCTTGGCTTCCGGATACGTCTGGGCAAGCCTCTCTGCGTGCCGCCAATGCGTCGTGCATCGCCTTCCGTCCAGTAGGCCAGCCGCGCCGAGGACAAACGCTCCGGTGCACAGGCTCGCCACCTTGGCGCCCCGGGCTACGGCCTCGTTGAGTTTGACCAGCAGGGGATCGACACTCGAGTCGGGACTCGGTGAGCACATGTACGCGTCGCCGGCGTCGTAGGTTCCGCCGGCGGAAACGACGATGAGGTCGGCGTCGTCGAGAGAATCGAGGTTGTACGGAACATCGATGTTGTAACCGAACCGCGTTCGGATCGGGCCCGGAACTGCGGCGATCAGCGAGAAGTCGTACGTGGGGAGGCCGTCGTCGGATCGGTCGAAGCCGAAGACTTCACATGCCACGCCGAGTTCGAACGCCTCGGTCATCGGCATCAGTGGGACCACCACTTTCGCGAGCATCTTTCGAGTGTGACAGAAAAACGGGAAAGTGGCAGAAAATCGTCCAAGTCTGGCTTTTCTGCCACTACTGCCACGTGGGACATTCCGTCAGGCTGGACACATGGCAATCATCGTCGTCAGCCTCTTGGTCCTACTGGTCCTGAACGTACTAGCTCTTGCCGGCCGAACGCCCGACACTCGTCACGACGTCAGTCCGCACGGAGACTTCACCCTTTGAGGGCAAGTCTGGCCTTTCAATACACCGCAGCTGCGGTGGTGTGGGGCGCTAGTTTCCTCTTCATGAAGATCGGGCTCGAAGGTCTGTCCTTCACACAGGTAGTTCTGTGGCGCTTGGTCTTCGGTGCGCTCGCGCTGGTTCTCGTGTCAGCGGTCAGCCGGATCGGCCTACCGAGGGAATTTCGTGTCTGGAAGCACCTAGCTTTTCTCGCAGCGACGCAATGCATCGTTCCGTGGCTGCTGTTCAGTTGGGCGGAGCAGGACATGTCCTCGGGACTCGCGAGCATCTACAACGCCACCACGCCACTGATGACTATGGCTGTCTCCCTTGCCTTTCTGCCGGGGGAGACGCTGACGCGATACAAGTCGCTGGGGTTGCTTCTCGGATTCGGTGGAGTGCTGATCGTGTTGGCGCCGTGGAATCTCGGCGTCGGTGGAACCCTCAGTGCGCAGGTGGCTTGCCTGGGAGCGACTGCGTCGTACGGGATTTCGTTTGTCTACCTCAGGCGTTTCGTGCTTCCTCTCGGCGTCGACACTCGTACGGTCGCGCTTGTGCAGATCAGTATCGGTGCTTTCGTGATGGTTCTGGCCTCTCCGGTCGTCGCAAACACGCCGATGCACCTCACGCCGGCAGTTGTCCTGTCGATGATCGCTCTGGGCGCACTGGGGACCGGGCTCGCATTCATCTGGAACACCAATGTCGTTCAGGGGTGGGGGCCGACTGCGGCGTCCACCGTCACTTATCTCAGTCCAGTGGTGGGCGTCGCTCTCGGCGCAATAGTCTTGGACGAAAGCGTTGGCTGGAATCAGCCGGTTGGTGCGCTGGCGGTGATCGCGGGAATCCTGGTGACCCGACGTGCAACCCGCTCTGTCACACCGGCGGTGTCAGTAACCATTCCGTCTTCTGTTCGCCGTCCCAGCGCCTGATCCCGCCGCTGCGCCCGTGAATCACGTCGGTGCCCAGCAGGGCGATGGCTTCACCCAGACGTGCAGGTTCGACGCGTCGGGCGAGCGTCACATGAGGCGTCCACGCGCCGGGCTCGACGTGGGCGGGAAGTGCCGTCGAGCCAACTGTTGACTCGGCTATTTCTCGGTGCAGGTGAAGGAGTGCACGCGAAGGAACAACCGAGCGCGCCAAGACCATCTGCTTGCCGCCGAACACGACGTAGCCACCCAGCCGGACCTCGAAGTCCGGGGCCGAGAAGCGCCGCACCAACAGTTCGTCGATCTCCGCGGGGATCTCACGGGCGACGAACAGCGTGATGTGCGGACGGTTGGACGGGCTGTGATGAGAGGCCTGACTCGGTAATCCGGCGTCGGCGAGTAGCTGCCATTGTGCTCGCACTGCCGACTCACTCACCGGATCGAGGAGCAATTCCACCGACTGGACCATGGTGAGCAATGATTGCCTGATGACAGGTGCGAGCGCAATCGGTACTCCGGCCATGCGGCTGGGGCTCATGCACGGCGACGGAATCGGCCACGAAATCGTCCCGGCGACACGGCAGATCGTGGATGCGGCGCTGTCATCGGTTCACGCTCCGCCCGTCGAGTGGGTCGAGCTTCCGCTCGGGAGTACGGCCATCGACACTCACGGCACGCCAATTCCCGACGAAACCATCGATGGGTTGGGGCAGCTGCAAGGCTGGATCCTCGGACCCCATGACAGCGCGTCGTATCCCGAGAGGTTTCGCGGACAACTCACCCCCGGCGGCGTCATCCGGAAAAAGTTCGAGTTGTTCGCGAACATCCGACCGGCAGCAGCGTTCCCCGGCGTCAAGGCGATGGTCCCCGACATGGATCTGGTGATCGTCCGCGAGAACACCGAGGGGTTGTACGCGGATCGGAACATGGCAGTCGGCAGCGGCGAATTCATGCCGACGCCAGACATCGCCCTGGCCGTCGGTGTGTTCACCCGCGCTGCATGCGAACGGATCGCACGCACTGCCTTCGCGTTGGCGTCGCGTCGGCGCAATCACGTCACGATCGTCCACAAGGCCAACGTCCTGACACTGACCACCGGCCTCTTCCGCGACGCCTGCCGAACCGTCGCCGCGGAGTACCCCCACGTAGTCGTCGACGACGAGCACGTCGACGCGATGGCGGCGCACCTCGTTCGACGCGGCGGAGACTTCGACGTCGTGGTGACCGAAAACATGTTCGGCGACATTTTGTCGGATCTGGCGGGCGAGCTGTCCGGTTCACTCGGAACCGCGCCATCGATCAACGCTTCCGAGACGCAGGTCATGGCTCAGGCTGCGCACGGTGCAGCACCCGACATCGCCGGGAAGAACCGGGCGAACCCGACGGCACTGTTCCTCTCGAGTGCGATGATGCTCGACTGGCTCGGTGATGCGCGCGGAGATCGGTTGTTGTCTGCGGCGGCACGCCGCATTTCAGACGCGGTTCGTACGACCATCGCGTCGGGTATCGCGACCGCCGACCTCGGCGGTTTGGCATCGACCAGCGAATTTTCCGAAGTCGTGTACGCACACACTCTGCGTCGCTGATTCTTGTACGACAGGCCGGAATCTTGCGAAGTCGGCGACGGTGGAACTCCTGCCGTAACCTACCGTTCGACTGAATTTCGGATGGACGTTGCAAGTGCGGCGATCGACGAGTGGAGAGCAGAGTCGTGGTCGATGAAAACGCACGGGCACCAAGGCCACGTGGCGTGGGTTATGGCTCGAGCAGTGGCGGGCGTATCCGCACCAACGTGGTGCGAGTCCTGTTGGTGGGCTTGATCGTCGCACTGTGCGGCGGGTGTGTGACCAACAACGAGGGCCTCGTTCCGGAGGGGCCGCCACTTGACATCCAGAAGGTGCCCGAGATCGCCGCCCTGTTGCCCCCGAACGTCAGAGAGTCGGGCAAGCTGCAGGTCGGGGTCAACATTCCTTACGCACCAAACGAATTCAAAGATGAGAATGGCAAAATCGTCGGCTTCGACGTCGACATCATGAACGCAGTGGCGACTGTGCTCGGGGTCGAAGCTGTCTATAACCAGGCCGACTTCGACAAGATCATCCCCGCTATCCAGTCGGGAAGCTACGACCTCGGCATGTCTTCGTTCACCGACTCCAAGGAGCGGGAGAAGTCGGTCGACTTCGTCACGTACTACAGCGCAGGTATCCAGTGGGCTCAGCGGCCGGACAATCCCGTGGACCCGAACAATGCGTGTGGGTTGCGAGTGGCGGTACAGACCACAACTACCGAGGACATCGACGAAGTACCCGCCAAGAGCGAGGCATGCGTCGCTGCGGGCAAGCCGCCCATCGAGAAGATCAAGTACGACAGTCAGGACGATGCGGCCAATGCTCTCATCCTGGGTCGAGTCGACGCGTTGTCCGCTGATTCGCCAGTGACCGGCTATGCGATCAAACGGAGTAAGGGGCGAATGGAAGCTGCCGGTGAGCCCTTTGATTCCGCGCCGTACGGCTGGCCGATCGTGAAGGGTTCCGCCCTTGGTCCCGCCCTGCAGCAGGCAATGCAGTACCTGATCGACAACGGTGTCTATCAACAGATCGCGCAGACCTGGAGTGTCGAGGCCGGCGTCATCGAAGTATCCAAGATCAACGGCGCGGAAAGCTGATGAACATGACAACAACTGAGACTGGCGATCCGGCGCCGATCAAGGCGATCCCACTGCGCAGACCGGGCCGATGGGTCGCAGCAGTCGTGGTGGTGGTCCTGGTGGGGCTCTTTATCTACGGTTCGGCGACCAATGAACAGTTCGGCTGGGCGACTTACCGCCAGTACCTCTTCGACGCTCGAATTTCGAAGGCCGCCTGGGTCACCATTCAACTGACAATTCTGTCGATGGCAGCCGCGATCGTTCTGGGCATCGTCCTCGCGGTAATGCGGCTGTCGCCGAACCCGGTGCTGAAGTCCGCTGCCTGGGTGTATTTGTGGGTCTTCCGCGGCACGCCCGTTTACGTCCAGCTCGTCTTCTGGGGTCTCTTCCCCTCCATATACAAGAGCATCGATCTCGGCGTTCCGTTCGTCCATCAGTTCGTGCATTTCGACATGCAAGATCTCCAGGCGGCGTTTCTCTTCGCAGTCATCGGACTCGCATTGAACGAGGCGGCGTACATGGCCGAAATCGTCCGTGCAGGTATCGCCTCGGTCAACGAAGGTCAGACCGAAGCGTCAGTGGCTTTGGGAATGACGTGGGGCCAGACGATGCGGCGAACGGTCCTTCCCCAGGCGATGCGGGTGATCATCCCACCGACCGGCAACGAATTGATCAGCTTGCTCAAGACGACTTCGCTGGTGACCGCAGTGCCGTTGAGTACCGAACTCTACGGACGAGCGAGAGACATATCCGGTGCAAATTTCGAGCCGATCCCACTCTTGATGGTCGCGGTTACGTGGTACCTCGCAATGACCAGTGTTCTCATGGTCGGCCAGTACTACGTCGAACGCCACTATTCGAAAGGGTCGACGAGGACGCTCACCACTCGCCAGCTTCAGGCACTCGCCGACGCACAGGGCAAAGAAACGGTAGTGGAGACACTCCCGGATATTCCAGGAGGAGAACGCAGATGACACCGATGGTCAAGGCAGACCGGGTCTGTAAGAACTTCGGCGCGCTCGAGGTTCTCAAAGGGGTCTCACTCGAAATCGATCCCGGCCAAGTTCTGTGCCTCGTCGGGCCGTCCGGGTCGGGCAAGTCGACGTTCTTGCGCTGCATCAATCACCTCGAGCAGGTCAACGCCGGCCGACTGTACGTCGACGGCGACCTGGTGGGCTACTCGGAGAAGAACGGCAAACTGTACGAACTCCACCCGCGAGCAGCGGCCAAACAACGCCGCGACATCGGGATGGTGTTTCAGCACTTCAACCTGTTCCCGCACCGCACCGCTCTCGAGAACATCATCGAAGCGCCGACGCAGGTGAAGCGCGTCAGTAAGAAGAAGGCTGTCGAACGAGCGAAGGACCTCCTCGATCAGGTCGGGTTGAGCGCCAAAGCCAACGCGTACCCGGCCCAGTTGTCGGGTGGTCAGCAGCAAAGAGTTGCCATCGCCCGCGCTCTCGCGATGGACCCGAAGCTCATGCTGTTCGACGAGCCGACGTCCGCGCTCGACCCCGAACTCGTCGGTGAAGTTCTCACTGTGATGAAGCAATTGGCCAAAGAAGGCATGACGATGGTGGTCGTCACCCACGAGATGGGTTTCGCCCGCGAGGTCGCAGATCAGTTGGTGTTCATGGACGGGGGAGTTGTGGTCGAGGCAGGCGAGCCCCGGGAACTCCTGGCCAATCCGCAGCACGATCGGACCAAGGCGTTCCTGTCGAAGCTGCTGTAGCCGTCAGGGTTTGACGGCGCTGAAAATTGCAGTGCCCGGAAAGAGTTGGCCGCGCAGGGGACTCCACTGTCCCCATTCGCGATCCAACCACTCCGGCCATTCGGGCTCGATGATGTCGCGCACCTGAAGTCCGGCCGCGACGATCTCACGAACCCGGTCGCCGATGGTGCGGTGATGCTCGACGTAGGTGGGGACTCCGTTGTCATCGACCTCGACATACGGAGTGCGGTCGAAGTACGGGAGGGTCGCGGTCAAGCCCTTCGGCCCGGGATCGTCGGGGAAGATCCATCGGATCGGATGGTTGACGGCAAAGACCCACGATCCGCCGGGACGCAGAACCCGGGCGACTTCGTTCATCACTCGCTGCGAATCGGCAACGAACGGGACGGCGCCGAACGCGGAACAGACGATGTCGAAACTCTCGTCGGCAAACGGCAGGAGTTCCGCACTTGCCTGAATCAACGGGACTGCCGGTCCGCCGGCATTCATCGCGTCCTGCCCGCGGGCGAGCATCCCCATCGAGATGTCGAGACCGACGGCCCGAGCACCGTGTCCGGCGAGCCATCGGGCACACGGCGCCGAGCCGCAACCCACTTCCAATATGTCTTTGTCGACTATGTCGCCGAGTAAGTGGTGATCGCCCTCGTGCAGCCCTTCGGGGCACCAGACGAATTCACCTTCCGCGCTGTTCACGCCCAGAAACTCGCCGTGGGTTCGGTGGTAATCGTCGGCGTCGGCGTCCCACCACGCACGGCTGGCACGGTCGCTGGCACTGGAATCGACACGGACCCGGCCGACACCGCTGGTGCCGAGAATGGAATTGGCGGCGGCATGGCGCTCGTCAGACATGAACAACACAGTAGAACGGGCGATGCGGGCGCAGGGTACCCGGGTTTGCCCGGCAAGATAGCCGACGCGTAGTCTTACTCACGCGAGTGTCTGTCATCCGACCGATTGTCTATACGGGATCTTTACCAAGGTCTCGGAATCAGTTGGACCGAGGGAGCTCGCGGTGCGCTTCCGTGGTGTGGAATGTGATCCGGTATTCGGTTGTTCGTTATTGATGCAGCTGGGTACTTCGATCTAGTACTTCACAAAAGTACTTCCAACATTTGTACGCCACAGATGCGCATCTCGTCCGACAAAATCCATCAACCGACCACAACTCGTCCGGAGCAATTCAACATATGCCCTCCACAACCGTCACCTCGCCGCAGGTTGCCATTAACGACATTGGCTCCGCCGAGGACTTCCTCGCCGCCATCGATGCCACGATCAAGTACTTCAACGATGGTGACATCGTCGAAGGAACCATCGTCAAGGTCGACCGCGACGAGGTTCTGCTCGACATCGGTTACAAGACCGAAGGTGTCATCCCTTCTCGTGAGCTCTCCATCAAGCACGACGTCGACCCCAACGAGGTCGTCTCCGTGGGAGATGCGGTCGAGGCTCTCGTCCTCACCAAGGAGGACAAAGAAGGTCGACTGATCCTGTCGAAGAAGCGCGCTCAGTACGAGCGTGCCTGGGGCACCATCGAGGAGCTCAAGGAGAAGGACGAGGCCGTCAAGGGCACCGTCATCGAGGTCGTCAAGGGCGGCCTCATCCTTGACATCGGTCTTCGTGGCTTCCTCCCCGCTTCGCTCGTCGAAATGCGTCGCGTCCGCGACCTCCAGCCGTACGTCGGCAAGGAGATCGAGGCCAAGATCATCGAGCTCGACAAGAACCGCAACAACGTGGTCCTGTCGCGCCGCGCATGGCTCGAGCAGACTCAGTCCGAGGTTCGCAGCGAATTCCTGCACCAGCTCCAGAAGGGCCAGGTCCGCAAGGGCGTCGTGTCCTCCATCGTCAACTTCGGTGCATTCGTGGACCTGGGCGGCGTAGACGGTCTGGTTCACGTTTCCGAGCTGTCTTGGAAGCACATCGATCACCCGTCCGAGGTTGTCGAGGTCGGCACCGAGGTCACCGTCGAGGTTCTCGACGTCGACCTGGACCGCGAGCGCGTCTCCCTGTCGCTCAAGGCAACGCAGGAAGATCCGTGGCGTCAGTTCGCCCGCACGCACGCCATCGGCCAGATCGTGCCCGGCAAGGTCACGAAGCTGGTTCCGTTCGGTGCATTCGTGCGCGTCGAAGAGGGAATCGAAGGCCTCGTTCACATCTCGGAGCTCGCTGAGCGCCACGTCGAGGTTCCGGACCAGGTTGTCGGCGTCGGCGACGATGCACTCGTCAAGGTCATCGACATCGACCTCGAGCGTCGTCGTATCTCGCTGTCGCTGAAGCAGGCCAACGAGGATTACAACGCCGAGTTCGATCCGTCCAAGTACGGCATGGCCGACTCGTACGACGAGCAGGGCAACTACATCTTCCCCGAGGGCTTCGATCCCGAGACCAACGAATGGCTCGAGGGCTTCGACAAGCAGCGCGAAGAGTGGGAGAACCGCTACGCCGAGGCTGAGCGTCGCCACAAGATGCACACCACTCAGATGGAGAAGACCGCTGCAGACGAGGCCGCTGAGGCTGCCACCGCTGCTGCCGGCTACTCCTCGGAGACGGCTGCTGCAGACGATGCCGAGGCTCCGGCTGCTGCCGGCTCCGCTCCGGCAGAGTCCGCTGGCGGATCGCTTGCCAGCGATGCGCAGCTCGCCGCACTTCGCGAGAAGCTGTCGGGCAACGCATAAGGATTACCGCTTGATCTGATCAAGCGAGATCTTTGAAGAACCCCGCCCCTGCACTTGCAGGGGCGGGGTTCTTTTCTCGGTCAGGTACCACTGGCGCGCGAAGAACTCAGTGAGTGAACACAGAAATGACCGGCACCGTAGGGTTGCCGGTCATTTTGTACTTCGTGAAAAAACTCAGTTTGCGGGAGCAGGCACCCAGTAGGTGGCGGTCGCTTCGGCTGTGCGCTTACGCATCGATGCGAAGCTGTGTCGGCCTTGGCTCACGAGCATCGTGAACCACGTACGACGGTGCTCTGCCAGGGCAAAAGCAACTTCGGGAAACTCTATGCAGTGCACGCCGTTCGGCATTCCGAGGCGGTGCTGACCGTGATGGTCGCGATCTGCTCGCATGGCGTCCACTTTCTCGAGAAGGTGCAGGTACAGGTGCGTTCGCTAGAACATAACCGCACGGTCACCGAAATTGTGGTATTTGAGCCTCGAACGCCTCGGCGTGTTCGATCGGTAGGCGTGTCTCAATCTCTCGGGCGCGGAGATGAGAGACTGTCGAGTGTGTTGAGAGTAGGCCTCACTGGAGGCATCGGAGCCGGTAAGTCGACAGTGTCGAAAATCCTCAGCGAACTGGGAGCCGTCATCGTCGACGCCGACCTGATCGCCCGAGAAGTGGTCGAGCCCGGCACTCCTGGCCTGGCCGCTCTGGTCGATGCATTCGGCGACGGGATTCTGTCCGAGGACGGCAGCCTCAACCGCCCCGCGCTGGCCTCGTTGGCGTTTGCCGACGACACGTCACGCGGAACTCTCAATGGCATCCTCCATCCACTTATCGGTGCGCGGACGATGGAGCAGATCTCGTCTGCGCCGTCGGATGCAGTGCTCGTTCAAGACATTCCGCTGTTGGTCGAGGGTTCGATGGCGCCGGCGTTCAACCTGGTCGTCATCGTCTACGTCGACGAGGAGGAACGAGTTCGACGCTTGGTGGGCTCACGCGGTATGCCGGAATCCGACGCTCGTGCGCGCATCGCAGCGCAGGCACATGACGATCAGCGTCGTGCGGTTGCCGACGTGTGGCTCGACAACAGCGGAGAGCCGGGTTCACTCGACGACGTGGTCCGCGACCTGTGGGCGAATCGACTTGTACCTTTCGAGAAGAACCTCCGCGAGCGCACGGTAGTACGTGCACTGCCGGAGCTGGCTCCAGCTGACCCGTCGTGGCCGGCACAGGCCGAACGAATCATCGGCCGGTTGTCGCTGGCGTCCGGTGACCGCGCGCGCCGTATCGATCACATCGGATCGACCGCAGTGCCTGGTCTCGATGCCAAGGACGTGATCGACATTCAGATCACTGTCGAGCACCTCGGCGTTGCCGACGACCTCGCGGAAGATCTGGCCGCTGCCGGGTTCCCCCGGATCGAGCACATCGTCGCCGACGACCCGAAACCGTCGTACCTCGGTGGTGAAACCGATCCGGCGGTGTGGGCAAAGCGGATTCACGGCAGTGCCGATCCAGGGCGCCGCGCGAATATTCACATTCGGGTGGACGGTTGGCCCGGTCAGCAGTTCGCGATCCTCTTCCGCGACTGGCTTCGCGCCGATGCGTCGGCGCGTGCCGAGTATGCCGAACTCAAGGTCAAGGCAGCCGAGAGTGCCGCAGGCATCGACGACTACGCCGCTGCGATCGACGCCTACCTGGGCGTCAAGACGCCGTGGTTCGACACCGCTTTCCACCGGGCGTGGGAGTGGGCCGAGAAATCAGGCTGGTCCCTCTAACTGCTCAGCGCCACGTGACCGGCATGCCCACCGAGGTGAGCCAGGCGTCGAGATCGTGACCGTGGGCGGCGATGCCGTCGATAGCGCGGGCCGCGTTCAGCATCGCGCGCTCTGACGTCTTCGGGTCGAGAATCCCGGCGGTGTTCGCCTCGAGCAATTCGTCGACGTCGAGCAATTCGACGCTGCGTCCGGTCTGCACGATCAGGTCGAGGTAGTGGTCCTCGGATGTCCAGACCTGCTCACCGCGGGTGAAGTCGCCGATGTCGACATAGAAATCCCAGTCTCGGACATGTTCCGGGGTGAAGTGCAGGATCGACGCCCGAATTCCGAGTTCGGGAATGATCCAGGACTCCAGGTAGTGAAACCGGGGATGGTCGGCGTGGCGCGCCATGTACAGCCCCCACGGTTCTTCGCGGTAGTGCTCGACCGGGCGAACGAAACCCTTGGGATCGACGTTGGTGCGAGCTGCGATGTCGAAGGTTTCGACCTTCGGCCGGTGAATGTGGGGACGTTCCTCGCTCATGGTCGAAGAACCTACCGCCGAACTGCATTTTCGGCTGAACGCGGACGAGCAGGCATTGTGTCGGTGGGTGCGCCTACCCTGGTTTCATGGCGTTTGCTTCCGAACATCCCGTGGTCGCGCATTCCGAGTTTCGGCCGGTTGGTGACATCGAGCGCTCAGACGCGCGCTTCGAGGTCGTCAGCCCGTACGAACCGGCAGGCGATCAGCCGGCAGCTATCGCCGAGCTTGAAAAACGGATCAATGAGGGAGAGAAGGACGTTGTCCTCCTCGGTGCGACCGGTACCGGTAAGTCCGCGACAACAGCGTGGTTGATCGAAAAGCTGCAGCGCCCGGCTTTGGTGATGGCTCCGAACAAGACCTTGGCGGCTCAGCTCGCGAACGAGCTTCGGGAAATGCTTCCCAACAACGCGGTCGAGTACTTCGTCTCGTACTACGACTACTACCAACCCGAGGCGTACATCGCCCAGACGGACACTTACATCGAGAAGGATTCGTCGGTCAATGACGACGTCGAGCGGCTTCGCCACTCGGCAACGTCCAGCCTTCTGTCACGACGGGATGTGGTCGTGGTGGCCTCGGTGTCGTGCATCTACGGCCTCGGTACACCGCAGTCGTATCTCGATCGCTCGATTCAGCTCGACGTCGGTGTCGAGGTACCGCGCGACGCGTTCCTCCGTCTGCTCGTCGACGTTCAGTACAACCGCAACGACATGGCGTTCACGCGAGGTTCGTTCCGCGTGCGCGGCGACACGGTCGAGATCATTCCTTCCTACGAAGAGCTGGCGGTCCGCATCGAATTCTTCGGTGACGAGATCGAGGCGCTGTACTACCTACATCCACTGACCGGGGACATCGTTCGCCAGGTCGACACGGTTCGCATCTTCCCGGCGACGCACTACGTCGCCGGTCCTGAACGCATGGAGCGTGCAGCCAAGGACATCGAGGCGGAACTGGAAGAGCGGCTCGCGGAACTCGAGGGCAAGGGCAAGCTTCTCGAAGCTCAGCGTCTGCGCATGCGAACGCAGTACGACCTAGAGATGATCAAGCAGGTCGGATTCTGCTCCGGCATCGAGAACTACTCGCGCCACATCGACGGCCGTGGCCCCGGAACTGCCCCCGCAACTTTGATCGACTATTTCCCCGAAGATTTCCTGCTGGTCATCGACGAGTCACACGTGACCGTTCCGCAGATCGGCGCCATGTACGAGGGCGATATGTCGCGCAAGCGCAACCTGGTCGAATTCGGATTCCGGCTACCGTCGGCAACCGATAACCGCCCTCTGACTTGGGAAGAATTCAGTAAGCGGATCGGTCAGACCGTCTACCTGTCGGCGACACCCGGTAAGTACGAGTTGGGTCAGTCCGGCGGTGAGTTCGTCGAGCAGGTGATTCGCCCGACCGGATTGATCGATCCCGAGGTCATCGTCAAACCCACCAAGGGGCAGATCGACGATCTCGTTCACGAGATCCGTGAGCGTGCCGAACGTGACGAGCGTGTGCTGGTCACGACGTTGACCAAGAAGATGTCGGAAGACCTGACCGACTACCTTCTCGAACTCGGAATTCGCGTCCGGTATCTGCACTCGGATATCGATACACTCCGGCGAGTCGAGCTGCTCCGGCAGCTCCGCCTGGGCGAGTACGACGTGTTGGTCGGCATCAACCTCCTGCGTGAGGGACTCGACCTCCCCGAGGTGTCGCTGGTCGCGATCCTCGATGCCGACAAGGAAGGCTTCCTCCGTAGCTCCACCAGCCTCATTCAGACGATCGGTCGAGCGGCTCGAAATGTTTCCGGTCAAGTGCACATGTATGCGGACAAGATCACCGCATCCATGGCGCAGGCCATCGAGGAAACCGAGCGGCGGCGCGAGAAGCAGGTCGCCTACAACGAGAAGATGGGCGTCGACCCACAACCTCTACGCAAGAAGATCGCGGACATTCTCGATCAGGTGTACGAGGAGGCAGAGGACACTGCGGCGTCCGTGGACGTCGGTGGTTCGGGTCGCAATGCGACGCGTGGTCGGCGTGCGCAGGGTGAGGCCGGTCGTGCGGTCAGTGCCGGTGTGTACGAGGGGCGCGACACCAAATCGATGCCTCGGGCCGAATTGGCAGATCTGGTCAAGGAACTCACCGATCAGATGATGAACGCTGCACGCGACCTTCAGTTCGAGTTGGCTGGGCGATTGCGAGACGAAATCTCGGATTTGAAGAAGGAGCTCCGAGGGATGGACGCCGCGGGTCTCAAGTAGGTCGCCTCGCGTGGGTTCGTGCTCTCGACCGCTACGGTTTCAGGTATGGATGCACAGACTGCAGGCAAGACCGCGCGGACGCTCGAACTTCTCCACTCGTTGGCGTACTTCGTCCCGGAGACGGAGAAGGAGCTTGTCGGCGTCGGGTTGGAGCCCGGCCGAATGGTGTACTTCGCGGGGCGATCAGCACCGCTCGGCGCTCCACCCGCGACTGTCGTCACGGCCACCTTCTTCAACTTCAATCCCGAACTGATCGCCAGCGTCATCCCACGTGCCTGGGAATTGGCAAGGCCCACAGAGGTTGTCGCCGCGCGGTATCGGGCAATCGACGCGGCGTACGTCCGCCTGTTCGGTGCGGACGTGACAGGATCGGCGGACATGGCCGAGGCCGCCGAACTCGTGTCGATCGCGGCTCAGAACATCCCCGGAGTGGACGGCCGCCCCCTGTATGCGGGTTGGGCGTCGCTCGACTGGCCGACCGAACCGCACCTGCGTTTCTGGCACGCGCTGACACTGCTGCGTGAGTATCGCGGCGACGGCCACATTGCGGCTCTTCAGACCGCGGGATTGAACGGCCTGGACGCGTTGATCACGCACACCGCGACGGGAATCGGATTTCAGCGCAAGTTCGCGCAGACTCGCCGCGGATGGTCGCAGGAACAGTGGGACGAGGCCGTCGAGAGTTTGAAGGACCGCGAACTGCTGGATCGTTCGTCCGGTGCACTGACCGAGGACGGGCAGGAACTGCGTGACGTCGTCGAAGACCTGACGGACGACCTCGCTTTGGCTCCGTGGGATGCGCTGGGTGAGGAGGGTGCCAAGCGGTTGCTGGAATTGGCGATGCCGTGGCGTACCGCCCTGGTCGAGCAGGAAGTTTTTCCGGCGGCGCTGTTCGGGCCCCGCTTCGGCAAACTTCGCTGAGTGGTCACCGCCGGACAAATGTGTCTGTGACGAAGAATCACATTCACTGTGGGCTTGTGGCGTGTACTGCAAATAACACTATCCGCGGCACAATCCCGCTAATGTCAGCGCAGCGGTTGTCGAGCGGGCGCAACAGCGTTGCGCTCGGTGCCGGCCGTACCGTCCGTCCCGTAACCATGGAGGAATGAATGAGTGCCTACCGGACCGTTGTCGTAGGAACCGATGGCTCCGAGTCGTCACTGAAGGCAGTCGACAGAGCTGCCGCCATTGCCAGTGGCTCGGACGCTCAGCTCGTCATCGCATGTGCGTACTACCCGGCTGATCCCAAGGACGTGAGCGCTGCCGCTGATGCGTTGGGTAACGAGGCCTACCAGGTCACCGGTTCCGCTCCGACCTACGAGATCCTTCGCACCGCTCGTGAGCGCGCACATGCCCAGGGTGCAAAGGATGTTGTCGAGCGCGCTATCGTCGGCGCTCCCGTCGAATCGCTTCTCGCTTTGCTCGACGAGGTCAAGGGTGACTTGCTGGTCGTCGGAAATCGCGGATTGAACACACTGACCGGGCGTCTGCTCGGATCGGTGCCTTCCGATGCGGCGCGCAAGGCGACATCCGATGTCCTGATCGTGCACACCGTTCGCTGACCTATCGGCAGTAGTCGGCCTCGGCCGCATCGACGAACACTTCAGCCAGCTGATCGGCGCTGGGGGGCGTTGTCGATGCGGCCGAGTCGTTTCCGGTGGTGACCATCGGTTCGCTCGCGCCGTTCAGCGATACCGTCCGCAGATTCGCGATGATCATCTCTCGATCCGTGCCGGCCGCGAGTTGCTGGCAGACGCCGTCACCGAGCGCCTGCAACATGTCGTCGGAAAAGGCTGGCTTGACCCCGGTAGATGCAAGCGCCGCCCGCAGCCGTTCTGCATCGTCTGCCGGTTTTTCGGTCGGTGCGGCAGCAACAGCAGCGATGTCGTCGCTGCCTGCAGCAGCCGTTGAACTCGAATCATCCTCTGAACAACCGGCTGTCACCGCCGCAAGCATCCCGACACCGATCACCACGCGAGCGATCTTGCGGAAGGGTGCGGCGGAACTTGCGGGCAGGCCAAGCACGAGGGGTCATTCCTTCAGTCGTCGACACAAATTGGGGTGACACCACGATTCGTGGTGTCACGCACGAACCTACTCCGTGAGGCTCACGAATCGAAGGCCAACTCTGCTGCCGCGACGCCGTCGAGAACCGCGGGGAGCGACTCGACGTGAATGATGCCGAGCCTCTGGGTAGCGCGGGTCAATGCGACGTAGAGGTCGTTCATTCCGCGTGGTGACTCGTCGAGAATGTCGGCAGGTTCGACGATCAACACGGTGTCGAACTCGAGTCCCTTGACGTCCTTGACCGACAGGACACTTACGGTCTCACTCGCAATGCCTGCCAGATCGGCAACGACCTCGGAACCGGCGATCACTGCGGTGATACCGGGATGCGACTCGGACTCGATGCAACGGCGCACGGTCGATTCCAATTCTTCGGCCGTGGTCTTGAGTGCCCACGGCGCGAATCCGCTGTCGCGTACCGACCGGGGCACGGATTGCTCCGGGTCGATCTCTTCGAGCACACGGTGCGCGACATCCATGATCTCCGAGGGAGTTCGGTAGTTGACGGTCAGTTCGGTGAGCTTCCAGCGCTTGGCGACGTAAGGCTCGAGAATCTTCTGCCAGGACGAGGTTCCCGCGGGATCACCGGTCTGAGCTGTATCGCCGACCAACGTCATCCAGCGATTCGGTATGCGCCGCATCAGCATTCGCCACGCCATTTCGGAGAGCTCTTGGGCTTCGTCGACGATCACGTGACCGTAGGTCCAGGTTCGGTCGCCGGCAGCGCGTTCTGCCGTGGTCTGGCGCTGGCCCTGATCGTGGCGCTGGGCGAGTTGGCTGGCGTCGATCAAGTCGTACGCCATCAAGATCTCGGGGTCCATCTCGTCTTCGAGATCCTGTGGTGCAGAGCCGGTGAGGATGTCGAGGGCGCCCTGGGCGTCGGCGATCTGCGCGCGCCATTCACGTTGTGCGCGTTCGCGTTCGGCGGCATCGTCGACTCCGAGGATCTCGGCCAGTTCATCGAGGAGGGGAGCGTCTGCCGCACTGAAACCCGGTCCGACGCTCTGCAGAAGCTCGTCGCGTTGGGCGTCGTCGAGTTGCGGCGCTGCCTTGGCCAACCTCGCCGGAGAGGTCCACAGTTCCGCGAGGATTTGCTGCGGCGACAATTCAGGCCACAGCTTTCCGATGGCGGACATGATGTCCGCGTCCTCACGCATCTCGTCGCGAATGTCGGCGATGTCGTCCCGACTGAGGAGTGAGCCGCCGTCCACGAGGTTGCCGCCGATGAGTTCGGCCATCTGCAGTGCCAACGCCTCGATGACTGCTGCCACGAAGATCGGGCGCGCCAGGTTGTGCGGGCGACGCGACGACCGAGCACGTCCGCGAGCCTTCGTGACAGTCTTGCGATCCAGCTTCAAGTCGTACGTGTCGAATCGAAGGGTGATCGGCTTCGACGGGACTTCCTGCCGATCCCGGACGGCGTTCTTGAGTACGTCGAGGATCGCGAGGGAACCCTTGATCTCACCCGCGGCGAGGGAATCCGTACGAGTCGCACGCACTCCGGGGTACAGGTCCCCGATCGTCGAGAGCAGAACTCCGGTCTCACCGAGTGAAGGAAGGACCTGGCTGATGTAGTCGAGGAACGTCGCGTTCGGCCCGATGATGAGAACACCGGCCTTGGCCAGTTGCTGGCGGTAGGTGTAGAGCAGGAACGCGGCACGGTGAAGTGCTACCGCGGTTTTGCCGGTACCCGGACCGCCCTGGACCACCAGAACGCTTTTGTGCTCGGAGCGGATGATGGCATCCTGCTCACTCTGAATGGTCTCGACGATGTCGTTCATCTGACCCGTACGCGCTGCGTTCAGAGCGTCCAGGAGTGCGCTCTCACCGGCGACGCCGCCGGCTTCGGTCACCACGCCGGCGGCTCGGGCAGCGTCGAGGTCCAGGTATTCGTCGTTGATTCCGGTGACTGTTCGGCTCCGACTGCGGATATGGCGTCGTCGCTTGACGCCCTCAGGTGCCGCGGGCGTCGCCAGATAGAACGGGCGTGCCATCGGAGCTCGCCAGTCGAGCAGTAGCGTTTCGTAGTCGTTGTCGGTGTCCAGAATTCCGAGTCGGCCGACGTAGCGTCGCTCGTCGTCGAAGTCGATGCGTCCGAAACACATTCCGTTCTCGGCTGCGTCGTACTTGGCGAGATCCTCGGTGTACATGGCATTGAAGGATTCGCGTTCACTGCGTGCTTGCGGGGTTCCGCCGGTCTCGAGGAGGACCGTGCTCAAGCGAGTTTGGGCATACTTTCGAAGATCGTCGAGACGGGAGTACAACATCGTCACGTACTGCTGCTCGAGCTCTTGCTCGTTCAGTGACGGGTCCGCGTCGGGCAAAGGATCTCCTAGGCTTGATGAGAAATTCACGCGCTGCAAAAGCGCCAAGACAGTCTAGTTCCCCCAGATGAACTGCCGCATAGATACAGGTCAGGCCACCCGAAGGTGGCCTGACCGTGTTTTTCGGTGCACTCAGTGCGTCAATTCGTCCTTCTTGGCGCGAGCCTTTTCGAGCGCCTTCTCGGCGCGCTTTCGGGCACGCTTACCCAGCACCTCGGTCTGCTCCGACGCCGTTTCTGCCCACTCGTTGCTCTTTTCGAGCGCGAGTTCGGCGAACTCGGAGCTGCGCTTGCTCGCCAGCTCTGCCAGTTCGGCGCTGCGCTCACGTGCGGTCTCGGCCAGTTCGGAGCCGCGCTTCTGCGCGACTTCGAGGATGTCCGGGCCGCGTTCTTTGGCGACCTCTCCGAATTCAGCGGCACGCTTGCTCGCGATCTCCGCGAACTCGGAGCTGCGCTCCTTGGCAAGTTCGAGCCAATCCGTGCCGTGCGCCTTCGCGGTTTCGGCAAGTTCGGAACCGCGTTCGGACGCCACCGACAGAGCGTGTTCGACGCGATCGCTCGTGTGATCGGTCTGCGATGCGACCAACGGAAGTGCCGCGGCGATAGACGCCTGAGCCTTCTTCGCGGCGCGGCGGCCACGCCAGCCGAGCGACGGCTTGCCCTCTGTGTCGACGGACGCGATCATCAGTCCGCCGAGCAGGCTGACGTTCTTGATGAAGTTGGTCCGCTGCATCGCTCGCAATGACGGATCGGTTTCGTTCCAGAAGTCGTGACCGGCAAGCGTGGTCGGTACCAGGCTCCCCGCGAGGACCAACGACGCGAGACGCGGCGCCTTGCCGGTGGCCAGCAGGGCACCGCCGCCGATCTGGACGGCGGCGTTGATCTTGACGAGTGTTTCCGGATCAGCAGGCACCTTCTGCGTCACTGCTCCTGGCAGCGTCTCGACGGATTTGTCGATCAGCGGTGACGCTTTGGCTGCTCGCTGAGCGGGGTTGCGCAAAGCATCGATTCCCCCGGCGATGAAGATCGTGGAAAGCAGTGGACGAGCAATTCGACGTACCAGCATGTTTCAAGCCTCCCGATGTAGGTTCGTTTTCCACCCTAGCGATCTCACAAGGAATTGGTCCGGTTCGGCGATCCCGCGACGCCTGACCCGGTTGACGGATTCCTGGTCGCCGAAGCGCGCTGTACTGCGTCGATGACTTCTCCACCGATCCGGACACACCGTTCTGAAGTATCCGTTACCGCGTATCCGCATACGGCGTGTTCGAAGGTGTCACACAATGCGCACCGTTCGAGCACGATGGTGTTGTGACCACGAAGGTATCGCTGAGCCGACGCCGTCCGTGGTCTTCGATTTGGGTGCGGTGCCAGCTGCGACTCCAGGGGCGTGGGCCGCTCGAGTTGATGCGATCAACGCCGAAGCGTTGCGCTGTTTTGTCATCGATTGGAACGACGATCCCAACTTTGTCGTCCTGGACTGGCAGCATCCGGGCTACACCTTCGACGCGGAGGCGCATGCTGCCGCGAAAGAGTTGGCGGAGTGGCGTGTCCCGATCTATCCGAACGGCGACTACTACATATTCAGTCGTGACGACTTCACGGAAGGGACCTTCGGCCATCCGTGGGAACGCACGCTGTGTGTGTTCGGGGAACGGATGGTCGAAGGACTCGGCCGGACTCTGTCGACCTGGCTTCCGCGACTTCGCGTCGACGGTGAACAGGTCGATAGTCAGGAAGTCGGTTAGCGGGGTCCAGTACGGAACAGGTGAAACGTCACCAACCGCGCTCGCGCCATTCCGCCAGGTGCGGGCGCTCGGTACCCAGCGTCGTGTCCTTGCCGTGCCCGGGGTAGACGACAGTCGCGTCGTCGTACCTTCCGAACAGCTTGTTTTCCACGTCGTCGAGCAGGGAAGTGAACTTCTCGGGGTCGGCGGTCTTGCCTACGCCTCCGGGGAAGAGTGAGTCGCCGGTGAAGAGGTGAACCTGCCCGTTCGGTTCGGTGAGAGCCAACGCAATGGAACCGGGCGTGTGGCCGGACAGGTGAATGACGTCGAGGCTCAGATTGCCAACTGTCACCTTGTCGCCGTCTTCGAGGAGTACGTCCGGGGTGACGGGAAGTACATCCGCGTCGAGAGGGTGAGCGGCGGTCGGCACCTTGGTGGCAGCGTGGACGTCCTGCAGAGCCAACCAGTGATCACCGTGTTGGTGGGTGGTGACGATGGAATCGAAAACAGGCGCTTCCTGTTCGATGAGCGCAACGATTTTCTCGGCCTCGTTGGCCGCATCGATCAGGAGAGATTTCCCGGTTGCGGAACAGACGACGAGGTAAGTGTTGTTGTCCATGGGGCCGACCGACATCTTCGTGATGACGGCACCGTCGACTGTGCGCCGCTGAGGGGCAGAATCGGGGGAGACCTGACCGGTGTAGGAGTCGTCGATCACGATGGGCTGATTCGTCATGAAACGCAGGCTACCTTCGAATAGGGGCAGGTAGAGCGATGGGCTCGCCTGGTGAGAAAAACGTGTCGGTGGCTCGGCCTACGATGACGATCGCTCGAGGACTCGCGTTTGCGAGGCCACTCGAGACTTCTCCGGGGGGACGGCCCCGGACGATTGACAATGAAGGGAATTGGTGTGGCGGATCGCCTGATCGTGCGGGGTGCGCGTGAGCACAATCTGCGAGGAGTCGATCTCGACCTCCCGCGAGACAGCCTGATCGTCTTCACCGGGTTGTCCGGCTCCGGCAAGTCCAGCCTCGCGTTCGACACGATCTTTGCCGAAGGTCAGCGCCGCTACGTCGAGTCACTCTCGGCATACGCGCGTCAGTTCCTCGGTCAGATGGACAAGCCCGATGTCGATTTCATCGAGGGATTGTCGCCGGCGGTGTCCATCGACCAGAAGTCGACCAACCGCAACCCCCGTTCGACGGTGGGCACCATCACCGAGGTGTACGACTACCTCCGACTCCTCTACGCCCGCGCAGGTTCGGCGCACTGCCCGGTGTGTGGTGAGAAGATCGCACGTCAGACGCCTCAGCAGATCGTCGACCAGGTGCTCGAGATGGAGGAGGGCATCAAGTTCCAGGTCCTCGCACCAGTGGTCCGTACTCGTAAGGGCGAGTTCGTCGATCTCTTCGATCAGCTCAACACCCAGGGCTACTCGCGCGTGCGCGTCGACGGAGTCGTCCATTCGCTGGCCGATCCGCCGAAGCTCAAGAAGCAGGAAAAGCACGACATCGAAGTAGTGGTCGACCGATTGCAGGTCAAGGCGAGCTCGAAGCAGCGCCTGACCGACTCGGTCGAGACCGCACTTCGATTGGCCGAAGGCATCGTGGTCCTCGACTTCGTCGACCGTGAAGAAAATGCACCTGATCGTGAGCGTCGTTTTTCCGAGAAGCTGGCCTGCCCGAATGGCCACGCACTCGCGATCGACGATCTCGAACCGCGCTCGTTCTCCTTCAACTCGCCCTACGGCGCCTGCCCGGACTGCACCGGCCTCGGTATCCGCAAGGAGGTCGACCCGGATCTGGTGGTTCCCGATCCTGACCTGAGTCTCGAAGACGGTGCAATCGCGCCGTGGTCGATGGGCCAGAGTTCCGAGTACTTCGGACGCCTGCTGTCCGGCCTCGGCGACATTCTCGGATTCGACATGAAGACGCCGTGGAACAAGTTGCCGGCGAAGGCCCGCAAAGCAATCCTCGAAGGCAGCGAAGAGCAGGTGCACGTCCGGTACAAGAATCGATACGGCCGTACCCGTTCTTACTACGCGGAGTTCGAAGGTGTGATGCCGTTCTTGCACCGCCGGCTCGAACAGACCGAATCCGATCAGATGAAGGAACGCTACGACGGGTACATGCGCGACACCCCGTGCCCGGCGTGTGGTGGTGCTCGCCTGCGCCCCGAAATCCTGTCGGTAACTATCGCGGCGGGAGACTTCGGCAGTAAGTCCATCGCCGAGGTCTGTGAACTGTCGATCTCCGATTGCGCGGATTTCCTGAACAGCCTCACTCTCGGCTCGCGTGAAGAGGCAATCGCGGGTCAGGTCCTCAAGGAAGTTCAGGCGCGCCTCGGCTTCCTGCTCGACGTCGGCCTGGAATACCTTTCCCTCTCGCGAGCCGCGGGCACGTTGTCCGGTGGCGAAGCCCAGCGAATTCGCTTGGCAACACAGATCGGATCCGGACTGGTCGGCGTGCTTTACGTACTCGACGAGCCGTCCATCGGCCTGCACCAGCGTGACAACCGGCGACTGATCGAAACCCTGACGCGCCTGCGCGACCTCGGCAACACGCTGATCGTCGTCGAACACGACGAAGACACGATCCGTACATCCGACTGGGTGGTCGACATCGGACCGTACGCCGGCGAGCACGGCGGCAAGGTCGTCCACAGCGGACCGTACGAAGAACTGCTGACGTGTGAAGAGTCTTTGACCGGGGCCTACCTGTCGGGGCGCAGCTTCATCGAGGTTCCGGCCATTCGTCGGCCGGTGGATCGCAAACGCCAGGTCACGGTCGTCGGAGCTCGCGAGCACAATCTCGACGGCATCGACGTAAGTTTCCCGCTGGGTGTTCTCACCGCTGTCACCGGTGTCTCCGGTTCGGGCAAGTCGACGTTGGTCAATGACATTCTCGCGACCGTCATGGCGAACAAGCTCAACGGTGCACGCCAGGTGCCTGGCCGTCACACACGAATCAACGGTCTCGATCAGCTGGACAAGCTCGTGCAGGTCGATCAGTCTCCGATCGGCCGGACTCCGCGATCGAATGCGGCGACGTACACCGGTGTGTTCGACAAGATCCGAACCCTGTTCGCGGCCACTACGGAAGCGAAAGTCCGCGGTTACCAGCCCGGCCGATTCTCGTTCAATGTCAAGGGTGGACGCTGCGAGGCGTGCTCCGGCGACGGAACCTTGAAGATCGAGATGAACTTCCTGCCGGACGTGTACGTGCCCTGCGAGGTATGCCACGGCGCTCGGTACAACCGCGAAACGCTCGAGGTCCACTACAAGGGCAAGTCGATCGCCGAGGTACTCGACATGCCCATCGAGGAAGCCGCCGAGTTCTTCCAGCCGGTGACCTCTATTCACCGGTACCTCAAGACGCTGGTCGACGTCGGACTGGGCTATGTCCGACTGGGTCAGCCGGCTCCGACCCTGTCCGGTGGTGAGGCGCAGCGCGTCAAGCTGGCCGCCGAGTTGCAGAAGCGGTCCACCGGTCGCACGGTGTACATCCTCGACGAGCCCACCACGGGTCTGCATTTCGAGGACATCCGCAAGCTCCTGATCGTGATCAACGGTCTGGTCGACAAGGGCAACAGCGTGATCGTGATCGAGCACAACCTCGACGTGATCAAGACGTCGGACTGGGTCGTCGATATGGGGCCCGAAGGTGGATCCGGCGGCGGAACCGTTGTGGCGCAAGGTACCCCGGAGGACGTTGCCGCGGTCCCCGAGAGCTACACGGGCAAGTTCCTCAGTGAGGTTCTCACCGCACAGCACGCGCCCGTCAAGGCCAAGCCGATCACCAAGAAGCGTGCAACGAAGGCAGTTGCCGCAAAGAAGGCGGCGCCACGGAAGAAAGCTGCTTCCGTGAGCTAGTAGAAGGTGAGCAAGTAGAAGTCGGTCAGTGATGCCGGGTCGGAATCCGATCCGGCATCACTGCTTTGTCGATCAGGAAGCGGCGGCCTCGAGGATCACCTGGGCGACGTCTTCGGGGCGCGACCACATCGGCCAATGGCCGGTCGGGAGGTCGACGTACGTCACGGGGAGTTTCGCCAGTTCTGCGGCCATCGGATGACCTCCGTCGGCCATCTGGGCAATCACCGCGGACGGGAACGTGCTGCAAACGACGGTTGACGGCACCTGGTAGCGCTTTTCGTTCGTCAGGACAATTGGCTCACGCGCCGGCCCGGCCGGTTCGGGGACGGCGTTGGCGCGAAACGCCTCGAGAGCCTTCTCGTCGAGTCCTTCGAGGCTGCTGCCGTCTGCTTCAAGTTCTGCCCACGTCGGCAGCGGTATCTCGACGACGTCAGCGGCCAGATCCGGTCGCAGCGCCGCGCCGTCGGGCATGGGACCTGAATCGACGTAGACGATCCGCGCGACCCGATCCGGGATGCGATCGGTTACCGCGTATCCCACCGGGCCGGCGCCGCTGTGCACGACCAGGACCGTACGTTCGTCTGAATCCGATACAGCGTCGATGACTGCGCGGACGTGGGCGTCGAAGGTGACCGCTGATCTATCTGCATCGACGGCGTCGAGTCCGGGCAGCGTCAGGCTGGTCACGCGGGTGGTGTCGGAGCGCTCGAGGTGGGGGAGGACTGCGTCCCAAGCCCATGAGCCGAGCCAGAATCCGGGAACAAGAACGATGTGAGTTTTCATGGACTCACTGTGCAATCAGGTTGGTGACAACAGAGTGTCACCAATTATGTCACTGTTTGGTATCGAAATCTGCGACACTGGTGAACGTGAATCGAGCTGCGAGATTGCACGCTCTCGTCGAAGAGCTTCGGCGACAGGGCGATCGAGGGGCTACGTGTTCCCGATTGTCCGAGGAATTCGGTGTCACCACCCGGACGATCAAGCGGGATATCGAGACTCTGATGATGTCGGGCGCGGCGATCGAGGCGCGCTCGGGCCCCGGGGGTGGATACCGACTCGTAGGTCGCGCAACGCTACCGCCGGTCAATTTCACTGTCCCGCAAGCAGTATCAATCGCGTTGGCCTTGACGGCGGCCGGTGACGCCCCGTTTGCGCCGGACGGACGAGCAGCTCTGGCGAAACTGCTCGACGTGATGGACGAGGAGAGTCGTCGTAAGGTCGCCGAACTCGGTGGCCGTGTGTGGATTCGCGGCGACGGCGGGGTAGTAGCGGATTCGCGCACGAACCGGCGGGCCGTCGAGCAGGGGCTCGAACAGAGTCGCGTCGTGTCGTTGCACTACGTGGATGGGGACGGTGCGGAGACGGTGCGGGCAGTTGAGCCGCACATTCTGGCGCAGGACCGTGGGCAGTGGTTTCTCATCGGCTGGTGTCGCCAGCGCGACGCGGTGCGGTGGTTTCGACTCGATCGAATGCGTCGGGCCACGCTCACGAACGATCACTTCACACCACGGGATTCGACCCTGTTCGGCCAACCGCCCGAAGACGCTCGGTCTGTAGCCCCACGAAGGTGACCTGTTCAGTCGATCATGTTGCGGGCTGCGGCAACGGAATCCGCGATCAGTTCGGTCAGGACTGCCATGTCGACGTCGCTCAGCCGTTTGACGTACAGGCAGCCCTTGCCGATCTTGTGCTTGCCGAGGCGCGCCAGTGTGTCGGTGTAGTCGTCGAAGTTCAGCGACAAATACAACGTGAGCGCGGTGGCCCTGGGGGAGAACCCGATCAGTGGGGTGTCACCTTCGTGGCCACTCGCATACCGGTAGTGCCGTGCCCCGAAACCGATGATGCTCGAGCCCCACATGACGGCAGGCTCGCCGGTCGCGGCCGACAGCAAGGAGATCAACTCCACGCTGTCGGCACGCTTGCGGTCGTCGACGCGTGAAATGAATGCGTCGACGTCCTCGGGCGTCGGTTGAGTCTTGTTGGCGGTTGCCAACTCAGTAGACCGGACCGGTGAACTTCTCGCCCGGTCCCTTTCCTGGCTCGTCCGGGTGCGAGGAGGCCTCACGGAATGCGCGCTGCAGGGCTTGAAGGCCTTCACGGATGGGTCCGGCGTGGGGGCCGAGGTATTCGACCGACGCAGTCACGAGTCCGGCAAGCGCCGTGATGACTCGACGAGCTTCGTCGAGGTCCAGATAGGGACTGGCAGACGGATCGGCGTCGGAGAGGCCGAGTTTTTCGGCAGCCGAACTCATCAGCATCACTGCGGCGCGGCTGATGACCTCGACCGCGGGAACTTCGGAGAGTTCGCGGACGTCGGGGTTCGCGCCGTCGGTGTTCTGATCTGCCTCGAAGTTCTCACTCATGGTTGTAAGGATTCCATCAGGCCGTGGTGGTGTTGAATCGGGCCTCTCCCGGCAGCACTGGGAGCGGCACCGATTTCTTTCATCTGTGGCGACCTGTTACTCTTGTTGCAACGACCGCCTCCGACTTGTTCGGGGGCAGCAAGTGGAGTCCGACTCCCACCTCTGCACGGCAGGTGAAACTGCAGTTCAGTGGTTCCGGTCACCTGTTATCGGAGATCAATTCTTCGTCAGGTTCCTCGCTCAGTCGAGGAGATAGGTTTCGGCGTGAGCTGGATCTTATGTGATCGGTCGACATCGGGCCCCGCGGATGAGCAATCATCACAGCGGGGCTTTTTTGTTGGGGTGCGGGCGGTACGGGCTGCGTGCGGTCATGAAGACCGCACCGTTCAACCTAGGAGGCCCCATCAGCACTGAGACCCGCATCAACGATCGTATCCGCGTTCCCGAGGTTCGTTTGGTCGGACCTGGCGGGGAACAGGTAGGCATCGTGCGTGTTGAAGATGCACTCCGCTTGGCCCTTGAGGCCGACCTCGACCTGGTCGAGGTAGCTCCTGATGCCCGTCCACCGGTCTGCAAGATCATGGACTACGGCAAGTTCAAGTACGAGGCTGCACAGAAGGCACGTGAGTCACGTAAGAACCAGCAGCTGACGGTCATCAAGGAGCAGAAGCTCCGACCCAAGATCGACGACCACGACTACGAGACCAAGAAGCGCAACGTCGTTCGCTTCCTCGAAGCCGGTTCCAAGGTCAAGGTCACGATCATGTTCCGCGGACGTGAGCAGTCACGCCCCGAACTCGGCTACCGCCTTCTGCAGCGTCTGGGAGCAGACGTCGCAGATCTCGGATTCGTCGAAACCTCGGCAAAGCAGGACGGCCGAAACATGACGATGGTCCTGGCACCGCACAAGGGCGCCAAGACTCGCGTCAAGGCGCAGGAGAGCGCTCAGGCGCCAGTGGCTCAGGCTGCTCCGCGTCCGGCTCCGGCCGCACCGGCTTCCAGTGAAGCAGCTCCGGAAGCACCGGCGACCGGCGATGCCGCTCCCGAGGCTCCGGCCAGCTAGTCGATTTCCCAAGATCCACCACGTAACAAGAACTGAGGACTCCATGCCCAAGATGAAGAGCCACAGCGGCGCCTCGAAGCGATTCAAGGTGTCCGGCAGCGGAAAGCTCATGCGCCAGAAGGCCGGCCGTCGCCACCTTCTCGAGCACAAGTCCAGCAGGGTTACCCGTCGTCTCGACGGTGTCGCTGTTGTCAGCCCTGACGACGCTCCGCGCATCAAGCGCATGCTCGGCATCTGAGTCGCCCCCTTACTGACCACCCGGGGCCGTACTTTCAGCCCCTAGATTGACAGGATTTTTCAAGTGGCACGCGTAAAGAGGGCGGTCAACGCCCAGAAGAAGCGTCGTTCAATTCTTGCTGCATCCAGCGGCTACCGTGGACAGCGTTCGCGTCTGTACACCAAGGCCAAGGAGCAGCAGCTCCACTCGCTCACCTACGCGTACCGCGACCGTCGTGCGCGCAAGGGCGAGTTCCGCAAGCTGTGGATCACGCGTATCAACGCTGCAGCTCGCGCAAACGACATCACGTACAACCGCCTCATCCAGGGCCTGCGTCTGGCAGAGGTCGAGGTCGACCGCAAGATCCTGGCCGAGCTCGCTGTCTCCGATGCCGAGGCCTTTGCCGGCCTGGTCGCACTCGCGAAGGCCGCTCTGCCGGCTGACGTGAACGCTCCTGCCGGAGAAGCAGCCTGATTCACGCATCACAGCAACGGCCCGTGGACCCGCTCACCGAGCGGACTCCGCGGGTCGTTTCTGCTGTCAAGCTCCTGCGCACAGCAGAACGACGCAAAGCAGGACGTTTCCTCGTCGAGGGCGAGAACTCGGTCACCGAACTGTTGAACGGTGCACTCTCGAACGGCGAGGCCCGCCCGGTACACGACCTCTTCTACACCGAGGACGCAGCCGAGCGCTATCAGCACGTCATCGATCGGGCGCTGACCGCTGGAGTTCGTGTTGCTCTTGTGACCGATCGAGCAATCAAAGCTCTGAGCGATACCGTCACGCCGCCCGGTCTCGTTGCCGTCAGCGATCTACTGGATGTACCGCTGAGCGCAGCCGTCCATCAGGAGACCCGCCTGCTCGCAGTGCCGGTCGAGGTCAACGAACCAGGTAACGCGGGCACCGTCATTCGCATCGCCGACGCAGTGGGTGCCGATGCGGCAATCCTCGCCGGTGACAGCGTCGATCCGCACAACGGCAAGGTCGTTCGTTCGTCGGCGGGCAGCCTCTTTCACCTGCCGGTCGTCCGCGATCGAGACACGGTGTCGGTGATCGAGCAGATTCACGCAGCCGGCATTCAGATTCTCGCGACTGCAGCTGACGGCGAGGTCGATCTCGACGAGGCCGACGAGTTGCTGAGCAAGCCGACGGCCTGGCTGTTCGGTAACGAAGCTCACGGTCTCGATCCGGCGATCGCCGCACAGGCTGATCATCGGGTCAGGATTCCGATCCATGGCCGCGCCGAAAGCTTGAACCTCGCGACAGCGGCGGCAATTTGCCTGTACGCAAGCGCGCGGGTGCAAAATCGCGCCACCGATCACGGCTGAAAACGCACGCGAAGACCTCACGGAATCCCATTTGCGGAAGCCTGAGACAATACAAGAGCAGAGACAATGCTCGAGCGAGTTCGAATGCTCGCTCGCAGTACAAGAAGTAAGCAGTACAAGAAGCACGCAGTACGAGAAGTAAACCGAGAAGCGACAGGAGCGTCACAGCCGTGGCCAAAAATGAGGGCGCGACACCGCCGGAGGTCGACGCGAGTGTACTCACCGAAGAGGCGTTGACCGCTGCGGCTGAGAACGCCGAGAAGGCGCTGGCGGACGCCGCTGACCTGGACGCGCTGGCGCACGTCAAGGTGGAGCACCTGGGGGACAAGTCCCCGATCGCCCTCGCGCGCCGGGGACTCGGCAGCCTTCCGGGCAAGGAAAAGGCGGACGCCGGTAAGCGCGTCAACATCTTCCGCACTCGGATCAACAACGCGTACGACGCTCGTCGTGAGGTCCTCCTCGCCGAGCGTGACGCCGCGGTGTTGGTTGCCGAGGCAATCGACGTCACTCTGCCCTCCGATCGCCACCCCGTCGGGGCGCGTCACCCGATCAGCCTGATTTCCGAGCAGGTCGCCGACGTATTCGTCGCGATGGGTTGGGAAGTTGCCGAGGGTCCGGAGGTGGAGACCGAGCACTTCAACTTCGACGCACTCAACTTCTTGCCGGATCACCCTGCGCGCACGATGCAGGACACCTTCCACCTGGCACCCGAGAACTCTCGCCAGGTGCTGCGTACCCACACCTCGCCGGTGCAGGTCCGCACCATGCTCTCGCGTGAGGTGCCGATCTACGTGGTGTGCCCGGGCCGCACGTTCCGCACCGATGAACTCGATGCGACCCACACGCCTGTCTTCTCGCAGGTCGAAGGCCTGGCCGTCGACAAGGGCCTGACCATGGCCAACCTGCGCGGGACTCTCGACGCGTTCGCTCGTGCCCTTTTCGGCCCCGAGACGCGTACCCGTATGCGCCCCAACTACTTCCCGTTCACGGAACCGTCGGCCGAGGTCGACGTCTGGTTCGCGAACAAGAAGGGCGGCGCCGGCTGGGTCGAGTGGGGCGGCTGCGGCATGGTCAACCCGAACGTTCTGCGCGCCAGCGGTATCGATCCCGACGAGTACTCGGGTTTCGCATTCGGCATGGGCCTCGAGCGGACCCTGCAGTTCCGCAACGGTATCCCGGACATGCGCGACATCGTCGAAGGTGACGTGCGTTTCACGCTGCCCTTCGGTGTCGCAGGCTGACCGATCCGGTCCGCGGAACCTTCACAAAGACTTATCGACAAACGAGAGAGCTGAGCAGACGTGCGAGTAGCGCAATCCTGGCTGACCGAGATCCTGCAGCGGGCAACTCCGGACTGGGAGGTGACCCCGGAAGAGCTGGACGCCGGGTTCGTCCGGGTGGGACTCGAAGTCGAGGAACTCGACACACTCGAGGCGATCGACGGCCCGTTGGTCGTCGGCAAGGTCGTCTCCATCACCGAACTGACCGAGTTCAAGAAGCCGATCCGCTTCTGCCAGGTCGAGGTCGGCGAACCCGAGCCTCGCGGCATCGTCTGTGGCGCACGCAATTTCAACGAGGGTGACCTCGTTGTCGTTGCGCTGCCCGGCACGGTGCTGCCCGGCGGATTCGAAATCGCCACTCGCAAGACGTACGGCCAGGTGTCCGACGGCATGATCTGCTCCGTCTCGGAACTCGGTATCGGCAAAGACCATTCGGGCATCTTGGTGCTCGAGCCTGGTACCGCCGAACCCGGCGCCGACGGCAACGAGTTGCTCGGTCTCGGTGACACGATCATCGAACTGAACATCACCCCGGACCGTGGCTACTGCTTCTCGGTCCGTGGTCTTACGCGAGAGCTCGCGTGCGGCTTCGATCTCGAATACGCCGATCCCGCTTCGGTTCCCGCGCACCCGGCTGAGGGTGAAGCCTGGCCGGTGCGCCTCGAACCGGAGTCCAAGGCTTCGCGTTTCGTGATGCGGAAGATCACGGGTATCGATCCGCAGGCAGTGAGCCCGTGGTGGCTGCAGCGTCGACTTCTGCTCTCGGGTGTTCGCCCGATCTCGCCGGCCGTCGACGTCACCAACTACGTGATGCTCGAACTCGGCCAACCTCTGCACGCGTTCGATGCGACCTCGGTGCAGGGCGACCTGGTGGTCCGTCGCGCCAAGGCGGGGGAGAAGCTGACGACGCTCGACGACGTCGAACGCACGCTCGATCCCGAAGACGTTGTCATCGCCGACGATTCCGGAGTCATCTCGCTGGCTGCCGTCATGGGCGGCGCAACCACCGAGGTGGGAACGGCAACGACGGACATCCTCCTCGAAGGAGCTACTTGGGATCCGCTCGCAGTCTTCAAGACGGCGCGCCGGCACAAGCTGCCGAGTGAGGCGAGCAAGCGTTTCGAGCGCGTCGTCGATCCGGCGATTCCGCTCGCGGCCGTCGACCGCGCAGCCGCTCTGCTGGTCGAGATTGCCGGCGGACGGATCGAGCCGGTCCTGACCGACGTGGGCGATGTTGCCCCTCGCGCTGCCATTCGCATGGATATCGACCTGCCCGATCGTGTCGCCGGAGTCACGTACCCCAACGGCACCGCAGCTCGCCGCCTCACCCAGGTTGGCTGCAACGTCGAGGTCGGCGTCAGCGAAGAGGGACACGGCCAGTTGGTCGCGACGCCGCCGTCGTGGCGTCCGGACCTGGTGCAGCCTGCGGACCTCGTCGAGGAAGTTCTTCGCCTCGAAGGTCTCGAGCAGATCCCGTCGGTGCTTCCCGCCGCTCCGGCCGGACGCGGATTGACTCCGTCGCAGCGGCGTAAGCGCACGGTGTCGAAGGCCGTGGCTCACGCCGGTTACGTCGAGGTACTTCCTCCGGTCTTCCTGCCCACCAACGTCTTCGACGTCTGGGGCCTCGACGCGGATGATCCGCGCCGCAACACCAGCAAGGTCCTCAACCCGCTCGAAGCCGATCGTCCGGAGTTGGCGACCACGCTGCTCCCGGGTCTGCTGGAGATCCTGGCTCGCAACGCTTCTCGCGGTCAGCGTGATCTTTCGCTGTACGGCATCGCGCAGGTTGTCCTGCCGGGCCCCGATACCAAGCCGGTGGATGCATTGCCGGTGGATCGTCGCCCGACGGACGAGCAGATCGCGAACCTGATCGCGTCGTTGCCGGCTCAGCCCGTGCACATCGCTGCAGTGTTGAGTGGTTTGCGTGAGCCGAGCGGCCCCTGGGGTCCTGGCCGTCAGGCCGAGGCTTCGGACACTTTTGCAGCAGTGCGGGTCATTGCAGCTGCAGCAGGCGTCGAGGTGGAACTGCGTGCGGCGCAGTACCTGCCGTGGCATCCCGGCCGTTGCGCCGAGGTTGTCGTTGACGGCAACGTAGTCGGTCATGCGGGCGAACTGCATCCGGCTGTTCTCGAGCGTGCGGGATTGCCTGCGCGCACTTGTGCACTGGAGATCGACCTCGACGCTTTGCCGTTGGTCGAGAACCTGCCGGCGCCGCGCATTTCGCCCTTCCCCGCAGTGCTCCAGGACGTGGCGGTTGTTGTCGATCGCGATATTCCTGCGGCGAAGGTCCAGGAAGCTCTGCGTTCCGGCGGCGGCGAACTTCTCGAAGACATTCGCCTCTTCGACGTCTTCGAGGGCGAGCAGGTCGGTGAAGGCCGCAAGTCGCTCGCGTTCGCGTTGCGATTCCGTGGTGTCGACCGGACACTGACCGAGGACGAGGCAAGCGCGGCTCGCGATGCCGCGGTCGAGGCTGCCTCCAAGGCAGTCGGTGCGCAGATGCGCGGCTGATCTACTCAACTGATCACAGAGCCCACGTCCACTCCCGGTGGTCGTGGGCTCTGTTGTGTTATCGGTTTTCCGGTGAATCGGTGCGGCTCGGCAACCACACATCCGGGGCGATAGTCGAGGTTCTGCGCCCGTCCTGATCGAGTACGTGACCGAGCAGTTTGCGCAGGTGCAGCACGATGGATCGTTCGGTGACGTAAAGCCCCGAAATCTCCTTGCGCAGACGAATTTCGAATGCATCGAGTTCTGCAGGAGAATGCAGCCACAACTGAACCACCAGATTGTCGGCGCCCACCACCGCGAAACAGTTTCGGACTTCCGGCGCTCGGCTCAGTAATCGGCCCGCAGTATCGAGAAGTTCGGGTTCGACGCGGCACCACAGTGTGGCGAGCACGGGAAGCCCGGCCAGCGGCCGGGCAAATTCACACCGCAGCGCCACCAACCCCGAAGACGTGAGCCGGTCGATCTGGCGTTTGCACGCAGCCGGACTGACACCGATCGCGTCGGCCAACTCCTTCATGGGAGTGCGCCCGTCGTAGGCGAGGATCGTGAGAACCTTGCGATCCTGTTCGGAAATGCCGGTCGACCGAGCGCGCACGGCAGTACGGTTTTCGCTGGTGGTCAGCACACCCTTCTCGGACGGTGCCAGCGCATTGAGTCTCCATCGCCCACCTTCGGTGAACCAGCGTGTGATGATCGAGGTTCGTGTCGCGAGTACGCCGTCGATCGTTGCGATCTCTTCCGAGATGAAGCGCGACATCGACGCCAAGTCCGCAGTACCGGCTGTGACGAGCAGATCGGCTCTACCTGTTGGTACTTCGATGGTCACGGCGTGGGCCAAGACGGTGAGACGTGCCGCGACGGTGTCGAGAAGTTCTGGTGAGCAATCGATTTCGATGATCGCTGTGACGATGGTGCCCAGCACCTGTGGCCCCGGAGTAACCGTGACCCAGGCCAACGACGATTCGGACAGTCGATTCCAACGCCGGGCGAGAGTCGCGGCGTCGAGTTCGAGTGGGCCGGCCAACGAAAGCCACTTCGATCGCGGTGCGAGCTGCAGCGCATTGATTATCCTCAGATCGATTTCATCTATCCCGCGATCGTTGTCGGCATCGAGTGCGCTCATAACGTCATTATCCTGCACATTGCCGCAAGATTCGAACTATCTGCGACGCTCGACCCATGAGCACAGAGGGCAAGTACGCGCTGATCGGAGCGGGTCCGTCTGGATTGGCCGGCGCGCGAAACCTCGATCGAGCCGGCATAGCGTTCGACGGCTTCGAGAGCCACGACGACGTCGGTGGGCTCTGGGACATCGACAACCCGCACAGCACCGTCTACGAGTCGGCGCACCTCATTTCGTCGAAGGGCACCACCGCATTCGCGGAGTTCCCGATGGCGGATTCGGTTGCCGACTACCCGAGCCACGTCGAACTTGCCGAGTATTTCCGCGACTACGCCGATACCCACGATCTTCGCAGGCACTTTGCCTTCGGCACTACCGTCATCGACGTTTCGCCGGTCGATTCGCTGTGGCAGGTCACCACGCGTAGTCGCAGCGGTGAGACTTCAGTCGCGCGGTATCGAGGCGTGATCATCGCGAACGGAACGCTGTCGAAGCCGAACATACCGACGTTCCGGGGCGACTTCACCGGCACGTTGATGCACACGAGCGAGTACCGCAGTGCCGAGATCTTCCGCGGAAAGAGAGTGCTGGTCATCGGAGCGGGCAACAGTGGATGCGACATCGCCGTCGATGCCGTCCACCAGGCCGAGTGCGTCGATTTGAGCGTTCGGCGAGGCTACTACTTCGTCCCCAAGTATCTGTTCGGGCGACCCTCGGACACGTTGAATCAGGGAAAGCCGTTGCCGCCGTGGATCAAACAACGCGTCGACGCCTTGGTACTCAAGCAGTTCACGGGAGATCCGGTGCGGTTCGGATTTCCGGCACCGGACTACAAGATCTACGAATCGCATCCGGTCGTGAACTCGTTGATCCTGCACCACATCGGGCACGGTGACGTGCACGTGCGCGCTGACGTCGACCGGTTCGAGGGGAAGACGGTGCGGTTTGTCGACGGATCGTCTGCCGACTACGACCTCGTTCTCTGCGCCACGGGGTATCACCTCGACTATCCCTTCATCGCGCGCGAGGACCTGGATTGGTCGGGTGCTGCCCCGGACCTGTTCCTCAACGTCGCGAGTCGCCGCCACGACAATCTCTTTGTTCTCGGCATGGTCGAAGCATCCGGTCTCGGGTGGCAGGGCCGTTACGAGCAGGCCGAGTTGGTAGCCAAATTGATCACCGCACGCACCGAAGCCCCCGCCGCGGCGCGCGAATTCTCGGCAGCGGCGGCCGGCCCTCCTCCCGATCTGTCCGGGGGATACAAGTACCTGAAGCTGGGACGAATGGCCTACTACGTGAACAAGGACGCCTACCGATCGGCGATCAGACGGCACATCGGACTGCTCGATGCCGCTCTGACGAAGGGAGGTCAGTGATGCCGATCGATGACGTGGTGCTCAACTTCAACCCGGGATCGTTGATGATCCTCAACGTGGTGCTGGCCGCGATCATGCTGGGGATCGCCCTCGACACCTCGGTCGACGACTTCCGTCGTGCGCTCACCAAACCCAAGGCGATGGCGGTGGGTATCGCTGCCCAGTTCCTGCTGCTGCCGGCAGTGACTTTTCTGCTGACGCTGATTCTCTCGCCCGCTCCCTCGGTAGCGCTCGGCATGATCCTGGTGGCGTGCTGCCCGCCGGGCAATATCTCGAATGTCCTGACTCACCGGGCGGGCGGCGACGTCGCACTCTCGGTGTCCATGACGGCGGTGTCGAACGTCTTCGCGATCTTCCTCATGCCGCTCAATCTCGCGTTCTGGGGGAGCCGACGCCCGGAGACCGACGCTCTGTTGCAGTCCGTGAACCTGAATGCGCTCGAGATGGTCGCGCAAATCGCCCTGATCATCGGTGTGCCGTTCGTTCTCGGCATCTGGGCGGCACAAAAGTTCCCGGAGATCGCCGCGAAAGCGCAGCCGTGGGTGAAAAACGGTTCGTTGGTGGCGTTGTTGATCTTCATCGTCGCGGGGGTGTCAGGGAATGCGTCGTACTTCGTCGACTACATCGGGGTGGTACTGCTTGCGGTCTTCCTGCACGACACGGTTGCCCTCGCACTGGGATACTTCTGCGGCGCCGTCACCGGGTTGAACGAATACAGCCGTCGCGCCGTCTCTTTCGAGGTCGGCATCCGCAATGCCGGACTGGGGCTTGGCCTGGTGTTCACGTTCTTCGACGGGCTCGGTGGCATGGCCGTCGTGGCCGGCTGGTGGGGAATCTGGGACATCATCGCCGGGTTGGCTCTGGCGACGATCTGGTCCAAGCGACGCGCCCGAAAGGCGGTACCGGCATGACCGTCGCACTCGTCACGGGCGGGAACGGGTTCCTGGGTACCGCTGTCATCGACGCACTGATCGCGCAGGGCATCACCGTCGTCTGTGTCGACCTCACGGTCAAGGACACGCCGGACGATCGCATCCGTTGCGTTCGGGCGGACGTCTGCGACCCCACAGAATTGGGGCGGGTGTTCGGTCAGTACCGACCGAACGTCGTGATCCACCTTGCGTCCATCGTGAATCCCGGCAAGAACACGACAGCAGAGCAGGAGTACCACGTCGACGTCGACGGGACACGAAACGTGCTCGCGGCCTGCGTCGAACATGGGGTTGGACGGATCGTCGTGTCTTCGTCCGGAGCGGCGTACGGCTACCACTCCGACAACCCACCGTGGATCACCGAGGACGTACCTGTCCGAGGCAACGACGAATTCACTTACAGTCGCCACAAACGCCTGGTCGAAGAGATGCTCGCCGAATATCGCGTCGAACACCCGGAGTTGGAACAAGTTGTCTTCCGGATCGGCACGATCTTGGGTGAGAGCGTCGAGAATCAGATCACCGCGTTGTTCGATCGCCGCAAGCTGCTCAAGGTTGCCGGGAGCGACAGCCCCTTCGTGTTCGTCTGGCACACCGATGTCGCGGGCGCTTTTGCGGAGGCCGTGACCGGAAACCAAGTGGGCATCTTCAATGTCGCGGGCGACGGCGCGTTGACCGTCGACGAGTTGGCTTCCCGGATGGGCAAGCGCACGGTGACGCTTCCTGCATGGCTGTTGCGAGGCGTTCTACGCGTCGGACGGCGATTGGGCGTAACGGAACACGGTCCGGAGCGCGTCGGATTTCTCCAGTACCGACCCGTTCTCGACAATCGGCGGCTCAAGGAACAGTTCGGGTACGTCCCCGCATATTCGAGCGAGGACGCGTTTGCCGCTTACCTCGCCTCACGCTGACCCCTTCGGCAGACAGTCGTGGAAGGATCGGAGTTGTCCGTCGGCATTTCGAGAAGGGACTGACAGTGTCACGAAATGATGGGCCCGAGCATGATGGGTCCGAGCATGATGGGTCCGAGCACGATGGTTCCGTGCACCAGGTAGTCGAGGCCGCCAGTGCACTCGACGACAAGGACTTCCTCGCGGTCGTTCGCGCAGTGGTCGAGCGTCGTCCGAGCTTGTCGGTCCTTCTTTCCGTGGTGGACACCGCTGCCGCGAGCCTCGAGCCGCACCGTGTAGAGGACGACAACACGATCACCGACGCCGAAGAAGTCGAACTGCCCGACACCGTTGTGGAGGTCGACGAGATCATCGACGTCCCGGTGGTACTTGCGACCGACCCGAGAATTCCCGAACCCGACTACACCGAAGGGGGAGTCCCCACTTTCGACCGTGTTCGGGAGAAGATAGAGGGGCGCTTCGGTACTTCCATAGGTTCGGCCGAATTGGCACACGAGAGTCCTGCCGGAAAGTCCGTCGACGAGCAGTGGGACGAGCGCCAGAAGGCCGCAAAAGCCAAGCTCGAGGAGATCCGGCGATCCATGGGTAAGTAATTATGCATTCCGATGCACAATGATGCATACTGTGTGACATGACTGAAGGTGGTACGACCGAGAACGCACGCAAGCCGATCAGAGTCGCCGTTGCCGGCGCCAGTGGGTACGCGGGTGGTGAGGTTCTGCGTCTGCTCCTCGGGCACCCGTCCTACGCCGACGGCAGTCTGGTGATCGGTTCGCTGACCGCCGGTGGTAACGCCGGTTCGACGCTCGGTGAGCATCATCCGCACTTGCTCCCACTCTCTTCGCGGGTACTCGAAGAGACCACTGTCGAAATCCTCTCGGGTCACGACGTCGTCTTCCTCGGTCTCCCACACGGAAATTCGGCTCAGTACGCCAAGTTGCTGCCCGAGTCGACGGTCATCATCGACTGCGGCGCGGACTTCCGGCTGCAGGATCCCGCAGCCTGGGAGAAGTACTACAAGAGCACTCATGCCGGTACCTGGCCATACGGTCTTCCTGAATTGCCCGGTGCCCGTGAGAAATTGGTAGGCGCAACCCGCATTGCCGTTCCGGGCTGCTACCCGACGGCAGCGAGCCTCGCGCTGGCCCCCGCCGTTGCCGCGGGGATCGTGGAGTCGCACGTGAACGTGGTTGCGGTCAGTGGCACTTCGGGCGCCGGCCGGGCGCCGAAGGCCGATCTGCTGGGTTCCGAGGTCATGGGCTCCGTCCGCGCATACGGTGTCGGAGGTGTCCATCGCCACACCCCTGAGATCATTCAGAATCTTTCGGCCGCAGGCGGCAAGGACATCAGTGTTTCTTTCACTCCAGTCCTCGCGCCCATGCCGCGCGGCATCCTCGCGACCTGCACGGCAGCCACCACGGCCACCGAAGAGCAAGCGCGCGAAATCTACGAAAAGGCATACAACGACGAGCCGTTCATCCACGTGCTGCCTGCCGGAGTCTTCCCGCAGACCGGTGCCGTGATCGGATCCAATGCCGTGCAGATCGGGGTCACCGTTGACGCCGACGCCGGTCAGCTCGTTGTCATCTCGGCAATCGACAATCTCACCAAGGGCACCGCCGGTGGCGCGGTGCAATCGATGAATCTCGCCCTTGGCCTACCCGAGACCGCAGGTCTCTCTACCGTGGGAGTAGCTCCGTGAGCACCGACAATCCGCAGCAGATCGAGAACGCAACCGAGCCTGACGCGACCGTTGCAGACGTGGTTCACGTCGCCGGGGGACGGCTGCTCCGCACACAGGGCGTCACCGCACCTGCCGGATTCCGCGGTGCCGGAATTGCTGCCGGTATCAAGAAGAGTGGCAAGTCGGACCTCGCATTGGTGCTCAACGAGGGACCCGATCTGGCCGCTGCCGGCGTCTTCACCCTGAACAAGGTCAAGGCCGCTCCGGTGCTGTGGTCTCAGCAGGTTTTGACGACGGGCAAGCTGCGCGCGGTCGTGCTCAACTCGGGCGGCGCAAACGCGTGTACCGGCGCGGGCGGATTCCAGGATGCGCACAAGACTGCCGAGGAAGTTGCGTCGGCACTGAGCAACTGGGGAACCGAGACGGGCGCGATCGAGGTCGCCGTCTGTTCGACCGGCCTGATCGGTGACCGCTTGCCCATGGACAAGCTGATCCCCGGTGTCACCGAGGTAGTGCACGAACTGGCCGGCGGAATCTCCGGCGGCACTGACGCGGCATACGCGATCATGACCACCGATACCGTGCCGAAGCAGGCGTCGCTGCACCACGCGAACAAGTGGAACGTCGGCGGAATGGCCAAGGGTGCAGGCATGCTCGCGCCCGCACTGGCGACGATGCTGTGCGTCGTCACGACCGATGCTGTCGCAACGGCCGAGCAGCTCGATACCGCTCTGCGCGCCGCCACCCACCTGAGCTTCGATCGCCTCGACGTCGACGGCGCCACGTCCACCAACGACACGGTGCTCCTGTTGGCCTCCGGCGCCAGCGGTGTCACACCGACCCAGGACGAACTCAACGCCGCGGTCTTCGCAGTGTGCGACGATCTCGCGGATCAGTTGATGGCAGACGCCGAGGGCGTCACCAAGCGGGTCAAGGTGACGGTGCGCGGCGCAGCGTCCGAGTCCGATGCGTTGATCGGCGCTCGGACCATCGCCCGCGACAGCCTGGTCAAGACGGCACTGTTCGGATCCGATCCGAACTGGGGCCGCGTCCTCGCAGCAGTGGGTATCGCTCCCATCGAGCTCGATCCCGATCGAATCAGTGTGTCCTTCAACGGGAGTCCCGTCTGCATCGACGGCGTCGGTGCTCCGGGAGCGCGTGAGGTGGACCTGAGCGGGATCGACATCGAACTCGACATCGACCTGGGAATCGGCAACGAGTCCGTGAGCATTCGCACCACGGACCTCTCGCACGCGTACGTCGAAGAGAACTCGGCGTACTCGTCATGACCGAGACGTATCCCGTGATCAGCGAGCATCAGAAGGCGCATGTCCTCGCCGACGCGCTGCCGTGGCTGCAGCGATTCCGAGACAAGGTGGTCGTGGTCAAGTACGGCGGAAACGCCATGATCGACGAGACACTCAAGACCGCCTTCGCCGCGGACATGGCGTTCCTGCGGACTGTCGGCATCCACCCCGTCGTCGTGCACGGCGGCGGCCCGCAGATCAACGCGATGCTGGCACGCCTTGGCATGAAGGGTGAGTTCCGCGGTGGTTTCCGGGTCACGACGCCCGAGGTGATGGACGTCGTGCGGATGGTGCTCTTCGGTCAGGTGGGCCGTGAACTCGTCGGCCTGATCAACGCGCACGGTCCGTACGCGGTCGGTATCTCCGGTGAAGATGCGCACCTGTTCACCGCAACTCGACGCACTGTTGCGGTCGAGGGGGAGCAGACCGACATCGGCCTGGTCGGAGACGTCACCACCGTGAACCCAGACGCGGTACTCGATCTCATTGCGGCAGGACGCATTCCGGTGGTCTCGACCATCGCGCCCGACGCCGACGGCGTCGTCCACAACATCAACGCCGATACCGCCGCTGCCGCACTGGCCGAGGCGATCGGTGCCGAGAAGCTCGTTGTCCTCACCGACGTCGAAGGCCTGTACACCGATTGGCCGGACCGATCCTCGCTGGCCACCGAAATCGACACCGACGCCCTTGCCCAGTTGTTGCCGAGTCTCGATGCCGGCATGGTGCCAAAGATGGAGGCCTGCCTTCGCGCGGTGCGCGGAGGTGTGCCGTCGGCGCACGTGATCGACGGCCGGCTCGAACATTCAGTCCTACTCGAACTTTTCACCGGTGAAGGAATCGGCACGATGGTCGTGCCCGGCTCCTCGGTCGCCGGTCCCCAGCAGGGAGCTACTTCATGAGCACGATCGATCTGCAGCAACGGTGGTCCGCTTCGCTGATGAACAATTACGGCGTACCCCGGGTTGCTCTCGTCCGCGGTGACGGCGCCGTACTCACCGACGCCGACGGCAAGCAGTACGTCGACTTCCTTGCCGGAATCGCCGTCAACATCCTCGGACACGGACATCCGGCCGTCGTCGAAGCCGTCACTACTCAGTTGTCGACACTCGGCCATGTTTCCAACCTGTACGCCAGCGAGCCGGTAGTCGAGTTGGCGGAGCAGTTGCTCGCTCATCTCGGCAACGTCACCGGGCGCGCGTTCTTCTGCAACTCCGGTACCGAGGCGAACGAGGCTGCCTTCAAGCTCGCTCGCGCCACTGGGCGGAAGAAGATCATCGCGGCCGAGGGCTCTTTCCACGGTCGCACGATGGGGGCACTCGCTCTGACGGGTCAGCCGGCCAAGCGGGCGCCGTTCGAACCGATGCCCGCCGGTGTCGAGTTCGTGCCGTACGGCGATGTCGAGGCACTGGAGCGGGCAGTCGATTCCGACACCGCTGCTGTATTCCTCGAACCGATCATGGGTGAGGGCGGCGTCGTGGTGCCACCCGAGGGATACCTAGTCGAGGCTCGGCGGATCACCGCCGAACGTGGTGCGCTGCTCGTACTCGACGAAGTTCAGACCGGCATCGGCCGGACCGGCTGGTTCTACGCACATCAGGCAGTCGGCATCGTGCCGGACGTCATCACTCTTGCGAAGGGACTCGGCGGCGGAATGCCGATCGGCGCCTGCATCGCGACCGGGGCAACGGCAGAGTTGTTCGGACCCGGCAAGCACGGTACGACGTTCGGTGGCAATCCGGTGTGCGCTGCGGCGGCGCTTGCCGTGCTGAAAACCATTGCAGCGGAAGACCTGATCTCACGCGCCGACAGCTTGGGCAAATCGATCTCGGCGGGCATCGAAGATCTGGGCCATCCGTTGGTCGACTACGTACGGGGATCAGGACTGTTGCTGGGTGTCGTGCTGACCGAGGACGTCGCGCCGGCGGTGGAAAATGCCGCGCGCGAAGCCGGGTACCTTGTGAATGCAGCGCAACCCGGAGTGATCCGGTTGGCGCCGCCGCTCATCCTCACGGATGAGCAGGCCGAAACCTTCGTGGCAGCACTACCTGCCATCTTCGACAGTGCACTATCGGCTGACCAGCCGGGGGAGAAGTGACTACCGTGGTGAAACACTTTCTCAGGGACGACGATCTGACTCCGGCGCAGCAGGCCGAAGTTCTGGAACTCGCTGCGATTCTCAAGAAGGACCCGTTCGCTCGGCGTCCACTCGAGGGTCCTCGCGGAGTCGGCGTCATCTTCGAGAAGAACTCGACGCGTACACGTTTCTCGTTCGAGATGGGCATCGCGCAGATGGGCGGCCACGCCGTCGTCGTCGACGGGCGCAGTACCCAACTCGGTCGTGAAGAGACGTTGGCGGACACCGGACGCGTACTCTCCCGCTATGTCGACGCCGTCGTGTGGCGCACGTTCGGCCAGAAGCGCTTGGAGCAAATGGCAACGGGTGCAACGATTCCCATCGTCAATGCGTTGTCCGACGAATTTCATCCCTGTCAGGTTCTGGCCGATCTGCAAACGCTGATCGAGCAGAAGGGTGAGCTCAAGGGACTGAAGCTGACCTACCTGGGCGACGGCGCCAACAACATGGCTCACTCGCTGATGCTCGGCGGAGTTACCGCAGGCATCGACGTCACCATCGCAAGTCCCGCGGGCTTCGAACCGGCGGACTGGGTAGTAGCAGCAGCGCGCACACGCGCCGCGGAAACCGGCGCGACCATCACGCTGACGCAGGACCCGCAGGCCGGCGTCGTCGGTGCCGACGCGTTGGTCACCGATACCTGGACCTCGATGGGTCAGGAGAACGACGGGCTCGATCGGGTCGGACCTTTCCGTCCGTTCCAGATCAACAAGGAACTGCTCGCCAAAGCAGATCCGAAGGCTGTCGTCCTGCACTGCCTGCCGGCCCATCGCGGCGAAGAGGTCACCGACGAGGTTCTCGACGGACCCCAGAGCGTCGTCTGGGACGAGGCGGAAAACCGTCTGCACGCCCAGAAGGCGTTGCTCGTGTGGCTGCTGGAACAGCGAACCCAACTGGACCAGGCGTGAGCGTCGCTCCCACTCGGGCCGGTCGCCAGTCGCGCATCATCGCGCTGCTGGCGGCGCACCCAGTCCGAAGTCAGACGGAATTGGCGGCGTTGCTCGGTGCCGAGGGCATCGAAGCGACGCAGGCCACCCTCTCGCGTGACCTCGAAGAGTTGGGAGCGGTGAAACTGCGTGCCGCCGACGGCGGCGCCGGTGTTTACGTGGTGCCGGAGGACGGGAACCCGGTACGCGGTGTGTCCGGCGGTACCGACCGCCTCTCACGGCTGTTGGGTGAGCTGTTGGTCTCCACCGATTTCAGCGGCAACATGGCGATTCTCCGGACACCGCCGGGAGCCGCGCACTACCTCGCGAGCGCACTGGATCGGTCCTCGATGCCCGACATCGTGGGAACGATCGCCGGAGATGACACCATCTTCGTGGTGGCCCGAGAACCGCTTTCCGGAGCGGAACTCGCGGCCATGATCGAATCGCTCGCCTGACCCCTTATTCTTTGATAGAGATTTTCAACCGAAGGAGCACAAAAACCATGGCCGATCGCGTCGTACTCGCCTACTCGGGCGGGCTGGACACTTCTGTTGCCATCAGTTGGATCGGTAAGGAGACCGGCGCTGAAGTTGTCGCCGTCGCCATCGATCTGGGGCAGGGTGGCGAGGACATGGAGGTCGTGCGTCAGCGCGCGATCGACTGCGGCGCAGTCGAATCCGTTGTCGTCGACGCCCGCGACGAGTTCGCGGACGAGTACTGCCTGCCGACCATTGCGGCCAACGCCCTCTACATGGACCGCTACCCGCTGGTCTCGGCCATCAGCCGTCCGCTGATCGTCAAGCACATCGTCGAAGCTGCACGCTCGCACGGCGGCACCATCGTCTCGCACGGTTGCACCGGTAAGGGCAACGACCAGGTTCGCTTCGAGGTCGGATTCGGCGCCCTCGCACCCGACCTTCAGGTCATCGCACCGGTCCGCGACTACGCCTGGACCCGCGAGAAGGCCATCGCCTTCGCCGAAGAGAACAACATCCCGATCAACGTCTCCAAGAAGTCGCCGTTCTCGATCGACCAGAACGTCTGGGGCCGCGCCGTCGAAACCGGATTCCTCGAGGATCTGTGGAACGCACCGACGAAGGACGTCTACGACTACACCCAGGACCCGACGGTCAACTGGAACGCGCCCGACGAGCTCATCATCAGCTTCGACAAGGGTCGCCCGGTTGCCATCGACGGCCGCCCGGTGTCGGTTCTCGAAGCCATCCAGGAACTGAACAAGCGCGCAGGCGCTCAGGGCGTCGGTCGCCTCGACGTCGTCGAGGACCGTCTCGTGGGCATCAAGAGCCGTGAGATCTACGAAGCTCCCGGAGCCATGGTTCTCATCACCGCGCACCAGGAACTCGAGCACGTCACCCTCGAACGCGAACTCGGTCGCTACAAGCGTCAGATGGAGCAGCGTTGGTCCGAGCTGGTCTACGACGGCCTCTGGTTCTCGCCGCTCAAGGACGCACTGGATACGTTCGTCAACAAGACGCAGGAGCGCGTCACCGGCGACATTCGTCTCTTCCTGCACGGTGGAGCCATCACCGTCAACGGTCGTCGTAGCCCCGAGTCGCTCTACGACTTCAACCTCGCGACGTACGACGAGGGCGACAGCTTCGACCAGTCCGCATCCAAGGGCTTCGTCGAGATCCACGGTCTGTCGTCGAAGGTCGCCGCGAAGCGCGATCTGGGACTCTGAGCCATGACGGCTCACGGTGACGGAGACGCTCAGAAACACGGCACCAACGAAGGCGCGCTGTGGGGCGGACGGTTCGAGTCCGGACCGGCCGCTGCCATGGCGGCGCTGAGCAAGTCGACTCACTTCGACTGGGTCCTCGCTCCGTACGACGTGCGGGCGTCGCAGGCGCATGCACGTGTGCTGAACAAGGCAGGCCTGCTCAGCGAGGCCGACCTCGTGACAATGCTCGACGGTCTCGACCGTCTGGCGGCAGATGTTGCCAGTGGTGCCTTCGGACCGAGTGATTCGGACGAGGACGTACATGGCGCACTCGAACGCGGTCTGATCGAGCGTGTCGGGCCTGAGGTCGGCGGACGCCTGCGTGCTGGTCGTTCGCGAAACGACCAGGTGGCCACGCTGTTCCGCATGTGGCTTCGCGATGCGGTTCGCCGTATCTCCACCGGTGTTCTCGACGTGGTCGACGCATTGGCGACTCAGGCCGGGGCTCACCCGGATGCCGTGATGCCGGGCAAGACGCACCTGCAGGCTGCTCAACCGGTCTTGTTGGCACATCACCTGCTCGCCCATGCGCATCCGCTGTTGCGCGACGTGCAACGTCTTCGCGACTTCGACGTGCGAGCTGCGGTGTCCCCGTACGGTTCCGGTGCACTCGCCGGTTCCTCGCTCGGTCTCGACCCCGAAGCCATTGCAGCGGAATTGAAGTTCGACAGCTCGGCCGAGAACTCGATCGACGCAACCGCTTCGCGTGATTTTGCGGCCGAGGCAGCGTTCGTGCTTGCGATGATCGGTGTCGATCTCTCACGCATGGCGGAAGAGATCATCATCTGGAGCACACCGGAATTCGGCTACATCACGCTTGCCGACGCGTGGTCGACAGGTTCGTCGATCATGCCGCAGAAGAAGAATCCGGATGTCTCGGAACTCACGCGCGGTAAGTCTGGTCGTTTGATCGGTAACCTCACCGGCCTGCTGGCGACGCTCAAGGCTCAGCCGCTGGCGTACAACCGCGATCTGCAAGAGGACAAGGAACCGGTCTTCGACTCGGTTGCGCAGCTGGAGATGTTGCTCCCGGCCATCACCGGCCTGGTGCAGACTCTCGAGTTCCACACCGCGCGTATGGCGGAACTTGCTCCGGCAGGGTTCACGTTGGCCACCGACATCGCGGAGTGGATGGTGCGCCAGGGCGTGCCGTTCCGGGTTGCACACGAGGCTGCTGGAGCGTGTGTGCGTGTCGCCGAAGCGCGAGGCGTCGGACTCGAAGATCTCACGGACGAGGAACTGGCCGGCGTCGACAGCGCGCTGACACCCGCTGTTCGTGAGGTGCTGACAGTCGAGGGTTCCATCGCTTCGCGTAATGCGCGAGGCGGCACCGCGGGGGTGCGGGTAGCAGAACAGTTGGACGGAGTCCGAGCAGTGGCCCAGTCGCTGCGGGAATGGACCCTCTGACCTTGCGGTCACGAGTGTTTCCTCTCTCTTTTCGGCAGTAGTCCTTCGGTCGTACGCGGTCAGGGAGCAGAATTTGCTCCCTGACCGCGTACGCGTATTCGTCGTCAGTAGGCTTGTTGCGCGCGGGAAAAATGAGACTGACGTCACATGGTGAGTAACTTGGGAGTGAAATGGTGGGATTGAATTCCAAGTCTGTGCTGGGCCCGATTCGTCGGGTGGTTGCGACAGCACAAAACGGCCTCGAGGTCGTCCGGTTGGGTGGGCTGGAAACGGATGCGACCACGTCGCCGTTCGAGATCGTCGAGCGCGCAGCGATGTACCGGCTTCGCCGCTACTTCCCGGACAGCGATCCGGAAACCGTCGGTGCACCGATCGTGCTGATCCCGCCGATGATGATGTCGGCGAACGTGTACGACGTGACTCGCGACCAGGGTGCTGTGGGAATTCTGCACGAGATGGGCCTGGACCCCTGGGTAGTCGATTTTGGTTCGCCCGACTCCGAAGAGGGCGGTTGGGATCGCAATCTCGCCGATCACATCATCGCTCTCAGCGACATCATCGACCACATCCACCGTCACACCGGTAAAGATGTTCACATCTCCGGCTATTCGCAGGGCGGCATGTTCGCCTATCAAGCTGCCGCGTATCGGCGTAGTCGAAACATCGCCAGCGTCATCACCTTCGGCAGTCCGGTCGACACACTCGCCGCGTTGCCCTTCGGTATCCCGGCCGGACTGGCCACCAAGGGTGCGGATTTCCTCGCCGATCACGTCTTCAATCGCCTGGCGGTCACCGGGTGGATGGCTCGCACCGGGTTCCAGTTGCTCGATCCCGTGAAGACGTTGAAGATGCGCGTCGACTTCCTGCTTCAACTGCACGACCGTGAGGCTTTGCTGCCGAGGGAGCAGCAGCGACGCTTCCTCGCGACCGAGGGTTGGGTCGCGTGGTCCGGGCCCGCGGTTGCCGAACTGCTCAAGCAGTTCATCGTGCACAACCGAATGATGACCGGTGGTTTTGTCATCAAGGATCAATTGGTCTCGCTCGCCGAGATCACCTGCCCCATCCTGGCATTCGTCGGCGAGGTCGACGACATCGGTCAACCTCAGGCGGTCCGTGGGATCAGCCAGGCGGCGCCGCGAGCCAAGGTCTACGAATCTACTTTGCGCGCAGGTCATTTCGGTTTGGTTGTCGGTTCCACCGCGGCCAATCACACCTGGCCGACCACCGGTGAATTCGTGCAGTGGACCGAGACGGGTGGACCCCTCCCGGACCGTATCGCGAACATGGTCTACGGCGCCGACCTCGAAGACCAGACCGGTGTGTCGATCAGCAATCGGATCATCCACACCGTCGCCTCGGTCGCTGAAGTAGGTGCAGGAGTCACCAAGGGAATCAGTGACCTTGCAGCTGGTGCGTTGCGCGGGACTTTCGAATTGTCCGGTGAAGCGGCACGCGCGTTGCCACGTCTGGCGCGACTCAACCAAATTCAGCCGCACACCAAGATCTCGCTGAGTCAATTGCTCGCGGAGCAGCGTCGAAAAGCGCCGAACGGCGAGTGCTTCCTCTTCGACAATCGTGTGCACACCTATGAAGCGGTCAACGCCCGCATCGACAATGTCGTGCGTGGATTGATTTCCGTGGGAGTGCGTCCGGCAGCGCACGTCGGTGTCCTGATGGAGACCCGCCCCAGCGCGCTCGCGGCCATCGCGGCCCTGTCGCGCCTTGGTGCCGTTGCCGTCATGCTTCCGCCGGGGTCCGACATCTCGGCGGCGGTCAAGCTGGGATCGGTTGATCGGATCATCACCGATCCGGAGAACGTCGACGCTGCGGTGGTCACCGGTAGGCCGGTCTTGGTACTCGGCGGCGGCGATGCTCGCGGACTCGAGGTGGATCCGTCACACGACGTGATCGATCTCGAACAAATCGATCCGACGAAGGTCAATCTGCCCGGTTGGTACCGGCCGGATCCCGGCGTCGCCCGTGAACTCGCATTCATCATCTTTGCGGAATCGGGCGGTGTGCTCGAAGCCAAGCAGATCACCAACTACCGGTGGGCACTGTCTGCCTTCGGAACGGCCACGGCGGCAGATCTCGATCGCGGTGACACCGTGTACTGCCTTGCACCACTCCATCATTCGTCGAGTCTGCTCGCGACCATCGGTGGCGCCATGGCCGGTGGCTCACGGATTGCGCTCTCACGCGGACTGAATCCGGCTCGATTCGTCGAGGAAATCCACCGCTACGGTGTGACCGTCGTGAGTTACACGTGGTCGATGATGCGCGAGATCCTCGACGAGGATCTTCTTCTCATCGACGGTAGCCATCCGGTCCGACTGTTCATCGGTTCGGGAATGCCTCACGGGCTGTGGAAGCGGACCACGGAGGCGTTCGACCCCGCGCAGGTGCTCGAGTTCTATGCGTCGACCGAAGGTGACGTGATTCTTGCCAATGTCGCGGGCTCCAAAGTTGGTTCCAAGGGCCGCCCGTTGCCGGGTAGCGCGCAGGTGCGGTTGGCGGCATACGACCCGCTGAGTGGTCGGCTCCTCGAAAATGGAAACGGATTTGTCCGTGAGTGCGCCGAAGACGAAGTCGGGTTGCTACTCGGGCGCGCGGGATTCACTGCCGATCTCTCGGGCGGAGCCATGCGGGGACTCTTCCAAGCGGGTGATTCGTGGATTCCCACGGAGAATCTCTTCCGCCGGGACGCCGACGGCGACTACTGGCTGATCGATCACAAGAACACGGTCATTTCGACGCTCCGCGGTCCCGTGTTCACCCAGCCGATCGTCGACGCGTTGTCGAGTGTGGCGCGGGTGGATCTTGCCGTCGCATACGGCGTCGGTGACGCGCCGCATCAGCTGGCGGTCGCTGCCGTGACATGGCGTCCGGGGCGGCAGTTCCGTTCCGCCGAGCTTGCGGAGGCTCTCTCGCGCATCGCTTTTGATGCGCGCCCGGATATCGTGCACGTGGTAGACGAGATCCCGGTGGGTTCGTCGTACCGTCCGAGCTCCACTGCGTTAGCTGCCGCCGGATTGCCGGCGCCAGGACCACGGACCTGGTTCCTCGATTCCGAGACGCGGTCGTACAAGCGGCTGACCAAGGCAATTGCCGCGCAGTTGATGCCGACGAGGGTGGGCACCGGAGCACGGTAGCCTGAGGACATTCTGTTTGATCGGTTCGAGAGGACTCACGTGGCTATTGATTCGACGTTGCTCAGCATTTTGGCCTGCCCCCAGGACAAAGGCCCGCTGTTGCTGGTCGGGGACGAGTTGCTCTACAACCCGCGCCTGCGGCGTGCATACCCGATCGAGAACGGCATTCCAGTTCTGTTGATCGACGAGGCACGCGATGTGGCGGACGACGAGCACGAGAAGTTGCTCGCGCGGGCTGAAGGCTAGATCGGTAATTCACCGGTCAGGTACCGCTGGAGGTTCGGAGCCACCAGCGGTACCAAAGCGTCAACGCTCAATGATGCGAGTGGTTCGAGTCCGAGCACATATCGCGTGACCAGCAGTCCGGCCATCTGAGATGCCACCAATTCCGCTCTGATCAAGCCGGTACCAGGTGGTGTGTCCACCCGCGGAATGATGTCGCGCAATACGACATCGAGCAGAAAGCTCTGGATCAGCTGCGATCCGTCGCCGGAAACCGCCGATCGAAAAGCCGCCAGAATCGCCGGCTGGTGTTCCGATTCCCACAGCCCGATCACTGCTCTGAGTAGATTTTCGCCGAGATTTTCGGTCGGAGAGGCGTGAACCGGTCCCAATACCTGGACTGGATCGATCGGTAGCGCGATCGCAGCGGTGAACAACTGCTCCTTGCTTCCGAAATGATGATGAATCATGGCCGGATCGACGTCAGCGGCCGCAGCTATCGATCGAACGGTTGTTCGTCGAAAACCGTTCTGGGAGAACGCCCGTCGCGCCGAATCGAGGATCTGCGCGCGAGTCTCCGACTTGCCCGGTCGTCGCCCCGAACGAATCGGTGCCGGTGCGGGCGCCGTGTCGTTGTCGGTCATGGAGTGCGGCGATCGAGTGTTGCCGCGGCCAGCGAGAGTGCTGCGGCGGCGAAGCCCGCCATGACGGCGAGATCACGCCACATCTGACCCGTCGCGTCGGCATGCATCGACACTTGCTGAAGTGCGTCGACGGCGTAGCTCAAGGGGAGGACGTTGCTGATCCATTCGAGCCAGGTCGGCAATTGATCGCGGGGCACCAGGAGTCCACAGAGGAACAGTTGGGGGACCACAACTACCGGCATGAACTGCACCGCTTGGAACTCGGTCTTCGCGAATGCGCTGGCCAACAGGCCGAGCGCAACGCCGAGTATTGCGCCGAGAACTGCAATGACGATGACCCAGGCAAGACTGCCGGCGATGGTGAGTCCGAGAAATCCGAAAGCAACCGCGCACGCGAGAGCTGCCTGAGCGGCGGCCGAGAGCGAAAATGCCGCGCCGTATCCCGCCAGAAGATCGAGTTTGCCCATCGGTGTGGTGAGCAGGCGTTCGAGTGTTCCTGAACTGCGTTCGCGCTGCATGGCGATGGACGTGACCAGGAACATGACTACAAACGGCAAGATTCCCAGCATGGTGATCGCCACCCGTTGGAACAGTGAAACCTGGCCGGGCGGCGTGGGTACGTCTTGGTAGAGGAAATACAGCAAAATCATCAACAACGACGGGACCAACAAGATCATGGCCACCGTGCGATGGTCCTGGCGGAGCTGAAGCAGAATGCGTACGGTCGTAGCACCGAAGATCCTGATGCTCATGATATTTCGCCTCCGACGGGTGAAGTCCGAATCAGCTCGAGGAAGGCGTCCTCGAGGCGTTCACATCTGGTTTTGGCGCGCAATTCATCGGGTGTGAGTTGAGCGAGGAGATGCCCGTCTCGCATCAGGATCAGTTCAGCGCAGTGGTCGGCCTCATCCATGACGTGGCTGGAGACCAACAGGGTGGTTCCGCTGCGAGCAAGGTCGGCAAATCGTTCCCACAATTCGACACGAAGCACCGGATCGAGACCGACGGTCGGTTCGTCGAGGATCAACACATCAGGTGATGCCACCAACGCGCATGCCAGCGAGACTCGACCGCGTTGACCTCCGGACAGATCGGCGGCGGTCCGGTCGGCGTATCGGCTCAATCCGACGGCGTCGACCGCTGCTGCGACGTCTGCGCCGGACTTGCCGTACAGAGCTCCGAAGTACTGGACGTTTCGAGTGACCGTCAGGTCGCCGTACACGCTGGGGGATTGGGTGACGTATCCGACCCGGCGGCGAAGGGCAACGGACCCCGCGAGGTCGCCCAGGACTCTGACCTCACCACTTTCGACGATCTGGGTTCCGACTATCGCGCGCATCAGGGTTGTCTTGCCGCAGCCGGACGGGCCGAGCAGTCCGGTGATCGATCCTGCCGAAACCTGCAGGTCGAGTGAGTGAAGAACTTCGTGCTTGCCGCGAATGACTCGTAGTCCGCGGATGTCTATTGCCGGCGTGGTGGTCACGGTTCGCCTCATTTCAATAATTCATCACTTGTTGAATTATGCGACTCGGCCGACCGATGAGTCAACGGCGTGGGCACAATCGAAGGGTGAGTATCGAGACCTTGGAAAATGTGAAGAACCCGTTGGAAGCGGGCCTGACAATTCTCGGCTCGACCTTGATCGTCGACGACATCTCGCTGAGGATTGTCGAGGTCGAGGCGTACGGAGGGGAGAAGGACGGGCCCTGGCCAGATCCGGCAGCACATTCGTATCGGGGGCAAACGCCGCGGAACAGCGTGATGTTCGGGCGGGCGGGCCGTCTCTACGTCTACCGCAGCTACGGAATGCACTTTTGTATGAACATCTCGTACGGCCCGGATGGTGTCGCGGGTGGTGTTCTGCTCCGAGCGGCCGAAATCGAGGCCGGTCACGATGTGGTGTCGGCTCGGAGATCGCCGGATCGACCATCTCACCAATGGGCCAGAGGGCCAGGTAATCTCGGCGCTTCCGTTGCAATCACGTTGGCGGACAACGGAACAGACGTGTTCAACCCTGCTTCGCGGGTTCGGCTCGAATTGGGGGAGTCGAAGGAATGGGTCAGTGGACCGCGGGTGGGGGTCAGTACTGCGGCCGAGGTCCCGTGGCGCCTCTGGATTCCGGACTCGCGAGCGGTGTCCGCGTACCGCCGAAGCCCGCGAGCGCCGGTCATTTCGTGAAGATGGGATGATCGAGTCCGTGACTGAGAATATTCTCGACGAACTGACCTGGCGTGGGCTGATCGCCCAATCAACTGATCTCGACGCTTTGCGTAAAGATCTCGAGGCCGGACCGGTCACGTTGTATGCGGGCTTCGACCCGACCGGACCGAGCCTGCACGCAGGTCACCTGGTTCCGCTCCTCGCGCTCAAGCGGTTTCAGCGTGCCGGTAACCGTCCGATCGTTCTTGCCGGCGGTGCAACAGGCCTGATCGGTGATCCCCGTGACGTCGGGGAACGGACGATGAACTCCGCCGATACTGTCGCGGACTGGGCAGGTCGCATCCGTGGTCAGCTCGAACGATTCGTGGATTTCGACGATTCACCGACGAGTGCGGTCATCGAGAACAATATGAACTGGACCGGCAAGATGTCGGCCATCGACTTCCTGCGTGATGTCGGCAAACACTTCTCTGTGAACGTCATGCTTGCGCGTGACACCGTGAAGCGTCGTCTCGAGTCGGACGGGATGTCGTACACCGAGTTCAGCTACATGCTGCTCCAAGCCAACGACTACCTGCACTTGCGACGCGATCTCGGCTGCACTCTGCAGGTCGGTGGGTCCGATCAGTGGGGCAACATCATCGCGGGCGTCGAACTCAACCGTCGTGTCGACGGCGAGAGTGTTCACGCAATGACCGTTCCGCTGGTGACCTCGGCTGATGGGAAGAAGTTCGGAAAGTCGACCGGTGGCGGCAGTCTGTGGCTCGACCCCGAGATGACCAGCCCGTACGCGTGGTACCAGTACTTCGTGAACACCGGCGACGCCGACGTGATCAAGTACCTGCGCTGGTTCACGTTCCTGGCCGCAGACGAACTCGCGGAACTCGAGACGGCAACGGCGGAGCGTCCGCATGCGCGCGAAGCGCAGAAGCGATTGGCTGCGGAGATGACGACCTTGGTTCACGGAGAACACAACACTCGCGCCGTCGAGCTCGCCAGCCAGGCGTTGTTCGGCAAGGCGGAATTGGCGGAACTCGACGAGTCGACGCTCGCCGCGGCGCTGAAGGAAGCATCTGTCAGCGAATTGGCGCCGGGGGAGCCGCGCACGATCATCGATCTGCTTGTGACGAGCGGTTTGTGTGAGAGCAAGGGAGCTGCTCGACGCGCAGTGAAGGAAGGCGGCGCTTCGGTGAACAACCAGAAGGTGTCGGCCGACGACTGGGAGCCCGCCGCATCCGATCTGCTTCACGGCAGCTGGTTGGTCGTCCGGCGCGGAAAGCGCAATTTCGCCGGCGTGAAAATACTTTCGAACTGACGTGTGTGGGGTCACAGTTGTCTCGCGGGGCTCCTGTGGCCGTTGGTGGCCCGCCTGCGGGCGGGCTACCAGCGGATTTAACCTGACGAACACCTGCGACCTGCACGTTTGACGCTCAGTTTTCATTCGCGTAACTTTGTCCAAGTCAGAGCGACACGGACACCAACCCCGACCGAGAGGCCGGGGACACGCGGTTGGACGAAGTCGGAGACATTCACGCTCAACGGGAACTTGCTTCCTGCGAGCGAACACGCTAAGATTGTAACCCTTGCCCCGGAGCTTTCAACCAGTTTGAAGCGATGGTGTGTGCGTGTTCTTTGAGAACTCAACAGTGTGTCGATGAATGTCAGTGCCAAATATTTTTTGGTACTTCACATCCGCGAATGATCAACCGCCTCTTGGGGTTTGGTTGATTTGTGTGT
>NZ_BCRM01000020.1 GCF_001552595.1 Rhodococcus erythropolis NBRC 15567
CGGTGTCGACGCGACTGCTCCGACCCTCGAGGGCACCACGCTCTCCTGGACGGGTGCACTCGAAGCTGGTAAGTCGGTTGTTCTGACCTATCAGGTGAAGATCAACGACGGTGTTGCCGGCGGCGTTCTGATCAACAACAAGGTCACCGGTACTGCGAAGCCGCCGACCGGTCCGGAGATCACTCCTCCGCCGGTCACGACCGAACACCCGGTTGATGGCACTCCCGCAATCGAGGTACTGAAGTCCTCTGACCCGTCCACCACGAACCGTGTGGTTGGCGGCCAGGAGATCACGTACACGCTCACGTTCAAGAATGTGGGCACCGCGGATGGTGAGATCAGCTTCTACGACGATCTGACCGATGTTCTCGACGATGCAGTAATGACGAAGAATCCGGCTACTACTTCCACGCTGGTTGTTTCGGGTGTCGTCGACAACGTCTTCACGGTCACCGGAAAGCTGGCCAAGGGTGAGAGCGCGACGGTGACGTACACCGTCAAGGTCAATCCTGAGATCGGAACGTTGTCAGGTCCCGGATTCACTCCGGGCGTCCTGAACAACTACCTGGTGGTTGGTGGCGAGAACCCGCCGGTGGACTGTGTTCCGGGCGACGCTCTCTGCACCGAACACCCGGTGGACCCGCCGGAGACCACCACCACGGTGCCTCCGACGACCACCACGACGCCGCCGGTCACGACGGAGCCCTGTGTTCCTCCGACGACGACGACCACGCGGATGGTTCCGACCACAACGGTTGCGACGACGACGGCTAGCGCGACCACTGCCGGTGACGCTGATGTGACCGGTACGGAGGAATCCACCACCAGGGAGGAGACCACCACAGAGGAGACCACGACAGAAGAAATTGTCGCGGAGGAGATTGTGGATCCGTGTGGCGTGACGACAACGACGCCGCCGACGACAACGACGCCGGTCACGACAGTTCCGCCGACCACGACGGTTCCGAACACGACGGTGCCGGTTACACCGACGATCATCATTCCCCCGATCGTCGTTGTGCCTCCGATCGTCGTACCGCCGACGGTTCCGGGTCAGCCGGTTCCGAGCACGGTTCCGGGACAGCCGAAGCCGCCGACAGCAAACCCGGGTCAGCCGGGTCAGCCGAAGCCGCCGACGTCTGCTCCTCAGGGTGGAACGATCAACTCGGGTGGTGGCGCTGGTGAGAGTGGCGTGAACACCGGGTTGCTCGCGGCAGGCGGTTTGGTTCTGCTGCTGGCGCTGGGAACGGGTGTTGTTCTCCTGACGCGTAAGCGTCGCGAGGATGGTGACAACTGATTCTCTTGAGAATCTGAGGTAAACGACGTGGGGCAGATCGCAGAGTATGCGATCTGCCCCACAGTCGTTTTCGTGTGTGCTACGAGCCGAGCCGAGATCCGTCCTTCTTCCAGGCTGCAACTACCGACGGGCGAGGCTGGGAGGAACCACCGTCGGGCCAATGGGATGCGGGGCTTTCGATGCTGGCGTCGTCGGTCTCGCCGGGGTGCTGGACGCAGACGATGACGCGCTTCTCGTCCACGATGGGGCCGCAGGTTTCGGCGCCGACGGGAACGGTGAGGAACTGCTTTGTCTCACCGCGGTTTTCGCCTTCGAGGACAACGCTGAACAGTCCGTCGTTGGACTTGAGTGCGTTGCCGTCGGTGGAGATCCACAGATTGCCGTGCGGGTCGAAGGCAAGGTTGTCCGGGCATGAGATGGGGCTGACCTTGCTCTTGTCGAACCCGCCGAAGTAAGTATCGGCTGTGGCCGGATCTCCGCAGACGAGAAGAAGATTCCAGCCGAAGGTGGTGCCGGCGTGGTCGTCGGTGATTTCGAGGACCTGGCCGTTCTTGTTGTTGTTCCTCGGGTTCGCCTCGTCGGCCGCGGCACCACCGTCGACTCCGCGCTTGGTGTTGTTGGTCAGTGCGACGTAAACCTTGCCGCTCTTCGGGTTTGCCTCGAAGTCCTCGGGGCGATCCATCTTCGTTGCCCCGACCTTGTCACCGGCCTGGCGGGTGAAGACGGCGACCTCTTCGGCGCTCATACCGTCTACCAGCGATTCGCCCTTGCCGTCTTCGCCGGTGCGCAGGATGGCTACCCACTCGCCGGTTCCGTCGAACGTGCCGTCCGACGGGAGTTTGCCGGTTCCGTCGATCTCGCCGGCGGAGTTTCCGCTGAGCTTTGCAACGTACAGTGTTCCGGCGTCGAGCAGAGTCATGTTGTGGCGCATGGCTGCCTGACTCTTGCCGTCCTGCATCTTTCGGCTCGAGACGAACTTGTACATGTAGTCGAAGCGCTCGTCGTCACCGCTGTATGCAACGACGGTGCCGTCCGACGTGATGTAAATGGTGGCGGCTTCGTGCTTGAAACGTCCGAGCGCTGTGTGCTTGATCGGAGTCGACGACGGATCCCAGGGATCGATCTCGACGACGTATCCGAATCGGTTGACCTCGTTGGGTTCTGCGACCAGATCGAACCGCTTGTCGAAGCGTTCCCACTTGCGCTCGGAAGCGGCTCCGGCCAGACCGTAGCGCTTCAGCCGGGCTGCCACCGTGGGATCGGTGACACCCTCGGCGTTAGCGAAGTACTGGTTGAAGTTCTCTTCGCCGGAAAGCACTGTGCCCCAGGGTGTGACGCCGCCAGCGCAATTGTTGAGGGTGCCGAGCACTTTGGTTCCCGTGGGATCGGCACTCGTCTTGAGGAAGTCGCTACCTGCAGCGGGGCCGGTCACGACAAACTCCGTGGTTCCGGTGATGCGGCGGTTGTTCGATCCGATCTCCGGTACCAGCTTGCCGTTGTCGGATTCGCCCTTGACCTGGACGACTGACAGTCCGTGGCTGGCCAGGCCGATCTTGAACTGCTCCTCGGTCGGGTTCTCCGCATCGTAGCCGCGGAACATCGCCGGCTCGGTGGAGTATTCGTGATTGACCACGAGGAGGTAGGTGTTGGGCTGCCCGTCGACCGGGAGCAATCCGGCGAAGTCGTTGTTGAATCCGAACTGCAGTTCCTGTGCTGCCGCAGTCTGCTTGTCGAAGTCGAATGCCGGGGCTCCGGCGAGAACGGCGTCACCCCAACGGATGACGACGGCCTGATCGTATCCGTCAGGGACCGTGACCTTGTCTTCCTTGTTGGGCGCGACGGCGTCGAAGTTCGTCCCCGCTGGTGTGGTTCCGCCGCTGCTGCCGCTCGCTGATCCGGTTCCCGGTTCGGCACTTGCGGATTCGTCCGAACACGCGACGAGGGCGCTGCCCGCTCCCACCGCGAGCACTGCCATGCCGCTGCCCCGGAGCATGCCGCGACGAGTCAGTGCCGTGCGTGCGATATCGCGGAAGTATTCGCCGCCCGAGGTGTTGGGGACCTCGTGAGAGCACGCGTTTCCGCACTTGTACTGGCAGGTGATCGACGCGCGTGCAGACACGCCGTCGTGTTTGACGAACAAGGCCAAAGGCTTGATAGCCACCGTGAACTCCCGAGATTCGATGTACGGACTTCGGGAACCGTAGAAGCTCTAAGCGAGGGTAAAGGAACGTAAAAATGAACGGCAAAACAACGAGGCGACCCTTACCTGCAATTTACGACGCGTCCCCGCGGGGACGTCGCATGACATTTGTCATCGCCGATCCATGACGGTGTCACCGCAGGTGATGACGCTGTGCACTGTTTTCGTCGCGGACTTCCCGCGAGGCTTGGGGGCATGAGAGAACCACATGAGGGAAGCCTCCTGACGGACCTGATGGACATCGGACCCGCACCCACGATGGGCCGCGAACTTGTTGTGATCGTGGTGAACATCGCGATCATCGGAGGGGTATTCGCGATCATCGGCTCCAATCCGGTGTCCTGGATTCTTGTTGCCGCTCTCGCGGTCTACGCGGGCATTCGATTCACGATCGGACTGCGCAGCTGGAACCGAGAGGAGGCGCAGCGATGAAGGGCGATCCCGTGATCGACGTAGTCGGAATGTCGCGGCGCTACGGCTCCGGCAAGGAGGCGTTCGATGCTGTTCGCAATCTGGATCTGAGTGTTCAGGAAGGTGAGCTGTTCGGCCTCCTCGGAACAAACGGTGCCGGCAAGACATCCACTCTCGAAGTGATTCAGGGCCTTTCACGAGCCAGTGCCGGTACGGTGCGCGTTCTGGGAATGGATCCGGTGCGCAACCGCAAGCAGATTCGACCGTCGCTTGGCATCATGCTCCAGAAGGGTGGGCTTCCCCAAGACCTGACTGCTCGTGAGAGTTTGGCGATGTGGGCCGGAACGTGCTCGAATCCGCTTCCCGTCGACGAGGTGCTCGAGCGCGTGGACATGCGCGACCGTGGCGATACCCGCGTGAAGTTCCTCTCGGGCGGTGAAGCGCGCCGACTGGATCTGGCGTGCGCGATCATCGGCCGGCCACTCGTACTGTTCCTCGACGAACCGACTACTGGTTTGGATCCCGAAAGTCGTCGTAACACTTGGCAATTGATCGCTGACTTGAAAGCGTCGGGCGTCACCATCATGTTGACGACGCACTATCTCGACGAAGCTGAATCCTTGTGCGACCAATTGGCGATCATGCACCGTGGATCGGTCGTGCGCAGCGGAACCGTGGCGGACGTCGTCGCAGATCATCCCGCCCAGATCAAACTGCACCGCCCAGGCCTTCCGCTCCCAGCGCTGGCCGGCGCCGAGGTGCGCGTCGAAAACGATCTGGTGCTGATCACCACTCGCACCGTCCAGGAGACGCTGACGGAACTGCTGCTGTGGGCGCAGCACAATGATGTCTTGCTGACCGGCTTGGATGCCCGGGCGGCGTCCCTGGAGACAGTATTCCTCTCCATTGCAGACCAATTCGATCATCACGCAACTCTCGAAGGAGCGTCGGCATGAACCGCATCGCAACCCTGTCTCGTTCGGAGTTCACGCTCCTGGGACGAAATCGACTGTTGCTCTTCAATGCAATCGTCCTCCCGCTGATCTTTCCCGTGGGAATGCTGTACCTGTCGCGAGACGGCGGGCTGTCGGACAAGTCGGTGTCGGCAGGCCTCGAGGTATTTGCGCTCTTCCTTCTCGTCTTCGTGGTCTTCTACAACCTGCTGTCGGTGTACGCGACGCGCCGTGACGAGTTGGTTCTCAAGCGACTACGGACCGGGGAATGCAGCGACGCCGAGATCCTGGCGGGCCCGGCAGTGCCGTCGTGGGTTCTCACCGGCCTGTTGACGGTGGTGATCGGAATCGCCGTGATGGTTCTGGGCGGTAGTGCTCCGTTCAATCCGGTCCTGGTGCTGGTCGCAGTGATCGGCGGCGCCGCGCTCTTCACGGCGCTGGCGTTGATCACTTCGGCTGTAACGCGAAATGCAGAGGCGGCGCAGATCACCTGCATGCCGATTCTGATTCTGGCGACGGCAGGTATGTCTTCGATCAGGAATGTCGTGCCGGACAACGTTGCTCGCATTCTCGATTTCACTCCGCTGGCCGCGGTAGTCGACCTTCTCAATCTCGGATGGCTGGGGCGGACCACTGGCGAACTGGCTGATCTGGGCGATGCGCCCGGTGCGGCAACGGGATTTGTCGACACCTTCGGTTCGGCTGCGCAACCGCTGTTGGTCATGCTGGCGTGGATCGTCGGTTCGGTTCTGATCGCGAACGTCCACTTCCGCTGGGAACCGCGTTCGTAGAACTCTGAGAAGGTAGTGGGCATGATCGCGCAGAACTTCGGACGCTGGAATCCGAGACGGACGTGGCGAACCGCGTCGAACGTCGACAAGGTTCGCCTCTACACGCGGCAATCGTTCATCATGGTCGCAGTGGTTTTCGGTGGCTTCGGTGCGGTCACCGAGATCGTTGCGGATCGGTACCTGTCGGGTGTCTTCCTCGGGATCAGTGCCGTTGCGTGCGCCATCGCCGTGTCTCGGATGCCAGATCTGGGTGGAGTCGTGGCCAAGCCCGTCCAGATTCCTCTTGCCGTGATGACGTTGTCGGCGTTCTGCTCGGCGGGAATCGCCTTGGGAAGCAATGGCGAGAACGGTCCGTACTTCTGGCTGGCGGCAATCCTTGTCGTGCCCCTTGCCGGGTTGACGTCGTTGCGCTGGCTGATCGTGGGCTCGGTGGCCGCCGGGGTTGTACTGGGACTGCTTGCGGGTCCGGAAAGCGGCGTGTCCGTCGGAATCGTCGCCGCCTTCATGGGGCTGACCGTTTACATGTCGGTGTGGCTGCTTCGCATGGTCACCGAATTGGACGAGGCTCGCGGAGCTGCCGCTGCCCTGTCCGTCGCCGAGGAGCGGTTGCGATTTTCGCGCGATCTCCATGACGTCGTCGGGCGTGCGCTGTCTGCAATTGCGGTGAAAAGCGAACTTGCAGCCACTCTTTCACGACGCGGCGACGATCGTGCCGCCGCGCAGATGGACGAAGTACGCGAACTTGCGCAAGATTCTCTCGACGAAGCGCGCGAGTTGGTTCGGGGATACCGGTCCATCGCCTTGGCATCGGAGCTGGCCGGTGCGCAGTCTCTGCTCGAGGCCGCCGGAATCTCCACCGCGATACGTGGATCGGCAGATCAACTGCCGGTGGAACTGGCCGAGGCCGCCGCGTGGGTCGTCCGTGAAGGCGTGACCAACATTCTCCGGCACTCCAGTGCCGAGAATTGCAGCATCGAGGTGTCCGCGGACGGCGTCGTGATTGCCAACGACGGCGCACGGATCGCAGAGCCGAACAACGGAACCGGTCTGAACGGATTGCGCGAGCGCGTCGGCGCCGTCGGAGGAACTGTCGAAACCGTCCAGGACGAAGATCGCTTCACCCTCACCGCCCACTTTCCGTCCCGAACGAAGGAGTCTCGGTGACCGAGCCGATCAAGGTACTGCTGGCCGACGACGAGAACCTGATCCGCTCGGCTCTGGCCATGATGTTGTCGCTCGAGGACGACATCGTCGTCGTGGCAGAAGCCGAATCCGGCGAGGATGCCGTGATCGCTGCTGCAAAGCATCAACCTCACGTAGCCGTGCTCGACCTTCAGATGGCGGGTATCGACGGCATCGAGACGGCGCAACAGATTGCGCAGACGGTCTCGGGGTGCGTCTCGATCATCGTGACGAGCCACGGGCGTCCTGGGTACTTGAAGAAGGCACTGTCAGCAGGTGTCCGCGGATTTCTACCGAAGACGACGCCTGCGGCGACGCTCGCCGAGGTGGTCCGCAGCGTCCATGCCGGCGGGAGGTACGTCGACCCGTCGTTGGCTGCCGAGGCGATCGGCGCCGGCGACTCACCGCTTACTCCGCGCGAGGCGGACGTACTCGAATACGCGGCCGACGGGGCATCCATCGAGCAGATCGCTTCCCGGGCACACCTGTCTGCGGGTACCACCCGAAACTATTTGTCGTCAGCTGTCACCAAACTAGGTGCAGCCAATCGGCACGAAGCTGCAGTGATCGCTCGTCGGCAGGGGTGGATTTAGGGCCTCCGGCCCCCGTGCGCCTTTCTGGTTGCGGGCACTACCAAAAAGGCGCACAGGGCCGAAGGCCCTGCGATGTCGAGAATCCCCGACTTGCTTCGTCCCTGTAGTGAAGTGCGACCAGAATGGGTGGCACCGACACAGAGGAGATTCACGATGGCCAAGTACTTGCTGCTCAAGCACTACCGCGGCGCTCCGGCTGCAGTCAACGACGTGCCGATGGACCAGTGGACACCGGAAGAGATCACGGCCCACGTGAAGTACATGCAGGACTTCGCGGATCGGCTCGAGAAGGCGGGCGAGTTCGTCGACGGTCAGGCTCTCGCTCCTGAGGGCACCTTTGTCCGGTACGACGGTGAGGGTCGCCCGCCGGTCACCGACGGCCCGTTCGCGGAAACCAAGGACCTCATTGCCGGCTGGATGGTGATCGACGTCGACAACTACGACCGAGCCGTCGAATTGGCCGGGGAGCTCTCGGCCGCGCCCGGCGCAGGCGGGAAGCCGATTCACGAATGGCTCGAACTGCGCCCGTTCCTGACCGAGCCGCCGACCATCACGGACTGACGACTCTCATGGACGACGCGCTGCTTCGAAGTCTGACTCCGAGCGTGCTCGGCATCCTCGTCCGCCGCGGAGCAGATTTCGCGTCGGCCGAGGATGCCGTGCAGGATGCTCTGCTCGAGGCGGTCAGGACCTGGCCGGACAACCCGCCGCGGGACCCCAAGGGCTGGCTGGTCACAGTGGCCTGGCGGCGGTTCCTCGACGGGATCCGGTCGGATGCGGCTCGTCGCAAGCGGGAGTTTCTGGTTGACGAGCAGCCAGGCGAGCGGCCGGTCAGCGGGTCGGTGCCGGGCGTGGACGACACACTCCAGCTCTACTTTCTGTGCGCTCACCCGTCGTTGACGCCGTCGTCCGCCGTTGCACTCACGCTGCGCGCTGTCGGTGGGCTGACCACTCGCCAGATTGCGCAGGCCTACCTGGTGCCCGAAGCGACGATGGCTCAGCGCATCAGCCGAGCCAAGCGCACGGTCTCCGGCGTCCGGTTCGAGCAACCCGGCGATGTCGCCACCGTTCTACGTGTCCTTTATCTGGTCTTCAACGAGGGGTACTCCGGCGACGTCGACCTGGCTGCCGAGGCCATCAGGCTCACCCGGCAGCTCGCCGCTGCGATCGATCATCCCGAGGTGGCGGGGTTGCTCGCTCTGATGCTGCTTCATCACGCTCGCCGCGCCGCGCGCACTGCCGCAGACGGCAGCCTGGTTCCGCTTGCCGAGCAGGACCGCGGACGGTGGGACACCGAGACGATCGCGGAAGGGGTCGTGATCCTTCAGGGAGCCCTCGCTCGCGACCGACTGGGCGAGTTCCAAGCCCAGGCCGCGATTGCCGCACTTCATGCCGACGCTCTCACAGCAGACGAGACCGATTGGGTGCAGATCGTGGAGTGGTACGACGAACTCGCAGCCCTGACCGACAGCCCGATCGTCCGGCTCAACCGAGCGGTGGCCGTCGGCGAGGCAGACGGACCACGCGCCGGCTTGGCAGCTCTTGCAGCGCTGGACGATTCACTTCCACGCCATGCCGCAGTCGAGGCCTATCTCCGTGAACGCGACGGAGACGTGGAGACGGCGGCGAGGTTGTATGCCGATGCAGCGCACAAGGCATCCAACCTCGCCGAACGTGACCATCTGATGCTTCAGGCGTCGAGGACCAACGCCCGTCGATCTCTGAAGCGTCCTGGGTCAGAGAACCTGTGACAGGAACGCCTGCAGTCGATCGGTCTCGGGATCGTCGAAAAGCTGTTCAGGAGTACCGGTTTCGACAACGGCGCCGCGGTCCATGAAGAGCACCTTGTCGGAAACGGAACGCGCGAAGCCCATTTCGTGCGTCACGACGACCATGGTCATACCGGACTTCGCGAGATCGGCCATCAACGCCAGAACGCCCTTGACCAGTTCGGGGTCGAGAGCTGACGTCGCCTCGTCGAAGAACATGACCTCGGGCTTCATCGCCAAGGCGCGGGCAATGGCGACGCGCTGCTGCTGACCACCGGAAAGGTTGCCGGGCCGCGAGTCCGCCTTCTCCTTGAGCCCCACCAGATCCAGCTGCTCGAGCGCGAGCGCCCGAGCTTGTTCCTTGGACAACCCCTTGAGCTTGTTCGGCCCGAGCGCGATGTTCTCGGCGACGGTCTTGTGCGGGAACAGGTTGAAGTGCTGGAACACCATGCCGATTCGTTGGCGAAGCTCGTCGGGATTGTCCTTCAAGACGGACTTCCCGTCGAGCAGCACGTCACCCTGCTCAGGCTCGTGCAGACGGTTCAGCACGCGCAGGAGAGTCGACTTGCCCGAACCCGAGGGCCCGATGACGGTGACGGTGTTTCCGGCGTCGACGTGCAGGTTGACGCCGCGAAGCACCTTGTTGGCACCGAAGGACAGATGCAGGTCCTTGCCGGTGAGCGATACGGACTTCAGTTCAGAGCTGGTGGTCATGTCCTCAGCCCCTTTCCACGACGATGGCCTGCTCGAGCGGATCCAACGTGCCTGAAGTGTCGGCGCGTCCGGTCCGGAGCCGGTTGTCGATGTAGTTGACGAGGTGCGTCAGCGGGATGGTCAGAGCAAGGTAGAACAAGCCTGCCGCAACGAGCGGGGACAGGCTGCCGGTCTGGGCGTTGAGATCACGTCCGACGGCAAAGAGTTCCCGCTGGGTGACGAGGAGACCGAGGAAGTAGATCAGCGACGAGTCCTTGATCAGCGAGATGAACTGGTTCATCAACGCCGGCAGAACGCGTCGTACACCCTGCGGGATGACGACCAGCGACATGGACTTGCGGTAGCTGAAGCCGAGGGCGCGGGAAGCCTCGAGCTGCCCGGACTCGACGCTCTGGATACCGGATCTGAAGATCTCACCGATGTATGCCGACGCGAGCAGCGACAGCGCCGCGACACCGAGCCAGTACGGATTGCTGCCGGTGATTCCCTTGACGATCGGTCCGACTCCGAGCCCGATGATCAAGATGATGACGACGGCGGGCAGGCCACGGAAGATGTCGGTGTAGACGCGGGCGGGCCAGCGCAGCCAACGGGTGCGCGAGATACCGGCGACAGCGAGCAGCATGCCGAGGACCGTGCCGATGATGCCAGACGCGAGCGCAAGGATCAGGGTGTTGGGAAGACCGGTCTTGAGGAGATCGGGGAATGCCTTCTTGTACAGATCCCAGTCGAAGAACGTGTCCTTGAGCTGTTCGAGCGTCGACTTAGGTTGGTACGACGCGGTATCGCCACCGTCACCGTTTGCTGCGTTTTCCGCCGCAATGGCTGCGAAGTCGGGCAGTTCCGGAGTGGCCGCGGCCTTGGATCCGGGCTTCCAGCCTTCAGGGAGTTGACGCGGTACCCAGTCGGCGTACAGCTGAGACCAGGTTCCGTCGTCGATGACTGCGTCGAGGCCGGAGTTGAGGGCGTCGATCAGCGGCTGGTTTTCCTTGTTCACCGCCCAGCCGACGAAGTTGTTGACCGAGAAGGTGTTCTGGATGATCGAGGTCGGGTCACCCGGAGCGATTGCGCCTTCGGCCTGCTGAGACGGAGCTACCCAGGCGTCGATCTGTCCGGACTTGAGGTTCGCGTACGCCGTGGCGTAGTCGGGAAACTTCACGGGATCGAGCTTGAGCGTGTTCACGACGTAGTCGTCCTGCACGGTTCCCTGCACGACGCCGATGCGCTTTGATGCGTCCAGGTCTCCGAAGCCGGTGATCGGGCTGCCGTTAGGCACGACGAGGGAGAAGTATCCGAAGTCGTAACCGTTGGTGAAGCCGACGGTGTTGCGACGGTCGTCTGTGGTGGTGATGGACGACGAGCCGACGTCGAAGCGTCGACCGGCAACCTGGGCGAGGAGCCCGGCGAACTCGGTGCCGACGAACTCGACCTTCAGGCCCAGCTTGTCCGCGACGGCCTTCAGCAGCTCGTTGTCGTATCCGGTGTACTGATTCTCGGAGTTGACGCAGATGCTCGGGGGCGCGTCACCGAGCGTGCCGACCGTGATGACCCCGGGTTTGATCAAGTTCAGCTTCGAGGTGTCGATCCGATCGACCGGGGTGACGGTGGCCGTGGTGTAGCGGTCTTCGGCGCCCGCACCCGCTGCCGCATCCAGATTGGTGGGCGCCGCGGTTGCGGCTCCCACTCCTGGAGGTGCACACAGGTCTGTGGGGGCTGCCGACGAATCCGAGCCACTCGAGCACGATGACAGAGTCAACGCCAGGAGGGCAGTGAGGAGCAGTGCCACCACCAGGCGGATCTTCGCTGCGACGGAAGAAAACATGCGAGCAGCGTAAACCTAAGGGTAGCCATTTCTCCGTGTAGAACTGTTGACAGTTTTCGGACAAGCGGCCGCTGCGCTGCGGGCATGCCTTCAAATCAGCGTGATTTTAAGTATCGCCAGGTCGGAGAATCCCGTCTCGAAGAGAACGGAGTTACCGAACCGGTGCGAGTTCGACGCCCGCCGGAGGTACCAGGCGGCGCAGTGTCCCGTCGAAGCCGGTGACGTAGAGCGCCCGGCCGTCGCCGTCCCGGCCGATACGCACTGAACTCGGCCCGGTCCACCCACCCGACAGACCCGAAGCGACGACGCAGGACTTCCCGGTCTCGGGATCTACACGATAGATCGCGCCCTCGAGGTGAGCAGCGACGTAGAGCATCCCATCCCGCGACATGGTCAGATCGTCGAGACCGGGTACCGGGCTCGGGACGGTTGCGACAACGGCCCACGCATCAGGGGTATCCACAGGGACTCGAATGATCTGACCTGTGAACAGATCATCGGTGTACACGGCTCGATGATCCGGACTGAGCGCGAGCCCCTCCGAACGTGGCACTGCGGCCCAATTGGGTACGACGGTTCGGGAGTCATGTTGATAGCGCGACACGCCCTTCGACGGGCCGCCCTCCGTTCCGACCCACGTCGTCAGCAGATCGCCGTCAGGTAGGCGGAGCAAGCCGTTGCCCGCGAAGTCGGCGGGGGCGGACAGCTGATCCGTCGTGGTGTCCAGTTGCCACAGCTTGCCGTCCTGTCTGGTGAGGAAGGACAGCCTCGAACCGTCGAGCTGCAAACCGCCAGGAGCAGCAATGCCGTCGAGGACGGTTCGTACCTGTCCTTCGGCGTCGACGTGATAGATCTTCGACTCGCCGGAGAGGTAGAACCCGCCGTTGTCATCGGTCTCGAGGTTTTCGAGCTGTTCCAACCCCTGGGCTACGGTCTCGACCTGCCAATCGCCGCACATCGGCGCGGTTGTCCAGGTGGCCTCCGCCGGCGTCGCCGCGGCAGCGGTCCCGGCTGCGATTGCCGCGGCAGCGGTCCCGGCTGCGATTGCCGCGACGATCAACAACGCCCGAGTTCGGTTGCGTGATAGCCCCATTGCGCACAACTTACGGCAAATCGGACCAATATCAAACGGTCTGGTCGGTATAGTCGACGCCCAGGGGGTCGCTCCAGGTGGTCCACACGTCTGGCCCGAGTTCGATCTCGGCTGTGGTGAGTAGACACGCGTCGAGTTCTCGGTGCAGTCGAATTGGGTCGATGGATTGGCCGATGAAGACGAGTTCTTGTCGGCAGTCACCGACAGGTTCTTCCCACTTGTCGAGGATTCCGTCGCGACGGTAGTCGTCGGCCGGCCACTCGTCACGGGGTAGAAACTTCCACCAACGGCCGACGTATCCGTGGCGAATGAGATGACCGGCCTGAGAAATACTCCCGATCTCGGTGAACCGGCCGGCATTCCAGTAGTAGCCCTTGGCCCGAAGTAACTTTCCGTTGGTCCACTCGCTGCTCAGGAAATCATGCAGGCGTTGTGGGTGGAAGGGCGCGCGCTCGCGGTACACCACCGAACCGATTCCGTACTCCTCGGTTTCGGGGGTGTGTTCACCTTGGAGTTCTTGTAGCCATCCAGGGGCCTGAGCAGCTTTCTCGAGCGAGAACAAGCCGGTATCGAGAATCGTGTCGAGTGGGATACGGCCGAGAGTCATCGGAACTATCGCAGCAGTTGCGTTCAAAGATCTTAGGACCGAAGTCAATTCGACCAGGTGCTGGTGCGAGACGAGATCGGCCTTGCTCACCAGGATGACGTCGGCAAACTCGATCTGATCGACAAGCAGATCCGCGATGTCGCGTTCATCTTCCGGGGCATCGGCTTCGACGCGACCTCCAGCCGTGTAGTCGCGCAGAAAACTGTTGCCGTCGACGACTGTGACCATGGTGTCGAGTCGGGCGACGTCGGCCAGGGCATGGCCGTCGGTATCGATGAAGGTGAACGTCTCCGCGACGGGCAGCGGTTCGGAGATGCCCGAAGATTCGATGAGAAGGTAGTCGAATCGGCCATCGGCGGCCAAGGCGCTTATCTCGGAGAGAAGATCCTCTCGCAGAGTGCAGCAGATGCAGCCGTTGGTCATCTCGACCAGTTTCTCCTCGGAGCGACTGAGCGAGATCTCACGCTCGACTTCTGCACTGTCGATGTTGATTTCGCTCATGTCGTTGACGATCACCGCAACCCGGCGGCCCTCCCGATTGCGCAGGATCTCGTTGAGTAGCGTCGTCTTCCCGGCGCCCAGGAAACCTGACAGCACCGTGACCGGAAGTCGTGTGTCGACCATGATTTCCAGTGTCCTTCCGAATGAGTGAATCGTTGTGATCAGGCGGCGGTCACGCGAACCGCTGCGATCGCGTGACCGCCGCCTGGAATGCTGGAAGATCAGGCCGCAGGCTCGAGGTAACCCTCGAAGAGGTCGACAACGACGCTTCCGCCGTCGGTGTCGCTGCCGAACAATTCCTCCGCAGCGAACGTCACGTGGTAGGTGGGTTCTTCGCCGGCGTCGTTGCGGCCGTGACCGATTGCGTCGGGGAACGGCCACTTCTCGGTGGTCCGGTGAGCGATGGTCCCCACCCGTCCTCGGCAGTAAGCAGGCATTCGAATATGCCCGGGAACGTATTCGTCTCGCACACGTACTCGCTGACCGACCTCGAAGGTGGTTGTGTCGACGCGAGCCGGTCGGCCTTCGGATTCGCTTGGCCGTGAGAGTGGGAACGGTCCTCCTGCAAGGCTTTCGAGCTCTTCCTGCGTCAGGATTCCCTTTTCGACCATCAGCGCCGCGACGCCGATGACGTACCGCTCGTAGTACGAGGTCATCATGTAGTGGCGGGGCTCCATCCGCTCGACGACGTATCGAACTTCGTCGACGCTGAAGGCCCCGAGTTCGGCGACACCGGCGAACATCAGGCTGTACGGCAGGTGCTCCCACTCGGCGTGGAAGGTGGGGCCGATGTCGGCGTTGACGGTATGCGGGACTTTGCCGAAGCCTTGAACTCCGGCAAGATCGTGTACTCCATCCATGGTGTGCTTCTTTCTTGTCGGGGTGGTCAGACGGTGGGGACCTGCGGGACTGCGACGCCGATCAGGCAGTCCTTGGTGACGATTTCCTGCAGTTGTTCCCGGCTCCAGCCTTCGGTGCCTGCGGGACGTTGCGGTAGGACCATGTACCGAGTTTCGGCGGTGGTGTCGTAGACGCGGATCTCGACGTCCGACGCGATCTCGGTTCCCATCTCGGAGAGAACCTTCCGTGGCTCGCGGACCACGCGTGCACGGTATTCGAAACTCTTGTACCAGGTCGGCGGCAGACCGAGGATGGGCCACGCGGTGCATGAACACAGCGAGCACACGATCACGTTCTTGAGGGTCGGGGTGTCTTCGACTGCCACGATGTATTCGCCCTGGGGGCCCAGATATCCGTACTGGGCAACCGCGGCGGTACCGTCGGTGAGAAGCAGCTGCCGGAAATCGGGGTCGGTCCAAGCCCGCGCGACCAATTCCGCTCCGCGCCTTGGACTGAAGTCCTCCTCGAAGGTCTTCTTCCATCCCTCGACGTAACCGTCGGGTACCAATCCCTTACCGTCGAGTGCGCGGAACAGGGCCCACGCGCGATCGGAGACCGGCGCCTGGGCCGGTGCGGCGTTCTCCGTTGTGTGGTCGATCGTTACTGACATCTGGTTCACCTTTTCTATGCGGGCTGATCATGTGTGAATCGGTGGAATTTGTTGTGCAAGTGCGGATACAGGACTAGGTGAGGCTGAGTTGTGGTGCGGAGTCGGAGATGTGGTCGGCAGGAGCCGGAAACGCGCCGCGAAGCTTTTCGAATGCGCGCCCGACCCGGAGGACCGTCGCATCGTCGAAGGTCTTGCCGGTGATCATCATTCCGACCGGAAGCCCGTTTACCAGGCCGGCCGGAACGGACAGGGACGGATGTCCGGTCACGTCGAATGGTGCCGTGTTGGCGATCATCCCGAGAGCCTTCGTGATGAAGGTTGCACGATCCACGTCCTTCGCCGGCAATTCGGATGCGACGTAGGGCAGTGTGGGCATCACCAGGACGTCGAATTGTCTCAAGGCAGTGTCGTAGGCGGCGCGGGCGAGCGGTACGAGGTTCCGGGCTTTGCCGTAGCTCGCGCCGCCGAGGGTGGTGATGCCGTGGTGGCCGGTCAGGGCCACTAGTTTGACGGTTTCGGACAGAGCGTCGGCGTGCTGAATGCGTCGAGAAGCAAAGTGTGCCATCAGTTCCGGATCGTACAAACCTTCGGCGTTCATGCCGTATCCGTTGCCGTCCAACATCTGGTAGGCACCACCGTCCGTGGCGATCACGTTCCAGATGTGGAAAGCATGCAGGTGCCACGGGATGTTTACTTCCTCTACCGTGCAACCGATTTCGGTCAGACTGTGTGCCGCTGCGCGGACTGCGTCGTCGACCTCGGGCTGTGAGACCGCGTGCCCGAAACCTTCTCGAACGATCCCGATTCGCAGACCATCCACATCGGAGTCGAGGGTGGACAGATAGTCACCTGCTTCGACGCTGTCGGCTTGGCGTGGGTCGTTACCGTCGCGACCGGCGATGACCGAGAGCATCAGTGCGGCATCGTGGACCGTGCGTGTGATCGGGCCGAGATGGTCGATTGTCCGCTCGATGGGAAATGCACCGGTATACGGGACGAGCCCGAACGTCGGCTTGTGTCCGACGACGCCGCAGAATGCCGCCGGGATCCGGATCGATCCGCCTTGATCCCCGCCGATGGCAAAATCGACGTCCCCGTTTGCAACGAGAGCTGCACTGCCACCGGATGATCCACCTGCTTCACGCTGTGGGTCCCATGGATTGCGGACCGGTCCGCTTGCCGGTGTGAAGCTCGAACCGGAGAAACACAGGTCCTCACACACAGCTTTGCCTGCGACGGTTGCACCGGCCGCCAGTAGTCGAGTGACCACAGTCGCGTCGCGAGACGGAGTGAATCCCTCTACCGTCCGAGACCCGTTCATCATCGGAACTCCGGCCACGGTCACGTTGTCCTTTATCGCCACGCGTCGGCCGGTCAGGACGCCGTCCGACGTCGGCGGGATGCTTGTGGTCACATACCAAGCGCTCAAAGGATTTTCGTTCGCAGTTGGCACCGCATGCTCGCGTGACGTGGTCGGCGGGGTTGCCTCGTCGGCGTACAACTGGTCGACGACGTCGTAGGAGCCCAGTGCTCCGTCGATCAGTGCCGGCCACTCGAGCCGGGCTGATTGGTCGAGAGTGATGCCGTAATGCCTTGCAGCGGTGTCTATTGCATTGTCGTCAGGTCGGATTGTCGCCATGAGAAGTGTGCTCCTGATGTGATCGGCTTCACTTGTCTTTCAGACTAGGGCCGGATCAGTAATTGCGTCAATAGGTATCGACATATTGACTCGTTAAGTTCGGGTTACGCGCGCTCAGAGAGAGCGGGGGTACAGACGCCCATGGCGTGATTCAGCGATCAGAATCGGCCGATGCAGTGGAACGCCGGTGTCCGTCGAGCTTTTCGACGTTGTGACAAGCTGCCGAAGTACTGTTTCCGGATCGCCCGCCGACGTTCGTTCGACTGCGCGTGCGTAAGCGACGATCGCTTCGTACGTTGTCTCCGACAGAGAGCTGAGCGGAGGCAGGAGTTCGTTCGAGCTTGCGCTGTATCGCTTTTCGAGGTCGTGCTCGCCGGCTGCGGATTGAAAGTAGCCGAATGCCGCCCAGACTCCGTCGGCATCGGAATTGCCGATGAGCTGCTGAGTGGCCTCGTCGAGGACCAGCGCGAACGTCCGCGTGGTGGCCCGCAGTCCGTGCTGGGCGCATTGCCGTTCGAAGAAGACCTCGTCATGGCCCACCAGGGTGGAAAGAATCAGTTCCGCCCCGGAGTCGACTATCGACTCGATGATCCGTGAGAAGTCGGTTGTTCCCAACGGTACGTAGACTTCGCCGGCCACCGAACCTGTGGATTCGGCGATCACACGCCGAGCCGCCCAATGTGCTCCGAACGACCACGAATACTGCTGACCGACCAGGAACCAAGTGCGAGAACCGGTCTCGGACATCATTGCGGGTATGCCCGCTCGCGTCTGGTCGAGTGGCCGCTCACCCAATCGAAGGATCCCCGGACGCGATCGACCTCCTTCGTTGAGAACTGTGTGTACCAACAACACACCGGTGTTTTGCAACGCAGATGCGGCGGCGTTGAAGGTCGACGACGTCACGCACGCAAAAATGGCGCGACATCCGCTTTTCACCAATCGCAGTGCGGTCGCCGCTCCGGCCGCCGAGTCGGAAGCGTCATCGCCGATCACCAAGTCGACGAGAACGCCGCCGACACCGCCGTCGGCATTGATCTCTTCGACCGCCAGGGCAGCGAGTGTTTCTGTGGCCTGGGCGAATACAGCCGCCGAGCCGGATTTGCTGACCAGCAGTCCGATCCGATGTCGGTCGGAGCGCGGAGGTTCGGGTGGAGCGAATCCGCGCTTGTTGGCAAGCCAGGAAATGCCGTCCTGATCGAGGCTGGACTCGAGAACGATTCGGGTGCCGGTGCCGTCGGGAAAGAACCGGATCGTCAGACGGCCGCGCCACGGTTGGTGGTGCACGATCACGACCGATCGGCCCCGCTTCACGCCGGCGACGTACCCCAACAGAGTGATCGGCATTCCGGCTACATCTGCGCGTGCGCCGTTGCCGACGGGAAGGGAGATGGCGACGGCGGCCCCGACCGTCAGTTGCTCACATTCGAGTTCGAGCAGTTGCCCCGTTTCGAAGCGCTCGAAGGCTGACCCTGGCGGGTCCGTCGTCACGATCTGTGCCGTTACGGAGAGACCTGGCACGTTCTACTTCCTGCCTGAAATAGATGCTGGGGCTCAAACAGGGCCTCAAGCCCGGCGACGCACCGAAGCCGCGTCGGAATCCTCAGTCGCCGTGGTCGGCAACTCGGAGGCGTTCGAACCTGCTTCCAGCGCTCGCCCGAGGACGTCGCGCAGGAACTGGAGTGCATCGTTGGCGGGCCCAGACGGATCGATCGAAAACAAGCGATGACGTCCTTGACGGCGTTCGACGATAACTCCGGACAGCCGCAGCGCCTTGAGATGTGTGGATACCGTGGTGCGACCGACCGTCGAAATTTGATCGCTGATGAAGCCTGCGTTGCATTCGCCGTGGGTAGCCAGAGTGTCGAGAATCTGTCGGCGCACCTGGTCGGCCAGCACAGCAAACGCCAACTCTTCGTTTCGTTGAGTAGTCACTGTGTGCTGTCCGCGCTTCCTCGATGGCCTCTACTGAGATATGTCGACACTCGTCAACATATCTCGAGTTGCCTCCGAGGGAAAGAACGTGGCCGAAGTTTTCCGGCGGCTTCGGTCAGTGCGCGGCGGTGGTCACCGCGTCGCGCAGCATCCCGGTCCCGGGATGGCAGTTGATGTACTCGTACAGCTGATCGGCGGCATCGAATACCGAGACCTCATGGTAGAGACGTAATTTCGACAGGCCCTCGGCGACCCGGAAGAACGTCGTGAAGATCCGCAGATGGGTCGGGTGAGATTCCGACCACCGCTCGAGTTGGTCGAGTGAGGCCCAGTGACCGATGTTGTAGCTCAGGTCGAGGAAGTTTCCGTCGATGTCGATATTGCGTACGAAACGGTTGCTGTAGCACCCGACGGCCGGGCCGTTGTCGCGGAGGAAGTCCATGCCCGATTGAAGAGTCGGCAGGATTTCGTCGAGGTAGAGGCTGCGCTCGTCTGCTTCCGCGTCGGCCCAGTCCTGCCCGGATCTGATCAGTGCGATGTTGTCGTGTCCCCGCACTACTACCCGCCCACCTGCGGCGGGGTCACCGGCGACGACCCGTAGTTCGCCCGAGGCCTGCATCCAGTCGGTCTGAGAGATCGGAAAGCGCTCGCGCATCGAACCCCAGTAGCCGTGCTCGTTGATCTCGCCGCTGACACCGTCCATGACTGCTCCCACTCCGGGGAGATCGTCCTGGAACGCGTAGAGCGTTTCGAATTGTTCGGCTCTCGGGGCCACGATCTCCCGGAAGAACCCCAATCCGTCGGACAAGCGGTCCTCGGACTCCCACCAGGAGGCCACCGGAGCTGATGTGCTCCAACGATGTTGGGAAGAAACATCTTTCCAGTACCCGACCACGATCAGATTCTCGTAGCCCTGGTTGTCGATGTGGTGGGTCAGATCGTGGTGTGCCGGTCCGTCCGGCAAGTCGAAGCCGGCGACGATATCCCGCATGGACTGCAGTGCTGCCGAGCGCTGATCCTCGCCGCGGAACTGCACGCCGAGATAGCCCATCGCGACCTGGTGCAATGTGTCGTCCGCACGCCCGACCCACATGGGAAATGGTGGCGAATAGGTATCCGGAACGCGCCTGGTCAGCGTGCGCGGGCATTGAAGATGTTCACCGATTGCAGATTCCATGAGTGCTCCCTGTGATGTAGGTGGCCGGATCGGGTGCCTGGCACTTGGCAACGCCGTGCCGAAAATCTACGCCCGCGAGGCCGAGCAAACTTGGCCGTCAGCGCCCGATACTTGGCCTACCGCGCCGAGAATTGTGGATAGGCGTCGGCGACAGAACGTTTTGAACATCATGTTGAATGGGTAAGTGTCCGAGGATGTTACAGATCAGCGGGCAGTACTTGTGGGGGCCACTGCTTGCGACCGGTATTGCCGCGGGCTGATCCCGAACTCCGCCTTGAATGCGCGACTGAAGGCGGCCAGGTCGGTGAATCCCCAGCGGTGAGAAATCTGGGTCAGCGACCGCTCTACGCCGTGGCGTTGCACGATCTCACGACGGCAACCGTCGAGTCGACGGCTGCGAATCGAACGCGACACCGTTGTGCCGTGTTCGGCGAAGGCTCGGTGCAACTGGCGAATGGAGACTTTGACTGATCCCGCGATGTCCACCGGAGACAGGGCCGGGTCAGCGAGGCGGGCGTCTATGGCCGACAGAGCGGATTCGTACAGGCCAGTTCGCCGGGAGACGATCGGACGCGCGGTTGCGTGAAGAACCGACTTGACCAGGCTGCCGATCTCGTTGACGACTTCCTCCTCGTCTCCGCTCGCGTCGGACGTCATGCGGACGGAGGCAAGATCGTGAAGAAAGCGACCCAGCAGGCCACTCAGGCCCGCGTGTCCGTCGAAGGCAATGGCTGTCAAGCTCGTGACCTCCGCGTCGCTGAGGGACAGGTATGACCGTGGCCAGGTGAACACCTCGAGTCCCCAGATGCCGTCGTGTGCGTGTCCCTCGATCTGCCAATCGAAGGGGCGCGTGGTGTCGTACAGAACGTAGTCGCCACGTCGTAGGACGCATTCGCGGTCGTCTTGCCGCACTACCGCGCTACCGCGGCGGATCATGCCGATTTGCAGATAGTCAGCACCGTCACTCTTGATCAGGCTGCTACTACGGACTATTCGTTGTTCCATCGATTGAACTGCGGACACCCGAACGTGTGCGAGTTGGGCCGAGTGCACGGCCCCGCTGAATCCATCGCCGTCTTCGATATCGGATACGTCGAGCGCGACAAAATGCTCACGCAATAAATCTGCCCAGTCGCCCGTGAGAGTCGTGCGTGTGGGCAGGGAGAAGCCGGATCGCGCGAGCATTGCAGGGCGCCTCCTCGCAGAAAAGCCGAAGTTCTCGGGTGCTCGATGTTCAGAGAGTAATCCCGCACATCGGACATGTCGATAGGAGTCGACATGTCATCACGTCGGGAGAAATTGTTTGCCATACAAACAACGCCGAGTTATTGTTTGTCATACAAACAAGTAGGAGTTCGTGATGGTCACCGAGTCAGTTCCCGCAGCGCGCGCGACGCGTGAGTCGGGCAAGCAGACGCGCATGGCACTGTTCAACGCTGCAACCGAGCTCTTCCTCGAACATGGCGACAGCGCGTCCATCGCGCAGATCTGCACCGCCGCCGGCGCCCATCCAAACCAGGTGACCTACTACTACGGCTCAAAAGAGAAGCTCTTCGTCGAGGTGGCGTGTGCAGCCGTTCTGCGCGCAGGCAAGCGTGCCGAGGTCGATGCCGCCGACGCCGACACCGTGGGCGACTACACCGAGAAGCTGGTCGGATCACTCCTCGGCTCGGGCGCTCCCAGTGTCGAACTGTTCGTGGAAGCGATGATGATGACGGGTCGCCGTGGTGAACTCCGCGATCTGATCTCCGAGACGCTTCGCACTCTGCATTCCTCGGGTGAAACAGCCCTCCTCCGTACCTTGATCCGCACCGGCTGGCAGCTGCGCGCGGGCATCGACGTCGAATCCAAGGCCTTCTGGTCTGCGATCTTCGGCCTCGTCATTCAGAAAACTGCCACCGGCGAGAGCTTCGGTTACTCCCTCGAGGAGGCGGTCGCCGTCATCTTCGCCACTCTCCAGATACCCGACGCCGTACTCAACAGCTCGATGGAATGAACTCTCTTCGAGCGTGATTCTCCGACAAGGACTTCGATGAACATCGTTCGCGTATTCGACAGCAACGTCACCAAGACCCCGGACAAACCCTTCCTGATATTCGACGGTCACGATCACACGTACTCCCAGGTTCAGGACGGAAGTCGACGCGCCGCAGGCTATTTGCAGTCGCTGGGCGTGCAGCCGGGCGACCGCGTCGCGCTGATGTGTTACAACACTCCGGGATTCGTGTACGCGATGCTCGGTGCCTGGCGCTTGGGCGCCGTCGTGGTCCCCATCAACCACAAGATGCAGACTCCGGAAGTTGCCTACGTGCTGGGACACGCGAAGGTGTCGGTGTGCGTCTTCGACGGTGAGTTGGCGCCGGTTGTCGGTCGACTGGAGACAACGGCCAAGCTGATCAGCACGGACTCTGTCGCAGACGGTTTCGACTTCTTCGACGACGCCATCACCCGCCAAGAGGGCGTTGACGGTATCGACATCGACGAGAACGATCCGGCTGAAATCCTCTACACCTCGGGGACCACCGGCTCGCCCAAGGGCTGCGTCCACAGCCACCGCAACGTCGTCGGTGTTGCCGTCACCGCGGCCCTCGCCGTGTCGACGACTCGGGACGAGCGCCTGCTCATGGCCGTCCCGATCTGGCACGCTTCCCCGCTCAACAACTGGTTCATGTCCACGCTCTACATGGGCGGAACCGTCGTGCTGCTGCGCGAGTACCATCCCGTCAAATTCCTGGAAACTGTTCAGGAACAACGTATTACCCTCTGCTTCGGCCCGCCGGTCATCTACACCACTGCACTCAACCTCGTGCCGAACTTTGCCGACTACAACCTCGGTAGCGTTCGTGCGTGGTTGTACGGCGGCGGACCGATCGGCGCGGATGTCGCTCGGCGACTGGTGGAGTCGTACGGCACCACCGAATTCCGGCAGGTCTACGGCATGACCGAGACCGGGCCGGTGGGCACTGTGCTGTACCCCGAGGAGCAGTTGAGCAAGGCGGGCTCGATCGGCCGCGTCGCGCTGGCCGGCGTCGACCTGCGCCTGGTTGCCGATGACGGCACCGACGCGGAGCCCGATCAGATCGGTGAGATCTGGCTGCGCGCCGACACCGTCATGCAGGGGTACCTCGACGACCCCACTGCCACGAAGGCTGCTTTTGCCGACGGAGGTTGGTACCGCACCGGCGATCTGGCGCGCAAGGATGCGGACGGTTACCTCTTCATCGTCGACCGCGCGAAGGACATGATCATCACGGGCGGTGAGAACGTCTACTCCAAGGAGGTCGAGGACGTGATCTCCGGCCACCCGGACGTCGTCGACGTCGCCGTTGTCGGAAAACCCAACGAAGAATGGGGCGAGACCGTCGTCGCACACGTCGTCTGGCGTGAACCGGATGTCATCAGCGCCGACGACATCAAGGACTACCTCTCGGACAAGTTGGCGCGCTACAAGATTCCGCGTGAAGTGGTGTTCGCGACCATTCTTCCGCGTACACCGACCGGCAAGATCCAGAAGCACCTCATCCGCGCAGCGAGCTGAAAGGCCTGTCATGACTGATATTTCCGAGAAGACCGTCACCCACCCGGCTCCGCATCGCACCCATGCAGTGCTCAACCAGTCGGTACCGCGCACGGACGTCAACGAGTTCCAGCTCGATACGGTCCTGGCCGAAGGGGTCGCGCGCCACGACGCGGATTGGGCCACAAGCGAACTCACCGACATCGGTGAACTGGTCGGCAGTGCTGGATTCCAGCACGACGCCGAGCTGGCCAACACGGTGATCCCCGAATTGAAGACCTTCGATCGCTGGGGAAACCGCATCGACGAGGTCGAATACCATCCGTCGTATCACCGGATCATCTCTGCTGCCGTAGCGCACGGTGCGCACACCTCTGCCTGGGCTGACCCCAAGCCGGGTGCCAACGTGGCTCGGGCCGCGGCATTCATGCTGTTCTCCCAGGTCGAACCGGGCCACGCGTGCCCGATCTCCATGACGCACGCCGTGATCCCCTCGCTCGAGCTGCAACCGGACGTGGCCGCTCTCTGGACGCCGCGAGCCCTTTCTCGGAGTTACACCCCCGAGTTGGATGCTCCCGGAAAGGCATCCGCGATATTCGGAATGTCGATGACGGAAAAGCAGGGCGGCTCCGACGTGCGAGCCAACACGACCATCGCCAAGCCGGCCGGACGTGGCGGTCCGGGTGCGGACTACCTGCTCACCGGACACAAGTGGTTCTGCTCCGCGCCGATGTCCGACGCCTTCCTGGTTCTCGCTCAGGCCGAAGGTGCTGCCGGTGAGGGGCTTTCCTGCTTCCTTCTCCCCCGCATCCTGCCTGACGGCACGCGCAACGTCTTCCGCATCCAGCGTCTGAAGAACAAGCTGGGGAACAAGTCCAACGCGTCGTCCGAGATCGAACTCGACGGCACCGTCGGCACCATGATCGGCGAACCGGGTCGTGGCGTGCGGACCATCATCGAAATGGTGTCCCAGACGCGACTCGACTGCATCCTCGGCAGCACGGCAGGTATGCGTCAGTCGGTCGCCGAAGCGGTGTGGCATGCACGGCACCGAAGCGCTTTCGGTGCCGTCCTGGCAGATCAGCCGGCGATGACGTCGGTGCTTGCCGATCTGGCTCTCGAATCCGAAGCCGCCACCATCACTGCACTGCGATTGGCTCGCGCGCAGGACGAGGACGCGGACGAGCAGGAAAAGGCGTTCCGCCGACTCGCGACGGCTGTTGCGAAGTACTGGATCTGCAAGCGCGGCCCGCACCACTCCTACGAGGCACTCGAATGCCTGGGCGGTAACGGTTACACCGAGGACTTCCCGCTTGCCCGTCGCTACCGTGAGCAGCCCGTCATGGCCGTGTGGGAGGGGTCGGGCAACGTCATCGCGCTCGATGTCCTGCGCGCGATGACCCGTGAACCCGATTCCGTTGCCGCCTTCGACCACGAGGTCAACCTCGCTCGCGGCAACAACCCGGTCCTCGATCAGCACCTCGATCGGGTACGACGCCAACTCGGTGAGCTCGCCACGATGGCACCCGCCGACGCCCAGCTCCGCGCTCGGACCGTCGTCGAGGCAATGGCGTTGGCGCTGCAGGCTTCGCTCATGGTGCGCCACTCCCCGGCCGCCTCGTCCGATGCGTTCATTGCCGCTCGCCTCGGCGCCGACCGTGGTCACGAGTACGGAACTCTGCCTGTGGGAACAGATTTCGCCGGAATTCTCGCGAGAGCCTAAGGCTGTTCCCTCAGTACCCTGGTGACGGTGTGTACTGCCGGCGTCGGATTGTTCGGTCGCCATGCCATCGCGATTTTCAGCGTGGGCGTGGCCCCGGCGATCGGCAGGTACACGACCCCGTCCATGGACAGATGCGCCGTCGACTCCACGACGACGGCGATCCCGACCCCCGCTCCGACCATGGCCAACAGGCTGTACGGATCGGGGGCTTCGTGCGCGACGGTGGGCGTGAAACCTGCTGTGGCGCAGACGGACAACGTCGCATCGCGCACCACCGAGCCGTGCTCGGCGGGATACATCACGAATCGCTCGGTTGCCAGGTCTTCCGGTGACACCGACTCCCTGGTACTGAGGTGATGCCTGGCCGGGACCGCGACCATCAAGGTTTCCTCGCGCACAGTGTGAGTCTCGAATCCGCGCGGAATGGGCAGGCCGACTATGCCCATGTCGAGTGTTCCGCGTCGGAGAGCGTCGAGCACCTCACCCGAGTACATCTGCGGCCGTAGGTCCAGTTCGATTCCCGGATGGGAGTCGGCCAGCGATCGTGTCAGGGCCGACAGCACCGTGTAGCCGCCCGTTCCGCCGAAACCCACCGTGACACGGCCTGTTTCCCCGGTTGACGCCGCCGATGCGATATCTCGTACGACGGCGATCTGCGCTTCGATGATTCGTGCGGGCGTGACCAAGGCCTCGCCGGCCGCGGTCAATTGCACTGATCTGGTGGTCCGGACAAACAGGTCGGTGCCGAGTTCGCGCTCGAGCGCCCGAATGGTCTGGCTGAGCGGGGACTGCCCGATGTGGAGGCGCTCGGCGGCCCGGCCGAAATGAAGTTCGTCGGCGACTGCGAGAAACGCGCGCAGCTGACGCAATTCCATGTCGCTCCTCCCGGGTTTCATTATGTGGTTCTTCCACATAAATGAGTCGAACTAAGTCTTGGACTCTACATGGATTTCGGACGATAGTGATTCACGCCTCACATTGCATCCCTTGGTGATGCCCGACGCGAGAATCAGGGAGAACCGTGGATCAACACCCAGGTCAAGACACCAATCCGCCTGAATACAACACCAAACAGGCACGCAAGGCCGGAATCACGGCGTTTGTCGGAACGACTATCGAGTGGTTCGACTTCTACATCTACGGAACCGCATCCGCCTTGGTGCTCGGCCCGCTGTTCTTCCCGGATGCGTCGCCGGCGGTGGGAACACTCGCAGCCTTCGCGACTTTTGCCGTGGGATTCGTGGCTCGTCCGGTCGGCGGAGTGGTGTTCGGTCATTTCGGAGACAAGTTCGGTCGCAAGAACGCCGTGATCATCACCCTCGCGCTCATGGGGTTGGGAACTGTCGGTGTCGGCCTCCTCCCTACGTACTCCCAGATCGGGATCTGGGCACCGATACTGCTTGTGGCACTGCGTGTTCTCCAGGGCATTGCCATGGGCGGCGAATGGGGTGGCGCCGTATTGATCGCCACCGAGTTCGCTCCCCCGAAGAAAAAGGTGCTCTACGGTGCGTTTGCGCAGCAGGGTTCACCGGTCGGCAACCTGCTCGCGACGCTGGCCTTCCTCGGCCTGACGTTGATGTCGGATTCCGTGTTCGAGTCGTGGGGTTGGCGTCTGCCGTTCCTCGGATCCGCAGCTTTGGTGATCGTCGCTCTCTACATCAGGTTGCACATCTCCGAGACACCCGAGATGAAGAAGGCTGTTGCGGCACAGGAACGTACACGGATGCCGCTGGTCGAAGTGTTGCGTTCGCATCCCGTCGAACTTGCTCTCGGCGTCGGCGCTGTGGTTGCCGGTGTTGCCATCACGTACGTCAAGACAACCTTTGCGCTCTCCTGGGCGACAACGGATCTCGGCTTCGAGCGCAGTGACTTCCTCCTCGTGATCACCGTGGCACTGGTAGCCCAGGCGCTCGTACAGCCTTTCGGCGCTGTGCTGGCCACGCGGATCGATCCGTCGAAAGCGGTCCGCTGGATGCTGCTTCCGGAGATCGTGCTCCTACCACTGATGTTCGTGCTGGTTCAGACGGGCTCCGTGCCCTTGGCGATTCTGGGGATGGTCCTCGCGACGGCGCCACACGCAATGTATTACGCCGCGTTGGCCGGCATCCTGGCGCAGGTTTTCCCCACCAATGTTCGGTATACCGGCATCTCTCTGTCGTACCAATTGTCGACCGCCGTATTTGCCGGAACGGCCCCGATGGTCAGCCAGTATCTGCTGACGCGAACCAACTCGATCTGGCCGGTCGTCGCTCTTGGGCTCGTGTATGTCGTTCTCTCCCTTGTCTGTATGACGGCTTTATTGCGCAGGAGTGCGCTGCACGCGCAAGGGCTGGAGTCGACGAGCTCCTCGAACATGACCGATGCTTCCACCCTGAAAGGCGTTGACCACTGATGAACTTTGCACACACCGACCCCGCTCTGACAGCGGTAGTGGACAGATGGACCGCCGGGGCGGACCGAGAGACGTTGAACGGATTGCTCGACCGACTGGGCCGAGATGCCGCCGGCCGCTTGTCCGAGCTTGCCGACATCGCAGACAAGAACCCGCCGGTGCTGCAGCAATTCGACAAGGCCGGTGACCGCGTCGACCGGATTTCCTATCACCCGGCCTACCTGGAACTGTGCCGGGCGGCGTACAACGAGTACGGCCTGTCCGCGATGTCGCACCGAAAAGGGTTGCACGGATGGGACTCCGTGCATCCGCCACTCGCGAAGTACCTCGCGTCGTACATCTTCGTGCAGGCCGAGTTCGGGCTGGCCTGCCCGGTGTCGATGACAGATGCTGCTGCGCGGACCCTGCGTATGTTCGGTGATCCGGCCGTGTTCTCGCCCTGGATCGACGCGTTGACGTCGACGGACCCCGAGCAGGCGAAGACGGGTGCGATGTTCATGACCGAGATTCAGGCAGGCACCGACATCGCCTGCACCGAAACACGCGCCGAGCGCGACGGTGACGGATGGGTTCTGACGGGCAAGAAGTGGTTCGCCTCCAACCCGGATGCCGATGTGATCATCACCCTCGCAAGATTCCCGGGCGGACAGGATGGTTCGACGCGTGGAGTTGGAATGTTCATGGTGCCCAAGACCTTGGGATCCGGCGAGCGCAACAACCTCACGATCGATCGTCTCAAGGACAAGCTGGGTACGCGTTCCATGCCGAGCGGCGAGGTGACGCTGAACCGCGCGCACGCACTCCAGGTCGGTGAACTCGATCGAGGGTTCCGCCAGATGGCGGAGATGGTCAACACGTCTCGCCTGTCCAATGCGATGCGTTCGAGCGCTCTCATGCGCCGAGCAGTCCGCGAAGCCGTAGACCATTCGAAGAGCCGAGTCGTGTTCGGTAAGAGGCTCTTCGAGCAGCCGCTGATGCGGGCGACGCTTCTTCCCCTTGCACTCGATGCCGAGGCTTCGCTGGCCCTGGTCGCGTACAGCGCACAGTGTCTTCAGGCAGCAGACGGCGGCGACGAACAGGCGCGCGCACTGATCAGGGTACTGACACCGATCGCCAAACACTTTGTCTGCAAACGCGCGCGGGTGGTCACCGGCGAGGCCATGGAGGTGCGCGGAGGAAACGGCTACATCGAGGAATGGGCCAACGCGCGATTAGTGCGGGATGCCCACTTGGGCTCGATCTGGGAGGGCTCGAGCAATGTCATTGCGCTGGACGTACTTCGGTGCCTACGCAAGTTCAACTCGCACCGCACGGTCGCGGGAGCGATGACGGACATCCTGTCCACCGTCGGACCGGATTGCGAAGCCGGGGCCGGAGTTCTGTTGCGGCGCTGGGAGGAACTGGTAGAGGAAGGAGATCGTCTGATCTCCGGATCTGACGATGCCGCCCAGGCCGCCAGCGCAAAGTATGCCGACGAGTTGGCTCGTGCCGTCATGGCGACCCTGCTTTTCGATCTTGCGGATCACGGCATCCGACACGGTAATGGGTACCGGTCACTGCTGGTGGCGAATTCCTACCTGGCCGGTCTTGCGGGGAAGGTGCCGTCGGCTGCACTCGGCAATCTCGACGTGATCACCGACGGCGGTGACGTCGAGCTGGATGATGCACGTGACGTCGTAGCCGAGTTCCTCTCTGTAGCAGGTGGTCATCGGTGAATTCTCCAACAGGCCCCACACCCCTCGCCGGCGTCCGTGTTCTGGATCTGTCGAAGATCCTTGCCGGGCCGTACGCAACCATGTCGCTTGCCGATCTCGGTGCCGACGTCACCAAGATCGAACACCCTGAAGGCGGCGACCCCACGCGTTCGTGGGGGCCTCCCTTCGTCGGGGTAGATGCCGCCTACTATCTCGCGATCAACCGCGGTAAGAAGTCGGTCACGATCGACCTCAAGTCCACCGAAGGACAGGAGATCATCCACCGCATGCTCGAAGAGACCGATGTAGTCGTGGAGAACTTCAAGCCGGGCAGCGGATTACAGAAGATCTTCGACTACCAGGCACTGTCCGAGCGATACCCGCATCTGATCACCCTGCACATCTCTGCCTTCGGTGAAGAAGGACCGCTGCGCGACGAACCGGGGTACGACATGATCGCGCAGGCCGCGGGTGGGCTCATGTCGCTCACCGGTGAACCGGGTGGTGCTCCGATGAAATCCGGGTTTGCGTTGGGAGACTTGGGCGCAGCGCTCTTCGGACTGGTCGGTGTCCTGGCTGCCTTGGTCGAGCGAGGCCGGACCGGGCGCGGACAGTACGTGACCACGTCGCTGTACGAGTGCCAACTCGCGATGCACGTGAACTGGGCGACCAGTTACTTCGCCACCGGTGAGCGCCCGACTGCGTTGGGCTCCGGTCATCCGAATCTTGCTCCGTATCAAGCATTTCCTGCCAGCGACGGGTACTTCGTCATCGCTGTCGGCAACGACGGGATGTGGGCGTCGCTGTGCGAGGCCATCGGAAGGAGTGAACTGGTCACCGATCCGCGTTTCGTCCACAACCGCGACAGGGTGGAGAACCGCGAGAGTCTGGAACGAGAACTCACCAGCGCCTTCACATCGGAAACCGTCGAACACTGGTGCGCACTTCTCGCCGAACGCGCGGTGCCGGTGTCACCGATCCGCCATCTCGACGAGATCTACTCCGATCCCCACACCGCCGCGCTCGGAATGGTCGGAACCGTCGACCATCCGACGCTCGGACCGTTGAAGCAAGTGGCCTTTCCGGTCAACTTCTCCGGCCAGAGGCCACGTCTGACGTCGGCGCCGCCCGTTCTCGGCGCCGACAACGACGAAGTCCTTGGTACCGCTCAGGCCAGCCCGCTCAACGCAGGCGGTGTGTTGTCGTCGCGCCAAGCGATGGCCTCGGCAAGCGTCGTGAGGTCGTAGTCCGGTCCGCTGACGCCGACGGTGAAGAGCGAGACACCGTCGGCGACCAGGTCAGCAGCATTCTCGAGCCCAGGCCACGGAACCGAGTGCTCTACTTCCAGCGGGTTCCGGCCTACGTCGGCGCAATGGTCGGAGAGGATGCCTGACTTGCGCAGGTGTGTCTCGCGGTCACCGAAGCTGTGCCAGACGTCGGCGTACTCGGCGACCAAGCGCAGGGTCTTCTTCTCGCCGCCACCGCCGATGAGGACCGGGATGTTGCGCGTCGGCGGCGGGTTGCCCTTCGCCAGGCGGCCCGTGATGCGGGGGAGGTATTCGCCCAGCAGTTTCAGCCGTGAACCGGGAGTGCCGAAGTCGTATCCGAACTGGTCGTAGTCCTTCTCGAACCAGCCGGCACCGATGCCGAGGATCAGGCGTCCGCCGCTGATGTGGTCGACGGTTCGCGCCATGTCGGCCAGCAGATCCGGATTGCGGTAGCCACCACCGGTGACCAGGGCGCCGATTTCGACGCGTTCGGTCTGCTCGGCCCAGGCGCCGAGCATGGTCCAGCATTCGAAGTGGGCGCCGTCGGGATCGCCGGTCAACGGGTAGAAGTGGTCCCAGTTGAAGACGATGTCCACCCCGGCGTCCTCGGACCGCAAGACGGCGTCGCGTATCAACCCGTAATCGGGTGCGTGCTGGGGTTGGAGTTGAACACCGATGCGTACCGGACGAGTCATGCCACGCTCCTGACGAGAGGAATGGTTGTCTTCTCCCATCATGGCCGGGTGTGCGCGGTACCGCTACCGCCGCCGTCGGTGACGGGTTTGCCCGCTCTTGTACCCACCCCTTTTCGAGCGAACGGTACCTTCGGCGCCTTAGATCGACTGAACGTGCCGTTCGCTCACAAAGGGGGGGCGGGCAAAAAGGGGGGGCAGGCAAAAGGGGGGGCAGGCAAAAAGGGTGGCAGGCAAAAACAGGGGGGCGGGCAAAAACAGGGGTGGTCTGCCCACAGCAGACAGGCGGGGCCCCGGCATCGCTGCGCCGGTAGGAATGGATTCATGACTACTGAAGCGCCCACCGACACCGGTTACCGTGACCTGTTGACAGACAGGCTCTTCCGACAGCGAACGATTCTGCTCACCGGCGAGGTCAACGACGCCATGGCCGAACGTGTGTGTTCGGAACTGGTGCTCCTCGCCACCACCGACCCCAAGCGCGACATCGTGCTCTACATCAATTCACCCGGCGGATCGGTGTTTGCCGGGCTGGCCATCTACGACACGATGAAGCTCATCCCCAACGACGTCGTGACGGTCGCGATGGGCTTCGCCGCCAGCATGGGCCAGGTGCTTCTCTGCTCCGGCACCCACGGCAAGCGAATCAGCCTGGCGCACAGCCGCATCATGATGCACCAACCTTCGGCGGGTATCGGTGGCACTGCGGTGGACATTGCGATCCAGGCCGAGAGCCTCGAGCTGATGAAGCGTCAATCGCAGGAAATCCTCGCCGCCGAAACGGGCCGGACCGTCGAAGAGATCGAGACCGACAGCGATCGGGATCGCTGGTTCACCGCCGAGCAGGCGCGCGAGTACGGAATCGTCGACCGCGTCGTGACGTCCTTCGCCGAGATAGCACCGCAAGCCACCTTCCCCAAGATCGGATTGTGACGTCATGTCCCAGTACACGATTCCCAGTGTCATCGAGCGAACACCAACGGGTGAGCGATCTTTCGACATCTTCAGCAGGCTGCTCAACGAACGCATCGTCTTTCTCGGCACGGAGATCGACGACGGCGTCGCCAACGTCGTGATGGCTCAGATGCTGCATCTGCAAGCCGACAACCCGGATCGCGAAATCGGTTTGTACATCAACTCTCCCGGCGGTTCCACCACGGCGATGCTCGCGATCTACGACACCATGCAGTTCTTGAAACCGACGATTTCGACGTACTGCATGGGTCAAGCGGCTTCGGCTGCTGCAGTGCTTCTCGCCGCGGGCACTCCGGGCCATCGGCATGTTCTTGCCCATTCGCGGGTGCTGCTGCATCAACCGTCGACGCAAGGTAGCGGCACCATCTCGGACCTCGCGCTTCAAGCAGCCGAGATCCTGAGAATTCGGGAGCAGACCGAGGCGATTCTGAGTAAGCACACCGGTCAGAGCGTCGAGCGGCTCCGTAAGGACACCGATCGCGACAGGATCTTCACTGCCGACGACGCTATCTCCTACGGACTGGCTGACACCCTCATCGAAGGGAACTGATCAGGCCGCCATCAGGACGGGACCGGAGATCGGTGCGGGAGAGTGCCCGAAGGTGAGGGAGTTGAGCGCAACGATCCTGTTGCCCGCTCGGAACAGCAGGTGCTCGAGCGGCATCCCGAGCGCTTCGCAGATGGCGCGCAGAATTTCCGACGACGGTTCCTTCTTGCCCCGTTCGATCTCGGAGAGGTACTGCTTCGACATCCCGACCTTTGCGGCTACGTCGTCGAGAGTTCGGTCCTGATCGCGTCTGACCTCCCGCAGCACTCGTCCGTAGGCTTCACGAATCAGCGGGGGTTTGCGCACGGCGACAGCCGGATCGGGGAGTTCCGACTCACCCTTGACCAGGACCAGTCTGCGCGGCGCATCCATAGGCTGAGTATTCCAGCCGACCGGTTCGCACACCACCCGGTTCACCGAGGGCTGACATCTAGTCCGTTCGAACACCACCGGCAAGAAACATCGCTCGAAGAACGAAGGTCGCCTCGGGTCCGATGATCTCACCGACCAGGCTCGTATAGCGGTCGACGAACTCGGGCCCGTGGGAGGCCTCGTCGGAAGTGGGGTCGCCGAGGTGGTGCGCAAGTTCGTGCAAGACAACGAATTCGCGTAGCGCCCACCGGCCGTCACGGTCGTCCGGGACGGCGATGACGTCGTTCGAGTAGTGAGCGGCGGCATTGCCGGCGCGGGAGCGTACGGACACCGGAATGGTTGCGCGAGGCCAGGTCGCGAGTACCCAGTTCAGCCCGAGTAGCTGATCGCAGTACGCCTGGACCGACTCCACGGAACCGAATTTGCGCTCGACCGGCAACGTGATGGTGGAACCCATGACCTCGACGCTCCGAAGTCCGCGCTCGTCGGCGCGATCGAACATGGTGCGCACCAACGTCTCTGCCTCGTAGACGGCGTTCCGCTGCGTATCCCTCACGAGTCGAGCTGCCCGCGCACCCCGCCGATCTCCGGAAGGTTTCCCAGACGTGCGGAGCGCGCCGCCCGATCACCCGCCCGTCGCGCATGCGAGGAATGCCCGGCACTCGCGCGGCCACCGCCCCGCCACGTCCCACGTGCCTGGGAGTTGGACGCGTAGTAGTCCTTGAGCTCGATTTCCTTGTTGCGCAGCACGAGTGCGGTTTCCGAAGACGACGTGGCAGATTCTGCGATCGCCGCCTTCTCCGTCTCCTGCTTCGTCTCGGCCAACCGAGCGCCGATGCGGGACGCGTACGCCATCTGGAAGTTCAGGCGCGCCGTCACTCCGGCCACCGGCTTGCGGACCTGCGTGTTGACGCGTCGTCGTCCACGAGTTTCGACGACGGTCCGCACGGATGTTTCGCCGCGGTACGCCCCGGAGCGCACGTACGCGTCGGAGTCACGGACCATCTGGAAGAGCAGGCTCGAGTACAGCGCTTCGCACACGTCGATGTCACCGGCGAAGCCGTAGGCGTAGATGACGGCCGACGTCTGCGCGATGTCGCACTGTACGTCGTTGGCAGCGGCGATCGCGATGAACAACTGGGCGTACGTTCGCAGCCCGCGCTTGCCCGGTTCGCCGATGGTGATGAGCCGCTGAGTGGGTGTGGCACGTTTTTCCGAGGACGCGGTGTGCGCCCGCGCGACCGCCAGGTCGATCGCGGAACCGGTGGCCAACCGCTGCGCGGCCGCCATGAAGGCTTCACCTTCGTGTGGATTGTCGGTGGACTCCGCTTGGCGAAGCAGCGCACCGATGCGGGTCAGCATCTTCTCCGAACTCACCGTGAAAGACTACGCTCGCGCGCCGACACGGACGTTTATGCTGCTAGCGCACACGCTCACCCTCAACTTGGATCGTCCGGCACGTTCCTGCCGGTAGAAGGGATCAACCCCGTCATGGCTTCAGTGACTTTCGAGAGCACCACCTGCCTGTTCCCCGGATCGAACACCCCGGCAGTGGACAAGCTCGACCTCGAGATCGAGGACGGCGAGTTCCTCGTCCTCGTCGGACCCTCCGGCTGCGGAAAGTCGACCACCCTGCGCATGCTCGCCGGGCTCGAAGACGTCCACAGCGGGCGCATCCTCATCGGCGACCGCGACGTCACCGGTCAGGAACCGAAAGAGCGCGACATCGCGATGGTCTTCCAGAACTACGCGCTGTACCCGCACATGTCGGTGGCCGAGAACATGGGTTTTGCGCTCAAGCTCGCCGGAACCAACAAGACGGAGATCCGCGCCCGCGTCGAAGAGGTCGCGAAGATGCTCGATCTCGAGCCGTACCTCGACCGCAAGCCCAAGGCGCTGTCCGGTGGTCAGCGTCAGCGAGTTGCGATGGGCCGCGCCATCGTCCGCCAGCCGCAGGTCTTCCTCATGGACGAGCCCCTCTCGAACCTCGACGCGAAACTCCGTGTTCAGACACGCACGCAGATCGCTCAGCTGCAACGACGCCTCGCGACGACGATGGTCTACGTGACCCACGACCAGGTCGAGGCCATGACGATGGGTGACCGCGTCGCAGTCCTCGAAAAGGGAATCCTGCAGCAGTGCGCCTCGCCGCGCGAGCTCTACAACAAGCCGAAGAACGTCTTCGTCGCCGGCTTCATGGGTTCACCCGCGATGAACCTGTTCACCCTCCCCGTCGTCGACGGCGGCGTCGCATTCGGTGACGGGATCGTTCCGGTTCCGCGCGAGACGATGAACGGTGTCGTCGAAACCGAGGTTGTTCTGGGTATTCGCCCCGAGCACCTCGAGATCGCCGCCGAAGGCTTGCCGATGGAGGTCGACGTCGTCGAGGAACTCGGTTCCGACGCCTACGTCTACGGACGCACCACGATCGGCGGACGGTTGCAGCAGATCGTTTCGCGTGGTGACTGGCGCAACCCGCCGCAGAAGGGCGAGCGAGTCAACCTGCGCGTCGACCCTGAGAAGGTGCACATTTTTGCCACCACCGACGGGCGTCGCCTGGGTTAGGCGGACCTGTCAAACGACACATGACCGATTCAGGTTCGGCGTAATACCCACAAGTAGGGGTGTCTCGTGCCACAGTAGGGGCCGATGCCGGGAGCCGGCACCCATGGCGCATGCCGTGAGCCGGCTCTCGGTGACCGTCTATTTGTCATACACATACGGGGAGCGAATCCATGGTTCTGAACTCGAAGGCGATGCGCCGCGCTGCAATTGCAGCCACGGCAGCGTCCATGCTGGTACTGGCAGGCTGCTCGTCCGATTCGGACAAGGACAGCGGAACCAGCACCACGGCCGCATCCGGGGGATCGTCCTCGAGCGAAGGCCGCGGACCCATCACGATCGTCGAGGGGCAGGATGCCCTGAACGAGGCGCTCGAAAACATCATCACCGACTGGAATGCGGAGCATCCGGACGAGAAGGTCACGCTCAAGCCGCTGGCCAAGGAAGCCAACGCGCAGGTCGACGACATCACCCAGCGCATGCAGGCCAAGAGCGACGAGTACGACCTCATCGGCGTCGACGTCGTCAACACCGCTCAGTTCGCCGCAAACGGCTGGCTGCTGCCGCTCGAGGGTGACCTCGCGATCGACGAGTCCGGCCTGCTGCCGTCGACCGTCGCTTCGGGCACCTACAACGGCAAGCTCTACGCAGCGCCGAAGAACACCAACGCCGCGTTCCTGTACTACCGCAAGGACCTCGTCGAGAAGGCTCCCACCACGTGGGCCGAGCTCAAGGAAAACTGCCCGAAGGCTGTCGAAGCCGGCATCTCCTGCTACATCGGTCAGTTCAAGAACTACGAGGGCCTGACGGTCAACACCACCGAGATCACCAACGCTTTCGACGGCCCGTGGGTCGGCCCGGACGGACTCACCCCGGCCATCGACGACAAGACGAAGGCAGGCGTTCAGTCGATCGTCGACAACTTCGCCGACAACACCATCCCGCAGGAAGCACTGACCTACTCCGAGGGCGAGTCGCAGACCGCGTTCGGTGACGGCAAGGCACTCTTCATGCGCACGTGGTCCGGCTTCTCGGTCGACGGTGAGAAGACCTCGGTTGCCGGCAAGTACGGCTACACCGTTCTTCCGGGTGTCGACGGACCGGGCGCTTCGACCGTCGGCGGCTACAACGTCGGCATCAGCGCGTACTCCGACGCGCCGGCAACGGCTCGTGACTTCCTCGAGTTCATGCAGACCAAGAAGTCGCAGACGTACTTCACCGAGGTCGGCGGCGCACCCGTCCTCTCGGCTGTCTACGACGACCCGGCAGTGCTCGCCCAGTTCCCGTACTTCGCGACCCTGAAGGAAGCACTCGCTACCGCTCAGCCGCGCCCCGTCACGCCGTACTACACGCAGGTGTCGAAGTCGATCTCCGACAACACCTACGCTGCTATTCGCGGCGAGAAGACCGTCGAGCAGGCTTTGGCGGACACCAAGGCCGGCATCGAAACCGCCGGTAACTGATCTACCAGGAGCAATAAGCAATGGCAGAACCGCAGGATCCTTCCGCGGCTGTGCCTACCAACCCCACGGTCGGGGCCGGTTCAACCGGTCCCGACCGTTCGGGCGTTGGTGGGAGACACCGTGCACCGGAACCGCTAGAAGAGCCGTCGGCATCCGAGGCAGCAGGGACATCCCTGACCAAGGTTCTGCCTGACCTTGCAGCTACTCCACCCCCACCGACCTCGCCCCCGCCTGCGTCGGCCGACAAGCCGAAGAAGCGTCGACGAGTTCCGGTGTGGGCGTTCGTCGCACCGTCGCTGATCGTTCTCGCCGTCATCATTCTGTATCCGCTCGGACGAGCGATCTGGATGTCGATGCACAGCGACGGCAAGAAGCTCGACCCCGAGACCGGCATGTTCGTCACCGGTCAGTTCACGTGGTTCGAGAACTACAAGAACTGGATCACCCAGTCCTGCAACACCGCCAACGGCTCGATTCCCTGCCCGCCCGGCACGCTCGGATCGCAGTTCTGGCAGTCGATCGGAAATACCTTCGGCTTCACCGTCGTCACCGTTCTGCTCGAGACGGTGATCGGTCTGTCGATGGCGCTGATCATGGCCAAGACGTTCCGCGGCCGCGGTTTGCTCCGCGCTTCCGTGCTGATTCCCTGGGCCATCCCCACCGCCGTCACCGCGAAGCTCTGGTTCTTCATCTTCGCCAACGACGGCATTGCCAACAAGATCCTCGGCACCAACATCCTGTGGACGGCGGATCCCTGGCCGGCACGATTCGCGATCGTCGTCGCCGACGTCTGGAAGACCGCGCCGTTCATGGCGTTGCTGATTCTCGCGGGTCTGCAGATGATTCCCGCCGACGTCTACGAGGCCGCCAAGGTCGACGGCGCGACGGCCTGGCAGCGATTCCGCATGATCACGCTTCCGCTGGTCAAGCCCGCACTCATGGTGGCCGTGCTCTTCCGCACGATGGACGCGCTGCGCATGTACGACCTGCCCGCGATCATGATGGGATCCAATCCCGCCACCTCCACCATCTCGGTTCTGGTGGTCGATCAGATGCGCGTCGGCGCCAATTCGGCGTCGGCCCTGTCCACCATCACGTTCCTCATCATCTTCGCTGTGGCCTTCATCCTGGTCCGATTCCTCGGAGCCAATGCGGTCAGCACGCAGGAAAAGCAGCGGAAGGGGGAGCCGGTATGAACAAGGCACTACGCGGCAAGATCGGCACCTACATCGGCGTCGTACTGATCATCGTGTGGGGACTCGCTCCCTGCTACTGGATGATCGTGACGGCGTTGCGCGACCCGGCGGACACGTTCTCGACGTCGCTGTGGCCCACCAATCTCACGCTGTCCAACTTCACCGCGGCGCTCGATCCCGACGCGAAGGTGAACTTCACCCGGGCACTGATGAACAGCCTCATCATCGCGGGTGCGACCACGCTGATCGCCTTGGTCATCGGTGTGTTCACGGCGTACGCGCTCTCGCGATTCGATTTCCGTGGCAAATACTTCGTCACCGGAATCATCCTCGGCGCGTCCATGTTTCCGGTCGTCGCCCTCGTGACCCCGCTGTTCCAGTTGTTCACCGACATCGGCTGGATCGGCAGCTACAAAGCGCTGATCATCCCGAACATCTCGTTCGTGCTGCCGCTGACGGTCTACACGCTGACGTCGTTCTTCTCCGAACTTCCGTGGGAGCTCGAAGAAGCGGCGCGTATCGACGGCGCCACCCGTGGCCAGGCGTTCCGTCTGATCATGCTGCCGCTCGCCGCGCCGGCCCTGTTCACCACCGCGATTTTGGCTTTCATCGCAACGGTCAACGAGTACCTGCTCTCGCTGCAACTCTCTAGTGACAAAACCGCGCCCGTCACGGTGGCGATGGCCAAATTCTCCGGAACCGACCCATTCGTCACGCCGTACACCTCGATCATGGCCGGCGGAACCCTTGTGATGATCCCGCTGGTCATCATGGTTCTCATCTTCCAGCGACGCATCATCGCCGGTCTGACCGCAGGCGGCGTCAAGTCGTGATGCGCGCCTGCGCGCGGTTTCGATGAGGCGGGCTTCGCGCGCCCAGCGCATGGAGCTGATCGCCGGCTTCATCTCGGTCTTCGCCCTCATGGCGTTGATCGGCGCTGTGGTCGCGATCGTCAAGGGCGACCCCGGCGTGATGCCGTCTTTGGTGCTGCTCGGTTGCGTCGTCGCTCTCGGGCTGGCGTTCCGCGGATATCGGAACGCGGTCCGAGCAGAACGTCGCGAGTAGCCAGCCCGGTAGGGTGACATTTCGGTATCGCAGTTGCCGGGAGTTATCTGATCGAGATATCACCCTGGTGGAATGGTGCCGGTAAGTCCGGATCCACGACCGGGAGTGTTGAGTGAGTCCATCGAACAGATCGAGTGCGACGGGTGGCGATCAGTCGTCGGCTCGATCGGGCAAGTCGGCTAATTCCCCACGGTCGAGCAAGTCGGCCAAGCCGGAGAAGAAGCAGCGCTCCAAGTGGCGGTACGTCCGGCGGACCATCTACGTTCTCGTGCTCCTGATGATCATCGTGCCTGCGTCGGTTTTTGCTGTCGCGTACAGCCGGACCGACGTCCCGCGCCCCTCGGACATGCAGACCAATCAGGTGTCCACCATCTACATGGCCGACGGCACGACCGTGCTCGGCAAGGTGGTGCCGGCGGAGGGAAACCGCACCGAGGTCGCGTTGTCGGCCATCCCGATTCACGTCCGCGATTCGGTGCTCTCGGCGGAGGATCGCAACTTCTATACCAACCCCGGCTTCTCGATCTCCGGATTTGCTCGCGCTGCCCGAGACAACGTGATGGGCAAGGAAAGCGCCGGCGGTGGCTCGACGATCACTCAGCAATACGTGAAGAACGTCTTGGTCGGTGACAAGCGCAGTATCGACAGGAAGCTGCGTGAGCTTGTCATCTCCGCCAAGATGGCGCGCGAATGGTCCAAGGACGACATTCTTGCCGCGTATCTCAACACCATCTACTTCGGTCGCGGTGCCTACGGCATCGCCGCCGCGTCGAACGCGTACTTCGACAAGCCGGTCAGTGAGCTGAGCGTCGAGGAAGGCGCAGTTCTCGCTTCCGTCATCCAGAGCCCGTCGTTCCTGGACCCCGAGACCAATCTGTCCGCGCTGCAAGCGCGCTGGGACTACGTTCTCAACGGCATGGTGGAACTGGGCAGCCTGACCAAGACGGATCGCGACGCGATGCAGTTCCCGGCTGTCGCCCCCGCCAATCGGCCGACCGATCTGAACCAGGCGCCCGGACCCGAAGGCCACATCAAGACTCAGGTACTCAAGGAACTGGCCGAGGCCGGTATCAGCGACCAGACGCTGAACACCGCTGGTCTGCAAATCACGACAACCATCGACCCGGTTGCGCAGGAAGCTGCGCTGGGCGCCGTCAAGCGGAATCTCGACGGTGAACCGGAAGACCTGCGGACCGCAGTAGTGTCCATCGACCCCAAGACCGGTGGCGTCGACGCCTATTACGGCGGTGACGACGGAGCTGGATTCGACTACGCCCAGGCGCCGCTGCAGACCGGTTCAGCGTTCAAGGTCTTCGGCCTGGTCGCAGCATTGATGGAAGACATTCCGCTGTCCGCACGGTTCGACAGTTCACCGCTCACGATCAACGGTGTGACCATCGGAAACGTCGGCGGCGAATCCTGTGGTCGATGCACCATCGCCGAGGCACTCAAGCGTTCGCTGAACACCAGCTTCTACCGGTTGATGCTCTCGATGGAGAACGGTGCCCAGAAGATCGCCGACGCCGCCCATCTGGCCGGCATCCCCGAACAGATTCCCGGACTCGACTACCCGACGCTCACACAGGAGGGTGGCCCGCCGGAGAACGGAATCGTGCTCGGCCAGTATCAGTCTCGTGTTATCGACATGGCATCCGCGTACGCGACGCTCGCCAACTCCGGTGTGTACCAGCAGCCGCACTTCATCCAGAAGGTCGTGACGGCCGAAGGTGAAGTCCTGCTCGATCGCCCGGTCTCTCCCGGTGAGCGTCGTCTCGATGCTGCCGTTGCCGACAACATCACGCAGGCAATGCTGCCGATCGCGTCGTACTCGAACGGTCACGCGCTCGCCGGTGGACGCCCGTCTGCTGCCAAGACCGGCACCGCGCAGTTGGGTGACACGGGGCAGAACAAGGATGCGTGGATGGTCGGTTACACGCCGTCGCTGTCCACCGCGGTGTGGATCGGAACTTCGGACGCTCAGGCCATCACCAACTCCTACGGCGGCTTGATCTACGGCTCCGGAGTGCCTGCGGACATTTGGAAGAGCACGATGGACGGCGCCCTGAAGGGCTCCGACTGGGAGAGCTTCCCGTGGCCCGACCCCATCGGCGGGCAGGCCGGCGTTCCCGCCAACTCCGGTGTGACCTCGGGTGACGGGACGGGCACGCCCACGACGGGCGCGGCCGCTCCCCCAGCACCCATCGAGGTGCCCGGCCTGCCGCCGATCGAAGTGCCGCAGCTTCCCCAGTTGCCGCGTCAGATCGAGATCTTGCCTGGCATCGTCATCCCGCTACCGGGCTGACACAGCGCTCGATTTCCGGCTCTCAGGCCTGATCGTCGAAGAGGCCGAGCTGGGTCGGCGCTGCATCCTTGGCGGGAAGTACAACGACGCGCAGTCCGCGCCTGAGATTGCGGATCGCGTGCGTCCACGCGCGCTTCTCGCCCGCGCACAGGTCGGTGTCGTCGTCCTTGCGCCGGATGGACTCGGTCAACGCCTCGTGCCACGCCGTCTCCTGCTCCTGGCTGATCCTCAGGTAGTCGAGAATGGTGTCGCGGTCGTGCTCACAGATCACGGCAACCTCTTCGGCGCTGAGCTCGCCCGTTCCGTCGGCGTCGAGTTCGAGGAGCGCCATGAGTGCCGGAGGAAATTCGTGGCACTCGTGTGATTCGTATTCGGCACCGGGATCTTCGTGCTCGGAGGCCATCCCGTCGTTGAAGGCGGTGTCTCCGGTAGCGCGAATGGGTTGCCCGCCCAGTTCTTCGGCGAGTTCGTCCGATGCTTCGGCCAATTCGGCGAACGAGCGCAGAGCCCGGAGGAGGTGCTCGGCGACGAAGGGTGCGCCGTCCACCCGCACAACGCCCAGCACACTCTGCTCGACGAGAATGAGTTTGATGGTCGGCCACTGCCGATTGAGCTGGGCGAGAACAACAGCAGCGTTATCGAGGTTCTCCACCGAATGCACGACCCGCGAGAACACCTCCACGTACTCGTCGTCCTCGAGGACACGAACATAGGTGACCTGCTCACCGCGGACCAGCGGGATGTCGCCGTCGTCGTCACGTTTGGGCGGATGACCGAGAAGGCGTTCGACGGCTCCGTCGACCAGGATCCGCAGCATGTCACCCGAACCCGAGGGAGCGTGCGACGGCGTCGTGGCGAACGCCGGCGTCGACTCGCGTCCACTGGTGCTGGCACGTAGGAATGACGGGTGCGCAATGCTCCACATCTCGCGGAAGACACGCAACACCTTTGTCACCAGTTCCTCGGGACGAGTGCGGTCGACGTCGATGTAGAAGGACATGGACCCGTTGCCCTCGGGCTCGTGCTCGCACAGATCGGGAGCGCTGAACCCCATGTCGAGCAGCGCTGAATGGTCTTCCGGCTCGAGCATCCGCAGTGGATGCAGAAACCTGTTGGAAGGGACTTCACAGCGCACGGAGGTCTGGTTCCACGCGAAGAACTGGATGCGCGCGGGTGCGTCTGCCAGTTCGTCCATGCTGTCGTAATGCGACTCCACCACGAGAGTGTCGTCGTCCTCCATCACGGAGATGTAGCGAGCGAGATGAGTCTCGAAAGTAGTCCAGGCACTCAGGATTTCCAGATCGAAAGTATTGTCCGACATCGTCGCTCCTCTGGTCCGGGGGGCGCATGGGGCCCTACCGACGACTCGCCGAAACCCCTGCTTTTCAAACCCCGCCTACGACGGTAGTCCCGGGGTCCGACAGTGACAGTGTTCGTAGGATCCGAACCGACCGTGTTTCCAGTCAGGGGATTATCTTCCGAGCCTGCAGATTGGCGAAGATGTCGAGGAACATCGCTTCGGTGTCGACGTGGCGGTGAAATCCGAACCGCCGAGCTTTCGATCCGTCAGCGAAAAAGTCGTAGTCCCATCCGAATACGAAGTCACCGAACCCCCAGGACGAGACATCGGAATACGGGGTCCGAGCAAGTTGGTGTTCCTCGACGAGTTCATCCCACACCGACTCCTTGTCCGCCATCGCGACATCGAGGGACATCGGGAGCGGAGGTGCGACGTCCATGTCGAAGAAGGCTGCGATCTTCGGCCACATTTCCTGCCAGCGAAACAGGTCGCCGTTGTTGATGTTGAACGCCTGATTTGCGCACTCGGGATTGGTCGCGGCCCAGACTGTTGCCTCGGCCAGGAGTCCGGCGTCGGTCATCTCGATCAAGCTGGTGTACGCGCCGGGTTTGCCGGGAAACCGGAGTGGGACACCCAGTTTCTTCGAGATGGTCGCGTAGACGGCGATGACCATCGCGAGGTTCATCGGGTTGCCCAACGCGAATCCGGAGACGACCGAGGGTCTGATCGCCGACCACGTCCACGACTTGCCGAGCTGCCTGCGTTCGAGGAACTGCTGTTGGTCGACGTTGAACTCGGGTGGCATGTGCGGTGGATCGCTCTCGCGGGCCGGAGTTTTGAACGGTCCGAGATGCGCCCCGTAAACCTTGTAGCCCTGCATCAGGCTGACGTGCTCGAGTCCGCCGGCAACGGGTTCGATGGCGTCGAGAGTGTTGACCAGCATCGCCAAGTTGGGCGGAACCAGCTCGGCCCATGTCGGGCGGTCTTGATAGGCGGCGTAGAAGACGTGGGTGACGTCGTCCAGTCCGCTCAGTGCCGCTGCAGTCCGGGAAGGATCGAGCAGGTCGACTGCGATGTGTTCGACCCGGTCGGTGTTCGTGCCGCCTCGGCGCGAGAGTCCGATGATCTTCCATTCGCCGGTTGATTCGAGGTGATCGATCAAGTTCCCACCGATCACACCTCGGGCTCCGACCACGAGTGCGACTTTATTGTGATGCACCATTTCAGCCTCCCATTGGAATATCGCGATGTTGCGATATAGGGAGTGAACCATATATATCGGCATTTCGCGATCTAGCGGTATGATCTCGAGCATGGAAGACGCAACAACCGAGTGGGAAACGGCGTTCAAGGCGCTGGCCAACCCGATGCGTGTACAAATCCTGCAGTGGTTGAAAGACCCCGGGAGCTTTCCCCCTCAGCTCGAGCCTGCCGAGGAGGTCGGAGTGTGCCTCAAGCACATACAAGCGAGGGCGAAGGTGTCGCAATCGACTGCGTCTCAGTACATGGCCGCACTCCAGGCCGCGGATCTGGTCACCACCACACGAATCGGCCAGTGGAGGCATTACAAACGAAACGAGCAACAGATCGAGAAGCTTGCTGCATTCATCAGGCAGGGCTTGTAGGTACCAGCACCTGACCGATCCCTCCGGAACCGCGGACGTTGTGGCAAAACCTCACATCGCCGGAGCCGTCGGTATGTGCATTGTGGTCGTTTCTCGGGTTGCTTACTGTCCTTACGCTCGGCAGAGGAGTCCGGTGAGGAGAGGCATGCGATGAGTCGTGAGAGCTGGGTGGGCCGTGATGCCCGATCCATCGCCGAAGCCGTGCGGTCGGGTCAGGCGTCGGCGCGGACCGTCGTCGAAGATCATCTCGCACGGATCGACGAACGTAACGGCGAACTCAACGCACTGGTCACCGTGTGCGCCGAGGACGCGCGTGCGGCCGCAGACAGCCTGGACGAACGTCGCCTTCTCGGCGAGACACTCGGTCCCCTTGCCGGGGTTCCGTTCACGGTCAAGGACTTGATCGCTACTGCCGGCGTGCGTACCACCGCCGGTTCTCGCACTCTGGCGGACAACATACCGGCCGTCGACGCCCCGGCCGTTGCAGCGTTCAAGGCTGCCGGCGCAATCCTGATCGGCAAGACCAACACGCCGGAATTCGGCGCGTGCGGCCTGACTCGCAACGAATTGTTCGGAACCACGGCCAGCCCGGTGCGACCGGACGGCGTCGTCCGGTCCCCCGGCGGATCGAGTGGCGGCGAGTCCGCGTCGGTTGCTGCCGGAATGAGCGTGCTCGGACTCGGTACGGATTTTGGTGGTTCGGTGCGTTGGCCCGCCCACTGCACCGGGCTCACTTCGGTTCGCCCGACGCTCGGCCGTATCGACCCTGAAGGGCAATACCCCGGCGTGCTTTCGGATGGACGGGTACTCGCCAATCCTGCGACGATGCACGGCACGATCCAGACCATCGGCCCCCTGGCCCGCAACCTCGGTGATGCGACGCTTGCGCTGCGCGTCCTGTCGAAGCCGCATTTCTCGTGGACCGAGCCGGAGTCGGTCGACGTCGAACACCTCGACATCCGCTGGGCACCCGGCGAAGGGACCATGCCTGTCGACGAAGAAATCCTGGCGGCGGTTCGCTCGGCGTCGAACAGTCTGGATGCGAGCGAGTACGACGGTCTGGCTCTGCCGCGGGCCAACGCGCTTTTCGGCGCGTTGCGATCGGTCGAGACCCACGCGGACATCCACTCTCTCGCCGCAGGTTCAGCGCACTCTTTCGACGCGGACATCACCGCCATGCTTGCGGCAGGCCATGATCGGAGTTCCGCCGAGGTGGAAGCGCTGTGGGCGGATCGTGCGATGTTGATCGCCGACTTCCTCGACGAGATGGGCGACGTCCTGATTCTGCCGGTTGCGTCGGTGCTCGCTCCGCCGCTCGGTGTGGAGAGCTTCGAGGTGGGCGGTCGCAAACTCACGTGGATGGACGCGCTCGCGAGTTGCCGGGCGATCAGTGTGCTCGGCCTTCCGTCGGTCGTGGTTCCGGTAGGACTCTCCCGCAACGGTTTACCGGTCGGAGTGCAGGTGGTGGCGCGGCCGTTCCACGAGCACGTTGCGCTGTCCGTGGCGGCGCGAATCACGTCGAACGCGCAAGCTCTAGTCTGACTTCCATCTTTCGGTTTCGGCTGCGAAACGTGTTGCGTACGAGTCGGCCAGGTCGTGAAGCGTGGTGACGCAGTCGCCGTAGTACGTCGGTGCATGCATGGTAGCCAGAATCCGCGGCTCGAGGTCGGCCAGGGCGCGGATCGTGGGTTCGAGATCCGGGGTGAGGCAGGTGGCGTGGCCCAAGTCCTCGGCTTCCAAAGCGGGACCGACGATTTCGTGCTCGGTGGTCGCGGGGTGGTGCCCGAACGCTGTGAAGAGGTCTCCGCAGAACAGCGTGGACGTCGTCTCCTCGAACATCAGGCCCGCGTCCCAACCGTGCGGGACGTGCGGGGTGTCGATGTGCCGAACGCGGCGCCTGCCGGTTTCGAGTACATCGCCGTCCTGCAAGGGAAGTGGCGCCCGATCGGCCAGATCGTTGACCTGGACGAAGCACCCCATCGCGCCGTGCGCCACTTGTGCTTCGGGGGCCGCCGCAAGCCAGGAGTTCATAGACCCGCACTCGTCGGCCTCGACGTGACCGAACGTGATCCATTTCAGACGGTCGATGTCGATCAGCGTGGAGAGTGCGTCGGAAGCCGAGGTGAACAACGCTCGCTGCCCGGTGTGGAAGAGCAGGGGTTCCTCGCCGTCGACGAGAAACTGGTTCATCGTGAGGTTCGCTTCGTCCACGAAGGTCGACAGCCGGTAGATGTCCGGCGCGATTTCGGTGATCGTGGTGGTCATCGCTGTGCTCCGATCAGGGCTGTTGTGCACGTCAATCTGTCTTCTCCAGCCTTCTCGCCGCCCCGCGCCTGCACAAGGCTCTGGAATAGTGGAGGATGTGTTCGTACTACTGCTGACAGGCCCGCCGGGCGCGGGGAAGAGTTCCGTGCTGACCGCGCTTCACGATCGACTCGGCGAGGCCGGGGTGAGCAACGCGATGATCGAGGTGGACGAACTCGAGCGGTGCTACCCGCCGCTGGGAACCGAGCGGGCAATCGCACACGTCGGGATGTTGTGCGCGTCGTACCGGGAAGCGGGGTACGAACTCCTGTTCCTCACGGCGACCGTCGAAGACGACGACTACGGGCATGCCTTGCTGGCCGCGACCGGCGCCGAGGGGCACCTGCTGGCGCGCCTCGAGGCCGATCCGGATACGTTGCGCACCAGAATCGTCGAACGTGAACCGGCCGGCTGGGCCGGGCTGGACGACCTGGTGGAAGCGTCACAACTGCTGGCCGGTTCGATGCCGACGCTCAGTGGGGTCGACGTGGTTCTGAGCACAGAAGGCCGCGATCCCGAAAGTGTTGCCGATGATCTGGAAGCGGCTCTGCGAGAACGCAGTCCAGCGCTCTTAGCCGTCGGTGTTCAGAGCGGTGACTACTGAAGCGAACATCGTCGATTTGATTGCCCCAAGTGTGCCCGCATTCTTCGGGCCGATCGGCGCAACCATTTCGATGGCCTTCGCGGTCAAAGCATCGACGGAAGCTGTGAAGTCCACCAAACCGGCTGCGAATGCGTCACTTCCGCCGTATCGCCGCCCCGTGGTCATGGCGACGATTGCCGACGCCGGGCTGAGCTTGGCCTGGATGAGAGCTGCCATTCCTTCGGTGAAGGGGATGTTGATGTCCACCTCCGGGAAGCAGTAGTAGCCGCGATCATCGCGCATGACGCGGTAATCGTGCGCGATGCCGAGCATGGCGCCGGCTCCGAAGGCGTGGCCGTTGATCGCCGCGACGGTGGGCATGGGGAACGTCAGCATCCGGGCAAACAGTGACTGCACCTGCTGCACATACCACTTCGCCTTGTCGCCGTTCGCGCCCAGCCAGTCGAGGTCGAGTCCGTTGGAGTAGAACTTGCCCGTCGCCGTGGTGACCAGGGCGTGTGCGCCTTCGCTCAGAGCCTGGTCGAGTAGCTGGTCGACGGAATCGAGCCAATCCGGCGAGAATCGATTCTCGTCCTCGCCGAGATCGAGAACGGCGATCTTGTCTTCGAAGCGCAGAGTTGCGGTCATGATTGGCCTTTCCTGTTGCGGGGCTTGGGCAGTGGTGGGTCGAGATGCAGAACCGCTCGAACGGCGGCATCCAACCGCGCGCGTGCTGCGGCGTCGGGGACTCGCCAACCGTCGGCGCGTTTGGCGGGATGAATGAGCAGCCCGGTAGGCAGGCCGACAACACAGGCTTCGATTGCTTCGACGGCTCGGCCGTCCTTGCGGCCCCAGAGCGCGGTCGACAACCGGATGAACAAGTCGACCAGAGACCGGTCGAGTTGTGTGAGTTTCTCGGCGATGTCGGCAGGGACGTCGGTGCCGAGCAGTTCGTCGCGCTGAATCGTCAGCAGCAGCAACGCGGATTGTGGGTAGTCGAGCGCGAAGACGGCCGGAACTTCGGCGGCTGCGACGACGGCGGAAACCGCGGAGGTCGGCGCGGGGTCCGCGAGAGCGTCGTCCACTCTCGATTGCTGAAGCGCGAGAAATCGTTGCGCGGCACGCAGCCACGCGCTACCGACCAGTCCACTGCGAGAGCCGAATGCGTGATAGATCGCCCCGTTGGATACACCGGTGGCGTCGGAGACCGCCCTGACCGTGACAGCGCTCGGCCCGGCAGTGGCGGCAAGTTTTTCGGCAGCGTCGAGCAGCGTGTCGAGATCGTGGACGCGTGGCCGAGGCATGAACGCACAGTAACAGAGCGTCTGCTCTGTTACTAGTGTGCGGTCAGATCACCGAATTTGCGCGAAGATCCTCGATCTCCTCCGGGCGCAGGCCGAAGTCGGTGAGTACGCCGTCGGCGTCACCGCCGAGAGTCATGGGTGGCGCATTCCTGACGGGAAGGGTCTTGCCGTCCACCCAGAACGGTCCGCGGACAACGGGAATCGATGTTCCGTCGGCGCTCTGGGTCTGCTCGACCATCTGCAATGCCTCGACCTGCGGGTCGGAGAACACCTGATCGATCGAATGAATCGGGCCGCAGGGGATTCCGGCACCGCGGATCTCGGCGATCCACTGTGCGGCGCCCTTCGTGGTCAGTAGGTCCTCGAGTTCTTTGGTCAGTTGGTCTCGGTGCGCCAAACGTTCTTTACCCGTGGCATATTCGGCACGGAAGGCGAGATCGGGGTCGCCGATAACCGAGCACAGCGCGATCCAGTGCTTGTCCGAGCCGGTGGCAATGTTGATCGGGAAGTCGGCAGTGTCGAAAGCGCCGTACGGCGTGATCGTCGGGTGCGTATTGCCGTTCGGCGTCGACACCCGCCCGGTGCTCAGGTAGTCCTGCGCCTGGAAGGTCATGATCGAGATCGCGGATTCCAGCAACGAGGTCTGCACGCGGTGCCCACGACCGTCGCGTCCGCGCGAAGCCAACGCCGCCGTGATACCCAGCGCCGCGTAGATGCCCGAGACCGTGTCGATGATGGGGATACCGACCCGCATCGGGGTCTGTTCCCCGGCGCCGGTGACCGACATCAACCCGGACATGCCCTGGGCCACCTGATCGAGTCCGGGCGCGAACTGGTCCGGGCCCACCGGGCCGAAACCACTGATGCTCATCACGACGAGACCCGGATTCTCCTGCTCGAGCGAATCGGGATCGAGCCCCATGTCGGCCAGCACTCCCGGACGGAAGTTCTCGACCAGCACATCCGCGTCGAGGGCCAGGCTGCGAAGCAGTTTCCGCCCGCGGTCACTGCGCATGTCGATGGCGATCGACCTCTTGCCGCGGTTCACGGAAGCGAAGTAGAGGCTTCGATCGCCGTCGAACGGCGGCCACTGACGCGAACTGTCGCCGGAGCCACGGGTTTCGACCTTGACCACGTCGGCGCCGAAGTCCGAGAGCAGCGACGTGCACAGAGGGCCCGCGAGAGCGCGGGTGAGGTCGAGAACTTTGATACCGCTGAGCAATTGGTCCATGGGAGAAACCTCGGTTCTGTGGTGTGCAACGTCGCCCACTCGATCCGTCGCACCATCTGCGTGAATTACCGCTGCAGTGATCGTCGGAGAGGGGAAGAATGAAGGTCAGGCCTGCTTTCGGCTGGGCTCGGTGACAACACTGGTCGAGAGCGCACGGTGATGCGACGGCGACATTGCACAACTGCAGGGCCCGGATTTAGGCGCATTGTGTGACAGGCAGGATTGCGGTGGGCCGATACCGTGAACTCTCTACGGACGGCGATGCAAGCGGGAGGCGAGGCGATGCGCGACATTTCCACTCAGCTGGCGCAGTGGCACGCCCGCGGCGAGGATTTTGCACTGGCGACGGTTGTCCGTACCTGGCGATCCTCACCGCGCATGCCCGGTGCTTCGATGGCCGTCTCACGCTCCGGGGAGGTAGTCGGCAGCGTCTCGGGCGGGTGTATCGAGAGTGCACTGTACGAGATCGCCCAGGAGGTTCTCGCCGACGGCACCAGTCGCGTCGAGGTCTTCAGCGTCTCCGACGACGACGCCATCGGAGTAGGTCTGACCTGCGGCGGAACCATCGAAGTGTTCGTCCAGGCCGTCGGAGCCGATTTCGTCGAGTTCGGTCAGGTCTGTGAACGGATCGAAGCCGATACGCCCGTCGTCGTGGTCACCGAAGTGCGTCCGGGAGCGCCGGCGCGGCACCTCGTCGTCGAGCACGGCCGACGAAGCGGGGATCTGGATGCCACGGAGGACGAGGTCTCCATCCTGTTGCGCACGATGGACACCGGTGAGTCCGTAGCCTTTGTCGCGCCGGCGGGAACCCTCATCGATTCGCAGCACGACCTGCTGGTCGAGATCTTCGCGCCACTACCGCGGATGTACGTGTTCGGGGCCATCGACTTCGCGGCATCGATGTGTACGTTGGGCGCCTTTGCGGGTTACCGAGTGACCGTCGTGGACGCACGGCCGGTCTTCGCGACACGGGCGCGCTTTCCCGACGCCCACGATCTGGTCGTGATGTGGCCACACAAGTTCCTCGAAACCGCACCGATCGACAACAAAACCGTCCTGGCCGTGCTCACGCACGACGAGAAGTTCGACATCCCCTTGCTCGAGATCGCTCTGCGTTCGCCGGCTGCATACGTCGGCGCGATGGGAAGTCGTGCGACGCATGAGCGTCGGGTGGCGCTGTTGAAGGAGCGAGGCGTTACCGACGCCGAGTTGGGGCGTCTGCACTCACCGATCGGGTTGGATCTCGGCGCCAGGACGCCGGAGGAGACTGCAGTGTCGATCCTCGCCGAGATGACCAAGACCCTGCGCAATGCATCCGGTTTGGAACTGCGGGATCTGCAGGGGCCGATCCACCCGCCACCTCAGGAGAATCCGACCGCCCTGCATCGAACGGCCTGAGTCGACTGCGCTGAATTCGGACATCTTGTGTTCGGTGGGGATAGGATCGTTTCTTTCGTGAACCATCTTCCGTGATCCGAATGAAATCGAGGTGCCTGCCAAGTGGCAAACCCGGCCGTACCGGCATCCGAGGTGAATGCTGTTCTCTCCGAACTTCTTCGAACCCCGCTCCTTCCTGGTGTTCGAAAGGTCGCCGGCGGCTCCGAAGACCCGACGGTAGCCCGGGTGGGATTCATGGCGGTTCCGGACATCGGACCGTGGCTGCGACACGGACAGTTGCTGATCACCACGCCGGAAACCCTCGCCCGGGTCACCGAAACCTTCAAAGCATTTGTCGGACGGTTGTCGACGCGCGGAGTTGCAGCGCTCGCCGTCCAATTCGGAGCAGACGGGGACACTCTCGCGCCGGAACTGGTCGACGCGGCCGAAAGCGCCGGCTTCCCGCTCCTGGTTTTTCACGGTGCGTGCGATCACCCGGCGGCGAGAGACCGTGAGCAGACGGAGTCGGCCCAGATCGACGCCATGTTCGGGGCCGAGCGCTTGCGACGGCTGCTGGTCGACGTCGTGATGGGCGGCGGTGGCCTCCCACAATTGACCGAGGTCATCGCACGGGAGATGAAGGGCGCCGCCCTGATCACCACCTCGGACGGACGCGAGATCTGCCGCGCCGGGGATGCGGCGGAGCGCAAGCATCTGTCTGCCTGTCCCGCCGTCGATTCCACCGGTCGTCTGCGGACCGACACCGTCGAGGGCGGGTTGGGTCTGCACGAGTTCGACGGTCAATTCATCGCGGTGTCCGCGATTTCCGCCAATCACATCGATCACGGGCGTCTCGCGTTGTTCACCGGTGAGCGCGTGATGACGAGTTACGACCAGTACCTGGTCGAGCGAGCGGCGTCGGTGTGCGCGTTGGTCATCACCCGTGAGCAGGCCGTGGCGTCGGTGGAAGAACGCCATCGCGCCAACTTCGTTCACGATCTGCTCCTCGGCCGGGCCGGGGACCACGATCACGTTGTCTCCCACGCCAAGACGTTCGGTTGGGACTTCGATCGCCCGCTGGTGATCGTCTCGATCGAGCCGGACCCGATCGACGAACCGGCCTCTGCGGCGCCCGCTCGGCTGCCCGTCGTCGATCGCCAGGCGATGGCGTTCTCCGGGGCGATCGCCCACCGCGATCCCGGTGCGGCGGTGACCGCGCTGACGGGCGAGACGGTGATCGTCATGGGCGTCGGCACCGACACGATGGCATTGGTGCGGGACCTCGTCACGGTCGTTCGCGGTGAAGGTGGCGGCGGGAGAAGGCCGTTCAGTGTCGGGGTGTCCCGGCCGACAGCGGCGATCGACGCCGTCCCCGCGCTCTACAGTCAGGCGCGCACCGCACTGACCGTCGGACGCCGGATCTCCGGTCCGTGGACGGTGACTCAGTTCGACGATCTCGGTGTGTACAGACTGCTCAGTCTGGTCGAGGACGAAAACGAGCTGGAGACGTTCGCGCGGGAGACACTGCGGGAACTGACGGAGGAAACTGCCGAAGCGCAGGACATGCGCAAGACATTGGAAGTCTTGCTCGCGACCAACATCAACATCGCCGAGACAGCGCGCAAGCTCCACTTCCATTACAACACACTGCGTTACAGGGTCGTTAAGCTGGAGAAAATGCTTGGACCCTTCACGGCGCAACCCGAGCTACGGCTGGATCTGTCTCTAGCACTGAAGATAACCGCGATGCGCGGCATCAATCACTAATATTGCCAATCCGGGTCCGTGGGTTCTGGCAGATTGTCATCACGTCGATACCCCGGCGCTGTAATAGCGTTTCACTCCAGTCACGGTGTTTTGTGAGCTGGAGCACACTCAGCGTTCGGACACCTTCCTCTGCACGAAAGGTCCCATCATGCCGATTTGGACGTTGCACGGAGATGGAAAGAACATCAGACCGGGTGAAGTGGTCGCTCCCGGCGAGCGGCTCAGCTGGGGAAGAACCATCGGGCTGGGCAGCCAGCACGTGGTGTCGATGTTCGGCGCGACGTTCGTCTTCCCGATCATCATGGGGCTCAATCCTCAACTTGCCGTGATGATGTCGGGCTTTTGTACGCTCTTCTTCCTGCTGGTGGTCAAGGGACGCATTCCCAGCTACCTCGGTACGTCGGCGGCCTTTGTCGGCGGTATCGCCGCCATTCGTGCCCAAGGCGGAACGTCCGCAGAGGTGACCGGCGCGATCCTGGTGTCCGGACTGGTCCTGGCAGCCATCGGTATCGCGATCCACTTCCTCGGTGGCCGGGTCGTATTCAAGGTTCTTCCCCCGGTGGTGACCGGCGCAGTGGTGATGCTGATCGGATTCAACCTGGCACCCGTCGTCGCGGGGCTGTACTGGCCGCAGGACCAGTGGGTGGCTCTGATCGTCATGGTGGCCCTGATCGTCATGAGTATCGCGCTACGCGGCTTCATGGCGCGCATCGCCATCTTCCTGGCGCTGATCTTCGGCTACGTCCTCTCCTGGATCCTCGACCGGGTCTCGGGCACGATCACCTCGTACGACGCAGGCACTGGTCAGATCACCGAGCACTTCCGCGTCAACTGGGATTCGGTGCAGTCGGCGTCGTGGTTCGGCCTACCCCCGTTCTCGGACGAGGCCAACGGAATCGTCGGCATCCATGCCCCGTCGTTCAGCCTGACGTTCATCATCCTGGTTCTTCCCGGTGTCATCGCGTTGATCGCGGAGAATGCCGGCCACGTCAAGGCAGTCGCAGAGATGACCGGCGACGATCTCGACCCGTACATGGGACGCGCGCTCGCCGGTGACGGTTTCGCCACCGCTATCGCCAGCAGCGTCGGCGGTTCGCCCACCACGACGTACGCCGAGAACATCGGTGTCATGGCAGCGACCCGTGTGTACTCCACCGCCGCTTACGCAGTTGCCGGCATCGTCGCGATGATGCTCGGCTTCTCCCCCAAGTTCGGTGCCGTCATCTCGGCGACGCCCGGCGGTGTTCTCGGCGGAATCACCGTGGTGCTCTACGGCATGATCGGTCTGCTCGGCGCCAAGATCTGGAAGGAGAACGGCGTCGACTTCGGCAATCCCCTCAACCTCATGCCGATCGCGGCCGGCCTCATCATCGGTATCGGCGACACGGCTCTGAAGTTCAGTGACACGTTCTCGCTCAGCGGGATCGCGCTCGGCACCATCGTCGTGATCGGGATGTACCACCTGTGCCAGTTCATCGGTTCGAAGAACCCGGAGCTGAATGCGAAGAATCCGGAACCGAACAAACCGGATTCGAAGGCTCCCGGCGGCGAACGGGAAGAACCCGCCCCGCAGCTCACGTGACACTTGGCTGAGTGTGCTCGATTGTCGAAGGCCGGACATCCTCCTTGGAGGATGTCCGGCCTTTCGCGGTGTGTGCGTGTTCTGTGTACTGATCGATCAGACGGCAGTGCTGGCTTCGACCAGGCCGATACGGTCGATGCGTTCGGTGCGGGTGATGAGCCGTTCAGTCGCATCGGTAGCACTGAGCACGCTCAGCTCGTAGTGCAGTACCGCTCCGACGCGAGTGCAGAAGGCGGCGGATTCGTCCGCGGCATCGGGAAATTCGGGGATGACCCGATCGACGATGCCGCCCGTGAGCAGATCGAAGGACCGTATCCCTTGACCGGCCGCCATCTCCGGAGCGTGCGTGATGTCGTGGAACATGATCGCGCTCGCCCCCTCGGGAGGTAAGGGCGAGAGCCAACCGTGGCGGGCCGCCAGCACTCGATCGGCCGGAATCAGTGCCAGGGCGCCGCCGCCGGTGCCCTGCCCGAGCAGGAGGGAAATGGTGGGGACCTCGAGTGAAATCATGTCGGCTATGCACCGAGCGATCTCGCCGGCCAATCCACCTTCTTCGGCTTCCTTCGACAGTGCCGCGCCTGCCGTGTCGATGATCGTCACCAACGGCAGGTCGAGCTCTGCGGCAAGCCGCATCCCTCGCCGAGCTTCCCGCAGAGCGCCGGGGCCGAGTGGGGAGTGAGCAGTCTGCCCGCGTCGGTCCTGTCCGAGAAGGACGCAGGGCATGTCGCCGAAGCGAACGAGCGCGAGCATGATGCCGGGATCGTTCTCGCCTTGGCCGGTTCCGTTGAGCGGGAGCATGTCCGAGGCGGAATTGAGCAACACTTCCCGGATCCCCGGTCGGTCTTCGCGTCGGGATGCGACGACGGATTCCCACGCCGACGTATCGGGTGGGCAATCGTACGAGCACGGGTCACTCGGCAACGAGTACCCACGACGTCTCGAGGTGATGATGCGCAATGCGCGGTCGACGATTTCGGCGAGCTGGTCTGGCGGCCTCACCGCATCGATGAGTCCGTGCTCGTGAAGGTTCTCCGCTGTCTGGACACCGACGGGGAAAGGTGAGTTGTACAAAGCCTCGAACACCCGGGGGCCGAGGAATCCCACGAGGGCTCCTGGCTCCGCGATCGTCACGTGACCGAGTGACCCCCAGGACGCGAATACGCCTCCGGTGGTGGGGTTTCGGAGGTAGACGATGTAGGGCAGGTGCGCTTCTTTGTGCTTGATGAGCGCCGCGGTGATCTTGACCATCTGCAGAAATGCCGTTGTCCCCTCCTGCATACGCGTTCCTCCGGAGGTGGGAAGCGCAAGAAGGGGCAGCTGCTCTTGCGTCGCTCGACGGATGGCGACGACGAGGCGTTCGCCCGCCGCCACGCCGATCGATCCGCCGAGAAAACCGAACTCGCAGACGATGATTGCCACACGGCGGCCTCGGACGGAGGCGCTTCCGGTCAGGACGGACTCGTCGAGCCCGGTCTTCTCCTGCGCCCGCAGAAGTGCTTCGGCGTAATCGGAGTCGGTCGCGACGGGGATCGGAGGGGTATCCCACGACTCCCAGGTGCCGGCATCGATCACCAGGTCGAGCAAGTCGCGAGCCGTCAGGCGGTTCATCGGGTGAATCCTTGTAGCCACGACATGACTTCGTCAGTGTCTTCACCGAGCACCGGCGGTGCCGTGTGCCGGGTCTCCGTCACCTCGGTTCCGTCCGGATCGAAAAATCGAAGCGGCGGACCGGGCAGAGTGATGTTGCCGAGCGTGCTGTGGTCGACGTCGACGAGCAATCCCTGTGATCGGGTCTGTTCCCATTCGTACACTTCGGAGATCGTCCGAACCCGTCCTGCCGGTATTCCGATGCGGTCGAGTTCGGTCAGAAGCTCGTCACGCGAATACGGTTTGAAGGTACGTTCGATCAATTCGACGACCTGGAAATGATTCTCGACGCGTTCGGCGTTTGTTGCCATACCGGGGGCGTCGGGATCGAGTTCGAACCCTTCGCAGAATCTTCTCCACAGGCTTTCGCTGCCGACCGAGATCTGTACTGCGCCATCGCCGGTACGAAAGAGTCCGTACGGTGCGATGGAGGGATGGTGGTTGCCTTGCGCTGTGCCTACCTCGCCGGCGACGGTCCACTTCGTTCCTTGAAACGCGTGAACACCGACCACGCTGGCCAAGAGCGACGTTCGAACGACACGGCCTCTCCCCGTCTGTTCGCGTTCCTTCAAAGCCGCGACGACACCGAACGCCCCGTACATTCCGGCGAGAAGATCGGCGATCGGAACTCCGACTCGTTGAACGTCGTCCGGGCTCGAGCCGGTCAGCGACATGAGTCCGGCTTCCCCCTGGGCGATCTGGTCGTAACCGGCGCGGCCACCTTCCGGGCCGTCGTGGCCGAAACCGCTGATGGACAGGACGATCAGTCGAGGATTGAGTTCGGCCAGCCGCTCGGTGGAGAATCCGAGTCGATCGAGAACTCCGGTGCGGAAGTTCTCCATGAGAACGTCGGCGCGGCAGACAAGATCTTCGAGGGTTGCGCGCCCGCTGTCGGATTTGAGGTCGAGCGTGATCGACTTCTTGTTCCGGTTCGTGGACAGGAAATACGTCGATTCCCGTTGCGTGTTCGGTGGTTCCAGCGGTGGCTCCACAAAAGGCGGCCCCCACCCACGGGTGTCGTCGCCACCGTGAGGTGATTCGACCTTGATCACGTCGGCACCCAGATCGCCGAGCATCATTGCCGCGTGAGGACCCGCGAGTGCGCGCGTGAGGTCGACGACAATCACGTCGTGTAGCGGACCACTACGAGCACTTGTGTTGTGAGGCTTCGAAGTCGAGTTCATGTCGCACCGCCGTGTTCTGGTGTAATTGGCTGAGCCAGTTGGTGGTTGAGGCCTCCGTAGTTCGGTCGACTCCGGTCCGCTGGACCGAGAAATCGGCCAGGGCCACTGAAGGAGGTATGTGCGGCCCGTCTTTCGAACCGTAAGCGCGCACCGGTCAACGGCACATGGGTAACCTTGCCGATGACGGGTATCAGTGGTGGGTAAGAAGTGACGAACGCTCAACGCACGGCGCGATTGCGGTTGTATCGAACCGTAATTGGGGCGTTCTGTCAGCCTATTGGGTGCATCTTCATGACATTTCGTGCATCTTCATGACCTGCAGGGCGAGTGAGACGTTCAATCGAAGGACGGGGTCGTCGGTGAACGATCCGACGACGCTCTCCAGCTTTCCGATTCTGTATCGCAAAGTGTTGTAGTGCATATGCAGTGCCCGGGACGCCTCGGCAACATTGCAATTGCAGTCGAGCAACGTCTGGAGTGTCAGACGCAAATCTGCGGCTTCGGCGTTGTCCGCCGACAGGGACTTCAGAACGTCATCGGTGAACGAACGCAGTTCGCTCTTGTCCGTCTGGAGCGAGAGGAGTCGGTGTACGCCGAGTTCGTCGAAGTGCGCGATCTGGCCCGGCCCGTTGATACGTCGGCCGACGACCACGGCCGTACAGGCTTGGTCGTAGGCAGCAGGTAGATCGGCCAGGGAGTAGATCACCCGGCTCACTCCCGTGCTGAAGGAGCGGCGGCCGCTGGTGCGATCTCCGGCAACCTTGCGCACCAACCCTTCGATGTCCCGAACCGCACGGTCGGTGCTGGTGGGGAAAAGCGTGACCACCTCGTGTCGAAACCCGACGGAGGGTGCCGTCCGCTCGTGGGTGCGTACCACTTGTTGCCAGCCGTCGCTGAGTCGATCTTGGTCCGTGCGCGTGGAATTCGCGTGCTGGGATTCCGGGTGATCGACGTCGAGTTCTGCAACCACTACGGCAAGTGGACGAGTGACATCCCACCCCAACTGGGTGAAGTGCGCGCTCACTTCCGCCGGCGAGCCGGCTTCACCTATCAGTGCGTCGCGGAGGAAGTCGCCGCGGAATTTGGATTCCACTGCCGCAACTGCCAGCTGCTTGGTGACGGCCAGCGCAGCAACGGTGGCCGCTCGCTCCAGCGCTTGGACGACAACTGCGCCGAGTTCGTGGGTGCCGGCGTACGCGACCATTCGGCCGTGGTCGGTGCCGCCGGCCACCACCCGGGTGAGCGCCAACTGACCAGGAAATCCTTTGGGCGCGTTCTGTAAACCGACAGCGACCCGTTCGGTCAGGAACCGACCGGTGCTTTCGAACAACGGAAGCGCGTTCAGCGCGGCTGAATCTCCGGCCTCCGTCAACACTCTTCCGTCCGGCGAGCAGATGAGAACGCTGACGTCGAAAAGCGCGGCGAATTCCGCGGCAATCTGGGGTAGATCGCCACCTTCCAAGACGATCGACGTCAACGAGCGGTGAAGACGATCGGCAATGTCGAGTGCCGCAGACTGCTTCGCCACCAACTTGGTGAAGACCTCCGAGATCACCTCGTCGAATCCTGCGGTGACGGGAAGAACCAACAACGGCAGCCCTCGCTGCTCTGCCATGTGCAGCATGGCTTCCGGCAGTTCGTCGAGATAGCGGCCCGTTTTAACGGCAAGTGCCGCGACTCCTCGGCGTGCGAGACCGTCGACGAGGTCGCTGAGATCTGTATCGTCGAGAAGCTCTCCGGTTCGCCCGTAACGCAGCGGGAACCCGGTTGTCACCAACAGTTCGTTCGGCTTCACCCAAGCGAGGATGTCCGGTACTTCCATCACGTTCACCGATTGAACGAGGTGGCGCAAGCCCCCGTGCCCGGCAAGGACTTCGGCTCCACGCAGACTGGGCAGCTCGAGGACATCCCGAACCGTCAGTCTGTAGTCGCCACCTTCTGGCAAATGTTGAAGCTCTTCGCTCGAATATTTGGCAGATCTATCCATGTCGCGAGACTACGCTCGATCACGCGACGAACATTGTCAACAGTTGACGAAAATAGCCTCTCGAAATGAGTGGTTCTCCGTATGTCTGCCAACTACCGTGGTCCGAATTGGCGATCGCCCGCGTCTCCGAGTCCAGGTACCAGGAAAGCATTTTCGTTCAGGCCGTCGTCGATGCTCGCAGTGAGGAGCCTGACTGGATGTCCGGAGTTCCTCAGTGCTTCGATCCCCTCCGGAGCCACGACGACACATATTGCAGTCACATCGGTGGCTCCGCGTGCAATGAGCAGATCGATTGTGCGGATGATGGATCCACCGGTCGCCAACATCGGATCGAGGACGTAGACGGGGGTGCCCGACAGATCAGCGGGAAGGGACTCCAGATACGGAACCGGTTGGTGTGTCTTCTCGTCTCGTGCCATTCCCACGAAACCGACGCCTGCCTGCGGAATAAGGGCACTCGCCTGCTCGACCATGCCGAGGCCCGCTCGCAAGACCGGTACCAGGAGCGGTGGATTTGCCAGCCGCACTCCCAGCGTCGGAGCAACTGGCGTCTCGATGTCGAACTGTTCCACTTCTGCGCCGCGCATGGCCTCGTAGACCAACATATGGGTCAGTCTGCGCAAGGCGGACCGGAAAGTTGCGTTGTCGCTGCGAGCGTCGCGCATGGTCGTGAGCAGCGATGCCGCCAGCGGATGGTCGACAACAGTGGTGTCCATGGTCGAATCGTAAGTGAGAACCGATGGGGCGGCGCACAACCGGTGAATTGGAGTCGAAATAACCAATCGCGGTTTTCGTTTGGGCAACTATTGACGATGCCGAAGGGTTCGAGTCGTCATAGCGTAGTCGGCATGGCAGTTCCGAACCGCTCGGCTGGGCTGGGCGCCAGGAGCTGTCAAGGCCCAATTTTGCCTCCACGATTCCCTATACAAGGAGATGCCAATGCCCGAAGCAATCGAGGTCCGTAAGGTTCCGCTACACAGCGTCTCCGACGCCAGTGAGCTCGCCAAGCTGATCGACGACGGTGTCCTCGAGGCCGACCGCGTCATTGCAGTCATCGGCAAAACCGAGGGTAACGGCGGCGTCAACGACTACACGCGCATCATCGCGGACCGAGCGTTTCGAGAGGTTCTCTCCGCCAAGGGTAATCGCAGCCCCGAAGAGGTGGCCGAGGTACCGATCGTCTGGTCAGGCGGCACGGACGGTGTGATCAGCCCGCACGCGACGATCTTCGCGACGGTACCGGCAGACAAGGTCACCAAGACCGACGAGCCGCGACTGACCGTGGGTGTCGCCATGAGTGAGCAGTTGCTGCCCGAGGACATCGGTCGTACCGCGATGATCACCAAAGTGGCTGCGGCAGTGAAAGATGCGATGACCGATGCCGGCATCACCGATCCCGCCGACGTGCACTACGTACAGACCAAGACTCCGTTGCTGACAATCCACACCATCCGTGACGCCAAGAGTCGCGGCAAGACCGTGTGGACCGAACAGACTCATGAGTCGATGGACCTGTCCAACGGCGGTACGGCGCTCGGAATCGCGGTTGCACTCGGCGAAATCGACATGCCGACCGACGAGGATGTCATGCACAGCCGCGAGCTCTTCTCCTCTGTTGCATCCTGCTCGTCCGGCGTCGAGTTGGACCGTGCTCAGATCGTTGTCGTCGGTAACGCACGTGGCGTCGGCGGACGCTACCGGATCGGCCACAGCGTGATGAAGGATCCGCTCGACCAGGACGGCATCTGGGCGGCGATCCGTGACGCCGGACTCGAACTTCCGGAGCGGCCGCACTCGAGCGACCTGGACGGTCAACTCGTCAACGTGTTCTTGAAGTGCGAGGCCAGCCAGGACGGAACGGTCCGCGGCCGTCGTAATGCGATGCTCGACGACTCCGATGTGCACTGGCACCGCCAGATCAAGTCGTGCGTAGGTGGAGTCACGGCAGCTGTCACCGGTGATCCGGCAGTGTTCGTCTCGGTCTCGGCAGCGCATCAGGGCCCCGAGGGCGGCGGCCCTGTCGCCGCCATCGTCGATCTCGGTCAGTAGCCGGTAAGAACCTCGCTGGAAACTTCGACAGTCGCGCGCCGCCACCGGTAATTCGTCCTCGAATCAGTTGCCGGTGGCGGCGAATCCGACCGAGATTCTGCCGGCGCAACCCACTTCACTGCTTGAAAGGATTCACGATGGTTCATGCTGCTGACCCTGTCGACGAGAGCGTTTCCGGTGCGCCCGAGAATCGCGAGCTCGTCATGGCCGATGCGGTCACGCTCAGTGGTCTGATACGCAGGCGTGAAGTGTCGTGTGTCGAGGTGATGGACAGCTACCTCGACCAGATCGAAGTTCATAACCCGGCGGTGAACGCGATCGTCGCATTGCGGGATCGGGAAGCATTGACGGCGGAGGCGCGCGAGCGTGATTCGCAGTTGGCGAGTGGGCAGTATCTCGGTTGGATGCACGGGTTTCCGCATGCGGTGAAGGATCTTTCGGCAGCCAAGGGTCTGCCGTTCACGTCCGGGTCGCCGATGTTCGCGGATCGAATCGCCGAAGAGGACGACCTGTTCGTCAAGCGGATCAAGTCTGCCGGTGCCATCGTGATCGGCAAGACGAACACACCGGAGTTCGGGCTCGGATCCCAGACGTACAACCCGGTGTGGGGTACGACGGTGTCGCCGTACGACAATTCGCGCACTGCCGGCGGTAGCAGCGGAGGCGCCGCAGCGTCGTTGGCGCTTCGCATGCTGCCGGTGGCTGATGGAAGTGATTACATGGGTTCGCTCCGAAACCCGTCGGCGTTCAACAACGTCGTGGGGTTTCGACCTTCCTGGGGTCGGATACCGGAGACGGGATTCATCGCTCAGGGCGCTGTTGTGGGTCCGATGGGCCGAACCGTCACCGACGTGGCTCACCTTCTCTCTACGATGGCGGGGCCGGATGCCTATGCACCGTTGGGGATTCGTGAGAATCCCGCTGTGTTCACCGAAAGCCTCGCACGGGATCTGAAGGGCTCTCGGATCGCATGGGTCGGTGACTGGAACGGTTACCTGGCAACCGAACCTGGAGTTCTCGAGTTGTGCGAATCCTCGTTCGAGGTCTTCGAACAGTTGGGGTGCCGCGTCGAGGCAGCACTTCCCGACTTCAAACCCGAGGACATCTGGCAACTGTTCCTGCGATGGCGTTGGTGGGCGCAGCTCGGTTTGATCGATCAGTACAACGATCCGAGCTTGCGTGAGTTGATGAAGCCCGAACTGTTGTGGGAACTCGGGCATGCGGTCACCCTCTCGGCACTCGACGTGACCAAGGCTGCGGAGGCCCGCAACGGCTGGCTGTCGGCCATTACCAAGATGTTCGAAACCTACGACTACATTCTCGCGCCGAGTGCTCAGGTGTTTCCTTTCGACAAGAACACTCACTGGCCCGAGAACGTCGACGGGCGGTCGATGGACACGTATCACCGGTGGATGGAGACGGTTGTTCCCTGGACGATGGCCGGGGTTCCGGTTGCGGGGATGCCGGTCGGCTTCGACGATCGTTCGCTTCCCATGGGTATCCAGATCATCGGTCGGCACGGAGCCGACTTGGACGTACTCCAACTCGCCTACGCATTCGAGCAGGCAACCCAGTGGGTCGAGCGGGTTCTTCCTCCCGCACTCCGCGTGAACTGACCTAATCTATTTCGAACGTATCCAGTTGGGAGAGAACGACGATGGCTTCGGCATTGTGGCACGGGTTCGCGGACATGGGCGCTGTGGAGAAGAACGGCGCGTTTGTCGTCTCTCGCGGTGAGGGCGCGTACATCTGGGACCGCGAGGGCACTCGGTATCTGGATGCGACGGCGGGCCTGTGGTTCACCAATGTCGGGCACGGGCGCACGGAGATCGCGGATGCGGTGGCGGCTCAGTTGTCGAAGATCGCTCATTTCTCGAATTTCGGTGATTTTGTTCCCGAGACCACGCAGGTGTTGGCGGAGCGGTTGGCGACGATCGCGCCGGTTGCCGGGAGCAAGATCTTCTTCACTTCGGGTGGTTCGGATTCGGTGGACACTGCGGCGAAGCTCGCTCGCCGGTACTGGCACGAGGTGGGGCAGCCGGAGAAGGCGATCAGCGTCGGTCGTCAGAAGGCGTACCACGGAATGCATGTTGCGGGAACGGCTCTGGCGGGTATTCCGGTGAACCGTGAGGGTTACGGCGAGCTGATGGCGGATGCGGCCACGGTCGGCTGGGATGATGCGAAGAGTCTGCTCGAGTTGATCGAGAGGATCGGTGCGAACAAGATCGCCGCGTTCTTCGCGGAGCCGATCATCGGTGCCGGTGGGGTGTATCTTCCGCCGGAGGGGTACCTGGCCGAGGTGCGCGACATCTGCCGCGAGCACGACATTCTGTTTGTCGTCGACGAGGTCGTGACCGGTTTCGGTCGTATCGGCGGCGAGTGGTTCGCGTCTACTCGTTTCGATTTGCAGCCCGACATGATGACCACGGCAAAGGGTTTGACGTCCGGTTACGTTCCGATGGGTGCGGTGTTCATCGCGCCGCGGGTGGCGGAGCCGTTCTATGCGGGTTCGTGGTGGCGTCATGGTTACACGTATGGCGGGCATGCCGGTGCTGCTGCGGCGGCGATGGCGAACCTCGACATTCTCGAGCGTGAGAATTTGCTTGGGGAGTCCAAGCGTCTGGAGGCGTCGTTGCATACGCATCTGCAGCCGTTGGCCGAGCATCCGCGGGTGGCGGAGGTTCGTAGTGGGCTCGGTGCGGTCGCTGCGGTGCAGTTGGCTGATCCGGCGGAGGCGTTGCTGTTCGTGAAGACGTTGCGTGAGCACGGTATTTCGGGTCGCGCGGCGGGTCAGGGTGCGATGCAGATTTCGCCGACGTTCGTGATGACCGATGATCAGGTCGCGGAGATGGCAGCAGGGATCCTCGCAGCCCTCGGCTAGGTACCTCGTTTTCCGTTGACAGACATCGTGTTACGGAATCATTAAGCCGAAGAAAATGTTTGGACCCTTCGCGGCGCGGTCCTCATTTCGGTCGAAACTGTCTCCAGCACTGACGATGACCCCTGCCCGCGTCATCTGCCACCATTGTTGCCAATCTCGGCGAGTGGGTTCTGGCAGATTGTCATCACGTCCAAATCTGATTGCTGCATTAGCGTTTCACTCCAGACACGGTGTTTGTGAGCTGGGGCACAAAGCATTTCGAACACCTTCCTCCTTCGCGAAAGGTCTCGTCATGCCGATCTGGACGTTGCACGGAGACGGAAAGAACATCGGACCCGGTGAAGTGGTCGCTCCCGGCGAGCGACTCAGTTGGGGAAGAACCATCGGGTTGGGTGGCCAGCATGTCGTGTCGATGTTCGGCGCGACGTTCGTCTTCCCGATCATCATGGGGCTCAATCCTCAACTTGCCGTGATGATGTCGGGCTTTTGTACGCTCTTTTTCCTCCTGGTGGTCAAAGGACGCGTCCCCAGTTACCTCGGTACGTCGGCGGCCTTCGTCGGCGGCGTTGCCGCTATTCGTGCTCAGGGTGGAACGACGGCGGAAGTGACCGGTGCGATTCTGGTGTCGGGGTTGGTTCTGGGATTCGTCGGCATCGCCATCCACTTTCTCGGCGGTGGCGTCATCAGTAAAGCGCTACCGCCGGTGGTCACCGGCGCTGTGGTGATGCTGATCGGTTTCAACCTGGCGCCCGTTGTCGCGGGGTTGTACTGGCCGCAGGACCAATGGGTGGCACTGATCGTGATGGTTGCCCTGATCGTGATGAGCGTTGCGCTACGCGGCTTCCTGGGACGTATCGCCATTCTCGTCGCGCTGGTTTTCGGCTACATCTTCTCGTGGGTCCTCGACCGGGTCTCCGGTCCGATCACGTCCGCCGGCGGTAGTGGAGCACCCACCGAGCACTTTCGTGTCAACTGGGATTCGGTGCACTCGGCGTCATGGTTCGGGTTGCCGCCGTTCTCGGACGAAGCCAACGGAATCGTCGGTATCCACGCTCCCTCGTTCAGCCTCACGTTCATCGTTCTGGTCCTTCCCGGTGTCATCGCACTGGTCGCGGAAAACGCCGGTCACGTCAAGGCCGTCGCCGAGATCACGGGCGACGATCTCGACCCGTACATCGGACGCGCAATTGCCGGTGACGGTTTTGCCACCGCCATCGCCAGCGCAGTAGGCGGCTCTCCCACGACGACACACGCCGAGAACATCGGTGTCATGGCGGCCACTCGGGTGTACTCGACCGCCGCGTACGTGATCGCGGGTGTCATCGCGATCCTGCTCGGCTTCTCCCCCAAGTTCGGGGCGGTCATGGCGGCGACTCCCGGCGGCGTTCTCGGCGGAATTCTTGTGGTTCTGTTCGGCATGATCGGTCTGCTCGGCGCCAAGATCTGGAAAGAGAACGGTGTCGACTTCGGGAATCCGCTGAATCTGATGCCGATCGCCGCCGGTCTGATCATCGGTATCGGCGACACGGCTCTGAAGTTCAGTGACACGTTCTCACTCGGAGGCATCGCGCTCGGCACCATCGTCTTGATCGTGATGTACCACTTCTGCCAGTTCGTCGGGTCCAGGAACCCCGAACTGAACAGGCCGGAGCCCGGCAGGCGACCGGGCTCCACGACGGGTCCGGATACGTCAGATGACGAACGGGAAGAGCCCGTGGCGCAGCTCACGTGATGCCAAGTTGAATGTATGCCAGGTATGACCCGTGACCGTTGTCACATCTGCACAAAACGTGAAGTGACTCATAGAGGCAGGATTGAGTAATGAAACCGTCGCCGCTGACTTATCACCGACCGTCCTCGGTCGAGGACGCGTGCCGAATCCTCTCCGAGGTCTCTCACGAGGGGAAGGTGCTCGCCGGTGGGCAATCGCTTGTGCCGCTGCTGTCCATGCGCCTCGCCGCGCCCGCCCACATCGTCGACATCGGATCGATCCCGAACCTCGCTTCGGTGACCTCGTCCGAAGACGAAGGAGTGCGGTTCCAGGCCCTGGCCACGCACTCGGTGCTGGCGGCCGACGAAGGTGCTCGTCGAGTTCAGCCTCTACTGAACCGTGCTCTGCAGTTGGTAGCGCACCCCACGATCCGTAACCGCGGGACGAGCGTCGGTTCCATCGTCCATGCCGACCCGTCGGCGGAGATGCCGGCAGTCCTGACACTGCTCGGCGGCAGCGTGACCGTCCAGTCGGTGCGTGGCACCCGCGAGATCGCGTCGACGGATCTCTTTGCCGGTCCTCTCGAGTCGAGCCTGGAATCGGACGAGATCGCGGTGTCGGTGTCGGTGCCCGGCGCCGAACCCGGAGTGGGGACCGCCATCGACGAGATCGCGCGTCGTCACGGTGACTATGCACTGGTCGGCGTCGTCGCCCGGATTCGCGTGGTCGACGGTCTGGTGGCCGAAGCGCACATGACGTACGTGTCCGCCGGAGAGCTGGGGCAGGTCGTGGACTACACGGACGTGCTGGCGGGGGCGTCCGCGACGGATCAGCGAGACCCGCGATGGCGCACTCTCGGAGAATGCGCCCGCGCGCAGATAGATACCGAGGCAGACATTCACGGGACGGCGGCGTACCGCTCGCAGTTGGTGTCCGCGCTCACGGCGCGGGTCGGCTTCGCGGCGGCAACGGATGCTCTCAGTGAGAACGCAGTACTGGCAGGAAAGTGGTGACAATGTCCAAAAACGATCGCTCCATCGATGATCAACTTGCCGAGTTGGCAGCAGACACCGGTGAGCACCATGTGGCCGTGACGTTCACGCTCAACGAGGTGACGAGCACCGTCGTTCTTCCCTCCCGCACCTTGGCTTCGGATGCCATTCGTCACCACCTCCGTAAGACGGGCACGCACGTCGGTTGTGAACACGGCGTGTGTGGTGCGTGCACCGTGCTGCTCGACGGAAAGCCGGTTCGGTCCTGCCTCGTCCTCGCTGCCAGCCTCGAAGGTCGATCGATCACGACCGTCGAAGGCCTCGTCGAGCCGGACGGTACTTTGCATCCGGTTCAGCAGGCGTTCAAGGATTGTCACGGTCTGCAGTGCGGATTCTGCACACCGGGATTCGTGACGACCATCGCGGCGTTTCTCGAGGAGAACCCCAATCCCACACGTGAGGAAGCAACCGACGCGATCGCGGGAAACCTCTGCCGTTGTACGGGATACCAGAACATCAGGGCGTCGGTTCTGCGCGCAGCCGAGATCAAGCGTGAACGGGCCGGGCAGTTCCCGCTCGGAATCGACGACGCGTCCACTCGGGAGGCGTTGGATCGCAAGGTGCGGGGAACGACGAATCCCGTCGGAGGACGGGCGGGTAAGGCATGAGTACTCCGGTCAAACCAGCAAAGCGCAACGGGGCGAAGCACCCGGCTTCCGATCATTCGACGGCCGATCATTCGGTTGCCGACGACGGCAAGTTCTTCGGTAAACCGATTCCGCGCGAGGAAGATACGCGTCTGCTCAGCGGTCAGGGGCGATACCTCGACGATCTGGGCCACAACGCGCTGATCGCGGCATTCGTCAGGTCGCCGCACGCTCATGCGCGAATCATCGACATCGACATCGACCAGGCGCTGGAAGTGCCTGGTGTGCATGCCATCTACACCTACGAAGATCTCCTGGCCGACACGCCGGAAATGGCGGAGAACCTGCCACTGCTCATTCCGCATCCGGGAATCATCGCTCCGCGCAACGGGTATCCCCTCGCGAAGGACGAGGTGAAGCATGTCGGCGAAGCCATCGCCATGGTGGTCGCCGACAACCGGTACATCGCCGAGGACGCTTGCGCGAAGATCGACGTCACCTACGAGGCGCTGAAGCCTGTAGTGGGGATCGACGTCGCTCGCACCGCCGCCAACGCCGTCCACGCCGACGTTCCGGACAACGTCGCCGCTCACCTGCAGCACGGGTTCGGAGATCTGGATGCCGAACTGGCCGCCGCGCCGCACCGACTGACGCTGGATCTCGAAATCGAGCGTTCGGCTTCCATGCCGATGGAGGGCAAGGGTGTCTACGCGCGCTGGGACGGCGACGAGAACACCCTCACGTTCTGGACCTCCACCCAGACCTCCACGTCCGCCCGCGCCGCAATCGCCGCGCGATTGGGGATGGCGCTGAACAAGGTTCACTGCATCGCTCCTGACGTCGGCGGTGGATTCGGCGTCAAGATCGTTCACCCGTGGCCCGAAGAAGTGATGATCACGTGGGCCGCTCGACGCCTCGGCCAGGCCGGCATCTCCTGTGAGGTGAAGTGGGTCGAGGATCGCCGTGAGCACTTCATCTCGAGCGCGCACGAGCGTGGGCAGATCCAGAAGGTCGACATCGGATTCGACGACGAGGGTCGTCTGTTGGCGTTCGACTTCACGTTCTGGCACGACAACGGCGCCTACCTGCCGTACGGGATCATCGTCATGATCAACACCGCGACGCAGGTTCTCGGGCCGTACAAGCCGAAGTCGTTCCGGGTCAACGCCTATTCGCTGTACACCAACACGGTCATAGTGACCCCGTACCGCGGCGCCGGACGTCCGCAGGCCGTGTTCGCTATGGAGCGATCCATGGACGCCATCGCCAAGTACCTGAACAAGGACAAGATCGCGGTGCGGGAGGCGAACTTCATTCGCCCCGAGGACATGCCGTACGACTTCGGCCTGATGTTCCAGGACGGACGCCCGTTGATCTACGACACGGGCGACTACCAGGCAGGCATCGACAAGCTCAAGAAGCTCATCGACTGGGACGGATTTCCCGAGTACCAGAGGAAGGCTCGCGCCGAAGGGCGGTCGGTCGGCATCGGTATCGGTGCGTACGTCGAGGGAACCGGCCCGGGGCCTTACGAGGGTGCACACGTCGTGGTCGAGACGTCCGGAAAGGTCAAGGCGGCAACAGGCTTGACGACGCAAGGCCAAGGACATCAGACCGCCTTCGCCCAGATCGTCGCGGACGATCTCGGAGTCAAGGTCTCCGACGTCGAGATCGTCACGGGTGATACCCGCCGGTTCGGTTATGCCGTAGGCACTTTCGCCTCGCGTGGTGCGGTCATGTCGGGTTCGGCCTTCCATGTCGCGGCGCAGATGGTCGCGGAGAAGGCGAAGAAGATCGCCTCCGGAATCTTGGATCTGCCGGAAACCGAACTGGAACTCCGGGAAGGCCACGTGTGCAAGATCGGCACCGAAGCCGGTGTGGAAGGTACGTCCGTACCGCTGAGTGTTGTTGCCGTGCTGTCGAACCCGCTACGATATGCGTTCGACCGTGAGTCGAAGCTGGCCACCGGTTTCGCCAAGACCGACACGGACATGTCGAAGCCGCCGATTCCCGAGGGTGAGCAGCCCGGTCTGGAAGCAACAGGCTACTACTCGCCGCCCAGTTCCACCTTCGCTTCGGGAGTGCACGCGGCGATCGTCGAAACTGATCCCGTGACAGCCGAGATCACGGTCCGTCGTTACGTTGTCATCCACGACTGCGGGAACGTGATCAACCCCCGCATCGTAGAAGGCCAGGTCATGGGCGCAGTTGCGCAAGGTATCGGCGGCGCACTCTACGAGCGGATCGTCTACGACGAGCACGGGCAGATGCTCAACGCGTCGTACATGGACTTCTTGATGCCGTTCGTCACCGAGATGCCGGATTCGCTCGAGATGGATCACACCGTCACGCCGTCAGGGCTCAACCCACTCGGAATGAAGGGTGCCGGTGAGGCCGGTGTGATCCCCACCAGCGCCGTCATCGCGGCCGCCATCGAGGACGCCGAAGGAATCTCGATCACGTCCATGCCCATTTCACCGTCCGAACTGTTCGAACTTCGACTCGCACATGCGGGTTCGTCATCAGAGGAGAATTCATGAGAATCGCCGGCACCGCGCAGTTGACGGCACCTCGCGAAGAGGTCTACGACAAGCTCCAGGACGGTCGTGTACTGGCCGCGACCATTCCCGGTGTGCAGTCGCTCGAGCAGCTCACAGACAATCATTACAAGCTCTCCATCATGGCGGGAGTTGCGTCGATCAAGGGCGTCTACGACGGCGAGGTTGTTCTGTCGCAACAGAATCGGCCCAATTCGTTTGTCATGACGGCTTCGGGGGCTGGTGCTCCCGGCACGGTGAAGGCGGACGTCACGGTCACCTTGACGGAGAACGAGGGTGGCACGCTGCTTTCGTATGACGCCGATGCCGTGGTCGGCGGGATGGTCGGCGGCGTCGGGCAGCGCATGATCACCGGTGTAGCCAAGAAGATGGCCGGGGTGTTCTTCAAGAGCATCGACGGCGTCATTGCCAACGGCATCCCCGAGAAGGTCACTGCCGCCGTGGCGGCGGCAATACCGGCAGTGGCGGTCGAAGGCGCGCCGGTAGTCTCCGGAGCTGTCGCGGCACCGGCGGTTCTTCCGGCCGCTGCACCGACAGCGGGCGGCACAGATGCTCGCACGGTGATGGTCAGCGCCGTCGTCGGCGCAGCCATTGCTTTGTCAGGTGTTGCTATAGGCGGATTCCTGGCGCGTTCTGGTTGTCGCGAGTAGTTCACTCAGGTGTCAACAGCTGATTCACGATGAGGGAAACGCCCCGAACCGACCAGGTTCGGGGCGTTTTTCACGTCCGCGTAACCCACGGGGGCGCCGGCGAAGATCCGCTCGTGATCGTGCGCCGAACCTTGGCCCCCCGATTCGGCGAATTGTGACAAAGAATCCGCCCTTCCGAACCTGTGGAATAGCACTACACGTCAGGTACGAGCCACTCACCGGCTAGGCCGCAACCGTCGATCGGTACCAGACGAGACGAGCCAAAGATCTCAGGAGGAAGCGTGGAACCCAGGAAGATTCGGGTCGGTATCGATACCGGCGGAACGTTCACCGACATCGTGGCAGTGGACGACGAAACCGGCGCCATCGTCACCACCAAGACCCCGTCCACCCCGGCGGACCCCGCCGAGGGCTTTCTCGCCGGTATCGAGAAGGTACTCGCCAAGCTCGGCGAGAGCGGCGACTCGATCGGTGCGGTCAGCCACGGCACGACCGTTGCGACCAACAAGCTGCTCGAAGGCAAGGTCGAGAACCTCGGCTTCATCACCACCGAAGGCTACGAGCACGTTCTCGAAATCGCTCGTCAGTCGGTGCCGGACGGCTACGGCAACTCGTACTTCTGGGTCAAGCCCGAACGCATCGTTCCCGCCGATCGTGTACGCACCGTCGGTGGACGGCTTTCCTTCGACGGCAGCGAGATTCGTCCGCTCGACGAAGAGAGCGTCCGCAGCGCAGCGCAGTTCTTCAAGGACCGCGGCATCCGGACCATCGGCGTCTGCCTCATGCACTCGTACGCCGATCCGACGCACGAGGAGCGCGTTCGCGACATCCTCTTCGAGGTCTTCCCCGATGCGACGGTGAGCATCTCGAGCCAGGTGCTTCGTGAGTACCGCGAATACGAGCGGTCCATCACCACTCTCGTCGACGCCGCGGTCAAGCCGAACATCCGAAACTACGTGAACAACATCGCGAATCGTCTGCGTGAGTTCTCGACCACCGACGGTGAACCCCGCGACATCCCGTTCTACGTCATGAAGTCCAACGGCGGTGTCCTGTCGGCCAAAGAGGTTGTTCACCAGCCTATTACGACAGTCCTGTCGGGACCGGCTGCCGGAGCTCTCGGTGCTGCGCTGATCGCCGATGCGGCCGGCGTCGAGCAGGTGTTGACCTGTGACGGCGGCGGAACGTCGACGGACGTCACCGTCGTGGTTCGCGGCGAGCCCGCGCTGACCACCGAAGGGCGAGTAGGCAACTACCCCTCGAAGATCCCGATGATCGACGTCGTGACCGTCGGCGCCGGCGGTGGCTCGATCGCGTGGATGACGCCGGAACGCACCCTCCGAGTCGGCCCTCAGTCGGCGGGCGCCGATCCCGGACCGTTGTGCTACGGCAAGGGCGGCAGCGAACCGACCATCACCGACGCGCACGTCCTGCTCGGGCGCATCCCACCCCATCTGCTCGGCGGCGAAATTCCCCTCGACACAGAACTGGCACGCAAGGGCCTCGAAGAGCTTGCAACACAGCTCAGTCTGGGCTTCGAGGAGTGTGCGGTCGGTGTCCTCGAGGTTTCGGCGTGGAACCAGGCCAACGCCCTGCGTCAGATCACGGTCAAGCGTGGCCTCGACGTTCGCGACTTCACCCTCGTGACGTTCGGCGGTTCCGGCTCCCTGCTCGCCTGCCGTCTCGTCGACATCCTGGGTCTGAAGGACGTTCTTGTCCCGCTCAATCCGGGTAACGTCTCCGCGTTCGGTCTGCTGACGGTCGATGTCCGCAACGACTACGTCCAGACGCATGTCAGTCGTCACGACCGGTTGAAGGCTGAAGACCTGCAGAGCCAGTTCGACGCGTTGGCCGGCGAGGCCGAAATCGCGCTTGCCGAAGAAGGATTCGACGAGACGCAGCGCAAGTACTCCCGTACTGCGGATCTGCGTTACCTCGGTCAGGCCTTCGAGGTACGCGTCCCGGTGGCGGAAGGTACCGTCACGGCGCAGATCATGGACGACGCGGCCGAGGCGTTCCATCAGGCGCACCGCGAACTGTACGGCTACGACTTCCGGGGAGACCCGTCGCAGCACGTGGAGTGGGTCAACCTGCGCGTGAGCGGCATCGGCCCGATCAAGCGTCCGACGCTCAAGGAGATCCCCGCCGGCACTGGCGCCGACACTGCCCGAACCGGTTCGCGGCAATCGTATTTCGACAGCTGGGTCGAAACTGCTACCTACGACCGCACGCTGCTCGGTGCGGGTGACGTCATCGAAGGACCGGCCGTGATCGAGGAGTTCAGCTCGACTGTCCCGATCCACCCCGGATTCTCGGCACGTATCGACACCTTCGGGAACATTCGTATCTCGAAGTCTTCCGACTCGAACGGAGTGAAGTGATGACCGCCATTCTCGATGCTGCTGCTGCCACCGCGGCCAAGCCGTACCGACTCACCGCTACCGACGGCGCGTCACCTGATCCGATTCTGGTCGAGATCGTCGCCGGTTACCTCGCCAGCGTGGAAATGGAGGTCGAGACCTCCATTTCGCGCACCTCGCGTTCGCCGATGATCCGTGACGCTCACGATTTCCGCGCCGGTATTCACGACCGGAACCTCCGCAAGCTCACGGGCCGTTCGTATTCCGCGCTGGTTCATCCGATCGCCCGGGACTTCCCACTCGAGACGATGAAGCCGGGAGACGTGTACTTCCACAACGACGTCTACCTGTCCGAAGGGGGCATCGGCCATCTCCCCGACCTCTGCGTCACGGTGCCTGTCTTCGTCCGCGTCACTCCCGATGCCGAGCCGAAGGTTGTTGCTTTCGTTCAGGCATTCGGTCACCACGACGACATCGGCGGTTGCTGCCCCGGCTCCATGCCGTCCGGCGCCACCACGGTGTACGAAGAGGGACTGATGGTTCCGCCGATCAAACTGTGGGACCAGGGAGTTCCCAACGAGGCGGCGCTGCGCATCATGACGCGTAACTCCCGCATGCCGGACGCTCTCGCAGCTGACCTCGACGCCGAGTGCTCGGCGTGCCTGATGGGTGCGCGTCGACTCACCGAATTGTTCGAGCGCTACGGCGTCGACACCGTCGAGTCGTGCTTCGACGCGATGATGGACGCGACCACCGAGACGTACCGCCGCGAGATCCTCAGCAAGATCCCGGTCGGTGAGTACACGTGGGAGGACTACGCCGAGCACGACGGCGTCGACGAGCCGATGCTCCACATCCAGCGCATCACGCTCACGAAGACGCGGCCGGAGGACGAGGGCGGCGAGCGACTCATCCTGGACTTCAACGGAACCGGACCGCAGGCAAAGGGCCCGATCAACCACTGCGGTGACTACGCGGACGGAAACTTCCTCATCAAGTGGTTGGCCCCGATTCTGCGTAACCTCGCGGACACCCCGGAGCGCATGGCCGAACTGGATGTCAACGAGGGCGTCGTACCGCTGATCGAGATGAAGTTCCCCGAGAAGGGAACATTGATCACCCCGATCTTCCCTGCCCCCACCAACGCTCGCACGTTTGTCATCCTCCGTCTTCTCGGAGTGCTGGCCGGCGTCGTCGCCAAGGCCGTGGACGGCAACATGCCCGCCGACCAGGAGACCATCAGGTACACCGGTGTTTACGGTGAAGACTTCGAGGGTCACTCGTACCTCATGCGTGAGGTGCTCGGCGGCGGTTCGGGCGGACGCTATTACGCCGACGGTGAGGACACGATTCACGTCGTTCCCGATTCACGGAACCTGCCGACCGAATTCACCGAGAGCCGTTTCCCCTTCATCGTCGAGAAGCTCGGTCTGGCCATGGATTCCGGCGGAGCCGGACGCTACCGCGGCGGCCTGGGATACGAGAAGCACATCCGGATGCTCAAGGATGCGCACTTCATGTCCATTGCGGATCGTTCGATCCTCGCCTGCTGGGGAGTCAAGGGCGGCAAGGCCGGTCGGCCGTTCTCCGTGGTCCTGGATCCGGGTGGACCGAACGAGCGTGAGTTCGACGCGCTGACCGATGCCGAGCCGATCAAGGCGGGCGAGGTCGTACGGATTCGCACCACCGGTGGTGGCGGTTGGGGAGATCCACTGGAGCGCCCGATCGAGGAGGTCTTGCGAGACATTCAGTGGCGCAAGGTTTCCGTGGAGGGTGCACGCGACGACTACGGTGTTGTCGTGATCGAGGGTGACGAGCCGTCGGTCGACGAGGCTGCTACCACGGAGCTACGGGATCAGTTGCGCTCGGAGCGCGGTGAGAACGAACCCTTCTTCGATCGGGGTCCGGGCTACGCGCAGCTTTCCGGTGGCGCCACCTCAGCGGTCTACGGCTACGTCTAGGACGGAAAACTCTCATGGAGAACGGAATTGCTCGCGGCGCCGACATCGCGGTGATCGGCGCCGCGGGTAAGACCGGTGAGGCAGTCGTCGCTGCACTGCCGCCGAGCGTGACAGCTCGGCGACTGGTGCGAAAGGCGCGTGTCGACGGGGACTTCGAGGTAGAACTCGAAACGGGAAGAGGGCTGCGCAAGGCGCTCGCCGGGTGCCGAGGGGTGTACTTCATTGCCCCGAACGTCCATCCCGACGAGCCGGCGCTGCTTCGCAATGCGCTGACGGCAGCGGCTTCGGCGGGGGTGGAGCACTTTGTCTATCACTCCGTGGCGTGGCCGTTCAGCCCGTCAATGCCGCATCACCTGGACAAAGCCAGGTGTGAGGACGAACTGCATCGTTCTCCCTTGAAATGGACTGTGCTGCAACCATGTGCGTACGCGCAGAATTTCGAAGCGGTACTCACGGGTCGGTCAGAGACCATCATCGTGCCGTACAGCGCGGACACGAGGTTCTCGTTCGTGAGTTTGGCGGACGTGGCAGCTGTTGCCGCGGTCGTCCTGAGCGAGGGCCCGGGCGAGCATCACGGAGCGACGTACGAGGTGGGCGGCCCGCAAGCTCTGAGCGTCATGGAGGTGGCACAGATGGTGGAGAAGCAGACGTCACGTACCGTCGCGATAGAACAGATCAGCGTGGATCAATGGCGTGAACAGATCGGCAGCGGCCTGGACGTCAACGCCAGCTCACGATTGGCGGCGATGTTCGAGTTCTACAACCACCACGACTTCCTTGCGGGCAGTGCTGCCGTGGAACTGCTTCTGGGTCGCCGACCGATGGGCGTCGAGAGCCTGATTCGGTGATGCTTGCTACGCAATGCCTCCTGCCGCCCAGACAACCAGTGGGGGCAGGGCGGCGAGGATCAGGCAGACCGTTCCGTTGAGCCACTTGTGTTCCACCGTGACGGCGGCGAACTCGCGCAGAATAGCGCTCGGCAGGTAGTACCGGGCGGTGTGGGAACCGATGACTTCTGCGTCCAGATCGAGGCTTCGGGCAAACGTTGCGGTTCGGAGTATGTGGAAGTTGCTGGTGACCAGAACCATTCGAGGCTTCGTGGTGTCGGCGCGGAGAAGGTCCCTGGTGTACTCGAGATTCTCGAGCGTGGTGGTCGAACGGTCCTCTAGCATCACGTTCTCGCGCGGGATCCCGTGATCGACGAGGTAGACGCACATTGCCTCAGCCTCGCTGACCACCTCGTCCGATCCCTTCCCGCCGCTGACGACCAACAGCGGTGAACGTCCTTCGCGGACCTCGGCGCGGAAGACGTCCGCGGCCTTGTCCAGACGGCTGGCCAGCAGGGGCGTCACGTCGGCACCCGAAAGCCCGGCGCCGTGCACCACTATCGCGTCCATCCCGGGCTGGTACTTCTGGCGTCCGTACACGTAGGAGTAGAGCAGAAAGCTCGTGAACAGAAACCCCAGGTACGACGCGACCAGGCTGAACGATCCGAGAACGACTGCGAGCCAATATCTCTGCGTCAGCAACGCTGATGCGAGCAGAACGTAGGGAACGAGCAGTCCGAGTCCGGCGACGAGGGAGAGCAGGTTCGCCACGCTGAATCCCTCGCGCCGCAGCATCGTGACCCCGTTGACGATCAGGAATCCTGCAAGCAGGAGCACCAGCAACGGCGAGAGCAGAGCGATCGTCGCGATGACGAACGACGGGATCTCCGTCCCCGGTGCACCCGACTGCAGCATCCACAGACCGGTGAAGATCACTCCGAGAAGTAGATAGACGCCGTTGCTCAGCCTCCGCCGATCCTGCCTGAACCGGTAGCCGCAGAATCCGAGCAGCGCGAGGCCGATGAGGAGAAGGATCACGGAGCCAGACTAGGCGAGGTGTCCACTACACGGGCGCCACCGTTTTGGACTGCTGGATCGCGGACAGCACCCTGTTACGGCACTCGATGAACAGTGGGTCCGCCTTGGTGGTCAGCTGATCTCGAGCTCCGGTCAACGGGACGTCGACGATGTCCTGCATCAATGCCGGCGTTCCGCCGAGTACGACCACTCGATCGGACAGGTACACCGATTCGTCGACGTCGTGGGTGACCATGAGGACGGTGATACCAAGATCACGTTGAAGCGTCAGCAGCAGGTCTTCGAGTTCCGCGCGGGTCTGCGCATCGACCGACGCGAAGGGTTCGTCCATGAGGAGTACCTGCGGCCGATAGGCGAGAGCGCGAGCTATCGCTACTCTCTGCTGCATTCCGCCGGACAACTGCCAGGGGTAGGAACGCGCAGCACCACCTAGACCGACAACGGCGAGTGCATCGGTAACCCTCTCGTTCTGAACCTTCCGCGCCAGACCGTTGCCCCGCAGCGGCAGGCGAACGTTCTCGCCCACTCGAAGCCACGGCATCAGTGTGCGTCCGTAGTCCTGTGACACGAGAGCCAGAGTGGCGGGCGGTGCATCGATCGCGATCCCGGCGATGCGGACCTCACCGGTGGTCGGCTTCTGCAGACCGGCGATGCAACGAATCAGCGTGCTTTTGCCGATGCCGGAATGGCCGACGATGCAGACGATTTCTCCCGGTGCGACCGTAAGGTCGATCCCGCGGAGCACTTCGCGGCCGGTGGGGCCGCCGTAGGTCACCCCGAGGCCGCTCAGTTCGACTGCGGGTATCGATGCCGCAGATTCTGTGGATGACATCAGTTTCCTTTCACTGCGAGAGCGTCGTGGGTCCGCGGCTGCCATCTGAGCAACCATCGTTCGATCACGCCGTATCCGAGGTTGAGCACGTATCCGATGATTCCCAGCAGGAGAATTCCGGACCACATGTCCGCGATGGCGAATGTCTGTTGCGCGACGATCACGAAGTGACCGATTCCTGCAGTGGAGACATACATTTCGCTGCCGACCATGATGACGACACCGATCGCGAGACTGGTACGGATACCGACTGTTATCTGCGGCATCGCTCCGGGGAGGAGTACCTGCGTCACCAGGAGGGGTGTACGGATCCGGTAGCTGCGCGCCACCAATCGGATACTCGGGTCGATGGAGCGAATGCCGTCGAGGGTGTTGAGGAGTATCGGCCAGACCGCACCGAAGGCGATGGCGGCAACGTTACCGGTCGAACCGGTTCCGAAAACGATGAAGAGGGCGGGCAATACGGCCAGCGCCGGAATGGCGCGGAAGAACTGGAGAAACGGATCGGCAATATCGGCAGCCAGCGGGAACAGGGCCAGCAGGAGACCGGCGCCGATGCCGACCACCAGTGCCACGGCGAGACCGAAGGCAAGGTTGGTCAAGCTCGGTACGACGTCGTGGGCGAATCCCGGACCGAACCAGTTGTCCACAAACGCTTTCCAGATACGCGACAGTGGCGGGAAGTAGGGTGACTTGCTCGACTCCGAACCGAAGTACCATACGACGACGATCAAGATCGGCAGCCACAACTCCCACGCGAGGAGTCGAAGTCCTGACATCATCTTCACGTCGTCATCCTCCTCGGGATGTAATGCCAAGCAAGTAAACGATTCTCGATCGCCATCACGGCGAAGGCGAGCAGCATTCCGAGTAGTCCGGCGACGATGATCAGTGCGAACATTCGATCGGGGACGGATTGGCTCAGCAGGATCTCCTTACCGAGTCCCGGCACGCCGGCGATCAATTCTGCACCGATGGTCAGCAGCAAGCTCAGTGTTGCCGAGATGCGAATTCCGGTGAAGATGTAGGGCATCGACGCCGGTGCGACGACGAGAGCGAGTCTGCGCCACAGCGGAAGTCGGAAGGAGCGTGCGGTCGCCAGCAGTTCCGGGTCGACGTTGCGCACACCGTGAATCGTCTGGAGCAGAATCGGCCACACACTTACTGCCACGATCAGCGCCACCGCCATCCGTTGGGTCGGGCCCATGATCAGCAGAAAGAGCGGAATGATTGCGAGCGGCGGAACGGTTCGGCAGAAGTCGATGACGAAACGGGAGGAGACCGTCAGGAACGGGTGCGCGGCGAGCAGCAGTCCTGCCGGGATCCCGATGACCAGGCACAGCGCCAATCCGATCGCTGTGGTGGTCACCGTTTGTCCCAGTGATGTCCACAACGAGGACGTGCCGAGTTCGTTCACAAGGGCCACTGCCACGTCGCTGAACTTCGGAATACCTTTGACGTCCTCGTCGCCGAGCATTCCGAAGATCTGCCAGGCGGCTCCCAACGCGAAGAGCGTCAGCAGCCGACCGAGCAGAACCTGCCTGCGGCGAGTCTGCAGGGTTGTCAAGGCGGACAACTCAGTTGGCCGGTGTCAGCAGGGATTCGGCCTCGACCGAATCCGTCAGTACCCCGTACTTGACCAGCAGTTCGATCTCCGTGCCGAGAGCACCCGGTTCCACTACTGCGACGAACTGAGGATTCTTGCTGTTGGCCAGCATTTCGAGCGGAATCTTGGCTTGTGTCGAGAGCGCAGCCTTGACGGCGCCCGGATTCTGATTGGCGTAGTCGACGGATTTGGCAAGCGCCGTGCGGAATTTGGCGAGTGAGTCCGGGTTCGCGTCGACAAACGATTCCGAAGCGACCAGCGAGGTCCCTGGCACACCGGGCGCGGCCAAGGGGAAGGGGTGGCCGAGGATCTTCAGCCCCGAGTCGGTTGCTTTGCTCAGGAACGGATCGATGAGGAATGCCGCATCGGCTCCGCCAGTGGAAACAAGGTCGCCGAGGTTGGGCATGGGCGCCTGAATGAACGAGATCTTGTCCGCTGCTCCACCGGACTTCTCCACCGCAGCAGAGATGACTGCCTCGCTGACGGACTTCAATCCGCTGATCGCAACGGTTTTGCCTTCGAGGTCACGGAAGCCGCTGATGGAACTGTCTTTGGCGACGACGAGGCCGGACTGGTCGACGCCGTCACTCGCGGCAAAATTCGTGAGTCCTCCGACGATGGTGACGGGCATGTTCTGGCTGCGTGCCTGAATTGCGGCGGCGGCGGTCGTGGCTGCCATATCTGCATTTCCGCTGAGCAGCAACGGAATTTGAGCCGAGGAACTAGCACCGCCCTCGACGAGTTGGATGTCGAGTCCTTCGTCGGTGAAGTATCCCTGCTCCATTCCGAGCCAGATCGGTGCGAAGTCTGCGATCGGCTGAGGCGCGATTCGAATCGTGGTGGTCTGGGTGCCCCCGTCGTCGGAGGCCGTGGCGTCGCTCGAGCAGCCGGTCAGTGCCAATGCTGCGGTCGCGACCGCAGCTAGGGCAACAACTCTGAACCGTGGTGTCGACCGAAGGGTATGTCCAACCGTCATGTCCGAAAGCCTCTCGCTGGGAAAGATATGACTTCCTTGCCGGTAATCCGGTGGGAAGGTGAAGACGCTCAAAGAATTCCGTACGCCGGAACGATTGTTGTGACTATAGTAATTTCCAAGACGAATGCCAAGGGTTTTCCAAGAACACGAGATTTCGGATCGCCGGGTACATCCACGGCACCGGGAGGGGATCGGATGACGAAGGGTTCTGCGTCCGCCGTCGACAAAGCGCTGGATCTACTCGAGGCCATCGCGCGCTCGACCACGCCGATGAAGCTCAGCGAACTGGCAGAAGAAGTCGGGATGCTCCGCCCGACTGCGCACCGAGTGCTCGGAGAACTCGCGAACCGTGGTTGGGTCTTCCGCTACGACGGTCGCTATCTCCCCGGCCCGGCTGCACTGCAGGTTTCCCACGAAGCGGCAGCGCACTCGTTGGCGGCCTTGTGCGATCCGACCATGCGGGTGCTGTCCGAGAGCACCGACATGATGGTGAATCTGCAGGTTCTCGAGAGCGGCGGAACGCGGATCATCGCGGCGCTGCGTCCCGAGAGACTCAAGATGATCACTCGGATGCTCGGGGATCTGCTTCCGCCGCACCGGTTCGCGGGTCCGCTCGCGTTGGTCGCGGCACTCGAGGACAACACCCGGGCGCCCTACCTGGCGATGGTGGAGAAGAGCGGCTATCCGCTGGAAGGCCCCACCGGCTTTCTCGCCGACATAGCCGAGACGCAGAAAACCGGATTCGCCGTTGTACACAAACGATCTCAGGACATCATCGGTTCGGTCTCGCGTGCAGTGTCTTCCCGCAAGGGATCTCCGCTCTGCGCGTTGACGGTGATCGGGTTCGATACCGACTTCGATGCGAAAACGACGCGAATGGTCGAAGAACACCTGCTGCGGGCCACCGATGAAGTGCAGCAACTCCTCACTGACCACACTTCGGGCAAGCGCCCGTCCGACACAGGAGAAGAAGGATGATTTCACGGACCGAGGGCTTCATCACCGTCGCAGACGGCGAACGGGTCTGGTACGAGACTGCCGGCGAAGGCCCGGATCTGATTCTCACGCACGGTCTCGGCGGCAACGCCGCGGTCTGGTACCAACAGGTACCGTACTTCGCTCAGCATTATCGGGTAATCAGCTGGGATCAGCGAGGATTCGGCCGGTCCACCAACGAAAAGGGCAACCACGGCCCGGTAGCGGCAGTCTCGGATCTGATCGAAATCATGAACCTGTTGGAGGTCGATCGAGCGCACGTGGTCGGCCAGTCGATGGGCGGTTGGGCCGCATTGGGGACCGCGATCGCTGTTCCGGAGCGGGTGGAGTCGGTAGTCCTGGCCTGCACGACCGGCGGCATTCCCGTCGGATTCGGCCCGGACAGCGCACCTCCCCTCACCGCGGCGCCCGTCACGGCGCGGCCACTGGGGGAACACCCCGCTGTGGGCGGACGGTTGCCGAGCTTGGACATGGCGAGGGCATACCTGTACCAAGCTCTCGGCACCTTCGGTCATCGCCCACCTGACACCGAGTTCTTCCGAATTCTCAAGGCCCACAACTACTCGCCGAGCGATCTTGCGGCGGTGACGGCGCCGGTTCTGCTGATCGCGGGTGAGCTGGACGATTTGATGACACCCGAGCGGATTCGCAGCGCCGCCGAGTTCCTGCCCCACGCCGAAGTGGTCGAACTTGCCGACCGCGGCCACTCCCCCTACTTCGAGGACCCACACGCGTGGAACGAGTTGGTGGCGCACTTCCTGGCCGATGTTCGTGCCCGCCCAGTGCGCTGAAACACCAACTCGTCACGCATATTCCAACTCCGAGGAGATCTAATGGATTCATCTCAGACCGTCGAGTTCATCCCACCCGCTTTCGATACGCCGTTCTCCACCGGAGTGCGCGTCGGAGACGTTCTGTATCTGTCGGGTCAGATCGGCATGCTCCCGGACGGGACTTTGGCCGACGGCTTCGAAGCGCAGGCTCGACAGACCATGGAGAACATCGTGGCTTCGCTGATCGCTTACGGTTCCGGCGTCGAAGCAATCTTCAAATGCACTGTCATGCTTGACGACATGTCTCGTTGGCAGGAGTTCAACAAGGTCTACCTCGAGTACTTCCCGGCGTCGAGACTGCCGGCCCGCAGTGCGTTCGGAACAGATGGACTGGCGCTGGGTGCGCACATGGAGGTCGAATGCATGGCGTACACACCGCGGGTCTGACTGCTCGCGGGCACTAGCCGTCCCAATCCACACGTTCAGCCAGGCGCAGCAACGTGCGTCGGCGTGTAGTGCTGGTTTCGCCGATGTGCGCGATCCGGCCGTAGACGTGGGCGCGGAAGTTCTCGATACCGTCCCGATTCTGTTCCTGCGCAGAAGTACTGGCGGCATTGTGCAGCAGGGCGCGCAAGCGATCGTAGTCGTCACGCGGATACGACGGTTGGTCGTTGATCACCAGCCCGGTGAGGTGTTGGCGTCGATGAGGGCGCATCACCTTGGTCTTTCGTGGATGGATGGCAAACCCTTCGTCCCTGGCGATCTGCTCGACCGTCCAGAGGAGGGTTCCGACGTCGGCTACTTCAATTCCGGAGAACGCGAGGTCGTCGGCGTATCGGGTGTAGGTGAGCCAGTTCGCTTGTGCGAGTCCACTCAAGCGGATGTCGAGTTTGCGTGCGACGAGATTCGCCAGTGCAGGCGAAGTTGGCGCGCCTTGCGGAAGATGCGCGGTGCGTAGCTGTGATGCCTGTGCATACGGTAGTCCGCGCAGGGTATCGGCAGGTGTTGCAACAGTGCACAATCCGGTGAGAACTCCTGCCACTGCGGGTGGATAGCCGAGGGCTGTGAAGACGGCGTGAACGCGGCTGCCGCTGATCGAGGGGAAGAACTGCGCGAGGTCCACACCGATCACGATTTCCGACTGTGCGTGCGGCGCTGCAAAAGTCAGAGGGCTTCGACCACGGACGAATCCGTGTGCCGCGTCGTGTGGGGGCACCAGGTCGAGTATGCGGCGCAGAATCTTGCGCTGAATTTCGCGCAATCGAGGTTTCGGTACCTCGAGGAGGCGAGCGCCGGTCTTCTTGCTGATCTGCATGGGCCGGTAGTGGCGTAGCGGTAGGGGTTTCGTGCGGAGCCATTCCCCTCGGTCGGCAAACCACTCGAGTTCGGAGATCGTCAGATCCAGTGAACGAGCCAGGTCCACACTGGTGTTGTAGCGGGGAACGTCGAACCGCCACACCGAAGATTCATTGGTGTCCAGTGAGAGAGGAACAGGCCGCAGGCGAGGTAGTTCGCGAAGCAATCGGTACAGCGTTTGCGGTTCGAACGGTGGGGCGGGCATGAGGTCGAGAACGCGCACGGCCAGGAGCGTCGGGGAAACGCCGAAGACGGTTCCGAATGCCTCCTCGAGGCCGCTGAGGGTCCACGGAGCATCAGCAGCCGCAACGGCCAGACGACGCGCCAACTCGGGATCGAGCTCGAAGTCACGCATGATTCGACCCCGGGATGCGACGGGGCGGGGTGACCAAATCCTTTGTCCGGTGCGGCGGCAAGCACGCGGAGCGTGCCGAACGCCGGTGGACGCAGTATCCAATTCTTCTGGCCGACCCAGGGGTTACCCCTGAGACTGGTCGCGTGGACCAACTCTCACCCACGCGCCGCCGCATCCCTTCACAATGGCAGACCGTTCGGTATCTGTCACGTGTGAAGCGGATCTGTCAGGTGTGGGTTCTCAGATCGACGAACGATCCGAACCGACGAACTCGCTGATCCACGGCACGACTGCTTCACGGACGGTGACCGCCTTCGGCAGTAGTCCGTTGCTCAGCAGGAGATCGGCCGCGCGCTGCTGCTCGTCGAGGAACTCGTCGGTGACCGGGTTGACACCGAAAGGACGTCCGCGCAGTGCAGCTTCCCAGGCATCGAGGCTCGTGGACCCGCCACGCTTCTCGATGTCGTCGACGAAGATCTGCGCGGCTTCGCGGGGGTTGGCTTCGATCCAGGCGTCGGATTCCTGCAGGGCCTCGATGATCGCCTGGAGGGCCTCCGGGTTGGTATCCGCGAAATCGCGCCGGGTGAACCACAGTGAGGGGTGGCTGAAGAGTCCGTCGGTGGCGACCAGCGTGCGCAGTTCGTGGTTCGCTTCGATGTCCGTCAGCCCCGGGTACGCCCCTACCCAGGCATCGATGGTGCCGTCGACGAGGTCCGCTTCACCACCGCGCACGTCGGTATCGACGGGGACGATGTCGGACCAGGTCAGCCCCGCCTGATCCAAGGCGAACAACAACAGTGTGGTCTGCCACGATCCGTGCGCGATGCCGACGCGCTTGCCGCGCAGGTCCTCTACCGTGTTGATCTCGGACTCTGCCTTGACTACCAGGCGCCCGTTCTCCACGCGGGGGCCGGAGATTCCGATGTAGACGAGATCGCGGCCCTGGGCCAAACCGGTGACCGGCGGCGTGAAGCCGGTTCCGATCACGTCGTATCCGCCCTCCTCGAACAGCCAGTCCGAGTGCAGGGTCGGCAAGGCGTTTTCCGGGTTCACTGCAGGCTTGGCGGGAAGCTCACGCAGGTCCACCCACTCGACGTCCGGGAGACGACGTTCGAGGATTCCGGTGTGGCGCAAAACGAACAGTGAATTGTTGTGTGGGAAGTATCCGACGCGAACGGTCATGAGATCTACGCTTTCCTGTTCTGAATCAGTGATGGGGGTGGCTAGATGAGGCCGCGTCGACGCGCCTCGTCGGCGAGTCCGCTACGGCCCCACTGGACCGTGAGGTTGGACGGATCGAATTCGACCGAACCGCCGAGGGTTTCGGCGATCGCCTGGAACTGCGCGCCTTCCTCGAGGAGGACGACGAACTTCGCGAGGTCGAGCAACCCGCTGCGGCCGATGACGTTGACCCCGCCGTTGGCTTCGAAGATCGCCACCAGATCGGGATCGTGTTCGAGACGCTCGAGAATGAACTCGCCCGCAGAACGGGACCGATCGATGTGCGGCGGAATCTCTCGGGAGAGCGTCAGCCTCTGCGAAGCCGCATATCGGATGGGTAGCGTCCGGTGTGTCTGGGCCCAACCGCCGAGCCACGGAGTGTGGATGTGGACAACGCTGGTGATTTCCGGATGCTCACGGAACACTGACGCGTAGCCGGTGACAAAACCAGCCGATCCGTTGCCGGACAGCACCTCTCCATCGAACGTAGCGACAACCGGTGACACCGACGGATCGTCCGCCCACGGTCCCGGGTCGTTCAGGGCGACCGCGATTTCGGTGCCGGGTACGCGTTCGACGAAGTTCACGGTCCCGTTGGCTGCAACCGTTCCAGTCTTGCGGAAGACGTCGAATGCCTTGTCTGCTGCTTTGCGCGCTGCTTCGACGAATGCTGCGGTATCGGCGTCGAGTCGAGTTTCGGTGGTGGTCATCGAGTCTCCAGTCCAGAAGGTGTGATCGGGGTGCGCTGCAGGAGGGGAAGAACTTCTTCGCCGACGCGGTATGCCTCTTCGAGATGCGGGTTACCCGCGAGGATGAAGGCGTCGACGCCCAGTTCGCGCAGCTCGTCGAGTCTTTCGGCGACCTGTTCGTAGCTGCCGACCAGTCCGAACGCTGGTCCGCCGCGGATGAGGCTGAAGCCACACCACACGTTGGGCTGCACTTCCAGATCTCGGTAACCGGTGATGTGTTCGGGCACCCACCCCTTGATGCGGGCGGCGCCCACCGAATCACCCTGCGCTGCGCGGTCGGCGGCCCCCTTGTCGACGAAGGCCCAGCCTTTCTCGATCTCGGCCCACGCGGCTTCTTCGGTGTGCCGGGCAACGACGTCGATGCGTACGGCGAACTTCGGGGTGCGGCCCAGCTTGGCCGAATTCTCCCGCACGCCGTCGATCTTGGCTCTCAGATCGGCGTACGGCTCCAGCCAGGAAAGGTAGTAATCGGAGTGCAGTCCGGCGGCGGCGACGGCTGCTGCCGAAGATCCGGAGAAGTACACCTCGGGAAACGGCTGGCCGGCAAGTCCGGGTGGAAGTGCAGCACCGTGGGTTTGGAAGAATCGACCGTCGAAGTCGAAAGGTTCGCCGTCCCACACACCCTTGAGGACATCGAGGAACTCGGACGTCCTGGTGTAGCGATCGTCATGGTCGACTTTGTCGCCCCACCACAGCTGAGGCGCGCCGCCTCCACCACTGATGATGTTGTAAACCAGACGTCCGCCAGTTGCTCGCTGCAGACTCGCCGACATCCGCGCGGCCTGCACTGGGTGAAGGAACCCCGGTTGGAACGCGACCATGAAACGGTACGTGGTGGTCTCGGCGGCCACCGATGCTGCGGTCGCCCACGGATCCTCGGTCATCGGGAAGGACGGCAGCAGTCCACCGAGGAAGCCGGCAGACTCGGAAGCCTTTGCCACCGCGGCCATGTGGTCGATGTAGCTGTATCCGTCCAACTCGCCGCCGCGGATCGCGGGAGCGATGTTGCCCGGCCCGTATCCACCGGCATCGCCGCGGTTGTAGCGACGCGGAGTACGCAGCGACGCGTGGTCGCCTTCCATCCCGATCCGCCAATAGAAATCGATGCTCATGCTGTGGCCTTCTCTTCTGTGGTGGCCTTCTCTTCCTTGCGGATCCGACCCTCGGGATCGACCAGGTGCAGGAGATGCTCGCCCGCCCGGTGCAGCTCTTCGATGTGTGGCCGACCGGACAAGACGAAACCGTCCACGCCGAGATCGCGATACGACGACAATCGCTGTGCCACTTCCTCGTAGCTTCCGACGAGGCCGATACTGTGCTCGTAGCCGATGCGGTCGAATCCGGACCACAGGATGCCGCCCCGATCGATCTCGAGTGCAGCGGAATCGGCTTCTCTCAGTTGCCGTTCGACGCGAGCCCAGGCTTCGTCGGCTGTCTCCCTCGCGATGATCGGGATGCGCAGGACCTTCTCGACGGTCCTGCCGAGTTCGGATGCTCGGTCGTCGAGGGTGGTGATCCGTGTCGACAACTCGTCACCGGCAAGGGTGAACTGATGGACATCGGCATGGTGGGCCGAGAGTTCCAGAGCTTCCGGTGAGTCTCCGGTCAGATGTACTCGGGGAAAACGGAGTCCCGACAAGATGCCTCGGAATCCGCCGCCGAGTACGTCGTAGTATTCGCCGTCGAAGTCGTAACCCGTGCCGCCGAATCCGCCGGGGAGAATCTGTTCCTCGTTCCACACACCGCGTGCGACGGTCAGGAACTCCGCGGCGCGCGCGTAGCGGTCGGCTCCTCGAACCACGTCTCCGCGAGCAGCGGCGTCTTCGGGGTCCGTCTCTACCTTCACTCGCCATTCGAGACGACCTGCCGACAGGCGCTGAAGTGTCGCCGACATTTTGGCGGCGTAGACGGGGGTGCCGAAAGTGGGGTGAAACTCCACGACCACTCGCGAATGACGCGTCTGACGTAGGGCGGCGGCAGCAACGATCCAGGATTCTTCGCCATTCGGATCGTACGGTGCGACAACGCCGTCGACGCCCGACAGTTCGGCTGCGAGAATGATCTGTGCCAATTCGTCGAAGGGCCCGAAGTTTCCGGGGCGAACATCGGTCGCGACGGTAGTCGGTCGCTGTGGCCCGAAGCCGCCGCGACTGTTCAGCGCGGCCACTGCCCGACGTCCGTCACCGCGCGAGGGCAGCTCCCAGTAGACGTCCGTCATTCTTCTGTGCCCTTCTGCGCGGCGACAAGTGCGCGTGCCTGTTCCAGTGGTTCGTGCGCCACCCAGGACTGCAGGTCGAAGTCGGCGGCAAGGAAGCCGTGCGCATACAGGAATTGTTTCTGCACGCCGAGCAGGTCCACACGCTCGTCCGACAGGCTCAAATGCAGTCCGGTGTGGAAGTTCTCGCCGTAGGCTGCCACCACACCTTCGGGCCCGGACTGTGTTTCGGTCTGCAGCACGGCTCGGACCTCGTCGATGTTGGCTGCGGCCCAGTCCGCTGCTCTCAGGCTCTCGGCGAGGAAACCGACGACGATGTCCGGGCGCTGTTCGAGTAGGTCGGCATGAACCGTGATCGGTCGTGGGGTGCCGTTGTTGACGCGATCACGTAGGGATGCAGTGGAATCGAGATCGACGGCAACGGCGAGGCCGTGTTCGCGGGCAACTTCCTGGGCGCGGGCGCCCTTGACGTAGATGGCATCGACGTCGCCGCGGAGCAGGGATTCGACACCCCACGTCGTGTTGCGGGTGGACGAGGCGGTGCGGACCTCGGGGGCTGCGGTCGTCGCAACCTCGACGAGGGTGACGTCGGCAAAACTCAACTCGCCCAGTCGAAGTGCGGAGGCGAAGCCGTGCAGGGCCATGGCGCGAGGAAAGCTCCTGGCCTGATCCGCAGCCCAGGCCGGGATACCGATCCGAGCGCCGGCCAGAAGACCTGCTTCGCGGATGTCGGAGTCTCCGCGCACCAGGATTGCCTGGGCCTCGTCGATCCAGGTGAGCCCGATGAGCCTCGTCGGAGAACCACTGGCACGCGCGGCCAGTGCGGGGACGTTGCCGCCTTCGCGAATGAGTCCGGAGAGATGGTGATCGAAATGGCGCACTGCCAATTCCGGTCCGGCATCTTGCAGTACGCCGAAACGCACTCCGGATTCGTTTGCCGTCCGGTCGAGCCAACCGAGACTGTTGGCGAGACCGCTGGCGGTGGGAACGGGGCAGCGGGTGTACCAGAGTGTGTCGATTGCGGAATCAGCGATCAATGTCATGACTGTCCTGTCCGTCGGGGAAGGTGCGGCCGACACCGAGTTCCTTCAGGAAACTCGCTCGGTAGCGCAAAGATTCGGGATCGTTCCGATCGCGGGGGCGTGGCAGGTCGATGTCGACGTCCACGGCAAACCCGCCCTTGTCGAGGATGAGCACGCGGTCGGCAAGTCGTACGGCTTCGTCGACGTCGTGCGTGACGAGTAGTACAGCCGGACGGTGACGGGCGACCAGATCGCCTACCAAGTCTTGCATTTGGAGCCTGGTCAAAGCGTCGAGGGCCGCGAACGGTTCGTCGAGCAGTAATAGTTCAGGTTCGCGAACGAGAGCGCGAGCCAATGCGACGCGTTGGGCCTCGCCGCCGGAGAGGGTGGCCGGCCAGGCACGGTGCTTGTCCGCGAGGTTGACCTCGGAGAGTGCGTTGCGTGCATTGTCGGTCACCTGACGTGAACGCTTCTGTCCGACTGTGACATTGGCCAGAACTCGCTTCGACGGGATCAATCGCGGTTCCTGGTAGACAACCGTGCGGTCGCGCGGAACCAGCACCTCGCCGCTGTCCGGTGCTTCCAAACCGGAGAGCACTCGCAACAGGGTCGTCTTGCCGGTGCCGCTGGGGCCGAGGAGAACGACGAACTCTCCGCGTGTGATCTCGAGGTCGATACCGCCCAGAACAGTCTTGTCACCGAACGACTTCCGCACTCCGGTGAGCGAAACTGCCACCGGTGATCCGGCACGTCGCTCGGCCGCAGTGGTACCGGTCCGCTCACGCGTTGCCAACGGCGGCAGAGGTGCTTCGGTGGTCGGCAGCGAGCCGACGGTCGTGTTCGTCATCGCGCCACCGACAATCTCCGCCACGGCATGGAGTACCGCTCGATCAGCCTGACGACGGCGTCGAAGATGAGACCCAGCGCCGCGTACATGACGATGCACAGAACCATGTAATCGGTGCGGTTGTATTCCTGCGCCAGAGTGACCAGGTATCCGATCCCCTCACGTGTGCCGACCTGCTCGGCGGCGATCAATCCGGTGATGCTGAGCGACAGGCAGATTCGAAGCCCCATCAGAACACCGGGGAGGGCGGTCGGAAGAATCGCTCCGAACACCAGTCGCCAACCTGTCAGTCCGAAACCCTGTGCCGCTTCGACCATCTTGCGATCGACCCCGCGCACTCCCAGGTAGGTGTACGCGTACATGGGGGCGACGGTCGCGACCGCGATCAGGACCACCTTGAAAGTTTCGTCGATACCGAACCAGGCGATGAACAGCGGAACGAGCGCGAGGAACGGGACCGCGCGATTGATCTGCATGGTCGAGTCGATCAGTTCTTCACCGAGCGAGGAGAGACCGGACAGAACCCCGAGCACCAATCCGACGACCACACCGACCGAAACACCGAGTGCAGCACGTTGAAGCGACGCGAGACCGAAGTCGACCAACTGACCCGACTGGTAAAGCTCGACGAATGCCGTCCACACCGCCGGAGGTCCGGCCAGGATCTCTTCGCGGATCAGTCCGGTAGCGGATCCGATCCACCATCCGGCAACCAGCAGCGCGGGCACGAGGAAGCGGAGGGGGATCGAGACCCACTTGGGCCTGCTGCGATTGCGCCGGTAGCGGGGCGTTTCGAGTTGCGGATGTTCCACTGACTGCGACGCCGTTCGTGCGGGGCGGGTCAGCGTCACCATCGGGTCACTTCCCCTCGGTGGTGGGCGCTGCCGCTGCCGAACCTGCCACAGCACCCTGGAGGTCGAAGATCACATCGCTGCCCTTGAGCGGCTGCTGGATCACCTTGTTCTCGGCGAACAGTGTGGAGATCGATTCGAGGTCGGTGGCATCCGCTGCGGTCGGATAGCGGAAGTTGGTGATCTGGCCGCCCAGGGTGATCGCGTCGTCGAGCCGCTGTCCGGAGAGTGCACGCGGACCGGTCTGTTCGAAGACGTTCTCGAAGGCTGCTGGGTCGGCCTGCTGCTTCGCGGTGAGTTCCTGGGTGACCTCGAGGAACTTCTGGACCACCTCGGGATGCGCTTCGAGTACTGCGGTGCGGCCGGCGATGATGGTGCTGTCCACGGAGTCGATGCTCGCCTCGGTTGCGATCTCGACCGCGCCCTTGGCCTTGGCCTCCTGATACGGAATCAGGAACGATGCCCACGCGTCGACCTGCCCGGTGGAGAACGCCGACGCGGCGTCTGCCTGTTGCAGCGGAACGCGTTCGACGGAATCGATCGGCACTCCGGCCTGTGTCAGGGCCTTGAGCGTGATGTACTCGCCCTTACCTGCAGGGTTGACGGCGATGCGCTTGCCGGCCAGATCTGCGACGGTCTTGATTCCGGATTCCGGAGTGGCGATGATGCCGGCCTGGTCCTTGTTGTACGGGTCGGACGTGGCGAAGATGCGGACACCCACGTCCTTCGACAGTGCGCCGACGACGGGACTGTATGCGCCGGTTTGGATGTCGAGTTCTCCGCTGTTGAACAGTTTGAGGTTGGAGCTGAATCCCGGTGTGGTCTTGACCCATTCGATCTTTACGCCCAGCGGTGCCAGCGCCTCGTCGTAGGTTCCGTCACGCTTGCCGACGGCGATGGCACCGGAGTTTCCGGGATCGAAGACTTTGAGCGTGAAGTCGGCGCTGGAATTGCCTGCGGCGCTGTCGGAATCGGAAGACCCACACGCCACCGCCAACCCGGCCAGCGGGATCATGGCGAGCGCAGCGGCAGCTCGTGGCAGTCGGCGGAAGCGGGACATGTATGTGGCTCCTTCAGGCGTTGATTCGTCAGAACTGACGACGATGACGCTATTGGGTGCGTGTCTGTTTTACCCCCGTTTGTTTTCTGGAGATTGGAAATCTTGACAACATAGGAAGTCTGTTCATCTGGGCTTTTGTGGGTCCGCGTCTGGTTCCTTTCCGCCTGATGGAAAGGATGGCCGGACTGCTGGGTCCGTGTTAGCGTCCGATTCTCAGGTCGATCAGGCCACAGCGAAAGGATCGTTCGTGACGGACGCACGCGGCGCGGGAGTTCAGACGGTAACTCGTGCCCTGACCATGCTCACATGTTTTCGCAGTGGCGAAGAACTGGGAGTCTCGGAAGTTGCGCGGCGACAAGAGCTTGCGGTCAGCACCACGCATCGATTGCTGCAGTCGCTCGTCGACGCGGGGTTCCTCGAGAAGGACGACGCAACCAGTCGGTATCGCATCGGCGCGGCGCTGGCGGCCTACGGACAGGTCTCCTACCGGCAGCATCGGATCTATCTGTCCGAGCCCTATTTGGAGCAATTGGCCGCGACGACAGGAGCATCCGCCTCCCTGGCAGTGCGAAGCGGAAGTGAGGTGGTGTTGCTCGGATTCAGCCGATGGCGCGAGGCCGACGGGCACGTGCTCCAGGGTGTCCGCCTTCCCTTGCATGCGAGCGCACTGGGGAAAGCCTTTCTGGCTTGGTCCGATGTCGACGATTCCGAGCTCGCTGCGCTGCCACGTGAAGCGACCACTCAGCGTGCGATCACCGATGTTGCCGGTATCCGCCGGGAATTGGAACTGACTCGTGAGCGAGGATACGGATTCAACGACGAGGAGTTGACCCCGGACTACCGAACGATCGGAATTCCGATCATCGATGGATCCGGCACTGTGCGTTACGCTCTCGGGCTTCGTGGTCCGGTCGAGCTGATGATCGACGAACGGATTCCGTTCCTCGCCGACCTTGCCAAGGTAACTGCGCGACAGATCGGTGAAGTGCTTCTCTGAACTGGCGTGAAGCGCTTGTGGCAGATCCGGCCGAACGTGATTACCGTTGAAGTCGAGGGCGCGATCGCACAATGGCTACGCGACGTGACCGCGTCCTCGCGAGCGTGGAGACGAGTGATGACGACGATCGGTGTCGTTGCCCTGCTGCTGGGCGTCCTGTTGATCGTGGTCGAGGCGCATGCCCCAACCGCGGGGGTGCTCGGTGTGCTTGGAGCACTCATGATCGGTGCCGGCGTCTGGATGCTTTTCACATCCGACGGTATCGGGCAATTGATCGCGATCCCGGTGACGGCGGGGGTCGCGGTAGTCGGCCTGGGCGTGGTGGCGGTAGCGAGTCGAAAAGCGCTTACCGCGCGCCGCGCGCCCGTGCGTACCGGAACGGAATCTCTTGTCGGCTCCGACGCGACCGTTCGCAGTTGGACCGGCGCGCAGGGGCAGGTCGAGCTTGACGGCGGATTATGGAGTGCTCGAATGGAATTCGGGTACGACGACTCTGTGCCTGCCGTGGGCGAATCCGTCGTCGTAGAGCAGGTACGAGGCCTGACTCTGAGAGTGCGCCGTCGTGAACCGTGGGAGCTGCCGCTATGACCACCGTGCTTGTCGTGTTGTCCGTGTTTGTCGTGCTGATTGCAGTCCTTGTGGGAATGTCGGTGAGAGTTCTGCGCGAGTACGAGCGCGCGGTGGTGTTCCGCCTCGGCCGATTGATCACCTTGAAAGGCCCAGGCCTGGTGATTCTGGTGCCGGCGATCGATCGTATGGAACGGGTCAGTCTGCGAACCGTCACGCTGAAAATACCGGTCCAAGAAGTGATTACCCGCGACAATGTTCCGGTGAAGGTCACCGCCGTCACGTACTTTCGGGTCGTCGACGCTGACCGTTCGATAGTCGAAGTCGAGGACTTTCTGGCCGCCACCTCACAGATCGCCCAGACCACACTGCGCTCCATCCTCGGTAAAGCTGAGCTGGACTCGCTGCTATCCGAACGTGAACGCCTCAACGAGGATCTGCAGAAAGTCATCGACCAGCAGACCGAACCGTGGGGCGTCAAGGTCACGACCGTCGAGATCAAGGACGTCGAGATTCCAGCCAACATGCAGCGCGCCATCGCCAGGCAAGCAGAGGCCGAACGTGAACGTCGAGCCAAGATCATCAACGCCGACGCAGAGTTTCAGGCTTCGGCCAAGCTCGCCGAGGCGGCCGAGGTGATCAGCCGCAATCCGACCACCCTGCAATTGCGATATCTGCAGACACTTCACGAGATCGGTAGCGAGAACAACTCCACCGTTGTCTTCCCCTTGCCGCTGGATCTTGTCCGGCCCTTCATGGGCGGTCAAGCGGAGGTCTCCACAGCCACCCAAGAACATGCCCGTTCTGTCTGGAATGCGAAAGTTGTTGATTAGCAGCTAGTTTCATCTCGATATCCTCTTGTATTCGAAACTGTGTTCGAATATGATTGCTGCATGGACAGTCGGGATGCATGGCAGCTGGATGGTGAGGGCCTCAAGAGTGAGGTTCTGGATCTGGTGCGTGTCCGGCACGAGTTGCAGTCGCGGATGGTGTTGTTGATCGTGGAGATGTTTTCCCGTGAGGTTCTCGGGGGGAAGGGTTTTCGGGCGATCGCACAGTGGTTGCATGGTTCGACGAATTTGGAGATCGGTGAGTGTAGCCTGCTGGTCGGGTTGGCGCGGTTGTTGATGCTCGAACCTGTTGTCGCGGATGCGTTTCATCGTGGTGATGTTGATGCGTTGAAGGCGCGGCAGGTGGCGTCGTTTTGTCAGCATCCGCCGAAGAACATGACCCTGGCGGATGTGGACAAGGCTCGCGGGATTCTGTTGGGGTTGGCGTCGAAGAACATTGCGGATTGTGATGCGGTGCGGGCGGCGATTCGGCGGATCGAGAAGCAGTACGGGACGCGTGAGGATGGTGTTCCGGTCGGGGAGGATTCGGAGCGGAATGAGTTCTATGCCTCGAAAGGCTTGTACGGGCGTGTGTCTGTGAAGGGTGACTTGGATGCTGTGAACGGGGCCCGTCTGATCACGTTGCTGTCGAGCCTGTCGGCGCCGACGCCGGAGAAGGACGGTGTCAAGGACACGCGCACGCCTGCATTACGGCGTGCGGACGGGTTTTGCGAATTGTTGCGCCGGTACGAGCGGGCGGGGTTGGGTCCGATCGAAGGTGGAGTGAAACCACACATCACGGTGACCGCGTCGGCTAAGGACATGACGGACCTGCAAGCGTTGAAAGACCTCCTGCCGTCCACTGAGGAACTCGGGTTTGCGTGGACCGATTGGGTAGGCCCCATCAGTATCGACACCGCCCGGATGCTCGCCTGCGACTGCACAGTCACCCGGATCCTCCTGGATGAGAATGGTGTTCCGCTCGACTGCGGCAAGGAAGCGAGAACAGCGACGGTGCCGCAGCGGCGGGCTCTTGCGGTTCGTGATGGTGGGTGTGCGTTTCCGGGGTGTGGGACGCCGTCGGGGTGGTGCGATGCCCATCATATTGTTCACTGGGGTGATGGTGGCCCAACAGATCTCGACAATCTGATCTTGTTGTGCGGTCATCACCATCGGACGATGCACCACACCGAGTGGCGGGTGGAGATCGGCCCGGATCGGAAGACGGTGTTCTATCCACCGATGTCGATCGATCCGTATCAACAGCCGATCGGCGGGAACAGCCCGCCCACAGCAGCCTGAACAGGCGCAACTGAATACGTACACACCGGGGCATAGCCATGCCCCGGTGCGAGCTGCGTTTGTCGGAGTCGCGTGTGCGGTCAGAGCATCGTCGAGATATGGTCCGGAAGCGCGACACCGGAGTCGAGATCCTCGGACGGGATCGGTTCACCGAAGTGCGTAGCTGCGGGAACTACTCCAGCCCAAACGGTTTCGACACCGATGTCGGCGGCATCGTCGCCGGGGCCGCCGGTGCGGGCCTTGACGGAAGCCTCGTACAACGGCAGTGCAAGAACGATGGTTGCCGCCATTTCCTTGCGCGTGTGATCCCGCAAGTGTTGGGAACGTCCGGGAACCACCTGGTCGACGATCAGATTCAAAGCCTTCACTCGCTCGTCGCCGTCGGTCACGACTCGAGGTGATCCGACGATGACGCCGCTGCGGTAGTTCATCGAGTGGTGGAAGCCCGACCGCGCCAACACGAGCCCGTCGAGGATCGTGATGGTGATGCAGATTTCGCTGTCCGGAGCCAAGCTTCGCGAGGCCACCGAGCCGTGAACATAAATAGACCCGCCGCGGTCAGGGCCGTCGAGGTCGAACCCGTACGCGGTGGGAAACACCATGGGAACTCCGCCGACGTTCACGCCCATGTGGCACAGCTTCGCAGACTGCAAGACGTCGACGAGTGCCGCGCGTTCTGCGACGCCGTGGTGGCGGGCGCGCTTGTGCGTCGTACGTGCTGTCGGAGACAGCGGAATAGGTGCAGTGGGGGCAGGAGCAGGGGCAGCAAAGACAACGGCATCTGTCATGCAGACAATGCTGGTGGCAAAGTGGCTTCAAGTCATGGTCCAATCAGTGGAGACTTCGATAGGCCACTTCGATTTTCCACTTCCGAGAGGGTTCTGAATGTTTCTTCCTTCGGCGGTAGCCGTCGTCCTCGACCGGACAGATCGGCGGGCGCTCCCGATCCAGATTGCCGACCACCTCAGAGCTGATATCCGCAGTGGTAAGGCGGCAGTGGGTCTGAGGTTACCCAGTTCCCGGAAGCTGGCGGCGGAGCTCGAGGTGGCGCGGGGCGTCGTGGAACGGGCGTATGAGCAGTTGATCGCCGAGGGTTGGCTTGTCGCTGTGCACGGCTCGGGCACCTTCGTTGCCGAGGCGCCATCTCCCGTGGTCACTCCCACGACTACACCGAAGAAGATCGCCGACAAGATGTCGCCCAGGGTGCAGCTCCGGCCGGGCGTGCCGTGGACGCCGCCGCGTGCATCGGCAGCGTGGCGGCGGGCGTGGCGTGACGTCGGGTCCAAGCCGCCACCATTCGAGGATCCCGATCCTGCGGGTGACTACGAATTGCGTTCGGCACTATCGGAATTGCTGGCAAGAGCCCGCGGAATGTCGGTTGAACCCGAGAGAATCCTGATCACCTCAGGTGCCACGCATGGTCTCGGCCTCGCCCTGTCGGCTCTGCGTACCCGTGGTGCTGTTCTGGCGATGGAAGATCCCGGATACCGGTATGCGTCCTCGGCCGCAACAGCCTGTGGATGGTCGCTGCTCGACGTGCCCGTCGACGCTCATGGTCTCTGTGTCGACCAACTCGAAACGGCGTCGGAGAGCGTCCGCGGTGTGTATGTGACACCGTCCCATCAGTATCCGACAGGTGGGCTGCTTCCGGTAGGTCGGCGCAACCAGTTGATCGAGTTCGCACGCGCCCGCGACGTCGTCCTGTTCGAGGACGATTACGACTCCGAATTCCGTTACGACGTAGCGCCTTTGCCTGCGCTCGCCCAGTTGGCTCCTGATCGGGTGGTGTATCTCGGAACGGTTGCCAAAACGCTCGGCGCCGGAATTCGATTGGGCTGGTTGGTAGCTCCCCTCGACCTGGTCGACCGCATAGCAGTACACCGCAAGCGAATCGGCGACTTCCCGTCGGTTCCGCTGCAGCAAGCGCTCCTGTCCCTGCTCCGTGACGGCGAATGGGATCGAGCGGTACGTACCGCCCGGCGCAGGTACCGGGATCGCGATCGGGCGGTGGAGGAAGCACTGTCATCGTTCGGTGAACTGCGGGGTCTCGGCGCCGGCATGCACACGACGCTCATGCTCGACGCGGATCTGGCAGCCACCGTTGCTCGTGAGGCGCTCCTGCAAGGCGTCGAAGTGCCCACCCTGGTCGAGTCCACCCGAACGCACGGAGACCCCGGCGGATTGGTCATCGGCTACGGACGAGTGGAATCCGCAGACCTCGAATATGCGCTCGAGGTGATAGCCGGGTGCCTCGCACGTCACAGCGCGTGAAGTCTCGATGATCGGGAGTGCGGCAACGGATGGGCGTGGTCCAGTTCTAGCGTCTGCTCGTGACGATCCGAAGCCAGACCTTTCCGCACCTGCTCGCACCAGGCACCATCGGCCCGATGACCGTGCCCAATCGTGTGGTTCTCCCTGCGATGGACATGAACCTGTGTGAAGACGGGGAAATCGAAAAGGGCGACATCGACCACTTCGTGGCTCGTGCGGCCGGTGGAACGGGTCTGATCATCACCGGTTGCTGCGCTGTTGCGTATCCGCTGGGCTGCACCAGCCGCAAGGAACCGGGGCTCTCCGAAGACCGGTTCATCCCCGGACTCAAAGCGCTGGCCGACGCGGTGCACGACGCAGGCAGCAAGCTCTGTGTGCAGATGACACACCACGGCAAGGTGGCGCGCATCGATACCCTCGACGGCCGACCCCAGTTGGTCCCGTCCACACCGAAGCCGCCGGGTGACATGAGTGCGATGGCCGATTGCACGCCCGAAGAACTGGGCAAGATGGCTGCCATCAACGAGGGCAAGAGGGCGACCTACCACGAGGCCACCAAGGAAGATCTTGATTGGCTCGTCCGCATGTTCGCCGAGGCTGCCGGACGGGTGAAAGCGGCGGGCGGCGACGCCGTCGAGATTCACTGTGCCCACAACTACGTCCTCGGAGCGTTCCTGAGTCGGTACACGAATCAGCGCAGCGATGAGTACGGAGGTTCCATGGAGAACCGTGCTCGCCTGGCTTGTGAGGTTATTCGGGCGGTCAAGGAGGAGGTCGGTGGTGCGCTTGCCGTCATCGTGCGTCTGGCCGGTCAAGAGTACGGCGAAACCGACGGGCTGACCGTCGACGAGGCTGCTGCGGCCGCCAAGATGTTCGAAGAGGCCGGCGCTGACGCCATTCACGTCACCGGTACCGCGCTGAATGCTTTTGCCAACTTCACCGACGGCCCCCTGCCCGACAAGGTCGGCTACTACACGGACAATGCAACGCGAATCAAGCAGGCGATATCGATCCCCGTGATCACGGTCGGACGTATGCTCCCCGAGGTCGGCGAGAAGATGATCGCGGAAGGTCGCACGGACTTCGCCGCGATGGGCCGCCAGCTCCTGGCCGATCCACAGCTGGTGAACAAACTCAAAGACGGTGTACCCGAGCGGGTTCGGCCTTGCATCAATTGCTACGTCTGCGTGCAGGAGAACTTCTGGGACGAGACCCCGCTGTGCGCGGTGAACCCTGCCCTGGGCAACGAAGCGCTGCTCCCCTTCGTTCGGACCAGCACTCCGAAACACGTTGTTGTGGTCGGAGCGGGCCCCGGTGGTCTCGAAACGGCTCGCGTGGCCGCTGAACGTGGGCACCGAGTCACGGTGTTGGACAAATCCGATCGCCTCGGCGGCACCCTGTGGTTCTCGAGCCTCACTACCCCGGACAACGGGCGTCTGCTCAGCTGGTTGAAAGTGGAGATCGAGCGTCTCGGTGTCGATGTTCGACTGAAGACCGAAGCCTCGGTTGCTTCGATCCGGGCACTGAACCCCGACGCCGTAGTCGTGGCCACCGGTGCAGTTCGTGAGCGGCCTAGTGTTCCGGGCGGCGACTTGCCGCACGTGCACACCGGTGATTCGTTGCGCGCGTTGATGACCGGAGCGGGAGACGTCTCACAGGTGCCGCCGTTCCTGCGGACGATGGCCAAGTTGGGCAAGCTGTCCGGTATCACCAAAAGCCCCGCGGCGATCCGAGCTGTGACCCGCAAGTTCCTGCCCATGGGTAAGGACGTTGTCGTGATCGGTGGTTCGCTTGTCGGACTCGAGCTTGCGGAGTTCCTGGCCGAGCGAGGTCGCAATGTGACGCTGATCGAAGAAGGCCAGCAGTTGGGTATTCCGATGGCGATGCCGCGCCGCTGGACGGCTGTGCGCCACGCCAAGCATGTCGGTGTGGACATTCACCGCAATTCAACGGTGCAGCGAATCACCAAGGAGCACGTCGAATTCCGTTCCGGTGAAAAGACACTGACCGCTCCAGCCGACATGGTTGTCGTCGCCTCGGGGGTGTCAGCGCAAGCGCCGCTGGCCGACGCTCTGATCGGCGTAGTCTCCGACGTGCACGTGGTCGGTGACGCGGTGAACGTCGACTACATCGAAGGTGCGATGCACACGGCGTGGAAAGTTGCGATGGATCTTTGACCCATCCCCTAGGTAGCGCTTTGTGCCGCAACGATGTCCGGCCACCATCGGGCCGCGACATCGGGGTGCGCACGTAGTCGACTCTTGAGGGCGTTCGCCCCGTAGGAATCGTGGATCGGGTTGTTCGCGTCCACCGTGACGCCGGTGGCGCGCGACGCCAGCTCGGGCGGTAGGTCGAACTCCGGGATCTGCGCTGCGTAGTTCGGGTTGAAGAAGAACGGCACCGAGATACGTTCACCGTCACCTTCGGGTGAAACTACCCGGTGCACAGTCGCTTTCAAGTAGCCGCCGGTAGCGACCTCGAGAAGTTCGCCGATGTTGACCACCAGCGCCCCGTCGATCGGCGGTGCGTCGATCCAATCGCCGTCGTGCTCGACCTGCAGACCGCCCTTGCCCGGTTCGACATAGAGCAGTGTCAGTACACCCGCGTCCTTGTGCCCGCCGACGCCCTGGGAGCCGGCACCTTTCGGGCGGCCCGGGTAACGCACCACCTTGATGAGGATCGACGGATCGTGAGCGAACGCGTCGTCGAAGATGTTCGCATCCTGGCCCAGGGCTACCGCCCATTCGCGTAAGAGGCTCAATGCGATCGAGGTGAGTGTGTCGTTCCACTCGGTGATGACGTCGCGGAGTTCGGGAAGGGCGTCGGGCCACTGGTTGGGGCCCTGCAGGATCTCCCAGGCCGGTGAGGCGTCGGTGCGCTCGGCCGCGGGCTGTTCGGCGCCGATGTCGATCTGCTCGCGCCAGTCCTGCTTGCCTTCGGTCAGTTCGCCGCCGAGCCTGGTGTACCCACGGAAGTGCGGGCTGCGGACGTTCTCGATCGCGAGCTTCTCGGCAGTCGGTAGCGCGAAGAACTCGCGGGCGACGGCGAGGAGGCGTCGCTGCAGTTCGTCGGGAATTCCGTGGCCGACCAGGTAGAAGAATCCGACCTCGTGGGTGGCCGCGCGGAGCTGAGTGCGGAACTGCTCGGCGGTGTCGGGGTTCTGCGCAAGCGACAGATCGAGCACTGGCAGCGACGTAATCGACATGGGGTCCTCGATCCGTGTGATGGTTCTGATGTTCATCATTCCACGCTGATCGGCACCCGGACCCGCGCGGCGATTCGGCAGCCGCAGGCGTGATTACCCGCGCGGATGCGGAAACACCCTGCGGATAACAGAATCGGGGCCTTGCGCCGTTGGCGCAAGACCCCGAATCAGCGTGAACCTAAATCAGGCCTCGTCGGCCCGGCGTCTAGCTACGCCTCGTCGGCTCCGATGATGAACGCTTCGAGCTCGATGCGAGCCTTGTCGTCGGCCATCTGGACCGGCGGGGACTTCATCAGGTAAGCGGAAGCCGGGTAAACCGGTCCACCGATGCCGCGGTCCTTGGCGATCTTGGCTGCGCGGACGGCGTCGATGATGATGCCGGCAGAGTTGGGCGAATCCCAGACCTCGAGCTTGTACTCCAGGTTCAGGGGAGCGTCACCGAAGGCGCGGCCTTCGAGGCGGACGTATGCCCACTTGCGGTCGTCGAGCCACTCCACGTAGTCCGAGGGACCGATGTGGACGTTGCGGTCGTGAACCTTGCCGGCAAGTGCGCCGGTCAGGTTGGACGTCACGGCCTGGGTCTTGGAAACCTTCTTGGACTCCAGGCGATCACGCTCGAGCATGTTCTTGAAGTCCATGTTTCCACCGACGTTGAGCTGGTAGGTGCGGTCCAGCACGACGCCGCGGTCTTCGAACAGCTTCGCCATCACGCGGTGGGTGATGGTGGCGCCGACCTGGCTCTTGATGTCGTCGCCGACGATCGGGACGCCGGCGTCCTTGAACTTGGCAGCCCACTCCGGGTCGGAAGCGATGAAGACGGGCAGGGCGTTGACGAATGCAACGCCTGCGTCGATCGCGCACTGTGCGTAGAACTTGTCAGCGTCATCGGAACCGACGGGCAGGTAGGAGACGAGGACGTCGACCTGAGCGTCCTTGAGTGCCTTGACGACGTCGACGGGCTCGGCGTCGGACAGCTCGATGGTCTCGGCGTAGTACTTGCCGATGCCGTCGAGGGTCGGGCCACGCTGAACGGGAACGTCCAGGGGCGGGACGTCGGCGATCTTGATGGTGTTGTTCTCGCTCGCGAGGATCGCCTCGGAGAGGTCGAAGCCGACCTTCTTGGCGTCGACGTCGAACGCAGCGACGAACTGCACGTCGCGGACGTGGTACTTACCGAACTTGACGTGCATGAGGCCGGGGACCGTCTGGGTCTCGTCGGCATCCTTGTAGTAGTGGACGCCCTGAACCAGGGACGAGGCGCAGTTACCCACGCCCACAATGGCTACGCGCACCGCGGTGCTGTTCTCACCCATGGTCGGGTTCTCCTTCTTTCCGGGATGTTCCTGTTGTCGATTGCTCGGCTGCGATCAATTCGTTGAGCCAACGCACTTCGCGTTCACTCGATTCGAGTCCGAGCTGATGGAGCTGACGGGTATAGCGGTCCAGCGATCCGCTGGCCCGACCGACGGCCTCGCGGAGCCCCTCACGGCGCTCCTCGACCTGGCGTCGCCTGCCTTCGAGGATCCGCATCCGCGCTTCTGCGGGGGTGCGGCTGAAGAAGGCGAGGTGAACGCCGAAACCGTCGTCGGTGTAGTTCTGCGGCCCGGTGTCGGCGACCAGTTCGGTGAACCGTTGCCGACCTTCCGGAGTGAGCTGGTAGACGCGACGCGCCCGACGCTTGAGCGTGCCGGTGGCAGTGTCGACGTCTTCCGAGATCAATCCGTCGGCTTGCATGCGCCGCAGTGCCGGGTACAGCGATCCGTACGAGAACGCGCGGAATGCGCCGAGCAGACCAGTGAGCCGCTTACGCAGCTCGTATCCGTGCATCGGTGACTCGAGGAGCAGCCCGAGGATTGCGAGTTCGAGCAACTGACAAACCTCCCGAGTCGTTGAACCTAACCGCTTGATGCGATAACCAACTATATCGCGCCGATATATAAAACCACACTGCGGCCCGATACGTGTACCAAGGTGTCACGGATAGACGGCCTCGATTGGCCGCGGGCTGGGTGGACAACTCAGCACTCGACGACATTGACTGCAAGCCCGCCGCGTGAAGTTTCCTTGTACTTGTCGTGCATGTCGGCGCCAACGTCGCGCAAGGTACGGATGGCGGTGTCCAGTGAGACGTGGTGTGGCTGATCCTCCTCGTTCAGGGTGAGTGTCGCCGCCTGAACCGCGGTGACGGCAGCTATCGCATTGCGTTCGATGCACGGGATCTGTACCAGTCCGGCCACCGGATCACAGGTCAGGCCCAGGTGATGTTCCAGACCCATCTCCGCTGCCTTTCCCACCTGTGCCGGCGTTCCGCCGAGGGCCGCGCACAAGGCTCCGGCCGCCATCGCGCACGCCGAACCCACTTCGCCCTGGCAGCCGACCTCTGCCCCGGAGATGGAAGCGCCCGCCTTCACGACGCTGCCGATGGCAGTCGCGGTCAGGAGCATGTCGACGACGCCATTCATGTCGGCACCTGGCGTCCGAAGGTAATGCTCCACAACTGCGGGCAAGATTCCCGCTGCCCCGTTCGTCGGCGCGGTGACCACCCGGAATCCCGATGCGTTCTCCTCGTTGACGGCCAATGCTGCGAGTTGGATCCGAGAAATTGCGGTCAGTTCGTGCGTGGGTTGGCTGTCCAGAGTCCTGGCGAGTCCGGGGGCACGTCTGCGAACGGCAAGACCTCCCGGGAGTGTGCCATCTGCCCGCGTGCGACCGGCGCCGATGCACGCCCGCATGGCTTCCCAGATCTCGACCGCGTCGGCTTGGGGGTCTCGGCCGAGCGCCCACTCGTTTGCCGCGGCAATCTCTGCGACGGTCACTTCCCGTGATGCGCTGAGTGTAAGAAGGTCGTCGAACGTGCGGTAGGGGTACGGAATCTGTGGTGGCGATGGTTGCGTCTGGCCCACCGTCACTACGAAACCGCCGCCGACGGATAGGAAAGTGCGGTCCTCGATAACTGTGCCGTCGTTCGCTATCGCAGTGAACTCCAACGCATTCGGGTGATCTGGGTGGGGGTCGAACGGGGCAAGAGTGATGTCCTCGTAAGCGACGGTGACCGCGTGGTCGTCGACTGATATTTCGTGCAGCGAACGCGAATGTTCCCATAATCCGTGGACGGCAGCGGGATCGCAGTCGTGCGGTGACCATCCGCGTAAGCCCGCGAGGACTGCGTCGGGAGATCCGTGGCCGACTCCGGTGGCCCCGAGGGAGCCGCGAAGCCGTACCTGAATGCGCGAAGTCCGTGCAAGCAGGTGTGCGTTGCGTAGTCCCGCCACGAACGACGCGGCAGCACGCATGGGCCCGACGGTATGTGAACTCGACGGACCTATGCCTATCGAAAACAATTCGGACATGGACGTGTGTGCGCCCACAGATCCATCAGCACAATATGAGGTATTTAGCACAGATTTCATCGATCTTCTCCGTCTGAAGTGAGTTAAACAGGGAAATTGCCCTGTTTCGAGGATGTTTCGGCAAAGAAAATTCTCCACGGTTCCGTAGATATTTCTTACTGCACAGTTGTAGATTATCCGTACATCACTCGATCGGTTCCGATTCTCACTACTCACGCACTGCAGAGGTGCCAATGAAGACCACTGATTCCTCACTCATCGAGGACCTCACGATCCAACCTGTGCCGGAAGAGCGCCGCACCGGTACTGCCCGCCATCTGTTCTCGGTCTGGTTCGGCGTCCAGATCATGCCCCTTACCCTCGTGATGGGTGTGCTGGGTCCGACTGTGTACGGACTCGACATCGCCTCGACAATTGCCGCGATCGTCCTCGGTAACCTGATCGGTGCGGTCTTCATGGCATTGCACTCGGTGCAGGGATCAAAACTTGGTGTGCCGCAGATGATTCAGGCACGTGGACAATTCGGTATGTACGGCTCGCTGCTCGTGTTGGTCGTCGTCATCCTGATGTACCTGGGTTTTCTCGCGTCTATCATCGTGCTTGCCCGAGACACACTTGTTGCGTTGGTACCCGCATTGAACCCCTCGCTTGCGTTGGTGCTGACTACTGGTCTCACGCTGGTGGCAGTCATCTTCGGTTACGAGTTCATTCACCGACTCAACCGCGCCTTGCTCGTTCTCTTCGGAATTGCCGTCATCTTGATCGCCGTGTTCACCTTCCAAGCCGCCGGTGGAGGGCCCGCGACATCGGCGGATACGAGCTTTAGCGTGATAGGTTTCCTCGGGATGACGTCGATCGCCGCGACATGGCAGATCGCCTACGCGCCTTACGTTTCCGACTATTCTCGCTACCTGCCCGCGGCGACTCCTTCGCGCGAGGCGTTCTGGTACACCTATCTCGGCGCCGTTGTCGGCGCGATTCCGGTGATGACCCTCGGTGCGCTCCTCGTGACCGCGGCAGGCGGCGACGGAAGCGTCGCTCAACTGCTCGACATCATGCCAGGTCCGATTGGCGTCTTCGTTCTCGTCATGCTTTTCCTCGGCGCCATCGACGCGGCGGTGATCAACCTTTACGGCCCGTCCCTGTGCACGCTGACGTTGATGCAAACATTCCGAACAGGCTGGAAACCAGGAGCTTTCGCGCGTAACCTCGTCGCCACCTGCACCGCCGTCATCGCATTCATGGTGGCCCTGCTGTTCGCTGACAACTTTCTCGTCAACTACTCCAACTTCATCCACTTCCTGATGTGCTTGCTCATCCCCTGGAGCATCGTCAATCTGGTCGACTATTACATGATCGCCAAGGGACAGTACGATATTGCCGCGTTCAGTGACGTCAATGCCGGCTATGGGGCCTTCAACATACCGGCCCTGGCTACCTACATCCTCGGATTTGTCATCCAAATGCCTTTCATGTCAGGCGATTTCTTTACCGGACCGGTGGCCGCAGCCATGAACGGGGTCGACGTGTCCTGGCTCGTCGGGTCCGTGGCCAGCTTCTTTCTCTATCTCGCGCTCGTTCGACTCTCCGCCAAGCGCACTCCGGCTCTCGCTGCAGCCGCTGCCTGAAACTTGAACACCGAAAGGAATATTCATGACCGGGACCGAACTCGCCGACCTCGTCGGCGACGGCACTGACCGCCAGCGTCTGATGAACAGCACCTGGACTCACCACATCAAGACTCCGTTCTCACAGGGATGGCGGATCGGGAACCTCGTCTTCACCGGCGGCCAACTCTCGGCGGACGAACACGGAAACGTCCTCGGAGAGGGTGACATCGAGGCGCAGACCCGCAATGTATTCGAGTCGCTCACCACAGTACTGGCCGAGGCCGGTGCCACCTGGGGCGACGTCGTCAAACTCAATACCTACTACTGCTTCGACGGCTCGGGAGACCAGGTTCAGGAGAACTGGGAGACCATGACCCGCGTTCGGATGGAATTCCTCCCCGAAGAGGGGCCTGCCGGTACCGGCGTACGCGTCGCCGGACTCATGTACGACGGCTTTCTCATCGAGGCCGAAGCCATCGCGGTCATCCGCGGCTGATCACCGAAAGGAACATCATGACCAACCCCACGCTCGACGCCCGGAGACTGCGCATCGACAAGGTCACCGAACAACTCTCGCAGACCGGAGGGCACCTGCTCACCGGTGATCAGTACAAGGCCTCGTTGCGCGACGGCCGCCGCATCATCTCCTCACAGGGTGAGGATGTCGAGGATGTCACCACCCATCCCGACCTGCGTGCCGTCAACACCCTGGCCGGAATTCAGGATGCCCAGTTCGCGTCGGAGACCCGCGACGTTCTCACCTACGTGGACGACGACGGTGGCCGACGCGCCATCGGATGGCAGATTCCCCGCACTCGCGCTGACCTGATGGCCAAACGTGAAGCGACGCGGCTGATCACGCAGAAGACCATGGGCATGTACGGCCGTCCCAACGACTACGGCGCAATGATGGCACTCGGCTTCCTCTCGACCATCGACAGGATCGAAGCGGAGAACCCTGAATTCGCGCAGAACATACGCGATTTCGTGAAGATATCTGGTGATCACAACCTGCTCAGCACAGATCTGATCGCAGACCCGCAGTCCGACAAGAGTATTCCGCGAAACGAGCGCCCGTCGCAGTTGCGCATTGTCGAAGACCGACCCGACGGAATCGTCATCTCAGGTGCGAAGGTAGCCGGTAGCATCGGTTCCCTCGCACACTTTTTCACTCTCTCGACCACTCTCGGCGGTGGAGTCGGGCCGGAAGCGGCCATCTGGGCGGCGATCCCGGTCAACTCCCCCGGTCTCTCGCTCATCCTGCGCGAGCCGACGGCGAAGATGAACACGCCGCGCAATGATCACCCGCTCGATCACGCCGGTGAAGAACTCGATCAGACGATCATCTTCGACAAGGTGTTCATCCCGCGTGAGTACGTCTTCAGCAAGTACAACCTGGGATTGCTCGACCTGTACTACGAATCCTGTGCGTATTCGCTGTGGTCGGTGATGACGCGCCTGGCCTTCCGGGCAGAGATGTTCACCGGTGTGGCGCAGGTGATCACCGAGATCCTCGGCACCGACAAGATTCCCGGTGTGCAGGCTGCCGTCGCCGACATCACGCTCTACGCACAAACCCTCAAGGCGTATTCGCTCGCCACCGTTCACGAGTCAGTGGAATGGTGTGGCCTGCATGTACCGAACCCGGAACTGACAACGGCAGGCCGTCTCTACTCGATCGAGAACTATCCCCGCATCACCTATCTGCTTCGCGATCTGTGCGGGCAGGCGCTCATCGCCCGCTGGCCCGAAAAAGTTTGGGATCATCCGGAATTCGGCTCCCGGATGGAAGAGTTCTTTCCTGGAACCGGGGTCTCCGCCCGGGACAAGAACACCTTCTTCAACTTCGTCTGGGACCTGGTCGCGGGTGCTCACGCGGGCCGCGTCGGACTGTTCGAGAACGTCAACGCCACTCCGCCAGCCTTCGTCCGTAACCTCGTCTACTCCAAGACCGATCGCACCGCAGCCGCTCGGCGAGTCCGCGACTATGTGGGGATCGCCTGATGGGCGCGCCGGTGATGGACAGACGCACCGCATCACTTCGTGCAGCAGCCGGCGCCACCCACCCATGTGTGCCCGCCGAGGATTTTGCTGCCTCGATGCGCAAGCTGGCGAGCGGTATCGTGGTGGTGACCACCGAGGTCGAGGGGCGACCTTGGGGGCTGACGCTCAGTTCGGTGTCCTCGTTCTCGGCTGATCCGGCCCGGATCTCGTTGTCGGTGAACAAGACCAATGTCACAGCCCGCTACATCGCCGAGCGCGAGCGCTTCGGCGTCGCAATCCTCTCCGACGACAAGATGGCGCTCGCCGCCGATCTCGCTGCGCCTGGTAAGCCGAAATTCATTGCCGAAGAACAACTGTGCAGTCCTGGACCGCGGTTCTCGCTGCCGGCGATCGACGGGGCCCTGTACAACATCGAATGCGCAGTGGTCTTCATGGTGGAAGCCGTCGACCACGTCCTCGTTGTCGCCGACGTGGTCTCGGCGCGTGCAGGCGCTCACGCGGAGACTGCCGGACCGTTGACGTACTTCGACCGCACCTTCGGCTCGTTCGCCGTGGGAGACCCAGAAGGAGGGATCGTATGACCACGACACCGGATACGGCTGCCAGACAGCAGAGCCCACTGCTTGGTGATCGGCTACTCGAGAACCGTCAACCGATAGTCGATCTGACCAGGCCGGTGTACGAAGGGATGCCGATGTGGTTCGGCCATCAGCGCACCTTCACTCCGGTGAACCAGACACACGAGCAGTTCAAGGCGATGTACGGGACCAAGGATGGGTTCTACGCGCGCAATCTCGTGATCAGCGAGCACGCCGGCACCCACGCCGACGCGACCATCGAGTATGACCCCGACGGCGCCACCATCGACAACACCCCGTTGGCGTACTACTACGGTTCGGCCGTCTGTCTCGATCTATCGCACGTGAAATTCGAAGGCCCCGAACCGATGACACATGGATCGGCGGGTATCGAGGACGTCGAGATCGCCGAGCGGGCGCTGGCCGAGGCAGGTGAGGAGATCAGGCCCGGCGATATCGTACTGGCCTGGTTCGACTACGGCGATCGCTGGTTCCCCGAACGCAAGTACATCGACGAGAATCCCGGATTCTCCTGGGAGGGCGCCGAATACCTCGCGAAGAAGGGTGTGGTAAACATCGGCACCGACTGCAATGCGATCGACAACAGTCTCGACAACAGCTTCGCCGGACACATGGTGTGCAAGAAGTACGGGATCGTGAACACCGAGCATTTGCAGAATCTGGGACAGTTGGTGAACACCCGCTTCGACTACTTCGGCCTGCCACTGCACCTCGTCGGCGGCACCGGCTCGCCCATTCGGGCCGTCGCGGTCCCCCGTGCGCGGTTAGGGAGTCCGGAGACTCCTTAACCACGCACAGGGCTGGAGGAATTAGAAGGTCGGTGGAGTGTTCACCCACACTACGCGGGCGGTGACGGTGCCATGATTGGCGTAAGTGTGCGGGCGAGTGCTGGGAAACGTCATCGAGTCGCCGGTGGCCAGAGACACGGTTTCGACGCCGTCGAGAACGATCTCCACGCTGCCGGCGACAACGGTGAGGAACTCTTCTCCTGCATGAGTCATCGGTTCACCGCTGCCGAAACCGGGCTCGATGGTGACCATCTGGGACTGCAACACCGTCGACGACTGGTAAAGGTTCTCGATTCGAACGCCTTCGGCTTCGAGGGGAAGGACTTCGCGCTCGTCGGCGCGCACGATCATCCGATCCTCGGAGGCCGGCATACCGAGGAGCTCCGGCGTGGTCGTTCCGAGCGCATGTGCGATCTGTGTGATGCGTCCGATGCTGGGTTTGCTCAGTCCACGCTCGAATGCGCTCAACGCAGAAGGGCTGACCGCGATTTCCTGCGAAAGGTCACGCAGGCTCATCCGATTTCGGCGTCGAAGCTCCTTGACTCGGGCGCCTATGGCGCCGATGTCGTCTTCGGCGGGTGGGGCGTCGTCCTCGACGTCGCCGTCAAGCGCCTGACGGATACCGACGACGGTCATGGAGCGGGATTCGAGGAGCTTGCGGATCTTCTCGAGCCGTTTGACGTCCTGCATCGAATACATGCGTTGCCCGGACTCGGTGCGAAGAGGGGTGATCAGCCGTTCTTGCTCCCACAACCGAATTCGTGCGGTAGACACGCCGACGATGCTGGCCACGTGGCCGATCTTGAGGATCGCGGCATCGGTTGCAGACTTCGGCACCGGCTCGTCCGGACGATTCGGGGAACTGGTTGAAGACATGGACCTCGACCTCACGAAAGGGGAAACGGATCACGGTGAACGTGCGCGTAGATCATATAGTTCTCGTACATGGCGACTTGAAGAAAGCCGCACAAATTGTGTCGCAGGTGACAGGTCTCGAGGTGCGTGGCGGTGGCCGCCACGACGCAGTCGGCACCAGCAATCTGATCATTCCGATGGGGGAGACGTACCTGGAACTGGCGACTGTGAACGACCCCGTCGCCGCTGCGCAGCACCCCTTCGGACGACTGGTCTCTGCCGCACTTGAACACGACCGGGCCTTGGCGGCGTGGGCAGTGGCAGGCACTGTCGGCGACGACGCCGTGCCGCTTAGTCGCGCCGGCGTCAGCGTCCGCCTCGTCGGCTGCGACCAGGCGATCATTCGCCCTGACCTACCTTTCCGGCTCGAGCGTCCCGGCGGCCAGGCGTTTCCCGGCGCGACATCTGAGCCGCGCCGACTGCGGGAGATCCACCTGCGCGGACCCGAAGAACCGGGCGGTCTGAGCAACGGACCCACTGAACTGGTGACGACCCGCGGACCCGCAGCCCTTCACTCGTTCGCCCTCGACGACGCGGACGGGCACGAGTTGAGCGTCACCAACGACATCTGGAGCACTCTGTGAGCATCGACATCGTCGCGGTACGTCGCGATCTGCACGCCATGCCCGAAGTGGGCCTCGACCTCCCGCTGACCCAGGCCTACCTGCTGGACCGACTCGTCGAATCGGGAATCGAACTGACGCTCGGCACCGCGATGTCGTCGGTAACCGCCGTGGTGCGCGGCGGCAGGGTCGATCGCTCGAACCCGTCTCAGGTTCCCACCGTCCTGGTGCGATCCGACATGGACGCTCTCCCTGTTGCCGAAGACACCGGACTCGACTGGGCGTCGGGCAACGGGGCGATGCACGCGTGCGGTCACGACGCGCACATGGCGATCGTCCTCGCGGCGGCATTGGAAACCCAGGAGAGGCGAGCCGATCTGACCGGCGACGTCATCTTCTTCTTCCAGCCGGGAGAAGAAGGCCACGGCGGTGCGAAACTGGCACTCGAGGAAGGCCTCCTGGGCGTTTCCGGCGCGCGCCCGGTGGCCGCACTGGGGTTGCACGTCCTCGCTCATCTGCTCGGCGCCGGTGAATTCGCGTCACGCGAGGGTGCAGTGCTGTCGGGTTCGACGCTCGTCGATGTGACCATCACCGGCAGTGGCGGCCACGGCTCCTCCCCTCACCTGGCGCGTAGTCCACTCACAGCGGCGGCGGAAGCTGTTGGTGCCGTGGGGATCGCGGCGTCACACGGCGTCTCGATGTTCGAGCCCGCTGCGGTGGTGTTCGGTGCATTACGCGCCGGTGAGGCGCGAAACGTCATACCCGACAACGCTTCTCTGTCCGGGGTGATCCGCAGTTTCTCGGAGGACACGGATGCGCGTCTGCAGTCGATCGTGCGTCGTACCGTCGACGGCGTCGCACACGCGCACGGCGTCGAGGCTGAAGTGGTGCTGACCCAGGACACTGTGCCGACAGTCAGCAACGGCATTGAACTGGACCGACTGGATGCGGTCGCCGCGGGAGTCGGCACGTCGGTCACTCGATTGCAGCAGCCGATCGGAATCTCCGAGGATTTCTCGTGGATCCTCCGCGAAGTGCCCGGTGTCTTCCTGCTCGTCGGGGCCCGTACCAGCGACGAAAGCCACTTACCGTCGAATCACTCTGCGCGGGCGACATTTTCCGATGACGTGCTCGCCCCCACCCGGGATCTGATCGTGGCGTGGGTGCAAGGGCGTCTGGCAGATCAAGGCGCAAATGGGTAGACGCTCAATGGCTCGCCCGACAGTGTGGTCTCCAGGTGGCCGGAGTCGTCGGCCTCGTTTCTCACGTACATAGAGACGGTCGGCTCGTTGGCTCGGCCGATGGTGGGGTATTCGAAACGGATCTGGTCGACCACTCCGCCCGGAACCCGGAGCGTTTCCGGAGCGCCGGCGATCAGCCGCGCCAGAACCTCGAGATCGACCGTCGACAGGTCGATTGTTCGTGTCCCGGTTTTTCGGGGTGAAGGTGTCGACCAGGATTTGAAGTCACCATCGTAGATGTATCTGACGTAGTTGCCGGGCTGATCATGGGCCACTCGTTCTACGGTTGCGTTTTCGGTACTGAGCGAGACGGTATCGGCGATGGTGTCGCCGAATTCGGCCCGGTAATCGTCGATGAACTGCGCCACGCCGTGGCCGGTCATCAGATTCGGGATCGGTGCGTCGGTCCCGAGCGGTGACGTGTCCGGGTTGGTGGCCGAACCGATCAGCGCCCCGACGACACCGGCGACAAGTACGACGGCCGCAGCAGCTTTCACCGATTTCGGTGGCGCAGGCAGGCGGGGCCGGACCACCTCGGTGTCGAGATATCGAGAGGGGATCTGAAGGTCATTCACGAGAACCTGAAGGTCGTGAATTGTTTTGGCGGACATTGCTTTTGATGTTCGAGACTCGTATTCTCCGGCATGTAGCTGCCCGTCTGCGAGGGCGTTGTCCAGCACCCCACAGGTATCGGCTCGGTCGGAATCTCGTGCACGTTTAGACGGGGAGGGACTCGACGGCATGATCTGATTCCTAATCGGTGAAGGCGTAGACGCGGACGAGTTCGCCAGCGGAGGTGGTATTGACGAATCCGCCTTCGCCGAAGCTGTTTTTCGCCGAAATATCCAGCAGCGGTTCTTCTCCGGCAGTGTACGAAATGTAGTAGACCTGGGCGTCGGGCACATTGACGTGCCGCTGGATCGCCTCGATGTTTCGTCGTACGGCTTCGAGATCAATCGCGTCGAGATCGACTGTTGCAGTGTCGATCTTACGGCTTTCCGGATCGCCGTCCGCAGTGAAGCCGCCGCGAAAGGAGTACTTGATCTTCCGGTTGGGTTGACCGGGAACAGCGAGGGAGAAATAGGCTGCGCTGTTGTTGAAGGTGATCTCGTCGACGACGGTGGAGCCGAACTTTTCCCGCAACCGGTCACGTAAGAGGGCGATCCCTTCCGCGCTCGCCATGAAGGGTGTGGGTATGACCAAGGGCTCCGGGTTCGGGACAACGGCAGGCGCAACTGCGGACGGCGGCGTCACGGGATCTCGGTGCGTGAGCGAATAAGCCCCGACGCCGACGACCAGCGCTGCCGCCACCGTTGCCGCTGCGAACCACGGCACCGGTCGTTTTGGTGGGCGACGTCGATCGGACGGCGGATTCGCTGCGCCCTGCAAGTCGGCGACGATGGCGGCCAGTTCGTCGAGAGTGCGCGCTTTCGCCACCGCCTGCGCGGCAGCGCGATGCTCGGCGGCGTTCAACTGTCCGTCTCCGAACGCCGCATCGACGACGGCCGCGGTTGTCTCCCTGTCCCGGTTTGCGGCGCGGGTGTTCGGCGGATATTTCTGGGCCATGCCGAGAATCCTAAATTCAAGGCCTGTGCGTCAGAACACCCTGCCGTCGAAGGTCATCTTGCGCACGCCCGTGTACGCCCCGGTGTCGTCGACGACGTAGATGCTTATCACCGGCGCACCCGAATCGGCCAAGGTGATGTGGTCCACGCGGGTACCGGCCAGCGCGGCGGGGGACTGTGCGATCACCGATACCAAGGCGTCGCGGTTCACGTTGGTGAGGTCCATGTCCGTGTTGCCGGCCACCGACGCGGGTTCGTCGGACGGAGTGAGAGTGCCGCGGAAATCGAAGTTCCGGAAGTTCCCTGATCCGTCGACGCGGCCGACCACCGCTCGATCGGGGTAAAAGGTCGCAACCCGCACCGTCTCGGAACCGTACGTCGCGACGAACGACGCGAAGACGTCGTCGATGCCGGTGGGAGTAAACGGAGAATCGGCAGGCTCGGTGCTTGCTGTGAACCGTTCGACCACCTCGGCCGGCGGCTCGAGCGGACCGCGTTGGGCTGCAGCCAGTGCAATCGCGCCCGCCACCGCCGCAGCGGCCAGCGAAACGTAGAGCACTTTTCGTCGAAAGGTCACGTGGGGAGATTTCACGCGCGCACGAGGTGCAGCTTCCTGTAGATCGCCGATCAACGACGCCAACTCGACCACCGTCGTGGCAGTTCGCGCTTGCTCGGTGCGATCGAAGTATTCGGCGGCGCCCAGTTGTCCCTCGGCGTAAGCGGCGTCGAGTCTGGCGCAGGCGTCGATACGGTCCGTATCGCGTGCGCGGGTGGCCGGCGTCTTGGAAGAACTCACAGGTTCCAATGATAATTGCTGGTCGCCATGCGTCCGGACCGCAAAATGTGTTCATCGTGACCCTCCCGAACCGTCCGTGGCGGCACGGACGCACGTACGCTGGTCAGGTGCGGATACAGCGGCAAGTTGTGGACTACGCGCTCGCGCGTCGGTCTGTGCTGGCCGAAGTGTCTGCGGGTAGGACCGACGTCAAGCAAGTGTGTGACGCCGATCCGTACCTACTCAGAGCCGCGAAGTTCCACGGCCGGGGCAGCGACGTCGTCTGCCCCATTTGCCGCAAGGAACAGTTGACGCTCGTGTCCTGGGTGTTCGGCGACAAGCTCGGTCAGGTTTCGGGATCGGCCCGAACCTCGGACGAGCTCGCTCGGCTTGCGGAAACAGCAGAGGAGTTCACGGTGCACGTTGTAGAGGTGTGCCGTACCTGCAGTTGGAACCACTTGGTGCAGTCCTATGTGCTCGGCGCAGTACCTGCGCCGCCGCGACCGCGGCGAGCACGCCCACCAAGCCGGCGCACCGCCAGCGAGTAACGCCACACCCGAAGAAGGGCCCGATCGAAGTCTGCACGTGATCGGTCCGTGACCACTGGAGATTTGATTCGTGAGTTCCCCCAGCAACAACAACCCGGGAGGCAACAACCCGGGTGGCCGTCCCGTCGGTCCCAACCGTCCCGCCGGACCTCCTCAGGGTCGTCCGCCGCAGGGACGCCCTCCGATGGGTCCGCCCCCTCAGGGTCGTCCGCCGCAAGGTCGTCCGATGGGACCCCCGCCTCAGGGTCGTCCGCCTCAGGGTCGTCCGCCTCAGGGTCGACCTTCGGGCCCGCCTCCTCAGGGCCGCCCCGCCGGCCCCCCGCCTCAGGGTCGTCCGCCGCAAGGCCGACCTGCCGGCCCGCCGCCTCGAGATCGCGCCGCAGGCGCTCAGGCAAACGAACCGACCCAGCGCGTCGCGGCAGCAGCAGCGACCACCCGTACCAACGCGGGCACCCGCCCGCCGGTCGGACCTCCGCCGACGAAGCCGCCGACAGGTGGCTCCGGTGGCGGTGGCAACGACGGACAACCCCCGAAGGGAAGAAAGAGCACCGTGAAGAAGAAGTCCAAGTGGCGCACAGTTCGCCGCTCGGCCTACGTCTTGGTGGCGCTCGGTCTTGTTCTGCCCGTCCTTGCCTTCATGGCCGCGTACATCGTGCAGGACGTCCCCAAGCCAGGTGACCAAAAGACCAATCAGGTGGCGACGGTCTTCGCCGCCGACGGCACCACGGTGATCAGTACTGTCGTCCCGCCGGACGAAGGTAACCGCGTCGAGGTCTCACTCGATCAGGTGCCGATGCACGTTCGGAACGCCGTTCTGGCCGCAGAGGACCGCGATTTCTACTCGAACCCGGGCTTCTCGATCTCCGGTTTCGCGCGCGCAGCCCGTGACAACGTGCTCGGTCGTGACAGCGCCGGTGGTGGCTCGACCATCACGCAGCAGTACGTGAAGACCGCGCTCGTCGGCTCGGAGCGTTCGCTGACGCGAAAGATGAAGGAACTCGTTCTCTCTTCGAAGATGGCCAACGAGTGGTCCAAGGACGACATTCTCGCCGCATACCTGAACACCATTTACTTCGGTCGCGGCGCGTACGGCATCGAAGCTGCGTCCAAGGCTTACTTCGGCAAGCCCGTCGACCAGCTGTCCATCGAAGAAGGCGCCGTCCTGGCATCGTCGATTCAGCTTCCGTCACTCCTCGATCCCGAGACCAACCCGACCGGTGCCAAGTCCCGTTGGAACTACGTGCTCGACGGCATGGTGTCCGCCGGCACGCTGGATCAGGCCGCGCGCACGCCGATGCAGTACCCCGCCTACATCCCGCTCGCCCAGGTCGACAACAGCAGCCAAGGCTCGACCGGACCCGAGGGCCTGATCAAGCGTCAGGTGCTCAAGGAGATCGGCGACGCCGGAATCAGCGAGCAGTTGCTCAACACCGAGGGCTTGCAGATCACCACGACCATCGACCCGCAGGCTCAGGCCGCAGCGGTCGAGGCAGCCCGTTCCAACATGGAGGGTGAGCCGGAGAACCTGCGCACCGCCGTTGTCTCGGTCGACCCGAAGACCGGAGCCGTCAAGGCGTACTACGGCGGTGAGGACGGCGCGGGATACGACTTCGCGAATGCCGGACTTCAGACCGGTTCCTCGTTCAAGGTGTTCGGTCTCGCAGCCGCCCTGGATCAGGGGATCCCGCTCTCGCAGATGTACGACAGTTCGCCGCTGACCGTCAACGGCATCTCCATCGGCAACGTCGAAGGTGAAAGCTGCGGCACCTGCACCATCGCAGAGGCGCTCAAGCGTTCGCTGAACACCAGCTTCTACCGCCAGATGCTCAGCCTCGACGGCAACGGCCCGCAGGCAATCGCGGACATCGCACACCAAGCAGGCATCCCGAAGGACATCCCGGGCGTCGGCCCGTCGCTCACCGAGGGTGACGGTTCCGGTCCCAACAACGGCATCGTGCTCGGCCAGTACCAGGCCCGCGTGCTCGACATGGCGTCGTCGTACGCGACGCTCGCCGCATCCGGCACGTATCACGCACCGCACTTCGTCCAGAAGGTCGTCGCGGCTGACGGCACCGTGCTGCTGGACCGCGGCGCACCCGCCGGTGAGGACCGCATCGACGCTGCCGTGGCGGACAACGTGACGGCTGCGATGCAGCCGATCGCGGCGTACTCGCGCGGTCACAACCTGGCCGGCGGACGTCTGTCGGCGTCGAAGACAGGTACCGCGCAGCTCGGTGACACCGGAGCCAACAAGGACGCATGGATGGTCGGCTACACGCCGTCACTCTCGACCGCGGTCTGGGTCGGAACTCCCGACGGTGAAGCGATCACCAATTCCGGTGGCGCGATGATCTACGGCTCGGGTCTGCCTTCGGACATCTGGAAGGACACGATGGACGGCGCTCTCGAGGGCACCGACAACGAGAAGTTCCCGACGCCGGGCAAGATCAACGGTCAAGCCGGTGGTGTTCCGGAGTACACGGCTCCCGCACCGCCCAAGACGTCGGCGCCGCCGACCACCGCACCGACGACGACGGAAACCACTCCGCCGCCCGTGGTGACGACGACGCAGGTCGAGGTTCTGCCGGGCATCACCATCCCGATTCCGGGCATCTCCCGGCCGACGACAACGGCGCCGCAGGTACCAGGGGCAGGCGAGACCACCGAGGAAGAACCGGCAGGTGTGAGCCCCGGCCAGTAGTTGGAGGGTGGTCGGTTCGAAAGACGGTAACCTCGCGGAGTGGCCGCGAATGCTGATGATGCCGAACCGACCTCCCCCGCTCCGCTGGCCGAAGATCTTCGTTCGGCGGATTGGCGGGACGTTCCCAGTCGCAACGACGCGATGGTGTCTGCGCTGTCGGGAACCGTCGGCGGTCCGGTAGGTCGTCACGCACTGATCGGACGCACTCGCTTCTTCACCCCGATGCGAGTGATCCTTCTGCTCGCCGTGGTGTTCTTGGCTTTCGGCTGGTTCGCGAAGGCCGGCTGTATTCAGCAGGCGCCGGTCGGCGAGAGCGGGCAGGTCGGCCTCGACTGGAGCGGCAGCCGTCAGTACGTGGCGATGTGTTACTCCGACACCGTTCCGCTGTACGGAGCCGAACGCCTCGATCAGGGAGCATTCCCGTACAAGACGTCGTGGGAAGAAGTACGCGGCGACGGTTCGATCCAGATGCGGTACATGGAGTATCCGGTCATCTCGGGGCTCTATCAGTACGGCGCGATGAAGGTCGCCAAGGCGTGGGATTCGATCACCTGGCTGCCGGGCGCGATTCAGGTGGCGCTCTATTTCAACGTCGTGGCGTTCGGATTGGCGTTGGCGTGGCTGGTCACCGTGTGGGCGAGCACCCTGCTGGCCGGACGACGAGTGTGGGACGGTGCGCTCATCGCGTGTTCCCCGTTGGTGATCGTGCACGTGTTCACGAACTTCGATCCTCTGGCGACGGCGTTCGCGGCCGGTGGATTGTTGGCGTGGGCACGCAAGCGGCCCGTGCTCGCGGGAATCCTGCTCGGCCTGGGCGGCGCCGCGAAGCTCTACCCGCTGCTCCTACTCGGACCGCTTTTTGTCCTGTGTCTGCGCGCGGGCAAGACGAGGGACTGGCTGGTGACCGCACTCAGCGCCGTCGCGGCATGGCTTGCGGTGAACCTGCCCATCGCCGCGCTGTACCCGCATGGTTGGTACGAGTTCTTCCGGCTCAACTCCGAGCGCGGGGCCGATCCCGATTCCCTCTACAACGTGATCGCGTCGTTCACGTCGTGGAAGGGCCTCGACGGTCCTCTCGCCCAGGGTGAGTCACCGTCGAATCTCAACGCCGTCTCTCTGCTTTTGTTCGTGGCCGTCTGCATCGGTGTCGGATACGTCGCCCTGACGGCGCAGCGTCGTCCGCGCGTTGCGCAGTTGTGCTTCCTGTTGGTGGCGGGCTTCTTGCTCACCAACAAGGTGTGGAGCCCGCAGTATTCTCTGTGGCTGGTGCCGCTGGCCGTGTTGGCCTTGCCGCACCGCAGACTCCTGCTCGCGTGGATGACCATCGACGCCCTGGTCTGGGTTCCGCGAATGATGTATTACCTCGGGGTGTCCAACAAGGGGCTGCCCGAGCAGTGGTTCACCGGAACCGTCGTGATCCGGGACATCGCGGTACTCGTGCTGTGCGCGCTGGTGCTTCGGCAGATCTACCGGCCGTCGGAGGATCTCGTGCGGTACGGGTTCATCGACGATCCGGCGGGCGGTGTTCTCGATCAGGCTCCGGACAAACAACCTGCCTGGCTACCCGGTTGGTTGAAGCCGTCCAAGGCGAAGGATCCGGAACCCGTCACGGTCTGAGGTCACCACTCGTCGAGGGTGGTGTACCCGTCCTGGACCGCGCGGGCGAACAACGCTGCCTTCGTGGGAGCCGGCCGCCCGACGTCGCTGTACTTCGTGCGTACCCGAGTGATGTGTGTGTTGACGGTGCAGACGCGTAGGCCGAGTGTCTCGGCGACCTCGGACTTGGAATCCGAACGAAGCCAGGCGAGAAGTACTTCGATCTCGCGGACGCTCAGCTTCGGCTTGTGCTTGCCGTGCTTGGGGTTGCCGACTCGGGACACGTTTGCCTCGATCTTCGGAGAAAAGCCGATTGAAGACATGCGCGCAGCGCCTTTCGACGGAGGGAATGGGCGTCGACTGCCGTATTTGCAGAAGGGCTGCTGAGATGGGGCGCGACTGAGAACGAGTATTTCGATCGAGGCGTCTCAGTGGAACGGACGCAACTCTCTCGATACAGAGTCCATACAACGGACAAATCCCCTACCTGCTCCGATAGAGTGCCTCGCTATGAACTCGAAGGCGGAAGCCGGTAGGCACAATCAGGTCGATCCCGCCCAGATCGAGTCGCGTGGTCAGTTTGCTGAGGCGCTCACGGCTTTGCGGAAGGCGGCCGGACTGACGGTTCGCGAAGCCGTCGAGCGTTCGGGTGGTTTGCACGGAACCGTCAGCGGATGGTTTGCCGGCCAACACCTGCCGACGCCGGCGAGTACCCCGATGTTTTTTGCGCTCCTCGAGGCCTGCGGTGTCGACTCCGAGGATGAGCGGCAGCGCTGGATCGGTGCGGTGCAACGAGTGAGGCAGTTGACGGCCAGACGACGCGGCGACGCCACCGTTCCGTACCGAGGTCTCGAATCTTTCCGACAAGAGGACGCCGAGTGGTTCTTCGGTCGAGACGAACTCACTGCCAACTTGGCCGAACGGGTGGCGTCGGCGATACGAGGTGTCGGCCGCAGTCAGTTCATGGTGATCGGTGCTTCCGGATCGGGTAAGTCGTCGTTGCTGCGGGCCGGACTCGCCCCCAAGGTTGCCGAGGGCGATTCACGGTTCGACGGCTGGCGGGTGGAAATCCTGCAGCCGGGTACGGGAGGAATTCCGTCGTCGATTTCCGACGAACCAACCGTCTTGATCCTCGACCAGTTCGAGGAACTGTGGACGCAGTGCGACGGTGATCGGCGCGAGGAAATACTGCGGACTCTCGCGGAACTCGGTGAGAACACCATCGCCGTCATCGGAATGCGCGCCGACTTCTACGGGCTCGCGGCGGAGGAACCGCTTTTGGTGCCGCTGCTCGACGATTCGCCGATGGTGGTCGGGCCGCTGACCGACGAACAATTGCGCGAGGTGATCGTCGAGCCGGCGATCAAGGCCGGGATGACCGTGCAGAGCGAATTGGTTCAGGTTCTGGTCTCCGAGCTGACACCACGCGGCTCGCGTACGGCGAGCGACCCCGGAGCTTTGCCCTTGCTGTCACACGCACTGTTGGGGACCTGGCAACGGTCGACGCGTAAAACTCTGACCGTCTCGGATTACTACGCCACCGACGGGATTGCCGGAGCCGTCCAGCAAAGCGCGGAGGAAGTGTACGGCGAGCTCACAGAGCGGCAGCAGCAGTTGGCGCGCAGGATCTTCCTCCGATTGGTCAACGTCGACGAAGTGACGCAGACGCGTCGGCGTGCACCGCGCACCGAACTCTTCCTCGGTGACGACGTCGACGACGTGAACACCGTCATCGACCGGTTCGCCTTACGGCGCCTTCTCACCGTCGACGAAGAGACGGTCGAGGTTTCGCACGAGGTCTTACTGTCAGCGTGGAGTCGGCTTCGCGATTGGATCGACTCGGACCGCGCCGGCCTGGCGGTGCATCGCCGGTTCACCTACGCGGCGCAGGTGTGGGAAGACAGTGGACGCGACCCCGGCGCGCTGCTCGGACCCGCACGTCTTCACCTGACGGAAGAATGGCTGAACTCGGGTGAACTCGGTCTCCCACTGGAACCGAGTCGGACCCGCGCCGCCGACCTCAACGCCACCGAGCGGGAGTACCTCGCTGCGAGCATCGAGCATCGTGATCAGCAGGAATTTGCCGATCGCCGACGTACACGCGTTCTGCGACGGCTCGTGACTGCGTTGGCAGCTGCGTCGGTGATCGCTCTGGTGTTGGCGGTGGTTGCGACCGTCGCCGGTATCGGAGCCAATCGTCAACGTGTCCAAGCAGATACCGCGCGAGACGAGGCGATGTCGCGTCAGGTGGCCACCGAGTCGATCAGGATGCGCGAGCGGGATCCGTCGCTGGCGTCGCAGCTTGCTCTGGCGGCATTTGCGGTCAACGAAACAACCGAAGCCCGCTCGGCATTGCTGGATGCGTCGGGCGTTCATTCGGCTACTCGCATCATCGGACCGCCCGGCGCGATGAAGGCCCGGATAAACCCAGCCGGAACTGTTGTGGCGGTGGGTGGTTCGGATGGGAAGGTCAGACTTTATCCGATGGTGGACGGTGTGGCCTCAGCTGTTCCGCAGGCGGAGTTCCTCGGAGTCTCGGAGGGCACGGCGCTCTTTGCCGTCGCCTACAGCCCGGACGGACGGCTGCTTGCGACCGGTGGCGCCGGCGGCGCTGCGCTGTGGGACGTGTCGGATCCCGAGAATCCGGTCCGTGGAACTCTTCCCGTCGACGGTGAACGCGTAGTGCAGGACATGGAGTTCAGTCCAGACGGAACCAAGCTGGTCGCCGGTACCTCGACGCCCGACGTCCTGCGATGGAACATCGACGTTTCCGCGAATGCCGTTGCTTTGCCTGCTCTTCCGCACCCAGCTGACGGCATCGTCACCGCGACGTTCAGTCCTGACGGACGTTTCCTCGTGGCAGGCGGGCGTCAATCGACACTTCGTGTGTGGGACGTCGCGAAGTGGGGTGAGGAATCGGCGCCGATCTTCGCGACCGAGCCGAACGGCACCACCGTCCACTACCTCGGTGTCGCCTTCAGTCCGGACGGACGCGAGCTTGCGGCGGGAACCACTGGCAGGGAGGTGGTTCGGTGGGACATGAGCGATCCGGCGCGCCCCACTCCCCTGCCGGCACTGACGGGATTTTCCAGCTACGTCAACGAACTCAACTACGGCAAAGACGGAACACGTCTTGCCGCAGGAAGTTCCGACAACTCCGTGCGCGTGTGGGACCCACGAACCGGGGCGTTGATCGAAACACTTCCGGACAGTGGGGCGGTGACCACCGTCGACTACAGCGACGACGGCCGCAACCTGGTCACCGGAGGACTCAACGGTGTGACTCGCGTGTGGGCTCTACCGGGTCCGGTCTGGGCGGGACCTCGGGACACGATTTTCACCAGTCCCTTTGCCGCGGACGGCTCGCGTCTGGTGGCCGGCGTCGGGGCCAGGGGTGGCGCGATGTTGGCGTGGAACACCGAGGATCTCGATCGCCCCGCGGTGATGCCGGAGTTGAAACCGCAAGGGGACGACTCTTTCAGCGGTGCGTCGGCGGTGTCGGCAGACGGGAACCTGGCTGTGAGCGGCACCGGCGGCGGCGGTGCATATCTTTGGGACCTGAGTGATCCGGCGTCGCCACGGATCTACAGCGAACCCGCGGTGTACGTGAAGGGCATCGTGGCGGTCGTCGCGTTGAATCCCGCCGGAGATCTGCTGGCGGTGTCCTCGCAGGACGACAACAGCATTGCGTTGGTCGACGTTTCCGATCCATCGGAACCGAAGCTGCTGTCGTCGACCGATGTCGGCTCTTACCCGCAGATGATGGCATTTCAACCGGGCACCGACATCTTGGCGATCGCGAACGCCAAGAACGAGGTGGATCTGTGGGACGTGTCGAACGCAGCGTCGCCCCGTGTGGCGGCGACGGTGGGTGGATTCGAAAGTTACGCACTAGCAGTGTCTTTCAGCGCCGACGGGACGTTGTTGGCCGCCGGAAGTGCGGATCACAGGGTCGCCGTGTGGGACGTACGCACACCGTCGGCACCCGAGGAGCTCGCTCGTCTTCTCGGCCCCGAGGGCGCAATCTATTCGATCTCGTTCAACCGCGCCGGTGATCGGCTCGCTGCCGGTGTCGGCGACGGAACCGTCTGGCTCTGGGATATCGAGACGCCCTCGCAGTCAACACGATTTGCGACGCTGTCCGCCTACCCGGGTCGCGTCAACGACGCTCAGTTCGCCGGCGAGAGTGACATGATCGCGGGTAGCGGGTCGGACAAGACCGTTCGCTTGTGGGGAATCGACCCCGACAGCGTCGTTGATCGATTGTGCCGCACCGCAGGATCTCCCATCACGGAAGCCGAATGGGAGCGTTACCTGCCCGGGGTTCCCTATCAGGATCCGTGCGCCGGCTGACGTGGGTCAGTTCATCCAGAACTCGAGCGCCGCTTCCCGACCCAGCTCGCCTCCGCTGCCGGTGATGACCAGTCCGGCGGAGGTGAGCTTGTATGTCACGTCCTTGTTGGTGACGGTGAATCCGTTGCCGGTGGGCGTCGGATCGTCGAGTTCGATGGTGGCGCCGTCGCTCAGCCGTTGACCCTTGTAGTAGTAGCGGCCGACTCCCGTTTCGCAGATGACGATTCGTGATCCGGTCGTGACGGCGATGGCGACGGCAGGATTGGTGGAGTTGCAACTGGGGCCGCCGGAGATGAAACCCTGACGGTCGGTGCCAGAGACGGTCGGCGCCGGACCGATCGAGGTTGTGACGCGTGGTGGCGTCGTCGTTTTCGGCGCTGTGGTGGGTGCACTCGGTGCCCGAGTCGTGGTCGTGGAGTACGAGTACGGCGTCGTATAGGTGAGACTCCGCGAACTCGCCTCGTTCGCAGCGTTGCCGAAAGCGGCGGCGAGCAGCCCGAAGAACGCGATCCACACGATCACGGCCAGGATGCCGAGTGCGGTGAAGATGTAGCCGATGATCAGTCCGGCAAGGGCGAGTCCGTCGCCTTCTTCGCCGGTCCGTTTGATCTGGCCGCGAGCGATGTGCCCGAAGACGATCCCCAACGGCGCGATGAGGAACGCGAAGACGAGGGCGAGCACCGCGAGTGTGTTCGTCGGGCGCCTGCCGTACGGATCGGGCTGCCCGTACGGAGCCGGTTGCCAATTCTGATTGCCCTGGTACCCGTACCCACCCTGATCGCTCATGAGGTGAATCTTGGCATGGACTTGGCCGAAGAGTGCAGGTGATCGCTAGTTTCGGGTACGTGTCTCGAGCTGAGGTGCGATGGTCGGCCAGTCGTCGTCGGTCATCGCGAACAGCGCTGTTGTACGCCAACTGCCATCGGCGCGGCGCCGGTGCTTGCGCAGCAGGCCCTCGAACTGAGCGCCGAGCTTTGCGATCGCTGCTCTGGACTGTTCGTTGAACTCGTCCGTGTGCCACTCGACGCGTACGGCCTCGAGCTGGTCGAAGGCGTGACGAAGCAGGAGCAGCTTCGATTCGGGATTGATCCCCGTTCCCTGAACAGATCGCGACAACCACGTGTATCCGATTGCAAGACTGCGGTTTACCGGGTCGATCTGGTACATGGACGTAGTGCCGACCACGGCGTTCGTCGCGATGTTCACCTGCGCGAAGGCGATCCGATTCGGGTCGTCGGTTGCTGCAGCGATGTACTTCTGCGCCTGTTCCCGATCGGTGATGGGCGATGCGGTCCAACGAAAGATCGCCGCGTCGTCGGCAGCAGCGAGCAGAGCGTCGGTGTGCGCGACGCCCAGGGGTTCGAGTCGGACACGATCACCGGTCAGCGTCGGTGATTCGAACCATGATGCAGTCATCAGGCGTGCTCCCGTGAGTGAGTCGGAAGGTTGTTGTCGGAGTTGGCAATCTGATCGGTCCCACCGGCCAGCGGATACCGCAACGGGACTCGCAGGAACAGGAAGAAGAACACGGCGAGCAGGATGACGTGGCCCCACACGCTCGCCTGGACGACGGCTTCGTACTTGCTCGGATCGAGATTCATGTCCAGTTGGTAGAAGTACCGGAAGATGCCGATACCCAACGCTGCGTCGGCGATCAGATAGGCGACGATCCAGAACCACCGGATCTTGAACAGTACGAGGAAAGGCAGGATCCACAGTGTGTACTGCGGTGAATTGACCTTGTGCAGCAACACGAATCCGCACAGCATCGCGGCACTGACTGCAATCCACGGAAAGTAGCCGTCGCGGACGTAGCGGCGCCAACCCAGATACATCGCGAGCGCGAACGACAACAGGATCATCACCGGAGACAGGATGCTCACCAGTGCGTCGTAGTCGGCGTTGAGTTCGCGAACTCCGAAACCGTAGAAGGGGCGCAACCCCCAGAACCACACCGAGTTGGTGGTGATGTCGGCGCTTCGCTTCTCCTGGAAGCTGAACGACGCGCGCCAGCCTTCGTACGAGATGAGGGCGAACGGCAGGTTGACGAGGACGACGGTGACGATCGCCGCGCCCGCCGTCATCAGCGCCCCACGAACGTCGTAGCGCTTGCCTTCGGTGCCGCGTAGAAGCACGTAGGCCATGAGCGGCAGCACGAACATTCCCGGGTACAGCTTCAAACAGAAACCGATCGCCAGGATGACGGCCGCCAGAACCGCGCGAGTTCGCAGCGGGATCCGCTCGAACGTCATCAGGAAGATCGCGCCGACGCTGGTGGCCACCACCGGGAGCTCCCAGTTGTGGAATGCGTACAGAACCAGAGGCGGAGTCGCCGACCACACGAGCGCGTACGCGCCGCTCATCTTGCCGAGCATCCACGCGGTGAGCAGTCCGAAAGGAGCCAGGATCAGGGCCGAGTGCAGAAGGAAATCGGTGTCGGTGTGTGAGCCGATACCGCCCAGCCACATCAGAATTCCGCTGAGCACCGGGTATTCGACGGTTCCGCCGGTCAGGAATCCTTCGGGCGTTATCCCTCCGGTGACGAAGGGGAACAGATGCTGATCGATACCTCGTCCGAGCCAGAGCAACTGAATGTCGGAGTAGCAGACGTCGATGTTCTTGTTGACGTCGAAGTTCAGGCTTCGGCCGTCGGGCGCGAACGGTGCACCGCCGCATCTGGCCTTGTTGAAATAGCCCAGCGCCATCGTCAGCCCGCACAATCCGACGACCAACGCCAGGATCGACGCCGGGGTCTTGCGGTCTGTTCGCATGATTCTCACCCTAGGGGGCGCAGTGGCTCGCGGGGTGATGCGTCTGCGCCACGCGTCGCGCATCGATCCGGTGGTCTTCCCGGAGGGCCGGGACGATTTCCCTGGTCAAGGCCCCTCGTGTAACCTACGAGGGTTGCTGACGCAACGACCCTCCTGCCACGGATAGTCCGTGGCCGTTTTCACTTAGTCCACAGGAGGTGATGAGGTCTTATGCGTCATTACGAATTGATGGTCATCCTTGACCCCAGCCTGGACGAGCGCACTGTCGCTCCTTCACTGGATACGTTCCTCAATGTTGTGCGCCAGCACGGCGGCACGATCGACAAGGTCGATGTCTGGGGTAAGCGTCGTCTCGCCTACGAGATCCTGAAGCATGCTGAAGGTATCTACGCGGTGATCGACATCAACGCCACTCCCGCCACCGTCGCTGAGCTCGATCGTCAGCTCGGTCTGAACGAGTCGGTTCTGCGCACGAAGGTTCTGCGCCACAACAAGTAATTACTGTCGGTAGCGAGCTCTACTCTCGCGCCCAACGGTCTTACATCAATGCAGGAGGAACCACATGGCTGGCGACACCATCATCACCGTCATCGGAAACCTGACGGCTGATCCTGAACTTCGTTTCACCCCGGCGGGTGCCGCGGTTGCAAACTTCACGGTTGCTTCCACGCCCCGCACCTTCGACCGTAATTCCAATGAATGGAAAGACGGCGATGCGCTGTTCATGCGTTGCAACATCTGGCGCGAAGCAGCCGAGAACGTCGCGGAGAGCTTGACCCGTGGTTCACGAGTAATCGTGAGCGGCCGGCTCAAGCAGCGTTCGTACGAAACTCGCGAGGGCGAAAAGCGAACTGTCGTCGAGCTCGAAGTCGATGAAATCGGTCCTTCACTGAAGTACGCCACGGCAAAGGTCAACAAGGCCAACCGTGGTGGCGGCGGTGGAGGCGGCAACTTCGGCGGTTCCTCCGGCGGATCGGGTGGCGGACGTCCGAGCGCTGCACCTTCGGGTGGAGACGATCCTTGGGGCAGTGCGCCTCAGGCTTCGGGCTCCTTCGGTGGTGCGGGCAGCGACGAACCGCCCTTCTGATCCGTACCTGATCAGGAACATCCAGAAAAGAGCAAAGACATGCCGAAGCCGCCCTTGCGCGACAAGGTTATGAAGAAGAAGGTCTGCACCTTCTGCAAAGAGAAGAACACGCAGATCAACTACAAGGACACGACGTTGCTTCGTAAGTACGTCAGCGATCGCGGAAAGATCCGTGCTCGCCGTGTCACCGGCAATTGCGTCCAGCACCAGCGCGACGTTGCCATTGCCGTCAAGAACTCACGTGAGGTAGCACTGCTGCCTTACGCCACCGTGGCTCGCTAAGGAAAGGGAGGAAAGAACATGAAGCTCATCCTCACCGCTGACGTGGACAACCTCGGTGCGCCTGGCGACACCGTGGAGGTCAAGGACGGCTACGGCCGTAACTACCTGCTCCCCCGCGGACTGGCAATCGTCGCCACCCGTGGCGCCGAGAAGCAGGTCGAGGGCATCCGTCGTGCACAGGAAGCGCGCGCTGTGCGCGGCCTGGATCACGCCAAGGAGCTCAAGGCAGCTATCGAGGGCCTCGAGTCCGTAACGCTGACGGTCAAGACCGCCGGTGGCTCGGGCAAGCTCTTCGGTTCGGTTACCGTCGCTGACGTCGCTGCTGCGATCAAGGCTGCCGGTGGACCGATTGTCGACAAGCGCTCCATCGTGTTGCCGAAGGCTCACATCAAGAACACGGGCAAGCACGCCGTGGTCGTGAACCTGCACCCCGATGTGGTTGCCAAGTTCAACCTGAACGTCGTCGGCGCATAGTCGACTGTTCGTCTCGTCGGGCCCCGCACACTTCGGTGTGTGGGGCCCGACGTTTTGTTTCGGGGTGCGGTGTGCCGCCTGACAGCGTCCCGAATCGGACCTGGGGATAACTCTCACACTGTGATGTTCGACTTGGTGATCAGTGACGAATCGGGCGAGGCAACACGCCCGACACGCCGACGCGCCGACTGTGGAAAAACTATTTTCATCAACAGGCCTGTGAAATTGTGGATAGCCATCTACCTGGTCTTTTGTGGTTGCTAGGCAAAGTAGTCCCCAAATGCTCCACAGGCGGTGCACACCGTGGGGCGGGAGTTTCCACAAAGCATCCACAGGTTTATCCACAGTCCGGTTTGTATGCGGACCTACTAGTCCCTAACGTCATCTCGGCGTCTATCTACAGCCCGGCCGAATGCGGCTAGGGGATGTCGGTGGGGGCAGGTACAAATGATGAGGGCGCTGCGGTTTCTGGCAGTGTCGTCGAGTGTTTTACGGGAAGGTCTCGCTTGTGGCTGTTGTAGATGATCGAGGACCTTCCGACTTCTCAGGGCCGGACTACCCGGGCCCTCCCGAGGCCGAGCCCGACCAGGAGTTCGGACGCCAGCCACCTCAGGACATGACTGCCGAGCAGTCGGTGCTCGGCGGCATGCTGCTGAGCAAGGACGCCATCGCTGACGTCCTCGAGGTACTGCGTCCGGGTGACTTCTACCGGCCCGCCCACCAGTCCGTCTACGACGTGATCCTGGACCTCTACAGCCGTGGCGAGCCCGCCGACCCGGTGACGGTCTCCGCCGAGCTCGACCGTCGAGGTGAGCTCCGCCGTATCGGTGGTGCTGCCTACCTGGTGACGCTGACCCAGACAGTGCCCACAGCGGCCAACGCCGCCTTCTATGCCGAGATCGTGGCCGAGAAGTCCGTGCTGCGTCGTCTCGTCGACGCCGGTACGCGCATCGTCCAGTACGGCTACGCCGGCACCGAGGGCCAGGACGTGGCCGAGGTTGTCGACCGCGCGCAGGCCGAGATCTTCGAGGTCACCGAGCGTCGAACCACCGAGGACTTCGTACCCCTCACCGAGCTCCTCCAGCCCACGATGGACGAGATCGACTCCATCGCCAGCCGCGGCGGAATTTCCCTCGGTGTGCCCACCGGATTCAAGGATCTCGACGAGATCACCAACGGCCTTCACGCTGGTCAGATGATTATCGTCGCGGCCCGTCCTGGTGTGGGCAAATCGACCCTTGGAATGGATTTTTTGCGTTCCTGCTCCATCACGCACGGCATGGCCAGCGTCATGTTCTCGTTGGAAATGAGTAAAACCGAGATCGTCATGCGTCTGCTGTCCGCAGAGGCAAAGATCAAGCTCGGCGACATGCGCTCCGGAAAGATGACCGACGACGACTGGACCAAGCTCGCGCGTCGCATGAGTGAGATCAGTGAGGCGCCGCTATTCATCGACGACTCCCCCAACCTCACCATGATGGAAATTCGCGCAAAAGCGCGGCGGCTCAAGCAGAAACACGACATTCGCCTGATCGTCATCGACTACCTCCAGCTGATGAGCTCGGGTAAAAAGGTCGAGTCCCGTCAGCAGGAAGTCTCCGAATTCTCCCGTAGCCTAAAGCTTTTGGCGAAGGAGCTCGAAGTTCCGGTTGTCGCGATCTGTCAGCTCAACCGTGGTCCCGAGCAGCGAACCGACAAGCGTCCGCAGGTCGCCGACCTTCGTGAGTCCGGATCGCTCGAGCAGGACGCCGACATGGTGATTCTGCTGTACCGCCCCGACGCGACCGAGCGAGACGATCCCCGTGGCGGTGAAGCCGACCTGATTCTGGGTAAGCACCGTAACGGCCCGACCGCGACAATCACTGTGGCGCACCAGCTTCATCTCTCGAAGTTCGTCGATATGGCGCGGGGATAGCTGCTGCCGCCATCGCCTGAAGGTGGGACGGATTTCAGATCTTGTGAGATCCTGCTACAAGCACCAATTCGATTCCACTAGTGCAAAATTCGGTTTGTCTACAGGTGGGGTAGTGCTGCAGTGAGGAAGACTGCGCCGAAGGCGATTCCGGCAATGCCGGTGAGGATCCCGACCACGCCGGCGGTGTTGTCGCCCGGATCGTGTCGGGGGGTGTCGGGTCGGCGCGCTGCCAGTGCGGTTCCGATGGCGGCGGCACCGAGGAAGATGCCGAGGCCGAACATCCAGAACGTCAGGATCGAGAGGGCACCGAGCATCAGCGCCATGTCGCTGTATTCGTCGCTGGTGATCGGACGGTGGTGATCCCACCAATCGGGTGGAGTGTGCGCGCGGGATTCGGTGTTGTCGGTGTTGTCGGATTGTTCGTGCGGGGGGATGGTGGATGCAGTCATGGCAGCTAAAGGGTTCTCGCGCTGATTCTTTCGTGTGGTGGATGTACCGGTGTGTGCCACGGGTGTGCAGTGGGAGATCGAAACGATGGTGGGTGAGGCCCGAGAACCCATCGCGTGTCCTCGGGAGTCACCCCACCATCAAGCGGTGTTCGGGCCAGGCGGATCAGGCTTCGATCTGCACCTGTGTTGTCGATCCGGCGTTATCGGTTCGGGAGGGTGGTCCGGAGGAGACCTCGATCCGCCGCGGTTTCGCCTTCTCCACGATCGGCAAGGTCACCGTCAATACGCCGTTGTCGTATGAGGCGACGATCTGTTCGGCGTCGATGTCGTCGCTGATGGACAGTTGCCGTCTGAAGGTTCCAGCGAAACGCTCACTCGCCAGCCAGCTCACACCCTCTTCGGAGAGGGCGGTGCGGTGCGCGGTCAACGTCAGAGTCGAGCCGTCGATGTGAACGTCCACCGAGCCGGGATCGACGCCGGGAAGATCGGCGTGCAGGACGTACTGGTCTTCGACCTTGTAGAGGTCCATCGGCATGAACCGTGGACTGCGTCCGTTGCCGGTTCCCACGGCGAGGACGGACTTGGTGATCGCATCGATGTCGGTGAAAGGATCGAAACGAAGCACAGCAACACACCTCCCATGTCGTGAAACGAAAGGTCCCCGCCACTGTGGCGGTCGACCGAACTTACTGTGCGAGAACATGATAACCACACGAATTAGCACTCTGCAACTGAGAGTGCCAGATTTTTTCGAGGAGGGTCTCGGCCGCGAACAAGGCAGCATCGGAGCAGGAACAACGGCGGTTGCCAACCCCATGGGGTGGGGGCGGAACGGGAATTGCCGGTGTCGAGATGCTGTCAGCTGCCGGTCGAGTTCGTGCGGGATTACGACTGCCGCTGCGCCCAGCAAGATCGATGTTCGCGTACAACGGCGATTGCTTCAAACCCGTATTCTTGCAATGTGTTTCGATTCAGAAACTGCCGCGTCTCGTAGATTTCGAGCAGACAGGCGCGTTCTTCCATGGTGAGTTTGCGCTGACAGCCCTAAACTGCAGAAACGGCGGCGGGGGCTGACTTTGATGCGTGGTCAGCCCCCGCCCCGTATGCCCGGAACCTGTCGTGATGAACGAGTATCGCCGATTTCGGGAGTGCTTTGTAGTTGTGTTCGGGGCGGTCTGGCCTTGCTCGGTTCTTCGGGACACGAAGCAATGCAGAGGCTGTTTTCTCTCGCCCTCCTCAGGCGGATACGAAGGTCAGTTAATTCCGACGACTTCCTGGGCGATCGCCGCAAGTCTTGCCTGTGCAGCGGATACGACGCCGTGTCGGTTCTTGTGCGCTTCCTCGTACGCAACGATGTCTCGTACCTGTGCGGCGTCGGCCAGTTCCTTCACCGCGGAGACGGCCTGGGTGACGTTGAGTTCGTCGAAGTCTTCGATGGGAAGTTCAGCGGGGTCGAGTAACCCACTCGACTTGCGTACCGAACGGAAGACATCCGCGGCACCGTCAGCACCTTCTCGGCGAGTGACTTTCTCAGCCGTGGCGATGGCCGCATCCCTACTGGCCGACAGTGTTTTCACAGTCACGTCACCGGCATATGCGCCCCAGCTGATCAGCTCACCCAATACCGGCGGCGACGTGCGAACAGCGTCGATGGCACGGTCGAGACTGCGGGTGGACCAGGAGACCGGAACGTTGACCAGTCGAATGGCTGCTCCGGTGGCCGCTTGGAACGGAGTGCGACGCAAAGCTGCCGGCCCCCCGAGTGCCTCCTCGGCAAGGACGGTGGTCAGCCAGTCCACAGTCGCGGAGTGTGCAGTGATGAGGCGGTCGGCCAACGCCGCGACGGTCTGATCGCCGCCGGCAGTGGCCAGGGCCTTGAGGTAGCGGGAGCGGTCGAGGAGTTGATGTTCGAGCGCAAGGTCTCCCAGTACAGCTTCGTCGAAGGGCTGGGCCTGTTCGACCATCGCTTTCACGCCTGCTGTCGCTCGTCCGAGGAACGGACCGACCGATTCCGGAACGCCACCCAGATCGCGAATCGTGGACTCGATGGAACTGGCCCTTTCTCGACCGTTCTCTGCGTTTTCCGTGAGTTCGCGTCGAACCGCTTCGGTTCTGGCTTGAGCGACGCGTGTTTCGGCGACCTGGATCTCGGCATGTGTCAGACCGAGGATGATGCGCAGCTGGTTGATCAAGGCGGACGTGGTTTCGGAGTTGCTCATATCGGGGTCGTCCCTTCGTCGGTGCGTGCTTTACATGATGTTCAGCTTGTGCTCGACGAGTGCTCCGCGGACCGCGGAGCCACCGCCGATACGCGGGCTACCCCGACCTACCTCCTAGTAACCACCGCAACTTCGCTGCGGATGTCGAACCGCATCGACGAGTAATTGGGCCAAGGGTGGCGGAGGCCGATTTCATGGTGGGGCGGCCTGATTCGTCCGCGAGGATCTCGCAGTCCCTGTACCACCGCGCGTGTAGGTCGTTGGATACCGCGGACCAACATTCCGGATTCGCCGTGCGGCGGACGGGGTACCTCCAATGCGTCGTGACCCCGCAACTGATATGTCGACGAAACAGGCTGCCGAGCAACCCGTTCGAGTGTCGGCAGGTTGCCTGAAGCGACGACCGGTCGGTGTCGATGCAGAGAGTGGGATACCAGTGAACGTGGAAAGTTCCGGGCACGTTGATGCCGGCCAAGAGGGTACGACTGGATCCGAAACAAGTCCCGACACCGCTGACGGGGCGATAGAACTCGCGGACGAGATGGACAAAAGATACGAGCCTGGATCGAGAGAGACGGTCACGGTGCCCGGGACCGGCGGCACAGTCGCCGGGACAGCTTTCGCCGACCACGTCACGGAGATGTCGGACGAGAAGGTCGAAAACCTCGACGAACAGTTCTCGGAATTCCAGACTCGTGCTGACGACAAGCATCATGAGGACTGACCCGGGGTCCATGCTCCGGTGTGCCAGATGGAATCGTGCGGAAACCCGACAGTCCAGGCGTCGCCGAATGCGGCGTTGATCAGATTGCCCGCCTTGATCTGGCTCGCGACGACCGTCTCGTGGTGATCGAGAATGACTCCGACGTAACCGTCTCCCGATACCGGAGTCGCCGCCGAGGCAGATCCTGCGCCCGCAACCGCCACAGCTCCAGCAGCCGCTGGGATGGCCAGAGCGGCAACGATCTTGAGTGCACGTGTCATCGAAAGGGCCTTTCTTCGTTCGGATCTAGTCAGGGGCCGAATCCGGTGTCTCGAAACCAAAATAGGTGGAGGGGGCGTGCCAGTGAACGCCATTTGGCAAATAGTCGGCAACTCTATGGGTTTACTTGGGGGTCAGATCACATCGGTGGGATTGATTCGCCGCGGTCGTGGTGCCGGTTTTCGGTCGATCGGGTGTAGGACGTTGAGTCCGTGTGGGCGTCTTCCGACGGCTTTCGGAGATACGTAGTGCGGCAGCCAGATTCGACAACAGTTCAAGTGAGGTCGCCGAGAGTCCGTTCGCGGCCCGGAGCAACTGTCTCAGTTCCGGGTCGGCGAGATGAGCGACTATCTCCGCGTCCTCGTCGTGAATGCGCGCGCGATCGCCGGACCAGGGGATGATGAAGAAATAGCCGGGAGGGACATCGAGTCGGCCAACGCTGACACCACCTCATCCGATGGGCTCGAGCGGACGCCGTGTCGAAGCTGTGAGAGATACGGTGTCGAGATTCGGTAGCCCCGTGCGAGAAGGCCGTTAGCCACAGCGGTGTTCGTCAGGCGCCGATCGGAGCCGGAGAAAAGCTCGTTCAACCGGAGTTGAAAGACGTTCTCGTCCGTCGCACGGCCTACCATCACCGCTACCTCAATTCTCTCGTTCCTATCCTGTGCTTGCCGAAGCGGTGCAGGCTTAGCAGATGAGCCAGTGGCCACTGGTGGAGGTCAACGACACGACCTTGCCGATCGAGGTCTCCGGAGCGTCATCCAGATGTCCGCGTACGGTCGCTGTGGCTGTCGATCCTTGGAGGGTGACGTACTCGACTGCATCGAGTGTGATTGCCGGCAACACCTTTCCAGTGGTCGTGGTTGATACCTGCTTCTCGGCGCAGACGGTGGCAGCAGCGCTCTCGGTCGAGTCGGTACGGAGTGCATCGAGGTGAGATCGGATCACCGTGGTGATCTGCTCGGAGTCGGTGGGCATCTTCGACGACTGCCTGCCTTCGGTAGTGGGGCCTGCTGAACTGATCGTGCATCCCGAGAGCAGCAGTGCTGCAACGACTCCGCCGAAGAGGATCGATTTCACCGATCGCCGGCGGTAGTGGTTTATGGGTGGATTCACCGAAACTCCTTCGTTCGTGAACATGTTGCGCCCGGAAAGTCATCCAGCCGTCGGTCAGAAGACAAACGCGGCGGACAGCAGAGCAAGGCTGAGGACCGCGGTGGCATTGGCGGCGCGAACAAAGACGTACCGCTCCGCGTCCTCGTCGCCGAGACACAGCGCGGTCAGTTGCAAGGCCAGCGACAACATCCCGGTACCGAGCGCGCCGAGGGCGAACAATTGTCGTGCATCCATCAGCGGTATCCAATCCCGTTGCGGTCCAACGGCACAACGAGCCGGTCACATACGCGACCGTGAACTCGGTGAGAGTTGCCCGCACCAGCAGCCGAACTCCTGAGCCGAGGATGTAGTCGAGAGGCCGCAGGGGGGAGATTTCAGCATCTGGTGAGGACTCCCCGGCAAAATGCGACACAAAACGTCGCTACTTCAGGTGGTTGGGCCGAATCGCAATCCGCGGAGCAGTCGGCGGTAGGAGAAGCGGTCGTCCCAAATGCGAAGCAGGCCGTTTGCGAATGTGTAGTGGCCGTCTACGTCGAGGTGCATGGCAAACCATCCGATGCGGATGATCTCTCTTCGCCGGGAGGACACGGTGTTGTGGTCGGTGGTCATCGTGAGCACTTCCACGACCTCGTACCTGGTGATCAGGCGAGAGACGATCGTGAGCGCCCGTTCGACGCGTTTGCTTCCACGCACGCTGGGCAGGCCGGTGTTGCGCCATTCGATGTCGGGATCGACGAGTGCGCGCACGGCATCGGCGTCCATTTCCTCCAGTGCGATCAGCAGGTCCACCACACGCGATGTCAGTTGATCGTCGTTCAACAGGTACTCCGGTCGTCTGGAATTGTGTTTTCTCATCGGTGGATTCATGTGGTGACCGTCAGGCAGGGACTGTTGCTCCGCGAAACGCACAGGAGCATCTTGCCGGCGGCGCGCTCGGCTGGGCTCAACGAATTGTCACGATGATCGACGTCGCCGTCGCTGACGTGGACCATGCAGGTGCCGCAGAAGCCCTGACGACATGAATAGGGGGCTTTCGGGTTCACACGCAGGACCGCGTCCAGTGCGGTCTGGTCGGCGGCGACATCGATGACCTGACCGGTGCGAGCCAGTTGGATGCGGAAGGGTCGTCCATCGACGACCGGTGCGGCGGAGAAGCGTTCGGCGTGCACTTCCACACCGGGCTCGTTGCGCACACAAGCTGTGATCAGGTCCATCATCGGGACCGGACCGCAACAGTAGATCGCGTCGCCGCTGCGGACATTCGGCGGGAGAAGATCGTTCGCTGCGGGTAGGCCGTATTCGTCGTCGGTGCGGATGGTGACCCGATCACCAAACGACGACAATTCCTCGAGGAACGGTAGTGTGCGGCGCTCGCGACCGACGTACATCAGCGACCAATCCAGGCCCATGCGCTCCGCCTCGCGGACCATCGGCAGTATCGGTGTGATGCCGATGCCACCCGCCACGAAGTGAACGCGCTTCGCGCGCTCGATTCGCCCGGGTTCGACGAACCCGAACGCGTTGCGTGGACCGCGAACGCCGACGACGGTACCGACTGGCAACTCGTCGTGCACCTCGTTCGATCCGCCGCCACCATCAGGAATCCGGCGTACCGCGATCCGGTAGCAGCGTCGATCGGCGGGATCGCCGCACAGCGAGTACTGACGTATCCGTCCCGAGGGCAGGTACAGGTCGAGGTGTGCCCCGGGATACCACCGTTCGAGGTCGCTGCCGTCAGGTGCTCGCAGTTCGAGACTGACCACATCGTTGTCGGTGGCCACCGTCGTGCGCTCCGACACCGTGAGCGTTGTCTTGTACTCGTCGATCCGGTTTTCCGGTGGCTCGTCGCGATGAATCAAGACCGCCACCTTTACCTGCGTGGAGACCAGGACATCCAGAATGCGCAGAATCGAGTCGCGGCGCTTGCCGCGGCGTAGGTCGACCGGGATCTTGCGGGGGGCCGGCCACCGCTGCGTGAGTTCGGGCGCGTTGGGTGTCATGTGTTGACCCGCTTGGCCGCTGGCGATTGCGCGACGTAGGCGAGGGCCTGGGCGGTGGACCCCACACTGTCGGGGTGAAATCCCGGCACGAACGTCGACACACCGCTCCAGAACCATTTCGATACACCAGGCACCAGTCCGCGGCGTCCGGCGCGGACGAATTCCAGTAGCAATCGCGGATAACCGATGTTCGGCGTGTTGGGGTCGTTGCGGCTCAGATACATCGCAGCACGGAGCAACCACCCCAAAAAGATTGGCCACGTGATGATCATGGAGATACAGCGGCGAAAGTAGCCGACTCCGAAGTACGTGGCGACCTCGTGTGCCACGGCACGATGCTCGACCTCTTCGGCCCCATGCCACCGATAGAGGTCAAGCATCTGCGGATCCGCGCCGAATTTCTCCAAGTCCGCGTTCAACGCCCAGTCGCCCACGAACGCGAACATATGCTCCGAAGACGCGCAGATCCCGAGACGCTCGATCAGACGCTGCCGGATGGCCTGCGGATCGGAGTCGTCACCGATGCCCAAAGTTCTACGGAAGAAATACTGCATCTGGCGGTTGAACGGGGCCGGGTCGATCCCGTGCCGTGTGAACACCTGATTCATGACCTCGTCATGCGCCTCTGCGTGCAGCAATTCTTGGCCCATGAAACCGAGCATGTCCTCGCGAAGCTTCTCGTCGTGCACGTCCGGGAGAGCCTGCTCGAAGGCCTGGATCATCATCCGTTCGCCCTCCGGGATGACGAGGTTCATCGAGCCGAGGAGGTATGAGGCGATCGGCTCGTTCGGCAACCACACCAAAGGCGCTTTCTCCCAGTCGAAATCGACTCGCCGCGGACGGATCGCTACCCGGCCGGGCGGTGCGATCGGACGCTGTGTCAGTCCACTCGTAATTCGCATGACCACTCCTCATTCATAAGTACGCAGCAGTACTTATGAATGAGCATGGCGATCTACCCGTGGCTTGTCAACACCGGACTACGAAGGGTCGGACGAGAGATCCAGTACCCGTTCAAGGAAGGACATGATCGGCGCATGAAGATTCATGTACGAATTCGACCCGTCAACCACCTGGCGGTAGAACAACTCGTTGCAACCGCCGATCGCCGCGAGAAACACTTCACGCCCCGGGGCTTCTGAAGACTTGGACGAGTAGCCGACGAGCAATGCATCGGCGAGCAGTTCCACGTACTCGTTGCGCTTCGCCACCCCTGCCGGGCCGGCCACAGGTAGGTCCACCACCCAGGCTCGCACGAACTCCGGTTCGGACGAACACGTCTCGAGATACTTTTCGATTACAGCCGAAAGCTGTTCGTGTAGAGACAAATTGGCGGTCGAGCTTTGTGTCGAGGTGATGTTGGAGACGATCACCTCGATGCCTGCGTCGATCGCCGCGATCAAGCACGCTTCTTTGCTCTCGAACTGCTTGTAGAAAGCTTGACGAGACACCCTGGCACGCCCGACGACATCGGCGATCGTGGTCGAGGCGATCCCCTTCTCCGCAGTCGACGAGATCACCGCACGCAGAATGCGATCACGTTGCGCGTCTTGGACCTCGCCCACAGCCAGTCGGCCGCGGCCACGCGGCAATCCGGGGAGGTCACGATCGAACGATCCGGCCAGCCTGCGCATACTGCATCATAACCTGCCTGGCGCCATCGGTTCTCTCGTTGAGCCGTCGACGTGGCCTGACGGAGAACCGGTTCAGGCAACGTCGACGGTCCAAGGAGGCGGTCGAGCGCCGCCGGGAGTGATCATTCTCGTAGTGGCACGCGCCGTTATCAGCAGCCATTCGATTTTGTATGAACTGCATGGTTCGGAGAGACGCTCTGCTGCTGATCGGTGGTCGGCGAGGTAGTCAGTTTTGTTGTCGGAGAACAGGTTCTCTCTCGTGATTTTCGCTGAGATGCGCCTCGAGGAGCTCGGTGAGGTGCTTGCCGACGCGGTCGAGAGGCCTGGTGGAGCGTGTTGCGACGGACATGATGACGGCGCCTTCGATTGCTGCGATCGTCATTGTCGAGAGGGATTGCGCGAGGGCATCATCCAGGTTTGCAGCTCGAAAATTGTTGGCTAGCATCGATTCCCACTCTTCAAATGCTATTTTTGCCGCGTCAACTGCGCCGGGTATTTCATTGCCGCCGAACGTGGCAGCGGCGATCGGGCATCCGGCGGTGTAGTCGCTGGATACGATCATCGACTTCCAGTAATCGATGAATGCCTGCAATGCCTCCAGGGGAGGGGCGGAACAGAGTTGCTCGATCATCGCGCTGATCCACGATCCGGCGGCTCTGGCAGAGGCTTCGATCAACTGATTCTTGCCTTGTGGAAAGTGCGTGTAGATCGATTGACGTGCGGTTCCGCTGCGGTCGAGTAGCTCGGTCACGGCCACGCCAGAGACTCCCCTGCTTTGGATGAGTTCGACTGTGGTGCGAATGAGGCGTTCTCGCGGAGCGGTAACCAATGTGCTCCCCTTCATCATCGATCTGTCTAGGCATCGAATCTATCAGCCGCGCGTCCTCTGTGTTCGCCGGTGGAAGTGCTCACCATTGCCATAGACCGTTTGTTCTACTACCCTACTTATCTGTTACTTGAAGTCATATCTACTGAGTTATAGGCCTCCTGTTTGCCCTGGAAGGGACACACCTGCCATGACGACCACCGAACCGAGATTTTCCGACGCGCCTGACGACGAAACGTACGAGGACATGCTCAATCGACTCTCGGATGCTTCTGTGCACCGGAGCTTCAGTCCGTATACCGACATCGATTGGGAGGCACCGGAATTTCAGGTCGTGGACAACGACCCACGATGGATTCTTCCCGAGGTAGAACTGCTGGGAACACATTCTTGGTATCTCGCGCGCACCCGGGAGCAGCAGATTGCCATAGGGCAGTATCGGCAAGCGAACATCGCCAAGGTGGGTCTGCAGTTCGAGCAGGTGCTCATTCGTGGTTTCATGCAGTACGTTTCCATGCTGCCTAACCGGTCGGCGGAATTCCGGTATGCCACTCACGAGGTCATCGAAGAGTGCAACCACACACTCATGTTCCAGGAACTGGTGAATCGGTCGGGCGTCGACGTACCGGGATTCGGCCCGGTTCTGCGACGCGTCATGCCGTTCCTCGGGCTTGCGGCTTGGCCGTTTCCGTCGATTTTCTTCATGGGGGTGCTGGCTGGGGAAGAGCCCATTGATCACATCCAAAAGAGCTATCTTCGCAGTGAAAGCAACTATCACCCCATTATTCGCGGAGTGATGCGCATTCACGTCGCCGAAGAGGCGCGACACATCTCGTTTGCGAACGAGTTCCTACGGCAGCATGTGCATCAGAACGGCCCGGTGGGTAAGTTCCTTCTCTCCCTGGCTTTTCCGGTCATCATGCGGGTCCTGTGCGACGTGATCGCCGTTCCGCCGAAGTCGTTCTTCGAAACCTTCGAGATCCCGAAGTCGGTGAAGAAGGAGCTGTTCTGGGAGTCCCCTGCATCACGTAAGGCGTTGAGCGGGTACTTCGGCGATGTCCGATTACTCGCGGACGAACTCGGATTGATGAACCGGGTCTCGAGAGTCCTGTGGAAGGCTCTCAAGATCGACGGGAAATCTTCACGCTTCAGGAGCGAACCCGATCGGGCGTCTGCAGCTGATTTCGATAATGCTCATGCGTAATTCCGCATTGAACAGGGACCGCAAGTCGAACACTCCGGCGCCGGTGGGGCGCTCAGCCGAATCGACCCGAGGCACGCGATGGTGATGTCGAAGCTCGCCAAGTGGCAGCTGGTCGCACTCGTCGTGGTTGCACTCCTGGGTTTGATCTATGTCGGAGCGAAATACGTACGGCTGGACAATCTTCTGGGATTCGGCCAATACACGGTCAAAACCGAACTGGCGACGTCCGGTGGCATCTTCACCAACGCCGAAGTGACCTATCGCGGTGTACCCGTCGGACGCGTCGGCGACATGTCGCTCACGTCCGACGGAATCGAAGTCGACCTGTTGATCGACAGCAGTGCTCCACAGATTCCGGCATCCGCGCGAGCCGTGGTGGCCAATCGCTCAGCCATCGGTGAGCAGTACGTCGACCTTCAGCCCGATACCGACCAGGGCCCGTTCCTCGAAGACGGCTCGGTGATCGCCGTGGGCGAGACCACCACGCCGATCCCCATCGAGAACGTCTTGACCAGCGCCAACGGTCTGGTGCACTCCGTTCCGGTCGACGCACTCCACACCGTCGCGAAGGAACTCGGCGCGGCATTCAACGGCAAGGGCGAAGATCTGCAGGTACTTGCCGACTCGCTGTCGGGGATTTCCCAGTCGGGCCTCGACACCCTTCCCCAGACCCTCGGACTGATCCGTGACAGCCAGACGGTACTCACGACGCAATCCGATCAATCGTCGGCGATCAAGCAGTTCAGCACCGACCTCGACGCACTGGCTGCGCAATTGCGCACCAGCGACCCCGACATCCGACGCGTGATCGACAACGGCATACCGGCCAGCGAACAGGTCGGGGCTCTCGTCCGTGACGGGGGTCCGAGTCTGACGACAGACCTGAGCGACCTTGCTTCCACAGCACGAACATTGGCGCCACGAACCATTGCACTGCAACCCCTTCTGATCTTCATGCCCGGCCTCGCCGCCGGAATACCGTCCGCCATTGAGGCAGACGGACCGTCTCAACGTCAGGGACTTGTCCTCGAGACCAATGCGCCGTTCCCCTGCACGGTCGGATACGAAGGGACTATGGCGATCCTCGACGAGATGAAGCGCAAAGACCCGAACTTCGACGACACTCAGCAGGACTTCCCGGTCAACGTCGCGGCCAGCTGCCTGGCGCCGCAAGGCAGTGAAACGGGGGTTCGGAGCGCCAACCGCGTCGTATTCGCGGACCCGAATACCCCCCAGCCTTGGGACGACAAGCCCAAGGTGGACCCGGACAAGCTCAACCTGAACCCTATTGCCACACAACTGGCACCATCGTTCGGTGCGACACCGAAGTGAGATGATCACCAGCTTCGGGAGGCGACAAGGGTGAAGTGGGCCGGCCAGACGCTCATCCAGGGCCTCAACTCTCGGTGGACTGCCTCGCACTCGATGCCGGACAACCCGAAACGGCAATCCTGGGATACGCCAAACGGTCAACACGGGATCGCCAAAGCGAATGCGAGAAACTCCTACCGAAACTAGGGCGACGCCCACGCTCTCAACATGCTTCGCCAGTGCTCCAAGCTTGAGATTATCCGATAGGTGCATGATCCCGTCCGGGTTCACCGCATCGTCTAGCAGCGCGCGCCAGATCGTCAGTACGAGTGGAAAGAGCTGTGCGTGCGTCAACTCACCCGTTGGTGACATTGAAGCGACGCGATACGTGCGATGGAATTCGAACAGAGCGTCGAGGCATTTTTGGGCGGGCGTCCGGCTTCGTATTAGTCCAAGAGCGGTTCAAGTACACGTACTCCCGACGTATGTGGCTGGAGCGGGCCGCTCGCTAAGGGCAGAGAGCTGGCCTGCTGCTTCACATAGTGAGGGCAAGCGAATCGGTCGTATCCAGGGCGCGCGGCGCATCATCCCCTCCGTATTCGCCCTCCTGAACCAACGGACGTCGCGGTTTCTCCGACGCGATCGTTGTGGGAGTGGTCAGCGAACTGCTTCCGGTAGGCGGAAGGTGCGGTCGCAAACGCGGATGTGAAGTTCTGTCGAAAGGTCACCGTGCTTCCGAACCCACACGCCAGCGCAATTGCGTCAATGCTCCAACCGGTCGTCTCCAGGAGAACTCGCGCCTCGCTCAGTCGTTGCTGGAGAATCCAGCGTGCCGGAGTGGTTCCCGTGACAAGACGGAACTGCCGTATGAAGTTTCGTCGACTCATCCGCGCCTGACCTGCGAGGCGGTCGACAGACAGCGGCTCGTCCAGGCGTCCGAGCGCCCATTCCAGCACGTCTGCAACAGCTGTGTCGCCCGCAGGTTCCGCAAGCGGTCTCTCGATGTACTGGGCCTGACCACCCTCTCGATGCGGCGCGACGACCAGGTTTCTCGCCACGCGGGTGGCAACTGCGGATCCGAGGTGCTTGCGCACAAGGTGCAGACAAGCATCGACCGACGACACCGTCCCCGCGGACGTCATCACGTCGCCGTGGTCGATATAGAGCACCGACTCGTCCAAGCGGATACTTGGATGGTTTTTAGCGAGCGCGGGCATCATCTCCCAGTGCGTGACGGCCGAGCGACCATGGAGGAGTCCGGCGTCGGCGACGGCAAAAGCGCCGA
>NZ_BCRM01000021.1 GCF_001552595.1 Rhodococcus erythropolis NBRC 15567
CAACCCCACGATCGGGGTGCCGCGAGCGTGCGCCCGGCACAGCTTGGCTCGCAATGACTCGCTGATCGGTGAAAGTGGTAGCGGCCAGGAAGGGATGATCACGATGTCGGCCCAATCGAGTGTCCGCGGTCCCGCCACATCGCCGACCGAGTATCCCTCGACGGTCCGAACCGCGCCCGCGCGATCGGACCACAACCTGGTTTCCCAGTCAGGTGCGAGCCCGAGCCTGCCCACCTCACCGAACACCATCAACGGCGCTGCGAGATGAAACATCGTGATGCTGTCGAACGCATAGACGGCGATTCGCATTTGGTCTCTTCCACATCATGGCGCAAAGTCATCGAAAGTATGCACCCGTGCCACTCACGGATGCATAGACACCTACCGAACAATGGAAGACGACCGTCAGGATCGCCGATACGAAACCGAACCCGACCGACCTTCCAGGAGTGATGAAAGTGCCTACACCTCGCCGTGCCCTTATCGTCGTCGACGTACAGCAGGAATACTTCGACGGTCCACTGCAGATCCAGTACCCGCCGCGTGAGGAGTCATTGGCCAACATCCTCAGCGCCGTCAAGGTCGCTCGCGCGAATGACCTTCCCGTCGTCGTCGTGCAACATCGGATGCCCGAGGCCGCCCCGGTCTTTGTCGAAGGTACGCCCGGATGGTCACTTCACCCAGCGCTCGAGGATCACCTCGATCCGGAAACCAAGCGCATCCACAAGCAGTACGCGAGCGTCTTCGCCGGCACCGATACAGCCGATTGGCTGCACGCGAAAGACATCGACACCATCACGATCGTCGGGTACATGACCAACAATTGCGACCTCGGCACCGCCGTGGAAGCGGAAGCTCTCGGGTTCGCCGCCGAGATTTTGTCAGATGCCAGCGGTGCGATCCATCTGGCCAACGAAGCAGGTCAGGTATCGGCGCAGTCCCTGCACGAGACCCTCATGATTCTTTTGCATTCGAACTTCGCTGCCGTCGCAACAACAAGCGCATGGGTCGACGCCGTAGATTCCGGAACGAGTTTGCCCAAGAGCAATCTTGTCGTCTCAGCCATCCAAGGACGCGAGGCGGCCCTCAGTTGATGCAATGCTGCAGGCCCGCAATAGATTCGGGACGCCTTAATCCCTGCCGGTGCAGACCGAACTCTCATCGACACCTTGGATGCCGCGAAACTTGAAGGACGATAGGTCCTTTGAACGCGGATGTCGGCGCCGGCGGGCCGTGAGCTACTTCTTCGGGGCGCCGGATGGGCAGAAGCTCGAAACATTCGTCTCGTCGGCTCCGCCCTGCGCTTTCCTCGTCCTAACGTCAATGATCGTCCGGATGCACCCGAAACGATCGAGCGCGATGACAAGCCGCGAGGCGATCCGGAAGAGCTCACCGTCACCGCACGACGCATCGAGGACGAGGTATCGGCGGCATGCGGGTCGGCGAGCGCAACGGCAGCGATCATGCGCGAAGGACTGGCCGACTGTAGCGCTCAGCGGGTTCGGACAGCGTCAGGCGCTGACAGGATCCAGGAGGCCGGTAAGCCGTCCGGCAATCAGTGCTTCGGACTCTGCGACAATACGTTCCACCAATTCACCCACAGTGGGGACGTCGTGAATCAGTCCTTGCACAGTCCCCGCCGTCCAGATGCCAGCCTCCGGGTCGCCGCTGTCGAACACCGCTCTGCCTCGCGCACCGGCAACAAGATGTCGAACGTCTTCGAATTTGCCACCACTGGAGAGAATTTCGACAACTTCTTGGCTGATGTTGTTGCGTGCTACGCGAGCGGTATTGCGCAGTGACCTGAAAATCAGCTCGGTGTCCACCTCGGAGGCAGCAACTATCGCCTCTTTGATGTTGCGGTGAATCGGGGACTCCTCGGTACACATGAACCGAGTGCCCATGTTGATGCCGTCGGCGCCAAGCGCCAGGGCGGCCACTAATCCCCGCGCATCGGCAAATCCACCGGACGCGATCATGGGAATGCTGATCCGCTCTGCTGCTGCAGCGATGAGAACGAGACCAGGTACGTCGTCTTCCCCTGGATGCCCGGCGCATTCGAACCCGTCGATGCTGATGCCGTCGACGCCGAGGGCCTGGGCTTTGACCGCGTGGCGGACGCTGGTGCACTTGTGGAGGACCTTGATGCCGGCGGCGTGAAAGTGCGGCAGATGGGGTGCGGGAGAAGATCCGGCTGTCTCGACGACTTTCACTCCGCAGTCGATGATCACGTTGCGATACTCATCGTAAGGCGGAGGTGTGATCGTCGGGAGGATTGTGAGATTGACTCCGAACGGTTGGTCGGTGAGCTCGCGCGTGCGGGAAATTTCTCGGGCAAGATCGTCAGGCGTCGGCTGTGTCAGAGCAGTGAGCATGCCGAGCGCGCCGGCGTTTGCAACTGCCGCTACGAGTTCTGCTCTCCCCACCCACTGCATGCCGCCCTGGACGATGGGGTGACGAACTCCGAACGTCTCGGTAAATGCGGTTGTCAGCACTGGACATCTCCTCGATGATGCATGGATATCGGTTTGTCAGTTACGTTGTTGCCAAGTGGTTTTCGGCCAGAGTGACGCATTCAGCCCATCGACGACGCCCACTCGTTCAAGGCTGGGACCTGCGAGGGATCAGTTCGTGCCATCGGAGGTTCGGCGCGATAGGGCATGGCAGGCGTCAAATATTGCTCGCCACGTTCGTTGGTGCCGGGGATGAAGGTACGGTTCGCAATCACATCGTCGGCGCAGATTACCTGGTCGTAGTCACGCACAAGCGCTGCAACCACTCCGGCTGCGGTGAGATGCTCTACCGCCTCAGCGGCGCTGCGGTGGCACAGCTGCTTCTCGATCGTGGCGACGAGGACTGCACGGTTTTCCACGCGCAGTGTGTTGGTAGAGAACCGCGGGTCGTCGGCCAACTCTGGTAAGTCGATCGCCTTGCACAGTTCGATCCAGGCTCGTGGTTGGTAGCCGCTGATCACCAGCTCGCCATCGACGGCACGAAAGACGTCTGCGGCAGGTGCGACGCTTGGTTGTCCGTTCCCTTTGCGGCTCATAGACTTTCCTGATACTTGCCACTCGATCCAGTTGGCGGTCTGCAAGTGGATTGCGACGTCGAGCAGGGAAACTCGGACAGAGGAGCCCTTGCCGGTGCGATCGCGCCGCAGTAGCGCTGCCAGTACCGCTTGGGCGACGACGTAGCTCGTTGCATGATCTATGACCGGTGCGCCCACACGCTGTGGCGGGCCCTCCGCCTCACCCGTCACCGACATCAGTCCGCTCTCTGCTTGCGCAGCGATGTCGAGCCCGGCGCGGGTGGCGGACGGGCCCTCCGCCCCGTACCCGCTCACCGATACGCTGATGATTTCCGGTCGCAGACGTTGGAGTTCGGCAGAGGAGAATCCCAGTCGATCAAGCGTTCCCGGGCGCAGATTGTGCAGCAAGATGTCGCTCGACGCGATCAGATCCCGAGCCCGCTGCAGATCGGCGGAGTCTTTGAGGTCGAGGCAGATTGAACGCTTTCCACGGTTGTACCCGTAGAAGATGCCGCGCGCGTAATCGGCGTCGATTTGTCGGGCCGGTTCACCGCCAGGGGGCTCGAGCTTGATGACCTCGGCGCCGAGATCGGACAACTGCTGCCCGGCGCTGGGTATTGCGATCAGTTGACCGATCTCCACTACTCGGACACCTGCCAACGGCAGGTCTACTTCGTCGGTCATCGAATGATCTCCACATGAGGCGAAGTGACATCCTCAGCGGGCTCCAGGCAGCGCGCCAACAGGATGCCTTCGGTGTGGTTGCAGGGGTTCAATCGATTTCTGTCACCTTCTGCTCCCCCGATTCGGATTGTCACGGTTCCATCGTCATTGCGCTCGAAGTGTGCGTCGTTGAGGTTGACGGTGTGGTCGCGGTACTCGAAGGACTCGAACCAGTGGTTGTACAGCATCACTCCGAAGTAGGTGCAGTCCGGGAGAGTGAATGTAATATCCACGGCAGTAGCGTCTTTCAGTGACCACCAGCCGGCAATGTATTGGTTGGAGCTGGTGCCGTAGAAGTCTCCCCACCCTCGTTGCTCCGAGGTCACGCGAATCTCGTTGGGAGACTGACTGAGTGTTTCGATGAGCTGAAGACTGCGTCGAAGGCTCACGTCCATGCCACGAGCAAGTTTCGTGAGGCGCTGGGCCAGCCACGCCGTGTCGAGATCGGGGCGTGCACCAGGCGGCGGACCGAGGCGCTCGATGTGGAGAACGGGATCGATCTCCGCGTTACGCGTCTTGTGATACACACGCACTACTACGTCGAAGCAGCGCTCATCCAGCCGAATGCCGCTGCGCCCCTCCAGCTCTTGTGCGACGAAGATCTCGAAGTTGCCGTCCGCGTCACACACCTTGTCGTCGATGACGATGTTGTCGGCGACCCGGTCGGTCCCAGACGCGCCGACGCGATTGGCGAGGACGGCGACGTACGGCACTGTGCCACGGTTACCGTGAATACGGTATGTCTCGTTGGGGTCGATCATCGCAGTCCAGTAGTCGACGTCGATGCCGTCTCCCCAGAACTTTCGCATCGGTGACATCAGAGTGAAGAGTTCAGGTCGGAGCACGTCTTGGCGTTCGATATTCATCTCGGCGAGGTATCCGAACAGGCGAAGTGCGTGCCGTACGCCTTCGGCGCTGTCCAGCGGCGATCCTGTGGCGGCAGCTGTCGAACCGAATGTCGCAAGGCTGTCGGTGACTGCAGACCAAGCCTCGGTGAGCTGCCGGCGATCGTGCGGGGACTCGGATTGTGTTGACTGGTCAGCGAGTTGTGTCATCGTTTCTTCTCTTTCGTAGTAGACGAACTGGATTGTGTATGGGGCGTTGGTCAGCAGAGGGGGTCGAAAGGAACGTCTGCGTCGGACTTGCCCGAGGTCTGGTTGTTCACCCATCTGACGTTCTGGGTCCATCGGTCGGCCGAAATCTGCACAGGCCAGAGGCTCTTCTGTGAAGCCCACACCTGGTTGGCTTTGTCAGCAGGAACATTCATTCGCTCGGTGAGAAGTTGAGCTCCTGCTTGCTCGTTTGCAGGATCGGCTATCCACCCTGCTGCGGCCTCGAGCGCCGCACACACGGGGGCAGCAGCATCGGATTCAGCGAATGTGGCTGTCGTGACGAGCACCGTGCCCAGGCCGTATGAACTCACGCCGTCAGAGGCCACCGGGTCTACTTCTGTAATCGCCGTCATCGGTATTCCTTGAGCATCGAATACGGCCTGGCTGGCAGCGGTGAGAACGGCGGCATCTATGTCG
>NZ_BCRM01000022.1 GCF_001552595.1 Rhodococcus erythropolis NBRC 15567
CCGTCAGTCGCGCATCGACGTCGTAGAGAACATCGACGACATTTCCGAAACGGCGAAGGGCAAATTCCGAAGCTTCGGCGAGCACTGGTACTCCGAAGATCACCCAGTCGTCGAAGCGGGAGGCAAGCTCGAGATAGTCGGCAGCCGAGGTCGAACCAGCGCACAGCACCTCGAAGTCGAACCAGACAACACCGTCTCGAATCGCCGAGCACTCCAATGTGCGTGTGCCTATCGTCAATTCGACACTTTCGCCCGAAGGCCACGTAATTCCCGAGCCGACGAGGAATTCCCCTGTCGCAAAACGGTAGTCTCCGGCACCTGGCTGACCCGCCGTCCGATAGTCGACGGAGCCACCCAATTCGATCACCTCGAGAGTCCGCTCGATCAACTCGATCGACGGAACGAACTGCTCGTGAAAAAGCGGATTCGGAAGAAGATCGGTCGGCGGGACATTGGACGTGACAACAACAGTCACACCTTTCGCGACGATTGTGTCGAGAACCCTTGCCATGAACATGGCGTCGGCGACGTCGTCGATGTGGAACTCGTCGAAACAGAGCACGCGGATTCCGTCGACGACGTGGTCCAGCGCCGCGCCCATCGACCCGAGTTCGTGCGCCCGAGAGTGCAGATCTGCAAAGAACCGATGAAAGTGAATGCGCCGCTTGCCGACTCGGATGCTCTCGTAGAACTCGTCCATGAGCATCGTCTTACCGCGGCCGACGCTACCCCAGAGGTAGATCCCTCCGCCGGCCTCACCGCCCGAGATTCGGGCCCGCAGTGCATCGAGGGCTTCATGTGCCGCCAACTGCTCTTCGTCCAGTAACATGAGGCTCCTCTACATCTGTAGAGTCGAGGCTAGTGACCGAGGGCAAATCGAGTCAATGTGACCCTCACGACGCACCATCTGCAGCATGCAACTCCGGGAGCATGCAACATCGACAGCAAGGAACGACATGAAGCCCGATCGCAGAGCCCTCATTGCGGCGTCCGCCGTTACGATCATCGCCGAGCAGGGCCCGCGTGCACTCACCCACCGGGCGGTTGATCAGTCCCTGGAACTTCCTGCCGGTTCGACGTCGTACTATTTCCGCACTCGCGAGTCACTTCTCGAAGCAACCGCATTGCACATCGTGCACCGGTCACGTTCGACTTTCGACGAACTCCGCGAGAGGCCCAGCGATCCTGCTGCCCTGACGGCCGAGTATCTCGACGATCTTCTCTCGCACCGCAGACACGAATTGATCGCGCGCTATGCACTACTCGTGGAAACTCCCCGAGATTCGGCATTGCACCAACTCCTCGAAGGCAGCGTGTTTTCGTTCGAGAAGGCAAGACCCGTCTTCGAAACCGTTGGCGTTGACGACCCTGACGTCTCCGCCGCAAATTTCCTGAGCCTGCTGGAGGGCTTGATCTTCGACTATTGTCTCGGATCACGTAGCCGGGACCCTCACTCCAGCGAGACCGTTCGGCAACTTCGGATCCCGATCGACATCTACCTTCGCGGAGTGGGGGTCATCTGAAAGACCTCGGTCAGCAGAGGCTTCCGGTACAGGGTTGTCGACCAGAGAACAGCGCCGCGACAAAGGGAGTGCTGTCTGGAACCGAAGCCGGGACGGTTCCCAGATGATCAGTGGGATAGGTATGGAATGCAAAATCCACACCGTTGGCAGCGAGGTCGGCCGCGAACTTCAGTGTCAGCGGTGCCGGAACATCGATGTCCGACAACCCCTGACCGATGAAGAACGGGCGGTCGTATCCTGCGGTCGGCACAGTGAGCAGTTCACGCGCAGCCTCCATGAATACTGGATTGTCCAGCGACTTCGTCAGCGCCTGCCCGAGTGTGACGGTTCCGTACTTCGTGCGCGCCTCGGTGTAGCACAGGTTGTTCTCGACGTCGTCGAGGATGGTCTTGCCGAGCGGGGTCAGATACGAGTCGATGTCGATGTCCGGCCGCGAAGCACGCAGTCCGTCAAGAACGTTCGCGATGTAGACCGTCGTACCCTTGAGCGGAAGCGCCGGGAAAGCCGGACCACCGAGCGGTAGAAGATTTTCGATGTTCGAGGGGACACCAGTGGCGACAGCGCCGCGGTAGTCCAACTCCGGCGCGTAATCAGTGGCAAGCGAAGCGGTGAACATAGTCGCCTGCCCACCCTGCGACTGTCCCATCGCAACCCATTCGCTCGACAGGTCGTCGTCGACCGCACGAGCGGCACGCACCATGTCCACAACGCTGTGTGCAGCGGAACGACCGTCGAGATACGGGTGAACACCAGGTGTTCCGAGCCCCACGTAGTCGGTCGTCACCACCGCGTATCCCTGCTCCAGCCAGTGACCCAGATGTGTCGCAGTCCGTTCGAGTGGAACACTGCTGCTCGGCGCACACCGATCCGCGACACCCACCGTTCCGTGCGCATAGGAGATGACCGGCCAACCACCCTCGGGCGGAGATCCCTCTGGGCGATACACCACACCGGTACTCGTCATCGGCGCATCCTTCGGGCCCGTCGACCAGTACGTCACCTTTGTTGCGCTCACGGCACCCGGGATCACCCGATCGGGACCGAGTAACTCCCGACTCACGACAGCACCCGGAGCATCATTCGGTTCCGCTCCAGCCGGCGCCGCAACTGTCAACGCCACCAATGCACTCGCACTCAGCCCGACGAGCGTCCTACCCAGTCGCTTACTCACGTACTTCTCCTACGATTGCGGTGACGGTGCATCTGTGGTGATCGGCCCCACATCAGCCGATCGAGTTCAGACCATAGAACAGCCTTACCAATTGGTCAACCTAGATTCCCACTCCGCATCTACCGTCGTGACACGCCTGCTCGGGTAGGGTGGCGGTGTTCGATACGTGCAGGTCCCAGCGAGATCAGGAGGCCGAAAGGCTCTCTCATGTCAGCACCTGATCTCCCGACCTTCTCTGCTTCGCAGCAGAAGTCGGTGGCCGCGATTCTCCGAGCAGCAGGTTGCGTATTCGCCGAAGACGAGGCTCGCCTACTTCTTCACACCGCACGCTCTCTCGATGAACTCGACGCGATGGTCGACCGACGAGTTGCCGGCGAACCACTCGAACCTGTCCTCGGATGGGTCGAGTTCTGCGGCTTGCGTATTCACATCGACTCTGGAGTCTTCGTCCCACGCCGGCGCACCGAGTTCCTCGCCCGGCAGGCCTGCTCACTCGTCGTCTCGGGAAGCGTCGTCGTCGACATGTGTTGTGGCTCAGGAGCTGTCGGTACCGTCCTGCAGTCGACGCTCGATGCCGTCGATTTGTACGCGGTAGATGTGGAACCAGCCGCGGTGCGGTGCGCTCGCCGAAACATCACACCGCCCGAGCGCGTACTCGAAGGCGATCTCTTCGAACCACTACCAACGGAATTACTCGGTCGCGTGGATGTCGTCGTTGCCAATGCACCTTACGTCCCCACCGATTCGATCAGGCTGATGCCGCCCGAAGCCCGTCTTCACGAACCGCTGGTCTCGTTGGACGGCGGCACCGACGGACTGGACCTGCAGCGACGCATCATCGCGGACGCTGCGCCGTGGCTACGACCGGGTGGCTGTCTTCTCGTCGAGACGAGTACGGAGCAGGTCGAAATGACTGTTGAAACATTCACTCGGGGAGGTTTTCTCACTCGAGTGGCAACCTACAGTGAGACCGCCTCGACCGTGGTGATCGGTCAGTGTTGAAGGCGATCGGATCCTGGCGTGGACCACTCCCGAGCGCGGGCGGCAAAGCCGTCGACAAAAAGCCCGAACGCACGATCGACGCGGGCCCGGTCCCCAGTGGCCAGAAGATCCATCGACAGACCCCGCATTTGCGAGAGCAACAGAGTAGCGACAGAGGCAACATCGTCCTCGGGGCAACCCGCTTGTCGTAGACCGGCTTCCAGTGCCTCGATCCAATCGCCTACAAAACGGTCCAGGAACCGTCCGTAGCGTTCGCGGTCGCCGAGCGCGAGGGCGTAAATCTCGACCATCACTCGGAACCGCGGCAGGACCTCCGGCGTCGTACGTTCGGTCCACCACGCGGTCAGCACTGCCGCCGGATCGACCCCCGGTTTCATCGGAACCGCAATCGGAATGGACTCACCACGCATGTTCTCGATGACCTCGGAGAGCAGGTTCTCCTTGCTCTCGAAATGGTTGAGCAACGACGCATGCGACACACCTACGGCCTTGGCGAGCTGCCTCACCGTCAGTTCCCCGACACCGTTGTCGATGACGTAGCGGGTCAGCGCGTCGAGCAACTCCTCACGTCGCCCGGCGTATCTCAGGCTGCGTTTGTCGATGCGTTCGGGCTCCGGCACATACCCACCCTACCGGCCGGAATCACCAGGTCAGCGGCTGACTGCCTTCTGATACCGACGAATAGCGAACGGCACGAAGACGATCAGCAAACCGAAAGTCCACAACAGCGACGCGATGACCGGATTCTGCAGTGGCCACGCATCCGGAACCGTCATCGCAGGATTGGTATTGCCGAACAGTTCACGCACCGCCTGAGTCACCGCCGACACCGGATTCCATTCGGCGATCACTTTGAGCGGGCCGGGAAGATTGGTGGTCTCGACAAAAGTGTTCGCGATGAACGACAGCGGAAAGATGACGATGAAACTCGCGTTGTTGAACACTTCCGGCGTGCGGATCCAAAGCCCGACGACAGCCATGACCCATGACAATGCGTACGCGAAGAACAGAAGCAGCGCATAACCGGCCACCGCCTCGAGGAAGCTGGAATGGATGCGCCACCCCACCAGAAGACCGGTCAACGACATGACCACCAAGCTGATGACGTTGATCAACACGTCACTCGATGTTCGGCCGGTCAGCACGGCAGACGGAGCCATGGGCAGCGATCGAAATCTGTCGATGATTCCTTTCTGAATGTCTTCGACCATCCCCAAACCAGTCCAGGTAGCACCGAATATGACCGTCTGCGTGAAGATTCCGGCGATCAGGAACTCTCGATACGACGTGCCCGGGACGGAGATCGCGCTGCCGAACACGTATGCGAACAAGAGCACGAACATGATCGGCGACAAAGTGGTGAACACCAGCAGATCCGGAACGCGCTTGATCTTGATCAAGTTTCGCCTGGCGATGGTCAAACCGTCTTCGAGCGCCATCTGCACGGTCATTTCTGATCCTCCAGTTCAGCCTGGTGCCCGGTCAGTGTGAGAAAGACATCGTCGAGAGTGGGCCGGCGCAGACCGACGTCGAACACCCGAATGCCTCGTGCCGACAGGAGATTCAGCGCTGCGACCAACGCATCGGTACCGTCGTCGACAGGAACGGTGACGCGACGGACATTCTCCTGAACCTGAATATCCCCCACGGCAAGCGAGCGCAATTCCTCTCGGACGATGTCGAGATGCTCGACCTCGTGCACACTCAGTTCGATGCGCTCACCCCCGACCCGCGCCTTCAGTTGATCTGCAGTACCGCGCGCGATGACCGAGCCGCGGTCGATGACGGCGATCTGGTCGGCCAACCTCTCGGCTTCCTCCATGTATTGCGTCGTGAGCAACAGCGTGGTCCCCTGCGCCACCAACCCTTCGATGACATCCCAGAGGCCGAGTCGCGCACGAGGATCGAGGCCGGTGGTCGGCTCGTCCAGAAACAACACCTGCGGCCGAGCAACCAATGCGCCGGCCAGATCGAGACGTCGCCGCATTCCGCCGGAATAGCCCTTGACCGGCCGATCTCCAGCCTCGACGAGATCGAACTGCTCGAGCAATTCACGCGCTCGGGCCTTACTACTTCGGGCACCGAGGTGATACAGCCTCCCGACCATGTCCAAGTTCTCATAGCCCGTCAGGTACTCGTCGACCGCGGCATACTGACCCGAAGCACCGATCTTGGACCGCAACGCCCGCGCATCCTCGACCACGTCCAGTCCGGCAACCTTGGCGCGTCCACCGTCCGGAATGAGCAGCGTCGTGAATATCCTTACCGCAGTGGTTTTTCCGGCGCCGTTGGGACCCAATAGAGCCATCACCGAACCCTCGCGCACTTCCAGGTCGATGCCGTCCAATGCCGTGACGTCGCCGTACTTCTTGACCAGCCCCTCGGCCACAATCGCTTCGGTCATGAGCCCTCCCGCATCGGTAATCCGTCGGTAGTCCGTTCCCCAGTGTGACCCAGGAGGCCGACACATTCCAGGATTTTTCGTCAGTTGCCCGGCTGCAATCACCTCCCTGGTTTCGCCGGTGCCTTTCGGCCACGAGGTACGGAACAGACCACACGTCCCAGTCCTGTCCAATACAGCCGATAAATTTCACCGACCTTTCGACGGATATATACCGGAAAGAAAAACCCGAAATTCTTGAACAAAGACCGCTTTCAGGTATTCATGATGAACGCGGCAGCGTTACACTCGTACAGCAAGTGACACTCGGGCCGGTGACGGTTGACTTATGGTGTCGAATCTCGAATTACAAATCAGACAGAGGCCGAAAAGAATTGAATCACCGATTCAGCGCACGCGGGGAAGACTCACACTTCGGGGGATCGAGAAAGGCTGACTGTGCCATGAGTATCAGAACTCGATACATCCGAACTCCGTGGATCCGAAAAACGGCGAAATATTCCTTCGAGACCATCTGCTTCACCCTGGCCGTGATTGTCGCGGCCGCACTGATCGCCGCGTACAACACACAACCACGCTCCGCGCCGACGTACACGCCGGCCTCGTTCTCGGCTAATCCTGAATCTGCAGCGCTGCCCTTCGACATTCCACCCAAGTCAGCACTGAACGGAAAGTTGGTTTTCGCTCACTACTTCCCGCCCTATCCGGTTTCGATCGACAATGCGAATCCGTCTGGCGATTACTATGCGACACAATATCTTACGGTCAACGGCGAGAACAACAAACACGTTCGCTACGGAGGATTCCTCCGCGATCGGCCGACACCGCGGCAACCCATCGCCGATACGCAGTGGCGCCAACGCGACCTCGAAAACGAAGTTCGTTCGGCAATCGCCGCGGGCATCGACGGATTCTCCGTCGACATCATCGCCAAGGCAACCGACACCAGTTGGTGGGGTTCCACCGTGCCCACCGCCCTGATCAAAGCGGCCGCAGCAGTCGATCCGAATTTCAAGATCATGCTCATGCCTGATATGAACGGCGCGTTCAAAAACATGACCGCAGCTCAAATGGCAGCAGAGATGAAACCGTATTCGACCATGGCATCATCGTTCAAATTGAACGACGGACGGCTCGTGATATCTCCATTCCTTGCCGAAAACAAGACTGCGGGCTGGTGGTCGGAGTTCATCACTCTTATGAAGAATTCTTACGGCATAAATGTGGCATTTGTTCCGGTTTTCCTCGACGCTGCAGCCAACCGGAATTCTTTTGCATCGATCAGCTACGGGATGTCGAATTGGGGTAATCGAAATCCGGCAGGAAATCCGCTCTCGGGATCGAACCCGAACTCTCCGATGGGACTTGCCGCTGCCGCTCACTCCTTGGGAAAGATATGGATGCAACCAGTCGCCTTCCAAGATGTTCGTCCAAGTCAGTCGATCTACGACGAGGCACAGAATTCACAGAATCTGCAGAACATGTGGCAGATTGCGATTGCGTCCAACAGCGAATGGGTACAGCTCGTCACCTGGAACGACTACAGCGAGGGAACGTCGTTCGCGCCCAGCGTCGGCCATGGGCGTGCGTTGCTCGACATGAGTTCCTACGGGTTGTACAGCTTTCGCACCGGCGCCTCACCCGCGATTGTTCGCGACACCGCGTATCTCATCTACCGCAATCAGTCGGCCTCCGCGGTCCCCGTCAATCGCTCTGCTGCCCCTATGACACTGCGCCAATGGTCATCCCCCGCTCGAGATACCGTCGAAGTCCTTTCCTTCTTGACGGCGCCGGCGGTCGTCAAAGTGACGGTGGGAACCACGACAACCACCTGCAATGCCCCGGCCGGGATGAGCAGCTGCATAGCACCGTTGAAAGTAGGTTCGATCAAGGCTTCTGTCGTTCGCGGCACTACCGAGGTGTCCCGGGTGAGTTCGCACGCTGCGGTAACGGCCACCCCGTACAACCAGAATCTCGAGTACCTGGTTGATTCCAGTCGAAGATAACGGTGACGACGAAGATCGGGTGAGTCCGTCGACTCACCCGATCTTCGTTGCGCCATCGGTTTGAGCTGCAATTGGTAACTCGGGCAGCGATACCGCCCCCGTCCGCTCCACCTTCACTGCCAACGTCACCGCGGCGGCCAGTGCTGATACGCCCGCTCCGATCCAGTACAAAACCGCGAACGAATGCAGGGTCGGCACAGCGCTCGCACCGATCACCACCGTTGAACTGGCCAATACCGCTGCCGCAACGGCGCTTCCGGTGGAGGTACCGACCGAACGGAGCAGGCTGTTGAATCCGTTGGCCGAGGCAGTCTGATGGATCGGCGCAGATTCGGTGATCAGAGTCGGCATGGCCGCCAGCGAAAATGCCACGCCGGCCGATACCACGGCAGCGCCGATCACGATATTGACCAACGTCGGCGCCAACAGCACACGCAAGACATATCCGATTGCAATGACGATCGCACCCGACGCCAACGTAGCCTTCGCTCCCCATCGCCTCGTCACTTTGGACGACACCGGCGCCAATCCGATCATCAGGACTCCGCCCGGCATCATCGCCAGTCCGGCTTCGGCAGCCGAGAGTCCGAGACCGTCCGCCGACGCCACGGGCAACTGAAGTTCCTGCGTTGCCGCCAACGCGCTGATGAACATGGCAAAACCGAGTAATACTGCGCAGACGTTCGAAACCAGAATCGGAGCGCGAAGGGAAGTCCGCAGATCGACCAGCGGTGCCGGCGTGTGCAGTTCCCACGGAATCCATCCACAGAGCAAGACCACGCCGGACGCGATCAGAACCAGAACCTCGGGGCTTGCCCAGCCCCATTCGGTTCCTTTCGAAACGGCCAGCAGCAGTGCAGTCATAGCGAGCGTGAGGACTGTGGCTCCCAGAAAGTCGAAGCGTCCGCGACTCTTCACAGTCGATTCCGGCACCACCAGCGGCAAGACGACTATCAGTACGACCCCGAATCCACCGGTGACCCAGAAAAGCGCGGGTAGTCCCCAGTGCGCCGAGATCACCCCAGCCATCGGCATACCGAACATGCCACCGATCCCCAACGTCGCACTCATGAGAGCTACTGCACCACTGAGCTTTTCCGGAGGAAGGACATCGCGCATGATGCTGATTCCGACGGGCAGAAGTGCCGTCGCGAACCCCTGCAACGAGCGCCCGAGGATCAGTAACCAGAAACTCTGGCTGAGCGCAGCAACCATGCAGCCGACGATCATCACGGCAAGACAGACGAGCATCATCGCGCGCTTGCCGAACATGTCGGCGAGTCTGCCGATGAGAGGGGTTGCGACGGCACCGGTCAGCAACGTCGAGGTCACCAGCCAGGAAGCGGTGGACGACGATACTCCCGATGCCGTCGCGAACGCAGGCAGGACCGGCACCACCAAGGTCTGTTGCAGCGCGACCACCACACCGCTCAGACTCAGGACGCCGACGACCCACCCGGTCCGCGCTTTCGCGCGAACAGTCTTGTCCGTCAAGCGTTCGAGCGAGCGGCTACTCCGGCGTCGACAGGAACCACGATGCCACTCATGTGGGCACTCGCGTCGGCGGCGAGGAACAGGACTACTCGCGTGATCTCGAAGGGATCCAGCCAACCGACCGGCTGCGCATGCAGAGTCGCGTACACGGGTTCGACGTCGTCTGCCGTCGGCGATTCGAGGTCAGGCCGCATCATTGCGTACATCATGTCGTTGTGAATCATCGGCGTCGAGATGTTTCCCGGTGCAATAGCATTCACGGTCACACCCGAGTTGGCCAGTTCGAGCGACACACTCTTCGTCAAACCGATGACGCCCCATTTGGAGGCGCCGTACGCCGCCATCTGGGTGCCACCTGATCGACCCATCATCGAGGAAATCGTGATGATGCGACCGTAACCACGTTCCGCCATTCCACCTGACACGGCCGCAACGGTGTTGAACACACCGGTCAGGTTCGACGAGATGACTTCGTTCCACTGTGCCGACGTCATCGACGTGATCGGAGCGGGCACGGACACACCGGCATTCGCGACGGCGATGTCGACACGGCCGAACTCGGCTTCAGCGCGGGCAACGAGCGCGTCCATTGCTTCGCGATCAGCAGTGTCCGCCTTGACGGCAATGCACCGACGACCGGTGGCTTCCACCAAACGAACGGTTTCCTTCAGATCCTCCTCGTTTGCGAGGGGGTAGGCGACGACATCACTGTTCTCGCACCGGTCGCAGATCACGATGTCCGCGCCACGCTCCGCGAATGCGACAGCGTGGGCGCGCCCCTGACCGCGCGCGGCGCCGGTGATCAGTGCAACTTTTCCTTCGAAGCTGCCTTCGAGGCTGTTCATGCCGTCTCCTAGTTCGTTGTATGCAAGCGTGCGCTGTACTGCATGCGTACTCCGAACCGGCCCGAAAGAAACAGTCGATCCCGGACAGCGGGAATCCAGCCGATCACTGGTAAACGGCGGTCTCGAATTCCAGGTATCCGTTGATGGATCCAGCGTCCGCGAACGGCAGAATCTGCGTTGCCCAGAACCCGCCGACGCCGGTCTGCCTGTCGATCCAGTAATAGAGGTTGGCAAGACCCGCCCAAGCCAGCGATCCGGCCGGCCTACCGGTGGGTGCCACCTCTTCATTTGTCATGAAGGAGTATGCCCATCCCTTGGGTACACCGGGGAAGAATTCCGCATCGTTGGACAGCGTCGGGAGAACTCCGGGCAACAACCCCACGTGCTGGCCTTCGAGCCCGTTCTGAACGGCTGCAGCTACCGTCTCCGGCGACAACACGCGACCGGATGTGCCCGCGCCGTCGTTGAGCCACATACGAATGAACTTCGTGTAGTCGCCGACAGTGCCGTGCAAACCGTGACCACCCATGTGCACCTCGGGTTCGGCCGGAAGCTCGAATCCGATGAGCGGAGTGAGGCTTCCGTCGCCCTCGCGCTGATGAATCGGCGCAAGTCGATCCTTCATCGACGGGCTCATCGTGAATGCCGTATCGGCCATCTCGAGAGGTTCGAAGATGCGCTGACGCATGACATCGCCGAGTCGCTGACCTCGAATCGACTCGACGACCTGTCCGGCCCAGTCGATGTTGGTGCCGTACTCCCATTTCTCACCCGGGTCGAAGAGCAGCGGTGTCGTGAGCGCCGCTTTGCTACACGTGATCACGCTGGGCTGCCCATGTTCCTGCGAGAGCCGGTTGTACGACTCGTTGAAGAAGTCGTAGCCGAACCCTGCAGTGTGAAGGAGCAGCATGCGAGTGGTGATGTCACGCTTGGGTTCCCGAAGAACGGGGTTTCCGCCGGCGTCGAAACCGTCCAGGACCTTCAGCTCACCGATGTCGGGAACATAGGTCGCTGCAGGTGCATCGAGATCGAGCAATCCCTCATCCACACATTGCAGGACAGCGGTACCGGTGATCGCCTTGGTGGTGGAGAAGAGCGCAAAGGTTGTATCGAGGGTCATCGGAACGCCGGAACCGAGAGTCCGCTCGCCCGCAGCACCCTCGTAGATGTTGCCTTCTCGATCCGTGATCATCGCGACCACACCCGGGACGCGATCAGCCCCCTGAGTTGCTCGCGCCAGCACGTCGTCGAGGCGCTGCTTCGAAAGGGGCTTCCGCGCAATATCTTCGATCGTCACTGCATTTCTCCATCCGACTTGCAACTTGTCTTGTCGAACAGAATGTAACGGCGATCACACACCTGGCTCTGCCTCGAAACGGCAGGAAAACTGTCTCGTTTCGGCAGAACCGGGCAGAGTCTGGAGTCAGCTCTGGGGCGCTCCGATATTCACCAGCCAGGAAATACCGAATTTGTCTGTACAGGCGCCGAATTCGTCGCCCCACATCTGCTTCTCGAGCGGAACGCTGACCGTACCTGTTCCCGACAGTTGCTCCCAGTACCCGCGCAGCACATCGCCGTCGTCGCCGCTGAGGCTGACCGTGATGTTGTCGCCGGGGTTGTACGGCATGCCGGGCGGAGTGTCAGCACCCATCAGGGTGTATCCCTGATCGGTCTCGAGCATTCCGTGCATGATCTTGTCCCCGCCTTCGCCGGGATTGCCGAATTCACCGAACGTGCTCAGCGCCAGCGTGCCACCGAAAATGCCCTTGTAGAACTCCAACGCTTCACGCGCGTCACCGTTGAAACTGATGTACGGATTGAGTCGAGTTGCCATGACGTACTCCTAGCTCGTGGGATTGCTGTCACGTTCGATTTCAATCCTTGCAGAACGCTCCGACACGAAACAACGGATCATCGCAGTTCATCGAGTGCGTAAACCGATCGTCATGACCGTTCAAACAACTGTCCTCAGAGTGGGTTCCGAGTCTCGGAAGGCAACTCTCCGAACCGTTTCCGGTAGGCGGCCGCAAACATGCCCAGATTGACGTAGCCCCAGGCGTTTGCGATTTCGGAGACGGTTCTCCCATCGGAACGCAACAGTTCGCTGCGTACCCCCTCCAGTCGACGCGCGCGCAATCGTTGCCCCGGCGTGGTGTCTCGGTACCGTCGAAATCCCGCAGTGAGCGCTCGGACACTGACGCCCACCGCAGCCGCGATCTCGGACGCCGTCGGCACCGAGCGCGCGAAGGTATCGATGTACTCCTCCGCCGATCGCACGTATGCCGGTTCGGCGGAGGCGACGTCGGCGCCGAGTTGCAAACCGGCCTGCGTCGCCCACTCGTCGAGAAGCTGAGCCGTGATGAGTTCTTGAACCCTGGCGCCCAGCCTTTCACTCGAGATCGCGTCAGGCGACTCTGCAATCGCGCGAACGACGTAGTCCATCAATGCGAGCCAACTCGAGCCACGCCCGCCGATGGTGCACTTGTGCCGCCACAGACGATCGTCGGGAACCGCCCCGTACCACTGCTGGGCGTGGTCGGCGACAAGCTGATGCGGCACAGTGAGATTCAGCTGCAGATGATCCGCGTCGAATTCGACGAAATAGTCGGTCCGACTACAGTCGGCGACAAAAGTCTCCCCCACGGCAGTATTTGCCGCAGCTCCCCGACCAAGGGTATGTCGGCCGTTGCCTCTGATCGTCGTCAGAACCAGAATGTTTCCGGCCTCGGGAGAACATTCACCGACAGAGACCGGAATGCCGTAGCAGAATCGGGTGACGTCGATCTTGCCCACCGCCGCCGAGTACATGTCCGAAGCCGGCTTCAACCGACTTCCTATCGGCGTGACCGTATACGGCATGTAGATGTTGTCGGACCATTCCTTGATGCGGTCCCAGTCCCGAGAAAAGGCCTGGTGATGCTGCATAGTGGGCCGGCCGGCCGCGTCGATGAGCAAGGCATCCTCGAACATGGTTCGAGTATCGCACCAGGGCCCGGGAAGGTCACGAAAAGTGAGCTGACGCGGTCTATGGCTGTACGGCGGCAGATCGTGTTGCAGCAAAAAGCAGCGAATCCACCGCGGTCCCCCGGATCACCATGTGTGCCCTCATCCGCCCCTCCTCCACCATTCCGATTTTGGTGAGCACCGACGCCGACGCCGAGTTCTCCGGACGACACGTTGCCTGCACGCGCTGTGCTCCAAGGCGAGCGAAGGCGAGTCCCAGGACCGCGCTCCCTGCCTCGGATGCATAACCTCGTCCTTGGGACTTCGGGTTCACGACAAAACCGAGTTCCGCCCGCCGGTGCGCGGCGGATACTTCCCACACAGCTACGGAACCGATGACCGTTCCATCAGCCTTCGACGTGATGGCCAGGGTGAACGTGCGACGTTCGACGAGCTCAGCTTCGAGTGCCGCGTCAGCCAGGAATGCCCTGGTCACCGCGGGGGTGTTCGGCCCCCAATCAACATATCTACAGACGGCAGGGTCGGACGCGTACCGATGGACGGCATCTTCATCCGCGGCAGTGAAATCTCGAAGAACAAGGCGTTCCGTAGTCAACGTGAACATCCAGCGATCCTAGAGCTAGCCCAAAAGCACCCCTTGACTCGAACGCATGTTCGAGTATTCTCTGAGTAGGGGATCGGGGGATTCAATGAGTGTCTATCTGTCGGACGTGGTTTCGGGTTCTGCGGTGGGGTTGCGCGGACGCCTGTGGCAGTTGTCTGCTTCTGAGTTGCGTGCGGCTGCGGTGTCGGCGAGTGCGGAGATTCTGCGGCTCGAGGCCGTTCGTGTGGCGGTGGTGGACGAACTCTCGATGCGCCCGGATGATCAGGTGATCGCCAGCCGCGGGGTGGGGTGCTGGTTGGCGGCGAACACGATGCTGCAGGTTCGGGACGGGAAGAAGATCGCCGCGTTGGGTGCGGCGCTACGCCCGTTTCCGGCAGTGGCTGCCAGATTCGATGACGGGGACTGCTCGTTCGAGCATGCCGTGTTGATCGTGGCGTTCTGCGAGTCACCGCCGAAGGGGATGCCGGAGGAAGCGCTCCCTCGCTGTATCGACTTGTTGTTGGCTGCCGCGTCCGGGGTGGAGGCGACGACCACGAAAGTACGGAACGTCATCGCGACCTTGGAGCGCATTTTCGAATCGGATGAGATTCCGCCCGCCGAAGATGTGGATCGCAACGAGCTCCGGATCGCGTCGACGTTGAACGGCCGGGTGGTGGTGCGCGGCGATTTCGATGCTCTCACCGGCGAAATGCTGCTCTCCGCCCTGTCGAATCTGACGATTCCCACCCCGGCACCCGATGGAACCCCCGATGCCCGGTCGGCGGCGAAGCGGACCGCGGACGGGTTCACCGAACTGATCCGGCGTTACCTGGACTGCGCGAAGACCGGTAACGATGGTGGCCAGCGGCCGCACGTGAACGTGCACATCAACGCCCGTGATCTCGCGGAGCACCGGGACTGCGCCGCCGCGCCCGCTGCTCCTGATGGTGGAGCGGCTGTGTCGGATATCGATGTCGGGCACATGCCCTGGCTCGGACCACTATCCGTATCGCAGACCAGACTCCTCGGGTGCGACTGTTTCCTCTCGACCGTGCTGCTCGACGATCACGGCGCGCCGCTCGATGCGAAACCCGGGAAACGGTTGGTCACCGCGGAGCAGCGAGTGGCGTTGATCGCCCGCGACAAAGGCTGCGCCTTCCCCGGCTGCACATGCGTGCCCGCCTGGACGGATGCGCACCACATCCGGCACTGGGCCAACGGCGGCCCGACGGTGATGAACAACCTTGTCCTACTGTGCCGTTCACATCATCGATTGATGCACCGAAAAACCGGATTCGTCGGGAAATGGGAAATCCGGATCGGGGTCGACAACAAACCGTGGTTCATCCCACCACCCTCGATCGACCCGCAGCGGCATCCGCGGCCGGCGAACACCACCTTCAAAACCTGAGGTAGTACTCCTCGGGCACAACAGAACACGGGCCAGCACCGCATCGAAGGAGACCTCGATGCGGTGCCAACAGGCCGTGACGCTTGATGAAGCTGTGCTCACAACGATCAGCGAGTCAGCACAAGCCCTGATGTCGGAACGCCCGTTCCTGCAGTCACCAGTACATTCTCGACGGAGTCGACCTGGTTTACCGAAGTACCGCGGATCTGCCGAACTCCCTCGGCGATACCGTTCATCCCGTGGATGTATGCCTCACCGAGCTGTCCACCATGGGTGTTGATCGGAAGCTTGCCTCCGAGTTCGATTGCGCCACCAGCGATGAAGTCCTTGGCCTCTCCCCTACCGCAGAAACCGAGTTCCTCGAGCTGCATCAGAACATAGGGCGTGAAGTGGTCGTAGAAGATCGCCGTCTGCATGTCCGACGGGCGCAGCCCACTTTGTGACCAGAGTTGATCGCCGACAAGGCCCATCTCCGGTAGGCCGGTCAAACCGTCGCGGTAATAGCTGGTCATGATGTATTGATCTGCCCCGCTGCCCTGTGCTGCGGCAGCGATAACGGCAGGGGTGTTCTTCAGATCTTTGGCTCGTTCTGGCGAGGTGACGACGATGGCGATGCCGCCGTCGGATTCCTGGCAGCAATCGAGGAGATGCAAAGGTTCAGCGATGAATCGCGAGTTCTGATGGTCCTCGAGGGTGATCGGTTTTCCGTAGAAGAACGCCTTCGGATTGGTGGCTGCATGCTTACGGTCCGCGACGGCGATTCGACCGAAGTCCTCGCTGGACGCTCCGTATACGTGCATGTATCGCTGCGCGACCATCGCGACAAACGATGCGGGAGTACCCAATCCGTGAGGATAGGAAAAGGCGTTGTCCGTTCCCGACGAATTGACCTGCGCCACAAGACCGGAGTTCACCTGCCCGAAACGCGCACCCGATCGCTCGTTGAATGCGCGATAAGCAACGACGACGTCTGCGACGCCAGTGGCAACCGCCATGGCCGCTTGCTGAATCGTCGCCGCAGCGGCACCGCCACCGTAGTGAATACGACTGAAGAACTTGAGGTTCGGGATACCCACCGAACGAGCCACTGCCACTTCGGTGTTGGTGTCCATGGTGAACGAGGTAAGACCGTCGACGTCGGCGGGTGTCAGACCGGCGTCGTCCAACGCGGCTTGAACAGCCTCGGCGGCCAGTCGCAGTTCACTGCGACCGGAGTCCTTCGAGAAATCCGTGGCTCCGATTCCGACGATCGCAGCCTTGCCGGACAATGCGCTCATTCAATGTCTCCGTTTTCAATGTCTCCATTCGAGCCCGACGCCGGAAATGCCAGTGTGACCTGCGCAGTGATGTGATCTCCCAGACTGTTCTTACCGACCACCGCGAGCGAAACGAGATCCTCGTCGTAGGAGGTCACCGTGCCGGAGAGCGTCAAAGTGTCGTAGGCGTACCACGGGACCCCGAGGCGCAGCTTGATCGACGTGAGTACTGCCCGCGGTCCTGCCCAGTCGGTCACGAATCGCTGCACCAGGCCGGTGTCCGTGAGGATGTTGACAAAAATGTCTTTCGAGCCGCGCTTCTGTGCGAGATCACGGTCGTGGTGAACATCTTGAAAGTCGCGGGTAGCGAGCGCTGCCGAGACCACAAACGTCGGGTCGCCGTAAATCGAGAGCTGCGGAAGAACCTCTCCCACAGTGATATCCGTCGTCAAAGTCATCGTCACTCCTTCCCCGCAGAAACCGCAGAAACCGCAGAAACCCCAACCGGTTGCCAGGCGTACAAAGTCCAGGGAGTTCCCCCGGTCTCGTCGTCTCCGGGGAAGTCGAGGTAGATCGCCTCCACCTCCATTCCGATCGACACACTCGAGGGATCGACGCCGCGCAATTCGCCGAGCATTCGCACACCCTCAGGCAGTTCGACCAGGGCAACGACGAACGGCAACGACCGACCAGGAACCTTGGGCGCGTGGTGAACGACAAAACTGAAGACCGTTCCCCGCCCTGACGCGACCACGTAGTCGGTCTGCTCCGACTTGTCCTTCCAGATCGCGGGCACGGGTGGGTGCTGCACCGAACCATCCGCACGCAGTTGAATACGCAACTCGTGTGCGGCGACACCGTCCCAGAAGAACTGTGTGTCGAGAGACGCCGTCGGGCGCAGCATCCGAGATGCGTCCAGGTCCGCAGGTACGTCAGTGGAGGGGCGCTCACTTACCGGCGGCGCGAACTTCAAGATCCGGAACATCATCTCCGAGACCAGTTCTTCGCCGACCCGCCAGAAGCTACGGGTAGTGAAGAACCACCCTTCACCAAGACCTGTCTTCTTCGGTCCCACTACGTCTTCCAACACCGAGGAGATGGTGACTTCTTCACCCGGCTTCAAATAGCGGTGGTAGATCTGATCGCAGTTGGTCGCGACGACGGACGTGAATCCGGCCTCGTCGAGAATGTCCGTCATCCGGCCCAACGGATCGTCGGCTTCTCGAATTGCCCCCAGACCGCGCATCGTCCATACCTGCGCCATCGCCGGCGGCGCGACTATTCCGTCGTGTCCGGCGGCGCGGGCGGCCGATTCGTCGACGTAGATCGGGTTCTCGTCACCGATCGCCTCGACCCAGTTGCGGATCATCGGCAAGTTCACGGGGTCCCGGCCGGCGCGAGGAGCGCTTGGCCCGTCCTCTCGAACCCGCTCGGCAGCAGTGAGAATGGGATCTGACACGATTTGTTTCCTATCTCGGAACGCGGGGAAGCTTCAGGCCGGCGGTAGCGATCAATTCGCGCATCACCTCGTTGACTCCACCGCCGAAGGTGATCACCAGGTTGCGCTTGATCTGCATGTCCAGCCACTCCATGAGATCAGCCGTTTCGGGATCGATCGGATTTCCGTACCGTCCGACGATCTCTTCCGCGAGTCGACCGACTCGCTGGATGCGTTCGGTCGCAAATACTTTGGTTGCCGAAGCGTCGGCAATGTCCACCGACTCCGAATCACTCGATGCCACTTGCCAGTTGAGCAGTTCGTTGAGGCGATACGTCGCGTGAATCTCACCGAGCGCGCGTCGTACGTCAACGTGATCAAGCAGGTTTTCACGCTTGGCCCAATCGAAGACGTGGTCGTAAATCCCTGCGACACGACCTGCCGGACCGAGCATGACGCGTTCGTGGTTGAGCTGCGTCGTGATCAGGCGCCAACCCTGATTCTCTTCACCCACAAGCATGTTCGCCGGAACGCGAACGTCCTCGTAGTAGGTGGCATTGACGTGATGCGCACCGTCGCAAGTGATGATCGGGGTCCAGGTGTAGCCGGGATCTTTGGTGTCCATGATCAGGATGGAGATGCCGCGGTGCCGTGAATCGGCAGATCCGGTCCGCACGGCGAGCCACACGTAATCGGCGTCATGCCCGCCGGTGGTGAAAATCTTCTGGCCGTTGACGACGTACTCGTCACCATTTCGTGTCGCCGAAGTACGCAGGGCTGCAAGGTCGGTGCCGGCTTCCGGTTCGGTGTAGCCGATCGCGAAGTGCACTTCACCGGCGAGGATCGCGGGCAGGAATTTCTGCTTCTGCTCCTCGCTGCCGTACTTCTGCAGAGTCGGACCGACGGTCTGCAACGTCACCGAAGGCAGTGGGACATCCGCCCGCACAGCCTCGTTGACAAAAATCTGCTGCTCGACTTCACCGAACCCACGTCCGCCGTACTCCACCGGCCAGCCGACGCCGAGCCAACCGTCCTTGCCCATACGACGGATGACCTCACGATAGGTAGGGCCATGCCGCTCCACACGCATGATCTTGGCCTCCTCGGGCGAGATCAGCGTCGAGAAGTAGCGTCGAAGTTCAGCTTGCAATGCGCGCTGACTGTCGGTCAGATCGATGAACACCGGGCCCCCACGAGGTCGAGTCGCTGCGAAGCGCCGCCGAGCAGGCGCGCCAAGTCTTTTGCAGTCGAGTAGTAACGATGAAGCGGATACGTGACGTCGACGCCCAGACCGCCGTGCAGGTGGTGAAGCACCTGCATTGTGGCGGGTACTTCCTGGGCGATCCAGTACGCCATGACGTCGAGGTCCGACTGAGCATCCAGGCCCTCCGACACGCGCCAGGACGCCGACAACGCCGCGACGTGAAGAGTCCGCGAGGTGACATAGGCGTCGGCGATCTGCTGTGAGACCGCCTGGAACGTGGCGAGCGGCTTGCCGAATTGCTCGCGTGAGCCGACATGTGCCGCAGTGAGATCGACGGCACCGGACACCAAACCGTCTGCAACGGCTCCGATACTCGCCGTGGCGATCCGGTACAGCGTCTGGACGGCTTCCTCGCCGGCACCGAGAAGTTCACCGACTGCCTCGTCCATCGTGACTGCGAACTCCGGACTGCCGGACGCACTGGGTGTCGGCGTCAATGCGACGCCGGCGGCGGTCGGATCGACGAGCACGACTCCGGCGTCGGTTGGCACAAGAATTCTGTGTGCGCTCGCCGCGAAAGGCACGGCAAGCACCGTCCCGCTGACGCGATACCAGTCGCCCGACTGATGGGCGGTCGTCGACGGCTGCGCCGGGAACTGCTGACCCGGCTCACCGAGCGCCGCGGTGAACACCCGTCCGGCGCTGACTCCGGTGAGCAATTCGTCCTGCTGAGCGTCGGTCCCCAGAGCGACTATGGGGAGTACGCCGAAGCCGAGGGTTGCGAGGGCTGGAATGGGAGCGGCGGCCCGGCCGACCTCGACGAGAAGAGAACCGACGTCGGTGACCGAGAGGCCCTCGCCGCCCAGACGCTCGGGCAGTGCCAACGTGAGCAGGTCGGCTTCGGCGAATGCCGCCCAGAGCGCGTCCGGCTCCAGTTCGCGGGCAAGGAGCGCGGTAGCCACCTCGGCTACCGCTTCCTGGGTTTCATCGGGAGTGAAGTCCACGCTGGCAATCCTGTCTCTGATGTAGAACGTGTTCTAGTTGTATCACCAACGTGGACATTTCTAAAGGCCTCTACTCACGCCGTCTAATCACGGGGCAGGCCCAGAATTCTCTCCGCGGCGACGGTCAACAGAATCTGCGTGGTTCCGCCGGCAATCGACAGGCATCGCGTGTTGAGGAACTCACGCGAGAGCGGACCCTCCACCCATCCGGCTGGGCCACCCAATTCCATGGCGAACTCTGCGACATTCTGACGCTGGCGCACGCCCACCAGCTTGCGGACGCTCGACGCCGGGCCCGGATCCTGACCATCCAATTGCCGCAGTGTCGTGCGCAATTCCAGCAACGAGCCCACCATGGCGGTTCCGATCAGCCCACCGAGCTTGTCTGCAACCACAGGATCGGGATCGCCCGCCAGCTCGAGCAATTCCTCCATCGCACCGCCGAGCGAAGAGCCCCCGCTCATCGCGACTCGCTCGTTGGCGAGGGTTGTTCGGGCCAGTTTCCAGCCTCCACCGAGCTGGCCGACGACGCAGTCGTCCGGCACGAAGACGTCGTCGAGGAAGACTTCGTTGAACAGAGCATCGCCGGTGATCTCACGCAGCGGCGAGATCCGAATCCCGGCCGTCTTCATGTCGAGAAGGAAGTACGTGATGCCCTTGTGCTTGGGAACCTCGCGATCGGTTCTGGCGAGGCAGATAGCCCAGTCAGCTTCACGTGCAAGCGAAGTCCAGACTTTCTGTCCGTTCAGCTTCCAACCGCCGTCGACCTTCTCCGCGGTCGTACGCAGCGCGGCAAGGTCCGAACCTGCGCCAGGTTCACTGAAGAGCTGACACCAGGTGATCTCACCCTTGAGCGTCGGTGTCGCAAATCTTTCGATCTGCTCCGCACTGCCGTGCTCGAGGATGGTGGGAACTGCCCACCACCCGATCACGAGATCGGGTCGGCCGATACCGACGGCTGCCAACTCTTCTTCGATCAAAATCTGTTGCGCGGCCTTGGCGCCCCGGCCGTACGGCTTAGGCCAGTGCGGCGCAAGGTAGCCCGATTCGGCCAACGCGTTGCGCTGTTCGGATTCAGGCAGCGCCACCAATTGCGCTACCTCTTCGCGAATGTCGGACCGGTCGGATTCCAGCTCACTCAAGTCGATCTGAAGGTGACGCCGTGCGCCGCCGATCGTCAATTCAGCGACGCGTGCGCGCCAGCGGGACGATCCGCCCAGAATCTGCCGGAGCGACAGTGCTCGGCGAAGGTAGAAGTGCGCCTCGTGCTCCCAGGTGAATCCGATGCCGCCGAGCACTTGAATGCAGTCTTTCGCCGTGTCGACAGCGGCGTCCAGAGACACCGCGGCCGCCACCGCCGCCGCGATCGGAAGTTCGTCGCCCGACTCGGCAGCGACCGCACCATCCCAGGCGACAGCTCCGGCATTTTCCACTCGGCACAGCATTTCGGCACAGATATGTTTGATCGCCTGGAACGAACCGATGGGCTTTCCGAATTGTTCGCGAATCTTCGCGTACTCCACCGCAGTACGCAGACTCCACGCCGCAATTCCGGCAGCTTCGGCAGCCCCAAGTACCGCCGCTAGGTCGGAAACCGATCCTGGCGCAATGTCATCGAGGATTCGGTCGGCGTCGACCGTCACTCGGTCGAAGGAGACTCGCGCCAGTGGTCGCGACTTGTCGATCGTGTCGACCGCTTCGTAGGTCACACCTTCGCTGTCTCCGTCGACGAGAGCCCAGACGACACGCGAGCCTTCACCTTCCGACACCACGCCCGCCGACACGAGGACCGATACGCCCGAGTCTCCACCCCAGGCGTAACCTCCTTCGCCATGAAGCTCGATGCCGCCGGACGCATTCACCGTTGCCGCAACTGGACTTTCGTCCAATACGACGGCACACGGCAACGCACCGTCGGCGAGCATTTCGGACCAGCGCTTGGCAGCGGGCGACGAACTACGCCCAACCACCAGAGCTGCAAGCGCAGTCGTGAGAACAGGACCCGGCACGAGTTCGATTGCCGCCTGCTCGAGCATTGCTGCGAGATCGACGATTTCGGCTCCGGCTCCGCCTACCGATTCAGGAACGGCGACCGAAAATATCCCGAGAGACGCGAACTCGGACCATTTCTCCCGCCACGAAACTGCTGGTCCACGGCGTACCATGTCCATCGGCGTGGCCGAGCGAGCCCAGGCCTCTATCGATTCCTGGACCGCCCGCTGTTCATCGGTCGTGGCGATTGTCACAACTGGTTCCCGCCTCTCGATAAGTGACACAATTGTTTAGAACGTGTTCTAATATGACACCTGGCCAAGAGTCAAGGCGCGAAGGAATTTGTCGATGACCACAACATCCCGATCCCGCTCCAACGCGGTTGCTTCTGCAACGCTCGGGGACGACGATCTCAGCTCCAACGCGCAACGTGAACGCCGCAAGCGGATTCTCGACGCAACCCTCGCCCTGGCGTCCAAGGGTGGCTACGAGGCTGTCCAGATGCGCGCCGTGGCCGAGCGCGCCGACGTCGCAGTCGGAACGCTCTATCGCTACTTCCCGTCCAAGGTTCACCTGTTGGTGTCCGCTCTGGCACGCGAATTCGAGAAGATCGATTCCAAGGGCAAGATCCCACCTGGAACCAGCCCGCTCGAGCGGATGCAGCTGATCCTCAGCCTCATCACCCGCGCGATGCAGCGCGATCCGCTCCTCACCGAAGCCATGACTCGCGCGTTCATGTTCGCCGACGCCTCCGCAGCGGCAGAGGTCGATCAGGTGGGCCAGTTGATGGACCGCCTCTTCGCACGAGCGATGACCGAAGAGGAGCCGACCGAAGAGCAGTTGGCAATCGCGCGCGTGATCTCCGATGTGTGGCTGTCCAATTTGGTGGCCTGGCTCACGCGACGTTCTTCGGCTACCGATGTCGCCAATCGACTGGAATTGACGGTTGAACTGCTGCTCGGTGACGGAACTCGGAAACCCGAATAGACATCCTTTGTCGCATCTGTCATTTTTGCACTGATCTGGCAGAAACGTATCGAGCCAGGAGTCGCTGCATCACCTAGATTTGAAGAGGTGAGCGCACAAGATCTGTCCATCGAACTCCGCCGAGCGCTGTCGGGCGTGGCACGCACGCCGCGTCTGCTCGTAGCCTCCGACTACGACGGGACGATGGCACCCATCGTCGCCAACCCGGACAAGGCGTATCCCCGCGCGGAAACGGTGCGTGCGCTCCGCTCCCTCGCCAGCCTGGCGTCGACGACTGCTGCCGTGATCTCGGGCCGCGCCCTCAAGGATCTGGCGGCGCTGTCCCGGCTTCCCGCCGAAGTGCAATTGGTCGGCAGCCACGGCTCCGAGTTCGACATCGGATTCGTTCACGCGATCGACGCCGACGCCAGGAAACTGCTCGACGAGATCGTCACCGAGTTAGGCCGAATTGCCGCCGATACCCCCGGCGCAACTGTGGAGAAGAAGCCCGCCAGCGTCGCCTTGCACGTACGCAACACGAGCGCCGACGACGCCGAGAAGGCGCTCATCGCCGTTCGCACCGAATCGGCCCTCTGGCCGGGTGTTCAGGTCACCGAGGGTAAGTCGGTGGTCGAGTTGGCGGTCATCGCCACCGACAAGGGCCACGCACTCGACTTGATCCGCCATCAGGACGGCGCTACCGCTGCCGTCTTCATCGGGGACGACGTGACCGACGAAAAGGCGTTCAGCAGGCTGCAGGGGCCGGACATCGGAATCAAGGTCGGCAGCGGGGACACCGTCGCCGACCATCGCGTCGACAGCACCGAGGATGTCGCTGCTGCTCTGGCGTTCCTGCTCGACGAGCGCCGTACGTGGCTTTCCGGTGCCGACGCTCCGCCCATCGAGCGACTCTCGATGCTCGCCAGTCCGCGGACCGTCGCTTTGGTGACCCCGGATGCGACGCTGACCTGGTTGTGTCACCCGGAACCGGATTCCGCGGCGGTCTTCGCGCACCTTCTCGGCGGAACCGGGGCCGGCCACTTCTCGGTCGGGCCTCGCCGCACAGCGTTGCCACTGAGCCAGAAGTACATCGACAGCACGATGACCGTTCAGACCCGCTGGGCGAGCCTGTCCGTCACCGACTACCTCCCGCACGACGTCCCGCAGGGACGAACCGACCTGACCCGCATCATTTCCGGTCAGGCCGACGCGATCGTCTCGTTTGCACCCCGTCCCGAGTTCGGCCAGGGTCAGGTCACGCTCGAGGTCGTCGACGAGGGCATTCGGGTCCTCGGCACCAACGAGCCGTACGTGCTCCGCTCCCCTGGTGTGCTGTGGAACATCGCCACCGACGGAAACCAGCAGACTGCCCACGCCATCGTCGAGCCGTCCAAGGGTGACGTCGTACTCGAATTGCGCTGTGGAACAGAAGAACTCGGCCCTTCCGAAGTTCCGGAACTCGAGCGTCGAGCGACCTCGGAGGCATACTGGTCCGATTGGGCCAAGACGCTCGAACTGCCGAAGCTGAAGCCGGACTTGATGAAACGCTCGGCGCTGACCTTGCGCGGGCTGGTTCATGCCGATTCCGGTTCCATCATGGCCGCCGCCACAACATCCCTGCCGGAAGAGATCGGCGGAGTCCGCAACTGGGACTACCGCTACTGCTGGTTACGCGACGCCGCCCTCACCGCAACAGCTCTCGTGAGCGTCGGATCCACCGATGAAGCCGAGAACTACCTCGACTGGGTCCACCGCGTGCTCGAAACGCTGCCGGGACCCGAGCGCCTGCACCCCCTCTACACGCTCTACGGGACTTCGCTACCGCCAGAGGCCGTCATCGATTCACTTCCCGGATACGCCGGCTCCAGGCCGGTCCGCGTCGGAAACGCCGCGAATCAGCAGGTTCAACTGGACGTGTTCGGCCCGATCGTCGAGCTGATCGTCGAACTGGCGAATGCACGCGAAAAGGCCGGTGCCCCCGATCCTTTGAGTGACCGCGACTGGGAACTGGTGTGCGCCATGGTCGAAGCAGTGCAGCGGCGCTGGTTCGAACCGGACCACGGAATCTGGGAAATTCGCGACAACCCGCGCCACCACGTCTATTCCAAGGTGATGGGTTGGGTCACCGTCGACCGCGCCGTCGATCTTGCTACCCGCTTTTCTCGCGAGGCTCTGCCCGAGTGGGCGGAACTGCGTGACCAGATCGCCGACGAAGTGCGACACAAAGGCTGGAAGGACGACGTCCAGTCGTACACCGCGGCCTACGACGGTACCGATCTCGACGCCGCTACTCTGCACATCGGACTGTCGGGACTGATCGATCCGACGGATCCACGCTTTGCTGCAACCGTCGTAGCCACCGAAGCTGAACTACGCAGCGGCTCAACGGTATACCGATACCATCACGACGACGGTTTGCCCGGCATCGAAGGTGGGTTCCACCTCTGCGCCGCCTGGCTCGTCGAGGCCTACCTACTGATCGGACAACGCCTGCAAGCAGAGGCACTGTTCGATCAGTTGGTCGCGGCAGCGGGTCCCACCGGACTACTCGCGGAGGAGTACGACCCCATCGCGGAACGCTCGCTGGGCAACCATCCCCAGGCGTACAGCCATCTGGGATTGTTGCGGTGCGCGCAACTCCTGGCGTGAGCGCTACCCCTTGATCCGACCTGATGTTCGCCCTGCCAGTAGTTCGGTGTCGAGCATCTCGACTATCGGAACGCCGGATCCAGACGGCGACATCAGGAGCGCACCGGCGCGCCGGCCCTTCTCTTCCTGGGGCTGGCGCACCGTTGTCAGTGATTCGCGCAGCGCCTCGTCGACGCCGTCGAATCCGGTGATCGACAGTTGGCCAGGTACATCGATGCCCTGCCAGCGCGCCCAGTCCAAGGCGCCGAGAGCCAGCACGTCGGTGGTACAGACCAGTGCGGTGATCTCAGGGTTGGTCGCGAGAGCTTCCGCCGCCGCCGAGTGCCCGGACTGCGATGTGTGGACGTACCGCTCGATCACCGTGAGTGAGAGTGGGTCCATGTCGGACGCCACCATCGCGTCGCGCACTCCTTCGATCCGCTCACGCTGGACGTGGAAGTGCGGGGACTTGAGTCGTTCCTGGCTGACAACGCCGTCCATCCGGTCGCGCCCCAGCCTCATGCAGAGCACGCCGATGTCACGGTGGCCGAGCCCGATGAGGTAATCGGCGACCTTGCGCATGGCAGCGCGGTCGTCGATGCCCACGAGGGATGCACCGGGAATCTCGCGCGGCTGGTCGCACACCACGATCGGAATGTGACGCTCGAGCACGGCAGCGAGATACGGATCGTCGTCGGCCACGGAGTAGACGACGAAGCCGTCGACGCCCGCCTGCTGGACCACGGCTGCAGCATCCACCTCGTCGCGGCCGGGCCCGGCCGGGATGAGCAGCAAGCCCTGGCCGGCGTCCTCACACGATTCCGAGAGACCGGCAAGGAAGCTCATGGCGGCCGGGTCGCGGAACGAATAACTGAGTGCTTCGGTGAGCAGAAGACCGACGGCACCGGCTTTGCGAGTTCGCAAGGAGCGGGCGACCGGATCGGGTCCGGGATATCCGCGTCGCTTGGCCGCTTGGAGCACTCGATCCCGCAGCTCGACGGAGAGCTGATCGGGTCGGTTGTACGCGTTCGAGACTGTAGTTCTCGACACATTGAGCTCGGCGGCAAGCGACGCCAAAGTGGCTTGACGGCGTGGCTGACGGGACCGGGGCATAAACGGACGTTAGCCGTAGTGCCCGCAGACGGCGCGTTGGGGCTGAACCGAAGGTGAACTACCAGCGACTATGCGCTAATGTGTAACGGTAACGGTTTCCAATAGCATTTAGCCCAGCCTTTGTTCAGGAGAAAAGCACGTGCGTTCGTCGTCGAAATTCCGCACCGCCACCGCCCTCGCGGCCGTCTCGGTCGCCGCAGCATTCGCGCTCACCGCGTGCAGCTCCAGCTCGTCGAAAGACGAAGGCATCACCGTCGTCGCATCGACGAACGTGTGGGGCGACGTCGCGCAGGCCGTCGCCGGCGACAAGCTGACCGTGACGTCGATCATCAACGAGCCGTCCGCGGACCCGCACTCGTTCGAGGCGACTCCCGCCGATGCCGCCAAGATCACCGACGCATCGCTTGTCGTCTACAACGGCGGCGGCTACGACCAGTTCATCACCGACGTCCTCGACGCGGGCAAGGGTGAGCAGAAGACGGTCAACGCCTACAACCTGCTCGACGGCGGCATCCACGCCGGCGAAACCGCGGGCGAATCGCATGACGGTCACACCCACGGCGCAGTCAACGAACACGTCTGGTTCGACATTCCGACCGTCGACGCCGTCGCACATTCGGTTGCCGATCAGCTGAGCGCTCTCGATCCGGACAACGCGGCGACCTACGAGGACAACGCGAAGGCATACAGCCAGAAGCTCGCCGGCGTCACAGCGATCACCGATTCCATCGCCGCTGCCCACGCAGGCGCACCGGTGGCGCAGACCGAGCCGATCGCGCACTACCTCCTGGTCGCAGCTGAACTGAAGGACGCAACTCCCGAAGAGTTCACCAGTGCCATCGAAGACGGCAACGATCCTTCACCGGCCGCAATCGCCGCAACGCGCCAGCTCCTCTCGGAGAAGCAGGCCCGCGCACTGGTCTACAACATCCAGACGCAGGACAAAGTGACCCAGGACATGCGCACCACAGCCGAAACCGCCGGAGTGCCCGTCGTCGAGGTTACGGAGACTCTCCCCGAGGGCCTGGACTACATTCAGTGGCAGACGCAGACTGCGGAGTCGCTCGCAAACGCCCTCTCTGCCCAGTAATTATTTGCCCCACCATTTCCGAGAAGAACCGATCGGCTTGTGACAGAAACTTCCGCGAATACTCCTGTGCCCCCTGGTAACACCGTGCCTTCTGGTAACACCGTGCCCGCTGTGACGCTGAAGGACGCTCGATTGTCCTTCGGTGCCCGCACATTGTGGGACGGGCTCGATCTCGAGGTACAGCCAGGTGAGTTCATCGCCGTACTCGGGCCGAACGGGTCGGGCAAGACCTCGCTCCTGAAGATTCTGCTGGGCCAACTACAACTCAGCGGTGGTAGTGCACAGATCGTCGGTACGCCGGCACGGGCCGGGAACTCACACGTCGGGTACATCCCGCAGCAGAAATCCATCGACGACGGCCTCCCGCTCCGCGGCCGCGACCTGGTAGGCCTCGGCGTCGACGGTCACCAGTGGGGTACGGGCCTACTGCGCCGGGGGCGTCGCCGCAAGATCGTCGACGACGCCATCGCACAGGTCAGCGCCCAGTCGTTTGCCGACGCTCCCATCGGTTCCATGTCCGGCGGTGAGCAGCAGCGACTGCGGATCGCACAGGCTTTGGTCGGCGACCCGCGGATCCTGCTGTGCGACGAGCCGCTGCTCAGCCTCGACCTCGCCAACCAGCACCTGGTCTCGACGCTGATCGACAAGCGTCGGCGCAGCCATGACACCGCAGTGCTGTTCGTGACGCACGAGATCAATCCGATCCTGCCGTTGGTCGATCGAGTGCTCTATCTGGTGGACGGCAAATTCCGGATCGGGACGCCGGCCGAAGTGATGACGTCCGAGGTTCTCTCGGATCTGTACAACACCGACGTCGAAGTGTTGCAGGTTCGTGGCCGCCTCGTCGTGATCGGCACCGGAGACGCCATCGACGCGCTCGGCAGCGCAGGCGGACTACGCCCGGGAGAAGGCGTTCACCATTCTGATGAGGATCACCACCAGTGAGTAACAAGTTCACCGACGCGATGTCGCGGATGTTCGACGTGTCCGCCACCGTCGACCTACTGCAGTACGACTTCGTCCAACAGGCGTTGATTGCCGGTGCCATCCTCGGATTGTTGGCAGGCATCATCGGGCCGCTGATCGTGAGTCGTCAGATGTCGTTCTCGGTGCACGGAACGAGTGAGCTGTCACTGACGGGTGCATCCGCCGCACTTCTCGTCGGTGTGGGCGTCGGCTTCGGTGCCATCGTCGGATCCGTGGTCGCGGCAGTGCTGTTCGGGCTGCTCGGAGCCAAAGCGCGGGACCGAGATTCGGTGATCGGCGTGATCATGGCTTTCGGTCTCGGCTTGTCGGTGTTGTTCCTCTGGGCGTACGACGGTCGCACGGGAACCAGCTTCTCACTGTTGGTCGGACAGATCGTGGCGCCGGGAAACAGCGGTCTCGAACTTCTGCTGCTGTGCGCGGTCATCGTGATCGGCACACTCGGATTCATCTACCGCCCTTTGCTGTTCGCAAGCACCGACCCCGAAGTTGCTGCAGCTCGCGGTGTTCCGGTTCGGGCACTGTCGATCGTGTTCGCCGTGTTGGTCGGCATCACCGCAGCACTCGGCGTGCAGATCGTCGGCGCGCTGCTGGTGATGTCGCTGCTGATCACTCCCGCAGCGGCCGCCGCGTACGTCACGGCAAGCCCACTCAAGGCGACAATTCTCTCCGTCGTCTTCGCCGAACTCGCAGCCGTCGGCGGCATCCTTCTCTCGCTGGCCCCCGGCGTTCCCGTCTCGAGTTTCGTCACCTCGGTCTCGTTCGTGATCTACCTGATATGCCGACTCTTCGGATCCGCACGCCGCAAGAATGCGGGACGGATTCCGGCGCACGCCTGAACACCGAGAGCCCATACCTACCTAGAATCGAGGTATGGGCTACAGCGTTGATCTGAACAGCGACCTCGGCGAGGGCTTCGGCGCCTGGACCCTGGGCGACGACGACGCCATGCTCGAACTTGTCACCAGCGCGAACATCGCCTGCGGATTCCATGCCGGCGACCCGACAACGCTGTTGGCGACTTGCAAATCAGCCGCCACCCGCGGCGTGCGGATCGGCGCGCAGGTGGGTTACCGAGACCTCGCCGGTTTCGGCCGACGCTTCATCGACATGTCCCCGAAAGACCTCACCGCCGACGTCATTTATCAAATAGGGGCACTCGACGGTTTGGCTCGTGTCGCCGGATCGCGGGTCGCGTACGTCAAACCCCACGGCGCGCTTTACAACGCAATAGTCCATCACCGACGGCAGGCGCGGGCCGTGGTCGCCGCCGTCGTTGCCTACGACAGTTCGCTACCTGTTCTCGGACTACCTGGTTCGGTGTTTCTGGAAGAGGCGCGCGAAGCCGGTCTCGACGTGGTCGCCGAGGCTTTTGCCGATCGCGCGTACACGGCAGAAGGCACCTTGGTCCCGCGCACCGAGTCGGGCGCCGTTCTGCACGACCCGGCGCTTGTTGCAGAACGGGTTCGGCGAATGGTCGTCGACGGCGAGTTGGATGCGGTCGACGGGAGCACCCTCAAAATTACCGCGGAGTCGGTGTGCGTACACGGTGACAGTCCGGCAGCCGTCGACATGGCCGCAGCGATCCGCGATCTCCTCGAATCCTCCGACGTCGAGATCACACCGTTCACATGATCACGATCCTGCCCGCCGGTGAATCCGCAGTCCTCGTCGAATACGACGAACTGCCGAGCGTGCTGGGCAACTTCAGGGCTCTCGACGCCAGTCGGATCCCCGGAGTGATCGATCTGATTCCCGCGGCGCGAACCATCCTGATCGAGTACGACAACACGATTACCGGACGCAAACTCGTGGAGAAATGGGTACGTGGGGCCGTACCCATCGAACTCACAGCAGATGAGAGCGGGCCTGCTGTCGAGATTCCGGTCCGCTACGACGGCGACGATCTCGTCGAAGTGGGCAAGCTGACCGGACTCGGGGTCGACGGTGTCATCGAGGCTCACACGTCTGCGTCGTGGACCGTCGCGTTCATCGGTTTCGCCCCCGGCTTCGCGTATCTGACCAGCAACGAGAGAAAGCTCGAAGTTCCACGTCGATCGGACCCGCGCAGGCAGGTCCCGGCCGGTGCAGTCGGGTTGGCCGGACCGTTCTCGGGCGTCTACCCGCGTATCTCCCCGGGCGGCTGGCAGTTGATCGGAACGACGGAACTGTCGGTGTGGGATGCCGAGCGCCGCCCGCCGGCGCTGCTTCTACCCGGCACCACAGTCACCTTTGTCCGTGCATGATTTCGGTGCAAGGATGATTTTGGTGTCTTCACCGCGTTGTTGCGGGACAATGGATTCATGGCCTGGCTCGAGGTAGTGCGTACCGGCCCGCTCGCCACAGTTCAGGACCGCGGGCGGAGAGGCTACGGCGCTCTCGGGGTCGGCAGATCCGGCGCCGTCGACATGATCTCGCACGACAGCGCGAACAGACTCGTAGGCAACACTTTTCGAGCAGCAACCATCGAAGTCACCACTGGGGTTTTTGCGATGCGGGCCGTCGGTTCGATGACGGTGGCAGTGACAGGCGCGCGGGTGCCGCTGGCCGTCGACGGACGGCCGGCACCTGACTACGCGAGCATCCACCTGGGCGGTGGCAGCATTATCGAATTGGGTTACAGCACAACCGGGTTGAGAACGTACATCTCTGCACGCGGTGGCGTCGACGTCCCACAGGTACTCGGCAGCAGATCCACCGACACACTCTCCGGGCTCGGGCCGCCGCCGCTCGCCGCCGGCGATCTACTCCTCCTCGGGGCAGAGGAAGGGACGTGGCCCACCGAAGAGTTGATTCCACCGCCCGCACCTGCACTCGGCGCGGTTCCGATCGAGATCACGCTCGGCCCCCGAAATTCCTGGTTCACCGCCGCATCCGTTCACGCGCTCCTTCACACCACGTGGAAAGTCACCGAACACACCAACCGAGTCGGGGTCCGGTTACAGGGCCAAGGGCCTTTACATCGCTCACGCACCGAGGAATTGCCGAGCGAAGGCGTCGTGATGGGATCCATCCAGGTGCCGCCAGGCGGCCAGCCCGTCGTGTTTCTGGCAGACCATCCCGTGACTGGCGGATACCCGGTCATCGCCGTCGTTTCCGACGCTGGGATTGCGTCGCTGGCACAGCTGCGGCCCGGCAGCACCATTACCTTGAAGGCCACTACCAGGCCGTCCTAGCGCTGATAGTCTCAGCCGCGCCAGCAATGCTGCCGGCGGCGCTCGGCCGTCGCCAGAACCTGAAGGACTGTCACACTATGAGCCCTAAGAGCAGCACACTTGCTCTCGGAATAGCGTCACTGATCACTGCTGCACTCGTCCTGTCCGGATGCAGCAGTTCGGAAAGCGGCGACGCTGTCTCCAGTGATACCAGCACCAGTGAGACCACTGCTTCCGAAAGTTCTGCATCCTCGTCGTCTGCCGCTGCCGCGACGCCGACCTTGAGGGACGGAACACCGTTCATCGGTGAGCGGACGACGATCGAAACCGGCGACGACCCCGAAGCGCCGAGCATCAGCGTCAGCCTCCCGCCGAGCTGGACTCACGGCGAGAACATCCCTGCCGGCGTTACGGATGCGTTGTCCAGCAACAGCCAGGAACCCAGCGGTTTCATGCCGAACACCACCGTGACGGTCGAAAACCAAGGCACCGCAACAAAAGACGAGGTTCTTGCCGCTGCGCGTGAAACGATCGCCACCCTCGACGGATGGACCGAGGTGAAGTACACCGAGATCGACGTCGACGGACAGCAGGGGTTCCGCCTCTCCGGAACCTGGACCGCCCCAAACCTGGACGTTCCGCTCTACGCCGTCATGACAGTCGTCGCTTACCAAGCCGACGACAACTCGCCGGTCTACCTGGTCAGCTTTGCGAATCAGTTCACCGACACGACGAACATGCAGACCTCCAACCAGGTGGAGGAAATCAACACCTCGATCGAATTCGGCTGAGCACCTCATGATTTGAGCGCTTGATCACCGACCAACCGCGGCGGGCCGAGACTACGACAGTCTCGGCCCGCCGTTTCACAATTCTCGGCTAACTCTTCCCGAACAGTCCGCTGAGGGAACCGAGGCCACCACTCAACGAGCCGAGCGATCCGGTTCCGCCACCGGTTCCGGGGCCAGTGGGATCAACCGGATCAACGGGATCAACCGGGTCAACGGGATCGACCACATCCGCGGCGCGGACAGTGATGGACGGGCCCAAGTTGGCGAAATTCGCACTCGACTGGAATCCGTTGCCCATCACCGTGGCACCTACCGCCAATCCACTTCCGTACACGGTTCCCGGCGCACACGAAGCAGTGACCGTGTAGCTGGTCTTCATGGTCACCGGTTTGCTGCCGTTGTTGATCCAGCCGGCACTGGTCACCTCGAGCGTCGTGGCTGTCAGTTCCGGCGTTTCAGTGGTTTCGGTCATCGTCCCGCCAACGTGAAACTTCGTGACCTTCGCCGAGCCCGGGACAAAGGTCAAGCATGCGGCATGCGTCTCGGTGAACCTGCTGATATATCCGTCGATTCCGCTCTTCTTCGACACTGTCGTGTAGGTGATCGTGTCACCGACCTTCGGGGACGCATTGTCCACGGTGCGAGTAAATGTGTAGGCACCAGAAGTTGCCGTCTCGGCAGTCGCGACTCCCGCACCCAGCGCGCTTGCGCCCACAGCAAGAGCAATCACCCCCAAACCAGCTCCAACGGTGGACAGTCTACGATTCCTGGATCCAAACTTTGCCACGAACAATCTCCACTCTGTGAGGTTCCAGGACAACCGAATTCGTTGATTACTGAAACTTGTTGCAACCCGACTCTCGAAGTACGATACAGTCGACCTGGACATTCGCCCAGCTTTTCGCCGACTTGGTCGCCAATCAGTTAACAACAGGCAATCAAGGTCGAAAAAGTCCTCTCAATTCGGACTTTTCCGTAAATTCTGCCGAACTGACACATAGGCAAGCGTCCGATAGGTTTCAATGGTTACCACGGCGCAACCTTTGAAGAGTCATCCCCATCGCCGTCAGCGTGAACCCCTCGAACGGAGAATTTCATGTCACGTTTCTCAATGCGCAAAACACTCACCGGAGTAGCAATCGCTGCGCTTGCAACCAGCGGACTTCTCATCGGCACCGGAGCTGCGCACGCAGATGCCGCGCACCCGAAGACCAACACCGTGACTTCGAACCAAGTCACGATCACCAAGAGCGTCGTAGGCGACGGAGAAGTGGCGCCCGGCGGAAAATTGACCGTCCGCACCACGGTTTCGGCCAACGGCCATCCGGACTTCTTCGTCAACAAGTTCGTCGACCGTTTCCCGGCCGGATACACCTACATCAAGGACAGCGCCTCGATCGATTCATGGCACTTTCTCGGACTGACTCAGAAAACCGAGAAGGTGTCCCCCACCGTCGACAATGCGGCGCGCACCGTCACAATTCCCGATGCGGGTTGGAATGTCTCGATCACCGGCAGCAAGACAGTCACTTTCGAAGTGAGCTACTTGGTTCCGGACAACGCACAGCCGGGAACTTACGTCGAGCTCCCCAGTTCCATCGGCATCTCGCTGTGGGGCAGTGATCAGAACATCGGCGATGTCTACGCCAAGATCCGCGCCAAGAACCCCGGCGAGGCTGCCGCATCGGGCTCGGCAGATCTGGGCTTCGGCTCTTCTGACGGCGAGGGCGGAACCGGTTCGGCCGGCTCCTCCATCCTGGACAACCCGGCCGGCTTCATCTCCGACATCATCAGCGGTGTCCTGGCCAACGGCAGCTGATTCACCTGCTCCACCTGTAAACACTCCGTCGGGGAATGTGATCGAGGGTGGCATCGAGTCTTCGGACTCGGTGCCACCCTCGGTCTTTTGTCGCGACCGCACTCCGTCGTGCCCTGCGTCAAAGAACCAAATAGGAAAGCATTACCTAAGTCATTCGCGGTATGATCCACCGATGAGTTCCACAGGATTTCCGTACTGGGCTGTGCCGGCAGGCCGGTACGTTCCGCTCCCCTTCGCCATGACGACGTCCACCATCGGGCGCGATCAGAAGCGCGCGTGGCGTGAGATCCGCCATCCCGAGCACGAACTCCTGTGGGGCGCTTCCGGCGAGATGAGCGCGTACATCGACGACGTTCGTTGGCAGATCCCACCGACGGTCGGCATGTGGATTCCGGCTGGAACTCCACGGCGCATCACGCTCGGCGCATCCACCGAGGCTCGCTTCACCTATTTCCGGCCCGAGTCGTTCCCCCACCCGTGGACAAAACCCGCGATCATCGGCATCGACGACGTGGTCAAGACGATGCTCATCCATCTGCACCAGCGAAACATGCCTACCGAGGCTCGCTTGCGGGCGGAATCCGTAGTCTTCGACACGCTCGCGCCCATCGAGGCGGCTGATGTCGCAGTGCCAATGCCCGCCGATCCCCGGGCCCTCGCCGTTGCACGCCGCTTGATCGCCGACCCCGCCGATCAACGCGGGCTTGCCGATTGGGCCTATGTGGTCGGCGGAAGCCCCCGTACCCTGAGCCGCGTGTTCTCTCAGGGAACGGGGATGTCCTTCACCGAGTGGAGGATTCAAGTTCGCGTCCGCGCCGCGATGTCCTATCTCGCTGCGGGCGTTCCTGTTTCGACGGTTAGCCGTCGCGTCGGATACGAAACCCCCAGCGCCTTCACCAGCGTGTTCCGCAAGGTCACCGGACGAACACCGAAGAACTATTACTCGGACGCGTGCGAATTGTCAGCCTAACTGGTCAGAAGCCGTTCATCTTCGAGACCAGTTCGGCGAAGGCATATTTGACGCTCAGCGACGTGGGCGAAGCCAGTGCCATCACTCGGGCCAGACCGAGCTGCTGAATCAGCCTGCCGTCCTTGACTGCCGGCAGGTCGGCAAACAACTTGTCCCCCATCAATCCGGGGAGCCCCTGACCACTCGCGTCGTTGAGCACGATCACGTCCGCGTCCAGTTCGTTGTACTGTTCGCGCGATGCAGTCACCGACCCCTGGGTGTCGCCGCACAGCTCTGCGCTTCCGGCCGACTGCTTCAGTCCGAGCTGGGACATCAGGATGACTCTGCCGTCGTCGGCGCAGTAATTGGTGAGGCCGTCGATGTTTCCCGACAGGAAGGTCAAGGTTTTCCCGTTCAGATTCGGGGACCCAGCAGCCAGGTCGGCTATGGAATCGTCAGTTTCCTCGATCAGCTCAGCCGCCCGCTTCGGTTGTCCGAGTACTGAACCGATGGTCGACATCTGCTCCTGCCACGTAGTCGCCCAGGCGGTCTCCTTGAACGGAATCGTGGGTGCGATCTGAGAAAGACGTGCGTAGTCGTCTTCGGTGATTCCCGAGACCACCGCGATGATCACGTCCGGCTCCAACGCCAGGATCTGCTCGAACGGCACACCGGAAGTGCTGTCGAGCAACGTGGGTTCGACGTCGCCCAACACTTCTTCGTCCCACGGCAGGATTCCGTTCTCCAAGCCTGCCCCACTGAACGACTCCATGGCGACGGGCGTCTTGCCCAGTGCCAGGACCGAATCCTGGCTGTTCCAGCCGATGGTCACGATCCGCTGAGGTTCGGTCTCGATGGTGGTCGAGCCGTACGCGTGATCTACGGTGACCGGCAGCGCACCGGCCTCGGCTAACTGCGTCGTGTCCTCCGACGCTGTTGACTCGGTGCTGCTCTGGCAGCCTGCGAGCAGGGCAATCGCGGCCAACGCAGCCACTATTCGGGTAGTGCTTTTCATCTTCTGTCAGCTCTCTTCGCAAACGTACTTGTTTCGACCAGGCAGGTATATCGAGACCTGATCCCGGTAATGGGGTGTCGATACTCCATCTGTCCGCTGCCGCGTAGCCCTTGGCATCTGCGAGCACTTTCCGCACTCGCTCCGGCTCTACCGTAGAACTGCACAACGAGTGTTCAGATCTGGGCGAGGAGTTTCACGAGTGTCAGCGCTGCCCGAAACTCGTTCCGGTCCGATGGAGATGATCAGAGTCGGATCGTTCTCCTCCGGACGCGGCCCGCGACTGGTTGCAGCCGTCACCGGCCAGGCGTCGTATCAGGTAGCTCAAGCCCTCATTCCGGTGCTGATCGGTACCGTCGTCGACCGTGCAATCGGAAAGTCCGACAGCACAGCACTTCTCGTATGGCTTGCTGTGTTGTGTGCTCTGTTCGTAGGACTTGCTCTGTCGTGGCGCATCGCGGTTCGCCTGAACACGCAGGTCTTCGTCTACGGCGAACACGACCTACGATTGAACGCTGCCAGACGGGTACTCGATGCCAGAGGCATGCAAGCTCAGCGCTCGACGGGTGAAGTTCTCACCATCTCCACCTCGGACGCCTCACACGTCTCGGGCTTCTCCTGGGTTGTCGCCGAACAGGGCTCAGCTTTTGCGGGGCTCGCCGCGGCAGTGATTTCGCTTGCCTTCGTCTCGTGGCCGCTCGCACTGATCGTCGTACTCATCACTGCTGCGCAGCTCGTATTCATTCACAAGATCAGCGGTCCACTGGACGAGCGTGTGTATGCAGAGCAGAAGAAGGCAGCCGAGGCAGGCATGCTTGCAACTGATTTCACGCTGGGCCTGCGAGTACTGAAGGGTTTCGGGGCCGAGCCCACTGCCCTGTCGCGATACGTCAAGGCGAGCCGGGCGTCGATGAAAGCAGCGATCCGGACGGTCAGAGCAATGTCCAGTCTGACCGCGCTCAATTCCGGGGTCTCCGCGTTGGTGCTGGCTTCGGTCGCGCTTGGAGCCGCGTGGATGGCGCATCAAGGCACGATCACCGTGGGCAACTTCGTCACCGTTGTCGGCTTGAGCAGGGTCATTGCCGGTCCGATGGAAACTCTGGGGTTCTTCGGTGCAGAACTCGCTGCCAAGCGAGGCTCCGCACGCAGGCTGTCCGAACTCCTGGCCGAGCCGCACCTGATCGAACTGCCGCCTTCCACCGCCCCGATCAGCGCTGTCAGAAGTGAAGACGCCCTGCTGATTTCGACGGACAACGGAACTGTCGTCTCAGCTCGCCGCGGCGAGGTGGTGGGCGTGCGCGCGGACGATTCCGCTCACCGACTGGCACGCCAACTCGCCTTTCAGACTCCGCTGGACCCCGACTGCTACTTCGTATTCGGCACCGATGCAACCGAACTCGGTCCGGACGGAGTTCGCGATCAGGTGTTCGTGTCCGCTCATGAAGGAACCGTGTTCACCGGCACCGTCTTCGACAATCTGGCTGCACCGAACGTCGACTCGTCGGCAATGACGTCATCTGCGCTCGACGACGTGTTGACGCATCTGCCCGACGGCCACCTCTCCGAGGTAGGTGAGCAAGGAAAGAAACTCTCCGGAGGTCAGCGCCAACGCCTTCTCCTCGCCCGCGCTTTGCATCAACCCCAGCCGATCCTGGTCCTCCACGAACCCACCACTTCCGTGGACTCTGTCACCGAACATCGAATTGCACACTCACTGAGAAACTTTCCCGACAAGGCCATTGTGGTGATCACCTCGAGTCCGACCTTGCTCCATTCGTGTGACCGTGTCGTCACGATCGACCACGCCGCTCGGGACGGAGACTCACTGTGACCGACACCCTTCCGGATGCATCTGCTGTTCCGGCTACATCTGCCTTGCCGATCGCGTCGACCACACAGACGGTCCGCGCATTGATCGCACTGCTTCGGCCACGGGGGCGAGCGCTCGCACTCACGACCGTCGTACTTCTCTCCGCTACGGCCTGCGGCCTGTCCACCCCGGCGCTGCTCGGGCTCATGGTCGATGCAGTCACGGAGGGCAAACCGTTTGTCTCACTTCTGCGTATCACCGCATTCATGCTCGGCGCAGCGGCAGCAGGAGTTGCGCTGACTTGGTGGAGCACACAGCTTCTCGCGAATGTCGCGCAGAACGTGCTGGCCGATCTTCGTGAGGACGTGTTCGCCGCCACGCTCGCGCAGCCCTCGTCGCTGGTCGAGGATGCCGGAACCGGTGATCTGATTTCCCGGGTCTCGGGTGACGTCGAAGCGGTAAACACCGTCATCGCGCGGGTGCTACCCGCAACGGTGTCCGCCCTGTTCATGATTTCACTGACGCTTGTCGGTGTGGGAGTGATCGATTGGCGATTCACCGTGGCGATCGTTGCCGTTGCGCCGATTCACTATTTCGCTCTTCGTCATTTCCTCCGACGCTCCGGACCCGTCTACCGACGCTCTCGCGCTGCGCAGGCCAGGCGGGGACAGCAGCTCATCGAAACCCTGGGTGGTGCAGGTACTGTCACTGCCCTGCGTCGAACCGACGAGCACATCGGCCGAATCGCCGAGACCTCCGAGCATGCCATCAGCTTCGACATGCAGGCAGTTCGACTGCGCACCAACTTCTTCGCTCAACTCAACGGCGCCGAACTGCTCGGACTGGCCGCGGTCCTGAGCGTCGGCTACTGGCTCGTGACCACGGGGTCGGTGTCCATCGGGGCCGCTACCGCCGCTGCGCTCTACTTCCACAGTCTGTTCAGCCCCATCGCGGTATTTCTCTCGAACATCGACGAATTGCAGGATGCGGGTGCCAGCCTGGCTCGCCTGATCGGTGTCACCGCGATGCCCGGGCGTCCCGCGAGCATTCCTGCCTCGGCTCGGTCCGCACCCATCGGAGTCGACGTGGAGCGGGTTTCTTACTCGTACGACAACTCCACCCCGGTGATCGATTCGATCTCGATCTCGATCGCACCGGGGGAACGAATCGCCGTCGTCGGCAGCAGTGGTGCCGGAAAGACCACACTCGCCAAACTGATTGCCGGCATCATTCCCGTCGGGGACGGGCGAATCACCGTCGACGGCACACCGATTGACGACCTGAGTGATGCCGAACTTCGGCACAAAGTCGTCCTGGTCAGCCAGGAAGTTCACGTGTTCGTCGGGACGATCGCCGACGATCTCCGGTTGTGCGCACCAGATTCGGACGATGCGAAGATCGCCGAAGCCGTCGAAACGATGAAAGCTCAATGGATCCATGAGCTTCCGGACGGGCTCGAGACCAGGGTCGGGGCCGGCGGGTACCAGTTGACGGCGGCACAGGCACAGCACATAGCCCTCGTCCGGCTGGCTCTGCTCGATCCGCCCGTCGTCATTCTCGACGAGGCGACTGCCGAAGCCGGAACCACTGCAGCAGGTCTACTCGATCAGGCAGCCGAGCTCGCAGTCACCGGCAGGACTGCCGTGGTGATCGCACACCGCCTGAGCCAAGCAGTCCGCGCCGATCGCATACTCGTCATGAGCGGTGGCCGCGTGGTCGAGAGCGGGACACATGACGAACTGATCGGCGCGGACGGTTCCTACGCTGCACTGTGGGAAGCCTGGTCGGTACGGAGCTAGAACCCCGCCAGGCTCACCTGAAAGCCGTTACAACTCAGCTGCTACGACGCCTGCGGGCGATGTCCGCCAGGACGACTCCGGCGGCAACCGAGGCGTTGAGCGACTCGACCGGACCGGCCATCGGAATCGACAGGATCGCGTCGCAGTTCTCGCGGACGAGGCGCGAAAGGCCCTTGCCCTCGGAACCGACCACGATCACCACAGGACCGCTGCCGTCGAAATCGTCGAGAGTGGTGTCACCTTCGGCGTCGAGACCGACGACCTGAACACCCTTCGACGCCCAGTCCTTGAGCGTGCGAGTGAGGTTGGTTGCCCGAGCAATCGGCAGACGAGCGGCAGCACCGGCGCTGGTACGCCAAGCGACAGCACTCACGCTCGCGCTACGACGCTCCGGAATCACGACGCCGTGTCCACCGAAAGCTGCGACCGAGCGCACAACGGCACCCAGGTTGCGGGGATCGGTGATGTTGTCCAGCGCGACGAGCAGAGGGGGCTCGGCGTGCTTACGTGCCTCGGACAGAAGATCGTCCGGGTGCGCGTAGCGGTACGGCGGAACCTGCAGAGCGATGCCCTGGTGAAGACCGTTGGCGCTGAGGCGATCCAGATCCGAGCGCGGCACCTCGAGGATGGAGATACCGGCGTCGGCAGCCCGCTGAACGGATTCCTTCAACCGGTCGTCGCTCTCGGTACCGACAGCCACCCACAGCGCCGTCGCCGGAACACCCGCGCGCAGGCACTCCACCACCGGGTTGCGACCGAGCACGGTCTCGGGACCGTCGAGAACCTTTCGGCCCGGACCCGGACGGCCACCGCGGCCCTGGTTCTGCTTCTCGTCGGCCCGGGCGGCGCGCGCTGCACGCTTTGCCGCTGGGTGCTTGGTGCGTGCCTCGGCGGGAGGCGTAGCACCGCGGCCGGCGAGACCACGCTTGTGCTGGCCACCGGAACCGGCAACCTGGCCCTTCTTGGTGCCGCCCTTACGGACTGCGCCGCGCCTGCTCGAGTTTCCAGCCATTGTTACTGCCCTGCCTTAAGGGACCATTCGGGTCCGTCGGGAGTATCGGTTACTTCGATACCCGCCTTGATGAGGCGATCGCGGACCTCGTCCGCCACCGCCCAGTTCTTTTCCGTACGTGCCTGCTGCCGACGATCGAGATCGGCCCGCACCAACACGTCCAAAGCTTCCATTGCCGTCTCGGTGTCGCCACCGGACTGCGTCCAATGCTCGTCGAGTGGGTCGACGCCCAGGATCGCGAGCATGGCCCGCACCTGACCGGCAGCCACCCGAGCCGCGTCGAGATCACCGGCAGCGAGCGCGGAATTACCCTCGCTCGCCTTGCCGTGAATCTCGGCCAACGCGATCGGCACCGACAAGTCGTTGTCGAGAGCCGCCGCGAAACCTTCGGTCCAAGTACCGAGTTCGACGCCACCCGCACGCTTGTGTGTGCGCAGGACGAACGACTCGAGCCCCTGGTAGGACTTCGCGCTTTCGTCCAACGCCTCGTCCGAGTACTCGAGATTGGAACGGTAGTGCGCACTACCGAGGTAGTACCGAAGTTCTTGCGGACGAACCTTCTTGAGCACGTTCGGCACCGAGAGAACATTGCCCAACGACTTGGACATCTTCTCGCCACTCATCGTGACCCAGCCGTTGTGCAACCAGTACTGAGCGAAATCGTCGCCGGCGCACTTGGCCTGCGCAATTTCGTTCTCGTGGTGTGGGAAGACGAGATCGCGTCCACCACAATGGATGTCGAACGCGGCCCCTAGGTAGAACTCCGCCATGGCCGAGCATTCGAGGTGCCAGCCCGGACGGCCAGGTCCCCACGGCGTCGGCCACGAGGGCTCACCGGGCTTGACGGCCTTCCAGAGGGTGAAGTCGCGAGGATCGCGCTTGCCCTCGGCCGCACTCTCGCCCTGATGAACGTCGTCGAGTTTGTGGCCGGACAGTGCGCCGTACTCGGGGTAGCTCTGCACGTCGAAGTAGACGTCGCCGCCCGCCGCGTACGCGTGGCCGTTCTCGATCAGGCGTTCCATCATCTCGACCATCTGCGTCACGTGACCGGTGGCCCGCGGCTCGATGGACGGCGGCAGCACACCCAGTTGGTCGTAGGCCCACGTGAACGACCGCTCGAACGTCGCCGCCCACTCCCACCAAGGTCGACCGGCGCCGGCGGCCTTGTTGAGAATCTTGTCGTCGATGTCCGTCACGTTGCGCACGAAGGCAACGTCGTTGCCGTGCGCCAACAGCCAGCGTCGCAGCACGTCGAAAGCGACGCCGCTACGAACGTGTCCGATGTGAGGATCGCCCTGAACTGTCGCCCCACACAGGTACACCGATGCATGTCCGGGGGCCAACGGAACAAAATCCCGAAGGGCCCGCGTACCGGTGTCGTATAGGCGCAGGGTCACGACCAGCGATCTTACCTGTCGTGTTCGGTTGTCATGACCAACGCGGTGGCCATGGCGGCGATCCCCTCGCCGCGACCGGTCAAGCCGAGCCCGTCCGTGGTGGTCGCGGACACCGAAACAGGCGCGCCGAGAATGTCCGAGAGCACCTTCTGCGCCTCGTCGCGTCGCGGCCCGATCTTCGGTCGGTTGCCGATGACCTGCACCGCGGCGTTGCCGACGGTGAACTGGTTCACTTCGAGCAGTCGACGAACCTCGGCAAGCATTCGAGCGCCGCTCACGCCGTCCCATTCGGGCCTGCCGGTGCCGAAAACCGAACCGAGGTCGCCAAGACCTGCGGCGGAGAGCAACGCGTCACAGAGCGCGTGGACGGCGACGTCGCCGTCCGAATGCCCCGAGCACCCGTCTGCTTCCTCGAACAGCAACCCGGCCATCCAGCAAGGTCGGCCGACCTCGATGGGATGAACATCCGTGCCGAGACCGACGCGCATCTATTTTCCGTCCTGTGAGTCCGCGCTCAACTCTGTCTCCGAGATCAGGAGCGCCCGTGCAAGGACGAGGTCGAGCGGAGTGGTGATCTTGAAGGCGAGAGCGTCGCCGGGAATCGTCTGCACCGAAACACCGAGACGCTCCACCAGAGCGGCGTCGTCGGTCGCGGCGACATCACCGGCGTCGTACGCACTGCGCAGGACGTCGGTGGAGAAGCCTTGAGGAGTTTGAACCGCACGCAACTCCGAACGCAGAGGCGTTCCGGTGACTGCGCCGAGTACGTCGACCGACTTGATCGTGTCGGTAACCGGGAGTACCGGGATGACAGCGGAGCTGCCGGCTCGGAGAGCGTCGACGACGCGCGCGATCAACGCCGGCGGCGTCAATGCCCGCGCGGCGTCGTGCACGAGTACAAAATCTGCATCGCCGGCAGCACTGAGACCGGCTCGAACCGAATCGGTTCTTTCGGCACCACCACCGACGACGTCGACGTCCGATGCACGACCGAGGTCGGCCACGACGGATTCGACCAGTTCAGGCGGCACAATGACAACAACGCGGTCGATCGCTCCGGATTTCCGGAGTCCATCGACCGCGCGTGCAAGCATGGTGCACCCACCGAGTTCGACAAATGCCTTGGGCAATTTCTCGCCCAATCGCACTCCCCGACCTGCGGCAGGTACCAGGGCTACTACTGCCACTGTCAGCTTTGTTGTGTTGCAGTCAGGACGCGGCCGCGAGGACCTCGTCGAGAATGGTCTCTGCCTTCTCGGTGTCAGTGCCCTCGGCGAGCGCGAGTTCTCCGACGAGAATCTGACGAGCCTTGGCGAGCATGCGCTTCTCACCAGCGGAAAGCCCGCGGTCCTGCTCACGACGCCACAGGTCACGAACAACTTCCGCAACCTTGTTCACGTCACCTGAGGCAAGCTTCTCGAGATTTGCCTTGTATCGACGAGACCAGTTGGTGGGCTCCTCGGTGTGCGGTGCTCGCAGAACCTGGAAAACCTTGTCGAGGCCTTCTTGGCCGACCACGTCACGAACTCCGACGTACTCTGCGTTGTCTGCAGGAACCCGTACTGTGAGATCGCCTTGAGCGACCTTCAGAACCAGGTACTCCTTCTGCTCACCCTTGATGGTGCGGGTTTCGATAGCTTCGATCAGCGCCGCACCGTGATGGGGGTATACGACGGTGTCTCCGACCTTGAAAATCATGTGTCCCGTGCCCCTTTCGATTCCACTAGTTTAACACGTGAAAGAACCGACCACTCATCAACTGTGCAGGTCAGGGGCATCCTTGCTCGAGCGTAGGGGTTGACAGGGCTTGTTGTACGTGCATTCAACTGGTCTGGAGCACCCCTGCATAACCGACTGAAAGCCCACGCAGACAACCGTTGTGGCGACCCGACGGCCAGCCCGCGGGACCTTATCTACTACTCTGCCTAGTGGAGTGCGAACCTGACGCCGTGGAGGACAAATCGTGACTGCTATCCGTAAGCCGACTCGTCGAGTCGCTACCGCCATTGCACTGGCTGCAGGCGCAGCCATCGCGCTGTCCGCTTGCGGTTCCGGACAGGTGAGCCAGACCGCCGTCCAGCAGGCCGCCGTGAACGGCAACAGCGCCGACCTCGGTGAGATCGCACTGCGCAACGTGCACATCGCCTACCCCTCGTCCGAGGAATACAGCATCGAGCCGGGCGGCAACGCCGTGCTCGCGTTCACCGTCGTGAACGACAGCGCCGAGACCACGGACAAGCTCGTCAGCATCACCACCGATTACGCAGCACGCGTCATCGCGGGTGAAGAGGTAGGTGGCTTGACGATCAAGCCGCAGACGTCGCTGCAGGCCGGCCAGTTGCCCGCAGGCGAAGGTGCCGCGACCGAGGCAGAGACCCAGATCAAGAACAACGAAGAGAACGACGACGCACCCGCTGCGCTCACTCTCGTCGTTCTGCAGGACATCAAGGCAGGCGTTCGCCCCGGCTTGACCGTCCCGATCACCTTCAAGTTCGAGAAGGCCGGCTCGGTCACCGTCGACGTACCGGTCGACGCAGGCCCGCAGCTCGAGCGCAACGAGTCGGACAAGTCGCCCGACGTCGCAGAAGCCGGGCACTGAGCCCGAATCACCAAGGCGCACACTGCGCTTCGCAGAACAACTTAAGAATCACACTAGAGGCGGGGTCCATGTCGGACCCCGCCTCTAGTCTGTCCCGGTGGCCAAAGTGAAATCGAACTACCGATGCTCCGAATGCCAGTCGGTAGTGCCCAAGTGGGTCGGTAGATGTCCGGACTGCGATTCGTGGGGCTCGATGACCGAGGTCGCGGTAGTGGCACCCGTCGCCAGTCGCGCCGGCGCCTCACTCGCCAAAGCAGGATCGAGCGCCGTACTCCCTACGACGCCGGCCACGCCGCTGACACAGATCGACAGCACCTCGACGCAGGCCAAGCCCACCGGGATCGGCGAGTTGGACCGCGTCCTCGGCGGTGGCGTCGTACCTGGTTCGGTGGTGCTGCTCGCGGGCGAGCCCGGAGTCGGAAAATCGACGCTACTTCTCGAGGTCGTCTACCGCTGGGCGATGCGCAGCGCGGATGATCGAGCGTTGTACGTCACGGGCGAAGAGTCCGCCGGTCAGGTCCGACTTCGGGCAGATCGCACCAACTCTGTCCACGAACGGATGTATCTGGCGGCCGAATCCGATCTCGCGACCATCCTCGGCCACATCGAGCAGGTCAAGCCGACCCTGGTCATCGTCGACTCGGTGCAGACCATGCTTGCTGCCGACGTCGACGGAGTCGTCGGCGGCGTGACTCAGGTCAAGGCCGTCACCAGCGCCTTGACCTCCCTGGCGAAGGCCAGTGGAATCCCGGTGCTTCTGATCGGCCACGTCACCAAGGACGGCGCCGTCGCCGGACCGCGCTCGCTCGAGCATCTCGTAGACGTGGTTCTGCACTTCGAAGGCGACAAGCACTCCACGCTGCGCATGGTCCGCGGCGTCAAGAACAGATTCGGTGCGGCCGACGAGGTGGGATGCTTCGAGCTGAGCGAGCAGGGCATCAACGAGATCAGCGATCCGTCCGGCCTGTTCCTGCATCACCGCGAAGAAGCCGTGGAAGGCACGGCCGTCACCGTGATGATGGACGGTAAGCGACCGCTACTCGGTGAAGTTCAGGCCCTCGTCGCCGCCACGCCTCTACCGACACCTCGTCGAGCCGTCAGTGGGCTCGACACCGCCCGTGTGGCCATGGTTCTGGCCGTGTTGGAGCGCCGCGTCGGGGTGTCGATCTCGAAGGCCGACGTCTACGCGGCGACCGTCGGCGGTATGCGGATGACCGAGCCGGGTGCCGATCTGGCTCTCGCGATAGCGGTCGCTTCCGCTGTGAAAGCCAAACCTGTCCCCAAGGGGCTCGTCATCCTCGGCGAGGTCGGACTCGCCGGAGAGGTTCGACGAGTTGCCGGTGTGAACCGACGGCTGATCGAAGCTGCCAGATTGGGATTCACCAGCGCCATCGTGCCGGTCGATTCCGGCCCGAACATTCCCGGCATGCGCGTCAACGAAGTAGCGAACCTGGCCGAGGCACTCGCCTATGCCGGATTGATGGGCGGCAAACAAGCCCCGTCTCGCCCCAAGCTCACTCCGGTGAAGTGACCGGCCTGCGGCCGACTACCGCGTCAGACCGACGAGGTGCCGAACGGGGAAGTCGGTTCGCCGTCCACGAACTCCTTGGTCTTGGCGAAGTGTTCCGACGTGATGGTCAGGAACAGTCCGCGGGACGTTCCCACCACCGTGTCCGGATCCGCTGTCGGACCTTCGACGATCACCGCTTCCGCGCTGGTGTAGACCTTGCGGCGCACAACGCCGTCGATGCGAGCCCGAAATTCGAGCACCGATCCCAACGGGATGGGCCGGGCGAAATCGATCTCGAGGTGCCCGGTCACCACCGGCGAGCCGAGAGCCATGCATGCCATGCCTTGCGCCTCGTCGAAAGCCGTCGACAAAATGCCGCCGTGAATGACCCCCGGACCGCCCTGATACTTCTTGGCGACCTCCAGACGGCCCGTCACTTCCAACCCGTCACCAGCCCTGAAACTCATCGCCATTCCCGCAGGCTGGTCGTCGCCGCAGCCGAAGCATTTCGACCAGTGCTGAGGCAACTTCTCGCCGGCGGCCGGAAAGAATTCTACCGGCTCCGGGACAGTCAGGTCATCAGGCAGGGTCCAGGTACTACTCATGGATAGGTAATCTAAACGGGGATCAGTCCGGCGCAGGCATCGGACCCGACCGAAGTGACATCGACCTCAGCAGGGAGTTTCTCAATGATCAGTGCGATGGCGGACACACAGTCGTCGTCGGCATTGCGAGAGACCATCGCCAGGTTGGCGCCGGGTACCGCTTTGCGAGACGGGCTCGAACGAATTCTGCGCGGACGTACCGGCGCACTGATCGTCCTCGGATACGACGAGGAGATGGAAGCGCTGTGTGACGGCGGATTCAACCTCGACGTGGAGTTCGCACCAACCCGATTGCGCGAGCTCTCGAAGATGGACGGCGCGGTAGTCCTCTCGACGGACGGCACACGCATCGTGCGCGCCAACGTCCAGCTGGTTCCCGATCACAAGATTCCCACCGTCGAATCCGGCACCAGGCACCGTGCCGCCGAGCGCACGGCAATTCAAACCGGCTATCCCGTGGTCTCGGTCAGTCAGTCGATGTCGATCGTCAGTGTGTACGTCGGTGGTATCCGGCACGTCATCGACGGCTCGGCCACCATACTTTCGCGCGCCAACCAGGCCGTCGCGACGCTCGAACGATACAAAGCGCGACTCGACGAAGTGACACGGCAACTGTCGGTGGTCGAGATCGAGGATTTCGTGACTCTGCGCGACGCGTTGACCGTCGTACAGCGACTCGAAATGGTTCGCCGTGTGTCGATCGAAATCGAGCAGGATGTCCTCGAGCTCGGCACCGACGGTCGCCAGCTGGCACTGCAGCTCGAAGAACTGGTCGGCGACAACGACATTGCACGTCAACTGATCGTTCGGGATTATCTTGCCGGCCCCGAACCCATCGGCACCGCGGCGATGGACAACGTCCTCGTCGCACTCGATCGTGTCACCGACGCCGACCTACTCGATCTCACGACTCTTGCGCGTGTTCTCGGTTATCCGGGCACGATCGAAGCCCTCGACACTCCGATGACTCCTCGCGGATATCGCGTACTGATGCGTGTGCCTCGAGTGCAGTTCCATCAGATCCACCGGTTGGTCGGATCCTTCGGCACTCTCCAGTCGCTGCTGGCCGCTACGGCTGCCGATCTGCAGTCGGTCGAGGGCATCGGCGGGCTGTGGGCCCGTCACATCCGTGAGGGACTTTCCCGGCTCGCGGAGACGTCGATCACCGGATCGTTCAACTAGCGGGCCTGTTCGGGCTTGCCCGCTCTCACGCGATGTTGAACGGCTCCGGGGAGCTTCGCAGTGCGCCGAGCTGACCGACAACCGTGTACGCGCCTGCGCCCACCGGATTGCGCTCGGGGTTCTGCGCGGTCGCGCACTCGGGGGTCGACGTCGTGGCCGACCAGGCGACCTTGAACGCAGCTTGCTCGCCGGGAGCGAGATTGCGTACGTCGGCTGCGGGCTGGGGATAGCAGTCGACGTTGGACCACAAACGGGTCTTGCCGTCGATGCTGTAGACGAGCACCTGCTGCAGGCCGCCCGCCAGATCTCGATCACAGGGTGCCGAACCGATGTTGGTGATGACGATCGTGAAGGACGGCTCTTCACCGGGAGCGAAGGTCGCCTTGTCTGCGGTCGCCTTGACTGCCAACGACGAGTCCGCGCACTGACCAGCCGGGACCGGAGCGCCGGTGGTCGACGAGGACGATGCCGACGTCGACGATCCCGAAGCCTGCGTGCCCGAGCCACCTGATCCACCCGCAGCACCGCCACCCGAACCACCGTTACCGTCCGGCGCGTTGGAGCCGGAAGGGTTGGGGGTGAAGGAGACGTCCGTCGTCAGCGAGGAACTCGCAGCGGCCGAATTGGCCTCAGGAGTATCGCTTCCACCGCCGAAGAGGGCGGACGCCGCCCAGATGATCAACGCCAGTGCAATGACGGCGGCACCAATGGCCAGCGCCCGGCGACGCCAGTAGATCTCGGGGGGCAGTGGTCCATTCGGTTCCAACACGGACTCAACGGTAGTTGGCGCAGGGTCCACTAACCGTCAGCTGAGGCGGCGTGTCGGTACCCATTGTCTGCTACCGGGTATCACTGCCCCGGAAGATCTAACCCTCGACGGTCTCGACGCTCTCGCCGATGTCGCCGACCGCGCCCTGAACTCGCATGTGACCGTCGGACAATGTGTACGTGACACCGACGATCGCGCACGCACCGTTGTCCACCTTGTCTGCGATGATCCGCGACCTCTGCATGATCAACGAGCCGGTCTCCACGACGTGTCGACCTTCGAGTTCGTCGACGGTGGACAAGCCTTCGTTGCGACCCATCAGGATGGAGGGAGCAACGCGCTCGACCACGCTGCGAATGAAGCCGTCGGGAACCGCACCCTTGTCCAGGGCGTCGAGCGTTGCCTTCACCGCACCGCAACCATCGTGACCGAGGACGACGATGAGCGGCACGTTGAGCACGTGAACGGCGTACTCGATCGAACCGAGCACCGAATCGTCGAGCACGTGACCCGCCGTACGCACGACGAACATGTCGCCGAGGCCCTGATCGAAGATGATCTCGGCGGCTACGCGCGAATCACCGCAACCGAACAGCACCGCGGTGGGGTGCTGCCCATCGACCAGCTTCGCGCGATCGGCGATTCCCTGGCTGGGGTGAATGGACGCGTCGTTGACAAATCGCTCGTTGCCTTCGCGAAGGGACTTCCAAGCGGAAATGGGGCTTGATCGTGGCATTCACTCATTGTGCACCCGTCGCATTTCGGACTCTCGCCGGGAAGGTTGCGTAGACGCAAACGGAAGCTCCGCGTCCACATTCACGCCTTGTGATGGCGTGCCCGAATTGGAACTTACTTCAGAGTCAGTTTCCTGATACCGTCTCCGAACGTGACCTGGAGCACTTCGACCTTCCGAGTGTGATCGAAGAAACCCGACCAGAACGATTCGGACGGAAAGGGGGATGGCGTGAGCACTGAAGTTGGAACAACCGGGGACGCAACGCCTGCCTCCCCCGCCAAGACGAACATGTTCTCGAACCTGCTGTCCGAGATCGGACTGCTGTTCACCTTCACCGTTCGCGTATGCGTCGCCGCTTTCACAACTCTGCGACACAAGCGCCTCGCCTGGCGTGAAGCGCTCGACCAGATGTGGTTTCTCGCCCACGTCACCTCGGTCGCTTCGGCACTGGTGATGATTCCCCTCGGCGTGGGCGTAGCTCTCCAGATCGGTTCGCTCGCAGACCAAATCGGCGCGGGTTCATACAGCGGTGCAGTCGTCGCGTTCCTCATCATCGGACAGGCCGGACCGCTGGTCTGCGCCCTGATCATCGCCGGCGTCGGCGGTTCCGCAATCTGCGCAGATTTGGGAGCGCGCACGATCCGCGAAGAGATCGATGCGCTCGAAGTACTGGGCCTGCCGGTGTTGGAACGCCTGGTCGTGCCGCGGATGATCGCAATTGCCGTCGTCTGCCTCCTGCTGAATTCGATAGTTCTCGTGATCGGTTTGGGCGCAAGCCTCTTCGTTCACGTCCTGATACTCGACGGCAACGCACAGAGCTTCCTGCGCAATCTCGTTCAATTCAGTCAACCGAGCGACTTCGTCGTCTCCGGTATCAAAGCCGTTGCCTTTGCTCTCATCTCGGGAATCGTGGCCTGCTACAAGGGCCTGACCGTCAAGCGCGGAGCTCAAGGCGTCGGCGACGCAGTCAACGAGACCGTCGTGCTCTCGTTTGTCCTCGTGTTCGTCGCCAACCTCGCAATTACCCAGTTCTACCCGCTGTTCGTCTCGGTGAAGGGTGCCTACTGATGCACCTGCCCATCGCAATTCGTGCCAAGCGGGCCAGTTCGCGCACCGTCGACGGTCTGAGTCGACTCGGCGATCAGTTCACGTTCCACGCGCGTGTCATCACCTCGATTCCGGCAACCCTCAAGCGATATTGGCGTGAAGTCGCCCGTCTCGTCGCCCAGGTGGCATTCGGTTCGGGCACCCTGCTCGCCGGCGGCGGCAGCGTCGTCGTGATCTTCGCGATCTCGTTCTTCGCAGGTTCCCAGATCGGACTCGAGGGCTACCGCGGACTCAACCTCGTCGGCCTCGCACCGCTGTCCGGCGTGATGTCCGCCATCGCGAATACTCGTGAGGTCGCACCACTCGTTGCCGCAATCACCTTGGCTGCCAAGGTCGGAACTGGATTCACCGCGCAGCTCGGAGCCATGCGGATCTCCGAGGAAATCGACGCACTCGAAGTCATGGCGATTCCCTCGCTGCGATACCTGGTCACCACCCGAATGATCGCGGCGCTCATCGCGGTGGTCCCGCTGTACCTGGTCGGCCTGTTTGCTTCGTACATGGCAACGGCGCTCGCGGTGATCCGGGTCAAAGGCCAGTCGGAGGGAACATACGGCTACTACTTCAGTCTTTTCCTCTCTCCCAACGACATCTGGTTGTCGTTGATCAAAGTCATGGTGTTCGCGGTCGTCGTGACCCTCGTGCACTGCTACTACGGTTATACCGCGACTGGCGGACCTGAAGGCGTCGGGCGAGCAGCCGGGCGAGCGCTGCGCACCAGCATCGTCTTCCTGGCCTTCACCGACGTCGCCATGACCATCGCGCTCTGGGGACTCAAACCTCAGGTGCCCGGGTTGACCGGATGATCGTCACGGGTACCAGTCGAATTGCACTGGCACTGCGTGGTTTACTTGCGATAGTCCTGCTGATCGTCGCCTACGTCTTCTTGTTCAGCAGGGGCACGGACACGTTCAGTTCCACACCGCAGGTCAGTGCTGTCGTCCCTGCCAGCGCCGGTGCGCTGCGAGTCGGATCCTCGGTTCAGTACCGCGGCGTCGTCGTCGGTTCGGTCGCCGACATCGAGCCTGGCACCACCGCTTCCACCATCTCACTCGCAATCGACGAGGGTGCATTCGAGGACATACCGTCGACAAGTCAGGTGCGGCTGATGCCCCGCAACATCTTCGGCGACTTCTTCGTGGACCTGATTCAACCTGACGGTCTCTCGCGCGGTCCTGCTCTAGCGCCGGGTACCGAGTTGGCATCAGATCAGTCCGAAGTCGCGGTCCAGCTCTACCAATCGATCTCACGGATCTACTCGCTCGTTTCTTCCCTCGACCCCGCCGACATCAACGTGGCGCTCACGGCAGTCTCGGATGCGATGAGTGGCAAGGGAAACCAGATCGGTGAGTCTCTCGATTCAGTCCACCAAGCGTTGGTCGGTGCGCAGCCCGTCATCGACGGACTCGGTGACGACCTCGACGACATAGCCACGCTCGCCGACAGTCTCTCGACGAGTGCGCCCGACATGCTCGCCGCATTCGAGAACTCCATCACCACATCCAAGACCGTCGTCGAGAAATCCGACGGATTGGCGGGGCTTCTGCGAGCAGGCACCAGCACTGGATCTGCTGCCACGAGTCTGATCGGCGACAATCGCGACCGCCTGATCACCTTGGTCGACGACGCCGATTCCCTCACCGGTGCAATCACTTCGCGGCCAGACCACATCACCACCTTCTACAACGGCCTGCGCAATCTCACGATCAAACTCCCGCCCGCATTGGCGCACGGTCCCTGGCTCAGCACTGACTTGCGCCTGTCTGTCACAGATCTGTATCCGTATGGAAAGACCGACTGCCCACAATACGACGGGACCCGCGGCCCCAACTGCCCTGCCGCCGCGACCGCGTTCGGCGGAACCGTCGGCCCGGTCGGCAGCCCTGCCGAACAATCCCTGATCTCAGCTATCACCCAGGGCAGTACAGCTTTGGACACTCTCGTGGCGGGGCCGGTCTTTCGCGGCACGACGGTGGTGGGCGGATGAGCGTGAAGAAATCTCTGATCAGGTTCGGACTGTTTGCCGCGCTGTCGATTCTCGCCACCGTGGTCGTGGTGAGCACTCTGATCAACCCAGTCTCCGGGTCTAGTTCGCAGTACCGGGCCGTCTTCGTCAATGCCTCCGGCCTGGTCACCGGCAGCGATGTTCAGATCGCCGGGGTGCGAGTAGGGCGCGTCGACAGCGTCGAGTTGGTGAACAACCAAGCCGTCGTCGGCTTCGAACTCGAATCTACACAACGTATTCCGACCGACGGTCGGGCTGTGGTGAGGTATGCAGATCTGCTGGGGGCACGGACGATCTCGATCGAACCCGGACAGGGCGAACTCGTAGCCGGCAACTACCTCTCCCCCGGAGCCACAATTCCCGTGGAACAGACTCAGCCGGCGATCGACCTCACCGACATCCTCGGCGGTTTCCGTCCCCTGTTCGACGCACTTGACCCCGCAGAAGTCAACGAGCTTGCCGCACAAGTCGTCCAGGTATTCCAAGGACAAGGTTCCACCATCGAAAGCCTGCTGGAGCGCACAGTTGCCGTCACCGAGAACTTGACGTCCCGAGACGCGATCTTGGACCAACTACTGACCAACCTCGACCGGGTACTCACCGTCACGACGACGAATCGACCCAACTTCGTCGAGATGATCAACACGCTCGACACGCTGGTAGGCGGTTTGGCACAGGATCGCCAACAGATCTCGGCCGCAGTTGATTCCGCAGGTGCCCTGACTTCTTCCCTTCAGGACTTGGTGACGCGCGTGGAACCGGACTTGGCTGGCGCGCTGACTTCGATCGATCAGTCGGCCAGCGTCGTCGTCGACAATCGTGAGTCGCTGGCGACCGGTATCACCGCTTTCGATCAACTGTTCACCCAATTGGGAATCGCAATGAGCTACGGCAGTTGGGCGAACATCTACATCTGTAATTTCCGGCTCAGCGCGCTGGACCAATCGGTGACTCTCGGCGGCCCCGAGCGTTCGGCGGTGTGCCGATGAACTGGCTCACCGTCAAGAACCCGGTCCGCAACGGAATGATCTGCATTCTCGTCGGAGTCTGTGTCGTTCTGGCCGCACTCGTTGTCCCTCAATTGATCTTGAAGGTCAAGACCAACGAGTACAACGCCGTGTTTGCCAACGCCACCGGATTGACGCAGGACGATCCGGTCAACGTCGCGGGAGTCCCGAGCGGGGTGGTCACCTCGTTGGCGGTCAGCGGCAACTCTGTTGAAGTCACCTTCCGACTCGACGACGGCGTCACTCTCGGCGAAAACTCGCGCGCGGACATCAAGATCTCGACTCTGCTCGGCCGACGCTCGCTCGACATCACTCCGAACGGATCGCGCTCGTTACCCGGAGGTTCGACCATTCCCATCGAGAACACGAGTGTTCCGTTCACCCTCGACGATCTCGGACGAGGAGCACAATCCACTTCGGAAAACCTTGATCTGCAACAACTGCGAAACATGCTGACCGTGGTGTCCGACAACTCACCTGACGATCCCGAGCTCGTTCGCCGCTCGCTCGAGGGAATCGACGCACTCTCCGGAGTAGTCAACGACAACGACGTTGCGCTCCGTTCCCTTCTCACCGGAGCGCAGCAGACGACCGCAACACTGATCGAGCAGAAGGACACTCTGGAAACCCTTCTGGGAAATGCGGACCTGGTGATGGCCACGATCGCCGACCGGCGAGATGTGCTGAATGCGCTTGTACAAGACCTCAATCAGTTGAGCACCACACTTGCCCAGTTCCTGGGTGACAACCAGGCATTGGTCGACTCGGTCATGGGAGACATCCACGAGGTGACGGGAATTCTTTCCGAGAACGAACAATCACTGACCACGTTGCTCGACAACTTCGCCCCCAGCGTTCGGTACGTCACCAATGCGACCGGTAACGGCAACTGGCTCGACCTCAACTCGCCCTCCACCCTCATCCCGGACAACTGGTTGTGCGTCGTCGGGCTCGTTCAGGGGTGTCGATGACCACGACCGTCAAGAAGCTCGCCGTGCTGGCAGCGATAATGATCTGCGCGATCGGTGCGGTCCTGTTCGTCACGCGTGACGAACACCAACTCACTCTCACTGCCGAATTCACCTCGACCGACGCCATCTTCACCGGCAACACGGTGACTATTCTGGGAGTTCCCAGCGGGAGGGTCGAGAGCGTCACGCCGGAAGGGTCCCGGGTACGAGTGGCGATGAGCCTGCCATCCGGAACACGCATACCGGCCGACGCGCAGGCCTGGGTCCTTTCTCCTTCGGTCATCAGTGACCGCACGATCGAACTCGGCCCCGGCTACGAGGACGGTGAGTTCCTCGTGGACGGCGCAGTGATCCCTCTCGAACGAACTCACTCCCCTCTGACATGGGACCAGCTCACCGCATCGGTGAACGAACTGACGGTGGCGCTCGGCCCTGGCGCGGACGGCGGTGGGATCGGTGACCTCATCGGAGAAGGCGCCCACGCGTTGGACGGCAACGGGCAAGCATTCAACGATGCCGTTCGGTCCATCTCACAGGCTAGTTCGGTACTGGCGGGTGCAAGTCCCGACATCTCCGAACTCGTGAAGAACCTGAACACCCTCGTGCAGTTGATCGCGGACAACCAGACCAAGGTCGACTCGCTGTCGAATTCGGTGACAGTCACCGCCCGCGCGTTCAGTACCCAGCGAGAAGACATCAGCGGGGCGCTCGATTCCCTGACCACGTTGCTCGGACAGGTCTCAGCGCTACTCGCCGAACACGGCGAGGCGGTCACCGCCGATCTGGGTGCGCTCGCACAGTTGGCCGGTGCAGTCGCGACCAAACAGGACCAACTGCGCGAGATCATCGAAACGGCACCAACGGGATTCGAGAACGTCGCCAACCTCGTCACCGAAGAAGGCCGAGCCAGAGCGCGATTGAACGTCGCCACCGATCTCTCACAGTTCGACACGACGCGAGAACTGTGCGAGAAGATGCCGATTCCGCTGTGCACCGGGCCTGGGATCGTCAATCCCATCGAATTTCCTTCGGCAGGCAGCTCCGACCTGGCACGCATCCTCGGTGGGGGCAACTGATGGCGTCGAACAAGTCCGTGGTGAGCGTTGTCGTGGCACTTGTCATCGCGGCGCCGTTGACCGGCTGCAGTCTCAACTTCCAGCACCTCCCCCTCGGGCGCGGTCTGCCAGGAGAGTCGTACCCGCTGAACATGGAATTCGTCGATGCGTCATTACTCCCCGTCGGCGGCGAGGTGCGGATCGGCCAGGCAGTGGTCGGCAGAGTCACGTCGATGAGCGCGGAAACATTTGCAGCCGTGGTACATACCGAAATCGAATCGAACATCGAACTACCCGTCGGCACTCGCGCTCGGATCGAGCTGTCCACCCCGATCGGCGACGCATTTGTCAACCTCGAAGTTCCGGTCGATCCAACGGGCCCCAGGCTCGAACCAGGTTCCACCATCGCGCGAGCGGAGACCGTGCGCGGACCCGATGTCGCACAACTGCTCGGCGCCGTCGGAACTCTGTTGAACGGCAGTGGGTTGGCGCAGGTCAAGAACATCGTCAGTGAGGCTGATCAGATTCTCGACGGCAGGGAGGAGACGATCCGCGATCTGCTTGCGCGCCTTGACACTTTTCTCGGAACACTTGACGACCGAAAGGAATCGATCAATTCGGCACTGAATTCCCTGAACCGGCTCAGCGCTCTGATCGGTGACGAGAGCGCCACCATCGACGAAGGCTTGCGAACACTCACACCCGCATTGGGCGTGATCGCCGACCAACGACAACCGCTCCTCGATCTTCTCGACGAAACCGATCGGCTCAGTACCGCAACCAATTCCGTGCTCGACCAGTCGACCGACCAGATTTCCGAGATCACCGGACGACTGTCACCCATCCTCGACCAGTTCTCGGCAATGGGCCCGACACTGAGTGAGACCATGTCCAACCTGGACAACGCAAGAGCGCTCCTCGAGCGCGCCAGCCCAGGTGATTACGTGAACATCGACCTCGACGTCGATGTCGAGGGCACCGTGACCGGGGTGCTCAACGAGATAATTCCGGGCGCCGCACCGCCACTGCCACCTCTGCCCGCCTCCGATCGGGAACTGCCGATCACGACACCCCTGCAAGGAGGAACGCGATGAAGAACCGAACCGTCTATTTCGAGATCGTCGCCTTTCTCCTCATCGCGGTGGTAAGCACTACGTATGTGCTCCGACAAGTAGGTGCTGGAGATCCTTTCACCGGAACATTCTCGGTCACCGTCGAATTGGAGAACGCGGCCGGAATCGCTCCGGGTTCGGAAGTGGCCTATCGCGGAGTCACCGTCGGCGACGTCGAGTCGGTGGAGGTGGACTCTGCCCAGGACCTCGTCGTGATGACGTTGAGCATCGCCGCCGACCAACAGATCCCCAACGATTCGCATGTGGCCATCAGCCAGGACACCGCCGTTCCGGTATTGAAAGTTCAGTTGTCCTCGCAGACCGACGGCGGCCCGTATCTGGTTGAAGGTTCGGTTGTTCCGACTGAGCGCACTTCGATCCCGGTCGCGTTGGGAACCGTGATTGCGAATTTCAACGCTGCTGCCGACACCGTCGATCCGGCAGATCTGCGTACCCTCTCGCACGAACTCGGTGAGGGATTGAACGGATTGGGTCCGGATCTGCAGGCGCTCGTCGACAACTTCGACGTGCTCGCGCGCACTGTCCAAGCCGATCAACCGCGTGTCAACACACTCGTCGAGAACTCGCGCTCACTGTTCACTGCGAACGAGGAAAATGTTGGCGCTCTTCCCGAAGTTGCACTCACACTTCGCCAATTGACAGATCAGGTACGAAAATCCGATCCGCAACTGCGCACACTCCTCGATCGAAGCCCGAGTGTTCTCGACAATCAGATACTGCCTCTCATCGAACAGAGTCGTGAGCCGTTCAGTCTGCTGTTGGCCAATTCTCTCGTCTCCACTCAGATCGTCACTGCACGGATGCCCGCCGTCGATGCCTTGTTGGTGGTGGTGCCCAAAGGATTCGAGAAGTTCGGAAGTATCGTCAAAGACGGACGGGCACAGCTTGATCTGATCACAGCACTCGGCCCGGTCTGTATCTACGACACGCCCCGGCGATCGGTACAGGACACCTCACCGACCATGCTCGACAAGAACCAACACTGCGCGGACCAGTCGGGCCGGATCCAGAATCGCGGTTCGCAGAACGTCCCCACCGGAGCTGGAACGATCGACGGGGTTGCCGAATACGATCCTGCCCTCGGCACAGTTGCGGCCGGTGACGGAACGTCGATTCGTCTGGGCTTCAACGGTGGTCAGAACACCGTTCTCGGTGACAACTCGTTTGCCGCACTACTAGTACAAGGAACGCAATGACCGAGACACCCCAGTCCGAGACACCCCAACCCCAGACTCCCGAGAGTCCGACACCCACAATCGTCGAAAAGCCCAAGCGGCTTCGCAAGCAGACCTTGTTGATCGTTGCCGGCGTCCTGGTCGTGGTCGCGGCGCTCGGATGGGGCGCATTCGCGACCTGGCAGAAATCGGCCGACGAAGACGCGCGTACCAGCGCACTGGACAGCGGACGACAATTCGCCACTGATCTTGCGACGTACAACTTCCAGAACCTCGATCAGAATCTTTCCGTGGTGCGTGACAACTCTGTCGGAGAGTTCGCCGGTCAGTACGCCCAGGTGGCAGCCAACCTGCAGAACATGATCGTGCAGTATCAGGCGACCTCGTCCGCTCAGATCATTTCAGCCGGACTGGCGAGCAGTGATCGCGACAACGCCGAGGTGCTCGTGTTCCTCGATCAGACGATCACCAATACCAACTCCCCCGATCCGAGGATCGACCGTAACCGCATGCAACTTTCTCTGGTCCGCGAGGACGGCGATTGGAAACTGAGCAACGTGCAGTTGTTGTGACTCAAAGGTCTGGCGTCACAGGCAGCCGTGTCGGTGACTGCCGATAAAGTGGCCTCCAGAAGTCGACGTGTCCTTCGTCGACCAGGAGCACAGGTTCGAGGAGTGTGTCGGTAGCAGTGGCAGTGGAATCTTCGGTGCTACTGAAGTGGTACTCCGAGACGGCTCGTGACCTGCCGTGGCGACGCGAGGGCGTCAGTGCCTGGCAGATCCTGATGAGCGAGATCATGCTCCAGCAGACGCCGGTGGTGCGCGTTGCGCCCATCTGGGAAGAGTGGGTGGAGCGCTGGCCGGTACCGTCGGCGATGGCAGCGTCGAGTCAGGCAGAAGTGCTTCGCGCGTGGGGCAAACTCGGTTACCCGCGACGCGCGCTGCGGTTACACGAATGCGCGGGCGTCCTGGCCGCCGAGCACGGTGACGTGGTGCCGGAAGACGTCGACACCCTGCTCTCCCTACCGGGAATCGGTTCGTACACCGCCCGCGCCGTGGCGTGCTTCGCCTACGGACAGCGAGTGCCGGTGGTGGACACCAACGTACGACGCGTGGTTGCGCGAGCCGTCCACGGCAATGCGGAACCCGGCAATCCGTCCAACACGCGAGACCTCGCCGACGTCGCGGCGCTGCTGCCACGGACACGAGCGCGCGCCGCCACCTACAGCGCCGCTCTCATGGAACTCGGTGCACTGATCTGCACTGCGCGGACGCCGAACTGCGAGAACTGCCCTTTGCCGAACTGCGCGTGGGTCGCTTCGGGCAAACCTGCACACACCGGACCGCCCAAGAAGGTGCAGAAGTTCGCGGGCACCGATCGCCAAGTTCGCGGAAAATTGATGGCCGTTCTGCGCGAGAGCCACCGTCCGGTCGAACGCGCGCAACTCGACATCGTCTGGCCGACCGATCCTGGTCAGCGTGACCGCGCACTACATTCCCTGCTGGTCGACGGACTGGTCGAGCAGACCGATGACGGCCTGTTTGCACTGGCTGGAGAAGGTACGCCCTAGCCCACTCGCATCGGGTCGCATGCTTCTGCTGGTTCGACGGTCTGGGGTGGTGTGACATCAGGATCCGAACGCCGAAACGCAGCGGGAACGACGGGTACCACCGGGTCGCAAGGCGGGAGCGTCAGGATCGGTAGGGCCGCTCCGGACGGTGGCCCGCTCGTCGGGTTCGCCGGCTCGGCGCCGACGTTCGGGCGATCAGTGGACACCGCTCGCGACCCGTCCGGCGACAGAGCGATCAGCAATCCCGTCAGCATGAGCAGGAGCGGCAGCACTATTGCCGCCGCCCACCGGATTCTGTTGACGGGCTGAACAGCCGCGCCGCCAGCGGACCTGACCTCACTCCCCCGACCGGCCGCTACCAGCGCAGCGCCTATCGCCAGTTGGGCGCGCTCGCCGAGATACAGGAAGCCGAGCCCTACCGATTCGGCGGCTTCGGCGGACAGCTGCCGAGACTCTTCCTTCACCAGCATCGCGACGAGCATCTTGGGCACGGGGTCTCGTTCAGCGACGAGCAGGTCCAATGTCGCAGCAAATGTCGAGCTGTCTGTAAGCAACTCGGCGGTTGCGTAACGGTGCGCCGAGTCCACGACGCCGGCGCTCGGATCGATGGCAGCGATCACAGTCTCACCGCCGTCCGGCCAGAATGCGAGAATCGGCGAAATACCATTCAGGGCGTCGACCGTCCGCAAGTAGGCAAGGCGAGCGTCCAGACCGTTGACCAACTCGATGTTCTCGAAAGTGCTGGAGGACAATGAACCCGGGACAAATTCGCGCACGTCCGCGCGCTCGCACATCACTCCGACGACGGTGGGGCACAGGTTCGAGCGCAGGGCCCGACCGGTGGCGACCTCGGCAGCGGAGGCGAGCGCGCGTGCCGACGCTTGCGCAGAGGGAACAGTCCCGTTCGCGCCCCACGGATGACGGAACTCGTCGATCGAGCCCAGAAGGGGCGTGTCCGCATCTACGAGAGCTGTTGAAATGGAATTGTTTTCGAATACCACGCCCAGGCTTTCACGCACTGGATCCTCCATTGACTGTTTCCAACTGGTTCTGAACTGTTTCAGGTGTTGCTATCACTGTGGAGCTGTATCAGAACGTCAGGCCACCGACCGCCATTGCGCCTGGTTCCAACACCACGTCCACCGGCGCTCGGCCGTCGACCGTGACGCGATACGTCCCCGGCAGGAGTCCGACAAACGAGAAGCGACCCTCGAACGGTTTCACCGTCCGCGCTATCGCGTGCCCGCATTGATCGACGCCGTTGATCACCACCGCCTCCGAGATGCCCGACGTCACCAGACCTGAGATCCGACCATCTGCCGAGACAGCTGTCCCCTGGTCTCTCCGACCACCAACAGAATTCCCTTGTGGATCACACACTCCCGGGGTGGTCGCCACCCGCACGGTGACATCGTCCGACCGCACGCGAGCCGCCCCTCGATCTGCGGTGACCAGTGCAGCAATCGATAGACCGTCGGCGTCTTCCCGCTTTCCCGCAGTCATCGTCGCTGTCCGGGTGAAGTACCGGTCCGCTTCCAGATTGCCTATCAGGCAATGTAACCCGAACTCGTCGACACCCGAGCCGTCTCCGCAGTAGTCAGGCACGGAGGGTAGAACGAAACCTCGAGGCACCGGAAGCTGCACGACCACGTCCGAGAGCGGGTTGCCCCGGACGCCGATGTCTACGACATACGTCACCGGATCACCTTCTCGGACAATGCCGTTGGACGGTCCGGAATCGAGCCCTGGACCGTCACCGGGATCGAACGGCGGCGCACCGTCAATCGCCGTCAACTCGACTGTGAAGGGAGAAGCGGACTCTCCCTCGGCTGCCAATCGAACATCCGACTGCATCGGTAGCGCACCGAGCGCAGCTGCGCCGACAAGTAACACTCCTGTCACCACGACTACGCCTCGCACTCTTCGGGCGCACGCTCTCGGTCGGAGTCGGACCGTAACCGCCTTCGACCACACCACTGACAGACGAGTTCTCACGACACTCCTTCGATGGCCGACCCTCGGGGCCCGGTCGGGCACTCTCGACCAGATTTGGCGAATCCCGAGCTACGTTCAATAGAAGTCGCTCGAGGGACTCGAAAGCCAATGGTGACGGCATGATTATGTGGGTGAACTTCTCTCACCCGGGGTGAAGTCGCGGGTGAATTGCCCGGGATGACACGCTCTGGATTCGCACCAGCTACGCTCCTCCCTGTAGATAGATGGATCGAGACAATCCGCCCAAATCCGCCAATTAGCGTGGGGCGTGAAAGCAGAAAGGGTCCGCGTTGATGTTCGGGAGGGACGGCCACGACTGGGCAGCTATTCCCGAAAGGCGCACTCTCACCGAGTCGATTCCTCGGCAAGCACTGTTCGCGAAACTGGATCGACGCGCCGCTCTGACCGTCGTCCGTGCACCGAACGGCCACGGGAAATCGTCGTTGATCGCATCGTGGCTGCGCGCCCATCTGGCATCCGAACGAATACTCGTCTGGGTCTCGGCCCCACAGCCCTCGTCGACACTCGAAGATTTCTGGGCCGTTGTCCTCGATCGAATCCACGCTGCCGGAATCGCACTGCCCGACGTCGACGATCTCGCCGATCCTTTCACCGCTGCCGCCAAATCCCTGAACGCCCTCAGCCGCCCCGTACTGCTCGTGCTGATCAGGCCGGATCTGATATCGGAACCAGAGTTGGACGATCAGTTGATCGATCTCCTCACCCTCTGCCACAACCTGGACCTCGTGGTCACGCTCTCGGGATTCGGCATGTTCGCCGAGCCATACCTTCTCGACACGGATCACGAGGTCATCGGCGCCGATGAGCTGTTGTTCACGACATCCGATACCGCCCAATTGCTGGAACAGGCGGGGGTGCGCACGGCCGAAGGTGATGCAGAACAAATCACATCCCTGACGGGTGGGCTGCCCGCATTGGTTCGCGCCGCAGTCGCCGCCGTCAGGGACTCACGTAACAGCAACCGTGAGCGAGAGATCAAAACGAACACCGCGCAAGCGATAGACGATTACGTGACTGATTCCGTTCTCGCCACCGCTGAGCGCCTAAAGCAACATGAGTTCCTACTCGCGACCGCCTTTGGTCGATCGATCACCGTCGGCGTCGCCACAATGCTGTTCGAGTCCCAGCGCCCTGACACTGCCGAAACCGTTCATGAGATCCGCTCGCGGCTGGTGACGCTGGAGACAGCCGGCTTGTTGTCGCGCGTCGAGGCCGAAGCCGACGAAACATGGGAATTGCCTCCCGCCATTCGACGATCGCTACTCGCGCACCACACTCGCGTGGGAATCGATCCGTCGCAACGTCTTTCATTCCTCGCTCACAATCGACTCGACAACGGTCATCACGCGTCGGCGCTGGACTATGCGGTCGAGGCACAGAACTGGACCCTGGCAGTAGACATCGTCGAACAACATTGGGTGACGATGATCGTGCATAACCTGGACTCGGTTCGCTCCGCCCTCCAACGGATTCCGGCGGAAGCTGCCGACAAGCACTCTGCCGTTGAGGCCGGGCGTGCCTTGTTCACGATGCATCCGAGCAAGCGATCCACGTCAATCGACTTGCTACCCGAATCGCCGGCCGAACTGTGGGAACTCGGCGCCCAACCCAGCGCGAAGGACGCCTTGAGCATCGCCTGCGTTCAATCGATCATGCTCAGGATGGCCGGTGAATACGGGCTCTCGGCAGAGACCACCAGGCGGCTGTCTCACCTCAGCCGCAGTGCGCTGGAAAACAATCCGGAAGCGGTCAGCGCACAACTCCCCCTGATGCGACTTCAATGGGCGATCAATTTCCAATTGAGCGGCAGGTTCACCGAATCCACGATCAAGGCTCGAATGGCATACCACGGCGCCCTGTCTCACGGAGTCGACTTCATCGCTCGCAACTCTGCGGGTAGTGCCGCCCTGAATTGGGCTTTGGCAGGTGAGCCGCGGCAGGCCAGACACTGGTTCGAACTCGAACAGAAGCATCCTGACCCCGGGGGTTGGCTCGAACCTGTAGTCAAGATCGCCGGCTTGACGGCACGGGCTCTCGCCGCTCTCGACACACTCGACTTCGGTGACGCACGTATCGCACTGACCGAACTCGGCGTTCCGTCCGACACCGAGGAGCTATGGGCGTTCGTCGTCTATGCGCACAGCCAATTTGCCCTGACTCAGAGCAGTGCATCTTCCGCTCTGTCCTTGCTCCACAACGCGATTGGAGTGCATTCCAAGCAGTACACGGCCACGTCTTTCGCGCTTCCTCTGCTGCAATCCGCAGAAATCGATCTCCTGCTCGCACTCGGCGAGGGAAACAAGGCGACGGCTCTGGCCAAGGAAATTGCCGATCCTGCAGCCAACCCGTGGACGCTCGCGTCGGTGGCGCGTTTACGTCAGCGAATCGGCCAGAACGAGGCCGCTGTGGCGCTGTGCCATCAGTTCGACTGGTCTGGCGAATCCTATCCGCGGGCACAGATGGAATCGCTTCTGGTGCAAGCGGTTGCACACTCCGAGCTGGGTGAGCCACGCCTCGCCTCTCAGGAGTGGTCCAGAGCGTGCAGTATCGCGGACCAAACCGGACTTCTGCGTCCGTTCGCGACCATTGGATCGGCGGACGTCGAGAAACTCGAATCGATGGCAGTAACAAAATCGCGTGCACTCGCCGAGTTCTCGAAAAGGGCTCCTGCGGAATCATTTCCGGGATTCGTACGTATCGTGGAGCTGACCGAACGCGAACAGAAGGTCCTCTCACTCCTGGCGCTCGGCATGGGATCGGCCGCGATGGCCGACAAACTCTACGTGTCCGTCAACACCGTCAAGACTCAACTGCGCACTCTCTACAAGAAGCTCGACGTGCACAATCGAAACGAAGCGATCACGAAGGCACGTCAGCTGCGCCTGCTGTAGTCCCGGGTCGGATCTGATTCGGACTACATTCTGTAGGCATGAGCACCGATACCTGTGTCTTCTGCAAGATCGTCGCGCTGACCGAGCCGGCGATTCTCGTCCACGAGAGCGAGACGACTCTTGCATTTCTCGACGCCCGACCGGTGAGTCGCGGACACACCCTGGTGGTCCCCAAGCGTCATGCAGAAAACCTCGATGCTCTCGAAAGCCACGAGGGCGCAGAGATGTTCCGCGTCGGCACGCTCATCGCCGGAGCTCTACGCCGCTGCGACATCACCGCTGACGGAGTCAACTTTCTGGTCAACGACGGGCGTGCCGCGGGGCAAACCGTGTTCCACTCGCACCTCCACGTCGTCCCCCGCCATCGCGGCGACAAGGCGAAGTTCGCTGCCGGACTCCTGGCCAGGCGAGCCGTCGAACTGGAGCAGGTGGGCGCGTCGATCCGCAGTCAGCTCACCGTCTGAAGGAATTCCGTCACCACTTCGCGATAGCGCTGCGGTTGATCGTCGTGAACCAGGTGGCCTGCGTCGGCAATACGTACGTACCGAGTTCCCGGCCTCTCGGCCATCTCTCGCATCTGTCCCTCGGGGGTGATGGTGAACTCTCCCTCGATCAGCAAGGTCGGCACGTCGATCGCCTTCCACTGATCCCAGAAATGCCTCGTGCCCCACTCCTCCGAGATGTCGCGGAAGGTCGACACCTCGCCGTGCAGGTACCACCCGTCGTCGCGGCGGTCGAAAGAGTCGAGAAAGTACTGGCCGGCGACGGGCCCGAAGAATTCCTTCATCGCGTCCTCGGAAGCAAACGGCTGCGGCCACGCCGAGATCATCTGAGCCCAATCCGCGGCGGTGCGTCCGCGAAAATCCGGAGCCATGTCTTCGAGGACCAGTGCACAAACCTTTTCGGGATGCGATGCGGCGAAGCACCACGCGTGCAGAGCCCCCATCGAATGGCCGATCACGATCATCGGCTCCTCGATGGACGCAACGGCAGATGCCAGGTCGTCGACGAATGCCTCGGTGGTCAGCTCTGACGGCGCGGGCCGGCCGTGACCGGCGGCGTCGAACGTGTAGACGTGGCCGAACTCGCGGATCCACGGCACCTGGCGTCGCCACGTCCTCGAGCTGCCCATGAGGCCGTGCAACAACAGAATCGGTTGTCCTGTTCCACCTTCGTCATGCAACACGAGTGTCACGGTACGCGGTGAAGGTGCGCGGGTAATGTCGCTTGCATGGCAGTCGTGAAGATCAATGCAATCGAGGTCCCCGAGGGCGCCGGCCCCGAACTGGAGAAGCGCTTCGCAGCACGCGCTCATGCAGTCGAGAACTCCCCGGGCTTTCTCGGATTCCAACTCCTCCGCCCCACCGCAGGTGAGAGCCGCTACTTCGTGGTGACGCAGTGGGAGTCCGAGCAGGCGTTCGCCGATTGGCGTGACGGCCCTGCCCGCGAAGCCCATTCCGGCGAGCGTGCGAAGCCCGTCGCTTCGGGTGCGTCGTTGCTCGAGTTCGAAGTTGTCCTGGACGTCGCCGCAAAGAGCTGATCTAGAACGATTGTGCCCGCCTTGGCGGGCACAATCGACGGTCATCTCGGCTTACGCGTTGACACGGTGCGGGCAGTAGTGCAAAAGTTCGCATGTAAACGCGATGGTCCGACAGGAATCCGGTGAAAGCCCGGAGCGGTCGCGCCACTGTAATTCGAGGTGAAGTGCCTTTTTCGGCACGACTATTTCGACAGCCAGACACTTCGGCCATCGCATGGACCTAGGGGACGCGAAAATCCCAGGAGGCTTCGATGGCTCTCGCCTATTCTCCCGATACGTCGATCGATTCGACTCGTCTTGCTTTCCTCGCCGCTGCAGTAGTTCTGTTCGCGATGCTCGCTCTCTACCTGGTCGGATTCGACCAGGGCGCTATCTCTCGCACCGGCATGTACATGCATGAATTGATGCACGACGGTCGACACTTGATGGGCCTGCCGTGCCACTAGTCGACAATTTCACGAAGCTTCTCATTCGTGGTTTGTTGGCTGGTTTGATCGCAGGCATCCTTGCCGGCGGAGTTGCATTCGTGCTGGGTGAACCGCACGTCAATGCCGCCATTGCGATCGAAGAAGCCAACAGCGCCACCGGTGAGGTTGCCGGCGAAGCCGCTGGGCATTCGCACGGTGACGAAGAAGAACCACTGGTGAGCCGCGACGGGCAGCGCGCCGGGCTGTTCCTGGCCACAGCGCTGGCCGGACTGGCACTCGGGGCAATCTTCTCGGTCGTTGCCAATTACGCTCGACGACTCACCGGAATGTCCGGGCCGTTGTTGGCGATCACCATCGCCGTCGGTGGTTGGCTGGCCATCGAGGCCGTGCCCTTCTTCAAGTACCCGGCCAATCCGCCGGCCGTCGGAGATCCCGACACCATCAACCAGCGCACACTGCTGTGGCTGGCCGCCGTGATTCTCGGGCTACTGTCCGTCACCGCGGCAGCAGCGGCGGCAAAGGCAGTTTCCGGGCACGAGTTCCTCAGCGTGCGCATCGCTGCTCCGGTGGCTGCGTTCCTGGTGATCGCCACGATCGGTTACGTCTCGCTTCCCGGCATCAACGAGGTGGGCGAGGACTTCCCGGCAACTCTGCTGTGGGAGTTCCGACTTTCCTCGCTCGCTACGCAGGCGACGCTCTGGCTCGTGCTCGGGTTGGCATTCGCCTTCCTCACCGAGCGCGCGACCAAGAACACCGAAGTAGCAAAAAAGTACGCCCTTCGCTGAACCTGCTGTGCGCCTTTATTAACCGCGGGCGGTTAATAAAGGCGCACAGCAGTTCTATTTCAGCTCAGGTGATGCACTTCCTGCAGTCCGTACACCGGCGTCGGGATGCCCTCGTAGCGCGCCTTCAACTGCAACGCCAAGTACAGCGAGTAGTGGCGCGACTGGTGCAGATTGCCTCCGTGGAACCACAGCGCTTCCTGCTGCGTCGGCTTCCACATGTTGCGCTGCTCGCCTTCCCACGGTCCCGGATCCTTGGTGGTATTCGAGCCCAGGCCCCACACCTTGCCGACCTTGTCGGCGGTGTCCTGACCGATCAGATCCGCCACCCAGCCGTTCATCGAGCCGTAGCCGGTCGCGTAGACCACCACGTCGGCAGGCAATTCCGTACCGTCTTCGAGGATCACGCTGTTCTCGGTCAGCTCACGAATGTTGCCGTGCGCGAGCTTGATGTCTCCATTGGCAACCAGTTCGGCCGCGCCGACGTCGATGTAGTACCCCGAACCGCGGCGTAGGTACTTCATGAACAGACCTGAACCGTCGTCGCCCCAGTCGTGCTCGAAGCCCGCCTTCTCGAGGCGATCGTAGAAATCCTTGTCGCGCTCACGGATTGCGTCGTACACCGGGATCTGGAACTCGTGCATGATCCGGTACGGCAGCGAACCGAACGTGAGGTCCGCCTTGTGCGTCGTCATGCCTGCGGCCAGTGCACGCTCCGAGTACAGATCGCCCAAGCCCAAATCCATCAGCGAATCCGACTTCACGATGTGCGTCGAGCTGCGCTGCACCATCGTGACGTCGATGCCGTTCTCCCACAGTGCACCGCAGATGTCGTGCGAGGAGTTATTGGCCCCGATCACGACGACCTTCTTGCCCACGTACTGATCCGGGCCGGGGTGCTTGCTCGAGTGGTGCTGATCGCCGAGGAACTTGTCCTGCCCGGGGAACGTCGGAATGTTGGCCTTGCCGGACATACCCGTCGCCATCACCAACTGCTTGGGACGCAACGTCAGCTTCTCGCCGTTGCGGTTGACCTCGACGGTCCATTCCTGGGTCTTCTCGTCGAACGACGCGGAGGTGCAGGTCGTGGAACTCCAGTACGGAACCTCCATGACCTTGGTGTACATCTCGAGCCAGTCGCCGATCTTGTCCTTGGGCGCGAACACCGGCCAGTTGTCGGGGAACGGCATGTATGGCAGGTGGTCGTACCAAACCGGATCGTGCAGGCACAGGGACTTGTAGCGTCCGCGCCACTGGTCGCCCGGCCGCTCGTGGCTGTCGATCACGATGGCCGGAACTCCGAGTTGGCGCATCCGGGCACCGAGGGCGATGCCTCCCTGGCCGCCGCCGACGATCACGACGTAAGGCTGTGTGGTGTAACCCAGTTCGCGATCCTCGATCTCCTTCTGCTCGGCCCACGTGATGCGGTTCGGGTCCGCTCCGTGCTTCGCTCCACGAGGCCGGCGAGTGCCCTTACCTTCTTCGTGTCCCTTCAATTCCTGCAACGACGTCAGCAGGGTCCAACCTTCATCTCCTTTCAAACGAAGGTGCCCGTGCGCGCGACCGGTTGCAGTCTCGAATTCGATCCAGGCCGACGTGACGCCGTCGGCTTCGTCGGGTGTCTCGGTGGTCCGGAATCCCGAAGGATCGGTGTCGTCGAGACGCTCGGAGAGCATGTCGGCAATCTGCTCGCGACCTTCGACGGTCTTGATGTTCCAGGTGAACGACACCAAGTCTCGCCAGAAGCTGTCGAGTGCAAATTTGCCTGCCACACGCTCGATGTCACGAGCCGCGAGGGCCGACTCGAAATCCGCCAGCCAGGCGTCGACGCGTTCCTGAGGTGTCACCGCCGTCAACTTCACCTCGGGGGTGACTGCGGAATCGATGGTTTGCGTCATCACTTCTCCTTGTTTGTGAATGTGACACACAGCACATCCCATAAGTGGCCCCGGTCACAAGCGTTGCAGTCTGTTGCAATCAGCGGGCGCGGTGCCGCCGCCCGATACCGGTTACCCGCACCGATGTGCGGGCAACCGACTCACCCCTCAGTAGGCTTGAATTTGCCGAGTCCCAGCGACTGAAATCCCACGACGTAGAACAGCGTCCACAACACGGCCCAGTCCACGAAACCCAGTGCATTGCCGTGTAATCCGTCGACAACTGCCGGCTCGTGAAGAATGTGCTCTGCCGCAAAGCGGTAATAGAACAAGAATGTGACCACCGCGAGCGCAAACGTGAGCAGCGCGCGGATCGCCAGGTTGACCCCGTCCGCAAAGCCCGTGGGCTTGTTACCGAAGGCGTTGGCCCAGAAGATCATCCAGAAGGCCCAGCACACACCGAGCTGCGCCGGGAACTGATGGACCACACCACCCAACTCGGCAACGGCATCGCTTCCCACCAACACCTTCACGACCGGAAGTGCCACGAAGTACAAGCCGGTTCCGACGGCGAAGTTACCGATCGTGGCTGCGAGCGCCGTCTTACCGCCGCCGCCGAACAGTCGCCACGGCCAGTTGTCGAGCGTCTGGCCAGTCAGGATCACGACCACCACGACGCAGTAGAACCATCCGAGTGCGGTGTCGACGGTCATCAACGGATCCGTGGCAGACAGCGACACGGACGGCAGACCGAACACGAAGTACAGCGCCAGCGTCGGGACGGCGACAAACGCGATCTCACACAAACCCACCAACGGCTGCTTCATCCCGAGGGAAGTCCACGGCCAATGCTGCCAGTTCAGGACCACCATCACCCAGGTCCCGAAGCCGAAGAGCACGAACAGCGCACCCGCGAAATATCCGAGGCCGCCCTCACGATCGGCCGCGAAATCCGGGTACAAACTCCCCAAGCCGTTTGCCAGGAGCCACGTCACCACGACGGCGAAGACCGCGGTCGCGACCATGATCGCCAAGCCTTTCGCCGGCTGTGGGAGTCGATCGAAGCCGGCGAACTCGCAATTGAAGCCGATGAACACAACAAAAAGGATTGCCCAGAAAAGCGCCGCGTTGAACGGCAGAGGATAGAAACTCCAGGGACTGGTGGTCGGATCGGCCAGAAGGTACCAACTCGCCACGGCCAGCACGAGAACGATCACGAGGTTCGCGATCCCGAACCCGATCCAGCGGCGTGACGGTTGTCGGCTCGGCGTGGCCGGTTCCGTGGGTGTGTCGACTGTAGCGGTCATGTGCCCTCTCCCAGATTGTCTCGCAAGATGATTCGCGAAGTGGTGGCGCAACTATGGAACCGTCGCGCGGGGTACCGGGAGGGTTGCCGAGGGTTGCAACTGCTGTCCGATTTTCCGGAATTGCAACACGGTGCAACCCTTCCGCATTGTGGTCGCCGTCACATACAAATCACTCACCGGTTCACAACCGACTGGTTCACTGCTTACGAGGAGATCTGCATGAGCATCACGGGCAAGGTAGTACTGGTCACCGGCGCCGGCCAAGGAATCGGACGCGGAATCGCTCTCCGCCTCGCCCACGACGGCGCCGACATCGCGTTGGTCGACCTCGACCAGACCAAGCTGGATGCGGTTGCCGACGAGATCAGACAGATCGGTCGTCGTGCGACGACGTTTATCTCCGATGTCAGCGATCGCGCGCAGGTTCACGCCGCAGTCGAACACGCGCACAGTGAGTTGAGCGGATTCGACGTCATCGTCAACAACGCGGGAATCGCTCTCGTCGGCCCGATCTCCGATGCGACGCCGGAAGAGGTCTCCAAGATCTGGAGCGTCAACGTCGACGGTGTCCTGTGGGGAATTCAAGCCGCAGCGGCAAAGTTCCAGGCGCTCGGTCAGCGCGGAAAGATCATCAACGCGTCGTCCATCGCCGGTCATGACGGGTTCGCCATGTTAGGTGTTTACAGCGCAACAAAATTCGCGGTCAGGGCCCTCACTCAGGCTGCGGCCAAGGAATACGCGTCCGACGGAATCACCGTCAACGCGTACTGCCCCGGCGTCGTGGGCACCGACATGTGGGTGACGATCGACAAGAGGTTCGCCGAGTTGACCGGTGCGCCAGAGGGCGCCACCTACGAGAAGTTCGTCGGCGGAATTGCGCTGGGTCGAGCTGAAACCCCCGACGACGTAGCCGGTTTCGTCTCTTACCTCGCTGGGCCCGATTCCGACTACATGACCGGGCAGGCCGGTCTCATCGACGGCGGTCTCGTCTACCGCTGACCGAGGTGTCTTCACTGAAAGCGGCGTCTTCGCCGAAAGCGGCGTCTTCGCCGAAAGCGGTGTCTTCACTGAAAAAGCGGTTGCCAGAGCCTGCGATGCCGCCCGGCGAGGATCCTCGCGACTACGCGAGGACCCTCGCCGCGGTGTACGACGCGACGATGGCCGGAGACCGCGCACCGGCCCGCCCAAGGGACGTGGTGCGCCAATCGTGGCAGCGCCTGCGCGAACTCGGTATCGATCCCGAGCACAGCCGGGTCGAACCGTCGATGGACGTCGCCGAACTCGATCTCCGTCGTCGTGAGTCCGGACTGTACGACGTACTCGACGACGTGACACGCGGACTCGAATCGGTCACCGCGAGCGGTGAGAACATCATGGTCGTCGCAGATCTTCGCGGAACTGTACTGTGGCGCAGCGGTTCCCATCGCGTACTGGACCAAGCTGCGCGTCTGGGATTTGTCGAAGGGGCGAACTGGGCGGAGGACAGCGTCGGCACCAATGCCATCGGAACGGCATTGGTGTCACGACAGGCGGTTCAGATCTTCTCGGCGGAACACTATGCGCGCAGCCATCATCCGTGGACGTGTGCGGGGGCGCCCATCCGCGATCCGCGGGACGACCGTGTCATCGGCGTCGTCGACATCAGTGGTCCTGCCAAGACCGTCCATCCCACGACGCTCGCTCTGGTCGACGCCGTCGCACGCCTCGCTCAATCACACCTGCGCGACAAGCATCGGGACAATCTCGATCAACTACGTTCTGTTGCAGGGCCGATGCTTGCACGAAGCGGATCACCCGCATTGGTGATCGACACCCACGGATGGGTCGCAGCGGTCGACGCGTTACCTCATCGCTCGCGCGTGCTGCTCCCCGCAGCTTTGGCTCCCGGCAGGACATGGTTCCCGGCCCTGGGCCTGTGCGAACTGGATCCGCTTCCCGGCGGGTGGCTGGTTAGACCGATCACCACCGGCGAGAGAATCAGCGCGCCCACGGTGCATATTGATCTGCGCGATTCCGAGAACATGTCGGTGACAGTCACGTCGGGTTTCGGCGAATGGGCATACGCCCCCACCCAACGACATGCGGAGATTCTGTTCCTCCTCGGATCCGAGAGACGGGGACTGACTGCATCGCGGTTGGCGCAAGATCTGTTCGGCGACCCGGCCCGCACGGTGACCGCGCGGGCCGAGATGTCGCGTCTGCGAAAGAACCTCGCCGGAGTTGTTGCAGCGCAGCCGTACCGGTTCGTCGATGCAGCGCACGTGACCTTGTCCTGCCCTGTGAACGGCGCACATCTGTTGCCGTTTTCGAACGCCCCGGCTGTGCGTGCCGCTCGCCTTTCTCAGGCCGGTTCGGAGGCCTGAGTGAGCAACTGCAGAAACACCTCTTCGGGCTGAGCGCCGGACACGGCAACCGCACGGTTGGCGACAAAGAACGGAACGCCGCTGACCTGCAGTTGGCGGGCCATGGACAGATCTTCGCGGACAGCCTCCGCTGCGGCATCGGAGCCCAGTTGCTCGCGCACGACATCGGCGTCGAGGCCGACGCTCACGGCCAGCTCGACCAGCACCTCACGGTCGTCGATCACCAAGCCGTCGCTGAAGTGCGCTTTGAACAGCGCTTCGAGGAGTTCGTTCTGCCGCTCACCCGCGAGATGCAGCAACCTGTGCGCATCAAAGGTATTGGCGGCGATCACGGTTTCGAAGTCCAAGGTCAACCCGACCTCGGCGGCCGTCGCGCTGACGTGGGCGAACATCTGACGTACCTGATCAGGCGCCATCCCCTTCATTTCGACCAAGGCGTCGAGTTCGGTTCGGCCCTCTCCCACCGGGGTCTCCGGAGCGAGCTGGTACGAGCGCCAGATGACGTTGACGCGGTCCTTGTTCTCGAAACGATCCAGCGCCGAGAGGAACCTGGTCTTTCCGATGTAGCACCACGGACAAGCGACGTCCGACCACACTTCGATGGTCACGTCTTGGTCAATCACGATTTGATCAGTCACCGAAGGTGCAACAACGAACAGGGTCGGGATTAGTCCCGAGTCACGTCACAAGGCCACACCGGAACGCGATCAACGACGCACTCACGCGGTTGGGCACACCCAGCTTGGCGAACAGCGAAGAGATATGCGTCTTGACGGTGGTCTCACCGAGGTACAGCCGCTCCGCGATAACGCTGTTGGCCGCGCCTGTCGCCAGGATTGTCAGCACTTCGCGCTCCCGATCGGTGAGCGAAGCGAGCGGAGTCTGATCGGGCGCTTGCCGACGCGGCGACGAGGCCACGATGGCGCGCAGAGAATCGCAACTGAACAACGAGTGGTCCGACGCCACTACCCGCACTGCCTGCTGGAACGCCTGCGGAGCTGCGTCCTTGCTCAGGAAACTGTGCGCGCCCGCCTCGACTGCCTGCACAACCATGTCGTCGACGTCGAAGGCGGTCATGGCAATGACCTTCGGTGGATTGCTCATGGTCATCAATTCACGCGTGGCCTCCAAGCCACCGACCCGTGCCATTTTCAGATCCATCAGCACCACGTGGGGACGAAAACGAGTGACCTTGGCTGCGACCTGATCGCCGTCCTCGGCCTCGGCCTCGGCAACCACCACGATGTCCGGCGCTGCTTCCAGGATGTCCTTCATCCCGCGCCGAACCCACGCGTCGTTGTCGACGATCAAAACTGTGATGCGCGAGTCAGCGTCCATAGTGCGCTCAGATTACCCAGAGCCCCCGACAGTTGGAGGGTGGGAGGGCTACGACGACCAGGGCACCCAGCAACTGACGAGGAAATCGTCCCCCAACGCGCCTGCCTCCACCTTGCCGCCGATCTCTCGCGCCTGTTCGGCCAACCCGCGTAGGCCGGATCGAGAACCGATCGACGTCATGGGTGCAAGCTCGCTCAGCTTGTTGCGTGCGAGGATGCGGATTCCGTCGTGCGGCGACCCGGTCACGGAAATGACGAGCATCTGGTCGCTCGCGTACTTCTGGACGTTGGTCAACGATTCCTGAACGACGCGATAACAGACATGCCCCGCCAACATTCCGACATCACCCGGGAGCAACTCGGATTCGAGACGGCAGTGGATGCCTGCCGCGCGTGCACTGTTGACCAGGTCACCGATCGCGTCGATCCCCTGGTGCCCACCGTGTTCGCGGCGATCACCGCTTCCCCTGAGCACTCCGACGATTCCCTTCAATTCGTCCAAAGCCTCGTGTGCGGTGGTTCTGATCATCGCTGCGGTGTTGACGACCTTCTCGGGATTGTCTGCCGCGCTGACCTGCAACCCGCCGGCGAACAACGAGATCCGGCTCAGACTGGCCGCGATCGTGTCGTGCATGTCTCGAGCGATCCGCGTTCGTTCCTCGGTGCGAATCATCTCGTCGCGCATCACGTCGGTTTTCTCGGTGGCCAGATCCCGTACGTGCTCGGCCTCGACGAGTTCGGTTCTGGTCCGAATCAGGAGCGAGAGCGCCACGACAATGCCGACCATGACGGCTGCGACGAGCCACGGGATCCAGATGGCGACGTCGTATTGAACAACCACCGAACCGTCTTTGGGTTTCGCGGTGCCCATCGTGAGAACGGAGTACTCACGATTTCGAAAAGCGTCGTAGGTCAACGAAATTCCGCACACGACGAAGACAGCTGCCGCGGCTACTGCAAGCCGAGGCCCACGCGCGATCCGAGCAACGGCGAACAACGCGATGAGCGCCGCCGTCGCATCGGTGGGGAAGAACAGCGGGCCGACCAGCGTGATCGCCAGAACCACCCAGGGATGTTGATGGCGCCAGACAAGCGATATCCCACCGGCCACGCCCAGGACGAACCCGATCCCGACCAATGCCGGTGGCATATTTCCCGACGCGCCTGCGATGCCCACCGTCATGAAGGAACAGAAAAGGCTGAACGCGACGGCGGCGGTAGTCCATACGCGTCGTCGCACAACGGTTCCTTTGGTGGTGATCACCGAGCAAGCGTATCCACCGCCACCGACGCCTCGAATCAGCCGAACGGGTGGACGAACCGTCAAGCTCCGACCGAAAGGATGAGGCTCCCCGATCTTTCGACCGAAGCGGTGAGCGGTCCCCACATCGTTGACTTGTGCCATACCAACTCTCGAAAGGCGCACATCATGCGATCACTCCGTACTCCCCTCGCCCTCCTCGCCGTCGGCGCAGCCCTGTTCGCAACCATCGCCTCGGGCGAGACCGACGAAGCGAAGAAGGTCGACGACAACGGTTCTTCCGCCGCACCCGCGGCTGCCTTCGGCATCGGTGACGTCGTCGAACTGGGCGACTGGCGCGTCCAGGTACACGGCGTTGTCGATCCCTATGTCTCGACCAATCAGTTCATCACCGCGGATCCCGGAAACCGCTACGTCGTGGTCGACACCGAGGTCACCAACAACAGCGACAAGCCGTCGACTGTGTCATCGATGATGTGCTTCGAACTGCAGGACTCGACCAACAAGTCGTACAACATCACGTTCACCGACAGCAGCACGTCGAGTGTCGACGGAGAGCTTGCGCCGGGTGCAGCCAAGCGAGGCGAATTGGCGTACGAGGTCCCCGAAGCCGCCACCGGTCTTCGCCTTCAGTTCAAGTGCGACCTGTTCTCGTCCGGCTCGGCAACCATCAACCTGTCGTGAACCGCCCGGGCGATCTGCTGCTGAGTCCGTGGGCGCTGGTCTCGGTGGCCGTCATCTTGGTCAACGACCACGTACTCAAAGGGGCATTCGGGAACACGATGACGGGCAAGCTGTCCGACGTCGCCGGCGTGTTCCTGTTTCCCTTGCTCCTGCTCTCGGTTCTCGAGGTGCTCAGACGAAAGCTGGCGGGGCGAGCAGCGATCGCCTGGTCCATCGCGGTCACGGGCATCGGCTTCGCCGCGGTGAAGACGGTCTCGCCGATCGGCGACGCGTACGAGTGGGTGATCGGGTTTTTCCGCTGGACCGCAGGAGGATTCCGCGGCGAGCTCTTGCCGATCGTGGTCTTTCGTGATCCATCGGATCTGTGGGTGCTCCCGATATTGTTCGCAAGCTACCTGGTCGTCACACACAACCGCACTCGGGCGCCGCAGGGGGCGCCCGAGCACGAGGTGATCAGTCCAGTGCCGCATCCAACGTGATGTCGACGCCGGTCAGCGCCTTGCTGATCGGGCACGTTTCCTTGGCCGCCTGGGCAACCTTGGCAAAACCGTCGGCGTCGAGGCCGTCGACCTCGGCGCGAACGGTGAGCTTGATTCCGGTGAGCTTGAAGCCGACCGTGTCGGGGCCCAGCGACACGTCTGCGGTGATGTCGAGGCTCTGCGGAGTTCCGCCGGCCTCGGCGATCAGTGCCGACAACTGCATCGCGTAGCAGGACGAATGTGCCGCGGCGATCAGTTCTTCGGGGCTGGTGGTTCCGCCGGCTTCCTCAGCTGCGCGCTTGGGGAACGACACATCGAAGGTCGCGACACCCGAGCTGGTGAGTTCGACCTGTCCCGACCCGGCTTCGAGGGTGCCGTTCCAGGCGGTGCGTGCGGTACGAGTTGGCATTGCTGTCCCTACTTCCGTCTTCACATGATTCGGTGAACGCCTTGCGATCACGAACCTACCCGCGATACGTGAAGTCACACCTACTGTTTCGGACTGCGCTACCCCAGGAGAGTCGCGGTCAGCAATTTCTCGACGCGCGCCTGCGCGGAGTTCTCCGAGGAAAAGTGCACGATCCTGCCGATGTCGAAGACCAGACCGAGCGCCGCGTGGACGAGGAACCGCGCTTGGACGATCGTCAACTCCGGCCGCGCCTCGACGCACAAGTGCGCCCACTCCTCCACGTTGAGCCGCTGGATGTTCCGCAACTCGGTCCGCGACCGGTCCGGCAAGCTGCCGATCTCGGCGAAATAGACTGCCAACAGTTCGCTTCTGCCGAACGACACCTCGACGTACATCTTGGCCAATGTCTCTACGGCCGCGAGTGGTGTCTCCGACTCCGCCAACGCCGAACCCAACGTCATCGTCAGGCGATCGGACGCCCGATAGAAAGCCGCGGCGAGTAGATCGGCTTTGCTCGCGAAGTGCCGGTACACGCTCGACGCGTTGATACCCGCTGCAGCGCCGATCTCCTCGATACTCACGTCGTGATAGCCGCGCTGATCGAACAGCAATACGGCTTCCTGAAGCAGCACTTCACGTTTCGATGTCCGAGCAAGACCGGGTTTGCGTTCGGGCGCCGCTTTCTTCCCGCTGTCCTTCGCACCAACGGGCAACTCGACGCCGATGACCGACCAACAAGCTGTGAGAATCAACGATTCGATCTGCTTGGCGGACAACGCCGATCGATGACCGGTGATACTGGCGATCACGCTGAGCACAGCCGGTGCGATCAGCTCGACGTCGGCCGGGTCCAGTTCCGGGCGCACTGCGGCCAACGGCTCGGCAATCCGAAGATTGAGCGTGCGCATTCCCTCCCGCAATTGCTCACGATCCTCGTCGACCAGGTACCGGCCCTCCCAACGGTAGAGCCCTCCCCTACGCCGATTCTCGATCGTCGCGCGGATGACCCCCACCATGGTGGAGTTCAACTGCTCGCGTGGATCGTCGTTTCCGTGTACCGCGGGATCGCTGGCATCCAGCAACGCCTGGGTCAGGTTGTTCACGGTGTAGACGAACAGCGCGTATTTCGTGGGGAAATGACGATAGAGGGCCGGCCCGGAGATTCCGACCTTCGCTGCGATCTCGTCGATGCCGACCGCGTGGTAGCCACGTTCACTGAATGCCTCCGCGGCAGCGGCCGCGATTTGGGCCTTCCGATTCTTCGGACGCGTTCGTGGTGCAGAGCCACTGCCGCTCACGGAGACGCGTGTCTGTCCGGGCACCTGACCCTCCACTTCCGTTGCTTTCTTCCACTGCCTTCGTCCGCTGCACCGCACTTCTACGGGCGCGAGTCCGAACGGACCATGTTAACGGTCGCGAAGGTCGCAATTCGCGCCCGGTACGGCTTCACCCGAAACCCTACAACGCGGCTGTCACGGCGGACGGATTCCGGAAAAAGAGTCTTGACACCCGCTCTCACACCGGTGTTATGTTAGTGATGATTCGCACAAACTTGCACGCAGTCCGCTGGCGGGCTCGTTCCATGCAGCGCAGGATTTTTCTTCGCCTGCAATAGGGTTCGATGCCGATTGACCGATCGTAAGAAAGTAGTTGTGAGCAGATGATTCGCACTCGCTTCACCGAGATGTTCGGCGTAGACCATCCGATCGTGCAGGGCGGCATGATGTGGGTAGGACGCGCAGAACTTGTTGCGGCCACGGCCAATTCGGGCGCCCTGGGGTTCCTGACCGGCCTTACCCAACCCACTCCGGAAGATCTCGTCAAGGAAATTGCTCGGACCCGCGATCTCACCGACAAGCCTTTCGGCGTCAATCTCACGATTCTGCCGTCGATCACGCCGCCGCCGTACGCCGAATATCGCCAGGCGATCATCGAATCCGGGATCAAGATCGTCGAGACGGCCGGTTCCAATCCGATCGATCATCTTCCGCATTTCAAGGACGCGGGCGTGAAGGTGATCCACAAGTGCACTGCAGTTCGTCACGCGGTCAAGGCCGAGAGACTGGGCGTCGACGCCGTCAGCATCGACGGCTTCGAATGCGCCGGACACCCAGGTGAAGACGACATACCAGGGCTGATTCTGATTCCGGCGGCCACGCAGCAACTCACGATTCCGGTGATCGCGTCAGGCGGAATCGCAGATTCCCGCGGACTCGTCGCGGCGCTTGCGCTCGGAGCAGACGGCGTCAACATGGGAACTCGATTCATGTGCACCGTGGAATCTCCTGTAGCACAATCGGTTAAAGAGCAGATAGTCGCCAACACCGAGCGTGACACCAAGCTGATTTTCCGGACTCTGCACAACACCGCACGCGTAGCAGCGAATGCGATCAGCGCCGAAGTCGTCGACATCGAGGCACGCGGCGACGCGCAGTTCAGCGACATCCAGCATCTGGTCGCCGGGGCACGCGGGCGCAAGGTCTTCGAAGACGGCGATCTCGATGCAGGCATCTGGTCCGCCGGGCAAAGCCAAGGGTTGATCAACGACATCCCGACCGTCGCCGACATGATCGACCGCATGGTCTCGGAGGCCGAACACCTCATCACCTCACGGCTTTCCGGATTCGTCACCGCTGTGAGCGCGGCATGACCGCCACCGCCGAGACGGGCTTTCGCTCCGAAATCACCGACGGTGTACTGCGATTGACCTTCGACCGCCCGAAGCGGATGAACGCGATCGATCTACCCACGATGACTGCTTTCGCAGCCGCCGTCAGAGAGGGCGGCGCAGACCCGAGAGTTCGTACCATCGTGATCACCGGATCCGGTCGAGCGTTCTGCACCGGAGCCGATCTTGCGGCAGCGGCCCTCAACCCCGCAGACCCGAAAGTTGTCATGGATGCCGCGACTTCTCTGATTCGCGCCATCACCAGCGCCCCGGTCCCGGTGATCGCCGCGGTCAACGGCCCGGCAGCCGGCGTCGGAGTGTCCATCGCCCTGGCCGCGGACCTGACGTACGCAGCATCGAGCGCCTATTTCCTCCTCTCGTTCGTCAACATCGGCCTGATGCCCGACGGCGGCGCCAGTGCGCTGGTGCCGGCAGCGATCGGACGTGCCAGAGCGGCCGAGATGGCGTTGCTGGGCGAGCGGGTTTCCGCCGAGGACGCAGAGCGTTTCGGGCTCGTGTCCCGCACCGTCGCAGACGACGCGTTCGACGCACTCGTCGACTCGGTCGTCGATCGCACGTCGAAGGCTCCCCGACGCGCACTCGAACTCACCAAGCGCGCACTCAATGCGGCGACGCTGGACCGCCTCGATGCCGCGTTGGAGCTCGAAAATACCGGTCAGGCAGAACTTCTCACCGGCGACGACTTCAAAGAAGGCGCGATGGCGATGCTGCAGAAGCGCGCACCGCACTTCAAGTAGCCGTTGCGAATTTTCGTTAACAAAACCACTGTGAGAATCGACGGCTCACTGTAGCCTGAGTCACACAATCACCCACGCATGAGAGGAACCCATCGATGGCCTCCACCGATGCAGTCTCCGAGGCGCAGCGTTCACGCCGCACCAACTGGAACAATCAGATCGCCAGGCATGCGCAGATGATTCCCGATCGCACCGCGCTGCGATTCTTGGGCGATTCCATCACCTGGAGCACCCTCGACGCACGCGTCGAGAAGCTGGCAGACGCTCTAGCCCGACGCGGCGTCAGCTTCGGCGACCGCGTGCTCATCCTGATGCTCAATCGCCCCGAATACCTCGAGATCGTGCTCGCGACCAACGCACTGGGCGCGATAGCTGTTCCGGTGAACTTCCGTCTCACGCCACCCGAGGTCGCTTACCTGGTCAACGACTCCGGCTCCAAAGTCATTGTCGCCGAAGGACCATTGGCTCCACTGGCCGGAGCGGCGCGTGCCGTGTCAGAGGGTATCGACATCTCCATCACCGTAGGCGCCCCCGCCGAGGGTGACAGCCTGAACTACGAGGACCTGATCAGCGAGGCGGGCGAGCCGCACGCGTTCGTCGACATCCCGGACGACACTCCTGCACTCATCATGTACACCTCGGGAACCACCGGTCGCCCCAAGGGTTCGGTGCTCTCCCACTCCAACCTGTCTTCGCAAGCATTGACCTGTATCAGGGCCTTCCATCTGTTCAATGCCGATTCCATCGGCTTCTGCGCGTCGCCCATGTTCCACATCGCGGCCCTCGGTTCCATCGCGCCGAGCCTGCAACTCGGCACGACCACGGTGATCCATCCGGTCGGCGCATTCGACCCTGGTCAACTACTCGACATTCTCGAAGCCGAGAAGGTCACCAGCTTGTTCCTCGTGCCCGTGCAATGGCAGGCCGTGTGCGCAGTGCAGAAGGCGCAACCTCGAGCACTGTCGCTGAAGAACATCTCGTGGGGCGCCGCACCATCGTCCGATACCATCCTGCGGGCAATGGCCGAAACCTTCCCGGACGCATTCAATGTCGCAGTCTTCGGTCAGACCGAGATGTCGCCCATCACTTGCGTTCTCGACGGTGAGGATGCGATTCGCAAGCTCGGATCCGTCGGTCGGGTCATCCCGACCATTTCGGCCAGGGTCGTCGACGAGAACATGGACGACGTGGCGCCCGGTGAAATCGGTGAAATCGTCTACCGCGGGCCCACGATGATGAGCGAGTACTGGAACAACCCCACCGCCACCGCTGACGCCTTCCACGGTGGATGGTTCCACTCCGGCGATCTCGTTCGAGTCGACGACGAAGGCTTTGTCTACGTCGTCGATCGCAAGAAGGACATGATCATCTCCGGCGGAGAGAACATCTACTGCGCCGAGGTGGAAAACGTTCTCTACGAACACGAATTGATCGTCGAAGCGGCCGTCGTCGGTCGCCCCGACGCCAAGTGGGGTGAGGTGCCGGTAGCGATCGTCGCGATGGCGCCAGGTTCAGCCGTGGACCTGACCATCGAGGAACTGAGCAGCTTCCTCAATGATCGTCTCGCGCGCTACAAGCACCCGAAGGACATCGTCGTCGTGGAAGCTCTGCCGCGCAATGCAAGCGGCAAGGTCGTCAAGGGCGAACTGCGAGAGAAGGTCCGAGCGGTCGACGCAGTTTCCTGACTCCACACGCAAACGGGCGGCACCTCCACCGAGGTGCCGCCCGTTAACCTGTGCCTTTCAAGCACTCTGCGAATGCAACTTCCGATGCAGTTCTCGCACCAACGGAACCAACTCCGGCACCGGACCTTCGACCGGGACGTTCGGCGCAACCTCGTTGACGGACAGAGACTTCACCGGCGCCGGGGCCGCACCCCACTCCGCGAGCCAGTCGCCGAGTTGAGCCGAAGAGCAGATGTAGACGATACGTCCGAGGCCCACCCATGCGTGCGCAGCCGAACACATCGCGCAGTGCTCTCCCGAGGTGAATACCGTTGCCGTCGAACGCTCTTCCGGCGTCAGATACTGAACCGCCCACCGAGCCAGCTCGAACTCGGGGTGGCGAGTGTTGTCGCCGCCCGCGATCCTGTTTCGATCTTCCGCCAGAAATGTTCCGTCGGCCGCTGCCAGGACGGAACCGAAAGGTTCGTCGCCGGCATCCAATGCTTCCGTTGCCAATTCGACGCAACGACGCAGGTGACCCAGTTCGATGTCGTTCATGTGTACGCCCTCTCCCGTGATACACGAAACGGGCGGCACCGGTGAGGTGCCGCCCGTTCGTTAATTACTCTGCTGTACTACTCTGCTGCGCTTTCGCTTTCGCCGGCCTTGGTCAGCTCGATCGGCGGTGCGTCCGGCACGTCGATCGGCTTCTTGGTGGGCGTGAACGTGAACTTCGCGTCCTCTCCCGAGCCTTCGCCGTCCCAGTTCTCGACGTCGACGAGCACGATGTGGCCGGGTCCGATCTCTCCGAAGAGGATCTTCTCGGACATCTGGTCCTCGATCTCGCGCTGGATGGTGCGACGCAGCGGTCGTGCACCCAGTACCGGATCGAATCCGCGCTTGGCCAGAAGCGACTTGGCCTTGTCGGTGACCTCCATGGCCATGTCCTTGTTCTTGAGCGCCGCCTCGACGCGAGCGAGCATCAGGTCGACCATCTGAACGATCTGCTCGTTCGTGAGCTGATGGAAGACGACGATGTCGTCGATACGGTTCAAGAACTCGGGACGGAAGTGCTTCTTCAGCTCGTCGTGAACCTTGAGCTTCATGCGCTCGTAGTTCGACTCCGTGCCCGTTCCCGAGCTGAAGCCCAGGCCGACTGCCTTGGAGATGTCCGACGTACCGAGGTTGGACGTGAAGATCAGCACCGTGTTCTTGAAGTCGACGGTACGTCCCTGACCGTCGGTGAGACGGCCGTCCTCGAGCACCTGCAGGAGGGTGTTGTAGATCTCCTGGTGTGCCTTCTCGATCTCGTCGAACAGCACAACGCTGAACGGCTTGCGGCGCACCTTCTCGGTGAGCTGGCCACCCTCTTCGTATCCGACGTACCCGGGAGGGGCACCGAACAGACGCGAAGCGGTGAAGCGGTCGTGGAACTCGCCCATGTCGATCTGGATCAGAGCGTCGTCGTCGCCGAACAGGAAGTTGGCGAGCGACTTCGCGAGCTCCGTCTTACCGACACCGGACGGGCCGGCGAAGATGAACGAGCCCGAGGGACGCTTGGGATCCTTCAGACCTGCACGCGTACGACGGATCGCCTTCGAGACGGACTTGACTGCCTCTTCCTGGCCGATGATCCGCTTGTGCAGTTCCTCTTCCATGCGGAGCAGACGAGTGGTCTCCTCCTCGGTGAGCTTGAAGACGGGGATACCGGTCCAGTTGCCCAGAACCTCGGCGATCTGCTCGTCGTCGACCTCGGCGATGACGTCCAGGTCGCCCGCACGCCACTGCTTCTCACGCTCAGCGCGCTGAGCAACGAGGGTCTTCTCCTTGTCACGCAGGTTCGCAGCCTTCTCGAAGTCCTGCGCGTCGATCGCGGACTCCTTCTCACGACGCGCGTCGGCGATGCGATCGTCGAATTCGCGCAGGTCCGGCGGTGCAGTCATCCGACGGATGCGCATTCGCGCGCCCGCCTCGTCGATGAGGTCGATCGCCTTGTCCGGCAAGAAGCGGTCGTTGATGTAGCGGTCGGCCAGCGTCGCCGCTGCCACGAGAGCACCGTCCGTGATGGAGACACGGTGGTGAGCCTCGTAGCGGTCACGAAGACCCTTGAGGATCTCGATGGTGTGCTCGACGGTCGGCTCGCCCACCTGAACGGGCTGGAAACGACGCTCGAGAGCGGCATCCTTCTCGATGTACTTGCGGTACTCGTCGAGAGTGGTAGCACCGATGGTCTGCAGCTCACCGCGGGCGAGCTTGGGCTTGAGGATGGAGGCCGCGTCGATAGCGCCCTCGGCCGCGCCCGCACCAACGAGGGTGTGCAGCTCGTCGATGAACAGGATGATGTCTCCGCGGGTGTTGATCTCCTTGAGAACCTTCTTCAGGCGCTCTTCGAAGTCACCGCGGTAACGGCTGCCGGCCACGAGCGACCCGAGGTCGAGCGTGTACAGCTGCTTGTCCTTGAGGGTCTCGGGGACCTCACCGTTGACGATTGCCTGAGCCAGGCCCTCGACCACAGCGGTCTTACCGACACCGGGTTCACCGATGAGAACCGGGTTGTTCTTGGTACGACGCGAGAGAACCTGCATGACGCGCTCGATTTCCTTCGAGCGGCCGATGACCGGGTCCAGCTTGCCTTCGAGGGCAGCTTGCGTCAGGTTGCGACCGAACTGGTCGAGCACGAGCGAGGTGGACGGCGTGCCGGCCTCTCCGCGGGTGCCACCGGTTTCGGTGGGCTCCTTGCCCTGGTAGCCCGACAGCAGCTGGATGACCTGCTGGCGGACACGGTTGAGATCGGCACCGAGCTTGACCAGAACCTGGGCTGCTACGCCCTCACCCTCACGGATGAGACCGAGCAGAATGTGCTCCGTACCGATGTAGTTGTGTCCGAGCTGCAGCGCTTCGCGCAGACTCAGCTCGAGGACTTTCTTGGCGCGCGGTGTGAAGGGGATGTGACCGGACGGAGCCTGCTGGCCCTGGCCGATGATCTCCTCGACCTGGCTGCGGACTCCCTCGAGGGAGATACCCAACGACTCCAACGACTTGGCTGCAACACCTTCGCCCTCGTGAATGAGGCCGAGAAGGATGTGCTCCGTGCCGATGTAGTTGTGGTTGAGCATCCTGGCTTCTTCTTGAGCCAGGACAACAACGCGCCGCGCGCGATCGGTGAACCTCTCGAACATCGCTCTCCCTCACACTCTCCGGCGGGCAGGTTCGAGACCGGATGTCTCGTCCCTGGTCGCCGCGTTTCGCTCCGGCACTACAGACTGATCGCCTCGCCGGTCAGCGGACTGACGTCCACGAATCGACAAAGGTTGCACGACCCCACTTATTACTCTAGAGGGCGCGAAGTCCACCTGCTGCTCCTCCACCCGATTGGCGGCGGAAGCCGGACTGCTTACCGTTCACAACGTCGCAGCTGAGGGAATCGTTTCCCGGTTCCTGTACGCCTGAAGCGAACAGCGATTTTCGACGCCTGATCAGCCGAATATCGGGAGTACCCGAGTGCACGGCACCTCACGCGGATTCGACGGATCAAGCGCGTTGAGCGTCAGAGTCGCCGTTCGCTGCGACGCCACCAGCGCGATGTGATCCGACAGGTCCTGCTCGCAACCGTCCTGAACAACTATGTTCGACGCGTTCGACGCGGCCAGTATTCCGCTGCTGTACGGAACGACCACTTGATCGAACCGAGTCACGATGTTGGTGTACTCGACGTCATCGGAGTAGACGCCCGCGTCGCGCAGTTCGGTCACGAAGGTGGCGTTGTCGAAATCCGGTCCCCCGACGCCTTCCGGCGGCCCGACCTCCGAGCCGTCCCACAACGGAGCGATGGAGACGATCTTGGAAACCTTCGCGTCGCCGCCGAGAAACTTGGCGTAGTACGCACTGACCGTCGTCCCCTGAGAGTGTCCGATCAGGTCGACCTTCGAGGCACCCGTCGCAGAGAGAACGTCATCGACGAAGTCCGACAGCTGCCCTGCGCTGTCTCCGAGTGGTGCGAGACCGCCGGCTGCGGAAATCGGCCACGGCTGGTCCGTTCGATTCCCGAAGGTGAGCGCGAAAACGCAGTACCCGTCGTTGGCCAGTACGGGTGCGAGTACGCCCCAATTGGTCTGACGGTTGGCCGCCGTCCCGTGCACCAGGACGACTGGATCAGGATGAGCAGCGGAAGGCGTGCACGAGAAGTCGTTGGTGCCAGGGGCCGATCCGCCCGGGTTGGTCGCTTCGAGGGCGATTCCGCTGAAGAAACCGGACGGAACGGGAAGAGGTTCGTTCGCCGACGCAAGAGGTGCGGCGGTCGCGGCCACGGCACCCGCCAGAGCGAGCGCACCCACGCATGTTCGAATCCCCACCGAAGGCCTCCACATATTGATCAACCCACGACGGGCAATACCGAGTTGCACGGTACCGGCCGCTGATGCGCGGGATCGAGTGCATTGAGAGCAAAAGTCGCCGCGCGCAGCGACGCCGCGATGGCGAGATGATCGGAGATGTCTTGCTCACAACCGTCCTGGACGACGATGTTGGTTGCGTTCGGCCCGGGCTCCAGCCCATTTGTATACGGCAGCACCAGTTCGTCGTAGCGCGTCGTGATGTTCGTGTAGTGAACGCCCGGCGCGTAAACGCCTCCCGCACGGAGATTTTCGATGAACTCCGAACCGGCCCCCATGTTCAGGCACGCCTTGCAGATCGGGAATCCTGCCTGTGCCGCCTCGGATACCCCGAGTTCGCGAAGGCTGCGGCCGATACTTGCCTGCTCGTTTCCGAGGGTTCCCTTCCACAGCGATGCCACCGAGACGATGTTGTCCACTTTGTCGGCACCGCCGAGGAACTTCGCGTAGTACCCGTTGATGATCGTGCCTTGCGAATGCCCGACGAGATCCACCGACGTTGCGCCCGTAGCGCTCAGAACTTGATCGACGAAATTCGACAATTGTGCTGCGCTGGAAGGAATTTCCTGCATTCCACCGATGGCCGACAACGGCCACGGCTGCTCGGGGAAGTTTCCGTACGTCAGCGCGAAGACGCAGTAGCCCTCGTTGGCGAGCAACGGCGCATAGGTGGCCCAGTTGGTCTGCCTGTTTCCACCCGTTCCGTGAACGAGCACAACCGGATTGGGATGTTCGGCAGTAGGTTTACACAAAAAGTCATTGGATCCAGGAGCTGAACCGCCTGGATTTCCCAACTCCTGAGGAACACCGGCAAGGAAGGCATTGGGCACGGGCAACGCGGCCTGAGCCGAAGCCACGGAGGTGAACCCGACAAGCATCAGAGCGGCAAGAACCACGCCCCCGAACAACCCGATTCTGTGCACGACCGACTCCTCTACGAGAGATGCGAACCGTGCAGACGCTAACAAACTAGAACGCGTTATCAATCCGTTTCGGCAAAATGCGCCCGAATCCATTCGCGATCCATTTCAGACGGCCTTTTCGTAGGCTCGGCGCACCTCCGTGGAAATACGACCGCGGGCCGAAATCTCGAAGCCCGCACCCTTGGCCCATTCGCGGATGGCGGCACTCTGATCGCGGTCCGCAACGGGACGGGATTTGGTCACCGCTCCGTTGACCGATTTGGCGGAATTCGACTTTCTCGCATGAGGAATCCACTTTTTCAGTGCATCGCGCAGTTCCGCGGCGTGGGCGGCGGTCAGATCGATTTCGTAAGCAACTCCGTCGACGGAAAACTCCACAGTTTCGTCCGCGGGCGATTTTTTGTCCAGATCGTCAACCATCGTGACAACAACCTTTTTCACCACGACCATTCCTCCCCAGATCCTTCGATAAGCAGCGACAATAGCACCTGGACAAACGTCCTGTCTTGGCTCGTCCGGATGATTGGGACTGATCTCCGCCGGGTATGCCAGTCGGCTTGTCTTGCGACAAAGACAGACGGGGGAATCATGACAGACGACGGCTCGAGAAAAGACTACCGAGCGCAATCTTCGCCTCCAAGAACGGCACTCTCGCCAGCATCGCTTACAGCGGACCCACGAATTTCACCATCTCCGGACGCCCTGCGATCCGGTACACCGCAACCGTCACAAATATCCCGGCGGACAACGAATGCGATCCGCCCTCAGCACAATTCGATGTCGTCACCACACCCGGATACTCCACAGCCGAGGTCATGGTCTTCCTTGTCCAGTCGGATCAGGGACTACCTGACGCACTCAACCAGGGCACGATCGACCAAATCATCGCAACAATTCGAAAGTCCGAAACTCAGGCGACCGCGCATGGATGAATCCTTTGCCGCAGGCGAATGTCGTTGGGAACAAATCGAATCCCAACTACGAGCGCTCCCCGCTGAGCTGATCGAGCTGAAGAATTCACCCAGATTCATCTGGTTTTCGGCACCGCCGATAGCCGACGACGACGCCGACTGTGAACCGTATCGAATACCTTGGGAGTGCCCCAACTGAAAAAGGTTCGGCCGCAACATGTGCGGCCGAACCTTGATCGAAGTAAAGCTAGCGAGCGGACGGACGAACGATCGGGAAGAGAATCGTCTCGCGAATACCGAGACCCGTCAAAGCCATCAGCAGTCGATCGATTCCCATGCCGGTGCCGGTGGTCGGCGGCATGCCCTGTTCCATCGCGGCGAGGAACTCCTCGTCCAGCACCATCGCTTCGTCGTCGCCTGCCGACGCGAGGCGCGCCTGGTCGACAAAGCGCTCACGCTGGATGACGGGGTCGACAAGTTCGGAGTAGCCGGTCGCCAACTCGAATCCGCGGATGTACAGGTCCCACTTCTCGGTGACACCCTTCTTGCTGCGGTGATCACGAGTCAGGGGCGACGTCTCGACCGGGAAGTCACGGACGAACGTCGGCACGTACAGCTGATCGCCGCACTGGTGCTCCCACAACTCCTCGACGAGCTTGCCGTGGCCGTAGCCCTTGTCCTTGGGAACCTCGAGGCCTACCTTCTCCGCCAGAGCGAGAAGCTCGTCGACCGTCGTATCCGGCGTGACCTCGGTGCCGATGGCAGCCGACAGCGACGGGTACATCTCGAGAACCTGCCACTCGCCACTGACGTCGTACTCGGAACCGTCGGCGAGGGTGAGGACCTGCGTGCCGAATGCTTCCTGCGCAACTTCCTGGACGAGCTCACGAATCATCTTCGCGGAATCGTCGTACGTGCCGTAGGCCTCGTACGTCTCGAGCATCGCGAACTCGGGCGAGTGAGTGGAGTCGACGCCCTCGTTGCGGAAGTTGCGGTTGATCTCGAAGACCTTCTCGATACCGCCGACGACGCAACGCTTGAGGAACAGTTCCGGCGCGATACGCAGGTACAGGTCGATGTCGAGGGCGTTGGAGTGCGTGACGAACGGGCGAGCTGCCGCGCCGCCGTGCAGCGTCTGCAGCATCGGCGTCTCGACCTCGAGGAAGCCGCGGCTCTCGAGCGCATTACGCAGCGCACGGACAACAGCGACGCGCTTGCGGGCGTTGTCGCGAGCCTCGGGGCGAACGATCAGATCCGCGTAGCGCTGACGCACCCGGGACTCTTCGCTCATCTCCTTGTGAGCAACCGGCAGGGGGCGCAGCGACTTGGATGCGATCTGCCACGCGTCGGCCATCACGCTGAGCTCACCCCGACGGGAGCTGATGACCTCACCGTGGATGAAGACGAAGTCGCCGAGGTCGACGTCGGACTTCCAGGCAGCCAGTGCCTCTTCGCCGACGCCGGCGAGGCTGATCATGGCCTGCAGCTGGGTACCGTCGCCCTCCTGCAAAGTCGCGAAGCACAACTTGCCGGTGTTGCGCATGAAGATGACGCGGCCGACGACGCCGACCAGCACGCCAGTCGCCGTGTCCGGCTCGAGTTCCGGGTACTCCGCGCGGATCTGCGCGAGCGTGTGGGTGCGATCGACCGAAACCGGGTACGCCTCCTGCCCCTGCGCGAGGATCCGTTCACGCTTCTCGCGCCGGATACGGAGCTGCTCGGGGGTGTCGTCGACTGGCTGGGCTTCTACATCACTCACGGGGTACAAGACTACTGGGCCGTGTCCACCGCGTTTGTTGCTGGTAGCACCGCGGCGACCGCGAGCACGATTCCCGACAGGAAGTACAGCGCAACCCTGACGTGATTCCACACCGTCCAACCCACCTCGTACGACGCCCATGCGGCTGCATCGGTAGCGCTGACCGAGGCAAAAGCGTCGTTGCGGGGGACGTGGTAGATCGCTGTCACCGCGAAGGACGCGAGCACCCCGACACAACCGACAACGGCAAGGACCCAGCCGTCCGGTCTGGAGATCGCTGCCCAGATTCCGGCGGCGATCGCGGTGAGCGCCGATCCGACGAGTGGCAGCATCAAGGCGCTCCGCGGTGCTTCGACGTTGATCGCCTGCATCGACGTGATCGCGGCGTGTGCGTCGACCGACCGCAGGGCGGGCATTACGAAGGACGAGAACGCGAACAACGCGCCACCGGCAACGAGCGCGCCGAGCGCAGTCACGCCGACGAGCAACTCCAAGAAGATCTCGGATTTCTTCACGACCAGACCCCCGTTCGAGCAGCCTCGGCGGCAAAAGTGGTGAAATCTCGAGCGGGTCGTTCCAGGACCTCTTCGACGACGCCGGTCACACTTTGATTTCGTCCGTCGAGAACCTCGGCAAACAAGTAAGTGAGCAACTCCACGACATCACTCGGGACGCCAACTTCTGCCATGCCGCCGGAAAACTGTTGCAGTCCAATTCTTTCGAATGACACCGCACGCCCCGACACCGCCGAAATCGCCTCAACGGCCTCCGCGAAGGTGAGCAACTCCGGACCCGTCACCTCGAGAACTCGGCCGAGGAGGTCGGTTCGAGTCAATGCGGCCACCGCCACGTCAGCTAGATCGTCGACGTCGATGAACGGCTCCCCCACCTCTCCGACCGGAAGTTCCAGGCGGCCTTCCCGAATCGGATCGAGTAGATACCCCTCACTGAAGTTCTGGGCAAACCAGCTGGCCCGCACCACAGCCCATTCCAGACCGGTGTCGGCCAGAACCTGCTCGGCTTTCTGCGCCGCCGGTTCACCGCGCCCGGACAGGAGCACCATGCGACGAACTCCTTCGCGGTACGCAAGCTCAGCGAGTTCCTCGATGTGGGTGCTCGATTCCGGCACTGCGAGGTCCGGCGCATACGTCACATATGCCACGTCGACGCCGGACACTGCAGGCTGCCACGTCGTCTGATCGTTCCAGTCGAAACGCGTCCCGGATGTTCTCGACGCGATTCTGGTACGGATTCCCACCGCCGTCAGCCTCTGCGCAACGCGCGCACCGGTCTTACCGGTACCACCGATCACTACTGCCGATTGAATGTCGCTTGTTGTCGTCATGTACTCATTCGACCGCGGAGCGTCAATACGATCCATAGCCGAAGGTCGCAAAAACATACGTCAGCGTCTACCGTCGAAACATGGATGCATTGTCGATGATGCTGGCCGGGTCGCGGGCGGAGGGCGCTTTTCTGCTGCGCTCGCTGCTCGATCCACCGTGGTCATTACGTATCGAGGACCACGCACCGATCACCGTGCTGGTTCTGGTTCGCGGCACCGCAGTTGTCGTGTCCGACACCGGACAGACAGAAGATCTCGAGGCCGGCGACATTGCACTCCTGCGCGGCCCCGATCCCTATACGGTCGCCGATCACCCGGACACCCCGGTCCACGTACTCATCGACGAGGCACAAAACTGCGCCGCGGTCGACGGATCGCCACTCGAGGACATGTCGGTTCTCGGCGTTCGCACCTGGGGCAACTCGACCAGTGGCCAGACCGTCATGCTCACGGGCACATACCGTTTGGACTCCTATGTCAGCCGTCAGATCCTTGACAGCCTGACACCCGTCGCGGTAGTCCGTCGCAGCATCGAAACCGCGCCGATGACAAAGCTTCTGGAACAACAGATCGCCGCCGACGGACCAGGACAAGAAGTGTTGTTGGACAGGCTCCTGGACCTGGTCCTGATCTCGGCGGTCCGTACATGGTTCGCCGAGAACCAGAATCGATCACCGCGATGGATCAAGGCCTACGAGGATCCCGTCATCGGGCATGCCTTGCGGCTCATACACAATCGGCCGGAACATCCCTGGACGGTCGCGAGCCTGGCCCAGGAGTCCGGCAGCTCACGAGCGGCCTTCGCACGCCGGTTCACCGGTCTCATGGGGATCGGACCCGTCGGCTATCTGACCGAGTGGCGCTTGTCGGTGGCGGCGGATCTACTCGCAGACCCGGCACGAACGGTGTCCTCGATCGCGCGAGAAGTGGGCTACTCGAGCCCCTTTGCGCTCACGACGGCCTTCACCCGCCATCACGGAATGAGCCCGAAGATTTACCGCCAGACCCGCTGTGCGCCTTTATTAACCGCCCGCGGTTAATAAAGGCGCACAGCAAATACCTCAATGAGCCGAAACCGCCGCCAACTCGCGGGAGCAATGACGCACTCCGCTGAGCGCACCGAGCAGTCCGGCGGCCTTGATCGCCTGGTACCCGCCCACGAGATCGGTGGCCTTGTGCAGACCCAACTGCTGCAACGACGCTGCGGCCAGGCTCGAGGTGTAGCCCTCGGAGCAGACGATTACCCACTCGACGTCGTGGTCGGTGGCCAACGCGAGGTGTGCGCTGCTGGTGGGGTCGAGTCGCCACTCGAGAACGTTTCGCTCGATCGCGAGTGCACCGGGGAGGGTTCCCTCGATGGCGCGCTGCGCCTGCGGGCGAATGTCGACGAAGATCGCGCCGCGATGGAAGGCTTCGGTGAGCTGGAAGACGTACATACGATCGATCTGTGCGCGAGCGTCGTCGAGCATTTGGTCGATGGTCATTTGGTGCCCCCCTCGGGCAGGTCGGTCAGCTCGGTACGGGTGCGACGAAGAGTCCGGTGATCCGTCACTTCGTAGAAGGACATTGCCGTCAGCGGCGGTGAGTAGGCGTGAACACTCAGAGTCGGTGCATCAGAGCTGATTTCGATCGGAGCACCAGGAACATCCGTCGAACGCACGACATCGTGAACCCAGCCGAGCGGGAAAGAAGCCTGATCGCCGGCGTCGAGCTGGCGTTCCACCAGGGCGTCACCGGCCCAACGGAATTCGGTCAGAGAACCACTGAGGACGGTCAATGCGCCGAACGAACCTGCGTGGTCGTGCAATTCGGTGTTGCGTTCGGGTACCCAGCTGATGAGCCACACATCGACGTCGTCGTCCGCATGCAGGCGAGTGGACCAACGATCGAGCGTCGGGAAGGCGTCGGGAATGAGGTGGTCGAAACGGCCGTCGAGCACGCCGTTCGCTCCCTCGTCGGTCAGTCGCAGCAAATCGGCCGGGCGAAGGCGGGTAGGCAACGACGCACCACTCGGACGGCGTCCGGACGCCCCACGATTAGCGCTACGACCTGCGGAAACAGCACGATCAGCAGCGAGAGTAGGGGTCAAAACAGAGAGATCTGCAGAATATGTGGATAGCACGAGCTAGCTCCAAGGAATGTGAATTGGTCAAGGCAGCGGTCAGCCTCGACAACACTCCTGAGCACCCATGCAGCGATTCACGAGCACCATTGTGGCATAACTTTTGCAATCGCGAAACTGCTGGAACGAAACCATCGATCAGGCGACCGGTCGTCGACCGGATCCACGACGCGCCTGATTGCGCTCGAAGACCAACCTCAGCCCCTCGAGAGTGAGGTCCCGTTCGAGGTGGTCGATAGTGTCGGATTCGGGAATGATCAGCGGTGCGCTGTCCCCGGTTGCGATCACGGAGACGTCGTCACCACCGAACTCCGGCAGTTCGTCGCGTACGCGGTTGACCAATCCGTCAACGAGGCCGGCAAAGCCGAATACCGCACCGGACTGCATGCATTCGACGGTGTTCTTGCCGACCACCGAACGCGGGCGCACCAATTCGACCTTGCGCAGCGCAGCGGACTGCGACGCCAAGGCATCGGTCGAGATCTCGAGTCCGGGCGCGATGCAGCCGCCCAGAAACTCACCCTTGGCGGAAACGACGTCGACACAGGTCGACGTACCGAAGTCCACGACAATGCACGGACCCTCGTAAAGATGGTGAGCGGCAAGACTGTTGACGATCCGGTCGGCTCCCACCTCTTTGGGGTTGTCCACCAACAGTGGCACACCGGTGCGAATACCCGGTTCGACCACCACGTGGGGAACGTGACCCCAGTACCGCTCCAGCATCACGCGGATTTCACGCAAGACGGACGGCACTGTCGACAGCGCCGCAACGCCGGTGATCTCATCGACATGAGTACCCAACAGCCCACGGAAGGTCAACGCCAACTCGTCGGCAGTCATCCGAGGGTCGGTTCGCATTCGCCAGTCCTGCAACAGCTTCGAATACTCACCAGTCCCGGAAAACAACCCCAGAACGATATTGGTGTTCCGCACGTCGACCGTGAGCAGCATGGATTACACCAGGCTGGATTCGCGCGAGGCCTCGAGTGTCGACAGCATGCGCGGGGTGATCAGACCCGAACCCTCCGGCGCGTGAGCCGGGTCTGAGCCGAGTTCGATCTGCTTGTTGTCGGCATCGACGAAGACGACGCGCGGGGAGTATTCCTTGACTTCCTGCTCGTTCATCACGCCGTAGGCGATGAGGATGACCAGATCGCCCGGCTTGACCAGATGCGCTGCCGCACCGTTGATTCCGATAACACCAGTTCCGCGCTCGCCGGCGATGACGTACGTCTCGAGACGCGCACCGTTGTCGATGTCGACGATGCACACCTGTTCGCCTTCGAGGAGGTCTGCGGCGTCCATCAGATCCTGGTCGACGGTGACGGAGCCGACGTAATGCAGGTCGGCGTGAGTCACGGTGGCGCGGTGGATCTTCGACTTCATCATTGTGCGAAACATATCCAGGTCCTTACTCGTGAAAAGTGCTCAGTGAGACAGCAGGTCGTCGATGGCGTCGGCGGATGGGTCAGTGTCACGCTCGAGGAACCCGGTTCCCACCGCGACACCGACGTTGTCGATCAAACGGGTGGTTCCGAGCTTGGCGGCCACTAACAGTCGGCCGTCACCTCGCTCGGGCGCGGGGCCCAGATCGACGCCCCGAACCTCGAGGTAGTCGACCTCGATTTCCGGAACAGCTGCCAGAACAGCGCGTGCGGTTTCCAGAATTGCTTCCGCTCCCCCGGACGCCGCGTGTGCACCGGCGATCAGAGCAGCGGAAAGCGCGACCGCTGCAGCGCGCTGGCCCTCGTCGAGGTAGCGATTGCGAGAGGACAACGCGAGGCCGTCGAACTCGCGGACCGTCGGAACTCCGATGATCTGTACATCGAAGTTGAGATCCCACACCATCTGACGGATGAGTGTCAGCTGCTGGTAATCCTTCTCACCGAAGTAGGCGTGATTGGGTGCCGCGATCTGCAGCAGCTTCGCCACAACCGTCAACATTCCCGCGAAGTGAGTGGGGCGCGCTCCGCCTTCGAGTTCGCTACCCAACGGGCCCGGCACGATGGTGGTGCGCTGGCCCCGCGGGTACATCGTCTTGGCGCTCGGCGCGAACACCAATTCGACGCCCTCGGCGCGAAGCAGGTCGAGATCCGCATCGAGAGTGCGCGGGTACGCGTCCAGGTCTTCGCCCGCACCGAACTGGAGCGGGTTCACGAAGATGGAAACGATCACGACGGCGCCGGTGACCTTGGCCTGACGAACCAATTCGATGTGGCCGGCATGCAACGCACCCATCGTCGGAACGAGCGCCACCTGACGCCCGACACCTCGCAGTGCCCGCGAGACGCGCCGAAGCTTGTCCGGATCGTGGTGCACCGTCAGTTCGCCGCGCTTGTATCCGCCCTGCAGATCACTCACGACGGTCACCTCCCGTTTCAGTCAAGATGTCGAACAATTCGGTGGGGGCGCCCACCCGCTGGGCCGATCGCAAGGACATCGCCCGATAGCCGGCAGCGAGCTCCGGATCCAGTTCTGTCAGTACGCGCAAATGTGTGTCGACGGCAGCAGCGTCGCCGCGTGCCACCGGACCGGTCAACGCCGAGGGACCGCGTCGTAGCGCGTTGTCCAAGGCTGCCGACAGCAGCGGCTGCAGGACACGCTCGGCCACTCCACCCGGATCTCCGTCGACCAACTGTTGACCGAGCAGCTCGTCACCTTGCAACGACGCTCGCAGCGCCTCGACGGCGTCGACCACGAGCGTGACCAGGTGATTACTGCCGTGAGCCAGTGCGGCGTGGTAGAGCGCGCGGTTCTCCTCGCGCACTCGGACGGGCTCGCCGCCGATCTCGAGGACCAGTGACTGCGCGATCGCGTAACCGATGTCGTCGGCAGCAGTGATTCCGAAGCATGCCGACGACAGCCGTGCGGTGTCCTCGTCGTGACCGGTGAACGTCATCGCCGGATGGATAGCCAAGGGCAGCGCGCCGAGTTCGGTGAGCGGAGTCAGGATCGCGATGCCGTTGGCACCGGACGTGTGGGCGACGAGCGTGCCCGGCTTGACGGCTTGGGTGGCCGCGAGACCTCGCACAAGATCCGCAAGCTGGTCGTCAGGAACGGCAAGAATCAGCAGTTCGGAGCGAGCTGCGACGTCGGCAGCCGGAAGAATTTCGGTATCGGGAAGCCGCTTCACAGCGCGGGCGACCGAGGCACTAGAGACGGCGGAGCAAGCGCTCACAACATGACCGGCTCGCTCCAATGCGGCACCGACAGCTGTTCCGACCCGTCCTGCTGAGACAATTCCTACCGTCAATCGCGCAGGTGCAGGCCCATTAGTGATCCCGAAGGAAGTCACCGGATTCCTCTCGTTCGTTCCAGTCCCGCTCGGCGGGTACCAGACGTTCTGCGTCCGAGGATATCCTTCGCCCGAACCGTCATGCCATGGCCGGGCGAGTGATCTGCGACTCAGTCCTCTCGGCGACGACGTCGACCGGAGCCTTCGGACGGGTTGCTCGAACTCAGGTTCGCCATTATTTCGGCGACGGTCAATCCGTTGGAATGAGCACCGCTCGCGGCATCTTCCGGAGCGGCACGGCGACGACGGCGAGGCTCTGCGTCAGGCTCCGCAGCGGGTTCAGCTTCCGCGACAATCTCGGGAACAACCTCGGGCGCCTCTTCGACGACAGCGTCTTCGATGACGGCGTCTTCGATGTTCGGGGCCTGGGCGGGAGCCTTGACTTCAGGCTCGACCGGCGCTACCGGTTCCGGATCCTTCTCCACCGGAACGTCTTTCACCGTTCGTGTCGGCGAGGAACTCACAGTGGAACTCGCTGGGGAACTCTTCGGTGCCTGGTTCCCGCTCTGATTCTGTGGCTTCTGCGTCTCTTGTGGCTTCTGCGTCTCTTGTGGCTTCTGCGTCGGGATGACGCGCGGCGCCACGAAGCTGCTGTCACGCCACGACGTCTCCGCGAACACGACGGTCGTCTCAGCAGTCACCGGATCGTCGTTGGGCGATGCCAAGCCGCCGACGTTCGGTGCCGGTTGGCTGGGTCCGTTCTGGCCGGCGCCGGGAACGTACAACCCCGACGGTGCCGGCTGGTACGCGCCGTACGAACTACCGCCAAGTTCCGGTACTCGCGTGGAATCGGTCTTGAGCGCGGTCTGTTCGGGCAGCAGTCCACCTTCGAACAGTGCTTCGAGGTTTCGGCGCAGCGCCACCAATTCGGCGCGCAGCCCGGCCAGTTCCTCAGCGTCCGCGGTCACCTCACGTCGCACGCGACCTTCGACGCTCAGTTCGTACTCACGTCGAGCCGAAATTTCACGTTCGAGCTGCAGTTCGTACACGGTCTGCAGATCGGCAACCTTGGCTTTGTCCAGTGCCGACTCACGCCGATACTTGGTCATGGCGATAGCGCCGAGGGTGGCTGCCCACAGAGCGACGACCAGTCCCACCCGAAGAAGCTGAACGCTGTTGCTGAAGATCAGAAACAGCGAAGCAATGACAGCAAGTGCCAGAAGAGCAGCAATGATCATCTGGCTCGCGCTGCGCTTGCTTCGGCGCGCAGACTTCGATCGACCAGAATTTGTCATGGTTGCCAGGGTACTTGCCGAGACCGGGGTCGCCACGTACCTCGGTGGGTGATTTGCCGACCAGGCTGTCAGTGCGCGGGCTCGTCAGGTGTATCTTCCGGCGTCTTGCAACAATGTTCGAGCCACAGAGCTGCCGCTACCAGCGCAATTGCGGCGCCCAACCCCACCCACGCGCCCGGCGTGTCGGAGGCTGCGGCCTGCAGAACCGAGCGCTGTGGGATGAGATACACCAGCACTCCGACCCAGACACCGACGGTAGCTGAACCGACCAAAGCGGATGCTTTGGCCAATGCCAGCGCTCGGGCGGCAGTGATGGGATGAAGCTGTCTGAGCCCGTCTCCGACCTGACGGTTCTTGACGCGTGAACGAATGACAAAAGCGAAGACGGCCTCGGCAACGGCCACGAAGTACAGCGACGCTCCCGCATAAACGGGGATGGGCGGCATCGAACCGTAGAACACGCGAATCAGAATCCAGGTCGCCACAGCAGCAACCGCAGCCAGAACCGCGAGTTCACTGATCCGGGTCGGCTTCAAACCCTTGCCTTCTTCGGTCACCGCGCAAGCACCACATCGGTAGTGCGCACACCTTCACGCTCAGTGCGATCGAGGCCGTCGAGAATTTGTGCCACCGACAACTTCTGGCCGTCGACGATCAGCGTCGCGTCAGGCTCGACGTCCAGCCAGGGAACGAGCACGAATGCCCGTAGATGCGCTCGCGGATGGGGAAGGGTGAGCACGGGATCGGAACTGACGACGCCTTCGCAGTCGACCACGTCCACGTCCAGGCTCCGGGGTCCCCAACGCTGTTCGCGCACCCGGTCTGCAGCTTCCTCGAGAGCTTGCGACCGGCGAAGCCACTCAGCGGCGTCGGCCTCGGGATCGTCGACCACCACCACCGCGTTGAAGAAATCCTGCTGCTCGACGCCACCCCACGGCGCCGTCGAGTAGACCGGTGAGACAGCAACGACGGCGCTGCCCAACCCGTCGACGACGGACTGCAGGTGAGCCACGCTGTCGCCGATGTTGGAACCGATCGACAGAACAGCGCGCGTCATGCCGATCTGGTCCGATGTGCGACGACGGCGACGTCCGCAAAAACCAGCGGAATCGGTGCCGACGGTTTGTGGACCACGACCTCGACGCTCTCGACTCGCGAATCTTTCATGACGTCGTCGGCGATCTCAGCGGCGACGGTCTCGATGAGATCGCGCGACGGGCCGGCGACGATGGCTGCGGCGGCTTCCGCCAACTCGCCGTAGTGCAGGGTATGGGTCAGATCGTCCGACGCCGCGGCGGGAGCCAAGTCCATCCACACGGTGATGTCGATGAAGAAGTCCTGACCGTCACGCTTCTCGTGGTCGAACACTCCGTGATTACCGCGAACCTTCAGCCCGCGCAATTCGATTCGGTCCCCCATGTCAGGCCCTTTCTCGTCCACGGTTCCAGGCGTCGACCACGGCAATGGCGTCGAGCGAGGCTTGTGCGTCGTGCACCCGAACTCCCCAGGCACCCTCACGTGCTGCAAGGGCCGAGACCACGGCCGTCGCAGTCTCGCGGCCACCAGGCGGACGGGGATTGCCGTCGGGATCGCTGAGCAGAGACCCGAGGAACCGCTTTCGGGAAGCGCCGACCAGTACCGGGAATCCGGTCGCGTTGAACTCGGGTAGTGCACGCAACAGTGCCCAGTTGTGGTCGGCGTTCTTCGCGAACCCGAGGCCGGGGTCGAGGATGATCGACGACGAATCGACCCCTGCTTTCAACGCCAGATCGACCTGCGACAGCAGTTCGTCACGGACGTCGCGGACCACGTCGTCGTAGTGATCGGCGCTGCCACGATGGACGTAGTCACCGGCCGAGCGCCAATGCATGAGGATCCAGGGCACTCCGGCGTCTGCCACAACGGATGCCATGTCGGGGTCTGCGCGACCACCCGACACGTCGTTGACGATGCCTGCGCCCGCTTCGATCGCGGCGGCGGCGACGGAAGCACGCATCGTGTCGACGCTGACGCGAATTCCGGCTGCCACGAGTTCTTCGATCACCGGGGCAATACGATCCGCCTCGAGTTTCGGATCGACGCGGGTGGCTCCGGGGCGCGTCGACTCGCCGCCGACGTCGACGATGTCGACGCCTATGCGTTGCAGTTCGAGCCCGCGAGCGATCGCCGCGTCACGATCGAGAAATTGACCACCGTCGGAAAACGAATCGGCGGTGACGTTCAGAATCCCCATCACGACCATCCGGGCCGGATCGCTACCTGCAACGGGAGCCGCGGACATCTCGCTCACTTACGAAGGATGAGGTCCAGCGCTTCGGACCGTGAGGCCGCGCTGGATTGCAGGAGCCCACGAACCGCTGACGTGGTCGTGCTGGCTCCAGGCTTGCGGATACCGCGCATCGCCATGCAGAGGTGCTCGGCTTCGATGACGACGATGGCTCCACGCGGGTCGAGCTTGCGCATCAAAGCATCCGCGATCTGGCTGGTCAGGCGTTCTTGAACCTGCGGACGCTTGGCGTACAGATCGACGACGCGCGCGAGCTTCGACAAACCGGTGACCTTCCCCGACTTTCCCGGGATGTAGCCAACGTGAGCAACACCGTGGAAGGACACCAGGTGGTGCTCGCACGTCGAGAACATCGGAATGTCTCGCACGAGCACCAATTCCTGGTGACCCTCGTCGAAAGTTGTATTCAACGCGTCGTCGGGCTCGGAGTACAGACCCGCGAAGATCTCCTTGTACGAGCGCGCAACCCTGGCCGGCGTATCGAGCAGACCTGGGCGCTCCGGATCTTCACCGACCGCGATCAACAATTCCCGTACGGCAGCCTCTGCCCGCGCCTGATCGAACGGGCGGCCCGTTCCGAGCGACACCAGTTCACTGGCCACATCATTCACCGACAACCGAACTCTCCTCGAGAATTGTTCACAGGTCCCCCGCCGCAGAGCCTAGTGGCGCAAGGTCAGCGGGATCCGTCCGGTCCGTCCCAGCGAGCGGTGCTCGGGCCGTCGTCCTCAGCCGAATGATGCGGCGGCGGAGTCTGCGGCTGTTCCGGTGCGGGGCTCTGCCACTGGTTTTCGCCGGTCGGGTTTCCCCGGTTCGGATCGGCGAAGGGTCCACCGTCCGGGTACTGCACCGGGTAATCGGGCTGCGCGGGGTAACGGCGGCCGGGGTGCGGCTGCTCGGGGTACGCCTGCTGTCCCGGGTGCGGCTGACCGTACTGCCCCTGATCGGGCTGGGGCTGACCGTGTTGGGGCTGACCGTACTGGCCCTGCGACTGGTTCGGCGGGGTCGGATTCTGTCCACCGGTGTACCCACCCGACTGCTGTCCGGGGTACGTCGGCGACGGGTTCTCACGCGGAGGCCAACCCGGTGCCGACCATCCGGCGGGCGCTCCGTAGTCGGGTGTTCCCGGTTGCGGAGTCTGCTGCGGAGCACTCGGCTGCGGGTACGAGGGCTGTGCGTAGCCGTTGGAAGGTCCCTGGTTGCCGTTGTTGGGAAGACCACCATTGTTGGGGACACCGCCGTTGGGGACACCGCTGTTGGGTGCGCCTGCCTTGACGAGAACAGGTGCAGCAGCGGGCTCCGGCCACGTTTCGCCGCGCTCGATCGCGAGTTCGCGCGGAGTCTTCACCGGCGGACGATCCGAAGGCGTGCGCCCACCGAAATCGTTGAAAGCCGTGATACGCGGACGCTTTTCGACGCCGGCAAGGATCTTCTCGAGGTCCTTGCGAGTCAACGTCTCACGCTCGAGCAGTTCGGTAGCGATGAGGTCGAGCGCATCGCGGTACTCGTTGAGGATTGCCCACGCTTCGGTGTGCGCCGCCTCGATGAGGTTGCGCACCTCCTCGTCGATTTCGCGGGCGATCTCGTGCGAGTAGTCGGACTGAACGCCCATCGAACGGCCGAGGAACGGATCCCCGCCCTCCTGTCCGTAGCGAACCGCGCCGAGCTTGGCACTCATGCCGTATTCGGTGACCATCGCGCGTGCGATCTTGGTCGCCATGTCGATATCGGACGACGCTCCGGTGGTGGGCTCGTGGAACACCAGCTCCTCGGCGGCGCGTCCACCCATTGCCATGACGAGACGAGCGATCATCTCCGAACGCGTCATCAAACCCTTGTCGTCTTCGGGCACGGTCATCGCGTGACCGCCGGTGCGACCGCGAGCGAGGATCGTGACCTTGTAGACCGGCTCGATGTCAGGCATTGCCCAAGCAGCCAGCGTGTGACCGCCCTCGTGGTACGCCGTGATCTTCTTCTCGTGCTCGCTGATGATGCGACTCTTACGCCGCGGTCCACCGACAACACGGTCCACCGATTCCTCGAGCGAGGCTTCGGTGATGACGGTTCCGTTTTCGCGTGCGGTGAGCAGCGCAGCCTCGTTGATGACGTTGGCAAGATCGGCGCCCGACATTCCGACGGTCCGCTTCGCGAGGCCTTCGAGATCGGCGTTGGGATCGATCGGCTTGCCCTGCGAGTGCACTCGCAGGATCGCACGGCGACCGGCGAGGTCGGGGGCGCCAACCGGAATCTGGCGATCGAAGCGTCCCGGACGCAGCAGTGCGGGGTCGAGGATGTCTGGGCGGTTGGTTGCGGCGATCAAGATGATGCCGGTGCGATCACCGAAGCCGTCCATCTCGACGAGCAGCTGGTTGAGCGTCTGCTCGCGCTCGTCGTGTCCGCCGCCCAGTCCTGCGCCGCGCTGACGACCGACTGCGTCGATCTCGTCGACGAAGATGATGCAGGGGCTGTTCTGCTTGGCCTGCTCGAACATGTCGCGAACACGCGAAGCACCGACACCGACGAACATCTCGACGAAGTCCGAACCGGAGATGGTGAAGAACGGGACGCCGGCTTCGCCTGCGACAGCGCGAGCGAGCAGCGTCTTACCGGTTCCGGGAGGGCCGTACAGCAGCACACCGCGCGGAATCTTGGCGCCGAGCGCCTGGTAGCGAGCCGGGTTCTGCAGGAAGTCCTTGATCTCGTACAGCTCTTCGACAGCCTCGTCCGCACCGGCGACGTCGGCGAACGTGGTTTTCGGCATGTCCTTGGTGAGCTGCTTGGCCTTCGACTTACCGAATCCCATGACTCCGCCGCGACCACCGCCGCCCTGCATCCGGTTCATGACGAAGAAGAAGATGCCGAACAGAATGATCATCGGCAGCACGAACAGAAGGATCGACGTCAGCCAACTCTCCTGAGTGACCGTCGTGTTGAACTTGTCCGCTCCGGCGCCTTCGACCTTGTCGAAGATCTGCTCCGACGCACTCGCGGGGTACTTCGCCAGGATCTGCGTCTTACCGTCGGTGGCGTCGTTGCCGTTCTTGAGCCACAGACGAACCTGCTGCTCACGGTCGTCGATCTGCGCCGACTCAACGTTCTTGGCGTCGAGTTGGGAGATCGCGACCGAGGTGTCGACGGTCTTGAAGTCGCGGGTGTCGTTGCTGAAGTAGCTGAAGGCATAGATCACCAACAGCACGACGGCTACGAGTAGCACGTTACGGAACACAGTCTTACGGTTCATACAGGTCGGCCGATGTGGCCGGTCCTTTCGAGAGTGCGGGTCTGCCAGGTCGCCTTCCGGCTGCCAACCGGACACCTGCAGGTTACCGCGATCGGCCCCATCGATGCCCGCCAGCGGCCGTGCCGCTTGGTTGGAACGGTCGTCACTGTGTTCAACGTGCGCATTGCCGATCAGGTTCCCGGGCTACGTCGCAGCACAGTTTCCTGTGAGCGAACATGCTCATAGTGGTTATCGTGCGCTTTTCCGACGCTCGTCCGTCGTTATTCGTCAGGCCGTTTCGGAGAGGATTCCCGCAACAACGTCAGCGGCGCCCGATTGGTCACCGTCGATGATCCGGTGCGCGAGCTGATCGAGTCGCGCAGACAGTCGCGCCGAGGACTCGGGCACGTCCGCCTGCTTGGCGATGGTGTCGTCGAGATCAGCCAATAAGCCGCCACCGGCCAGGTGCCTGACGCAGCGCCATGTCTCGGCGAAGTTTCTCGCGGTCCCGTCGTCGGTCAACATCGCGACCCGAAGCGCAGCGTTGGGATTCGACGCCGCCGCCCGAGCCAGGCCGGCCATGATCGCTTCCCTGGCAGCAGTCAGTTCGTCGACGGTTCGGTCTTGCAACCGCACTCCCGAGTCTGCAGACCTACCCGCGTCGGGCGTCGGAGCTTCGCGAATCACCGCTCCGTTACCGTGCTGGATTTCGACTCTGCCCCGAATCTCGAGGGCCACGAGCGCTTGAGCCAGCGACGCTCGACTCACGCCGAGTTCGGCAGCCAGGCTGCGTTCGGGAGGAAGCCGATCGCCGGGCGAAAGGCCTTGAGCCTCGATGAAATTCGAAATGTGCTCGGCCAACTGCTCATACAGACGCGGACGCTTCAATCGTCCGGGCAGGCCCGAGCGCGAGCCGGGCGATGACGTCGAATTCATGCCTCGGAGTGTACTTGACAAATGGAGCAGTGGCAGAGAGGCTAGGCCAATTCCAAGTGATGCAGACCACAAGCTGGTCGCGAACGGATTGAGAGTTCGATGGCAAATGTCATAGCCCTGTCAGTACTTGTCCTGGTGTTCGTCATATCCACCGTGAGGTCGGTGAACATGGGTGCGCTTGCCCTGGTGGCTGCCTTCGTCGTCGGAACACTGGTCTTCACTGTCGATACCAGCGAGATCCTCGACGGCTTCCCGGCCAGCCTCTTCGTCATCCTGGTCGGCGTCACCTACCTGTTCGCGCTGGCCAGAAACAACGGCACGGTCGATTGGATCATTCACGCGGCGGTCCGTGCGGTCAGAGGACGAGTGGCCCTCGTGCCGTGGGCGATGTTCGCGGTGTGCGCGGCCGTCACCGCCATGGGCGCGGTCAGTCCCGCTGCCGTTGCCATCATCGCGCCCGTGGCGATGGGCTTCGCCACCCGCTACCGGATCCACCCCATGCTGATGGGCTTCATGGTCGTCCAGGGCGCAACGGCGGGCAGCTTCTCCCCTATCGGAATCTTCGGTGTGATCACCAACGACGTCATGCGCCAGAACGGCCTCCCGTCCAGCCCGGCCTTGCTGTTCGTCTCGACCTTCGCGGCCGCGGCCGTAGTTGCCGCAATCGCGTACGTCTCGTTCGGCGGTCGCGCATTGATTGCACGCGGCGCCTCGGAGCGCGTGCTTGTCAGCGCAGTCGGCAACGCGTCGGGCGGTGGCGACACCATCACCGGTTCGGGTGCCGGCGACAGCTCGAAGGGTGGCGGCAAGTCCTCGGTTGGGACCGCTCCGCACGAGGGAGCACTCAATCTCGAGCGGCGACTCACCCTGCTCGGACTGGCGTCGCTTGCACTCGGCGCCTTGGTCTTCGACCTCGACGTCGGATTCACCGCACTGACCGTCGCGGTACTTCTCACCCTGATCTTCCCGGCCTCCGCCCGCGGGGCCGTCGACAAGATCAGCTGGGGCACCGTGCTCCTCATCGGCGGAATCGTCACCTACGTGGCCCTATTGCAGAACCAAAACACCGTCCAGTGGCTCGGGGATTCGGTAGCTCACGTGGGCATTCCACTTCTCGCGGCGTTCCTGATCTGTCTGATCGGCGCGATCGTGTCGGCGTTTGCATCCACCACCGGAATCCTCGGTGCACTCATCCCTTTGGCAATTCCCTTCCTCATGACCGGCCAGGTCAATGCAACCGGCCTGGTTATCGCACTGGCAATCTCGTCGTCTCTGGTCGATTGCAGTCCGTTCTCGACCAACGGCGCGCTGGTGGTGGCGAACGCCGCTCCGGAAGAACGCGACGTGGTGTTCGGGCTGACGATGCGGTGGGGCATGACCATCATGGTCGTGACGCCGATCCTCGCCTGGCTGCTGTTCGTTGTTCCCTGGTCCGTCTGAATCTTCGTTTGAAGAAAGGAAACTCGCGATGAACAGCGAATCCACACTTTTACGCTCCCTCGACCCCCACACATTCGACGATCATGGAGCGGCGGTCAGTTTCGGCGAAGGCGCAACCCTCTCTCGCGCCGACCTGTTGGCCGCCGCCACCGCGGTCGCCGATCGAATCCACGGTGCACAGCGCGTGGCAGTACAAGCCGCCGCCGGCCTCGAGACAGTGGTCGCCGTCGCCGGCGCGCTGATCGCCGGTGTTGCCGTGGTCCCGATCCCACCGGACTCCGGCCCGCTCGAACGTCAGCACATCATCGCCGATTCCCAGGCCGAACTGATACTCGGGGACGGACCGTCGGATTCGATTATCCCGTTGATTCCCATCGATATTCACGCGCGATCTGCGACGTCCTATCCCGAACCGAGCGCGGCAGCTACCGCACTGATCATGTACACCTCAGGAACCACCGGAGCGCCGAAAGGCGTCGTCCTCTCGCGAGCAGCGATCGCAACAGATCTCGACGCACTTGCCCACGTGTGGAATTGGACTCCAGAGGACACACTCGTCCACGGACTTCCCCTCTTCCACGTCCATGGGTTGATTCTCGGCGTGTTGGGCGCCTTGCGCGTCGGTTCACCGCTGATTCATACCGTCAGACCAACTCCGGATTCGTATGCCGCAGCGGGCGGCTCGTTGTACTTCGGTGTTCCGACCGTCTGGTCACGCATGTGCGGTGATCCCTCGGCGGCGGCAGCATTGCGATCCGCGCGCTTGCTCGTGTCCGGAAGTGCACCACTTCCGGTTCCATTGTTCGAGCGGATGAAATCGCTGACCGGGTTGGCTCCCGTCGAGCGCTACGGAATGAGTGAAACCCTCATCACCGTCAGCACGACGCACGACGGCGAACGTCGCCCGGGTTGGGTCGGGCACGCTGTTCCCGGAGTCAGGACGAGGTTGCGCGGCGAGAACGGCGAATTGTCGGCGCACGACGGAGAGCAGCTTGGGCAACTGGAAGTTGCGGGAGCCGTGCTCTTCGACGAGTACCTCGGGAACCCCTCGAAGACAGCGGAATCCATGACCGAGGACGGCTGGTTCCGCACCGGCGACATCGCGGTGATCGACGACAGCGGATTCCACCGCATCGTCGGCCGCGAGTCGGTCGACATGATCAAGTCCGGTGGATACCGCATCGGTGCAGGCGAGGTGGAACAGGCACTTCTGGCATACCCCGGCGTTCGCGAGGCCGCCGTCGTCGGTGTGCCGGACGACGATCTCGGCCAGCGCATAGTCGCATTCATCGTCGGGGACGTAGCTGACTGCGCGGTGGTTTCGGACTTCGTCGCCGAATCGCTGTCGATCCACAAGCGGCCTCGTCAGGTTTGTCTGGTGGACAGCTTGCCCCGCAACGCTATGGGCAAAGTCCAGAAGAAGCTGCTGACGCTCTGAAGGCAAGCCTCTTCCATCGAAGCGTGCTCGGTCACTGTCGGGTCACCACGACGGCGGCGTCAGCCATCCGATCGTGGAAGCCGCGGACGTCCGGTGCGCTACTGATCGAAACGATGATCGCGATCGAAATAGCGACTGTTACAAGAGAACCGAGAATGCTCGCGACACTGCCCAACGACATCGAATTCAGCATGCCGACGAGCTCGTCACCACTACCGAGCATGGCCAACGCCGAAACAGCCGATCCGAAGTACATGGGGATCACGAATGCATTCCGTTTGAAGGACTGCGCCAAGGCCGGACGTGCACCTCCTACCGAGCGAACCCCTATTCCGAGGGCGAGTTTGCCCAGGGTTACCCCGAATGCCGACTCTCCCCATACGAAGTACACGATCGAACCGATCCCGATCAGCAGGCCGATCAGACCCGAACTTGTCCGGTAGGAATCGAAGTCGAATCCGTTTCCGAGCGTCGCGGTGGAGATCATTCCGCCGACGACCGACACAACTGCGAGAATGGCAAAATCGATGAACCGCGCGGCAACTCGTATCCCGGCGCCGGCCGGCCGAAACCCACCAGGCAGGAGTGGAACGCCGGTCGGCCCATACCCCGGGTTCGGTTGCGGCACGGCAAATTGCGGCACGGCCGGTCGCGGTGCGGACGGTTGCACAAGGTCGCCACTGGAGCGGGCCTCCGGTCCGCTCGAAATGAACGTCTCGGTCGCAGGTTCGGGTTCGGGTTCGGGTCCGAGTAGACCGAATTGCCCAGCAGCCCTTCGGTCCAACGCTGCATCCACGGCAGGATCACCCAGCGCTTCGAGCCACGTCACAAGATCGTCGTACGTCGACGGATTCGCAGCGATCGCCGGCCGCAACTCCGGCGAACTCGATGCGATCTCGAACAGCACCGCCGCCGGAGTCCGCGGATCCGCAGCCTCGAGAGCACGCCTCGAAGGCTGAACGGGCTGTCCGAGATTCGGTACCGCAGCTGTAACCGTGGTGGCCGACGCGAACAGTTGCACCCCCGCATACAAATTCCGAACAGCCGGTGAGACTGTGAGAGCGAGAGCAACCAGAACCACCAGCACCGCCATGGCGAGATCGAATATCCATGCACTGTAATATATTTCGCCATGCATGGCCGACTGCACCACGAGACGAGCGATCATCAGGACGAGCAAGCCGACACAGACTCCAAGACCACCCTCGCGTGACGGGCGAGGGTCGAGCGAAGAATACCGAAGCGACAGTGATCTGACTCCGACGACGGCAAGAATCCCGAAGAGTATCGCGAGAACAGCGAGCACCAACGCATCTCCCCACGGCACGATGCCAAATTGCGTTGCTGCCATTGCGATCTGAGAGAATCCAACACCGAAGCTCCACACCGCGATCAACAGCATGCCGTTTCGTGCCGCTGCGAGCCAGACGTATCCGGGGTGCGTCCCGTCGCCGACGGATGCAACACCGAATGGAATGAATGTAATTGCAGCTGCGGCAATCAAGAACGTGATGCCGTAGTACGGACTAGCCGTGACCGTGTGGAACAGCTCGACACTTGTGCCCTCGCTGATCGAGTGGAGTAATCCGGCTGCGAGGAGAGCGATGCCGAGCGCGGCGATGGTGAGGCGCCAGGACGCAAACCGTCTGGCGACACCGACTGCCGCAACACCCACCACGACGATCGGAACGGCCGACGACACGAAGAGAACGATCAGGCTCTCGAATGTCTGCGGCCCGTCGTAATATCGGTAGCGACTGGCGGAGACCAGGATGTAGATCAGCGCGAGTAGCGCCGAGGCCACTGACGACCCCCAAGCCACAAACACAAGCGGCTTCACCAACGCCAACCATCGCGGCGCGGTTCGAGGGTCGATGCGAATTTCGGCCGCTCGCGGTTGAGCTGCGAGCAGGGCGCCGGCAAGCCCGAACCACGCTCCAGCGCCGACCCCGTTGCCGGTGAAAACACTCGAGCTCTCACTGAATCGGAACATTCCACGAATGACGTCGTAGACGACAAGACCCACGACAGTGGCAATGAGGGGTCCGTTGGCCACCAGACGCAGCACACGTATCTGCCCGACATTCCAATTCGGCCCGAGCATTCCGAGTCGCGCCACGTACGGCAGAGACAGGGACACCAGCGACAGCAGTGTCGGCAAAACCAGAAGCACCACAAGAGCACTCGAACCGACGCGGGTTATTGCGACGGTCGCACTCCACGGCAAGAAGAACGACACGAACAGTAGTACCGCGGCTGTCCCGTCGCGGGTGTAGTCACCGATCCGAATATCCTCGAACGCAGATCGCGCCGGTGAATAGCCCTGCGCCGGTGGGTACACGCCGTGTGGCTGGGGCAAACCGTCTATTGATGATTCGCTGTGTTGACGCGAGTTGTCTTCGGTCATTCGCCAAGCTCCTCAGATGTGGGAAGTGCGCCGAACGGCTCAGGCACTATCGCCGATATTTGGTGGTCCCCGACGAATCGCGATCGTTGCTGACGATCTTGGCGAAGCATTGATCGTTGGCAATCCGCTTCGAATCGCACCACCCGTTTGCCGCATCCGCATCCGCAAACGTCAAGCCTGCGACGGTTATCCACCAACCCCGGAGATCGAAGGTCCGCCATTCGTCACTCCAGAGCAGACGCACCTCCGGATACATGAGACGAAGTTCGAGATGCTGTCGCAGGATCTGGGCAGCAGTCCAATGCACCTGAGCGCCATTGATATCCGCCGCATCGAGTCCGACCCGCTTGGAGGAGATCTGAGCCACCCACCTGTTCGCGAGGTCACCGATCACAAAGGGGCGATCGGCGTCGGCCTGAGCCCGGAGGGCGTCAAGACTCGCAGATTCGACGTCGCCCGTTGTCGGCTGCGCGCTACGTGTGGGTCGGATCGGCGTATTGGTGTCACTTCGCGATGCCGGCCCGGATGTCAGGCTGGTATCACTCGTCCCCTCGTCCTCGCATTCGACGAGTTGAGCACCTGACGCTCTCGAATTGGTCAGACTCGAAGACTCACCGAGAGTGTTCGGCAGCCTCCAGAAGCTACCGAGGTCGTACAGGAACTCGCGCTGGATCGAGTTCGTCGTGTTCGTCCCATCGGTTCGGGGAAGATAGATCGGCGCATCGGAGAAGTCGAACACCGCCGATGCAACGCTGTGGCCGGTGTCGGTGATCGACACACGAAGCGCGTCGGTGGAGACGATGTCTCCGCCGGGACATGATGCTTTCATTTCCATTAGAACGACGAGACCCTCTGCCTGCGTGCGGTATTCAACCGGCGTCAGGGTCGGTGTCCGTCCGCATTTCGTGACGTACTCGTTGCCTCCGTCGAATTCAGGGACAGCGGGCAGCCTGCCCGGTGTCCCTGACGGTCCGCCGGTCGGTGGGTAGTAGAGGAATTCGTCATTGGAGATCGAGGCGAGTCCGTCGTGGGCCTTCGACCAAGACCAGTGGTTGGTGTGGGAATCGAGTGACCAGCTGATGGAGCCGTCGTCGAGTTCAACGGCTAGTACCCTGCCGTCGTTAGGATGGACGAGAATTCGCTCACCGTCCGAGACCGAGTAAGAGAAGTAGTCACCGATCTTGGTCGACCACAACTGTTCCCCGGTGTCGATTCGGTAGGCCGAGAGCGTGTCCGAGTCGTTGCCCAACACGATGTCGCCGACGATCCGGCGTAGCGAGAAGTGGTCTCCGCCGATGACCGACCACAACTCGGTGCCGTCGTTCATGTCGTAGGCACCGTGCGAGCCGATGTACGGACGAGAGTTCGATGCCGAGACAAGCCACGGTGATGCCGGTGCGTCTTCGTCAACTCTAAATCTCTCCGCACCGTTACGGTCGGACACGATGCTGGAGTATCCGTCCGACGGAAATGGCATCGCGCAGAGGACGCCGGCAAAACCTTGTCCTGGAAGTGCCTCGTAGCCACCCAGATTCGGATTCGAAAGCAGTGCGCCATCGACCGCGTTGAGCGCCGTAGATCCGATGCTCGAGTAATAGACGATGCCGTCCACGATCTCGAACGAATGCGAATCGCCGGATCCGACGCAGTCGGTTTCCGGTGGAGTTGTCGTTGTCCACGCCGCGTCGAGATCGTTAGGCGTACCGCGCGAAATCACCAGCCCGGACTGGCTACCGCCGACAGTGAAGACCGCTCCGTCGGAAACCTCGACCAAGGTGGCTGTATCGGCGTCGACACTCGAACGAATCGCCCCCGAGTCGAGCGAGAAGGAAACGACTCGAGCTGTTCCACCAGGGTTCCTGACGACACAAGGTAGGGCTGCATCGATCGCGGCGGTCGCACACGACACCGTGCCGGCGACCGGCGTTTGCCATCGAATGGATCCGCTCTCGGCGTCGACTGCTACAAGTTGGGACTGCTGGCCCTGCTGTGGACCGACCGTAGTGATCAGAGTCTGTCCCACGTCGATGAATCTCGCCGTTCCATAGCTCGCACCGAGCGAATCCGGCCACAGAAATCTTCCGCCCGGCAGAACCTCGTCAACGTCCAACGACCACCCTGGCGTCGGCTGCGTGGGGTAAGTGTTGACCAGCTGGCCTGCAACCGGTCCATCGGTGTCTCCCGACCGGAGAATCGTGACAACGGTGACGGCGCCTGCGGCGAGGACCGCGACGGCGGTAAGGGATGCAACGGCAAGAATCCATCCTCGGCCACGAGATTGAGAGGGCGGAGGATGTCCGGCAACCGGAGCCTGCGGTGGTGAAGGCGGGGGTGGTGGGGGTGGTGGGGGCGGGGGCGGCAACGTCATCGGTTGTGTCTCCCTCTGTCGATCATTCGTCCGCTAGGCAAAGCACTACGACAGGACTCTCTTTGCGAACCCAATCGGCGGTACACGAAGATGTGGACGTGCCGCGGCTGACTACCCGGTGAGTGGCGCTGCTCGAGCTGCATGAGACCGGACTGACGTATGTCTCGCTGGTCCCGTCGCCCTTGTCTGCCCCGAGCCTTCGTACGATGCAGTCACCTACCGAGGCATTGGCGATGACCGACGCCGTGTCGCTTCCGCTGTACGTCGGCGCCACCGTCCGGGATGTGGTGGTCGCATACGTCGGATAAGTCGTACTCGACGATTCAGATGTGTAGTAGAGAGAAGACGCGCTGTCGTAGTCGTCGAACGCGCGGGTGACTGCATTGGCAATGAGAAACATCCACACAATCGACAGCACCAGAAGCGCGGTGAAGATGTAGCCGATGACCAGACCGGCGATTGCAAGTCCTCGCCCCTGCTCACCGGTTCGTTTGATCTGCGCCAGCGAAATGTGGCCGAGCACAATGCCGACCGGCGCCAGCACGAGCGCCCCGACCAGGGCGGCAATTGCGAGGCCGTTCGTGGTCGGAGGTTGGTACAGAACGCCCTGCGGTTGGGCACTCCAGTACTGCTGCTCCCCACCAGGCGGGGGCGGTGGTGGCGGTGGCGGTGGTGGCGGAAGGGTCACCGAATAAGCCGTCGATAGCGCATTCCGTGAATCTAGCGACGCCTCGGAGACCTGTCTGTCGTCCGTTCGGCGGACTGATGCAGAGGTGCCGAAATGTGAAGAGTTCTAACCGGCGAGCAGGCTCAGCCGCCGTAGACCTCAGGGTCCAGGGTGCCGATGTACGGCAGATCGCGGTACCGCTCGGCGTAGTCGAGGCCGTAACCGACGACGAACTCGTTGGGGATGTCGAAGCCCACGTCGCGGACGTCGACGTCGATCTTGACCGCGTCCGGCTTGCGGAGCAGGGTGACGACCTCGAGCGAAGCGGGATTACGCGTCTTGAGGTTGCGCATCAACCACGACAACGTCAGGCCCGAGTCGATGATGTCCTCGACGATCAGCACGTGGCGACCGGCAATGTCCTTGTCGAGGTCCTTGAGGATGCGGACGACGCCCGAAGACGAGGTCGAGGATCCGTAGGAGCTCACGGCCATGAATTCCATCTGCGACGGGATCGGCAGGGCGCGGGCGAAGTCGGTCATGAAGAAGACCGCTCCCTTGAGGACGCCGATCAGCAGCAGATCCCCTTCGGGGGCGCCTGCCGGGTAACGCTTGGCGATTTCCTCAGCTAGTTCCGCCGTTCGTGCACGGATCTGTTCTTCGGAGATCAGTACCGATGCGATGTCGCCCTCGTACACGCGTCAAACCCTTCGTCGGTCTTCGAATCCGAGGATCAGCCTGCCACGTCGCCGGGCCGCCACCAACCTCGCCTCCGGTGTTCCGCCCCCGATCGCGACGCCGCCTTGCCCCCGCCAGTCGATCAACAAGGCGTCGACCGCCCGTAACTGTTTGTCCGTCAATGCTTTTGCGCCGCCCTGCAGCAGCCAGGCCCGGAGAGCGCGTCGGCGGATTGCGGTGGGCGCTTCGGCAAGTGTGTCCACTTCCACTTCCCCGTCGACGACAGCCCGTAGAAGTAGGGCCTCGGCGTACTCGTCGAGCGCCTCGCCGTCCTCACGCAACTGCGTCGCGGTTCGGGCCAACGCCTCGGCAACTCCCCCGCCGAGAATTTCTTCGAGCAGCGGCAACGCCTCGTGCCGCAGACGCACGCGAGTGAACTCGGGATTGTTGTTGTGCGGGTCCTCCCACGGCGTGATGCCCAGGTCGACGCAGGCCGCCCTGGTCACCGACCGACGGATGCCGAGTAGCGGCCGTCCCCAGGGGGCGTCGAATGCAGCCATACCCTGAATCGATCGCCCACCGGACCCGCGGGACAGTCCGAGAAGGACGGTCTCTGCTTGATCGTCGAGCGTGTGTCCGAGCAGAACCGGGAGGTCAGTCCTGGCGTCGCGCAGAGCGCTGTACCGAGCCTCACGCGCAGCGGCTTCGAGACTCCCACCTTCGGCTACGTCGACGGTCAGCACCGTCGCGGTCCGGCAACCCAGCGCCAGCGCCTGGTCTGCGGCCGAGCGCGCGACGGCATCAGAACCAGGCTGCAGCCGATGGTCCACGATCAACGCGTCGACAGAATCGGTTTCCGCCACCGCTGCTGCGGTCAACGCCAATGAATCGGCGCCCCCGGACAGGGCGACGACCACACGGCGTCGTGGCTCGAATGCGACCGTCCATGCCCGCACGGCCTGTCGCAGCGCCAGGAGGGCAGGCGTCTCAGGCAGCAGCATCTAGCCGAGAACGCGCTTTACCCACGCGTCGGGATTGTCGATCTCGTCGAGCAACGGCAAGGTCTCGGGCCCGGTCCAGATGGTGTTGAACTGCTCCATGCCGACCTTGAGAACCACCGCGTCGACGAAGGCCTTGCCGCGTACGTACTGCGCCATCTTGGCGTCCATGCCGAGAAGCATCTTGATGATCCGCTGCACGGGGTTGGACTTGCGCTGCCGACGCTTGTCGAAGGCCGCGCGGATAGTTGCCACCGACGGCACCACGGCGGGGCCGACGGCGTCCATCACGTGGTCTGCATGCCCTTCGAGGAGGGTGCCGAGTACGAGCATCCGATCCAGCGCGTCACGCTGAGGTTCTGCCTGCGAAGCACGCAGCAGGCCGATGATCCCGCCCGCCGTCGCACCGTCACTGGAGTCGGGTTCCTTCCGCGAGCGCAGCTCTGCAGCAAGGCGCCCGACAACGTCGGTCATCGACTCGTCCACCGTCGCACCAAGCGTTTCGACGGATTCCTTCATGTACTCCGCTAGCCACGGCGAGGACGAGAACTGAACCCGGTGGGTGACCTCGTGCAGGCAGACCCACAACCGGAAGTCACTCGGGTTCAGCCGAAGGGACCGTTCGACGGAGACGATGTTCGGTGTGACCAGAAGCAGGGTGCCGTGCTCGCCGGTGAACGGGTCGTACTGCCCGAGAATCGCCGAAGACAGGTACGCCAGCATGGCGCCGGCCTGCAAGCCCGCCGGCTTTCCGACGATGAGATTGCCACTGCCGTCAGGGTCGGCGCCGGTGAGATGCGCCATCGACCGCGAGGCCGCCGTGATCCACCCGGCCCGGTCAAGCACGTCAGCGGCCGGGACCGGTAGACCGTCGGCCAAACCGGTCACTTCACGAACCGGCAGTTCTGCACGCTTGGATGCCTCGGCGAGTTCTGCGGTTGCCGTCTCGGCCGTGTAGCGAGACATCGCGGGGCCGCCGCGCGCCAGTTTTATCCCGGCTTTGGCGGCAAGACTCCAGTCGACGGCACCACCGAGCGGAGCCGAGGCTTCATCATCTTGTGGAGTCTTTTCGGCCACTATTGGCACCCGCAATTCCTCAATGCTCCGGCAATCGCGTCCAGGGCAGGACGGCTCACTTCTGGCGGCCGGTCATTGGACATCAGTGCGAAGGTGAGCACTCGCCCGTTCTGATCGACCACGAACCCTGACAACGCGCTGGCCGTCGAGAGAGTTCCCGTCTTGGCCCGCACCCAACCCGCACCGGTTCGGTTTCCGGACGCGTAGCGGTCGGACAAACTTCCTGTTCCGCCGGCCACCGGAAGGTAGTCCAGCAAGGGGCGCAGTTTCGGATCACCGTCACCGGCCGCAGCCGTCATGACGCGATCGAGTACCTGAGCGGGAATGAGATCGTCGACGGACAACCCGCTGGAATCGTGCAGCGAAACTCCGGTGTAGTCGAACCCGGCGGCCTGCAGGGTCTTGCCGGTCGCGTCGACGGCTCCGGTGAACGAGGCTTCGATTCCGGAGGCAATCGCGACCTCACGCCCGATGGTCTCGGCGAGCACGTTGTCGGAATGTTCCATCATCTGCAGCAGCCGGTCGCTCAGCGGCGCCGACTGCACGGTGGCGATCGGCTTGGCACCGGCAGGCGCCGCGCCGAGACTCACGTTGGCGGGATCGACACCGAGTGCCTGAGCGAGCACCTTGCCCGCGTCCAACGCGGGCGTTTCCGAACGCGGCGACTCGTCTTGAGTGCCGTCGTACCGACCGCCTTCGATCATCACCGATTCGATCGGGGTGATGTAACCGGCCGCGATGTCAGCGGGGAACCACCCGGTGGCCATGTTGTCGCCCTTGAACAAACTCGAGTCCACCACGACGCTGGTCACCGGCGTACCGGCAGCCTTGATCTGGTCGACGAGATCCGCGATGTGCGCTGCGTTGGCGTAGTACCCGCTCTGCCCCTTCGGCGTCGCCGTCAGCGTCGGGTCACCACCGCCGACCAGAACGACCTGCCCGGGGCTCGCTCCGGGGACCACCGTCGTGGCCAGCCTGTGGTCGAGCGGCAGCTTCAGCAGTGCCGCCGATGCGGTCAGCACCTTCGTCGTGGACGCAGGCGTCATCGGCGTCGACGGGTCTGCGCTCCACAGAATGTTTCCGGTGAGCGCATCAGCGACAACTCCGGTGAACTTCCCCAGATCCGGGTTGGCCACGGCCGGGCCGATCGCCGCTGCGATTCCCGACGCGCTCGGGATCGGTGCGTCCGTCGGGACGGGCACCACCTGAGGTGACGGCGTCACGAGCGCAGGCTGCGGCGACGTAGTCACGGTCGCGCTGCCGGCTGTGTCGTTCGACGTACCGAGTTTCACGACGACAACTCCGGCGACGGCCAGTACAACCACTGCACCGACCGCCAGAAGGATGCGGAAGTTACGCCGTCGACTCTCTTCCAACGAGCCGATCTTCTTCTTTCCTTGGCCCGCCAACGCCCCTCCGTCTGTGCTCTGCCTACTGGGTGGTCAGGCAACCTTATCCTTGACCCGATATCCTTCCGACGAATCATTACCGACACGACAGCGAGGAATCGGCGTGGAGTTCGACGTCACCATCGAGATCCCCAAGGGTCAGCGCAACAAGTACGAGGTCGACCACGTAACCGGTCGCGTCAAACTCGATCGCTACCTCTACACAGCTTTCGGCTACCCGGCCGACTACGGCTTCATCGAAAACACCCTGGGTGAGGACGGCGATCCGCTCGACGCCATGGTCCTGCTCCCCGAGTCGGTCTTCCCCGGCGTCATCGTCGAGGCTCGCGCAGTCGCGATGTTCAAGATGGTCGACGAGGCCGGCGGAGACGACAAGGTCCTCTGCGTTCCGGCCGGTGACCCCCGCTGGGATCACATCCAGGATCTGGGTGACATCTCACAGTTCGAGCTCGATGCGATCAAGCACTTCTTCGTCCACTACAAGGACCTCGAGCCGAACAAGCACGTCGAGGCAGCCAACTGGGTCGGCCGCGCCGAGGCAGAGGCCGAGATCGAGGCTTCGATCAAGCGTCTCGCTGCCAACGGCGGTCACTGAGCTCGAGTTCTCAGGCCTAACGAAAATCCCCGCACATCGGAAGATGTGCGGGGATTTTTGTGCTGTTTTTACTCGCCCTTGCAGTTCCTACTCACCCTTGCAGTTTCTACTCACCCTGGAAGACCGGCGGGCGCTTCTGGAAGACGGCGGTGATGGCCTCGGTCAGATCCTGCGAAGGCAGGAACGCCGCGTTCCAGGCTGCGACGTAGCGAAGGCTGTCGTTCACGCACGCGCTGCGGGTGTGATCGAGCACGTCCTTGATCCCGTGGACCACGAGCGGCGGATTGAGCGCAATCTCCTTGGCGGTCGCGCGCGCCGCGGCCAGTACCGCGTCGGCATCTTCGAAAACGTCGTTGACGAGGCCGATCTTCTCGGCGCGCGCTGCGTCGATGTCCTTGCCGGTCAGAGCCAACTCACGCAGGTGTCCGTCGCCGATGATCGCAGGCAGACGCGCGAGGCTGCCCATGTCTGCGACGATCGCGACCTTGACCTCGCGGATGCTGAACTTGGCATCGGCACTTGCGTAGCGGATGTCCGCCGCCGTGATCAGGTCGACGCCGCCGCCGATGCACCAGCCCTGCACAGCTGCGACGACGGGCTTGCGGCAATCTGCGACGGCATTGATGCCCGACTGCATGCGCTTGATCATGTCGTGGAACTTGGTGCGCGGGCCCGCCTGAGCCTTGTCCGCGAGGACGGCACCGAATTCACCGCTCATCGCCGGCAGGTCCAGGCCGAACGAGAAGTGCTTGCCGGAACCGGCGATGACGATTGCACGCACCTCGGGATCGGCGTCGAGGTCGGCGAAGATTTCGGGGAGTTCATTCCAGAAATCCGGCCCCATCGCGTTGCCCTTGCTCGGCCCGATCAGCGTCACCTGGGCGATGTTGTCTTCGCGCTCGACGGTGAACGCATTCCAGCTCTTCTGTTCAGTCATTACTCAAGAGTAACTAAAGGTCGGGCTCAGCCGAAGACCGCTGCCTTCATCCGAAGATTCCTGCCTCGTCAAGTACCAGTACGACGAGGGTGACGGCCATCAGGGCGAACATGATGAGCATCGCCATCCTGGCCGCCCGCTCACTCGTGGGCGGGAAAACGCGCTGCGCCGGATGCTCTGCCACGTACTCGGACAAGGACATGGTCCTGGCACGTGAGCGTGTCGGATTCTGTACCGCTGCTGTTGTAGCCATGTCGGTGATCCTTTCAACTACGCAATCTCAGTCAGGTACCCCAAAGGTGAAGTACCCGACTGAGTTCGACTTCTCCAATGTAGACCCGCAGACCGAAGAAGTCAGCGTGAGTTTCGTGCGAATTACCTGAGAGTTAGTCCACACAGGGAATGCCGCCATTCGCGTCCGCTCGGATAGGTGATCCCTGCGCTCCCGTGTCGGGAACTGTGCCGGCGGATACCGAGGAGTCCGACTGCGCCGGAGCGGCCGAGAACACGGTCTGCGCATTGTCCTCACCGATCAGTACAGACACTGATTCGGCCGCTGCCTGCTCGTTCGGCACTGCGGCCACGCCCAACTGCTCGGCCAGCGCCTCTGCGACGACTTTGGCGCCGACTCCATAGCTGACCACCGACTTTGCCGTCGCAGCTGCGGTGCTCACCTCTCCGACTTCGACTCCCGACGCTTTCATCGCCGCTGCCAACGCGGCGCCCAACCCGTCCGTCGCGGTTCCGTTGCGGATGTCCACAACTTCGTTCCCGGTCGAGATCGCGGTGTCCATCGCAGGTGCAGATGCCGAGTCACCTCCCGCGAAGATCCGCGACACTTCACTACGCAGACGCGCCGGATCGACCATGTTGACGTCCTGGCCGTCGACGGTCTCGTATCCCTCGATGGGCAGGGTGTAGAAGTCGATGTTCCCACCCGCGAGAGCGCTTGCCTGAGAAGCGAATCGGACGGGATCCATGGCGGAATCGATCACCACGTCCTTCTTCACCACGTCGGCCAGTGCCGTCATCTTCGGAATGTTTCCGATGACGCCGGAGCTCTTCAAGTTGGCGATCACCGCGCTGATGAAAGCCTGCTGCCGGTGGGTGCGATCCAAGTCCCCGTTGTCCAGGCCGTGGCGTTGACGGACAAACGAAAGTGCCTGTGACGCATCGAGAGTCTGAACCCCCGCCGGGAAGTTGGCGCCCGAGAAGTCATCCTGCACCGGATTGTTGAGGCACACCTGAACAGTGCCGATAGCCGAGACGACGTCATAGAAGCCCATCAGGTTCACTTCGGCAAAGTGATCGATCGGAACCTTGAGCAGATTCTGCACGGTGGTCAGTGTCGACCGCCGACCGACTTCACGCGCTTGTTGTTCTCGTGCAGCAGGATCCGTCACACCGTCCGCTACGAGTTTGGCGTCCGCATCAGCCTTCGCCATTCCGTAGGCTTCCTTGATCTTGGCCATTCCATAGCCGGGTACCGCGACGTAATCGTCGCGTGGAATTGCCACCGCACTGGCCTTGCCACCATCGCCCGGAACATGGAGCAGGATAAGCGTGTTCGTGTTGTACCCACCCACATCACTGTCCCCTGCGTGCAACTTGTCGGTGACGAACTCTGCCGGCAGGTCACTGCCGTCCATCGCCTTGCGACTGTCGAGCCCGATCAACAAGATGTTGGTATCCCCGTCGAGAGAACTTCCGGCGTCGTCACCGAGGGCGGAGAGCGCATCCGACCGGTACATCCCCGACGTCAGATCCGACTGCACATACCACCCGATTCCGACGCCCACCAGAATCGTCGTCGACAGGGACGCCGCCGCCAGCTTGCGCCCTACCGAGAGCGTCGACCGCTGCGGTTGACGCCTACGCCTGTGCCTGGTTGCCGAGTGTCGAGGTCGCGGTTCCACGGCCGACACGCTATCCACCGTTCCTGAGTAGAACCTGTCGATACCGGACACAGCTGGTCATTCGCTGAAAGAACGCTGAGAATGAAGTCCGAATTGGGCAAATCTGCTCTAGGCTCCGCCCTGTGGACCGCCGACGCTTCCTCAGTGCCCTCGCAGCAGCAACTCTGACCGGAACCGCCGCAGTGACCATGGGAACCGCTTGTTCGTCACGTTCCGTCGGGACGGCCGTCGCCGCAGCCGACGAGCCAGCAGACCCCGCCGCTGTTCCGAATCTCCCGCCTGCCTTGCTGCCGCCTCCACCGCCGTCTGCCCGGGTGCCGCTGCCCGCCGGCGGATCGTTGACCGCCCTGCCCGGCGGCGGGGATCTGTTGGCCCTGACGGTTGACGACGGAGCCAGCTCCGAAGTCGTGCGCCTCTACACACAGTTCGCAAAAGACACCGGCATCCGTTTGACGTACTTCGTCAACGGGCAATACAACTCGTGGACCGAAAACGCCGGACTTCTCAGACCTCTTGTCGAGAGCGGACAAATTCAGCTCGGCAATCACACCTACTCGCACCCGGATCTGACGTCAGTGTCGAAGCAGCAGATCGCCGACGAGCTGACGAAGAACGGCACGTTCCTGCGCAACACCTACGGCGTGGATGCGGCGCCGTACTTTCGGCCGCCGTATGGAAGGCACAACGCGACAGTCGATTCCGTGGCCGCGAGCGTCGGCTACACCGTACCCACCCTCTGGTACGGGTCGCTGTCGGATTCTTCGTTGATCACCGAGGAGTACATCCTGCAGATGGCGAACCAGTACTTCAATCCGGGGGCCATAGTGATCGGACACCTCAACTATCTGCCCGTGACCCACGTGTATCCGCAACTGGTGGACATCATCCGAAGCCGGAACCTGCGGACGGTCACGCTCAACGATGTCTATCTGAAGCCGTGACGCCGTGGTGACCGCAGCCGACAACGAGGTTCCGGCCGACAACAGGGCTCCGTCTGTGAAACAACGCACCGAGGCCTGGCTGCTCGCGGACATCACCGAGGAACCCGCCGGACATCTGGGGCCACACCGGATGGCGCCGAAGAAGGAGAAGCGCCACCCGTGGTGGAAGGTGATGTGCCTGACGGGTGTCGATTACTTCTCCACTCTCGGTTACCAACCCGGTATCGCGGCACTGGCGGCCGGCACGTTGGCTCCCATCGCGACAGTCGTGTTGATTCTGCTGACGCTGTTCGGTGCGCTCCCGGTCTACCGGCGAGTGGCTCGCGAGAGTCCGCATGGCGAGGGGTCGATCGCCATGCTCGAGAAGCTGCTGCCCAAGTGGCGCGGCAAGATCTTCGTTCTCGTGCTTCTCGGATTCGCGGCCACCGATTTCCTCATCACTATGACGCTCTCGGCTGCCGATGCCACGGCGCACCTCGTCGAGAATCCTTTTGCTCCAACCTTTCTCTCCGGACACACCGTCGCCGTCACCCTTGTTCTGCTCGCGCTCCTCGCTGCGGTATTCCTCCGCGGATTCACCGAAGCGATCGGTATCGCGGTCGGATTGGTCGCCGTCTACCTCGCCTTGAACGTGGTGGTCATCTCCGTAGGTTTGTGGCACATCGCGACCGCGCCGTCGTTGGTCACCGACTGGACGCGCGCCATGACCACCGAGCACGGAAACCCGGCGATGATGATCCTGATCGCGCTGATCGTCTTCCCGAAGTTGGCTCTCGGTCTGTCCGGCTTCGAAACCGGCGTCGCGGTCATGCCGCAGATCAAGGGCGATCCGCACGACACGGAACAGAATCCACGTGGCCGAATCAAAGGCGCACGGCGCCTGCTCACCACTGCGGCGCTGATCATGAGCGGATTCCTGCTGACGTCGAGCCTGGTCACCACCATCCTGATCCCAGAAAACGAGTTCCAACCCGGAGGCGCTGCCAACGGTCGCGCGCTTGCCTTCCTCGCGCACGACTATCTGGGTGAGATCTTCGGAACCGTCTACGATCTCAGCACGATCCTCATCCTTTGGTTTGCCGGTGCGTCGGCAATGGCAGGGTTGCTCAATCTTGTTCCGAGGTATCTCCCCCGCTACGGTATGGCGCCGTCGTGGGCCCGCGCCGTGCGTCCGCTGGTCCTCGTGTTCAGCGTCATCGCCATCACCGTCACGATCTACTTCGACGCCGGTGTCGACGCTCAGAGTTCCGCGTACGCAACCGGTGTCCTCGTGCTCATCTCGTCGGCGACCGTCGCCGTTGCCCTGTCCGCTCGCAAGCACGGTCAGCGAAAACTGTTCGTGGGGTTCAGTTTTGTTGCAGTTTTGTTCGTCTACACGACGATCGCGAACATCTTCGAACGTCCAGACGGTGTGAAAGTCGCATCGTTCTTCATCGCCGCGATCATGGTGGTGTCCTTCCTTTCCCGGATCTCGCGAGCCTTCGAACTACGGGCAACCTCCGTCGAATTCGACGAGACTGCACTGCAATTCATCGCCGAGGCAGCCGAGAAGGGTTACCTCGCGATGGTGGCGCACGACGTCGATCGTCTCGACGAGGACGAGTATCGGCAGAAGGAATCGCAGCAGCGCGCCGAAAGCAACATCCCGGAGGCGGAGTCGATCATCTTCATCGAAGTCAACGTCACGGACTCCTCCGAATTCAGCACCGACCTCCTCGTCCACGGCCGACAGCGCGGTGAGCACCGGATCCTCTGGGTCGACAGCCCTGCCGTCCCCAACACCATTGCGGCGGTTCTCCTGCGGACGAGAGACATCACCGGCGTGATTCCCAACGTCTACTTCGAGTGGACCGAGGGAAACCCGATCATGTACCTGCTCCGATTCCTCTTCATCGGTGAGGGCGAAACCGCTCCCGTGACCCGTGAGGTTCTCCGCCGAGCCGAACCCGACCAGTCCCGACGGCCACACGTCCACGTCGGTTGACGCGGCACTCCCACCGACCGCTCACGCGGGTACAGGTGCGCCGTTGCTCGCACAGCCAGCTTTGTTTATTGCTTCGGGCACAACCGACCTCGGCCACGAGGTTCGAGCATCCTGCGAGAACGCATCCGGTGAACATCTGCACCCTCAGAAGTCGGCGAACATCAGTGACAAGCAGTTGGGAGCAGGACGGGCTTACCGGGGCGGGGAGTGGTTGAACGCGATTCTTCGTTCGATCTATGGTCCGGAGGAGACACTTAGTGGACAATGCGAGCATGACGACCGGCGCGCCTGCTCAAACCGTGCACTTTGATCAGAAGCATTACACGGCAGTGGTTTCTGGCGCGAAAGTTTCCACCGTCCGCTGGCGCGAAGACATTCACGAAGGGCCGGCAATTTTCATCTTCGATAATCACCCGACCGCCCGCCCCCCTGCAGGACAGGTCACCGCTGTAGAAACGTACGATCTCGCTCATCTGTCGCCGCTAGCAGCCCGCCAGCCACCCGGCACCGACATGACGAATTTCGCAAGACAACTCCGGGTCAACTACTACCCCGAGATGCCTGAAGACGCTGTTGTTCAGGTGGTAGTCATAGCCACTGGTGACCGTGGGGATTCGTCACTACCCACGACGTAGTGTGACCGAACTCAGCCGTCGAAAACGTCTGTTGTATTTCCGTGTGCGTCGAGGTCTGCGCTGCCGGCGCCGACCCACTGACCGGAGTCAGTGTGGGTCCGGCTTTGAGAAGCCGATCAGGTCGTTGCGGCCCATTCTGGCTGGGTTGATCGGTCCAGGCGCTCTGGCACTCGTCCGAGGTCAGCGTTGTCGTGGATCCTCTGCGACAGGACCGCCTTCGTTTTCCCACCGATCCAGTGCGCGTTTTTCCTGCTTGGCGGCGGTGTCTTTGCGTGATCCGAGCGATTTTACGGACTTGAGTAGTTCTGTGAGTCGGCCCATGACCGGACCATACTCGACTTTCCGGCGATGCTGACCCAGGGTTGGACGTATCTCCATCGGAGATGCCATAGGAGACTTCGACGGCGTCGACAACCACGAAACCCTCCGCCCAAACCACGAAACCCTCCGCCCAGCCCTGCTTGCATGTGGTGATCGGCATCGGGGCGCCAGTGGATGTGAAACTTGGTGGTGTCGAGGTCGGCTAGTTTTCGCTCCGGAGCGCCCAGCTTGGGAGTCGGCCGAATCTCGACTGGCGTCGGGTTTTGTTGTGGCGCCTTAGTTTTTATCCAATTTGCCCACGTGTAGGTCTGTTCGGGCGTGGTCTCGTGGTGCTCGATCATGGCCTGCCAGTGCTGCGGAAAGGTCATCGCGGAGCGCAGCGAATTTCTCTTCGCGTGGACACCGCAGGTGGCCGGACCGCCGAGCAGGCGAATGCAGTAGATGATCCAACTGACAACGGTTCCTGGTCTATGACTCGTCCGACAGACAGGTGCCCTGACCGAGCCCGTCCACGACCGCAGACGGCGACCCCATCGCGACGGGACGATGTGACGGAGATCGGGAATGACCGCGACATACAATCGCGGTCAGAGCGAAGCGCCAGGCCGAGATTCCGGCACCGAGGTGAGGGAGGGGCAGGATGTTCGGTTGGAAGAAGAAGCGCCACGATTCGAAGATGACGCTCGACGATGTGATGTCAAAGCTCCGGCCTGACCTGAGTCGGGAATCGCTCGGCGTCGGGCCCGACTTTCCTGGCGTCGCCCCGAACCCGCTCATGAGCAGTGATGCACGCAAGCGCAGTGCGGAACTACGTACGGGGGCGCTTGCGCTCGGCGTTCTCGTCGACTGGCGGGAGGTCAACAGCAATCCACGCGCGGTCCTGATGTTCGACGTGGAGACCTCCGACGGCATCTCGTTCCGCGGTATCGCAGACGAAGACCTCACGATCACCGAACTGACACGACTCGCCCCGGGACAGACGTTGCCCGTGCGCTACCGGCCGGCCGTCATGGACCACTACGTCGCCCTTGCCAGGGACGCGGACCCCGCCCACGTGCAGCAGCTCTCCGACGAGATCGCGAGCCGCAAGCGGACCCCTGCCAGCCATGCGACAAACGCGTGAATTCACCTACGGCTGGAAGAGATTCCGGACGAACGAGAGGCTTTCGGGGAGCGCTGCCCGCATCGTCTCGATATGACCGGTCGGATATGTTCGGAATGTAACTGGCTGGCGGTTGGCGGCGAGTTCGGCCGCGAGTTTCAAAGCCAGCGGTGCCGGCACCATCTCGTCCGTCAGCCCCTGCCCGAGGAACACTGGCCGGTCGTACCCGGTCGTCGGGATCTCCAGCATGCCGCGAGCAGCAGCCAGCACCGCGGGATCGTCGAGGGGCCGGTTCACCAGATCGCCGATCGTGACGTCGCCGAGGCCCGATGCCATGTCCTGGTAGCAGTCGGTTTCGGCTCGGGCCAGGGCATCCGTGCCGCGTGGTGTCAGGTAGCGATCGATGTCGAGATCGGGTCGCGCCGCCCGGAGTCCGGCCAAGAGGTACGAGACGAACACGGTGCTGCCGGTCAGTGGCAAGCGGGGAAAGTCCGGCCCCACGAGTGGTGCAAGGTTCTCCAGATTGGACGGCGCCCCGGTCGCGACCGCGCCCCGGTAGTCCAATTCGGGTGCGTACCGTGTGGCCATCGCTGCCGTGACCATAGCGGCCTGCCCGCCCTGAGACTGTCCGAGTGCCAACCACCGCGGTGAGAGCGACGGTTCGACCGCACGCGCGGCGCGCACCATGTCGATCACGCTGTGCGCCGCCGACGGTCCGTCCAGGTACGCGTGGATTCCCGGCGTGCCGAGCCCCACGTAGTCGGTCGCGACGATCGCGTAGCCCTGCGAGAGCCAGTTCGTGAGGTACGGACTGCCGACGGTCCCGGTCACGGTGGGAGCGCACTGGTCGGAAATACCTACAGTGCCGTGAGCCCACGAGATGACCGGCCAGCCACCGTCGGGTGGATCGCCGGGGGGCAGGAAGAGCGCGCCCGTACTCAACGCGGGCTGGCTGCGCGGTCCTGTGGACCAGTACGTGAGCTTTGATGCGTTGGCGGCGCCGGGAATCCAGAAGGAGTGCGGCAGGGAAGTTGCCGCGGTCACTGTGCCCGGCGCCGTGATTGGCGCCGGTTCCTGCGCGTGGACGGGCGCGGTCGAGACGGCCGCGGAGGCGAGTGCGATCACCATCAATGCTTGGCCGAGCCGTCGTCGGATCATCGCATCGCTCCCGTGGTTCGTCGGTGTCTGCGCCGACTTCCATTCTGCGCGAACCGGAGGTGCCGGTATACCGGTTCGACCATCTTCGGGTGCCGCTCCTGCAGTCGAGGGGCCAGCGGACCGTGCGCGACGAAGAACTTAAAGCCGAGGTCAGCCGTGTGCGTACCGAGAATTATTCGGTCTACGGCGCACACAAGGTGTGGCTGGAAATGCGTAGTGAGGGCATTGATGTGGCACGGTGCACGATTGATGGTTGTCTTCGGGCTCGAATGCGCACGAAGAGGCATGCCCAAGGGCTACCTCGAGCATGATCGGTCCGTCGACGTTGAGCCAGTGAGGTGGGACTTTGATGCGAGGGTGCTCGAGGCTGCGGTTGGCGAGCGCTTCGCGGCGTTCGAGGCAGGTCAGGTGGTCGTCGACGTGCCGTCGATGTCGAGCTACCTACTGATTCGTTCGACGCGCCACGGGGGGATATCCCGCCGCGGCCTGACCTTGATCGCACGAAATTTGTATCCGTCCTGGTCGATGACCGGCTCCCATTCGAAGTCGACCTGCTCTCCGACGACGAGAGCGCTGATCCCTCCGCCGATGCTGAAACTGTCGCCCGGCCGAGCGTTGATGACTTCGTCGGGGTGTAGGGCGCTGTAGAAGGTCCAACAAACCGCCCGGAGTGTCCGCGGAGTCGATGACTCCCCAGCCTTCCTCACCATTCCACGTGGTGACGACACCGATCGCTGGGGTGCCGATCGGGGGCGCGATCGTATCGTCGAGGTCGGTGATGTCTAGATCGGTGACCTCGTGAACGGTGCCGTCGGGATCGATATCCCAAGCCCTGAAACCGGGCGGTCCCGGCGGCGTGTGGTCCTCGCCGACTGGCCACGCCTGCACGGTGTGAAAGTCGTAACCGTCTGCCGGCTCGTCGAGTTGATTCCACTCGAACTCGACTTCCTGACCTTCGACCAAACCCGGGAACCCGTGGACCACTACAGATGTCCATGAGGTCCAGCTACCGCCCGGAGTGTCTGCGGAGTCGATCACGCCCTGCATACCCCCCACGTCCCAACTACGTGCCACTCCTCGGCTCGTCATGACCTCAGTATGTCCAAGACCACGGTGGCTAATGAGCGGAACCCGAAAGCCTGTCCAGAACGGGCGGAACTGGGGTAACGAATCTGTGGGGCACTTGATCACCTATGCAACCTGGTCCCAAAATTGTTTTCCTGCAACACTTCTGAACTTCCTAACGCGGTTCGTCTCGGGAAGTTCGAGGGGGTGATCACGTTGGGTATGAGCATTTTTTCGATGCACGCGATCATCGAAAAATCCGAACGCGTGAACGACCAGGAAGGCGAATAGACATTCACCAACAAAGGCCCGAGGCAGTGGCGAGCATGTTGACCACGACCAGTGTCGACGATACGACCGACAGTGTCGCGAGCACGGCCGCAGTCACGGTGCGGAGACGAAGCGCGCACACGACGAATGCCCCAGACCATACGGACAACGTCGCGATCACCAGCCATCCGCCACCGGCCATATCGCGTTCCGCAGGTCCGTCACAGCTCGTGTCGATTGAATCCCACAGACCGAACAACACCAAGGCCGCCGCCACGAGCGTCCAGACCAATGCAAGGAACAACACGCCGATCTTCCGCCAGATGGTCACGTCCTGAGCCTGCACGCGAAGCGACACCCGCGAATCCGTACAACTACTCAACGTCGACCGCGGAACTGGTCTCTGCGCACTTTTTCGCAGCGAGCGCCCTATTAACGACCTTGGTGTTCGTTTTGAGCTTGCTGGTGATGGCGAGCCCGAGCGAGCAAAGCGCCTAGCTGGATACGGGCCGACCAGAGAAGAAGGTCAGTCACGATCGGGTCTTTTCCT
>NZ_BCRM01000023.1 GCF_001552595.1 Rhodococcus erythropolis NBRC 15567
GCAGTCCCCGAAACTCAGAACGCATACACACAGCAGGCTATGGGAGGTGCACTGTAATGGCTGTTCTCAGTGCTGAACGTATCAAGATCACCACGACCAAATCACCGTTGTGGTGCACGATCATCATCATCGTGCTCGGGCTGGGACTCGCCACAGCTTTCGGACTCAGCGCCAAGTCGTCGCTCAGCAGCCCCAACGGTGCAATGATGCCGACAGTGTCGGGGGCACTCAGTGGAGTGACCGGCTTCGGTGTGTTGGTTCTGATGATCATGGCGGCTCTCGCGATCACCAGCGAATATCGCTTCGGGACCATCCGCACCACCTTCCAGGCAGTTCCGAACCGCGCTTCGGTGCTCATCGCCAAAGCGGGCCTCATCGGTGGTTTCGGAGCGGTACTGACTCTCGTATTGTCATTCGGCGCTTTCGCTCTCACGAAGGCCACATCAGGTGACGCCGGAAGATTCCTGACTCTGTCTGGCGACGATAACTGGCGGGTCGTCTACGGAACACCGATCTACGCGTTCTTCTGCGTAGTTCTAGCCGTAGGAGTGGGCGCGTTGCTCCGGCAGTCTGCAGGTGCGATCGCATTACTGCTGTTGTGGCCCTTGCTGATCGAGAATCTTTTCAACCTGTTCGGAAGTATCGGCGAGAAGATCATGCCGTTCCTGCCGTTCATGAACGCCAACAACTTTCTCGGTTCCGGCGGTAGCGTCGACTTCCACTGGGGACCCTGGGGCAGCCTGGTCTACTTCGCCCTCTTCGTGCTCGTCGTATTCGGCCTCAGCATCGTCGTCGTGAACAGGCGGGATGCATAGGCACACGGATCAGGCGGGCTGATTCTGCTTACGCCAGCGGGCGTTCAGGAAACCCAATGCCGCGATCACCAGGAACAACACGGTGGTCGAGATCAACTGTGCACGGGCATCGGCGTCGAAGAGCATGAGGACGACGAAGACGCCGAGCATCGCGAGAGTCGCGTAGCTCAGATACGGGAACAGCCACATACGAACTGTCAGCTTGCCCGACGCTTCGAGTTGTTTGCGCAGTCGCAGATGCGAGACGACGATGAAGATCCAGATGACGAGCAGCGCGGCGCCGACTGCGTTGAGCAGGATGCCGAGCAGGTCGTCGGGGAGCAGCCAGTTGAGCAGGACGCTGACGAAGCCGAAGAACACCGACAGCAGAACGGCATTGGTCGGAACTCCGGTGCTCGACAGTTTCGCCATGAAAGCGGGTCCGTCGCCGCGGCGCGAAAGTGAGAACGCCATGCGAGAGGTGCCGTAGATGTTGGCGTTGAAGGCGGAAAGCAACGCCACCACTACGACGAGTTCCATGAACCCGGCAACACCCGGAATGTTCGCCTTGTTCAAGACGGCCACAAATGGGCCGCTCTCGAGTTCGGGGTCGTTCCAGGGCAGCACCAGAACCATGATGGAGATGGCACCGATGTAGAAGACACTGATGCGCCACACGACGCTTCGCACAGCGACGGCGATGGAGCGTTCCGGATTCTCGGATTCGGCTGCGGCGATGGTGACGATCTCGATCCCACCGAAGGCGAACGCCACGACGAGCAGTCCTGCGGCAATGCCGGACAACCCATTGGGCATGAAGCCGCCCTGCCCGAACAGATTGCTCGTACCGACCGGATCGGTATCGGGGAGGATGCCGAACACCAGCAGGACACCGATGACGAGGAAGGCGATGATGACGGTGACTTTGATTGCGGCGAACCAGAACTCGAACTCACCGAAGTTGCTGACCTTGGCCAGGTTCACCACGGCGAAGAACACCACGAATACCAGGGCGACAACCCATTGCGGGATCGACGGCACCCAGTCGTTCACGATCGCCGAGGCTCCGGTGATCTCGGCACCCAGCACCATGATCAGCATGAACCAGTAGAGCCAGCCCATCACGAAGCCGGCCCACTCGCCGATCCCCAGGCGCGCGTAGTGAGAGAAGGAACCGCTCGCCGGGATCGCAGCTCCCATCTCACCGAGCATGCGCATCACGAACACCACGACGGCGCCCGCAAGGATGTAGGAGATCAGGACGGCCGGGCCGGCCTTGGCGATACCGACGCCGGTTCCGAGGAACAGGCCGGCGCCGATGGCCGAGCCCAGGCCCATCATCGTCAGATGGCGGACCTTGAGACCGTGGCCGAGAGCAGTGGTTGTTCCGTCCGAGACGTCGGTGTCAGTCATCAGTCGTTGGCGTGCAAAGCAGCGTTCAGTTCGACGCCGGTGCCCTTCCACGGCACGACCTCGACGGCACCCGAGACCGAGTTACGACGGAAGAGAAGGTTCGACTTGCCGCTGAGTTCCTTGGCCTTGACGACGGTGCCGTCCGGGCCGGTGACCTTGGTGCCCGCGGTGACATAGAGGCCCGCTTCGAGGACGCAGTCGTCGCCGAGCGAAATGCCGAGGCCGGCGTTTGCGCCGAGGAGGCAGCGCTTGCCGAGGGAGATGGTTTCCTTGCCGCCGCCGGAGAGGGTGCCCATGATGGAGGCGCCGCCGCCAACATCGGATCCGTCGTCGACGACGACGCCCGCGGAGATGCGGCCTTCGACCATGGAGTTACCGAGGGTGCCGGCGTTGAAGTTGACGAAGCCTTCGTGCATGACGGTCGTTCCGCTGGCGAGGTGCGCACCGAGTCGGACACGGTCCGCGTCACCGATACGCACTCCGGACGGCACGACGTAGTCGACCATGCGGGGGAACTTGTCGACGCTGAACACGGTCACGACGCCGCGGATGCGCAGACGTGAGCGAACTTGCTCGAAGCCTTCGACGGCGCACGGGCCGAAGTTGGTCCACACGACGTTGCTGAGCAGGCCGAACTGGCCGTCGAGGTTGACGCCGTGGGGTGCGACGAGACGGTGCGAGAGGAGGTGGAGGCGCAGGTAGACGTCGTGTGCGTCGACCGGTGCCTTGGAGAGATCGGCGATGGTGGTGCGGACGACGACCTGCGAGACCTCGCGAGCGTCGTCAGTGCCTGCCAGCAGTGCAAGATCGGAAGGAATGTCTGTTCCCTCGACGTTCTCGGTACCGGTCTTGTCGAATGTTCCCAGCTCCGGTGCCGGGAACCAGGTGTCGAGGACGGTTCCGTCCGCGGTCACGTTGGCGATACCTACTGCTGTTGCTCCCTGTGCGCTCACGGGACTAGAGATTACTGGGTGGTGGGTGCACCGGCCTAGGCTGGTGCGTGTGAGCATCCTCGATCTTGCTTCGGACCCCATCGACTTGACGGCCGCCCTGGTCGACATCCCCAGCGTCTCGCACGACGAATCCGTCATCGCGCAGGCCGTCGAGGATGCGCTGCGTGAGCAGACTTCGGGCTTCGAGATCATCCGCAACGGCAATGCCGTGTTGGCGCGTACGTCGCGTGGTTTGCCCAGTCGCGTCATGCTCGCCGGACATCTGGATACGGTGCCCATCGCGGACAACGTTCCTTCGCGGCGTGACGGCGACATCCTGCACGGCTGCGGGACCGTCGACATGAAGTCGGGCGATGCGGTCTTTCTGCACCTGGCGGCCACCATCGAGAACCTGGCCCACGATCTGACCCTGGTTTTCTACGACTGCGAAGAGATCGCCGCAACCTTCAACGGCCTGGGACGGATCGAACGCGAGATCCCGGAATGGCTCGCGGCCGACGTCGCAATTCTCGGTGAGCCGACGGCCGGTTTCATCGAGGCCGGGTGCCAGGGCACGATGCGGGTTCGGTTGACGGCTTCGGGAACTCGCGCACATTCGGCCAGGTCCTGGCTGGGGGACAACGCCATTCACAAGTTCGGCGGTGCGTTGGAGCGGTTGTCGAGTTACCAGCCGCGCTCGGTCGACATCGACGGTTGCGGCTACCGCGAAGGTTTGTCGGCGGTGCGGATTTCTGGCGGGGTCGCCGGAAACGTCGTCCCGGACGAAGCCGAGATGGACGTCAACTTCCGATTCGCGCCCGATCGCAGCGAGGCGCAAGCCGAGTCGCACGTGCGCGAAGTGTTCGACGGTCTGGGCCTCGGATTCGAGGTCACCGACTCCTCACCCGGCGCGCTGCCTGGCTTGGCGAACCCGTCCGCTGCCGCCCTGATCGAGGCGGCCGGTGGTCAGTTCCGTGCGAAGTACGGGTGGACCGACGTGTCCAGGTTCTCGGCGCTCGGCATTCCTGCCGTGAACTACGGACCGGGTGATCCGAACCTCGCACACAAGCGCGACGAGCACGTTCCGGTGCAGCAGATCACCGACGTCGCGGCCGTGCTGAGGAAGTATCTGTCGGCCTGACCGTTAGCCTTGCCGCATGGCACCAGAGAAGAATTCGGCTTCGAAGAAGCAGAGCTCGTCGATCAAGCACCGCGGGCCCGTTCAGCTTCGACGCAAGCGCAAAGACGAGAAGACCACGACCGATCAGCGCTTGCTCGACAAGCGCGGACCCACGGACTGGGTACACACCGATCCGTGGCGTGTGCTGCGTATCCAGAGCGAATTCATCGAAGGTTTCGGCGCACTCGCCGAGGTCCCGCGTGCGGTGACGGTGTTCGGTTCGGCACGCACCACGGTCGATCATCCCGAGTACCAATCCGGCCGTGAGCTGGGAACGGCTTTGGCCGAAGCCGGATACGCCGTCATCACCGGCGGTGGACCGGGAGTCATGGAAGCTGCCAACCGCGGTTGCAGCGAGGCGGGCGGATACTCGATCGGTCTCGGCATCGAGCTGCCGTTCGAGCAGGGACTCAACGAGTGGGTGGATCTCGGAATCAACTTCCGGTACTTCTTCGCACGCAAGACGATGTTCGTGAAGTACTCCCAGGCATTCATCTGCCTGCCGGGTGGCTTCGGAACACTCGACGAGCTGTTCGAGGCACTGACCCTGGTGCAGACCCACAAGGTCACGCGCTTCCCGATCGTCCTGTTCGGTACCGAGTACTGGTCCGGACTCGTCGACTGGATTCGCGGCACCCTCGAGCGTGACGGCAAGATTTCCGAGGGCGACGTGAACTTGCTGCACGTCACCGACAGTGTGGAAGAAGCAGTACGAATCGTCCTCAACGCCGACAAGGGCGTCGACGAGGCCGCAGATCTGGGGAAAGAAGAAGAATGGTGACCGATTCCGACAAGAAGTACTCGATCTGCGTCTACTGCGCGTCGGGTCCGGTGGACGAATCGTTCCTGGCATTGGCTGCCGAGGTGGGAACCGCGATCGGTCGACGCGGATGGCAGTTGGTCTCGGGCGGTGGCAACGTCTCGATGATGGGCGCTGTCGCCGAGTCCGCTCGCGCGGCGGGCGCCTGGACCGTCGGCGTCATTCCGAAGGCCCTGGTGCACAAGGAAGTAGCCGACGTCGATGCCGACGAGCTGATCGTCACGGACACCATGCGCGAGCGCAAGAAACTGATGGAAGATCACGCCGACGCGTTCATCACGCTGCCGGGCGGAATCGGGACGCTGGAAGAGCTGTTCGAGACGTGGACCGCCGGCTACCTCGGAATGCACGAGAAACCAGTGGTGATGCTCGATCCCGTCGGGCACTTCACCGGCCTGCTTGAGTGGTTGAACAAGCTCGACGGGACCGGCTTCGTCGGGCGTCAGGCTTTGGACACTCTGTTGGTGCGGACGGACGTCGAGGCTGCGCTCGACGCGTGCGTCAGATCCTGATCAGACGCCTGCGTGAAACCCTGACCTGGGGCATGGCGGGCTTTATTACCGTGCAGTAAGGTGGCCGCAGACTGGGCGGCCGAATGGGCGCCGGATACGTGTTAGGGGAGCCATGAGTTCGGAAGCCCGTTCGACCGTCGGCCTGCTGGATCTGGCGGCAAAACTGCCGTCGATGATCACCGAGGTGCCGATCCTGGCGCGGGGGGCCGCCGGGCTCTCCCGCAAGCCTTCGGCCAAGGAATCGATCGGGTTGATCTTCCAGAAGGCCGCGCACGCGCACCCGTCGCGCCCGTTCATCCGGTTCGAGGGCCACGCGACCAGTTACGCGGAGGCCAACGAACTGGTGAACCGCTACGCCGACGTCCTCCGCGGACGAGGAGTCGACCGCGGAGACGTCGTCGGAGTGCTGGCAAAGAACACCCCCGAAGCCCTGCTGATCGCGTTGGCCGCCGTCAAACTCGGCGCGGCAGCGGGCATGCTGAACTACAACCAGCGCGACGACGTTCTGGCACACAGCCTTACGCTGCTCGACGCGCGCGTCCTGGTGGTCGCCGACGAGTGCGAAGAGGCCCTCGAATCCTTGCCGGCGGGGTTTACCGGACCGAAGCAGCTTCTCGTCAGTGAACTCGCGGATCTGGCGAAGACGGCTGATGCCGCCAACCCGGCGGTCACCGCCGAGGTGCTCGCGAAGGAGAAGGCGTTCTACATCTTCACCTCGGGTACCACGGGAATGCCCAAGGCCAGCTTGATGACTCACTTCCGTTGGCTGAAGTCGATGTCGGGCCTCGGGTTGATGGGTGTGCGCTTGCGCGGCTCGGACACTCTGTACTGCTGCCTGCCGCTCTACCACAACAACGCGTTGACGGTCTCGTTGTCCTCGGTGCTCGCGTCCGGTGCGACAATCGCGATCGGACGTCAGTTCTCCGCCTCGCGGTTCTGGGACGACATCGCACTCAACAAGGCGACCGCGTTCACCTACATCGGCGAACTGTGCCGCTATCTGCTCAACCAACCGGTCAAGCCGACCGACAGCGACAATGCTGTTCGGCTGATGGTGGGTAACGGTCTGCGCCCGGAGATCTGGGCCGAATTCACCCAGCGCTTCGGCATTCCCCGCGTCGCCGAGTTCTACGGTGCGAGCGAATGCAACATCGCGTTCGTCAACGCACTCAACGTCGACAAGACGGCCGGGATCTGTCCGTTGCCGCACGCCGTCGTGGAGTTCGACGAGGACACCGGAAAAGCGTTGCGTGGAGCCGACGGTCGCCTTCGCAAGGTGTCCACGGGTCAGGTCGGGCTCCTGCTGTCGAAGGTCACCGACCGAGCGCCTTTCGACGGTTACACCGACGAAGCCGCGAGCAACAGCAAGCTGGTGCGCGGCGGATTCAAGGACGACGACACCTGGTTCGATACCGGAGACCTGGTGCGCAAGCAGGGATGGGGCCACGTCGCCTTCGTCGACCGTCTCGGCGACACCTTCCGTTGGAAGGGCGAGAACGTTGCCACCACGGAGGTCGAGGGCGCACTGAGTTCGCACCCGGCCGTCGAGGAAGCAGTTGTCTACGGCGTCGAGATCCCGGGCACCGACGGTCGCGCGGGAATGGCGGCGGTCAAGCTGCGGGACGGGCAGAGCTTCGAGGGAAGCGAAGTTGCAGCTCACCTCTACGGCAAGCTTCCCAACTACGCGGTCCCGCTGTTCATCCGCATCGTCGACTCACTCGAACACACCAGCACTTTCAAGTCGCGCAAGGTGGAATTGCGCAACGAGGGTTACGACGTCGGCGCCGACACTCTGCACGTTCTCGAAGGCCGCGAGGGTGGTTATGTGGACTCGTACGACGAATACGTCGGAAAGGTCGCGGCAGGCTCGGTACCCAAGGGCTAGACCGAGTTCCGTCATGCCAGTATGAGTGGCATGTCTTCACTCTCCGGTTCTACCGCGCAGCCAGGTCCGGCGCCCATCCTGTGTGGGCGTCCGGTCGCGGTCGACCGTGCATTGGTGATGGCGATCGTCAACCGCACTCCCGATTCCTTCTACGACCAGGGCGCGACGTTCTCGGATTCGTCAGCGATGGCTGCCGTCGACAGGGCCGTCGACGAGGGCGCCGATCTGGTGGACATCGGGGGAGTGAAAGCCGGGCCAGGTGACCTCGTCGACGCCGACGAGGAGGTCAGGCGAGTCGTTCCGTTCGTCGCCGCGATCAGAGCCAAGTACCCCGAGCTGATCATCAGCGTCGACACCTGGCGGAGCGGCGTCGCGCGTTTGGCACGGGGCGAGGGCGCCGACCTGATCAACGACACGTGGGCGGGTGCGGATCCCGACCTCGTCCTGGTTGCCGCCGAGACTGGTGCCGGGATCGTCTGCTCGCACACGGGTGGCGCGGTTCCGCGCACCCGTCCGCACCGTGTCCGCTACGACGACGTCGTCGCAGATGTGGTCACCGAGGTCGTGTCGGCGGCAGAACGCGCCCTGGCACTCGGAGTGCCGCGTGACGCGATTCTGATCGATCCCACTCACGATTTCGGTAAGAACACCTTCCACGGGCTCGAGTTGTTGCGAAAAGTGGACGTTCTTGTAAACACCGGGTGGCCAGTGCTGATGGCGCTGAGCAATAAGGACTTCATCGGGGAGACTCTTGGTGTGGAGCTTTCCGAGAGGTTGGAGGGAACATTGGCAGCGACAGCAATGGCCGCGGCTGGCGGCGCCCGGGTGTTCCGTGTTCACGAGGTGGCGTCCACCCGTCGAGTAGTCGACATGGTGGCCGCGATCCAAGGACGCCGTGCCCCGGTACGTACGGTTCGAGGTCTGGCATGAGCATCACCGGTGCGGGCCCGACCCGCGTATGGGCAGAAGCCAACAGTTGGGACCATCCGAGTTGGACGGTCGCCGAACTCGAACGGGCGAAGGGTGGCCGAACCGTCTCGGTGGTGTTGCCCGCGCTCAACGAAGAGGACACCGTTGCTGCGGTGGTCGACACCATTCATCCGTTGCTCGGTGGTTTGGTCGACGAGCTGATCGTTCTCGATTCCGGTTCGACCGACCGTACCGCCGAGCGTGCTCGCGCGGCGGGGGCGACGGTGATCAGTCGTGAGAGCGCAGTCCCGTCCATCCCGCCGACCGCGGGCAAGGGTGAGGTGCTGTGGCGTTCGGTCGCCGCAACGACCGGCGATCTGATCGCATTCGTCGACTCCGATCTCATCAATCCCGATCCGGCGTTCGTGCCCAAACTGCTGGGGCCGCTGCTCACGGTGGACGGCATCCATCTGGTGAAGGGCTACTACCGCCGTCCGCTGCGCGTGAGCGGCACGGAGGACGCCAACGGCGGCGGACGAGTCACGGAATTGGTTGCGCGGCCCATGTTGGCTGCGCTGCGGCCCGAACTCACGTCGGTACTGCAACCATTGGGCGGTGAATACGCGGGCACCCGTGAGCTGCTGTCCGCTGTCCCGTTTGCGCCCGGCTACGGCGTCGAGATCGGCCTTCTGCTCGACACGTACGACACGTTGGGGCTGGCGGCGATCGGTCAGGTCAATCTCGGTGTGCGCAAGCATCGCAACCGGCCGCTCGCCGACCTCGGCGTGATGAGCCGGCAGATCATCGGAACGATGCTCCGGCGGTGCGGGATCGAGGATTCGGGTGCCGGGTTGACCCAATTCCTCGTCGACGGCGATTCTTTCGTGCCCGAGACCACTGAGGTTTCGCTACTCGATCGACCCCCGATGAATTCGATAGTGCGCACCGCGGGGGTCTGACCGCTCACACTCGGGTATGGGAGTATCGATTCATGATGACGATCCTCCTGTACCTGATTGTCATGGCACTGGTCGGCGCGATGATCTTCCTCGCCGCCAGCGCTGTGTTCGGGCGCTCGGAAGAGCTGCCGCCGCTGCCTCCTGGCACGACGGCGACCGTACTCCCGGCAGAGGACGTCACCGGGGCGGATGTCGACGCTCTTCGTTTTCAGCAGGTGTTGCGTGGATACAAGGCGAGTGAAGTGGATTGGGCCCTGCATCGCCTCGGGTTGGAAATCGATTCTCTGCGTGCGCAACTGGGCCGTGACGAGAAGTCCGAGGTTCTGGTGAAGGCGGATGCTCCGGCCAAGGCCGAAGCAACGCGGGAGGCGCCTGAGACCGAATCCGAAGCGAAGGATTCCCAGGGCTGATGGCAGACGGACTGGTTCGGTGCGGCTGGGTGGTCGAGACGCCCGGTGACTCGCTGTACCGCGACTATCACGACGAGGAGTGGGGGCGTCCGCTGCACGGGCGCGACGAACTGTTCGAACGGCTCGCCCTCGAAGCATTCCAATCGGGGCTTTCTTGGATCACGATTCTGCGCAAACGCGAGGCGTTCCGCGAAGCCTTCGACGGGTTCGATCCGGACAAGGTCGCAGCGTACGGAGTTGCGGATGTGGAGAGATTGCTCTCCGATGCCGCGATCGTCCGCAATCGCGCGAAGATCGAGGCGACGATTTCCAACGCCCGAGTGCTCGTGAATTCACCCGATCTGGACCTCGATTCGTTACTCTGGTCGTTCTCGCCGCCTCGACGCACCAGACGACTGACATCAATTGCAGAGGTTCCGGCGGTCACTCCCGAGTCGACTGCCATGGCTAAGGAACTCAAGCGACGCGGGTTCAAGTTTGTGGGTCCTACCACGGCTTATGCGCTCATGCAGGCTACCGGAATGGTCGACGATCACGTGGCCGATTGCTGGGTTCCGGCGCAGGTGTGACGGTCGACTGAACACCCCTAAATGTGACTCAGATTCCCGGTTCCTGCATCCATAGGGAACAATGGAGGGTACGAGCCTCGCTGATTGTTGGCGGGGCGCACCGTTAGTCGAGGCGCAGAGCAATGCAGCGCAGATCTGGAGGGAGCAGAGGATGGCGGCCATGAAGCCCCGGACCGGGGACGGTCCCCTCGAAGCAACCAAAGAGGGACGAGGAATCGTCATGCGGGTTCCACTCGAGGGTGGCGGACGCCTCGTCGTCGAGCTGACCCCGGATGAAGCTGCAGCGCTCGGTGTGGAACTCACGAACGTCACCAGCTAGTCGGGTCCAGGTTGTAGCAGTACGAACAACAGCACGTGATTGCACGCAGGCTCCGTATCCGTTTCGGTACGGGGCCTGAAGTGTGCGCACCGCCGGTAGCCGAAAGGACGGATCAATGCTTGCCGCCGTGGTCGATCTTCTGTCCTGCCCGCAGTGCGCTGCTGAGTTGGAATTGGTGGACGGCGCCGCCGAGTGCGATCGCGGACATCGATTCGACGTGGCTCGCCAGGGTTACGTGAGCCTGATCAGTGGCGGTGCCACGAAGTTCACCGGCGACAGTGCCGAGATGATCGCCGCGCGTGCACGACTTCTCGGCGCCGGCCACTTCGGCCCGCTGATGGATGCCGTTTCCCGGGCCTGCGCGACGACGGCAGGGGCGGATCCTGCGCGGATCGTCGAAATCGGTGCAGGCACAGGACAATACCTCGCACACGTCGTGGATTCGCTGCCTGATTCTCGGGCAATAGCCTTGGACGTGTCCAAGTTCGCGGCACGGCGAGCGGCGAAGATCCACGAAAGGATCGGCTCGATCGTCGCGGACGTCTGGCAACCACTTCCGATTCGAGACGGAGTGCTCTCCCACGTGCTCTGTGTGTTCGCTCCACGCAACGGTCCGCAGTCCCATCGAGTTCTCGCCGATGACGGCGTTCTGGTGGTCCTGACGCCCACCGACAGGCATCTGCGCGAGCTGATCGACATTCTCGAGATGGTCAAGGTCGACGATCGCAAGGTGGAACGTCTCGAATCGTCGATGGCCGGCTTGTTCGAGCGCGTGAGCAGCGACGAGGTCGAGTTCACGATGTCACTCTCACACCAGGACGTCCTCGACTTGGTGGGGATGGGACCGTCGGCGAGGCACCTGACGCCCGCCGATCTGGCTGCCGCCGTGGCGAAGCTGCCGCAGCCGAGCACCGTCACCGCGTCGGCGACGGTCTCGACCTATCGCAAGATCTGACGCGGATCAGCGTCTCGTGACGGCGTCCGCGTAGACCTCGAGCGTCTGCTTGGCGATTTCGGCCCAGGAGAACTCGTCGATAGCACGGATTCTGCCCGCACGACCCATCGCGTCGGCGCCTTCTCGGTCGGCGACAACGGCATTGACGGTGGCAGCGAGTGATTCCTCGAATGCGTTCGGCTCGTAGGCGTTGTAGTGCACGAGTCGACCGGTGACGCCGTCGGCGACCACCTCGGGGATACCGCCGACATCGGAAGCGACCACGGCGGTCTCACACGCCATGGCTTCGAGATTGACGATTCCGAGGGGCTCGTACACCGAAGGACAGACGAATACCGTTGCTGCCGAGAGTATTTCCCTGATCTGCTCGGTCGGGAGCATCTCGCGCACCCAGTAGACATTGCCCCGATGTCCGGCGAGTTCGGCCACTGCCTTCTCCGTTTCGGCGGCGATCTCCGGCGTATCGGGAGCGCCGGCGCACAGCACGAGCTGAATCTCCGGGTCGAAGTGGTGTGCTGCCGCGACGAGGTGCCCGACGCCCTTCTGCCTCGTGATCCGTCCGACAAAGGCCACGATGGGTTTTGCGGGGTCGACGCCGATCGACGCGAGTGCGGACGGCGCTCCCGGCGCAGATCCCCCGGGATGCCATACCTCGGTGTCGATTCCGTTGCGCACTACGTGAACGCGACTCGGATCGACGGCGGGGTACGCGTCGAGGACGTCGAGTCGCATACCTGAACTGACGGCGATGATCGCGTCTGCGTGCTCGACGGCGTTGCGTTCGGACCACGACGAGATCCGATAGCCGCCGCCTAGCTGTTCGGCCTTCCACGGGCGTCTGGGCTCGAGTGAGTGCGCGGTGAGGATGTGCGGCACGTCGTAGAGAGCCGACGCGAGATGTCCGGCCAGTCCGGTGTACCAGGTGTGGGAGTGGACGATGTCGACACCGGCCGCGGCGTCCGCCATCCGCAACTCGGTGGAGAGCGTCGTCAAGGCTGGGTTGGATCCGGCGAGAGCGGGGTCGGGAGAGTGGACGATCGCGCCTTCGCGCGGGGCGCCCATGCAGTGCACGTCGACCTCGCACAACCGCTTCATCTGAGCGACGAGCTCGGTTACGTGTACTCCTGCACCGCCGTAGATCTCCGGCGGGTATTCCTTGGTCATCATTGCGACTCGCACGCGCTAAACCTAACCGCCCGTGGTCGATCCGGCTACCGATCGCGTTATCCCCGACCGTTCGGAGGGGGACACGATCGGACCTCTCGGACTGCTTCGCTAGCGGGAGTTCACCAGTGCGGATAGGTTAGCGGTGTGAGAAGCCAGCCGCATGTGCTTGGAATCGTGCTCGCCGGGGGCGAGGGCAAACGCTTGTATCCGCTGACCGCGGACAGAGCGAAGCCCGCAGTGCCCTTCGGAGGTGCATATCGACTTATCGACTTCGTGTTGAGCAACCTTGTCAACGCGGGATATCTGCGTATTTGTGTGTTGACGCAATACAAGTCACATTCACTCGACCGTCACATTTCGCAGACGTGGCGATTGTCCGGGTTCGCGGGTGAGTACATCACTCCGGTCCCGGCCCAGCAGCGGCTCGGGCCGCGCTGGTACACCGGCAGTGCCGACGCAATCCTGCAGTCGCTCAATCTCGTTTACGACGAGGACCCCGAGTACATCGTGGTTTTCGGTGCCGACCACGTGTACCGGATGGATCCGGAACAGATGGTGCAGCACCACATCGAATCCGGGGCAGGCGTGACGGTCGCGGGTATTCGTGTACCGCGAAGTGAGGCTTTCGCTTTCGGCTGCATCGACAGTGACGAGTCCGGACGCATCACGCAGTTCCTGGAAAAGCCCGCCCATCCTCCCGGGACACCGGACGACCCAAATTCCACGTTCGCGTCCATGGGTAACTATGTGTTCACCACCAAGGTGCTCGTGGACGCCATCCGCGCTGATTCCGAGAACTCCGATTCCGACCACGACATGGGCGGAGACATCATTCCCGCCTTGGTCGCGGCGGGTGAGGCGTCGGTCTACGACTTCAAGGACAACGTCGTTCCCGGCGCCACCGATCGAGACCGCGGTTACTGGCGTGACGTCGGTACCCTCGACGCCTTCTACGACGCTCACATGGACCTCGTGTCGGTGCACCCGATCTTCAATCTCTACAACCGTCGCTGGCCCATCCGCGGCGCCACCGAGAATCTCGCGCCCGCCAAGTTCGTGAAGGGCGGACTCGCTCAGGAATCAGTGGTCGGTGCGGGGTCGATCCTGTCCGCGGCGACCGTGCGCAATTCGGTACTCAGTTCCAACGTGATGATCGAGGACGGTGCGACCGTCGAGGGCAGCGTGCTGATGCCGGGTGTGCGCATCGGCAAGGGCGCCGTCGTGCGGCGCGCGATCCTCGACAAGAACGTCGTGGTCGGTGACGGCGAAATCATCGGCGTCGATCTCGAACGTGACCGCGAACGATTTGCCGTCAGTCAGGGTGGCGTCGTCGCCATCGGTAAGGGCGTCTGGATCTAGAGCTTGCTCGCGCAGAGGAGGCCGTCGCCGAGGGGGAGGAGGACACGAATGAGTCGCTCGTCCTCGGTCACGGCCTTTGCTGCTTCTCGGACCGCAACCGTTGTCGCGTCGCGAGCGGAGCTGTCGGCAACGCGGCCGTCGGCCAGGGCGTTGTGCAGAACGATGACACCGCCGGAGCGCAGCAGGCGGACACCTTCGCGGACGTAGTGGGGGTGGTCGATCGCGGCGCAGTCGACGAACACCAGGTCGTAGCCGCCGTCTGCGAGCCGGGGAAGTACGTCGAGAGCCCGTCCGTTGATCAGGCGAGTGCGTGCCGGAGCGATTCCGCTTTCGCGGAAGGTCAGCTTGGCCGCCCGCTGGTGTTCGGGTTCACTGTCGATCGTGGTCAGGACGCCGTCGTCGCGCATTCCGTGCAGAAGCCACAGGCTGCTCACGCCGGCTCCGGTACCCACCTCGACGGCCGTCTTCGCGTCGAGCATCCTCGCGAACATCGCGAGCGTCGCACCGACGGCGGGCGTCACCGGATGGGCTCCGAGATCCAGCGCTCGATCTCGCGCCGCGGTCAAAATCTCGTCCTCGGAAACAACGTCCTCGACGTGGCGGAGTATCTGTTCGGCGTGGGTCACGCTCATGAGGTTATCGGGCGGTTCGGATTGTCGCTGCAAGGCGCGCAGTCACCAGGATTCTCAGGAATCCCTCAGGCTCCTCATATGGCGTGCACACCGCGATGAGAAAAGGTGTATACATCGCCGGATCGAAGATCGCACGGCGGTATCGATTTTTACCAAGTTGGTCTTTCGCAGCTCGGTGATCGGGAACAAATCACAGCAACGGCTGGTTCTCCCGAATATCGCGCATTACGTGATTCGGACAACGCGGTGATCGAACTACGCGATCCCGAGCAGGAGGATCAACTTATTTACCAGGTCAACGACGAGCCTCGCCCTCGAGAGTCGGAAGTTTTGACGACGGAATCGGCTGTGGATTCCGAATTGATCGGCACTGCTGTGTTCGATGCAACTGGTGAGAAGTCCTCCATGCCGTCTTGGGACGAACTCGTGCGTCAGCACGGTGACCGGGTGTACCGCCTGGCCTACCGGTTGTCAGGCGATGCCCAGGACGCCGAGGACTTGACGCAGGACACCTTCATTCGGGTGTTCCGCTCGCTCTCCGATTATCAGCCCGGAACTTTCGAGGGCTGGCTGCACCGCATCACCACAAACCTGTTCCTCGACATGGTTCGCCGACGCAACCGTATCCGTATGGAAGCGCTGCCCGAGGACTACGACCGCGTTCCCTCGCCCGGTCCGGACCCCGAGCAGATCTACCACGACGCGCGCCTCGACGCAGGTCTGCAGGCCGCACTCGACTCACTCGCACCTGAATTTCGCGCCGCTGTTGTGCTCTGTGACATCGAAGGTCTGTCGTACGAGGAAATCGGTGCCACACTGGGAGTGAAGCTCGGAACGGTTCGTAGCCGTATCCATCGTGGGCGACAGGCGATTCGTGATCATCTGGCAGCGCAGCGCGCAGCCGAATCCGAACTCGTCGGTTTCTGACGGTCGGGTTCGAGCTACAGAGCGGGACGTGGTCAATCACCTGGAGGGACGAATGACGGAGGCGCGGGCACATCGCCAGTTCGGTTCGACCGAACATCTGGCCAGCGAGGCAATCGCTGCCTACGTCGACGGAGAACTCCGAATGCAGGCCTACTTGCGGGCCTCGCATCACATCTCGATCTGCGCCGAGTGCGCTGCGGCCGTCGATGCTCAGCAGCAGGCACGTGGTGCGCTGCGTCGAAGCGGCGAGATGACGATGCCGTTGTCCCTGGTGGGACTTCTCAGTCAGATTCCCTCGTGCAACAGTCCGACCACCGGACCCAATTCGGAAAACGCCGACGGTTCCGTCGGCAACCAGCCCGCAGGCTTTTCCACCATCAGCAAGCGGTTGTCCCGTCGCTGGCGCAAATGACACCGCGCGCGCTGGCGCAAATGACGCCGCGCGCCAGCTTCCCGGCACGGATCAGTGATACTGGACAACGTGACTGACGGAAAGAGGGGGCACTCCGGAGTGAGCTCGGATTCTTCGGCAAGCGGTTCGGCGGATCGACCGGCAGATGCGCCGGTGCTCGACCCACGGCCGGTGTACCGACCTCAGATCGACCCGGCCTCGCGCCAGGTGTTCGGTCGACCGAGTGGAGTCGAGGGCTCGTTCACTCCGATTGCCACGCGATCGACCCCGTCTTCCGACGTCGTGATCGGGAATCCGGACCCGGTTCTGGCCGAAGCGTTCGGTCGACCCGCAGACGCCACCGAGTCGATCGGTCGCGATCCCGAGGCGTCGGCGAACAACACACCCGACGAAGAACCCCCGCGTGATCCGTGGCGCGATCCTGAATCCGAGGTCTCGCTGGGCAAGCCTGCAGAGTCCGAGGCGCCGGTGCAGTTGCCTCCCGCCCAGAAGCTCGACGTGCGTGAGCTGTTGTTCGGTCGCAAGGTCGCCCCCTCGGCACTGGCCGCGCTTGCGGGCATGGCACTTGTCATCGCTCTTGTCGGTGGCTTGCTTGCCACTGTCATCACCGCCGATCGCAGTTCACTCACCAGCTCACGTGTCACGCTCGTTCAATCCGGCGGCGGGGAACAGCCGGAGTCGCAGGTGGCAAAGGTCGCCGACGCAGTGCTGCCTTCCGTGGTGTCGATTCAGGTCGCCGTCGGTGACCAGGGCAGTACGGGTTCCGGTGTGGTCATCGACGGCGCCGGATACATCGTCACCAACAACCACGTGATCTCCTCGGCCGTACCGCCCGCTCAGGACGCGAAGATCCAGGTGATCTTCTCCGACGGAACCAAGACCGATGCCCAGATCGTCGGACGTGACGTCAAGACAGACCTCGCGGTACTCAAGGTGTCGGCCAACAATCTGACGGTCGCTCAGCTCGGAAAATCCGAGGATGTTCAGGTCGGCGACGACGTCGTCGCCGTCGGCTCACCGCTCGGATTGAGCAAGACCGTCACCCGCGGAATCGTCAGTGCGCTGAACCGGCCTCTGCGTTTGTCGGGTGAAGGTACCGACACCAACGCCGTCATCGACGCCGTCCAGACCGATGCGGCGATCAACCACGGCAACTCGGGTGGTGCACTCGTCGACGACGAAGCCCGCGTCATCGGTATCAACACGGCCATGCTCAGCGAGTCCGGTGGTTCGGTCGGGCTCGGCTTCGCGATTCCGATCGATACGGTCACCGAGGTGGCGCAGACCATCATTCGCGACGGCAAGGTTCATCACCCCGACATCGGCGTGAATGCCCGCACCGCGGTCAACGACGCGACCAGCGGTGCTGCGGTGGCCAACGTCCGCGACGGCAGCCCAGCTCAACGTGCGGGGATCGTCGAGGGTGACGTCATCGTCAAGGTCGGTGACCGACCGGTGACGAGCGCCGACGAACTGGTGGTTGCGGTCAACGCGACGACCGTCGATCAGCCGGTCAACGTCCAGTTGATCCGCGATGGACGGCAGGTCGACATTTCGGTCACGCCTGTGTCCGACTGATCGGACCCTGCGATCTTCCTGTGAGGTTGATCCGGACATGCGCGCACCGAGCGAGCACACAGTAGGCTGACCCTGTGTTTGGCAACATCGGTTGGGGCGAGTTCATGATCCTCCTCGTAGCGGCTCTGGTCATCTTGGGACCTGAGCGGCTTCCTGGTGCGGTCTCCTGGGTCACGAAGTCCCTGAGGCAGGTGCGCGAATATGCTTCGGGCGCTTCCAATCAGCTCAAGGAAGAACTGGGCACCGATTTCGAGGATCTGCGTAAACCACTCGCAGATCTGAACAAGCTGCGCGGAATGACGCCGCGCGCTGTGATCACCCAGCACCTTCTCGACGGCGACGACTCCATCTTCACGGGCAACTTCGACAAGAAGCCGCAGAGCGGAGTGCAGGAGCCGAAGACGCTGTCGAAGGACAAGCCACTCACCGCGGGCGAACGTCCTCCTGTGGACTTCGACGCAACCTAGATTCGACATACGAAAGGGCGCCTGTCACCGATCGGTGACAGGCGCCCTTTCGCATGCGGGGTTCTACAAGTTGCGAACCGTATTGATACCGAGCGACATTCCGGCCAGCCCGCGCTGACGGACGGCCAACTTGTCGGCGATGTCCTTGAGCGCGATGGCCGCGGGTGAATCGGGAGCGCTGAGGACGATCGGCGTCCCGGCGTCGCCTGCCTCGCGGACGGACGGGTCCAGCGGAATCTGTCCGAGAAGCGGAACCTTGGCGCCGACGGCCTTCGTGAGGCGATCGGAGACGGTCTGGCCGCCGCCTTCGCCGAAGACGTCCATGCGGGTGCCGTCGGGAAGTTCGAGCCACGACATGTTCTCGACGACGCCGGCGACGCGCTGGCGGGTCTGCAGGGCGATGGCGCCCGCTCGCTCGGCGACCTCGGCAGCGGCCTGCTGCGGTGTGGTGACGACCAGGATCTCGGCGCTCGGGATGAGCTGAGCCACCGAGATGGCGATGTCACCGGTGCCGGGCGGCAGATCGAGCAGCAGCACGTCCAGATCGCCCCAGAACACGTCGGCGAGGAACTGCTGGAGTGCGCGGTGAAGCATCGGTCCGCGCCAGACGACAGGAGTGTTGCCCTGGGTGAACTGCGCGATGGAGATCATCTTCACGTCGTGTGCAACCGGCGGCATGATCATGCGCTCGACCTGAGTGGGCTTGGCGTCGGTGCCGAGCATGCGGGGGATCGAGTGACCGTAGATATCCGCGTCGAGAACGCCGACAGACAGTCCGCGCGCGGCCATTGCTGCCGCAAGATTGACTGTCACACTGGACTTTCCGACGCCACCCTTGCCGGAGGCTACGGCGTAGACGCGGGTGAGTGAACCCGGCTGGGCGAACGGGATGACGGGTTCGGCGGAATCGCCGCGAAGCGACTTGCGGAGCTCGGTCCGCTGGGCGTCGTCCATGACGTCGAGTTCGACGCGGATCGCACCGACCCCGGCGACGTCGGCGACGGCCTTGGTGACGCGTTCGGTGATCTCGGTGCGCATCGGGCAACCGGCGGTCGTGAGATAGATGCCGATGTCGACGCTGTTGTCACTGGAGAGGGAGATCCCCTTGACCATCCCCAGCTCGGTGATGGGTTTGCGGATCTCTGGGTCCAGAACTCGCGCGAGCGCGGAGCGAACGTCGGACTCGGTCAGTACAGACATGACTCCATGGTAAGTCCAGGTAGGTCAGTGGATGCGCGGCAGGTCCGATGCGGCGGGCACGATGCCGGTGGAGTACCCGAGCGACCAGGCCAGAACGTTGGCAACGTAGGCGGCCGAGTTGTTGTAGCGGTGGATCGCGGAGGCAACCTGGGTTACGTCCTGCATGTTGAGTCCGCCGTCGCACAGGTACTTGCCGGTGGTCAGTGCGGAGTCGAAGAGGTTCTGGGGGTCGGCGATTCCGTCACCGTTGCCGTCGCCGGCGTACTGGTTCCAGGTGGACGGGATGAACTGCATCGGGCCGACCGCGCGGTCGTAGACGGTGTCGCCGTCGAGGGCGCCGCCGTCGGTGTCCATGATGACGGCCTGGCCGGGAAGGCTGCCGTTGAGTGGCAGGCCGATCACGGGCTTGTAGAGGTTGCCGTTCGCGTCGGCGTCCTTGCCGTCGTTGGCGTGGCCGGATTCGACGCGGCCGATACCGGCCAGGAGTGTCCAGTGCATGTTGCAGTTGGGCTTCTCGACGGCGAGGATCCGCTCGGCGTTCTGGTATGCGGCGACGCTCACGCTCGGGATTCCGAGTGCGCCCTCGGCCATGGAGGCTGGGAGCGGGGGAGTCGCCTGCACGGGAGCCAACGGCGCGGGTTCCGGCGCGGGGGCGGGAGCGGGCTCGGCGATTGCTTCGACGGCGGGCAGAATCTGCGCTTGCGGTTCCTGCGTGGCTTGCGCGGCAGTGTCCACCGTTTCGGCGGAGCTGGTGTTGAAGAACGGAACCTTGGGAGCGGCGCCGGCCGTGTTGGCTGCGGTGACGAGTCCGATAGGGATGAGTCCGGTGAGCGCGATGACCGAATTTCGACGGATGTGCGAATCTGTCTTCTTGCTGTGCCGACCCACTGTGTATGCCTCCTGAACCTCCGCGAGGAGGTTTTCCGTTCAACTGACGGAGTCGAGGCTACCTGATTTGTTGCGTTTCCGTTATTCAACCGTGATCTAGAAGGGCAGTTTGGGGCATATGCACTGTTCTTTCGTGATTTTTTGGTTACAGAGCGGGCATGCCGGGAAGGCCCGGGAAGAACGGCGCGAATGCCGGAGCCGGGGCCGGGGCAGGTTCCGGTGCGGGTGACGGAGCGGGCTCAGGCGACGGGGCAGCCGGCGGCGAAGATTCCGCGGGCGCTGCGTCGGTGGTGGCGGGTGCCGTGGCGGCTACTGCCATTCCTGGGACCGTGCACGGCAGAAGGATGCCTTCCTGTAAGGCGTCGAGTGCTGCTGGATCCGGAAGGATCACGCACATGTCGTCGGGCCAGCGCCATCCCTCAGCCGTCAGAATCGGCCAGACGAGACCCCGTGAGGTGAGGACGGGGAGCGGGATGATCGGACCGGGAGCCGCGTTCCGGGCGGCGTTGGGTCCCGGAGTGGGGCTGGTCGGCGTTACTCCCGGCGGGATCAGTGCCTGGATCTCGGGTGAGAGCGCGGGCATGTCGGGCAGGCCTGGGAAGAGAGGGGGGGTGGTGGTCGGAGTCGTCGACGCAGATTCCTTGTCGCCTGCCGCCGGGTCGGTAGCTGCAGCAGCGGCGAGAACGGCCGAAGCGGCGGAGTCTGCCGAGGCGGCGGCGTTGATCGCCGAGCTGCCGGTGTTGATGCCGGTGGTGTACGGGAGCTGGCCGGAAGGAATGACACCGTTCTTGTATGCCGTCGACCACATGATCACGTTTGCCGCGTAGGCGGCCGAGTTGTTGTACCGCAGAACAGCTTTGGTCTCCTGGGCGACATCGCGCAGGTTGAGTCCGCCGCTGCAGAGGTACTTCGCTGCCGAGAGCGCCGCATCGAAGACGTTGTTGGGGTCCTTGATTCCGTCCCCGTTGCCGTCGCTGGCATAACCGGCCCAGGTGGCCGGAATGAACTGCATCGGCCCGACAGCGCGGTCGTGGGTCGGGTCTCCGTCGATCGCTCCCTTGTCGGTGTCCCGAATGACTTCGTTGCCTGCCAACCGTCCGTCGAGGACGGGGCCGAGGATCGGGGTGACCGTCGTACCCACCGACGTCGTCTTGCCACCGTTGGCGTGACCGGATTCGATGCGTCCGATGCCGGCCAGGAGATGCCAAGGGATGCCGCAGCCCGGCGCCTCGGTCATCATCACCAGTTCGGCGGATCGGTACGCGTTCAGAACGATCTCGGGGATGCCCAGAGAAGTGAGGACGACGGCCGCAGCGTTGGGCGCTGCCGGAGCGCCGGCGACCGTATCGCTGGGTGGGGCCGATCGTTGCGTTCGGACGGTGCGGGGCGTCGGGAGGAAGTCGACAGAGTCCGGCTGCGCAACGGAGGCGGAGCCTGCGAGGGCGATGGGGACCTGCGACCCGCCGGATGGTGCGCTTCCGGCCGTGAGGGCTGCTGGACCTGTTACGACAAGCAGTCCCCCCACCAGTGTGGATGCTGCAATCATTCCGCGTACTCGCACGATTCCCCTTTGCTGGTGCTCCCGCCTCGGAGTACCCACCGTGATAATCCATCCTGCTGTGACTTACGTTACATATCGGTCACGGTGCGTGCAGCAAAACTCAGCGAACGCTCAGCTAGTTGTGACTTTGTTTCGCAGTATTCGAGTCACGGTGCTTCTTCTTCGGGGTCGGTTCGCCGTCGGCGGCAAGGATCGACTTGATCTCCTCGAGCTCCCGCCGCAGGTAGTCGCGGGTGGCGACCTCGCCGACGGCGATGCGCAGCGCTGCGAGTTCGCGAGCGAGGAATTCAGTGTCCGCTTTGGTTTGCTCGGCGCGTGAGCGGTCCTCCTCGAGCGAGACCCGGTCGCGATTCTCCTGACGATTCTGGGCCAGGAGGATCAGCGGCGCCGCGTAGGCAGCCTGGGTGGAGAAGGCGAGGTTGAGCAGGATGAACGGATACGGGTCCCACTGCAGAGCCACCGCGAACACGTTGATCAGGATCCAGACGATCACGATGATCGTCTGGATCGCGAGATAACGCCCGGTACCGAGGAAGCGGGCGATGCGTTCACTGACGCGTCCGACAGCTTCGACGTCGAAATCGAGATTGAACCGGCGGCTTCCTCGAGGCGTTTCCAGTCGTTGCCGTGCGGTCGTGCTCGACGCCCGTTCGCTCATCGGAGTAGTTCCTCGTCGTCGGAGTAATCCTCACGCCAGTCTTCCGGCAGGAGGTGATCGAGCACGTCGTCGACTGTCACGGCCCCGATCAAATGGTTTTCGTCGTCCACGACCGGCCCACATACCAAGTTGTAGGTCGCGAAGTATCGGGTGACCGACGCCAGCGAGTCGTCCGGCGCCAACCGGGGCATGTCGGTGTCGAGTATTCCGCCCACCAGGCTGGCGGGAGGCTCGCGGAGAAGCTTCTGCAAGTGGACGCAGCCGAGATACCGCCCGGTCGGAGTCGCCGTCGGCGGACGTACGACGAAGACCATGCTCGACAGCGCCGGGGTCACGTCGTAGTTGCGGGCGCGGGCAAGGGCCTCGGCGACGGTCGTCGAGGCCGTCAGTACCACCGGTTCGGGCGTCATCAGACCACCGGCAGTGTCCGGGGAGTGCTCGAGCAGGCGACGAACAGGTTCGGAATCCTGCGGGTCCATCAACTGCAACAGTGATTCGGCTTCGGTCTCGGGCAGCTCGCCCAACAGGTCGGCGGCGTCGTCGGGATCCATCGCTTCGAGTAGATCGGCGGCACGTTCGACTTCCAGGTGCATCAGCAGATCGGTCTGGTCGTCCGCCGGCAGTTCCTGCACGACGTCGGCGAGGCGTTCGTCGTCGAGCGCCACGGCCAGTTCGTGGCGGCGCTTCTCCGGCAGTTCGCGCATGGCGTTGGCCACATCGGCGGGTCGCATGCCTTCGTACTGCAGAAGGAGGTGAGCTACGCCCTGGCCGGGGAGCGAGAGATCGCTCTGGGTGAGGCCGGCGACGTGCTGCCAGTCGACGATGTGAATCGCCGCGCGTCGACCGAGGCGTCCGCGATGGCCGCGAACGGCGACCTTCGAGACGACCCAGTCTCGCGTTCGCGTCGATTCGATCCCGAGGTCGACGACTATCGTGTCGACGCCGTGAAGCTCCTCGAGTTCCGGGTCGTCCACGCGCACATGCGAATCGAGTACCTGCGCCAGCGCGAGTACTTCACCCGGCCGCTGGTTGAAGCGCCGCAAACTGACGTTCCCCGTGGTCAGGGTGACCGCACTCGGCTCGATGGCTGTCACGCGGAGCATCGGAACGAAAATGCGTTTGCGCGTGAACATTTCGATCACCAGACCGAGAACCCGCGGTTGCTGGCGTCCGATACGGACCGTGATGACGACGTCGCGCACACGACCGATCGATTCGCCGTCCGGGCCGAGCACAACCAGGCCGGCAAGCCTGGCTGCAAATACCTTGCCTGCTGCTGCCATGATTGCAAGGCTAATTCGTCCAGCGTCAAAATCTGCAACGGCGCCACCGAAAATCGAGAAGGGCAGTCCGCAATGACTTCACGCAACCGTTCCCGTCGATCGGTATTGGCAGTTCCCGGCAGCAGTCGGAAGATGATCGACAAGGCGAAGGGATTGCCCGCCGACGAGATCTTCCTCGACCTCGAAGACGCGGTGGCGCCGTTGGCGAAGCAGGCGGCACGAGAGTCGATCGGCGACGCGTTGGCCGAGGACGGGTGGGGCAAACAGGTCAAGGTCGTCCGGGTCAACGACTGGACGACCGAATGGACGTATGCCGACGTCGTGGAGGTGGTCGGCCGCGCCGGAGCGCATCTGGACGCCATTCTGCTGCCCAAGGTTCCCGACGCGAGTCACGTCCAGGCACTCGATTTGTTGTTGACGCAGGTCGAGAAGGCCAACGGTCTGGAGGTCGGCAAGATCGGAATCGAGCCGCAGATCGAGAACGCGATCGGCTTGACCAACATCGACGCGATCGCCACCGCGAGTCCCCGCGTCGAGGCACTCGTGTTCGGCCCGGCCGACTTCATGGCGAGCTTGAACATGCGAACTCTGGTCGTCGGTGAGCAACCGGACGGTTACGACCGCGGTGACGCGTATCACCACATCTTGATGACCATCTTGATGGCCGCACGTGCACACGGTGTCCAGGCGATCGACGGTCCGTACCTCCAGATTCGCGACGTCGAGGCTTTCACTCGGTCGGCGGCGCGGACGGCAGCGCTCGGCTTCGACGGCAAGTGGGTTCTGCATCCCACGCAGATCGAGGCGGCCAACGAGGTGTTCAGTCCGCGCCAATCCGATTACGACCGTGCAGAACTCATCTTGGACGCGTACGCGTTCCACACCTCGGCCGCCGGAGGAGGGCGGGGCGCCGTCATGCTCGGCGACGAGATGATCGACGAGGCGAGTCGCAAGATGGCACTGGTGATTTCGGCCAAGGGCCGCGCCGCGGGGATGACGCGCACGTCGGAATTCACGCCGCCCGAACACGCCTGACGCTCGCATAGCCGAACGAATCAGGTCTGTAAAGGGCACAATAGGGGTAGATGTACTTGCGTCATCCGCGTGGATGACGTGCCCGAAAAGAGGAGCGCTGCCAGCCATGTCCAATCCGCTCGGTCAATCGTCGAATGGGTCGCGCCGTGGAGCGTTGCCGACACCGCCTTCGGGATGGCCCATCGGGTCGTACCCCACCTACGCCGAGGCGCAGCGCGCAGTCGATTACCTCTCCGATCAAGAATTCCCGGTTCAGGACGTCACGATCGTCGGCGTGAACCTGATGCAGGTCGAGCGAGTTCTCGGCCGGTTGACGTGGGCCAAGGTGATCGGTGGTGGCATCGTCTCCGGTGCCTGGCTGGGTGTCTTCTTCGGCCTGGTGCTCGGAATCGTCACCGGCGGGTTCCTCGCTCCGCTGATCGCGGGCATCGTGGGCGGCATCATCTTCGGTGTCATCTCCACGACCATCCCGTACGCCGCGACGCGTGGGCAGCGGGACTTCGCCTCGACGATGCAGTTGGTCGCCGGACGTTACGACGTACTGTGTGAGCCCAAGACGGCAGAGTCTGCGCGCGACCTGCTCGCCAAGCTCGCCATCTGACATTCTCGCTCGGGCTGCCAACTTGTGTGATCTCGGTTACTTTATGTACACGCGGGCGAGGTCGTACTCGCTTCCCGTGACCGTTTGCCGGACAAGGAAATAGGTCCCTTCTCCGGCAAAAGTGCCGATGTGTGGTGCGTCGGCCAGCCGAATCGACTGCGCCGTCTCGCCGCCCGAGGAGGACGGCTGTGCAGAACAAGAGATTGCAGGCGGGGCAGAAGAAGAAATTGAGGGTGGGGCTGCTCGGCGCGGCGACATTGTTGTTGGCGCCCTTGCTCAGTGCGTGTGGATCAGACAATGACGACGGCGTGGTGCTGTCCTTCTACACCGCCGCCGACGGCGCCGAGCAGTATGCGGAGGCCGCCGCCAATTGCTCGGCGGCGTCGAACGGCGCGTACCGGGTCGAGCAGAAAACTCTGCCCAAGGGTGCCGACGACCAGCGACTTCAGTTGGCCCGGCGTCTGACCGGTAATGACAAGTCGCTCGATCTGATGACGCTCGACGTGGTGTGGACTGCCGAATTCGCCGAAGCCGGATGGGCATTGCCGCTTCCTGACGACGTGGCGTCCGAGGTCAGCAACGGGACTCTCGAGGGTCCGCTGGAGTCGGCGAAGTGGCAGGACCAGCTCTATGCGGCGCCATTGAACACCAACACCCAATTGCTCTGGTATCGAAAGGATTTGATGCCGGACGGGCAACCACCCCAAACCTGGGATCAGATGATCGACATCTCCGAAGGCCTGGCCGCGGAGGGGCGCCCCAGCTGGATCGGTGTGCAGGGCAAGCAGTACGAAGGATTGATGGTCTGGTTCAACACCCTTCTCGCCAGTGCCGGCGGATCGGTGGTGGGGCCCGACGGAACAACCGTGACGGTGGCCGACGGTGATGCTGCCCAGCAGGCGCTGACCGTCATGAAGCGCGTCGCTACCGCGAAGGGTGCGGATCCCTCGATCTCGCAGGGGGATGAAGCGTCGTCGCGACTGGGTATGGAGAGCGGCAAATCTGCCTTCCAGGTCAACTGGCCGTTCGTGCTGCCCGGCATCATGGAGAACGCCGAGAAGGGCGATCTGCCGTACATCGACGACAAGGGCAACGTCACCAGTGAGAACACCGGAAACACGGTGCTCACGGTGAACGGAGAACGGAATTTCCTTGCCGCTCCGTATCCCTCGGTGATCGAGGGTAAGCCGGCCGAGGTCACGATCGGCGGCTTCAACGTAGCGGTGGCCAAGACCAGCCAGCATCCGGACCTCGCGTTCGAGGCGCTCACCTGTCTGCGTAACGAGGAGAATCAGCGCAACAACGCGGTAGCCGGTGGCGTTCCGCCGACTCTCGAGAGCCTGTACGACGACCCGGCGTTCCAGGAGGCGTACCCGGCGTGGCGTGAGGTTCGCGACAGCCTGGACACCGCTTCGGTTCGTCCGGTTTCTCCTGCCTATCAGAGTATTTCGACGCTCATCACTGCCACGCTGAACCCTGTGGGAAACATCGATCCGGAATCGACCGTGAACGATCTTGCCGAGCAGGTACGTAAGGCAGTCAATTCCGAGGGGCTGATTCCGTGACGATCGACAGCGAAAATTCGGGAGCTGCACCAACAGTCGCGACGCCCTCGCCGGAGCCGAAGCACTCCGCGAAGTCGAAGATGTCGGACGGAAAGGCGGCCGAGCGTCGCCTCGGTCTCTGGCTGGTGGCCCCGGCCGCGATTCTCATGATCGCGGTGACCGCATATCCGGTGGTCTACGCCGTTTGGCTGAGTTTGCAGCGCTACGACCTGCGCTTCCCGGATCAACGAAAGTTCGTGTGGTTCGACAACTACGTGTCGGTGCTGACCGACGGTTACTGGTGGCAAGCGTTCGCGGTGACGACGTCGATCACTGTCGTCTCGGTCGTCATCGAGTTCGTTCTCGGACTGACCATCGCACTGGTGATGCACCGAACGATCGTGGGTAAGGGGCTCGTCCGCACCGTTGTGCTCATCCCGTACGGCATCGTCACCGTCGCGGCGGCATACAGCTGGTACTACGCGTGGACGCCGGGGACCGGCTACCTCGCCAATCTCCTGCCCGACGGCAGTGCGCCGCTCACCGACCAGATCCCGTCGCTCGCGATCATCGTCCTTGCCGAGGTCTGGAAGACGACGCCGTTCATGGCGCTGCTCCTGCTGGCCGGCTTGGCGCTCGTGCCCGATGACCTTCTCAAGGCGGCTCAGGTGGACGGCGCCGGCGCGTGGACCCGGTTGGTACGCATCATCCTTCCGCTGATGAAGCCCGCCATCCTCGTCGCTCTGCTGTTCCGCACACTCGACGCATTCCGCATCTTCGACAACATCTACGTGCTGACGAAGGGAGCGAACGACACCGGGTCGGTGTCGATTCTGGGTTACGACAATCTGTTCAAGGCATTCAACCTGGGCATCGGATCCGCGATCAGCGTGCTGATCTTCGTGTGTGTGGCCGTGATCGCGTTCATCTTCATCAAACTTTTCGGTGCTTCGGCTCCCGGATCCGATACGGAAGGACGCTGACATGACCGTGACTCCCAGACTCAAGATCAGCTGGTCCGTCGTCAACCTTCTGGTCTTGCTGTACGCGCTGGTTCCCGTCCTGTGGATCGCCAGCCTGTCCTTCAAACCGGCCGGAACGATCAAGGACGGCAAGTTCATTCCGGAGAAGTGGACCCTGGACAACTACCGAGGAATCTTCGACACCAGCGCCTTCACCAGTGCTCTGATCAACTCCATCGGTATCGGACTCATCTCGACGGTCATCGCCGTGGTGATCGGGACCATGGCAGCGTACGCCATTGCGCGCCTGGATTTTCCGGGCAAGAAGCTGCTGGTGGGTGTTGCACTGCTGATCGCGATGTTCCCGCAGATTTCATTGGTGAGCCCGCTGTTCGACATCGAACGACGGCTCGGACTCTTCGACACCTGGGCCGGACTCATCCTGCCGTACATCACCTTTGCGTTGCCGTTGGCGATCTATACGCTCTCGGCGTTCTTCAAAGAGATTCCGTGGGAACTCGAGAAGGCGGCTCAGATGGACGGCGCGACGCCGGGTCAGGCGTTCCGGAAGGTGGTGGCTCCTCTCGCCGCGCCCGGCATCGTCACTGCGGGCATCTTGGTTTTCATCTTCTGCTGGAACGATCTGTTGTTCGCGATCTCGTTGACGTCGACCGAACGCTCCATCACCGCCCCTGCGGCCATCGCGAACTTCACCGGCGCTTCACAATTCGAGGAGCCCACCGGGTCGATTGCCGCGGCCGCCATGGTCATCACCATTCCGATCATCATCTTTGTTCTGTTCTTCCAACGTCGTATCGTGGCCGGGCTAACTTCCGGCGCAGTGAAGGGATAAGCCTGTGGCCGAGATCGTGCTGGACAAGGTGACCAAGCTGTACCCGGACGGAGCCAAGGCGGTCAGTGATGTCGACATCACCATCGCCGACGGAGAATTCATCATTCTCGTGGGCCCGTCCGGTTGTGGAAAATCCACGACCCTCAACATGATTGCCGGGCTGGAAGACATTTCGACCGGCGAGCTGAGGATTGCGGGTGAACGCGTCAACGAACGCGCCCCCAAGGACCGCGACATCGCGATGGTGTTCCAGTCGTATGCTCTGTATCCGCACATGACGGTGCGCCAGAACATCGCGTTCCCACTGACATTGGCGAAGATGTCCAAGGACGAGATCAACGCCAAGGTCGACGACGCGGCGCGGGTGCTCGACCTCACCCAGCATCTCGATCGCAAACCGGCGAACCTGTCGGGCGGTCAGCGTCAGCGTGTCGCGATGGGACGCGCAATTGTGCGCAGCCCGAAGGCGTTTCTCATGGACGAGCCGCTTTCCAACCTGGACGCCAAACTGCGCGTGCAGATGAGGACGGAGATCGCCCGTCTGCAGCAGCGACTCGGTACGACAACGATTTACGTGACCCACGACCAGACCGAGGCGATGACGCTCGGCGATCGGGTAGTCGTGCTGCGCGGCGGAATCGTGCAACAGATCGGTGCGCCGCAGGAACTCTACGATCGTCCGAACAATCTGTTCGTGGCGGGGTTCATCGGGTCCCCGTCCATGAACTTCTTCCCCGGACAGTTGACGGCGGACGGCGTCAGCACGCCGATCGGCGATGTTCGCCTGCCCGCGGCGGCGCAGTCGAAGATCTCGGGCAGCGGCTCGGGCAAGGACGTCGTGGTCGGTATCAGGCCGGAACATTTCGAGGACGTGGCGCTGGTCGATGCAGCGCAGAAGCCGCACGGTGGGACGTTCACCGTCGACGTCGACGTGCTGGAATCGATGGGTTCCGACAAGTACGCGTACTTCCTCGCTGGTGGCCCCGCCGTCAATTCTCGTGAACTCGAGGAACTCGCCGCCGATTCGGGAACGGCCGTCGCTGGTGGCGGTCAACTGGTTGCCAGGCTCTCGTCCGAGTCCACCGTGGCCCAGGGCAGGTCTATCGATCTGTGGTTCGATCCCGCCAAGATCGCAGTGTTCGACGGCGGTACGGGAGCCAATCTGCTGCTGTGACCGTTACCCGGGCAAGGTGACCGAATACGTCGCGCCCCAGGGGAGCGGTACCTGTTCGGGGCCGGGCGCTGCGTCGGCCGGCTCGGGTAGGGGGATCAGGCGGCCGAATTGTTCGTGATGGGTGGAGGCCGGGGCGGCTTGCGCTGTCCCGGCCACCACGGCGATCGGCGCCGCTGCCAGGGCGCCGGCGACGGCAAATCGAGTGGCGATGCGGCGCTTGCTTGCTCGGGTCGAGATCATGAGCACTCCTGCGTGGTTTCGAGGTTCGGTGAATGCTGTGCCATTCACGGTATTGCGGGTTGATTGTGAAATCTCGTGTGCGAAGCTCATTCACAGGGAACTGGGATGGGCGGCACAGGAGGACAGATGAACGAATCCTCGGTACGAACCGAGCACCTGCCCGGCGGCCCGGACCTCGAACGGATCATGCGCGAACACGCCTACCGCGGTGCGTACCTCCAACTGACGGTGCGCGGCGCTCTGGTGCTGTTCATCGCCCTGACACTGATCTTCGTCCCGCCGATGAACGACGCGGGATGGTGTTTCGCGATTCTGGGCGCCTATGCCCTCTGGTCGGCAGCCGTGGCGCTGTGGATCCGCAAAGGCGGCACCGGCCCGGTGACGATGATCTGGCTCGGCTTGTTCGTCGACCTCGCCGTGCTCGCAACTCTGACGTTGCTGACCGGTCTCGCAGCCGAGCAGAGTTGGACCGCCGACATCTTGAGCAACGGGCTCTTCGTCATTCCGGTTCTTGCGTGTACGCAACTGCGGACGGACGTGTGTGTCGGCGTCGTTGCCTGCACGATCGGTGTGTTTTTTGCTTCCAGTTGGGCAACGATGACTTCGAATTCCGAGCCGTGGCCGTCGATCCTGCTGAGTACCATGGCCTTGGCCGGGGTGGGTGCGGGCGCAATCGGATTGACTCGGATTCAAAGGTCGCGAGTGTTGACCATCGGGCACCTCGTCGGGCATCGCACGAGCCTTCTGGCCGAACTCATGGGGCTCGAGCAGCGTGAGCGCACAGAACTGTCCGAGCAATTGCACGACGGGGCGCTCCAGTACGTTCTCGCGGCGCGGATGGATCTCGACGAATTGGCAGGCAGTGCGGAACCCGTCGCGTTGGCGCGAGCTGGGAAAGCGCTCGGTGAAGCGACAACGCTGCTGAGATCGTCCGTCTCGGAACTGCATCCCACAGTTCTCGTCCACGTTGGCCTTGCCCGCGCGATCGGGGACCTCGCGCGCTCGGCGCAGGGACGCGGCGGAGTGGTGGTAGACGTCGACACTTCGGGCTGGAAAGACGATTTACGCACGTCCGCGGACGAGGTCTTGTTCGGCGCCACCCGAGAACTTCTGGGCAACGTCGTCAAACATGCCGGCGCGCAGAACGTCCGGATCGAGCTTGCACTACTGGACCACCGTGCGGTGCTCGTGGTCTCGGACGACGGTCGGGGGATCAGCGCCGATCGGATTGCCCAACGACGGGCCGCCGGGCACATCGGACTGCTCTCGCACGAACTGCGTGTGGTTGCCGCTGGTGGCTCGTTCTCGGTCGGACCGGGTGAACAGTCCGGAACCCTCGCGCGAGTCGAGATACCGTTCGAGATCGTCACCGCCCCTGACCACGATCGTTGAGGAGTTGTCGATGGCTGCACTGATCACCGATCGCGAGCTCAACCTGGCGACTCTGGCGCGGCAGTTCCTGCTGCGGCGGGCCGAGGTCAGCGCGTTGGATGCGATCGAGCACCTGGCAGGGCTGCAGGCCCAGGCGCCGAATCCGCCCTACCTGGCACTGTGGGCGCGGCTGAAGAACTTTGCGGCAGAAGACCTCTCGACTCTTGTCGAGAAGCGCCAGGTGGTGCGGCTGGTTGCCATGCGGGGCACGGTCTTTGCCCTCTCGGCCGCCGATGCGGGTCCCTTCCGTGCCACGGTTCAGACGATCATGGAACGCGACCTCCACACCAACAGCACTCAGCGTGCGGCGCTCACCGGGTTGGATCTCGACGCGCTGGCGCAGGCGGGGCGTGACCTGGTAGCGGACGGGCCGCGTACTCAGATGCAGATGAGACCGATACTGGCAGAGCGCTTTCCCGGCCACGCGGCCGAGGGACTGGCGCACGGAGTTCGAGGGCTACTGCCGATGGTGCAGGTCCCACCGCGAGGTTTGTGGGGACGATCCGGAGCGCCGGCACTGACGACCTTGGAGAATTGGCTTGGCGCAGAGGTGAGTTCAACTCCAGATCCCGACGCGATGGTGCTGCGCTATCTGGCTGCCTTCGGGCCCGCGAGCGTGAAGGATGCGCAAGCGTGGTCGGGGCTCACGAGACTCGCCGAAGTCTTCGAGAGGCTACGTCCCGGCCTGATCACCTTTGTCAACGCGAAAGGGCCCGAGGTGTTCGACCTGCCGGATGCGCCACGACCGACCTCCGGAACACCGCCGGTCAGAATCCTTGCTCCGTTCGACAACATCCTGCTCTCGCACGCCGACCGCTCGCGAATCATGGACGAGCAGTATCGAACTCGCGTCTTCACCGTCAACGGCATCATCAAGCCCGCCATCCTGGTGCGCGGAAAGGTGGTGGGATTCGCGACGGTGACGCCGGCAAAGGAGACGGTCGAGTTGAGCGCGACTCTGTTTGCGCAGCAACCGAAGACCGCGCTCGCGTCCATCGAGAAAGAAGCGCGTTCGTTGCTGAAGTTCATGCACCCGAAGATCCCGACCCGAGAGGTGCGGTTCGCTGTCGCTACGTAGCAGGCTTGTGCTTTCGCGGTGCTCGATCGCGTAGTTCGGCCACGATCTCGTCATTCCACATGTGCCGCCGCACCAGTCGGTACCGCTCCCGGGCGATCCACAAGTACGCCTCGGCGTCGGTATGTTCGGGCAACATGTCGGCGCCCCTCAGCATTCGCACGACGGGGAGAAACTCCTCGCCGAACCAGCGCCGGGCGACCGTGTCTCGGCCGAGGAACTCGCCCTTTTCCTGCATGAGCCGAAAACCCCACGCCTCCACGCACTCACTGAGTTCGGCGTACTCCCACGGGTCGGTGACCTGGACAGCTTCGCGTTGCGAGCCCTGCAGCGGAACGCGAGTGAGGAAGAGTCGGCGATGGTCCTTGATGAGCAGATCGGCGCGCTGAGTGATGCCTTCCGGCGAGATGCGCGTGATGATCTCGGTGACGTACGCGTCGATTGTCTTCTGGTGCATCGCACACGCAATGGACACTCGGTGGTGTCCGTCGATCACGAAATGCATGGAGCCGACACGGTACAACTGAACGGGTGGCACCGATTCGCCGCGTCGTTGCGCCACCGCAAGTCGCTCCCAACGAGCGCGCGAGTGAGTGGACGTCGGACGGAAGTACCTGTCGAAATCACCTGTGCGGTCGACACTTCCGACTATCGATTCGATGGTGACAACCTGTAGACCCAGAGACTTCTCACCAACCTTGCCGAGTGCTGCGACAACCTCGTCGAACGGCAGGATCGCGTTGACGTCGTCCGGTTCGCGTCGTAGCCAACTGACCAGACGGGCAACGTCGGCGCGTCGACGCTGACGAGCGAAGTCGTTTTCCGCGTCGGCTGTGGGAAATCCGGTGTCACGAGCCATGTCGGCGCCTCACGATCGTCGGCGGAGTACCTGGGGAAATCTCCATCAGCGTGAAGCCGACGGTATTGAGCACGATAGTCCGGCCTACCTCCAGATCGAGAGGTGTTCGCCCGTGCGGGTGGATGTGTCCGTGAATCATGACCGTCGGATCGAGGGTGCGGATCAAGGGGGTGAAGCATTCGAACCCACGATGTGGCCGATCCTCGGCGTCGCCGACGCCGCGGGCGGGGCTGTGGGTGAGCAGCACATCCACGCCCGCCCGGCCGCCGGGAAGCCGCGATTGCCAGGCGTTTCGCCAGGTGAGCGAGCGGGCGCGTCGGCTCTGCTGGCGCTCGGACCACTGATTGGGACCCGTGTTGTATCGGATGGAACCACCGAGGCCCGCGATCCGCAGACCGGCGACGGTCACGATGCGTCCGTCGGCGTTGACTGCGCCGGTCGGGCCGGGCCACTGCGCCGGCATACCTGCCCGCATCCAACCGGATCTCTTGTTCGAATATCCGGACAGATCGACGTCGTGGTTTCCGGGAACGAACACGCACGGCGCATTCAGTTGGTCAGACAGGTACTCCAGATACGCAAACGGCAGGTCGCCCGCGCCGAGGATCACGTCGACTCCGAGTGAACGAACTTGACTGCTCCACAGGAATTCGACGGTCTCGTCGCTGACAGCGAGAACGGAGACCATTTCGACGACGCTACCGCCACCGCGAGGTATCTGCGCTGCGAACCTCGCGGGCACGGTGTTTAGATGGACGAGTGTCAGACAGCGTCGTATCTTCCGTCCGGGCCCATCTCGTCAGCAGTATCGAGGGGCCGGACCCCACCGCGGCCTCAGTGACGTTCCTCGGTGTCGAACCGCTGGACGTACTGCGTTTCGAATCACCCGACGGCCTGGTCCGCTACGTCACACTGGGGTGCTCGCGTCATCCGATGGGCGACCCCAATGAACTGGTCGCAGACCCCACACGCGGTCCTCGCGCCGAGTTGGTGCTCACCCTGCGCGGTGGCACGGGTGTCGCGTCGGGTGTGGCCAGGACGCTCGCGGTGCTGGCTGCGGCGCCGTCCGTCGAAGGCGTCGTGCTGCTCGAGGACGCGCTGTTGGACCTGGGCGAGCCGCTGTGGAAGGACACTGCGTTCACGGCGGTGCTTCTCGGTGACAGCGGGATCGCCGACCTGACGCTGCCGGAGCCGTTCGATCCGGTGCGCTTCCTCGGTGTGGTCCCCCTGACCGGTACCGAAGCCGCCTGGGTGCGTCTGCGCGGCGCGGAGGCGCTGCGGGAAGCGTGGACCGAGGCGGGGATCGACATTCGCGATCCGCACCGTTCCGCTGCCTCGCTCTAGCTGCGCCGGCGCTTTGTCCGTCAGATCATTCGGCGTGCACGAGGATGTCCGCCAAGTTCTCGAGACTTACCCGAACGGTCCGTGAAAATGCTTTCGTCACGATCGGGTCGGCCATCTTGCCGAACACGCCGCCGAGTCCGCTTTCGCTGTCGAGTCGGTAGGTGACCCGAGTGCCGTCACCGACTTCTTCGCAGGTCGTGGTCTGCGAGAAGCTGACCGGACTTTCGACGGACGTCGATTTCGACGATCTCGGTGGGTCGTACTCGGTGAATTCGGATGTCCACTCGAGGCGCTTGCCCAGGATTCTCGAGACGCCGTGCCAACGGCTTCCCACGCCCATCGGGCCGTCGGTGATCTGTTTGCACTCGACCATCGAATTCTCCCAGTTGGGCCAGTTCTCGGCGACGGCGATGTACTCCCAGACGTCCTTGGGTGGCAACGCGATCTCTACAGACTGCTCGACTGTAGGCATGGTTGTTCCTCCATCTCTCCTGGATCTGAATTTGCTTGTCGCAAAATGAATTTCGGGAACGGAATGAAAATGCGTACCCATATCCATTGTCCGCCTGCGACGGTGGCAAGTACAGGGAGTCAGCGTGCGAGGTTCACAGCCAGTTGTTGCGACGGAAGAGAAAGAACAAGCCGACACACACCGACGCGATGAGGAACAGGATGGACTGATAGCCGTACTTGTAACCGAGTTCCGGCATGTTCTCGAAGTTCATTCCGTAGATACCGGCAACGCCCGTCGGCACGGCGGCGATAGCGACCCAAGCCGAGATCTTGCGCATGTCGGTGTTCTGTTGCACCGCGATCTTCGCGAGTGCGGCATCGACCAGAGAACTCAACACCTCGTCGTATTCCGAGATACGTTCGGCCACGATCGTGTGGTGATCCCTTACGTCACGGAAGTATCGCCGGATCTCCTTCGGGACGAGGCCGCCCGCGGGCTGGGTCAGCTGGAGCAGTGGCAATCCGAGTGGAGTGACCGAGCGTCGTAGTTCGACGATTTCACGTTTGAGCAGGTAGATATGCTCGACGGCAACGGTGTTCCGCGGGTTGAACACCAACTCTTCCATGCTGTCGACGTCCTGCTCGACGAGTTGGATGACGGAGAGATAGCTGTCGACGACGTGGTCGGTGATCGCGTGCAACACCGCGAACGGGCCCATGGCGAGGCGCTCGGGATTCTGCTCGAGTGACTTGCGCACGCTTGCCAGTTCGGAGTGATCCCCGTGACGGACGGTCACCACGAAGTCGGGACCGACGAACACCATGATCTCGCCGGTTTCGACGATCTCGCTCGCCGTCGCGACGGACTCGTGCGGTACGTAGACGACCGTGCGCAGCACCAGGAACATGACGTCGTCGTAGCGTTCGAGTTTCGGGCGCTCGTGTGCATGGACGGCATCCTCGACCATCAACTCGTGGAGTCCGAAAGTTGCTGCGACATCTTGCATCTGGCCTTCGTCGGGTGCATGCATGCCCACCCAGACGAACGCGTTGTCTCGACTACGGACCTCGGCCAACGCGGCGCGGTGCGTGTACTTGCCCGGCAACCGCACGCCGTCCACGTAGACCGCGCAGTCGACGATCGCGCGGGCTGCCGGAACGGGGATCTTGGGCGCATCGGCTTGCGTCGATTTGCCGTTCGACCAATTCGGCAGTGACGGCATGGTTGGCACGCTCGCTCCTTCTCGGTCTGTAGTGCAGGGGAACGGCACTGCGGCGACACGTGATCGAATTGCGCTGCCGCTGCGGCGTAATCGTACGTCAGCTTCCGGCTCGCCCACCGGAGCGCGATGAAGTTGCCGATTGCTGACACACTGGAACAGTGCGAATAGACCTTCACACCCACTCCAACGCATCGGACGGCACCGATACCCCGGCTGCCCTCATGCGCGCCGCAGCCGACGCCGGACTCGACGTCGTCGCCATCACCGATCACGACACGACTTCGGGCTGGGCCGAGGCGGCGCACGCCTTGCCGGCCGGCGTCAGCCTGGTTCGTGGGATGGAGATGTCGTGCGAAGGTCGAGGTGAGCGTGGCTGGCCGGTCGCTGTTCATCTTCTGGCGTACCTGTTCGATCCGACGCATCCCGAATTCGCCAAAGAACGTGAGCGACTGCGCGCCGAACGCGTCGAACGTATCCGGGTGATGACGACCATGATGGCGCGCGACGGTCTGCCCGTCGATCCCGATCAGATCTTGGCTGACGCCGGTCCGTCCGTCGGACGCCCGCACGTCGCAGCGGCCCTGATGCGGGCGGGAGTGGTGTCGAGCATCAGTGAGGCTTTCTCCGACCTGTTGTCCAGTCGAGGGCGATACGACGTTCCCAAGTACGACACTCCGCTCGAGTACGCCGTCGAACTGGTGGCAGCGGCCGGGGGAGTAACTGTCCTTGCGCATGGACGTGCCCGTTCGCGCGGCGGATTGCTTGCGCTCGACCACATCCGTGATCTGGCCGATCTGGGTCTCGGGGGTCTCGAAGTCGATCACCCGGACCATCGCAGCGACGATCGTGACGTCCTGCGCAGCCTGGCCGTCGACCTGGGCTTGGCAGTCACCGGATCCTCGGACTACCACGGCGAGAACAAGACGATCGGACTCGGCGACGAGCTGACGGACGAGGCCGAGTTCGACAAACTCGTCTCGGCTGCCACCGGCGTGGAGGTACTTGGGCGCTGATGCTCGACACCACGCTCTACCTCACCGTGTTCATCACGCTGTTCGTGATCATGGACCCGCCCGGAGTCATCCCGGTGTTCTTGTCACTGGTCGGCCGCAAGAGCCGTGAAGATCGCAACCGAGCGGCATGGCAGGCCCCCGCCGTCTCCCTTGCGGTCATCTCGGTCTTTGCCATCGGCGGTCAGGCGATACTCAACTACCTTCACATCGGCATTCCGGCGTTGCAGGGCGCAGGCGGATTACTGCTGCTTCTCATCGCACTCGAACTGCTGACCGGGAAGGCCTCCAACCGTCCGCAGGGAGCCGACGACGTCAACGTCGCACTCGTTCCGCTGGGAACGCCGATGATGGCCGGTCCCGGTGCAATTGCGGCTGTCATCGTCTTTGTCGCCCAGGCCGATGGTGAAGCGGCGTCGTATCTGGCGATCGCGTTGGCGATTCTGTCCATCCACCTCGTGCTGTTCGTGGTCCTGCGCTTCTCGACGGCACTGATCCGGATACTGGGTGAGGGTGGCATCAGCCTGCTGGCACGCATCGCCGGTCTTTTGCTCGCCGCCATCGCAGTTCAACTCATTGCGGAATCAGTCCGCGGATTCGTCGCGGGAGCGTAAGAGATGACATACGACGACAGGTACGAGGACGACTACCGGTACCAGGATTATCAGGACTATCAGTACGAAGACGATTACGACTATCCCGCCGACAAACGACAATGGCTGCTGGTTCGCGCTCTACGCGCCCTGAGCGGCACCGTGGCGGCCGGAATCGTGGTCTTGACACTCGTCATCATCGGTTCGGCATATCTGGGCGGCAACCGCGGATTCCCGGGTCCGGGAACAACGTCGATCACCGCGCACATTGCGGCCTCGGTGGTTGCTTTGGCCGCGCAGATCTGGTGCGACCGCAGGCGGGGTATCGCGGCGGTTGCCGGATCGGTGGTCGTGCTCGTGGTGGCGGGGCTGTTGTTGGTGACGCAGTGGTGGGGATGACTGGGTGGGAATGACGGCTCGGGTTCGAGTGTGGTGAGGAATCCGACCGCTTGGAGGATTTGATTGTGATCCGACTCTGGTGGCAAACTGGAGTTACTTCGAGGCGGCGCCACAGCCCGGCCCCGAAGTGCAGGTTTCGTCAGAATTTCTCCCGAAACCTAGATTGCATGGATACGCCAGGGCTCACCCGCCCCACACCATGACGCTTCGGATGTATTGCGGCCCACTTTCTCGCGCACGCCGAATGCTCTTCTTCTCAGTAGTCGTTCGCGGAAGAAATGATCTCTGACCGTTGTGAACGTAGTTTCGCAGCGGTCCGAAGGATTACTTCCCAGTAACCCAGCCCCGCTTGAGGCTGGACTAATCAGGAGTGTCATCGTGTCCCTCGTGACTGAAGCCATCAACGTACCCAAGGTCGAGTTGACCGACGAAGAAATCTTTGCCGCTCACGTCGGTGGCAAGCTCTCGGTCGAGACCACCGCGCCGCTCGATACGCAGCGGGCCCTCTCGATCGCCTACACGCCGGGTGTTGCTCAGGTGAGCCGCGCCATCGCTGCAGACGAAACCCTCGCCGATCGATACACGTGGACCAACCGACTCGTCGTCGTGGTCAGCGACGGCACCGCGGTTCTCGGACTCGGCGACATCGGCCCCCGCGCGTCGCTGCCCGTCATGGAGGGCAAGTCGGCACTGTTCAAGAACTTCGCCGGACTGAACTCCATTCCGCTGGTTCTCGACACCAAGGATCCCGACGAGATCGTCGAGACGCTCATCCGTCTGCGCCCGAGCTTCGGCGCGGTCAACCTCGAGGACATTTCGGCGCCGCGTTGCTTCGAGATCGAGAAGCGCGTCATCGAAGCCCTCGACTGCCCCGTCATGCACGACGATCAGCACGGAACCGCCATCGTGGTCCTCGCTGCCCTCAAGGGCGCCGTCAAGGTTCAGAGCCGCGACATCACCGCACTCAAGGTCGTCATTTCCGGCGCCGGCGCTGCGGGTGTTGCCTGCGCGAACATCCTGCTCGCCGCCGGAATCAGCGACGTCATCGTGCTGGATTCGAAGGGCATCATCTCGGGTGAGCGCAGCGACCTCAACGACGTGAAGGCAGAACTCGCGGCCCGCACCAATCCCCGCGACCTGCACGGTGGTGCCATCGAGGCTCTCGAAGGTGCCGACGTGTTCCTCGGTGTCTCGGCGGGCAAGATCCCCGAGGAGCTCATCGCTTCGATGGCTCCCGAGTCGATCGTGTTCGCGCTCTCCAACCCGGACCCGGAGATTCACCCCGAAACCGCGTCGAAGTACGCGGCGATCGTGGCTACGGGTCGCAGTGATTTCCCGAACCAGATCAACAATGTTCTCGCCTTCCCCGGTGTGTTCAAGGGCGCGCTCGACGCCGGCGCCCGTCGCATCACCGAAGGTATGAAGCTCGCTGCCGCCGAGGCAATCCTGTCGGTGGTCGGCGACGAGTTGGCGGCGGACAAAATCGTCCCCAGCCCACTCGACCCTCGCGTGGCACCCGCAGTAGCGGAAGCCGTCGCGGCCGCAGCGCATGCTGAGGGCGTGACCAGCTAAGAGGGACTACGAAAGCCCCGATCGGAACCCGCACACAAGGTTCCGATCGGGGCTTTCGTGTGTACCGATCTACAGACGAGTGAGGTCGGGTGTTCGGCGCAGCCTGCCGGTCCCGGGAACCGATGCCCAGACCACCAGCGCCAGTAAGCCGTCCACGACCAGAGCCACAACCGCGACCAGAATTGCGCCGACGACCACTCGGTCGTACTTGTAGAGCGCGAGACCGTCGAAGATGTACCGGCCGAGGCCGCCGAGGTTGACGTAGGCGGCGACCGTTGCCGTGGCAATCACCTGCAGTGTCGCGTTACGCAGTCCGCCGAGAATCAATGGCAGCGCATTGGGTATCTCGACGCGGAAGAGCACTTGGAGTTCGGTCATACCCATCGCCCGCGCGGCCTCGACGACGCCGCGGTCGACGCTGGCAATTCCGGCGTACGTGCCGGCGAGTAGTGGGGGAATACCAAGGATGACGAGGGCGAGAATCGGCGGCATCACTCCCAGGCCCATGAGAAGAACGAGGAAGGTGAGCAGGCCGAGAGTGGGCAGTGACCGCAGTGCGTTGACCAGACTGACGACCACGATCTCACCGCGACGCAGGTGGCCGATGAGTAATCCGATGGGCACCGCGATCACAGCCGAAAGCGCCACGGCCAGAACGCTGTACCAGAGGTGCTGGAGGATGCGGGTGCCGATTCCGGTGTCGCCGCTCCAATTTCCGGGATCGACGATGAAGTCCCAGGCTCCGGTGAAGATGCTCATACGGGTTCCCCCTCGGCAGCCACGACGGCGGGGACCTTCGACGAGGTCGATGTTCTGGTCCACGGGGTCAGGAATCGGCCGATCAGATACAGGATCAGATCGAGCGCCAGGGCCAGCACGACAATCGCGATGATGCCGGCAACGATCTGGTCCGGGTAGTCGCGGTCGTAGCCCTGTTTGAACAGAACTCCCAGCCCGCCGATTCCGATCAGCGATCCGACCGAAACCAGCGAAATATTGGTAACGGCAATAACTCTGATGTTCGCGATCATCACCGGCAGCGCCAACGGCAACTCGACCGTCAGGGCGCGTCGTAGCGGTGTGAACCCGACGGCGGTGGAAGCGTCGATGACGTTGTCCGGCACCGAATCGAGTGCTTCGGGCACGGCCCGGATGAGCAGTGCCGTCGCATAGACGCTCAGTGCGATCACGACGTTGAGCGGATCAAGGGTCTTGAGTCCGAACAGCTGGGGGATGGTGACGAACAGCGCGAGCGACGGAATCGTGAACGCAATGCTCGCCAGGGTCAACGTGATTCGGCGCAGCCATCTGACGTTGCGGATCGCTGTTCCGACCGGAACGGCAATCAGGAGACCGATCAGCAAGGGCAGCAGCGCCAGATACAGATGGGTCTTCGAGTAGTCCACGACCGTCGAGAAATTGTCGATGAGCCAGCGCATGCCGCTACGCCCCGAATCCCTCGGTGAAGGCGACTCGGTTGCGTTCCTCGTCCTCGCGTCGACGCTGATCTGCCAATTTCGCCACGACTTCGGACCCGAGGATCCCGCCGATGACCGCTCCCTCGCCGTCGACGGCAACGCCGATACCGGAAGGGGACGAGATTGCCGCATCGAGTGCTTGGCGTAGATCACCGCCGGGGGAGAACAACGAACCACCGGCCGACGTCGACTGCGCGAGAGTGCGTCCCGAGCGCAGGCCTTCGACGCCCGTCACGTCGATCCATCCCTGCGGACTTCCGCTGTCCGTGACCACGAGAACCCACTCGCCCAATTCGAGACGCAGAGCCTTCAATTCGTTCTCGACGGCCGTGCGTACGGGGTGCAACGGAACCTCGTCGGCAGCGCGGAACGACAATCCCCGATATCCGCGATCGCGTCCGACAAATCCGGCGACAAAATCCGTTGCCGGTGCGGCCAACACGTCGCGAGGCGCCGCAACCTGCTGAAGCCGCCCGCCGGGACCGAAGACGGCAATGTGATCACCGAGTTTGACTGCCTCGTCGATGTCGTGGGTGACAAAGACGATCGTCTTCTTCAGTTCGCTTTGAAGACGGAGCATTTCGGTCTGCAGATCCTCACGTACCACCGGGTCGACGGCGCTGAAGGGCTCGTCCATCAACAGGATCGGCGGATCGGCAGCCAATGCACGCGCAACTCCCACACGTTGTTGCTGCCCACCCGAGAGTTGCCCGGGATAGCGGGTGGCAAGGGAGATGTCCAGACCGACTCGTTCGAGGACCCCCAACGCGGCTTTGCGCGCTGCGCGGCGGGACTCACCGCGCAGTACCGGAACTGTTGCGACGTTGTCGATCACGGTGCGATGCGGAAGCAAGCCGGCGTTCTGGATGACGTACCCGATGCCGAGACGCAGCTTCACCGCGTCGGTCTGGGCGATGTCACGACCGTCGACGAAGATCTTGCCCGACGTCGGTGTGATCATCCGGTTGATCATGCGCATCGACGTCGTCTTGCCGCACCCGGACGGCCCCACGAACACCGTGAACGACTCGGCCTCGATGGTGAGATCGAGACGGTCGACGGCGGTGGTGCCGTCCGGATACTGCTTGGTGACGCCCTCGAAGGTGATCACGTGACTACGAGACCGGCTTGTCGAGGCCCTGCGCCGTCACCCACGCCTTGGCCGCCGCTGCCGGCTCCGTCTTGGTGTCGCCGGACACCTGGACGTTGAGTGCCAACAACTCTTCGGTGGTGAGCTTGGCGGACACCGCATCGAGGACTGTCTTCAACTTGTCGGAAGACTTCGACGCGCGCAGCACCGGCACCACGTTCTGAGCCGGGAAATTGTTCTTCGGGTCCTCGAGAACCACGAAGTTGTTTGCCGGGATGGAGGCAGACGTCGTGAAGATGTTTGCCGCCGTGATGTCGCCGGACGAGAGAGCCTTCACTGTTGCCGGTCCACCGCCGTCGGCGATCGGGACGAAGTTGGCTGCCGAGATGTCGAGACCGTAATTGGACTTCAAACCGGGCAATCCGGCTGGACGTTCCTGGAACTCGGCCGGAGCGCCGAACTTGACCTCGGCGGAATGCGGAGCCAGATCGGCGATCGTCTTCAGGTTCCACTTGTCAGCGGTTTCCTTCGTGACGACCACGGCGTCCTTGTCCTCGGCGGATGCAGGCGTCGCAATTGCCAATTCCGACCCGAGAGCTGCGGGAAGAGCAGCGAGGACATCAGCGGAGCTGGTGGCCGTGCTGTCGGGATCCAAGTACTGCAGGAGATTTCCCGTGTAATCCGGAATGACGCTGATCGACCCGTCCTTGAGCGCCGGAATGTACGCCTCACGGCTGCCGACATTGAACGACGTGGACACATCGAACCCGTTGACACGCAGTGCTTCGGCGTAGATGTTGGCGATCGTCTCGGATTCGGTGAAGTTGGCGGAGCCGACGACAACCGCGTTGGGATCGCTGTTGGAGTCACCGTCACTGCTACCGCACGCTGTCAGTGCAGTCAGAGAGACAACGGTTGCCGCGGCTACGAGCCAACGGTTGGAACGAAATCGTGAGGTGCGCATGAGCGTCCTTCCGGTTTTTCGGGCGTCCCGTGTTTCGGGCGTCGGAAACCATCCCCTTGTGGCGAAGCCACCCGAGTGGCTTCGACGGCGCCGCCACCGAGTGGCTGCGTCAGGACTGGTTACCGCGCATCGCCCGACAAGTGTAACGATAGGTACCGACATGGCACGGTTTTCGATCCATGGGATTGGATGTGAGGATTTCGGTGAAGAGCACACGCACGAAGTATTCGACTGTTGTTGCAGCACTGATGGTCCTGCCAATTCTCAGCGGATGCGCAAACGGTGATTCGGTGGTAGAGAGCGCCGGAGCGGAGTCTCGTGACCAGATCGTGGTGGCTGCTGACGCATCAGTGGAGAGTTCGGTGTTGGCCGAGGTGTATTCGACGGTGCTCTCATCCTCCGGTCTGTCGGCTCGCGTCGAATCGGTGGGTGGAGGCAGAACCCAATCACTCGAGGCTCTGGACGCAGCGCGAGTCACCTTGGTGCCCGAGTTCACCGGTGCGCTGCTCGATCACTACGACCCGTCATCCCCGGCCCGCAAGGCCGACGACGTCTTCGAAGCCTTGAGTCGCTCTCTGCCGGAGGGTCTTTCGGTCTCCGACTATGCGATGGCCGAAGATCGTGCGGTCCTCGCACTCGACACCGGATACGCACAGTCGTTGGGAGCGAAGACGATAGAAGCCTTTGCTCCTTCGTGTGCCGCGGCGACGCCGCTCGTCTCCGCGAGATTCGTCGAGGACGGGGCAGTGGAACAGTTGGCCGAGGGCGCCGAGTGTGTCTTCGCCGGTGTCGATCAGGCAACGCCGGCAGACGTACCCGGTGCACAGGTATTCGGAACCACGACGCTGTCAGCGCTGGCACAATCCGATGCCGTCACAGTGCTCGCTGATTCGAATCACGTTCTGGCTGCGCAGAATGTCGTTCCGCTCTTTCGAGCGGGCGTACTGGGAGATTCGGCTGTCAAGGCGCTCAGCGTCGTTGCGGGTGAACTGTCCACCACCGATCTCGCCGCAATGATCGAGCAGGTGCGGACCGGCAAGGCGTCAGCCCCGGAAGTGGCCCGAACCTGGTGGGACACCCGTCAGTGACATGGACGGAGTGGGCCACCCGTCAGTGACTGTTCGATCCCACTGCTGAACTCGAATCATCCTTGGCACGAATCAGTTTCGATGCGATGAACTGGCCGAGGTCGGCAACGGCGTCTGCTGCTTCCTTCACCAGTGACGCCTGTGCGTGAGCCACGTGCCACAGTCGTGCGTACTCCACCAGGGACACGTCGACGCCGGCAGCGGAGAGCTTGTCGGTGAACGTCATGATCTGCGGGTAGAGGACCTCCTCGGAACCGACGTGAATCCTGGTGGGCGGCAACCCGTCGAGCTTGCCGTGCATCGGCGCGTAGCCAGGATCAGTACGGTCGCCGCCGGCAAGGTAAGCGTCGGCGGCATCGAAGGACCAAGCTGTGTTGACCACCAGGTCGGCCTTTTTGGTAGCACCCCGATCGCCGGGATCGACCCACGGCGAGATCAGTGCGAGCGCGCCGGGGGTCACGCCGTGACGCTCGATCAGACGCAGAGCGGTCGCCGCGGCCAGACCGCCACCGGCCGAATCGCCGGCAATGGCAACGCGGTCTTCCGAATAGTCGAACTCGGTGACCAACTGCATGAAGGCTGAGACCGCGTCGTCGAGAGCGGCGGGATACGGATTCTCCGGCGCGAGACGGTAGTCCAAGGTGAAGACCGCACTGGACGACTCACGGGCGAGATGAGCTGCGAGAGAACGGTGTGTGGCCAGCGAACCCAGCGTGTACGCCCCGCCATGCAGGTAGAGAACTGCGGTGGGGCGCTCGGTTGCGCCGACGGTGATCTTCTCAGCCGGTCGGCAAGCCAGCTCCAGCGGGCGCACGACGGCGCCCGCTGGAACCTGCTGTAGCGGTGCCCCGGCCTCGAGCAACAGACGTTGAATCCGATACGGCAGCCGCGAGTTGAAAGCCAGACGGAAGTACGGCTTCAACAAGAATGCGACCACGGGCAGCGGAAGGGTGAACGTGCTCACCGGCAGGGCTCCTGACTCTTTATGCGAACTGCGCTGTGAAACGAACGACGCTGTGAAACGAACTCAGCTGGACTTGGGCATCATTCGGCCGGCGACGATCGCGACGATGCGCTGGTAGCCCGATCCTACGAGGCGAACCCAGGCGTCGAGTGCGATTGCGTCCATCCCGATGAGAACTCGCGGCTTGCTCTTGCGAACACCGTTGACGATCGTCTTGGCGGCGTCCTCCGGAGTGGTGCGCGCGAGCTTGCGGTCGAAGAACTCGGAGAAGACCGCAAGATCTTCACCCGGGCCTGCGGTGGCGTTGCGTGCGATGGCGGTCTTGATTCCGCCCGGGTGCACACAGGTCACCTTCACCGGGTGCTTGGCGATCAGCATTTCCTGGCGAAGCGACTCGGTGAAACCGCGAACGGCGAACTTGGCCGAGTTGTAGGCGCTCTGACCCGGCATCGACAGCAGACCGAAGAGGCTCGACACGTTCACGATGTGCCCGTCACCGGAGGCGATGACGTGGGGAAGGAATGCCTTGGTGCCGTTGACAACTCCCCAGAAGTCGACGTCCATGACACGTTCGAAGTCCTTGAACTCGGACTTCTCGAAGGTGCCGTGGTACGCGATTCCGGCGTTGTTGTAGATCTGGTTGACCTTGCCGAAATGGGCGACAACCGCGTCGGCGTACTCGAGAACCGCTTCACGCTGGGTGACGTCGAGATGGTCCGACTTCACCTCGGCGCCGATGGCCTCCACCAGACGGGCTGTCTCGGCGAGCCCGACGGTGTCCACGTCGGAGATCGCCAACTTGGCGCCCTGGCCGGCCAGGTTCAGTGCGAGTGCGCGACCGATGCCCGATCCCGCTCCGGTGATGACTACGACCTTGCCTGCAAAATCACTCATTGTGCTACTGCCTTCTCGTCGTCGAGGTCGATCTGTGAAGTGGTGGCGGTGCCGACGGCGCCGAGATCCGAGGTGGCGACGCTGCGGTATGCCGCGAGGTCGAAATGCTTGGTGGCATTGCGGAACTGGAAGGTGAAGCCAGGCCACAGGGTTGTGTTGTTTCCGTGCTTGTCCATGTACCAGCTGGCGCAACCACCGTTGTTCCACACGCTCTTGGACATAGCTGCCTGCAGGTCCTTGTTGTACTTGTCCTGCTTGTCCTTGCGCACCTCGATGGTGCCGATGTCGTACTTGTCGATGGTGGCGATCGCGTCGACCAGGTAGTTGATCTGCGACTCGATCATGAAGACCATCGACGAATGTCCGAGGCCGGTGTTGGGGCCGACCAGGAAGAACATGTTGGGGAAGTTGGCAACTGCGGCGCCCTTGTATCCCTGCATGCCGGTCTCTTCGAAGACCTCGGCGAGCGAGCGTCCGTCCTTGCCGAAGATTCCCGCGAAGGTGGGGGAGTCGGTGACGTGGAATCCGGTCGCAACGACGATGGCATCGATCTCACGGGTGGTGCCGGTCTTCGAGACGATCCCGTTGGCGGTGACCTCCTCGATGCCTTCGGTCACCAGGTCGACATTGTCCTGGGCGAGGGTGGGGAAGTAGTTGTTCGAGATCAGCATGCGCTTGCAGCCGATCTGGAAGTTGGGCATGACCTTCTTACGAAGATCCTTGTCCTTGATCTGAGCCTTCAGGTGACGCTCGGCGGCGAACTGCAGCGGCTTCATGAAGACCGGCGCCTTGGCCAGGCCGACGACCTGCGTCTCTCGCATCCAGTAGATACCGGTGCGGCACAACTTCTGGAAGCCGGGGAGGTACTTGAACGCGAGATGCTCGATCTTGGTGTACTCGCGGTCTGCGCGGGGCAGGATCCACGGCGCCGTGCGCTGGTACACGTCGAGGTGTGAGACCTTCTTGCCGATAGCGGGCACGATCTGGATGGCGGAGGCGCCGGTTCCGATGACGGCCACGCGCTTGCCCGTCAGATCGGCATCGTGGTTCCAGCGCGAGGAGTGGAAGATTTCGCCCTTGAATCCGTCGATGCCCTTGATGTCCGGAAGTGAAGGCTCACACAGTGCGCCGACGGCCGAGACGACGATCTTTGCGACGAATTCACCCTTGTTGGTGCTGACGTGCCACTGAGCCGACGACTCGTCCCAGCGGGCTGAGAGAACGTCGCAGTCGAAGATGTGCTTGTCGAGCACCTTGTGGCGGTTGGCCACCGACTGGATGTACTTGTAGATCTCGGGCTGGGTGGAGAAGGAGCGCGTCCACTCCGGATTGAGTGCAAAAGAGTACGAGTACAAATGCGACGGCACGTCACACGCGGCGCCCGGGTAGCTGTTGTCACGCCAGGTTCCACCGACGTCGTTGCCGCGCTCGAGAACGACATAGTCGGTGATGCCGGCCTGTGCCAGTTTGATCGCCGCACCGAGACCGGCGAAACCGCTGCCGATGATCAGTGTGCCGACGTGGCGAGTATCCGCGGCAGGTGCTGAGGTATCTGTAACTGGAAGACTCATGTAGGGAACGATATGCCTTTATTGAGTCACGGTCAATAGCTTATTGACGGATATTCAGTAGTCTATTGGGCATGGACGCAGTAAAGCGAACGCGGCTCGACCCTGCGCAACGCCGAGCGCAACTCATCGACCTCGGGGCGCGCATGCTGGCCGAACGGCCGCTCGAGCAGATTTCCGTCGAGGACATCGCCGATCAAGCGGGGGTGTCGCGTGGGCTTCTGTTCCACTACTTCGCGTCGAAAAGCGAGTTCCATCTCGCCATCGTCCGACACAGCAGTGAACAGATGCTCCAGCGCACCGAGCCGAGTCAGTCGGACGATCCGATGCTCACCCTCCGCTCGGTGCTGGCGTCGTACGTCGACTACGTGACCGAGAACCGCAATACCTACGTCTCGCTGCTCCGGGGGACCGCCAGCGGGGATCCGCAGATGCGTGAGGTGTTCGAGCAGACTCGCGACATCATGGCCAAGAGAACCCTCGATCAGCTCCCCAAGATCGGCCTGACTCGAACGCCTCAGGTGGAGTTGGCGGTTCGCGGTTGGATCGCGTTTGTCGAGGAAGCCACCATCAGTTGGCTCCGCGCACCCGCCATCACCCGCGAGGAACTGATCGACCTGACGGTTCAGTCGTTGCCCGCGTTGGCACTGGCCGCCGTCGGCTTCGATGCCGGGCCGGATCTGGGTCTGCTGCAATCGAATTGACGTGAACGCAGAAAGGCCGAGCCCCACACTCCTTGCGGAATGTGGGGCCCGGCCTCGAGTAACTCTGTGTCAGATCAGTTGGTCGGCAGGAACGCCACTGCTCAGTTGGTCGGCAGGAACGCCTCGTCCAAGATCTCCTGCTGCTCCACCGCGTGCACCTTGCTCGATCCCGAAGAGGGAGCGGACATCGGACGACGCGAGATGCGCTTGATGCCGGTCAAGGTCTCCGGCAGAAGATCCGGCAGAGCCAGTCCGAGGAACGGCCACGCACCCTGGTTTGCGGGCTCTTCCTGAACCCAACGGAACTGATCCGCATTCGGGTAACGGTCCAGGGTCTCCTTGAGACGACGCTTCGGCACGGGGTAGAGCTGCTCCATGCGCACGATTGCGATGTCGTCACGCTCGTCCTTGTGCTTCTTCGCCAGAAGCTCCCAGTACAGCTTGCCGCTGACCAGCAGAACCCGCTTGACCGATTCGCGGGCGCTTTCGCCGCTCTCGAATGCAGGCTCCTCGAAGACCGAACGGAACTTGCCCGTCGTGAAGTCCTCGACGTTGCTGACTGCAGCCTTGTTACGCAGCATCGACTTGGGCGTGAAGACCACCAGCGGACGGCGGATGCCGTCGAGGTGATGGCGACGCAGCAGGTGGAAGTAGCTGGCCGGAGTCGACGGAACCGCAACGGTCATCGAGCCTTCTGCACACAGCTGAAGGAAACGCTCGATGCGACCGGAGGTGTGGTCCGGACCCTGACCCTCGTGACCGTGCGGCAGGAGCAGCACGACGTCGGAGAGCTGACCCCACTTGGCCTCACCCGAAGAGATGAACTCGTCGATGATGGTCTGCGCGCCGTTGACGAAGTCACCGAACTGCGCTTCCCACAGGACCAGAGCGTCGGGGTTACCCACCGAGTAGCCGTACTCGAAGCCCAGACCTGCGTACTCGGTGAGTGCGGAGTCGTAGACCATGAACTTGCCGCCGTTTTCGGCGTCGGCAGCGATCTTGGCGATCGGGCTGTACTCGTTGCCGGTCTTGCGGTCGATGAGGACCGAGTGACGCTGCGTGAACGTTCCACGCTTGGAGTCCTGACCCGCGAGACGGATCAAGGCACCCTGCTCGGCCAACGAGCCGAACGCGAGCAATTCTGCGAACGCCCAGTCGACATGTCCCTCACGGGCCATCTCTCGGCGCTTCTCGGCAACCGGCTTGACGCGCGGGTGAACGGTGAAGCCCTCGGGGACGTTGACGAACGCATCACCGATGCGCTCGAGGACCTCGGGAGCGACAGCCGTGGTCAGGCGAGCCGGGGGAGTCTGGTCGAGTTCGACGGACTCGGACGGTTCGGGCTGGAACTTCTCGAGTTCACGGACCTCGTTGAAGACCCGTTCGAGCTGGCCCTGGTAGTCGCGAAGTGCGTCTTCGGCTTCCTTGAGCGAGATGTCACCGCGGCCGATGAGGGACTCGGTGTAGCTCTTACGAACGCTGCGCTTGGTGTCGATGACGTCGTACATCGCCGGCTGGGTCATCGACGGATCGTCGCCCTCGTTGTGACCGCGGCGGCGGTAGCAGATGAGGTCGATGACGACGTCCTTGCCGAACTTCTCACGGAAGTCGACGGCCAGCTGAGCAACCCAGACGCACGCCTCGGGGTCGTCGCCGTTGACGTGGAAGACCGGTGCGGCGATCATCTTCGCGACGTCGGTGCAGTACTCGGACGAGCGTGAATGTTCCGGAGCGGTGGTGAAGCCGACCTGGTTGTTCACGACGATGTGTACGGTGCCGCCGGTTCGGTAGCCGCGAAGCAGCGAGAGGTTCAGCGTCTCGGCGACAACGCCCTGACCGGCGAATGCAGCGTCACCGTGCAGCATGAGCGGCAGGACGGTGAAGCCTTCTTCGCCCTTGTCGAGGATGTCCTGCTTTGCGCGGACCAGGCCTTCGAGAACCGGGTCGACGGCCTCGAGGTGAGACGGGTTGGCGGTCAAGGAGACAGCGATGTCGTTGTCACCGAACATCTGGATGTACGTTCCGCTGGCGCCCAGGTGGTACTTCACGTCGCCGGAGCCGTGAGCGGCTGCCGGGTTCATGTTGCCCTCGAACTCCGTGAAGATCTTGGAGTACGGCTTGCCGACGATGTTGGCAAGCACGTTGAGACGGCCACGGTGCGGCATTCCGATGACGACCTCGTCGAGCTGGTGCTCGGCGGCCTGGTCGATCACGGCGTCCATCATCGGGATGACGGCTTCGGCGCCTTCGAGCGAGAAGCGCTTCTGGCCGACGTACTTGGTCTGCAGGAACGTCTCGAAGGCCTCGGCGGCGTTGAGCTTGCTCAGGATGTACTTCTGCTGAGCGACCGAAGGCTTGGCGTGATGGCCCTCGACGCGGTCCTGGATCCACTGACGCTGATCCGTCTCGAGGATGTGCGTGTACTCGACGCCGACGTGGCGGCAGTACGCGTCGCGCAGCACGCTCAACACGTCGCGCAGCTTCATCTTCTCTTGGCCGTGGAAGCCGCCGACCTTGAACTCGCGGTCCAGATCCCACAGCGTCAGGCCGTGGCTGATGACGTCGAGGTCGGGGTGGCTGTGGAACTTGTCCTTGACGAACTGCAACGGGTCCGTGTCGGCCATGAGGTGGCCGCGGTCACGGTATGCAGCGATCAGTTCGAGAACACGGGTGTTCTTGTCGACAGCGCCTTCCGGCACGTCCTTGCGCCAACGCACCGGCTCGTACGGGTTGCCGAGCGCGTGGAAGATCTCGTCGTAGAACTCGTCGCTGATCAGCAGGTTGTGGATCGTGCGCAGGAAATCGCCCGACTCGGCACCCTGGATGATGCGGTGATCGTAGGTCGAGGTGAGGGTCATCAACTTGCCGACGCCCATCTCGGCCAGCTTCTCGTCGCTGGCGCCCTGGAACTCGGCGGGGTATTCCATCGCGCCGGCACCGATGATGGCGCCCTGGCCCTTCATCAGGCGAGGAACGGAGTGAACCGTGCCGATGCCGCCCGGGTTGGTCAGCGAAATGGTGACGCCGGTGAAGTCTTCGCCGGTGAGCTTGCCTTCACGGGCGCGTCGGACGATGTCCTCGTACGCCGCGTGGAACTGGACGAAGTTCATCGACTCGGTGTTCCGGATGGCGGCAACAACCAGTGAGCGGTTGCCGTCCTTGCCGGGAAGGTCGATCGCGAGTCCGAGATTGGTGTGCTCGGGGGTGACCGCGTTCGGCTTGCCGTCGATTTCGGCGAAGTGCCGGTTCATGTTGGGGAACGCGTTGACTGCCTGGACGATCGCGTAACCCAGGAGGTGGGTGAACGAGATCTTGCCGCCGCGGGTACGCGCGAGGTGGTTGTTGATGACGATGCGGTTGTCGAACATCAGCTTCGCGGGGATGGCACGCACGCTGGTTGCTGTCGGAATCTCGAGCGAGAGCGACATGTTCTTGACGACTGCTGCTGCGGCGCCGCGGAGAACCTTGGTTTCCTCGGCTCCGCCGGCGGGAGCGGGCTTCGCGGGAGCGGCCGCAGGCTTGGCTGCTGCAGGCTTGGCGGGGGCTGCCTTCGCGGCGGGCGCTGCCGTCTTCGCGGGGGCCGGTGCGGCCGCCTTGGCAGGCGGCGCAGGAGGTGCGGTCTTGGGGGCGGGAGGCGTGGCCTTGGGAGCAGCAGGCGGAGCTACAACAGCGGCGGGTGCAGCCGCGTTGCCGTTCGAGGCAGTCCCGTTTCCACCTCCCGTGTTCGCCGAGTCCGGCGAGTAATCGGTCAAGAATTCGTGCCAACTGGGATCCACGGACGACGGATCGTCCTGGAAGCGTTGGTACATCTCGTCAACCAGCCACTGGTTCTGTCCGAATTGGGATGTAGAACTGCTGCTCACGGCAGGTGTTCGCCTCGTTTCTATTTCGGTACCCGATCAGAGCGCCTATATATGTGAGATTAGCCCGAGCGTGTGACGAGCAATTGTGCGGCACACAATTTGTGAGCTGTCTCACGGAAGTCCGTGATCTTGCGATCGCGCACTACCTCTCGGCGGTACAAATCCGTGCCGACTGTCACGCGACGGGGTTGCCTTCGATGACAGTTCTCGACGTCAGATTATTCCCCTCACGCGCCTGCGATGCATCCCAGAGTCCCGAGTAGTGACCACCGGCATACCGCAGAACATCGTGCGGGCCGTATTCAACGATACGTCCCCGGTCAACTACGACAACGAGGTCCGCTCGGGCAGCTGTCGCGAGGCGGTGAGCTACGACGACGGAAGTCCGTTTCCGGGTGACCGACCGACTTGCTTCGAGCACCATTCGTTCGGTCGCGGGATCGAGCGTCGCGGTCGCCTCGTCGAGGAGCAGAAGGTCCGGGTCGACCAGTTCGGCACGGGCCAATGCGATCAGTTGGCGTTGGCCCGCCGAGAGCCCCTGGCCGCGCTCGCCGACGGGATGATTCATGCCTCCACGCATGTCGGCTATCGAATTCAGTGCGCCGACGGAACGCGCCGCTTCCTCGATCTCCGCGCGCGACGCCGACGGCCTCCCGTACGCGATGTTGTCGGCGACCGTGCCGGTGAACAGATGCGCCTCTTGCGGGACCACGCCGAGGCGACGTCGGTACTGCGAGAGGTGGAAGTTCCGGATGTCGGTTCCGTCCACGTCGACGGATCCGGACGTCGGGTCGTAGAAGCGGGCGAGCAACTTCACCACCGTCGACTTCCCGGCACCGGTTCTGCCGACGAGGGCAACCGTCGTGCCCGGCGGAATCTGCAGATCGAAATCGGAGAGGGCGTCGACGTCCGCACCTGAGTACCGGAACCCGACCCCGTCGAGATGGACGGCGCCGTCGAGCCGTCCGGAGATCGCGATCAGATCCTCGCTGTCGGCTGTTTCGATCGAACTCCGAGTACGCAGAAGGTCACCGATTCGTTGCAATCCGACGTTTGCCTGTTGGTAACCATCGAACACTTGTGAGAGTTGCTGAATCGGTCCGAACAGCAGGCCGAGGTAGAGCACGAAAGCGATCAGTACGCCGGGCGACGTCGACCCGTTGGCGATCTGGTGCGCGCCGACGAACACCACTGCGGCCAACGCGAGGTCGGACAGGAACGAGATGAACGGGAAGTAGATCGAAATGGCTCGCTGCGACCGCATCCGCGATCGGCGGTAGCTTTCGGAGCGTTCTGCGAACCGACGCGCCGCACCTTCTTCGCGGCGGTAGGCCTGAGCCGCTCGCAGACCGGCGATGTTCTCCTGGAAGTCGGCATTGACGAGCGAGATCCGTTCGCGGGACTGGCTGTAGGCAACCGAGGAGATCTTGCGGAAGATCACGGTCGCAACCACGAGCGGTGGGATGACGGCCAGCGCCACCAGTCCGAGCGTCACGTCGGTCGCCAGGAGTGCGATCGAAATGCCGCCGACGGTCAGGACGCTCACGATCGCCGTCGACATGCCGGTTTGGATGAACGACGACAGCGCGTCGACGTCGGTGGTCATGCGCGTCATGATGCGCCCGGACAATTCACGTTCGTAGTAGTCCAGACCTAGACGCTGTAGGTGTGCATAGCTGCGTACGCGGAGCCCGAACAACACGCGTTCGCCGGCCCGGGCGGTGAGCACCGTCATGACCGCGACGACGACCCAGTCCGCTGCGACCAGGAGCGCGCCGAATGCCGTCGCTATCCAGAGCGTGCTGCTGTCCGCGGTCACGACTCCGTGGTCGATCGCGTATCTGACGAGGGAGGGAAATGCGATCGCCGCTGCGGAGTCCAGGGCAAGGCACACGACAACCGCCAGTAGAACCCAGCGGACCGGCCTCAAGATCTGTCGGAGTGAGAACTGTGGATTCGATTCGCGCAGGCTCTCAGGGGCGATTCCGGGGTCTTCGCGTGCGGGTGGGAGAGCGTCGACTGCTGCCCGCAGGGACGGCGTCACCGCGATTCCGCTGAGCGCTCCGGCCATCGGTCCGCCCGCACCCTGCGTCGTAGCGGCTGTGCTGTCGGCTTCGGATTCCGGTGCCTGCGGCCACAACTGCTCGGTTGTCGGCTCGCTGCGGTCACGTCCGAAAGCATCGGAGTCGACGTCGTCGAGTTCGGCCGGTAGTTCCGGCGGCGAGGAGAACAGGGCACGAAAGAGCGGACATCGCGCTTCCAGTTCGTCCACGGTTCCGGAGTCGATGATCCGTCCGCCGTCGAGAACCGCGACCCGGTCTGCGAGCGTCAGGGTGGACCGCCGGTGAGCGAGGATGAGCGTGGTCTGGCGCCGTCTGGCCCGGAACGCGTCGAAGATCGCGGCTTCGGTAGCCGCATCGACTGCGGAGGTCGCGTCGTCGAGGACCAGGATCCGTGGGTCGACGAGCAGTGCCCGGGCAAGTGCGATGCGCTGACGCTGGCCGCCCGACAGCGTCAGACCTCGTTCACCGACTACGGTGTCGTATCCGTCCGGGAGTGCCTCGATGAACGAATCTGCCTGTGCCAGTGCTGCTGCGTCGCGGATGTCCTCGTCGGAGGCGTCCTCGCGGCCAAGTGCGATGTTGGCGGCAATGGTGTCCGAGAACAGGAACGGTTCGTCGAAGACGAGGCTGACGGCGGCACGAAGCTGCTCACTGCGCAGTTCGCCGATGGGGAACGTCTCGCCGGCGGTATCGACTGTCACCGCACCCGAAGTCGGTGCGTAGAACCGCGGGAGAAGCAAGGACAACGCGGTCTTGCCCGACGCGGCCGGACCCACGACGGCGACGGTCTCGCCCGGTTCTATGCGGAGGTTCAGCCCGGTCAGGACGTCGCGTTCGGTGTCGAATCCGAATGCCACGTCGTCGAAGGTGACTCCGAGAGGACCGTCGGGCAGGTCCACCGGATGGTCTGGATCGGCGATGTCCGGCTGAGCGTTGATGACGTCGTAGACACGCTCTACAGCGGCGCGCGCCAGCTGCGCCATGACGATGACCGACGACAGAGTTCGGGTGACTCCGGTCATCGTCACGATGTAGGTGGCGAACGCGAGAAACGTTCCCACGGTGATCTTGTCGTCCAGTGCGAGATACCCGCCGAGAGCGATCACTCCCACCTGCCCGAGCTGGGGCAAGGCGGCCATGGTTGGCGCGAATTTCGCGTTCAACCACGCGGCGCGAAGGCGCTCGGAGTACAGCGTGCGGCTATGTTTCTCCAGCTGGTCGACGGCTCGTTGTTCCTGCCCGAATCCCTTGACGACGCGAACGCCGGTGACGGTTTCCTCGACGTGTTGGGCGAGGTCGGCGGCACGCTGCTGCGCGGACCATGTTGCGGCGAAGAGCATCGGTCGCATCAGGAACACCACCAGCCCTACTGCTGGGATGACGGCGACAGCGACGAGAGTCAACAGCGGCGAGAGCCACGCCATGATGCCGATCGCCAGCACGAATTGCAGGAGCGCTCCCGCGGACATCGGCACCATCGCGAGCAAACCCTGGACGAGCTGCAGATCCGTGATGGACCGGGAGACCACCTGGCCTGTGCGGATCTGATCCTGCCCTCGTCCGTCGAGGCGTTGCAGCGAACCGAGCAGGGCGAGCCGCAAGTCGTGTTGAACGTCGAGCGAGAGTCGGCCGGCAAGCATCCGTCGGCCGTACTGGCACGCGAAGCGGACGATCGCGAGCAACGCGATCGCCAACGCGACGAACCCGATCACCTTGCCCGGGTTCTCCTGGCTTGCGGCGTCGAGCGCATAGCGGGTCAGGAGAGGAAACGAGATGTCGATCGCAGAGGCGATGACCGTAACGAGTAGCGCGCCGATCGCAACTCTTCGGTGCAACCAGCATGCGTGGGCCAAGCGGCGGATCCAGCCCGGAGCTCGATCCACCTCTCCAGCTACCGGACTGTCCGTGTTGATCGTGTTCATCGAGATCCACGGTAGACCCGGCCCCAGACAGCTTTTTCAGGTGATGTCGCGGGTCCTGGTCCGTAGCCAACCGAGCCCGCAGAACAGAACTACCCAAGCGGCCAGCATCATCGGGCCGCTCGGCCAGGACGCAAACGCGTCGACGTCGATCGACGGTGCCGCATTGACGATGGTGCCGATCGTGGCCGACACCGGAAGCGCGGCCCCGATCCCACCGAGATCCATCGCGAGCAGCACGCCGCGGACGATCCATTCACCGAAGACGAACCACAGGATGACCGAGAGGGCACCGGCCATCGACGAACCGGTGAGCAGGGCCACCCCGGCGCCGAGCAGTGCCCACAGCGCGCACGCCAGAATGCCTGCGGCGCAGATGGCGAAGAGATCGGTGGTGAAACTGAAGTCCCGGCCGAAGAGCAACATCGCGCCGATGCTGACTACTTCGACCGCCAGTGCGTAGCCGACGGCGAATACCGCGACGACGGCAAGTTTTGCGCCGAGAACTCCGTCGCGGCCGCGAGCTGTGAGGAACGTCGTGGTGAGAGTCTTGTAGCCGAATTCGGATCCGGCGGTGAGTGCTCCGAAGACGGCCGCGAACACCAGGACAAGCGTGTTGGAGACACCGAGGCTGACGCCGGTGGACACGACATCGACGTCGAAAGTGGTGTCGGCCGAATCGGCCACGACTTCGACGAACGTCCGAGTCGAGGCAGCAATCAGCACGGCCACGACGACCGGTGCGATGGCCAGTGCCCACCAGTAGCGCAGGGTGAGAACTTTGAGTGTCTCCGCGCGCACGAGCGTGGTCATCTGTGTCCTCCGGAAGGTCCGTATGCGGCAGGGCCGTAATAGCCCGGTCCGGAACCGGGACCGGGTGGGCGGTGGTATCCGACCTGGGGAACCGCGTACTGCGGTGTTGTCATCGCGAGGAACAACTGCTCGAGATCTGCGCCTTCGGTCGCGACACCGAAGATCGTGACACCGGCGGCGGATGCCACCGGTGGGAGCACCGACGTGTCGGTGCCGCCCACGGCGAGCCGTCCGTCCTGCGTGATCTGGGCGTCGATGATTCCGCGAGCGGCCAATGCCGTGGCGAGGAGCGCTGGGTTGGAACACGAGACGAGCAGTCGACTGCGCTGGGAGCGACGAAGTTCGTCCATGGTCCCTTGGTAGACGAGTGAGCCGGCGCTGACGATGACCACGCTGTCGACGGTCGCTTCCACTTCACGAAGCGCGTGGCTCGAGATCAGAACCGTTCGGCCGGAACCGGCGAAGGTCTGCAGGAACTGACGTAGCCACGCCATGCCTTCGGGGTCGAGTCCGTTCGCGGGTTCGTCGAGGACGAGGATCTCGGGATCACCGAGCATCGCGGTGGCAAGGATCAGGCGTTGGCGCATCCCGAGTGAGAAGGTGCCGGTCTTGTGGGCTCCGACCGAACTCAGACCGACCATGTCCAGAACCTGCGCTGCGCGCTGAGTCGGCATGCCGATAGCGGCCGCGTAGATCTCGAGGTGTCCGAGCGCCGTTCGTTTCGGATGGAGACTGCCGACGTCGAGTACTGCGCCGACGGTCCGGGCCGGGTTGGGCAGCAAACGCATCGGAGTGCCGTTGATCGTGGCCGATCCCGACGTCGGTGACACCAGTCCGAGGAGCATCCGCAACGTGGTCGTCTTGCCCGAACCGTTCGGGCCGAGAAACCCGGTGATCGAGCCCGCCTGAACGTCGAAGCTCAGGTCGTTGACCGCGCGCGCCGCCTTGAACGTCTTCGTCAACCCACGAATCTCGATGGGGACAGAGAAGGATCCCATTGCGGTGTTCGTCAATGCTGCTCCCGGGTCGGCGGCGAATACGTGATGCGAGCCTACGGCCCGGACGGCTATCTGCGGATGGCCCGGCGTGACTCCGTCTGGGGAAGCACTGCGGCATCGTCGGCAGGCATCACGATCAGGTGATCGGTCCACCTGGCCGGTGCGGGTCCGAAGGCTTCGCGCGCATTCTTGACGACGCCCTTGCCGATGGCTCGGTTACCCGCACCGCCGATGACCGCACCGATTCCGGCGGGAACGAGCTTGCCGAGGATCAGTGCGCTGCGCTTGGCGGCGTATTTGGTCACGAATTTCCGCACGAGGGTGCTGTTCATTCCCCTCATCGTGGGTCCGGGAATCTTGCTCGTGATTGCCGTTCCCCAGTTCTTGGCCGTGATCCCGGTGGCCTTCTGGACGATCTCCATGCCGGATTCGCCGAGTGCGACTGCCAGGACCAGGGCGCGTCGTTGCTGATGATCCTGCACGGAGATTCCGTGCACAGACGCGATTGCCAATGTGAGCAGCGCCGACGCTTCGAGGAAGAAAGCCGATTCCGCACCGACTGCAGCGATGGACGCGACTGTTCCGACGCCCGGCACCGCGGCCGTGGCGCCGACGGCACTGCCGCTTCCGGTCACGGCGAGAATGAACATCTTCTCCATCCGCTCGACGATCTGAGCAGGTGACTCGTCGGGGTGCGCCTTACGGACGTGGTTGACGTATTTGGCCACTGCGGGCGCTTGCAGGCGGCTTCCGTTGTCGAGAACGGAAACGAGGACCTTCTCGATACGCCCGCTGTCGTTGTTCGTCGACTTGCTCATTGCTGCCCCTCCACAGTTGTCCTCCTCTGAAGCGAGGTGGACCGTATCTCGAGAATAGGTGAAGTTTTCGGTAGCGGCGGTGATCGCAGGGGCCATAGGCTCGTACGAGACTCGTTTTTCTTCGTGAGTTTTCCCAGGCAGGAGTTCGAGTGTTATGACCGCCACTTCGGAATCTCGTTCGACGACCATCTGGCCGACACTGCGCTACCTCGACGCCCGGGCTGCAATCCACTTTCTGGTGAGCACCTTCGGTTTCGTGGAGAAGGCCGTCTACGGCGAGGGAGACGTGGTGGACCACGCCCAACTCGACTGGCCGGGCGGTGGCGGCATCATGCTGGGTTCGCCGCGCACCGATTCGGCGATCGCCGGCCTGCCGCCTGGAATCGGTTCGGTGTACATCGTCGTGGACGACGCGGACGCAGCTGATGCACTCCACGAACGCGCTGTCGCGGCGGGCGCCACGATCACGCAGGGATTGCGCGACGAGGACTACGGTTCGCGAGGGTTCACCTGCCGTGATCCCGAAGGTGTGTACTGGAGTTTCGGCACGTACGCAGGGGAGTAGCCGCCGCGACCTATCTGGTGGCCCAGTGCTCTGCTGGAACCACTTCCGATGGGATGGGCGGGTGAGGCGGTGTGCCGTCCCCGAACGGTCGGCCACCCAACTGTTCGCGGCCGTGCGGTTCGAGCCAGTGCGTCAATTCCGGTCCCTTGGGCACGATTCCGGAGGGATTGATCTCGGAATGCACGATGTAGTAGTGCGCTTTGATCTGTGTGAAGTCGATGGTGTCACCGAATCCGGGAGTCTGGAACAGATCGCGTGCGTAGTCCCACAGCACCGGCATCTCGCTGAGTTTGCTTCTGTTGCACTTGAAGTGGCCGTGATAGACGGGATCGAATCGCGCCAGCGTGGTGAACAGGCGCACATCGGCCTCGGTGATGGTGTCTCCCACCAGGAAGCGTTGCCGGGCAAGACGTTCGGTGAGCCAGTCGAGGCGGGCGAACAGCGTGTCGTATGCCTCGTCGTACGCCTGCTGTGAACCGGCGAAACCGCAGCGGTAGACGCCGTTGTTGACGTCGCGGAACACGTACTCGGCCACTTCGTCGATTTCGTTTCGCAGAGGCTCCGGGTACAGATCCGGTGCGCCTTCGCGGTGGTACTTCTTCCATTGCGTCGAGAAGTCGAGGGTGATCTGTGGGTAGTCGTTCGTGACCACCTTGCCCGTCGCGATCTCCACCATGGCGGGCACCGTGATTCCCCTGGGGTATTCGGGATCTCGGGCGAAGTACGCGTCCTGTAGTCGCGGGATCTTCAGTACGGGATCGACGCCGCCCGGGTCGAGATCGAAAGTCCAGCTTCGCTTGTCGTGAACCGGACCGCAGATGCCCATCGACAGTACGTCTTCGAGGCCGAGCAGACGGCGGACGATGATGGCGCGGTTTGCCCACGGGCAGGCACGTGCCACGATCAACCGGTATCGCCCCGGTTCGACGGGGTAACCGTCGCGACCGTCCTCGGTGATCCGGGTCGGGATGTAGTTGGTGTCGCGTTTGAATTCACGACCCTCTTCGACGAATGTCGGTTCGCTCGCGCCGTCTTCCGTACTCATCTGCGGTCCCTCTCGTTCGAGTGTCATTTCGAGTGTCAACTGGGCAGGTGCACGTGTACCCGAGCGTATGCCCCCAGAACGTCGAATTTGGCTTTACGTGGAAGCGTCGCGGCGATCGCGCTGCCGCGACTCGTGCGTAGCTGCGGGATCAACCCGGAATCGAGAGCGTCCTCCGCAGCGAGAAGCGTTACTGCGCAGCCGATTCCGTGACGGCGATGCGCAGGAGCAGTCAGGGTCGTGAGATCTGCCACGAATCCCTGAAATTCGGAGTACGCCGCGCATCCGAGCACCTCGGTGGAATCGGTGACGGCGGTGAACCACCGCGTCCGGTTCTCGAGGTCGGCCGTGGTGCTGTCGTCGGGTGGGCACAGCGCAGCGACGGCGAGGGCGTCGTCGACCTCGTGGGAAATCAGCAGTTGCTCGTCGGGTGGCGCGTCCGTGTAGTCGCCGAGGAAAGCGAGATCGACGGGACCGGTGATTCGCCCGCCGTGATCGCCGGCGATCTCGAGGAGACACGCCGGTTGCAGTAGTGCGTCGACGGAGATGCCCTCTGTGCGCTCGATGAACCACTGTGGCCCGACGATCGCACCGGAGCCTGCCAGATCGAGAACGTGGATGTCGTCGCCGACGACCCGGGCCGTGTGCGCCGGACGCAGTGCCGAGTCGCCGAGTCCCAGCTCACGCGCCCAGGCAAGTCGGATGATGTCGAGGTGATGATCGTCCACTCGCTACAGGCTAGTCCGATTCGAACGGGTTGATCGAGACGGACAGAGGGCGTATATTCCATGTGGACTATTTCGGGTGGAATAGTCAAGAAATGGTCAATTGCGGCTCGTCAGTCAACTACGGCTTGTCAGGGAGGGGGACTCATGGGTGACGTGTCACTGACGCCTTTGGGAATCACCGTGCTGGGCCTGCTGTCCGAGCGTTCGATGCACCCGTACGAGATGTACCAACTCGCCTCGGTGCGGCGGGGCGATCAGCTGGTGAAAATCAAGCCGGGATCGCTCTATCACACGGTTTCCCGGTTGGAGAAGCAGGAACTTCTGGCTTCGATCGGGACCGATCGTGAGGGCAACCGCCCGGAGCGGACGACGTACGAGATCACTGCCCGCGGCCGTGATGCCCTCGAACATCAACTACGCGAGATGTTGGCGGTTCCGGTGCGGGAGTATCCGCGGTTGCCACTCGCGCTTGCCGAGATGCACAACCTCTCCGCATCGACTGCGTGTCAGATGCTTCGGATCCGTCTCGCGCACCTCGACAAGACGATTGCGAAATTCGAGGTCGACTACGAAGCGGTGAAGGCCGCGGAGAAACCACGAATCTTCACGGTGGGCGCGGACTACGCCCACGCACTGACCGTCGCCGAAAGAGAGTGGATCGGCGCGTTGGTGACAGACATCGAGAGCGGCGAAATGCCCTGGCTCTCACAAGAACTTCTCGACCGGCTGGCCGGCTCCGCAGGCTCGTCCGCACTACCTAAGGACTGAAGATGGAAAAGCAGGTCAATCCCTGGCACGCGCTGTGGGCGCTGTGTATCGGGTTCTTCATGATTCTGGTGGACAGCACCATCGTCGCTGTCGCCAACCCCGCGATCATGGAGGACCTCGGCACCGACATCAACAAGGTCGTCTGGGTCACCAGCGCGTACCTGCTGGCGTACGCGGTGCCGCTGCTCGTCACGGGCCGACTCGGTGACAGGTTCGGTCCGAAGAACCTGTACATGATCGGCCTCGTACTGTTTACCGGCGCATCACTGTGGTGCGGTCTGTCCGGCAGCGTCGAGATGCTCATCGTCGCAAGGGCTTTCCAGGGTCTTGGTGCTGCAATGATGACGCCTCAGACGATGGCCGTCATCACACGCACGTTCGCGCCGAACAAGCGTGGCGCCGCAATGGGTCTGTGGGGCGCCGTTGCCGGTGTTGCCACCCTGGTGGGTCCGCTTGCCGGTGGCGTCCTGGTGGACAATCTCGGGTGGGAATGGATCTTCATCGTCAACGTCCCGGTTGGTGTCATCGCCTTCCTGCTCGCCTGGAAGCTCGTTCCGTCGTTGCCGACCAGCGAGCACAAATTCGACATCCCCGGCGTGATCCTCAGCGCCGCAGGCATGTTCCTTCTGGTGTTCGGAATCCAGGAAGGCAGTTCGTACGACTGGAACGGATTCGTCTGGAGCCTGATCGGCGCCGGTGTGGTGTTGCTCGCGGTGTTCGTGTTCTACCAGTCGCGCAACAAGAACGAACCCTTGCTTCCCCTGGAACTCTTCAAGGATCGCAACTTCTCACTCGCCAATGTCGCCATCACCGCGATGGGCTTTGCGATCACGTCGATGGTCCTTCCGCTGATGTTCTACACACAGGCAGTTCGTGGCCTCTCCCCGACGCAGTCGGCGTTGCTGCTCGTTCCGATGGCAGTGCTGACCGGTATCTTCGCCCCGATCATCGGCAAGCTCGTCGACAAGACACATCCGCGCTACATCGCCGGCACCGGCTTCCTGCTGTTCGCCGTCGCCTTGGGCTGGCTGGCACTGGTGATGTCTCCCGACGTCGCGATCTGGGAACTGCTCTTGCCGATCGGCCTGATCGGCTTCGCCAACGCGTGCATCTGGTCTCCGCTCGCGGCCACCGCCACACACAACCTGCCTCCGATGCAGGCGGGCGCGGGCGCCGGCGTCTACAACACCACCCGGCAGGTGGGTGCGGTTCTCGGCAGCGCTGCGATCGGCGCTCTGATCACCGCGCGATTGGCGGCGCAGGGACTGACCGGCGGCAGTTCGGAAGCCGGCGTTGGTCACCTCCCCGAGTTCGTCCGTGAACCGTTCAGCACGGCGATGTCGGAGTCGATCTGGCTACCTGCGGGTGTGCTGCTCATCGGTTTCGTCGCGTCGGTGTGCTTCGCCCGGCCGCTGCGCGGGGACGCGCACGACGACGCGATGGCCGTCAGTGCCGAAGCGCGTCGGGAAACATCACTGCGCGATTGAGATAGTCGCTCGGGTCAAGGGCTCGCTTGATCGCCCACATCGTGGCTATGTCCTGCGCCGAGAGGGCCAGGTCCAGATAGTTGCGTTTGAGCGAGCCCACCCCGTGCTCGGAACTGACGTTTCCGCCGTGATCGCGAACCAGTTCGAGGACACTGCGATACACGATGTCGGCGTTCGGACAGTTCAGGACGTTGAGGTGGATGTTTCCCTCGGCGACGTGTCCGAACAGGATCGGAATTGCCTCGGGCGCTCGGCTCGCGATCACCGCCGTTGCGTCCTCGGTGAAGGTGGCAAGCGAGTCCAGCGGTAGCGCCGCGTCGAATTTCAGTGGGGGACCGAACAATCCGACCACCTCGGCGAAGCATTCGCGTGCCGCCCACAAGCGCGTCGAGCCGTGGGCGTCGACCGCCACGGCCGGGGTCTGCGGTGGGCCGATGCGTTCGAGCAGCTCGGCCAGGTCTTCCAGCGGATCGTGGGCCGCGGACACCTCGGCGAGGAGGTACCACGGTCGCCCCGTCGGAACCGCGGCGTTCAAATGGCGTGCGGCCAGTTCGAGACCGCGCCCGTCCAACAATTCGAGTGCGTCGACGCCGTCGAGAGTGCGCAACACTCGCCCCGCCTCGACGACGTCTTCGAGTGTGTCGAAACCGGTCAGCGACGTCACGCGGTAGGTCGGTATCTTCCGTAATTTCAGGTCGACGGAAGTGACCACCCCTAGAGTTCCTTCGCTACCGACCCACAGTGCGGGCAGGTTGTATCCGGAGTTGTCCGACAGCACTTTCGGTGACCGACGCACAGTAGTTCCGTCGGGGAGTACCACCTCGAGGCCGAGCACCTGTTCGGCCATGTTCCCGTATCGAACCGTGTGCAGGCCACCGGCATTGGTGGACACCATGCCGCCGATCGTCGCAGTGTCCCGCGAGGCTATGTCGACACCGAACTTCAAACCGGCGGCGGCCGCCGCGGAATGTACCTGCGCGAGTGTCACTCCCGCCCCGACGGTGATCCGCCCGGCGGCAAGATCGACGTCGCCGATCGCCGCGAGGCGTTCGGTGGAGAGCAGGACGTCGTCGTGTTCGGGCACCGTGCCGGCGACCAGGCCCGTTCGCCCGCCCTGAACGGTGACCGGTACACCGCGGGAGCGGCACACGTTCAGCAGTGCAGCGATTTCGGCTGTATCGGCCGGTCGGACCAGGGCGCAGGCACGGCCCGCGTACCGGCCTGTCTGGTCGGTCGAACGGGTCGTCAACACGTCGGCGTCGGTGACGACGAACCGGTGTCCCAAAACGTCCGCGAGCGCATTTCTCAGACCGTCCACCCGACGATCGTAGGCCGGTTCGATGTGGCAGTGTGGCGGGATGACTGCTCCCGAATCGCATCCCACCCGTCTCGAGCGCTTCACCACCGATGGTGGTGCCGAGGTGGCTGTCCTGACGTTCGCGCACGGACCACTCAATCTGTTCGATCAGGCCATGTTCGACGCGGTCATCGCCGATGTTGCGGCGCTGACCGAAAACCCACCGCGCGCGGTGCTTCTGCGCGCCGAGGGCAAGGTCAACTCGGCCGGCGTCGACGTCCATGTGTTCGACGGCCTCGACCCGGAGCAGGGCGCGGAGTTGTGGCGCCAACTGTTCGCCCAGATCTGCCATCCGCTCGAGGCGTTGCCGTGCCCGGTGATCTATGCGGCGCACGGGTTGACGCTGACTGCTGCATTCGAGATCTCCTTGGCCTGCGACATCATCCTCGCGGCGCCCAAGGCGAAGTTCGGACTGGTCGAGACAGTGGTCGGACTGACGCCGTCCATGGGTGGACCGCAGCGTTTGGCCGAGCGTGCCGGTTCCGGACGGGCTCGGGAGTTGGTCATGACCGGCGACCTCTACGACGCCGTAACCCTGCACTCGTGGGGCGTCGTCAATGCAGTTCACGACGATGTCGATGCTGCGGCGCGTGCCCTGGCGACCAGGCTGGCGGACGGACCCACGCGAGCCCACGACGCCACCAAGCAGATCGTCGCGGCCTGGCGTTCCGGCGGGATCGCTCATGCGGATTCGGTGACTCCCGGAGTGTCCGGTGCGCTGTTCGCCACCGATGACCTACGCGGCGCTGTCCGCAGTTTCCTCGACGTCGGACCGGGCAAAGCGGTCTACTCCGGAAAGTAAGTTTGCGACGATTATCGCCAGAGACCTCCACGAACTGTGATCCACGTCATATAGTCGAATGGCCGGTGGGTTGTCAGTGACGTGGAGGTATCGATGCGGTCGACGCTTGTGGAATACCCGTGTTCGAATCAGCTCCTCGCCGACGCCCGCGTCACCCGCGCCGGTGACGGGGTGCTTCGGTACAGCCAACTGGACCCGTCGTTGTCCGAACTACTGGACATCGCCGTCCATCGGTTCTCCTCACGCGTCGCGGTCGAGGAGGTCGACGGCGAGCAGGTCACCTTCGCGGAGCTGTGGGCCGAGGCGTCGCGGGTCGCGGGAGGGCTGAAGTCGCGAGGCGTCGAGATCGGTGACCGTGTGGCCATTCGTGTCGCCGCTGGGGTGAGATGGATGGAGGCGTGCCTCGGCGTCATCCTCGCCGGCGGCGTTCCGGTCTCCGTCGGTGTGCACTTGAGTGATGACGCGGCGGACTTCGTCATCGCGGACAGTGGTTCGGTGTTGGTGCTCGACGGGGAACTCCCGCACGGTGTTCCGTTCATCGACGACGGCGCCGCCCCGGACGAGATGGCGGTCCTCGCGTACACCGCGGATTCCTCGGGCGAGATGCTTGGCGTCGAGTTGAGTAACGAGAACGTGCTTTCTGCCATCGTCGGAATTCTGCACTCGCGTGACTACGGCGTCGAAGGTGTGCGGAATCTGCTGGTGGACAACGACTTCAAGTCGGTGCGGCAGTTCGTGCACGTGCTCGCGACGTTGGTGGTCGGTGGAACGGTGGTCCTCGCCGGGGACTTCTGGCGTGAGAGTGTGCATACCGTCGACATCGTGACCGGGCGGCCCGAGGACTTGCTCGAGCCACGGTTGCTCACGCTCGGACCGGCGGCACGTGCCGGTTCGAGGTCGGTGCAGTGGATCGATTGCAGCGGGTCGCCGATCACGGCCGAACAGGAATCCAAGCTGCTGACTCTGTTCCCGGCCGCTCGGCATGTGATCGGGTGGGGTAAAACCGAAACCTGTGGGGCTGGTCTCATTCTGCCAACCGAGTCGGCGCCCACCCACCTCGGAAGCGTCGGAATCGCTTTCGGTGGAATGGAAGTGGCGTTGTACGGCCCGGATGCGCCAGGTGGTTTCGGCGAGTTGTTGTGCCGTGGACCGAGTGTCACGCGTCGGTATTGGAACTCGCCGCAAGCGACCTCGACGAGGTTCACCCAGGGGTGGTTCTGCACTCACGACACCGCGCAGATCGACCCCGATGGCTTCGTCCGTATTGTCGAACGCAACGTCGCGTAGTCACGCGAGCGTGGTCGACAAACGAGAGGGACATCATGGCGGACGAGGTTCTCACCGAGCGGCGCGGGCGGACACTGATCATCACCATCAACCGGCCCGAGGCGCGTAACGCCATCAACTCGGCGGTCAGTCACGCGTTGGCCGCCGCGGTCGAAGAGCTCGATGCGGACGACGATCTGTCCTTGGCCGTGCTGACAGGAGCCGGCGGAAACTTCTGTGCCGGTATGGATCTGAAGGCATTCGTGGCCGGCGAGAACGTCCTCGTGCCGGGACGCGGTCTCGGATTCACGGAAGGGCCACCGCGTAAGCCGATCATTTCGGCGGTCGAGGGCTTCGCGTTGGCAGGCGGCACGGAACTCGTGCTTGCCACCGACCTGGTGGTGGCGTCGTCCGAAGCGAAGTTCGGTATCCCGGAGGTCAAGCGAGGACTGGTTGCAGGTGGCGGCGGATTGTTGCGCCTGCCCAAGCGGATTCCGTACCAGAAGGCTCTGGAACTGGCGCTGACCGGCGACAGTTTCACCGCCGAGGAGGCATACCGCTACGGCTTCGTGAACACGTTGACCGAACCGGGCAAGGCGCTCGACGGCGCACTGGAGCTGGCTGATCGAATCACCCGCAACGGACCGCTCGCGGTAGCGGTCACCAAGGAGATCATCGTCAAGGCCGGCGGTTGGTCCGACGATGAAGCTTTCGCGAAGCAGTTGCAGGTCATGGCGCCGGTATTCGCATCCGAAGATGCACGCGAGGGTGCGACGGCGTTCGCCGAGAAGCGCGCCCCGGTCTGGAAGGGGCGGTAACACCGACATGGCTACACCTGTCGCAGAACTGCACATGCACATCGAGGGTTCTCTGGAGCCCGAACAGATTTACCGACTTGCCGAGCGCAATCGAATGGATCTGCCGTACAAGGACATCGACGATCTGAAGTTGAGGTACGAGTTCACCGACTTGCAGTCGTTCCTCGATCTCTACTTCGCCAACATGGCCGTCCTGCGCACCGCGGAGGATTTTGCCGACCTGACGCGAGCGTACTTCCGCCGGGCGGCTGCGGCCGGCGTCGCGCATGCCGAGTTCTTCTTCAATCCACAGGCGCACGTAGTCCGTGGTGTTCCGCTGACCGAGGTCCTGGACGGGATCATGGATGCGGTGGCATCGAGCGAGCGCGAGTTCGGGCTCAGCAGCGCGGCAATCGCCGCCATCCTCCGAGATCAGCCCGTCAAGGACGCCGAGGAGATCTTCTCCGAGATAATTCGCCTGCAGGCTCCGATCGTCGGGCTCGGACTCGACTCCGCGGAGGTCGGCAACCCGCCGTCACTGTTCGAGGACGTGTTCGCCCGCGCGCGTGCCGAGGGTTTGCACGTTGTCGCTCACGCCGGTGAAGAGGGACCGCCCGAGTACATCTGGCAGGCACTCGACATTCTCGGCGCCGAGCGGATCGACCACGGAGTCCGGGCACTCGAGGATCCTGCCCTGATCGAGCGTCTGGTCGACGAGGAGATTCCACTGACGGTCTGCCCGTTGTCGAACGTTCGTCTGCGGGTGTTCGATTCGCTGTCGGATCATCCGCTTCGATCGATGCTCGAGATGGGTTTGATCGTCACGGTCAACTCCGACGACCCGGCCTACTTCGGGGGATACGTCGACGACAATTTCACCGAACTGGGCCGAGCCTTGGGTCTGACCGAGGCCGAGCGAGACACCCTCGCCCGGAACTCGATCAAAGCCTCGTTTGCGAGCGATGCACGAAAAGCGGAACTGCTGCGGCGCTGACCGTCAGTCGCCGAGTACCTGACGCAAGTATTCGTTGTCGAACACACGATTCGCGTCGTACTTGTCTCTCACGGCGACAAAGTCGTCGAGTCGGTCGTACGTAGGACGCAGGTCGTCGACGGTCCGGTTGTGCATTTTTCCCCAATGCGGCCGGCCGTCGACGGCGCGGGCGATGGCTTCCACTGCGGCGAAGTATTCGGTTTCGGGTCGTCGGTGGTACTGGTGTACGGCGATGTATGCGGTGTCGCGTCCGTGAGCAGTCGAGAGCCAGAGGTCGTCGGCGGCAGCAAAACGTACTTCGACGGGGAACGCGACGTTAGTTCCGGACTTCTTCATCCAGCGGTCGATTTCGTGGAGTGTCTCGGTGACGTGTTCGCGGGGGATCGCGTATTCCATCTCCTTGAACTTCACCCGGCGCGAAGACGCGAATACTCGGTAGCTGCGATCGGTGAACTCCCGGGCGCCGAGCAATCGAGACGACACGTTGTTGATTCTCGGGATCGCGGCCGGTGCCAGGGTGGCAACGCGGTTGACACCTTCGAAGAGTGTGTTCGAGAGGAGTTCGTCGTCGACGAACGCGCGGACCTTGCCCACTGGATCGGGTTCGGTATCTCCGGGCAGTCGCGTATTGCTCTTCGTCAGGACACGGTCGGTGTGCGGAAACCAGTAGAACTCGAAGTGGTCCAAGCCCAGACGATCGCTCTCGAGGGTGTCCAGTATGTGAGACAGCGTGTCGGGTTCCTCGATTGCGCGAAGTGTGAATCGCGGGACGCAGGCGAGAGTGATCTTCGAAATGATGCCGATTGCGCCCAATCCGAGGCGGCCTGCTTCGAACAATTCGACGTTTTCGTCAGCGCTTGCGGTAACGACGGATCCGTCGGCGAGAACGATCTCGATTCCGCGAATCTGTGTGGCGATACCGCCGAATCGTGCGCCGGTGCCGTGTGTGCCGGTGGACGTCGCGCCGGCCAGTGACTGGACGTCGATGTCACCGAGATTGGCCATCGCATATCCGCGTTGCCACAAGGCGTCGTTGAGAGCATGAAGGCGAGTGCCTGCAAAAACAGTGACCAGCGCACCGTCGTCGGTCGGCGTGATCGAGTCGATTCCGCTCAAGTTGTCCAGGCTGACGAGGACACCGTCGGTGACCGCGACACCGGTGAACGAATGGCCGGCGCCGACGGCCTTCACGCGTTGGCCGCGCGCCGCGGCCTCGGCGACCAACGACGAAAGTTCACGGGTATTTGTCGGCGTCGCAAAGCGACGCGGCGCGGCACTTTGAGTGCCCGCCCAGTTCTGCCAAGTGTCCGAAGCCATTACGCAATAATGTACTTGGACGGTCGTCCAGGCAAGTATTGCGCGAAGATTTTGTCATTTGCGTTCTACGATCATTGGATGCTGAACAGGCTTCCGGCGGACGAACGCCGCACACAATTGGTCGAGTCCGCTTTGTCTATTGCGGAACAGCGCGGTGTCAGTTCTGTGACGGTAAGGGCGGTGGCAGAGGAGGCCGGCGTATCGCTCGGCGTCGTTCATTACTGCTTCGAGAGCAAGGAAGCGCTGATCGCGGCAATGGGTGAAACGCTCATTCTGCAGCTCAGTGCGTCGATGCAGTATGCGTTCGCGCAGGTCCGCCATGCGCCGGATCTCAGTGGCGTGCAGGGGCTCAGGGAATTGCTGCATATCGGCCTGACCGGAATGTGGCCGACCATCGAAGCAACCCCGGATCGCCAGTTGTTGACCTACGAAATTACCGCGCAGGCACTGCGTAGTCGCAATCTCGGAGCCGAACGTGCTGGGGCAGTTGCATTTGAGCAGTACCGAATCATGGATGAGCTCGCGGTGTCGTTTCTCGAAGAGTGCGCCAAGATATCGGGCACGGTGTGGACGGAGCCGTTGAGTTCGATTGCGCGACTGAGTCTTGCAATGATCGACGGTCTTGTTCTGCGATGGCTGGTCGATCGCGACTCCGACGCGACCATTGCCGAGTTCGGAGAGATGGTTCAGGTAATCGCCAATAAAGCAGTGGTCGCGCCTCAGTAGAACCGCCATCCTGGACATACGTCCAGGATTGGTGATTGACTGGTCGCACGCCGCGACGATTGGATCATCTGTGACCAGGACCCTTGATCGACTCACTGCTGCCACGCGAGAACTCGACCCGCCTCTGGCTGCTCTGGATCTGACCACACTGCGCAGTAATGCAGCCGACCTGGTGCGCCGCGCCGGTGGAACCCCGGTGCGAGTGGCGAGCAAATCGGTTCGTTGTCGTACGGTTCTTACTGAAACTCTCGGTGACACACTGACTGCATCCGGCGGGTTCCGCGGAATCATGGCGTACTCACTGCGCGAGGCTCTGTGGCTGGTCGGGCTCGGCGCACGGGACATCCTGATGGGATACCCGACCGCCGATCGTGGCGCCATCGCGGATCTCGCTGCCGATGACACCGCCCTCCAATCGATCACCTTGATGGTCGACGACGATGCGCAGTTGGATCTCATTCGTTCGGCGTCGACGGGAGATGCGCCTGTCCGGGTGTGTCTCGACGTCGATGCGTCACTTCGGATCGGTCCGATCCATCTGGGTGTACGACGCTCGCCGCTGCGCGAACCTGCCGCGGTCGCCGCACTCGCGGCGCGTGCTCGCCAGCGCGGATTCTCAGTTGTCGGAGTGATGTTCTACGAGGCCCAGATCGCCGGCCTCCCGGACACCAGCGCTCCGATCGGTTGGGTCAAGAAGGCCTCTGCACGCGAACTGGCGTCCAGAAGGGGCGCTGTGGTCGCGGCCGTCACCGATGCCGTGGGTGCACTCGAGATCGTCAACAGCGGCGGTACGGGGTCGCTGGAGGTCAGCTCGGCCGATCCTGTGGTGACCGAGGTAACAGCGGGCTCCGGACTGTACGTACCGACCCTGTTCGACCGCTACCGTGCCTTCCGTCCCGATCCGGCGCTGTTCTTCGCACTGTCGGCCGTGCGCAAGCCGACGCCGTCGGTCACGACCCTTTTCGGCGGCGGATACATCGCGTCGGGACCTGCCGGAGCCACCCGCGTTCCGTCACCGGTCTGGCCCGCTGGTCTCAAACTGCTCCGCAACGAAGGAGCCGGCGAAGTCCAGACACCGGTCACCGGGAAGGAAGCCGGAAACATCGCGATCGGCGACCGCGTATGGTTCCGTCACGCCAAAGCCGGCGAGCTGTGCGAGCGCTTCGACCGCGTGTATGTGGTCGAAGCCGACGGCACCCGAACCTCGGTTCCCACCTACCGCGGCGAAGGGCAGTGTTTCGGGTAGGACAGTGTTTCGGGTAGGACAGGCTTTGGGTGTGAAAACATTCGGCTAGCTCGTCAACCTCATGAACGCGCCCAGCTCCACCAACCCTGCGGGCGTGCTCGGCATGTACTGCGTCAACGCGTGTGATCGGACGATGATCGCGCACCACTTGCCGCGGGAGACAGCAACATTGAGGCGGTTCCGCGACAGAAGGAACGACATTCCTCGCGGGGCGTCCTCGACGGCAGATGCGGCCATCGACACGATTGCCACCGCGGCCTCGCGGCCCTGGAACTTGTCGACGGTCCCGACCTCGACCTCCGTGAGACCGGCTTCGGTGAGATCGCGCTCGACGGTACCGACCTGGGCGTTGTATGCCGCGACCACGAGGATGTCCGACTGCTCCAGGGGCCGGGTTCCCTCGAACTCGCTCGGATCGGTCCATGGCGTACCGAGAAGGCCCTGGATCTGGCGAACGATTTCCTGGGACTCTTCCGGGGAGTACGTGGAATTGCCGCGGTGATCGACGAACACCGTGTGCACTCCGGCAGCGAGTCCGTCGAGTTTCCTTGCCGCACTCACGGTTTCCTGAGAATGGAGCTTGCCCTCGTACGACAGTGCGGACACGGGCGCACACAGATCCGGGTGCATCCGCCAAGTCTTCTCGAGGAAGTAGCCGAGTTCGGGTGGCAGTGCGCCGTGTCCCTCGGCGAGCCAACCGAGCGCCGATTCGTCGACAGGTTCGGGGTGAGTACCTTGGCTCACCTGCGGCAACTGCTGCGGATCGCCCAGCAGCAACAGGTTTCGCGCGGAAATCGCGACGGCAATGGTGTTGGCGAGCGCGAACTGGCCCGCCTCGTCCACCACGAGCAGGTCCAAGCTGCCCGCCGGAACACGATCGGTGTTCGCGAAGTCCCACGCAGTGCCGCCGATGACGCAGCCGACGCCTTCGGCCTCGGCGATGAATCCCGCATATTCTTCGGATGCGATGTCCTGCCATTCTGCGGTCTTGCTGCGGCTGCCCTTCTTCGCGACCAGTGCAGGGTCCACGCCGGCCTTCAGAATGCCGCCGAGCATGTTCTCGACCACCGAATGTGACTGAGCCACCACTCCGATTCGCCACTGATGTCGTTCGATCAGTGTCTTGACGACACGAGCACCCGTGTACGTCTTGCCCGTACCAGGGGGACCCTGTACTGCCACGTAGGAATCATCGAGGTCGAGAAGTGCGGCGGTGATGGCGTCCGCGTAGTTGTTGTCGCCGCCGACGGGCGGGAGCGGTGAACCCGAGCGTGTCCTCGGGGTGCTGCGCCGGAGAATGTCGACCGCTGCTACGGGTGGCAGTTCGGGCAGGATCTCGCTGGCGCCGGATGCGGCAGCGGCGATGGACTTCTCCATGCGTCCGGTGGGAATCGGACGACCAGGTGCCAATGCGACTGGAGCATCCAGGTATTCGTCACCGCCGAGCAGTTCTTCGACGGTGACCACGTCGAGTCCTTCGGACTTGACCACGGCCGTGACCTTGACGCTGCTGGTGCCGCGTTGGGTGGGGTTCTCGCTGGCAACAGCATCGGGGGAGGGGGTTGCGTAGAGAGCGAACAGATCACTGCCCGGGCTCAAAGACGTTCCGGTGCCGAAACTTCCGGTCAGCTGAATGTGTCGACGGAACTTCTTCTGACGTGGGGTGCTCTTGTGCCAGTCCGCCTCGATTTCGGACTGTTCGACCACCATGACGTCGCGGATGTCCACCAGGTCTTCGATCGGTGTGACCAATCGGTCGAAGTGGGCCCACCAGTACGGCTTCCGCTCACGATTGTGGTACCCCACCGCAGCAGCCAGTAGAGCAGCTGCCTGCTGATCGGGGGTACGCGCCGAACCTGCCTTGTGTCCTGCGAATTCGCGGAGCGCGATCTCCGATTCGGTGAGCTCCTCGAGTGGAATCTTGATCTGCCCGGTCGGCTCACGAAGTTCGACGCCGTGTTCTGCGGCGCGCTCGGCAAGCCAATCACGCAGGCGCAGAGTGGATTCGCAGTCGTACTCGTTGTAGTCGGAGATGCCCTGAAGAAGTTCCCTGGCCTGGTCGGCTTGTCCTCCGTCGCGCAATTGGCAGTAGTCGGCATAAGCGACAACCGAAGCGGCGGCATTGGTCACGTCGCCGTCGCGGCCGTGCTCACCCATGTACAGCGGCTCGAGTTTCTTGATGCTGTACGAGCGTTGTCCGATCCGCAGGCAGGCGCGGACGATCGGGTACAGGTCCACGAGCACGTTCTCGCTGAGCAGCGTGTCCACCGTTTGCTCGCCGACACCGTGACGTGCGGCCAAGCGCAACAGCGCCGATTTCTCGTACGCGGCGTAGTGATAGATGTGCATGCCGGGGTGAGCTTCTCGGCGCGCGGTGACGTAGTCGAGGAAGTCGAGGAGTGCCTGGCGTTCACCGTCGCGATCGTGTGCCCAGAACGGCTTGAACACGTAGTCGTCCGCCGGTCCTTCGACCACACCGAAAAGGTATTCCAACCCCCAGTCGGTGGATCCGTCCTCGGCCCAGAGGGGATCGCCCTCGAAGTCGAAGAAGATGTCGCCGTCGTCGGGGACGGGTAGTCCGCCGAGCGCCGAGGGTTCGTAGACCTCGAATTCGGCGTCGCCGGATTGTTCCTGACGAAGTTGAACCGCGGCCTGTGCACGGAGTTTGTCGAGTGTTTCCCGTCGAATTCCCTCGACAGGGCCGGTGCTCGCGGCGAGTTCGTCAATTGTCGTGATCCCCGAGACGATCAGCTGTTCACGCTGATTGCCGCGGACGCCCGCAACCAGCAGCAGGTCCCGATGACTTTCGACTTCGACGCTGCAGGTGTTGCATCGACCACAACGCAGGTACCGATCGTCGAGCCACTGTGTCGGTTTCCCCTCAGCACGGTGCTCGTCGAGGACTCGTTCGAGTTCAGCTCTGCGTGCTGCGAATACCGGCGCGATGTCTCCGATGTCGTGCGACGACGTGCTGCCGTCGCCGAGCAGTAGATGAACCTGATCGGAGGCGGCAATTGCATTGCGCTCCAACGCATCCGCGTATGCGGCGAGTTGTAGAAGTGCCGACACCTTGGCGTGCCGGGAGAGCTTGCTGTCGTAGACCGCGTAGGTGTCGCCTTCGCGGACGAGGAAATCGCAGAACCCGAGGAATCGGCCGTCGAAAAAGGTTCCCTGATAGATGACGGGCGCGCCCGATCGTGCTGCCTCGACGGTGGCCAACGTGGCAGCGGTCAGGCCTGCGCGTGAGTGTTCCGGTCGCGGCATGACGACGACGCCGTCTCCGTGTTGATCGATGAACTTCTGAAGCTGTTCGCGCTCGTGCGAGTCGCCGAGGCTCGACGTCCGCTCGAGCATCGGATCTGCCTCGACCGCCTCGGCTGAGATCAGACCGGTGCGGGCGTCGAGTTGCCGCAACAGTGCGAACTCGCACGAGGCCGCGGCCGAGAGGTCACTGGCGCTGTAGACGATCTGATCATCGAGTAGGAACACACGGAGATTGTGCCATCGCTCACCGACAAGGCAACCCACCAGTAATCGCCCACCGCCCGCGGATACCCGTAGGAGAGTGCAGAATGACGAGCATGCCCTTCTTCGACGGACGAACCGGTCAGGTGCACTTTCGGCATTGGCCGGCGGCAGGGGGCGCAGTGCCCACTGTGTCTTTGGTCTTTCTGCACGGCCTCGGTCAGCACAGCGGGCAGTATCACCGTTTCGCGGGTGCAATGACGGCGTCGGGGATCGACGTGTGGGCGATCGATCACACCGGGCACGGTTTGTCGGAGGGTGATCCGGGAGTCGGGGCTCCGCTCTCCGATCTTGCTGCCGATGCAGCCGCGCTGGCTGACATCGCCTTGGCGGAACTGCCCGAAGTTCCGCAGGCGGTGATGGGTCATTCGTTAGGTGCCGTGACTGCGCTGACGGTGCTGGCTCATCGCGATCACGAATTCGCGTCCGCCGTGTTGTGCGGCATCCCGCGCAGCGCGGTGGAGCAACACGGGTGGGCGGAACTCTCCGACGCGGGCATCCCAGTCCTGGTCGTTCACGGTACCGACGACCGGATCGCCCCGGTTGATCCCGTCCGGGACTGGGCGCGGACGCTGCGCAACGTCGAGATGCGCGAGTTCGAGGATGCCGGTCACGACCTGCTGCACGAGAAGGTTCACGCCAGTGTCACCAACGTCAGTCGTGAATTCCTTCTCGCGCATTCCAGGTAGTCCTCTCAGGAGAGCGCGCCGAGCACCTCTTTCGACGTGACGGGGTGCGAGAACATCGGGTAGTCGTAGGTGATCGCGTTCTCGTGTTCGGCGACCGAAGTGCCTGCCACGCAATCGGTGAGTGTGATGACCCGGTAACCGTTCTCGTATCCGGTGCGCATGGTCGATTCGACGCAGCAGTTGGTCAGGAAGCCGCCGAGAAGGATCGTGCGAATTCCTTTGCTGCGCAGAATGAAATCGAGGTTGGTGCTGGCAAAAGTGTCGAGTCCGCGCTTGCCCTCGATGACGATGTCGCCGTCTTTCGGGGTGAGTTCGTCGACGATCGCAGCTCCCCAGGAACCCTTCACGAAAGCCTTGCCGTCGACGACGCCCTTGAGGATGCCGTACGGATGCGAGGTGATTTCGTTGTACCCCTCGGCGAAGGTGATCGGTGCGTGCATCACGGTGACACCTGCCGCCCGAGCCGCATCGACCAGCGCAGTGGTGTTCGCGAGGAGTCCGTTCGATTCCATGACAGGAGCGACGGCCTCGTGAAGAACACCGCCCTCGGTGGTGAAGTCGTTCTGGTACTCGATGAGCACGACGGCAGTGGTTGCTGGATCCAATTCGAGCTTGTCGGTCATGGTCGACACCTTGTCTGTTGTGGTCCGGGTCACGAATCTTCTCAATTAAACAGTTTGTCAGACAAGCAGGCAAGGGGTGGTAGCGTCGCGGCATGGATACGACTCCGTTGTCGCGCATGCCGCTCAGCCTTGCCGTGTCGGGAAGAATCCGTGCTGCCATACTCGACGGCTCGCTTCCCGTCGGCGAGGCGTTGCCGACCGAACAGGAACTCGCGCAGACGTTCTCGGTGGGTCGATCGACGGTGCGCGAGGCACTTCGTGTCCTGCAGGCACAGGGATTGTTGACCGGCGCGGACACCACCTCTACTGCCAGGCCTCGGGTGACGCACGAGCACACCGCCGATTCTGCGGCCACCGCTCTCAGTACGGCACTGCAAGTGGGCGCGGTTCCGCTCGGCGATCTTGTCGAATTGCGAGTGCTGCTCGAAGCTGCTGCGCTGCGAACCGTCGCCGTCGTGCCAGACGACGCCCGGGCTGCGATCGAGCGAATGCGCATCGCAACACTTGCCGACGACTCGGTCGCATTCCACGACGCCGACGTCGACTTTCACGTTGCGCTCGCCGGAGCGGGCGGGAACAAGGCGTTCGGGTTGGTCATGACGGTTCTCCGCGACAGCATCGCCGGCTACCTGCTGAGCGAACTCGACTCGCGCGAGAACTCGGCGGCCACGCTCGGCGCACTGCTGGCAGAGCACGAGGGTATCGCCGACGCGATCGAGCGCGGCGCAGCTGACGAGGCCGCCGATTTGGTCGAGCGCCATGTGCGCGGATTCTACGAAGGACGAACGGAATGACCACGAGTATCGATCTGTTGGGCGAACGCTTGCAGAAAGCGGTGGGGGACAGGGCGACAACCGATCCCGACCGGATGGGCGCGTACGTCCGGGATCAATCACTGCTCACTGCAGCCGGAAGGCCCGCCGCGCTGGTCAAGGCGAAGACGGTCGACGACGTCGTCGCGGTTATGACAGTGGCGCACGAACTCTCCGTTCCGGTGGTGACACGAGGGGCAGGTACCGGGTTGGCCGGCGCTGCCAATGCGCTCGACGGGTGCATCGTCTTGAGCGTCGCGGGCATGGATCGCATTCTCGAGATCGATCCTGCCGCGCGCACCGCCACGGTGGAGCCCGGAGTGATCAATGGTGACCTGGCGGAAGCTGCTGCACAGCAGGGTCTTTGGTACGTACCGGATCCGGGAAGCCGGGCCATCTCGAGTATCGGCGGCAATCTGGCGACAAATGCAGGCGGCATCTGTTGCGCCAAGTACGGCGTCACCGGTGATCACGTCGCGGCCCTGACGGCGGTACTCGCCGACGGGCGTGTGGTCCGTACCGGTGCACGGACGCGCAAAAATGTTGCGGGGCTGGACCTGACACATCTGCTCGTGGGCTCGGAGGGAACGCTCGCGGTCATCGTCGAAGCCACGATGCGGTTGCGTACGGCGCCCACTGCGGCGACCACCGTCGTCGCCTTCTTCGATTCCGCGGAGTCCGCGATCGATGCCGTCCTCGCCGTGTCGGCAGTGGCCGAACCGTGTCAGATGGAGTTGATGGACGACGTCACCATCGGCGCGGTCAATCGGCTGACGAAGATGGGGTTGGACGAATCGGCCGGGGCGATGCTGCTCATCCAGTGCGACGGTAGGTCGGCGGCCGCCGAGGCAGCGGACTGCGCCGCGGCGTGCGAAAGTGCCGGGGCTCGAGAGGTTTTCCACACCGACGATCCCGTGGAAGGTGAAGAGTTCACTGCCGCCCGCCGGATGGCGTTGCCAGCTCTCGAGGCGTTGGGCACGGTACTTCTCGACGACGTCGCGGTGCCGGTGCCGGCGTTGCCGTCCATGTTGGAATGCATTCGTGAAGCGGCCGATCGCCACGGTGTCACGATCGGAACCTTCGGCCACGCCGCCGACGGCAATCTCCACCCGACCATCGTGTTCGACGCTGCCGAAACGGGAGCGCAGGATCGTGCGCGCGGAGCTTTCGACGACATCGTTGCCGGCGCACTGGCGTTGGGCGGAACGATCAGCGGTGAACACGGTATCGGGGTTCTCAAAGCGCCGTACATGGCAGATATGGTCGGCCAGACCGAACGCCAGTTGATGCTTGCGGTGAAGGCCGCATTCGATCCGAAGAGCATTCTCAATCCCGGACGGGGTATCTGAGCGCTTCTTCCGACCCTCACTCGTCGGAAATTGCGCTACCAGACGAACTTGTTGCTGCACGACGCTTTTTCGAGTGACGATGGCCGTCATGAAGTTGCTGATGCTCGGAGGAACACGGTTCCTCGGCCGTGCCCTCGTCGACGACGCCCTGGCACGGGGCTGGGAAGTGACAGTGCTCCATCGGGGGCTCACCGGAGCGCCACCACCTACCGCGGAGGTTCTGTTCGCGGATCGTACCGATCAGCGAGCGATGGTTGAGGCGCTCGGTGATCGTCGATGGGATTTTGTCGTCGACACCTGGTCGGGTAGCCCCCGAGTGGTCGGTGAGAATGCACGCGTCTTGCACGGTCACGTCGACCGGTACGCATACATCTCCAGTGGATCCGTCTACCAATGGGGCTTGCACGTGGACGAGGGCTCGCCGGTGGTTGCCGCATCTGCGACGTCCGATGACAACAGCGATTACGCGTCCGCCAAACGCGGGGCCGAACTCGCTGTCCTGGAATCCTTCCCGGACGCGCTGCTCGCGAGGGCAGGGTTGATCCTCGGTCCGCACGAGGACATCGGGCGGTTGCCGTGGTGGTTGCAGCGCATCGCTGAGGGCGGACGCGTCGTTGCTCCCGGAGCGCCGACCAGACCGTTGCAGTACGTCGATGCCCGCGACATCGCATCGTTTGTCCTGTCCGGACTGGCGGCCGAAATCAGCGGGACGTACGACGTCATCAGTGCGTCCGGGCACACCACTACCTCCGGGCTCCTCGAGGCGTGCGTGGACGCCACCGGTTCGGGTGCGGAGTTGGTGTGGATCGACGAGGACCGACTTGCAGTAGCGGGAGCGCAACCGTGGACACAACTGCCGTGTTGGGTCCCGCAAGAGGGCGAGTTCGCGGGTTTCCTCGAAGCCGACACTGCCAAGGCGGCGCGGGCAGGGTTGCGGTGCCGTCCCGTCGAAGACACCGTGCGCGATACCTGGGAATGGATGCAACGGGAAACTCTGCCGACCCAGCGGGAGGATCGTGCGGTGCACGGCCTTCCATCCGAGATCGAAAAGGAACTACTCTCCGCCGGAGAGTGAAACGAGTCTGGCCCGGTTCGCATTCGAACCGGGCCAGACTCGTGAAAGACGATCGATCAGGCGTACAGGTCGCTGATCTTGGTCTTGTGAGCTTCGTGAATGATGTTGCGCTTGAGCTTGAGTGTCGGCGTCAATTCACCGGTCTCCTGGGTGAAGTCGACCTCGAGGATCGTGTACTTCTTGATCTGCTCGGGGTTGGAGACCTTCTTGTTCGCGTCGGCAACGGCCGAGTCGATCTCGGCGATCAGGTCGGCGTTCTTCACCAGATCCGCGATCGCGGTGCCGGCGGGCAGGCCGTTGCGCTCGACCCAACCGGGCAGAGTCTCCGGATCGAGGGTGATCAGTGCGCCGATGAACGGCTGACCGTCGCCGACGACGAGGCACTGGCTGATCAGAGCGTGCGCACGCAGGGAATCCTCGAGGCCTGCCGGTGCAACGTTCTTGCCTCCGGCCGTGACGATGATTTCCTTCTTGCGCCCGGTGATGGAGACGTAGCCCTCGTTGTCGATCGATCCGAGGTCGCCGGTGTGGAACCAGCCGTCGACGATCGATTCGGCCGTCGCCTTGTCGTTGTGCCAGTAGCCGGCGAAGACGACCGGGCCCTGCAGGAGGAGTTCGCCGTCCTCGGCGATCCGTGCTGCATGGCCGTTGATCGGCTTGCCGACGGTGCCGACGCGCTGCGCGCTCGAGGTGTTGACGGTGATTGCGGCGCTGGTCTCGGTGAGTCCGTAGCCCTCGTAGATCGGGATGCCGACGCCGCGGAAGTAGTGGCCGAGACGCGCGCCGAGGGCGGCGCCACCGGAGACTGCACGCTCGCACTCGCCGCCCAGAGCTGCGCGCAACTTCGAGTAGACGAGCTTGTCGAATACCGCATGCTTGAGCTTGAGTGCCAGCCCGGGGCCACCCTTTTCGAGGGACTCGCTGTATTCGATGGCAGTGGCGGCAGCCTTGTCGAAGATGCTGCCCTTACCGCCGTCGACTGCCTTCTGGCGAGCCGAGTTGTACACCTTCTCGAACACGCGCGGTACCGAGAGGATGAAGTTGGGCTTGAAACCGGCGAACTGCTCGAGGAGCGTCGTCAGATCCGACGTGTGGGCGACGGTGACCTTGGCGTCGAAAGCGCCGAAGGAGATAGCTCGCGCGAATACGTGGGCGAGCGGCAGGAACATCAGCGTCTTCTTGCCGGGGACCATCGACTCCGGCATCGCCAGGCGGCAGGCGTTGGACTCGGCGTAGAAGTTGGAGTGCGTCAGCTGGACGCCCTTGGGGCGTCCGGTGGTTCCGGAGGTGTAGATCAGGGTCGCGGGCGAGGCAGCGGTGACCTGGTGACGACGAGTGTGCAGTTCTTCGTCGGTGATTGCCGAACCGCGACTGGACAGCTCGTCGATAGCACCTGACTCGATGACCAGAACCTCGCGGAGGGCTTCTGCACCGTCGGTGACTTCCTTGTGAGTCTCCGCGTGCTTGGCCGTTTCGACGACCAGAAGTGTTGTCGCGGAATCCTCGAGGATCCACTGCGCCTGATCAGGGGAGGAGGTCTCGTAGATCGCGACGGTGCATCCGCCGGCAGTCCAGATGGCGTAGTCGAGAACGACCCACTCGTAGCGAGTTGCTGACAGGATAGCGACGCGGTCGCCGAGCTCGACGCCCGAAGCGATCAGGCCCTTGGCAACTGCGGAGACCTGCTTCGCGAATTCAGCTGCAGTGACGTCGACCCATACACCGTTCGACGGCCTCTTGAACGGCACGAATGTGGGGTCTTCTTCGGCGTGACGGAACACGGAGTCGGCCATGGATACGTTCTCCGGAATTGAGAACGACTGTGGAACTGAGAACTCGCGCACTATTGACCCCTCCAGTGACTACTGACATTTCTGATGTGCATTGCATCACATTAGTCGTCATTTTGCACTGTCGTTACTATTCGGTAGAACTGGTCGGGCGCTGACCTGCAGTTTGGTGTGACCGCCTGTTTACAGGTACTCAGGCGACGTGTTGGAGCATGCGGCCGTGCACGGACAACCACCGGCGAATTGCGTAGTCCAATCGGTCCGGATCCACTCCGAGTTGCTCTGCAGTAGCTGCAAGGATCTCCGAGGTGTCTCCTGGCAACTCGGTGGTGCCGAGTGTTGCGCTGATGAACGTGTCGGCAGCGGTACCCAGATCGGTGTGTGGAATTCCGGCCAACATCAACAGGTGTGCCCAGGTCACTTCGGAACCGTCTCCGCAGGCGTCCACCCAGGCAAGGTGAACCGCATCGAGAGCGTTGTCGGAATCGGCAGCAGAGAGCAGGTCCTCGACGCTGTTGATCCGCAAGTGATGGAGTTTCTCGGCGACCTGTTGGATGTGACGTGCCTCGATCGGGACACCCGTCGCCGTGTAGCGACGCTTGTACGAGCCGATCTTGCCTGCCCACTGGTCCGAACTCCCGGCTTCCTCGAAGGTGCGGAGTAGTTCGCGTGCGCCGTCCGTGACGGGTTTGTCTTCGCGGGCTTTCCGGTAGGCCAGGTAGCGATCTACGACGGTCACTTCGCTGTGACCCGACGTGGACTGAACGGATTCGATGATGCACAGGGCGAGGCTCTGTCGATAAGCGTCTGACGCAACCCAGGCGGAAGGGTCGCCCAGGCGGTCACGGCACGCAGCTGCGACGGCGTCGACGGTATCGGTCGAGATGGTCACGGTTCCTCCAGAAAGCCGAATTCTTTTTGTTCCATTTGGGCTATCGGCACCGAGGAGCGAAATGTTGCACACATCACAAATTCTCAGAGATCTCTTGGACTGCGCTCAGGCTGGAGGGGTGTCCTCTCAGGCGAGGAAGGTCAGCACTTCGTCGTCGCTGAGTTGATGAAAGTCCTCGAATGCAGCACCGACGCCGCCCAGCAGGGCAGGAACGAAGGGGCAGACGACCCGATCGGCTGAGCACGCGATCACTCTCATTGCTTCAGGGGAGGCAACTGGGACAGCGACGATGACGGAGGCAGCACCCGCGGTGCGCGCGCAGCGGCAGGCAACGGCGGCACTCGCACCCGTGGCCATTCCGTCGTCGACGATCACTGCGGTGCGTCCGTGGAGGGAAACCGGGGTCCGTCCCTCGCGCAGGAGCCGCGCTCGCCGTTCCAATTCGGTTCGTTCGTCGCGTTCGACGGCGACGAGTTCACTTTTCGAGACGCGAACCGCTGCGATGACGTCGTGATTGAGGACCCGCACGCCACCCTCACCGATGGCGCCCATCGCCAGTTCCGGGTTGTACGGACTGCCGAGCTTGCGCACCACCACGATGTCCAGCGGAGCGTTCAGTGCCGCAGCCACCTCGGCTGCGACCGGTACTCCGCCGCGTGGGAGTCCGAGAACGACAGGCTTGTCGAGACGCAAAGACTCGAGCCGCCCGGCCAGAAATTTGCCGGCGGAAGATCGATCCCGATACTGGGTCACTGCGTTGTCCTCGAGAAGCTCGAACCCCGACCTGTCCGACGCTACCCGCTGCAGGTCACCGCGACGAGACCGTGAACCTCCGCAGCGCGAGAGCGGGATTCTTCTCGCGTACTTCGGCGATGCGAGCGGCCGAAACAGTCGCGGCGGCAACCCCGACCTGCTCGCCCAGTGAACACATCACGACGCCCATCGGGTCGACGATCATGCTGGCACCCGCGCCGCCGCGCGCGCTCTGGTCAGCCGCTGCGATGTACATCGTGTTCTCGATGGCCCGGGCGCGTACGAGAGTGGTCCAGTGGTCTTCCTTGAGTGGCCCGGGCACCCACTGGGCGGGCAGGAGCAGGATGTCCGCGCCGACGTCGACGATGCGCCGGGTGACTTCCGGGAAGCGCAGGTCGTAGCAGGTCTGGAGGCCGAAGGTCAGGCCGTCGCACCCGAAAGTCTGCGGTTCCGTGATGTTGCCGGCACGGATCACGGCCGACTCCTGGTAACCGAATGCGTCGTAGAGATGCAGCTTCCGGTAGGTCGCCACCAGTTCGCCGTTCGGGTCCATCGCGACGAGGGTGTTGGAGATTCTGCTCACGTCGTCGATCCGCTCGTTCATTCCCGCTACGAGGAAGATTCCGAACTCCGCGGCGACCGCCGCCAATGCCGAACCGAATTCGCCGTCCAGGTCCTCCGCGGACTCGATCAGTCGTTCATCCGTCTTCGGTGCGGTGAACATCGAGTATTCCGGCGCCACGACAACTTTCGCGCCCCGTGCTGCTGCATCGGAAGCCAGTGATCGCAGTGATTCGAGGTTGGCTTTCTTGTCCGTCCCCGGGGCGAATTGGGCAATCGCGACAACGGTCTGGGCGGGGGTGGCAACGGTGGCTTCGGTCATGCTCCATACGCTAGGCGAAACCCGCTGGGAGGGTGGATCTGTCGTAAATGCACCCCCGGTATGTCGTCGTGTCTATACTCTATCCGCTAAACTGCTGGTCAAATGAGTGATATTGAGCGTGACCCCGAACCCCCAACATTTGCCGACCTCGACATCGATGATCGGGTACTGAAGGCACTGTCAGACGTGGGCTACGAGTCGCCCTCGCCGATTCAGGCTGCCACCATTCCGCCGCTGCTCGAAGGCAAGGACGTCGTCGGTCTCGCACAGACCGGTACCGGCAAGACCGCAGCTTTCGCAGTTCCAGTCTTGTCGCGGATCGACACGTCGATCAAGCAGACCCAGGCGCTGGTGCTTGCTCCCACGCGTGAGCTGGCGCTTCAGGTTGCCGAGGCATTCGGCAAGTACTCCGCGCACATCCCCGGACTCAACGTGCTGCCGATCTACGGTGGCCAGAGCTACGGCGTCCAGCTGTCGGGCCTGCGCCGCGGCGCACACGTCGTCGTCGGTACCCCGGGTCGTGTCATCGACCATCTCGAAAAGGGCACCCTGGATCTGACCAATCTCAAGTACCTCGTTCTCGACGAGGCCGACGAGATGCTCAAGATGGGGTTCCAGGAGGACGTCGAGCGCATCCTCCGCGACACCCCCGGCGACAAGCAGGTCGCCCTGTTCTCCGCAACGATGCCCGGCTCGATTCGCCGGATCTCGAAGCAGTACCTGAACAATCCGGTCGAGATCACCGTCAAGTCCAAGACGTCGACCGCCTCGAACATCACGCAGCGCTACATTCAGGTTGCTCATCAGCGCAAGCTCGATGCACTGACCCGAGTCCTCGAGGTCGAGGCATTCGAGGCGATGATCATCTTCGTCCGTACCAAGCAGGCCACTGAAGACCTGGCGGAGAAGCTGCGGGCCCGCGGGCACTCGGCTGCCGCGATCAACGGCGACATCGTCCAGGCACAGCGTGAGCGGACCATCGGTCAGCTCAAGAACGGCGCCCTCGACATCCTTGTCGCGACCGACGTTGCCGCTCGAGGCCTCGACGTCGATCGAATCTCCCACGTCGTCAACTACGACATCCCGCATGACACGGAGTCGTACGTTCACCGCATCGGTCGTACCGGCCGCGCCGGTCGTCAGGGTGACGCGTTGCTGTTCGTCGCTCCGCGTGAGCGTCATCTGCTCAAGTCCATCGAGAAGGCGACGCGTCAGCCGCTTGCGGAGATGCAGCTTCCCAGTGTCGACGACGTCAACGCCCAGCGCGTGGCCAAGTTCGGTGACTCCATCACGGAGAGCCTGGCCTCGGAGAATCTCGCGATGTTCCGCAAGATGATCGAGGACTACGACCAGGAACACGATGTTCCGCTCATCGACATCGCTGCCGCTCTGGCATTGCAGTCGCGCGACGGCGAAGCATTCTTGCTTTCTCCCGAGCCGCCGGCACCGCCGCGTCGTGAGCGCGAGCCGCGTGAACCGCGTCCCCCTCGTCGTTTCGACGACGGCCCGGCTCCTCGCTCGCGTGGACCCGAGGGCCAGGAGTTGGCTGCATACCGCATTGCAGTCGGCAAGCGTCACCGCGTCGTTCCGGGTGCCATCGTCGGTGCCATCGCCAACGAGGGTGGACTTCGTCGAAGCGACTTCGGGCACATCAGCATTCGCCCGGATCACAGCATCGTCGAGCTGCCGGCCGACCTCTCCAACGAGACTCTCGAAGCTTTGCGTCGCACACGCATCTCCGGCGTCCTGATCCAGCTGCAGCCTGATTTCGGCCCGCCGCAGGGACGTCCGAGTGGCCGTGGCGACCGTGGTGGCCGGGACGATCGCGGTGGACGTGACGACCGCCGCGGTGGCGGACGCGATCGCTACAACGACTGACCTACAGCTTCAACGACCGACATAAAGACTGAAACAGGCGCTGCCCTCCGCGAGGAGGACAGCGCCTGTTTTCTGTGTGGGGGGCAAGGCGCTGCGCGGTATCAGATCGGCGTCGGTGCGAGGGCGCCGTTCTTCCGGGCGTTGGTGTCGAACTGCGTGCGGTACAACTCGGCGTAGCGGCCACCGCGCGCGAGCAGTTCCTCATGGTTGCCGCGCTCGACGATCTGGCCTGCTTCGACGACAAGGATCAGGTCGGCGGAACGGATCGTCGACAACCGGTGAGCGATCACCACCGCAGTCCGCCCGGCGAGTGCTTCGCCAAGTGCTTCCTGAACCGCGGCTTCCGACGTCGAGTCGAGATGCGCGGTGGCCTCGTCCAGGATGACGACGCGAGGCTGGGCCAGGAGCAGTCGTGCGATGGTCAGGCGTTGACGCTCGCCGCCCGAGAGGCGGTAACCGCGTTCACCCACCACGGTCTCCAGTCCGTCGGGCAGCGACGCAACCAGGTCGGTGAGCCGTGCTCGCTCCAGAACCTCGCGCAGATCTTCTTCGGTGGCATCCGGTCGCGCAAGGAGCAGGTTGGATCGAAGGCTCTCGTGGAACAGGTGCCCGTCCTGCGTGACCATGCCGACGGTCTCGCGGATGGAATCGGCACTGAGGTCGCGGACGTCGACGCCGCCCAACTCGACCGAACCGGAGTCGATGTCGTAGAGGCGCGGAATCATCTGCGCCACGGTCGACTTTCCGGCGCCGGACGTGCCGACCAGGGCGACCATCTGTCCTGCTTCGGTGCGGAAAGACAGGTTGTGCAACACGTCCTCCCCGCCGCGGGTGTCGAGGATCGCGACTTCCTCCAGAGAAGCTAGTGACACCTTGTCGGCAGACGGGTAAGCAAAAGTGACGTTCTTGAACTCGACGGACACCGGGCCCTGCGGCACCGTGCGTGCATCGGGCTTCTCGGTGATGAGCGGCGCCAGATCGAGAATCTCGAATACCCGCTCGAAGCTGACCAGGGCGCTCATGACATCGACCCGGGCGCTGGCCAGTGCGGTCAACGGTGAGTACAGCCGCGTCAACAACAATGCCATCGCCACGACGGCGCCTGCGTCCAACTGTCCGCGCAGCGCGTAGAAGCCGCCGAGTCCGTAGACGAGGGCAAGAGCAAGGGCCGAGACCAGCGTCAGTGCTGTGACGAAGACGGACTGCAGCATTGCGGTCCGGACTCCGATGTTGCGCACACGCCTGGCGCGAACCGCGAACTCCGCCGACTCTTGCGACGGGCGGCCGAACAGCTTGACCAGAGTCGCGCCGGGAGCGGAGAACCGCTCCGTCATCTGGGTGCTCATGAGCGAATTATGGTTGGCTGCTTCACGATTGAGTGCTGCAAGTCTTGCGCCCATGCGCCGTGCGGGGATGACGAAGATCGGGAGAAGTAGCAGCGCGAGGACGGTGATCTGCCAGGAGATCCCGAGCATGACGATCAGCGTGATCACCAGGGTGACCAGGTTGCTGACCACTCCGGACAAGGTGTCGCTGAAGGCGCGCTGAGCGCCGATGACGTCGTTGTTGAGACGGCTGACCAGTGCTCCGGTTCGAGTTCTGGTGAAGAACGCGATGGGCATCTTCTGGACGTGATCGAAGACGGTGGTGCGCAGATGCAGGATCAGGTCTTCGCCGATGCTGGCCGAGAGCCACCGGGTCAACAGTCCCAGAGCGGCTTCGAGAAGTGCTACCAGTGCGATCAGGGCGGCAAGTTTGACGACCACGTCGACGGCGTCGCCGCCGACTATCGCGTTGACCACGCGCCCGGCCAGGACGGGTGTTGCCACGGCAAGCGCAGCAGTGACGACACTGAGTACGAGGTACCAGCTGAGGTTGCGTTTCTGTGGAACTGCGAACGTCGCGATCCGCTTCAGTGTCGCCTTCGAGAACGGGCGCCGATCTTCTTGCGCGTGCATCGCGTTGTACATCGCGTTCCACGCGGTGACTTCCATACTCATGACTTCGCCCCTCCGGTCGCCGGCCACGAAGATTACGTGGCCGGTACGACACGAAGGTAGAACCTCAACCAAACTTCAGGTCAAGTGCGGCCTCAGCGGGCCACGTCGACCACCACTCGCGGAGGGTCGCTGAGCGTCGTGACCGTGAACGGCTGCTTCTCAGTCACGCCGATGAACGACTGGGTGACTCCCTCGAAGACGTTGGACCCGTTGACCTCGGTCACGACTCCGCCGACGCCGGGGACCGGGTTGGGGCCGGAGTACTGCTCGACTCCGCTGTCGAAGGGATAGGCGGAACCGTCGATCAGGACCTGGATCACTGCGGCACCCTTGATGTCCACGGGCTTACCGCTGCCTTCCTGTGTCGCCGCGTCGACGTACTTGACGCGCCATCCGGGTGTGCCGGTTCCGCCCATTTCGTAGACGACACGATCGAATCCGTCGTGCTCGCCCACTCGGATGTCGACGACGGTGAGCTTGGATTCGGTGCCCGCAGCCGACGTCTTGTCGGAGCTGTCCGTCGGGACTGGTTCTGTGGTCGACGCTGCTGCACTCGAGGTCGAGGTGACGGCCGAGGTGGCTGCCGTGGGAGTGGTCTCCGCGTCCTGCGAACAGGCAGTCAGGCTCACGCCCACTGCGATGGCAGCGACAGCGGCAAATGATCTCGTCCGGTTCGTTGTCATGACTCGATCGTAGGGCTCGCGTTATCGGGATCCGCGGCGGCGGTGCCCGGAGTTACCTAACCGATATCGCCGTCGACGTAGAGCCACTTGCCTTCTGTTCGCGCAAATCGACTGCGTTCGTGGAGCATTCCCCGCTCGCGCCCGAATGTGTAGTGAGCGCGAAATTCCACGACGCCGTCGGAATCGAACAGCCCGCCCCATTCGGTGTCCAGGATCTCCAACCGGAGCCATGTCTGGTCGGGGTCGAGATCGAGTTCGGTGGGGCGATGGTCGGGATGCCAAGTCTGCGTGAGATATTCGTCGTTCATCACAGCGAAGGCCGTGTAACGCGAACGCATCAGGGTTTCGGCAGTCGGTGCGTGCGCTTCACCGCTGATGTACTTTCCGCAGCATTCGGCCAACGCGTTGCCGCTGCCGCACGGGCACGGATCGGTCGGATTGGGTGTGGTGGGGCGGCGCGAAGTCACCGCCCCATTACAGCACGCGAACTCAGACCAGTTTGTGTTCGCGGTTGTCCCAGTACGGTTTGCGGAGGTCGCGCTTGAGGATCTTTCCGGTGGGATTGCGGGGAAGGATCTCGACGACGTCGATACTGGTCGGGCACTTGAACTTTGCGAGGCGTTCCTGTGTATAGGTGATCAGTTCGGCTTCGTCGATCTGCGCTTCGGCAGTGAGAACCACGACTGCCTTGACGGTTTCACCCCACCGGTCGTCGGGAACGCCGATGACCGCGACCTCGGCGATTGCCGGATGCTCCACCAGTACTCGTTCGATCTCGGGGGAGTAGACGTTCTCGCCGCCGGTGATGATCATGTCCTTGAGGCGGTCCTCGACGAAGACGAAGCCGTCGGAGTCGGCGCGGCCCATGTCGCCGCTACGCAGCCACCCATCTGTGGTAATCGTTTCGGCCGTCGCCTCGGGCTTGCCCAGGTATCCGGGTGTGCACTGTTCGGATCGCCACCACAGTTCACCGGTGGTTCCGGTGGGCACGTCCTCGAGCGTGACGGGGTCCACCACACGCATCTCGACGCCGGGGATCGCCGTGCCTGCTGATGCCATGCGCTCGACCTGCGACTCGTCGCGGTGAACGTCCGGCATCAACGCGGTAATGACACCTGCCATTTCGGTCATGCCGTAGACCTGGACGAATTCGGTGTCCGGCCAAGCCGCGAGGGCTGCTCGCAACAACGGAAGGGGCATGGGGGCGGCGCCGTAGGTAATGCGTTTGAATGCCTTGAAGGCGGCGACGGCCTGCTCGCCTGCGGCCAGGACTCCGGCAATGACCGGTGGGACGAGAAAGGCGATGTTGGCTCCGGCGGCGAGACCGGCGAAGATCGACGGTCCGTCGGCTTCTCTCGTGAAGTAACAGCGCCCACCCGTGTGAATTGCCATGATGGCGTAGCACGTTCCGCCGACGTGGAACATCGGCATCGCGATCAAGAATCGGTGATCCTCGTGGGCCGGCAGGATTTCGAGCACATTGTTGCTGTGCGCGAACAGGTTTCGATGCGTGAGCTGTACGCCTTTGGGGCGACCGGTCGTCCCGGAACTGTAGAGAACCAGAGCGGTGGCATCGGGGCTCACCTCGGGGCGGGAGTGCAGCGGTGCGACCTCGTCGATCCACGGTTCGAACTCGTCGTGTTCACCGCCGACGGCGAAGATCGATTCGACGGCCGTCAAGCGGTCGCGCATGGCGACGATCTGGGGGAGTAGTTCGCTGCCGACAAACAGAATGCGAGCGCCACAGTCCGCGAGGACGTAATCCAGCTCTTCGCCCGAAAGTCGCCAGTTGGGAATGACATTCGCGGCGCCGAGCAGTGAGGCGGCGTAGGTGACTTCGAGGCAGGACAGATGATTCTTGTCGACGAACGCGACAGTGTCGCCGGCGCCGATGCCGGATTCGGCGAGGGCGGCGGCGATACGCAAGATGCGGTCTCGCCACTGGGCCCACGTGTATTCGGTCCCTTGGAAGGTCATCGCTGCTTGATCAGGCTTGACCGTCGCCCAGTGCTCTAGCCGATCGAAAATGATTCCAGCGGTGGCGTCGGACATTCGGCCGCCTCTCTCGTGTGATTGGTGTCACAAGGTTAATGTGCGCCCGGTCTTCGTATCGCTGTTTCTCGTCAATGCGCACAAGCAGAGAGAGCACATTCCCGCGACCCTGACCGGCTCGGCTGCAGATATCAGGGTGGTCCCCGATGGCGAGCGCGCCCGACACCCGACAGGATGGAACCAACCATTGCGGGCGTCCGTGTTTTCACGGGCGCCCGTCACGCCCACAAGTAGTACCGAAGTGAACAGGAAAGGCGATCATGAGTTCGCACGCCCAGGATGTCGCGGCCCGCGCAGTCGGCCTGTCCAAGACCTACGGCACCGGAGATACCCAGGTGCACGCACTCAGTTCGGTGTCCGCAGATTTCGCCCGCGGTGAGTTCACGGCGATCATGGGGCCGTCCGGTTCCGGTAAGTCGACGCTGATGCATTGCCTCGCCGGTCTGGATTCCGCAAGTTCGGGTTCCGTTCTCATCGGCGACACGGAACTCACGACGCTTTCCGACAAACAGATGACCCAATTGCGACGCGATCGCATCGGTTTCGTTTTCCAGGCGTTCAACCTGGTGCCGACGCTGACGGCGCTCGAGAACATCACGTTGCCGCTCGACATCGCGGGACGCAAAGCGGACCCGACCTGGCTGAACAGCGTCCTGACCAAGCTGGGTCTCGGGGATCGCCTCGATCACCGGCCGGGAGAGCTCTCGGGTGGTCAGCAGCAGCGTGTGGCGTGTGCGCGTGCCCTGGCGGGTCAGCCGGAGATCATCTTCGGCGACGAGCCGACCGGAAACCTCGATTCGAAGTCCTCCGGGGAGGTGCTCTCGATCCTGCGGGCGGCCGTCGACGAGTTCAACCAGACCGTGGTGATCGTGACGCACGATCCGCGGGCAGCGGCGTATGCCGACCGGGTGGTGTTCCTCGCGGACGGCAAGATCGTCGACGAATTGCGCGAGCCTACGGCGGATTCGGTCCTCGACCGGATGAAGCGTCTGGACGCTCCGCAGGCGGTCGTGAACGTGGAAGCCGGGGCTTGAGCACATGGCTTCGGTAAGCAACTCGCCGATGCGCAAGGTTTCCCTGCGCAACTTGGCGGCACACAAGGTGCGACTTGCGCTGACGGTTCTCTCCGTGGTGCTTGGCACGGCTTTTGTCGCGGGGTCGTTCGTTTTCACCGACACCCTCCAGAAGACTTTCGATTCGATCTTCGAGAACACCGCCCAGGGCGTCGACGTCCGGGTATCGATGGAAGAGCGCAACACCAGTGGCGTTCCGGTCGAGGATGTCGACAAACTTGCCGCAGTCGACGGCGTCCGAGCGGTAGCCCCGGCCGTCAGTGGACAGATCGTCCTGATCAACGCAGACGGCGGCGCTGTTCAGACCGGCGGCGCGCCGAGTATCGGTCAGTCCTACCTACCGCCGGGCCAGGCGATTGCCGAACCCGACACCTTCGTCGAGGGCGCGCCTCCGACGCAGACCGGTCAGGTCGCGCTGAACACCAGCGCCGCCGAGCGAGCCGGACTGAAGGTGGGGGACTCCGCCAAGGTTCTGGCACCGGCCCGCGGAATCGTGGACGTGACGTTGTCCGGCATCTACGAGGGGGCGGGCAGTGACACCGGCGGGTTCATCGGCGCGCTCTTCACCGACGAGCAGGCCCGTGGACTCTTCACCGACGGCCAACACGTCGAGTACATCGACGTCGCGGGCGACGGGGTGTCGCAGACGGAACTGCAGCAACGCGTCGAGCAGGTTTTCCCCGATCTCAAGGTGCAGACCGGCGACCAGGTTCGTGAGGAGACCAAGGCCGAGGTCGACTCGGCGCTGAGCTTCATCAACTACTTCCTGTTGGCGTTCGGCGCGATTGCTCTGCTCGTCGGAACGTTCATCATCTACAACACCTTCTCGATGATCGTGGCGCAGCGTCTTCGTGAGCTGGCGCTGCTGCGTGCGATCGGTGCGAGCCGAGCGCAGGTCGGCCGTTCGGTGGTCACCGAGGCGCTCGTGGTCGGACTCATCGGCAGCATCATCGGTCTGCTCGGCGGTATCGGTCTCGCCTACGGATTGCGCAGTCTGCTCAACACATTCGACGTCGGTCTGCCGGAAGGCCCGCTCCAGGTGGGTGCCCGCACGATCATCGTCGCGTTGGTGGTCGGCGTCGTCGTCACGACGCTCAGCGCTTACGCCCCGGCTCGTCGTGCGTCGAAGATCCCGCCGGTAGCGGCCATGCGTGAGGAGTTCGCCTCCACCGGTGACTCACTGCGAGTGCGGACGTTGATCGGTGCGATTCTCGGCGTGATCGGTGTGGCACTGCTCGTGTTCGGCTCTCGCGGTACCGGCGGCGGCGCGGCGCTGATCGTCGGGCTCGGTGCATTCTCGTTGATCATCGCGGTTCTTCTCGGGGCTCCGGCGCTGTCGCGGCCGATCGTCGGCGCGCTCGGTGCCGTGTTCGCCAAGCCGTTCGGCGCCATCGGGCGATTGGCTCGTACCAATGCGGTGCGTAATCCTCGCCGCACGGCCGCAACGGCATTCGCGCTGACTCTCGGTCTGATGCTGGTGACGGTCATCGGAGTGTTCGGTTCTTCGGCCAAGGCGAGCATCAATGCTCTTGTGGACGTGGGTGTCTCGGCCGACTACATCCTGACCGGTCCCAACGCGATCGGTGTGCCGCGAGGTGCGGCCGACGCGGTCCGGCAGGTACCCGACGTACAGAGCGCGACGTCCTTGCACGGGGTGCGCGCGAAGGTCGACGGTGAGGACGAGCAAGGCGCTTCGTTCGACGGACCGATCGAAGGCGTGCTCGAGTACAAGATCCTCGAGGGCACGGTCGATCTGACCGGCAACAACATGCTCGTCTCGAAGTCGACTGCGGATGACAAGGGCTGGACTGTCGGCTCGACGCAGACGTTGACCGGTCCTGGCGGCGTCGAGTACCAGACCGTTGTCGCGGGAGTGTTCGAGGACAACCAGCTGATCGGCTCGTGGATCGTCTCGGACGAGGCGTACCGGAAACTGATGCCGGCCGAGAGTCTCCCGGACTTCGTGGTGCTGGTGAAGGCGAAGCCTGGTGCGGATCTGACCATGCTGCGATCCGAGCTGGAAACGGCCACGGAGAAGTACGTCGTCGTCCAGGTGCAGGATCGTGAGGAGTTCAAGGGAACTCAGGGCCAGCAGATCAACACCTTGTTGGCGATCCTCTACGGACTGCTTGCACTCGCGGTCGTGATCGCAATCCTGGGCATCATCAACACCTTGGCACTGTCGGTGGTCGAGCGGCGACGAGAAATCGGAATGCTGCGAGCTGTCGGCATGCAGCGCGGACAGATGCGACGCACGATCTACCTCGAGTCGGTGCTCATCGCGGTGTACGGCGCGGCGGTCGGAGTTGTTCTCGGCATCGCGTTCGGTTGGGCCTTCGTGAGCACTCTCGCGGATCAGGGCCTCGACAAGATCACGATCCCGTGGGGTCAGGTGGTCGGAATGCTGATCGGCTCGGGTGTGGTCGGTGTCTTGGCGGCGCTGTGGCCGGCCAACCGAGCGGCCAAGACGAAGCCACTGGAGGCGATCGCAGACATGTAGGGCCTTCGGCCCCGTGCGCACTTTTGGTAGCGGAAACAGCCGAAAGTGCGCACGGTACCGTTGCCACATGAGCACCCTTCAAGAAGTCGGCGAACGTGAATCCTGGCGCTGCTGGCTGTGTGACGAACCGGTCGATCCCGACATGTCCGTCAATGATCCGCGCGGCCCGAGCATCGACAGCATCAACACCGCAAAAAAGGGTGGCAAGACAAAAGGTGGCGTCGAACGCTTGGCGCACCGCGCATGCAACACCAAGAAGGGTGCGGTCAAACCTGTTGTGGAATGGCCGGATCGGCTGTTCGTCGTGGATCCCGCTCCGATCATCGGGGTCGTCGAGCAACTCGAGCGCAAGGGTGGCCGCGTCGCCGTCGCTCGCTGTCCCGGCAAGGACGACGCCCAGGAAGCGTCGGATTGGTTGATCGATCGGTTGTCACGTTTGGCTCCGTCGTTGAACGTGGAAACGAGCATCGACGCCGCGGGCGGGGGCTACCTGTTGGTCCTCAAAACCGTGTAGAAGGTCGGCCCTGAGTGCCGTCTTTCGCGGTACCTGTTCCGCCTCCATGGTCGTCGGGGTACGGTCGAACCGAACATGAATCCGGTTTCGAGTGCGAAGGAATCCCGATGAACCTGGCATTGACCGACGAGGAACTAGCGTTCCGCGACGAGATGCGGACGTTCTTCCGTACGCAAATCCCCGCGGACATCAGGGAGGCGTACGCCCACGGCGAGGAGTTGGGGCGCGACCGTATGGTCGAGGCGCAGCAGATCCTCAATGCTCACGGTCTGGCGGTACCGCACTGGCCGGTCGAGTGGGGCGGCAAGGACTGGACCCCGGTCCAGCACAACATCTGGCTCGACGAACTTCAGCTAGCGTCGGTCCCCGAACCGTTGGCGTTCAACGCCAACATGGTCGGTCCGGTCATCGCAGCCTTCGGCTCGCAGGAGCAGAAGGAGAAGTTCCTTCCCGCGACCGCGAACCTCGACATCTGGTGGTGCCAGGGATTCTCCGAACCCGAGGCCGGCTCCGACCTCGCTTCGCTCAAGACCCGCGCGGTCCGCGACGGCGACGACTGGGTCATCAACGGTCAGAAGACCTGGACGACGCTGGGACAGTACGCCGACTGGATCTTCTGCCTCGTGCGTACCAATCCCGATGCGCCGAAGCGCCAGGCAGGTATCTCGTTCATCCTCGTAGACCTGAAGACGCCTGGAGTCACGGTCCGCCCGATCAAGCTGATCGACGGCGGCTACGAGGTCAACGAAGTGTTCTTCGAGGACGTCCGCGTTCCGGGAGAGAACCTGGTCGGTGAAGAGAACCAGGGCTGGGGCTACGCCAAGTTCCTGCTCGGAAACGAGCGCACCGGTGTCACCCGCGTCGGTTTCTCGAAGGTTCGTCTGGCCCAGGCCAAGGCCCGCGCTGCCGAGGTCAAGGTCGGTAACGGGACCCTGCTCGAAGATCCGCTCTTCGCTGCTCGCCTCGCCGAACTCGAAAACGAATTGCTTGCCCTCGAGCTCACTCAGCTCCGGGTGGTCGCCAGTTCCGCTGACGGCCAGCCGAACCCGGCGTCGTCACTGCTCAAGCTTCGTGGCTCCGAATTGCAGCAGGCGAGCGTCGAATTGCTGATGGACGTGGCCGGCCCTGATTCACTGCCGTACGACGCGGGCAGCGACATCGCCTCCGCGAGCTGGGCACAGCACACTGCCCCGACGTACCTGAACTACCGCAAGGTATCCATCTACAGCGGATCGAGCGAAGTGCAGCGCAGCATCATCGCCTCCTCGATCCTCGGATTGTGAGGCGTGGCATGGACTTCGAACTGAACGACGAACAGAAGCTTCTCCGCGACACCACCAAGGACCTCCTCTCGCGTAGCTACGACGCCGAAAAGCGCAACGCGATCATCGACTCCGATCCAGGGTGGAGTCCGCAGGTCTGGAAGCAGTTGGCCGAGGTCGGCTTGCTCGGCCTGACATTCTCCGAGGACGACGGCGGCATGGACGCGGGCCCGGTGGAAATCGGTGCGGTCATGACCGAGATCGGTCGACGCTTGGCCCCCGAACCGTTACTCGACGCGGTCGTGACGCCGGGCGGGCTCATCTCCGAAGGAGGCAGCGCAGAGCAGCGCTCGTCGATTCTTCCCGGAGTGGCCGAGGGCACCACGTTCCTCGCGTTCGCCGATCAGGAACCCGGAATTCGTTGGCCGGCAACCGAACGGGCCACCGCGGCGGCGCAGGTCGACGGCGGCTGGACCATCACCGGTATCAAGAATCCCGTTGGCCACGGTGCGACGGCGGACATCCTGGTCGTGAGCGCTGCGCTCCCCGGCGGTGGCGTCGGACTGTTCCTCGTCAAGAGCGATGCCTCCGGCCTGGTACGCAAGTCCTATGCCTCTCACGACGGGTTGCGTGGGGCGCAGATCGAGTTCACCGATACTCCGGCCGAAGCACTCGGTGACGGCGGTGACGCTTCTGCTCTGATCCAGGCCGCTCAGATCCGTGAGCAGGCCGCGCTGTGCGCCGAGGCTGTCGGAGCAATGGAAGAGGCGCTGCGTCTGACCACCGAATACCTCAAGACGCGTAAGCAATTCGGTGTTCCGCTCGCAAAGTTCCAGACATTGACGCATCGTGCCGCCGATCTGTACGTCTCGCTCGAGTTGGCGCGCAGCATGAGTCTGTACGCAACGATGTCCCTTGCCGACGGCGTCGTGGATCCGGTGATCGCTTCGCGGGTGAAGTTGCAGATCGGGCGCTCGGCTCGGCTCATCGGCCAGGAAGCGATCCAGATGCACGGTGGTATCGGTATGACCGCCGAATACCCGGTGGGTCATTACGTGAGTCGCCTCGTCGCCATCGAGCACACCCTCGGCAGCACCGAAGACCATCTCCGGGTGTTGGCCGCCGGCGTGGCTGATCACGAGATGGTCAGCGTCGTCTGATCTTTCACGATCAACCGAAGGGTCGCATTCCGTTCGCGGAGTGCGACCCTTCGTCGTTCAGCGGTGAGAGCGTAAGACGTCCAAGCGGAGTCGACGCTGCTCGATGTTGACCGCACTGTCGGTGAACGCTTGTTGCCAGCCGGGGTCGCTCGTTCTGGACGCGGCGCTGCGGAGCAGTGGTATCGCCTCGAAAGGGAAGCGCGCCTGCACGCTTCGCAGAGTGGAAAAGTGACTGTGTCGCGAGTGAATGCCCAAGTCCTCACCCGTCGCAGCATGCTCCATCGCTTCGTTCTCCAAGGCGTTCAACAACTTTTTGGCGACGGCCAGGGGCCATGGACGGTCGATGCCGTCGAGTAGTGCGCTGCCGTCGACGCCCAAAAGGTATTCGTCCGCGTGGCCGGCGACGATGTATTCGACGCGCTCGCGTGGGTCCGCGATGGCGACGATTCTCCGGTCGGTCGTGCGCCCGTCCCGCTCCAGAAATGCCGACGCCCACGCTGTGTTCGTCTGAAGAACTGTTGCAGCAGTCCATGATTCGATCATCACGGTGCGCCATTGCTTCTCGATGGGGATGGTGAGGGCCTCGCGTGGCGAACCGGCCATCGATTCCCACAGCGTCAGTGGAGTGGCGGTCACGACTTGCCGTAACCACCAGCGCCGGATGCCTTTGTTCTTGTAGTGGACGTCTTCGATGCCGTCACGAAATGCGAGGTCGTCGAGCGAGCCCGGCAATCGGACGGCAAGGCGCGGTCGCAACGGCTTCGTCTCGAGCCGGACCCACGACTTAGCCCGAGTAGCCATGCGAGAGGCAAAAGGAGATCGGGGGAGTTGCCGTAGTAGTTGAATTGCACGCTCACGAACCCGCACGGCTGGATCGTCGAGTGCACGCTCGAGGAGGGTGTGATCGTGTTCACCCAGTCCGACCTCGAGGTGATCGAGGAAGTGCAGGCGGTTTGCGGTGGGCTCGTCGTCCCAGGCGATCTCGAGCTCCTCGCTCGCCAGTTCCGGGTCGACCGTACGTATGTAATCGAACCAGGCCGTACGGTCGTTCGGATCGGGCGATAGCCACAGTTCGTCCCGGCGTGACCCGATCCGCCGCAATTGGGCCCAATCGGGATTCTGCTCCGCCAGGTACTGCCCGCGTCGGCCGGCGAGGCGAAGGAGCGCCTCGCGGTGCTCGGGATACTTCAGCGCGGCTTCCATGAAGAGCGGAACACTGGCCGCGGGCGCGAGGAATCCGCGTTGGTCGGCCATCGCGAACCAGTCCGCGAGAGTCCAGGAACGTACCTGCAACAACGACTGGAGTTGTTCGATCGCGAGATCGGGAAGTAGTGGTTGAACCGCTGGAGGAGTCCGCGGTGCGCGCGAGTGACCTGCTTGCGCGTCTGATCGCAGGGAGGTCACCCGCCTACGGTATGGCAGAGGTGCGTCGACTTCGGGAGCAGGGTCTGCCCGGGCTCACACGCGGTGTCCAGGCCGCGTACTCACACTCAGCCGTGTTCGGTCGGCACGGAACAGGTCTACCGAGTACTCGACGGGACGTTCGTGCTGGTCGTAACCGATTCGTTCCAGCTTGAGAACCGGGGCCGGCATCGGTTGTCCGAGAAGCATCGATACTGAGGAGCTGACCTCTGCCAGTTCGATGGATTCATCGGTGGCCGAGATGTCGATTCCGAATTTACAGCGCAGGGCTTCGTAGACAGAGTCCATGTGCGTTCGGAGCAGATCGCGGCAACCGGGATCGCCGAGATACATCCGTTCCAGAGACAGTGTGTCGCCGTCGGCAAATCGTAAGCGCAACAAGGAAATCACATCGCGGTCCGGCGAAACTCCGAGTACCTGAGCGGCTCGCGGGCTGGGCCGCTCCATACGTGCTGACAGCACCCTCGTGCCATCTTGGAATCCTTGTTCCTGAAGCATTTGCGGAACGCCCATGACTGTATTCAGATTTCGGGACAGGCGTCGGCTCGCACACAGGGACCGTGCGTCTTCCGGGGTGGGGGTGACCGCATGGACGTTTGTGAGAAAGGCGCCGCCTGCGCGCCCTTTGACCCGATGTACCAATCCGTCACGTTCCAGCGCATCGAGTGCGCTGCGCACTGTCGTTCGAGATGTTCCCAGTCGTGCTGCCAGTTCGCGCTCGGGCGGGAATTTCCCCACTGAGCGACCTTCGAGTTCCTGAGCGAGCCGCAACAGCGCAGATCGAGTCTGCTCCATCATCGACATATGGCGTGACCTCGCAATACGGCAGTTCGTTGAACCCTCAAACTAGTGAGGCACTTGATCCATCACAACACGAAGTGTGATCTGTAACACGCCGTTAACAATTGGTGAGAGAACCAGAAATGGTCTAGCCCGAATCTCTGAGGAGTCCGAAGTCGTCGCTTTCGGACTCCTATTCAGGGAATGGAGGGCACCAGCAGTGAATCGAATCCTTTCGACCCGTGCCGAGATCGCGTTGGCGATCACTCGAGAAGCAGGAGATCTCGCCAGGCACTGGTTCGACAAGTCGACGCTTCGGGTCGACACGAAGTCGGACGGATCGCCCGTCACACAGGCGGATCAAGAGATCGAACAGATGATTCGCAACGCTCTGTCCGAGAACTTTCCCGACGACGGGATCATGGGAGAAGAGTTCGACGACATTGAGGGTTCGAGCGGTAATCGGTGGATCATCGACCCGATCGACGGAACGAAGTCGTTTGTCCACTCGGTGCCGCTCTATGCGAACCTTCTCGCGTACGAAGAGGCCGGTGAAATCACGTTCGGGGCGATCAATCTGCCTAGTGCCGGCGTGCTCGTGTCAGCGGAAAAAGGCGGTGGATGCTGGAGAAACGACGAGCCGGCCGCTGTCTCCGACCGGACAGATCTCGACGGCGCATATCTGATGGCCACGTGGCTCGAGGACTGGAAGCCGGATACGATCCGCGATCTCAACTCGCGAGGCGTCATTCTCCGCACCTGGGGCGACGCGTACGGCTATGCAATGGTCGCCTGCGGGCACGCCGATGCGATCGTCGACTACACGACCAAGGCTTACGACCTCGCGCCGATGCCGGTGATCATCGAAGAGGCGGGTGGTCGTTTCTCGAGTCTTGACGGTCGACGGAACTTTGACTGTGGCAACGGAATTGCATCAAACGGTCATCTGCACGACTCTATTCGCCAGCTCGTCAACTGAGGGAAGGTCCGATGAAGGATTTCATCCGCGGGCTCAGTCACCGAATGATCATGGTGTTCTTCGGGTCCGTTTACGGTATTGCGCTGCTGTTTGCACTTTTCCCGCCCCTTTATCTCTGGGGCAGTGGAGTTTCGACGCTAGTGTTCGGAATCCCGTTCAGCATCATGTACTGGATTCTCGACGCGCTGGTTCTGGGGTTGGGACTGTGGGGCCTGTACCTGGTCGAAGACCTCCGCGGTGAACTTGACGAAGAGCTGGCACTCACGCCGGCCGGTCCGAATGGAGAATGACATGGCGATCATGCTCGGAATGCTGGCGTTGTTCTATGCCGGAGTGCTCTTCATTCTCTATGCGACCCAACAGAAAACGAAACCGACGTTCGAGGAGTACTCGGTCGGTGGTCGTAGCTACGGTCCCTGGTACGTGGCGATGTGTTACGTGAATTCCTGGTGGCCTGGCGCGGTGTTCATCGCATTCTTCGGGATGGCCGCGGGTGCAGGAGTTTTCGGATTTTACGGCCTTGCCTACTCCAGTCTCGGTGTCGCGATGATGTACTTCATGGCGACCAGAGCATGGCGGTGGGGCGCTCGATACAATCTTCGATCTCAGCCGGATCTTCTTGGTTTGCGGTTCAATTCACGATCCGTGAAGATGATCGCCAGTCTTATCGGAATCGTCTCGGTATTCCCGTGGGTGGTTCTCGGAATGCAGGCGTTGGGGGAGGTATTTCAATACGCGAGTGAGGGTCGATGGTCGGTGACCACCTGCCTGCTTGTCGGATTGGCGCTGATCCTGATCCGTCAGTACTGGACAGTGAAGATGGGTATGCGTGGGTTGATCATGACCGATGCGTTCCAGGGGATCGTCGCATATGTGATTGCAGCACTTGTCTGTCTAGTTCTTTTGTCCGGTGTCGCCGGCGGCCCGATCAGTATGAGTGCGCTGGCGCAGGTCCCGATCGAATTTCTGCGGGTACCTGGCGACGGCGATGCTTATGGGCCGTTCTATCTCTTCAGTCTGATCTTTACCGGCGTAGTCGGATCGCTGTGCTGGCCGATGAGTTTCCAACGGATCTACACGGCTTCGGGAGTCCGTGCAGTGAAGGCGGGGACTATCCGTACCGTGCTGATTTCGAGTGTGTTTTACACGCTGTTGATGCTGTTGGGTATCGCAGCGTCCCAGATGCCGGAAGTTATCGCCAACCCTCAGGCCGCGTGGTTCACGATCATGGAGTCGTACGGGGGAACGTGGCTCCTAGGCCTGGGCGTGACAATGGTGTTTGCGGCGTCCATGGGGCACATCGATGGAAGCGTTCAGGTGTGCGGTCTGCAAATTGCGAACGATCTCGTCAACTCGGACAAACGCAATCTCTCCGACTCCGCGCTGACCGTTGTCGCCAAAGTCAGCATGGTGGGCTTCATGGCGCTGGCAGGGGTAGTTGCCTACGTGACGTATGACATGACGCGGTTGCAACTCCTCGCACAAATCTCGTATCAAGGCGTTGTCCAATTGGCCGTACCGCTGTTCTTCGGAATCTTCTGGCGCGGTGGCAACAAATACGGCGCAATCTCGGGAATGCTCTCCGGTTTCGGTATCGCGCTGGTGTTGACCTTCATCTACCCGGATGACATTGCGGGACTCGGCTCATTGACCGGCGGTGTGGTCGGAATGGCTGTCAACCTCGTAGTTTTCCTAGTGGTCTCTGCTCTGACCGGAATCTCGAATGCCGAGCGAATTCGGGTAGGCGAGATGTTCGATATCGCTGCACGTTCGGTAGTGCCGAATCAAGCCTCGGCGGTGGAGGATTCGTCGGTGGGGGTATCGAATGTCTGAATTCCTCGCAGACTTCGACACGATGTCGGGATTCGGTGCTACCGCGAACGGTGGAGTCGAGCGTCAAGCTGGTAGCGAAGCAGACGGACTGACCAGGGACTGGTTCCGTATGTGGTTGACGAAGAACGGTTTCCGCTGCCGAGTAGATGCCGTGGGCAACCTGTTCGGTTCCTTGGAATGGATAGAGGGGGCTCCCCACGTGTTGGTTGGCTCGCATCTCGACAGCCAGCCGAAGGCAGGCCGCTTCGACGGGGCCTACGGCGTTCTCGCCGGGGCGCATGCGGCGACCACTGTTGCTGAACGAGTAGCCGCTGGAAAGATCAGACCCGCATTCAACCTCACAGTTGTCGACTGGTTCAACGAGGAAGGATGTAGGTTCAGCCCTAGTCTGATGGGTAGTGGAGTTTTCACGGGGAAGTTCACTGCGGAGAAGATCCTCGACGTCGTCGATGCTGACGGATGTACAGTCCGCACCGCACTGCGGAACATCGGCTATCTCGGTGCGGACGAGCCACCGATGTGCAAGGCGTACGTGGAAATCCATATCGAGCAAGGTCGGGTTCTCGAAGACGAAGAGATCTCGATCGGCGTGGTCACGGCCAACTGGGCGGTGCGCAAGTATCGCGTTCGAATTCGTGGTGAACAGGCACACACCGGGGCCACGCTGATCGAAGACCGCCGAGACGCCCTCCTCGGCGCAGCGCAGATGATCGTGGCGACTCGTGAGGTGGCGTCGGCGTTCCCTCCAGGAGTTGTTCTCACGTCGATCAGCAAATTGACAGTCGAGCCGAACTCGCCCGTAGTGGTGGCGTCCGACGTAGTCATGGCGGTTGACATCCGGTCAAGTGATGAAACAACTCTTGCCAAGGCTCATGAGCTGTTTCTCCAGGCGAGAACCGATATCGAAGCCCGCGGCGAAGTCTCCGTCGACGTCGAGTCTGGCTCGCTGCGCCCCAGCACGCCTTACCATCGCGCCGGTATCGAGTTGTCCGAATCGATTGCCGACGGATTGGGTCTGAGCGCCCGGAGAATGCTCACCAGAGCGGGGCACGATTCGATCAATCTCAAAGACTTGATGCCGACGGTGATGTTGTTCGTGCCGAGCGTCGGCGGCGTCTCGCATTCGGAGATCGAATACACCGAACCCGAAGATCTGTTGGCTGGGCTGAACGTGTTGACGGGTGTACTCGAACGGCTTGTAGTAGAAGGATTGTCGTCGGAACAGGAGCAGTCGTGATGGACAAGGTACTTCCTCAGAACATGTCGTCCCTCGTCGAGGGGTACCGAACAGGTGAGTTCACACCCCTGGATGCATTGGGCGCGACCCTCGAGTTGGTCGATGCCGTGAATCCGTCGATCAACGCAATGGCAATGGTCGATGCAGACGGCGCACGGGCCGCGGCCGCAGAATCGACGTCGCGATGGGCTAGCGGCAACGCGTTGAGCAGTCTCGATGGAGTTCCGGTCACCATCAAGGACAGTGTGAATGCTGTCGGCATGCCGTGGCGTCACGGGAGCGCCGCTCACACGAATGTTCCTGATGCAGAAGTTGATTCACCGCCTGCGGCGCGATTGAAGGAGGCAGGTGCCGTCATCGTGGGCAAGACGACGATGCCGGACTTCGGCATGATGGCTGCCGGAGTCAGTTCGCTGTACGGCATCGTGCGCAATCCTTGGGACCTCTCCCGCAATACGGGCGGGTCGAGCGCGGGAGCGGGTGCGAGCCTTGCGGCCGGCATCGGCTACGCCGCTGTCGGGACGGATATCGCGGGGTCGGTGCGTCTGCCGGCCGGACACTGTGGCTTGGTTGCGCTCAAACCGACTCAGGGGAGGATTCCGCATCTACCGTCTTCGATGATGCGCTCACCTGGTCCGATGGCCAGGACAGTTGATGAGGCCATCGCCATGTATCGGGCTATTGCGCGCCCTGACCGCCGTGACGCGTGGTCGCTCCCAGCGGAATCCATTGAGGAATCACGGTGGGAGGCAGACGTACGAGGACTGAGAATCGGGGTGATGACCGACATGGGATATGGATACGAAGCAGACGCTGCGGTTGTGGCAGTGGTAGACGCCGCGGCGCAGGTATTTGCCGTTGCGGGGGCAAAGGTGACGAGGGTGACCCCGCCGTTCTATTCCGATCCATACGCACCATTGGATCGCTTGTTCCAAGTGCGCGCCCGGGCGGAGTGGGAGTCGATACCTGAGGAACGACGAGGGGAGGTGATCGGTGCAGTATCCGCGTGGGCCGAACCTGCGTCCTTCGCGAGCGCTACCGATTATTCACGCGATCTGGAGGCGGTCAATGCGGCGCAGATGCGGATCCAACGGCATCTCGAACCGTATGACTTCGTGATCAGTCCGGTAATCCCCGTGGTGGGTTTCGCCGCTGATACGGTCGGCCTCGACCCTGAACGGCCCTTGGCACATTGCAGTTTCACCGCGTGGTTCAATCAGACTGGGCAACCAGCGTCGACGCTGTGTTTCGGAATGCTTGAAGGGTGTCCGGTAGGAGTGCAGATCGTCGGGTCTCGATTTGCGGATACAGATGTTCTCGCGATGACTAAATGGCTCGAGGACAGACGACGATTCGATATGAATTGGCCCGATCTTGCGCTCGGTGTGTCGGGAGGTGCTCGATGATCGACACGAAACAGCTTGTTCGGCAAGAATTGTCGGTAGGCGGACTCTTTCTCGACACTCACATGGCTCTGGACGCGGGATCGCCTGTGATGGCGAGTCCGAGTTGGTGGGGCGCGGATTCAGCTCATTGGATCGTCGAGGGCGCGGCGCCGAACTCGGGTGGCGACGATCGGGTCTTCGTCAAAGTAATGCAAGAGCATTCGCTCGACTACGTTGACGTCGGAGCCTCATTCCAGGCCGCCATCTCGGCCGGGCTCGCGGGTATCGGACCTCGTGTCCGTCACTCGAATGCGGCAACGGGAGTGCTGGTGATGGACGATCTGGGGCAGGCGGCATCGACGGCAACGCTTGATCTCTTCGATGACCCGAAGGCGATCGAACGTCTGGTGGAGTTACGGCGGGCCGTCCACACATTGCCTCCATTTGCGCGCACAGCAACGGTCTTCGACGATCTTGATGCCGCACTGCTCATCGCGCAGCGCGCTGGCTCATCACTGCCGAATGACCTCGATTGGATGCTTCGGACCTTGGAACCCGCCAGATCGCGAATAGCGAGTCGCGGATTCGATGCGGTTCCGTGCCACGGCGACGGCAATGTTTCGAATGTGATGGTCATGAAAGACGATGCATCGTTGAGATTGGTTGACTGGGATTGTGCGGCGATGATGGATCCGTTACAGGAACTCGGCGTCATGCTCGCGGAACTGACCCCGTCAGATTTCGACGCGCGCCCTGTTTTTGAATTGTATTGGGGAGATTGGGATTCAAGCCTGTTTGATCGCAGTCGAGTCTACGGAATCGCAGACTCGGTGAAGTGGGGTCTGATCGGTTCCTACGTCGACGCACTTCGACCCGGAACCCTGGAGTACTCGAAGTTCGCAGATTGGCAGTTCCTACGCGCGCGAATCGGCTTGCGCGATCCGCATTTCGACGACCGAGTCCGCAACCTGTGAGGCAAGGATGACCATGACCGAGAACACTCAGCAACCTGACCTTGCGCACTGCGCAGCCGACGAGCGTGTATGTGGTACTGCTCGAACGGATTTCGAGAGGGGTGTCGAAGAAGCCTTGGCGTCGATCTCCGACTGGCGCGGACGGGAGATCCGGTACTCGCCGGTGCACGGTGGCCTTCAGAACAGCAATTGGCGAATCACTGTCGGGGGAATCGACCGCCGGTACTTCTTGAAAATTCCCGGTGCCGGAAGTGAGTCGTTTGTCGATCGCGTTGCGGCGAATGAGGCCGCGATGCTGGCGGGTTCGCTGGGAATAGCTCCGGAGATGATTCTGTTCGATCGTCGAACGGGAATCGAGGTGATCGAGTACATGGAAGGGTATCGCGGCTGCACCAACGGAGATCTCAAGCGTTCGGAGGTCGCGTTGCAGATCGTCGACCTGTATCGGACACTGCACTCGGCCCCGCTGATGTCCCTTACGAAGACGATTTTCGACATGATCGACGAGCATCTCGATCAGGCGCGCGAACACGGTGTGATGCTTCCTCGGGACTTCGCCCTGATCGAGCGTGAGTATCACACCGCAAAGTCTGCCTTGTTGGCTTCCGGTCTGGATCTGGTTCCGTGCCATAACGATCCGATGCCAGGAAACTTCTTGTATTCGGACGGTCAGCCGCTCAAACTTGTCGACTACGAGTTCGCCGCCAACAATGACAGAGCCTATGAGTTGGCGATCTTCGTGACCGAAATGTTCTTCGACGAGCGGCGAACGCTGGAACTGATCGAAGCCTTTTACGGGAGTAAAGACTGGTCGGTCGTGTCACGTGTTCATTTGTTCGGGGCGTTGGCAGACGTCAAGTGGGGCCTGTGGGGGTGCATCAACAATCGACTCAATTCCGGTTGGGACTTCGACTATCACAAGTACGGAGTGTGGAAGCTGATGCGCGCCCGGGCAAAGATGTCCGATCCACGATGGGCCTTGTGGCTTGCCTCGGTCTGAACGGTGCAGTTGGACAGTCTATTTCGTATACACACTTCGGAGGATTTGATGACGGCTCACTTTCAGGATGCGAGCACATCGCGTGTCTCGCCACTCGACGTGAACGGCTACGTGCCCGCGAACGCTCCAGGACTCGATGCGCGAACTCGAAATCTGATCAAACGTAGGGCCGACGTTCTCGGTCCGGCATCGCCGTTGATGTATCGAAAACCAGTGGAAATTGTTCGGGCGCAGGGTCTTCGACTTCACGATCGCGACGGCACCACGTATCTCGACATGTACAACAATGTAGCGAGCGTCGGACACGCGCACCCCAAAGTCGTTGACGCTGTGCGTAGACAGATTGCCGAATTGAACACTCACACCCGTTATCTGAATGAGGCGCTAGTCGAGTACGCAGAAGATTTGGTCTCCACGTTCCCGAATCGGCTCTCTACTGTGATGTTCACGTGTACGGGTTCGGAGGCCAACGATCTCGCCTTGCGAATTGCGCGGGAAGCAACGGGGAAGACTGGTGTCATCGTCACCGAAAATGCCTATCACGGCGGCACGATCAATATTGCCGCGTGCTCGCCATCAATGGGTTCTGCTGCCTTTGGCGATGCGCAGTGGGTACGCGTCGTGCCGTTGCCGGACGCACGCATTGTCGAAGAGGCGGACCGAGAATCCTGGTTTGCAGATCGCGTTCAGGAATGCATCGACGGACTGAACCGCGATGGCATCGGACTGGCGGCACTACTTGTCGACACGATCTTTGCTTCCGACGGAGTACTGACCGACTCGTTCCTCGCGACGGCTGTCGATCGGGTTCGCCGGGCTGGTGGCTTGCTTATCGCAGATGAGGTTCAGCCTGGCTTCGGTCGGCTGGGGTCCAGTCTGTGGGGGTTTACGCGGCACGGAGTGGACGCAGATCTGGTCACTCTCGGGAAACCGATGGCCGGCGGGGTACCGCTCGCCGGAGTGGTACTCGGTGACAACTTGGTTGGGCTGACCGCAGGCGAGCTCCGGTACTTCAACACGTTCGGCGGCAATGCGGTGTCGATTGCTGCGGCGCAGGCGGTGCTCGATGTGATTCGGGAAGAAGAGCTGATGGAGAACGCCGCAGTGATGGGAGATCGACTAGCAGATGGCCTGCGCACGTCCGTCCACCGCAACCCGAACGTGGGTGCGATTCGCGGCGCAGGGTTGTTTGTCGGGGTGGATGTGGTCGACGCGGACTCGGGTGAGCCGGACCCGTCCGGTGCACTCGACATTGTCAACGGATTACGTGCGCACGGAGTGTTGATATCGGCGACGGGTAAGCACGGCAATGTACTGAAGATTCGACCACCGCTCCCCATATCCGCCTCGGATGTGGACGAGTTCCTGACTCGGTTCGAGATCGTGATGGCGGCTTAGCGAAGCTTGATGGCTGCGTAGCGGGCAGATAGGAGCGCGTTCGGGCGCGTGTCGGCAGATTCTGGAACAGTGGTAACCGGCACCCAGCAGGAGGCGTGAGATGACGGATGGCCGTGAGATGGCAGACGGAAATGGCGACGTCTTTGTCGTGGCGTCGGTGACCGAACGGCGAACGCTCATCTCCACCCGAGTCAGGGAGTGGTGTGCGGCGGGGACCGTCGAGTCGAACCGGCCGGAGTTGTCCGACGATGTCGCATTGCTGATCGCCGGCGGCTATGCGGACGAGTCGACGCGGTCGATCCTGGCGAACCGGCGCACTGTCGGACGTTCGTTCCCGGAGATCGGCGGATTTTCGGAGTTGAGGTATCTCACCGACGAGCTTGCCCGCACCAGGCGTCGACTGCTCGCGACACGCATCGGTCCCGTTCAGGTTGTCCTCGAACGGCGGGTGCAGACGCTGGACAAGCGCGTTCAGTCGATGCGATCGGCGATCGTGCATTCCAATCGTCATTTCGCGAGCAGCGTCCGTGCCATCCGCAAGGACCGCCGCGACGGTCTCCATCTCGACGTCGAGCAGCGCGAGGCTCTCTTTGCCGGGCTCACCCGCACGCCGGTTCCGGCCAAGCTGCCGGTGGGTCTCGGTGTCGTGGCCAGCAGTGGAAACGCAGCACTCGACAAACTCGCCGCCCAGTTCGGGAAGGTCCAGGGAACCGGTGTCATCGCCGATGCCGGAAGACGTATCGCGGAAGTCCTCGACGGACTGGTCGATTCCGAACCCGAAGGACGCGCCGGTGAGTACGACGCACTGCTTTACCTCGCCGGGAATCTTTTCGACCGGATCGAGAGTTCCAGCGCGTGGCATTCCGATCACTTCGTCATTCAACGTAATCAACTGGACTTGGCAGACGAGATCACGCAGATCGCGGTCGATACCGTAGCGCTGCGTTCGATACTCGCAGAGCTGGACGACGCGGCTGCGCTGGCACGCGACGAGGGAACCCGAGCCGGAATCGCTTCGCGAAGGGAGGCACTCGGCACGGTCTGGGACCAGCTGGTCGAGCGCGTCGCGGCGCTCGCGCGGATCGGTGACCTGGTCGCACGGGCCGAGGATCAGTTGAGTTCGCAGCGCGCGGTTGCGCATGCAGCGAGCCTCGACAGCCGGATCGACGACCTACTCGCGCGCTCTGGTTCACGTGAACTTTCGGCTGCCAACACGCACTACGTCGGGGATCAATTCGACGGTGTGGAAGAACTGATGTTCGCTCACCGGGCGGCTCTTTACGGGGACATTGCACTGCTGACCTCCGGGAACGAGCGTCGGGCGCCGTAGTCAGGCTGTCGCCGGAGCTGTAAGGTCGAAGGTACTGACCGGCCGCACGATCGAAGAACAGGCCGAGAATTCGCTCTTTGCTCGACCCCGATGCCGATCCGGTGATGCGGGCGTACCCGCTCGAGACAGGTCGATCATGGAAGACACCGCAAGCCGCGGCATCAATGCGTTCATTTCCGAAGCTACGCAGCGTGGGGGCAAGGCTGTCCGCCTCACGCACTCACGTCGTAATCCCGTCGAGGTGACGGGCGCAGACGGCATCAGCCGAATCGTCCGAGTGCGTTCCAAGCTCGACGGTGACTGGCAGGCCAGGCGTCAGGACGAGTCGCTCGAGAGCGACGACACGCGCTCCGAGTTCTGGGTATTCGTCGACCTGGCTGCAGACCCGCACGAGTTCTTCATGCTGCCCTCCAACGAGGTCGCGGACGACATCCGTGCCGAGGTCGACCTGTGGATCATGGACAGCCCCGGACGCAATCGCACCGGACATCACGCGATTCCGCGCGGACGCGTCGTACACGGTCACGATCGTTGGGATGCGCTGGGCCTGGCCGCGGTCAAGGATCCGAGCATTTACGTGGAGGCCCCGGTTGCGACCAAGCGCAAGACGTCGCCGGTCGCCGCGAAGAAGCGTCGCGCCAGCGGTGTCGAGGAGATCGAAGTTGGCGACAATCGCCTCGAGATGACGGCTGATTGCCATGGATACCGTTGGGTCGGACGCTTCGACGAAAGCACCGAGGTCGTCGAGATCATGCGCGGACCGATGGAAGGCCGCCGATTCCCTGATCCGACCGCGGCCGCCAATGCCGTGACCGGTCACATTTCAGGCGACACCGAGAGCCATGACGGCTGGTCGTTCTGGACGATCAACAACACGGCCCTCGGCGCTCATCTCAAAACTGCCTGATTTCAGGCGCCGACTGCCGCCGACACCCGTTCGAGAGTGTCCAGTTCATTCGACGACAGCACCAGATTCGGGGCGTCCAGGAGCGCCGGGAGCTGCTCCGGCCGGCTGACGCTCGCGATCGGTGCGGTGATGCCAGGTCGAGTCAGCAGCCAGGCCAGCGCGACGGTCGAGATCTCGCTGTCGTGTGCCTGCGCGATTGTTGCCAGTTCCGTGACGACGTCGAGTCCGGCGTCGCTGAAGTATCCGGCGGTCAGCCGTTCGCGGGAGCTGCCTTCGATGTCCGCGCGGGTCTTGTACTTTCCGGTCAGGAAGCCGGAAGCGAGAGCGAAGTACGGGAAGACGCTGATGTTGTTGTCGGTGGCGATCTGCGCGAGTTCGGGTTCGTACGACTTGCGGTGCACCAGGTTGTAGTGCGGTTGCAGCGCGATGGGCGCGGCGTAACCGTTCTCCTCGGTGATCCGCAGCCACTCCCGGACGCGGTCGGGGCTGTAGTTGGAGATTCCGAGATAGCGAACCTTGCCCGCGACGACCAACGCATTGAAGGCTTCGAGAGTTTCCTCGAGCGGAGTCTGCGGGTCGTCGAAATGTGCGTAGTACAGGTCGATGCAGTCCGTCTGCAGGCGCTGCAGCGACGCCTCAGCTGCGGCCGCGATGTTGTCGGCCTTCAGTCCCTTGAAATCGGGATGGCTACCCACCTTGGTGGCGACGACGATGTCGTTCTGCAGTCCCCGATCGGTGATCCATTTCCCGATGATCGTTTCGGATTCCCCGCCGGAATTGCCGGGAGCCGACGCCGTGTACGAGTCGGAGGTGTCGATGAAGTTTGCACCGGCTTCGGCGAACGAGTCGAGGATCTCGAAGGACGTCTTCTCGTCTGCTGTCCATCCGAAAGGGTTGCCGCCCAAGCTAAGTCGGAAGATGTCGAGGTCCGAATTTCCGATGATCGCCACTGTGTGGAACTCCCGTCGATGAAGGTGGTCGCTGCATCCCGCACCGTACCCTCTCACGGCGCTGACGATGGCGCGCCCTCGCCAGGTTCGCCGAAAAATGTATCGGATCGTGATTGCCGCCGTCGGTGTTGGGTATGGCCTCAAATACTGAATTCTTCGATGGACTGCTGATAGGAGCGTCCGATGATGATTGTCGACGAAGCCACCCGGGTCGTTCGTGGTGTGGCAGACGCAACGACGACGGTGGCTGGAGCCGTCGGTGGTGGAGTGATCGGTGGAGTGACGGGCGGGATACGCGGAACGGCGGAGGGCGTCCGAGACGGAATTCGTGCGGGTAGTTCCTCGACGCCGACCGCGGTTCTCACGATGGCCGCCGTCGGCGCGGCGGGATTGGTGGAGTGGCCGGTGCTCTTGGCGGTCGGCGGCACGGCCCTGGTACTTCACGAATGGGATCGCAAGAGCGCGCGGCCCGATCGTGCGGTCAAGGCGGTTGGGCGCGCGACCAAGACGGAACCGGCAAAGAAGGAATCGAGCGGAAACTCCCACAAGGCGGCCAGTCGGTCGCAGGATCGAACTCACAGTTCTTCGCACACTCGATCCACTTCCTGATGTTCTCAGCGATGGCCCGGCGTGCGGTGTCGGTGGCAACTTTGCCGCCGCGCCTGGCGTTGTCGGGTCTGGCGTTGGTCGGTGGTTCGACGATTCCGCGAACCGCTGTCAGTGACGTGGCGCTGCGGACCGGCACTCTTGCGCTGGCGGGCGTCGGGATGATTCCTGCAGCAGCGGGATCGATTCTTCGTGCGCCGCGAATGCCGGGTTCCGCCTATGTCTCGGCGGCGGCGTCGGCGATCAATTATCAACCCCGGGTGCGTCGGCGAATCGAACAGCGCCTTGGCCGTTCGCTCACCGACTTCGCATTGGAGTCGGCGACGTCGTTCGCGGATGTTCTGACCTACGCGCCTGCGTCATTGGGCGTGGATTTCGGGCTGCGGACGATGCTGCTGCGCGAAACTCTGGCGGCGCGAAACTCTCGGCTGGTGTGGCGACTCGAACCTGGCGGTCGCGGTGCTTCCACGAGGCGTGACCCGAGTGGTCCGGGGGAGCGTTATGCCGGCAGGATCGCTGGGGTTCAGCTGGCGGCTGGGGCTGCACTGGCTACCGTGTCTGCCGGCGGTGACACCGTTGCGACGAGCATCAAGGTTTCGGCGCCGCGGCCGCTTCGGATGTCACGCGAATCGTTCGCTGCTGGTTTGTCATACGGTCTGTGGCGGACGCACCACGTCGCCGTTTCGGACCCCGCGGCTCTACGCATGCTTGATCGTGTCGATACCGTCCTCGTCGATCCGAGTGTCCTTTTCGACGACGCGCTCCGGGTTTCCGACATACGAGAGGTGTCCGAGTCGGACCGCGTCGTGGTGTGGGCACATGCCAGGGAAGCGCTTGACGCCGGCTCGCTCGGGGTCGGAAGACACCGCATCGACGGCGCCGAAGTTGTCGTAAGACCGGTGCGAAAAGGGTTGGCGGAATCACTGATAGGTGAGATACGCGCGAGCGGGGTCGCAGCGGCCACGATCGACGACGACGGGCTCGGATCACTGCGAAGCGGATTCGACGAGCTCTATCCGGCGCCATCGACTCCCGAAGCCGGCCTGCGCGAAGCTCTCTCGGCACTGGTGGCCGAGGGTCGGACAGTTGCGATCGTGTCGAGTAGGGCGATAGCGGGGCAGGCAGTGCTACGCATCGGGATTTCACCACCGAGTGGCGAGCACGTGAGTGCCGACATCCACACCGACTTGGCCGGGGCGTGGCGGGTCGTCCATGCGCTCTCGGCTGCCCGAACAGCGACGAGGCGCGGCGTCGAACTCTCCTCGGGTTCTTCGGCATTGGGTGCCTTGATTATGCTTCCGGGAATTCGAGGGGCTGGGCCGGGGCCGGTCACGGCTGGTTCGGCCGCGGGACTGTGGACCGGATACACCCTGTCCCGATCTGTGATTCAGGCTCCCGCCCCTGTCGGTGCTCCGAGCGATAGCTGGCATGAGATGGACGGTGATTCTGTCGTTCGCGAACTCGCCGAATCCGTCCGGCATACGCCGCAGCGCGCCGACGCTCGTGTGCGAGCGCCCGCACGCTTCAGGTTGATCCGTGACGGATTGTCGGCGTTGCGAACAGAATTGGCGGATCCACTCACGCCGGTGTTGGCAACCGGCTCGGCGGCCAGTGCAGTCCTCGGTTCACCGGTAGACGCCGTCCTGGTCGGTTCGGTTTTGGTCGGCAATGCCGCGATGTCCGCTGTTCAACGACTTCATTCGGAACGGGCAGTGCAGCGACTTTTGCGGACTCAGGAACCGGTAGCTCGGCGAGTAACCAACATTGGCGAGGTCGAGACTGCGGCAGACGCGCTCGAACTCGGTGACGTCGTGGCCCTCGAGTCCGGGGACATCGTGCCCGCCGATTGTCGACTGTTGATCGCCGAATCGCTGGAAGTCGACGAGTCGTCGTTGACGGGGGAGTCCATGCCCGTCGACAAGCAGACCGACCCGACCCCTGGGATGCCCCTGGCCGAGCGAAGGTGCATGGCCTATGCCGGGACAACAGTGCTTGCCGGCTCCGGTCGTGGCGTGGTCACGGCCACCGGAGCTCGAACGGTGACCAGGCGCGCCGATGTCGGTGTATCCCGATCCGGACCTGCTGTGGGCCTGACCAACAGACTGCGCGAACTCACCAGGGCGACTCTGCCGGCCAGTATCGGCGGCGGAGCGTTGGTGACAGTCGCGGGTCTGATTCGTGGTACCGGTCTGCGCCGCGCCGTCACCGGAGGCGTGGCCGTTGCCGTGGCCGCCGTGCCGGAGGGATTGCCTCTGGTTGCGACCCTTGCTCAGCAGGCGGCAGCTCGAAGGCTCACTGCAGCAGGAGTGTTGGTGCGTGCTCCACGTTCGATCGAAGCGCTCGGGCGTGTCGACGTGGTCTGCTTCGACAAGACCGGAACCCTCAGTGAGAACAAGCTACGGGTGGCCGCGGTCGAACGCGTCGACGGTTGGGGCGAAAGTGAGATTTTGGAAGTTGCGGCGCGCAGTGCTCTGGGAAGTCGCGACGATCGCGTGTTTCATTCGACGGACGCCGCCGTCGTCGATGCAGCCGAACAAGCTCTGGACGAGGCTCGGGTTTTCGGTGATGCCGACGCGCTCAACCTCGTTCCGTTCAGGTCTGGGCGGCCGTACTCGGCAGCCCTACTGGGCAGACGGATCGCACTGAAGGGTTCACCGGAATTCGTGGCGGAGGCAGGGCGGGATCCGAATGCTGTGTCGGCGAGCCACGTTCAGAGCATGGCCGGACGCGGACTGCGGGTGGTTGCCGTCGCACAGCGCGAGTTGTCGGAACACGATGCGCGACGCGCTGCGGAGGACTCGGAATTTCTCGAACAGTGTTGCTCCGAGGGGTTGGAAGCGGTCGGCCTTCTCGGACTCTCGGACACGCTCAGACCCGAAGCAACGCAACTTGTTCGAGAACTTCAAGGCAACGGACAGCAAGTGCGCGTGCTGACCGGGGATCATCCGACAACAGCGGCGGCGGTCGCCACCGAACTGGGGATGGATGTGGCGCGTGAGGACGTGGTCACCGGTCCGGACTGGGAGAACTTCTCTCGCGCAGAACGACGGAACGCCGTCCGCGGCAGCAGCGTCTTTGCGCGCGTGACACCCGAGCAGAAGGTCGAGATCGTGCAAGCGTTGGAGACTGACGGGCGCGTGTGCGCCATGGTCGGTGACGGCGCGAACGATGCTGCGGCGATCCGAGTTTCCAGCGTGGGAATCGGGGTGGCGTCGACTGACAGCGATCCGGCGCGCGGCGCCGCAGACATCGTGCTCCTCGACGGCCGTGTCGGCGGATTGACCGACGCATTGGACGAGGGCAGTCAATTGTGGCGGCGGGTCAGATCAGCGGTGGGGGTTTTGCTCGGAGGCAACGCGGGTGAAGTCGCATTCGCTCTGATCGGTTCTGCGCTGTCCGGCGAATCACCGCTCAACGCAAGGCAGTTGCTACTGGTCAATCTGATGACGGACGCCTTGCCCGCTGCTGCGCTTGCGGTGAGCACCCCGTCCGAGAACGGATCCGAGAAGTCCGAACAGATGGACACTCATGCGTTGTGGCAGACGATCGCTGTCCGCGGCACTGCCACGGCAATCGGTGCGCTGGCAGCGTGGCTTATGGCCCGGACGAGCGGCAGGCGGCGACGAGCGTCGACGGTGGCGTTGGTTGCCCTGGTGGGCACCCAACTGGGGCAGACGTTGCTCGAATCGCGCAGTCCGCTGGTGGTCGCAACCGTTGCCGGGTCCGCTGCGGCGCTGGCGACGCTCGTCAGCACCCCGGTGGTGAGCCAATTTCTCGGTTGCACGCCGCTCGGTCCGATTGGGTGGGGACAAGCAGTGGGCTGTGCGTCGGCAGCGACGCTGCTGGCGGCGCTGGCTCCGCGGGTGTTGGAGCGGATCGCCGCAACTGAGGAGAGCGCGGAAGGTCAGTCGACGATTCGCAAGATCCCGACGCGGACGAGCACCGCGTACACCTCCCGAACCGGGGGAGTCAGCGCTCGCGACAGCGTGGAAATCAGCGAAGCGGAAATCAAAGAAGCGGAAACCGGTGAATCGGACACGCTTGTGAGCGTCGCTGCTGGAAGTGACACGTCGCCGAACTCCCGGGCGACCCGAGATGAATCCTGAGGAATCGTGACATGTCCCAGAACACCGTCGACCACACGAACCCCGTCGACCACCGCGCGGTAGTCGAATCCGTCCGTTCGGCCCGGACCTTCGAATTGGAGTTGCCGATCGTCGGTGCCATTCCGGCTCCGAGACCCGAGCAGATCGCCTATTTTGCGGTGATGGGACTGATGGTTGCGTTCGAGATCATCGAGTGGCCCGTGGCAGTCACCATCGCGGCGGGGCATCTGCTCGCAACAGAGCAGCACAATCACGTCCTCGAAGAGATCGGAGAGGCGCTCGAGGGCGTCTGAAGCCGGCGCGGTCCGGACACAAATCGAGCGGCCCCGCATTTCGCGGGACCGCTCGACGTGCGGAGAAACTTACTGCGCGAGTGTGCGCTTCATGCCGCGTTCGACTGCTGCGATGATCTGCGGACGCAGTTCTGCGGCAGGGACGATCTCATCCACCGAGCCGACCTCTCGGGCCCGCTGGATGTTGTGGATCGCTTCGAATTCGGATGCCACTTCGCCGAGCTTGTCGGAGCGGACGGCGATGCGCTGAGCGTTCAGTTCGACGCGCAGGTGTGCTTTCTCCGTGTCGTCCTTGGCTGCTGCCAAGTCTGCTTCCAGTTGCTGCACCTTCGGGTCGTTGTTGGTGCGGGTGTTCACCTCACGGGTGAAGACCACTGCGGCGGCGGGGGCGCCGCCGAGTACCGAGGCGAACGAACCTTCGACAGCAAGAACTTCCATGTTGTCGTTGAGCGCACCGGAGAATACGACGAACGCGCCGCCGTGGTAGCGGGAAACGACGCAGAACACGATCGGTCCGTCGAAGTTGACGATGGCGCGGCCGATCTCGGCGCCGTACTCGAGCTGGATGTTGCGCAGTGACTCCGGTGAACCGTCGAAGCCGGACAGGTTGGCCAGTACCACGATCGGACGGTTGCCGCTCGCCGCATTGATCGCGCGGGCCGTCTTCTTCGACGAGTTCGGGAACAGCGTTCCCGACGTCCAGGTGTCGGGACCGTCGGCGGGGAAGTGACCCTTACGCGGGATCGCGCGGGATTCGATGCCCACGACTGTGACCGGATGTCCGGCGAGGTGCGCGTCCAGAACGACCGAGGTGTCGGCGCCGGCCATGTCGGCCCAACGCTCGAGAACCGAGTGGTCCTGGTCGACCACCGAACGCATCACGGTGCGAATGTCGAAGGGCTTCTTGCGATCCGGGTTCTTCGCCGAGGAGAAGATGTCGCCGACCGTCTCGAAGTCGCTCGACGGGTGGGTGTGCGGGAAGCTACGCACGTCGCGATCGATGGGGTCCGTCGTCGCTGCGCGACGCGGGAACCGTTCGCCGGGAGCGAGGTACGAGTGTGCGTAGTGACGGAACAGGATCTCGCACGCCGCAGTGAGGTCGGGGGCCCAGTACTGCGCCTGGCCGTTGGGGCCCATGACGCGGTCGTAACCACCGATACCGAAGTTGTCTTCGGCCGACACGCCACCGGAGTAGTCGAGAGACTGCTTGCCGGTCAGCACCATCGCGCTGTCCGGGGTCATCACCAGAATGCCCTTGGTGTGCATCAACATGGTGGCTTCGGCGTTCCAGTAGGGCTGAGCGCCGACGTTGATTCCCGTGACGACGATATTGATTTCGCCGCCGTTCTGGGTGAAGGTGATGATCCGGCGCAGGCCACGGGAGACCCAGTCCATGTTCTCGGTGCCGCTCTCCATCGAGATGGTGGCACCCGAGGACAGTGCAAACCACTCGACCGGAGCGTTCAACTTCTCGGCCAGGTCGATGGCAGCGACCACGCGTGAGCATTCGGCCTCGGCCACGGTACCGAGCGCCTTGGTGGGGTCACCGAAGAGCGCGACACGGGTCATTCCCTCGGGATAGCGCGGCGTCGGAGTGTTCACGAGGCCGACGACGATGCCGGCCTTGTTGAGTCCGTACGGACGCTCGACGGGCGAGAGGACGCCCGCTTCGTCGAAGTCGTGCTCGACGAAGGTGCCCTTGGTGCCGGTCAGGAGCGGAATCAGCTCGTACGGGTACACCGTGCCGCGTGCCCGCGAACTCTGGACCTTCTGGGCGTACGCGTCGAGGGGGAGCAGCGGTTCAGTGGGAGGCGTGGTCTTGTTGATGACCACACCGGCACCTGCGCGGTAGGAGAATCGCAGCGCAACTTCCTTGGGCGCGCCACCCTTTCGGTCCTTCAGGCGGGTGATGAGTGTGATCTCTTCTAGCCCGGCGCCGACGGTCAGTCGGGCTGCGTTCTGAGCGATCACGGAGAAGCGTTCGCTGGGAACGTCGGCGACCGGCCACACGTAGAGCACGACGCGGTTGGCTGCCAGTCGACGCTTGTCTCCGCGCTGGGACTGCGCACGGCGGATGCCGTCGAGGCACGCGGCAAGTGTGCGCTCGATGGCCGGAAGCGCAACCATCTGGCCTTCGTCGTCGAGCTGCGGTGTCACGTCACGGATTTCCGCGAGAGCGATCAGGCGCTCGTCCTTCGGGTTCTCCTTGGCGGAGAGGTGGAACAGGTAGGTGTTCTCCGGAGCCGGCAGACGCTTGCCGTTGAAGTTCTTCAGGCGCCACATGTCCAGACGCTGACCCGTGAGCGGATGCATGTCGCGGATGATGTTGTCCTCGACCAGTTCACCGTCGATCGGGCGGAAGGTGACCCAGCGGACCGGCTCCCCATTCGGATTGCAGATGATCACAGTCGCGCGGCGGGACCGGGTGATCGTCTCGTTGCGCGAGAGTTCGGTGCGCAGCGTCTCGACGAGCGTGTCGCCGTCGGCGGGCTGATTCGGCCAGTCGAGGTAGATGTCGACTACCAGGCCGCGACCGGATGGAGCATCCTGCGCGATTGTGGCGACATCGTCGAGAGCCGTTCCGAGAGCGTCGAATTCGGCCACCGTCGAGACCAGATGTAGCCCGTCGCCCTTGAGGTCGAAGTTACCGGTCACGAAACGGCGGTCGACGTGCTCGAAAACGCGGACGTCTTCGAAGGAGTGAATCTTGTAGTAGCGACGCGTGATGACCTCGAGCAGAGGGCCGCCATCGCGGTTGCCAAGGCCGATCTTTCGACCCAACAGGTCCAGGAGCGGTTCGGGAGTGGCGACGAGGTTGGCGATTCGCTCGTCGAAATCGGCAGCGTCCGGCTGCTCTTCGAGGTAGGCGAGGTTGCCGCGTACTCCGTCGTAGACGTCTTCGCGAACCTTGCGGATGCGCGGCTCGTCGAAGAACCGGAAGCGAAGGTTGCGGGCGACGTCGCCGATGACGGGGTAGCGGACCTGCGTCGCGACGATGAGTCGATCGAGAACCTCGTTGAGCTCCTGAGCCGAGCAACCTGGAGCCTTGTCGCCGACCAGCCAGCCTTCGAGAAGTGCTGCAATGACCGGGATCTGGGCTTCCATGCGCTGCAGAGCCAGGAAGAGTCGGTACACCGCTTCCTCGACGGCCTGGCGATCTTCCAGATCGGTGACGTCGTAGTGGCGAAGTGCCCGTTCGAGTCTCGTGCGGAACGACGCCGGCAAACCTTCGCGCTCGGAGTCGAGTGAGTGCAGGAAGGTGTGGAAGTGCTCGCGGGGGCTGTGGACGGATTCGTCCTTCGCGGACTCACCCGAGGTGGGCTTGTTGCGCGAGAGTTCGCAGATGTCGGCGAAGGTGGTCAGCACAGCCAGTTCGGCCTGTACCAGTTCGCGGTCCTCGGATGCGAGTGCGCTGCGAAGTGCGTCGTACTCGGCCAGAACAGCGTTTGCGTGCTTACCGCTGACGTCGTAGCCACTGATCATCGCGGTCAGTGCTTCGAGCTGTGCCAACGCGTCGTCGCGGGCGTCGGAACCGGAAGTTGCTGCCGGAAGATCGAATTGGACTCGCGGAGCCTTCTCCGTGACAGCTTCCTCGCTGACCTGGTCGACGCGCAGGAGCGGCGCGCCGGCATCGACCTGAGAGTTGACGGTAGCGAGAACTTCACGCACCTTGCCCGCGTACGGTGCGCGAACTGCGGTCTCCATCTTCATGGATTCGAGTACGACCAGGGTGGAGCCGGCTTCGACGTCGTCGCCGACCGCGACCGGTACAGCCACCACGACGGCGGGAGCCGGCGCGCGGACCACTCCGGCGTCGTCCTGGCTGATCTGGTGGCTGATGCCGTCGACCTCGACGAGATAGCGAGCCGGGCTCACGACGGAAACGACGTGGAAGCGCCGATCACCGATCACCAGCCGTGACTCGAAGTCGCCGAGACGATCGACGTCGACCTCGATGTCGCCGGCGTCTCCGTCGACGCGGTAGCGGTGCGGGCCGATACGCCCGACGGTCAGTTTGTATGCCTGACCTTGGTAGTTGAGCTCGACGGTACGGCCGATCGCGTGGTTGGCGCGGGGACGGCCGCCGCGTGCCGAGGCGAGGAAGGCTGCACGCTCGAGGGACTCCTCGGCGTCGTAAGCATCGATGGCGGTGGCGATCAGTGCGACGTCCGCGCGACGAGTGGTGCCGGTGAGGGCGCCCGTGCGGTCGAGCCAGCCGGTATCCGCGGATGCCGAGATGACCTCGTCGCGATCGAGTAGATCGAGGAGGAACGACTTGGTGGTGGTGCCGCCGTCGAGTACGACTGTGGTTTCACGAAGGGCGGTACGCAGGCGCGCAAGTGCCTCGGAGCGGTTGCGGCCCCAGGCGATGACCTTCGCGACCATCGAGTCGTAGTCGGGCGGAATGACGTCCCCGGCAGCGATGCCGGTGTCGACCCGGATGCCGGAGCCGAGCGGAAACTTGAGGAGCTGAACCGTGCCGGGTGCCGGCGCGAAATCGTTGTCCGCGTCCTCGGCGTTGAGACGGGCTTCGACGGCGTGGCCGAATGCGGGCGGGCAGTCACCGACCAATTCGTCACCACTGGCGACCAGAATCTGCAGTTTGACGAGGTCGATTCCGGTGGTGACCTCGGTGATCGGGTGCTCGACCTGCAGACGGGTGTTGACCTCGAGGAACGTGAAGAGCTTGTTCTCGGGCTGGTAGAGGTATTCGACCGTGCCTGCGCCCTGGTATCCGGCTGCCTTGACCAGTTCGGCGGACACCTTCTTGAGGTGGTCAGACTGTTCTTCGGTCAGGACGGGGGAAGAGGATTCTTCGATGACCTTCTGGTTGCGACGCTGAATCGAGCAGTCGCGAACGCCCGGAGCCCAGACATTGCCGTGGTTGTCGGCGATGACCTGTACCTCGACGTGGCGTGCATCGGTGACAAGGCGTTCGAGGAAGACGACGGGGTCGCCGAAGGACCGCTCTGCTTCGCCCTGCGTGCGCTCGAGTGCAACTTCGAGTTCGTCTTCGGCCCAGACTTTGCGGATACCGCGTCCACCGCCGCCGCTTCGGGCCTTGATGATCAGGGGGTATCCGATGGACTGAGCATGACGACGAGCGTCGGCGCGCGTTTCGACCGGTCCGCCGCTCCACGGGGCGACAGGTACGCCGACCTTCTCGGCCAGGATCTTGGCGGCAACCTTGTCGCCGAGCAGGCGCATCGCGTCGGCGCTCGGGCCGATGAACGTGATGCCCAGTTTCGCGACGATCTCGGCGAAGGCGGGATCCTCGGCCACGAAGCCCCAGCCGACCCAGACTGCGTCGGCCTTGGCTGCGAGGAGTGCTCGCTCGAGTTCGGCGTAGTCGAGATACGGGCTGCCGGTGCCGGTGCTGCGCAGGGTCACACCCTCGTCTGCCTGGCGGACGAACATGGCGCGGCGCTCGGCCTCGGTGTGCAGTGCAATGACGCGAATGCCGTAGTCGTGTTCGGCGTTCAGTTCGCGTACAGCCCTGATCAGCCGGACCGCGGCCTCACCTCGATTGACCACTGCGATTCGTTTGAACATTGTCACTGCCACCGTCCTTGATGAGATTCTTCGTCACGTACGTTGCGATATGAGCCGACCGTGTCCCACATACCCGGATTACCTGGTTCGTGAACTACGCCGCGATGCGCTGTGTTTCCCCCGGTTGCGCGTCGGCAAGTGATTGCCCTTCCGGTTCGTAGAGTCCCCTGCGCTCAGGCACGACGTGCCTTGTACGCCACCCTGCAGGCGTGGACTCAGAACCGCTCCAATCACGAATCAGCAACATATTGTGTCTGCTTCCAGGGAATCCCTGGTTTATCTAAGAATGCAGTATGTCGACGCTCATGTCACCTGGGCGAATTGAAGAATATTAGTCAACGTGAACCACGGTTACACTTATAGTGTTAAATCATTGCAGTGCAATGGAATTCGGCCCTGTGACGCGGATCACGATGGTAATGAAATCGGCAAGAAAGTGAATACTCGCTGGTAACAAAATCACGTATTCGGAGAATTCTCCCGATTGCTCGATTATTACTGATCGGTACTACTGGCGAGTATTTTCTATGTCCCCTCGGGCCGTATTCGAGAAATCGCCTTCGATGGTTGCAATGTGCTGTGCGATCGCGTCGAGTCCTGCGGGAGGGAGCTGCAATGCGTTGGCGAGAGCAAGCGAAGCCCGCTTGAAGTGCTCCACGAGTGGTTCGTACTTCGTGACCAGCCTCAGCCTGTCGGTCTCGCTCAGGTACTTCACGCTTCCCGCGTTGTCGACGAAGTCGCTGAACTTCACGAGGAACACTGCGGGATCCGCGATCGCGCGGATGACGTGATCCTGGTAGCCGGTGGTGTTGTCGTGCGGGTAGTCGATTGGATTGGTCACTGCCTCAACAAGTTCGGAGATTCTGTGGCCGAAGTGCGAGGCGATGAGTGTTGACGCACGTTCTTGCGCTTCGGATGCAGACATGTCGTCCGCAGTCCGGCCACCGAGGAGTGCGATGACGGCGTGTGGTCGGTCCTCGACCGTGTCGTGAAGCGCGGTTGCGCTCAGGATCTCGACATCGGAGCACCCGTACCGAAGCAGCCGCAACACATTTCGTAGGGGATGAACGATGTAGGGATCCTCGTTTGACTTGATCCCGTTCTTTCTGAACTGATCGAGGTGCGCGAGGGTCGCGACCTCCATGGCGAGCCGCAAGGTTTCACCCGGGAGAGCCATCTCGTCGACGGCGCTCTCGATCGCGAAGACCAGCGTCGCTGCGTCCATTTCCTTCAGAGGTAGCTGGTCGAATGCAGATCTGATCGGGTCGGAGTGGCTCATGGCGAACAGCCTTTCGTTTGGTGTAGATGTCGCGACGAAAGTCTTTGTGAGAATCTGCCCTCGAACCGTGGTCGTGACTGGGCGTGGGGCGGAAGTCAGAATCATCTTGATTCTATCCGGCGACTACGACAGCAAGTGTTCCTAGCGTTGTGATCGAGGTGGGCGGGGAGTTTCGGTCGCCTCCATCACTGGAAGACTTGGATAGGAAGAGGTTCGATGACCACGGAGGCGACCCTGGCGTCGTTTGTCGAGACTGTTGACACGGATGTCGACATCCATCCACTGGACGATCCTGTGCGACAAGGTCTTCGCGGACATCATGCGCAATTCGCTCGCTGGGCAGGGAGAGTTGCGCGATACGACCCGACAGTCGCTCCGTTTGTCGGTCATCCGCCCGAGTTGGACGCCGAAGACTGGGAGAACCTACGCACACTCGTAGGTCCAGGCGGCACAGTAGGTTTACGAGGATTTGATCATCAGCCGCCGGAAGGGTGGCGCGTTGTGGATCAGTTCGGCTCGGTGCAAATGGACGGTTCCGCACTCGAAGTCTCCGTTGATCCGTCGGTCGAACTTCTCGGAAGGGGCGACGTTCCCGAAATTCTGGCGTTGATCGAGCGCACCAAGCCCGGACCGTTTCTTCCTCGTACCGTCGAGATGGGGAGCTACTACGGCATTCGCGTCGACGGAAGACTTGTTGCCATGGCGGGGGAGCGGTTGCACCCTCCGGGATGGACGGAAATCAGTGCGGTGTGCACCGACAGCGACTTCCGAGGTCGAGGCCTGGGTACGACGCTGATCCGTGCCGTCGCTGCCGGGATTCGCGAACGCGGCGAGCTGCCGTTTCTCCATGCAGTGCAATCGAATACGAATGCAATCAGACTCTACGAATCACTGGGGTTCGTTCTTAGGAAGAGATCCCGGTTGACCGCGGTGCAGGCGCCGGCCTGATCGAATTCTCGCCGACGCCTGTGTTTCGGGCGCTCGGCCACTAGTCTGAACAAATGACAGTCGATCAGGCGTTGGACAGTGATTTCCTCACTCTTGCCGATCCGTACCGCCGCGAGTTGCTGGCGCACTGCTATCGCATGATGGGGTCGATTCACGACGCCGAAGACCAGGTCCAGGAGACGTTCATCCGGGCTTGGCGCGGGTTCGAAGGTTACAAAGGCCAGTCGTCGCTCAGGACCTGGCTCTATCGCATCGCGACGAATACGTGCCTGACCGCGCTGGAGGGGAGATCGAGGCGTCCACTCCCGACCGGCCTCGGTGCACCTAGTTCGGACCCGGCCGACGATTTGATCGAGCGCAACGAGATTGCCTGGTTGGAACCGATCGCGGATTCTGCGTTGGGCGACGTCAATGATCCCGCCGTCATGGTCGTCAATCGCGATTCGGTCAGGCTCGCGCTTGTTGCCGCGCTGCAGCACTTGTCCGCGCGCCAACGTGCGGTTCTGGTTCTGCGTGACGTTCTGCAGTGGAAGGCATCGGAAGTTGCGGAGGCGCTGGACACCACAACCACTGCGGTGAACAGCCTGCTGCAGCGGGCTCGCGCGCAGATCAATCACATCGGGCCCACTGAGGACGATCTCGTGGAACCGACTACCGAGGCTGCCCGGAAGTTGCTCCGCGACTACGTGCACAGCTTCGAAAGCTACGACGTCGAGGCAATCGTTGAGCTGTTCACGCGGGAAGCCATCTGGGAGATGCCTCCGTTCGAGGGTTGGTACCAGGGCCCCGAGGCAATCGGGCAGCTCATCGGAACCAAATGCCCGGCCGACGGACCAGGAGCGATGCGGCTGCTACCGACCGCCGCCAACGGCCAGCCGGCGTTCGGCCTCTATATGCGCGAGCCCGATGGGGTTCACCGTGCTTTCCAGTTGCACGTTCTCGATGTCACCGAGTCCGGGATCTCGCACGTGACGTGTTTCTTCGATCTGAGTCTGTTCGCACGGTTCGGATTGCCTGCAGAGCTGTAGGGGCAAGGAGTTGCGCGAGCCCTCCGGTATGGAGGGACCCGCGCGCCTACTCGTTACTGCTGTTGTTCTGCGTTACTGCTGGGGAACAGTCGCAGCCGGGTCCATCCACATGACCTCCCAGACGTGATTGTCGAGGTCGCGGAACGCGCGTCCGTACATGAAGCCGTGATCCTGGGGTTCCATCCACTTGCTACCGCCGGCAGCGATCGCCGCGTCGACGAAGGTGTCGACTTCCTCCCTGCTGTCGGCCGACACGCACATCAGTGCTTCTCGAGCTTTCGACGTGTCACAGATGTCGTCGGCGATGAAGTCCCCGAAACGGGGTTCGTTCAGGAACATGACCGTGGCGGAATCACTGACGATCATCGAGACAGTGTTCTCGTCACTGAACATGTCGTTGAACTCGAAGCCGAGGCCGCTGAAGAACGCCCGGGTAGCGGCGACGTCCTTGACCGGCATGTTGACGAAGAGAAGACGAGACATTGGGTGCTCCTTGAAGTCGATTGACTGATTACTGAACGCTTCGGTTCCTGTTGGTTCCTGCTCATACAGACCGCAGTGGGCGCGGAAAGTCATCGCGAGAGGCAAAAATTCGAGGAAACTATCGGCTGTTAACCCGCTTCAGTGCTCTGACCTGGCGATTTGGTGTTGTGTTGATCTTCGCGTAACTTTGTCCAGGTCAGAGCGACACGGACACCGACTCCCACCTGCGAGGGTGAGTGACACGAGGTTGTACGAAGTGCCTGGCGAACACAATCCAGTTTTTCTTCACGGGGTTCCGGTTTGCGCCGGTGACCTGGTTGGGATAAGCTGGAAAAGTTGCCCCGGAGCGGCGGCCATAGGGTCGTGGTGATGGTGTGTGCGTGTTCTTTGAGAACTCAACAGTGTGTCGATGAATGTCAGTGCCAAAATTTTTTTGGTACTTCACATGTCGGATGATGTTCCGGGCCTTCGGGTTTCGGTTCTGATGTTCGGGGTGTGAGTATTTTTCGTCGGTGATTGTTCATTCTTCCGTCTGAATGGTTGCCGACACATTTTTTGCTAGTTGAGTTTTTTTGCTAGTGATTTGACTCTTTTTGTCTATGACTGATTAGTGGGCTTGCCTGCGAA
>NZ_BCRM01000024.1 GCF_001552595.1 Rhodococcus erythropolis NBRC 15567
AGCCATCCACTGCAGATGCGCCCGCGCACTGCGATTGGGATGCACCCACTTCGCATCCAACAACGCGCCCACCGTCCGCAACGGCGTCTTCAACTCCCGGTACGGCTTGCCGTCGATCAACGCCGCACCCGACGTCGGCTGATCCAAACCCAGGATCATCCGCATCGTCGTCGACTTACCCGCACCGTTCGGGCCCAGAAAGCCCGTCACGATGCCCGGCTTGACCGCGAACGACAAATCGTCCACCGCTTTCGTCGGTCCGTAAACCTTGGTCAATCCCCTCAACTCGATCATGAGGACCAGTCAACCATGAAAACCGAACTGTCGGAACTTTCGGACGCCAACAGAGAAAGCCGTTGCGTGCGTTCACTGTCGGCACTAGTATCGAATGTATGTTCGACACTACCGGGGGGTAAAAGTGACGACGAAAGTATCTGAACAGGCGATATCCAAACAGACGATATCCGAAGAGACGATCGGACAATTCCGAGCGTCACTCGTCAGCATGGATCGTTCCATCGACAATGCAGCTCGCGTGGATCTACTACGCGCACTGGAAGAGCTGAAGGCCAGTTGCGCTGGGGCCCAGGCATTGCTGGCTGCCGATCTCGACACGGTAACCCGCAAGGACCGCGGCGAACGGGGAGTTCCGCGCTCGTACCAGGGCCGTGGAATCAACGCGCAGATTGCCCTCGCACGGCGAGAGTCGGCATGGTTCGGAACTCAGCATCTCAACCTGGCCCGCGCACTGAACGACGAGATGCCGCACACACTTCGACTACTCGTCCGTGGCTCCATCAGTGAGCATCAAGCGACAATTCTCATGCGTGAAACTGCGTGTCTCACAGTCCAGGATCGCGCTGCATTGGATCGCGAGTTCTGCTGCGACGCTGCAATCTTGGACGGATGTGGCACCCACCAACTGACAGAAAGAATCCGCGCACGCACTGCGGAAATAGACGCAGACAGTGTTGCCAGACGAGCACGCAAAGCCGTAAGAGACAGACGCGTGACGTCACGGCCTGCGCCCGACACGATGTGCTGGCTCAATGTCCTACTTCCCGCTGCCGCGGGTACCGTCGTATATGCCACGCTCGGCCGCGATGCAGATTCCGTACTTGCCGGTGGGGACGAGCGCACGCGAGCTCAGATCATGGCTGATCTCCTGGTAGAGCGAGTCACCGGAATCGGCCGCGCCACACCGACACCCGTCACGGTGAATCTGATTGTCTCCGACCAGTCGCTACTCGGCGACGGTTCCGACCCTGCCCACGTCCACGGGTACGGACCTGTTCCAGCAGCCATCGCACGTGAATGGATCACCTTGTCCGGCGAGGACTCCGAAACCATGACAACGATTCGAAGGCTCTACGCACGCCCCGACACCGGCGCGCTGACCGCAATGGAATCCACGGCGAGAACCTTCCCGAAGGGACTGGCGCGATTGATCGAACTTCGGGATCGAAGCTGCCGCACTCCGTGGTGCGACGCGCCGGTTCGCCACCGCGACCACATCCGCGATCACTCCAGGGGTGGCCTCACCAGCGCAGCCAACGGTGCCGGGCTGTGCGCGGCATGCAACTACGCGAAACAGGGCTCGGACTGGTCTGCCGAACCTGTACCAGGTACCCGGCACACCTTCACCACGACGACGCCTACCGGGCACCGATATTCGTCTGAGGCTCCGCCACTTCCGACGCCCTGGGCCGGTCCCGACGCGGCCTGAGGTCCTCGGCGTGCTCACGATCCTCGGTGAGCCAGTGCGTTCACAAACACCTCGGAAATCTCCGAGGGGTCACGAGCGATGTACGTCGAACCGCCCGTCACGCGGGAGATATCGGCGAGCGCCGCCGCGTCGGCGTCATCGGTGATGCCGATGGTGACGATGATGACCGGACGCGCCGGATCCTGCTCGCGTGCAAGAACATCGAGCAGCTGTTCACGGCTGATGCTGTCGGGATCTTCGTTGGCACCGTCGGTCAAGATGATGACGCTGTTGACCGCTCGCGGATCGTACGATTCCTGCACCTTACGGAAGGCGGCCAGCGTCGTGTCGTACAAACCGGTGGCGCCACGCTTGAGTTCGGTGAGCCGGTTCGCCTGATCAGCCATCAACTTTCGCTGAGTCACGCCGTCGACGATGGTGTCGTAGCGCCTGATCGGCACCAATTCCTGAAAGTCCTGGGTTCCGTTCATACCTTGGGAGAACGCCCAGAGACCGGCAGCGACACTGTCCGGGAAGACCTGATTGCCGGCGAGAGCGGCAGCAGTGGTCAACTGCATGCGCGTCTTGCCGCCTGCTGCCGGGTAGTCCATCGACGCAGACACGTCGATCGCAACGAGTGTCCGGATCGGCTTGGCCATCAGAGCCCAAGCGCCCAGCGTTTGATCGGCCACCGACTGTTCGGAGACCGTCAAGGCCGTCACGTCACCAACTCCACCTTCGACAGCGCCACCGCCGGAAGTACGGAAACCGCTGCGTGTCAGCACTTCCTGAGCAGATTCACTGTGCAACAGGTCGGCGATGGCGTCACTCTTCTTCGCTGCCGCGTAGTGCCGATCCGGCGCCGACGCACTGACCACCAGGGGGTAATCCATGATCATGGTTCCAGTCGCCGGTACTGTCGCGGAAATCTTCGACTCGGCTTTCGTGAACTCGACTACCTGCTGCTCGGTCGAAACACCGACCTTGCCGGAGCTGACCAATTCGGTGAGCATCTTCTGCCCAACCGGCTGATCTTCGGTACGAACGCTCTCCGCTTGGGCATGGGGTACGAGTGCCGCTCGAACCGATTCGGAGGTGGCCCCTGTCTCCGCGAGGGCTCCGAGAATGGGCGCCGACGCAACCCCGGTGAACAACGGATTGCCCAGCGCGAGATCGGGAACCTGAAGCGCCGTGAGCCAACTGGCAAACTGCTCGCCACCGCCGGACGCGAGGACGACAGGCGAGGTGGCGATCGAACCGCCGGCGGCAGCGACCGGTCCCTTGGCCGTCAGTGCAGCTTTGCCAACCCACGCTGTCGAATCCGGTATCCACATGTCCGGTGCGTCCACGCCCTTGCCCAAGGTTCCCGCTACGTCGCCTGGCAACGCAGAGGTGACCGTGATCCGTGAACAGCCTGTCTGCTCCGGCGACGATTCTGCGAGGATCTCCGTGACTGCAGGCGCGATCGCAGGATCTGCTGCCAGCGAGTACTCGTCGACGCTCTCGCAGGAATCGGACTGTGTTGCCTTGAAGACCACCACCCCGGTAGCGACTACCGCGACGGCAACCAACCCACCCACTGCGTAGAACCCGATCGATCGCCCGCTGTCAGGACTCGAATGCCGTCCGCCCGCCATGAAATCTGCCCTTCCGAGGCCACTCGCACTAGGACATACCGACGGCATGCGTGCGACTGGAGCTATCCCTACCGGGCGGTAGTGTAGCCAAGAACACAGAAATTCCAACTAGCGCTGAATCGTCGGAGAACCGACGAGCCCATATTCCGGGACAGTCCGACCGAAGTCACGAACCTTCAAGCGTCACAGCGACTTTTCAGCAAACCACTCTTCTCAGAAGAGCTCGCGCTTCTGGACCTTGCCCATCGCGTTACGCGGCAGAGTCTCGGCGAAGCGAACCTCACGGGGACGCTTGTGCGCCGACAACTCAGCCCCGACCAACTCGACCAATTCAGCTTCGGTGACCTCGGGGCTCCCGGGCTTACGGACTACGACGGCGATGATCCGCTGACCCAGATCGGCGTCGGGGACACCGATCACCGCAACTTCGGACACCGAAGGGTGCCCGAGGATGGCGGTCTCGATCTCGCCGGCGCCGACTCTGAATCCACCGGTTTTGATCAAGTCGATGGATTCGCGGCCGACGATTCGGTGGAACCCACCCTCGTCGATGACGGCGACATCACCGGTCTTGAAGTAGCCGTCCTGCGTCCAGGACTCGGCGGTTGCGACTGGACGGTTCAAGTAGCCGTCGAAAAGCATCGGCCCACGTACCTGTAGACCGCCGATACTCTCGCCGTCGTGTGGCACGTCGTTGCCCTTCTCGTCACGAAGACGAGTCTCGACTCCGCGCAGCGGCACGCCGACCCACCCTGGGCGTCGCTCGCCGTCGAAACGTGTGCTCAAAGTCAGCATCGTCTCACTCATGCCGTATCGCTCGATGGGCGTCAATCCTGTTCGGTCCCGCAGCTTTTCGAAGACAGGCACAGGAAGCGGCGCACTACCGGAAACCAGAAGTCGGGCACCGGACAACGCGCGGGCAGCTTCTTCGTCTTCGGCGATACGCGACCAGACGGTGGGAACACCGAAGTAGAGGGAGCCTTTCGCCCGGGCGTAATTTTCCGGCGTCGGCTTGACGGTGTGGATCACCCGGCTGCCGATCCGGAGGGGGCCGAGGATTCCGAGGATCAGTCCGTGCACGTGGAAGAGCGGAAGCCCGTGCACGAGCGTGTCTCGCCACGTCCAGTCCCAGGCCTCGGCGAGCGCGTCGATCCCGGCTGCGATGGCCGAGCGACTGAGCAGAACGCCCTTCGGTGGGCCAGTGGTTCCGGACGTGTACAGGACGAATGCTGTGGACTGCGGTGCCGGTTCGGGATAGCTGTGCCACGAGCGAGCGTGCAACCGGACGGGAACTACCGGCAGAGTGTCGCAGTGGTCGTCCGTTTCACCGAGCCACGCCTGAGCACCCGAGTCACGCAGAATGTGCTCCCGCTCAGCCTTCCCCGAGTCCGGCGGGACCGGCACAACGGTGACACCGGCAATCAATGCCCCGACGACGGCGAGGATCGTTTTTGCTGTGGGAGTTGCCAATACGGCAACCCGATCGGCCTGCGCCACTCGTTCCGCGACCGAGGTCGCGGCACCGAGAATGACACTCCGCGAGAGAACCGTGTCACCGATCGTCACGGCGGCGTCGAGGTCGTCACCGCGGGCGACAGCAAGGGGGTTCAGTGATCTCAGCAGCACCACGACAGCATCTCACAGCGCCGATGGTCGCAAACTTTCTCCTGCCCGACGCGCATCTATCGAGTGCGGAGGGAACAGCGTCACCAGCGCCGCCCCCAAGAGCGCCCCGGAAAGAACGGCGAATCCGTGCGCGTCGTCGACCGTCACCAGGGTTGCGCCGCCGACGACAATCACGGCCGTCAGAACAATCTCAGGCATTCGCGGGCGCACCAGAACACCGATCCCCGCGGCCGCCGCTGCCAGAGCAAGTGTGGCACCGGAGTTTCCTGCGCCGGTCGACGGAAAGACTGCGGTGGTGAGCAAACCGAACAACAGTTGACCGAGCAGAAAGAGAGCCCAGCCGCGTGCGGCGCCCCAGAGCCGAAACGCAGGCGGTGCAACCACGGCCAGCGTCACGAGATTGGTGACGGTTCCTGCGACCCCTCCGTCCTGGACGAGCACGGAGGTCAGAATGCGCCACCATTGACCGTCGCGAATCAATGCGGGATCACGACGAAACATCTCGAGTAGTCCTGGTATCAGCGCCTGCAGGATGGACGGCACTGCAACCATCAGCCAGAGGAGAGCTGCCGAGAGTGGGAACTCTCCGAAAACTCGACGACTTTTCAACCACACGAGCATCAGTGCAACCGAGGCGACAACGACAGCAAAAATCAGTACCGCGTCCAAGCCGCCGGTCCCTGAGGTGGTCACAGCGCGACCTTACATCGGACCGATACCGACATCAGGGAACCTGACACCTGGGAAAGCACACGGTTCAGGCGGAGAGGCGCTTTGCTGCCGCGGCGATTCGTTCGTCTGTTGCAGTGAGCGCGATCCGCACGTGCTTGCTACCGCTCGGACCGTAGAACTCACCGGGGGCAACGAGGATCCCACGATCGGCGAACCAACTGACCGTCGCTCGACATTCCTCGCCGCGCGTCGCCCAGAGGTACAGACCCGCCTCGGAATTGTCGACGGTGAATCCGGCGCCTCGAACAGCTTCGATCAACACGCTGCGACGCTCGCGGTACCGCTCGCGCTGGATGTTCTCGTGTTGGTCGTCGCCCAAAGCTGCGGTCATCGCCGCCTGGATCGGCAGCGGCAGGATCATGCCCGCGTGCTTACGCACCTCGAGCAGTTCCGACACCAAAGCCGGATCACCGGTGACGAACCCCGCGCGATAGCTCGCGAGATTGGACGTCTTCGAAAGCGAGTGGACCGCAAGCAAACCGGTCAGATCGCCGTCGTTGACACGGGGATCGAGAATGGAGAGTGCATCCGCTTCCCACGTCAATCCGAGGTAGCACTCGTCGGAGACGACGATCGCGCCGCGCTCGCGCGCCCAGGCCACGGCCTTCTGCAAGTGCTCGAGGCCGAGCACCTTGCCGGTGGGGTTCGAGGGCGAGTTCACGAAGATCATCGCCGCCGACTCGGGACCGAGCTTGTTCAAGCCGTCGGCGCGCAGGACGCGAGCGCCTGCCAGCTTCGCCGCGACCTCGTACGTCGGGTATGCCAACTCCGGAATGACCACCAGATCGTCGGCTCCGAGACCGAGCAATGTCGGCAGCCACGCGATCATTTCCTTCGTGCCGATCGCCGGCAGGACCGCTGCCGGATCGACGTCGGGAATGTTGTAACGGCGATCGAGTGACTCCGCTACGGCCTCGCGAAGTGCGAGCGTGCCGTGCGTCGTCGGATATCCGGGTATCTCGGCAACAGAGGACAAAGCCTCCTGGATCACCGGATCAACGGGATCAACCGGCGTTCCCACGGACAGGTTCACGATGCCGTCGGGATGAGAGTGCGCCTTCGCCGTGACGTCGGCGAGCGAATCCCACGGAAAATCAGGAAGCCCAGCGGCCACCGGAGTACGAGACAAGATCTCTATTCCTCACCCATGGGAGGCAGCGCCTTGATGAACGGCGTGTCGTAGTCGACCTTGCCGAGCTTGGCCGCTCCACCCGGCGAACCGAGATCGTCGAAGAAATCGACGTTGGTGCTGATGTACGCGTTCCACTGGTCCGGGACGTCGTCTTCGTAGAAGATGGCTTCGACGGGACAGACAGGCTCACACGCGCCGCAGTCGACACACTCGTCGGGGTGGATGTAAAGCATGCGTCCACCCTCGTAGATGCAGTCGACAGGGCATTCTTCGATGCACGCCTTGTCCATCACATCTACACACGGTTCAGCAATCGTGTAGGTCACTGCCGATCTCCCTGCCTTCCTGTCGTGCATCGCCGCCGCAACACGCAGTTGCAAGGGGCCGAAAATCCGATACGACTCTCACGTACCGCGGGAACAGCCTATTATCCCCCTGCCAACCGACTCTGAGCAGGCGGGGGTAACACATTTCAGCCTACTGCGGTGATGTTCCTCGACCGAATCGCGATCCACTTCTCCCCCGCGGCAGCCGCGCGGACCAAAGCGCCGCGCTCACCGAGATAATCCGCCACGACGCCGACCACCGGAATCTTGCCGAAAATCTCGTACGGTTTTGTCCGCGACGGCCGCTTGTGCAGCTCGTCCGTGATGGCACGAAAAGTCTTGGACGTGCGCCACAAGGTGCCGATGAGCGCGAACGGGCGCCAGGTCTCGTCAGCACCGCTGACCGACTTTTCGGCGAAATCCTCACCGGCGAGCAGATCTCGGGACTTGGTCTCACGCCGGCACAGCACCGACGCCAGGAGGTCCACCTGCTGATCCCGCTCCGTCACTCCGTGTTCACGGGCAACCGCAACGAGCACAACGGCCTGATTCGCAAATGCCAAGAGGTCCTGGATCGGCAGCCGATTGAGGAGGACGCCGAAGATGCCAGGGAACGCGACGGCAACGGTGTTGAGTGCACCCAACCGAGTCGTCCACCACTTCGAGCGCTGCTCGTCGGTCATCACCGACCACGCCGCCGTCCCGGGGAACTTGACGACGTCGAGGACCCAGGCCGCCGCGTCCAACACCATCGCTGCGGCATTTCGCTCGGGATCGGTCGGCTCGAAGGTCCGACGCTTGATACCGAGCGGATCACTGTAGGCGAGATCGAGAACCGGGTTGATCCCCCATACCGCTCGATCGAGAACCTCGACGACCTTGCGGTCCCCCAGAACATCGGCCATCAGGCAATCGCTCCTTCGCGTCGTGCATGTGTGGTGGTTCGTTCGCGCGCCGGGCGTCCGATTCCCTCGGCGATGGCGCGCAGTTCTGCGACGGTCTTCTCGGACCCGTGTTCGGAGCCTGCCATCCGCGAGATCGTCTCCTCCATCAGCGTCCCACCGAGGTCGTTGGCTCCGCCGTTGAGCATCATCTGCGTTCCGGTGATCCCGAGCTTGACCCAGCTGGTCTGGATGTTGGGGATGCGACCGTGCAGCATGATGCGTGCCAGTGCGTGCGCAGCGCGGTTGTCCCGGTTGGTCGGCCCTGGCCGTGAAGCGCCCGCCAGGTACAGCGGCGCGCTCTGGTGAACGAACGGCAGCAGCACGAACTCCGTGAATCCACCTGTACGGTCCTGGATTCCACGAAGAACGTTCAGGTGCCCGACCCAGTGGTGCGGCTGATCGACATGCCCGTACATCATCGTCGAACTCGACCGCAGTCCCACCTCGTGGGCCGTTGTGACCACTTCGATCCACTCCGCCGTCGGCAGTTTGCCCTTGGTGAGGATCCAGCGCACCTCATCGTCGAGGATCTCCGCTGCCGTACCGGGAATGGTGTCCAGGCCCGCCTCACGCAGAGCGGTCAGCCAATCCCTGATGCTTTCACCGCTGCGCGATGCACCGTTGACGATCTCCATCGGCGAGAACGCGTGGACGTGCATCGACGGCACGCGCTTCTTGACGGCCCGGACCAGGTCGGCGTAACCGGTGACGGGAAGTTCCGGATCGATACCGCCCTGCATGCACACCTCGGTCGCGCCGGCGACGTGCGCTTCCCACGCACGGTCGGCGACCTGCTCTGCCGACAGCGTGAAGGCGTCGGCGTCGCCCTTGCGCTGCGCGAATGCACAGAACCGGCAGCCCGTGTAGCAAATGTTGGTGAAGTTGATGTTCCGGTTCACCACGTAGGTGACGTCCTCGCCGACGGCATCCTTGCGTAGCGCATCCGCCAGTGCCACAACAGCTTCCAGGCCCGGGCCCTCCGCCGTGGCAAGGGCCAGGTACTCGTCGTCGGAGCATCCGGCCGGGTCGCGTTCGGCACTGCGCAGCGCAGCCAGCAGATCGGTGTCGACGCGAATCGGAGCACTCAGCTCGAGGACCTGTTCGCGCACGGTCTCCCAGTCGCCGAACGCACTGCCCAGGTCACTGCGGGTCTCGGTGTTGCGCCCGTCCGTGTCGATCTCGGTATTGAGATCGACGCGTCCGCTCGATTCCCACGACTCGTCCGGTTCCTGCCACGGCCGACCCACCGGCTTGGTGTCGGGCAGGGCGAGGCCGGTTTTGGGGTCCGCCAGTGCCTGCACGTGGCCCGCAATGCGCGGATCGATCCACGGAGCCCCGGCCAGGACATATGCCGGCTGAGCCGCAGTGCGTTCGGTCAGGGTGAAGCCGCCTTCGGCGCTGATCTCCGCCAAGGTCTCGAGATTCGGCCACGGACGCTCCGGGTTGACGTGATCGGGGGTCAACGGTGACACCCCGCCCCAGTCGTCCACACCGGCGCCGAGCAGCGCGAGGCACTCGCTGTTCGAGACGAGATTCGGCGGACTCTGAATCCGCATCGTCGGCCCGAGCAGCAGGCGTGCGACGGCGATGGCCGCGAGAAACTCGTCGAGTCCTGCATCAGGGGTATCGCGCATCGCGGTATCAGGTTTGGCCAGGAAGTTCTGGATGATCACTTCCTGGATGTGCCCGAACGCCTTCTGCGACTTGCGTATCGCCATGATCGATTCGGCACGCTCGAGGAAGTTCTCCCCGATGCCCACAAGAATTCCCGTGGTGAACGGGATGTTCAGTCGGCCTGCGTCGGTCAGGGTGCGTAGCCGAACCGCCGGGTCCTTGTCCGGGCTGCCGTAGTGGCATTCGCCCTTGTCGGTGAACAGGCGGGTTGCGGTCGTCTCGAGCATCATGCCCATCGACGGAGCAACGGGCTTGAGCCGCGAGAGTTCCTGCCAGCTCATCACACCGGGATTGAGGTGCGGGAGCAGTCCGGTCTCCTCGAGTACCCGGATCGACATCGCCCGCACGTAGTCGAGGGTGGAGTCGTAGCCGCGTTCGTCCAGCCACTGCTTTGCTTCCGGCCAGCGAGCCTCGGGGCGATCACCCAGCGTGAACAACGCTTCCTTGCAGCCCAATTCGGCGCCTGCCCGAGCGATGTCCAAAACCTCGTCCGGCTCCAGGAACATGCCGTGCCCAGCGGCACGCAGTTTCCCGGGCACCGTGACGAATGTGCAGTAGTGGCACTTGTCCTGGCACAGACGGGTCAGCGGAATGAAAACCTTCCGCGAATACGTCACGGTGTTCGGCCGACCCGCTGCCAGCAGACCCGCATCGCGAACCTTGGCTGCCGAGGAACACAGATCGGTCAGATCGGTTCCCCGCGCCTGCAGCAGCGTCGCCGCCTCGTCGACGTTTAAGGTCGCTCCATCGCGTGCGCGACGGAGAACTCGCCGCATCGCCGACGCTGACGGGCCGGGCGACGGACTGGACGAGGCGGACGCGGAAATACCTGGCATCGGAAGCATGGTGGGTTTGCCGGAGTCATCACCAGTTCGGTTCACCTAGCGATCATGCGCCATGTGGGACGACTAGTGCCACCCGGTGCCAGAAGTAGGAGGCCTTACCGCCCCGACACGGCCTCGATCACGACGGCCGGTAGTCGTCGTCGACCGCGACCTCGACTCGTTGATCCACCACGTCAGCCACTGGCGCGTCGAGTGGAATGTCGGTCAGATCGGGTTCTTCGGGGGCGTTCGGATCTACGGGTGTCGATTGTTCGAGCGCATCTGATTCCGGAGCCTCCGGGTCGAATGTCGCATCTTGTTCGGTCATCACGTGCTCCCTTCGCAGTCGCCACACTCCACGATAGGGCCGATGTCGACAGATCGCCCCTCACTCGACCAAAGTAGTGCCCATGACTGCCCCGCAACCGCTGACCATGGCCGACCCGTTATGGCGACCCAGCGCCAAAGCCCCGAGGCTGTGGGCAATCACTGCCTCGCTGTTCTGGGTACCCGTCATCGTCGCCGAAATCGTCTGTGCCGTCTTGATACCCGGAATCCCGTCCTGGGTGGTGGGCCTGGTCTTCGCAGTCACCGTCCTGTTCGCGGCCACCTACATTCTGATGGTTCCGGCGTGGCGGTATCGCGTCCACCGATGGGAAATCAGTGACACTGCGGTGTACACACGCACGGGGTGGTTCACCCAGGAACGACGGATCGCACCGATATCGCGCGTGCAGACCGTGGACACCGAACGCGGACCGATCGACCGCATGTTGGGTCTGGCAACCGTGACCGTCACTACGGCGTCGTCGGCCGGGGCTGTGAAGATCTCCGCGCTCGACCAGGAAATCGCCGACCGCACAGTGGCCCAACTGACGGAGATCGCGGGCACCAACGTGGGAGACGCAACGTGAACGAGAAGCAGTTGGGCGACCCGACCGCGATCGAAATCCCGGTCGAGGCGGAAACGGCAGCTGCCGAGGCAGCCGAGGAGGAACAGCCATGGCTCCGCCTCGACCGCCGCATGCTTCTGGTCCACCCCGTCAACGAAGTCGTCAAACTGCTCCCGGTCCTGCTCGTCTCCGTAGTTCTCGGCAGCCAATCCGGAAACCACTGGTGGGGACTCGGCGTCGTCACTCTGCTCGTCGTCTTCGGTCTGTTGCGGTACTTCACCACCACGTACCGAATCGGGCCCGTTCACGTACAACTGCGCACCGGGGTATTCCAGAAAAAGCTGCTCTCCGTCCCGCGTAGCCGCATCCGATCCGTCGACGTCGAGGCCGGGGTCATGCACCGACTGCTCGGGCTGTCGATCGTGCGCATCGGGACCGGCCAGCGCGCCGGGATCGGCCACGATTCGAACAAGTTCGAACTCAATGCCCTCTCGACTGCCCTGGTTCCGGACCTACGTGCCGCACTGTTGGCCGGCGCGCAACAGGCACGGCGACTGGAAACCCCGGGCACACCGGTCGAGAACATCGCCGAACCGGTCGACACCGAGATCGGTCACTGGGAGCCCAGTTGGGTTCGCTACGCTCCCTTTTCGTTCACCGGAATCGCCATCATCGCAGCGATCATCGGCATCTCGTTCCAATACGGCATCGGCACTGCCGTCGCGAAATCGTCGGCAGTAAGCGACAGCTTCGACTCACTCGAGAGCCTCGGCATCGCGCTGATGGTCGTCATCGCACTCGTCGTGCTGCTGGTGCTGTCGAGTGCACTCGCCTGCGTCCAGTACCTGATCGCGTTCGGCAACATGAAACTCACCGACAACGGCCGCATCCTGCATGTCAGTCACGGCCTGTTGAAAACTCGGCAAACCACACTCGACCGCGCCCGCCTCCGCGGCACGACGCTCAAAGAACCGCTTCTGCTGCGATTGGCCCGCGGCGCGCGGCTCGACGCCATCATGACCGGGGTCAGCGCCGAGAAGAAGGAATCTTCGCTGCTGCTCCCGCAGGGACCACGCAGGGAAGCCGAGCGAGTGATGGCCACCGTCATCGGTGACTCACGTCAGGCGTCCGCCCCGCTGATCCCGCACGGCCCGGCCGCGCGGCGTCGCCGGTACACCAGGGCACTGTTTCTCGCGACAGTAGCGTTTCTGGTCTGCGTGGCGTGCGCGGCTTCTGGTCTGGATGTACCGATCTACGCGTGGTTCGGGGTCGCCGTACTCGCCATCGCTGGCGCTGCCCTCGCCTACGACCGATACAACGGCCTCGGCCACGCAGTCCTGCCGGGATGGTTGATCACCCGAAGCGGCTCGCTCGATCGCCAGCGCCACAGCCTCGAATCCGAAGGTGTCATCGGATGGACGGTGCGCGAGACGTTCTTCCAGCGACGCGCAGGCGTGGCAACCGTCATCGCCGCGACGCCAGCAGGCACCGGAAGCTACGAGGTGATCGATCTCCCCGCCGAGAACGCGTGGGCATTGATCGAAGCCGTCACTCCGGGCGGTGGCGACGTTTGGGCAGGTCGTCGATGATGAGCCTCGCCAGCGAACCGAGACGCGATCGCTCCGGCTGGATGGTCGGAACGCCGAGCAACTCCAGCGGGGCGGCCGTCACCGGTCCGACGCAGTAGGTCGGTACCGGTCCGCGCATAGCTGCGACGAACCGCTCCAGTTCGCCCATTTCTTTTGCCGTGCTGAGCATCGAGGACACCGCGGGGGCACTGGTGAAGGTCAGCGCGTCGATTGCACCGGAACGAACTGCAGCGACCAACGCGCGGACTGGCGACTGATCCGGCGGCCGGATCCACCGATAGACCGACACCGGGGTGACAACCGCGCCGATGTCGGCGAGGGAGGCGCTCAGGTCCGTCAACGGCTCCCATTCGGTGATGGTGCCGTGCAACTGGACTGCGACGCGTGAGCCTGCCACTCCCTCGCTTCCGAGGTGCGCCAGAACTTCCTCGGACGACTCACCCGAAGGCGACCATTCCTCGCGCAGTCCGGCGCCCCGGATGGCGCCCGTCGCCTTGGGGCCGCGGGCGATGATGCGCGTCCGGGCCAGAGCTCCGAGGAACTCGTCGGTCAAACCCCACGACGCGACGGCGTCGAGCCAACCCCGAAAGCCGATTCCGGTGCTGATCACGACCAATTCCGGCGGATCGGCAATCAACGCGGACGTCTGAGTGCGCAGGTCGCGATCGTCCACCAACGGCAGCACATGGATCACCGGTGTCCGCACGATCTCCGCGCCTCGACGTTCGAGGAGCGTCGCAAATTCTTCGACACGCCGTTCTGCGGTCAAGGCGATAGTCGCGCCCGCCAGATCATCTTCAGCCACAGGCTGAGTGTCCCTTATGGATGGGTTACTTTCCTACGCGCGCGCCGAGAACTATTGCGAACTGAGGGTGGCAAGCCTGTTGATCGCTACTTTGAAGAGGAAAACCGCGGCCGGAGCGATTGCGCCGACCAGCAGTAAGAACGTCAGAGGGGACGAGAGCACCAGCACGTCGCCGCCTGGACCGCCGACCATGCACACCAAGAACCCGACGATCCAACCGGCGAGCGGCAATGCGGCCATACCCGGCGTCGTAACCGTGCGGGCGGCGATCACCAATACGAGGTTCGCGGTCGCTGCAACGAGAATGCTGATCGGAAATGCCGTCGTACCGAGATGAGTCGGCAAGAACAGGACGGACAACACCGCGCATAAGAACCCGTCGAAAATCAGGACACCGAGGATGATGGGGTCGAGCCACGACAGCGACGTTTCTGTCGAAGCGTCTGTGTTGTTCTCGGCCGTGATCATGGTTTTGATAGTGGTCTATCGACGGCCAACGCGCGAGCGCGGGGTCCCTCCCGACAAGCACCCCGGCTCGCGCCCGAAAAGCACGAAGTCGATCAGGGAACCGGCGGGAACCCGAGCAGCGTCAGCAGATGACTTTGCTGATCTGCAAATGCGTAGAGCGATCCGTAATACATGTCGTGGTAGTAACCGGCCATCGGACGCAACGAATCGACGAAGGCGACGATCTGGTTCTGCAGGTCCCAGTTGTACATTTCTTCAGCCCCAGGCTTTGCTGTTACCGAAAGGACCACCCCTCCGGTGACACGCATCACACACCACTACGGCGTCGATCGCAATGCCTGTGAGCCGACGCCCAGGTCAGCTGTGCAGCCCGCCGAACAGATCGCGCTCGCGACCGTCCTCACCCACCGGACCGAGCGTGCCGGCGGCCAATACGAAATGCTCGACCGTCAGGATCGGTTGGACCACGTTGTTCGACAATGCGAACTCGGCTCCACTCGGGGCTACCGTCACCTGAGTGGCGTGGGCGCTCAATGCCCTCGTCTTCGCATCGATGACGCCTCGAACATCGATTGCCGTCGTCACGTCTGCGTCCTCGACGCTCGGCAATTCACCGGGCTCGGGCAGACGCCAGTTCTCCGGGAACTCGGAAATCGCCGCGATGCCGCGTTCGAGTCCGCTGCGCTCGGTCACGGTCCAGTAGAACTTCGGAGTCGACCACGGCTCGCCGGCCTCGGGATATGCGGCCGTTGCTGCAGCTTCCACGGCCGCTGTCGTGATCGCGTGTGCCTGGATGTGATCCGGGTGCCCGTAGCCTCCGTTGGGGTCGTACGTGATCACGACGTGCGGCCGAATCTCACGAATGACGGCGACCACCGCGCCGACTGCCTCGTCGAGTCGAGCATTGACAAAGGCACGGGGATTGGCGGCCGAAGGTGTGCCGATCATTCCGGAATCGCGATACCGACCGGCACCGGCGAGGAAGCGAGGAGCGGCACTGCCCAAAGCCGACAAAGCAGCGCTCAATTCGGCGATCCGGTAGCCCCCGAGTTGATCGGCCTCGGCAGCCACGAGCCCTGCCCACGCGTCACCGATCACTTCGCCTTCCTCCCCCAACGTGCAGGTGAGGACCGTGACGTCGGCACCTTCGGACGCGTAACGCGCGATGGTGCCACCGGTGGTGATCGTTTCGTCGTCCGGATGTGCGTGCACCAACAGAAGTCGCTTCGCCGACGCGGTCACTTTGCCACCCTCACCCAGTCCGTAGCGTTTCCGAATATCCCCACCTGCACCGGCCCGTCGAGGACCACGCCCTCGACTCCGGTCCCGACTGCAACCAGCGCTCGGCTCTGCACGATCGGCAAAACCGCCGCAAGATCCCACAGCTTGGGTTCCGCATCGGCGATCAACGACCCGAGATCCCCGATGCCACTGAGCGCTTCGTCGATCCGACCTTGCAACGCCGGATCACACAGCCCGGACAGGTTGCTCGGAGCCTCGACGCTTGTCGTTCGGACAGGCTCCGGAGACTGCGACGGCGTCGGTGTGGGCACCGCCGAACCTGTCGCAGGAGTGGAAGGCGCTGTCGGGCAACTGAACCGGGAGGCCAGTAAAGTTGCGGTGTCAGCGCCTGCTCGGCTCCAACCGACGATCATGTCGACGCGTCCTGTGGTCAGATCCTCGCCGTAGAGCTCCTCCGGCGGCACCGATTCGACGGTCGCCAGGATCCCCACGTCACGCAATTCGTCGGCAGCGGTGTTTGCCACGGCGATCGCGATGTCGTCGTTTTCGGGAGCGCCGATCAGCAGCGTCAACTGAGCGCCGTCCCGGACGATCGATCCGACCGTTCCAGTGCCAGTGACGATTCCGGTTGGCGGTGCTGTCAAGTAACCGGCTGCGGTCAGCTCGCCGAGCGCCTGCTCTCTGGTCGGTTTCGGCGGCGCGGTTGGCGCATATCCCGGATCCGACGGAGCGAGGATCTGAGCTTTCACCGGGGCCGACGCCGATTCACTCCCGGCCGCCACTACGGCGAGCAGGTCCGGATCGAGCAGTCCCAGAACACCTTTACGCACCCGAACGTCCGCGAAGTTCTTGCTGCGCCCATTGACGTTGATGTCGAGAGTGCGCGGAACGTAGGAGAATGCAGTACTGACACCCGGGATTGCAGAAAGCTGAATATCCGTGGCACTACCCGAATGAACTTGCGCCACTTGAGCATCGTCGGTACGCAGTGCATCCGCCAATTGCGAAGCCGTTCCTCCGCGTCGCAGAACTATCTGATCCGGATCTGAAGGCTTGCCCCAGAATCGGTCGTTGCGTTCCAGCACGATTTCGTCTCGACCACGGTCGACCGAGCGCACGTGAAAGTGGGCTCCAGACACCGGAATCCCCTCACTCAAACCGGTGCTGAAACCGCCGGGAGTGTCCTTGATCAGGTGGGATGGAAGAATATCGGTGAACAACTCTCGCCACGCCGGATACGGCGCACGCATCACGACGTTGACCGTCTTGCCACCGCCGGACGAGTTCACGTCGTCGATCATCTGATAGCCGGCGGGGTTGACCACACCGGGAACCGAGATCATCTGCTGCCAGAGATAGCGAAAGTCCTCTGCCGCAATGGGAGCGCCGTCCGACCATTGGGCTTCGTTGCGCAGTTGGTAGCGAATAGTGAACGGAGCCTCTGACGTCACTTCAGCCGAAACGAGAAAAGAATCGTCGATCGCCCACTCCGTCGCACCAGGCTGCGTCGGCGAATTGATCGGGCGAAACGCACTGGGCAACACGAGGTTGCCGACTGCGGAGTTGACCGGCGACTGATCCGCGAGCAGGTGCGGGTTGAATCCGCCTCCTACCTCGTCGATCGCCACAGTGACCTGCTTCATCGCCGGAACAACCGGAGTCGGTGTGGGCTTGACGGTTTCGGTGCTCTCGACCGGAGGCGGCGGATCGGCCGTACACGCAGTCAGCGACAACGCCGTCACTGCCACTGCCAACGCCAGGTAGCGACGTCCTGAGGCCACAGACAATTCCTTCCGTACGGGGCCGCGTCGCCCCTTCGCACTCGATTTCCGGGCAGAACTTTCGCCCGGAAACCATGAAGGCGAATGTACCTTTCCGCCGAAAACTCGGCTGAAAGGCACATCCGCCTGTCAGGTGGTAACCGACGAAAGACTACAGAGCAGCCTTGTCGCGAGACTTGCTACGCGAACGCTCGCGAGCGCGCTCGGTTGCATTGAGATGCACCTTGCGGACGCGGACGTCCTCGGGGGTGACCTCGACGCACTCGTCGCCGGAGCAGAATTCCATGGCCGCTTCGAGCTCGAGCTTGATGGGCTTCGCGAGGGTCTCCATCACGTCTGCGGACGACTGACGCATGTTGGTCAGCTTCTTCTCGCGGGTGACGTTGATGTCGAGGTCTTCCTGACGGGGGTTGATACCGACGACGTGACCCTCGTAGGTGTCTGCGCCGGGCTCGACGAAGAAGGTTCCGCGGTCAGCCAGCTGGATCATGGCGAACGGCGTCACTGTGCCGGAACGGTCCGACACGAGAGAACCGGTGTGGCGAGCACGAATCTCGCCGGCCCAGGGGCCGTACCCGTCGAAGACGGCGTTGGCGATGCCGGTTCCGCGGGTATCCGTGAGGAATTCCGTACGGAAGCCGATAAGACCACGCGAAGGAACGATGAACTCCATACGAACCCAGCCCTGACCGTGGTTCGACATCTGAACCATCTTGCCCTTGCGGTTGGCCAGAAGCTGAGTGATGGCACCGAGGTACTCCTCGGGGCTGTCGATGGTCAGCTCTTCGAAAGGCTCGTGGATCTTACCGTCGACAGTCTGAGTGACCACCTGCGGCTTTCCGACGGTCAGTTCGAAGCCTTCGCGACGCATCTGCTCGACGAGGATGGCGAGCGCGAGCTCTCCACGACCCTGGACCTCCCAGGCATCGGGACGTCCGATGTCGAGGACCTTGAGCGAGACGTTACCGACCAGCTCCTGGTCCAGGCGAGCCTTGACCATGCGCGAGGTGAGCTTGTGACCCTTGACGCGGCCGACCAGCGGTGAGGTGTTGGTACCGATCGTGACCGAGATAGCCGGCTGATCGACAGTGATGCGAGGCAGCGCAACCGGGTTGTCGAGGTCGGCAAGCGTGTCGCCGATCATGATGTCCGGGAAGCCCGCAACAGCGCAGATATCGCCGGCAAGCGCAACCTCGGCGGGAACACGCTCGACACCGATGGTGGTGAGCAGTTCGGTGATCTTGGTCTTGGTGATGACGGGCTCGCCGTCGACCTCGCGGCACCAGGACACGGTCTGGCCCTTGCGCAGCTCGCCGTTGTGGATGCGAACCAGCGCGAGGCGACCGAGGAATGCCGACGCGTCGAGGTTGGTGACGTGAGCCTGAAGCGGCGCGTCGACCGTGCCCTTGGGGGCCGGGACGTACTCCATCAGAACCTGGAACAGAGCGGTGAGGTCCTCGGCGTCGGGCGCCTGACCGTTCTCGGGCTGCACCGTCGAAGCCTTGCCCTCGCGGCCGGAGGCGTAGAGAACCGGCAGCCCGAGCGCAAGCTCGGCGGCTTCGGCGGCCTCGTCGGAGAGATCGGACGCGAGGTCCAGGAGCAAGTCCTGAGCCTCGGAGACAACCTCTTCGATGCGAGCATCGGGACGATCGGTCTTGTTGACAACCAAGATGACGGGCAGTGAGGCAGCAAGTGCCTTACGCAGCACGAAACGCGTCTGCGGAAGCGGGCCCTCGGACGCATCGACGAGCAGGACGACGCCGTCGACCATGGACAGACCGCGCTCGACCTCGCCACCGAAATCGGCGTGGCCCGGGGTGTCGATGACGTTGATGACGGTGACCGAACCATCCTCGTTGCGCTTGTGCACCGAGGTGTTCTTCGCGAGGATCGTGATGCCCTTCTCGCGTTCTAGGTCGCCGGAGTCCATGACGCGATCGACCAGCTCGGCGCGCTCCTCGAACGCGCCGGACTGACGAAGCATGGCGTCGACGAGGGTGGTCTTGCCGTGGTCGACGTGTGCGACGATGGCAACGTTACGGAAGCTGGTGGTGGTCACGCGATGGCTCTCCTGGCTGAGTTGATTCGGCCACGCGAAAGTCAAGTCGCACGGCTCTTCTGGTGGCCGCTGCACGAGTGTGTGATCCGAATCAGGGCACGAATCGCCTGAATAGGCACCGCGGCCTAGTAAATACTACTCGCTCCGAGCGGATACTCCTGCATTGTGCGGCCTCTATCACCGCCCCCACCAGCCAATAGTGATCTGCACCACGCTGAAGCGAGTAGGATTACGACCTGGAGAAACAGGGTGTTTAAGGGTACGCTAACCTCGTTCCAAGAGCGGGCTCTCCGCCGTAGTGAAACAGGAAAGCCGCAGCGTCACATGGGAAAAATCAAGGCAAGCAAGGTCTCGAAGCTCAAGCCGAAAAAGAAGTGCTGCCGGAAGAAGACACGGTGCATCAAGTGCCCCGTCGTCATCATGCGGATGAAGAAGCTCGAGAACGAGGGCGCATCCAAGAAGGAACTGAAAGCCGGTCTCAAGAAGGCCCGCGCGGCGTAAGCGCCCTCAACTCCTCGAGCAATTCGGGGATCCAGGCTCGATCGTTGTCGACCAGATCCATCGACAAGAGTTCTTCGGCATCGACCCATGCCAACTGAGCGTGGTCGAGCGCGACCGGTTCGCCGGACACCAACTCCGCCCGGTACGCCCGCAGGACCAACCCGGCCGACAGTTGCACGTCGACGCCGATTCTTGTTCCGCATCGAACCTCTACCGCAAGCTCCTCGCGCAACTCGCGGGCCAACGCAGCCTGCGGCGTTTCGAACTCCTCGACCTTCCCGCCCGGCAGTTCCCAGCGACCGGCCAACGCCGGCGGACTCGTCCGCTGCGCGAGAAGCAGCCTTCCCCCACGGAAGATCGCACCGGCAACAACTTCGCGATCCCTTGCAGGCACATCACTCATCGCACCATGATGGAGTATGGCCACTTTGTTGTCCGACTCCGCGATCCAAAGCGCTCTCGACGAACTGCCGGCCTGGCAGCTGTCGCCGGGCTCGATCACTCGTACCGTCGATTCCGCGACTTTCCCGGATGCGATCGCGCTTCTTCAACGCATCGCGGCTGTCGCCGAGGCCGCAGATCATCATCCTGACATCGACGTTCGCTGGCGAAAGGTCACGTACACGCTTTCGACACACTCGGCGGGCGGTCTCACGGAACTGGACTTCGACCTTGCCCGTCGAATTGACGTACTCGTCGACGATTCGGTCCGTTTCGACTGATCTCCGAGTGAACAAACCTCGCAATCTGACGTAACAGTTGCATCAACTTTCACATAGATCACTTCAGTCACAGGTATGGTCGCCGTAAATCACGATCGAGGCCGGTCATGCCATAGACTCCCCCCGGTGCGTAGCTGCTCAGCAACTGAACAGCTGTACAACCCGGGGGCTCTGTACATAGAGTGACCCCTCGAGCCGTCAAACGCGGAGCTCGCCTAGGCGCCCGCGCGGTATGACTAAGGATGGGGAAACAGTGCTTCGAACCCGAGGTATGCGAAAGGCGTTCACCGCCGTCGCTATTGCCGCAGTAGCAGGACTGGCATTGCCGGCACAGGCAATGGCCGATCCGGCAGCACCGCCCGCACCCGAAAGTGTGCCGATCGAGTTCCTCGCATCGTTTGCGCCCGCCATCATCGGCGCCGCTGCAGGTCCGGCTGACGTCGCCGGCGGCCCGCAGCAAGCGTTGCTCGACCAAGCTCGCGCGATCCTGAACTCTCCCGGCATTCCGCCCGAGATCAAAGCCACCCTCGAGAAGGTCATCACCTTCCTCGACGGCAGCGGCGGCGGCGGACCGGAAATCCCGAACGAGAACGCCCCCGTCATCGCGCAGTTCCTCTACCCGACGCTTGGCAAGGGCTGCATCTCGGCCACCGCCGATTCGGTCGGAACCGCGCTTGCTGTTCCGGGCCCGGCTCACCTGCCCCCTCCCGGCCCCGCTGCCGGTCAGGCCGGGTTCGTCTTCACCGCTCTCGGTACGGCTCCCGCCGTCGACGACCAGCCGGTGCCGATGACCGTGACGTGGGTCAACATCGACAACCAGCGCAGCGCCACCCAGAACCTGACCAACGCGTCGCGCATCAACCCGGATGGTCCCGCCACCTTGTCGGCTATTGCCGATACGGGTCCGGGACGCGTCCTCTCGGTGATCAGCGGTTCGCTGACCACCCAGCCGGAAGGCGCAGATCGCATCACCTGCAGCTTCCTCCCGACCGTGGGTATGTTCGCGGTCGCTTGATCGAAGTCTTGTGAAAGGGACCCGCCGAATTCCGGCGGGTCCCTTTTGCATCTCCGATCACCGTGATAGACCCGATAGATGGGACATCTACGAGTGGACATCACGCATGGCCGTCCAGAGCAGACGTCAAGGCCAGACGACCAGTCGATACGGTCTCACAAGTCGAGTCGATCGATACTGTCCATCCGATCCGAGGGGTCCATTCTCTCGATCGGATCGGCGTACTCGATTCTCTCGATCGGTAGCGTCGGCTCTTTCCTTTCGATCGGGAGCATCGGGTCTACGGCATCGGTGCTGAGTTCGGGCTCGTTCGCCAGCCTCGGGTCGGCACTGTCCGGACTCTCACGCTGGTCACTGCTTTCCTGGCGGGGAAATCACACCGCCCCCGAGGAACATCCGAAACTTGTTGTCATTGCGCCGGAATCGGATTCGAGCGATCCGGACCGATCACTGCGGTCCGTCTCGCACTCTCAGACCTGATTCGGTCGCGGCCATTCGCGGCCTTCCAAGGACTCGACCGAGGTATTGAATTGCCGCAGTAGGTCACCGAGCGCGAAGCGCTGCTCCGGCGTCCACTCACGCAGCGCCTTTGCGACTCCTGCTGTCGAATGTGCGCGGTCTGCACGGAGTTTCGCCAGACCCTGCGCCGTCGGCCGAACTTTTCGAGCCAGCCCACCGTCCGGATCCTCCACCCGCTCCACCAGACCCTGCCGCCTCAGAGCGCCGATCTGCCGGTTGATGGTCGAAATGTCGAGCGAGAAAGCACAAGACAGTTCCTTGAGGCTCATGGGCTGCTGCAATTCCAGTCGTCCGAGCAACAGATACGCGGACCGGTCCAGAAGAAGTTCGGCTCTTTGAGCCAGCGCGTGGTAACGCGAGAGCAGGGTCAACTCGTACTCGATGTTCACCAGTTCGGGTTCTCGATCCATACTCATATTGTGCAGAATACACACGATGTGTAGCGTGCACATTGGGGCGAACGCACCAAATCAGAAACAATCCATGGCGGGAGCCACATGTCCGTGCACGCAGATTCGTCGAACGTCGACGAGAAATCCCCGGACAAGAAAACCACGGTCACGAACTACGCACCTTCGGGTCCCGTGCTCACAGTCCTCGGACTGTGCGGAATCGTCGTCGCACTGATGCAGACACTGGTAGTCCCGATCATCCCGCAGTTGCCTCACCTACTGAATTCCACCCCCACCGACACCTCGTGGGCGGTCACCGCAACACTCCTCGCTGCCGCGGTGATCACGCCGATCAGCGGGCGGCTCGGCGACATGTTCGGCAAGAAGCGAATGCTGCTCGTCAGCCTCGGATTGGTCGTTCTGGGCTCGGCCATCTGCGCGATCGCACCTTCACTCGTGGTGCTCATTATCGGACGTGCACTTCAAGGAGCATCTATCGGGGCGATTCCATTGGGCATAGCCATCATTCGCGATGTACTGCCGCCGAAAAAGGTAGCCGGGGCAATGGCGGTCATGAGCGCCACCCTCGGCGTCGGTGGTGCGATCGGATTGCCCATCGCCGCGGTGATCGCTCAGCATGCCAACTGGCACTTCCTCTTCGTCACTGCGGCGGCACTCGGATTGATCTGCGTCGCACTTGTTGCGTTCGTCATTCCCGAATCAACGGTACGACGCCCGGGCCGTTTCGACTTCGTCGGAGCCCTCGGCCTCACAGTCGGCCTGATCACTCTGCTGCTGCCCATCACCAAAGGCGGGACTTGGGGATGGGGCGACGCAAAAACGCTCGGGCTCTTGGGCGTATCCGCCCTCAGCTTCCTGGTTTGGGGATGGTGGGAGCTTCGACGCAACGCACCTCTAGTGGACCTCCGAGTATCGGCCCGGCCGCAGGTTCTCTTCACCAACTTCGCGTCGATCGCCGTCGGATTTGCCATGTACGGCCACTCTTTGACGCTCCCCCAACTCCTCATGGCACCGACATCCACCGGCTACGGACTCGGATTGTCCATGGTCGCAGCAGGACTCGCGCTGGCTCCCGGTGGACTCGTCATGATGGCACTCTCACCTGTGTCCGCTCGAATTTCGGCGTGGCAAGGCCCGCGAATCACGCTGATGCTTGGCGCGCTGATAATCGGATTGGGTTACACCTTTGCGTATTTCACGGTTTCGAGCGTGTGGCAGGTCTCCGCTGCCGGAATGATCATCGGCGCAGGCGTCGGACTGGCGTACTCGGCGATGCCCGCCCTCATCATGGGCGCTGTGCCCATCACGGAATCTGCGGCCGCAAATGGACTGAACTCCTTGATGCGATCGATCGGCACATCGACGTCTGCCGCGATCGTGAGCGTCGTTCTGGCCGGAATGACCATCACCGTCGGCACCGCAGTGATCCCCTCGTTCGAGGCGTTTCGTGCCACGTTCCTGATTTCCATCGCCGCCGCCGTTGTGACGATGGTGTTCGCCGGATTGATTCCCAAACAGAAAGTCACGTAAGGGAATCAACCCGGCAGAGGACTCACTTCTCCGAAGAGCCTTCGATGCTGCCAGTCTGCAACTTCGACAAAAGTGTGTAGATGAAACTGATGATGGTATCCACGCGTTGCCCTCTCACATATTGGGTCCCCGACCCGTCAACGACGGTACCGCAGAACTCGTCTGCATCGAATCGCCGACAATCAATTCTGCAACGTGTTCTAATTTGAGGCGACCACTACCCGAGGAGCCTTTCATGACCTGGACGCGTACCGAACTCGAAGACGCCTTCGCGGGGTACCAGAACACCGTTGTCGAGTGCACTCGTTCCGGCGATTGGAACGCCTTCGCGGACATGTTCACCGAGGACGTCGTCTACGTGGAACACGCTTTCGGCACCCTCAATGGCCGAGAGGCTGTACGCAAGTGGGTCACTCGCACAATGACAGAGTTCCCGGGGCACCGCATGACCGAATTCCCGGCCAACTGGTTCGTCGTCGACGAGCAGCGCGGATGGATCGTGTGCGAGATCGACAACCCGATGGAGGATCCGGGCGACGGATCCAAGCACGGAGCCGCCAACATCACGATCCTGCATTACGCCGGCAACGGATTGTGGTCTCGCGAAGAAGACGCCTACAACCCGATGAACTTCCTGTCGATGGCAAAAGCATGGTGCCTCGCCGCCGAAGCGGCGGGCACCCTCCCCGATGACGCCAAAGCCTGGCTCGCCAAATTCGGCGCTATGGTGCGATAGATCCTGTCGGCAACGAGGATCCGACGGGCTGGACCGGACCGACCGCACCGGCCAACGACCACTGGCCGTAGTCGCGAGTGAGGATCGAGTTCAGATCCACGCCCACGCCGTCGACCTTGCGCTTGTCGATCTCGAACTGGTGCAGGTTTGCCCTCGGGTGCACATATCCTGCGGGCGACCCCCAGTTGTGCTGCCAGAACCAGGTTCCGACGCCGGCGCTGATCATTGCGTCGATCACGCGAGTGTTTCCGTAGATACCGAGTGCTCCGTTGCCGACGACCGAGGCCCACCCCTCGAGGTACGGCGCGATCAGGGTGGTGATTTCGGTACTGGTCGGGTTGTCGTCGATCGACGCGTAAATCGGCCGACCGGACGGCCCACCGGCCGCAGCATGTAGTTCGAGGCCACGGGAAGCATGACGCTTGCCTGCCTCGCGAGCCCCGCGCCAGTCCGCCGTTCCGCCCTTGCCGAATTGATAGCAGGAAACGACTTGGAGTCCGGCCGCCGTCAACGCGTCGGTTTCCCGCGCCAGTACGGGCTTACCGACCATCCAATCGGCTCCCGGGCGCCTGTCCGAGACATATCGAATGGCGCCTGCATACCCGGCGGCCTTGATTGCCTGAGCGGACGGCACACCGGCGGCGTAATCGAGCAGGGTCCCTAGTGAACCGGCATTGGCCACCGACGTCGTACCGCTCAATGCAGCGAGTCCGGCAGCTGCCGATCCAGCAGCTGCGTACTTGAAGAGGTTTCTTCGCGAGACGTGCACAAAGCTCCGATCATCGGCGTGTCCCGCTGGAAGTGGCGGGCAGGCAAGCTATCTTCTTTCGCTCGCATTCCACCACAGTCACATCAACCCCGCCATGCACTTGGCCAACAATGCTCACATTGTCACCAAATTGGACGTTAGACAGATAGTCAGACAGACAACAGTGGCCCCCGAAGACATCGTCTTCGGGGGCCACTGAGTCGGCCTAGCGGCCGGAAGCTATCAGCTGAGCGAGGTGAAGAAGCTCAGAGCGCTGAAGAGATCAGACGCGTTGCTGAAGAAGTCGTTGAGGAAGGTGAAGGCATCCGAGAATTCTGCGCTGCTCATGCGATGTGCTCCTGTCGAAGATACGGTCCAGAGGATTGCCGCCACGTGAGTGGCTGCTGGCGATAAGAGTAGAGGTCTTCCGTTACTTCCGCGACACCAAATGTGTCCGGGACGTTACATTTCGACCCCTTCGGGACACGGACATACACACAGGTGACGCCCACCGGCAGTGATCAAACTGTCACCTACGGACGATTTATTGACGTATTCCGAACATCGTTCCCGATAACAGCTATCTCGCAGCTTCAAACCTGTAGGCGGACCACAAGATTGGCAAGCCTTACTTAACAGAGAGGGCGTTGCTCCCGCTAGAGCGCGTACCAGCAGATTGGCCAAATCCCCCGCGGCAATGTGGCCACGCGAGCTTAGTCCGGGCGCAAACATTCAGCCACAGTTCGAGTTAGCGAGATCTTTACGCCGAAAACGACCATCCCGACTGACCGCGGGACCGTACCTAGCGGTCATCATGGTGACGCTATTCACACCGATTTGCGGAACTCCAGGCACCGATAGCAGCCCTATCTCGACACCAATCGGACGTTCGAGGGCACAGTGGAGTTCATGAACCTCACAAAAAAGAAATCCTGGAGTGAGCTGTCACCCGCGCAGCGCCGCGTCGTCTCCCTGCTCGCAACGATTCAGTCCCTGTTGGCGATCGCAGCGTGGACCGACCTGGCGCGACGCCCTGCCGATACGGTCAACGGCAGCAAGAAGAAGTGGGCGGCGATCATCTTCGTCAACTTCTTCGGACCGCTCACCTACTTCCGCCGAGGCCGGATTCAGTCGAAGTAGTCCCAGAACTGCAGCCACTTCACGGAGGCGAAGAGCGTCAGAGTCACGACGTACACCGCAATTACCGCTGCGACACCGCGCCAGTTGGTGCGGGGAACGGCGCCGTCGACCGGGTCGAGCCAGTGGCGGAACCACCTGGTGACCGTCGGCATCAGGAACCACGTCATGGCGCCGACGCTGACTATCTGGCTCAACCACATCGACAGCCATGGAGGCGCTCCGATCCCGTCGAGCAGCGGACCGAGAAATCGCGACAGCGTCATCACTGTCGGATAGAGAACGAGCAGGATGATCATCGCCGTTTTCCAATTCGGCGTCGCACGGGTCTGCCCGTTCTCCGTGCGCAGAATCGTGCCGAACGGTGTCGACCGCGTGGTCTCGGTGAAGTCCTCGGCCAACTCGGCTCGCAATTTCGGCAGTGCCGCGGCCCTTTCGGGCGACGCCATCCACTCCGCCAATTGCTGCTCGGTCCGGAACCGAAGGACGGACTTCCACTGGGTGGAGTCGGTGACCGACCGCAACAACATCACCGACTCGTAGCCGGAGAATCGCGAACTGAGATCGATGAGATGGCGTTGCGTTCGCAGAAACTCGTTCTCCTTACCCACGACGACGACGTGGTCGTACACGCCGATACCGGGCGGCGGCAGAACTCCGTCGACGAGGACCAGATCACTCGTCTGTGCCAGAATTCCCGTTGCCGCAGCGGCTCTTTCGAGATCGCGGCGATCACTCGACTCCAGCCAACGGTGAAGATCGTCGGCACTGTCGAATGTGACAGACATGCCGTGCGACACCGGTTCCGGTTGATCACTGATGCCACAGCTCAGGTAGCCGTCGAATCGACCGGCGGTCTCGGCCGCACGCTCGACCCACGCCCGGAATCCCGAACTCGTTCGGTGATACCCGGTGATGGCGGTTGCCGACACGTCAGCCCGACACCCGGCGCCCTTGCACGTATACGTGCGCAATCGCGGGCTCGCGCATCGCCATCAGGAGGCCGAAGAGCGTCTGGTCGCGGGCGAGTATCGGATCATCCGAACGCGTTCCGTGGTTGACGAGCCCGGCGAGCGGCGGCCACCCGGAGGGATCGATCACCAGGAAGTCGGCCTCTTTGCCCTCGTCGAAGTTGCCGATCCGGTTCTCCATGTCCAGAGCGCGAGCACCGGCGAGTGTTCCGGTGAACAGCAGTTCGGCGGGGTGCATCGACACTCCGTCGTCACCGGCTTCGGAGATATGAACCTTGAAGGCGTCGCCGAGGACTCGGGTGAGCAGGCACTCGTCGCCGCCGCCGAAGTCCGATCCGATCGCGATGTTGACCCCTGACGCAACGGTTCGCTTCCACGGCATGGTGCCTGAGCCGAGAAACTGCTGGGACGTCGGGCAATGTGCGATCGAGGTTCCGGTCTCGGCCATTCGTGCGAGTTCGGAGTCCTGGCAGTGCACCGAGTGCGCGAGTATCGCGCGCGGACCCAGAAAGCTCTTTCCGCCGACCTGTGAGCCGGGGAGGAACTTGCCGTCGTACGTGTCGAGATAGGTCTCGACCTCGTACTCGGCAAGTGTGGTTGCGACCTCGCCGGTTCCGGGCCGATTGTTCTCATTGAGGTGACTGTGGAAGTAGACGCCTCGGTCACGGACCGAGTCGTACAACTCCCCCAAGTCTTTAAGCGTCCGTGTTGTCACCGCGAGGGAGAAGCGGGGAACCACTGCAACGTGAATGAGTGCGGTGTTCACGTCGCCGGTGTCGGCCGCGTGCCACTTGTCGATCTCCTCGCGGGTGAGTCTGATCGCGTCCTCTTCCGAGGTGATCAGCGCGGCAGCGGACGCCGGGCCGGTGGTCTGAATCCCGCGGCCGCTGACCACTCGAAGGCCGCGATTCAGAGTTTCACTGAACAATGCGTCCTGCGCGTGCGGGAAGGCCGATCCGAACACCATCGCGGCCGTCGTTCCCGTGGCGATTCGGCGAGCGCAGAAGGCCTCGGCAGCGTGCTGGGCGAACTCCGGATCAGCGAATCTCGATTCGGAGGGAAAGACGCACAGGTCGAGCCACTCGAGGAGTTGGCCGCCGCCGTACGCATCGCCGGCGTAGGTCTGCGGGAAATGAATGTGGGCATCGACGAATCCGGGCAGCAGGAAACCCGGTCGATGATCGTGAGTTTCGCCGCCCGCGAGGTCTCCGGGGAGCGATTCGAATTCTCCGCAGTAGACGATCGTTCCGGCATCGTCGATCGCCAAGACGCCGTCGGGGATCGAGACGAGCGACTGCGCCGCATCCTCAACCGTCGGACGACCTGAAATGTGGAAAACATGGCCTCGATGAAGGTGCGTCACTTACTGAGCAAAGCACAAAACTACCCGGCGCCGCGCGGCGAATGCTGTCCTTTTTGTCAGATATTGGGATCACGCAAGAGTTGCATGCCAAACAAGAGCAGCAGCCAGTGCACCTGCACCATTCAACGACCAATGCAGAGCAATCGGCGCAATCAGGCTGCCGCTGCGATGACGAAGCCAGGTGAATACGAGACCGGCCGCAGCGGTGGCGAGAACGGCTCCGAGGATGCCGGCGACCTGGCCGACCACTCCGGTACCGAGAAAGCCGGACAGCCCTTCGTTACCGCTGGTCAAACCCATCGACGACGCGATGTGCCACAGTCCGAACATCAGAGAACCGGCAGCGGCGACGCCGCGGAATCCACTGACCCGGTTCAACGTGCCGTGCAGGACGCCACGGAAAGCCAACTCTTCGGGAATGACGGTCTGCAGCGGGATCACGATCATCGACGCGATGATCGCGCCGGAAATAGTGGCGTAGCGATCCGCCATGAAGAAAGCACGTGTGAGCGGAAGCAGAGCGCCGACGGCGACAACGGTCAGTACCAGGCCGACGGCAGCAAGCGCGTACTTCGAACCTCGCCGCAGGTCACGAGGGGACAGCCCCAATTCCGCCCAACCCATTCCCCGGCGCTTGGTGAGCGCCAACAGGACGAGAGCAGAGATGGGTACCGTCGCGATGCTTGCCCAGGCGGTGGTGAAATGCGCGATCAGATTGGTTCCCACCAGCACCACGATCACAACAGCGATATCCACGTATGCATGCATCCGCGGAAAACGAGGAGCGGTCGCTTCGATCTCCACTGGAGCGATCTCCACTGGGCCGCCGCTCGTTAGCTGAAAGTTCACTTTTTCCAGTGTACTGACGCACGAGAACTGCCCGCCACTGTTTGCGAACACGCTCACAGTGACGGGCAGGTCCCGAAACACCTCTGATCAGGCGCCGAGCGTGCTCGCAAACTTCGGAACGGCGTTGTCGATTGCGTAGGTCAACCCCGGTACCGAGCCACTCGAGAACGCATTGACGAGTGCCGGGTCATCGAGGATCAACAGATGTCCCTCCTGGGCCGACGGGATTGCGCGCAGCAGCGGATCGTTCGCAAACGCACTGCTGTCGAGGAAGATCGGAAACAGAACCGTGAGATCCGCGTCGAACAAGTTCAGGTTCTCGTTGGCGACCGGGATGTAGAAGTTTCCGGTGGCTTTTTCGGTGATCGCCGTCGGGATCGTGAAGCCGAGGCGCGTCATGAAGTCTGCGCGTGCGTCGCCGGGTACGTACGCGCCGTAACCATCGGAACTGTAGGCGCCGACGGCCGCTGTCTTACCCGCAAAGCTCGGATTGGCGGCAATTGCAGCGTCGAACTTGGCGTCGAGGCCGGACAGTAGCGCCTTTCCTTCTGCTTCCTTGCCGAGAGCCTTCGCGACGAGTTCGGTCTGCTGCTCGACCGTCGTCCCGTACGCAGTGGCCAGACCCGGGGGCGGCCCGACCGTCGGCGCGATGGCGCTGAGCTTGTCGTAGGTGGCCTGGGTGTTGTCGCTTCTCGTCCACAAAATCAGGTCCGGGTCGAGAGCAATGACGTCCTCGATGCTCAGGTCCATGGTTCCGAGGATCTTCGGGTCTGTGGTGAACTCGTCCGCAATCCAGGGTCCGACGCCCTTGCCACCGAACGCCATCCAGTCCGCGACACCGACTGGCTGTGTTCCGAGGGCAAGTGCCGTCTCGGCGTCCGACCAACCGAGCGCGACGACGCGCTGCGGGTTGGCCGGGACCTCGACGTCGCCGAACATGGTCGAGACGGTTGCTCCCGCCTCCGCGGGTGCGTCAGCGCTGTCACTGCTGCAGCCGGCAAGCCCGGCGACGGCGAGCGAGGCCGCCAAGGCCGTGACTGCAATCTTCATTCGAGAGACTTTGATTCGCATGGTTACCAGCACTCCTCCAACGCTCCAGCGAGAATTAGGGAAGGCTAGCATCAGCTAACGAAGACTGTCGCCCATCGGCCAGATCGTGTTCAGGATGCGCCTGCGGCCCGTTCGAGCTCCGCGATGTCGATCTTCTTCATCTTCATCATCGCGTCCGTGGCGCGTTGTGCCTTGGCCCGATCCGGATCCTTCATCAGTTCGAGAAGACGATTCGGGACTACCTGCCAGGACAATCCGAACTTGTCCTTGGCCCATCCACACGGGCCCTCTTCCCCACCTTCGGTCAGCCTGGACCAGTAGTGATCGACCTCAGCCTGATCGACGCACGGAATCTCGAACGACACTGCTTCCGAGAACGTGAACATCGGTCCGCCGTTCAATCCGGTGAATCGCTGACCACCGAGCTCGAAGCTGACGGTCATCACCGATCCCGCCGGCATTCCGGAAGGCGATCCCTCGACGTATCTTTCGATTCCCAGGATCTGCCCGGAACCGAACACCGAGATGTAGAAGTTCGCTGCTTCTTCTGCTTGGTTGTCGAACCACAAACAGGGAGTGATGGAAGGCATGTTCTGTCCTTGTCGATGAGGTTACGAATCAGGTGTACAGGGTTATAGACCCGGCCCGAAGCGGAAACTCATCGCAAGGAATTACTCAAGCCGACAACGCAGAGTCGAGCATCGGCCAGGAGCGAACGAGTTCGTCGCGCCAGTACGGCCAACCGTGCGTCCCCACCGGTTGAGCGCTGCGGGTGACATCGACTCCGCGATCGCGCAACACCTGCGTGATCTGGTCGGTGCACAGGTTCGATCCCAGTTCCATGACCCCGCCAACGACCAGTACCCGGCCCAGGGCAGGAGTATCGAGAGTTTCGTGCGGGCCTGGTAGTCCCGATCCCGAGGCGAGATACACCTTGGTGCCGCGCAGCTTGTCGGCATTGGCGAAAATGTCGTGCTCTTGCCAAGCCTCACTGCCGGCCGGACCCCACATCTGCTCCGAACGGGCATTTCCGTTGACGACCACAAGATCGGTCAACGCCTTGCCGAATCCTCCGACGGTTGTGTAGCAGCCACTGTAGCCCGCGACCGCGTCGTACAACCCGGCCGAGCGTTGGGCCAGGATCAGCGCGGCCTCTGCGCCCATCGAGATCCCGCCGATTGCGTTGTGCCCGTTGGTTGCGAACCTCGTGTCGATCAGTGAGGGAAGCTCTTTCGTCAGGAACGTCTCCCATTTCAGACGACCGAATTTCGGGTGGTCTTCCTGCCAATCGGTGTACATGGTGCCGGTTCCACCGATGGGGAGTACGACGTTCACGTTTTTGTCGGCAAAGAACGGGACGATATCGCCGTTAGCCGGAGCCAGCCAGTTGTTCTCTTCGATCTGCCCGGAATTGCCGTCCAGGAGATACAGCGTCCCGCGCGGTTCCGAGCGGTCGGCAGGAAGCAGTACTTTCACCTGCATGGTGCGCCCCATGGCGGGACTCGCGACGTCGAGAAGAACCAAGCGCGAAGACAGTTCGGTGACACTCGTTATCTTCGGGGTCTCGTCGGCGAGCGCGGTCGAGGGCAACGCAAGTAGTGAAATCAAGGCGAGCGCGCCGACGAGAACGACGCTTCGAAGGCTTGCTCGATGGGGCCTCACACGCCGAGCGACGCGGCGATCATCGGCCACGAGTCGTGTAAGTCGTCTTCCCAGTATCCCCATGAATGCGTTCCTGCCGGCTTGAAGTTGTAGCGAATGTTGTTCATACCCAATGCGTTCGTCCTGTCCGCAAGCTGGGTGGTGCAGTAGTGAGTTGCCGCCTCGATTCCGCCACCGAGTACAAGCTGCAACGCCAAATCTCTGACGTCGTTGTCGATCCGTGGATCGGCAAGCGTGTCGTACGGACCCGGAATCCCGGTTGCGGTAGTGATGTACATCGGGATTCGAGGTAGCTTGTCCGCGTTGACAACCGGATCGTGAGCCGGCCAACCCGGGCCATCGTACGGACCCCACATGTTCTCCGCGTTGCCACCACCCACTGCGACGACGAGTTTCACGAAGTCCTGACCGATGCCTGGACTCGTCATCGCACACCCGCTGAAGGACCCGACACTGTTGTACAGCGCGGGCGCCGCCATAGCCAGATCCAGTACCGACGTGCCTGCCATCGACAAGCCGGCAAGTGCGTTCTCGCCGGTCGTCCCGAACGTCGAATCAATGACTGGCGGTAGTTCTTCCGTCAGGAACGTGGTCCACATGTTGACCCCGTTGTTGTTGCCGGATTTTGCGAGGCCGGGGTCCGGCCGCTCCCAATCGGTGTAGTAGCTGAATGCTCCACCGAGAGGGGTGACCACGTTGACGTGCTTGTCCGCGAAGAACTTCGGTGCATCGGTCCGCACCGACCACGTCGCGTCGTCTTTTCCTCCGTCCACTCCATTGAGTAGGTAGAGCGTCGGAGCGGGCGTGGAGGTATCAGCCGGCCGCAAGACCTGCAACGGAATGTCGCGCCCCATCGACGGTGAGTACACCGAGATGTCGACCAGCCTGCTGTCCACCGACTGAGCGTGACCCGGTGCCGTGAGGAGCTGGAGCCCACATACTGCCGTGGCCAACGCCACGAAGACGCGGAAAACCGTTCGCAAAGCACGAGTCTCGATCATCCGGGTCACTCTCTTCGGCAGCGGAACCTTTCGAACGGTACCGGCTGAAAGAGGCAAACCCGACGTGATCGGAAAAACTCGATCCGGTCGACCTAGTTCCGATCGACACGGAAAGGCTCACGCACCGAGTGCGTGAGCCTTTCTCGTCAGACGACGCTTACTTGGGCGTAACCGTGCCGCCACTGAGCTCGGTCAGCGAATTGAAGAATGCGGTGCCGACGTTGTTGACAGCCGTGATGACGTTCCCCACGATTTCGAAGGATCCCATGAAAACTCCTACAGTTGTTTAGGTCTCGGTCACCCGAGCGGAAGTTGTGTGGTCGAACGATCCGATTCCAGCGAGCAGGATCAGAGGAGGGGCTTGAGGCTGCCCGTGTTCGTCTGAACCGAACCGATGAAGGTTTCGAACAACTGGTCGCCGGCACCGACCGAGCCGAGGCCCTTGAGTGCAAGTTCGACGATCGACATCAGTGAACCCATGTGAATCTCCTAGAGAAGTCAGAGGTCAGCTACCCAAAGCACCCGACAGTGCTGTGACAGCTGCGTCACATCTGTAATGTATCCGTGACGTGGGTAACAGTAATCATACGAACGACCAGTTGGCAAAGGATTCCGACAATGGGGTCATTATTTCGACTAATAAGGTCTGCTACTGAAAAAATTCCGGCCAATCGGTCGAATTTCACCGATTCTGTCGTCTCATTGATCAACTGTCCCAAATCCTGCGGTTACCCACCAGTAAACTGAAATCATGTCTAGCGCAACCTCACTCACGCAGGTGGCTAATTTCCGGTGGCACCGCCATCAACTCGACCGAGCGGCTGCCGGTGACGCCGATCACAGCGATTGCAGCATTCTCGATCTCGGGATTCAGAACACCGGACCTGACGGAGCCGCCTGGGCCCTGCGGATCCGCGGCGTCCGCGGCGACGTCACTGAGCTCGCTCTCGCCTGGACGTTGCGCGGCGCTCCCCACTATTACCGTCGGGGCGACCTGCCTGCCATCGCCGTCGCCACGTCGCCGTTCAGCGAGGCTGATGCAGCCAAGCGCATTTACGACGCGAATCGGCCCCTGAAGGCCGCCGGCATCCCGACGCTGAGTGCCCTGCAAACAGTTGCTACTGCGATGCGGGACATCGTCTCGAAACCAACCGTCAAGGGCGAGATGTCCGCGCAATTGACCACGCGGGTCACCGAGCCCTTTCTGAGATTCTGCCGCCCGTGCAACGCCACTCATCTGTACGAGATGCCGTTCCGGCTCGCGGCACTTCAGGCAGGCCTCGAGCTACAGCCGGGCACATCTCCCCCAGTGCTCGAACGCATTCCGGGTTGGCGCCGACGCCCGTACACAGCCTCAGGTTCAGACGCCGATCCCCGCTTCGACGTGATTCGCGGGTATCTGCGCTTCTACAGCCCCGCCACTCCTGCTCACGTCGCGTCGTTTCTCGATGCCCCGGTCAAGGACGTCAAAGCCCACTGGCCCGTCGATACCGAGGAGATCGAGGTGAACGGCGAGAAGCGGTGGATTCTCGAACAAGACCGCGAAGACCTGCTCGGCTCCCCCTCCGATTCGAGTACGCGCTTGCTCGGGCCTTTCGATCCGTATGTACAGCTCAAGGATCGGGAGACCCTGGTGCCCGATCCGGCCGCCCAGAAGACGGTGTGGCCGACCCTCGGGCGACCGGGCACGGTGGCGGTCGGCGGCACGATCACCGGACTGTGGCGACCGCGGGCGTCCGGAAAGAAGCTGAAGGTCGCGATCACCCCGTGGGGAACGTGGTCACGATCGGCCCGTGCAGCAGTGGCCGAGCAGGCCGAAATACTTGCCGAATTTCGCGGCGTCGAGCTCTCCGAACTGGTCGAAGTATCTTGATCGAGCCAGTGGCATCCGGATAATTCCAGCTCACACCCGCCCCGATTCGGAGAAGGAAACCCCCAACGATAACCTGAATGCGACCTTCGCACGCACCCTTGTTCAGGAGAGATGATGGCCGACTTCCTCTATGAGGACCTGTTGCCGATCGGTGATGACACCACCGAGTACCGATTGCTCACCACCGAAGGGGTGTCGACAGTCGAGGGACCGGACGGCCGCACCTTCCTTCAGGTCGAGCCGGAAGCGATGCGCTTGCTGACCGAAACGGCGCTGCACGACATCTCTCATTACCTGCGCACGGATCACCTGACGCAGCTCGCGAGCATCCTCGACGATCCCGAAGCGTCGAACAACGACAAGTTCGTCGCGCTCGACCTGCTCAAGAACGCCAATATCGCCGCTGCCGGCGTTCTGCCGATGTGCCAGGACACCGGAACCGCCATCGTCATGGGCAAGCGTGGACAGCACGTACTCACCCCCGGCGACGACGAGAAGTCCATTGCCCGCGGTGTCTATGACGCATACACGCGTCTGAACCTGCGCTACTCGCAGAACGCCCCCATCACGATGTGGGACGAGAAGAACACTGGCAACAACTTGCCCGCGCAGATCGAGCTGTACGCCGATACTGCTGCCGGACATGAGAACTCGTACAAGTTCCTCTTCATGGCCAAGGGCGGCGGCAGCGCCAACAAGTCCTACCTGTACCAGGAAACCAAAGCGATCCTGAACCCCGACTCGATGATGCAGTTCCTCGAGGCAAAGATCCGCTCGCTCGGTACCGCTGCCTGCCCGCCGTACCACCTTGCAATCGTCGTCGGCGGCACGTCGGCCGAGTTCGCGATGAAGACAGCCAAGTACGCGTCCGCGCACTACCTCGACGAACTCCCCACCGAAGGCGCCATCACGGGCCGCGGCTTCCGCGATCACGAACTCGAGAAGAAGGTCTTCGAGCTCACGCAGAAGATCGGCATCGGCGCACAGTTCGGCGGCAAGTACTTCTGCCACGACGTCCGCGTCGTTCGACTCCCCCGCCACGGCGCTTCATTGCCCGTCGCCATTGCGGTGTCGTGCTCGGCCGATCGACAGGCGAAGGCCAAAATCACGCCGGAGGGCGTGTTCCTGGAACAGCTCGAATTCAACCCGGGCCGTTTCCTGCCCGAGGTCACGGACGCTCAGCTCGACGAAGAGACCGATGGCATTTCGGGTACCGGCAAGGGTGCTGCGGTCAAGATCGACCTCACCAAGCCGATGGCCGAGATCCTCGCCGAGCTTTCCAAGCACCCGGTGAAGACTCGTCTGTCGCTCACCGGTCCGCTCGTCGTGGCACGCGACATCGCGCACGCCAAGATCAAAGAGCGTCTCGACGCAGGTGAAGAGATGCCGCAGTACCTCAAGGATCACCCGGTGTACTACGCCGGCCCAGCCAAGACGCCCGACGGTATGGCGTCCGGTTCGTTCGGCCCGACCACGGCCGGCCGTATGGACTCGTACGTCGAGCAGTTCCAGGCCGCCGGTGGCTCGATGATCATGCTGGCCAAGGGAAACCGTTCCAAGCAGGTTACCGACGCCTGCAACACCCACGGAGGTTTCTACCTCGGATCGATCGGTGGACCGGCGGCTCGCCTGGCACTCGACTGCATCAAGAAGGTCGACATCCTCGAGTACGCCGAACTGGGTATGGAAGCCGTCTGGAAGATCGACGTCGAGGACTTCCCCGCGTTCATCGTCGTCGACGACAAGGGCAACGACTTCTTCGCCCACACCGGTGAAGTGACCCTGACGATCGGCAAGCGTCCGGGCCTGTAGACGCGTCAACAGCAAAGAGCCCCGGCGAGTTTCGATCGCCGGGGCTCTTTTGTGTCTTTGTCAGGTCCAGAGCGCGGCCACGAATACGGTTACGATCGACAACCCGCCGACGACGTGCACCAGATTCGGATTGGGTTGCCCCTTCTTCTGCTTCGCCCGGGTGATCTCGGCCAGCGCCACGATCACCAGCGAAAGCACCAGCTTCACAGCGATTTTCGCGTGAATGTAGTTCTTGTCCAGCGCGCCTTCGCCCAAGCCGACGATGATCAGGCCGGACACGAACTGCATCCTGGCACCCCACACCATGACCTCGGTGATCGAAGGAGCCTTGAGGACGGTGAAGTAGCTACCGACCAGGGCAGCCATACCGAGTAGGTGAATCACTACAAAGATATTGTAAAGAACAGACATACGATCACTCTATCCCGTACTTCGTTCCAGGCGAACGGAACTGAGAGTTCCTGTCAGAATATCCCGGCTTCGGCTGCAGCAGAACGGTATTTGGCGGCCAACGTATCCACCGTCTCGTGTGCGTTCAGCCCACTGGGATTGGGCACGATCCACAGAGCGGCACCTTCGAAAGGCTGATCCTGCCGCCCCGCTTTGGCTCGTTTGTCAGCGAAAGCAGTGCGATAGGCGGTGATTCCGGCGAAGGCAACCACTTTCGGTTTGGTCGAACGCACGACTGCCCGCACCCGCACTCCTCCGGCGGCAAGTTCCTCTGCATTCAACTCGTCGGCTCTGGCCGTCGCGCGAACGGCGAGATTGGTGATACCGACGCCGCGATCGATCAGGTGCTGCGTGTCAGCGTCCGACATACCCGCGGAAGGATCGATCGGACGCTCGATGATGCCTGCCCTCAGCAGTGCCGGGTAGAACCGATTACCCGGCCTGGCGAAATGCGCGCCCGTCGCCGCCGTCCACAGTCCCGGATTGATACCGACGAACAACAGACGACAATTCGGCCCGATCAGATCCTCGATCTCGGCGTCTCGGAAAGACTCCAGTTCGGCGCGCGTGAATCCCATGCTGCCAGTACATCAGGCCGTCACGACAGCGCTTCGCGTACCTCGTCGATCGCGTCGTGCATCATCTGCTCGTACACGTCGATGTCCGGGATCGAGGCCGGACTGCTGGTGATGCTGATCGTCACCGTGTCCCCGATCCCGTGTACGCCGTGGGTCAACGACATGACCGGTGACAAACTCGGGAAGCCCGCTGTGAACCGAACGACGCCGCCTCCGAGCACCAGATCCGCGTCACCGCGCGCGACACTCGACACCACGGTGTTGCCGGTGACCTCGTCGGGCACCGCCGTGAAATCGTATTGCTGCACGCCCCAACGGACCAGCGGGCCGGGAACCGCGTTCAGCGCGAGATCCGACGCTGCGCTGGACGGATGGGATGCCCGTGCGCGGCGCTCGTCCATCGACTCCTTGATCAGTTGGGCTCGCTCACGGAGGTCATCGACATCCGGGAACAGTCCGACACCTGCATTGCGGAAGTGGTTGCGCGCCGTGGGTGTACCCGCCTTGGCGATGGTCACCTCAGCCCCCAGTTCCGGCGGTACCGAGCCGTCTCGCTCGGTGAGGTAATTCGCCATCGCCAGCGAGATGGCTGTCATCGCTCCGACTGTGACGGATACGCCGTCGCCACGGAAATCTGCGCTGTCCCGCACGACCATGCGCACCAGTCGGTGAGGTCCAGGCGGGATGTTGGAGCGCACCTTGGGACGGCTCGCCGCCTGCGGCGCAACAACTCCCGATTCGGTGTCCGCCTGCAGCTGTAACTGCGCTCGGTGCCCCGCCCGGCCGTCGCGGAACAGCGAAACAAGTTGACCCGGAAGGCGCAGGGCGGCGCGGCCCAGAATCTCGGCTGATCCGCTACGCCGCACGTCCGTCTTCTGCTGCGCGGGCGGTTGCGGCGAGAACAGCTGGCGAGCAATCGCCGACGCGCATTTGCCGTCCGCCAGAGAATGAGCGACCTGCAGAACTGCGATCAGCGCCGGGCCGCTACAACGCGGCGCGCCGGTGACGCCGTGGAACAGGTGAAGCGTCCACGGGGACTCACGCGGGTCGACGTGGTTTTCGAGAAGCTTTTCGATTCCGTGAATACACGATGGCCACGAGTCATCCGGCAGCTCATGCACTCTCACCAACGAGGCATCGACCGGCATGGGATCCCAGAGCGGATAGTCGAGATGCCACGGTGATTCACGAATCCGAACATTGAGATCCGGAATGAGCGACGCTCGTTCCACCACCGAGCGTCGTAGCTCGTCGATCGACTGGCTCTGCCCGTCGAAACAGTAGAGCAGTAGTTGATCGTTGGGGATCTTCTCCGAAATCCAGAAAGTTTGGGCATCGGTGGGCGTCATCCGTAACACCGGGAGACGGTACCACCGGCTCGTCAGCCCTTTTCGGCAGCAGCTTTCAGCTGGGACAGGCCCTTCTCGAAATCCTTTCCGACGAGCTTGTCCATGCTGAAGATGAAACCGAAGATCTTGAAGAACAGATTCTTCTTTCCAGTCATCTTCCACGTCACCTGAACTTCACCGGCATTGGGAGAGGCACCGGCATTCGGAGAGATGAGAAAGGTGGTGACGTTCTGTGCCTTGAACGGCTTGAGGAAGGCCAGGTCCAAAACTACGCGTTCGTCTGGGACGGATTCGGTTATCACCATCGAACCGGAGCCTGCCTTCTTGTTTCCGGCCCAGGCGTACGAAGCCCCGACGCCCGCGTCAGGACCCGCGTACGTGCGCTGCATTGCCGGGTCGAGACCTTCCCAGGGCGACCACTGCGTCCACTGGTGGAAATCGTTGATCAACGCGAAGACGACCGATGCTTCTGCCTTGACGATCGTCGTACGTTCTACCAGGAATTCGTCGGAATTCTGCGAAGCCATCGTCGATCTCCAATTCTCGGGCGTGACAAGTGTTCGGAATTATCCACGGTCGACGAGATCGGGGCGAGTCGACACTCAGTCGCGCAGACACAGGCAGAAGTGGTGACCGACCGGGTCGCGGTAGACGCGGAAAGTCTGATGCTCCGGGATGCCGGTCACCCGCTGCGCACCCAGGCTGATCACCCAAGCCTCCGCGGGGTCGAGAGAATCGACGAGCAGATCCAGATGGATTCCGACGCCGGATGTCGGCCAGTCGACCGGAACAAAATCCGGAGCAAGCTGAAACGCGAGCCGCTCGCCGGCGGGTCCTTCGATCACGTGCCAATCATCTTCGTCCCGAACGCTTTTCCAGTCGAGGACCTGGACGTAGAAGTTGGCCAATGCAGCCGGATCCGGGCAGTCCAAGACTGAGTAGTCCATACCGATGTTCGGACGCGTCACTGAGCCTTCTTCTCCTGAACTTTCTTACGCACGAACAACAACGGAAGCACCAGCGTCGCAAGTGCTGTTACCAGCCACACGACGACTGTTCCCAGAATCCACGTCGAGACACCGGAGATCGACAGATTGGAGAAGAGCGACGCCACCAACAGAGCGACAAACGTCGACACCAATCCGATTCCGCCGAGAAATGCTGGTGCGTGGCGCTTTGCCACTGTCGCGATGAACGGCGCCAGGACCGACTGCGCTATCGCAAAGATCACGACCGCAACGATGAATCCGGATGTGGGCGCCGAGAAGCCCGAAAGAATCAACGACGCAACAAGAAGCCCGACAGCGGCAGAACCCAGGAAGATCGCGGCGCGAATCAGGAAGCTGATCATTTGTTGATCCTATATGTCGGAAATCGAGCAGAACAGATATTCACAATCCCAGAGATTCCTGCACCTCTCGCAATGTACGGGCCGAAGATCGGAGCCCCGAAGCCTCTTTTTCTGAAAGCGGTACCTCGAGGACTCGACCGGCACCCGCACGACCGACCATCGTGGGAAGGGACAGGCAAACGCGCTCGAGTCCGTGGACACCGGTCTGCAAGGTCGATACCGGAAGAACCCGTTGTTCGTCCCGCAACACGACTTCCGCGATGAATGCGCTCGACAATCCGATGGCGAGGTTGGTCGCACCCTTTCCTTCGATGATCTCGTAAGCACTCTCGACCACAGACTTCGCGACATTCGCGCGTAAGTCGGGGCCGAGGACGCCGCCCGACGGTCCCACGAACGAGGTTGCCGGCACCCCGCCGATGGTTGCGCTCGACCAGAGCGGAATCTCGGAGTCCCCATGCTCGCCGACGATGAAGGCATGGACGTTCTCGACCGCGACTCCGAGTTCGGTGGCCAGCAGGAATCGCAATCGGGCCGTGTCGAGCACCGTCCCCGATCCGAAAATTCGGCTGCGGTACGACGGTCCCGCAGCCTGGATCGCTGCGTAGGTCGCCACGTCGACCGGGTTGGTGACGAAGAGTAGAACCGCGTCCGGTGACACCGCCAATAGTTGTTCGGTCAGAGTCTGTGCAATCTTGACGTTCACCGCGGCAAGTTCGAGCCGCGACTGGCCGGGATGCTGTTTTGCGCCCGCGGTGACGACGACCAAGTCGGATCCCGCGGTGACCGAGATGTCATCACCTCCCTCGACGGTGCACGGCGGTGTGAACTGGGTGCCGTGGTTGAGATCGAGAACTTCGGCGCGGACCTTTGCACTGTTGGTGTCGTAGAGGGCGAGCGCGTCGGCTGATCCGCGTATCAAGCACGCGTACGCAATCGCAGTGCCGACGCTTCCCGCACCGACAACGGACACTTTTCGCCTGGATGAACGATTCGGCGTCGTCATGGGTAAATGGTGCTCGCTCGATAACGATTTCGCAGCACAACGGATTGCCAGTCTCTTCTCAGGGTTTGGAAGCCGACCTCTCAGAATTGACGTGGATCATCGCTGGCATGGCTGAGGTAACCGTTCTTGCAGTTGGCGGCACCGGCGAATCCCACGTCGGCGACCACGGCGACCGTGTGCGCGGACTCCTCAGTGCCGTCACCGACGAACTCGACAGTCGATTCGATTCTCGCTGGGTCGCCTATCCCGCTTCGTACGGCCCGGTCGCCGACGGCGGCCTGAGCTTTCGGCACAGCACCGCGATGGGTGTGAAGGCCCTCTCGACCGCAATCGCAGAGACAGACGGCCCACTCATGCTGATCGGATACTCACAGGGATGCACCGTGATCCGCGCGGCTCTTCCGACATTTACTTCTCCGACGACTTCTCCGACGCTGAACGGCGCCAACATCATCGGAGTCGGATTGATCTCCGATCCACAACAACCGACCGGCGTCATCGAAGGTTGCGAGGGACACGGAGTTGCCGGCGACGGACCCGAAGTCCAGCCGTGGATTCCGGTCAAGTGGATCGGGCACCCACAGGACATGATCTGTAATGCCAGCGACGACAGCTACATTCGCGACATCGCAGACTTGACGCGCTGGATGTCCTTCTCCCAGGCACGCGTGTGGGCACAAAAAGTTTGGGAACTACTTCGTAGCAATGCTTTCCAGAATGCGCAGAAGACTCGTTTCAGTCCGAAACAATGGCGCACCGATCTACGACGCATTCGCACCGCGTTCCTCGAAGTCCTCGGCTATCTGCCGACGCGGTTGAACCTGAACCGCTTTCAGCTCGAGAACCCTCGCGGCGGTAGACACATCAGCTACGCGATCGAACCTCTCGACGAGAGCGGACTGACCGGGTGCGAGCTTCTGGCGTCGTGGATGAAGGTCCAGGCGAACGGCGTCGAGCAGCGCGTTCACGCAGCCTGACCTTTACCGTTAGTTTACCTAACGAACCCCGGCGAGCCATTCGACGCCCTTACGTTCCTTTCATGCAACTGAGCAGAATATTGTCGTGTGCCGCCGTGACCGTCGCACTCCCCCTCACCGCCCTGGCGACCCCGGCCGGCGCATCGCCAACCGGCAGTCTCGACTGGTCCGGTTCGTTCGGTAGTTCAGCACCCCAGCCGGTTTCGACGTTCGACGTCCAAGCCCACCGCGGCGGGCTCGGCCTGTACACGGAGAGCAGCCTGGCCGCGTTCTCCAATGCTCTCGAAATGGGCGTCAGCACACTGGAACTCGATACCCAGATCACCGAAGACGGGATCGCTGTCGTCACGCACGATCGTAAGATCTCGAACAAGAAATGCCTCGACACCGAGCCCGCCACTACCGGCGACCCGGAGTTCCCGTACGTCGGCAAATTCGTCAACACGCTGAGCCTGCAACAGATCAAGACCATGGACTGTGGCACGCTCCCCCTTGCCGGATACCCTGAGCAGCAAAATGTTCCGGGAGCGAATATGCAGACACTCGAAGAAGTGCTCGCTCTGGTGAAGTCGTACAACGCACCCGGAATCAAGCTCAACATCGAGACCAAGGTGGAAGCGGGAGCGCCCCACGAGACCGCCCCGCGTGAGCAGTTCGTCTCTGTAGTCCTCGATACGATCCGGGCAGCCGGATTGTTGGACAGCGTCACCATTCAGAGCTTCGACTGGGGCTCGCTCATGCTCACCCGTCAACTCGCGCCGAGTGTGCCCGTGGTCGCGCTCACCAACGGTGACTTTCTCCAGGTAGGCAAGGACGGAGCGTCACCGTGGCTCGGCGGTCTGGACATCGACGATTTCGGTGGCGACGGCATCTCGGCGGTGGCAACCTTCGGCGCCTCCGCGTACTCCCCTGTCCAAGGAACTCCCCAGGGTGGAAAGGTCGGCGACCCCGGCTTCGCCTTGTACCCGACAGCCGACATGATCGCGAGCGCACATGCGCGTGGCATGAAGGTCATCCCGTGGACCGTCGATGATCCCGCCACCATGCACGCCCTCATAGACCTGGGTGTCGACGGAATCATCACCGATTTCCCCGACCGTCTCCGCGCCGTCCTGTCCGAGCGCGGTATGCCGCTACCAGCGCCTGCGGTCAAGAAGTAACCTCCACCGCGCACCGAAGCAGGTACCTGAACAGGTACTTCGGCCGATGTCCGCGGGGTGTCGCCGGACGCATCCTGGACAGGTACTTGCTCGGGTGATCGGAGGTGAATTCTGATGATGTCTTTGAAGGATCAGTTGGACAACTGCGAATACCTACTTGCCGACGCGGAAATGGCGGGTGACTGGAATGCTGTTCGGCGATTCAGGGAATACCGGCTGAGGCTCGTTCGACAACTGTGCAGGCAAAGGGCTGCCGGTCTCTGCGCCTAGAGTCCTCACGTCAGCCGTATCTGAACTGAGTCCCTCTGGGCGGTTACGATCCGCCGTCGCCCGAGTCACAGTCGGGTGCTCTCACCAATTGAGCTACAGAAGGTATGGACCGCAGTGCTTTTCGACCGCGATCGTGTGTGTCGAAACCATACGGAGCCTTCCGGGGTCCGCGCTACTGATTTTCCGACTCGACGATCTCTGGTGATCACCGCTCCGAGTTGGTCCCCACGTCCCCGCGGGGACGTCTCCGGCAAGGCCGCACCGAATCACCGCTGACCAGCAGTCGATGGGATGATTACCTGTGTGTCCATGTCCCCACCGCTGCCCGTCAAGAACGGGGTTGGCCCGACGCGCCTACGCATCCCGCTCTCTGGGCCGTGGACGACGATCGCCGAGTACGTCGTAGCCAAGTTCGACCATCTGGACGCCGAAAACCTGTATCGGCGGTTCGACGACGGCGAGTTCGTGGGTATCGACGGCCAGTCGATCTGCCGGAGCACAGAACTCAGCGCGCACCGGTTCGTCTGGTACTACCGTGAGTTGCCGGCGGAGGACCCCGTGCCGTTCCACGAGGAGATCCTGCACATCGACGACGATCTCGTCGTCATCGACAAGCCACATTTTCTCCCGACCACCCCCAGCGGGCGCTACCTCCGCGAGTCGGCGCTCGTCCGACTGCGGGTTCGTCTCGACAACCCAGATCTGACCCCGATCCACAGACTCGACCGCGGCACCGCAGGGGTGGTGATGTTCTCGGCCCGCCCCGCGACGCGCGGCGCGTACCAGTCACTGTTCGAGAAGCGGCAGGTCACGAAGGTCTACGAGGCGGTGTCGGCGCGACCGTCCCGGTGGGGCCAGGATGCGCCAGCGCTCGACGTCCCTCTCGTTTACCGCAACCACATCGAAGCTCGACGCGGCGAGTTGCGGGTCGTCGTCGACGACAGCCGTGAACCCAACTCCGAGACCACGATCGAGGCGCGAGGGATGGGCGTGAGCGCCTCCGGACGTGCTGTGCTGCACACGGTTCTACGTCCGCAGTCCGGACGGATGCACCAGTTACGGGTGCATCTGGCAGCTTTCGGCGCCGGGATCCTGGGCGACCGGCGATACCCCGACCTGCTTCCCGACGCCCCGGACGATCATTCCCTCCCACTCCAATTGCTCGCGAGGGAACTCGAATTCACCGACCCGTTGACTGGGAGAGCGCGGCGGTTTGTGACACGTCGGACGCTCAGCGAGTTGCCCGTGGGGTGAGGACCAGAAGCCGGATTTAGACGTTGAAGCGGAACTCCACCACATCGCCGTCGGCCATGACGTATTCCTTACCCTCCATGCGAACCTTGCCTGCAGCCTTGGCTGCGGCCATGGAACCCGCCTCGACTAGGTCGTCGAAGGACACGATTTCAGCCTTGATGAAGCCGCGCTCGAAGTCGGTGTGAATGACGCCGGCAGCCTGGGGCGCGGTGTCACCCTTGTGGATCGTCCAGGCGCGAGCTTCCTTCGGACCAGCCGTCAGGTAGGTCTGCAGTCCGAGGGTGTGGAAGCCGGTGCGCGCGAGAGCGTGCAGGCCCGGCTCGGTCTGACCGATCGAGTCGAGCATTTCCTGGCGGTCTTCCTCGTCGAGCTCGAGGAGTTCCTGCTCGACCTTCGCGTCGAGGAACACAGCGTCGGCCGGTGCGACGGATGCGCGCAATTCCGCAACCTTCGCTGCGTCGGTGAGCACTGACTCGTCGGCGTTGAAGACGTACAGGAAGGGCTTGGTGGTGAGCAGACTCAGCTCACGCAGCAGCGAGAAGTCGAGCTTGTCCTTGACGCTGAACAGCGTCGTGCCCTCGTTGAGGAAGGCCTGGGCCTTGAGTGCCTCGTCGTGCGCCGGCTTGAGCTCCTTGTTCTTGCGAGCTTCCTTGTCCAGACGCGGGAGAGCCTTCTCCAAGGTCTGCATGTCGGCGATCACGAGCTCGGTCTCGATGACCTCGATATCGGAGGCCGGGTCGACCTTGCCGTCGACGTGGATGACGTCGTCGTCGGCGAAGACGCGAACTACCTGGCAGATGGCGTCCGCTTCACGGATGTTGGCCAGGAACTTGTTGCCAAGGCCTGCGCCCTCGGACGCGCCCTTCACGATTCCCGCGATGTCGACGAACGACACGGTCGCGGGGAGGATGCGCTCGGAGCCGAAGATCTCGGCGAGCTTCTGCAGCCGCGGATCGGGCAGCTCGACCAGGCCGACGTTGGGTTCGATGGTCGCGAACGGGTAGTTCGCTGCCAACACGTCGTTGTTGGTCAGTGCATTGAAAAGGGTGGACTTGCCGACGTTGGGCAGTCCGACGATTCCGAGGGTAAGGCTCACGGTCTGTGGATTCTACGGCCTCGCGGCGACGTGACGGGTACTCGCCCCACCGTCACGTCGCGGCAGGTGATCAGTTGTAGGTATACGAATCGACGGACGACACGATCGCAACCAGGAAGATGACGTAGAACGCGATGAACAGCACCCAGCAGATGACGGCTATGAGGAGCGAGATCTGCCCGAGCTTCTTCACCCGCTCGGACGCGTACTGCGCGCCCTGGTGATCGCCCATCGCCCACTTCGGGTAGATGTCGTGGAGATGGTTGAACGCGGCGAACGCGATAGGCCAGAAGAACAGGATCGACGCGACGGCCCATCCCGCGTTGGACTTCGGCGGACCGTACTGGGGCGCCGCGTACGTGGGTGCGGCGCTGTACTGCTGGGTCGCGCTGTACTGCTGACCGGTCGGATACTGCTGTCCGGCTGAGTACTGCGGGTCGGTTGGGTACTGCTGGCCCGTCGGATACTCCTGGCCTGCTGAATATTGCTGACCGGCTGAATACTGCTGGCCCGCCGGATACTGCTGCTCCTTCGGATCCTGCGGGTCGGTCGGATATTGCGGTTCGGTCATCATTCCCCCAAAGAGTCGGATTCGGTTCTCTATCGCAGAACCTAGTGGAGACTTACCGCTGCCGTGTCACAGTGGGCGCCTACGCTCTCGAGGTGACTCGGATGCTGATCGTGCTCTTGATATGGATAGTGGGTCTCGGCACCGCCGCGCTCGCAATTGTCGCCTCGCCCGGATGGTGGGTGATCGCTGTCGTCACTCTCGCGCTGGCGGCGATGGGCACCTATGACCTCACTCAGAGGTCCCACAGCATCCTCCGTAACTATCCGGTCCTGGGGCACGCGCGATTCCTCCTCGAGAAGATTCGACCGGAGATCCAGCAGTACTTCGTCGAATCATCCACCGATGGAATGCCATTCGATCGCGAAACGCGAGATCTGGTTTACGAGCGGGCAAAGGGAACACTGGCGGAAGAGCCCTTCGGGACCGAGCGCGACGTCAATGCGATCGGCTACGAGTTCATGACGCATTCGATTCGCGCACGGACCGCCCCCGACACCGTTCCGCGAGTTCGCCTCGGCGGACGCGATTGCACGAAGCCGTACGACATCGCTCTATTGAACGTCTCCGCGATGAGCTTTGGGTCGTTGTCCGCCAACGCAATCGAGGCCCTCAACGCCGGCGCCGCCAAAGGCGGCTTCGCCCACGACACCGGCGAAGGCGCGATCAGTCCGTATCACCGCAAACACGGCGGCGATCTGATCTGGGAAATTGCCTCGGGATACTTCGGATGCCGAACCGAGGACGGCCGATTCGATCCTGACCGGTTTGCCGAGCGTGCCGGCCTCGATCAGGTGAAGGCCATTTCGATCAAGCTCTCGCAAGGTGCGAAACCCGGGTTGGGTGGCGTGCTTCCCGGAGTCAAGGTCTCACCCGAAATCGCCGAAACCCGCGGGGTACCCGTCGGCCAGACCGTGATTTCGCCACCCGCGCACACCGCGTTCAGCACTCCGGTCGAACTGGTCGATTTCATCGCGACCCTGCGAAAACTGTCGGGAGGCAAGCCAGTCGGTATGAAACTGTGCGTCGGCTCGCGTCGTGAATTCCTCGGAATCTGCAAGGCGATGATCGAACGCGGCATCACGCCCGACTTCATCATCGTGGACGGTTCCGAAGGCGGCACCGGCGCAGGTCCGGTGGAATTCGAGGACCACATGGGCATGCCGTTGACCGAAGGCCTGATGCTCGTGCACAACGCCTTGGTGGGAACCGGTCTGCGCGCTCTCGTGAAAGTCGGCGCTTCCGGAAAGGTGGCGAGCGGTTCCGACATCGTCAAACGCATCATCCAAGGCGCAGACTTCACGATGGCTGCCCGCGCAATGATGTTCGCAGTGGGCTGCATTCAGGCCCAGATGTGCCACACAAACCGCTGCCCGGTCGGCGTTGCCACTCAGGATCCGGCACGCACCCGCGCACTCGACATCCCCGACAAGAGCGAGCGCGTCTACCGCTTCCAGAAGGCAACTGTCGCCAGCGCACAACAGATGATCGCGTCGATGGGCATCGATTCGTTCGACCAACTGCAACCGGGAATGCTCAACCGCCGCGTCGACGGTCTCACCACGCGTACCTATGCCGACCTGTTCGACTGGCTGATGCCGGGCGAACTGCTCGACTCCCCGCCGCAGAGCTGGCTCACCGATTGGATCGACGCCGACGCTCACCGATTCTGACGCCGGTCGACTCCCGCGCCACAGATCGCGCGGATTCACCCGTCTGGTCCTACAGTGACAGATGGCCCGCTGTGACGGCGGCCACACTGCACTAGTGGACGGAGTTCGACGATGAGCTTGACGACTGCGCCGGAACCAAATGTCGAGTACCTGAAAACCGATCCTGACCTGCCACCTGTCGGCGTCATCGACAAAACACCCATTTCCACCACTGCGCGCGTCGTCTTCCTCGTTCTCGGACTGGTCGGCGCGGGCTCCTGGTACATGATTGCGATCGTCCGCGGTGAACACATCAGCGCCGTGTGGTTCGTGTTGGCCGCAATCTGTACCTATCTGATCGCCTACCGCTTCTATGCGCGGTTGATCGAACGCAAGATCGTCAAGCCCCGCGACGACGTCGCAACTCCCGCCGAGATCATGGAGAACGGCGCCGACTACATGCCGACCGACCGTCGGGTGCTGTTCGGTCACCACTTCGCGGCAATCGCCGGTGCCGGTCCCCTGGTCGGACCCGTCCTGGCCGCGCAGATGGGATATCTTCCGGGAACGATCTGGATCATCGTCGGCGTGGTGTTCGCCGGGGCGGTGCAGGACTTCATGGTCCTGTGGATCTCGTCGAAGCGCCGCGGGCGCAGCCTCGGTCAGATGGCCCGCGAAGAACTCGGCCTCGTCGGCGGCGTCGCCGCATTGATCGGCGTGTTCGTCATCATGATCATCCTCATCGCGGTGCTCGGACTTGTGGTCGTCAATGCGCTCGCCGAGTCCCCGTGGGGTGTGTTCTCGATCGCGATGACCATCCCCATCGCCCTGTTCATGGGCGTGTACCTGCGGTATCTGCGGCCGGGCAAGGTTTCCGAAGTCTCCCTGATCGGCGTCGTCCTACTCCTCCTGGCCATCGTCTCCGGTGGTTGGGTAGCCGATACCGGTTGGGGCGCAGACTGGTTCACACTCTCGAAGGTCACCATTGCGTGGCTGATGATCGCGTACGGATTCGCCGCTTCGGTGCTGCCGGTCTGGCTGCTCCTGGCACCGCGCGACTATTTGTCGACGTTCATGAAGGTCGGCACCATCGCATTGCTGGCCATCGGAATTCTGGTCGCACGACCCGCGCTGAACATGCCTGCAGTGACGCCGTTCGCCTCCAACGGCGAAGGCCCGGCCTTTGCCGGTTCATTGTTCCCGTTCCTATTCATCACCATTGCCTGTGGCGCACTCTCGGGCTTCCACGCGCTGATCGCGTCCGGCACGACGCCGAAGCTGCTAGAGAAGGAAAGCCAGACCAAGATGATCGGGTACGGCGGCATGCTGACCGAATCGTTTGTCGCGATCATGGCTCTGGTCACCGCCTGCATCCTCGATCAGCACCTGTACTTCGCACTCAACGCTCCCGCGGCGCTGACCGGTGGAACACCGGAAACCGCAGCCGAATACGTCAACAATCTGCCCCTCGGCACCGCCCCCATCACACCGGACGTGCTGACGCAGGCAGCCGAGGCCGTCGGGGAAGAATCGATCATCTCGAGAACCGGCGGCGCCCCGACGCTCGCGTTCGGCATGTCCGAAGTGCTCAGCGACGTCTTCGGCGGCGACTCGCTGAAATCGTTCTGGTACCACTTCGCGATCATGTTCGAGGCTCTCTTCATCCTCACCACGATCGATGCCGGCACTCGCGTCGCTCGATTCATGCTCTCGGACTCGCTCGGCAACTTCGGCGGTCCGGCAAAGAAGTTCAAGGACCCGTCGTGGCGCATCGGTGCGTGGCTGTGCTCGCTGATCGTGGTCGCTGCGTGGGGCGCGATCCTGCTCATGGGTGTCACCGATCCACTCGGCGGAATCAACACGCTCTTCCCGCTCTTCGGCATCGCCAACCAACTTCTGGCCGCGATCGCACTGACGGTGGTCATGACGATCGTCATGAAGAAGGGCCTGTTCAAATGGGCCTGGATCCCCGGCGTGCCATTGGTGTGGGACCTGGTCGTGACTATGACCGCGTCGTACCAGAAGATCTTCTCCGACAACCCCGCGATCGGTTACTGGGCTCAGCACAACGTGTTCAAGGATGCGAAGGCAGCAGGTGAGACGGCGCACGGTTCTGCGAAGACTCCAGAGGCCATCGATGCCGTCATCCGCAACACCTTCATTCAGGGCACGCTCTCGATCATCTTCGCGTCTCTGGTGATCGTCGTGGTCATCGCCGGGATCATCGTATGTGCCAAGGCAATCCGGGCCGGTGGGCTGCCGACCACCGAGTCCCCGGAGGAACCGTCGAAGATCTTCGGTCCCGCAAGCTTCATTCCGACGCCCGCGGAGAAGGAAATCCAGAAGGAATGGGACGAGCTCATCAAAGCCGGGAAAGTCCGGGCACCCGGCGCCGCGCACGGAGGTGGGCACTGACCATGACCATGACGGCAAAACTCACCACAGCGTTCCGCGGAACGCTGTGGTGGGTTCGCTCGGTGATGGGCGATCTCGACTATCAGCGCTACGTCGAGCACACCCGACGCCACCACGCCGACTCACCGGTGATCAGCGAACGAGAGTTCTGGCGCCGCCGGCATGCAGCAGCCGACGCCAACCCGGGCGCCCGCTGCTGCTGAATCCGGTCAGGGGCAGGTGGCCTTCGCGAGTTCGTAAATGTGGCCGGCCTGCTCGTCGGTGGGCTTGTTGCCGTTGTTCTCGGCCAGGTCGGTGATCTTGGACTTGACCTCCGCCTCGTCCGTGCCGTTGGCGACCTCCGTGCACGTGGTCGTCAAGATCTCCTCGATGTCTGCGTCGTCGCGGTTCTCCGCCAATGGTGCGTAAGCCCCACGGAAGGTGGCGACGAACAGCGCCGTCTTGCCCTGGTCGATGGCGTTGCCCGCTGACTGCTTCGCCGTCTCGAGCGCCTGCTGCCCGCTCGTGACTGCCTCGCTGATCTTGTTCTGCGCGTTGTCCTGATCCTCGGTGCTACACGCGGTGAGCCCGAGAACGACGATTGCTGCTGCCCCGACTGCTGCTGCGATTCTCATGACGGAAATGTTAGTCCGCCTGGCATGCTTCAAAACACAGTATTGAAGCGCAACACACGAGTTATCGCATGCAGTCGTTACGATCAGCTCAGCTAGATCACCGGATTCTCACATCGGCGAGGAGATCCCTGCGCCGACGGAAAGGACGATCAGTGAGCGAGCAAGACAAGGGGACGTCCGCAGGGGTGCGAAAGCGCGACCGCGGCGAGATCATCGGGCAAGGGGGTATGTGGCTCGCAAAGTGGTCGTTGGTGTTGGCGTCGATTTCGCTGGGCGCCTGGATTTTCGGTTGGCTGATCGAAAAGCTCTGGGTCATCATCCTGCCGGTGGCTCTGGCAATCGTCGTTGCGACAGTCATGTGGCCGCCGACCCGCGGAATGATCAAGCGCGGTATGCCACCGGCCGCGGCAGCCGGCATCACCCTGGTCCTCTCGATCGGAATCTTGGCCGGTGTGATCGCAGGCATCGTTCCGTCAGTGGTCAGCCAGGCCCCCGAGCTCGCGAACAAGACCACCGAGGGCATCAATCAGGTTCAGGACTGGCTCCAGGGTCCGCCACTGAATCTGAAGGACGACCAGATCGACAACGCAGTCCATGCCGTCATCACGAAGGTGCAGGAAAGTGGAACCGCCATCGCTTCAGGCGTTTTCAGCGGTGTGAGCACGGCGAGCTCGTTGTTGGTCACGCTCGGTTTGGTCCTGATTCTCGCCTTCTTCTTCATCAAGGACGGACCGAGGTTCATCCCCTGGCTGCACGCTGTCGGCGGCGGCCGCGCCGGTCGGCATCTCGAAGAGGTCCTCACCCGCATGTGGGACACGCTCGGCGGATTCATCAGGACTCAAGCACTGGTGAGCCTGATCGACGCGGTCTTCATCGGCGCCGGACTGCTGATACTCGGGGTCCCGCTGGCACCGGTGCTGGCAATTCTGACGTTCATCGGTGGATTCATCCCGATCGTCGGTGCGTTTGTCGCCGGCGCCCTGGCCGTGTTGGTTGCGTTGGTGGCAAACGGCCTCACCACCGCCATCATCGTCCTGATCATCATCCTGGCCGTTCAGCAGATCGAAGGAAATGTCCTTCAGCCTGTGCTGCAGAGCAAGTCGATGAAACTCCACGCCGTTATCGTGCTGCTTGCCGTGGCCGCCGGTAGCTCGCTGTACGGCATCGTCGGCGCCTTCCTCGCAGTGCCCGTCGCCGCTGTTGCAGCAGTTGTCATCCGCTACATCGGAGAGCAGATCGACGAACGCGCAAGCGACAACGAGCCGATGCCCGCCGGCGATGCCTCGGACATCCTCGAAGATCAGGACGACGACGCCGAGTCAGAGGTAGAGAACAAAAAGGCCTGATCAGCCCGCGATTACCCTTACCGAGGAGCCTGCACGTCCGCGAATGACGTGCAGGCGACTCGGGATTCGCTGCCTCATCTCGTCCACGTGACTGACGATGCCCACCACTCGTCCTCCGTCGCGAAGCTCGTCCAACACAGCCATCACCGAGTCGAGGGTGTCGGCGTCGAGGGTGCCGAATCCTTCGTCGATGAACATCGTGTCGAGAACGATTCCGCCGGACTCCGCCGCAACCACATCGGCGAGTCCGAGCGCCAAAGACAATGACGCCAAGAACGATTCACCGCCCGAGAGCGTCTTCGCCGAGCGAACGACGCCCGTGAAGTCGTCCCGGATGTCGAGTCCCAGACCGCCGCGGCGACCCCGAGATCCTGCCTCGTCACTGTGCACGAACTCGTACCGTCCCCCGGACATCCGCTGCAGACGAACCGATGCCGACACGGCGATCTCTTCCAACCGCGAAGCGAGCACATACGCTCGCAGCGACATCTTGCGACTGTTCTGACCTTTACCGGCGATCACGTCTGCGAGGGCAGCGAGTTCGTCGTGCAGTTCACGCTCAGGTGCAACCGCCTCGTAGGCCTTCTCGAGTTGTCCGCTGAACCGTTCGAGATCCGACACACGGTTCTCGGCCAGGGAAGCGGCCGCAACAGCGGAGTTCACCACCTCGGCGCACTGAAGCGCGAGGCCGCGAGGTCCGTCCACGTCGACGGTCTCGACTTCACCCACCGCAACAACTTCGGGGTCGTCGAGGACAGTCCGGGCGGCAACCTCGAGGTCACGCGCCTTGGCGAGTTCCGTTTCGATCGCCGCGATTCGGGCAGGCGCTCTCACCCCTCCGATCGCAGCCTCGACCGAATCGAATCCGGCAGCGGCCGCCGCAGCGGCCAGTTTGGCCGACAGTTCCGCCGATCGGGCCTGCGCACGAACGGCGTCGTCGCGCATTTCGGACGCCGCCGTGGCAGCGGAGGCAAGGCCTTCGAACCGTGAGCGCCGAGCAGCGATGGTCGAATCTTCTCCCACCGCAGCAACGATCGCCGCTCGAATCTGCTCGACCGTCGCTGACAGAGTCGTCCTACGCTCGGCAAGTGCCGCCAATTCGGCTGCCAGAGAAGCGGATTCCTGTTGTAGTTCGGTGTCACGCCCATTGAGTTGCGCAAGTTTTTGTGCCAGCACTCCAACCTGACCGGCAGAGTGTGTCGCCTCGTCGACGGCGTTCCGTGCCTCGGCGCGGAGCCTGTCGAGTTCTTCGGAATCGCCGTCTCCGCCGCGCGCGATCACCCGGTCGATGTCACGTTCGACGGTTACCTGGCGATCGGCCACCTTGCTGAGGGCTTTCTCGGCCGCACGCTCGGCCGCTGACGCGGCATCCAGATCGGGTTCGGTGACCGTGACGACATCCGACTGAGCCAGCGCAGGGTGTTCACGCGAACCACACACCTGGCATGGGTCACCAGGCGCGAGTGAACTCGCCAACTCCGCCGCCATGCCCTCGATACGCTTTTGCACGAGGTCGAGCCAGCGCCCGCGAGCACTCTGATGGGCGTCGCGCGCATCCAACACCTGCACACGAATCTTCTCGGCTTGTGCACGCAGAGAAACGATTTCATGGGCCGCTGTCGCGGCATCCGACGCTTTTACGAGTGCAGCCTCGAGGCCAGGCAGAGCCGCGTGAGCGCGTTGCGCATCCTCCAGTCGTTGGCCGGCCGAGCGCACCAGTTCTGGCAGTTGTGTGCGTTCAACCGCGATGGCATCGATGCGCTCGGACAGGGAGTCTCGCCGAACTCCGAGTTTCTCGATCTCGGCTTCTGCCGCATCGGCTCGTCGAGCGTCCTCCGCCATTGCGTCCAGGCGAACGATCTCGTCACGCCAGGTCCGGATCCGAGCTACGACGCGTTGACGCTCATCGTCGGTGGGTGGCCACACCTCCGGCACGAAAATCTCCGGACCGTCGAGTGCGGAGTAGGTCGACATCGCTGTGGTCATCGATTCGAGTGCGGCAGCGAGGTGCAAGCCGGCAGCGTCCACATCGCCGGCGACAGCGGCCACCGGCAGTGCGCGCTTGGCGGTCTCGAGTTCAGCGCCGATCACAGCTCTTTGGGCGGCGCCCGTATTGAATGCTGCGAGCTCAGCGGTCGCACGATTACGGCGAGCTACCAGATCTGCGGTTCGCTGCGCCGCCGACAGAACCCGATTAGCCTCGGCTGCTGCATCTTTCGCGGTCACCAGCTCCGCGAGACTTGCATCGCGGGTGTCCTGAGCCTCGGCGAGGAGTTTGCGCGACCATTCCAGTGGGTGCGCCTCGGCGCCTACCTCGAGTCCCGCAGCTGTCTCGACCTTCGCGAGCAGCAGCCGCACGGATTGCTCCCTGGCCGCGAGCGCGGTCGCACTTGCCTTTCGCTTGGCGTCGAACCATGCCTCGACGGAGACAAACCGCTTGGTGTCGAACAGACGCTCGAGCAGTTTGCCTCGCTCGTCGCTCTCGGCACGCAAGAATTTGGCGAACTCACCCTGCGGCAAGAGCACCACCTGGAAGAACTGATCAGCGCTCATGCCCATGAGGCGGTTGATCTCGTCACCGATGTCAGGGATGCGCGAAAGGTTTTCGCCGCGGCCGTCCAACCACGTCAGTGTGGCCTTTGCGTTCTCCGTGATCGAACCGGCGCCACGCTTCTTCGGGCGCGAATACTCTGGACTACGAACAAGTTTGATTCTGCGACCACTGATGGTCGCTTCGAGTTCCACGCGCGGCACCGAACCGGCAGGCGCATGATCGGACAGTAGCCGTTTGCCCTCGTTGCGCGCACCCGGAACCCGCCCGTACAGGGCAAAGGAAACCGCGTCGAGGATCGTGGTCTTGCCTGCACCGGTGTCGCCGTGCAGAAGGAACAGCCCGTCAGCACCCAATCGGTCGAAGTCGACCTCGACGGTGTCGGCAAAGGGCCCGAAAGAGCTGACTTCGAGTTTGTGAAGCCTCACGCGGTTTCACTCAGTTCTACCGTGGACTCCTCGGCGCGCGCGGCAGCGCTGAGCGCTTCGGCCATCAACGTGACCTCTCGCTCGGACGGGTCACTACGCACGGCCGAGACAAAGCCACGGGCGATCTCCATGTCGGTTCGACCCCGTACCGCGTCGCGATACTTGAGATCCGATTGTCCTTCCGGCCTTTGCCATTCGAGATGAACGGCAAAGGGGAAACGTGCATGGAGCTGCCTCATGGCATCGACGGGACGAACCGGATCAGTGAGCAAAGCGGAGACGTAGCACTGCTCGGAATCGGCGTACTTCGACTCGGTGAGAAGTTCCTCGAGAGTTCCCGTCACCTGGCTCAGCCCTCGAATCACCGGAAGATCGAGGCGCTGCACCGACGACAGTCCGGCTGCGTCGAGTTCGATCAAAAGCGCAGCCTTGCGGTGGCTGCGCTCACCGAACGAATACGGCAACGGTGAACCTGAGTAGCGAACGCTCTCCGAGAGCATCTGGGGCGAATGCAGATGCCCCAGCGCAACGTAGTCGACACCGGCAAACTCGCCCACTGCGACAGTCTCCACTCCGCCGACCGAAATGGAGCGTTCCGATTCAGACGCCTCACCGCCCACGACAAAGGCATGCGCGAGCAGTACCGACCGAGTCGACGGATCGGTAGCTGTTCGTTCGGCGAGGTCTCGCCGAACACGCGACATTGCCGCACCGAGGATGTCGGAATGAGTACGAGCCCGGGGCACGTCCAACTCGACGCGCGTGATCTCCGGCTCGAGATACGGAATCCCGTAAAACGCGACAGGTCCGAATTGATCACTGAGCATCACCGGGGTACCGATCTGGCCGACTCGGGTGATCAAATGCAATCCGCCGGCAGCTGCAAAGGACGCCCCGGCACCGAGCCGCACCGCGGAATCGTGGTTGCCGGACGTGGCGACGATGACCGCTCCGGCCGCCCGGATTGCCTCGAAGCCTCGATTGCACACCGTGACCGCGTCGGAACTGGGAATTGAGCGGTCGTAGATGTCACCGGGCACGACCACGACGTCAACACCGTGTTCGCGGACGGAATCCGCGATGGAACCGAGCACACTAGCCTGATCGGCCAACAGATCGACGCCGTGAAACGTGCGACCTATGTGCCAATCGGAGGTGTGCAGAATCTTCATGAATCCGACGGTAGAGCAGCCCACCGACACTGCCGATCTCCCACGCTGACGGCTTCGACGGTGTGCCCCAACCCACGAACGTCCGGTGACCCTGCACACAATCCGTCCGGTTCGTTTGGCGAAGAACCCGAAACCATCGCGCCATCGCGCCGATAAATGCGCCAGCCACGACCCGCACAAACACGGCCGACAACGCAAGAACCGCTAATGTCGTTATGTGTCTGCAACCCAACGTGCTCGCTCCGGGGTACCGCTGGACAAGCGATCGCTCATCGTGACCGTCCCCGGCCTGCCCTGGTGGGGAGTGATCCTGCTTGCTGCCGGTGTCACCGCCGTCGGCGTACTGATCGATGCAACCGGAGGCGGCGGCGAGCTCACCGCGGTGTTCTCGACGTTCTACTTCCTGGGCTGTCTCTTCGCTGTGGTTGCCGCTTCGAACAAGGCTCTTTTCACCGCGATGGCCCAACCTCCGTTGCTGCTCTTCGCTGCGGTGCCGATCGGGCACACGCTCATCGGCAAGGACAACAGCACCGCACTGCGCGACATCGCGATCAACATCGCGTACCCGTTGGTCAACCGCTTTCCGATCATGTTGGCCGCAACCGTCGTCGTGCTGATAATCGGCGGTTTCCGGTACTTCCTGCTCAATCAGCGTCCCACCGGGCCTGCGCGCTCGACCCGCTCCCGCCGCTCGGCGACCGCCACCCGAGACTCCTCTGCGGCTGCCACGCGAGAACAATCCGCACCCGAGACCGGGCGTCGCCGCAGAGTCTCGGACGCGCCCGTCCCCGGGCCCCCGCGTCGCCGCGCCCCCGAGGTGGACGAACAGCCCGCTTACCGAAGCGCTCCCCGGCGCGAACCGATCGAAGACGATCGCCCGCTGCCGCCCCGGAGAAGCCCACTGCCACCCAGGGTCGATCGCACGCACCAACCGCCTACGCGTCGCCCTCAGCCGGACAGCAGACCGACAGCAGACGACGACTACCCGTCGTACGGTCGCCGCCGGGCGCCCGAGCCCAGTCCGTCGCCCAGGCGTGAGGAGCGGATGGAGCCCTTCTTCGCTTCGGGTGACGACGTATCGCCGCCGCTGCCCCCTCGCCGCCGCCCACCCGGAGTCGATCTTCCCGCGTATCCGCCGCCGCGAGTTCGGTACCGCGATCGCGAAGAGCCCTGACAGACGAGCCCAGTAGCAAAAAATGCGGGGCACCTTCCAGATGGAAGGTGCCCCGCATTTTCTTGTTCTAGGACGTGCGCGCTGCTCGCAATTCACGGGGAAGGGCGAACACCAGAGTCTCGTTGGCTGTGGTGACGGGCTGAACGTCGTTGTATCCGTGCTCGGCGAGAAGTTCGATCACGCCGCGCACGAGCACCTCGGGCACTGATGCGCCCGACGTGATGCCGACGGTCTGGACACCCTCGAGCCACGCGAGATCGACCTCACGGGCGTAGTCGACCAGGTACGACGCGGCAGCGCCCGCCCCGAGCGCGACCTCGACCAGGCGAACCGAGTTGGACGAGTTCCGTGAACCCACCACGATCACGAGATCGCACTCGGGAGCCATCGCCTTGACCGCGACCTGACGGTTCTGCGTGGCGTAGCAGATGTCGTCGGACGGCGGGTCCTGCAGATTGGGGAAGCGCTCACGCAGGCGCGCGACAGTCTGCATCGTCTCGTCGACGCTCAGTGTGGTCTGGGAAAGCCAGATGACCTTCGACTCGTCACGAACCGTGACCGCGTCGACCGAATCCGGGCCGTCGACGATGGTGACGTGATCGGGAGCCTCACCTGCGGTGCCCTCGACCTCCTCGTGGCCTTCGTGGCCGATGAGGAGAATGTCGTAATCGTCGCGAGCGAATCGCTTTGCTTCCTGGTGCACCTTCGTGACCAGGGGGCACGTAGCGTCGATCGTGCGCAGGTTCCGCTCGGCAGCCGAGTCGTGGACGGCCGGAGACACACCGTGCGCCGAGAACACGAGGAGTGATCCTTCCGGAACCTCGTCGGTTTCGTCGACGAAGATCACGCCTTGATCTTCGAGCGTCTCGACGACGTGGCGATTGTGGACGATCTCCTTACGCACGTAGATGGGTGCGCCGTGCTTCTCGAGCGCCTTCTCGACGGTCTCGACCGCGCGGTCGACGCCGGCGCAGTAGCCGCGAGGCTCGGCGAGGAGCACGCGCTTGGCGCTGCCCTTGCGGGTGGACGGCGAATCAGCCGAGTGCGCGATACCGAGATTGAGAGGAACAGCCGAAGACATGTGACCAGCCTACTGGCACCTCGAACGTGAGACACTCCGGCAAACGTGAACACCTCGGTTTCGGGCTCCGATCGAAGGTTCCGAAGTAAACGAGTACGGCCGTCACAGGCAAGTCGGCTACCGATTGTCGGAGCTTTGCGGCAAGCTGTGGGAATGATCCGACCACCGTTCGTGGCGCGCGTTGCCGCGGGACTCGCCGTCACCGCGATGGAAGAGGCAAAGAAGTTGCCCACCACCGCTGTCGCCCTGCCGATGACCGCCGTGAGCCAGATGCTGCAGACAAGCATGCGCGTGCAGCAGTCGATCACCTCGTTGGCGATCAAGGGCGATCAGGCATTCGCACTGATCAACTGGTCTTCCGAGGACGAACAGCCCGAGTGGGCGGTCTTCGACGAGGACGCCGACGCTCCCGCGGACTCGGCGTCGACCACCGGCGCGACCACCGCTGACACCCCGACCAACGCCGGACGCTTCGCGCTCTACTCGCTCGAGCCGACTGCCCCCATCGAGGAGCCCGCACCCGGCGCCGAGTCCGAATCCGCGGCAGCTACGACGGACGGACCTGCCGAAGAGCCCGAGATCGTCACCGAACTCGACTACCCCAACCTCACACTCGCACAGCTCCGTGCGCGTATCCGGACGCTCAGCATCGACGAGCTGACCGCCGTCCTGGACTACGAGAATGCGACGCTCGCCCGCGCACCGTTCCAGACCATGCTCACCAACCGCATCACCACAGCCAAGGCAAAGTGACTTCCGCAACGCCCCCCGCTTCATCGCAGCGATCGTCCGGCGCCAGCAGCGCTGAGCAGCCGTGGCCGGTCCGCACGGTTTCCGCCAAGGTCGCCGGCTGGATCGATCGACTCGGCAGCATCTGGGTCGAAGGTCAGATCACACAGATCAATGCACGCCCCGGTACCCGGACGGCCTTTCTCGTTCTGCGTGATCCGTCGGCAGACATGTCGCTGTCGATCACATGCTCACCACAGTTGTTGCACAACTCTCCGGTGCCGTTGACCGAGGGCTCGCGTGTGGTGATGTTCGGCAAGCTCTCGTTCTACACCGGACGCGGAACGGTGTCGTTGCGTGTCACCGAGATTCGCGCCGTGGGTATCGGTGAGCTGCTGGCCCGCATCGAGAGACTGCGCGCCTTGCTCGCCGCGGAGGGCTTGTTCGATCCGAGACTCAAACGGCCTCTTCCGTTTCTGCCCGGCACGATCGGCCTGATCACGGGCCGAGCCAGCGCGGCCGAAAAGGACGTCGTCTCGGTCGCCCACCGTCGCTGGCCCGCAGTGGCTATCGCGGTTCGTAACACCGCGGTGCAGGGCCCCACTGCTGTTCCCCAGATCATCGAAGCGCTGAAGGAACTCGACGCCAACCCGGTAGTCGACGTCATCATCCTCGCTCGCGGCGGCGGTAGCGTCGAGGATCTCCTGCCGTTCTCCGACGAAGCGCTGTGCCGCGCCATCGTGGCCTGCACGACGCCGATCGTCAGTGCCATCGGCCACGAGCCGGACAGCCCGCTCAGTGACCACGTCGCCGACCTGCGCGCAGCCACACCCACCGACGCGGCCAAGCGCGTCGTACCCGATGCGGTTGCGGAAGCTGCTCTGGTTGCGGATCTTCGTGACCGCAGCGCTGCGGCACTGCGCAGCTGGGTCAAGCGTGAGTCTCACCTGATCGAACAGTTGCGCACTCGACCGGTCATGGCATCACCACTGCTCGCGGTGGACCGTCGCGCCGAAGAGGTCGAAAGGCTCCAGGCCGCCGGGCGACGCGATGTGACTCGGTTGATCGACTCCGAGTCCCGAACGATCGAGCATCTGCGCGCCCGGCTCACCACGCTGGGCCCCGCTGCGACGCTGGCCCGCGGGTACGCAGTCGTGCAACGTGTTGTCGCCGACGGCGATCCGGAGGTTCTGCGCTCGGTCGAGGACGCGCCACCCGGAACCCAGATTCGAGTTCGACTTGCAGACGGCGCCGTTCGCGCCGCAGTGATGGGAAGAGAAAAATGAGCAACGCCACCGACACCGACATCAACGAACTCGGCTACGAAGCAGCCCGCGACGAATTGGTGAGCGTCGTGAAGATTCTCGAACAGGGCGGCCTGGACCTCGACGCGTCACTCTCACTGTGGGAGCGAGGCGAAGCGTTGGCCAAGCGCTGTGAAGAGCATTTGGCCGGCGCCAGGGCTCGCGTCGAAAAGGCTCTGGCCGAAGCGGACGAGTAACGTCCGCTCCGACCGGAAATCCTATGGCGTGATCGGCTGCGCTGCGCCGACCTTCTCGGCAAGAATCCGGAACTCTTCCGGCGTCGCCGCGCCCGTGAGCAACAGGCGAACATCCCCGACGTCCGTGACCCAGATCGACTCGACACCTTCGCCGCCGAAGACGTTCCACGTGTCGGCACCGACGGTCTCGACTCCCGTCGCGAATCGCTGTCCACCGGCAACGTGTGACACCAACGGGAATTCCTCGGCGTTGCTCTGTGTCAGCTGAATGTAGCGACCGCTGGTCGTGATGAATCCCACAGTGCTCGAATCTCCGCCGCCGTCGCCGGAGATGATTTTGCGACTGCCGGAGTTCGGGGTCCACCCGTCCGGAACACCGGGATTACGGATGGGAAATCCGAGTTCCTTCGCGTCGTAGTTCAGAGCTGCGTCCACGTCGACGCTCGGGATAGGCCCCTGCGTCGGGCCGCCAGGACTGAACGTGCACTGGCTGGCGATGCCCGCAATGATGATGCAGAACAGCACCAACGGTACGAGAGACCAGACCATGTCTTTGTTGTCTTCGAGAATGCGGGGTTTCTTCGATGCCACACCCCCAGTATCCAGGTACTGCGCAGTAGATACGATTCCCGGTCCCCTTCGAGCGAGACAAAACGTCGCAGCAGCGACCCGACAGCGCACGTAGCCGCTCCCATCTGGGACAATGACGCCTGAAGAAACCACTGCGTCGACACACCCCGTCGACCGCGACCGCGCCAGGAGGCACCGCACATGACGGCCAGCAGCACTCATCGTGAGACCCCGGACCGTAACCTCGCACTCGAATTGGTCCGAGTCACCGAAGCCGGTGCTATGGCTGCCGGCCGCTGGGTAGGCCGCGGCGACAAGGAAGGCGGCGACGGAGCAGCCGTCGACGCTATGCGTCAGCTCGTCTCCTCCGTCTCGATGCGCGGCATCGTCGTCATCGGTGAGGGCGAGAAGGACGAAGCGCCGATGCTGTTCAACGGCGAAGAGGTCGGAAACGGCGACGGTCCCGACTGTGACTTCGCCGTCGACCCGGTCGACGGCACCACCTTGATGTCCAAGGGCATGCCCAACGCGATCTCCGTTCTGGCTGTTGCCGAGCGCGGCGCGATGTTCGATCCGTCGGCCGTGTTCTACATGGAGAAGATCGCTGTCGGACCGGATGCTGCAGATGTCATCGACATCAGCGCACCGATCGCCGAGAACATCAAGCGCGTCGCCAAGGTCAAGAAGGCGTCGGTCTCCGACATCACGATCTGCATCCTGGACCGCCCGCGTCACAACCAGCTGATCCAGGACGTGCGCGACACCGGCGCTCGTATCCGTCTGATCTCCGACGGTGACGTTGCCGGCGCCATCGCCGCAGCGCGTCCCGAGTCCGGCACCGACATGCTCGTCGGCATCGGCGGAACGCCTGAGGGCATCATCGCCGCAGCAGCCATGCGCTGCATGGGTGGATCGCTGCAGGGCAAGCTCGCACCCACCGACGACGAAGAGCGCCAGAAGGCCATCGACGCCGGTCATGATCTCGATCGGATCCTGACCACCGAAGATCTCGTCTCCGGCGAGAACGTATTCTTCTGCGCCACGGGCGTCACCGATGGTGACCTGCTGCGCGGTGTCCGCTACTACGGCGGCGGCGCCAGCACGCAGTCCATCGTGATGCGTAGCAAGTCCGGCACCGTTCGCATGATCGACGCGTACCACCGTCTCGAGAAGCTGCGTGAGTACAGCTCCGTCGACTTCGACGGCGAAGAGGGCGCGGTTCCCCCGACGTTCTGATCGGCTCCGCCCCGTGAGCGGTTAGGGAGTCCCTGCACTCCTTAACCGCTCACGGGGGACGTAGTCCCCTACCCGCCCTCCAAAAGTGGCAATGTGGAGCCATGACGGAGAGCAACGATCAACAGTTCCGAATCGAACACGACACCATGGGCGAAGTTCGGGTGCCCATCGACGCACTGTGGCGGGCACAGACGCAGCGTGCAGTCGAGAACTTCCCGATCAGCGGGCGCCCACTCGAGCGCACCCAGATCCGCGCAATGGGCTTGCTGAAAGCAGCGTGTGCGCAGGTCAACAAGGACCTCGGACTGCTCGACGCGGACAAGGCCGACGCAATCATCGCCGCAGCGAACGAGATCGCCGAAGGCAAGCACGACGATCAGTTCCCCATCGACGTCTTCCAGACCGGCTCGGGAACCAGCTCGAACATGAACGCCAACGAGGTCATCGCGTCCATCGCGAAGGCCGCGGGCGTGGACGTACACCCCAATGATCACGTCAACATGTCGCAGTCCTCCAACGACACCTTCCCCACCGCCACGCACGTCGCAGCTACCGAAGCAGCGGTCACCGATCTTGTTCCGGCACTGGAACATCTGCATGCTGCGCTTGCCACGAAGGCGTCCGAGTGGAAGACCGTCGTCAAATCCGGACGCACCCACCTGATGGACGCTGTGCCGGTCACGCTCGGTCAGGAGTTCGGTGGCTACGCACGTCAGATCGAGGCCGGCATCGAGCGCGTCAACGCAACACTCCCCCGCCTCGGCGAGTTGCCGATCGGCGGAACAGCAGTCGGCACCGGTCTCAATGCTCCGGATGGATTCGGCCCCAAAGTTGTTGCCGAGCTGGTCAAGTCGACAGGCGTCGACGCGCTGACTCCGGCGAAGAACAGCTTCGAAGCGCAAGCCGCGCGCGACGGACTGGTCGAAGCATCGGGCGCGTTGCGGACCATCGCCGTCTCACTGACGAAGATTGCCAACGACATTCGGTGGATGGGATCGGGTCCGCTGACCGGACTCGGCGAGATCGCACTCCCCGATCTGCAGCCGGGTAGCTCGATCATGCCCGGCAAGGTGAACCCGGTCCTGCCCGAGGCAACCACTCAGGTTGCGGCTCAGGTGATCGGAAACGACGCCGCCATCGCGTGGGGTGGCGCTGCCGGAGCGTTCGAACTCAACGTCTACATCCCGGTCATGGCTCGCAACCTGCTGGAGTCGTTCACCTTGCTGGCCAACGTCTCTCGACTGTTCGCCGACAAGTGTGTCAGCGGACTGGTCGCGCACGAGGAGCACCTCAAGACACTCGCCGAATCGTCACCGTCGATCGTGACGCCCCTCAACTCGGCGATCGGTTACGAGGAAGCCGCGGCCGTCGCGAAGCAGGCACTCAAAGAGAAGAAGACGATCCGCCAGGTCGTCATCGAGCGCGGACTCGTCCCGGACAAGCTGAGCGAGGAGGAACTCGACAAGCGTCTCGACGTTCTGGCGATGGCGAAGGTCAAGGTCAAGGTCAAGGACTGAACAAACAACAGAGTGGCGGTTTCCACTTCGGAAACCGCCACTCTTTTCCCTACACCGTGGTGGTTGCGCGCCACTCGTCGGTGCGATCGGGGCTCGCCTCGGCCAATGCCTTCAACGTCGATTCTCGATCGAAGTCCTTGCCGTACACCGGAGTTCCCGGCTGCTGACGCCAGGAATCGTCGATCGTTCCCGCATCGACAGGATCGAAGCCCAACTGATTGATCAGATCGAACACGACCTGCTTGTTCGCGTCGTCGTCGCCGGCGATGGGTAGCGCAATGCGCCCCTCTGCACCTTCGGGAAGCCCCTTCTCGAGGAGATGCTTCCACCAGATTCCGTTGAACGCCTTGAATACCGGTACACCCAGGCGCTCCTGCACCCATCCGCTTTCGGTCTGTCCGTCCTCGATGGCCGAGATCAGACCGTCACGCTGTTGCGGGTAGTAGTTGTTGGTCTCGATGACCGGGGCACCGGCGACCGCACCGCTGAGGATCCCCGCCGGTAGATCGACCACGTTCTTCTGCGGAATGCTCACGATGACCAGCTCGGCGCCCTCGGCGGCCTCGGTGCTGCGGACTGCCTTCGCGCCCGTCTCCGCTTCCAGTTCTGCAAGGGTGTCCGGTGTCCGCGAATTCGAGACGCGCACGTCGTGACCGAGCGCAGCGAGCCTACGTGTGAGCGTGCCACCGATCTGACCGGCTCCGATGATTCCGATGCGCATGACCCTGCTCCTTCGTCGTGTGCAGTGGCGATCGCGCCACCGCTGCATTCGTCAACGACGAGAACGCACCGGGTCATTCCGTACCGACTACTTCAACTCCCATTGATTCAATCGGTTGACGGATCGAGTTCGAGCCTGATGCGAACACTGACCGGATCGGTCTGCAATCCGCGAAAGGCAGAGGCCGTCAGCGCCGATCTGAACTTCCCCGACGTGAATGTCTTCACCCGCGCCGGGACGTCGTCGTCTGGCATGATCTGGGCCTGTCCGTCCACCCACTCGCCGCGGCGACGGATCCGAACCTTCGGCGTCGCAGAGATATTGGCGCCCCAACCCCTGTCGATGCCATGCTGCGCGATGACCCACGCCTCGTCGCCGTCGTAGGTGATCGCAACGGGCACTCGGCGGGTCAGACCGGTTCGGCGTCCAACCGTCTCGATCTCGGTCATCAACGACGGCATCAAACCGATCCGATTCAATCCGGTGACCAGCGGATTGGCGAAATACTTCCCGACTGCGACTTCGATTCTTCGTTTTCGTGCAACTGACGTCGGTACCGGCATGCCGTTTCCTCTCCTCCGGAGCTGGCGCTCGAAGCAACAGCTCTATACCGCACGATATAACCACTGATCCGGGAGTTTTGCCACCATGAATATCGATCAATACCCACTACCTGCACACAACACTTGACTGTGTCTGTCGGTTACATCTAGTCTCAGATTCGTTCCTATACCGATCGACATACTGGGAGGCAGTGATGAACACACCTCGAGACACCTCGTTGCCATGACCGGCCCGCAGACGCGTTGTCCGATCGCCGCAGCGCGTCGCAAGTGGGGAGTACCAAGAGAATCAGCGGCACCAGATGAATCGAACAGCTCTGCGATTGCATACGATGGCGGGATGGCCGACTCCGATTCCCGCACTCTGATGCTGGTCGGCGCCATCAATGCCTTCCGTGAACACGGGATCGCGACGACCTCGCTCACCGAGATCGTCGAACGCTCGGGAGCTCCCCGCGGGTCGGTGTACCACTACTTTCCCGAAGGCAAAGGACAGCTGGCCGGCGAAGCAGTTGCCTACTTCGGCCGAGGCGTCAGCGCCGCCATCAGTTCGATGATCGCTCAGTCTTCCCCACCGGAGATCATCGACGCGGTTGTCACAATATTTCGAAACAGCTTGGTAGAGAGCGATTTCACCTCCTCCTGTCCGGTCGCAGCCGCGGCGGTGGAGGGCGCGTCGACGCCGGCGGCATTAACTGCTGCGGGCGAATCTTTCACCTCGTGGGAATCGCTTCTCACATCGTTCTTCTGGCAGCAGGGACAGCCGTCCGAGACTGCAGCACAGTGGGCAACCGTCGTGATCGCGTCGATCGAAGGCGCGACTCTGATGGCAAAAGCTCAGCACACCACCGCGCCTCTCGATCGGATCGGCGCGCACCTCAAGGCTCTGGTCTCGGCCCCGAGCTGACCAACCCCTCTACTTCCAACCGCTGCTGCCGTCCGCGCAGGAGCAGAGATGGCGTACAAACATGTCTCACACACTTGCACCGGCGCCCTCGGCGCCCATGATGACCAAGTCCCGTCGATTCACTGCGCTGATCTTCATCTGCCTCGCCGAACTCCTTGTCGTGCTGGACAACACAGTGGTCAACGTCGCACTGCCGACGATGAGCGTCGACCTGTTCGCCAGCGTCAGTGACCTGCAATGGATCGTCGACGCGTACACGTTGACCTTCGCAGGGTTCCTACTCACTTTCGGCCACCTGGGTGACCGCTTCGGACGCCGCCGAGTGATGATCATCGGTCTGATCGGCGTCGGCGCGATGTCGCTCGTCGGTGCTTTGGCTTCCAACCTCGAACAGGTGATCATGGCGCGCGCTGCCATGGGTGTCTTTGCCGCAGCGGTCTTTCCTGCCACCCTGGCCATGATCACGAACATCTTCACCGACGCCAGAGAACGAGCCATCGCCATCGCTGCCTGGACCGCAATGGCCGGCTTCGCGATTGCCATCGGCCCGACGGCAGGCGGTTGGCTTCTCGAGCACTTCTCCTGGCACTCGGTGTTCTGGATGAACGTTCCGGCTGCGTTGCTGGTCATCGTCGGTGTGCTGCTGGTTGTTCCGGAATCGAAGGCGCTTCACGTCGGCCGATTCGATTTCGTCGGAACAATCTTGTCGCTCCTCGGCATCGTCATTCTGGTGTGGACCATCATCGACGCACCACATCGCGGATGGGTGTCGACATTCAGCATCACGGGATACCTCTCTGCAACAGTGTTGTTGGCGGCATTCGTCGCATGGGAACTGCGCACCGATGCGCCGATCCTGAACATGAATCTCTTCCGAATCCGGCGGTTTTCATTCCCCGCCTTGGCTATTGCGGTCAGCTACTTCAGCATGTTCGGGTTCTTGTTCCTGATCACGCAGTACTTCCAGGGCGTTCGCGAATATTCGCCACTCGAATTCGGCATCCACTCTTTGCCTTTCGCCGCCGCTGTTGCGGTGGGCGCCCCAGTTGCCACCTTGGCTGCACAGAAACTCGGCACGACCGCAGTGATGGTGTTCGGCCTCCTCGTCCTCAGCGGCGGCATGTTCCTGGCCGGCCAGACGACCGTCGAGACGCCCTACCTCGGACCCGTCGTGATCTCGATGGTTCTCATGGGTCTGGGCCTCGCAATTGTCCAGGGACCGGCTACCGACTCCATCATGTCCTCGGTGCCCCTCGACGAAGCCGGCGCAGGCTCGGCAGTCAACGACACGACGCGTGAACTCGGTGGGACCCTGGGCGTCGCCGTCATCGGCTCGATCGTCGCCTCGTATTACACGTCCAAGGTGGCTCCGATCGTCGACGCCATTCCCGACGCCGTGATGTCGGCACAGGAGAAGGGCTTCGCTCGTGAGTCGGTGCTCAGCGTCATCGAGATCCGCTCGCGCGACATCAGTCCGCTCTTCGAGCAGCAGAAGGACAGTCTGATCTACACGATGAAGGCCGCATGCCTGGAAGGCTTCGCCATCGCGTCGTACTTCACGGTCGGCGCAGCACTGATCACCGCGCTGCTGGTCGCGTTGTTGCTCCCCTGGAAGCCCGTCACAGAAGGCTCCATTCTCGGCAGTCTGGCGACCAAGACCCCGAAGTAGCTACAAGGTTTCCCGATTTGTCCGTATCTCAGCCCGCCGTTCCCCGATACTGGATTGACCGAGTGGTACCGACGACAGCCCTGCTAGGGAGAATCTCGTGTCCATCACCAGTAGAAACAGCTCGCGCCTGTCGGCTGCGGCGGTTCCGGTAGTACTGACGGTCGCCCTGCTCGCCGGATGCTCGTCCGATTCAGACACCACCTCAGCGCCCGGGCCGGTCGTCAGCGACGCCAGCCCCGGTTTCGACGCCGGGGTGCCGATCCCGGACGGGCAAATCGACGACGCGGTCGGGGAGCTCGACGGCCTCGCGAACGATCTCATGGCAAGTTCGGGCGTCCCCGGCATGGCTGTGGCCGTGGTGCACGGTGGTAAGACTGTGTATGCAAAGGGATTCGGGGTTCGCGAGTTGGGTAAGAGCGCCACCGTCGATGCCGACACCGTGTTCCAACTGGCGTCGGTGTCGAAATCGGTAGGAGCCACGGTGGTCGCCCACGAAGTCGGAATCGGGACCGTCGACTGGGACACTCCGGTGATCTCGAAACTGCCGGGGTTTGCGCTTGCCGATCCGTGGGTGACCGACCACCTCACGATCTCCGATCTCTACACGCATCGGTCGGGATTACCGGACCACGCCGGCGACGGGCTGGAGGACCTGGGCTACAACCGGGCCCAGGTGCTCGAGAAGCTACGCCAACTACCGCTCAATCCATTTCGAATCACATACGAGTACACGAACTTCGGCGTCACAGCCGGCGCTGAGGCCGTTGCAGCTGCGGCGGGCACCGATTGGGAAACGCTGTCGCAGAACACGATCTACGGCCCGCTCGGTATGACGTCGACGTCTTCGCGGTTCGCCGATTACCAAGCCCGAGAAAATCGAACAGTGGGCCACATCCTCGAAGACGGAAAGTACAAGATAGGCCCGGTTCGGGACGCCGACGCCCAATCCCCCGCCGGTGGAGTCAGCTCCTCGGCGAACGACATGGCCAAGTGGTTGGACATGGTGCTGTCCGGCGGTCAGTATCAGGGGCAGCAGGTCGTTCAGACGGATGCGCTCGTGCCCGCAGTGAACCCGGAGATCGTCTCGCGCCACGCGCAGCAGATCGGGGAACGCTCCGGCTTCTACGGCTACGGGTTCAACGTTTCCGACAGCGCCGCTGGCCGTGTCACCGCCAGCCACTCCGGCGCTTTCCTGGTCGGAGCCGGGACAAATTTCGTGACGATTCCCTCCGCTGACGTCGGCATCGTCGTTCTGACCAACGGCACGCCTACCGGCGTCGCGGAGACCTTGACCGCCGAGTTCGCCGATCTGGTGCAGTTCGGGAAGATCACCCGCGAGTGGCGCCCGCTGTACGAAGCGGCGTTTGCCTCACAAGCCGATCCCGAGGGCGAACTTGCCGGGAAGACACCGCCGACCTCCCCCGCGCCTGCCCCACCGACAAACCAATTGACCGGCGACTACGGCAACCCGTACTGGGGTCCCGCACTCGTGACGCAGCAGAACGGTGCGCTGACCTTGACCATGGGTCCCGCGGCGGTGACGTATCCGCTGACCCACTGGGACGGAAACACCTTCACGTTTCCGCTCAGCGGCGAGAACGCACCGGCCGGGACGGTCTCGAAGGCCACCTTCGACGGAAACTCGCTAACCTTGGAGTACTTCGATCACGATCATCTCGGTACCTTCATCCGGGCAACACCGGCCGAATAATCAGCCAAGGACACCCCATGAGTAGTTCGACAGCCACGGTGAACGCAATGTTCGCGGCCCTCACCGATTTCGACGTGGACGCAGCAGCCGAATTGATGACAGACGACATCGTCTGGCAGAACGTCTCGCTCCCCACTCTGCGAGGCAAGAAGACCGTCGTGCGAGCGCTTCGTCTGGTCACCAAGCCTTCACTGAAATTCGAGGCCGAGATGCACCACATCGTCGGCGACGAGTCCACGGTGCTCACCGAACGCACCGACATCCTGACCGTCGGGCCGCTGCGCATCGAATTCTGGGTGTGCGGAACTTTCGAACTGCGCGACGGCAAGGTCTCCGTCTGGCGTGACTACTTCAGTCTGCGAGACGTCGCGTGGGGTGTGGTGACCGCGGTCGGCCGTGCAGTCGTCGGGAGCGGGACACGAAGTAGGCTTGCTCCGGCCTGAAATCACCTGCCGAAAGCGAGCGAACCTGCCATGCCCGAGAACACCACGCCTGACTCCTTCGACGCCGGCTTGGCTGTGCGCACCGAAGTCATGGGGGCCGATTTTGTCGACGCCGCCTTCGAGCGCACCCGCGGCACCGACAGCGAAGAACTGCAGAACTTCGTGACGGCCAATGTCTGGGGTTCGGTATGGACGCGTCCCGGACTCGATCGCCGCAGCCGCAGTCTGATCAATCTGGGGATGCTGATCGCGCTGCGCGCGGAGAACGAACTCAAAGGCCACGTACGCGGAGCACTACGAAACGGCTTGACGCGCACCGAGATCGTCGAAACCGTGATCCACGCGAGCGCGTACTGCGGTGCTCCGGCGGGACTGGCGGCGATGCGTGTCGTGCAAGAGGTTCTCGACAACGAACTCGGACCGCTGCAAAACTGAACTACTGAAAACCCAAGAATCTCCCCGTGCAGACCGAAGTCCGCACGGGGAGATCGCTTCTCAGGAAGTGGGGCCGAACTCCTCGAGCATGTCGGTCACCAACTCGGCGATCGGCGACCGCTCACTGCGCGTGAGTGTGATGTGCGCAAAGAGCGGGTGCCCCTTGAGCTTCTCGATGACGGCCGCAACTCCGTCGTGCCTGCCCACTCGCAGGTTGTCACGCTGCGCGACGTCGTGCGTAAGGACCACTCGCGAGCCGGTTCCCAGACGAGAAAGCACTGTCAGCAGAACATTTCGTTCGAGTGACTGCGCTTCGTCGACGATCACGAACGAATCGTGCAGCGACCGACCGCGAATGTGCGTCAGCGGCAGCACTTCCAGCATTCCGCGGGCGAGAACCTCTTCGAGAACCTCTGGCGAAGCCAACCCGTCGAGAGTGTCGAAAACGGCCTGAGCCCACGGGCCCATCTTCTCGCTCTCACTACCGGGAAGGTAGCCGAGTTCTTGTCCGCCAACGGCATACAGCGGACGGAAGACGACGACCTTGCGCTGGGTGCGGCGCTCGAGAACGGCTTCCAAACCTGCTGTCAGAGCCAAGGCCGACTTACCGGTGCCTGCCTTGCCGCCGAGAGAGATGATGCCGATGCTCTCGTCCATGAGGAGATCGAGCGCAATGCGCTGCTCGGCGGAGCGGCCGTGCAGCCCGAACGCCTCACGCTCACCGCGCACCAACTGAATGCGCTTGTCGGGAGTCACCCGACCGAGGGCGCTCGACGAGCCACCGAGCAGACGAAGACCCGTGTGACACGGCAGATCTCGTGCTTCGTCAAGGTCCAGGAAACCCTCGTTGAACAGCTCGTCGATGTCCGTCGAGGCGACGTCCAGCTCGGTCATGCCCGTCCATCCCGATGGCACGACGTCGTGAGCGTGGTACTCGTCGGCAGGTAGTCCCACCGCGCCTGCCTTCACACGAAGCGGTATGTCCTTACTGACGAGGACTACGTCCTTGCCCTCCGCCGCAAGGTTCAGCGCGCACGCCAGAATCCTCGAATCGTTACTGTCCGTGCGGAATCCGACGGGTAGGACCGCAGGGTCGGTGTGATTGAGTTCGACCTGCAGTGTCCCGTTCTCGGTGCCGATCGGTACCGGACGGTCGAGGCGGCTGTATTCGATCCGGAGATCGTCGAGCATGCGGAGCGATTCTCGGGCGAACCATCCCAGTTCGTGGTGGTGCCGTTTGCCTTCGAGTTCGCTGATCACGACCAGTGGCAGTACCACGTGGTGTTCGGCGAATCGAGTGACAGCCCATGGATCGGACAGTAGTACCGAGGTATCCAAGACGTACGTGCGAAGTGCATCTCCCGAATGATTCCCGGCTGATAGGTCAGCCCGGGCCGAGTGGGCAGAGACGGAGCGTGATGCAGTCACGTTGGGCTCCTAGGTCTGCGCGGCACCCGCGCAAACTCAGCTCGCTGGGCCGGACGGCTCTGGTGTCAGGTGACGCTGTGTCAGCTGAAACAAGGGCCGGGCGCCGGCCCTCTCGTACTGAGTGTTTCAGTCACGATCAGAACCTCCCGCACAAGTAACTTCTGGTTACTCGTTACTGCCGACGGTACTGCGGATCGGACACTCGCGCCACGGAACGAGCCGCACATCTGGTGAACGCCAGGTAACAAAATGCCACTCGTGTGATTCAGCGTCACTCAGGACTCGATCAGACCCCACTTCGCGGCGCGCACCGCTGCCTGAACCCGCGAATTGGTTCCGGTCTTGACGAAGATGTTCTCGAGGTGGGTGGCGACGGTGCGACGGCTGACGAACAACTCCTCGGCGATCTCGACATTGCCCGCGCCCCTGGCCACCAATTGCAGTACTTGGATCTCCCGTGGGCTCAGATGGACACGATCGAGCGCCACCTGGTCCCCCACGACGCGCGAGCAGGCCGCGCTGGACGCCGCCACCACCTCGCGCACGCGATCGACGACGCCGGAATCCGCGAAGCTCATGTGCAGCAATCCGGTCACCTCACGGCCGGAGAACCCCAACGCGACCGACGCGCCCTCGGCGTACCCGGACGGCCGCAGCACATCGGTAACCATCTCGACCTGCTCGAATCGTGGCACGTCCTGCCAGAACACTGGCACACCCGAAGCCTCGCGAATGATGCCGAAGAGATTGCGATCGGCGACGAAGTCGTCGAGCAGGAACTCGAGCACCCTGGCGTCGTATCCGGAACTCGCCAGAGCCCGATGCCGTCCGCTCGACGGGTCCCGGTACGTGACCGCCGCAGCCGAGTACGCGAGTCCACGTGTGCGGAGTTCTTCGGCGCACAGGCCGAGAATGCCGTACGCCCCGGCCGCCGATGATCGCGGCGCGAACATGTCAGGTCCAGCGCCGCGATCAGGCAGTACAGACGTCATCACACCAATCTAGCCAATCGTGTGAGCTAGGCCACCACCAGTGAATCGGCCGGCTTCCTGTCCGCCCACGGACGCACCGCTTCGAAGTTCGCGGCAGTCCGCAGAACCAGTGCGTCCTGGCGGTGGCGTGCGGCGATCTGCAGCCCCACCGGTCGACCGTCGGCGGTGAATCCGGCTGGCACGGTGATCGCGGGGTTGTTGAGCATGTTGTACGGGTAGGTGAAGAGCCAATCGAGCAACTGCTCACGCAGCGACGCGCCTTCGAGCCACGACGGCGCGAACTGACTGAGCGGGAACGTGGCCGAAGCCAAGGTCGGCGAGACCAACACGTCGTAGTCGTTCATGAACGTGGTCCACGTGTCCCACATGACGCCGCGGAATGCGTCGGCCCGCCCGACGTCGACACCGGTGAGCCGCTCGGCCTCGTGCATGATCTCGATCAGGTTGTCGTCGACCTCGCCGCGCTGGTTCTCCCAGTCGAGCAAGTCGTATTCGGAAGCGAAACCGGGAACCCAGATGCCGTTCCACATCGACTCCGACGGATTTCCCCACTGCGGGGTCGCCTCGGTGATCTGGGCACCCAATTCCTCGAATGCCGCCAGCGCGTCAAGGCACACCGCCAGCACCTCCGGATCAACATGGCCGAGGCCGAGATTCGTCGACCACGCGACGCGAAGCCCCTTCACGTCACCCTTCGCCGCTTCGACGTACGAGGTCTCCGCACGCTCGATCGAGAGCGGATCCGCATTGTCCGGCCCGGCCATGATGTCGAGCATCAGCGCGTTGTCGGCGACGGTCCTGGTGATCGGACCGTGGTACGCCCAGTTGTAGAACCGCCCGGCCAGGATGGTCTGCGGAATGACGCCGGTGGTCGGTTTGAGCCCGACGACCCCGCAGAGCGCCGACGGGATACGCACCGATCCGGCGCCGTCACTGCCCTCGGCAAGTGGCCCGAGGCCTGCAGCCACGGCAGCCGACGCACCGCCACTGGACCCGCCCGCGCTGTTGCCGAGCTTCCACGGGTTGTGCGTCGGCCCGTACAGATGGTTGTCCGTTCCACCGTAGTAACCGCTTTCGGGAGTGTTCGTCTTTCCCAGGAACAGTCCGCCGGCGCCGCGCAGCCTGTCCACGACGACGGCATTTCCCGTCGCGATGTTGTCGGCCATCGGCTTCATCCCGAACGTGGTCGGCAGCCCGTCGACTGCCGTCAGATCTTTGATCGTGAACGGAACGCCGTGCAGCGGGCCGAGTTTCTCGCCCGATTCCTGTTGCCGTGAGAGTTCGGCCGCGTCGCGCGTGACCTGCTCGCGATCGAACTGCACTATCGCGTTGATCGACGGATTGACGGCGTCGACGCGCTGGATCATCGCTTCGGCAATCTCGTTGGGCGAGAGACTGTTCGACGCGACCGACGCCGCCATCTCGGTAGCGGAGAGCCAATGCAGATTCTGTTCGGTCATGGGGTTTCCTTCGCCGGAGGGGTGATGCTCTCAGGCTAGGAAGCGCCGAACTCGGCCACCATCGGTCATGTGACCGATGCCACAATCCGCGACTGGCAAAAAACCAGCGGCCCGGCCCCTCGAAAGGGACCGGGCCGTCGGTGAAGGAATACCTAGACGTTCTTGCTGAGCAGGCCCCAGTTCTCGAGACCGTCGTACAGCGGAAGGTCGAGGGCGAGCTTGGCGACGCGCGCACGCAGCGCCGGCAGATCCGCGTTGCCGGCCAGAGCGGTACCGATGATGTCGGCGACCTCGGTGAACTCGGCATCGCCGAATCCGCGGGTGGCCAACGCTGCGGTACCGATACGCAGACCGGAGGTGGTCATCGGCGGGCGGGGATCGAACGGAACAGCGTTGCGGTTGACCGTGATGCCGATTTCGTGCAGAAGGTCCTCACCCTGCTGGCCGTCGAGCTGCGAGTTACGCAGGTCCACGAGAACGAGGTGGACGTCTGTGCCGCCGGTCAGGACACTGATGCCCTGGTCTGCGACGTCCTTGTTGCCCAGACGCTCGGCAAGGATGCGCGCACCGGAAAGGGTGCGTGCCTGACGATCCTTGAACTCTTCACCGGCAGCGATCTTGAAGGTGACTGCCTTGGCCGCGATGGCGTGCATGAGCGGTCCACCCTGCTGACCCGGGAAGACAGCGGAGTTGAGCTTCTTGGCCCACTCCTTCTTCGCCAGGATCAGGCCGGAACGCGGTCCACCGAGTGTCTTGTGGACGGTCGAGGAGACGACATCCGCGTACGGGACGGGCGACGGGTGCAGGCCTGCGGCAACCAGTCCGGCGAAGTGAGCCATGTCCACCCACAGGTACGCCCCGACCTCGTCGGCGATCGCACGGAACGCCGCGAAGTCCTGCTGACGCGGGTACGCGGACCAACCGGCAACGATGACCTTCGGCTTCTCGGCGAGGGCGATCGAGCGCACCTCGTCCATGTCGATGCGGTGATCTTCCTTGCTGACGCCGTAGGACGCGACGTCGTACAACTTGCCGGAGAAGTTCAGCTTCATGCCGTGCGTGAGGTGACCACCGTGTGCAAGGTCGAGGCCGAGCAGCTTCTCACCCGGGTTCATCAGTGCCATCAGAACAGCAGCGTTGGCCTGTGCGCCCGAGTGCGGCTGAACATTCGCGAACTCTGCACCGAAGAGTTCCTTCGCACGGTTGCGCGCCAGATCCTCGATGACGTCGACGTGCTCGCAACCGCCGTAGTAACGACGTCCCGGGTAGCCCTCGGCGTACTTGTTGGTCAGGACGCTGCCCTGAGCCTGCAGAACCGAGCGGGGAACGAAGTTCTCCGACGCGATCATCTCGAGCGTGTCGCGCTGACGAGCCAATTCACCAGCCATCGCCTCGGCGACTTCGGGGTCGAGTTCGGCGAGTGATGCAGAGTTGACGTCGGAGCCGGGCACAGCGGTCATCGAGGAATCTCCAAGCTGGATGCGGAAACGAATGCGTCCAGTCTACGAAGTTCGCTCCCGCCGTCTCCACCCGGCACTAGGCAGCACGCAGAGAGCTGGGGACCAGCGGCTCGTCGAGCAGCCTGCGGAAGCGTTCGGTGCGCTCTGCGCCCACCGGCACCTCGTCCAGCCAGCCCCCGAGCAGCCGGTATCCCTCGACATACGTGCTGGTGTACGCCCGCCACAGCGGTGAAGACAGGAACTTGAGCGATTGGCGAGCGCGTTCCGGCGTCGACAGCGACCACCGTTCGAGGAACAGTGCCACGTCGTCGAGGCTGCGCCCCTCGTCGTGCAACATCAGAGCGGCATCCTGACGAACACTCAGCAGTTGCCCCGACGCGGCGGAGAGCCGTTGCGCCTTTTCCCCGTCGAAAGACAAGCCGAGATCGGCGTAGATGTCCTGCGCCCACAAGCCCCACTCCGGACCGACGATCGCTTCCAGCGCCAGATCTGCGAGGCCTTCGGCCATGATGCACTGCGGCGTGTTGACCAGGAACAGTGTCTGCTCGAGCTGACCCGAACCGACCAGACCGGCTTCCTTACGGCAATGCTCGGTGTGATGGCCGGGGTAGGACTCGTGCGCGATCAGCCGCGGCAGGTTGGCCATGAACTGCGGCAGATCCGAATTGATCGCAACCTTGGAGCGGTAGTCACCAAGGTAGTAGTTGAAGCCGGACCACGGCTTGTCCCCCACCACTTCGTATTCGACGGTTTCCGACGCCGGAAGCCCGAACGTGCCGCGGACCAGATCGCGCAGCGCACTCGACATTGCCTCGACGCACTCGTTCAGTCTCGCCGCGGGGATCTCGTCGGCCTTGCGATGCGCCTGCACTCGCTGTGCCAGCGGTCCCGGACCGGGCAGAACTTCACCCATCAACCGGTGCGCGTCGCTGTAGGCGTCCTCGTTTCCCTTTTCGATTCGTACGTCGAAGTACGCCTCCACCTCGTCCACGAAGCCGATGTCCTCACCCGCGAACTTGCGCCCGGAGCATTCCAGGGCGCGAAGGTGAACGTCGATGAAGTGAGCGCGCTCGGCATTCAGACCACTTCCGGCCAGCTCGCCCCGCAATTCACGTGCCGTGCGGGCAAGTTCACGCGGATCGGGCTTCGGGGCGCTCTCGATCTGCTTACGCAGCGCGGGGTCACCGGTGAACGCGTCGACGAACCCGTCTTCGAGACGGTCGAAACCCAGTCCGAGCAGCAGATATTGGCGAACAAGTGTGTCTGGATCCATAACGACCGAGCCTAGCCGCTCGCTCCGGAATGCCACCCGGCGAAAGTCCCGGACGTGGCACCGAGCACAATCCGACTATGCACTCGGATCGTGCGCACACGCGCCTGGCTTGCTCGCATAGCTGTTTCGTCCGCCGGGCCCCGGGTTCACTACATGCCGGTGAGCTGGGCTGATGGCGCGCACCAACGAATCGAGTCCCTACGTCGAGTTCGACCGCAAGCAGTGGCGGACACTGCGTAAGTCGACGCCGCTGGTGTTGACCGAGGACGAGTTGTACGGCCTGCGTGGTCTCGGCGAGCAGATCGATCTCGAAGAAGTTGCCGAGGTTTATCTCCCCCTCGCACGTCTGATCCACCTGCAGGTGGCGGCACGCCAACGGCTGTTCGCGGCCACCGCGACGTTCCTCGGTGAGAAGCATCCCGACCGTCAGGTGCCCTTCGTCATCGGTGTCGCCGGTTCGGTCGCGGTCGGAAAATCCACGACTGCTCGTGTGCTGCAAGCTCTCCTGGCCCGCTGGGACCACCATCCACGCGTCGACCTCGTCACCACGGACGGATTCCTCTATCCGACCAGGGAACTCCAGCGTCGGGGCATCATGCACCGCAAGGGTTTTCCCGAAAGTTACGATCGCCGCAAGCTGTTGCGCTTCGTCACCGAAGTCAAGTCCGGGGCGGAAGAGGTAGCGGCGCCGGTCTATTCGCATACGTCGTACGACATCATCCCGGGCCAGTACCACCTGATCCGCCAGCCTGACATCCTCATCATCGAGGGCCTCAACGTCCTGCAGACCGGCCCGCGTCTGATGGTCTCCGATCTGTTCGACTTCTCGATCTACGTCGACGCCCGTATCGAGGACATCGAAGCCTGGTACATCCAGCGGTTCCTCGCGCTACGCAACACGTCGTTCGCCGATCCGAACGCTCACTTTCACCACTACTCCGGCCTCTCCGACCGTGACGCGACCATCGCGGCGAAGGAGATCTGGAACTCGATCAATCACCCGAACCTGGTGGAGAACATTCTCCCCACCCGCCCCCACGCAACCCTGGTACTGCGCAAGGACGCCGATCACACGATCAACCGGCTGCGCCTGCGCAAGCTCTGAGACGGCTCAGGCGCCGAACCGGCGGTGGCGCGCCGCGTAGTCACGCAAGGCTCGAAGAAAGTCGACTCGACGGAACTCGGGCCAGTACGCCTCGGTGAACCAGATCTCCGAATAAGCGCTCTGCCACAACAGGAATCCGGAGAGCCGCTGCTCGCCGGAGGTGCGGATCACCAGATCCGGATCGGGCTGTCCCGACGTGTACAAATGACCGTCGATGCCGTCGACTGTGACAGCCTGGATCAGTTCGTCTCCGCTCAGACCCGCACCGATCTTGTCACGCAGGAGCGATTGGACGGCGTCGGCGATCTCCTGACGTCCGCCGTATCCGATCGCGACGTTGACATGTGTCCCGGTTCGGCCACTGGTCCCCGCCGCCGCTTCCCGCAAGCGCCTGGACTGCTCGGGGGGCAGAAGATCGAGAGCACCGACGATCTGCACACTCCAGTTCTTGCCGGGCCCGGAGATCTCTTCGACGACGTCGGTGATGATCTCGAGGAGCGTGTCGAGCTCTTCCGGCTCGCGGCGCAGGTTCTCGGTCGAGAGCAGGTAGATGGTTGCCATCTCGATTCCGGCGGCGTCGCACCACTCGAGCAATTCGGCAATTTTGAGCGCGCCCATGCGGTGCCCGTGACTGACATCGGTGAAGCCGTTCTCGCGAGCCCATCGCCGGTTTCCGTCACACATCACGGCTACGTGCCGTGGGTGCGCGAGACCGTCGAGATGACTGAGGAGCCGTCGCTCGTAGATGCTGTACAGCAGTCCGCGCAGATTCACCGTGACATCACCATGGTGTCAAAGACTACGCCCGGCAGTGACAGCCACATGCGAGCGCCGTCACGCTTTTTGTACGCGTCGAAAACCCGCAGGTAGGTTATGCTACTGGTGCGTAACCTACGGTACCGTAGGTTACGCAGTTCGCAACAGCATGGAACGAGAGGGGTTGCACATGACGGCATTCGGGCTCGACGAGCTTCCGGTCAAACCACGCATGCGCGGTTGGATCCATCTGTGGGCGCTCGGTGTCTCCGTCGTCGCGGGCATTGTTCTCGTCTCCGTAGCCGGCGCTCAGGTGGGCGCCAAGGCGGCTTGGGCAACCGCGATCTACAGCATCACGATCTGCGGCCTCTTCGGCATCAGCGCGACTTATCACCGCATCCAGTGGCAGACCGTCAAGGGCCGTACTTGGATGAAGCGTGCGGACCATTCGATGATCTTTCTCTTCATCGCCGGCAGCTACACACCGTTCGCCATGCTCGGCCTTCCCACCCACACCGGCAAGATCATTCTTGCGATCGTGTGGGCAGGTGCACTGGCCGGCGTTGCCCTCAAGATGCTCTGGCCCACCGCGCCGAAATGGGTGGGGGTACCGCTCTACCTTCTCCTCGGCTGGGCGATCGTTCCCGTGGTCGGTGAACTGACACACCAGGTCGGTGTGGCGCCGATGGTGCTGCTGCTCGTCGGCGGAATCTTCTACAGCGTCGGCGCAATTCTGTACGCGACAAAATGGCCCAACCCGTGGCCGACGACGTTCGGGCATCACGAGTTCTTCCACGCTGCCACTGTCATCGCAGCGATCTGCCACTACATCGCGGTATGGCTCGTCGTGTTCAACTGATTCGCCAGTTCCACCACCGTCGTCACCGGCCGATCACACACGAATCCCCGACAGATGTAGGCGGCTTCACCGTCGTCGACAAGGGGGCGATCTGCAAGCAGCGGTGAAGAATCCGGCGCTCCGCCGACAACCACTGCACCACCCGGGGCAAGCCGCCGGGCATCGGCCAACAGCGAACCTTCCCCGACGACGGCAACCTGTATCGGACCACGCAACGACGCTTCCGCCACTGTGAGCCAGTGTCCCGCCGACCGAGGCGCACGCTCGAGCGGCAGCGTGGCCCTCGCCAACGCGTCCGCCGCGGCCTGGGCGTAACGAGAGGATCGACCGGCATCGGTCAACGCCGCCGCGGTCAACAGAGCCTCCGCGACGCTCGACGCACCGGACGGCGTCGCGCCGTCCAACGGGTCTCGGGGCCGTGTGACGAGGGACTCCGCGAAATCGGCCGTGTCGAACCAGCTTCCCGGCTCGGCCGGATCGGCGAAGTGGTCGAGCGTGACGTCGAGCAACTGCTGCGCCGCATCGAGCCACCGCGCGAATCCCGTTGCCTGGTAGAGAGCCAGGAGGCCGGTGGCCAACATTGCGTAATCCTCGAGCACTGCCGTCGGGGTGCCGACAGCACCGCCGAGGGAAGCCCGACGCAAATGACCGTCCACCAGGTGAAGGTCGAGAAGAGCGCCAGCGCACTCGGCCGCCGCCGCGATCCAGTCGGGTCGATCCAGGGCAAGTCCCGCTTCCGTCAAAGCCGTGACGGTCAACCCGTTCCAGGCCGTCACCACTTTGTCGTCGCGGCCAGGCTGTGGACGCTGAGCCCGGGCGGCGCGTAGAGCGTCGGAGACCTTCTGCCAGCGCGACCAGTCGTCGGGGTCACGGAGCAATTGCAATACCGACGCACCCTCTTCGAATGTTCCGGTATCGGTGACCCGGAACAAGTCCGCCGCCCACTGCGCGTCCTCCGCACCGAGTACCTCGACCAGCTGCGTCGGCGTCCATACGTACGTGAGGCCTTCGACGCCGTCGGTGTCGGCATCGAGAGCCGAAGCGAAGCAACCGTTCTCGGTCAGCAAATCGGAGAGCAAAAACCCTGCGGTCTCACTGGCGACGCGGGTGGCCAGGTCCGATCCGGTTCGCCGCGCCAAGTGCGCGTAGAACCGCAGGAGCAACGCATTGTCGTTGAGCATCTTCTCGAAGTGCGGAACCACCCACTCGGCATCGACCGAGTAGCGCGAGAACCCCCCGCCCAACTGGTCGTAGATACCGCCGCGTGCCATTGCTTCGGCGGTGCGCTCGATGCCGCCGAGGATCTCGCCCGCACCCGTTCGCTCGAACTGTCGGAGCAGCCCCTCCAGTAGTGCCGACGGTGGAAACTTCGGTGCCCCACCGAATCCCCCGCGCGGGATGTCCTCGTCACCGAGGATCGATCGACCCGCCGCGTTCAGCAGCTCGGCGTCGATAGGCGCTCCGCCGTACGGAATTCCGCCAGACGCGCGCTGAAGTTCCGTGACGATCGACTGTGCCGCGTTGTCGACCTCGTCGCGCCGATTCGTGAAGGTGTCGGCTATCGCTTCGAGAAGCTGTGTGAACGACGGCATTCCGCCGCGAGGCGTCGGCGGGTAGTACGTGCCGCAGTAGAACGGTGAACCGTCGGGAGTCAGAAAACAGGTCATGGGCCAGCCGCCCTGACCGGTCATCGCGACCGTCGCATTCATGTAGACGGCGTCGATGTCGGGACGTTCTTCGCGGTCCACCTTCACACAGACGAAGTTCGCGTTCATGACGGCCGCGATCTCGTCGTTCTCGAACGACTCGTGCGCCATGACGTGGCACCAGTGGCACGCCGAGTATCCGATCGAGAGAAGGATCGGCACGTTGCGCTCGCGCGCCCAGTCCATCGCCTCTTCACCCCACTGTTGCCAGTGGACCGGATTGTCGGCGTGCTGACGCAGGTAAGGGCTCGAGGACCCACCCAGGTTGTTGCGCAGCCGTGGGTCCATCGTCGCTACCTCGTTCGTCTCAGGATTCTTGCTTCGGCTTCTTCTCGGTAGAGACGTTCGGTTCCGCCGGGCTCGGAGCTGTGATCGCTCCCCGGTCGGTGCCTTCGTCTGCCTGCTGATCGAGTTCGGGATGATCCGGTTCGAATGTTTCCGGCAGCTTCTTGAGCTGGCGGTTCATCGACCGGACCAAGAGGATCACACCGATGAGCAGCGCAAGAATCACCAGCAGGCCGACCGGAGACGACTTTCCGAACTCCGGGCCGGATGGGTTACTCGGGGTCTGAGCAAGAAATTGTGTGGTGCCGAGAACTACCTCGGCGGACAGAGCATTCACTTCTGAGCGTCCTCTTCGAGACCTGCGAACAGGTCGGTTTCCGGAATGGACGTGGTGACCCGCGTCTTGGCGAGCTCGAATTCCTCGGTGGGCCAGATCTTCTGCTGAATATCGAGCGGCACAGCGAAGAACGAACCGTTGGGATCGATCTGCGTCGCGTGCGCACGCAGAGCGTCGTCACGCTGGGGAAAGTAGTCGCCGCACGTGACCTGAGTGGTCACCCGGACCATCATGTCGCCGCGCTCGGTCTTCCACTTCTTGAGCCAGTCCGCCATCGGGAACGGCTCACCGCGACGCTCGTACTCCTCCTGGAAGAGTTCGAGGCGCTTACGGATGAATCCGTGCGAGTAGTAGACCTTCTTGATTTCCCACGGCTGACCGTCCTCGGGGAAGTACTCGGGATCGGCAGCGGCCTCGTAGGCAGCCATCGACACCTCGTGGCACCGGATGTGGTCCGGGTGCGGGTATCCGCCGTTCTCGTCGTACGTCGTGACGACGTGGGGACGGAACTCGCGAATCACCTTGACCAGAGCGCGCGTCGACTCTTCGAGCGGAACGAGGGCGAAGCACCCTTCGGGCAGCGGCGGAAGAGGATCACCCTCGGGGAGCCCGGAATCGACGAAACCGAGCCAGCGCTGCTTCACGCCCAGGATGCGAGCGGCCTCGGCCATCTCCTCCTGGCGAACTTCGCTGATTCGATCGCGGACACCGGGAACGTCCATGGCCGGGTTGAGAATGTCGCCACGCTCACCCCCGGTGAGCGTCAGGACCATCACTTCGTGGCCTTCGGCTGCATAACGGGCGGTGGTGGCCGCACCCTTGCTCGACTCGTCGTCGGGATGGGCATGGACGGCCATGAGCCGGAATCCGCTCACGTGTTCGTTCACCTCAACTTCACCTGTAGCCGTTGCCGGCAGTTCACTTGTAGCCGTCACCGGCAGTTCACCTGTAGCCGTCACCGGCAGTCTTCGAGTCACACGCTGTGCACCGCTCGGATTACTCCGGGTCGTTGCCGTCAAACGTACCGACTGCCGACAAACCTACCGACGGCGCGACGGGACACGTCCTCTATAGTTCCACCCGAGAGTTCCTGGCGCAGCCGTGACCCCTTCGGTAATTCGGCGGGACACAGTCAGTTGCTGCACGACACGTGAACTCGAGTCTTCGAGAGCAGAGTGATGAGCAAACCGCTTCCCCAAGATCGGTACCCGAGCACAACTCGCACGGGCAGTCCCCGCAAGTGGATGGTGTGGGCTCTGACCGCACTCGTCATCGTCGTAGGCGGCGGAATCGCGTACTACGCGTACGGAAAATTTGCGGTCAAGGAAATCGAGACCGAGACCATCTCGTTCGACATCGCCAACGACTCCACGGTGAAGATCCGCTTCACCGTCACACGCGACGACTCGTCACGTGACGCGATGTGCATCGTGCGCGCTCGCTCGAAGGACGGATCCGAAACCGGACGACGTGAGGTCTACGTCCCGTCCTCCGAGCATCAGACCCTCGAGTTCAACACCGAGGTCAAGACGTCCCAGCCGCCAGGCATGGCCGACGTCTACGGCTGTAGCTTCGACGTTCCGGAGTACCTGACCAAGAGCTGACCTCGGAACGCATCCACCCTGCCGGACGTTTGGCGCCGGACAGGGCGGGTAGTCATGCGTGATAGAATTGCCCGATACACGGTTCCGGGTGGAACCGTGTATTGCTGCATTGACGCAAGGTTTGACGGCAAGGTTGCATCCCTGGTGGTGCTTCCGAGTCGTTGTTCGCTGCTGTTGCAGCGATCGTCGAGGGAGCCCCCGGCTCCGACTACTAGGGAGTGATCGAGATGACCGAGACCCAGGTGACCTGGCTTACCCAGGAATCACATGACAGGCTCAAGAACGAACTCGACCAGCTCATCGCCAATCGCCCGGTCATCGCCGCCGAGATCAACGAGCGTCGCGAAGAGGGTGACCTGAAAGAGAACGGCGGCTACCACGCTGCCCGCGAAGAGCAGGGTCAGCAGGAAGCCCGCATTCGCCAGCTCCAGGAGCTGCTGAACAGCGCAAAGGTCGGCGAGGCCCCCACTCAGTCCGGTGTTGCACTGCCCGGATCCGTAGTCAAGGTCTACTACGACGGCGACGAGAGTGACACCGAGACGTTCCTCATCGCTACCCGCGAAGAAGGCGCACGTGACGCCAAGCTCGAGGTCTACTCCCCGAACTCACCGCTGGGCGGCGCGCTGCTCGAAGCCAAGGTCGGCGACACGCGTGAGTACAACCTGCCCAACGGCAGCACCATGAAGGTCACGCTGCTGAGCGCGGAGCCTTACCACAGCTGATCGGCTGTACCAGCTCTGAGAAGAAGCGCCACCCGACTCGGTCGGGTGGCGCTTCTTGCTCTGTCGGCGTTGCAGTTCCGGCCCACTCACACCACGCGGCGAGCCTTCATGCCGGCGAAGATCGGGCCGACCTTCACCACGTCACCGAATGTGGGTGCGTGAAGCATCTGTCCGTTCCCGACATAGATCGCCACATGGCCGGGACCGCCTGCCTGCCAGTTGCCGAACAACAGGTCACCGGGCTGCGCCTGATCCAGCGGGATCTCGACGCCGACGCCCCACTGTGTCTCCGAGGTCCGGGGCAGAGTCACTCCGGTGGCCGCGTGGATTGCGTACGACGTCAGACCCGAGCAGTCGAACCCGCCCATCGAGGGCCCGTTGATGTTTCCGCCGCCCCACACGTACGGCAATCCGAGAAACTTCAGACCGGCCTCGACGACGCCGCCAACGGCAGCGGCGAGGTTGTTGTAGTCGAAGGGTGCGAGCATCAGAGCGAACGAGTCCTGCAACGATTTGATCTGTGCGACAAACGGAGCGGCGACCGCCTGCTCCGCGGGAACCTCGCCCGCCTTGTCGGCGGGGACGCCGCCCGCTTCGCGAACTGCGTCCGGCCCGACGTCGTAGGCAGCGAGCGCGAGGTCGACGGTATCGCCCTCGACCTCACCGGACTTCTGCCAGGACTGCGCTTGCTTCACGAGATCGCACAACCGGTATCCGGTTGTCATCACCGGATCGGCAACGCCCAGGATGTCCATCTTTCCGTCGCCGTCACCGTCCTTGCCGTATGCCGTCCACGCTGCGGTGGTGAAGCGGCCAGGCCCGCGCCCACCTTCCGGTGAGATGTCGGTATCGGGTCCGTACTTGAATCCGTTCTCGACCGAGTACAGCGAAGCGATCACCGCGGGCGTGATCTCCGAGCACAGAGCACCGGCCTTCTTGATCCACGGCGCGAACACCGCCACCGCTCCGACGGGCGCCAATGTCGCTCCCGGAAAGTTGGAGGGTACGGAAGGCACGATTCCCTCAGGTGTGTCCTGAGTTCGTGCCGGTCCGTTCCAGGCTGCAAGTGAGACTGCAGCATTCGAAGACTCGTTCTTCTCGACTTGTGCGGGCGCTCCGAGAGTTCCACTCATCACGCCCAGTGCGGTGCCGATCGACACAGCGATCGCCAGGACACCGACTGCCATCCGAACCTCCGATAAACCTCTGAAAATCTACGTACGTGGTCGTACCCGAAACTTGTCGGTGCGAACATCTACCCTTTCGAACATGCATTCGACACGGCTCAGTCTCGCGACTCCTGTAACCAATGTCTCATTTATCTCGGTGGGCGTTACGCAAATGACTACAGACACCAAGGCTTTTCTCAGGTTCGGCGTGCAAGCTGAGTGCATGAGCGACGATCGGCCACGACCCGCCCGGGGACGCACTACGGTGTATCGACCCGTTCGCCTCGCCCTCGCAGCCACGGCTGTGGCGGGAGCGCTCGCAAGCGGCGGACTTTCACTCGTTTCTTCTCCCACTGCCACGGCACTCGCGCCGGACACCTCGGCTTCTCACACCAAGAATCCCGTAGCGAAGCGGCCCGTCGTGGTCGCCGGATTCGGAACCCCGGACGCCGTCTCCAACGGTTCGTGAGCACTCCGCGCTCGGCCTCCGAGTGGCTCACGTGGGGTGTGCAGGCCCGGGTTGTCGTCACCGACCCTGATGTCCTTCCCTCCGCGGCCAGCCTGGTTCGCGGATACCTCACCGCTGCCGACGCTGCCACCAATCGAGATCGTGCCGACTCCGAGATTCGTACCTATGTCAGCGCCGCGAGCAACGTCGACGGCGTCGCCGTGACTCCGATGTTCGCGCACTTCCTCGAAGACGCGTTGGCCGTCGCACGACTGACCGACGGCAAACTCACGCCGACGGCCGGGTCGGCAGACCCTCACTCCTGGTGGAAGATCCGCGTCGAGAACAACCGCGTGTACAGCCCGGACGACGTCGTTCTCGATCTGTCCGCGACGGCCCGCGCCAGTTCAGCGGACCACTGCGCGGCATCCACCGCCACGCTTCTCGGGTGCGGAGTACTGGTCGGCCTCGGCGGGGACATCGCGGTTGCCGGCCCGGCGCCGGAAGACGGCTGGCAGATTCAGGTTCAAGACCTGCCCGGCGACCCGACGTGCCAGGTAGCGCTTCCTTCCGACTGCGGGATCGCCACGGCCAGCACCGTCAAACCACTGCACCGCGAATCGACGGCGACGCCGATGTGGCGCACGGTGTCGGTGATTGCATCTTCCTGCGCCCAAGCCGCCGCATTCAGTCGGGTTGCGGTCGGCATGGGCGGTTCGGCCATCGACTGGCTACATCAACTCGACGTACCCGCCAGGCTGGTCGACCAGGAGTACCGCGTAACGGTTCTGGGCGGCTGGCCTGACGAGTAAGTCGCGTCAGTTCTGAAGTCGTACGGCGTAGCCGGCACGGTCGAAGGCGGTGAGAAGTTCCGCCTTGTTGTCCGGACCCCGCGTCTCGACGGTGAGGAAGACTTCCACTTCGTCGAGCGCGAGTTCGCCACCGGTACGGGAATGGATGACGTCGACCACGCTGGCGCCGTTCGCCCGAACCACTTCGAGCAACGAGACCAGTGCGCCCGGCCGATCGTCGATGGTGATGTGAACGCCGAGGAACCGTCCGGCCGCTCGCAGACCGTGCGAGATGACGTGCGTGAGAAGTAGCGGATCGATGTTGCCGCCGGAAAGCACGGCGCACACCGGCCCTGTCAGTCCCAGCTCCTCCGGAGAGCAGGTCATCAAGGCCGCAACGGCCGCAACGCCGGCCGGTTCGACGATGAGCTTGGCGCGTTCGAGGCACAGCAGGAGCGCTTTGGACAGCGCTTCCTCGCTGACCGTCACCACGGCATCGACATGGGCGGCAACTTCGGCGAACGGAACCTCGCCCGGGCAGCCAACGGCGATACCGTCTGCCATCGTGGACATCGACGCCAAGGCGGTCGGCTTCCCGGCTGCCAACGACGCCGGCCAGGCAGCCGCGGTCTCGGCCTGCACTCCGACGATGCGGACCTGCGGGCGTACAGCTTTGACTGCTGCGGCCACTCCGGCGATCAACCCGCCGCCGCCGGTGGGGACGAGGATAGTGCCGACCTCAGGCAGTTGCTCGAGGATTTCGAGCCCCACAGTCCCCTGCCCCGCCACGACGTCCTCGTGATCGAACGGGTGGACCAGAACCGCTCCGGTCCGGTCCGCGAATTCGCGAGCGGCCACGAGCGCGTCGTCGACAGTCGAACCGTGCAGGTGGACCTGAGCTCCATATGCCTTGGTGGCCACCAACTTCGGCAGCGGCGCACCCGTCGGCATGAAGACGGTCGACTTGATTCCCAGTTCTGTTGCAGACCAGGCAACTCCCTGCGCATGGTTACCGGCACTGGCCGCCACCACGCCCGCTGCCCGTTCCTCTGCGGAAAGATTGGCAATGCGGTTGTACGCACCGCGCGGTTTGAAAGAGCCGGTGCGCTGCAGGTTTTCACATTTCAAGCTCACGGCGAAGCCGGTGGTTTCGGACAACACTCGCGAGGCCACGACCGGGGTACGTCGCATGACCGGGGCGAGCAGTTGCTGTGCAGCCTTTATCTGTTCGAGATTCACGCATGCCTCCAGAAAGTGCGCCTCCACACCCTCGTGAGGTGTGAAGGCGCACTGCAGATTCGAAGTCGAATTACTGTAGAGCGACGATCAGGACAGCGCTTGCTCGATGTCGCCGACCAGGTCGGAAGCGTCTTCGATGCCGACCGACAGGCGAACCAGATCGTCGGGAACCTCGAGAGCGGAACCGGCCGTCGAGGCGTGGGTCATCGCGCCGGGGAACTCGATGAGGGATTCGACGCCGCCGAGAGATTCTGCCAGCGTGAAGATCTCGGTGCGCGAGCACAGGTCGAGAGCTGCCGCCTTGCCGCCCTTGAGGCGGACGGAGATCATGCCGCCGAAGCGTCGCATCTGCTTGGCCGCGACCTTGTGTGACGGATGCGAAGCCAGGCCCGGGTAGATGACGCTGGCAACCGCGGGGTGGCCGTCGAGCAATTCGACAACCTTCTCCGCGTTGTCACTGTGACGCTCCATGCGCAGCGCCAGTGTCTTGATTCCGCGCAACGTCAGGAACGCGTCGAACGGGCCGGGAACGCCGCCGGATCCGTTCTGCAGGAACGCAAACGCGGTATCCAGTTCTTCGTCGTTGCAGACGAGAGCGCCACCGACCACATCGGAGTGTCCGCCGATGTACTTGGTCGTGGAGTGCAGCGCGATGTCGGCACCGAGCTGCAGCGGCTGCTGCAGGTACGGCGACGCGAAGGTGTTGTCCACCACGATCTTTGCGTTGCCCTCGTGGGCGACCTCGGCAAGGAGCTCGATGTCACCGATATTGAGCAGCGGGTTCGTGGGCGTCTCGACCCAGACCAGCTTGGTGTTGGACTTCATCGCCGCGCGCACCGCATCGACGTCGGACACCGGAGCCGGGGTGTACTCGATCCCCCACTGCGTGAACACCTTGTCGATGAGACGGAAGGTTCCGCCGTACGCGTCGTCGGGGATGACCAGGTGATCGCCCGGTCGAAGTACCGAACGGAGCAGGCAGTCGGTGGCCGCCATTCCCGAACTGAACGCTCGGCCGTAGGTTCCGGATTCGAGCGCGGCAAGGTTCGCCTCGAGCGGGCGACGGGTGGGGTTGCCCGTTCGCGCGTACTCGAAGCCACTGCGCATTCCACCGACGCCGTCTTGGGCGAAGGTGGAACTTGCGTAGATCGGCACGTTGACCGCGCCGGTCAACGGATCGGGTTCGTAACCCGCATGCACCGCTTTCGTGGAGAAACCCTGCCAGCTGATGTTGTCGGCCTTGCTGCGTTGCTCACTCATGGTCCCCAGCCTAATGGCGCCGGCACCGGCGCAGGAATCCGTACTCAGGAATCCGAACTCAGGAAACCCAGGAGATCGTGGCGCGTGATGACACCGACCGGCTTGCCGTCGTCGACGACCATGAGTGCGTCGGTGTCACCGAGCGCCTTCGTGGCAGCCGAGACCGGCTCGCCGGAACCGATGAGCGGGAACGGCTTGCTCATGTGCTTCTCGACGGAATCCGCAAGGTGCGCACGGCCTTCGAATACCGCGCTCAGCAGATCTCGCTCGGACACGCTTCCGGCGACCTCGCCTGCCATGACCGGCGGTTCCGCACCGACGACGGGCATCTGGGACACGCCGTACTCGCGCAGGATCTCGATCGCGTCGCGCAGAGTCTCCGACGGGTGAGTGTGAACGAGGTCCGGCAGCTCGCCCGACTTGCCACGCAGGACGTCGCCGACGGTGGGGACGTTGGTCTTGCCGTCGAGTGGGGTGCGCAGGAATCCGTACGACGCCATCCACTGATCGTTGAAGATCTTGGACAGGTAGCCGCGGCCACCGTCCGGGAGGAGGACGACGATCAGAGCGTCGGGGCCTTCGCGCTTGGCTACTTCGAGGGCAGCGACGACTGCCATACCGCAGGAACCGCCGACCAGCAGTCCCTCTTCGCGGGCGAGGCGACGCGTCATCTCGAAGGAATCGGCATCCGAGACGGCGATGATCTCGTCCGGGATGGACGGGTCGTATGCCGACGGCCAGAAGTCTTCGCCGACGCCTTCGACCAGGTACGGGCGACCGGTGCCGCCGGAGTAGACGGAGCCTTCGGGGTCTGCGCCGATGACCTTGACCTTGCCGCCCGAAACTTCCTTGAGGTAGCGGCCGGTGCCGGTGATGGTGCCGCCGGTGCCGACGCCCGCGACGAAGTGCGTGATCTTGCCGTCGGTGTCGGCCCAGATCTCGGGACCGGTGGTCTCGTAGTGGCTCTCCGGTCCGCCCGGGTTGGAGTACTGGTTGGGCTTCCAGGCGCCGGGGATCTCACGGGTGAGGCGGTCGGAGACGCTGTAGTAGCTGTTCGGGTTGTCCGGTGCGACGGCCGTGGGGCACACGACCACCTCGGCGCCGTAGGCACGCAGGACGTTGCGCTTGTCTTCGCTGACCTTGTCTGGGCAGACGAAAACGCACTTGTATCCACGCTTTTGCGCCACGAGTGCCAAGCCGATTCCGGTGTTGCCCGAAGTCGGCTCGACGATGGTGCCGCCGGGCTTCAGTTCACCCGAAGCCTCGGCTGCGTCGATCATCTTGACGGCGATGCGGTCCTTGGAGCTACCGCCAGGGTTGAGGTATTCGACCTTGGCTGCCACCGTGCCGAAGTTTTCGCCCGTGACGGACGTGAGCTTGACGAGTGGGGTGTTGCCGATGAGGTCGACGACGTGTTCCGCGATGCGCATTCGTCCATGTTCCCAGATGAAAGAAAACGGTGCGCGCGGACGTCGGGCGAAGGTGGTGCAATCCGGCTAGATTGGCAAGTGTGAGTCGAACCGGACTGAAAGCGTCGGTGGCCACGGTGGTGGCCGGATCGAGTGCAGGCACGCTCTCCTGGTTGGGCTACAACTATCTGATGTCGCAGGCGGGGGCGGCCCGCGGGGTGATCGGTCGCAATATCGCCAAGCCACCCGAGGCGGACGGGGTGTACGCACCCGGCGCCGACAACCCGGAACTCTGGTGGCGGGCCGTGCCCTTCGATCTCCACTTGATGATCTTCGGCGATTCGTCTGCGGCCGGCGTCGGCGCGCTGACGGCGTCGGAAGTTCCGGGTGTGCAGGTCGCGAAGCTGCTTGCGAGTGAAACCGGGAAGCGAATCCGTTTGAGCACCAAGGCCATCGGCGGCGCCACCTCACGCGGGTTGAGTGGGCAGGTCGACGCCATGTTCGTCGCCGGCCCTCCCCCGGACGCTGCCGTGATCCTGATCGGCGCCAACGACGTCACGGCGAAGAACGCAATTCATGCTTCGGCAAAACGCCTCGGCGACGCGGTACGACGGCTACGCGAGAGTGGCGCCGTCGTTGTTGTCGGCACCTGCCCGGATCTGGGGGTGGTCACGGCTATCCCACAACCACTGCGCTCCGTGGTGCGTGAATGGGGTCATCGTCTCGCGCTCGCCCAGGCGTCCGCGACCAGAAACGCCGGGGGTCATCCCGTTCCACTAGCCGACCTGCTGGCCAAGGAATTCCTGGCCTCGCCCGACACGATGTTCTCGGCTGATCGTTTCCACCCGTCGGCGGCCGGCTACGAGCTCGCGGCGAAGCAGATCGTCCCGGTTCTCGCGTCGGCTCTGGGTGAGTGGCAGGGTGGCCCGCTACCCGAACTTCCCCACGTCTCGGAGGCGGCGCAAGCTCGCACCGTCGCGACCCGACTGACGGCAGCGGCAACTCAGTGGAAAGCCTTCGCGAGACGCACCAAACCCGCAGTTCAGCGCCCCGACGTCAACTGAGTGAGACTGCGTGACCACCATCTGGGAGCGGCAACGTAAATTGTAAGTCGAAGCTGCATTCAACTTGCCCTGCTCGACGGCGTTTCAAGCCGCCCACGAGCAGTACACAAAAGGAGTTTTCATGCCCGAGGCAGTAATCGTCTCAGCAGTACGGTCGCCCATCGGCCGCGCAATGAAGGGTTCGCTCAAGGACATCCGCCCGGATGACCTCGCAACTCAGATGGTTGCCGCCGCGTTGGCAAAGATCCCCGAGCTCGACCCCACCGAGATCGACGACCTCATGCTCGGTTGCGGCCAGCCCGCCGGCCAGTCGGGCTTCAACATCGCCCGCGTCGTCGCCGTTCAGCTCGGCTACGACTTCCTCCCCGGTGTGACGGTCAACCGTTACTGTTCCTCCTCGCTGCAGACCACCCGGATGGCATTGCACGCCATCCGCGCAGGCGAGGGCGACGTCTTCATCTCCGCCGGCGTCGAGTCCGTCTCCAGTTTCATCACGGGCAACGCCGACGGCCTACCCAACACCAAGAACCCGCTCTTCGACGCAGCGCAGGCTCGTAGCGCCAAGCTCGCCGAGGGTGGAGTCGCCTGGACCGATCCTCGCGAAGAGGGCCTGATCCCCGACGTGTACCTGGGCATGGGCCAGACCGCCGAGAACGTCGCTTCGGCCACCGGCATCACCCGCGAAGACCAGGACCGCTGGGCAGTGCGCAGTCAGAACCGCGCCGAGGAAGCCATCGCTCGCGGCTTCTTCGAGCGTGAGATCACGCCCGTCACGCTCGCCGACGGCACCGTCGTCTCCAAGGACGACGGCCCCCGCGCCGGCACCACCTACGAGGGCATCAGCGGCCTCAAGCCCGTCTTCCGCCCCGACGGCACCGTCACCGCCGGCAACGCCTGCCCGCTCAACGACGGCGCAGCCGCACTGGTGATCATGTCCGACACCAAGGCGAAAGCACTCGGCCTGACCCCGCTCGCTCGCATCGTCTCCACCGGGGTCTCGGGCCTGTCCCCCGAGATCATGGGCCTCGGCCCGATCCAGGCCGTCAAGAACGCCCTGAAGATCGCCGGCAAGTCGATCTCCGACATCGACCTGTTCGAGATCAACGAGGCATTCGCCGTGCAGGTCCTCGGATCCGCTCGCGAACTGGGCATCGAAGAGGACAAGCTCAACATCTCCGGTGGCGCGATCGCCCTGGGTCACCCCTTCGGTATGACCGGTGCCCGCATCACCAACACCCTGATCAACAACCTGCAGGAGCAGGACAAGACCTTCGGCGTCGAGACCATGTGTGTCGGCGGCGGACAGGGCATGGCAATGGTGATCGAGCGCCTCAGCTGATCCCCTGAGCACGTAGAAAGCGGCCGCCCGGCTTCTGCCGGGCGGCCGCTTTCGTATGGTCGTTTTTCAGGTAGTCGTGAATTTCCGAGCAAAACTCCCCAACTCGCGAATCAACGCTCGTGCAGCGTCGTCCTCACGCTGGACAGCGGCGCGGGCTTCGTCGGCCCAACCGTGGCGGAGCAGTCGCTTGGCGGCAAGGACTGCCGGTCCGATGTTGGCGGCAATCTGCTCGGCACTCTCGCGGGCACGTGCCTGTACCTGGTCGGCCGGTACGGCGGCCGTCGCCAGTCCGTAGGCGGCAGCTTCGACGCCGCTGAGCCACCGGGCCAACAGGATCAGCTCGGCGGCGCGCTGTGTTCCGATCACCTTGGGCAGCAACCAACTACTGGCAGCTTCGGGAGCTGTACCCAGCGACGTGAACGGTGCCCGCAGACGTGCGTCCTCGGCAACGTAGACGACGTCGCAGTAAAGCAGCATGGTCAGGCCGATACCGACGGCAGCGCCGTGTACCGCGGCGATCAAGGGCTTCGGGAAATCCACCAGCGCGACGATCAGCGGCGCGAATGCGTGGCCGAAGTCGGCGTTGTCTGCGCCTGGTTCGGCGAGTGCGCGTAGGTCGACGCCACTGGAAAATGCCTTGCCTGCGCCCTCGACGATCACCACGGCCACGGCCTCGTCCGACGCCGCGTCGTCAAGCGCCTTGGTCAACGCTCGAAAGCCGGCCGCATCGAAAGCGTTCAGGCGGCCCGGATTGTTGAAGGTCAGCGTTCGCACTGCTCCGGCATCCGCCACCAGCACGGGTTCGGTGGTGTTTGTCGACATTCGCTCCCCTTCGCTCCAAACCAAGCAGTTGCTAGGCATCCAAGCACCGTAACCGCCCACAGACGACAAAAGAAGGGCCCCTCGCGGGGCCCTTCTTCGTGTTACGGAACGACTCGAGAACTAGTCGTTGTTGAAGTAGCTCAGTAGACGCAGGATCTCGACGTACAGCCAGACCAAGGTGACGGTGAGGCCGAATGCGACGCCCCAGGCTGCCTTCTCGGGCGCCTGTGCGCGGATCAGCTGATCAGCGGCATCGAAGTCGAGCAGGAAGCTGAAGGCTGCGATGCCGATGCAAACGAGGCTGAAGATGATGGCGAGCGTTCCGCCGTCACGCAGTCCCAGCCCGCCGTCGACGAAGAAGCTCGCGACGAGGTTGCCGAGCGCCAGAACGACAACGCCGATCAACGCGCCGATGATCATTCGCGTCAGACGCGGTGTCACCCGAATCGCGCCGGTCTTGTAAACCACGAGCATGCCGAAGAACACGCCGAATGTTCCGAGGACCGCCTGAGCGATCAGTGCCGATCCGCCGACGCCACCGAATTGAATATCGGTGAACATGAACGACAGCGCACCGAGGAACAGACCCTCGGCGACGGCGTACGCCAACACGATTGCCGGGTTGTCCATCTTGCGGCCGAACGTCGCGACCAGAACCAGAACGAGGCCGACGAGACCGCCGCCGATGACCAGCGGGGTAGCGAGGTCGACGTTGTTGTTGACCAGGAAGTACGACACCAGTGCCGAGATCGTCAGCACACCGAGCGTGATGCCCGTCTTGGTGACGACGTCGTCGATCGTCATGGCCCGCGAGGTGGGACCGGTCTGGTACGGCTCGGCCGGAGCGTACTGCGGCTGACCGAACTGCTGGGTTGCCTGCGAGGCGCCCGCCGTCGCAGATCCGAACGAGGCGTATCCGTTGCCCTCTTGCTTGGGCAGATTGCGGAACACCGGGTTGCTGGTGGTGCGCACCGTGATCATCCCTTCATCGTGGTGGCCTACGACGGGTGCGTCGCGGGTTCGCCGTACGGATCCGAGTTTCCGACACGGTCCGTGTACCTAACTAAAAGTAAAGCACTCGTAATTTACAACGTCGAAGCGTCGGTTGTAGTTCCCGGCGCATTTCCGGAAGATCAACACTCTTCGATACTAGGACGGTTTGACCGACTTCATCACGATGAACTTGGCGTTCTTCGCCATCGCCTCGCTCGGACCCACCGCGGCTTTCAGCGGTTCGCGATACCCCAGATGCGCGTTGTGAACAGTCCACAACTCCCCACCCGGACGCAGGACACGGCCGGCAGCTTCGAACATCTTGAGTGCTCCGCCGGTGTGCACCGCCGCGCCGACGTGGAACGGCGGGTTCAACAGAACCAGATCGGCACTCGCACTGGGCAACGAACTCACGGCGTCGTCGCGCAGGCCGCTCACCCGATCGCCGACGCCGTTTGCAGTTGCGGTCGCCAGAGCCGAAGCGACGGCTGCCGAGGACTGATCCGTTGCGATCACGTGGACATCCGGGAACTTACGCGCGATCGCCGCCGCGAGAATGCCGCTGCCACAACCCAGATCGATCACGTCGCTCAGCGGATCGACCGCAATCTTTCCGAGGTTCTCCAGGAGCAACCGGGTGCCGATGTCCAGGCTCGCACCGGCAAACACGGCGCCGTGAGCAACGACGTCGAGGTCGAACTCGTCGAGGCGTTCGGTCATCGGGAACGTGATGGCAACATCGGCCTTCGGTTCCGATGCCTTGAGTACGCGGGACTTCTGACGCCCACGCGAGGCGCTGACGTCGGAAAACGATTCGCCGAGAACCTTGTTCATCGCCGGGGTGATGTGCTTGTCACGCCCACCGGCGAAGACACGAACCGCCGGGTCGGCGTGGAGCGCGATCAGCTGAGCGATCTCGGCAAGTTCAGCGAGGCTGCGCGGCAATTGCATGAGCACGACGCGGGCGCCGCTGAGCAACTCCTCGTCCAGTCCGTGGGAGGTGAAGGCGTCACTGAAACCGAGTTCGCGCGCATTGTTCGCGAGGGCCATCTCTCCGGTGAGCGGATCCTGGTGAACCCGCACGCCGGCGATTCCGTGAACGAGCGCAACACCGGCGGTCAGCGCACCGTAGTGATCGCCGATCACGACGACGGTGCCCGCCGGTGTCGCGGCAAGAGCATCGGCGGCCTCGTCGAGGATCAGACGATCAGCCGCGTCGACGGCAAAGAGATTGGGTGCCTCGACATCGGGGAATCGGCGCAGACGATCGAACAGTTCGGGTGTGTCGGACATGCCACCAGTCTTTCAGGTGAATCAGCTCAACACTCAATCCCTGGAAGTGCAGGTGATCAGTTCGACATCCACATCAGTTCGACATCCCCATCAGTTCGACATCCACTGCACGACGTTGTCGACGGTTTCGCGTTCGGTGCGGAATCCGTTCACCGGGTGGTCGGTATCGGGGTATCCGAACGAGATCGCGCACACGACCTTGCGAGTGTCGTCGATGCCGAAGTGCTCGTGAATGAACTTGGAGCTACCCGCGAGCGCCGCCTGCGGAATGGTGGCCACCCCCAGGCTCTGGGCCGCGAGCAGGAAGCTGTTCACGTACAACCCACAGTCGACAGCGCCGTAGGTGCCCAATGCCTCGTCGGTGGTGATGATCGCGACGTGGGGAGCGCCGAAGAGCTCGAAGTTTTTCATCGTCTGTGCCGCGGAACCGGCGCGGTCACCGTGCTCGATTCCGACGCTCGAATACAGCGCCATCGCACAGTCGAACCGACGCGACTTGTAGATGCCCTGGTACTCGCGAGGGAACTCGAAGTCCGACTCCTGGGCGTTGGCCATCACGTACTCACCGAGGCCGGCGCGGAATCGCTCTGTGCCCTCCCCTTCGGTGATCGCAACCTGCCACGGTTGCGTGTTGCACCACGACGGCGTCTTCTGCGCCAGCCGAAGGATCTCCTCGATCACCTCACGTGGCACCTGACGGTCCTCGTAGGCGCGGCAGCTGATCCGGGCATCGAGCAACCCTTCCAGGCTCGTATCCACGACGATGCTCTCGGTCATGTGTTCTCTCCTCGATCAGGCTGCACTACAACACTTCGCACGATAGAACTATCGCTTCAACGCAATAGTCATCGGGTCACCTTTGCGAAGGCCGACACCAGCTCGCCGAACTCCGATATCGCCGTGTCCGGATCCGGATCAACAGCTGCCAGCGCGACCAGCACATCGGTAGCACCGGATTCGAGCAGCTGTTCGGCACCGATCATCGTCGCCGGGAGATCGATCGAACCGTCAGCCCCGCGAACAACGGTCAGTCGCCCACGGACCTGCAATTCCGCTGGATCGCGTCCGAGATCCGCCATGGCCTTCCCGATGACATCGATCCCTTCACGTAGGTCGTCGTCCGCGGCGCCCATGATCGGAATCCACCCGTCACCCCAGGTTGCGACGCGTCGTACGACGGCTTTGGAGAGCGAACCGGATACCCAGATCGGGATTCCAGCGGCTGGACGGGGCGCGCAATACACGTCGTCGAACTTCAGACGAGGAGTGTCGATGCTCGCCGGCGCCGAACTCCACAGGGCCCGGCACACAGCGAGAGCGTCGTCGAGCAACGGTCCTCGTTTACCGAAGTCCATACCGACCGCGTCGTATTCGCGTTGCTGCCAACCGGTTCCGACGCCAAGGTCGAGGCGGCCACCGGACAGCAGATCGAGTGTCGCGGCAGTCTTGGCAAGTACCGCTCCCCCGCGAAGCGCCGCGATGACGATTCCGGTCCCCAAGCGAATTGTCTTCGTCTGTCCGGCAACAAAAGCCAGGACGGTCAGCGGTTCGAGCCAGTTGGCGTCAGGCTCGGTGGGGAACGCCGACCACGTATATGCCGAGTTGTCCGAGCCCATCACCACATGATCGGTGACGAGGACCCGGTCGAAGCCGGCCGCTTCCGCGCTCTGACAGACCTGCACGAGTTTCCCGTAGGAGTTCTCCGCGAGAGTGGTGCCGAAATTAGGAACGTTCAGACTGAAAGTTGTCATGTGTCAAGCCTTTCGGGGCCGGTTGGTCCAGCCGCCTTCTTCGGTGGGGAACCAGCCGCCGGCAGCGTGCGAGCCGCCGTCGACGTGGATGACGGTTCCGGTGATGTATCTCGCCAGGTCTGAAGCCAGGAACAGCGCGGGGCCGGCAATGTCGACCGGCTGGCCCGGTCCACCCAGCGGCGCCCACCCCGGCCACTTGTCCCAGTCGTCGGCAGGGACAATCCTGCGATACGGCACCTGTACCGACTCGATCAGATCCGGGGCAATGGCGTTGACGCGCACTCCGGTTCGACCGATCTCCACACCAAGACTTCTGGTGAACTGCGTCAGCGCGGCCTTGTATGCCGAGTACATGGTGTGGCCCGGGATCGCTCGATGCGCCTCCACCGTCGTCAGGTTCACGATCGATCCACCGGCTCCGCGATCGATCATGCCGGGAAGCAGGGCATGGGTCAGGCGCACGACGTGATCGAAATTGATGTTGCCCGCCTCGGACCAGAATCCTGGATCCGTACCGGCGAACGCTGTCGGCGGGTTAAGGAAATGACCCACATTGTTCACCAGAACGTCCGGCGCGAACTCGGTCAACGCGACGGGGACCTCCTGCGCACGCACGTCGTACTCGAGATGGTTGATCGAACCACCTGCAGCTGAGTCGAATTCGACCTCGCCCAGCGGTGCCATGTCCACAACCAGAACTGACGCGCCATGCGAGGCAAATGCTCGAACGATCGCTGCGCCGATTCCCTGAGAACCGCCTGTGACCACTGCCTTCTTACCCACCAACATCGGCCCTGGGAAGTACGCCGATCCGACCACCACGAAGACACCCTTCTGCAGTTCGATGTGAATCACTTCGGCGTACCGTCACACATCGATCGCCAAAACGGGCGCAAAGTTCTCACTCAGTGGTAGCCGCGACACCCAGCCTGCTCGGACCGCCTGGTCGCTCATTCAAATAGTCCGGAATCTCGGCTGCCCGTATCGGCATTCCCTCCAAGTACCCCTGGATCACGTCACATCCGCACTCCGTCACTATCGCGCGCTGCCTCTCCGTCTCCACGCCCTCGGCAACGGTGTCCAGCCCGAGAGATTTGGCAATCGCGATGACGGCTCGCAGGACAGCGAACCTCGAATTCGAGGGATCCGCGTCCAGCGGTGCGACGAACGCCCGATCGATCTTCAACCGATCGAGCGGCAGCCGGGCCAAGCTGGCAACCGAGGAGAACCCTGTACCGAAGTCGTCCATCGCAATCGCGATTCCGAGCGCCGAGAGCTGTACCAACACATCTCGGTCGGCGTCGTCGATGACCAGCGATTCGGTCACCTCGATCTCGAGTCGGCTGGGGTGGAGGTTCACCTCGTTCAGTGTCTGGCGTACCGATTCGACGTATCGACTCGAACGCAGTTGCACCTGAGAAACATTGACGGCAACCCGAATGTCCTCCGGCCACGTTGTCGCTGCCGTGCAGGCAGCCCGCAAAACACCTGCACCGATCGGCACGATCAAGCCAGTTTCCTCGGCGACCGAAATGAAGTCTCCCGGCGAGACGAGACCTGAAGTCGGATGGTTCCAACGCAGCAGAGCCTCGAACCCGACAACAACTCCCGTCGCGGCTGAAACCTGCGGTTGATAGACCAACTCGAACTCTTCGTCGATCAACGCACGACGAAGATCCAACAGTGCTCTGGCCCGACCTGTCGCACGATCCCGCAAAGTCGCATCGAAGGCGCGAATCTGGTTCCGACCGCTCTCCTTTGCGTGGTAAAGCGCGAGGTCCGCAACAATCACCAGGTCTTCGAGGCTGTCGGCGTCGTCGGGCATCGAGCCGTACCCCAGACTGGCACGAATGCGAATCTGGTTGCCGACCAGTGAAAATGGTCGTTCGAATGAGTCGAGAATCGTTTGGAATCGTTCCTCAACCTCATCTGCACTCGCGATGTCGTCGAAGGCGGAGTCGTCGAAGGCGGAGTCGTCGAAGGCGATGGCAAACTCGTCACCCCCCAGTCGCCCACAGATCTCGTTCGATCGCAGAACGCTGTGCAGCCTGCTCGCAACATCGCGAAGCACGTCGTCTCCGACGTGGTGTCCCAACCGGTCGTTGATCGACTTGAAGTTGTCCAGGTCCAGAATCGCCAACCACACTCTGCGTCCGTCCCGAAGCCTCGACGAGAGCTGAGAGTTGAAGCTGTACCGATTCTTGAGCCCGGTCAGAGAATCGACTTCCGCCAGTCGCAATATATTTTGACGCTGGTGATAAGAGTGCGTGATATCGGATCCGACACCGCGCCACCCGTAGTCCGCCCCGTCGCCGCTGGCGGGGTGACCTGACATCGACCACCAGCGAGTATCGCCCCGTACGACAACTTGCATGGTGAGGTCCCGAAACGCCGTCCCGGCTTGAAAATTCGCGGTGAGAAGATCAAGGGACTTCCTGCCCGCATCTGTTCGAGATGCGCCGATCCCGATCAGGATCTCGTGCATGGTGCGGCCCCGAATCTGCGCTGCGGGTAAACCGACCTGCTCGGCAAATCGGTACGACACGGTACTGGCGATACCGCGCGAATCGGTTTCCCAGAGCCAATCCTGTGCTCCGTCTTCGAGATCGTTGAGCAACAATTCGACGAGATCTCGTTCGTCCTCGGCTACGAGTTCGGCGCGTAGCCGTCTCTCGAAGAGGTTGGCCAACAGCAAAGTTCCGCTGTAGAGCGAACCCACGAAGATGACCAGCACCCCGATCAGCACGAAACGCGATGTGCCCGGTTCCGTCCAGAACGCCCCGGCCAGCCCGACTCCCACCAGGCTGATCCAGACGACAGTGATTCCGCGAAACATCATGGTGGGAAACACGCCGACCGCGATCCCACCGATCAAGGTCGAGCTCAGTACCAATTCGTCACCAGGATCGAGCATCGGAAAGAGAACGAGAGCCAAGCATGCCAGGAGCACTCCCCAGACAATGATTTCGACTGTGAGCACCACCAATTCGGTGGTCTGGGACTCTGAGACTCCCATACGCGAGCGCCGGAGCCAATAGACACTGAACCCAGCGCTCGACAACAGCATGACACTCGACCAGGCGAAGCTGAACCATCCGGCATCCACCGGCAGGAGCACCACGATCGCTGACAACGCAACCGCTGCAGTCAGAAACGACCACGGAAGTACGCGCGCGGTGAACCGCAGGCGTCGATCGAGTAAGCGGCGGCGATCGTAATCCGAGAGGTGTTGTTCCGTGCCGCTGCGACCGAGCTTGCGCACAGACGTCTCGACACGACGCCTACGGAGTACCGCCGGGTCATCCACGTCGGCCTGCTACCGCCGCTGCGACCGCGTCGACCGACATGACCCCGCCGGCGATGTATCCCTGAACAGTCCTCACCCCTGCAGCGGCCACGGACTTCAAGTCCTCCTCACCGTCGACTCCTGAGACGACGACCTCCATTCCCAGCGCGTCGACCAGATCCACGACAGCTTCGAGAATCGGCCGTCCACCAGGCGCTGCACCCGAAATGGAGCGTTCTATCCGGACTCTGGTGAACGGAAGGCCGGACAGTGATGCGAGCGAGGAGAATCCGGCACCGAACTCGTCCACGGTCAGCGCGATTCCCATGTCCGCGATCGCGTGCAATGCAGACTTGGACTCGTCGGTGATCGCCGAGGATTCGTTGAGTTGGAGCTCGAGCTGATGTGCGCTGGCGTCCGATCGTCGAAGCGAATCACCTATCGAGTCGACAAAGGAATCCGATTCGAGCTGACGCGTCGATACCGCGACGGCTACCCGCAGGTGATCAGGAAGACGCGACGCCGCCTCGCACGCCAGCTCGAAGACGGTCGTTCCTAGTGAATAAGCCAAACCGGTGTCGTCTGCGACGCTCATGAATTCGGCGGACGTCACAGCTCCGAGGCGGGCGTTGTGCCAGACCACGCGGACCTCCACGGCCACGATCTCGCGCGAGAGCACGTCGATCCTGGGCAGCAGCACGAGTTCGAGGTCCTTCTCCGCGACGGTGTTTCCCAGATCTTCGAGTAGGCGGGCCCGCCGATCGGCCACGGACTTCATCGAGTCTCGATATTCACGCACGGCCCCGCGCCCGGATTCCTTTGCCGCGAACAACGCGAGGTCCGCAGCGCCCATCATTTCGTCGGCGGAGGACGGCAGTTCGGCGGGGAGGTAGTACCCGATGCTGCATCCGATCTCCAACCGCGTGCCGGCCACTGTGATCGGCTCATGCAGAGTTTCGATGTAGCGGCCGAGCAGAGTACGAACTTGCGAACTGTCACCTACATCGGTGAAAAGAATCGCGAACTCGTCTCCACCCAGACGTGCGAACAGCTGTGACATCCCGCCGGCCTCGGACAGGCGATCCGCGACCTCTCGCAGAACCGCGTCGCCAACGGTGTGCCCCAGTGTGTCGTTGACCGATTTGAAGTTGTCGAGGTCGAGCATCGCCAACGCGAGACCACTTTCGATTGTGTACGGATCACGCAGCAGTCGCTCGAGCTCGGTCCAGAAGCTGTGCCGGTTCGGCATGCCGGTGAGTGCGTCCACCCGACCCATCCGCACGATCTCGTCACTCTGCAGTTTCACTTCCGTGACGTCGGAACCGACTCCCCGCCAGACGAACTCGTCAGGCGTGCGGCCGGGGCGCGGGCGTCCGGAGATCTGCCACCACCGGATTTCACCGTGCACTCGGACCGGAACGAGCACGTCGACGAATGCGGTCTTCGTGTGGCGGGCTTTCTGCAACTCCATGAGCGCATCGATTCCGCCGGGGATCCGTAGGGTGCCCAACTCCATGAACAGGTCCTGCCACGCCGTTCCCTGCAACTCGGTGGAGTCCAGCCCCGCTTCGACCGCGAGCCGCGTCGGGATTCGGTTGAACTTGCCTTTCTGGTCCGTCTCCCACACGAAGTCTCCCGCGTTGCCTTCGAAATCTTCGAGAAGCATCTGCACAACCGATCGTTCCGACGCGGCGCTCAATTCAGCTCGGTAGCGAGATTCCAGGTTGCCCGAGACCACTATCGTGCCGCCGATCAGAGCTGCGCCGTAGGCGATCATTCCAATGAGAATTCGTTCGAACTCGGGCCCCGGTTGAAGCCAGAATGCCACCCCGAGGATGACCATATTGGACAGGATCCAGGTGACCCCCACCATCCGCAACATCGCGGTGGCCACGGCTCCGGCACCGGTGATGGATGTGGTGACCGCTATCAGGATCAGGTCGCCGGAATCGTCCAGGATCGGGTACAGGACCAGGGCGAGCGAGGAATACAGGATCCCGACTACAGCAAATTCGACGATGAGAAACGCGTAGGACATCCGGTACGTGGGTGCGATCAGGTTGAAATGAATGGCGAGACCGACGCACATCCCCACCAACCCGATCACTCCGGACAGGAATGGCCACAGGCGCGGCAACGGTCCGCTGTCCGGCGGAATCACATACAACGTCAGCCCGAGTGTGACGACGAGGTGGACAGCAGCGGCCCACGGCAGCACGCCGAAGGTGACGGCTATCTGCTCACGAGTGACGTCATCGCGCTGCGCGGGCGTCAATCTTTCTCTCTGGTGGGGTTGCAGACGAGACAGGACCGACATCACTTACCTCCCGCTCCCACGACTCAATTCGAATCGGACGTCCGACTCAGCAATTCTCTCGTAATTAAGCACTGCGCTGCCAACCAGTACGTCCGACCTATTTCGGAGTCAGGTCTGCCCACAGACACAGTAATCAGCAAACTACTGGTCTGCCGGTAGTTGGTGCGGCAAGTTTGATGCGGATGGGTTGAAATCAGACATGAGGGACAATGGCCGGAGATCGCCGATCACGTCGGTGGAGATTCCTCGACGGGTAACACGATCGGACTCATTCGAGTTCAGACAAGGACTATCACGATGGCAATCGACTACACCCGACGTTCCGGCGAGTCCACTCCGTCGCAAGCACCGGTCAGCCTGAGCAAGATCACGCTCACCAAATCGGCACCGACGGTCAACCTCGCGAAGGCGGGTGAACGACAAGGCAATATGCGGGTGAACCTCAACTGGTCGCAGGGAGCACCACCGAAGAAGACCGGTTTCCTCGCCAAACTCGCCGGCGCAGGTTCTGGCGCGGTCGACCTGGACCTCGGATGCCTCTACGAACTTGCCGACGGGTCCAAGGGAGTAGTTCAGGCCTTGGGCAACAGTTTCGGTTCACTGACTTCTCCGCCCTACATCTCCCTCGACGGCGATGACCGCAGTGGCGCGAACACCGGCGGCGAGAACATGCACGTCAATCTTGGTGACCCAAGCGCTTTCCGGCGAATCCTGATCTTCGCGATGATTTACGACGGCGCCCCCAACTGGGCGGCCGTGGACGGCGTCGTCACCCTGTATCCCACCAACGGCCCCGAGGTGGAAGTGCGGCTCGATTCGGCCAGCAACCAGGAGCGGTTGTGCGCAATCGCTCTCATCCAGAGTTCAGGTCAGGGCGTGACGGTGACCCGCGAAGTTCAGTACATCAACGGCAGTCAGTCAGATCTCGATCGGGCCTACAACTGGGGAATGAAATGGGCGGCTGGACGAAAGTAGGTGTCGCGGGCGGGGTGTCCCCCATCCGAATGACAATGTCCGAATCGTCCACAATGTCGCAAGTTACTGGATAGTGTCGAGAAGTGGGGTCGGACATGAGGGGTCACGCTCGACACCGATAGTGGGTCGGTGACGCTATGTGCTTGGCGACACCGACGTTCGACCGGAAAGGCCCTCGATTTCCCCCGAGATCGAGGGTCTTTTCGTATCTTGCGTCACTGTTCGGACCCCTTTTATTAGTTGATCGTTAAACTAGGCGTTCGTCCAACATGTACCGATGGAGAACGTGAATGTCCACGAATTCAGATCGACGCCCGCGCCTGCCCGTGAGAATCGCCTACCTCACCGCGGGAGTTCTCTTTGTCGCCGCCATGCTCCTGCTGGCAAGCGTCGTCAACCCTGACCGGGACCGCGATTTCTCCATGAACCACGTCCCCGCGGGGACGTCGGCGACTTCGGTCGTCGCCACCACTGACCTCGGCTAACGAAGGTACTGGTACGTAAGTGGCGCGCGTCACGAAGTGTGGGTACCTTCAACGCCAATGGTTCGCCGTAGGTCGGTATTGAGAGGGACGGCCAACCACTGCCCTGCCTGGTTGCCCCACCCAAGCAGGCAGGGCACCCCTTCAACTCCATCGACTTTTCTGCGGATCCACGCCGACACACTCTGGCGTCCGGACAGTTTCACCGCAGCGCCTGCAGTAATGGGTCCGATGCCCGCCATTCTCGGTCGAGGCACACCCGCAAACCTCCCAGCCGACGAGGCACGTATTGGCCGTCAGCGGGTGTCCGTTCGGGCAGCGGTCCGGGGATCGCTCGGTTAGCCGCATCTCCACATTTTCGCACACACGTTCGATACCTTGGTACTGCACACTGCAAATTCGATTGCACCGGCCGCTTCCGGTCAGCCCGAGCGCAACCATCCCTTCTGTCACTTCGGTCTGCTTTAATACGAAGGCTTTGTCGGGGGTTTACCAATGTCCGAAGTTGTCGAGTTTCTGCGAGCACACGCAGGCGAACACGGGGTTGAACTATGGGTTTCTTCAAGAAGGCGGCTGTGACTGCTCTAGCGGTCGCTGCAGTCGGAGCATCAACAGGGATCGCATCAGCTGATCCGTCAACCGACGTGAACTACGAAGCGAAGATCGTCGACAAGTCGATCGTCACCACTATCGACGCCGGGCTGTTCAAGGTATCCGGCGACGGCCACTCCGTCGTCTTGCAGGACAGCAAGGGAGCCGACCTTGTTTCGCTGCCTCTCGCATACAACCTCGGGGATCTGCAGTTCCCCTTCGATCGCACGATCAGTGAAGACGGTAAGACCCTCACACTGACACCGATCACCGATTCGGCGAAGGCAACACCTCGACCCGAGAGTGCGCCTGCGGCAAAGGAATGGACGCCGGTAGCCTCGCCCGAGGAGAATGATCGGGCGATTGCGCACTTCCAGAGTCAACTCGGTCTCGGCACTCAGGTCGGCAGCCTGCTCGGCACCATCGTCGGCGCCGGAATCGGTTGCGCTGTCGGCGCTCCGCTGGGCTTGACCATCGTCGGACTCCCCGTCGCTGCGGCACTGTGCCTGGGTGGCCTCGCAACAGGAGCCGGAATCGGCGGTGTCGCCGGAACCATCCTCGGTGGCGGCGGCGCGGCTGTCGTAGCCGGCATCGATCTCGTCAACACACTGAATGCGCCTGCCGGAACGACCGTCTGGGCCCAGTAGCCACTTGGTGAGCAGTCGTTGCTCCACGAAAACCCCGCCCGTCCGTATGAGGACGAGCGGGGTTCTTCGATATCGCACCGAATGTTGGACTACGCGGTGCCCCCAGTCGGACTCGAACCGACACTTGACGGATTTTAAGTCCGTTGCCTCTGCCAATTGGGCTATGGGGGCCTTGACGCACCCGACTGGTCGGGTGCGTCGGGAATCAGACTATCGGGTGGGTCTGAGCTATCGACATCGCGATGCCGTCGAGGATGTCGTGTTCGCTGACAACCAGTTCGGTGATCCCGGCTCTGGCTTCGAATGTCTGAGCCAGCACCGTGGTGATGATCGCTCCGCCGCCGATGACGTCCACCCGCCCCGGATGCATCGGTCCGAAGGCGGCGCGATCAACCCGAGGCATGGCGGTAAGTCGCTCGCACACGTCGAAAAGTTGCTTGAACGGAATCCTCGACAGGTGCACCTTCTCGGCGTCGTACTCCGGGAGTTCCTGAGCAATCGCGGCCAGCGTCGTCATGGTTCCAGCGACACCCACCCAGGTGTGCGCCTTCTCGACGGGCACGGCCTCGAATGCCTCGGCCAATTTCGCGGTCGCAAAAGCCGTCGCCTCGGAAACCTGCTCTGCCGTAGGCGGATCCGACGGTAGGCATCGCTCAGTGACGCGCACACAGCCGATGTCGGTGGAGTACGCAGCCTGGACGCCCGACGCGTCGCCGAGGACAACTTCGGTGGACCCGCCGCCGAGATCGACTACCACGAAGGGGCCCTCGGAGGGATCAAGTTCTCCCACAGCACCACCGAACGAGAGTCGCGCCTCTTCGTCGCCGGTGATCACCTCCGCTCCGGATCCGGGAATCACCGCACCGAGCACGTCCCGCGTCATCGTGAAGAAGTCTTCCCGATTCGCAGCGTCGCGAGTAGCCGACGTCGCGACCATTCGAACGGCGGTTGCTCCGGCATCGGCGATCATCGACGCGTACTCGACCAGCGCGACCCGGGTGCGCTCGATGGCCTCGGGCGCGAATGTCCCTGTCGCATCAACACCTTGACCCAGTCGCACGACGCGCATCTCGCGCCGGACATCCACCAGACGACCGTCGGCGCCGACGTCGGCGATCAGCAGTCGAATGGAGTTGGTACCGCAATCGACTGCGGCAACACGGCGAGTCACCGGTCGGCGGTGTCGGCGTCGTCGATGCCAGGCCAGTCCGCGGGAATTGCAGTTCCGCGGAGCTTTCCGTGGCCGGCCAAGGCAACGGACTCGTCACCGAGCGGATTGACGCCGGGGCCCTTGGCAAGCGAATGCGCCATCAGCACGTGCAAGCACTTGACGCGATCCGGCATCCCGCCACCGGCAAAGTCGGTTCCGAGAGATTCGATCGCGTCCCGCTCGGCAAGGTACGACTCGTATGCCCGTCGGTAGGCCGCGGCAAGTTCCGGATCCTGGGTCAGGCGTTCGGTCATTTCACGCATGACGCCGGCGGATTCCTGACGGCTCGCTTCGGCCGTCAGTCGCGGGTCGGTGAGGTAGTACAACGTCGGGAACGGTGTCCCGTCCGGAAGTTTGGGGGCAGTCTTGACGACGCCGGGCTGACCGTCCGGGCTGCGGTACGCGATCTCGATCACTCCGCGTGGCTCACGGCCCAATTGAGCGGCAACGGCGTCGAGATCCGCTTGTGAAACCTGTGGGGAATTTTCGGACGTGTTGCTCACCCGGTGGGTACTCCTTGTTCTTCTGGCTCTATCGGCGCCAACGGCATCGGGGCCGGTGTCGTCGTCTCGGGAACCACTGGCGGTTCCGAAATCGTTTGCCACAGATCGCGATACCACGGACCTGTCAGCGGTGTTTCCTTTTCCTGCTTCTTCTCGGGTTCCTTGTAGTCGCCGGGAAGCTGAACCTGAAACGGGGTCTCGCCCGGTTTGACGTACCGAAGGCGTTCTCGTGCAAGAGCTTCGATGTACGCAGGGTCGTCGAAGCGCGCGTTCTGGCCTTGCAGCTTTCGCAGTTCTTCCTCGAGCACCTGACGTTCGGCCGCCACCTGCGCGGCATCCGAACGCTGGCTGATGTACGTACGCAGCGGCACTGCCAGTGTCAGCGCCAGCATGAGCACAACCATCGCGAGCACAACGGCCCGACTGGTGGACAAGCCGAAAATGGTGTTGTCCGACTTCGGAAGCCGAGACCAGAACTTGTTGGTTCCGCTCTTCCCCCGGGCCGACTTCGACCCACGCGCCGACGCTTTCTCGGCGGAGACCCCCGGTTGCGCGGGGTCTGTCGCAGCGGAATCAACTGCTGCCGGATCGACCGAAGATGCCGGTTCCGACGCGCGTGGGCGTCGAGCGCTGTCACGACGCGCACGCGACGGTGTGTCCCCACGACGGGAACCACGACCCCCCGGACTTCCGCCGGGGGATCGTGGCTTACCGCGCTGTGCAGACACTACTGAATCTTAGATTTCCGTCAGGCCTCGAAAGCGAAGCGCGGGAACGCAACCTCGCCGGCGTAACGTGCTGCGTCGCCGAGGTTCTCCTCGATACGCAGCAGCTGGTTGTACTTGGCAACGCGCTCGCTGCGGGCCGGAGCACCGGTCTTGATCTGACCGCTGCCGACGGCAACTGCGAGGTCGGCGATGGTGGTGTCCTCGGTCTCGCCGGAACGGTGGCTCATCATCGTCTTGTAGCCGTTGCGGTGAGCGAGATCGACGGCGTCGAGGGTCTCGGTCAGGGTGCCGATCTGGTTGACCTTCACCAGGAGTGCGTTTGCCGCACCCTTGACGATGCCTTCTTCGAGGCGCTCGGGGTTGGTGACGAAGAGGTCGTCGCCGACGAGCTGGACCTTGTTGCCGATCTGATCGGTGAGTGCGACCCAGCCGTCCCAGTCGTCTTCGTCGAGCGGATCCTCGATGGAAACGAGCGGGTAGGCGTCGATGAGCTCGGCGTAGAACGCCGCCATCTCGGCCGCGGTGCGGTTCTTGCCCTCGAACTTGTAGCCGGTGCCGTCGGTGTAGAACTCGGTGGCGGCGACGTCGAGAGCGAGCGCGACGTCGGTGCCCAGCTTGAGGCCGGTCTTGTTCACGGCGATCGTGATGAGGTCGAGTGCTTCCTTGGTACCCGCGACGTCGGGAGCGAATCCGCCTTCGTCACCGAGACCGGTGGAGAGGCCCTTCTCCTTGAGGACCGATTTCAGGGAGTGGTAGACCTCGGCACCCCAGCGCAGCGATTCCTTGAAGCTCGGTGCGCCGATGGGAGCAACCATGAACTCCTGGACGTCGACACCGGTGTCTGCGTGCGCGCCACCGTTGAGGATGTTCATCATCGGGACAGGGAGAACGTGAGCGTTGGGGCCACCGACGTAGCGGAACAGCTCGAGGCCCGAGGACTCGGCAGCGGCGCGAGCCACGGCAAGCGAGGCACCGAGCAGAGCGTTTGCGCCCAGACGCGACTTGTCCGGGGTGCCGTCTGCGTCGAGCAGCGCCTGGTCGACCGTGCGCTGCTCGGTTGCGTCGATGCCGATGATGGCCGGAGCGATCTCGCCGAGCACAGCCTCCACGGCCTTCTCGACGCCCTTTCCGCCGTAGCGTGCGCCACCGTCGCGCAGTTCGACGGCTTCGTGCTCACCGGTGGAAGCACCGGACGGCACCGCAGCCCTGGCGAAACTTCCGTCTTCGAGCAGAACCTCGACCTCAACCGTGGGGTTGCCACGTGAATCAAGGATCTCGCGAGCTCCGACCTGCTCAATACTGGCCACTGTGTGGTTCTCCTTCGAATGGGCTTCGCATTGGGGCACGCTCTGCGTGCTTGACACTTGGGCTCCGACCCCTCCGGTCGAAAGAGGACCACGATCGCGGCTGGGCCTCTGCAGTGCCAGCACCTCTGTAGTGCCAGCACACAGCCTAACCGCACGGGCCGAAGGCTTCTTTATCGACGCGCGGTCACGGTCCCGACCTGCGGATCGATCGCCGTCAGTCCGGCCGTACCCCGACTGAATACGCCGACGCACGATCACGAACGAGCGCGAGATAGTCGCCCGAGAGGTTGTACGCCATGAGCGCCTGCTGCCACCCGGCAGCGGCAGTGAGGTCTCCCCCGCGTGCACACAGGTAACGAGCGGCGGTGAGGGCAGCGTCGTCGATGTTGTCCGGGTCCACCCGGCCGTCGCCGTTGGCGTCGACTCCCCATTTGAGCCACGTCTCAGGGATGAACTGCATAGGCCCCATCGCACGGTCGTGCACTGGATCGCCGTCCATCGCCCCGCCGTCGGTGTCGGGGATCTCGGCAACTCCCGGGCCACCGTCCAGAGGGATTCCCCGAATGGCCGGGGCGACCTGGCCGAACGCATCGACCGACGAACCGTCGTAGGTCCCGTGGCGGCTCTCGACGCTGCCGATACCGGCCAATGTCGTCCACCCGATTCCGCAGCTGGGAAGCGTCTCGGCCATGACCGCAGCGGCGTACCCGTATGCCTCGAGTGCCGTCGTCCCGATCCCGATGTCGTCCGACAATCCCGCGGCCCAGTCGGCGAGTTGATCAGCACTGCGGCCGGGGGCATTGATGTCGATCGGCGGCGTCGGAGAGCCTGTACCTGGGGGTATGCCCTCCGGAATGGCTACTTTCGGTTCGTTCGATCCACACGCCACGATGCCTGCGCCCAGCAAGGCTGTTCCGGCAGCTACTGCGGCTACGACTCTCGAGAGACGCCGGGGACTTCTGCGGGCTGCGGGAGTTCGGTACACCCTTCCATCATCCACATGCGAGCGAAGTACTCCCGAACCCATTGGTAAAGAACAGCAAAAGTACAGGTCAGGGCGTGGTTCACCACCGATTGTGGAGTATCTTCTTCTGAGTTAAGGCTGGCCTAGCCTCATAAGTTCGTCAGAAGCTGTCGCACTCACTCAGTCAGGAGTCGCCCGTGCCCGTGTCGGTACTCGCTGCCGCGAGCACACCATCAGTTGCCACCCAGTTATTCGGCAGTGGCCTGATCGGTCTGCGCGAAGGCCTCGAAGCGGGCATCGTGGTGATGATTCTCGCTGCCTACCTCGTGAAAGCTCAGCGCAGGGATGCACTCAAATGGGTGTGGCTCGGCGTCGCGATCGCCGTCGCAATGGTGGCGATCATCTTTTTCGCGATCCACTACGGAACGTCGACGGTCGACGGCCTGACCGCAGAGATCATCGCGGGCGTTGCCTCCCTGGTCGCCGTCGTCATCGTCACGATCATGGTCCTGTGGATGCGCACGGCTGCGAAGAACATTTCCGGCGATCTGAAAGCGGGGATGGAGAAGGCGTTGATCGCCGGCCCCGTCGCCATCTTGTCGCTGTCGTTCTTCGCGGTCGGTCGTGAAGGCGTCGAGACAGCGTTGCTCATGGTCGGTTACGCCGAGAACACCGCAGGCAGCTCCTGGCCGTTGGTCGGACTGCTCCTCGGAATTCTCCTGGCCGCCGTCTTGACCGTCGCCATGTACTTCGGCGCCCTCCGGCTCAACCTGACGACGTTCTTCCGGTACACGGCGATCTTCCTCATCGTCGTAGCCGCCGGAATCCTCTCGTACGGTGTTCGCGCTCTACAGACCGGAAATGTGCTTCCGGGCGGTTCGAATCTCGCGTTCAACCTGACGCCCGGCTACGACCCGTCGACCTGGTACGGCACCGTCCTCGCCGGAATCTTCAACTTCCGCCCGGATCCGACGGTCCTGCAAGCCGTCGCGTGGGTCGTCTACCTCGTAGTCGTCCTAGCGCTCTTCCTGCGTCCCCTTCCGTCGAAGCCAACCGAGCCGACGGCCCCGCCGGCGCACGACACACACGTTCCCGAAAAATCCTGAGAGGCATTGCCGACATGCGTAAATCCACCCTCGTACTGGCCACGGCTGCGGTACTTCCCTTCTCCCTCGCCGCGTGCACCGAGAAGACGACGGCGAGCGACGGCGACATCGTCGTCACGGCCACCGACGATTCGTGTGACGTCAGTGCCACCACCGGGACCACTGGCAGTTCGACGTTCCAGGTGACGAACAACGGCTCGAAGGTCACCGAGTTCTACGTCTTCGCCGAGGGTGATCGAGCGATGGGCGAAGTCGAGAACATCGGCCCCGGCCTTACCCGGCAGCTGATCGTCTCTCTCCCCGAGGCTGCGACCTATCAACTCGCGTGCAAGCCGGGCATGGTCGGAACCGGCATCCGCCAGGACTTCGTCGTCACGGGCGATTCGCAGGCGGCCACCGACGAGAGCGGACAACTCGCCGAAGCTGCCGACGGCTACCGGCGGTACATCCGCAGCCAGATCGTCGCGCTGCAGGACACCGCAGCTCAGTTCGTCGCCGCCGTCCAGTCCGGCAACGTCGACCAGGCGAAGGCACTGTTCCCGATCGCACGTACCTACTACGAGCGCATCGAGCCCGAAGCCGAGAGCTTCGGCGAACTCGATCCCAAGCTTGACCTGCGCGAAGCGGACCTGGAGCCCGGTCAGGTCTGGACGGGATTCCACCGCCTCGAGAAGGATTTGTGGGTTACCGGACTTCAGCCGGATACCAACGCAGTCGCCGATCAACTGCTCGAAGACATTCAGTATCTTGCCGATCAGGTGAACGCCGAGGACTACACGATCGATCCAACCAAGATCGCCGGCGACGCCCAAGGACTGCTCGACGAGATCTCGACCTCCAAGATCACCGGAGAAGAAGACATCTTCTCGCACACCGACCTGTGGGACTTCCAGGCCAACGTCGACGGCTCACAAGCGGCGATCGCGGCACTGAACCCGATTCTGCAGGAACGTAATCCCGAGCTCGCCCAGCGCATCGCGGACCGCTTCGCCGACCTCGACGCCGCTCTGGCGCAGTTCCGCGTCGGCGACGGATTCGTGTACTACGACACCGTCACCGAAGCGCAGCGTCAAGAACTCTCGCGTAAAATCGATGCTCTGTCCGCCGAGGTCAGCCAGGTCCAGGAAGTAGTCGCGGGACAGTAGATGACTGATTCACCAGAAGGCACACCCGCTGCGGAAAACGCAGCACCGCACGCAGTCTCACGGCGCCGACTGTTCGGCGCCGTGGGGGCCGGCGCCGTCCTGGCCGGTGCCGGTGCCGTCATCGGGCGGGTGACCGCCGACGAGAATTCCGGCACCGATCACGCAGACGTGGTGGCATTCCGCGGCGAGCATCAAGCAGGCATCACGACGCCGGCCCAGGATCGCATGCACTTCGTCGCTTTCGATGTGACGACGAAGTCGCGCGACGAACTGATCACGCTGCTGCAGACGTGGACGGCGATGGCCGAACGAATGACGGCGGGTCAGGAAGCAACCGAGGACGGAGCGACCGGCGACGGTCCGTACGCGCCACCGAGCGATACCGGTGAGGCACTCGATCTCGCGCCGTCGCAACTCACCCTGACCATCGGATTCGGACCGTCACTTTTCGACGACCGTTTCGGGCTCGCAGACAAGAAACCTGCTGCCCTGCTCGATCTCCCCCACTTCCGCGCGGACAACCTCGATCCGAATCGCAGCGGGGGCGACATCGCCATCCAAGCGTGCGCCAACGATCCCCAGGTTGCCGTCCATGCGATCCGCAACCTCGCGCGAGTCGCTTTCGGGACCGCGTCGGTCAAGTGGTCACAACTCGGGTTCGGGCGAACGTCCTCGACCTCGACGACGCAGGCGACACCACGAAATCTGTTCGGGTTCAAGGACGGAACAGCCAACATCAAGGCGGAAGATCCAAACGCACTCGCCCAGCACGTCTGGGTTGATCCCACTGACGATCAGGCCTGGATGGCAGGCGGATCATTCCTCGTCGCCAGACGAATCCGCATGCTGATCGAGCAGTGGGATCGCGCAGTACTCAAGGAACAAGAAGCCGTCATCGGCCGCTCCAAACGCAGCGGAGCGCCACTCGGCGGCAAAGACGAGTTCGACGAACTCGATCTCGATTCCAAAATGGGCCACGACTTCGTCATCCCGGAGGATTCACACGTGCGCCTGGCCTCTGCCGAGGAACTCGGTGGGATTCAGATCTTGCGCCGCGGATACAACTTCACCGACGGCTCCGACGGCTTCGGCCACCTGGACGCGGGACTGTTCTTCGTTGCGTACTGCCGGAATCCGGTCGAGCAATTTGTTCCGATGCAGCAGAACCTTTCACGACACGATGCGCTGAACGAATACATCCAACACGTCGGTTCTGCCGTCTTCGCGTGCCCCGGCGGTCTCGCCGACGGCAAGGACTGGAGTTCCCAGCTGTTCACCTGATGCGCGTCTCCGGGTTCAGTATCTCCACGAACGCACCAAATTGACCGGTGCCCGATTCCGCTCGGTCAGTGGATCGATTGCCTTGGTCGTGGTCGGCGGCAACAACTCGGCGGTAGGTACCGGCGCGACAATCTCCGTTGTTTGGGTCAGCGGTGGTTCCGCCTGCGCAGGATCCGAGAACGGGCGCAGCACCGCCCACGCGAGGAAGCTGGTCAGCGCAACCAGCGAGAACCCAACGCCCACAAGGATTTGCATTCTCCCAAGCCCACCAGTAGCCAGCGAATCCGATTCCGTGCCTTCCGCGGTTTCACCGACACTGCGCACAACGGCCTGATCGGAAGACATGTCTACCGCATCCGTTGCGATTCCCGAGTCGGAGACGCCCGAAACCGAGACTTCCGAAACCGCGACTTCCGAGCTGAGGTGCTCCTGATGTAAGACCTCGGCTATCAATGCTGCACCCTTGGCCGAGGCGAGCTCGGGCTCGGCCGGCCTGATCACCGGTACCGAAAACTCCCGCTCGAGTATCTTCTCCACCAGTGAAATTCGGGCGCCTCCTCCGACGAGAACCAAAGCGTCAGGGACACACCGGGCTCGTGCCGCAACTTCTCGGATCACCATCAGAGTGTCTTCGACTTCCCGCGTGACAACCGAATCAAAACGGATGCACATGGATTCGGGAACGGGCATCACCTGCGCACGACGGGAGCCACTGGCGAGGTATTCCTTGACTTCGCGGGCGTCGAACGCTGCATCAGCGTCGAGGGCTGCATCAGCCGTGGTTGCGGAGAGTAACTCCGCGACTACCCCGTCGAGTCTGTCACCAGCGAGCGCCGTCGACCGCGTGGACGCGATAGTTGTCGCGGTTCCGATCTCGATCATCGAGACAGTCACCCCGGTTCGACCGATATCGAGAACTGTCAGTAACCGAAAACCCTCGGCCGCACCCGAAGTCCGTACCAGCGCGACAACGGCCACCGCTTCCGACACCGTGACAGCACCCTCGATACCTCGGGCACGCAGTTCTGATTCGAGCGCCACGTTCTGCCGCTCGTCAGGAACCGCGATGACCATCCGTGACGTGTCCCCGCGAACCGCAGCAACTAGGTGAATCGCGGCTGTCCTCACCGGAGAGGCGTCGTATGCGTCTACCGTCCGAGTCAGGAATCGACCGCTCGCGGATCCGGTTTCCGGCTGAGAGTCGGCCCGAACAATACGAACCGATGCAGCGCCCAACGACGCACCGAACACTGGATCCATCGCTGTACGCACCCCCATATCCAACTCTTGCACTGCTTATTCGTCGCAAAACATACTTGCGGTATGTTATCCGTAGCGGGAAGTTTACCGGATCCTCGGGAAACCGGAGAACTACGCGAAACTGGCAGGCTGAATCAATGTGTGGAGAGGTCCTTGAACAAGTCGATGGCCAACATGACAAGCGCGATGTCCGCACTACACGTCCCTCATCTCACCCCGCTGGAGACCACCCCTCGACACTTCCGCCACCGCCAGACACCGACCGGGATTCGCACGATTGACACGTGGATTCCAGGCCCAGGCGATAGGGCTCTGTTCGCCTCGCTTCACCTGCCTTCGGATGGTGCCGTGCGCGGCGCCGTCGTCATATGTCCACCCCTTGCGAAGGAACACATCAGCGCTTACCGGGGACTACGCCAACTCGCCCAAGAACTTGCCGAGCACGGATTCCTCGCGCTTCGTTTCGACTATGCAGGACAGGGTGATTCATCCGGCCGCCAGGACGACCCGCTCGCAGTTTCGCAATGGCAAGCCAGCGTTGCGGCAGCCGTTGCGTACGCGCGGCGCGCGGGCATCGAGTCCGTTGCCGTCACAGGTTTGCGCGCAGGGGCACTGATCGCGGCAGCCACCGTCGATACGCTTGGCGACCTACGTGCGATGGTCTTGTGGGATCCGGTCATATCCGGTCGGTCCTACGTTCGCGAACTGACTTCGCTGTACCGCGTTTCGGTCGACGACGACCCTCACCACGACGATTGCACATCCATCGTCGGCGGCGTGCTTGATTCCGCTGCGGTGAAAGACCTTTCCGGACTCGACCTCAGCACCTTCGATCCGGGTTCCTCGACGAAGGTCCTCGCCGCGATTCGCCCTGAATTCGCTGCTTCGCCCCGCACTGTTCGGATGCTCGAGCGATCCGGCGCAGAACGCATGTTCGTCGAACGCCAGAATCAGTTCGTATCCCCCAGCAGTTTCGTACTCTCGGTGCCAACGCACGACATCAAACAGATTTCGAGTTGGGTGTCACGTCAATTCGGCGAGGACAAGACTGTCGTCGATCCAGAGATCACGTCGGCGGCGCATGTCGCGACGGCTGACGACGGCGAAGAAGTCTGGGAAACCTTGGAAAGACGGTCCACCGGATCACTCTTTGCAATCTCCACCGCCTCCCGCACGACTACGAGTCACGCTGCCACTGCGGTCTTTCACAGCACCGCCAACGAACACCGGATCGGGCCGGCCAGGCTGTGGGTCGAGTCCGCTCGAACTCTCGCAGCGCACGGCATCCGCTCGGTTCGCTTCGACAGGATGGGCACAGGAGACAGCGGAACTGTCCGCACCGACGAGAACACCCCCATCGTGTCTCCGGAAGCGCGCCGCAATGTGTTGGATCTGATTGACACTCTCGACGTACCGCCGTCCCGCCGGATGCACGTCGGAATGTGTTCCGGCGCATGGATGGGTGCCTACGTGGCAAGCCAGCGCGGCGCACGGTCCGTGGTGCTTCTCAACATCGTGAATTGGTCGATCAACAATCGACGACCACCAGTGAAGAAAGCACATGTCGATGCAATGGAGTCTGACGTTGCAAACCGAATTTTCGTCGTGGCCAGAACAATTCGCAATGCCGGACGACGAGCCCAGCGATACGTGCCCTACCCGGTGTGGCTCGGTCTCGGCTTCCTCGGACTGGTCAACGCCCCTGAGTCGATGCTTCGCACCTTGACCCGCCGCGGGACGAAGACCGCAGTGTCCCTCGCGCCTGAGGACGAAGCGTGGTTCGAGGCGAACAGAGGCAGACAAGGTGTCACGCGTCTTTCGAGCTCGAAGAATCCCCCGCACGTCTTGTTCTCAGGCTCCGGTGATCACAACCTGTTCCATCGCAGTTCTCGAGAACGCGTCGGCCGGTTGATAGTTGCCTCTGCACTCGATGCGTTCGGAGACCGAAGACTCGCCGTGTCGAAGCACGACAAGGAGGGACTCGGAGCATGATGCGCACGTCTACCCGGGACGGAATTCGAACGTCGTCCTACGTATTCGTAGTCGTTGCAGCGACAACCGCGGCGCTTCTGACCGGTTGCGCTTCCGACACAGCGCCCGCCGAACCGGCTCCGACGTCCGCACCTCTTCCTTCGATCAGCGCCGACGCCGTCGCGGCCAGAGGCAAACTCGAAAGCACGTCCGCGTTCGACAACGTCGATCCACTGATAACCGGCGTGGGCGCGACTGCCCACCAGATCACGTACCGATCAACCTCAGGCACGGACGGAAGCTCAACGATCGTCTCTGGAGTCGTCTTCGTTCCGGAAGGCGATCCACCACCCGGCGGGCGGTCTGTTGTCACCGTCGGTCACGGCACAACGGGAGTGACTGCGGAGTGCGGACCTTCGATGCACCCGGATCTCCTGGGCTACGCGAGTACGATCGTCCCTTTGATGAAACTGGGATTCGTGGCAGTCATGACCGACTACCAAGGGTTGGGTCCGGCAGGCGGCATCACCCCGTACCTCGATCCGAACACCAGCGCGTTCAACCTGATCGACGGAGTTCGCGCGGCGCGAGAAATGGTCCCGGACACGTCTGGGAAATGGGCAGGACTCGGCGTGTCGATCGGTGGGCAAGCTACATGGGCGGCGGCAGAGTTGTCCGGTTTCTACGCGCCCGAATTGAATTTTGTCGGATCGGTAGCGCTGGCTCCGGCCGCAGATCTTTCCAAGCTCGCCGACTTGGCCCAGTCGCAGTGGCTGACGCATGAACAGCAGATCATGATGTCGTACGTAGTATCTGGGCTGACCGTCGCTCGACCCGGCACCGATCCAGGCAACTACCTACACGGTGCGCTGTCGAGTAACTCTGAGATGTGGTTGGCATGTGCGGGCCCGGGGTTGAAAGAACGCGGCGAACAAGCATCACGACTGAATCCCGCCGATACCCTGCCGAGCTCCGACGAGGCCGGAGCAGTCCTGCGCGACTGGCTCACATCGATCGCCCTTCCGCAGCGTCCGGCCGGAGGACCACTCCTGGTCATCAACGGCGACGCTGATCAGACGATCCGCCCGCAGTGGGTGCAAGAGGCCGTCGACAATGCCTGTGCGTTCGGCGATTCGGTGCAGCACATCGTCAGGGCAGGCCAAACTCACAACAATCTGGATCCGGGGTCCGAGACCGCAGTCTGGCTCCAAGCGCGCTTCAGAGGCGAGCCACCGCCGTCGGACTGCTGACTATCGTCGAAAACTCGAATCGACCAGGTACTCCATGTTCTGAACCGCAGGAGTGGATGCGACGTCGGCATGTGTCTTCGCCGAAGACACTTCCGTCCCGTTCCGAACCACGCTGACCGAGACGGCGCCGACTGCCGATGGAACCGTGCAGATGTCCATCCCTGTATCGGCCCTGCACGTGGTCGTCGTACCGCCGACCGTAACTTTCACTTCGGCACCATCGACCAAGAAGGTCAAAACCTCGATCGTGTCGCGAACCGGGGACGACCCCGCACGCAGAATCATCGGCGATACCGAGGGTAGTGCGGGTTGCGCGGACGACAGCTGGTTCCGATAGGTGACGTACGCGATATCACGTGTAATCGCCGGTGCCGTTCCGGTCTTGAACCAGTCGACAAAATATGCGTTCAGATCGAGCAGCGCACGACCGTGCCCCTCGCTCGGTGCAAACGCCGTACCTTCGCTGTAGTCGTTCCACGAAATTAGTTGCACCCATTCGCTATCCGATTCGCGCGCAATCTGCCAGGTGTTTCGGAGATTCCCAGTGTTCTGCGCTTCGTCGAAAACCGATTGGCTGGGACGCGCATCCTGGAACGAGACCGACTGCATCCATATCTTGCCGAGAGCGTGCGCTCGGTTCACCTGATCCAGTGGCGAGCCGATCCCGGTGTCCGTCACTGGATTGAAGGAAGGGTTACGTCCACCCCACGTCGACATTCCGTAGCTTATCGACGCGAATGAATCCATATTCGTGGTGGAGTTCAGGAAGAGTGGAACGAAGGCCACCTCGATCCCGTAGCGGGCCTTCATGATTTCGAGAAACTGCGACCACCACGCCGGGTCGTGTTTCTCGGCAAGAAACGGCGAAATCACCACCCGGTTGTCCGTCAATCGAAAAACCGACGGCGATGACGCGTACTGCGACAACTCGCCTGCCAGATTCGCGGGGTCCAATGTGCCGAGTTCGCCGTTCATATCCGGCATCAGCATTATTTCGAACGCAGGATCAACCGCAGCCGAAGCGGCGAGAAGTTCGGACGGAACGGACGAAGACCACAACGGGTTCGACGACTTCGTCAGAATGTCAACCGAGAAGCCACTGATTCCCGCGTCGATTGCCTGCCGCACTTCATCTTCGAGATCTCGCTGCCTCCACTGTGGGTCAGCTGAAACAGGCCGTGGTTGCGGCCGGTCTCGAAGAAACCCTCCGAATGCGGCGTATGAACCTCGTTCACCATTCGGATTGAGATACTGAG
>NZ_BCRM01000025.1 GCF_001552595.1 Rhodococcus erythropolis NBRC 15567
TCTGTCGCATTCCTTCGATGCTGCTGGCGCACAGAGTGTTACCGCTGACTTCACCGCCGGTGCTGGCTTTGTCAGCTCGTCGGCGTCGGCTCAGACGGTGACCGTTTCGGATCCGGCTCCGATCGATGTCGAGACCACGACGTCGCTCTCGGTTCCCGCGACGGCGATCACGGGTACGGCTGTTGATCTGACTGCAACCGTTGCTCCGAACAACGCTGTCGGTACGGTGCAGTTCAAGTCGAACGGCACGGCCATTGGTTCACCGGTGGCAGTCTCCGCGGGTGTTGCGACATTGAGCCATTCGTTCGATGCTGCTGGCGCTCAGAGTGTTACGGCGGACTTCACCGCTGGTGCAGGGTTTGTCAGTTCCTCGGCGTCCGCTCAGACGGTGACGGTGTCCGATCCGGCTCCGGTCGACAAGGCGACGAAGACGGTTCTGAGCGTTCAGGGTGAAGCCAAGGTCGGACTGCCTGTTGATCTCTTCGCGACAGTGTCCGAAGATCCCTCGGACGCCCTGGTGCCGTCCGGCGGAACGGTTCAGTTCAAGATCGGTGGAGTCGATCAGGGTGCCCCGGTCGCGGTTGTTGACGGAGTTGCCAAGCTGCCGCACGTGTTCGGAGCAGAAGGCACCTTTGTAGTCTCGGCTGTATTCAGTGGCTCCGGCGTGTTCACGTCGTCCACCGCGGAATCCGTCGACGTCAATGTCACGGTTCCGACCCCGTCGGATGTCGAAAGCTCTACGTCGTTGACGGCTCCGTCTTCGGCAAAGGTCGGCACGTCGGTGCAGCTGAAGGCTGTGGTCAGTTCTTCCGGCGCGACGTCGGGAACCGTCCAGTTCTTCGATGGAACGACTCCGATCGGAACGGCCGTCGATGTTGTCGGTGGGCAGGCTGTGTTGAGCCACACCTTCACCACGACCGGCAACCATTCGATCACCGCGGTCTACAGCGGAGCCCAGGGCGTCACGGGTTCCACGTCGACTGCATCGGTTGTGAACGTCGGCAACGGGGGCGGTGACTTCGGTTCGCTCGGATCGTTGTCGCTGCCGTTCGGGTCCTGATTCTCCGATGATGTGATGCCCCTTGCGCCCGACGGGTGCGAGGGGCATCGCTCTTCGCGAATCGATGATTGGTCGTTAGCAGAACTATCGGCAATTCGTGAATATTTGTCTGAAATAACTGATACAAGTACTACTTTCGACGGGTACTGTACGAGCGTCCAGCTCCATTCTGATTTCCGCTCTGTTCGAGTGACCTCCTTCCGTGCGGTTCCCGATCCACGTCTGTTGCTAGCTGAGGAGAGTTCGTGTTGGTGAGAAGAAGTTCCGCGGTTGTGGTGGCAGCGTTGGTCGGTGGCGTGCTGGTGGCAGGTGGTGTTGCTTCGGCTGCTCCGACGTCATCTCCCGCGGTGGAGAACACGATCGGGTTCAAACTGGGTTGCGATGGTTACGAGCACCCTGGCTTGGGCAGCATCTCCGACGAATTCCACTCCACGGGCGTGACCATCTCGGCTCCGGAGAAGGTCGCGGCGGGGTCGACGTTCACCTACCGAGTCCAGCCAGGTGCGATGACTGTTCCCACGAGTGGTCATGCGGGGCGTTCGGCGATCAGGTGGACACGGATGAAGTACGACTTCGACATTCCTGCGGGGGTGTCGTTGGTCGATGCTCAGGTAGTGGCGGGTACGTCGTCGAATTTGTCGGGTGCGGCGCCCTCGGTAATTCGAATCAACGACGGTGGTTCGCCGGATGCTGCGGGCACTCACTTGCGTATTTCGGGGAACAATCAGACTGCTGACTCCAATGGCGGTGGTGGAAACGGTCCGAGTACAAGTAAGAACGATGATGGCGGAATCGGCGCGGAGGCTGGAAAGACTTTCCGGTTGCCGGCGATCGATGTGACGGTGATTGCGGGTGGTGCGGGTAGCACTGTGCAGCCGAAGTTAAGGGTGACGGATGGCAATTCGGGATCCTTTGATTCTCCGAAAAATGCCTTCACCTTCTTGCAGCGCGAGAAGGACGTCTTCACCGTCGCATACTGGGAGAGGTACAACTGCTCTCCGCATGACTCACGCAGCGCGGGATTGAATGCGGGTGGTCAGGCATTGGCCACCGTCAACGTCGTCTCGCAGGTGGCGACCACGACCGCAGTGACGTCCGGCGCGTCGGCAACGATCGGTCAATCGACGGATTTGATTGCGCAGGTCTCCCCGGTGCCGACAGGCGGCACCGTTCAGTTCAAGGATGGCGGGACTGACATCGGCGCCCCGGTGGCCGTCGTCAATGGCGTTGCCACACTGCCACATACATTCACCGCGGCGGGAGATCACTCCATCACCGCTGTGTACGACGGAGTTCTCGAGTTCTTGACCTCAACGTCACCTGCGCGCACAGTGAGCGTGGCTGCTGCCGATGTACAGACGACCACGGCGCTGACAGTTCCGAGCAGCGCCGTCGAGCAGACCTCGGTCGCGCTGACCGCAAACATCTCTCCGGCAACTGACGGCGGAACGGTCCAGTTCAAGGACGGTGGCACAGACATCGGCGGACCGATCGCGGTGACTGCCGGAGCGGCGACCCTGGATCACACGTTCACTACGACCGGATCGCACTCGATCACTGCGGTCTACTCAGGCACTGCAGGTTTTGGTGGTTCGACCGCGCAAGCTCAGACCATCGAGATCTCGAGCTCAGCGCTGAGTACGACTACAACGCTTCAAGTTCCGGCTGCTGCGATCACGGGCAGCGCGGTTGATCTGACTGCGACGGTCGCTCCGAACAATGCGGTGGGCACTGTGCAGTTCAAGTCGAACGGCACGGCCATTGGTTCACCGGTGACAGTTTCCGGTGGAACCGCGACGCTCTCGCATTCCTTCGATGCCGCTGGCGCTCAGAGCATTACGGCTGACTTCACCGCCGGTGCAGGCTTCGTCAGCTCCTCGGCATCGGCCCAGACGGTGACGGTGTCCGATCCGGCTCCCATCGATGTGGAGACGACGACGTCGCTCTCGGTTCCGGCGACGGCGATCACGGGTGCGGCTGTTGATCTGACGGCGACGGTTGCTCCGAACAATGCTGTGGGTACGGTGCAGTTCAAGTCGAACGGCACGGCGATCGGCTCCCCGGTCACGGTGTCCGGTGGGACTGCGACGCTCTCGCATTCGTTCGATGCTGCTGGTGCTCAGAGCATTACCGCTGACTTCACCGCTGGTGCAGGGTTTGTGAGTTCGTCGGCATCTGCTCAGACGGTGACGGTGTCCGATCCGGCTCCGGTGGATGTGGAGACGACGACGTCGCTCTCGGTTCCGGCGACGGCGAATCACGGGTACGGCGGTTGATCTGACGGCAACCGGTGGCTCCGAACAATGCTGTCGGGTACGGTGCAGTTCAAGTCGAACGGCACGGCCATTGGTTCACCGGTGGCAGTCTCCGCGGGTGTTGCGACGCTGTCGCATTCGTTCGATGCTGCTGGCGCGCAGAGCGTTACGGCGGACTTCACTGCCGGTGCAGGGTTTGTCAGCTCGTCGGCGTCGGCTCAGACGGTGACCGTTTCGGATCCGGCTCCGGTGGATGTCGAGACCACGACGTCGCTCTCGGTTCCCGCTACGGCAATCACGGGTGCGGCTGTTGATCTGACGGCCAATGTTGCTCCGAACAATGCTGTCGGTACGGTGCAGTTCAAGTCGAACGGCACGGCCATTGGTTCACCGGTGACAGTTTCCGGTGGAACCGCGACGCTCTCGCACATCTTCGATGCTGCTGGTGCTCAGAGCATTACCGCGGACTTCACCGCTGGTTCCGGATTCAAGAACTCGGTTGCGAGTGCGAAGTCAGTTCAGGTGAGTGTTGCCGACCAGGAATCCGTCGTCGAACTGAATATCCCCACCGATGCCAAAACTGGTGTGGCGACCGACTTGTGGGCAACAGTCCGAACGTCGTCGGATGACGCTGTCGGCGTCGGAACCGTGCAGTTCTACGACGGTGGCGTCGCGATCGGCGGTCCTGAACCGGTTACGGCCGGCGCTGCTGGTCTGTCGCATACGTTTACCTCTGCGGGTGCGCACAGCATCACGGCGGTTTACTCGGGAGGAGCCGGTGTAGTCGGGTCCTCGGCCCAGGCGCGGACGGTGAATGTGACGGACCCTGCGCCTTCGGATGTCACCACGGAGACTGTGGTGACGGTGCCTGCCGATGGTGTGGTGAACAAGTCGGTGACCCTGTCGGCGACTGTCAGTTCGGTGCAGAACGGTGGAACGGTGCAGTTCATGGATGGGGACACCCCGATCGGTGACGCTGTGCCAGTGGTCAACGGGATCGCGGCGCTGAACCACACCTTCACCGCAACCGGTGCGCATTCGATTTCGGCAATCTACAGCGGCGCAGCCGGATTCACAGGCTCCACCTCGGCGGCCCACGCAATTCAGATCAAGGCTGCAACCGGTGGTGGCACGGGCAGCCTCGGTTCAGGCAGCGCTGGCTCGAGCGATTTCCTTCCCTTCGGTTCCTGACCGAAGCGGTTCAGGTCGCGGCCCCGAGGCAGTATCCCTCGGGGCCGATCGACAGGGTGAACTGCATCGACCGTGAGTTACCGGTTCCGTCGCTGACGGGCAGGGTGACACGGACGTAGTCGCCGCGAACCGGAGTGACTGTTGCAGCGTCGGCGTCGAAAGACTTGATACCGGCCAGCTGATTCGGATCGAGCTTGAGTGGCGGCTGGCCGGTGGCGCCGGTGCCGTCGGGATCCCACGGGCTGTTGCCGGGGCAGATCAGTGGATAGAACGTCTCGACGTCGCGGGTATTGACCGGCCGTCCCGTGGCGCGTGAGAGAAACCGGACGACGGCGTGGGAAGCGTCGGCCGCGGTGTAGAAGTTTGATTGCCCCGCAGGGAAGACGAACGGGCACGCATAGCCGGAAGCGATCTCCGAGCGCTTGGCGGCGACGGAGAGTCCGCCTCCACTCCAGGTGACCGCGTACTGGCCGTCGACGCCTGGTGCGGCGATGGCCGTCAAGATGGCGGGCACATCCGAGTATCGGTCGGCAATTGTTGTGGGCGGCATCGTCCAGCATGCGTTCGTGAGCGCGTCGACGTCCAAAGACACCAGGTCCGTTGCCCAGGCCGCCAAGGCCGGCGCAGCAGCCGGATTACCGGGCACGTCACCAACCGGAGGTGGCGCGACCGGCGTGGCGGGCGCAGTGGTGGTCGTGGGCGCGAGAGTGGTTGTCGTCGTGGTTTCCGTCGTAGGCGGAGACGGTTCGTCCGTCAGGATTCCTGTCCGTCCGTCGTCCTCACATGCGGTTATCGCCAACGTCATGGCGAGTGCGACTGCCCCCACTGCCGCTCGTCCTGCCGACTTCATTCGTTCTTACGCCCCTTTTGCGACATTCTGACCAACATCCACCCCATAACTGCTGCGGGTCAGATCACGGATTCCCGTCTACGCTAGCGAACTGTGGATCCCGTTTACAGAACAGTCATCGGCATCGCCCGTACCGTCTTCGCTTTCGAGGGCCTGAAGTTCTCCGTCAAGGGAGAGCAGAACATCCCGGCGTCCGGTGGCGCCGTGATCGCGATCAACCACACCGGATACATGGACTTCACGTATGCGGGACTGCCGGCGCGGACCCCCAAGCGCTACATCCGGTTCATGGCGAAGAAGGAGGTCTTCGACAACAAGATCTCCGGACCGATCATGCGGGCCCTCAAGCACATCCCGGTCGACCGCGGCGCGGGCGCCGACTCCTACAAGGCGGCCGTAGATTTCCTGAAGCGCGGCGAATTGGTGGGCGTGTACCCCGAAGCGACGATCAGTCGGAGCTTCGAGATCAAGGAATTCAAGTCCGGCGCCGCCCGGATGGCGATCGAGGCGGGCGTCCCGATCGTTCCCGTCGTCATCTGGGGCGCTCAGCGCGTGTGGACGAAGGGTTATCCGAAGCGGTTGGGCCGCACCAACACTCCCATCTCCATCGCCGTCGGCGAGCCGATTGCACCTTTCGAACCGGCGAGTGAGCTGACGGCGAAGCTACGGTCGACGATGCAGGAGTTGCTGCTCGATCTGCAGAAGGACTACGACCATCCCGCCGGCGAGTACTGGGTACCGGCCCGCCTCGGTGGCAGCGCGCCGACGCTCGAGCAGGCCGACAAGATGGATGCCGACGAGGCCGAGGCGAAAGCCAAAGCACGTGAGGCGCGGAAGTCCGAAGGCTGACCCATGTCCTTCGAACCCGTTTACACCGCCGTCGAGGTAGTCGCGCGTGGTCTGAGCGGTTTTCAGGGCGTGAAAGTCACCCGCACCGGGACGGAACACGTCCCGGTGTCCGGCGGTGCCGTCATCGCGATCAACCACACGAGTTACCTCGATTTCATACCGGCGGCCCTGGCGGTCGGCACCGCGAAACGCAAGCTCAGAGTGATGGCCAAGGCTGAGCTGGCGGACAACAAGGTCCTCGGCTTCCTCATGCGTGGATGCGGCGTCATCGAAGTGGACCGCTCCGCCGGAGCGCAGGCGTATCGAGCCGGAGTCGACGCCCTCGAGCGTGGCGAATTGGTGGGCGTCTACCCGGAAGCGACGATCAGCCGGAGCTTCGAGATCAAGGAAATGAAATCCGGAGCATCTCGGATGGCCATCGACGCCGGCGTGCCGATAATTCCGCTGATCGTCTGGGGCGCCCAGCGGATCGTCACCAAGGGCGGACCGAAGAATCTGGGCCGCAATCATTTCCCGATCTCGGTGGAGGTGGGTGCACCGATCGATCCGGTCGAGCCCGCCGAAGCGCTGAGCGAGATCCTGCGCATCGAGATGGATGCGATCCTGCGCCACGTTCAGGACGGGTTCGTGCACGAGCCCGGGGCGTACTGGGTGCCTCGCCGACTCGGCGGTGGCGCGCCGACGCCGGCGGAAGCCGCGGCCATGGACGCACAGGAACGCGCGAAGCGGGCGCGCTGAATAGACGGCGCTTGCGCTGATGCGGTCAGTACACAGCGTTGGCTCCGTACTCGGCCTGCGCACTCGTGAAGCCCTCGTACTCGAGCTGTTCGATCAGTCCTGACCTGGAGAACGACGTCATCTCGAGGTACTGCTCGGCACTCAGCGCAGCCTGCTTGTTCCAATCGGCGTTCAAATTGTCTACCGCGTACGTCGCATCCTCCGTGGAGAAACCTTCGTACTCGAGCTGTTCGATCAGTCCGCTGCGGGAGAAGGCAGTCATGTCGATGTACTGCTGGGCGGATCGGACGGCGTTGCGCTGACCGGAGCTGACCTGCGGCCTGGCCGGGGCAGGCGCAACTGTCGGAGTGACCACAGGTGCGGGCGCCTGGTACGTGGTCGTCGTGGGCTCCGCCACCTTGCTGGATGGCGGGCCAGGAGCAGCGGTCGGCGAACTGACGATCGGTGCGACAGAGGCGCGCGACGTAACGGCACTGGTAGTGGCCTGTAAGGCGCTCGAGCTCGGTGCAGCGCTGGTGGTTTTTGCGTCGTCCTTGTCTCGTCCGCCGAGAATGCCTGCGACGACGAGCAACGCGACGACTGCACCGGCAATCCACGGCCACTTCTTCGACTTCTTGGTCTCAGGTTGCGGTTGTGGCGGAATCTGGAATGGAGGCTGTGGGCCCCCGTAAGGTTGCGGCAGATCGGGTGGCACGGACATGGGGTGTTCTCCTTGAGAAGGTTGATCGTCTCGGGTTCGAGGACGAAAGGACCCTGAGTCAGGTGCGCCGAAGGAGCAGGGCAGCGGTCCCAGGTAAGGCCGAATGTCTGGTTCTCCCGCAATAGATACCAGACCGGTCGGACTGAAATGTGATTTGCGGGTATCTCTCGGGGTTCGCGATCTCCGGTGAGGACGCGCGAAGCGGGCGCGCTGAGCGAGACCGTCGTACTGGGCAGGCACAATGGCGGTGTGAGCCCAGACCGTCGTATCAGCCCTGACCGCCCAACCTTGGTTGCGACCGATGTCGACGGCACCCTCATCGATCACGACGAGTTGGTCAGTGCCCGCACCCGCGCCGCCGTGCATGCCGTCGTCGAATCCGGCACGCCGTTCCTGCTGGCAACCGGGCGTCCTCCGCGTTGGATTTCGCCCGTCGTCGAAGGTTTGGGATACGCGCCACTCGCGGTCTGCGCAAACGGTGCTGTTGTCTACGACAGTTACGCCGACCGCGTCCTCAGCGCCGCGACCTTGTCGGTCGACGCACTCACCGAACTCTCCGAGTTGGCTCTGGTTGCACTTCCCGGGTCGGGATTGGCCGCGGAACGGGTGGGGGAGAGCGCACACGACGCCGCCACCCCACAGTTCGTCAGCTCACCAGATTACGAACACGCCTGGCTCAACCCGGACAACACCGAGATGTCCGAGGACGAAGTGCTTGCGGCGCCGGCCGTCAAACTCCTGATTCGCCGTCCAGGCATGACCAGCACGGCGATGTACGACACGCTCGCCCCGCACGTCGGTGCGCTCGCCGACATGACGTACTCCACCGAGAACGGACTGATCGAACTCTCGGCGCCGGGAATCACGAAGGCGTCCGGCCTGGTTGCCGCCGCTGAAAGGTTCGGCTTCGACCTGTCGGGTCTGGTTGCCTTCGGGGACATGCCCAACGACATCCCGATGCTGGGGATGGCACGCCTCGGCGTTGCCATGGGCAACGCTCACCCCGAAGCCAAAGCCGCAGCCGACGAGGTCACCGACACCAATTCGGCGCACGGGGTCGCAAAAGTCCTCGAGCGCTGGTGGTCGTAGAACCCACCAGCGCCCGAGGACGTGTACTGCTCGAGTGTCAGCCGACAGGCGCGCTGTTGGCCATTTCCTGGGCAAAGGTCTCGTTGTAGGTCTTGAGGACCTTCGTGACCATGCCGGTGATCTGGTTGAAGATCAGCGAACCGTTCTCGAAGTCGCTGCGCAGGCCGTCCGGGATCGAGTATTCGTCCGAGATCGGCAATCCGAGTTCACCCGCGTCGGAACCGAAGCTCTGCCACGACTTGAAGATCTCGCCGAGCACGGTGAACACTCCGCCGTTGGGTGAGGTGTAGACAGCGCCGTTCTCGAACAACGCACCCTGGTTGCCGAGCTTCGCCTGCAGGATTCCGGACAGCGCCTGGCCGAGGCGTCCGAGGTCACCACCTTCGGCGATCCACTTCTGCGCGAGCGGTGAATTGTCGGTGATCTTCAGAATCTGGGTGACCAGATCCGGGATCGACGATCCGGTGCCACCGGTGACCGTGTCGACCGGAGTGGTCGGCTTGGGCGCAGGCGTCGACGGATTGGAGGGGTTCGACGGGTTCAACGATCCGCCGATATTCGCGGCCGCGATGTTCCGGATGTCGTTCATGTGTGCGTATGCGGCATCACCAGGGCAAGCCGTGTTTCCGACGTCGCGGTGGGCGAAGATGATCGGCAGATCCACTGCTGCGCCCTGCGGGTACGGCGTGAACTCCGTGCCCTCGGAGTACATCGTCGTTCGGCCCTTCGGGTCGAGGCCGGCCAGGCCGAGCTTCCAACCGAGGAACTTGCCGACGGCGTTGAGCGTCGCCTGCGAAGGCTCGACGGTGGAGTAGTCACCCATCATCGCGATACCGGTGGTGTTCTCGTTGAAGCCGCCGGCGTGCGCGCCCTGAACTGCCTTGTCGAGTCCGCCTGCGCGGCCTTCGAAGGTCTGACCGTACTTGTCGACGAGGACGTTGTATCCGACGTCGCACCAGCCGAGAGTCCGTGCGTGGTAGGCGTAGATCGAGCGGACGATGCCGGCCGATTCTTCCTTGGTGTAGTTGTTGCTGCCCGCGGTGTGGTGAACGGTTGCTCCACCGGTGAAGTCGTCGTACGTGGGGGAGTCGCAGCGAAGTGACTCGTCGGCTCCCCACTGTGCGCGGGTGATGACGGAGGGTCCACTGCCGCCGAGCGGTGCCGCGACTGCCTGCAGATTGCTGTCCGCGTCGCTGGTACCCGGATCGATCAACACTGCGGTAACGGCATCTGCTGCCGTCGTCGCCTGGCGTAGCGGCTTGGACACCGAAGCCGGGGTGTAACCAAGTTCACCGGTGGCTGCGGGTGCTTCCGCAGGCACAGGTGCTTCGGCAGGCACAGGCGCTTCAGCAGGTGCGGGTGCGGCTTCCGGAGCCGGCACAGCTTCGGCCGCGGGGGCAGCGACACCCTGCGGGGTGAGGATCTGGATGGACTTGGTGGCGCCGACGAAGACAGGTTCGGTGGCGGTACCGGCATTGGTGGCCTGATCCGAACTGGCGGAGTCGATGGCGTCAGGGGTGAACCACGGACCCCAGGTGCCGTCTTCGGCCAAGGCGCGGACCTTGGACTGCGCCGAGGCGAGCGTGTCCGAGGTCAACGCGACCATGCTGAACGGAGTGTCGCGGGTGACTTCCTTGACCACGGCACCTGGCTCTTCCTCGGAAGGAACCGGAGCGGTTTCGGTCGGGGCACCGGGAGCAGCGGGTGCCGGGAAGAGCTCGGTCGGCAACGTGATCCCTGGAGGTAGCGGGATTTCGGTCGGGAGCTTGAGGTTTCTGAGATCGCCCAGGTTGATGTCGGGGAGATCGAGACCGGTCAGCTCCTTGACCGGAATGATGATGTCGGGCACCGACGCGAGGAGCACCTCTGCGATCTGGGTCGGCACTGCTACTGACGTCGTTTCGTTCGCGGAACGTACATCGGACGTAGTGCTCGTGAAGCCGTAGACCGCAAAAGGACTTGCGACAGCCACTGCGGCTACAGCCCCGAGTACGAGCGAGGGCTTCGGTCGACGGTGTGGCAAGGGATTACTCCTCGGTTGTAGTTACTTGCGAGCGAACTTCAGGGCCGATGACGGCCGTGAACGGAATCCTTCAAAACCGGATCCGAGCAGGTCGGATGCCATGTTCTGGGGTTGAACTCCAGTTTTCGGACGCGTACGTCTGCAACTCGTGATGCTGATGTGACTCGTGTGACTGGTGTTGCTAACTCCAAACACTCTTGCCACACTAGTCACAAAAGTCCATAACGCTCAACCTTAGGGTGAGACTTTAGTTAAATCGTTGTGGACTGGCCTGCGCGCGAAGTACCGACTTCGCGGACTCGTGAGGCCGGTAGCGATGAGGAGAGCATTGATGGCGAGAAGCGGAAGAAGCGGAACTGCAGGTAAGAAGCCTGTGTCCGGTCGCGCAGGTCGCTTTCTGGTGGGCGGACCCGGGAGGCGAACCTCGCTGATGCGGGTCTCGGTACTCGGTCTCGTTCCGGCTCTTGCGCTCGGCGTCGCGATCGGAGGTTTCACGCAAATCCGCGCTGACGAGCCGTCGATCCTGCACGCCGTCGCCGCCGATACACAATTCACGCTCTCCGGTCATGGCAACGGACACGGCCGCGGAATGGGGCAGTGGGGCGCTTACGGCTACGCCAAGAACGACGGCTGGTCCGGCGAGCGAATCCTCAGTCACTACTACGGCGGAACCGTCCTGGACTCCTTGCCGCCCGCCCAGATGAGTGTGCGGCTCACAGCCCAGGACAACTCGACGCTCGACGTCTACTCCGACGCCGGCCTCGTGGTCAACGGTCAGCGCACCGCGCCGGGCGAGGCTGCCCATCTCACTGCACTGCCCGGTGGCGGTGCGCAGGTGGTTGTCACCAGCGGGTGTGGTGGCGGGGTTGTCTGGGAAGCGGTCACCGAGCATCCGTGGGTGGATCCTGTGGATCTCAGTCCCGATCGACCCGCCGACCAGTTCCTGAAGCTGTGCAACAACGACGCGCCCTATCGCGGCGCCCTCGGCGTAGTGCTCGACAACGGCTCGGCTCGGACGGTCAATCTCCTCGACATGGAGGACTACCTGCTCGGCGTGGTGCCGGTCGAGGCGAAAGCCGAATGGGCCGATTCCGGTGGGGCCGAAGCACTACGGGCGCAAGCCGTGGCGGCGCGCTCGTACGCTGCTACCGAGCATCGCAGCTCGTACGCCGACACGTGCGACACTCAGGACTGCCAGGTCTACGGCGGAGCTGGCAAGGAAGATCCCCGGACCACTGAAGCCGTTCGGTCCACCGCCGGCGCCGTTCTGTCGCGTGACGGCAAGATCGTTGCCACCGAATTCTCTTCGTCCACAGGAGGTTACAGCTCCGGCGGTGAATTCCCGGCCGTCGAGGATCTCGGTGACGCCCTTTCGCCCAATCACGACTGGACAGTGAATCTGACCGCGGGTGAGATTGCGGACGCCTTCGATGTGGGCGAGCTGCAATCGCTCAAGATTCTCTCGCGCAACGGATTCGGTACCGACGGCGGGCGAGTGACGGCAGTCGAGGTGGTCGGAACAGATGCAACTGTTGGCGCCACCGGAATGCAGTTCCGTCAGAAACTCGGCCTGAAATCGGACTGGTTTACCGTCGGCGACGGCACTGGTGTGGTAGTGGCACCGGATTCGGAATCGACAGTGCCGGAATCCAATTCGCCATCCGGCGATCCATCGGGTACGGTTACGGAGACGCAGATCGAGAAGAAGTATCGGGAGCTCGGCGGTGAAAGCGGCTCTCTCGGTGCTCCTGCCGGCCCGGAGATGCAGTTGCCCTCCGAAGCAGGCACTTTCCGTGTCTACGAAAACGGAACCATCATCTGGACAAAGGTTTTGGGTGCGCAGGTAGTTGATGCCAACGTGCTCCGCGAGTGGATACCGACGGGCGGAAGCTAGGGGAAGGTCGGTCGGTAGCGACTCGCACGTATCGACTCTGAAGGGTCTCTGCCGTAACCCGGCGGAGGCCCTTCAGGTCGTTCAGGGCTCATTGGTTGTCGGTCAGATGGTCGGAGCGTCGCCGAGCAAGCGGTACTCGAGCCACAACTCCGCACGTTCCGTGGGGGAGCCGAGGTCCAGTTGGAGAAGGCTCTCGATCCGAGCGAGTCTGCTGCGCAACGTATGCCGATGAATATTCAGCGCTGTGGCTGCGGCGTCGCCCACACCGTTGTGTGCCAACCACATGGCCAAGGTTCGGTAGAGATCGCTACCGCCCTTCGCTTCCAGGAGCGGGCGCAAGTGTGCCGCCGCGAATGCCGTCGAGCGATCCTGATCGAGAAACGCGGACAATCCGCTCTCCGAGAGTTCGGCGAACCGCATCGAAGGCAGGTTGCGGGCGCCGGCCTCGGCTGCTGCCTGCGCGGCTTGGCGTCTGGCGCGCGAGAGATCGTCCCACCACAGCATGTCCGACACGCCGACGGTTACGTCGATTTCGTTGACACGGGCGAGGATTCGCCCGCTGTCGGTAGCCGAGACGACGGCGATCAACGCTCCGTCGGTGATGCCGAACGCCAGATCGCGGCTGAGGCCGTCGAGCAGTGAGACGGACACGCTCTCGAGCAGGCCACTCGGGCCCGCTACGTGGAAGACCTGGAAAGGTTCGACCGGAAATCCTCCCCACAGTTCACCGGAGATGTTGCGGGCGAGCGCATTCTGTCCTTCGAACAGCTGATGCATCGCCACGGTACGCAAGTGGTTCATCGTCAACTGCGCATCTCGGGTTCGAGCCGTCATCAACGTGAGCAGAGACGCGGCGGCGATGACGATGCCCTGATTCAGAGAGCCGACGGCGCCGGGGCAGCCGGCGACGAGATACCCCATCAGCTTTCCCCTCGACGTCATCAAAGGGTGCGAGATGACGTCCTCGTTCTCACTCGTGAGGAAACTGACTTCCATCGGGCGGGCGTCGCGCTCGGGAGCCGTTCGCTCGATTCCTGCGGCAGCGGCGGTGTGTGAGATCTCGACGGTATGGCCGGCCGAGTCCAGCAGGGCCGCCCATCCGCCGATCAATTCCGCCACCCGTCGTACGACTGCCCGGGTGCCGTTGACCGTCACTGCAGCTTGAAGTAGTCGCCGAAGGCTCTGGTAGTTGCTGCGCAGCGCTTTCATGTCGTCGTCGGATTGCGCTTTCGACACCGCTTTGGTCAGGGCGATGAAAGGTGTTCGCAATGGGACGTCGAGTAGGGGCACACTGAAACGGGTGGCCGCATCCACCAGAGTCTGCGGCGCCTGCTCGTATCCGAGGCCGGTTCCGAAACCGATTCCGGCAATTCCGGCCGCCACCAGGGTGCGTACGAAACGGGTCGTTTCCGCGGCCGTCGTCGGTAGCGACACTCCAGTGATGAGTAGTAGTTCGCCGCCGTCGAGGAAGGGCGTCGGGTCGGGAAGTTCGGAGACATGTGCCCAGGTCAGGGTGCGATCGAGCTGGTCGTGCCCAGCCAGGACGCGAAGGCCGAACTGTTCGGTCGCACAAAGCTGGCGGAGCGTGATGGGCATGGGTCCAGTCTGACACCTCGAACTCGCCACTTTGTAGTGCCTGCGGTCACGTTTGTACAAAGTGGAGCCTGACGCGAGCTTGCCGAAGGTCCGACACTGGCGCTATCGAAAATGCGCTCCAGAAGAGCGTCACCGAGATCCACGTCCCGAACAGCCCACAAGGAGTACTGATGTCCAGTACAGACCAGCCGGCACTTCAGCACACGCTGAAGAAGCGGCATCTGTCGATGATTGCGATCGCGGGCGTCATCGGCGCCGGACTGTTCGTCGGCTCCGGTGTGGCGATCCAGGAGACGGGACCGGGTGTCCTGGTTTCCTACGCGTTGGCCGGCGTAGTCGTCATCCTCGTGATGCGCATGCTCGGCGAGATGTCGGCAGCGTCGCCGGAAACCGGCTCGTTCTCGTCGTACGCCGACAAGGCCATCGGCCGCTGGGCGGGCTTCTCGATCGGCTGGCTGTACGCGTGGTTCTGGATCATCGTGCTCGGCATCGAGGCCACCGCCGGTGCCCTCATCATGAATCGTTGGGTTCCCGGCGTTCCCCAGTGGACCTGGGCTCTGATTCTGATGATCGTGCTGACGCTGACCAACATCATCTCGGTCAAGTCGTTCGGCGAGTTCGAGTTCTGGTTCGCTTCCATCAAGGTCGTCGCCATCATCGCGTTCCTCGGCATGGGCATCGTGGCGATCTGCGGATGGATGCCCGGCGTCGAAGCACCGGGAATGACCAACCTGACCGGTCACGGCGGTTTCCTGCCGAACGGAACAGGAGCCATGCTCGCCGCAGTCCTTGTGGTCGTGTTCTCGTTCTTCGGCGCCGAAATCGCCACCATCGCCGCCGGTGAATCGGCCAACCCGCTCGAAGCTGTTCGCGCTGCCGTCAAGTCCGTCGTCTGGCGAATTCTCATCTTCTACATCGGCTCGATCGCGGTGGTCGTCACTCTGCTTCCCTGGGACAGCGCATCGGTCGCGCTCAGTCCGTACGTCGCCGTCATGGACTCGTACGGCATTCCGGCCGCAGGAAACATCATGGACGTCGTCGTCCTCACGTCGGTTCTTTCCTGCCTCAACTCCGGTCTCTACACCGCGAGCCGCATGATCTTCTCCCTCGCCGGTCGCGGTGACGCCCCCAAGTCGCTCTCACGTATCGAGAAGACCGGCGTCCCGATGCGTGCCGTCCTGGTCTCGACGATCGTCGGCTTCCTGACCGTCGGCATGAACTACCTCTCCCCGGACAAGGTCTTCCTGTTCCTGGTCAACTCCTCCGGTGCGATCGCACTGTTCGTCTGGCTCGTCATCTCGGTGTCCCAGCTGCGCACCCGCCGCAAGCTCGAAGCTTCGGGCCAGGAGCTGGAGCTCAAGATGTGGTTCTTCCCGTATCTGACCTACGCGACGATCGCCGCCATCATCGCGCTCTGCATCGGCATGCTCACCCTGGACTCGACGCGCAGCCAGATGATCGTGTCCCTGGGGCTCGCAGCGATCCTCGTGGGCATCGGGCTCTACCGATACCGGAACCACAAAGAGACCGAGGACGCCGAACGCGCCGACGCCGAGGTTGTACCCGTGTCCGAGAGCGCTCCCACACCCTGACACCAACGTCCCCATCTGCGAGATACTTAGATGTCCTAGTATCGGCCACGGACAGAGAAATCGACGTGAGCACAGCAGATGGGGACAATCATGACCACACCCGAACCGATCGTCATCGTCGACGGGGCCAGGACCCCCGTCGGTAGCTTCGGCGGCGTCTTCAAGGACGTACCCGCACACGAGCTGGGTGCCGCAGCAGCCAAGGCTGCGCTGAGCCGCGCCGGCGTTGCACCCGAAGACATCGACGAGGTCGTCATGGGCTGCATCGGCCAGGTCGGCCCAGACGCCTACAACGCACGCCGCGTGGGCATCGCCGCCGGACTGCCCGAGAACGTTCCCGCCTACACCGTCAACCGCCTCTGTGGCAGCGGCCTGCAGGCCGTGTGGTCGGCGGCGATGCAGATGCGCTGGGGCGCAGCTGCCATCACCCTCGCCGGCGGCGACGAGAGCATGTCCCGCATGCCGTTCTACGACTTCGCCGCCCGCTCGGGCTACAAGCTCGGCGATCGCAGCCTCGTCGACGGCACCGTCGCCATGCTCACCGACCCGTTCAGCAAGGCTCATATGGGCCGCACCGCCGAAGCCGTCGCCCGCAAGTACGGCGTCAGCCGCGAGCAGCAGGACGAGTTCGCCGTCGAATCTCAGCGCCGCGCTGCTACCGACGCAGCCAAGGCAGCATTCGCCGAGGAGATCACTCCCGTCGAGACCGGTGGTCGGCGCTCCGTCACCGTCACCGAAGACGAGCACCCCAAGCCCGGAACCACTGTCGAAACCCTCGCCAAGCTGCGCCCTGCATTCGAAGAGGGCGGATCCGTCACCGCCGGTAACGCGTCGGGCATCAACGACGGCGCCGGCGCACTCGTCCTCGCGACAGGCACCGAGGCAGCCAAGCGCGGCCTCACCGGACTCGTCACGCTCGAAACCGTCACGACGGCAGCCATGGAGCCCGGCCTGATGGGCTACGCTCCCGTGCTCGCTCTCGAAAAGCTTTTTGCGCAAACAGGATTGAAGCCGTCCGACATCGGCACCGCCGAGGTCAACGAGGCCTTTGCTTCGCAGGCCATCGCCGTCGTCCGTGACAGTGGCCTGGATCCGGAGAAGACCAACCCGTACGGCGGAGCAATCGCCCTCGGACACCCGGTCGGCGCTACCGGAGCCATCCTCACGCTGCGCGCGGCACGCGACATGGTCCGTCGCGACCTCGAATTCGGCATCGTCACCATGTGCATCGGCGGCGGTCAGGCACTCGCTGCCCTGCTGAAGCGGGTCTGATCATGGCGACCAAGCGCAAGCCGTCGTGGCATGACGACGAGATCACCGCAGTAGCCGAACTGGCCCGTGGTTTCTTCGATCGTGAACTGATCGCCAAGCGTGAGCAGTGGGACGCTCAGCATCGCGTCGACCGGTCCGTGTGGCTCGAAGCCGGCAAGCTCGGCCTGCTGTGCTGCTCGATTCCCGAGGAATACGGCGGGGGCGGTGGAACTTTCGCGCACGATCTTGCAGTCTTCGAGGCGCAGGGCTACTGCGGGGACTATGCACTCGGGAACTCCGTGCACAGTGGCATCGTCGCCCACTACGTGCTCGAGTACGGAAGCGAAGAGCAGAAGAAGGCCTGGCTGCCAGGTATGGCGACGGGCGAAATTCTCGGCGCCATCGGAATGACCGAGCCGGGAACAGGTTCCGACCTCAAGGCCATCACCACGTCCGCGATCCGCGACGGTGACCACTACGTCGTGAACGGGTCGAAGACCTTCATCACCAACGGTGGCAGCGCAGACATGATCGTGCTCGCCGTCAAGACCGATCCCAAGGCGGGCGCCAAGGGTGTCTCGCTCCTGATCGTGGATCTGCGTGACTGCGAAGGCTTTGCGGTCGGCCGCGTCCTCGACAAGGTCGGTCAGCACGGCGCCGATACGTCGGAGCTGTCCTTCACCGATGTTCGCGTTCCCGTCTCGAACCTCCTCGGCGAGTCCGAGGGGCTCGGTTTCGGTCAGTTGATGGCGCAGCTGGTGCAGGAACGCCTCATCATCGGCGCACAGGCCATCGGCACCATCGAGCGTGCCGTCGAGGAGACCGTCGCGTACACCAAGGCGCGTCAAGCGTTCGGGCACAGCCTCTTCGAGTTCCAGAACACCGCCTTCGAGCTGGCCGAGTGCCAGACGATCGCGCGCACCTGCCGTGTCTTCCTCGACAACTGCATCGAGGATCACCTCAACGGCGAGCTGGACGGCGCAGACGCCGCGATGGTCAAGTACTGGCTCACCGAACAGCAGTGCGCCGTCGTCGACCGGTGCGTGCAGCTCTACGGCGGATACGGCTACATGCGTGAATACCCGATCGCGCGCATGTACGAGGACTCCCGCGTCCAGAAGATCTACGCCGGCGCCAACGAAGTGATGAAGGGCATCATCGCGAAGAGTCTTTGATCACCGGCGTCGAAAACCATTGACACCGACCAGGCACCCACCGAGCATTTCGGTGGGTGCCTTTGTGTGTGCCTACAAGCGGTATCGAGCTGTTCGGAAGGCAATCACTGATGAGCTTCACCATCGACGTCGGATCGGCGCGCGTCACCCAACTGACGGAGCTGGCGCACTGGCCGTTCCCGCCGCGAGAGCTTTTTCCGCACGCGGGTGATGCGGAGATCGAGGACGCGTCGGCGCGGCTGACACCGGAGTTCTTCGACGCGGGTAGCGGTGACCTCGTACTTGCCATCCACACCTACCTGGTGGAAATCGGGGGCAAGGCCATCGTCGTCGACACCGGCAACGGGAACAGCAAGCACCGGCCGAACCTCCTGCCGCACCACATGTTCGGTACCGACTACCTCTCGCGCTTCGCCGACACCGGCGTCGACGTTGGCGACGTCGATCTGGTGGTCAGCACACATCTGCACCCCGATCATTGTGGTTGGAACACCAACCTCGAGGCCGAAACCTGGCGGCCCACCTTTCCCCGCGCGACCTACATTTTCGACCGCACCGAACTGGCCGCGCTCGAACAACTCGCCGCCGACGGTCCACACGAAGGAGTGGTCTCGGATTTGGCGCAAACCTTCGAGGACAGCGTCCGTCCCGTTCTGGACGGGGCGAAGTGGGAGGCGGTCGACGACGGCCACGTTCTGGCCGAGTCCGAAGGCACACGCGTCGTCGTGCGCGGCGCGCCCGGTCACACGCCGGGCCACGTCGTGATCGAGATCCGCATTGCCGACGGCGGCGCCGTCATCGCCGGCGACGTGATCCACCATCCGATCCAGTTTCTGTACCCGGACCTCAGCCAGGGCGGCGACGCGGATCCCGAGATCGCCAGGGTCACCCGCCGCGAACTTCTCGAGCGCTGCGCGTCGGAGGGACTGCTTCTACTTCCCGCACACTTCCCCGTCGACGAACCGATCACCATCGAATTCGATTCGAGCGGTGCACCGAGTGCTTCCGGTCTGATCGGTCTTGCAACGTCCTGACTTGCCGCATCGTCCCTGGTGACGCATCCAACCCTCGGCGTCCGAACAGGTCCGATACCCTGGTTCATCGTGACCGCTGCAAATTCAGAGACCGCCCGTGCCCAGTACGACCTGATCGTCGTCGGTTCGGGATTCTTCGGGCTGACCATCGCCGAGCGTGCCGCTACCCAGCTGGGTAAGCGTGTGCTGGTGTTGGACCGCCGTCACCACCTGGGGGGGAACGCATACTCGGAGGCTGAGCCGGAGACCGGCATCGAGGTCCACAAGTACGGTGCCCACCTGTTCCACACCTCCAACAAGAAGGTCTGGGACTACGTCACCCAGTTCACGGAGTTCACGAACTACCAGCACCGCGTCTTCGCGCTGCACAAGGGACAGGCGTACCAGTTCCCGATGGGCCTCGGCCTCGTGTCGCAGTTCTTCGGTCGGTACTTCACTCCCGAAGAGGCACGGGCCCTCATCGCCGAGCAGTCCAGCGAGATCGATTCGAAGGATGCCTCCAACCTCGAAGAGAAGGCGATCTCCCTGATAGGACGCCCGCTCTACGAAGCATTTGTGCGTGACTACACGGCAAAGCAGTGGCAGACCGACCCCACCGAGCTGCCCGCGGCGAACATCAGCCGCCTGCCGGTCCGCTACAACTTCGACAACCGCTACTTCAACGACACGTACGAGGGCCTGCCCGTCGACGGCTACACAGCGTGGCTCGAGAACATGGCAAAGGATCCGAAGATCGAGGTCCGCCTCGACACCGATTACTTCGACGTCCGCGACGAACTGCGCACCGCGAGCCCCGACGCACCCGTCATCTACACGGGCCCGCTCGACCGCTACTTCGACTACTCCGAAGGTTCGCTCGGATGGCGCACCCTCGATTTCGAGACCGAGGTTTTGCCCACCGGAGACTTCCAGGGCACCCCGGTCATGAACTACAACGACGCCGACGTGCCGTTCACCCGTATCCACGAGTTCCGGCACTTCCACCCCGAGCGCGAGTACCCGACCGACAAGACCGTCATCATGCGTGAGTTCTCGCGTGCCGCGGAGGCGAAGGACGAGCCGTACTACCCGATCAACACGCCCGAGGATCGCGAGAAGCTCTCCGCGTACCGCTCCCGCGCCAAGAAGGAGACGGCGGAGAACAAGGTCCTCTTCGGCGGACGTCTCGGCACCTACCAGTACCTGGACATGCACATGGCGATCGCCAGCGCGCTGACGATGTTCGAGAACACCCTGCGCCCGCATCTCGAAACGGGTGCGGAATTGGCAGGGGAGAGCGAATGAACGCACGTCATCTACTCGAAGGCGAAGAAGTCGTCACCGGCGACGAGGTGACCTACCTCGGCAAGTCCCTGCTCTCCCGGATCATCCTTCCCCGCGCCGGCGAACCTCTCGACGTCCGCACGCTGTACTTGGAGGAAGCTTCGACCAACAGTCGTCGGGCTCACTCCACCTCGCGGACGTCCGTCGCGCTCGGCGCCGAGACCGAGGTCTCGTTCGCCACGTACTTCAACGCGTTCCCCGCCAGCTACTGGCGCCGTTGGTCCATCCTGAAATCGGTGGTCCTTCGACTCGAACTGTCCGGACACGGCCGCGTGGATGTCTACCGTTCCAAGGCGGACTCCTCGCGAATTCACGTGGAAGGCAAGGAATTTGCCGACGGTGATGCCGCGGTCGAGTTCGAGGTGGAACTGACGCCGTTCGAGGACGGTGGCTGGATCTGGTTCGACATCACCACCGATACGGCCGTCGTCGTCGAGAGCGGTGGCTGGTACGCGCCCGTCGAGGCGCCCGGCGAAGCGACTGTTGCCGTTGGTATTCCGACGTTCAATCGCCCGACCGACGCTGTCAAGGCGCTGGCTGCATTGTCCTCGGATCCTCTGGTGTCCGACGTGATCAAGGCCGTCATCATGCCGGACCAGGGCACCCGCAAGGTGCGTGACGAGCCCGGGTTCGCCGAAGCTGCTGCAGCACTTGGTGATCGGCTCGCCATTCACGATCAGGGCAACCTCGGCGGCTCCGGCGGATACAGCCGAATCATGTACGAGGCACTCAAGACCACGCAGTGCCAGCACATCCTGTTCATGGACGACGACATCGAGATCGAACCCGACTCGATCCTTCGCGCGCTTGCTTTCTCGCGCTTCGCGAAGTCGCCGATGCTGGTGGGTGGGCAGATGCTCAACCTGCAGGAACGCAGCCACCTTCATGTGATGGGTGAAGTGGTCAACCGCGGGATCTTCATGTGGTCTGCGGCGCCGAACGTCGAATACGACCACGACTTCTCCAAGAATTCGCTGCGAGATTCGAAACTGCTGCACCGTCGCATCGACGTCGACTTCAACGGCTGGTGGATGTGCATGATCCCGCGCCAGGTCGCGGAAGAGCTCAAGCAGCCGCTGCCACTGTTCATCAAGTGGGACGACTGCGAATACGGTTTGCGCGCAAAGGAAGCCGGATACCCGACCGTCACGCTGCCCGGTGCCGCGATCTGGCACATGGCGTGGAGCGACAAGGACGACGCCATCGACTGGCAGGCGTACTTCCACCTCCGTAACCGTCTGGTGGTGGCCGCGCTCCATATGCCGGGCAACGGCCGCGGCCTTGTCGTCAACACGGTGAAGGCGACTCTCAAGCACCTGCTGTGCCTCGAGTACTCCACCGTTGCGATCCAGAACAAGGCCATCGCGGACTTCCTTGCCGGACCGGAACACGTCGCGAACATGCTGCCCACCGCACTCGGTGAGGTCCATGCCCAGCGCAAGGAGTACCCCGACGCCGTCGTGGTGCCCTCGGCAACCGCACTACCGCTGCCCTCCGGCGCCGAGGTCGGGGACGTCAGCGCGCCGACCAACCCCGTCGCCAAGATCGTCCGCGTCGGCAAGGCCGTGCTACACAACCTCAAGCCTGCGCACCCTGAGCATCACGAGCGTCCTCAGCTCAACGTGCCGACCATCGACGCCAGGTGGTACCTGCTCTCGCAGGTCGACGGCGTCACCGTCACCACCGCCGACGGCCGCGGCGTCGTCTACCGCAAGCGCAACCCCAAGCAGGCACTCGAACTGCTCAAGGAAGCCATGCGTTTGCGCCGCGAACTCGCCGCGCGTTTCCCTGAACTCAAGAAGCAGTACCAGGACGCCGTTCCTTCACTGACCAGCACGGAAAGGTGGGAACGTGTCTTCGGCATCTCCTGAAGTACAGATTCTGGCCGGAATTCAATCGACCGTCGGGCAGCTGCCGGGAGCCGTCAAGGTCGCCCGCGGTATGTCTCACTTCGGTGAGCACTCCCTCGGGTGGATCGCGATCGCTGCCGTCGGAGCTGCTGTGGACAAGCCGCGTCGACGTGAATGGGCCGGAGCAGCCGTCGGAGCATTCGGTGCACACGCCGCCTCCGTGGTGATCAAACGAGTCGTCAGGCGCAAGCGACCTTCCGACCCTTCGGTGCAGGTCAACGTCTCGACACCGAGCAAGCTCAGCTTCCCGTCGTCACACGCGACGTCGACGACGGCGGCGGCTGTGCTGATCGGTCGACTCACCGGGCTACCCTTACCGGCGTTGCTGGTGCCCCCGATGATGCTCTCGCGTCTGGTCCTGGGAGTTCACTACCCGACCGACGTACTCGCCGGAGCGGCACTGGGAGCCGCATCCGCGGCGGTAGTTCGCCGGGTCGAAGAAGCCAGAGCCGAACAGAAATGTGGAGATAAATGAGCGAGGAACCGGCTACGGTCAGCGGACCCCCGAAGTCCCTGCCCGCCGGCATCGTCAAGGCGCTTCGCCCACGTCAGTGGGTCAAGAACGTCCTTGTGCTGGCGGCGCCCATCGCGGCCGGAACCGCCACCGAAGCCGACGTGCTCCTGCCCGTCGCGCTGGCGTTCGTCGTGTTCTGCATGGCGGCATCGGGCATCTACCTCGTCAACGACGCGATGGATGTCGAAGCCGACCGTGCTCACCCCACGAAGCGATTCCGTCCCATCGCGGCCGGAGTTCTACCCGTCAACATCGCGTACGGCATGGCAGTCGTGCTGCTTGCCGGTGCGATCGGGCTGTCCTTCCTGGCCAACTGGCAACTCGCCGTGGTCATGGGCGTGTACATCGTCATCCAGCTCGCCTACTGCTTCGGTCTCAAGCATCAGGCCGTCATCGACATCTGCATCGTCTCGTCCGGCTTCCTGCTTCGAGCGATCGCCGGTGGCGTTGCCGCCGAGATCGATCTCTCGCAGTGGTTCCTGCTGATGATGGCGTTCGGTTCACTCTTCATGGCGGCAGGCAAGCGCTACGCCGAACTGCAGTTGGCCGAGAAGACCGGCGCGAAGATCCGTAAGTCCCTCGAGAGCTACACGATGACGTACCTGCGTTTCGTGTGGACGATGGCAGCGACGACGCTGGTCCTCTGCTACGGACTGTGGGCGTTCCAACAGGACGCCATCAAGGGCACTAACTGGTATGCCATCTCGATGGTGCCTTTCACCATCGCGGTGCTGCGATACGCGGTGGACGTCGACGGCGGCGAAGCCGGAGAGCCTGAGGAGATCGCGCTCGGTGACCGGGTGCTGCAACTCCTCGCGATTGCGTGGATCGGAGTAGTGGGTGTCGCTGTCTACCTCGTCTGAGCCACGCACCGAGGCCGACCCGCACGTCGACACTGCGGCGAATCGCACCACCCTCAGTCGAGGAGTTTTTCTCGGCGGGGTGGTGCTTGCTGCTGCCCTCATGTTCTGGGGTGCGTGGGAGCGTCGCTGGATCGCCGACGACGGACTCATCGTCTTGCGAACCGTCCGCAACCTGCTCGCGGGGAACGGCCCGGTCTTCAACGCGGGTGAGCGTGTCGAGGCGAACACGAGTACCGCGTGGACGTACATCGTCTACGCGTTCAGTTGGCTCACGCAGATCCGTCTCGAATACGTTGTTCTGACGATCGCGCTCGTACTCTCGACTGCTGCCGTCGTGTTGGCGATGCTCGGCACCGGTCGTCTGTACCGCGGCGTTCGGCCGTCGGCGGGCGGAACGATCCTGCTGGTACCGGCGGGTGTTCTCGTCTACATCGCGGTTCCGCCTGCGCGAGATTTCGCCACTTCCGGGCTCGAGACATGCTTGGTGATCTTCTGGATCGCGCTCCTGTGGCTACTGCTCGTTCGGTGGGCGCAGGCGTCGACGCCGTCCACGGCGTCGATCCTGACTCTCTCGTTCGTGGCCGGACTCGGACCACTGGTTCGACCCGAGATGGCGATTCCCGGTGCTGCCGCGTTGATGATGATCGTTCTCTCCGCAGGCCTGACCTGGAAGATTCGCACACTGATCGTCGTCGTCGCCGGACTTGTCCCGGTGGCCTATCAGATCTGGCGAATGGGCTACTACGCCTTGCCGTACCCGAACACCGCGGTGTCGAAGGACGCCGGTGGCGCGAAGTGGGCGCAGGGTTTTGCGTACCTGTGGAACCTGGTCGGGCCGTACCTGCTCTGGTTACCGTTGCTGTTCCTGCTCATCGGTGCGCTGCTGCTCGTGTGGCGAAGCCGAGCGGACACACCTACCGCTACCGCAGATCAACCCGCACGCCCGCTGTGGCAGCGCTTTCAGCAGTTTCTGCGCACGCCGCGGGCGATTGTCACCTTCATTCTCGGCAGTGGGTTGATCCTCGGGGTCTACTCTCTGCGCGTCGGCGGCGACTTCATGCACGGCCGCGTCCTGTTGCCGGTGCTGTTCTGCCTGCTCATCCCGGTGGCGGTCATTCCGTTGCGGGTGCCGGCGCGGGCAGCGTTCGGAAGTAATCGCGACACCGCGATCTTCGGAGTCTCGGCGGTGCTGTGGATCGGCACGATCATCTGGGCCTTCTTCGCCGCGAACACGACGGGTATGCCCGAAGGATCCGTGGTGGGTCGCTCGGGAATCGTCGACGAGCGAGCGTTCTACGCACTCAACACCGGTCACAAGCATCCGATCCTGGCCGAGGACTACCTCGACTATCCGCGAATGCGTGCCATGGTCGAGACCATCGCGCGGACTCCGGAGGGTGGGCTGCTGCTGCCGTCCGCGAGCTACGACTCCTGGTTCGTCGTCCCACCACCCGGACCGATCGAGGAGCCGGCCGAGCACGTCGTCTTCTTCCTCAACCTCGGAATGACGAGCATGAACGTCGGCCTCGACGTTCGGGTGCTCGATCAGATGGGGCTGGCGTACCCCCTGGCAGCTCACACCGAGCGACTCGAGGACGGCCGGATCGGGCACGACAAGAATCTCTATCCGGACTGGGTGGTCGCGGACACGGGAATGATCGACGTTCGACCGTGGCTGCCGTTCTTCCTCGACGAAGACTGGGTTGCGGACGCGAAGCTGGCGATCACGTGCCCGAAAACGCAGGAGCTGCTCACGTCGTATCGCTCCGAGCTGACCTGGGCCAGATTCAAACAGAACTTCCAGCAGGCTTTCGACTTCGCGAAGTACCGATTCGACCGGGTTCCGGCCTACGAATTGGAACGCTGCGGGCTCGTTCCGCCGGAGCCACCCAAGTGATGTGATCAGCATCACCGACCGTTGAAGGTTTGAATATTTCGATTCAGTAACACCGAATCGATTGGCCACGATGTACTCGAAGACGATTCACCTAACCTGAATCACTCCCTAGGGGTGATGACGGCGTCGCCCGCGGACTGAGACGTAACGGTCTGTCTATTTGTCACAGCTGAACCTGTGACATAAAGTCCAGCGAGCGCAGTGTGACTTGGAAGAGGTCCGCTGCCGACCCGAACTTGTTCGGGCTGGCAGAAAAGCCTGTTCCCCGACGGAATCCGCCGGAGCCACTCCACCGAGTGAGTGCCGCAGACGAAGAGAGAGAGCAGTATCCATGCGTTTTGCCAGAAAGAGGCTGACCCAGCGCCTCAAGCACCGAGCGTTGGCCATCGGTGCCGCAGCACTTGTGCTACCCCTTGCTGCAGGAGTTGCCGGTAGTGCTGTCGCCTCTGCTGCGCCCGCGCACACTGCTCCCAGCCACACCGCCCCCTCCGGCGGATACGACGAGCTGTGGGTGCCCTCCTCGATGGGCAACATCAAGGTCCAGGTCCAGTGGGCCGCACGCGGCGGAAACGCTGCCCTCTACCTCCTCGACGGCCTGCGTGCGCGCAACGACGCCAATGCGTGGAGCTTCGAGACCAACGCGATGGACCAGTACCGCAACGACAACATCACCCTCGTGATGCCCGTCGGCGGCGAGTCCAGCTTCTACAGCGACTGGTATGCACCGTCGAACTTCAACGGTCAGCAGATCACGTACAAGTGGGAAACGTTCCTCACGCAGGAACTCCCCAACTTCCTCGCGAACTACGGCGTCTCGCCGAACAACAACGCGGTTCTCGGTCTCTCGATGGGTGGCAGCGCTGCTCTGACGCTGGCTGCTTACCACCGCGACCAGTTCAAGTTCGCCGGCTCGCTGTCGGGCTACCTGAACATCTCGGCTCCCGGCATGCGCGAGGCAATCCGCGTCGCAATGCTCGATGCCGGTCGCTTCAACGTCGACTCCATGTGGGGACCGCCGTGGAGCCCGTCCTGGCTGCGCAACGACCCGTTCGTCTTCGCACCGCGTCTGCAGGGCCTGTCGATGTACATCTCGTCGGCAAGCGGCCTGCCCGGTGAATACGACCACCCGCGCGCACCGATCGATTACTACAACACGGCTAACGGCATGGGCCTCGAAGCACTCGCCCTGGTCAACACCCGTGCATTCCAGATCCGCATGAACTCGCTGGGTATCCCGGCCACCTACAGCTTCCCGTCCAACGGCACGCACTCGTGGCCGTACTGGTCGGCAGAGCTGTGGAAGGCTCGCGGCCAGATCCTCGACACCATGAACGCTTGGTGATCGTGCGCCATCCCGTGACCTAGTCACTTCACCAGTGCCGTTCCGGACTCCCTCCAAGGGAAACCGGGACGGCACTTGTGTATTCAGGCGCTGCACGATCGCCTGAGGTCAGTAACAATTGCACCACCAGTAACAGCGCGGCTACCCCAAGCGGGGATCGTTTGCGTGTAGAAATAGTTTCAACGGGGGTCTGGCTGCTCAGGCGGCTACACGATCGACGCGCGGACCGAACGTAAGGAAAGAGAGTGAGCTCATGCGAGTAGGCCTTGCCACGGAGGACCGTCGCCGGTCCCGGGCAACCTTCCGGACAAAGGTCGTCGGCGCACTGGCAGCGATGCTGGTACTGCCGATCGCCGCGGGCTTGACGACGGCCGGAACCGCGGCAGCCGCGCCGGCACCTGCTCAGGCCGCACCGGCCGTGACCCAGAACCCCACCGGCGCAGCGGTCACGAAGGTCGACTGGCTCAGTGAGCGTCGCGTCGCGCTGTGGGTGAACTCTCCCGCGATGGGCACCCCGATTCAGGTGCAGATCCTCTTGGCTCGCGATTGGAACGTCAATCCGTCGGCCAGCTTCCCCTCGGTCTGGATGCTCGACGGTCTTCGCGCGACCGACAACGAGAACGCCTGGACCTACGAAACCGACGCAGAGTCCTTCTACGCGGACAAGAACGTCAACGTCATTCTTCCCGTCGGCGGTCAATCCAGCTTCTACTCCGACTGGCTCGAGCCCGACAACGGCAAGAACTACCAGTGGGAGACGTTCCTGACCAAGGAACTGCCCCCGATCCTCGAAAAGGACTGGCGGACCACGCAGACGCGCGGAGTCGTCGGACTGTCGATGGGCGGAACGTCCGCGATGTTCCTCACGGCGCGCAACCCTGGCTTCTTCAAGTTCGCGGCTTCGCTGTCCGGCATCCTCACCACCACCTCGCTCGGCATGCCTCAGGCAATCCAGTTCGCGATGACCGACGCCGGTGGATACAACTCCGCCGCGATGTGGGGACCGCCGTCCAACGCACAGTGGGCTGCACACGATCCGTATGCGCTCGCCGAGAAGCTCAAGGGCGTCAGCCTGTACGTCTCGAGTGGTAGCGGTACGACCGGCCCGTACGACCAGCCGTCGGGAATTCCCGGCGTCAGCACCAACTACGCAGGTATGGGCCTCGAGATCCTCGCTCGCCTGACCTCGCAGACCTTCGCGACCAAGCTCAACCAGCTCGGCATCCCCGCGCAGGTCAATTACCGCCCGTCCGGAACCCACTCGTGGCCGTACTGGCAGTTCGAGCTTCATCAGCTGTGGCCGCAGTTGGCCAACGCCATCGGCGTCGAGGTGGAGAAGCCGGCTTGCGGCACTTCGGGTGAGATCGGTGCGACGGCTGCAGCCAACGGTTGGATCGGCGACTGCATCACCCCCGAGTACAGCGTCGCGGGTGGCCTGGCACAGGACTTCCGCAACGGTCGCATCTACTTCACCAGTGGAACGGGCGCCCAGCCTGTCGCCGGTCGTATCGCCGGCGCGTACATGAACACCGGAGCAGCGGCCGGCCCGCTCGGCTTCCCGCGTACCCCGGAACTCGGTACCCCCGACGGACGCGGACGCTTCAACCACTTCCAGAACGGCTCCATCTACTGGACCCCGCAGACCGGCGCTCACCCCGTCAGCGGCGACATCCTCGCCGAGTGGTCCGCACAGGGATGGGAAGGTGGCCCGCTCGGCTACCCGACTGCCGACGAGATCGCGACCCCCGGCAAGCCGGGCAAGGTTCAGGGATTCGAGATCGGCGCGATGTACAGCAGCGCCAACGGAACTCACGCGGTTCTCGGAATGATCATGGGCAAGTACGGCGAACTCGGTTGGGAAAACGGCTGGCTCGGATTCCCGAAGTCGAACGAGGTTCCCATCAAGGACAACGGGCGCTTCACCGAGTTCGAGGGCGGCAACATCTACTGGAGCCCCGGCACCGGTGCATGGTCCGTCGAGAACGGCCCGCTCTTCGACGGCTGGAAGAGCGTCGGATACGAGGGCGGCCGCCTCGGATTCCCGATCAGTGACAAATTCGACATTCCCGGTGGTGTCCAGCAGAACTTCCAGTTCGGCTACATCACGGTGATCGGTGACAAGACGGAAGTTCACTAACTCACAGTGGTGCACGACGGGCGGGCCCGATCACGGATCGGTGCCCGCCCGCGTGCGTTGCGTAACCTGTTGATGGACTTTCGACTGAAGGCAAGGACGGACATTGATGTCGCTTTTCTCGGGTAACCGAAACACTTGTGCACGCGCGATCGCGGTCGGCGCCTTGGCGCTCGCCGCGGGTGGCGCGCTGGTCGCGTGCGGTAGTGACGACTCCACTGCAACCTCCAATCCGGTCACCACGACGTCCGCTGCGGCTTCGTCCTCGAGCGGTTCGGCGTCTTCGTCCGCCTCTGCGACCACGACGGCGTCGGCTGCACCCACCAGTCCAGGAGCAGCAGCCACTGCGCCGCCGGAGCAGCCGCAGAGCATCGAAGGCTTCCCGGGCCCCACAGTCGTCGAGGTCAGTCCAGAGGCACAGAAGTTCCTCGACGGACTGAAGGCGAAGGGCATCACCCCAGCCGGTGACGGAAGCATCGCCGTCAACACGGCCAATTACATCTGCGCTGCCGGTCCTCAGACCGACGACGAGGTCCTGACCTTCGTGACTGCCTTCGTCGGCCAGGAAGCGTCGGCGGAAGGCAAGCAGATCACTCCCGAGCAGGCAGGTGCGAACGCTCAGATCTATATCGACGTCGCCAACACCACCTACTGCAAGTAGGCGCGGGTCATGGCGAGGTCTGGAAAGCGTCGTGGGTGCCTGATCCCGCTGCTGATCATTCTTGTGGTCGCAGCGGTCGTGATCGGCGGTTGGTACATCCTGGCCGGGCGGGTGCCTTCGCCGACTCCGATCCCGCCGAGTCCGGAGCCACCGGTCTCTCAGCCGGCCAGTTGCCCCGATGTCCAGGTAGTAGCCATACCGGGTACGTGGGAGTCGAGTGCTACCGACGACCCGTACAACCCGACGGCCAATCCGGCGTCGTTGATGCTGAACGTGACCCGTCCTCTTCAGGAGAAGTTCGATAGTTCGAGGGCCGACGTCTACACCGTTCCTTACGTCGCACAGTTTTCGAATCCGGTTGCGATCCCGCCGGACGGACAGCAGTCCTACAACAACAGCCGGGCTGCGGGAACTGCTGCCACTAACGACTTTCTGATGAAGCGGCACGCCGAGTGCCCGCTCACGAGCTACGTCCTGACCGGATTTTCCCAGGGCGCGGTGATCGCGGGTGACGTCGCCGCGAGTATCGGCGACGGTACCGGCGCGGTGCCTGCCGATCTGGTTCTGGGCGTCGGCTTGATTGCCGACGGTCGGCGCGATCCGGCGTTCGGGAACACGGTTGGCCCGAGCGTTGCCGGTGTCGGCGCCGAGCTGTCGCTGAACGGGCTGAAGCTTCCCGGTCTCACGATGACCGGCCCGAGGCCAGGCGGATTCGGTGACCTCAACGACCGGACTTATCAGATCTGCGCGCCGAGCGACGGTATCTGCGACGCTCCGGCCGCCGCTCTCAATCCGACCAACTGGTTGAGTTCGGCGCCGCGGCTTCTCGAGTACTACAACAACCCTGTGCACGCGATGTACAACTCCTTCCAAGTCGATCCGAACGGCACGACGGCCACCCAATGGATGGCACAGTGGGCTGCGGAGAAGATCGACGCCGCACCGACACCGCCCCACAGTTGAGTCACCGCCGCACTGTTGATTCGTCACAATCGGGCGTCTCGGGAGTTCGCTCGCGGGTAATCTGCTCGTTTGGTCCCGGTAGAGTGCTGCACGGTCCGGGGGCGTCCTCTACAGTGCTGTCACGTAAGTGACTGGCGAGTAGGTTCGATTTGTCCGGTTTCGAAGTCCGAGTACGACGTACGTGTCCATCACAGGAGAATCGCTATATGAGTTCCACCCACGGCAGCGATGCCCTACGCAAATTCCGGTTTGCGGCCGGTGGCGAGGGCAACGCCGAAGAGGGTGGTGCGCGACGTTTCGTCAAGCTTGCGCAGAAGGCCGAGGAACTCGGCTACGACTCGTTCATGATTCCGGACCACCTGGGTAATCAGGTCGGACCGATCGCCGCTCTGGGAGCGCTCGCAGTGGCCACGGACAAGATCCGTCTGGGCACTGCCGTGTTGGCCAACGGCTTCCGCCATCCTGCTGTGCTCGCGAAGGACGCGGCGACTATCGACGTGCTGTCCGGTGGTCGACTCGAACTCGGTATCGGCGCAGGCTGGATGAAGGAAGAGTTCGACAAGGGCGGCATCGCATACGAAAGCCCCGGCGTTCGCATCGAGAAACTCGAGGAGTCTCTGCAGATTCTCGACACACTGCTGCGTGGGCAGGAATGCACTTTCGAAGGCAAGCACTATCAGGTGCGTGGCCTCAAGGGCAGCCCGCGACCGCGGCAGGGCCCGCGGCCGCCGATCATCGTCGGAGGCGGTGGACCGAAGATGCTCGCTCTCGCCGCGAAGTACGCGGACATCATCTCGGTCGCCACACCGACCAACCGTGACGGGCGGCTTCTGCTCTCCGGAATCACGATGGAAAAGACCATCGAACGTGTCGAGCGGATCCGCGAAGCTGCCGGCGAGCGTTTCGATGAGATCGAACTCAACTGGACCATCACCATGATCATGATCACCGACGATCGAGAGCAGGCTGCCGAGATGGCAATCGCCGCTCTGGACCAAGGTTTTCCGCCGAACATCGAAGTGGATCGTAAGCTGAGCGTGGAGGAGTTGCTGAACTCTCCATACCTGGCTGTGGGCACTTTCGAGGAAATCGCAGACCAGATTCGACTGGTCCGTGAGAAGACGTCGATGTCGTACGTCGGGGTCTTCCCGACGCAGATGGAAGCGTTCGCCCCGATCATCCCGTTACTGGCGGGCGAGTAGGCCGGAGAATACGGACGATGCGAATCTGTAACATATCGATGGTTTGGGATCGATGAAGTGATTCAGGTGAGTTGCGCACAAAGTGCGATTCGATTGATCGAAGATGGACCCGAGAGAGCGAAGGAAGTCTGGGGCGCAGGCATGAAAGACAGTGCTTGTGTGATCGCTTCGGAGGAGATGGAATGAACGCGCTGTTCGATGGCTTTCTCGACGAGAAGGGCCAGATCCGCCTGCAACCAGGCTTCACGCTGGTCGACTACGTCGAGCAACACTCGCGTGTCAACGCGGACGAGCTCGCGTATCGGTACATCGATTACTCACGCGAGCGTGACGGTGAAGCCCTGGAGCTGACCTGGGAGCAGTTCGGTGTGCGTCTGCGCGCTGTTGCAGCCCGTTTGCAGCAGGTCACCAAGCGTGGCGACCGTGTCGCGATTCTTGCGCCGCAGGGGCTCGACTACGTCATTTCGTTCTTCGCCGCCATTCAGGCAGGTTCCATCGCGGTGCCGCTCTTCGATCCGGACGAGCCTGGTCATACCGACCGTCTTCACGCTGTTCTCGGTGACTGCAAGCCGACTGCGATTCTGACTGCCGCTTCGTCGGCTGCCGGTGTTCGTCAGTTGTTCCGCTCGCTTCCCGCTGCCGAGCGTCCGCGCATCATCGCCGTCGACGCGATTCCCGACACTGTCGGTGAAACGTGGGTTCGTCCCGACATCGAACTCGACGACATCGCGTACCTGCAGTACACCTCCGGTTCGACCCGAGTTCCCGCCGGCGTGGAGATCACCCACCGCGCTGTCGGAACGAACGCGCTGCAGATGGTCGACTCCATCGAACTCAACGAGGACTCACGCGGCGTCACGTGGCTGCCGCTGTTCCACGACATGGGCCTGCTGACGGTCATCCTGCCTGCTCTGGGCGGCAAGTACATCACCATCATGAGCCCGCGCGCTTTCGTGCAGCGGCCGTACCGGTGGATCAAGGAACTGGCTGCGGTTTCCGACGGCGCAGGCACCTTTGCCGCCGCTCCCAACTTCGCTTTCGAGCACGCTGCCGCGCGCGGCCTGCCGAAGGACGGCGAGACCCTGGACCTGAGCAACGTCATCGGCCTGATCAACGGCAGTGAGCCGGTCACGACGTCGTCGATGCGCAAGTTCAACGACGCTTTTGCTCAGTACGGTCTGCCCAAGACTGCGATCAAGCCGTCGTACGGCATGGCCGAAGCGACGCTCTTCGTCTCCTCGACCAAGCATTCCGACGAGGCCAAAGTCATCTACGTCGACCGCACGGAACTCAACAAGGGCCGCATGGTCATCGTCGACCAGTACTCCGAGAACGCCATCGCACAGGTCTCCTGTGGGTACGTCTCGCGCAGTCAGTGGGCGGCGATCGTCGATCCCGAAACTCTGACCGAGGTCCCCGACAATCACGTCGGCGAGATCTGGTTGCACGGCGAGAACATCGGCATCGGCTACTGGGGTCGCCCCGACGAGACGGCGGAGACCTTCCACAACAAGCTGGACAATCGGTTGAGCGAAGACAGCCACACCGAGGGCACGCCGGCGGATGCCAACTGGATGCGTACCGGCGACTTCGGCGTCTACGTCGACGGCGAGCTGTACATCACCGGTCGCGTCAAGGACCTCGTGATCGTCGACGGTCGCAATCATTACCCGCAGGACCTCGAGGCTTCGGCTCAGGAAGCCAGCCCCGCCCTGCGCCCCGGCTTCATCGCTGCGTTTGCCGTGCCGGCCAACCAGTTGCCTTCTGTCGTGTTCTCCAACACGCACTCCGGTCTGAAGTTCGACGACGACGATTCCTCGGAGCAGTTGGTCATCGTGGCCGAGCGTGCTCCCGGCGCAGGCAAGGCCGATCCGCAGCCGATCGCGGACACCGTGCGTGCGGCGATTTCTTCCCGTCACGGTGTTACGGCCCGAGACATCCTGCTCGTCCCCGCGGGTTCGATTCCGCGTACGTCCAGCGGCAAGATCGCTCGCCGCGCGTGTAAGGCGAGTTATATCGAGGGAACGTTGCGAGGCGGCTATCAGCAGACCGCATTCCCCGATAGCGTTTGAGGAGCAGTCCCTTCATGATCGGTGGCTTGGTGAGTTGATGGTTGAACAAGATGGTGTGCAGAGCAAAGACGTTGTGAGCGAGATGAGTGTCGCGCAGCTGCGTGAGTGGCTTCGCAATTGGATCGCGAATGCGACCGGTCAGCCGGCTGGGTCGATCACGGACGATCGCCCGATGGAAGAGTTCGGGCTCGCCTCGCGGGACGCAGTCGCTCTGAGCGGAGACATCGAGGATCTGCTCGGCGTCACGCTGAACGCCACGGTTGCCTATCAACACCCCACCATCGCTTCGCTGGCTACTCGGATCATCGAAGGTGAGCCCGAGGCGCCGGAGGAGACCGTCGACGCGTCGTACTACGTCTCAGGCGCCACGACGGACGCCCACGACATCGCCATCGTCGGACTGTCCACACGATTCCCCGGTGCCGGGCACACGCCTTCGGACATGTGGGAAATGCTGGCGGCCGGACGCGACGGCATCAGCGACCTCCCCGAGGACCGCTGGGCCGAGTTCATGTCGGATCCCGCCATCAAGGCCGCGGTCGAGAACGCCAACACCAAGGGCGGGTACCTCGACGACGTCAAGGGCTTCGACGCCGAGTTCTTCGCGATGTCTCCGCTCGAGGTCGTCAACGTCGATCCGCAGCAGCGCCTCGCCCTGGAACTCGCGTGGGAAGCGCTCGAGCACGCGCGCATTCCGGCCAGCGGGCTCAAGGGCAAGCAGGTCGGTGTTTTCATCGGCAGTTCCGCCAACGACTACCAGCTGCTCGCGGTCAGTGATCCGACGACGGCGCACCCGTACGCACTGACCGGAACGTCGACGGCCATCGTCGCGAACCGGGTTTCGTACTTCTTCGACTTCCGTGGACCGTCCATCGCTCTGGACACCGCGTGCTCGTCTTCGCTGGTTGCCGTTCACGAGGCTGTGCGTTCGCTGCGCAGTGGTGATTCCAACATCGCGCTGGCCGGTGGCGTCAACATGCTGCTGGCCCCTCCCGGAACCCTCGGTTTCGATCAGACCGGGATGCTCGCTCCCGACGGAAAACTGCGTGCATTTTCCGCACACGCTCAGGGCATCGTTCGCAGTGAGGGTGGCGGACTCGTCGTGCTCAAGCGTCTCGAAGACGCCGAGCGTGACGGCGATTCCATCCTCGCGGTGATCGCCGGATCCGCGGTCAACCAGGACGGCCGTTCCAACGGTCTGCTCGCGCCCAACCCTGACGCCCAGGCCGACGTGTTGCGTTTCGCGTACCGCGACGCCGGAATCTTGCCGACCACAGTCGACTACATCGAGGCGCACGGAACGGGTACCGATCTCGGTGATCCCATCGAGGCCGACGCGCTCAGCCGTGTCGTCGGTCGTGGCCGTGACGACGACAAGCCGGCTCTGCTCGGTAGTGCGAAGACCAACTTCGGGCACCTGGAAGCAGCTGCGGGCGCCGCCGGCCTGATCAAGGTCGTTCTGGCGATGCAGGAAAACAAGATTCCCGCGACGATCAACTACCTGGGCCCGAACCCGCACATCGACTTCGAGAAGTCGCACCTGCAGGTGACGCCCGAGGCCACCGACTGGCCGCGTTACACCGGCAAGGCCGTCGCCGGTGTTTCCGGTTTCGGTTTCGGCGGAACCAACGCGCACGTCGTGGTCAAGGAATACGTGGCAGTCGATGAACCAGTCGTGGATGCCCCGGTAGCTGACGAACCGGCAGCAGAGGACGAGAGCACCGTTGTGCTGGCTGTGTCCGGTGCGCTGCCTTCGCGTCGTCGCCGCGCAGCTGCAGATCTGGCCGACTGGCTCGAAACCGAAGAGGGAAGCAAGACGCCCCTCGCCGACGTTGCCCGCACACTCGCGCGTCGCAACCACGGACGCTCGCGCGCCGCTGTTCTGGCGAAGACGCGGTCCGAGGCCATCAGCTCGCTGCGCGCCGTCGCCGCAGGCAAGCCGGCTCAAGGAGTCTTCTCGGCCGACTCGCCGTCGCCCAAGGGCGCGGTGTGGGTGTTCTCGGGCTTCGGCTCGCAGCACCGCAAGATGGCCAAGCAGCTCTACACGGAGAACGCGGCTTTCAAGGCAGCCGTCGACGAGGTCGATGCGCTGATCCAGGACGAGGCCGGCTACTCGATGGTCGAGATGTTCCTCGACGATGCGATCGAGTACAACGTCGAGACCGCACAGGTGGGAATCTTCACCATCCAGGTCGGTCTGGCCGCATTGCTGCGTCACCACGGCGCTGAAGCCGAAGCCGTGGTTCCGCACTCGATGGGTGAGGCCGCTGCCGCATACGTGTCCGGTGGTCTGAACTTGGAAGACGCTGTGCGCGTGATCTGTTCACGTTCACGGCTGATGGGTGAGGCCGAGGGCGCACTCGTCGGTGACGACATCCGTCTGATGGCACTGCTCGAGTACAGCGCATCCGAGATCGAGGCGCTGCTGCCCACGTATCCCAAGCTCGAGGTCTGCGTTTACGCAGCTCCGACGCACACGGTGATCGGTGGACCGCAGCCGGACATCGAGGCGATCGTCGCGGCCGCCGAGGCCGACGGCAAGATGGCGCGTGTCCTGCAGACCAAGGGTGCCAGCCATACTTCACAGGTGGATCCGCTGCTCGGCGAGCTTGCCGCGGAGTTGGCCGGTATCGAGCCGACCACGTTGAAGCTCGGCGTCTACTCGTCCGTCGACAAGGACACCTTCTACCGTCCCGGCCACGAGCCGATCCATCAAGAGGCGTACTGGGTCAAGGGTCTTCGCCACAGCGTGTACTTCACCAACGCGGTGCGCGGTGCGGTTGCCCACGGCCACACCACTTTTGTCGAGCTTGCACCCAACCCGGTGACGCTGATGTCGGTGGCGGCTACCGCTTTCGATTCGGGCCTGCACGACATGGAACTCATCCAGACGCTCAAGCGTAAGGAAGACGAGTCCGCGGGTGTGCTTGCCGCTCTCGCGCAGCTGTACGTGCACGGCCATGCCGTGAACCTCGAGTCCTTGCTTCCTGCAGGCGATTTCGCCTCGGTTCCGCGTACTGCATTCCTGCGTAAGCCGTACTGGCTCGACATTCGCGTCAGTGCCGGCGGTTCGGCTCGCGTACCCGGCTCGCACGTCGCTCTGCCCGACGGCCGCCACGTGTGGGAGGTCGACGCATCCGCCGTCACCGATCTGGCTGTGCTCGTGAGCGCTGCTGCCGGACAGGTGCTCTCGGATGTCGCTCTCACCGCTGCCGTTCCGCACGGTGAACTGGCCGGCGCTGCGACCCTGACGACAACCCTCAACCCGCATCCGGGTGGAGCGTCGGTGCAGGTGCACGCACGCGAGGGCGCTACGTTCCGTTTGCTGTTCGATGCCGTCGTCACGTCCGGTGAGCCGCTGCCCGAGCTGGTCATTAGCGCGCCGGTCAAGACCAGTGCGCCGATGGAAACCCTGGCCGAGGTCGTCGAAGACGCCGGAGACAAGTGGGATCCGAACGGTTCGCAGAGCCTCGACGACCGCCTCAAGATCGTTGTGGCCGAGTCGATGGGGTACTCGCCGGAAGATCTTCCGGCCGAGGTTCCGCTCATCGAACTGGGTCTCGATTCGCTCATGGCGATGCGTATCAAGAACCGCGTCGAGTACGAGTTCGACATTCCGCAGCTCCAGCTCCAGGCAGTCAAGGACGCGAGCCTCAACGAGGTCAACAAGTACCTGCGCTACGCGATCGACAATCGCGAAGAGGTTCAGGCGATGGCCGACAAGCAGGCTGCCGAGAAGTTGGCAGCCGATGCGGCTGACGAGGACGCTGCTCCCGCTGAGGAGTCGGTGGAACTGCCGGCGACTGCTCCGGTTGCTGCTGCGCCTTCCGATCCTTCTCGAGCCGGAACTGCCGACGATGCCGGCTCCGATGTTCCGCCGCGAGATGCGGCCGAGCGCTTGACGTTTGCGACGTGGGCCGTCGTCACCGGGAAGTCCGCCAAGGGTATTTTCAACGATCTGCCGATCGTCGGTGACGAGGTCGCCGAGAAGCTTGCTGCTCGGCTTTCCGAGCGTGCGGGCGGCGAGATCACTCTCGACGACGTTCTCGATTCCACCACCATCGAAGAGCTCGCGGACGTCGTGCGCCAGTACCTCGAGGACGACGGCAAGATCGACGGACTCGTACGCACTCTGCGTGCTCGTCCCGAAGGCTCCACTGCCGTACCGGTATTCGTCTTCCATGCTGCCGGTGGTTCGACGGTGACGTACGAGCCTTTGCTCAAGCGCCTGCCCGCCGGCACGCCGATGTACGGGTTCGAGCGGGTCGAGGGCTCGATCGAAACCCGTGCTGCTGCTTACGTTCCGCTGCTGCGTGAGATCCAGGGCGACGGACCGTACGTACTGTGTGGCTGGTCGTTCGGCGGCGTGATGTCGTATGCGGTCGCGAAGTTGCTGCGTGAGCAGGGCGCTGACGTGCGTGTGGTCGGACTGCTCGACACCGTCATGGCCGGCGAGGTAGTGCCGGACACCGAGGCGGAACGACGCAAGCGTTGGGAGCGCTACGGCAAGTTCGCCAAGCGCACCTACAACCTGGATGTTCCGCTGCCGCTTGACGTTCTGGCCTCCACCGAAGCAGACGAGGATCAGATCCAGATCTTGATGGACATGATCAAGATGAGCGGCGCCAAGATTCCCGGCGGCATCATCGAGCATCAGCGGACGTCGTGGTTGGACAACCGCGCCATCCAGACGGCCGAGTTCAGCAGCTACGACGGCGACGTCGTGCTCTACATGGCCGACAAGTACCACGACGAGTTGATGACGCTCGAGCCTGCATTCAAGACCCGCAAGGCAGATGGTGGTTGGGGTGACTACGTGAAGAACCTCGAGGTCGTCTACATCGGCGGGGACCACCTGCAGATCGTCGACGAGCCGTACATCGCGAAGGTTGCGGCAGACCTCACCACCAAGCTGGCCCAGATCGAGACAGCTCAGACCAAAGCAGCGGAAACCGGAGTTCAGAAGTGACGACAACCACCGCGGAGAAGCTCGCTGAACTCCGCGAAAAGTTGGAGAAGGCAAAGGAACCCGGCTCGGCTCGGGCCATTGCGAAGCGCGATGCAGCAGGGCACAGTACGCCGCGCCAGCGCATCGACATGTTGCTCGATCCCGGTAGCTTCGTCGAGGTCGGCGCCCTGGTGAAGATGGCGGGCGAGGACAACCCGTACAGCGACGGCGTCATGACCGGTCACGGAACTGTCGACGGGCGTCCGGTTGCGGTGTTCGCGCACGATCAGACTGTGTTCGGCGGTGCCGCCGGAGAGATGTTCGGCCGTAAGGTCGCAGCCGTCAACGATTTTGCACTGAAGGTGGGCTGCCCGGTCGTCGGTATCAACGATTCCGGTGGAGCTCGAATCCAGGATGCCGTTTCCTCATTGGCCTGGTACGCCAACATGGGTTCACGTCAGGAGCCCTTGTCCGGCGTCTGCCCGCAGATCTCGGTCATCCTCGGTAAGTGCGCCGGCGGTGCCGTGTACGCACCGATCAACACCGACGTCGTGGTCGCGACCGAAGAGTCGTACATGTTCGTCACCGGACCCGACGTCATCAAGTCGGTCACCGGCGAAGAGGTCAGCCTGGAGGATCTGGGCGGGGCGCGCAAGCAGGCGGAGTACGGAAACATCCATCACGTCGCTCCCGACGAGAAGGCTGCATTCGACTGGGTGCGTGAGTACCTGAGCTTCATGCCGTCCTCGTGCACGGAGAAGGCGCCGTTGATCAACCCGGGTCTCGAACCCGAGATCACCGAGTCGGATCTCGAACTCAACGCCTTCATGCCGGATGCCGACAATGCCGGCTACGACATGCACGACATCATTCTGCGGATCTTCGACGACGGAACCTTCCATGAAATCGGAGCCCAGGTCGCGCACAACGTGATCACCGGGTTCTCCCGCGTCGACGGCCTGCCCGTCGGTGTCGTGGCCAACCAGCCCACGTACCTCAGTGGCGCCCTCGATGCGGACAGCTCCGACAAGGCTGCCCATTTTGTGCGCCTGTGCGACGCTTTCAGCATCCCGCTCGTTTTTGTCGTCGACACACCAGGCTTTCTTCCCGGCGTCGATCAGGAAAAGGTCGGTGTCATCAAGCGTGGCGGGCGTTTCCTGTTCGCGTACATCGAAGCCACTGTCCCGAAGGTGACTGTGGTGGTTCGTAAGGCGTACGGCGGCGGTTATGCCGTCATGGGTTGCAAGCAGCTCGGTGCCGACATCAACCTCGCGTGGCCGACCGCTCGTATCGCCGTGATGGGCGCCGAGGGTGCCGTCAACATCATGGGACGTCGTCAGCTCGCCGAGGCGGGCGAGAACGCACCCGCGGTGCGTGCTCAGTTGATCAACTTCTACAACGAGTTCGTCGCGACGCCGTACATCGCGGCTGAGCGCGGATACATCGACGCGGTGATCGAGCCTTCGCAGACGCGTCTCGAAATCCGCAAGGCTCTGAAGTTGCTCAAGGACAAGACGATTTTCAAGAACCCGCGCAAGCACAACTTGATGCCGCTCTAATTCTTCTTGTCACCGAGGGCGTCGAACTGGCGGCGTAGCGCTTCTATCGCCGCCAGGACGGCAGGTCTTTCGCTGTCGGTCCGCCAGGCGAGGTAGATGTCGCGGCCCAGCGGCGGAAGGGTGTCGAGCATTCGAACACCTTCCGGTGGTACAACTCTCGCCAGGCGCGGGATCAAAGCGACGGCGAGGCCCTGAGCGACGAATTCGACCTGGGTGGGAAACTCGGCGACCTCGTACTCGATTCGTGGGTCGAACCCCTGCGCGCGCAGGGTCCTGACGGTGAAGGTGTGAAAGTCCGTTCCCCGGGTCCACGTCGCCCAGGCATGCTCGGACAGCTCGCTGAGCGCGACGACCTTGTTCTCCGCCAGCGGATGTGACGCGGGGAGAGCGAGCAGCGCCACGTCGTCGTACACGGGCGTGAAGGAGACTCCGTCGGGAAGTTCGACGGGCAGAGTGCTCCAACTGTCGACCACCACGACGTCGAGGTCGCGGCGAATCAGTGCGGGGAGGAGTTCTTCGGATTCGCCTTCGTTGAAGGTGATTTCGAGCTGGGGGTGCGCGTGCCTGATCTCGGCGATGGCTCGCGGCAGCACTGTCCTGCTGGGGGAGACCAGGGCCCCGATGCGTACGCGGCCCGTCACCTCGCTCTGCAGCGACGCGATTTCCGCCTCGGCCTGGGCGAGCGTCGAGAGAACCTCTGCGGTTCGGCGCGCGAGGATCCGGCCCGCTTCGGTGAGTCGTACACCGCGGCCCTGCGGTTCGAGGAGCGGAACACCGACCTCGCGCTCGAGCTTGTTCAACTGCTGCGAAATTCCGGAGGGTGTGACATGCAAGGTGCGGGCGGCAGCCGCTACTGATCCGTTCTCGGCGACAGCGTGCAGGGCGCGGAGTCTTTCGAGATTCAACACAGTAGTAATGCTACCGAATATACGGTCTGAACATTTGCTTGTGCTGAATAGTTAGCGGCAGGAACATTGTCGGGTGACCACTCTGACCTCCGTGACTGCGCAGACACCGACACCCACCAGAACTCCTCGGGGGCGTATCGACCCTCGATTGCTGGTCGTCGGAGGCGCAGCCGCGATCTCGATCAGTTCGCTCCTCATCAAGCTGGCTGATGTCGGGCCCTCGACCGCCGTTTTCTTCCGTTGCTTCCTGGCCTTGCCGCCGCTGTTGTGGTTGGCGTGGCGAGAGTACCGCCGGGTGGGCAAACCGAGCCGGCGGGCAGTCGTTCTGCAGGTGCTCGGCGGTCTGTTGCTCGGACTGGATTTTGCGTTGTGGTCGCAGTCGATTCTGATGATCGGCGCGGGTATGGCAAGCGTCGTCGTGAACGTGCAGGTGATTGTGGTGCCCGCACTGTCCTGGTTGGTATTCGGCAATCGGGTTCCGATGCGCTTCGTCTTCGCCCTACCGTTCATGTTCACGGGAATCGCCTTGGCGGGCGGCGTGTTCGGGAGCGGGGGAACCGGCGACGACTTGCTGTGGGGAACGGCGCTCTCGCTCGTCTCCGGAATCGCGTACGGCGGTTACATCTTCGTGGTCGGTCGTACGGGCGAGGCGGATCGGGCCGCGAGCCAGGTGTTGATCTCGACGACGTCCGCGGGCATCGCCGGCTCCGTCATCGGATCACTGTGGGGCCGGATCGATTTCGTCCCGGGTTGGGAAGCGTTCGGCTGGCTCGCGGCACTGGCGCTGGTCGGCCAGGTGTTCGGCTGGATGCTGATGGGGCACTCGCTCCCTCGGCTGCCCGCCGAGGTGGGCGCGACGCTCCTGCTCATGCAACCGGTCCTCGCCGTACTGCTGGCGGTTGTGCTGCTCGGCGAACGGCCAGGCGTTGGGCAACTACTCGGGTGCGTCGTCGTTGTCGGAGCGGTCTCGGCCGTCTCCGTACGTCGCACCCGAGCAGTCACCCGAGTAGGTAGCGCAGGCTAGTGCACTCGCATCTCGCCGGGCATCCACATGCCCGAGCGGGTTGCGGTGCCCGTCTCCACCTCTGCCGGAACAGCATTCGGGAAGTACCGGTCGTAGCGCTCGAGTGATCCCCAGTCCCGTGCCCAGTCGTCCTTCAGGTACGTCGGAACCGTCGTAGCACCGGCGAGGACCTCGGTGAATCCGAGCGGTCCACCGTTGTCCGCGGACTGCCAGGTATCGGTGGAGCTGACGGCCAGAGGACGGTCCGGGAGGATGCGGAAGTTCGGCATCTCGGCCACACCGTTCTGATGTGTGAACGGACGTTGGCACGGGAACTGAAGGCCGACAGCCCAGTCCAGGAGGACCGGCTGCTCGCTGCCGATGTACGAGTCCAGGGACTCGAGCTTGGGCACGCGCGGCGGCGTGAACGCCATCCACTGATCGCCCGTGAGGTTGGGATCGAACGCGACCACCCGAACGGCATCGGCATCTGGCGCGAGTTCGTCGATCGGGATACGGACGTTGCGCCACGACGGCGCCGGGCCGATGTCTCGCGGCATGTACGAACCCTGAACCTGCACGGTTCCGTCGGGCTGAGTCTTGCCGTACTCGACCAGAAGCGACTGGCCGTACGTGATCGCACCGGTGTTGTCGACGGACCACACGCGGCCCGCTACGGACATGACCACCAGCGGTGATTCTTCACTGCGAGTGGGCAATCCGTACCAACTCGAGATGAGGGAAGCAGGTTCCTGCACGCCGGGCTGGTAGCTACCCATGACCGGCGTCTTCGACGGATCGAGGCCGAAGGGGAGCTTGGCCGTGCTGCCGTTGACGCCGAGGTTACCGGTGCCGCCGCTGGTTCCGGCGCCGGAACCGGTGGCGAAGGTGGGGCCGACACTCTGGCTGTCGGTATTACCCATGCCCTGCTTGACTTCGATGTAATCCGCAGTCAGATCGCTGGGAACCCCATTGGGGGAGAAGCCCTTCGAATCAACTCCGGACAACGGATCCTCCGCGTTGAATCCGGGAGCGGGCAGAGGCCGCAGATTCCCGGAATTGACGTCGGTCTCGACCAGAACATCCTCGGCCATGCCGCAGGTCTTGCCCGCGAGTGCCTCGATGTTGCTTCGGCCCAGCGAGTACGCCGGGTACTGCGACACCGCCCCCTTGAGTAGTGAGAGCACCTCGAACAGGACCATCAGACCGGCGATCACGGTGAGCGGAGCAGCCGCGAACTTGCGAATTCGTCTGCCCTTGGCCGTGTTCGGCTTCTCGGGCGGGGCTGCAAATCCCTCACGCAGGTACTGCCAGGCGGCAAAGGCCAAGGCGAGAGCAAAGAGCGCGAGGAACAGTGTGTTGGATTCACGGCCGTCGTAGGAGATGGTCTTGTCGAACCACGGAACGCCGTAACTCGAGACGTACCAGTAGCCGTTGATGCCGGCGAACGTCAACGCGAGCATCAGGAGCAGCCCGGCCACGAACACCGATCGGTTGCGACGCGAGCGCAGGGCAGACGCGGACACAGCCACGGCGGTCAGCGCGGCGAGAGAACCGGCGATGCCCGCGTACGCACCGAAGTGGTGAGTCCACTTGGTGGGGTTGAACATCATCAGGAACATCGTGCCGAAGACGACGCCGACCAGGCGCCACGACGGACCGGTTGCCGCGCCGGGGACGCGGCCGCGGCGCAACAACACGAAGAGCGTCGTGAAGAGGCACAGGATCATCGTCAAGAACGCGAAGCGTCGGGCAACCGAGCCGTCGACCGTCTGGACGAAGAGGTAGTAGTAGCGCAGGAAGTCCTGGTACCACTCGAGATTGGGCCCGATGATCGTTCGGACGCGCGTGGCTTCCATGACGCCGGCAAAGGTCTGGTCGGCGAAGATGACCACCAGCACGATGGTTCCGGCAGCGGCGATCGGAGCGAGAAGCGGCAGTGTGCCGACCAGTCGGTGACGCTTGACGACGATGCGCACCAACGGGCGCACACCGGCGAGAAGGGCTGCGATACACATCAATCCGGTGGGTGCGGCGGCAAGAGTGAAGGCGCCGATCAAGATTGCCGTGGCCGCGGGCAGCAGGCGTCCGGTGGCGATGGCGCGCTCGATGGAGCACCAGGTGAGCAGTGCGCCGAGAGCCACGATGGGCTCGGGGCGAAGACCGTTGTTGTACGCCAGCCAGAAGGACAGGAATACCAGACCGCCGGTCCACAGGGCGACGTTGCTCCGGCGAACCGCCCGGCCGAGACGCGGGACGACCTCGCGGCTGATCACCATCCAGCAGAGGATTCCGGCGAGCAGAGCGGGCAGACGCATGAACGGGCTCGCCGTCGAGATCTTCGCCATCACGGCCAGGACTTCGTAGTACCAACCGAACGGGGCCTCGGGAACGCCGAACCAACGGAAGTAGTTGGCCATGTATCCCGCGTCCGGCGAGACTCGGGCCATGGTCAGGAGATAACCGTCGTCGGCGGTGTTCGCGCCGATGAAGTGCCAGACGACCAGCGTGCCGACCACAACTCCGTCGATACCGGAGAACTTCCACCAGCGTTCGGGCAGGAAGCGTCGGTGCTTGCGGCCGTCGGTGCCGTCGAGGCGAGCCAGGGCGACCAGCGCGACGATGGTCGAGAGGACGGCCACGATCATCGCGACCAGCTTCAAGACGCTGGGGCTCGACGAGAAACGTGAGTCGATCGTCATCGAGAAGCCGAGACCCTCGGGGGCAGCGCCGTCGGGTAGGTCGCTGAAGACGCCGACCACCTGCGGGCGGAAGTCGCCGTCGAGCTGGCCACGAATCGGGTTGCCGTCGGGATACGTCAGTCCGACGAACTCTGCCGTGGTTCGGTTGATGTCCGAGCTGAACGCGATGGAGCCGCAGCGACTCGACTCGACGTCCTCACGCGCTGCCGAAGCGACGACGACGTTGCGATCGAGCACGTCGACGCTGGTAGCGGACACGCGGACGAACATCGACGAGAGCGCGGCGCCGTCGCCCTGAGCAGGTGCCGTCGACATCAGGATGCCGCCGCCCTCGGGGAGTGAGCTGACCGCGGTGCAGGGGATCGACGCGTTGACGTCGATGGGAACCTGCGCCATCAGCGGTGCCTCGACGTCGCCGATCACGCCGTTCTGTGGCCAGTTGACCGTCGCCGTCGTCTGCACGACAGGAAGCAGCGGAGTTGCCAGTGCGAGTACGAAGCCGAGCAAGCCGGCGATGATCGCAACCCATCGAGTGCGATGGAAACGCTCGCGGGCATCCTGACCAGCAGGAGGCGGCGAACTCGAAGTCTGGGGTGAAGCTGTCACGGCGTCGGGCACGGCTACCGATGGTATGTCAGGGCTGAGCGTGGACCTACCGTGCCTGGGTGGTTGGTAGGTCCACGCGTAACAGTTACGACTGGTAACGAATCGGGCCGGGTGTCCAGGTGCCCGACCGGGTCTCGGTGGTGACGTTCATTTGCGCGGGAATCGCGTCCGGATCGAGCGGTGTGTACTGCTCGAGCGAACCCCAGTCCCGGTCCCAGTCGTTGTCCAGGTAGGTGGGCAATGCCCTGGCCGAGAGCAGTTCGCTGGTCCAACCGAGCGGTCCGCCGCCGTAGTGGTCCTGCCAGGCGTTGGTGGACTCCGCGCCGATGCGGTCGGGCAGAATGCGCCACTCGGGGATCTCGGCGACGCCGTACAGATGATCGACCGGACGTTGGCACGGGAAGGCCAGACCGACGGCCCAGTCCATCAGCACCGGATCGGTGGATCCGACGACGTCCTGCAGCGTGCGCATGGTCGGCACTCGCGGCGGTGTCACTGCCAGCCACTGGTCGGCACTGATGTCGGTGTCACTGGCCACCAGACGCACGGTGTCGGCGTCGGCGGGCAGTTGATCCATCGGAACGCGCAGGTTGCGCCACGACGGCGACGGGCCGATGTCGATCGGATCGACTCGTCCCAGCGCGTCGACGCTTCCGTCGGCCTGCTTCTTGCCGTACTCGACCTGCAAGACCGCGCCGGGGGTGACGATGCCGTCGGAGTTGACGTAGCGGATTCGTCCGGCCGCGGCGACGGTGAGGAGCGGCGCGGCGTCGTTGCGCTCGGGCAGTGAGTACCAACCGGTGGTCAGCGACGCGTTCTGGGGCGCTCCGTAACTACCGAGCACCGGCGTTTTTGCGGGGTCGAGCCCGAACGGGAGCGCGACGTTGCTGCCGTTGACGCCCGAGGTCGACTGCGAGCCGCCAGCGGTTCCGGATCCGGTTCCGGGCGTGCTGGTGGTGCCGGACTGAGAGGTCGTGGTGTCGAGGCTGTTTGCACTGCCCGCCGTCGAGTCCTCGGCGTCTGCGGTGAGGTCGCCGGCGACTCCGTCCGGCGAGAATCCGGTCGATTCGCTTGCACCGAAAGCTCCGGCGCCGGCGAGGTCGGTGGGCCTGTCCACCAATTGCAGGACGCCGGTGTTGGGATCGGACTCCACGAGTACCTCGCCCGCGAGACCGCAGCTTCCGCCGAAGACGGATTCGATGTTGGACTTGCCGATCGAGTACGCGGGGTACTGAGCGACCGCTCCCTTGAGTAGGGACAGCACCTCGAAGAGCACGACGGCTCCGGCCGCGATGGTCAACGGTGACGGGGCGAGAAGACGAAGTCGCCTTGTCTTCTTGACGCTGTCTTCTGTGCCGTTTCGCTCGCGCGGCTCCATGACGTGGTACCAAGCTGCCAACAGCAGCGCGAGGATCGTCAGACCGAGGAAGGCCGTCGAGAATCCCTTGCCGGCGATTGACGGCGGCTTGTCCCACCACGGGACGCCGTAACTCGAGACATACCACCAGCCGTTGGAGCTGGTGAACGCCACAGCGAGGATGAACAGGATGCCCGCGGCGAACAGCGCGCGGTTTCGTTTGGAACGCATACTCGACGCACTAACGCCGACGGCGGCGAGCACGGCAACCGTGGCGGCCAGACCGGCGTACACACCGAAGTGGTGGGTCCACTTGGTGGGGGTGAACTGCATCAGGAGCAGCGACGCGAACACGATGCCGAGGATTCGGCGCGAGGGCCCGATCGCGGTGCCGGGGATCCGGCCCTTGCGCAGGATCATCATGACGCAGAAGACGAGTCCGACGATCATGACGAACATGCCGAAGCGGCGTGCGAGTGAGCCGTCGGGGGAGATGGTCATCAGTGCGTCCCACCGCAACCGCTCCTCGAACCACGGAACGTTCGGCCCGACGGCGGTTCGCACCCTGGTGGATTCGAGAACCGTTGCGAGGGTTTGATCTGCGAAGACTGCGACAAGAACCACGGTTCCGGCTGCGAGGATCGGCATGACCTGGGACAGGAAGCCGACGCGTTTGCCGCGGGCGATCAGGATCTGCAGGATCGGCCGGGCTCCGGCGATCAGCGCGCCGATGGCGATCAGCCCGGAAGGCCCGGCGGCCAGCGAGAATGCGGCGATCAGCACGGCCATCGCGGCGGGCAACAGACGTCCGGTGGCGATGGCGCGCTCGATGGAGCACCACGTGAGCAGGGCGCCGAGGGCAATGATGGGTTCGGGACGCAGGCCGTTGTTGTACGGCAACCAGAAGGCCAGGAACACGAGCCCGCCCGTCCAGATGGCAACCTTGTTGCGGCGCACCGCAACACCGAGTCGCGGTATCACCTCGCGGCTGATGACCATCCAGCACAGAATGCCGGCGATCAACGCGGGCAGGCGCATCCACATGCTCGCGGTGCTGACCTTCGCGAACAGCGCCAGCACGTCGTAGTACCAACCGAACGGCGCTTCGGGGACGCCGAACCAACGGAAGTAGTTCGCCATGTACCCGGAGTGCTCCGAGACTCTGGCCATGCCGAGCAGATAACCGTCGTCGGAAGTGTTGGCGCCGAACACATGCCAGAGCGCCAGCGTGCCGATCACCAGGGCGTCGATGCCGGTGAACTTCCACCACCGTGCCGGAAGGAACCGCCGGGCACGACGGCCGTCGACGCCGTCGATCCGGTGCAGTGCGTACAGCGAGACGACGGTCGAGAGTGCGGCGACGATCATCGCGAACAGTTTGAGAAGTGTGGGGCTGGACGAGAACCGCGAGTCGACGTCCATGTGGGCGGACAGTCCGGCGGGCGCTGCGCCCTGCAGGTCGGTGAAGATGCCGACAACCTGTGGGCGGTAGTCACCGGTCAGGGTGGTGCCGACGCCGTCGATTCCGGTGACCGCCGCGACGGTCTGCTCGGAGTTGGTCGTGATGGTGATCGCCGTGCACCCGCTCAGTTGATCGAGCGGAGCCGAGATCAGCACCGAATCGCGAGTGAGTGCTTCCAGGCGGTCGGCCGTGGTGCGGACGGTGAGGCCGCGGGCGTTTCGGTCCGGCGCACCGTTCGGCATGGTCGAGAGCAGTGTGCCGCCGCTGCCGCCCAACTGGCCGAGCGTGGAACAGGGAATGCTGATGTCGAGCGATGTGGGCGAGTAGGAGATCAGCGGCGACGAGACGCTGTTGACGGTCCCACCCTGCGGCCAGTCGATGCTCGCGGCTTCCTGCTTGACGGGCAGGAACGGCGTCGCGAGTGCAAGAAGCAGGCCAAGAAGGCCGGTGACTATCGCGATGAGTCGTGCCGTCCGGACTCTCTGGGAATCCGATTCTCGGGGAGCTTCGGGGCCAGTGGGCACGGGTTTCGGGGGCACTACTACTTCAGACGGCACAAGGAACGATGTTAGGCGAGTGCGGGCCCACACATCCTGAGAGAACTACTCAGGATGCAACTTCCTGTTCGGATTGTGGTGTTTCAAGTGTTCGGGCGATGGTGTCGAGTGAAATACCCAACACTTCCGCGACCGCGCTGATGGTGAAGAAGGCGGGTGTCGCGATGCGTCCGGTTTCGATCTTGCGCAGCGTTTCGACGGAGATACCGGCGTCGAGCGCTACCTGAACCATGCTTCGGTCCCCCCGCGCCGATCGCAGGAGTTCACCCAGTCGTAGTCCTCGTTCGAGTTCTTCCGCCGTCAGCGGCACGCGCACCATGTGCTTATAGTAATACCGGTATAGTTATTCGACAAGGAAGGTGTTCGAGATGGTCGAAATCAAGACCGCAGGGGAAATCGACGCGATGGCGGCGGCGGGGAGAATCACCGCGCAGGCGCTGGCTGCGGCGCGTGAGGCGGCGAGCGTCGGAGTGACGTTGCTCGAATTGGACGCCGTTGCCGCGGAGGTCATTTCGGTTGCGGGCGCCTCGGCGCTGTTCTTGAATTACCGGCCGGCGACGGCGCCGATACCCTTTCCCGGTGTCGCCTGCATCAGCGTGAACGATGCTGTGGTGCACGGTATCCCGAATGGGTACCGACTCCGTGACGGTGACCTGATCAGTATCGACTGCGGTGCGAGACTCGACGGCTGGTGCGGCGACTCCGCCATCAGCTTCACCGTCGGACAGGGAAGTAGTGAGGATCAGGCACTGATCGACGCGACCGATGAGGCACTAGCCCGTGGCATTGCCGCCGCCCAGCCCGGAAACCGATTGGGCGACATCGGTGCCGCGATCGGACAGTACGCGCGTGGCCTCGGATACGGAATGCTCGCCGATCACGGTGGGCACGGCATCGGCCGCGAGATGCACGAAGGCCCGGACGTGCCCAACGAAGGTCGAGCAGGCAAAGGCTTCCGGTTACGGCCCGGCCTGGTCATCGCCATCGAACCGATGCTCATCGCCGACGGAACCGACGACTACCGGCACGACGCCGACGGGTGGACCCTTCGCACCGTTTCGGGCGCCAGGGCTGCGCACAGTGAGCACACTGTCGCGATCACCGAAGACGGTCCGGTGATCATGACCCGCTGACCAACCCGTTCAACTCTGGTTGGAGGTCTTGCCGCTCACGAGGTCTCGTACGTCCCACACCCACACGTCGTCGACGCGCTTGGCGTCGAAGCCGACCAGCTCGTCGACCGTGTGGCGCAGGGCGTCGTCGCCGGAGAATCGGGGAAGCACCAGTACGTCGGCGTGCCAGTACCGCAGGTCGGTCAGGGCGTTCGCTCTGGTGCCCACATCGATCAACGGGACCTTGCCGGTTTGTTTGGCATTGACCAGCAGGGTCGAGGTGGGCCGGGACTCGGCGCCGTAGATTCCGGCGCGGGTCTTCGAATCCGGGCCGACGAAGTACCCGCCGGCGATGGGGAAGCCGAAGTCGGCGTCGACCTGCCAGCTCAGTGCGCGGGCGTCTTCGGCGCTCGCGACGGGGACCGTCACCAGGGTGCCGTCGCTGACGTAGTTCTCCCACGAGCCGCTGGTGATGAATTCGGGCGTCGCAGATCGCTGATCGGCGTCGATGGGGGTCGGGATCAGGGGAATCATCGCGACGGCGAGTGCCACCAGCCAGACACCGGCTGCCGTGCGGCGCGGTCCACGAAGTTCGACAAAAGCGCGGTAGGTGCCGAGGGTGAGCAGTAGCCCGATCGCCGGAATCGCGCCCATGGCGAATCGGGATTCGAGCACCGATTCGAACAACGGCAAGTCGGCGAGGAGTTTCCACGGCAGGGTGATGCCGGTCTTGTCACCGTCGATGGTCAGTTCGGAACCGAGCGAGAGCACACCCATCACCACGATCACGGCGGCGGCAGCGCGGGTCAGCCGGATGCGCCACAGCCACACCGTTGCACCGAGAAGCAGGAGCACCAACGGCCATCCGAAGTAGGCATTCTCCTCGGTCGGGTTCATCCGGAACTCCGCGCCCTCGGGATCACCCGCAACCGATTCGGTCGGGAACGTGGTGAGTGCAGCGGTGTCGTTGCCGGCCTGACCGTGTGAGACGCCGTCGTAGCTCGCAGGGCCGAAGAACTGCGACCACAGCGGCACCGCGGTGATCAGGAGTGTGACCGCGCCGCCGATCACGAGGCCGGGCATCGCGCGCTTGATCGCCTGGCGCGACTTGGCCAGGTCAGGCAGTGCATAGGCGGCGCCGAACACCATGGCTGACATCGTGAAGATGAGGAGCGGCTCTTCGCCGAGGAAGATCTGCCACGCGACGAGTAGGCCGAGAACGATTCCGTCGCGAACCGGACGCTTGCCGTTCGAGATGCGCACTACCTGCAAGAAGATGAACGGAAGTACGAAGAACGCGACGAAGTTCGGGTGGCCGTTGGCATGCGAGATCATGGCGGGCGCGAATCCGCAGAACCCCGCTCCGACGGCGGCGGCGATCTTGGAGCGGACGGAGACACCGGTCAGTACGTGCCGCGAGAATGCCCAGTACCAAGCGATGGCGGTGCCGCCGAGGCCGGCGGTCAGCCCGATCGCATACGTGGCTGTCGGTCCGAAGATCAGCGTGATCGGGGCCAACGGGATGCTGATGCCGAACATCGCGGTATTGGCCATCAGGTTCACGCCGAGCGGGTAATTCTGCAGGTCACTGAACAGCGGGCTGCGGAACTGGGCGAGGGCGTGAGCGGTATCGGCGAAGAACCATTCCCACATGGCCTGGTCGCGGCCCGCGTTGAACAGATAGCCGGACTGCAGATCGCTCCACAGGTTCGACATCACGTAGATCGCCGCAACGGTGAACGTCGCCATGATCGCGAGGTCGACAAGACGCCCGCGCTGGACGACCGAGCGCCGCACTGCTGAACGGACTCGCCCTGGACGTGCTTCTTCGAGCAGTTGGACGTCGGGCAAGGTCTCGGTCATGCAGTCGGTGCCTTTCGGTTCTGGCGCCCATCCCTGAAGTGGCAGTTCTCAGAAGTTCGGGGTGGCCTATTTAGGTCTCGATTCGATAACTTCCTCTGTCAGAGTAACGAACAAAACGGTTCGCGTCCGCGAGCGGGCGCAGTCGACGGGACAAACCGGGCCACCCGACTTGTCCGGAAAGTAATGTTTTCGTGCATCGTTTGACGGGTTCGTGACCGGGGTATCGCAACAAGGATCTTGCTCGCGTTTGTTCAGGCAGCCCCGACGAATCCCATCCTCGACGAAGAGTTGGAACCTACGTCCGGGGCCTATACCGGATGGGATGGTGCTTGTGCATGTCGAAGACAGCAGTTCGCAGTAGCGCAGTGGGAGCAGTGGCCTTACTGGCCGTTGTCCTGGGGGGTGGGACGGCGTCGGCAGGCGTCGACAACACCAGTTCGATCACCGACGTCAAAGGAAATCGGATAGAGGTCTATCAGGCTGATACCGCTATCCACGTCTTTCCGCCTCTCGACAGCTCACCGCTGAGCGTCGAGTTCTTCCACGACGGGGTTGCCGGCGTGAAGATCGACGGGCCGGACGCGGCAAGCTTCACCGGAACGAAGCTGACGATCGGTTATCAAATCGGCTACCCGATCGCGTTGACCGGCGCGACGGTTGTTCTCAACAGTCCCGGCCTCGACTGGGCAGTCGAGAGCGGAACGAACCTCGGTATCGGTCTGGTTCCGGACTTCGAACTGGGCCTGGACATTTCGAACGGGTTCGCCATCGGCGGCGACATCATTCCTTCACAGGAACTGGACGTCGATCTGGCGCCGGGCGGTATCACCGACGTCGCGCTACTCGAAGACCAGGAATTCGACGGACCTGAAGCAGCCGTCCGGCTCTCCGGAGTTCACGGATACGTACAGGGAGCAATCGGGCCGGTAACCATCAGGCCCTACGCGAAGGCTGTCACGTCGAATGGCGATACCGTCGTCACTTACGGTGTGCCGCAACGGTTGTAGTGCAGTACCGGCGCTCCCGCCCTCACGCTGCAACAGCGTGGTGGTGGGAGCGTTCCGCGTTGTGAGTTGTCGAATCGGTGCCACGAATAGGCTCGGCGTCCGCCCAATGGGCACTGCGGGAAACACTGACGAGTTTCGCGACCAGCCGTGCCGCGATCCACACGAGGTACACGGCGGTGATCAGAAGCAGAAGCGCCCAGTCGTGCGCGAAGAATCCGACTATCCCGCCGATCGTGAACGCGAGGGCGACGAAGACGACGCGTCCGCCCACGTCGGTCTCGACCAGATACTCCGGCTCGATCGGATCGTCGAAGTCGTTCGTTTCATCGGCGTCTCCAGCCGATTCGGCTCTGGACTTCTCGTGGTGTTCGGTCGGGATCTCGAGTAGCTCACCCCATTCGAGCACCGCAACGGTGTGTGCGGTGTCGGTCGGGATCGCGCGGTAGTCGCGGGACTCGGAAACGTCGATGAGAGCCCTTGCCAGGGTGAGTACTTCGATGCGATTGCGAATCGCGACGCTCAACACTTCGTGGAAGGCCTGCTCGCGCCCGAACGGTTTGCCGCGCGCAATGACCAGAACATGTTCTGCGGAATCGAGAACTGCACGATGCGGTACAAGCTCGCGGCTTTGCGTAACGAGTTCGCTCACTGTCATCACCTACCCCGCCGGTGGTTGATGCGGCCGTTTGCTCGACTGCGCTTGGAGGGGCTGAGTACCCCGGCAGTTTCGGAAACAAACTCGCCGGACAGCGTGTCAGATTTGCGCAGCCGGGGCCGAGAGTGCTCCGAGGCAACTTTCGATCAGGTCGGCAACAATCACGTGAGCACGTTCTCGGCTGTCGACGCGACCCTCCCACGTGGCAAAAGTGACGACGGCGAGCACGGTCAGAGTTGCCGCCCGAAGTTCGGCGATCTCTGCCGGCAACGAGGACGCAGTGACTATCCGCCGCTGAACTTCGCGGAAACTCTCGGCCTGCATGTGATCACGGATGGTCGACGACATGGCCGGGTCGAAGATCGACTGCACCAGGAACCGTGCGTACAACGTGCCCTCGCGGTAGATGGTCTGTTCCGCCAACGGCAGGACGAGAGCCTCGACGAGGGCACGCATCGTCGGTGGATTCGCGTCGAGATCGATCGTGTCGAGCAACTCGCGTCGACGCTCACCGGCAGGTCGCATTCTGGACTCGACGACGGCCGCCAGCAAACCTTCACGTGAACCGAAGTGATACTGCGCAGCCGATTTGTTGGCCTGTCCGGCTTCGGTCTGAACATCACGAAGCGTCAGAGCGGCCAGACCTCGTTCGGCAACCAGACGCTCGGCTGCATCGATCATTGCCGCTCGGGCATCGGTTCGGGTCACGGTATGAAGTTAGGGGTGCGTCGGGGTCGCGTCAACGACCCCGACGGTAAGCCTTTTGTGACGTATCTCCTGGTTAGATCGCGTCAGAGCGGGTAACGACCACAAACGGGCCCTGCTCGGTGACTGTGAAACGAGGATCGTCGAACAGTTCCTTGGGGAACGTGACCGTGTAGCGGCGGACGTTCGGGTCGTTGGGGTAGACATCCTCGGCCAACCGCAGTGTGTACCCGTCGGCGCCCTGGCGGAAGACGAAGGCGTCGGGACTGCGCCACGGCGACGCGTCCAGCGCAGCTATCAGTTCGTCAGGGGTCTTCAGTTCCGACCACTGCTCGATCAGTGCGGCGCGGGCACGGAAATCGGCGAGGGGGTTTGCGTAGTGCGACGTCAGCCCTTGGAAACCGAAGTACGGGTAGAAGCTCAGGAAGCCGATGTCGGCCGTGAGTACCACCGTGTCATGGGGATCGCGTCCCAACTGTTCGCGGATGATCCGGTCGATGTCCGCGTAATTGGCTTCGGCCCCTGGAGGTCGCTTGTCCCCGCGCTCGCCGTTGCCGTCGGTATCGCTGTATGCCACAGCGATATCCGGCGCCAGCACCTGCGGGATGTTCTGCGCGAAGGCGATGGCTCCGATGACACCGAGTGCAACCAGTACCGCTTTGACGCGGGGATTTTCGCTGGTGGCCAGGACGATCCAACCGGCGAACTCGAAGAATCCGAACACGCCGGCGGCGGCAAGGAGTCCGATCAGAACCGGCTCCAGTCGGAAACCGAGGAGCGTACTGCCGGCAACGGTGAACGTCATCGACAGCAGTGCCCACAGATACACGGCAATGACACCGATACCGAGTGCCCGGGCGCGGCGGGAGAAGAGGAAACGAGAAATCAGCCAGACCGTGCCGAGTAGGCACAGTCCGCCGACGAGGGTGAAGCTCAGCATCGGGAAGGGCAGCACCGCACCGGAATCGGGGAGGTAGTGCATTGCCGTGCCGGATTCTGCAGTCGCACCCGAGAGTGCCTTCAACAGGTAGGGTGCCCAGACCGTCAGAGCGACCAAACCCGAGATCACCGCGATTGCGGCGAGCCTGACAAGGGGACCCAGTGCGGCTTTCCACGTGTTCTGAGCGCGGGCGGCAAGTACTGCGGCAACGACTGCCATCAGAGTCACTGCGAACGCGGCGAATCCGAGATACAGCGTGTAGACGGTTGCGGCAAAACCGAGGAACAGGCCCGTCCCGAGTATCGCGCCGGCACCGGCGAATCGAGACGCCCCCGGCCGGTCCAATGCGCCCCACGCGAGGATCAGCACCGGCGGGATCAGGAGGTTGATGACGGCGCCGTACGCCTCGGGGGAGTTGTACGCCAACACGACGGCAGTGACGGCCAACGCTGCGACTACGGCCCAATCGCGTCGAATCAGCTTGGTCCACAACACGAGTGCAACGACGGCGACGACAGCCAGCGAGCCGATCGCGTAGGGCTTGAAGGCTTCCCAACCGTCCATGCCCAGCAGGTTCGCGACGCGTCCACCGATCCAGAACCAGCCGGCCGGGTAGAACGGCGGCAGATCCACGTACGTCATGTCCTGCAGCGCAGCCGAATCCGTCAGCCGGGTCAGGTACTCGGTCCGGAACTGCTGATCGACCGAGACGCCGTGCAGATACAGACTCGTCGCGGCCAGGGGAAGTCCGAGCGTCGTGGTGACGAAACCGGAGAGCCCGGCCCACGAGAGGAGTTTTGCGACCCGCTCGGCCTTGCGGGCGCGGAACATCAGAACCGCAACACCGACCACTGCGATGCAGAGCACCTGCAGCACCGTCGTGACGGCCTGCGTGACGTTGGAAGACGTGAACGCCGGCCACTGCACTCGGCCGAAAGCAAAGAGCCCGACAGTGGCTACAACAGCGGCGACCAGCGCTCCGAGGGCCATTTCCACCACCGTCGCCGCGGCATTACGCCACGGCGACGGGGTCGAAAGTTCTGTACTCGGAGCAGTCGTTGTTTCTGGCACGGGAGGAGCTTAAACCGGCAACTTCCGGAAGATCGGGCGCGGCACGTGGCGAAGACCCATCATGACGAAACGCCACGGGCCGGGAGTCCAGACGATTTCCTTGCCCTTGTCCGAGGCGGCAACAGCGAGCTTCGCGACGATGTCCTTGTTGACCGTCAGCGGAGCTTCCTTGACGTGGGCGCTGAACTGCGTGCGCACCATGCCGGGACGGACGACGGTGACCTGCGGTCCGAATTCCGCGAGAGCCTCGCCGAGTCCGAGGTAGAAACCGTCGAGGCCCGCCTTGGTGGAGCCGTAGACGAAGTTGGCACGCTTGACGCGCTCGCCGGCAACCGACGACATCGCGATGATCTTGCCGAAGCCCTGAGCCTTCATCTTCTCGCCGAGAAGAACACCGACCGAGACGGACGCGGTGTAGTTCACGTTTGCGACCAGAACCGCCTTGCGCTGGTTCTGCCACAGCTCTTCGGAGTCACCGTCCAATGCGAAGGCGACGATCGCGACGTCGACGTCCCCGTTCGAGAACGCCTGGTCGATCACCTTCGGGTGCGATTCGAAATCAACGGCGTCGAAGTCGATGAGCTCCACCGAGGTGGCACCCTTCGCTTCGAGCTGCTTGACCGCAGCTTCGCGTCCCGGATCGCCGGGAAGTGCCGCCAGAATGACGCGGAGCGGCGCCTTCTTCAGGTATTCCTCACAGATGGCGAGGCCGATCTCGGAGGTTCCACCGAGAAGCAAAACGGTTTGCGGGTTACCTACAGCGTTGATCACAGTTCCAGCCTTCTGGACATATCGGAGGCGAAAACGCCTGTGGGGTCGTACTTGCGGCGCGTCGCGATCCACTCGTCGATGCGCGGGTACATGGCGTGGAAAGTTTCCGCGGACGTCCGCGAATCCTTGGCCGTGTACAGGCGCCCACCGAATTCGAGGACACGCTTGTCGAGTTCGGTGACGAACTCGTTCAGGCCCGGCTTGATGCGGAAGTCGACGCAGATGTTCCAGCCCGGGATCGGGAAGCTCAGCGGCGCCTGATTGCCCTCGCCGAACAGCTTGAACACGTTGAGGAACGAGTAGTGCCCGCTGCGCTGGATGTCGACGATGATCTTCTTGAACTCTTCGACCGCCTCCGGCGGAACCACGAACTGGTACTGCAGGAATCCGTTGGATCCGTACGCCCGGTTCCACTCACCGAACATGTCGAGCGGGTGGTAGAACTGCGTCAGATTCTGGACCTTGCCGCGGTACTTGCCGGACTTGCGGAACCAGACCTCACCGATCGCGGTGAAGTTGAACTTGTTGGCCAGCCCGTTGGGGAAGACGTCGGGGAACGTCAGCAACTGCGGCGCATCGAAGGCGAGCGGGTTCTTCTGCAGCTTGGCCGGAAGCTGGTCGAGCTTCGCCAGAGATCCGCGCGAGACTGCCGCACGGCCGAGCTTCGGGGGCGCGGAAATCGCGTCGAACCAGGCGCTCGAGTACTCGTAGTTGGCCTCGCTGCCGTCGCTGTGCAGCGCGATGGTCTCGTCGAGGCTGTTGGTGACGTCGCCGTCGGCGATGAAGTACGCCGTCTCGGTCGGTGTCATCTTGATGGTGGCGCGCAGGATGATGCCCGTCAGGCCCATGCCGCCGATCGTGGCCCAGAACAGCGCGGCCTTGGGATCGTTGCGCCCGCCCTTGGGGGTGAGAGTGCGAACCTTGCCGTCGGCCGTCAGCAGATCCAACGACACGACGTGGTTGCCGAAGCTACCTGCGCTGTGGTGGTTCTTGCCGTGGATGTCCGAGCCGATGGCGCCGCCGATCGTGACCTGGCGAGTACCCGGCAGGACCGGAACCCACAGGCCGAACGGCAGAGCAGCCTTCATCAGCTGATCCAGATTCACACCGGCGTCGACGTCCACCAGGGCGGTGTCGCGATCGATGCGATGAATGCGGCTGAGTGCATTCATGTCGATGACCAGCCCGCCGGCGTTCTGCGCCGGGTCGCCGTACGAGCGGCCGAGGCCACGCGCGATGACGCCGCGTCGCAGATGCGATGGCTTGGAATCGTTCTGTTCCGCAACCTGGGCGACCGCGTTGGCGATCACTTCCACGTCGGGGGTGGACAGCACCTGTGCGGTGGTGGCGGCGGTGCGTCCCCAACCGGTGAGGGTGCGGGCTTGGGTGTGGAGAGCCGGCTGCGGCGTCTCTTCTGCTGTCGTGGACATCAAGGTAGAGGTTACCTGGGAGTAGTGCCGACGGCTCCGACTCGAGTGGTTACTCTCGTCGTCGTGCCCGAAACACCTGCAAGTCACCAGCACGAACCCCATGTCCCGCTGCCCGTCGAGATTCCTGTCACGACGGACATCGCCGACGACGCGATGGACCTGAAAACGCAGATCGTCCGGTTCGTCGCGACGGGTGGGCTGTCGGCGGTCGTGGACTACGGGCTGTACGCATTCCTGTTCAAGGTCGTCGGCCTCGATCTGAGCGTGGCCAAGTCGATCAGCTTTATCGCCGGCACTACGACGGCGTATCTGATCAACCGGCGGTGGACGTTCAAGGCCGAGCCTTCTCGCGCCCGCTTCATCGCTGTTGTCGTGCTGTACGCGGTCACTTTTGCGGTTCAGGTCGGGCTCAACGCGCTGATGGTGCATGTGCTCGCCGACGAGTGGTGGCGCATGCCGCTGGCCTTCGTCATCGCACAGGGCACCGCGACGGTCATCAACTTCATCGTTCAGCGGGCAGTGATCTTCAAGATCAAGTAACGGTTCGGGGTGGATTAGCGCATTCGTCCGGTTTCGTGGGAGAGAATCGAGCCCATGATCATCGTTCTCGATTCTTCGGCCCTGACCAGGGGCGCACGGTTCGACGCCGCCATCGCCGACGCTCGCGCACTCGGACACCGCGTCGTCGTGCCGCGATTGGTCGTCCTCGAAGTTGCGAGCCGCTACCGCGAGGAATCGGCGGAGATGATCGCGGCCCTGAGCGTCCAGGCGCGCATGTACGACCGACTGGGGTTGCGGCGCGACCTCACGAGGTTCGTCGACGCGGCTCACGACAAGGCCGACGGCTACGTCGACGACGTGATCGAAGACCTCGTGGCGATCGGCGTCGAAGTGGTCGATCCAGTCGACGTGTCGCATCTCGAGGTGGCCGAGAGGGCGATCTCGCTGCGTCGGCCCTATACCGACAAGAAGAAGAGAGACGGCTACCCGGCGACGCTGAACTGGCTGACCGTGCTCGATCTCGCCGACCGTAACCCGGAGGTCGACGTCATCTGGGTCAGTTCCGACGCACGGGCATACGGCGACGGCGAAGACGGGGTCTGGCACGCGGATCTCGCGCGTGAACTGGCATCGCGCGGCCTCGAGTATCGGGTCCGCTGGGCGTCGGACATCCCGGTGATCGACGGACCGGTGCAGGTGGAGCAGGTGGCTGAGGTCGCGCCCGAGGCCCCGGTTGCTCAGGGCTTCGTGGAGCCGGAAGCGGTCGTTCCAGCAGAGATTCCCGAACCCGAGGTTCCGGCGGCGCCCGTCGTTCCGGAGGCACCGGCATCAGCTCCCGCACCCAAGCCCGTACAGCGCGCAGCGCGGACGAGAGTTGCGCCGCAGCGCATCGAACCCGCCCCGAAAGCTCAGTCCGGTGGACTGCGCGGTCTGGGCAAGGTCATCGGCGGGCGGAAACGAAAGGTCACGATCGTCGACGATCTCGACGAAGTCGACCTCTTCGGTGCCTGATCGCTTCTAATCTGGACAGATGTCTCTGTTGCCGACAGTCAGTCGTAGGACCGGAACTCGATACGGCAGGCCGAGTATCGAATCGCAGGTCCTCTACAACGCGTGTCGATGGATGCTTCGGCCCGTAGTTGGGATCGCGCCGCTGACGCCTGGCGCAATGCGCCGCGCCGCAGTTCTGGACTCGGCCGCGGGTGTACGCATTCCCTCCGGGATCGATCGGGAAGCGATTCGTTTTCCAGGTTTCGACGGTGAACTCGTCCGGACAGCAGGCTCGACGGCCGATCTGCGCGACGGTGTAGTTCTATACCTGCACGGCGGCGGGTTCATGTGCTGCGGGCTCAACACGCATCGGCCGGTCGTTGCCGGCATCGCCAAGCGAACCGGCCTTCCGGTCCTGCACATCGCGTATCGGCAGTTGCCGAGTACGAGCATCAGCGGGTCCGTCGACGACTGCCTCGATGCATACCGGTGGCTTCTCGAACAGGGAGCTTTTCCGGAAAAGGTTGTCTTCGTTGGTGATTCGGCCGGAGGTTTCCTGGTCTTCGCGACGGCGCTTGCAGCAGTTTCCGCGGGGCTCGAGGTTCCGGCCGGCCTGGTCGGGCTCTCACCGCTCCTCGATCTCGATTGCACCACCAAATCGGTCCATGCCAACGCTCGACGCGACGTGATCGCCCCGGTGTCGGCATTGATGGCGATCGGAAAGCTTGGCGGACAGACGAACTCGCCCGTCGACGGCGATCTTGCCGCGTTGCCGCCGTCGTTGCTGATCGCCGCCGAATCCGAGGTGCTCAGAGTCGATTCGGAGGTGATGGCGCAACGGCTCGCCGCCGCGGGGGTGCCGTGCTCGCTGCAGATCTGGAACGGCCAGGTTCACGCATTTCCCGCCGTCTGGCCTGGCTTGCCGGAGAGCCGCGCCGCGCTACGTGACGTTGCCAGGTTCATTCGCTCCAGGCTCGATGCGATCCCGCCCCAGGCTGCGGGCGAAAGTTGTTCGGGAAGTTGAACTTCCGGTTCGCCTATGGATTCTCGTGTGCTGCCGGATTCTCGTGCCCTGACGTTGCGGTAGATGCCATCGCGCGGGCATAGATCGATTCGAGTTCGGTTACCGCCGAACGTCGATCGACGTTGTCGGGATCGAGGCGATGTTGGAGGTTGATCCCGAGAGTGCCGGCCAGAAGGGTGACGGCAACCAACTCCGGATTGGCGACCGGTGTGTCGATCGAACGCAGGTAGTCCGCGTACAGCGTTCGCATTGCGACGTACTGCTCTGCGTAGGTCTCGCGGATGGTGGACCCGGGAATCACGGCTTCGATCAGGATGGTCGAGAAAATTCGTGCCTCGGGGTACGACATCAACACGAAGTTGGCTTCGATCAATGCTTCGATTCCGGTCGCCGAGGATGATGCCAACTCTGCGCGCAACTTCTCCATGCCCCACCGGAATGCGTCCTCGACGACGGCTCGTAGAAGCCCGTCTTTCGATCCGAAGTGCCAGGCCACAGACCCTCGGCTGATGCCGGATCTTTCCGCCACGGCTTGTACGGACATAGCGGCCGACCCGCCTTCCGCAGCCAGTTCGGCCGCGGCCTTCACCAGTCGCCGTCTGGTTTCCTCGGAAATCTCCTGCTTGCGTGTCGACGCCATTCGGTGTTCCTGCCTTCTTTCGTTCTCGAGTGCAGCCAATTCCGGCACGCGGTGACGTCGACGTGCCCGTCGGGGCCGAGACCTGCGCACCGGCACTCATGCTACGAGGCCGGTCATCGGACGGCCGTATTCCTCTCGCGACACCCTCTTGCCTATGTTGATCGTCCAGTTCTATGCTGAGCGTCCAATAACTTAACGGAAATGGGCGGACATGGAACTCATCGATCTGACTAGAACTCTCGATCCGGCCGATCGGGAACTGCTCCCCGAGGGTTTGAAGGCACTGGCTTCCGTCGTTGCCCCCTCGGTGACCTACTCGCACCCCGCAGGTGCCGGACGCGACGAGTTCGCGGCAGCACTGCAGTGCGGAATTCATGATCTTCCGGACGGTGAGGGGTGGGGATCGGAGATGTTGAGTGAGTTCAACAGCCATCTGGGCACACACGTCGACGCGCCGTTGCACTACGGATCAACCTCGGAGGGTAAGCCTTCTCGCACGATCACAGACATCGCGTTGGATGAATTGTTCTGCGAGACAGTGGTGCTCGACCTGCGCGGCCGGTGCGAGGCGAATCAGCCGATCTCGGTGGACGCGCTGAAAGCTGCCCTGGCGGAAAACGGTGCGTCCGTTCCCCAGGATGGTGCCGTGTTGCTCCGTACCGGACAAGAGAGCTTCACCTTGGCTGATCCAGGGTTCTTTCAGTATCCAGGGATGAGTCGCGAAGGCACGCTGTTTCTCGCCGAGCAAGGCGCGAAGGTGCTGGGCACCGACGCTGCCGGCTGGGACTTGAGCTTTGCAGTCATGGCACAGAAATTTCGTGACACCGGCGACAACTCGGTTCTCTGGGACGGGCACCGGGCCGGACGCGAACGTGAAGTATTCATCGTTCAGCAACTGGCGAACCTCGCCGCGCTTCCGCCCTCGGGATTTCATGTGGCGTTTTTCCCGATCAAGCTTGCGCGAGCCAGCGCTGCCCCGGCTCGTGTGGTCGCGTTCGTCTGAGCAAAATTCCTGCCTCACCTAACGAACAATTCAGTGAAAGGTATTGACTCACAGTGAAACTTGCGACCGTCGAATACGAAAAGACCCAGCAGACGGCTCTGGTGACGGGCAGCGGCGAGCAACTGTTGTTACTCGAGCGAGCTCATCATGATGTGACGGGAAAACCGGCTCCAGAACTGGAAACCATGCAGACCATCATCGAAGGTGGTCCGGCGGCACGGGAGATCCTGGATCGGCTCGCAGACGAGCAGCCGGCAAGTGCGATCGTCGACGCGGGTGATGTGCGCTGGATGTCGCCGCTTCCTCAGCCGGTCCAGATCCGAGACTTCGGCTGCTTCATGGATCACTTCCGCAACGCTCGCGCCCGAATTCAAGGGGTCGCACTCGAGGACGTCGAACTGCCGAAGATCCAGTTGGAGCGCCCGCTGTATTACATAGCGAACCGATTGGCGGTGACCGGACACGAATCTGAGGTCGTGTGGCCCGAGTACTCGAGCCTGCGCGATTACGAACTCGAATTCGCCTGTGTGTTGGGGCGCGGTGGAAGCGACATCTCACGAGCGGATGCCCCTGCGCATATCTTCGGTTACACCATCTTCAACGATTTCAGCGCCCGCGATACTCAGCTCGAGGAGATCTCCACCGGACTCGGTCTCAGTAAGAGCAAGGACTTTTCGAACGCGAATGCCCTCGGCCCCTGGATCGTGACGGCCGACGAAGTCGGAGACCCGTACCAGCTCGAGATGACCGCGAGAATCAACGGAGACGAGGTGAGCCGAGGAACCAGCGCCGACATGGACCATCGTTTCGAGGACGTGATTTCGTTCGCCTCGACTTCCACGCGGCTGTACCCGGGTGAAGTCTTCTGTTCCGGCACCGTGCCGAGTGGATGCGGCTTGGAACACGGGCGGTTCCTCGAACCGGGAGACGTAGTCGAACTCGAGGTCGCCGGCCTCGGTGTATTGAGGAATCGAGTGGTGGCGTGAGCGGCGAAGTCATGGTTCTCGGTGTCGGCGCGACTCCCTTCGGGCGGCACGCGGATACCTCGGCCTCGGAATTGGCGGGGCGTGCAGCGATCGACGCCGTCGAAGACGCGGGCCTGACCCGCGGTGACGTCGGTGCAGTCTTCTACGCGACCGTCAGTCAGAAGGCGATCGACCGGCAGCACATGATCCCAGGCCAGATTGCCTTGAGGCCTTACGGTTTCGGTGGAGTCCCGGTCGTCAATGTCGAAAATGCCTGCGCCGGCGGGGCAACGGCACTCTGGCTGGCGATCGCCCACGTTCGCGCCGGTCTGTCCGAGGTCGCATTGGCGGTCGGGGTGGACAAGCTGGTGTGCTCGGATCCCGCTCGAAGTCTGGAGGTGTTCGACGGTGCACTCGACGTTGCGCATCGCGACGAGACGCTCGCCGGCCTTGCCTCACTCTCCGCTCCGGTGCCGGGTGAACTCGGATCGCAGGGTGAGCGGTCGGTGTTCATGGAGATCTACGCTTCTCTTGCTCGGGCGCACATGGAGAGATTCGGAACGACCGAGTTCGAACTCGCGTCCGTAGCAGCCAAAAATCATGCGCATTCCGTGCACAATCCGTGGTCGCACTTTCGCAAACCCTTCACTGTCGACGAGGTGCTTGCCGCGAGGCGAGTCGCGTGGCCTCTGACCGTTCCGATGTGTTCGCCCGTCAGTGACGGTGCGGCGGCAATTGTTGTGACGACTGCAGACTTTGCGCGAAGGCATGATTCCTCTCGGCGGGCGGCGCGGGTACTCGGTTGCAGCTTGGTGTCAGGCACGGATCGGGCCGCAGATGACGTCGAGAGTCACATCGGTCGCCGAGCGGCAATGAGCGCATACGAGGAAGCCGGAGTCGGGCCAGGCGATGTGGATGTGGCAGAGGTCCACGACGCCACGGCCTTCGGTGAAGTACAGCAGGTCGAGAATTTGGGGTTCTGCCCGATCGGTGAGGGCGGCGCGTGGTCTGCGTCCGGTGCGAGTTCATTGGGAGGCGTGCGTCCGGTCAATCCGTCAGGTGGGCTCGAATCCCGTGGTCATCCGGTCTCGGCAACGGGACTAGCGCAGGTCTTCGAACTTGTCACGCAGTTGCGTGGACAAGCAGCGCGGCGACAGGTTCCCGGGGCTCGAATCGCGGTCGCAGAGAACGGCGGAGGTCTCTACGGCATCGAGGAAGCCGTCGCCGCGGTCACGATCTTGGGAGGGCCACGATGAACGCGGACATGATGAACGATGAACCGATGGCGCCAGGCTTGCACGAGCAAGCGGGATATGCGGATCTGATTCTGTCGGCGCTGCGACGCCGACCAGACCACATCGCGTTTCGATTCACGGATCGGAACGGTGATCGGGCCGAGCTGACATATCGGCAGACCGCGGAACAGATCGAGCGGATTGCAGGTGTCCTCAGTAGCCTCGCTCTGCCGGACGGAGGCGGGGTAGCCCTGCTTGCGGGTCCGTGTCCTGAAGCATTCACGGTCATGGCGGCAGCGTGTCTGGCGGGCGTGCGCTACACGGCACTCCATCCGCTCGCGACCGAAGAGAACGACAGGATGGTGCTGAAAGACAGTGGTACCGATCTCCTGTTGGTTGCCGACGGACACTTCCAGACGCGCGCCGAAGCGGCGCAGACTCGAGTGATGTCACTGTCAGCCCTCGAATCAGCGTGTGAATTGGCTACGGCGGGAACAGGTTCAGACTTCGGCGGTCAGGGTCGAGCTTTGTATCTCTTCTACACCGGTGGAACTACCGGTGAGCCGAAGGGCGTCATGCTCAGGGACCGATCTTTGGTCGCCAATGCCTGGGCCTGCACCACGTGGGAGTGGCCGGCTGATACCACCATGCTGCTCACCACGCCGATGTCTCATGCTGCCGGTCTGCTCGTCGCACCCGGTCTGCAGCGAGGTGCAAGCTTCGAGTTGCACAGGTCGTTCGACCCGGACAGGGTTGTCGACGCCATCGAAAATGACGGAGTCACAGCTACATTCGTCGTTCCTACGATGCTCTACGCCTTGCTCGACCATCCACGCCTGTCGGATGCGAATCTGTCCGGGCTGAACTGGATGCTTTACGGCGCTGCACCCATCGACCCCACCAGGCTCGCGCAGGCAGGGGCGGTGTTCGGGCCGATCCTGAGCCAGCACTACGGTCAGGCCGAAGCCCCGAATGCGTTGACGGTGCTCGATACACGTGAGCACACGGACGATCCCGCAGTTCTGGGGAGTTGTGGGCGCGCGATGCCAGGTGTCGAAGTGGTGTTGTTCGACGAGCAGGGAAACGAGACCGCGACGGGCGTACCCGGCGAGCTTTGTGTGCGAGGTCCGCTCGTGATGGACGGCTATTGGAACAAACCTGAACAAACCGCTGCAGCGCTCGCGAATGGATGGTTGCACACCGGCGACGTTGCTCGGATCGACGAAACTGGGCTCATCTCGATCGTCGACCGCATCAAGGACACGATCATCAGTGGTGGATTCAACGTCTACCCGCGCGAAGTCGAGGACTCACTCGGACATCATCCCGCAGTGGCCGCCTGTGCAGTATTCGGTGTCCCCGATCCTCAATGGGGAGAAGCGGTTACCGCGGCAGTCGTACTGAAGACGGGATGGTCGGTCACGCCCGAGCAGCTCGTCGCACACGTGAGATCACACAAGGGCCCGATCTGGGCGCCCAAGGAGATTTCAATTGTGGAAGCGTTGCCGCTCACTGCTTTGGGGAAGGTCGACAAGAAGGCACTCCGAGGCGCTTCACAGACCTAGAGACGCGACAACTGCCCGTGCGAGGGCGTCGGCAGATCCCGGGGCGAATGGCAGAAAGAGTTCGGGCTCGATCAGTTCCACTTCCATGAGCAGTGGTTGATCCACCGGCCCCACGACGTCCACACGCGCATAAAGCAATTCGCCGGGGCCGCATGGGGTCGCGGCCAGTGCCGCGTCGGCCACCGCGAGTTCGGCGGCGGAAGGCTCGTGGAGGTAGTTGGTTCCGCCGTGGAATTCCTGCACGCGGAAGTCGTTGGTGGCCGGGATCTTCCGGACGGCGTGGGAGTAGCGTCCGCCGAGGTGGATGATCGAGCGCTCGCCGTCTACGACGTCCGAGATGAAGGGCTGGACCAGAGCGTCGTTGCCACTCTCGAGGATTGAACTGAGGTGAGCGTGGGCCTGTTCGGACCCGGCGGCAAACTTTCCCACTCCGACAGCGCCGGCGGACACTGCAGGCTTGACGATGACGTCGGCACCCTCGAACGAAGGGAGGGTGAGTGTTTCGCTCTTTCCGGCAGCGATCACAGCGGTTGGGACGATAGGTACGCCGGCCGCGGCAAGTTCGGTGAGGTATCCCTTGTGGGCGTTCCACTCGACGATCGGGAGCGGGTTGGCGATCGGGGCGGTCAGCTGATCGAGAACGGCAAGAAATTCGTCGAGGCGCTGGGTGTAGTCCCAGGTCGACCGGATCAGAACCAGGTCGGCGTCGATATCGAGGAGGGACCGGCTCGACCACGGCGCCATTGTCGACGCAACGCCGTAGGTGGTGAGAGCTTCCATGACGAGTTTGCTTTCGACATCCGCCTCGCGGGCGGCGCCGTCACAGGTGAGCAGGAGAACCGTGGTCATGCCACGATGCTTTCACGGCTGGCGCCTTGTCCGACTAGCGAGGTGGCCCCTCGTCGAGGACCAGCGAACCGGTCCCGGGTTGCCCGGTTGCGTCCACCCACGTCACCGCGACGGTGTCGCCGGGGCGGCGCGAGCTCATCGCCGCGTTGAGATCAGCGGACGACGCGATCCGGCTGCCACCGAACTCGGTGATGACCGCACCTTTGGTCAGCCCCACCCGCTCGGCCGGCGAATCGAAGCTCACGGCAACAACTTCCGCGCCGGCCGGCATCTCCGCGTGATCCTTGACTGCGACACCGAGCACGGGCGTCGGTCCCACACGCACGGTTTCGGAGGAGCGGCCACCGAGTACCTGCTCGACGATCGGTAGCGCGGTGTCGATCGGTATCGCGTAGGACTGAGGCGCCGGCGAGGTTTCGGTGCGGTCGGTGACGGCGTTGCCCGCGCTGCTGACGCCGATCAGCTCGCCAACGGCGTTGACCAGGGGGCCACCGGAATCGCCCGGCCGGATGTCCGCGTCGACCTCGATGAGGCCCTTCAACTGGTTTCGCGATCCGTCGGACACGTTGCGGGTGTTGACGGTGACACCGAGATTGGTGATGACGCCGGGAGCTGGGACGGGTACTCCGCCGCCTTCCGCATTTCCGATTGCGGTGACGGCATCCCCACGAGTGGCTTCTGCTGATTTGCCGACCACAGCCACCGGCAGATCCGTGGCGCCCGCGAGTCGAAGGACGGCAAGGTCGCTGACGCTGTCGTACCCGAGGATCTCGGCGTCGTAGATCAGTCCGTTGGACATGCTGACGGCAGTGACGTCCGAGGCCCCGCTGATGACGTGGTGATTCGTGAGCACCACTCCGTCAGGGGAGAGCACGATCCCGGTTCCGGCGGTGGTGGTGAATCCGGCCGGCGCGGTGATGGTGACGATGGTGGGGACCACCTGGGCCGAGAGCTCCTCCGGGGTGAGCGGAACAACCGGCGCCGGTGGGGTGGTGGTGATAACCGTGACCGGTGCGGACTCGATCGTGCCAGGCGTCAGAGGCGGTGCGACCAGTGCGAGGGCGCCGAGTCCGGCTGCGAGAACGGCGGCCGTCCACAGACCGCGTCTGCCCGCACGTTTGGTCATCCAGCCGTCCGTCCCGCCGGTCGTCATCCCATCGAGTGTGAAAGGTGAAGATTACCCAACCGGCAACGATCAAGACATGCGATGGCGCAACAGCATGTAGACGCCGCGACGCATGAACGAGGTGGCGAGTGCGCGTGCGTCGCCGATTCGGACGTCCATTGCGGAGACGAGAGTCGGATCCGATTCCCGGAGATCTTTGTGGAATGCCGCTGCCTGGCGTGCCTGATCCTTGGCCAGACGCACACTCCACTGTCCGGCGTTGACGCGGAAGGACGCGAGGGGCTTGGCGATCGCATAGACGTCGCCTTGGAGTGCGACGGCGGTGTACGTGGCTTCGTCGATGACGTACGGGTTGGTGTCGTCCCACCATCCGATGGCCTTCAAGGCGGATCGCTTCATGAGTACACATCCGGGCTCGCCGAAGATGTTCGCTCCCGCCGTTACCGTCTTTCGGGCCGCGTCGCGCCCGGTGACCCGTCCCTTCAGCCCTGCAAGTCCGCGCGCGGAGAGGATGGTCTTTCCGTTTGCATCGACCAGTTTGCGTTGCGAGGCCACGAGTACCACCGAGGGGTGCTCGTCGAAAGCCGCGACCTGTTCCGCCAGGCACTCGGGGTAGATGGTGTCGTCACCGCACACCAGTTTCAGGAGCTCTCCGTTCGCGGCTTCGCTGACCCGGTCCCAGTTTCGCTTCGCTCCGCCGCCGGCCTCGGTCGACAGGATCTCGATCCGCGGATCGTCGGCGTATCGCGCCAGGACCTTGACGGTGTCGTCGGTCGACGAATGATCCGAGATGATCAGTTCGAAGTCCTGGTAGGTCTGATTCAGGATCGAGTCGATCGTCTCGGCAATGTAGTCGGCATTGTTGTAAGCCGGGACGACGACGGAAACACGCGGAGTCATGAGTTGCCTGTTCTCTTGTTTCGACTGAACGAGAAATCGCGGTAACCGAAGAAGCTTGCTGTTGCGGTTACCGCAGTGATGACGAGTTGTGACGGGATGGGAGGAAAGTGCAGGACCGAGACCGCGACGGTCATCAGCGCGAGGTTGATCACGAAGGCGCCGAAATTGACGACGACGAATCGCCAGAAGTCACGGAGGAAGTGACCGCGAACTTCGAACACCAGGTAGCGGTACATCGCAAAAGCGCACAGCAGGTTGCAGACGTACCCGGCAACGATCGCGAAGTGGTAGCCGAATTGATCGCCGAGCGCGATCTGCCAAGCAATGAACCAGGCGGTTCCGAGCGCCGTGTTGACGCCACCGACGAGCAGAAAGGCAAGGGCCTGATTCTTGACGACGCGCATCAACGGACCCGGCCTGCCGGTCATTCCGGCGGGGGGTGTTGCAGTCGAATCCGGTGAAGCCATCAGCCTTCGCCGAACGTGGGCAGCAGCCCCGCCGACACGGCATCTTGAAGCGACGGTGCCGCTGTGTCCTTCGCGGAGAGCGTGATGTTCAGGGGCTCACCGCTGCGACCCACGGTGGGCCAGTCGATCGCTATGTCGGGATCGAGGGGGTGAACTTCGTGCTCACGTTCGGGGGCGTATCCCGTCGAGCACAGGTAAACCACTGTCGAGTTGTCCTCGAGGGACAGGAAGGCGTGCCCGAGCCCTTCGGACAGAAAGATCGCTCGGCGGTCGACGTCGTCGAGAAGGACCGAATCCCACTGGCCGAAGGTCGGCGATCCCACGCGGAGGTCGACGGCGATGTCGAGTATCGCGCCTTTGACACACGTGACGTACTTGGCCTGTCCGGGAGGGACGTCGGCAAAATGGATGCCTCGTAGGACGCCGGCAGCCGAGACCGAGCAATTGGCCTGCTGAAGGTCGAGGGTGCGGCCGGTGATCTCGGAGAATCCGGGTTCACGGAACCACTCGAGGAAGACTCCACGGTCGTCGCCGAACTGTTTGGGTGTGAATTCCCAGGCCCCTGGCACTTTCAGTTCGCGATACTGGCTCATCACGTGAGTATCTGCCATGTCACCAGTCCTTGCCGCGGTCGAGAAGTTCGAGAAGGTATTTTCCGTATCCGGATTTGAGGAGCTTCTCCGCACGAATGCGTAGCTCGTCGTCGGTGATGAATCCGTGCCGCCACGCAACTTCTTCGGGCGCGCCGATCTTGAGTCCCTGACGCTCCTCGATCGTGCGCACGTAGTTCGATGCGTCGAGAAGCGAATCGAAAGTTCCGGTGTCGAGCCACGCGGTGCCGCGAGGAAGTACTTCGACCTGGAGGCGACCAGCTTCGAGGTACGCACGGTTGACGTCGGTGATCTCGTACTCGCCGCGTGCCGATGGTTCGAGGTCCTTGGCGATGGCGACAACGTCGTTGTCGTAGAAATACAGGCCAGGCACCGAATAGTTGGAGCGCGGATTCGCCGGCTTCTCCTCGAGCGAGACGGCTTTGCCTTCGCGGTCGAACTCGATGACTCCGTAAGCCGTGGGGTCCGAAACCCAGTACGCGAATACGGCGCCACCGTCGATGTTCTCGAAACGCGTGAGCTTACTGCCCAGACCTGGGCCGTAGAAGATGTTGTCGCCGAGGACGAGGGCCGCGGATTCCGAACCGATGTGGCCGGCTCCGAGTACGAATGCTTGTGCGAGACCATTCGGCTCGTGCTGGATCTGGTAGGTCAGGTCGACGCCGAACTGCGAGCCGTCGCCGAGCAACCGCTGGAACTGCGGTGCGTCGTCTTCTGTGGTGATGATCATGATGTCGCGAATCCCGGCCAGCATCAGGGTGCTGAGTGGGTAATAGATCATCGGTTTGTCGTAGACGGGGACCAGCTGTTTGCTCACGCCGAGCGTGATGGGGTGCAACCTCGACCCCGTGCCGCCCGCCAGAATGATTCCGCGCATGCCTCGAAGTGTTCCAGTGTTCGCTGGAGAAACAAATCTCGGGCGCACGGTATCGTGCGTGGCCGGTAGATAGATCGGTTCGATTCGGTGATCGTGGAGGCGCAAACGTGAGAGTTCTCGTGACTGGCGGTGCAGGCTTCATCGGCGCCAATTTCGTCCATCAGACGGTGGCAGAGCGCCCCGACGCCGAGGTCACGGTGCTCGATGCGCTGACCTACGCGGGCAACAAGTCTTCGCTCGATTCGATAGCCGACCGCATCACGTTTGTTCACGGCGACATCACCGACGCAGTTCTCGTCGACGAACTGGTGGGCGCTGCCGACGTCGTCGTTCATTTTGCTGCCGAGTCCCACAACGACAATTCGCTCGCTGATCCGTGGCCGTTCGTGCAGACCAACATCGTGGGAACCTTCACGCTCCTGCAGGCTGTGCGCAAGCACGACGTCAGGTATCACCACATTTCCACCGACGAGGTGTACGGAGACCTCGAACTGGGCGATCCGGACCGTTTCACGGAGTCGACCGCGTACAACCCGTCGAGCCCCTACTCGTCGACGAAGGCATCGAGCGACATGTTGGTGCGCGCGTGGACCCGTTCGTTCGGCGTCCGGGCCACCCTGTCGAACTGCTCGAACAATTACGGCCCTTATCAACATGTCGAGAAGTTCATCCCGCGGCAGATCACCAATGTTCTCGCCGGATTGCGTCCCAAGTTGTACGGCGACGGTTTGAACGTCCGTGACTGGATCCATGTCGACGATCACAACAGCGCGGTCTGGGCGATCATCGACGGTGGCCGGATCGGTCAGACCTACTTGATCGGCGCTGACGGTGAGGTGAACAACCGAACTGTCATGGAGTCGATTCTGCAGATATTGGGCCGTGGCGCCGACGAGTTCGATTTTGTCACCGACCGCCCGGGGCACGACGTGAGGTACGCGATCGACTCGAGTCTGCTCCGGAAAGAACTTGGCTGGTCCCCGCGCTACGAGGACTTCCGCAGTGGTCTGGAAGCGACGATCGACTGGTACCGCGACAACGAACAGTGGTGGCGTCCGCAGAAGGACGCGACCGAGCAGGCATACGTGGCAGCCGGCGAGAAGACCACTTCCTAGCGCGCAGCCAGATTGCGGCGGATGGAGTCGAGGGTCGACGCTATCCCGGCAGGCAACGGGCGATGTGTGCGCTGGTCCAGATCAGTCCACACGATCGATCGCAGCCGTAGGTCTCGGGCTTGCGCCGAAGCGAGTGGAGAACTGGCGAGCACAACGTTGGGGCGTTTTCTGAAGACGGTGTGGCACGCGCCGAGGATCGCCCCGATGGTGACGCTGCGTCCGGACGCGTAGATCTTGGTGACCGTCGGTTCCTGCGACGCTTCCGCTCGGGTGAAGCTGTCGACCACCATTTCGGCCGCGTCGGAGACGTAGACGTAGTCCCGAAGCGTGTCCATGGGAACGTAGATCGAAATGGGCATCGACAGCAGATAGCCTCGGCAGAGGTGCGAAATCAGGCCTTGGGGTTTCGCCAGATTCTGACCCGGGCCGTAGAGATTTGCGAATCTTCCTATGACAGTGCGGGTTCCGCTTCTGGAGCCGAATTCGCGAACAATGGATTCGGCATCGAGCTTTGCTCGCCCGTAGTCGGCCAGTGGATTGGTCGCGCTTGTTTCGGTGTGCGGTGCTCCGGGAGCTCCGGCGTAGACGCCGCCGGCAGACGAAGCGTGGAAGACGGTCCCGACGCCTGCGTCCGCCGTCCCCAGCTCGTCGAGAACGTCCTTCATGAGTTGGTTCTCGCGAGCGAATTCGTCACTGCTCGTACCGTTCACACCTGCACCGGCGCACCACGCCATTCGCCACGGGCCGCCGGCGGCGTCAGTAACCAGTTTCCTGGCATCGGCGAACAGGATTTCTCTGGCCAGAGCGGGTTCGCCCCACGGGACGCGGCTGGTGCGGATGTCGGCCCCACGGCGCTCGAGTTCGCGGGCCACGGAGCTGCCGAGGAGGCCGCCGCTGCCGACTACCCACGTGGGGACATTCATTGTTACGCGGGTGGCTCGGTGGCGTTCCGGCGCCCCAACGGGCCTGACGCGGGGTCGCTGACGATGAGGTACGGCGGCTTTCCCATTGCCGTCTTGACTGCGACACCGATGTATTCGGCGATCACACCCAACGAGAAGAGCACTGCCCCGAAACCGAACAGCATCACGATCATCGTCGACGCCCATCCTCGTACCTCGACGCCGGCGTCGAAGAACACGTACGACGCCAACACGTAGAGGACGATGACGAGACCGCCGACAGCGAACAGGAAGCCGATCAAGCTGACCATTCGCAGGCCCTTGGTGCCGCTGGAGAGAACCATTCGCCAGAAATGCGACAGCAAGCTTCTGAGGTGATATCCGGATGCGCGTCCGCGTTCCTCACGCAGTTGAACCGGGCTGGTGGTGACCTCTCCCGCGATCCAGCCCAGAGCCACGTCGAGGTAAGCCTCGGATCCGGCGTATGCGGCGACCGACCGTCCGACCTCTCCGAGGACCAGTCGGAAGCTCTGATACTTCACGGAGTTCTCGGACGAGAGAATTTTGGTGGTCAACCATTTCGACGACTTCGACGCCGCGTTGCGTAGCGCACCGTGGGGTGCCGCGTTCACGGGCTGCGCGTAGACGAGGGTGGCCTGTTGATCCAGTGCAGTGTCGAGGAGTCCACCGATGTCGGCCGGGTCGTGCTGGCCGTCTTCATCCATGGTGACAACCCATTCGCCACCACTCGACGCCATTCCCGCCAGTGTTGCCGGATGTTGGCCGAAGTTGCGCGAGAGCCAGATGGGTCGGATGAAGTCATGTTGTCTCGCGAGTTCACGGATGACCGCAGCTGATCCGTCCGGACCGTGGTCGAAGACGAGAAGGACTTCTTCGACGACCAACGGCCGCCCGCCGGGAGTGGTCTGGGTTTTCGTCAGGGGAAGTATCTCGTCGATGAGTGCATTGAGAGTGTGTTCGCCCTGGTAAACCGGCACGACGACGGAAATTCGGTGCGGTTGCACCGACTCGGGTGTGCCATCGGTCTTCACAGGCGGGGAGTGTATACGTCGCCGAGGGTCGGCTTCTCGGCGTGGGGGCGTACATGTCGGAGAATCGTGAAGTTATGATCCGGATCACTCGACGAAAGTGAGTCTCCAGTGGCCGAGTTCGAAGATCACACCAACGATCGACGCGAGAACAATCGCGAGAACACAGGCCTTCCTGGGAGAGCCGATACGGGTAGCGGTGATACCACCGACACCGAGTACACGGCTTGGTTGCGTGAGCTTCAAGGCGCCAAATGGAAGCGCGTTCTGAACGTGCAAGCGCCGTATCAGTGGAATATCCGACGTTTCCTCGGCGGCCGGGAGGTGCTCGACGTCGGCTGCGGGATCGGCCGAAATCTGCGAAATCTTCCCCCTGGCAGTGTCGGGGTGGACCACAACGAACATTCGGTGGAGTTCTGTCGATCGCTCGGGTTCGAGGCGTACTCTTCTGCGGAATTTCACTCCGAAAGCGATCAGCGAACCTTCGACGGAATGCTGATGGCGCATCTCCTCGAGCACCTGCCGGCGGGAGAAGCTTCCGGCATCGTCGCCGAGTACCTTCCATTCCTGGAACCGGGTGCGACCGTCATGCTGATCTGCCCTCAGGAACGTGGCTTCGCCAGCGATCCCACGCATACCGTCTTCCTCGACGGCGTCGACCTCGAAAAGATCTGTGCGGACAACGGTCTTGTAGTCAGGCGCTCGCTGTCGTTCCCGTTTCCGCGGTGGATGGGAAAGCCGTTCATCTACAACGAGTCTGTGGTGATCGCGGAGGTCCCGTCCCGGCTCTGACGCCTGTCGCGGTAGTAGATCACGGAGAGGCCGGCAAGGATAACGAGCCCGAAGCCCATACCGACATAGCCGATCCTCTGTCCTGGGGAACGGAAGTTGATCACCAGTTCCGCGTTGTCGGTGCCAGGCGGCAGATCGACGTAGAGGTACGTTCCGCCAAGGCCCTTGGTCGGGATGGGTTCGCCGTCGAGGGTCGCGGTGTAGCCCGGCCATGCCAACCGTGCGAATACCACGCTGCCACCGCCCGGTGAGCTGACTCGCACACGCTCGTTCTTGACGCTCATGTACTCGGACTGTGCGTCGGCATTGACAGTTGCCGACACACGGCCCGGTTGACCGGAGATCGGGCCGGCGTCGCGTTCGAGGACGTAGATCTGGTCCTGGGCGACCTCGGGCACTTCTGCCCAGTGCCACCCGGGTGGGGCGGGTTCGTTGTCAGCGCCCGGGTACTGCTTCCGTTGAAGGACGACGCGGTCGAGCAGCATCAGGTCTGCGCTGGCTCGACCGGTGTATTCATCCGGCCTGAACACGTTTCGGTAGGCGTCGTCGCACGTCGACCCGTCGAATCCCATACACAGAAGCGAAGCGAAGTCCGCGTGGCCGACCGGGGTGTACGCGTTGACGTAGTCGAGATCGAGCACCTTGGCGTAGTTTCCGTACACCTGCGAAGTCCACGGGAGTTCTGTTGTTTCGGCGTCGATTCGGATCAGCGCGCGATTGCCGAGCTGAAGGGTCGTGCCCGGGAAATCCGGAAAGTTCGCCTTGGCTTCGGATTGGCTGGTCGGCAGGTACCACTTGTTCAGCGCCTGGGGATACGCGATCACTTGATACAGAGTCACCGGAGCGATGGTGAGAATCAGTAGACCTGCGATCGCCGGGGCGCCGTATCTACGACCGAGGTAGATGGCGAGTGCTCCGACGGCGATGATCACGACAGCCCAGGTGAGATGTCGGATGAAGTACTGCGGACCCGAAGAACTGGCACGAATCATCAAGACGAACACGATCAACGATGCAGCGATGACGCGTGATCGCAGTTTGTCCAAAGTCCCGAATCGGCTCAGCAGCACACCGAGTAGTACCAGGGAGAACACCGCGACGAAGGGAAGTAGTCGTGCCGGCCACCGAATCTGGCCGATGTCGCTGGGGCCCGCGGTGAACAGCAGAATGAAGGCCAACAGCAGCAGCGGGGTCACCAACTCTCGCAGCGAACCCTGTGCTTTCCGCCAGCCGATGAATGCCAGTGCCGGTATCGCGAACCAGGCGATGTAGGTGATCGGTGCGTAGGTGGTTTCGCCCGTCCAGGACTCGATGCTCGAGACGGACGACGGAATACTCGCCGTCAGTGTTTCCGACCACGGTGCCGTCAGGAAATTGTCGTTGAACGTACCTTCTTCGCCGGTGCGCCATGTGACGGCCGAGGAGAGCAGACCTGGAAGAAAGGTGATCGCGCCGCAGGCGGCGGCCGAGATGCCGACCAGTCCGAGCTTCACTGTTGTCCGCCACTGCGGACTGCGGACGTATTCGCCCACCATCAGTGCCCCGACGGTCACTCCGGCCATCAATGCCGCATGGACGTATCCGACGCTGATCGCGAGATAGAGGAAGACGAAGACGGGTATCGGCCCCGACCGGCCGCGGGCATAGCGAATTCCGCTGGCCCACGCCTGCACCACCCAGGCCATTCCGATCACCGACGTAACCCACGACGGGTACTCGAAGTACAGGGTGAACCCGGCAAAGGGCACTGCGCTTCCGGCGACGGCCGCCCAGTAGGGGCGCGCGCCGTATTCGAGGCAGACTCGATAGACGCCCCATCCGAGGATGATCGCGAATGCCAACTTCACCAGCGTGGCCAGCAAAGCGAGATTGTCGACGGACGGTGCGATGTAGTTGATGAAGATCTGGACCGGGTTCCACAGCCCACCCTGACCCTCGACCGGATAGTTTCCAGCCATCCACTGATCCAGAACCAGCGAGGGGAATTGTCCCTCTCGCATCAGATGGCCCAGCTGAACCCAGTTGCCGACCGCACCGGATTCGGTGTCGTCGACATAGAAGTAGCGAGGGTCCACCGTGACGATCGCGAAGAATGCGAGGCACACGACTGCTGGGATCACAGCGCCCCAGCTCCAGCGTTCCCGACGGGTGGGAGCGGGTAGTTCGAGTGTCAAGGGATCTCCAGGTCGCACGGGTGGATGCACCAGAGACAGTAGCCGAGGCTGTGTTTTCGAGTTTCGGGGGTAATTCCACCTCGGATACCCTGCGAGTGACAGGTACAGCTTTTTCAAGATTCACGTAGGAGTCATATGCCCGAGCAGGTAAAGGTGGGGGTGCCGGAGAACGGGCAGGTCATGGCTCGCCGTTTGGTGGTCCAGCGCGGCGTGTTCGTCGGAATGTCGCCGATAGTCAACGACGACCTGTACGTCGAGTTCCGGAAGGGCTCCGGTGAGCGGACCCGGCACCGAGTCGCTCTGGACAAGGGCGCACGTATCAGCACCAACACCTATTTCGGGCGTTTCGCTGCCAGCTACTGGCAGCGGTGGACGACTGTCACTGAGGTCGAGGCTTCGCTGCGGATCGAGAGCGAGGGTCGGTTCCGCGTCCGGATGGTTGCTTCGGATATCGCCGGGCATCGCCGTATTCTCGAGACCCGCGACGGATCGGGGTCCTCGGAGGTCACGTTGACCACATCGTTGGACAAGTTCGTCGACGGCGGCGCCCTCTGGCTCGAGGTGGATTCTGTCGACGCTCCGATGACGATCGACCACTTGGAATGGACCGTGGCCGCTCCGGAGACGGTTCGCCCGGTCTCGGTGGCGATCTGCACCTTCAATCGGGCCGACGATTGTGCCGAGACTGTTGCTGCACTGGCTTCCGATGCCACTGTGCGTGACCTCGTCAGCTCCGTGTACGTCGTCGATCAGGGTAACGACCTGGTGAAAGATCGGGCGCGCTTCGTCGAGGCGGCAGACAAGCTCGGTGAGAAGCTGAAATATCTGCAGCAGCCGAATCTCGGCGGAGCGGGCGGTTTTTCACGTGGGCTTTTCGAGGCTACATCCGAGGGGACAGATCTCGCCGACGTCATCCTGATGGACGACGATATTCTCTGTGAACCAGAAACAGTGTTGCGCCTCAACGCTTTTGCGAATATGACGGTGGAACCGACATTGGTGGGTGCACAGATGATGTATCTGCTCAATCCCGATTTCCTCAATGTCGGTGCCGAAGACGTAGATCTGAAGACTCTCCATCACGGGCAACGAGTGCCCAAGGCTCTCATCAACACGAGCATGCTCAAGAAGCGTCAAGAGCGTCGAGTCGATGCGGGATACAACGCCTGGTGGACGTGCCTGATCCCCGCCGAAGTTGTCGAAGCCATCGGGTTACCCGTTCCGATCTTCTTTCAGTGGGATGACGTGGAGTACGGAATCAGGGCCCGGAAAGCAGGGTTTGTCACCGTCACGTTGCCCAACGCCGCTGTGTGGCATGCCGATTTCTATTGGAAGGACTTCGACGACTGGGCCCGCTACTTCAGTACGCGTAACTCCCTCGTCGTCGGGTCTTTGCACAGCGATCTCGACACCAAGGGACTTTCACGTCAGTTCTTCCGCCAGATTTCCGAATTCCTCGTCGGAATGCAATACGGCCTTGCCTTCACGACGTTGAAGGGCATCGAGGATTATCTCGACGGTCCGGAAGCGTTGCGGGACGGCGGCATCGAGGCCATGGCAAGCATCCGTGCCGGCCGAGCGCAGTATGCCGAGACGATCAAACACGATGCGGCTACCGCCCCGATCGCCTCGAACGAACTCCACACCGAGCGTGCCGGTGGTGAACCGAGCCTGATGCGAGTGATTCTGGCCAAACGTGGGTTGAATCAGTGGCTGGGGCGCACCCGTGGCGGTTTGGTCAATATTCCGCGCGAGGATGCGCACTGGTGGCACATCTCGCAGTTCGACCATGTAGTCGTCACCGATGCTTCGCAGTCGGGGGTACGTATCCGGCAGCGAGACAAGGCTACGGCGCGTGCTCTCTTGATCCGAACGGTGAAGCTACTGCGTCGATTCCAGAAGGAAGCACCTGCCGTGTCGGCGAAGTACCGTGCTGCGATGCCGGAACTCACGAGTCGAGAGAACTGGGCACGTCTGTACGAGAAGTGATTCTCAGCTGGTGATCTCGACGATGACCTGCTCGTTGTCGACGGTGTACCCGAGGTATTCGAACGAGATGCCGGTGCGTGTGACGAACTCCGTCCACGCCCGGTACTCGTGCTGCTGCCACCCGGGATAGTTGAAGAACTCGTCGAAGACGACGATCGACCCGGGGACCAGTCGGTCGCCGAGGAGATCGAGCACGGTCTTGGTGGACGAGTAGAGGTCGGCGTCGAGGTGCAGGAACGCAACGGGGCCGGATTCGTCGTTCAGGAACGAGGGCAAGGTGTCCTCGAAGAGGCCCGGAACAAGTTGCGCTCCAGGCACTTCGGGGATGGATTCCTGTGCGAACTCGCCGACCGGGAACCCGGTGCGCCAGGTCTCCGGAAGGCCGGAGAACACGTCGAAACCTGCGACGGTCCCCTCGCGTTCGGTGAAAGCCTCCGCGACGATCCTGAGTGTGGTTCCGCTGGCGACGCCGAATTCGAGTGCCATGCCGGGTATTTCGATCAAGCCCAATGCGTGGCGCAGCGTGTCGTGTGGGTGGCCGAATGTGTCGGTGACTCGAAGGTGTTCGAGGATGAACTCGGCGGTCGATGCCGTCGCTTCGAGGTCCACGGCGTAGGCCAGATCCCGACGCTGGCGAAATTCCAGCTCGTCGATCCTGGACCGGAGGCCCGCGATGTCAACGCGGGCCTCGGCCAGTTCGTCACGTGAGAGTGCCAGCGCGTCGAGGATCTGCTGCGTGCGATCGGCGTTGCGACGGTCGGCGGTCTCGACCACCTCGGATACCGCACGCTGAAGCTTGGTCCTGGCGCTGGAACGGAACCGCTCGAACATGACAACCTCTCGTCGGGATCACCCCCCATGCTGCCAGGCTTTCTTCGCTACCGGTCCCGACCACGGTAGTGACTCTTGAGATGGCGGGAGATCACCTTGATCTCCCGCGTCCTCTCTGCCTGCAGCCGAGCATTGCTTCGGGCGGCGTTCCACGCGTTCTCTCGCTGTAGTTTCCGGTAGCTCGCAAGTCTCCGCTCGTCCAGATCGCCGCGCCCGAGTGCGGTCAGGACTGCGCATCCCGGCTCGGAGTTGTGTGCGCAATCCGAGAACCGGCACTCTGCAATCAGTTCCTCGATCTCGGGGAACGTCTTGTCGATTCCCTCCGCCGCATTCCACATGCCAACCCCTCGCAGGCCGGGTGTGTCGATCAACGTCCGGGCGCCGGAGAAGGGGATCAGTTCTCTCGTGACTGTGGTGTGGCGTCCCTTTCCGTCGCCGGTTCGAACGCGGCCGGTCTCGAGTCGATCGGCGCCTGTGGTGTCCGCGAGGAGTGCGTTCGCGAGCGTCGACTTACCGGCGCCGGATGGACCGAGTATCGCCACGGTGCCGTCCAGAACTGCATCGAGTACATCCATTCCTTCGTTGGTCTCGGCACTGACGGCCAGCACTGTTGCGCCGGGCGCAATGGCAGAGACCTCGGCTAGAGTGTCGGAGATATATTGAGCTGCATCCGATTTGGTGAGTGCGACGACAGGTGTTGCGCCACTTTCCCAGGCGAGTGCGAGTAGTCGCTCGATGCGCCCGAGATCGACGTCGCCGTCCGACGCCGTGGCGATGACGACGGTGTCGACGTTCGCAGCCAGAATCTGGCCTTCCGATTTTCCGGACGCCGAGGATCGAACGATGCTGCTTGATCGGGGGAGTATCGAAGTGACCGTGTGCATCTCGGGTTCGCGTGAGTTCAGTACCTCGGCGACGGTCACCCAGTCGCCCGTGCACAGTTGGCTGGCACCGCGTGGATCGCTGCCGCTGAGTGCGCGAACTGTGCCTTCGGCGACGGCCACGTCGCACCGGCCGCGGTCGACGCGAAGAACGCGCCCGGGTGCGGAGTCCGGTGGGGCCAGGGTAGTGAATGTGTTCGAGAGTGTTGCGTTCCAACCGTATTCGGTCAGGGGCGTGCTGTTTTCCGGCATGGTGATTGTGTCCTCGAGTACGAAGAAGTGTGAACGTTGACGGCGCTGAAACTGCGGAACACGACAGTCATCAATACTCACTCCTCGTAATTCTCAGGACGCACCATGCGTCGGATCAGAATCGTCTCAGCCGCAGACGCGACTGTGCAACTGATTTAACTCGGGCGTTCGAACTTTTCTTCCCGGCCGAGTTTGCGCAGTCGCATCCACTCGCGTAGTCCTGCCGGATCGCGGCGGGTGATCAGGAAGTACCAGCCGAACCGAACCCATTCCTGCGGAAGCAGTTTCCGCATTCCCGGTTGGGCGAGGATGTATCCACGGTTGCGGTAAGTGAAGTAGCGCTTCGTGTCGTTGTCGGGGTACTGCGTGTGCATACGTCCGCCGAGAATCGGCTTGAACTCGTCCGCGCCGTTGGGGTGGACGTAAGCAGTTTGCAGGCAGGTGCCGAACTTCAGGCCGGAGCGCACGAGGCGACGATGTACCTCGACCTCGTCGCCGCGGACGAACAGGCGTAGATCCGGAACTCCGACAGCATCGATCGCATCGGCGGTGAACAGTGCACCGTTGAAGAGGGACGCGATGCCTGGCAGGAGATCCTCGTCGCCGAGTTCGGAACGCAACCGGCGCCACGACGTGCCGCGGCGCAAGGGGAACGCGAGGCGGTCTGGGTTGTCGATGTCGCAGACGACGGGGGAGACCTCGGCCAGGTCGTTCCGAATTGCACAGTCGAGCAGGGTTTCCAGGACCTCGGGGCCCTCCGGACGCCCGTCGTCGTCGGCGAGCCAGACGCGGTCGGCGCCGAGCGAAAGTGCGTAGAGAATGCCCAGAGCAAATCCTCCGGCACCGCCGAGGTTGTGCTGAGAACCGATGTAACTCGTCGGCAGTGGAGCGTTGTCGACGAGGTCTTTCACATCGGCTTCGTCGGCGTTGTCGACGACAACCAGGTGATCGAGCGACCGCGACTGGGTGCTGAGGACCTTCAAGGATTCGGCCAGCAGTTCACGACGCTTGTGCGTGACGACAACCCCGATGATCTTCTCGGGTGCGCTCACAGGGTGTTCTCCCGTTCCATCTCCTTGATGACGTGGCGCACGTGTTCGGCGGCGTCGTCGCCTTCGTAGGCGCGCACGACATCCTCGATGTCACCCTGCATGCGGATCTGGCCGTGGTCGATCCACATCGCGCTGTTGCACAGCTGAGCGAGGAATTCGTTGGAGTGGCTGGCGAATACCAGGATGCCGGAGCGTTCCACCAGCTTTTGCAGCCGAACTCTGGCCTTCTTCATGAATTCGGCGTCGACGGCACCGATGCCTTCGTCGAGTAGCAGGATCTCGGGATCGATACTGGTGACCACGCCCATAGCGATGCGCACGCGCATGCCGGTGGAGTACGTGCGCAATGGCATGTCGAGATAGTCGCCGAGTTCGGTGAAGTCGGCGATTTCATCCATCTTCGCGAGCATCTGCTTGCGGGTCTGACCGAGGAACAGGCCGCGGATGATGATGTTCTCGTAGCCGGAGATCTCGGGATCCATGCCGACTCCGAGGTCGAAAACAGGTGCGACGCGTCCGCGAATGGTGGCGGATCCCCGGGTGGGTTCGTAGATCCCGGAGAGCAAGCGCAGCAGGGTGGACTTTCCGGCGCCGTTGTGGCCGACCAGCCCTACACGGTCGCCCTCTTTGAGCGTCATCGTGATGTCTTTCAGGGCTTCCACGACCACAACGTCGGAACTGTTGCGGCCGATGGCGCCACCCGCTTTACCGAGGAATGCCTTCTTCATCGACCGGGACTTCGCGTCGAAGATCGGGAAGTCGACGCAGGCGTTGTGCGTTGAGATGTTCACATGTTCGGTCATTGCGATGTCCCTAAACCCAGTAGGGCACGCGGGCCCGGTATTTGCGAAGCGCCAGCAATGCGACGGCCCAGCCGACCACCGTGATCGTGATGACGATGTACCAGTGGTAAAGCTCTTGCGGCTGCCCGATCATCGGCGCGCGGACGATGTCCAGGTAGTGGAACAGCGGATTGAGTTCGGCGATCTTTGCACGATCTCGGACCGCGCCGCCCTGAGCCTCGAGGCTTTGTGTTGTCCACATGATCGGTGTCAGCACGAAAAGCAGCAGCGTCAGCGAAGACAGAATCGGTGCGATGTCACGGTATCGAGTGGCGAAGATTCCGAACACGATCGAGACCCACAGTGCGTTGAGCACGATCAGTCCCAACGCCGGGATCGCAGCCAACGACGCCCAACTCAGGTTCCGCCAGACCCCGAACGCGATCACCATGATCACGTAGATCAGCAGGTTGTGTGCGAAGAACAACATCTGCCGCCACACCAGTCGATAGATGTGCACGCTCAAGGCTGATGGCAGCTGTTTGATCAGGCCTTCGTTGGCGACAAAGACTTCGGAGCCTTCGATGATCGAGGCATTGATGAGGTTCCAGACGATCAGGCCCACCGTCACATACGGCAGGAACTCCTGGAGTGGCATGTCCAACAGGGCCGCGTACAGAATGCCGATGGCGGTGGCCTGGACGCCGGTGGCGATCGTGATCCAGAACGGACCGATCACCGACCGGCGGTAGCGCTGTTTGATGTCCTGCCAGCCGAGGCTGAGCCACAACTCACGCTGATTCAGACCGTCGCGAAGGTCTTTGAACGCACGACGGAACGTCTGGGAGTCGGACACGGGCGCAGGTGCGTCCGGCGTCTCGGATTCGATTGCGGATGCTGACACGGAGGTCGAGCCTACCGGCCTGGCGTCGGCGCCGGATTTCCCTCGGACCTAGTGGTGGTCCGGGTTACAGATACTGGCCGGTTCCTGGGCTCTGTTGGTCCGGATGTGCAGGCGAATGCGGAGCCCCGATGCTCATGCCGGGAGGCAGTGCGCCTTGACGCATTTGTTCGAGCTGAGCGCGCGCTGCCATCTGCTGGGCGAACAGTGCGGTTTGAATTCCGTGGAACAGTCCTTCGAGCCAGCCGACGAGTTGGGCCTGCGCGATTCGCAGTTCGGCGTCGGAGGGAATGGAGTCGTCGGTGAACGGGAGGCTCAGTCGCTCGAGTTCTTCACGGAGTTCGGGTGCCAGGCCTTGTTCCAGTTCTCGGATGGACGAGGTGTGGATGTCCTTGAGGCGCTTGCGGCTGGCGTCGTCGAGCGGTGCGGCGCGCACTTCTTCCAAGAGTTGTTTGATCATCGTGCCGATTCGCATGACCTTGGCCGGCTGCTCGACCATCTCGGCGACGGACTCGGCTTCGGATTCCGCGCCTTCGGTGGTGCCGGAGGTGGAGGCCTCTGCCTCGGCCGCCGGCATCGCGACGGGTCGACCGTCGGGTCCGATAACGAGTACCTGCTCTTTGTCGGGGTTCGTCATGCTTCCATCTTGTCGTGTGTGGGCGACAAACGCCGCGTAACCCCCAAAAAGTTAGCTACCGAATAACTGTACTGACGGGTAATTGGGTGACTGCCTTCGACTAAGCGGGCGTCTGCACCTAGAGTGTCGAGCATGGCTTACGACGTTGCCCGCGTACGGGGGTTGATTCCCTCACTCGGTGACGGCTGGATCCACCTCGATCCGCAGGCCGGAATGCAGATCCCGGACGCCGTCTCGCGGACGGTCTCCACCGCGTTCCGTGCCTCTGCATCTTCTTCCTCCGGTCGCCACGTCTCGAACCGTCGTAGTGCTGCCATTCTCGAGAGTGCGCGCACCGCGGTCGCCGATCTGGTCGGCGGAGATCCTGCGGGAGTCGTTCTCGGATCAGACCGAGCGGTGTTGTTGGCTTGGCTCGCCGAGTCGCTGAGTTCGCGGTTGGGCCTCGGAACCGGTCTCGTACTCTCGCGCCTCGACGAAGAGGCGAACGTCGCGCCCTGGCTTCGTGTGGCCAGTCGCTACGGCGCTCAGGTGCGATGGGCCGAGGTCGAAATCGAAACGTGTGAGCTCCCGAGTTGGCAGTTCAACGATCTCATCACCTCGACGACTCGCTTGGTGGCCTTGACGGCCGCATCACCGGTCGTCGGTTCGGCTCCGAACGTCCGTGCCGCAGCTGATCGTCTGCACGAATTCGGCGGACTGATGGTGGTCGACGCCGTCGGTGCAGCGCCATATGCGCATGTGGACATGGCTGATCTCGGGGCGGACATCGTTGCCGTCAGCGCGCCGTCGTGGGGCGGTCCACAGGTGGGCGCACTCGTCTTCCGCGATCCCGGACTGCTCGACCGGATTCCGGCCGTGTCGCTCAACCCGTACGCGCGTGGCGCCGAGCGACTCGAGGTGGGCGGTCATCAGTTCGCGCTGCTGTCCGGTCTCACGTCGTCGATCGATTTCCTGGCGGGCTTGGACGAATCGGCAACGGGAACCAGGCGTGAGCGCCTCGAAACCTCGATCAGCTCGCTGCAGGACTACCAGGACGGTCTGTTCGATCACCTCATGCGTTCTCTCGCAGCCCTGCCCAACGTGATGGTGATCGGCGGCGCACCCACGCGGGTGCCTACGCTCAGCTTCACGCTCGAGGGGATGGCGGCAGACAAGGTCGCCGCGCACCTGGCCGACAAGCGCATCGCAACGGTCAGCGGTACGCATGGTGGTTCCAGGCTGCTCGACGCCCTCGGTGTCAACGACGAAGGCGGCGCGGTCACCGTCGGCCTTGCGCCGTACACGACGCGGTACGAGATCAATCAGCTGGTCGCCGAACTCGGCGCCCTGGGCTGATCGATCCCGCTCGGCTCACTTCACGGTGAGGATGACCTTGCCTACGGTTTCCGGCGAATCCAGCAACTGATGGGCTAATGGCGCCTCGGTGATCGGAAGTTCGGTCGACACGATCGGTTGAACCGATCCATCGGCGATCAACGGCCACAACTTCGCACGGACGTCGGCGACGATGTCCGCTTTACCGCCGGGGCCGGTGAGCGGACGCCCGCGCAGGCCCGTCGACGTGATGTTTCCGCGCTTTCCCATCAGCTTGGCGATGTCGACTTCGCCCTTGCGGCCACCCTGCATTCCGATAATCACGACGTGGCCGTCCATGGCGAGTGCGTCGACGTTGCGCCCGAGGTACGACGCTCCCATGTTGTCCAGAACCACATCGGCGCCGTGGTTGTCGGTGGCTTCGGCGAGTGATGCTACGAAGTCGCTGTCGCGATAGTTGATGAGAATATCCGCGCCCAATTCGCGGCAGCGGTTCAATTTGTCCTCCGAACCCGCGGTAACTGCGACGCGGGCACCGAGGGCTTTGCCGACCTGAATGGCGTGGGTGCCGATTCCGCCGCCACCGCCATGGACGAGGAGTACCTGTCCGCGTCGTAGGCCGCCGCGCATCACGACGTTGGACCACACCGTGCACGCAACTTCCGGCAGAGACGCTGCGACACGGAGATCGACGCCCGCGGGAACGGGGAGAAGTTGTGTTGCCGGGACCGCAACCTTCTCGGCATAGCCACCGCCGGCCAGCAATGCGCAGACTTCGTCGCCGACGGACCAACCGGTGACGTCTTCGCCGAGTTCGGTGATCACACCCGAGCATTCGAGGCCGAGAATGTCACTCGCGCCTGGCGGCGGCGGGTAGAAGCCTTGACGTTGGAGCAGGTCGGCGCGGTTGACGGCGGTCGCGGCGACCTCGACGAGTACGTGCCCGCGAGGTAGTTCAGGATCGGGCTGCTGCGCCCATTTCATGACCTCGGGACCGCCGGGCTGATCGATCGTTATGGCGTACATGGATACGACGCTAGCGAATCTCCCCGCTGACGGGTGTTTTGCCGCTACCGTCGCGGACGTGACTTACTTCGGGAACATGCAGAACGAGATCTATCTGACGGGACTGAGCGGCGCGAAGCCGGCTTTGCCGATGACTGCGGCGGGCTTGGAAGATGCCGCGCGCGAGCAACTCTCACCAGAGGCTTTCGGGTACATCGCCGGTAGCGCGTCGACCGAACGGACCGCGGTGTCGAATCTGCGGGCGTTCGACAAGCATGCGATCGTGCCGCGGATGTTGCGGGGGACTGCGGCGCCCGACGCGCGCGATCTGAGCGTCGAGGTGTTGGGGACGCGGTTGGCCGCACCGATTCTGACGGCTCCGGTGGGAGTGCTCGGCTTGGTCCACGACGACGCCGAGGTTGCGGTCGGTTCGGTCACTGCCGAGTTGGGGATCGGATCGATTCTCTCGACGGCGGCGTCTTCGACCATCGAAGACGTAGCGGCGGCCTCGGGCGATAACTGGTGGTACCAGCTGTACTGGCCGGCCGACGACGAGCTTGCCGAGTCGTTTGTCCGTCGGGCGGAGACGGCGGGCGCGAAGGCTATCGTCCTGACTGCCGATACTCCCGGTATGGGTTGGCGTCCAAGGGATCTCGAGCTCGGTCACCTTCCGTTCCTGCAGGCGAAGGGTATTGCCAACTATCTGTCGGATCCGGTGTTCCGCGCCAAATTGGCGACGCCTCCCGAGGAGAGTGCAGAAGCCCTGCAGATCGCGGTTCTCACGTGGGTGTCGTTGTTCGGCAATCACGCGGTGCGGATCGCGGATATCGCGAAACTTCGCCAGTGGACGACACTTCCGATCGCGGTGAAGGGAATTGTCCATCCCGACGACGCACGTGAGGCCGTCGCGGCCGGCGCCAACGGCATTGTGGTGAGCAACCATGGTGGGCGTCAGGTCGACGGGTCGATTTCGGCGCTCGACGCTCTCGGTCCTGTCGCTGATGCGGTGGGGCATGAGGTGGACATCCTGATGGACTCCGGAATTCGTTGTGGCGCAGACGTAATCAAGGCTCTGGCTTTGGGTGCCGACGCAGTGCTGTACGGGCGGCCGTGGGTGTACGGGTTGGGATTGGCCGGAGCGGACGGAGTGCGTCATGCATTGCGCAGTCTCCTGGCCGACCTGGATCTCACCATGGGGCTGGCGGGGCTGGCATCGGTCGCCGAAATCGACCGTTCGATCCTGATGTCCAATTCGTGACTTTAGGGTGAGTCTTACTGTGACGGGCGGACACAGGTCTAAACTTGGAACCTGTGACAGCTGAAGCGACAACCGAGGAGACCTCGCAGGCGGCGCACGGTGAGACACCGTGGCTGACGCCATGCGAGATGCGTGCATGGCGCGGCTACATGGACGGTAATCAGCGCCTCATGGAGGTTCTCAACCGCGAACTGCAGGATTCACACGACCTGTCGTTGGCCGATTACCGCATTCTGGTCATGCTCTCGGAGTCAGCTGACGGGTCGTTGCGGATGAGTGACCTGGCAGACGGCGTGCTGTCTTCGCGGAGCCGCCTGACGCACCAGATCAGGCGGATGGAATCTCAGGGCATCGTCGTGCGAGACACTTGCGTCGAAGATGGTCGCGGCGTGCTCGCTCGGATCACGGAAGAGGGTAGGCGTCGCCTCGCCGAGGCAGCGCCTACTCACGTGGCCGGAGTGCGGAACAATCTGGTCGATCTGCTGACTCCCCAGGAACTGGACGTGCTGGCAGACGTCTTCGAGAAGGTCGACAAAGCCATCGGCGAGCGCTGACTTCTGGAGCCGTTTTCGCGGTCCGTGGGAACACCCGATAGGATCGCCCACGGAAGCGTGGCAGAGCGGCCGAATGCACTCGCCTTGAAAGCGAGCGTGGCGTTAAACCCACCGGGGGTTCAAATCCCTCCGCTTCCGCCAAATGTTCGTTGTTCAAACCCAGCCCGCGCGAAAGCGTGGGCTGGGTTTTTTCGTGCCCTACGAAGCGCAGGAGCGTCGAGGAGTCGGATGTGTAGCAATCTTTGCCGCCCTGGGGTCGCCGGGTGAAGCACTGGCTTCGCCACTTCGGTGCTACGTCCGATGTTGCGGCAATCTGCCGGTTCTCGTTGTGCTGTGGTGAACGATCAGCCATTGCGGCGCTCGGCGACGAGAGTTCCAGGTGATCGCATCGTGCGGCTGGTGGTCAATTCGATTCCCTCCTTGGCTAGATGGGCTCGTGGTTTACGCGGCCTCCTTGCGCTTGGTGTCCGAATGAGCTGCGCGCCACCAATTAACTGTTGACCGTTCAATAAGTTTGCGTGGCCATATCGCCAGAGACCGCGTTGCATGCAATCTGCTGAAATGCTCCGGATCGTGCCTTGTTTGCACGTTTGCTCGACTGTCACCACTGGGCGGATGGTCCAAGTTTGGTGTCGTTCGCCACATTGGGACCTAAGTCCCATTCCCTGCTCTGAGCCCTGTCGATATGTATCTGTTACCGGAAGTTCACCGCAAGTCTCCGATAGTTGGTCGCGGGAGCCTGTTGATAAAACGGAACGCTTGGTACTGTCCGGTAACTTGCATTTAGTTAGTGTTCAGCTACCGAATTGGTTGCTGGTCCGCGACGTAGGAGTTACTCATGGCAACCGAATTGAAAGCACGAACATCTCGCCGTCGATCGAGGGCCGCGGTAGGGCTCGCGGCGTGTGCGGTTGCCGCGCTGTCGTCTGGTGTGGTCTTCGCAGGGAGCGCATCGGCAACGCCGACGGCGTTGGCGGACAAATTCGCGAGCACGGTCACCGATGACGGCTGGTCGTTGGATCTCGCCGCCACGAAACTGTCGTCGAACCCGGTGCCGAATCTGGCGACGACGGCGTTCACCCGTGAGGGGTTCGTGTCGGCGAAGGTGACCGGCACGATCGGTGGTGCGGGCGATTCGGCAGTGAAGACCGGATATGTCGAGCAGGGGTTGCAGATCGGCTGCCAGATCGATGTCTCCTCCGGACTTGGCATGGGGCTTGGCTTTTCGCTCGGCCCGTCTGTCGGTGTGAGTATTTCGGGTGTCCCGTCGGCGAACGTGGGTGTGAATGCGTCGGTGAATCCGAGTATTCAGTCGACGATTGCGCCGGGCACGATCACGACGATTCCGTTGGGGAAGAAGGATCTCGAGTCGTCGAAGGCGTCGATCACGGCAGAGAACGTGCACGTGAAGGTTGATGCGTGCATGGGGCCGGTGACGATTCGCTCCTACGCACAACTCTCGGTGTCGACGGCGACGTCGGACAACACGTTGTTCGTGTACTCCGATCCGACCTGGCTCTGACCCGCGCAGCCGTCGTCAGCGCTGCTGGCGACTATTCCCGATCCGCCCAGTCCAGGGGTGGTTACTCATCACGCCCACAAAGGAGAAATCATGAAGATTCGTACCTTGGCCACTGCCGGAACCCTCACCGCGGGTATCGCCCTGTTCGGTGTTCTCGGCGCAGGCGTGGCATCTGCTGCAACTCCGATCGTCGAACCTGAGCAGGGTCGGATCGGTCTGTCGCTCTCGAATGCGGAAACCGCGGCGTTGGCGGCGAGCCCGATCCCGGACGCCATCTCCGACATCGTTCCAGGCTCGCAGCGGTGGATTGAGCTCGCACCGGGCTCGGCGCTCACCGTCGGCCCCGATGGCAAGCTCAGCGCCCCCGACCGCGTAGTGATAGGCGAAGCCGCTGCCCATGCTGGTGGCTACGTCGATGTCTACCTGGCTGATCCGAACAACCCGGCCAACGCCGGGTACGTCACCCTGACCTACCAGTACTGGAACTGATACCGCGCCCAGCACCGGCGACCCGTTTTCCCCGCTCTCCCTTCCCATTTGGAGTTCCAGTCATGACCGTCAACAACGCCGAACGCCGCAGTGTCCAACCGGAACCCGCTGCCGTCGATAGGAAAGACGTTGCAGACGTTGATGACTGGGATCCGGACAGTGAACTCAGTCCACTCTCCAAGGCTGTGATCGCTACGGCAGTTGGACTGGGGTTGCTGATCGCGGCATTCGCGGTGATCGGGAAGCTCGCCGGCTGGGCGAACGACTACGGGACGATCCTGGTTTACCTGGCGTTCTTCTTGTGGATGTCGATCTCCGGACGGTTGTTCTGGTGGGGCGCAGACAAACTCATCGCGCTACTCCGAACGAAGAAGAGTGACAATCGTGGTGCGCACCGGTGAAGTCCGGTAGACGACTTCGCCGGACTCTCGCGGGAGTGCTTGCCGCCGGGGCGCTGTTGACCGGAGCGGCCGGAGTGATCGGTGCGGGAATCGCACTCTCCGCCGCTCCGGCGAACGCGACGCCGGAAGAAGACTGCGCGGCGGTGCGGGCACGTGATCATCAGATCTACCTGAATCTCATTGCGTCGCTGCCACCTGGCGCGCCCATCCCGCCAGAGATCATCAACCCGTGCCTGAGCGCGCCGTCCACGACGTCGACAGCTGCGCCGACGACCACGGTCGGGCTCCCCGGTGTGCAGGCTCCAGGCGGTGGCCCGAATGTCGGGGCCAATGCTCCGACGAACTTTCCCACCTACAACGGCACCCCCATCGTCCCTGTGCCGACGATCGAGGTTCCACCCATTACTTCCGAGTCCCCCGCCTCGGAAACTGGTGTCGGTGCATTCCCCAATGCATCGGCATCAGCGGTTCCCTCACCCACACCCACCCCGGGTGAGGGAACCACCACCGATCGCGGTCCAGGACCGATCCCCGCGGATTCGGATTCGGATTCGAATATCGCACCGGCCCAAACGGTTCCGGATCCGGCAGCAGATGTTTCCACCGCCGGGGAGGACTCGGGCCGTGACCGGTATCTCGAACTCGCCCTGATCGGCGCTGCGGCGTTCACCGCTGCGGGTATCGGAGTGCGCGGGCGGCCGGGACCTTTCAGCCCCCGCACGCCCGAATCAGTACTCTCCCAGGCGGTCGGGACTGTCGTGTCGCCGTTGACTGCGTACGCACCTGGCGGGCAGTCCTCGTTGCGGGTGTTCGATCCGATCACCGGCGGAAGCCGGTTCTTCTTCCTGATCCACGACGAAACGTCGTCGCACGAATCCGTGATTCCGGTGACGGTGCCGCCCGGCGGTCACATGAGTGTCAGCCCCGATGGCACGGTCACCGTCTTCGACGCCGACGGGAATCCGGTCTCGACAATCGATGCCCCGTGGGCGTACGACGCCAACGGCACACCCATTCCGACGCACTACGAGATCCGGGACGGGCAACTCGTGCAGGTCGTCGACACCGCAGGCATAGAGAACCTGCTGTACCCGATCCTCGCCGACCCGGAGCTGACACCGGAAGAACGTGCTGCGCTCGAAGCGCAGGCGAACTTCATCGGCCCGATGACCCCGGAGGGCGAACAAGCACGCAGGGACGCACAAAATGTCCTCGCCGCCAACCCCCCGGAGCCGGCAGATTCAGGCCTCGAGCAGCTCATGCTCGGTGACCCTAACTCCGAGGTCTCCGAACCGCCGATCACCGAAACAGGAACCGGAAACCCTGTCGGCGACGCGATACTCGCCGATCAAACCCAGGAGCCGATCACTTCGAACATCGGCGGGCGGGACTACACCACCGAACCTGCGGACCCGGCAGATTCAGACCTCGGCCAGCTCATGTCCGGTGACCCTAACTCCGAGGTCTCCGAACCGCCGATCACCGAAACAGGAACCGGAAACCCTGTCGGCGACGCGATACTCGCCTATCAAACCCAGGAGCCGATCACTTCGAACATCGGCGGGCAGGACTACACCACCGAACCTGTCGTCACTGACACCTCCTTCACGGACGAAAACGGAACCAGCTGGTCTGGCACAGCCTCGAAGGTGCCGAACGTATGGAGTTGGACGTATACCGACGCACAGGGAGAAGAGCACGACCTGCAGGTCACCTACGACGAGGAGGGTCGCCCGCATCGGGTTTTCGACAACTACACCTCCACTCTGTACCTGTACGACTGGAGCACCGGCGAACCCGTTCTGATCGGCGACCCGCACTATCTGGACTCGGGCGTTGCTTTCGATCAGCCTTACACCGGCGAGATCATGAGCTTCGTTCTCCCACCATTGCGTGGGGGGCGTCTGATTGCTGGCGCAGTCCGGGCCGAAGACCTGATCGTCTCGAACCGGACAGCACCGACCCGCCCCCCGGTTACTTCACCGGCTGTTCCTGCGCAGAGTGTTCCCCGTCCGGGTGCAGTGCCACCGCGCGGCATACCCGTCATCGACGGCACAGTTCCACCTGCCGAACATGACCAACCCACGATCCCTTCCGTGAATGAACCTGCACGCCCGGATCCCACGATTCCGGAACCCTCTCAACCCACTTCGCCCGGCGATCCCGATCGTGGCGAGTGGGAATCACCCTCGCCCGGTGAGGTTGCTGATCCGGGGTCGAACCCAGAACCGAAGGCTCCCTCGCCAGGTCACGTCGAGGAACCGAGTGTGCCGACTTTGCCCGATGTCGGTCATGTGCCGGTGAATCCGGATGCTCCCGGCGCTCCGCAGCAACCTGGACCACCGGAATTCGACCCCTTCGCCACCGATCCGAGCACGATCCCCCAACCAGGGGTCATCGATGATCCGACCGAGCGGCCGTCGACCAGCGTAGTTACACCGCCACAAAACGAGCACGAGCCAATCCAGCCGGGGGCCACGTTTGTTGGTCCGCCCGGAAGTGAAGGCGATCGGACGCCAGGCACCAGTCCAACTGTGGAGCAACCTCTCGACAGTACGTGGCCTTTGGGCACCGACTTCCCGTCTGGCGATACAAGTGACAGTCCGGGACCGACCGAACATGTTGACATGCCAGACTTTCCATGGCCACCTGCAAATACTTGGGGTCAAGTATATCCAGCTATTCTTGACCCCAGGACGTTCGAGACGATCCGACCGTTCCCATACGGAATGCCCAGCGTCCCACCAGCGGACCGAGTAACCTGGTCCTCGAGTGCACGTCAAATATTCTTGGCCGAATGGGAGGAAAGAGGTTTTCCTGTTCCGGAGCCGGCCGCCCCCGGAGCGGACCCCTGGGCAGGATGGGAGGTGCATCACATACTTCCCCGGAAGTACGGAGGCACGAATGACTTCTGGAATCTAGTCCCCCTGCCCACTTCTATACATGCACTCTTCACTCGATGGTGGGAATTTTATGCCGATATCTATAACTGATGCGCTGGAGTCCTATCCTGACATCCAGCGGGTCCTAGTCCCGACGCATCCAGGCCGATCATTCGACGTCTACAACACCTACGACCCGCCGGCAGAGGCTGAAGAGGTGTCTCAGTATTGGAACCTAGATACCCTGCCGAGAGATCTCTTCGATTTATGGAGAAGCGCGAGAGAATGCAGACTTCACCACGATAGGGGCTCAGGAAAGGACGGAATAACACTCCTTTCTCCGCCGAAAGCTCGAGAAGTTACGGAACGCGAGCTGGAATTCTGGGATGACGAGGATGGGCGCTTCTTGAAGAGTGACATAATAATCGGCACAATGGTGGTCGAGCCAGATTTCATTGTATTCGACACAAGAAAAAACGACTTCAATGTTCTGTTAGCTTCAACTCTCGACGGACGTGAGGACTGGCCTATCGTGGGGCGGAACATTTCCGACTTCTTGCTGCGTTATCGTGATTTACCTGGAGAAAGCCACTGGCAGCGCTCGATCGTTTGATGCACCGGAGAGCGAAGTTGGCTTCCGTCCTCGAGGGAATCGATGGCTTGGCCATGGCGACCCCGAGGAAGGTGCGCGGTTCTGCATGGGAGCGGGTGTTGAAGGCTGCGGCGAGCAACCTTGGCCCAGAGTGGGTTGTGGCACGATCTGGCACCCAGGGGGAGTTGATCCATCTACCAGTGCGATGGTGGTTCAATTCCATTGGGTTGGATCCCAAACCGAACCGGGAAGAGTTGACCTTCAGTCATGTGCCCCTGATGAGAGAATTCACGCCGGGCACTATCACCTTTCGACAGAGTTCATATCAACCTGGTCCCACAGATTCTGGACCACCGAACATGCAGATGGACATCTTCGATACCCGCGGTGCTGCGGAGATCGTGCGCTGGTGGGCGCTCGGTCCGTCCACCAAGTTCTTTGCTGCACCGCCGCTTCCCGACTCGGTAGCTGCAGCCGAGCAGGCTTATGCCGACCGCAAGGAAGAGCCTTGCCGGGATTGGATGATTTCGGCTGGCCTGCGGGTGATAGCTGACACCGGTTCGCCAATCGAGGTCATCGACAGCGTCCTCTGGGAGTTGGCTCGCCGTGACGTCGGTGGCCACGTCCAAAGTTTCTGACGAGAATTTCGCGCGGTCGCGGAAAACAGAGACCGACTAGCGACATTGCAGTGGCTGGACGAAGAACGACGTCGTTCTGTAAAGGGTGCATACGGGCTTCGGGATTCTGCGTTTGCCGATGTGATTTTCCGTACTGAGGACTCGTAGCCGAGGGAAGTAGGCGTGAGGGAGTGGAGTCGGATGGATCGCGCGCCGCGTCGGAGAAACCGCTGTCGGTGCGCACAATCGCTCCTTTTCGTCTACCAAATAATATGAATGGTCCTTTATGGCAAGCATGCACATGAGCGATGACAAGCCTAAGCCACCGAAATCGGTCACTGAGGTCCTTGAGTCCCTGGGAATGGACCGGGATCAATTGCGGGAGATGGCGAAAGATGCGATCGCAGACTTGACTCCGAAAAAGGGGAGAGGCGCTGCGTGGGAGAAGGTGTTGGGAGCGGCGGTTGAGAAGCTCGGGCCGAACTGGACGATCATCGGGAGCGGGTTGCGAGCCAAGCTGCTGCACACTCCGGTGCGATGGTTTTTCGACACCGTCGGGATCGATCCGATTCCCAACCGTGAGAAACTGACGATTACTCACCTACCACTCATCGAACCCCTCGATCCCGGAACACTCACTGAGTGGCAGGACCACTACGACAGCAGGCATAGCGGACACGACTACCATGGCCGCCAGATTGATATCTTTGATACCGTCTCCGCTGCCGAGCTAGTGATCTGGTGGGCTGAGGGGCCAGCATCCGACCTGTTCGACGCACGATCGGTGGAGGCACTCACCCCACTCCGTGAGAAGCAGTACCTTGAGCGCAGTCAGTCGGGTCCAGCACGCTGGACAATCTTGGCGGGGCTGCGTGTGATCACTGACACCGGTTCACCGCTCGAGGTTATCGACAACGCAATTGAATACTTCCGCGGCCGGGTTGCCGACCCGAAAGCTCCACTTGTGATGTTCTGGACGCAGTTTCGTGAGGTCGCTGCTGCCGGTGATCGAGAGAGGACACTGTGGTGGCTCGACGAGCATCGACGTGCCACGGTGCGTGAGCACTACCCGTTACCGGATTCGGTGTTCGCCGACGTTCTCGAAGACCTGGGCGACGGCTAGCCATGTGACAGCAAAGATCTCGAATTTGCTTCGACCACAACGCTTCAAGAGGAGAATTCAATGGACCACTGGGTCGTCGTCCCGGAACAGCCAGGGTTTGTCGGGGATCGCACAGTTGTCGATGCCGCAACCTCGCCGCCGACGGTAGAGAGGGCGCACTTCGTGTTCACCCGGCAACCTACCGACGGACTGATCGGCGCCGGACCGCTGGTGTTGGCGGACCGTGAGACCGCGGAAGCGCTTGAGGACAACGTCTTCGGTGAAGTGTCCCTTCATCCGGCTGACCTCGATACGGACCCGGCGTCGGGGTTGTTGCGGGTTCCCGACTTTGTGTGGTGTCAGGTGCATGGGCAAGCGGGGATGCTCGATATCGGCCTGACCGAGGACGGCCGCCTGGTGATGTCGGGGCAAGCGTTGCTGGTGTTCCACTCTTTCGGTGGCGGCATCGACAACGCCACCATCTCCGAATGGCTCGGCTGAACCAACTTGCCCAACATATGCTTTGCCGTGGTGAAACTATGTGATGGCATGCCTTGAGCGCAGCGCGCTCCCCCAAGTCGCCGTGATCGAGGAACTACCCACTGACACGTTGATCCGGTTGGGAGACAAGCCTATGCACGTCGGTGCCGCCGACATCGTGGCAGTGCGCGCAGTGTCGGGCTATGGAGATCAGGTCGGATTGGAAAGGACGGGGCGATGAGCTTTTTCGGGCGGCGGCCGACGGTAGCCGGATATTGGGGCACGCGGGTGCAGTCGAGTCAGGAAGTGGCGCAGACGATGCGCGCTTTCCTCGATGATCTGGAAGCGATCGACCCGGAGTTGGCGTTGTCGTTGGTCTCGACTGCCGAGTTCGACAAGGTGCCAGCAGATCTCAGTGTGGACGGGTTGGTGCGAATCTTCGAGCATTCCCGCTCGAAGGAGATGGGGTATTCGGACACCCCGGGACCGGGTTACGACATCGACTTGTCGCCCGAGGACGGGACCGCGCGCCGGGTCGGTGCCTGGGTCGGCGGGCTGGAAACCAGTGCTCCCAACAGTGTCCGGGTGTCGTTGCCGACGGAGAAGCAGCTCACCGACAGTACCCGGCGGTTGCTCGACCCGGATATCGGAGACGCGATCGTGAGAGTGATCGTCAAGCATTGGGATCCGGATCGGGCTCGGTGGAGCATCGGCGACTACATTGATCTTCAGAAGCGGTCGAAAGCTGAGGTCGAGGTGGGATGGGAAACATACTTCCATTCAGGAGTTACGTTCGATCGCAGCGCGCTGCCCCAATCTGCGGTGGTGGAGGAACTGCCCATTGGCACGTTGATTCGGTTGGGGGACAAGCCAATGGAGGTCGCTGCCGCCGACATCGTGGCGGTGCGGACGGCGTTGGGTTACCCGGTGTAGGCCACGCAACGGGTCCGGAGTTCACCATTGCATCAGACGTCGAGAAATGTGTTAACCGGATGGCCTGCTTCGCCTTTCGATAGTATTGCCAGATGGCACCCCGAGCCGACTTGCTCGCGTGGCTCCTCGATTCGGATCCGGCGATTCGGTGGCAGGTGGAGCGCGACCTGCTGAACGAAGCGCCCACTGTGTGGGCGGCGACGCGCGCGTCGATCGCTACCAAAGGATTTGGTGCACGCCTGCTTTCATTGCAGGATCGAGACGGCCAATGGGCGGGTGGGGCGTTCTTCCCGGCTGAATTCGACTTCGTGGGACCCGAAGCAGCAGAAGAAGGTTCGCAACCCTGGACGGCAACAACCTGGACGCTCAACTCATTGCGTGAGTGGGGCCTCGACGCCAGTGTTCTGCGGGAGCGTCGTACCGCAGAACTGCTCGCGGAGAACTGTCGCTGGGAGTACGAGGGCCGGCCGTACTGGGACGGTGAGGTCGATTGCTGCATCAACGCCTGGACGGTGGCAAACGGTGTGTGGCTCGACATGCGCGTTGATGAACTGGCTGATTGGTTTGTGCGGCATCAACTTCCGGATGGTGGTTGGAACTGCGAGTGGATCGAAGGTTCGACCCGATCGTCGTTCCATTCGACCCTCAATTCACTCAAAGGGCTTCTCGCGTACGAGATCGCGACCGGGGGAACAATTGAGACGCGCGCGGCTCGACGATCCGGTGAGGAATTCTTGCTGCAGCGCGGTCTGTTCCGGAGACTCTCGACCGGGGAACCGGTGGGGGACTGGATCGGCCGGTTCGCGTACCCGTTCCGGTGGCGTTACAACGTGCTCAACGCAGCCGACTACTTCCGCGAAGCGTCGTTGTCGGATGGAAATGAGCCTGATCCGCGAATGGCGGACGCGATCGAGATGATCCGGGCCGCTCGAGCCTCGGATGGGACGTGGCTCCAGGCCGGTCGCCAACCGGGGCGGGTGTGGTTCGAGGTCGACACAAAGGCGGGGGAGCCGTCGAAGTGGCTGACTTTGTCCGGCATCCGAGTGCTCGCCTGGTGGGATCAATCCTCCCCTCTAGGGTTCTGCATAACAAAAGAGTTACAGCGAAAGTCATTTCACCTTCAAAGGTTATCGAAAGGTGATCTTTGATCTTCCAGTCGAAATATCCAGTACGGATTAAGAACATATTAACGACAGGATTGCCCTCAGTGCGGTCAAGGTTAATCATCTGAACAGGTGAGAAGATGTTCGGTGAAATTACCTACCCGATTGGATAGTCGGGTCACCGACGTTGGTAATCGCATAAGGTGCTCGCGATTGTCTTGGTTAGGGAGCTAAGTCCCGAGCTGGAAACGGCATTTCTGCTCCGAAAGTGGCGCTCACCTGCGGCTACGTTCCCCATTTTGCAGGACTTAAACCACTTTCGGCGAGATTTAGTCTCGCAATTGCAGGTTGTGGAGCGTCCGCAATGTTTAGGCAAAGTCCCATCTTTTCCCAGAACAATGCTCTACTAAACGTGAAAACCGGATGTTCCCCCGATTTTGCTGAGAAGGTGCAACTATGGGGCGTAGCGTAACTGTCGCAGCGAACCGGAACATCGCGAATTGCTGCTCTAACCAATGACTTTGTTCAGGTCCGAATAATGCTCGGAGGTCGTCGATGTCGATGGAAATGGTGTTAGCCGAAGCAGTGATAGACAGTGGGGACACGGCGTGGGTGCTGATCTCCGCGGGTCTGGTTCTCTTCATGGTTCCCGGACTCGCCTTCTTCTACGCCGGTCTGGTGCGTGGTAGCAGTGCGCTCGTCATGTTGCAGCAGAACCTCGTCCCACTCGGACTCGTCTCGATTACCTGGGTCGTGTTCGGATACAGCTTCGCGTTCAGTGGAGACTGGGGTTCCGGCTTCCTCGGTGACCTCAAATTGTTCGGCTTGCAGGACATACACACAGCCGCCGCCCCGGGCTTCCACCTGATCGAAGGTGCAGTCGCGGTACCGACTCTGGCGTTCGTGGTCTATCAGATGATGTTCGCGATCATCACGCCCGCGCTGATCACCGGTGCGACCGCAAACCGGCTCAAGCCCTTGGGCTGGGCCGTTCTGCTCGTGCTGTGGTCGATCATCGTCTACCCCCCGATTGCGCACTGGCTCTTCAATCCCGAAGGCTGGTTGGCGCTCCGCGGAGCTCAGGACTGGGCCGGCGGAATTGTCGTCCACGCATCCGCCGGCGCCGCCGCCCTGGCAATCTTGCTGGTGGTCGGTAAACGTCCGGGATGGCCCAACGCCGAGGCAGTCCCGCACTCGGTGCCTCTGGCGTTGATCGGCGCAGGCATCCTGTGGTTCGGCTGGTTCGGATTCAACGCAGGCGACGGATTGGCCGCCGATGGTGTTGCGGCACAAGCCTTGATGAACACTCACATCGCCGCAGCGGGCGGTATGGTCGTCTGGCTCGTCATCGAAAGGTACACCGAGGGCAAGGCCACGGCGATCGGCGGAATCACCGGCGCGGTAGCCGGTCTCGCGACCGTCACCCCTTGCGCCGGCTTCGTCAGCACCTTCTCCGCGTTGGCGATCGGCGCGCTTGCCGGACTGGTCTGCCACTTCGCGCTCGCGCTCAAGTCGATCTTCAAGTTCGACGACGCGCTCGACGTCATCGCGGTCCACTTCATCGGCGGCATCCTCGGTTCACTCCTTCTCGGTTTGTTCGGCGAAAAAGCCATCAATTCGATCGGCCGCGACGGACTCTTCTTCGGCGGCGGGGCAGGACTACTCGGCGAGCAGGCGCTGGCGTTGATCGTCGTCATCGCTTTCTCGTTCGTGGTGACCTGGCTGATCGCCACGGGCATCGAGAAGACCATCGGTCTCAAGCTGGCCCCGAAAGACCAGGTGGACATCGACCGTCGTCAGCAAGGCATGGACGCATACCGCTACAACGCCGCATTCGTCGACGCAGGTGGTGCGCCGCAGACCAGCGGGTTCGACTCGGGGGTCCTGGTCGAGGGGGCAAAACTTGTTCCGAACCTCGGCGCCCCGAAGCACGAACTCATCACCGCGGTATTGCAGACCATCGAGTCTGAGAAGCTACGGGAGGCGCTGCTGGCCGCCGGAGCGGAGTCGATAGTCGTATCGGAAGCGCATGTCTCCGCGAGTGACTCGGCCTCGCTCAAGTTCCGCGGACAACGCAACGACGTCGTGTTCACCGAGCGGTTGCGTGTCGAGGTGCTGGTCGCCTCGGAACATGCCCAGGCGGTTCTGGACGCGATCAACGAGTACTCGGGCGGCAGGAGGAGCGGTTTTGTCCAGCAAGCGGCCGAACCACTCACCGAAGCGACGGAACAGGGGAGCTGACATGTATTCGACGACAGGGAGTTACCGCATGATCGACAAGGAGCGTTCGGAATGCATCTGACACCGCGAGAACTCGACAAGCTGACAATTCTCATGTTGGCGGATGTCGCACTGAGGCGAAAGGCAAAGGGACTCAAACTCAATCATCCGGAGTCCGTCGCAGTCATCACTGCAGCCGCTCTGGAGGGAGCTCGGGAGGGCAAGACTCTCGAGGAGGTCATGGCCGACGCATCGCACGCCTTGACGGTCGACGACGTGATGGAAGGTGTCGCGGAGATGATTCCGCGTGTGCAGGTCGAGGCGGTGTTCCTCGACGGTAGCCGGCTCGTCACCGTGCACTCTCCGATCCAGTAGCCCGACCGAGATGTCAGGAGCACTCCAAGATGGCAAGCAAATCGACGAAGAAGGATTCCGGCGGCGAGAAGAAAGTGCCGGTCGGCGGATACGTGTTGCGGGACGAGCCGATCGAACTGAACGAGGGCCGTCCCCGTTTGAAGTTGCGAGTCCGAAACACCGGTGACCGTCCCATCCAGGTGGGTTCGCACTATCACTTCATGGAAGTCAATCGCGCGTTGTCCTTCGATCGTGAACAGTCCTTCGGCTGGCGCCTCGACATTCCAGCGGGCACGGCGGTCAGATTCGAGCCGGGCGACGAAAAGGAAGTGACGTTGGTGCCGTTCGGCGGCAAGCAACGGGTTCAAGGCTTCAACGGACTTGTCGACGGTTGGGCGCCGACCCACGCCGCCTACCGCCCTCGGCTTCCCGGAGCCGTCCAGCGTGCCGAAGAACTCGGCTTCCTGTCCGAACCTCAAACCGACTGATTCTCGTTCACGGCGGACGAAGGAGAGCGACACCCATGACAAGCATTTCGAGACAAGAGTATTCGGGCCTTTTCGGGGTCACCACGGGTGACCAGATCAGGCTCGGCAACACCGACCTGTACATCGAGGTCGAGGAAGATCTTCGAACCATCGGCGACGAGTCGATCTACGGCGGCGGCAAGACGCTGCGCGACGGCATGGGCCAGGATCCGGAGTCGTGCAGCATCGACGGTGCGCTCGACCTCGTGATCACCAACGTGGTCATCGTCGATGCGACCATCGGGGTCGTCAAAGCGGACGTGGGAATCAAGGACGGCAAGATCGTCGGCTGGGGCAAGGCGGGAAACTCCAGCACGATGGAAGGCGTCACTCCGGGGCTGACCACCGGTCCGGCGACCGACGCGATCTCCGGTGAGCAGATGATTCTCACTGCCGCCGGCATCGATCCGCACGTGCACCTCGTGTCACCACAACAGGCGTACCACGCACTCAGTGGGGGAGTGACGACGCTGATCGGTGGTGGTATCGGCCCGACCGACGGAACCAACGGCACCACCATCACTTCCGGTATCTGGAACATGGAGATGATGCTCAAGGCCAACGAGGGTTTGCCGGTCAACGTATGCATGCTGGGCAAGGGCAACTCGTCCGGGCATCAGTCGTTGGTCGAACAGATCAAGGCCGGTGCGGCCGGACTGAAGGTCCACGAGGACTGGGGCGCAACCCCGGCCACAATTCGTGAGTCTCTGCGGGTGGCAGACGAAATGGACGTTCAGGTCGCCATTCACACGGACACACTCAACGAGGCCGGATACGTCGAGGACACCATCGCGGCCTTCGAAGGCCGTACCATTCACACCTATCACAGCGAGGGCGCGGGCGGCGGTCACGCACCCGACATTCTGCGGGTGACGGGAGAGGACAACGTACTTCCGGCGTCGACCAACCCGACGCTGCCGTACGGCATCAATACTCAGGCCGAGCTCTTCGACATGATCATGGTCTGTCACAACCTCAATCCCAAAGTGCCCTCCGATGTTTCGTTTGCCGAGTCCCGCGTTCGCGCCGAGACGATCGGTGCGGAGAACGTACTGCAGGACATGGGCGTCATCTCGATGTTCTCGAGTGACTCGCAGGCGATGGGCCGCGTCGGAGAAAACTGGCTACGCGCGATCCAAACAGCGGACTGCATGAAGCGGTCCCGCGGGAAGCTGCCCGAGGATTCGCCGACGCACGACAACTTCCGCGTGTTGCGTTACGTCGCGAAGGTCACGATCAATCCCGCGTTGACGTTCGGTCTTTCGCACGTGGTCGGGTCGATCGGTGTCGGGAAGATGGCGGATCTTGTTCTCTGGGAGCCCGCATTCTTCGGTGCGAAGCCGAAGACGATCATCAAGAACGGTCTGATCAGCTGGCACGCCATGGGAGATCCGAATGCGTCGCTCCCGACACCACAACCGGTGATCTACCGGCCGATGTTCGGTGGATTCGGCAAGGCGTTGCCGCAGAGTTCGGTCTCGTTCGTCTCGCGAGCGGCACTCGACGACGGCATCAAGGACCGGCTCGGTCTCGAACGTCAGGTTGTTGCTGTCGAGGGGACCAGAACAGTCACCAAGCGTGATCTGGTTCGCAACTCGGCCACTCCGGAAATCAAGGTGGACCCGGAGACCTTCGCGGTGACTGCGGACGGCGTCCACGCATACGTCGAACCTGCCGAATCCATTCGCTTGAACCAACTTTACTTCTTCAGTTAGGGGTCTCCTGTGTCGGGAACAATCACACACACGCACGGCGCCGATGCGACGCCACACACGCACGGCGAGATGACCGCGCCGAGCGGAAAGCCGACGCGAGTCGACGCGCTGCTCGGGAAGGAGACCGACGAGGAGTGGGCCGGTCGACTCGACAATGCGGTAGTCGACGTCTTGTCGCTCGATCAGTGGGAAGCGCAGAAGAGTCGGTTACGACGCACCACGATCGGTGGCCGTGAATTGGCCGTCTCGCTCGATCGGGGTATTCAGTTGCAGGACGGCGACATTCTGCTGTGGGACGAGCCGGCGAACACCGTCGTCGTGGCGAGGATCAACCTCAAGGACGTGTTGGAGATCGACCTGAGCGCACTGGTCGACGTGACGCCCGAGAAGATGATTCAGACGTGCTTGGAGTTGGGACATGCCGTGGGTAACCAGCACTGGCCTGCGGTGGTGAAGGGAATGAAGGTCTACGTTCCGTTGACCGTCGACAAGGCGGTCATGGGCTCGGTGATGCGGACACATGCTTTCGAGGGCATCGAGTACACCTTCATCCCGGGCGCCGAGGTCATTCCCTACATCGCTCCACACGAGGCACGCCGTTTGTTCGGTGCGGCCGCGCGTGAGGGCGAGGGGCATACCCATGACCCTCTCGTCTGAGGGATCCGGGCTCAGCATCAACCGCGCGATGCGGATGATGCAATTTTCCGATTCCATGTTCCCGGTCGGTTCCTTCTCGTTCTCCAACGGTTTGGAATCGGCCGTGGCGCAAGGAATTGTCACGGGCGGTCCGTCGCTGCGGGAGTTTGTGCTCTCGGCCACCCATCAGGGTGCGACGTGCGACGGTATCGCCGTACTCGCGGCGCACCGGGGCGCGACCGCCGGTGACTTCTCGGCGATCCTCGCCGCTGATCATGCAGTGATCGAACGCAAGCTCAACGAAGAAGCACGCACGATGAGTACCCGGATGGGTAAGAAGTTGGCCGAACTCGGCGGGCGCTTGGCCGGTGAGACCCTGTTCAACAAGTGGTTGGCCGCGATCGCATCGGGGGAGACGCCGGGTACCTACCCCGTCGGCCTCGGAATTGCTTTCGCGGAGATGGGTTCTCCGGAGGAGGACGCTTTCACGGTCAATCAGTACGGTGTCGCGATGACGTTGCTCGGCGCTGCCCTTCGCATCGTCCGAGTAGATCACCTTGCGACACAGGAGATTCTGTTCGAGGTCAATCAGAGCGCCGGCCGTGAGTACGCCGCAGTGCGTGATTACGGACTCGACGACATGTCCAATTTCGCCCCGATGATCGACATTCTGGCTGCGGTTCACGTCAAGGCGCACGTCCGAATGTTCATGAACTAGAAGGAGAACGATGAAGAAGACAACGCGCATCGGAATCGGCGGACCCGTGGGTTCGGGTAAGACCGCACTCATCGAGGCGATCACGCCGGAGTTCATCAAGCGGGGCACCAGCGTTCTGATCATCACCAACGACGTGGTCACCACCGAAGATGCCAAGCATGTGCGCAAGGCTCTCAAAGGTGTTCTCGTGGAGGAACGCATCGTCGGCGTCGAGACGGGGGCCTGTCCGCACACCGCCGTTCGCGAAGACCCGAGTATGAACCTCGCGGCCGTCGAGGACATGGAGAAGACGTTCCCTGACACTGACGTGGTCTTCATCGAAAGTGGTGGCGACAACCTCACACTGACATTCAGTCCGGCTCTCGTCGACTTCTTCATCTACGTCATCGATGTGGCCGCAGGCGACAAGATTCCGCGTAAGAACGGTCCGGGAATCTCGCAGTCCGACATCCTGGTCATCAACAAGACCGATCTCGCACCGTACGTCAACGCCGATCTCGGAGTCATGGATCGCGACTCCAAGGGAATGCGGGGAGACAAGCCGTTCGTCTTCACCAATTGCATGACCGGGGAAGGCATCAAGGAAGTGGTGGACCTCATCGTGCACGGAGTCCTCTTCGACGAAGAGGAAGTGGGAGCGAGCGCACCGTGAGCGCACCGCCCGCCCCGGGAGCATCGCGGGCGCTCCCGGGTCCGATCCCGACCATCCCGGAACTCGACCAGTACCAGGACCAGCCGAAGCAGGCTCCGGCCGGCAAGGTCGGGAAGACCGGCGTTCTCGAGATGCGATTTGTCGACCGTGGCGACAAGACGATTCTGCGGGACATGTACCGCAAGACACCGTTGCTCGTTCAGCAGGCGCTGTACTGGGACGAAGCGTTGCCGACCATGCCGTGCGTCTACATGATCTCGACGTCCGGCAGTGTGTTGCAAGGTGATCGACTGTTCCTGACCATCGAGATGGAGCCGGGTTCTCTCGCGCACGTGACCACTCAGTCGGCCACCAAGGTTCACCGGATGGATGCGAATCACGCGTCGCAACTCCAGAAAGTGGTGCTCGCGGAGAATTCGTATCTCGAACTGATGCCGGGGGTGACGATCCCACACCGCAACGCGAGGTACTACGCGCGCACCGACATCACGGTGGATCCGACTGCAACGCTGTTGTTCTCGGAGATCGTGATGCCGGGTCGCAAGTACCACGACGGCGGAGAGATGTTCGTCTACGACCTGTACTCCACAATGATCAAGGCGGAGCGTCCGGACGGGAAGAACCTCTTCACCGAGAAGTTGGTGATCGAACCGGCACGCTTCCCCGTGCGATACGGCGGAATCATGGGTGACCACGACGTGTTCGGCAATGTCATCTTGTTGACGCCGAAGGAGCACGCCGACGCGATTCTCGAAGAGGTAGTTCCGGGCCGTGACGGCAAGGTCGTTTCCGGAGCGAGTCGGCTACCGAACGACGCCGGTCTCATCTTCAAAGTCCTCGGTCCGGAGAGCGAACCCGTCAAGGCGAAGGTTCGTGATTTCTGGGCTCTGGTGCGAAAGGCAGTTCTGCACACCACCATTCCGCCCGTCCCGCTCTGGGGATGACGCGGATCGTCGGATATGGATCGAGGGACGTGCGATGACCACCATCACCAAACCCTGGGACGACGTCGCGGACAAGAACGTCGTGCTCAGATTCATCGACACCAATCTCAAAGGCTCCGGGCAGGTGATGTTCCAGGGCAATGCGCTGACGGGCCTGCTGTTTCTGGTCGGTATCTTCTGGGGAGCGATAGCCGCGGACACGATCACCGTCGCGATCGGTGCCGTTGTGGGTCTGGTGGTATCCACCGTCACCGGCATGATGCTGCACTCCGACGACGATTCGATGCGTATCGGCCTGTACGGATACAACGGAATTCTTGTGGGAGCTGCCTTTCCGACGTTCCTTGCCGGTGGCGTGATGCTGTGGATCTACCTCGTGGTGGGAGCTGCCGCGTCGACCATCGCGTTCCTGGCTGTCGCCAATGTCTTCAAGACCTGGGGCGTACCGGCGCTGACCTTTCCGTTCAACCTCGTCAACTGGTTTTTCCTCCTCGCGGCGTTCCAGTTCCTGCGGATCGAAACGTCGGACCTCAGCGCCGGCCAGTTTCCCCAGCACATCGGGGACTCGTCGGTTCATGCCGACATCACTTTCAACTTCCTGTGGGACACGCTGTTTCGCAACGTCTCCCAGATCTTTCTGATCAACAACACTGTCACCGGTATTATCTTCGTGATCGCGCTGCTGGTCGCGTCGCGTTGGGCGGCGTTGTTCGCGCTCATCGGTTCCGCGATAGCGATGGGTTCGGTACTGGCGCTGGGTGCCAACACCGTCGACATCGGGAATGGTCTCTACGGGCTCAGTTCGGTGCTGACGGCAATTGCTCTGGGATCGGTGTTCTACAACCCGTCGTGGCGTGTGTTCGTCTACACCGTCTTCGGAGTGTTGGTCACTGTTGTCATCCACGGCACGCTGGTGTCTGCGTTCGCTCCGATCAGCCTGCCGGCCGGAACGGGCCCGTTCGTCTTCGCGACGTGGCTGTTCCTGCTGCCGAAGAAGAAGTTCGTTCCCATCCAGCACGACACCATCGAGGGCGGAGCGGCCGAAGGCAAGGATTCGATCGCAAAGGCGAACGGCTGAGCGTGGTTTGGTCAGACTTCAGTCGCATCGAGGTCGCGTCTGGCTAAGGTAACGAAATCGTCTGAGTGAAGAGTCATCTCGCCAAGTCGGGAAAAGCTAGATCCGTACATCTCGTCCACCACGGTCACATCGCTACCTGGCTGGGCAGCCGAAGAAAGGGCAATGACAACTCCGTTTACTATGTCGAGTTCGTTCTCGAGATAGCGTGCGATGGCCCCTGATCCGACGATCATGGCTTTAAGGCTGGAGCTTCGAAGTTGGTTTGTAGCGTCGTTCAGGATACCTTGGTTGGCGTAGAATAGCTGGCTATTTTGAGGTGCGGGATTGGCGCGACACACCTGTCCGATCCAGGAGTAAGCCGAATATGCTGCAATCCAATTCGATCGAGCCGCCCAGTAGATCCCGTAAGATTCTTGTCTTTTGGACTTCAGGAAATCTCTGGAGGCGTTCTTTTCTTGCTTTATCGCGATCTCCCACGCGAGATTTTCTTTCTGCGTTTCTGTTCGCTTCGTGACGTGGATGTTGTATGCGCCCACAAGGGCGCCGATCACCGTAGTCAGCAGTAGGAGAGAGAACTGATTGCTGTTCATTGTTCGATTGCCCCCGCCGGTTTGATTCGTTCACGTATCTGGCCATGCCGTCGTGAAATTACCGTCTACCACCGACACCGTCGGGCAGTCCCATTCGACTTAGAACTTAACCAATAGATCGTTCCGCTATGGCACCCTCGCGAACCGGTATCGCTCGAGTATTGTCTGGCCTCCGGTAGTCGGGCATGGTCGAAGCATGACCGTGCAGGTAGTTGTGATGGGTGTGGCCGGTGCGGGAAAGAGCACCGTGGCAGTAGGTCTCGCCACGTCTCTCGGAGCAGACTTCGTCGACGGTGACGATCTCCATCCCGAGTCCAATGTCGCCAAGATGCGTTCGGGGACACCGTTGACCGACGAAGATCGCGTGCCGTGGCTCGACGCGATCGCGGCCTGGTTGTCCGGGCGTGCCGATGCGGGACGAACAGGCGTCGTTGCCTGTTCGGCTCTGCGGAAGGACTATCGGGACCGGTTGCGCCCGGACGGTCTTGACGTGCAGTTCGTCCACCTGGACGGTGAATTCGAGACTATCTCCGCACGTATGCGTTCCCGCGCCGGGCACTTCATGCCGGAGAGTCTGCTCATCTCCCAGTTCGAGGCTCTCGAACCGCTTACGGACGACGAGCGCGGCATCACGCTGAATGTCGTATCCAAACCGAGCACACTGGTGGGCGAGGCAGTCGACTACATCCATACATCTCAGAGGAGCGTCACAGCGTGAGTAGCACCGCAAGCCCCGGCCCGTTCGACATTTCCGGGAAGGTCGCGCTGGTGACGGGTTCGAGCCGAGGCATCGGCTCGGCCCTCGCTACTGGTCTCGCCGAGGCGGGTGCGGTAGTGGTGCTCAACAGCCGAAATGTCGACGTGCTCGAAGCCGAGCGTCGACGCATCGCCGACGCGACCGGTGCAACGGTGCACGCATTCGCTTTCGACGTCACCGATTCGGCTGCCGTCCGGGATGCGGCGACACGCATCGAGGCGGAGGTCGGCCCGGTCGAGATCGTTGTCAACAACACCGGCGTGCAGCACCGTGCCCCGCTTCTCGAGTTCGGCGACGACGACTTCCGGCGTGTCATGGACACCAACCTGACCAGTGCGTTCTACGTCGGACGTGAATTCGCCCGAGCCATGGTCGAGCGCGGACACGGGAAGATCGTCAATATCTGCTCGGTGCAGAGCGAGCTCGGCCGAGCGGGAATCGCACCGTACGCGGCCAGTAAGGGCGGGCTCAAAATGCTCACTCGCGGAATGTGCGCCGACTGGGCACCCTTCGGTTTGCAGATCAACGCGATCGCACCGGGATACTTCGACACCGAACTGACCTCTGCGCTGGTCAACGATCCGGAGTTCACCGCGTGGCTCGCCAAGCGGACACCCGCCGGACGCTGGGGCCGTACCGAGGAGCTGATCGGGTCGCTACTGTTCTTGGCATCCCCGGCTTCGGATTTCGTCAACGGTCAGATCCTCTACGTCGACGGCGGAATGACGGCCGTCGTCTGATTGTCCGCTGTTAGATCGTCCGCTACTCGAACAGAAAGCACCCACATGACAGACGCCAGCGCCCCTCGCATCCACCTCGGTCCCGTCGAGGATCCTCACGTCGCCGACGGAATACGCCGAGCCGGTGGAGTTCTCGTTCCACTGGCAGAAGCCGAGGGCGTCGTGTGGGTACAGGGGCCGGAGACGTTCCCGTCGGCGCTACCCGATTCGGTTCGCTGGGTGCAGTTGCCGTTCGCCGGGATCGAGCCCTGGTTCGACGCCGGGGTGATCGACGACAAGCGGGTCTGGACGTCTGCTGCCGGAGCGTACGCGGGCAATGTTGCCGAACATACGATGATGCTTCTCCTCGCCGGAGTTCGCTCTCTCCCCGAACAATTGGCAGCGCAGTCGTGGCGCAAGGAAGAGTTCGACCCGCGGGTGGGCACTTTGCAGGGCTCGACAGTGGCGATCATCGGTTGCGGCGGAATCGGCCGTGCGTTGATCCCGTACCTCGCCGCGTCCAAAGTCAAGGTCATCGCGATCACCCGCTCCGGGACCCCCGTCGAAGGCGCTTCCGAAACGCTCTCAGCCGATCGCACCGGCGAAATCTGGTCCAAGGCTGATCACTTCGTGATTGCAGCACCGTCGACATCCGCGACGCGGCATCTGGTCGGCAAGGCCGAACTGGACCAGATGTCGGAGTCGAGCTGGATCGTGAACATCGCGCGTGGCACCCTCGTCGACACGGACGCATTGGTCGACGCCCTCGAAGCCGGTTCGATCGGCGGGGCGGCACTGGACGTCACCGATCCCGAGCCGTTGCCGGACGGGCATCGGTTGTGGAAGCTGCCCAACGCGATCATCACTCCACACGTCGCCAACCCGGCTACGACGCTCACCCGCGTCCTGGCAGATCACGTTGCAACCAACGTGGCCCGGTTCGCCGCAGGTGACGACCTCACCGCTGTGATCGATCCGTCGGCGGGCTACTGACCGCTCGCGTTGGTTCCCTTCACATAGTCGGCCACGACGGTGCGCAGAACATCGCGCACCGCCTCGGCCGGTTTGGAGAGGGGCTGATTGGCCGGGGTGCCAAGGGAGACATGCACTTCGATGCCCGGCTCGATGCGTCGTAGCTCGAGGGCTTCGACGTCCATGACCCTGCGGGCCACCGACCACGGCAGGACCGTCGCACCCAATCCGGTGCGTACGGCCTCGGACAGAGTCATCACCGATTCCACTTCGGCCACGACGTTCGGTTGCTGCTCTGCGCGGTCGAAAGCCTGCTCCACCACCTTGCGGATGGTGTGCATCCGACCCGGAAGCAATAGCGGCAGTTCGGCGATCTCGGACAGGGAGATGTCGGATCCCGATTCGCCTGCCAGTCCGGTACCGAACGGCGCGACCACCACCAACTCCTCGGTGAGCAAGCGCTCGAATGTCACACCCTTGATCGGGCCGGCGTCGTACAACAACGCCAGATCCATGCGACCGGTCATCATCGCTTCGCTGAGCACACCACCGAAGTTCTCGTTGATGTGCAACAAGATATTCGGATGCTGCTCGCGCACACGGGCCAAGAGCGGCAACGCAATTGCCGTCGCGGTGCTGTACGGGGCGAGGCCGACGGAGACGCCACCCGCCAGCGCCCGTCCGACCACGGACACCTCGGCCTGAGCACTCTCCACCTGACGCAGAATCACCTGAGCATGCCGATAGAGTGCATGCCCCGCATCGGTCGGTTCGACACCCTGTTTGCTGCGGATCAGGAGTTGCTGACCGAACTGCGTTTCCAGCGATGTCATCTGTTGGCTCAGGGCGGGTTGTGCGATGTGCAGGATGTCGGCGGCTCGGGTGATGCTGCCGGCATCGACAATTCGTACGAACGAGTAGAGCCTTCTCGTGTCCATGCTGTGCAAACTACCAGCTCAACGGACATATCGAATTCCGATCACCCCAACGCGAAACGGTATTAACAACCCTTTGGTGTTCCTGAGTAGCGTCCCAGAAACACCGAAGTCGACACACAGAACTTCGACAGTCGGACCAACCACGGGCAACGGCGCCCGTACGAACAAGTAAACGAACCGGAAGGACCGAAATGGCAACCAGCATCGATCTTGTCGCCGATCTCGGCGAAGGATTCGGCACGTGGACCATGGGCGCCGACGATGCTCTGCTCGACACGCTGACTTCGGCCAACATCGCTTGTGGATTCCATGCAGGCGATCCACGAACCATGGACGCGACCGTTCGGGGGTGCGTATCCCGCGGTATCGGAATCGGCGCGCATCCGAGTTTTCCGGACCTCGCCGGATTCGGCCGTCGCGCGATGGATCTCAGCGAGAACGAGGTCCGAACCGACGTGCTGTTCCAACTCGGCGCCCTTCATGCCTTTGCAGTCGCGAACGGAACGTCGTTGTCGCACATCGCTCCCCACGGCAAGCTCGGGAATCTTGTTGCCGTACGCCAGGATTACGCCCGCGCCGTCGTCGATGCGGTCACGGCCTTCGATCCGTCGTTGATCGTGCTCGCCCAGGACGGGGCGTTGGCCGACGAGGCGACTGCCCGCGGATTGTGCGTCGGCATCGTCGGAATCGCGGATCGCGCATACAACTCCGACGGAACTCTCGTGGCCCGCAGCGAGCCGGGAGCAGTGATTCACGATGTCGACGTTCTGGTCGAACGGACCGTTCGGATGGTGGTCGAGGAAGTCGTCGAAGCTGTGGACGGCACGTTGATCCCGGTTGTCGCCGACACGGTCCTCGTGCACGGTGACAACCCCGGTGCCGTCGCGAATGCGAAAGCGATTCGCGCCGCGCTCGAGGCCGCCGGTGTCACCATTGCGCCGCTGGCCCAGGTCGTGGCGTCACGGCGGGCCCGTGATGTCGGGTGTTCCGCGTGAAGACCTACGTCGCCGACTGTGGTGACGCCGCCGTTCGCGTCAATGTCAGCGGCGGGACCGCCGAGCAGAACTGGAACACTGTCCGATCGATCGCCGCACGATTCGATCTCGGTGCCGACGGCATCGTCAGCGTCATCCCGACGTACGACGCCCTTCTGGTCGAGTTCGACAACCTCCTCACCGACCACGACGCCGTCCGCGGCCTGGTTCGCGAAGCAACGACTATCCCCCGACCGCTGGAA
>NZ_BCRM01000026.1 GCF_001552595.1 Rhodococcus erythropolis NBRC 15567
CTAAACTACCAGCGGGTAACTTTCCGCGGTGCGATTCATGGAAGACCTGCGATTCTTCGCGAATGCCACAGGTCCATCGGATTCCACGTGCCGGACCGAGCACGCGTGATCGGATAGCACGCCAATCCCAGCAACAACGCAGACATGTGGCCGATGGCGGTGAAATTGGTGGCGAAAATCAGAGGTACACCGTAGAAGACCAACAGCCCCGCGAGATAGACGTATCGCCACGGATCGACGATGCGGTACACCAGAATCCCCATGATGCCGGCCAGACCGTAGCTCACTCCCACGTCGAGAGTGTTGACCGCCGACTCCGCCACGTATCCGTGCCGAATACCTTCGTACAGAACACCTTCGCTGATGTACGTGGCTCCGACGTGGGCGATGACGACAACACACAGCCACCGCCACGTCCCGAGCCAACGCTCAGCCGTTGCATGAAAGATGGTGAAGAGAACCAGGTATCCCAACCAACCGCCACCTTCGAGCCAGAAGGCACTCGAGAACAGGACTCGTAGCGGGTCTTCGGCCAGGTGATGCAGATTGGTCGAGCGCTTGCCGAGAAAACGCTCCTCGACATTGTCAGGCAGATGCCGCAGGAACAGTGTGGTGAACAGCAGGGCCAGCAACCAGACGTAGGTACCGGGAGCACTGCGCACCCATCGCCATGCCGCCTTTGCTGCCCCCAGCATCCTCACCGCTTCGAGTCTGCGCTCACTCGTTCACTACTGCAACGGCAAACCCGTCCCATCCCTTCGAACCCACGGTTTGAATGGCGGTGCCGTCGAGTTTCGGCTCGGCCGCGATCATCTCCAACACCGCTCGACTCGCTTTGACGCGCTCGTCGTCGATATCCGGGTTGGACACATGTCCCCCACGCACCACGTTGTCCACGATGATGACGGTTCCGGGATGCGAAAGGGCCAACGCCCACCGCACGTACTCGGTGTTGTTCTCCTTGTCTGCGTCGATGAAGACCAAGTCGAAAGGTCCCAACTCTTCCTTCGCGATCGACGGGAGGCTGTCGAGCGCAGCCCCGACGCGGATGTCGACACGGTCAGCCAAGCCGGCGCGCTCGATATTCGCCCGAGCGACATCCGCATGGGTGGGATCGAATTCCAGCGTGATGACTTGGCCAGAGGGACCGACTGCGCGAGCGAGCCAGATCGTGCTGTATCCGCCGAGCGTTCCGATCTCGAGGACATTGCGCGCCAGGCACATTCGCGCCAGAAGATTGAGGAGCTTGCCCTGGTTCGGCGCCACGTCGATGGGCGGGAGGCCGGCCTCGGAATTGGCGGCGAGTGCCGCGTCGAGAACCGGATCTTCACCTACCAACGTGGAAACGAGATAGCCGTCGACTTCTGCCCAATCCGGTTCGCGTTCCATAGCCACGATTGTGGCAGAAAAGAAGGGCCGCCGCAGACACCTCGGAAGGTGGCTGCGGCGGCCCTGACGACTATTCGAATCAGCCGCGAACTGCGCTGATGATCGCCTCGATCGCCGAGTCGGCGTCGATCTCACGGCTCTCGCCAGTGAAGCGGTCGCGAATTTCGACCTTGCCGTCGGCCCAACCGCGTCCGACGACAACGATCAGCGGAACGCCGATCAGCTCGGAGTCCTTGAACTTCACGCCCGGCGATGCCTTGCGGTCGTCGAGGATTACTTCGAGTCCGGCACGGTCGAGTTGCGCGGCGAGGCCTTCGGCGCCTTCGCGCGCGGTCTCGTCCTTGTTCGCGATGACGAGGTAGACGTCGGCCGGTGAAACCTCGGCAGGCCACCGCAGGCCCTTTTCGTCGTGATGCTGCTCGGCAATGACGGCCACCAGACGCGAGACGCCGACGCCGTACGAACCCATGGTCGGGCGGACGGGCTTGCCGTTCTCGGCGAGGACGTCGACGGTGAAGACGTCGGTGTACTTGCGACCGAGCTGGAAGACGTGCCCGATCTCGATACCGCGAGCCGAGACCAGCGTGCCGGCTCCGTCGGGAGAGGCGTCGCCGTCACGAACCTCGGCGGCTTCGATGGTTCCGTCAGGGGTGAAGTCGCGACCGGCAACGAGGCCGACCACGTGCTTGCCGTCTTCGTCGGCGCCGGTGATCCAGCTGGTGCCGTCGACGACGCGCGGATCGACAAGGTAGCGAACGCCGTTGGCCTGCAGAGCCTTCGGGCCGATGTAACCCTTGGCCAGGAACGGGTTGTTCTTGAAGTCGGTCTCGGTGATCATCACGAACTCGGCCGGCTCCAGTGAAGCTTCGAGGCGCTTTTCGTCGACCTCACGGTCGCCGGGGATGCCGATACCGAGCAGTTCCCACTCGCCGCCGGGCAGGCGGGTCTTGACCATGATGTTCTTGAGAGTGTCGGCAGCGGTGATGGTGCGGCCGAGGTCGGCACCGTTCGCCCAGTCCACGAGGGTGTCGATGGTGGGTGTGTTCGCGGTGTCGTACACCTTCGCTTCGGGTAGCCCGTCGAACGGAATCGAGTCGGGAACAACAGTCTTGACGGCCTCGACGTTGGCGGCGTAGCCGGATTCGAGGCAGCGTACGTAGGTGTCTTCGCCGATCTCGCTCTCGGCAAGGAACTCCTCGGACGCGCTGCCGCCCATCGCACCGGAGGTCGCCGAGACGATGACGTATTTGACGCCCAGACGCGTGAAGATCTTCTCGTAGGCACCGCGGTGCGCCTGGTACGACTCCGTCAGGCCTTCGTCGCTGAGGTCGAAGGAGTACGAATCCTTCATGAGGAACTCGCGACCACGCAGAATGCCCGCACGCGGACGCTCTTCGTCGCGGTACTTGGTCTGCACCTGGTACAGGGTGACCGGGAAGTCCTTGTACGAGTTGTACTCACCCTTGACCGTCAGAGCAAAGAGCTCCTCGTGGGTCGGGCCGAGCATGTAGTCGTTGCCCTTGCGGTCCTTGAGGCGGAACAGGTTGGGGCCGTACTCGGTCCAGCGGTTCGACGCCTCGTAGGGATCGCGCGGGAGCAGAGCAGGCAGCAGAATTTCCTGCCCACCAATGGCATTCATTTCTTCGCGGACAACACGCTCAACCTCGCGCAGCACCCGCAATCCCAGCGGCAACCACGAGTAGACGCCTGGAGCGATACGACGCACGTAGCCGGCACGAACCAGCAATTTGTGGCTGGCAACTTCGGCGTCCGAGGGATCGTCACGCAGGGTACGCAGGAACAGGTGGGACAGACGGGTAATCACGAGGTGTAAGGATAGTCGCCGCAGTCGGCCGAGCGGGCCTCGGTACGGTTACAGCGTGCTTGTACTGCTGCCTCCCTCAGAAACCAAGTCCGACGGCGGCAAGGATGCGCCCCTCGATCTGGCCGAACTGTCGATGCCACAGTTGACCGAAACGCGCGAATTGCTGGTTCAGACGCTGGTCGATCTGGCCGCTGACGTCGAGGCGTCGTGCGAAGCGCTCGGGCTCGGTCCGACGCAAGCAGACGAAGTGGAACGCAACGCCAAGCTGTGGGTGTCCGCGACGCGGCCCGCGCTGCAGCGCTACACCGGGGTGCTCTTCGACGCCCTCGACGCCAAGTCGTTCACCCGCGCCCAGAGGGCCAAGGCTCTCGATCGGATCGCGATCGGCTCCGCTCTGTTCGGTGCAGTCCGTGCGGGAGATCTGATCCCCGCCTACCGCCTTTCCGGCGGGTCCAAGCTGCCCGGGATGGGCACGCTCCGCTCACTGTGGAAGCCGGAACTGCCGAAGGCCTTGGCGGCCGAAGCCGACGGCCTTGTCATCGATCTACGGTCCGGCACCTACCAAGACCTCGGACCGGTTCCGGACGCACTGATCGCAACGGTCCTCACCGAGAAGCCGGACGGCACCCGCACTGTCGTCAGTCACTTCAACAAGCACCACAAAGGTCTGCTCGCCCGTGCGCTGGTGGTCTCGCGTGCCGAACCGACCGACATCAAGGGTGTTGCGCGGGTGGCGTCGAAGGCGGGCTTGCGCGTCGAAATCGCGTCGGAGCGCGAATTGATCATCCTGACGGATTGATGGCTTCGTCTGTCAAGTGCCACAGAAGGTTTGGAATGTTTCGCTGAAAGACTGCGGAGCCGCCTCGGTGTAGTCAGCCCACTCGTCGCGTCGGCCGAACGGGTGCGTGACCACTTCCAACAGCTTCTCGAAGGGAGCGAGGTCACCGTCGGTCGCGGCGCGCAAGGCCGCATCGAGCCGATGATTACGCGGAATGTACAGCGGGTTGACGCGATCCATCGCGCTCGCGGTCTCCGCGGCCCCGTGTCCGTTTTCGGTCAGGGCTCCCTGCCACCGCTGCAACCAGGGCGCGATGTGCTCCCGTGGCACGAGGTTGTCGAGAGGCACCGAATTTCCGCGCAATTCGTCGGCGAGAGCGCGGAAACTGCCCGTCCAATCAGCACCGTGTTCCGCCAACAACGTCAGCAGATCGTCGACGAGCGCCCGATCGACAAACGGCTGGGCCAGACCGAGCTTTGCCGCGAGACCGGCCGCGTAGTGACCCTCGTAGCGCTCGTCGAAGGTCTCGAGAACTGCTGACGCCGCGGAAATTGCTTCGTCGGGTGTGGAATCGATCAGTGGCAACAGTGTTTCTGCCAAGCGCGCCAGGTTCCACTTCAGTACAGCGGGCTGATTGCCGAATGCATAGCGGCCCCCGTGGTCGATCGAGCTGAACACTGCCGCCGGATCGAACGCGTCGAGGAAGGCACACGGACCGTAATCGATGGTCTCCCCCGAAATTGTCGTGTTGTCGGTGTTCATGACCCCGTGCACGAAACCGATGAGCATCCACCTCGCCACCAGTGATGCCTGCGCCTCGACCACCGCCTCGAGGAACTTCAGGTAGCGATTGTGTGTACCCGTTGCCGGAAGTTCGGTCAGCTCCGGGTAGTGCCGGGCAATCGCGTAATCGGTGAGCGGCTGCAATACCTCGCCCTGCCGGGCCGCGAACTCGAAGGTCCCAACGCGTAGGTGACTCGACGCGATCCGTGCAAGCACGGCACCGGGTTCTGCGCCGTTGCGGCGAACGTCTCGGCCCGTCGCCACCACCGACAGCGCGCGCGTAGTGGGGACACCGAGGGCATTCATCGCCTCACTGACGAGATATTCGCGCAGCATCGGCCCTACGACCGCATACCCGTCGCCGCCCCGAGAGAACGGCGTGCGCCCGGAGCCCTTCAGATGCAAGTCCACTCGCTGCCCGTCAATGCTGACGAGTTCGCCGAGTAACAAAGCCCGACCGTCCCCGAGAATTGGTGCGTACCCACCGAACTGATGACCCGCATATGCCATCGCCACCGGTGTGGCCCCGACCGGCACCGTCGAACCGGACAGGACGCCGATCCCGTCCACACTTCGCAGCGCTGCTACGTCCAATCTCAACGACGCAGCCAGCTGCTCGTTCAGCACGAGCAACTGCGGGTCGGGCGCGGCAGCACCTTGCCACGGCACCGTCAGAGCGCCGAGTTCGTCGGCGAAGGTGCTCTCGAGGCCGGCCACGATGGTGACCGTGCCTGCTGTGGATTCCTGGAATGCGGCCATCACACGAGAGTAGTCACCGTGCGACAACCTATCGATCAGCCCTGATCGATGTACGACTCGAGCTGATCGCGTTCGCTCTTGAGCTCGTCGATGCGGCTCTTCACCACGTCACCGATACTGACGATGCCGAGGAGGTTGCCGTCCTCGATCACCGGCAGATGTCGGATTCGACGCTCGGTCATGATCGCGGCAATGCTGTCCACCGCGTCTGCCGGAACGCACGTGTACATCAGAGCGGTCATGACCTCGGAAACCTGGATCCCGAGAAGGTCCGGGCCACGCTCGTGCAGGCGTCGAACGACATCGCGTTCGGAGATGATGCCGACCACCGCGTCGTCGTCGACCACCACCATGGCTCCGATGTTGTGGCGGGCAAGATCGCACAGCAACCCGTTGACCGTCGTGTGGGCGTCGATCGTGACGATGCTGTTGCCCTTGTTTCGCAATATGTCCGCGATCCGCATCACGGCACCCCGATTCGTCGAGACTCTCGGCACGTCCTGCAACGATCGTATCGGCTAGCGAAGCGGAAAAACAGGACTGATCAGGCGATTCCCTGAGCTGCCTTCTCCGCAGCCTGAGCCTGGGCTACCTGAGAAGGTGTGAACCTGATGCACAGCGCCGCGATACCGGCGAACACCGCGCAGACCGCGCAGCCCACAAGCGCGAAGGTGTATCCCTCTCCGAGTGCGATCAACTCCGCCGGATTCATGTCCGCGGCCTTGCCCGAAGTGCCGCCGAGCGAGAGCGTCTTCGACGTCGCCATCGCACCGATCACCGACAGCGCCAGTGGTCCACCGAGCGTCTGGGCAACCTGAGCGATGGCCGTCAGCGGGCCGATCTCGGTCTCCGGCACACCGGCGATCGCGCACAGTGGCAAGGGCACCATCGCGAGGCCGATACCGAATCCGATCCCGATCACGGGCACGAACAAGTTGGCCAGGTAGGTGGAATCGGAATCGAGAGTAGATCCGTAGAGGAGTCCGACGATCATGATCACTACGCCGGTGAGGACCAGCCAACGGGGTTGAACCTTTACGGCGAGCTTGGAAGCAACCGACGCGGCAGCGCCCAATCCGAACGCGAACGGAATGAACGCGATACCGGCACGCAACGGCGAATACTGCATGATGTCCTGCACGAACAGTGCGACGAAGGCCGTCATGCTGAACATCGCGCCACCGACGAAGAAGATGGCGAGGAACGTCGCGACACGGTTGCGATCGGCGAACAACGAGAAGGGCAAGAGCGGGTTGTCCGCAGTTCGCTCGACGAAGAGGAAGGCGGCGAGGGCGACCAATCCGGCCGCCAATGCACCGATGACGGCGATACTCCCCCATCCCATTTCCGGGCCTTCGGTGAGAGCAAAAACAACACCGGTACAACCGAGGGTCGCGAGGATCGCGCCGGGGACATCCAAAGCCAGACGCGTCTGATTCGTCTCGCGAAGGGCGCGGAACGCCATGCCGACGAGCGCGATGCCGATCGGGACGTTGATGAGGAAGATCAGACGCCACGACACCTCGGTCAATGCGCCGCCGATGATCAGACCGGCGATCGATCCGACGCCCGTCATGGCGGCAAAAATCGCGATGGCCTGATTACGAGCCGGACCCGCGGCGAAAGTCGTGGCAACAAGTGCGAAGGCGGTGGGCGACGCCACGGCTGCGCCGACACCTTGAAGCGCCCGCGCTGCGATCAACATGCCCTCGTTCAGGGCGAGACCACAGAGCAACGACGCCACCGTGAACAGCGAGACTCCCGCGATGAACATCTTCTTGCGCCCGTACGCGTCACCGAGGCGACCACCGAGGAGCATGAGCCCACCGAACGCAAGCGCGTACGAGGTCAACACCCAATTACGACCACTGTCGCTCAGCCCGAGGTCTGCCTGCAATGGCGCCAGCGCGAGGTTCGCGACGGTGCCGTCGAGCACCACCATCATCTGCAAACCACTCAGGACGATGATGGCGAGCCCGATGACTCGAGTCGCTACCGGGGCATTCGCCGAAGCGGTTTCAGATGTTGGGGAATCAGACACAAGACTTCACGTTACCCAGCGTCGACGGAAAAGCCCGCGACCGGCCCGATCACGATGATCGCCGGAGGCTTGATCTCCTCGTCTTTGACGCGCTGAGCAACGGTCGCCAGATCGGCCCGAAGTTCACGCTGGGTGCGCAGAGTGCCCTCTTGGATCACGGTGACCGGCGTTGTTGACGGGCGTCCACCGTCGACGAGCGCCCTCGCGAACTGATCGATGCGCTCGACCGCCATGAGCAGCACGATCGTGCCGCGCAACTTGGCCAGTGCCGACCAGTCGACCAGCGAATCCGGATGATCCGGAGCCACGTGACCACTGACGACGACGAACTCGTGGGTGACGCCGCGGTGGGTCACCGGGATGCCTGCGGCCGACGGGACCGAGATCGCGCTCGTGATTCCGGGCACTACGGTCACCGGAACGCCGGCAGCGGCACACGCTTCGAGTTCTTCGTATCCCCGCCCGAAGACGTACGGGTCCCCGCCCTTGAGGCGGACCACGAACTTGCCTGCCTTCGCGTTGTCGATCAGCGCGGCGTTGATGGCCTCCTGAGCCATGGCACGGCCGTACGGGATCTTCGCGGCGTCGATCACCTCGACGTCCGGACCCAGTTCGGCGAGCAACTCCGGCGGAGCCAATCGGTCGGCCACGACGACGTCAGCGCGTGCGAGCAAACGGCGTCCACGCACGGTGATCAGGTCGGGGTCACCGGGGCCACCACCGACGAGAGCAACGCCCGCAGCGGCCGGCTCGGCCGTATCGGCGAGCACGCCCGACTGAAGACCTTCGACGACCGCGGTGCGGACTGCTGCCGAACGACGGTGATCGCCGCCGGCAAGAATTCCGATACTCATACCGTCGTACTCGGCGCTGGCGGGAGTTACCGCGGTACCGTGCTTCGCGTTGTCGGCGCGCACGCAGAAGATGTGGCGACGCTCCGCCTCGGCGACGATCGCCGCATTGGTTTCCGGCTCGTCGGTCGAGGCGATGGCATACCACGCACCTTCGAGGTCGCCGTCGGCGTACGGGCGCTCTTCGACCGTGATCTGCCCGGCCGTGGCCATACCTTCGACGGCTGGAGTGAACGCGCGACTGATGACGTGAACACGGGCACCAGAGGCGACCAGCAGTCCGAGTCGGCGCTGAGCCACAGTGCCGCCACCGAACACGACCACGCGTCGATCGGTCAGGTTGAGGCCGACCAAGTAGTTGGTCTCGTCTGCGGTGGACTCGCTCACTCGCACTCCGTTTCGTCGTCAGAATTGTTCAAGCTGGAGGGAACTTTACGGGCCGCCGCCACGGTCACTCCATCCCTGGCAGTCTTGGCCACTAGGAGCGGGCCGCCCCCGGAGGCGAGGATCGCCGCCGCTTCCGCGACGCTTGCCGTCCCGATCGCGTGCTCGACGCGAGTCGACGGTGACGGAACCTGAACTCGCCCAAGTACGTCCGGGTCGAAACTCACAATCGGGACGTTCAGTTCATCGGCGGCAGCGAGCAGAGCTGCAGACGCCGCCTTGCCGGTCGCAGTGGCGAGGACCACGATCCTCGCTCGCTCCTGCAGCACCGCGTTCACCGCAGCGACGATGTCCTTCGCGGTGGCGCTCGTCGTGAATCCAACGCCTATACAGAGGTCATCCCCGTGCGGCATCGACGAACTTCGCGATCGATTCGGGCTGCCCCACCGGATGAGTGTGGAGATACGACGCGTGGACGCCGCCGCGAACAAATCCTTCGCGGACACTGCCGCCGTCCCAGGGCCGCCACCCCCACGCACTTCCGCAACCGTCCGCGTCTGCCGAGACGAGAGACGTTCGGTGGAACTCGTGACCGGTGACGCGGAAGCCTGCTTCGAAGAGGCTGGAGTCGCTGATCGCCACTGCTTCGCGGTACCCGAGGGTCAGGCGTTTCCCGAATGTGGCATCCACCCCGACAACACCGGCCATGCTGTGACCGTCCAAGCTGCGAGCGAGGTAGAGCAGACCGGCACACTCGGCGTGGATCGGCGCACCGCCGTCCGCCAGGTCACGAACCTGCTGCAGCAGAACGGTATTGGCCGCGAGGTCCACCGCATGCTCTTCCGGGAACCCGCCAGGAAGGACAAGAGCAGCAGTTCCCGCGGGAAGCTCGTCACGCAACGGGTCGAACACCTGCACGTCCGCGCCGGCGGCAGTCAGGAGTTCACGGTGCTCGGCATAGCCGAAGGTGAAGGCCGGGCCGCCCGCCATGGCAACCACAGGGCGAGACTCTGCGTGTGCGCCGACCTCGGCAACCGGATCCCATGCAGCTGCACCCACGTTCGAGGCGGCCAGTGCACGAACAGCGTCCAGTTCGACGTGCGAGGCAATCAAGTCGGACATCGCGTCCACTGCGGCCACAGCGGCGGCGCCGTGCTCGGCCGCCGGAATCAGACCGAGGTGCCGGGAGGGAACTTCGAGTTCCGTCAACCGTGGCACAACTCCGAGCACTGCGACGCCGACCTTGTCGCACGCATGACGCAACACCTGCTCGTGACGAGCGCTCCCGACGCGATTGAGAATGACGCCGCCGATGCGCACACCTGCGTCGTAGGTCGCGAAGCCGTGGAGTACGGCGGCCAGACTCTGACTGTGCCCACGGGCGTCGATCACGAGGACTACCGGCGAACCGAGGATCGACGCGACCTGCGCCGTCGATCCCTCCGCCGACGGCTGCGAGTTGGCCTCGTCGATCTTTCCGTCGAACAGACCCATGACACCTTCGACCACGGCGATGTCGCAGCCGGCGGTTCCATGCCGGTAGAGCGGTCCGATGCGATCCGGGCCGACCAGGACAGTGTCGAGGTTGCGTCCGGGCCGCTCTGCCGCGAGTCCGTGATAACCCGGGTCGATGTAGTCCGGCCCCACTTTGAAGGGTGCAACGCTGCTTCCGGACCGTCGCAGCGCGCCGATCAATCCCGTTGCCACCGTGGTCTTTCCGCTACCCGAGGCAGGAGCGGCGATCACCACGGCCGGAGTGGAAGGACTTACCATTCGATGCCCCGTTGACCCTTTCGGCCGGCATCCATCGGGTGCTTGATCTTCGTCATTTCGGTCACGAGGTCGGCGGCGTCGATCAGCGCCTGCGGGGCATCACGCCCCGTGATGACGACATGCTGGTTGCCTGGGCGATCGCGCAGTGTCTGCACTACCTCGTCCACGTCCACCCAACCCCACTTGAGCGGGTACGTGAACTCGTCGAGGACGTAGAATCGATGCTCTTCGCCTGCAAGCCTTCTCGCGATCTCCTGCCAACCCTCCGCAGCGGCAGCAGCATGATCTTCCTCGCTACCGGCCTTGCGTGTCCATGACCAACCTTCGCCCATCTTGTGCCACTGCACCGGCCCACCGACGCCGGTTTCGTCATGCAGGTTTCCGAGCGCGCGGAACGCGGCTTCCTCGCCGACCTTCCACTTGGCACTCTTCACGAACTGGAACACGCCGATGTCGAACCCTTGATTCCAGGCACGCAGCGCCATGCCGAAAGCGGCGGTGGACTTACCCTTTCCCGGGCCGGTGTGCACGGCAAGTACCGGCGCGTTACGACGCTGACGCGTGGTCAGACCGTCGTCGGGAACTGTCTCGGGAACACCCTTGGGCATCGTGAACTCCTGAGCTGGGATCTAGGCTGCGGCGCGGACGACACCCGCGACCTGCTGCGCTGACAATTCGGCAAGGCGGACGTAACCGCCACGTAGTTCTCGGGCCAACTCGGCTGCCAGCCCCAGACGCACGAGGCCGGTCTCGCAGTCGACGACGATGGAAGCGACGGACGCGTCGGCAAGAAGATGCGCGGCGACGCGGGCGCGGTGCAGCGCGTCCTTGCCTCCGGTAGCCCGGCCGTCGGTGAGCGTGACGACGAGGGCGCGGCGCTGCGGGTCACGAAGCCGTTCACGCAGAACCACTTCGCGAGCACGCAGGAATCCCTCTGCGAGTGGGGATTTGCCGCCGGTACGCATCGACTGCAGGCGACGGACGGCGATGTCCACCGAAGAGGTCGGCGGCAGTACGAGCTCTGCTTCACGACCACGGACAGTGATGACGGCGACCTTGTCGCGGCGCTGATAGGCGTCGCGGAGCAACGAGACAACCGCACCGGTGACCGCGGAGAGGCGGTCGCGTGCTGCCATCGACCCCGACGCGTCGACAACGAAGACGATCAGATTGCCTTCTCGCCCTTCACGAATCGCGCCGCGGAGATCAGCAGGTGCCAGCCGCAGCCGTCCAGCAGTGCGACCACGGGCAACTTGAGACTCGGCTGCGGCGACGACCGTGCTCGTCAGATGCAATCCGTGGCCACGTTCCCGCGTGGACCGCACGACTCGTCCACGGGACGACATGGACCGCGAGCGGCGTCCCGGTGCACCTTCCCCGACACCAGGAACCTCGAGGAGCTTGGCCTTGAATTCGCCGGCCGGTGACGCCGAGGGGCGATCGGTAGCGCGCACTCCCCCACCAGGTCCGTCAGGGTCTTCCGGGCCGTCGTCGTCCGGACCCTCGTCGTCAGGACCGCCGTCTTCGGGGCCACCATCTTCCTGGCCACGGTCTTCGTCAGGGCCACGGTCTTCGTCAGGGCCACGGTCTTCGGGATTCTCGGGAGGTTCGGGCTCTCCGTCGCGCGCGTCGTCCTCGACCTGCGACTGGGCGTCCTGATCGGCCTGCTCGAGTGCATCGTCCAACTGCTGCTGATCCAAGCCAGGCTCGTCGAACGGATCGCGGCGGCGGCGATGCGGCAGCGTCAGTTCCGCAGCCACTCGCACGTCCTCCGCAGTGACCTCACTGTCGCCTCGCCAGGCAGCGTGGGCGGTCGCGGTGCGCGCCAGCACCAAGTCCGCGCGCATACCGTCGACGTCGAACGACGCACACAGTGAGGCAATTCGACGCAGCTCGCGGTTGCTCAGCTCGACCGAGTCCAGTTTCTCACGCGCCGTGAGGATTTCGGCCGCGAGCTCCTCATCGGCGGATTCGTACCGAGCGACAAACGCCTCGGGGTCGCGCTCGTAGTCGAGCCGGCGACGCACCACTTCCATGCGTACGTCGACGTCGCGGGAAGCTGCGACATCGACCGCCAGTCCGAAACGGTCCAACAACTGTGGACGCAGTTCTCCCTCTTCGGGATTCATCGTGCCGACGAGTACGAATTTAGCCGGGTGCGAATGGGAGATTCCGTCACGCTCGATGTGAACGCGACCCATCGCCGCGGCGTCGAGAAGCACGTCGACCAGGTGGTCGTGAAGCAGATTCACCTCGTCGACGTACAGAACTCCCTGGTGAGCCGCGGCGAGCAGTCCAGGTTGGAAAGCGCGCTCACCGTCGCGGAGAACCTTCTCGAGGTCGATGGACCCGATCACTCGGTCCTCGGTGGCGCCGACGGGCAGTTCCACCAAGCGGGCCGGTCGTGTCGTTCCGGCGTCGTCGACCGCGGGCAGCAGCGCAGTCAGCGCGCGCACGACCGTCGACTTGGCAGTTCCCTTCTCACCGCGGACCAGGACTCCACCGATCCCCGGATGCACAGCACACAGAATCAGCGCCAACCGCAATTGATCCTGGCCGACCACAGCACTGAACGGGAAGCCCGCCACTGGTCGATCTTCTTCACTTCGCACGTCGATATCCCTCCACCTCTCGGTTTCCTCGCCGAGAATTTGGCTGCACTCGAATGTCGCGGCAACCTGGCTGAGATCTCCCGGTCAGTCGGTAGAGGAGAGATCTTTCACAGTGGCGGGACCGCGCCTGGATCGAACAGGACTTCCCCGCGAACATTCGGTATCGAAAAAACCCTAGTCGGCTCGCTTTTCCACGAGCCGACCAGGGTCAAATCTCCGACAAACTAGCTGACAGCCACGAAAGGCTCTCCCCCGCCACGGCGCATCGGGGTGTGCGGGATGCCGTCTTCGATGAACTCTTCGCCGTCAGCCTTGAATCCGTGCTTGGCGTACATCTCGACCAGGTAGGTCTGGGCGTTGATCCGACACGGCGCTTCGCCGACCTCGGCCAGTGCGGCCTGCAGGAGGCGGGTCGTGTGGCCCTGGCCGCGAGCCTGACGCGACGTGCAGAGGCGTCCGATTCGGAAGCTCTTGTTTCCGTCGTCGTGCTCTTCGAGCAGACGGAGTGTGCACACCACCTGGCCGTCCTGCTCGAGCCAGAAGTGGCGTGTTTCCGTCAGCAGGTCCCGCCCGTCCAACTCGGGATACGGGCAGGCCTGCTCGACGACAAAGACCTCCACTCGAAGCTTCAACAACTCGTAGAACGTCTTGTTGTCGAGGTCGAGTGCCCATGAACGCTTCAAAGCTGCTGTTGCCGTCATGGGTTGGACTATCACACAGTCGCGACGGTATCCGCGACCGGAGCCGATTCGGAAGCACCAGCGGAATCGAGCTCGAGAACCTTCGAGGACCAATCCCAGACCTGGTTGAACAGGCCTTCGTTGTCAGTGAGTTTGACGCCGATGGACGGAACCATCTCACGAAGCTTGCCCTTCCAACCCTGGAACTCGGTCGGGAAGCAGCGCTCGAGGACGTCCAGCATCGCCGGGACGGCCGTGGACGCACCGGGCGAAGCGCCGAGCAGGCCGGCGATGGAGCCGTCCTCAGCGGCGACCACAGCGGTACCGAATTCGAGGACGCCGCCCTTGCCCTTGGCACGGCGGATCACCTGGACGCGCTGGCCCGCGGTGATGAGCTCCCAGTCCTGAGCCTGCGCCTTGGGCGCGAATTCACGCAGATCCCAGATGCGACCGGCTTCGTTCTTGGCGAGTTCGCTGACCAGGTACTTGACCAGGCCGAGCTCGCTGACGCCGACGCCGAGCATCGAGAGGATGTTGTTCGGCTTGACCGAGCCGGGCAGGTCCGTGACGCGACCCTGCTTGAGGAACTTCGGCGACCATCCGGCGTAGGGGCCGAACAGCAGTCCCGGCTTGTTGCCGATGACGCGGGTGTCGAGGTGCGGCACCGACATGGGCGGGGCGCCGACGGCAGCCTTGCCGTAGACCTTGGCGCTGTGCTGGTCGATGAGTTCGGGGTTGGTGCATCGCAGGAAAGCACCGCTGACCGGGAAGCCACCGAAGCCCTTGGCTTCCTTGATGCCGGACTTCTGCAGCAGGTGCAGGGCGCCGCCACCGGCACCGACGAACACGAAGCGCGAGCGAACGGTGCGCTTTTCACCGGTGCGACGGTTGGTGACCTTGACGGTCCAGGACTTGTCCGAGTTCTGGGTCAGGTTGGTGACCTCGTGGCCGAAGTACATCTTGCCGCCGGTCTTACCGATGTAGCCGATGAGCTGCTTGGTGAGCGCTCCGAAATCGACGTCGGTGCCGTCCTGGCTCCAGTTCAGGGCGATGGGATCGGAGAAGTCGCGTCCCTTGGCCATGAGCGGCAAACGCTCGCTGAACTCGGCCGGATCGTCGATGTACTCCATGCCGCGGAAGAGCGTATGGCCGGCAAGTGCGTCGTAGCGAGCACGCAGGTACTTGGCGTTGGCCTCACCGTGAACGAAGCTCACGTGTGGGATGGGGTTGATGAATTCCTTGGGCTGGGTCAGGACGCCCTGCTCGACCGCGTGTGCCCAGAACTGGCGGGACACCTGGAACTGCTCGTTGACGTTGACGGCCTTCTTGATGTCGACCGTGCCGTCGGAGTTCTCCGGGGTGTAATTGAGCTCACACAGGGCGGAGTGACCGGTTCCCGCGTTGTTCCAGGGGTCGCTGCTCTCGGCTGCGACGGCATCGAGCCGCTCGAAGGTCGAGATCGACCAATCGGGCTGCAGCTGGCGCAGCAATGCACCCAGCGTGGCGCTCATGATGCCTGCGCCCACGAGCACTACATCCGTCTTCGTCTCTACCGCGTTCTGATTCGACACTGGAGAATCGACTTCCTTGTCATTAGCCGTGCGCGCATCCGCCTGCTGTGTTACGCCGAATAGGTTACCCGTGCGTACTCGCGCGGTTCACCACCCCCAATTGTGCTCTACAACGCGCACCCGAAACGACGATTAGATTGTGATTTGTGACTACTTGGGTTCCAGACGTCCTCGGTGACGGATATCAGCAGCTGACGATCCCGCTCGGAACGGATCCGGACGGCGAAGGCGAGGTGGACGCAACACTGGTCCGCTACCAACCGCGGAAGGAGGCGGTGAAGACACGTCGTGCCGTCTTGTACGTGCACGGATTCACCGACTACTTCTTCCAGAAGCACCTGGCCGAGCATTTTGCCGAGCAGGGCTACGCATTCTTCGCACTCGACCTACGCAAGTGCGGGCGATCCCTCAAGCCGGGACACACGGCGCACTACGTCTCCGACCTTGCGCTCTACGACGCCGAACTGAACGAGGCGCTGCGCATCGTCCGCAGCGAGACCGACGGGAGCGAGGTGCTGCTCATGGCGCACTCGACCGGCGGTCTGATCGTTCCGCTGTGGCTGAACCGTTTGCAGCGCAAGCCCGGTGGCAGCGATGGCGCCGGAATCTGCGGGCTGGTGCTCAACAGTCCCTGGTTCGATCTTCAGGGCCCCTCGGTGGTTCGTAACGTGGGAACCACCGCGATCGACGCCCTCGGACGGGTATCGGCGAAGACGGTGATCCCGGGAACCGGACTACCGACTTACGGTTCCAGCCTTCATGTTTCGGCAAACGGAGTGTGGGACTACAACCTCGACTGGAAGCCGTTGGCCGGCTGCCCCGTCACCTTCGGCTGGATGCGGGCCGTCCGAGCGGGTCACGCGAAACTTCACCGCGGCCTCGACATCGGAGTGCCCGCGCTGATTCTGCGCTCGAAGAAGTCGCAGTTCGCCAAGGCGTACAACCCGAGCGTCGACCTCGCCGATTCCGTTCTCGACGTCAAGCAGATCGCACGCTGGGCGGGTTGCCTCGGCGATCGCACCACCATCGTCCCGATCGACGGCGCCCGTCACGACGTGTTTCTTTCGACCGAGAAGCCCTTGGCCACAGCCTTTTCCGAACTCGACCTGTGGCTGGAGTGGCTCGACGGCCACCTCGCCCCAACCGCAGAAAGTTCGGCAAGCACAGCAAGCAACACACAGGAGATCGCGCAGTGACGCACTACGACCTTGCAATCATCGGCAGCGGATCCGGAAACTCGCTGCCCGACGAGCGGTTCGACGGCAAGAAGATCGCAATCCTCGAAGAGGGCACCTTCGGCGGAACGTGTCTCAATGTCGGGTGTATCCCGACCAAGATGTTCGTCTACGCCGCCGAGGTGGCACGCACCATCACCACTGCCGAGAAGTACGGCGTCGACGCCACGCTCGACGGCGTCCGTTGGTCCGACATCGTCAAGCGCGTCTTCGGCCGCATCGATCCCATTTCCGCAGGTGGTGAGCGGTACCGCAGCGAAGACAGTCCCAACACCACCGTCTACCGCGGCCACGCCACGTTCACCGGCGACAAGACGATCGACACCGGAACCGGCGAGACGATCACCGCCGACCAGGTGGTCATCGCTGCCGGTTCGCGTCCGATCATCCCGGAAGAGATCGCGTCGAGCGGTGTGAAGTACTACACCAACGAAGACATCATGCGACTGCCCGAACTTCCCGAGCACCTGGTGATCGTCGGCTCAGGATTCATTGCCACCGAGTTCGCACACGTGTTCTCCGCGTTGGGTTCTCGCGTGTCGATCATCGGTCGCAGCCAGAGACTGCTGCGGCACCTCGACGACGAGATCTCCGAGCGCTTCACCGAGTTGGCCGAACAGAAGTGGGACGTCCATCTAGGCTCACCCCTCACGTCGGTACGCGGCGACGGCGACAACATTGCCGTCGAACTGGCAAACGGCACAGTCGTTTCCGGTGACGTCCTGCTCGTAGCAGTGGGCCGCCAGCCCAACGGCGATCTACTCGGTCTCGACAAGGCCGGCGTCGAACTCGACGACAAGGGCTCGATCGTGGTCGACGAATACCAACGCACCACCGCCGAGGGCGTCTTCGCACTCGGTGACGTCTCGTCGCCGTACCAGCTCAAGCACGTCGCCAACCATGAAGCGCGCGTTGTTCAGCACAACCTGCTTCAGGACGCTTGGAAGGACACGTCCGGGCTTCGCAGCACCGATCACCGCTTCGTGCCGGCAGCCGTGTTCACCGACCCGCAGATCGCCGACGTCGGAATGACGGAGAAGCAGGCTCGCGACGCCGGACTCGACATCACCGTCAAGGTGCAGGCATACGGCGACGTCGCGTACGGCTGGGCGATGGAGGATCAAGAGGGCATCTGCAAGGTGATCGCCGAACGCGGCACCGGACGCATCCTCGGCGCCCACGTCATGGGTACGCAGGCTCCGACCGTCATCCAGCCGCTCATTCAGGCGATGAGCTTCGGTTTGTCAGCTCAGGACATGGCACGCGGCCAGTACTGGATCCACCCGGCCCTGGCCGAAGTGGTCGAGAACGCGCTGCTCGGCCTCGACATCTGAGCCCCGCAGCCCTAATGACGCCGAAAAGGCGGGCACTCCGCGCAGTGGGAGTGCCCGCCTTTTCGTAGGTCAGAGTTTCACCAGGGGCTGGTACGCAGCACGATCTCGGTTGCGAGTTCGGCCGGTGCCGACTTGACGACGTCGTCGACACCCGGAAGTTCCGTCACGCGGAAGTCGGAGTACACGAAACGACCGCTGGCGTCGGCGATGGCCCGACCTCCACTGCCCACGACGACGGTGGTCGGAACCTCGACCGGCGGTACGCCGGCAATATCGCTGGCCGACGGATGTCCACGGTCCACGGCGATCAAACTCGCGAAGCGGCCGAACTGACGTGCAGCCAACAGCCACGCGAGATCGGCGCCCTCCCGGTGACCGACCAGGTTCACCCAGGCGATGTTCAACTCGTCCAGAAGTACCACTGCCGAGGTCTCGTCGAGATTCTCGATCGATTCCACCGCGACGGTCCGCAGATCCGAATGATGCAGTCGCTCACACACATCGTCGTACAAGTCGACGGGGTCGCCCTTGCCGGGGAGCAGGAGTACCGCATGCTTGCTGACCGGCCCGTCGATCCGAACGGTGCACGAACCACTGCCCACCGCTACTCGAGTCAATTCCATGTCTGGAAACGGTACGCGATCCACACTGTGGAGGACCCTGGAGTCGACAGAAGTATGACCACTCATACATTCTCACCACCGCCGGCGAGTCCGATTTGTTCGCTCTCCACCGCCTCTCCCCTGAGCGAAAGTGGCGTTCGGCGCATCTGAGGCGACGGACGTACCGTTCGCTCGGGTTGGGGGTGGGCGAAGCACCGAGCGCCTGACCGGAGGAAGCGCCTCGGTCAGCCCCTCATTGCCGGCTGATCTCGGTTCCCGTCGACGTAACCAGCAGAACCAGTGCGTCCGCAGTGCGCGCGCAGAACCCGTCACCGTCGGCGAGGCCACTCGTAAGGCCCCGCACGATGGTGGTTGCAACGAGAATGTCGAAGGCCACATCGGCGGTCGACACGATTTCCGCGTCGGACCGCTCGGGAAATTCGACACGCACGCGCTCGGCGAGTGCGAGCCGGGCCGGGTCTTCCGATCTCCGAACCAGTTGTTCGTAGGCGCCGTCTTCTTGATGGTAGGCCGACAGCAGGCCGGGAATCGCTGCGCGCGTTGCCGGTTCGGCAACTCTCGCGAGGAACCATCTCGTCCAGGCCTGCATGTCGTCACGCAAATTCGACGTGGTCACCGGTAGCGCCGCATCCTGCATTCCGAAGACCGCATCCTCGATGATGGATTCCTTGGTCGCCCAGCGCCGATAAATTGCGGCAGTGCCCAATTCGGCCCTTCGCGCGATGGCTGTGATCGTGGTCTTCTGGTAACCCTGCTCCGCCAGCAACTCGCGGGCGGCGGTGAGGATGGCGTCGTCCACTTGCGGATCTCGAGGGCGCCCGACTCCGACGGTGCCGATGCGTCGATCTCTGCGTTCGTCCACAACTGCGGACAGTACCCGACCGGTTTCGCCGAAAACCATTACGTTGCGTAGCGCTCCGTAATAGATTGTGAACACCCCACTCCGTCGACACAAGGACCGACTGTGATCACACCGCACGACGAACTACTCATTCATCAACTCCCGACGACACTCGACCACGTCTCCCAAAGTGACCTGCGCTGGACCGAACGCATCGTGATGTACGGCTTCGACAAAACGGGCGAGATCAGCATCATGACGGGACTGGCCAAATACCCGAACCGCAACGTCCTCGACGCCTACGCGATGGTGACGCGCAAGGGTGAGGAAGCCCGCGTGGTGCGCCTGTCCACCGAGTTGAACCCTCAGACCGGAGGACTGGCAGCGTGGAGAGTGGGGCCGTACACCTATGAAATCGTCGAACCACTCCGCCAGGTACGTTCCACGGTCGACGCAAACGAACACGGATTGAGCCTGCAACTCGACTTCCACGGCGACTTCCCGGTGTACGAGCAGACGGCAGCGTTCCATCGCACGCGCGGCCGCGTTCGCGAAGACGCCCGACGCTTCTACCAGAACGGCACCATCACGGGTTGGATCGAAATCGACGGCACCCGCATCGACATCGATCCCGACAACTGGTGGTTCGGCCGCGATCACTCGTGGGGCGTACGACACGGCGGTGGCGGCGGCAGTCTGTCCGAGGGCGCGAACCTGCAGCCGTCCGAGGTTCCGGACGGAGTCCTCTATTACATGGGGATATTCCAATTCGACGACGAGGTAGTGCATTTCGCGCAGCGCGAAACCAGTACCGGCGCGCGCTGGCAGTTCGAGGGCGAGGTCCTCTTCCCGATCGGTTCCGGCAAGGACGCGCTACCGATCATCGACGTGGAACACGACCTGAAATTCCGTGACGACATGCGGGTGGTCGAATCCGGCACTTTCACCGTGCACCGAGCGGACCGGACCACCGACGTGATCGAGGTGAATCCAGTGTGCGATTTCTGGCCCGGACTGGCCGGTTACGACGAGTACCGGGGGTACGCCTCCGGCATGTACCGCGGCAAGGACTTCAGCGACAGCTTCACCGTCGACATCACGAACCTCGACGAAATCCGGCAGGTGAGCATGCTCAGCGAGACGCTGTGCGAGGTCCGCATGGGAGACAAAGTCGGATACGGGCTCGTGGAAATGGTCTTCATGGGCGTGAATCCCCGCTACGGGTACACCGATTGGAGCAACACACGGACAGGTACGAACAATGACTGACCGAACAGCCGCAGAAGACATCGCACCCGCCCTTGAACCAATTGTCCGGGAGCACATTCCGGGTACTCGAGGCGCCAAGATCGTCAACTTCAAGCGCACCGAACGCGGATTCTCGACGGAGACATACCTGTTCGACCTCGATGGCGCCACTGGCGAGTCGAGTGGTTTTGTTTTCCGGCGTCCACCGGAGGTTTCGCTGTTCCCCGACTACGATCTCCGCCGCCAGTTCCTCGTGACACAAAGGCTCGCGAAGTCCGACCTCGCAGTCCCCCACGTTCGGTGGATCGACAGCGGTGACAACCCACTCGGCAGCCCCTACTACGTCATGGACCGCATCGGTAATGCCGAGGCGCCCAGCGACTTTCCGTCGTATCACAGTGCCGGAACATACTTCGAAGCCGATGAGGCAGGCCGAGCGAAGATGTGGTGGGGATGCGTCGAGACGATTGCGCAGATTCATCGCTTGGACCCGGACAAGCTCGAACTCGGATTCCTCTCCTACCCCCAGTTCGGCACCCATCCGGTCGAACAGGCGGTGAACTACCTCGACTGGGCCGTTCGTTGGGCATCGCCGGACCTACCGCCGATATTCGACAAAGCACTGGCCTGGCTGAGGGAGAACATCTACCAACCCGAACATGTGACACTGTGCTGGGGCGATGCCCGGATGTCGAACATCCTCTACGGTCCGGACCAGTCGATCGCCGGGGTTCTCGACTGGGAGATGGCCTACCTCGGCGATCACGAGGCCGACCTCGCCTGGCTGTTGTTTCTCGATTGGGCGTGTAGCGAATTCGAGGGACACACACCTTTGCCAGGCACTCCCAGCCGAGAAGAGACCATTGCCCGCTACGAGGAACTGACCGGCTGGAGGGTCGAGAACCTTTTGTTCAACGAGGTACTCGCTGCGGTTCTGCTCGCTGTTCCGCTCCTGCGCCTGTCCACGCATCTCCATCTCGGCGAACATACGGATATCACCGCGTTCTGCAAACATCGTCTCGAACAGTTGCTGCGAGACGCGTAGTCGTCCGCGTGTGATTTTCCGCAAGGCTCCCGAATCATTCCGACGGGATTTCCTGCCACTCGGCGGACAAGCGCGAAACCCACACAGGCGTGCGCCGTTCCATTAATGCACGAACACCTTCCACCGCGTCCGGCTTCCCCATGACGCGTAGATGCAGGTCCGTTTCGATGGCCGCCACCGTCTCTGGTCGACAGCTGCTGCTCTGGCTCTGCCAGAGCAGTCGCTTCGAGAGCGCCACCGACATCGGTGCAGTGTTCGTCGCAATGTCTCGGGCGATCACCAACGCCGCCGAAAGCACTTCGTCAGCGGGCAGGCAACGGCTACCCAACCCGAGCGCGATTGCCTCGGCTCCGTCGAACGTCCTTCCAGTCAAAAGGATGTCGGCGGCCACAGCCATTCCGGCGATGCGCGGAACCGTCCAATGCGCCATCGCATCCGGCAACACACCGAGGCGAACCTGCGGAATTGCATACTTGGCGTCAGCTGCAAAGATTCTGATATCGGCCTGCATCGCGATGGTGAGGCCGATTCCGATCGCATGTCCGTTCACCGCTGCGATGACCGGCTTTCGCAACTCGAACGCCGGCGGATCCACCGGTGATGACGAAAACTGCTCGCCGTCAGGTGAATCGAAGGTGCCGGCGCCGTCGCCAAGATCTGCACCCGCGCAGAATGCTGGTGGCGCACCGGTCAGCACGATCACGCGAACGGAATCGTCTTCGTCGAGCTTTCGGTACGCCTGCCCCAAGTCTCGACCCATGTGCTTGTTGAAGGCATTCCGTTTGTCAGGCCTGTCGAGGGTCACGACGGCAACGCCGCCGTCCACCGAAACCGAGATCATCGCCCCACCGCTTCCGTCCCGACGGCATCGGCCGGATGCGCAGCCAGGACGTACAGAGATCGTGCGAGGGCATCTACAAAGCCGTCCTGACCCTCGAGCCCACGGGTCAACCCCTGCATTGTCGTCGTCCCGGCCAGCAGGTCGAACAAGAACATCGCATCCGCACCTGCCGGGATCTCACCACGCCTCACCGCGTCGTCCAGCAGATCCTGAAACGCTGCACGAACCGGTGCACCGATAGCCAACAGACGTTGTCGCGCCTCCACCGTCCGCGAATCGGCAAGCAGGCCAGGAACTCCGGCCCGCGCCGCGGGTCGGGCAGCGCGAACCAGGAAGATGTGCACCCACGTCGTCAGATCCACCCGCAAATCACCGGTCGACCGAGGCAACGGATGTCCGCCCGGTCCATGCACTGCTTCTTCGATCAGGGCTTCCCGTGACGACCAGCGACGGTAGATGGCCGGCGTATTGACACCGGCAGTCCTGGCAATGGCCGAAATGGTCGTCTGCTGATACCCGACTTCGGCCAGCAGTGTGCGAGCTGCAACCAGCACTGCCTCGTCCTTGCCTGGGTCGCGTGGTCGTCCGATACGGGCGGGAGACTCGGTTTTCACCATTACATATTAACTCGTAACGTTATCTCCCTACCTGAACGAACGCAGTTCAGGTGCCGGACGGCTTGGGGAGCCTCGTCATTCCGTAGACGTGATCAGCGCGCACCGTGAGGATCTGTCGACGCTCCGCAACCATCGCTTCGCGGTACTCCTCCCAATCGGGATGCTCCTGACCGCTGATGTCCCGGTACAGCTCGACCAGTGCGTCAGACACTTCGTCGTGAGGATCGGCCGCGACGGGTGTCACCACGGCAAGTCCTTCGATCACGGCGTAGCTCCAGAAGTCGGGCGCGCTGACGTGGAGGGAAACCCGCGGATCGCGGATCGCATTTTTACTCTTGGCGCGATCGGCTGTGATGGACACGGAAGCCGTCTTCGACTCGACGTCCCAGCAGTAAATGATGTTGGACAACTGCGGGCGGCCGTCACGCTTGACGGTTGCCAGCACGCCTTGTTTTCCCTGGGCCACGAGTGCGAACAACGCTTCGGCGGTGTCTGTGTCATTACTCATATCTGCACCAACGACGCCGTGCGGCCGGTTTGTTCCGGAGGCAGTCCAGTTCGAAGATCGCGGACCGCAATCGCGCGATGACTCTTCCCCCGATGGACGACAGCGGACAAAGATGGTCGACATGGCAACTTCTCACGACATCCTCCGACTGACTGCGTTCAGTTCGGATCCGGCCGGCGGTAATCCCGCCGGCGTGCTGCTCGACGCCCGCGGGCTCGACGACCCCGAATTACAATCCGTTGCAGCCGAAGTCGGGTATGCCGAGACGGCGTTCCTCATCGAACCGGAACTCGGAGGCAACCCGCGCCACAGCCGGATCCGGTACTTCTCCCCTATCGCCGAAGTACCGTTCTGCGGTCATGCCACTATTGCGACGGCCATCGCTCTCACCGAGCGAGACGGCGACGGAACCTTCACATTCGAAACACCGATCGGACCGGTATCCATCGACACGGCGACCGACGAGGACGGAAGGTCGACCGCGACCTTCACCAGCGTCGAACCGTCGGTCTCGCCGATCGATCACGCCGTGCTGACAGCGCTGCTCGGGCTCATCGGCGTCGATTCGTCTGCGCTCGACGCGCGGTATCCCGCAATGCTCTCGTACGCCGGCAACACTCACCCGATCGTCGTACTTCGTGATCAGTCGACATTCGACGAGTTCACCTTCGATCCATCCGCAATGCGAATTCTGATGGACGCGCAGGGGTGGGCCGGCACGGTGACAATCCTGCACCCCCTCGACGACAACACCTTCGAAGCCCGAAATCTGTTTCCGGTGGGAAACATCGTCGAGGATCCCGCAACCGGGTCCGCAGTGGCGTCGACCGGCGGTTACCTGCGCAAACTCGAACCCGCGGCCACTCCGCGGCGGATCACCATCCACCAGGGCCGACACGTCGGGCGTCCCAGTGTGCTCGAGGTCGACATCCCAGTCGACGGCGGTATCTCGGTCACCGGCACCGCAGTGCCCGTCATCGACGGGCAATAGTCAACCTCAGCGATGAGTTTCTCCCAGCCGGCGGGTCTATTCACCAGAGCGACGTCACAAGACCATCGCATCGAGCCGGGAGAACACCATGTCTGCAATCGCGTCAACCGCACACAACCTCCACGTCACCAAGCCACGTGCCGTACTCGGCGCCACGGTAATTGCTCTCGTCGTCAATCTGATCCTGTGGTTGATCGGCCTCGCATTGGGCGGATCATTCGAGATGACAGATCAGGGAAAGCCGGCGAGCGTCGCGCCTGGTGGGGTCATCACATTGACGGTGGTGCCACTGCTGGTCGGTTTGTCGGTCGCAATGTTGATCTCACTGAAGTGGGAGCCGATCATCCGCATCGCCCAGATCGTGGGTGCAGTCGTGGCGCTCGGCACCATCGCTTTGACCATTGCCGCGGACTTCGACGCCGCCAGCACGGTCATGCTCGCGCTGATGCACGTGGTTGTCGCCGCGGGCGTCGTCGTCGCGCTCGAGGCTGTACGTCGGTCCCCCTCGAACTAGACAGCGGTAGGCGGCGCCGAATACGTCTCGACGATCTCGGCTGCCACGTCGCGCAACCGGGTATTCGTCGTCTGAGACTGCTTGCGCAGCATGTGAAATGCGGTGTCGGCGTCGATCCGATGGATGGCCATCAGCATGCCTTTGGCCTGTTCGATCGGCGCCCGGGTCTCGAGCGCACGTTGCAAGGCATCAGCCACCGCCTTGGCGGACTTGAAACGAGAGAAGTCGCCGATCGCGCGTGAGACCGTTGTCGTGAGAATCTCCATGACATCCGCGTCGACGCGGTCGAATGCCGCTGAGGCGCGTCCGTACAGGTTGAACGAACCCAGTCGCTGATCCGGCGTGAAAAGCGGCGCCGCGAGAAAGGACTTGATCCCTTCGTCCTTCGCCGCCGCCGCGAACCGCGGCCAGCGTTCCGCGCTGGTCTCGGCATCGACGACAACGGTTTCACCGGTTCGAGCGGCGTGCAGACATGGTCCGTCGCCGGCGTCGTATTGCTCGATGTCGACACGCAGAGTCCGCGAATCGGTATGAACGGCGGTGTAGGTCTGCCCGGCCAGATCGATGGTGACGCCGATGCTGTCGGCGCCCTCGATGGCGTCGTTCGCGATTTCGACGGCGCGCTGGAGCAAAACCACGAGTTCGTCCTCGTCGCCGATACTTCCTCCGAGCGCTGCCAGCAACTCCCGGACCGCGCTTGCGGTCAGCCGAGTTTCCGCAGCCTCGACGGCGACGTCAGCACCCGTTGCCGTCGCATCGTCCGGCATTACCGACGGCACCGAATCCTCGGTTCTCGGGTCGAAGCCTCTGGGGTCGAAAGCGGTATCCACGACGAAGCATTCTTCCAGCTACCCGGGCCGTCAGGAGAGTGAGTTCGGTGACAGAACCCGGCAAACCGCCGAGTCGTCATCGCCATCGGTCGAGCGCGAGACCCAGATTCCGCCTCGCCCGAGTGTGTTGGCCACGAACCGCGTCCGGACTCAGTTCCAGGACAACTGCGATCTGTGGATACGTCATGCCCTCCACTTCCCGCAAGACCCAGGCGGCGCGCTGACGCAGCGGTAGACGATCGAGTTCGGCTTCAAGAGCGTCGAGAAATGCTGTGCCGCAGACTTCCTCGCTCGGATCGCGCAATCGAGTATCGACTTCGTCCCGAAGTCCGTCCACATCGGCGGCGCAGGAGCCGACTTTTCGATGGACATCCGCGATCTTGCGAGAGCAGATCGCGAACAACCAGGTCTTGATGCTCGAGCGCCGCTGAAACCCCGGAAGTTGGCGCCAGGCGGCAACGCAGGTTTCCTGGACGATGTCGTCGACGTCACTCTCACTGGTGACGAGTCGACGGGCAAATCGATACAAGTGCGGGCCGTATCGGCGAACGATGACGTCGAAGGCCGCATGATCGCCGAGCATTGCCGAGTCGACCAGCACCTCGTCACTGAAGTCGGTAAGCAAGCCGTCGAATTGATCTGTCACCGCGCACACTCCTACTAGGGAGCCGTCGCGGGAGTGAGGCCTGGCTATTCTACCGCGTCCACGTCGACGCCCGCGGGAGCGCTCTCAGGCTTCGAGTGCGGAGGCAATGACGGGAAGCCCGATCGGCGCCCCACCGTTGATCAGTTTCTCGAGTAGATCCTGATCGAGGTGCTGCTCGACGAGATCAGCGAGAAGGTCGAGTTGTTGTTCTCGCACCGCGGCAACCGAGGTGTCGGGTGCAGCAACAAAACCGGGAACCGCGATCTCACGCAGAAGGCTGCGCCGAAAGTCGTCACTTTCCAGGAGACCATGCCAGTGTGTCCCTCGAACAGACCCTCGCACACTGCCTTCCGGCACACCGCCCGAGTCCGCCAGCAATGGACGGTCCCCGTTGTGCACGACGCGTCCGTGATGAATCTCGTACCCCGACACCGAGATACCGTCGGCGGAACCGGTTACCTGCGCCAGCACTTTGTCCGAAGCGAATTCGATGTCGAGGTCCAGCAGACCGAGTCCTGCGGTGGTCCCTGATCCTGATTCGACCTCGTCGACGATCGAATTACCCAGCATCTGGTATCCGCCGCAGACTCCCAGCACCGCCTGCCCGCGGCCCGCTCGGGCGATGATCTCGTCAGCCAGGCCGGTACTCCGCAACCACTCGAGGTCACTCACGGTGGACTTACTACCGGGGATCACCACGAGGTCTGCGTCGCGGATCCGCGACGGATCGGTCACCCACGAAACTGCCACGCCCGGTTCACATGCCAGCGCCTCGACATCCGTCGAGTTGGAGATGCGGGGGAGCCGAACCGCAGCAACGGTGAGCCAGGCCGAACCGACGGGTGGGCCAGGGCGCCCTACCGGGGCGTTGCCGGTGACGCCAAGCGAATCCTCGGCGTCGAGCCAAAGATCGTCGGCAAACGGGATCACTCCGAGAGTGGGTCGACCGGTGAGGCTGCGCAGTTGATCCAGTCCGGGTTCCAACAGTGCAACGTCACCGCGGAATTTGTTGATCACAAATCCCGCGATCAATGCCTGGTCGCTCGGCGAGAGCACAGCAACGGTCCCGAACAGATGGGCCAGGACGCCGCCGCGATCGATGTCACCGACGACGACGACCGGAATCTGCGCAGCCTCAGCCAATCCCATGTTGGCAAGATCCGTTGCGCGCAAGTTGATTTCGGCCGGTGAACCGGCGCCTTCACAGATCACGACGTCGAACTCGGATCGAAGCGATTCGAGATCTTCGGCCACGACGGCGCGAAGCCACTGCCGATGCTGCATGTAATCGCGAGCACCCACCGTGGTCATCGCCTTGCCCCGAACGACCAGTTGCGAAGTGCGATCACTCCCCGGCTTGAGCAGCACGGGATTGAATCGAACACTCGGCTCCAGACCGCATGCCCGCGCCTGAAGTGCCTGCGCACGGCCGATCTCTCCGCCGTCCAGCGTGACCACGGAGTTGTTCGACATGTTCTGCGCCTTGAACGGCGCCACTCGGACGCCTCGACGCGCCAACATGCGACACAATCCGGCCACCAGAACGCTCTTGCCTGCGTCGGAAGTAGTGCCGGCTACCAGCAGAGCGCCGCGCATCGCCGAACTCAAGGCAGGGTGAGAATCTCTGCACCGGTCTCGGTGACCACCAAGGTGTGCTCGAACTGCGCCGTCCACTTACGGTCCTTGGTGACGACGGTCCAGCCGTCCTCCCAGATCTCGTAGTCGATACCACCGAGGTTGATCATCGGTTCGATCGTGAAGACCATACCCGGTTCGATGATCGTCTCGACCGCGGGCTCGTCGTAGTGCAGGATCACGAGGCCGTTGTGGAAGGTCTCGCCGATTCCGTGTCCGGTGAAGTCCCGGACGACGCCGTACCCGAACCGATGGGCGTAGGACTCGATGACGCGTCCGATCACGTTGAGCGCGCGGCCGGGCTTGACGGCTTTGATGGCCCGCATCGTTGCCTCGTGTGTGCGCTCGACGAGCAAGCGGTTCTCTTCGGACACGTCACCGGCGAGGAACGTCGCATTGGTGTCCCCGTGCACCCCGTTGATGTACGCGGTGACGTCGATATTGACGATGTCTCCGTCCTGGATCACGGTCGAGTCGGGGATTCCGTGGCAGATCACCTCGTTGAGAGACGTGCAGCACGACTTGGGAAAGCTCTTGTAGCCCAACGTCGACGGGTATGCGCCGTGGTCGAGCATGAACTCGTGTGCGATGCGGTCGAGCTCGTCGGTCGTGACACCGGGAGCGACAGCCTTGCCGGCTTCCTGCAGCGCGCCGGCAGCGATCTTGCTGGCGATGCGCATCGCCTCGATCGTCTCCGGCGTCTGAACCCAGGGCTCGTTGCCCTCTTTGGCGGTCGGCTTCCACGCGTACTCGGGCCGCTCGATCTTCGAGGGCACAGCGAGGACGGGAGAGACGGTTCCAGGGACCAATGGGGTACGCACAGACATGCAGAACAGCCTAGACCTCGCGTCGCGCGTCAGCCGGATGCACTCCAGTTCCGGAAAACCGGATCGACGAGAATTCTGATGGGGGTCGACATCGTCTGTCCGAATTCCTCGAAGAGCTTGTCGCGAGATTCGAAGGTGCCCAGATCACGGTCGACGAATTCGGAGAAGTCCAAGCAATCGCACGAAATTGATTTGCCCCAACTGATCGGAGCGCGTCCGATCGCGTCGAACAGTGTCTCCTCGCCAGTGTTCGTGAACGGTTCGAGCGCTGAGACCACCGCAGGTGAAACGATCTCGGAGATGTCCTGCCAGCGTCCGTCGACCAGAAATTCCGGCCACGCCAGCAGCACAGACTTCGGAATCACCGCATGTAGACGCCGAAATCTCGGGTACCAGAACTCCCCACGAAGTACGAGACCGCGAACTCGCGTGGCGATACCTCGGCGGCGAGCCAACGCTTCGACGACAGCCAGTCTCTGACTGCAGGATCCGCGTCCTCGGCTCAATGTCACCGAGACGGGTTGCCGGTCGTCGAGGCCGTACACCGGCCGAATATTTGCAGCGACGCTGCGATGCGCCGACACCAGGAACTCCTGCGCCGACTGGATCGAACCTTCTGCAATGTCCTCGCAGAGGCGAGCCACGTCATCGTGGCCCCAGTCGAGAATCGGCGTCGCGGTTATATCGCCAACGGACACATCGTGGCGGATGTCACCTTGGCGGATTCCGCCGAGCAGCACGCACGTCATGTCTCAACCGTAGTGCGCGACCGGAATCGGTGGAGCCTGACAGAATCCGAACCGTGAAGAAATGGCTCCTGTTGATCACCGCGATCCTGACCGAGGTGTCCGCGACTCTGTCTCTGCGCGCGGCCCTCGATCACCCCGCCTGGTACGTCGTGGTCGTCGGCGGATATCTCGCAGCATTCACCGCGTTGTCGTTCGTCCTGCGGGAGGGCATGGGACTCGGTGTTGCATACGGAATCTGGGGCGCAACCGGAGTTGTCCTGACCGCGGTGTTCGCGACTTTCCTTTTCGGCGACCCCCTGACAGCCACCATGGGCGTCGGCATTGCCCTGGTCATCGGCGGAGTCCTCTGCGTTGAACTCGGTTCCCAGGTTGCTGCCGACAGCGGGCCGGCGGACCCGGCATGACTTTCGTATTTCTGATCGCTGCAATTATTTCCGAGGTCACCGCGACGTTGTCACTACGGATGGCGTCGCAGGACGGCAGCGACAAACGATGGCTCGCGGTTGTCACCGTGGGGTACCTCGCCGCTTTCGCTTTCCTCACGCTCGCACTCGACGCGGGCCTGACAATCGGCGTTGCGTACGGCATCTGGACTGCTTGCGGGGTGGCGCTGACAGCAATCGCATCCCGCATTCTCTTTCGCGAACCGCTGACCAAGCTCATGATCGTGGGGATCGGCCTTATCGCGGCAGGCGTGCTTCTCATCGAACTCGGTGCGGGCCACTGAACCCAGCAAACAGGGTGTAAGGTTTACCTAACTTTGCTTTGGAGGTAGTCCGCGGTGCCGATCCCTGCCCTTCGTGAAATCGACGGTGGCCTCCACCTGTCGGATTCCGACCGCCACACTCCGATGGCGCGCGCCGTCCCGGCGCCGTTCCAACTGACGACGTACATCGTCGAGACCGACCACATCACCCAGTGGCCACAGCACGCTCATGCCGAGCACGAACTCATCTGGTCCGACCGCGGCGTCGTCAACATGATCATCGACAATCAACTCTGGACCGTCACGCCCGGCGTCGGCCTGTGGATCCCTCGCGGGGTCCTCCACGAAGGTCAGGCCAATCCGCACGTCGCATTCCGCGCCACTCTCTTCACCCCCGAGTTGTGGACTCCCGCCTGGAACGAACCGTGCATCGTGACCTTGAGTGAGGCAGCCCGGGTACTGCTGATACACCTCGCCCATACCGGAATGCCTGCAGAACAACGCCTTCGGGCACAGCAGGTCTGTGTCGATCTCCTCACCCCGGCATCGGCACCTCACTTCGACGTACCGATCCCCCGCGATCCCCGGCTTCGACAACTCGTCGACAAAGTGTTGTCGGATCCCGCCGACGATCGGTCACTCGACCAGTGGGCGCACGTTCTCAACCTCAGCCGACGCACGGTCACCCGGATTTTTGCCGCGGAACTTGCGCTGAGTTTTGCGCAATGGCGCACTCTGGTTCGCATGAGCACAGCACTGGGCATGCTCGGGACCGGGATGAGTGTGAACGCCGTCAGCCGTCGAGTCGGGTACGGGACGTCGAGCTCGTTCATCGCTGCTTTTCGTAAGACGGTCGGCTACACCCCTGGCAATGCGCTCGCCGCTGTCAACTGACTCGAGCCTGACCTGTTGTCGACATCTGCTGGCCCCTTCGCTACACGCACGCGCCCTAGATTCACTTAGGTAAGCCTGCTCTCATGTGCGTACCGCGCTGAGTCGTGCAAGCACTTCCCCGATCTATCCCGAGGAGTTTCGCGTGTTCAGATCTGCCCGTCAGAGAATTCGTCCCCAACGGAAGAGGCGAATTGTCGTTGCGCTGATGGTGGCGGCCGCACTGCCTCTGACCGCCTGCACGCAGTCGTCATCGGACGCCCAGGAAAATAGTTCGTCGGCATCTGCTGTCGAGGACGGCGCATACCCCGTCACGATCGAGCACGCATTCGGCGGCACCACCATCGACAAGGAACCGACCAGGATCCTCACCCTCGATTCCGCAGCGGCCGACACTGTCATCGCCCTCGGCGTCACTCCGATTGCAATGCAGAAGGACTCGTGGGCCGGCGACGCCGACGGCTTCCTCCCGTGGACGCGCGCGGAACTCGAGAAGTCGGGCCAGCCGCTGCCCACACCGGCGCCGTACTACTCCGACAGCGGTGAGCTTCTGTTCGAGCAGATCCTCAATGCCGCCCCCGACCTGATTCTGGCCCCGTACTCCGGTTTCTCCGAGCAGGACTATTCGCGTCTGAGCTCGATCGCCCCGACACTCCCCTACGACACCAAGCCGTACCAGCCGAGTTCGTGGCAAAACCTCGCCACCGATGTCGGCAAGGCCTTGGGGCGCCCGGCCCAGACCGCGGATTTGATCAAGTCCGTCGAAAAGACGGTGGAAGAGTCGAAGACCAGCCATCCTGAATTCAATGGAGTCACGTTCGCCTTCGGGTCTTACATCCGCGAAGGCGAAACCGAAACGGCCATCTACGGCCCGGACGATCCGCGCGTGAAGTTCGTCGAAAACCTCGGACTCACAGTCGCTCCCGACGTGGTCAACGGTGCCAAGAACTTTGCAGGCGACTCGTTCCTGTTCGGCATCAGCATGGAAAAGCTCGACACGATAAACACCGACGTATATCTCGGATGGGCAAGCGATCAGTCGGAAGTCGACAGCACGTTGGCCAACACCCTGTTCGCACGGTGGCCGGTTATCGCCAACGGGAAGGACTTGTGGATCACCGACAATCGCCTGACAGCCGCCACCATGTACGTCAGCGTTTTGAGCGTTCCATGGGCAACTGACGAGCTGGTCCCCCAGTTGACCGAACTGGTTGCGAAGTAGCAGCTCGGCCCTCCTGATCAGAGACTTGTAGGCCACTCACTGCGCAGCGTTGCAAAAACCACAGTGTCGGTCCACTCGTTCTTGATCCACGCGTTCTGCCGAAAATGTGCCTCTCGCCGCAACCCGATTCGCCGCGCGAGTCGCGCCGAGGATTCGTTTCTCGCATCCATCTGCGCGACCACGCGGCGCAATCGGGGTGTCGCGAAGACCAGGTCGATCAGAGCGGTCACAGCTTCCGTCGCGAATCCTCGGCCGCCGAAGTCGGGCGAGAATGCCCACCCGACTTCGGCGGTGCGCTCGGTGTCGACAGCGTCCCCTGATTCGTCGACTAGCCAGGCACTCACGCTTCCGACAACCCGGCCCTCGTATTCGACGACAAGAGCCACCGCGCCCGCTGTCAGGTCGCGGCGAGACATTCTGGTCTGCACTGCCTCTCGCGCATCGTCCGGGCTCCAGGGTTCGTTGAACAAATACCGGCACACGTCGCTACGCCCGTAGAAGGTGAGAAGGTCCTGATGATCGCCGGGACGGTAGGTACGAAGCACCAGTCGATCCGTCCGAATTGTTACCGGCGCAGTCGTCGGCGTCATGCCTGCGTCCTCCACATCCATGCCGTCACGGTAGATCCTCTCGGATTCGTGGGCGAGCGAATATCGCGAGGATGTCCAGCGCTCAATGTTTGATTTGCCCCGTGGCGGGATACTTCACCACCGTAAATAGTCGCAATACGGAGTTACGCCAGGCAATTTCGCACTTGATACCAAGGGGCGGTCATGGCCGAGGAATCACTGGTCAAGCAAGGTGTGGCAAAAGGAAGCGCGCTGGGCGGAGCCGTTCTTCTCGTCACCGTCGGCGTGCTCGAAATTCTCCAAGGCATCTCGGCGATATCCAAGGACGATGTGACCGTTGTCGGCCCTGAATACGCGTACCAATTCGACCTCACCTCCTGGGGATGGATTCACCTCGTACTCGGCGTGCTCGTCACCGCTGTCGGAATCATGCTCTTCACCGGCGCGACGTGGGCACGGGTAGGCGCGATAATCTTCTGTTCGCTCTCGATCCTCGCGAATTTCCTGTGGCTACCCCACTCTCCGTGGTGGTCGATCACCATCATCGCGCTCGACGTATTCGTCATCTGGGCTGTCGCGACATGGAATCCCGACGTGATCTGAGGTCTCGACTTCGGATACACCCATCGAATTCAGCGTTTTCATCTGTGCGGCAGTAGTTTCCCTCCGGAGAGGAACATGATGGCAAACGGCACGAACGACGGCCCACTCCAGGAGGACGAACGTGCCGAACTAGCCAGGTTGCGGCAAGAGGTTGCAACACTTCGAGAGCAGACTCCCAGCGCCCGCGAAACGACCGTCGAGCAAGTCTCCCGGCCACCTCGACACGGACTCCGGTGGACTGCCGTGGCGATACTGCTGGTGTTGGTCGCCCTCCTTGCAGTCTTGTCCGTGACCACCCGCTTCACCCGTAGTCAGATACTCGATACGGACCGCTACGTCAGCACGGTCGCGCCACTGGGCGAGAATCCCGCCGTGCAGGCCGAGATCACGAATCAGATCACCGACGAGATCTTCGATCGTGTCGACGTCGAGGGGCTCACCACCGACGCACTCACCGCACTGACCGACGTGTCGAATCTTGCGGCCAACGCGCCGCGTCTGGATCAAGCCGTAGTGGGGTTGGCACCGGTGATCGCCGGCCAGGCAAAGAGCTTTGTTCACGACACGGTGGGCTCGCTCGTTCGGTCACAACAGTTCGAGGACTTGTGGATTCAAGCGAACCGATCGGCGCACAACGCACTGGTCTCGGTCATGACCGGAGATTACGGCCCCAATTCCGTCGAAGTCGATCAGAGCGGAACCGTCAGCATTTCGCTCAGTACGATCATCGACAGGGTCAAAGCAGCTTTGATCGACCGCGGCTTCGCCTTCGCAGACAAAATCCCCTCCGTGGACAAGGAATTTGTTCTCTTCCAGTCCCCCGAGCTGGTGAAGGCTCAGCGAGCCGTCTCGGCACTCGACAAGGTCTCAGCGGTGTTGCCGTGGTTGGGAATCGCTTGCGCGGCAGCCGCTGTCGCCGTTGCGCCAACCGGTCGCAGGCTCCGCGCACTGTCCCTGGTCGGCTTGTCGATTGCGTTGGGAATGCTGGTTCTCGCGATCGGAATTCTCATCGGACGCGCAATCTACCTCGACAGTGTGCCCACCGATATCCTCTCGCCAGACGCCGCGACTGCCGTCATCGACACAGTTCTGGTACCACTGCGCACGAGCCTGCGAGCGGTTGCGGTCCTCGGCGTGGTGGTCGGGCTCGGCGCCTACCTGGTCGGTGGGTCGTCGTCGGCGATCGCCGTTCGACGAGGCTACGGGCAGGCATTGGACTTCGTCCGGCATTCTTCAAGCGGCCGTACGCCAAATCAGGTGGAGCGGTGGGCCAATCAGCTTCGTGTTCCGCTGCGCTGCGCCATCATCGGCATCGCCGCATTGTTGCTGCTCTTCTGGCGCTACCCCACCGGTTTGGTCGTGGGTTGGATCGTCGTCATTGCGCTGGTTGCACTCGTAGCTCTCGAAGTGCTGGTTCGTCCCGCACGCGCCGCCGCGCAGGACGCCCGGCCTGACGACGCCGGAACCGACGACGCCAGGCCTGGGGCAGAAGATACGAAAACTACGCCAGCGCCTTTGCCTTGATTGCCTGGAATTCCTCTTCGTTGATCGCGCCGGAGTCGAGAAGCTCTCTGGCGTCGGCAATCTGCTGAGTCGGAGACCTGCCGGCGACGGTTCGAATGTAGTCACTCTGCGCGTGTATGTGCTGTTGAGCGGCCTCCATCGACCGCCGAGTCATTCCGTCATTCTTGACAACCACGTAGATCATCGCGGACAAGAATGGAATGACGAAGAGGAAAATCATCCACAACGCCTTGGCCCAACCCGAAGTCTCGTGATCACGGAACAAGTCGGTGATGATCGAGAACAACACGCTCAAATACGCCACAAAGGCAAAGCAGACGAAGATGAACCAGAAGAATTCCCAGAAACCTTCCATGTCAACGCTCCCTGTACTCGGTTTACACATAAGGAGTTCGGGAGGCTGACATTCCGCGCCTGAAATCTGCAGTCGGCCAAAACTCCCTGGTCCAAGGTCATTTCAGTATGCGCCGACGACGTCCGTTCCGGCTACAGTTCGAGAGGGTTCAGCACTGCGGACCGTTCATCCATTATCGGAATCACGATCATCCGGTTCGAGATCTCGTGTCTGGCCGCCTTTTCGACAAGGAGAGGCACGAAATCACGTATCCGACACCCCGCAAAACGTTGGTGAATTGTTCGCACTCTGTTTTCGATCTCCGGTGGAGGAACATTCGGATACCGGGAAATCAGGCGAGTGATCACCCGCTCGACGTGGAGCAACTCTTCGTCGCCAGTCATCAATTAATACTCGCGCCGATCGCTGACACCGTCAAGACTCGAAACGGGCTCGAAAACAACACGATTCGAGTCGCGATCCCGGAGAGAATAGGTTGACCGAATACGGGGCATACACATACGAGCGGACGATGCCCCGCGCGCTCACGTCTCCAAGGAGTGGAAGTGGGAAAGAACGCTCGGATTCTTCACGACGACGCGGCACTCGTCGCAGAAAAACCGATGAAGAACAAGGTATACCGCCACGAACTCAAGCCGATGCACGGTGAGCTCGTGGCTTTGCAGGAGTGGGTCAAATCGTCTGGCGCCAAGGTCTGCATCGTGTTCGAAGGCCGAGATACCGCGGGGAAGGGCGGAGTAATCAAAGCCATCACCGAACGCGTGAGTCCACGAGTGTTCCGGGTGGTTGCTCTACCGGCGCCGACCGAGCGAGAGCACTCGCAGATGTATGTCCAGCGTTACGTCCCACATCTCCCGGCGGCGGGCGAGATCGTCATCTTCGACCGAAGTTGGTACAACCGTGCCGGAGTCGAACGAGTGATGGGCTTTTGCACCGAAGAACAGGCTCATCAATTTCTCCAGCTCATTCCGACCGTCGAACGCGCGATCGTGGAATCGGGAGTCATCCTGCTCAAGTACTGGCTCGAGGTCAGCGAAGAACAGCAGCTCTTACGTCTGCAAAGCCGGATCGACGATCCTCGAAAGATCTGGAAGCTGTCGAATCTCGATCTGAAGTCGTTCAGTCATTGGTACGACTACTCGCGTGCTCGCGATGAGATGTTTCGCTTCACCGACACCGGCTGGGCGCCCTGGTATGTCGCGAACAACGACGACAAGAAACGCGGACGACTCAACATCATCAGTCACATTTTGAGTCAGATCCCCTACGAGCCCGTGCAATCCACTGACATCACCCTGCCGAAACGGCAGAAGGCCCACGGCTACCAGACGCCCAAACAACCGCTTCACTGGATTCCGACCCGGTATTGACGATCGCCAAGGAAAGGACGTGCGGTCATGAGCCCCACGCCGTGGCATGCGCAGAGTGGCGAATCAGTCGTGTCCGTACTGCAGTCGGACCAGCAGCGCGGACTGCAATCGAGTGAGGCCGACCAACGTCGACAACGCTACGGGTCGAACGAAATCACCTCGACGCCACCGCCGTCGACGTGGTCGATCGCACTGTTGCAACTGAAAGATCCGATGAACTTGATGCTCGTCGCCGTGGCCGCGGTCAGCATCGCCATCGGTGAAGTGCCGACAGCGATCGTGGTGGCGGTGCTCGTCGTGCTCAACATCGTCCTCGGAACTCGACAGGAGTTGAAGGCACGGGCCAGCGTCGACGCGCTCGCCAAGATGCAGACACCCCAAGCGCGGGTCATTCGTGACGGGAACCTGATTCAACTCGACGCTACCGAACTGGTGCCGGGTGACGTCGTCCAAGTCGAGGCAGGAGACATCATCGCTGCCGACGGGCGGTTGCTCGCCTCGACCACCCTGGAGACACAGGAAGCCGCATTGACCGGGGAAAGCGCGCCGATCCCGAAGGACCCGAAAACGCTGAGCAATGAGGATATTCCACTCGGAGACCGCAGCAATCTGGTGTTCCAGAACACCTCGGTCACCCGCGGCACAGCGACCATGGTGGTCACCGAGACCGGAATGCAGACGCAGATCGGCCAGATCGCGTCGATGTTGTCGGCCGTCGCCCCTGGCAAGTCGCCACTGCAACGAGAATTGGACTCTCTCACCAAACTTCTCGGCATCATCGCGTGGACGGCCGTGATCGTCATCGTCGTCATCGGACTCATTCGTGGTCAGGACCTGACAACGCTTCTGCTCCTTGGTATCGCGATGGGAGTGTCCGCGATTCCGACCGGCCTGCCAACCTTCGTCCAGGCAATGCTGGCCTACGGGGCCCGTCAACTGGCCGACGCCAAGGCCGTCGTGAAGAACCTGACCGACGTCGAAACTCTCGGCGCGACCAGTGCAATCAACTCGGACAAGACCGGCACGCTGACCATGAACCAGATGACCGTCCGATCGCTGTACGTCCACGGCCGTTGGTACACGGTCGACGGCGAAGGCTACGCCAAAGCGGGAAGGATCACGCAGGTTGCCGGCGAGGCACCGCCCGACTTCACCCTTCTCGCATACGGACTGTGTCTCGACAGCGATGCAACGGTTTCCGATTCCGGGGAAGTTGTCGGCGACCCGACCGAGGCCGCACTCGTGGTGCTCGCGGCAAAGATCGGTGCCGACGCACCACTCACCAGACGGACCTACCCGCGGGTGGCGACGGTTCCGTTCGATTCCGCGTACAAGTTCATGGCCACGTACCACCATCTCGAAGTCGACGGCGTAAGTCAGTTCGTCGGATTGGTCAAGGGCGGACCCGATGTCGTCCTCGCTCGGTGTTCTTCGGCCTTTCTCCCCGGCCGTCGGCAGGTCCCGATCGAGGAAGTCCGAGACGAACTCACGGCAGCAAATCAGTCCATGTCCGAGAAGGGTCTTCGGGTGCTGGCATTCGCGGTCAGACGCCTCGACGGACGGGAAGACGCTGTCGTGGCGGACCCTATGTCCTTTGTCGAGGACCTGACGTTTGTCGGTATGGCAGGCATCATCGACCCGCTGCGTCCGGAGGCGGTCGATTCGATGCGAACCGCACACCGGGCCGGCATCGAGGTCCGCATGATCACCGGCGACCATGCCATCACCGCCGCCGCGATCGGTGCCGAACTCGGACTCGGCCCGGGCGCGGTCGGCGGAGCCGAATTGCAAGCGATGACCGATGACGAACTCTCGGCCGCGTTGCCGAACCTGCACGTGTTCGGCCGAGTCACTCCGCAGGACAAACTTCGCTTGGTCGATGTCATGCAGAGCGGTGGCGCCGTGGTCGCGATGACCGGAGATGCTGTCAACGACGCCGCCGCGTTGAAGAAGGCCGATATCGGCGTCGCCATGGGCTCGGGCAGTGAGGTAACCAAACAGGCGGGCAAGATGGTGCTCACCGACGACAACTTCGGAACCCTCATCACCGCGATCACCTTGGGCCGCAACATCTACGGGAAGATCGTCTCGTACATCCGCTACCAGATGTCGAAACTCTTCTCGTTGGTTCTCCTCTTCCTCGCTGCGAGCATCTTCAACATCAACGAGGGTGTGGCACTGACACCGCTGATGGTGCTGTTCCAGCACTTCTTCATCACACTGTTCCCCGTCGCCGTGATCATGCTCGACCCGCCGCCACCGGATCTGATGAACAAGCCGCCACGCGATCCCAAGATGCCGATCGCACATCGAAGCGCAGTCGCTCAGTGGCTCGCGTACGGCGTCTTGCAATTTGCCGTGACACTCGCAGCGATGCTTCTCGCGCCCGGCGAAATGAGTACTACTGAGGCGAATGTCCCCATGACCACCGCATTCGTCGTGCTCTCTCTCGGTTCGATATTCGCTGGGTTGACCATGCGGCGTGATCCCGAGTCCGGACTTGTTCCGCCGGTTCTCGGTGCCATCAAGATCTTGACCATCCCCACGGTCGTGACCGTATTTGCCGTCGAGGCGGGTGTTCTCCAGGATCTCCTCATGACAACCTCACTGACCGGCGCCCAGTGGCTCGTCTGCCTAGGCTGGTCGCTGATCATCCCGGTTGTCGTCGAGTTGGAAAAGGCGATCCGACGCCGCCGCCTCTCACCGACACCTGTCGCCATCACCGCGACCACTGCAGTTGCCCCCGAGCGCGCCCGTCACTCCGCTGAGGGAGGGACAATCACACGATGACGTGGACGGAGGGTCTAGGTCGGCTACCGGGGATCGCGACTGCCCGCGGGTACCGCCGCGAATGGCTGCGAACCGACATCACAGCCGGGCTCGTCTTGACGGCCCTGCTGATCCCGGCGGGGATGGGCTACGCCGAGGCCGCCGGATTGCCCGCGTACGCCGGTCTGTACGCAACCATCGTGCCGTTGCTCGCGTACGCGGTAGTCGGACCGTCGAAGATTCTTGTACTCGGGCCTGATTCGTCGCTGGCACCGCTCATCGCCGCCGCAGTCATACCGCTGGCGGTGGTCGGCGATTCGGAGAACGCGCTTGCACTCGCCGGGGTTCTCGCCGTTCTTGTCGGGCTCATCCTGGTGATCGGCGGATTCCTGCGTCTGGGTTTCGTGACCGAACTCCTCTCGAAACCGATCCGCCTCGGCTACCTCAACGCCATCGCGCTCGTCGTCGTAATCGGTCAGATTCCCAAGCTGCTCGGTTTCTCCGTCGACGCGTCCGGCCTCCTCGGTGAAATCGGTGAGATCGGAAAGGCTCTGGCCGGTGGAGATGTCGATCCCCTCGCTGCCGTCATCGGCGTGGGTTCGCTCATTGTCATTGTGGTCTTCCGGCTCTGGGTACCTGTTGTACCCGGTGTGCTGGTCGCCGTCGTCGCGGCAATAGTCTTGTCCGCCGCCGCCGGTCTCACCGATGACATCGGCATGGTCGGCGCACTGCCGGAAGGACTTCCCCTCCCCTCTCTCGGTGGAGTCACCTGGCAGGACGTCGGGCACCTGATCGGACCGGCGGCAGGTATCGCGCTGATTGCCTTCGCCGACACCGGCGTTCTCTCGCGCACCTTCGCCGCCCGCCACGGCGAGGACGTGAACGGCAGTACCGAGATGAAGGCGATCGGTGTCGCGAACGTGGCCGGCGGACTGTTCGGCGGATTTCCGATATCGGCGAGCGGATCACGGACGCCGGTAGCCGAACAGAGTGGGGCGCATACACAATTGGCCGGTGTCGTCGGAGCACTCGCCGTCCTGGTGTTTGTCCTCGTCGCTCCCGGACTGACGGCATATCTGCCCGATGCAACACTGGCCGCCGTCGTCATCGTCGCCGCGTGTGCACTGATCGACGTGGGCGGCATGGTCCGCATGTGGCGCATGAGCACCGTGGAATTCGGCCTCGCCGTCGCGGCGTTTCTGGGCGTTGCCCTGGTCGGGGTGCTTCAAGGCATCCTTGTTGCGATCGGACTCTCCTTCGTAGCGGTCATCGCGCAGGTATGGCAGCCACATCGAACCGAACTCGTCGAGACGGGCGAACCCGCGGGATTCCACGACGTCGAACGCCACCCGGACGGACATCGCATCCCCGGCCTCGTGTTGGTGAGATTTGACGCACCACTGTTTTTCGCGAACGGCGAGATCTTCGACGAGTACGTTCGCTCCGTCGTCGCCAAGGCACCCGACCCGGTCGAATGGGTGGTCATCGCCGCCGAGCCGATCACCGGGCTCGACACGACCGCCGTCGACGAACTCGTCGATCTGGATACATTTTTGGAGGGCAAAGGAATTCGATTGGCATTCGCGGAGATGAAAGGTCCGATCAAGGATCGACTCATCCGATTCGGGGTCGGCGACAGGTTCGATTCGACGCACTTCTACCCGACCATCGAAGCGGCCGTGAACGCATTCCGCACCCGAACCGGCGACTGACAACGCCAGGCAATCGGGAGCCTAAGCTGCATTAGGTACCGTTTGGTATGGGATTCACGACGGACAACGTTCCGGCTCGCCGTATCGCTCAGGTCGCCGGGGTGGGTGGGATTGCCGTCGGTGTCATTGCGCTGATCTCGTTGTACTCCACCAAGCCGATCAACCCGTTGATCGCCGTGGCCTCCTTTGTCCCGATGCTGCTTGCAGTCACACTCGCAGCGTCCCTGATATGCCTGGTTTTTCGCCGCTGGATCCTGCTGGCGATCTCGGTAGTACTGACAGCGGTGGGCGCGTCGGTGATCAGTCCACTGTATGTAGCAAACAGTTCCGAAATCGACGGGCCGTCTCTGCGTGTAATGCAAGCGAACCTTCTCTTCGGGCAGGCAGACCCCGTCAGTTTGACTGCGACGGTGCGTGAGAAGGCAGTCGATGTCCTGACGGTTCAGGAACTGACCACATCACTCGAAGGCTCTCTGAGAGATCAAGGGCTCGAGCAACTGCTGCCGCATCACTACTTGGTACCGGACGAGGCCGGCGGGGGTGGCGCAGGTATTTACAGCCGTTATCCACTGACGGAAACTCGGGAATTGAACGGCTTCGGACCTACCAATCTTGTTGCCGAAGTGGGATTCTCAACCCCGTTCACCCTTCTGGCGGTTCACCCCGGACCGGCGTACGTGACCCCGCCCGACGTGTGGACTGCCGAGCTGAGCACTTTGCGAAACGCGCTCGACGCTGCTGCCGCCGAGGGAACCGTCGTCGTCAGTGGCGATTTCAACACGACCTTCACGCACAAGCAATTCCGTGACCTTCTCGACGTCGGCTACTCCGATACCGCAGACCAATTGGGAGTCGGCATCGTTCGCACCTACCCGGCGGACAAAAAATTTCCCGCGATCGTCGGCATCGACCATGTACTTCTGCGGGGTGCACAGGCGAAGTCTCTCGAGCGCATCGAGATCGAAGGTTCCGATCACTACGGCTTGATCGTCGACGTGGCGATCCCCCAGTAACCGGAGAGCACCCGATCCGCGCGAACGCGTTACGGATCACCCGTGCTTCGGCATGCTTCGACCCGACACATCGATTGTTCGATGTAGATGATGCGGCGTACGCAGGACGATCGACCGGTCCACCACGGATACGCCCGGAAACTGCTCGGCGAGATAACCTTCCAAACGCTGCACGTCGTCGATCGAGCGCAGCCACACCGCCAATGCGATGTCGTAGCTGCCGATCGTCGAAGCAACAAGCCTCGCCTCACGCAGGAGGGAAAGGCGCTGAGCAATGGCTTCCTTTCGCCCCTCGAGACGTAAGAAATACCAGGCGTAGACCGGCCAGCCGGAGTAGGGCCGAGCAATCTCCGTGCGGACGACCAGGCGCTCCGTCGACAGCTCGTGAGAAAGGAGCGCCCCGGCGCGAGCCGGCGTGACGCCGAGGGCTGCAGCGAGAGCCGAGACGGTAATTCGTGGTTCGCGAGAAAGGATGTCGAACAGCTTCGACTGTTCCTCTTCGCTGGCGCGTACCCCACGACTCTTCGCCGCCGGGGCCGACTCGAGCGCGGCAATTTCTTCCGCATCGAGAGCACGTAGACGCCAGTTTCGTGCGTCGGAATTCGCCGAGGACACGATCTGAGTTCGCATCGCAGTGACCATGGGCAGCGATCGTGTTCGTTCCAAGACATACCTGGACAATTGATCGAGGTCAGTGCAGGTGAGCGTGACGAGTAGATCCCGATTGCCGGTTGTGAGATCGACTGTGAGAACTTCGGGATCGTGCGCGATCTGTTCGGCCACGCTCAAGGTCTGTGCCGGTGCGCATTCGATCTCGAGCAGTGCGGTCGCCGACACGATGGGACCCCCACGGTACGCAGCGATCCACGCTATCCCTTGCGAGTGCAGACGCTCCCAACGCCTGGTCAGGGTGACCGGGTCGGAACCGATCGCGCGTGAAAGCTCGGACCACGAGGCTCGCGGCCTGATCTGCAGTGCGTTCAACAGTCGAAGATCTTCGTCCTTGAGCACCTGATCCTGCACCGAGGACCTCACTTTCAAAAGAATGCTGCACCGAAACAGGATCGAAACGCATCGATCCTAACTTCATCACATCAATAGTCCACCAAATCCTGAACCTCGAGAACGCTTGCTTCTTGCGTTCGTTCGCCCCCTCGAGAAAGACACCGACATGACCGAAGCATTCCCTGTCTCGCATGACGATTCTCCGGTCAGCGATCAAACCGCGACGCAAAAGGTCGTTTTCGCCTTGAGGTCGCCACGCCTGTGGATCGTGGCGATTCTGCTCCTCGCGCTTGCGGCAGGTGCCCAACTGATCGGCCCCGCAGTGATTCCTGTCGGCGCTGCCGCCATCACGATCTTGCCCATGGTGTGGGGACTGATTGCCGGCGGTGTCGTCTCGAGTCAGAAGTGGAAACCTCTCGGCCTCGATCTTCAGGCCGCAGCCTCGGCAATCATGGGGCTGGCTGTTCTCTTGCTTTGCGCGAGACTGTCTTTCACCATCGGCCCGAACATCCAACTGTTGTTCGAGGCGGGCCCCGCCCTGCTACTGCAGGAACTGGGGCACTTGTTCGGCACTATCGCTCTCGCACTCCCGCTGGCGGTACTCCTTCGGATGGGACCGGCCACCGTCGGAGCCACCTTCTCCATCGACCGCGAGGGGTCCTTCGCGATGGTCAGTGAACGCTACGGTCCCGATTCCGACCACTACCGTGGTGTCCTGTCGATGTACGTCTTCGGCACTCTGTTCGGTGCCGTGCTGATCAGCCTGATTGCGTCGCTGGCTACATCCTTCAACATCTTCGACCCCCTTGCATTGGCGATGGGTGCTGGGGTCGGATCCGGCTCGATGATGGCTGCCGCTGCCGCCAGCGTCGTTTCGGCGCACCCCGAGATGGCCGACCAGGTACTCGCCGTAGCGGCAACATCCAACATCATCACCGGCCTCCTCGGCGTGTATGTCGGCATGTATGTCGCACTCCCCCTTGCCGATCGAATCTACGGCGCACTCACCAAGCGCTCGAAGACGACCAGCGAACGGAAAGCCGACACGGCCCCACGAGCGGTTGCGCCGAGCGTCACCGTGCCGCTGACCACCATCGTTCCGATTCTGTTCGTCGGTGGGGTCATCGTCTCCTCGATCGCAGCGGGTGGCGTATCTCGATCGATCATCGTCGGTTACCTGATCCTCACCGGATTGTTGCTCCTGGGCGTCGGCGTGGCCCGCCTGACGCGCGGCAAGATCGCGGCGATGATCGCAATCATCACCATCGGCGCCTTGGCGACAACACCGTGGTCCCCCATCGGTGATTTCGTCTCGAGCACCGTCGGGACTGTCGACTTTCTCTCGATCTGCACCCTCACCTTGACTGTCGCAGGTCTCAGCCTCGGCAAGGACCTTCCCTTGCTCAAGACGATCGGCTGGAAGATCGTGCCCGTCGGAATCGTCGCGATCCTCGCCTCTTACCTACTTTCCGTGGTCGTCGCGGAGTTCGCGCTGGGCCTCTGGCACTAGAACTGCACCCGAAGACGCTGAGAACCGAAGACACCGCGATCCGAAGACACAGAGAACCAAAGATGTTGAAAGGAAGCAATACCCATGTCCATCGCTGACACCCTCACCCACACAGACTCGGTTTCGAGCACGATCGAGAAGTGGGCATCACGCCTCATCGATGTCAGCCACACGATCCATGCTCACCCAGAGCTGGCATTCGAAGAGCATCGGGCGTCCGCCCTCTTGGCGGACGCCGCACAGGAAGCCGGCTTCACTGTTACTCGCGCCGCCTACGGCCTCGAGACGGCATTCGAAGCTGTGCGAGGCTCCGGCCCCTTCCGCGTCGTAGTCTGCGCCGAGTACGACGCCCTTCCCGACATCGGTCATGCGTGTGGACACAATGTCATCGCCGCTGCCGGACTGGGAGCAGCGATCGCGCTCGGAGAGGTCGCGGAGGAACACGGCCTGACTGTCGTCCTTCTCGGTACGCCGGCCGAAGAACATGGCGGCGGGAAAGTCTTGCTGCTCGAACGTGGCGCATGGGAGGGCGCGGCGATGTCGATCATGGTCCACGGCGCTGCAGGTGAAGACGTCAGTTGCACCGTCACCGGAACGCAGGCAGTCGACCGGTTCGACGTGACCTACACCGGACGAGCCGCACACGCGGCCGCTGCGCCACACAAGGGCATCAACGCAGGTGACGCCGCCACGATCGCCTTGGTCGCCATCGGACTTCTCCGTCAACAACTTCCGTCCGACGTCAGGCTCAACGCCTACGTCGAGCACGGCGGCGAAGCAACAAACATCATTCCGGCCTCGACGTTGGTGCGAGCGGAAGTTCGGGCCGCAGAACTCGACGTGCTGTTGGACGCCAAGCGTCGCATGCTCGCCTGCTTCGAGGGCGCAGCTGTGGCCAGCGACTGCTCCTGGTCGACCGAACGCGCCGAACCGCGCTACGAGGAGCTTGTTCAACATCGCGTGCTGGCGACGATCTGGGACGAGGAGATCGCGAGCCTGGGCCGCACCGCGGCCGCCAGAACTCCCCTGACCGGCGGCTCGACGGACATGGGCAACGTGTCGAAGGTGGTCCCCTCGATCCACCCGATGATCGCGTTGCGCGGCGTCACCGGAGTTCCTCACACTATCGAGTTTGCCGCTGATGCCCGCTCCGCAGCGGGCGACGAAGCTGTTCTGCACGGAGCAATCGCAATGGCGCGCACAGTGATCCGAGCCGCCACCGGGGACTCGCGCTCCAACCTCCTGACGATTGCGGCCCAGCGCGAGTCAGGAGCGACCACCGTCACGAGCGCCGAATGAGCACCACCGGCGTCTACGTTTCCGCTCTCGAATTCTTCTCCATCGGCATCGGACCCTCCAGTTCACACACGGTCGGTCCGATGCGCGCCGCCCACACTTTCGGCGGCGAGCTCTCCGCCGCCGGCTTGACCGCGTCGGTCGACCGAATTCGCTGCAACCTGCACGGCTCTCTCGCCGCCACCGGAATAGGTCACTGCACTCCCGACGCGGTGATTGCGGGACTTCGTGGGTTGGATCCTGAAACGTGCGAGCCGACCGACGTTCACGGGCGATGGGCCGAACTGTCGGACGGCGGATCGGTGATGCTCGTCGGCGGTTCACTCGGACATGTTGTGTTCACTCACGAGGACATGGTGTTCGAGCCGCTCGTTCGCCGTCACGGGCACCCCAACTCGATGACACTGACGGCCTTCAACGGTCGCGAAATCGTCTGTACGAGTACATATCTGTCGATCGGTGGCGGATTCGTCCTGCACGCCGGAACGGAGACGCAAGCAAGCGCGCATTCGATCAACTCACGCTATCGAACCGCGAAAGAGCTACTGGCGGAATGCGACTCCGGAACTATCGCCGAACTGGCACTGTCGGACGAAATCGCGATGCATGGCCAGGATCGGGCATTCACCGGCATCGACGCGATCTGGTCCGCGATGCGCGCATGCATCGAACGCGGTACCCAGACCGAAGGTGTATTGCCCGGGCGTCTCGGAGTTCGCCGACGAGCACGGTCTGCGAACACTCAACTGGAACAACGTAACTGCGACCCCTCCTCACGCGAGTGGCTGACCGTCTACGCCATGGCGGTCAACGAAGAAAATGCAGCAGGTGGCCGCGTGGTAACGGCTCCGACGAACGGCGCTGCGGGCATCGTGCCGGCGGTGCTCTATCACCACATACGCGCTACGGGCGCCGGCGCTCACGACGTTCGAACCTTTCTCCTCACCGCTGCCGCAATCGGATCGATCATCAAGGCGAATGCCTCGATCTCGGGTGCGGAGGCGGGGTGCCAGGGTGAAGTCGGAGCTGCCTGCGCGATGGCGGCAGCCGGCTTGTGCGCTGTCATGGGCGGATCACCACGACAAATCGAGAATGCAGCTGAGATTGCCATGGAACACCATCTGGGGCTGACCTGCGATCCGGTTGGTGGCCTGGTCCAAATCCCCTGCATCGAACGAAATGCCGTAGCCGCCTCGACTGCAGTCACCGCAGCTCAGCTCGCATACCTGGGTGATGGGACGCATGTGGTGAGCCTCGATACCGTCATCGAAACCATGCGCCAAACCGGAAACGACATGTCCGTGCGTTACAAGGAAACCAGTGAAGGCGGACTCGCCGTCAATGTCGTCGAGTGCTGAGGGATGTCGACGGCAGCGGCGACGGCGGGCGGACGCCATCACCGGAAATATCATCCTCTCGAACGATGAAGTCCGGTGTACCGATTTCTACACTCGTTGACATGACTTTGTGGACGGTGACCAGATGATCGCTCATCACGCTGGAGGAATCCCACTGCACCACTCTCCACTGCGCTCGACGCAGTCCTCCGGTCGCAAGATCGCCACGTTGATCGCGTTGGTCGCCGGTTTCTCCGCTGCCTTCGTTCTCGCCCCGGGCATGCTGACGAGTAGGCCGGGCGATGGGTACGCAGGCGAGGGGGAACTCGTCGAGACGGTCCGCGCCGCGTTCGTCGAATACTGGAGTTCCGGTGTCCAAGCCTTCTCTCCGAGCTTGGAGTCCGCTGTCGACTACTGGCTGCGTTACCACGTGGCCAAGGCTGTGATCGCGGTAATCCTGCTGACGGTTCTGCTCGCACTCGGCCGCATGGTCAAGGCGTCGTTCGTGAACGCCGGCTCTCTGACGGTTGTAAAGAAACTCGCATTCGTCTCGGCGGGAGGCCTGGTCACGCTCCTCGCGCTGTTCTCTTCGGTACTCGTGATGGCAAATGTCCAAGGTGTTGTCGCACCCTTCTCCTCGCTGATCTCGATGTTGCCCGTGGCCCAGACGGATGGGGCACTCTCCGAAACTGTCGGGCAGGTCCGACAACAGCTCGCTCAGTCGACGGCCACCGGAAATCAGCAAAGTCCCGCCGTCGAACTGATGATCAGCGACTTCGCGCGGTATCACTTGGCCATGGCGGTGATCGCGCTGATCGCGGCAGCAATATCACTGGCCGTGACTGTGGTCGTGTGGGCACGCTTCGCGAGAACGGCACGATCCGACAGGCGGACGAGATTCATGTCGGGGTCGATAGGCCTTCTCACTGCACTGTTCACGCTGGGATTGATCGTTGTCGGCGTAGCAAATATGGGCACCGCGGCAGACCCCGCACCGGCGCTGGCGGCGTTCTTCGACGGCGGGCTCTGACCCAAGTCAAGGGTTCAGGCCAGGGTTCCGTAGTCCCCCGGTACCGGTTGAGGAGGTACCTGGGGACTGCGTCTGCCGTACCCGGGGTCGATGTGTGAGTGCCCTCGGACAGGCAGAGTTCGACTCATGAAAACCGGAGCAAGACGCATCATGCTTGTCGGCCTGTGCAGCGCCATGGTTGCCGGCGCTGTAATCAGCTGCAGCACGGACAAATCCGCAGACAATCCCACATCCACCACTGACAAGGTCATGGACTCTGCCATCACCGGCCAGCTCGATTCGATCATCGACGCTGCGGTGAATTCGACGGGGATTCCCGGTGCGATGGTGGGCATTTGGGGACCCGACGGCAACTATGTGAAGGTTGCAGGAGTCGCCGACACTGCAACCAAGGCACCGATGGAGACCGACTTCTACCACCGGATCGGTAGCGTCACCAAGACATTTACCGTCACCGCCCTGCTGCAATTGGTCGACGAGGGAAAGATCGGTCTCGACGATCCGATCTCCCAGTACGTCGACGGGGTCATGGAAGGTGATGCGATCAGCTTGCGTCATCTGGCAGGGATGCGCAGCGGCCTCGTGGACTACACGACGTCTGAACAGTTTGTGATGGAATATCTTTCGGATCCTCGCCGAACTTTCACACCGGAGGAACTCGTCGGATACGTCAAGGACCTCCCACTCCAACTTCGACCAGGGACCACCGTCGACTACTCGAACACCAACACTATTCTGCTGGGAATGGTGATCGAAAAGGTCTCCGGCTCAAAACTGTCGGACGTCATCGACACCAAGATCACGACACCACTCGGCATGGAGCACAACAGCTTTCCCACGACCAACGCGTTCCCGACACCACACGCACAGGGGTACACCAACCAAACGCTCGACGAATCCGTGACCGCGGCGACGGACTGGAATCCGTCGTGGGGCGGCGCCGCGGGTGCAATGATCTCGTCGTTGGACGACATGCGCATCTGGGTTCCGGCGCTGGCCAAGGGCGATCTCCTCACCGACGACACTCAGAAGCAGCGCCTGCAAACCGTGAACTTGAGCGAAGGGGACGACAGCTCCGGCTACGGACTCGGATTGTTCAACAGCGGTGGCTGGATCGGTCACAACGGAAGCCTGCCCGGCTACAAGACAGTCTCGGTCTACTTGCCCGAGAAGGACACCACCCTGGTCGTCTTCATCAACACCGACATCGACGGCGAGACTGATCTGACCAGCGCATTGATGGCACCGATCACCAAGTTGATCAGCCCCGACAACGTCTACGGCTGATCACCTCAGGTCCGATCCACAATTCGGACAAAAGTGACATACCGGGTTCGATCTGTCGATAAGCTCGACCGTCGGCAGATCGAAACCCGAAAGAGGCGCTCATGGGATCGTTGAACGACTGGCTACTCAACAGCGACAGCCCGCTCGTGGGCATAGTCGGCGGCATCCTGCTGACGATCGCAATGCTCTCCGGCGGTACGGGCATGTAGCCCATTCACATCAGCATGTGATTCGTGACATCTTCACGTGACTCAACGAACATGTTCGTTACGAACATGTTCGTGTACCGTGAAAATATGCCCAATCAGCCAGCAAGTCCATCGAGCCGACGCAATCGTCCGGCCAAACCCGCTCTGACACGCGAGGGCATCGTCAGTACCGCGGTGGAAATCTTGCGGTCGGAGGGGTTGCAGAAGTTGACCATGCGTCGACTCGCCCTCGAACTCGACACCGGGCCGGCGTCGCTGTACGTGTACGTTCAAAATACCGCCGAATTGCACGCCGCCGTTCTGGACGAACTGCTCGGAGTCGTGGACCTCGCCGAAAATTCCTCCGGCACTTGGCAAGCGCGCCTCGAACGGGTGCTGACGTCCTACACGGCCATACTGTTCGATCATCCCGGCCTTGCCCAGTCGGCTCTCGTTTCCCGGCCCAGCGGAGTTCACTACGTACGCCTGCTCGAGCGCCTGCTGGCATTGCTCGACGAAGGCGAAGTCCCTTCGGGTCAAGCCGCGTGGGGCGTGGACTTGCTGCTGCAGTACGCGACGTCCACTGCTGCCGAACACTCGGCGCCGAACAATTCCGCCGACTCGGATGCCCAATGGAGCGCGTTGACCGACGCAATCCGGAACGCAAACCCGCAGACGCACCCACTCGTCGCAGGCCATGCAACAGCTCTACTTGCCGGTGAACCCACCGCGCGCCTCTCCTGGGGATTCCGCACGCTCATCACGGGCATCGAGAACACCCCACTCACTTCTTAGGAACCCACCATGAACCACTACCCCATCGCAATCATCGGCGCCGGCCTCGGCGGCCTCACCCTCGCCCGAGTCCTCCATCTCCGCGGAATCGATTCGGCGGTATTCGATTTCGAATCCGGACCAACAGCTCGGACCCAAGGCGGGATGCTCGACATCCACGAAGACTCGGGCCAGATCGCGCTTCGTGCCGCAGGCCTCTACGACGAGTTCCGCGCACTCGTTCATCAAGGCGGCGAAGAGACACGCGTCCTCGATCGAAATGCCGTCGTGCACCTGAGCGAGCAGGACACCGGAGACGGCGACCGCCCGGAAATCGACCGCGGCCAGCTGCGTGACCTACTGCTCAGCTCAATTCCGAAAGAAACAATCCGCTGGGGAGCAAAGGTCCGCAGTGCCCATCCGTTGCCGGACGGTCGGCATGAAGTCCACCTCGTGGATGGCACCCACTTCACCACCGATCTCCTGGTCGGCGCCGACGGCGCGTGGTCGAAAATTCGCCCACTGGTTTCAAACGCCACTCCTGCCTATACCGGAGTATCTTTCGTGGAGTTCGACCTTCACGACGCCGACAACCAGCACGCGAAGGCCGCTGAAACAGTCGGCGGCGGAATGATGTTCGCGCTCAGTGCCGACAAGGGCTTCCTTGCCCACCGTGAGACCGACAACAGTCTGCACATCTATGCCGCCCTGCGAGTTCCCGAGAACTGGTCAGCGAGTGTCGACTTCTCCGACGATCATATTGCGAAGAAGATTCTGCTGGAACACTTCTCGGACTGGGACGAGTCGCTGCGGTCACTGATCGTCGAAGCGGACAGCTCGCTGACCCCTCGCCCCATCCATGCTCTTCCCATCGGGCACAGTTGGAGCCGTACTCCCGGGGTCACTCTGCTCGGGGACGCAGCGCATGTCATGTCGCCGTTTGCCGGAGAGGGCGCGAACCTGGCAATGCTCGACGGCGCCGAACTCGGCCAGGCGATCGCGTCACATAGCGGCACGGAGGAAGGACTTGCTGCCTACGAAGAACGACTCTTCCCACGCAGCGCCGCATCGGCACAACAGTCGGCTGACGGTCTGGACATGTGCTTCGGCGAGAACGCACCCCAGGGGCTCCTGGACATGTTCAACTCACAACCGTGACCTGACGAATTCGGATCAGGTCGTCATGCCTCGAGGGCAAGCGACGAAGACAAACCACGGTGGGCTTCGACTTCATCGAGCAGTTGGTGGGCTTTCTGCTCGACCACGGACAGTGCATCGGCGCCGGCGACCCACCGACGCGGGGGTAGCGGCGAATCGACAAGTGCCACAAGTGCCGCGGCAAGTTTCACCGGATCCCCACCCTGGGCACCGTTCATGCTCTTCCACGCTTCGACGGTCTTGCCAGTCCGGGCGTCGTAATCGTCTATCGACAATTCAGGCCAGATCGACGACGCACCCTCGACAAGCAGTTCGGTCCGGAAGAATCCCGGCTCCACGATCGTCGTCCCGATTCCGTACGGTTCGACGTCGAATCGCAATGATTCCATCCAGCCCTCCAGCGCAAATTTCGACGCGGCGTAGGCTGCGCAAAACTCCTGACCAACCAGGCCCGCAAGCGAACTGACAGTCACGACATGTCCACCCCGTTGCCTACGCATCACCGGCAACACCGCCCGTGTCACATTGATCGGCCCGAAAAAGTTGGTCTCCATCTGAGCGCGAAGTTGCGCCGGACTGACAACCTCGAAGAACCCGGCGTAGAAGTTTCCGGCGTTGTTCACCAGCACATCGATTCCACCGAATCGTGCAACTGCCGTGTCCACCGCAGCATATGCGGCTTGTTCGTCGGTGATGTCCAAGGCAATCACCAACAGGTCGTCATGCTCACCGATCGCTGCAGAAACACGGTCCGCATCACGCCCCGTTGCCACCACCGCGTGCCCGCCGGCAAGAGCCGCCTGCGCAATGTCGACTCCCATGCCCCGGCCTGCGCCGGTTACGAACCAGACCTTCTTGTCACCCATGTTCACTGTCCTCCCGTTTGATGGAGTCCAGTACAGAACAGATTCCACGGGCCTGGGAGTGCCTATCGTTCCCGGTAACAGCAGACCCCCTCGACGCCCCTCCTACTCGCGAAGAGTCGTCAAGAAGGCAATACGGTCACCACGGTAGAGCGAACGAACGCGCTCGATCGGCACACCCTCCGGATCGACGGAGGTCCGGTGCAGCAGAAGCATCGGCATCGAGGTCGTGGACTCGACGAGCGTTGCCTCACGCGGTGACGCGAGCACCGTCTCGATCCGTTCGGTTGCGGAGGCGAAGACCACGCCGATGGAACGGATGGCCGCGTACAGCGACGTCGTGGCATCGAAAGCGTCGAGCATTTCACCGAACCTGCTGTCCGGCAGGAAGGTTGACTCGAGTCCGATCTTCTCACCGTCGGCGAAGAGGACACGCTCGAGATGAACGACGCTGTCGCCCACCTCGATACCCAACTCCGTGGCGAGACCGTCGTCGGCCGACATTCGTTCGAACGTCACAACCTTACGACTGGGCACTCGCCCAGCACTCAGTGCGCCTTCGGTATAAGAACGAATCGAGAGCGGCTGAACCAACTTCGGACTCGCGACGACAGTGCCCCGCCCCCGCCGCTCGATCCGTCCTTCGACAAGGAGATCACGAAGCGCTTGACGGACCGTCTCGCGAGCGACAGTGAACCGTGCCGCCAATTCCCGCTCGGACGGGACTGCGTCGCCCTCCTCGAGCCCACTGAGAATGGTCTCGATCTCGGTGCGCACCCGGTAGTACTTCAGCTCCGGTTCGATCACGACGCTCGAGGTCCCCGGCCCGGTGGACGTCTGCTGATTCATGGCGCAAGCGTACAAGAATTCGGTCTATACCAATTGTTAACCTGGAGTTCGTCTCGATTCCCCCTATTGGTCTAGACCAAACGTCACTATCTCTACATGCGAATTTTGATTGTTGGCGGAGGAATCCTCGGAACGGCGCACGCCGACGAGGCAATCCGCCGGGGACACGACGTCATCCATCTCGAACGCGAGCCCGAAGCCCGCGGTGCAACGGTACGGAACTTCGGATTGGTCTGGGTATCCGGGCGTGCTCCGCACGAACTCGAAGCCGCGCTGCGTTCGCGCGAGCTGTGGGCGGACCTTGCCGCCCGTGTCCCCGGCGTCGGATACCGCCCGGCCGGCTCCATCACCCTCATGCGCACCGAGGAGGAGGTCGCGGTCGCGCAGGAAGCATTCGCTCGGCCGGACGCCGACAACCGAGGGTTCGCACTTCTCGATCCCGACGCCGTTCGCGTCGTCAACCCCGCGCTCCGGGGCAAGTTTCTCGGCGGACTGCACTGCACCCTGGACGCCGCTGTCGAGTCACGGCAAGCGCTCCCCGCCATCCGTTCTTACCTCGAATCCACCGGCCGTTACACCTTCCACGCCGGAACGGAAGCCCGCGAGCTCACGACGAACACCCCCGGCGTACACATCCGCGACGATCACGGTCGCAACTTCGACGCCGATCTCGTGATCGTCTGCCCCGGAGCAACACTCGGCGGATTGGCCCGCGATCTCGCCGGCGATCTCCCGTTGCGACGTGTGCGCCTGCAGATGATGCAGACCGCCCCACTCGGCGAAAAGCTCACCACCGCAATCGCTGACGGTGACAGCTTCCGCTACTACCCCGGTTTCGCCGGATCTGCCCTCGATCACCTTCGCACGGTGCAGCCACAGGAACCGACTGCCGAGGAGCACCGCATGCAACTCCTGTGCGTGCAGCGCTTGCACGGCGGTCTGACCATCGGTGACACCCACGAATACGAGGAGCCCTTCGACTTCGACGTCGACGAGGCGCCCTATCGCCATCTGTCCGGAGTGGTGGAAACACTTCTGGGGCGCGATCTTCCGCCCATCGTCAAGCGATGGGCGGGCGTCTACAGCCAGTGCCTCGACCCCTCACAACTTGTTCACCGCGCACAAGCCGCCGACAACGTCTGGGTGGTTGCCGGTCCCGGTGGCCGCGGCATGACGCTCGGCCCGGCACTGGCGGAACAAACCGCCGACCAGCTCGGTCTCTGAATCCTTCCGACAAGAAAGACTTCTCATGTCTCCCATCACCCTTGCCGTTCTCGACATGGCCGGCACCACCGTCGCCGACGACGGACTGGTTCTTCGCGCGTTCGCCGCCGCTGCCGAAGCCGGCGGACTGCCTGCCGAAGGCCCGGAAGCCGACGCCGCTCGCCAGTACGTCCTCGACACCATGGGCCAGTCGAAGATCGTCGTGTTCCGGGCGATCTTCGGTGACGAAGACCGTGCCCAGGCCGCGAACGCCGCCTTCGAAACCACTTACGATTCCCTCATCGACCAGGGCCTGGCCGAGCCGATCCCTGGCGCGGAGAAGGCGATCACCACACTGCGCGAGGCCGGCATCAAAGTTGCCTTGACCACCGGATTCAGCCGATCGACACAGGACAAACTCCTCGTCGCGCTCGGCTGGGAAACCCTCGCCGATCTCACCCTCTCCCCCGCCGAGGCCGGTCGCGGTCGACCGTACCCGGACCTGATTCTGACTGCCCTGCTCAAACTTTCGATCGACGACGTCCACCAGATCGCCGTACTCGGCGACACGTCCAACGACGTGCTCAGCGGCATTCGTTCCGGCGCATCCATCGTCGCCGGAACTCTGACCGGCGCACACGACGAGCAACAGCTTCGCGACGCCGGAGCCACCCACATCGTCCCGTCCGTGACGGAGTTCGCCGAACTCCTCACCCACTCCTGATCTCACCTCCGAAAAAGGAATCGTCATGCGTCTACGCCCGAGCATCGCTGCGGCCGCTCTCGCCGTGTCCGTCCTTTCGTTCACCACTGCCTGCGGTGGCACCGGCACTGCTGCCGGATCAGATACCGAGACCGTCACCGTCTACAGCGCCGACGGTCTGTCCGGTTGGTACAAGGGAAGATTCGACGCCTTCACCGCGCAGACCGGTATCGCCGTCAACCTCGTGGAAGCCGGATCCGGCGAGGTCGTCTCGCGGGTCGAGAAAGAACAGTCCAACCCACAGGCGGACGTGATCATCACGCTGCCGCCGTTCATCCAGAAGGCCGACGCCCAAGGTCTGCTCGAGCCCAGCGGAATCGACACCTCCGCCGTTCCCGCGGACGAGAAGGACGACGCCGGCAAATACGTACCCGTCGTCGAGAATTACCTCTCGTTCATCGCCAATCCGACTGCATCACCCGCCCCACAATCTTGGGACGATCTGCTCACTGATCAGTTCAAGGGCAAGTTGCAGTACTCCACGCCCGGCCAGGCCGGCGACGGTACCGCGGTGTTGTTGCTGCTCCAGCATCTGATGGGCAAGGAAGGCGCACTCGACTACCTCGGAAAGCTCCAGGCCAACAACGTCGGTCCCTCGTCCTCCACCGGAAAGCTCCAGCCCAAGGTCAGCAACGGGGAACTCCTGGTCGCCAACGGTGACGTCCAGATGAACCTCGCCTCCATCGCCGACGACGGCTCGAAGTTCGACATCTTCTTCCCCGCGGGAGCCGACGGCACTCGCACCACCATTGCACTGCCCTACGTGATGGGCCTCGCCAAGAGCGCACCGAGCAGCGAACAAGCCAAGAAGTTGATGGAGTTCCTGCTCTCCGAAGAATCCCAGAAGACCGTCGCCACCGATGCACTCGGCGTATCGGTCCGCGAGGACGTCCGAAGCAGTGCCGGTGAATCGACCGACAAGAACACGCCTTCGGGAGTTCTGCAGGGCGTCAACGTGTGGACCCCGAACTGGAACGACGTCCTCAGCTCGCTCGACGCCGACATCGCCGCTTACCAGAAAGCCACCGGGAGCTGATCATGGCAAGAACCAGACTGGGGCGGACGCTCCCCGAGACCGTCGGTGTTCACGGAGCGATCGAACATTCCGCTCCGGCCATCACCTTCGATCGCGTCAACGTCGCCTACGGCCGCGGGAAGACCGCAACCCATGCACTCGTCGATTTCAATCTGCGAGTGGCACCGGGTGAAACTGTGGCACTGCTGGGGCCCAGTGGATCCGGCAAGTCGACCGCCCTGAAGGCCCTCGCGGGATTTGTCCGCCCCACGTCCGGTTCCGTCAAGCTCGGCACCCGAGACGTCACCAATCTGCCTCCCGCACAACGCGGTATCGGCGTCGTCGTTCAGTCGTACGCTCTTTTCCCGCACATGCGAGTTTCCGAGAACGTAGCCTTCGGACTCCGAGCCCATCGCGTGCCGCGCTCGGAGATCGGCCCTCGCGTAGCCGAAGCCCTCGACATGGTCGGGATGTCGGCGTACGGAAAGCGCCTTCCCCGTGAGCTTTCCGGCGGTCAACAGCAGCGAATCGCAATCGCCCGAGCCTTGGCAATTCGCCCTGGAGTACTCCTCCTCGACGAACCACTGGCCGCCCTGGATGCGCAACTTCGCGAGAGCATGCTCGGCGAACTGGCGAGACTGCGCGCCGCACTACCTGACACAGCCATGCTCTATGTGACGCACGATCAGAGTGAAGCCCTGGCGCTCGCAGACCGAATCGCAGTGATGCGCAACGCCAGACTCGCGGACATCGACACCGCCGAGGCCTTGTGGAAACGCCCGCCGTCCAGCTTCACCGCGGCCTTCCTCGGGGGTGCCAACCTGTTGCCCTGCACCGTCACACGCGTCATCGGCACCTCCGCACTGGTCTCGATCGGTGGCACGCCGTTCACCGCTCACGCCCCGCAGCCCGAGATCGGGCACATCGAATGGGAGTCCGACATGGACGCCTACCTGTGTGTTCGTCCACACGCGGTAGGCGTAACCGGCGTCGGCGCACGAGGATCATTCCCGGCGCGCATCGTCTCGAGCGTCTGGCGCGGTTCCACGACGCGTCTGACGCTGGCTGTCCGTGGCCTCGACGACGTCCGCGTCGACGTGGATGTTCCAGAGCACGACGAACGACCGGTCGACACCGAAGTGGGCGTCGTCTTGCCCACGGACGGCAGTGTCCTGGTTCCGGCGGATCGCCACCCATGACGACAACCTTGGAACGCCCCGAAACCGCTGTGCCCCAGCACAAAGACCCGATCCCGTGGCGCCGGATCGGGTGGACGCTACCGCCACTGCTTCTAGTCCTCGTGTTTGCTGTCTACCCCACTGCGCGTGTCCTCACGGAATCGCTGAGCACCGGAAGCGGCACCGGGTTGTCCACGTGGTCCTCCGTGCTCGGTTCGGAACTGTTCAGGACCGCACTCTGGCGGACCATCCAGATCGCCGTGGCGTCGACTCTGGGGTGCCTGATCCTGGGAACCTTCCTCGCCTTGGTGCTTGCCTTCGTTCCATTCGCCGGATCCAAGGTGGTGGGGCGATTGATCGACACCGTGCTCGCCCTGCCGTCATTCCTGATCACGCTGGCGTTCACGTTTCTGTACGGCACGGCCGGCGCCGTCAACGCCTTGATCATCAGCATCACCGGCGACGCGAGCGGCCCGCTGAACTTCCTGAACACTCCGTTCGGAGTCATCGCGGCCGAAATCACCTTCTTCACGCCCTTTGTCGTGCGTCCGCTGTTGGCCGCGTTCACCCAGATTCCGCGTGAACAGCTCGACGTTGCAGCCAGTCTCGGCGCGTCACCCGTCCGAGTTCTGCGGCAGGTGGTGATGCCGGAAGCGTGGCCAGCCCTCCTGGCCGGTGGATCACTCGTACTTCTGATGACACTGAATGAATTCGGCATCGTGCTCTTCACCGGAGCAAAAGACGTCGTAACTCTTCCGGTCCTCATCTACACCCGCGGCATTGTCACCTTCGACTTGCCCGGCGCGGCAGTGATCGCGACGGTCCAGGTCGCACTCTCACTCGGCCTGTACTGCCTCTACCGATTCACCTTCAACAGATTGATGGGAGGCAGCCGTGCTGCTGTGGACACGAAGCTCTAGGGCTCTCGTACTCGGATTCTTCACCCTCGTCGTCGCGGTGGTTTTTGTCGCGCCCATCGCCACCGTCGTCGCGGCTGCCTTGGCCGGATCGTGGACCGGTCCACTTCCGTCGAATCTCGGCGGCAAGAACTTCTCCACGGCGCTGTCCGACGAGAACTTCGCCAGCCTGATCGTCAGTTTGCAGACTGCATTCATCGCGGGGGCATTGGCATTGATCGTCGGAACGTGGGCCGCGCTGGCCTCTCGTGAGGCACCGATGTGGCTGCGGCGCATCACCGATGCCGTATTCCATTTACCGATTGCAGTTCCGTCGGTCGCGATCGGCTTGGGTCTGTTGATCACTTTCAACGAGCGCCCACTGCTGCTCGGCGGCACCAAATGGATCGTGATTCTCGCTCACACGGTTTTGGTGCTTGCCTTTGCCTTCAGTTCCGTATCGGCCGCGCTCGAACGGCTCGATCCCGCCTACCGTCAAGCTGCCGAATCACTCGGCGCCGGCCCAGTGCGGGTGCTGACCCGGGTGACGCTACCGCTGCTGCTCCCAGCGTTGGGTGCGGCCGCCGGGCTTTCCATCGCACTGTCGATGGGTGAGCTGGGCGCAACGGTCATGGTCTACCCGGCGACATGGAAGACCTTGCCGGTCAGCATCTTCGGACTCACCGACCGCGGCCAGGTATTTCTTGCCGCAGCAAATACGACACTGCTGCTCGCAGTTACCCTGATCGCCCTCATGGTGGTCGGCAGAATCCGTCGGCGCTGACCTTGCTGTGCGCCTTTATTAACCGCCCGCGGTTAATAAAGGCGCACAGCAAGGGGTTTAGCCCTTCCTCAAGATGTACCGCTGAACCTTGCCGCTCGGGGTCTTGGGAAGGTTCGGAACAAAGTGCACTGTGCGTGGGTACGCGTGCGCTGCAAACTTCTTCTTCACCAGGGTTTGCAGTTCCTTCTCGAGTTCGTCGTCACCGTCGACACCTTCGCGAAGTACGACGAACGCTTCGAGGACCTCACCGCGCAACTCGTCGGGCATGCCCACCACTGCCGCCTCGATGACGTGCTCGTGCATGACCAGCACGCTCTCGACGTCGAAGGGACCGATGCGGTAGCCCGCCATGATGATGACGTCGTCGTCGCGCGAGGAGAAGAAGAAGAATCCGTCCTCGTCCGTCATTCCGGCGTCACCGGTGATGTACCAGCGACCGTCTTCGCTGAATCGCTGCTTCGTCTTCTCCGGCGCATCGACGTATCCGGTGAACCACATCAACGGGCTGTTGTGAGTATCGATCGCCACGCGTCCCTGAGTGCGAGCCGGTGCGATGTCATCCGAATTGTCCTCCAGCACAGCGGCAGACCAGCCCGGCAACGGACGACCCATGGATCCTGGACGGACGTCCTCGCGGAGTCCGTCGGCCCAGGCGTTGACGATGAACATGCCGTGCTCGGTCTGGCCGTAGTGATCACGAACCTCGACGCCCAACGAGTTCTTCGACCACGCAACAACATCCGGAGTCAAGGGCTCACCGGCCGAGGACGCGCGGCGAAGCGAGATGCCTTCCGGAACGGGTGCCTTGTCGGCACGCAGACTGCGGTACACGGTCGGAGCAGCGGCAAAATTGGTGACACCGAACTTCTCGATGATCTGCCACGTCAGCGGCGCGGAGAATCCGGCGTGCAGCAGAATGCTTCGCGTGCCGGCGGCAAGCGGACCGAGCAACGCGTAGTACAGCCCGTACGCCCAGCCCGGGTCTGCGGCGTTCCAGAACACGTCGTCGCCGCGGACGTCGAGGCCGAACTCCTGGTAGGCGTGGAACGACGCGAGCGCGCGCACCGGAACCGGCACGCCCTTGGGTGTCCCCGTGGTGCCACTGGTGAACAACTGCACCATCGGTGCGTTGCCGCCGACTGCCTGAGCAGCGCCCTTCGGGTCTTCGGCATCCTGAGCTGCGACAAGTGCGTCGAAGTCCAACTCGTCGCCGGCCGCGCCGCCCGCGACGATGACCTGCCACGCTGCGTCGGCGGGGATGTCCTCGCCCGGCGCGAGCTTGTCGAGCTGATTGGCGTCGGAAACGACCACCTTCGCGCCACTGGCCGTCAAGCGGAAAGCGATGGCCGGCGAAGCGAACGCCGTGAACAAGGGCACGTGGACCGCGCCCCGGCGCCAGATTCCGAGGAGCGCGACCACGAGGTCCGCAGACTTGCCCATCAAGGTCGCGACGTTGTCACCCGGCTCGACTCCGAGGCCGGCCAGAGCTGCCGCGAAACGCGCGGACTGCTCACGTAGATGACCGTAAGTGAGGTCCACCGAGCTAAGGTCTGCCTCGACGACGGTGAATGCAACGCCATCCGCGGGATGCCGATCGCAGAGCAATTCTGCGGCGCTGGCATGCGGGGTGTCGTACTGGTCCAGCAGCTCGCGCACCCGTGCGGTGGGATCGGTGCTCATCAACTTGCTCCTTATCGATCGTCGTATGGTTGGCCCGACCGGTTACGTTGGCGGCTCGTCATACGTACTGTTCACCCCCTATGATCTAGCTCACAAGAGAACTTCACTACCCCCAGAAAGGGGTACCTGCGTGAATCGACATGCTTCGTCACTTCTGCGTCCCCGCGACGGGGACGCTATGCGAGGTGAACTCCGAACAATTGCAGCTCAGGGCGTTGTTCCCGTGCTGTTCGGAGGCGAGGTCCAGGACGGAACCCTGCACCTGAGCGAATTCGTCGGCACCCGCACCAACAATCTCAAGGGCTTGGCCATCCCGCCGCGCTCGGGCATGGGCGGACGCGTCGTCGCCCAGGGTTCACCGATCACCGTCAACGATTACGGCAATTCGCAGTCCATCACTCATCACTTCGACCGGCCTGTTCTGAGCGAGGGCCTGCATTCGATCATCGCCGTTCCGGTCATGGTGTCCGGCAAATCGCGCGCTGTCCTCTACGCCGCGATCCGTGATTCCGCTCCCCTCGGCGATCGCACAGCAGACGTCATGGTCAGCGCATCCCGGCGCCTCGGGATGGAGTTCGCCATCCGCGACGAGGTCGATCGTCGCCTGCAACTACTTCAGGCCGCCGCCGCGACCACCGCCGACGGTATGTCTTCGGAAGAGATCCGCGGAGTCCACGCCGAACTACGCAGTGTCGCCCAGACCGTGACCGACACCGACTTGCAGACCAAACTCCGCGGACTTTCCCAGCGTTTGGCCAACCTGCTGCGGCCTACCGCCGACGCCGAATCCGCCGTCGCACTCACCCCACGTGAAGTGGATGTTCTCTCGCAAGTCGCACTCGGCTGCACCAACATCGAAGCCGGCCAAAGGCTTTCCCTTCGACCTGAAACAGTCAAGAGCTATCTGCGAAGCGCGATGGGAAAGCTGGACGCGAGCTCACGCCACGAAGCCGTGGTGACCGCCCGCAGGTTGGGACTGCTCCCCTGACGGGTCAGTAGCCCTCCGGCAGAGCGGTGAGCATGTCGCGGGTGACTGCGACGGCGTTGTCCGAACTTCCGCCCCGCACAACCAGAGTGGCGAAGGCCAGGTTGCCGCGATAGCCGACGAACCACGCATGCGATCCCCCGTCGACCTCGGCTTCACCGGTCTTGCCGTACACCTCACCCTGATCTTCGACGCGTTCTGCAGTACCGCTCGTGACCACGAGTCGCATCATGCCGCGCAGACCGTCGACCATGGCCGGCGTGATCGCCGGGCGCTCACCGTCGATGGTGGTTTCGCGCCCCGAAATAAGTTGCGGCACCGGAGTCGAACCGTTCGCGACCGTCGCAGCTGCCATCGCCATTCCGAACGGACTGACCACGACCTTGCCCTGACCGAACCCGTCTTCCGTCCGCTGGACCAGGTCCGACGCCGGCGGCACCGAACCGGAATCGATCGGCAATCCCACCACGTTGTAGTCCTGGCCGATGCCGAACTGCGCTGCGGCAGTGGTCAACGTGTCTGCCTGCATCTCGCTGGCCAACTTGGCGAAGGACGTGTTGCACGAACGCGCGAAGGCCGTTGCCATCGGCACCGTGCCGAGTGCGAACTCGTTGTAGTTGGGCACGCTGCGCTCGCCGATCTCGATTCGGCCCGGGCATGGCACCATCGTGTCGGGGGTCGCCTGACCGGTCGAAATTGCCGCACCTGCCGTGATGATCTTGAAGGTCGAACCAGGCGGGTACTGACCCATCGTCGCGACCGGCCCGTCGCGGTCAGCTGCCTTGTTCTGCGCGACGGCCAGGATCGCGCCACTCGACGGTTCGATCACCACCATCATCGCCTGATCCTTGTTCACGTTCACCGCGCGCTGAGCAGCGATCTGGATGTTGCGGTCCAGACTGATACTGAACGACGGAACCGGTTGTGGCGCAGTCTCGGTCAACACGTCGGTGTCGACGCCGTTCTGGTTGACCGTGACGACACTCCAGCCGGCTTTGCCGTCGACCTCGTCGATGATCGTCTTCTTGATCTGCCCGAGAAGGTCAGGCGCGAACTCCGGGTCGGTCGACACGAGATCCGATTCGTCCGATACCGATACTCCCGATATCGCACCCAACTGCGCCGAAACTTGGTCGTAGTCATCACTGCGCAGCCGCGTCACCAGATAGTCACCCTTGACGGCCGTCGAGGATTCGGCGATCGACTGACCGGTCAGCGACGCATCGAACCGCCCGAGAACACTTGCGAGACTGTTCGCGGAACCTATGATGTCGTTGCTCTTGGAGCGATCGAACTTCACTCGGTAGACGATTCCCGGCACCAGGACGTCGGTCCCCGAATGCTCGTTGACCCGCGCTCGCGGCGCCGCGGTTGCCCGCAACGACATCGTCTGCTTGTCACCGAGGCGCGGATGAACGTCCGTCGAACTCCAACGGACGGACCAGTCGCCGTCCTTGCGTCCCATCTGCAGCTCGCCGTCGTACGTCCAGACGCGGTCTTTCGGCAGGTGCCACTCGTAGGTGTAGCCGACCGTCGCAGTGTCACCGTTCATCTTCACCGACGTGGTCTCGGCAGTCATCGACTCCGCCTGAAGCGCATCCCAGGTGTCACTCAATACAGGACCCGCGGAATCAGGCCGGTCCGTCATTTTTGCTGCCTCGTCGATGTCCCTGTCACCGAACGCACTCAGGAACTGCTGCGCGACGGGCTCGGGGCCGGCGGGTTTCGGAGTACACGAACTGATCCCCACCGCCAAAAAGATCACGGTGCAGGAGGCCAACAGTTGGGCCGAGCGACTACGAGAGAAATGCCGAGTGTTCATCGAGCCCCATAGTAGGGCGACAAATGCTCCACCCAGCGTAGGCGCGACCATTGCACGCAGCTTGGACGCTCAGTCGAGCAGCACCGTCGAGAAGGTCGCGACCTGCCGGAACCCCACCCGCGAATAGGTCGACCGCGCAATCGTATTGAAGCTGTTGACGTACAGGCTCGCAATGCGACCGGTCGCCATGATCGACTCCGCTACAGCCGCTGTACCGGTCACGCCGAAGCCCTGCCCACGAAATTCCGGGTTGACCCACACGCCCTGAATCTGACCACAGCGAGCAGACATCGAACCGACCTCCGCCTTGAAGACGACCTGGCCGTCCTCGATATGCGCCCACGCTCGACCAGCGGCGATCAGGCTTGCCACACGATGTCGATATCCGCGCCCACCGTCGTTTGCACGCGGATCGACGCCAACCTCTTCGATGAACATCGCGATCGCGGCAGGCAGATAGATCTCGAGTTCGTCCGAGCGAACCTGCCGGACCAGTGGATCCGACGGGCATGCCAGCGGCTCGGATACCGCGAGCAACGGCTGTTCGGGGCGAACCTCCCGCGCAGTTCCCCAATCGAGCTCGAGCATCTCCCACAGCGGCAACGCCAATTCGGCGCGGCCGACCACCGACGAGCACATGCGCGGAATCCGACAGGCGCGGTCAGCGAATGCCCGAATGTCATCCGGATCGCCTCGAAGTGGAACCAGATTTGCCCCGGCAAAGCACAGCGAGGACAACGGCCCGCCTCGACTCCACAGCTCGCCGTGAATCATTCGTGGGTCGACGCCGCATTCTTCGACGCGCGCGGCAATCATGCAGGCGGCCACCGGATCGGCGTCGAGTACCCGTCGGACGTCTTCGAGATCTCGACTTCCGACCTGCTTGGCTCCGAGGAGTTTGAGCATCCGTCAACCCCCTCGACTCGACTGCGCGTCCACGAATATCACTACCCGATCATGATGCACTCAGATTGCCACGAACCTGACACCGACGGGGAAGATTCATCCGGCAATCACTCAACTCACGGTGACGACCGGCGCACCCTCCGAAGCATCACCCTCCATGCTTTCGGCAATTTTCATCGCTTCTTCGATCAAAGTCTCGACGATCTGCGCCTCGGGCACCGTCTTGATGACCTTGCCCTTGACGAAGATCTGGCCCTTGCCGTTGCCGGACGCCACACCGAGGTCAGCCTCACGTGCTTCACCCGGTCCGTTCACGACGCAACCCATGACTGCCACGCGCAGCGGGATCTCCATCCCTTCGAGGCCGGCAGAGACCTCGTCGGCAAGTGTGTAGACATCGACCTGTGCACGGCCACACGAGGGGCAAGAGACGATCTCGAGCTTGCGGGGACGCAGGTTCAGAGACTGCAGAATCTGGTTACCGACCTTGATTTCCTCGGCCGGCGGGGCCGAGAGCGAAACCCGGATCGTGTCGCCGATACCCTCCGCGAGCAGCGCACCGAAGGCGACCGCGGACTTGATCGTGCCCTGAAACGCCGGCCCTGCCTCCGTGACGCCGAGGTGCAACGGGTAATCGCATTTGGCGGCGAGTTGGCGGTAAGCCTCGACCATGATCACCGGATCGTTGTGCTTGACGGAGATCTTGATGTCACCGAAGCCGTGCTCTTCGAACAACCCGGCCTCCCACAGCGCGGACTCGACCAACGCTTCGGGCGTCGCCTTGCCGTACTTCTCCATCAACCGAGGATCGAGCGATCCCGCGTTGACACCGATACGGATCGGAATGCCTGCATCACCGGCAGCCTTGGCTACCTCTTTGACACGGCCGTCGAATTCCTTGATGTTGCCCGGATTGACGCGCACCGCAGCGCATCCCGCATCGATTGCCGCGAAGATGTAGCGCGGCTGGAAGTGGATGTCGGCGATAACCGGGATCTGGCTCTTCTTCGCAATGATCGACAACGCGTCCGCGTCTTCCTGACGTGGGCAGGCGACACGGACGATGTCGCAACCGGACGCGGTCAGTTCCGCGATCTGCTGGAGCGTTGCATTGACATCGTGCGTCTTCGTGGTGCACATGGACTGCACCGAGATGGGGAAATCGCTGCCCACACCTACCGTGCCGACCTGCAGCTGCCGTGTCTTGCGTCGAGGAGCAAGAATCGCTGCGGGTGCCGAGGGCATTCCCAGTCCGATAGGGATGGTCACGTCTGTGCCTTCTTTCATAGCTTCACTGCAAGTTTAGCCGGGCGATCGCCGCACTACCGCGCGGCAACCGTCGCCATGCTCACACGGTCAGAAGATCTTGATCGGATTGACGATGTCAGCCGTGAGTGTCAGCAACATGAACGCGCCACCGATCACGATGAATACGTAAGTAATCGGAAGGAGTCTCGTGTAGTCGACCGGGCCGCCGGGAATCAAGCCGCGGCGAGCGCGGAACCAATCGCGGATCTTCTCGTAGAAGACCACCGCGATGTGACCGCCGTCGAGCGGCAACAGCGGCAGGATGTTGAACACGCCGAGGAAGAAGTTGATCGACGCGAGCAGTCCGACGAACATCGGCCACTCGGCTCGATCAGCGGCCTCGCCACCGATCACGCTGGCGCCGACCACGCTGATAGGTGTGTCCAGCGCCCGCTCGCCGCCCGTGATCGACTCCCACAGAGCCCCCACCTTCGACGGAATGTCAGCCAACGCCTTCACCGAGTCGACCATGATCTGTCCGGTGTAGTCGAAGGCTGCCGGAACAGCAGAGAGCGCGTTGTACTCGATCAGATTGCTGACACCCTCGATTCCGACAGCGCCTACCTTTGCCAGTTCCGGCGTTGTGCTGCCCTCTTTGGCTACGTAACGCTCCACCGGCGATACGTCGACCGGAACTTGAACAGTCTCGTCGCCGCGCTCGACTGTGAGCGTGACTGTCCCGGACTTGTCGCGGATCGCCGCGGAAACCTTGGCGAAAGTGTCCGTCGGTTGACCGTCCACCGCGACGATCCGATCGCCGGCAGCAATTCCGGCTGCCTCCGCCGGGCCGGTACCGGTGCAATCCGCGAGTTTCCACCCCTGATCCTGACCGAGTTGCGTCGGAGCAACACACGTCACGCCCTTGACAACAGGCGGTGCCGGCTCCGAACTAGTTCGACCCCAACCGAGGAGCAATGCGTAAATCAGGAGGAACCCGAGAATGAAGTTCATCGCGATACCGCCGGACATGACGACGACACGCTTCCACGCCGCCTTCTTGTACATCGCATGCGGCTCTTCTTCGGGCGTCATCTCGTCGAGAGCCGTCATACCGGCGATGTCGCAGAATCCACCGAGCGGCAGCGCCTTGAGGCCGTACTCGGTCTCACCTCGACGGAACGAGAAGATCTTCGGTCCGAAGCCGATGTAGTAGCGGCGAACCTTCATTCCCAAAGCCTTGGCCGTCCACATGTGGCCGGCTTCGTGCAGGGCGATGGACACGCCGATGCCGAGGGCAAACAGCACTACGCCCAGTGCAAAAACCATGAAAGCTCTAGCCCTCCTGCTTCACGAGCTGACGCGCTCGTGTGCGTGCCCAGCCGTCCGCGGCCAGAACGTCGTCCACGGTAGCCGGTTCCGCGGACCATTGACCTGCATCGTCGAGAACAGCGGCCACCGTGCGGACGATCGCCGGGAAGGAAATGACACCGTCGAGGAATGCCTGAGCCGCCACTTCGTTGGCCGCGTTGTAGATCGCGGTGAAGCAACCGCCGGATTTGCCCGCGCTTCGCGCCAGATCGACGGCGGGGAACACCGACGAATCGAGCGGCTCGAATTCCCAGGTGGAGGCGGTGGTGAAGTCGCATGCCGACGCAGCACCTTCGATGCGGTCCGGCCAGCCTAGAGCGAGAGCGATCGGGAGCTTCATGTCCGGCGGGCTTGCCTGCGCCAGCGTCGACCCGTCGAAGAAGGTGACCATGGAATGCACGATCGACTGCGGGTGCACGGTGACGTCGATGCGGTCGTAGTCGATCCCGAACAGCAGGTTCGTCTCGATCAGCTCGAGGCCCTTGTTGACCAGAGTTGCCGAATTGAGTGTGTTCATGGGCCCCATCGACCAGGTGGGGTGCGCTTTTGCCTGAGCTGGATTCACACTTTCGAGATCCTCGGCGCTCCAGCCACGGAACGGTCCACCCGAAGCGGTGAGAACCAACCGAGCCACTTCGTCGCCTGTTCCACCACGTAGACACTGGGCAAGCGCCGAATGCTCCGAGTCGACCGGCACGATCTGACCGGGTGCGGCGGCTTTGGTCACCAGCGCTCCGCCGGCGACAAGCGATTCCTTGTTCGCCAGCGCCAGGCGCGCTCCCGAGTTCAGCGCCGCCAGAGTCGGTTCGAGTCCCAACGAACCGACGAGTGCATTGAGGACAACATCGGCACCGCTGTCCCGAACCAGTTCCGTCACGGCGCTCGGTCCCGAACGGGCGGTTACCGATTCCAGCGCCGATGCCGCTGCAGGATCGGCGACGGCGACGTCCGTGACGCCGGTTGCACGAATCTGTTCGCCCAACAACTCGACGTTGTTGCCGCCCGCTGCGAGACCGACTACTTCGAAACGATCGGGGTTGGCTGCGATGACCTCCAGCGCTTGGGTACCGATCGAACCGGTACTGCCGAGGAGGAGGACGCGGGTACGTGTGGTTTCCTGCACTCGCCCATTGTTCCTGATAACACCTGAGAACAACCTTATCGACGCCCAACTACGTACGACAGGCAGTCGTATGTCACCATATTGGGCAGTAGTGCAACCGAATGAGCAGGAGGATCGACCGTGGCCGATACCCAGTTGGACGTCAAGTCCAGCGCCCCCGTCGTGGTCTCGCACGTCGATGAGGCCGAGGTCCCCTCTGCCGCATGGGGGTGGAGTGGTGAAGGACTCAAGTTTTTCCGTTTCCTCGGATGGTTCTTCGCGATATTCCTGCTTCTGATGATGATCGGAAACCATCACGGCAAGGTCGAGGATCTGTGGCTCATCGGCACCGCCGGATTGATGATCTTCGTTCTGGTCCGCGACATCGTCATCCGTCGCCGCCCGCGCTAGAGACCTGACAAAGCGAAGGCCTCCACGAACGAAAGTTCGTGGAGGCCTTCGCTTTATGTGTTTTTCAGGCCTGGAGGGTTTCAGTTCTCGGCTGCCAGCTGGCCACAGGCTGCGGCGATTTCCTGACCGCGCGTATCGCGCACGGTGCACGAGACGCCCTGGGCGATGACCCGACGCACGAACTCACGCTCGACGTCCTTGGGGCTCGCGTCCCACTCGCTACCCGGAGTCGGGTTGAGCGGAATCAGGTTGACGTGCACCAACCCGCCGAGTGCTTTCTTCAGCTTCTTGCCCAGCATGTCCGCGCGCCACGGCTGATCGTTGACGTTCTTGATCATCGCGTACTCGATGGACACACGCCGACCGGTCTTGTCTGCGTAGTACCGGGCGGCCTGAAGTACCTCCGACACCGACCAGCGATTGTTGACCGGCACAAGTGTGTCGCGCAGTTCGTCGTCCGGTGTGTGCAGCGATACCGCCAGCGTGACGCTCAGGCCTTCGTCAGCGAGCTTGCGGATAGCGGGAGCGAGGCCGACGGTCGAGACCGTCACGGACCGCTGAGACAGGCCGAGCCCGTCGGGTGCGGGCGAAGTGATGCGTCGTACCGCTGCCACCACGCGCTTGTAGTTCGCCAAAGGCTCGCCCATACCCATGAACACGACGTTCGAGAGGCGTCCGGGTCCGCCGGCAACATCACCGTCGCGCATTGCGGCCGCTGCCTCGCGAACCTGATCGACGATCTCGGCGGTCGAAAGGTTGCGGTCGAGGCCGCCCTGACCCGTCGCACAGAACGGGCAGGCCATTCCGCAGCCTGCCTGACTCGAGATACAGAGCGTCGCCCGATCGGGATAGCGCATCAGGACGCTTTCGAGCAGCGTTCCGTCATGCGCCTTCCACAGGGTCTTGCGAGTGTCGCCCGAATCGCACGCGAGGTGCTTGATCGGGGTCAACAAGGTCGGGAACAGCGACTCCCCCACCTTCTCGCGTACCGATGCGGGGAGATCGGTCATCTTCTCGGGATCGGCTTCGAGCCGCGCGTAGTACTGACGCGCGAGCTGATCGGCCCGGAAAGCCGGAAGGCCGAGCTCTTTCACCGCTTCTTTGCGCTCGGCGGAATCGAGATCGGCGAGGTGCCGTGGAGGCATTCCGCGCTTGGGTGCAGTGAAAACGAGGGGAAGAGAGGCAGCCATAGTTACACCATTGTCCCATTGTTTTGGGGTGCTACCCCACTGCCACCCGATTGTGGCCGGATTACCCGTGCAACTTTGCGCAGGTTGCGTGATGATCATGTCATGTCAACCACACCAGAGGATCCGTCGAACTCCCCCGTGTACGGCCCCGCCGACGGTTTCGGTCCCGATCCGGAACTTCCGAAGGTGGGCGAGGACAAGGCAGTGGAAAAACACGATCCGGAACCGACACCGACGCCTGAACCGGAGCCGACCGGAACGTCGGTCACCGACCGAACCAGGGCTGCGACGACGTGGGTTGGCCTGGTCATAGGCGCAATTGTGCTGATCATGCTGCTGGTGTTCATCTTGCAGAACCTCGAGAGCGTCTCCGTCAAGATCCTCGCCTGGCAGATCGACTTTCCGCTCGGAATCACGATCCTGCTCTCCGCGATCGCGGGCGCATTGATCATGGCGTTGGCAGGCGGGGTTCGCATCATTCAGATCCGGCGCGCAGCGAAGCGGCAGATGTGACTGAAATCTAGTTACGCAATTGGGTCGATCGATGGGCCAGCAGGCATCATTGATGTCGTGGAAATCACCGGAAAGGCCCTGATGTGACTACTCACATGGAGAGACCTGTGACCTCGCGAATTGCCCCACAGCAGGCAAGATCCTGGCTCCTCGTCCCCGCGTCCAAACCGGACACCTTCGACGCCGCACTCGCGAGTGCGGCCGACGCCGTCATTCTCGACCTCGAGGATGCCGTCACCGCACCCAACAAACCGGCGGCCCGCCGCGACGTCACCGCATTCCTGAGCGAACACAATCACGCCTGGGTTCGGATCAACGATGCCACGACACCGTTCTGGGAAGAGGATCTGGCCGCACTCGCGGGCCTCCCCGGACTCGAGGGTGTCATGCTCGCAAAGACCGAAAGCGGTCAGCAGGCCGACGCCACGGCCGAGCGACTTCCCGAAGGCACCAAGATTCTTGCTCTCGTCGAATCCGCGGTAGGACTCGAGGCTGCGCCCGAGATCGCACGCACAGACGGCATCTTCCGTCTCGCATTCGGCAGCGGCGACTTCCGGCGCGACACTGGGATGGACGACTCCCCCACGTCGATGTCGTACCCGCGTTCGCGGCTCACCATCGCCAGCCGCGCGGCACGCATCGCTCCGCCGATCGACGGTCCCACGCTCGGCCCCGATCTGGATCTGCTCGCCCGAGACTGTGCGATCACCTTGTCACTCGGTATGGCCGGCAAACTCTGCATGACCACCGCGCAGACTGCCCCCGTCAACGCGGGACTGAGTCCATCCGTGGCCGACGCGATCTGGGCTCAGAATGTCATCGACGATCTCGGCGAAGACGGCTCACGCGTGCGCGATGGCAGCGACCTGCCCAAGCTCGCCAAGGCGAAGAAGATTCACAAGCTCGCCACCCTGTTCCACATCCCCACCGATCACTGATTTTTTTACTACTGAATCGGTGCAGAAAACGTCAGGCGCTCAAGTCGGAGCGCCTGACGTTCGTCTTTTGAGCCCGCTTTCACGCAAGTTCGAGTGATCGTGGTTTGGACCGAACATGGATCCGGTATCGCACCGTGAAGCCCAATCCCGTTACTTGCGAGAACGCACGCTCGGCAGTCTTCTCGGTGAACTCGATTCCGAGTACCCGCCGCAAGTCGTCTCGATTCTCGAACTCCCACCGGGCGTCGACACGCGTGAGCGAGAACCCTTGAGCCTCGAAGAATCCTTCGACCGCCGCGGGATCGTATTTGGGCAGATCCGCCCTCATCCACTCTCCGTACGGGCCGGCGCTCACATCGAGATCCACGATCAGCAGGGCTCCCCCGGGCCTCAGGATGCGCATGGCTTCACGAATTCCCGGGCCGCAGCCTTTGCCGAAAAAGTACGCCGTACGGGCATGAACGAGATCGACTGAAGCATCCACCAGACTCGTGGACTCTGCTGAACCCTGGACTACGTCGATCGACGCCGAATCGCGGGTTCGTTCCCGCGCGGCCTTCACCAGCGGCGCGTGCGGCTCCACTCCGACAACACGACGGGCAGTACGAGCGAACTCCGGTAGATGGAACCCCGCCCCACAGCCGACGTCGACGACGTCGCGTCCAGACCAGTCGACCTGGGCTCGCATCGCGGCCCAGATGGAACCGTCGACGTCCTGCGCGCGGTTCTCGATTTCGTACACGTCCGGCCAATGCCAGATGTTCGGGCTGGGGATCGGCTTGGAACGGCCGGAGAAGAAATCACGCACGCGAAATCAGACGAGTGCGTACAGAATCAGCCAGGTGACAAATGCCGACGGCAGGAGTGAATCCAGGCGATCCATGATTCCGCCGTGGCCGGGAAGCAGGGTTCCCATGTCCTTGATGCCGAGTTCACGCTTGATCTGCGATTCGATCAGGTCTCCGACCGTCGCGACTACCACCAGGACGACACCGAGCAGGACGCCGATCATCGAGTTCGCGTCGAGGATCAACGTCACCGAAAGCAGGCTGCCGATGACGCAGAAAATGAGAGAGCCGACAAATCCTTCCCAGGACTTCTTCGGGCTCACAGCCGGCACCATCGGGTGCTTCCCGAACAGCACTCCGGCCGCGTAACCGCCGATGTCGGAGCACACGACACCGATCATCAGGACGAAAACGCGACCCGGGCCGTCGTCTTCGAGCACCATCAACGCACCGAATGACGCCAACAGCGGGATCCACGCCAGAACGAACACCGTGATGGAGGTGTCTCTCAGGAAGTTCTTCGGGGTCGCCTTGAGCCCGTGGTCGAACAACCGCCACACCATGCACACCAGGACGGTCGCGGTGAATCCGCTGAGCACCCCGACCGGTCCCCACGGCCAGCCGAGCCAGATCGTGGCTTGCCCTCCGACGAGAAGGGGAATTCGCGGCACCTCGATGTCGGCTTCACGAAGCCGCGTGGTGACCTCCCACGTCGCGATGAACATCGCGATCGCGACGACAGCGATCCATCCCGGGGGCAGGAAGATCAAAGTGCCGATGACCAAGGCTCCGAGACCAGCTCCGACGCCGATGGCGGCAGGTAGGTTCCTGCCCGCCTTCGACTTCGGCGGTTGCGCGCCCTCAGCGCCGCCCGTAGGCCCGTCCGTGACGGGACCACCGGCGGTTCCCTCTTGTGCGTGCACCCAAACTCCCTGATCTACTCCCGACGACAAACACTGCAAATGAGGAGGCTATACCTCCATCAACTCTGCTTCCTTGTGCTTGACGAGTTCCTCGACCGTGTGCACGTACTTCGCCGTGGTCTTGTCGAGTTCTTTCTCTGCGCGACCGACCTCGTCCTCGCCGGCTTCACCGTCCTTCTGGATCCGGCCGAGTTCGTCCATCGCCTTGCGGCGGATGTTGCGCAGCGTGACCTTCGAGTCCTCGCCCTTGGACTTGGCCTGCTTCACCAGTTCACGACGACGCTCTTCAGTGAGCTGCGGAACCGAGATGCGGATGATGCTGCCGTCGTTGGACGGGTTCACACCGAGATCCGAGTTGCGGATCGCCGTCTCGATCGCGTTGAGCTGCGAAGCCTCGTACGGCTTGACGATGACCATGCGGGCCTCGGGGACGTTGATGCTCGCGAGCTGCGTGATCGGCGTGATCGAACCGTAGTAGTCGATCACGATGCGCGAGAACATACCGGGGTTCGCGCGTCCGGTGCGAACCGAGCCGAGATCGTCCTTGGCTACCGTGACAGCCTTTTCCATCTTCTCTTCTGCCTCGAAGAGCGCTTCATCGATCACGGCTGTTCCTCCATGTTGTTCTGCATCATTTTTTGGGTGTCACTCACGACTTGATCAGGGTGCCGATCTTCTCACCGGACACCGCGCGAGCGATGTTTCCTTCGGTGAGGAGGTTGAACACCATCATCGGCATCGAGTTGTCCATGCACAGGCTGAACGCCGTCGCGTCCGCGACCTTGAGTTCACGTTCGATGACCTCGCGGTGCGTGATCTGTTCGTACATCGTCGCGTCCGGGTCGATACGCGGGTCGGCCGAGTAGACGCCGTCGACGGCCTTGGCCATCAGCACTACCTCGGCACCGATCTCCAGCGCGCGCTGCGCAGCAGTGGTGTCGGTGGAGAAGTAGGGCATACCCATCCCGGCACCGAAGATGACTACGCGCCCCTTCTCGAGGTGCCTACGTGCGCGAAGCGGAAGGTACGGCTCGGCGACCTGTCCCATGGTGATTGCCGTCTGCACTCGAGAATCGACGCCGGCCTTCTCCAGGAAATCCTGCAGAGCGAGGCAGTTCATGACGGTGCCGAGCATGCCCATGTAGTCGGAGCGCGCGCGATCGAGGCCACGCTGCTGCAGTTCCGCTCCGCGGAAGAAGTTTCCGCCGCCGATGACCACTGCAACCTGCACGCCCGATCGAACGACCTCTGCGATCTGCTCAGCCACCTTGGTGACCACGTCGGGATCGAGACCGACTTTGCCGCCTCCGAACATTTCGCCGCCGAGTTTGAGCAGGACCCGCTTGAATCCTGGACGTTCGTTGGCTGGTTCGGACATTGTTCTCCTCAGTTCGATACAAGACCTTGTAGGTCCTTCATTCTTCTTCTGCCGCCGAATCGGACACCGCGACATAGGAAAGCCCCCGGGACTCGTCCCGAAGCACTCTTATCCTGCCTCATCGGAGGCCCCAGGTACACGTAGACCCCGCCGGTAGAGCAAATGCTCTTCAGGCGGGGTCCATGTGTACGGGCTCCGAATTAAGCGGAGGCGCCGACCTCGAAACGCACGAAGCGCTTGATGGTCACGCCTGCCTCGTCGAGGATCGCCTTGACGGTCTTCTTGGAGTCCGTGACCGAAGACTGCTCGGTCAGAACGACGTCCTTGAAGAAACCGTTGACGCGGCCTTCGATGATCTTCGGCAGAGCCTGCTCGGGCTTGCCTTCTGCGCGGGCGGTCTCCTCGGCGATGTGACGCTCGGAAGCGACGATTTCAGCGGGAACCTCGTCACGCGTGACGTACTTTGCCTTGAGTGCTGCGACCTGCATTGCAGCGCCGCGAGCGGCCTCAGCAGCAGCATCGCCTTCGCCGGTGTACTCGATGAGAACGCCGACAGCGGGCGGCAAGTCGGAGCTGCGCTTGTGCAGGTAAACGGCAACGGGGCCGTCGAAGGAAGCGACGCGGCTCAGTTCGAGCTTCTCGCCGATCTTCGCGGACTGCTCGGCAATGACGGTGTCGATGGTCTTGCCGTCGAGCTCGAGCGCCTTGAGAGCGTCGAGGTCCGCAGGCTTGCCAGCAGCAGCGACGGTCACGATCTCGTCGGCCAGCTTGATGAACTCGTCGTTCTTGGCGACGAAGTCGGTCTCGCAGTTGATCTCGATCATGACGCCGTCCTTGGCGACGACGAGACCCTCAGCGGTGGTGCGCTCTGCGCGCTTTCCGACATCCTTCGCGCCCTTGATGCGCAGCTGCTCGACGGCCTTGTCGAAATCGCCGTCTGCATCTGCGAGTGCGTTCTTACATGCCATCATTCCGGAGCCGGTGAGCTCACGGAGCCGCTTGACGTCAGCGGCGGTGTAGTTCGCCATGATTAGCGAGCCTCCTCATGTGTCTGTTTCGGACCTAGGACTAACGGTGAAGCACGGCCTAGCGGTGAAGCACGGCCTGACGGTGGTGCTCGGGCCTAACGGTGAAACGGCCCTGACCAAAAGAACTCTTGGTCAGGGCCGGTTTCAACGAATCAGGCCTCGGTGGCCGGTGCCTCTGCGGCGGGGGCTGCCTCAGCCTCTGCAGCCGGAGCTGCCTCAGCCTCTGCAGCCGGAGCTGCCTGCGAGAGCAGTTCCTGCTCCCACTCGGCGAGGGGCTCGCCTGCGCCGGCTTCGGGCTTCGCGTCCTTGTCGGCGCTCAGTCCTGCACGTGCCTGCACACCTTCGGCAACCGCGGAAGCGACAACCTTGGTCAGCAGTGCTGCGGAACGGATGGCGTCGTCGTTGCCCGGGATCGGGTAGTCGACGAGGTCGGGGTCGCAGTTGGTGTCCAGGATCGCGATGACCGGGATGTTCAGCTTGCGAGCCTCGGCAACTGCCAGGTGCTCCTTGTTGGTGTCGACGATCCACACCGCGGAAGGAACCTTGGCCATGTCGCGGATACCACCGAGGGTGCGATCCAGCTTGGTCATCTCACGCGTGAGCATGAGGATTTCCTTCTTGGTGCGACCTTCGAATCCACCGGTCTGCTCCATTGCCTCGAGCTCCTTGAGGCGAAGCAGACGCTTGTGAACGGTGGTGAAGTTGGTGAGCATGCCGCCGAGCCAACGCTGGTTGACGTAGGGCATTCCGACGCGAGTCGCTTCGGAAGCGATGGACTCCTGCGCCTGCTTCTTGGTGCCGACGAAGAGGACGGTGCCGCCGTGGGCAACGGTCTCCTTGACGAACTCGTACGCCTTGTCGATGTACGTCAGCGTCTGCTGGAGGTCGATGATGTAGATGCCGTTGCGGTCGGTCAAGATGAATCGCTTCATCTTCGGGTTCCAGCGACGGGTCTGATGTCCGAAGTGGGTTCCACTATCGAGCATCTGCTTCATGGTTACGACAGCCATGGCTGTGTACCTCAAACTTTCAATCCGGTTGATGCAGGCGATCGGGTGATCCCTGCCCTGGCACCCGCACGGCCGTCGGACCTGTTTCGTGAGAACCAGGACCAGCCGAGGCCGGAAAACGTGCGCGGGCGCGCGAAGTCGGACTGTGCGAGCACAGACCGCTCGACAAGTGTACGTCCTTGTCCGCGGATGCCATAACCACCCTGTAAGCAACAGACCGAACCGGCGGTTGTGGATCGGCGATCATCTTGTGGATTACCCGTCTGATCTGCATTGAAGTGCGTGCGACTCCACGCAAGATCAAGGAATGACGATGTTGCTCGGAGCTCGACGAGGAGTGGTCGTTGCCGTGATCTCCTGCTGTGTCGCCGTAGGCACGGCGTCGGCAGACACGCGTTTCGACTGGCCGCTCGCTCCCCGGCCGCACGTGGAACGCGCTTTCGACAAACCGGCCAAGAATTGGCTGCCGGGTCATCGCGGGGTCGATCTCGGCGGCAGTGCCGGCCAATCCGTCCTCGCGGCCGGCGACGGCATTGTGGTGTTCGCGGGAGTGGTCGCCGGAAAGCCGACGGTGTCGATAGATCATTCCGGCGGCCTACGCACGACCTACGAACCCGTCGTGGCAGTCGTTCGCGCAGGTCAACGCGTCGCCGCCAGGGCCGTGATCGGAACCCTCGAAACCGGGCACGAAGGGTGTGCTGTCGAAGCATGTCTGCACTGGGGCTTGCGCCGTGGACGCGAGTATCTCGATCCACTCGGACTCGTTCGGACGCAACCGCTCAGGCTCAAGCCATTGAAAGGAGGCTGACCGGTCGCAGAAATCGGTCGCAGAATCAGTGCCACTCGGAAACGGCGTGCCGACCCACAGCGTCCGCGAAGTCGTCGGCCACCATCGCTGCCAGTTCCATGAACGCTCGTCTGGTGGCCGGTCGCATCAACTCGAGGTCCATCACCGACCCCTCCGCGAGATGCTCGTCGAAAGGAATGACCTCGACGGCGCGGCATCGACGCATGAAATAGTCCACCAAAGCGTCCATGTCGATCACGCTCGACCCTGGTCGGGCGGCGCTGATGACGACGACGGTCCGTTCGACCAGATGGCCGTATCCGTGCAACTGAAGCCAATCGAGCGTTGCCGCTGCGCTGCGCGCTCCGTCGATTGCCGGCGAACTGACGAGAACCAACGAATTGGCAAGATCGAGAACGCCGTTCATCGCCGAGTGCATGATCCCGGTACCGCAATCAGTGAGGATGATGTTGTAGTAGACCTGCAAGATGTCGATGACCTGGCGATAGTCCGCCTCGCTGAATGCCTCCGAAATCGCCGGATCCTGCTCACTCGCCAGGACCTCGAGACGACTCGACGACTGGGATGTGTGCACTCGAACGTCCGAATAGCTCTTTATGTCCGGTCTAGCAGCAATCAGATCGCGCACCGTCGAATTGGTCTGCAGCGGAACACGTTGCGCCAAAGTTCCGAAATCGGGATTGGCGTCAACCGCCACGACGCAGTCACCACGAAGCGAAGCAAATGTCGCACCGAGTCCGACCGTGACCGTCGTCTTGCCCACGCCCCCTTTGAGCGAGAGCAAAGCGACTCGGTAGTCGTTACGGATCGGCTGCTCGATTCGGGCGGCCAGTGCACGGTTGCGCTGTTCGTTGGTCGAATCCCCCAGATTGACCACACCTCCGGTCGCACGATGCAATCCCCTACGCCATCCGCCACGCGGCGTCCGTTTAGGGCGTTTCAGTAAAGCTTCGGCAACCAGATCCTGGTTTGTCACCTGCTGTTGGCTCGACGGTGGCGGTGGCGTGGTCCAGACCTCTTGCAGTCGTGCCACAGGCTCCGGCGTCGGCGCCGGCTCGGGAGCCGGTTGCGGCGCTTCGGACAGCCAGGCCGGTTGGCCGCTGTTCGGCAGGTGCTTCACATCTTGGCGGTTCACGAATCCCCCGGATTTCGCATGTCATCGAGTGTCTCGACACGACGATCGAACTTGCCGATTGTTCACTCTTCTGAGCTGCGACGCTACCAAATACCGGCCGAGAACTCGCGTCGCTTCACAATCTAGGCGCGTGGATGGGCCTGATCGTGGACCGATCGAAGGCGTTCGACCGACACGTGCGTGTACAGCTGAGTGGTCGCCAAACTCGCATGCCCGAGGAGTTCTTGGACCACACGAAGGTCTGCACCACCCTCCAGCAAATGTGTCGCAGCCGAGTGCCGAAGCCCGTGCGGACCCATGTCGGGAGCCCCTGGAATTGCAGCCATGGTTTCGTGGACCACCGAACGCGCCTGACGCTGATCGAGCCGGCCGCCTCGAACTCCGAGGAGCAATGCTCGCCCGGACCTGTCCGAACTCAGCGCGGGTCGTCCGTGCTCCAGCCACCCGTTCAGTGCCGATTCTGCAGGCAGGCCGTATGGCACCGATCGCTCCTTGTTCCCCTTGCCGAGGACACGAAGCAAACGTCGATCAGCATCGACGGACTCGACGTCCAGTCCACACAACTCGCCGACGCGAATTCCGGTGGAGTACAACAATTCCACGATGAGTCGGTCTCGCAGGGCGAGCGGCTCTTGTTGCTGCGCACCGCTTTCCGCTGCATCCATTGCGTCGAGGGCCTGGCTCTGACGCAGCACCGTCGGCAGCGTGCGACGAGCAGGTGGAGCCGCCAGGCGCGTGCCCGGGTCGACGGAAATACGTCCGGTCTGCGCGAGCCACGCAGTGAAACCACGCGCCGAAGAAGCCCGTCGAGCTACCGTCGTACGGGCTGTTCCTACGGCATTCTGGGCGGCCAACCACGAACGCATGACACTTAGGTCGAGGCGGTCGAGATCTGCATTCTCCGAACCCGCGGAGAAATGGGTCAGCAATGCCCGCGCGTCACCGACGTAGGCGCGGATCGTGTGTTCCGACCGGCCTCGGCTCAGTCGGAGGTGCTCGGCATACGCATCGAGGTGAACGCTCAAGCTCGCCGGCAATGCGTCAGTCATGAACACACGCTCGCTCGCCGCGATTGAAACTGCAAGCTCCCTCGCCGATAGGGTTGATCGGTGAATCGAGCAATTCCTCTGAAGATGTTGTGTGTACTGGCACTGATTTCCGCAATCGCTCCACTGTCCATCGACATGTACCTGCCCGGCCTACCTTTGATGGCGGATGCACTCGACACTACTGCGGCCAGCGTTCAGCTCACGCTGACCACCTTCATGGCAGGCCTCGGAATCGGCCAGCTGATCATCGGTCCGATCTCCGACGGACTTGGCAGGCGACGAATACTGCTGGCCGCGACAATCGTCACGGCACTGAGCGGCGCGGCATGCGCTGTGGCGCCGAACATCGAGTTTCTCATCGGTGCACGACTCGTCCAAGGCTTGAGTGGAGGCGCTGCCATCGTTCTCGCCCGCGCTTGTATTGCCGACCGAGCGCGTGGCGACGACGCAGCGAAGCTCTTCAGCATCATGATGATCATCGGCGGTATCGCTCCCGTGGTCGCGCCACTGATCGGCGGCGCACTTCTCGGCCCCGTCGGATGGCGCGGAATCTTCTGGGTCCTGGCTGTCGCGGGCGCCGTGATGGTGGCTGGTGTCGTTTTGCTCGTTCCCGAGACACTTCCACCCGAGCGACGCCATGGCGGTGGTTTGAAGGCCCTGATCTCGAATCTGCAGTACGTGGTCCGAAACCGGCACTACCTCGGATATGCGCTCGCATTCGTCTTCGGATTCGGCGCCTTGTTCGCGTACATCTCCGCGTCACCGTTCGTCGTTCAGAATGTTCTCGGGCTGAGTCCGTCACAATTCTCGATCGTGTTCGCAGTGAACGCCACCGGAATGGTCACGGCAGCGATGATCACCACTCGCCTGCTCGGTCGCGTCGGAGCTCGCACGCTGCTGCGTTTCGGGGTGTGCCTGCTCCTCATTGGCGGCGCCGTATTGTTCTGTACCAGCGTGGTTTTCAGTTCCACGAATACATGGCTGATCTTGGTCCCGCTGTTCGTGGCGATTTCGAGCATCGGGTTCATCATGGGCAATGCAACCGCTCTCGCCCAAGGAGAGGTCACCAACGCGGCCGGAACTGGTTCAGCCCTGATGGGAGCGGGCCAGTTCGGCTTGGCAGCGCTGGTTTCGCCGTTGGTGGGAATTGCGGGAGAAGACACTGCCGTGCCGATGGCAATCGCAATTCCCACCTTCGGAGTTCTTGCGGCCGTTGCGCTCGTGTTGCTGACTCGCGGCAAGGCCGCCGCGAGTTAGATTTCGGCCGCGGCGAGTTCGGACTTCCAGACCCGGAAGCCTTCTTCGGTGCGACCACGACGCCAATAGCCGGAAATAGAAGCAGCCGCCGCCGGGACATTTCGTTCCTTGCGAATGTACGGCCGGAGGTTGTGCATGACGGCTTGTGCTTCACCGTGAATGAACACGTGCGGTTCGCCCGGTAACCATTCGAGTGCCTTGACCGCGGCGACAACCGGAGCGTTGTCGCCAGCTAATTCTTCGCCGACCGCATCGGACGATGCTCCGCGATGCAGCCAGGTCACGGCAATACCTTCCGGGGCATCGAGCGCGATTTCGTCTTCCGGCCCCCCGACTTCGACGACGGCGTAGCCGACCGCATCCGGCGCCAATCTCGCTATCGAAGCAGTAATAGCAGGTATTGCGGTCTCGTCTCCGACGAAGAGATACCAATCAGCGGATGGTGACGGCGAAAACGCGCCACCCGGTCCACGCAGGGTAATCTCAGCGCCCGGCTGAACGGACGCGGCCCACGGACCTGCAACTCCCATGTCGCCGTGGACGACAAAATCGATTGCAATCTCTTTGGCATCAAGATCGTACGAACGAATCGTGTAGGTGCGCAGTATCGGCTGATCAGGAGTGCCGAATTCGATCTTTACATAGGAATCGCTGTATTCGCTGGGAGTGAAGGACTCGAAGCCCGGTCCCCCGAGAAACACTCGCACCATATGGGGAGTCAATTGTTCGGTCCGCAGAACCGTCAATGCAGTTGTCGGCTTGGCCACAGAAAGATCCTTCCAAAAGTTAGTGTTACCTAACTAAGGTACACGACAATTGCAGCGCATGGACAAAATGCCTCCCCCGGCACATCCGCCCCGCGCGCGACAGACCACGGTGCGCAACGAAATAAACCGACCACTCTGCCGGGTAAATTCGTCGGTGGCAGCCAAATTTCCGAATCAGAACTCGTGCATGATCAGGCAGCACATCGCTATCGGAGAAATTCAGCAAAGCAATAGTAAAATACGCCTCTGGCCCCCGGCGAGGTTCGCCAGGGGCCAGAGGAGGTATTAATTCAACCTAGTGTGCAGCGTCGAAAGCGTCGATGATTTCCGCTTTGATACGCCCGCGCGGAGCAACTTCGTAACCGTTCTTACCCGCCCAATCACGAATGGCCTGGAGCGTCTCCTTGGAGCGGCCAGAACCCGACGTGGCCTGCGGAGATGCAGCCTGCGCCTTCTTGCCACGCTTCCCGCTCACCTTCGCCGCCGCCTCGACGAACGGCTTCACCGCAGCGTCGAACTTCTCTGCATTGGTGGCGCGCAGATCGATCACGTAATCCGTTCCCTGGTAAGAGAACTCAATTCGATCACCGAATCCATCGTCAATCGGCTTGCCGTCAAGGTCGTCGATGAGTTGCCGAATCAGCTTCTCAGCCATTGCACTCCTCTTTCAATGATCGATTCAATTCTCCTTCACAATACACAGATAGAGCGTTGATGAACAAAAGAAGTCCGGAAACCTGTGCCATTTCCGAACAGACTCAATGGTCCGAATTAGCAGCGGGTTAACGACGCACCAATCAATACCCGCACTCAGGGGATCCAGACTAATCAGACTTCAAAGCACATTGACCTGAGACTTTCCTGAGGCCCGTTAAATTCACGGCCAGGTCTGCAAAGCTGGGTCGAGAATAACGCTGCACACAGGCCGATCGAGTTCACGAAAAGCAGTCCTGACGTGCAATTACCAGCATCGCGAGGGTATTCGAGTTTCGTTCTCGCCGGAACGGTTAGTGGGCATCGCCACCCGCCCACCCGACGAGCACAATCAAGTTCACGCGCTACCGCGTCCGAAACCATCCACTCGAATCAGAACTCGCAAACCCCTCGAGTTCGAGCAGAGGAAGAGTTGCACGAACCTGCGTTATGAGCAATCCCGATTCCTCGGACAGCTCACGCGTACTACGTGAACCTGTTCCCGGCAATGCTTCGTATACCAATCGAGAATTGCCCCGCAATGCGTCGATGTCACGTGTAGCGGCTGCATCCTCCGCGGAATCCCCGACACCAAATGGACCTGACGCTTCGACTACATCCACGGCATTGGAAACGAGTTGCGCTTCACCTTCGCGGATCATCCGGTGACATCCGGTCGACGATGCCGAAGTAACCGGCCCGGGCACCGCCATTACCGGGCGGCCCAATTTCCGGGCCCAATTGGCGGTATTGCGTGCACCACTGCGCCAACCCGCCTCGACCACCACTACTCCGTCCGACAACGCAGCTACCAGTCGATTCCTCGCCAGAAACCGGAACTTTGCAGGTGTTGTGCCCGGTGGATATTCACTTATCACTGCACCCGAACTCGCTATCTGTTTGAGTAGTCGCGCATGCCCTGACGGATACGCTCGATCGACCCCACAGGCCAAGACAGCCAGTGTGTTTCCACCTACGCCCAATGCAGCGCGGTGCGCGGCCCCGTCGATACCGAAGGCCGCCCCGGAAATCACGGTCCATCCGTCGACAGCGAGGTCACCGGCAATCTCTGCCGTCACGTGTTCGCCGTACGCAGTAGACGCCCGCGTACCGACAATCCCAACCGATCTCTCGGTCAGATCAACCAAATCCCCGGACCCCAACACCCACAACACAAATGGCGCCGTCTCACCCCCGGAGGCATCGAGTCCGTCGAAGGAAAGCATTCGCCACGCCGGCCAATCGGCGCAGTTCGGTGTTACGAGTCTGCCACCCATTGCCTCCATCAGGTCGAGGTCTCGTTGGGCTGTGTCGATGTGAGCGCGGGCTCGCGTCTTCTCCTCGATTGCGGGTGGCAGCTCGCCGTTGCGGACCGCCCTCGCAGTTTCTTCGACCCCGAGCTCGTCGATCAACATGGACATATACGCGCTTGGGCCCTGCACGACGCGGGACAGATATGCCCAAGCGAGTAGTCGCGGATCGTGTGCAGTCATTGGAATCCCCTGTCTCGGAAGTCGAGTGCGGTGACAACTTGGTCTGGTCCGGGCATCGCCTCACCTGCCAGATCGGCGACACTCCAGGCAACCCGCAACGCTCGGTCCGCCCCACGAGCAGTGATGACACCTTTGCGCAGCGCCCGTTCCACCGGCGCCAGCGCCGCACGCGGGTCAAGTCCAAATGTGTGGTGTGTGAGGACGGGCACTGCGCGATCTCCTCGTTCAGGCTGTCAGTGCAGCAGAGGTAGTCGAGTTCATCTCCTCATCAATTGTGTTGTCGTCACCGGTTTCCGAGGTAACGAGACTTACTCGGGAGCGAGCCAAGACGTCCAGTCCGAGGTATCGACGGCCTTCGGTCCACTCGTCGTGTTGCTCGGCGAGCACCGCTCCGACGAGCCGGATCAGGGAGGTACGGTCAGGGAAAATGCCGACGACATCGGTCCGCCGACGGATCTCCTTGTTGAGTCGTTCCTGTGGATTGTTAGACCAGATCTGACGCCAGATCTCCTTCGGAAACCCGGTGAACGCAAGCAACTCGGCGCGGGCATCATCGAGATGCGCCGCCACCTTCGGAAGCTTGCCAGACACCGCATCGAGCATCCGATCATACTGTTCCTCAACACCTTTCCGGTCTGGTTGATCGTAAATCGAATGCAGCATCGTCTTCACCCACGGCCACTGCGTTTTCGGGGTGATCGACATGAGATTGACCGCGTAGTGGGTGCGGCAGCGTTGCCACGATGCACCAGGCAGTGTCGCCCCGATCGACGCCACAAGGCCGGCATGGGCATCGGAGGTCACCAACTTCACGCCGGTCAATCCGCGGGCGACCAGACCGCGGAAGAACGTCAACCAACCGGCTTTGTCCTCCCCGGACGAGACGTCGACACCCAAAATTTCTCGGTGCCCGTCGCGATTGATCCCGACCGCCAACAAGGCGTGCACGTTCATCACGCGCCCGTTCTCCCGAACTTTGAGCACCAATGCATCGGCGGCGACGAACGTGTACGGGCCTTGATCAAGTGGCCGAGTACGGAACGATTCGACGTGTTCGTCGAGGTCACGAGACATGATCGACACCTGCGACTTCGACAAGCTGTTGATGCCCAACGATTCGACGAGTTTCTCCATCCGCCGCGTCGACACCCCAAGCAGATAGCAGGTTGCCACGACAGAGGTCAGGGCACGCTCGGCGCGCTTGCGGCGCTCGAGCAGCCAATCAGGGAAATACGAGCCCTGACGCAACTTCGGGATCGGGATGTCGAGTGTTCCTGCACGAGTGTCGAAGTCGCGGTGCCGGTAACCGTTGCGCGAGTTGACGCGGTCGTCGGTACGTTCGCCGTATCCGGCACCGCACAGGCTGTCCGCTTCGGCGCCCATCAGCGCGGTGATGAACGTTCCGAGCATCGATCGGAGCAGGTCGGGGCTCGCTGCGGCGAGTTGGTCGGACAGAAACTTTTCGGGGTCGATAAAGTTGTGATCGGTCATCGCGTGTTCTCTCTTCAGGTCGAGTTGGTAGCTCTCTTGAAGAATCACGCGGTGGCCGTCCTCATCGGGGTAGCGACACGCCCACAGTTTCAGGACGAGTGGTCGTACACCACTCTGCTGGACTCAA
>NZ_BCRM01000027.1 GCF_001552595.1 Rhodococcus erythropolis NBRC 15567
TTCCAGGACGAGAGGGCGTCCGTGCGATCCGCTTCGGCGATCCATCGCAGGTGATCACGGAAGTCCGCAGGCTTGTCGAGCGCGCCGTCGAGTCCAACCGGGTCCGTGCCGTGAGTGCGAGCAAACTCGTAGAGCGCAAACAACTCCGCGTACATCAAGGTCTGCGACCAACCGTCGGTCAGCAGATGGTGCTGAGTGAAGACGAGATGCGCTCCCCCACCCGGTAACCAGACCAGCACCATTCGAATGAGTGGTGGTGCATTCAAGTCGAAGAGCGTGCCGAATTCAGCCTCGTCGACGGCGCGAACCTCGCGATCGATGTCCTCGGTCGCAACTGCGCTCAGATCGATCTCGCGGAAAGGCATTTCGGCTGCCCTGGGCACGAACTGCACCGGAGCGTCGAAACCGGCGTGTGTGAAGCCGGCCCGCAGGTTCGGATAGCGCCGCAAGAGCGCATCCCCCGCTGCTCGGAGTGAGCGAACGTCGACGGCAGCATCGGCGGAGAACTCGAATCGCGGCTGCATGTGATAGACATCCGTACCGCCGGCGCCGTCGAGAACCGACTGGAAGTACATGCCTTCCTGCAAGGGACCGAGTGGCATCACGTCCTGCCAGCCCGGGCTCAGCGACTCGAGCCGTGCCCGACGATCCGCATCGACGGCTACGAGTGGGCTCGGCACACGATCCGGCGCGGTGTCGGGCAATGCCTTTCGGTCCACCTTGCCGTTGAGGGTGAGCGGGAGTGCTTCGAGCACCGTGATGCTCTGCGGCACCATGTGCTCGGGGAGCAGCCGCGCAATCTCCTTGCGCACCAGTACCGAATCGAGCGTGGTTCCACCTTCGGGAACCACATATCCGTGCAGACTTCCGGTGCCCGCCGCATCGACACGGACGGTGGCTGCCGCGCGGAACACACCGGCCACCGATCCGAGCGCGCCTTCGACCTCGCCGAGCTCGATGCGGAAACCGCGAACCTTCACCTGATCGTCCGCACGACGAAGGAACTGCAAAACCCCTCGCCTGCGTCGGACCAGATCACCGGTGCGGTAGAGGCGTGCCCCCGGCAGAGAAGGATCGGCAACGAACCGAGCTACGGTCAGATCGGGGCGATTCAGGTATCCGCGGACCACCTGCGCACCGCCCAGATACAGCTCGCCCGCAACGCCTTCCGGAACCTCACGCAGGTCGTCGTCGAGGATTCGCACGTGCACGTCGGTCCAGGGCTGACCGATCGTGACTCGGTCGCCGGTCGTGATGACCGAAGATGTCGCCCACACCGTGGCCTCGGTGGGTCCGTAGACATTCCGGACCGAAGCAGCGTTGGCCACCAGATCGTCAGCCAGATCCTGCGGGAGGGCTTCCCCTCCCACCAGGGCTCGCACCATGGCGAGCCCGACTGCGTTCTCGTGTTCGGTGACCACTCGCCACAGCGCCGGCGTTGCCTGCATCACTGTCGCATTGCTTGCGATGATCAACGCCGACAACGCATCCGGATCGCGAACCGTCCTGCGGTCTGCGATCACGACAGTCGCGCCCGCTGCGAGCGGGCACAGCAACTCGAGTGCGGCGATGTCGAACGACACCGTTGTCACCGCGACGATGCGATCGCCCGGCCTGATCCAGCAATCCTCGAGTACCGTGTCCGCGAAGGCCGCGAGGTTGCCCGTCGAGACCATCACGCCCTTGGGGCGACCCGTCGAACCGGAGGTGTGGATCATGTAGGCGAGGTGATCACCCGCCGCGGGCGGTGAAGGAAGCACAACGCCCGAGTTGGTGAACTCACCGTCCACGAAGACACTCGTGGCGACCGTCGACGGAAGTTGCCCGGCGCTGTCGATACTGGTCAGGACACACACCGGGGCCGCGTCCTCGATCATGAACTCGAGCCGCTCACTCGGGTAGTCGACGTCGAGTGGCAGGTACGCCGCACCAATACGCAGTACCGCGAGCAGTCCGGCCACCAGATCCGCATCTCGATCGAGCGCGACGGCGACTACCTTCTCGGGTCCGGCGCCGGCCGCGAGAAGTTCGCGGGCCAGCTCGTCGACGCGCGCCGACAGTTCCCCATAGGTAATTCCGACCTCGCCGGAGATCACCGCGACGTCGTCGGGGTGACGGCTGACGTGTCGAGCGAACAACTGCGAGATCCCCGACGGCGGCGTCGCGCGTCGGCCCGGATCGCGATCCCACTTGCTTTCCGACAATCGCAGATCCGCGACGACAGTGCTGTTTTCGTGACCGAGGACCGCGATCACACCGTCGAGCAATGCGTCCGCAGTCGCGCCGTCGAACAGCCCGGCATCAACCGTCAATCGAAGTTCTGTTGCGGTTCGGACGAATTCGAGGTCGACGCTATTTCCGGGCGAGTGACCGACACGGGCAGCGAACAGACTGCTGGTGGGACGCCCGAGTAGATCGGCGATTCGGTCCAGGCTGACATCAGAATGCGCAAGTGCCTCAGAGACAGCGTTTTCGACTCGTCGAACGACATCGGCAATTCTCGGCCGACCGGACAGATCGACCCGAATCAGGCTGTCAGTCCCTTCCAAGAACAGTCCGACCGCAAGGTCCCGACCGCCACCGAAGCCGTTCAGCGTCGCCGCCACTGCGGCCAACAGCACCGCGTCGAATCCTGATCCGTCACCGAACCGAGCATCGCGTAGCTGACGAACGTAGGTGTGCGGGCGGTACTCTTCGCCGCGCGGGCGATCGTAGGGAAGGTCCGTTTCGAGGGGCAAGCCCGCGAGCGTGCGAACCCAATACCGCTCGTGATCAGGATTTCCCGCCACTGCCGGGGCGCGGAACGTCGCCACGGTCACGGCGGGTCGATCGACGACAGCAACCGAATCCGGCGAGAACTTCTTCTGATCGACGCGTGCGGCCACGGCAAGACCGAGGGGGGTCGGGGTGTCGAAGACATCGGAGACGACGACGCGTATTCCCAGCTTCCGCAGACTTCCCACCAACCGCATCGCTGTGAGCGAGTGACCGCCGAGAGTGAAGAAATTGTCACCCGGATCGACGTCGGGAATCTCCAACACCGTTGCGACACAGGCGCACACTGCATCGACGACCGCGGGATCGACATCGATCGCAGGATCGGACGCGGCCACCTTTTTCGTGACAGCCACATTTTTCGTGACAGACACCGCATCGGCAACGGACGCTGCCTGTCGGACAACCGTGAGCACCGCGGATGCGGGAGCTGTCGGCTCGGTCAGCAACCCACGCAGGATCTCCGCGAGCCGTGTGACCATTCGCTGCGCCGTGGCTTCGGAGACAACTGCCGGATCGTGGTACAGGACCAGATCCAGACCGGTGCTCGGCGGCGCCATCAACGTCATCGGATAGTGCGTGACTCCGCGGTTGGTGAATCCCTCGACTCGAAGTGTGTGCGATGCAGGCTGTCCCGCACCGGAGTTCGGGAAGTTCTCGAACACCAGGAGCGTGTCGAACAGTTGACCGATCCCGGCGATGCGTTCGATCTCGGCCAAACTGGTGTGCTCGACGTCCACGATGTCGAACTGCGCGTTCTGCAGACCGACGAACTGATCCAGCAAGGGCTGATCCGCGACGATGTCGAGGCGGGCCGGAATCGTGTTGCTGAACAACCCGACCATTCCCTCCACCCCGGAGAGTTCGGCAGGTCGGCCGGACACCGTGGCCCCGAACACGACGTCCCACTGTCCCGTCGCTTCGGCGAGCGCCGCTGCCCACGCACCCTGAACCAGGGTGTTGACCGTCAGCGCTCGCGCACGACCGAGTTCGATCAGCGCTTCGGCGTCCGATGTCGCGAGAGGAACCTCGAGCGCGACGGGCACACTTCGCGGCGCCCCTGCGTCGGCAACGAGAGTCGGCGCGGTGAGCCCACGCAGACGCTCACTCCACACTGCGCGGGCAGAGTCCTGATCACGGCCGGCGATCCATGCCAAGTAGTCGCGATACGGCGTCGGCGCAGGAAGGTGCGCATCGCCGTCGTGGTAGACGTTCATCAGCTCGCGCAGGACGATCGGAGTCGACCACCCGTCGGTGAGCAGGTGATGCGCATTGAGGACCAAACGGTGCACCCCGCCGGGCAGCCGAATCAGCAGCGCACGCAGCAGAGGCGGTGTACTGACATCGAAGACGTAATCGGCGGCCTCGTCCTCGAGCTGATCTGCAGAGCGGAATGCAGTGTCAGCTGGAACGGAGGTCAGGTCGACCGAACGCCACTCGACTTTTGCACCGCGCGGAATGATCTGAACGGGCCGTTCGAACTGCTCGTAGTGGAAAGCTGCGCGTAGGTTCGGGTGCCTGTCGATCACGGTCTCGAACGCGTCGGCCAACTTCACCTCGTCCAACGGGCCGGAGAGGTCGAAGCGTGCAGTAAGTGTGTAGACGTCTGCTTCGCCGTCACGGACCGCATGGAACAGGAGGCCTTCTTGTAGCGGCGACAGCGGAAGTACATCGGCAAGCGGTCCGTGGACGGCTTCGAGTTCGTTGATCCCGGCTTGATCGACCACCGCGCCCTGGCCGAAGATCGTCGCCGAGCAATCGGAAGGCGTCAAACCACCCTCGAAGAGCGCGGCATGCGCGGTCAGTGCAGCGAGCGCACGTTCCCAATGCTCTTGCAGCTCGACGATCGTCGCGGCGTCGAGCACTGAACCCGCCGCAGTCCATTCGACTGCCAGCGTCGTCGAGTCGTCCTCTCGGACAAATGCGTTGAGCGCCAGCACTTCCGACATTGCCTTGCTCGCCGGTTCGATGACCGCGAATGGATCCTGCTCCGGCAATCGCCATCCGGTTCCGGGTAGGGACGGGAAGCGGCCGAGATAGTTGAGCAACAGTTCAGGTGTAGCGCACGCGGAAAGGTCAGGTGCGGTGTCGCGATCCAGATGCCGCAGAACTCCGTAGCCGACTCCACCTCCGGGTACGGCGCGTTTTGCTTCCTTCACCGCACGAAGCAGATGCCCGGCAGCTGCTCCGCCGCTCAGTGCGTCGGCAAGATCGTCTGCGGTGAGCAGTGCATCGGTGGGAACCCGGACGGGGAACTCACTGGTGAACCACCCGATGGTTCCGGCGAAGTCGGTGTCGCTGGTGAGCGCGTCGCGGCCATGGCCTTCGACGGTGACTGTCTGCGCGGGCAGGCCGATGAGGCCGCGGCCGTGCTGCCATGAGCGCAAGGCAAGCATCAAACCCGCGAGAAGCACTTCGTCGGCCTTGGCTCGATACGCCGCCGGAAGCGTGGTCAACAGCGCGTCGGTGACAGCCGGGGGTGCAACAGTTGTCGTGCGAGAGGCGGTTGCGGTGAGGTCGACTTTCGGGTCGAGACGACGACTGCCGATCGGCTCGTCGTCCGCCTGTACCGACGCGGACTTCCAGTACTCGAGCTCTGATGCCCTGCTGCCCGAGGCCCCGAATTCTGCGAGCAACCCCGCGTATCGGCGCCACGAACTTCCGCCAGCACCCAGCCGGGCCGACCTACGCTCGCGCGCTGCCCCGGTAGCTTCGTGGAGGTCTGGAAGCAGAATTCGCCAGGACACACCGTCGACGATCAAATGGTGAGCCACGACGATCAAGTGGTCGGGTCGACCGGCCGCGGTATTGACCAGTACGACTCGCAGGAGTTCACCGGCGCGCGGGTCGAGACTCGCCGCCGACGCCTCCGCGAGCTCTCTGATCCGGGGCAGCTCCGAGGTGTCGGACACCTCGCGAACGAGTCCCTCGCTGCGCACCGCGCCGGCGTCCCGGACGATCAATTCGGTAGTGCCGCTGTCATTGTCACGGCGCAGGAGCAGACGTAGAGCGTCATGGTGATCGAGGATCGTCTGCACGCCGGACTGCAGGTCGCCAAGCGAGAGGCCGTCGTCGATGCGCACTGCGGTCCACTGCGCGTAGCCCGCGATTGCCTCGTCTGTCGGATTCTTGTCGATCAGTGCCCGAACGATCGGCGGGGCGATCACGGTGCCGGTCGCCACGTCCGCAACTGAGGCTACGGCGTCGGCGTCATCGGCAATCTCACGCGCCGCAGCGGCGATGGTTCCCAGATCTCGCTGTGCAAGTAGCTCTTTCGGAGCGACGACCAGTCCGCGCACCCGCAGGCGACTGCTGACACTGATTGCCGTGATGCTGTCACCACCGAGGCCGAAGAAATCCTCGTCCACGCCGACGCGTTCGCGGCCGAGCACCTCGGCCACCACGTCACAGAGGATTTCCTCGTGTGGTGTGGATGCAGCGCGACCTTCCGATTCGGTAGCCGGGGCTGGTAGTGCCGCACGATCGAGCTTTCCGTTCACCGTGACGGGCAGTTCGTCCAGAACGACGATTGCGGCGGGAACCAGATGATCCGGTACGCGACCGGCGAGGTCTCGGCGCAATTCTTCCTGCGGCGGAAGCGTTGTGCCGGCGGCGGCTACAACGTAGCCGACCAGGCTGGGCCGTCCACCATCCGTACGGATCAGCGCGGAGGCCGCGCCGATTCCGGGCACCGATCCGAGAACAGCCTCGACCTCGCTCAACTCGACGCGATGTCCGCGGATCTTCACCTGCTTGTCGCTACGACCGATGAAGTCGTATCCCCGCCCGGGTACCCAGCGCGCGACGTCCCCGGCGCGGTACATCAAATCTCCCGGAGCCCCGAAGGGATCTGCGACAAAACGCTCGGAGGTCGCGCCGGCGCGACCGAGGTATCCCCTGGCCAATTGCGGTCCGGCCAGATAGAGCTCACCTCGTTCGCCGTCGGCGACCGGCGCGAGCGCGCTGTCGAGCAGGTACGCACGGGTTCCCGCGAGCGGGTACCCGATACGCGGTCCGGCACCTTCGACCGTGGTCGCGATCGCGTCGACCGTCGTTTCGGTGGGGCCGTACAGGTTTCGAGCGGGAACACCGGATTCGATGATTGCGTCCCACAGTGCGGGCGGTGCCGCCTCGCCGCCCACGACGAGGAGCTGCAACCGCTGCGTACGCAGCAATCCGTTGTCCACCATCGCTGCCGCCATCGACGGCGTCGTGTCGACCACGTCGACGCAATCTCGCTCGAACGCCGCGACCAGGGCAACGGCGTCCTTCTGCAGTTCTTCGTCGTATACGTGCACCCGATGACCACACAGCAGCCACAGCAGTTGATCGAGAGACGCGTCGAAGGCGAACGACGCCGTATGCGCGGTGTGCAGTTGGCGGTTTCCGACGCGCTCGGCGGTGTCCCGGTAGATGGTGGCGCGGTGGTGGTGAAGCAGGTGCGCCAATCCACCGCTTCTGACCAACACGCCCTTCGGCTTGCCGGTCGATCCCGAGGTGTAGATGACGTACGCCAGGTGATCGCCATGCCGCGCCGTCGCCAGTTCACCGAGTTCGAGTGGAAACTCGGAATGGGCACGGAGTTCTTCGCGCACTGCGTCGGAATCGAGTACGAGCGGGTCGGGTCGAGAATCTCCGACGAGTTGCTCGGCCAGCGCGGAAGTGGTGAGCACCACCTTCGGTTGCGCGTCGTCGATCAGATCCCGCAACCGCTCGGCCGGGTGCTGCGGATCCAGGGCCACGTACGCTGCGCCCGCGTTCAGTGTCGCGAGCAGAGCCACCACCATCTCGGAGGTACGCGGAAGTGCAAGTCCGACAATGTCGTCCGGGCCGACATCGCGAGCCCGAAGCAACCGGGCGAGTTTGTGGACGCGGCCACCGAGTTCTGCGCCTGTCAGACGTTCCTCACCGCACACCAGGACCGTGTCATCCGCATGATCGGCGACGATGCGGTCGAAGACGTCCGGGACGAGGGCGACGGAGCCAGGCACAGGTTCAATCTCGCGGCGGGTGAGAATCCGCGCAGCTTCGGGTGCCGGCATCATCTGCACCTGTCCGACGGCAGGATCTCCCTCCCCCACCATCGCGTTGACGATGCTCACGAAACCAGCGAGGCGACGCTGAACCGAATCCCGAGTGTTGGTACGCGCGTCCACTTCGAACCCGAGGAGAACTTCGCCGTCCGCGATGGGAGTGACCGTCAAACCCAGGTCCTCCGGCGGCCCCCCGGCGACGTTACGCAGTACACCCACAGCACCGGCGAAATCGAGGGCGAAGTCGAAAGCCTTGAGATTGATTCCGATCCCGTGAAGCAGTGCGCCGGTGCCGGCGACGCCCAGGTCCCGAGCAAGATTCTCACCGCGGTAGCGCTGGTGTGCGCGCAGGCTTTTCATCGTGGCGGCCACCTGCTTGCTCAGGTCACCGAGTCGATCGTGGCTGCGAATCGTCAACCGGAGAGGCAGAACGTTGACTGCCATGGCCGGGGTCTTGAGTGCCGTGCGCCCCACGCGCGCCATGAGTGGCATCGCGATGACAACATCCGTCTCACCGAGCAACCGGTGGAGAAACGCGCCGTAGCAGGCGATCAGTGCCTCGGCCCACGTTGTTCCCGTCGCGTCTGCCACCTCTTTGAGGCGGCCGAGGGCGTCGGCACTGATGACCTCGCGAACCTGGATCGTTCGTTCCGCTGGACCGGTGACCTGCTGGCCCCGTCCGTCCAACGCGGGCAACGGCGTCAGGACATCACGCCAGTAGTCACGATCTTCGACGAACTGGTTGCCCGCCCGGTACGCCTCGTCCTCGGCGACCAACGCACTCATCGAACCGAATCGCGTTGGCGCGACCTCGGTTCCCTTCTTCGCGGCCGTGTAGTGCGCGGCGACTCGGCGCGAAATCATTGCTGCGCTGTATCCGTCGACGATCAGGTGGTGATAGAGCTGAATGCACCAGATCTCGCGATCGGAGAGCCTGATCAGCGAGTACGTGTAAAGCGGGCGCTCCACCATCAGGCGGCAGTACTCGGACGCCCGGCTGCGCTCGGCGTCGACCAGTGCGTGCGCCACGGCTACGGGATCGCGCTCGTCACGGACGTCGGTGATCGGGATGATGCCAACCGGCTCGTCGGAGATGTACTGACGCGGGCCGTCCGCCGTCTCGATCATCCGCAGCCGCATGGTTTCGGCTTCGCCGATCGTCGCCCTGATGGCGGTCGTCAGACGTTCGGTGTCGATCGGTTCGTCGCCCGAGATTTCGAGCACCTCACCGACGAGATAGCTCCGAGATTCGGGATCAAGCCTCTGTGCGTTCCAAATCCCGAGTTGAGCTCCTGTGAGAGCAAACGTAGCTTCGTTTGCCGCTCCGGAGTTCGAACCTGGAAGAACGCTCACACTGATCCCCTCGTCTGTGGACACACGTCACCCAAGGGTGACCTAACGTCGTTTTGGGTAGCCTAAACTAAATGTCGATGAATCGGGGAATCCGCCTCGCCGGTGACCCGAGAACCGACGGCTCCCGACGCGTTCACCAGAGGACACGCGCTTCTACAACCGCTTGCGGGACAGTCTCTTTCGTGAACCGAAACGAGAAAGTGGAAGGCTAGTCCATCAGCGTTGCTGCGACGGTTCCGCCCAGTTCATAACAACCATCGCGGACAGATTTGTCCACGCTCACAGTCACTTCGAGCGGATCCGCCACCGCGACCAACCCGAGCCCTGTCGCGAGTTTGCGCACCGACGACACGGCACCAGCAGTGTCGTTGTTGCCGTGAACCCACAGGCCGTACGGCCGATCCGACACCGCACCGAGACATTGGTAGTACGTGGTGTCGAAGAAGTACTTGAGCGCGCCCGACATGTATCCGAAATTGGCGGTGGTACCGAAAAGATAGCCGTCAGCAGCGAGTACGTCGGGCACCGTCGCCGCCAACGCCGGCACCACCTTCACCTCGACGCCCTCGATCTCCGGATCGCGAGCACCGGCAAGGACTGCATCCAACAATTCGTGGGTTGTCGGCGAGGGCGAGTGGTGAACCACCAACAAAGTCTTCACACACCTGACAATACGGCGACGGGTGGCGCACCCGTCGCCGTTCACGCCTACGCCGAAACCGTTTCCGCGCTCATCGCCTTGACCAGGTCATCGGTTCGGGTGACCGAGGCGCAGCGCCCGGCCGCGTACTCGAGGGCGCCGACATGCTCGCCCAGGGAGAAGTCGGCCACCGCGTCGCCCACGAAGAAGATCTGCACGTCTTGCATGAACCCGTCCAAAGCGGTAGTCAGGCAACCGATGTGGGCATAGATTCCGGTGATGATCAGCTGGTCACGCCCACTCTCGCGCAGCCGCTCACGCAGATCCGTTTTGATGAAGGCGCTGTAGCGCCATTTTGTGAGCATCACGTCGTCCGGATGCGGAGCCAACTCGGCGATCACGTCGGTGTGAGCGGGATCTGCCTTCAGTCCCGGTCCCCAGAAATCCGACAGCAACGCACGCTCCTCGGGATCCTGATCTCCGGGTTGCGCGGTGTAGACGATCGGGATTCCGGCAGCTCGCGCCGACGAACGAAGCCGGTCGATGTTCGGAACCACGGTTTGGAGCGGGTCGACGCTTCGGTCGTACGCGTTCACGAAATATTCCTGCATGTCGTGCAGAAGCAGCACCGCTCGGGAAGGATCGAGAGTCCAGTCGACCCGATTCTGCGGAAACTCGGTGGGCATCTCGTATCGCACTGCTGTGGGTAGCGCCATGATGAATCTCCTCGAAAATGTGGGGGTGGGAACCGATCAACTCGACAGAGTCTGTGCGGCAATCGATTCGCTGAGAACACGGCGCAAGGCCGCCTTGCTGGTCTTTCCGACGCCGGTGACGGGGAACTCGGTCACGAACTCCACTCGATCCGGAACCTTGTACGCCGCAACGCCTCGGCCTCGTATGTATCGCTTGATCTCGCCGACGGTCGGTGCATCTCCGGAAATCACCAGAACGGCGCAGGTTCGCTCGCCCAGGTACTCGTCGGGAACAGCGACGACGGCCGCATCGTGGACAGCAGGATGCGAGAGCAGGTGGTTCTCGATCTCCTCGGCGGCCACCTTCTCGCCGCCGCGATTGATCTGGTCCTTTGCGCGGCCCTCGACAATCAGGTGTCCCGTATCGGTGACGCTGACCAGATCGCCGGTGCGATAGAAACCTTCGGCGTCGAAGACCTCGGCATTGTGCGCATCCGCCCGGTAATAGCCACGGATCGTGTACGGCCCCCGAGTCAGTAAGTGCCCCGTGGTTCCGGGCTCGACGAGCGCGCCATCGTCATCGACTACACGAACCTCGTCGTCCGGTGAAATGGGCCGGCCCTGCGTGCTGACGATCAATTCTTGCGTGTCGTCGAGGCGGGTGTAGTTGACCAAACCCTCAGCCATGCCGAACACCTGCTGAAGGGTGCAGCCCAGCTCCGTGGGTACGCGTGCGGCAGCTTCGGCGCTGAACTTCGCTCCGCCGACGCCGAGAACCCGCAAGCTCGACAGGTCGTGATCTGCCTTGCTGGGGGCGGCCATCCAGGCCAATGCGATCGGTGGAACCAGCGACGCGTGCGTGACTCGCTCTGATTCGATCAGACCGAAAGCTGTGGACGGCATGGTGTCCGGCGCCAGAACCACGGTGCCGCCCGCGTGGAAGACACCGAGAATGCCCGGCGAACTCATCGGAAAATTGTGCGCAGCAGGGAGAACCACCAACACGCGCGTCGAATCGTCGACGCCGCAGATCGGGTTGGATGCCCGCACCGAGTAGAGGTAGTCGGCGTGCGTTCGCGGAATCAGCTTCGGAACACCGGTCGTGCCACCGGAAAGCTGAAGAAAGGCGACCGACAACGGATCGACGTCGGCAAGAACGGGAATCTCGTATCCGCGTAGCGAATCGAAACCGACAAACTCTTCGGGGTCGCCGGCCACGATCACAACAGGCGGAGTCTCGAGGCCTTCGTTCACCTCACGCGCCAGTGCGCGGTAGTCGAACCCGCCATGACGGTCGGCGACGATATAGGCAGCGACATCAGCGAACTGGCAGAAGTATCCGATTTCGGTTCGGCGATGCGCTGGCAACCCGAATACCGGCAGGGCGCCGAGCTTCAACACACCGAACAATGCTTCGACGTATTCCACGATGTTCGGTAGCTGCAGAAGCACACGGTCACCGGCGCGAACACCCAACCCGGACAGGCCTCCGGCCACTGCCGAGCTGCGACGATCGAGGTCGCAATACGTCAGCCGTGTTTGTGCCCCGGTGGCATCGCTGCCTACTACCGCTTCGTTGTCGGGATGCCGTGCGGCCGCGGCCGTGATGAATCCGGCCAGCGTCTCGTCAGTCCAGTAGCCTCGTTCCCGATAATGCGTCACCAATTCGGGCGGATACTGTGCGACGGGCGCCAAGGGCTCGCGAGCGATCCTCGATGTCATGCAAGTGACTCCTCTTCGAAAGTACTGTCAGCAAATACATCTCACGCTTTTAGCGTCGCTCCGCCGTCGACGTACAGCGCCTGCATGGTGATGTGGGCCGCCCGGTCGGACAGCAGGAAGTGCACCGAGTCCGCGATATCGTCTGCGGTGGCAAGTTTTCCGAGCGGAATGCCCAGGCGATAGCCCGCCAGATTGCCTTCGATGACCGCGTCGGCACCCGAATCGTCGGAAGGGTCCGACCACAAAGACCGCTGCATCGCTGTGTCTGTGGAACCCGGAGCGACAACGTTGACGCGAATCCCGTCGACAGCCAACTCCAGGCCCGCGGTTCGAACCAACATGGTGGCAGCAGCTTTGGACGAACCGTAAGCACCCATCCCGATACGTGGGACACCGGCCGCGTTGGACGAGACCACCACGATCGACCCAGCCCGCCGGCGACGCATTTCCAGTCCCACACTTTGCAGAACATTGAGCAATCCGAATACGTTGACGCCGAATATCTTCCGCCACTGGTCTGGATCGGAGTCCAGCACCGATCCGGTGTCGAGAATTCCGGCGACGTGCGCGAGCGCGTCGATCCGGCCGAACGTGTCCATCGTGGAGGCCACTGCAGCGTCGACTGCCTGCCGATCGGTCACGTCCACGACGTGACTCTCGATATCGGCGCCTTCGACGATTGTTTCTGCCAATTCCGCAGTTGCCCGCTTCAATTCGACGTCGTCGCGATCGAGAAGTGCCAGCGAATACCCGTCGCGCGCAAGAGTCCGGGCCACTGCGGCGCCGATCCCCGCCGCCGCACCGGTGACTACGGCAATTCGGCGATCGCTCACTGCGGGCACAGCACCTGAACCCAGGCATTGATCGTCGGTTCTTCTGCCAACTCCGCGAAGTCGGCATCCGCGCCCGCTCCTCGCCAACGTTCGACGAGCGTCATCAAGCGAACCGAGTCCAGGCCTTCGTCACCCAGGTCCGCGTCGTCGCCGAGTTGTTCTGCCCTCATCGACAGAACCTCGGCGACGTCGCGCACGATCTGGTCACGGTCCACGGTGTTGCTCATCGGTCTCCTCGAGTAGTGGTCGACGCGCTCAGATCGAGCCAACCCACCCCTCGTGTCGACCCCGTCCGCACGCCTTTACTTTAGGCCAGCCTAACCATAACGGTACGGAAGTACACAACCCGGATGCTCACGACACAAATTCATCCGAACTAAGGCTAGCCTCAACATAGCAAGTAATCCTGTCGAACTGGAAGGGTGTCCATGTCAGCACTCGCCGAAGTCTCCGAATTCCCGTTGCGCAACAACCGGACTGACGATGAAACGGACTCCGTTTTCCTGCTCTCACGTAGGCAAACGTCGATCCGTACTTCGGGAGTAGTCGAAGAATTCGACTCGGCCTTCGACGCCGCTGAAGCCCTCAAAACGGGGCGCATCGACTCGGTCGTCGGAGCCCTGCCGTTCTCACCGGAGACGGCGTCCGCCCTCACCGCGCCACTGAGTTTCACACGAGTCCGCGGTGATCTATATCACTCGAACGCACCGACGCTACCCACTTCGCGGGTAGCCGGATTCGAACCCAGCGCGCAGATCCACACCGACAGAGTCCGCGGCGCCATCGAACGTCTTCGAGCAGGCGAACTCGACAAAGTTGTCCTCGCACGCTCCCTGACCATCGAGGCCGAGTCCACGATCTTTCCCGCCGATCTGGCCGAGAAACTGATTGCACTCGATCACGCGCACAACGGTTTCTGCGTCGACTTGTCCCCCGCCGGAGGAAAGTACCGCGGGCGTTCGCTGGTCGGCTCGACGCCCGAGGTTCTGATCGAACGGCGAGGCGACGTCGTCACCTGCCACCCGTTGGCGGGCTCGATTGCACGGCACCCGAATTCGGATCAGGACGAGGCGAATGCCGAGCAACTCCGCGCGTCGACCAAAGATCTCGCCGAACACGCGTTTGTCGTCGACTCCATCAGCTCGATACTCGGACCACTGTGCACATCATTCAATGCACCCAGCGCACCGGAACTCCTTCGGACACCGCAACTGTGGCACCTCGGGACTAAGATCGAAGGTGTCCTGGCCGATCCGAGCCTGACCTCGCTCGAGCTGGCAATGGCGCTGCACCCGACCCCCGCCATCTGCGGAACACCGACGGGCGCCGCACGCGAGCACATCACCGCGACCGAAGGGGACCGCGGGTTCTACGCCGGTGCCGTGGGCTGGTGCGACCGAACCGGAGACGGCGAGTGGATGGTGGCTATTCGTTGCGCCGAGATCGCAGCAGACGGCCTCTCGGCGCGGGCGTACGCAGGCGGCGGAATCGTCGCTTCCTCCGATCCGGAAATCGAGCTGAGAGAGACCAGTACAAAATTCCGCACGTTACTCAGTGCGTTCGACCTCGCTGAACATCAGCTCTGACCAGGCATCACTTCTTCGAGGTGTTCAGGGCAATCGCGGCGTGAACGAGTGCCTTGAACGCCTTTTCGTCGACGGCTTCACCTTCGTGAAAATCGATCGCCCGTCTCGTATTGCCCTCGAGGCTGGAGTTGAAGAGACCTGAGGCGTCGTCGAGTGATGCGCCTTTGGCAAAAGTCACCTTCACTGCACTCTTGTAAGTCTCACCGGTACAGATCATTCCGGCGTGGTACCACACGGGAACTCCTCGCCACTTCCATTCCTCCAACACATCCGGATCCACCTCTTTGATCAGAGTTCGTATCCGGGAGAGCATCTCGCCCCGCCAGTCTCCGAGTTCCTCGATTCGCTGGTCGATCAACTGAGACGGGGAATCTGCGCCTTGCTTTTCGGAATCACGCTTCGCCATCGCTTCGTCACTTCCTGCTCGTTGCCGCCGATCTCCGGTGAGTCGAGTATCCCCTCCTGCACCAACATTCACTCAGCGAATCACTGACGCATCACGACGTCTCGGCAAGCGCGATTTCTTGAAATTCGGACAAAGTGAGACGGACGTCCAGTATTCTCTGGGTACTAAGTCCCGATTCTTCGGCCCGGAGGACTGCATCGTGATGTGGAATCGCCCGCTCGCCCATTCAGTCGCTGCGGCTGCCGGATCGGTTCTTCTCGCCGCAGCAGTCGTCGGCGTTCACGCTGTTCCGGCGGCGGCGCAACAGGCCCCGCGCGTCTTCGACGTACTGTGCACACCCACCGATGAAGGCCTTTCCGAGCTGTCCGGACTCACCGTCACCGCGGCCGGGATATACGCAATCGGCGACAGCGGCTCCGATGATCGAGTCGCCGAACTCGATTCGAACTGCCACGTTCAGCGCTGGATCAGCGTGGGCACCCCTCGTGTCGATGTCGAGGATCTCTCGTCGACTCCCGACGGCCACCTGTGGCTGGCAGACATCGGCGACAACAACGCGGTACGAACGTCGATCGGGCTGATCGAACTCGATCCGACTTCAGGTGCCGCGACCTCCTACCCCCTGGTTTATCCGGACGGGGCGCACGATGCCGAGACACTGCTGATCCAGAGCAACGGGCTTCCCGTCATCGTCACCAAGGATTACCTGGGCGCAAGCGTGGTCTACACAACCGCTGAACGACAGCAGGTTCAGGATCTGAGTGCGGCGTCGCCGACCATGTTGGCCAAGGTAGGTCAGCTCAGATTTACTCCCACCCTCACTTCCGGTGGACCGGTCCCCCACGCCGGAACGATGGCTGTCACCGGAGGCGCCGTGAGCAAAGACGGCACGGTGGTAGCGCTGCGCACCTACACCGATGTCTACCTCTACACAGCTCCCGACGGTGATATCGCGAAAGCCTTGACCACCAAGCCGATTCGTGTGCCCCTTCCCGACGAGCCACAAGGTGAAGCGATCGCGTTCGACGCGGCCGGTGATCTGATCAGTGGCTCCGAGGCATACCAAGGGCCGCTGCCTCCGCTCCGAATTCTTCGAGGCGCCAGTGACATCGCGCTCTCGGGCGGAACCACAAGCTCTCTCGGGTCGTAGTCGATTCACGTCTCGGGAAAGCGGACAGGCGCCGCTATCATGGCCGAGTGAACAAACAACTTCGAGCAACAGTGGTGATCTCGACAGTTCTCGCGCTGGCTTCGTGCGCGAATTCTCTCGAAGGAACACCTCGACCGGATGCGTTTGTTCCGAGCGTAGACAATCCGGATCCGTCCGAATCCATCGACGGAGTTGTCACGGTCGACTACCCGGCAGCTCAACACGTACGGCCGAACGAACGTGTGGCGTACACACATTCACCGCCCTTCGGTGGTCGCCATGATTCGGTCTGGGCAAACTGCACCGGAGTTGTCTACCCGCAAGCCATTCGAACCGAGAATGCGGTCCATTCCCTCGAGCACGGGGCAGTGTGGATCACGTACAACCCCGACCTGGTCTCGAGTGAGGATCAGGCGCGCTTGGCACAGCGAGTCGAAGGGATGAGCTACACCTTGATGTCGCCGTATCCGACCCTGGATTCGCCGATCTCGCTGCAGTCCTGGGGCCGTCAACTCAAACTCGACAACGCTGAGGACGCTCGCATCGATCAATTCGTCTCGGCGCTACGAGTCAACCCGAACACGTATCCCGAAGTGGGCGCGACGTGTTCGGTGCCGATGACTAGCTTCGACCCGAACAACCCGCCCCCATTCGACCCCACCACTCCGGATCCGTCTTCTCCCGCAACAGTTCCGGAGCGGTAGCATCCCAGCAGACCCCTGTTCACAGCAGGGAGAAACTACTTACCTCGCGACCGACGTTCCAGTTCCACTGCGCGGCGCATGGTTTCCCGTGCCAGGCTTCGGTCACCGGCATAGTCGTAGGCGCGAGCGAGTCGGAAGTTCTGCTTCCAGTTGTCCGGGTCTGCTTCCCAGTCGACCTTGATCTGAGCGAACAACTCGTCGGCAGCCGCCCGCTCGATCCGGCCCGAAGGCAATTTCGGAAGTGAAGACGCATCGACAGCGAGGCCCTCGTCGTAAATCTGCTGTGCGAGGCGTTGGTGTGTGAAGCCGGCACGAAGAGTGGCGATGACGAGCCACAGCCCCAGGAACGGCAGGATCAGCACGCCGATCCCGAGACCGATCGCAGCGCCGCCGCCGTCTTGGATGAGCTGGATTCCGCGTTGGCCGAGCAGCACGAAGTACACCGCGAGCGCGATACAGATCGCAACGATCAGCGCGAGGGTGCGGGTGGTCTTGTTCATAGATCGAGGAAGGAATCGATACCGACCGTCAGGCCCGGACGCGAGCCGATCTGGCGGACACCGAGCAGAACGCCCGGCGCGAACGAATTCCGGTCGATCGAGTCGTGGCGAATGGTCAGCGTCTCGCCCTGAGTTCCGAGAATCACTTCCTGATGCGCGACCAGTCCGGCCATCCGCACGGAGTGAACCCGGACGCCGTCGACGTCGGCGCCGCGCGCACCCTCGAGCTCGGTCGTGGTGGCGTCAGGGCTGCGTCCGACGCCTGCTTCCGCGCGAGCCTCGGCGATCATGGCGGCCGTTCGGTATGCGGTGCCCGAGGGAGCATCTGCCTTGTTGGGGTGGTGAAGTTCGATGACCTCGACGGAATCGAAGAAGCGCGCCGCGGCAGCCGAGAAGCGCATCAACAACACAGCACCGATGGCGAAGTTCGGGGCGATCAGAACACCCGTTGCAGGCTGCTCGTCGAGCCAGGACTGCACAGTCGCAAGCCTGGACTCGTCGAAACCGGTGGTGCCGATCACGGCGTGAATTCCGTTGGCCACGAGGAATTCCAGATTTCCCATGACGACGTCGGGGTGCGTGAAATCGACGACTACCTGAGTGCGGGTGTCGACGAACGTCTCGATGCGATCACCGGTATCGACCTGAGCGACAAGTTCCAGATCGGGAGCAGCTTCCACTGCCTCGCAGATCGCTCGACCGACCTTGCCCTTGGCTCCCAGAACCCCGACCCTGATGGGTGCTGCACTCACGTCTTCCACGCTCCGTCCGATGCATTGTTTGAGGTGAAGCCTACGCAATCGTGCCGATGCGCTCACCATCAGTCGGGCAGGAGTTATGTCACCACTGGCACACTGGACGTAGTGAGCAACCGTCCGCAAGTCCGCGAAACCGGCAACCTTCGACCACTCGAGTTGGCAACGGGTGCCGTCATGGCCGGATTCACGGTCGCGTTGTCCGTCATTGCCACGGTCATCCCCATGGCCAGCGCCCTCAACCTCGTGGCCGCCGTTCCGATGGGAATTGTTGCCCAGCGCTTTCGAGTCCGCGCCGTGATGACGGCCGGCGTCTCGGCTACTGCGGTCGCTTTCGTCGCAGCGGGTTCGGGATCTGCGGCGGCGGTCGCGCTGAGCGCTCTCCTCGGCGGAATCATCGGTACGGTCAAGCGGCGCGGTCTCGGCTTCGTCTCCGCGTTGCTGTCGTCGCTTGTCATCGGACCCGCGCTGGCGTTGTTCTCCATAGTCCTTTTGCTTGTTCTCGCGCCCCTGCGCACCTTGTTGTTGACCTCGCTGGAGAACACCGCGCTTGGCGTGGCCGCAATCTTGAAGCGTGCCCCCACGCTGGTCGGCGCAGCCGAATGGATCGAGAACAGCATCGGCTCGATCATCGACTACTGGTGGTTGTGGATCGGCGTGTCGATCATCTCCGGAATCGTCCTCAGCACCGTCGTCTCCTATTTTGTCCTCGGCGCCGTCCTCGATCGATTGGCTGCACTCCCCTCGGCCGACCCGCTCCAGACAGCACCCGACGACCGTCCGATCGATCCGTTACCGGTCACTTTCGATCACGTGGGCTTCACCTATCCGGGTGCATCGACGCCGGCGCTCGTCGACGTCAACTTCACGGTCCGACGAGGAGAGTTCGTCACCGTCGTCGGCCACAACGGCTCGGGCAAGTCCACACTCACCCGGTTGCTCGCCGGTCGCGCACCGACCGTCGGGACCCTGACGAGGCCCGGGTCCGCCGGTCTCGGTCGACACGGCGGAACCGCCGTCGTCCTCCAACGTCCCGAGAGCCAGATCCTCGGAACCCGCGTCGCCGATGACGTCGTCTGGGGGCTTCCGCCCGAGTCGCATCCCGACGTCGATGCACTGCTGGCCGAGGTGGGACTCGCGGGCATGGGCATGCGCGAGACCTCAGGGCTGTCCGGCGGCGAGATGCAACGTCTGGCGGTTGCTGCCGCTCTGGCTCGTCGCCCCGCTCTGCTGATCGCGGACGAAGCCACCGCGATGGTCGATCAGGCCGGCCGGGAGGAATTGGTCTCGCTCCTCGCCGAACTGCCCCGGCGCCATCCGATGGCCGTGGTTCTGGTCACCCATCACCACGCCGACACCCGCAACGCAGATCGGGTGATTCAACTACAACGCGGACGGCAGATCGATCACCAACCCGGTTGGATGACGTCGACGTTCGCGGGTCCGCCGTCTGCGCCGTGGCCGGCCGGCACTCGAACTGTCCTCCAACTCACCGATGTCACCCACACCTACAACGACCGGACTCCGTGGTCGCGGCGCGCACTGTCAGACGTGAATCTGACCATCGGCGACGGGGACGGGCTACTGGTCCTGGGCGGCAACGGTTCCGGTAAATCGACCCTGGCCTGGATCATGGCGGGCTTGATCGCACCGAGCCGGGGAACCGCGGTCTTCGACGGCAAACCCGTCTCGCGTCAGCTCGGCACTGTCGGTCTGACGTTCCAACACTCGAGGCTGCAGCTGCAACGCCGAACCGTCGCCGAAGACATCGAGGCCGCCGGTGGTCCGGAGATCGGATCGGTGCAAGTCTCCTGGGCGCTCGACGCCGTCGGACTCGACCGCCACATCGCCGGCCGCAGTATCGACGAGTTGAGCGGCGGACAGATGCGACGCGTCGTACTGGCCGGTCTCCTCGCCCGCCAACCCCGAGTACTCATCCTCGACGAACCATTGGCCGGTCTCGATCCACCCGGCCGACACGAAATCCTGAACGTACTCAGGTGGATTCGTCGGAACGGAACCGCAGTAGTCGTCATCTCCCACGATGTCGACGGCATGGATGCCGTCTGCAGCAGAACAATTCGACTGTCGCAGGGTCGCATCCTCGACCCTGCCGCCAGCAGCGCCTTGGAAGGATCGACGACGTGACAACACTTCTGCGCGAAGTCCCGACTTCATCGCCGATCCACCGATTATGGGCCGGAACGAAGATCGTTGCCGTCGTTCTCGTCAGCATCGTGGTCGTGGCCGCGCCGTCCTGGCCTGCGATCGGCGTCGTACTGGGATTGTTGTTGCTGACCGCGGTGATCGGACGCATCCCCCCGACTGCAGTTCCCCGACCTCCGTGGTGGTTGTGGGCGCTGATCCTGCTCGGCGCGTTGATCAACCTTCCGATCGGCCTCGACGCGGTGTTCATCTACCTGCAAGCTGTGACGTTCGGTCTTGTATTGCTCTGCGTCTCACTGATGTTGGCGTGGACCACGTCGATGAGCGACGTGGCGCCGGCACTGGCAACGCTCGGTAGACCGCTGCGAATATTCAAGATCCCGGTCGACGAGTGGGCCATCGCGACCGCCCTCTGCATTCGTTCACTTCCGCTGTTGATCGACGAGATGCTCACCCTGGTAGCGGCGCGACGACTGCGCCCGAAAGCCGTGGTGAACAGCGCGGCCGACAATTCGATAGTCGACCTGATCACCACAACCATGTCCGTGGCAATTCGGCGGTCTGCCGAAATGGGCGAAGCAATCTCCGCTCGCGGGGGCACTGGACTGATTGCGGCGTACCCCAAGCGCCCTCAGCTCGCCGACCTGTTCGCACTGACCGTCGTCATCGCCGCGTGCGTCAGTGCCGTTGCTTTGACGATAGTCCTGCGCTGATCGGGTCATCGCTGACAGAATTTGCCTGGGCGATGATCGCAGAACCCATCCAGCGCCTTAGGTATCGCCGCAGTTCCTCATCGCTCCGCGGTGGGTCGCCAGGCGCGAGGAAAAACGACTGCATCGTCCGCAGGACGTATTCGACCAGTTCCTGAAGTGACGCGTCGTCGTAGCCGTAATGCACCCAGTCCACGTCGAAGCGGTTGATCATCGCCATTCCGAAGGCTTGCGCCTCCTGAGAGGTCAGACCCTCCGGGTGCAGACTCGAATTCGTGCTTGTGAGAAGGATGCCGAGATGCGGTGTTCGGTGGACCTGAGTCAGTGTGTATAGAACACCCTCGGTCATCGCCTCGACGGGATCTTCGATGCCGCTCACGTGTGTGGTGAGTCGATCGAGGTAGCCGTCGACCGACGCGATCGCCGCTGCCCGCATCAGAGCGTCGGCGCTGGGGAAGTATCGATACACGGTCTGCCGGATCACGCCCAGTGACTCCGCCACGTCGCCGATGCTGATTTCCGAACTCGTCCGTCCGATCAGCTCGACTGCGGCCTCGACAATTCGACGTGACGCATCTTCGTCGTTGTCCGGTGGATTGCCGCCCCACCCACGCCTTCGTGCCACTGCCCACTTCCTCGCTCGAACGAGGCTCGAACCATGTCTTTGCGCTCGAAGTCCAAGAGCCACAGGCTAACACAGGCAGGTTTTGCATCTGCTTTCCCCGAATCCACTCCCGTCATCGAAAGTGAACATACAACTGCACATCAATATGTATGATTACCGCCACACGTGGCTTCGAGTGCCAGAGCGGCCACCTGACCAGCCCCTCCGAAAGACGAGGTTCGACAAGTGACCAACCTTCAGCCCCGAAAGATGGATTTCGGATTCGAGGATCATGACGTTCCCTTCCTGTGGAACCCGGAGAATCCGGCCTGGTCGAGCATGTCCAACGCGGTCTCGTTCCTGGCCATCGGTTTCGAAAAGATGATCGTGAAGATGATCATGCAAACCAAGTCGCGGATCAGTGATCCGGAGGTCGCCGAGGAAGCCGTGGCATTCATGCGTCAAGAAGGCCACCACTCGACCGCCCACCGCCAACATGTGAAAGCTCTGATCAGGCGATACCCCGGACTGCAGAACACACTCGACGCCGTGATCGGTGAATTCGATCTGCTCACCGAGGCGACCTCGTTGAACTACCGGCTCGCGTACACCGCAGATCTGGAGGCGACCTTCACACCGGTGTTCAAACTGATGCTCGACAACGAGGCGACCTTGTTCCGTCCGGGAGACGACCGCGTCGCATCACTGTTCATCTGGCACTTCGTCGAGGAGGTCGAGCATCGCAGCTCGGCACTGATCATCTTCAATTCCGTTGTCGGAAGCGAGCTTTACCGGATGCGAATGGCGCCGTCGATCTTCGCGCACGTCATGAAGGTGATTCGCATCGCCTGTGCAGGGTTCAACCAGCACGTTCCACTCTCCGAACGGCAAGTCGACTCACTGTCGATGTTCGCCATGCACCGCACCAAGCAGAAGATTCTGACGTCGTTTGCGCCCTACCTGACCAAGGGCACCATGCCCCGCGCCTTCGATCACCTACAACTCGGCGAACAACTCGTCGCGCTCGGCGGAGTCTTCCGCAGCCAGATGCCCAATCACAACCCAGACCACGAGAAGCTCCCCGCACTGGCCGACCAGTGGTTCAAGCGTTACGACGACGGCTACGACTGCACACGCTGGTACACCGCCGAATCTCAGGCACAAGAGTCGATCACGTCAGGGGCCAACTGATGGCAGAGCACTGCTCCCCCACGTTTGCCCAACTGGCAACAGAACTCGGTTTCTCCTGTCAGGAAGCAGGTGGACTCGTCGAGTTCCGTAACCCGGCGGCCCTCGAGAACTGGACCCTGCCCGTACTCGAATGGACGATCATCGTCGGCTCGGTACTCGCACTGGTCTTGGCGATCGTGCGACTGCGCCGCAACGGCGACCCCACCAACCTGGTCCTTTGGTTCGGCGCCACCGCCTACCTGTTCATCATCGAGCCTCCGCTGTACTTCCCGGCAGCGTTCGGCATCGAAGAACAAGTGGACACGATGTTCGCGCACAACGTGTTCACCGTCGACTTCATGTGGGGTCGACTGCCGCTGTACATCATTGCCATCTACCCGCTCATGGCGACGTTGGCCTTCGAAATAGTCAGAATGCTCGGCGTTTTCCGCAAATACGGTCCACTGCTGGGTGCAGTCTGCGTCGGCTTCGTCCACCATGCGTTCTACGAAATCTTCGATCACCTCGGACCCCAGTTGCGGTGGTGGGAGTGGTCGACGTCGAACCCGATCAACCAACCCATGTTCGACGCGGTTCCACTCCCCAGCGTGGTCGTCTTCGCCGCTCTGTGGCCGATGTCGTTGGCATTCTGCGTCCAGTACTTCGTCGGACGGCATGTCGATGCCGGCAAGCACTTCTCCGGGCTTCAGTTGGTTTGGCGCACCATCGTGATCGGCCTGCTGGCCTCGCTGGGCACGTTCATTCTCCCGCTCCCGGCGACGGTCTTCGGGATGGGCAGTGACACCGTTCGTGGGTTCCTCTATGCGGCAGAACTCGCCGTCCTCACAGTGGTCGCGATCGTGGTTCTCGTCCGCCAGTGGAGAAACCTGCGCTCGGCAGAATCGAACGCTCCTGCACACACCAACAGGTTCGTCCAGATTTACAGCGTGGTGTACCTGGTTGTCATGGCCGTACTGTGGGCGAGTGCGCTTCCGGACTTCTTCGACGCAGTCGAAGGTTCCACCAGCGCTGGAGATCCCATCGGGAACCTGTGGTACACACTGGCGTGCTTCGTCATCGCAATCCTGTGTGTGAGCGCAACTTTCACCATTCCGAAGAGGAACTCCGTCGTCGACGACGACGCTGAACTTCTCGGGGCAAACTCAACGACTCCGGCCAGCTAGGTCGACCGGGGCGAGACCTCTGGGGTCTCGTCCCGGTTTGTCGGTGTCTCGAGACAACGGCGTCACGGGACGCGGTGAGTCCACGCTTCGGTGCTGAACTTCGTGTCCACCAGCTTGCGCGCCTGCTCCAACTCCGAGTCCGTGTAGTCGCTGTCACGGGTGTCGTACTGGCCGCGGAAGTGCTGCGCAAACGACTCCAGGATCGCTGCACGCGTCATTCCGGTTTGAGAACGCAGCGGATCGACCCGCTTGGCTGCGCTCTTGGTTCCCTTGTCCGACATCTTCTCTCGCCCGATTCGCAGCACCTGCGTCATCTTCTCCGCATCGATGTCGTAGGCCATGGTCACGTGATGGAGCACGGTGCCGGACGCGAATCGCTTCTGAGCGGCGCCGGCTATCTTGCCCTTGTCCGAGGCGATGTCGTTGAGCGGCACGTACCGAGCGTTGATACCCACCTCGGCCAGCGCTCCCATCACCCACTGATCGAGAAACGCGTAGGACTGCTCGAAACTCAAACCTTCGACCAACGACGCCGGTACTGCCAACGAGTACGTGATGCAGTTGCCAGGTTCCATGAACATCGCGCCGCCACCGGAGATTCGGCGCACCACGCCGATGCCGTGCCGCGCAGCAGCCTCGGAGTCGACCTCGTTACGCACGGATTGGAACGATCCGATCACGACCAAGGGCGAGTCCCAGTCCCAGAATCGAAGTGTCGGCGGACGCTCACCCGATGCCACCTCACGCGCGATGACCTCGTCCAGCGCGACGTGCATCGCTGGGTCCAGAACCACCGGTGGGATGAGGTCGAACGTGTGATCCGCCCAACTCGTGGCGTGACCGAGTGCGCGCCGGATCGCAATACCGACCGACTGCGGCGTGAAGCCGATCATCGAGACGGACTCGTCGAGCGCACTGGAGATGGCTTGTGCCAACTGTTCAGCACCCGAGTCGGCGGGCATTCCGCGCAACGCCGCGTTGATGTCGTCGAGCGCACTGTCGGGCTCGAGGAAGAAGTCCCCCGAGACTGCGACTTCGGCCAGCCGACCGTCCGCCACCTCGACGTCGACCGCGACCAGTTTTCCACCAGGAACCTTGTACTCTCCACGCATTCGTCCAGCCTATCCCTGTGCGATTCTCTGCGGTGAGCGCCGTCGAAGATCACACCGCGCGCGCAGTGCGCATCGGTTCGACCGGAAGGGCGATCAGGCACTCACACCTGTAAACCGCTGTGCGGCTGCATGATCGCGCGGCAAAGACAGCCCGTGTCGGCCCCTGCCTGGACTCCTAATTCTTCCGACAGGCGAGATGATCGCTGGGGTGGGAGGATTACCGCAACGAGCCAACTCTCTGGCGAGTGACAACGGAGGTAGACATGAAGGTCCCCGCGTTCCACTCGACGGAACCTTCGGACCTCGACGTCTATCACGACAACGAAAGCTGCATCTTGGCCGCGCGCATCGCAGTACCCCATCGTGCCCCCGGGGTCGACGGCCGACCGTGGTGCACTGCCTGCGCGTCTTTGGACTGACGAGCGACCACCAGCTCACTCACACCCATGTCGCCGATTCGGGGACAACTCCATGGGCCAGAGCGTTCGCATCGATGACAGCGCGGAGCCACGCGGTCAGACCGGCCTCGACCGTCTCGTAGAACAGCGCGTCGTAGAACTCGGAGAATCCCGGATCGGCCACGTACATCCGTCCCAGACACACCTGCATCGAGTGTGTGCAGTCGAAGTAGACCCCGATCGACGCTCGGTGGCGTTCTGCCAGCGAATTCGCCTCGGCGCTTCCCGGTTCGACACCCGCGCGGCACGCCAGCGCCAGATCTTCGTTGAGCGTCTCGACGCAGTCGGCGATCTTCTGCCAATCCTCAGCGGTCCTACCCGCCGACCGTTCCGCGTGCTGCGCCCACTGCGCACTGTCACCCCAACGCTCGTGCGCCTCCGGTCCCCATGACGGCTGCCAGTGTCGGCCGAAGATCGACACCTGCTCGTCTACCGGCAACAGCACACCGGACTTCCTGGCATCGATGATGCGATCCAAGGACTCGCCCCGTTGCTCCAAGTCGGCAATCCGTTGTCGCAACTCGGCGCGCTGCCCGCGCAGTGTTTCGTCCACGTGGGCTGCCGGCGATTCGAGCAATATCCCGATCTCGTCGAGCGACAAGCCCACATCGCGGTAGACAAGTACGCGACCAATTCGGCCGAGGTCGGCGTCGGTGTACAGCCGGTAGCCACCGTCACTGTGCCCGGACGGGCATACCAAACCGATTGCGTCCCAATGATGAAGGGTACGTACAGTTATGCCCAGCCGAGATGCGGCAGCACCGACGGTAAGAGCACTGTCTGCCTCGTCTCCGAAGAGTTGGTCCGTCACGGCATCCAGTTTGACAGACGCGGTGCGCGAGACCACCGCGTCAGACTTCTGTTCAGTCGTCGGGTCCGTCAATTCCCATACCTCGCAGATGCTCGGCCTCGGCACTGTTCGGGTCGTACGGACGAGCGGCCGTCATGATCACACGCGCGTTCTCCGGTGTCACGATCTCCAACTCCAGTGAATTCCACGGCTTCAGGTCTGGACCGCTGGTGCATCCGGGCCGCAATTCCTCACACGCCTTTGCTATCTGGTCCATCTGACTCAGCACACACGCAAAGCTCACGCTGATGGACGGTGGTGAATCTGCTCGCTCGCCGGGCACGAGCAGAACGTCTTGAAATGCCCAGCGCCGCAGATGCGTCAGTCGATCAGGCACCGAAAAGAGGTCGAAGAAACCGAGCCCGCGGATCCAGAAGTCTGCCGATTCGGCCAGATCCGAAGTCGGAACAGACACGAACATCGGCATACCGTAGAGACCTCGGAACTGTTCCGGAGGCACGGCATCGGTCGTAGGGACAGGGACGGGGCTGACGTCGAATGCAGGGTAGGTGTCGGTCATGAAGTCATCGTGAGCCCTCACGCTACGTCAGGGTCAAATCTTGTGAACTCCGATCACAAAACACAGTGACCGGAAAACACAGTGATCAGAAATCGAGAAGCACCGAGCCCGCAAGCCTCATAGGTTTGTCGAAACGACGCTCACGCCGACAAACTGGAGGTAGCCGACCATGGCACAGACGGATCCAACACCGAGAGATCCCATCGGGAATCACTGCGAACCGAAGTCCGGCGGTCCCGGCGCACTGTCACGGTGGATGCAGCGGAACGCGAACGCCCGCACGAATCGCAAGATTCGGCGCGGGAAAGGCACGTTCATGGGAATGGACGTCCTCATCTTGCACACGGTAGGCCGACGCAGCGGGCAACTCCGAGAGACTCCGCTGATGCACCTGTCCGACGGCAGGGGCGGTCTGTTGATCGTGGCTTCGGGCGGCGGCGGTCGAAACCCGGACTGGCACTCGAATGTGGTGGCGCATCCCGATCGAGTGTCTATCGAGATGCCCGGCCGAAATCCCGTACCAGTCACAGCTCACGAACTCGAAGGCGACGATCGCGAGCAAGCGTGGCACCAAGTGGCCACCGCCCAGCCCCGAATCGCCAAGTACCAGAGCAAGTCCGATCGCAAGTACCCGCTGATTCGGCTCACCGTGATGTGAGTGGTGGTGTGAGTGGTGGTGTGAGCCGAATCAGATTGCGCGATTACGCCTCGCCGGCGAATACACCGCCGTCTGCGAATACACGTTGGGCAAAGCGTTCGCCGATGAGACGATGCGTTGCAGCGTCCGGATGGAGCTGATCGGGAAGCGGCAACTCTTCGTTCTCCGCGGCACCGTAGAGATCACACCCGTCGATGTAATGCAGATTAGGATCATCGACTGACCGCTGGGTTACGATGCGCGCCAACTCTTCCCGAATCGAGCGCAGCGTCAGCTTCCCGGATGCCCGCTCGGCGGGATCTCCGGTGGCAACGAATCGCATTTCGCCTCTGGCAAGAGCGTCGAAGTCGAAGGCACCAGGCCCCGGTGTGTCCTCGTGGATCGGGCAATAGACGGGCGAAACGACCAACAGCGGAGCCACTGGATGACCGTCGCGAACCGTGTCGAGGAAGCCGTGCATTGCAGATGTGAAGGCCCGTAGGCGCATCACGTCGGAGTTGACCAGATTGATGCCCATCTTGATGCTGATCAGGTCAGCAGAAGTGTCGCGCATCGCGCGGGCGGTGTACTGGTCCAGCAGAGCACTGCCACTGAACCCTAGGTTGATCAGATCCACGCCGCCGACGGAGGCTGCAAGAGCAGGCCAAGTGCCGGAGGGACTTTCAGCGCCGGATCCTTGACTGATCGAGCTTCCGTGATGGAGCCACACGCGGCGCTTCGTATCAACCGCGAGTTCGAGTGGCGCGTCGGTTCGCAATGCGACAAGTTCGGTGGTCTCGTTGTGTGGCAACCAGATCTCGACGGTCTTGGATCGCGCGGGCAGCTCCGCGAAACGGATGATACTGACAGGTCCGGACTGCCTCTGAGCGGTACCGGTAGCCATGTCGATCGTCACCGTATTGCCGCCCGTAGCGCTTGCTTGCCCGGCCAGTTCGCCGTCGACGAGCAGGTCGTACACCCCTTGCGGCCTCGGCGGCGCGCCGGTGTAGATCATTTTCGTGGGCAGAGTATCGAGTTCGATGCTCGTGGCGCTGGTTCGGAATACTAGCCGCACTCCGGACGGTTGTGATTGCGCCATTGCCATCTGCCCGTCAGCGCATTGCGTGCGAGCCTTGGCAGGTAGGCGGTGCGTCAGCACACCGCGTTTGGTCCGTTCGATTTCGAGGGCTCCGCGCACGATGTCGTCGGAAATTTCGGTAGTAATCCAGCTGCTCTGGCTGTGCATTTCATTCACCTGAAAATCGTTTACGGAAGTTTGCTACTGCTGATAGTAATTTGCCTATACTCTTTAGGCAAGTGGTTTACCCTCCCAACGAACAGGACCGATTGACATGCCTCGCGCAGGACTCACAGCCGACCGCCTCGCGATGGCGGGCGCGGAATTGGCCGACGAGGTCGGCTTCGAGCAGGTGACCGTATCGGCAGTCGCCAGACAGTTCGACGTCAAGGTCGCAAGCCTGTACTCCCACGTGAAAAGTTCGAACGACCTCAAAACCAGAATCGCGTTGCTCGCTTTGGAAGAGATGGCCGGCCAGGCTGCCGACGCCGTGGCCGGTCGGTCCGGCCGCGACGCTTTGACCGCCTTCGCGAACGTCTATCGCGACTACGCGAAGGCACACCCCGGCCGGTACGCCGCGTCACAGATGCGCCTCACCCCGGAGGACGCAGCAGCGAGCGCGGGCTTCAGACACTCGCAGATGATGCGATCGATTCTGCGCGGATACAACCTCAACGACCTCGACCAGACTCACGCAGTTCGGTTGCTAGGCAGCGTTTTCCATGGATATGCCAGCCTGGAGTTAGGTGGATCGTTCAGCCACAGTGCACCGGACAGCGCCGAAAGCTGGTCCAGGATCCTCGAGGCTCTCGATTCGATGCTGACCAATTGGCCAGCGTCGAGTGCATGATCAGGCGTGCTTCTTGTGAGCAAAGTTCCTGCGCCACTTGGTGATGGCATGCGGCCTGATGGTGGAGACCGCAACCTCGAGCCCACCGCAGGAGCAGCGCCACAAAATTGCGCATTCCCGTAATCATTGGTCGCACTGGAACAGCAGAGGGTCCGAGTGGGCAATAAGTCGAGGTGTGGGGCTGCGCTTAGAGGAGAAGCTTGGCACGCAGAGAGTCGATAGTGCCCTGGTCGACGCCGAGGCCCTCCCGTACGTAAGTATCCATACCGCCGTAGAGTCGGTCCACCTGGGCGTACGCCGCATCGAGCCACGACAGGTCCACCGCGTCGTCCCGGCCCAGGTACGTGTTCGACGCCATGAAGTCGGCACTGATGACCTCACGCGGGACACCGAGGATGGTCAGCAGGATCGCGGTACCCCAACCGGTGCGATCCTTCCCTGCGCTGCAGTGGTAGACGGTTGCGCCGTCGGAGTTGTTCGCGATCGCCGTCAGCAGATCATGGAAGGCGACATCGGAGCCACGGTAGTTGACCATGAACGGGTAGCCGATGCTCTGGCCGATGTTCGAGGTTCCGTTGACCGCGCCGTCGATCAACGCGCGACCGAGGGTCAGGGGAACGAACTCGTGGAACGCGATGCCATGGTCGATGCTGACGACGTCGGCGACCTGGTAGGTGACCCCGGCGGGGATCCGATCGGGATCCTCCGTGCGTTCGGAGGTGTTACGCAGATCGACGTCGAGGGTCAGGTTCGCGGCGGTGAGTTTGGCCAGATCAGTCTCATTGAGCGAGCTGAGCTTGTTGGAACGGAACACCAGGCCTGTCCGGACGGTCCTGCCGTCGGTAGTCCGATAGCCGCCGATGTCGCGGAAGTTCCGCGCCTCGTCGAGCCTGATCTCGGCCGCGGACGGCGGTGGGATCTCCGGCAGCGGCGGTTGCTCCCCGGACGATCCGAACTGGCTCGAACCCGATTGCGGGTCGCCGCTCGAGGCGGAGGCGAGTGCGGGGCCAGTCAAGGCCGCCACCACGGTAAACAGCGCAGTGAGGGCGATTCCGAAAGAATGCGCCCCTCGGCGGCGCGTGTAAGCAGTCGTCATCGTCGTCCTCTTCACTCGCTGTGCTGGACGACCCCGCGCCCCCGCAAACTCACGTGCGAGATTACAAGGGTGGCGCGCTCCTCGTCCCGACTTTGCCCCAAAAACCGGACATTTGTTCAGGTGCCCGAATTGCCCGCTCCTGCCACTCCTACACCCTCGGCACACTGAACCGCGCCCGTGCTTGTCACGCGGGGTCGGAGTCGAGTCGATTCCGAAGCCAGGCACCCATATCTAGCGCAGCACGCCGGGCAACAGGCGTTGGATGGTTTGTAAATCCATGCGGGACAACAGGATAGAGACGCAAGTCGACGTCGTTACCGGCCGCCGACAGCCGCGCCACCATGGAGAGGTTCTCAGCCAGAACCACGTCTTCTGACCCGACCACCACGAGGGTAGGCGGCAGGCCGCTGAGGTCGCCGAATGTCGGAGAAATATCCGGGAGAGTGCGATCATCGACATGCCCGACATAGGCTTCGATGAAGTATTCGTCGCTGATGGTGCGGCCCGCGGGAGTCTGAGCACTGACGTCGTACGTGCCCGCTTCCAGCACGGCACCCGAAAACGACTTGGCCAGACCTCGATCACGAAGGCGCAGCAATGTCGTCGTCACCAAGGTTGCTCCCGCCGACATGCCACCGATGGCGAGCCTGGTTGTCCCGAACCGTTCGGCAGCGACATCAAGTAGCCACAAAGCGACTGCCTCACAATCGTCCGGCGCTGCAGGCCAAGGGAATTCCGGCGCAAGCCGGTAATCGACGGTAACCACTGCCACCCCGACCGCGTCGGCAAGTCTCGTACTTCGGGCGTCAGCGCTGGCCGCTGAACTCATGTAGAAACCACCACCCGGAAGATACAGATAGACCCCGTTGACAACGCCGTCTTTCGGCGTGACTACGCGCACTGAAACGGATCGACCCTCGATGTCGAGTGTGTGTTCAACAGCCCGGGTCGCCGTGGGCTCAACCACCCTGGATGCTCGCGCCACAAGCAATTCCTGCAGCGAACTCGGACCGACACCGGCAAGCCGCGACGCATAGAACGCTCGCGTGATCGCCACATCGTCGCCGGGTAGTTGTTCGACCAGATCAGTCAGTGCAAGCTTCACAAATGCTCCCTCGGGTCGCGACTTGTCGACAATTCTCGCACCCCGTACAGCAGCCTCGAGCCGGGGCATTCCAGGCAGTGAAGACGTGACGGGTATGTGCGAATCGCGCCGCAATAAGGCGTTCTCACGCTACCCTCATCTCCAAATTGGACGTTTGTCTAGAAAGGTCACCGGATGCGCGCGCTGTTGCTTGCCACCCTTGCAATCCTGGCTATCCAGATTGCAGCCCCGGCGGCAAACGCTTCACCTCCGGATCCAGGCTGGACTCTCCCCCAACTGACCGTCGCAGATCGAACGATCAAGGACGTCGACGGACGAACGGTGTTGCTCCGCGGCGTGAACGCCAACGGTCTCAATGACTACGCAACCAACGGCACCGGTCTACCCACCGTTACGCCGCTGGGAAGAACGGACTTCGCGCAGATGGCCGCGCTGGGCTTCAACGTCGTCCGACTCAACGTCGCGTGGTCCCTCCTCGAACCGACCCGCGGTGCATTCGACACTGCGTATGTCGACCGGATTCGAGGCGCAGTCCAGAACGCGAAAGATCACGGCATTTACACCGTTCTCGACATGCATCAGGACGCATGGGGCCCGTACGTCGGCACCCCGAGCGACCAGTCGTGCCCGTCTTTCATGGAGCCGGGAGTCGGCTGGGACGGCGCACCGGAGTGGGCAACCCTGACCGGCGGATGGACGACCTGCAATATCGCTGGACTCCGGGAAGCCGCACCGGCGATCGCCCATGCCTTCCAGGCGTTTTACGACGACGAGCAAGGAATCCAGAGTCGCCTCGTGGCTACGTGGGCGCGGTTGGCCGCCGAGTTCAAAGACGAACCAGCGGTGGCAGGATACGACCTTTTGAACGAACCGAATCCCGGCCTGCGCGATCCATTCACCGCCGCTGATCAGATCGGGCAGTACTACAAGCGGGCCACCGACGCCATCAGACAGGCCGAATCAGGCGGATTTCCGCACCTCGTGTTCTTCGAGCCCAGCGCGATCTGGTCGGCATTCGGCTTCGACGCGCTGCCCCCACGCCAGTACCTGACCGATCCTCTGGTGGTCTTCTCGCCACATCTCTACAGCGAATCGATAACAGTCAGTAGCGAATTCCCCGGAATCGAAGACGGGTTCAAGATCGCCGACCGCGCTGCCGCCTGGTACGACGCCCCGTTGTGGACGGGTGAATGGGGTTGGTTCGGGGATGCCGGCGAGCAGGGAGCAGACGTCGACCGCTTCGTCGACGCCACCGACAAGTACCGGATGGGCGGCGCGTGGTGGTCGTGGACACAAGCGTGCGGTGACCCCCACCCGGTTCGGGACGGCAATACCCACCAGCCGCAAGGAAATTTGAATCGCATCGACTGCCCTTCCGGCGAATCGCTCGGGCTCGTAGAGGGATTTGCCGGGCCTCTCTCGCGTGCTTATCCGCGAGCAGCGCCCGGCACACTGACGGAGTTGTCGCGCAACGGGTTTACCGGGACCGGTACCGGACAGGTCGAAGCCTGGTACCCCGGCACCGACCGGCCACAGCTCGAGACCACGAATCTCGCTGACGTCCGACTGTCCCCGATAGAGGGCGGCTGGCAACTGATCGGCCACGCCGATGGCGACTACGCGGTGAACTTGGCCTGATAGGACACCCACCTCGGCGGTCCGCGTTCACACCACGTGAAAGAGGGCTTATCAGAAGATTCCGCCGATTCCTTTGCCGATCAGAACAACTCCGACGACCAAGATCAACACGCTCATCACCGTGGTGTTGTTGTCTTGGAGCCAGACCTTGAGCTTGGCCAACGGCTCGCGCAGACGATCAGCAGCCACCAGGTATCCGATGACCGGGATCGCGACCGTTGAACTGGCGATGATCGTGAAGACAAGGACAGAGGCGATCACTCCACTCGTCGCCAGCGACGCCGAGCCGATCGACACTCCCGCCGCGATGCACATCAGCAGATTCTTCGGGTTGATCGCGGCGAGCGCGAATCCTAGGCCCAACCCCTTGACCGCGGTCATCTCGTCGATGGCTTGCATCCACTTCGGTGTTTCGTGTTCGCCGCTGCGCCCTCGCCACTGCTTGACCCCGACCGCCAACAGGAGGACACCGAGAGCGAGTTTGATCCACGATACCGTGGCAGACGGTCCATTGTCCGAGGTACCGAGGGCACTGGACAGGGTGACAAAAAGAACTGTGGCAATGAAGATTCCGAGCAGCCAACCCAACGCGAACCCGATGCTGGTGCTACCCGCGCGCTTGGAGAGCAACATCAAGATCGTGGCGATGACGGCTACCGGAGACACGGCGACACCGACAGCTATGGGGAGGAGATCTCCGATAACGGAACCCATGTCAAAACTCGTTTCTCATCGGGACGCAGTCGATACCGCTGCGCGCCAATGCTGACACTCTGTGCGCCTACATCGTTCGTGCCTCATTCGAAAGGGATGAGCGCCCGAACGCCGGACCACTGACTCGCCCCGTCAATTCGTCTGTGCTTGTTGGAATGCAGCGGCAACACCACCGACGTCTCCCCCGACTTGGAACACTCCCCTAGGCAGGTCGGGAAACACTGCATCACTGACGGCGACGACAAACAGAAGTCGGCGATCGTCGGGGGTGATCATGTAACCCGACAACGCTTGAAGAGTGACTATCAACCTGCCGGTGTCAGATTCGACGTCGGCGGATGTTCCCGTCTTACCGATGACCTTCCCCTTTGCCGGACTGTCGGTTCCCACGCCCGACAACGAGCCTCGCTCACCGAGTACGGGTTGACCTGCCCAGAACGTATCGGCCCATGGCTGCTGGTCCACCCAGTCGAGCCACTGGAGGACGGCTGCGGGCGTCGATTGTGACGGGTCTCCGCCCTGACCGTCCATGACCACCAGGTCGGATGCTGCAATACCAGCCTTCTCGGCAAGTGCCCGCACGGTGGGAAGACCGTCGCTGCACGACGACGATCCTGTCGCTACTGCCAACAGACACAAGAAAGTGTTCGCGCCCGTGTTGTAGCTTGTCGCGAGAATCATCCCTCCCGACTCCGAAATTGGTGCCGATTGCAGGCTCGCAACCTGTCGACTTCCTGAATATGTCCGATCGACAGGCAGGGCAGCCGTGCTGTTCGTACGAGATACCGATGCAACCTCGATTCCATTGCGTCGCAGTGCTTCTACGAACAGCTGACGCGCCCACGTCGGCGCGTCGGTGATGCGATAGACAGTCAGCGATGTCTTTCCAGCCGGCACGGACCCGGTCACGTTGATCTGGGTGGGATCGGACGGATCGGCCGCAACCTTCAGAGTCGAGTCGCTACCTTCCTCACCCGTGGTGACCTGAGCATCGACGCGGAACAGGCCGTTACCGGGAAGCATGTCGATGGTGGCGGGCTCACCTACCGCACCCGGACTCGCCTGGATATCGACGAGGTTGTCGTTGACGAAAATCGATGGGACCAGGCCTTCGACTGTCGAGTATGTGTCCCACAGACGAGGGTCTACCAGAACGTCGCCGTTTACCCGAGTGATGCCGGCGTCGGCTACTTGTCGTGCGAGATCGTTCAGGCCTGCCAGCGGATCACCGGGCGCGAGAACGGCTCCTGGCAGGGCATCGGCGTAGACGTGGTCGATGCCGTCGGTGGCGAAATCGAATCGGCCTTGTGCGGCGTTGCGCCCACCGAGCGCGAGGTCACCGGAGCCGACCAGCACCAGATCACCGGTAAGGGTGCCCTCGACGGGGAGAGAAGTGGCATAAACGGGGGTGGTGACAGTGTGGTCTACACCAAGGGTGTCGTAGGCGGTGCCGACGGTGAAATGTTTGGTCTGGGAAGCCAAAAACATAGAGCTATCAGCATTGTTGCTGTAAACCACCTCGTCGGTGGCGGGGTCGACCAAGAGATAGGACCACCGAGCCATAGCGTACGGATCGGTGGCCATGATGCGGGCTGCCTCCTCGGGAACCTGTTGCGCCGGAGCCGATGCGGAATCGGAATTCGACGGCTTCGCCGAACATGCGGTGAGGACTACTCCGACGCTGATGAACGCAGCGACGGCGCGAACTGATGTGGTGTGCGGCATGGACGCTCCTGAGGATGCATGACTGATTTGTCGTAATTTACTGCAAAGTGCAGCATGCAGAGTGCAGTATCGCTTAAAGTCCCTCTATGAACCCTTTTGGGAAGTCGACGTCCTTTCACAACGTCAAGACCAGCAAAGTGGCTGTGGCCTGCATCGCTACGGCATTGCTGCTCTCAGCCTGTTCGTCCGCAACCGATTCCGAGTCCCCCTCGTCGTCCCCGCCGACCTCCGCCGGGTCTGCGGACAGCGCCGTCTTGTCTTTCGACAGCGCCGCAATGGATTCCGTCGTCTCCGAGAAGGCAGAAGAGTTCCGTGAGATCGCAATGGTGGTCATGATCACGACGCCGACGCAGAAGTACGTCAATACATGGGGTTCGGTCAGGGAAGGCGTGAACGAGCCTCCCACTCTGGACACCAAGGTTCGCGTGGGCTCGAACACCAAGACCTGGACCGGTACGGCCATCCTGCAGTTGGTCGACGAAGGCAAGGTTGCGGTAACCGATCCGGTCAGCAAGTTCCGCCCAGATGTCCCCAACGGCGACAACATCACCATCGGCGACCTACTCGACATGCGTAGCGGCCTGTACAACTACACCGAAACCCTCGAACTAAACCGGGCGCTCGACGAGCAACCGGAGCGGGTGTGGACACCCGAGGAACTGCTGGCAATGGGGCTGAGCCAGCCGCCGTATTTCGCGCCCGACACCGGTTATCACTACTCCAACACCAATACCGTTCTCCTCGGCTTGATCGCCGAGCAGCTGGACGGCAAGCCGATTCAGCAGATCTTCGCGGACCGATTCTTCGGGCCACTCGCACTCGCAGGGACGTCGTTTCCTGCGAACACCGACACCAGCATCCCGACTCCGTTTGCAGACGGCTACACCTACAGTGGCAACGTCGAAACGCTCGGCGAAGGCAAAGAGGCTCTCCCACAATCTCGCCTCGACGCGATCGCCGCAGGCACCGAAAAACCGACCAACACCACTAGGCACAATCCCTCGTGGACATGGTCTGCAGGTCAGGGAATTTCGACTGCAAACGACATGGCGACATGGGTCAAAGCTCTGGGAACCGGTTCGCTCCTGAGTCCCGCCACACAAGAGTTGCGTTTGAACAGTGTGCAACCCACAGATGGCGAAGGATCCGCAGGATACGGATACGGTATCGCTCAAATGGGTCCGATGTACGGCCACATCGGCGAACTGCCCGGCTACAACTCGTTCATGGGGTACGACCCGGTCAACGACGTAACCTTGGTGGTGTGGGGAAATCTGGCACCCACGGCCGATGGTTTCGCCCCGGCCTCTGCCGTCGCTGCAGCGCTCGTCCCCTTCATCTACGGCAAGCCCGCTCAGGACACATCCGACGACATCGCCGACACCGAGGATGCAAACGGTGAAGGGAAGTAGCACTTGTAGGCTCGGATGTAACCGCGGAACGAAGGGAGCCATGTGGCTCAGCGTGATCTCACACCTACCTCGTACATGATCCTGGGACTGCTGACGGTCAAGGACTGGTCGGCATACGAGATCGCCGAACAGGTAGGACGCGGGGTCGCCGAGTTGTGGCCCAGCGCAGACCGACAGCGATACAACGCCCCCAAAATTCTGCTTGAACGCGGTCTGGTCACGGCGAGCACGGTAACGAAAGGCACTCAGCGCTCCCGCACGGTCTACTCCATCACCGACGAAGGCCGCACAGCGCTGAGTGACTGGCTCGCCACCCAGGCCACACCCCCCGCCTTGCAGTTCGAAGGCATGATCCGCGTGATCTTCGCCAACCAAGGCACGATCGCCGACCTGCGGACCAACCTGACCACCATGCGCGAACAGGCAACTCGGTCCCGAAGTCTGTTCGTCTCACACGCACAACGGATTTCGGCCCCCGAAGCCGGCACACTCCCCCAGCAGAATCATCTGATGGCACTGGCCAACCGGTTCATGATCGGCCACTTCAACCACATCGCCGAATGGGCCGACTGGGCGCTGGAAGAAACTGCTGACTGGCCCGACACAGTGCAACCGGCAACAACCCACCGAAAGCGCACCGTCTCCACCCTCGCTCACTCGATAGACGACGGAAGTAGCTAGATCCTCCTCGAAAGCCATCGGACGCCGGTCCGACACCTTCTCGAATCCAGTTCGATCAGCGATCTTGAAGAGAACAGTCCGACGGACGCGGACCGCGGACGAACGATCAGAGAAAGCGGGACCCGCAACGTCCGGTGACGAACACCGATTCCAAGTGCACGGCGGGGAAGGATGTCGACAGCCGGCGGAGGCAGCACTGGACGACATTGAATCTGGAGTAATTTCTCCTCGGAGTAGTTGGTTCACGGGTAGACGGCGATCTCGATAAGGTTTCCGTCGGGGTCGCGACAATAGTGCGAGACCATCTCGCCGAGGGCACCCAGTTTGGTCACGGGCCCGTCGAGCACCTCGACCCCACAGTTCTCCAGGTGCTCACGGACAGTTCCAGGCGACGCAAGAGTGATGAAGCACAAATCCTCGGAACCTGCTGGCTCGACGGCGCCGGTGGTCCAGGCCGGGTCTTGCTCCGCCGATCCGAGAGGCCTCGGATTGATCTTCTGATCTCCGAACTTCAGTGCAGTGCGTACCGTGGGGCCGAATATCTCGATCGTCATTCCGAATACCTTCGCGTACCACTGGGCGGTGGCGTCGACGTCACCCCGCCGCCGATTGAAACGCGAAACGGCACCGAATCGCCGGTCAAGCGACTAGCGTCGAATCGTATGACTGCACTCAACGCTTTTGCACGTACCGGTGCCGCGGTCTTTGCGGCCCTTGCGATCTCCGGCGTGATGATGCCGGGTACCGCGGCAGCGGCGCCGAGCACGGTTCCGTTCCAGGTCGACCCTTACGTCCCGCTCGTCGACTTGCCCACTCCCCACCTTGCAGCGATCGTCGGCGAAGAACCGGGCGTCGCCGTGCTGCACGTGCAACGCGCACCCGGCGACGGAAACCCCCACTCCGCGGTCGTCCACTGGCTCAGTCTCGGCACCGGAGCGTACGGATCCGCATCATTTCCGACACTGGATGCACAACCCGTCACCATTCGTCCGGGCTCGGGTCAGGTCGTCGCATACGTCGATCCCCAGGCGATCGGAACACCGGGCCTCGGAACCTTTTTCGTGCCCTGACACCTGCGTACCCTCCAGACCGTGGTCCCTGCTCTGACAGGGCCTGTCACGTCGACAGCATCCGGGTCGCGATCCGCAATGCCGAGTCTTCCGCGGCATCCAATGCCCGTGATTGCTCTGACGTGATGTTGTCACACAGCCAATCCCAGTGCATCGTCACCAAGGCGCCCTGGACGGGCGTCGGTGCGAGTGAGCGGCCGTCAACGCTCCATCGCACTCGCTGCGTCACCGGCGTGCCGCGTACGAGTTGCTCACCGTCGAACTCGAGCGGGGACGAAACCACCAACGCGTGCTCCTCACTCACGTCCTCGACCACTCCCCATCTGATCCGGCAGTTCTGGAGGACGGACAGTGGGACCGCACCGCGCTTCCGAAGAAGCTTGACCCACGGATACACCAGAAATACGTGAAAACTGTGGTGCGCGAGCGCGCGGTCCCGATCCCCGAGGGCAGGGAGAAACCCGGTGTTTTCGCGTTCACCGAATGCCCCCCTCAAGTGCTGCAACAACGCCCCCGAATCAAGCGAGTCGAGGAGATCACCTCCTACCCAATAGGCTTCGATCACTCGCGGATCGAGAGGATCGTCGATGCCCGCACTTGCGGCCAATGCCTCGAGGTACGGCCACGCACCGTCGAATTGACGAGCGCGATCACGGTCGCCGCTGCCCGAGTTGCCGCTGGCCAGACGAAGCAGCACTGAAGGATCGTCGGGTCCGCAGTAACCCAACTCGTTCGGCGGATACGCGTAGCGGGCAAACAACGCCGGCCCGTTCATACCGACGGCAGTCATCAGCAGATCCGCGGAAGTTGTTCACCTGCCGGCAAATCCACTACCCGATTGCCTCCCAATGCCGTACGCGCCACCACCATTCCGCGATGTTCGGCCACGCACTCCCCGATCACGGCAGCTCCCGCACTCAGCGGATTACCGCGCATCGCTTCCAGAATTCGGTCGGAGTCTTCTCGCGGAACGAAGGCGATCAACTTACCCTCGTTGGCGACGTACAAAGGATCCAAACCGAGTAGCCCACAGGCGTCGCGCACGTCAGCGGGAATCGGCAGATCTCGTTCCACCAGCGCAACACCGATGTTCGACGCTTGAGCGATCTCGTTGAGGGTGGCGGCAACTCCGCCCCGGGTAGGGTCGCGCAAGACATGGATGTCGACGCCGGTGGCAATCATGTCGGCGACCACGCTGTTGAGCGACGCGCAATCACTGCGCACCTCGGTCCCGAATTCGAGACCTTCGCGACAACTCATCACGGCCACCCCGTGAACACCGATGTCGCCGCTGACGATCACGACGTCACCGTCTTGTGCGCGAGTGGGGTTGATGTCCACCCCGTCGGCGACAATCCCGATTCCCGCGGTGTTGATGAAGACTCCGTCGCCGTGACCGGCATCGACAACTTTGGTGTCACCCGTCACCAGTCGAACGCCGGCAACGTGCGCAGCCCGCCCGAGCGCCTTCGCGATCCCTGCGATGTCGGTCAACGCGGTCCCTTCTTCGAGGATGAATGCCGTCGACATCACCAAGGGTTGTGCTCCCGCCATCGCCAGGTCGTTCACCGTTCCGTTGACCGCAAGATCGCCGATCGTTCCGCCGGGAAACACCATGGGTTTCACGACGTACGAGTCCGTTGAGAAGGCGAGCCGCACCCCGCCGATGTCGAATACAGCCGAGTCGCCGAGCTCGGCATCGGCAGCGCTTCCGAACGAGGGCAGGAACAGATGCTCGATGAGCTCGGCGGACATCGCTCCCCCACCGCCGTGTCCCATGACGATGTTCGGCGAATCACGCAGCGGCAGTGGGCACACCCATGCCGACAGGTCCACGACAGCGGTCTCCTCAGCCGGCATGACCCGCCTCCTGCAGTTCCAGGCGTCGGTACAGGTAGTACGCAGCGCACGCCCCCTCGGACGACACCATCGTGGCACCGAGTGGATTCCGCGGAGTGCATTCCTTCCCGAAGGCACTGCACTCGTGTGGCTTGATCAAGCCTTGCAATACTTCACCGGACCGGCAGACACTCGACTCGTCGGTGTGGATATCGGTCACCGAAAAACGTTCTTCCGCATCAAAATACGCATACTTCGGTGCCAGCTGCCAACCACTGTCCGGAATCGATCCGATGCCGCGCCACGTCCGGTCCGACACCGCGAACACATCCTCGAGCATCGCTTTCGCTGCGGTGTTGCCCTGGGCGGTGACGGCACGGGCGTAGGCATTTTCGACCTCGTGTCGACCCGATTCCAATTGCAGCACCGTCTTTCTGATGCCCTCGAGCAGATCCAGCGGCTCGAATCCGGTGACGACGATCGGGACCCTGTACTTCTCGGCGAGGGCCGGGTACTCCGACGTTCCCATCACACTGCACACATGCCCGGCCGCCAGAAATGCCTGCACGCGGCACTCTGGCGAGTCCATTATCGCGGCCATTGCCGGCGGGACCAGAACGTGCGAGACGAGCAGCGAGAAGTTCTTGATACCCAGGCGATTGGCCTGATAGACGGTCATGGCGTTGGCCGGCGCTGTGGTCTCGAATCCGATCCCGAAGAACACCACTTGCCGGTCCGGATTCTCCTTGGCAATAGTCAGTGCATCCAACGGTGAGTACACCACGCGAACGTCGCCGCCGGCGCTCTTGATCCGGAACAGATCCGACGAACTCCCCGGAACTCGCAACATGTCCCCGAATGAACAGAAAATGACATCGGGCTTTGCCGCGATTTCGAGAGCTTTGTCGATGATCTCGAGCGGCGTGACGCAGACCGGGCAACCAGGTCCGTGAATCATCTCGATCTGCTCTGGGAGTAGTTGATCGATGCCGTGCCTGATGATCGAATGTGTCTGACCACCACACACTTCCATGATCGCCCATCGGCGCGTGGCCAGCGCGCGGATCTGATCCAGCAGTTTGCCGGCCAGTTCCGGATCGGAGAACTCGTCCAGATACTTCATGATTCCGTCTCCTTCGGTTCGATCCCGGCGGCCCGGGCAGCCCTGGCGAACCCGTCACCGAATTCCTCTTCGAGTACGCCGAGGTGTTCGAATTCCGCCAGCGTGCTGCGTGCGGATTCCTCGTCGAGTCGTTGGATCGCGAATCCGACGTGCACCACGACGTACTCGCCGACTCGGGCGCCCGGAATGTATTCGAGGCACACTTCTTTTCGGACGCCACCGAAGTTCACCACCGACATCGTCGTTCCGTCGCGTTCCTCCAAGGACTCGATACGTCCTGGTACGGCTAGGCACATGGCACAACTCCTGACCTCATGACGAACTCCCGACCAGCACTTGGCCGTAGGCGAGACCACCGTCGTTCGGTGGTAACTGCAGTCCTGTCAACGGCGTGAATCCGGCTTCTCCGAGCAGGGCACACGCCCGGACGAGCAGGAGAGGGTTCTGAAACACGCCTCCGGTGAGAACTACCTCGTCCACTCCCGCCAGTTCCCGGCCACGGATTGCCCACTCGAGTACGAGGTGCGCGACGGATTCGTGGAAACGCGCGCCGATCACGTCGGCGGGCACCTTCGCCCGGAGATCACGGACAACGGCCCGAATGACCGACCGTGGATCAGCTGTCCATGAATCGTCGTCCGACTGCACCCAGTCGAAGGTGTACCGCGACGGGGCGCAGTCGACTCCCCTCGAAATGCCCTCCAACTCGATGGCGGCCTGCGCTTCGTAGTCGACGCTCTGACGAACCCCGGTCAGCGAGGAGACTGTGTCGAACAACCGCCCCATGCTCGAGGTGTCCACACACCCGAAACCGGTTTCCAACTGGTGAAGTAGGACCGACTGCTCTCGTGGCGGACAGGCCGCCACCGGCGCGAGGTCGGATTCCCAGTCCAACCCGGCATGCCAGAGGTGGGCGAGCGCCATTCGGTACGGTCGTTCCACTCCGGCATCGCCCCCTGGCAGCGGTACGTATCCCAGATGCGCGAGACGGCGATAACCCTTGTACGTCGCCAGCAGCAATTCCCCTCCCCACACTGCGCCGTCCGCCCCGTAACCGGTGCCGTCGAACGCTATTCCGAGAACCGGTTCGCTCCCGTCCCGGCCGTTCTCCCCCATCACGGAAGCCACATGTGCGTGGTGATGCCCGACGACGCGCACCGGTCGGTCGCCACTACGACTGCGAGCCCACGAGGACGAGCGATACCGGGGATGCTCGTCACAGGCAATCTGGTGCGGCACGACTCCGGTGATCGACTCGAAGTGACTCTCCGAGGCAGCAAAACTGTCGAGGACAGCGAGGTCGCCCATGTCTCCGATGTGCTGACTCGGCCAGACATACGCACCCTCGGCAAGACAGAAGGTGTTCTTCAGATCGGCCCCGACCGCCAAGGTGGGCGGTAGATCGAACGGCGCCGCAACGGGCAGCGGTGCATATCCGCGCGAGCGACGAAGCAACTGTCGTCCACTGCCGACTATTCGCATCACCGAGTCGTCACACGGCATCAAGATCGGACGGTTGTGGGTCAACACCCCGTCGGCCAGGTCACCCACCCGTTCGAGATCGTCGTCGGAATACAGAATTGGCTCGCCACCGATGTTCGCCGACGTCATCACCAACGCCGCGGGGCCCGCAGCGTCTCCCGCCAACCCGAGAAGAAGATGCTGAATCGGATTGTAGGCCAGCATGATTCCGATGTCCGGAATGCCTGGGGCAATCGAGGGAGACGGCGTGTATCCAGACGCTTTGGCAACCAGCACTATGGGACGCTCGCGCGAGGACATGGCATCGGCCTCGGCATCCCCGACCACACCCAGCGCTCTGGCTTCTCTCACATCGCGCACCATCACCGCCAACGGCTTGCTCGGTCGATGCTTGCGGTCACGCAATTCGTGAACCACGCGATCATCACGCGCATCGCAGGCCAAGTGGAATCCTCCAATTCCCTTGACAGCAAGAATCTTCCCGTCTCGTAGCAGCGATCGGGCTCGTAGCAGTGCACCCTCGCCGGTCTCCGTGGGCGCGTCGCCTTCCACGAACGAAAGCGTTGGACCGCACTCCGGGCAGGCAATCGGTTGCGCATGAAACCGGCGGTCGGAGGGATCCACGTACTCCGCCGCACAGTTCGCGCACAACGGGAACCGCTTCATCGTCGTAGCGGCCCGGTCGTAGGGCATCGACTCGATGATCGTGAATCGTGGACCACAATTGGTGCAGGTGATGAAGGGATGACGATATCGCCGATCGCTCGGATCAGTCAGCTCCCGCAGGCAGTCGTCGCAGATCCCGACATCGGCCGGCGCCAAGGTTCGCCCGACCGCCCCCGCATCCGTCTCGATGATGCAAAACCCCTGACGACCTAGCGGCGGCGAGTCCTCGCGCTCTATCGACTCCACTCGTGCCAGCGGTGGGGGGCGGTTTCGCACCCGAGCGACAAACGCATCGATTGCCTCTCCGTCGCCTTCGATGTCGATCACGACCCCGAGAGCAGAATTTCCCACCGAACCCGACAGTCCCAGTTCGGTCGCAGTCGCGTGAACGAACGGCCGGAATCCCACCCCCTGGACTACGCCACGAACGATGACACGGCTGGCGACCATCATGTCCCGACCTCGCCGGTACGAGTACCGGACTCGTCGATCTCACCGTCTTGACCACGGCCCATCAGTTCGAGGCCGGCCCGGGCGCGCTGTGCTCCCTGTTCGTCGACCTTCTCGACTGCAAAGCCCATGTGGATCACCACCCAGTCACCTGCCGTGACGGTGCCTTCGTCGAGCATCCCGATGTTGACCTTGCGCGGTGCACCTTCCACGTCGACGAGGGCGAGTTGACCGCCGTATCCGTCCAGTAGTTCGCGTACCCGTCCCGGAATCCCCAGACACATGACTCACACCTCCGGCCCCAAAGTGGTGGCATCACAATCCACGTCGATCGACCGGACGAGTGCCATCACCGCAGAGGCGGCTTGCCCTACCGAATCACGCATCTCTGCACTCAATCCGATTCCGTCGCCGACCGATTTCGCGTGTGCCCCCACCACGAACGTCCGCGGGAGTGCTCCGCCGAGGGCCTGCAGGCTGGCAAACACCGAACTCGGATGCATCGAGTGTGCGTCGAAACCTCCTTGCGAGCCTTCACTTTCGGGATCCACTTCGATGATCGCAAGCTTCCCCGGAACTCCGGTCACCGGTAATGCGTCGATCAGCACCAGCGCGTCCCACGACTCCAACAAGTCGTATGCGAGATGCACACCACGAATCCCGTAGTCGACCAGGCGAACCCCCGTCGGGAGATTCTCATGCTGCAACGCTCGAACAACTTCGGGGCCGAATCCGTCGTCTTCGAGAAATATGTTTCCGACGCCTGCAATCAGCACGCGCACAGTGCTTTACATCTTTCGCATTCGCAGATAGCGCTGGATGTCCGGCATCGACACCACCAGAACGATCGCGGCTGCGATCGCGGTGGCGCCGAGAAGTGCCGTCGACAGCAATCCCATGCTCCTCATGGCGGGTTCTCCTCTCGATAGCAGTGAAGTCCGAAAGCTGTGAAGTCCGACAGCGTGAAGTACGTCAACTCGCGCCGTCTCGCGGCACCGGCTCTATCTCGTCCGGCGCGAAGTACAGGTAGCGGCCGTACCAGTTGTGCAGATCGGCGGCCGGGTCGTCCAAGAGCGTCACCCCAACATGAATGTCGCCGTCCACGTCTTCATGAATGGTGGCGACGTGGGCGATCCGGCCGTCAAAGAACAGGTCCTGAGCATCAGCGCGACGTGAGGGGTGAAGCCGAACCGTACTTCCACCACAGACGCGGACGCCGTTGATCAATACTGCGTCGGTGCGTGGTTGAACACTGGTGTCGGCTTCCGGCGTCCACCAGTCCACGCCGTCAGGCACCTCGGGTATCAGATCAGAACCGGCATTCGAATCTCGCAGCACGCCGTGCAGGCCGGCTAGATCGTCGGCCGTCAAGCTTTCACATCGGTCGATGATGTCGGCAGCTTTCGAGTCGGTCGCCCGCGCCCGCGCCTTTTCCTCTTCGGTCATGGCCAGAATTCTCAGCGTGAGAATTTCGTCGATCTCCGTCGAGTCGAACAGGGATCCTTCGCTCTGCGGCGCAATCTCGGGAAAGTCGTACAAGATGATCGGTGACACCAGAACGGTGGGCGATGTACCGGGGTGAGTCGGATCCTCGGTCCCCGCAAGCACTGGATAACAGCGATTTTGGCGCAGCGGCTCCGAGTGATCTGGTTCGTCGAACAACGACACGAACTTCGAGCCTGCGCAGGTCAAAATGACGTGAGTGCCGAGCATCGACTGCGCCGTGGCCGTGCCCTTGTCCCTCATGTCGACGCTCGTGTCGTTCATGATGCTCACGGAGATCACCCTGCGTCTGTCCCCTGCGGAGGCGTTCAATTCCAAGCGGCCAGTCACCGGAAGCCGTGTCCGAACGACCCGTCCGACTACCCGGCCCAGAGAATCCGCCAGAGTCTCGCCGTCGACAACTCCCGCCGCACAGAAGGATTCTTCGACTCCGGCCTCGAGTTCGTCCAGACCCCACGGACCCAAGACGATCTCGGATTCGGTGGCTTCGTCCCACGAGATCGCCTCGTGCCCGTCGACGACCAACCGATCCACCGGAATCCACGCGCCGCCGGCGCCGAGTCGTTCAACCGTCCGCGACTGGTGGTGCAGAAATCTCACCGTCGCCGTTACTTCGGCGCCGTTCCGCTCGAGTTCGCCGAGCAGACATTGGGCGGACATCGACGGTTCCTCGCCGACTCCGTCACCGGCGGCGCCGGGCGGTCCGAGAACCCCGAACTGCCAACGGGATTGATTCTTCGCCGAGCCGGCCCGGTAAGGATAGAGAAGATATCCCTCGTACAGGACAGCGTCGGCCACAGCCCGAACGTCGTGATCCATCTCAGTTCGGGTCATCGGGGCACCTCGCTCGCCGTCAGCAACTGCCGCACGGCTGAATCGAGGTCCGTGAGGCCGTGCGCTGCCTTGAATCGCACGAGATCGGCAATCGTCTCATGGTCGAGGCGTACCCACCCAGAGGCCGGATAATGCGTGGCCATCAGCTGTTTCCACACGTCGACCGGCAATTCGTAGGCAGCAGATCTGTCCCACGGGATCTGCTGTACCGAGAAACCGCGCTGCCCGTCGGTGAATACGGTTCCGCTCAGTAGAACCACGATCGGAATCGTTCCGTCACGGAGTGCGTGCATGTACTTCGACGCCGTCACCGAGAAGTCGTACGTACACGCCATGGGTAAGGCCGCGACCGTTGTTCCCGTGAATCCCTGAACAACCGTGGAACACTCCATCCACAAGAAGGTTCGCAGCGTACTCGACCAACGCTCCCGCGGACCGAACAAATCGCGCAGGGCGTCGCCTTCCTCGTCGGAGTACGGCCGGCGGTGCGGTTCGATTCGAACCTGTGCGCGTAGAGCGACTGCTCGGACGGTCGCGCCGGTAGTCTCCGACATCCTCAATCTCACCGTCAGATTTGGTGTAACCGCATACGGTTCCACCTCCACGTTGTCGACCGAGAAGTCGAGGACGGTCATGCCGACCTGCTTCGCGCCTCGACGCGCCCGAAGAACTCGTCCACCGCGCGTGCGGCATCCTGGCCACCGTCGAATCCGCGCCACACGGTGCGCAGCCTGCCCACCAGCTCGTAGCAGGCGTCGATGGGAACAACGAAGCATCTCGGCGATTGTCCTGACGTGGGCACCGAGACAATCAACGCCTCGACGTCGGCCCGCATCTGCGAGAGCCCCGGATTCTCCGCGAGCACAGTCTCGAACGAGTCGATGGGCAGCTCGGATTCGGTAGCTCCGGCAGGTCCCGGATAGAAGACTATGTACTTGTCGAGGAGTGAGTTCCGAAAGAAGAATGCCAGTCCGACGGGGATTTCCAGGGACTCCCACCGGCCAGGGCCGAGGTCGAAGTCCGGAAATTCGAGATACCGATCGGGAACCGCCTTGTATCGAAGATCCGCGTCGACCGGCGCAAAGAGCAGATAGCAGGGACGGCACACGCACATCAGGCTCCGGACCTGTACGTCCACGACGTGTTGGTGTTCGTCACCTATGCCCGCCGCGCACATCTCACACAGCGGCCCGGTCGGAACGGCGCGCGTCGAGGCGATTCGCGTGAGCACCTCTCCCACAGTGGTTTTCATGACCAGGCTTCGTCCACGGCTAGGTCACCGGCAACACGGAATCGTCGGCAAGCGCGACCGAGAGCACACCGTCGCGAATAAGCACCGGCAGAGGCGCCAGGTGCTCGGAGCCGGTGCCGACCCGCGCACCCGCTCCGTACACGCTGAAGTGGGCAGAGCACGTCGGACAGGTAAGGACAGCGGCGTCTCGGACAGGAAGGCCCATCATGCGTTCGAGCACAGCCCCCGCCATCGAATGGTCACATACGGGGCAATGGTCGCGATACGCGTACAGATCGTCACCGGAGCGGCAGACCAACAGATCGGTATCCGATACCCGGAAACCCGCGACCTCACCCGCGTCGACTTCGGCAAATTCGGGGACCTCCACCCAGTGCGCGCCTCCCCCGTCGGCGTGTACGTGCGAGAACAGGGACTCGACCGAGATCACACCCGACTTCAGCTCGTGCGAATCCGGTGTTTCGACGTCGATTCCGGTGGTCTCGGGTGCCGCCGCCTGCACCGCGTCCTGGACCGCGGTTTCGAGGGTCACCGACGACGAAGGGCAACTGTTACAGCTTCCGAGAAGCCGTAGCCGCACCACGCCGTCCGCCACCTCGATCAGTTCGACGTCCCCGCCGTGCGAGCCGAGGTACGGACGCACGCTGTCGAGCGCAGTGCGTACGCGGGTCTCGACGTCGTGCGGGTGAAGTCCGTGCACCAGTAGGAGGCTCGACACCAGATCGTCGCGAACCATCGCATCCATCATGGCCGGATCCGCCAGCGCGACGGTGCGTTCGAGTGCGGCGCCGTACAACTGCACGACCTCGCGCACCAGTTGCTCGGCGCGATCCCTGGCCACCGGGCCTGCACCGGCATTGGCCTGCAACAACGTCTCGATGCGTTCACCTGCTCCGCGCCAGTAGTCGGCCGAATGCTCCATCGATCACTCCCCGGTCACGGACTGCGTCGGAGAGTGCAACTTCTCCAGGGTCTTACCGCCGCCGAGATACATGTGAACACCACACGGCAGACAGGGATCGAAACTACGCACGGTCCGCATGATGTCGATGCCCTTGAAGTGGTCTCGATCGTTCTCCTCGAAGATCGGCTGACCCTGCACGGCATCCTCGTACGGACCGGGGGTTCCGTAGCTGTCGCGCGGGCTCGCATTCCACGGGGTCGGTGGGTACGGGTGATAGTTCGCGATCTTGCCGTCACGAATCACCATGTGATGTGAGAGAACTCCGCGGACGGCTTCGGTGAATCCGCAACCGATTCCCTCGTCCGGAACCTCGAACGACTCCCACGTCTTGGTGCGGCCTGCCCGGATCTCGACAAGCGCCTTCTCTGCGAAGTGAAGGGCAGCCGCTGCTGCGTATGCCTGGAAATACGTTCGCGCACGGTTTCTTTCGAGAGTATTGCTGCCATGTTCCGGAATCTTCCACTCGAGCGAGACGGGACCTTTCAGTGCTGTTTTCGGAAGATTGATCTTCACACTGTGTCCGGTCGACTCGAGGTATCCGATGTCGACCAGGCCGGCAAGAGCGGTGCTCCACAGACGAGCCAATGCTCCCCCGCCGGTATCCAGAGCGAGGTTGTCTTTTCCGTCGAACCATCGCGGTGACATGACCCAGCTGTACTTGTCCTCGAGGTTCCGCTTCTGCGGGTGAGGGTTGGTGTGTTGATTCCACGGGTGCCGGCGATCGACCGGGTTACCCAGCGGATCGGTCTTGACGAACATCTCCTGATCACTCCAGTCCTCGTAATACGAGGACCCCAGCATGATTCGGATACCGAGGTTGATGTCCACCAGATCCGTGGTGACCAACTTTCCGTCGACAACCACACCGGGAGTGACAAACATCTTCCGGCCCCAGTCGGTCATGTCCTTGTACGAGAAATTGCAGTACGCGGGGTCTTGAAACGATCCCCAACAACCCAGCAGGGTCCGCCGCAGGCCAACCTTCTCGTAACCAGGCAGCGCCTGGTAGAAGAAGTCGAACAGGTCGTCGTGCATCGGCACGACCTTCTTCATGAATTCGACGTACCGCATCAGCCGCGACATGTAGTCCGTCATCAGTTCGATCGTCGCGACGGTTCCGACGCCGCCGGGATAGAGCGTCGACGGGTGGACGTGCCTACCCTCCATCAAGCAGAACATTTCGCGAGTCGAACGCGAGACTTGCAACGCTTCGCGATAGAACTCACCCGTGAACGGATTGAGAGTCCGCATGATGTCCGCGATCGTGCGATAACCGTGCTGCTCCTCGTGCGGGCAGCGCGTGTTCTCTGCCTGCGCCAGCACACCGGGATTCGTCTCGGAGACCATCTTCTCGCAGTAGTCGACTGCGACCAGATTCTCTTGAAAAATGTTGTGGTCGAACATGTACTCGGCGGCCTCGCCGAGATTGACGATCCACTCGCCTAGATGCGGCGGCTTGACGCCGTACGCCATGTTTTGTGCGTAGCACGAGCACGTGGCGTGATTGTCACCGCAGATGCCGCAGATACGACTGGTGATGAAATGCGCGTCGCGCGGGTCCTTCCCCTTCATGAACAGGGAATACCCACGAAAGATCGACGACGTGCTGTGGCACTCCACCACTTCGCGATTGGCGAAGTCGATCTTGGTGTAGATACCCAGACTGCCGACGATTCGGGTGATGGGGTCCCACGCCATCTCGACAAGACCGTCGCGGTCCGCAGTCGAGGTGGGTTCGGGAACGATGGCCGTCATTGCAGTGCCTCCCAGAGACGTTGCTCACGAACTGATTTGAAGGTATCCGGTCGGTCACCAGGTACGCGTCGCACCGGTGAGCAACTTCGACCCGCGCTCGCGCCAGTGCGGTTCCTTGTCCAACGTGTGACCGGTGATCCGGCGCAGACTGTGGATCACGGACCCGTACATTCCCACCGCATTGGTGGAGAGTTTGCCGCCAGGTGGTTCATCCATGAACGGCATGAATTTGTCCGGGAATCCCGGCATCGTGCAGCCGATGCAGATCCCGCCGACATTAGGGCACCCGCCGACTCCGTTTATCCAACCACGTTTGGGGACATTGCATTTCACGACCGGTCCCCAACATCCCAGCTTGACGATGCACTTCGGCGACCCGTACTCCGTCGCGAACTCGCCCTGCTCGTAGTACCCGCCACGGTCACAGCCCTCGTGAACGGTGGCACCGAAAAGCCACTGCGGGCGGAGGGATTCGTCCAAGGGAATCATCGGCGCCTGATCAGTGGCCATGTACAGAAGATAGGTCAGGGTCTCGGAGAGGTTGTCCGGCTGAATGGGACACCCGGGAACGCACACAATCGGGATGCCCGCCTTCGATTTCCAGGTCCACCCGAGATAGTCCGGCACGCCCATCGCACCGGTCGGATTGCCGGCCATCGCATGTATGCCGCCGTAGGTTGCGCACGTGCCGACCGCAACTACCGCAGTGGCTTTCGGTGCCAGCTTGTCGAGCCATTCGCTCGTGGTGACCGGTTGGCCGGTTTCGCGATTGTTCCCGAAACCACACCAGTACCCCTCGTCGTGAAGTTTCTCGTTCGGTATAGATCCTTCGACAACAAGAACAAAGGGTTCCAATTCTCCCCGGTCGGCTTTCCAGAACCATTCCAGGAAATCGTCAGCGCCGCCCTGCGGTCCACATTCGAAGTCGATGAGCGGCCAATGAACCGCCACCTGAGGCAGGCCGGGCAACGCACCGAGCGCGATCTCCTCGATACTGGGTTGCGTGGCCGCGGTGAGCGCCACCGAATCACCGTCGCAACTGAGACCGGCATTGATCCACAGCACGTGGATCAGAGTTTCTTCCGCTTTGGCCGCTGCGCTTTCGGGGGTAGCTGCGCTTTCGGAGGCAGGTTCCGCCGTGGTGCCAGCAGTCGATTTTTGTGTGTCCATGTCAGCCGCTTTCACGGGTGCACTTGCGCCTGATTCTCGGCGCCGCTACTGCCTGACACGCTATGGCCTCAAATTGCTGCGGCACCGAAACGCTGACGCCACCGGAGTCGAACCTCGGCCCACTTGCGTGGCACCCACTCATTTCATTAACTACCCGAGCAGATCAGTTGTCAACGGCCACCGGAGAAATCGCCGAACGACTACCGATCCACTCGTACCACTCGTCCATACCCTCACCTGTCGTGGCCGATAGAACAACAACGCACACAGCAGGATTGAGTATTTTCGCTTGCGCGACACAGGCATCGACGTCGAACTCGACGTACGGGAGCAAGTCGATCTTGTTGATCACCACGAGGTCCGCGACGGCAAAGATGTGCGGGTACTTTTTCGGCTTGTCGCCCCCCTCCGGCGTCGAAATTAGGACAACCTTGCCTTCCTCGCCCAGGTCGAAGAGCGCGGGGCACACCAGGTTTCCTACGTTTTCGATCAGAAGCAGCGACCCGTCCGCGGGGTCCAAGGCGCGCAGCGCGCGGTCGATCATCTCGGCATCGAGGTGACAGCCCGCCCCCGTGTTGACCTGGACCACTGACGCGCCGGCCTCACGAATCCGCTCGGCGTCGAGCCGGGTTTCCTGGTCACCTTCGATCACGGCAATCGGTCGTTGTCGTCCTAGTTCCCGGATCGTTCGCGCCAGCAATGTCGTCTTACCCGCGCCGGGCGAACTCATGATGTTGAGCGCCGTGATTCCGCGACCCCGCATCCACTCACGATTGTGAACCGCAATGCCGTCGTTCTTGGCAAGCACCTGCTGCTCGAGAATTACCGTGTGGTCGGAGTGACCGTGCCCATGGTCATGGTCATGGTCGTGGTCGTGGTCGTGGTGGTGACCGTGCCCATGGCTGTCGTCCTGCTCGTGTTCTCCGCCGGCGACGACCGACACCCGAGGTCCCGTGGCGTCCCCGCACCCACACGTCGCGCACATGCTCAGCTCACTTCCATCGACAGGATCCGCAACTCGCGGCCGGCAAGCACCTCGACATCAGCACTGCCGCACCCACACAACAAGAACATGTCGGGCGGCGAGAAAGTCACGCCACAGCTATTGCATCGCGCGCTGGTTGCAATCTGATCGATGTGCAAGCTGGCACCCTCGGCGTGAGTACCCGCCGTGACAACGTCGAAGCAGAACAGCAGAGAGTGTGGAACCACTGCGCAGAGTTGCCCTACTTCCAGCCGCACACTCGATACTCGTCGCTCGCCGGCACGCTCGCACACGGCTTCGACCACACTCTGCGCAATAGACAGCTCGTGCACGGTGAAACCCACGATTCGTGATCCGGAAACCTCCCTTCCACGATAAGCACCAACCGCCGCTGTACGTAACCCGTACATACAAAACAGGCTGCGATCCGCAACTACTTGCGGATCGCAGCCTGTGACAGCGTTTTTGACGAACGGAAACGTCTCGGCTAGCCGGCCGCAGCCTGTGTCGTTGTTGTTGTTGATGTTGTCGTTGTCGTGGTCGCGGCGGGCGGTTCACTCGACTCGACTGAAGTCGACGGCGCCACGGTTGAAGTCACACTCGGCGTCGCGGCCGGCGCAACGGATGTCGTCGTCGGAGCCGCGGGTGCCGGTGCTGCAGATTCCGAACCTGCGGGTGCGGGTTGTACCGCTTCGCCCGTGGTTGTGGTGGGCTTGGCCGAGTCGGTAACCGAAGGCGAAGCAGCCAAGGCGTCGATGGCATCCGCCATCTCTTCGGCGGTCGGCTTCGCCGACGAATCGACCGGCTTGCCGTCCTGCGCCTGCTTGGCCAGATAGGTCAGCCACGCCGCTGCGTACTCCGCTGATGTCAGGGGCTTGCCGTTTGCAGCATCCGAATCGCGCCAGTAGTCGAAGTGGTGACCGACATCCGGGCCCAAGGTCAGGCCGTACGGATCGTTCATGACTACGGGAATGGTGTTCTGGTTCGTGGCGATGAGGCCGACGATTTCCTTGAACAGCTTCTGCGGCAGGTACGCCAACGGCGACACTTCCTCAGTGGAAACCGAGTCCTTTGCGACCGGCGTCGTGGTGGCCTCGCTCGGCTTGTACGCCGGGTCGGAGACCTTCAGCAAGACATCGAGGAAGGTTTCGTCGCTCTGCATCCAGGTGGGATTGCTCGAGATGTCGTTGAAGGCGTCGAACATCACGCGTCCCATCACGACCGCGATGTCCATGCCGGTGGCGGGCGTCAGATTCTGCGCTTGCAACTGGTCGACGTTGAGCTGCCGACCGACGTTTGCCGCCAGAATCAGGAGTGAAATGTTCTCGGGAGCTGCGCAGGTGAGGTCGCCGTCAGAGCAGAACGACGCAATCTTGCCGTTCAGAGCCCCGAAATCTCCGCTGGTGCCTGGAAGTGCCCCGGATCCGGAAGCGGTGTTCTTTCCGTTCTGATATTGCTGGTTGAAACCGTTCGGGTTCGCGTACGGGTTCTCGGCGCCGGGGAACGGCCCCTCGCCCGCGAGTCGACCGGCGTCGGCGAAGATGACCACACCGACGACGTTGTCCGGATTGATGCCGGAGGTGCTCGACTCCGAGCCGATGTCCATCGCGACGCGGCGCACTACGTCAGCGCCTTCGCTGTAGCCGACAATCGAGAACTTCGTGTTCGGGCAAGCCGCGCTGATTGCCTTCATCACAGCGCGGGTGTTGTCCGCGCCCGTCGTCACGGCCTCTTCGTAACTGTCCATGTTTGCGGGATACGCGATGTAGACGGAGGCGTACGAGCCGTCCTTGACCGAACCGGCGGGCGCCTTGAGGACCGGGTCCACCCAGTGGCTGCTGTAGTCGTCTGTGAGCGCCGCCGGGAGGAGTGTCTTTCCATCCGCACCGACGAGCATCTTCGTTGTGCCCTCGACCGGCGTGTCACCGCGACCGGCGACACCGATCCCGACCGTGTCGTGGCACTCGGTGACAGACGCAGTCAACTCGGTCTCGATCGTCTGCGATTGCGGAGAATCCACGGCAACTGCGACCGCCACCAACGCGGCCACGCCGAGCGCTGCGGGCGCTACTGCACCCGCCAGTATTCGATGTCGCGAAAAGAACCCACGAACCGGCATATCTTCTCCCCAATCAACTTTTGGAAAACGTACGACCGACCCCCGGGGCGTCACGCAACGTCATTCGAGTAGTCGTCCAGTATGAGAGAAGCGTTACAGGAGGTAACGATTTCAGTCGAAAATAATGACCTGTCGGATTGCTTTTCCATCGGCCAGTTCGTCCATGCCGGAATTGATGTCGTCCAACTCGATTCGCGAGGAGATGAGCTTCTCGACCGGTAGCTTCCCGTCCCGCCACAATTGCGCGTAGATCGGGATGTCGCGGGCGGGGACGGCGGATCCGAGGTAGCTGCCGATGATGGTCCGCGCTTCGGCCACCAGCCCGAGCGGCGAGATCGACGAGCGCGCGTCAGGCGCAGGCAACCCGACCGTGACGGTCGTGCCACCCGCTGCCGTCGCGGCCACGGCTGTCTCGAACGCCCGAGCATTTCCCGCAGCTTCGACGACGATGTCTGCGCGAACGCCACTCTCGGACAGGCCGGACGGTGTGAAGACCTCGGTCGCGCCCAGTTCCAGCGCCTGAGCCAGCTTGGACTCCAGTGCGTCGACGCCGATGACGTTCTCGACCCCGAGTGCCCGCGCCGTCAGGATTGCGGCCATCCCGACGCCGCCCAAGCCGACCACCATCACAGTGTCCGCCGGGCGAGGCTTGGCCGCGTTGAGTAGCGCTCCCCCGCCGGTCAACACCGCGCAACCGAGTACGGCTGCAATCTCGGCCGGAATATCGTCTTCGACGGCAACTACGGACTTGGCGTTGACCACCGCATGCGTCGCGAAACCCGAAACGCCGAGATGATGTTTGACGCTCTCGCCGGAGCGCCGCAGTCGTTGCGCGCCACCGAGCAAACTGCCGTCGTTGTTGGCGGCGCTACCCACCGTGCACGGCATCCGGCCGTCAGTGGCGCATCCCGCGCACTCGCCACACCGCGGAAGAAAAGTCATCACGACGCGGGTGCCCACCGACAACGAATCAACGCCGTCGCCGAGTTCGACGATTCGACCAGCTGCCTCGTGGCCCAGCAACATCGGCACGGGGCGAACGCGATTCCCGTCGACCACGGAGAGGTCGGAGTGACAAAGCCCGGCAGCTTCGATCTTGACGAGGATCTCACCCGGGCCCGGGGATACGAGGTCGAGTTCCGAAATCGAAATCGGAGTCGACTCCGCAAAGGGACGCTCCCGGCCGATCTCTTCGAGCACTGCACCACGGATCTTCAACTGCACACCCCGATTTCGATAGTTCGAACTACTTGCCCACGATCCCGCGTACCGACGCAGGGAGGTCACGAACCCGCTTGTACGGGCCGACGACGGCGGCCGCAAACGGCCTGGTCAAGAGCACTTGCGCCACCTCGAGAACTTCTTCGGAGGTGACTGCGTCGATGGTCGCGAGCGTCTGCGCAACACTGCGATGGTTGCCGTAATTCAGTTCACTGCGACCGATACGGTTCATGCGTGAACCTGAATCTTCCAGTGCCAGAACCAATCCGCCGCGCAGCGATCCCTTGGCGCGGGCGATCTCGGCATCGGTGATTCCGTCCGTCGCCACGTTCGCAAGTACCTCGCGGATCACTGTGGCAACCTCCCCGAGGTTCTCCGGCTGGCAACCCGCGTACACGGAGAACGCTCCGGTGTCCGCGAAGGTGTCTACGCCGGAATAGACGGAGTACGCAAGCCCACGCTTCTCGCGAATCTCTTGGAACAGACGAGAACTCAGCCCGCCGCCCACTGCGGCGTTGAGAACAGACAGGGCCCAGCGATGACCCTCGTGCCGACCGAACGCGCGTACTCCGAGCGCAAGGTGGACCTGCTCGCTGTCGCGGTGGGTCAAGCTCAGTTCAGGCATCGTTCGCAAACGCAGAGTGCCTTCGCGCCGCGGCGCCGGCTTGACTCCACGCTCGAGATGCCCGGCGAAGGCGCGGCGAGCGAGCGTCACAACCTGCTTGTGGTCGACGTTCCCCGCTACTGCCAGCACCATCCGCTGCGGCGTGTAACGCCGAACATGGAAGGAATGCAGCTGATTGCGCGACATCGACTCGATCGATTCGACGCTACCGATGATGGGACGACCGACAGGATGATCTCCGAACAACGCGGTCAGGAAGGCGTCGCCGAGCAGGTCTTCCGGATCGTCGTCTCGCATCGCGATCTCTTCGAGCACTACTTGCCGCTCGACGTCGACATCCGCAGTTCTGCAGCGCCCACGCAGTACGACGTCGGCAACAAGGTCCACCGCCATCGGGAGGTCCTCGTCGATCACGTGCGCGTAGAAACAGGTGTGTTCCTTCGACGTGAATGCATTGAGTTCGCCGCCCACACCATCCATGACCTGCGCGATGTCCAACGCGGTCCGTGACGGCGTCGACTTGAACAACAGATGCTCGAGAAAATGCGCGGCACCGGCCACACTCGGCTGCTCGTCACGGGAGCCGACTCCGACCCACACGCCGACGGAGGCGGAACGCACACCGGGGATGAATTCGGTGACGACGCGCAGGCCGCCGGGCAGGACCGTGCGCTGCACTCCCGATTCAGGAGTCGCATCGATCGGCGATTTCAGCACAGCGCTGCGGCTGCGCGTGGTGTTGGGAGTGGTCTTTGCCATGAAAAGGTTCAGCAGTCCTCGGTGCAAGTGTTGAATCAGGTATCTACAGGCTCGTGTCTACAGACAGTACAGATGCGGCCCCGCACGGAAATCCGCGCGGGGCCGCATCAGAGTACGAAGTGAGATCTACTCGGAAGCAGCCTCGTCGGCGGCCGGAGCGGCAGCCTCGTCGTTGCCCTCTTCGACCGGGATCAGCGAGATCTTGCCACGTGCATCGATGTCGGCGATCTCGACGCGGATCTTGGATCCGACGTTGACCACGTCTTCGACCTTGGCAATGCGCTTACCGCTGCCCAGCTTCGAGATGTGCACCAGTCCGTCGCGTCCCGGCAGGAGCGAAACGAAGGCACCGAAGGCGGTGGTCTTGACGACCGTGCCCAGGAACCGTTCGCCGACCTTGGGGAGCTGCGGGTTGGCAATGGCGTTGATCATGTCGATCGCGGCCTGTGCAGACGGTCCATCGGTGGCGCCGACGAACACGGTGCCGTCGTCTTCGATGGAGATGTTGGCACCGGTCTGCTCGGTGATGGAGTTGATCATCTTGCCCTTGGGGCCGATGACCTCACCGATCTTGTCGACGGGGACCTTGATGGCCGTCACGCGGGGAGCGAACGGGCTCATCTCGTCCGGGGTGTCGATGGCTTCCGCCATGACCTCGAGGATCGTGGTCCGTGCATCCTTCGCCTGCGAGAGTGCACCGGCAAGAACCTGCGACGGGATGCCGTCGAGCTTCGTGTCCAACTGCAGGGCCGTGACGAAGTCCTTGGTGCCTGCGACCTTGAAGTCCATGTCGCCGAAGGCGTCTTCGGCGCCGAGGATGTCGGTCAGAGCGACGTAGCGGGTTTCACCGTCGACCTGGTCGGAGACCAGACCCATGGCGATACCGGCAACCGGAGCGCGAAGCGGCACACCGGCGTTGAGCAGTGCGAGCGTGGACGCGCACACCGAGCCCATCGAGGTGGAACCGTTGGAGCTCAGAGCTTCGGAGACCTGGCGAATCGCGTACGGGAACTCTTCGACGCTGGGCAGAACCGGCATGAGAGCGCGCTCGGCGAGTGCGCCGTGACCGATTTCGCGGCGCTTCGGCGAACCGACGCGACCCGTCTCACCGGTGGAGTACGGCGGGAAGTTGTAATGATGCATGTAGCGCTTGGTGGTCTCGGGACCGAGCGAGTCGACCTGCTGAGCCATCTTGACCATGTCGAGAGTGGTAACACCCAGGATCTGGGTCTCGCCGCGCTCGAACAGTGCGGAGCCGTGTGCGCGCGGGATGATCGCGACCTCGGCGGACAGCGAACGGATGTCCGTGACGCCGCGGCCGTCGATGCGGAACTGATCGCGCAGGATGCGCTGGCGAACCAGCTTCTTGGTGAGCGAGCGGAACGCTGCTCCCAGTTCCTTCTCGCGGCCTTCGAAGTTGGGTGCAACCTGCTCGAGAACCTCGACCTTGACCTCGTCGGTCTTGTCGTCGCGTTCCTGCTTGCCGGCGATTGTCAGTGCGGCATTGAGCTTTTCGGACGCAGCAGCCTCGACGGCAGCAAAAACGTCGTCCTGGTACGCCGGGAAGACCGGGTAGTCACCCGTGGGCTTTGCAGCCTTGGATGCCAGTGCTGCCTGAGCAGCGCACAGGCGTGCGATGAACGGCTTGGCGGCCTCGAGGCCTTCGGCAACGATGGCCTCGGTCGGTGCCTGAGCGCCGTCGGCGATCTTCGCGATGACGTTGTCGGTGGCCTCGGCCTCGACCATCATGATCGCTACGTCGGCGTTGTCACCGCTGCCGGACACGACGCGGCCGGCTACGACCATGTCGAAGACGGCGTTCTCGAGCTGATCGACCGTCGGGAATGCAACCCACTGGCCGGCCTTGTTGTCCTCGGAGACGATGAGTGCAACACGCACGCCACCGACGGGTCCGGAGAACGGCAGGCCCGCGATCTGCGTCGACGCGGAAGCGGCGTTGATGGCCACGACGTCGTACAGATCCTGCGGGTTGAGGCTCATGACCGTGACGACGACCTGGATCTCGTTACGGAGACCGTCGACGAAGGACGGGCGCAGCGGCCGGTCGATGAGGCGGCAGGTCAGGATCGCGTCGGTGGAGGGGCGTCCCTCACGACGGAAGAACGAACCGGGGATGCGGCCCGCTGCGTACATACGCTCTTCGACGTCCACCGTCAGGGGGAAGAAGTCGAAGTGCTCCTTGGGGTGCTTGCTGGCGCTCGTGGCGGACAGCAGCATGGTCTCGTCGTCCAGGTAAGCAACGACGGCACCGGCGGCCTGCTGAGCAAGGCGTCCGGTCTCGAAACGGATGGTGCGGGTACCGAAGGACCCGTTGTCGATCACGGCGGTAGATTCGAACACGCCTTCGTCGACCTCTACTACGGAATTCTCTGTCATTCTTTTCTCTTCACTTCCCTCTCGTCTTCGCCGTACCCGCGCGGGCGTTTCCACCCTCCTGGTGGAAACTGCGCACCGAGGGACGTCCCCCTCTTGAATTGCAGACGCTCCTTGCGATGCGAGCGATTTCTGCTTCGGGACGTCACGACGTTCGGGCGGCCGTCGATCGAAGTCCGCCGGAGCTTTCGGGCACTTGCCCGGTCCGGAGAACCACTACCGACAACCGACACCACGTTCTCTGGTGCATACGGTGTGCTGGCGGCGCCCTGCACAACTGTGCGTAGACAACTGTGCATAGCGCCGACAGCGGAAACTGCCTTGCGGCAGCTAACGCCGAAAGCCAGCGAAGCCCAGTATATGCGTGGCTTCGCCGGCTAACGGAGTGTTCGGCAAACCGAAGCGTGCCGTGTTGCTTTCGATCAGCGTCGTGAGAAAAATCTAGCGACGCAGGCCGAGACGCTCGATGAGCGTGCGGTAGCGAGCGACGTCAGTCTTTGCCACGTACTTCAGCAGACGACGACGGCGACCGACCATCAAGAGCAGTCCACGACGCGAGTGGTGGTCATGCTTGTGGGTCTTGAGGTGCTCGGTGAGATCGGTGATGCGCTTGGTGAGCATTGCCACCTGAGCTTCGGGCGATCCCGTGTCGGTCTCGTGCAAGCCGTACTCGCCGAGAACGACCTTCTTTTCTTCCGTGGTCAATGCCACTTGATTCACTCCTGTGATGACGTTTGCGTGAAAGGAACTAGATCGGTGCGGCCACCGCAAACCGCAGCACGCACCGAGAGAAGATCCTACCAGCAGCAATGAGGCGCTTTCGCCCACCTGGAGCGAATGTGGCCGCCGCCACTAGTGCGGGACGAGTTCAACCCACTCTGCGCTCAACCCACGCTGCGCTCTGCGCTCAACCCACGCTGCGCTCTGCATCCTCACTCAGGATTTGGCGTGCGCGTTCGACGTCTCGGTTCATCGCCGTGATGAGCGACTCGATCGAGTCGAACTTCTCCATGCCCCGAATCCGCGAAACCAGGTCGACAGCGACGTGTTGTCCGTACAGGTCTGCTTCGGTGTCGAGAACGTACGCCTCGACGGTTCGGGTCCGGCCGGAGAAGGTCGGGTTGGTCCCCACAGACACTGCGGCTTGGTATCGACGACCGGGAACGACAGTTCCGAGTTCCTCGCCGGCGCCGAGCACCGTGAACCACGCTGCGTAGACGCCGTCGGCCGGAATCGCCGAAAACATCGGCGGTGCAACATTGGCCGTCGGGAATCCCAACTCGCGTCCACGCTTGTCACCGTGGACGACCACACCTTCGACACGATGTGGACGGCCGAGAGCTTCGGTAGCCGCTTCCATGTCGCCCGCGTCGACGCACGAGCGGATGTAGGTCGACGAGAACGTCACCGCATGCTCGGCCAGCAGCTGGACGCCGTCGACGGCAAAGCCGAAGCGAGCGCCCATCTCACGAAGAAGGTCGACATTGCCGAGCGCCTTCTTGCCGAAGGTGAAGTTGTCCCCCACCACCACCTCGGCAACATGCAGACGTTCGACGAGAATTTCGTGGACGTAGCGCTCCGGCGTCAGCTTCATGAAATCAGCGGTGAACGGCATCACGCAGAACACGTCGATGCCCAGATCCTGAGCCAATTCCGCACGCCGTTGCAGCGTCGTCAACTGGGCTGGATGACTACCCGGCCGCACAACCTCCATGGGATGCGGGTCGAACGTCATCAACACGCTCGGAACACCACGTTTGCGCGCAGCGGTAACCGCTCTCGCTATCAATTGGGCATGCCCACGATGCACACCGTCGAACACACCGATAGTGAGCACACAACGACCCCAATCGGCCGGAACTTCGTCGAGACCACGCCATCTCAGCACGATTGGCAGCCTACGGGTCCACCGGCGGCGGGTCACGTTCGGACCCGCCCAGCGAATCACCGCTGTGCTGCCGCTCACGTACGGAAGTTCCGGATTTCGTAGCCTAAGCTAAGCGTTGTGGCAGCTCACAAGACCGGAACCTCGGAAGCATCATCGACGTCGGATGGCGACAGCACTTCGGCGCACGGCGCGGCAATCGACACGCTCGCACTCTCGTCGGTGGCTCAGGACTACCTCAAGGTCATCTGGACGATCCAGGAGTGGTCCCACGAGCGGGTGTCCACCAAGCTCCTGTCCGAGAAGATGAACGTCTCGGCTTCGACGGTGTCCGAGGCGATCCGCAAACTCTCGGACCAGGGCCTCGTCGATCACGCCCGCTACGGTTCCATCGCTCTGACGGACAGTGGCCGCGCGGCTGCTGTGTCCATGGTCCGGCGCCACCGGTTGATCGAGACCTATCTGGTTCAGGAACTCGGCTACGGCTGGGACGAAGTCCACGACGAAGCCGAAGTCCTCGAACACGCCGTTTCCGATCTGATGATCTCGCGGATGGACGCCAAACTGGGCTTCCCCGAACGTGACCCGCACGGCGATCCCATTCCCGCCACCGATGGTTCGGTGCCGACTCCCCCGGCCCGTCAGCTCAGCGACTTCGCCAACGGCGAGCGGGGCCGCGTTGCCCGGATCTCCGATTCCGATCCCGAAATGCTTCGGTACTTCGATTCCGTCGGCGTCAGTCTCGATGTCGACATCACTGTCGAAGAACGCCGTGATTTCGCCGGAACAGTGTCCGTTCGACTCGGCGACAGCCCCGACACCATCGACCTGGGAAGCCCAGTCGCTCAAGCAATTTGGCTCGTGTAGTCGAGGCCGCTCAGAGCGGCAGACGATATCGCCGTTCTACAGGCCGGACGCCGTCGGTCCGGGTCCAGTCGGCGAGCCTCTCGTCGACGTACACCCAACCTCGACGCTCGTACAGCGCGATCGCCGGCAAAGCGTCCTCGACGACGTCGAGCACCAGTTCCAACTGACTTTCTGCTGCGAAATCCGTGACAGCGTCGAGTAGCGCACCGCTGAGGCCGTTTCCGCGGGCATGGGGATGAACGAACAATCGCGACACGGCAATCGATCCCGCGGTGGTGGGCGCGCCTGCAACCTCGCGGTCGACGGCCACATGACCGACAACACGGCCGTCGCTCTCACCGACCCACGCCTTCACCACCGTGGGCGAACTGAGCCAGCGGTGCGGGTTCTGTGGCCACGTGTTCGGATATCCGTCGCACTCGTGGACCTGTGCCAGCGCATCGACGCAACCGTCGAGGTCGCCGTCGACACGCTCGCGGACGATCACCCGCGAAGCGTCGCCGGTCGCACGACCATCACCGAACTGGCGCGTCGACCCTTCTCCTGCAGAAGCGCAATCGTGTGACCGGTGGGATCGATCGCCGCACAGATCCCCTTCATCCCGATCGGCTCGAGCCAGCGCCCCTGGCTGATCGCCTCGGCTTCCTCCGCCGTGATCTGCCGATGCGGAAAAGCCGTCTGCGCGGCCTGATCGATGTCGAGGCTCACACCCGGCTGATCCGCGAGATCTTCGAGCGTGCGCGCATGTTCGAGAGTGAACGGCCCGACGCGGGTGCGGCGCAATGCCGTCAGATGACCACCGACGCCCAATTCACGACCGAGGTCGCGTGCAAGCGAGCGGATGTATGTTCCGGAAGAGCACTCAACGTCTACATCCAGATCGACGAAGCCACCAGGGACATCTCGCCGAGCCAGAACTTCGAAAGTCGACACCGTTACCGGGCGCGGCGCCAGCTCGACGGTTTCTCCCGCACGCACCAGGGCATGTGCGCGTTGACCGTCGACCTTGATAGCGCTCACGCTTGCCGGGATCTGCTTGATGTCTCCGGTCAGCGTTGCCACGATGGCAGCGATCTCCGCGTCCGTCACCTGCGAAGCGTCTGCGGAAGTCAGGACCTCCCCTTCGGCATCGTCCGTGTCCGTCGCTGCACCGAGGCGAATGGTCGCCGAGTACGCCTTGGTTGTCAGTGCCAGGAGTCCGAGCAACTTGGTCGCACGCTCGACGCCGAGAACGAGGACGCCGGTCGCCATGGGATCAAGAGTCCCGGCATGTCCCACCTTGCGGGTGTTCAACAATTTGCGGCACCGAGCGACCACGTCGTGGCTGGTGATGCCCGCCTCTTTGTCGACAATCAGGATTCCGGCGCCGACAAGACCGGAGGAAGGCTTTTCACGAGCTGACACGTGTGCCGATTCTGCCAGTCGCGCTCACTGCACCGAAATTGCCGTCAGAATGAGCCCGTCCGACACCAACCACCTGCCGTCGAAAGAGGTGAGCGGCGGACCAGACGTCGCCTCACCGGGGACCAGCAGACGCGAGTTGAAAGTTCCGGAAGTTTCCGACTCCGCCTCGAATGTGATGTGGGCGTCCTCGAAACCCAACCAGCGCCCAGTTAGCGGAAACCACGCCTTGTACGTGGCTTCCTTCGCGCAGAAGAGCACTCGATCCCAGTGCACCGGACCGCCGGTTTCCTGAGTGTCCAGCCACGTTCGTTCCGCTTCGATGCTGACCGCGGGCAATACCCCGTCCGGCAGCGGGCCGTGCGGCTCGGCGTCGATACCGAGTGAGCGGACCTGCATGGAGTACGCCAGGACAGCGCCGCGGTAGCCGTCGCAATGGGCGAGGCTTCCGACTACTCCCTGCGGCCAGAGTGGGGCACCACGCTCGCCGCGCATGACAGCGGCAGACGGAACACCGAGCTTGCCCATCGCCTGACGCGCGAGGTGCCGGGTAGTCACGAACTCGCGACGGCGCTTCTCGACCGCGCGGCCGATCAACGCCTCCTCACTGGGGTGCGGAACCAGACCGGGCGGATCCACGAAGGCCTCGGCCGTCGCAACTCCACCGGGAAGAATCTGTTCGATCACGTAGCGATACCTCTCAGCGTCCGGCGCGCATGCGCTCGACTTCGGCTTCCTGCTCCGGCGTGACCTTGAAGTGGCCACCCCACTTGTTGAGCGTTCCCGGCGGGTACTCCGGAACGGGAAGAATCTGACGCAACAACTTCTCCGGCAGTCCACGCCGACGCCATTCGCGCGGGTACCCGAGTGATACTTCCTCGAAGCGGACGCCGTCGTAGTACGTGGTTCGAGGAATGTGCAGGTGCCCGTACACCGAGCACACCGCGTTGTACTTCACATGCCAGTCGGCGGTCGCGGTGGTTCCGCACCACAACGCGAACTCCGGATACATGAGCACGTCCGTCGGCTGCCGGACCATCGGGAAATGGTTCACCAGAACGGTTTTTGTGCCTTCGGGGAGCGCGTCCAGCCGTGCCTGGGTGTATTCGATTCTCGCCCGGCACCACGCGTCGCGCGTTGCATACGGCTGCGGCGAGAGCAGGAACTCGTCGGTGGCGACGACGTTCTTGTCCCGCGCGATCTCGAGCCCGTGTTCCTTGTCTCGCGCGCCTTCCGGCAGGAAGGAGTAGTCGTAGAGAAGGAACATCGGGACGACCGTGACCGGGCCCTCGTCTCCCTCCCACACCGGGAACGGGTCCTCGGGCGTGATGACGTCAAGTTCGCGGCACATGTTGACCAGGTACTCGTACCGCGGCGCTCCGTGAATCTGAACCGGATCCTTGGCGGTCGTCCACAGTTCGTGGTTGCCCGGAATCCAGATGACCTTTGCGAATCGGCTGCGAAGGAGCTTCAACGCCCACCGAATGTCGTCAGTTTTCTCGGAAACATCTCCGGCGAGAATGAGCCAGTCGTCAGGCGAATCCGGGAACAGTTCCTCCGTCATCGGCTTGTTGCCGTTGTGACCGACATGAATGTCGCTCACCGCCATCAGCTTTGCTGCCACGATCCCTCTGCTTCCTCAGTTGAACTTCCGCGCTTCGCCGTCGCCGGACCTGTCACTGCCCACTTGCCGGAAAACGCTCGCCACGACACCGCGACCATCCGAAGTACTACGAACACGGTAAGCCCTGCCCAAATTCCGGCCAGCCCCCAGTCGTAGGCGAGGGAGAGCCAGATCGCGGGCAGAAATCCGAGAACTGCGCAGAGCATGGTCGCGTTGCGCAGAAACACCACGTCCCCGGCGCCGAGCAGAACACCGTCGAGTGCAAACACGATTCCCGCTACCGGCATGATCGCGACGAAGAACCACCAGGCGATCGACATTTGACCGAGGACCTCGGCGTCGGACGTGAAAAGTCCGGGGATCACGGAGTGGCCCGCGGCGAAGAAGATCGCGAGTACCACGGCAAATACCGTCGACCAGGCAGTGATCCGCCAGGTCATCCTCTTCGCCGCGGCTGCGAATCCACCGCCGAGGGCAGCTCCGATGAGCGTTTGGGCGGCGATCGCCAAGGAATCGAGAAGGAGCGAAACCAGGTTCCACAGTTGGAGGACAACTTGGTGTGCACCGACTACGGCTGCGCCGAACCTCGACGCCACCGCGGCCGCCGAGACGAAACACGCTTGGAATGCGAGGCTGCGCAGGATCAGGTCACGGCCCATCAGCATCTGCGCCCGCATGATTGCAAGATGCGGTCGAGCCGAGACCGGTTCACGAAAGAGTGCCCAGGCGAACAGGACACCCGAAACGCTCTGGCCGACCAGATTCGCGACAGCTGATCCTTCGAGTTCCATCCGGGGAGCACCGAGCAAACCGTGCACGAGAATCGGGCACAACACCGCCGAAATACCCAGGCCGACAAGGACGAACCGAAGCGGTCGCACCGTGTTCTGAACCCCGCGCATCCAGCCGTTGCCGGCCAGAGCCACCAGGATGAGTGGAACACCCAATACCGCTATCCGAAGCCAACTTTCCGCAGCCGCCGCAATGTCGGGAGTCCCGGCGACCGCCGAAGTCAGCGGACCCGCGATCACCTGCACGATCACTACCAAGGCCAAGCCGATCGCGGCCGCCAGCCAGGTCGCCTGAACACCCTCGCCCACCGCGTCGCGCTCGCGGCCCGCCCCGTGCAGCCGTGCGGCGCGCGCCGTCGTGCCGTACGACAAGAAGGTCAGCTGCGTACTCACCAACGACAGGATCAGACCACCGACTGCCAATCCGGCCAGCGGAAGCGCCCCGAGTCGGCCGACCACGGCGATGTCGAACAACAGATAGAGGGGTTCGGCCGCCAGTACCCCGAGCGCCGGAAACGCCAGGGAAAAGATTCGACGCCCAGTGACGTCGAAATCAGCTGCCGAAGATCCCGCCGAGGTGGCGTCAGATTCGCTCAATGCCGCGGATTCAGCCGAGTGCCGCGACGAGCGCGGCAACAATCTCGTCGCTGGAAGTGGTCGACGTATATCCGGCCGACAGCCGGTGCCCGCCGCCACCAAGACTTTCAGCGACCGCCGACACGTCGATCGCCGACTTTGCACGCAACGAGATCGACCAGCTTCCGGAAACCGACTCTTTGAGTACTGCGGCAACTTCGGCTTCCGAAGTAGTTCGCACGATATCGACGACGCTCTCGATCTCCTCGGAGCGAAGATCGCCGATGTCACTGCGTCGGATCACCGCGTACACCAGCCCACGGCCGTCCGCGGCTTCCGGGACCAGCACCGCGGACCCGAGTACCGAAGCCAGCATCGGCAACCACCCGAACGGATGGGTGTCGAGCAGCTTTCGCGCAATCGCGTCGCCGTCGATGCCTGTCGCCAGCAAACGCGCCGCGAGCACGTGCGGAAGCGGACCTCCCCACCGGAAGGAGCCGGTGTCGGTGACCAGTCCGGCATAGAGACAGTGCGCGATATCGCGATCGATCGCGACTCCCCACGCATCGAAGAATCGTGCGATGAGCGCCGTCGTCGAAGCCGCGGTTTCGTCGACGACGTTGATGCTTCCGAATTCGGAATTGGAGCGATGGTGATCAAGGACGATCGTGCGATTCGCGCCGGCGAGTCGACTCGCCAACTCACCGAGGCGGCCCTCGCTGCCGACATCCACGGTCACCAGAACATCGACGCTTTCCCGAACATCGGCGGGCGCCGTGAGCAAGTGAACACCAGGGAAATCAGACATCGACTCGGGCAGCGCCGACGGCCGACTGAACGCGACCTGCACCGAAATGCCCCGACGCTCGAGAACGAGACCGAGCGCAAGTCCGCTGCCGATCGTGTCCGCATCCGGCTGCACATGGCAGAGAATTGTCACCGTGTGTGCCGATTCGAGAACCTCGGCCACCTGAGCGAACTTCGCCTCGCAGGGGTCGACGTCCGAAAGTGCGGTGATCGTCATTCTCGGTGCGCGTCAGTCGGCTTCACGAACATCTGGCGACGCCTCGTCTTCGTCCGAAGCCACTCGCGGCTCCTTGTACGGATCTGCATCTCCGGCCGGCTGTGCATTCTCACGCGCCTTGGCGACCTCGTCGTCGGCGGCCTTGGCACGGGCCAGCAGTTCTTCCATATGACGCGCGGTGTCGGGAACGGTATCGGCGACAAACGTCAGAGTCGGTGTGAAGCGAACGCCAGTTCCGGCACCGACCTTCGAGCGGAGAACACCCTTGGCCTTCTCGAGACCTGCGGCGGCGGCTTCCACATCGGGTGCGGAATCGACCTTCTCGCCCATGACTGTGTAGTACACCGTCGCGTCGTGCAGATCGTTGGTGACCTTGGTGTCCGTGATGGTCACGAATGCGAGTCGCGGATCCTTGATCTCGTGATCGATCGCGGTCGCGACGATGGTTCCGATACGCTTTGCCAACTTGCGTGCCCGGGCTGGATCTACCATGACTGTCAGTCTCCTCTACCTGGCCACTCGAATCGAGGTGACTCGATCGATCAAAGTTCTGGTTAACAAGAATTATTACCGACAACAGTCTCGTCCATCGGCTACCCGGCAACCAAATCACCATCGGTAGAGGTCTTCGGCCACAAGCCACCGTGCACATCGAGCTGTGAGTACAGATACCGTCACACTTGGACCCGAGGACACCGAATCCCTTGCCGACCAACTCGATTCGGTACGCCGTCCGGAAGAGTGACTCGCTGACACCGATCGGTGATGCTCAGTCTTCCGGGCCGAAGATTCGCCTTCGCACAGCCAGCAACTGAATCTCCGGACGCTCGGCGACCGCTCGCTCACAATGATCGAGAACATCGTGCAGGTGATCGACGGACGAACTGACCACACCGACGCCCACGAGCGCACGACGCAGGCGTCCCTGCTCCCCCGCCTCCGCTGCACTCACGCCGAATCGACGGAGTTCCGTCAGGATCGGCGACAGCATCGAACGCTTTTCCTTGAGTGAGTGGACATCGCCGAAAAGAATGTCGAACTCCAGTGCCCCTACAAACATTTTCCCCCTAGACAGAGCCGAATGGACTCTTCCGGACTTGTATGTTCAAGTCCGGAAGAGTCCATGTCAGCTAGTACTCACGTGCGTCCGCCCCAACGCCCGTGTCGACATAATCAGTCGCGCGGCTTCTCGCGAAGCTCGTAGCACTCGAGAACGTCACCGATCTTGATATCGGAATAGGTGACGGTCAAACCACATTCGTAGCCTTCGCGAACCTCGGTAGCGTCTTCCTTCTCCCGCTTGAGCGAGGAGATGGTGACCGTCTCGGCGATGACCTTGCTGTCGCGGATGAGACGTGCCTTGGCGTTGCGACGGATGCTGCCCGACGTGACCAAGCAACCGGCAATGTTGCCGATCTTGGACGAACGGAACATGGCGCGGATCTCTGCCTTGCCCAGCTCGACCTCTTCGTACACCGGCTTGAGCAGACCCTTGAGTGCCTTTTCGACCTCATCGATGGCCTGGTAGATCACCGAGTAGTAGCGAATGTCGACGCCCTCGCGGTTCGCCAGCTCCGTTGCCTTGCCTTCGGCGCGGACGTTGAAGCCGATGATGATCGCGTTGGACGCAGCAGCCAGGTTGACGTTGGTCTCCGTGATGCCACCGACACCGCGGTCGATGACGCGCAACTGCACCTCGTCGTCGATCGGAATTCCGAGGAGAGCCTCTTCGAGGGCCTCCACGGTTCCCGAGTTGTCACCCTTGAGGATCAAGTTCAGCTGTGAATGTTCCTTCAGAGCTGCATCGAGATCGTCGAGGCTGATGCGCTTACGACTCTTCGCTGCAAGCGCGTTGCGCTTACGTGCGTTGCGGCGGTCCGCGATCTGACGAGCGATACGGTCCTCGTCGACCACGAGCAGGTTGTCGCCTGCACCGGGGACCGACGTGAAGCCGATGACCTGGACCGGACGTGAAGGCAGTGCCTCGTGGACGTCCTGACCGTGCTCGTCCACCATGCGGCGGACGCGGCCGTAAGCATCGCCGGCAACGATCGAGTCGCCGACCCGCAGCGTTCCGCGCTGGATGAGCACGGTAGCGACGGGGCCGCGGCCACGGTCGAGGTGCGCCTCGATGGCAACACCCTGAGCGTCCATGTCCGGGTTGGCGCGCAGATCCAGGGAAGCGTCCGCCGTCAACAGCACTGCTTCGAGCAGTGCGTCGATGTTGAGACCCTGCTTCGCCGAGATGTCGACGAACATGGTGTCTCCGCCGTATTCCTCGGCCACCAGTCCGTACTCGGTGAGCTGCTGCCGGATCTTGTCCGGGTTCGCGCCTTCCTTGTCGATCTTGTTCACCGCGACCACGATCGGCACGTCGGCCGCCTGGGCGTGGTTGATCGCTTCCACCGTCTGCGGCATGACGCCGTCGTCGGCTGCGACAACAAGGATCGCGAGGTCGGTGGCCTTGGCACCACGAGCACGCATGGCCGTGAAGGCCTCGTGACCCGGGGTGTCGATGAACGTCACGAGACGCTCGTTGCCCTCGAGCTCGGTCAGCACCTGGTAGGCACCGATGTGCTGCGTGATGCCGCCGGCTTCGCCCTCACGGACATTCGCCTTACGGATCACGTCGAGCAGACGGGTCTTACCGTGGTCGACGTGGCCCATGACGGTGACCACAGGCGGACGGGACTCGAGGTCCTCTTCTCCGCCGGCGTCCTCGCCGTAGGTGAGGTCGAAGCTGTCGAGCAGCTCGCGGTCCTCGTCCTCCGGGCTGACGACCTGCACGACGTAGTTCATTTCGCCGCCGAGCAGCTCCAGCGTCTCGTCGTTGACCGACTGAGTTGCCGTGACCATCTCACCGAGGTTGAACAACGCCTGCACGAGTGCTGCGGGGTTCGCATCGATCTTGTCCGCGAAGTCCGACAGCGATGCGCCGCGAGCGAGACGGATGGTCTCACCGTTGCCGCGTGGCAGCCTGACGCCGCCGACTGCGGGAGCCTGCATGCTTTCGTACTCGGCGCGCTTCGCCCGCTTCGACTTACGTCCACGGCGAACTGCTCCGCCGGGACGACCGAATGCACCTGCCGCTGCGCCGCGCTGACCGGGACGGCCACCGCCGCCGGGACGACCGCGGAATCCACCGGCCGGAGCTGCTCCACCGGGAGCACCTGCACCAGCACCGGCGCCGGGAGCGCCGCCGCCGCGGTATCCACCGCCGCCGCCGCCCGGACGACCACCGGGAGCGCCACCGGGACGACCCGGACGTCCGCCGCCACCGGGCGCGGGACGAGCGGAACGAGCAGGCATTGCACCCGGGTTCGGGCGAGGAGGCATGGAGCCGGGGCTGGGACGGGGACCGCCCTGACCCGGAGCCGGACGAGAACCGCCCTGGCCTGCACCCGGACGCGGTGCGCCGGGAGCCGGACGAGGTGCCGGACGCTCGGCGGGTGCCGAGGAGTACGGGTTGTTACCGACGCGAGGTGCCTTCGGTCCCGGACGCGGTCCGCCGGGCTTTGCGCCGGTGGACGGTGCCGCCGGAGCCGCGGGGGCTGCCGGTGCCGGAGCTGCGGGAGCAGCCGGAGCCGGGCGTGCCGGCTGTGCCGGCTTCGGAGCGTTGAACGTCGGGGTGGGGACCGGCGCCGACGGTGCTGCCGGAGCAGCGGCTGCGGGAGCCGCGGGGGCTGCCGGTGCCGGAGCTGCGGGAGCAGCCGGTGCGGGTGCGGCCGGCTTGGGGCCGGGACGCGGGCCACCGGGCTTTGCAGCTGACGGCGACGGTGCGCCGGGCTTTGCCGCGGGGCGAGCCGCCGGAGCGGCTGCGCCGGTCTCGGACTTGGTTTCTGCTCCGCCTGCCGACGGGAATGACTCCCGCAGACGACGGGCGACGGGCGCCTCCACTGTGGATGACGCAGACTTCACGAACTCGCCTTGCTCCTTGAGCGTTGCGAGTAGTTCCTTGCTGGTGACACCGAGTTCTTTAGCCAACTCGTGCACGCGGGCCTTGCCTGCCACTGCTCTCCTCACTGATGAGGTCGAGCAGGAGGCATCCCACAGATGTGGGTCCCGCACGACCTCGGGTTATCGCCGATGGACGTTCATCGTTGGTGCTTCACGGTGTGCTCATGAGTGCTTGTGCCTGTTCTTCTCGAGAGGTACTGCTTTTGTGTGAACTGCGTCGACCAGCTGGTCGACAGCGGACGTGTCCAGATTTCCGGACACTCGCAGTGCTCTGCTGAATGCTCGGCGCCGCTCTGCCAGGCTCAGACAACTCGGATCCAGGTGCAGCCATGCACCTCGACCGGGGAGTCTTCGCGATACGTCGGGGACGAGCGGGGAACCCTCCGGCCCCTGCTCACCAACCACGACCCTCAACAGATCGACAGCCGACCCTTGTTCCCTGCACCCCACACACGTTCTGACCGGCGAACCGGGTTTCACGCGCGCAGAATCCGAGGACTCACGTCGAACCATTGTCCACTCTACCGCCGAACCGTCTCGATCACTGCATTCCACCGTTATCCGTTGGACGTGGCGGGCCGGTCGGACGCGTCGCCAACGGGTGCCGCATCGCTCCGAATGTCGATACGCCAACCCGTCAACCGTGCAGCCAGGCGGGCATTTTGACCCTCTTTTCCGATGGCCAACGAAAGCTGGAAATCGGGCACGATGACACGGGCCGCACGAGCCTCGGGATCGACGACAGTGACGGAGACCACTTTCGACGGGGAAAGTGCGTTGCCCACAAACGTCGCGGGATCTTCGTCGAAGTCGATGATGTCGATCTTCTCCCCCGCAAGTTCGCTCATGACGTTGCGGACGCGCTGACCCATCGGGCCGATGCATGCACCCTTTGCGTTCAGCCCCTGCACGCGTGAGGCAACGGCGATCTTGGAACGGTGTCCCGCTTCGCGCGCGACGTTGATGATCTCGACGCTGCCGTCCGCGATCTCCGGAACCTCGAGTGCGAACAACTTGCGAACCAGGTTCGGATGGGTCCGCGAGAGGGTGATCTGGGGGCCACGGGCGCCGCGAGCAACCCCGACGACGTAGCACTTGATGCGCTCGCCGTGTTCGTAGTTCTCGCCGGGAACCTGTTCTGCGGGCGGCAACAATCCTTCGGCGCCATTGGATTCGCTGCCGATTCGAACGACGACCATCCCGCGAGAGTTTGCACGCGTGTCGCGCTGAATGACACCGCCGACGATTTCACCCTCATGGGTGGAGAACTCACCGAAACTGCGCTCGTGCTCGGCGTCGCGCAAACGCTGCAGGATGACCTGGCGTGCGGTGGTCGCCGCGATTCGACCGAATCCTTCGGGAGTGTCGTCCCACTCCTCGCCGATCATGTTGCCGTCGGCATCGGTGTCGTGTGCCATCACTCGCACCGAACCGGTCTTGATGTTGACATCGATCCGAGCGTTCTGCTTGTGCCCCTCGGTGTGGCGGTACGCCGTCAGCAGCGCGGTCTGGATCGTGGCGATCACAGTTTCGATCGAAACGCCCTTTTCGGCTTCGATCGCTCGCAACGCTGCAATGTCGATATTCACTTGTCGAACCCTTCTTCGTTTTCTACGTCTTCTAATTCTGCTTCGTCGTCTTCGACACTGTCCACGCCCGAGTCATCGGTGAGGTCAACCGCATCCGAGGGAACTGCGCGCCCCTCCGGGATGCCGCCCGCGAGTTCCAACTCCGCCTCACTGGGCTTCGAGAACTCCACCTGAACTACGGCCTTCTGAACGTCGCCCAGTGCAATCTCTCGCACGGTCAGTCCGCCACGGCCGCCGATGACAACCGCCACGGAATCGTCGTTCAACGTTCCGATACGGCCGACCACGGTCTCGCCGGCCAGATCGATACGCGCTTTGCGTCCACGAGCTCGACGCCAGTGACGCTCGAGCGTCAGTGGACGATCGATTCCCGGGGAGGTCACCTCGAGGGTGTACGGCGTTTCACCGATTTCCTCGAGGCTGTCGAAAAGTTCCGAAACGAGTCTGCTGATCTCTGCGGCGGCATCGAGTTCGATCCCGGCATCGCTGTCGACCATGATGCGCACCGCGCTGTGCTTGCCCGCACTGGTCACGACAACGTCTTCGACGTCGTAACCCTGGGCGTGCACGAGTTCGGAGATCAGCTCGATCACCCTCTCCCTGGATGGCACCGGCATCTCGCGAACTCCTCATTTCAGTTGTCGTCGATTGTCCGACTTGTGTCGACTGTCGACGTGGGCGGCTGCGAGCATGAAAAGACACCAGGTGCCTCATGCTGCAAGCATCCAAGAGTACCGCTCATTACGCGTCTCCGTGACCAGAGTGCCCGACGCACGTCACACTTGAACACGTGCCGCGGATTCGAACGATCAGCCGACCACCTGGCACGATGGACTGGTGCTGACGCCCATGACTACTACCCCACTCTCCCGGCGGAGTGCGCTCAAGACGGGAACCGCAGCAGCGTTGGGCGCTGCAGCCTTCTCGTTGTCCGCCTGCACCGACAACGGCACAGCGGAGGCGGCTGCAGAAGTCGACCAGTTGACGGCCCAGGCCGAGCGAGCTCGCTCCGACGCGGCAGCCGCAACCGCCGCCATCGCTCTTGCGCCGGACAAGTCGGCATCACTGACCACGATCAGCGCCGAACGCACAGCGCATGCACTCGAACTCGACGCCGAGATTGCGCGAGCAGCGGGCGGCGGCGCTACGACCACTGCGCCCCCGTCGACCTCGGTCGCAAACGCTCCGACGGGCGTCGACACCTTGAGGACCTCGCTTAACGATTCGGCGCGCAGTGCCGCGGATCTCGCTCGCACGATGTCCGGCTATCGCGCGGGCTTGCTCGGTTCGATCAGCGCGTCGTGCTCGACCCAGGTTGCGGTGTTGCTTCCATGATCACTTCGCACACCCGTCGAACTGAGAGTTCTGCCTTGCTGACCGCAATCGAATCAGAGAATGCCGCGATCTTCGCTTACGGAGTGGTTGCCGCGTTTTCGAATCCTGCCCGTGTCAACGAAGTTGCCACACATACAGCCGCGCACCGCGCGCGACGTGATGCGCTGGTTGCCCTGTCGACCGACGCGGGCGAGACCCCGCCGACAGCCGCGGCAGCCTACGAGATCCCGTTCCCGGTGACGGACGCCGTTACCGCGGCACAACTGGCAGCACAGATCGAATCCGACACCGCCGTGACCTACCGGGCATTCGTCGAACAGGTCGATACCGACCAACTCCGCACGTTCGGAATCGACGGCCTGACCGATGCGGCAATCCGCGGCGCCGGATGGCGGTCCGCGCTGGGAACCGCTCCGGCCACCTCAGCGTTCCCAGGGGACCCGGCTTCGTAAACTGCTGTGCGCCTTTATTAACCGCCGGCGGTTAATAAAGGCGCACAGCAGTGGCTCAGGCCTTGCGATGCGAGGGCACGAACCAAGCCGCAACCACGGCCACCAACACGAAGCAACCGCCGACGCGCAGTGCAGGTGTCAGCGCATCTCCGTAGCCCAGCGGCGTGAGCGCGCCACCAGCGGCAAGGAAGACTGCGGTGAGAACCGCGATTCCCAGCGCAACACCGATCTCGCGAAGCGTCGAGTTGGTCGAACTGGCCGTTCCGTGATCAGGCTCGTCCATGTCGACGAGGACAGCCGTCGAACTCGGCGCGAAGGTCAGGCCCATGCCGATGCCCGCCATCAGTAGCGCCGGAACCAGCGAACCGTACGTCACGTCGGGACCGATCAACGCGGCCAACCAGAACAATGCTCCGGCCTGGAGCAGCAGACCGGTCAGCAGAAGTGAACGGAGCCCGACCTTCGGCGCCAGAAAACCGGCGAGAGGAGCGAAGATCATCGGCGCCGCCGTCCACGGAAGCGTCCGCAGGCCTGCTTGGAACGGGCTGTAGCCCATCACGATCTGGAGGTACTGCGACAGCAGGAACACCGCTCCGAAGATCCCGATCGAGAAGGTCAAGCCGATGACGTTCGCCATCGAGAAGCTGCGTGAACGGAACAGACGTAGGGGCATGACCGGATGTGACGTCTTCATCTCGCGAAGAACGAACAGCGCCAACGCGACTGCGGAACCGACCAACGACGCAACCACTCCAAGCGATCCCCAGCCGTCGTCGTTGCCGTGAACGATCCCCCACACCGCCAGAAACACACCGAGTCCGGCGAGTGCGACACCGGGAAGGTCGAGAGGTTGTGTGCGACCGGTCGATTCACGCAACGCATACAACGCGAGAGGAACGGCAACGATCGCAACCGGCACGTTGATCCAGAAGATCCCCTGCCACGAGAACCCGTCGACTACCGCTCCACCGACCACGGGACCCATCGCGATTCCCAGTCCGGAGACGCCACCCCAGACACCGATTGCCATGGCGCGCTTGGCTTCCGGTACGGCTGCGACGAGGAGGGTCAGCGAGAGCGGCATGATCGCGGCTGCGCCCGCGCCTTGAAATGCCCGGGCCGCAATCAGCAGGGCGGGAGTTGTCGACAGCGCCGAAGCGATCGATGCAGCCGTGAACAGCCCGATTCCGAACACGAACATCCGGCGGCGTCCCCACCGATCGCCGAGCGTCGTCGCCGAAAGCATCAGCGTCGCAAAGCAGAGCGTGTACGCATTCATGAACCATTGGAGCTGCCCGACGGACGCGTTCAGTTCCTTCTCGATCACCGGCAGCGCGCTCGTCATCACGAGGTTGTCGAGGGTAGCCATGAACATGGGCAGAGAAGCAGCAACCATCGCTATCGCGATCGGAACCTTACGTCCTCCACTGTTTTCCGACCCGGATGCGGCGTCCGATCCGGACTTCGTCAAAACGGTCATCGTGATTCCTCGATGGTGAAGGTGCCTTAAGGCATCAATTGATTACTTAAGTCGAAACTAAGCTATCCGGTGATAACGTGTCAATATGTCGATCGGTGCAGCTGAACCACGTACCCGCAGGATGAGCGCACCGGAACGTCGCGCACTGGTCCTTGCCGCGGCAACGCGGGCATTTGCAAAGGGCGGATACTCCGGCACCAGCACGGACGCCGTCGCCAAGGAAGCCGGCGTCTCGCAGCCCTACGTCGTGCGCATGTTCGGGACCAAGGCAGATTTGTTCCACGCGGTGTTCACGCGTGCGCTCGACGAAATCGTCCGCACCTTCAACGACAAATTGGACACCGTCACAATCGATCCGAGCAATCCGCAGTTCTGGGCCGAACTCGGATCCGCCTACGGCGAGCTGGTCCTCGACCGGGATCTGCTGCTCGTCATGTTGCACGGCTTCGCAACCAGCACCGACGACGTCGCCGCCGTGTCCCGGACCGCCATGTCCGGCATCTACACCTTGCTGCGCGAGCGCACCGGTTGCACGCCCGAGCAAGCACGCTTGTTCATCGCGAACGGCATGCTGATCAACAATCTGCTCGCAATGATGGCACCCGAACACGCCGAAGAAGATCCGGCCCTCGGCGAACTCTGGGGCAGCGTCTTCAGCGACTCGACTGCAATCACTCTCACCGGCGACGAATCCTCGAGCGAAACCGACACCGTTTCCTGACCGGTCACTGGGAAAAACTACACACATGTGACTGAGGACACCCTACAGTCGATCCGACATGTCTCCGGGAAACCCAGACGAAAAGGACCGACGGTAGTGGATCTCGCACAACGCCTCGACGCGCTCGAACAGATCGAGGAAATCAAGAAGCTCAAACATGGCTACTGGCGAGCATGTGACGCCAAGGATCCGGTTCGGTTCCGCAGCAGCTTCATCCGTTCAGGAGCGTCGATCGACTACGGCCGTCTCGGCGCGTTCGACGACGCCGGGCCGATGGCGGACATCTTCGAGAAGATCGCTCTTCGCAAGGTCGACGGCCGGTACGCGGTACTCGACATGCATCACGGATTGCATCCCGACATCACACTGACCTCGGAGACGTCGGCGGTGGGGCGATGGACTCTGCAGTTCCGCCAGGTCGACACTGTCGGACGCACCGAGAAGTTGATGACCGGCGAATACGACGACAAATACGTAATCGAGGACGGTGTGTGGAAAATGAGTCAATGCCACTTCACGGAGACGTGGTCGATCACCACTCCCCTGTCCCCCGACAGTGAAATCGCCGAGGGTTCGTTGGGAGGCCCCCGATGACCACGTCGACAATCGGCAAAGTAGCGCTCGTGACCGGCGCGAGTAGGAGCGTCGGTAAAGGCATTGCACTCGCACTGGGAAGCGACGGCTGGACGGTGTACGTGACGGCGCGAGGAACCGTCGGCGCCGACGGCCCGCTCGATCGCACCGCGGCGGAGATCACCGAGCGCGGCGGTCACGGCATTGCCGTGCAGTGCGATCACGCCGACGATCAAAAGATCGTCGACCTGTTTGCACGCATCGCCGAGGAACAGTCAGGCCGCCTCGATCTTCTGGTCAACAACGTCTGGGCCAACCCGGCGGGCTATGCCGGCTTCGCCGATCCGTTCTGGAAGAGGCCGATCGACGATTGGGATTCGCTGATCGGAATCGGACTGCGCGCCCACTACGTTGCTTCGGTAGAAGCGGCGAAGTTGATGGTCCCCCGGGGCAGTGGAGTGATCGGCAATATCTCGTCATTCGGCACCCGCGGGTACCTGCACTCTGTCCTGTACGGGATGTCAAAGGCAGGTTTGGACAAGATGGCCGCCGACATGGCTGTCGAATTGAAGGGAACCGGCGTCACCGCACTTTCCTTCTGGCTCGGGTTGATCCGCAACGAGCGGATGGAGGCGAGTGGGATCGAGAGCTTCGAAGGCTTCTCACTGGCCGAGGCCGAAACCCCGGAATTCGTCGGCCAGGTCATCACTGCATTGGCCAACGATCCAGAAGTGAACGCGCGCAGCGGTCACACACTGATCACCGCCGAGACGGCCGTCGAGTACGGAATCACCGACGCCAACGGGAAACAACCTGCGTCACACCGCAGTGCCTTCGGTGGCGGCCCGCTTTTCTGAATCATCGGTGGCAGTGGTCGCGTCGCGTGCCGGCACAGCACGCGGCGCTGCCACTCGCGCCTTCAGGGCAAGCCAGGCACACCCGATGACGACGACGCCGCCGGCCACGATCGAGGGTGACAACGCCTCACCGAGTATCAGCGCCGACCAGGCAATGCTGAGCACCGGTTGAACCAACTGTGTTTGGCTCACAGTGGAAATGGGACCGATCGCCAGACCCCGGTACCAGGGAAAGAACCCGAGAAACATACTCACGCATCCCAGGTAGGCAAACGAAAGCCACGAATTCACATCGGCAGAAACCGGAGCCTGGGCCATGGACGCCACCGTCAACGCAATCGTGACCGGCAGTCCGAGAATCAATGCCCAGGCAATCGTCTGCCACGACCCGATCTCGCGGGCCAGCAACGCACCTTCCGAATATGCCAGCGCTGCACACACAACCGCGGCGAACAGAAGAAGATCAGCGAGATGAAACGAGCCGAGTCCGCCGTTTGCGACGGCCACGAACCCTACGACCGATACCGCGCCGGCGGCGCTTGCCCACCAGAATCCCTTACTGGGACGCTCTTTTCCTCGGACGACGGCAAATACCGCGGTCGCAGCGGGAAGTAGTCCGATCACGACTGCCGCGTGACTCGCCGGCGATGTCTGCAACGCAAACGTGGTGAACAGTGAAAACCCCAGTACCGCGCCAACGGTCACGAGTGCGATGCGAAACCACTGCCGAAGCGTCGGAAGCGTCGCGCGAGTAACCGACAGCATCACAATCGCAAGGGCCCCGGCAACGACGGCGCGGCCCGCGCCGACGAACAGGGGGTCGAGATCCGCGACGGCGACCCTCGTGAGCGGAACGGTGAACGAGAACGCCAGAACACCGAGCAAGCCCCACCACAAACCGGATCGAGACGATGGCATCGGTAGCGGTGCCCGTGACGTGACGATAGCGCTACTCTTCATACTCATATTCAACGATAGCAGTAGCGCACCAACCTGCGAAACTGGTATTTCAGGTGCGAACCCGTGTGCAGGAGATCGAAATTGCACCGAGCAGTCCGACGAGCGCGAAAGCGTAGAAGCCCCACGGCACGGCGTAACCCGCACCCAGGAGAACTCCGCCCAGAATCGGGCCACAGATCGCACCGACCCGGCCGACACCCGCCGACCATCCGAGCGCTGTCGCGCGAATCTGCGGTGGGTGATTGGCGCTCGTGAAGGCGTAGACCAGTACCTGTGCACTGAACACGAAGCATCCGGCGAGGAAGACCATCACGTAGATTCCGAACGACACCTTCACACTCAGAAGCGCCAGGAACAACGCTGCTCCCGTGAACCACACGATTGCTGCGGTACGCGGGCCGATCTTGTTCGCGACGCCCCCGGCGATCAACAGCCCGACGACGGCTCCGGCATTGAGGATCAGAAGGAACGTCAACGAGGCTCCGAGGTTGTAACCGGCCTCGCGCATGATCGTCGGAAGCCACGTGTTCAATCCGTAGACGAGCAGCAAGCCCATGAAACTGGTGATCCAGATGGCGATGCTGTTACGCAGGAACTTCGAAGAGAACAGTGCGCGAACGGGATTGGCGGCTTCGGCACGCCCAGCTTCGGACGTAGGCGCAGCCTCGAGCTCGACACCGTAGCGGGCAGCGATTTCCTCGGCCTCGGCACGCTTTCCGTGAGCGAGAAGGTACGACGGGGATTCCGGCAGATACCGCAGCATGAGTGGAATCAGGACGACAGCAGGAAGTGCGCCGACAACGAACATTGCTCGCCAACCGAAAGGTTCGATCACGACGAGCGCCAGCGCGGCGGTGGCAACGGCGCCGACGTGATAGCCGGTCATCAGCATGGTCGACGCAGATCCACCGCCTTGTTTCTTCGAGAATTCGTTGACCAGAGCCAATGCCGTCGGAAGGGCGCCACCCAGTCCCACCCCGGCGAGGAAGCGCAGCAGACCGAAGATGAACGGATTGGGCGCAATTGCGCACAACAGAGTCAGAATCGAGAATGCGGCAACGGCGTACAGCAGCGCGCGGCGTCGACCGATGACGTCAGTGAGAGTGCCGATGACGAGGGCTCCGATGGTCATGCCGATGAGCCCGAAGGTCGAGATCATCGTGATCGTGCCGGTACTCAATCCCCACGCGTCGTAGTCGAGAAGTGAAGGAATGACCGCGCCGAGTACGACCAGATCGAATCCGTCCAGAAGCACAGCTATCCAACACAACGGTGCTACCCACATTGCGGCACGCGCCCCAGGCGAACCGGTGATTGAACTCGATTGCGTATGCGGTGCGGTCATCGGATCCTCGACATTCACTGCTTGTGGGCGTTCGCTACCGGTTCAGATCCAGTAGTCCAGATCGAGATCTGTTCGCATTGCGAACGCATGTTCATAATGAGCACATCGATTGTGTACGGAGTCACAACGCCATGTCAAACGTCGCGGTAATCTCGAGGAATGGCACTCTCCGAAAATGAGCGTGAACAGTTCCTGGCCGAACCCCACATCGGGGCGCTGTCCGTAGCGGACGGCACCGAACGCGGTCCGTTGACCGTCCCGATCTGGTACCTGTACTCGCCCGGTGGCAAACCATGGATCCTCACCGGCAAGGATTCACGAAAGGCTCGACTCATCGAGTCGGCCGGGCATTTCTCGTTGATGGCCGAAAGGCTCGATCCGACAATCCGTTACGTCAGCGTCAGCGGATCCGTCGACAAGATCGTTCCGGGCACCGACGAGATGCTGGTCGAAGTCTCGCGGCGATACCTGACCCCGGACAAGGTCGACGGATATCTCGAATTCGCGCGATCGCAGTTGGGCGAGCAGGTAGCGATCTACATGAATCCGCAGCACTGGCTGTCTGCGGATCTCGGGGCGATCTGACACTTCACCGAAAAGCGAAGGCTCGGCGCGCCGGAGTGGCGCGCCGAGCCTGACCTGCGTTCGAGTGTTCTCGGTATCAGCTCTCGGTGAAGAAGCGCACCCGATTGAGGCGATGACCGCTCGCCTCGAAGCCGAACAGGGCGATGGCCGGTTCCCCGCACACGATTACGCTCGCCGTCACAGTTCGACCGGCAACCAGCATCTTGCTCTTCGTCACGCCGGTGAGCAGAGCGTTGACGTCGGCTTTGGACAACTGCGTTCCCGCCGGAAGCTCGACGGGTACCGGCGGCGTTCGACCGACAGCGGCCGCATCGAGGAACCGCGAAGCCGCCTTCTTGCCTTTGTCTCCGACTCCGAAGATGCCGCGCGAGAATCCGAGCGCTCCGCCGATCCCCTGGTTCGAGAGCAGCTGCGGGGTCAACTTCGCGGCAGCCTTCATCCCGGCAACGCCGGCGGTAGCGAGCTGGCTCAGCATCGTTGCCAATTCCCAATGCGCATAGAGGGTTCCGATCCGCAAGGAATCGGGCTCCCCCACCAAGTCGTAGCGCAAATGCATCGGCACGTCGAGGACGACTCCGGTCGACATCTCGGTAGCGAGGCTCAGATCGCGCCACACTGTGCGGCCGCACACGATATCGCGCTCGACGTGGAAGGTGATCGAATTGGGGGCGATGAACGTGTCGTAAAAACTCTCGATCGCCGCCTGCCCGTTATGCGGACGTGAACCTACAGGGTCGTTGATCTGGCCCTCTTCGGCAAACAGCGCAACCCAGGTCGAGCGATCATGCGCGCCGACGGCTTTCGGGGATCCCTCCACGACGGCCATCAACTGCTCACGTACCACCGGCGCGGTCATGCGCGCATCTCGTATGCACCGTCGTACGCCTTGACCTGCTGCCACACCCGGTCGAAGCGTTCACTGTCCACAACAGGCTTCCGCACTGCGGCCAAGGCCCACTTCTGCTGCTCCGGCGTCGACGACGGCTTTCCGTGCAGTGCGATCGCGTATCCCGAGAAGTCGCGAATCTGGAAGTCGAAGATCTGATCGACAACGTCGGCGTCGAGTCCGCTGATCTCGGCCTGCTCGAGAATCAGATGACCGTAGACGACGAGGGAGAACAGGTGCCCGACATTGAGCATGAAATCGAGATCCTTCTGCTGCTGCGCGTCCGGCGCTGCGGCAGTGAGCAATTCGGTGAGTGCGATCGCCTGCTCGTAGAAACGAGCGACGTTCGGGATCGAAGAGTGCTTCTCGTAGACGGGCTTCCACTCGTGGAACTGGATCTTCGCAGCGCCGCGGGTCGGTCCCTGATTCCAGAAGAACTCGTCGTCGGCTGCGTCGTCGCGCGTGACGATCTCCGGGAACTCCGCGGGGTTGAACAGGTAGTTCGGCAAGAACTTGAGGATCAGGCCGACGTTGACGTGGACGGTGCCCTCGAGCTTGGGCAGCGTGCCGATCATCTGCGCTGCTTCACGGAAGTACGTGGACTTCTCGTACCCCTTTGCCGCGATCACGTCGTGCAGCAACCCGACGACCTTTTCACCTTCCGAGGTGACCTTGGCCTTGGTCATGGGATTGAACAGCAGGTAGCGACGGTCTTCGAGGCTGGCGCTGCGGAAGTAGTCGACCGCCCGCGCGCTGAACTGTTTCATCGCGATCAGACGTGAGTACGCGTCGACGAAGGCGGCGCGTACATGGGCGAAGTCGGTGACCGGATTACCGTAGAGAATTCGATTCTGCGCGTGAGTGATTGCTTCGAAGAACGCATGTTCGGTGATCCCGATGGAGCCGGTGCACAGGTTGAACTTTCCGACGTTGACCGTGTTGAGCGCGGCCTCGAATGCGGCGACGCCGGTGTGCAGAATGTCTTCCTCGCGCACCGGGTAGTCGTCGAGGCGGAAATTGCTGACGTACATTTGCCCGCGCAGGACATTGTCCACAAGCTGATAGTTCGGATGTGCACTGTCGGCGACGAAGAACACGTAGCCTTCGGGACCCTCGACGTCGGTACGCCGCCCGAACACAGACACCATTCCGGCTACGTTGCCGTTTCCGATGTAGTACTTCTCGCCGCTCGCGCGGAAGGCGACGTCGCCGTCGGTGGGAGTGAGAAGCATGTCGGTGGAATACACGTCGGCGCCGTGATCACGCTCGGACAGGCCGAACGCCATGACACCACCGTCGACGAGTTCCTGCGCTGCACGCTTCTTCGCTGCATCGTTGTCACTCATCCAGATCGGTCCGAGTCCGAGGATCGTGACCTGCCAGGCGTACCAGTAAGCGAGTCCGTAGAAACCGAAGATCTCACTCAAGGCCGCGTTGCGGGCACCGTCCCAACGACGGTTCTCGTCACCGTCGGCGAATGCCGCCGGAGTCTGGAACGTCGCGAACAACTTCTCCTTGCCGACGAACTCGAGAAAGTCGGAGACCCACACGGCGTCGAGGTCGTCCTGAAGCAGTTGCTTCTTGCCGCGGCTCTCGAACCATTCGATGGTGGCTCGCAGCAAACGGCGGGTCTCCGGATCGAACTGAGCAGGGTCGTAAGTATGGGGGTTGAAGAGCAATCCATCGGTGCCAGACACGTCATTACCTTTCGTCGATGACGCTAA
>NZ_BCRM01000028.1 GCF_001552595.1 Rhodococcus erythropolis NBRC 15567
TTCCAAGGGGTCCCGGTCTGGAGCCTCGCCGGTTGTCGCCGGTGGGGCTCCTGCGTTGTGTGGGTCAGCTCGTTACGCCGCGTTAAGAACCTGAAAACTCGGTGAGCAAACCTTCCTTTCCCAGGTGAAGCGGCGGATTATCGAAATGGTCGCGCATCTGGTTACCGCGCGGCATGTCGAGCGCGCCTGAAGGCACAACGGGCCGGGAGGTCACATGCTGCTACATCAATCGATCGGGTTGGAGCGCTTCAACGAACTACCGCGACAGAAGGCAGTTCACGCACTGTTCGAGTGCTGCTGCTCGCTGACCTGGGCCGGGTGGGTCAGCGACGGACGTCCGTTCGCCGATCACGCGGAGATCCTCTCGCGCGCCGAGGACGCGATTCTCAACCTCTCGGACGTCGACGTCGAACGCGCCCTGCAATGCCATCCACCGGTCGGCGTCCGCAAGAACAGCGTGCCGTCCCACCTCGAGCAATGCTCGATCTGGGTTCCGGACGACGCCGTCATGGCAACCATCTATCGCGCCGGCGAGGAGTACGAGCGGAACTTCGGCTTCCGGTATCTGTGGTGTTCGCACGGCCACGACGCCGACGACCTGCTCGAGAACATCGGCCAGCGCATGTCCAACGAGCGGTCCGTCGAGCGCAAGGTCTGCGTCGACGAGCTCGCCAAGATCACGCGGACGAGGATCGAGCGCATGCTGGGACCCGAGGACGGTTATCCCGAGTACTGAAAAGAAAAGCGGGTGCGGCGCTTTCGCGCCGCACCCGCTTTCATGCTCTGAATCGATCAGAGATCGAACTCGGCCGGAGAGATTCCGACTGCAAAACACATGTCGCGTACGACGCCGCGCTCGTGCTCGTCGAAGTTGCCGTCCGCGCCGCCGATGATGATGCCGATCTGGATGACCGCGCGGGCCTGATCCTGCTTCGACTTGAGCTTGGCAATGGTCGCGGTTGCCTCGACCTTGCCGAACTCGTAGTCCGAGGACAGCTTGCTGCAGTACCAGTCGAACTGCTCACGAAGCTCGTCCGGCGGGAAGACCGCGAGCGACTCGTTGCTCATGATCAGCGCGGCGGTCTTCTGACGCTCCGACGGATCGATCGAACCGTCTGCGGCGGCGATCAACGCGCACATTGCCATGCTCGCGTTCTTGAATTCCTTGTTCTGGAACTGGCTGGTCTTTGTCTTGAGCTGGCCGTTCATCTCCTGAGCCTTAGCCTTCAACTGATCCCAGAATGCCATGAGTCTCCTCGAGTATTGCCGCCACACACCGCGCGTGGTCGTACCACCACTCTGCCTGTGCGCTCGGCAATCCGCCATCGGCCACTAGGTGCGGTCGAACACTGCCAGAATTCGCGACCCGGAGATCGGGTCGAGCACGTCCGGGGTGAAGTGCCATTGCGTGCGGGTCCACGGATCGTGAACCTCCGTCTGCCCTGCTGCCGAAAGATGTTGGCACCCCTCGGACAGTGCGGCGACGGATTCTTCCGCGAAGTTCGACTCGTCCTCTCCGACAATCAGTATGGACAAACCGATTGCCGGCCCGCGTTCGGCGAGGAACATGATGGTCTGTGCGTCTTCGGCGGAGTATCCGTGCGGGAAATCGCTGAGGATCAACAGGCGCAGGGAACTCGGGCCATCTGCGACACCACTCATTCGCGCGAGTTCGCCCATGTCGACGGCCTCGGCCAGTGCCCGCAAGCGCGCCGAGATCTCGGTGTGAGCGGTGATGACCGGCCCCGCGAGCATCGGTGCCAGTCGGTCGGTCAGTGGCGTCAGCGAGCCGGTCAGATCGACGACGTCGAGTAGCGGCATCGGGCCGGCGGCCATGACGCGCACGGTGACGGCACTGATCAGACCGAGCGCTGCTTTGCTCGACGTACTGTCCACCCAGATGGGCCGACGCAGTGGGAGCGGGACGCAGTAGGGAACGGTGAGCGTGCCGCGGTCCGGAGCCGAAAGCTCGCCCAGACGCATTCCGTCGCTGACGGCCGTGATCTGGGCCGGATCGGTTGTACCCGCCCACGACACCGACTTCCACGACGCCATCGACCGTGGGAGCACGCCGTCGATCACACCGAGTTCGTGCGCAAGCTGAGCGCTGTCGCGGGCGTGATTGTCCCGCGCGAGTGAGACGAGGTCGTCGTGACGCTTCTGTGCGGCATCGCGCGCCGCCACTCCCGCTGCCGAGTTCCGCAACGACGGATCTGCGACGGCTGCGGTCAGATCCTCGTCCAAACGGGCAAGCGCGTACTCACTGCTGGAGACGAAGGAAGCGGCAGATCGGGAGGCGTCCTCGAAGATCATCCACGCACGCTCGAGGCCGCGGCCCACCTCCAACGGCTCCACCGCGGAGTCCCACGCAGGCGCGGCTGTCGGGGCTGGTTGCGCCGGCTCGTCGTCGACCTCGACGCCGTGCACCGAGATCAGTTCCGCCAGACCACCCGCATAGCCCTGCCCTACGGCCCGAATCTTCCAGGCACCGGACTTTCGGTACAGCTCCCAGCAGATGACCGCTGTCTCGGTGCCTGCGGTGGGGATCGCGAATTCGGCCAGGACCGAACCGGATTGATCGCTCAGGGTGGCGGAGAGCCCGGCCGTGCGAAAGGCTCCCGCGGCCGTCGCTGCCGGATCCACGCTGACGATGCACAACACTGCTGCGGCATCGGGGTGAAGTCGATCGAGTTCCACCCGGATGCCGCTCTGGTCGAGTTGCACTCCAGCGGTGGATGGTTGGTTGTAGAACACGAAGTCCGCGGACGTCAATGCCCGCAGGTTCGCGTCCGCTACCAGCGCCGACACGTCGAACGGCGTCTGGCTCTCGGCTCGAAACGTCACCACGGGCGCCTGCAGCGGCGCGTTCTGTCCGGGAACAAAAGTCATACCCACAGCAGCGAACTATGCCATGACCGGGCTCTCTCGGTCAGCCTTGCAGGTCCGCCACCACTAGATCGGCCACCGCGGTCATCCCGGCGTCCGTGAAGTGCAAGCGCTGCGCCGTCGACTCCGAGAACAGGCCTTCGAACCAACGCTGATCTGCACTCGCACACGCGTCGTGCCCGCCGGCGATGCTCGCCGCCGCAATGTCGACAGTGCGCACACCGTGGGCGTGGGCGACCTCGTCGAACTTCGTGTTGTAGCGAGCGAAGTAGTCCATGAACCAGGCTGCGTCGGCGTCTGAGAACGGGATGTTCGGCCAGCATCCGCGAGAGGAGATCATGCCGCCCTCTCCGATCAGGTAGATGCGAGCGTTAGGCGCGCGCTGCGTGACCGCGGTCAGGATGCGATCCAATTCTCCGGCAGCCCGGTCGATTCCGGACTGGGCGACGGAATTCGCGAGCGGGTCGTACCGGCATCCACGATCGGTTCCTGGTCCCGGAGCGACGCACAGGGGGCCGAGGAAGATGCTGTTGGAGTCGTTGCCGCCGATCGAGATGGTAATCAGGTCGGTGTCCGGGTGAACGGCATCGAGCTGGACGGGCCAGTAGTTCGGAATCAGCTGTGGGGTGTCGATGATGTTCTCGGCGCGTGCCGCGCTGCAAGAGACATCAGCGAACTCGGCCACGTCGAGCGCCCGCGAGATTTTGCCCGCGAAGTTCTCGTACGAACGCGAGCAGGCGTCGGGGTACATCGGTTCCAGCCTTGGACCGGAGGCGCGGGAGTCACCGAGGGCGACGTACTTGATCCCGGTCTCGGAAAAACCTGCCGGCGGTGCCGACTGGGGTACCGAAGCCTGCGCGATTCCGGTGCTCACGAGCGCCAGCACAACGCCTGCGATGGCCGCCGCCCGACCGAGAAGTTTCCCTCGAGTGATCATCTACTGTGCCAAGTCCTCTCGCGCACGGCCGCTCGACTGACGGCTCGACATGCCGCATGAGGTTAACGCACGGAGGGGACAACGATGTCCGGTTCGGCGGACGGCGATCGAAACCACCTACCGCCGAACCGGATTCATCTCGACTATGCAGTCTCGACTCAAGCAGTGAGGAAACGTCCCAGCTGCGGCGCAGCTTCTCCTGCGTGCTTGGCCTGGATACCTTCACCGATGGCCTGCAGCTTCCATTCGCCGTTCGCGCGGTACACCTTTGCCATCACCATTCCGGTGAAAGCCATGCCGCCCTGGAGCGTGTATCGAGCGAGCTCAGAGTTGGTGGTGCTGTCCACGAGACGGCAGAAAGCGTTGGAGACCTGCTCGAACGTGTGTCCGCGGTACGAGGTCACGGTGAAGATCACGGTGGTCACGTGAGCCGGGACCCGCTGCAGATCGACGAGCATGACCTCGTCGTCACCATCTCCGTCGCCCGTCAGGTTGTCACCCATGTGACGGACCGAGCCGTCCTTGGACGTCAGCTGACCGTAGTAACAGACGTCGACGAGGTTGCCGTCGGCGTACAGGAGTGCCGAAGCGTCTAGGTCGACGTCGGCGGTACGGCTTCCGAACAGACCGCTCTTCTTGATCGGATCCCAACCCAGACCCATCTGGATCATGGTGAGCGCGACGCCGCCCTCCTTGCGGAGCGTGACCTTCTGGCCCTTGGTCAGGCTGACGGGGCGTCCCTTGACCAGGCTCACCTCGGGCTGCTGCGCCGGCGGCTGGTTCTGCATGGGAGGCGCCGGGGGTGCCTGGTTGTACGTCGGCTGCTGGTTGTACGCAGGCTGCTGCGCCGGCGGGTAGGCCGGCGGCGTCGGTCCCTGGTTGTAGGCAGGCGGCTGGTTGTACGCGGGCGGGGCCGGCGGAACCGGCGGCGCGTTGTACGAAGGCTGCTGCTGCGGCGGCTGGTTGTACGCCGGCGGAGTAGGAGCGACGGACGAGGGCGGGGTGATCGGAGCCGGAGCCGCGACCGGAGTGGGCGGCGGCGGCGCGGGCGCATCGTCGACGGACACACCGTGATCGGTGACCAGCGCGGCAAATCCACCCGCGTACCCCTGGCCGACGGCGCGCACCTTCCACGCACCCTGGCGTCGGTACACCTCGAGCGCGATGACGATGGACTCGGTGGTGAGACCGTCGATCACGTACTCGTACAACACGTTCCCGGCCGCGTCGGAGACCCGAGCGGTGGGAGCAGCGCTGCGCCCGAAGTTCGACGAAGCGTCGTCGAGCGTGATGACGGCGCGAACCTGCTCGATATCGGCAGGGACGCCGGCGAGCGAGACTCGGAGTGAGGCAATGCCACCCGGGTTGGGCACCAATTGCACGCCGGGTCCGGTCGGCTGGTTGAAGAAGACGAAGTCGGCGTCGGAACGAACTTTTCCGTTGCTCGTCACGAGGAGTGCAGACAGGTCAGCGGCTGCAGCCAGCTGAACCGACACAACTACATCCGAGACGTCCAGCGGGCCGTTCTGCCCTTTGGCAAGCGATACAGACAACTAAATCCCCTTCATAGAGAGCGTGTATTACCCGAGCGCGGAAGAGAACCACCGCAATATCTCCGCGCTCGCTGCGATACCGGACCTTTCTGTCACAGTAACGGTCGGCCGTTGCCAATTCAGTTCTTCCAGCTCACCGTGCCTCGGCCGGATCGCGAAATCGGAGTATTCGAGCATGTCCGCATCCAATGCGCCGTCACCTGCCGAGATCACGACTGCGGATTGATCCAGATCACCCGACTCGACCAGTCTGCGGCGCACCTCTGCCAGCGCTCGTGACTTCGACACGGCGTCGGGCATCGTGTAGATCTTCCGGCCTTGACGCGAAACGTTCCAGCCCCGCGTCACGCACCAGTGATTCCATTCGGTTTCGAATTCACTCGGCATCACGGCCAGATCGACGACCAGGTACGGAAACAGGTCGTCGGCAACACGAATGGAACTGACCCAGCTCGAGTCGATCCGCGATTCCAGTTCCGCCTGAACCTGCGGCAACTCGGCGCCGGACTTGCTGGTCGAACGGTCGATCTCGTTTCGCCACTCGCGATCGGCTTCGCCGTCCACCAGGATGTTTCCGCCGTTGCTCGTAATGGCGTACTTCCACGGTCCGCCGGGAAGATCGATCCGCTGGAACTGCGCAATGGTCCTGGTGGTTGTCGGAATCACCGGAACCCGCGAGGTCAGCGCGGTCAGCAGTTCGATCGATTCGACGCTCATGTGCGAGAGCGGACCGCCGTTGTAGTACTCGACGCACAACGGGCTCGGCGCCGAATCCAGGTCGGAGCCACTGGGATCGCCGCCGATCGCGGCCTGCGAATAGATCATCGTGCGGTCCAGATCCGTAGCGATCAGGACCTGGGACGCAGCGGTGTCCGCACGGCTCACGTGATGTCCTTGATCAGCCCGACACACGAGTAGGCGAGGTCGGGTACCACCTCGACCGGAACCCCGCGGGCCTGCGCCAACAACCGAATGTGTGCATGCTCCGGGGCGTCGAGTTCACGCACCAGAACCTTCCAGGGGAGCCGGCGCAGCAACACCCTGGTTGTTTCTCCGACACCGGGTTTGACGAAGTTGACCGTCGAGATCCCGTACTCGGCCTGCACCTTCTCCACCGACTCCCAGCCGGCCCAGGTCGGCGTCCGATCGGAATCGAGCACTGCAGCAAGAGAATCCGCTGCGTCGCCGCGAACGGAGTCGAACTCGGCCGAGACCACGTCGAGCAACCGATTGGAGACGTCGACGTCGGCGAGGTCGGCGTAGAACTTGGCGCCGTGGAAATCGCCGGGCCCGATAAGGGTGTCGTTGAGGACTGTTCGTGAGACCAAGCCGGACACCGTCGAATTGAGGCACGCCGACGCGATCAGGAAGTCGTCGCGGGTTCCGTACGTTCGCACGCAGTGGCCGGGGTCGGCGAGAACAGCCAGATCGGAGTCGAACTTGGCTCCACCCGCCTCGTGGTACTCCGTCAACGCTGCGTCGAGTTCGCGGGCGATGGCGCCCTTACCTGTCCAGCCGTCGACGAAGACGACGTTCTCCGAGTCGTGATGGTGCGCAAGATAATCGAGTGCGACGGAATCGATACCCTTGCCGCGGACGATAGACACTGCATAGTGCGGCAACGTGAGCCCGCGGGTCTGCTGGGCCCAGCGCCGCATCAGAATCCCGATCGGTGTTCCGGCCCGGGCGAGTGAGACCAGCGTGATGTCACTCCCCCGCTCGGCCAAGACCAAGTCCATCACGGTCCCGACAGCGCGCGCCAACCGTGGAGCACTCTCGGCGAGCACCGTCTCGAACAGATCCCGGTATGCCTGATCGGGTTGGTACTCGATGGGAAGAGACTCGGCATAGTGCGCCTCACCCGATTGAATACGCTTCTCGCGCACGGATACATCCGCTTCGAGATCCACGTGCGAAAGATCCTTGAGCAGCCACTTCACTTCGCCCGGCGCGTACGAACCGAATTCGGGCCCGACCAATGGTTCGTTCATGACGAGCCTCCTGCTCTGGATTCTCGCAGCGCCGACGGATCGGCCCCGCGAACGGTGGCGACCAGGACGTCGGTGCCGGAGTTCCGTAACACCTCGATCACCCCGTCCATCGCCGTCAACCGATCGGTATCGGCGGGCTCGTCCACGACGAGCAAGGCAAGGGCGTCGACCGCCGCGTCAGGCCACTGCGCGTTGTAGACGTATCGGGGTTCGTTCTCGCCCAGTTCCGGTGCCGGAAAGGTGAACCCGCGACGCAGCGGGTATCCCGGCACGTCGACGACGTAGGCGGGTGAACGCGTCGTGGTCTGGTACCGAACCGCTCGCCCAGAGCTTTCCAAGCCCGCGGCGATGCGCAGTGGCAGGTACATCAACTCCTCGTGACCGATCACGATCACAGCACGCGACGCGTCGATCGACGATCCGAGAATGGACACCGCTGCCTCGACGGCTGACTCGAATGCCGCGGTGTCGCCATCGAGAAAACCGTGCCGGCCTCCGTCGGGGACTTGCGCGGGCCACGGCAGATCCATCCGAGACAGCGTGCCGCGGCGATCACCGATCGGGTTGAGATCCGGAGCATCCAGCGCCGTGACGCGCTCGGTCAGGCCGTCGGGCAGGACCGTCGAACCCGAAGCGAGAGAGACGTAGTCGATTCGTACACCCAGTTCCGTGGCCGCGGCTTCGCTGGCGGCTCGGTGTTCCTCGGTTCTCATGTCCACCAGCGAGGCCACGACATAGCGGCTGCGCGGGCATTGCCCGTGCAGTGCCCGGATGGCATCGATCGCGGTGGCGCCGGTGGAGATCTCGTCGTCGACGAGGACCAGTGGCAGGTCGTTCTCGAACAGTTCGGCGGACGTCGGCTGCATCAGATGGCTCGTGGCGTGCGAGTGCCCCTCCTCGAATCCGGCGAGCGTCGCGGCACCTGGTACGTCTCGGCGCGTGGAGTGCAGGTAGCAGTGAGCGTGCAGGCGAGCTGCGACGCAGTGGCCCAAACCTGTTGCGGTTTCGGCAAACCCGAGCACGACGACGTCGACACCCTCACCGAGGGTTGTCCGCACCAGATCGCCGAGGTCGTCGGCAGCGCCGATGACCACGGACGGCTCGGTGGGCACGTGCTTTCCCAGCACGGTGGACACCAGCAGATGAGCGCGACGCGGATTCCGCCGAAGTCCCGGGATCACCAGATCGGGCACCGAATGCCCGAGTGACGAATCACCGTGAACGAGGTCCAAGCCGAATTCTGCTGTAGCCCAGGGAACGTCCCGGGACTGGACAACCTCTGTCATCGATCGACCAACGCCGTCAGCAACTCGACAAACGTGATCCCCTTGTTGGTCACACCGAACACGTGAGCGCGGAGCGCAGTCTGATGGGCCCAATTGCGGTGCGGCTTCATCTCGTTCATCTTGTTCCGGTAGCCGGAGGCCTGCACTCCCCCGGCATCGGCACCGAGAATGTCGAGGGCATCGTGGTACTCCTCGTGCGTGACCGCGGAGAGAGCATTGACCGCCGCGACGTGCGACGGGTGGATGACCGTCTTGCCCTGGATTCCATTGGCTCGGTCCAGCGCGATCTCACGGAGCAGGCCGTCGAGGTCGCGGCTGACGAGATGCTGACGGAACCGGACGGCGTCATGTTCCTCGAACGGGGTGGCGCGCAGCATCGGCCGGAACATGCGTTCGTGATCGGCGAAGTACTCCCACACCGGCCCGGTGATGACAAAACCCGAACCGTCGGCACGCCCGAGGTAGTTGACGATGTCGGCGATGACGTCGACCACCACGCGCACGTCGTAGATGGTCAGATCGCGGTCGCGGCGGATACCGAAGGTGCTGCACATGTCGGTGGCGCCGATGCGGACGGCAAGGATGCGCTCGCGGTGTTGCGCGAGAATCCCACTGATGGTGCGCAATTCGAGATCACGTGTATCGCGGTGAACCAGCGCGGGTGATTCGAGTACCGGCATCGCGTAGAGATGCTTACCCAGCAACTCGGATGCGTCCGCGACGGCGTCGAGAAACACGGGGCCGGACTCGCTGCCGAACTTCGGGATGACGAACCCGGTGAGCGCGGCGCGCCCCTCGGTCAACGACGCGGCGACCTTGTGGATGTCCGCGACTTCACGAACCCGCACGAACAGCAGCATGCCGACGGCGTCGGTGGACGCGATCTTGTCGAGAGCGTCAACCGCGTTTGCCCGCGCCGATTCGACCTCGTGATCAGCGACGGCGTCCTCGAGATCGAGCACCATCGAGCTGACGCCCTCGGACGCACGCTTGACCACGATGTCGGCCAACCCGGCTCGGGTGGCAGGAACGTAGAGAGTTGCACCCAGAGCAATCGCGAGCAGATCCCTCTCGTCGGAATCCGCGAACGATCGAGGCGCATGCAGGAACAGTTGCTCCCGCACGTCATCCTCGAGATGTTGAAAGTGCTGCATTTCTCTTCTCTCTGTAACCGCAATCAAGTCCATGAAACGACCCCCTGTGACAACGCGTCGAGCAACTCCGATCCCCCGATCGGCCCGACCATTCAGTTTTTGCCGGCTCGCGCCCGCATCTTCTCGACAACTTCGGTGATGAACGTCGATACCGAGTCCAGCTGTAATACATACGACCAGTAGTCCGGATGAGTTCCCGACAGTGACGCACTCGCTCGCTCGATCCTTGCTAGTTGAGCATCGAGTACGGAGCCCCACTCCGCCACCAACCCTTGGTTAACAGCGAACATCTGGGCGTCTTTCAGCCGGAAACGAACCTCACGTTCCTTTTGGCTCGGATCTGCCCGAACTGCACGCAGAGTAGCGAGACGGTCCGTCACGGCGTCGGCACACGCTTCGGCGTCGGCGAGGTGCACGCGGGCTTCGGCCATCAAAGCGAGTGCATGTTCGGGGTTTCCCGCAGCCAGCGACTGCTTCGCTTCCTTGAGATCGATGTCGGCCTGATCGATATGCGCTCGACTGCGACTGCTGTTGTCGACGAGGTCAGCGGAACTCGCGGCGTTGAACTCGCGCAGCAGTGCGGAATACGCCGGGTCGAGGCGGTCCACTCGAGTGCGCACTGCCGACAACCTGGTCGAGACCGAGGAGATCGTCATCTCGGCACGGTGCTGGGTCGACGGGGCTTCTGCCAATGCTTCCTCGAGCGTCGATACCGCTTCGCGGACACTCTCGGCCCGCGTGCGGACTGCGTCGGCGCGACCGGATGAGCGCGCGTTGTCGAGCGCTGCAACTGCGTCGTCGAGGTGTTCGGAGGCCGTCACCACCGACGGGTACTCGCGATAGCGCTGATCGGTGGCAGCCAGTTTTTCCCGGACGGCGTTTGCCAGGGTTCGGGCCTGTTGGCCGAGGACGGGAATGGCGGACATCGTGACCGTCGCCTGCTCGAGGTGCGCACGATGCCCGTTGTAGAAGGCGTCGACGCCCTTCGCCGCCTCGACGAGTTCGGCTACCGACTTTTCGAACGCCGCCCGAGCACCGTTCGGGTTCTGGTGGAGTACCTGATCGTTGCCATAGCGCTCGGAGGTGTCGAGGTAGTCCGACGCAGCCTGGAAGCACCGATCCCGAACGGGTTCCCACGCAGCGCGCAACCCTCGCTCGGGATACAGCTCGGCGGAAGCGTCGACTGCTGCCGACGCGATGGTCTGCCGCTTGTCCATGTCGAGGAACGCCGAAACCATGGCCGTCTGCGCCTCCCGCGCACGACTGACCGACTCCCCCACTCTTGCCCCCCGATTGAAGCGCTCCGACCATCTTCCCACCACGATTGAATCCTACGGGTCCAGCACTTCGCTTCTCGGTTCGTAATTCTGCTGTTACGGCGAACACACCGGAACTGCGGTTAGGGTGGTGGAGGTAAACACACTCCCAAGACGACTTCGCGTCGTAGTGGGCCTTGTCTCTCCTCTTGAAAGGACCCCTGAATGGGCGTCAGCTTGACCAAAGGCGGCAATGTCTCTCTCACGAAGGAGGCCCCGAACCTGACTGCAGTGGTCGTCGGCCTGGGCTGGGACGCGCGTTCCACCACCGGAGCTGCTTTCGACCTCGACGCCAGCGCAATCGGCGCAGGCTCGAACAAGAAGGTCCTCTCCGACCAGCACTTCATCTTCTTCAACAACCTCCGCTCGCCCGACGGCTCGATCGAGCACAAGGGTGACAACACGGACGGCGAAGGCGAAGGCGACGACGAGCAGATCGACGTGAACCTCGCAGCGGTTCCCGCCGAGATCGAAAGCGTTGTCTTCCCCGTCTCGATCTACGACGCAGAGGCTCGCTCGCAGTCCTTCGGCCAGGTTCGCAACGCGTACATCCGCGTCGTCGACAAGGCGAACGGCAACGAGCTCGCTCGCTACGACCTCTCCGAGGACGCTTCCACCGAAACCGCCATGGTCTTCGGTGAGCTGTACCGCAACGGTGCAGAGTGGAAGTTCCGCGCAATCGGCCAGGGTTACGCATCCGGCCTGTCCGGCATCGCGCGCGATTACGGCGTCAACGTCTGATCTTCGCTCTCGACGAGCTGACTCGGGGAAGGTTCCGCAGTAGTCTGTGGAACCCTCCCCGTTTTCACGTTCGGATGCGGTGAGAGACCGCTTGCAGTAACCACTCTGCATTGACCAACTAGAAAGGGCCACGCTCCGTGGTACTGCGAATATTCGGTTTATCCATCGCAATTTCGATCCTCGCGATGATCGTTGCGTTCATCTACGGCGGACCCGAGGCACTGTTCCTCGTCATCATCCTGTCGATTCTGGAAATCTCGCTTTCCTTCGACAACGCCGTCATCAACGCCACTGTTCTGCAAAGAATGAGTGAATTCTGGCAGAAGATCTTCCTCACCATCGGCGTCATCATCGCCGTCTTCGGTATGCGTCTGGTGTTCCCGCTCGTGATCGTCTGGGCTGCATCCGGTCTCGGACCCGTAGCCGCACTCGACCTCGCACTGAACCCGCCTGCGGACGACGCCGCATATTTCACCAACGGCGAGCCGAGCTACGAAACCATCCTCACCGACGCTCACCCGCAGATCGCTGCCTTCGGTGGCATGTTCCTGCTGATGCTCTTCCTCGGTTTCATCTTCGAAGAGCGTGAGATCACCTGGCTGTCTTGGCTCGAGAAGCCCCTCGCTCGCATCGGCAAGCTCGATCAGCTCTCCGTCGTCGTGGCCGGCATCGTCCTGGTACTGAGTGGTTCGTTCCTCGCCGCTGACGACAAGGTCTCCACCGTCATGATCTCGGGCGTTCTGGGCATGATCACCTACATCGCGGTCAACGGACTTGGTGAACTGTTCAATCTGCCGGAAGAAGGCGAAGAGGAAGAAACCGCCAAGTCCGGCGGCCCCACGCAGCTCGCGAAGGCGACCGGTAAGGCCGGCTTCTTCCTGTTCCTCTACCTCGAGGTCCTCGACGCGTCCTTCTCGTTCGACGGCGTCATCGGCGCATTCGCCATCACTGCAGACCCGATCATCATCGCCCTCGGCCTCGGCTTCGTCGGCGCGATGTTCGTCCGTTCCATCACGGTCTTCCTGGTCCGCAAGGGCACGCTCTCCGATTACGTCTACCTCGAACACGGTGCGCACTGGGCCATCGGCGCTCTGGCCGTCATCTTGATGGTGTCCATCGGCGTTCACATCAACGAGATCATCACCGGCCTGGTCGGTGTCTTCTTGATCGGCGCTGCTTTCATCAGCAGCCTCATTCGCAACAAGCGAATCGCGAACGCAGATCCGAAGTTGGACGAGAACACTCCGGCAACTGTCTGACGTTCTTTCTCGAAACGCCCGCGACCAATTGGTTGCGGGCGTTTTGTTTGTTATGCCTGAATTGAAACTCTCTGCATTCACAGCCGCGCGCCAATTGTTCAGCCGCGCGTCAAATTCAGCCTGCGGGTGAACAATTGCCCTGCGGGTGCGAAACACCTATTCGTAAGGGAAACCATGAACGAGATAGTCATAGAGCGCGCAACGGACGAGGACGCCGCGGAAATCCTTGTTCTACAACGCTGTTGCTGGGTCTCGGAAGCAATCTCCAACAACAGCATGGACATACCCCCGCTCCACGAGGACCTACCCACGGTCCGAGCCTGGGTTCAGCAGTCGACGGTCTGGGCCGCACGACGCGGCGGACGGCTCGTCGGGGCCGTCCGCGGCACAGCCGACGGAACCGCATGGCAGATAGGGCGCCTCATGGTGGCACCGGACTTGGCGGGCAACGGCCTCGGCCGACGCCTCTTGCAGCACGTGGAACAGAACGCTCCGGAGCACATCACAAGTTTCGAGCTGTTCACCGGAAGCAAGAGCGTGCGGAACATTCGCGTGTACACCCGAGCGGGCTACTCCCAATTGCCGCCGGACCCCAGCCACATCCCCGGAGTCGTCTACCTGTCCAAGCCGAACGCCATCAACTCCGAGTGAACGGCGATACTGACTTCTGTGGTGAACATTCGCGTCGCAGCGCAGACAGACTTGCCGTTCTTACGTGAGCACGACTCACACATCGCAGCCGAGGAACTCGCGTCAGTGATCCAACGCGGCCGGATACTCGTCGCCGAGGACAGCGGGAAACCAATCGGATGGCTGCGCTGGGGCTTGTTCTGGGACGAGATTCCGTTCATGAACATGCTGACCGTCCTGTCTTCGAACCGCGGCCAAGGCATCGGGCGCGCTTTGGTCACAGATTGGGAAAAACGCATGAGCCGCGCGGGACACTCGCAGGTCCTCACCTCCACACTCGCCGACGAATCAGCCCAGAACTTCTATCGCGCAATGGGATACAGCGACGCGGGAGTTCTGTTACTCCCAGGCGAGTCCTCCGAAATCTTCCTACGCCGAGACCTCGAGCCTGCGCCCGATCTCACCGATCCCCACATTACCCGCGAGTAATATATGGTGGTCGTCACACCGCGATCTCAGGGTGGGGCGTGGCACACCAATGTGGAGGACGAGTATGTCGTCAAGGGTCTTATCTCGCACAGTTGTCGGAGTACTCGCGGTTGCACTGACAGGCGTCGGTGCACCGGCAGCACTCGCGCAGCCGGCTCTTGCCCAGTCCCCTGATGACAGTTTCTACAGCTACGAGGGCGCGGCGCCTCTCTCGTCGTACGCTCCAGGCGCGGTCCTCGAGACTCGCACCGTGCCGTACACCCTTCTCAACATCCCGACCCCGATACAGGCAGTGCAGGTTCTCTACCGATCAACCGACGCCCTCGGTCAGCCGTCGGCCAACGTCACCTCGATCCTGCGCCCGGCCAACGCTCAACCGGATAAAGTTGTTTCGTACCAATCCTTTTACGATTCACTGAACCCCGACGACAGTCCGTCGCGGGCCATCGCGGGCAACACCCCGATCGGAGATTGGACGCCGAGTGGGCGCAATTTCAACGTCGGCGGAACCTTCACGTCCATCGAGGCAGCCTTGTTCGGGCCGCTCTTCGCCCTCGGCTACACGATCGTCGTCCCGGACACCGAAGGCCCGGATGCAAACTTCGCTGCCGGACCCGAATACGGGATGATGACGCTCGACGCTCTGCGTGCGGCCAAAGATGTCCCGGAAACCGGAATCACCGACGACGCAGAGATCGCGCTGATGGGGTACTCCGGCGGAGCGATCGCCACCAACTGGGCTTCGATCCTCGCTCCCGCGTACGCACCGGAGATCAACGACAACTTGATCGGTGCCGCGCAGGGCGGCGTGCTGGTCAATCCGGCCAACAACCTTCGCTACGCGAGCGGAAGCATCGGGTGGGGCGGCGTAGTCGGCATGGCAATCGTCGGCGTTGCGCGTTCGTACGACATCGATTTCGGAAAGTATCTCAGTGACCGTGGACGCGACGTCATGGCTCGACTCGAAGACGCGTCCATCGGCAACGTGCTGGCACAGTACCCCGGTCTGACCTGGCAGGAACTGGTCAAGCCCGAGTACGCCGATCCCAATACGGTTCCCGAGTACGTCGATGTCGTGAACAAGATCAACATGGGCACCGCAGCCACACCGACGATTCCGATGTTCATCGCTCAGGCGGCCAACGGCACCATCGAGGGCACCCAACCCGGTGGCCCCGGCGTCGGAGCGGGCGACGGCGTCATGATCACGGGCGACGTCCGTACCCTCGCACGCAAGTATTGCGACGCCGGCCTGCCGATTCAGTACGACCAGTACGACACCATCAGCCACTTCCTCGGCGCCATGCTCTGGCTCCCCGGTGCGCTCACCTGGATCGACGACCGATTCACCGGCAAGCCTGCTCCGTCGAACTGCGCGAATATCGCACCGGGGAACTCTCTTGCGCCGCAGGAACATGCACGCTAGCTGACCGAGACCTCGAATCTACTTCGACGGCTCCACCTCCCAGCGAACGTGAGTCACCAACGGTTCCAGGCTAAGCCGGCTGACGGCGGATTCCAGGAGTCCGTCGTCACGCTCCGCTGCGGCCAATTCCGCGACCACTCGTACGCGGTCGCTGTCCGGGATGTCGAAGGACTGCACTGACCGGAGCTGGAACTCCGGCCTCGAAATGGACTGCACGGTAAGCCCTCTGATGTGAGCTTCGGCGTCACCGTGGCAGGTCACCTCGAAGGTGTAGTCAGCCGGCGGTTCCTCGCGTCCGGTGCGGGCAGGCTGGTGATCCATCATCCGACCCAACGGCCTCAACAACGTGTTCGCCAACATGATTGCACCGGCACCGAACACCGCCACCCAGTACATTCCGCCGCCTGCCAGCGCGCCGACGGCGGCCGTGGCCCACAAGGTTGCGGCGGTGTTCAGGCCGGTGACCGAGGCTCCCTGCTTCATGATCACCCCGGCACCGAGGAAGCCGATCCCCGAGACGATCTGCGCTGCGACGCGCGTCGGATCAGCGTCCGGCCCCTGAAACCCGTACGCGCCCATGATGACGAAGAGCGTCGCACCCAAGCTCACCAACGCGTTGGTTCGCAAACCCGCCATCCTTGCGCGCCATTGCCTTTCGATCCCGACGGCAGCGCCGAGGACGAGTCCGAGCGCTATCCGCACAAGGATGACGTGGATTTCCACGGTGAACTCCTAGAGCCAGGTCGCGAATCGACGGATGAACATTCCCTTGGCCACCTGCGTGACGACGCAGTAAGCCGCGAGAGTGAGGACCAACCACGGGAAGTAGTTCCACGGCAGTGAAACCAACCCGAGGGAATGGCCCCAGGACGTGAACGGAAACACCAGCGCGAAGACGCAGGCGGCGCCCGTGCTGAGCAGTACCGGAAGCGAAGCACGCGACTGGATGAATGGGATCTTGCGGGTGCGGATCATGTGAACGATCAGCGTCTGCGAGATCAATGACTCGATGAACCAACCCGATTGGAACAGCGCTGCATGCTCGGGAGAGTTGGCAGCGAACACGAACCACATCAGCGCGAAGGTCGAGATGTCGAAGATCGAACTGATCGGGCCGATGAACACCATGAACCGGCGAAGGCTCTTGGTCTCCCACTTGCGGGGCTTCGCGAGGAAGTCGTCGTCGACGCGGTCCCACGGGATCGTGAGCATCGAGAGATCGTAGATCAGGTTCTGCAACAACAGAACTACGGGAATCATGGGGATGAACGGCAGCAAGGCACTGGCGACGAGCACCGAGAAGACGTTCCCGAAGTTCGACGACGCAGTCATCTTGATGTACTTCTGGATGTTTCCGAAGGTACGACGCCCTTCGATGACTCCTTGTTCGAGTACGCCGAGGTCCTTCTCCAGCAAGATGATGTCCGCGGATTCGCGGGCGATGTCCGCCGCTGTGTCGACGGAGATGCCGACGTCCGCCGCCCGAAGTGCGGGTGCGTCGTTGACACCGTCACCAAGGAAACCAACCGTGTGGCCGACCCGGCGCAGCGATTCGACAATGCGTGCCTTCTGCATCGGATCCGTCTTCGCGAAGACGGTTGTCCGCTGCACCAACTCGTCGAGGGCGTCGTCGTTCAACGCTTCGATCTCGGCACCGGAGACCACGGTCCCGACATCGATACCGACTTTGCCGCAGACGGTTTCGGCGACCAGTTCGTTGTCACCCGTCACTACCTTGACCGCGACTCCGTGGCTCGCGAGGGCTTCGATCGCCCCGGCCGCAGATTCCTTCGGCGGGTCGAGGAAGGCCAGCAGTCCGACCAGGGTCATACCCTCTTCGTCGGCCGTCGAGTACTCGCGGCGCTGCTCTTCGACGACTGTCTTGGTTGCCACCGCAAGCACTCGCTTGCCCTGACCGTTCAGTTCCGCGACCAGACGGTCGACTCGGGCCAGCCATCCCGGCGTCAATTGGTGGGTCACCCCGTCCAGTTCCACCGATTCACAGACCGAAAGGAGCTCTTCCACTGCACCTTTGGTGACGATCAGATCGGCGTCGCCGTGGTCGACCACCACGGAGAGTCGACGGCGCTTGAAGTCGAAGGGAATCTCGTCTACCAACCCGTGCCGACGCGAGATCTCCTCGGCCACTTCGGGACCGGCGGCCTCGATCACCGCGTCGTCGAGAAGACTGCGCAATCCGGTCTGATTCACGGAATTGACTGCCGCGAGACGCAATACGTCCTCGGACTTACGTCCGGCGGTATCGAGATGCTCACCGAGAACGATGCGGTCCTCGGTGAGAGTTCCGGTCTTGTCCGTGCACAGAACGTCCATGGCGCCGAAGTTCTGAATCGCGTTGATCTGCTTGACGATCACCTTCTTGCGCGACATGTGGAGCGCACCCTTGGCCAGGTTCGCAGTCACGATGAGCGGCAACATTTCGGGGGTCAACCCCACCGCGGTGGCGACGCCGAAGAGTAGTGCTTGGCTCCAGTCCTTGGTCAGTCCGTTGATGATGAAAACCGCGGGAACCATGATCAGCATGAACTTGATCAGCAGGTAGCTGACACTGCGCACCCCGACGTCGAAGCTGGTTTCGGGTCGCTTGGACGCCAATTGTGCTGTCATGGCGCCGAAGTAAGTCCGCTTGCCGGTGTGCACCGCGACGGCGGTGCCGCTGCCCGACACGACGGAAGTACCCATGAACCCGATGTTCTCGGCCTCGAGCAGCCGATCGACGTCGATCCCCGTCGACGGTTCCGCCGACTTCTCGGCCGGCATCGACTCACCGCTGAGCATTGACTGATTGACCTGTAGATCCTTGGCCCGGATGATGCGGACATCGGCCGGGATCATGTCGCCGGCGGCAAGCTGGACTACATCACCTGGCAGTAGCTGCTCGATCGGAATCTCAGCCGTGACCACGGTGTTGTTGATCTTGCGGGTGGCCGCGACAGTTGTCGTGACCATGGCCTTGAGTGCCTCGGCAGCCCGAGTCGAACGGTATTCCTGCCAGAACCTCAGGGACACACTGACAAAGATCATCAGCCCGAGGGTGATGATGCCCTCGTAGGAGGGACCGTCTTCCGGGTCTGCCCACACCACGTCGGTCCCGACCATGATCAGGGCGAGGAACACCAGGATCAAGATGAACGGATTCTTGAAAGCTTGCGCGAACTGCACGATCGCCGGTGCCGGGCGGTCGTGGCGGACATCGTTGCGCCCGTATCGCCGACGAAGATCGTCGATCTGATCGTCACGAAGGCCGTTGGCCGTCGTAGTCAGATCTGCGAGAACGGTGCGCGTGTCCGAGGCCGAGTAGTCGACCAATTCCTGTGCGCTTTCTTTTGCCAGGACCGTTGAAGGTGTTTGTTGTGCACTGTTTCTCGTGGGCCGTGGCCGCAATGCGAGAACGGAAAATGACATGACGAATCTCCTCGACTGCCAGCGTGCACGGGACAGTGCCAGTGCATGAGGCAGCAGAATGCGCTGAACGACAACGGAAGTCGTCAGCGGACGCGACAAAGCCGCGCAGATGAAACCGAGGGTGCGAAGGTCAGAGACTGACGAGCAAAATGCCGGGGTGAGCACCGTCGGTAAGAACAGAAGGATGGGTCGAATATCGACTCGGCGGGTCGTCCACGATGGTCACCTCCTGAAAGTTCGGGGCGTCCGTTGACGCCACACAAAGTACATGCGCACAGCACACGCCAGGAGAACCGAATATCGACGTACTCTCGCCTTCGCCGGAAGAAACCGGCATCAAGCTGCGAAAACACCTCCACGTCCGAGTTTTGGCACTGCACGACGTGTCCCGATCAAGACCGGGAAGCCACTTTGGATCACCCCTTAAGCCGGGGAGATCTGTCCTAACCTTGGGCGTCTCTCGACGTCGTGAGATCAGTGGCCTGTGTTCGTGCAGAAGCCTCACCTAACGAGGTACTGCACCCAGAGGGTAGTTCTCAAATCTGTTGCCTGTCAACCGAGCAACTCAGACGGCGGGCAATCCTGCCCGTGCGACGGCGCCGGCGAAGAGTGCCGTCACGGCGGCACCCATGACGCTCTGATCAACTTCTTCCGGATCCACCGAGTGCTCGAGAACGAGCCCGGATATCAAGGCCATCAACGAGATTGCAGTGGTCCGCACATCGAAGGAATCGTCCACTCCCCATTCGCGGGCACGTTCACCGATCAACTCCACGAGTTGACTGCGCAAGTGGCGACGCTCACGTAAGTACGCCTGAGCGATCTGCGGATCACGTCCGGCGAGCACTCCGAATTCGAGGACGAGCAGTGACCACCCCGGGTCGTCGACCATCCACGTTGCAATGGCCTCGCCACCTTTGCCTGCCGCGTCGGCCGGGTTCATCCCGGCGATCTCGGCAAGCACACGGCCGGCCAGTTCGAGAGACCGTTGCGCGAACAGTTCGGCGAACAGATCCTGTTTCGACTCGAAGTTGGAGTAGACAGCCCCCTTGGTGAAGCCCGCTCGGCGAGCAACTTCAGTGAGACGTGCAGCACTGAATCCGCGCTCCGCAAACTCCTCCGCCGCAGCGTCGAGCAGTCTTTGCCGCACCACGTCACGTCCGGGGCGGGTTACCGGCGTCCAGTCCGGTTGACGAGATTCAGTCACGATACCTAGAGTATTCAATACCTCGGGTATTGACAAGCTCTTTACTTTCGACAAGATCAGGACTCTTTCGTGACCACTACGCATCCGGCACACGCCGCACCAGACAACAGCTCCACCCACGACGAACACCACCACGACAATCTGCTCGTGAAATACGGCGCACCCAAGGTGATGGCCGCGCTGTTCGTCGGCGTGCTCCTGCTGCAGATGGGCTTCATCCTCAGCTACGTCGCCGCCTTCCATCAGCCCACTCCGCGAGACATCGAAATCGCGGTCATCGCCGATCAGGGCACACCGGACGGCATGGATCAGCAGATCGCCGACAAACTCAACGCCATCGACGGCAGCCCGCTCGATGCTCAGGTGGTCGACAGCACGGCGACCGCTCGCCGCATGATCAACGACCGCGAGATCCAGGGCGCGTTTGTCATCAACCCGGCCGGACCGGACACCCTGATCACCGCGAGCGCGGGCGGCAGCTCCATCGCGACGTCGCTCGAAGCGGTGTTCACGAAGGTCGAGGCGACGCAGGACCGACAGTTCGTCGTCCGCGACGAGATCCCCGTCGGAGCACACGACAACCGCGGACTCTCCGGCTTCTACCTCTCGGTCGGCTGGGTCGTCGGCGGCTATCTCCTTGCGGCAGCCATCGGACTGTTCATCGGTGCGCCGAAGACTCTCCGCCAGGCAAGCGCACACACGGGCGTGATCGCGATCTACTCGATCATCTCGGGAGCCCTCGGCGCACTCATCACCTCACACGTGCTCGGAACTTTCGCGGGCCACTGGTTCCCGCTGTGGATCCTGGGAACAGCCGTGGTGTTCGGCACCGCCATGTTCACACTCGGATTGCGCGCTGCCATCGGCGTTCTGGCAGTCCCGCTGGCTATCGCCGTCTTCGTGATTCTCGGCAATCCCAGTGCGGGAGGCGCATTCGGCTCCAACGTGATTCCCTCGTTCTATGCCGCCATCGGCCGATGGATCACACCTGGCGCCGGCACCGAAGGCGTGCGGAGCATCGTCTACTTCAACAACGTCGGCGTCGGCCAGCCTGCTCTGACGCTTTTCCTGTACGCACTGATCGGTGCGGTCATGCTGTTCGGCTTTACGATCCGTCGCAACCGAAAGTCCACCGACACGACGCCGACTCCAGCTGTGGCGAACGCCGACTAGTCCTAGTCTGAACTCATGACGAGCCTCCTCCACCCCAACGCCTCGCACGTCGCCGAAACACTGATCTCACGGGGTCACCACGGCGTCATCGTCACGCAGCCCGAAGCCACGCACACCGCGGCCGAGGCAGCGGCGGCCGTCGGGGTGGAGGTAGGCGCGATCACCAAGTCGCTCGTGTTCCTTCTCGACGACGACCCGGTCCTACTGCTGGTCTCCGGCGCACATCAGGTCAATCTGAAAGCCACCGGCGAACGCCTCGAAGGCAAGCTCACGCGGGCGCCGCTGGAAATGGCGAAGTCGGCAACGGGCCAGCCGATCGGTGGGGTCGCACCGCTCGGGCATCCCACCAACCTGCCCACCTACATCGATACCGCCCTCGAGCAGTACCCCGAATTGTGGGCTGCTGCCGGGCACCCGAACACGGTCTTTCGCACGACGTACTCCGAACTCCTTCGAATCACGGCCGGCCTCGCCGTCGACATGGACTGACGCACTTCAGCCAACCCGGTCCGAACCCACTCAGACGTGCGTCCACCTATAGTTGGACGCACCATGTGCACTGCAACCAGGACCCCGGCCGGTAACCACTGGCGTCGACGACACGTAGATCTGTGCCGCACCGACGCATGTCTGTGTATGCCGAGCGCAGTCACCTCGACCACACCGCACACCTCGAGTTCCAGCCGGAGAGTTCCCGTTGTCTGACAAGCCGAATGCCGTTTCAAGCCACACCACCCCCGACGTCCCCGAAGTAGCAGCGACGCCCGAGTTGTCCACCGGCATCTGCGCCGGTGACTACCGTGCAGCGCTTCGCCGCCACCCCGCCGGTGTCACCGTCGTGACCCTCGATTCGGGTACCGGCCCGGTGGGTTTCACCGCCACCTCGTTCTCGTCCGTCTCCCTCGAGCCGCCGCTCGTCTCGTTCAACATCGCGGAGACGTCGTCGAGCATCAATGCACTCAAGGCCGCCGAGTCTTTGGTTATCCACCTTCTCGGCGAACATCAGCAGCATCTGGCCCAGCGCTTTGCGCGTAGCGCCGATCAGCGTTTTGCAGACGAGTCGCTGTGGGCAGTGCTCGACACCGGGGAGCCGGTTCTGCACGGCACCCCCAGCTGGATGCGCGTCAAGGTCGACCAGTTGATCCCTGTCGGCGACCACACGCTGGTCATCGGACTCGTCACGCGGGTTCACGCCGAAGAGGACGACGAATCCGCTGCCGCACCGCTGCTCTACCACGAGGGCAAGTACTACCGCCCCACTCCGTTAGGTCAATAGACAACTGTGCGCCTTTATTAACCGCCCGCGGTTAATAAAGGCGCACAGCAAGTTACAGCGCTACGTACTTGGTATCGAGATACTCGTCGATACCCTCGGTTCCGCCTTCACGGCCGAAGCCCGATTCCTTCACGCCACCGAACGGCGCCGCAGCATCGGAGATCGCGCCGCGATTGACGCCGACCATGCCGGTGTCCAGCTTGGCCGAGACGCGCATCGCCCGGTCGATGTCGCGGGTGTAGAAGTACGCCACGAGGCCGTACTCGGTGTTGTTCGCAGCCGCGATCGCTTCGTCTTCGGTGTCGAAACCGATCACTGCCGCAACGGGTCCGAAGATCTCTTCCTTCAGCAGGCGCGCATCGGCGGGCACCTGATCCAGAACGGTCGGGGTGAAGAAGAAGCCGGCTCCTTCGGGCGCCGATCCACCGGTGCGAACGCGAGCGCCCTTGGACACGGCGTCGTCGACGAGTCCGGTGACGGTTGCGAGCTGCTTGGTGTTGATCAGCGGGCCGATGTTGGTGCCCTCGGCGTCACCGGCGCCCACCTTCAAGGCCGCAACCTTGGCGGTGAACTTGTCGGTGAACTCCTCGCGCACCGAGTTGGCGACGTAGATGCGGTTGGCCGCGGTGCAGGCCTCGCCGCCGTTACGCATCTTCGCGAGCATTGCGCCGTCGACAGCTGCGTCGATGTCGGCGTCGTCGAAGACGATGAACGGCGCATTGCCACCGAGTTCCATCGACGTGCGGAGCAGCTTGTCAGCGGCATTGCGCACCAACAGCTTTCCGACGCCCGTGGAGCCGGTGAAGGTGACCTTGCGCAGACGCGCATCTTCCATCAGCGGTCCACTGATGGAGGCCGCGTCGGACGTCGGGAGGATCGAGAGCACACCGTCGGGCAGACCGGCATCGGCGAACACCTGACCGAGGAGCTGCATGGTCAGCGGCGTGTCCTCGGCGGGCTTGACGATGATGGTGCAACCGGCAGCCAGCGCCGGTCCGATCTTGCGTGTGCCCATGGCGAGCGGGAAGTTCCACGGGGTGATCGCAAGGACCGGTCCGACGGCTTCCTTGGTGACCAGGATGCGACCGTTGCCGGCCGGAGCCTGCGTGAAACGTCCGCCGATGCGTACTGCTTCCTCGCTGAACCAGCGCAGGAATTCGCCGCCGTAGTTGACCTCACCGCGGCTCTCTGCCAACGACTTACCCATTTCCAGGGTCATCATCAGCGCGAAGTCCTCGGCGCGGGCGTGCAGCAATTCGAAGGCGGTGCGCAGGATCTCGCCGCGTACACGTGCCGGCGTGGCCGCCCAGTCTTCCTGCGCCGCAGCGGCGAGGTCGAGCGCACGGATACCGTCGGCAGCGGTGGCGTCGGCTACCTGGGCGAGTTCCTCACCCGTTGCCGGGTTGTAGACCGCAAAGGTCTTCTCGGCCGGGACGAGCTTGCCGCCGAGCCAGAGACCCTTGGGTACCGAGTCGAGAAGATCCGAGACGTTGGACATGTCAGTTCCCCTGTGCTGCAGTGCGAATAGCGGTCTCGAGGACGGTCAACGCGTCGTCGAGCAGCTCTTCGGAGATGACCAGCGGCGGGAGCAGACGGATGACGTTGCCGTAGGTACCGCAGGTGAGGATCACGACGCCGGCAGCGAGGCATTCGGCGGCGATCTTCTTGGTGATATCGGCGTCCGGCTCCTGCCCACCGGGCTTGACCAGCTCGATGGCGAGCATGGCGCCGCGACCGCGAACGTCACCGATGACGTCGAGTTCCTTTGCCAGTGCGTTCATTCGGCCGACGACGGTCGACTCGATGGTGCGTGCGCGGCCACAGAGGTCGAGCTCGCGCATCTGGTCGATGGACGCCAATGCAGCGGCGCAGGCGACGGGGTTACCGCCGTAGGTGCCACCGAGGCCGCCGGGGTGGACGGCGTCGATGAGCTCGGCGCGGCCCGTGACAGCGGCGAGCGGCATGCCGCCTGCGATGCCCTTGGCGAGAGTGACCAGGTCGGGGACGATGCCCTCGTGATCGCTGGCGAACCAGGCGCCGGTACGAGCGAAGCCTGCCTGAACCTCGTCGGCGATGAAGACGACGCCGTTCTCCTTGGCCCACGCGACGAGCGTCGGGAGGAATCCTTCTGCGGGAACGATGAATCCGCCCTCGCCCTGAATGGGCTCGATGAGGATGGCGGCCGTGTTGGCAGCACCGACCTGCTTCTCGATCATCGTGATGGCGCGCTGTGCGGCCTGCTCACCCGTGATCTTGGAGCCGTCGACGTTGAGGCCCTCGCGGTACGGGTAGGACATCGGGACGCGGTAGACCTCGGGGGCGAACGGACCGAAGCCGCTCTTGTACGGCATGGACTTCGATGTCAGTGCCATCGTGAGGTTGGTGCGGCCGTGGTACGCGTGGTCGAAGACGACGACTGCGTCGCGACCGGTTGCGTGACGGGCGATCTTGACGGCGTTCTCGACGGCTTCTGCGCCGGAGTTGAACAGCACGGAACGCTTCTCGTGGTCACCGGGGGTGAGCTCGGCGAGACGCTCGGCGACCTCGACGTAGCCCTCGTACGGAGCGACCATGAAACAGGTGTGGGTGAAGTGCGCGACCTGATCCTGAACTGCGGACACGACGGCCGGGTTGGAAGCACCGACGCTGGTCACCGCGATACCGGCACCGAGGTCGATCAGCGAGTTGCCGTCGACGTCGACGATGACTCCGCCGTCTGCGTCGGCGACGTAGACCGGGAGGGTGGATGCGACGCCGGCGCCGACGACCTTCTTACGGCGTTCGGCGAGCGCAGCCGAGCGCGGGCCCGGGAACTCCGTGACGATGCGACGCTCCTGCGGAAGCCGGTATTCGATTGCACTCATGTGACCACCCTCTCGGTTGTGTATTGCATTCGAGTATGCGACGCGCGAAGCATCGCAAGCACTGCCGAAATGGATACCCGAAGCTTCAGGGCTACTCCATATCGGCAACGACAGCTAGCCTTGATCAGGTGACGGTTCCGATCTCGTGGCTCTTGCGCCAGAAACACCTCTCGCTGGCTCTGCTCACCGACCGAGCAGCTGCCACCCACCCCGTCACGTTTGCACAGGCCACAGAGCTGACGGACCCCACCCCGTGGCTTTCCGGCGGCGAATTGGTGCTCACCACCGGGCTGGCACTGGTGGGCGCGGACGCCACCGACTACAGCGAGTACATCGACCGTCTGGCCGCCGCAGAAGTATCGGCTCTGGGTTTCGGGACCGGCCTTTCCCACGAGAGTGTGCCCGCAGACCTGATTGCCGCCGCCCGCAGTCGCGGGCTCCCCCTGCTGGAAGTGCCGTTCACGACCCCGTTCGCGGCGGTCACGCGCGCGGTGATGACCCGTCTGAGCCAGCAGGAATACGAATCGGTACTCCGCGCGGCAGAAGTACAGACACGCATCACCCGCGTTGCGCTGCGCGGTGGCGTGTCGGCGATCGTGCGTGAACTGGCCACGGCCACAAAAACTTCGGTGGCGTTTGTCGGTGATCGGATCACCGCGGTGCATCCGGCAAACCAGAAGTCGTTGATCACCGAGGTTCGCGCGGTCTCGGCCACCACCCGCGATCCCAACGCTCCGGCGTCGATCTCGCAGAGCACACCCGAACGGACGCTGACACTGTCCCCCGTCGGCGTCACCGACAGTTGGCACGGCTACCTCGCCATGGCGGGCGCCGGGCCCCTGAGCAATATCGACAGAGTGTTGCTCGGGCATGCGGTCTCGCTGCTCACTCTCGAACTCGAGAAACCGGTTCGACTACGGGCCGAGCGAACTCGACTCAACGCCATGGCTTTCGGGCTCTTACTCGACGGCCGAATCCCCGAGGACGGTGTGCCGTCGTACTTGGACGAAGCGAGCGATACGCACGGCAATGTCCGTGTCGTCCACGTTCGCGGATCCGGACTCGGCCCTGTTCTTCGCGAACTCGACAACGCTCTCGCGCGAGCAGGCCGGCCGTTGTTCGCGCAATCCGAGGACGGTTCGCTGACCGTCCTCCTTCGCGGAACCGACACAATCGACACTGCCAAAACACTACTGGCGCAGCTCTCCCCCACCGAGGCGAAGACGGTGCGGGCCGGAATCAGCACCCCTCACCGTCTTCTGGACGCACCGCGCGCACTCGTCCAGGCCCGCGCCGCGGCCAATCTCACGACGGCCACTGCCCGCATTCTCGAGTTCGACGCTCTGAGTGGTTCGACGATTCTGGCATCCGAGCCTGCCCGTGAGGCACTGATCGCAATGGCTGCGGACACCATCCCGGTGCTGACGGAACACGACCAGGCACACGGGACCGCGCTGGTCGCGTCTTTGCGCGCCTATCTCGAGGCAAACGGCCAATGGGAATCGGCCGCAGCCGAACTCGGTGTTCATCGGCACACCCTCCGAGGTCGCATCGCACGCATCGAGGAACTGCTGCAATGCGACCTCGGACAGGCCAGGGTCAGAGCCGAACTGCTGCTATCGCTACTCGCCTGGGAGGGTCGCTGAACGCTCCGCGGCGTGCACCGAAGCGAAACTGGACGCACCGCGAACGAGTAGTTCGAGTTCGGCGTCGACCGTGCAGAGACGGGCGGTGTCCAGCGCTCCACTGCGGCTCACGCTCGACATCAAAGCCGTGAACCGGCGCACCGCTTGCGGATTGGCGGCGGTCCACAACTCGACGACCTCCGGAATACCTTCCCCGAGCGCTCCGGACACGAGGTCCGCGAAACGCGCCGTCAACCTGGCGTGGACGGCAGCGCTGCCCATGACCTCCCAATGCGAGGCACCGACGGCAACGTCGACGCCCCCGAGAACATCGCCCAGATCGAGGGTGTCGGAGAGTTCCCGGTAGATCGCAGCCGCGGCCTGAACCGTCGTATTCTCCTGCAAAGCAATGTCAGCCAGGGCGAGCGCCCCGAAAGACGCCTCGATGCGGTCGCTGGCCGACAGCCCTTCGGTGAGAGCCCGCACCGGCGCGGCCCATCGATCGATGTCGGCTCGCGGGTTCACGGTGAACCGGCCGGCTGCTCCCGGACGACGCAACACCCAGCTCATCTCGGATTCCAACAACTGCTGCAAGCGATCGAGAGCCTGCAACTGCTCGGTGGCGCGCAGCTCAGAGTTCAAGATCTCGCGCCGAAGTTCCTCGGTGCCGAGCACTTCGCTGACCACTGCGTAGGCCAGAGCCGCTTCCGGACTGTGGACTCCGAGGTGTTCCTCCAGCCGGAACAGCACGCCGGGTCCGACGCGGTTGACCAGTTCGTCGACCACCGAGGTGATGATGATGTCGCGGCCCAACCGATGTGCGCGGACCGCGTCCGGTGCTGCCTCGACGACGGAGAGCGGGAAGTACTGCGGGAGACGATCGGCGAAGATCTGATTGTCCGGGACGGTCGACGCCCCCAATTCCGCCGTCAGCACGTTCTTCGACTGCGCCACCAGCACAGCAAGTTCCGGACGGAGTAGGCCCTGCCCGGCTCGCGCCCTGACCGCCAGCGCCTTGGCGTCCGGCAATGATTCTTCGAGGCGCTTCATCGCGCCCGCCGAGACCAGGTTCTCGATCAACCGTTCGTGCTGATCGAGTAGGGCGGGAGCGCGGTGCTCGGCCAGGCTGATCGCGAGGGTCTGATCTTCACTGGCCTCGAGTACCGATGCGGCTACCTCGTCCTGGGCCGCCGCAAGTAGTTCATTGCGCGAGGTCGCGTCCAACTCTGCGAGTGCGATCTTGATGTTGACCTCACGGTCCGAGGTAGCCACGCCTGCCGCGTTGTCGATGAAGTCGGCGTTGATTCGTCCTCCGCCAGCGGCATATTCGATGCGGGCACGCTGGGTGAAACCCAGGTTGCCGCCCTCACCCACCACGGTTGCACGCAACTCGTCAGCGCTGACGCGAACTGCGTCGTTGGACGGATCGGCCGCGTCGACGTTGCTTTCGGTCGACGCCTTCACGTAGGTACCGACGCCGCCATTCCACAACAGGTCCACCGGAGCGCACAGGATCGCTCGGATCAGTTCCTGCGGAGTCAGCTTCTCCTCGGTGATACCGAGGACCTGACGCGCCTCGAGCGGGAGGCGGATCGACTTCGCGCTACGTGGCCAGACGCCACCGCCAGGCGACATCACGGTGCGGTCGAAGTCGTCCCAGGACGAGCGCGGCACGGTGAAGAGGCGAGCGCGTTCGGCAAACGTCGTCTCGGTGTCGGGGTTCGGGTCGATGAAGATGTGGCGGTGATCGAATGCCGCGACCAGACGGATCTTGTGCGAGAGCAACATTCCGTTACCGAACACATCGCCGGACATGTCACCGATGCCCGCGACGGTGAACGGATCGGTGTCGACATCGAGGTCGCGCTCGGCGAAGTGGCGTCGAACCGCTACCCAGGCGCCGCGAGCGGTGATGCCCATCGCCTTGTGGTCGTAGCCGGCCGAACCGCCGGAAGCAAAAGCGTCGCCGAGCCAGAAACCACGCTCGACGGCGATGCCGTTCGCGACGTCGGAGAACCGTGCGGTCCCCTTGTCCGCCGCCACGACGAGGTAGGAGTCTTCACCGTCGTACTCGATTATTTCTGCCGGGTGCACCGCTGCGCCGTCGACGATGTTGTCCACCACGTCCAGCAAGCCGCGGATGAAGGTGCTGTACGACTCCTGCACCTGCGCCGGGGTCGGTGACGACGTGCCCCGAACCACGAACGCACCCTTGGCTCCCGAGGGAACGATCGGCGAATTCTTCACGCTCTGGGTCTTCATCAGACTCAGAGCCTCGGTGCGGAAGTCCTCGTATCGATCCGACCAACGCAGGCCACCACGCGCGACGGAGGAGCTACGCAGATGCACGCCTTCGACATTGGGTGCGCTGACGTAGATCTCGCGGAAAGGAACTGTCTTCTGCGGGGTGGAGAGCAACTGCGAGTCGATCTTGAACGACGCGTACGGCAGCGGCTCGCCGGCCTCACCGCGCAGGTACCAGTTGGTGCGCAGAGTCGCCTGCAAGAATGAACGCACACCGCGCAAGACGCGATCCTCGTCGAGAGTGTCTGCACCGTCGACTGATTCGTCGATGGCCGCCGCCGCGGTGGCCACGGCCGTCTCACGCGAACCTGCTACTGCGGGATCGAAACGCGCGGTGAAGAGTTCGATTGCCTGCCGTACGAAGAGCGGCTTCGCTGCCAACACTCCGACGATGTAGCTCTCGGACAACCCGATACGAGCCTGAGCGAGGAAACGGCACGCAGCGCGCAGCAACTCTGCGTCGCGCCACGTGATGTCTGCTCGTCCGATCAGACTGGAGAATGCGTCCATCCGGGTCTGTCCGGCGATGACGGCTTCGAAGGCGTCCGCCATCTTCTCGAGCGCACTGCCGTCGAAGGTGCTCGGCTCGAAGGTGAAGTAGTGTGCCGAACCCAGAACGGTCGGAAGCGGGCGGTGCGTCGAAACTCGGAGTCCGAGGGACTCGAAGTTCTCGCACAGATCGGAGAGGGAGGGTTCTCCGGACGGCCACAGCACCACACAGGTCAGATCGTCACTGTTCAGGGCACCGCTGTTCAAGTCGTCGCTGTTCAAGTCGTCGCCCTGACGGAAGACGAGTCGCTGGCCCGCTGCTGCCAATTCGGCGACCAGTTCGAGCGCCGGGTCACCGGATCGATCACCGCCCGCGGGTCTCGATTCTGCAGCTGCGGTCTTGGTCGCCGATGATGTGCTCGCCATTGAACACCCTCCTGGAAATTATTGGATCCGAACACTTTCCAGTGTTGCGTGGATCACCGGAAAGAGGTCGTGCCCGATAGGAGTACCAACCCCCATCGGGCACGACATTTCGGCAGTTGCGGTGAGCTCAGTCGCCCAACCTGATCGGAGCGAGCTCCTCGAACACGTCGCCGGGTCCGGGATTCTCGGTAGGCGCAGCGCCGCCGAGATGGTTGACGACGCCCCATACCGCGTTGATCGCGGTCTGGATCGCGCCCTCGGCCCAGCCGGCAGTCCACGACACGTCGTCTCCGGCGAGGAAGATTCCCCGATGACGCGGTTCGAGATCATTCTGCACGAAGTGAGAGAACAGGCGCTCCTGGTACCGGTAGTGCCCCGGAAGGTTCGCCTTGAACGCACCCATGAAGTCGCGCTCGGTTTCCCACGACAGCGTCACCGGGCTCGAGATGATGTGGCTGCGGAAGTCCACGCCTGGGTAGATCTCTTCGAGAGAGCGCAGCATGATGTTCATGCGCTCGGTGGCGTCGAGCGCCAGCAGCTTCAGCGAATCGTCCGACCAGGTGTACGACAAGCAGATCAGGCCTGGCTTGCCCTCGCCTTGATCGAGCAGGTAGGTGCCGCGACTCATACGGTCGGTCAGTGTCATCGACACCGAATCACGGCCGGTCACGGGGTCCTTGTCCTTCCAGAACGGGCGGTCGACGAGAACGAACACCTTGGTCGAACCCATGTAGTGAGTTCGCTCGATCGCAGTCCAGTGGTCGATCGGGAACAGATCGTCGTCACACCTGATGTTGTTCAGCAGCATCCAACTCTGCACTGTCACAACGGCACTCGCATACGTGCGAATGAAACCTTCGGAGTCCGTCACCGTGATGTTGCCGGGCTCGGTACGCCGGAGTTCGGTGACGCGGGGACGCGTCTCGCCGTCGTTGAGCGAAGCGACCGTCGTACCGGCAGGCCAATGCGCCATGTGATCCGGGGCGCGGTTCCACAACCGCATCGGCAGCTGCTGCGATCCACCGACGATGCCGCGGTGGTCGTCGTCGGCGGCCGTGATGACCACACGAAGGATTTCGAGGATCGAGTTGGGGTAGTCGGTATCCCAACCACCCGTACCGAATCCGACCTGCCCGAACACTTCCCGCATGTGGAAGGACTTGAAGTGCTTCGACGCGGCGAGGAATCCGTAGAACGTCTGGTCGTCGTAGCGCACCACGAGGTCGTTCCAGATCCGCTTGATCTCTGCGGTGTCGCGGTCACGAATGGCCTGCTGCAACGGAATCAGATCGGCATGCTCTTCGAGAGTGCGCTGCCAGGCCTGCGCCACCTCGGTGTAAATCGGCGGCAGATCCTCGAGAGTGTGCGCGTAGTGGCTCTCACCCTTGAGATCGATGACGGTGCTCGGCGTGACCTCGGCAAGGGGATTCGGGAACTCCTCGGTCTGCAGACCCAGTTCGTTCAGATAGTGGAACAACGTCGTCGACGACGGTGGGAAACGCATTGCGCCCATCTCGGCGACAACCCCGGGGTGCCCGTCGAACTCGACCGACCGCATCCGGCCACCGATCTGATCAGCTTCGTAGACAATCGGTTTGAGACCGACCTTGAGCAACTCGTAGGCCGCGATCATGCCGGAGAGTCCACCACCGATCACGGCAACTTCTGTACCCAGTGCCAGATCGGGCACCGAGCCGAGTCCCGCCGGACTGGAAACGTAGTCGTCGTACGGGAACGGAAAATCCGGTCCGAACATCGTGAGGGGCGGCTGCTTGCCGGGTTCCGAGGAACTGTCCGGAGCTACTGGGATGGTCATCTACGGTTCTCCTTGGAGACAGTCGTGACAGAAAGGTCTGGATACAGATCGAGGCGTCGATCGTCGAGATGCGTGTTGAGGGTGCGCGATTGCGAGACGGTGGCGGCGGCGATATCCGCGAAGAGCAATTCCTGGCCGCCCCCGGCCCGCGCCAACTCGGCACCGTCGGGTGCGATGGCGCACGAGAGACCGCAGTAGGTCAGCTCGGTTTCGGCGCCGCAGCGATTGACGTAGGTGACAAACATCTGACTCTCGTATGCGCGGGCCGGAACCACTTGCTGCGCAATGTGTTCGTACGGAGTCATCAACCCCGTCGGCACGATGAGCCATTCGGTACCGGCGTCGGCATGGGCCCGAACCGCTTCGGGAAATTCCACGTCGTAGCAGATCAACAATCCGCAGCGGATGCCCTCGAAATCGAACCCGACCACCAGGGTCTCACCTGGCCGGAAATGTTCGCGGTCGAGCGTGCCGAACAGGTGTGTCTTGCGGTAGTGCGCAAGCGAAGTGCCGTCGCGGTCCACCACCTGCACGCTGTTGTAGACGTCTCCCCCGTCGAGTTCGGGGTAGCCGTAGACGACGGCGATGCCTGCACTGCGAGCAATCTCGGCGACGGAATCGAAGATCGGGCCGTCGGCCGGTTCCGCGCGCAGCGACACCAGTTCGCCGATGTCGTAGCCGGTTGCGGACATCTCCGGCGTCAGCAGGATCTTCGCACCGGATGCCGCAGCCTCGCGGGCAGCGGTGTCGATTGCAGCGAGGTTGAACTCCACCGACGCAAAGGTGTCCGGGGTGGTGAGCGGACCTTGGAACAGGCCAACTCGAACTGAATCGACATGCATGGTGCGCTCCTTCAGGAGTTCCGTGACGCCAATTTTCGACGGTGTGTGTGACGGGGACAACTACCAGCGTGACGGGTGCCGCCAATCATGTCAACTCTTGTTTCCTGAGAATCAACATTCACGGATTCGTGTCTCACGAAGGCGACGCGCGTGGCCCTTCCGGCAATGCCGGATTCAAGACCCACAGAACCTTCGCCAGAACCGAGCCTTCGGCCTGAAAACTATGGTTGTGCGTCGGCGTGAATGTGAAGGAATCGCCCGCCGCAAGCACGACGTCTTCGGCATCGACGGCCTCACCGTTCGGATCCGTCCGACCGCCCTCGAACGAGACCCGCAAGCCGCCCTCCAGCACGTGCACGAAGTTCACGTCGATCGGCAGACTGTAGAACTCCTGACCACTTCCGCCGCCTGGTTCCAGCTCGCCGAGCAGCACCTGAATTCGACGCTCGTTGGTAGGCGTGAGCAGGTACTCCGTCATCTTTTCGCCACCGAAGCTGATTTGCGGCATGGCGTCGGCGCGGACTACTTCACCGGCGGACGCATTCTCGAACAGGGATCCGACGGGGATCTCGAGCACCGCGCACACCTTGATCAGGGTCGCCACCGACGCGTTGACGTGATCGCGCTCGAGTTTCGAGAGATACCCCTTCGTCACACCACAGGCCTCGGCCAGGTCGTCGAGGGTCAACCGCTTCGATTGACGTGCCGCCTTGAGCCTCGCCCCGATGCGCGGTCCGACCGGCTCGACCGCTTCCTTCGCCTTGGCCACTGAACCCACTCCTTCACGACCGCCGTGTCCCTTTCAGGAAACAGGGGTTGACAACCGAGCCTCTTGAAGAAACCATACTTGCTCAGAGAGCTACATCACTGAAGGGCGCCCGGTGTGCGCCGAATCGAGAGCAGGGACCTCTGCACATGGCTACCAACAACCCCGGATCGTTCATCGGACCCGTCGACGCCACGCGCGTCCCCCGCTACGCCGAGCCGACCACTTTTGCGCGTCTGCCGCGCCTCGATGAGGTCTCGCGCGCCGACGTGACAATCCTCGGCATCCCCTTCGATTCGGGTGTCAGCTACCGACCCGGCGCTCGGTTCGGTCCGGGGCACATCCGCGCTGCGTCGAAGCTGCTGCGTCCGTACAACCCCGCGCTCAAGGTCTCGCCCTTCGCCAACCAGCAGGTAGCCGATTTCGGCGACATCGGCGTCAACCCCTTCGACATTCAGGAAGCTCTCACGACGGTTCAGTCCGCCGTGACCGACCTGCGCGCCGACGGTTCCTCCGTGCTCACGCTCGGCGGCGACCACACCATCGCACTTCCGATCCTGCGCTCACTGGCCCGCGATCACGGCCCGATCGCCGTCCTGCACTTCGACGCTCACCTCGACACCTGGGACACCTACTTCGGTCAGCCTTTCACTCACGGCACCCCCTTCCGTCGCGCCAGCGAAGAAGGCCTGATCGACATGGAGCGTTCCCAGCACATCGGTATCCGTGGACCGCTCTACAGCGAGAAAGACCTCGAAGACGACCGCGTCCTCGGCTTCCAGGTGATCCGCAGTGACGACTACGAGGTCGACGGCGTCGCCAGCATCGTCGAGCGCATGCGTAAGCGCCTCGACGGTGGCCCGGTGTACGTCTCCGTCGACATCGACGTGCTCGATCCCGCCCACGCTCCGGGTACCGGAACACCCGAAGCGGGCGGCATGACCTCTCGCGAATTGTTGAACACACTGCGCGGGTTGGTGGGACTCAACGTGGTCGGCGCCGACATCGTCGAGGTAGCACCGGCGTACGACCACGCCGAGATCACCGGTATCGCAGCGGCTCACGTCGCTTACGAGTTGCTGTCGGTGCTCGCACTCAATCGCTGAAGCAGCACAACGGTATCCGTGGTGTGATGCATCTCGGGGTTCGCGGGAAGATCACGTTCCCGCGACTCCGAGACCAACACCTTCCAACCATCGGTGAACAGCGACTCCACGTATTCGGGTGTATGCAGCATTGCCCGATGATGTTCGGTGGGCGACTCGTGGGGCGAGTGGCCCACGATCAGCAAATGCCCGCCCGGCGCGACCAGATCTCCGAGAGCACGGAACAATTCCCCGCGCGCGGGTTCGAGCATGTGGAAGAACTGCGCGGACACCAGATCGAACGATCGACCCTGCGGATCCCACTTCGTCAGGTCGGCTTCCAGCCATTCGATGTCGACGCCCTCGCCCTCGACGTGAGCCTGGGCGCGACTGAGCGCTACCGACGATATGTCGGTGCCGGTGACCTTCCACCCGCGACGTGCCAACCACAAAGCGTCGGCGCCTTCGCCGCAACCGACGTCGAGTGCAGTGCCCGGTTCGAGGTCGGAGGCTTCGGCAATCAACTGTGGGTTGGGATTTCCGCTCCAGCGCGCGGGACGTTCCTCGTACAGCGAGTTCCAGAACTGTGCGTCCGCCTTGGCGTACGGATTCTCGGTGGTTTCAGAGTTTTCGTGGTGATTGTGGTGTTCGTGGCTCATGCACCCAGGATGAACGACCTTCCACAACTCACGCAACCATCTTTGCCGAAACAGCAACTTCTCCATTTCGACGCTCTGCTAACGTCACGCTTCGTGGCAGGTGGATTTCCCGTGTTTCGTCTCTACTGCAACTCAGAGGGCTCACACGTTTTGTGTTGTGCGCATTTCCCCGAGTTCAGCGGTTCGAACGCGGACGAAGAGTTCACCACTCAGCAGAGTTTCGACCGCGCAGTCGAGAAGATGCTGCGCGAGGCGTCCTTCGAACCGACAACCCTGACGTTGGTGGGCGAGCAACAGGGATATCCAGTCGGAGACCACCTGTTCGATGCGACGGTTCCGCGAACCGGCAGAGTCTCCTTTGCCTTTCAAGAAGCCGGACCGCCGTGGATCATTCTCGGCCTCGATGTTTCTTCTGAAAAATTCTGGTCCGAGATCGACGAAGACGAAGATCTCCTCGCCCTCGGCCCGATCTCTCCGTTGACGTCGGTCCCTGCCGTTGTACTCACTGCAACCGGGTGGCCACGGCAAAATGACCTCGACTCACCGTGACCTGAACTGGTTCATCACCCCGGTTCTCGTGAGATCGAACAAAAATCGGCATGATTTTCGTGAAGATCGACCGAGATGCCCGTCACGTCCTACGCCAAGATTTAGCGGTCACACTCGACCGCGCCCTCTCGAATTTCGCTCGGGCCCTGGCTCCTTCACGGAGGCACAATGAAACACCGCTCTTATCCGGCACTTGCAACGGCCGCGGGGCTCGCACTCGTGTTGTCGGCTTGCAGCTCGGGAGACACGTCCTCGGGCTCCGACGGCGGTGAACCTCTGACAGACGGAACCTTCCGTTATGCGTTGCAAGCCGATCCGGGTGCACTCAACCCGATCATGTCCGGCTCCGCGGCAACCGCTGACATCTCGAGGCTGGCCTACGACTCCCTGGTCTACCAGGATCCGGACACCAGTGAATTCAAACCGTGGTTGGCAGAGAAATGGGAAGAGACGCCGACCTCCGCATCCTTCACCATCCGCGAGGGAGTGACCTGTACCGACGGGTCGACGCTGAACGCGCAGACCGTCGCGAACAACATCAACTTCGTGGCTGATCCGGCCAACGGTTCACAACAACGCGGCACCACGGTCCCCGTAGGCGCTTCGGCCACTGCCGATCCCGCGACCCGCACCATCACGGTCACCACTCCGGCGCCGAGCCCCTTCCTCCTCCTCACGGTCAGTCGCCTCCCGATCATGTGCGACGCCGGACTCGCGGACCCGACCGCCTCGAACAAGAAGTCTCTCGGTTCCGGGATGTTCGAAGTCACCGAAGTCGCCGCCAACGACCACTACACGTTCGAGCGTCGTGACGGCTACAACTGGGGCCCCGACGACACCACCTCCGACACACCAGGTGTCCCCAAGACCGTCATCGCTGTCATGGCACCCAATGTCAGCACCGCCGCAAACCAGCTTCTCTCCGGCGAACTCAACGCATCTCCGATCGCCGGTCCGGACAAGGACCGGATCGAAGCCGCCAATTTCGCCTCGATCAATCGCCCGATGCCGTCCGGTCAGATGTACTTCAACCAGATCGCGAACAATCCCACCAGCGATCCCGCCGTTCGCAAAGCACTCATCCAGGGAGTCAATCTCGACGATCTGGCAGAAGTTATCACTGCCGGCCAGGGCACCCGCGCAACAAGTCTCGTCGGTGTAGAGCCCCGCGCCTGCGTGTACGACTCCGTCACCGGCAACATTCCGGACTACGACGTCAGCGCAGCGAAGGCAACCTTGGACGCGGCCGGCTGGACCGCCGGGTCGGACGGAAAACGAAGCAAAGACGGAAACCCGTTGACACTCCGCCTCTTCTACGCAGGAGGCGAAGAGGCTCGCAGCGCAGCAGCCGAACTCGCTCAATCTGCATGGTCGGATCTCGGCGCAAACGTCGAGGTAACGGGAGCCGACCAGACCAAAGTTGTCGACGTCATGCTCAGCGGTAAAGACAACAATCAGTGGGACATCGCATGGATCCAGATCAACAATTCGATTCCCAGCGGGTTCACCCCGTTCTTCACCGGACCTGCTCCGGCAGCCGGTAAGAATTTCTCTTCGATCAACAACCCCGCCTACGAAGCAGCGGTGGCCAAGGCTTCCGCGTTGACCGGCGACGCAGCGTGCGCAGAGTGGGCAGACGCCGAGTCGCAGATCACCAAGACGGTGTCCGCGGTGCCGTTCGCGAATACGAACATGAGCTTCTACTTCAACAAGGCCGGGCTCGCATTCGGTAAGTCCTTCATCGGGTCTGCACTGCGTCTCTACCAGTAGTCCGATCGATCGAAACCCCTGTGGTAACGAGATATGTCAGATCAGTGCGATCTGACGTATCTCGTTGCCACACCTATCGTCTCGTTGTCCAGCTCGACGTAGGTCAGCTGAGGAATCGTGGACGCAAGTTCCGTGAAAGACCACTTCGCAACGTTCTCGAATGACGGACGGAAATCGAAAATCTCCGGCCAGACACCGCTCGCCAATCGCTCGGCGCACCGATCGACGGACTCGTCGAGAGCGTCCGTGTCGACAAACCATCCACGTTCGCCGAGTTGGTCGTCCTCGAACGAGAACCCGACTCGCATCGTCACACGAAATCCCTCGGCAGGCATCAGCGGCGGCAAATTCTTTGCGTCCCGCACGGGTGCCGGAAGCCGCCGGAAACCCTTGCCTCACAGCGAATGTACGACGGATCTCGATGCTGAACATGACGACCACGGTATCAATGTTCGTCGAGCACAGTTCTACGAGCGAACGAGCCTCGCAATCGCGTCGGTCGCTTCCTTCACCTTTGCCTCCGCCTCGGGACCACCGTCAACGGCAGCTTTGACGACGCAGTGGCTGATGTGGTCCTCGAGCAGCCCCATGGCCACCGCGTGGAGAGCCTTGGTCATCGCCGAAACCTGCGTGAGAATGTCGATGCAGTACTTGTCCTCGTCGACCATGCGCTGCAGGCCGCGGGCTTGACCCTCGATGCGACGCAGGCGCCCTAGGTAGTCGTCCTTGGCGGTGATGTAGCCGTGGGAATCACCCGTGCAGCACACATCGCCGGTCGTATCATTGCCCGGGGCACTGCTTGGAGCGTTGCCCACTGCTGTCGCTTCCGACATTCGATGTCCTCCTGTTCGTCAACGCGTGACCTCGCAACAATTCTCGTTACCGGGGCGATGAGCGGATACTCTTCGACTTCCGTTGTCTTGCAGAGCAATCACTGCGCACATCGCCACGCATTTCGCTACTGCACGAACAGATGGGTGCATGGTGATCGCCCATGCCCGTTTTCCCGTTGCTGCGAAACTCATTCGGTCTCAGTGCCCGTGGTGCGAGTGGCTCGAGTGTTCGACCCCAGGCGTGGTCGCATTGTCGGCCGTCAGAGTGAATTCCGCCGTACGCACCACTTCGCCATGTTTGAAGTCCAGGAACAACCGGTAGTCCTCAGCGCTCGGCATGTTGGCGTAGAAGGTGATTGCCGGTCCAGCCGGCGTGACACCGTCACCCGGATGACCATCCGGATGCACATGGAGATAGGCGAGGTCGGAGGCACGCAACGCGACCAGATGCCCGTACGCGGCAAGGTAGGGCTGCAAGTCTGTGACCGGGATTCCGTCACGACTGACCGAGAGCGTGAGCTTCGATGTCTGGCCGGCATGGGCCGCGCCTTCGAGAGAGACGGTATAGCCGTCGACCGTCGTGACGGCAGCAGCGGCGGGCAACGGCCGAGGATCATAGGACCCGGCGACGCGTACATCCGCACTCAGCGTCATTCCGTCACCCCCGTCCGGGGTGAAGTCAGCGAAGACTCGGTAGTCTCCCGCGTGATCGAAATCGACTGACACACGCCAGTTTCCGTTCTCGTCCAATTCGGGATGCACGTGCTGGAATCCGGTCAGGTCCAGACCGACCACGATCAGATGCAACTGCTTGTCGTGGGTGTCGGTGTACCTGGTCAACGGAGTTCCAACCGAATCCAGGATCCGGAACTGCAAGGGGACATGGCTGCCGACGGCCGCCTCCGACGTTGCCAATTCCAGTGTGTAGCCGTTGCCGCTGAACATCTTGCCCTCCAAAGTTTGGGTCGGCAGCACTTTCGTTGCCGTCTGCGTCGGGTTCAACACTCCTTGAATTCGAACCTGTTGCAATTTGTACCATACCCCCCTAGGGTATGCAACGAACTACTCGAACACCATGAATTCACTCGAAGGAGATCCGATGCGCATCTACGCAGAGCGCCGGCCGAATGAGTTCCAAGAACAGCATTTCCCCGCGCACCTCAACGAAGCGCTGCGCCGATGTCGCCCAGGCTCGCTTTCGACACCCCCTGACCACACGAGCATCACCTATACCCCGTAGAGGTAAGGAACTCAGAATGTCCACACAACCGAAATCCACCCGTAAGTGGTGGGCGTTGGCGTTGATCGCCGCCGCTCAGTTCATGGTCATCATGGACACCTCGATCATCGGTGTCGCTCTCCCCCAGATGCAGAGCGATCTCGGCTTTTCCCAGGAAGGCCTGACCTGGGTCTTCAATGCGTACGTCATCGCATTCGGCGGGCTACTCCTCCTCGGCGGCCGCCTGTCCGACCTGTTCGGCGCCCGCAGAGTGTTCTCCGCTGGTTGGCTGATCCTGCTGATCGGTTCCGTTGTCGCCGGTGCCGCCGGTAACGTTGCCGTCGAACTTGCGGGCCGCGCCGTTCAGGGTGCCGGTGCCGCACTCATCGCACCATCGGCGCTCACCTTGCTGATGATGCTGTTCGGCAGCACGCAGAAAGAGATGACCAAGGCGCTGTCCATCTACGGCGCTGCCGCCCCGGCAGGCGGTACGGCCGGAGTGTTCCTCGGCGGCGTCATCACCGAATACACCAGCTGGCCTTGGGTGTTTTACCTCAACATTCCCATCGCCGTCATCGCGCTGATCGCTACTCCCCTCCTGATGCCGAACGCACCGGCACGTACCGGGTCGATCGACTTCCTCGGCGCACTCGCTGTCACCGCAGGTCTTGCTGTCGGAGTCTTCGGCATCGTCAGAGCACCTGATGTCGGATGGGGATCCGGGCAGACGTGGCTGGCGCTCGCCGTTTCGGCCGCGCTGTTGGGTGCATTCGTGTTGATCCAGTCCAAGCGTCGGGAACCTCTGGTGCGTCTGGGAATCTTCAAGGCGCCCAACCTCGGTGCCGCGAACATCGCTCAGCTCGTCCTCGGCGCTGCCTGGATACCGATGTGGTTCTTCCTGAACCTGTACCTGCAGCAAGTGCTCGGATACAGCGCCTTCCCGGCCGGTGCGGCGCTGCTGCCGATGACGATCTTCGTCATGCTCGGCATGGTCGTCGTGGCACCACGGGCCATGGCACGCTTCGGTGCAAAAGCGATGATCGTGACCGGATTGCTGGTACTGGGAATCGGTTTGGGTTGGATGTCGTTGATCCGGCCCACCGGCAACTTCTGGGTCGACGTACTGCCGGCGTCGCTCGTGGCTGCGGCAGGTATGACGCTGGCGTTCATTCCCTCACTCGGTACGGCGATTTCGGCTGCACGCCCGGAAGAGGGCGGATTGGCTTCCGGCATCGTCAACGTCAGCTACCAGGTCGGCTCGGCTGTCGGCCTCGCGGTGATGACCGCGATCGCAGCAGTGTTCGGCGCTGATCAACTCGGTGACCTGACGGAGTTGACGAACGGTTTCTCCGCCGTGTTCCTGGGAGCAGCCGCCATCGCAGTGGTGGGCGCAGCAATCACCGCGGTCGTGATGCGGTCGACCAAGGTCGACGATCCTCGAACCGTTCAATCCACCGTCAATTCTTGACCAACTCCGGTGGTGGGTTCGGCCGGCTGTCACCAGCCGAACCCACCACCGGCGGAACCACTTAGGACTCGTTATGTCGCGCCTTGCATCTCTCACGCCCACCACCGCTGTCGGTGCATCTAAAGACCTTCTCGCCGAACTCGTCAACCGTCATGGACAGGTCGGTGACATGGTCGCGGCGATGGCTCATTCGCCCGCCGTACTGGGTGGCTATCTGCAACTCAGCCGGGCAATGAAGCGAGCGAAACTGAGCCGCAAGATCACCGAGCGAATCTCGATCGCCGTGCAGGTCCAGCAAGGTTGCGCTGTTTGCCTCGAAGCCCACGTTGCCGCCGCGCACGCCAACGGCGTCGAGGCGGACGAGATCGAGCGTGCCCGCGCGGGCACGTCCGCCGATCCTGCCATCGCGGCAATGATCGACCTCGGACTTCGCGTCTATCGGGAGCCTGCCTCGATTTCAGACGAACACATCGCGGGCCTTCGAGCGCACGGCTACGGTGATCGCGAGATCGCCGACGTCGTCGGAATCGTCGCCCTCAATGTCCTGACCGGAGCTTTCAATCTTGTCGCGGGAGTGAAACCAGATGAACCGGACCGCTAGGACCGCACCGGAACGGAACAGCATGCGTCTGTTCTTGATTCGCGACTATCGCCTGCTCTTCAGCGCCCAGATCATCGCGCTGTTCGGCACCGGATTGGCGACGGTTGCGCTGGGTCTACTCGCCTACGAACTCGCTGGGCCGAGCGCCGGAGCTGTGCTGGCCACCGCGCTGACGATCAAGATGTCCCTGTACGTCGTGATCGCTCCACTCGCGGCGGCGTACGTCGACCGGTTGCCGAGACGGGCTTTCCTCGTTGCCCTCGACGCCCTTCGTGCAGCGGTCGTGATCGCATTGCCCTTCGTCAGCGAGATCTGGCACATCTACGTGCTGGTAGGCGTTCTCCAAGCTGCGTCGGCAGCGTTCACTCCCACGTTCCAAGCGGTCATCCCTGACATCGTGACCGACGAGGCCGATTTCACCCGCGCACTGTCGGCATCGCAGGTCGCTTACACGATGGAAAGCCTGCTCAGCCCTGTTCTTGCCGCAGTCGCACTGTCCTTCATGACATTCAACCTGTTGTTCGTCGCCACCTCCGTGGGCTTTGCGGTCTCGGCACTGCTCGTGCTGGCCACCCGAATCCCCAACGCTCGCCGGAGTACTCACCGCAAGGCGTGGGATCGGATCGCGTCGGGGGTGCGAATCTTCGTGACCACACCGCGACTGCGCGGCATCATGGCACTCAATCTCGTGGTGGCAGCAGCCGGTTCGATCGTCGTGGTCAACACCGTCAACTACGTCCGCGACGAGCTCGGTGGAACCCAATCCGACGTGGCGTGGATGCTTGCCGCGTCAGGCACCGGCACGTTGGTGACCGCGCTGCTTCTTCCACGCGTTCTCGACAGAACCGCTGAACGCACTGTGATGACAGCGGGTTCCGTTGTCTTGGTCGTCAGTGCCAGCGCGGCAGCAGCCCTCGCCGTGGCCGGTGTATTCACGTGGATGCTCACTGCCGCAGTGTGGGCACTCGTCGGCGCCGGGATGGCCATGATCGTCACGCCGACCGGAAAAGTACTTCGGCGCTCCGTCGACCCCGCAGGTATACCGGAGGTGTTCGCAGCCCAGTTCTCCCTGTCACACCTCGCCTGGCTTGTCACCTATCCGATCGCCGGATGGGTGGGTTCGAGCGCGGGATTTGCGGTCACCTGGAGCATCCTTGCAGCGCTTGCCGCAGTGGGAGCCGTTGCAGGATTTGCACTTTGGCCTCGGGAGACAGTTGCTGAATTGCCCGTACAAGCGACGTACGAAACCACGCGAGGCGAATGCACCTTGGCGGCCACCCAGTGCGCGTGCGCTCGCACCGTCTGATGTCGACGGTCTGCCCGAACCCCGATTGGGCCTCAACGAAAGTGGTGGTGCAGCCATCGCCTGCACCACCACTTTTCGCTCAGCTCACGTCAGCGTACTTCCGCGGATTTGCGTCGAATCGAGGACCACAACCCTTGCAGCAAAACCAGTACCGATTACCTTCGTAGTCACGGAACAGGCCTTCCGCTTCGGCACGCGCCTTTTCGATCACACTGCCGGGCATGACCCGACATTCGACGAGTTCACTACTGCCAGAGTTGAGTAGGTCTTTCCCACCGGTCGGCATCGCCGTACCGACAGTGCCTACAGCGCCATTGGCGTCGGCCTTCGGGGTATTTCCACAGCCACAACTACTCATTGGGATTCCTGTTCTTTTGCTGGACGGATGTGGCCCGGAAAGCGAGCCCGACACAACCACCAATATACCCCCTATAGGTATATTGGAGATAACTTGAAGGTCTGCGCGTACAGCACCTCGACACATAAACCATTGCAGGAGAACGAATAATGCGTCCCCAGTCTCGGATCACCTACAGCATCATGACACAAGAAGAATTATACCTACTGGGGGTATAGGGTAGGTCTGGCATCGGCCATCCATGTCCGCGAGGTCGTCGACGAAGAGGCGCAATGAAGAACTGGAAAGCAATCGGCAGCAGCCGATTCGCCGTGGTTGGAGCTTTGCTGTTGGTCGGCGCGCTCTGGGGAAGCTCGTTCCCCCTCGTTGCGGTGGCAGCACCAACACTCGGCGCCGTCGGCACGACGCACGGCCGCTTCATTGTTGCAGCGTTGGTTCTCGCACTGATAACGGCTTCCAGCAGATCGACCTGGCGCGCGGTCGGTCACCGGTTTCCTGCATTCCTACTGCTGGCAGCCCTCAACGTCGCTGGGCCCCTGACGCTTGTCGCAACTGCGATCGTCGGCCTCAACTCGTCGACGGCGTCGATCCTGAATGCCACGACGCCGATGTTCACCGTATTCGTCGCCGCTTTCTGGCTTCGACAAAAGATCACCTGGCGAAAAGTCTCGGGGGTCGCGATCGGCATCGTCGGCGTCTCGGTGCTCGTCGGTGGAATTCCGTCAGCGATCGACAGTCACGCAATGCTGGCCATTGGCGCATCTTTGACCGCGGCGCTGCTGTACGCAGTCGGAGGTGTCTACGCACGAAAGTCGTTCCAGGACACTCCACCGATGACACTAGCCCTCGGACAACAACTTGCCGCGGTTGCCCTATTGATGCCCGTGTCCGCCGTCGCTCCCCCACCGGGGCCCATAACCGTCGGTCCACTCATCGCCGTGGCAGCCCTGGGGCTGGGGGCTACCGCCGGTGGCTACCTGGTCTACTTCTGGATAATTCGTCAGGCGGGTCCAGTCGCGGCATCGGCCGTCACTCTTCTCGTTCCGATTTCGGCATCAGCCATCGGAGTGCTGTGGTTGAACGAGCCTGTTACCTTCGCGCTCGTTGGCGGTCTTGTCATCATTCTTGCCGGAGTGGGCTTGCTCCTGGATCTTCCGCCGACGCGAGATCCATTGCGCAGGGTTGCCCCGGGGCGGGCGGCTAGCGCGGACAAACGGCCGGTCAGCGGCTGATCGGAGCCGTCCAAAGTCCGACCAGCGCGTCGACGAGGTCGGTCGTGAAGTCCTCCCATGACGTGACCGCTTCCGGCCCCTCTTCGGCAAGCGTGCGCTCACGTTCGGCGAACATGTGCACGATCGCATTGCGTCCGATGTCCGCGCGGGCGCGTCGAACACTCATCGGCATGTCGGCCAGACAGTCAGAGAGTCCCCGAAGCGTCTCCTGCAGGGTGGGCGAGGCCAATACCTCGTCGTAGACGATTTTCCGCAGGACCGGGTCGGTGAGAATCTGTGCACTGAACCGCGCGTACCAAGTCGGGCCACCCATTTCGGCGTAGTGATCGGTCGACGCCCGAACCAGACACGAAATCCAGTCACGAACGTTTGTGGACCCTTCGATCTCACACAGCAGTTCGCCACGCTTCTTCTCGACCTGCTGGGAATGCTTGTTCACGATCGCGCGGACCAGATCGGTCTTGGTCCCGAAGTGGTATCCGACGGCTGCATTGTTGCCCTGACCTGCCGCTTCACTCACCTGGCGGTTCGAAACCGCGAAGACTCCGTGCTCGGCGAACAGCTGCTCGGCGACGGCGAGAATGCGGTCTCGGGTTGCAGCAGAGCGCGCGGAATTTGCGGCGCCGCCGACGTCGGCCGACGCGTCCTCAGTCCTCGTAGTCATGGACACCATCATCCTCGACCATCCGAAGCTGCTCGGCACCGGAGATATTCGTCACGATCGGAGGCGCACCCTTCCGTTAAGTCAGTCACTTGATTTAACTTTAGTTCAATCAACTGACTTAAACCATTATTCGTTCTTCCTCCGATGGAGTTACCGCAATGTCGTCAACCACTTCTCCACCACCGACAACGCCGCCACAGACAACGAAGTCGCCAGCCACCACCGCAGTGGTGGCTGTTCTGGCGTTTTCCGGCATCGTCGTCTCGCTCATGCAGACGCTGGTCATCCCGATCATCCCGCATCTGCCCGAGTACCTGAACGCGCCGGCGTCCGATACCGCGTGGGCTGTGACCGCCACGTTGCTCGCCGCCGCCGTCGCCGTCCCGACCATGGGCCGCTTGGGCGACATGTTCGGCAAACGCCGTCTGCTCCTGATCAGCATGGCGCTGTTGGTAACCGGTTCCGTGGTCGGAGCCCTCAGTTCAAGCGTTATCCCCCTCGTTGCCGGCCGAATCCTGCAAGGCCTTGCTGCCGGTGTCATTCCGCTGGGTATCAGTGTGATGCGCGACGTGCTTCCACCCAAGAAGCTCGCCGGCGCTGTTGCGATGATGAGCGCTTCGCTGGGAGTCGGTGGCGCTCTGGGGCTTCCGATCGCGGCTTTGATCGCCGAGTACGCCGACTGGCACGTCCTGTTCTGGGCGTCAGCCGTGCTCGGCGCGCTTGCGGCCGTTCTTGTTGTCGTCCTGGTCCCCGAATCGGCGGTTCGCACAGGAGGCACGTTCGATTTCGGCGGAGCAATCTCACTCTCAGCCGCCCTCATCGCTCTTCTACTCGCAATTTCCAAGGGTGGCGACTGGGGTTGGACGAGCACGCTCACGCTTTCCCTGTTCGGCGCCGCGATCCTGATATTCGGATTCTGGGCATGGTGGGAACTACGCACCCCCAAGCCGCTGGTGGATCTACGCGTATCCATCCGCCGCCAGGTGCTCTTCACCAACCTCGCATCCATCGTGTTCGGATTCGCGATGTTCGCCGCCAGCATGGTCTTTCCCCAGGTAGTCCAGTTGCCTGAAATCACTGGTTACGGCCTCGGCGGTTCGATGCTCACCGCAGGTCTGGTCATGGCTCCCTCCGGCATCATCATGATGCTGATCTCTCCGCTGTCCTCACGCATCACCAATTCGCACGGCCCCAAAGTGACGCTCATGCTCGGCGCCATTGTGGTCGCAATCGGTTACGGCATCGGCATTTTCGCCATGCACTCGATTTGGGAACTGATCGTGATCGCAGTAATCATCGGCGCCGGTACCGGTATGGCTTACGGCGCAATGCCCGCTCTCATCATGGGGGCTGTTCCTCCGTCCGAGACCGGAGCGGCCAACAGCTTCAACACTCTGATGCGCTCCCTCGGTACATCATTCGCCAGCGCCATCGCGGGTGTCGTCATCGCCCAGATGACCATGTCCGTCGGTGGGGCAACGCTGCCGTCGGAGAACGCTTTCCGCGTCGTCATGGCCCTCGCTGCCGGATCCGCCGTCATCGCACTCGTCCTGGCCGGTTTCCTCCCTCGGTTCAACGGCTCGAACTCCCGCAAGGAGATTGGTAGCCAGCACACCGATACGTCCCCGACCACGTCGAAGGAATCCGTCCCGACGCACTGAGCAAGTGCGCAACACACACAGCACGGCCCCGGCGGAGTCCAACTCCGCCGGGGCCGACGCGTTTCACACATTTTGCGGTTGATACACCTGCAGACGACCGTTTCGTGACATGCTCCGTTGAGATGGGTGCTCGTTCGATACTCGGGGAAAGGATGCCGCGATCGCCGCTCCTCGTGCTGACGTCGCCCTTGCCGTCGCCGCTGCTGCCGTCCTGGGCATAGGCGTCGGTGTTCTTCTTGCCGATGTCGTCGCCGGCCTGGCTGCAGGTGCCGGTGCTGCAGTGGTATTTCGGTTTGCACTTCGGATGATCAATACCCGAAAGTGAGCGTTTGCCGAGGGTCCTACTTCAGGACACGGATCGCCGAGCCCGGAAGGATTCCGCTCGACGGCGGGTAGATCGACGTTGCGCCGTTGAAGAACATGTGAGCGGGAGTCGTGGATACCGGCAGCAGGTCGATGTCGTTGAACAACGCGCGCTCACTTTCCTCCCAGGCCTTGCAGGACTCGTCACCGGGAAGAAGCGAAGCCTCAGTGGACAATTCGATGTACTTCTTGTTGTCGAGGGAAGCGAAGTTCACTCCTTCAGGTTTGGGCGGGCCGGTGAAGTACTTCGCAAAGATGCTCGGCGTATCACTCCCCAGCGTCAAACCGATGGAAACGTCCCACGACGACAGGTCGGTGGTGCTGAATGTGTTGGCAATGACGAAACTGTAGTCGCCGCCGGTCAGTTTCACCTTCGCGCCCAGTCCTTCCCACTGTGTTGCTACGTATTCCGCGGCGGCAGAGTTTGTATCGCGTGAGTTGTTGAAAATTACGTTGAGGGCAAGCGGTCGACCGTCCTTCGTCAGGAGGCCGTCGGGACCCGCCTTCCAACCTGCGTCGGACAGCGTTTTCTTTGCTGCATCGACGTCGAAATCGGGGATCGTCCCTTCGACACTGTTGTAGTCGCAGGCAAGGGGTTCCGAAACCGCGAGGGCGCGTGCACGGGTTCCTTTACCGCCGGTGGTGATCTCGGTGTAGTCGTCCAGGTCTACTGCCTGCACGAGGGCCTGCCGTACAGCACGGTCTGCCGTGGGTAGGGCCGCGAAATGATTGAAGATGAACTCGCCGGACAACGTGGTGTAGGTCTTCGAATCCAGACCCGCTGCCAAGACTCGTTCCTCGTCCGAACCGGTCACCGCCGCGGCATTCACTCCACCGGTGAGAACAAGATTCGCCGTCGTACTCGGATCGGTGACAATCTTGATCGTCACTGTCTTCGGCACCCCGAGAGTGTCGGAAGTGGTCTCACCGTTCGGACTCCAGGTGTAACCGTCGCGGCGTTCCATCGTGATGTGATCGTTGGGAACAACTTCGGTGACCTTGAACAGACCCGTTCCGTTACTACTCGAACGGATACTGGCCGGGTCTTCGAGCGTCGCAGCGCACGGAAGCCGCATCGAGCCTATTCGGGAGAGCAAGAAGGGTGCCGGTTCGGCTGTAGTGACCGTCAGTTCGTCACCGTTCGCGGACGCGACCGTCGACGACGGCACGGTGGATCCTCGTAGCGGTGAAGCGTTTTCAGGGTCCATGACCCAGTTGATGTCATCGGCTGCGGTCTGCGCGGTGAAGGAAGTGCCGTCGGCACAAGTGACGCCCTTCTTGAGCACGAACTTCAGCGTGTTTCCTTCTTCACGCCAACTCTCCGCCAGATACGGACGCACCGTGCGGGTTTGCGCATCGATGTCGATCAACGAATCGTACGAGTACGCGTTCACGATCTGAGTCGACGTAAGGTTTGTGATCAGAGGGTGCAGATTTCCGGGATCGGCGTTGATGACAGTCGTGAAACTGCCGTCCTTTGCATACTCACCGACCGAACCTTCGGGACTGGATGCGCCGCCACACCCGGCCAGAGTGAATACGCCAACGCTGATAACTGCTGTCGCGGAGACAGAACGGGCTTTCATACGAGCCGCCATCTACTAGGAGTTGCCATGGCGACAATCGTGCGGGACTGACGTGGTCTGTATCTCGTTGAAGTTCCCCATACAGTCGGCCGTACTCTGTTCGATTGTCACTATCGACCGGGCAATCGCAGACGCTAAGTACGACGCCATCGTTGACGACTAAGTACGACGCTGCCGTTGACGGTGATTCGCGACGTTGATTCGGTTGCCGCACAACGCCGGCATGCAGTAGCGGCGTCGCCCTCCCCGGCTTGTATCGACAAACACCCCGTTGCACGTCGGCGACGCGCATGGGCGGAATCGTTCGTACCCCAATGTGCGCAGAGTCCCCAGCAACGAGTAGCCGATCAATAATGTTAGTTCGCCCGTGAGATCGATTCTTCTGTCCGGTAACGCATTCCATCGATAGTCGAACTGGGCATCAGGCACGAGTCGAACGTGATGCGGGACAGTCTGCAGGAGTTGATCAGTGCGATCAACGAGCTCATCAGAAGTCGGAGCATCGAGAATCGAACGAATCGCCTCTCTGAGTGCCTGCACGTCGGCAAGTTCACCGCCGGTAAGCCGACGCCCGTTGCGGAGCGCATCCGGCGAGAGTCCATGTTCATCCAGTAGATCGTGAAGCGCCTGAGGATCACGCAACGCGTCGCCTGCCTCCACCCACACGCGGGGCGAGGTGTTGACCAGGTCGGTCGCGAACGACGCACCGACGACGTAATCGTCTAAAACTACTTGCATCCCTTACCGTCCTGCCTTACCGTAATTGAATAACCCAACTTTACACCTTACGGAGGCGGCGGGATGAAACATTGCGCAGACCACAGACTGCCCGAGATACTCCGAGACACTCATCACCGATTGCGCCGCGCCGGCACCGTGGCATCGGAGACGCCTGTCGTCGCTGCCGATCTCTACTGGTCGATCGGCGCACTCGCCCAGTGCCTGACCGCGATGGACGAGGTCATTTCACAACTTGGAATCAATGCCCGAAAGCAGTTGCGAGCTGGAAAGTTCGACGTCCAGAGCGGACCGTTCGAAGGAGAGCCCGACGCCGCCTTACTCACCGCAGTTCTTGCGCTCGCCAGAGCATCGAGTAGTTGCGAACCGGTTCAGGCGGCAATCGGCAACGCTCAGATCGCGGTGAGCGATCTCGTCGTCGCGAGGACTACCAGCGCCTGAGACTCGGGCGGGCCACCCGCTCCCAGTAGAGACTGTATGGTTGGTTTTCGGCATCCGCCGAGAGCGTCGAACAGCAGGGACCGGGTTTTCACTGTGAGTACAGGGACATCAACGATCTACGAGGACAGGACCGTCCGAATCGACGATCAGGGCGTCACGATCCGCCACTATTACTTCCCGTTTGTCAGCAAGTTCGTTCCGTACTCACAGATCGAATCCGTCGACCTCGGAGTCATGTCATGGCTGAGTGGACGCTTACGAATTTGGGGAACAACAGATTTCAGCTCGTGGTACAGCCTGGATCTTTCACGCCCGTGGAAGGAGACCGCGGTGGTACTCACCCTCGCCGGCCGCGGAGCGCCTTCATTCAGCCCCAAGGACGCAGATCGCGTCGAGACCGAAATCCGCAGTCGCATCGGATCGCACGCCGCGAACTGACTAGCGAAACTCGGATTCGACGGTAACGATGTCACGCCAGTCGGTTCGACCGAACAACCGCGCCAGTGCAGTGAACAGAACGTCCGGGTCGATGACACTCTCGGCTGAGTGCACACCGACCCGATCCCGAATCGTTCCGTCGGCCAGCCGGGACACCACCTGAGCAAGGCCGAGCGCCAAGGGGATTCCGGTTGCACCGGCCATGTCCGACAGTAACTCCGATACCGGTGAATCGTCAGCGATCCGTGCCACGACGCGCATCTCTCGACCTTCGCGCACCCCGGTCGCCGAGGCGAAAAACAACGGCAAGGATCCATGACCGGCACGCGTGAGCATTCGAGGCGCAGCACGGATCATCCGCCGGAGCGAGGGCTTGCCCAATTCTTCAGCAGCCGAGTCGAGATCGATTCTCCCCTTGTCGATATCGGAGCGGAGAACGTCGAGGAACGCCACGGTTTCCGGTGTGATCACCATCAGATTTGCCGAATGCCCTGCAGGATTGATGGTCCGATGAAACATCACCGGCTCCGGATGCCCGACCACGTAAGCGTTCCCCCGACGTCCGCCGGGCAGTTCGAGTGCGATGGAACGCAACGGTTCTTCGTTGACGATTCGCCCCGCACGAACCACTGGAACCGTGCCGCTGATCTGCTGCATCCAGTGAACGGCCGCTGCAGTCAATGTGTCCACCGACTCGTCCTCGCCCTCGACATCAACCGGCCAGGCTGTATACAGATCGTCGACCACGTCCAATCGCGAGACTGCCATCGCGGCCAGGAGGTTACTCATCCCGGGACTTGCGCCCATGCCGACTACCGCACAGATTCCGGCCCCCCTCGCGGCACAGTCCAATTCCAGCATGTCGACGGCCGGCTCCCAGTCGTCGCAGATGTCGAGATAGTGAGTCCCGGTCTCGATCGCTGCCTGGAGAATGCCGACGCCGAAACGGAAGAACGGTCCGACCGTATTGACGACCACGTCTGCGCCGTCAAGCAATTCACGTAGCGTGCGACCGTCCGTGACGTCGATGCTGCGCGCCTCGACTTCCGCTGACGCCTGCGCCAGTTCAACTGAAAGACGCTTCGCAGCATCGATATCGCGATCCGCGACTACTACCTTGCCGATTCCCGGCAATGTTGCAGCAAGACGAACTGCTGCCGAGCCCATGGCACCGGCACCACCCAGTGCGACAACCGTGATTCCGTCAGCCATGAATTCCCTCCAAAAATGCAGTCTGATCCGCTAGATAGCCGGGAGCGAAGATCGAACGGGGAGCAAGAACGGCCACCAGAGCCGACATCAATTCCGAGTCTTCGAGGTCCTTCTCCACAATCGAGTGAGTGGCGTCGGGGTACTTCTTGACCACCAGTTGCCCTGGCGAGTCGAGTAATTCGCGGTACACCCTTTCGGTATCAGCCACGTCGACGTTGACGTCTTGTCCGCCGATGATCAAGAGCACCGGAACCTTCACGGTTTCGAGATCGGCTCGCGCATCCGAGAGGTAGTTCTTTCGGATGAAGTTCCACCGGTCTTCGGTGAGACCGTCGGCCTCGCCGGAGGCCACGAGATCGTCGAACGATGCATCACGGGCCAACTGATCCAAGTTCTTCGCACGATCGACCCGCGCTTTCTCGAACTCGTCGGCCGACGCATTTCTCTCGGAAAGTTCTGCAAGGGTATTGAATTCGCCTTGTTGGAGCCAGTTGATCGCGGGACCCACGGCAATGACGAACGCTACGTCCGGGTCGAGGTTCACCACCTTGGGCATCACCCACCCTGCCTGGCTTGCACCCCACAGACCGATACGAGACGGATCGATATCCGAACGTCCCCGCGCCCACTCGATTGCCGCTTCCGTTTCTGCCGCGCGATCGTCCATGCTCTGATCGAGCCAATTGCCCGGTGCCCCATTCACCCCCGGCTTGTCCCAGGAGAGTGACGCGTACCCCGCCTTTGCGAACGCCTCCCACACCGGTCGATAGAACGTCTCATGTGTTGCATCGACCGGGCCGTCTCCGTGGACTAAAACCACGAGCCCGAAGGGACCGTCACCGTGTTCGGGCAGTGCAAGGACTCCCTGGAGCGGCACCGATCCCCCGGTGATCGTCACTTTTTCCTCACGGATGTCATAGGTGTTCTGGTACAGCGTCCAGCCCACCAGAGTCGCGATCAGAACAACGACCACCGCCGGGGAAGTAACCATCCACCTGCGTAAACGAGGCTTACTCTTGCCCTCGCTCATCGATTCCGCTGCCATCTTCCCGCCCTAACGTACGAATTTGAAACGATCGTATTGCATTCGATAGTACAGTTGTGGGCGAAGATGTCGAGAAGCGAGGAAAGGACATGGCGATGACCGACAGGGACGTCGATGTACCCACGAGGATCTTGATCGAGGGACTACTGCGCACGGACGGAACTGTCGACGGACGCACCCTTTATGCCACCGCCGACGCCCTCGGCAAAACTGATCAACAGGTTCGGCTGTGCATCAAGCGGTTGGTCACCGAGGGGAAGTTCACTCAGGAAGGTCGCGGGCGGCAGGCCACGCTACGAGCAACGCCGAAAGCCCTGCGCGAGATGGAACCCGACGTCGAATTCGTTCGGCTGGCCTATCAACAAGACCGCGACACTGTGACGCCGTGGGACGGGTATTGGCACCTGGCCGGATTCGCAATTCCGGAGTCGTCACGGAAAGCGCGAGATGCGCTGCGTACCAGGGTCGTTTACCTCGGCGGCGCGCTCGTCCAGGGCGGTCTGTACGTCTCGCCGCACGCCTGGGAACCGTATATTCGCGATGCGGCCGCCGAACTCGACGTCGAACAGCACCTGTCTTCTCTTACCACTCGAGATCTGAAAGTGGGCATGCTCGAAGACCCTGTGAAGATTGCCGCGCAGTTGTGGCCACTGGACCAGATCGCTGACGGATACGAACGGCTACTCGACGTAGCGACCGCACGCCTGCACAAACTGCAGAACAGTCCGGGTACCGATGCTGTCACGATGACCATCGAACTCGCAGCGGAATTCACGCGAGCCATGGAACCGGATCCGCTGTTGCCACCGGAACTACTGCCCACCAACTGGATCGGCACGAGGGCTCGGTCGATCACTGCGCAATGCTGGACGCTTCTGGCACAGGTGGACGGTGCCGACGACTTACCGTCGCTGTTCCACCTGTACTCAGATGCAATCGGTGACGATCAGGACGCGAGCGTGCGCTGACGGGGTGGCAGTCCGAAACGCCCGAGAACCTCGTCGACTGCGGTGGACGGTGTGACAAGTCCGCGATCCTGAAGCCACGGAATGGTGCTGTCCACCAGATGCTCGAGCGTGCGAGGCAATGCGAGAGGCAGCAACGTAACGCCGTCGGCGACCTCGGCAGCTCGGATATCGGCGATCAAACTGCCGAGACCGGAAGGCGTTCCGACGTAGTGAAGCGAAACGGGAACCCGCGGCGCCGTCAACGCGCTGTCCAACTGTGCAAGCTCTTTACGGGCGGAGCGAGCTTCCGGCGCGATCAGAATCTCGAGATCGACCAGTACTGCGACGCTGTCGGGATCGCGTCCTTCTTCGGCGACAGCAGCGCGTATCCGTGCACGTTCGAGCTGTGCCTCACGCAGGTCCGCAGCGCGAATCCGAACCACATTGGTAGGGAATGAAGCTAAATCGAGAGGCTTTTCGCCCTCGGTGAGGTCCACCCAGTAGTCGCCGCCGATGATGGGCAGGTTGCCGGGTGCGCCCTCAGCTGCCGGATGGTGACCGGATCCGGTCAACTCGACCGCTACGTGCAGAGAATGCGAAGCGCGTGAAGACATGTGAGACCTCCGAAAATCAGAAAAGTATGGGATGAGCGAGACGAATCGTCAGCTCGAACACATTCCTGACGAGGTGCGGCACAGATCGACATGGCGACGGCACCACTGACCGAGAGTGATGCTCACTCTCGAAGGGGTGGCGGGGAAATCCGCTGGTGCCATGGCTGCCATGCTAGTTGTCCGTTCGAGTTTTCGGGGACCGAGCTCAGCTCAGACGCACTCGGCTGCGCCGGCGTTGTCGTCTGCGGCTCCGAGGAAGGGGCGGGTCTCGGGCACGGGGTTCCACGCACCGGCAGTCTTGGCGTAGTTCCAATCACGCTGATTCGAAACCAGGATGTTCACGGCGTCTACCAACCGCGTCACGTCGTCCGAACTACTACCGAGGCCGAGGCTGGCGCGAACTGCACCGCCGGAGAGGCCGAGGCGTGCGAGAACCGGGTGTGCGCAGAAGCGACCGTCGCGAACTCCGATGCCGTGCTCGGCGGAGAGGAATGCGGCGATTTCGCCCGCTTCGAATCCGTCGACGGTGAAGGTGACGATTCCGACGGCGTCCGGTGCGTCATTCCACAGTCGCACGAGCGAGACGCCCTCGATGGCGGACAATCCGTCGGTGAGCTGGGCCGTGAGTGCCTTCTCGTGCTCGGCGATGACGTCGAAGTCCAGCGCGTGCAGGGTTTCGCATGCGGTCGCGATGGCTGCCGCACCGAGAACGTTGGGGGAACCTGCCTCGTGGCGGGCAGGCGCGCAGGCCCACTCCGTGGACTCGATCGTCACCTCACGCACGGCGCCGCCGCCGGCGAGGTACGGCTGAGCCTCGTCGAGCCAGTCACGGCGTCCGACCAGAACACCCGCGCCGAAGGGCGCATAGAGCTTGTGACCGGAGAAAGCGATGTAGTCGACGCCGCATTCCTGCAGGTCGATGCGACGGTGGGGAGCCAGCTGAGCAGCGTCGACGAGGATACGTGCGCCGCAACGATGAGCGATGTCAGCCAAGCGTGCAATCGGCAGGATCTCGCCGGTCACATTGGAGGCACCGGTGATTGCGAGCAGCGCTGCAGGCTTGGTGCACAGTTCACCGATCAGACGCTCGATCGTCTCTTCGATGGTGTCTGCGGCGGTGACGATACGAGCGTCGTTCCACGGCAACAGGTTTGCGTGATGCTCGACATCGAGGACGACGGTGCTGCCGGGGACGCACTGCGCAAGCAGGTTCAGCGAATCGGTGGTGTTCCGGGTGAAGACGACAACCTGATCGTCGGCACAATTCACGAAACGAGCAACGGATTCACGAGCGTTCTCGTAGGTGAGCGTGGAGATCCGAGACGCGTAGCCGGCACCGCGGTGGACGCTGGCGTATGTCGGCAGCAACTCGGCGATACGGTCGGTGACCTGGGCCAATGCCGGCGCACTCGCGGCGTAGTCGAAGTTGGCGTAGGAGCATTCGCCACCCTGAACCAGTGGAACCTGCAGGTCAGCACCCGAAACCTTGGCAATCGCGGTGGTGCGGCAGGTGTCGGCACTCAATACAGCAGTCATCGAAGACAATCCTCACGTTCAAGGACTCGTTCGTCGGGTGATGGCCCCGGAAGAGTCCGCGCTTGCCGCATTCGTTTTCGAACGCAGCCGGGTCGTCACCCGGAGCACCCCACCGCGGAGGAGGGTTGCCGACCAGCAAGCCGGGGCTGAACACTGGTACTCGTGACCTGGCAACGAGGATGGCAGGAACCTCCCGTGCTTGTCAAGACGAAGCCGCGAAGATCTCCGTCAGGGCGCGATGGTCCGGCAAGCAAGGTGGAGCGCGAGTCTCGTTTCCGGATCTGCGAGATCCACCGAGAGAAGGCGCTGAATTCTATCGATCCGACTCGATACGGTGTTGCGGTGCAAGCCCATTCGGGTTGCGGTGTGAGCCAGAGACGATTCTTCGTCGAGGTACGTCGACAGAGTCTCGAGCAACTCTCCATTCGAATCGCGTAGCGGCGCGAGCAGCGCCGCGGCTGCGGGCTGAAACGTGTCGGTTCGCGTCCACGCCAGCAGCAACTGCGCCAGCCCCAGGCGGTCCACGTGCAGGAAGCGGCCTGTCTGCGACCTCGAACCCGCGAGCCGAGCGGCATCCCCGGCCTCAGACAGGGACGCACCGATTCCAGCCGGACCGTCGTGTGCGCGTCCCACACCGACCCAGGTCTCCATCGTGGGTTCCAACCTCGCCTGAGCTGCACGGATGCTCTCGGCGATCCTGGTGATCGACTCCGGTCGCGGCTCGCCCGGCAGAGTGGTCCACGCTGCCCAGCCGTCAGCCTGTTCCACGACATTGGCGTCGATTCCCTCGGCGGCGAGGGCGTCTGCGACCTCACTGCGCCTGGCCACCAGGTCGACCTCACCGACCGCCAGGACTTTGATGCCGATATGCCATCCGTCCAGTGCCCAACCCGCGTCGAGTGCGCGCCGGAGCAGTCCGGGTGTGGCGTCTGCTGACGTGTCGATCAGTTCACCGAGTAGCGCGCTACGCCGGCGCGCTTCACGCTCGTCGACCATGCGTGCAACGGCCAGTCGGTGCCCGGCAGCCAACGAGGCCACGTCGAGAACCACTGAGAGAGAAGCCTCTTCGACGCTTTGACGCACCGGGAGCAGCACCGCCAGCCAGGGCTCTCGGGCTGCGCCGGACATCACCGGGCACGCAATCAGGACCCCGCCGGAGTCCAATTCAACAGTGGTGGGCGCCCCGCGGCCCGACAACATACCGGCGGCTGCTCGATCAGCGTCGGACAACAAATCGGCGCCGGTCAGCGGGCGTCCGGACGCGTCCAGGAGGATGAACGAACGCTGAAATGTGTTCAGCAGCACCGACAGAAGATTCTCGACGCTTCCGCCGGCCCGCTGGCCCGCGTGTGTCGCCCGCAGTACCGCGTCGGCCATCACCGCCCGCGAATTCGAGAGAAGATCACGAAGATCCACGCTGAACTGCCACGGGTCGGATACTCCGAGCACCACCAGTCCGAGGCGATCGGCAAGCAACGAGAGATTCGCATCCTCCGCCGCAGTGCTGTGTACCGCGAGCACCCGGCAGCCGGTCGCCGCCGTGCGTCGAAGGAGAGCGTCGAATCTCCACTCCCCGACGTCGATTCGATCGAGAATCACCAGAACTGATCCTGCACCCGCCGCACCCGACACGGCCTCGGCTGACTGTGCCGATTCCCCGGTGAGCGCTCCCACTGTCGTCACGACGGGATCACCTTCGCCGGCAAGTCGATACAACCCGACAAAAATCGGGTTGTTCAGCAACGCCGACACACTCGCGCTCATTGCGCCTCCATCAGCACTGCGTCGTGGTCGATCCCGAAGGCCCGCGGGCCGACAACTTTCAACCTGCTCACATCTTCCGCCCACCACTGAGGGCCGGGCAGAACCAACACGGCCACGTCCTGCCCCTGGTGCACTGATTCGCACGAGACGAAGGCACCGGTCCGGACGTCGAGCAACGTCACGATGTCCGGACATGTCGCAATCATCTCGCCGTCCGACGCGACGGTCAGGAACTCACTTTCGAATTCGACTCGTATCACCGCAGAATCGTGTTCGAGAATCACGTTGCCCCGACGATCGCCGGCGTTCGGGCGACTACGACGCACCGCACGCACCCGGCCTGTCCCCATTACTCGCCCCCCGGAGCTTTCGGCGATCTCCCGCCAACTGCCGAGGGTCCCGACGTGCTGACCCAGTTCATATGCTCGGGACAGAGTTCCCGGAATGCACGCCTCCTGCACAGTCCGCGCATCGATCGACGCGATCGCCAGAGCGCCCCAACCGCTGGTTCTCCCGATCAACGACCGCACTGCTACCTCGGCGCCCAGCACATCCACTCCGTCGACGACGGTAATGAGGCCGCCGGGCTGGGCGAGAGTGACCGGGCACAATTCCAACCCGGCTGCGGCGAGAGAGAAGTGATCGAGCCGAGGCATCGCTCGACCGAGCAGGTCCGCGTCGACCACGGGAATCCCCAACGCCAACGCCGCCGCAATGCCGGAGAGAGCGTTGAGTCCACCGCCTTCGAAAGTCATCACCGCGGTCGGACGTTTACCAGTCCACCGCGTCAAAGCTGCTGCAGTGTCGGCAAACTCATGCCCGGAGGGCAGTTGCTCTTCCAAAGCCAGGGCCGATCCGACGATTCCCACCGGCATGATCATCGCCCCGGACGGCAACTGGTCCGGCGCGATGACTTCTACCGACGTTGACGTCATCAGTGGACGCAGCATTTCCACGAACAGGCGTGGATCGCCGCCCCCACCGCAGCCCAAGACCACCGCCCCCGCTGCGATCGCGTCGAGGTCGGCCTCCCGGACCGCGTGCAGCCTGCTCACGGCTCGCTATTCTGCCAGTACAGGTTGCTCGAGTGTCTCCACCGGCAGGAACGGGCGATCGAGTCCGAAGCTTGCCGGGCCGAAGACCGCCAGTGCCTCCGGTGTTCTCATGATCGGCGGAGTCGCGATCCCGATGACCGCAACTCGCTGCCCGTACCGCAAGCCCTCCGTGGTGATGGGCTCGGCAGTGTCGGCCTCGACGATGCAGATAAGGTCTGGCACGATCGCCACCATTACTCCGGATTGCACGGCGATCAGATTTTCGTTCTGGAATTGAACTTCCAGCTCTTCGTCTCCGACGCCGGCGATCCGCACCGAACCTCGAGCGAACCCCTCATCGGTTCGCCGGTCGACATCGATCACCTTGCCGTGAAAGAGAACTCGCCCGTATCCGTAAAGCGTGTCGGAGAGACCGTCCACCAGCGCCTGAACCGGGTCCACCCGCTGCTCACGTGAAAGCCTGATGGACCGACCGATGGCCAAGGCCAACGACAGAGTCCGTGGGATCGCCGTCCGCTTCACATCTGCACCCGTCATCGAGTACTGCGCGATATGCGCCATCCCACCGAACCTCGACGTCACCCCGCGAGCGAGGCCCTCCAATCTGGCGTTGTCGCTGCCGGTGTCGAAGATCGCCACCTCGTCGTGCTCGTTCGCCATGGCGAGCGGACTCGCCGAAATCCCGTACACCGAGAAGGTTTCCATCTCGAGCTGAGGAAAGGCTCGTCCCATCCCGTCGGCGTCGACAACCGGCAGTCCGCGCCGCGCTGCCACCAGCAACGGAATCATCGAATTGATCCCGCCGCACTCCATCGGCATCGTGGCATCTGCAGTTCGCCCCGTGTGCTTCTCCAATGTGATCAGCGCCAGCTCGGGTTCGGTTCCGCGCGGCATCTTCTCGACCACGACGGTCGGTGCACCCATCTGCGCGACGGGGATCACCCACGCGTCGTCGTCGAGCTCCTCCGGATCCAGAATCGTGATTTCACCGGCTTCCCCGAGCGCCTGCGTGACCAACATCTTGCCGACGAACGGATCTCCCCCGCCGCCGGTCCCCAACAAAGCTGCGCCCCTGGCGAGGTCGTCGAGGTCTGCCTTTCGTAGTGTCCAACTCATCGTGAGCCTTCCTGACCGGTGGAGACCAGACCACTGTGCAGTGCCAAGTCACCGACTGCCTTCACTCGAATACGTGTTGCGTTGCCCGGCAGATACGGAATCGGGACCTCGTCGAACTCCACGATCTGCACCGACTCGGGCCGTGCGCCTGCTGCGACTGCCCGATCGATCGCCTCCTGGCGAGCGTCGTCGGCAAGAATCTGCCTGCGCCCGTCCCGTACCGCTTCGACTCGATCTACCTCACCACTGACCTGCGCGATCGCAGCGCCGATCGCATTGGCAACGTCGAAGCGCTCAGGACGAATCACCGTTCCCAGGCCGGGAAGTTCGTGCTCCAGCAAAACCGATCCCCCGCCAACCGCCACAACGGGAAGTGGATCCGACGTGGTCCGCATCTGTTCCACGGCGTCGGCGACCCGGCGCGAGATCCGGTCGAGTGCCGTCGACACCAGACCGCGGTCGAGGTGCGCCACCGCACTGCGATCTCCGACGTCGGCCAAGCCTGCCGCGACGGCTATGTCGGTGGCCGTCAACGTGTCACCGCCGAATACGAGTGCCCGTGAACCCAATTCGTATCCCACAGATTCGGGTCCGACTGTGAGTCCGTCCGCATCCACCAGCGAACCACCACCGATACCGATCGAGAAGACGTCCGGCATACGGAAATTGGTCCGTACCCCCGCGACCGTCACCTCCGTGGTGGCTTCTCTGGGGAAACCGTTGGTCAGTACGCCCACGTCGGTAGTGGTGCCCCCGATGTCGATCACCGCACAGCTGGCCAGACCGGACAGAACAGCGGCGCCTCGCATGGAGTTGGTCGGTCCCGACGCGAAAGTCGCCACCGGATAACGCCTTGCGTACTCGATGTCCATCAAGGTTCCGTCGTTCTGGCTCAGATACAGCGGTGCGGCGATGCCGTGCTCGACCAAAGAACTGGCAAGACCGTCGACGATGTGATCGGCAAGCTCGCGCAGCGCAGCGTTGATGATGGTCGCGTTCTCCCGCTGGAGTAGACCCACTCGACCGATCTCGTGAGAGAGCGAAATTGCGACGTCCGGACCGAGTTCCTGACGCACGATCTCCGCTGCCGCCGCTTCGCATTCGAGATTGACCGGAGAGAACACCGACGATATTGCGACCGAACGAGTACCGCTGCGAGCCATGTCGGCGGCATGGCGACGAATCTCGTCGGGATCCAGCGGTGAGATACGACGACCGTCGAACTCGTGCCCACCGTGAGCGAGGTAGTGCCTTCCTTGCACAGCGGAGACCAGGTCTCGCGGCCACCCCACCATCGGCGGAAGCGCTGCGGTCGCCGGAAGCCCCAATCGCAGAGCCGCTGTTGGTGCAAGTCCTCGCTGCTCGATGAGAGCGTTGAGAAAGTGCGTCGTGCCGATCATCACTGCTTGAACAGCGCTGGGAGAGAACGAGTACTGCTGCTGCAGCGCCGTCAGAGCTCCGCCGATTCCGCCGGTAATGTCCTTGCTGGTCGAGTGTTTGACATGCCCGATGACGGTGGTCCCGTCCATCAGGACCGCATCGGTGTTTGTACCACCGACGTCGATTCCGATTCGCATCGCGAACTCCCTTCTACAGTGTTTGCAGTGCTAGTGCGTGAGCGCAGATGTTCCCGAAGGCTCTTGCGGCGCTTCGGTTGTGGTGCGTCCGACCCCGCGAATCAGGCCGAGTCGACCCGCGACGACGTAGAGAACGAATGCCGAGGCCACCGCGTTGATGGACGGCAAACCGAAGGTGCTGTAATGCCCGATCAGCGCCGAGACGATCCAGATCACCAACGTGGTCGGTACCCAAGTGGGCGCCGAGTTCGGGAGGGTACCCGCGGCTCGACTCTCTTCCAGGTCCTTGCGCCAGGTCTTGACGATGAAGTACTCCGCCACCATGATTCCGGCGATCGGCGGGAATCCGACGCCTAACAGGATCAGGAAGTCGGTGAACGAGTTCAGGATTCCGGCAGCCGCGAGGATCGAACCGGTCACGCCGACCACAGCGGTGACGACGGCGCGATTGATGCGTCGCCCGAACACTACGTCGATGAAGTTCACGATGCCGAGCCCCGAGCTGTACAGGTTCCAGTCGTTGATCTTGAAAGTTCCGAGAACAATGATGAGAACGCCGACCCAGCCGACCGACGACAGGATGATCGTGGCGATGTCGGAACTGCGAACGGCATGCGCAAGAAGTACACCGGTCAATCCGATCACGTATTCGCCTAATGTGATTCCGACGAGTGTCTGCTTCACGACGTCACCCGCCGTGCGGTTGAATCGCGTCATGTCGGGTGTGATCACTGCTCCGGCAATGAAACCGCCTGCGACGATGGTGGTTCCGGCGAGGAAGCTGAGCTCCGGCCCGGCTGGAGCAGATGCCATCAGATCTGACAGCGAGTGATTACGCAGTTCGGAGATGACGGCCCAACCCACCAGAAGCAGGAACAGGGGAACGGTGATGTTGGCGATCAGCTGCATGGAGCCGAACCCGCGAAGGACTATCGCGGTGATCAGAAGGCCGAAGACCAGGGCCCACGCCCACTGCGGCAGAAACGGCATGATTCCGTGCAAACCTGATGCAGAGACAGCAGATTGGATGCCGAACCAACCGATGAGGCTGACTCCGATCACCAGGCCGATCACCGCGGAACCAGCGTGCCCGAATCCACACCAGCGTGCGACCACCGACGTGTTGAGCCCTTCACGAACCCCGATGATGCCGATGAAAATACAGACAACCTCGAGAATCACCGCCCCGACTGTCAATGCCCAGAAGGCATTCCAGAACGTCATGCCGTAGCCGAGCGTCGCACCGAGCAGGAACTGTGCGAGTGCCGAAACCTGACCGAATCGCTGTACTGCCACCGAGAACCACGAATACCGTGCTTCGTCGGGAACGCGGGTGAGCGCGTAGTCGTCACCGTCGGACACTTCACCGCCGGCGGCGGTCGTTGATGTGTTTTTCATGACGGACTCCTCGAATAGTTGGGAAGTGTTCTCGGAGAAGACGGTACGAATGTGGTCGGGGTCACGCCTATGGGCGAATTGGCGTTTCTTCGTGTTACGACAATGCATTTCGCACAGTCGTCATTTCACTCAGTCGTCAAATGGCACGGGCCTAGCGCAACGCGTACCCGCCGTCGGGGTACAGCGTGGAACCCGTTGTGTACGTGTTGGTGAAGAGATAGAACACCGCTTGTGCAATCTCGTCTTCGTTCCCGACACGGCCGAGCACGTTGTTCTCCGCACTCCAGGTGAACGCCGCCTCCCGAACCTCCGCCGGGCGCTGAGCCCACAGATGCCCGTCGATGGTTCCGGGAGCAACGGTGTTGACGCGAATCGGCGACAGTTCGACCGCCAGCCCCCGCCCGAGTCCCTCGATTGCCGCATTGGCCGCAACGTAGGCCGCGGCAGCCGCGGGTGGCCGCACACTGGCAGCACCGGACATGAGGACCACCGATGCGGTGGGTGTCAGCCTGTCGAGCGCAGCGTGCACGACGCGGTACTGCCCCCAGAACTTGGAGGTGAACGGCGACGCCGCTTCCTCGACGCTCTGTTCACGGAACGAGCCGACCTGGTAATCGGCAGCCGTGGTGAAGAGAGCGTCGACGCTGGGGATGTTGGTGAAGAACGCTTTCACCGAGTCGTCGTCGGAGGTGTCGACGGTGAACCAGTGCGCCGCCGCACCCAGCTGCGTGGCCGCTGCTTCCAGCTTGGATGCGGTTCGGCCACCGAGAACTACCTGCGCGCCGGCGTCGACGGCAAGCTGCGCCACCCGCAGCCCGATGCCTGTTCCGCCGCCGATCAGTACGACGGTCTTGCCTGAGAGAGGAGAAGGTGTCGTTGTCATTTAGCGACTGTAAGGCTCACCGAATTGTCCCGACATGTGCAGAATGCACAGATTTCACTACGCCACGGTGCTAAGTATCCAGACTAAGCCGGTAGAGACTGCCGCCCCCAGGGATCTCACTTGACTGAGTTTGCTGCGTCGAAACTGCCGTCACATGCACTCCTCCTTCGAGTTCGCTTGTAACAAAACAACTCCCACGACCGAAAATGTCGGTGAACCACAACAGCGAAGGGAAGTAACGAATATGGGATCAGCAGATGTCATGGCCTGGCTCGCCGAGGGTTACCTCGCCGGCGACCCGATTCGCTATCCGCTCTACGTCGGATCGATGTTCCTCGCGATGCCGTTCCAGTTGATCGGCGTAATTCTGGGTCACCCCTTCTGAGTCGCCCCTATTGAGTCACCCCTTCCGAATCGTCACATCAGGCCAGGGCGGTCGACGTAGAACGGCCAGGGTTGCGATCACCGCGGCCGCCAACCCGATGAACTCCCCCATCAAAGCCGCCCTGGTGTGATCGACGGCCGGTGACCACGACGGCTCACCCTCGTGGATCGAGAACACTCCCACTGGCACCGGTATCGGGTCGCCCCGCCACCGCCGGTGTAGACGCGAAACCGTGATGATCGTCGATCCGTCGCTGGTCTGGTGAGGTTCTCCGAAGATCGTCGAGGTCCCTGATTCCCCTCGAAATCGCTCCACCGCATCACGAATCTCCATGATCTCCATCGTCGCACCGAAACAGCAGCCCCGTGCGAGTATCGATCGATGGCCGAGTGGTGGGTACCGAGCAGGCGCGTCGAGCGATGGGGCCAGACGATTGGCCTCGTCCTGCTCGTAGTCGTAGTCGGTCCGAGCACCATCCATACAGTGGCCACGGAACCGACAACCGGTAATTGGGTTCGCCTGGCAATCTGGCTTTTCGCGACGGTCGGATTTGCCTACGGCACCGTCCAAGCCTGGCGAACCAGGAACAATCCTCAACCGGCGTGGGGGGAAGGGACAACTGCCCCCACCGAAATACCCGCCGACGACGTCCGTAGCGCACTCGCGTCGACTGACGACCGTATTCCGGCAATCAAGGCACTACGCGAACTGCATCCGGGCTTGGGTCTGAAGGATGCGATGGATCTGATCGACGCTCAGCGGGGCGAACAGGGCCCGCATCACTGATAGTTGCGACCATCACAATCACAGTTAGGTATCGACACCTGACCGCCACGATCGGGCAAGCACACCAGGAGTTAACCACCTGACAGACAGGCTGTTTCGCCGAGTTTGACAAATGTGGTCAATCGGTGAGCGTCGACTCGACCGATTCAACTCACCGTACCAATCGAATTCGCCGTTCAGCATTCCACTCATGGCCCAATGCCACTATTACCCAACGATTTACAACCGGAACTACGGTATCCAGTGAGAACTTTCGCGACAGTGCAGCATCTTTCGTCCAGTTGAGTTGACCGAAACTTGACGTTACGTTGAATTTCAAAGCAATAGCCCGGTCTTGACCTGCGATGGTGTGAGCGCAACGCCCACCTACGCGTGACACGTGGCTGCCCGTATGGGCGCTGTGAATGCCTGATTGTTCGAGGAGTGGAATGACTGCGGTCAAAACTGCGTGGCGTGAACTACGGAAACCCGTGTTCATCCCCGCGTCGATAGTGATCTTTGCCCTGATCGCCTTTGCCGTGATCTATGCGGGAACCGCTGCGGATGCTTTCGAAACTCTCAACAACGTGATCAGCGACGGCGTCGGCTGGTGGTACATCCTCTCTGCTACCGGTTTCGTGATCTTTGCGCTGTACTGCGGAATCAGCCGCATCGGCAACATCCGATTGGGGCGCGACGACGAGCAACCCGAGTTCGGCATGCTCTCGTGGTTCGCGATGCTCTTCAGCGCCGGGATGGGCATCGGCCTCGTGTTCTACGGAGTGGCAGAACCCCTTTCGCACTATGTGAACCCTCCCGTCGCCGGGCAGATCGCGGGATCCACGGACGCCGCAGCCAATCAAGCGATGGAACTGACGCTGTTCCACTGGGGCCTTCATGCATGGGCGATCTACGTCGTCGTCGGCCTTGGTCTGGCGTACATGACCTACCGCAAGGGTCGTCCGCTCTCGATCCGTTGGTTGCTCGAGCCGCTCCTCGGACGGGCTCGCATCGAAGGAAAGATCGGCCACGCCATCGACGTCGTCGCCATCGTCGGCACGCTGTTCGGTGTCGCGACGTCGCTGGGCTTCGGTGTCCAGCAGATCTCGGCCGGCCTCGACTACCTCGGCTGGGTGGAGACCGACAACTGGTTGGTCATCACCATCATCGTCATCGTGACGGGCATGGCCACCTTCTCGGTCGTCTCCGGCGTCACCAAGGGCCTCAAGTGGCTCTCCAACATCAACATGATGCTTGCTGCCGCGCTGGCCCTGTTCGTCCTGATTCTAGGACCGACATTGTTCCTGATGCAGTCGTGGGTGCAGAACCTCGGCGGATACGTCCAGGCCTTGCCCGAGCTGATGCTGCGCACGTCCCCGTTCGCCGAAGACGGCTGGCAGGGTGCATGGACCATCTTCTACTGGGGTTGGTGGATGAGTTGGGCACCGTTCGTCGGCATGTTCATCGCGCGCATCTCACGCGGCCGCACCATCCGCGAATTCGTCTTCGGTGTGCTGCTGGCCCCGACGCTGGTTGGTTCGTTGTGGTTCACGATCTTCGGTAACTCCGGCATTCTGCGTCAGCGCAACGAGGGCACGATGCTCGACGCATCCGGCGCAGTGGACACCAACACGTCGCTGTTCACGCTTCTCGACGGACTTCCGCTCGGAACGATTTCGAGTGTTCTCGCGATCGTCGTGATCGTCTTCTTCTTCGTCACGTCCGCGGATTCCGGCTCGATCGTCATCGACATCCTTGCGACCGGTGGCAGCTTGGAGACCTCCAAGATCACGCGTGTCTACTGGACGTTCCTCTCCGGTGCCGCGGCCGCAGTTCTCCTCATCGTGGGTGGCAGTGGATCGCTCACGGCGCTGCAAACCGTTGCCATCGCCACGGCGGTACCGTTCTCGGTCATCATGGTGCTGGCATGTCTGTCGATGCTGAAGGCGTTCCGATACGAGGTCGCGTCGGCACCACGCTATCTGCGGGTTTCTACAAATACCTCGGCATCGACCGACGTTCCGCAACCCACCGAAAAGCGGCTCCGCGATCTGAAGATCTCGTCGACCTTCGCCGGGCTCACTCCGTCACAAAGCGGGATCATGACGGATCCCTCCGACGCCCACATGCTCGTCGCGGTCCACGAAGTTCCCGCCCATGCGGTCAACATCGACCCGGATACCGGCGCCGTCGACTTCTCCGAGGAATCGAAGGTCGTCGATCCGCTGGGCGGAGAGGTGTTCGACACACCCGAGTTCGCCGACTCGGCAGAAGGCCACGCGCAAGCTGCCAGTACGGACTGACCGGCACGTTCGGCATGTTGCATTAGGCATATCTGTTCACCAACTCGCAAACTTGTCATGAGACTTTCAACTCGACAGTTCGCAGGACTCTAAGTTTCGTGAGTAGAACAGGACCAACGGGTTTGCCACTCCAGTCGCAGTCGGAGACGGAACAATCTTTCGGGATTCCGTCCGTATTCCTACGGTCGGCGCATGCACCTGCGCCGCGCACGCTCATCGACATCGTGCGGGCCTCAGCCGAGGCCAACCCGGAAGCACCTGCCATCGACGACGGCGACACCACACTGTCGTACTCGGAGTTGCTCGACGAGATCGCGCTCGGTGCGCGCTGGCTCGGTGATGCCGGCGTCGGCGCAGGTGACCGCGTCGGAATCAGGATGCCGTCAGGTTCGCGTTCGCTGTACGTGGCGATCCTGTCGATCCTCGCGGCGGGCGCCGCCTACGTTCCCGTCGACGCCGACGATCCGGAAGAGCGCGCCGAGTTGGTGTTCGGCGAGGCGCAGGTAGCGGCAATCATCACCGGCGACGGAATCCAGCCGGGGACGGCGCCGAAGCGGCTCGAACATCCACCGGTTCGCGAACCCGAACCCGAGGACGACGCCTGGATCATCTTCACCTCAGGATCCACGGGCACCCCCAAGGGCGTCGCGGTCACTCACCTCAATGCCGCAGCCTTCGTCGACGCCGAGGCGCGCATGTTCCTCCAGGACGAGCCCATCGGGCCTGGTGACCGCGTCCTCGCGGGACTCTCCGTGGCATTCGACGCGTCCTGCGAGGAGATGTGGCTCGCGTGGCGCCACGGCGCCTGCCTCGTCCCGGCTCCTCGTTCGCTGGTTCGCAGCGGCATGGACCTCGGCCCGTGGCTGGTCTCGCGTGACGTCAGCATCGTCTCCACTGTGCCGACGCTTGCGTCTCTGTGGCCGGCCGAGGCCCTCGAAGCCGTTCGACTCCTGATCTTCGGCGGCGAAGCCTGCCCACCCGAACTGGCAGAGCGCCTGGCCGTCGAGGGCCGCGAGGTCTGGAACACTTACGGCCCCACCGAGGCAACCGTCGTCGCCTGCGGCGCACTGATGGACGGCAAGAGCCCCGTCAGCATCGGCCTCCCCCTCGACGGCTGGGACCTCGCCGTCGTGGACGCCCAGAGCAATCCCGTCGCGGTCGGTGAGGTGGGCGAGCTGGTGATCGGCGGCGTCGGCCTCGCCCGCTACCTCGATCCCGCGAAGGACGCCGAGAAGTACGCGTCGATGCCCTCTCTCGGGTGGGAACGCGCCTACCGAAGCGGCGACCTGGTCCGGCTCGAGACCACCGGCCTGATGTTCCAGGGCCGCGCGGACGATCAGGTCAAGCTCGGCGGCAGGCGCATCGAACTCGGTGAGGTCGACAACGCCTTGCAGAACCTGCCGGGCGTGAGCGGCGCTGCCGCAGCCGTGAAGAAGACTGCAGCCGGCAATCAACTCCTCGTCGGATACATCGCCAGCACGGATCCCGACTTCGATCTCAAGGCCGCTCATGCACTGCTCAGCGAACAGCTCCCAGCAGCCCTCGTGCCGCGTCTGGCGTTGATGGACGAACTTCCGACGCGTACGTCAGGCAAGGTCGACCGCAATGCGCTGCCGTGGCCGTTGCCCGGCGCCGGTGAAGATGCGGGGGCCGCGTTGGGCCTCGACGGCACCGCTGCCTGGGTTGCCGGCCTGTGGGGTTCGATCCTGGGCGCGCAGATCACCGGACTCGACGACGACTTCTTCGAAGTGGGCGGCGGATCCCTCTCTGCGGCTCAGTTGGTGACCGCCCTGCGCGAGCGGTTCCCCGAAGTGACCGTCGCACAGCTCTACGACCATCCACGGTTGGGATCGCTCGCCGAATATCTCGACGAATTGGCACCCACCGAAACTGTGGAGCCGCGCATCGTCGCTCCGACACCCTTGAAAACTCAGCTCGCGCAGATCGCCGTCACCGTTCCCCTCACGACGCTCACCGGACTGCAGTGGGTGACGTGGCTGGCGATCGCGAACAACGTCCTCGGCTGGTTCGTCGACGTCAGCTGGGCGCCCACGGTCTCGTGGTGGTGGATCCTGTTGGCATTCATCGTGTTCATCACGCCGATCGGGCGCATGACCATCGCTGTCGTCGGAGCGCGCCTGCTCCTGCGCAAGCTGGAACCGGGCACGTATCCCCGAGGCGGTAGTGAACACCTGCGTCTGTGGATAGCGCTGCGACTCACCGAAGCCAGTGGCGCAGCCAACCTTTCGGGCGCACCGTGGATGCTCTACTACGCCCGCGCCCTCGGCGCCGACATCGGCAGCGGCGTCGATCTCCACACCCTTCCTCCCATCACCGGCATGCTCGAACTCGGTAACGGCTGCTCCGTCGAACCCGAAGTCGACCTCTCGGGCCACTGGATCGACGGCGACGTCATCCACATCGGTGAGATCAAGATCGGCGACGGCGCCTCCGTCGGTTCACGCTCGACGCTTCTGCCCGGCGCGCGTATCGGTCGGGACGCCGTCGTCGAACCCGGATCTGCGGTGTTCGGCCGAGTGAAGGCAAACCAGCAGTGGGCCGGCTCCCCCGCCACCAAGGTCGGGAAAGCGAATCATCCTTGGCCGGCCGAACATCCGAAGCGCGCACCCGGCTGGGTGCCGGTATACGGCGTCACCTCGGTCTTCCTGGCCGGTATGCCGATCTTCGCGCTGATGGCCGGAATCGCCTTGATCGGTTGGTGGATCCGCGACACCGACACGCTCGCGAGTGCAGTGCTCCAATCGCTGATCATGCTTCCCGTCGCGACCATCCTGAGTTTGCTCGTCTTCGCAGTCGTCACACTGGTGGCCGTTCGTCTTCTCTCGATCGGGCTGACCCCCGGCTACCACCCTGTCCGCAGCCGCATCGGCTGGCAGGTGTGGGCGACCGAACGCCTGCTCGACTCGGCCAGAACCTTCCTCTTCCCGCTCTACGCGAGCCTGCTGACGCCGGGATGGCTCCGCCTCCTCGGCGCCAAGATCGGCAAGAACGTCGAAGCATCCACCGTGCTCCTCCTTCCCAAGTTCACGACGGTCGCCGACGGCGCATTCCTCGCCGACGACACCATGGTTGCGAGCTACGGCCTCGGCGGCGGCTGGATGCACATCGAACAGGCCAAGATCGGCAAGCGTGCGTTCCTCGGCAACTCCGGTATGACCGCCCCCGGTCGACGCGTCCCCAAGAACGGTCTCGTGGCGGTTCTGTCGGCCACCCCGTCCAAGGCCAAGTCCGGATCATCGTGGCTGGGTAGTCCACCGGTACGTCTGAGAAGGGCTGCCGGGGACACCGACGCCGCCCGCACGTTCAATCCGCCCATGCGCCTCAAGATCGCCCGCGGAGTGGTCGAAACCTGCCGACTGATCCCCGTCATGGTCACGTTCGGCATCGGTCTCGGTGTTCTGTTTGCACTCGAAGCACTGGTCGGCGCCGTCGGATTCTGGTTCGCGGCTCTGTTGAGCGGCGTAATTCTGCTCGTCGCCGGAGCAGTGGCCGGCGCGATCACCATCGCCGCCAAGTGGATCGTCGTCGGACGCATCGCCAAGGTCGAGCATCCGCTGTGGAGTTCGTTCGTCTGGCGCAACGAGGTAGCCGACGCGTTCGTCGAAACCGTCGCGGCGCCGTGGTTCGCTCGCGCAGCGACTGGTACTGCCGTACTCAACATCTTCTTGCGTGGGCTCGGGGCCAAGATCGGCAAGGGCGTTTGGTGTGAGTCGTACTGGCTACCCGAGGCAGATCTTGTGACTTTGGGCGACGGAGCGACAGTGGAACGGGGGTGCGTCGTGCAAACTCATCTCTTCCATGATCGGATCATGTCCATGGACACCGTCACCTTGGGAGCAGGAGCAACGCTGGGACCGCATTGTGTCGCGCTACCCGCAGCCGGCATCGGCGCGGGAGCGACGGTAGGGCCTGCATCTCTGGTGATGCGAGGTGACACCGTTCCGCCCTCCACCCGCTGGCAGGGCAATCCGATTGCACCGTGGGTGGCGTCGTGAAGCCGAACAGAATGCTCGAAGAGCCGCTCGATCCGTACCTGCCACACAACGGCAACCGCGGTTACCGCGTGTCTCGGTACGAATTGGAACTGACGTACAAGGTCTTCAGTAACCGTCTCGCCGGCAAGGCAGTCATCACCGCTGTCACCACCGAGAGCCGATCCAAGTTCAGCTTCGACCTCGCGCAGAACCTGCAGGTGTCCAAGGTGTCCGTCAACGGTGCCCGCGGCACCAAGTACGCGCACTTGAACAACAAGCTGATCATCACGCCGTCTACCAAGATCCCCGCGGGCGGTGCCCTGTCGGTCACCATCGCGTACAGCGGCAACCCCGAGCCGATCAAGAGCCTGTGGGGCGAAGTCGGCTGGGAGGAACTCGACGAAGGAACTTTGGTCGCAAGTCAGCCCAACGGCGCGGCGTCCTGGTTCCCGTGCGACGACCATCCGATTTCCAAAGCGTCGTACCGCATCTCGATCACCACCGATTCCCCGTTCTATGCCCTCGCCAACGGCAAGCTGATCCGCAAGCAGACCCGTGCGAGTCAGACGACGTGGGTCTACGAGCAGACCGAACCGATGGCAACCTACCTGGCGACGATTCAGATCGGTCAGTACGAGCACCGACAGGTGAGCGCCGGGCCGGTACCGGTCTTCGCCGTTCACCCACCTCGGCTGCGCGCAGCGTTCGACGTCGACTTCGGGCGCCAACCCCAGATGCTGGAGGTCTTCGGAAAGCTGTTCGGCCCGTATCCCTTTGCCGACTACACCGCTGTGGTCACCGACGACGAACTCGAAATCCCCATCGAAGCGCAGGGACTCTCGATCTTCGGAGCCAACCACTGCACGGGTAGGCGCGGTTCCGAACGTCTTGTCGCACACGAGCTTGCCCATCAATGGTTCGGCAACAGCCTCACTCTCGGGCAGTGGTGCGACATCTGGCTACACGAAGGCTTTGCCTGTTACGCGGAGTGGATCTGGTCCGAGAATTCCGGTGGCCCATCCTCGAACCAACTCGCGACCAACGCCTATCAAGGGCTCGGGCGTAAATCTCAGGACTTGATCGTCGCCAATCCCGGGCCTGCCCTGATGTTCGACGATCGAATCTACAAGCGGGGCGCGTTGACTCTGCACGCCCTGCGCGGCGTTCTCGGAGACGAGAAGTTCTTCGAACTGATTCGCCAGTGGACTACGAAGCATCGGCACAGCACGGTCAGCACCGAGCAATTCACCGATCTCGCTTCACGTTTCACCGACACCCCACTGCGCCCTCTCTGGGATGCTTGGCTGAATCAACGCCCGCTACCTCGGCTTTGACGCTTTCCCCCAGCCGTAGCACCACGCCGAAACATTCCGAATGCGCCGATTAGCTTTGTCTTACCTTTACTATAGAGGTGGGCCGAGGGACGACCCCGACAACACAATTCTCAGGGCACGCTTCCTCGACAGGTAGATCGGGGGATCGATGTTTGTTGTATTCACAATATGTTTCGTGATCGGGGTCGTCGCCCTGATCGGAGCCTTTGCCGTCGGCGAGGTTGCAGATCTGGGCGGCGGCCACGCAGACGGGCTGCCATTTCTGAGCCTGACAACTTTGGCCACAGCACTTTTCGGCTTCGGCGCCGGCGGCGTAGCTGCCACTCTCGCGGACGCTCCGACGTTGGTAGCGGTGATTGCAGCACTCGCACTCGCCGCCGTTCTCGTTGTCGTCACGCGCGGCCTTCTTCTCCCCTATCTCCTTAAACAACAAGATAATTCGCACATCGGGCGCAATTCATACCACGGACTGTTGGGCACGGTCACCCTCACCATCGCAGCCGAAGGTTGGGGAGAAGTCTCGTTCGTCGACGCCGAAGGCAATCGCGTCCAGGCCAAGGCCGTCAGTGCACAGCCGATGGTTCTCACCACCGGCACCACCGTCTACATCGCCGATGTAGACGATCAATACCTTCACGTCGTCACGGTTGACGACGCGATCTAAGGACTCGATACATGCTGCCAATCATCATCATTGCGGTTGTAGTCGCAGTAATCATCTTCATCGTTCTCCCCGCGATCTACGTGAAGAACTACGTCAAGGTCCCGCCGAACGAAGTGGCGGTCTTCACCGGACGAGGCAAGCCGAAGGTCGTCCGCGGCGGTGCCCGGTTCAAGATTCCCGGCATCGAACGTGTCGACATCATGTCGCTCGAGCCGTTCAACGTCAGCATCAATCTCAAGAATGCGCTCTCCAACGACGGTGTTCCGGTCAACGTCGAGGCAGTCGGCCTGGTGCGAATCGGTTCCGCCGACGAAGCGGTTCAGACAGCGGTGCAACGATTCCTGACTTCCGACCTGGACGAGCTCCAGCAGCAGATCAATGAAATCCTCGCGGGCAGTCTGCGCGGAATCACCGCGACCATGACGGTCGAGGATCTGAACTCCAACCGCGACTCCCTCGCTCGCAGCGTGGTCGAGGAGGCAGGCGGCGACCTCGCCCGCATCGGCATGGAAGTCGATGTCATCAAGATCGCGGGAATCTCCGACTTCAACGGCTATCTCGAATCGCTCGGTCAGCGCCGCATCGCCGAGGTCAAACGTGATGCCGCGATCGGAACTGCTGAAGCAGAGCGTGATTCGCAGATCCAGTCGGCAAAGGCGCGACAGGCAGGTTCCGTCGCACAAGCCGAGGCCGACACCGCGATCGCGAGTGCAAATCAGAAGCGCGACGTCGAACTCGCTCGCCTGCGAGCACAGACCGAAGCCGAGAACGCAGAAGCCGACCAGGCCGGACCTCTCGCGCAGGCAACAGCCGAGAAGGCCGTCGGCATCGCACGTGAGCAGGCCGAGGCGGCCCGCGTCGAAGCTCGCACCGAGGTCGAGCGTCGTCGCGCCCAGCAATCGGAAGCGGCATTGCAGGCAGATGTCATTGCACCGGCCGAGGCCGAACGCCAAGCCTCGATCGCACGCGCAGAGGGTGAGCGACAGGCCGCGATCCTCCGCGCCCAGGCACAGGCCGAGTCAGCAAGGCAGGCCGGCGGTGCTCAGGCCGATGCACGAAAGCTCGTCGCCGACGCCGTTCGCTCTGAGCAGCAGGCTGATGCCGACGGCCTTCGAGCACGTCTGGAAGCCGAAGCAGACGGCCGCAAGGTAGCGGCAGACGCCGTCCGTGCCGAGCAACAAGCCGAGGCGGATGGTTTGCGCGCCAAGCTCGAAGCCGAAGCTGCCGGTAAGCGTCAGATCGCCGAGGCGCTCAATTCCTACACCCCGCAGGCCGCGCAGTTGCTCACTCTGCCTGATGTTCTGGCAGCATTGGTCGACGCCACCGCAGCAGCAGCGAAGCCGGTCGGCGACATCGACCGCATCTCCATCGTCGGCGGCAGTGATGGGGCCCAGGGTTCGATCGGCTCGATCCTGGGCATCAGCCCCCAGGTGATCGCCGGCGTCATCGAAACTCTCGAAAGCTCAGGCGTCGATATCACCGGATTGCTCAACGGCCTGAACAAGACCGCATCGGTTCCGGTTGGTTCGGTACACAATTCGGTCCACAATTCGGAAAACGGTTCCGCAACTGTAGACGCGTGATTTCGCCCCGGTCCGCCGACTCTCGCAGGGGTCGGCGGACCGGACGGCATCACGCGCTCGGAAGATGTGAACGCGACTTGAAGAGAATCAGAATCAAGCAGGCAGCGGCGGCGGCTGATCCGAACAGAAGAGTCACCGTGTAGCTCAGCGCCGGAATGCTTTCCGACAGCATCGCCAGCAACGCAGGCACAGCAAAACCGATGTAGGTGATCGAGTAGAACACCGCGGTCAGTCCTGCCAGATCGTCCGGCCCCGCGATTCGCTGGATCTCCAGCAACCCGGAAACCAATGCCATGCCGTACCCGCAACCGAGGATCGCTGCAGCCACGATCGCGATCGCCACGGTCAGCGTCGACGCAACCAGAGCAGCGCCGGCCATACCGACCACCAGAAACACCAGAGCCACAACGGCGCCGCGCGCGCTGCGGTCGGTATCGATCTTTCGCCCCAACGACTGAATCGCGAATCCGCATGTCAGCGCGACCATGCACAGTAGAGCCGAAAAGGCCACGGGCGCATCGCCACTGTGCCCGGTCATGAGCGCCGGAATAACTGCATACGCGACACTGGCAGCACCGAACACCCACGGCGCCAACGGAACAACGACGTAGAGGAATCTACGATTACCTGCCGAGGGGATCTTGAGGTCGTCGATCAACCTGCGTCGGTCGGATTTCGCCTGTGCTGGTCGTGTTTCGGGAGCACGCCACAGCGCCATGGCCGCGAGGACGGTGATCGCGATGTGCAGCACGTACGCCAACACACTCGGCAGGGGCGCCCACTGCGCCAAGATTCCCGCGGCACCCGCCCCCAAGGCGAAGCCAGCGGTCAGACTCATCGCTGCTCGCCTGGCACCTGCGCCTTCCGACGCCGTCGAATCCCAAGGTTGCGTGGACAACTCCTTGACCCAGGAGCCGCCGACGGCCATACCGATCCCCAAGGCGATGCCGCAGAGGATTCTTCCCAGAATGAGAGCGGCAGCGGAGTCGGCCCCGAAAGCGAGCAGCGTCGAACCGGCGATCGCGATTATCGGCGCGGGGAGCATGATCGGGCGTCGACCCAATCGATCGGACAGCGGGCCGCCGAGCAGCAGGGCCGGCACAATTCCGACGACGTAGGCGAAGAGGAAGAAGTCGACCATCACCGGCGAATAGCCGTGATCGAGTCGGTACATCACCAGCAGTGGCGTGAATTCGTTGCCGCCCCAGGCCGCGGCGAACATGCTGGCGGCAACGGTCAGCCACAGCCATTTTCCGCCAGTGCCACGTTCACTGCCTGGACGACGTTCGGCTGCGGTCCCAGCGTCCATCGTTTGGGTGCTCATCACAGAGTTCCTTCGAAGCCGAGGCCGTGCACCTGGCGCATGTGTGTGAGGACGGCAGTGTTGTATCCGTCGGCATCGCCTGTTTCGACGAGGTCGGTAAGCGCGGTGTGGTCGGCAAGGATGCGAGACAGTTGGCCGGGGTCGCGTGAGATCGAACGCGCTGTCATCCGTCGTTGCCTGTCGCGCAGACTCGCGTAGAACGAGTCGAGCAAAGGATTCCCACCGGCGGCAACGATCATCTTGTGAAAGTCGGCATCGATTGCGCTGAACGCGGCAACGTCCCCGCGATCAGCAATCTCCCGTTGCTCGATCAGATTCGCGCGCAACGCTGCGACCAGTGCTTCACGTGCGTGCGGTCGGACCGACACCACTCGAACGCTCTGAGTCTCGACGAGCTGTCTGGCACTGACTACGTGTTCCGCTTCCCCATCCGCGACCGGGACGATCAGCGCCCCCTTCTTCGGGTAGAGGCGCATCCAACCTTCCGACTCGAGACGCAGAAACGCCTCACGCACCGGCGTTCGGCTCACATTGGTCCGAGCGGCGATGTCACCCTCGCTGATCAGCTCCCCGCCGGCGAGTTCGCCGGAAAGGATCAGCTCCTTGACTTCGCGGAAGACGTTTTCCGAAGCGGAATACAACATAGACACAAGATGTATTTATACTCCACGCTGGCGGAACCCAGACATTCGGGTCGCCGATCCGAACATCTCGGTCCAACACGGCATCGATCCAGCTAGCATTGCAAGGTGCCAGACAGAAGAGGAGTCAGTTCACGATGAACGGCGCACGCTCCCGCCATCGCAGACTGACGCACTCATGACGTCGCAGATGAAGTCCATGAGGACCCTGACCCGCGAGTGGCTGGCCCTCCCCGATCAATACGACCGATTCACTCGCTATCTCCGCGACAACGGCCTCACGACCGCCACCCGGCTATTACTTGGCATCATTGTCATCGGACTGGGCGTGTGCGCACTACTCAACAGATTCAGTCCGGCCGGTCCGACAAGCACGATTGCGCTGTTCTTCAACACTGTTGTCGTGATCTCGTGCTTCATGGTCGGAGTCTCATGGTGGGTCTTCGGCCCGACAAAGCGCCGCTCGTTCGGTTTCGTAGTCTTCTGCGACATCGCAGTCACGATTTCCGTACTTGGAGATTCCTCGCAGCTTGCGCGATTACTTACCTGTGTCATCTACGCGCTGATCGGTATCTACATCGCCTATTTTCACAATCCGAAGTTGCAGATCGCACACCTGACCTTCTCGGTTGTGATGATCGTGGTGGCTGCGCAGCCGATCCTCTTCGGGCCGGAGCGAGATCCTGCGCTCGGAGTTTCGAAAGTGCTGGTTGTCGTCACCGCACTCGTGGTCTGTGCGTTCATCTCGCAGATCGTGCTGACGATGCTCAGCATGGACGCGTCCAGCTCCGACCTCGATCCCCTCACCGGGCTCCTGAACCGTCGTGGCCTCGACCGCCACGTCGAGAAGGTACTCGCGGAGTTCCAGCGTCAGGAATCGGCGGCACTACTCGTGATCGCGATCGACATCGACCGGTTCAAGACGATCAATGACGTCCACGGTCACGACGTGGGCGACCGCATAATTCTCCGGGTTTCACAGCGGTTGTCCGCCTGGGCACATGCCGATGCTGTTGTCGCACGGGTCGGCGGCGACGAATTCATCCTCGCTCAAAGACTTTCCGTACCGGCCATCGGCCCGATGCTCGACTCGATCGGACCGGCAATGCACTCGAATACCGACGAGATACCGTCGACATCGAGCATCGGAATCGCCGTGCGTACCCACAAATTCGTCGCCGGAGAAGAGCGTGCAACAGCGTTCACCGACATGCAGAAAGTCGCCGATTCGGCGATGTACGAAAGCAAGAGACTCGGCGGCGGACGTGTTCACACGATCGTCACCACCGCGAGCAGGTAGCGGTACGTGAGTTCTCAGTAATAGACCGGCCCCGGCACTCCTCCACCCGCTGCCACCGCGTCACCGGTGATCGCGATGCTTCGCGGCGATGCCAGGAAGGTCACGACATCAGCCACCTCTTCGGCGTCGATGATCCGGTGTATCGAATTCGTCGCGATACCCCGCTCCACCTCCGCCTGCGAGCGGCCGGATTCTTCCGACTCGCGCGCAATCCGCGCGGTCAACCTCTCGGTCCGCGTCACGCCCGGATGGACGACGGTGACGTTGATTCCCTTGGGGCCCAGCTCGTCTGCAAGATTTTTGGTCAGCGCAGACACACTGACGTTGCGGATCGTGTGGGCGATCGAGGTTGCCTGTCTGGCACCCAAACCGCTGATGTTGATGATCCGACCCCAACCCTGATCGATCAGATACGGCGCCACTGCCCGTGCAGTTCGCAGATACCCCAGCACTTTCACTTCGACTTCGTCTCGCACGACGTCGTCGGTGGTCGCCTCGAAATCCGTCGGCTTTCCGGCGCTGAACGGAGTCGCTGCCGAGTTGACCAGAATGTCGACGCCGCCGAACTCCTTTACTACTTGCCGCACCGACGCCTGAACCGCGTCGTCGTCTCGCGTATCCGTCACGACTCCGATCGCACGAATTCCGAACTCCGAAACCAAATCTCGTGCAACGCTTACGACGGTTTGCTCAGTGCGCGCGAGTATCGCGATGTCGACCCCTTCAGCAGCCAGACCTCTGGCGATTGCCAGACCGATCCCCTTGCTACCACCGGCAACGATCGCACGCTTTCCAGACAGGTGAAGATCCATACCTGCGACACTATCCAACAGGCGATCCCCGATCTCTACGAAGAGGGATCGGGGACCGACTGGATTGTTTCTGTGTCTCAGACCATCAGATCCGCGTACAGGTAGACGTTGTCGGCGTAGTTACCCACACCGTCCTCGAATTGCAGTTCGCCGCCGCAGGTTACGACTGCCAACTTGCGAGGGCCCTCCGGGCCGGCCAGCACGCTTTCCTCCACGCCATCGGCCTTCGGGCGTGTCGTCACCGCAGTCACCTTCCATGACGTGCTCTTGCCCGTCGCGTCGGAGGTGCGGATCACTTCACCCGGTTCGATCGTGCCCAGGTCGAACAGTGCACCGTTACCCTGGCCGGTCAAATTGACATGTCCGGCAATCAAAGTCGTGCCGGTGACCGAGTCGAGCGAGGCGCCGTCGAGCCAGATTCCGACGTTCTTGACGTTCTCCGGCGGAGTGAGAACTCCTTCCGGCACGGTGGCGTCCACGATCGGCGCCTGAACACCGACCGGGTCGAGCGAAAGGGTGTTGGGAGTCATCAACTCATCCGAAGGCGCTGCCGGATTCGCAGAGTGCGACAGGACAACTCCCGGACTCGGCGGGATCGCAGCATCGTCATCGGAGGATCGCAGGCCGACGAAGGCCATGGAAGCACCAGCGACCAACACCGCGATGAGAGCCAGAATGAACGCGACACGACGCCCTTTGCCTGGCCTCGTGGGTTGATCATGGTTGGGATCGTCGTATGGATTGGATGGATTGGGATCCGACTCGTACATGGTCATCGAACTGTCTCCTGCGGGATGAGGCACCCCCGGCGCCTCTTGCGAATTGACGCCCCCTGCGTCTGATCTGTGTCGGCACCGATCACACAGCCTGTGATCGGTGCCGACGTCTACTACATCTGTCTGGCGTCAGGAACGCTTGCGGCGGAGAGCAACTGCTCCGGCAGCAGCCATTCCGACAAGCCCGAGGCCTGTCACTGCGACGGCGACGTTACGGCCTGAATTCTGTTCAGCGGCACCACCGTCGATGGCAACCGGGCGAGGTCCGGTCGCCGGCTTCGGAGCGGACGGCGCCGGAGCAGCGGGAGTTGCAACCGGCTGCGACGGAACAGGCGCACCCGGAACTACGGGCACGACCGGCACAATCGGAACGATGGGCACGATCGGAACAATCGGCACGATGGGCACAATCGGAATGACCGGAGTTGCAGGCGTCGTGGTTGCCGGTGTCGTTGTTGCGGGTGTCGTCGTTGTGGGTGTCGTCGTGGGCGCTGCTGCATATCCGACGCTGGCAGACGCATTCATCAACGCCGGCCGAACGGTGTCGAACGACGCGAAGACCTGGCACTGTGCGCCTGCCGTGTTCCAGTGCAGGTTCTCGACCGAATCCGGAATGACGCTTGCGGTCACGGAGTAGTCACCGCCGTCCGCAGCGGTGAGGCATAGATCCACGGCAGTCGGTGCGTCGCCGCGGCCGTCGACCGTCAATTGGTTTGCGCTCAACGTTGCCTTGGCGTTGTCGCCACAGACGGTGAGTTCGGTGCCCGCCGAGGACTGAACATTGATCGGCTTCCGGTACATATTCGTGTTCAGGGTGAATACGGCAGTCTCGCCTGCCTTCAAAGTTCCCGTCGCGGGCGTCTTGCGAACGAGGTCGAGCGTCTGCGTGACGTTCATGATCTCGACGATGCGAGCTCGCTCGTCGTCGCCGATGTTCCTGTCGCACAGGCTTTTGAAATCGGCCATCAGCGGATTGTCGTAGTCCGAAACGCACCACACCAGCGTCTGCCGCGCCGAACGTGCATCCTCACTGCCATTTCCCGAAACGACGCCGTCGAGCTTGGCGGGATTCTGCAGCAACCAACTGATGACAGCGAGATCGTCGGCTGACAGATCGGGATTGCCCGATGACGGAACCGTCGCACCCATCTCGTCGTTGTGCTTGTCCACGGGCAAACCGTTTTCGTCGACGCCGGCACATGGATCGAGATCGAAGTCCGTGCAGTACATCCATTCCGACTTCGCAATTCCGTCGACGTCGCGGACACCGCAGACCGGAGCATCCACCGCGGCCGATGTACCCCGATCGGTGGTGCCGTACATCGGCACGATGTTGCCGTCGTTGAAGTGATCCAGCCGAATGCCGGAGATGTCGAGCATCTGCTCTGAGGGCGTGTACTCGGTGCCCTCACACAACCCGGCGGTGAACGCCGGAGCAGCCGCGGTTCGCACCGGCATCGGCGCGGACACAGCTGGTGAAGCAAAAGCAACGCTACTACCGGCCACCGTTACGGCAATAGCTGCAGTTAGCGAGAGCCGGAGAACAAGCGGCCTACGCCGTGAACCAGACACAGTCATCAAAGCTTCCCTTTCAAGACATTTCGGTAGCGGGAAGGTTGCTTGGATTCCCAAGGCCACGCCACCCAGCGCTCACTTCCGAGAGGATCGGCTGATCGCTTTTGGCAACCAGCCAGTTACTAGATGGCAATGTAGTGCATGTTTCAAGAAAGTCCACCCGATCGTCGAGCCCCCGTACGCAGCTTGAACCTCCGGACGACGAGTTAGCCAACAAGATGACTGCACCTTTGTCCAACCGCACAACTATCGCGATCAACTCAAAATCGGCTCACGTAACCGGGGCGTTCCCGGCATTCCTCCGACGCTAGCCGGTCGGTAACTCGGACATTCTGGGGAAACTCACAGGAAGGGGCGTTTTCAGCGCGCACACAAAAGAAGGGGCCCGCAATGCGGACCCCTTCACCGAAACTTCCAACCGAGACTGCTTTGTCTGGATTCAGACAACTTGCAGATACTCGGAACAATCCACCGATTCACTAAATGTGATTTGCCTCACATTTAGAGAATCTGTTGGTTTTGTTCACACTCTGAACCAATCTTTTGGTCCTCTTTGTGTCGATTACCCAGATCTTCGACGGCGGCAATCTGCACCCGATAGAGAGCGGAGTACGAGCCTCGGATCAGTCTCGGACCGGAGGCGCCTTCCTTGTGGTAACCGCAATGCGATTCCACGCATTGATCGTGAAGATGACGCTGATGAGCTGGGCCAGTTCCTCGTCCGAGAATTCGCCGGCAGCCTCGTTGTACACCTCGTCCGGAACGAAACCGTCGGTAAGGACTGTCACGGCCTCGGTCAAGGCGAATGCGGAGCGTTCGCGATCGGAGTACATCCCTCGCGCTTCTTCCCACGCGTTCAGTAGGTAGAGCTTCTGCTCCGTCACGCCGACCTTTCGGGCGTCGCGAGTGTGCATGTCCAAGCACCACGCGCAATGATTCAGCTGTGACGCACGCGTGAGGACCAGCTCGACGAGCGTCGGCTCCAGCCCCTTGCGCGCAGCAGCATCCAACGCAATCATCGCCTTGTAGACCTCGGGCGCCAGCTTTGCGATATCCAGTCGTTGTCCTGTTGCTGTAGTCATACTCAAACCGTAGTCCCGGAAAGACCCCGAAACATGGTTCAATCCGGTGATGAATTCATGGGCCAATCTTGGGTTCGATCTGCATATCGAGCTGCCACAGGGAATCGGGGTTCGCGCTGCGCTGCTTCAGACGCTTCGCGACGCGATCGACAGTGGACTGTTGAAGCCCGGCACCAGACTCCCGCCTTCTCGCACCCTCGCACTCGATCTCGGAGTTGCCCGAAACACCGTTGCGGACTGCTATGCCGAACTCGCCGCCGCTGGATGGCTTGTCACGCGGCCGGGTTCCGGAACCGTGGTCGCCACGCTCGCCAGCACACACAGTCGCGAGGTCGATCCATCGCCGACCCGACGGCGCTTGACCTACAGCCTTCTCCCCGGATCGCCGGACGCGTCGGCGTTTCCCCGCACTGCATGGATTTCGTCCGCCAGACGTGCCTTGACCACTGCGCCGACCGACGCTTTCGCGACCACTGATCCCAGAGGCCGAGTCGAACTCCGAAACGCCCTCACCACATACCTGAGCCGCACCAGAGGCGTTCGCGTCGATCCGAGCCGCATTGTGATCAGTGCCAGCTCGGGTCACGGGATCTCCCTCCTCGCCCGTGCACTCGGAGGAACGATTGCGGTTGACGCTTTCTGCCTTCACCTGCACCGGCAGTTGCTCGTCGACGAAGGAATGCTGACAATTCCCATTTCTGTCGACGAATCAGGCACTTGCACAGACGAATTGGCGTCAACGTCTGCTGAAAGTGTTCTGCTGACGCCGACCCATCAGTTCCCTCTCGGAGGCCCCCTCACACCGGCGAGGCGCGCGACCGCTCTCGAATGGGCCTCGACTACCGGTGGCGTCATCATCGAGGACGACTACGACGGCGAATTCCGTTACGACAGAAAGCCTGTCGGCGCACTCCAAGGAATCGCGCCGCAGCACGTTGCATACCTCGGCACTGTCAGCAAGACACTGTCGCCGGCCATTCGCATCGGATGGATGGTGTTGCCGGACAGGCTGATCGAACCCGTCCTCGCAACAAAGGGACCCTACGAACGCTGGGTAAGTTCAACGGATCAATTGACCTTGGCAGACTTCATCGAATCCGGAAGATTCGACAGCCATATTCGAAAGATGCGTACCTCGTATCGACGACGACGCGATCAACTGGTTGCGACCCTTGCACAGCAAGTACCCCGGGCCAGGGTCGAGGGGATCTCCGCGGGTCTTCACGCTGTGATCCGCCTTCCCTCCGGCACCGAACAATCTGTTCTTGCGGCGGCGCAGGCGCACGATCTCGGGCTCGAAGGGTTGTCCGTCTTCCGACATCCCGACGTGTCGTCAGTCGGCGGTGACGGCGTCGTCGTCGGTTACAGCACGCCGACGCAGTCGCAGTACTCCAGGACGCTGGATGTGCTCTGCGAGGTGCTGCAGGAGGCTCTGCGATAACGCCTGTCGGATCTGCCCATCCGCTCACCTGCCCTGCCCTGCCCTGCCCTGCCCTGCCCTGCCCTGCCCTGCCCTGCCCTGATGGAGTGAACGTACCGTTCATCTCGTTAGAGGCGGTGAGAGTGTCGTTCACTCGGTCCCGGACAGGGTGGTGAGCCGGCCGTGCTCTTCTGCTCGTGATGGTGTGAACGGGGCGTTTGGTCGATCTGAGGCGACGAACGTACCGTTCGCTCGGAAAGTGCGGGATATTTATTGGTT
>NZ_BCRM01000029.1 GCF_001552595.1 Rhodococcus erythropolis NBRC 15567
AGGTGTGCCCGTGCAGATGCATGGGATGCCACATCATGGTCATGTTGGTGAAGGTGAGGCGGGCTCGTTGTCCCTGCTCGATCGTCAATGGCCGGGTGTCGTCGTAGCTGCGGCCGTTGATGGTCCAGTTGTAGCTCATCATGTCTCCGCCCAGATCCGCCGAGAGTGCTACCGCCGAACCATCGACGGGCAGCCGGACGCTGTCAGCGGCGGTGAAAGTGCTCGCGACTCCTATCCGACCATCCAACTCGCGGGGCCGAAACGCCGAATCCGGCGCAGGCCCCGAACCGGTGCGTAGCAGTGCCTGCGCCTGCGCGTTCTTACCTTCCGCCAGCGCGGTCAACGCGAAGACCCCGTCTTTGGCGGTGACGATGACGTCGTAGCGTTCGCCCATGCCGAGTAGCAGCGCATCGACCTCGGCCGGGACGATCGGGTATCCGTCGGTGTGGGTGACGGTCATGGTGTGGTCGGCCAACGCAATCCGGAACGCGGTGTCCGCGCCGGCGTTGATGATCCGTATCCGTATCCGCTGGCCGGCAGCGGCCGAGAATATTGTCGGCGCTGAAGCGATTCGGCCGTTGATCAGGTAGTACGGGTAGCTGATGTCACCGGAGTCGCCACCCAAAAGGTCGCTGAAACCAGGAGTTGCCGGTGGCGTACTGCTTCCGGTGCGCCTGCCGCCCATGCCCGGCATGTTTCCCATCCCGGATCCGCCCATCGATCCCATCCCACCGCTGTGCAGGTCGGAGAAGATCTGTTGTGGACTCGTTCCGACGCCGTCGGTCCAGTCGTCGAGGACGACGATCCACTCGGTGTCGTAGTCCCCTTTCTCGGTGGGGTCGTCGACGATGACCGGGAGATACAGTCCGTAGTCGGTGTCGAGTCCGACATGCGGATGGGCCCAATACGTTCCCGAATGAGGTACTGAGAACCGGTAGGTGCAGCTCTCATCTGGTTTGATGTTCAGGCTGGCCGGTGCGGCGCCGTCCATGTCGTTGCGCAGTGCAATGCCGTGCCAGTGCACGGAGGTGTCGTGGTCGAGTCCGTTGGTCACGGTGACCGCGAGATCGTCACCGATATTTGCGCGAATCACCTCACCAGGCATGGTGTTTCCGTAGGCGAGGGTGCGCACTCGAATCCCACCGAGATCGATGTCGGTGGGCTGCGGGTTCAGCGCGTACGCCGCCGTGCGGCCGGTGTGCGGCCGACCTGCTTCCGCCGCAGCTATCGCGTCCTTGTCGATGGCCGGAATGTTGGAGGTAGCCGGACTGGCGCATCCAGCCAGCGCTATGGCGCCTACTCCCGCAGCGGTGGACAGGAAGGTGCGCCTGCTCAGGTGCAATCCGCTGCCGTTCACATCCGTCATGACTGGTCCGCTCCTCGGCATCGCGGCCGCGCGGGCCCTGAACAAGGTTGCATCGTCATGTAGGTCGGTTCTCTCGCCCGGATCCCAGGATCGCCTTTCGAGCCCGGTACTCCTCGGCATCGATCTCACCGCGAGCGAACCGCTCATCCAACACTTCCCGAGGACCACGTTGGGCCGTTGGACCGTCAGCGCGAGACTGCCGAAACAGTGCGATCACACCCACGACGACAATCCCCCAGAAGAGGATCATCGCCACCACCATCAGCACCCAGCCACCCCAGCCCATCCCGTAACCGGTTCCGCCGTTCCACCACATCATTGCCGTTCACTCTCCTTCGACCTCCAGGATGAGCGGTGAATCCAGTGGGATCGGTATGGGTTCTGTGAAGTTTCGTTGAAGATCGCCGCGCTCGCGGGCTGATATCGGCACCGACAGCGCAGCGAAGGCCGACGATGGAAGCCATGAATACCACCGCAACGCGTCGGATCGATGATCCCCCCGGATACCGAGCGCTGGTGGTTGACGACGAACGCACGTTGACAGCAATAGTCGCCGGCTATCTCGAGCGCGAATCATTCCAGGTCAGCGCGGCGTACGACGGCCGTACAGCGTTGACGCTGGCGCGGGAAGTGGATCCGGACGTCGTGGTCCTCGACCTCGGCCTGCCAGGTCTCGACGGCATCGAAGTATGCCGGGAACTTCGCGCCTTCTCCGACGCCTACGTGGTGATGCTGACCGCGCGCAGTGACGAAGTGGACACTCTCATCGGGCTCTCCGTCGGCGCCGACGATTACATGAGCAAACCGTTCAGCCCTCGAGAGTTGGTGGCCCGTATCCGGGCCATGATGCGCAGGCCACGAAACCTGCCCGCGCACGGGAACTCGACAAGGTCCGCACATCAGGCCGAGCAACCACCCCGGCGGTTCGGGAGGTTGAGCATCGATGCGGCGGGACGTGAGGTGTTCGTCGCCGATCGACCGGCGATGTTGACCCGCACCGAATTCGACCTACTCGCTGTTCTGTCGGGTAGGCCGGGCATGGTGTTCAGTCGGCGCACCCTCATCGAGACGGTGTGGGGGGAAACGTGGACCGGAAACGAGCACTTGGTCGACGTGCATATCGGCCACTTGCGGCGCAAACTCGGCGACGACCCCGCCGCACCTATCTACGTGATGACCGTACGAGGAGTCGGCTACAAGATGGGAACAGGACAATGACCGCACCCCAAATGATGTCGAACCGAAATCACGCATCTGTGCCCCATCGGCGTGTGCGCGGTCTCGGTGTCGGTGTCCGGTTGCTGCTCGCCCAAGCACTCGTGCTGGTGGCGGGAGCCGCGACCTCCTGGGTCGTCGCCGGCCTCGTCGGTCCGGCATTGTTTCGTGAACACCTACGCCGGGCCGGTGTACCGGCGATGTCCGACGAGCAATTCCATGCAGAACAGGCATACCGCTCAGCCACCGTCATCTCCCTCACCGTCGCCACCGCCGCCGCCGCATTGTGCGCGCTCGCTGTGACCTGGTATCTGAGTCGGCGCCTGCAACGGTCCCTGGCGACAGTCTCTGCCGCTGCCGCAGACGTTTCCGCCGGACACTACGACGCCCGCGTATCCCCTCCCCACCTCGGCGACGACTTCGAAACACTCGCCGCAGCCTTCAATCAGATGGCCGCACGCCTCGAGTCGGTCGAATCAACACGACGCCGACTTCTCGCAGATCTCGCACATGAAATACGGACACCTGTTTCGGTATTGAACGCATTCATGGAAGCCCTCGAGGACGGAGTGTCATCCCTCGACAAGGACACGATCATGATGCTGCGCGGCCAAACCCACCGGCTCACCCGGTTCTCCCGCGACGTCACAGCACTCTCAGATGCCGAAGCCGCCAGTGCATCCATCGAACCCACCTGGGTCGAGCCCGACACGCTTGTCTCGACAGTCGTAGCGGCTGCAGCGGAACATTACCGAGCACATGCGATCACTCTCACGACCGATGTGCCCGCCGACCTACCACCGGTGTGGATGGACCCAGAACGGCTCGGCCAGGTACTGAGCAATCTACTCGACAACGCCCAGCGTCACACACCGCCCGGCGGACACGTCGAGATCTCCGTGCGCCGACGCGATGACGAGCTCATGATCGCCGTAACCGACAACGGGGAAGGAATTGCTGCAGAACATCTTCCGCATCTATTCGAGCGGTTCTACCGCACCGACTCGGCGCGAGATAGAGACCATGGCGGTTCCGGAATAGGTTTGGCCATAGCCAAAGCACTCACCGACGCACATGGCGGACATCTAAATGCAAGTAGCGAAGGTCCGGAATCAGGAACCACTTTCGTTGTTGCACTACCGATCCGAACCAGAAACCAGAACGAAGAACAGACATCTCCGTTACCGATGAACCGTGGTAGCAGAAAGTGATCCGACCAGCTCCGACCTGACAGGTGTATCTACTTGACTCCCACACGCGGCTTTGTTGGCCGCGGCCTCGGCCTCTTCTCGAGGTAAGGTTCGCCCTTCAAGCGAAGCCGCAGTCTCCACCAAAAGGGCTGGACGTCAAGACGATTACTCGTATTGAGCCAGGCAACGACTCACGCTTCCAGTAACACGTTGGCCGCACTGGGTTGGAAACCATTCCACAACACCCCCACTGATATCGCCCGGAGGAGCTCAACCGAATTGGTTGCTGAACGCCGCTCCAGAACAAACATTGCCGCGCTCGTCCGCTTCTCCATGTGGGATGGGCCGGGATTCACACTATGCCATCCGAAAACTCACGCTTTGCTCATCACACCCGGTTGTATCCAGACAATAATGCCCAGTCAGCTTTTTCTGGCGTAGCGCCCGCACATGGCCTGACCTCCTCGTAACCGGTTCCTGTCCCATTGAACAGCGTGGGTCCGACTTCCGCTTCTCGCGGCGTGTGATGATCTCCGTGAGTACGTCAGCAGCATGGAGAGGGGTTCTGCGATCAACGGTCCTCGGCCGGCATCTGCTGATGTCGCATTGGCGATCGTGGCCGCAACGGTCCTCGGTGTCACAGTCGGGGTTCTCCTGGCCGACGCCGTGGCCGACGCCGTGGCCGGCATCGCGGTGGGAGCCGGCACCGCTGTGGTCTTCCGCTTCGTACTGCGGACGATCATCACCAGAAATGATCGACCCGACGACGGGCAGCGATGTGGAATAACTGTGCGGGGGTGTTCGTTGTAGAGGCTGTCGATGTTCGGTTCGTTGCCCCGGGTACCACCCCCAGAAATGCCGCTTCGAGCGGCCACTTGCCGAGAGGCGCAAGACGGGCACCGACCCTGTGAAGCCGCTGGACACCTTTCGGTGCCGGCGGCTTCGTCATATCTCCTAGGGCGTCAGTAACACTGTGTTCCGCCGAGCTCGCATGGAGTCACCTCGGAGAGCGCTATCCGCCATTCCCACGGCAGTGGAAGCCACCAGATCCAACCACCTGCGATCATCTGAAAGCCTCCTCGAATACGTTGCTGCTCCAGATCAGTGACGACCGGGGAGGTCGATTGGCGGATGTGCAGTATTCCAAACGTGCAATATTCATCAGCCGCAGGACAGAACGCTGTGAATCTGTCCACCTTGATCCGATGTCTTCTCGGGTCGACCAGAATGGACGACGTGGCGAAGTACTGGAGCGAGTATCCGCTGTCCGAGATTAACGGCCAGGTGCCCAGTGCACTGCCTGCGGGTCGGTACGTCAGCGCCATTTCCAATGGACACGGAGCCCTGACCGCGTGGGTTGCGGGGCCAGGCCGGTGCTACCGGACACCGTATCCGGCATCCGCGCACCCTCCCGTACGGGTTACTCGCGGTGACCCGAGCAAAGCACCCGAGGAAGTCTGGTTCGAGCCCTATACCGAAGAAGACCTGCGGATGGTCAACGACGACGTCAACTCCTACCTCGCCGAGGCCGGAGTCCGCTTGCAACCCCGGGGGTACACATGGCACGTGCTGGTACCCGAGAGCATTCGCAATGGTGAAGAGCTGGAACACGCTCTGCGTGAGAAGAACCGATACATCGAACCGGCCGAAGTCCTCACAGCAACAGAGCGATTGTACGAATCACTGATCAGCCAGATACCGCCATCGTCCTGACGAGTCCCGCCGGTCTGCGGTCTCAGCCAGACCAAATCTGTTACACGATCATCCACAGCCACTCACGGACAGGCTGCGGAAACGGGCTCCAGCACAACCACCAATTGTCCACAATGAACCTTCCTCAATTGTGCTGTTGCACAGACTCAGTGACGTCCTGGCAGGGTTGACTTCGTCAAAAGCTTTGTCCGTGCGAAGACCTTTGAACGAGGGGTGTCGTAATGCGCCGCCACTGAATTCGCGGTCCTCCACATCGCAGACGAGCAACGGTTGAGCCCAATGGGCATCCCGATGACCGAACGCGGTGGCGCGGCGGCGGTCCTCCCCGCTCGCCGCCCGAGCCGAGTGAAAGAAGGCCCGAACATGGTTCGTCGACCCGTCACGGTTTCCACCACGTTGCGCCGACGAGGTTTTGACCGAGGAGGCCGCCATCGCCGCGATCGATCAAGCGTGCCAGCGACTACGACTACCTACCCTTCGTGCCGTCGTCGAGGACGCCGCCAATCGGCTGTCGTACTACGGATTTCTGGCAGAGTTGCTGCTTTCCGCATGCGACGACCGTGACCGCAGAAGCGTGGTGCAACGAATCAAGGGAGCGGGTTTCCCTCGTGAAAAGTGGTTGGCCGAATTCGATTTCGATGCCAACCCCAACATCAACCTGCCACCATCGGCACGCTCTCCACCGGCGACTGGATCCGCAAAGGCCAACCCTTGTGCCTGATCGGGGACTCCGGAACCGGGAAATCGCATCCACTCATCGGGCTCGGCGCCGCGGCCGCCGAACACGGTTACCGCGTTAAAAAACGTCCTCGCCACCCGGCTGGTGAACGAACTCGTCCAAGCCGCCGACGAGAACCAACTCGCACGATCGCCCGTTACGGCAGAGTGGATCTACTTTTGCTGGACGAACTTGGTTACATGGAACTCGACAAGCGAGGCGCGGAGCTCCCTTTTTCAGGTGTTGACGGAACGGGAGGAGAAGAATTCCGTGGCCATCGCTTCGAACGAGTCGTTCTCTGGTTGGACGAAGACGTTCACCGATCCGAGGCTTTGTGCGGCGATCGTGGATCGGCTCACGTTCGGCTGCAACATCATCGAAACCGGCACGGGCTCCTACCGACTCGCCCATACCCGAGCTCAGCAATCCGCCTGACAGATAGCCGTAACGGGGTAGGTCCGAAATCTCATCGAGTTGGTCATGTTTCCGATATCTGGACTGAGATGGTTGTTCGTGAGCTATGGCTGTCTACCGACCGGAGAGATTTTGGACCTTTCGCGCTGGTTCCGGCTCTGACGTACCGTCGCGGAACTCTCGCGGGAGATCCACAAGCATGTCTGTACTCCGGAACACACCGCACGCTGACCGTCACGATCTCGTGTCCAGCGCGAGCAGCGGCGCATCCGGACTCTTCACGAGAGCATCTGCGGTTGCGGACAGGGTCTTTGCGAAGAGGGTGGCGGTGGCTGCGTCGAAGAGATCGGAGGAGTAGACGAGTGCCGCCTCGATCCCGGCAGGTGCACCGGTTTCGTCGAACACTTCGGCGAAGTGAAAATGAAGGTCACACTTGGCGATGTCGAGTGGCCGCGGCGTGACCTCGAAGGTAAGCCCGTCGGATTCGAGCACTGCGGCAGGGAAGTTCTCGAACGACATTGCCACCTGGAAGAACGGATGCAGCGACGCGTGACGAGGAGGATCAAGGTAGTCGACCAGTCGCTCGAACTGCACATCACTGTGATCGTGCGCCAACAGCTCTACTCGGCGGCACTCGGCTACAAGAGAGTCGAAGTCCGCCGCAACGTCGACGTGTGTGCGAAGCACGAGTGTGTTCACGAACATGCCTACGAGGTCGTCGAGTTTCGGATGGCCCCGGCCTGCGACCGGGCTACCGACGATGATGTCGTGGTCGCCGGACAGAGCGCTCAGTGTCGCCTTCACGACGGCGTGGACGACAGTGAACATCCCGGTTTCGGCTCGCTTTGCAGACGTCGTCAACCCGCGATGGGTCTCGGGATCGAGCATGAATTCGACTCGCCCGGCCCCGAATGTCCACTTCGAGGGTCGAGTGTGGTCGAGTGGCAGAGAAATCTCGCTCGGTGCCCCGTCGAGAACCGTCGCCCAATGTTCGAGTTGACCGACAGCGAGGTCGCTAGGCGCCTCCTGCGCTCCCAGAATTTCCGTGCGCCACATGGCGTAGTCCGAGTACCGCACCGCGGTCTCCGGCCACGTCGGGTGCGTGTTCCGCGCGCGAGCCTCGTACGCGATGGACAAGTCGCGCGCGAGGATGGCGAGAGACCATCCATCTGCCGCAATGTGATGGACAACCGCCGCCAACAGATGATCGTCCCGACCGTATGCACACACGATCAAGCGAATGGGGATCTCGGAACGCACATCGAAACCCCGAGAGAGCGTCTGGTGAACGATCGCTCTTGCATCGCTCGAATTCCCTTCGACCACTTGAAGTCCGCGCGGAATCCAGTCCGGATTCACCACTAGCGGGCGGGGCGAACCCGCGACATCCGGATACACGGTTCGAAGTGTTTCGTGCCTGACCATTACGTCATGCACGGCCGAAGCCAACGCGTCGTGGTCGAGTCTGCCACGCACGCGAATTGTGAAGGGCAGGTTGTACAGAGCAGGCGAGGTGAGTTCTCGACCGATATATTCCTGTGCAGGTGAAAGCAGCGGCGTCGAGGCGTCGACGGCCTGTTCCAGTGGTGGCACCCACCCGACGTGTTGGCCGAAGGAACTCGCGAGCGCGACGGCGCTCGGCGAGTCGAACAGATCACGAACACCGAGGTTTATGCCGAAATCGGCGTTGAGGCGGCCGATCACTCGAGTTGCAGACAATGAGTCTCCCCCGAGATCGAAGAACGAATCGCTGTGGCCGATCTCGGTGGCCGTGAGCACTTCCTCGAAGGTACGGACAATGCGGGACTCGATCGGTGTTGCGACCCGTACCGCTTCTCTCCGCTCGAACGTGGGAGCGGGGAGCGCGCCCCGATCGACTTTCTTGTTCGTGGTGAGCGGAACCGCGTCGATGCGAATCACGACGACCGGGACCATGTATTCCGGCAACTTCTGTGTCAGAAGGCGTTCGATACTCGCATCCGAGTCCAAGATTCCCGAGTGCAGTTTCACGTAACTCACCAGCGCCGGCGAGCCGTTGGCCAGATCGCGGACTAACGTCGTGGCGAACTCGACCGACGGGTGGCTGTACAGGACGGAATCGATCTCACCGAGTTCGATTCGGCGCCCACGCACCTTCACCTGATCGTCTGTGCGACCGAGGAATTCGAGTTGGGCGTCGACTGTCCATCGGACCCGATCGCCGCTTCGGAACATGCGCTGCCCGGCTGAAAGAGTGGACGCAACGAAACGCGCAGCCGTCTCCCCCGCTCTCCCCTCGTATCCTCTGGCCAAACCAGGTCCCGACAGGTAGAGCTCCCCCGCGGCCCCGGTGGACAACGGCTCGAGCGATGCGTCGAGAACCACCGCCTCGACTCCGTGCATGAGCCGCCCGAGTGTCACACGATCGTCGACGTTCAAGACGTCGGTGATGGTGACACTGCATGTCGCCTCGGTAGGACCGTACGCGCTTCGAACACGCACGAACGGCGCCCACCGGCGCATCAGTTCGTGCGGTAACTTCTCGCCACCGACTATCAGGAATTTCAAACAGGGCACCCGTTCCGGAGCCAATGTTGTGAGCGCCGAGGGTGTTACGAGTAGATGTGTCACGTCGTGTCGGCGGATGAGGTCTTCCAGCTCGAATCCACCAACGATCTCCGGTGGGCAGATCACCGACGAGGCGCCGAACAGAGCGGGAGCGAGCATCTCTACGACAGAGGTGTCAAAACTGGTTGAAGCACAATGCATTACGACAGAGCGTGAATCGAGCTCGTATTTCTCGCGAATGTCGGCGGCCAAATTGGCCAGGCCACGGTGAGTGACCGACACCGCTTTGGGCCGGCCGGTGGAGCCGGAGGTGAAGATCATGTAGGCCCGATGATCGGCATGTGAGGGCTCGGCGTCGAAGGACGGCCCTAGAGCATCGGGGTCACGGTCCAAAAACAGCCACTCGAGGTCGTACGGCAGCGAATTTCGCAGCCCGAAAGTCGTGAGCCCGATCTTCGGTTTGCATACACCGAGCATGTCCACGAGCCGTTCGGCGGGGTGGGCCGGATCGATCGGTACGTATGTGGCTCCCACTCGCGCCACAGCCCACATTGCCAGGACCGATTCGATGGATCGCGGGATCGCCACGACGACAACATCATCGGGGCCTACATCGACGGACTTCAAATGCCGACTCCAGAGTCCCGCCATCCGATCGAGGTGCCCGTAGGTCCACGATCTGTCACCGTCGGTGATGGCAACCGAATCGACAGCGCGGTGCACTGCGGAACGCAGAAGAGAATCAAGACTTCTGGGCTCGATCGAAGGATCGCCGCGCGCCGGCCTCGTGGCTCCCAGCTCGGCATCCGTCCACAGGGGCGGAGCAGGATGATCCGGCGGCGTGTCGACGAATGCCTCGAGAAACCGAACGAATCGATCATGATGCGCAGAAAGTTCGGCAGAGCTGTACAGCGCACCATTGGCCTCGAGATCGACACGAACGTTCCCTGTGTAACCGGGGTAGACGTTGAGCGCAATGTCGTCGACCGGTCCGGTCGTGAGTACCTCGACGTGACCTCGTACCGCACCCAAGGTCAGGGTCCTGTCGAACAACATGACGTTGACGACCGGACCGAAAGATTGCACTCTTGACTTCCGTCGACCGTCAGTCAGAGCGGACATGTCCTCCCGGCGGTAACGTTGGTGCCGAAGTGCCTCGCTCAGTGAGCTTTCGACAACGCATACCGCCGAGGAGGGTGTCGATGCACCCACGCCGCGAAGTACCAGAGGAACCACGTTCGACATCGCGCCTGGCAACGATCTCGACGCAGCAGTCACTCGCCCGGACACCGGCAGAGACAAACACAGGTCGTCGACACCACACATCAGTGCGACGTATGACGCGAACGCCGATATCACCGTTGCTGCCGAGAGATCGGACAGTGGCACTGTGCCACTCGCTCGCAGCGTACTTCCCCGAGAAGTGCCCGTCGCGCTCGCTCCCAAGACCGGAGAGGAGGGAACTGACCGGAGTTTCTCGTGCCAGAATTCTCGATCGCGGACACAGCGCGGTGATTCTCGGTATCGGCTTTCCTGGCGGGCAACCGCCGCCACGCGATCCGACACAACCGAGTCGACCTGATCCGGCCTCACCGGGCCAGCGGACAGATAGATCTCGGCGGTGCGGCGCATCAGAAGTGCAGCGGAGTAACCGTCGAGTGCGATGTGATGCGCACGGTAGTACCAGAACCAGCGATGAGGGCCGACCTGCAACAGATTGGCGACGGTGAGGGCAGTATCCGGAGCAAGAGTCGCCGTGCTCCACTCTCGATTCATCCACGTCATCGCTGCACGGACGGGATCGTCGTATCGACGGAAATCCAGCCTTCCGCCGATCAGCGTCAGATCAGGGTCTTCGTCCAATTCGGGCACTCCATCCGTCACACGTAGACGAAGGCCCGCAACGCCGAACTCACGGTGCGCGGCGACTGTCGATGATTCCAGCCGAGATGCGTCCAGCTCACCGTTCAGATCAACGAACTGAGCTATGACAAACGGCGACGCCGGTTCAAGGGACTGAGCGAACCACAACGAGCGTTGTGCAGCTGTCAACGGCGTCATCGTCTCGCTCGGATCACGACGATCTCCTCAGTGACCTGGTCAGGGTCGATGACGCCGATCGACTCCAGGTATCGCCTGCGCGACAGCAAGACCGGGCCGAAAGGAATCGAGGTCCTCGAGACCACCGATGCCTCGAGATCGTGGTCGGCGAACAGTTCGACGGTGCGATCGATGCCGCTGAGTGCGGACTGGATCAGCAATATCGTTCCCTCCTTCTGCAGAACACCCGGTGCCGTGGCACATATGCGATCGAGCAACAGGCGTCCGTCATTGCCGCCGTCCCAACTACGAGCACGGCCGGTGCGCGGCGCACGGTCGTCCACGGACGGAACATAGGGCGGGTTCGAGACGACGAGGTCGAATCGACGACCGTGAAACGGGGTCAGGAGATCTCCGTGACGGGCTTGGATTCTGTGACCGCGGAGTCGCCCGTTCATCCAGGTGCACACCGCGGCACGTCGTGAGATATCCACGGCGAAAATCGTTCCCGCCCCGGCCTTGGCCGCACACACACTCAACGCACCACTACCGGAGCACAGATCGAGAACCTGAGAAGACGCATCCAACTTCTCGGCGCGTACTGCGTCGGAGATGAGGCGAGTATCGCTCTGAGGCGCATAGACACCGGGAAATCGAATCATCACACTGCGCTCCTGCCGTGGACTTGCTCGGTGGATGTCTACGACTCCTCCTGCCAGACTGCCTTCGCTCCGCTCTCCCCGATTCGATAGACCTGGACCATCGAACCAACGGCCGCCACGATTACCAATGCCGCTATCGCCACTGTCACGACTCGGAGCAGCGTCGAACTGTCGGACAGTGAAGTTCGTGCGGTTCGCCACTCGGTGAATCTGTTGGTATGCAGAACCCACCATATCGCCGCGAACACGAACACCGCGATGGACCAGATCAGAAGTTGATCACCGAGTTCGGCGTGAATCTCGATCAACTCGCTGTGGGGCGAATTGTGTTCGAGCCATTCACCTGCATCGGTCGTGATCGGAACGAGTATCAACGTGACGAGGGCGATGGCCGGTGGGAAAATGCCGAGCCTGCGCCGAGCACTCGGCCACAGAACGGAGCAGAGAACCAGAACCGCCGAGAGCGGAGCCAACACGACAACGAAATGAACGAGGAGTGGGTGAGCGGGTAATCCGCCGATCGTGGTCAGGCCCATGTCGATCAACGTAGGCAGGATTTCTTGGAGAGTTCTGGGGATCGTGGTCGAACGTGCTCGGTGTCACCGAGCTACCGGCAGCACAATCTCGAAGGACGAGCCGACATCCGGTCTCGATTCGACGAAGACTTTCCCTCGGTGCGCGTGCGCGATCTCGCGTACCAAGGACAATCCGATGCCGTATCGCCGGCTACCGGCGGGTTGAGTCGGGCCGTGTGAGAATCGGTCGAACAGAATCGGAACCGCTTCAGGTTCGATTCCGATTCCGGTATCGCTCACGCGGATTCTGACGTGGTCGCGATCTCCCTCGACGCGGAGAACGACGTGCCCTCCTGGACGCTCGTGAGCAAGCGCATTGTCGACAAGCGCGAGAACACCTCGGCGCAAAGCCGATTCGATCCCCAAGACCACTGGCTCTCCAGTTCCGGCCTTGCTCACGTCGACGGAAACGCCGGATTTCTGAGCATGATCGGCCACACTGTCACGGACTTTCTCACACACTGCCGCCATGTCCACTCGATTCCGGGGTTGTCCGCTGTCGTCCATTGATGCGGCCATCAACAGGTCCTCGATGACTTCGCCGAGGGCCCGAGTGTCGTCCACCAGCCCGTTGAGCTGCGAAACAAGCTCAGAAGACTCGAGCGAGTCTCCGCGTCGAGCCAAAAGTTGTGCACGGGTGTGCAGTACGGTCAACGGCGCACGTAGTTCGTGCGATGCATCGGCGACAAAACGACGTTGCAGCTCAAGCGCCTGCGTGAGTGGCTGAATCGCACGTCTGGACAACAACACCACCACGCCCACAGATGCAGCAATTCCTGTGAGTTCGGCAAACCCGAGTGCGAGAAGCAATCGCTGCCTTCCTGATTCATAAGGCCCCAGTGCCGCGATCACGACAACGCGACCTTCCGCACCGTCTGAGACGAGGGCCCTGAAGTTACTGTCGCCATCGGTGAAATCCGAATACCCAGCAGGCGCATCCAAAAGTTCTGCGGTCCCTGTGGGGGCATGCACGCTCACGGTCTCCACGCCACCATTGGAACGAAAGGCCAGCGACATACCGGGTGGAGGATCGTCCGCATCGTCTGCTGTGGCTGCAACCTCGGTTAGTGCAGAACGAATCTGACGATCCTGTGCCCGCGCATACCCCACGTAGGACACCGCTCCGACGATCAGCAACACGGCACCGAGAGCAATGGCGGCTTGGACCGCAGCTGAACGTCCGGCTCGCCGTAGGCGCACCTCGTCACCGAACCCGATCACGGACGACTGCCTGTCCTTGTTTTTGCTGCGGACAATCATGATCCGAGCCGGTATCCGAGTCCGTGGACGGTGGCGACGACGTCCCTGCCCAGTTTCCGCCTGAGATAGTGGACATAAGTGTCAACGGTGCCTGGAGTATCGGCACTTCCGAAGACACGCCCCAGAAGCTGAGTCCGAGAAAAGACCTGCCCAGGCGATGCGCACAGAAATCCGAGCAGTTCGCTCTCGCGTTCGGACAACGAGGTCACCGATCCGGACTCGGTGTCGGTAGCCGTCCGGTTCGCTCGATCGATTTCCCACCTTCCGACCACGATCGGCACTACGGAGGTTCGGCGACGCAACAGGGCACGCATTCGAGCCAACAACTCGGGGATCTCGAAGGGTTTGACCAAGTAGTCCTCGGCACCGGCATCGAGTCCCTCCACACGATCGGCAACGGAACCGCGAGCAGTGAGGATCAACGACGGTACTGAGCAATCCCTCGCCCGAAGGGTTTTGAGCAACTCCACGCCGCCGATGACCGGTACTCCACGATCGAAGACGAAAGCATCGTAGGTGCGAGTCAACGCCAGATGCAGACCGACTTGTCCGTCATGAGCTACGTCCACGTCGTGCCCTTCCTCCTCGAAGAGGTCCGCGAGCATGCCGGCCAATTGACGGTCGTCCTCGACAAGGAGAATTCGTGGTTTCGCGCCCATGCCTGCGAGCCTGCCACGTCCGTTCTGAGAACTCTCCAAGATTGAAGCGCGATCGTGGAACTCGGAGCTCTCCGACGGCACTACCGATTCCCAGCAGCTTCACAGCAGACACGCAGCCCTGGACAAGCACCTCGGCCGATTGTTGAGTTCTCCATCGAATCTTCGAGAGCAGGCATCATATGGATACACCGGAAGACGGATTTCGACACACCCGAATCGTCACCGGGGCCCTCGTGGCATTCGGAGTCGTCGGTGTTGTCGGCGGAACAGTACTTGCCTATTCGGATACGCAGGCCACGGCCACCACAGCGACCACGGACGAAGCCAAGCAATCGAGCAGTCCGTCTGGCGGTAGTACAGCTCCGAACTCGCAATCGACAACTACCCCAACCGCGGCGGCGCCGAAGCTGTCGAGCGGGAGTTCCACCTCCCACGCTCGATCGGCCGGATCGTGACCACCTCCCCGATCGTCGCGAGTTCCATATGGAGGGTGTGGGGCCTCGAGTCCTCGGTCGTGGTGACAAAACCGGAATCGATTCAATCGGCCAGGTCGATCATCGACGAGCGTCTTCGCGAAATAGAGTTGGCATGCAGCCGATTTCGCAACGATTCGGAAGTTCGGGCGTTCGAGAATGCAGGAGGAATGCCGGTCGAAGTGAGCAGCACCCTTGCCCGGCTGATCCAGACAGCACTCGATGGCGCCGAGCGCACTGACGGAGCCGTCGACCCGACCATCGGCGCAGCGCTCGTCGCGCTCGGATATGACCGCGATTTCGCGCTGATCGAAGGCAGGGACGTACCGATCAAGACGTCGTTCGTGTCTACTCCGCAGTGGACCTCGGTCAGGCTCGACGGACAAACGGTCACAGTTCCCTCGGGCGTCCAACTCGACCTCGGGGCAACGGCAAAGGCACTTGCAGCAGACGAATGTGCGCAAGCCGTCAGTATGTCGCTCGCCTGCGGCGTGCTGGTGTGCCTCGGCGGAGACATCGCTACCGCCGGACCGGCGCCAGACGGTGGGTGGATCGTCCTCGTCCAAGACGGCGACGACGCCCCGGCCGATACGGTCGCCATTGCAGGCGGGACAGCCATCGCTACATCGAGCACCAGGAAGCGTCGATGGTCGCAGAACGGTAGACACGTGCACCACATCGTCGATCCGCGGAGCGGCACCAGCGTTGATGCCGCATGGCAGACGGTCACCGTCGGCGCGGACAGTTGTGTGTCGGCAAACCTCGCGAGCACCGCCTGCATCGTCCGAGGTTTCGAAGGGGCACGGGACCTCCTGAACACGGGCCTACCGGCGCGACTGGTGGACCGTGCTGGTGAGATCCGCCTACTGAACGGATGGCCGACGGACGATGCGGTCGCCACTGGCAGAAGGGAACCCTAGTCGTGGACGAAGCACTGTGGGCATTGGGTCGAGGCACAGGTATCACCGCTCTCGTGTTCCTGACGATGTCGATGGTTCTCGGAATCGTCACACGGTCGGGGAGAGCTCTAGCGGGACTACCTCGATTCGGCGTACAGAACGTCCACAGGGCCGCCGCCTTGATCGGGGTGATCCTCGTAGTCGTACACATGCTGGCACTGTTGGCCGATCCATACGCACAATTGAAACTCGTCGACTTCGTCTTCCCCTTCCTGGGTAACTATCGTGCCTTCTGGCTCGGAATGGGCACCCTCGCGTTCGATATTCTCATCGCAGTGTCCTTGACAGGACTACTGCGAAATCGCATAGGAAACAAAACTTTTCGAATCGTTCATTGGAGCGCGTACGCCCTGTGGCCGATCGCGTTCGCACACGGACTGGGAAACGGAACGGACTCAGGACACACGTGGTTTCTCACCATCGCCATCGGATCAGCCGTCGCGGTGGCCGGAGCAGTTCTCTGGCGACTCCGAACAGACTTCGTCGAATTCTCGACCCTGCGCCTCACAGAAAGGACATGACGTGACAACCGAATCCACCCGTGTCGGACTTCTCGCCGCATGCTCACCCGATCTAGCCACCCACACGGCCCTCCACGGCCACAACCCACGCTCGTCACCAGGTACCTTGAGCCGACAGCTCGCCGATGCGGGTCTCCACGGGAAAGGTGGGGCGGCATTTTCCACTGCGCGAAAACTCGATTCCGTAACTGGACGGCGTGTCGTGGTCATCGCAAACGGCAGCGAAGGCGAACCGCTCAGCGACAAGGATGCAGTACTACTCGAACGTGCGCCGCACCTCGTCCTCGACGGCTTACAACTCGTCGCACACGAGTACGAAAGCGAAGAAACATACCTGTACGCAGGATCGCAGCAGCTTCAATTCGTACGGAATGCGTTGCAAGAAAGAAGGACTGCCGGGCTGACCGAGTCCTCGGTCACACTCGTGGCTTCACCGAAGACATTCATCAGCGGCGAGACATCCGCGGTAGTCGGAACGATCGAAGGCCGAGCACCCATCCCTCGAGACCGCTCGGTACACAGCACCGTGGCCGGGCTGAACGGTCGACCCACCGTGGTTCACAATGTCGAGACACTGGCACACATCGCACTCATCGCCCGATACGGACCCGAGTGGTTTCGCACGCGAGGGCTGGGCGACGCGTCGGGGACCACCTTGATCACCCTGTCAGGTGATGTGACCGTGAGTGGTGTCGTCGAGATCCCGATGGGAATTCCATTGGATCAGTTGGTGACCCAGTATTCACGTACTGATACTGCGTCGATCAGAGCAGTCCTCGTCGGCGGGTTTCACGGAGGTTGGGTCGATGCGCAAGACTTGCCGACCACAAACATGACAACAACGGCTTTGGCGACGGTCGGTGCTTCGCCCGGCGCCGGAGTCATTCACGTACTGGGTCACGCAAGGTGTGGTCTGAAGACTTCAGCCGACATCGTTGAGTATCTCGCCGATCAAAGCGCTCGTCAGTGTGGACCGTGCATCAACGGAATGCCCCGAATGGCACGCGCGTTGTCCGATATTGCCTATCGCTCAGGGGCGGCCCACACCCAGGAGTCGATCCGATATCTGGCGGATCTGATCGAAGGGCGTGGGACATGCAAACATCCGGACGGGACAGTGAGATTCGTGAAGAGTTCCCTTCGCGTTTTCCAGCACGATCTCCGAATGCACGCTGCAGGAGCCTGCGAGGTCGGCACACGGATGGGAGCCGCATCATGAGCACAAAATCGCCCAAAGTCCTACACATCGATTGGACTACGTGTGAAGGTCGAGGACTCTGCACAGAATTGCTGCCGACCCTACTGACGCGTGACGAATGGGGATACCCACTCCCATACGATCGCCGACGTGAGCCACACATCCCCACCGAACTCAAAACGGACGCCCAACGCGCCGTCAAACTCTGCCCCAAAGCCTCATTGCGGATTATCTCGAGGCCGGACCGATAGAATCTCAGGCCACGTCAACGGCGGACGAGTCCAATGCCGTGCAGGCGAGAGCGCTTCTGGCCCAGTCATATTCGAAGATCGACGAACTGTCGGCGCGTATCGAATCCGCGTCGCGACTGGTGCGGGGTCCGCGTCCGGTCGCTCCCGCATTGGCGTCGGCGGCGCGCACCGACGCGGCGGCTGCGCAAGAACCTTCATCGGGTGCATGCTCTGGTCGAGCAATCGATATGCCGCTTTCGAGCACGGTGATCAAAAGCCGACAGCCGCCCTGGACACAGTCACGTCCAGGTTCGGTCACGACGACAGGCACAGTGCTCACGGATTCCGTGAAATGCGAATTTCTCGAACACGCACCCCTCATTTGCAACAGTAATTCCCAGAGACGAATTGTTACGCTCTCGATCGGTCACGTGTTCACTGCTAAATCGTCCGTGGCGCTGATCGTAGGCGATCTCCGACAAACAACGCGTTTCCTTCGAGATCGTGGCGGGATTTACGCGCCGCCGTCGGTGTCCCATCGTTGCAGGGCTCGGCGTGGATCGGTGAAGGGAGCTGCATCCCCAAGGACAAGGCCTAGAAGTTCGGGGACCGTCTCACCATTGCAGTAAGGGTTCGAGGCAGCGTCCAGCAGTACTGCCGCAATGGCGGCATCGGTTGATGGGGGAACGACGAGGAACACCCATCGCGTGCGATCCAATCCGATCAACGAGATCGTATGCCTGGGATGAAAGTGGTAGCCGTCCAGCTTTACTCGCCGTTGGTGACACGAAAGCCGGTTTGTCGACGGTTCCCACTCGGCACTGTTGTAGATAACCCGCTCGATGGGCCCGGTGGCGACGAGGAGCGCCGACAGTAAAGGGCCTGCCTCTACCGCCAGATCCGCTGTGCGTGGCCACCACCCGCCATCCACGTTTCCTGGACGGCCTCTCCAATCGAGGACCGAAAGGCGCACTCTACTAACAGAATCGATGCCTGTATGTGCCGTGTCCTGAATCAGCGTCTGCGGATCGGCGAATCTGATGGACATTGGTCCTGCTCTCGTCATCATGCACTGCAGCGCCTCATCGATGGATGAACACTTCAGCACCACGGTATGCGCAGATCGTGCTGGTATGCAGGGTCCGAAGTCATCCATATCGGTGAGAGAACTGTCTTCCAGTATCGACGCCAGGTGACGACTGCGCCGCTGGCTTTCCACCCTGGCGACGGCCGCTATGAAACTCGTGGTGAATGAACATGGCCGGACGAATGGTCTTTCGGAAAATCTCGGTGACTTCCTCCCCTTACCGCCGCGAAGAATACAGGCCAAGCTGAATCAACGCCACACGCCTCGGACTCAAAGGACTCTCATGCGCACCGTTTCGTTCAACCTCTTGGTATTCAAGGGGTTTCCGCGCCTCAAGGTGTCATCCGCCCCGAGCCGCGGGTGTCGGCAAGGGCATCGCCCCAGTACGACCACCGGTGGCATCGGCGGTGACGGCGAATGACCTCGGTGTCGACAGATCTCGCGTACACAGCTGACGAGTTGGACTTGGATCTTCGGTGGTGGTCTGCAGCCAACTATTTGACGGTCGCACAGATCTATCTGCAAGAGAACGCACTTCTTCAGGAGCCGCTGCAAGTCGAACACATCAAGCCGCGACTTCTTGGGCACTGGGGCACCAGCCCTGGCTTGTCCATGATCTATGCGATTTTGAATCGTCAGATCAAGAACACTGATTCGAACTGGCTTTTGGTGACCGGTCCTGGCCACGGAGGGCCCGCCATTGTGGCATCGATTTATCTCGAGGGCACGTACAGCCAGGTCTATCCGCGCATTTCGTCCGACAGCGCAGGCATACGCCTGCTGTGCCGTCAGTTCTCCACGCCCGGAGGAATACCGAGCCACGTCAGTGTTCAGACACCCGGGAGTGTGCATGAGGGAGGCGAGCTCGGATACGCGTTGATGCACGCAGCCGGGGCTGCATTCGATCATCCAGACCTGACAGTGGCGTGCGTGATCGGCGATGGCGAGGCAGAAACTGCTCCGCTCGCCGGCTCGTGGAAGTTGCCGGCTTTCCTGAACGCACGCCGCGATGGAGCGGTGCTCCCGATACTTCATCTCAACGGGGCGAAGATTTCAGGACCGACCGTACTCGGCCGCACGGATGACGAAAATATTTCGAGGTTTCTCACGAGCCAGGGGTGGTCGCCGATCTTTGTCGAGGGCGATCAACCTGAACTTGTATTCCCCAAATTGCAAGCGGCGGTGCGTCAGTCCCACGAGGATATCCGCCGCATTCAGAAAAGCGCGCGATCCGGTCGCCCCGCCCCTGACATCATGTGGCCCGCAATCGTCCTGCGCACCCCCAAGGGGTGGACCGGCCCGCACATCGTCGACGGACACCTGATCGAAGGCACAAATCGATCACATCAAGTGCCGATCGCGCAGGTGCGAACGAACCCGGACCACCTTCGACAGCTCGAAAAATGGATGCGCTCGTACAAGCCTGAGACATTGTTCGATGCCAACGGTTCACTCCTGAAGGAACTGAGAGACCTTGCGCCCGAGGGGGATCTGAGGCTCGGTGCCACCCCTTATGCGAACGGTGGGCGGCTGAGTGTGCCGCTGCGGGTTCCGCCGCTCGAGGACTACGCGCTCGACATCGAATCACCCGGAACTACCCTGCACGCCACGACGAAACCACTGGGCGAGTTGATCCGTGACATCTACCGCCTCGACACCGGTGACAGTGACGGCGGGGGAACGTTCAGATTGTTCTGTCCGGATGAGACCACCAGCAACAAGCTCGGGGCCGTGTTCGAGGCAACCGATCGCTGCTGGCAACTACCCGTAGCCGACTTCGATGACAGCTTCGGATCGGACGGACGCGTAATGGAAGTACTCAGTGAACACCTCTGCGAGGGGTGGCTCGAAGGGTATCTTCTGACCGGTAGGCACGGCATCTTCGCCAGCTATGAGGCATTCGCGATGGCGAGCGTGTCGATGCTCGTTCAACACTCGAAATGGCTTCAGCACGCAGCTGGGTTGGAGTGGAGAGAGCCTGTTTCATCACTTAATGTGCTCCTGACCAGTACATGCTGGCGAAATGATCACAACGGCTTCAGTCATCAAGGTCCTGGGGTGATAGATGCCGTCATCCCACTTTCGCCGGAAGTGATCCGAGTATGGCTTCCCCCGGATGCGAACACACTCTTGGCTGTTTCGGAGCATTGCCTCGTGAGCCGTGACCATGTGAACTTGATCGTGGCGGACAAGCAGGAGCATCTGCAGTACTTGACCCTCGCCGAAGCCCGGGTGCAATGCGCTGCCGGTGTCTCGGTGTGGAAGTGGGCAGGCACCGAAATTGTCGACAGTAATTACACGACCGACCCGGATGTCGTACTCGCCGCTGCAGGTGATGTCCCAACACAGGAGATTTTGGCTGCGGCTGACCTTCTCCGCCGGTGGATACCGAATCTTCGTGTGCGGGTGGTGAACGTGATCGACCTGATGGCGCTTCTCCCCCGCGAGGTGCATCCTCACGGACTTTCGGAAGCCTCGTTCATCGACATGTTCACCCGCAGCGTCGATGTGATTTTCGCCTTCCACGGATACTCACGAGCTGTACACCAGTTACTGCACGGCCGTACCGGCGCCGAAAGGTTCCACGTCCGCGGGTACAACGAACAAGGCACTACGACAACGCCGTTCGACATGGTTGTCCTCAACGAAATGAGCCGGTACCACCTCGTTCTCGAAGCTCTACGCCGGGCGCGCCGCGTCACCGATCACAGTATCGAGCTCTCCGCATACTGCACATCGCAACTGGATCGGCACAAGCAGTACATCGTCGAGCATTTCGAAGACATGCCGGAGGTCCGGGATTGGGTGTGGAGTTGACCGATCGTTTAGCGCTGATCGACGTGTCGGCGACGCTCCTCGACGGAACCGCTCGGAGCAATCCGGATTCGGGTACTCACACCACCAATGCGGGTGCTCGAAGTTGGGTGCGGCGGCGGGTAGCCCGATCTGTACGTGTTTCTACCGAATCGAGGCCGGTAGTAGTTGGTCACGCAGTGCCGACTACGGCAGCGGAACCGCCCACACCAGTGAGGTCCCACCGCTGGGCATCTTGTGGACAGTCAATGAACCTCCGCACTCGGTGGCGCGACTGCGGAGGTTGTCGAGTCCACTCGACGCCACCGAGTCGGCGATGCCGATGCCGTCGTCGGTGATGTCTATTCGGATGTCGTCGCTGATCGAGAGCGCGACTTTCACAGTCCGTGCTCGGGCATGGCGAACGGTGTTACTGACTCCCTCCCTGATCACCGCCACCGCGTGATCGGCCATGGTCTGGTCGATGACAGACAGAGGACCGTTCACGCGGATAGTGGTGCGCACGGATGAATCCGCGGACATTTCGTCGACGGCATCGTGCAGTCTGGCTCGCAGTGTCGACTCCGTGAGCGTGCTGCCCTGCAGGTCGAAGATGGCGTTGCGAACATCTTGGACAACTTCTTGCAGGTCGTCGATCGTGGCCGCCAATCGAGCTTTCGTAGTCTCGGAAGGGCTTTGCTGGGCGGTGACCTGCAACGAGAGGCCGGCAGCGAAGATACGTTGAATCACACTGTCATGCAGGTCGCGTGCGATCCGATCTCGATCCTTGAGCACGTCGAGTTCACGTAATCGCCTCGCCGCATACGCCATTTGAAGTGCCACAGCGGCCTGGTCGGCGAAAGTGGTCAGCAATGCAAGTTGTTGTTCGCTGAAGGGCTCAGCGTTTCGCTCTCGCAGCGCCACCAGGACACCCGAGACCGAGTCCGGTGTCCGTAGTGGGGACACCAACGCCGGCCCATACTGCATATGAGAGCCACGATTGACGTCGAATTCGAGGTGTTCGCCGCGGATAGAAGTACGAGTGAGGAAGGACCTGCCGATCGTCGAGCCGATCGCCGGAATCACTTGCCCGACAACTTCTTCCGGCGAATTGCCGTCCGCGACGGTGACGACAAGGTCGGAGTCCGGGCTGAGTGCGTCGACTGGTTCGGCGATGAAGGTGCGGTCCGCGCCGGTGAGTTGACGAGTTTGCCACGCGATCAGGCGGAGCACGTCCTCGACAGCGACTCCCGAGAGCAGCGCTTCACCTATTTCGCGAGTTGCCTCGAGCCAGAGTTGCCGCGAAGTGGATTCCTCGAACAGTCGTGCATTTTCTATCGCGACCCCGGCAGCGGACGCCAACACTTCGACGACCGCCTGATCCTCCTCGGAGAAGGCGCCTCCCCCGAATTTCTCGGTGAGGTAGAGATTTCCGAACACGATCCCACGGACCCGGACAGGCACGCCGAGAAAAGTGTTCATAGGCGGATGGTGGGGCGGGAATCCCACGGAGGAAGGGTGCGAGGACAGTGTCGTCATTCGTAATGGCTGCGACTCGGTCACGATAGACCCGAGAAGGCCGCGACCAGTCGGCAGCGGACCGATGCGGGCGCGAGTGAGTTCGTCGATGCCCTCGTAAACGAACTGCGTGAGCTGGTCGGCGTGCCCGCGGACTCCCAGTGCGCCGTAGCGAGCGCCGACGAGCTCGATCGCAGCATGCACGATCGAGCGCAGCGTCTGTTCAAGATCAAGGCCGGCGCCGACGACAAGCATCGCCTTCAGTAGTCCATCGGTCCTCTCACGAGCAGCTCGACTTTCGATGTGATCGTCGGGCAGCTCCGAGTGCGCGATGGCGTCGGTTTGCTCTGGCTCCGCGGGTACGGTGGGTTCCGTCATCGGCGGTTCAGTTCCAGTGTGCGTTTCGATGCGAACACCGCTGCTTGGGCTCGACGTTCCAAACCTAGTTTGGCCAGGAGCCGCGACACGTAGTTCTTGACCGTCTTTTCAGCGAGAAACATGCGCTCGGCGATCTGACGATTGGTCAGACCTTCCCCTAGAAGTGCGAGAAGTTTGCATTCTTGATCGGTCAGTTCGCTCAGCTCGTTGTCCGCTTCATCAGCGGCTCGGAGTTTGCTCATCAGAGCAGCGGCGGCGCGGTTGTCCAGCAGGGACTTTCCGTGGCCGACGTCTTTGATGGCCTTCGCCAGTGCCATGCCGGTGATGTCCTTGACGATATAGCCGTGCGCGCCAGCGAGAATCGCGTCGAGCATGGCCTTGTCTTCGGTGAACGACGTCAGGATCAGGCACTTGACGTCGGGGAGTTTCGAATGCAGTTTCTTGCACAGTTCGATGCCGTCACCATCGGGCAATCGCACGTCCAGCACCGCCACGTCGGGGCGTAACGCTGGGATTCGAGCCAGAGCGTGCGCGTACGTTCCTGCCTCACCGATCACGGTGAGATCGGGATCATTGTTGATCAAGTCGACCAGACCACGCCTGACCACTTCGTGGTCGTCAACGAGAAACACCGAGATCACAACTGTTCTCCTCTTCCCGCCCCTCACCAGCCTACGGATCTCTCACCGGCGATCGGCGCCCTGAAGCTGAATATTCGAGGTCTTTCGTCACTTGTTCCGCCTCCAACCTCAGTGCTTCGAACAGACGATGCACCGACAGACCCTTGCGACGACGTACGAAAACAACTAAGGCACTCTGGGACAACAGCGACTGCTGATGGCCGTTCGGCCCTACCTGACCGTTCGATCAACCGAGCATCCTTGGCGGGTAATTGAATTCCCCTCTTCACTCGTAAAGGAAAGTTCGATGCACATGACGCACACCGTGACCCGATCGGCGAAGGAAAGAAGCCCCATGGCTTCGCGAGTCGTCGAAGAGGAGGCGACTGCAGATCCATACGGCCCCCGTCGTGCAGTGACGGTCGCACGGTTGGCGTTGGAGTTCGCGGGGCAGTTCTCGGTAGAAGGAGTGGAAATCGTCCTCGACGGGTGCATTCTCGACCTTTCCTGGGTGTCTTACGCAGCGATGCCCGAGTTGAGTGAACGGTTGGCCCGTCAACGCATCTCGAGCTACTGCCACAGCAAGAACAGAGGATTCAGGTAACGCCGATGGCCCGGTCCATGAATTCACCTGCAGCAGCATGAGCACGGATGATGGTGTCGGCGACAATGCAAACTCGCCGGACAGCTTCATGGCCGTCGCGATCTGCTCGGCTTGGCCCGGATCTGTCGCGACAGCGCCTCCCGCGAATTAGGCTGGCGCTGAGGACTCTCCAAGAATCGGTCGATACGTTGGCTCGAAGCCGAGCGCCAGACGGTCAGTTTCTTCGTCTTTGCACGACAATGGGAGGTCGATGATGGGTTTGACGACGATCGGCGGGCTTCCTGTACACCCGCTTCTTGTTCACCTCGTGGTTGTGCTGGTGCCGGTTTCAGCGCTGTTGTTGGTGTGTGCGGTGTGTTGGCCTGCCGCGCGGCTTCGTTTGGGGTTGGCACCGACGTTGATCGCGTTGATCACGATGGTTGCGGTACCTGTGACCACCGATGCCGGTGAATGGCTCGAGAAGCAGGTGCCGCGAGATCCGTTGGTCCAGGCGCATTCCGAACTCGGTGATCAGATGTTGTTCTGGTCTATCGGGGTGTTCGTATTCGCCGCGGTGTGGTGGGTCGTGCATTCGACACGATTCGCTCGGTGGCGAGCAGATCGCCTCGAGTCGTCGGGTTCGCCGAACGTGTGGCGCGCCGTCGTCGTCGTGGTGGCGGTTCTGTCCGTGTTTGTCGCTGCCGGTTCGATAGTGCAGGTGTACCGGATCGGTGAGAGCGGAGCAAAAGCAGTGTGGAGCGACCAACTCGGATAGAGGACCATCCGGGGGCAGACAACGAAAAGAGCGCTACTTCATGACACTTCCCCGATCGCGAACGTCCGCCAATCGCAGTGGATCGATACTCGATCCACTCCCGTCGCGCCCTGCCGAGGGCGCGGTCTTCAGTAATTCGTGGCCCGTTCGTACGGGCGATATCCATCCGGATCGGAGCCTGCGACTCGACGCAGTAGCTCGGTACCTGCAAGATCTGGGTTTCGACAACCTCGAAGCCAACGGCGCAGCGCAGACCCACCCACTCTGGGTAGTTCGTCGAACGGTCATCGACGTAGTCAGGCCGATCATCTGGCCCGACACAGTACATCTACACCGGTGGTGTTCGGCCCTCTCGAGCCGCTGGTGCACCATGCGGGTGAGGATCGAATCAGACGGTGGAGGGCTGATCGAAACCGAAGGATTCTGGATCAACATCAACCCACAGAACGGTATGCCTTCTCGGATCAGCGATGACTTCCTGGCGCCGCTGACGACGACAACCGACGAACATCGACTCACCTGGCGACAATGGATCACCGACCCGGCACCCAACACCGAGGGCGATGAATTCCCTTTACGACCAAGCGATATCGATCCATTCGATCACGTCAACAACGCCGTATACTGGCAGCCGGTCGAATCGGTGATGCGCATGCATACCCGTCTGCGAGCAGAGCCGTATCGGGCTGTCCTCGAATACATCAAGCCCATAATCGTCGACGAGGCAGTCGAGATCCGAAGTGTGCACGACACCGAAACCAGCACTGCCTGGTTCGTGTGCGGCGACGAGACCCGCGCCAGCGCGCACTTCACGAAACGCCCACGATCATGACGGCCTCACCCCACCCCGCGAACCCGGACAGACCTGACGACGACAGTGAAGGCTCTCAACCGGCCCACGACGAACCGCACACCAGTGGCGTGTCCTCACGGCTGAACTGGCTACGCGCAGGCGTACTCGGCGCCAACGACGGCATCGTCTCCGTCGCAGGCCTCGTCGTCGGAGTCGCTGCCCTCTCCACCGATCGCGGCCCGATCCTGACCGCCGGAGTCGCAGGCCTCGTCGCCGGCGCGGTATCGATGGCACTCGGCGAATACGTCTCGGTAAGCACCCAACGCGACACCGAACGCGCACTGCTGGCCACAGAACGCCACGAACTCGAACACACCCCGGACGCCGAACTCGACGAATTGATCGCGATGTACCAGAACAAAGGCCTGAGCGAAGAAACCGCCCGCCGGGTCGCGGAGGAATTGACTGCTCACGATGCCTTCGCCGCGCACGTCGACATCGAACTCGGAATCGACCCTGATGCATTGGCCAACCCGATCTCGGCGGCACTGTCATCAGCCATATCGTTCACCGTCGGAGCGATGCTGCCCTTGATCGCGATCCTCGCCCCACCGCCCGGGGTGCGGGTGCCGGTGACGTTCGTCGCTGTTCTGCTTGCGTTGGCTCTGACCGGCGCAGTCAGTGCACAGTTGGGCGGCGCCAGTCGCCGCCGCGCGGTGGTTCGCGTGGTCGTGGGAGGGGCCCTGGCAATGATCATCACCTACGCCGTCGGCCAGTTACTCGGAGTGGCAGGGGTCTGACAGCATTCCGACCCCGACCGTTGTCGTCGAGGTGGTGTGTGGCCTGTGGAACACCTCTCCGAAACGCGCACCGATCACCTGGTCAGCAGAGCGCCAGCCCGAACCGGCTTCGCCATCATCAGAATTCGAATACCAGACGCGCGGTGACACGGCCGGCGAGAATGTCGTCGAAGCATTCGTTGACGTCGTCGAGTTTGCGCGAAACTGCAGATACGGTGGTTTTTCCGGCGGCATGAAGCTCGAACACCTCGCGCAGATCCTCACGTGTGCCGACTATCGATCCCAGAACGGAGATACCCCCGACGACGGTGTCGAAGATCGGAATCGGAAACACACCATGCGCAGGCATCGAGACACAGACCAGTCGGCCTCCGCGCCGAAGTGAGCGGAACGCTTGGTCGAAGACGCTCGGAACGACCGCCAACACGATCGCGACATCCGCACCGCCAAGCTTCTGGATCGCTTCGACGGGGTCTTCGGTCAGTGAGTTGACAGTGTGGTCCGCCCCCAATGTTGCGGCGAGCTCGAGCTTGTCGTCCTCGATGTCGATCGCGGTGACAAAACCTCCGGCGATCCTGGCGTATTGAACTGCCATGTGCCCCAACCCGCCGACACCGAAGATCGCGACACGTTGCGCCGGCCTCACCCCACCGACCTTGACCGCCTTGTACGTGGTCACACCCGCGCAGGTGAGCGGGGCAGCATCGAACGACGAGATCGAATCGGGAACACGAACTACGTACTGTGCTTGCGCCACAGCATATTCGGCGTAAGCACCGTCGATGGAGTATCCGCTGTTCTGCTGCTTCTCGCACAGTGTCTCCCATCCGGAGACACAGTGGTCGCACTCACCGCACGCGGAACCGAGCCATGCGATCGCGACACGTTGACCGATACGATCGTGGGAAACGTTCTCTCCTGCCGCTTCGATCACTCCGATACCTTCGTGACCGGGCACGAAGGGGACGGTGGGTTTGGCAGGCCAGTCGCCCTTCGCTGCGTGTATATCGGTGTGGCACAGGCCGCAGGCTTCGATCTTGATCAGAACTTGGTCCGGTCCAGGCGTTGGGATCGCAATGTCCTGGACGATCAGGAGTGCTCCGAACTCTGTCACTACTGCTGCTCTCATCGCGATCATCCTCAGATTGGGGTGGACTCGAAAAGCCGACAGCCGATCTCGGCGCCGCACCTACTGATGCTCCCGCGACCAAGGACAGCTCAAGTAGGGTCAGAGGTCACCCCAGCAGGTCGAAGGGCCCCGAATGCTGAACACCCCAAAAAAGTTCGGGCCCGTGATTTCCTGCAGTCATGGCCGCCCACTACCTATGATTCCCATTTCCGCACTGTCTATCGTCGAATCTCTCGCTGGAATCGCCTCAGCAGAGCACTGGCATCACTGTAAGTGCGATGAGGTGCACTGCCGCTTCGGCGGTGCGGCCATGCGTGTTGCCACTGGTGCGGCGGTGCCGACACCGGTGTTTCACCGGAACCGCTGTGCAATTCCGGGCGTATGGGTCCATGGCGGTCTTTCGGCCCTACTCGACTTAAGCAGCAACCGAGCACACTGGACGAACACGGCGGTCACGCGATGAACGACGACAGAACGGCGATGAGGAATCCCGGATGGACATCTCCCACACCCTCCGTTGGCGTGCGAGCGCCCATGCCATGCAACACAATCCGTTTACCCACGCGCTGGCCCACCTTGCGAAGGCGCTCACCGGTGTCTGCGATCGCGAGATCGCTGGGTTGCGGTGAGCGCCGTCGCGGAGCGGAAGCGCGGCAGTCCATTTGGTGTTTATCCGAAAAACATTGAGCCACAATTTTTCCGGTCACCGTTGGCGGAGCAAAGAATCTGTGTTCACGTCCTCGGGTGCGAGACGAGGGAAGGTTCACACAGGACGGTGGCCCGCAGTTGCCGCTGGTGGATCATGTCCGAGAAAGGGGACCGAGATGAAGGTGTCGTCGTCGATGATGCATGTACGCGACTTGGATCGTTCTGTGCAGTTCTATCGTGATGTGTTCTCCTGCACTACGGGCCTGCGCACGCCGGACTCGGCGTTGCTCCTGACCCCTGACGGATTTCAGATCTACATGCACGCGAAGTCTGCATTTCGTCCCGTCGACGCCGGCGTCACTGGAGTCCTCTACATCATGTGGTCCACCGACAGTGAAGGCGAGTTCACACAGATAGCGGAACGGATGCGCATGCACGACGCGTCGGCATCAGTCTCGACGTCCGACGGGCTGACGCTTCTCGACGGACGCGACCCGGACGGAATCAGAATCGTCATCGCATATCCGAGCCCGACGCAGTTCCCGCGCGAGGTGATCGCTGCCCGCTTCCGCGGGTAACCACCCTTGCATGATTCGCAACCGGAAAGCTGTCGACACCGCCACTGGCCGGTCAATTGCCATAGATGGTGGTGGGCCAGCGATGAGTCTGCAGGGCACTCTCTCTGACGGCGCCCTGCCTGTTAGGTCGTCTCGTCGACAGGTTCGAGGGCCGTACCAGCTGAGCAGCGGGCTCGATCTAGCATGGCATCGCTTCGGCGTTCGCGCGGAGTGTGTGCAACATTTTCCTGCTCATCACGAAACCTATCGGTTCGATGATCGAGCATCCGAAAGCAAGGCGGCTGGTCACTGACCGTCCATGTGAGTATCTCCCCCGCTCGATCAGTCGTGTTCTGTCCGAGGTTATGGGACGTAGATGGAACGACCACAGAGCATGGTCGGCTATGTCTGGGCCTTCGCCGAGAAGAACCATTGTCGTGCCGCGTTTGATCATCGTCACGGTCAGAGGGGGCGATTTCGGGTGCAGAGCTACCTTGTCACCCACTTCGAGGAGTTGGAAGTCGGGATTGATACCTGCTGCACTCGTGATGTTACATCCCACCATGTTCTCCAATCCGCGATAGCTGTAGAAACCCGCACGTTGTTGGCCTATTTGAATTAGCCACGGCCACAACTGATATGCTGCGGAATCGACAGTGATCGCGTGTGTGTACGACCATGCCGCGTTCGGGACGAACTCATCGCCGGGAAGTGTCTCTGCGATCTCCGATGCCGTTGCGCCCCAGCCAGTTCTCCACCGACGCATCGGCCTCGATGCAAGTATGTGAAAAGCAATGAGACCAGCACCGCCGATCGATTCCGCAGCCTCATTCATTCCGCGTCCACATGCTCGTGCTGCCCAGCCGAGACGCGGCCGGTTTCGCTACAGGCTCCTCGGGCACCGAACTCGCCTGTGCACCCCGCTGTCGTCGACGCGACTTTCGGCCACGCCTCTGCATAGGTGGTCGTCGGATCCGCGACCGCACCGATTGCCGCGAAAACGGCATTCGACCAGGCAAGCGGGTGGAGCGCTTCTGGGTCGACGGCGAATACTGTGGTCACAACGATTGGCAGCACATGTGCAGGACTGTTGTCGATGGTCGTCACGGGAGCCTCAATTGCTTTGTCTTCGAATCGGTTCGACACCAGTTTTGGGTGCGGTCTACGCGTCTCGACGTCTGAGCATGTAACCGGCGAAGCCGATCAAGAGTACGGTCCAGATCACCGCGACGCCGAAACCTTGCCACGGCGAGAGCAGATCTCCGGGGGCTTGCTTCGGTGAGGCGATCAAGCTCCCGGCCTGCGAGGGCAAATAGGCGTGGACGTGTTGTCCGATACTGCCGGGCAGCAGCTGAGCAAGGGGCGCCAAAACGAGAACGAAACCGATGATGCCGGTGACAGCTCCCGCTGTGTGGCGGACGAGAGCGCCGATCGCGATCGCCATCACTCCCAGCACCGAAAGGTACAGACCTGCACCGACTACGGCTCGCAGGACACCCGGATCACCCAACGACACCGATACGCGCGACCCCATCACCGCCGATCCGACAAAGAACGCCGGAAAGGCCGCGAGCTCGCCGACCACGAAGACCACAACCATGAACAGTCCTGACTTGGCGGCCAGGACCGGTATCCGCGCAGGGACCGCCAGCAGGCTCGCTCTGATCGTTCCGCTGGCGTACTCGCTGGTCATGACGAGAACGCCGAGGACACACACCGCCAGCTGTCCGAGCTGAAAACCGGCGCCGAGAATCTGGCGAGTAGGGTCGGCCACAATCTGCATTTGGGCAAGCGGATCGACTCTGTCCCAGTACGCCACGGTAAACCACGTGAACAGCGCAGTGAAACCGACAGTGACGACAACCAGCAGCGACAGGGACCAGATCGCCGAGCGGAGCGATACGAGTTTGGTCCACTCCGATTTCAGCAATCCCACAAAATTCAGGCTGCTGAGGTGCTGCGCAGGCGCAGCGGGTTCGTCATGAAACGCGGAGATACTCATCTCGCGGCGCTTTCTGTAGCGAGAGGCATCAGCGACCGCTCGTGGGGCGTCATTGCAGGGTGGGTGAGGTTCATGAACGCTTCCTCCAACGTAGCCACTTCCGGTGTCAGCTCGTAGATCGCGATGTGATGCTGATTGGCGAGTTCGCCGACACGCTGAGCGGAAGTATCACGCACGGTGAGTGCGCCGTCATCACGCGCGCCAGTGTGCCCGCCGTCCGAGGCGATACGTTCGGCGAGTGCCGGCGAATCGGATGACCTCACCAACACGGAGGTGTGGCTGCTTCGAGCGACCAATTCCTTGGTGGTGCACTGTGCTATCAGTTTTCCGTGATCGATCACGACGAGGTTGTCAGCGGTTTGCGCCATTTCGCCCATGAGATGGCTGGAGACGAACACAGTTCTTCCCTCGCTTGCGAGGTGCCTCATCATGGAGCGCATCCAGAAGATGCCGTCTGGATCCAATCCGTTGATCGGTTCATCCATGATGAAGGTCGTCGGATCCCCCAAGAGTGCTGCTGCGATTCCCAAACGCTTGCGCATACCGAGCGAAAAGGAACCCGCACGTTCTCCCTTGACGTCACGGAGGCCGACGAGATCGAGGACCTCATCGATACGGTTCCTCGAAATAGACTGTGTTTGAGCGAGATAAAGCAGATGATTGTACGCCGATCGACCTGCGTGAACAGCCTCGGAATCCAGGAGTGTGCCGACTTCACGCAAGGGCTGACGGAGCTGGGCATAGTTCACGCCGTTGATGTGGGCATGTCCATGAGTGGGGTGGTCGAGCCCGACGATCAATCGCATCGTGGTGGACTTTCCTGACCCGTTCGGACCGAGAAACCCTGTCACTGAACCGGATTCGACGTCGAAAGACAGGTTGTCGATCACAAGCTTGTCGCCGTAACTCTTGCTGAGCTCTCGAACTTCGATCGTGTGGCTCATCACGGCCTACCAGAATTCGGTTGCGCAGACGCTGACGGTGCGGTGCAGATCGTTCCGGGCCATGTATCAATCGCACAGGCCGCCGCCTCGCGTTCCCCATCTCCGGCACTCACGTGAAATTGCGGACCGCGATCGCGCATCCCCTCGGCTCCCGCAGTTGCTGTAAGCCTACGCATATGGGTTCCTTCGTCGGAGGGATGGAACTGAGGGAGCGGACAGGGTCTGTGGTCATCGGCAACGCTGTCAGGGGACCGGCACCTCTTCGGTCGCGCGATGAACCTCGATTCGACAGTCCTTCACCACAGCGGCGACGGAAGCAACTGCGACCAGAACAGGTGCCGCTATGGCGACCACGACGCCAACCGTGACCGGAATCTCGAAAATGGTGTGGTCATGGTCGTTTTTCACCACAATTCGTCGGACGTTGCCATCGTGTAGCAGCTTCTTCACCGCATCAGTGACCTCAGCTTCCTGAACCTGGAAGCTGTTCGTCGGAGGAGCGGCGCCCATGGATCCGTTTACTGAATTTCCCTGTTCCTGCATAGTCGACATTCCGTTCTGTACCAACGCACGATGTGGACGCGGCGCGATATCGGGGCGCCTGGTAGCCGATCGACTACCCGTCATCAGTGTCGGGGGCGGAACATCGCGTGCGTAGAGTCTTTGTACCTGCGGGGCAGTTCTTTACGGATGCAGATGTCGAGCACCCACACAGCAATAGTGAGCTCGGGGCTCTCGAACGGATGATGACCTTCGCCCCGGCCATGGGCACCTCCTCGTAGTGGCAGGGCCTTTTCGGCAGTCCGCACCACTCGGCCCCGCTGGTCGTCATGGTGACCAGTGACCCTATGACCGGGTCACTGAACCGGCGATCATCACAGGATGGACAGAGCGCGAGCGGGAACTGAACGCGCCGACACGTCGGCGTCTGGGTCGGCCACGATGCTGGGCTGGCGCGTCCTTGAACCCACGTCGATCCATGCGCACCCTATGACGTTCGGACGCATTCCGCGGCCCACGATTCGGCCTGACGAGCTTCTCGTCAAAGTCGTCGCGTGCGGGGTCTGCCGGACCGATCTTCACGTCAGCGAAGGGGACCTCCCCATCCACAAATCCGGTGTGGTCCCCGGTCACGAGGTCGTCGGGTTGGTCGAGGAAGTGGGAGATTCCGTATCCGGATTCGCATTCGGTGATCGAGTCGGGGTGCCATGGCTGCACTCCACATGTGGCAGCTGCCGATTCTGTGTGCGCGGGGCCGAAAATCTGTGCCCGAATTCCACGTACACCGGCTGGGACGTCGACGGCGGATACGCCGAATACATTTCCGTTGCTGCAGCATTCGCGCTTGCGTTGCCTTCGAGCTACAACGACGTCGAGTTGGCGCCGTTGTTGTGTGCTGGCATCATCGGCTTCCGCGCTCTCGAACGCACCGATCTGCCCGAAGGTGGGCGTCTGGGGATCTACGGATTCGGAGGTAGCGGGCATCTAGCAGCGCAGATCGCGATGGCACGAGGATGCGAAGTGCACGTAATGACGCGCAGTCCTTCGGCGCGCACACTCGCACTCGAGCTGGGCGTGGCCTCCGTTCAAGGCTCACACGACCGACCGCCCGTGCCGCTCGATGCGTCGATTCTGTTCGCCCCTGTCGGCGACCTGGTTCCTGTTGCGCTCGAGTCCTTGGATCGAGGGGGTGTTCTGTCGATCGCCGGTATTCACCTGTCGAACATCCCGCCGATGAACTATCAGCGGCACCTCTTCTACGAACGCCAAGTGCGCTCAGTGACAGCCAACACCCGCATCGATGCCGTCGAGTTCCTTGATTTTGCGGGCCACCATCATCTGGATGTCAGGGTGCAGAGGTATCCGCTCGCCGACGCGGATCGTGCGCTCATGGACCTGGCTGACGATCGTGTCACCGGTGCTGCGGTGCTGGTGTACTGATGAGCCGGTCGGCGTTACCTGTCACCTCGCTCGATCCGTCGAAGGCGCCCAACGAATACAGTGCGGCTGAGGCGTCCATCGCCGAGTTCGCGGAAGTACTCGCGTTGTTGGATACCACCTCGGCTGGATTGACTAGCGCAGAAGCATCACGGCGGCTCGCCGAGTACGGCCCCAATGCCGTCCGTTCACACCGCGTCAGTGCCGCAGCGGTCCTGGCCCGTCAACTGAAAAGCGCGATCCTTGCGCTCCTCGCTGTCACTGCGGTCATCTCGTTCTTCCTGGGCGATCGAAACGATGCCGTCATCATCGGCGTCATCTTGACGGCGAGCATCGGGCTCGGATTCACCAACGAATACCGGGCTGAGCGGGCAAGTGCAGCGCTCCATTCGCAGGTACGGCACACGGCGGTGACACTACGAGACGGATCCGCGACGGAGGTCGACGTCGCCGATCTGGTACCCGGCGACATCCTTCGTCTCACCTTGGGGTCGGTGGTTCCCGCGGACCTGCGGCTGATTGCTGTCAACGGATTCGAGTGCGACGAGAGCATGCTCAGCGGAGAGTCGCTTCCAGCACCGAAATCGTTGTCTCCGTTACCTCCAGGAAGCGCACAGGCCGACCTCGTCAACTGCGCATTCATGGGTACCGTGGTTCGGGCCGGCACCGCGGACGGTGTCGTCATTGCAACGGGGAATCATGCGGAGTTCGGCCGAATTGCTGCCGCGCTCGGCCAGAAACACCCGGAGACGGACTTTCAGATCGGCCTGCGGAAATTCTCGATGCTGTTGTTGAAGGTGGCGCTCGCTTTGGTGTCGATGATTTTGATCATCAACCTGGTTCTCGAGCGCCCTGTGATCGAGTCACTACTCTTTGCGCTGGCAATCGCCGTCGGTATCACCCCGCAACTGCTTCCCGCGGTGGTCAGTTCGAGCTTGGCCTCGGGATCCCGCCAACTCGCCAAACACAAGGTCTTGGTCAAAAGGCTTGTCTGCATTGAAGATCTGGGTGATCTGGATGTCTTGGTGACCGACAAAACCGGCACGCTCACCAACGGTCAGATCACCTTCACACATGCACTGACCCCCGACGGCCTCGCCGACGACCGAGTCCTGCGGTACGGACTACTCGCCACCGAGTCCCGCCCCGAGCACGCCGCTCAGATCGGACCTGGCGCGAACCCTATGGACGCGGCCTTGTGGCAAGCGTCCGACTCGGAACGAGGCCTCGTCGCAGGGTTCACCACCCTCGGCATTCATCCCTTCGATCACGAGCGGAGGATGACATCAGCGCTGGTGCGCGGCCCGTCGGCGTCCAGTCCTGAAGTGGTGGTCAAAGGGGCCCCGGAAGTTCTCTTGGATCGATGTCTCGAGGTGTCGACTGCGGCGCACAGGACTCTGACTGCCCTTTTCGCTGACGGCAGTCGTGTGGTCGCGGTCGCCGCCAAATCCGCGCCCGGTCTCACCCAGATCACCGCAGAGGACGAAGCGGCCCTGACGCTCGTCGGTTTCCTGGTATTCCTCGACGAACCGAAGGCCGCGGCCAAAGCCTCACTGAAGGAACTGAACGCACTCGGCATTGCCGTCAAGGTGGCGACGGGCGACAACGCGCAGGTGGCGGAGAAAGTCTGTCGCGATCTCGGATTAGCTTCCGGTGGAACTCTTCTCGGCGCAGAAATCGACGCGATGGACGATCAATCATTGACCGAAAATGCCCAACTGGCCACGATCTTCGCGCGGGTATCCCCCGAACAGAAAGCACGGGTCATCCGCCTGTTGCGCCGGCGGGGCCGGGCGGTGGGATTCCTCGGCGACGGCGTCAACGACGCTCTCGCGTTGCACGCTGCCGACGTCGGGATCTCGGTCGACACGGCGACAGATGTCGCGAAGGACGCTGCCGATGTTCTGCTGCTCGAAAAGGACCTGGGAGTGTTGGCCACCGGAGTGTCCGAAGGTCGACGAATATTCGCGAACACGATCAAGTACGTCCTCATGGGAACCTCGAGCAACTTCGGCAACATGTTCAGCGCTGCAGCAGCGTCGGCGGTTCTTCCGTTCCTTCCGATGCTCCCGAGCCAGATACTCCTGAACAACCTGCTCTACGATTCGAGCCAACTGACCATCCCCACCGACCACGTCGACACCGAACAACTTCAGGCACCATCGCACTGGAACATCGCGTTCATCCGCAAGTTCATGCTGACATTCGGTCCGATCAGTTCACTGTTCGATTTCATGACGTTCGCCGTGATGCTGGGCATCTTTCATGCCGGTCCCGAGTTGTTCCGAACGGGTTGGTTCGTCGAGTCCTTGGCTACACAGACGTTGATCATCTTCGCGATCAGGACCCGCCGGACACCGTTCTTCCGAAGCCGGCCCAGCGCGGCCCTGGTCATCTCGACGGCCGCGGTCATGGCCATCGGTGTTGCGCTCACTGTTTCGCCGTGGGCCGACGATCTCGGGTTCACCGCCCTCCCGCTGGACTTTTTCGTCGCTCTGGTCCTCATGGTGGCGGTGTATCTCGTGTTCGTCGAGTTCGCGAAGAAGATGTTCTACAGCGAACCTGTGCATCCAACATCGCACGAACGTGTACGCGGGACCATGCACCGTATCCATCGCCGAGCGTCCAGGTTCAGCACGCCCCTGCCACTGCCGAGAACACAGTAGTGACTATCTGGCAGGACGAGTGTCCGATGTCCCTGACGATCGGCACCGGAAGCTTTCGAGGTGTGCTCTTCGACATGGACGGCGTCGTCACCGACACAGCCTCACTGCATTTCGCAGCGTGGCGGCGACTGTTCCACCAGCTGTCCGGTGAAGGACGGTTCGGCACCGTCGACCTCAGTCGAGGTGACTACCTCGAGTACATCGACGGGAGGGAACGCGCCGCCGGATTGGAAGCATATTTGTTCTCCCGCGGCGTCACCCTCCCTGCGAAAGCATCGGAGTGCGGTGCGCAAGGACCAACGATCGAGTCACTCGCGCACGACAAGGACAGATACTTTCTGGACGAAATCGCGGCGATCGGGGTGAAAACCATCGCCCCCACCGTCCGGCTGCTGCAGCGTCTTCATTCCGCCCGCATACCGACGGCACTGGTGTCAGCAAGCCGAAACGCCGGCCTGGTCCTCGAACGCGGCGAAATCAGCGACTACTTCTGCGTTCGCGTCGACGGAATCGATGCTGCCACGCTGTCGTTGGACGGCAAGCCCAGCCCTGAGATGTTCCTCGAAGCCGCGCGCCGACTGAAATTGCACCCCGCTCAATGCGTGGTGATCGAAGACGCTCAGGCCGGGGTCCGCGCCGCGAAGGACGGTGGATTCGGGCTCTCCGTCGGGCTGGGGAACGATCACGCGGCTCTGATGTCGAACGGAGCCGATGTCGTCGTCGACAATCTCGATCTTCTGGATGTGCAACTTACTCCCACCGCACCGAGGGCAGGGGACAACGTCGATTCCGAATGCGCCCTGTGCCAGGAGTCCGGCGAAGACGAGTGGTCACTGGAATACCGCGGAATCGATCCCGACACCGCCGGCACACGCGAGGCGTTGCTGACCCAAGGCAATGGGTACTTCGCCACCCGGGGCGCCCTGGCAGAGACGACAGCTGACGGAATCCACTATCCCGGCGTGTACGTGGCAGGGTGCTACAACAGATTGACCTCCCACATCGACGATCGAAGCCGCACCGACGAAAGCATCGTCAACCTCCCCAACTGGGCCCACTTCACCTTCCGCGCTACTGGCGGAACGTGGCTGGGCGCCCACACTCATGCCGTGCATCATCATCACGAATCGTTCGACCTCCGCCGGGGCGTCCTCCGGAGGGAAAGTGTGGTCGGTGATTCCGCAGGCCGGATCACACGCATCACTCAGCACCGACTGGTGTCGATGGACGATCCTCATCTGGCAGCACTGACGACCACGCTCACCGCCGAGAACTGGTCGGGATCCGTCGAAGTCCGCTCGGGCATCGATGCCGGCGTCACCAATTCCAATGTTCCGGAATATGCACTGCTCGACGGATATCATTTCGATCAGGTCAGTGCGAAGTCTATTGGCGTGGAATCGATCTCGTCGACCGTGCACACCCGACAATCACAGATCCGCATCGCCCAAGCGGAACGCCTGCGCGTTCGGCGCAGCGACGGTGCAGCGGTCGAGCACACGCGCCGAGTCGAAATCGTCGATTCGACCACGTTCCAGATCCTCTCGTGCCGCATCGAGCAAGGTCACGCCTTGAACTTCGAGAAGACAGCGACCATTTTCACCTCCCATGACCGCTCCATCTCCGAACCCGAGTTCGCCGCACGGCAATGCCTCGAGGATTCCCCCGGCAATGCCGAACTCTCACAACGCCATTGCGAGGCCTGGCACGAACTGTGGCAACGATTTTCCACCATCTTGGAAGGGGATGGGATGACAGCACTGGCAACCAACGTCCAGATGGCTCATGTCCTTCAGACCCTCTCGGCGCACACAAGCCCCTTGGATGTCGGGGTGCCGGCGCGGGGCCTTCACGGCGAAGCGTATCGAGGACACGTGTTCTGGGACGAACTCTTCGTCCTGCCTCTTCTCACCACACGCCTGCCCGAACTTGCGCGCTCGTTGCTGCTTTATCGCCATCGCAGACTCCCCCACGCCCGGCGCAGCGCGCGCGACGCCGGCCTCGCAGGTGCAATGTTTCCGTGGCAGAGCGGCAGCGACGGCCGCGAAGAAACACCGCAGGAACTGTTCAATCCGCGGTCCAGACGGTGGATGCCTGATAATTCTCGGCGCCAGCATCATGTCAATCTCGCTGTCGCCTACAATATTTGGCGATACTGGCAGACCACCACCGATCTTGGATTTCTCACCGATTTCGGCGCCGAGATCCTCGTCGACAATGCCCGATTCTGGAGTAGTCTCGCCGAATACGATGCTGATTCCGATCGCTACGACATCCGCGGAGTGATGGGACCGGACGAATTCCACGACGGCTACCCAGGACACGCGGGCGCAGGGATCGACAACAACAGCTACATCAACATCATGACCGCATGGACTCTGGTGAGAACGCTCGACACCATCGCGATCATCGGAGGTGCAAACGGCTCCGCCACCGGGCGGCGATTGCGGATTGCCGACAGCGAGCTCGCACACTGGGAACACATCAGCCGACGGCTCCGGCTGACCTTCCTCGACAACGGAATACTCAGTCAGTTCGAGAACTTCCAATCCTTGAAAGAACTCGACTGGGCCGACTACCGCGCACGCTACGGCGACATCGGCAGGCTCGACCTGATCCTCGAAGCCGAGGGCGATTCGTGCATCAATTATCAAGCCACCAAACAGGCCGATGTTCTCATGCTCTTGTACCTGTTCCCCGCGGAAGTGCTGACCGACCTGATCACACGGCTGGGCTATCCGTTCGACCCCATGTCCATACCTCGCACCGTCGACTACTACGTGCAGAGAACCTCGCACGGATCAACCCTGAGCCGAGTGGCACACACCTGGGTCCTTGCCCGCGGAAACAGATCACAATCGTGGGAAATGCTGACCCAGGCGTTGTCGACGGACCTATCCGACAGCCAGGGCGGAACCACCCGAGAGGGAATCCATCTGGGGGCGATGGCCGGAAGCATCGATATCCTCCAACGCTGCTACACCGGACTGGACTTCCGCGCCGATACGGTATGGCTGCACCCGCAGCTCCCACCCGAACTGGACTCCCTGGCGTTCGACATCTATTACCGAGGGCACTGGCTTCACATCACGTGCACACACACCTCGACCTCTGTTTCCTCCGGCCACAGCTCGGCGGCAGCACTTGCCCTCTCGATCCACGACACCGCCTACGAACTCGCCGCCGATTCGGCAATCACACATCGGGAACCGCCTCCGCCCTCGGAGTCACCGCCGCGGTGACCGGCGGCCCCGCCGTGTCTGCACCAGGTGACTACCGCCGGGTTGACGGACGTTTGCGGTCTCGTTCGAACCAAGGCATGCGTCGCCGAAAGACCCTCGAATGGGAACCACCCGACTCTGTCCGAAAACTCTCCGACACGGCACAGTGCGAAGGGAAGCCACACATCCGTGGTCATCGCTGAGGAGGCGCTCATGAAGATGCTTGTCACAGCTGCAAGTCGCCATGGATCGACCGACGAGATCGCCGGCGCACTCGCCGACGCGCTGAGGAGGAGCGGCGCCGACGTGGACCTCCTCGAGCCCGAGGACGTGCACGAGATCACCGACTACGACACCGTCGTCATCGGCAGTGCGATCTACACCGGGCGGTGGTTGCCGCCGGCAAAAGAGTTCATCGCACGTTTCCGGGAAGCACTGCTACTTCGTCAGGTATGGCTGTTTTCCTCCGGGCCGGTCGGCAACAACGGACGACCCGTCAACGATCCCCCCGATGTGAGCGCTCAGGTGGAGGCGACGGGCGCCCGCGCGCACCGAATGTTCGCCGGAAAACTCGATCGCACCACCCTCGGTTTCGGGGAACGGATGATGGTTCGCGCTGTCCGAGCACCGGAGGGAGATTTCCGGGACTGGGAATCCGTGAACGAGTGGGCCGAGCAGATTCGGCTCGCACACCAGAGCGGATTTCCTCAGACCTCAGGGAAGCCGTCATGATGCCGCGAACACCCATCGTGGTCGGAGTCGACGGATCAGCCAGCTCCATTGCTGCCGTGAGATGGGCAGCACGTGAAGCCTCTCTACGGTCCCTGCCACTGCATCTCGTCACCGCCATGCTCGGTACCCCAGAGACCTTCGGTAACGCCTTTCGTCTGGTCGCGAACTTCCCGAACCAAGATCACGAAGGGCAACAACGCCTCTCCGCCGCCAGATCCGCTGTCACCGACGAATGCAGCGGCAGTAAGGTCCCGGTCACCGAGCACCTGGGATACGGGCACGCCGTGGATGTTCTGCTCAAAGAAGGTAGCGACTGTTCGATTCTCGTAGTCGGCTCCCACGGGTCCGGGCAGCTCGCCGGCGAGCTGCTCGGGTCGGTCAGTTCCGCCGTCGCCGCACACGCGCGTGTGCCCGTCGCGATCATTCGCGGAACAAGCCGACCGGGAAAAGCGGTGATGACCGGGCCGGTCGTTGTCGGTGTCGACGGAACCGCCAACAGTGAACCAGCGATCGCAGAAGCCTTCGAAAGTGCATCATTGCGCGGCGCGGCACTCGTCGCCGTCCACGCATGGACCGACGTCGACCTCGCCACCGTCTTCCAATCCGACCCGGACGGGGTCGCATTGAATTGGGGCGCAATCGAATCAGGTGAGCGTGCCGTGTTGTCCGAAAGCTTGGCCGGATGGAGTGAGAAGTTCGCCGACGTGAAGGTCAAACATGTCGTCGTACGCGACAGGCCGGTCCACGCTCTGGTCTCCGAATCGCAACATGCTCAACTCGTGGTCGTAGGCAGTCGCGGTCGAGGTGGTTTCACCTCGATGATGTTGGGTTCGACCAGCAGACGGCTGATGCACTCCACCAACTGTCCCGTTCTGATCGTCCATTCGCCGAAGGCGCCATGATTCAACGCTTCACTCCGCTGCGCGCCAAAGCTGGGACTCCTTCCGCTGCGCGGTTGAACATCGCTACAGCAGAATCTGCTTCATTCGTGAACCGCTCACCGCAGTGTCGGCCTACTGCGGGGTCGGCGCCCGGACGAACTGGCGATTGCACATGACAACGCACTGACCAGAGACAGGACATGCTTTCTCGAGAATTATCCGATTGTTCTGACGGCCGGTAGGACCGAAAGGCTCTCGCTCCCAACGCGCCCCGGTTCGTGGGCAGTGAACGTGTCGAGTACGCCCTCGTCAACCAGCTTCGGCAGCCTCGCGGGCGTATCGTCGAAGATATCGGATGCACACCGCACGTGATCGCCGTTTTCACGTCGCCACCGAATTGCAGTTACTTCGGCCACCTCAGGTCGAGACAGGAGCGTCGTCATGACGCACGAGTCCACCGTCATCCCCTCCAAAGACACCGATCACGGCATCAACGAGCCGCGGATTCCGCGGCTCAGGCTCAAGCCCGAACCCCAGAACTCCACCTCGGCGCCGATCGGTAGCGTCGACGGCGCCTGGTGGCCGTATTCCACCGACCTCGAAGCCGAGCTTCCCGAACTGCTCACCGCAGTCATCACACGCCTGGGGCCGATCGATCGGGTTGCCTACGATCTGAACGGATGGGATTCGCGCCCCACTCGACTTCCTTTCGCAGGTCGTTCGGTCCGGTTGGACGGCTACAGATTTCAACCACACGGCACCGTGTACGTCACCGGCGTCGACGGGCGAGAAGTCGTGATACTCGTCGTCCCGCCGCACTGCGATCCTGATGCTGCGCATCGCGCCCTCACTGTCGCTGCCCAAGCCGGAAACGAATCGCCCGTGACCGAGCTGCTCTCGATCGCAAAGACTGGCGCCGACATGGACCGACACCTGCAACAACCGCATCCCTCGGCACTCGAGGACCGCGCTACCCCGGAAGCGGTGCGGTCATGACCGCCGTGATCATCATCGCGGTGATCGTCGTCGTGATCCTCGGGGCGCTCGCGATGTCGATTCGCGTCATCACCCAATACGAACGCGGAGTACTGCTGCGGTTCGGCAAAGTCCAAAACGTTCGGACGCCCGGCCTGACCGTAATCATCCCGCTCGTCGACCGCCTCACCCGCGTATCACTGCGCATCGTGACAATGCCGATCCAATCCCAAGGAATCATCACCCGTGACAACGTCAGCGTCGACATCGCCGCCGTCGCCTACTTCCGCGTCGTCGACGCCGTGAAATCCGTTGTCGCCATAGAAAATGTCGACACAGCCATCAACCAGATCGCACAAACCACCCTGCGCAACATCGTCGGACAACACAGCCTCGATCAAGCGCTCTCCGAGACCGACACCATCAACGCCGACATCCGCAAGATCCTCGACGTCGCAACCCTCGAATGGGGCGTCGAAGTAACACTGGTCGAACTCAAAGACATCCAACTACCCGACAGCATGAAACGCGCCATGGCCCGCGAAGCAGAAGCCGAACGCGAAAAGAGAGCGAAAATCATTGCCGCAGAAGGTGAATCCTTGGCAGCAGCAGCCCTCGGGGACGCCTCGGACACGATGATGGCGCATCCCCTGGCGCTACAGCTCCGCAATCTGCAAACCCTCGTCGAACTCGGAGTCGAGAAAAACACCACCATCGTCTTCCCTGCCCCCCTGATGAGCGCAATCGGTGAACTCGGCAACTTCCTCGCCCAGGAAACCCGAGCCTCCACCGACCTCGGTCACACCACGCAAAAACCCGCTATCCGTCCGCCTCTTCACACACCGGCGCCGCCCGATACCAACGGGACGCCAGTGCCCATCCCTGCACACTGACGACCTTCGCCCGGGGTTTGCTGCACGGACACGAGACAAGTGTCCGATTCACGCAGCCTGAGAAACTCAATCGTAATTGACACGCCGAACCCATATGAAAAATTGTTCGGGTACGACGTGCCGAAGCCATATCAGGTATCCCGTATACCCCCGCGCTACCCACAGGTCGCCCGGCTACCGACCATCGCTTGATAAAGGCAACGCTGGAGCGCATACCGGACGAAAAACCGACAAAAGTCGGCGGCTATGGGAGCACTGCGGTGCCCGCGGAGCACGTCACTCGTCGAGCACTTCCGTGATCGTCCAATGCTGCTTGCCTGCAACGACTACGAGCCTTCCCCGACCACCGAGAATTCATCACCGTGCCGAGCCCTCATAGCCTCGACGAGCACGTCGATCGAGGCCAGCAACTCCGCTGGCGGGGTGGTCAGGTCGAGGGCGTGGCAGTAGATGGTGATGTCGGCGCCGACAACCTCGACCGCGTGGGAGGCGGTGTCGCCTTTCGCGTAGATCAGGTGACCTTCGCGGAGGCCAAGGGCAGTGCAGTACGCGGTCAGTTGGTACATGTCCGCGTTCGGCCCCCTCTTGCCGGCCGCGGTTGTTTTGTACTTGGCGTCGATCACTGCCACGGGCTTGCCGTCGCTGTTGCACCAGGTCAGGTCAGGTTCTATCGTGACGGTGCGGCCGTGATCGAGGAAGCGTGTCGGACCGGATCCGGGACGCACTCCCCTGCCGCCGCGGCGCGCGATCGCAGCAGCGGTGGTGGTCATCAGGAAATCCTCGAACACTTTCCACATGTCGAGAACGAAGCCTCGCACGACGACAGTCCCGATGCGGTGCTCGATGGACCGATGCTCGGTGATCAACTCCGACAACTGCAATGCCCAGTGGTAGCGCTCGTTCAATCTCGTTCGCGCCGGGGACGGTTCGGCACCAGCGGTGGGCGGTGTGACGTCTGCGAGGGCGCGGCGACCCCTGGCCAGCCTCGTCTGCAGACGGGGCGGGACTACCGCGGAATCGAGCAGAATCACGGTGGCGGCGAGCAGCAGCTGGTTTTCGGCGATGTCTTCGCCCCTATTCGTCGTAGCGGATCTCCACAGGCAGTGCGAGCGAAGAATCGTCGGGTGATCTGATCGCCCGCGCGTAGCCGCCCGCGCAAGACCGGGCCCGAGTCTTCGACTTCGCGGTAGCCGGAGAGCAGTCCACGGGCGGTCGCTCGCTCGGCAGCGGCGACGAGCGCTTCGGCTAATGCGGCAACCAGGTCGGTATCCGTGTCGGCGAGTGCGGTGTGCTGCGACCACCACGCAGGGTCACCGGCGTATCCCACCATCGAAGATCACGCAGCTGATCGATGTTTTCGGTTCCACCCTCACAGTGAAAGCACCGACGGTCACGGCACCGATCTTCTTCGGTGGCGGCCAGTGTGAACACTCCGGGAATGGTCGTGGGTGTGACCGTGACCAGCCCAGTGGCCGCGAACGCGGCAGCACCCTCCGGCGTCAACGCCACCTGCGGGCGGCACACCAGACAGCCGGCGCAGCCGTAACCGCATCGTGGCCGCTCGAAGAGAGTCACCGTAACCGGATCATTCACCGGCGGTCAGGCACTTCTCCAGAGCAGCAAGGCCGTATCGGGCTTCGAGATCCACGGTGCGATCACCGAAGCGAAAATTCCTCGAGCAACGGGATAACCGCGCTGCCGAAATACCTGCGCCAATCCCCCATCACTGCGAACCGCCGGACGCATGAAATACGAGGGTCCGATCTGGAAGCCCGGATCGTCGATCGCAGCGTTCAACGCAAGATGCAGATCCGCGACACGCTGCGGGTACTTGCGGGCGGTGAGCCAACGTCTCAGGACCGATTTCGTGGGCCCCTGCGCCGGGAGCAACGCAGCGAATCCGAAGCGACGGCGCATGGCGGTGTCCACGAGAGCGATCGAGCGATCCGCGGTGTTCATCGTGCCGATGATGACCACATTGCGTGGCAGTGTGAACGGCTCGGCATCGCCCGAGGAATACATCAGATCGATTGCCTCGTCGCGGTATTCGAGCAGGAAGTACAACTCACCGAAAATCTTGGCGAGGTTTCCGCGGTTGATCTCGTCGACGACCAGCACGAACAACTGATCCGGATGCTTACGGGCGCGATCGGTCAAGCGGCGCATCGGACCCGGTTTGAGTTCGAAGCCGACCTGCCCATCGCTGCGCGGGGTCGGCCGGAAGCCTTCGAAGAAATCCTCGTAGCTGTAGGCAGGGTGGAATTGCACGATGGTGACGTTGTCCGGGCCGGCGAGATGCCGAGCCAACATCCTTCGCGATGTACGTCTTCCCGGTACCGGACGGCCCGTAAAAGATCAGTTGCGGGCGATCACGCAGCAGATCGGTACACCCGGCCAGCCAACCGAGATCCACATGCAACGCCTCCGCCAACTCTTGGTCCGGATCCACGATAGAGAATTCCGTTGTCGGAACAAGCAATTCGTCGTCGGAACCTTCGACCTCATCGACATCGTCATCGGTCGCGTCAACCTTCTTGAGCGGTTTGACCGGCTTCCACATCGACTTCCACGGCTCCTGATAGAAATCGACGGGGCCGTTCTGCTCGGCTTCGAAAGCACGGATGATCTCGTCAAGGTCGACGTCGACATCGTCAGAAACCGAGCGCTGGAGATACGACGCAAAGGTGTCCCGGATCAGACGCCGGTGTCCCGCGTTGACTATCGCGCGGAAGAACTTCGGGAACGCCAGGTACCGCACGGCAGCACGCTGGACAGGCTCGTTCGGCGCCGGCACAGCCGCAAACGCATCGCGGAACGCCAACGGGTCCGTCGCGAGGGCCTCCCGTTCCTCCGCGCTCAACGAGTGCACATGCAGGCCGAAGTAGATCAGGAGCCACAACTGCGACCATCGCCGAACACCAAACGCCGTTCCACCGTTGAAAGCCCCCACACCAGTCACTGATACGACATCGATGGGAAAGTCGACAGGATGCCCCAACTTCTCCGACATCTTCCGCCTATGCCCCCGGAGCAGGGTAATCTACGACGACTAAATCCACATCAATGCACCATGGTCTGCAGATTCGAAACTTAAACGGAAGGCGCACTGGTGAGTCAGCACATCGAGGAAATGAAGACTGCAATCGAGCAGCATACCGCACTTCTGGTAATCGGAACGGGGTTTTCAGCGGCCTCTGTCACTGATTCAAGAAATTGCTCATGGCCTGAGCTTTTACGCAGCGGTATAGAATACATATCTTCGAACATACCGGCAACTAGCAATAGAATCACTGACAGCATACTTAACGATATCGAAATCGGAGTAGAAGAAGATGACGCCGAGTTCCTCCTCACCGCAGCACAGAAAATCACAAACTCTATGGGTGGCACTTCTTCCCAGCATTTTTCATCCTTCCTAAAATCAACTCTAGGCATCCTAAAACCTGATTCCTCAAAAACATCGCTCGCTCTTGCCCTTCAATCTCTCAACCTCCCAATGATCACAACGAACTACGACACAGTATTCGAGGACATCACTGGAAGGAAATCTGTTTGCTGGTCGGATGTGCGCCGATCGAGGAGCGCGCTGGTCTCCACCGACAATGATTCTATCCTTCACTTACACGGAATCTGGAATGAACCAGAGTCCATAATAATAACCAGTACCGACTACGAGAAAGTTGTCAATGATAAGAACCTGGAAGCATTACGATCGAGTGTTGGCCTTCTACGGACTATGATCTTTGTTGGATTTGGCTCAGGGTTACACGACCCGCATTTGACCTCCCTTTGGCGTTGGCTCTCCGACCTTTCGACCGGGGCAACTCACTACGCACTTTGCCGAAGCGGAGACTTAGCGTACGCAAATTCCCAAGATGGCGGGACACCAATAATTTCCGTGCCCTACGGAGAAACTTACACGGATCTAACGCCTTTCGTAAAGTCCTTGGCATCGAAAAAGATTTCAATCGTACTGGAAAAGATTGAGGATCCACACACTTTCAACCGCGTAACACAAGTCTGTCGAACAGTACTTATCGATCGACTCAAAGACAGCTCAGCCATATCGAGAAAGACGCGCGAAGAAGAGATTCAACTGGATGATCTTGTTGTCGAACCAATCCTTCTTCCAGTGCCTCCAGAACAGTTTTCAGAAGAAAAAGACAATGAAGACTCAGATATAGAAGTCCTCAAACCCATCGACGAAATTCGTCAAAACAAAATACTGACAATCGTCGGCGAGGAGCAAAGCGGGATAACAACTACCTTGATTTGGATGATCCTCAAGAGATCAGAATTTGACGGTCACATGCCCGTGCTGATTGACTATTCCAAACTTTCCGGCGGAAATAAGTCAGTCGCCAAATCCATTCGAAAGACACTGAGAGGAGCGAGCGCACCCCTCAGCGATGCTCAACCAATACCGTTCCACAGGTTATGTGTGGCAATTGATAATGTAAACGCCGCTATCAACGATAAACTCGCGAAGATAATCTCCGAACTTTCCGACCTAGAAATACCCTTTCTGTTGCTAGGATGCCGCCCGGGCGTTGAACTTCGAATACAACGAGACCATTCAAGCTACAAGAGCAATCCAAAGCCGATCTATCTGGGACAATTCGGAATTACCCAAGCGAAAGAACTTGCACAGAAGATCGATCCACAGCAGGCACAGCCCATAGCTGCACGAGTACTCTCCATCACCAGAAAAGAGCGACTCTCCAGAACACCGCTCGCCATAATTCTTCTAATTTCAGGCGTGGCAAATGACGATGGCTGGATCAACACGGTTTCCAACACGTCTTTTATTGACGCTTTCGTAGATTCGTTACTCGGGCGCGGGAACCTTAGAGACGATATGCACTCGCAAATCGACTCAGCGGGATACTCACGAGTACTAGAATCGATCGCGATGAAAATCATCGAAGATGACTCTGCCTCGATAGACCTCACCTCGCTGATAGTGTATATTTCCGAACTAGTTAAAAGCCTTGACTGGTCCGACAGTCCTGATATTGTCATAAGAGATTTAATAACAAAGGGGCTTCTGGTAAATAGAGGGACCGTCGTCCGATTCAGGCAGAACGTCTACATGCACATATTCGCAGCTCGGGCCGCTGTCAAAGACAGGGAGATACTCACGAAATTGATCGCACGGCCGCTGTATTATGGTGCAATAATTCGACACTATGCTGCGCTAAAACGCGATGACGAAAAACTAGTCCAATGGGCTTTTGATCAAATAAAACCAGCAGACAAAAATGAGTCTCCGATGTCTGGGCTGTTCGGCCTCATTGACCCTGAGGAAACCAACAGGCGAGAGAAATCGATTGAAATTCTCGCTGAACGACTGAGTCTTACGATTGACGCAGAATCAGGGGAAGACTGCATCGAAGATCCGTCCGAAGCTGATGAAAAAGCTGTAATCGAAGATATCGATCTACAGGTTCCAATAGAAAATACTTTCAAAAACTTCCCCGCTTCCAATGAGCCCTTGTACGACCCTCAGATATTTCAGAACGACAGTCCGTTCCCTTCCTCCAATCTAGAAGATGCTCCGCTCGACATGAAACTAGCCGGAACTATAACCTTAGTTTCTAATATCCTTCGAGATAGCGAACTCGTTGAAAATCCGAGCTTGAAAGAAGATTTACTCAAGAGCACTTTGAGTGTCTGGGGTCATTATATCGATATAATTAATGGGTCGCCACAACTCCGTTCCATGATTGAAGGGATAGTTAGAGTCATTGGCGACCGATTAGAAATAAATCCCGAACGACGGGATATCGTGACCAATAACTTGGTAGATTCCTGGTCAATGTATGAGGCGTACAGAGGAATCGAAGAAGAGCTTTCGACAATAAAGCTACGGAAAGCGCTAGAGCGTATAGCCGAGAACGAAGAGAATATGGGACTCATGCATATCATGCTCCCGGCTTATATGTTGGACGGAATGCATGATGCGAAATACTGGCATGGCCGTTTCGATTCCGTACTTCTGGAAAACAAGAACATTCAGGCCGTTCAGATATTCGTAAGGGTGTTTGTCAAGTCGTCATATATAGCGAGCGCCCAGAACTCCGGGCTTCACCGATCTCTCGAACGGTTTCTTACCAATTTCTATATGTCTCAAGCGCCGCTGAAAATCAGCAAAAAGGCGCGAGGAAGACTCGAAACACGATACCGCCAGCAACTGCGCGATTCATGGGCGAAAGCCCGCGCAGTCGAATCAGTCAGGCAGCGTGCGCTGGAGGTCAGCCGGTAGCAGTTACGCTGCACCGAGGAGGATGGTGACGTGGCCCGCTTGCTATATATGGGATGTAGGGGGCGCCACGCCCATCCTCTCCGGAAGCCAAGAACACAGGGCGTCCTTCTTCTCGCTGACCGAATCCGAGAGATTCGAAACATACTCACAAAGTCGATGATAGAGTTCGCTTAGATCCCCAAGACCGGAAAACTTGGGTATCCGAAAATTCCGATCTTGAATTCCGTACTGTGCGGCGTCAGAAGACACGTAATTCGAATGGTCGCCACTCATCTCACTTGAATTGGTCGGCCGCCGGCATATAAGCCACTACGGCAAACAGCGAGAAGTTGACAGCATGGAATCCTGACTATCCCAATCACCTGGCATCTGGCAATTTCGACCTCGATCGAGTTATTCGGGCGTGGACTGCCTTGACACCGTCGTCGTACGAGTCGACGTAGCGCCCAGCACCCGGTTGATACGCCGATTCAACAGCGGTCCCGTCGTGAGCCATGAACACCACATCAGGCCGTCCACCGTTGTACCGCTGATACAACTCGTAGTTCCAGCCCGCGGGGGCGTAGTCGTCGTTCCATTTCAACCGCGCAACCGGAATGAATCCGGACTTCGCATAGATATCGGGAAGGACAGTGTCGAAGCAGTCCAACCGTCGTCCACCTGCAGCGACTGCGGTTTCTAGCATCGAATTCGCTGCGCGTCGATGGCTGGTGTCGCGGTGTGCGTAGAGTGAGACGATCTCGTCGTCCTTGAGTGCAATGCCGGAGCGGCCGTCGTCGGTCACGAAGAGACGCATTCCCGCGTATTCGTCATCGTTGTAGACATAGACGGAGGATGCGTACGGGTTTCCCTCTCGCAGCGCTTCCATCTGTTGACGATATGTCCGCGCATCACGCGGGTGCAACTCGTACAACTCGGGTGCGCTGTCGCCACGGCTCCTGATCACTTGCGCGCGTTGCTCGGGCAATCGATGCAATGCGACCGGCGTGACGCGCCGGTCGTCAATCAGAAGCCGTGGAACTCCGCCAGGTCGATTGCCAAGTCGTCCCATTTCTGTTCGATCGCCAAACGCTCGGTTTCTGGGAGATCCGGGCTCCATCCCCACCGGCGCCAGAACGCTTCGCGTTGCTCCTGTGTCAGGGTCGGTATTTCGTTCTCGATCATCGCTACTGTCCTTCGAGTCGTCAGGGGTGAAACCTGATGTTGCTCTAATCTGCTGCTCGCGTGTCGCTTTGCCCAGTCGGAGGCGACGCTGCAGCGGTTCTCGCTTACCTGGATCGTCCTCCGTGTTGAGTTGGTTGTGCAACTCGGTTTGCCCGCCGCGCGTCGCGTCGTATTGGGCGGACCTGGCGGCGAGGTTCGTTTTCGCAGCGTCCAATCGTTTCCGATTTCGAACGATTGCCGGGTTCGCGTCGAACAATGCCTGCGCCGAAGCGACTCGTCGGCGAGCGCTGTGGAGGCGTGCTCGCACGTGCGGGGTGCAGCGGGGGCCGGGGTACTTCTGGCACATCTATCGGCTCCCCCGATCTGCCGCGTCGACGAGACGTCCGAGCATCGCTCCGAGGTTTTCGGCGGCGATGTCGACGAGTTCGCTTCTCTCGGTATGGTATTGGTCACGGCGCAATTCGATCATCACCGAGTACACGTGGGGATCGGTGTTGTAGCGGTCGAGGGGCACGTACGTACCACCGAATGGGGTGTTCATGCCGATATCGGTCAGGGGGGAGAACGCGGCGTAGGCGGCCTCTATAAGCCAAGGCGGCGTGTGGTGTGGGTCGGTGCCGATGCACAACGCCGGCCGGGGCCCGTCGGAGTGCAGCTCGTACGTCGACGGCAATGTCGGGTAGGAGTGGACGTCGATGATCACGGCGCGGCCAGTGGCGGCGATGCGGTCCGTCACCAGATCGGACATCGCGGCGACGTAGGGATGGAAGTAGTTATCGAGCAGTGCATCTCGTGTGGCGTTGTCGGCGTTGCGTAGGACGGCTCCGTTGCAGGTTCGGGTGTAGACCGCAGCGCGCCCGACGGCATTGAGTTCTTCGCGCTCGTCGGGGAATCGTTCAGGATCGATCACCAGACGGGAGAGGTCATTACGCAACGTCCACGGTGGGACACCGGCGGATCGGGCGGCGTGCTGCGCAATGACGTCGGTGTGGGCGTCGGTGATCTCATCCAATTCAGCGGCGAGTTGATCATCGGTCACGGTCAGGGACGAGCGAACCTCGCCTGGAATTGTGCGGGAGGCGTGAGGGACGTGCAAGATGACGGGCGAGGATGCATCGCCCGCGATCAGGGTTCTGGGATTCATGAAATCTCCTTGGCGAGTGTGGAACTGGTGCCGGTTTCAGTTGATGACGTCGACGAACCACCGGCCGTCAATGTTTGTGGTGGTGATGGTCTGGGGGAACTGTGCGGGCGGTTGGCCGGGTCGCATTTCGGTGAGAGCGATGGAGTAGATACCGGCCGTGATCGGTGTGATGCGCACGCAGTGGGTGGTTCCTGTTGGGACGGTGTCGATTCCGGCTTGGATCTTCTCTGCCGGCGGCAGGGAGGTGTCGGGGGTGGTGAGTGCACGGACGGCTGGTCCGGAGCGGGTGACGTAGTAGGCGTGTTCGAATGCTGCGATGACTCCGGGGCCGCTTTTCTGGTCTCCGGGGTCGGTGCGGCATGCGGTCAGATCAGTTTCAGCAGCGGCGGGAGCGGGTGGGGTGATGTCGAGGGTAGGTGCCGTTTCCGAGGTGTTTGTCTCGTCGGCGATTCTTTTCGGTGCGCTCTCGTCGTTGCCGGAGAGCAGACGCAGGGAGAGCCAACCGAGCAGCGCGACCACGACAATCAGGGCAGCGATGTAGTGCAGGCGAGGTGATCGGGAATCCTTCGTGCGCGGCCGCTTCGGCGGCGTCGGGGGCACGGGTGCGGTGACTGTTGGGGTCGTGTCGGCGGTTGCGCGCTGGGGTGTGCCGCCGACTAGGTCGACTACCGCGGGGTGTCTTTTTGTGTTTGTCATCGGTGTCGTCCTTTCGGTGCTCATGCCTGGTTCTGCAGTGGCGCATGGACAGGTTCTGGGCGGGCGGCGCGTTGCCGCCCACCCTGAACGGCTCTGATCATGCGGGCTTTACGCCGCGATACCCACTCCGACTGCGTCGCTGATCAGCGACGACGCCAGGCCCGGGGTGGCGTTGGTGAGGAATTCCGTGAGTGCGGTGTCGACGTGTTCGATGATCTGCTCGCCTCCGGGCTGTGCTGCGACGAAGTCGCGGGCCTGCTGGTCGATCGCAGGGGCTGCGGCGACGGTGTCGCGGACAGTAGTGGCCACGGCCTCACCGATGGGGCCGGAGTTCTCCCAGTCGGTGAGCGTGTCCTGGGTCTGGGAGGTCACGGCGGGTTGGTCGACGTCGGGGACCTCGATTTCGACGGGTTCGCCGAGTTCACCTGCGCCGTACGCGACGGCTGCGGTGAATCCCGCTATTCCACCGCCCAGTCCGCCGAGAACGAACGCGGGGGCGCCCGCGAGGAGTGCGCCCGTCCCGGCGCCGACGGCGGTTCCGGCGAGACCCCCTGCTACCCAGCCGATTCCGGGGACGAAGACGCTTCCCAGTCCGAGGCCGATGTTTCCGCCGACGGTGCCGCCGATCAGCGCTCCTCCGATGGCAAACGGGGTCGCGAGGCCGATTCCTCCGGCGAGTGCTCCGGCTGCGGCACCGCCGACTTGGGTGGCGGCGTCTCGGCTGGCTTTGTCGACGGGGATACCGAGGGAGTTCCAGCCGGTGGCGACTCCGGATTCGATGATGGCGGTGGTGTTGTTGGTCCGTTCGAGGTCGACGTCGGAGACCCAGTTCGGTTGTGCGATGTGGAAGGTTCCGATGCGGAGGGTGTCGCGGGGGGCGATGATCGGTGCGACGACGTCGACGGGGCCGGGGCCGGGGAGATGGAGCTGGGTGTAGTCGGTCGGTGTGGTGTCGGTGTAGGTGGGTGGTGTGTAGGTGTTGGTGTCGTAGTCCCAGTTCGGTAGCGGCTGGTAGTCGATGTTCTGGTAGTGCGCGGGTGGGTCGATCCAGTAGATGGGCTCGGTCGGGGCTGGAGCTTCTATGGCCGGCGGCGGGGTGGGTTCGGTGGTCACGCCGGACTGTCCGCCGCCGTCGGTGATGCCTGCTTGTCCTCCTCCGTCGGTGACGCCGGCCTGGCCGGGCGCTGCGAGTGCTGGTGGTGCGAGCGTGATTCCGGCGGCCACTGCTGCGGCTGCGACGACTGCGATGGCGCTCTGGCGGGCGAGGGTGTGGCGGCGGTGTCGGCCGTGCCGGTGTGCGCGGCGGGTTGCTCGGTTTCCTGCGGTGGTGTCGATGCTCATGTGGTGCCTTTCGTTCAGAATGGTGCGGATTGGTGTCGGCGGGAGGTTTGGTGTGAGGCGCCGGCTGATCAAGGTCGGTCAGCGGCGTGGGCGATGAGATCGATGACGGTCGACGCAACGACGGTCAGGGATTCGGTCGTGCTGCGCCGAAGCTTCGAGGGCGAGATGCGCTCGCCGGAGGCGAAGAGTGGTTCGAACGGCATCCGGGCGACTGAATGGACGCCGGCGTCGAGAAAGGCCTCGACAGCGTCGATTTCGACCATCGGTGCATCTCCCGGTCCGTCGGTGATGACGACGATGGTGCGAGCCATCATCGTCGGGCCGGCGGTGGCGGCGAGGTCGAGGAGCATGCGGTGCGCGGCTGCGGCGGCGTCGCGGCGGAGCGGGACGGGCACGAGGAGGACGTCCGCGTGGGTGGTTGCCCAGTGCCAGCTGCCGGCGAGGCGGTTGTTGCCGGTGTCGGCAATGAGGATCTCGCGGTGCTGGGACAAGATCTGTGCCGTCGCGTGGGCGTCGTCGTAGCCGAGACTGGATCCGTGGGCGCCGTTGTTGCCGGCGACGATGTCGTCCCCACTTGGTTGGCGGGTGAGGTACTGCGAGAGCGCCGAGGGTCGGATTCTGCCGGGCTCGGCTGTCTCGGCGGCGATCAGTGAGCGCACGTCGTGTCCGTCGCGGGGTGGGGTGCTGACGCGGTCGGCGAGGCTGCCGCCGACTTCGGCGACGTCGACGCAGACTGTGGTTGCGGCGCCGCGGAGTTCGGCGATGATCGCGTTGAGCCCTACCGCGAGTGGGGTTTTGCCGACGCCGCCTTTCGGGTTGGCGATGGTCACGATCGAGAACCCCGGGAGGGGGCTGGTGAGGGATGCGATGGCGGCGCGGTGGCGCATTTCGGCGGACTCGGGTTTCGGGGCGATGCGTAGGTTGAGGAGGGTGTTGAGTCGGCCGCGTAGTCCGGTGCGGGCGGGTTCGTGCGAGGCTGCCGCGATCTCGGGTGCTGCGAGCACTGATGTCGAGGTCGGTGTGCGCGCCGCGGGGACTGGCCGGGCATGGGTGTCTGCTCCCACGGGTGGCGGTGAGTCGTCGAGGGGTGTCACCGCCATCATGACCGGTTCGTCCACGAGGTGATCCGGCTGCGTCTGTGGTGTATCGGCGGGTGCGGGGATGGGTCCGGTGGGCAGCGATTGCGCCACCTTCCCGTCCGGTGCGACGGTCAGTTGGCGGGAGCGGCCCGCTTCCTGCACGGTGACCTCGACGGGTGAGCCTGCGTCGGCGGAGTGCTGTCGGCTGAACTGCGCGATCACCGCGTGGATCGACTGCCCGTTCTCGGCGGACAGTTCCACCTTCTCATCCCCTGCCCCGCTCACGAGTGCGGTTCGCTCGGAGGTGATTTCGATGGCAAGGGTCGACATCACGCGGTGGTCCCGGTGAAGGCTCCGACGCCGGAGAGTTCGGTGTCCATTTCGAGGACGATGGTGTCGGCCTTGTCGAGGGCGGCCAGGGCGTCGTCGCGGGCTTTGCCGTCGGGGAGTACTTCGATGATCTGGCGGCGGGTGGCGACGGCTTTCTTGATTTCGTCGAGTCGCGGAGCGGTCAGTTCCTGGTCTTCGCTGAGTTTCGGTAACCACGTGGGGATGGCGTTCTTGAGGACGCGGCGTAGTTCGGTGATGACGGGGTCGCCGCCGCCTTTGGGGGCTGCGAATGGGTTGCGCAGCACGGTGATGTCGTCGGCGGTGGGGGTGATCGATTGGGAGATGCGGCGGCTCATGGGTGGACCTTTCGGGTGTGGGTTGTGCAGGTGTGTCAGCGAAGTCGAGTCGCGGGGTCAGGGCGCGGCTGCAGTGGTGTCAGGTTCAGGGAGCAGGACGACTTCGTGTGGTCCGTAGGTGATGTGGTTCTTGACCCGTCCGGTGCCGTTGAAGGTCAGGGTCGTTTCGGTGACGGCGCCGCTGACTTTGTCTCGAATGACGGTGACCGCGGCGACGGCGGCCGGGTGTTCCTTGCCGTGTCCGTCGTCGACGAGGACGGTCATTCCTTCGGTGACCGCGGCGGCGGGTATCGCGTCGGCGAAGTCATCCCCTGCGTCGGCGGCAGGTGTGTCGTCGTGGTGGCCGAGGACGGTGGGCTCGGGAGCTCGGCCGTAGGCGCGGGCCGCTGTGGCGACGGAGCGTTCGGATTCGATGAAGTGGCGCAGTTCGGTCGAGTAGAACGCGATGTGCGGTTCCTGCTGGGGCCGCAGCCCGTCGATGATCTTCTTCTCCGAGGTCGAGAGTTGATTCCATTTGTTGGGGTGCGGGTCGACGTTCGGCGTCCACCACATCTGCGCATCGACGGGTACTCCGTCGTTTCCGAGGGCGACTCCGCGGCCGGGGACGGAGGTGTCGATCTCGCGGCCGATCTGCGAGTCGCCCCACAGCATCATCGCGCCGTCCTGCGAGAGGTTGCCGAGGGAGATGCGGGTGCCGAAGTTGTCGCGCGCGTTGCCCGAGGCGCCGCCGAAGAGGGACGCGTCGGGTCGTTGCACACCGAGCAGGAGCCGGATACCGGCCGAGCGTGCGAGGACGGCGAGATCGGCCCACGCCCCGAGTGGGTCGAGTTCTTTGAGGAGTTCGCGGGTTTCGTCGTCGCCGGTTTTGGCGAGGCGCTGCCATTTGCCGGAGAGGATGAAGAACTCATCGAGGACGGCGATCAGGAGCGGAAGTTGGGACGGCTCGATCTTCTTCACGTGAACGTAGTGGTTGCGGGCCATCATTTCGCTGTGCAGGGCACGCACGAGCATCGCGGAGCGGACTGCGTCGTAGACGATGGCGGCGCACCCGGGGTAGCCCTCGAGTCCGTCTAGTTCGATCATTTTCGGGTCGACGCCCAGGAACGGGATTCCTCGTCGTGCCGCTTCAGTGAGCAGGGTGCGGATCACTGATGTCTTGCCGCCGCCGGTGGGTCCGACGATCAGGCAGTGAGGTTTGTTCGACTTGGTGGAGATGTCCCAGAACATGTTCACCTCCGATGCTGCGGTCGCGTAGGGCAGGTGCCGCAGGTTCTCGTCGACGAGTTCGAGAGGGTGGTCGACGCGGGTAGGTAGTGGGGCGCGCAGGCTCATCAGGAGGTAGCCCTCGGAGGGAAACCAGTCGGTGGCCCAGGTGCGGCCGGATTCGTGCTCGCCGGCGAGGGCGGCGAGGGCTTCGTCGACCTTCTTCTGAAATCCGCGTGCACCACTGGAGAGTGCGGGTGTGAAGGTGATCTTGAAGGCGGTTTCGATGTCACCGTCGAGCGAGGCGACGCTCACGGCAGGCTCTTTCAGCGGTCCGTCTTTGAGGGAGTTCGCCAGCGCCTTGTGCCGCGGCGATCGGAGGTCGGGCTGAGTCAGCGCGCGGGTGATGCGGATCCGGTCGCGGTGGGCGTCGTGGACGACGGCGTAGGTCCACTTGCTGGTGTGCCTGCTCGCGGAACCCCGTACTGCGGTGGTGAATTCGTCGAGCTCTTTCGGACGGATGATTGCGCCGCGTGCCAGCGTGATGGTGGCGCTGCGCAGGGTGGTGATGCCGGGCGGGTAACCGACGGTGATTTTGACCGGGGCATGGCGGGTGCTTTGCCGGACTTGGGCGTCGAGTCCGGCGCGGTGACGGCGGGTGAGGAACCGTGCGATATCGCAGACTAGCAAGCCCAGAGTGAGAGCGGCCAGCGGCCACCGATACTCGTGGACTGCGGAGACTGCCCCGTCGAGCTGAGGGGTCGAGAATTGTTCGGCGAGTTCGAGGAGCCGCGGCGCGAGAAACGCGAGTGTCGTTGCGATGACGGCGAAAGGCGCCCACGCCCTGTACGGACGGATGGCGGACTCCCCCACACCATTTGTTCGCGATTGGGGTTTGTCGGAGCCGAAGAGATCGACGAGAAAGTCTTTGAGCGGGTCCTGCTGGCTTCTGCTCACCGTCTACTCCTCTCACTCGAATCCAGTCCACGACGGTCATCGCCGGGGGTGTGTGGGGTGCACTGTCACAGAGCGCGGGAAGCGATCTCAACCCGCCTGTGGATAACTTGCTTCGCGGGTGCGTGGCTGGAGCGCGTGTCACATGCCCGAGCGGTGATACCGGGGCACGAGAAACACCCATCGCCTCTACCCGCAGATGGTTCTGGTTGTGGCGCTGCGCATTACCGATCGAAGACCCCGCGACGGCATCGCCGCTACACCGTCTGGGGACTTGTTCAACCACCTACGCCGCGGGCCCGATGACGATGTTCCTCTCGGGTGGTTTGTGTCTTCTTGCGCCACTGTTTGCCGGCCCCTTTCAGGCTCTCGAACGTCTCACGTCGTGAGGTACAGAACCCAGTGCGCGAACACCTGAGAACGGTGTGGACCACACCGCGGCAGGCGCCACGCCAGAATGACCCGGCGATACTCCGTTCAGAACCCTGACCAGCAGCTGATCGAAATATGTTGGCGCGAAGCAATTTTGAGAAGTACACTCCCCCTAGGCCCGAAGGGCCGGGGGAGTGACCCCGAAGGGGAAGTGTGAATCGGGCCCTTGAATTCCACCTCTGCCCGCGGCCTCTGCAGGCACCCTCGATGTGGGGTTGTTCGAGTACGGGGTGCGCAGCCTGCTGCGGGTGCGTGCTGAACACGCTATGCATGCAGAGCGTGCACACCACGCAGGCGGTGGAGACGAACTGTTCTTCGAACTTCTGATCATGCCCACGGCGCGGGTGCATTGAGCAAGTTCCAGCGGGGGTGACTCGCACAGCTGGCGGACACGTTCGAAAATGGTTCTGTGCCAGATTGTTCAGGCGGACGAAGGCCACGAAGCACAGCGAGTGAGACATGTGTCGATCTCTATGGTCTGTGGCGGGTCCTTCGACCATGCCGATTCGCGACCCTCTGCCGCTCCACTGAAGGAACGCTCCCCGCGGCGTGTGAGGAAGACTTCCGCGGACACCCGCAACGAAGACCACGACGTCGACACGCATGCCCAACACTCGAAGTAGTTCCCCGCGAGCACCGAGAGATCCCCGACGGATAAATCGCGACACCGAACACACTCCCCACGACGACACGCGCCAACGCTGATCGACAAACCGCCAACCGCGGAGCCGAAAAGTTATCCACAGGTCGCATTGAAATTCCTACCACCACTCTTCTACGTTTCCGCACAACCACATTCGTGGGGTCTGGTTCCACCACTGTGTTGGAGAGTGCTCATGTTTTCTCTTGCTTCCACCGTGATCGACGTGTCGATCCCGGCGACGCATCCACCGCTCGCCGCAGACGCGGTGACCTTCGCGCAGTCGACGGACGTCAATACCGGTGGTCTGCGCGCGTGGATCAAGGACAACATCGTCTTCACCATCCTCATCGCCCTCGCGTGTGTGGTTCTCGTCGGCGGGCTCAAGGGCAATTTGTCGCGGGTCTTCACCGTCGGCGGACTCGGGTTGTTCGGGCTTGCCTACCTCGGTATCGCGACATCGGAATCGGCGGCCACGGGGATCGGCAATTGGCTTCTCGGGCTCGTCGGTATCTCGACCTAACGCTGATGCCTGCGCAGAGAACATTCGAAGGGGATGCTCGGTGATCGACAACGACGACCTGATGTACCGCGTGGACCGGCACTACCTCGGTCCGACCGGTTATCCACTGCCCGTGCGGATCCGCTACACGGCCGGCATCGTCGGCGTGGTTGCTTTCGTGGTGGTGTTCGTGATCGGTCGCGGAATTCTGCACGTCCCGCTCGGGTTCAAATCGCTGATGGTGATGGCCGTGATCACGGTGTGGCTTACGACCCGGATCGCGAAGTTCGTCACCCCGGACCGCCCACTGCGGTCGGTTCTCAAGGCCGCCCTCAACGACCTCGTTGCACCGCGTCCACCGAAGCGCGGTGCACCCGTATTCATCTCGCTACCTCAGCGGTTGACTACAGGAGAACCTGCTGTCGTACCTGTTCGCCTCGACGGTGAGGATCACCGATGACCGTTCCCGAGAACGACATTGCGGCTCTGTTCGATCCGAAGCTCGACGACCCGGTTCCGGTCATTCCTCCCGGTGCCCTCCCTCCGTCGTGGGCGGCAGTGCAGTCGCATGCTCCGCATCCGGTGCGGGCGTGGTCCGAAGCCGAACCCGCACACACTCCGGATGGTTCTGAATACGACAACAGCGAGGACGACACCGACGGCCACACCTCCCCAGTGGCCGATCCGGAGCACGTCGCAGACAAAGCGCTCGGCCGTCAGCGTCGCCGCACAGGCAAGAAACGGGCAAAGTCGGCGACAGATCGCGACAAGGCAGCAGCGAAGAAACGTGCAGACCGCGAACGGAAAGCGGTACGCCTGAAACTGACCGGCACCTCAGCGAACATCACCCGCACCGCGACCACCTCCACTGCATGGTTCGTCCAACGCCAGGGGCCGTGGAATTTCCGCACCACCGGAAAGCAGCGCCGCTTCATCCAGGACGAAGCAATCATCCTGACCAACCTGCAGAAGGCCGGCGTCAGCACGCTGCATCGCCGCCTCGTGCGCACCCCGTTCCCCGTCGCACAGTGGGCAGTCGATCACGACACGTGGGCAACCCCGATTCCCGATGTTCCCGGCGCACTGTCATGGGCGGACTACCTGCGCGGGCAGCAGCACGCGATGTTGTGGTCCAACGCGACGATCAAAGGCCGCTACTGGGGTATCGAACTGCCGCAACGCTCCTCACTCGGCCAGGGGTTGGACTGGACCGCCCGGATGCTGCGCCACCTCGCTCACTGGCCGCTGCTGGGCAGAGTGTGCACCGGGGTGAACAGCTGGGCCGACGACGCCTTCGAACGGGAGCAGAAGGCCCTTGCCGATCACCTCGCCACACTCGAACGAATCATGTCCGGCCGCGGTGTGAAAGCAACACCCGCCACACCGGCCGCGATCGACTACTTGCTGCGCCGATCAGCGACCATCGGTCTACCGCTGGAAGCTGGCGGTGCGATCGCCGGCGCCGGAGACTGGGAAGAAACCGACGTCGCCGCCCTCGAAGACCTCACCGACCTCTCCCTCACCCCAGGCGACGGGTACACCACCGTCTCCGGCATCGTCGACGGCCGCAAGTACACCGGCGTGGTGATCGTGCTGACGATCGGCCGCATGGCTCCCCTACCGATTCCGGAACGGATGTTGCCGTGGCAGATCATCGGGGACCCGTCCGGTGAACCTCTCGAATGGTCCGATCGCATCAAACTGCACGACAAAGCGAAAACGATCCGCACCATGCGCTCGCTGACCGGCAAGATCGAATCGCAGTTCGACCACTACACCGTCGAACACGATCAGGTCCCGCCGAAAGAGTTGGCGGAGCAGCACGCCCGCGCACAGGACGTGATCTCCGACGTCGAAGAAGACCATTCCGGACTCTCGACTCGAACCACCGGGTGGTACCGCCTCGCGGTGGTCGGCACCGACCCCGACGATGCGCGGCAGAAAGTCTCCGATCTGCAGGAGATGTACTCACCGCACATCTCGCTCGAACAAGAGCACGGCCAATACCAGTTGCTGCGCGAGTTCATACCTGGTGAGCCGCAAGCCAACATCGCCAACAAACGGCACATGGATGTCGAAGCAGTCGCCGCCGGGATGGCGACCGTCAGTGACCGGATCGGTGACCGCCGCGGTGTCGTCCTGGGCGAGACCGGATCCATCTCACCGCGCCCGGTGATCTGGGACCTGTTCGCCGCGCACGAGATCAAGCACAAGTCCGGGCTGACACCGATCGTCGCCGTACCCGGTTCAGGAAAGACGTTCCTGGCAGGCATGATCGTCTACCAAGCCGTCAGAGCCGGCGCGCACGGCGTTGTCCTCGACCCCTCCGGTCCGCTCGCAGCGTTGGCCGGACTACCGGAGTTTCGCGACATCGCCCGCGTCTACGCCCTCACCGGTCGCGATTCACGCGCTGGCGCCTTGAACCCCTACCGCGTGATCACCGATCCACGTCACGACGATCCCGAGTACGACGCCCGCAACGTCGAGTTCGCCCGGGATGCCGATCCGTTCGCGGCGGCGCAGTCGAAGTTCGATGCGGATATGCGTGCAGCCGCCGCCGAGCGCGTCGAGGTCGCCGTCTCGGTGCTCAAGATGATGCTCACCGAACGGCATCTGCATCTCGAGCACACAGAACCCGTGCTGCACATGGCCGCGAACATGGTCGGCGGCGACAGCAACCACAACCTCCGAGAAGTCTTGGCCGCGATCCAGTCCATCGGAGTGAGCGATCCGGACCAAGCCGTCAAAACCTGCGCGAACGGGCTGTACCAGCAGCTCAGTCTGATGTCGGAGCTGACCGAGGCACGTGTGCTGTTTCCGGAGGAAGGCACGATCGGGGGCGGAGCGGATGCATTCGACGCCGACATCCGCCTGACGATCCTGACGATGCCAGGCCTACAGCTACCGCCCGAAGGCACGCCGTCCTCGCAGTGGACACCACAGCAACGGATGACGGCGCCGTTGATGCACATGGCCGCGTGGCTGGCGAACAGACTCGTCTACGAAAAGCCTCGCCACGTGCGCAAGGTGCTCTTCCTCGACGAAAACAAATACCTCGAATCCACCGGTGCCGGCCGCACCCTCAACCTCCGAATCGCCCGCGACTCACGCAAATTCAAGGTCCGCGCCCTGGTCTGCTCGCAACTTCCGGATGATTTCCTCGGATTGGACGGCAGCGACGACAAGACCGCCCTGACCTACGAGGTGTTCGTCGGTGACGTCGGCGGTGATCCGCATGCAATCGAAGGTGCCCTGAAACTGCTCAAACTTCCCACTGGGCAAGGGTTCGAGCAGTTCCTCGCTGAACTGGGCAGCGGCGGCGAGGACACTCTCGACGAGGACACCGACACCTCCTACCAGGACGAAGCGCGGCGCTGGATGATCCGGATGGCCGACGACGTGGAGCTGGTGCGTTCGAGCTGGATTCACTACGTGCATCTCGCGCATGTGTTCGCGGCGCTGAATTCCTCGTCGGCGAAGAACGCTCTCGGCGGCGCCGCATGAACACCATCAGGAGGCTCAATCCACCCTCTACAGAGCTGAATGAAGTAATCCCTCATCGATCGCGCGTTCGGGCGCTGACCGTCAATCTGGCGCGGGTTCTCGCCGTTCTGGCGTTGGCGCTGGTGCCCCTCGTCGCCCCGGGTGGGCCGATCGCATCTGCCGGCGGATTCGACTGCAAAGACGTCCCCTCCCCCGAGTTCCCGAACTCGGTCATGGCTGCCGAGTTCGATTCCTCGAGCAAAGACCGCGAACCGAAACAGGGCGGCACCGGCTACGAAACCTACGGGTGGGCCGGATTGCGCTGGTACACCTACGACCTCGGCTGCGGCAACGACCTGGTCCGCGCACCCGACGCCGTCGCGGACACCACCCTGGGCAACACGTTCCTCGCAATCGGCAAGGGATTCGCAGCTGCCGCGTTCTGGCTCGACGACCAGACGAAGACCGGTGCAGCTGCCGAAGAGGCCGGGATCGCCCCGGCGATGGTGCAGTTCGACCAGATCGTCGCCTCGATCTCCAACGGAATGCTCGGTGTCTACGGAACGTGGCTGGGTGTGGCATTGATGGTGGTCGCGACGATCATCATCTGGAACGCCCTCAAATCGAATGCCGCGGCCGTGACCCGCACCGTCGCGATCGCCGGCGCTGCAATGGCCATCGGAGCACTGTTCGTCGGCGCACCGCAAAAAGCCATCCAGGTCGCCGACGACACCTTCGGATCGGTCATCACCGACACACAAGGTCAGATGCTGTCCGTGTCCGGAAACACCGGAGACCCCCGCAATGTGCTGATCGACAAGATCTTCCTCGACGACTGGCGCAAAGGATGGTTCGGGACGAACTTCAACGACCAGGAACTGCAACTCGGACCGAAGCTCCGGAATTCCCTCGCGTTTTCGTACGCGGAGCAGCGAGAAGTGGCCGGCGACAACGAAGCCGCGAGCGAGCTGGCAGACACGAAAGCGAAAGACTTTCAAGAAGGCATCATCGACAAACTCGACGGATTGAACCTCTCGTACGGCCAGTTCCAGGGCAAGGACTCCGGACGCACCGGCACAGGGTTCATGGCGATGATCAAACTCGCCATGCCCTCCATCCTCTGGATCGGCGCATCCATCCTCAAACTCACTGCGCTACTAGCCATTCGACTCGCAATTCTCTTCGCAGCGATCTGGGTTCCGATCGCCGCCGCACACGGCGGCACCCTCTCGCGCGTGTGCCGCATGATCGCCACCGCCTACATGTGGGGCGTGGCCGGCGCAGTCATCATCGCGCTGTACCTGATGGCGCTGGTCAAGCTGTACGACACCGACAACGGTCTCGTCGACGGCACGTGGCGGCTGTGGTTCATGGTCATCTTGACGGCGGTGTGCTGGTTCATCATGCGCCCGTTCAAACGGATGACTCAGACCTTCACCCAGAACCAAGCGGGCGCACTCAATCGCAAAGCTCGTCACGCGCAGACGTCGATGAAACAGAAGTTCTTCAAGGCTGGCAGCGCCGTCGTGGGCGGTCCCGCAGCGTCGATGGTCGAGGAAGGTGTCGGCGCGCTTCGGAAGGCGACCAAACGCGGTGGTGACCTCGACAAGGATTCGGTGACACCAGTGCGTCCGGAAGGACGCGAGTTGAATCAGCGACGCCGGCACGAGGTCGACAAATCGCGTGTCGAGGCACGCAAGACGATGGATCGCCAACAGCGTCTGACGGATTCACGGAAGGACGCCCAGGACGTGCGGCGCCGAAGCCTCGCCGGTACCGCCAAGAGTTCCGCGGGCACCAAGCGGCCCATGTCGGATCGACCACAAACCGCCGGTCCCGCTGCCAAACCTAGCCCCACCCTCGCTCGACAGCTGATCGGAACCGAAGCCGGTTCACCGCGCAGCACTTCGTCGGTGAGTGAGACATGGGACGGAGGCCCGCGGTCGAGTATCGCGCCGCTGAAGGTGTTCACACCGCCCTTGCGGGATGCCCCCACCGGAACTCCGATGCCTCGATCGGGTGCGACGCGCTCGAACTCGGCGACTCCTCCGCGGTCGACGGCACGACTGTGGACGCCGTCGTTGACCTCAGCAGGCACTTCATCCGATTCGACCGACAGGTTCAGCTGATGCCTTCCAGCACAGCCAATCCCGTCGTAGCACCGATCCGGCGGTGGGTTCTCTATTCGCGCACCAATCTGATGATCACGATCGTCTCTGCGTTCGGTGTGCTGTTCGTGGCGGGAGCAGTGTTCGGCCAGTCCCCGACCCCGTCGAACACCGCCTCCACCGCATCAACGACAGGAGCAGCGTCCGCGACCCCGGGTGATCTGAGCTACGAGTTGACCGAAGTGACCGAATCCTCCATTGCCGGCAAGTCGATCGCGTCGGTTGCCGAGAGCGCACCGGCGACAGCGATGGCCTACGCGCACGTCTACGTCGATCAGTCACTCTCGAACAGCGAATGGAAGACCAAGCTGGGCGTGCACACCTCCGAAGCGCCCGGCGTGACGGTGGTCAATGCCCGCCCGCTCGTACCGGTCGCGATCATCGGCCCGACGCGCAGTGAGATCGTGGCCGGCACCGGCGGCGAGAGCGCCGTACAGGTCATCGTCCCGACGCAGGCCGGGAATCTGCGGATCACGCTCAAAGTATCGGGCACCGACAAGGGGTCGACATGGCAGGTCCAGACGCCGCTGCCCACCCTCGACCGCAGCGAGATCGACAAGCTCGGCGTACCTTCCCTCGCGAGCCCACCGACCTCGGAAGCTGCTACAACCACCACGACGCCGACATCGACGTCCTCGCCGAGCACTACCTTGACCACGTCGCCGACATCGACCACCTCGGTCGCTGTTCCCTCGGCGGACCTCGAGCCGGCGCCTGTTCCCGTCCCTGGCCCCATCCCGATTCCCGACCTCGACACACCGCTCCCGGGAACGCTGTGAGTCGCCGCCGTGCAGCGGTAGCCCTGATCGTCACCGCGGCCACCGCCGCGATCCTGGGGCTGTCCGGATGCACCCAGCAGCCGGTGATCCCCCACAACCGTTGCAGCGGAAACTCATCGAACGAGCGAGACGACAAGGGATCCTCTACGGGAAACATCGAACTGAAAGCATCGGGGCCGATCACCCAGCCAACGAAGGAGGGAACGACGACTTTCACGTCCCCGTTCGGGCCTCGCTGGGGAACCGAACACAAAGGCGTCGACTTCGCCGGCTCCGTCGGGACACCGATCTACGCGGCACTCGACGGTGTTGCGGTGAAGGCCGGGCCCGCATCCGGGTTTGGGAACTGGATCGTGCTCGACTCGCTCGTCGGCGGAACACCCGTGAGCACCGTCTACGGCCACATGTTCGACGACGGTGTCCTCGTCAAGGAAGGCCAGCAGGTCAAGGCCGGCGATCACATCGCGAATATCGGAAACAACGGCCAATCCACCGGCGCACACTTGCATTTCGAATACTGGGACGGCGGACGACTGCAGGACGGAACCGCCGTCGATCCGATGACCAAACTCGGCGGAGCGCCCTCCCCCGCCGGCGAAGCCGGCAGTGATTCTCCTGCCATCGAGCTAGCCGCGTCGTCATCGGCGATCGACTGCGGCGGCTTCGGCGTGGCGGGTGGCGGCGATCTCAAAGCCGGATCCGTTCCCCCAGAGATGGAACCGTGGTTCCGCAAGGCCGGATCGCTGTGCCCCCAGATCAAGCCCTCGCTGCTGGCCGCAGATGCAAAAGCCGAATCCGGCCTGGTCCGTGGCCTGACCTCCGCGAGCGACGCTAAGGGAATCACGCAGTTCATGCCGCGAACATTTGCTTCTTACGGCCAGGACGACGACAGCAACGGCAAGATCTCGATCTGGGACGACGGGGATGCGATCATGGCTCAGGGCCGATACTTCTGCGCTATCGCGGCGCACGTCGACGGATGGATTGCCGACGGATCGGTCAAGGGCGATCCGAAATCGCTCTATATCGCTTCCTACAACGCGGGTGAAGGCGCGGTGAAGAATGCGGGCGGAATGCCCAGCGGCGGTGACTACACCACCCAGACACAGCCCTACGTCGCGAAAGTCCTTGCTTACGAAGCAGAATTCGCAGCACCCGGCGGTAGTGGGGAGCTGGTTGTCTCGCCTGGTTCGGCGTCCGGATCGCAGGTCGTCGACGCTGCCCGCCAATTCCTCGGCACCCCGTACGTCTGGGGCGGCGGCAACATCAACGGCACTACCGGCGGTGGATTCGACTGCTCCGGACTGACCAGTTACGCCATCTACCAGGGAAGTGGAAACAAGATCACCCTGCCCAGGACATCCGAACAGCAGTGGAACGTCGGAGTCGAGATCCCTATCGACCAAGCACAAGCCGGGGATCTGGTGTTCGGTTCGTGGGCCGGAACAGGTCCGGGGCACGTCGGCATCGCGATCGGTGGAGACCAGATGATCCATGCTCCCACTACGGGGGACGTCGTCAAACAAGCTCCACTGCAGAGCGATATGAAAGCCAGGAGGGTTCTGTGAGCAACGCACGCAGGCTGGTTCTGCTTGCCGTCGCTGTCCTCCTCGTCGGGGGGCTGGTGTACTTCCTCTCCGGTCGGGGCAACGAGACGGAAACCGAGACAGCTGAACAGACCGCCCCGTCACCGGCGCCGCTGACCATCTCGATTTCGCCGGCTCCGACAACAATCGACGTCACCGAAGATCCGGATACGGAGCGAGCCGAAAACATCGCTCGCCAGGCACTTTCCGTGGCGTTCACCTGGTACCCGGCAACGGACCGTAGCCCCACCGACGGATACGCACGCGCCCGGGAATGGTTCACCGACACCCTGGCACAGACCCTGCTCGTCGACACGCACACCGAACGAGGCCCAGGAGCACAGTGGAACCAATGGGCCTCCGACAACGCCAAAGTGGCCGCCAACGTGACCCTTGGATGCTCCGGCTGCCCACCCGACACCGACGCACTCATCCACCGAGTCGCAAGCATCCACCAAACCGCAATCAACGAAAACGAAACCAGGGCTGTCGCAACCGATACCACGGTTTGGGTGACCCTCACCAAAGGTGGCGACCAGTGGCTCCTCGACACCATCCGCTACTGACCACCACTCCCCACCGTGGCTGTACGACAAAGGATTCGTACCGATCGACTATGTTCGTACTAACAGGAACGAACCACCGAAAAAGACTCAGGCACAAACGTTTTCAGGAGAAACTGACCCGAACAGGCCCGCGAACCCACATTGGAGGGAAACACACATGAAGCGCACCACCACCGCCATCGCAGTCACCGGGATCCTCGCAGCACCCCTGATCCTGACCGCATGCTCGGACTCGACATCCGCCAACGACAACGGCGGCAGCGCCACCACCAGCGCAAACAACGGTCGTGCCGGCACCGTCACACCAGCTGAATCCTCCTCGTGGCGAGGAGACCTGGTAATCGGAGTCGGCGACCAACAAGCCGACGACAAAATCACACTCCCTGCCGCCAACCAGGTCCACGCACAGTGCATAGGCGAAGGCGACAACCTCACCGTCGACATCACCGAGCCCAACGGCTGGCATGCAGTCCTCACCCACGGATCCCAAACCGTCACCATCGAAAACCCTCAACTGAACTACGCCGCGCAAGAATTCACGACTTCGCAGAGTTCACTCGACCACGAAATCGCTTTAAACGAAAAATTCGGAACAACCAACCAGTTCCTCAGAGGCGTCACCTGGGACGTCCCCCAACCAGGTGACGTGGAGATCCAACTCAACGAGCGAACACCCCCACACTGGGTGATCAAATCAGCCGAAAAGGTTAACCTCGCCATGCATGTCGATTGCAACTCTCACTAGCAACAGCGAAAGTGCGGTCCGACGCGATCAGTTCCGGCATCTATCGAGTCACAAGATCGCCGGACTTCTCATTTTGGACTATCAGAGATTGTGGTCCGGGTCTCGTTGATATCCATCCGAGATATATCCCACCAAGAAGAAGCAGTAGTCCGACCGAGCCCCCGATTGCCGGGCCGTAATCCGTACCCCACCGGATTTGGTCTCGATACATGACGGCTCGTTCGATCTGTTCGTGCTGCGTCTGGGAATCGAGTTTGGGGGCTACATCGATGATCGTGATGGTTTCAGGGGCTAAAGCAGATGTCGCAAAATATTGACTATAGTGTTGCTGCACTTGGATTATGGCGCCGGAAATGGGTTCGACTGACAGTTCGCGCGTGATGCCATAGAAACGCTTCATGGTGACTGGGCTTGTTCCTGTTTTCCCCCAACTGGAGGCGGGCAATGTGATCTCCGTACCAATCTCCACGGGCGCGATTTCCTGACGGAAGTTGTAGACGTCAACGCCTTCAATTTCACCCTCCGCGATGAAGGTCGCGTCATAGGTATCCCGCAGTGTCGAGTCGAAGTACGGATACGTTCGTTTCTGAGTGTCGAACGGAAATTTGAATTGAAGTCCCTCATGGGCAACAACTTCCGCCGGTTTGTCCATCACGGTCTGGATCGAGCCGATCGGCTCCTCGACCGGGATCGCCGAGATCCTGTCGACAGTGGAACGATCGATGCTCGCATTCACAATCGCTGCCGAACCGACCCGATCGTCCCGCACCATCTGAACCGCCGACTGCAGGGTCACCACGTCGGATCCCGACGGATCTTCGGCAGTGACGCGCTGCTGGACTGTGATCGGAACATTGCTGTCCACAACCAATTTGCCCTTCGCTAACGCCGCAGCATCGAGCAATACTGCAGTACCCGTCGACACTGTTGCCGCATCGATGCTCAACGGAATTTTCACCAGCTGCCCCTTGGCATAGGTGGGCGCCAACGCACTCATTGTCAGCAGAAAACCTGCCGCCGCAATAGCCACGCAGGCAGCGCTTCGACGTGAGGGGCGCAAGTTAGGCGACATTCGGACGACCCTAGCGTGTCTTGTGCTCGACTGTGCGAGCCCGTGACTGCGCTAGTCTTGAGCGCCCAGTTGAGCGATACCAACAACAACGACTACGGTGTTCGGTTGGGGCCGTAGGGGATACTCGGTGAGGAGGTGCCCCGAAGTGGCAGACAAAACCGTCGCTCGAGCAGTCGAGCGCCTGTTCCGCATTGCCGTAGGCGACGAAGCGCGAACCCTTGAAGGTATGGCCGAAGCATTGTCGCGCGACCGCGGACGCCCACTGACCGTGCTGGACGACGCAGTCCTCCCGCCCGGTGTATTTGGTCAATGGATCCGACACCACGACCGCGATGAAGTGTCCTGTGCAGGGTGGGTTCATGCTCGCGACCGAACGATTGCTCATGAGTTGGGACATATCGCGTTGAACCACTCCGGCAGACCGGCCATCGATTTGGCCACCGACTTCCTCCCACCCGCGTTGCGTGATCTTGGAACTCTGATGCTTCGACGCGATTGTGTGGACACCGTCTCGACGGAAGAAGCCGAGGCTGAAGCATTCGGGAGTCTGCTTCTGCGGCGGCTTCACGTCACACGTCGCGCGCAGAATCCTTCGGTTCGTTCACGACTGGATGAGGCACTCGGTTGATCACTGCTCTCGCGGCGGCAGTACTCGCCATTGCAGCGGCCACCCGGATCCAGCGTTGGTGGTTTTCCAGGTCGTGGACTCTGGCAGGCGCAGTCATTGTTCTACTGTGCATGTCGATTCATATGGCGCTCAACGTGAAAACGGTCGAGAGCGCTGTCAGAGTCACACTCGGGGCTGGAATACCCGGCACAATCAAAATGCTGCTCGTCTGCGGTATCTGCGTCGGCACCGCCATTGTGTTCACAACCGTCACCAGCTCCCGGCATCTCAAAAAGCTACTTTGGCTACATATTTCACTCTCAGTTGTCACCGCAGCGCTCTCTTTCTACTTCTTCTTCAAGACTCCGTGGCCGGCATCGAACCCCGACAACCGGACTTTCGACAACCAATACGCATTTCTTCCGGGGTACGCAGAGGGCCTGATGCTGGGCATGGCCTATCCGTTTCTGTTGTGCTTGATGGTGACAATCGTCGCTATTCGGCAAGCAGACCGGCGGACGGCAACCGGCTGGGGGCTCATCATCATTTCCCCCGGAGCCGCTGCACTCAGCGCATACGCCGCACTCCGAATTGGCTACCTGGGGTCGGCCCGGTGGGGACTGATCGATCCGACCCCGACACCCTTTGCGATCTCGCGCCTCCTGGCCGTTGTCGGCGTTCTCTTTGTCGCAGCGGGAGTCTTGGTTACAGCGATGGGAACTACGCTCGTCTCACGAGCGCAACTTCGGGCCTTTGACGACCTTCGCTCCGAGCTACTTGCCCGTTGGCCTGGTGCCCTACGGCCATCCGAGGCCGGAAGCGGCGCCGCTGATCGGGCCGCCGATCGCGCAGCGGAACTGCTGGACGCGCTGAGCTTGGAGGCCAAGAGACAGGCTCTACCGAACCAAGGTGCAGCCTTGAGCCGGACAGAGGTGGCACATGCTGTTGCGGAATGGATTATTACTGATCGGATTCCGGAGGGATTGGGATCGGACAATCTCCGAGCACGGGCAGCTACTTCAGATGTCCGTTGGGCGCGAGAACTGGGTGATGCGTACGCCCGTAAAATCGAGCGAAAGTTAGTCCTTGAGCAATGACAGAAACACGAGTACAGGGAAAAGCCTCAGGACACGACCGGATCGCGCGGTTGCTCACCGAGATTGGCGCACCCTGGGTCATCAACATCGTGACCTCATTGATCCTCGGGTGTTCCATCGGGGCGCCAGGATGGGGAATCTTCGTCGCGATCTGCACAGGTGTGGTCCCGATGGGCGTCATCCTCTACGGGATGCGAAAGTCGAAAATCGGCGATCACCACGTCACCAGCATCAGCGAACGACACCTTCTCATTGTCATACTGCTCGCAGTTGCTTTGGGTGGGTTGATCATTCAGATTATCGCGAGCGCACCCATTCAAATGATCGCGTTCATGACTGCCGGCTTATCGGCGCTTGTGGTGGCTGCATTGATCACTAGCGTTCTCCACTGGAAAGTCAGTGTGCACACTGGAGTTTCAGCCGGGGTCACCATAGTTTTGGCGCTTGCGCTGTCACCCTGGTGGCTACTTGCTCTCACATTGACTCCGTTAATCGGATGGTCACGGGTTCACCTGGGAGATCACACCAAGGGCCAGGTGATCGTCGGAGCTATCGCCGGAGCGGTCACAACGGGGATTGCATATGCATTGATCGCTTAGAAACTAGTCATCGTCAGACTGCATCATCTTCCGAAACGGGTTGTAGGCACGTGCTGCAACCTGCTGACCTTCACTATCGCGAACATCCTGGATCCAGGCGATGGTGTGCTTGACCAACTCATACGTTTCTTCGTCACTGAAGTAGTCCATCGGAACATGAAAAACATTGCAGATATCGCGAACTGTTTCTATGCCTGGCGACTGACGCTTACCACTCAGCAGTTGAGACATGTACCCGGTAGTCATCTTGCCGCCGCCGAAGCGGATTATGTCCACAACTTCTGTTTGCGTGTACGGACCACGATCTCTCGGGTGCACCGTGTCGAAGAGATGTCGGAGCCGTTCTGCGAATGTGCTCATCGTTCGTCCCTCCGTCCTCAATCGCCGTGCCGAATGGGCGCACTGGTCCAATGTTCAATTTCCAATACTGGCAAGTCCCGCTACCCAACGCAACTTGCAATAGTAAGTTTTCGGTTTTAGGCTGACCTCGACCGTGAGGGGCAGCAATGATTTACAGAGTCAGGACCGACAGGCGGTGACCCACCGCAGCCGAAACGGCGTAACTTCATCAGTCAGCACGACAGCGAAGGCGACCAAAGAAAAGCCTGGACCTAGGCGGGCGCCTCAGGCCCCCGATGACGAACCCGCATATGCGCAGCGAGCAACTCGTCAACCGAGACACCTAGAACCGGGGCAAGTTTCTCCGCCACGACGTCTGACAACGGAATTTCGCCCCGCTCGATGCCTCCAACGATCGGTGTCCGCAAGCCGGCCTGCATCCCAAGTTGCGGTTGGGTTAAACCCTTCAAGACGCGCCAATCACCCGGGTACCTGTCATCCTCAGGCACTTGCACGATATCGGCGATCTCTACACCCAACTCCGCCACCACAGTCGCCAGAAGATCAACCTGCGGAGAGGAATTCGACTGCTCCCAGCGCCGGATCGTCGTTTCACCCACTCCCGCCCGCCGCGCCAATTCCGCACGTGACATCCCCGCAGTGCGGCGCGCAGCCACAAGACTTGACGGGGAAAACCCCCGCATCACTCGCCGACTCACAGCCAGCACCCTTCGCATCTCGTTGTCATTAGTAGACACTGTGCCGCCTCCTCGATACCATTCGCACACGCGGCTATTTTTAGATGACCGGTTTTAGATGGCGGTCAAGTCGTAGTCAACGACCTCAAGGGAGACAACTAGAGCAAAAAACGGAAGAGTCCCCCAGTCGCGCCAACGACCGAGGGACCAGACCAAACGGGATGCAACCCGTCCAGCATTTTCTTCAGATGCAGAAAGGATTCTGCGATGTCTATCTTAGTGGACCCATCAGGTCCGGATGACGTGTTCCGCAATCGGTATGCCGCGTTATCGACGTTGACGCTTCGTCGGCTTGTTGCGCGGCATTCGTCGATCGGCGGGCGTTGCGATGGTTGCGGTTTCAGTGTTTCGGAGCTTGTTCCGTTGTGCCCGGAGGCTGCGGCCGCGTTGCGTGAGTTGACGCACCGTGAGGGCAGGGGAACATCTGCGGTCGAGTTGCCGCAGTTCAGCACTGACGATCTTCTTCGGGTTGCTGCTTCGCATCATCCTGATCGGGTTGGTCGGTGCGCGCGGTGCGGGTTCGTTTTCTCGCCGGAGTGCGATGTGTGCCCGACTGTGCGAGCCGTTCGTGTGGAGTTGGAAGTTCGGGGCGTGGTGCCGATTCGTGGTGCCGAGCCGGGCAAGGGTTTGTGCGCGGGGAAGTCACCGTCGTGGGAGATGGATGGCCGCACGGTGGTGGAGTGGCGCCGCGCAATCTCCTCGTGTGAGGCGTGCCCGTTGTTGGCGCAGTGCCGCATCGATGCGGCCGCGTCGGCGGAACGTGGGGATGGCCCGCAGCGAATGATCATGGCGGGCAATGCGTATGACAGTCACGGCAATATCGTCGACGGTGAACGCTTGGGCCTGTACGAGTCGCTGACGACAGCAACGCGCCGTCGCCGAGATTCGGAGGTGGCCGCGTGAGGGCCACGGTGCCGCCGCCGACTGTGTTGGCGTGCGCGGTCGATCCTCAATCGTGGGATCTGGATGAGGGTTCGTATCGCGCGGGTGTGGATGCGCAGGCTGAGTGTTTCCGGTGCCCGCGTTTGGCGGATTGCCGGAAGGAGTTGTCGTCGATGGTGGCGGCGGATACTCCGCCTCGGTCGATGATTTGGGCGGGTGTGCCGTTCAGTCATCGTGGCCGGCCGATCACCTCGGATGCGATGTTGCGTTCGTACTACCGGCGGGTCGACGGGCATCGCGGCACTTCTCGTGGGACCGCTGCGTGACCCCGACAATGGGGTCGTTCGATCCGGTCTTCACACCGCCGCTCGACACGCCGGCATCGGAAGAATCCGCGGCACTGATCTTGAGGACATTCGAATCAGCGTGGTCCGTGTACGGAGTCCTCGCCGACACGCACGGCCATGTGCCGGTACGCGACTGCTATGACCGGTTGTGGATCCTCGTCGAAGTCGCCGGCCGCCTGCGTAGTCGCCGCACCTTCATTCACGATCATCCGCACATCGGTGACTCACCGGATGTGTACGGGTTGATCGACGTGGACTCCCGCGCAGTTCTTCATGCCCGCGATCTGATCGACGCCCACGGCCCGTTGCGGGTCGACCCCTCCCATGCCCCGGTCCTCGCACCTCTCCGTACCGGTGCGACGGATTCCGCGCACCTTCCCACCTGCACATCAGTCTCGTTCGACGTCACCCGATTGGACTGCCCCACATGACAACACACCGCTTGCTCGACGAACTGAACAACCCCCACCGCCCCCTCCCGGACATCATCTACGGGATCAGTACCGGGGCCCTCCCCTCCCCTGCCTCGACCGGCCTTCCCTCCGAACGATGGCAATGGCTCGCGCACCTCCTCACCCACCCGCTCTGGGGAATGACCGCGATCGTCGACGGACTCGACCACGTCTGCGCCCCCGTCGCCCGACTGTGCCAACTCACCGCCCACCCCATCCACCCCCTCAACGTGCGAGAACTGTGGGCCGCAGAACAACTCCCCACCACCGAACTCATCGCAGCGCATTCACCGCACGCGGACGGTCACTGGGAAGTCCTCAACACTGCACTGGAGCTGATCACCGACGGACTCGACCACTGCAACGGACTCGAGACCTCCGCGATCGAAGCAGTCACCTCAGCATTCACCGCCGTCATCACCACACAGGACCCTGCCACCGCCCGCGCAAGTATCACCGCGGCCGTCGAACACTGGATTCATCCCACACACACCACCACATCGTCTGTTTCCACACAGTTGGGGGCAGCATCATGACAAAAACACCGCATCGCTCACCGCTGATCGAATCCATGATCAGCACCGCCTCCACAGCGCTCCTGAAAGAAGTAGGCATCACCTTCCCCACCGACGCCGAGCTGACCGAGGTACGACAACTCGCCGAAACGATCGTCCGGGACACCGTCGACGCACTCGCCGGCCCTCGCGATCTGTCGGTCGGGTTGCGCGACAACCTCATCGACGTGGCAGATCTCGTTGCCTCCGATCCGGAAACTGCGTCGGTCGATCAGATTCACGAAGTCGCGGTTGCACTGCGCGGGCTTCTGGATCTGCACATCCACGTTCACGCGAACCATTCGTGATTGCGCTCGTTCTCGCTGTCGCGTTGGGGTGTGCAGGTGTTGTGGGAGCAGTGTTTTCGCTTCGCCCCACACGCTCCTGACATTCGAAACCCGACAGATCCGCACATCGGGGCCAGCGTCCGTCACAGACCGCCAGCGGCAACTGACTTCAATAAACACCAGGCCTGACCCGAACACCGCCGAAAAGAGAGGCAACGCCACCACCCAGCATGACATCCGAAAAACCTTGACACACAACTCCATAGACGCAGTCCAGAAACGACGAAACCCCCTTACGGGGGTTCGCCACACACTGAGCCGAATCAACAGCAAGCCAGGCCCGGCTCGCTGTCACTGATGAAGCCGAAGAAACCACTCCGCCTTCTGTACTGCACTACTTCTTCACTCACATGAAGGGATTTACCTGTGACAGGTACATCTCAGGGTAACGCACACCCTGAACCAGCTTCAACACTTCCACAAAACACAATCCCCGACCGCTCACCCTCAACGCGCCACGCCCCAGTCTCCGACGACGAATGGGCCCACGCCGTACAACAAGCCACCCAAAACGTCGCCCGCATCGAAACACTCAACCGAACAAGCAACCAACGCGGAAACTCCTGGTCCCTCCCCACCCCCGACGGCACCTACAGCCGTACCCCCACCTGGACCAGCCGCACACACTGGCAACACCAAGTCCGCACCCTCCTCAACTCCCCCACCGGCACAACACTCTGCACAACCCACACCATCAGCACCGAAGCCGTCTTCGCCGTCGCCGTCATCCACGCCTCCCTCGCCGAAAGCGCAACCGGACGATCAGTGACCGCCTCACGCGAGACCATCGCCCGCCGTGCAGGAGTGAGCACCTCCACCGTCAAACGCGCCCGACGAGTCCTCACAGCCCTCGGAGTCGCGGTAGAACTCGTCCGCGGCCGCTACCTCAGCCGCCTCGAAGCTATGGCCGCGGAATCACACCACGGCCACCGCCAATTCCGTGCAGCCTCCACCTGGGCACTCACCACACCCCATCCAGTAATCACGACCATCACCCCTCCCTTCACAAAACCCAGAAAACCCACCCGAGCCACACTGCGCACCAACGCATACCGATCCAGAACCACCGCACGGAACCATCCACAATCCGGCACCCGTGACCCCCTATCCCCCTCCGGGGGATTTGCACTTAAAGCTCTTGCTTTCAAGATCTCACCAACGCGCGCACAAGCACACGCGGGCAAGACGACACACCAACCAACAACCACACCCCGACCCATCCACCTCCAACGCGCAGCAGCCGAACTCATCGCCCACGCACCAGCACTGAAACCAGCCGGCCACATCGGAACAATCTGCGACGCCCTCCAACAAACCGGAATCGACACCGCCCGATGGACCGGCCGCGACATCGCACACCAACTCACCACAGACACCCAACAACGCGGCTGGTCGTGGCCCAGCCACATCCCACGACCGTCCGCATTCCTACGCTGGCGACTAACCCACATCGACTGGGCCGCACCCACCCCCACCGAGCGGAACGACGAACACAACCGCACTCGACGCGCTGACCAGCTCACCCGACACGCGGAACTACGCGCACGCGAGGAACGCGCCGCCTCTGACGCAACCCGAACAAAAGCACTCCAGACACTCCGGAGCGCTTCTACCCCTACGGCCGATCTGCGGCCGGCATGATGCGCCACCATCGAAGCCACGTAAACGCCTTCCACTCGAAAGAGATCCCGCGGGGGCCGCATCAACGATCCGAAAAGCCGAATGCATCTCCACTGAAGCATGTTTCACGAATGGTCGTGGCCGAAAGATCCCAACGGCGAAGGCGCGAGGTTGCGGTAGCTCCGCTACTCGCACCGACGTACACACCCGGACGCGCTCAACGCCTCCGACCAAACGGATGTTCTGCATGTCGTTCCCCTTGCTGTGAAAGTGACCGGGCCTCGTGCCCCGCCAATTTTTTTCGCCTGCTGGCAAAAGGAGAATCATCGCGTCGGTATGAGGGGGCCGGAGTGCCACCCCTGGGCCGAGAAAATTTTGACAGGAGCTTGCGAGTGGCGAAGATTTTCTCGGAGCCATCGGCCGGCGCCGCGCCGCCAGGGGTTGCGCGCAGGTCACCGCCGACGAGAATCGGAAGGCCAGAAGTGAATCTCAATAGCTTTTGTCAAGCACGGCCGAAGGCCGTTCCCATCTCCGGCGCGGCACGCGGCGCGGGGCAAATGCCCCGAACGCGTCCGCTACTAGTAACGAAAAGGTGCCTGACCGTGTCGCCCCGCTTGACTGAGACAATCTCTCAGAACGAATAATCGATTTCCAGCATCGGATGAAGATGAAAGAGAGTGCTCCGTGACCTATTGGGCGGTTGCTCGGCCAGGCTCGGGTTCCGGCGAGGTTCTCCTACGCGATGGTTACGTCGTTGGTGATGATGCTGCGATCGCGCAGATCGCCGAGGAAGGCGTGCAGTTGGCTGTGTCCGAGGACGGATCGCGGCCGATGATCTGGGTGTCCTTGGGAAGCGCACATGCCCGTGTGCCAGGATTCGGCGATCAGAGTCTTGACCGCGCTGAACTCGAAGCCGATATCCGCAGGTGTGTCACCGAGGAAGAGAACGCACAGCGCCGCGCTGCTGTCGAGGCGATGATCGAGGGTTCTTCGCACGCGCGAAGCGCCGTGCATTCAACGACGGCGGGTTCGGTTCGTGATCAGTGGAGCCGGATCTCCGATTGGCTGCGAGTCCACTTTCCCGGCACGACGATCACTGGAGCCGACCGCGACAGTGTCGATGCCGCGATGGCGAAGACGGGACAAAGTTGGCCGGCCGAGTTGATCGAGCTTTACACCTTGGTCGACGGAGTTTCCGACGACCGGTTGCTGGGGTTGCTCCACCGTTTCGCGTTTCTCACGTTGGACGATGCCATCTGGCATTGGGAGTCATCGACTCGGATTTGGGACGAGAGTGCTCGCTTGTACGGCGGTGGGCCTGTTGACGCGCCTGCCGAGGCTGGATTTCAAGCCGACACCTTCATTCCGGCTTTCGTCCCCTTCGCGGGACTCGACAGCAACTTTTTGTGCGTTGACACCCGACCTGGACCCATGCACGGCTGCGTGACCGAATTCGATAAGACGGGAGCGGACGAGCCTGGACCACAGTGGGTCTCGATCAGCGCCATGCTGACCGATCTCGCCGACAGCCTGACCACCTCGAAAGCGTTCCACGACGGCTGGTACTGGACGACAGACAACGGAGCGCTCGAATGGGAACCTGACCGCACCTGGCGACTCAGGCAGTGTGTGTTGCAAGCCAACTCTCACACCCCGTGACCGAGTCGCTCCAACTGGACACGCATCGCGTGGACCGGATAGCCAGAACTGAAATCAGCTCATCCCAGTGACGCCCGCAGTGCGGTCTGATCTACGGCCCAAACTGCGGTTGAGAGGGCCGCGCCCATGTTGCTGAGGCTAAACTCCGTGGCCATGAGCGATCATTGCCTGTTCTGCGGCATCGTTGCCGGCACAGTCCCGAGCGTGAAAGTGGCCGAGGACGAGACGACGTATGCCTTCATGGACATCAATCCGGGCTCGGACGGTCACATACTGGTTATTCCCAAGCAGCACAGTAAAGATCTGTTCGAGATCCCGGCCGAGGACCTGACCGATGTCACTCTGGCCGCGCAGCGAATCGCGAAGGCAGCGGTCGCGGAATTCGGTGCAGACGGGGTGAACCTGCTCAACTGCTGCGGCGCCGACGCCTGGCAGACAGTGTTCCATTTCCACCTGCACGTGATTCCGCGTTACGTCGACAAAGCCAAGGATCGACTGGTGCTGCCCTGGCAACCGGGAACCCCCGGCGACATGGAGGCGATCGCCACTCTGGGCAGTCGACTCTTCACCGCCCCGGACGGGCAGCTTTCCACCGTCTTGGATTGACTCGGGCTGTGCACCGTCTCCGCATGGATCTGTTACTCAGGCGGCCGATGCAACAGTCGGCTCCGGCCGATAGACCGCGTTGTCGCGGAGCATCGCCCACAACACATTCAACCGCCGCCGGGCCAACGCCAGAACGGCTTGGGTGTGCCGTTTCCCTTCCGCACGTTTACGCGCGTAGTAGGTCTGCGACGGCACGCAACTTCGAACGCTCAACTGCGCGGAGAGATAGAACGCCCGCAACAGTCGACGATCGTATCGGCGTGGGCGCCGCAGATTTCCGCTCACCCGACCCGAATCACGTGGTACCGGGGCAAGTCCAGCGATCCCGGCCAATCGGTCCGCGGTCCCGAATGCGGTGAAATCGCCGCCGGTGGCGGCGAGCACTTCCGCCCCGAGTACCGGCCCGAAACCGGGCATCGACTCGATCACCTCCGCATGATGATGACTGCGGAACCGTTCCTCGATATCACGATCGAGCTCGGCCATCTCCGCATCGATGTTCATGACCTGCACCGCTAATTTCGCGACCGTGGTCGCTGCTACGTCCTGGCCGGCAACTCTCACATGTTGTGACTGCGCCGCGGCGATCGCCTTCGCTGCGATCTGGGTGGCGTTGTAGGCCTTACGTTTCCGCAGCCATGCCTGCAACCGTGCCTGGCCGAGCCTGCGGATCCCGTCCGGCGTCTGATAGCCCGAGAGCAAGATCAACGTCGCTTTGACGTTGCTGATGTCCAACGCCCGCTCGAGGGCCGGAAAGTAGGTGCCCAGTAGTGCACGGAGTCGGTTGATGGTGCGGGTACGGTCTCGCATCAGATCGGTACGCCTCGAGGTCAGAATGCCCAGTTCGATACTGATCTCGTCGCCGGCCCGCATCGGGTGCAGGTCGCGGCGCATCCGCGCCTGATCGGCGATAATCGCGGCGTCCTTCGCGTCGGTCTTGCTGTCCCCGCGATAGCCACCAGCGGCGTGATGGACCACCCGGCCTGGGATGTAGTGCAACCGTTGCTCTCGTTCGGCCATCAGCGCGATCAGCAATGCAGCACCACCGTTGTTGAGATCCACCGCCCACGTCACCACACCTCCACCCGAGAGGCAGAGGGCGTCGTCGATCAAATCGCTGAGTTCGGTTTCGTCGTTGGCGACGCGATGCGAAAGCAATCGCGTTCCCTCGCTGTCGATCACCACACAGTGGTGGTGCGCTTTGCCTGCATCGATTCCTGCCCATAGTTGCCTCACGAGCGCTCCCTTTCACTCTCGTTCCGTCATGGATCGGGCTTGCACCTGGGTGGACGACCTCTCTGTCGTGTCCTTAAACAGCGATCGAGTCGCATCTCTCAATAAGCAGTCGAGTCGTCGAGAACACCGCGGCGGCCACTCACTTCCGGCCATACGAACAGCGAAAACAAATAAGCCATACCGCAGCGTCCCCAGGCAGCTCCGAACCTACGAGCAACAACCGGAAACCGCCCCTCAAAGACGTTAAGGAAAACAAATCAATGCTTTTCACAGAACGGAGCGCAGCGGAGTTCATTTCGGGGGACACCGAAGGTGGCCGGCCGCCGGGCAGGCGTCACCTTTCCGCCGGCAGCGTGCAGTCGCGGCACTCCCACTGACCACCGAAGCGGGTACAGGTGCGGCGCTGCTCGCACAGCCAGCACCGTTGATTACGTCGGGTCAACACCTGCGCTGCGGTCGCGGCTGGCCGTGGGG
>NZ_BCRM01000030.1 GCF_001552595.1 Rhodococcus erythropolis NBRC 15567
AGGTGAACCTCGGACGTTCGAGATCCCCGTCGTCTACGGGGGCGAACACGGCCCGGACCTGGGTGAGACAGCGCGGTTCCTCGGCGTCACCGAAGCCGAAGTGGTGCGCCTTCACTCCGCAGCCCCGTTGGTCATGCGTTGCTACGGCTCACCCGGCGGCGCCCCGATGCTCGACGGCCCGGCGTTCGGCCTTCCCATCCCGCGTCGATCGAGCCCGCGACCGCACGTCGCGGCCGGTTCCGTTGCGGTGGCCGGACGTCAGGCAGTCGTTTCGGCCAGGCCTGCGCCCGGTGGTTGGGCAGTGATCGGCCGGACCCCGCTCATCTTGGTCGATCCGGCGTCGGAGCAGATTTCTGCCTACCGCCCGGGCGATCTGTTCGTCTTCCGTGCGATCGACGCCGATCGATGGGATGATTTCGACGGTCGCTCGCTCCTGCCCGTAGGGGGTGATCCCCATGGCTGAGACCGTCACCGTCCAGACTCCCGGAATCAGCTCCGTCCAGGATTTGGGGCGTGGATCGGCGTCGCAATTCGGTCAGGCGACGGGCGGCGCAGCCGACCAGATCAGCGCGGAGATCGCCAACGCGTTGGTGGGTAGTAGACGCGAGGCCCCGCTGCTGGAGTTGACGGCACTCGACTTTTCAGCGTCGGCGTCCACGGATCTGCTGATCGCCGTCACGGGTGCACCCGCAACGGTGACCGTGGACGGACATCGGCAACCGCAGTGGGAACCGATCGTCTGGCGAGCCGGTCAGCGGCTTGCCGTCACGGGAATCCACGACGGATTGCGCGTCTACGTCGCCGTCCACGGAGAGCTGGCGGCCGACTACCTCCTGGGCAGCTGCGCTCCCGACCAGGTCCTCGGATTCGGCCGTCACTTGACCGCGGGGGAGACGCTGGTCGTCGACACCGACTGCCCGCCGATCGACCACCCGGTCTTCCGGCTACCGCTGTTCCGGTTGCTGCCCGACCGACCGTCCTTCGGCAACGTGTGGACGCTCGACGTGACCGACGGCCCCGACATCGAAGACTTCGGTGAGAGCGGAGCCGCGCTGTTCGGCACCGAATTCGTGGTGGGCGATCAGAGTAATCACATCGGGCTGCGGCTGGCATCTACCGATCAGCAGCCGCTCCCACAACGCACCAGCACCGGCGAGGTCCTCTCTCGCGGCGTCCCCATCGGCGCCGTCGAAGTGCCCGCAGGCAACGAGCTTCTGGTTCTGCATCGAGGTAGAGGCGTCACCGCCGGCTATCCGGTGCTGGCCGTCGTCACCACCGTTTCACTCTCACAGCTGGGACAGGCCCGACCCGGGCACCGCGTCCGATTCCGGAACTGCAGCGTCGCAACGGCGGTTGCAGAGCACCGCGAACAGCAGCACCGCATCGCCTTGCTGAGGCGGCGTGTGCAGAACGTATTCACCACCCTCCGGATACCTCTTCACACCTCGGAAGCCCGAGTACCGAGCCACGTCGGCACCACACGCCCCGCGAGCGCTCCGCGCCGCGCGTCTATTTTGGAGACAGCATGACCAACACCATCGAAGCGGTAGACGGCCAGGTAGCCGACCCGCGCAAGGTCCGGAAAGTCGTCGCAGCGGGCTGCGTCGGCATCTTCGTCGAGCTCTACGACAACGGTGTCTTCGCGTTCATGGCGACGGCACTGGCCATCGTGTTCTTCGACGTGTCGAAGTCGAGCGACGCGCTGATGCTGGTGTTCGCCGGCTACGCGGTCTCGTTCTTCGTTCGGCCCCTCGGCGCGGTGGTCTGCGGCATCCTCGGCGACCGGATCGGTCGACAGAAGATGTTGGTGTTCGTCATCATGCTGATCAGCGTGGCGACCGCCGGTATCGGCTTGCTGCCCACCTACGCGGCCATCGGTATCGCGGCACCGGCACTGCTGATCTTCCTGCGGATCGTGCAGGGATTCTCCGTCGGTGGTGAAGCGGCCGGCGCCATGACGTTCCTCGCCGAACACGCCCCCGAAGGCAAGCGCGGCTTGATCACGAGCTACGCGCAGATCGCGTCGTTCCTGGCCCTGCTGACCGGAACGATGATCGCGTTTGCCATGTCGCCGTGGCTCAATGCTGAAGCGATCAACGGCGGCGGACTCGCATCGTGGGCGTGGCGCATCCCGTTTCTCATGGCCATTCCGATGGGAATCATCGGCTGGTATATCCGCCGCGCGATCTCCGATACCCCGAACTTCGAGCGGCTCAAGGAATCCGGCGGTTTGTCGCGCAATCCGCTCAAGGAAGCATTCTCCACTCCCGAGCACCGCCGCGCCATGATCCTCGCCCTGTTCATCCCCCTGATGAACGGTTCCGGCTACTACGTTCTGTTCTCGTACATGCCCACGTTCCTCAAAGGCGATCAGATCGGATTCTCCACCGGGACGGCGCTTCTCGTCACTGCCTCCAGCCTGGTCGCGATCTGCTTCGCGATTCCGTTCATGGGTGCTCTCTCCGACCGGATCGGTCGCAAGAAGGTCATCGCCGGTGCTGCTGCTGCAATGGCGATCGGAGCGATCCCCTGCTACGCCATGATCGTGACCGGCAACGTCGGCCTCGCCGTTCTCGGTGCATGCCTCATGGCAGTGATTTTCGCCGGGCACACAGCCGTCATCCACATCCTGATCGTCGAACTGTTTCCCACGCGGGTTCGCTACTCCGCCTACGGTTTGGGCTACAACATCTCGTCCGCACTCTTCGGTGGTACCGCACCGTTGTTGATGACCTGGTTGATTCCCGAATTCGGTATCTACGTTCCGGCCTTCTACGCGGTCATCACCGCAATCGGCACGCTGATCGCGGTCAGCACCATCACCGATCGCGCCCACGTCCCGCTTCGCGACACTCTGTGACTTCTCGCGTGAGTCACTCCTGATCCGGCCCGGTGGTCGCCTGCAGTCCGCGGCGGCCGCCGGGTCATACCAATTTCTTCCTGTAGGAGCACACAAATGCCTTTCTCCGATTACCGCACAGCACTCGTCACCGGCGCCAACACCGGAATGGGTGCCGCCGTCACCGAGATGTTCACCAAGCGCGGACTGACGGTCTACGGCGTCGCCCGCAATGCCGACAAGCTCGGTGAGGTTGCCGATCGCACCGGAATGATCCCTCTGCCCGTGGACATCACCGACACCGCCGCGCTCGCAGAAGCTGTCGGCGGACTGGAGATCGACATCCTCGTCAACAACGCGGGGGTGTCCGCAACCGGAAATATTCTCGACGCCGAAGAAGCATCGGTCGACGCGATGGTAGACGTGAATCTTCGTGCGGTGCTGCACCTGTGTCGCATTCTGTTGCCGGGAATGGTGCAGCGCGATCTCGGTCACGTCGTCAACATCAGCTCGATCGCCGGCCTGTACAACTTCTACGGCCACACTGCCTACCACGCGACCAAGGCTGCGGTGCACCAGATTTCGCGCCAGCTGCGAAACGACTGCATCGGCAAGCGGATTCGAGTGACCGAGATCTGCCCCGGCCGGGTCGAGACCGAGATCTTCGGTCGCAACCTCGGCGGCACGCCCGAAGCCATGAAGGAAGCGTGGGAGACCTTCTACGAAGGCTACGAATCCATTACCACCAAGGACATCGCGGATACCATCGAGTTCGCGATCGACGCCCCTGGTCACGTCAATCTGGGTCTCATCGAGGTGCTCCCCACCTTCCAGGTGCCCGGTGGCCTCGACTTCATCCGTCGCAACGACTGAGAGAGCGCATCATGAGTTTTGTACTTCCGGAAACGACGCTCGGAGTGATGGCCCATGCGGCAGGTGACCTGCGGGTCGAGCATGTTGCGTTGACTGCGCCGACCGCCGAGCAGGCAGTGATCGAGATCGCCTACGGCGGTGTGTGTGGATCAGATCTGCACTACTGGACGCACGGCGCGGCGGGGGAGTCGATTCTGAAGGCGCCGATGCTGCTCGGTCACGAGGTGGTCGGCACGGTCGTGACGGCCGCGGCCGACGGAACTGGGCCGGCAGTCGGAACTTCCGTGGCCGTACACCCCGCAACGCCCGGTGGGACCGCTCCTCGGTTCCCGAGCGATCGGCCCAACCTCTCACCCTGCTGCACATACCTGGGAAGTGCAGCGCAGTACCCGCACACCGAGGGCGCCTTCGTGAAATACGCAGTGCTCCCGACGCGCATGCTCCGGGAACTGCCCGAGGGGTTGGACCTGCGGACCGCGTCGGTAGCCGAACCGGCAAGCGTTGCCTGGCACGCTGTTTCGCGAGCAGGAGACGTGCGCGGAAAGAAAGCGCTGGTCGTCGGCTGCGGACCCATCGGCGCACTGGTCGTGGCCGTGCTCAAACGAGCAGGCGCGCAGTCGATCACTGCGGTCGACATGCACGATGTTCCGCTGCAGATCGCGTCGACGCTCGGTGCGGATCGGGTTCTGAAGGCCACCGACGCCGAGGCCGTCGCCGCATCCGATGCCGACGTGGTCATCGAGTGCACGGGCAATCATCGCGGGCTCGAATCCGCTATCCGCGGGGCGACGCGCGGTGGACGGGTGGTCATGCTCGGGCTTCTTCCGTCCGGCCCTCAACCGGTACACATCTCGCTGGCGATCACGCGAGAGTTGGAGTTGGTGGGCTCATTCCGCTTCAACGACGAAATCGACGAGGTGCTTCTCGCCCTCGCCGACGGTTCGCTTGCTGTCGATGCTGTTCTCACACACGAATATCCAGTCGAGGAAGCTTTGGAAGCCTTCGCAGTGGCCAAGGATGCTTCGGTGTCGGGGAAGGTGCTGTTGCGGTTCTGAGGCCTTCGACCCTGTGCGCCTTTATTAACCGCGGGTGGTTAATAAAGGCGCACAGCAGGTTATTCGACCACCAGGCCCTTGGCTTCCAGCAGGGCAGTCAGATTGCTCACCTCGAGTGGGGTCTCGCCTCGCTTGTAACGCTCGATGTACCCGGCTTCGGCTTCGTCACGGGCACGCGAGAGTTCGATTGCCTCGGCAACCTCCTCGCGTCGGATAACGACGACGCCATCGCAGTCACCCTTGACGACGTCACCGGGATAAATGACCTGTTCTCCGAAGACCAGGGGATGGTTGATCGGGCCGAGAGATTCTTTGACGGTTCCCTCGATGTACACGTGCTTGGAGAAGACGGGGAATCCGAGTTCGCGGATCTCCCGGGTATCTCGCACTCCGCCGTCGGTGACCAGTGCCGCAATGCCGCGCGCGACACAGGCATTGGCCAGAACATCGCCGAACTGGCCGGCGGCTTGATCACCTGAAGAGACGATCAGGACGTCACCCGGCTGTGCGTAGCTGATCGCAACCTGCAGCATGAGGTTGTCGCGGGGATGGCACTTGACTGTGAAAGCGGAGCCGCAGAACTTCATGTCGCGGTCGATCGGCTTGATCGCCGGATGCAGCGAGCCCTTACGTCCCTGTGCCTCGTGAATCGTGGCTGCGGAGAATGTTCCCAGTTCGGCAATCAGGTCCTTGTCCGCGCGGTCGATCTTGGTCTTGACGTGAATCATCTTGTACTCCAGAAGGTATAAAAGATCAGGAAAGGCGTTCGACTGCGGCGGCGATCTGTGCCGCGGCTTTTTCGAGGATCGCCTCGGATGTGGCGAAGGAGATGCGGAAGTAGGGCGAAGCGCCGTAGGCCGAACCCTGAATAGTGGCAACTGACGCCTCGTCGAGGAGATAGAGGACCAGATCCTGGTCGGACTCGATCACGGTGCCGACCGGTGTCTGCTTGCCGATCAAGCCGGCGCAGTTGACGAACAGGTAGAACGCACCCTGCGGCACGATGGGTTCGAGCCCGGGGACGGCGCCGAGGAGGCGAGCCGACAGATCGCGTCGAAGTCGGTAACTCCGTACGGATTCGGTGAGGAAACTCTGGTCGCCGGTGAGGGCTTCTACTGCTGCGGCCTGGCTGATCGAGGACGGGCAGGAAGAACTTTGGCCCTGCAGTTTATTGATGGCGCCGATCAATCCGGAATTTCCGAGCCCGTATCCGAGTCGCCACCCGGTCATGGCATGAGACTTGGAAACTCCGTTCGTGACCAGTACCTGATCACGAAGGTGTGGGGCGACCTGCAGCAGACTCTCGATCGGGGCGTCGCCGAAGTTGATCTCGTCGTAGATCTCGTCGACCAACACATTTACGTGAGGATTGGCCTCGATCACCTCGGCGATGGCCTGCAACTGCTCGCGGGTGTACACCGATCCGGTGGGGTTGCCCGGGGCATTGAGAATGACCCACTTGGTATTCGGGGTGATCGTCGCGGCGAGCGCTTCGGCGGTCAGGAGGAAGTTGTCGGACTCCTTGCACTGGACGATCACCGGAGTTCCGTCGTGAGCGAGAACCATATCCGGGTAGGACACCCAGTAGGGAGCGGGAACGATGACCTCGACACCGGCTTCGACTGTCGCCATCAGAGCAAGGAAGATGACCTGCTTCGCGCCGCCGCCGACGGTGATCTGGTTGTCCGCGTACTGGATTCCGGTTCGCGAAGCCGCGCGCGCTGTGATCGCATCGCGCAGTGCGGGAATGCCGTTGACTGCGGTGTACTTGGTTTGGCCGGTGTTGATCGCCGTGATCGCCGCCGACTTGATGTTGTCCGGGGTGTCGAAATCAGGCTCACCGACAGTCAGGTCGAGTATTTCGCGCCCCTGCGCCTTCAGCGCACGCACTCGTTGTGCGGCAGCCACACTCGGCGACTCCCTGATTCTGTCGACGCGCGCAGCCGGAACGAATGTCGCCATGATGGTCTGCTCCTGGGTCCGGGGTGAGCGTGGATTCCCGTCGTCGACGAGCCACAATTCTCACTCGGTGATCCGTTCGACCATAGGGTCCTACCAGGGCATCTGACCAAGACCGAACCGTTGTGGCCCGATAAGTAAACGTGATGGAGCGGTGACGGAATCAGACCGACAGAACGCGCAGATCCTCGAGACCGTCCACGACGGGAACGCGCCACGAGGCAAGCTCTTCCGGTCCCTGCTCGTCCCACAGTTCGAACAGTTCCGAATCGGTCGAGGAGATGGTGCGCTCCACCATCTCGATCAGCCAGGTGAGCCGTTCGCTGGTCAGGGCCGAGGTGAAGGAATCGAGATCGAGGTCCTGGGCGGCGGGGTCGCGTTTGCGATCGGCGCGCACGATCAACACCAATTCGAGCAAGGCGACGGCGATTTGGCCGCCGTCCACCTCGAGGTAGTCGTCCTCGAATGCCCACTCCACCGATTCGAAGGTGAAGTCACCGTGTCCGATGGACGCGATCAAATCCCCTGCACCGTCGTTATCGAACGGTCCCGATCCCCACGCGCCCACTGTCTACTCTTTTCCGATTGCCGTGTCAGCGCGCTTCGAGCGCGATCTTCGCTCCGAATCCTAGAAGAACTGTTCCGGTTATGCGCTCGAGTGCCTGTCGCACTCGGGGCTTCTCGAAGGTGCTACGCGCTCGCGAGAGAAGGACCACGTAGCCACTGAGCCACACGATGGTGATCGCTGCGTGGATGAGCACCAGCAGCGCAAGCGATGGTCCCGTCGGCCACCCGGCCGGAACCAGCTGCGGCAGCAGTCCGGTGTAGAAGACGGCGATCTTGGGGTTGAGCAGGTTGGTGGTGAAGCCCGTCTTCCACGTTCCGGCCTTCTGCGACCGTGGAGCGTCGGCATTGTGTTGCATCCGCGACGTCCGGCTCTCCCACAGTGTTCGCACACCGAGATAGATCAGATATGCAGCACCGGCGAGCTTGACGACGGTGTACGCCTCCGCCGACGCGGCCAGGATCGCCGACAGCCCGAGGACGGTCAGCAGCCCCCACACCAGAAGGCCCGAGACGATGCCGGCCGCTACCCGGAAACCGGCGGATCTGCCGGCGCCGAGAGCAGCCTGTGTCACGACGGCCATGTCCGGCCCCGGGACCAGAGTCAGTAGGGCGAGCACAGCTGTGGCGGCGAGGAGAGCGGTCAGCATGCAACAAGTATGAAGTCGGGGTGGGGAGCGTTCTCGGTTGGTGGTGTCGTGCCTGTGAACAAAGAAGGGCGCGACGGTGTGAACTGCGTGGACACGCCCGGAAACCGGCGTCTCGCGAGCCGTGATCGACAAAGTTATGCACACTGTGGGGAAACGGGTCGTTGCAGGTAGAAGGAATAACTCTGTTGTAATTCATCCTTTTGTCCACAGGTTATGCACAACTGGGAAGTGGATGTGAATGAAGTTATCCACACCTGTGTGTGCATCGGTGGAAAACTGTCCAACTCCATTGGATACCCGCGAGTAATAAATCCCAACCAGTGGGTTGACCTCGGGACGTTCGTCCTGTCCAATCGAGGGTTAGCGATAGTCGTGCGATGCTCAGGGGGCGCTTGACGGATGCGGAGATTTGGGTTTGTCGGGATTGTGTTGGTCGTGCTCGCGCTTGTTGTGGGCGGAGTGGCGTACGCCGAACCGGCGCCCGAAAATCCACCAGGAGATCTGACAGGTCAGACCGGGGCTCACATCAATCGCATCGAGCAATTGTCGCCCACTCGTAGTGCTGTGTTCGTCGATTCGCCGGCTATGCGGCGCGAGGTGCAAGTGCAGGTTCTGCATCCAGCGTCGAGTGCCGGTTCGCGTCCGTCCTTCTACCTACTCGACGGCGTCAGTGCCGGTTCGGAATCCGGATACTCCGAAAGCACCTGGACTCAAAAGACCGACATCGAAGCGTTTTTCGCCGACAAGAACGTCAACGTCGTTCTCCCTGTTGGCGGTACCGGCAGTTTCTACACCAACTGGAAGAACGACGATCCGAACCTCGGTGTGAACAAGTGGGAATCGTTTCTCGCTGAAGAGCTTCCGGCGTTGATCGATTCTGCGTTTTCCGGAAATGGGGCGAATGTGGTCGGCGGGGTGTCCATGGGTGCGCTCGGCGCGGCCAACCTCATCACACATCACCCGAAGCTCTACACCGGATTAGCCTCGTACAGTGGCTGTCTCGACAACTCCGAGTCGTCTTCGCAGGATTCCGTGCGGCTCACCGTGGCCAGTAAGGCAGGCGACGCCACCAACATGTGGGGCCCGGCGTCGGACCCCGACTGGCAAAAGCACGACCCGTCCACCAATGCTGAAACGCTGCGAGGAAAGACGATCTACGTTTCCTCGGGCACGGGCGCACCCGGAGAATACGACAACATTTTCACCCCGGGCGGCCTGCAGACGGCCATCGAAGGCGGGCCGCTCGAGGCACTGGCAAACACGTGCACGCAACTGTTCGAGGCGAGGTTGGGGGAGTTGTCGATTCCCGCAGTGTTCGCGTATCGAAACGTCGGCACCCATTCATGGCCGTACTGGCAAGACGCGCTTCACGATTCCTGGCCGACAGTGAAGACCGCCCTGGGAATGTGAAGTGGGCTGTGAGCTGAGAACTACTCGGCCAGTGCCAGTTCGAGCAACTGGAGGGCGCCGTCACGGGTCTGCGCAGCCGCGATGAACCCAGCTTTGTGGCAGAAGACCGAACTGTCGACGCCCGTCTCGGCGGCAAGGTCCGAGCCGTTCAGGCCGCGCCACGGCTCCGGCAACAGCTTTCGTGAACCGAACTTGGAGTCAGCGGGCTTGACCGTCTGAATCGACCAGCCGCCGTTGGTGTTCGGGAAGATGGTGAACAGAAGTTCTGGCTGGGCCGACGCGGCGCGGCCGTGGGGAACGAAGCGTTCCAGCACGACGAAGCGCGGATCCGTTGCTTTCTCGTAGGTCTCGGTGAACTCGCGCTCGGCTGCAGCGTCGCCGGCGTACTTGGCGCGCAGGCGAATCAAGACCTGAGTTGCGAGAACCACGGCCAGCTCGAACTGGGTGTCGAACTCTTCGTCGGTGGACGAGATCGGATTGAACAGGTCCAGCACCGACGACAGATCAAAAGGCTTGGTGCCGTAGTCGTTGAGGGTGTAGATCTCCTGGCCGTTGTCGACGGCGTCGATGCCCTCGACCAGACGACTGTCGATTCGGCGGAAAACGGAGGCGTCGCCTTCGCAGAACTGCAGGCCGTATTCCTGCCAGAGCAGACCGAAAGCGGAGTACAGGATGCCGTTGCTGCGCTCGCCGGCATCGCGCTGGTGATGGTCGAAGCGACCCTCGGCCGGGTTGTAGCGACCGCCGACGTCGAGCACGATGTCCGCACTGTCGAGGACGGACTCGTCACGGCTGCGAACGACGGTGGCGTCGGGGTACAGCTGCTTGAGCAGCGATACGCCGAAGACGTCGTCTGCATGGAACTTGCCGTTATGGGTCGCGATGATCACCCGTCGAGACTAGGCAATCGAGCGGGGGGATGCCTATTCAGCCGACGGTGCGGATGCGATCGGTGGCAGGCGGCGAGACCGGGGACCCGGCTGCGAACAGGGCAGTCAAGGCGTCGAGGTCGTTGCCCGCACCGGTCATCTGGGTGGAGTTCTTCAGTGCGGTGAAACCGTCCCCGCCCTCGGCGAGGAACTTGTTCACCACGACGCTGTAGACGCCGTCGGGGGCGATGTCCTGCCCGTTCAAGCGCATTTCCGAGATTCGCGAGCCCGGCGCTGCTCGCCGGTCCATGGCGTAGGTGAAGCCCGCGGACGGGGAGAGGATGCGCTCGGTAGCGGTGCCGTCGAGGTCGATCTGGAATTGCTGTTCGAGAGCGTCCTTCAACACCGCTCCTGTGACGGAGAGCACTTCGAGGCTGTTGCCGAACGGTTGAACACCGTAGGCCTGGCGGTAGGTGACCTGGCCGGAAGTGCCGAAGTCCAAGTCCTCGCGCATGCCTCCCGGGTTCGTCAACGCGAGTTGAGCGCCTCGTGTCGATCCGGCCGCGAGTTGAGCGTCGGCGACCAGGTTGCCGAGTGTCGATTCACCGCTGGGTACGCGGTCCCGTGTCAGATCGGCGGTGATGGTCCCCACCGGTCGCTGAGCGCTTTCCGACGCCTCCGACCAGGCCCGGTCGGCGAGAGCCTGAATATCGGGATCCGGCGAAATATCGTGTGTCACTATCTGATTGAAAGCGGACGTCTGATCGCGAACGACCTCGCGTGTGTTGCGGTCGATGGTGACGTCTGCGACGGACACGATCCGGCCGTGCGAAGCGCCCTGCATGACGACTCTGGGATTGCCTGCGGGATCAGGGAATTCGCAGTTGTACTGCTGGTGGCTGTCGGCGGTGAAGATGACGTCCACCTTCGGTGAGGCACGAAGGGCGATGTCGCGGGCCGGGCCGGACTCGACGTTGCAGTCGTTGGGTCCACCTTCGACGGCCGGTTCGTCCCCACGGTGCAGGAGAACGGTGATGGCTTTGACGCCGAAGAAGTCGAGGACATCGGCGGTGCGGTTGATCGCTTCGACCTCGTCGCCGAACTGCAGATCGGCGATCCCGCCCGGTGTGACGATCTGCGACGTGTTGGCGGGGGAAATCGCGATGACTCCGAGCGGAATGCCGTCGACCATGTTCACGGTGAAGGGCAGCGTGGCCGGAGTGCCGTTGGTGTACGTCATGTTTGCGGCCATCAGAGGGAAGTTGGCGCCGCCGAAGGACGGACTGAACGTGCACGCGTCGACGGCGGAGCAACCGCCGGACTGCATACGACGGAACTCGGCGAGCCCTTTGTCCAGTTCGTGGTTGCCGATCGCGGAAGCGTCGATCTTCATCCGATTCAGCAGTTCGACCGTCGGTTCGTCGTTGAACATCGCCGATTCCAATGCCGACGATCCCCAGTTGTCACCGACCGAATACAGCAGCGAGTTGGTGGCTTGGCTGCGAAGTTGCGTCACGTATGCCGCGAGATACGCCGCGCCACCTGCGGGGGTGAGCGAGCCGTCGGCCTGCCTGATCTCGCTGCGAATGCCTTCCGGCGGGCGGAGGCTGCCGTGCAGATCGTTGAAGGCCAACAGACGTACCGACACCGTGTCCTGGGACTCGGCGGTGGCGACGCCACTCAGGGAGGTCGCGGAGGTGGCGAGAAGGGTCGTTGCGAGCACGGCACACGTTCGTGTCATGCGTCGCGTCATGCGTCGTGCTCCCTCACTCGGACCGGCCTCGAACCTCCCTGAGTGTGCCCGTCCGCCGAAACGAATTCCAGTCCTCGGCGTAACAGTTATGTATCGAGTGTCACGCGGTGACGCCGATGCCCGCAGCCTGCTTCGCGACGTCGGTGTTCGCGAAAGCGAGGAACGCGTCGTTCTCGTGTGGATCGCCGATGGTCATCCGGACGCCCTCGACGCCGTACTGACGGATCAGAATGCCCGCCTCGGTACTCGCCTCGGCGAAACCGGGGGAGAGCTCTCCGAGGGGGAGATAGACGAAGTTCGCCGACGACTCGGGGACGGTGTACCCGGCTTCGATCAGTGCACTGCGCACTCGCGTCCGCTCGGCGATGACGCCTTCGGTGCGGGCAAGCAGTTCGTCTGCTGCAGCCAGGGAAGCGATTGCGGCGGCCTGCGCGACAGCGCTCACGGTGAACGGGGTGTGCACCTTGCCGAGGGCCACGATGATCTCCGGATCCGCGACTGCGTAACCCACGCGGATTCCCGCGAGGCCGTACGCCTTCGAGAAGGTGCGCAGAACAACCACGTTGGGGCGGCTGCGGAACAGTTCAATGCCGTCGGCGTCCGAGCGTGAGTATTCGAAGTACGCCTCGTCGAGTGCGACGACGACGTGCGTCGGGACCGCGTCGAGGAAGCTCTCGAGCTCTGCCTTCGACAACGCGTTGCCGGTCGGGTTGTTGGGGTTGCACACGAAGATCAACCGCGTGCGATCCGTGATCGCGGCCAGCATCGCGTCGAGGTCGTGGCCGAAGTCCTCGGTCAGCGGAACCTTGACCGAGACGGCATGGCCGACCTGGGTGACCACGGGGTACGCCTCGAACGAACGCCACGCGTAGATGACCTCGTCACCCTGATCGCAGGTGATCTGCACGAGTTCCTGGCACAGCGTCACGGAGCCACAACCAGCGGCGACGTTGGCCGGTTCGACTTTCAGGAAGCTGGCCAGCGCCTCGATGAGTGCGACCGCGGCATTGTCCGGGTAGCGGTTGGCATTGGCGACCGCGTCGGCGACGGCGTCACGCACACCGGGCAACGGCCCTACGGTCGTTTCGTTGCTCGCCAGCTTGATCGCACCCGGAAAATTGCGTCCGGGAACGTAGGCGGGGATGGAGGCGAGGTCAGGGCGAATGTGTGCGGTCACGAGTCGATTATGCGCGCACCGATTTGGTGCGTAGCGGCCGTCTGCGTGTCAGAGTTAGAAGATGTCGGAAATCTTCCGGGCCACCGCGTATCTGCGCGCAGCCGAAGGGGAGGTCGCCACGGCTGTTCCGCTGACGGTGGTGGAGCCGGACGGCCCGACGCGGGGCGGGATCGTCGTCCTGCATGAAGCCCGCCAGTTCAGCCCGGCTCTGCTGAATCTGATGTGCGCACTCGCCGGCGAAGGGTGGGTGAGCGTCGCACCGCACCTGTTCCACCGCGAACCCGAACACATGCAGGGCGAGGTGTTCGGTGACAACCTCTTCGCCGACTTCGACGCGACCCTCGATTGGCTCGTCGGACGCGAAGTTCTCGCGGACACCATCGGGGTGCTCGGATTCGACGACGCCGGGACCGCCGCGATGCTCGTGGCCACCAGCCGTCCCGTCGGTGCCGCGGTGAGCGTCGCCGCCCGGGGAATCGTCGAAGCCTTGTCGGTGGATGCTCAGGCACTCGTCGACGCGGCCACTTCCCTGCAGGCGCCGTGGCTGGCGCTGTACGGCGAGGACGATCCCAGCACGCCGCGTGAGCACGTGACTCTGCTCCGGGAAGCGACCGCCAAGGCCGACGTCGCGACACTGGTGGTCAGCTACGCCGGACTGGCTCACCGGGCGGACGAGCCGCCACAGCTGTCCGAGGACGCCGACCTCGACGACCCTGGCTCGGCTTCGATCGTCGAAGCTCAGACCCGGATCTTCGACTGGTTCGACAGCCACCTGCGGTAAGCCGACAAATCAGGGCGCTGACCACGCGTTTTGCCTTTGGTGGCGAAGGGTGTGTAATCTTTCGATCCGGCGGTCCGAAAGGATCGGAACCCCCAGGGAGGCGTGCCAGAGCGGCCGAATGGGACTCACTGCTAATGAGTTGTCCCTTTTACGAGGGACCGGAGGTTCAAATCCTCTCGCCTCCGCCAAGCCGGTGATTTTGACCGGCGGGTTAGAAATGATAGAAAGTACGACGGCAAGACACGCAAGATCAGCAAGACAACAGAACATGCGCCCGTAGCTCAACGGATAGAGCACTTGACTACGGATCAAGAGGTTAGGGGTTCGAATCCCTTCGGGCGCACAAGAAAGAAGCCCCTCACCAGCAGAGAATCCGGTGAGGGGCTTTCTTGTATGCGAATGTTCTTTCATGGCGACGTTGGTCACATCTTGACCTGTTTGGCGGCTGACCAGATCTGACCTCCGAATTGACGTTCTCGATCCTCGTATCGCGCCGCGGTGTCTCGGGCGGGCGGCTCGCGACTCTCGGGACTTCGCCAAATCGCCATTTAGCGGTCCGATCGGTCTGGTATGCATTGCTGATGAATCGGACTATCTCGGTTGTGCTCGTGAGTGGTGTTGCGGTCGGAGCTCTTGTTGGGTGTTCGAGTAAGTCTGACACCGTTGTAGTTTCATCGACGCAGTCGCCCTCGTCATCCGCAGCGACAACGATTGAGGCCGCACCGCAGCGTGGCGATCAAACGCAGGAGGGCTTGGAGGCCGCGCTGGACGAGCAGTGGGCACTCGCGCAGAGTGCGGACTGGGCTGGGATCTATGAATTCAGTTCGCCTCGTTGCCAGGTTCAATACTCGGTCGAAGAGTTTGTGGCAGCGCTCGACGACGCGTACGCGGATCGGGATTTCAGCGGGACGCCCGAGTATCTGATCAACATGAACGGTGACTCGGTAGCGACCGTTGTCATCAAGGCTCCGGACGGCAAGAGTCCGATGACGCCGGGGACATGGAGTTACATCAACGGTTCTTGGTACGACGACGACTGCTAGGCCGATCCTGCGGGCGAAGCTGTGGGATCCGTCGACGTGGCCCGCATCCGATGACGTACCGAGTCTGCGCGACATGATGGCCGAGCAGCACAGCCTGCGCGTCGAGGATCTGGAGCCGGCTCGGCAGGAGGCGTACCGCAAGTACCTGTACTGAGCGCAGATCCGTCACCTATGTCCGATAATGATCCGTGCCTTCAATTGCCTCGTCGCTGTTCTGGATTGCGCTGATCGCGGCCATCGCGCCGATAGTCGCGGGCTTGATCCCGCGTCGCCTGGTTCCCGAAGTGGTGTTGCTACTGGTCGCGGGCGCAGTGGTCGGGCCGTTCGCCCTCAACATCGCCGCTGACAGCGAAGCGATCGGAATCCTCCGCGAACTCGGCCTCGGCATGCTGTTCCTGCTCGCCGGTTACGAGATCGACCGACAGGAACTCAGTGGGCGCGGCGGACGTCGAGCGCTCTACACGTGGCTGTTCTGCCTCGCGCTGGCGTTCACGGTGGTCGCGCTGCTTGGCATGAGGAACGTGATCTCCGCGGAAGCCGCTGTTGCCATCGCAATGACGTCGACCGCACTGGGCACGCTGTTGCCGATCCTCAAGGACAACAAACTCCTCGACACACCCTTGGGCAAGACGGTCCTCAATCACGGGGCCGTCGGCGAACTCGGGCCGGTCGTCGCGATGGCGGTGCTGCTGAGTGCCCGTGGTGCCGTCCTGTCGCTGATCGTTCTTGCCGTCTTCGCCTTGATCGCCATCGTCGTGGCGGTGCTGCCCGGCAAGCTGATTCACGAAGGCTCGTGGACACATCGGCTGGTGCGGGCAGGAGCGGACACCACGGCGCAGACGACGGTCCGCCTCACCGTTCTGTTGTTGGTCAGCCTCGGAGTGCTGTCGGCCGTGTTCTCACTCGACGTCATTCTCGGTGCGTTTGCCGCCGGCTTCATCCTGCGGCGACTGATGCCAGAAGGCGACGAGCGCCTCGAGATCAAGCTCGACGGGATCGCCTTCGGGTTCCTCATCCCGATCTTCTTCATCACGTCAGGGATGGCAATCGACGTCTCGGCGGTCGCCGCCAGTCCCGGCATACTGATTGCGTTTCTGATCCTGATCGTTGTCGTCCGCGGTGTGCCGGTGTTCTTCGTGACCAAGTTCGAGAAGGTCGAACCGCCCTTCACCACGCGCGAAAGTGCGCAAGTCGCGTTGTACGGGGCTACCGGTCTGCCCATGATCGTGGCGGTCACTGGCGCTGCCGTCGACGCGCATCAGATGTCGTCGGACAACGCCTCGATTCTTGTCGCGGCCGGTGCGATCACCGTTCTACTGCTGCCGATGCTCGCCACTCTCTTGACGAAAAAGGAGAAAGTGTCCTGATTCAGAGATCCAACTGCTCGTCGAGCCAGTCGAACATTCGCTGATCCGTCAGACGCCTCGCCATGGGCTGACAGTGGAAGTTCGCGCCTTCGGCCGCGGTGAAGGGAACCACCGTCGTCGGTCCGCCGGATAGGGCGGCAAGCCGCTTGGATTGACCGGGCCAGAACTGCTCGCCTTCCGGATCGGTAATCAGCAGGGGAGTGGAGATCGAGCCGGCGACGTGTTCGAGGTGGTACTTCCGAACCTCGGCGAGAGTGTTGTAGTAACCGTCGGCGAGGTACGGACGCGCTCGGAAGCGCCAGATCCGGGCGCTGTCCTTCGAGAATTTCATCCCCAGCCCTATCGCCATGTCGCGGTCGAAGGCCTCCGACTTCCCCTCGTCGAGCAGCTTCTGCATGTTCTTGGGGATATGGGCGAGCCACGACGCGGCCACGTCCACGACCCCCGGATCGGCGATCGCTGCCGCGATCCGATGCTCGAACGCCAACGACTGCGGTACCCAGTAACCGCCCTGACTGATCCCGTAGATCGCCAGCTTCGACGCATCGACGTCCGGCCGGTCCACGAGATAGTCGACGACGGGCGTGATGACGGATTCCCAGTCGTGACGGAACGGGATGTTGCGCTCGAAGAGCATCGACTGCTGACCGGGACCGTCGAACATCAACACGTTGTAGCCCCGCTCGAGGGCCCCGGCGCCGCCGCTGCCCCACAGTCCGCTGATCGGGCCGTCGCTACCGTTCACCATGATCAACGTCGGCCGTCGCACGTCGCCGGGTGGCCGGAAGAAGTACCCGGGCAGGTACGTGTCCTCGTAAGGGATTCGGACGCGCTCGACGGGCTGGGCGGTGGTGTCGACGAAGCGGTCCCACGCTTGTCGGTGACGTTTGAAAGTGGGGACCAGAACCGAATCGTCGCTGAGACCGTCTACGGCGTTGATCGCCACACCGAAGTACGACGCCGCCCGCAGGTACGCGTTGGACGCGCTTCGCGAATGCCCGGCCGCGGCTGCCTCATCGGCCTGCCCGAATACTCGTGTGCCGAGGTCGAACCAGGCCTCGTACCAGCCCTCGAGGTCTTTCTCGCCGACATGAGCGATGGCCGAGAGCACTTCGCCGGTATCTGCCGCGCCGTAGGTGGCTTGCCCGAGAACGACTCTTAGCTCGAAGTCGAAGGACTCGTTGCGGTAGAAACCGGCAGTGAACGCCTGGTGTGGATGGGCGAAGAACGACGACGCGAGAGACATGGGCACACCTTCGCTAGTTCGGGGCAGCCATTTTCAGTTGTAGTTCCAGGATCGCCCGAATCGCTTGCCGGAAAACCTGTCAGCGTGGCGACGCCGGGAGCCCGGTGGATGGCGGCCTCGACATCGCAAATGCCAGGGTGCACAACCACAACGACATCCCCAGCACCTGTGCGCGTTGAGCGATACCCAGTCCGAGATTACCGCCGCCGGAGACTTCGATGCTGTTGGTCGTCAACATCCACACCGTCGCAAGGGAAGTCAGGATCAAAATGGTCAGGCCGGTCGTACGCAACGACCGGTGTTCGCGATACCTGAACGCTCCCACGGTGAATGCGATCATCGCGGTGAAGATCGCGAACACCGCCACGCTGCTCGTCAATGCGTGAACATGGTGGAGCTGCGGAAGTAGACCGTCGGGTGCGCTCGACGGGCAACCCTCGCCCGAGCATTCGAGAGGGAACGACGCGTCGGCGATTGTGGCGATGCCGAACACTGCAAGTGCAATCCAGCCCGTGACGTAGAGCCTGCGCCTGGGCGTGATCAGCAGACCCAGCGCTCCGGAGATCAACATCAAGATCGCGGACAGGACGTCGGCATTGCCGAAGACGTCACGGTATTTCTGGTTCTCGGCATCGAGTTCGCTGAGGAACGATGTCACCGGGTCGAGGCCGGTGTCGAGGAAAAATTCGAGAATCCACGACGAGTAGACGATTCCGCCCAGAGCCAGCGCAGCCACCAAACCCCACCGCGCAACGTTGCGTTCCTTCACGAAATCGAGCTTACGGACCGAGCAGGGCTTTCTGGACGCGTTCGGCTGCTACCAGCGGATCTTCGTGCTCCCAGATGCGGATGACGGTCCAACCCTGCTCTGCCAGACGTGCATCGGTGTCGCGGTCTCGAACCACGTTGGCGGCCAACTTGTCCGTCCACCACTGCGCGTTGTTCTTGGGAAACGTCGCATGCTGCGGGCAGCTGTGCCAGAAGCATCCGTCCACGAACACCGCGACTTTGCGGCGCGGAAACACCAGATCAGCGCGTCGGCGAACACCTTTGACAGGCGCCCGGTCCACGAAGTACCGGAGTCCGCGCCGATGAAGCTCGCGTCGAAGTGCAATTTCAGGTTTGGTGTCGCGCCGACGCTGAGCGCTCATCCGAGCGCTGGTGGCAGGATCCGTCGCAGGCACCGTGGTTCCCTCAGCCGTCGGAATCGTCGCTGTCTTCGGGATCGGACCAGGTGGGCGCAAACCTGTTGCGACGCTCCACTTCACCGTGCACGACGGTCACGAAGTCGGTGAACGAGAGCGTCTGAGCTTCGGTGGGCCGGCCGTTGCGCGGCGGCGGCTCGTCGACGTCGAAGAACCGAACCGCGCCATCGGGTTCGTAGAGTCCGATGTAGACCTTCTCGAAGAGGTCGTAGCGGGTGTCCTCGGCGCCGAGATCCACCCAGGCCTTTCCTGGAACGCCGACCACCGCGCGCTTGCCCCGGCCCGAGCGCTTCGAGAGCGTCGTGACGTGGTGTGCAAAAGAGGATTTGCCGGTGTCACTGGTCTTGGTCGGGTCGCCGTCGTCGCACGTGGCGTACGGCTCGAACATGACGGCGACCAACACGCTGTACGGCTGGCGCTGATGCAGAACCATTGCCTCGCCACGCAATTCGTGGTCGTTGCGGACGATGTTCTTGGTCCACCGTCCAAGTTTTCCGCTGCGGGGACTGTAGTCCTGGAAGTTGTACGTCTTGATGGAGACGCAGAGGATCAGGCCCAGAGTGGGGTCGAGGGCCTTGACGTCCAAGCGCTTTCGGCCCTTGGCGACATCAACGGTTGCCTCCTGGCCTTCGCCGGACGCTGTCGGGGTGATGTTGGGATACAGCGGACGCAGAGCGTCGGCCACCGTCTGTGCCAGTTGATTGGACAGTCGCTGGGCGTAGTTCTTCTTCTCGCCGCGATCGGCGTCGGCCGGAGGCTTGTCGCCCGCGAGTTGCAGTGCGCTCCACAGTGGTTCGTGTTCCGGTTCGGAAAACAGGGGTTCGGGGAATAGCGTTTCAGGTTCGGGGAACAGTGATTCCGTCATGCCGCGGCCTCGGGGTATCCGCCCATCCGCTCGAGATGGCTTTCGACGTCCTCGATGAAACCGGGGATGAACCGAAGATTGCCCATGCGTGCGCGCTTGAGGAAGCCGGCCGTGGCCCGCGCCGACAGCAACCGCGTGTCCTCGAGGAAACCGCTCAGATCCTCGTAGTCGTACTGGACCGGCCAGGTCGAGGTATGGACGCGGAAGGCTTGGCGGTTACGGCCCCACGCCGCACTCGGCCAGGCGTCGCCCGGTTCGAGTGGCGTCTCGCCCGCGGCGTCGTATTCGATGGGATCGTTCAACCGGCCACCGACCCACGATGCCATCCGCACGCTCACGGCATTGCCGACGAGCTTCCATCGGTGGCTGTGGCGAAGCCCAGGAACCTCGACGGACGGCAGCGTCCAGTCGGGATCGAAACCCTGCAGGCGTTCGGCGTCGACGAGGCCGGGAGTAACTATCTCGCCGGACGGCAGTCGCACCGCCGGCTGGCTGGGGATGCCGACGGACGAGCCGCCCTTGAGTGTCGGCACGGCATTGACGGCCCATCCGAGTCCGCGGGTGCCTTCGGTCCAGTAGAAGCCGCAGGGGTAGTCCGCGGGATCACCTCCCAGGCGCTCGCCGGCGTCCTGGCCGAACAGGATTTCGCGAGGATCGTCCGTGCGCGAGGCAAGCATGATGACGCGCTGGCGGCGCTGGGGGAGTCCGAAGGCGCGGGCGTCGACCACCCGGTATGCCCAGGTGTATCCGAGGTCTTCGAGAGCGTCGGTGATGTGCCGCATGGCAGCGCCCTTGCCGAGTTGCAGCATGAACGGAACGTTCTCGATCAACAGCCAGCGCGGGCCTTTCTTGCGCTTGACCAGACGGAACACCTCGTCCACCAGGCCTGAGCGTGCGCCGGTGATGCCCGCCGTTTTGCCGGCTTGAGAGAGGTCCTGGCAGGGGAAACCGGCGGCCACCAATTCGATGTCGCTGGGCAGCGCGCGCAGTTTGGTGACGTCGCCGTGCAACGGCACGTCGGCGAATCGCGAACGGAGAACTGCCTGGGCGCCCGGATCGATTTCACACAGCAGTTCGGTGTTCCACCCATGTTCCGAGAGCCCCAACTCGAGCCCGCCGATACCGGCAAACAAACCCACCATGCTCCGCGACGACGTCACAGCACCCTTCCTCACGAACCGACCTAGAAGCACGGTACTCGAGAACTCCGACACCGTTTGCCAACTATTCGGTCTGCGGGGTGCTCCTTACGGAAGAACCGTTGTGAAACGCCTTACATCGAGATCTTCGGGGCCGATCGAAGTCCCTAAAAGGTCCCTGATCGAAGCAATAACCCGAACCAGCGGTGCTCCGCGCCCGTTCGTCCATTACCGTGGTCGGGTGAGCATCCAACCTTCCGGTGACGCGTCCTGGCCCGCGGTATTGACCTGGCAGGCCCACAACGCTCCTCGTATGGAGTCTGTTCGTGTGCAGCTGAACGGAAATCGCATCAAGGCTTCCGGCCGGATCATCGGTGGAGCCTGCAGTGAGCACCCTGCATTCAGCGCGTCATACGACCTGGTCACCGACGAGGCCGGCATCACCCGCAGGCTGTCGGTGCGGACCGCCCTGGCCGCCGGTGAGCGTCAGATGTCGATCAGCCGGGACGAAGAAGGCACCTGGATGGTCGAGAACGGCGCCAGTCACCAGCGCTCTGCGTTCGATGGCGCACTTGATGTCGACGTGATCCTCAGCCCGTTCTTCAACACGCTGCCCATCCGCCGCGTCGGCTTGCAGAACGACATCGAAGACGCCGAGGTCCCGGTCGTCTACGTCAACCTTCTCGACCTGCGCGTCGAGGGTGCGACCATCACCTACAGCAGCGGCACCGACGGAATCAGTGTGCTGTCCCCGGTGTCCAGCTCGACGCTGGCCGTCGATACCGAAGGCTTCGTCCTCGACTACCCGGGTCTGGCAACTCGAATCTAGGTTTCGTCCTTCTAGGTTTCGGATCGCCGGATGACACCACCGCGTCGACCGGCGTCCCGCATCCGCTCGATCCAGTCGGGTTCTCCGACCCGAAGGTCTTCGATGTCCCAACGCTCGTGCGACTCGTAAGCGCCGCGCGCAGCGAACCCTGCGTCCACCAATCGTGCCGTGGAGCCGTTGTCGAGCAGATCGGTGCGTGCACCCTGCAAAAGGTCGAGCGCTTCGTCCAGCGCGACCAGCAGGGCGTCACGGTTGCCCTCGCACATCGCCCGCACCAGGCCAGGAGCGCTCCCGGCTACGCGGGTGCCGTCGCGAAATGACCCGGCGGCCAGCCCAAGGGCCAGTTCGCCGCCGGCAGCTCCGGTGATCGCGAGTGTTTCCGCCAGTAGGTGGGGCAGGTGAGAGATACGCGCGACTGCTCGATCGTGCTCGAGAGATTCGGCCGGCACGACCACCGAGCCGCAGTCGAGTGCCAGGTCGGCGACCTGCGACCACACGTCTGCGTCGACGCCTTCGTCGGTGGCAACGACCCACACCGCGTCGACGAACAGATCGGCATCGCCGACCGCCCAACCCGAAGCTGACGTCCCCGTCATCGGATGACCGCCCACGAACTTGGCGCTCAAGCCCGCTCGTTCGACCGCGGCCTTCACTTCACCCTTGACACTGACGACGTCGGTGATCGGATTGTTCGGCGCATGCGCGGCGATTGCCTCCAAGGTGGCGTCGACGGCAGGCATCGGCACGGCGATCACAATGATCGCGCCGCTCTCGTTCGCTCTCTGCAGCACTGAAACCAGATCGGTGTCGGCGTCGAAACCGTCGGCTCGGGCCGCGTCGGCGGACTCGCTGGAACGGTTGTAACCCCACGCCTGACGACCGGATCGGACGGCGGCGCGAAGTAGCGAACCGCCGATCAATCCGAGGCCGAGAACGCAGACTGGTGGGGCGGAATCGATCGCAGACACCGGTTCAGGTTGGCACATCGATGCTCGGACTTCACTCACTGGCACCAGGCGGGCTACCGTTGCGCCATGGGTGCACAGCGCGCGGGTAACAAGAGCGCCTCTTCGAACCAGTCGGAGGAGCTTGAAGGCTTCGGTGTCGCGGTGGTCCGTGAAGAGGGGCGTTGGACGGTCAAGGCACTGACGCCCGACGCGTTGACCTCGCTCTCGGCCGCCGAAACGCAGCTGCGTGAGCTGCGAAGTTCGGGTGCCGTCTTCGGTCTTCTCGACGTCGACGACGAGTTCTTCATCGTGTTGCGTCCGGCGCCGTCGGGCACGCAGTTGCTGATTTCCGACGCGACCGCCGCCATCGACTACGACATCGCCGCCGACGTCCTCGACGCCTTGCACATCGAGATCCCCGACATCGACCCGGACGACCTCGACGATGTCGAACCCTGGGAAGAGGGCGACCTGTCCGTCCTGGCCGATCTGGGCCTGCCGGAACCCGTGCTCGCTGTCATCGCGGCCGAGACCGATCTTTATCCGGACGAGCAGTTGGGGATGATCGCGCAGCGACTCGGGTTCGCGTCCGAGTTCGGCGCAGCGCTCGACAAGCTCCCGCGCTAGATGACTCTCGCTGACGATCAGCGCATGATCCGTGCGGCCATCGTGGCCGCACGTTCCGCCTCCGACGCAGACGTCCCGGTCGGGGCAGTGGTGTTCGACGCTGACGGCGTCGAAGTTGCTCGGGCCGCCAATGCCCGGGAAGCGTCGTCCGATCCGACCGCGCATGCCGAAATCCTCGCGTTGCGCGCTGCCGCAAGAATCTACGGTGACGGCTGGCGCCTGGAAGGTGCGACGCTGGCCGTCACCCTCGAGCCATGCACGATGTGTGCGGGCGCTCTGGTCCTCGCCCGGGTTTCTCGGGTCGTTTTCGGGGCGTGGGAGCCGAAAACCGGAGCCGTCGGATCATTATGGGACGTAGTTCGAGATAAAAGATTGACCTATCGGCCGCAGGTGCGCGGCGGGGTCCTCGAGGACGAATGCGCTGGGCTTTTGGAAGATTTCTTCCGCGAGCAGCGGGCCTGAATTCGGTATTCCCCATCGAGAGTGATCGCACACTCGGGTAGCCGGATCCAGCAATCGAGGGCATGGTGGAGGCAGATGCCGTCAGGGCATCGGCGGATCGTCGGAAGGCGATTCGTTCGCGTTCACAGAGGAGTACTCATGGGAATCGCAGACAAGGCTCAGAACAAGGCCGAAGACCTCGGGGGCAAGGCCAAGGAAGCTGCTGGCAGCGCTACCGGTGACCGGGACCTCGAAAACGAAGGCAAGGGCGACCAGGTGAAATCGGCCGTCAAGGATGCAGGCGAGAAGGTCAAGGACGCCGCCTCCAGCATCAAGGACAAGCTCACGTAATACCGCTCCACCTGGCGATTTCAGCCACGGGCACTCCATCCGGTAAAGTCACCAACGGTGGCGTGTCCGAGCGGCCTAAGGAGCACGCCTCGAAAGCGTGTGACGGGTAACCCCCGTCCGAGGGTTCAAATCCCTCCGCCACCGCCAAAGCTCCCCACCTGTTCACGCAGGTGGGGAGCTTTTTTGTGTCTCAGTGCCGCTGCCGGAGATCAGATCTGGTTGTCATCCGTGATGAACGGGCCTGCGCCGAACGATCGCTACGACGACAAGCAGCGCCCCAGACAACGCGGACACGAGCGGAACCCAGAACCCCGCAATCTTCAGCAGCCGTTCCGCCCGTGCGACCTTCTCGGCCACCATCCGGATCGACGCATCGGAGGTTTCCATCCGAACCTGGTAGAGATCGAGAAATGGAACTGTCGTGTCTCCCGACGCGATGTTGAGCACGGTGGTCTGGTTCTGGGTGAAATTGACGGGTGCGCCGAGGTGGGAATCGATGGCGAGATCCATCCGGTTCGTCGAGGTGTAAGTGAGGGGTACCGCGTCGGGGGCGGTTTCGAGCGCTCGCTCCACTGCAGCGATCCGGTCGGCCGGCAATGCGGGAATCAAGGTCTTCACTATCTCTCGCTGCATTGTCGACCCGACCCCACTCGGGTCGAGGACTGCGATACCGGCTTTGAGCGGGCCCAGAACCGCGGGGTCTGCGATGGGGGCGGCAGTTGTGCCGGTGAATTCGTGTACTTCGCGACCCGCGAACATCGTTGTCCCGGTGTAAGTTACAGGCTGCGCGGTCCGTGTCACCGAGTCGTAGACAAGTGCGTCGTCGGTGGTCGGATTTTTCGGGAAGGACATCGTCATTCCGCCGCGTTGATCCTCGACCGATACTCCGTCCGGTGCGGTGGTCTGAGTGAAATCCACGCGACTGACGGCGAAGGTGTGGACGTCGGTGGCGTCGCCGCTCGGAAGGTGTGTGATCGCCGTGCTGGTAAGTATCGCGGAATCTCCTTCTGCCTGAACGACTCTCAAGGATCGGTCTATCGTGATCGGGGTACCGGAGTCGAGTCCGAAGGTCGTCGGGTCGAGTTGCCGGAGTGTGCTCTCGAACAGTGCGGTCTCATTCGTATCCGCGGGCAGCTTGGATAGATTCGGCACGGCAACGTATTTGATCGCCGCTGCTGCCGCGGTCAGCATCAGGCCGACGACGAAGAGCGCGATGGACGAACGGCGAAGGGCCATGGAGTATCTCCTCGGATAGAGAACGGACGCCTCGATTGCGAGTGGCTGATTTGTCCCGCGACTCGGCCGCGGGGGTGCACAGCTCGTCGCGGGAATGGGTCGCGGATCGGACGCCATAAATCGAAGTCCGACTTGGCGCGAAATATGTTCTTGTGGAGACTATTTCACGTATTTGCGTGACGCAAGACGCAGATGGAGTAGGATCTGCGGGCTTGAATGCCCACTCGCGGAAACGATCTGGTTCATGGCGAGGCTGAGGAATGGAAAGACTGCGGCCCCGACTTCATGGGGAAGTCGGGGCCGCAGTCGCGAGTGTTCAGTTGCTCCGAATGTTGGTTCCAGTCAGCTTACGTCTGCTGAATTACCGTTCGGTTCAGCAGAATCCACGGCAAGCAGGCGCTTCGCCGCCAGACGTAGGCGCCGTTTCACCTCGTCGGCTGACATATCACCGTTCAGCCAACTGACGACACTGGCGACCCACAGGGTTTCCATCATGTCCAGTGCGCGGGCCTGTATCGGGTTGCATCGATTGTCGGGACCCCACGCTTGAACGGCAGCAATCTGGGTGAAGGTGACGGACCAGTGTGATTTCACGTTGATTTCTTCCGAGTGTCGGACCCGATCGAGGTCGAACTCGAGCACCGTATTGCCCGCGGACATTGCAGCGTGGGCGAACCCCGGATCCCGGACCATCGCCACGTAGGCCCGGACAAACACTTCGCCGGCACGACCCTCCGCCGTCCGCTGTCTGGGCGGACGACGGAGCACGTCTTCGGTCAGGGAGTTCAGTTCGGAACCGACAGCTGCATTGATGAGGTCGTCTTTCGACGCGTAGTACTTGTACAGCGTCGAAAGTGCCGTTTGGGCGACACGAGCGACCTCCCGCATCTGCACGGCTTCGTAGCCACCGGCGGTTGCCAGCTCACGGGTTGCTTTCACGACTCGCTCGACACGGAATGCCTTGGCCTCAGGTGTGCGGCCATTAACCTTCACTGCGGCCATCCGTGTTGTCCCCAATCGTGTACCGAAATCTGACACTGTCGCCTCAAGCACCACGATATCGTCCCGGCACCAAGCCCAGTTCACACGCTCAGCACCCGGTACTCATTCTTACCGAGTATGCGTTGGTCAGCTCGGAATCTGGGTCATGAACAAGGACGGGTGCAGGCCGTCTGCCAATGGTCGGAACTCCCCTTCGACCTTGGCGGCCAAGTCGTCGAGGTCCCATGGTCCGTCCGACGACACGGAGGCAATGACGTCGGGGTTGTTCCACAGCTTCACCTCGAGGCCGGAGGCGCCGAGGGTGCGGCCCGACAGCCAATCGGAACTCGTACCGGCGAGGTACGTGACGATGGGCGCAATGTTGTCCGGCGAGTCGTTGCCGGGGGCGGATTCGAATCCCAGTTGCTTCTCGTCGGGGATGGTTTGTGTCAGTCGGGTGGCGGCACCCGGAGCGATAGCGTTGGCGGTTACGCCGTATCGAGCCAGGGCATTTGCCGTGGACGCAGTCAGGCCGACAATGCCCATCTTGGCTGCTGCATAATTCGGCTGACCCGGTGAGCCCTGCAGTGCCGAATCGGAAGTGAAGTTGATGATGCGGAAGTGGCCGTCGGGATTCCGCAACGAACGCCAGTAGGCAGCTGCCGGCTTGATGGTGCTGAAATGGCCACGCAGGTGCACGCGGATGACCGCATCCCAGTCTTCTTCCGGAAGGTTGAAGATCATCTTGTCACGCAGGATTCCCGCGACATTGACAAGAATATCCAGCTTGCCGTAGTTCTCCAGCGCGAGATCGACCAGGCGTTGGCCGGTCGCGACGTCGGCGATGTCGCCGCCGTCGGCGATCGCAGCACCACCACCGGCAACAATCTCGGCAGCAATGTCTCGCGCCGGTCCCTGGTCACCACCCGCACCATCGGGTGCCGAGCCGAGGTCGTTGATGACAAGCTTTGCGCCCTGCGCAGCGAACAACTTACTGATCGACGCGCCGATGCCTCGGCCGCCGCCGGTGATGATCGCTACACGACCTTCGAGTGAACCCATGAAATCTTTCCTTTGTTAGTGCCACGACTGTTAGTGCCACGACGAGATTCGCGGCGAGTCTCTAGCGGGGGTGAGTGGATTGCATATCAGTGGATTGTCGCGGTGCCCTTGTCGATGACCGCGTCGCCGGATTCGTCGACCGTCCGGAACCGAACATCGGTACCGTCAACCCAGATCGAGGTCGTGATCGTCTGTCCTGGAAGCACGGACTTGGAGAACCGCCCCGACATCCCCCGAAAGCGCTTCGGGTCTGAATCGGCGATGGTATGCAGGAGGGCCCGGCCGGCGTAACCGTATGTACACATCCCGTGCAGGATGGGAGTGGGAAAGCCGCCGCGGGCGCTGAACGCTGGATCCGAATGCAGGGGATTCCGATCGCCGCTGAGTCGGTAGAGTAGTGCCTGGTCCGGTCGAGTCGTGTACGTGACAACGCGATCCGGTTTGCCCGTGGGCAATTCCCAGGAGTCCGATGGCCCGCGCTCGCCCCCGAACCCTCCATAGCCACGCAAGAACAACCCGGACTCGAGGGTCCCCACGATCTGGCCGACAGAGTCGCGGGCGACAGTCTCCGTCATGACCAAGGCCCCGGAACCCTTGTCGTAGACGCCGGTGATCGTGCCGGTGGTTTCGACGCGACCGTCCGTCGGGAGCGGTCCCGTCAGGCTGAGCGCTTGCGATGCGTGCAGCACCTTGGTGAAGTCCACGTCGTCGGGCAGCGACGGCCCGCCGCCGACGAATGCCACATTGGCGAAGGTCGGGAGGACGACCTGTGGTGTGGCCTCACTGTTTTCGGTCGTGAACTCCAACTCGTCGAGGGGGTCAGGTTGACCGGCTCCGACACCCAGCGCATACAGCAGTGCGTCTTTCGACGTCCAACTTGTCCAGGCAGGTGTGCCGGAGAGTCCGACGAGTGAGCTGTCGATCGGCATGTTTGACCTCGATTTCATCCACGTGATAGTTAATGGGCCGGACCGGGGTTACCGGACGGTAAGTGCGATTCGGCTTGACGGAAGCGTCGAAAGTGTTGCGTGACAACGTTCTCTAACTAAAGAGAACACGTTACGTATGTGGTTGGCAAGTCTCCTGCCGAGTGGAGGCAGGTCAATTTTCCGGATTTCCAGCCAAACCTTGACATACAGGATGAACTGGATCACTCTGGTCGTTGCAGAACGTGTTCCGTTTAGGTGAAACTAACGGAACGCGTTCCTTTAAGCGAACGTACGGTACGCATTTCTCTATGCGAAAAGTAACGGCACGTGTTCTGTTTGCAACGGTGATGGACTGAATCCCGTTGAATGCCTTCATAGGTCGATTTCAGACCTAGACGACGAAAGGACTGTCGATGACAGGGCCTGTACCGGTGCCGACCCCGGCGACCGCTCCCTATTGGGAGGGTGCGCAGCGCGGGGAGCTCACAATTCAACGATGTGAGTCATGCACACAGCACTACTTCTATCCGCGACCCTTCTGTCCGTTCTGCAATTCCGATGACGTGGTGTGGACTTCTGTCAGTGGTCGAGCTCGGCTGGTGTCCTACGTGATCAACCACCGACCGATTCCCCCGTTCGATCCCACGACGCCGATCATCGTTGCACTGGTCGAACTCGACGAGGGCCCCTACCTGATGAGTAACGTGATCGGGGTGGCTGCTGATCCTGGGAGTCTCCCACTCGACCTCGAGCTCGAAGTCACGTTCGTCGAGCGTGGAGACATGAAACTTCCTATGTTCACGCCGCTGCAGGAGTCCGCCAGATGACAACAAGCCATGTGACATCCATGCACAACGGAAACGTGGTGATCGTCGGTGCGTCGGAGACGACGGAAATCGGTGTATTGCCAGGCATGTCCATCCTCGATCTCCACGCCAATGCCGCCCGCAACGCAATGGCCGACGCAGGCCTCACGCCAGCGGACATCGACGGCGTCGCTACCACCGGCTTGCTTCCGATGGAAGTCAGTCACCACCTGGGTATCACGCCTCATTGGCTGGACGGAACAGGCGTTGGTGGATGCAGTTTCATGCTTCATGTGCGTCACGCCGCGGCCGCCATTGCTTCCGGTGCCGCTGACGTTGTGCTCGTGACGCATGGCGAGTCCGGGCGGTCCCGCGTTGGCGCTCCACCATACTTGACGCCTTTGGATTCCATGACCGGTCAGTTCGAGGCTGTCTACGGCGCAAATATGCCGTACTCGACTTTTACCGTTCCGGCGCTGCGCTTTCTGCATGATCGCGGAATGACTCGCGAGCACCTGGCTGAGGTTGTTGTTGCGCAGCGCAACTGGGCCCTCGACAACCCGCGAGCTTTCCGTCGCAAGCCGACGTCGGTCGACGAAGTGCTGTCCGGTCCACCGGTGGCCTACCCGTTCACCCGTGACATGTGCTGTGTGCTCACCGACGGTGGCGGCGCCGTGATCCTGACCAGTGCCGAACGGGCGGCAGACATGCCTGGATCCGATCGGCACGTGTATTTGCTCGGTTCCGGTGAATCTGCCGAAGGCCCACTGGTTTCGCAGATGCAGGACCCTGGATCGTTCCGTGCATTCCGTCATGCCGCCGCCGATGCCTTCGCCACCGCGGGAATCACCCGCGACGATGTCGACCATCTGATGGCATACGACGCCTTCGCTCACGTTCCGCTCTACATGCTCGAAGATCTCGGATTTGTCGGTCATGGTGAATCGGGAGACTTTGTCGCCGAAGGACATACGTCAAAGGGAGGCCGACTTCCGATGAATACCAACGGCGGTGGAATGTCGTACACACACAGCGGGATGTACGGAATGTTCGCCATCCAGGAGGCGGTCCGTCAGCTACGCGGGGAGGCCTGCGAGCAGGTTCCCGAAGTCGAAATCAGCTTCGTCCAGGGAGTCGGATACTTCTTCGGCGCCGCCGGCAGTTTGGTTCTCTCGAATCGGCGTCCGTGAGGGAAATCTTCTGTCCCAGAAAGCAACACCTGCGACGATCAGGAACCTCGTCGACCGAACAATTCACCGCCAGGAGCCACGGAAAGGTACCTGCATGACCACCTCACTTCCATTCACCGACCACCCGGTGACTGCCCCGAACATCGATGTCACAAGTGTCGAGTTCTGGGGTCGGACATTTGCCGAGCGGGACAAGACATTCGCCTGGCTGCGCGAGAATGCTCCGGTGAGCTGGCACAAGCCGATGGAACGCCCGCATTTCAAACCCGACGACAGCGAGAAAGGGTTCTGGGCACTCGTCAAGAGTGCCGATATCGCCTTCGTGAGCCAGAATCACGAAATCTTCAGCTCCGATCAGGACTCGGCGCGGGGTGTAATGTTCCCGCCAATCGACCGCGAAACGGTCGGTGCCCCAACCTTCCTCGTGATGGATCCGCCCTACCACACCCGATACCGCCAGGTAATCAGCTCGGCGTTCACTCCGAAGGCCGTCAAGCGTCTACGCGAGAAGATCGAAGAACGCGCCGAGCAGATCGTCGGCCGAGTCGTCGGTGCGGGCGAGTTCGACTTTGTCGAAGAAGTCGCGTCGAAGTTGCCGATGCTCACTGTCGCCGATCTTGTCGGCGTCCCCGAGAGTCTGGTCGAAGAGTTCGCCAAAGCGGGCGACAACTTCGTCAACGCAGGTGACCCGGACGAATGCCCAGCGGATCTGACACCGGCCGAGTACGCCATGCAGCAGATGGAAAGACTGTCGGAGATCGGCAATGACTTGGTCAATTTCCGTCGTGAGAATCCGGCCGACGACATCGCAACTGCGCTGGCAAACGCCGAGTTCGACGGCAAACCTCTCTCCGAGCTCGAAATCGCCTCAACGATGGTCCTGCTCAGCGTCGCCGGCAATGACACCACCAAACAGACCACCAGCCACACCGCCTTGTCACTGCACAAGAATCCGGACCAGAAGCGATGGCTGACGGAAGACTTCGACGGCCGCATCGCGCAGTCGATCGAGGAGTTCATTCGCCACGCTTCGCCCGTCCAGAACTTCGCGCGTACGGCCACTCAGGACTTCGAACTGGGTGGAACTCAGCTCAAAAGGGGCGACAAGGTCGTCATGTTCTACGGCTCGGGAAACCGGGATGAGGACGTCTTCGAGGATCCCCATCGATTCGATTTGCAGCGCAGTTTCACTAACAACCATGTTTCCTTCGGCGGCGGCGGGGTCCACTACTGCCTCGGCCACATGGTCGCCAAAGCCCAACTGCGGGCACTGTACTCACAAATCCTCACCAAACTGCCTGCCATGGAGGTAGGCGAGCCGGTGTACCTCTTCAGCGACTTCATCAACGGGATCAAGCACCTCCCGGTACGCGTGTAACCAACTCCAGCAAAGAACAGGAACGACGCTATGAAAATCATTGTTGATCGCGGGCGGTGCACAGGAATCGGAATCTGCGAATCGGTGGCCGAGGACTACTTCGAGGTTGCGGACGACGGTTCACTGATTCTCCACAAGGAGTTGGTCGATGCCGGTGACGAGAAGCTCGCCCGGGAGGCTGTTCGTGCATGTCCGGCCAAAGCCCTGACCCTCGACGAGACATGATCGTGAACGCAACGAATATCGATCATGGAGCCGGACTGGTTGTCGTCGGGGCGTCACTGGCCGGTCTGCGGGCTGCGGAGTCCGCCCGTCAAGCGGGGTTCGCGGGACCGATCACGCTGGTCGGCGACGAGTTCCATCTTCCCTACGACCGGCCTCCCCTGAGCAAGCAGTTCCTGAAAGACGGCGCCGCGCCCGACTATCACACTTCGGCCGAGGAGCTCGCCGCCCTCGATGTGAAGCTTCGCCTCGGGGCGCCGGCGACGGGACTGGACCCCGCATCGCACCGCGTGCGTGTTGGTGACAACGACTGGCTTCCGTACCAGAAGTTGATCATTGCGACAGGAGCGTCACCACGCACTCTTCCTGACATGCCGGATCTGGAGGGCGTTGTCGGGCTTCGCACTCTCGATGATGCACTCGCCCTTCGTGAAAGACTCCGCCCTGGAATCAAACTCGTGATAGTTGGCGCCGGATTCATCGGATCCGAGCTCGCCTCGTCTGCCCGAGATCGCGGCGCAGACGTGACGATCGTCGAGGCCGCCCCCATCCCACTCGTCCGTGCAGTCGGCGAGACCGTTGGCCAGGCGCTCGCAAAGCTTCACGAACGCAACGGAATTCCACTCCTGTGCAATGTTCAGGTCGAAGGGCTGATCGGCACCACTCACGTCGAGGCGGTCCGGCTGAGTACCGGCACTTCGTTGCCGGCTGAGCTTGTTGTCGTCGGCGTGGGAGCGTCTCCCGCGACGGGGTGGCTGGCAGATTCGGGTATCGAACTGCACCCGGTGGATGGTGGAGTGATGGCAAACGAGTTCCTTCAGACCTCGCTTGAAGACGTCTATGCGGCGGGCGATGTCGTCCACTGGCCCAACCCCGCATTCAACGGACTATCGGTGCGGCTCGAGAACTGGACCAATGCTGCCGATCAGGCGCACCAGGCTGCGATCAATGCCGTTGCGCCGGAAGATGCCAAGCCGTACGAGACCGTCCCCTATTTCTGGAGCGACTGGTATCAGAGCCGCATCCAGTTCGTCGGCACGGCCGTCGCCGATGAAGTGGTCTTTGCCTCCGGTGATCCGGACACTGACAAATTTGTGGCGCTGTACCGCTCGGGCGATCGACTGGTCGGCGCTGCCACCCTGAACGAACAACGCAAGATCATGAAGCTGCGTCGCATTATCGCAGGTAAAGGCGTCTGGGCAGATGCGCTCGAGCTCGTTAATCCCACGGAGAAGAAATCATGACCACTACCGCAATAGCCGCCGTTCTGCGTGACAGCGACGGCAAGTTCGAACTCGAGGAAGTGGAGCTCGGGCCGCTGGAGTCGGACGAACTTCTCGTCAAGGTGGTCGGCGCCGGGTTGTGTCACACCGACCTTCTGCTACGGGATCCCAATTTCCTGGCGCAGACCGGGCCGATCATTCTCGGCCACGAAGGTTCCGGCATCGTCGAAGCGGTCGGCAGCGCGGTCAGAGGCGTCGAAGTCGGCGACCACGTGCTGATGAGTTTCGAATCCTGCGGTCGCTGCCGCAACTGCCTTGCCGGAAGCCCTTCCTACTGCGACGAATTCATGTCTCGAAACCTCACGGGGCGCCGCGCGGATCTCAGTACCGGTGCACTCGATCGGAATGGCAACCCGGTGGCGAACCGGTGGTTCGGGCAGTCGTCCTTTGCCACGCACGCCATTGCAACCGAACGCAATGTGGTCGTGGTCGACAAAGCGCTGCCGCTCGAGCTTCTCGGTCCTCTCGGCTGCGGCTTGCAGACGGGCGCTGGTTCGGTTCTCAACGAAATGAAACTGGCTGCTGGACAAAGTATTGCAGTGTTCGGAGCCGGTGGTGTCGGACTTGCGGCAGTGATGGCAGCCAAGGCTGCAGGTGCCCGTGACATCGTCGTGGTCGACCTGGTCGACTCTCGGCTCGAAACGGCTGTAGAAGTTGGTGCTACCCGAACGGTGCGCGGCGATGCACCGGATCTGGTCGAGGCAATCAAGAACGGCGGGCGTGGACTCGACTTCTCCTTCGAAACGACCGCAGTGACCTCTGTCATCACAACGGCTGTCAGCATCCTCGACACCCCGGGTAAGGCGGTGTTGGTGGGCGGCGGTTCCGGAAAGCTCGACATCGACCCGGTTCTGTTGGCAGGCAAGTCAGTGACGTATGTGCTGGAAGGGAGTTCGGTCCCGCAGGTCTTTCTCCCGCAGCTGGTGGATCTGTGGCAACGCGGTTGGTTCCCATTCGACAAGCTCGTCCAGACCTACACGCTCGATCAGATCAACCAGGCCGTGGAGGATTCGCTCTCCGGCAAGGCAATCAAGCCGGTGCTGACGCCGGCGCACCACTGACCACGAAATGGATCGAGAATGACCTCAACGGATTCGCTATTCTTGTCTGCCGCAGCAACATCGAACGGACGCGATCTCCCTACCGCGGGTAGCTTCGGGGTGATCAATCCCGCGACGGGTGAGGTATTCGCACAGGCGCCGTCCGTCACGCCGGATCAGCTCGACGGTGTGTTCGCCGCGGCTGCGACCGCGTACGAATCTTGGCGGTTCGACGACGAATTTCGTCGTGACTCATTGCGCCGAGCCGCAGACGTCATCGAGAGCCGGATCGGCGAACTGGCCCCGATCCTGACGATGGAGCAGGGCAAGCCGCTCACCGATGCCGCAATGGAATTCGGCGTCGCGGCGATGTGGCTGCGCTACTACGCCGATCTCGACATCCCTCGGGAAATCATCCGAGACGATGCCGAGGGCTTCGAGGAGGTCACCCATCGACCGATGGGGGTCGTCAGTGCCATAACCCCGTGGAACTTTCCGATCGCGCTTGCGATGTGGAAGATCGCGCCGGCACTGCGCGCGGGCAACACTATCGTCGTCAAGCCCTCTCCGTACACACCGCTGGCAACGCTTGCGCTCGCCAACGTCCTTCGTGGCACCTTCCCTGACGGTGTGCTCAACGTGGTCACCGGGCCGGATCCGCTTGGCGCAACTATGGTTTCGCACCCAGTTCCGCGCAAAGTCAGCTTCACCGGTTCGACCTCGGTCGGGCGAAAGGTCGCTCTCGGGGCTGCAGACGGCCTCAAGCGCATCACTCTGGAACTCGGCGGAAACGATCCCGCCGTCATTCTCGGAGACGTGGACGTCGAGAAGATCGCACCCAGCCTGTTCCAAAGTGCATTCAACAACAACGGGCAGATCTGTCTGGCCGTCAAGCGCGTGTACGCACACGAAAGTATTCAGCCTCAACTGGTCGAGGCCCTCAGTGAAATTGCCAAATCCGTCAAGGTCGATGAGGGCACTGTCGACGGAACGGTGCTCGGGCCCATCAACAACAAGCCGCAATTCGATCTGGTCAAGAGCTTGGTTGCGGATGCGTTGAACAACGGTGCGAGGGCCGCCGCCGGCGGCGGACCGATCGACCGCAAGGGTTACTTTCATCAGCCGACCATCCTCGACCAGGTCGACGACGGTATGCGCATCGTCGACGAAGAGCAGTTCGGTCCGGCGCTTCCCATCGTCTCGTTCCGAGACGAGGCCGACGTCATCGTCCGCGCCAACCGCGGAGAGTACGGACTTACCGCGTCCGTGTGGTCGGGCGACGCCGAACACGCCGCAAGGCTCGCTCCTCAGATCGACGCCGGACAGGTCTCGATCAACGGACACGGCAGGGGTGTCCTACCGCATCTCCCGTTCGGCGGTCACAAGTCCAGTGGCATCGGAGTGGAAAACGGTCCTTGGGGTCTGCACAGCTTCACCGAACTGCAGGTGATCACGGGACCTTCGCGCCACTAGCCGCAATGCGGTCGACCTTTGGCAACCAATGTCCACAGAGTGCTGGACATTGGTTGCCATCGGATTTCCAGTGGTACTTGGAATGCGTGGGCGAACGCACACGTCCGAAAAAATTACGAACACTTCGCAATAGTCACCGATATCCCTCCAGGAAAGAGGACATTCATGTCTACCGTGGTCAACAGCGAGCGCGAGGATCGCCAACAGCCGACGGGCATAGCAATGCCTGGCGCCTGGCTTCTGGGCCAACGTGATCCCAGTCGGCCCGCGATCGTTATGGAAGGCGAGACAACAACTTTCGGTGAGCTTGTCAGCAAGGCCAACCAGCTCAGCAACAAGTTCGCCGATCTGGGGTTGACCAGAGGCGATGTCGTCGCGGGTCTACTGTTGAACGGTACCGAGTTCTACGAAATTACTCTGGCATGCACGCAGAGTGGTTTGTATTTCGTTCCGATCAATACTCATCTGGCGGGACCTGAAGTCGAGTACATCGTGCGCGATTGCGACGCGTCCGTCCTTATTGTTCACGCAGAGCTCGCCGACAAGGTTGTCGGCCGGATAGAGGACGCAGTTCCGCACCGCGTGGTTATCGGTAGCGCGCCGGCCGACTGGTCCAGCTACGAAGCCTTCACCCTCTTCGCCGACGAAACTCCCGCCACCCGCTCGCTCGGCTCGGCGATGATGTACACCTCCGGCACAACTGGCCGACCTAAGGGCGTCCGCCGCCCGATGATCGATGCAACGCCCGAGAGCCCGCTCCAGGCGACCGGTCCGTTCTTCGGGAACGTGGGAATACCCCATGGACCTGGACGGCATTTGGTGTGCTCGCCCGTGTATCACGCTGCGCCGGGCGGTGTTTCACTGTCTCTGTTGCATGCTGGGCACACGCTGTACGTCTTGCCTGGCTTCGATGCCGAAACGGTGCTTCGAACGATCAGCGACAAAGCCATTACTTCTTCCCATATGGTTCCCACGCATTTTCAGCGGCTTCTCGATTTACCGGCAGGCGTTCGTGACAGCTGTGATATCTCGAGTGTCGATGTTCTTTTTCATGCCGGGGCTCCGTGTCCTCCGGCAACCAAGCGCGCCATGATCGATTGGTTCGGTCCGGTTCTGGTCGAATATCTCGGCTCCACCGAGGGGCTCGTATGCGTGTGCTCCACCGCCGAGTGGCTCGAACATCCGGGCACTGTCGGGCGTCCGGATCCGAGCGCTGTAATGCTCCGCGGGCTGGACGGCGAGCAGGCTCCTCCCGGTGAAGAGGGCACTATCTATTTCAAGACCAGCCCATTCGAATACTTGGGAGATCCGGAGAAGACCGCTGCTGCGCAGTGGGGCGAATTCACTACGTCGGGGGATGTGGGGCGTTTCGACGACGACGGCTACCTGTACATATTGGATCGTCGCGTAGACCTGATTCTCACCGGCGGCGTGAACGTGTATCCCGCGGAGGTGGAGGGCGCACTGCTCGAACACCCCGGCGTTGCCGATGTCGGAGTCATCGGCGTCGCCGACCCCGAGTGGGGCCAACGAGTTGTGGCGGTCGTCCAATTGGCGTCCGGATTCATCAGCGACAGCGACGAAGACCTTCGCGCAAAGCTGGACCAGCACATACGTGAGCAGATCGCCGGCTTCAAGCGACCGCGCGAATACATCTTCACCCAGGACTTTCCGCGATCGGCGGCAGGCAAGGTGTCGCGCCAGAAGTTGCGAGAACTCGCCAACGGTCAGTAGGACAGACATTTGTTGCCGGTGCCGGTGCCGGTGCCGGTGCCGGTTCAGGAGCGGCGAGCGATCCACTCTGCCGCAGCAGCATCGATGTCCTGCTTCAACTTCTCGAAGAAGGCCGTCGACGGTGTCGGCACCAAACTCGCTGCGGTAGTGAGTGATTGACGAAGGCTTGTGCGACGCTCATGTAACTCGTCGTCGGTCAGGAGCGTCAGGTCCGCCATTGGGAGCTCCCTCGATCGATGTGATTCGTGTTTCGGGCAGACCGTGCGCATCGGGATCGATGCATGATTCGATGCGCACGGCCCAGGCACTCCAGGCTGGGGGCCGGAATGCAAAATCCACTTTACCAAAGGATTACTAATGGTTGTGGGTGTGCCCCGTTCTCGGCCTTCGTGGAGCGCTTTCACAGGGTTCTCCCAGGTCGTAACTCCTGACAATCGTTGAAGCTGCAACTATCGTCGAACCCATGAAAAAGATCTGGTGGATCGGCGGAGCAGTAGTTGTGGTCGTACTCGCCCTGCTTGTGGGGCCGTGGGCGTACGGGAAATTCATCGCTGAAGACGATGCGCCGGCGGCCGTGGTATCCACTCAGGGTGCAGAAGCGGCGTCCGGATCGATCGACGGGCAGTGGACCGTCGTCGCCGGGCAGGGGGACAACCAGACGGCAGCGGGATACACCGTGCACGAGATTCTCAACGGATCGAGTGTGACCGTCGTCGGAACCACCGGCGAGGTGAGCGGAAACGCGGTTGTCGAGGGTGAAAAGCTCACGTCAGGCGAAGTGACGGTGCAGGTGGCAAGCATCAAGACCGACTCGGATCGGCGCGACGGCCAGTTCACGGGCAATGTGATGGATACCAGCACGTATCCGACGGCGACGTTCACGATCGACTCGCCGGTGGACTTGGCTGCTGTACCGACAGATGGCACAACTGCGACGGTCACGGTGTCTGGCACCTTGACTCTCAAAGGTCAGTCCAAGCCGGTGTCGGTCGACATGACTGTGCTGCATTCGGGTGATTCGCTGATTGCATCGGGCTCGATTCCAGTTACCTGGACCGATTTCGGAGTTGAACCCCCGTCCCTCGGTTTTGTCACCGTCGACGCCAGTGGCTCGGTGGACTTCCTCGTCTCACTCGCCGCGAGCTGAATTACGTCCACCCGATTCGCGCTGCTTCGGGGCGGGCAGGGAAGATTAAGGACATGACCTTCCTTTCTCGTTGTCCGTTCCGAAGGCAGTGTGCGATTTCTGCCCGGACGGAATGAACAGATGATGCCCCGGTGGAGACCGTTCCGAACGGGCGAAGACCCCGATCCACGGTTCACTCTCGCCAATGAGCGGACGTATCTGGCCTGGATCCGCACGGCGACGGCCTTTGTCGCGTCGGGCGTCGGACTCGAAGCGTTCGGCGGCGACATTCTCAACCCGACGGTTCGTGCCGGCTTGGCCGCGTTGTTGCTCGTCGGCGGCGCTCTGATCGCCATCACTTCTTTTGTCCACTGGATCAGTGCCGAGCGAGCGCTGCGTGCTGAGCGCTCGTTGCCAGTGCCGCTCATGGCGCCGGTGGTCGGCATCGTGCTGGTGATCTGCGCGACCGTCCTGGTGGTCGAGGTCGTGAACTGATTGACCGCGCTGGAACCGTCGGAAGGTGTCAAGCCTCCGGACAAGGGCTTGCAGTCCGAGCGCACATCGCTCTCGTTCGTGCGGACGAGTCTGTCGATCCTCGGCTTGTCTGCCGCCTGTTTGAGATGGTTGCCGCCGTTCGGTTCGGTAGCACTGATCGGCCCGTCCCTCGCTGCCGTGCTTGTCGTCGCGGTGACGGTCTACGAACGTCGGTCGCGGCCCAGGCGGTTGGCCCAGTTCTCAGCCGAAAAGGCAACGCCTGCTTTGGGTATGGGTGCTGCTCTCGCGGTCGCCCTGCTCCTGCTCAGTGCGACGGGGCTGTGGATTCTGCTGACGTGACCTCGGCTTTCGGTGCCCAGCCGGGTGGGCCGAACACGTAGCCTGCGCGCTGGCGCCACGACTGCGACGCTTTCCAGTCGCGAGCGATGGCAGCGTATTCGCGTGTTTGGAGCTTCCAGATGTTGTACGTTCCGACCGGCGTCGTGAGTCCGTAGGTGGGCCGGTGGGTTTCGGCTGCGAATGTTCCGAACATCCGGTCCCAGATGATGAGGATTCCGGCGTAGTTGCGGTCGAGGTACTCGGCGTCGGACCCGTGGTGGACGCGATGGTGCGACGGCGTGTTGAAGATGAATTCGATGGGCCGCCAAAGTTTTCCGACACGTTCGGTGTGGACGAAGAACTGGTAGACGAGGCTGACGGAGAAGCCGACGAACACCATCCACGGCGGAATCCCGAGGAACGGCAACGGCAACCACATGATGATCTCACCGCTGTTGTTCCACTTCTGCCGCAGTGCGGTGCTGAAGTTGAAGTACTCACTCGAATGGTGAGCCTGGTGTGTGGCCCAGATGACCCGAACTCGGTGCGCGATGCGGTGATACGCGTAATAGAGGACGTCGATTCCGAGCAGCAGGATCACCCAGGTGTACCAGGCCGTCGGCGAGAGGTGCCACGGAGCGAGGTACACCCATATTGCGGAATAGCCGATCAGCGCCAGCACCTTCCAGAAGGTGCTCGTTGCGATCGACACGAGTCCGAGCAGAACGCTGGTTCTGGCGTCGACGCTTCGGTAGCCACCTTCCGCGGGTCGTGCGCGTCCGTCGGCGTCGTCGGGATGATCCTCGAGAGCGCGGGCCGCGAACCATTCGATTGCCAGGAAGATGACAAACGCGGGGATTGCGAGCGTGACTGGATCATGGAGCGGTTCGAGAAGTGACTTCCATGATTCGAGAAGGGTTTCCCACACGCGATTTGTCCTGTTCTCTAGCTTCGATCGTTACATCATGCATCAAAATGTAACGCCATGGAACCCTTTGCGGCGAAGAACTCGCAGGTTTGTTGCGACTATTCATAGAACGATGGTAGGAATTGCCGGTGCATATCACCGCGAAGGTGGACTACGCCGTGCGGACTCTGGTCGAGCTCGCGGCAGTAGGTCCTGACCCGGCCAAGGCCGAGTTTCTCGCCAAATCCCAGGTCATACCCCACAAGTTCCTGGAAGCGGTGCTCTCGGACCTGCGGCGCGGCGGCTTGGTCAACAGCCGTCGAGGCCCGGACGGGGGATACTGGCTCGCTCGGTCCGCGGACGAGATCACGATTGCCGACGTCATACGAGCCGTCGAAGGACCGCTTGCTTCGATTCGGGGTCAGCGACCGGAAGACGTCGACTACGGGGGGCCGGCGACGCCCCTCAAGGAGGTGTGGATTGCAGTGCGCGTCAACCTCCGTGCTGTGCTCGAAAATGTCACACTCACCGATGTTGCAGGTGGGGAGTTGCCCGAATTCATTCACGAACTGACGGCAGATCCCGAGGCGTGGAATCGGCGCTGATACAGCCCGGTTTCAGTGTGCCCGTCGACGTGGAACAGTCATAGGAGCAGTGTTCGCAGTGTTGCCTCCCGCGGATTTTGCGTCGTACATCAGATGATCGGCCGCAACGATTGCTCGGGAGAACTCGTTGTAGTCGAACTCTTCCTGATGCGGGATGAAAGGTAGCGTCGCTGCTCCGACGCTGACCGTGGCCAAGGGGTCGTCGGAAGCGTTCACGACGGCTTTGGGCAGTGTCGCGATTCTTTTGCGAAGTCCGTACGGGGTGCCGATCATCACAACGGTGAACTCCTCGCCGCCGGTGCGCGCGGCGTAGCCGAAACCGTTCACATGCTCCTGCAGACGCGTTCCTGTCCGGATGATGACGGCGTCACCGACTTCGTGACCGAAGGTGTCGTTCACAGCCTTGAACTTGTCGATGTCGACGACGGCAACAGCAATGTCGGCACGATTTGCCGACGCGACCGACCAGATACGCTCCGACATGTCCCACAGCCCTCGCCGGTTCAGGAGTCCGGTTAGTGCATCCACTTTGGATCCCGTTGCGCGCGAGAGTAATTGCCGCCAGGTGAATTGAATGGTGGCCGGAATGAAGATCACGGCACACAGTACGACGTCGGTGCGTGCAATCACGCTGGTTGCCGAGTAGTCG
>NZ_BCRM01000031.1 GCF_001552595.1 Rhodococcus erythropolis NBRC 15567
CCGTTCGTCAGGCCGAGCACGGTCAGGGCGATGACAAACGTCGTGGCAAAGGCGAGGTGGAATGCCAGCCAGCGGCGGTCGAGAAAATAGGTGAAGTAGGCGCCGGTGGCGACAAAGAGTGCCGCGCCGAAAAGGGCGGCGTTATGGCTGGTGAAGGTGATGAGAATCGAGGCAGTTCCGAGATCCGCCCACAGACCGTAGAGCTTGAGCATGCGTGAACCTCTGATTCGGCCGACAAACCAGAGAATCGTGGGGATCAGGTTGACGGTCGCAATGCCGACGAGCCAACTGCGCGCAAACGGTCCGTCCGGGCCCTCTCCGCTGAGGAGAAACAGGAACGCCACGATCGAGAAATTGAGTGAGCAGAATCCGATGGTGAGACGGACGAGACGTAGTACGGAGCCTCGTCCGGACTTCGATCCCCACAGCATCACCGTGGACGAAACCGGCCAGGTATGCAGGAGCGGGTCCATCAGATTCCTTCGCCGAGCACATTGCGGTTAATTCACCGCAAAGTATGTCAGGCCATGTTGATTCACGCGTCAGCTTGGCAGTGGGCGTCACGCCGTGGAGCTGCTCACAACTCTCTCTGTCGCGCTGTTCAGGCATTTGCCGTGCGTGAGTGTGAGGTACGCCTCGAGTTTCCGCGCTGTGTGTTCGATCGCACAATATTGCAGAGCTCTGCAAAGTTGCAGAGCTCTGCAAGTTGGGTACCGTGTTGGAGTGATCATCGAACAAGGCCTTCGCGACCGCAAGAAGGCAGCAACCCGTGCCGCACTCAGTGGCGCGGCAGCACGGCTCGCTCGTGCGCTGGGGATCGAATGCGTCACCGCTGACGCGATCGCCTCCGAGGCCGGAGTGTCGACGAGGACGTTCCACAACTACTTCTCCAGCAAGGAGGAGGCAGTGCTCGCCAGTTTCGAGGAATCGGTGAACCTGTGGATCGAGGCGCTTGCGTCGCGGCCCGCGGACGAACCAATTCTCGACGTCCTCGAAGAACTGGTGGTCGAAATCGTGAACGACTCAGGTCCGAGTGGGAGTGAGAAGGCAAGTATCTGGCTGCTGTCGGATTCGAGTCCCGCGCTCTACCGGGATGCCGCAGACATGCATCAGCGGATCAACCGTGCAGTCGTTCAGGCATTGGCGGAACGCACCGGTACCGACGCCGAGAAGGACCTGTACCCGACGCTCCTCCTCGGAGCGGTGGGCGGAGCCGCTAAATCGGTGATCGACGTCTGGACTGGCGGAAAGTCGGAGGCTTCCAGTCCGGAAGAGTTGGTCCACGACGCTTTTCGGCAGATTCGTGCCGGATTCCCCGCGCCGCCGCCCGCCCCTGAGATGTCGCGTCCCTGAGATGTCCCGTCTCTGAGCCCCACACGTAATACCTGTCCACGTACACGCACCGAAACAGCAAGGAGCCCGTCGTGGCCACCTATCTTTATCGGATCGGCAAGTTCGCCTACCGGCGAAAAGGCGCGGTCCTCAGCGTTTGGCTGATAATCCTGGTCCTGATGGGCGTCGGGGCAGCCACCCTGTCCGGCCCCACCAAGGATTCGTTCTCCATTCCGGGAACCCCGGCACAGCAGGCGCAAGACCTGATGGCGGAGCGTTTTCCCGACGCGCCCAACCCGATGGATTCGCTGAGCGCACGATACGTAGTGCAAGCTCCGGCGGGCACGACGCTGGCCGATCCGGCGAACGTCAAGGCCATGGACGAGATGCTCGAGAGCATCCGTGGCATCGACAAGGTCGCCGACTCCGCCAAGGTGGACCCGGCGACTGCCACTCCGGAACAGGCCGCGAAGGCGTTGGTCAATCCGGTTACCGGCAACGACTCCATGGTTGCGATGTTCAAGGAAAAGGCTGCTGCGGCTGGAACTTCCGAGACGCAGGCCGTGGACGACGCGCGCGCGTTGTCGCCGCTCAGTGCCGACGGCACGGTCGGGTACGTCGAGGTTCCGTTCAGCGGTGACTTCGCCGATCTCGATCAGGCGTTGCGTGATTCGATCAACTCCGCAGCCGATGTCGGTCGGGCCGAGGGACTCAATGTCCAGGTCAGTGGTTCTGCTGCTCAGGAAGCGGAGATGCCCGGTGGTGTCACCGAGCTGATCGGTATCGCCGTTGCCGCTGTCGTTCTGGCCATCACGTTCGGTTCGCTTGTGGCCGCGGGGCTTCCGCTCCTGACCGCGATCATCGGTATCGCTATCGGCAGCCTTGGAATCACGGTTGCCACCGGATTCATGGATCTCAGTTCGATGACTCCGACGCTGGCGATCATGATCGGTCTGGCCGTGGCGATCGACTACTCGCTGTTCATCATGTCCAGGTTCAGGCATGAGCTCACCCTCACCGACAACCGTGCCGAAGCAGCAGGTCGCGCCGTCGGAACCGCCGGTTCCGCAGTGGTATTCGCCGGTTTGACAGTCATCATCGCGCTCGTTGCCTTGCGTGTCGTCGGTATCCCGTTCCTCTCGGACATGGGTGCGGCAGCGGCCTTCACGGTGCTGATCGCGGTCCTGATCGCATTGACCTTGCTGCCCGCGATCCTGGGTATGTTCGGGCGCAAGGCTTTTGCCGGCAAGATTCCCTTCCTCAGCAAGCGTGCGGAGGAGTCCGAAAACGATGATTCAGGCAAGCCGAAGCTGGCTCTGCGCTTCATCACCGCCGTCGTTCGTCGTCCGCTCGTGCCCCTGATCGGTGGAGTAGTCCTTCTGGGCGCATTGGCTCTGCCCGCAACGGGATTGAGCCTGGCATTGCCGTCGGAGGCCACCGGTGACCCGGCGACCAGTGCGCGTCAGGCGTACGACCTGATCGACGAGGGCTTCGGTGACGGCCGCAACGGACCGCTGATCGCCGTTGTCGACGCCAAGGATGCCAGCGTCCCCGCCGGGGAGGCCTTTGCGGAGGTCGTCTCGACCATCTCGAGCTTCGGTGACGTCCAGAACGCACAGGTCGTCGGAGTCAACGAGGCCGGCAACACCGCGCAGGTACTGATCACTCCGAAGAGCGGACCGACCGATCCGGCCACGATGGATCTGGTGGGCAGCCTCCGCGGAGCAGAAGCGGGACTCAACGATTCGATCGGCGTCAGCTACGGCATCACCGGTCAGACCGCACTCGAAGGCGACGTCTCGGACACGCTGAAGGATGCATTGGTGCCCTACCTTGCCGTAGTGGTCGGCCTTGCATTCATCTTGTTGCTCTTGGTGTTCCGCTCGATCCTGGTTCCGCTGACCGCGACGCTCGGCTTCCTGCTCAGCGTGCTCGCGACATTCGGTGCGACGGTGGCGATCTTCCAGCACGGTTGGTTGGGCATCATCTCGAACCCACAACCGCTCGTGAGTTTCATGCCGATCTTCCTGATCGGCGTGGTGTTCGGGTTGGCGATGGACTACCAGGTGTTCCTCGTGACGCGTATGCGTGAGGAGTACGTCCACGGTGCGAGCGCGAAGGAGGCCGTGACAATCGGCTTCAACCACGGTGCCCGCGTGGTCAGTGCGGCCGCGGTCATCATGATCTCCGTGTTCGGTGCCTTCATCGCAGAACCGAACTCGTTCATCAAGTCGATCGGATTCGCGCTCGCCGCGGCGGTGTTCTTCGACGCCTTCATCGTGCGCATGGTGATCATCCCGTCCGTCATGGCACTGCTCGGCGACAAGGCGTGGTGGCTGCCGAAGTGGCTGGACAAGATTCTGCCGAACGTCGACATCGAGGGTGAGAAGCTCAGCAAGGCCCTCCGTGACGAGAAGGAAGCGGAGTTGCAGTCCGCATCTGCTTGATCTCTGCTGTGCGCCTTTATTAACCCCCCGCGGTTAATAAAGGCGCACAGCTGTTTTTGTGTATCGAAATATCCAGCGGCACATGTCGGCCAGGATTGGTAACCTTCGCTCACTATGCTGATCAGGCTGCTGCGCACTTATCTGACGCCGTACCGGGGTGAACTCACGGGCGTTGTCGTCCTGCAGTTTATTTCGACTATGGCGGCCCTTTACCTTCCGAGTCTCAACGCCGACATCATCGACAACGGCGTGACCAAAGGCGACACCGGCTACATCCTCTCCACCGGCGGGATGATGCTGATGGTCACGCTGACGCAGATCCTGTGCTCGGTGGGTGCCGTCTTCTTCGGAGCGCGAGTCGCCATGGGTGTCGGGCGCGACCTCCGAGCATCGGTGCTGCATCAGGTCGGGACGTTCTCGGCCAGGGAAGTCGGGCACTTCGGTGCGCCTTCGCTGATCACCCGCAATACCAACGACGTCCAGCAAGTACAGATGATGGTCGTGATGAGTTGCACCATCCTCGTCATGGCGCCGATCATGTGTATCGGCGGCATCATCATGGCTCTGCGCCAGGACCTGAATCTTTCCTGGATCCTCGGGATCAGCGTCCCGCTCCTCGTAGTCTCGATGGGTTTCCTGATTGCCCGGATGGTCCCCGGATTCCGGGTCATGCAGGGCCGCCTCGACGCCGTCAACCGTGTTCTTCGCGAACAGATCACGGGCATCCGCGTCGTCCGAGCGTTTGTACGGGAACCGTACGAGGTAGAGCGCTTCGGCGACGCCAACCGCGAACTGACGGAGACTGCACTCGGCGTCGGACGCCTCATGGCACTGATGTTCCCGCTCGTGATGCTGATCAGCAATGTCACCAGCGTCGCGGTCATCTGGTTCGGTGGCCATCAGATCAACGAGGGCTCGATGCAGATCGGCTCGCTCACCGCGATGCTCAGTTACATCATGCAGATCCTGATGGCAGTCATGATGGCCACCTTCATGGCGGTGATGCTGCCGCGTGCGTCGGTGTGCGCCGAACGTATCTCCGAGGTACTCGACACCGATTCCTCGGTGATTCCGCCCGAGAATCCTGTCCTGGAGTTGAAGGACCCGGGCGTCGTCGAACTTCGTGGAGCTCAGTTCCAGTTCCCCGGAGCCGAGGAGCCAGTGTTGCGCGACATCACCTTCCGCGCCGAACCCGGCAAGACGACGGCGATCATCGGCGGCACCGGATCGGGAAAGACCACTCTGCTCAACCTGATTCCACGTTTGATCGACTCCACCTCCGGATCGGTATCGGTGGGCGGCGTCGACGTCCGCGACATCGACACTGAGCTGCTCTGCTCGGTGATCGGTCTGGTCCCGCAGAAGCCGTATCTGTTCTCCGGCACTGTCGCCACCAATCTCCGCTACGGAAACCCCGAAGCTACCGACGAATGGCTGTGGGAGTGCCTCGAGATCGCCCAAGCTGCCGACTTCGTCCGCGCCATGCCAGAAGGCCTGGACACACCGGTGGCACAAGGCGGTACGACGGTATCGGGCGGTCAGCGTCAGAGACTCGCCATCGCGAGAGCGTTGGTGCGTAAGCCGCAGATCTATCTGTTCGACGATTCCTTCTCGGCACTCGACCTCACTACCGACGCACGGCTGCGTGCGGCGCTCCGGCCGGTCACGCAAGACGCCTGCATAGTCGTTGTCGCGCAGCGTATCTCCACTATCGTCGAGGCCGATCAGATCATCGTGCTCGACGACGGCGCCATCGTGGGGATCGGCACGCACGACGAACTCGTGGTCAGTTGTCCCACCTACGGCGAAATCGTCGCCTCTCAGCTAGCCGTACAGGACGCATCATGAGTAATCGACCGACTTCCTCGCCTCCCATCGGCCCGCCCGGCGGCGGCGATCCCACCAAGAAGGCCATGAACTTCGGCCCTTCGCTCAAGCGTCTCCTCGGTCGCTTGAGCCCGGACAAGCCGATCGTCATCCTGATCTTCGCTTTGGTGACGGCAAGCGTCGTACTTTCCTCGATCGCGCCGAAGATCCTGGGAAACGCCACCAATCTGATCTTCGACGGCATCGTCAGTAAGCAACTCCAGCCGGGGACGACAAAGGAACAGGCTGTCGAAGGATTGCGCGCTTCGGGGCAGGGTCAACTCGCCGACATGGTGTCCGGCATGGCCGTTGTGCCCGGAACCGGAATCGATTTCGACGCCGTCGGCAAGGTCTTGATGATCGTGCTGCTGCTGTTCGTCTGCGCGTCGCTGTTCAGTTGGCTGCAGGCGTATCTGCTCAACATCGTTGTGCAACGGACCGTTCGTCGGCTGCGTGAGGACGTCGAACAGAAGATTCATCGACTTCCCTTGCGGTACTTCGATACCCATGCCCGCGGTGACGTACTCTCGCGCGTGACCAATGACATCGATAATGTCGCGCAGAGCTTGCAGCAGACGCTCAGCCAGTTGGTCATGTCGGTGATGACCGTCCTGGGCATTCTGGTGATGATGCTGTGGATCTCACCGTTGCTCGCCCTGATTGCAGTGGCAACTGTTCCGCTGTCGATCATGGTCACGGCGTTCATCGCGAAACGTTCGCAGAAGCACTTCGTCGCGCAGTGGAAGAGCACCGGCGGAATCAATGCACAGGTCGAGGAAGCATTCAGCGGTCACGAGTTGGTCAAGGTGTTCGGCCGCCAGCACGAGGTCGAGGAGCGCTTCCGCAAGCAGAACGAGGATCTGTACGAGTCGAGCTTCAAGGCGCAGTTCATCTCCGGTCTGGTCATGCCGGCCGTGATGTTCCTCGGCAACCTCAATTACGTTGCCATCGCAGTGGTGGGTGGTATGCGCGTCGCATCCGGAACGATGACGCTCGGCGACGTGCAGGCGTTCATCCAGTACTCGCGTCAGTTCACCCAGCCGCTCACGCAGATCGCGTCGATGACAAATCTGCTGCAGTCCGGTGTCGCTTCGGCCGAGCGTGTTTTTGCGCTGCTCGACCAAGACGAGCAGTCGGAGGACCCGAAGGGCGCGAAGTCGCCCACGGTTGACAAGGGCCGCGTCAAGTTCGAGAACGTCACCTTCAGTTACAAGCCGGAACAGCCGCTGATCGAGGACCTGTCCCTGACCGCCGAGCCCGGCCAGATGGTTGCCATCGTCGGCCCCACCGGGGCAGGCAAGACCACCCTCGTCAACCTCATCCTGCGGTTCTACGAACTCAATTCGGGACGAATCACTTTGGACGGCATCGATATCGCCGACATGACGCGAGACGATCTGCGTTCACGCATCGGCATGGTTCTGCAGGACGCGTGGCTGTTCGGTGGAACCATCCGCGAGAACATCGCGTACGGCAAGCCCGGTGCCACCGACGAGGAGATTCGTCGCGCGGCCGAGATGAGCTACGTCGACAAGTTCGTGCACTCTCTGCCTGAGGGTTACGACACGGTCATCGACGAGGAAGGCAGCAACGTCAGTGCCGGCGAGAAGCAGCTCATCACCATCGCCCGCGCCTTCATCTCGCAGCCGTCTATTCTGATCCTCGACGAGGCGACCAGTTCGGTGGACACACGCACCGAACTACTGGTTCAGAGCGCCACCGCGGTTCTGCGCAGTGACCGCACCAGTTTTGTCATCGCGCACCGTCTTTCGACAATTCGTGATGCGAACCTGATCGTGGTGATGGAGGAAGGCCGCATCGTGGAGCAGGGGAGCCATGACGCCCTGCTCGAATCCCGCGGCGCGTACTTCCGTCTGTACAACAGCCAATTCGTGGGCGCGGAGATCTAGTTTCCTCGTTGCAGTCCCTGAGATTGACCTTCAGGTGGAGTGAGACTTACCGAGTTTGTGGTACTCGGGCGGTGGAGCGAAGGGACTGTTGGGATCCGTGGGCCTGTTTGCGTAGCTTGCGGCTTCGGGTTCCAGCGCGCATCTCTTCGCAGAGCTGTTCGTAACCCTTGGTTACTTCGTCCCACCTGTATGTGGCAGCCGCATGTGCGCGTGCCCGGAGACCGCGTTCTGCGGCGGCGGTCGGATCGGATTCAGTTTCCTCGAGTGCTGCGCTGAGCTGGGTCAGTCCGTTGAAGAAGACTCCGTTGTCTCCCAGCACTTCACGGTTGAAGTTGACGTCCCAGGCGATGACATTCGCACCGGCCCCCATTGCTCGCAGTAGTGACGGATTGGTGCCGCCGACCGTGTGCCCGTGTAGGTAACTTGCAGCTCCCGCGTACAGCGTGTCGAGGAGGTCCTGATCCCAGACGCCGCCCAGTTGGCGTATGCGGGAATCCGACGCGGCGAGCTCGTTGACTCGTTTCTCGTGTTCACTTTCGTACGGAACGGAGCCGACAACGATCAAGGGCAACTGTGCGTCGCTTTGTAGATAACCCTCGATGATCCTGTCCACTTGATTCTCGGGCTCGAGGCGGGCAACGACCAGATGGTAGCCGTGCTCGGTCAGATCGAGCTCCGACAGACGACTCAGATCGGTGGAGTCACGGATTGGCGCTCCGTAAGGCAGGAACATGCTCGGGGTGTCATATCGCTCGCGATAATAGTCCGCAATTGCCTCGGCATCGGAGATCAATTCGTCAGCAAGCCAGACGGATACACGCTCATTTACCAGGTAGTACCGGCGGCCGACAGGGCCCCACTTTCCGCGCTTCCATTCCAACCCGTCGACGTGCACGGCTACCGGGATGCGAGCTGCGCGGATTGCGGGCAGCAGTGGTGCATTGGCAGCGTTGAAAACGATCGCCGCATCGCACCGGTGACGAAGGAGATGCCCGACTGATAGTGCTGTGTGGCTCAAGGTCTCCAGGATGGGGTGTTTCAAAGCGGGTAGCGGTATTCTTTCCATCCCGCGGTAGCTCGGTGATCTGTTTTTGCCGCGGCAGTAGACCACTACTTCGTGGCCACCTTCGACAAGTCGTGAGCCGATCTCCTCGACAGCCGTTTCGAATCCGCCGTAGCGTGCGGGCACTCCCCGTGTCCCGATCATTGCGATTCGCATGAGCGAACCCCCCCTTGTTTGTTTGTGCTCGGGAATTGTCGGATGCGGCGTCCGATGCACGTGTCATGTCGTGCGCTGAATAGTCCGAGGATCCCGAGATTTGGAAAAGGCTATCAAAAATCGAAACCTTATCCAAGTAACAGACAACCTTCAGCAAATATTTTAGTGCAGTTAAAACGTACTATTCACAAGAATTGAGACAAATGGTTATTCATAGGCGAATAGTCTGTTTAATCTCGAAAATTCCGAATCTGCCGGTACCACTTGGGCAGCGCGGCGCACAGAAACAGGGCCGTGCCGATCAGGAGTAAGGCGTACGAAATGGCGAAGATCGACTGCCAGGCGAAGAGAACGAAGATGCCGCACAGGACGCCGTAGTCGGTGGGGATGACCAGAATTGATCGGAGGGTGGCACTGGTGCTGGTATCTGCCGGTGCAGGTGCGCGATCCGGGTGTGCGCGTCGCAACTGGTCGGTCAGGATCTGGACAAAGAAAAAGACGGATGCCACCAGTGTGAAACCGATGGGAATCAACAACAATCTGACATCTGTGACGTCGTAGTGGCGATACCAACCGATCAACACCGCGAGATGCAGTGCGGTGGTCTTGATGCTGTCGACCACATGATCGAGCCACTCACCAGCAGGCGTGCCGCCCCCGCGCAGGCGTGCGAGTTGACCGTCTGCCGAATCGAATGCGTAACCGACCAGCAGTCCAATGGCGATGAGGATGCCGACCCACCAATGTGGCTGTGCCAGTGCGATAGCCGCGATAGCGGCGGCACTGAAACCGGCGCTGATGAACGTCACTTTGTTAGGTGTCAGGCCGACTTGGTACGCGGCTGCTGCGATGACGCGTCCGATCTTTCTGTTGACGAACCGGGAATATGCGGGCGACCCCTTGGCGGGTGGCTTCTGCGCTCCTGCCAGTCGTCGCACGGTATCGGTGAACGACTCCTCCGGTAGTGAACTATTTTGGTGGACGGTCATTTTCGATTGCTCCTGATTGTCGCAGTAAAGGACTCGGCGATGTCGGCGCGGTACCGTTCCGGCGAGAATCTGGTCAAGGCTTCGGTGCGCGCATCGATTGCCTGCTCGCGCGTGCTGCCCCAACTCTCGATCGTCGATTGGATTGCGTCCGCCAACGCAACAGCGTTTCCTGGCTCGACAAGGAGACCATTTCTGCCGTCTTCGATGATCTCGGTGAGGCCCTGAACTGCAGAGGCCAACACGGGCTTTGCAAAAAGCTGGGCTTCGACCGCAACATTGCCGAACGGTTCGGCTCTCGACGGCACCAGGGCAATATCTGCGGAATCCATTGTTTCCCATACCTGTTCGACCACGCCGAGGTATCGGATGCGGTCGCTGACATCCGAGGCAGCAGCGATACGGCTGAGATCGTCTTCGAACCACTCGTAGCCGGCAAAGACGCCGCCGACCAGATCGAGTGTCACATCCACCCCGCGTCGAACGAGGATTGCGAGTGCTTCGACCGCAACGTCTGTGCCCTTGCGTGGGGCGATGCGCCCGACCAAAACGAGTCGAATCGGCCCGGTCAGGCTCAGCCTGGGGGCAGTCGGCTCGGTACTCGGGCCGGCGACGCCGTTGTAGATCACGCGAACCCGGCGCCCCAGCGTCGGGATGTCACGCAGGATCAGTTCACGGCAGGCATTGCTGTTCGCGATGACCCGCTGCGACAACAACAGTTGGGCGCTCAGCCCCATTCGGATCGGCTTGGATGCAGTGTCTTCAGCTTCGTGCACATGGAAGATCACTGGGTAGCCGAGGAGCTTCGCGACCACGGCCAGCCAGGGGATGGTCACAGTGCTGACGTACACGACGTCGGGCGCGAAGCGTCGCAGCGTCCGCACGATGGACGGCGTCGAGCGGGCTGCCTCCACAGCAAGCGAGAGCAGGCCGGTCGGCGACATCTTCGACTTGCGCAGAACTGGTATCGGCATGATCACGGCGTCGGCGCCGGCTTCCTCCACACGTGCTGCCAACGGTCCAGGGGACCCCAGCATCACGGTCACGTCCCAGCCCGTAGTTGTCAGGGCAGTTACCGATTCCAGCACTATTCGGTCCGAGCCGTACAGTTCGGCACCCGGATGAGCTACGAGCGCGCGGTGGGCTGGCGCCCCGATGTAAGCCAAGTATTCCCCCCGGAATGTCCAACTCAGAGTCGACCGTCGGTGCCATCTGCCGCGAAAGCGGATGTAACCATATAGTTGCGGAAAGGCTAGTCTTCATCGTGAGGCAATGTCCACTTGGTCTCCGAAACTCGGAAGAAAGAGAAGAATGAGTGGAAAGCGTATGGAATCTCGCTCGTGCGAGATGGCTGCTGCTGATTGCGGGTGTATTGCTCGGGGCGATCGGTGGTGCGGTCTACTCGGGAACGATCACGGTTGATCACCGCTCGACTGCAGTCGTCTATTTTGCTGTCGACCGTGCCAAGACGGCGAGCGACTACACGGCGGGAAGCTCGTTCGCGCAGAGCGTCATGCCTTCGTTCGCTCAGATCGTGAAGTCACCGATCGTTCTCGATCCGGTGATCGAGGAACTTGACCTCCAGACAACGGCCCGGAACCTTGCCGGCCGGATTCAGGTGGACGTGCCGTCGAATACCACGGTGATGAACGTGACAGTCACAGACACGTCCAGTCTGCGCGCGGCGATGACGGCCAATGCGGTGATTCGACGCCTTGACGAAGCGGTCCGCACACTCTCGCCCCGCGGTGAAGAGGACAACCCCGCAATGAGAATGTCGTCGGTATCTCCCGCGGTTGCCTCAGAGAAGCAGTCGACCGTAAATCGGGCGATATTCGAATTGCTCGGCGCGCTGGGCGGTTTGCTTGTGGCAGTGGCGATCGTGGGAATCTGGGAATCGGTGACCAGACCTGTTCGGTCGGTGTCCGACGTCGAAAACGTGTCGTCGACTCCGGTACTTGCAGCCATCACATTCGACGGTAAACGGTCGGTGGCGCCCGTCGACCCTCGTGGATCGGAGAGTGCTGCCGGGACCTTGGTGCTGCACACCAACATCGCAGCGGCGTGTGGGAAACGAGGGGGCGTGAAGTCAGTCGCCGTAGTTCCGGTGACTGCGAGCGACGACGCGCGGGCAGTCGCCGTCGACCTCGCGTTGGTCATGGCTCGGGCACGGGATCGAATTCTGTTGGTCGACGGTGATTTACGATCGGCCTCCGTAGCGGACATGCTCGGCGCCGAATCGGCTCCTGGCCTCGCGGAGATCCTGGTGGGGTCAGCAGACTTCGGTCAGACGCTCCAGGTGAGGTCCGGGTTGGATTTTGTCGCAGCAGGCAGAGCTGAGGGAAATGCCGCGGAGTTGTTGGTGAGTACGCGACTGAAACCCTTTCTCAAGGTCGAGTCGACGCGCTACAAGATGCTCCTTGCGGTTGGTGGTGCAGCAATACCCGTAGCGGACGGTGCGACATTGGCCGCCGCTGCCGAGGTCACGGTTTTGGTGGCGCGGCGTGGGCAGACCACGCGTCGTGACCTCGCTGCGGCGGTCGACAGGCTGTCATCGGCGGGAGGAATTCTCGCCGGTGTTGTTCTTGTACAACGGCGCTCGGGACTTGCGCGAGTTCTGATGCGGAGTAGGAAACGACTTCAGGACGGTAGACGTTGATCGCCGTACGGCGGAGGAGTTCTTCGGCCGGCGTCTCGGTAGGCGCGGATATGCGCGCGGCCGAGTTGTGGCCATTTCCTGGCGGACAGGTCAGGGGATTCGGCAGGCGACGGGGCGGCGAGCGCGGTATCAAGTGTCGCCGTGGTGAGGGGGCCCTGATAGAGGTGGATCCAGCCGGGCCCGACCTCGTCGGCCAGTGCCCGGGTTATTTCGGTATCCGGAACGAGCACGGGGCGTTCGAGTGAAAGCGCGAGCAGCAGTGCGCCCGAGTTGTGCATGTTTTGATACGGGAGGACAACCAATTGCGCTGCTGTGATTTCCAGCGCCAAGGTGCTGTCCTCGACATAGTCGAGGGCAGCAGTGATTCGGCTGCTTTTGCGCGCCGCAGATTCTACGACGGCGCGGAGTTCGTCGGTGCTCGGCTTGCCGACGATACGCAGGCTTGCGCCGGTAGTGGTGACGTGGGCGAAGGACTCGAGCAGCGACTCGGTTCCTTTGTATGGTCGGATCAATCCGAACGAAATGACCCGGCCGGCAATGGGTTCAGATTTCGGGTATCCCGCAAACCAGTCGGCGTAGTCGCCGTGAGGAATGAGTACCCGTTCGGTTCCTGTTGGTACAGGGGACAATTCGTTGAGCACGATCCAGATTCGGGTCTGTCGATCGCACCACCGCAAGAGTGCGGTCTCCGTGCGGCTACCGGTTTCGTGTGCTCGAACATTGTGTGCCGTACGGACGATAGGTGTACCGGTGAGCCGCAGGAGCAGCATCAACATGATGAATCGGACTTGGGCGGCTGCCCGCGCGAGGGCGCCGTCACGGCGGATCATTACTTCGGGCCAATGGATGTGCAAGATGTCGTAACTGCCGAAAAGAGCTGTTTGCCAACTGAAATACCGGACACTTGCGCCGCAGGTTCGAATCGAGTCGGCCAGTTGTACGACGTATGGGTTGGTCGTCTTGAATGGCCCGCGCGTGGACAGCAAAACTCTCAACGCGTCTTCGCCGGACTGGCCGTCGTTGCCGATTCGAGGTGTCATGCGACCGTATCCTAAACCTAGTGAATCCCTGGGCGCACTGGTGGTTCGTTGCGAACAAATTCGGGAGTGCTCGTGACCTCCAGGCATTTTCGGCCGGACGTCACGGTCACGCTGATCGTTCTCGTGTGGGCGATGTACACGACGCCACGGCTGGTGCAGTCGCTGACAGGAGTGAAACGGCGGGCGACGGTGGGTGACGCGTTGCCGATGAACCCGTTGGCAGTCAAGCTGGAAGTGCTGCTACTGCTGCTCGTATTTGCCCTGTGTGCGTACGTCATTCTCCGTGGCACAGCGGCGTTGCCTACCGATAGGCGCATGCCGTTGGTCCTCGTGCTTGCCCCTTGGGTGTACGTGGTGGTCAGAGATCTGTACATCGATCATGTCCCGACGCGCGGCGGAATGCTCTATCCGTTACTGGTGGTCGCGATCTGGATCCTGCGGCCACAATTGAGGAAGCTCGCCGTGCTCGGGTACCTCGTTGTCCTGACGGCAGTGATGTGCATTGCGTTGGGGGTCTTCCTGCCGGAAAGTGGAATTTTCATTTCGGGTGCAGGTACCGCAGTGGCACCGACGAAAGAGATTTTGCCGCTCGGTATTTTGATCGGAATTTTCACCGACGGTAACAATCTCGGGCAGTACCTGGTTCTCGGTCTGCCTTCAGTGATGCTGATTCCACGTCGCGTGGTGCGTGCGGCGGGCATCGCCGTCGTCCTGTTTGCGATCGTGTGGACGTCCTCGCGATCGTCGTTGGCCGCGGCTGCCCTCGCATGCGGCATGTGGGTGCTGATGACGGTCACACCGTCTGTGCTGCGCAGACCAATGTCCTGGGGGCTGGTGGGAGCGACCGGGGCGGTGATGATTTGGTGGCCGCTGTCCACTCCGGCAGACGATGCGTTGACCAACCGCGGTGCAATCTGGCGTCACAGTCTCGATGCCTGGGGGAACACGCCCTGGTTCGGTTCCGGATCGAATTGGTATTCAGTTCTGCCGCAACACGTCGGGAGCCTCGGCGGCTTTGCGTTCCACGGGCACAACCAGTTCGTACACACACTCGCAACGGGCGGATTGATCTTCCTGTTCCTCGTGGCGGCGATGTTCGTGACGATCGCATGGGCGGCATCGCAATGGAGTGCGCGTGGCATTTTCCAACCGGCAACGCTGTTGGTGGCTCTATTCGCTTCATCCACATTGGAAGTTTCGTTCGGGTTCGTCGACCGAGCATTTCTTCTTGCTGTGACCGTACTTCCGTTGATGTTCGCCGTGTTTGCCCCTCTCCCCGAGCATGATTCGCGGCGTGGGCACACGAAGCCGCGGGTGGAGTCAACCGCCTAGTTGTGCACGCCGCCGGTCAGTGCCGGTGCGTCGGCGACTCAATTGCCAATCCCACGAGACGGCGGCGATCCCCGCGAGCATCAGCCCGGTCGCGGCGCCGGTCAGCAGGATCAAGCCGCGGCGCGGCTTAGACGCGAATTCAGGTACGGGTGCCCGCGTGACGGTGAGCCCCAGCATGTCCGGCTGTTCTATTTGAATCATCCGACCGGTGAGATCGGCCAGCTGCTCGGCGACGGCGTCGGCGATCTGTGCCGAGCCGTCGGCCGTGTTTGCCCGGACTGTGAATTGCATGGTGACGGTATCGGTCGGGATGGTGACTTCGATGTCGCGGGCCAGAGATTCGGCGGAGGTGTCGAGCCCTAGGCGCCCGATCACCGGTTCGAGGACGGCGGTGGACGTGGCGAGTGCGGCAAAGGAACGGGTGAGCGACAGCGCTTGGGGATAGCGATCACTTATCTGGCGCGGAGTGCCGACGACGCCGAGTTGCAGGGCTGCCTCAGATCTGGCGATGTAGGTGTGTGGCGTCAAGGCTATCGTGGAAAAGGCGACAGCCAGTGTCATCACCAATACCGTCATGAAAATGCGCCATCGGTTCTTGACGATAGTCAGGTAGTTCCACAGCGTCATCGTGCTCGCCGAATCTGTGGACGCGAGCCTGCGGTCGTCTCGTCCGCCAGAGCCGAGCGGTGAATTTCGGTCGACAGGTTCCTTCGGAGGACGAGGAGGACGGCCAACGGCTCTTCTCGCGAAGTCGAGCATAGTGGTCAAATCGCTTCGGACAGTGGGAAAGAGCGTTGCGGAGAGGGTAGCTCCGACCAGGGCGGAGAATATGCCGGCTGCCAAGGACGCGGATGGTGCGACAAACAGGTGAGATCCGACAAATGCGAGCAGTCCGGCCGGTGCGCCGAACAGGAGGATCGCGCGCAAGGAGTTCCGCAGCAACATCATGCTGTCGACACCGGCCACGCGGTGCACGTGCCACAGAGTGACCAGCCAGTCCACGAGAAAGCCGATCGACGATGCTGCCGCGACTCCGACGGCGCCCCACGGGAGACCGGCAAGCGTGATCACGATGACCGCAGGTCGGAGAAACAGATACAGGCGCAACTGCGCGCCGGTCAGTCCATGAGACAGATAGACCCAGTAACAGATTTGGGCGACCGAGCGGAATACGCCACCGATTGCAAGGAGCGCGAAAATCGGGGCAACGGCAGGCCACTGTTCACCGAAGGCGACGGTGATCAGCGGCTCTGCGACGCCGGCGCTGACCGCGAGAACCGAAGCGGTGAAGTACCCGCCGATCAATTGTGCTCTGGCCAGGTACCGCCCGTAGATCACCGGGTTGTCCTGAACTTTGGACAGGATGGGGAGTGCGACGTTGGTGAGTGGGGCGTTGATCTGGTTGAGCGGAGTCATCAGCAGTTGGTATGCGCGGTTGTACAACCCGAGCGTGGTTGGCCCGTACATCGCGCCGATGGCAATGCTGTCGATGTTCTTGGTGGCATACCCGAGCAGTTGGGTGCCGAGTAGCCCGCCACCGAAACGGAAGAACCGTTTGATCGATACGCCTCGGCGTGGAAGCCCCGGGCGCCACCGACAGATCACGGCACTGAGAAACAGCGTGGCAACAGCAACCATGATCAACTGCGCGACAATCGCCCAGTATCCGGCGCCCGAAAGCGCAAGCACCACTGCTGTGCCGACTCCGATGGCATTTGCCAGAACATCAGTGGTGGACAGTGCTGTGAAGCGCAGACTGCGCATGAGTTCAGCGCGGAACTGGGTGGCCGCGCCGCTGACGATGAATACGCCGGCAACGGCAAAGACGATAGGTAGGAGCTCGGGCTTGTCATAGATCCATACGATCAGTGGCGCCGCGGCCGAGACGACCACGCAACAGACGAACCCGATGCCGGTATTAGCCCAGAACAGGTTGGTCCGTTCAGCGTCGCTCAACTGCTTGGCCTGCACGGCGGCGAGTGAGAGGCCGAAGTCGCGGATCAGATCTGCAGCGCCCGTAATGGCGACGACCATGGCGACGATACCGAAGTCTTCCGGCGTCAGCAGCCGGGCCAACAGGATCAACGACGCGGTCTGAACGATGAATTTCACCGCCTGGAACGCAAGCGTGACGCCGCCGCCCCTTGCGGCCTTGTCCGCGAGGTTCATTGGTACTCAGGCGCCGATCGGACGGCGGTACTCGAGGTAGGTCCGGCCGAAGGCGCCCGCGACGATTCCCGCGCCCCGAGCGGCGATTCGGATACCGTGTGCGCGATTACGGGGGCTGCGACCCAACACGCCGAGCGTCGCGCGAGCAGTTCCGCCCACCACTCGGGTCGCCCCGGCCAGTAGCAGCGCTCCGCGTAACCCAACGGTCCGCGCACTGCCCGAAATGAGTGCCAGTTCCGTACGAGCCCAAGAGTTTCCGATTCGATAGCGTCGACGTATTACCCAGTCGCGGGTGGCCCGTTCTGCTGGAACGACATCGGTCACCACTGCCTCGTCACACCACACCAGCGTGAAACCGGCTCCGGTGTATCGGCGCGTGAACAAGCTGTCGGATCCGCCGCTTGCGCTGAATCTTTCGTCGAACTGCAACGAAATCGAGCGGACCAGACGCAGATCGAGGAGCAGGTTGTTTGTCGCGGCCACACGCACTTCGGTGCCGGTGGGAAGGCGTCGGCGATCGAAGAAACCACCGTCGGCGATCCAGGGGTCGAGTGGTGCCGCAAATGCCGACACGACCGGGCCGACAACTCCGCCGGCACCGGTGCGTCTGCGGGTTTCGAGCAGGGCTGTCAGCCAGTCGAATGTGGGACGTTCGTCGTCGTCGATGAACACGAGGAGATCGACGTCGACCGATTCGGCGAGAGCGCGATTGCGGGCGGCAGCGATACCGGGAGTCGGTTCGTGTACGTAGGTGACGCCGGTGCCGAACCGGTTTGCGGTCTCACGCGCACCACCAGCCGGATCGTTGTCGACGACAAGCACGGTTGGTGGTCGAATACCGTACCCGACGGATGCTTGATGGCAATGGTGCAGCAATTCGGGAAGCAACTCCATCAGGTCATCGGGGCGTCGGTATGTCAAAACGGCCACAACAGCCGATAGGTTGGACGCGTGATTTCCGGAAACAGAATCAATGGTCGAATTGTTACGTTCACTGCTGATCACCAGGAATATGATAGCGCTACATGTTTGCTGAAACGCGTCAATGGCGCAACGCTGGGGGAGAATGGAAGTTCTTCAATGTTGTGGAGTGCTCGCCCTAAACGGTCCCTTCGTGCAATGGGTCTTGCTTTTGCCGCACTGCTTGCGGCCGGTGGTTTGAACATAGGTATGCCGGCGGAAGTCGAGGCTGCGGTGCCGACGACATTCGGATTACCTGCAGGAACACCGCTACGAGTGCACAACGGGGACCTGACGATTCGGACACCGGGCACGGTGATCGAAAATCTGGATATCCGTGGTTTTGTCCGGATCGAGGCCAGTAATGTGACGATCCGCCGGTCCATCATCCGCGGACGTAATCCGGGGCAAATCAATGAATCATTGATCGCGGCTTACGGAGACCATCGAAATTTCAGGATCGAGGACACGACACTGCGGCCGTCGACGCTGTCACCGTACGTCGACGGAATCAAGGGTCGAAACTTTTACGCCAGGCGGCTCGACATCTCGGGCGTCGTCGACTCGGTGGTGATTTTCGGGGACAACGTCGATTTCGGTTACAGCTGGTTACACGACAATTTGCACTATTCGCCCTGGCCTAAGCAGTGGGACAACCAAACCCACGACGACAATGTGCAAATCGAGGGTGGCAGCAATATCTCCGTGCACAACAGTCGTTTGGAGGGTGCGTACAACGCCGCGGCGATGATCACGCAAAACTATGCGCGGGGTGTGAACATCCAGATCAACGACAACATTCTGTCCGGTGGTCAATGCACGATCAATGTCGATGAAAAGGGGAAGGGTGCGATCGGTCTGACGATCAAGAACAACAGGTTCGGGACGTCGGGAATCCGAGATTGTGCGATCCTCGCGCCCAAAACGTCCGTTGGTGACTGGCCGCGGAATGTGTGGCTTTCTACCGGCGCTCTCGTACGGGTTCGCAATCCCCGAAAAACGAAGTAGCCTGTGGGTTGCTGACAGCGGGTTCGTCGGTGAACTCAACGCATAACGGGGGGGAAGATTCCGGGTGCGTTCCTTATTGCAACCAGGAGTACGAATGGTCGACATCGCCGGTATGCGCGCCGACGGATATCAGGATCACCGGAAGAAGTGGCGTGGTTTGGTCAACGCGTTCGTTTCGGTGGGGACAGTTCTAGCGGTGGTGGGATCGCTGGGCATCGGTACAGCAACTGCCGATACCGCGCCGACTGTCCCCACAATTCCGCGGACGGTGTCCGCGGATGCATTACCCACCGTTCAGGTGGACGGGGTCGTTTGGGCGCAGATCGTCGTAGGCAACACGGTGTACGTGACGGGGAAATTCGCCAACGCCAGGCCTGCTGGTGCGGCTCCGGGTACCAATCTCGTTCCGAGGTCGAACGCGCTGGCATACGACCTCGATACCGGCGAACTCAAGCCGTGGGCTCCGGCACTCAACGGTCAGGGGCGTGCCCTCGAAGCGTCCGCTGACGGCAAAACCGTCTTCGTTGGTGGGGATTTCACCAATGTCAGTGGTGTCAACCGGTATCGTCTGGCTGCTGTTGACGCGGATAACGGCACGGTGCTCAACATCTTCACTGCGGCACTTGACGCGGGTGTGCGCGCTCTCGAAGTCCAAGGCGACACGCTGTACGTCGGCGGAATCTTCAATACCGTTGGCGGACAAGCGCGTCAGCGGATGGCGGCATTCAATGTCGCAACCGGTGCAGCTTTGCCGTGGGCGCCGAAGGCCAACGCCGAGGTAATGGCCATCACGGCACCACCAGGTAGCAACAAGGTAGTGGTCGGCGGTCGCTTCACGACGCTCAACGGTGCGAACAACGTCGGCGTCGGCTCTCTCGATGCCACATCTGGCGCCACTATCTCGTTTCCTACCAACACAGTTGTGCGGAATTCCGGTATCAACTCCGCGATTTACAGCCTCAGCAGCGATGCCGGCACCGTGTACGGGACCGGCTATTCGTACGGGTCGGGAAACCTGGAGAGCGTTTTCGCTTCCGATGTCGCGACCGGAAATCTACGCTGGGTCAGCGGCTGCCGAGGCGACACGTATTCCAACGTCACGATCGGCGACGTGATGTACATAGCCGGACATCCACACGACTGCAGTCAAATCGGCGGCCTTCCGCAGACCGAACCGTGGAGCTACCAGTGGTCGTTGGCATTTCGTACGAATGCGTCCGGCCCGATCAACTCGAGTGGCAACTTCCTCGGCAAACCGGCACCGGAGTTGTTGCACTGGTTGCCGACATTGGCTCCCGGAACGTTCACGGGCCAGAAGCAGGCGGGTTGGTCGATCGCCGGAAACGATCGCTACATCGTCCTCGGTGGCGAGTTTCCGAAGGTCAACGGCGTGCCGCAGGAGGGGCTTGTTCGGTTCGCGATCAAGGATCAGGCGCCGAACAAGGAAGCGCCGAACGGTTACAACGAGTTGTTGCCTGCGATGACCGGAGTCGGTCCTGGTGCGGTCCGCGCGACGTGGACGGCGGCTTGGGACCGCGACAACAGTCACTTGACCTACGAATTGCTTCGAGGTGCCCAACTTTCGACTGCGACGGTGGCGGCTACGACCGCCAACGATGCGCAGTGGTGGAACCGGGGCCGGATGGGTGCCACGGATACCTCGGCGCCGCCGGGATCGACCCAGACGTACCGGGTTCGGGTCACGGACGCATTCGGCAACACCATGGTCGGGCCGACGGCGACAGCCACAGTGCCGGCCGGAATCGCGTCGCCGCCAAGTGCGTACCAGGAGTTGGTTGCCCGCGACGGCGCCGTCCATTACTGGCGTCTGGGGGAGGCATCGGGGACTCTCGCGTCGGATTGGGCCGGTGATGCCGATCTGACTCTCAAATCAGCCCAGCGCAATGTCGGAGGTGCGATCGTCGGTGATCCGAACCCTTCCACGTCGTTCACGGCCGGATCGAAGACGGGTGGGTCCGCACAGTTCGGGCCTCAGTCGTTCAGCGCCGAGGCGTGGTTCAACACGACCACCCGTTGGGGAGGGAAGATCATCGGTTTCGGCAGCGTGAACACCAACAACAGCGCCTCCAGCGATCGTCATGTGTACATGAGCAATTCGGGTCAGCTGTTACTCGGTGCGAACGCGAACGGATTCCGGACGGTGGCTAGTCCACGGTCATACAACGACGGCAAGTGGCATCACGTCGTCGGTGTACTGGGATCGACCGGGATGCGCCTGTATGTCGACGGTGAGCAGGTGGCAGAACGTGCCGATACCGTTCAAGCCGAGTACCGCACCGCGGGATATTGGCGGGTCGGCGGCGACAGTCTGGGAGGTTGGCCCTCGGCACCTCTCAGTTCCAACTTTTCAGGCGCGCTCGACGAGGTCGCGGTCTACAACTCGGCATTGAGTTCGGATGCGGTGCAGGCGCATTGGCAACGTGGCCAGGGCGTGGTAGCGAATCAGCCGCCGGTCGCGGCGTTCACGGAAACCGTGACGGATCTGGCAGTCGCCTTCGACGGCAGCACTTCGGCAGATCCGGACGGGACAATCGTTTCGTACGAGTGGAACTTCGGTGACGACGCGACAGGTGCCACTATTACAGGTGCCGACGCGAAGATCGACCATAGTTATGCTGTCGCCGGTACGTACGCCGTGACCTTGACCGTCGTGGACAATTCCGGTGCGAAAAGCACTGCAACACATCCGGTTACCGTCAAGGACGCGGTTGTCCCGGCTGACGGCGAGGTAGCCAAAGACAATTTCGACAGGGAAACGGTCTCGGGTCTCGGCGAAGCAGAGGTCGGTGGCGTCTGGTCGGTGACCGGTGGTGGAGCCAAAGCTTCAGTCGAGTCGGGTTCGGCCAAAGTGACAGTACCCGCTGGCCGTTCGGCGACGATGTTGTTGCCCGCGATAGCGTCCGGTGATGTAGACGTGTCGCATTCGATGTGGCTCGAAGTGATGCCGACCGGCGGCGGCGCGTATCTGTCGACCGTGCTGCGGAGTGGGGCTTCCGGCGATTACCGTTCGCGGGTAAGGATTCTCGCTGACGGTTCGGTACAGGTGTCGTTGACCAAAGTGGTGGCGGGTACCGAAACGGTACTCGGTTCGGTCGTGACGTTGCCTGGCCTGACGTACACGGCAGGTAAGCATCTGCGGGTCCGTGCCCAGGTTCTCGGTGCGTCACCGTCTACCCTGCAGGTAAAGGTGTGGGACGAGGAAATGCCCGAGCCGGTGCAGTGGACCAGATCCGTCACCGATTCCACTCCGGAACTGCAAGCTCTGGGTTCGACGGGGTTGGCGGTGTACATTTCGGGATCGTCCACCGAGCCGGTAGTGGCCCGGTTCGACAACTTCGAGGTCGCTCGGCCGGAGTAGACGTGCCTACAACACCGCGCGCCCCTGTACTGCCAGGAGGCGCGCGGTGTTGTACTTCGGGGAGTTTGTCAGCGATATGCGACGCTGATGTTGCGAAATGACGCCTGGGCGTTGGCAGCGGAATAGTTGCGCGCCAATGTGAAGTAACCCCCGAAAGCTGTGCGAGGCGCGCTGACCGTTGTCGGCTCCGGCTCCTGTCCTGAATCACACTCTGCAATAACGGAATCTGGTTTCACGATGATCCGTAGCGTCAGCCATTGACCGACGACTGGTTTGTTCCCGGCCACGGACGACTGCAAAATGGAGAGTGCGTTGCCCTCCGGAATGCTGCGCAATTCCAGGTCACCGGTGGACCGCAGGACGACGAGCTGACCTTGGGTGGTTCCGGGCGAGACCGCGCCGAGTCGATAGGCGGAATCGTCGTCGCGTCCGATGACGACTGCCAGATGATCGGAGGCGAGCGGAGGCGCCGCGCCGAACTGCGCTTCGACGGTGATGACGTACGGGGCAGCGCGCACCGGGCACATCGATCCCATGGATATGGATTGGGGTGATGCGCCGGTTGCCAACAGAATCGAACCGTTCGGTCCCCATTCAGGTGCCGCAGACGATGAATTGTTACCCGCCAGGTCGCCTGGTGCGATCCGCCCGGTGGAAAAGGTGTCGTGCGGACTAGGTTCGGAGGGCCCGGCCACATAACTCCACGATGAGGACATGAACCCTCGGACCCCAGCCTCAGCAAGGTAGGGGAGTTGGGAGCGGCGGTTTACCGACCATGCGATTACCGGTTTGCCTGTCGCCACGGCGCCCTGGATCGAAGTTTGTTGCCGCTCGTTCTCCCTGCGGACGCCTGCGAAGATTCCGATTGCGTCCGATCCGTCTGCGGCCTCGTCGATTTCGGCACCGGTTGCATGTGAGCTGAAATAGGTGCAGATGGTCAGCCCTGCTTTGCGCGCAGCGGACTCGCCTTCTCTGGCAGTGAACGGTTGTGTGAAGACGGTGGTGCCGCCCAGCTGTTTCGCGGTGACAGCGCCGATCACGTCGGTGGTGGCTTCCGGGTCCTTGGATTCGACAAACAGAACAGCCCGCTTGCCGAGTCTTTCGAGCACCTCTGAGAATGTGGGAATCGGGTGCATCCCCCAGTCCGGACCTACCCAGCGGGTGAGATCGACGGGATGATTGCTCAGTTCGTCGTGAGTGACGTCCGCAATTGCGATGTTCTGACCGCTTGTTCGGCTCAACGTCGGGTCCTCATGACAGACGAGGATTCCGTCTCTGGTGCGGTGGACGGCGACGCTGATTGCCTCGGCGCCGCGGTCGGCGATTCGCGAATATGCGGCGAGCGTGTGCTCGGGTGCCTCGTCGCTTGCCCCCCGTTGCGCGATGAAATACCTACCGCGGGAGAGGAATTGGTGAGCCGGCGATTGGGCCGAGATGCTGGAATTACTGCAGGCACTCGTCGCCGATCCGCTCGCAAGGCCCAATCCGAGAAGTGTCGCAGCACGGAACACGCTGCGCCTGGACAGCGCGGTATGCGCGACCACCTCGGCCGCCATCAGCGAGCGACGGCGATGACGTTCTGGGAATTGCTGTGGCCCACTTCGAATACGGCGGTGTCGATCCCGTCCTCCGGTACCTGGAACACGTAGACACCCTGTTGGTGGTCGCCAGGAGGAAGCAGTCCGCTGACCGGCGTGGCTGTGTCGGTCGCGCCGGGTGCCGCCGGCAGTCGGTCGCCGTAGTAGGCGTTGACGGTCAGACTGTCCAGCGAAATGTCCGTGGTGGACTTGTTCACGAAGTCGAGCGTCACGCTCAAGCCGCTGCCCGCGATCTCACCTGGACCGTTGGCCGTGAGTTCGAGCGGTTCGGTAGTCACCGCGGTGACCTCGAGACCGTTGGCCAGTGGGCTCGGGTGGTCGACCGGCACTGGTGGCAGCGTGGAGATGTCCTCGGCGCGGTCTTCGGTGATACCCGGCGGCGGTGGCGTGCCCACGGTGACGCCTGGTGGCGTGACGCTGTCACCGTTCGATGTATCGGAAGCTGGGCTGGAACACCCCGTCAGCGCAGCTATCACCAGCAGTGCTGACACTCCGACCATCCGAGGCGCCGAGGCGGACTTGTGAATCACATGTGCTGTTCTCATCGATTGCTGCCTGCTTCGTGCTGTTTTCTGTGATTCATGCGCTACCGAGTCCCGGTTTGTCGCGATTTGACGGACTTTTCCAGAGCTGCGCGCAGCAGGGTGCTGGAGGTGTCGAGCGTGTAGGGGAAATAGACCACCTCGACGCCGACTGCGGCAAATTCCTGCTCCAGCGCAAGGCCTTTCGGCGTTCCTCGCCAGTCATCCCCCTTGAAGATCGCATCGAATCCCACGTCGCGCCAGGTGTCGATCTTGTGCGGCTTGGTTTCGGCGACAGCCTCGTCGACGCAGTTGATGCTCGCCACGATCGCGATCCGCTCGGCTAGCGGAATCACCGGGTCACGACCTTTGGCCAGGCGTGCCATCTCATCGGATACAACTCCTGCAATCAGGTAGTCGCATTGGCTCGCTGCGTGGCTGAGGATGTTGAGGTGCCCGATGTGGAACATGTCGTAGACGCCGGGTGCATAACCGATGCGACGTGTCATGGCCGCCTTCTTGCGTGAAGTTTGCTGTGCGTGCCAGCTAGCCGCTTTTTCATGTATGTCCGGTTTCGGTGTTGTGGTCACTGGTTGATTGCTGAGTTGAGTATGCTTGGTCTGTCTACCAGGTTGGACGTCAAGCTTCTCAATGTATGCTAGAGAATAGCGTCAGTGCAGCCCGTGTGGGCAATTTGACCGCAACATTATTGCGGTCCGGGGGATGGCCGATTTCAGTGGAGGCTAAGTGTTTGCGCGACGGATAGCTGTCGTCGGTACGGGGTATGTGGGGCTGACGACGGGTGCGTGCTTGGCGTCACTCGGACATCATGTGATCTGCGCCGATGTCGACGAGGAGAAGATTCGGCGGTTGCAGGATGGGAGGGTGGACATCCTCGAGCCCGGCCTGTCGGACCTGGTGGCGGAAGGCCTTGCTGCCGGGCGTCTGGCATTCACTGTCGGCGCAGCAGTCGCAGTCGAACAACATGCGGAAGGCGTCGAGGTTGTATTCCTCTGTGTGCCAACGCCGATGGGCGTCGGCGGCGTTGCGGATCTGCGAGCTGTGGAGGCGGTACTGGACGAAATCCGCGATACGCTCCCGGCCGGTTGTGTGATCGTGAACAAATCCACCGTCCCAGTCGGCACCGCCGCGCGAACTGCGGAGTTGTTGGGTCGATCCGATGTCGCGGTCACCAGTAATCCAGAGTTTCTGCGAGAAGGCACCGCGGTTCGCGACTTCCTCAACCCCGATCGAATCGTCGTGGGTGGGGAGGCACAGGACGCGGCAGAACGCGTCGCGGCGCTTTACTCCAGGCTCGGCGCGCCGACTGTGCTCACCGATTCGGCCAGTGCCGAACTGGTGAAGTACGCGGCCAACGGATTTCTGGCGATGAAGTTGTCGTACGTCAACGCGGTGGCTGAACTGTGCGAGCGACTCGGTGCAGACATACTGGATGTGACCGAAGGTATGAGCTACGACCGTAGGATCGGTCGTGAGTTTCTCAATCCTGGCCCAGGGTGGGGTGGATCGTGTCTGCCGAAGGACACCCAAGCGTTGCTCCAGGTGGCAGATGCTGCTGATTTCGAGTTCCGTCTCATGCGGGCGTCGATCGATACCAATACCCGTCAACGTCAGCGGATGGTGGACAAGATTCGTTTGGCTGTGACGGGCAATCGAAACGGCTCGCTCACCCGCACTCGCGTGGCACTGCTCGGTTTGACCTTCAAAGCCGGCACCAATGATCTTCGTGATTCTCCAGCCTTGATGATCGCCGCTCTACTGCGGCAAGCGGGCGCAGAGTTGGTCGGGTTCGATCCCGCACTCCCCACATCGATATCGTATCCGGAACTGGAGGGTATCGAACTGGTCGCCGACGCGTATGCCGCAGGCGCACAAGCCGACGCCGCCGTGGTGCTGACCGAGTGGCCGGAGTTCCGCACGCTCGATTGGCCGCGGATCGCCGCAGCGATGGGCACTCCTCGAGTGATCGACACCCGAAATCTGCTCGACCGAGACGTCCTGACGCGAGCGGGTCTCACGTGGACCGGAGTGGGCCGACGACAACCTTCGGACACCACTGTTCTGGCGGCGCAGTAGAACTGTCGAAGGTGCTCGTCGCGAGCATGCCGCGGCGGCAGTATTCGCAGTTATGACAGGATTGGCACGTGAATTCTGCAGTACAGCCTCAGTCTGACGCGTCTCCTTCGAAGCGTCCCGAGTCGATCTTCACGATAGGGACCAGGCTCGAGGACCGACTCGGACGAACCGGCACCATCCACACACCGCACGGCGATATCGCGACTCCGTCGTTTGTGGCCGTCGGAACCAAGGCCACGGTCAAGGCCGTGCTGCCGGAGTCCATGAAGGAACTCGGTGCGCAGTCGTTGCTCGCTAATGCGTACCACCTGTACCTGCAGCCGGGACCCGACATCGTCGACGAGGCCGGCGGGTTGGGCAAGTTCATGAACTGGGACGGGCCCACCTTCACCGACAGCGGTGGCTTCCAGGTGATGTCCCTTGGCGTCGGGTTCAAGAAGGTGCTCGCGATGGAAGCCGTCGGCGTGCAGTCCGACGACGTCATCGCAAAGGGCAAGGAGCGTCTCGCGACGGTCGACGACGAGGGCGTGACGTTCAAATCGCACCTCGACGGCAGCAAGCATCGGTTCACCCCCGAGGTGTCGATGCAGATTCAGCATCAGCTGGGTGCCGACATCATGTTCGCGTTCGACGAGCTCACCACGTTGCTCAACACCCGCGGCTATCAGGAGCGATCGGTCGAGCGCACGCAGGCCTGGGCGATCCGCTGCATCAACGAGCACGAGAAGCTCACTGTCGAACGCGCCGACAAGCCCTATCAGGCTCTCTTCGGCGTGATCCAAGGCGCGCAGTACGAAGATCTGCGTCGTCAAGCCTGCCGTGGCCTCGAGTCGATCGAAGGCGAGAACGGATACGGTTTCGACGGCTACGGCATCGGCGGCGCCCTCGAGAAGCAGAACCTCGGCACAATTGTGCGTTGGTGTAACGAGGAACTACCCGAGACCAAGCCGCGTCATATGCTCGGCATCAGTGAACCGGACGACTTCTTCGTCGCAATCGAGAACGGCGCGGACACTTTCGACTGCGTCAATCCGTCGCGTGTTGCTCGCAATGCCGCGATCTACGTCCGCTCCGGCCGGTTCAACATCAATACCAGCCGATTCCGTCGTGACTTCACGCCTATCGACGACGAGTGCGACTGCTACACCTGCGCCAATTACACCCGCGCGTACATCCATCACCTGTTCAAGGCGAAGGAAATGCTCGCGTCGACGCTGTGCACCATCCACAACGAGCGATTCACCGTGAAGTTGGTCGACGACATCCGAGCCAGCATCGAAGGCGGATACTTCCACGACTTCAAAGCGGACATGCTCGGAAAGTTCTATGCGGCGAAGACGCCTGCACCTCAGACGTAGGTCGGTTCGCGCTTCTTCACGTAGGCGATGACGCGGTAGGTGATCGGCATGACCAGAACCTCGACAAGCGTCTTCCACAGGAAGCCGACCAGCACGTAGTTGATGAAGTCTTCCCACGTACTGATGCCGATGACACCGGCTGCGATGGAACAGAAGATGAGGGTGTCGGCGAATTCGCCGACGACGGTCGAGCCGATCAGCCGCGCCCACAGGTGCTTCTCCTGCATGCGCTTTTTCATCATGACCAGGACCAGGGAGTTCAGCAGCTGGCCGACGAGGTAGGCGGCCAATCCTGCGACCAGCAGCCGGGGAATGACGCCGACCACGGTTTCGAGGGCGGCCTGGTTCTCGTAGAACTCTGCCGACGGGAGTTGCACAGCGATCCAGAAGCACGCGGCGGCAAGAATCAGTGCGCCGAAGCCCAGGTAGATCGCGCGTCGGGTCGCTTTGAAGCCGTACACCTCGCTGAGTACGTCACCGAGGACGTAGGCAAGCGGGAACAAGAAGAATCCACCATCGGTGATGATGGGCAGAATCTGCAAGGGACCGAGCGAGAAGTCGGAATCCGCAAAGAAGGCGACCCCCTTTGTCGCCGCCACGTTCGAGATCAGCAGCGTTGCGGTGAAGAGCGCGACGATTGTCGGGTAATAACCCCGGCTGACGTGCGCAAATTTGGTTTCCTGGGTCGATTCGTCTTGCTGATCCTGAGCTGTCACGTCCGTCATCCAAGCACCACAAGGCGCTCGGATGCGAGTTGGCGACCGTCCAGTTGCGCAGAACACACCGAAGGCCCTGCGGTTTCACGTGGAACCGCAGGGCCTTCGGTGATGCAAACGAACTGATCAGGCAGCTACATGGCCGCCGGTCAGCACGCGGTATGCGTAGGTACTGGCGATCAGCGCGACGGGCGCCGTCACGAGAAGACCGATTCCGCACAGCAGTGCGCCGATGATGTTGATACCGATCAGAGCGAGCGCCAGCAGGATCAACGTTCCGACGTTCGACGAGGTCAACGCGTAGCTCGATTTGATGCCCGAAATCGCATCCTGATTCTTGTCCACGATGAAGGTCAGCGTGTAGTAGAGCAGGAACGCCGCGATGATGCCGGGAATGATGCACAGAACCAAACCGACATAGGTGGCGACGGCGACAAGGAAACCGCCGAGAACAACTGCACCGATGTTCGTGAATTGGAAGAAGGTGCCGAAAGCCGGCTTGATTCCGTCCAATTCGCTCAACGCTCCACGAAGGAATGCGGCTTGGATGATGTAGCCGACGATTGCGGTGACCAATCCACCCACGATCGACAGCGCGCTGAATTCGGTATTGGTGTAGTCGAAGCCGTTGAAAGCACCCTGGATGAGTCCGGCGATCAGAAAAGCGATGATCGAGATCCCGATCCAGACCAGTGCGTTGTCTTTGAACTTGTTCCAGCCGTAGGAAATTGCCGCACCCACAGAAAGCTGGGGGGCGCCGAAGCCTGCGCCGTAGTCATTCGGGGGCGGAGGCGGGAAGTTGCCACCACCGGGAGGAGGCGGGTACCCACCGGGAGGCGGGTAGTTTCCGCCGGGAGGGGGATAGCTTCCACCCTGCGGGGGTGGAGGGAAGTTGCCCTGTGGGGGCGGCGGGTAGCCGCCGGGCGGGGGATAACTTCCACCCTGCGGAGGACCGGCCGGTGGAGGATAACTCCCCGGAGGGGGTGTTCCCTGCTGGCCGTACGGATCCTGGGGTGGGAATTGCTTCCCGTCTTCTGGGTTCTGGTTGGGGTCTTGCCCACCGGTTGTCATATATGTCTACCTAACCCTTGACTACCTGAGTCCCACCAGCGAGCTCGTCATGCTTGCCCTGCTTGGTGGGGCTGTTGTTGATGGTGACCGCGATGACGATGTAGGCGACCAGCGCGAGGATTCCGCCGATGATCGGAATGATCGAGAGCAACGTGAAGGCGTTGCGAATCGCAGACTGCTGGACGGAGGGGCGAGGTGCGCCGCCCGGACCGTGCACTGAAAGGCCCAGAATCATCTTTCCCAAAGTCCGACCCTGCGTTACTTCCATTGCGATGAAGTAAGCGAAGGTCAGAATTCCCGAGAACAGTCCCGAGATCAGAATCAAGCTGTCGGAGTCACTGACCAAGAGAGCCAGAATCGCGGCGATGATGCCGACGATGATTCCGTCGATGATGCGGGCGCCGAGTCGAATCCACAGATCACCCGGCTGAGCACCCGAGGGCAGTCGATTTCCTCCGCCGTACGCACCTTGGTCGTTGAACTGCGGAGGCGGCGGGAAGTTGCCGCCCGGCGGAGGCGGCGGGTATCCACCGGGCGGCGGGTAGTTGCCACCCTGAGGGGGCGGGAAGTTCCCGCCCTGTGGAGGAGGCGGGTAGCTACCGCCCTGCGGGGGGCCTGCGGGAGGTGGGTAACTTCCGGGAGGAGGTGTTCCCTGCTGGCCATATGGATCCTGGGGTGGGAATTGCTTCCCTCCTTCTGGATTCTGGTTGGGGTCGTACCCGCCGGTTGTCATGTGTTCCCCTCAGTCGTAAATATCGCGCTCGAGTGTGACAGTGGATATGACCCTACTGGGATCAAAGAGCGATGTGGATGACATCTGCTCACTTGGATTCGGAGGTCACCTGTGGTTTAGGCTGCGTTGTATGACGAGTTCTGGGGGCAACAACGACGATTCTTCGAGCGATTACCAGGCAAAACCTGGATACGGAGAATTTCCGAGCCTGCCGCCCGAGGGGTACGGCGTGTCCCCGTCCGAAACGCAGTCTTCACCTGAAGTTCCCGGATATACCACTCCCAACGAGCAGTACCCGGGTTATCCGCCGCCGTCGTACAACCCAACCGGTAATACGCCTCAGCCGGGTGGAATTGGTGAACCCAATCCATACCTGCCGCCGCAGAATTTCGGACCGCCGAATCAATATCAGCCGAATCAATATCAGCAACCCGGACAATACGGACAAGCTCAGTACGGACAGCCCCAATACGGTCAACCGCCGAATGCGTACGGTCAACCGAACCAATTCGCTGGTGGATACATCCCGCCGATGCAGCCAGTCGGCACCAATGGTCTCGCAATTGCGTCGTTGGTGGTATCGCTTGCAGGCGGTTGCTTCTACAGTCTCGGCGGAATCATCGGAATCATTTTGGGAATTGTCGCGCTCAATCAGATCAAGCAGACAGGTCAAGAGGGACGCGGGCTTGCGATAGCCGGAATTGCGGTCGGAGCAACCTTCTTGGCCATTTTTGCTGTGATTCTCGTGGTCGCACTCATCGCGAGCGCATCGTCGTCGTACTGAAGTGGCGTCGTACTGAAGTGGCTGGCGCTCACACGGGAGTGACTATGGACGACGCAGGAAGCGGCTTCCCGAAGTAATAGCCCTGGCCCATGTCGCAGCCGGCCTGCAAGACGTTGGCTGCGTGTTCCGCGGTTTCGACGCCCTCGGCTATCGAATCAAGCCCGAGCTTCCGCGCGATGTCGGCGATTGACTCCATGACCATGAAGGCGCGGTCTCCAGCACGACCCGCTGCGCTGACGGCCCAGGTCAAGGATTGGTCGACCTTGAGAATGTCGAGCGGCAATTCCGACAACGCGGAGAAAGACGCGAAGCCCGCCCCGAAATCATCCAGCGCGATTCGAATTCCCTCGTTATGCAAGACGTGAAGGGTCTCGGCGGCATGCCGACCCACGACGCCGAGTTCGGTGACTTCCACGATGATTCTGCTCAGTGGGGTTTCTGAACTGTCCAGCGCTCCGAGGATCTCGTGAGCGGCGTGCGGGGTAGCGAGTTGGCGAGGTGAAAAGTTGACCGCGACCATCATGTGCTCAGGCCACGACGCTGTTTGGGCACAGATCATGTCCAGAGCCTGCAGCCCGATGGGAATGATGAGCCCAGAGGATTCGGCGGAGCGCATGAAATCTTGGGGTTCGATCAACCCTCGAAGCGGATGGCGCCACCGCAGAAGTGCTTCATAGCTGATAATTGCTGACGAGTTCAGATTGACCTGGGGTTGATACAACACCTCGAATTGATGGTCGTCGAGTGCCTCGCGAAGCTCGCGGACCATGCGTATTCCTTTTCGTCCTGAGTCGCCCGTGCCGCACGTGCGTGTCAGCGTGGATGCTGCAAGTGGGTACTGCGGTCGGATCCCAGGTTCAGATCCCGGGCGTAGTTTTGCAGGGACTACTCGCCCTGAATTTCCTTCGCCAGTCTTGACCGTACTTCACTAATCGAGAATTGCCAACGAATAGCTATTGCGGACGGCTTTGTCATATCGGACAATCGAGCTTTTGTCCCGACGAGGTGCCGATTGAAACTTCACTTACTTCGCCGGGAAAATCCACGGGGTTCGGGGGATCTTGCGAGAGTCGAATCGATCCGCCAATTGGGGTGGTGTGACAACTTCGCCGGGTTCAGCGAGACCGATGCTCGACGCGATCATTGTCAGGACCCGTTCGGCACTGCGTCCGGCCTCGAGTTGATCGGCCAGAGTCACTGCGCCGTCGCGCTTCGCGAGTCGTTTGCCTTCACTGTTCAACGCGAGAGGAACGTGGGCGTACGACGGCGGTTCGATGTCGAGCAGTTGAGCAAGGTGCGCCTGACGCGGCGCCGAGGTCAGGAGGTCGTCGCCGCGGACCACTTGATCGATGTTCTGCGCACCGTCGTCGACGACAACGGCGAGGTTGTAGGCGGGTACGCCGTCTCCGCGGAGCAGGACGACGTCGTCGACTTGCCCCGTCACCTCGCCGAACAGTTCGTCGTGCACGGTGAACGAATCGATGTCGGCCCGTAGCCTCAGCGCGGGGGATCGGCCGCTTGCCGATTTCTCGGCGCGTTCGGCCGCCGACAGGTTCCGGCAAGTGCCGGGATAGGCGCCATCGGGAGCATGGGGAGCGGACGGTGCCTGCAGGATCTCCTTGCGTGTGCAGAAGCAGGGATAGGTCAGGTGGCGCTCGCGTAGTAGCTCGATAGCGTTGTGGTACAAGGGAAGACGGTGCGATTGTAAGACGACTGGGCCGTCCCATGTGAGGCCGAGCCTGCGCAGATCGTCGAGTTGTCGCTCCATCGAGCCGGGTCGGACACGGTCGAGATCCTCGACGCGAATGAGGAAGTCGCGCCCGCTGGTGCGGGCGAACAGCCAGGCCAAGAGGGCGGTACGGAGGTTTCCCAGATGGAGATCGCCGGACGGGCTCGGCGCGAAGCGTCCTGCTCCGGCCACGTCAGCTGGCGAGCCCGACGGAGGCGAGCGGGTTCTCGGCGTCCTGCAGGGTGAGGCGGATCTGGGTTTCCAAAGCGTGATCGAGGTACTGCGGCGGATACATGGCGGGGCTTCCGAGTGCGTCGAGGGCCAATCCATTGACGGTTGAAAGTAGAAGTGCCGCTCTGGTTTCCGCTTCCGGAGTTCCGATCCCGATCAGAACTGTCGAGATGCCGGTGCGGATTGTGAACAGGGTTGTCCGGCGGATTTCGGAGAGTGACTCACTGGTTGCGGCGCGCACGGCAAACGCGGCGAGCACATGCGCCTCACGCGTGCGTTGCTCGTCGAGGGGCAGGAGTTGCGAGAGCGCCTGGAACAGGGCGGTATGCGGGTCCGCGTCGGCGGACGATTCGGCCAGTCTGGTCAACAATCGATCGACGAGTGTTCGCAGTGCGAATGCGAACATCTCGTCCTTGGTCGAGAAATGATGTTGCACTGCGCCGATCGAGACACCCGCCCGTTTTGCGACCTCGCGAACGCTGGCATTTTCCAGTCCGGATTCCGCGGCGACATCGAACAATGCCGCCGCAAGCAGGTCTGGACTCGTGGAGGATTTTCGGCGTTCCGGCATACCGCGACATTACATGTGTATGGAAGTAATGCCCACGTCAGGGGTACTTTTTCACGCCTTCCGGCCGAGGAAGGCAAGGAGTTTCGTCGCTTTGTCAGCGTTGTCCGGAACCTGTATTTCCGGGCCGCACACACCGCTCATGCGGATCGACTCGCCGAGGCCCGCGGCGATCTCCGACACCCACTCCACGTCCGTGTCACGCATCGTCGTATCGGTGCCGGTCGCGGCTGCGAGATCCCAACCGTGGATGACCAGATCGAAACACAAGAACCCCTCGACCGTGGCCCCGAGGTTGGTCCGGCCGAAGTGCCCGTCGTATTCGAGGGTGGACTTTGCCGGATCGTCCAGAATGGCCTGCATCGAATCTCGGACGGCCGCCCAGGCTGCCGACGGGTCGTCGTCGACCGACGGACCGGGTGCCAATTCCAGGCCGACTACCTTGACCATGTCTCGTTCGCTGTCGAGCACGTGTCTCACCACGTCGCGGGCGGTCCAGCCCTCGCAGGGGGAATCGTTGTCCCAGCGGTCGGCGGGTACGGCGTCGATCCGCGCCGTGAATCCGGCGGCCAGATCCCGATAACGCTGGGCGGGGGAGATCTCTGTTGAAGTCATGACAGCAATCCTTCTCCACCGCGGCGCGTCATGATTGATTATTTCGGACATTCACTCGATCTCCGGGGCTTCCGCCCAGATGTCCATCGGTACGACCCCGGCGCTCTTGCCTTCGTCATCGAGAAGTCGGCCCACCCTCTTCATCGATCGCAGCACCACTGACCTGTTCAGCACCACCAGGCCCGGTGCCTCTTGTGCGAGTTGTACTTCGGTAATGGGAGTTTCGCGAAGGGAGTGTGCGGCGATCGCGAGCAGTGTGTTGGCGCGTCCACCGGATATCCGCATGCACACTCGTGTTCCAGGCACTCGCTCCACCAGAGCACGAATCGTCGACCGGTCCGTGGGATCGACATATCCCCACACCCAGGTCACGAGGGGCCAGCCGGACAGCGGTAGAGACACGTCGCAGCGGAACACAATTTGGTTGCGCGACGTCAGTTCGGCAAGTCGCCGCCTGACCGTACTTTCGCTGAGGCCGGTACCGACCGTGAGCTCGGCAATCGAGGATCGACCGTCCTCGCCCAGCTTCAATATCAATTGGCGGTCGACCGCGTCGAAAGTCTTCCCGTGATGGCGCTGATCCGTCGGAGCATATTTGTAGCGCACAGGCCGGTCTGTCATCACCGCCCGCTGCGTGGCATCGAGTACCTGCAATTTCCAGTCGTCTCCGATCGCGAAGACCTCGGTGACGAGGTGCGCACGCGAACTGACGATCCCGGGCACCGACGCGAGTGAGCGAAGCAGGAAACGCGACAGGAAAGCCATGTCTCTGACCTCGACGAGAAGAGTCAAGTCGCCTGGGCCGCTAGTGTGTTCGACGCTCAGAACCTGCGGCCAGCGGGCAAGACGTTCCGCAATCGCCAAGGCGTTCGAAGTCGTACAGTCGACTTCCACGAAAGCCAGACACGATTCCGGACGGCCGTGGCCAGTTGCCCTCGCGGAGACCCAGGCGGTGCCGGAGTCCTGTAGCCGTTGCCAGCGGCGCGCGACGGTAACCGGATCAACTTTGAGCGCGTCACCAACCGTGCGCCACGACGCTCGCGGGTCGAGTTGCAGGCAATTGATCAGGGCGAGGTCGACGTCGTCGAGCACGGCGGAATCCTGCGTTTCTTCGATCATGTTGCAAGTATCGTGCATCTTCATTGTGTCTGGGATCACTTCATTCATGCTCGAAGGGCAGAACGCGGTGGCAAGTGCCCACCGCGTTCGTGCTGTGAAA
>NZ_BCRM01000032.1 GCF_001552595.1 Rhodococcus erythropolis NBRC 15567
CACCCCGCATCGAGTGAACGACACACTCACCCTCTCAGACGAGGGGAACGATACGTTCACGCCATTGGGGGCGGGAGCACGACTGACGACGACAGGCGCTCTGCCCGGATCAGCCGATGCCGTCGGCGGTGGCAGTTGCATACTTCGGCCGGCCAGTGGGCAGATACCGCTGGATCGTCACGCCCTTTGGTGTGGCTCGCGATTCGGCCAGCTCGAGTGCGATATCCGGTCCGGTATCGGGAAAGAGTCGTGTGCCCTGGCCTACGACCACCGGAACGATCAGCAGGATCATCTCGTCGACGAGATCGTTCGCGAGAAGCCAGCGGCACAATTCGCCACTGCCGTGCACCTGAAGCTCGCCGCCGGGTCTGGCTTTCAGTTCGCCGATCGCTGCGGCGGTGTCACCTGAAAGGGCCGTGGTGTTCTTCCATTGCGGATCGGTGACCGTTGTCGAGGCAAGATACTTGGGCCGCGTATTCAAGGCGCTTGCGATCGGGTTGACCTCTGGATTCTCGAACGCGCCCCAATAACCGGCGAAGATTTCGTAAGTCCGCCGACCGAACAGGAAGGCGTCGGCGCGCTGGTAGACCTGGACAAGGTAAGACATGGCTTCTGTGTCCACCAGCGGCGCGGACCATCCGCCGCGTTCGAATCCGCCGCGTCGATCTTCGTCCGGCCCACCGAGTCCTTGCATCACCCCGTCGAGAGTGACGATGGTAAATGTCGTCAGTTTCATAGTCGTACCCATCTCCCCGGCATCGTCGGATTTCCGCTGTTTCGATATAGACCGTCGGGAAGCGGGAAAGTCATCGAGCGAACGTGGCGTTCATCGCCTTGGATCGACCGAACGTGCCGTTCGCTCAAGGTGGGCGGTGAGATCAGGGCTGAACGGGCACAGAGTCTGCCGGGATGGTCTCGGACTCCAAGGCGTCGCAGGGAATCGCGAGCTCGGTCTGTTCGAGGCGGCCACGAAGGGTGATGTTCTCGGTGATCGACCACTGTGCGGCTTCGGCGCTGTCAGCGGCGGCCACAGCCCGTCCGGATGCGGCGAGGTTACCCGGAACCGTCTTGGCGACCTCGGACAGTCGCGCTGCTTCGTTGACGGGATCACCGATGACGGTGTACTCGAATCTTTCTCGCGCACCGACGTTTCCGGCAACAGCAATTCCCGCAGCGACGCCGATACCCGCGCTCACTTCCGGAACTTCGGCACGCAGGCGCTGCCGAATCTTGCGGGCGGCGGCGAGTGCACTGCCGGCGTGATCGTCGAGTGTCGTCGGCGCTCCGAAAATTGCCAGCGCCGCGTCGCCTTCGAACTTGTTGACGAATCCGCCGTGTGCATCTACCTCGTCGACGATGACGTCGAAGAATCGGTTGAGTAGAGCGACCACCGCGGTAGGGGAGTTGGTTGCCGCGATCGTGGTCGATCCGATGACGTCGACGAAGAGAACGGCAACGTCGCGTTCTTCACCGCCGAGTTCCGGGTTTCGGCGAACCGCGTTTGCGGCAACCTCGTGTCCGACGTGGCGCCCGAAGAGGTCGCGAATCCTCTCGCGCTCGCGCAGGCCCTCGGCCATGCGATTGAAGCCGGTCTGCAGCAGTCCCAATTCGGTCCCGTCGTACACGACGACGGACGCGGTGAGGTCGCCACGGGTGACTTGCTCCATGCCTCGGCGTACGGACCGAATGGGGGCCGCGGCTGATCGGATGTTGATGTACGTCAGCCCGAGTCCGACGCACAGAGTGATCCCGCCGATGACGAGGATCGCGGTCGCGAGGGCTTGCCACGAAGCAGGTCGGATGAAGCTGAAGACCGCTACGAGCATCAAGCCGGTGACGGGGACCCCGCTTCCGAGCAGCCAGACGAGGATTGTCCGGCCGGTCAGTCCGAGAACGGCAGCCTTGCGGGGCGCTCCGGATTCGAGTGCACGCGCAGCAATCGGGCGGAGTGCGAACTCGCTGAGCAGGTAGCAGAAAGCGCAGGTGGTGATACCGCTGAAAGCCACGGTGAACAGAACTTTCGGAATGGTGTCGGGGTCGACGATTCCGTACATGGTCGTGAAGGTGATGAGCGCGGCCGTCCACAGGACGGCTTGCACTCGGGTCAGCCGCCACGGCCCGCGCAACGCCGCGCGTTGATTCTGCTCGGTTGGCCGGTGATCCTCGGTGGCCCACCGGAGATCCCTCATGAGGCGTTTGGTGCCCCACAGAAGTCCGATGAGAAAGACACACCCGATGAAGACGGGCACGGCAATAAAGTTGATCCACGCGAATTCGGGGTGGATGATCTCGGGTCCGGGAACCACGAATCCGACGAGCACGATCGCCAGCACCGCTCCGATCAGGTTGGTGACCAGGAGAGGGGCGGTGAGTAGTGCCTGGACGCGGATTCGGCGGCGCCTGGGGCTTTCGTCGGTGGATCCGAGCAGCCACGACCCAAGGGGCGCACTCGGGACACGGCTTCGCTGCATAGTGTGTCGAGAGTAGTCGTAATGATCGCTTAGGGTGGTCCGGTGCGCCTAGTTATTGCTCGTTGCCGTGTCGATTATGTGGGACGCCTGACCTCCCACCTCCCTACCGCAAGACGACTGCTGTTGGTGAAGGCCGACGGTTCGGTCAGCATTCATGCCGATGACCGGGCGTACAAGCCGCTGAACTGGATGAGTCCGCCGTGCTGGTTGGTCGAGACCACCGGCGACAGCGACGACATCCTGTGGGTCGTCACCAACAAGGCGGGCGAGGAGCTTCGGATCACTCTCGAAGAGGTCGAGCACGATTCGTCGTATGAACTCGGTCTCGATCCGGGATTGATCAAGGACGGAGTCGAGGCACACCTTCAAGAACTTCTGGCGGAGCATGTCGAGACACTCGGCCCCGGCTACACGTTGGTGCGGCGCGAGTACATGACGGCCATCGGGCCGGTCGACCTTCTGGTCCGTGACGCGGACGGTGCATCGGTGGCGGTGGAGATCAAGCGCCGCGGCGAGATCGACGGCGTCGAGCAGTTGACGCGGTACCTGGAGTTGCTCAACCGCGATCCTCTGCTCGCGCCGGTCACGGGAGTTTTTGCAGCGCAACAGATCAAGCCGCAGGCAAAGACTTTGGCCAACGACCGTGGGATCCGTTGCCTGGTCTTGGACTACGAGGCCTTGCGTGGTACCGAAAGCACCGAGTTCCGACTTTTCTGACGCTGTTTAGACTCGAACCATGCCGCGCCGCAAACCTTCGCCGAAGCAATCCCGTCGAACGGATACTCGGCGTGCTCGGGATTCGAGCGCGGAATCGCAGTCACCCAGTGGTGTGTTGTTCGGCGGGGCGCTGGTCCGGGAGGAGCCAGGGCCGGGCGGTGAAATGTACATGGTGAGGCCGATACCCGGCTCCAACGCGACGAAGTTCTATCGCTGCCCCGGTTGTGATCACGACATCAGGCCCGGTGTCGCCCATGTGGTGACGTGGCCTTCGGAACCGGGCGGCGCGAACGAACGTCGACACTGGCACACCGGATGCTGGTCAGGCCGCGGAACTCGCAGCCTGACCAGACGGTGGTCCTGAGCGTCGATCAGTTCCGGGACTGGGCTCGCTGCTCGACGGCGCGGGTGTCGATCTCGGCGGTGTTGGTCTCGTCCGAGTCCTCGAGAACATCGTCTTCGTCGATACTCGGTTCTGAGTCGACCGGATCGGAGTCGGCCTTCTTGTCTTCGATCTCGAGATCTTCCTCGGCTTCGACGATGACCGGAGCGGGCGGTGCATCGAGGAGTTCGCTCTCCCGGTTGACCGATGCGAGCATGGCCGGAACCGAATCGAGTTGTCCCCGAATGCCCAAGAGCTGAGCCAGGATTCGACCACGGAGAACACGCAGTTCTTCGGTCAGTTCCTTCGCGTGAGCGATCTTGCGCTCGGACTGATCGGTGGCGGCCTGCAGCCTGCGCTGAGCCTCGTGCGACGCATCGGAGAGTCGACGCTCGGCCTCTGCCTTGCTCGACGACTCCAGGTCGTTGACGGCGGCGACGACCTTGGCGCGACGCTCGGACATCGAGATGTCGAAGTCTTCGCGGATCTGAGTGCGCTTGGCCTCGGACTCGGCAGCCAGGCGATCCCGCTCGGCCTGTGCGGCTTCGACGATCCGGGCGGCCTCGGTACGGGCCTGCGCCATGGTCTGCTCGTGCATGGTTTCCATCGCATTGCGACGGTCCTCGAGTTCGGCGATCAGCGACTCGTAGTGACCGCGCAGGCGGGCGCCGTCCTGTTCGGCGATGGAGGTCATCTCGGCTGCGTCGGCCTCGGCCTTCGCGCGCACCTCCGAAGCCTCGTCGGAGGCAAGGCGCAGCATGCGGCTGATGCGATCGCTCATGCCCTCCGCAGTGGTGGGCGGTACCGAGAGGCGGTCGACGTCCTTGCGGAGGTCGTCGATGTCGTCGCGTGCATCGTCGAGCTGCTTGGCAAGGTCACGGGCCTGCGCAGCGGCAGCATCACGATCGGCCGCGGTAACTCGCAGCTCCGCGTCGAATCGCTCGAAGTAGTTACGTACCTCGTCGCGGTCGTATCCCTTCCGTGCGATCTGGAACGGAAGTTGGATCGAACCGCGGTCCTGCTCGTATGCCATGGCGACAATCTACCTGGCATACGAGCTGGAGTCGGGTCTGCTAGTGGCTCGCGTCGGGTTCGACCAGTTCCACCAGGACGCCGCCGGCGTCCTTCGGGTGAATGAAGTTGATGCGCGAGTTGGCCGTACCGCGCCGGGGAGCGTCGTACAGCAACCGAACGCCGCGCTCGCGAAGCTCGGCGGAGATGGCGTCGATGTCGGTGACCCGGTAGGCGAGCTGCTGCAGTCCGGGGCCGCTTCGGTCGATGAACTTGGCGATGGTCGAGTTCTCGTCCAGTGGTGCGAGCAGCTGAACGGCAGTGGATCCGGCGGGGGAGCCGACGACGGAGAGCATGGCTTCGCGCACGCCCTGCGATTCGTTGATTTCCTCGTGGGTCGACGCCATGCCCAGGTGCTGCGTGTACCACGCGATTGCCGCGTCGAGATCGGGCACCGCGATTCCGACGTGATCGATCGCGACGACGAGGTCGGACGACAAAGGTGCGAGTGCAGAACTGGGGGAGGTCTGTGTCATACCTTTCACGGTAGCGCTACCGTTTGAGGAGTACACGTCGGGATGTGACTTGGCTCTTAGGCCGCACGGAACCGACGACTATGTCTCTTTTGCAGCCGGAGGAAATCGTGACCAGTTCTGTGATTGTTGCGGGAGCTCGTACCCCGATGGGTCGACTCCTCGGATCGTTGAAAGACCTCTCCGGGTCCGACCTCGGCGGCATCGCCATCAAAGGCGCCCTCGACAAGTCCGGAGTCGCCCCCGAACAAGTCGACTACGTCATCATGGGACAGGTCCTCACCGCCGGCGCCGGCCAGATGCCCGCCCGCCAAGCCGCCGTCGCCGCCGGCATCCCCATGAACGTCCCCGCCCTGAGCATCAACAAAGTGTGCCTCTCCGGTATCGACGCCATCGCCCTCGCCGACCAACTCATCCGCGCCGGCGAATTCGACATCGTCGTCGCCGGCGGGCAGGAATCGATGTCCCGCGCACCCCACATGCTCGAAAAAAGCCGCGAAGGCTTCAAATACGGCGACGTCACCCTCCGCGACCACATGGCCTACGACGGCCTCCACGACATCTTCACCGACCAGGCCATGGGCCTGCTCACCGAACAAGTCAACCAACAAGAAACCACCCACATCACCCGCGCCGAGCAGGACGCCTTCGCCGCCGCCTCACACCAGAACGCGGCCCGCGCCTGGAAAGACGGCTACTTCGACAACGAAGTAGTCCCCGTCTCCATCCCCCAACGCAAGGGCGAGCCGATCGTCTTCGCCCAGGACGAAGGCATCCGCGCCGACACCACCACCGAATCCCTCGGCAAACTGCGTCCCGCGTTCAGCAAGGACGGCACCATCACCGCCGGCTCCGCCTCCCCGATCTCCGACGGCGCCGCCGCCGTGATCGTGATGAGCAAAACCAAAGCCGAAGAACTCGGCCTGACCTGGATCGCGGAAATCGGCGCCCACGGCGTCGTCGCCGGACCCGACTCCACCCTCCAGTCCCAACCCGCCCGCGCCATCGCCAAGGCCTGCGCCAAGGAAGGCATCGACCCCACCGACCTCGACCTCGTCGAAATCAACGAAGCGTTCGCCGCCGTCGGGATCGCCTCCACCCGCGAACTCGGCCTCGACCCCGCCAAGGTCAACGTCAACGGCGGCGCCATCGCCGTCGGACACCCCCTCGGCATGTCCGGCGCCCGCATCGCCCTGCACCTCGCCCTCGAACTGCAACGCCGCGGCGGCGGCATCGGCGCAGCCGCACTCTGCGGCGGCGGCGGACAAGGCGACGCACTCATCATCCGCGTCCCCAAGGCTTGAGTGTCTAAATACACCTGAACGAGCGCTCTCGCTCTGCGACGCCCCGTGGTTTTGCTCACACAACTACGGGGCGTCGTAGTTGTTCGGGCACAATGGCCTCATGGCGAACATCTTTGACGTATCCACTCCCGCGAAACGCTTCCGTCTGGTGGCGTGGTGGGAAGCTGTGACCTGGGCGGCCTTGCTGGTTGCCATGTTCTTCAAGTGGGTCCTCGGACACGAAGAAGCGATTCGCATCCCCGGAATGGTCCACGGCACCGCGGGCTTCCTGGTGTTCATCGTTGTTGCTCTGCTGACTGCGTGGTCGCTCAAGTGGGATATCAAGACCACGATCCTTGCGCTGATCTCGAGCGTTCCCCCGTTCGGCACCGTCATATTCGAACGCTGGGCAGTGCGAAACGGCAAGCTCGGTGAGCTGTCCACGGAGTTCGAGGCGTCCAAGGGCAACGCGGCGCTCGTCTGAGTGCTGCATCCCTCTACGTAGCTTCGCGCAACTCGTGACAAACTGGGAGTCGTGACTCGACCAGGTTCCAGGCCCCCCGCGCGTTCGTCCGCAGTTGCTGCCGCCATGAGCGGCGCAGTCGACTTGTCCGCCTTCAAAGAGCGGGCCACGGCCCCACCACCGCCGCGTAACACCAGCGGCGACGGGGCCGTTTCTGCTGTCTCCGGGGCAGTGATCGAGGTGACCGAGGAGAACTTCGAAAGCGAAGTCCTGCTCAAGTCGAGCCAGGTGCCGGTCATCGTCAACATCGGTGGCCGCGCATACGAGCCCTCGGTCGTGTTCACCGAAGTTCTCGAATCATTGGCGGCGCGCGCCGGCGGCAAGTGGATTCTTGCCAACGTCGACGTCGACGTGAGTCCTCGCATCGCGCAGGCATTCGGTGTCCAGTCGGTGCCGACGGTTGTTGCCGTCGCAGCTGGTCAGCCGTTGGCCGATTTTCAGGGCGCTCAGCCAGAGGCGCAGCTCAGCCAGTGGTTCGACGCAGTGCTCCAAGCTGTCGAGGGCAAGTTGAGTGGGCCGGTGTCCGACGGGGACGAACCGGTGGAGGAGGTCGAGGATCCACGCTTCGTGGCCGCTGAAACCGCGCTGGACGGGGGCGATCTCGACGCCGCCATCGCTGCGTACCAGATGATTCTCGACGCCGAACCCAACAATGCGGAGGCCAAGAGCGCTGTCCGCCAGGTGAAGTTCATGGCCCGGGTTCAGGGCGTCGATCCCGAGTCGATCGCGGCCGCGGATGCTGATCCGTCCAATCTCGAACTGCAGTTCGCTGCGGCCGACCTGGAAATGTTCGCCCAGCAACCCGAGGCGGCGTTCGCGCGCTTGATCTCGGTGGTTTCGCGAACTGCCGGCGACGACAAGGCCGCAGCGCGGACGCGCCTGCTCGAGCTGTTCGAACTGTTCGACCCGGCAGAACCGATCGTCATCGCGGCCCGACGTAAGTTGGCTTCCGCTCTCTACTGACGTGTGGACCGGCAGCCGCTACTCCGTGTAGCGGCTGTCGCACACTTCCCGGCCACCCAGTACGCCGGTCCGGAACGCGTCTACGCGTGCAAACCCGCTCGGCACCGTCTCACCGTTGACGTCACTGGCAGCAAGGCCGTCGGTCAGCAGCCCCGATACGGCTTCGTCGAGGTCACCAGGGGAGAGTGTGACCTGAGCTCCGGACGCCGCAGCGTTGGTGGGACTGAGCGCTGCGGTGATGACGCCGGACAGGCAGGCGGCGCGCAAGGCAGTCTGCGGAGTGTCGAGCGATTGGCCGTTCTCCTTCTGCATCGCGAGGGTGTACCGCGACGCGAGCAGGACGTAGGCGTTGTAGTCACCGGTGATGTTGGTCTGGATCAACTCGCGCCGTCCGACGCGACCCGGCGTGCCGCGCTCGGCCAGGTCGTCGACGCTGATTCCGATGGTGTTCGTCGACGGGCAGTACGAGACGGGCTCGGTCGCAACGGCGTCGCTGCACCCGGTGTCTGCGCCGGTGAACACGACCTTCGGCGGCTCGGGTAGATCGAAGATCGCTTGGAATGTCTTCACGAACTCGTCGAGCGTTGCCTCGGTGACAGGCAGTTCTCCGGAGTCGTTGCCTTCGGCGAACTGCTGCGGGAGGTCTGCGCGTCGTGACTCGATTTCGTCGGCGTCCATCTTCGCGCAGGCGCCGGCGCCGTCGGTGAAGCCGATCTGAGTGGCGGTGACGCGCTCGAACGCCGAACCATGGTGGCTCTCAGGATCATTAGGGTCTTCGTCGCGGATGGCGACGGCCGAGGCCAACACCTTGTTGAGGCCGTCGGAGGTGTTCATCGTGAAGTGTGCGGCCTTGTCCTCGGCGACGTGCCGCAAGAAGGCACCACCGAAACAGTCGGCTTGTTGTTCTCGCACCAGGGCCGCATCTCGTTTGCCGCCGACGATCCCGGCTTTGCGTTGAACCGCGTGGCCGTACTCGTGCGCGAAAATGAAGGCGACGGCCACTTCACCGAACTTCTCGCGTACCTCGGGCAGTAGCAGTTCGCGATCCCAACCGATGGTGTGATCGATGCTGCAGTACCCGGCGTTGATGAGTTCTTCGGTGGTCTCTTCGCAGAAGTCCGGGCCGTTCGATTCGGTGGGGTCCCACGAGATCAGCTCGTCGACCGGTTCGAAGGGCTTGTCGAACAGAGCCGGGTACTCGGCGGCCCAGTAAGTTTCGATGTCGGTGATGGCGTTGGCCGCCAGGGCGTCGATGTCCCCGCCGTCGGTACCGGTGATTGCTCGGTCGGCATTGGGGGCTCCCGGGCGCAATCCGCTGGGGCCTGCTGTTGCGTCGAGTCCGGCGACGCGGAACGGATCGTGATAGATCGAGACGGCGTGCCCGTTCGTTCCGCTTGCACAACCGGCGAGCAGTGCGGCCACTGCGAACAGTGACGACGTGACAATGACTACTCGCCGGCCGACCATCAACGCTCCAGACTTATCCAAATCGCTCCAGCAGCTGGCAGCGCCACCTGTGCGGAGGCTGGCCGACCGTGCCACGAACGCGACGTTGCCGTGACCGCTCCGAGGTTCCCGACTCCGGAGCCGCCGTACACCTCGGCATCGGTGTTGAGAATTTCCACCCATCGGCCGGGCTCTGGTAGCCCGACGCGGTAGCTCGAGTGCTCACTGCCCGAAAAGTTGAACAGGCAGGCGACAATCGAACCGTCAGTACCGTAACGCAGAAAACTGAGGACGTTGTTCTCGGTGTCGTTGGCGTCGATCCAGGAGTATCCGCCGGGGGAGGTGTCGAGGGTCCACATCGCCGGATGGCGTCGGTACGCGGAGTTGAGATCTCCGACCAGTCGCTGGACGCCGCGGTGGAGAGTGCCGGTGTACTGATCGTCGAGTTGCCACCAGTCGAGGCCGCGTTCTTCGGACCATTCCGCGCTCTGACCGAACTCCTGTCCCATGAACAGCAGTTGCTTGCCCGGATGCGCCCACATGTACGCAAGCAGTGAGCGCAGGCCGGAAGCCTTGGCGAAGTCGTTGCCGGGCATCCGGGTCCACAGAGTTCCCTTGCCGTGCACCACTTCGTCATGGCTGATCGGTAGCAGGTAGTTCTCGCTCCACGCGTACATCAGCGAGAAAGTGATCTCGTGATGGTGGTAGGTCCGGTGCACCGGGTCGTGACCGAGGAATCCGAGGGTGTCGTGCATCCACCCCATGTTCCATTTCATGTTGAACCCGAGGCCACCGACATTGGTCGCCCGAGTGACTCCGGGCCACGCCGTCGACTCCTCGGCGACGGTGACGACTCCTCGGTGGTTCTTGTGGACGGTGGCGTTCATCTCCTGCAGGAACGCAACAGCTTCGAGATTCTCGCGGCCACCGTGAATGTTGGGAGTCCATCCACCTTCCGGACGTGAGTAGTCCAGGTACAGCATCGATGCGACGGCGTCGACGCGCAGTCCGTCGATGTGGAACTCCTCGAGCCAGAAGAGCGCGTTGGCGACGAGGAAGTTCCGGACCTCGCGGCGACCGAAGTCGAATACGTATGTGCCCCAGTCCAACTGCTCGCCGCGACGCGGATCGGCGTGCTCGTACAACGGCGTTCCGTCGAAACGGGCAAGCGCCCATTCGTCTTTGGGGAAGTGTGCAGGCACCCAGTCGACGATGACGCCTATCCCTGCGGCGTGCAGGTGGTCGACGAACCACCGGAAGTCGTCCGGGGTGCCGAAGCGGGAGGTCGGTGCGTAGTACGAGGTGACCTGGTACCCCCACGATCCACCGAACGGATGCTCGGAGACGGGCAGCAGTTCGACGTGGGTGAATCCGGTTTCGGTGACGTATACGGCGAGTTGCTCGGCCATCTGCCGGTAGTCGAGTCCCGGACGCCACGATCCGAGGTGCACCTCGTACACGCTCATCGGGGACTGCGAAGGGTCGACACCAGCGCGGGTTTCCAGCCAGGCCGCGTCGTTCCATTCGTGCGAACTGGTGGTCACTCGCGACGCCGTCGCCGGCGGTACCTCGGTACCGAATGCCATGGGATCGGCCTTGTCGCGAACCGAGCCGTCGTGGCCGTGGACCCGGAACTTGTACAGCGAACCGACTGCGATGTCGGGCAGGAAGAGTTCCCAGACCCCGGTGGAGCCGAGGACTCGCATGGGGGCGAATTGCCCACTCCACCCGTCGAAGTCGCCGACGACGGTCACGCCGCGGGCGGCCGGAGCCCAGACGGCGAACGAGGTGCCGTCGACGGGTCCGTCCGGTGTCTCGTACGAACGCGGATGTGCGCCGAGGATGTCCCACAGTCGTTCGTGCCGACCTTCGCCGAACAGGTGAAGGTCGAGTTCACCGAGAGTCGGCAGGAATCGGTAAGGGTCGGCTGCGAGAACTGTGTGGCCACCCGGGTACGTCACGGAATAGCGATAGTCGATCAGGTCTGGGTAGGGGACCAGGGCCGCGAATATTCCGTGCGAAACATGTTCGAGAGGAAAGGTTTTGCCGCCGATGACGGCGCTGACGGACTCGGCGTTGGGACGCAACGCTCGGAGAACGGTGCCGTCGGCGTGGGGATGGGCGCCGAGGACACTGTGCGGATCGTGATGTTCACCGCGCGCCAACAGTTCCAGATCGTGATTGTCCGGCGCGATACCCGAAGGGGACTTTTCGGTTGACATCACTTGCCTCCACCTGCGCGGTGCGCATTGCGAGCTTGGTAGGCCAGAGAGATCCGGGCCGGATACGGAACGGGTGGGAGCGCGAGGATGTGCGCCACCGAACGCCAGGGCTCGAGCCGGACGAAATTGGCCTGGCCCCAATTGAACTGCTCGCCGGTAACCTCGTCGAGCACGGTCATGTGGTCGTGCCATTCGCGTCCGAGCGCCGGCATGTCCAACCAGACGGTGCCCTCTTCTGCCGCGAACGGGTTGAGGTTGATCACCGTCAGGACGGCGTCACCGGTCGAGGCGTCGAACTTCGAGTAGGCGATCAACGCGTCGTTGTCGATGTGATGAAAGTGCAGGTTCCGCAACTGCTGCAGGGCCGGGTGTGCACGCCGGATGCGATTGAGTGCGGTGATCCACGGCTCGAGAGATTCGCCTCGCGCTGCCGCTTCGGCGAAACGGCGCGGACGAAGTTCGTACTTCTCGGAGTCGAGGTATTCCTCGCTGCCGGGGCGAACGGCTTGATGTTCGTAGAGTTCGTAACCGGAGTAGACGCCCCACGTCGGCGCCAGGGTGGCGGCGAGAGCTGCTCGCAGTGCAAACATTCCGGGCCCACCGTGCTGGAGGGACTCGTGCAGGATGTCCGGTGTGTTCACGAAGAGGTTCGGTCGGGCCTCGTCGGCCTTTGCCGCCAGCTCGTTACCGAATTCGGTGAGCTCCCACTTTGCAACTCGCCAGGTGAAGTACGTGTACGACTGCGTGAACCCGCGCCTGGCAAGGCCGTACATGCGCGCCGGACGAGTGAAAGCCTCGGCGAGGAACAAGACGTCGGGGTCGGTTTTCTTGACCTCCGAGATGAGTGTCTCCCAGAAGTTGGGCGGCTTGGTGTGCGGGTTGTCGACACGAAAGATCTTGACTCCGGCGTTGATCCAGTGGCGGACCACGCGCAGGATTTCCTTGTCCAGACCGCGAGGATCGGTGTCGAAGTTGATCGGGTAGATGTCCTGATACTTCTTGGGCGGGTTCTCGGCGTAGGCGATGGTGCCGTCGGGAAGAACGTTGAACCACTCCGGATGCTTCTGAGCCCATGGATGATCCGGGGCGCACTGCAGCGCGAGATCCAGTGCCACTTCGAGATCCAGCTTGCGGGCCGCAGTGACGAAGGCCTTGAAGTCCTTGAGCGTGCCGAGTTGGGGGTGAACAGCATCGTGCCCGCCGTCGGCAGAGCCGATCGCCCACGGCGAACCGACGTCGCCGGGTTCGGGGGTGAGGGTGTTGTTGCGACCCTTGCGGTTGATCTCGCCGATGGGATGGATCGGCGGAAGGTAGACGACGTCGAAACCCATTGCGGCGATGCGGGGCAGGTCTTCGGCCGAAGTGCGGAACGTGCCGTGCTGCGGTACTCCGTTCTCGTCCCATCCACCGGTCGAACGGGGGAAGAACTCGTACCAGGAGCCGAACAGCGCACGGCTGCGATCGACGACGACAGGGTGGGACTCGCCCTTGGTGACCAGTTCGCGAAGTGGAGTAGCGCGGAGCAGTTCGGCGACGTCGGAGGCGAAGGCCGGAGCGACGCGAGCAGTCAGCGCCTGATCGCTGCGCAGCGACGCCGTGACGGCCTCGAGCCTGGACCTGTTGCCCCGCGGCACTTCGTGCGCGGCCTTTTCGAACAGGCGCGCACCGATTTCCAGGTCGTTGGCCAACTCGGCCGCCCCTTGCCCGACGGCGAGCTTTGCTTCCACGGCGTGCTTCCAGGTGGCGATGGGATCGCTCCACGCCTCGATCCGGAACGACCACATACCTTCGGCGGACGGCGTGAACACCGCGTCGACGGTGTCCGGTTCGGTCCCGGGATCCATCGGAATGCGCAGCGGCTTGGTGCCGCGCGGACCACGCACGACAAGAGTGGCGGAAATGGCGTCGTGGCCTTCTCGCCACACGGTGGCGTGCACCGGGAAGACTTCACCGACCACGGCCTTTGCCGGATAGTTACCCGAGATCTCGGGTACCACGTCGTCGATACCGAGGCGTCCTGACACGGGAAGCTCCATTTCTGATGATGGATCGCGGTAAAACTTTCTTTCGCCGGGTCCAACCGTAGTGGGTGCGACGCTGGAGTGCTGATAACGACGAATTCGGGTCTGTCGGTGGTCAGGTCGGCTCGGGCGTTCGGTTCCACCGGACAGAGTGCAAGGAACTCGACTAGGGTTCGCGGGGTGAAAGCCTTGCGTCGGTTCACTGTCCGAGCCCACATTCCGGAGCGCCTCGCCGCGCTCGGCCCCCTGTCCACCAACCTTCGGTGGTCGTGGCATCCCGAGACACAGGATCTGTTCTCGCGACTCGACCCCGAACTCTGGCAAGCAGTCCAGTTCGATCCGGTCCGCATGCTCGGGGAAGTCAACCCCACCCGTCTCGACGAACTCAGCAGTGACGAGGCATTTCTCGGTGACCTCGACACTGCAGCAGCCGATCTCGATGCCTATCTGAGCACGCCGCGCTGGTATCAGTCCCAGCAGGCCAAGGGCACATCGTTGGCCGGCGGAATTGCGTACTTCTCCATGGAGTTCGGAGTCAGCGAAGTTCTGCCCAACTACTCCGGCGGATTGGGCATCCTCGCGGGCGATCACCTCAAGGCCGCGTCCGACCTCGGGCTGCCGCTCATCGGCGTCGGACTGCTCTACCGATCCGGCTACTTCCGCCAGTCGCTGACCGCCGACGGTTGGCAGGCCGAGCACTACCCGCCGCACGACCCTCAAGGGTTGCCTCTTCGTTTGCTGACGGACGCAGGTCCGGCGTCCGACGACGGATCGCCGGTCGTCATTCACGTCGCCATGCCCGGTGGCCGAGTGCTGCGTGCGCGAGTGTGGATCGCTCAGGTCGGACGAGTGCCGTTGCTGCTGCTCGATTCCGACATCGCCGAGAACGACGCGGATCTGCGCGGCGTCACTGACCGTCTCTACGGTGGGGACCAGGATCACCGCATCAAGCAGGAGATCCTCGCAGGTATCGGCGGCGTCCGTGCGGTGCGTGCCTACACCGCGGCGTACGGATTGCCCGATCCCGAGGTTTTCCACATGAACGAGGGGCATGCCGGATTCCTCGGCATCGAACGGATTCGGGAACTTGTGACCACCAGCGGTCTGGACTTCGATTCGGCTCTGGCCGCGGTCCGCGCCGGAACGGTCTTCACGACGCATACTCCGGTTCCCGCCGGAATCGACCGCTTCCCGGCGGATCTGGTCCGTCACTACTTCGGCGGAGCGAACGGCGAGAACGAATCGAGTTTGCTTCCCGGACTGACCGTCGACCGCGTCGTCGGGATGGGGCGCGAATCCGATCCGTCGATCTTCAACATGGCGCACATGGGTCTTCGCCTGGGCCAGCGAGCCAATGGCGTCTCGAAGTTGCACGGCATCGTCAGTCGCGACATGTTCAACGGTCTCTGGCCGGGATTCGACGCCGACGAGGTGCCGATCGGATCGGTCACCAACGGTGTCCACGCTCCGACGTGGGCTGCGCCGGAGTGGATGGACGTGGCCAGGCGGATCGTGGGGCAGGAGCAACTCGAAGAAGCGCGCGGTTGGGAGCGCCTACACGAGTTGTCGGCCAACGAACTGTGGGAGACACGTAATGCGTTGCGCGGCAAGTTGGTCGACGAAGTCCGTCGTCGCGTCCGAGCGTCGTGGCTCGAACGCGGCGCGACCGAAGCTGAACTCGGCTGGACCACTGGAGTTTTCGATCCCAACGTCTTGACAGTCGGATTCGCCAGGCGCGTGCCTACGTACAAGCGGTTGACGCTGATGCTGCGTGATCCCGAGCGTCTGCGTGCGATGTTGCTCGACGAGAAGCGTCCGGTGCAGTTGGTGGTGGCCGGTAAGTCGCACCCCGCCGACGACGGCGGTAAGGCACTCATCCAGCAGGTCGTACGGTTCGCCGACGAAGCGGATGTGCGTCACCGCATCGTCTTCCTGCCCGACTACGACATGTCGATGGCCCGGTACCTCTACTGGGGCTGCGACGTGTGGCTCAACAACCCACTTCGCCCACTCGAGGCGTGCGGCACTTCCGGCATGAAGTCCGCTCTCAACGGTGGACTCAACCTCTCCATTCGCGACGGATGGTGGGACGAGATGTACGACGGCGAGAACGGGTGGGCCATTCCGACGGCCGACGGTGTTCTCGACGACGTGCGGCGTGACGATCTGGAAGCCAGCGCTCTCTACGAACTTCTCGAGCACGCGGTACTGCCGACGTTCTACGACCGTGATGCAGCCGATCTGCCGACGCGCTGGGTCGAGAGGGTTCGCCACACTCTCGAGAATCTGGGCCCGAAGGTGTTGGCATCACGCATGGTTCGTGACTACGCCGTCGACTACTACGCCCCTTCGGCGGAATCAGCTCGAGCGGTAGTGGCGGACGATTTTGCCGGCGCGCGTGAGGTGGCCGAGTTCCGTCGTCGCATCGAATCACAGTGGCCGTCGGTCGCCGTCGAGCAGGTGGACGGTTCCGGCTTGCCGGACACTCCGGAGATCGGTGCGACCATCTCGTTGAAGGCCAAGGTCCGCCTCGGCGGCTTGTGGGTCTCGGATGTCCAGGTCCAGGCAGTCCTGGGACGCGTCAGCCCGGGCGAGGAGCTCACCGACGTGGTGACGTTCCCGATGACACACTTCGGCGCCGAGGACGGAACCGAGATTTTCGAAGCCGAGGTTGCGCTTCCGGTCTCCGGTTCCGTGGGATACACCGTGCGGGTGCTGCCGCATCACCGGTTGTTGGTCGATGCGTCCGAACTCGGGTTGGTGACCACTCCGAGCGTCTGACGTATTGCATTCTGCCCCGGTCCGTTCGGTCGGTACCGGGGCAGAATTGTGTCCGCGTGAGAACTGGCTCAGGGACGTGAGTCGCGGATGCGGGTGAGCGCCTTGCGGACGACTTCGGGGTTGGTCGTCTCCCAGAAGGGCGGCAGCGATGCGCGAAGGTAACCCGCGTATCTCGCCGTGGCCAGACGCGGATCGAGCACGGCCACCACGCCCTTGTCGTCGGTGCTGCGAAGCAGGCGACCCACGCCCTGTGCCAGGAGCAGCGCCGCGTGATTGGCCGAGACGCTGAGAAAGCCGTTACCGCCATGGGATTCGATGGCTTGTTGGCGAGCCATCAACAGTGGATCGTCCGGGCGCGGGAACGGAATCCGGTCCAAGATGACGAGGCTCAGCGATGGGCCAGGGACATCGACGCCCTGCCACAGGGACAACGTGCCGAACAGTGACGTGGGTTCGTCCTTGGCGAAGGCCTTGACGAGGGTGCCGGTGGCGTCGTCGCCCTGGCACAGGATCGGGGTGTCGAGGCGTTCGCGCATCGCCTCCGATGCGGCTTTGGCGGCGCGCATCGATGAGAACAAGCCGAGGGTGCGTCCGCCGGCAGCCTCGACAAGTTCGGCGATCTCGTCGAGATAGACCGGGGAGAGGCCGTCGCGGCCGGGCGTGGGCAGGTGGCGGGCAATGTAGATGATGCCGGCCTTGGCATGGTCGAAGGGCGACCCGACGTCGAGTGAGTTCCAGCGGAAAGCAGAAGCGTCAGAAGGTGCTTCGGTGCCGATGGCGGTACCCGAGTCGGGTCGCACCGACGATTCCGCGGGAAGGCCCCAGTTGACGGCGAGACCGTCGAACGATCCGCCGACGGTCAGTGTCGCGGAAGTGAGAACGACGGTGGATTCGGCGAACAGTCGCGAGCGCAGCAATCCGCCGACGGAGAGCGGAGCCATCCGGACGGAGCGCCGCACCGATCCGCGGAACTCGTCCGAGGACAGCCAGACGACGTCCTTGCGCTTGGCCGGGTCTGGTTCGTCGAAGGCGGTGAGAATACGCACGGCGCTGTCGTGGACGTCGTCGACGGACGAGAGCGCAGCGTTGCGGGCTGCAGCGGCTTCGGGGTCTGCGGCTGCCATGCCCGGTTTGGCCGGACCGATCGCGGTGCGCAGCGACCAGGCCGCGTCGCGTATCGCGGCCAGTGCGGGCGCCGCACCGTCCGGGAGGCCTTCCCATCGACCTGGACGCAATTCCTCGAGGAGTCCCGCCCAACCCTCGCCGGCAGCTTCGAGTCGGTCGGCGTCCTGCTCTTCGGCGATCTTGCCGCAACGCCTGGCCGCGGCACTGATCGACGAAGCTGTGAGATCGGCCGTGGCAACGCCGGTGACGCGGTCGACCAACTCGTGGGCTTCGTCGATCACTACGACGTCATGGTCAGGGAGGATCTGGATGCCGGTGATGGCGTCGATAGCGAGCAGCGCGTGGTTGGTGACGACGACGTCGGCCTTCGACGCCTCGACGCGGGCGCGCTCGGCGAAGCAGTCCTCACCGACCGGGCATTGGTTCTTTCCGATGCACTCGCGGGAGGTGACGCTGACCTGCCGCCACGCCTGATCGGATACGCCCGGTACCAATTCGTCACGATCACCGGTTTCGGTGTCGGAGGACCATTCGGTGAGGCGGACGACCTCCCGGCCCAGACGCGAGACCGTGAACGGATCGAACAACTCGTCCTCGGGCGGCTGTTCCGACGCGCCGGTGTGAATCTTGTTCATGCACAGGTAGTTGTTGCGGCCCTTGAGGATTGCGAACTCGGCGCGTCGGCCGAGTGGCTTCTTCAGTGCATCGGCCAGCCGTGGCAGATCTCGATCGACGAGCTGGCGCTGAAGCGCGATGGTGGCAGTGGACACGACCACAGTGCGCCCAGACTCGACCGCATGGCGCAGGCTCGGAACGAGGTAGGCGAGTGACTTACCGGTACCGGTGCCGGCCTGGACGGCCAGATGCTCGCCCGTGTCGATCGAGTGCGCCACGGCCGACGCCATCGTCAGCTGACTGGTTCGTTCGGCACCGCCGAGCGACCGCACCGCTGTCTGGAGCAGTTCGGGAACGTTCGGGAGTTGATCGGCCACCCACGAAGGTTAATGGATCCCTACGTCAGAAACGTCCACGGATGATTCCCGGGGTAGTTCCCCGGCATTCGAGTCTTCTTCCGACGACGCCTCGTCTCGCCCGATCAGCTGCACTCCCGCCTCCTGCATCTGTACCAATGCCGACTCGATCGTGGCAGTCGACACACCTGCGGTGAAGGGCAGAAGGACCGTCGTGGCGAATCCCGCGCGCGCCGCGTCGATGGCCGTGGCCTTGACGCAGTGATCTGTGGCAATGCCGATCACGTCGACGTCGGTGATCTGGTGGGCGCGGAGCCAGTCCTCGAGTGTCGTGCCGTCCTCGGCTGCTCCTTCGAAACCGGAATAGGCCGCGCTGTAGGCGCCCTTGGAGAAGATCGCCGAACCGGCGACGGAAGCGTCGAACGCCGGATGGAACTCGGCGCCGGCCGTCCCGACGACGCAGTGAATCGGCCAACTGTCGACGAAGTCTGGGGTCTCGGAGAAATGCGCCCCAGGATCGATGTGGAAATCGCGAGTCGCGACTACGGCGTCGTACTCGTGGGAGTTGACGAAATCGTTGACGGCCGCCGCAACCGCAGCGCCGCCGTCGACCGCGAGAGCGCCACCTTCACAGAAATCGTTCTGAACGTCGACGACGATCAGTGCTTTTGCACTCACTGGTGCTCACCTCCGGAGAATCGAACGGGCACAGCCGAGTCTCCGCGCGAGAGCTTGAGCCCTTCCCACGGCAGGCTCACGAGCCCGGCCTTCAGAACTGCGCGGCTCTCTTCGAGCGTCGGTGCGCTCTCGACGACCTTGCCTTCGTGAACCAACGGGATCAGCAGTTCGGTCGCGCCGTCCGCCTCGGAAACCGGAGCGGGCGAGCCGGCAGGGTAGATGACTTCTTCGACGATCGTTCCGGTCGGGCGAACCACGCGCAGTGCCTTCTTGGCGCCGCCGCGAGATGCCTTGTTGGTGCTTCTCTTCTCGACCGCGATTCCGTCGACCTCGACCAGCTTGTAAACCATGCCTGCGGTGGGTGCGCCTGATCCGGTGACCAGTGAAGTACCGACACCGTACGAGTCGACGGGTTCGGCGCGCAGAGCCGCGATCGCGTACTCGTCCAGGTCGCCGGAGACGACGATGCGTGTTTTGGTAGCACCGAGATCGTCGAGTTGTTGGCGTACCTGACGAGCAAGAACGCCGAGATCGCCGGAGTCGATGCGAACCCCACCCAGCTCGGGACCGGCAACGGCGACAGCCGTTTTCACACCCTCGGTGATGTCGTAGGTATCGACGAGCAACGTGGTGGATACGCCGAGTGCCGCGACCTGACCGCGGAATGCCGCTGCCTCGTCCGGACCGTCTTCGGTGGTGTGCAGGAGTGTGAAGGCGTGCGCACTGGTACCTGCGCTGGGTACGTCGTGACGCCGCGCGGCTTCGAGGTTGGAGGTGGCGTCGAAGCCGGCGAGATACGCGGCACGTGAAGCGGCGACGGCGGCCTGTTCGTGCGTACGGCGCGAGCCCATCTCGATCATCCGTCGACCGCCCGCTGCGCTCACCATGCGGGCTGCGGCCGAAGCGATCGCGCTGTCGTGGTTGAGGATCGAGAGAATCAAGGTTTCGAGGATGACGCACTCGGCGAACGTTCCGCGGACCGAGAGGATCGGTGATCCGGGGAAATAGAAGTCGCCCTCGCGGTAGCCGTCGATGTCACCGGAGAATCGATAGTTGCGCAGCCACTCGACGGTCGTGTCGTCGAGGAATCTCGCAACGATCGCCAGTTCCGGTTCACCGAACCGGAACTGCTCGAGTGCGTCGAGAAGGCGTTCGGTACCGGCGACGACGCCGTAGCGACGACCGTCTGGCAGCCGCCGTGCGAATACCTCGAAACTGCAGTTGCGGAAGGCAGATCCGTCGGCGAGAGCCGCCGAGAGCATGGTCAGTTCGTACTGATCGGTGAGCAGTGCGGTGCTGGCACCGGCGTCGCGGATGTCGGAAATTTGCGTAGGCACGCACACAACTCTATGCGCGAGACGACGTGGGTGGGTGTTGTCGCCTCTCGTCGCGCCGTACCCTGGATACATGGTTTTCGGCGGCGCGACCGTGTCCGGCACTTACTCGGCGAACGTAACGATGAGAGGCGCTACGGCTTCTTCTCCTCAAACCACGCCCGAGCAGTCGGAGGCTGTTGCGACCATCGAAGCCGCAGATCGGCCCTGGGTGACCATCGTCTGGGACGACCCGGTCAATCTCATGCATTACGTGACTTACGTGTTCCAGAAGTTGTTCGGTTACAGCAAAGCCAAGGCCACCGACCTGATGATGCAGGTCCATTCGGAGGGCAAGGCCGTGGTCTCGAGCGGTTCGCGCGACAAGATGGAGGCCGATGTTCGTCGCCTCCACGCTGCCGGTCTCTGGGCCACGATGCAACGCGACGACACCTGAGAAAAGCCCTGAGAAAAGCACTTTTTCGACCGATTTGTTCGCCCAACTCGTAGACGGGAGTCCGACGCGTGCGGACGTGGAGTAGGAAGAGTTCACTCGGCGGAGTGAAGTTCAAGTCCGAGATGGACGGCCACGAGGCGGCGGTTCTGCGCTCGCTCGTGGAGTCGGTGACCGGGCTTCTCGACGAGCGCGCGTCTTCGGCGCCGCAAGACGAGCTCGCCGCGCTGACGGGCCTTCGTACCGGAAATTCGGAGACGCCCGACAATCCGGTGTTGGCGCGTTTGCTTCCCGACTTCCAGCGCACCGATCCGGACAAGGTCGCTCCGGACAGTGACGATCTCGACGACGCCGGCGCCAATGTCAACGGCGCGCTGCGTAGTTTGCACGAACCCGAGATCATCGACGCCAAGCGTGAGTCCGCTCGCATGTTGTTGGCTTCGCTTCCGGAGGCCGGCGGCAAGGTCGTTCTCACGCAGGAACAGGCCGATGCGTGGCTGTCCTCGCTCAACGACGTCCGTCTCGCGCTCGGAACCAATCTCGGCATCGACGCCGACACCCCGGAGAGCCTCGAACCCGACGACCCGCGCGCCCCGCATCTCGACGTCTATCACTGGTTGACGTGGATGCAGGACTCCCTCGTCCAGGCGCTCATGCCATGACCATGACGCGGACCGGGCCCACTGATTCACTGACAGATGTCGCCGGCCTCGCTGTCGGCCATCACCACAAGCTCGACGAGGGAGCCACTCTCGGAAGCGGCGCAGCCACCGGCTGCACGGTCGTGCTCGCGTCGGCCGGTGTGGTTGCCGGAGTCGACGTCCGCGGCGGCGGTCCGGGTACCCGCGAGACCGACCTACTCGACCCGAGCCATTCGGTCCAGCAGGTCAATGCCGTGCTGTTGACCGGCGGTAGTGCCTACGGACTTGCCGCGGCCGATGGAGTGATGCGCTGGCTCGAGGAACACGATCGCGGGATCGCGATGGGTGCTCCTGGTCAGGTGGTACCGATCGTGCCCGGCGCCGTGATCTTCGATCTGCCGGTGGGGGACTGGACCGTTCGTCCGACCGGAGACTTCGGATTCCTCGCTGCCGACACCGCTTCGCGCGAATTCGCCACGGGCACGGTCGGCGCCGGGGTAGGTGCCAGAGCCGGAGCGCTCAAGGGTGGGGTGGGAACGGCCAGCGTCGTGATCGCCGACGGCCCGGCCGAGGGTACGACGGTCTCCGCGTTGATCGTGGCGAACCCGGTGGGTTCGGTCTTCGATCCCAGAACAGGCTTGCCGTGGGGCGTCGGCTCGGACGGGGCGGAGTCGTTCGGGCTCAGGCTTCCCGACGCGTCCGAACTCGCGGCGGCCAACGCCGTTGCAGCCAAGGGAACAGTCCTCAACACCACGATCGGTGTGGTCGCCACTGACGCCGCCTTGACAAAATCCGGGTGCCGACGCGTCGCCGTCGCAGGGCATGACGGTCTGGCTCGTGCGATTCGGCCCGCGCATTCGCCGCTCGACGGCGACACGATCTTTGCGCTCGCCACCGGCGATCACACTCCGAATTCGGAGATCGCGGTTCCGGCCGCTTTTCCGAACGATCTGCCGATACTCGATGCGGTGTGTGCCGCCTCGGCGCAGGTTGTCGAACGTGCGATCGTCACAGCGATTCTCGACGCCACGTCGGTAGCCGGAATCCCGAGCTACCGCGAACTCTTTCCGTCGGCATTTCTCTAGGCAGCACTCCGGGAATCGGCGGTAATCTCGAATTGAGCCTGGTCGCGAGTGACCGAATCAGAAAACCGGATCGACGGTGGAGGACGCACACGATGACGATGGATTTCAACAATCCGGACTTCGGCACCCGGACGCCGGCACCGAAATCCGGTCCGCCCTCGGTGTGGAAGCAGTCGGCCGTGTTGGTGGGCGGCTTCGCGATCCTGCTCTACGTGATCGAGATCGTGGATGTCATCTCCGGTCAGAACGTCCAGAACGCCGGCGTCACCCCGCGCACGCTCGACGGCCTGTGGGGAATCCTGTTCGCCCCGGTTCTGCACGACGACTGGGCTCACCTGATTGCCAACACCATTCCGGTCCTGATCCTCGGGTTCCTCGTGCTGGTGTCGGGAATTGCGCGCGGACTCGCGGCGACCGGCATCATCTGGGTGATCGGCGGTGTCGGGACCTGGTTGTTCGCCGGCTCGAACTCGAATCACGTCGGTGCGTCCGTGCTGATCTTCGGCTGGGTCACCTACTTGCTGGTGCGCGGGTTCTTCACGCGGAGCTTCACACAGATCCTGATCGGCGTTGCCGTCTTCGTCGTGTACGGCGGAGTGCTGTGGGGCGTTCTCCCGAGCGATCCACGGGTTTCCTGGCAAGGACATCTGTTCGGAGCGATCGGCGGCGTGGTGGCCGCCTGGGCGCTGACGTCGGGGGAGAGGGCCAAGCGCGCAGGGTCGGCGCCGGCCGTCCGACCACCGAGTTTCTGAACGGACGTGGGTCACACCCTCGCTGCGGTGTGACTTCGACGCGCCAAAACCACCAAGAGCTTTTTTCCAGACGGGTAGACGTGGCAGCATGACCGGTATGCGCATGACCGTCCTGGGGTGTTCCGGCAGCGTCACGGGTCCGGATTCACCGGCTTCGGGATACCTGCTCACGGCACCGGGAACTCCGCCGCTCGTGATCGACTTCGGCCCGGGAGTTCTTGGGGCGTTGCAGCGATACGCCGATCCGGGCGAGGTGACGATCCTGCTTTCGCACCTTCATGCGGACCACTGTCTCGACATGCCCGGCCTGCTCGTCTGGCGTCGCTATCACCCCAACCCGCCGGTCGGGCGGGCTCTGGTTTACGGCCCCACCGACACGGCCTGCCGCATCGGAGTGTCCTCCGCCGAGTGCGCCGGCGAGATGGATGACATCTCCGACACCATCGACGTCCGGCTCTGGGCCGAGAACGAGCCGGTGAGGTTCGGAGAACTGAGCGTCGTCGCCCGTCGGATGAATCATCCTCCCGAGGCTTACGGTTTCCGGATCACCGGCGCCGACGGCCGCGTGCTCGTCTACACCGGTGACACGGGTATGTGCGACAACGTCGTCGAACTCGCCCGTGGAGCGGACGTGTTGCTCTCCGAAGCTTCGTGGACCGACAGTCCGGATCGCCCCGAGGGAGTTCACCTCTCCGGTAAGGAAGCCGGCCGTGTGGCTGCCCTCGCCGGCGTCAAGGAACTTCTCCTCACGCACATCCCGCCGTGGACCTCCCGCGAAGACGTGATCGCCGAAGCGAAATCCGAATTCTCCGGACCAGTCCATGCCGTCTCCGCCGGAAGCGTCTACGACATCTGATTCCCCTCACATTCGATGCAGTGCCGACCGGGCGACCGCTAGGCTCACGAAGGTGACTACACGAGAAGACGGTAGGGCGGACGACGAGCTCCGCACGGTCAAGATCACCCGCGGGTTCACCAGTCATCCGGCCGGATCCGTTCTGGTCGAGTTCGGGAACACTCGCGTCATGTGCACGGCCAGCGTCGAAGAGGGTGTACCCCGCTGGCGCAAGGGCTCCGGCTTGGGTTGGCTGACAGCCGAATACGCGATGCTTCCCGCCGCCACGCACACACGCAGTGGCCGCGAATCGGTCAAGGGCAAGGTCGGCGGCCGTACGCAGGAGATCAGTCGACTCATCGGCCGATCACTTCGGGCCTGCATCGATCTCGCTGCGATCGGCGAGAACACCATCGCCCTGGACTGTGATGTCCTCCAGGCCGACGGCGGCACCCGCACCGCGGCAGTGACGGGGGCGTACGTGGCCCTGGTCGACGCCGTGACGTACCTGCGCGCAGCCGACCTGCTCTCCGACCCTCAGCCCATCTCGTGTGGCATAGCGGCCGTCAGCGTCGGGGTCGTGGACGGACGAGTGCGCCTCGATCTTCCGTACGAAGAGGATTCTCGCGCCGAGGTCGACATGAATGTCGTGGCCACCGATACCGGCACGCTGGTGGAAATCCAGGGAACCGGTGAGGGTGCCACGTTCCCACGCTCGACGCTGGACAAGCTGCTCGACTCCGCTCTGGCTGGTTGTGAGCAACTCTTCGAGATCCAGCGTCAAGCGTTGGCCGAGCCGTATCCCGGGGTGCTACCCGAACCGAAGAATCCGGAACCCAAAAAGAAGTTCGGTGCCTGAGCTGTGAGCGTACGAGTACTGGTTGCCAGCCGAAATGCCAAGAAACTGAAGGAACTTCACCGGGTGCTCGACGCCGCTGGAGTGAACGGAATCGAACTGGTCGGGCTCGACGAGGTGCCGCCGTTCCCCGAAGCCCCCGAGACCGGGGCGACGTTCGAGGAGAATGCACTCGCCAAGGCACGTGACGGCGCGGTGGCAACCGGAATGCCTTGCATCGCAGATGATTCCGGTGTCGAGATCGATGCACTCAACGGTATGCCCGGCGTGTTGTCCGCGCGATGGTCGGGCACTCACGGAAACGACGGCGCCAACACGGCGCTTGTCCTGGCTCAGCTGGGAGACGTGCCAGACGAGCGGCGCGGCGCGGCATTCGTCTCCGCTTGTGCACTGGTGATCCCCGGCGGCGACGAGACTGTCGTGCGCGGCGAATGGCGCGGGGTGATCGGCCGAGAACCAGCCGGCGACGGGGGCTTCGGATACGACCCCATCTTCCGTCCGGACGGCGACACCCGCTCTGCCGCAGAACTCACCCCGGCCGAGAAGGATGCGGCGTCACATCGAGGGCGCGCGCTCGTGCAGCTCGTTCCCGCGCTGGCGGCACTGGCCGGCTGAACCGAATTTCGAAAAGTAGAGCCCTGAACGCGTCTGCGTTCAGGGCTCTACTTTTCGAAACTCTCAGAGCTGATAAGCCTGCTTCACCTGGGCAGTCCGCTTGTGCTCGAACACGAACGACAGGAACGGGATCGTGCCGGCGAGCGCGGTGGCAACCGTCGTACCGGGCTTCCACCGGGCCTTGATCGCCAAGTCGATCGTGAACACGAGATAGAGCATGTAGAACAGGCCGTGGATCTGGCCGATGTAGAACAACCACGACGGTGCATCCGCCGAATTGTCGAGAATCAGGTACTTGTAGACCATCTCACCGGTCAGGAACAGCAGCCAGAGGCCGGTGATCCAGGCGAGAACGCGATATCGGACGAGCGCCGACGCAACCTTCTTCTGCTTTTCTGCGTTGACTGCGGGGGTAGCGATGCTCGCTTCCGAACCGGTACTCACGTCGTGCTCCTATCGGACTCGCGAGCGGCGAGCTGCGCAAGGTAGTCGTTGTATTCCAGCATTTGGCGGGCTTCAGGGTCGTCGACGTCGAGGTTCACATCGTCGAACTCGGCCTGCGGGCGTTGCGGCAAGAGGTCGGCGGGAATCTCACGCGGCTCCGCGGCGGCTTCCTCGGCTTCGGCCTCTTCGGGGTCCACGTCTTCGAGCTGAACGAACTTGCGATACGCGTACACGACAAACGCCGCGAACAGCGGCCACTGGAACGCGTACCCGAGATTCTGTCCCGAGCCTCCGACGGCTTCGAAGCGCTCCCACTGCCACCAGCCGAGCGAGAGGCAGCCGGCAGCTGACACGATGACCAGCAGAATCAGCGCAGGTCGGCGTTTAGTAGCGTTCTTGGACACACTAAGACGGTACCTGAGAGCTATAGTGCCTCGCCCTGCGATCTCCGACACGGTGTCGTAGAAGCCGTTCCACGGCGTGTCGTAGAAGCCGTGCCACGGCGTGTCGTAGAGGCCGTGCCACAGCACCTGTGCGTTATGCCCACCCAACACCGCACCGTCGGGCATTGAACACATTTTTCCGGCTGTGCTGCATCGATAACCTCGGGCGTATCCGAAAGCAGGGGAGTGTTTCATGCACATCAGAGTGATTCGCCCGGTCATCGACACCACACTGACTCCGGCGGTGACAGCCGAGGTGGAGCACTGGGCGGCGCCCGGCACGACGGTCGATGTCGTGTCACTGCTCTCTGGCACGGCGAGCATCGAGTCCGAGTACGACGAGGCACTGGCCGGCCCCGGGATCGTGCAGCGGGTCGAAGAGGCGGCAGTCGACGGCGTCGACGGTGTATTCATCACGTGTTTCGCCGATCCCGGAGTGCATGCCGCCCGAGAGATCATCGACGCACCGGTGGTCGGCGGCTTCGAGCCGTCATTTCTGACAGCGATGAGTCTGGGCGATCGCGTCGGTGTCGTGACCATCCTGCCGAACGTCGTGCCGATGCTCCGATCGCTCACTCGGCGGTATGGGCTCGATAGTCGGCTGGGCAGTATTCGAGTCGTGGACATGCCGGTGCTGGGCCTCACCGATCGGGAGGAACTGATCGATCGACTGGCCGCTCAGGCGTCTGCGGCAGTGGAGAACGGCGAGGCCGATTCCGTCGTTCTCGGTTGCACCGGGATGCTCGGTGTGACCAGTGCGGTCCGAGACAGGCTGCATGGCAAAGGGATTCACGTTCCGGTTGTGGATCCGACGGCGTCGGCGATCACGTGGTTGGAGAGCTCGGTCCGTCTGGGGCTGACGCCGAGCCGGACGACGTACATGACCCCGCCGGTCAAGGCTCGAAAGCGCTGAGCCTGATCAAGAACTGAAAAAGCCCCGCCGGATCTGATCCGGCGGGGCTTTTCGTTGTGCGCGAGGGGGGACTTGAACCCCCACGTCCTGAGACACTGGAACCTAAATCCAGCGCGTCTGCCAATTCCGCCACTCGCGCGCGGAATTCAAACGATACGCGAGTGGAATCGCTCGTGGGCACACCACCCTGGTCGGGATGCGCCCGCCGGCTCTCAGGCCGTTTCGGCGAGTGGATCCGCTGCGGACGGCATGGTGGATTTCTTCGATCTGCGAGGTTGCTCGGCCGTGCGTTGATACCGCCACGCAGCGTGGGTGAGTGTCCGAACATCGACGTCGAGATGTTCGGAGACCGCAACTAGCAACTCGGCTGCGTCGGTGCTCGACAACAATTCCTCGCTACTGCTTGCTTCGGTGGCGAACCGTGCAAGTAGATCTATCGAAGTTGCCGTCAACTTCCCGGACAGGAACACCAGCGTCTCGAAGGTCCTGGGGCCCAGGCCTGGAACGGAGACGACTGCCGAACGGAGGCCTTCGGTGTCCTCGACGTCGGCACCGCACCGGCAACCGGCGTCGGCGAGCGCTTTGGCCGCACGAGCCGCACCCTCGGCTTTGGTGAAGTAGTTGCCCGGCACGCGCTGGCGATTGCCGAGAATCGTTGCGAGCTCGTCGCCACGGTCAGTGAAGGCGGCGAGAGCGGACAAGCTGTCGAGGTGTTCGCCTGCGGCTACCGAGCGGTGTGTGCGCCAACGGTCGAGGACGGCGCGGACTCCGGTCTTCGGTGTTCCGTAGGCGGCGCGCGACGAGAAGATCGCATCGAGAAGGGCGGCTTCGGACTCGCGCGGCCATCCCTGATTCCAATGCGGCCACGCCTCGCGCGGAAGCTCGGCGCCGATGAATTCGGCCGCTCTGACTACGTCTGTGTCTTTCATGATTTCTCCCCCCGAGAAGTCGTCCGGTGTGGACGCGCTGAACGTAGCGAGGGGGTCCGACAGATGGTGGCCCGGAACGCACGGGATCGACCGTCCGTCAAGGAGGTCACGAATTGGTAACAATAAATATGAGGGGTTCCTCAGGTTTCTGAAAATCCCGGTAACAGTCCCAGGCAGGGCGTTCGCGACCTACTCGCGAGTCACTTTCTCGAAGTCTCGTGAGGAAGATCACGGCCTCGAAAGTCCAGATTTCCAGGGTGCCGACAAACGTGAGGAAATCCTCATGATTCTGTGTAAACCTTGTCTTGCACGAACGCCCTGACTCCGTCGATTCTCTCGACGAATTCGCGAGCACTTCAGCCGGGCAGCACACCGCAAATCCCACCTCGCCGCAGAGGTGACCAGGAGAGGACGTACGCGTGACGATCGATGACACGACACCTACAGGAAACGGACGCGACTCGAAGGGTGGACGCCGTTTCGGCGTCGATGGGGGACAGTCCCGCACGACCAGCAAAGGTGCCCTCGTCGATTCGCTGAACAACGGCGTTTCCTACGCAATCGCTTTCGGTGGACAGGGCGCTCCCTGGCTCACTTCGCTCGAGGAGCTCAGCCGTGACAACGGCCTGGAGCCCGTTCTGACCGATCTGGTCAATGACGCAGCAGCACGCCTCGCGCCCGTCGCACAGGATCTCCTCGTGGTTCGTCCGGTCGGATTCGATCCGATCGCGTGGATGCTCGAAGCCGAGATCGTCGACGAAGAAGAAGGTGAGAAGTCGGCCGGGCCTTCCGCTGCCGCGCTCACCGCAGCTCCGGTGTCACTCCCCGGCGTCTTCCTCACGCAGCTTGCGGCGTTGCGTGCACTCTCCGCTCAGGGTCTGGATGTAGCCGGCAACCCGCCTGCTGCCGTCATCGGCCACTCGCAGGGCCTGCTGGCCACCGCTGCCGTAGCCGCGCAGGGCAACGACGACGGTGAACTCCTCGCCGTCGCACAGCTCGTCGGTGCTGCTGCCAGCCTGGTCGGCCGTCGCCGCGGCGTCATCGCCGGCGCCTCCGCGAAGCCGATGGTTGCGGTCTCGGGCGTCGATCCCGAGCGTCTCGCCGCCATCGTCGCCGAGCTTGCCGAGGGTGTTGCCCCCGAACGCGCGGCTGTCCTCGCCATTCGCAACGGCCGTCGCCGCGTCGTTCTCGCCGGACCACCCGCTCAGCTGGCACGCGTGCAAGAGCGTTGCGAGCAGATCGAAGCCGAAGAAGCTCGCGAGCGAGAGGGCAAGAAGCGTGGCGGTTCCGTCTTCGCTCCGTCCTTCGATCCGCTCGACACCGAAATCGGCTTCCATCACCCAGCATTGGCCGAGGCCGTCGAACTTGTCGGCAGCTGGGCAACCCGTTGCGGTCTCGATGCCGACCGTGCGCGTGAACTTGCACAGGGTGTCCTCGTCGATCCGGTCGACTGGGTCGAGGCTGTCGACGGCGCAATCTCCGCCGGCGCCAAGTGGATTCTCGATCTCGGACCCAGCGATCAGCTGACCCGTATGACGTCCTCTTCGCTGCGTGGGCAGGGCATCGGCATCATCGCAGCCGCCACCCGCGGCGGACACCGCAATCTCCTCACCCCCGGTGCTGCGCCTGAGGTCTCACGTTCGTGGAGCGAATTCGCGCCGAAGCCTGTTTCGCTTCCCGGTGGCCGCATCGGCGTCGAGACGGCGTTCACGAAGCTGACCGGTCGTTCACCCATCCTGCTCGCAGGCATGACGCCGACGACGGTCGACGCCAAGATCGTTGCCGCAGCAGCCAATGCCGGTCACTGGGCTGAGCTCGCCGGTGGCGGACAGGTCACCGAGGAAATCTTCGAAGACCGTGTCGCAGAGCTGAAGATGCTGCTCGAGCCGGGCCGTGCGGTCCAGTTCAACTCCCTGTTCCTCGACCCGTACCTGTGGAAGCTGCAGCTCGGTGGCAAGCGCCTTGTGCAGCGTGCCCGTACTGCCGGCGCTCCCATCGACGGCGTCATCGTCACCGCCGGTATCCCGGAACTCGAAGAGGCCGTTGCCCTCATCGACGAGCTGTCCGAGATCGGCATCACCAACATCGCGTTCAAGCCCGGCACCGTGGCGCAGATCCGCTCCGTGATCCGCATCGCCAACGAGGTTCCGAACTTCCCGGTCATCGTCCACATCGAAGGCGGCCGCGCCGGCGGACACCACTCGTGGGAAGACCTCGACGACCTGCTCCTCGACACGTACGCCGAGCTGCGTACACGTCCGAACTTGGTCATCTGCGTCGGCGGCGGCATCGGAACACCCGAGCGCGCAGCCGATTACCTCACCGGTCGCTGGTCTGCCGCAGCCGGTTTCCCGGCCATGCCCGTCGACGGCATCCTGGTCGGCACGGCAGCCATGGCGACTCTCGAGGCCACCACCTCTCCCGAGGTCAAGCAGCTCCTCGTCGACACGCCCGGAACACCGGATTGGGTCGGTGCCGGTACCGCCGAAGGCGGAATGGCCTCTGGCCGTAGCCAGCTCGGTGCCGACATTCACGAGATCGACAACGCGGCTTCGCGCACCGGACGCCTCCTCGACGAGGTTGCCGGCGATTCCGAGGCAGTGGCCGAGCGCCGCGACGAGATCATCGCCGCCCTCGACGTCACCGCCAAGCCGTACTTCGGCGACGTCGAGACCATGACGTACGCACAGTGGCTGCGCCGCTACCTCGAGCTGACCGTCGGCATCGACGCGGCGAAGGAATTCGATTGCGGCGCAGATCTTCAGGACGCCATCGTCGAGGCGACCTCGAGCCCGTGGCTCGACATCACCTGGCGTGCTCGCTTCGGCGAGATGCTCCAGCGCACCGAGGCGCGTCTGCACCCGGTCGACCGTGGCCCGATCCCCACACTGTTCGGCGACGCCGAGACCCTCGAGCGCCCCGAGGCTGCGATCTGCGCACTGCAGGCGTCGTACCCGGACTACTCGACGACGGTTCTGCATCCCGCAGACGTCTCGTTCTTCACCTCGTTGTGCAAGACGCCGGGCAAGCCGGTCAACTTCGTTCCCGTCGTCGACGGTGACGTTCGCCGTTGGTGGCGCAGCGACTCCCTGTGGCAGGCACACGATCCCCGCTACACCGCCGATCAGGTTTGTGTCATCCCCGGCACCGTCGCCGTCGCGGGCATCACCCGTGTCGACGAGCCGGTCGGTGACCTGCTCGATCGCTTCGAGAAGGCGACCTACGACGAATTGGTTGCTGCCGGAGCCGCTCCGGTTGCACTCGCGAGCCGTCGCCACCAGGATTCCGCACCCGGACTTCTCGACGCCGTCCTCTCCGCTCCCGACCTCCAGTGGGCCGGCCGCCTGACCCAGAACCCCGTCCGTCGCCTCGGCGACCTCGACGAGTGGAACGCAGAGTCTGCCGACAAGGCAGTTCACGGCACCACGGGGTCCAGCTTGACCGTCGTCGATTCCTCGCACGTGCTGCTCTCGGTTCCGTTGGTGGCAGACAAGTCGGTCGACATCACGATCACCATCCCCGAGTCCGTCGTAGACGGCGGCGCTCCGGTTGTCACCGAGGCAGACGCCGAGGGTGCGATGTCCGCGCTGCTGGCAGTTGCTGCCGGACAGGAACTTCCGACAGTCAAGAACGGAAAGGCCCGCCTCAACGTCGCGTGGGTTCCCGATCGCATCGCCGATCACGCCGGTGTCACCGGTTCCGGCCTGCCCACCACGCTCAGTGTCAGCGGCAAGGCTGTTCCGGACGTCGTCGTCGGAGCATGCTGGCCTGCAGTGTTCGCAGTCCTCGGCGCAGCCAAGCTCGACAGTCTTTCCGTTATCGAAGGCATGCTCGACCTGGTCCACCTCGACCACACCGTCGACTTCGTCGGTGAACTTCCCTCCGAGACAAGCATTCTCGTGGTCAATGCCGAGGTCGCCTCGGTTCTCGACACCGACCTCGGTCGCGTCGTCGAGGTCAAGGTCGAGGTCGGTGCCATGCTCGGCGAGGGCCTCGACGCCCCCGCAGTCGTCACCATGACCGAGCGTTTCGCGATCCGCGGACGCACCGGCGCTGGCGAACTCGCCGACCCGGCTCGCGCCGGTGGATCGATCAGCGATGCGGCTGTCGACACCTCGCGTCGTCGTCGCCGTGACGCGAAGATCCTCGCGCCGGTCAGCATGGGCGCGTTCGCTCAGGTTTCCGGTGACCACAACCCGATTCACACCTCCGACAACGCCGCTCTGCTGGCCGGCCTCGGAACCCCGATCGTGCACGGCATGTGGCTCTCCGCCGCAGCGCAGCAGGTAGTCACCGCAGTCGACCCGGCCGAGACCCGCGTCCCGCCGCGCCGCCTGACCGCCTGGACCGCCCGCTTCCTCGGGATGGTTCGCCCCGGCGCCGAGATCGACGTCCGCGTCGACCGTGTCGGCATCGACCAGGGCGCAGAAATCGTCGAGGTCGGCTGCCGCATCGACGGCGAACTGGTGATGGTCGCCACCGGCCGCACTGCCGCACCGAAGACCGTCTACGCCTTCCCCGGCCAGGGCATCCAGCGCCCGGGCATGGGCCTCGACGCTCGTGCACGCTCCAAGGCCGCCCGCGACGTCTGGGAGCGTGCGGACAAGCACACCCGCAAGGCGCTCGGATTCTCGATTCTCGCTGTCGTGCGCGACAACCCGGTGACCGTCAAGGCGCGCGGTGTCGAGCACAAGCATCCTGACGGTGTCCTGCACCTGACTCAGTTCACCCAGGTGGCCATGGCCGTTCTCGGTGTTGCCCAGGTTGCCGAGCTGCGCGAATCCGGAACCTTCATCGAGGATTCCCTTCTGGCCGGTCACTCGGTCGGTGAGTACAACGCACTCGCTGCTGTCGCCGAGGTTTTCCCGCTCGAAGCACTTCTCGAGGTCGTCTTCCAGCGTGGCTCCGCCATGCACCAGCTCGTTCCCCGTGACGAAGCCGGACGCTCCGACTACCGCATGGCTGCTATTCGCCCGTCGCAGATCGGTGTTTCCGACGACGACGTGCAGGGCTTCGTCGCCGGTGTCGCCGAGACCTCCGGTGAGTTCCTCGAAATCGTCAACCTGAACCTGCGCGGCAGCCAGTACGCCATCGCCGGTTCGGTAGCCGGTCTCGACGCACTCGAGGTCGAAATCGACCGTCGCCGAGCAGAATTCGGTGGCAAGCGGGCATACATCCAGGTTCCCGGCATCGACGTGCCGTTCCACTCCACCGTCCTTCGTGGCGGCGTGGCGGACTTCCGCGTGTGCCTGCAGGACTTGCTCCCGCACGACATCGATCCGGACATCCTGATCGGCCGCTACATCCCGAACCTGGTTCCGAAGCCGTTCTCGCTGCGTCGTGACTTCGTTCAGGAAATCGCCGACCTGGTGCCGTCCGAGCCGCTGCAGGAAGTCCTCGCAGACTTCGACAGCTACGCAACGCGCACTCACGAGTTGTCCCGCATCATCCTGATCGAGCTGCTGGCTTGGCAGTTCGCCAGCCCGGTCCGCTGGATCGAGACGCAGGACCTGCTCTTCGGCGACGAGTCCGAAGGTGGACTCGGGGTCGAACGCTTCGTCGAGATCGGTCTCGGCGCTGCCCCGACCGTTGCAAACCTCGCGTCGCAGACCCTCAAGCTGCCGGGCCGCTTCGGCTACCCGGTCGAGGTTCTCAACGTCGAGCGCGAAGCTGCGATCGTCTACGGCACCGACGTCGACCCCGCCGTCGATGACGACGACGAGATCGAAGCGCCTGCCGCGCAGGCTGCACCGGTTGCCGCGGCCGCTGCTCCGGTTGCAGCTGCTGCGCCGGCCGCACCTTCGGGTGGACCGCGTCCGGACGACCTCACCTTCAAGGCGCCCGACGCCACGAAGGTCCTGATCAGCCTGTGGACCAAGCTCCGTCCCGATCAGGTCGGCCCCGCCGACACGATCGAGGCACTGTGCGACGGCGTCTCCTCGCGTCGTAACCAGCTTCTGGTCGACCTCGGCTCCGAGCTGTCCCTCGGCGCCATCGACGGTGCCGCGGATGCCGACATGGGCTCCTTGGGAGCAACCGTCGACAAGCTCGCCCGTACGTACAAGCCGTTCGGACCGGTGCTCTCCGATTCGATCAACGATCACCTGCGCAAGGTCTTCGGCCCCTCGGGCAAGCGTCCCGGCTACATCGCCGACCGCGTCAAGAAGGTCTGGGAACTGGGCGACGGCTGGGCGCACCACGTCACCGCAGCAGTGGCTCTCGGCACCCGTGACGGCGCCAGCATCCGCGGCGGCGACCTCGGTGGCCTGAGCTCCGGCGCACTGGCCGACGCCGCAGCGGTCGACGCAGTCATCGACAGCGCAGTTGCCTCGGTCGGCTCTGCACGCGGAGTCAGTGTCTCGTTGCCGGCCACCGGCGGCGGAAGCGGCGGAACCGTCGACGCAGCCGCCCTGGGTGAGTTCACCGAGAACATCACCGGGCGCAACGGCGTTCTGGCCTCGGCTGCACGCCTGGTGCTCGAGCAGCTCGGACTGAACGAAGAAGCGGCAGTCGCGACGGTCGAGGACACCGAACTGGTCGACCTGGTCTCGGCTGAACTCGGCTCCGACTGGCCGCGTCTGGTTGCTCCGGCATTCGACGCACAGAAGGCCGTGCTGCTCGACGACCGTTGGGCAAGTGCGCGTGAGGATCTCGCTCGTATTTGGCTCGGTGACACCGCGTTGTCGGTCGAGAACTTCATCGGTGCCGGTTCCACCGTCGCCGCACAGGCCAAGTGGTGGGCCACCCGTGCAACCGACGAGGGCCGCACGGCGCTCGCCGAGGTCTACACCCGCATCGTTGATGCAGCCGTGACGACAGAATCCGACGCACCCGAGTGGGCAGGCGAGGTCGCAGTAGTGACCGGCGCCAGCAAGGGTTCCATCGCGGCAGCGGTCACGGGCAAGCTCCTTGCCGGTGGCGCAACGGTATTCGTGACCACCTCACGACTCGACGGTCAGCGTTTGGGCTTCTACCGCGACCTGTACCGCGAGAACGCTCGCGCCGGTGCCGCCCTCTGGGTGGTTCCCGCGAACATGGCGTCGTACACCGACGTCGACGCACTGATCGACTGGATCGGCAACGAGGCCACCGAGAACGCAGGCGGCGCAAAGAAGCTCATCAAGCCGGCCATGACGCCGACGATGCTCTTCCCGTTCGCAGCTCCGCGTGTCGGCGGCGAACTCTCCGACGCCGGCGCTCGCGCCGAAATGGAAATGCGCGTGCTGCTCTGGTCGGTGGAGCGCCTCATCGGCGGTCTGTCGAAGATCGGTTACGACAGCGATGTCGACACGCACCTGCACGTAGTGCTGCCCGGTTCGCCGAACCGCGGAACGTTCGGCGGCGACGGTGCTTACGGTGAGGCCAAGGCTTCGCTGATCGCCGTGGTCAACCGCTGGAAGGCCGAGCGGAACTGGGCCGAGCGGGTCACGTTGGCACACGCGGTCATCGGTTGGGTTCGCGGAACCGGACTCATGGGTCACAACGATCCGATCGTCGACGCGGTCGAAGCTGCGGGCGTCCGCACCTGGTCCACCCAGGAGATGGCGACCCAACTGCTGAAGACGGCAACCCGCGAGTCGCGGCGCGCTGCAGCAGAGGCTCCGCTCGAGGTCGACCTGACCGGCGGACTGTCCGAGGCCAACCTGGATCTGGGTGCTTTGGCCAAGGAAGCTGCCGAGGTTGCCGAGATCGCCGAGGCTGTCGACGAAGCAGTGGACGAGTCCAGCATCCTGGCGCTGCCCACGCCGGCTCGCATCGACGACTCGGTCAAGGCTCCGAGCTGGCCCGAACTGGACGTCACCCCCGCGGACCTCGTGGTCATCGTGGGTGCCGGAGAGCTCGGACCCTACGGTTCCTCGCGTACCCGCTTCGAGATGGAGGTCGACGAGCAGCTCTCTGCCGCAGGCGTTCTCGAATTGGCGTGGAACACCGGACTCATCGTCTGGGAGAACGACCCCAAGCCGGGCTGGTACGACGTCGAATCCGGTGACCTGGTACCCGAGGCGGAAATCGCCGACAAGTACCACGACGCAGTCGTCGAGCGTTGCGGCATCCGTCGCTACGTCGACGAGGGCGCGATGGTCGACAACACCGCTCCGCTGCTCACCTCCGTGTTCCTGGACAAGGATCTGAGCTTCGTGGTCGGCAGTGAGGCAGAGGCTCAGGCCTTCGTCGAATCCGATCCGGAGAACACGACGGCGACGGTTTCCGCCGAGTCCGGAGACTGGACGGTCACCCGCCGCGCAGGCACCGAGATCCGCGTCCCGCGCAAGATGAAGCTGACTCGCAGTGTCGGCGGCCAGATCCCGACCAACTTCGACGTCACCAAGTGGGGCATCCCCGCCGACATGGCAGATTCGGTCGACCGCGTCGGACTCTGGAACATCGTCGCAACGGTGGACGCCTTCCTCACCGGCGGCTTCACTCCGAGCGAACTGCTCCGCTGGGTACACCCGAGCCTGGTCGCCAACACGCAGGGCACCGGCATGGGCGGCATGACCTCGATGCGGAGCCTGTACATCGACACGCTGCTCGGCGAGAACCGTCCGAACGACATCCTGCAGGAAGCGCTGCCGAACGTCATTGCAGCGCACGTCGTTCAGTCGTACGTCGGCGGTTACGGCGCGATGGTTCACCCCGTCGCCGCCTGCGCCACGGCAGCGGTATCCGTCGAAGAAGGCGTCGACAAGATCCGACTCGGCAAGGCGCAGTTGGTTGTTGCCGGCGGGTTCGACGATCTGAGCACGGAAGGCATCATCGGCTTCGGTGACATGTCGGCAACTGCCAAGACCGAGGACATGCACGCCAAGGGCATCGAGGATCGCCGCTTCTCGCGGGCCAACGATCGTCGCCGCGGCGGATTCGTCGAGTCGGCCGGTGGCGGAACGATTCTCCTCGCTCGCGGAGACCTGGCACTCGAGATGGGCCTGCCCGTCCTCGGTGTGGTCGCCTGGGCCGGATCGTTCGCCGACGGTGTCCACACCTCGATCCCGGCACCGGGACTCGGAGCACTGGGCGCCGGACGTGGGGGAGCGGATTCGCAGCTCGCACTCTCGCTCAACGCTCTCGGCGTGAGCGCCGACGACATCGCCGTGATCTCCAAGCACGACACCTCCACTGCCGCCAACGATCCGAACGAGGCAGAGCTGCACGAGCGCCTCGCCGGGGCATTGGGACGCAGTGAAGGTGCGCCGATGTTCGTGGTCTCGCAGAAGAGCCTGACCGGTCACGCCAAGGGTGGTGCCGCAGCCTTCCAGCTGATCGGGCTCTGCCAGGTACTGAGCCAGGGCATCGTCCCGCCGAACCGCAGCCTCGACTGCGTCGACGACAAGATGGCCGAGTTCGAGCACCTCGTGTGGGCACGTCAGCCGCTCAAGTTCGGTGATCAGCTTCCGCTGCGTGCCGGCCTGCTGACCAGCCTCGGCTTCGGTCACGTCTCCGGCCTGATCGCAGTCGTGCACCCGCAGGCATTCGTCGAGTCGGTTCCGGCCGACAAGCGCGCCGACTATGTTGCTGCGGCGCAGCAGCGGACGATCGACGGTCAGCGCCGCCTCGCCAAGGCGATGTGCGGTGGCGACAGCCTCTACGAGCGCCCGGCGGATCGTCGCCTCGGTGCCGACGGAACGCCGGCAAAGGCGTCGCGTCAGCTCGAAGCGGACATGCTGCTGAGCGAGGACGCACGACTCGGCGCAGATCTGGTGTACCGCTCGAATCTGCCCGGCTGCAAGTAATAATCACGGTATGGGAGTTCTGGGTATCGGCTTCGACCTCGTGACGGTGTCGGAGTTCGCCGAGCAATTGAACAGGCCGGGAACGGCAATGCTCGACAACTTCACACCGGGCGAGCGTCGAGACGCCGCTACCCGGAGCTCCGAACCGGCACGACATTTCGCCGCCCGGTGGGCAGCGAAGGAAGCAGTGATCAAGGCATGGTCAACTGCTCTCTTCGCCAGCCCGCCGGTGCTGGGGGAGATGATCCACAATCATATCGAGGTCATCTCGGACGCCTGGGGTCGCCCGGGCATCCGGCTTCGCGGTGACGTGGCCAAACACCTCACCGGAGTGAAAATTCATATCTCGCTCACCCACGACGGGGACATGGCGGGCGCTTTCGCGGTCATCGAATCCGACCCGGAGTAGCACTGCCGGACACGAAAGAGCCGGTCTCCCAAGGGGAGACCGGCTCTTTGTCGTTCGACTAGTCCTTCGTGCGGGATTCCTTCTCGGCGACGAGGAGATACGCGATCATCAACCTTTTCAGTTCGGCGACGGCGTCGGCATGCGACTGACCGTCCTGAACCGAGAAATTGAGCATCGAATACACCACGTGGACAAGAACTTCCGCCATCATCAGGCGACGATCTCGCCGCGTACGAGGCGTCAACGGACCGAGCATTTTCGCTACGGTCTCGGCGAATTGCTTTTCGTGAATGACTCCGGTGGCCCGCGTGGACGGCGTCGACTGCATCGCCAGCCAGACCTCGCGGCGCGATGGATCGGACGTCCACAGTCCGGCCATGTGATCGACGAAACTGTTCAGGAACCGCAACCAGTCGAGCGAGGGTACTTCGCCGCCGAACTGCGCAAGCTCGTGCTGGACCCCGACGAGGTCCTGGCGGTTCAATTCGCACACGATGACGTACTTGTTCGCGAAGAATTGGTAGAGCGTCCCGATCGGGACGTCAGCACGTGCCGCGACCTCTTCGCAGGTGAACGATTCGAAACCGACATCGGTGAGGAGTTCCCGTGACGCTGCCAGGAGTGCGTCGAATTTACGCTGGCTGCGCTCTTGCGTCGGACGCTTGCGCGGCAGCAGTTCCTGCGGTTCTTCGAGGCTCTGAGGATTCTCCAGTGCTGGGTCGACTCGTCGCCGCGCGCGGTTACGAGTCGTGGGCTGCACGTCTTCCAGGCTATCGGTGTTTTCTGTCGAATTTGGGACTTGTGCATTATCCGGTGTCATCGGCCACCTACTTCGGCGGTCGTGATCGGTCGAAACGCACCGCGCAGGTGCGCGCACACGAGTCCCGATGCTGTTGCCACACCTCGATACTAGGTGACCACCTGTCCAGTAGCTGAAGAGGTTGCTGCGCGGTGTGGCGCAACGGCGATCCTGCCGACTCCCTACGCCCGATTCGGGCACACTGAGATTCTTCGGGCACACCGAGGTTCGATGCCGAGGAGAGGGAGACGATGACGGAAGAACTGCGAACCGCGGTACGTGAACTCATGCCGCGTGCCCATGAGGATCTGAGTGCACTTGTGGCGATGAAGTCCGTCGCAGATGCACGGCAGTACCCGCCGGAAGAATGCGCGGCCGCGGCACATTGGGTCCTGGAGGCATTCCGCGATCAGGGTTTCGCCGATATCGAGGCGATCGAGACCCCCGACGGCTCGGCCGCCGTCGTCGGTCGTCGACCAGGTCCAGACGGTGCTCCGACCGTTCTGCTGTACTGCCACTACGACGTTCAGCCGCCGGGAAACGAAGAGCTCTGGGGCTCGCCGCCTTTCACACTCACCGAGCGGGGTGGACGGTGGTACGGACGCGGCGCTTCCGACTGCAAGGGCAACGTCGTCATGCATCTGACAGCTCTGCGAGCGCTCGCCGCTGCCGGTGTGGATCCGAGCGCACATCTGACGATCGTCGCCGAAGGATCCGAGGAGATGGGCACTGGCGGTCTCGAGGATCTGGTGCGAGAGCGGCCCGAACTTTTTGCGGCCGACATGATCCTGATCGCCGATACCGGCAACACCGAGGTGGGGGAGCCGACGATCACGACATCACTGCGCGGGATCGCCAACGTGGTGGTCCACGTGTCGACGCTCGAGGGTGAGATTCACTCCGGTGTCTTCGGTGGACCGGCACCCGATGCGATCACCGCGCTGGTGCACATTCTCTCGACGCTGCACGACGGCGCCGGAAACACCACTGTCGAAGGCTTGACCAACGACCAGGAGTGGGAGGGAGTCAGTTACGACGGCGATCAGTTCCGCTCCGACGCCGGGGTACTCGAAGGGGTACAGCTGACTGGTTCCGGTTCGGTCGCCGAGCAGGTGTGGGCTCGTCCGGCGCTGACCATCCTGGGTATCGACTGCCCGCCGGTCGTGGGTTCTGCGGCGGCAATCACGCCCCGTGCATCCGCACGCCTGAATCTTCGTGTCCCGCCTGGCACGGATCCGGCGCAGGCACAGAAGTTGTTGACTGACCACCTCCGCGCAGCGGCGCCGTGGGGCGTCCACATCGAGGTCGTACCGGAATCGACGGGATCACCGTTCTCGTCCTCGACGGAAGGAGCGGGTTTCGCGCAGCTGAAGTCTGCGCTGACCGATGCCTACGGCCGCGAAGTGGGGTTTGCCGGCCAAGGGGGATCGATTCCGCTGTGCAGTGCGTTGGCCGAGCAGTTCCCCGACGCGGAGATCGCGTTGATCGGCGTCGAGGAACCGCAGTGCCGCATTCATGCACCTGACGAAAGCGTCGACCCGTCGGAGATCGAGAATCTCGCTTTCGCGGAGGCGCTGTTCTTGAGCAGGTACGGGAGTTAGACGGATAGATCGCGTCGTAGCTTGGCGACATGGCCGGTGGCCCGGACGTTGTACTGGGCCACCTCGATCTTGCCTTCCTCGTCGACGAGGAACGTCGAGCGGATGACGCCCTGGACCGTCTTGCCGTACATCTTCTTCTCTCCGAATGCGCCCCAGGCTTCGAGCGTCGCCTTCTCGGGGTCGGAGAGCAGCGGGAAGGTCAGCTCTTCGGTATCGCGGAACTTCGCGAGTTTTGCTGGCTTGTCCGGCGAGATTCCGACGACCTCCAGCCCGGCGCCGTTCAATTCGGCGAGGCTGTCGCGGAAGTCGCAGGCCTGCTTGGTGCACCCCGGGGTGCTGGCCGCGGGGTAGAAGTACACGATGACCTTGCGGCCGCGGTAATCGTGAAGCGAAACCTCGTTGCCGTCGGCGTCTGGGAGCGTGAAATCCGGCGCGACGTCGCCGGCGGACAATCTACTGTTCTCGGTCACGGGAATCGAGGTTAGTCGAGAAATTGCGCGGCAGGTGGGCGCGAGGGCATTCTGCTCCTCTACGGTAGAGCGAAGTGTCGGCGCGCTGCGTCCGCACAGCAGACCCGCACACAGAGCAGCAGAACACAGACAAGTTGGAGGACACGTGCCCAGGGACACCGAGAGCATCGAACGCGAGATCGAGAAGGCGCGTAACCAGCTCGCGAGCACACTCGACGAACTGACGGTCCGCACCAACCCGAAGCGGCTGGTCGAGAACACCAAGAAGACGGTGCTCGCCAAGCTCAACGAGCCGGCAGTGAAGTACGCGCTGATCGCAGTTGGTTCCGTGGTGGGACTACTCGTGGTCCGGAAGATCATTCGCTGACCCGAGTTTTCGAAGGCAGCACATGAAGAAGGCCCCCACCTGGTGAGGTGGGGGCCTTCTTGCAAGTGCGCCCACAGGGACTCGAACCCCGGACCCAGTGATTAAGAGTCACTTGCTCTACCAACTGAGCTATAGGCGCTCGCTCTTGCGAGACAGAACATTAGCCGACAGGCTCAGGAGTTTGCAAAACGCGTGTTCATCGTGGTGACGATGGTTACATCGCTTCCGGAATTCACGAGTGTGGCGGGCGTGAATCCGGCCAGCGGACGGTGCTTTCCAACTGCTGTGCGACGGCGAGAATCGCCGATTCGCCACCGCTGCGCGCAACCAGTTGGACGCTCAGGGGGAGTCCATGTTCGGAGAAGCCGGCGGGTACCGCGGCCGCCGGGTTGCCGCAGACATTCCAGATAGAACAGTAGGCGGCGATCGGCAACGCCTTGCGGACTGCGGACAGAAGGCCGGTTCCTTCGAGTTGTCCGATCGGGCGTGGCAGCGCGGGCGTCGTCGGCATCAGGACCAGGTCGAAGGTGTCGAAGACCTGGTTGACCGTCGCTGCAATTCGCTCACCTTTGCGGTAGGCGAATTTACCGACGCGCGCGGGTGCAGCTATCCGGCCGATCGAGGCGAGCGCTCGCGTGCGCTTCTCGAGAAGCGCTGGATGATCGACACGAAGCGCTTCGTCGCGGACACCGCCGAGCACCTGCGGGAGAAAAGCGGCAGTGGCATCCGGGTACTCGGGATCATGTTCTTCGACGTGATGTCCCAACACGCTCAACATCTCTGCGATCGAGAGCACCGCGGCAACGATCTCCGCTGACGGACGGACGCCCCGGACCGGACTCCGGGTGGACACCGCGATGCGAAGCGGCCCGGGTGCCGACACGGCCGCGTCGGCAAAGCTGGTTCGGAGCGTTTCGGCCGTGTAGTCGTCGATCTCGGTGGTACCGGTGATTGCGTCGTATACGAGCGCGCTGTCCTCGACCGAACGAGTGAGAGGCCCGAGTGTGCCGAGTCCGCGCCAGAGGTTTCGGTTCGGCGCGGTGCTCACCCGACCGCGTTGCGGCTTGAGTCCGAACAACCCGCAGAACGCCGAAGGCAATCGTATGGAACCGCCGCCGTCGCCGCCTATTGCCGCCGCGACCATTCCCGACGCGACGGCCGACGCAGATCCTCCGCTCGATCCGCCGGTGGATATGCCGGTGTCCCAAGGGTTTCTCGTGTATCCGTTTGCGGCAGTCTCGGTGAAGGGCCAGATGCCGAACTCGGGCATGGTCGTCTTGCCGACGATCACCGCACCCGCTTCGCGCAACCGACGGACAACCTCTGAATCGGCCGATGCGATGCGCGTTGCTGCCGCACCGCCGTACGTCGTCGGCGTTCCGGCGACGTCGTTCTCGTCCTTGATTGCAATCGGGACTCCGTGCAGTGGGCCCAGGGTTTTGCCGTCGGCCTGACGTTGATCGAGCCGTGTCGCCTCGTCGAGTGCTTCGTCCGCGAGAACTCGTACAAATGCGTTGAGCGTCGAATCGAGGCGCTCGATACGGCGAAGTGTGGTCTCGGTGAGTTCGCGGGCGGACAAAGCTCCGGACCGGATCAGAGCTGCCTGACCTGCCACCCCGGCAAATGCCAGTTCGCCGCCGGGCGTGAATTCGCGCTCAGTCATCAGACCTCCAGGCCGTGGTTCCGGTAACTGTGAAGTCTATTCACCACGACCTGTCCACCAAGCCACAAAGAAAAATCCCCACCTTCCGAAGAAGGTGGGGACCTTTGCAAGTGCGCCCACAGGGACTCGAACCCCGGACCCAGTGATTAAGAGTCACTTGCTCTACCAACTGAGCTATAGGCGCTCGCTCTTGCGAGACAGAACATTAGCCGAATCGCCGGTTCGGGAGCAAATCGCCAGGTGGCGGCCTCGCTGCCGTAGTCCAATCGGAGGAAATCCGCTGAAAGCGGTAACAAAACGGACGGTTCGGAGCGATTGATACTTGAACGTTACTGACGGCGTGGCCCTTCATGACCGTTGGTAACGAGCGCGCCTGGCATCATTGGTGCAGCGCAGTCATACCGCAAGTCCCACTTG
>NZ_BCRM01000033.1 GCF_001552595.1 Rhodococcus erythropolis NBRC 15567
CCTTCCGGTAAGTGGGATTCGCATGTGATGCGGAAGTTAGTCGGAGAAATTGTGAAGCGGAGTCGAACGATGAGTCGTCAAAGGTGGGGTCTGTCCGTGCGCGGGGGGAACGGTCGAGTGTCGAAGAGTGCGGCGATGATCGCGGTGTCTCTCGGTGCGCTCGTTCTGGTCACCGCGTGCACGTCGGGTGGCAAGGACGTCAGCACCGAGGGATCGGCGCCGATCGATTCCAATCCGCTCACCGAACTCATCAAGCCGAAGCTCACCTCGACCGCCGCCGACGGCGCTGTCGGCTTCTCGCCGGGCGACCCGGTCAAGATCAACGTCGCTGACGGCGCCCTGTCCGACGTGACGATGGTCAATCAGGACGGCAAGGCAGTTGCCGGCGCGATTGCTGCCGACGGTGCGTCGTGGACGACCACCGAACCGCTCGGCTACAACCGCAAGTACAAAATCGAGGCCCGCGCATTCGGATTGGGCGGCGCCAGTACGACGGTCACGTCCTTCACCACCAGCGCACCCGGCAACGTCACGAAGCCGTATGTCTTGCCGAACGAGGGCGACGTGGTCGGCATCGGTCAGCCCATCGCGGTGCAGTTCGACGAGAACATCCCCGATCGCAAGGCTGCCGAAGCTGCGATCACCGTCACCACGACTCCGACCGTCGAAGGTGCGTTCTACTGGGTCAACAATCGTGAGGTCCGTTGGCGTCCGGAGAACTACTGGGCACCCGGCACCAAGGTCGACGTGAGCGTCAACGTGTACGGGCGCAATCTCGGCAAGGGAGTCTTCGGGCAGGAAGACGCGAAGAGTTCCTTCACCATCGGTGATGCCGTCATCGCCACGGCGGACGACAACACCAAGCAGGTCACTTTCCAGGTCAACGGTGAGACCGTCATGACCATGCCCACCTCCATGGGCAAGGACAGCACTCCCACCGACAACGGCGTCTACATCATCGGTGACCGCTTCGCGAACATGATCATGGACTCGTCCACGTACGGCGTCCCGGTCACCTCGGCGCAGGGTTACAAGACCCCCGTCGACTGGGCGACCCGAATGTCCTACAGCGGCATCTTCTTCCACTCGGCGCCGTGGTCGGTCGGGCAGCAGGGCTACTCCAACACCAGTCACGGCTGCCTCAACCTGAGCCCGTCCAACGCCAAGTGGGTCTACGACAACACCAAGCGCGGGGACATCGTCGTCGTCAAGAACACCGTCGGCGGAACGCTCTCCGGCACCGACGGCCTCGGTGACTGGAACATTCCCTGGAGCGTCTGGAAGACCGGCAACGCGGACGTCTGAGTGCGTCCCTGAAGCACTGAACGTCAGAATGCCCCCGACCGTCCGGTTGGGGGCATTTCTGCATCTGTAATCCTTTTGTGAGCGAAAGTGCCTCTCGGTCTATCTGAGGCGACGGGAGGTACGTTCGCTCGGCGTCAGCGTCGACCGAAGGCGTCCACTCCGGTCATTTCAGCGGACAGTGCCCACAATCTGCGTGCGTCGTCGCGATCGGTAGCCCAAGGCTTCACGCCGCCGACGCTCATGTCATCAGTCTGCGCGACGTCCGCGATGTTGCAGTCCTGGAGGTACGCGCCGGAGTGATCGGCGAGTATCGGTGCCGTCGCTGCCCACACCGTTGTAGCGGCGCCCTGGGAGGGAGTCTTGAATCCCGGCACGGCGTCGCCATTCGACGTCGTCCATCCGAGATCGTGTTTCTCCGATGCAGAGAAGTGACGTTGAAGGGGAGTGAGGATGCTCCCGGGATGGACGGAGAACGCAGTGATGCCGCGTGAAGCACCGGAGCTCGCCAGCTGTACAGCGAATAGAGCAATTGCAGTCTTGGCTTGACCGTACGCAAGCCAGCGGTCGTAACCGTTGCGGAAATGTATGTCATCCCAACGCACTCCCGACAGAAAATGTCCCGCCGACGAGACAGCGACTACGCGAGAACCGTTTGCGGGCATTGCTGGCACCAGCAGGTTCACCAGTACAAAGTGCCCGAGGTGATTGATCGCGAATTGTGATTCCCAGCCGGAGCCGACACGGAGTTCCGGGCAGGCCATGACCCCCGCATTGCAGATGATGATGTCCGGAGTGATCCGGGATTCGAGAATTTCTCGCGCACACGATCTGACACTGCTCGGGTCCGACAGGTCGCACGCTCGCACTTCGATACCCGGAAGGTCGGCCACCTCGCTCCGTGCCTGTTCTGGTCGGCGGGCAAGAACTACAACTCGCGCGCCGACCGAAGAAAGTGACCGCGAAATTTCGTATCCGAGTCCGGAGTACCCGCCAGTGACCAAAGCAGTTGTGCCGGTTAAATCTTGTCCGGCAAGTACGTCGTCGGCAGTGGAGATTCGGGAGAATTCGGTGTTGATTTTGCGCTGAATGGAATTCATGGCCGCGACCGTAAAATCTGGAGTGCACTCCAGGTCAAGGAAAGGTAGACGGGCAATGCGTGAACTATCAATCGGTGACGTAGCTGTCGAGACCGGAATCAGCATCGATTCCCTTCGATACTTCGAACGTGAGGAATTGCTCGTTCACGAGGTTGCGCGCTCGGCAGGTGGGCGTCGGGTCTACGCCGAAAACGATGTCGCTTGGTTGAAGCTGTGCAATCGATTCCGAGACTCGGGTATGCCGATCGCAACGATCCGCGAATTCGCCGCACTCGTCAGGTCAGGGCCGGGAAACGAGAAGGAACGGCTTTCACTTCTACAAAAGCATGAGGTGTTGATTCGATCCAGGATCTCTGCGCTGCAGGACAACCTGACCGTCATCCACGACAAGGTTTCGGCATACGAGCGACACGTTCGCGAGGGGACCGTCGCAGGTGTCTGGGAGCCGCAACCGTCGCCCGAGTGATCGACGGCTGGGCCATGTGCGGCGATTTCCAGCTACCCCCATGTGAGCGAAAGTGGCTTTCGGTCTATCTGAGGCGACGAGAGGTACGTTCACCCGGCTGTGGAAGGGGGGATTGGGGCCGGCGCACAAACCAAAAGAACCCCCGAAAATGTCTTTCGACATCTTCGGGGGTTCCGCTTGGGTGAGCGACGGGACTCGAACCCGCGACAGCCAGGATCACAACCTGGTGCTCTACCAACTGAACTACGCCCACCATTGCCTCGGCCACCGGTTTGACCCGGCTGCTTTGACGAAAGAGATACTAGCGCGAAAGTCGGTCAGGAAGCCAATCGGCAGGTCAGGCGGGACCCAAGCCCTCTACGACGGCTGCGATCTCCGCGCTCGACGGTCCGGGCGCCGCGACGAATGCAGTGCCGCGGTAGTACTTGAGTTCGCGGATGGATTCCTTGATGTCGGCGAGTGCCCGGTGGGCGAGACCTTTTTCGGGCTGGCCGAAGTAGATTCGCGGGTACCAGCGGCGGGAGAGTTCCTTGATGGAGCTGACATCGATCATCCGGTAGTGCAGGTATGTGTCCAGCGCCGTCATGTCACGCGAGATGAATCCGCGGTCGGTGGCGATGGAATTACCTGCCAGGGGAGCCGTACCGGCGACGGGAACGTGCTTGCGGATGTACGCGAGCACCTCTTTCTCCGCCTCGGCGAGGGTGACCGTCGACTTACGAACCTCTTCGGTCAGTCCCGACTTCGCGTGCATCTTCTTCACGACGTCGGGCATTGCAGCCAACGCGTCGTCGTCGGCGTGGATGACGATGTCCACACCTTCGCCCAAGATGTTCAAGTCGCTGTCGGTCACCAGAGCCGCAATCTCGATGAGTTTGTCCGACTCGAGTCGCAGCCCGGTCATTTCACAATCGATCCATACCAATTTGTCCTGCACCAGGAACACAGTAGTGCGCGCGGGCGCGGGATAAGGTCTGCGGTGGAAACTCGACGTGTGTAAGACGGCGTTCGGGTGATGACAAGAACTGCGCCGCATTGCAACGAGGAGGGCTTTTCGATGACCGTGGATCCGAAGGAAGGAGCCGCGCCGCTGACGCCGGCGGAGAAGGCGAAAGCTGCCAAGGCTGCCGCTGCCGAAGCCGCTCGGATTGCAGCTGAAGCCGCTGCGGCAGCTGAGGAAGCCGAGAAGGAAGCGGCTGCCGCTGAGGCCGAAGCATCGGCCGGAGCCGCCCCCGCTGCTCAGGCGCCGTCGGGTGCTGCAGCTGAAATCGCGGCGGGCTATTCATCCGAGGGGCGGGCACTCGAGCTCGGCTCGGTGGTGATCGACGGAGTGGCAGATCCCACCGCGCGGGTGCGGATTCCATTGGCGACGATCAACCGTCACGGTCTGATTGCCGGTGCGACGGGTACCGGCAAGACCAAGACGTTGCAGGGCATCGCCGAGCAGCTGTCCGCCGCGGGTGTGCCTGTAGTGATGGCCGACGTCAAGGGCGATCTCTCGGGTCTGTCGAAGGCGGGGGATCCGAGCGAGAAGATGAAGGCTCGCGCAGTCGAGACGGGCGACGATTCGTGGACTCCCGCTGGGATGCCAGTCGAGTTCTTGTCGTTGGGTACTGACGGAATCGGTATCCCGGTGCGCGCGACCATCACCAGTTTCGGGCCGATCCTGCTCAGCAAAGTGTTGGGCCTCAACGAGACCCAGGAATCGACTCTCGGACTGATCTTCCACTGGGCCGACACTCAGGGCCTGGCCCTGCTGGACCTCAAGGATCTGCGTTCGGTCATCGCCCACCTGACTAGCGCTGAGGGCAAAGCGGATCTGAAGGGTATCGGCGGAGTTTCCTCCGCGACGGCGGGAGTGATTCTGCGCGCGTTGGTCAACCTCGAAGCCGACGGCGGTGACACCTTCTTCGGCGAACCGGAACTCGAAACCGAGGACCTGCTGCGTGTCGTCGGCGGTGCCGGTGTGATCACGCTGTTCGAACTCGGTGCCCAGGCCGCGCGTCCGGCAATGTTCTCCACCTTCCTGATGTGGGTGCTCGCGGACCTGTTCCAGACGCTGCCCGAAGAGGGAGATCTGGACAAGCCGAAGCTGGTGTTCATCTTCGACGAGGCGCACCTTCTTTTCGCGGACGCGTCGAAGGCCTTCCTGCAGCAGGTCGAACAGACGGTAAAGCTGATTCGCTCCAAGGGCGTCGGCGTGTTCTTCTGCACGCAACTTCCGACCGACATTCCCAATTCGGTGCTGTCACAGTTGGGCGCGCGCGTCCAGCACGCCCTACGCGCATTCACGCCCGACGATCAGAAGGCGCTCAACAAGACCGTTCGTACCTACCCGAAGACCGAGCACTACGACCTGGAAAAGGCACTGACTTCACTCGGCATCGGTGAAGCCATCGTGACCGTGCTCTCGGAAAAGGGTGCGCCGACGCCGGTGGCCTGGACCAAGATTCGTCCTCCGAGGTCGCTGATGGACACCATCGGCAACGACGCGATCAAGGCGGCCGCGTCGTCGAGTCCGCTGAATCAGAAGTACGGCCAGACCATCGACCGCGAGTCGGCGTACGAGAAGCTGACGGCGAAGGTGGCCGGTGCTCCGACGGCGGATCAGTCCCTGGATCTTCCGTCGCTGCCCGATCTGCCGCCACCGCCGCCGGCCGAACCGGAGGGCCCCAACATTGCCGAGCAGATCTTGGGTAACTCGGCCGTGAAGAGCTTCCTGCGTTCCGCAGCTTCGGCTGCGGGACGGGAGATTTCGCGAAACATCTTCGGTACCGGTAGCCGTCGCAAGCGCTGAGGCTTAGGCGCCCGCGAGGTCAGATGCCGACCTCGCGGGCCAGCAGGTCGTTGATCGATTCGCGCCTGATCAACGGCCGCGCAATCCCGCCCAGCACAGCCACGACCGGTGGCCGGCCGACGCTGTTGTAGGTGGAGGCCATGCTGTGGTGGTATGCGCCCGTACACGGCACTGCCAACAGGTCACCTTCATGTAGGTCGGCGGGAAGCCTTGCTCCGACGGCGATTTCGTCGCCCGATTCGCAGTGCCGCCCGGCGACGGTGACTTCCTGGAGCGGTGCGCTCGAATGTCGGTTCACCAGTTCGACGTCGTAGTGGCTGTCGTACAACGACACCCGAGGGTTGTCGCTCATCCCACCGTCGACGGAAACGAAGGTTCGACCGCCGCTGATCGACTTGATGTTCTGTACGCGATATAGCGTGACTCCGGCGCGCGCGGCGATCGCTCGGCCAGGCTCGAGCACGATTTCGGGGCGAGGGAAGCGGTTTCGGGTGCACGCGTCGTCGAGAGTTTCGTCGATGACGTGAGCGAGGCGGGTCAGATCCAGTTGGGCGTCTCCCGGCATGTATGCGATCCCATGGCCACCGCCGAGATCGAGTTCGGTGAGGATGATTCGATGCGTGCGTCGTATGTCGTCCATCTGTGCGATCATCGTCTCGATCGCGGGGCGGAAGAGTTCGGGATCGGTGATCTGGGAGCCGAGATGGCAATGCAGGCCGATGAGTTGCAGGTGCGCCGCGTTGGCGACGACGGATACCGTACGTTCCAGTTCTTCGGAAAACGCTGGTAGGCCGAACTTTTGGTCCAAGATGCCTGTGGACACTGCCTTGTGTCCGTGTATGTCGATGCCGGGTGTGACTCTGATCAACACCTTCTGTCGGTGGGTACACACCGACGCGAGCCGTACCGCTTCGCTGGGGGAGCCGAGGACGATCCGGCCCACACCCGCGTTGACCGCCGCCCTCAGTTCGGAAACCGATTTGGCATTGCCGTGCAGGATGATTCGGTGGGGGTCCACGCCCGCGGCGAGCGCGACGGCGAGTTCACCGGCGGAACAGACATCCACCCCGAGTCCCTCGTCGGAGACCCAGGTAGCCATCGCTCGAATCATCAGTGCCTTGCCGGCGTACACGATCTCCGAGTCGGGGAAGATCTCTCGATACGTGCGGCAGCGGTGCCGCACGTCCGCCTCGTCGACGACGTACGTCGGTGTGCCGTACTGGTCCGCGATCTCTTCGAGGGAGACGTCGCCGATGCAGACACGCCCGCTGTGGTCGTGGCGAGTACTGATGGGCCACAACGCAGGATCCATACGCGGTGTCATTGCGCCGCGTAGGGAGGGGAAGATTTCGAGTAGCGTCACGTCGATCTCCTGAAGGTGACCCGCCGTGTTGCGGGCTACCTTCAGATCTACTCCCGAAGATCACCGGTGGGGCGGATCTTGACGCTTACTTGACGCGCCGCCGAACGAGGTTGACGCGGCCCTGACGTCCTCGACTTACTGTGCTCGCCGGCGCTTCCATCCGAACCAACCGAGCACCGCGAGCAATGCCACCGCGGCGCCTCCGCCGATGACCGTCGATCTGTCGGCGGACACACCAACGGACGGAGTTCCGCCGGAGCTCGGGGCGTAACCGGCGCCGTACACGGACTCGACCGCCGCTTGGATGTCGAACCCGGTTTCGGTAGCCGGCCCGCAGCTGTACCCCTCGTGCTCGGCGTCGACGTCGTACGGCGCAGAAACGAACATCAGCTGCTCGGTGCCGAGCACGTAGCTTGTGCCACAACCGTTCCCGTTCGCGAGTGTCCCCACCGACGTCACCGATGCCAGATCGCCTTTGTAGACCCGGCTGACGTCGAACAGGTAGGTGTCCTCGAACCCGTCCGAAGTTTTCTCCGTCGGAGTCCCGAGGAAAACGGTGCTGGAGACGCTCACGGCTTCTTCCGGGGTAGCCGATGATGCGCACGAACATGCATTCGCTGCCGTGGGCAGCAGTAAGGGCAACCCTCCGGTCAGAAGAAGGATTGCCCCGACTGCCAGTGTTCGTCGCATCGCCATTAACCGACTATATGGTCTGCTATGGCCTGCTCTGAGAAGTTTGCGTGAATCAGCCGCCGAGCTTCTTGTAGAACGTGCCCACGATGGGCGCAACGACGGCACGCGGGCTGTAGCCGCCCGCGACGGACATCGCCTTGCTCAAGATGCCTGGTACGACGCGCATCTTGTTCTCGGCCAGGCCGTCGAGCGAGACCTTGGCGGTGTACTCGCTCGAGATCCAGAAGAAGTCCGGGACGAGCTTGTCGACGATCGACGCTTCGGCCGGGTCCGGGGTTTCGGTGCGTACTGGGCCTGGGGCGAGCAGGGTGACGTTCACTCCGGTGCCCTTGAGTTCACCTCGCAACGATTCCGCGAAGGTGTTCACGAACGCCTTCGTGGCGGCGTACGTCGCGTTGTTGGGGATCGGCATGTTTCCGGCCGCGGACCCGACCATCAGGATGGCTCCGGACTTGCGTGCGAGCATGCCGGGCAGAACGGCCAGCGTGAGATCGTGCACTGCAACGGCGTTGAGCTCGACCTGGTCGCGCTCGTATGCCGGGTCCAGCTCGGCGATCGGCCCGAAGGTGGCGATACCGGCGTTGTTGCACAGGATGCTGATGTCGCGGCCACCGAGTTCCTCGACCAGAACGGCACGCGCCGCGCTGTCGGAGAGGTCCGATGCACGGACCTCCACCTCGACGCCGTGCGCGGCGCGAAGCTTCTCGGCGAGGACCTCCATGACCTCGCCACGACGGGCAACGAGGATCAGGGAATGTCCGCGTGATGCCAGATCAGCGGCCAGTGCCTCTCCGATGCCGGAGGAGGCGCCGGTCACTACGGCGCGGGCTGTGGGTGTGGGTGTCGGCAGGCTCACGATCAGTCAGCGTAGCCGGTCAGATCTTCGCGGCCAGTCGTGTGCCCTGTTCGATGGCACGCTTGGCGTCGAGTTCTCCTGCCACGTCGGCGCCGCCGATGATGTGGGTCACCACGCCCGCGACGGTCAGTTCGTCCACGAGATCGCGAACCGACTCCTGCCCGGCGCAGATGACGATGGTGTCGACCTCGAGAAGTCGGGGCTTCTCGTGCTTCTCACCGAAGGTGATGTGCAGGCCGGCGTCGTCGATGCGCTCGTAGTTGACACCCGAGAGCTCGTGGACGCCCTTGTTCTTGAGGGCCGCCCGGTGGACCCAGCCCGTGGTCTTCGCGAGGCCGGCGCCGATGCGTCCTGGCTTGCGTTGGAGGAGGTAGACCTCCCGCTCGGAGAGCTCCGGTACCGGAGTGGTGAGAGCGCCCGGGGCCATTTCGGGTTCGGTGACGCCCCATTCCTGCTTCCACTCCTTGAGATGAAGAGTGGGGGAAGTGGGGTGTGTGAGGAATTCGCTCACGTCGACGCCGATGCCGCCGGCACCGATGACGGCGACGGACTTGCCGACGGGCTTGCCCTCTCGGACGACCTCGGCGTAGGTCAGCACCTTCGAGTTCTCGATGCCGGGGATCTTGGGAACGCGCGGCGTCACGCCGGTGGCAACCACCACTTCGTCGAAGGAGCCGATGAGATCTGCCGGTGCGACGCGGGTTTCGAGCTTGACCGTCACTCCGGCCACGTCCAGCATGCGGGTGTAGTAGCGAATGGTTTCGGCGAACTCTTCCTTACCCGGAATGAGCTGTGCGATCCCGAACTGTCCGCCGATCTTGTCCGAAGCCTCGAACAACGTGACCGAATGACCACGCTGAGCAAGATTGAGTGCTGCGGAAAGTCCGGCAGGACCGGCACCGACAACGGCGAGGTTCTTGGTCCGCCGAGTGGGGGAGAGGATCAGCGTGGTCTCACGGCCCGCGCGCGGGTTGAGCAGGCAGGAGACCTGCTTGTGAACGAAGGCGTGGTCGAGGCAGGCCTGGTTGCAGGCAATGCACGTGTTGATCTCGTCGGACGCTCCACGTTCTGCTTTGTTCACCCAGTCGGGATCGGCGAGCATCGGCCTGGCCATCGAAATCAATTGTGCGTCACCGCGGTTGAGGATCTCCTCGGCAGTCTCGGGCATGTTGATCCGATTCGAGGCGGCTACCGGAATGTCGACGTGCTTCTCGAGTTTGCCGGTGATGTCGACGAAGGCTGCTCGGGGAACCGAGGTGACGATGGTAGGCACCCGTGACTCGTGCCACCCGATGTCGGTGTTGATGATCGTGGCGCCGGCGGCTTCGACTTCCTTTGCCAGTGAGACGATTTCATCCCAGGTCTGACCGCCCTCGACCAGGTCTGCCATCGACAGCCGGAACACGATGATGAAGTTCGGGCCGACAGCCTTGCGTGTGCGTCGCACAATTTCGACTGCCATGCGTCGACGGTTCTCGGAACTGCCGCCCCACTGGTCGGTGCGCTTGTTCGTGCGCTCGCAGAGGAACTGGTTGATGAAGTAGCCCTCACCGCCCATGATTTCGACGCCGTCGTAACCCGCGGACTTGGCCAGGCGCGCGCAGCGAACGTAGTTGCGGATCTGCCAACGCACCCCACGGCCGGTCAGCTTGCGCGGACGGAACGGGTTGATGGGCGCCTTGATCGACGACGCGGAGACACTGAAAGGCTGGTAGCTGTAGCGGCCGGCGTGCAGGATCTGCATGGCGATCTTTCCGCCCGCGTCGTGAACCGCCTTGGTGATCCGGCGGTGACGGCGCGCTTCGATGCGGTTGGTCAGCTTGGCACCGAAGGGCAAGAGCCAACCGGTGCGGTTGGGCGCGTAGCCGCCGGTGATGATCAAGCCGACTCCGCCACGGGCACGTTCGGCGAAGTACTCGGCCAAGCGGTCTGTGTCCTTCGCGCGATCTTCGAGGCCGGTGTGGATCGATCCCATGACGACGCGGTTCTTCAGCGTCGTGAATCCGAGGTCGAGCGGTTCGAGCAGGCGGGGGAACTGTGTATCCGTCATGACTGAAGATGTCCTTCCGTGGCGTACTCGCCGGTGTCTTCGATGGCGTACTCGCCAGTGGGCAATGCGTCCAGAACTTCCTGGCACCAGTCGGTGAATCCTTCTTCGACGCGGATGCCGCCGCGGAGTACCAGGTACTGGTGCAGTGAAGAGCCGGAAAGTGCTGCTGGATTGGGGAAGTCACGCTTTTCGATGAGTCGGTAGACGTCGAGGCGGGCGGCGTGGCCGTCGCGGTGGCGAGCGACTTCGCGTCGTAGAGCGGGGAGATCGGCGTGCGCTGCGGCCCTGATCTTGATGGCCAACTCGTTGCGCAGGTGGTTCGGTTCGGACGGCTCGGCGATCCATCGGGTCAGTTCGGCGCGGCCGGCATCGCTGACGCGGTACATCTTCTTGTCCGGTCGGCCGTCCTGCGCGATGGCCTCCACCTCCACCCAGCCTGCCTCGTCCATTCGCTTGAGGACTCGGTAGATCTGCTGGTGCGTCGCGCTGTGGAAGAAGCCGATCGACTTGTCGAACCGGCGTGTGAGGTCGTATCCCGACGCATCCTGTTCGGACAGGGAGACGAGCAACGCATGTTCGAGTGCCATGGAAAAAGTATCTATGCACTCAGGTGCGTATGCAACTAAGTGCGTACTAACTTGGTTGCATAGAACGTCTTGTATGTCGACTTCGGAGAGAGGAGCCGAGTCGCCCGCGCGCAGTTAGGCTTCGCCGTATGAGCGCCGAGTCCACGAGCATGCAGGCCGAGCCACCCGCAGGCATCGGTGGTGCGGCCACGAAGAGTCAAGTGTTCGCGTGGGGGCTGTGGGATTGGGGATCGGCAGCATTCAACGCCGTGATCCTCACGTTCGTCTTCTCGGTCTATCTCACCGACGCGGTCGGCGACGACCTGCCCGGCACGATTTCGGCAACTACGTGGCTCAGTTGGGCTCTCGGAATCGCCGGCTTCTTCATCGCGATACTCGCCCCGATCACCGGACAGCGTTTCGATGCGTCGGGTAAACGCAAACTCTCACTCGCGATACTCACCGGCATCACCGTGCTCTCGATGGCGGGTCTCTATTTCGTCGAGGACAACTACCGCTACCTGTGGCTCGGATTGGTTCTGCTCGCAATCGGTTCGGTGATTTTCGAACTGGCCGGCGTGCCGTACAACGCCATGATGCGGCAGGTGTCGACACCGGAGAATCTGGGACGAGTCTCCGGCTTCGGCTGGGCCATGGGATATTTCGGCGGAATCGTGCTGCTGTTGCTGTGTTACTTCGGGTTCATCGTCGGCGACGGCGACACTCGGGGATTCCTGGGATTGACCACCGACGGCGGCATGAACATCCGGATGGTGGCACTGCTGGCTGCAGTGTGGTTCGCGGTCTTCGCGATTCCGGTGTTCTTCAAGGTTCCCGAGTTGCCCAGCCCCGCGGTCGATCCGGGAGCGTCCAAGGCCGGGTTCCTCGACTCCTATCGGGTGTTGTGGCGCGATCTGCGCGAACTCTGGAACGTCGACAGGCGCACGATCTGGTACCTGATCGCGAGCGCACTCTTTCGTGACGGTCTGGCGGGTGTGTTCACCTTCGGAGCCGTGTTGGCTGTCAACGTCTACGGAATCAGTGCGGCCGACGTCCTGCTGTTCGGTGTTGCCGCCAACGTGATTTCCGCAATCGGTGCATTGGTGGCCGGACGCTTCGACGATCGGATCGGACCCAAACAGGTCATCACCGTCTCGCTGGCGTCGATGATCGTGGTCGGCGCGATATTGATCGCGGTGTCCGGGCCGGTGATGTTCTGGATCTTCGGTCTCGCGCTCTGCCTGTTCGTCGGGCCCGCTCAGTCTTCGGCACGAACCTTCTTGGCACGCATCACCCCGCCTGGGCGTGAAGGTCAGATGTTCGGCCTGTATGCGACCACAGGCCGAGCAGTGTCGTTCTTGGCGCCGACACTGTTCGGCCTGTTCGCTTGGCTCTTCGGTGCAGACCGTGCCGGCATCATCGGACTGCTGGTGGTTCTCGGCGTCGGCCTTGCCGCATTGTCGATGGTGAAGGCGCCGGAAGGGGACAGTGCGATCCCCGTCAATCCTTGAAGTAGACCAACTGGTGTGTCGTAGCGAGCAATGCGCCGTCACTGCCCCAAATTTCGGCCGACTGATCGAAGTATCCGTTTCCGAACCGTTGGGTCCGCGCCGTTCCCAGCACGGAATTGTCTGCCTGTGCGGTCAGCGTCTGAGCGTCGGCGTGGAAGTAGATGGTCATCGAGACCGTTCCGGCCGGAGCCATCTTGCCTCGGCGCAAGAAGACTCGTGGGAAGAAGACATCACACAGTGCGGTCAGCGACGTGAAGTCGAGAGCGCGTGCCGGCTGATCTCGCACCCAGAGCGTCGTGGTCGAGTCGGGGTGCTCGCCCGACTCCAGATCGGGGATCGCACCTTCGACAAAGCGCATCTCGTAGTTCTGTGCCCAGGCGATGAACTCGGGGAACGGCAGCAGCGCAACGTTTTCGGCCGACGGAGCTTCCGGCATCGTGATCTCGGTAGACGACCAGGTTTCACGCCTGGTACCGAACACTGCCGTCGCGGTAGTGGCGACGGTTCCGTCCTGAGACAGTTCGATGGACCAGTGCTGCGTCGAGCGGTTGGTACGCACCGGCCGGGCGGAGATCTCGAAGGCGCCCTCGGTGATCGGACCGGCAAAGTTGACGGTCAACGACAGCGGATCGCCGAGGCGTTCGGGGTGCTTCAGTACAGATTCGAGCAATGTGGCAGCGGTGACGCCGCCGAACGGCCCGACCATGTTGTTGTACGCCGGATTGGTTTCGCCGGTCGACAAGCCGGCCGTGAGTGGCGTCAATCCGACAGCGGTGTCGAACGGATGGGGTGGTGCAACGGTCTCGGTCATCGCAGAACTCCTGGTGGTGGAATCAATTCGGCTCTATGTATGACAACATACATAGAGCCGAATTCGTCGCGACGATCAGGATCCTGCACGTGCGAGGATTGCCTCGGCCAACTCTTCGGCTCGCTCCTCCGGAATCCAGTGACTTCCGCCGTCGAGCACGACGAACTCGTAGGGAGCGTCCACGAATTCACCACAGCGTTCTGCGCCTGCGCGGCCGAGCGCTGTGTCGCCGGTGCTCCAGACATACGTGGTCGGCACGGTGGTGCGATCGATGTCGCCGAAGTCGCGAGTCATCGCGCGGTACCAGTTCAAGGCGCCGGTGAGCGCGCCCTCCCCGCTCAGGACACGAATGTGCTCGTCGGCGAATTCAGGATCGATCTGGCCGTCGAACATTGCGCGCAACCGGCGGAAGTTGTCCTCCGACAAGACTTCCTCGGCCTTACCCTCCCGTCGGAGAAGTCCGATGTACGACGAGCGTTGCTTCTGGTCCTCGTCCTCGCGGAGTGCCCAACCGAAGGCGGTGGGGTGGGGGACCGAGATCGCCGTCAGGCTGCGGATCCGGTTCGGATGGCGACCGGCGACCTGCCAGGCGACCGCCGAACCCCAGTCGTGGCCGACCAGATGCGCGTCGGACAGGCCGAGCGCGTCGAGCAATCCGACGACGTCGGCTACCAGATGCTCGATCTTGTAGGCATCCACCCCTTCGGGGCGCGCGCCGGCGGAGTATCCGCGCTGATTCGGTGCGATCACACGGTATCCCGCCGCGGTGAGCAGTGGTGTGACCTTGCCCCAGGATGCGGCGCTCTCCGGGAAGCCGTGCAGCGCTACCAGCGGAATGCCGTCGTCCGGGCCCGAGATCAGTACGTCGAAGGTGAGGTCGCCAACGGGGATTTCGTATGTACTCGTGGAAGACATGACTCTCACCGTACGTCGAAAAGGTGAACCCGAGGTCAGTTTCGAGGTGGATTCCAGGTGGCCATTCCGAGCATGATGACTCGCAGTTGCTTCTCGGCTCGTGTGATGACGGCGGCTTCGTCGCGATACCCGGCCGTCCCGGCGTCCAGCAGTTCGACGACAGCGCTGAACATCGTCGAGACGATCAGGTCGGCAGCCATTTCCAGATCGTCCGACGACCAGCTTTCCAGTCCGGCAATTCTGGAGAGGTCGATGGTCAGTTCGCTGACGAACAACCGCATTTCAGTGGCTATCGCACGTCGTACCTCACTGACGCCGCTGTAGCGTTCGCGGCAGAGGAACCGAAACTGTCGCTCGTGTGTATGCACTTGTCGCACAAGGATGCCCAGTGACGTAGCGGCGTCCTTGGTGCTGGGATTACGCCTTGCGTCGCGCAGCATCTGGCGCAACATGCGCATGCTCTCTTCGACGAGGACGACACCGACGTCTTCCAGTGAAGCGAAGTGGCGGTAGAACGCCGTCGGAACGATCCCGGCTTCCCTGGCTACCTCTCGCAAGCTGATTCCGGCGAAGCCGCGATCGGCCGAGAGGTCCATGGCAGTGTCCAAGAGCGCTTGGCGTGTGCGTTCCTTCTTTGCGGCACGACTTTCCGGCTCCCTGTTGTCGGGTTCCCTGCGCTCTGGGTTCACCGGTCCGGCCTTCGTCACGACGTCGAGTGTAGGTACAGGCATTCCGGCTCCTTTCGGCAACTCGTGTAACTCGGATCACATTCTTGTTGACATGTACTTGTGTGCACCTGTCACACTATCTTCGGTGAACATTTGTACACTGAATTCACGCCGTCGGGGGAAGCTAGCCCAGCAATCGATACACCCGGCAATCGAAGTACGAGGAGGGTCATGACAATCGCATCTGCTCCTGAGAACACGACACCGAAGTCCACACCTCGGCGCGGACTGTCCTTGGTGGGACTGATCGAAGCCATGGCTGCTCCACATCAGATCGATCGGTACCTCGAGTTGGTCAACCCGATGGCGACCGTTCGTGACATCCGCGCGCAGGTTGTCGCCGTCGACCATCCGACCGCTGACTCCGTCACTCTGACGCTGCGCCCGACTCGCCAGTGGCGCGGTTTTCAGGCGGGCCAGTTCGTGCAGTTGGGCGTGGTGATCGACGGTGTTCGTCACACTCGCTGCTACTCGCCGGCCGGCGGCGCGTCTACGCGCAGCGGGCTGATCGAGCTCACCGTGAAAGCGCATCCCGGTGGCCTGGTGTCGCAGTATCTGTACGCCAACGCGGCGCCCGGACTCGTTGTCAGCCTCTCGCAGGCAGACGGTGTGTTCTCCCTTCCCGTCGACCGCCCGCGTCGGGTGTTGTTGATCAGTGGCGGCAGTGGAATCACCCCGGTCATGTCGATGCTTCGGACGCTGGTGGAGGAGGAGCACTCGGGCGAGATCGTGTTCGTGCATTACGCGAACACCGATGCCGACGTGGCATACACGCGCGCGCTGAAGACCATCGCCGAGCGGAACCCGAACGTGAAACTGGTACTCGTGTACACCGAAAGCGGTGGAGGTGACCTCGAAGGTTTCTTCGATCGCGGGCACCTCGACGCCGTGGCTCCGTGGATCGCCGATCCGGACACGATCGACGCCCAGGCTTATCTCTGCGGGCCTCCCGGTCTGATGCGGGGAGTGCGTGAGGTGTTCCGTGAGCTCGACGTCGAGCACTTGCTCAATACCGAGGAGTTCGCGCCGGCGGTGGCCGAGCCGGGTGAGGCCGGCGGCGAGGTGTCATTCACCAAAAGTGGGGTGGCGGCCGAGAACTCCGGCGAAACACTTCTCGAACAAGCAGAAGCTGCGGGCCTCAATCCCGAATACGGATGCCGGATGGGAATCTGCTTCTCCTGCACCTCCGTCAAGAAGGCGGGTCGTACCCGAAACGTGCGCACCGGTGAGACAGACGACGAGCCGGACAAGAAGATCCAGCTGTGCGTCAGCGCTCCCGTCGGCGACGTCACCGTCGACATCTGAAGTCCCATTTTCCACACGACTGTCTGGAGACCGACATGTTTGGACTTTCACTTCCCACCCTCCCGTTCCTCGGCAACGGTTCCGATGCGAAGGACGACGCTCCCGTCGTCCTGACGTACGAGCAGGTCGAGGAGATCGGCCGCGAGTTGGACGCCTTGCGTGATCGCACCGTCGCTTCGCTTGGGGCCGAAGACCGGGAGTACATCTACAAGATCATCAAGGCTCAGCGCGGGTTCGAGGTCGCAGGTCGCGGCTTGATGTACCTCGGATTCCTACCGCCGGTGTGGCTCGCGGCAGTCGGTGCGCTGAGTGTGTCGAAGATTCTCGACAACATGGAGATCGGCCACAACGTCATGCACGGTCAATATGACTGGATGCGGGAACCCGGGCTCAATTCCGAAGTCTTCGAATGGGATACGGTGTGCCCGGCCGACCAGTGGCGCCACTCGCACAACTACATGCACCACACGTACACCAATATTCTCGGCAAAGACCGTGACATCGGATACGGCATCCTGCGTATCGACGACGCGCAGAAGTGGAACCCCTATTACCTCGGTAATCCGGTCTGGGCCTTTGCCTTGATGATGCTCTTCGAGTGGGGTGTGATGATGCACGATCTCGAGATCGAGAACGTCATCCAGGGCAAACGCAAGTGGCACGACGTCAAGCCGCTTCTGAAGGGCTGGTGGAACAAGGCGGGCAAGCAGGTCCTCAAGGACTACGTCATCTTCCCGGTTCTCACGGGGCCGCTGTTCGTGACCACTCTCGCGGGGAACGTCACCGCCAACCTGGTCCGAAACGTGTGGACGTACTCGATCATCTTCTGTGGCCATTTCCCCACCGGCGTACAGAGCTTCACCGAGGACGAGACGGCCGACGAGACTCGTGGTCAGTGGTACGTGCGTCAGATGCTCGGCAGCGCCAACATCGAGGGAAGCCCGCTCTTCCACATCATGTCCGGCAACCTCTCGCACCAGATCGAGCACCACCTGTTCCCGGACCTGCCTGCGCATCGTTATCCGGAACTCGCTCCCCAGGTGAAAGAATTGTGTGGGAAGTACGGTTTGCCGTACAACACCGGTGGGTTCTTCAAGCAGATCGGTTCGGTATGGGGCAAGATCTTCAAGCTCGCTCTTCCGCCCGGTTTGGTCAAGTCGAAGACCCCTCCCGGTGTTATCGTCGAGCGCCAGCGAACTGCAGCCTGAGAGGCACACACTGATGGTCGGGAAATTCGAACGCCGCAAGGACACGGTCCAGGAACTGACCGAAAGTGCAGCCAACCACGTGGGCTCCATCGCGATGATCATCGCCGGGGCTGTTCGAGACGTGACGCGCGAGATCGGTGACTGGGTGTCCGACGGAATCGAGATGCGTGAAGCAGCGAAAAAGGCTGCGGCTGACGATCGTTCGGAGTCCGTGACCATCGAGCACGACGAGACCGATCCACCGGAAGATTGGCGTTGATTCCAACTCTTCGATCGCCGAGACAGTAAGGCCGACGGCCGGATCGCCCAACCGCGAGCCGTTTCGCCTGAACGACCACGTTGCCCTCCGTCACAGATGACGGAGGGCAACGTGGGTTTCGTGGACTGTTTCGGCGGCCGAAGACGCGGATCGAACACCGATCACAAGTGAGGTCCTAAGCAGCGCTTCCGAGGCTCGCCGAGTCGAAGCTGCCGAGCCCGGTGCTGCCGAGACCGCTGCTACCGACCCCGCCCAATGCGAGCGCATTGCTGCTACCCGCGCTCAGTAGCTGGACGATGATGTTGATGACGATGGGGTCGCCGGTGAGCGGAATTGTAGGCACAGGGGGACCTGCTTTCTGTTTCGAGATGTGGTGAGCAAGGTGAGCGGCGACGGGATCGTCGACGTGGTCAGGCGGGCTGTTTCAGCCACTTCCGGTGCTGCCGAGCGACACGATAGAGCCGTTGCCGAAGCCGAGTGCTCGGGAGAGTGAGCCGAAGTCGATGACCAGGCTGCCCAGGGTGTGCTGGTTTATCACGGTGGTTCCTGTCTGTGCCGCGACTTTGTGATGCGAGCGGGTAAGTCGATCAGGGAGCAGGCGTCGTGGGAGTTTCGCCGCCGCCGCCGCCAATCGGAGAGTTGTTGGTGTAGAGGAAACTGCTGCCGGCGTTGAACATCTGTAGGACGGTGTTCAAGACGACGGCCAAAGCGCCTGTGGTTGGTGCGGCGATCATGTGCTTGCTCCTGGTTTCAGCGGTGGCGACGTGGTGGTCACCGTGGTCACCGCCATCACAGTGTCAGGCGGCTTGGAGCGGGCCCTGCGCGAGAGATTCTCTCGCACAGGGCCCGAGATTCGTCCTAGGAGACGCCGCCGCCATCCGTCGAACCCGTGCCGGTGCTGCCCGCGTTGAAGAGCTGCAGGATGGTGTCGAAGAAGGCACCGAGGAGAGCGTTATCCTGGCCGTTGATCATGTGTTTCCCCTTAATTGTTACTGGTTTGCGCGGTGATTCGCACCACACTTTTATAGCCCGGTTCGGAGCGGAAAAGTGGGGTCCAGGCGCCACACGTGGACAGCTAATAGCGAGGATGTGAGTGTTCACATTTTCGCTGGACGATTGTCCACATCAGTGCTTGCGAAAGTCAGAGAGATCATGGCAGCGCGCAGTTTGAGCAGTTCAGAGGGCAGGGCCGGATCCAATCCGGTCAGGGTTGCGATGCGCTTGATTCGATTGTCGACGGTGTTGGTGTGCAGGCCGAGCGCCGACGCGGTGCGCTGACGATGCTGGCCGTTGGCGAGATGTATGGACAATGTCTGCAGCAGTTCCGGATTGCCGTCGAGTGGCCTTAGAAGATTGATCAAGCTGTCGCGGCCTGCGCCACCCCGAGTGAGTTGATACTCGAGCGCGAGGTCTTCCATTCGGTACGACCGCGCCGGCAGTCTCAGGCGCCGCACGAGTTGCGCCAATTCGTGAGTGGTTGCTTGGGCGGCGGCGATATCTCGTACCGCGGCGTTCTCGGCGATTGCTGTGATCTCCACCCCGACCGTTGCGCGTGCACGTTGGATGACCTCGCACACTGTTCCCCAGTCGGGTGTGCCCTCGATCAGGACCAGACCACGTTGCGGTGCAGGAGCTTCGAGCAGCGCCGACCCGAAGTGGGCCGCGATTTTCGATTGAGCGACGGAGAGGTCACGGTAGGCCTGTATGCGCTGGTGGTTGCCGTTGCGTGCTCCCGGGCGGATGGGCGGCAGGTTCACCAGGAGCCGCAGGACGAGATAGCGGGGTGCGAGTTCAACGCCCATCTGCAACGCAAGCTGGGTGGGATCGTCGCCGTCCAGCATGGCTTTCACGAGAGCGCCGGCGGAGTATTCCCCGAGTTGGGAGCCAGCTGGAAGAGCCGAGAGATAGCTGATCGAGATGAACGAGTGAAGCCGCTGCGCGAGTGCGAACAAGAACTCGTTGAGATCCCCGAGATTGGCGGAGTCCTCGGCGTCGGCCCGGCTGAGGATGAGGGTGCGAAAAGTGCTGATGCCCTCGTTGGTCAAGTTGAGGATCGCGCTGAGTGGCACGCCTTTCAATGCTTGTTGGACGGTCATCGTGTGAATGCCGTCCAACTCTTGGTCGGTGGGAAGTTTGCGGTGATCCAGCAGCTGGATCCCCACTTGGAGCCCCTGCACGATCACCGCAATCAGTTCCCGACGAACTGCCTCCGTTTGGAGGGAAGTCAACGTCGGGTTGGCACGGGACAGGTGATCTACGAGATCGCTTGCCAGTGGGATGACGTCGTTGACCGCTGTGGAGGCGGGCTTGCCTCCCAACATGAGCGGTCCCGGGTTGTTCAGCAGCGCTGGGGACATGGGTGGCCTCCTCTAGACAGGTGCGTCGCCTGGCACAGGCACCCGGAGGCTCGGCGCGTTACGAAGCGGGGTACACGCTGAGGCCTTGTTCGGGGGCATACTCGCCGCTGAAATTTGCGGATCGAATTGCGCCAGGCGTTGTGATTTCTACCACATGAACGATCGTCCAACTGTGAAATGGACAAATGTGAAGATAAGTCCATATGCCCCACGCGCTGCGGACCTAAACAATCGTCCACTTACGGTGTTTTTCGACGTCAGAGCGGAAAACGGATTCGGAGGACACCACGAGTTCCGTCTGGGATCATTGCCGGCGCCTACGGTGCTCGTCGCGGGCGATTTGCTCAGATCAAGCTCGAGGGCCCTGGGTCCTCGCGGACCCAGGGCCCTCGAGGCCTAGGTATTGATTCGACCAGTCCGATGTACGGGAACCGGTTCAGGGTGAAATCACCCCTTTTTGTACTGCTGTCTGTATTGCGGAAATCTCTAGATGACGCCCAGTGAAATCATGGCGTCGGCCACCTTCACGAAGCCGGCAATGTTCGCGCCGTGCACGTAGTCGCCCGGCTTTCCGTACTCGGCAGCGGTGTTGATGGTGCGCTTGTGAATGCCGCGCATGATTCCGGCGAGACGCTCGTCGGTGTACTCGAAGCTCCAGGAATCACGCGAAGCATTCTGCTGCATTTCGAGGGCGGAGGTTGCAACGCCACCGGCGTTGGCCGCCTTGCCGGGCGCGAAGGCTACGTTCGCGTCACGGAAGAGCTGGATGCCACCGGGGGTGGTGGGCATGTTCGCGCCTTCGGCAACGGCCTGAACGCCGTTGGCGATCAAGGTCTTTGCGGCATCTTCGTCGAGCTCGTTCTGAGTCGCGCAGGGGAGTGCGACGTCGCACGGCACGTCCCAGATGGAACCATCGGCGATGAACTCGGCATGCGGAACTGCGTCGGCGTACTCGCTGATGCGGCCGCGGCGAACTTCCTTGATCTCCTTGAGGAGGTCGAGATCGATGCCCTTCTTGTCCACGATGTATCCCGAGGAATCCGAGCAGGCGATCGCGACGCCGCCGAGCTGGTGGATCTTCTGGATTGCGTAGATGGCGACATTGCCGGATCCGGAGATCACGACGTTCTTGCCTTCGAGGCCTTCACCCTTTGCCTTGAGCATTTCGGCGACGAAGTACGCGACGCCGTAGCCGGTGGCCTCGGTGCGAACCTGCGATCCGCCCCAGGTGATGCCCTTGCCGGTGAGGACGCCCGACTCGTACGTGTTGGTCAGCCGCTTGTACTGACCGAACAGGTAGCCGATCTCGCGACCGCCGACGCCGATGTCGCCGGCCGGAACGTCGGTGTATTCACCGATGTGACGCTGCAGTTCGGTCATGAAGGACTGACAGAAGCGCATGACCTCTGCGTCGGAGCGGCCCTTGGGATCGAAGTCCGAGCCACCCTTGCCGCCGCCGATGGGCAGGCCGGTGAGTGAGTTCTTGAAGATCTGCTCGAAGCCGAGGAACTTCACGATGCCCAGGTTGACGCTGGGGTGGAAGCGCAGGCCGCCCTTGTAGGGGCCGAGTGCACTGTTGTACTGCACGCGGAAGCCACGGTTGACGTGAACGTTGCCCTGGTCGTCGGTCCACGGCACGCGGAAGATGATCTGGCGTTCCGGCTCACAAAGCCGCTCGATGAGTCCGGCGTCGGCGTAGCGGGGGTGGCGTTCGAGCACTACGTGAAGAGACTCGAAGACCTCTGCGGCGGCCTGATGGAACTCGGGCTCTCCTGCATTGCGAACCAAAACCTGATCGTAAATCTGCGCTACGCGGTCACGTACGGACACCGCTCACCTACCTCGTTGTGAGAACTCTTTTACATTTCCGTTACATACTAGGCGCCTTTATTGCTGTATCGGACAACTGTCCTGTGAAGGTGAAATCGGACACAGCTGTCACTTGTGTCAGTTGAACGGGCGATTTATAACAATTTGCTCAGCTTTCACTCTCTTAACACAGTCCAAATGGTTTGCTTCTGCGGTCGGGGATCACTGTGCCTGTGGTCCGAACGGGAGTCGAAATGATCAGAGGGGCTGCACGTGCGTAAAAAACACTCCATGTCGGCGATGTTGTCGATAGGCGTCGTCACGATTGCCGCGACGATTGCCGCAGCACCGTCTGCGTCGGCGATCGGCGGACCGTGTGGGTCGGGAGGAAGTGGTTCCGCCGGATCGATGACGGGTTCGCTCGGTTCGCTGACCGGATCACTTGGCAGTGGTTCCGCCGGTTCCGGCTCCCTCGCCAACGCGTTGCCGTGGATCACCGGCGCGCCCAACGGTGCTCTGCCGGTGCTGACCGGCCGCACCAAAGCGATCGAAATGGTCACTGGCCCAGGCAGTCCCAATAACACTATCGAGCGGTTCAACGTGTCGGGAACCGACCTCGGAATCATGTGGGACAACGGTCTTTCGGGGCCGGATCACGACGTTCTGATGGCATTCGGCGATACGGTTGGCGACTGCGACACCCCGGGTGACGACTGGCGCAGCAACGTGTTGTTCCGCAGCAACGACACCGCCATCGCCGACGGCATGAAGATCGACAGTTCTCCTTTGGACGGCCCCAATCATTCCAAGGAGATCATTCCGGGATTCGGCATTCCGGGCGAGTTCACCACCATCCCGACCGCTGGAATCTCTTACGGTGGTGTGCAGTACATCAGATTCATGTCCGTTCGGTCGTGGGACGAACCCGGAGCCTGGACCACCAACTACTCGGCTCTGGCTTTCTCCACGGACAACGGCGAGAACTGGGAGCTCGATCCGGCGACGGTTCGCGCGAACACAGAAGGACTCGGTATCCCGGGGATTCCGGCGGTATCACCGATCAATTCCAACTTCCAGCAGAGTGCCTTCGTCGACGGACGCGATGGTTACCTGTACGAATACGGAACTCCCTCAGGCCGTTTCGGTAAGGCGATCCTGGCGCGAGTTGCCGGAGCCGACATCAGAAACCTCGGCGCGTACGAATACTGGGACGGCTCCGGTTGGAGTCCGCGAGATACCGATGCGGTGCAGGTCATCAAAGCGCCGGTCAGTGAACTTGCCGTGCAGTGGAACGACTACCTGAACAAGTACGTCGCGATGTACACCAGTGCCGAGGGCAACCTCGTGATCCGTCAGGCCGACCAACCGCAAGGCCCGTGGAGCGGCACCCAAACTCTGTTGAGCGGAATCACGTTGCCCGCGTTGTACGGCGGATTCATGCACCCGTGGGCGAGCGGACAGTTCCTCGAATTCGTCGCGACCACGTGGGACCGTTACAACGTCATCTACATGCGAACCGACTTGAACGGACTCAAGATGGCGTCGTCGGATTCGCGCGATCGTCCTGACCCCGCGACCACCGGTGAGGCTCGCGTCCTCGAAGTCACGATGCCGGAAGACCGCTAGCCCGAGCAAGATTCGACAACTGTGGCCTGCAACTCGATCGAGTTGCAGGCCACAGTTCTGTGGGTAGTGATATTCGGGTGATGCTCAGAGAATGAAGAGCATTTCCTGATACGTCGGGAGTGGCCAGTGATCGTCGGCGACGATGGTTTCGAGGAAGTCGGCCGCTGCACGTACCTCTGCCATGGCGGGCAGGAGTGCGTCCTGTGCGTGCTTGGCCTGATCGAATGGCGACTCGCCGGCGTCGGTGTCGATTGCTGCGCGCAGGGCCGCGAGCGCTGTGCGCAGAGCCACAACGGGCGCCGACACTTCTTCGAGCGGAGCTGAATCCGGTTCGAGGCCGGCGGACTTCAGTGCGACGAAGTTCTGCGCAACTTCCGTCTGGTGGCGCACTGCAGTCGGAAGGATCAGCGTCGTACCGATTTCGGCGGCCAGGCGTGCCTCGACGCCGATGCTCAGTGCGTACTGTTCGAGTCCGACCTCGTAGCGACTGTGCATCTCTCGGTGGTTGAAGACCTTGTACTTCTCGAAGAGTTCCATCGAGGACTCGGTGATCAGTTCAGGAAGGGCGTCCAGCGTCGTGCGAAGGTTCGGCAGGCCGCGAGACTCGGCCTCGATCTGCCAGTTCTCCGAGTAACCGTCGCCGTTGAAGACAACCGCACCGTGGTTGGTGATGATCTCGGTGAGCAGATTCTGGACGGCGGTGTCGAAATCGGCGCCGTCGGCGACCGCGGCCTCCAGTTCGGTGGCCATGTAGTCCAAGGCCTCGGCCATGATCGTGTTGATGGTGACCATCGGGCCGTTGACTGTTTGCAGCGATCCTGGCGCGCGGAACTCGAAACGGTTGCCGGTGAAGGCAAATGGGCTCGTGCGGTTGCGGTCGCCCGGATCGGTCGGCAGGACGGGAAGGGTGTCGGCTCCGATCATCATGGTGCCCTTGTCCTTCGACGATGTTGCCGCGCCCTTGGCGATCTGCTCGAAGACGTCGGCCAGTTGATCGCCGAGGAAGATCGAGATGATTGCCGGGGGAGCCTCGTTGGCACCGAGACGGTGATCGTTGGTTGCCGATGCGACCGACGCGCGCAGGAGGCCGGCGTATTTGTGGACGGCCCGGATGACTGCGGCGCAGAATACGAGGAACTGGGCGTTGTCATGCGGATTGTCGCCGGGGACAAGCAAACTGCCGAGTTCGGAGTTGCCCAGCGAGAAGTTGACGTGCTTGCCGGAGCCGTTGACACCGTCGAACGGCTTCTCGTGGAACAGACATTCCATGCCGTGCTTCTTGGCGATGGTTTTGAAGGTGGTCATCAGCAACTGCTGGTGGTCGGCGGCGATGTTGCCTCGCTCGAACATCGGGGCGATTTCGAACTGGCCGGGCGCAACCTCGTTGTGCCGTGTCTTGGCGGGGATGCCGAGTTTGAACAGTTCCCGCTCGGTGTCCATCATGAATCCGAGCACACGTTCCGGGATCGCCCCGAAGTAGTGGTCGTCGAACTCCTGGCCCTTGGGCGGCTTTGCGCCGAAGAGTGTTCGGCCGGCGTTGAGGAGGTCGGGGCGGGCGAGGAAGAAGTGTCGATCGATCAGGAAGTACTCCTGCTCGGGACCGCAGAACGACACGATGTGCTCGGGGTCGTCGTGGCCGAACAACTTCAGGATTCGTTCGGCGTGGAAACCCATTGCCTGTTGTGAACGCAGCAGGGGAGTCTTGTGGTCGAGCGCTTCGCCGGTCATCGAAACGAACACGGTCGGGATACACAGTGTGTTGCCGTTGGGGTTTTCGAGAACGTAGGCCGGGCTCGTGACATCCCAGCCGGTGTATCCGCGAGCCTCGAATGTGTTGCGCAGCCCGCCGTTCGGGAAACTCGAGGCGTCGGGTTCACCTTGGATCAAGGTCTTGCCGGCGAACTCCGCCAGTGCACTGCCGTCGCCGACCGGCTCGAGGAAGCTGTCGTGCTTCTCGGCCGTCAACCCGGTCAGTGGATAGAAGACGTGGGCGTAGTGGGTTGCGCCTTTCTCCAACGCCCAGTCCTTCATCGCGGACGCGACCGCATCGGCGACCATGGGATCAAGCGGTTTGCCTTGCTCGATCGTCGCCATCACCGACTTGTAGACGAGCTTGGGCAGTCGCTTCTGCATGACCACCTTGTTGAAGACGTTGGCACCGAACACCTCGCCGGGTGTCTCGTCGGTGGTGAAACTGACCACCGGAGGTGTGTAGGCCTCGACGTCCTTGATCGCTTGCAAGCGAACTGCATTTCCACTCATGTGCTTACCCCTCGCCCGGGCCCAGGGCTGCGCTGCTGATTGCGAGCCCGACTTCGGCAAACCCTACGAACCTCCGGTATCGGGGGTGTTTCGTAGATATTGCGCCTGTCCGCAAACTTCGAGTCACAACGGAAATGTCGATCTGTCGGAGGTCTACGGCAGACTTCGAGCCGACGGGCTATTGCAGGACAGTCGAATCGGAGAGTCTTTGTGATCAGGGTGTTGGTGCCAACAACGGTGGAGCAGGGCGATCTCGCGGAAGTGCTTCGGTTGTATGACGAACTTGTCACCGAGACCCGAAAAGAGGTCGGCTGCATCAATTACGAGTTACTGCAGCGCACCGACAATCCCTGCGAGCTCGTGTTGGCGGAGGAATGGGAATCGCAGGAGCACCTCGACGCCCACACTCATACCGAGCACTTCGTCAGGTTGGTTGAGGCGCTGGACAAGCTCGAGACGGCAGCGTCGGCGCAGATCTTCACGAAGGTTCTGTAGCGGCGGGATCAGGGCTCAGCGCCTGCTCATCTTGTAGACGCGAACGAGCGTGCCGTCCAATTCGGGGGCCACGGTGCCGCGGTGAAAGCTGTGGGTTCGTCGAGGTACTGGACCCCGTGCCTTCCGCCGTGAAAAGAAGTTTGAATCGAATAACAGGCGGCTGTGACGTCGACTTCGAGGGAACCGTCGACCACTGACAACACCCAGGTGTCGAATTCTTCGAGCAGTACAGCGGACCCCCTGTCGCATCCGTCGCAGGCACAGTCAGGAATGGACGCCATCGCCACAGCCGGGTTGCCCGCAGCGATCGTGACATTGAACGGGTGGGCGCTGTCGACCGGAGTGTGCGTTGTCAGCACGAGCGGAACCGCACCGTCACTCGAAGGCTCCAAAACGGTGTCGGCCCCGCCGGACTCCAAGGGACGGAGCGCCCATCGCACAGGCGGTACTTCTCGTGCCCAGACGCGATCGACGAGGACCTTTGTCCACGCTCGAGCTCTTGCCACCACGATCAGGAACTTCTCCGGATCGGTACAACGTTCGTACGAGTCCTTGCGGGGTTGGACGTCGCCGCTGTATGGGCTCAGCCACCCTGGTGTCTGCGCGCCCGTGATGGCGAACGCGGCAGCGACGTCATCGAGTAGGTCGCATAGTTCGCGAGAGAGCCTGGAATCGTCTTCGCTCCAGCCATTTTCGCGGGCGGAGAGGACGTTGTTGTTGTAAGTCTCCCACCACGGCCTCGTCGGGTCCGTAATCATGACGGCAACGCTACTGGCAACTCTGACGATCAGTCTCCGATATATCCGGTCTCCGGGTTGACCTTGCTGAGGAAGTCGCGGATCGACGCACGGTGTTCATCGATAGTTTCGGGCTGAATTTCGTTCGATGGACTGTTCGCTCGGTCGAGGACACTGTAGTAGGAAACACGGTGAAAACTGGAAAACCCGTACCCCTCGTTCGGCCCCGATTTCCAGTCGTAGTCGGACGCGCCCGGCTCCCCGGGGCGGACCGTCACCGTGAAGATTTCTCCATCGACTTCCAGCGTGAATGGCCCATCATCTGCGATCGGACGGCTTTCACATGTCGACTCGTCCTGTTCCTCGAACGTCATGTGTCGACCCTGTCACAAGGGAAGGGCTACAACGATTGGTCGGGTCCGGTCAACGAGGCGGGACCGGTAGTCGGTTGGTGTGCGCCGGTGAACCGCTCGACGACGGATACAACGACGATCGCGAGTGCCAGGATTCCAACGGTCCGGGCGAGTGACTTCAGGGTCTTCGGAAGTGCCTTCTTCATGCGAGGCAGATTACTGCGGACGGCACGTAATTTGTGGGCTAGGTTTCGGTCCGTATCGGACTGCTCTGCCCAGCGGCCGCTCGTCCACGCAGTGTGACTATCCGTGAATCAAATCTTGTGGTGCTCCTACGTGAATCCGTTTCGAACAAAAACACCCCGTTTGCGGCGCTTGTCCGGGAATTGGGTGACCGAATCGAACCGGAGTCGGTGGAAAAGTCGCAGGTAGGGGTGCCGGAGTCGGAGTATCAGCCGCAGCGTCGACTGAGTGAGACTGAGTTGGCCGCAATGATCGATGTCTATCGTTCGGGCAAGACGGCATTTGAGGTTGCGAAGCTGTTCGGCATTCACCGTCAAACGGTGACCAGGTTGCTGGTCAAACATGGCATACCGCTGCATCCGCGAGCGACGATCGATGCGAAGCTGCTGGCGGAGCTGACCTGGCACTACGAACGTGGAAAATCGACAGTTGAGCTCGGGCGGAAGTACCACCTGGCAGCGAGCAGTGTTGGTAAGGCGCTCAAGAAATCGGGCGTGCAACTGCGCCCGCCGAAGTTCAATCGGTGGGCGGCCCGAGATGAGTAGATGCGGTCAGGCAGCGTGGTCCTCAGCGCCGTCCCGATCTCTGTGTTCAGGTGACTTACTCCCCACCATCGCGAGTGCAACGAGTACCTTCGCAATCTGGTGGAGGTCGGGCTGAGGTTGGAGAACCGAGCGGACGTACACGACTCTGCCGTTGCTGGTCACAGTTGGCGGGGGAACGTAGCTGTCACCGCGTGCATAGCGCATGTAGATTTTTCCTGCGCGATTCGCGAGTGACTTGTTCCTCTGCAAGACATCGCGTCGGTACTGTGTGAGTTCCTGATCGATCAGATCTTCTGCTGGACAATAGAGATCGTGGATGATGCGCTGGTGCGCAGGATGTGTTAAAGAATGCGAATCTTGATGCTCCAACCAGATTTTTCTAAGCTGATGGCGCTGGACGATAAAGACTTCTATGCGCAGAAGTGGTATATCTCTGTGGAAGTGCAGGCGTACGTATCTTTGCTTGCTAATGCATTTTTAGTGACTATTTGCGTTCGCTCCCAGGTGGCCAGATTATGTTTACCCGCTTTCCTAGTTCGCGCGCATATTTGACGACATCTCCCGTACCGCCGAGGCCTTTTGAATTTTTACCGTCCCATACGGCAATTATGGTGTTTGATTGTTCGACGACTTTTTTTCCTGCACCCCAGAATGCGTCCTCATTTGGCTCAGGATAATCTAGTTGAATAGTTTTAGCTGCGGCGCTAAGGTATGACCTATATTTGTCGAGGGTATGCGAATCTGTGAACGTGCTCTCATAATTTTCGCAAGGTATAACTGCCACTAATTGGCCACCGTGCTCTATTAGAGCATTCGCGAACAACTGGTCAGCGCCTTCTGCAAGTGAGCAGAACCCAACAATTTTCTCATGTTCGGAGAGGAACTTGTTAATCTCCGCACCTACTCGGACGGTTGTCCTATCCGTAAGTCCCTGATGGCCTGTAAAACCAATTCGCTCGACCTGTCCTTCACGATTTGTCATATCCTGTTTTCCTTTGCAAGCTGCCAGTAGCGCTTTCCAAGGGCAGTGAGTCGGCAAGACTTGTTGTTCATGGCTGCAAAGTATAAAAACTCTGCATCGACGGCTTCGATTAACTTAGCGTCTCTGCATTTTTGAAGCTTCTTAAATACTTGCACATGGTCCGGATTGAATCCAGGTTCAGTGTCTTCATAGGATTTGTCGAGTGGAAATTCGTCGTTTGGTGCAGGAAACCAAGTAGTAAGAAGTCGAAGTGTAGGTCTTTCTACTGCAGGTTGAGCCACCCGTATTGGTGCCATCTGACTCAAATGTGCTTTGAATAAGGGGCGCTGTTCCCATGGGCCCAGCGCTTGCTCTACGTATGTGTAGATAGAGGCTGCTGTCACCTCGCCCAGCACGTCAGCTGCCCCTCCCTCTAACGCCGCACAGACAAGCTCGGTAAACACGCCCCGTCCGCCGGATTCGATTGAAACCTGATTGGAACGCGATGCTGTGAGTATCGAGACGCCTTCCCTCAGGTTGCTATTTGCCCCTCCGGTGGCCGGCACTTCGCCAAGCCAGCCGCTCATGCACGAATCTAAGATGATGATTCGTTCGGTAGCTTTAGAATCGTTCGCCAATGTTAAGACATCTGTCAGACTGACACCCTCGTTATACTTTTTCGCATCAGGAGTGACAAGGTACCCGCCCAAATCGTTTTCAGTGCCGTGTCCAGAAAAGTACAGTAAGGCAACGTCCGCTTTGTCGTGCTTGAACAATTTTTGGATCTTGTCTGTCAGAATGGCACGGGTAATAGTCGTGGAGGGTGTAGTGACAAGTTGCACGTCGAAGTTTGGCGCACCATCATGATCCTGTTTGAGTAACTCTGAAATAGCATTTGCATCATTGACGCACCCGCGCAAAGGCTGAGTCGGGTAGTCGTCTATTCCTACTATCAGCGCTCTACGACTATTAGACATTTTTTCCTTCAGTCATGCATTGGTCGATTGCTGCGCCAATCTCGTCCCAGTGCCAGTCGATCGTTCGATTTCGTGCCAAGCCTGAAGGGAGGTTGCTTGAGGAGTCGGCACCATCGACGTATACACCGAAAATCGGAACATTCTTGTCTTTAGCCATGGCGATCTCAGCCGCTACTCCATATGCACTGGCCATAGTCTTTCCGACAAGCACAATCAGGAGATGGCATTGGCCGATCTTCTTTGAGATCAATTCCTCCCACTCGTCTTCTGGAAGCACGCTTTTGGATGACCAATCTTCAACGATGAAAGAAGTCGGTGACTCTTTATGCGCTTGACCTGCAAATAGGTTTTTCGCTGTTAGGTTGTGATCGTAGTCAAAACTCAGAAATGCTCGCGGGTCTGCCATCGGTAATCCTCCATCAATATGTAAATTAATAAAAGCAGTGGTGTTTCTATTGTCTGCTCATTATCATTCTTTTGCAAGTATTGGGTGCTGCTGCAAATCGGTGACCGGTACAACCGCCAGAGGTCGCTGACTCAGCTCCATGCAACAAATCATGTACCGGTAGCTTCAACCCTTTCCGTACTTCAAACACTGTTTGCAGAGGTCAGTGACACAAACCAACCGTACAGTATGGCTCCGACATGTACCGGTGAAACCGAAAAGGCCAGCAGGTTGCTGTGCTGACCTCTGCAGATTTCCGTCGTCTCGAACCGCTGGACGAGGTCGGCCCACGCAGATCCGCCGACAAATCCCAGATTGCAGCACGTTCTCGGGCGTCCACACCGTCACGCGGGGAGCGGCGGCTGTTTCTCGCGGAGGTAAATTCGCTCGTGCGCGCCTACCGTGAAGGCGCCATTTCCACGCGACTTGTCCATCGCGTACGGCTTCTGCCGTCTGAGAGTTGCTAAGCAGAATCCAGCGCGGGAACCAACACAGCGTATGCGCTCCTTGACGGGTCCCTCGAATGTTTCATCACCGAGTGCTGCGAAGAAGGCCAGAACGCCGAGTACGAGATCGAACAGGGCGCGAAAGGCCCACAGGCCGTCAAGGTGCGAGCCCCGTGCGGTAGGTGGTCGGCGGGAGAACTACTGGCGGCCCCGCCTCCCCGAAATGACACCACTGGTACGCGATGACACTCGTCGGACGAGAGGTCAAGAGCGGAAACCGCAGTCGGGATCACGCGCGCGTTCCCGCTCGAACGGGATGAACCAATCCTCGGGGGCGAGATCGATGCCATCGGATAGCGGTTCGGGCCGGAACAAGGTCAGCACGTCATGGTCTTGGAACAACCTTGGGAAATCCTCCCGGTCACCAGAGATATCGCAGACCGCAGGAATTGTCTTCACATACTCATCAGTGGCGTTCGCGCGACAGACTTCTGCGACGGACCTCCCGCATTACCGGACATCGCCGGGTTATGACTCCCCTCGCCGCGGGCATTGCGCCTCCGCCGTCACGAAGGTTCGTCACCAGTGCGTCATTCACTGTTCGATGTCCGGTTGCAGACTGATTGCCCACCTAGTTAG
>NZ_BCRM01000034.1 GCF_001552595.1 Rhodococcus erythropolis NBRC 15567
TCGCCGATCCGGTTCTGCGACAGCAGTAGTCAAGACCGATTCGAAGGCGTACATCAGGCGTGAGGCGGTGGATTCCTCGAACAGATCAGTGGCGTAGGTCAACTGAACGACAAGCCCTGCCGGTAGGCCGTCGTTGTCGAACTGTTCGGCCGCAACAAAATCGAGGTCGAACTGAGTGCTCACCACCGCAGGTTCGATGCTCTCGATGTGCAACCCGTTGAGAGTCAACCGTGAATCGAGATGGTTCTGTAGTGCGAGGCTGACCTGGAAGAGCGGTGAATAGGACTGCGAACGAACGGGATCGAGTACCTCGACCAGACGCTCGAACGGAACGTCGCCGTGCGCAAAAGCCTGAAGATCGACGTCGCGGACTCGGGACAGCAGGTCGGTGAACTCCTCACCTGGATCGACTCTGGTGCGCAACACGACGGTCCCCACGAACATACCGACGAGATCGTCGAGCACGCGTTCGCCGCGCCCGGCGGTCGGCGTCCCGACGGCAAAGTCGTAACTGCCGCTGAACCGTGACAGTACGACGGCCAGAGCAGCATGCAACACCATGAACGGCGTAGCGCGATGCCGTCGTGCCAGTTCGGAAATTGCCTGTTGCAGAGCAGGTTCGAGATGCACGCTCAGAAGCGATCCTCGTCCGGAGGCCTCAGCCGGGCGGGGCCGATCCAACGGGAGTTCGAGGACGGCGGGCGCTCCCTCGAGAGCGTTCCGCCAGAAGTCCAACTGTCGTGTGACGAGTGAGGTCGACGATTCTTCCGAACCCAACGTCTCGAGCTGCCACAGCGCGTAATCCGCGTACTGCACCTCGAGCGGCGCCCACAACGGCTCCATAGCTCGGGACCGCGCCTCGTACGCCACCATCACGTCACGCGTCAACGGACCCATCGAGAAACCGTCACCCGCAATGTGATGCACCGTCATCGCCAGGACGTACTCGAACTCGTCAACCTGCAACAGCGAGGCTCGAACGGGGATCTCGGACGTGACGTCGAACGATACGCCGAGAACATCGGCCAGCACGCTGTGGAGCGAATCCCCCTGCACCGTGACAATGTCGAGAATGTCGAGAGCACGAGGTTCCTCGACGACCTCCTGGTAACCCGTTCCGTCGTACTCCGGGTACACGGTTCTCAGGACCTCGTGGCGAGCGATCACGTCGGCGACACTGGCGCGCAACGCCTCGACATCCAATGGACCTGTGAATCGCAGAACCACCGGGATGTTGTATGCCGACGAATCGGGATCGAAGCGATTGAGGAACCACATACGAGTCTGCGCAGCGGAGAGCGGAATCCTCGCCGGCCTCGGCTGCGAACCCAGCGCGGGCCGCCGCGAAAGCTCGGCAGTTTCCACCACTGCAGCCAACTCTGCGACAGTGGGCGACTCGAAGACCACACGCACCGGCAAGTCCGTGCCCGCCGCGGCGTTGATCCGCCCGAGCACCCGAGTTGCACTGAGCGAATTGCCGCCGCGTTCGAAGAAGTCGTCGTCGATGCCCACCTCCCCCGTGCTTCCGCTGCCGAGAACCTCGGCAAAAGCGGTCGCCACCGACAGTTCGGCCGGTGTCGTCGGTGCACGGAAACCACGTGCCTCGAAGACTGGCTCCGGTAGCGCATGTCGATCTACCTTGCCTGTACTCCCCAGCGGCAGGGAGTCGAGCGTCATCAGCGTTGTCGGAACCATGTAGCCGGGCAGGGTGGCGCGCAGTCGTGCCAGAATCGCTGAGCTCTCGATGTCCGAGCCAGCTGCCGCGGTGACGTAGCCGACCAGGTTTTGCTCACCGGTGGCCGACGTCGTGACCGTGACCACCGCATCGCGGATCGGTCGTTCGGCGCGCAACGCTGTTTCGATCTCGCCGAGTTCGATGCGGAAACCTCGGACCTTGACCTGGAAATCTGCACGCTCGAGGTATTCGAGGCTGCCCGCGGCATTCCACCGAACCAGATCGCCGGTTCGATAGAGACGCTCTCCCGTTCCATTCGGGTCGGCGACGAAACGGCTCGAGTTCTGCCCCGCATCCCCGATGTACCCGCGCGCCAGCTGAACTCCAGCGAGATAGAGCTCACCTGCGACACCGGCCGGAACCGGGTGAAGCCGCTCGTCGAGTACATGCAGGCGCGTGTTCCAGGCGGGGGTTCCGATCGGAACTACGGCAACGTCTGCATCGCTCGTTCGGTGCGCTGTGACGCTGACCGCTGCTTCCGTGGGTCCGTACAGGTTGTAGACCTGCGCCGAACTCTGCTCTCGCATCTGCTTGGCTGTCTGTATCGGGAGGGTCTCGCCGATGCACAGAATCCTGGTGAGCGAATTCGGCAGTCGGCGCTCGGACACACTGAGCAGCGACAACATCGAGGGGACGGCATGCAGTGTCGTGACGTGCTCACGCTCGATCAGCAGCGTGAGGTACTCGCCGTCCTGCTGTGCCCCGGACTCGGCGAGAATCATGCAGGCGCCGGTTTGCAACGCCCACCAGTATTCCCAAACGGATAGGTCGAAGGTAGCTGCAGTTTTGACGAGTACGCGGTCGTGCGCGCCGAGCGGGAATTGATCCTGCTTCCACAAGAGTTGGTTCGTGATCGCTCGATGGGAAATCGCCACGCCCTTGGGCTTTCCGGTGGATCCCGAGGTGTAGATCGCGTACGCGATGTTGTCCGGTCGCAGGCAGGCGAGGCGTTCGCTGTCCCGAATCGGTGCTGCGTCGTTTCCGTCCAGATCGAGAGTTTCGATGTCCACGACGTGGAACTGCCCGTCGAGCGAATCGCGGGAAGTGCTCAGAACAACTGCGGGCGCTGCGGATTCGAGGATGTGAGTCGTGCGTTCTGCCGGCTGATCCGGGTCTAGTGGAACGTAGGCCCCGCCTGCCTTCACCACTGCGTACATGGCAACGACCAGTTCGACGGAGCGCCGCAGATTGAGCGCGACAGTCACTTCCGGGCCGACACCGATTCCGATCAGATACCGTGCCAGCCGGTTGCTTTCGGCGTCGAACTCGGCGTAGGTCAGGCGACGGTCACCGAGAACCAGCGCTTCGGCGCGCGGTGTTCTGCGTACCTGGGCGTCGAACAGATCCGCGAGGGTCGTCTCTGGAACGACGGTGTCGGTGCGGTTCCACGTGTTGACGGTGGCGGCGATCTCTTCGTCGCCGAGCAGAGCGACGTCGCCTACCGGGACGTCCGGGTTTCGACCGATCGAATCGAGAACGCGCAGCAGACGGTTGGCGAATGTCGCCACTGTGGATTGGTCGAACAGATCCGTTGCATAGGTGAACGACGCCGACATCGAACCCGAGTCCCCAGGGGTGACGGTCAGGTGCAGGTCGAACTTCGCCGTCTCGACTGGGGCACCAACCGCCGCGATCTGCAGTCCGGGTAGCTCGAACATTGTCGGCGTGAGGTTCTGAAAGGACAGTGCCACCTGGAACAACGGATGGCGGGCCGTCGATCTGACCGGATCGATGATCTCGACGAGCCGCTCGAACGGTAGGTCCGCGTGCGCGAAGGCTGCGAGATCCTGATCGCGGGTGTGGTTCAGCAGGTCCGTGAACGGTGCTGCCGTGTTCACCTGGGTTCGCAATGCCAAGGTGTTCACGAACATCCCCACGAGTGCATCGAGCGACTCGTGCCCTCGTCCCGCGATAGGCGAGCCGATGGTGATGTCAGCACTGTTGCCCAACCGGGCAAGCAGTGCGGCGAATGCCGCGTGGACCACCATGAACAGGCTCGCGCCTGATCCGACAGCAAGATCACGCAGTCGATCGGCGGTGTCCGAGCCGATCGTGAAGTGAATCTCCTTGCCGCGGTAGCTCTGACGGGGCGGACGTTGCCTGTCCGTCGGCAATTTCAACAGGTCCGGAATTCCGGCGAGCGCAGAGGTCCAGAACTGAATTTGTCTCTGAGCATCGGCGGAGGGATTCGCGTCCGTGCCGAGCAGATCATGTTGCCAGAGCGCGTAATCCGCATACTGCACGGGCAACGGTGTCCACTGTGGAGCTTCGCCGCGAGACCGCGAAACGTAGGCACCCATGACGTCGGCGGCCAGGGGTCCGAGCGATGATCCGTCCGATGCGATGTGATGCATGACGACGGCGAGCACATGTTCGGTCTCGGAGATTCGATACAGAGCGGTCCGCAGTGGTACGTCAGTTGTCACGTCGAATCCGGTGCCGGCAAGAGCAAAGAGCCGCTGCGACGCTTCGGCTTCGGTGACGTCATGCGGAACCAGATCGAGATCCACCGAAGACTCGGGCAGGATTTCCTGGCGCGGACCGTACGGGGAATCCGGATAGTAGGTACGCAACGACTCGTGGCGTTGGACCACGTCACGAAGCGCGAGAGCCAACGCCGGCGTGTCCAGGGTTCCGCTCAGACGAAGCGCCAGGGGCAGGTTGTCCGTGGCAGCCGCGGTGTCGAATCGATTGAGGAACCACATCCGATTCTGCGCCGGTGAGAGCGGAATACGTTCAGGTCGCGGTCGTGCTTCCAATCGGGGCTGATCATCACGTTCTGCCGAGTCTGCCACCAGTGCGAGTTCTGCGACGGTCGGCGCCTCGAACAGCGCCCGAACCCCGAGTTTGATCCCGAACGTGGCGTTGACTCGGGCAATCGCCCGAGTCGCGCTGAGCGAGTTTCCACCCAGCTCGAAGAAACTGTCTTCTGCGCCGACGGTATCGGTACCGAGAACGTCGACAAAAGCGCTCGCGACACGAATCTCTGCGAGTGTGGTCGGCACCCGGAACGTCGCCGAGGCGATGAACTCCGGAACGGGAAGTGCTGCGCGATCAAGCTTTCCGGCCGGAGTCAGGGGTAGCAGATCCAGCAGGATCACTGCACTGGGCACCGAGGCACGTGGCAGCACCGCGGATACGGCTTCGAGGACGGACTCCGCCGACACCGCATCTGTGGTGGTGACGTAACCGACGAGTTGATCGCCGAGAGAGTCATGTCGGTGAACAGTGGCGGCAGCAGCGCTCACTCCGCGAACGGAGGCGAGCGCTGATTCGATCTCCCCCAGTTCGATGCGGAGCCCGCGAAGCTGAACTTGGGCGTCGGATCGTCCGATGTACGCCAGTTCGCCCTGCTCGGTCCAGGCGACGACGTCGCCGGTCCGGTACATCCGCGCGCCCGATGCACCGAACGGGTTCGCCACGAAGCGTTCTGCGGTCAATGCCGCGCGCCGGTTGTACCCACGTGCCAGGCCGGGTCCCGACAGATACAGCTCGCCCCTGACACCGACGGGGACGGGATTGAGGGCGGAATCGAGGACCAGAACGTGTGCGCCTTCGAGCGGAATACCGATCGTGACGGGCGAGAGTGACGTGTGACGGTGTTGCTCGCCGTCACCGACCAGAGCTGCAGTGTCGTGGAGAGCCCCGGTCTTGGTGATGACGATGGTGCTCTCGGTCGGCCCGTAACTGTTGAAGAGTCTTGTCTGGCTGGGAAAACGGTCGAGTAGCTGCGGCGGAAAGACGTCGCCGCCGAGCACGACGACTTCGAGATCCGACAAAATGCCTGCGTCGACGGTGGTCATCGCAGCAGGAGCCGTCACCACATGGGTGACGCGATGACGCCGGATCACGTCGGTGAGTTCCTCGCCGGCAATGACGGACGGCGGTGTGATCACCATCGTGGCACCGGCGGTGAACGCGAGGATCATCTCGAACATGGACGCGTCGAAGCTGGCCGAGGACAGTCGCAGTACCCGAGAACCGCGCGATACCGCCAGATCAGTGCGGGTCCGAGCGGAGAACACGGACAGTCCCCGGTGAGTGACAGCGACGCCCTTGGGGAGACCGGTCGAGCCTGACGTGTAGATCAGGTAGGCAACATGATCCGCGTGCAATGGGCGGATCCGATCGGCATCGTCGACCTGCGCTGCGAGGTAGCGATCGAGGTCGAGATAGTCGATCTCGATCGTATCGATTCCGTTCGGAAGTGTTGGCGCCGTCTCGGAGTCGGTGATCACGACCAGCGCTGCAGAGTCTGCCAGCATGTGTGCGATGCGCTCGTCGGGATACGTCGGATCCACCGGAACGTACGTTGCTCCGGACTTGGCAACAGCCCACAGTGCGAGGATGGACTGCGTCGAACGTGGAAGAGACACCGCAACAGCTGTTTCGGGGCCTATCCCACGTTCGATGAGGAGCCGAGCCAGCTGTGAGGATCGCACATCCAGCTCGCTGTACGTCATCTCACCGTACGACTCGGAAACGATTGCCACATTCGCGGATTCCGAGTGCAGGGTCAACAGATCTGCCAGGGTGCGAACCGTTGGCGCTGACGGACCGAATGCCGAAGTAAGTCTGGTGTATTCGTTCTCGTCCAGAACGGCGATATCCGCGATTGCCACTTCCGGAGTCTCGACAATCTGCGCGAGAATCCGGTGGAACCGCTGCGCAAATCCGTCCACGGACGTGCCGGTGAAGAGGGCTGTGGCGTATGTCCAGGTGAGATTCAACGAATCTGCGTGCTGGACCATCGTGATCTGGAGGTCGAACTTTGCCGCCGCGACTGCGTTGTCCACGGCTTCGATCTCGAGACCAGGCAGCGTGAACGCAGCGGTTCCCTCTTGCTCCTGAGACAGAGCCACCTGGAAGATCGGCGCGTGGGCCTGGGAGCGAGCGGGTTGCAGTATGTCGATCAGCCGCTCGAATGGTAGGTCGGCATTCTCGAACGCAGTGAGGTCAGTGGCTCGCACCTGCGCCAACAGATCGAGGAACGACATCGCCGGGGTGAGACGGCTGCGTAGTGCCACCGTGCCGACGAACATTCCGACCACGTCGTCCAGCGCTTGTTGGCCGCGTCCGGAAATCGGTGTCCCGATCACCACGTCGTCGGTCGCACCGAGGTTGGACAGGAGCACCGCGAGGGCCGCCTGGAGCACCATGAAGGTCGTGGCGCCCTGTGTGCGGCCCAACTGCCCGAGTGCAGTGACCATCGCGGGCGCCAACACCAGTTCGGTGTTCGCTCCGCGCAGCGACGCAATCGCCGGCCGCGGGAAATCGGCCGGAAGTTCGAGAAGCTCCGGCGCGCCGGCCAACTGGCCACGCCAATACTCGGCCTGCGCCGAAGCAAGACTGGTCTGATCACTTTCCGAACCGAGGACCTGGTGTTGCCACACGCTGTAATCCGGATACTGAACAACCAACGGGGCCGGTGACGGCTCCGTACCCGAACGGCGCGCCGAGTAAGCCAGAACGAGATCCCGTGCGAGCGGCGCCACTGACGCACCGTCCGCGGCTATGTGGTGAATCACGGCGACCAGGATGTGTTCGTCAGCCGAGAGCTCGAACAGGTTTACCCGCAACGGGATTGCTCTGGTGACGTCGAACCCCTCGTCCACAGCGCCGACAATCTGATCGGCAACCTGTTCCGGAGAAACCACCGTGTGACGAAAAGGAACGTCGACGTCGTCGAGAATCCGCTGGAAAGGCCCTTCGGCATCGTCAGGGAATATCGTCCGCAAGGATTCGTGGCGAAGAACGATGTCCGACAGAGATTCTCGGAGAGCCACTGAATCCAGCCGGCCGCGCAGGCGAAGGACGAGCGGGATGTTGTACGCGGGCGAGGCAGGATCGTATCGATTGAGAATCCACATTCGCGATTGCGCCGGCGAGAGCGGGATTCGCTCGGGCCGAGGCCCGGCGGCCAGAGCGGGCCGCGTTCCGCTCTGCGCTGCATCGACTGCCACAGCGAGGGCCGCGACTGTCCTGGCATCGAAGAGAACCCGAACCGGGAGGGTGACTGAGAGTTCGGTGCCGACCCGTCCCATCACTCGGGTAGCACTCAGAGAGTTTCCACCGATGTCGAAGAAGTCGTCCGTCATGCTGACCTGGTCGACTGCCAGGACGTCACCGAAGATCCGGCCGATCAACTCCTCCGTCTTCGTGACGGGTGCGACATACGCATTCCGGCGCATCGTCGGGGCAGGCAGCGCGCGGAAATCGACCTTTCCGGCCGGCGTCAACGGAATTTCCTCGAGAACGATCACAGAGGAAGGAACCATGTGTGCCGGCAGTCGACTGGAGACGAAGGTGCGCACTTCTTCCGGATCCAGATGACCACCGACCACGTACGAGTGCAGCCCGACGGTGTCGTCTGCTGTCGTCACCGCAGTTCGTACACCGGAGTGCGCACCGAGCACCGCGTCGATCTCACCGAGTTCGATGCGGAAGCCGCGAATCTTGACCTGCGAGTCACTGCGGCCGAGATACTCGAGTTCCGTTCCACGACGTCGCACGAGGTCTCCGGTGCGGTACATCCGCAGCCCCGAACGTGAGGGGTCGGCAACAAATCGAGACGCTGTCAGGTCGCCGCGATGGTGGTAACCGCGGGCAAGTCCACGCCCGGTCAGATACAGCTCACCTGTCACTCCGTCCGGAACTGGACGGAGGCGAGAGTCGAGAACATGTGCGACGGTGCCGCGAACAGGACTACCGATGGTGATCCGATCAGTCGCCGACATGGGCCCCGCGAGGGTAGCCATGACGGTGGCCTCGGTGGGACCGTATGCGTTGAACATCTTTCGCGCCGATGCCCACTGCGCGACCAACGCGGCGTCGCACGCTTCACCGCCGACGATCACCGCACCGAGATCCGGAACCTCTGCCGGTTCGATCGTAGCCAGGGCAGCCGGGGTCACAAATGCGTGACTGATCTTCGACGCCCGCATGAGGGCTGCGAGTTCGCTTCCGCCGTAGATGCCGGTGGGAACAACAAGCATCGCGGCACCGGCACCGACAGCCATGGCCAGTTCGAGCACAGATGCGTCGAAGCTGGGGGAAGCGAAATGCATCGTGCGACTGAGGTTGTCGAGTTCGTATCGGCAAACCTGCTCGTCGACCAGCGCCGCGAGACCCGCATGGGAGACGGCGACGCCCTTCGGAGTGCCGGTGGATCCCGACGTGTAGATGACGTACGCGGTGTGGTCCGTGCGAATCGGTGACGTGCGCTCGGAATCGAGGATTCGCGTGTCACTGACGTCGTCGCGATCAAGCGACGCCACGACTTCTTCCGTCAGCGTCAGGATCGCGCCCGAATCAGTGAGCATGTGCTCGATTCGCTCGGCCGGGTAGCTCGGGTCGACGGGTACGAACGCGGCTCCGGTCTTGGCAACGGCCCAAGTGGCGAGTACAGAAGAGGCCGATCGTGGAATGGCGATCGCCACTACCGATTCAGGGCCGATCCCTCGCGCTACGAGTGCCCGCGCCCACCGATTGGTACGCCGGTCTACATCGTCGTATGAGAGTTCGAGGTCGCCGCAGAGTATGGCCGGACCACCGTTGGATTTGCTGACCCCGGCCGTGAGGATCTCCGGCAGCGTCAGCTCCGTCAAGACGACCGAATGAGCAGTTTCCTGACGTTCGATTTCTGGCAGCGTCCGCAGATCGAGGTCACCGACCACTGATTCCGGTTCGGCGACAACAGCGTCGAGAATGGCGACGAACCGATCCGCGAGCTCGCGCACAGTCGATTCGTCGAAGACGTCGAGGGCATAGGTCCACGTCGTGGTCACCGCCCCGTCCCGGCCCGGCGTCGAGATGTCCAGTTGGAGATCGAATTTCGAGATCGGAGCATCCAACGGGACCTGAGAGACGGCAAGGCCGGGAAGCTGCACGGATGGAGTCGGGATATCGCCGGTCGCGAGTACCACCTGGAAGAAGGGGTGGTGCGCCGTCGAGCGAGGCGGGTCGAGCACCTCGACGAGACGCTCGAACGGAATATCTGAGTGGGCAAATGCCGAGAGGTCGGCGTTACGGGTCGATTCGAGCAATCCGCGGAACGAAGCCGTCGGATCCACCTGAGTCCGGAGAACCACGGTTCCGACGAACATGCCGACGAGGTTGTCGAGGGCCTGATCGCCGCGTCCGCTGACCGGGGTGCCGATCGCGATGTCGGACTCCCCCGCCATCCGAGACAGCAGTACCGACAACGCCGTGTGCAGCACCATGAACGGTGTGGACCGAGTGCTGCGAGCCAGGGATTCGACGGCGCGGTGCGTCTGCGCCGAGAGGGTCGACGACACCGTCGCACCTCGATAGGACGCGACTGTGGGATGCGGCCGATCCGTCGGGAAATCGAGGCGGGTCGGGACGTGCGCCAATGCAGCACGCCAGTATTCGATCTGGCGCGCTGCCTCCGATTCCGGATCGTCCTCGTTGCCGAGAGAATCGATCTTCCAGAGCGTGTAGTCCGCGTAGTGAACGCTCAACGGCGACCACTGTGGCGCGGTTCCCGCGAGCCGTGACGCGTAGGCCGTCATCACATCCGCGGCCAGTGGTTGCATCGACCAACCGTCGCCACTGATGTGGTGGACGACGAGTACAAGAATATGCTCCCGACCAGACCTCCGGAGAAGCGAAGCCCGCACCGGAACCTCGGTGGTGACGTCGAACCCGGCACCGACCAATTCGCCGATAGCCGCGACGGGGTCACTGACATCCGCGGGTTCGAGAGCAACTGGCGCGTCGTCGAGAATGCGCTGGTAAGGACCTTGATCCGAATCCGGATAGAGAGTGCGCAGCACCTCGTGCCGGTCGATGACATCGCTGATCGCCTGGCGCAAAACCTGAACGTTCAGGTCGCCGGACAACGAGAGTGCTGCCGCGATGTTGTACGCCCCGGATTCCGGATCGAATCGGTTGAGGAACCACATACGTTGCTGGGCCGGTGAGAGCGGAATCCGGTCCGGTCGAGGGCGCAGTCCGAGCTCGGTGAACCTGGACGGCGCGCTGCCGGCGACGAGTCCGGCCAGCGCACCAACTGTCGGAGCGTCGAACAGGTCTCGGACACCCAGAGTCGATCCCAGTGCCGAGTTGATCCGTGCCACCACCCGCGCAGCCGTCAGAGAGTTGCCACCGAGCGCGAAGTAGTCGGCGGTGAGGCCGATTTCGCTCACACCGAGGAGTTCGACAAAGATCGCGGCAATGGTCTTTTCGGGTTCGGTGACGGGAGCGACGTACTCAGCTGCCGCCGAATCCGGTTCCGGCAGCGCACGCCGGTCGAGTTTTCCGTTGGGGCCCAGCGGCATCGACGTCAAGAACACGAATGCGGAGGGAACCATGTAGGTAGGCAGCTTCGCCTGCGCGTGCGCGCTGAGAAGGGCACTGTCGATTGCCGAATCAGCTGTCACGTAGGCGATCAGACGATCCTGACGGACGACGGTGGCGGCCGAGAGAACTCCCGACAGTTCCAACAGGACCCCGTCGATTTCTCCGAGTTCCAAGCGCTGCCCGCGAAGCTTCACCTGGAAGTCGGTACGACCCAGATACTCGATCTCACCGGTGGAGTTCCACATGACGAGGTCGCCGGTCCGATACATCCGGCCGGGACCGAAGGGGTTGGCTACGAAACGATCTGCTGTCAAGTCAGAGCGTTGCACGTAGCCGCGGGCGAGTTGGACTCCCGCGAGATAGAGTTCTCCCGCCACTCCGATCGGGCTCGGCGCGAGGCGGTGGTCCAGCACATAGGTCTGAGTGTTCCAGACCGGAGCGCCGATCGGCACCGGACCTGTTGCGGCGGCATCCGTCTGGTGGAAAGTGACATCGACGGCAGCTTCGGTGGGACCGTAAAGATTGTGCAGACGTGCACCGAATCGTTCGTGGAAGCGAACGACCGTCGCACGCGGAAGTGCCTCGCCGCTGGCGAACACCTGACGAACGGATCGAAGTTGTGCGAGATCTCCGTCGACGAGGAAGACGTCGAGCATCGACGGGACGAAGTGCAAGGTGGTGACACCTTCGCGAGCGATCAGCTCGGAGAGGTACCGAGAATCGCGATGTCCATCGGGTTCTGCAACTACCAGTCGCGAGCCGGCGACGAATGGCCAGAACAACTCCCACACCGAGACGTCGAAGGTGGCGGGTGTCTTGTGCAGCACGACGTCGTGACGGCCGAGCGGATATTCATGTTGCATCCACAGCAGGCGATTGACTATCGCTCGATGCGACACTGCAACGCCCTTGGGCTTTCCGGTGGACCCGGATGTGAAGATCACATAAGCAACGTGATCCGGTGATACACGACCGAGACGCTCGACGTCTGCGAGCCGCTCGGTGGAGTACCCCGACAGATCGATCTCGTCGAGAAGTACGGGGTTGACCCCATCGGGCAGCGATGTGGCGTCGGCCGCGACCGACAGGACGACCGACGGTGCTCCGATGTCGAGCAGGTACCGGATCCGCTCGTCCGGATGCTGCGGATCGATCGGAAGATACGCACCGCCGGCTGCGATGACGGCGTGCACTGCCACCACGTACTGCGCGCTCCGGTGCAGAGCGATCGCGACCAGTGACTCCGGCCCGACGCCGCGTTCTACGAGGTGACGAGCGAGAGAGTTGACCTGGGACCGAAATTCTCCGCGACTGATCGTCGTGCCCGCGAAGGTCAGTGCAGCATCGGCCAAGTCGGCGATACCCGAGTCGACGATTTCCGAGTCGGCGATTTCCGAGTCGGCGCCGAGTAGGTCGAGCAGCGTCTTGTCAGCGATGACGTGGGAAGTGTCGTTCCACTCGTCGAGTACGAGCCGTCGTTCGGCCGCGTCGAGATAGTCGATGTCCCGGATACGGATTTTCTCGCCAGTCATCGCGCCCAGTATCGATGCAAGGCGTCGGCCTACACGCTCTGTTGCGTCGTGGTCCATCGCATCGGGTGCGTACTCGATGGTGAGGTGAAGGCTCGGTTCGAGGACCGTGATCAGGGCGAGCGGGTAGTGAGTCGCGTCGGCGACCTCGATTCCCGTAACTCGCATCCCGGCGATATCCGTCGCGGATTCGAGCGCCGAACGGTCGACGGGATATGACTCGAACACCGTCAACGTGTCGAACATCGCGCCGGCGCCCACGGCCGACTGCACCTCGGCCAGGCCGACGTGGTGACTGTCGAGCAGCCGAACCTGCTCGGACTGAACGTGTTCGAGGAGTTCGGACACCGAATTGTCCGGGTTGACACGAACGCGAACAGGAACTGTGTTGATGAACAACCCGAGAATGTCTTCGACCCCGGTCAGCGACGCGGGTCGACCCGAGACGGTGGCTCCGAACACGACGTCGTCGCGTCCGAGCATTCCACTGAGCAGTAGACCCCACGCAGTCTGGACGACAGTGTTGACCGTGACGCCGCTGCGCCTGGCCAACTCGAAGATCGCCTCGGTCGACGAGGCTTCCAGCGGGACTTCGACATCCACGGGAACTGCGTGCACGGAGGACTCCGTACGGTGTGGTGCGATCAGCGTCGGTTCGTCTACTCCAGACAGTGCGCCGATCCACCTGTCCAATGCCGCGCCGTTGTCTTGTTCGGCGAGCCAGTGCAGATAGGTGCGATACGACCGAGCGGGAACCGGCAGCGACGCGTCTGCGGCGTAGAGCGACAGAAGATCGCGCACCAACAACGGCATGGACCAACCGTCGAAGAGAATGTGGTGATTGGTCACGATCAGGTGCGCCGAATCCGCACCCTGGCGTACCAGGACTGCACGAAGCAGTGGGGGCGCGCTCAGATTGAACGGTGCCGTGCGCTCGAGTTCCGCGACGACGTGCGGATCATCCCCGAGCACCTCCCGCCATGGAGTTGTCACGGAATCGAGAACGAGCTGTGCTGCAACGCCGTTCGAGTCGTACACGAAAGCAGTCCGAAGTGCGGTGTGGCGCTCGAACAGTCTCGAAAGCGACCGCTGTAGTCGATCGCTGTCGACGATCCCGGCGAGGGACAGAACGATCTGGCCGGTGTAGACGTCGACGGCATCGGCGGTGAGGCCGGCGTGAAACTGGAATCCGGCTTGCAGCGGCGAGAGCGACCAGATGTCCTCCAGGTGGCCGAACTGCTTCTCCCACAGTTCTATTTCGTCCTGCGAAGCCGAGACCAGGGGAACGTCTGACGGTGTAAGGCCGGCATGATCACCGACGGAGGCGGCAATCTTCTCCAGTTCGACGCGCCACGCCGTCGCGAGCTCCGCGACTGCAGCGGGTTCGAAGATACCTTCGGGGAAAGCAAATGACGCCGAAAGGAACTCGCCTTCCGGACCGTCCATGACGGCGGCATTGATGTCGATCGCGTAACTGACCGCGAGATCGCTTCCGCTGCCGTTGTTGAGATCGATTCCGGCGTCGGGAATCCAGCCCGCGGCCCGCAATTCGTCACCGAACTCCGCGGTGGACATCTTGCCCAAGTAGTTGAAACCGATCTGCGGTTCCGGGCCGGTCAGCATCCCTGCACGTCGGAGCAGCCCGTAACCGATACCGGACCCCGGCGTGGTTCTCAGCTGTTCCTTGACGGATTTCACGACCGCCGGCGTGTCCACTCCGAGTCCGGTGAGATCGATCCGAACCGGGTACACCGCCGTGAACCAGCCGACGGTCCTGGACAGGTCAGCGCCGGGCAGCACGTCTTCGTCTCGTCCGTGACTTTCGAGCGAGACCAGCATCCGCTGTGATTCGCTCCAGGTGCGCAATGCCAGGGCAAGGGCACTGAGCAAGCCGTCGTTGACACCGGTCCGATAGTGCGACGGTACCGCGCGCAACAGGTGATCTGTTGTGTCACGGTCGATGTCGACCCGGACCCGACGCAGTGACGACCCTCGGTCCCGTTCCGCATCGAGAGGACGCGAACCGATCGGCGCACCATCGGAGTCGACGACCTCACGCCAGTACTCGAGTTCCGCCGACGGTGACAGCTCGGTGAGTCCGTGCGACCAACGCCGCAGTGACGTTCCGACGGGCATCAGTACCGGCGTGCCACCGTGAACGATCTGTTGCCAGGCTACAACGAAGTCCGGAAGGAGAATCCGCCACGAGACGCCGTCGACAACCAGATGGTGGATGACGACCACCAATCGGCCCGAATCGTGCGTCGAGTCGAGCCAGACGATCTGAGCAGTATCGCCGCGGTACGGATCGAGCCTCGACGCGGCGTCCGCGGTCGCCTGGGTGAGAGCTTCCTCGAACTCGGGGGTTCCGGGTAGCGCTTCGGTGACGGTCCGACGAACCCATGTATCGACAGCACAGCCAGGGGCAATGTCGAATCCGGAGTGGTCGGGCAGCAAACGCGCGCGAAGAGCGTCGTGTTGATCGACAACTACTTGAAGAGTTGCCGCGAGGCGCGAGAGATCAAGTCCGACAGGAACACTGACCGACACGGCTTGATAGAAGTTCTCGATGCTGCCGGCCGTGCCCAGTATCTTGGCTGCGATCGGGGTCAGCGGGACAAACCCCACTCCCTTACCCGGCAGTTCTTCGAGTACGACCGATTCATCTGCCGGGAGTGCGATTTCGGCCAATCGCGCCACCGTCTTGCGTTCGAACACGTCGCGAGGAGTGAAGACAACTCCGGCGGCTTTTGCTCGAGAGACGAGCGAGATCGCGACGATGCTGTCTCCACCCAGCGCGAAGAAGGAATCGTCGACGCCGACTCGCTCGACGCCGAGTACCGACGCAGCGGCGTCGGCGATGATGCGCTCGACCGGACCGCTCGGCGCCCGGTAGTTCTGAGCCGCCGAACGAAATTCCGGTTCGGGTAGCGCCTGGCGATCGAGCTTGCCTGCCGGGGTCAGTGGCACTTCGGCCAGCGGTATCAGCTGGGACGGCACCATGTGAGCGGGCAGGAATCGAGATGCGTGTGCGATCAACGCTTCTTCGTCGAGATCGTGTCCCGGCTTGATCTTCACATACGAGTGCACGGTGCCGCCGGCAAGCGTCACCACGAAATCGACGGATTCATGGCGTGCGAGCACAGCGTCGATCTCACCGAGTTCGATGCGAAGTCCATTGACCTGCACCTGGAAATCGGAGCGGCCGACGTACTCGAGTTCGAGAGTCCGAGTCCAGCGGACCACGTCTCCGGTGCGGTACAACCGAGTTCCGCCGCCGAGAGGATCGGCGACAAAACTCGCAGCGGTGAGAGCTGAACGTGAGTGGTAGCCCTGCGCCAATCCGGGGCCACCGAGATACAGTTCACCGGCCACCCCGGTCGGCACAGGTCGCAACCAGCGGTCGAGAACCATCAGATGCGCGCCCTGAATCGCAGAACCGATCGTGATGGCCTCGTCCGACGCCAGCGGGGGTGTCGTGGTGATGACGATGGTCGACTCGGTGGGGCCGTAACTGTTGTAGAACCGGCAGATCGGGCCGAAGCGTCGAACCAGGTCCGGCGGGCACACGTCACCTCCGACAACCACAGCTTCGAGATCCGGAAGATCGGTGGCGTCCACCGTGCCCAGAATTGCCGGCGCACTGATGATGTGGGTGACGCGCTCGCTGCGCAGCAGTTCTGTGAGCTCGCCGCCGCCGTAGACATCTGCCGGAGCGATGACCATCGTCGCCCCGGCACTGAACGCCTGAACCATTTCGAAGACGGAGGCGTCGAAACTCGCGGACGAGAATCGCAGAACTCGCGAATTCGCACCGACGCCGAGTTCGGGGCGACCCCACGCGGTGAAATCGACCAACGCATTGTGCGTGACGGCAACACCTTTCGGTGTACCGGTGGAACCGGACGTGTAGATCAGATAGGCGATGTGATCGCTTCGCAACGGCGCCGTGCGGTCAGAGTCGTCGACGACGGACTCGTCGCCGACAAAGCTGAAGGCGTCGATCGAGATGTAGTCCAGATCGACGGGCAGCATCTGATGGACAGTCGAATCAGTAATTCCCACAACAGCATTACTGTCCCCGACCATGTGACCGATTCGTTCGACCGGGTACGTCGGATCGACCGGAACTGATGCAGCGCCGGTTTTGGCAACCGACCACCACGCGATGACGGCGTCGATGGATCTCGGCAGCGCGATCACGACAATGGTGCCAGGACCCACTCCGCGCCGGATCAGCGTTCGAGCGAGTACGTTGGAGCGACGATCGAGTTCGCGGTAGCTGAGCTGCTGGGTACCGCAGCTCAGTGCGATCCCCTCAGACGACGCCGCGACGCCGTGGGCGAGAATCGTGGGCAAGGTCATCGGTGCCAGTGCGTCAGGGCCGCGTGCCGGAACGAGCGACTTCCGCTCGGCTTCGCTCAGGATCTCGAGATCGTGAACACGAGTGTCCGGCAGCGCTTGCGTGTACCGGGACAGCAGTTCGACGTATCGGCGGACATGGTCGCTCAGGACATCTGCGGTGTACAGATGGGGATTGGCTTCGAAATCGATTCGCGGCGCCTCTCCCGAGGCACTCGGATAGATGTTGACCGACAGGTCTTCCACCGGCCCTGTCGACAAGATGTGGAATCGACCAGTCACCGACCCCAGGACCACTTCGGGGTGAAAGTTCATGATGTTGATCGCGGGACCGAAGAACCCACGCTTGGCACCGACGCCTCGATCGCGCCTCATGTCCTCGGTGCGGTACCGCTGATGTCTGAGCGCGCCGGTCAGTTCGAGCGAGGCAGCCGCGCTCAATTCGGCAACCGTGGTCGAAGCGGTCACCGCGAGGCGCAGCGGAACGACGTTGGAGATCATGCCACCCGAACCGCGCAGAACCCTGTTCGTTCGCGCGGTCACCGGCAAACTCAGCACTACGTCTTCGGTGCCGGTCACCCGGGCGAAGTAGAGCGCGAAGGCAGCCACCGCCGCCGCCGAAGAGAACTCGTCCGCCTTCGCCGTCGCGTTCGCACTGTCGAGTGTTCGGCCGACCACGACCGCACCCGGTGTGGCGTCCATCCGCTTCCCGGCCAGACTTGCCACGGCCGGAAGCTCTGCTGTCTTGGCTGCCCAGTAGTCCTGATCTCGGCGGAATCGCGGCGAGTGCCGATACTCGGCCTCGGCGTCGTGCACGGCCAGAAGATCGGTTGCCGACGATTCGGGGACTGAAAGGCCGGCGACCTCCGCTGAGTAGAGCTCGGCGATGCGTGTCATGAAGTTCATGGCGCCGTAGCCGTCGAGGACTAGATGATGGATCCGGCAGTACCAGAACTGGCGGTTCGCGCCGACGCTCAGGACGGCTGACTTCACCAATCGATCGGCGAGCAGATCAAAAGGTCGGGTGTACTCCTGCCGCATCCACTCGAGTGCGGCTGCCTCCGGCTCGCGCTCACCGCTCAGATCGACGACTTCGACGCTCTGACTGAGCTCGGAATCGATCTGCTGAAACGGTTCGCCGTCGATCTCGAGCAGTTTCAGCATCCCGGAGCCGAACTCATGCGCTGCTGTGACGCAGGCACTTTCGAGCACCGCCGCGTCGAGAGTCCCGTCGACTACGACATACTGCGCGATCGTGATCGGCACATCAGTGCGCAGTAGCTGGGCAAACCAGATTCCGCGTTGCGCGCTGGTCAGCGGAAAGGGCTCGAAACGTCGATCAGCATGCACAGCGTCGTTCTCTCATCTGCCGAAAAAAGTACCGACGGCCTGCATCGATTGCCGTGGACCTGCGGCGCGAGACGACCGTGCCGACTACCACTCGACACAGTCCGCCGATTGATCAAAGATAGGGTTGCATAACCTTCCCATCTCGTCAAATGGCAAAACAAGTTCCCATGCGATCACATAAAGGATTCCGCCAGGTCTGTTTCTGCAGATCAGACCTGGGATTCGAGTGCGGTCTCAATATTCGGTGCGTCATGCGCCGGGTACGCATGCACCAAGGCGGTAGCGAGTTTGGGTACCGCGTGAGTGAGCGAATGCTCGGCGCTGTGTGCAATCGCGTGAGCTTCGGCAAGCGTTGCCCGGGGATCGATGTCGAGTTCTGCATCGGCATGCAGTCGGTGTCCGATCCACCGCATCTTCAGATCACGAACACCGAGGACTCCGGGTTCGTGCATCAATGCATGCTCGGCGCCGTCCACCAACTCCGGTTCGACGCCGTCCATCAACCGCCGGAAGACGTCTCGCGCTGCAGTCCTGAGCACCGCCACGATGGCCACGGTGATGACAAGGCCGATGATCGGATCTGCCAACGGGAAACCCAGCGCAACTCCCCCGGCCCCCAGAAGGACTGCGAGCGAGGTGAATCCGTCTGTCCGAGCATGCAATCCATCGGCCACCAGGGCCGCTGAACCGATTTGCCTGCCGACCCTGATCCGATACAACGCCACCAATTCGTTTCCGATGAAACCGATCAAACCTGCCGCCGCTACCCAACCGAGGTGCTCGATCTCGACCGGGTTGATCAATCGCCTCACCGCCTCGACACCGGCGATCACTGCCGACAGTGCGATCATGGCGAGCACGAACAGTCCGGCCAAATCCTCCGCACGCCCGAAACCATAGGTATAGCGCCTGGTTGCAGCGCGCCGACCGAGCGCAAAGGCAATCCAGAGTGGGACTGCCGTGAGCGCGTCGGAGAAGTTGTGAATGGTGTCCGCCAGCAGCGCCACCGAACCCGAGATCGCCACGATCGCAACCTGAGCAACTGCGGTGACTCCGAGCGCGACAAGACTGATCTTGACCGCCCGGATGCCGATTGCGCTCGATTCCAATGCGTCGTCAACACTGTCGGCAGCGTCGTGACTGTGCGGGGAGAACACTTCGCGGACTGCCGATCGAAATCCCTTCGGCCCGTGGCCGTGTCCGTGGCCGTGGCCGTGACCGTGGGACGTCTTTGGTTCGTGCGTCATGACGCACCTTCTTCTTGATCGCTACGATCGACCTTCGCCGAGCGCTCCGGGTGTATCTCCCGAAGCTCACCTTCACTACGGTGATGCCCCGGCAATCCTGGTCCGGCATGCTCGGCATTGAAGACCGCATCCGTAACCAGTTGGCGCACATGGTCGTTCTCCAGACGATAGAACACCGTCGTACCATCGCGGCGCGTTCGTACCAACCTTGCCATGCGCAATTTCGCCAGGTGCTGCGACACCGAGGGCGCCGGCTTGCCGACGCGTTCCGCCAGTTCGTTCACCGAGCACTCGCGGTCTACCAATGCCCACAAAACCTGCACACGGGTTGCGTCGGCCAGCATGCGGAACACCTCGACTACGAGGTCGACTTGATCATCGGGAAGCTTGCGGCGACAAACACCACTATCTGCGTTCATACGTAGATAGTAGATCATGCTGGACGCCGAAGATGACCTCTCGTCGATTCACCAGTTGTGCAAAGCTTGGCGGCAGAGCCCTTCGCCACTCGCAGACCGGGAGACAACGATGAGTACCGACGATTGGAACGCAGGAATCATTGCGGAGTTTCGGGAGAACGAGGGCAAGGTAGGTGGCCCCTTCGAAGGTGCGCCCATGGTGTTGGTCCACCACACAGGACGCAAATCCGGACGCGATTTCGTGAGTCCCATGATGTATCTGGCAGACGAGCAGGATCCGAAGACCATCTACGTTTTTGCATCCAAGGCCGGTGCCCCGACCAATCCCGACTGGTACTACAACCTCGTTGCCACCGACCAGGCAGAGGTCGAGATCGGCACCGAAACATACCCGGTCTCCGTCAGCGAAGTAACCGGCGAGAAGCGTGACCGCATCTACGACGAGCAGGCCAGTCGATACCCGGGATTTGCCGAATATGCGGAGAAGACAGCTGGGATCCGCACAATCCCGGTGGTGGCACTGACTCGCGCGTAAATCCAGGTAGCGCCTCCCCGCCGTTTCCATTCGGAAACGGCAGGGATCGTTAGTACGGAATTAGGTCGCTGAAGAGGCTTTGACCTCAGCCTTCGAATGCCGTCCGAGCAGCACGTATCCAATCCAGGATCCGACAACCACTGTCGCCGCGAGCGCCTGTACCAGGCCTTCGATACTCGCCGGATAGAACACGCCGGTGATGTAGTGCGAGATGAATCCGGTGGACGGCAACTCCGCGATACCGGCCATTCGGCGGGCCCAGTTCTCGAGATTGGTCAGCGGGCAGTCATATCCGACCGCTATCGAACCGGCTCCCCAGACGACTGCAAGAAGGTGAAAACCGATGGTACGACGCCACTTCCACGCCACGAACCCACCCAGCACCACATAGAGGACAAACGCGAAGTGGACGAACACCGTCACTACTTCGATGAGCCGATACACCATCGTCGTCTCCGCTCGTGGCGCGGAAGTCCCGCAACAACCAGACTAATCCGATGTTAGTCCTCGTAGAGGTGATCTACCCGGTGTATGCAGCGGTCGTGCGAGCAGCGGCGGCTGCAGCCGCATCCGGGTCGTCGCCCGATGCGATCGCAGCTTCGGCCCACAGTTCACTGCTTCCCGCGATGAATGCCTTGGCCTCGTCGCTCGCCGACCACTCGGGTGTCTCGAGTGGCGTCGCGATCCCCAGTTCCACGTGTCGAGCCAGCCCGAGCAGTCCCATGTCCCACCCGACACCGACGGCACCTGGACCGTACTCGGCCCACCGATCCGGCGCCACGTCCGCGGCGTGTTCGAAGTCGAACAGCGTTGCACCACTGCCTTTTTCGGCGAGATTCACAGTCACATAGCTCACATCGCCGCCGTATTCCCAGGTGATGCGAAGTGTTCGAGGAGCATCGCACGCCAAAATTTCGCCGCCGGCGTTGCCCTCGAGCTGATAGTGGCCGCCGATCCTGGCTTCTCCCCCGACCGGCATGAACCATTGGGGAATGCGGTCGAACTCGGTGATCGCCGCCCAGACCGTGCCGATGGGCGCCGCGAGGGTCCGCGACATGCGCAACGTGCGTGTTTTCGACTCGTCACCGCCGAACGGGCTCAGCTCTCGCGCTACCACCTGCAACGAATCAACCGCTCTGTCGACCACGACGCTCCTTGGTTCAGGAAAACTTCAGCTCAGTCGCTGCTGTAGATGTACCGATACTTCTTCTCCAGCGGCACTCTTGCCGATCGCCTTGCAGAGCGCCACGCGCAGCGGAAGCCAGTGTGGACCGTCACCGGACGGCATCAGCGTCGCCTCGAAGGGATGTTCACCATCGAGAGTCCCGACCACCTTCACAGCGCGCCTCGTTCCCAGAAGTTCCGCCGAACCAGGCACCGTCAGAAATGTCGCAAACGCCCCGTCTTTCTCGATGGGTGAGGTGAACGAGTAATCGAGCGGTTGTGGAGTCTTGTCAGCGGCCATGTCGCGTCACTGTTCCGCAGCGAGTAGGACGTCGGTGTCGAAACACGTGTGAGTGCCGGTGTGGCACGCGGCTCCCTCCTGATCGACGATCAGCAAGACCGAATCGCCGTCACAGTCGAGTCGCACTTCGTGGACGTACTGGGTGTGCCCCGACGTCTCACCCTTGACCCAGTACTGCTGGCGCGAGCGCGAATAGTACGTCCCCTTACGGGTTTCCAGTGTTCGTGCGAGCGCTTCGTCGTCCATCCACGCGACCATCAGCACATCACCGGTCGACTTCTCCTGCGCAACCGCGCTGAACAGTCCGGCGTCGTTTCGCTTCAGCTTCGCCGCGATTGCGGGATCAAGACTCATATGACGTTTATACCTTCCACCTGTGACTTCCGTGGAATTCCCCTGCTTGGTCGCCGTAGAATGGAGGTTTCTTCGCTTCTCGCTCTGGAAGAGGATCCGACATGAACCATCAACGTCATGACGGCCCACACCCGGAGTACACCTGCCACCTCGTGAACGCGAGCACCGATCGCGTCCCGACCCGCCACATCGTTGTCGGGATCGGCGCAGGCCTGAGCAGCAAGAATGTCGTCAGCTACGGATTGACGCTTGCCGCCAAGGAGGATTCAGCACTCCACGTCGTTCACTGCATCACGTCCGAGGACTTGCCTGTCGAAACCGACTCACCACAGTTCGAAACGCGTCTGCACGACGAGATGGTGTCGCAACGCGAACAGACAACCTCGACACTTGCCTCGCACACGGACACCTGGACATACGACTGTACCTACGGCGACCCGGCCGGTGTCATCCTCGCGACCGCGGACAAGTACGACGCCTTCACCATCGTGATCGGATCCCCGCGAAAAGGCGCTGCCTCCGCGGTGAGCCAACTGATACACAGCTCGGTCTCTTCCCGACTGAACCGGCAGAACCGTTATCCCGTGATATCGGTTCCGAGCGGAGTCAGATCGGCAAGATAGCCGAACACGGGGCATGCCCGCCTAGCTGATCGAATAATCCTCGAGCGGAAAGCGTTTCGCTTCGACAAACGCATTGTGTGTAGACGTGGGCCGCAGGATCGCCGCCTCCCCGTGCTGATTGAAGTAGTAGCTCCGCGCAGTCTGGCAACTGCCGCCGTAAAAGACGGAGTCCGCGAGGTTCGCCGTCATCCGGTCCAGGAACTCGGCGTTGGCGGTTTCGGTGACCTCGAACGTCTCCGCGCCACGCCGTTTCACCTCACCGAACAGTCGATCCATGTGCTGCATCTGGGATTCGATAGTCGTGAAGTAGGACAACCCGCTGTACGAGTACGGACTGGCGAGCGTGAGGAAATTGGGGAAGTAGGGAACCGTGACCCCCTCATAGGCCTGGAAACGGTTGTCGCGCCACCACTTACCGAGGTTTCGGCCCTCACGGCCGATAACCTCGATGGCCGGAAAGTTCACATCCCAGAGGTTGAATCCCGTTGCCAGCACCAGCGTGTCGATCTCGGTCTTGCGGCCGTCGGCCGTGACGATTCCGTCGGCAGCAATGTGGTCGATCGACGTGGTTTCGAGGTGCACGTTGTCTTTGGTGAAGGTACGGAAATAGCTGTTCGAGAACGTGGGTCGCTTGCACCCGAAGTCGTAGTCCGGTGTGAGTTGCTTGCGGAGATGCGCGTCACGGACCTGCGACCGCAGAAACGCTCGCGATGCGGCTGCAGCGCCCTTGTTCAACAGTTTGACCTGCTTGTAATGCAGGACCGCGCTGACCATGATCATTTCGAGTATCGACGAACTGACAGCGCGGGCGATTCGCTGGGTGAGCGGAATGCGCGAGAACAGCTTCTGCACTGCGCTCGGAATGGGGACGTCGATCTTGGGAACGACCCAGATCGGGGTGCGTTGGTAGACGGTCAACTCTGCGGCCTGCCGCGCCACCTCGGGGATCAACTGCACGGCGGTGGCGCCGGTTCCGATGATTGCAGTCTTGGTGCCCGACAAGTCGTAGGAATCGTCCCAGGCGGTGGTGTGGATGATCTTGCCCGCAAATTCGTCGATACCGGAGATGTCCGGTCGATGGGGCTGCGAGAGGAAACCCGTCGCAGTCAGGAGGTACTTGGCAGTGATGTCCGGTGCCCCCTTAACGGAGACCACCCAGTGCGAGGAATCTTCGTCCCAGAGGGCTCCGTTGACCACGGCACCGAACGTCATGTGCTTCCGCAGGTCGTACTTGTCCGCGACATGATCGGCGTACTTCTTGAGTTCGGCACCCGGTGCGAAGAGCCTGGACCAGTTCGGATTGGGCTCGAACGAATACGAGTAGGTGACCGACGCGATGTCGACAGCCAAACCGGGATAGCGGTTGACGTGCCAGGTTCCACCCAGATCGTCCTCACGCTCGAGGATCGCCAGGTTGTCCAGGCCCATCCGCTTGAGTTGAATGGCCGCACCCATTCCGCCGAAGCCCGCCCCCACCACTACTGCGTCGTACTGCACTGCCATCGGAGAATCCCTCTCATGAACTGCACACCCATGAACCACGCACCCGTGAACTGCACATCAGAAACTGACACGTCATTCCGTTATTGAGAACGGTATCATTCCAGACGTGACGAAGGCCATGACCCGAGCGGAACGAAAAAAAGCGGAATTGCGCCGCGAGATCATCGACGCATCATTCGAGTGCTTCGCGGAACGCGGCTACCACGCGACCGGAATTGCCGATATCGCAACAACTCTCGGAATCGGTCACGGCACGTTCTACCGATACTTCGAGAACAAGCGCGACATCATCGACCACGTCATCGACGATCTGATCGCAAAGATCATCAGCGCACTCGCCGTCGAAAATGCCCCTGACGCAGCAAATACGTTGGACGAGTACCGCGCCCAGGTCGGTCGCATCGCCGAAGCGCTCCCCCGCATCTTCTTCGACGACCCGCGCATTCCGCGGGTTCTGCTCTTCGAGACGACAGGCGTCGACGCCGATCTCACTGGCCGGATGCTCGATCTACTCGACCAGTCGGCATCGTTGACCGCGGCGTACCTGCATCACGGAGTCGAATGCGGCTATCTACGCGCCGACCTCGATGTCGACAACACTGCGCAGGCCGTCAACGGCATGATGCTGGCAAGTGCGATTCAAGGATTGCGAGCCGATTCGTCCGTCGACTGCACCACGCTGAACCAAGCCATCAGCCGCCTCATGTTCGACGGAATCCGCGCCGAGAACGCCTAGCGAACGACGATTCCCTCGGCACGCATCGCATCCTTGACCTCCGGGATGCTCAGATCGCCGAAGTGGAAGACACTTGCTGCGAGAACTGCGTCTGCGCCCGCTTCGACTGCCGGGGCAAAGTGCTCGACCAGGCCGGCACCGCCACTGGCGATCACCGGTACGTGGACTGCTGCCCGGACAGCGCGGATCATCAGAAGGTCGAAGCCCGCTTTGGTGCCGTCGGCGTCCATCGAGTTGAGCAGGATCTCCCCCACTCCCAACTCGGCACCACGCTCGGCCCACTCGACAGCGTCGATGCCCGTGCCGCGCTTGCCCCCGTGCGTGGTGACCTCCCACCCCGACGGTGTGTCCGGCTGCCCCTGCGGAACGGTGCGGGCGTCGACCGAGAGGACGATGCACTGCGAGCCGAAACGCTCACTCAGTTCCTTGAGCAGTTCCGGGCGCGCAATCGCCGCGGTGTTGACGCTGACCTTGTCTGCACCGGCACGCAGCAGACGATCGACGTCCGCGACCGTGCGCACTCCACCGCCGACGGTCAGAGGAATGAAAACCTGCTCGGCAGTACGACTTACGACGTCGAGCATCGTGCCACGATCCGACGTGGAGGCGGTGACGTCCAGGAAGGTCAGTTCGTCGGCGCCCTGAGCGTCGTACGCTGCCGCGAGTTCCACGGGATCTCCGGCGTCGCGAAGATTCTCGAAGTTGACACCCTTGACCACTCGTCCGGCGTCGACGTCGAGGCACGGAATCACACGAACTGCGAGGGTCATGACTGTGGTCCTCCTGAGGACGAAGCGCGCGGATCACCGAGCGCGTTGAGGATATCGAGAATCTCACCGTGGATGCCCGGGGCGGCAGCGAGCACCGACTCCGATTCTACGGTCCACGAGTTGCCGGCCAGATCGGTGACCACCCCGCCCGCACCGCGAACGAGAGCGACCCCGGCCGCGTTGTCCCACGCGTTGCGGCCGTAGACGATCGCTCCGCCCAGGATGCCGGCCGCCGTGAAAGCGAGATCGACTCCGGTGGAGCCGTGTATCCGGATCCGCGAGGACACTTTGCTGATCTCGGCGAGGAGGTCGAGACGGAAACTGCCGGGGATCCGGCCGCGACTGTTGACGTTGAGGGCACCCAATCCGACGATCGACGACGCCAGATCGGTTGGCTCCAGCGGCGGTACGGCGATTCCGTTGACCAACAACGGACCGCCGGCACGAGTGGCGTACGTGTGACCGATCAACGGAAGCCAGGTCAATCCGAGTACCGGGACACCATCGTCGAGAAGCGCCAACAGTGTTCCGGCAGTGGGCAATCCGGCCGAGTAGTTGAAAGTACCGTCGACGGGGTCGAGAACCCAGACGAGCCCCGAACCGACGTCTGGGCCGCCGAATTCCTCGCCGTGCACCTCGATGCCGGTCTGCTCGAACAACTCCGCGGTCAACCGCTTCTCGAGCGCAAGATCGACCTCGGTGGCAAAATCACCCCAGCCCTTGCGGACCGCACTCGGGGCGCCGACACCGGCGACGAACTGATCGTGGACGCCATCGAGAAGCCGACCCGCAATCGCGAGAAGTTCGTCGAGGTCACGCGTCGGAGTCATCTGGAAAATCTATCCGGAAACTGCTGCCAGCGCTTCGGGGAGAGTGAAGCGACCGGCATACAGCGCCTTGCCCACGATCGCGCCCTCGACACCCTGATCAACCAGGCTGGAAATGGCGAGCAGATCCTCGATGGTCGACACACCACCGGAGGCGACGACGTGAGCGTCGGTGACAGCGCAGACCTGACTGAGAAGTTCGAGGTTGGGACCGGTGAGTGTGCCGTCTTTGGAGACGTCTGTGACGACGTAACGGGTGCAGCCGTCGCGATCGAGACGGGCCAGGGTCTCCCACAGATCGCCGCCGTCGGTGACCCAGCCGCGCCCACGGGTGCGGTACTGGCCGTCGACCAGACGAACGTCGAGTCCGACGGCGATCTTGTCGCCGTACTTGGCCAATGCACGGGCACACCACTCGGGATCTTCGATAGCGGCGGTTCCGAGATTGACGCGGGCACAGCCGGTGGCCAGTGCAGCTTCCAGGGAAGCGTCGTCGCGGATTCCTCCGGAGAGTTCCACCTTGACCGTCAGGTCGCCGACGACGCCTGCCAGCAGTTCGCTGTTGGACCCACGCCCGAAAGCGGCGTCGAGGTCGACAAGATGCACCCATTCGGCACCGTCGTTCTGCCACGCAAGAGCAGCGTCGCGGGGCGACCCGTAACCGGTCTCACTTCCCGCCTCTCCTTGCACGAGGCGAACAGCTTCACCGTTGACAACATCTACAGCAGGCAAAAGGACCAGGCTCACGTGCGGTAACCCTAGTAGGTCAGGACCTCGAACCGTCTTCCGGGTCACCGAACGCTTTTCGGGTCATCCGCTTGGATACGACGCCCATTGCCGCGATCGCAGCAACGACCCCCACGAGACCGATCGCGAGACCGACACCCGGCGAGGGTTTGAGCACGACGATGACGACGGTGGCGACCGCCAACGCAGCCACAGCGGCGCCGAGCGAGAACAACGCCAGACGAGCGAGGGAAAAGTCGTCGCCACGGTTCGGGCCGGAACTCCCGGTCACAAACTCTGCACCCAGTTGCTCAGCAACTCGGCGCCTGCGTCGCCGGATTTCTCGGGGTGGAACTGCGTTGCCGACAACGCACCGTTCTCGACGGCAGCGAGGAACTTTCCGCCGTGATCTGCCCACGTCAGCTTCGGAGGTGCGATGTGCTCGGACGGCGCGAGTTCCCAACTCTGCACACCGTACGAGTGAACGAAGTAGAAGCGGGTGTCGGCGTCGATACCCTTGAACAGCGTGCTCGACTCCGGAGCCTCCACGGTGTTCCAGCCCATGTGCGGCAAAACCTCTGCTTGCAGCCTCTCGACGGTGCCAGGCCATTCGCCGCAGCCCTCCGCCTCGACACCGAATTCGACTCCCCTGTCGAACAGAATCTGCATGCCGACGCAGATACCCAGCACCGGTCGGCCACCGGCCAAGCGTCTACCGATGATTCGGTCACCCTGCACTGCGCGCAGACCTTCCATGCAGGCCGCGAACGCACCGACGCCGGGCACCACCAGACCGTCGGCCGCCAATGCAACCTTCATATCGTTGGTCACCTCCACCTGCGCCCCGGTGCGCGCCAGTGCGCGAGTAGCCGAATGCAGGTTGCCGGAGCCGTAATCGAGTACAGCAATCGTGGAAGCGCTCATGCCCCAACTCTATCGGGCAACCCTGCTGCCGATCACTTTGCCGCCCGCGGCCAGTGCCGGGAGCAGAGCGACAACGACCGCGGAGACCGCGAAGACCCACGCATAGCCGGCAGTCGTGGCCACGAATCCCAACGCCAGTGCACCGATTCCGGTGCCGGCGTCGTAGCCGATGTTCCAGATCGCGCTGGCGGATCCGAGTTGCCTCGGCCCGGCAGCCTGAAACGCCATGACCAAGGATTCGTTCTGCACCGCCCCGAACCCGAGCCCGAAAAGGACCGCCGCGCAGAACAAGACCGGCGTCGACCCGCCGTCGACGTTGATCGCGAACAGCACCAATCCGATGGTCGACGACGCCAATGCCGGCGCGAGTGTCCGACCACTGCCGAGACGATCGGCGATCAGGCCCGCCGAGTACCGGCCGATCAACATCGATCCACTGGCGGTCGCCAACACCACACCTGCAACGGCCGCGCGCTCCGAGATTGCGATCGGCAGTAGAGACGACAGCCCGCCGAACGACGCGGACACACACGCCAGAGCGAGCACCGGGACCAAGACGACGAACACACTCAACCGGGCGGATTCGCCGGTGGGCTGGGCGAAGATCTTCGGCAACCCGGCAATGGCCACCAGCGCGAGTGCCGGGATCAGCGCACCGAGAACGAACACCGGTGTCGCCGACCACCGTTCCATGATCGCAAGCCCCAGCGGAAGCCCCGCCATTTGTGACGCTGCGATCGCGATTCCCTGAGCGCCGGTGGCACGGCCCAGAATTCGTTTGGGCGCCAACTCCGCCACGAGCGCACTGCCGGCAACAGTCAGCATGCCGAAACCGATTCCTCGCACCGCGGAAACCGCCAGGACGGGGCCGGCGTCGGCCGAGATCAACAGCACCAACGACGGTGGACCGAGGAGCAGACATCCGACCGCCAGCACGCGCCGGTAGCCCTGCGTCCGCAACAACCGAGGCACGAGCAGTTGCGTCACGACCGTGGCCGCCATGAAGACACCGGTCACCGATCCGGCGAGCGCATCCGATCCGCCGGAATGCGCAACCAGCAACGGCACCACCGGCAAGAGCAACGACCAGCCACCGAAAGCTGCCGCCGCCATGATCAGGACACCGATCATGCCCGGAGTGCGAAGCAACCCCGGCGATGGAGCAGGATCTCGCGTCACAGACGCAGTCACTTTTCGCGTCACAGACGCAGTGCGCCCGCTACCGCCGCCAGAACCGCCAACGCCAGAAGGATTCCCGACGCAAGCTTGTTGACCTTGAACATCGAGTAGGCGCCGCCCACGGCAATACCCGCGCCGATGAACAGCAGGTAGGTGAAGAGGACGCTCACAGTGTGCCCTTCGTCGACGGCACGCCACTCACGCGCGGATCCGGCTCGACCGCCTCACGCAGAGCGCGCGCAACGGCCTTGTACTCGGCTTCGGTGATGTGATGCTGATCGCGGCCGTACAGAACCCGAACGTGCAGTGCGATACGTGCATTCAATGCGATCGACTCGAACACGTGGCGGTTGATCACCGCGTGATACGGAACGCCCGGGTACCCGCCGATGACGGAATGCACCATGTAGTCGGGCTCACCGGTGTGCACGCAGTAAGGGCGACCGGAGACGTCGACCGACGCGTGCGCCAGCGTTTCGTCCATCGGGATGAAAGCGTCGCCGAAACGACGGATGCCCTTCTTGTCACCGAGAGCCTGGCCGAGCGCCTGGCCGAAAACGATCGCGGTGTCCTCGACGGTGTGGTGAGCGTCGATCTCGACGTCACCCTTCGCCTTGACGTCCAGATCGAAGCTGGCGTGCGTACCCAAGGCATTGAGCATGTGGTCGAAGAACGGAACGCCGGTGGAGACGTCGACGATGCCGGTCCCGTCCAGATTCAGTTCGACGACGATGCTTGATTCCCGAGTTGTTCGTTCGATCCGCGCGATGCGATCGCTCATGCCGTCTCTCCTGAATTCGTGTCGACCAGCTGGGTGCCTGCGATTTCGTCACTGGCCTTGATGAACGCGTCGTTCTCGGCTTCGAGTCCCACGGTGGCCCGCAGATATCCGGGGATGCCGATGTCGCGGATGAGAACTCCGCGGTCGAGGTATTCCTTCCACGCCTGTGCGCTGTCGGTGAACTGACCGAACAAGATGAAGTTCGCGTCACTGGGAATCACTCGGAAACCGGTGTCCGCCAGTGCCTTCGACACCCGATCACGCTCGGCGGACAAGGCGTGGACACTGCCGAGGGTCTCGTCGGCGTGACGCAGGGCGGCACGTGCCGCCGCTTGCGTGACCACCGAGAGGTGATAGGGCAAGCGCACCAACAACAGTGCGTCGATGAACGCGGGAGCGGCGGCGAGGTAGCCGAGTCGGCCACCGGCAAACGCGAAAGCCTTGCTCATGGTGCGGGTCACAACCAGCTTGGCCGGGAACTCGTCGATCAGCGTCATCGCGCTGGGGGCAGCGGAGAACTCCGCGTAGGCCTCGTCGACGATCACGATGCCCGGCGCCACGTCGAGGATGCGTCGTAGTTCCGCAATACCGACGCTGTGTCCGGTCGGGTTGTTGGGACTGGTCACGAACACGACGTCCGGTCGGCGTTCCTCGATCACTGTGACGGCAGCATCCACGTCGAGTGCGAAGTCGTCCCGACGGAAGACCTCGACCCACTCGGTATCGGTACCGTCGGCGATGATCGGGTGCATCGAGTACGAGGGCACAAAACCCATCGCGCTACGTCCCGGACCTGCGAAGGCCTGCAACAGCTGCTGCAGAATCTCGTTCGATCCGTTTGCCGCCCACAGATTGTCGACGGTGACCGGTACACCCGTCTGCTTCGACAGGTACGCCGCCAGATCAGTCCGCAACGCGACAGCGTCACGGTCGGGGTAGCGGTGCAGTTCCTTCGCGGCTTCGCGCACGGATTCGGCGACATCGTCGATGAGCGCCTGCGTCGGCGGATGCGGGTTCTCGTTCGTGTTGAGCTGAACCGGCACCGTCAACTGCGGTGCGCCGTATGCCGACTTTCCACGCAGGTTCTCGCGAATCGGAAGGGCGTCGACCGTAATCGATTCTCCAGGAGCACTACTCATCGCAGAGCCTCGAATCGTAGACGCACAGCCTCGCCGTGAGCGGGCAGGTCCTCCGCGTTGGCGAGCGTGATGACGTGTCCGGCAACGTCTTTCAGAGCCGACTCGGAGTAGTCGATCACGTGGATCCCACGCAAGAAGGTCTGCACGCTCAGACCGGAAGAGTGACGTGCACACCCGGCCGTCGGCAGAACGTGGTTGGAGCCGGCGCAGTAGTCGCCGAGGCTGACCGGCGCCCATGGGCCGACGAACACGGCACCAGCGCTGGTGACCTGAGCTGCGACACCGGTTGCGTCCTCGGTCTGAATCTCGAGGTGCTCGGCCGCATAAGCGTTGACGACGCGCAGACCAGCGGAAACATCAGAAACCAACACCGTGCCCGACTGGCTGCCGGTCAGTGCCGTGGTGACGCGTTCGCGGTGCTTGGTGATCTCGAGCTGCGCAGCCAGAGCCTTGTCGACGGCGTCGGCCAATTCGACGCTGGTCGTGACAAGAACGCTGGCGGCCATCACGTCGTGCTCGGCCTGACTGATGAGGTCGGCGGCAACGTGGACCGGGTCAGCGGTGTGGTCGGCGAGGATCGCGATCTCGGTGGGACCGGCTTCTGCGTCGATGCCGACCAGTCCGCGGCACAGACGCTTGGCCGCAGTGACGTAGATGTTGCCGGGACCGGTGATGAGGTCGACCGGGACAAGCTCGGTTCCATCGGTGTCGGTTCCGCCGTAGGTAAGGAGGGCGACGCCCTGCCCGCCGCCGACGGCCCACACCTCGTCGACGCCGAGCATGGCTGCGGCGGCAAGAATGGTCGGGTGCGGCAATCCGCCGAAGTCGGCTTGGGGCGGCGAGGCGACAACAAGCGACCCGACGCCGGCCGTCTGAGCCGGCACGACGTTCATGACAACGCTCGACGGGTACACGGCATTGCCGCCGGGTACGTACAGCCCGACGCGCTCGACCGGCACCCAACGCTCGGTGACCGTGCCACCCGGAACGACCTCGGTGACGGTGTCCTTGCGACGCTGATCGGCGTGCACCTTGCGGGTGCGCTCGATCGCAACCTCGAGGGCTTCCTTGACTGCGGGGTCGAGTTCACGAAATGCGCGCTCGAGCTCGGCTGCGGGTACACGAACCGAAGCCGGACGAACGCCGTCGAACTTCTCGCCGAACTCGAGGGCGGCTTCTGCCCCGCGATCACGAACAGCTTCGACCATCGGGCGAACCTGATGCAGCACCGCGTCCACATCCACTCCACCTCGGGGAAGCGCGGCGCGAAGTTCGGCCGTGGATGGGGTACGACCACGCAGGTCGGTGCGGGCAAGCATGAGAGTTCCTCTCGTACGCAAACGGGGTGCCTGTGCAAGCGGCAGCAAACCGGTCCGGCATTACAGGCCTGAACAACGCGCCTGAAACACAGAACTGATGTCAATTATCCAGGATAGGCGCACCCCATTTTTCACCGGTCCACCTGCGACGCTCACTGCAGGTCCGGCGCCCGCCGCCGGGCGAGTTCGATCAGCTCGTCCCTTCGGTCGGTCGCCACCGAGATTTCGCGTCCGTCGTGCAGACGAAAGCGGACCCCGGCGCCGGGTGACGCGAGAATTACCCGCATACCTGGGCCGGTCATTCGATAACCGATTCCGGAGCCCATCCCGATATGTACTGCAGTTGCAGACACAACTTCGTCCCACCGAAATACCTGACGCAGCCCCGGAGACAGCGCGATCGACACTCGTTCGACGTCTGTGGTGATGATCACGCGCACCTTCCACATGTACGCGGCCACCACGAAGGACAGGACCGCGGACAACACGGCGCCGACGTAGCCCGCCGGGTCGTGTTCCACGATCGCCGCGAACCCGCAGACAATCACCAGGACAATTCCGAGGACGACGCACAATGCGGCCGTCGAACGCCGCAGAAGTGGGCTCAACGAAATGGACTCGTGAACTTCGTGCACAGCACCCCCGCCTCGATCGCCGACAACCCCCGCACCGCGGAACGGCACCGGGAACACGACCATCCCATTACTCGCGCTTTTATAACAAACACGTCACGCACAGCTAGGGTCCAAAGTCGTGACAGACAGTGACGTGGCCACGACCGCACCTCCGGCCTTGCCGACCCCTCAGCGATCCAGCGGACCGAACCGAGCACGGATCGTTGCGATTGTCGCATCGATCCTCGGCATAGTTTTGTGCGGATCAGTGCCGTTCCTGCCGATCGAGCAGGACACAGCCGTCGTCAACTGGCCGCAGGCCGGGTCGACGAAAAGCGTCGAGGCGCCATTGGTCTCGTACACACCGCTGCGCATGGAGGCATCGATCCCGTGCGCGTCGATCAGCGAGTTGGCCGCCACCGGCGGAACACTCGTCTCGACGGCTCCCCCGGGTGCCGCCGATGCGCGCCGCTACGGCTTTGTTGCCACTGTCTCCCCCGAATCCGCCGACGCTCCCGCTCGGGTCGACGTTGTCCTGCGCGATCAAGTGCTGCTCTCGACACCCGTTGCTGATCTACAAACTGGATGCGCACTCACGCTCGCCGCCGAGCCGACCCGAACCACCTTCAGCGCCACCGGTTCCGAACCGCGCGTCATCGAGGGCGACAGCCGACCACAGGTAGTCGGCGTCTTCAGCGACCTCGATTCGGCATCAGCCGGTTTGAACGTCTCGATCGAGGCGGACTCTCGCTTCACGTCGAGCCCGTCGGTGATCAAGACTCTCGCCATGATTCTCGGGGCACTCACGGCTGTCGTGTCCCTCTTCGCGCTGCACCGCCTCGACAACCGCGACGGCCGGGGCACACGCAAATTTCTGCCCGCCCGATGGTGGAAGTTCACCGTCCTCGACGGCGTCGTCGTCGGAACTCTGGTGCTCTGGCACTTCATCGGCGCTACCACCACCGATGACGGCTACCAGTTCACGATGGCCAGGGCCTCCGAGCAATCGGGCTACATGTCCAACTATTTCCGGTGGTTCGCGGTCCCCGAGACCCCGTTCGGAACGCCGTACTACAACATCCTCGGACTCCTGGCGCACGTCAGCACTGCAAGCCCCTGGGTTCGTCTGCCTGCTCTGTTAGCAGGCATCATCACCTGGCTCGTCATCAGCCGCGAGGTCGCGCCTCGACTGGGAGCCGCAATTCGCGGAAACCGGCTCGCCCTGTGGACCGGCGCGCTTGTCTTCCTCGCGTTCTGGCTTCCGTTCAACAACGGACTGCGCCCCGAACCGATCGTTGCTCTCGGCGTCCTGCTGACGTGGTGCTCGATCGAACGCGCAGTCGCGACGAGACGACTTCTGCCGGTCGCAGTCGCGATTCTGATCGCCGGATTCACCTTGACCGCCGGGCCTTCCGGCCTCATCTGCTTCGCCGCACTGATCGCCGGAATCCGCCCGATCATGCGCATCATCATCGAACGTGCCCGCACCACCGGTTACATCGCGGCCGTCGGGCCACTGCTAGCTGCCGGACTGTCGATCCTCATCCCCGCGTTCGGCGATCAGAGCCTCGCCGCCGTCATCGAGATGCAACGCGTCCACTCGATCTCACCGAACCAGCCCTGGTTCGACGAGTACCTCCGCTACCAATACCTCTTCAACATCTCCGTCGACGGTTCTCTGACTCGCAGATTCGGTGTGTTCGTCATGGTTCTGTGCCTTGGCGTCTGCACCGCGATGATGCTACGCAAGGGCGGCCGGATTCCCGGTTTGGCCGCCGGTCCGTCACGCCGCGTCGTGGGGCTGACGATCGGCGCACTGCCACTGCTGATGTTCTCGCCGACCAAGTGGACGCACCACTTCGGAATCTTTGCCGGACTCACCGCCGTTCTGGCGATGATGACGGCGGTCGCCGTGGGTACAAAACTCCTGCGCTCGCCGCGCAATCGGGCCCTCTTCGCGGCAGCCGTACTGTTTCTCCTGGCCGTCGCATTCACCGGCAGCAACAGCTATTACTACGTGTCCAGCTACAGCGTTCCGTGGTGGGACAAGCCGGTGTCCATCAGCGGACTCGGCGCGAGCACCGTCCTCCTTGGGGTGACGGTGCTGATGCTCGGCGTCGCCGCGTGGTACTTCTTCCGTGAGCCGTACACCGCCGGGAAGGAACCGTCCGCGAAGCACGCTCGACTGCTTGCCATCTCGCCACTGACGATTGCCGCAGGTGCCATGGTCCTCTTCGAGGTGCTGTCCATGGCCAAGGGCGCGATCACCCAATACCCGGCCTATTCGGTGGGCCGTGCAAACGTCGACGCCGTTCTCGGCCAACACTGCGGACTCGCCAACGACGTTCTGCTCGAGACCGATCCGAACGCCTCGATGCTGACGCCCCTCTCGGGCAGCGTCGCCACAGCACTCTCCGCCGGTGGGGCTACAGGATTCGATCCGAATGGCGTCGCCTCCGACCTTCGAGCAGACAAGGAAGCCACGGCTACCGGCGGCGCGAACACCGTCGACACCTCCGAGGACACCGCCGGTAACTCGGCCGGAACCGGCGGAGGCGCCGGACAGACCGGGGTCAACGGCAGTTCGGTCGCGTTGCCGTTCGGTCTCGACCCGGCGACAACACCCGTCATGGGTAGTTACGGTCAGCCCTCCCCCGGCACGCTGACCAGCGACTGGTACCAACTCCCCGACGTGGGCGAGAACGCCACACGCGGAGACATCATCTCGATTGCAACCGCTGGTCGTGTTCGGTCGGTCGACAAGGACGGAATCGTCACCTACGGCCAGAACGTCGAGGTCGAATACGGAACAGCGCGTGGCGTCGACGATGCCGAAACAGACGCTGTGGAAACACTCGGAAAGATCGCGCCCCTCGACATCGGTCCGGCACCGTCATGGCGGAACCTGCGTGTGCCGCTGGACCAGATTCCCGTCGAAGCCAACAGCATTCGACTTGTCGTCAGCGACTACGACAGCAAGCCCGACCAATGGGTGGCCGTTACCCCGCCGCGGGTTCCGAATACCCAGAAGCTCAACGACGTCGTCGGTTCGCAGGCGCCCGTCATGCTGGATTGGGCTGTCGGACTGGCATTCCCGTGCCAACGCCCCTTCGATCATCGGGTCGGTATCGCCGAGGTCCCCGAGTATCGGATCCTTCCCGACCATTCCGGCGCGCTCGTGACCAGTGCCTGGCAGGACCACTACGGCGGTGGACCGTTGGGGTGGATCGATCTGCTCCTGACCGCTCAGACCATTCCGTCGTATCTCGACAACGACTGGGCTCGCGACTGGGGTTCGATCGAGAAGTACACACCGATCGATCCGAGTGCAGTGCCTGCCCAGGTCGACGAAGCGACCGTTCAGCGCTCCGGGACGTGGAATCCGGGATCGATGACCATGGTTTTCTGAGCGGAATTTCTGAGAGGCTGGGTCACTGAGTGACACGGTCCAGTCGCGGGCGGATCGGACGAAACGCCTGCGACTGGACACTTGTATGACTTAGTCTCCCAGGCATGGGAGCCCTGTCACGGTCTGTTACGCCTGCACTCATGGCACTGACGTGCCTGCTCGGGGCGCTCGCCTTTCCCGCTCGCGCCTCAGCGGAGGTACCGGATGACTTCCTCTGGGGCGTTGCCACCTCCGGATTCCAATCGGAAGGTTCGTCGCCGGACAGCAACTGGTCTCGATACTCCGATTCTGGACGAACGCACGACAAAATCGGTGATTCGGTCGACTTCCGGCATCGCTACGCCGAGGACATCGACCGGGCGGCCGATCTGGGATCGAAGGTTTTCCGATTCGGCGTCGAGTGGGCGCGAGTTCAGCCCGCCGCCGGGAGCTGGAACGAGACCGAATTCGCGTACTACGACGACGTGGTGGCTCACATCCGCGCGCGGGGCATGACTCCGATGATCACGCTCGACCACTGGGTGTATCCGGGATGGGTTGTCGATCAAGGCGGCTGGACAAATCCGAAGACGGAAGCCGATTGGCTGGTCAACGCAGAGAAGGTAGTCGAGCGGTACTCCGGAATCGGGGCGCTGTGGATCACGATCAACGAGCCGACTGTGTATGTTCAGCGTGAATTGACCTACGGCGGAATCGCACTCACCCAGGCACCGTCGATGTTCGATTCATTGGTCCGAGTCCACCGGGCGATCTACGACCGCATCCATGTTCTCGATCCCGGTGCCCGCGTGAGCAGTAATTTCTCCTTCATTCCCGGCGTGTCCGAGGCGATCGATTCGGTATTCACGGATCGGGTGCGCGACAAGCTCGACTTTCTCGGGATCGACTACTACTACGGTGTGGCCCTGAACAATCCGACTGCCGCGTACGCCGCACTCGACGAGTTCTACAACGTCACACCACAACCCGAAGGCCTCTACGACGCATTGATGCGGTACTCGGGCAAGTATCCAGAACTCCCCCTCTACATCGTCGAGAACGGCATGCCCACCGACAACGGAGCGCCGCGCGCCGACGGTTACACACGCTCGAATCACCTACGCGATCACATCTATTGGATGGAACGCGCCCGAGAAGACGGTGCCGACGTGATCGGCTACAACTACTGGTCCATCACCGACAACTACGAATGGGGTTCGTACCGACCTCGATTCGGCCTCTACACGGTCGATGTTCTCGGCGATCCCACTGCAGCGCGAATCCCGACCGACGGCGTCGACACCTACCGCCGGATCATTCACGAGAACGGCGTCGGAGCCGACTACGTGCCCGTCATGGCCCCGGCTTTCTGCTCGCTCGTCGATCCTCCCCGCAGTTGTACGGCTACTCGATGACGGCCGTTTTCCGAATTCCTCCACACCTCGTCGTTAGGATGTCCCATGCGAACACTGCGAAATATCGCCGGAACTGCCGCTGCCACGGCTGCCCTGATCCTGGTTGCCGGAGGCGCTGCGACAGCAGCCCCCAACCCGGCCGATTCACTCCGCGAGGCGCAAGCACGCGCCTACATCGACGCCCTGGTCTCCCATGACGTTTCCGATGTTCATTTCGCCCCGGATGCGACGCGCGTCGAAGCCGGACTCAAGACGGGGTTCTCCGGACCACAGATGTCCGCCGACCTCGAAAACGGTATCCAATACCGCGTTATCCAAGGCGTACGAGACCTAGAGATGTCGGAAGCCGGGGACATCGTCTCGACCACCTATCTGCTCGACGCGGGAATCGGTGGCACTCGCCTCATGACCGTGGAGATTCGTGAAACCTTCGAAGTCCGTGACGGTCTCATCCACGACGTCGTCGCCGACATCATCCCGGTGTCTGTGTCGTGACGCGCGCCCGATAGCTACTGGGCGGTGCACCCGAGACTCGGGTGCACATCGCTGCGAAGGCAGCCGGCGTCGAGTATCCGAGTTCAGCCGCAACGGCTGTCACACTGGCACCGGCAGAGAGTTTCGGGAGCGAGTGAAGAATGCAGGCACGCTGCATCCACGACGACGCGCTCATCCCCGTTTCCGAGATCAGCAAGCGGTGCAGTGTTCGTTCACTGATGTGGAGTTGCTCGGCCCACCGCGTGGGCGAGTCGTGGATCGACGGGCCGGCGAGATACCGCGTGCACAACGCCCGCAATCCCGGGTGCCGAGGCAGCGGAAGTTCCACAGGCAGGGGCGCAAGATCGCGAAGTTCGTGCAGGATCAGCTGAAATACCGCGGCGCCGCGTCCGTGTGCCGGGAAGTCGTCCTCCACGTTCAACTCGACATCCATGTCGACTGCAGCGACGAGCAGCTCACGCAGGAGCGACGACACCGCGACGACTCGGCACCTGACCGGGAACCACGGCGCTGCGGACGGTTCGATGTAGAGGCTTCGCGTGCTGACACCGTCCATCGTCACCGCATGAGCGACACCGGCGGGAATCATGACCGCATTGGACGGCAGAACCGTCCACTCACCGTCATCGGTTTCGACGTTCATCGCACCGTTCACAGCGAAGAGAAACTGGGCTCGTCGATGTTCGTGGGCGGCCAGCACGTGACCGGGTGGGTAGTCGGTTCCGATTGCGAGAACACCGCGAGGTGAGTGATCGACGTCGTTGATCGAGATGTTGCGCACCGGAGGAACCTACCGAGTCCGTGTCTGATTGACAATGGAACGTGGCGAACCTTCGAATGTGCGCCAGCGTAGAAATCGCTACCGTTCATCAAGTGCTTCACTACGCCCTCATCCTTCTCGCTTTCGGCGCCTTGACCGGAGTCACCACCGTTCTGTTCGGATTCGGTGGCGGGTTTGTCACCGTCCCAGTCGTTTACGCTGCATCCACACTTCGGGCGGACGTCATCGATCCGATGCATGTCGCCGTCGCATCCTCGGCGGCAGTGATGGTGGTCAATTCACTCAGTGCCACAATCGCATTCAGGAAGTCAGGACGGCTTCGGGCGGAGTACATCAGACCACTGATCGGCCCCGTCGCAGCCGGAGCAGGCCTCGGAGCGGTTGCGGCAGGTCACGTCGACGACGGCGCCGTTCGAATTCTGTTCGTCCTCTACCTCGTGGTCACAATCCTCGACAGCCTTCTGCGACAGGGGTTTCTGACACCACCTGAACCTCGAGAACATCTTGACCGTCACGGCGTCCGCGCTGTCGGGATAGGCATCGGCGCCGTCGCAAGTTTCCTCGGAGTCGGCGGGAGCGTCATGACGGTTCCGATGATGCGTCGCGGCGGAGTTCCGATGGCCGACGCCGCCGCGAGCGCCAACCCGTTGAGCTTGCCTGTCGCCGTCGTCGCGACTGCGGTGTACGCGGCCTCCTCAGGGCACAGCACCGCCTCGGATCTGTCAGCGGGCAGGGTCGGCGCAATCGACCTTCTCGCCGTTTGCGCGTTACTGGCCGGCTCTCTACCTGCGATTGCACTGAGCCGGCGAATTGTCGGCGCCATCCCGGACCGGATCCATGCCGCCGCCTACATCGCTCTACTCGCAGTAGTCACGGCGGTGATGATCGCGGCTTAGCGGACGGCGTACCGCAGATAGATGACGCCGCCGTCGAAGGTTTTCTCTTCGAGCAGCCGCAGGTCCAGTCGCCCGCGCGGAAGGGCAGGCAATCCGCCTCCTACGCTGACCGGGCAGACGAACAGTCGGCATTCGTCGACCAGCCCCGCCGCGAATGCACTTGCAGCGATCGTCGGCCCGCCGATCGAGATATCTTGTACCGCTTCGCTCTCGAGCGCACGAACGGCGTCGGCGTCGAAGTCCCGGGCAATCGTTGTGCGCGCCGTCGACACCTCGTTCAGCGTCGTGGAGTACACGATTTTATCGATGCCACCCCAGATCTGAGCGAACTCGACTGTCGCCGACTCGATTCCGGCAAACTCGTCCGGCACCGAAGAACCTACCGACACGGAAGTACCTTGAAGGTCCTCGTGTGCCATTGTCTCCCAGGGAATCATTGTCTCCCAGGGAATCATCGTCTCGTACATCCGGCGCCCGAGCAGGTACGTGCCGACTCCCCTCTCGAGCTCGTTGACGAACGAATGGACCTGCGCGTCGGGAACCGCCCAGTCGAAGTTCCCCTGCTCATCAGCCACATACCCGTCGATCGAGCAGATCGCCGAGTAGATCAGGCTCACCATCGGTCCACGTGCAGCACGTTGTCGACCGGTTCACGGGCGGCGGGTTTGAACGTCTCGCCGGTGAAGTACGCCGTCGGGATAAGCGCCGCCTGATGGAATCCGGCCGGAATACCCAGCAGCTCGGCAACTTCCGCTTCACGCTGCAGGTGCAATGTCGTCCACGCCGTACCGAGTCCACGTGCCCGTGCGGCCAGAGCGTAACTCCACGCGGCCGGGAGTAGAGAACCCCACAGACCGGCCTGGTTCCCCTCCGGCAACGTCTTACCCGCCTTGATGCACGGAATGAGAAGAACCGGCACCTCGCCCATGTGCTCACCGAGCCACGCGACGCTGGTGCCTACTCGCTGTTGGATCGGCGCGCGATCGGGATCATCGGCGAAGAGTTTTGCCGCCGAACCGTGAGAAGCAAGGTACTCGTCGGTGACTTCCTTGTAGATCTGCCCGACTGCTGCACGCAGTGCCGGATCGGTCACCACCATCCACTGCCACCCCTGGCGATTCGAACCGGAGGGCGCCTGCAGGGCGATCTGGAGGCATTCCTTCACCAGGTCCAACGGCACGGGACGGGTCAGATCCAGACGCTTTCGAACCGTCCGCGTTGTGGTCAGTAATTCGTCGGGTGTCAGGTCGAGTACGGGATACGACGTCATCTCCCGATCATTGCACTGTCGCGAGCAGTGAGCAGGACAGTCCGTCTACACTTTTCTGATCCCGTGCGTGCTGGTTGTCGGGAGTATTCCCCGATCAAAGGACTTTCGACATGAGTTGGCACGTCTGGTTGGCGTTCTTCGGAGCAAGTTGGGTGATCAGCCTGTCACCGGGGGCCGGCGCCATTGCGTCGATGTCGTCAGGGCTTGCCTACGGCTTGCGGCGCGGATACTGGAACATCTTCGGGCTGCAGTTGGGATTGCTGCTGCAGCTCGGAATTGTCGCGGCCGGGGTCGGTGCAATTCTCGCCAGTTCGACCGTGGCCTTTTCCTTGATCAAGTGGTTCGGTGTGGCATACCTCGTCTACCTGGGAATCAGGCAGTGGCGATCGGCTCCCACCGAGGTGGAGACCGACGAGGCAACCGCGAGCAGTTCGGGCCCGATGATGATGCTTCGCGGTTTTCTCGTGAACGCGAGCAACCCGAAGGCCGTCGTTTTCATGCTCGCTGTGCTCCCACAGTTCCTGGACCCGTCGGCACCGCTGCTTCCGCAGTATCTGATCATCGCCGCCACGATGTGCGCAGTCGACGTGATCGTGATGACCGGATACACCGGGCTGGCTGCACGGGTGCTCACCTTGATGCGATCCCCCAAACAGCAGCGAACCACCAATCGAGTGTTCGCCGGCCTGTTCTTCGGAGCCGCCGGCTTCCTCTCGAGCATCGGGCGTGCAGCAGCTTGATCGGTCACACGGCTTGATCGGTCACAGGCCTGCAATCAAGTTGACGACGGACGCGACGATCACCGAACCGAACAGATACGACAGCAATGCGTGGCCGAGCGCCATCGCGCGCATGTCCGACGACTTCAAGTTGGTGTCGGAAATCGCGAAGCTCATCCCGACTGTGTAGGCCACGTAGGCGAAATCGCTGTACCGCGGCGGTTCTTCCTGATTGAAATCGATTCCGCCGTCGGGGCCCGAGTAGTACAGCCGCGCATAGCCGAGGGCGAAGAGCGTGTGGACCGCCAGCCACGAGATCACGACGCTGCCGACTGCAACCGATGCCGCCACGACTTGGTAGTGATGTCCGTCGGGTGCCGCCAAGAGCAGGAACGCGATACCGACCAGGCTCGCGACGGCAGCGCCGAGAATCAGCAGGTGTGCGACGTTGCGAGCCGGTTCTTCCCGCGTTGCGTGGCTCGCGGTGAGCGTCGCGTCGAAGGGCCAGACCAGAATCCACGTCCACACCGTGAACACCATCGCCGCGACATCCCAGCCGATCAGGAAGGCGAACCGGGGGTAGCCGACCAACGCCGTGACGACGCCTGCAGCGACACCGAGCACCAGACCTGTCGACACTCTCAGCGCTGGCCCGGCACCCAGCTCACTCCGCGGAACCGGGTTGATCGGAAGGTCGTGCGATCGATCGTTCACGGGCTCAGTCAACCACCGTTCGCAATGAGACGGTGGTTACGCCGCAAGGTAATCGAGAAGCAGGTGTCTCAGGCGTTGCACGCACCGACCAATGGCTTGCCGTTGAATCTGTCCAGCACGTACCGCAATCCGACACCGAAGTCCGCTACGGCCGGCGCGAGGTGATTGTTACCGCTCCCCGGATTCACTGCAGGCAGGGTGTCGGTGAACAACGTCGCCTCGGCCCCGCGCGCGCACCAGTCCTGAACCAGGCGCCGGGTTTGCTCGTACGGGATGAAATCGTCGTTGAGCGCTCCGTTGACCAGAATCGGCGAGGCCGGGGTTCGCCGCCCGATGCGTTGTTCCTCGATCACCTGCTGGATCTCCGGTACCGATTCCACCACGTCGGCAAGTGGCCGGCCGTCCGTGGTCCACGACGCCGTCGACTGCTTCCCGTACTTGGTTCGGGAATCGATGAGGCATTGCCCGGCGACGTCGGCGAGCACGGACCGGCCGTAGTCGTTGAGTCGAGATTCGATCGGCTCTCGGGCGGCGGGAAATCGGTCGAGGACGCCGTTGATCGTGTAGCCGATCGCGGCCATCAGGCCGGTACCGTCGATATGACGCAGAACGCTTGCCAGGTCTGCCGGGGGCGCGCTCGCGTAACTCCCGACCAGATTCAACTCAGGCGCGTATTCGGGTGCCAGTTCGGTTGCAGCGGCAGTGGCGCCGCCGCCCTGCGAATGGCCCCACAGCGCTATCGGATCGTCCTCGCCTGCCTTCGCCAAGGCTCGGGCAGCGCGTGCACCGTCCAACATCGCATGGGCTTCCTCGGCGCGATTGACGTAGGTATGGATGCCGGGTGTTCCGAGTCCGATGTAGTCGGTGACAAACACGCGAACGCCCTGGGCTAGGAATGCGAAAGCAAATGCGGACTCGTAGTTGACACCGACACTGTCCACACCGGCACCGTAGTTCGACGGATTCCCGGGTTCCGCCAGGCGGAGTTGACCGGCAGTGGGGAACATCCTCGACGGCGCGCACTGATCACCTTGGCCCTGCGTGCCCGGACCGATCACCACCGTCGGGCGCGGGCCCGCGCCTGACCACGGGGCAGCCGGCTCCAGGTACGAGCCCGACACAGCAACATTGGATCCGTGGGTGTCGGTACTCGAATACAGGATCCGGGTCCCCACACCAGGCACTCCGCCGAGGGCACCGGCCAGCGGCAGCGGTTCCGTCCGAATCACCGAACCCGGATCACCGACGTCGCCCGGAATCGCGTCGTAGAAATCGTTCACAGGTTCGGCGTTCGATACCGGTGTGAACAGTAGCGAGGTCGACAACAGCGCCGATACCGCAACGGCCGAAACCTTCAGTGCCGCGAGGACAACCTTCCGGGTGCTCATGGAAATCCAACGTATAGGCCTCAGTCGACGCACGGACCGGTTTCGATCTGCGGGACTTCAATCGATCGATACCAACTGCTACGCGAGCGGGCCATGCCACTGGCCCCCCGATCCCCTGGTTTCACGGCCAAGACCTGATGAATCGTAAGCCTGTGCGGCTCCTCGAAACCCAGGGCACTGGCAGCGAGATACAGCAACCAGGTACGCACGCGGGGAGCACCGACCTGAAGGACCGATGCGTCCCAGTTCTCGCGAAGATTCTGTACCCACGCGCGCAGTGTCAAGGCGTAATGCTCGCGCAACGACTCGCTGTCACGCGTCTCGAAACCTGAAAGTTCGAGCGCATCAATGGTTTTGCTCAGCGGAAGGATCTCACCGTCCGGGAAGATGTACCTGTCGATGAAACTGCGTCCGTCATCGACGTTGTCCGACAAAGACTTCACCGCCGCGATGGCGTGATTGAGCAGACGACCCTGTGGCACGAGCAGGTCGAAGAGTTTTGCCGTGTACACCGGCAAATTGGCCAGGCCCACATGCTCGGACATGCCGATGCTCGAAATCGCGTCGTACGGGCCGTCGTCGACGTCGCGATAGTCCTGCACCCGAATCTCGATACGATCGGCCAAACCCGCGTCGGCAACTCGTCCCTTGGCGTACTCGACCTGCTCGTTGCTCAGTGACACTCCGACGACGTCGACGCCGTAGTTCTGGGCAGCGTGCAGTGCCATCGATCCCCAGCCACAACCGACGTCGAGCAGTCGCATTCCCGGCTTCAGATCGAGCTTGCGGCAAATCAGATCCAGCTTCGCGTACTGAGCAGCTTCGAGGGATTCGACCCCTTCCGGCCAGTACCCGCACGAATAGACCATGCTCGGCCCGAGAAACATTTCGTAGAAGCGGTTCCCGACGTCGTAGTGATGGGAGACCGTGGCCGAATCGCGTGATTTACTGTGCCGCTTGCCTCGCTTACGACGCATCTCGATCGACGGAGGCGATGGCGGTGGACCCACCGCCCCCAAGCCGGCGAAAGTACCGGCGGCGCGGACCAGCGAGCGCAACGGCAACGCCGACAAACGATTCTCACCGAGCCGCGTGACCAGATCCGGGACATCGAGGAGCGCAAAGATATCGCCGTCTACGTCCAGATCGCCGGACACGTATGCCCTCGCCAGCCCCAATTCGTTGGGAGAGTAAAGGACTCGACGTAGGGCACGCCGATTCCGGAAATGTACCCGCGCAGCGGCGTCCGGCGGACCTGCCTCCGAACCGTCCCAACATCGCACGCGAACCGGAAGCGGAACCCCGATCACTTCCTCGAAAACCGTCAAAATCTTGGTCGCGGCACCAGTCACAGATCCACCCCTCCGACAAAAGATGGTTAGCCGATGACAGAAAACTTACGCCCGATTCGCGAATCTTTCGCGCCATTTGTCCGAGTTTTGGGCAGTGTTCACCGCAGTTTCGGTATTCATCGAGGTTTCGGTATTCATAGCGGTGTCAGGGCTCCACCAGCCCGGCGAGGAATTCCACCAGCAGTCTCTTAGTCACCTCACGTGGCAGCGATTCCACTGCCGCGAGGACGGCCGCCATGTCCAAGGGAGAATCAGCAGAACCCCGAGGATCCAGCCCCGCCGACCTCAAAGCTGCCGCGACAGCGTCACTTGGCAACGCAAGAACATCGGCGACGGTGACATCGCCACGTTCGAATGCTCCGGCCAACTCTGCCAGTGCCGGCGGCGCCTCGGCTGCCGCCGAGCCGCGAACGTCGTCGGCACCGAGGACGAGCGCATTGGTCAACTCGCCGAGCACCGACTCGGTCACCGGGGTGACGGTGAGGTGGGTTGTTCGAGGCAATACAGTTCCGTCAGGTTGCGTCGACGCCGGCTGCCCTTGAAGGACGAAGCCGCGGGCACCGACAGCGCTTACCCAGCGATGCGGATCGACTCGACGTTCGAGGGGCACCGAACCATCGGTGGCGACCGCGAACAGCGGCCCCACCGGCGAGCCCACGACGCGAAGCCCGTCGATGCTCTGGACCGTCTCGATCAGCGCACGGGTGGCCCGCTGCGCCCGGGACACCAGTTCGGCGTACCCCGATTGCCCGAGAACTTGCGAAATCGCCCACGCTCCGGCCAGAGCAGCAACGGATTTGGAACCGAGAAGCGTGGGATTGACCACCGGATACCCCGGCCAGTCCGTGAGTCCGAAATACTGCTTGCGATGCAGGTCACGCCCGCGGTGCAGCAAGACCGAGACGCCCTTGGGTGAGTATCCGTACTTGTGGAAGTCGACCGACATGCTGGTGACACCGGGCACCTGGAAATCCCAGGGCGGCAGATCACCCCACCACGGCAACGCAAGCCCACCGATGCAGGCGTCGACATGTAATGGAATCGAATGTGCACGAGCAACTTCCGCGACGTCGGCGATCGGGTCGAGCGCCGCGAACGGGTAATTGGGCGCCGAGACGACGATCAGAACCGTGTCCTTCCGAACTGCCGTCGCAATATCGTGTGCGCCCACGCGCCCCGACGTGGGATCTACGGGTACCAGAATGAGTTCCAGTCCGAGTAGGTGCGCTGCCTTGTGGAAAGCGGCGTGCGCGGTGGTCGGAAGAACCAGCGAACCCTCACCCGGCGGGAGCCCGCGGAAGTCGCGAGCTGCCTTGACGGCCAACACACAACTCTCCGTTCCGCCGCTGGTGACATTTCCGACGACTACGCCTCCGGCGTCTGTGTCTGTGCCTGTATCTGTATCTGCGGCTGGGTCTGAAGCTCCATGGAGGAACTCTCGAGCGAACGCAACCAACTCACGCTCCATCACCGCCGTGGACGGGAACACCGTCGGGTCGAGACCGTTGACCGGCTGAACCAATCGAGCTGCGTCCGCTGCCAACTCGTCGAGCGCGGCGAGGCCGCTGTCGTACACGTACGACAGAACCCGGCCTCCGTGCGTCGGGGCATCCTGCTCACGAAGCGAACGCAGCCGAGTCAAGATGTCGGCCGCCCTCTTCTCGAGGTTCGTGCTCTCGACGATCTTGCCCTTAAGTTCCTCGGCCTGAGTGGAACTCATCGTTCACCTACGTTCTCGTGAGTGGATTCTTGTTCGGTGCGGTAATTCCGCAGTACGACCAGGCTGATCGCAACCAGGATCGCCGGGACGACCGAGAAGCCAAGGGCTATTCCGGTCAGCGCTGATTCCGGTTGCACGACAGTCTCGCCCGCAGTTTTCGAAACGAAGCCGGTCACCGCGAGTACACCCAAGAACACCGCGGGCCCCAGGGCAAGGCCTGCGGTTTCCGAGGCTGTCCAGATACCACTGAGCGAACCACCACGTTGGCGTCCACCGATTCGCGCGTCATCCTCGATGACGTCAGGAAGCATCGCCAACGGGAACACCTGCATGCCGGCATATCCGACGCCGGCAAGGGCGACGGCACCGTAGATCCACGAACCGGCGTTGACAGCCGCAAGCGTCAACAACGCCGTCGCGACGACAAACAGAACCGAGGACACGACGTAACCGCGAAGCTTTCCGTACCGATGCGAGAACCGGTACCACAGCGGCATGACGACGAGAGCTGGTCCGACAAGTGCAACGAACAGACCGGTGAGCGCGCCTTCGCTGCCCATCACATAGGTCGCCAGATATTGCGCACCCGCCAACATCACAGCGGTGGCAAGTGCTTGGAGCACGAAGACGATGACCAGCAATCGGAACGCGCGGGTACGTCGTATCGCGTCGAACCCGTCTCGGTACTGCGAGAGCAACGAGCCGACCGGCGCGTCCGCGTGAGTCACCGTGTGGCGCGCCGCTCCGCGAACTGCCCAGATCATTGCCCCACACATCAGCGCCGACACCCCGATGGCCATGACCAGATAACCGCGTGCTCCGCCCCCGGCAGCGTCGCGAAGTTCCGGTCCACCAGCGCCGATGACCAGAATTGTCAGGGCCAACACCGCAATTCGAACCGATACCAAACGAGTGCGTTCGTGGTAATCGCCGGTCAACTCGGTCGGCAACGCGATATATGGAACCTGAAAGAGGCTGTACGCACTCGCCGCGAGCAGGAAGAAGACGAGCACCCACAACGCCCCGACTCCGGGGCCCGCAGACACGGGGGCTGAGAACGTGAGAATGAAGAGCAACGGCAGTCCCAAAGCGCCTGCGAGCATGAGTGGCACTCGCGTACCAGTTCGATGAGAGCTTCGATCGCTGATCGACCCGATCAGCGGATCGATCAGGACGTCGGCGATTTTCGGGACAATGACTACAAGCGACGCGAGCGCCGCGGCCACGCCGAGCGTATCGGTCAGGTAGTACGCCAGTACCAGACCTGGAAGCACGCCGAATCCACCCGTGCCGACACTTCCCGCTGCGTATCCGGCCACCACACCACGCGAAAGCCTGTCAGGCGATCTACCTTCACGAAGACGTACCGGTTTGTCTGTAGTCACCGTCCACACACTAATGTCACGACTCCGTACCGCGAGGGCAAAAGAATCTCGATGACCAGAAGTCGCTCACTCGGACGGGCCGGGCATGCCAGACTGTGAACCGATTCGTACACGAACGAAAGCCTGAAGACGATGGTTGGTCCACTGACAGAGATCTGGCCTCCGTACGGAGTCACGATCACGTGTGGGCCCGTCACCTTGGTCCCTGTGCGCGACGACCATTTCCCCGAACTCGCTGCGCTGGTCCGAGCCGGCATTCACCCTGCCGAACAGATGCCGTTTCTCGTCCCCTGGACGGTGGGCACTCCCACCGAAGTGTCGCGAAGATTCATCCAATACCACTGGTCGGTCCGCGGAGCGATGACCACGGCCGACTGGAAATTCGAAACAGCCATTGTCGTCGACGGAGAAATTGTCGGCTGCCAGGCGTTCGCCGCGACGGACTTTCCCAAAAGTCGTACCGGTGAAACCGGCTCGTGGATCGGGCGCGGGTTCCAAGGCCGGGGCATCGGCACTCTTGCCCGACAGGCAATCTGCGCATTCGCATTCGACTCTTTGGGCGCACGCAGCGTCGTGTCGTCGGCGTTCACGGACAACCCCGCCTCGATCACGGTGTCGACCAAAGTCGGGTACCGCGCCGACGGCACAGTAGAGGAGTTGGCTGCCGACGGCCGAATGACCGTGCGTCGACTCTTCACCCTCAGGCGCGAAGATTTTGTCGCACCGCCGTACCCCGTCGAAGTGACCGGCGCAGACGCGCTCAGGGCGATGCTGGGCATCGACTGAGCGAGCTACCCGTGCACACAGCGGCAACCGGTAGAACAGACACATGGAACCCTCCGACATGATGGCCGCAGTCACCTCGTCCACGCGCGACCGTACCGGACGCACTCTCGAAGAATGGGTTGAGGCTGTACGCACGTCGGGGGTCGACCCGCTCGATCAGAACGAAGTCCGCAAGTGGCTGAAAGCAGAGCACGGTGTACCGCAGAACTCGCAGTGGGCAATTGCATTCGAGACTGCCAAACAGTCCGGATGGGTGGAGCCGACCGTCGAGCAATACATCGACCAGCAGTACCGCGGCCCGAAGGCAGCACTGCGACCCATCTTCGATGCAGCCCGACGTCTGATCGAAGAGCTCGGAACCGATGTTCGAGTCGAAGGCCGCGGAACATACACGCCCTTTGTTCGCGCTCGCCAATTTGCTGCCATCGCAGCGGCCACCAAAGCCCGAGTCGACCTCGGACTACGTTTTGTCGAGGCCCCCGGTTCCGAACTTCTGGTGCCGGCCAAAGCTCCCGGGCAGTCGACTCACAAGATCGGGCTCACCAGCACCGAGGACGTGAACGACGAAGTCGGATCGCTGATAGCCATCGCGTATCTACAGAACGGCCGGTAGGACACTAAGTCGCCGCCACGCAACCACTCACCGGCACGCTGCACGAAAGTCCCTGTTCTCCTTGTCGGAGAACAGGGACTTTCTTCACCGCGGGGGAAGGTCGCTGCGACGTGTCAGCTCAGGCCGAAGATCGCGCCGATGATGGTCCGAGCAGCCTCGAAGAGCGCATCAACGGACGGGACACCGATTTCAGAGCTGATGGAAAAAAGGGAACCCAATACGATCCTCCGGAGATAGTTTCTGAATGGCTTACTGCCACAAGGAAAATGCTACGGGTTCTACTTGTGGAACGGAAGCATGGGGGACCCCGGGTGTGACAACTCCGGACCAAAGTCCCGGCACCGCAGATCTACTGCACCCCAGCATGATTGCTCTCCCCCGCCTCGGATTCGACGCCTTGAGGATTGTCGACGAGGACTTTCGCAACACTCGCCAAAGCCTCCATGCTCGACATTTCCGCGTGAGAGCAGTCGACCAAGTACGGCCGCAGCGGCCCCACCAGTTGGGACCATTTTTCGACCAGGTGACGATGTTCAGGCAGATCATGCTGCGCCACAAACAATTCCACTGAGCCGGAATAGCGCCGCGGCGTGTGGTCCCGAACGATTCGCGACAGTTTTTCAACCCGCCCCACCACGGATTCGAGAACCGTATCGGAAAGGAAATCCATACCGGTCTGCCTTCGGATCTCTGCCGCAACGTCTACGAAAGTCAATGCTGCAGTTTCAGTTTCAACCTCAGCTAGTCCGATCTGTGCAAACAGTTCGGAAGGTTTCGGAGCCGCTTGTACCGATGGCATCATCTCCGGCAACAGCGCGTCGAGCATGACAACCGAACCGACCAGATCGCCCGTCTCTTCGAGTTGGCTCGCCATCTCGAGCGCGATCGTTCCACCGGCCGACCAACCCAGTAGATGGTATTCACCCGACGGCTGCACATTCCGTACGGCATCGACATACCCCGATGCCAACTCCGCTCCATGCACGCGCGGTGGAAGGTGAGAGCACATCGCCACCGACTGCCACCACCTCCAACGAGTCGAACCGCTCCGGAGCCATGGTGTCGAGTACGGCCGGAGTGGACAACATGTGAGTGACACCGCGTTCTGCGACGAATTCTTCGAGTGCTCTTCCGCCGAAAGCCTCCCGAGGAGCGACCGCCAAGGTAGCCCCGGCGCCGATCGCCAACATCATCTCGAGAATCGCCGCATCGAACGTCGGTTTGTAGCCGTGCAGCACAACCGAGTCCGAAGTCACGCCGTACTTCCGGATTGCGTCGTCGGTAAGAAGGCCCAGTCCTCGGTGGGTGACTGCAACGCCTTTCGGTTCACCAGTCGACCCGGACGTGTGAACGACGTACGCGACTGAATCCGGATACTGCCGACCGGGAACGGGGCTGCGGTCGGAGAGCACTGTGCGCAGTTGCTTCAGCCGTGCCGGCGGCAGGTCGGGGTCGATCGGCACGAATGCCGCGCCCGTTTTCGAGATCGCCAACATTCGGACCAGGTACGCGATCGTCCGTACCGCCGGAATCTCGTACACGGCACCCGGTCCTGCGCCCCGAGCCACCAGTTCCCAGGCTTGGGCATCCGAGGCAGAGTCGAGTTCGGCATACGTCACCGTGCGCTGCCCGTCGTCGAGAGCAATGTTGTCAGGGAATCGCGCCGCTGTGGCGGCGAAGATCTGGGTCAGCGTCCGGGACGAATCGACCTCGACAGCAGTCCAACTGGGCGCCGCGCCCACCGCGAGATCCGAAACGAGTACTGGCACATCCTCGGCCATCGAGGTGAGCACTCTCGACAGTTGTCTAGTAACCGCGTCGGCGCTCGAAGGATCGAACGCGCTCGCGGCATAGATGAGCGCTCCGGTCAATGATCCGTCGACAGCGGGTGCGAGCGAGACGTGCATGGGGAACTTCGTTGTCGCGGTGTCGATTTCGCGAGCCTCAATCGTGAGACCGGCCACCTCCACGGCAGGGATCGCGAAGTTCTGCAGACCCAGCGCAATCTGGGGAGTTCGTCCGCCGAGCAGCTCACCAACCAATTCGGCAGGAACAGAGCTGTTTTCGAATGCTGCCACATCAGCATCGAAAGCTGCACCCAACAGAAGGTCGATCGGCACGTCCCCGTCGATCCGAAGGCGAAGAGGCACCGTATCCACGAACATGCCGACCACGCCGTCGAGTTCAGGCGTACGCCGTCCGTCGACAGCTGTCGCGATCACGACATCGGAATTTCCACTCAGCTTGGCAAGCACCACGGACAACGCCGCATGAACCACCGCAAACAGCGAGACCTTCGATCGATCGGCTCGCGCCTGCAGTGCCGAGGTGATGACGGCTGGAATCACGAAGTTCACTCGCTGCGCTACGGAATCCGGCCCGCCATCAGAATGATCCACCGTCAGCGGCGACACAGATGTCACGCCGTCGAGCGTTCGGCGCCAGAACTCCTCGACGACAGGGGAAACGTCACGTGCTGCCTCCCACGCGGCAAAATCCCCGTACTGGATCGGCAGCGGAGACCATTGCGGATCCAGTCCAACTCGTCGCTTGCCGTAAGCGGTCAGCAGGTCGCCGACCACCGTTCGCATCGACACCCCGTCGACTGCGATGTGATGAAAGCTCACTGCCAGAACGTGCCTGACCGGTGACACCTGGAGCAGCATCCAGCGCACCGGTAGGTCTGCCGCTACATCGAAACCGCGCGAGCCGAACTCTCGCAGCAGCACCTCGACCTCGATGTCGGCGACCAGTCGCGTTTCCATTGTCAGGGAGGTCGGAGGATCCACGACCTGAACCGGTGGAGTGCCCGGATACCGGGTTCTGAGGACGTCATGACGGCCGACAAGATCCGTCGCTGCGTGACGCAGCGCGGGCACGTCGAGTTCACCGTCGATCTCGATGCAGATCGGCAGGTTGTACGCACCGCTCGACGTGTTCCGCTGGTTCAGTACCCACATCGCACGCTGGTTCCGTGACAGAGGTGCGGGCGTTGGGTCGCGGCGCGGTTCCAGTCTGACAACATCGGTCGCCGGGCCACTCTGCTCGAGCGAATCGATCCGGGCCGCCAACGCCGCAACTGTTGGATGCTCGAATACGGTCCGGAGCGGAACAACCAGCCCAAGGGAACTACTCAAGAGCGAGGTAACCTCCGCGGCCGACAGCGAGTTGCCGCCGAGGGAGAAGAAGTCTGCGTCGCAGTCGTCCTCATTCCCGCCGAGCACCGAAGTAAAAGCTTCGGCAACAAGGCGTTCTGTGGCGGTGGCCGGCCCCTGTGCACGGGAAACATCCAGTGTCGGCGCGGGGAGACGGGCGAAGTCGACCTTGCCGTTCCGCATCGGAAGCTCACCCTCGATTTCGACGATGACATGCGGAACCATGTACGTCGGAAGGACTTCTGCGACAGCGGCGCGAAGTTGACCCGTGTCAACTCTTTCGGCATCCGAGCTTCGCACGTAGGCGACCAACAGAGGACTTCCACCCTGGGCCGACCGAACCCCGGCGACGCAGAAATCGACGTTCGCGACAGACTGAATGACTGCCTCGATCTCACCCGGTTCGATCCGGACACCGTTGACCTTCACCTGCACGTCGGTTCGCCCGAGATAATGCAGGCTGTACATATTGCCTTCAGATTTGGGGCTTTCCGGCTTCCATATCACCAGATCGCCGGTCCGGTACATCCGGGCTCCTGAACTGGTTGCCACGAATCGTTCCGCGGTTCGGGCCGGTTGGCCGGCGTAACCGCGCGCGAGCATTCGACCGGAGAGATACAGTTCGCCGGCGACTCCCGGCGGCACCGGTTCGAGTCGATCATCGAGCACGACGGCGTCGACCCCGGCCAGTGGATACCCGACGGATCCGTCGTGAGTGTCAGCTGACAGGTGTTCGATCGACAGTGGTTCGGTAGCAAGCGAATACATCGCGGACTCGGCAGGTCCGTATCCGTTGATCACTCTGCGTCCGGCTTGCCAGCGCTTCGCCAACGCACCGCCGAGTCGCTCGCCCCCGAACATCACCGTTGCAAGGTCCGGCAGCGACGGATCGCCGATCGAGGCGACGACAGTAGGTGTGGCGCACAGATGAGTAATTCGCTCGCGCCTCAGTGCTGATGCAAGTCCCGAGCCGAACAGTTGGTCGTCCTTCGCCAGAACGAGCGTCGCCCCGGACGCACTCGCGATGAGCACCTCGAGCAACGTCATATCGAACCCTGGCGCTCCGCGATGGAATACGCGCGAACCTGGACCAGCCGAGAATCGGCCGGGCAGGTCCTGGGCGATCACACCGAGCCCGCCGTTGGTCACCACCACGGCCTTCGGGGTTCCAGTCGTTCCTGACGTGAAAACTACGTAGGCCGCGAGGTTCTCGGAATGACGTCGGGCCCAGTCTGCGTCCTGCTCACCACCGGCGTCGAGGCCGCAGACCGCGCCGTCGCCCAGTGCTTCGAGGACATCGCGTACTCGCGCCTGCGGCTGTTCCGGGTCCACCAATGCCGGAGCTGCACCGACCTTCGCGATCGCCCACAATCGTACGATCGACGCTATGGACCGATCGGCAGTCCAGGCAACGACGTGGTCCACTCCGACTCCCCCGGAACGCAACTCGTCGGCTGCGACGTCCGACTGTGCATCGAGGTCTCGGTAAGTGAGTGTGTTGCCCTCAGCTTCGACCGCCACGGCATCCGGAGCGAATTCGACGCCGTATCGCAGCGTCGAGGCAAGCGTCGTACCGGAACACCGAGATGCATCGGGCCGGTCGACCGCGCCGTGTGCGGGGACGAGAAGAGCTCGCTCCGCACTCGTCAACAGGTCGATTCGCCCTACCTCGACATTGGGGTCGACAGACACTTGATTCAGGAGGTGCTCGAACCGACCCGCAAAGCTCGATACCGTCAGATCATCGAATAGATCAGCGTTGTACACGAATTCGAGACCGAGACCGCCCCCGATCCCCTCGTCTGTCACGTTGAGCTGCAGATCGAAATTTGCTTGCCTGACATCGGGCGAGATCTGAGTGACGGACAACCCCGGTATGGACCACGCGGCGGAATGAGTTGTCTGGAACGAGAGCGCCACCTGGAACAACGGATGTCGCGAACGCGATCGCGGTGGGTCGATCAGGTCAACCAGCGATTCGAAGGGCATCTCTGCGTGCGCGAACGCCGCTACGTCGCGCTGACGAACCTGCTCGACCAACCGGCCGAACGACTTCGACGGATCGACTTCGGTCCGAAGAACAATCGTGCCGGCAAACATGCCGACCAGCTCGTCGAGTTCAGGTGTGACGCGTCCGGACACAACAGTGCCGACAGCTACGTCATTGCTGCCGTTGTACCTCGCCAGCAGCGCCGCGAGTGCAGCGTGGACAACCATGAACATGGTTCCGTTGTTCGATCGTGCGAGTGCTTGAAGGCCCGTCCGTACCGAACCCCAGATCTCTACCCGGCAACTCGACGCGCGGGCGGACGTCGAACGCGGACGGTCCAGGGGTAGCGTCACCTGCTCGGGAAGGCCTTCGAGAGCCTGCTTCCAGTAGCTGGATACCGTCTCGGGAATCCCCGATTCCCTTTGCCATGCGCTGTAATCGGAGTATTCGAGCGCGAGCGGCGACCACGTCGGAGCTTGCTGCGCCGAGCGAGCGATGTACGCCGCCGTGAAGTCACGTACCAACAATTCGAGCGATCGAGCATCGGCGGCAATGTGATGGATAACAACAGCCAGGATGTACTCGTCAGGCGAAAGCTGGAGAAGTGCCGCACGTACGGGCGGATCCACGGTGACATCGAAGCCCGAACCCACCAGTTCTGCAACACGATTCTCGGCGTCGTCGCCGTCGAGTGCCTCGAGCTGAAACAGCGGAAGCGCATCCTCGGCGTCGAGCACCGTCTGAACCGGACGCTCGCCGACAACCGGGTATACGGTCCGCAGAGTGCGATGGCGATCGATCAGGTCGCGAATTACCAGTTCGGCTGCAGCTACGTCCAATTCACCCGTCAGGCGTAACACGATCGGGATGTTGTAGCCGGAGGACTCTGTATCCAACTGATTCAGAATCCACATTCGGTGTTGGGGAGCCGACAGTTGCACCTCCGCAGTGCCTGGGCGAGGTACCAAAGACAGACGAGGTACCAAAGACAACGGAGACGCTTGCCCCGTGCCGATTCGGGCGGCAGCGATGCCGGCGAGCTGATCGACGAATGGGTGCTCGAACACATCGCGGACGTCGAGGTTGCAGCCCAAAGCGGAGTTCAGGCGCGACGAAAGACGGGTGGCGATCAAGGAATTGGCCCCTTGATCGAAGAGGTTCCGGACCGGATCTATATGCGGAACTTCCATCAAATCGCTCAGAATGGCTGCAACTGTCTGAGCGAAGAAGTCTCGCGACTGCCGAGACGGCTGCACTTGCGACGTCGGGTCCGGCAGTGATGCTCGGTCGATCTTGCCGTTGATCGTGACCGGCAATGACGCAAGCGGCATCAAAGCCGACGGGACCATATGTGCGGGCAACAACGAACGAGCAGTCCGCAACACACCGTCGAGGTCGTGTCCGTTCTCAGGGGTGATGTAACCGACCAAAGTCGGCCCACTGTCGAGTTCTCTCACCACCACCGTGGCCTGCTCCACCGACGTGTGAGCCAACAGCGCGGATTCGACCTCGCCCGGTTCGACGCGGTAACCGCGCAGGGCCATCTGGCCGTCGGCGCGGCGAACATATTCGAGTCGACCGGCTCGCCAACGGACCAGATCGCCGCTGCGGTACATCCGCGATCCTTCGAATCCGGGTTCAGACACAAATCGGGAAGACGTCATCCCTGGTTGACCCAAGTAGCCTTCGGCCACCTGCGGACCGGCAACGTACAGTTCGCCGACAGATCCCGGCGGGACGGGCTTCAACGACGCGTCGAGCACGTAGCTGCGAAACCCTGGTAGTGGGGACCCGATCGGCGAGACAGTCTCGTTACCGGAGACGAGATCGAAATTGGTTACATGGACCGTGGTTTCGGTGATTCCGAACATATTGACACCCCGCACGTCCGGGTGCCGATCGAACCAACCCTGCACGCGCCCGACGTCGAGGCGATCGCCGCCGAAAACAATCGTCCGGAGCGGAAGCAGCATTTCCGGCGTAACTTCCGCCAACGCATAGAAGGCGGCCGGGGTCTGATTCAGAACGGTGACTTTCTCCCGCACAATCAGATCCGCGAATCTTTCGGGAGAGCGCGCGACGTCACCGTCCACCATCACCAGGGATCCGCCAGTGGTCAACGCACCCCACATCTCCCAGACCGAGAAGTCGAATGAGTGCGAATGAAACATCGACCACACGTCTTCGTCGCCGAAGTCGAAGATCTCGCGAGTCGAGGCCAGCAGTGCCAACACGTTGTCCTGAGTCACCACCACACCTTTGGGCGCTCCGGTCGATCCGGACGTGTAGATCACGTAGGCGGCGGCCTCCGACTGCGGAACAGGCCAACCGCCCGTCGCGTCAGCCGTCTCGTTCACGAGGATGACAGCTTGCTCGTACCCAACGAACCGCCCAGCTGATTCGTCCGTCGACAAAATCGCTTTCGGGCCTGCATCGGCAAGTATGTAGTGGATGCGAGCGTCGGGATACTGCAAGTCGATCGGGACGTACGCAGCGCCCGCGCGAACGACGGCGATGATGGCTACGACGAGGTCGACCGATCGAGGCAGGGCGACCGCCACGCGATCCCCGACTCCAATTCCTCGATCGATCAATACGGCGGCAAGGCCCTCCGAACGAACTCGCACCTCTTCATAGGTGACGCGAGTATCGCCACTCGACACCGCGATTGCATTCGGATGCCGGGCTGCGACGGCCCCGAAGAGGTCGGGCAGCGACTGCGCGACAATCGAAGGCCCCGGCACCCAAGCCAGCAATTCTTCGCGCTCCGCAACGCTGAGAACATCGATGTCGCGCAGCATGATTGACGAGTTCTCGGTAATCGAGTCACATACTCGACGCAGTCGCTCGACCCAGCTCTGCACGGTGCCCGCATCGAACAGATCGGCGGGATATCGGAAAGTGCCGCGAATACCGCTTGCGTCGCCGTCAATCGTACGATCTTCGCGCACAGTCACTTCGAGGTCGAAACGAGGGTGCGCGGGAGGTAGCGGAGTGCCGTGGGCCGTCAAAGTTCCCACCGCGAGCTCGGAATCCGGTGCTACCGGATCGACAGCGAGAACCACTCTGAGGAAGGAACTCTTGTCGCCTGCGGCCCCACCGACCGCGCGGTCTACCACCCAGTCGAACGGGACGTCGGCATTGGACAAAGCTGCCACGTCAGCCTCGCGTACCCGACTCAAGAACTCACCGAAGGTGTCTCCGCCGCGAAGGAGCGTTCGCAGCGCCACGGTCCCGACGAACATACCGACGGCGCCGTCGAACGAAGGGTGTGTTCGGCCGGACGTCGGGGTTCCGATGACCACATCGGACGCACCGGTGATCTTGCTCAGCGCAATCGCAAGGCAGGCGTGCAACACCATGAAGGTTGTGCAGTGATGCGCTCGAGCGATCTCGTTGAGCGCCGCGTGGACGGGCGAGGGCAATTCGAAAGTCACGTCCCGAGCGGACGACGGTTGGTCCGGCCGGCGGGATCTGTCCACGGGAAGCTCAAGAGTCGGATCAACGCCGGCGAGTGCGTCGGACCAGAATTCCAGCTGGCGACCTGCCAAGCTCTGTGGATCTGATGGATCACCGAGAACGGTTCTGTGCCAAGCGGAATAGTCACGGTAGTCGAGCGCGGGCGAAGGCCAGATCGGCGACCGTCCGTCGGCGCGAGCGTCGTACGCGGAGATCAGGTCAGAAACAATCGTGGCGAACGAAAGGCCGTCCAAGGCTATGTGATGCGCAACTACGGTCAAGCGGTGGTCGGCATCGCTGCCGGAGGTGAGGATCAAACGAAGCGGCGCATCGGTCTCCAGGTCGAAACCTGCCGCAACCAAATCCGCTGACGCAGCCTCGTAATCCTCGGACGGAACCTTGATCAGAGTCACCGGAGTCGCGGTCGCAACCTGGATCGGCCACGTGTCGTGATTCTGTTCGAACGAGAACACGGTACGCAAGACGAGATGGCGATCGGTCAGGTCGGCTACCGCCGCCCTCATCGCCTCTGTATCCAGTGCGCCACTGAACGCGACCTCGAACGCGATGTTGTACGCCGACGACTGGGGATCGCGACGGTTGAGCAGCCATAGACGTTGTTGCGCCGGAGCAATTTCGACGGTGACCTCGTCCGAAATGCGCTCGGGCTCCACCACCCATTCCGCCCGGTCCTCACGAATCTTCTGGGCCAGACGCGCCGGAGTCGGGGCGCCGAACACGTCCCTGACACCAACTCGTCTACCGAGTGCAGAACTCACGCGCGCTGCAACATACACGGCGTCGAGGGAACTACCGCCCCAGGCGAACAAGTCGGAGTGCGGTCCGAGAACTCCGACGCCCAGGACCTCGGCCATCACCGAGGCAATCAATTCCTCGTCGTACTCGATCGGACGGTGCACGGTCGAGTGCTGCTCGGCGACCGCGGACCATGTCGGTTCAGGAAGCGCTGAACGGTCCGTCTTTCCATGGCTCGTGACGGGCAACGCTGCCAGAATCGTCACCGAACCCGGAAGCATGGAACGTGGAAGTAGTGAAGCCAGATGTTCGCGGACCGCCTTCTGACTCATTAGATGAGCAGTGCCGTCCTCACCTTCGGCCGCAGTCACGTACGCCGCAAGCGACCCGGATCGCTCGACCACCGCTGCTTGCGCAACACCGGGAGTCGACAGGAGCACAGCCTCGATCTCGCCCAGTTCGACGCGTACTCCACGGATCTTGACTTGTTGATCAGAGCGGCCCAAGAACTCGAGCTGACCGGCATCGTTCCATCGCACGACGTCCCCGGTGCGGTACATGCGCTCGCCGGCACCAGTGGCACCAAAGGGCGCCGCTACGAAACGCTCCGAGGTCAGCGTCGGGGAAAGGTACCCGCGCGCCAGTCCTGGTCCCATCACGTACAGCTCACCCACGGTGCCGACCGGAGTCGGACGCAACCACGAATCCAACACCACAGCGGCAACGCCGTCGATCGGACGCCCGATCGGAGTATCACCGCCAGGCTCGAGTGGCTCGCTCATGAATGCCGCGACGGTCGCTTCACTGGGTCCGTACGAATTAACGATGTCGACATGACTCGACCACACATCCACGAGCGCCACCGGCGGTCGCTCGCCGCCGACGTTCAACACTCGAAGATCCGGCAGTTTCCGAGGATCCATCGTCAGCGGAACCGACGGTGTCGAGATCAGGTGCGTGACACCCTCGAGCCGCAGATAGTCTTCGAGGTCCACTCCGCCGATCAATCCGGGAGGAACGATCACGGCGGTCGCGCCGCAGCCGTGAGCAAGCAGAATCTCGAGGATCGCCACGTCGAACGAGGTAGCTGCCAGGAGCGCGACGCGGGAGGAACTATCGATGTTCAGTCGCCTGGCGTGAGAACGCAGCAACGGTGAGATACCTCGGTGCGTGACCGCGACGCCCTTCGGCCGTCCGGTCGACCCCGACGTGTAGACCACGTAGGCGGTGTCGTCCAGGGACACGTCGCCTGAAGACGAACCGGTCCCCGCGCCTCGATCGATCGGCCCATCGACGGTCTCGTCTTCCCTGGGGTCGACGACGCAGACCCAAGCCGGCACGTTCACGAGTTCGCCGCCGACCACAACGGACACGTCGGCGTCGTCGAGGATGAAAGCGACACGCTCGGAGGGTGTTTGAGGATCCACGAAAAGAAGAGCAGCACCAGCCCGCACTACTGCATGAAATGCAACTACGGAATCGGTCGAGCGCTCGGTGAGGATCCCGACGACGTCACCTCGTTCGACGCCGTTCTCCACGAGCAAGGCGCACAGTGCATCCGCGCGAGCGCCGAGCTGGTCGTAAGTGACGTCCACACCTTGCTCGCGGATCGCGACGGCGCTCCCCTGCCCTGCGCCGCCTCTGACGACCGAATCGAGCGTCGCGAATCCGTCCGTCCGCGGACCTAACGCGGGGACCAGATCCTTCGCTTCGTCCGTCGAGAGGATGCGGAGGTCACCGAGCGCACGGGTAGCCGAGTCGAGGAATCCCTCGAGAAACCGAACGAACTGACGATGATGCATCGCCAGGTCACGTTCGCTGTAGAGGCGTGGATTGGCTTCGAAGGACAGGCGAACGTTCTCCCCCGCGATCGACGGATAAATGCTGAAGAACAGATCTTCGGTGGGTCCGGATGTGAGGACGTGAAATTCGCCGACGACGTCGCCGAGCCGAATGGCTTCGTGAAACATCATGACGTTCACGGCCGGGCCCGCCGCCTCACGGGATCCGCCCTGACCCTCCTGGAAGCCCATGTCCTCGTAGCGGAATCGCTGGTGGCGTAGTGCACCGGTCATCTGAACCGAGATCTGACGCACCAGTTCTTGTGGCGACAGATCCCGTTCGAGTTGCGCACGAACAGGCACGATGTTGGACAGCATCCCACCTGAACGTTTCGACGTCGCCGTGGTGCGGCCGGACACCGGCAAGCTGAGGACTACGTCATCGGAATCAGTCATGCGGCCGAGATAGGACGCGAATGCACCGACGAGGACCGCCACCTCGGACGTAGTCCACTCGGTCGCGACATCCGAAAGCTGTTTTGCAAGAGTTGGATTCAGTGTCCGCACCATCATGCGCTGCGGCATGGACGTCAGGCCGGCGCCGTCGGCGAGGCGAACCGGGCGGGGCAGGCCTTCGGACATCTCCGTCCAGTACTGCTTGTCCGATCGATACCGCGACGAGGATCGGTAGTCGACGTCGAGGTCATGCAGTGCACGTACCCCGAGACCACCGAAAGGAGTCAGCGTCTTGCCATGAACCAGATGCGAATAGCGCTCGGCCACCCGCGCGGTGAGTGTCATCGCCGCATGTCCGTCGAGCACGAGATGATGGGCGTGCGAGTACCAGAAATAGTGATCATCTGCCAGATGAAGCAAAGTCGCCGAGATCAGGCGGTCAGACATCACGTCAAGTGGCCGTGAGTATTCCGCAGTCATCCACTCGTTCGCGCGTTGAACCGGGTCGTCGTCACTGCGTAAGTCGAGGTATGCGAGATCGTCGACGATCGAGTGATCGACAATCTGCGCCGGCTCGGCATCAGTGGCGACGAGGCGAACGAACGGCGACTCCAATTCATGACATGCCGTGTTCGTTGCCTCGATCAGAGCGTCGACGTCAACCGGTCCTCGTAGCTCCACGTACTGAGCCACCACGAACGGAGTTGACGGACTCAGTTGCTGCGCAAACCACAGCGCGAGCTGAGCCCGAGACAACGGAAAAGCACTCAACCCGTCACCTCACATTTCACCAGCCTTGTTTTTCACGAACATTCGATGGCTGATCACGTGAATCCATGGGAGCGAACACCACGAACGGCCGAACCGAACCCTACTGTCTCGTCTAAGTTTTCACCACTGGGCCAACACTGCTAGACATGTCGACGCAGCTTTCACGCACTCAAACGTCAGGAGCTTCAGCGGATGAACAACGACACGGTGGGACCAAAGTCCGACGACGATTCCGGGGCTGAACCGAGCGGCTCCAACACCATCCCACCGAGGGGCCCGGAGCGCGAACCGAAGAGGACGGTCACACTGCCGGGAGGCCGTCGAACTGCACTCGCAATCACGGGAACGGCACTGGTGGTGGGCGGTTTCGTGGCCTGGCTCGGGTACACGGCATACGAGGCGAAAGACAACCTTGAAGCATCTCGCGGCCATGCACAATCGGCGAAGAGTGCACTTCTGGCCGGGGATACCGGGGTCGCAGAGTCCGCCGCGGCGGAAGCCGATCGAAATGCATCCGCAGCGTACGACAACACCCATTCACTCCCCTGGAACATCGCCGCCGCAATTCCGGTCATCGGGTCGCCCTTCGACACGACGCGTCAGATGACCGAGGTCGTTCAGGGACTCACGCGTGACGTTCTCGGTCCCGCTGTCACTGTCGGAACTTCACTCGCACCAACGGAATTGGTCCAGCCTGGTGGACGCTTGGCACTCGCACCGTTACGCGAAGCGGAACCGAAATTGGCCGAAACAGCTATCGCCGCGGAATTGCTGTCGTCGCAGGCACAGGAAGTTCGCGAATCGAAGTACCTGGGCCGAGTTAACGATGCAAGAGCAGAATTGCAGTCGCAGACAAGCGAACTGGCTACCCTCCTGACGAACACCGCCACCGCGGCGCGCATCGCACCCGCGATGCTCGGCACCGACGGACCGCGCAATTACTTCATCGGCTTCCAGACCAATGCCGAAGCCCGCGGGACCGGCGGCCTGTTGGGTGGATACGGCATCGTCCGAGTCGACAACGGCGCCGCTCGGGTGGACACGCTCTCCCCCAACTCCGAACTAACACTGGACAATCAACCGATAGACCTTGGTCCTGACTTCAACCAGCTGTACGGAAACAGTCGCCCGACCACCGATTCTCGCAACAGCAACCTCAGCTCGCACTTTCCCTACGCAGCGCAGATCTGGCAGTCCCTGTGGTCACAGGAGTCCGGGGGTGAGATGGTCGACGGTGCGATAGCGACCGATCCGATCGCCCTGAGTTACATCCTCGAAGCGGTGGGACCGATCAAGATGCCCGACGGAGAGTCGGTCACCGCCGACAACGTCGTGGAACTGACCGAGTCGACTGCGTACGCTCGCTTCCCTTCCGACAACAAGGCACGAAAGCAGTATCTGCAGACAATCGCAGCTCGTGTCGTGGAGAAGATGACCGGGAACATCAAGTCGCCGAGCGCACTGCTGGAAGCTCTGGGCAAGGGCGTCAGCGAGGGCAGAATCGCCGTGTGGAGCTCTCACCCCGACGAACAATCGGTTCTCGCCGACACCGTCCTCGGGCACACCATTCCCGATGATGCCGCTCCGTACGCCGGTGTGGTGATCAACAACCAAGCCGGCAACAAGCTCGACTACTACCTCACACGAGAAATCGACTACACAGCCCAGACGTGCACCGGCGACACCCGAAAGACAACGGTCACCGTTCGACTGACAAACAACGCGCCCGACGCCGACCTGACCGAATATGTCAGCGGGATCGTCGACAACCCCGGACGACTACCCAAGGGCACCAACGTGGCTGCAGTCACACTACTGGCAACGACCGGCGCCAAACTCGACGCAGTCTCCGTGGGCGGGCAGATTTCGTTTGCCGTCAACGGAACCGAACAGGGCCACCCGGCATTCATGACAAGGGCCGTCATTCCGCGAGGGCAGACCGTTGAGCTGAAGTTCGATCTGACCGAGCCAACAGCCGAGGGCGAAGCTCGTGTCCCTGTCCAGCCGCTGGTCGACGAGCCGAAGATCACGGTCGACGTGCCTACCTGCTGAGCCTGACCGGCAAACGTCGACGGATCCCCCTGTCGTGTCGGCGTTTGCCGTCGCGTGAACTTTCAAGAGATTTGAAACTTTGGCAAAGGCTAGCCTATGCTTCCTGACGCGCCTGGAACCGGCCGTCGGCTGCGATCCGTCGGAGTCTCACTCCTCGGCGCATCGACAACGGAAGGTTCCCCATGCGATACGCCCGTGTGCGCTCACTTCGCCGAACTGTGGCCCTGAGCGGATTGGTCATTGCCGCCCTGGCAATCGGCGGATGCAGTAACAACGACACCGCAACCGAATCGAGCAGCAGCGACTTCGAAACCGTCACCATCGAAAGTGCGCTCGGAAACGCCGTCATCACCGAAAAGCCCGAGCGAATCGTGACTCTCGGTATGGGGTCGGCGGAGACCGTGATCGCGCTCGGCACGATCCCCGTCGGCGTCGAAAAGTACGCATGGGGCAGCGACGACACCGGATATCTGCCGTGGGTGCACGAAGCGGTCACGAAGCAGGGTGGCGAACTGCCAGAGCAGTTCACCGGCGGCACCGACCTCAACATCGAAGCGATCATCGCTCTCGAGCCCGACCTGATCCTCGCCCCCTGGTCCGGCATCACCCAGCAGCAGTTCGACTCTCTGAACGCGTTCGCGCCGACCGTCGCCTACGCCGAAAGCCCGTGGACCATCACGTGGGAAGAGCAAATCAACGTCATCGGCAAAGCCATGGGCGAATCCGAGAAGGCGACAGCCGAAATCGACAAGATCAAGTCGCAGTTCGCGGAATCGACTGCAGCACTTCCGAACTACGCCGACGTCAGCTTCTCCTTCATCTACAACACGGGTCCAGGAACCCTCGGCGTCTTTTTCGCCGAAGAGCAGCGCGTGGCCATGGTCCGCGCACTCGGCTTGCAGGTGGATCCCGTCGTATACACCTTGACGGAATCTGAAGGAACAGACTCCGCCGTCATCGGCCTCGAGAACGCAAACCTCCTCGACAAGTCCGACCTACTCTTCACCTTCTACTCGGACCCGGCCAATCGGGCCGAGATCGAAGCGCAGCCCGCCTACCAGGCCATCCCCGCTGTGACTCGGGGAACTGTCATCGCTCCGACCGAGCAGCCCTTCGTCACTGGTTCCTCGATGATCAACCCGCTGACCGTGCCCTGGTCGCTCGCGCGCTACGTGCCGATGATCGACGAGTCAATCGCAAAGCTGAACAAGTGATGTAGATCAGCATCGCGCGATCGAGAAGCCCGCGTCCTATTCGGATGCGGGCTTCTTGCCGTCGCGTTGGGCTTTGAATCGCATCCACTCGCTACTCAACATTCGATTGTCGATGATCCACCCCATGTAATCGCGCATGTTGAGGACACGAATGTAGGCGGGGCCGTTGGGATTTGCGTACTGCAGTGCTTCAGTCGCGAGTTTGCGTTGATTCTCGAGATACACGTGCTCTGTTTCGAGGAATCCGCCCCACACGTCGGAATCCATGACGTAGTAGTGAGTCCGATCCCGAGGCTTGCGCGTGAGCTTGACGAACCCCCGGTCGATCAACCGGCGAATGTAAGTCGACACCGATCCGCGACTGGCGCCCAGTGCCTGCGCCAACTCTTCGGCACTGACCCCTGGCGACTCGCTGATCAACAAATAGCCCGCAATGCGTCCCTCGATGCGAGCTCCACCACCGGACTGCCAGTACACGGAGAACTGGTCAATGAACCACGTGGAGAAGTCGTCACCGCGAGCAGGGCTGGCATCGCCCATTCGTTGAGCCTCCGACGTCACTCGACAACAAGAACATTGACTTCCGATTCTGCCAGCTGATGCCTACACCCACGCATTCCGCGTCGCCGCAGGGTCGCCCGAGAAGTCGTGCGCTGTGAAGTCGGCACACGTCACCGTCGTCGCCGACCCATTCGGCTCGCGGACTTGGACGACCATCGAGCTCACCGAATCACCAAGAGGCGAAGCCTGAATGGCCCGGGCGGTCAACGAAGCCGAGTCGCGCGGGTCGGTATCCACGACGCACAGATCGAGGCGGACATTTCGCGATTCACTATCAAACGATCCGCCGCCGACTGTCAATCCAGTAGGTAACTCGGATGCTCGTGAGCGCAGTGCGTCAGCCAATGCCGCCTCCACAATGGGGGCTCCTGGGCACTCTGAACCTGCAGAAAGACCACCGGATGGTGTCGCCCGCGAGGGTGACGATTGCTCCAGATCGACTGTGCACCCCACGAGTCCGATCGAGGAAGCCATGCCTACTACGCAAATCAACAGACGCCACCGACCAATTTCCCCTGTCATTCGCGACACGGTAACCGAGACGCGTCCACTACTACCGCGAAATCAACAATCCTGGAGTCGTTGCGATGAACTCGAGCTGTTCGATCGTCAAAGGCGACGCCGATGTGGAGCCAGCCGATGTCACGAACTGGGTCACCACTACTGTTTCGCCGGAGGGGTGAACAACCCGGACCGTGTCATCGCCCGAGCCATCGGGATCGACCAGGCGAGTCACCGTGGTGGCGTTGGGCAACGTCAGGATCGCGCCTGGTTCCGGGACGGCCGTACCAATCGATAATTCGACATCACCGCGGCCGTCCGATGTCGAGACGACGATTCGTTCGCACGCCCCTCCCCGTCCGTAGTCATCCGGAACCAGCGAACCGAGCGGGCGTTCCAAAGTGACCTCTTCCGCGCCGAGATCCTTCCAACGTGCATCGAGCAACTGATTCAGTCGGTCGATATCCATGCGCGTCGCAGGTGGACCGGCATTCATGGAATCGGTGTAGCAGGATGCCATCGGTGGCGGCGTCGAGTCTGGGACCGGCTCAGTCACAGCGAGCCCGGGCGCTGTCGCGACCGCGATCAGTTCGTCCATCGTCAAAAGCGGACCACTATCCGTCGAAGTGTCGGTCGACGTGTCGACGCTGGCAACAACCCGGGATCCATCACCGAGATACGCGACGACTCCGCGCTCGGCCCCGACTTCCGAACCGTCTTTGTCTTCGAAATCTGCTCTGTCCTCGAAATCGGCGATGTCGAGCACTGTTCCGTTTTCGAGATACTCCCGCCGATCCACCAGCCCCTCCAGGCACGGTGGCACCGGCTGATCCCATGCACGAACCTGAACCGAGATATCCGCAGTCCGCCCGACGCGAGTCAAGGTTCCCTTCGCCGACGTCGAACCGCTGAACTCGATCGGGTCGACCCCGTCGGGAAACGAAACGCCCCGGTAATTCTGGATCGGCGCAAACTCGAGCGATTTCGATGGACTCGCAAATGCAACGTCGACATCGGAAGGCAACGATTCGAGTAGTGCGTCGCTCATGGCGGTGGCCTTCGGTCCCGAGAACCATGGATAGTCCGGGTCGTCATAACCGGGCTCACCGGTAAAACCGTAGTTGATGCGCACCGGCGGACCTGGCGATTCCACCGACTCGCAGCCGGGAATCGACGTGCCCGTGCCCTCGTTCGTCACCGCTGCGACAACAGTTCCCAATGCGACGATCGAGACGATCACCAGCCCGTCGCGCCAGGTCCATTGCTCGCGGCGACGGTTCGACTCGTGTGCGGTGCGCCCAGACATTTCTCGATCATTGCCTACGACAACAACTACGTCGCTATCCGACATACCCGCTGAGGTCGTAGATCGTGGAATTTCCCACCGTTGTCGACGAGAAATTCGCTTCGACCCATTCCTGAATAGCGCTCGACGTACTCTCCCCGCCTTGGCTAGCTCTCGGGCTTCCGCCCTGGCCACTGGCGATGTAGTAGTGGACCTCGCCGTCTGCCACGTACTCGATGAACTGGTCCAGCGTCGGTGCGGGATCAGAACTCCAACCGCCGATCGCCATCACCGCAGTATCGCTGGCCAACTCGTAGGTTGCTGCGCTTTGCGAGCCGTTGGTCGCGGCCGACCACGTGGTGCCCGCATTGACCAACATTGCCATCAACTCGGAAGTACTTTCGCTACCACTGCTTGTTCCTGGCCCACTCGTTGTTCCTGGCCCACTCGCCATCGGATTTCTGCTGGCGTCATCAGAGTTCGGCAGAGCCCCACCGTCTCCCTGCCCTTGGCCCCCACTCATGCCTCCTCCCCCGCCCATGCCGGAGTCGGACACGGCGCCGGTTGGTCCTGCCGTCGGGATGGACCCACCATGCGCTGTTGCGGCAGTGGCAATCGCGTAAGACGCCGAACCGGTTATCCCTGCCAACGAACCGATGATCAATCCAGCGACAGCGAGCTTGCGAAATCGACCCTTGGCTTCCACCAGAACCAGGATCGCGCCGACGACAGTGCCCGCCAACAGAATCCACTTCAGCATCGGCAGCCATTCGACATTGCGGTGCAACAACACCCAGCTCCAAATTCCTGCGGCCAGCATCATCGCTGCCAAGCCGCAGCGTCCGATCCAGCGGGCACGCACCAACCACAGGGCGTATCCACCGACGCCGATCATCCCCGCAACAGCAGGCGCCAGCGCAACTGTGTAATAGGGGTGGATCGTTCCGGACATGTAGCTGAAGATCAGGCCGGTAGCGAGAAACCAACCACCCCACAGGATCAACGACGCACGGAGAAGATCTGTGCGCGGTGCACGCCCACGGGCGAGGAGTCCGAACACCAACGCGATCAGTGCCGCAGGAATCAGCCAGGAAATCTGGATACCCATCTCGCTGCCGAACAGCCGATCGAGTCCGGCACTTCCCCCAAAGCTGGAACCTGCACTGCCACCGGCCATTCCACTACTACCACCGGACATTCCGCCACCGGTGTTCCCGAAAAGTCGACCCAATCCGTTGTATCCCAGTACCAAGTCCATGACGCTGTTGTTGATCGATCCGCCGATGTACGGGCGAGAATCAGCGGGCCACAGCCACACTGCCAACACCCACCACCCAGCCGATATGACAACGGACGCAGCACCGATCACCAGGTGGAACAGGCGAGTCCGCAAGCGCACCTGTCCGGCAATCAAATACGCGGCACCAAATGCAGGCAACACCATCAGCCCTTGCAACATCTTGGTGAGAAAAGCGAAGCCCAGCGCGACTCCTGCGAGCGCCACCCACATTGCGGCTCGTCGACCCACCGCCGTGCACATGGCGCGAATCACGAAGTAGCCGGCGAGAGTCATGAGCAGGACAAGCAATGCATCGGGATTGTCGAACTTGAACATCAGGGCGGCAGCGGGCGTAGCTGCCAACACAGCTCCCGCCACAAGACCCGCAGCCGGGGTCGCCACTCGTTTGACGGCCGCATACACGAGCGCAACCGATCCGACCCCCATCAACGCCTGCGGAACAAGAAGGCTGGCACTCGAAAATCCGAAGATTCGTCCGGACAGACCCATGACCCACAATGAAGCGGGCGGTTTGTCGACAGTGATGAAATTCGAGGTATCGAGGGAGCCGAAGAACCACGCTTTCCAATTCTGGGAGCCGGCCTGCGCCGCCGCAGCGTAGAAGGTGTTGGCGTAGCCACTCGCGGTCAGATTCCACAAATACAAGACCGCCGTTGCTGCCAACAGGATCGTCAGCGCCAATCCTGTACCGCGAGTGCGGAACCACGACGGCGAGGGCTCGGCTCGATGGGCAGTTGGTGCCGGCCGCTGAGGCGGGGCCGGATGCAGAACGGCGGTCATCAGGAAGTCCCTTCACGAGTTACTGTCCTGCCAACGATCGCGCGTTCAACCCCGGCGGCACTGGGAGCCGGCTGGAAAGTTGCTGTGAATGAATCAGGCCAGGGAGCGCTCGAACAGCACGACGCTGAACCAACCGTTGTAGACAACATCTCCGAAGTCACGACGCCCTACCTCGGCGAAACCCGCGTCTCGGTAATAGCGGCGCAACCGCACGTTCGTTTCGACACAATCGAGCCGCAAGTACTGCGCGCCCTCCTCCGCGGACCGTCGATGGGCCCAGACGAGTAAGCGTTCGCCCAACGAGGTGCCCGAGAATTCTCGATCGATAACCAATCCGTGCACGTAGCCGGCAGGCTCGTTCGAATCGGGCCAGACCACGGGGTCTGACCAGATCAACCGCAGGGCGCCGACAATCCTTGACTGCGCCCGGTCTCGCGCAACAAAGAACTCCCCTCTCGAAATCTGCTCCCCGACCTGCTCGACAGACACTTCACGTGGGCGCCACTGGATGATTCCGCGTTCTGCCAACCAGTCTTCTGCCGCGTGCCGCAGCGCCAGAATCTCCGGCCCATCGCTCTCGACCGCTTGCACAACGTCCACAACCATATGACCTCCCCCATATCTGCAGCCGTTCACAACACCACGGCCTCCAGGCCCCAACCCGGATGTATCTACGAGTTGAAGCCTATCGACGTGAAGTTGTGTATCTGAACGGGTCTCACCACTCAGTCAGGTTTTGAATGTGGTGTTCGCCGATCGCGGGTGCTGCTGCGGGTCGATCGAGGGCGGCGGGATGAACCACGGTTTGTTGTCGACGCCGATGCGGATCACCCATTTCCCGACGAATCCGGACTTGCGGTGCATCAGCCGGTGATGTGAACGGCACAGCAGGACAAGGTTGTTCATCACCGTCGGGCCGCCGTTGGCCCAGTGCCGGATGTGGTGCGCATCGGTCCACGCGGGCACG
>NZ_BCRM01000035.1 GCF_001552595.1 Rhodococcus erythropolis NBRC 15567
GTTCTCGAGTACGACGATCGACATCGGTACCGGTTCCTCTCGAGGTCGAACGAGTTCCGGCCGAGGTGATCAGCACGGAACTCGCACTTTGTGGGGCGTGTGTGAGCAAGTGTGCGCTGACTCACAAGTAAAGGCAGCTGCCAAAAAGGTGAAATCTTTGATCCCCGACGCGCCGAGTTGTACAGTACTGCCCATGACGATCGCTGTGCGGTGGATGTTGGCGCAGCCGGATCTCGCGCTGGAACTCAAAGGTGGGGCGCAGGGTGTCGGTCGCGAGATCACATTTGCGCACGCCACGGAGCTGCTCGACCCGTTTCGATGGTTGACCGGCGGCGAATTCATCCTCACCACCGGCATCCGATTGCCGTCCACTCAGCAAAAGCGCGGCCGCTATCTCCGGATGCTCGATGCGGCGGGTGTGGCGGCGGTGGGATTCGGAACCGGGCTGTCGTACCCCGAGGTCCCGGCCGATCTGGTGGCCGTCGCCGACGAGATCGGACTCCCGCTGATCGAGGTGCCGCTGCCGACGCCGTTTGCCGCCGTCGTCAAGCGTGTGATGAGCCGGTTGGCAGAGCAGGAATATGAAGCTGTCCTCCGGGCGTCGCGGGCGCAACCGCGGATGACGCGTGCCGTCATTTCCGGCGGAACTGCCGCAACCGTGCGTGAACTGGCGATCGCAACCTCGGCGACGGTGCTTCTTCTCGACGTCGCCGGACGAGTTCTCGAGAGCTCACCTCAACTGCCGACGGACGACGTGATCGACGAACTGCGAGCAACTCTCGGGGGCGGCGCATCCAGCAGCGTGACGCTTGCAAGGTCTGGAGCGTCGATCGCGGTGCAGCAGATCAGCGTCGGGCGAACGCCGTACGGATACCTGGCGGTGATCAGTGCTTCGGCGCTCAGCTACGTCGATCAGATACTGCTCGGTCACGCGAACTCGTTGCTGGCGTTGGACTTCGAGAAACCTGCGCGCTTGCGCGCCACTCAGGATCAGTTGAATTCGCACGCCCTCGGGCTGCTGCTCACCGAAGACCGCGACCCGGCACCGGCGTGGCAACAGATCCGGCAGGCCGCCGACGGCGAGGGAATGATCCGAGGGTTGACAGTTCTTGCCGACACGTCCGACGTAGCGGGACGCGTCGGAGTCGAGATTGCCGAGTTCATGAACAAGGCAGGGCGGCAGTTGTTCTCGCGAATCAACGACACTCGCGTCACGGTGCTGCTGCGTGGAACCGACGACGTCCAGTTCGCCCGAGAGCTACTGGGCGGGGTATCGAGGTCGGATCTTCGCTCACTTCGTGTGGGCCTGAGTGCGCGGCGCGTGGTCGCAGCGCTGGCGGTCGCCGTCGAACAGTCCCAGCTGTGTGCGTCTGCGGCGGAAATAGGTGGCGAGCCTTTGGAATTCGCGGCGCTGACCGGAAGTGTGCTGCTGTCTTTCGATTCGACGCGTGAAGTACTCAACACGCTGGCGGAAACGATGATCACACCGATCGAGGACTACGACCGTGACAACGGCACCGAACTGCTGGCGTCGCTGCGGGCATTCCTCGAGGCCAACGGGCACTGGGAAGCGGCAGCCATCACGATGAGCGTCCACCGGCACACGCTGCGAAGCCGAATGGCGAAGGTGGAGAGCTTGATCGACTGTCGACTCGAGGTAGCGAGAGTTCGTGCGGAACTGCTGCTCTCGATCATTGCCCGGCAGTCGTGACTGCCGGGCAACGATCGAGACTTGGCAAAGCGGCCGTCAGGCCTTGCTGCGGGCGATGATGTCGGCGGCGGTTCGCTGCCCCATCCGGACAGCACCGTCGACGTGCTGGTACCCCTCGGCCGCGATGTCGGAGCACGAGAAGTGGATCGGGCCGACGGGTGTGCGGGAATCCGCGCCGTATCGGTGCAGGCCACCGAGGTCGAAGCTGGCCGCGTACGCACCGCGGGTCCATTCCTCCGAGCCCCAGTCGGATTCGTAGTACACAACCGGTTCTTCGGCCTTCGGGCCCAGATAGCGGGCAAGTGAGGCCAGAATCGTGGCCTTACGCTCCTCGACGGAAAGCTCGAACATCGCGTCGGCCTTCTCGTCGGAGACGAAAGCGACCAGGGTGCCGCGATCGTCCTCGTGGTTGGTGTTGTCGTACACCTCCTGTACTACCTCGGACGCGCCGAAGCCGGTGCCGGAGAGGCCGTCTTCGCGCCAGAAAGGCGTCTCGTACACCGCGTGCACCTTGATGACGAGGCCGAGGGACTGGTGCTGGTGCATCTGGTGCTGACGACGCGGCAGCGGGGGATCGTACGAGATCCGGGAGTAGAGGTTGGGCGGTACGGCCAGGATCACTCGGCTTGCCTCGACGCGAACATCGCCGTCCGCCAACACCGTTGCACCGGACTCGTTCCACTTCACCGTTCGCACGGGTGCGTTGAGGAAGACGTCGTCACCGAGGGCCTCCGCCATGCGGATCGATACCTGCTGCATTCCGCCGATCACTCGCTTGTCGAGGATGAAGTCCTCGTCGACGAGGTGGGAGAACGAGCCTGCGGAAGCGGCCATGAGTACGGCCTGCAGGGCAGAGAACGAGTGGGCGGGCTTGGTGAGCATGCCACCGGCGATGAAGAGGCCGATGTTGTCACGTGCCTCGGCGTCGTCGGACTGATTGATCAGCCACTGCTTGAAGGAGACTGTGTCGAGATCGCGGGCGAGGGGATGTGCCCACGGTTCCTCGGCGCCGATCTGTGCTGCGAGATCGTCCATCTCGTCGATGAGACGGTCCATCTCCTTCTTCGTGGTGTCGTTCGTGGGGAAGGAATCACCGGTGTACTGCGTCCGCTCACCTGCCGACGAGATGTAGACGGACTCGCCCTCACGGTAGCGCTCGAAAGTTTTCAGGCCGAGTTCGTCGAGCAAGGAGATCAGCGCGGTCTGGTCGGGGGAGACCCACTGGCCGCCGATTTCCAGAACTGCTCCGTCGATGGTGTCGGTCCACGTGCGGCCGCCGACGCGGTCGCGCGCTTCGATCACAGCGACGGTCAAACCGGCCTTGCGCAGCGCGGTTGCAGCTGCCAGGCCAGAGGGGCCGGCGCCGACGATTGCAACGTCTCTCTGGAGAGTAGGCACTTGCGAGCTCCTTCATGTTGAGCACCGCTCGAGTCGAAAGCTGCCGACGAGCGAGTGCACGGGTGTCGGTTTTCAGTCTGTCCCGAGGAGACGCACACCACACCTGACGAAACGGAGTGTTCGATCGGTGATCTTGTGCCGTTTAGGCGCGGCTAGCCGTTGATGACGTGGCGATCGCCGAGCGGTCGACTCAGCGGAACGTCCAGGCTGCCGAACACGGCAACCAAGATGCACATCTTGTCCGCGGCCTCCGGCAATGCTCCGGTTCGGAGCGTGACGATCACCGTCGTATCAGTCTCTTCGACGGTTGCGTACGCGCCGTAGCACTCCGGAGTGCCGGTCACGAAGTGGACTGCCACCGTGTGATCGTCGACCTCGGACCACGATTCGAACATGGTGGCCGTCGCACCCACGATGTCGGTGCGGCTGTCGAACTCCGTGCCCATCTCGCTGTCGTCGACCTCGTCGGGAACGGGGGTTCCGAGCGACCAGTCGGCGGGACTTGCTTCGTTGGCCGCCATCGGATTCGGCGCAGCAACCGGCCCCGTTGTCTGGGCCCCGACGGAGCATCCGGCCACAGCAAGGCAGGCCAGAACGGCGAGGGTTAGTACACGCATGAATCCACCGTAACCCTGCTCAAGCGAGTAGCGCCGTGACCAGCGCAATCGCCGGTATCGACGCCAAAGTGGTGACAAAGGCGCTGTCTCGGGCGAGGACCATTCCGCGCCTATATCGGCTTGCGTAGATGAAGACGTTCTGTGCCGTCGGCAACGTCGAGACGACCACGATGGCGAACAACTGATGGCCGTCGATGCCGAGGAGGAAGTGCGCCATCAGGTAAGCCAGCACTGGTTGGACGACGATCTTGAGGGTCGACGCAAGCGCGACGTCCCGGCGCGGACTGGAGCCCTTCTCGAGTACTCGTACGCCGTACAACGAGAGCCCGAATGCCAGCAGTGCGCCGGGGACCGACGTGGCGCCGATCAATTCGAAAGGCTGCATCAAGGGTCTCGGCGGTACCCAACCGATCAACGCCACGATCAACCCCGCAGCGCCCGCGAGCACGATCGGATTCTTGAACGGAGCGGTGACAGTGTCGATCAGTGACAGTTTTTCGGCTTCGCCCCGCAATGCCGTGAGATCGAGGATCGTCAAGGCGATCGGGGAGTACACGACGATCTGGAAGAGCAGGAGCGGCGCGACGAACGTGGCATCGCCGAGCACGAACACCGCGATCGGGATCCCGAGGTTGGCCGAATTCACGTACGACGCCGACAGCGCGCCGATAGTCAGTTCGGGCAGCGGCCGGTTGAGCCAGATCTTTGCAACGACGACGTACAGAGCGCCGACGGCAAAGGCAGTAGCCGACGCAACCGCGAGCGTCGGCGAGAAGATCACCGACAGATCGGACGACGCGAGGGTGGTGAACAGCAGGGCAGGCGTCGCGACGAAGAAGACGAGTCGACCGAGAACGAACTGTCCTTGGCTACCGAGGGTGCCGAGACGGCCGAGCAGATACCCGACCGCGATGACGACAAAAATGACGGTGAAACCCGCAACAACTCCCGACACGCTGCGGGCACCTCTCGACTGGAATGAACGACTTCGGGAAATCTTAGTCCGGGCAACAAAAAGGCCGCGCAGCCGATTGACTGCGCGACCTCTTCGGTACTTCTACGTGTGACTACCGTGCGGCGGTGAAGGGGAGCAACGCCATTTCGCGTGCGTTCTTCACTGCAACGGCGACCTGACGCTGCTGCTGCGGGGTCAGGCCCGTGACGCGACGGCTGCGGATCTTGCCGCGGTCCGAGATGAACGTGCGAAGCAAGTTGATGTCCTTGTAATCGACATGCGTGATCTTCGCTGCGAACAACGGGTTCTTCTTGGGCTTACGACCCTCTACGGGGCGTGGCTTCTTCGACGGTGAACGCTTGACTGCCATCCGACTTCCTTACCAGCTCGACTTGTGTACGCCAGGCAGTTCCCCACGGTGCGCCATTTCTCGCACGCGAATCCGGGAGAGCCCGAACTTCCGCAGGTGGCCGCGCGGACGTCCATCCGCAGCGTCTCGATTGCGCAATCGTACCGGACTGGCGTCGCGTGGTAGACGTTGCAGGGTCGCTTGGGCCTTCGCGCGCTCCTCGGGTGAGCTTTTCGGGGAGCGGATTGCCTCCTTGAGCGCCGATCGCTGCTCCGCGTATCGCTCGACGATGACCCGTCGCTGGTTGTTCTTGGCGATCTTGGACTTCTTGGCCATGCCTACTTCTCTTCTCGGAAATCGACGTGCTTGCGCACCACGGGGTCGTACTTCTTCAGTACGAGGCGATCGGGGTCGTTGCGACGGTTCTTGCGGGTCACGTACGTGTACCCGGTGCCCGCCGTGGACTTGAGTTTCACGATCGGGCGGATCTCGTTGCGTGCCATCTGCTCAGACCTTCTCGCCGCGCGCGCGGATCCGGGCGACGACGGATTCGATGCCGTCGCGGTCGATCGTCTTGATGCCCTTGGTCGAGAGGGTGAGCGTGATGCGACGACCCTCGCTGGGCAATACGTATGTCTTGCGCTGGATGTTCGGGTTCCAGCGACGATTCGAACGCTTGTGGGAGTGCGAGACGGATTTTCCGAACCCCGGCACACGTCCGGTCACTTGGCAGTGAGCCGACATGGGTGTTCCTTTCAACTTGCAGATGACAATCATTTTCGACAATGCGGTGAGATCAATGTAGCGTTCATCCCCGGTAATGACAATCATTCCCAGAAAGGTCCGCTGTGAACACGATCCTGGACGGCAGGACTCCGCTGGTCCTGGTCGCCGGCATGAGCGAATCCACTCCACACACCGCACGAGCGTTGCTGCGAACCGGAACTGTTCTGGTTCACCACGACCTGAGCCACGTCCGTGAAGGGGTGGTCCGGCGGACGGTCACCTCGATGACCGGGGGCACCGGGTCTGCCGGGACGGTGTCCGAACGCGAGACGATCCTCGAGCTCGCGCACGGCTGCGTCTCCTGCACCCTGCGCGAAGACTTGCTGCCGCTGCTGCGTCGCCTTCACTCGCACAGTTCGGTTCAGCGGATCGTCTTGCTGCTTGACCGCCAACTCGAACCCGAAGCGCTGTGCTGGGCGATCGAGCATGTCGTCGTGACGGGCGTCGTCGGCCAATTGGACGGACCGGCGCAGCGTGACTGCCGCGTCGACGCCGTCGTGACGTGCATCGACGCCCAGACCTGGCTTGCCGACGCCACCGGCGACGACGCCCTCGACGACGACCGCACCCTGGCTCAGGTCATCGTCGGGCAGGTCGACTTCGCCGACGCTCTCGTACTGCGCGGGTCCGATGGACTCGACGGCTGGCAGCGGTCCCGCTTGAACGCGGTTCTCGCGCGCATTGCTCCGCGCGTACCCGTCTTCGATGAGGGAGACGACATCGAGGCACTGCTCCTCGAGGTGCCTGCGGATGCGCGACGCGGTGAGCTGGCCGACGCTCACTCACCGCTGTTGCGTCGTCAGCCGCCGCTCGACGACGACGGCGGAGTGATGCTCGTCGAGTTCACCGCGAACCGGCCGTTCCACCCCGAGCGTCTGCACGAGGCGATCGACGTCCTGCTCGAAGGTGTCGTCTATTCCCGCGGGCGCGTCTGGGTGGCGACTCAACCGGGCGAAGCGCTCTGGCTCGAATCGGCGGGCGGTGGCCTGCGAGTTGCCAGCGCGGACACCTGGCTGGCCGCGATGACGCCGCAGCAACGCGAGCGCGTTCCAGCCGAGCGCCGTGCGCTCGCGGCCCTGAAATGGGACGAGCGTTTCGGCGACCGTGACACCTCGATGGTCGTTCTGACGTGCGGTGCGAACCCGCTCGAGATCGACCGAACACTGCAGCACGCCCTGGTCACCGACGAGGAGTTGGCCGACGAAGCGTCGTGGACCACCTGGGAAGACCCGTTCGGAGAGTTCCACGAAGACCCGTGCGACGAATCCGAATCACCCTATGCCGAAACCGAATCAACGCGAGAGGGAAACGAATGAAGAAGCAGATGCACCCCGACTACCACCCCGTGGTGTTCCAGGACGCCAGCACCGGCAAGAGCTTCCTGACCCGGTCGACCGTGACGAGTGAGCGCACCGTCGAATGGGAAGACGGCGGCACATACCCGCTGTTGGTCGTCGACGTCACGAGCGACTCGCACCCGTTCTGGACCGGAGCACAACGAGTGATGGACACCGCCGGACGCGTCGAGAAGTTCGAGCGTCGCTACGGAAAGCGCAAGGCACTCTGATGGCCGTTCCCAAGCGGAAGATGTCGCGTTCCAACACTCGCAGTCGCCGTGCCCAGTGGAAGGCGACGGCGCCCGATCTGGTCGAGGTCACGGCCTTCGGCCAGACCCACCGGGTTCCTCGGCGACTGGTCAAAGCAGTTCGACTCGGGGTGATCGACCCGAGCCGCATCTGACCGTGCGATCCTTGGCCGGTGCTGCTGAGGATCCTCGAACTGGTGGGCATCGTGGCGTTCGCGGCCTCGGGTGCCCTGGTGGGCGTCACCAAGCGACTCGACATCTTCGGGGTGTGCTCGGTGGGTGTGTTCACCGGCATCGGCGGCGGTATCGTCCGCGACGTCCTCCTCGGCGTCCATCCGCCCAGCTCGCTGAGCAGTTGGCCGTACTTCGGAACGGCCGCCGCCACCTCACTCGCCGTGTTCTACCTACACGAGCCGCTCAATCGACTGCGTCGTGAAATCCTGGCGCTCGACGCACTGGGGATGGGCTTGTTCGCGAGTACCGGCGCCGTCATCGCGCTGGACAACAACGCCAGTTCGCTGGCGGCGACATTGATCGGCGCGACCGCGGCGATCGGCGGCGGAGTGATCCGCGACGTCCTCGTCAACGAGGTACCGCTGCTCCTGCACAAAGACCTGTACGCGGTTCCCGCACTGCTCGGTGCTGCGTTGGTGGTCACAGTCTCGCAAGCCGGACTGTCCACCAACGCCGCTCTGGTGTGCGGCACGGCGTTCGCCGCGGTGTTCAGACTGCTTGCGTTATGGCGTCATTGGAGCCTGCCCGGGCCCAGGCGAACCCGGGACTGACCGCGACACGCCGGAGGCCGGAATCGGACCCTCTCAGCCGCATCTCAGCACTTCAGTCCAAACTGTCGGTATGCGTATTTTGGTGGTCGACGACGACCGGGCGGTTCGCGAGTCGCTTCGGCGGTCGCTCAGCTTCAACGGCTACACGGTCGAGCTCGCGGTCGACGGGCTCGACGCACTCGAGAAGATCCTCGCCAACCGGCCAGACGCCGTCGTGCTCGACGTCATGATGCCGCGACTCGACGGACTCGAAGTGTGCCGTCGTCTTCGCAGTGCCGGCGACGACCTGCCCATCCTCGTGCTCACCGCCCGCGATTCGGTCAGCGAGCGAGTCGCCGGCCTCGATGCCGGAGCGGACGACTACCTGCCCAAGCCCTTCGCTTTGGAAGAGTTGCTTGCCAGGTTGCGTGCACTACTTCGCCGCACCGCGCCCGATCTGGACGCCGATTCCGAAATGATGGCGTTCGAGGACCTCACCCTCGACCCGGTCACCCGTGAGGTCAAGCGCGGTGAACGATCGATCAGCCTGACCCGCACCGAGTTTTCCCTCCTCGAAATGCTCATGGCCAACCCGCGTCGCGTGCTCACCCGTGGACGCATTCTCGAAGAGGTGTGGGGGTACGACTTCCCGACGTCCGGCAATGCGCTCGAGGTGTACGTCGGCTACCTGCGTCGCAAGACGGAAGCCGACGGCGAACCGAGGTTGATCCACACCGTCCGCGGAGTCGGCTACGTCCTGCGGGAGACGCCTCCGTGATCACCGCTCCGTTCGGCAAGAACGCCGAACCGAAGAAATCCTCCACCACCCAAGCGTCCGTCGAAATGCGCCCGCCGATGCCACTGACCCGTTCGGTGTCATTGCGTTGGCGTGTGACGCTCCTCGCTGCGTCGGTGGTGGCCATTGCCGTCGCAGTCATGGCGATCGCGGCGTACGCGGTGGTTTCGCGTGCGCTCTACGCGGACGTCGATCACCAGTTGCGTACCAGGGCGGCGGTGCTCATCGACAGCAATGTCGTGCGATTCGATCCTCGCTACATCTCCGGTGCGACGCTGTACACCACCGACATCAGTGTGGCCCTGATCTTCTCGGACCTGAGCACGTACCAGCCGCCCGGTTCCGACGTGCCGATCGGTGAAGCCGAAGATGCCGTAGCGCGTGGCGAATCGGATTCTTCGCTGCGAACCGTCGACGGTCAGCGAGTGCTTGCTCAACGGACGCATGACGGAAGCACTTTGGTGATCGGTCAGCGGCTCGCGCCGACCGTTGCGGTACTGGATCGGCTGGCCTGGGTGCTCTTCGTGGTCGGCGGGTGTGGCGTCATACTTGCTGCGGTGGCGGGTACTACCGTGGGCCGCACCGGTTTACGGCCCATCGCCAGGCTGACTGCCGCCACCGAACGCGTTGCACGGACCGACGATCTGACGCAGATCCCCGTTACCGGCAGCGACGAATTAGCGCGCCTGACAGAGAGTTTCAACACGATGCTGCGGGCGCTCGCCGAGTCCCGTGAGCGTCAGTCGCGCCTCGTCGCGGACGCCGGACACGAGTTGCGCACACCGTTGACTTCGTTGCGTACCAACATGGAATTGCTGATCGCGTCCAGTCGCCCAGGTGCGCCGCAGATTCCCGACGAGGACATGGCGGAACTTCGTGCCGACGTCGTCGCGCAGATCGAGGAACTGTCGACTCTGGTAGGTGACCTTGTCGATCTGGCCCGCGAAGACGCGCCCGAAACCGTGTACGAGCGCGTAGACGTCAGCGACGTCGTCGAGCGTGCGCTCGAACGAGCGCGGCGCAGGCGCAACGAAATCGAGTTCGAAGCGGTCACCACTCCGTGGTACGTCTACGGAGATCAAGCGGGCCTGTCGCGTGCGGTGCTGAACGTCCTCGACAACGCTGCGAAATGGAGTCCGAAGGGCGAACAGGTACGCGTCGAAATGCGTCCGGTCGGCCAAGGATTGTTGGAATTGACCGTAAGTGATGCGGGACCCGGCATTCCGGAGGAGGATCGGGAGTTGGTGTTCGATCGTTTCTACCGGTCGACCGCGGCACGTTCGATGCCGGGATCGGGTCTGGGACTTGCGATTGTGCGTCAGGTTGTCGTCAAGCACGGCGGCACCATCGCGATCGACGAATCCGATCGTGGGGGAGCGCTTGTTCGTATCGTGCTTCCCGGCGAACCAGGGCCGAGCGCCGAGTAGCGCGTTCTGTAGACCCGTTGGTCCCGTGCTTCGGTGACTGACGTCACGAGTTAATGCGTTCGGCCCGAGAGTCTTTCGGGCCGAGCCGACAACACCGGATTTTCACGTCGAACTCTGGGTAAAGTGACAGGCACGTCTCAGCGCCTTCTCAGCAGCGCAAGGCAGCATTGTCGGCAGAACAGTTGTGACTGCCCGTCCGGTGGTCACCGTAGACGAAAGCGAGCCGATGACCGAGGACCGTAACGTCGGGCCGACCCGGCCCGAGCAGCCCAACAGCGAGCCCACCGCCCAAGCGCAGCCGCAAGCACCTCAAGTGCAGCCGCAGCAGCCTCAGGGGCAGGCGCCTCAGCAGCCGTACCAGCCGACCGAATCCTTTTCTCGACCCACCGAAGCCTTCGGGCAGGCGCAGCAGCAGCCCACGCAGGCTTTCGGCCACCCGCACGGTGCCCATGAGGCCGCGTACCAGCAGAGCGCCCCGTACGGCGCACCCAACCCTGGTGGCCCCAGCGGTCCGAACGGCCCGGGCGGCCACAACCAGATCCCCGCACCGCTACAGGGGCCGAACTCCGGTTCGACCACCACCAAGCCGAAGTCGGGACGCATGGCGCTGGTTGCCGGCGCTCTCGCCCTGGTCCTGGTCAGTGGTGGTGTCGGTGGCGTGGTCGGTGCCGTCGTCGCGGACCGCAACGGTGGAACCGCGACGGTCACCAACTCTCTGAACGCTCCGAAGCCTACTGCGACCAACACGTCCAACGCTCCCGCCGGCTCGGTTCAGGCCGTTGCCTCGAAGGTGGTGCCCAGCGTCGTGCAGATCGAGGTGGCCACCGCGCAGGGACAGGGCGGTGAGGGTTCCGGTGTCATCCTGTCCTCCGACGGTCTGATCCTGACCAACAACCACGTTGCCGGTGCTCAGGGAGCGCAACTTCGCGTCGCGTTCTCCGACGGAACCAAGGCCTCGGCCACCCTTGTCGGTGCCGATCCCGTCTCCGACATCGCCGTCATCAAGGTCGACGGCCGCAACGACCTCACGCCCATCGATCTCGGGAACTCCGGCGACGTTCAGGTCGGACAGCAGGTTGTGGCCGTCGGGTCCCCGCTCGGCCTGGCCGGCACGGTCACCGAGGGCATCATCTCCGCACTCGATCGCCCGGTGTCCACGAGCGGCGAGTCCGGCAACCAGAACACCGTCATCGACGCGCTGCAGACCGACGCAGCGATCAACCCCGGCAACTCCGGCGGCGCCCTCGTCAACATGGACGGCCAGCTGATCGGCATCAACACGGCGATCGCCTCGCTCGGAGCCTCGTCGGGTACCCAGGGCGGTTCGATCGGCCTCGGGTTCGCCATCCCGATCGATCAGGCACGCCGCGTCGCCGACGAACTGATCAAGACCGGCAAGGCGACTCAGGCCATGATCGGCGTGACCGTGCCGTCGCAGGACAACGCCGACGGCGCAACCGTCATGGATGTCACTGCTGACGGGCCGGCCGCCAAGGCCGGTATCCCGAAGGGTGCAGTCATCACCAAAGTCGACGATCGTGTTGTCGCAGATGGCGATTCGCTGATCGCGGCAGTGCGTTCACATGCTCCCGGCGACAAGGTCTCGATCACGTACAGCGACGGCGGGCAGACCAAAACCGTCGACGTCACGTTGGGAACCGCGGCAGCGCAGGGCGGCCGATGATGTTCGGCGATCAGCAGACGATCGACCCGATCTTCGGCCAGATCGCAACGGCGTCGGGATCGGACACTACGGTAGGTGTCATGGAACTCGAAGCCACATCGGCCGGCCGCGCTCTGGTCGTCATCGTCGACGATCGCACAGCCCACGGCGACAACACCGACTCCATCGGTCCACTGGTTACGGAACTGCTGAACGAAGCGGGTTTTCTCGTCGATGCGACGGTCGCCGTCGCCGCCGACGAAGTGGAGATCCGCAACGCTCTCAACACCGCAGTCATCGGTGGCGTCGACCTCGTCATCTCGGTCGGCGGTACCGGGGTATCCCCGCGTGACGTCACTCCCGACGTGACCGCAGAGGTTCTCGATCGCGAGATCCCGGGAATTGCCGAAGCACTTCGCGCTTCCGGTCTGTCGGCCGGATCGCTCGAAGCAGGCTTGTCCCGCGGCCTCGTCGGGGTTTCGGGAAGCACCGTGGTCGCCAATCTGGCGTCGACCAGGCCGGCAATTCGCGACGGCATGGCAACCCTGACGGCATTGGCGAGTCACGTCATCGCCGAGCTGTCCAGCCTCGAGGGCTGAGACAGCTTGTCGGAGCAACCAGATACCCCGAAGAAGCCGCCAGTCGACAAGAAGCGCCTGGCGCACATCTTCGGGGACGTCTTTCCCGAGACGACGTCGGACGAGCGGGGTCCTGAAGGTTCCTCGCGATCCTCGGACGACGACTGGCTGCGCAGTCAGCGGCCCCCGCACCACGGCGGTTGAGAAGTAAATCAGGCCCTCGGACACAATGTCCGAGGGCCTGATTTGTTCTGTGAGCGCTGCCTATTCGAGCGTCTTGGCGTGAGCTCCCGTGTCGGCGCCACCGGCATTGGCGGAGAGGATGTCGCGGATCTGGATGAGCAGATCGGTTTCGCTGGCTTCCTTGTCCTCGGGCTCGGAGACGAACTTCTTCTTCGCCGCATTCGCGGGAACGATCAGCACGAAGTAGACGACCGCCGCGATGATGATGAAGTTGATGATCGCGGTGACCACGGCGCCGAAGTTCAAGAACGTCTCAGCGGTGTCACCCGTCAGCTGAATGCCCCACCCGTATTCGTTGCCGCCGCCGATCGAAGCGACGAGTGGGTTGATGATGTTGCTGGTGAATGCCGTGACGATGGCGGTGAAGGCTGCGCCGATGACCACGGCGACGGCCAGGTCGAGCACGTTTCCGCGAAGCAGGAAATCCTTGAATCCCTTGAGCATGTCGGTGTCCCCTCGAGTCTCCGATGGCAAGTGCCAGATGGTCCGTTGATACCGAACCGACTGGAAAAATCCTAGAGGAGCTTCGGACGCTTTGTGCGGTCAGCGGAATGTCACGGTGATCGCATTGGACAGGGATGCCGCGGCAACGACGTTGGCTGCCGGTGTCGGCAGAGCCAGCAGAATCACCTGTTCCTGCTGGTTACGTGTACTTTCCGACGTGGTGACCAGAGCGACTACTGCTCCCGCCGCAAGAATCTGCGGGGCCTGGTCGGCAATTGATTCGTTGGGTGTGTCGGGGCGGGATGTGTCAGTGCGGGATGTGTCAGGGCCGACGGTCAGGACGTCGACGACATCCCCGCTGCGCAACATGTCCGCGACGGCTGCATCGGCCAATCGAACGGGGACGATACGGGCGTCGTCGGTTCCTACCGACAACCCGGCCAGCCGTGGGCTGAGAACGCGCACGTCGGTAACGGTTTCTCCGGAGCGAATCGGGCCGGCAACGGTTCTCCCGACTACCAGGTCGGTATCGGAGACAATTCCTTCGGGAAGTTGTTTCGAGTCGATCTCTCGGATCTCGACATCCGAATCCGCGATCACCTGTCCGGGAGTGAGATCGCGACTCGAGACAACTGCAGAGACGGTATCGGTCGCTGGATCGCCTCGGAAGAAAAGAACGACGCCGAGTGCGGCCAGGGCAACGGCTGCGATCTTGCGGACTGTCGCCGTGCGGAACCGAGTGCCGCGCGTCAGTTCGACGACGCGATCGAAGGTGCTCGGGGTGAGATCGAGCTGGGCGCGCAGTGGATCGGAGCGCCTCGGCGAGCGAGAACGTGCTGACGGCATTCATGCACGTTAGGGCCGGAAGCGGTGCTTCCGGCCCTAACGATGTGAAACTGTGGACAACCCGGAGGTTGTGGAAATCAGCTTGCGGCAGCCTTCGCGGGCGCCGGCGTGCTGGTCGACGAACTCGATGTCGAAGAGGAGTCCGACTTGGACTCGGACTTCGCAGCGGGTGCCGAATCACTCTTGGCGGGCTCGCTCGCAGTCCCGGAGCCGCCGCGGCTGTCGGTGCGGTAGAAGCCGCTGCCCTTGAACACGATGCCAACAGAGTTGAACAGCTTGCGGAGCTTGCCTGAGCAAGCTGGGCAGACCGTCAGCGAATCTTCGCTGAAGGACTGGACGATGTCGAAACGGTTGTCACATTCCGTACATGCGTATGAGTAGGTGGGCACCGGGCTTCCTCCGCACTGTGATGTTCGAGCAGCCGCGTATTTACACCGCAGCCTTTAGCACTCTACAAGTGACAGTGCCAACAGCGCTAATCAGGGATCTATTCCCGCAGATCAATCGCCTTGGAGCCGCGTGAGACCGCCGCTCGGCGTCAATGCCCATCCCATCGGAATGTCGTGGTCGTCGGCAGGCAAGGTCTCGACGAGTTCGGAGTCTCTGACAATTGCCACGAGCCGAGTCTGCGGTCCGACCGACCCGAGCGTCCGGTCGTAGAAGCCTGCGCCGCGGCCGAGGCGTGTTCCACGAAGATCCACCGCGAGAGCAGGGATCAGCATGCATTCCACGTCGGACAGGGTTTCCGGTGGTAGGACGGGTCCGGCGGGCTCCCGAATGCCGTACTTCGCGGGGCGTAAACCGTCGGCACCGCTGTATTGAACCCAGGACAACGGTCCGGGTTCCCCGGTGATCGGAAGTAGTACACGCTGCGCGATCTCGGCAACGGCGTCGAGCAAGTCGGTGGATCCTGGTTCGGTGCGGGTGGGGACGTACGCACAGACGGTTGAGCCGTCGACAATCACTGAACGTATGTGCGTGATCAACGCCGCAGTTTCCGTATTTCGAGTGTGCTCGGAGACTGCATCACGTGCTGCGAGTGCGATTTGTCGCCATTGTGCTTTTGTCTGAGGTGTCACCCCGCAACGATATTCGTCGTGCTGACCGAGCGGTAACAAGCGGCGGCTAAGGTGTTGGCATGACAGACGTTGTCGCTAGCAGCACGAGGGCCTTCCGTACGGCCGTGGTTCCCGCAGCCGGACTTGGTACGCGTTTCCTGCCTGCCACCAAGACGGTTCCGAAAGAATTGCTGCCGGTCGTGGACACACCGGGTATCGAACTGGTGGCGGGTGAAGCTGCGGACTCGGGAGCCGAGCGGCTCGTCATCGTGACGTCCCCGGGCAAAGACGGAGTGGTTGCGCACTTCGTCGAGGATCTCGTGCTCGAAAGCAAGCTGGAAGCGAGCGGAAAACTTGCTGCCCTGGCAAAGGTGCGCAAAGCGCCGGGTTTGCTCGAAGTCGATTCCGTGATTCAGGAGCAGCCCCTCGGCCTCGGGCATGCAGTCGGTTGCGTCGAGTCGGTTCTCGACGACGACGAAGATGCCATCGCGGTCCTTCTGCCCGATGATCTCGTACTCCCGCGTGGCGTCCTGGAGATCATGGCGCGAGTTCGGGCCAAGCGCGGCGGGTCCGTTCTCTGTGCAATCGACGTTCCCAAGGACGCAGTGAGCGCTTACGGCGTCTTCGACGTCGAAATCGTTCCCGACGCGGTCAATCCCGACGTCCTCAAGGTCGTCGGCATGGTCGAGAAGCCGGCTGTGGAAGACGCGCCGTCGACCTTTGCCGCTGCGGGTCGCTATCTGCTCGATCGTGCGATTTTCGACGCACTTCGTCGCATCAAGCCGGGAGCCGGCGGTGAGTTGCAACTCACCGACGCCATCGCTCTCCTGATTTCCGAGGGTCATCCGGTTCACGTGGTGGTGCACCGCGGAACGCGTCATGACCTGGGCAACCCCGGCGGGTACCTCCGCGCTTCGGTTGACCTGGCACTCGACAGCGACGATTACGGTCCGTCCTTGCGTAAGTGGCTCGCGGATCGGCTCGACCGCTGAGCGTGTCGCCACGGTGGTTGATCGCCCGATAACGCAGTATCAATGTGCTTGTCCCTTTTCGAAGGCAAGGCATCATGAGCTGACGGATATCACCGAATTTCCAGACACAGGAGGACGCGGACCAGATGCGGTCGGTTGAGGAGCAGCAGACCAGGGTTACCGCTGCTGCAGTGGCACCCCGTCCGGTTCGGGTCGCCATCTCGGAGGCGCAGGGACTGCTGTGTGCCGAGGAAGTGGTGACCGAACGCCCATTGCCGGGATTCGATCAAGCTGCCATCGACGGTTACGCGGTTCGCAGTGTCGATGTCGCCGGCGCTGGAGCCGACCTCCGCGGCGAGGACGGCGAGCCTACGGACCTCAGCTTGCCGGTGGTCGGCGAGGTGACGGCGGGCTCACGCCAACCGATCCGGTTGCAACCGCGTCAGGCCGTTCGAGTCGACACGGGCGCGCCGCTGCCCACGCTGGCCGACGCCGTGCTCCCGCTCGAAAACACCGACGGTGGTCGCGCTCGCGTTCGGATCTTCGAGCCGGTGCGTTCGGGCGATTACGTTCGCCGTGCAGGTGACGACGTCCAGCCGGGCGACGTGGCCGTTCGGGCAGGCACCATCATCGGAGCCGCACAGGTCGGTTTGCTTGCCGCGGTCGGTCGCGACAAAGTGCTCGTCCATCCGCGTCCGCGTCTCTCCGTCATCAGCGTCGGTGGAGAACTTGTCGACGTGGATCGCACGCCGGGGCCTGGTCAGGTCTACGACGTCAATTCGTATGCCCTCGCCGCCGCAGCGCGCGATGCCGGCGCCGACGTCAACCGTGTGGGAATCGCAGGCAACGACTCGCGCCGTCTTCGCGAAGTAGTCGAAGGACAGCTGATTCGCTCGGAAATCGTTGTCATCGCCGGTGCCGTGGGCGGCGGAGCGTCCGACGAGGTTCGTGAGGCGCTTGCCGACCTGGGGACACTCGAGGTGGAGCGCGTTGCCATGCATCCGGGATCAGTGCAGGGCTTCGGCAAGCTGGGACGAGACGAGGTTCCGACCTTTCTCCTACCGTCCAACCCGGTCAGCGCACTGGTGGTATTCGAAGTCATGGTTCGCCCGCTGATCAGAATCGCGCTCGGACGCCGCCAACCGATGCGGCGAGTAGTGAAGGCGCGCACGGTGGGAACGATCACGTCGATTGCCGATCGCAAGGGTTTCCTGCGTGGTCAGCTGATGCGTGACGAAGCGACGGGGGAGTACCTGGTGCAGGCACTCGGGGGTGCGCCCGGTGCGTCCTCACATCTCCTCGCGACCTTGGCGGAAGCCAATTGCTTGGTTCTTGTCGATCGAGACGTCACCGAAGTGCACATCGGTGAAGAAGTCGACGTAGCTTTTCTCGCCCAACGTGGGTAACGCCGACCCGAGTGGGGTGTGATGTCAGTCCATCCAGGATGGCCGGAAGATCTCGGCCCACTGCGAGTGCCCGCGGGAGTGGTGACCGTCCGCCCCGTGAAGCTCCGTGACGCTGCTGTGTGGAGTCGCCTCCGCATTCGCGATCGCGAGCACCTGGAGCCGTGGGAGCCCACCGGAGAGTCGCCCTGGGATGCTCGCCACCACATCACTGTCTGGCCGTCCCTGTGCGGGAATCTTCGCTCCGAGGCGCGCAAGGGCCGGATCCTTCCCTTGGTGATCGAACTCGACGGGAAGTACTGCGGGCAGGTCACCATCGGAAATGTCGTGCGCGGCGCTCTGCGGTCCGCCTGGGTGGGCTATTGGGTCGCCTCGCACGTCACCGGTGGGGGCGTAGCCACAGCGGCCGTGGCGCTCACACTCGATCACGCATTCTCGAAGGTCGGTCTGCATCGAGTGGAGGCGACCGTTCGGCCGGAGAACGCGTCGAGTCGCGCAGTCCTACGAAATGTTGGGTTCCGGGAGGAAGGTCTTCTCAAGCGCTATCTCGATGTCGACGGCCAATGGCGTGATCATCTTCTGGTCGGAATGACCATCGAGGAAGTACCCACCACCGTCGTCGACAGATTGGTGCGGTCCGGACGCGCTTCGTGGGTGTGACCAATACGGCGCCACGAGCGTGAGAAACGCGAGCTAAACGGCAGTTACCGCTGAGTAGTCCTACTTTCGGCCGGAAAAATGTGGTTTTTGATTCAACCAGAACTTGAGACTTTTGGGACTGAACCGGAAGTTCAGTTCGGTACGCGTGTGACACATGAGTATGGTGGGGTTCGGCGCGTCGGCAACGATGCGAGGGCGTCGGCCGTTAACCTTGACTCGTCAACGGCTGGCATAGGTGCTGGTAGGTGATCGGGAGGAGGCCGCGGCATGCCTAGCTCATTCGTGTGGATCGGGCTGGTGGCCGTGTGGCTGTTCGTCCTGGTGCCGATGCTTGTCAACAAGCGCCCCAGGATCCGGCAGACGAGTGACGCGGCGCTCGCGACTCGAGTACTCCACCGCGGCGACAGCAACCCTGTTCAGCGCGGGCCGGCAGCAGGACATCGAAGCGATCCGAACTGGCAACCAGAACCAGTGCGCAGCAGCTACGACGCGGAGGACCAGATGGACACTCACGCAGAAGACGACTACACCGGCGGTCGTGCACCGGTCGGAGAATTTGTTCCCGTTCGGCGCGGCCGAGGCGGATTCGACCCCGAGGCGGATGCCATCGCCCGGGAGGCGCGGTACGCATTCCGTCAGCGGACATTGCTGGGCCTGGCATTCGTCGCGATTCTCTCGGGCGCTCTCGCATTGATCATCTCGCCGATGGTGTGGTGGTTGTTTGTGCTGACCGTGTGCGGCCTCGGTGGGTACATGGCGTACCTACGTCGGCAGGTTCGGATCGAGCAGGAGATTCGCCGTCGTCGCACCGAGCGCCTCAACCGATCGCGACTCGGAGTCGAATCGCACACCGACGAAGAGCTGCGCCTGATTCCCGCGCGATTGCGCCGGCCAGGAGCGGTTGTTCTCGAGGTCGACGACGAAGATCCGGCGTTCGATCACTTGGATCACTACGAAGAAGAGGTCAGGCACACCGAGATGCGTCGCGCATCCGGTCAGTGACCTTCTGGGCCGATCTTGTCAGGTCGAAAGTTCGTGTCGGGTGATTCCAACGGGAGTATTCGTTCCTGTTAGAGTTGCCGAGCACCGCTGAGGCGGTGGCACGGGGCTGTGGCGCAGTTGGTAGCGCGCTTCGTTCGCATCGAAGAGGTCAGGGGTTCGATTCCCCTCAGCTCCACCAAGAAGTACCAGCAAAAAGGGTCTTTCAACGAAAGTTGAACGGCCCTTTCCTGCATTTTCAGAGCCTGCCCGAATTGTGAAGATTTAGCTCGAGTGTGCGCCGTTTCATACGATTGCGACCGCTGATCCGGACCGTTGAGCTTCCAAGTGAGGGATGATCCTTGGGCGGATACATGTTTGCCGGAAATGTAACGAGGGTGTGTCCGGTGCGATAGGCACGATGAGTCTGCCGCAGTTTTCCGCAGGTCGGACGTATGTGTCGGGGAGGAATGTCGATGAGCCAGCCACGACGGCTAGCGATGATGCTTGTTGCTGTGATGTGCCTGATGGGTATCGGCGTCCTTGCCGTATCGGTCTTCCCTGCCATCGTCGCCGCCCAACCTGGCGGCAACAGTGGCGGTGGAAACAATGGCAACGGAAACGGCAATTACGGCAACAACGGTGGCAATAACAACGGCAACAACGGCAACGGTGGCGGTAACAACGGCAACGGTGGCGGTAACAACGGCAACGGCAACTATGGCTGGCATTGCCACCATCACAACTGCGGTACAACCGTAATTCCGACGCCGACCACGACGACTGAGCCCACGACCACTGAGCCCACGACGACGACTGAGCCCACGACGACTGAGCCCACGACGACGACTGAGCCCACGACGACTGAGCCCACGACGACTGAGCCGACCACGACGACTGAGCCGACCACGACGACTGAGCCGACCACGACGACTGAGCCCACGACAACTGAGGCCTCGACCAACCCTTCGGCGTCGCAACGTCCGAGCAGCAGCGCTTCCCCTGCGACCAACGCAACTTCGCAGACTGAGAGTTCATCTAGCGAAGCAGCCTCCGAGACGACGCAGTCCCCTTCCGAGTCGCAGTCGAGTTCCGAGCCATCCTCGGAGGCAGCGGTTCCGCCGGCTGGACCGTCTGATCCGCAGGGGCCGTCAGCAGGCGGCGGAGCACCTGCACCCTCTGCCGGTGGACCGGCGAACGCTGCGCCGGGCGCAGTCGCAGCACCGTCCGCGCCCGAGGTTCTGGCCGCACCGGCTCCCGTAGCTCCCCAGGTACCGTCGAACGCTCCGAACGTCGCGAGTCCCAGTGAGAACCCGCAGGCATTCCCGACGGCGTTCACTCAAGGCCTTCCACCGATTCTCAACGCTGCCGCCGTCGCAGGCGGTGTGGGCGGAATGGCAGTCGTAGCGGCCGGTGCGGGAGCAATGACTTTCCGCGGAGCATCGTTGCAGAAGGCACGTATGGCTGCCGCACGTGCCGAATTCCTGGCACCCGGATCACAGGGAGGTGCGTGAGTCGTGCCGGACAGACGTTCACATCGCCGCGTTCTGGCCGCGGTGGATGCCGTATGTGACGCAGCAGCGTCGTCGGAGGCTGTGTCACTGCTTACGGTGGTGCAGACAGTCGCCCGAGAGCGCGGGCGCCCGATCGAGATCGATCTGGAAACCCCTCTCGCCACCGGAGTGTGCGGTCAGCGCCGGGCCTACGACGACCACGACGTCATCGTTTTGGCTCCCGGGCTACCCAATGTCGAGCGGACTCTGGCACATGAGTTGGGGCACATAGTGTTTCGCCACGAGGGTGCCGAGATCGCCGAGGCGACGCTCGAGGTCAGTGATGATTTGATCGCCTACATGTTGAGTCAACGTTCTCTGCGGCGCAACGAACCCGTGCCGATGGATGACATCGCGGAGTGGGAAGCCGAGACGTTCGCGTCGATGTTGATCATGCGTCTGCGAACGATGAGTGGCCGTGGGACACCGCTGTCGGTGTTGCGGTACGACGAGGCGATCGGATGATCTTTTGGGCTGTGGCCCTTCTCGTCTGGGTTGCAGCCGGCGCGAGACTGGGTCGAGTTGTCGCGCGCACCGCGACGCCGTTGCGAATGTCGATGGTCTTCGCAGGCTTCTCGGTCGCATTGTCGTCGACGGTCATGGTGCCGGCGGTGTGGGACATCGTCGATCGAATTGCGCCGGAGCAACATGCCGCAGCGATGATCGTCATCGTCTTGTGGACCGCGTTGTCTGCGGCCAGTGCAGTCGGCGCCGTGTCTGCCTGGCCGGTGATGTCGCGTCCAGCTATGCGCGGCCTCGCCACGGTGCTGTACTCGGTGGGGCTCCTGGTGGCGATCGCGGTTCTTTTCGGATACCCAGCGCCGGCCCTGATCTTTATCATTGTCGCTCTGTCCCTTGTCATTTCGACGGGGCTACGGCACGTTGCCTGGGCGCCGTTGGGTCGCGGTATCGCATTGATCGTGACAGGTTCGTCGGTCTTGCTTGTCGTGGTCGTCGTGATGCTGGTCGAATCGATCGGTGGCACCAGCGCACTCGAATCGGATATCTGGACGGGCGCAGGGGTGTGGTTCATCGCTGCCTCGAGTGTTCTGATAGCGCTGGGCATCACGTGGGTGCTTCTCGAGACGTGGTTGCGCGCACGACGAGACTTGTATCGCCTACGGCGGATGCATGCGCTTCTGGTGAAGCGATTCCCCGAGGTTGTCGACGCGGACAGCGCCGGAAGTACGTCAGTACTCCGGGCATCGGACATGATCGCCCAGATCATGGATGCGATGTACATACAGTCCGGCGCCGGGATGTTCGACGTCGGTGGTCAGGAACCGCCCCGGGCAGTTACCGCCCATGCAGGAATACTTGCGGGGTGGATCGCGGATCCATTGGCCTCGGATGTGTTGGACACCAGATGGATTGCGCCACCGGAGAAGATGTCGGCGCGCCGATGGGTGTTGTTGTTGGCGAAGGAACTCGATGAAACGACAAAAGTAGGTCGACGTTCGTAGTCGACCTACTCCATGTCAATTCAGTGCTTCAGCACATTTGCATCAGCGTGACGCGTCGGGCGGAACCTCTGGCAAACCCTCACTCGCGCGGAGCTTTTCAGCCATCGTGGTGAGCAGATTCTGCGATTCTTCCGACAGGTCGAATGCGCGGCTCGAGAGGCGGCGAAGGCCGTAACCTTGGAGCTGCGAGAGCAGTTCGAGGTCGTGATCGATCTTGGCAGCGTAGATGTCGTTGAAGAAGTAGTCGGGCTTCACCTTGAAGAACCGGGCGAACGCAGCGACTGTCTCGTCCGAGGGGTTGGTGCGCTGTCCCGAGCGGAGCTGCGAGATGTACGGCTTGGAGATCTGATGGCCGTCTTCGATGAGCGCTGCCGCAACCTCGGCGTTGGTGTGGGGTTTGCGCCCCGGAGGATGAACACTGTCGAACAGTTTGTTCAATCGTTCTGCAAAGTCAGCCATTGTGAACCGCCCCGTAATCCTCTCTAGCTAGCAATTGTCCGTTCAGTGAATCCTACGGTATCACGCGGATAACCGATCGGTAGCTCACCGTAGTCTGTTTAGTGGACCAGTTGTCAAATGTGTCCGAGATTCGTTTCGTTCGGCCATTGAGTGCTCAGCTATGTCTCAGCGCACATTGAGTATCGGCCGCACGAAGATTGTGCAGCTACGGTCGCGCTATTTGAACCTTCCATTACTTGGTTAATGTGCCCAGTATCAAACCTTTTACCCGTTTTGGCGATATTAGCTAAGCGTTAGCCTGGTTTTTCATATGTGTTCCGAAAGGAAAACCGCAGTTCAGTGACGGTGTGGAGTGATGCGGTTGCAATTATGGCGACTGTTCGCGATGTTGCTCGAATCACTTCGGGGTTGAACCTTGAACGGTTTGCCGGAATGCAATCTGCGCTAGCTAAACCCCCTGCGTAGGTGCAGAATTGTGATATGAAACACACGATGAGCGATGACGAACTGCGCCGCGCGATCCGTGAAATCCAGGATCGAGCCCACGACGCACGCAAGCGTGGGGACGATGTAGCGGCGGAAGAACTCGACCGTACGGTCAGGGGCTATCAAGAGCAGATGGCTCAGCGTCTGTAGCTGTCGGTGGGTTCGGCGGCTGCCGCCGAGGTCGTGGGTTCTGGCATGCTCACGGCCGCAATGCGTGTTTCGGGGCGGCCGCACAACGCGTGCGTAGACTTTCCCGCATGTCCACAGTACGAGTGCGGGGGAGTGTCGATCCATGTCAGTAAGGTCGCTCGAGGGTAAGAAATGCCTGATCACCGGCGCTGGTAGTGGGATAGGACGCGCAACTGCACTGCGGGCATCCGAGGCCGGAGCCGAATTGTTTCTCACTGATGTCAACGACCGTGGATTGCAAGAGACTGCCGCAATGGTTGGTGCCGGAGGCGGCACGGTCAGTTTGGCCAAGGCACTCGATATCTCGGATTACGACGAGGTCGTGAAATTCGGTACCGAGATTCACACTCAATTCTCTCCGATGGATGTCGTCATGAATATCGCCGGCATTTCAGCGTGGGGAACTATCGAGAACCTCGAGCATCGGCACTGGAAGTCGATGGTTGACGTCAACCTGATGGGACCGATCCATGTCATGGAGACGTTCGTTCCGCCCATGATCCGCGCCGGCAAGGGTGGGCACCTGGTCAATGTTTCTTCGGCCGCTGGGCTCTTGGCACTGCCGTGGCATGCCGCTTACAGTGCGAGCAAGTTCGGCCTTCGCGGGGTCTCCGAGGTGCTGCGATTCGATCTGAAGCGGCACGGAATCGGCGTCAGTCTGGTTGTGCCTGGTGGGGTGAAGACGCCTTTGGTGGGAACCGTGGAGATCGCGGGTATCGACCGGGATGACCCGCGGGTCAAAAAGCTCACGCACCGGTTCGAGAAGCGCGCGGTCTCCCCGGAGAAGGTGGCCTCGTGCATTCTGCGGGGAATCGAGAAGAACACGTACCTCGTGTATACGTCCAATGACATTCGATTCGGATACTGGTGGGCCCGCAAATTCGCCCCGCCTTACGAGTTCGTGATGCAAAAAGCGAACGACCAGTTCAGTAAATTGCTCAAGCGATGAGCATTAACTCCGACGGGACTTTTATCTAGTCGAATAGGGACCAAAGTCATGCCGAAGAGTTTTCACTTCGATATCGAATTCAAATATCCGATCGACGACGTGCATCGAACTTTGACAGACCCGAGTTATTGGAAAGTCCGACTCGGAGACCTTTATGCCACCTCGGACATCGAAGCTGGAGACGGATCGATCGAAGTATCCGTGTCCGAGGAAATCGACTCCGCCTCCCTCCCGACCCTGGTCGCCAAGGTTGCGCCGAGTCGACTGGGTCTGACACGGGTCGACCACTGGGGGCCTCTGTCTGACGGGAAGGCCGCAGGGTCGGTCACCGGGATCGCGCACGGACTGCCGATACGAATCGAGACGACGCTGGGCCTCACCGCCGCCGAGTCCTGCACGCGACTGGTCGTCGACGGGACGGCCGAAGTGAAGATGCCGATTATCGGCGGCCAGATCGAGAAGTTGCTGAAGAAGACCGTCGAGGACTTGCTGGGGCGCGATCGGGACGCTGTCGAGTCATTTCTCGCCTGAGTCGGCGCCGAAATCCACCTCCAGAACGCGTGCACCTGGGCCGGCGGCAGCGAGTTGATCGTGAGGGTTTGCGAGGGCGCATCCCTCCAGTGAGAGACACCCGCAACCTATGCAACCGGTGAGATTGTCGCGTAGTCGTTCCAGTTGCTCGATGCGGAGATCGAGGTGGCGCCGCCATCCGGTCGACAACCGTTCCCAATCTGCGCGGTTCGGGGTACGGCCTTCAGGAAGTGTGCCGAGGGCTTCCCGGATTTCCGACAGTGGAATGCCGACGCGTTGCGAGATTCGGATGAAGCCGACGCGTCGAAGCGTGTCTCGTTGGTATCGACGCTGGTTGCCGCTGGTCCGGCGACTGACGATGAGGCCTTCTCGTTCGTAGAAATGCAGGGCCGAGACGGCGACACCGCTGCGCTCGGAGAGCTGGCCGGGCGTAAGTTCCTTGGCTTTCCACGACGGCATCTCCATGGCGACTACCGGTCCGTCGCCCGGTGGAGGGTGGCGTGGAGATGATGCGTCAGCGGGGTGTCGCCGTGCGCCATCCACAAGTCGTAGGTCAGGGTGTCGCCTTGGACGCGCATGACTCGCCGGACGTCGTGAACCGGTTTTGCGTCGGGCGATGCTGCGAGCGTGAGACGGGTCAAGGCGAGAGTGCCTTCGGAGTCGACGGTGCCGCGATGGATCTCGACAAAACCGGTGGGCTGGCTGACCAGCAGTTCGAGCTCACCACCAGGTGTCGGGCGCAGGTATCCCGATTCCATGTGAAGTGGTCGGCCGTCGGGGAGCCCTCGAGTGCGCGACGAGTAGGTGACAAACGGTTTCGGAGTCGGAGCGAACTCGATCTCCTCGGAGTACTCGAAGTCGTCGATGGTGGGGAAATGTCCGGCTCCAGCGCCGACCCAGCGCCCGGTGAACCTGTCGATTCCGGCGCCGCCCAGCGCCGCCTGATCCGTGCTACTCATTGCGTGGTCCTCTCGCCTGCGTCGGATCAGACGTTACGCGGGAAGATATGGCAGCTGCTCATCCCTGCTGGGTGGGGCCTACGGGATTAGTGTTCACTCATGAACGCTTCTGGCTCCGTCCCCCTCGGTGTCGATTCCGAGGTGGGCCGATTGCGATCGGTCATTCTTCATCGTCCGGGCGACGAGTTGAAACGATTGACTCCGCGCAACAACGACGAGCTGCTGTTCGACGCGTTGCCGTGGGTGGACCGCGCGCAGGAAGAACACGATCAGTTTGCGACCGTCCTTCGTGAGCGCGGCGTCGAGGTACTGCTTTTGTCCGATCTCCTCACCGAGGCGCTCGAGGTCAGTGGCGCAGCGAGGATCCAGGGAATCGCGGCCGCCGTCGACGCACGCAAGATCGGCCACGCGCTCGGACAACACCTGGCTGCGTACCTGCGAAAGGTAGAACCGAAGGAGCTGTCGTCGATCCTTACTGCCGGAATGACGTTCGACGAGCTGCCGATCGACGCCGGCTCGACCTCGTTGGTGCGCAGGATGCATCACGGCGGTGACTTCGTGATCGACCCGCTGCCCAACTTGCTCTTCACCCGCGATTCGTCGTTCTGGGTCGGGCCACGGGTCATCATCACGTCCTTGGCGTTGTCAGCGCGAGCTCGCGAATCCTCGATCACGGATCTGGTCTACGCGCATCACCCTCGATTCAAGGGAGTGCGCCGCGCGTACGAGTCGCACACGGCTCCTGTCGAGGGAGGTGACGTGCTGCTTCTCGCGCCTGGGGTGATCGCGATCGGTGTCGGTGAACGTACGTCACCCGCCGGCGCAGAAGCATTGGCGCGTAGCGTGTTCGACGATGGTCTCGCCCACACGGTGTTGGTTGTTCCGATCGAGCAACGCCGAGCGTCGATGCATCTCGACACGGTCTGCACCATGGTCGAGGCCGACGCGGTCGTCATGTATCCGGCCATTCAGGACACATTGGCAGCGTTCACCCTTCGCAAGGAAGACGACGGGGTGAGTATTCGCGGTGCGACGCCGTTCCTCGAAGCGGCAGCCGACGCCATGGGAATCGGAAAACTTCGAGTGATCGACACCGGACTCGACACGGTCACTGCCGAGCGTGAGCAATGGGACGACGGCAACAACACGTTGGCCGTCGAACCGGGCGTCGTCGTCGCTTACGAGCGCAACGTCGAAACGAATGCCAGGCTGGAGGCCTCGGGTATCGAGGTTTTGCGAATCGCGGGTTCCGAACTGGGCTCCGGTCGCGGTGGACCTCGCTGCATGTCCTGCCCGATCGCCCGCGATCCGCTGTGAGCGGTAGACGTCAGAGAATCTCTTCCACCTTGGCTGCCGGACGCGCGAGCACCGTGCCCTTGTCAGTGACGACGAATGGGCGTTCGATCAGAATTGGGTGCTCGATCATCGCGTCGAGGATCTCGGATTCGGAAGCGTCGGCGAGTCCGAGGTCCTTGTACTGCGTTTCGCGCTTGCGAACCGCTTGACTGGGCTCGAGGCCGGCGTCGGCGATGAGTTTTTCCAGCTCGGATCGGGTAGGCGGAGTATCGAGGTACTTGACGATGGTGGGTTCGATGCCGGCTTCCCGGATGAGCCCGAGAACGGTCCGCGAGGTGTTGCACCGTTGATTGTGGAAGATGGTTGCAGATGCCATGTTCGTCATTCTGCCTCTGCGTCCGAACTCGTGGGACAAACAGGGGAACAACGGGCCGCTCCGGAGTGCTGCACTTGAAGTACCGACGTGTGAGGAGAAAACGATGACGGAACATCGAAGTGTGGACGAACGACGCGTGGTCATTGCCGGTGGGCACGGCAAGATCGCGCAGCACCTGACGTACCTGCTGGCAGGGCATGGTGATCGGCCGGTAGCGCTGATCCGCAACTCCGCGCACGAGGGTGCGGTCCGCACACTCGGCGCGTTCCCCGTGGTGATCGATCTGGAATCCTCCACGGTCGAGGAAGTTGCGAAGGTACTCGACGGTGCCGACGTCGCGGTCTTCGCCGCGGGCGCCGGACCTGGTAGCTCGATCGAGCGCAAGGACTCCGTCGACCGAGCTGCGGCGGTGCTGTTGGCCGATGCCGCCGAGAAAGCGGGAGTACGTCGGTTCATACAGATCAGCGCCATGGGTGCCGGTGACGAAATACCGGAGAACACCGACGAGGTTTTTGCCGCCTACCTGCGGGCGAAGACGGCAGCGGAGGAAGACCTGAAGACAAGGTCTTCGCTCGATTGGACGATTCTTCGGCCAGGACTTCTGACGGACGACGACCCGACCGGTGAAGTATTGCTTGCGCAGCCGCCCGTCGATCGAGGCTCTGTGCCTCGAGCCGATGTCGCCGCGGTCGTCGAAGCGCTCATCGATGCGCCGTCCAGCGTCGGCAAGACATTGGTTCTGACCTCCGGCCCGCATACGATCCGCGAGGCGATCGAGGGCCTGTGACCGAGAAGATACGACGAGGGTGACGATGAAGATCGCAATCGAACACGATTCCTCCACAGCTCCGTACGACCAACTGCGGCAACAGATTATCGAGCAGGTTCACGGCGGCGGATTGATCGCGGGAACCAAGATCCCGACGGTGCGAGCGTTGGCCTCGGAGCTGGGATTGGCGGCCAACACCGTCGCGAAGGCTTATCGCGCGCTCAGCGATCAGGGCGTCATCGAAACGAGGGGAAAGCAAGGGACATTCATCGCTTCGGGGACCGATCCGGTGCAGGCGCAGGCCGAGCAGGCGGCGACCGCGTTTGCGCATAGGGTCCGCTCGCTCGGGTACTCCGACAGTGAGATCGTCGCCATGGTGGAGTCGGCATTGAGAGGTGCGTGACACAATGTTTAAGTTGACGCTTCAACTTAAAGCTGTCAGTCTTGGCTCATGAATTCGTCGATTGCTCGTGACCTCGGACTCCTCATCGCCCGTGTCGGCCTCGGGATCATCTTCATCGCCCACGGTTGGCAGAAGTTCTTCACCTACAAGATCGCCGGAACGCAGGCCGCGTTCGAAGGGATGGGCGCCCCGCTCCCCAAGATTTCTGCGGTTGTGGCTGCATCCATCGAACTCGGCGGCGGAATCCTGCTCATCGCGGGTCTGTTGACCCCGCTCGTCGGCGCGCTGCTGTTCCTCGACATGGTTGGCGCGTTCTTCATCGTGCACGCGGACAAGGGTGTCTTCATCGACAACGGTGGCTACGAACTCGTCGTCGCACTCGGTGTCGGATCGCTCTTGATCGCTGTGATCGGCGCAGGACGCATCAGTATCGACGGATTGATCGGCAAGGGCAACGGTTGGGTTAAAACCCCAGCTTGATCGGGGTGAGAAGGCGGGTTCAACGGACGTTGAGCCCGCCTTCCGGCTTGCTTTTGGCCCATAAAGTGACGAACGTAGTCATCTATGGTGACGAAATCTGATCGATCCGAACAAGATTCCGGGGCCAACGAAGAGCGCCCGGAGACGGGCTTTACTCGAGTAGGCGTTCGGACCGACTACGTGGTGTTTTCCGTGGCGGCTGCCGCGGTGCTGGCTATTGTCGTGTGGGGCCTCGTAGCTCCCGACAACCTCGATTCGGTAACCGGAAGTGTTCTCGGCTGGTTGGTGACGAACATCGGCTGGCTCTTCGTACTCGCAGCTTCGGCTTTCGTGCTGTTTTCCATCTACCTCGCGGTCAGTCGATTCGGCGACATTCCGCTGGGCAAGGACGGTGAGAAGCCCGAGTTCCGAACCGTCAGCTGGATCGCGATGATGTTCAGCGCCGGCATGGGGATCGGCCTGATGTTCTTCGGTGTCGCGGAACCGCTTGCGCACTACGTGACTCCGCCTCCCGGCACCGACGGTGGCGTCGGAACTGCCATGGCCACCACCATGTTTCACTGGGGTCTTCATCCTTGGGCGATGTATGCCGTTGTGGGCCTTGCCATTGCATACGGGTCGTATCGCCGAGGACGCAAGCAACTGTTCAGTTCGGCCTTCATTCCGTTGCTCGGTCGCAAGGCCGAAGGGCCGATCGGCAAGGTCATCGACATCCTGGCGATCTTTGCCACACTTTTTGGTACCGCAGCATCTTTGGGGCTCGGCGCACTTCAGATCGGCTCCGGTTTCGAGGTAGTCGGCTGGATGGAAGAAGCCGGCGTTTTCCTGCTCGTGGCCATCGTTGCGGTGCTGACCCTGGCATTCGTCGCTTCGGCAGTTTCCGGTGTGGCCAAGGGAATTCAGTGGCTCTCCAACATCAACATGGTGCTCGCGCTGATCTTGGCCCTGTTCGTGTTCGTTCTCGGGCCGACCGTGCTGATTCTCAATCTGCTCCCGACGACCATTGGCGCATACGTTTCCGACCTCGCCCAGATGTCCGCCCGCACGGGTGCATCATCGAATCCTGAAACGGGCGCGTGGCTTTCGTCGTGGACGATCTTCTACTGGGCATGGTGGGTGTCTTGGACGCCGTTCGTCGGCATGTTCCTGGCACGCATCAGCCGCGGCCGCACGATCCGCCAGTTCATCGTCGGCGTCATCGCCGTTCCCACGACTGTCAGCTTGCTCTGGTTCGCGATCTTCGGCGGCGCGGGCATCGGCGAGGAACGTGACGGAATCGGCTTGTCCGGCCGAGGCTCGGAAGAGGCTCAACTGTTCGGCATGCTCGACAATCTGCCGTTGGCCGGAGTGACGACTGTCCTCGTCATGCTGCTCGTGGCAGTGTTCTTCGTTTCCGGCGCAGACGCTGCGTCGATGGTGATGGGGACGCTCTCGCAGCGCGGAACGCTCGAACCGAGTCGCTGGGTCGTGGTCTTCTGGGGCATGTTGACCGGTGGCGTCGCGGCGCTTCTGCTGTGGACCGGTGGCTCTGAAGCGCTCGACGGCTTGCAGACCATGACGATCATCGCTGCGGCGCCGTTCGTGCTGGTCATGATCGGACTGTGCTTCTCGCTGTACAAGGATCTTTCGCACGACCCGATCATCATTGCGGCGAAGGAGCAGAAACGTGCTCTCCTACGCCCGAGGCGGGGACGTCGCGTCGGTAAGCCGACAGAGTAATCGTGAAACGAAGGAGGCACCGAACCAGGTTCGATGCCTCCTTCGTCTGTCCCACTATTTCCAGCTAGGCAGCCACAGATGGTTCTGCCACGATTCCGGCGTGATCGGCATGGCGGTGAGTATCGGCCAGAGGTAGACGAAGTTGGCCACGACCAGACCGATGTACAGACTGACCGCAAGAAGTCCGGTGGTACGACGCTCGACGGACGCGCTCGCCTTGCCCAGAACATCGCCGAGGACCAGCGCAAATCCCATGACCATGAACGGGGCGAGTGCAACTGCGTAGAAGTAGTACATCTGGCGGTCGAGCGTCGCGAACCACGGAAGGTAAGCGGCGCCGTAGCCCGTCAGGACCACGGCGTATCGCCAGTCCCTGCGCACGAACGTCTGCCAGATCGCCCACGCCAACATCGGTAGTGCCAGCCACCACATCGCCGGTGTGCCGATCAGCATCACGGCCTTGACGCAGCTGGCGGCCCCGCAACCGGTGACCTGCTCGCCGTCGGCGTAGTAGTAGAGCATCGGTCGTAGCCCCATCGGCCACGTCCACGGTTTCGACTCCCACGGGTGGTGGTTTCCGGCGGAGTTGGTCAGACCGGCATGGAACTGGAGAACGTTTCCGCTGTAGTACCAGAGTGAACGCAGTGCGGAGGGAATGAAGCTCCACGTGCCGCCCTCACCGATCTCGTTACCGACGGCATGGCGGTCCACGCCGGTCTCGCTGGTGAACCAGGCCCAGTAGCTCGCGAGGTACACACCGAGCGGAATGACCACCAGCGCATACAGAGCTGGACCGATGTCGCGAACTGCGGTGCCGACCCACGGGCGCTGCACGCGGTATGCGCGGCGCGCTGACAGGTCGAAGGCAACACTGAGCAATCCGAAGAACAGAATGAAGTACATGCCGGACCACTTGGTTCCGCATGCCAGACCGAGCAGGATGCCGGCGCCGAACCTCCACCACCGGAAACCCAGCCGTGGACCCCAGGCGGAATCGCCGATTCGACCTTCCTCGTACACCTTCGCCATTCGTTCGCGGACTTGATCGCGATCGACCACCAGACATCCGAGGGCGGCGAGGACGAAGAAGGCCAGGAAGATGTCAAGCATCCCCAGGCGTGAGGAGACGAAGGTGACGCCGTCCACGATGAGCAGGATTCCGGCAATCGCCCCGATCAGCGTGGACCGCGTCATGCGGCGGACGATCCGGATGATCAGCAGGACCATCAGCGTCCCGACCAGGGCTGACGAGAATCGCCACCCCCAACCGTTGTAACCGAAGAGTGCTTCGCCGATCGCGATCATCTGCTTACCGATCGGCGGGTGCACCACCAATCCGTAACCGGGATTGTCCTCGATGCCACCGCCGGTCAGAACTTGCCAGCCCTGCGGAACGTAGTGCTTCTCGTCGAATACAGGTGTGCCGGCGTCGGTCGGGTAGGCGAGCATCGTGAAGCGGGTGATCGCCGCGATGGCGGTGATGAAAGCGGTGACGATCCAGCCGCGCAATCTGTCGGTCGGGCCGAAATCAGGATCCGGTACCAGCGGGCCGGGACTACGCACTACCCGATCGCTCGTGGCGGGCGTTGGCCGCTCGTCCGTCTGCACAGTCACCTGGCAATCGTAGGCTGTCAGGTATGACTGGTCGTTTGGTACTCGCCGCAACACCCATGGGAGATGTCGGTGACGCGTCCCCGCGTCTTCGGTCTGCTCTCGCAACCGCCGACGTCGTCGCTGCGGAGGACACACGACGCACCAAGTCTCTGGCGTCCGCGCTCGAGGTCACCATCACGGGGAAGATCGTCAGTTTCTACGACCAGGTCGAGATTTCGCGGCTGCCCGCGTTGGTCGCCGACGTGGCCGAAGGCAAGACCGTCCTGCTGGTCACCGATGCAGGCATGCCGTCGGTCAGTGACCCCGGATATCGCCTCGTTGCCGCCTGCGTAGCCGAGAACCTCGCCGTCACGTGTCTCCCGGGCCCGTCGGCGGTCACGACGGCGCTGGCACTCTCGGGTTTGCCGGTGGAGCGGTTCTGCTTCGACGGATTCCCGCCGCGAAAGCAGGGGCAGCGCAAGACCTGGCTTTCGGCCCTGGCAACCGAGCAGCGAGCGTGTGTGTTCTTCGAAGCACCCCATCGCCTTGCCGACTGCCTCGCAGATGCGGTGGAAGTTCTCGGGCCCGATCGCCGCGCCGCCGTGTGCCGGGAATTGACCAAGACCTACGAGGAAGTGAAGCGCGGCACTCTCGGAGAGTTAGCTACTTGGGCGGCCGAGGGCGTTCGCGGAGAGATCACGGTGGTGCTCGAAGGCGCAGTACTGGTGGCATCTGATCCTGCCGATCTGGTCGACGAGGTGGAAAGGCTGGTCGAGGGGGGAGCACGATTGAAGGACGCGTGTGCTCTGGTCGCAACGGCCGGAGTCTCCAAGCGTGAGTTGTACGAGACGGTCCTGGCCGCTCGAAAGGACTAGCGGGAGCGGTTCACGGCGGGTGCGCCGGGACGCAGGTTGGCGTCGTCGGCTGCGGCCTGGCCGGCGTGCCAGCCTTCGGCGTCGACGGACCGTCCGCGAGTTTTGCGGGTTGTCGGGAACAATCGATCGAATTCGGCGTCGACGGCCTCGGAAGTGGTGGCCAGGATCGGCAGAAGATCCGCGACGTCCATCGATGCCGCGTCGGCCGCTTCGGCGGTGGCTTTGGTGCCGGCGTCACGCAGGCGGTGTCCGATGCGGCTGGCGAACCCGGCCAGGAATCCCTTGCGGAACGAGGTGGTGCGTGAGCCGCCACGATTGCTCGAGTCGGCGAATTGCATTGCACGGGTTGCCTGTACGAGCAAGGAAGTGAACAGCATATCGACTTGCTGAAGGTCGACCGGAGTGCCGACGACGGTCGCGAGTGCAATGTCGCTGAACCAGACAGTCCTGACTCGATTCGATTCGCCGATCTCGGTCAGGAGGTGAACCTTTTCCTTCACGTACGGGTTCTCGATGTGAATGCGTCGGGCATTCACGGATGTGTCGGTGACCCCGGCGCGAGAGTGGAGCAGCGCGGAATCGATGGCGTACCGGGTCATCAACTCCTGAGCCTTCGCGGTGAAAATCTCGGCTTCTTCCGCGAAGTTGGTGGCTTCGGCTTTGGCGAGTAATCCACGAATTCGCTTGAGTACCTTGGCGTCGACCTCGGTATCACCGACGCCGGCATAGGTGGTGTCGGTCCGTTGCGACGGCCAGGTGGATGGTGGCGCGAGCAACACCGTCCACTGAGGTAGGCGCATCCACGATCGCGCGACGTCGACGATTTGCGAAACAAGGAAGTAGGGATCCTGGAACAGAAGGCCGGCCGCGAGGGAGCGAAAAACGTCGTCGTCCACGGTGATTCGAGAAGCGATGCGTCGAGACTTCGCATACTGCTCGCCGATCGTCTGCAACTGCCCCACCCATTCGAGCGGTGCGCGATCGGAGGCGCGCGACGCTTTCGCATCGAACAGGATGGTGGTGGCGGCGAGATCGGCGTCGGACGCTTCTTTGCTTCGACGCGCCAGATGAATCAGATCCGCCGGCTGCCATCCGCGGTCGTACGCCGCGGACAGTTCGGAAACGAGATCTCGCACCGCGGAAACGGATTGAGGGCTGACCTCCTGAGTGGACACCCGCGCTCCGTTCCATGGCAGTGTCTGCGCCGAAGCGCTGGTTCGAATGTATGTTCTATTCGTCGTCATGGCTGGAGTGTGCACGTGGGGTCCGACACATCCGCCTGTAACCGGATATCTCGGACCCCACGTGCGGCACTCTCGCTTAGCTCATTCCTCGACGAAGCGGGGGAAAACTGGCGCCGGAGCAGGCAGTTTCCGGTTGGCGTCGATGCGAACCGCGATGTCGGCGAACTGCCGGTTCTCTTCGCTCTGGCCGAGCAGATCGAGGATGCGTGACGCCGCGTCGGGCATCACCGGCTGAACGAGAAGCCCGACGATACGGACCACTTCGAGCGTCACGTACAGAACCGTCGCCATGCGTGCCGGATCGGTCTTACGCAGAACCCACGGTTCCTGCTTGGAGAAGTACCGGTTGGTCTCGCCGAGAACGCCCCAGATGGCTTCCAGTGCGAGATGCAGAGCCTGCACGTCGAACTCGCTGCGGCACTTGGCGAGCAGGGCATCCACCGATGCCAGCATCGCCAGGTCGTCCTCGGTGAACTCGCCGGGGGTGGGTACCTGGGCGTCGCAGTTCTTCGCGACCATCGTCAGCGAACGCTGCGCGAGATTGCCGAGTTCGTTCGAGAGATCAGCATTCATGCGCGTCACGATCGCTTCGTGACTGTAGCTGCCGTCCTGACCGTACGAGATCTCGCGGAGCAAGAAGAAGCGGACCGCGTCGAGGCCGTACTGATCGACCATCGCGATGGGGTCGACGACGTTGCCGACGGACTTCGACATCTTCTCGCCCTTGTTGTACAAGAAGCCGTGGACGAACACCCGCTCCGGCAGTTCGATGCCGGCAGACATGAGGAATGCCGGCCAGTACACGGTGTGGAACCGCGTGATGTCCTTGCCGATGATGTGCAGGCTCGCGGGCCAGAACTTCTTGAACTCCTCCGAATCGACGTTCGGGTATCCGACGCCCGTCAGGTAGTTGGTGAGGGCGTCTACCCAGACGTACATGACGTGGTCCGGGTCGCCCGGCACCTTGACGCCCCAGTCGAACGTGGTGCGCGAGATCGAGATGTCCTTGAGGCCGCCCTTGACGAAGCTGACGATCTCGTTGCGGCGTGTCGTGGGGGCGATGAATTCGGGGTGCTCTTCGTACAGCGCGAGGAGACGCTCCCCGTACGCCGAGAGACGGAAGGTGTAGTTCGACTCCTCGGTCCACTCCACCGGGGTGCCGGTCTCGGTGGACTGACGGGTGCCGTCCTCCAGAAGCGTGGTCTCGGCTTCGGTGTAGAAGGCCTCGTCCCGAACCGAGTACCAACCCGAGTACGTGTCGAGGTAGATGTCGCCCGATGCGGCCATCTTCTCCCAGATCGCCTTGCTGGCGACCTGGTGATCAGCGTCCGTGGTGCGGATGAACCGGTCGTACGAGATGTTCAGGACCTTGTCGAGGTTCTGGAACACGTCGGAGTTTCGAGCCGCGAGTTCGCGTACGTCGATGCCCTCTTTGATCGCTGTCTGCTGCATCTTCAGACCGTGCTCGTCGGTACCGGTCATGAAGAACACTTCATGACCGTCCAAACGCTTGAAGCGGGCGAGCGCGTCCGAGGAGATGTACTCGTACGCGTGGCCGATGTGCGGAGCGCCGTTGGGATACGCGATCGCTGTCGTGATGTAGAACGGCGATCGTTCCGCGCCTTCCGGGGCGGCGGAGTCCGGGCGCGGGGTCTGGGAGGGTGAGGCAGGCACAGTCATGGTGGGCTTACTCTATCGGGCGTGAGCAAAGACCGTCCCGCCCCCGATGCCCCTGAGCCCTTGTCGCCTCTGATCGACGCCCATACGCACCTCGACGCGTGCGGCGCACACGACGCTGCGACCGTGGCCGAAATAGTCGATCGAGCCGAGGCCGTCGGCGTCGGACGGGTCGTCACGGTGGCCGACGACCTCGATGCTGCACGCTTTGCCGTCGACGCTGCGAACTGGGATTCGAGGGTTTACGCAGCCGTCGCAATCCATCCGACCAGGGCGAACGTCCTGGATGCCGACACCAGGGCCGAGATCGAACGGTTGGCGTCCGATCCGCGGGTCGTCGCGGTGGGGGAGACCGGGCTGGATCTCTACTGGCCAGGCAAGCTCGAAGGGTGCGCCACGATCGAGGAGCAGGTCGACGGTTTCCGGTGGCACATCGATCTGGCGAAGCGTCTCGGTAAGACGCTGATGATTCACAATCGCGAAGCCGATCAGGATCTGCTGCGGGTGCTGCAAGAGGAAGGCGCGCCGGAGACAGTGGTCTTCCACTGCTTCTCCTCGGATTCGGAGATGGCGCGGGAGTGCATCGCAGCCGGGTACGTGTTGAGTTTTTCGGGAACCGTGAGTTTCAAGAATGCGAAGGCGCTGCGTGAGGCCGCGCTGTTGGTGCCGTCGGATCAGCTGATCGTCGAGACGGATGCGCCGTTCTTGACGCCGCACCCGTTCCGCGGTGCGCCTAACGAGTCGTACTGCCTGCCGTACACAGTGCGTGCACTCGCAGACATCCGCGGCGAGGATCCGCAGACGCTGGCGGCAGCGTCCACGGCGACAGCGGAGCGCGTCTACAAGATCTGACGCTATTCTGGTTCGACAGGTAACTCCGCGCCCGGGATCGTCGTGTCCCGGTCCGTCTACTGCGCGGGGTATTTCAGATGAATGACTACAACGTGGTCACAGTCCGCATCGAAACGTGGGAATTAGAGTGCTGTGCACCGTTGCCGGTGGTCGGCGAAAAATCTTCGTGGGCTTTGCACCCGATACCTGACTCGCTGTGGTTCGACGGGTCGGTTCATGGAGGAATCTTTCCCGACGACGTGGAACCTACTGCCGGGATCGTTCTCTCGATCCGACTCGAGCGCGGGGAATTTGTCGAACAAGAACCCAGACACTGGGTGTTGGTGCCTGGAAGCACCGATCATGTTCGAGTCGAGAAGGTCCCACCACATTTTCGCGGAATGTCGTCGCTGGTTGCCGGTCGGCGTGGCTGGATGGAGACGGCCGTTGTCGTCGAATTGGCCACCACCCGTGCGCCTTTCCGGTAGTCCCCACTACCAAAAAGGCGCACAGGGGGCTTGCCCCTACAGGACCTTCGCCAGGAAGTCCTGGGTGCGCTGCTGCTGGGGGTTGCCGAACAGGTTCTCCGGCTTGCCTTCTTCGACGATGTATCCATCGGCCATGAAGATGACTCGATCGGAAACCTCACGGGCGAAGCCCATTTCGTGGGTTACGACGACCATGGTCATGCCCTGCTTGGCGAGGTCACGAAGCACCTGCAGAACCTCTCCCACCATCTCCGGGTCGAGAGCGCTGGTGGCCTCGTCGAAGAGCATGATGTCCGGGCTCATCGCCAGTGCGCGGGCAATGGCCACGCGTTGCTTCTGCCCACCGGACAGGCTGGCGGGCTTGGCATCTGCCTTCTCCGCGAGACCGACCTGGCCCAGCAGTTTGACGGCGATCTCGCGAGCCTGATCCTTGGTCGATCGCCCGGTCTGCACCGGGGCGAGCATCACGTTTTCGACGACGCTCATGTGTGGGAACAGGTTGAAGTGCTGGAACACCATCCCGATGTGCTGGCGCACCTTGTCGATGTCGACGTCCTTGTTCGTGAGGTCGAACTGGTCGACGCGCACGGAGCCGGCGGTGATGTCTTCGAGGCGGTTGAGGCAGCGCAGGAAGGTGGACTTACCCGAACCGGAAGGCCCGATGACGCAGACCACTTCACCGCTCTTGATGTCGACGTCGAGGCCTTTGAGGACCTCGTTGTCGCCGAACGACTTCTTCAGTCCCTTGACCGAAATCTTGACCTCGGTGTCGGACTTACCCATGTTGACGGCTGTTTCGGTCACTTGTTGATCCTCTTCTCGAGGCGGTTCGACAGCTTGGTGAGCGCCATGATGATGATGAAGTACATGACGCCGATGATCAGCCACATGTTGAACGACTGGAAGTTGCGCGCGATGATGATGCGCCCTGTCTGAGTGAGCTCGGCGAGTCCGATGACCGACAGGATCGACGTGTCCTTGAGGGTGATGACGAACTGGTTGATGTACGACGGGATCATCGTGCGAATTGCCTGCGGCATGATGACTTTTCGCATCGACTTCATGTAGCTGATGCCCAGGCTTCGTGACGCCTCCATCTGTCCCTTGTCGACGGACAAGATGCCGCCGCGGACGATTTCAGCCATGTACGCGCCGGCGTTGAGCGAGAGCGTGATGATGCCTGCGGTGAAGGCGGACATCTGGAAATGCAGGGCTGCCGGGATGCCGAAGTAGATGAAGAACGCCTGCACCAACAGCGGTGTGCCGCGGAAGATGTCGACGTAGGTCGTGCCTATACCTCGGACGAACATGTTGGTGGACACGCGGCAGAGACCGAAGATCGCACCCAGGACCAGAGCGATCGCGATCGAGACGACCGAGAGAACGATCGTCAACCACAGGCCCTTGAGGAGCTGGGGATAGGTGCTCTTGATCAAGCCGATGATGGAGTTGTCCGACGTCGACGCGCCCTGACCGAGGTAGGTCGAGACGATTTCGTCGTACTGGCCGTCGTCGCGCAGGTTCTGCAGTCCAGCGTTGAACATCTGGAGCAGTTCGGCGTTCTGGCCCTTGTTGACTGCGAAGCCGTAGCTCGCGCCCACCTCTTTTTCGGTGACCGTCTTGAGGCCGTTGCCCTGGGTGATGCCGTAGGCGAGGACGGGGTAGTCGTCGAAGACTGCGACGGAGTTTCCGGTGCGGACCTCGTCGTACATGCTGGCGGAGTCGGCGAAATAGACTGTGGTGAAGCCGTATTGGTCCTTGATGGACTCGGCGAAGCTGGCGCCCTCGGTGCCGTTCTTGACCGCGACGCGCTTGCCCTTCAGATCCTCGTACGACTTCACGTCGTTGTCGGTCTCGAGGACCGCCATCTGCACGCCCGACTCGAAGTACGGGTCGGAGAAGTCGAAAACCTGCTTGCGGGCGTCGGTGATGGACATGCCGGCGATGACGCCGTCCGCCTGCCCGGCTTGCACGGCCTGAAGCGCAGCGTCGAAGCCGAGCTGCTTGATGTCGACCTTGAAACCTTGGTCCTCGGCGATCGCGTTGAGGAGATCGATGTCGATGCCGACGAGTTTGCCGTCTTCGTTCTCGAATTCGAACGGGGCGAATGTCAGATCGGTGGCGATCGTGTAGGTGCGACCGGGTTGCGCGCTCGCGATTCCGGGGGCGAACAGCGCTGCGATCAGCGCCAGCAGGATGGCCAGGATCGGCCACCTGGCATTACGTGGTCTGTCGAATCTTCTTCGCACTATCGCCCAGCTTTCTTCTGTCGCGCCCGGGATCGCCGGACTGCTTTGAACCAGACGAGAACATACTGCGCCCAGAGCTGAATCGATACACGGGTATCGGAGCCGGAAAGTGCAGAACACACGACACGCCGTTGCCGTTCCGTGACAAAAGTCGCATTTCGTTGTGATTTGGTTGCCGATACAACGCTCGGTCGTTACCGTATTGTGATCGAACGTCGTCTGCCTTGGGATTTCCTGTGTCGCCTTTTGCCAAGATCAACTCCACGAAGTCACCACTTCTCTATTCAGTGGTGGGTGCGTTGCTTCTGACGCTCATTGTCGGAGGTGCGCTCGCCGTGGTTCGGCACAAGACGATCACCCTCGACGTCGACGGCGACATGATTTCGCTGTCCACGATGTCGAGCAGCGTCGGTACCGCTCTCGAGGACGCCGGATACCCGGTCGATCCCAAGGACGCGCTCGCTCCCAGCGCCGATTCCTCACTGTCCGACGGCGATACCGTCGTACTGCGACGTGCCCGTGAGTTGGCGCTGACCGTGGACGGTCAGCCGACGACCATCTGGACCACGGCATTGACGGTCGACGAGGCACTGAAGCAGGTAGATGTTTCCGACGACTTCGCAGTCTCGGCTTCGCGCTCGCATCGTCTGCCCCTCGAACGCACCGAGCTCGACGTCGTCAGCCCGAAGACCGTCAGCGTCAGCGACGGTGGTGCTCCGGCGGCCGAGATCAAGCTCGCCGCCGTAACCGTCGGTGATCTTCTCGCGGCCAAGAATGCGCCGCTCGAGCAGGCCGACTCGGTGGTTCCCACCGCTGACACACCCGTTACCAACGGCCTGACCATCCAGGTCACCCGCGACCGCACGGACACTCGCGTCGAGACGCAGCCGATCGCGCCGCCCGAGAACAAGGTCGAAGATCCCGAGCTCGAGAAGGACAAGACCGTCGTCGAAAACCCGGGTGTTGCCGGCGAGCGCACGGCCACCGTCGAGGTCAAGACCGTCAACGGCGTCGAGGCCGGACGAACCGAACTGTCCGCGACCGTGATCAAGGAACCGGTCGCAGCAGTGGTGAAGGTCGGAACCAAGCAGACTTCCGCGCCCGCTGTGTCCAACGCGTCGACGTGGGACTCCATTGCTCAGTGCGAAGCGACCGGAAACTGGGCCATCAACACCGGCAACGGTTTCTACGGAGGACTTCAGTTCACCCAGAGCACCTGGGAAGCATTCGGCGGCGGTCAGTACGCAGCGCGCGCCGACCTCGCATCACGTGAACAGCAGATCGCGATCGGCGAGAAGGTCCGCGCCGGTCAGGGCTGGGGTGCGTGGCCGTCCTGCACCAGCAAATTGGGCCTGCGCTGACGCGCCCACACTCCACACAGAACTCAGGAACCCATGTCACCGTTCGCCAAGATCAACTCGACCAGGTCGCCGTTGTTGTACTCGGCGATCGCCGCTCTTCTCCTGACGGTTCTCGTGGGTGGCGTTCTGGCCGTCGTCCGGCACAAGACCATCACCCTCGACGTCGACGGTGAGCAGATTCACCTGAGCACCATGTCGACCAACGTCGACGGCGCTCTCGAGGACGCGGGTTACCCGATCGGTGACAAGGACGCGGTTGCTCCGGCGGCCGACGCGTCGCTGTCCGACGGCGACACCGTGGTGCTCCGTCGTGCTCGTGAGATCACGCTGACGGTCGACGGTCAGCCGCAGAAGCTCTGGACCACCGCCTTGACCGTCGACGACGCGCTCAAGCAGTTGGATGTCTCAGCGGATGTGCACGTGTCGGCGTCGCGCTCGCAGCGTCTCCCGCTCGACGGCGCCGCGCTCGACGTCTTGACACCGGTCGTCGCAAAACTGGTCGACGGCGCAAATGCGGCGGCCGACGTGCGTATCGCGGCACCGACGGTGGGCGAGTTCCTTACGGCCAACGGCACTCCGCTCGAGCAGTCGGACACGGTGGTTCCCGCCGCCGACGCTCCGCTGACCGAGGGCCTCGAGGTCACGGTGACGCGCAACCGCACCGAGAACAAGGTCGAGACCTTGCCGCTCGATCCGCCGGATCAGCGCATCGAGGATCCGACGATGAACCAGAGTCGCACGATCGTCGAGAATCCGGGCGTTCCCGGCGTGCGTGACGTGACGTTCGCCGTGAATCTCGTCAACGGTGTCGAGGCCGGACGTACACAGGTATCGGAGACGATCACCACACCGGCGCAGCCGAAGGTCGTGCGCGTGGGAACGAAGCCGGGCACCGAGGTGCCGCCCGTGGAGAACGGTTCGACGTGGGACGCGCTCGCGCAGTGCGAGGCCACCGGCAACTGGGCTATCAACACCGGCAACGGTTTCTACGGCGGCGTGCAGTTCGACCAGAACACGTGGGAACGGCAGGGCGGGTTGAAGTATGCGCCTCGCGCCGACCTCGCAACCCGTGAGGAGCAGATCGCGATCGCGACGCAAACGCAGCGCACTCAGGGCTGGGGCGCATGGCCGTCGTGCTCGGGTCGCCTCGGACTGGGATAAGTTCTACTGGTGTCAGACGCCGAACAATCGAACGAACCCATCGCTACTCCGCGCGGGCAGGCAGCCCTGCTCGGTCCGGTCGAGGTGCGCGCTCTTGCCGAGGAATTCGGTGTCCGGCCCACGAAACAGTTGGGGCAGAACTTCGTTCACGACGCCAATACCGTGCGACGCATCGTCACCACGGCAGGCGTCACTCGTGACGATGTCGTTCTCGAGGTGGGGCCGGGTCTCGGTTCGCTGACGATGGCGCTGATGGATGTCGTCGATCGTGTGATCGCGGTCGAGATCGATCCCAACCTTGCGGCTCGCCTTCCCAAGACGGTGGCCGAGCGAGCGCCGGAGTTGGCCGATCGACTGACCGTCGTCGAAGCGGACGCGATGCGTGTGCTGCCTTCACAGATTCCAGGCGAGCCGACCGCGCTTGTCGCGAACCTGCCGTACAACGTCGCGGTGCCGGTGCTGTTGCATCTGTTCGCGTCGCTCCCGAGTCTGCGGACCGCACTCGTGATGGTGCAAGCCGAGGTTGCCGGTCGCCTGGCGGCTGATCCGGGAAGCAAGATCTACGGCGTTCCCAGCGTCAAGGCCAACTTCTTCGGCGAGGTTCGCCGCGCCGGGGCCGTCGGACGCAACGTCTTCTGGCCGGTGCCGAAGGTGGAATCCGGACTGGTTCGTATCGATCGGTACGCGGAGCCGCCGTGGCCGATGGACGAGAAGCACCGCAAGCAGGTTTTTGCTGCCATCGACGCCGCATTCGCGCAGCGCCGCAAGACTTTGCGTGCCGCGCTCAGTGGTTGGGCAGGTTCGCCTGCCGAAGCCGAGCGACGGCTCCTCGCTGCCGGCATCGAGCCACAGACGCGTGGCGAGATGCTCGACGCAGCAGCCTTCGTTCGGCTGGCTGGAGGCGAATAGCCCCGTGCGCGGTTAAGGAGTGCAGGGACTCCCTAACCGCGCACAGGGGCTCGCCCCCTTACTTGAACCGCCGCAACCTCAGGCTGTTGCTCACCACGAACACACTGCTGAATGCCATTGCGGCACCAGCGAGCATCGGGTTGAGCAGGCCGGCCGCAGCCAGCGGGATCGCTGCCGTGTTGTAGGCGAATGCCCAGAACAGGTTGCCCTTGATGGTCTTGAGCGTCTTGCGGGACAGTCGAATTGCATCGGCTGCCGACCGCAGGTCACCTCGAACCAGGGTGATGTCGCTGGCCTCGATTGCAACGTCGGTACCCGTGCCCATCGCCAGACCGAGATCGGCCTGAGCCAGGGCCGCCGCGTCGTTCACGCCGTCGCCGACCATGGCTACGACGCGTCCTTCCGCCTGCAGCTTCTTGACGGCGTCGACCTTGTCCGCCGGCATGACCTCGGCGAAGACGGTGCTGATCCCGACCTGATCCGCCACGGTGCGGGCAACGGTGGCGTTGTCACCGGTCAGCAGAACCGGTTCGAGGCCGAGTGCCTTCAACTGCGCGATTGCTTCGGCGCTCGTGTCCTTGACCGCGTCGGCGATCACGAGGACGCCGTGCGCCTTACCGTCCCAGCCCACCGCGATTGCGGTGCGCCCGGCCTTCTCTGCTTCAGCTTTCGCGTCACGGAGATTTTCCGGCAACGGCATCGACCAGTCGGCGAGCAGCGCGTCTCGGCCGGCAACAACGGCATGACCGTCGACCATTCCCTGCACGCCGCGACCGGCGACGTTCACGAAATCCTCGACCGCAGGCAATTCGCCCACGGCTTCGGTCGCACCCTTCGCGATCGCAGCGGCGATGGGGTGCTCGGAGCGATGCTCGAGTGCACCGGCCAGCCGAAGGACCTCGTCGACGGTTGTTCCTTCGCCCACCACGGTGTCCAGCAATGTCATCTGACCGGTGGTGACGGTCCCCGTCTTGTCGAGCACGACGGTGTCGACTGCGCGCGTCGATTCGAGCACCTCGGGTCCCTTGATGAGGATTCCCATCTGGGCTCCGCGGCCGGTGCCCACCAACAGAGCTGTGGGCGTTGCCAATCCGAGAGCACAGGGGCACGCGATGATCAGGACGGCGACCGCAGCGGTGAACGCCATCTCGATGGGGTTGCCGGTACCGAGCCAGTAGCCCAGTGTCGCAACGGCAATCGCGATGACGACCGGTACGAAGATGCCGGCGATTCGATCGGCGAGGCGCTGAACTTCGGCCTTGCCGTTCTGGGCGTCTTCGACCAGTGCCGCCATCTGGGCGAGTTGGGTGTCGCTCCCGACTCGGGTGGCCTCGACGGTCAAGGTTCCACCGACATTGACGGTGGCCCCGACGACGGTGTCTCCGACACCGACCTCCTCCGGGACGGATTCGCCGGTCAACATGCTCATGTCGACGGCTGAGCGGCCTTCGGTGATGATGCCGTCGGTGGCGATCTTCTCGCCGGGCCGAACGATGAAGGAGTCGCCCGCTGCCAGTTCTTCGGCGGGGATTCGTACTTCGACGCCGTTTCGCAGTACCGCGACGTCTTTTGCACCGAGTTCCATGAGCGCGCGTAGTGCGGCGCCGGACGTGCGCTTGGACTTGTGCTCGAAGTAGCGTCCGGCGAGCACGAACGTGATGACGCCCGCGGCAACCTCGAGGTAGATGTTGGCGCTGCCGTCCATCCGGTCGACCGTCAGTCTGAACGCGTGTTTCATTCCCGCTTCGCCCGCGGTGCCGAAGAACAGTGCATACAGCGACCAGACGAACGCTGCGATGGTGCCCAGCGAGATGAGCGTGTCCATCGTTGCGGCGCCGTGACGCAGGTTGACCCAGGCAGCCCGGTGGAAGGGAAGGGCCGCCCACACGATGACCGGTGCGGCCAGCGTGAGGGAGAGCCACTGCCAGTTGTCGAACTGCAACGCAGGAATCATCGCCATCGCGATGACCGGCACGGAGAGCAGAGTCGAGATGATCAGGCGGGTACGAAGCTCGCGCAGATCACGATCCTGCGGGGTTTCCGCATCCGGGTCGACGGTGTCTGGCGCGCTGGGCGGTTTCGGGAGCGCGGCAGCGTAACCGGCATTCTCGACGGCGGTGACCAAATCTTCGACGGGTACCCCGTCCGGGAAGGTGACCTTGGCTTTTTCCGTCGCGTAGTTGACGGTGGCTGTGACGCCGTCGATCTTGTTGAGCTTCTTCTCGATTCGTGACGCGCAGGAGGCGCAGGTCATTCCGGTGATCGCGAGTTCGACGCTGCTCGAGTTGGCAGCATTGTCGACCGCAGTCGGTGACGTCATCAGTGCCCTCCCTCGTGATTGTCTGGAACTGAAGCTGCGGAAGTGCCTGCATCAACAGTGAATTCGGCGGTGCGAACCACGCCCTCGTGCTGGAAGTCGAGGAACAGTCGGTATGTGCCTTCGCTCGGCGCCTGTGCGTGGAAGGAAACGTCAGGACCGGGAGAAGTGACGCCGTCGCCCGGTTCACCCTCGGGGTGAACGTGCAGGTAGGCGAGGTCGCCGGTGCGAAGCGCAACAAGATGACCGTAGGCACCGAGGTACGGATCGAGATCGGTGACCGGGGCTCCGTCGCGAGCAACGCTCAGCGTGATCGGGCCGCCGGCAGTGGTCAGATCACCGTCGAGAGTCACGGTGTATCCGTCGACGGTTGCGGTCGCGCTCTTCGCGGGCAGCGGCGCAGGAGTGAATTCGCCTGCCACGTCGAAGTTTCGGCCGAGTGTCAGTTGGGTGCCGTCGGCGGGATCGAAGTCCGCGAAGACTCGGTAGGTGCCGGCGACGGGCCAGGTCCAGTCGATCGACCAGGTGCCGTCTGCGGCGAGAGAAGGATGTACGTGGCGGAATTCGCTGGTGTCGTTTCGGACGACGATGAGGTGGAGCTTCTTCTCGTGCAGGAGGTCGAAATCGACGACGGGCTTGTTGGTGCTGTCGAGAATCCGGAAGGTCAAGGTTCCCGGCTCCCCAGCTCGACCGGGTGCCGTCACGTCGGTGAGTGTGTATCCGCCGGAAGAGACTTCGAGCCCTGCGGGTGTCGCCGAATCCATGCCTGGCATCGATTCAGCGGTTGATTCGTGGGTGCTGTGCTGGGTAGTGGACATGTCTATCGGGCTTCCGATTGCGGCCCCCACGCCGAGGGCGGCGCCGAAGACGGCGACCAACCCTACGGCGTAGGTGGCAAGTGTTGTCGAGGTGCGCACGGCTGACTCAGCTTGGTACGACTGCGTAGCCGGCTTCGTCGACTGCTGCGACGACGTCGGCTGCGGAGACGGGGGCATCGCTGGTGACAACGACGCGTCCGCTCGCCAATTCGACATCCACCGCGGTTACGCCCGCGATGTTGCCGATCTCTTCCTTGACGGATCCGACGCAGTGTCCGCAGGTCATTCCGGAAACGGTGTATTCGGCGGTGGTCATCGCAGATCCCTTCGCTTGTGTAAAACTCATTTTACGGATACCCGGTGTAGGTATCTCCCTGGGACTGAAGGTACCCCCAGGGGGTATGCCTGTCAACGGGTTGGGCAGTGACGAAGGCCTCAGGGAAGACAACAGGGCGGATGTGTGGTCTACTTGTGTTGGTCGTAAGTGTTTGTGTTTGTGTTTCCACGCTCGCAAATGGTTAGGTTGCGAGCGTTTGGACATCCTCCACGGATTTGTCTCAGAACGGTCGTAGTAAGTGACCCGGGCGGTCGAAGCGACTGCCTGTTGACACTGTGTTAGAGGAGATTTACATGGCAGAGGGCATCGTGAAGTGGTTCAACTCCGAGAAGGGGTTCGGCTTCATCGCTCCCGAAGACGGCAGTGCTGACGTCTTCGTTCACTACTCCGAGATCCAGAGTGGCGGCTTCCGCACTCTCGAGGAGAACCAGCGCGTGGCGTTCGAGATCGGTCAGGGCAACAAGGGCCCGCAGGCCACCGGCGTTACCATCGTCTAAGACGTCCATGTGAGTCGGGCAACCGACGCATGACGTACTGACAAGACCCCAACTCTTCGGAGTTGGGGTCTTGTTGCATTTTGGGTGAAAAGTGCTCTCACGCATCGAGATAACGCTGAGCGGCCACTGCGGTTTCTGCTGCGATCGCGCGGCATTCCTCGCGGAGTTCGGGTGGATTCACAACGGTGAAATCGACGTCGAAAGCCCTGAGCCACATTGCGATCGACCGTAGGGAAGTGCCCGAAAGCACTATGACGCAACGCCCTTCGTCGGTGGACTCCACTGATCCCCACTGCTCACTGACCATGGGCGCTATCTGCTCGATGGGTGCATGCAGTAGAACTGTTGCGCGCGTGGAGGAATAAGCCCGGGCGACGCCGCGCGAAACGAAGTCTGCCGCACCACCGGCTGGTAGTTCCCGCGGCGTGAACCGCGGACCGGTGGGAATCTTGGGTTCCATCCGGTCGACGCGGAACGACCGCCAGTCTTCGCGAGATAGATCCCAAGCCACCAGATACCACCGAACACCCGACCGCACGAGCCTGTACGGTTCCACCTCGCGTCGGCTCTGGGTGCCGTCGTGAGTGCTGTAGTCGAATCTCAAACGCTCGTGGTTGTGGCATACGGACGCGATGGCGGACAGTACCGACGCATCGACTGCGCTCGCGGCGGGCTCGCGTGGCACGACGTCGATCGACAGCGACTCCAGACGGTGTCGCAGCCTCGACGGCATGATCTGCCGCAGCTTCGCCAGCGCGCGCATCGAAGCCTCGCCGATGCCGACCACAGAGCCGGTCGCTCCGGACTGCAAAGAGAGCGCCACCGCGAGCACTTCTTCGTCATCGAGCTGTAGCGGGGGCATCTCCGCGCCCGCTCCCAGGCGATATCCACCGCCGACGCCGACCGTCGCGTCGACCGGGTAGCCGAGATCGCGGAGGCGGTCCACGTCACGTCTGACTGTGCGCGGGGTGATCGCGAGCTTGTCTGCGAGTTCGGCACCGGACCAGTCTCGACGTGTCTGGAGCAGTGACAGCAACCGCAGTAGGCGAGCCGATGTCTCCTTCATGGCAAGAAGTCTGCCAAACATTTAGGACCCAATGCGTCCTCAATTGAATTTAGGTTGGTCCACATCCGACCAGTCGAGAAGAAATTGGGGCACATCATGAGTCGCATCAACAACGGCAGACCGATGATCGAGACGGAGGCGCTCACCAAGCACTTCGCCCAGGGCAAGAAACTCGTGGAAGCAGTCAAGGGAGTCACTCTCGACGTAGCGGAGGGCGAGTTGGTTGCCTTGCTTGGGCCGAACGGTGCCGGAAAATCGACGACGTTGCGCATGCTGACCACCTTGCTCGAGCCCACATCCGGTACTGCGCGGATCGCAGGATTCGACATCGCTGCGTCACGAAACGAGGTGCGCTCCAGCCTCGGATACGTCGGACAGGGGAACGGAGCCGGCCACAACCAGCGGGTTCGCGACGAGTTGGTGACGCAGGGGTTGTGCTACGGAATGCCCAAGGGCGACTCGCAGGTCCGGGCCGACGAATTGCTGCGTGATCTCGAACTCACCGAGTTGGGTACTCGAAAGGTCAGTACGCTGTCCGGCGGGCAGCGACGGCGGCTCGATATCGCTCTGGGCCTGGTCCATCGCCCACCACTCCTGTTCCTCGACGAGCCGACCACGGGCATGGACCCGCAGAGTCGGGCCAACCTCTGGGACCACATCCTGCGGTTGCGGCGAGAGATGGGCACCACGATCGTGCTGACCACGCACTACCTCGAAGAAGCGGATTCGATGGCAGAGCGGGTCATCGTCATCGACGAAGGCACTGTCATCGCGGACAACACCGCTGCCGCACTCAAAGCGGATCTCGCGGGGGATCATCTTCTGCTCACCTTCGACAGTGCCGAAGCGGCCGCCATCGCGGCGTCGGTGGCCGAGCAACTTGTCACTGTGCGTGACGTCACGGTCGAGGCAAGCTCGGTGAGTATCCGTGCCGGCGAGGGTGATTCGACGCTACCGGTATTGCTGCGTGAAGCCGATACCCACGGCGCCCGCGCAGTCACTGCGGACATCACCAGGCCGACTCTCGACGACGTTTTCCTCACTCTCACCGGCCGCAGCCTGCGCGAGAGCGCCGCCGCGGTTGCTTCCTAGAACTACGACGAAGAACTACGACGAACAGGAATCCGCCATGACAATCACACTCGATACCCCACGTAGCGCGCACGGCAACATTGTTCGAGACAGCGCGATCGTGATGGGCCGTGAACTGCGGCCGATGTTGCGTGACCCGGTCAGCGTCATCTTCAGCCTCATCCAGCCCCTGATCCTGTTGGCCCTGTTCGGGCCTCTGCTCAAAGGGGTCCCGGGTACCGGTGACGGCGTATGGAATTGGTTCATCCCCGGTGTATTGGTGATGATCGCGATCTTCGGCACGACGATGACCGGTTCCAACCTTCTGATGGAGATGCAGCAGGGATCCCACGAGCGAATGTTGGTGACTCCGCTCAGACGCTCGTCGTTGTTGATCGGGAGGGCATGCAAGGAGATGGTTCCGCTTGCCGCGCAGGCGATTCTGATCATTCTTGTTGCGCTACCGCTCGGATTGGACGTCAATGCAGCGGGCGCCGCGCTCGGAATCGTCCTGCTGGGAGTGTTCGGCGTCGGACTCGGTGCGCTCTCGTACGCTCTCGCTCTGGCTGTGCGGGAGCAGGATTGGATGTTCTGGGTCGTTCAGCAGACGCTGATGTTCCCGCTCCTGATCCTGTCGGGAACCATGCTTCCACTCGATGACGCACCAGGTTGGATGAAGGTCCTCGTGAACATCAATCCGCTGGGCTACGTCGTAGATGCCGAGCGGGCTCTCTTTGCCGGTGACTTCGCGTCGGGCAGCGTTTTGGCAGGAATCTTCGCTGCCGTCAGCGTGGCTGTGGTCGGGCTGGGGATAGGCGTGCGCGCGGTGAAATAGCGTGGGTGTGCTTGCTGTCGGATGGGGTGCGGCGGTCGCAGGTTTTCGCCCAGGTGTTCGCAGCGCCTATTGTTGTTCCTTGTGCTCTCCGTCGTTCCTCGCCCCGTAGTTGTCCGGGCCCCGTCCAAGGTGAATCTCCACCTTGCCGTCGGGGACCTGCGAGACGACGGCTATCACGAACTGACGACCGTTTTTCAGGCATTGTCGCTGGCAGACACCGTCACGGTGGCGCCTGCGGACACCTTGACAGTGCGGGTGATCGGCGACGACGCCGCGGCCGTACCGACCGATCGCACCAATCTCGTGTGGCGTGCCGCCGAGATGCTGGCCGCCGAGGGTGGCGTGGCTTCGAATGTCGAGATCGTCATCGAGAAGGGCATTCCCGTCGCAGGCGGTATGGCCGGCGGGAGCGCCGACGCGGCAGCCGCGTTGGTTGCGCTCAATTCGTTGTGGAAACTCGACTTCTCGCGGCCTGATCTCGACGCCTTCGCGGCACGTCTCGGGAGTGACGTTCCGTTCTCGCTGCACGGTGGCACTGCCCTCGGAACCGGTCGCGGTGAACAACTTGTCCCCGTCTTGACGCGCCGCACCTTTCACTGGGTGTTGGCGCTGGCCAAGGGAGGCTTGAGCACGCCGGTTGTCTTCCGGGAACTCGACAAGCTTCGCGCCGAAGGCACACCGAATCGATTGGGTACCGCTGACGAGTTGATTCACGCGCTCACCACCGGTGACCCTCATGTGCTCGCTCCGCTGCTCGGAAACGATCTGCAGGCGGCAGCACTCTCACTCAACCCGGATCTACGACGGACGCTGCGAGCGGGTGTCGAAGCCGGAGCTTTGGCCGGCATCGTCTCCGGCTCCGGACCGACATGCGCCTTTCTCTGCGCCGACGCACAGTCCGCGGTGGAAGTGAGCGCAGAACTTGCGGGAGCGGGGGTGTGCCGCACCGTTCGCGTGGCGAGCGGACCCGTTCCCGGAGCACGAATACTCGACAATGCGGCAAAGGGACAGCACTGATGGCGAATCTGATCAATCTGGAAAACGTGTCGAAGTCTTTCGGCGTCAAGCCGTTGCTCGACGGGGTCTCCCTGGGCGTGGAGGAAGGCGAGCGCATCGGTGTCGTCGGCCTCAACGGTGGCGGCAAGACGACCATGCTCGAAGTCCTCGCGGGTGTGGAGCAGCCGGATTCGGGACGCGTGAGCCGCGTCGGCGGATTGCGCATGGCCGTCGTGACGCAGCGCGGTGTGTTGCCTCCAGGCTCGACGGTCGGTGAAGTGGTCCTGGGGCCGCTCGGAGTGGCTCAGCACGAGTGGGCCGGCGACGCGCGCATTCGTTCAGTGCTCTCGGGAATCGGCATCGACAACTTGGGCGCCGGCGGCGAGCGGTCCGCATTGGACGCCAAGGTCGACGGCCTGTCCGGCGGTGAGCGTCGCCGCGTGGCTCTCGCTGCGGCTCTGGTTCAGGACCTCGATCTGCTGGTGCTCGACGAGCCGACCAACCACCTAGACGTGGAAGGTGTTCAGTGGTTGGCCGAGCACCTCGTCTCGCGTCGCAGCGCGCTTGTCGTCGTGACCCACGATCGCTGGTTCCTCGACACCGTCGCCACCCGCACCTGGGAGGTTGTCGGTGGCGGCGTCGAAAGCTACGAGGGTGGCTACAACGACTGGGTGTTCGCCCGCGCCGAGCGTTCGCGTCAGGCCGACGCTTCCGAAGAGCGTCGACGCAACCTTGCGCGCAAGGAACTCGCATGGCTGCGCCGCGGTGCGCCGGCCCGTACATCGAAGCCGAAGTACCGCATCGAGGCCGCGGAGGCCTTGATCGCTGACGTTCCGGCACCTCGTGACGCGGTGGCACTTGCGTCCTTCGCCCAGCGTCGACTCGGCAAGGTTGTCATCGAACTCGAAGACGCGCGTCTGGAGACCCCGGACGGCCGCGTACTCGTCGAGGATCTGACCTGGCGGCTCGCTCCGGGGGAGCGTGTAGGCCTGGTCGGCGTCAACGGCTCGGGCAAGACGACTCTGCTGCGGACACTGGCCGGTGAACTCGAGCCGGCAGCAGGCAAGCGCATTCAGGGGCAGACCGTCCACATCGGTTGGCTCAAGCAGGAACTCGACGATCTGCCGACCGACATGCGTGTACTCGACGCGGTCAAGGACGTAGCCGAGCGAATCACGCTGGGGGACAAGGAAGTATCAGCCGGTCAGCTGGCTGAGCGGCTGGGCTTCACACCGGCGCGTCAGCGCACCCCCGTCGGCGATCTGTCCGGTGGTGAGCGCCGCCGTCTGCAGTTGACGCGTGTCCTCATGGCCGAGCCCAACGTTCTGCTTCTCGACGAGCCCACCAACGATCTCGACATCGACACGCTTCAGCAACTCGAGGATCTGCTCGACGGCTGGGCGGGCACCATGGTGGTCATCTCGCACGACCGGTACCTGATCGAGCGCATCTGTGACACCACCTGGGCTCTCTTCGGTGATCGCAAGCTCACCAACCTGCCGGGTGGTATCGAGGACTACCTGCGTCGACGCGCAGCGATGGGGGATGGCGACAACCCGTCAGTGGCCTCGACCGCGAGTGGTGCGTCGAAGAGCAAGCAGGTCCGCGACGGTGCCGCGGATCGCGCTGCACGCAAGGAACTTTCGAAGCTCGAGCGGTCCATTGCGAAGTTCGACGACCGCGAGAAGAAGCTGCACGCTTCCCTCGCCGACGCAGCCACCGACCCGGACAAGCTGCAGAAGCTCGGGGCTGAACTCAAGCAGGTCATCGCGGACAAGGAAGCCGCCGAGGAGCAGTGGATGGAGCTGTTCGCCGAGCTGGACGGCTAGGGGAACTTCGCTCCGAATTTCTTGAAGATTCGCTCTGGATCCACGCCCTCCGGTGCTTGCTCGCGTAGCAGTGCGTCCAGAACGACCCCGTCCAATGCTGCGACCAACTCCGTTGCATCGGACGAGGTCATGCCGCGTTCGGCCAAGATGTCGACAAACCGATCCCGACCACGCACCAGTTCCACTGCGAGGTCGGGATCGTGGAATGACGCGATGATCAGTTCGTAACGCGCCCGGGTGCGGCCGGATTCAGGCCCCAGCCACCGGGCCACTTGTTGCTTCGGCGTCTCGCCTGGGCGAGGAAGATCGCCGTCCAGAAGGTGTCGCACCACCTCGACTATCAGTCCACGTTGATTTGCGAAGTAGTGCCGTGCGCTGCCGTGTGGCACGCCTGCCTCGTCTTCGACGCCTCTCATCGACCAGGCTCGAAACCCAACCCGGCCGTCTTTTTCGACATCCTGCTCGTGCTGTGTGTTGTTGCGATTGTGTGTTTTTGCGGGGTATGTCTTCTATCGCGTGATATTGGACGACTAGGTGAATGTTGATGTACTTCAACAGGTCTCGAGTCTTCATGTTCCCGAAGTTGTCCGCTTTGTCTCTGGCTATCGAAAATATGTTCGATTAAACTCTCGGTATGGATAGTCGGGAAGCATGGCAGCTGGATGGTGAGGGCCTCAAGGGTGAGGTTCTCGATCTGGTGCGCGCCCGGCACGAGTTGCAGTCGCGGTTGGTGTTGCTGATCGTGGAGATGTTTTCCCGGGAGGTTCTCGGTGGGAAGGGTTTTCGGGCGATCGCGCAGTGGTTGCATGGTTCGACGAATCTGGAGATCGGTGAGTGCAGTCTGCTGGTCGGGTTGGCGCGGTTGTTGATGCTCGAACCCGTTGTGGGCGATGCGTTTCACCGTGGCGATGTGGATGCGTTGAAAGCCCGGCAGGTGGCGTCGTTTTGTCAGCATCCGCCGAAGAACATGACCCTGGCGGATGTGGACAAGGCTCGCGAGATTTTGTTGTCGTTGGCGTCGAAGAACATTGCGGATTGTGATGCGGTGCGGGCGGCGATTCGGCGGATCGAGAAGCAGTACGGCAAGCGTGAGGACGGTGTTCCGGTCGGCGAGGATTCCGAACGTAACGAGTTCTACGCCTCGAAAGGCCTGTACGGGCGGGTCACTGTGAAGGGTGATCTGGATGCGATCAACGGGGCCCGGTTGATCACGTTGCTGTCGAGCCTGTCCGCTCCGACACCGGAGAAAGACGGCGTCAAAGACACCCGCACGCCAGCACTACGGCGCGCGGACGGGTTCTGCGAACTCCTGCGCCGCTACGAGCGAGCGGGGTTGGGCCCGATCGAAGGCGGAGTGAAACCACACATCACGGTCACCGCCAGCGCGAAAGACATGACGGACCTGCAAGCTTTGAAAGACCTCCTGCCGTCCACTGAGGAACTCGGGTTTGCGTGGACGGATTGGGTGGGCCCGATCAGTATCGACACTGCCCGGATGCTGGCGTGCGACTGCACCGTCACCCGGATCCTCCTGGATGAGAATGGTGTTCCGCTCGACTGCGGTAAGGAAGCGAGAACAGCGACTGTTCCGCAGCGGCGGGCGTTGGCGGTTCGGGATGGTGGGTGTGCGTTCCCAGGGTGTGGGACACCGTCGGGGTGGTGCGATGCTCACCATATCGTTCACTGGAACGATGGTGGCCCAACAGATCTCGACAACCTGATCTTGTTGTGCGGTCATCACCACCGGACGATGCACCACACCGAGTGGCGTGTCGAGATCGGACCGGATCGGAAGACGGTGTTCTACCCACCGATGTCGGTTGATCCGCACCAGCAGCCGATCGGCGGGAACAGTCCGCCCACCGCGGCGTGAATCGCGACAACTGAAGACGTGAGCACCGGGGCACAAACATGCCCCGGTGCTCACGGCTGTCGACCGTCAGAACGTGAGCGTGAGCTTTCCGTTCTCGTCGCTGATATGAACGGTCCGTCCGATCGCCGCCGGGTTGTCACCGCGAAGCTGGGTCAGTTCGGCGGCATTCTCGGGACCGGTGTGACCGGCGACGCGGCCGCCGTCCGGCGTTGTTGCAATCACGAACCCGATCTCAGGTTCGCCAGTGCGACCGTATTCGACAGAGGCAGTGACAATTTCCGCAGTGCCCTGGTAATCGGTGATCAGTTCCGGAGCCTCCGCGGTCAAAGCGCGCGCGTCGGGATCGCCGACGTACCCGTCGGCATGAGCGGCGGCCGACAGCAGTACGCAGTGCTGGTATGTGAGGAATCCACCGTTGGCGTGGACGAGGGCAAGGTTCGCGCCGTCGCGAATTCGCCTGGTGACTTCAGCGACGGAATGCAGGGTGTAGCTGTTGAGCGGTCCGCCGAAGAACGAGTGACCTCCGGTGACGCTTGGGATCGCGGTATCGGGAAGTCCGAGTTCGCGGATCAACAGCTTGGGCACGATTGGGAAGCAGCTGTAGGCATCGACGATGTCGAGTGCGTCGGCGCCGACTCCGGCACCATCGAGTGTGCGATGTACGGCGTCATGCATCGCGGCCGAGCTGTCGAAGCTGTTGCGGCTGAGGATGTCCAACGGATCACTCGCACCAGCGCCGCCCCAGAGGTACACCAGTTTGCTTTCATCGATCCCGAACTCGCGGGCGGTCGACAACGAGCAGACGACAACGGCCGCAGCCTGATTGACGAAGGGCATGGCGTTGAGCATCAGCGGGTACGGCTCGGAGACCATCCGATTGCCAGGTCCGACGGTGCCGATCTCGTCTGCCGATCGGATCTCCGACGTCCAGGAGGCGGGATTCTTCGATGCCAGTTCCGAGAATGCGGCGTACATCTTCGCGGACCAGGCGAGCGATTCGCGGGCGCCGTGGCCCTCGGAAGCACTGAAACAGTTCTCGAAGAGCGGGTAGACGCGCGTCGGCACGATGAAACCGGCGCGCTGCATTTCAGGGCTTCCCAGGTCGGCCGGATCGAATCCGGGAGGCCCACCGGGCGCAGCGGTCCACCCGATCGAGTCGGGAGCGACTCCGGACTTTCGCAGCGCGGTGCTGCTGGCGTGCGATTCGCCGCCCACGAGCAGAGCAGCCGAGGATTCACCGCGAGCGATGGCCGCGCCGATCCGATCGAGGAGTGCCGCCGGCCAGTGGCCACCGATCGGCGAGGTAGAGGTGACAGTGGGGGTCGCGCCTAATCGTGAGGCAAGCAGCCCGGGGAGATCGTCGTACGACCAGCTGACTGTCTTGATCGCGAACACGGAATCGATCTGTGTTCCCAGTTCAGCGTGTCCACTGTCGTTCAACGCGGCGACGGTGACGTCGTGAATCAAGTCAAGAGGTTCGCGGTGCCCGTCGGTAGGATTCCAGCGCAGATCGCCGACGCCGACGATGACCGGGATTCGTGATGCGTCAACCATCATGTACCTCTCGTTGCCGACCCGTAGCCGGGAGTTGCAGTCACGATATCGGGGAGCCTGGTATGTGTAACTCTGGGGTCACAGTCAACAATTTTCGGGTTCCTATTTAGGTATGCCTAACGAAAGTCCTATACTCGTCTTCATGACAGCTGTGGCAGAGAGAATTTCGGTGCCCGTGGGGCCGCGTTCCATCGATCACCCCTACTCGATGACAACGGTGACTCTGAAGCTCTCTCATCAGCGGCAGTGGGCCCCGCATCGTCATCCTGAACATGAGCTGATCTGGGGAAACTCCGGTGGAATGCTCACGGTTGTCGCTGACGGCATCACCTGGGAGGTGCCGCCTTCGGCCGGACTGTGGCTGCCTGCCGGTGCGTTGCATGCCGTGAAGGCGGGCCCAGGTACCGAGTTCTTCTGCACGTACTTCCGGCCTGAGGCGCACGCCGCGCCGTCGGGTGTTCCGGGCTTGTTCGGTGTCAGCGCTCTCCTGCGTGAGGTACTCCTGCACATGCATCGGCGGAACATGCCCGACGAGGCGCGCAGTCGCGCTGAGCGGGTGGCCTTCGACATGTTGCAGCCGCTCGAAGTTGCTGCGGTGGAGGTTCCGATGCCGACCGATCCGCGAGCGTTGTTCGTTGCCGAAGCGTTGGTCGCCAATCCGGCAGACCAGCGGTCGCTGTCCGAATGGGCGCTGACGGCCGGCGGTAGCGTCCGTACGCTGACGCGTGTGTTCGCTCAGGGTACGGGAATGACCTTTGCACAGTGGCGAATTCAGGTTCGAGTCCGCGCAGCACTGACGTACCTGGCTGCTGGCGTGCCGGTTTCGGTTGTCAGTAGGCGGGTCGGATACGAAACTCCGAGTGCTTTTGTCGCAGTGTTCCGCCGGGTCACCGGCCGGACACCCGGCAGCATGATGAACAAGGGGAGCGTGGCTCCCGAATCGGTGCCGTATCTCCTGCACGCTTGAGTTGGGTTGCACCGGGCGGAAGTGCCCGGTGCAACCGTCGCGGTCAACGCCGCGGCGCGGACCACGCTTCCCACAGTTCCGCGTACCGACCCCCGAGGTTGACCAACTCGTCGTGAGAGCCGTGCTCGACGACACGGCCGTCGTCCATCACCAGGATCTGATCGGCGTCGACGGCCTGTGAGAGTCGGTGTGCCACTGTGACAGCAGTGCGACCCCGGGTCAGAGCCAGAGCTGCATCGTCGAGGACCTTGGCTCCGGCGCTGCCCGCTTCGGCGGTCGCCTCGTCGAGAATCAGCAGCGGCGGATCCAGTAATTCGATTCTTGCCAACGCAAGTTGTTGTGCCTGTGTTGCGGTCAGCCGGTGTCCACCGTCTCCGACGACGGTTTCGAGTCCGTCCGGGAGTGCCCGCAACCAATCGGAGGCGCCGACGGTATCGAGCGCTGCGATGATGTCGTTGTCCGTTGCCGACGGGTCGGCCAGCCGCAGATCCTCGGCCAACGTGCCGGCAAAGACGTGGACCTCCTGAGTCACGAGGGCCACCGCGCTCCGAGAGGTCGACGTTGGCAGTTCGTTCCGGGGCACCGTCCCGATCTTCACGACGCCTTCGGTCGGTTCGTAGGTCCCCGCGACCAGTTTTGCGACTGTCGATTTTCCGGCTCCGGTAGCGCCGACGAGTGCCGTGACGGTTCCTGCCGGAAGGGTGATGTCGATGTCTCGCAGAACAGGAGCGTCGCCGCTTCGGTACGAGAATGTGACGCGTTCCAAAGACGCCGAGCTGTCGACAGGTTCCTGCGGATCATTCGGTGCGGATGGCACGGGCGCAAGGGTGACTCCGACCAGGCGAGCCAACGCGATTGTGCCTTCCTGTAATTCGTCGAACACGCTGAGAACTGCGCCCACCGGATCGAAGAGGCGGTGGAAGAACAGGGCTGCGGCGGTCGCGGCGCCGATGCTGATCTGACCGTCTTTCACCAGCCAGAAGCCTGTGATCAGCACAGCGGACAGGCCGATGTACTCCGCGATGTTGAGCCGGCCGAAAAACCTGGTGCGTAGACGCGTGGTCAACAAGCTCAGGCGGACGGCGGCCATCGATCGAGATTCGATCTGTTCGAGATGCGGCTGGGCCAGGCGAAGCGATCCGACGGTGTCGGAGTTGCTCAGCGAGTCCAGGAGCTGTTGCGCACGTGCACCTTCTGCCTCCCGCTCCTCGCGGTAGACCGGTGCCGACCTCGAGAGGTACCAGCGCAGCGCCTGGATCTGGATGGGTGCCGCGATCACCGCGGCGACGGCGAATCTCCAATCGAGGCTACCCAATCCGATCAGCGTCAACACGATGGTCAGTGCCGCGGTGGCAAAAACCGGAAGTGCTTCGGATACGGCCCGAGTCACCAACCGCACGTCGCCGGTGATGCGGGAGACGAGATCTCCGCGCCCGGCGCGTTCGACGTCGCTCTGCGGAAGGTCGAGAACCCGGACGACGACTTCTTCGCGAAGGTCGGCGACAACGCGTTCGCCGACGCCGGCGAGCAGGTAGTTGCTCACTCCGACGAGAAGGGATGAGGCAACCGCGATGCCGACCAACGCGAGAGTCAGTGTGCCGATGCGAGAGACAGCGTCGCCGTCTCCGTCGGTCACGGCGTCGACCATGGCGCCGAGGATCAGCGGTGTGAGCAGACCTATCGCGGTCGCGGCGGTCAGGGTGACGACTGCTGCGATCGCGGAGATCCGGTGGGGTCCCATCAACCGAAGTGCCGCGCGGCGAGCTTGTTTCGGTGTTGCGGTGGGGAGTAGTTCGTTCACAGCTCGATCACCCGATCGCAGATATCGAGCAGCACGGGGCTGCTGGTCAGAAGTATTGTGGCGTGCGCCCCGCGTACCTCGGCGATCCCGCGAGCAATGCGCGCTTCGGTGACGGAGTCGACGGCAGTGGTGGGATCGTGCAGCACCAGGACGGGCGCTTCGCTTGCCAGTGCCCTCGCCAACGCGATGCGCTGACGCTGTCCGCCGGACAAAGAATTCCCTTGCTCGGTGACTCGGGTGGCGAGGCCGAGCGGCAGTGCCGAGATCACTTGATCTGCGGCGGCCGCGGCGATGGCCTCGTCGTTGCGGCGACCGATCGGTGCGAGGGCGTCGATGTTGTCGCCGACTGTGCCGATGAACAGTGCCGCGTCGTGCGGTGCTGCCAGAACGTGAGTGCGAAGTTCGTCGATGTGCAGCTCGTGAATGGCGTTGTCGCCGAGATGAATTGTTCCGCTCGAAGGGTCGATTCGACGCGCCAGTGCGTCGACCAACGCATCCGCCCACGCCGCATTCTCGGTGACGATGCCGATGATCTCGCCGCGTTTGACATCGAGATCGACTGGTGACGCTCCGGCCAACACGACGTCGCGCAGCGTCAGGAACTCGGAGTGATTCAGGGGCACAGGTGCACCCGCGGGAGTCACAGCCTCGGTGGTCCCGAGAAGTGCTCCGACGCGGTTGGCGGAAGCACGCGCCCGTGCCAGGCCGGCGCCGAAGTAGATGATGTCGATCAACGGACCGCGAAGGAACTGTGCCAGACCCACCACGGCAACGAATTCACCGACCGAGATGCTCCCGGACGCTGCCATCCGTCCACCCACGTACGCGATGACGGCGAGGAAAGCACCGGCGATCGCAACATTGGCGGCGGAGTACATCGCTTGGTATCTCTGTGCGCGAAGGGTTGCTTCCAACGAAGTCCGGCTGGCTCCCCGATACCGCTGCGCTGCAGCATCTCCGGCGCCGATGCCGGAGAGGATTCGGAGTCCGGAGAGCAGATCTGCGGCCAGGGCACCGGCCTTGGCGCCCTGCCATTGATCGGTCTCGGCTCGGCGTTCGAGCGGTCGACTGACCACCTGCATGAGAGCCAGCACCGGGGGCGTACCGAGAATGACGAGCAGGCCGAGTGGCACCGAGATCACCAGAAGCGAAATCGCGGCGGTCAGCACTCCGCAGGCGGCCGCAAGTTTTGTGCTCAGCGTGTGGGTGAATCCGGCCACCGAACCCGCGTCGGATGTTGCAATCGAGTAGACCTCGCCAGGCATGCGCCGCGGCGACATGCCGTGCGGATCGAGGCCTCGGCGCGCGATGTCCATCCGCAAGCGATGCGCACCGTGCTCGGTGACGGAATCGGAGATGCGTGCCGCGAAGCGCCAACTGAGCAACAAGCCGGTGAAGAGAATTCCGAGAACGAGGATCCACTTTCCGAGTGCGGCGGCATCGCTGGTCGCGACAGCACGGTCGATCACCGCACCGATCACCACCGGCACCAACGCTTCCGCGACCTGGTGGCCGGTGAAGCCGACGGACGCCGCCGCCAACTTGGCTCCGCGACCTTCGGAAGCGATCGCGCGTGTGATTACCTGGCGCGGCGTGATCGCCGTGCCGGTTGGGGGACCGTTTGTCTCGGCCGAAAGAAGTGGTGTCGAAGGCACTGGGTCCACGCTAGGGATCGTGGGCGGTAGTCAGAAGTCACACCGGTGCCAATACTTGTCGTGAACAGGCCATATGTATTGCGTTGGCCGAATTGCGATAGTAGTTGGCCCCGTTGCAGCGGAGAAGGCATCGACTCATCGACAACACTGCAATAAATTAAGGTCTACCTTACTTAGCGCGGGTTAACTATGTCCGGAAGTCGGATTTGATCCTTGTGTTCGGGTCCGGTTCATGTTCCATCGATGTTGGAGATTGTTGTGAGTCTTGTGTTCGGCGAGGTACTTCACAAGGAGTACGTGACCCCGGGAATGGTTCGTATCGTGTTCGGAGGGGAGGAACTGACCGCCTTCGAAACCACCGGTACCGGTGACGAATACCTGCGCCTCCACTTCCCGGTCCCGGCTACAGGCGAGTTCGTTCTACCGGCGGAAGATCCGGACGCACCGCGCGGTTGGCGGTACCCGGAGGGCGAGGAACCGTCCCCGTGCCAGCCGTACACCGTGCGACGGTTCGATGCCGAAACCAGCCGAATGACAATCGACTTCGTCGTTCACGAGGGCGGAATCGCCAGCGACTGGGCGCAGAAAGCCGAGATCGGTGACAAGTTGGCGATCGGCGAGTCTCGTGGCCTCTACGAGCCGCCGGCCGACGCACGCTGGCAGGTGTTCGTCGCCGACGCAACCGGACTCCCCGCACTCGGTCGTCTGATCGAACAGTTGCCGGCCGGCATGTCGGCCAAGGCGATCGTCGAGGTGGTGGACGAGTCGCACAAGCAGCAGATCACCTCGGACGCCGACGTCGAGTTCATCTGGCTGGTCGGCAGTGGCAACGGTGTTGCACCGTCGAAGCTGCCGGACGCGGTTCGCGCGATGAACCTGCCCACTGAACTCGGATACGTGTGGGTGGCAGGCGAGAGCACGATGCTCCGTGACATCCGCAAGTACCTTCGCCACGAACTCAAGTTGCCGGGTGAGCAGTACAAGGTCATCGGCTACTGGACCTACAAGGCAGAGGTCTGGAACGCGAAGTACGAGGCCCTCGACGAGAGTGTCCGCGCGGCACTCGATGCGGCCTGGGAATCGGACCGCGACGAGGAAGAGATTCGCGACGAGGTCGAGAAGACTCTAGAGAGCGCCGGCTTGTGACCGTTGGATTAGACAAGAGTGCCGTCGACCAGAGTGCGGCTGACGAGAGAGCCGTCGACAAACACACCGAAGAACTGATCGACGAGTCGCTGCAAGAGAAGCAGAAGCAACCGGACGGCCTGGTATCGACCAACTCTCGTCGTATGGCGGGTCTTCTGGTGTGCCTGGTGGTGCTCGCCGCCGTGCTCCTTCTGAGCATTGCGGTTGGATCGAAGACCATTCCGTTCGGCACGGTCATCGACGCGCTGGTGAACTACGACGACTCGAACGATCACGTGATCATCCGTGACCTGCGGCTGCCGCGTACTCTGCTCGGTCTGATAGTCGGCATGGCGCTCGGCGTGGCCGGTGGCCTCATCCAGGCGATGACACGAAATCCCTTGGCTGATCCCGGAATTCTCGGTGTCAATGCCGGAGCAGGCTTTGCGATGGTTGTCGCCGTCGCGGTCTTCGGCCTGACCAGCATCTGGTCGTACATCTGGTTCGCGTTCCTCGGAGCGGTGATAGCCACGGCGATCGTCTACACGCTGGGCTCGATCGGTCGAGGTGGTGCGACGCCCATTCGGCTGACACTGGCCGGTGTTGCCATCGGCTCCGTGCTCGGCGGCATCTCGTCCGGCATCACCTTGCTCAACCCGACCGCCTTCGACCAGATGCGCCAGTGGAATGCCGGCTCACTCAGCGGGCGTTCCTTGGAAATCGTTCTGGCTGTTGCACCCTTCATCCTCATCGGGCTCTTCCTGGCGCTCGCGTTGGCACGCCAGCTCAATGCCGTGGCTTTGGGTGACGATCTGGCACGTTCGCTCGGTGCCAATATCACTCGCACTCGTATTCTCGGCGTCATCGCGGTGACCTTGCTGTGTGGCGCAGCGACAGCGGCGGCCGGGCCGATCGGATTCGTCGGTTTGATGGTTCCGCACGTCGCGAGATGGTTCGTCGGACCGGATCAGCGATGGATTCTCCCGTACACATTGGTGTGCTCGCCGATTCTTCTTCTCTTCTCCGACGTCGTCGGCCGAATCGTGCTGCGCCCGGGTGAACTTCAGGTCGGCATCGTCACGGCATTCATCGGAGCTCCGGTGCTGATCATGCTGGTGCGTCGAAGCAAGGTGAGCGGTCTGTGAGCATCGATTTCGGGCGCCCCACCACGGTGGTGCGCTCACCCAAAGAAGGGTGGTCCGCGCGGATCGACGTCCGCACGGTCACGGTCTGTCTCATCCTCGTTGCGCTTGCACTGGCGATCGGCGTCATCGCCCTCGGTAGTGGTGACTACCAGGTGCCGATCGGGGACGTCCTCGGCGCACTGTTCGGCGAGGCTCCCGCGCGTATCCACATGGTCGTCGTGGAATGGCGTCTGCCCCGAGTTCTGTTGGCGCTGATGCTCGGTGCGGCACTCGGCATGAGCGGTGCGATCTTCCAATCGCTCACCAGGAACCCGTTGGGTAGCCCAGACATCATCGGCTTCAACTCCGGTGCGTACACGGGCGCTCTTGTGGTCATCCTCCTCATCGGTGGTACTTACTACGAGATCGCAGTCGGCGCCTTGGTGGGCGGAATCGCGACCGCAGCAGTGGTTTACCTCCTTGCGTACAAGCGTGGTGTGCAGGGATTCCGGTTGATCATCGTCGGTATCGCCATCAGTGCGATGTTGGGCTCGGTCAACACCTGGATGATTCTCAAGGCGAAGCTTGACGACGCCATGGCCGCCGCAGTGTGGGGTGCCGGTTCGTTGAACGGTCTCGGCTGGACTCAGGTGTGGCCGGTGGTCGTCGTGCTGGCCATCCTCGTTCCGCTGATCCTGGTGTTGGGCAGGCGGATGCAGATGCTCGAGATGGGCGACGACGCCGCCAAGGCACTCGGAGTCCGGGCCGAACCCACGCGGCTTTCCCTGGTTGTTCTGGGTGTCGCTCTGACGGCCATGGTGACAGCAGCGGCCGGACCGATCGGGTTCGTCTCGCTGGCGGCTCCGCAATTGGTGAGGCGATTGACCGGTAGTGCCGGAGTGACCCTGCTGCCGTCGGCAGCAATGGGTGGCGCGTTGCTGATGGTCAGCGACTGGGTGGCGCAGCGAGCTTTTGCACCGACACAGTTGCCGGTCGGCGTCGTCACCGTCTCCATCGGTGGCATCTATTTTGTATGGCTTCTCGCGCGAGAGGCCCGTAAGCAGTGATCGGTGAAGGAACGAGGAACAGCGTGAACGAGGCAAGTGCGGCGGGCGTCGTGGCTGAGAAGACGAATCGGCTTCGCGCCGAGGACGTCACGATCGGGTACGACAAGCGCGTCATCTCGGAGCACCTCGACGTCGAGATCCCCGACGGTGGCTTCACCGTCATCGTCGGTCCCAACGCCTGCGGCAAGTCGACACTTCTGCGTGCGTTGTCCCGGTTGCTCAAGCCGACCACCGGCAAGGTTCTTCTCGACGGCAAAGCGATCACGTCGTACCCGGCCAAGGAAGTTGCGAGGCGGCTCGGGCTTCTGCCGCAGACGTCGATCGCCCCGGACGGTATCAAGGTCGCCGATCTGGTTGCGCGAGGACGTTATCCGCATCAGAAGCTGATCCGTCAGTGGTCGCGAGAGGACGAGGCCGCCGTCATCAAGGCGATGGAGGCAACCAAGGTCACGGATCTGTCGGCAAGGCCGGTCGACGAACTGTCCGGTGGTCAGCGCCAACGTGTCTGGGTCGCGATGGTTCTCGCGCAGCAGACTCCGTTGGTGCTGCTGGACGAGCCGACGACGTTCCTCGACATTGCGCATCAGATCGAGCTTCTGGAGTTGTGCCGCGATCTGAACGAGAACGACGGGCACACGCTGGTGGCTGTGCTTCACGATCTCAATCACGCGTGCCGCTACGGAACTCACATCATCGCGATGAAGGACGGCGCCGTGGTCGCCGAAGGCCCGCCCGCGGAGATCATCACCGAAGAACTGGTGCAGGAGGTGTTCGGCATGGCGTGCCGCATCATCGACGATCCGGTTTCCCACACACCACTTGTCATTCCGCTGGGACGCGAGCGTCAGCGAAACATCGAAGGAGCAAAGGTATGACACTCGTCCTGGATACGCAGGTCACCGATTCGGAGTGGGCTCAGATCGTCGACCGCATTTCACGGCGCCGATTCTTCGGTGGCGCAGCCGGTGTGGCTGCAGCACTGGCGCTGAGTGCGTGTGGAACTTCCGATGCCGAGTCGGACTCGGCCAGTGACACTCTCCCATACACGTGGGGCGAGTTCAGCGGCGACGTTCCGCGCGACCCCAGGCGCGTTGTGGTGCTGGACGGCCGCGTCGACCTCGAATTCGCGATGATGATGGACTACCCGATCGTCGGTTCGGGGAATTTCTGGTTCCCCGATGCCAAGGCAGGATTCCAGTTTCCCGGCCGTACCATCGAGGACGCGAGCTTCGTCAACGTAGCCGGCGATTTCTCCACCAATTTCGAGGCTCTGCTCGCTCTCGAACCCGATCTGATCGTGATCACTGATT
>NZ_BCRM01000036.1 GCF_001552595.1 Rhodococcus erythropolis NBRC 15567
AATGAGTGGCGTAATAGTCTTCGCCCGACGGTAGGTTGTCGATCGAAAGGGGATACGGCGGGAAGTAGTGCGCAAAGACCATTTTGCCGGTCGACTGTCCGTTGTCCGGAAGCTCGACGGCGGGATGTGATGAAACCGCCGCGTCAACCCTCGCGTTTGGGTCCACTCCATCAGAGAGCCTGAGGCCGGCCGCTACGAGAAGCGCTGACGACACCAGCGCAATGCCGATTGCAACTGCACGAAATTTCCTGCCCCGCGAACCTTCGATACTCACCCGTTTCCGTTTTCGAGCATCGGCGTTCACCGAATCAGCCACCCCTTCTCACACACGGCCTTACGCCGCAATGTCCGGTGACGTTGACATCCCGAACCTGGAAATCGAATTCCAATTCAATTCTGCTGCACAGAATCCGAAGCTTGCGTGAGGTGACTCGACATGGAATCGGAATCGCCGCTTTCACCAGGTGATCTTACCTGCCGCTCATCGGTCGGCAACTCGTCGCTCGACCGGTTTACCTTCGGCGCGACTTTCGTCCGGAGCATCGAGCGCGGGATCGCCACCGTGGGACTGTCCAGATCACTCCGCGTGTAGCGCTCTTCGGTCTCTGCCGGCTCCCATTCGTCGAAATCGATTCGCACACCGTCGGCAATAGATTCACCGGAATCGGCCGAATCATGCTTGTCCACTTCATTCTTCCCGGTCGAGCCCATGCCCGGTTCTGTATGGACCGAATGCGCAGCGGCTCCCCGTTCGACGGGGGGCCACGCGCCGACTCGTTCATTCGATGCATCATTAACCGGAGGCTCGCTCGGCGAAGGCTTGTCGACCACGCTCACTCGGCTGCGGCCCTTGACCGAGCCACTACGTCCGGCACCCGTCAGCACAGCACCCAACAAGTTCGCGCCGGCAGCGCGCAGAGTGGCCACTGCCCCTTCCACCTCGTCCACCGACGAAATACTCTGTGTTGAAACAAGAACCACACCGTCGACGACTGAGCCGATCACAGTCGAATCGGTATAGAGCGATAAAGGTGGGCCCACGACGATCGTGTATTCGAAATTCTCGGTGACCTCCAAAAGCACCTCGCGTGCTGAGACCGATGCGATGGCGTCACCGGAATCGGATCGTATCGAGCCGGCGGGCAGCAGGGTCAATGAGCGACCAGGTACCTGAACGAGCGCGTCCACGAGCGGAATTGCGCCGGCAAGAACGTCGGAAAAGCCGGCTGCCGGTTTCATCCCCAAGTATGAATCCAAGCTCGGCGACCTCAAGTCACCGTCCACCAACAGTACTCGACGTCCCGCTTCGGACAGGACAACCGCGAGATCGGCTGCGATGCACCCCGCAGGCTCCGAGTACCGAGGCGAGGCGATAAGGACCGAACGGATCGCGTCGGCACTCGGGCCGGCGAACTCGATACCTGTCCTGAGCTTGCGTATCGACTCGGCATAGGCGGTCGCGCCGTCGGCGGGGAATGTCAACGCGTGAGATCCCCGCGAAGCCGATTCCGGAACTGTCGCCAAAATCGGTACACCCGCAACGGCCGAGAGCATGGAAGCGCTTCGAACGGATCGATCGAGCCGCCCGAGGAGCACCCGGACGCCGACGCCGACGACCAGGCCACCGACGAGGCCGAACAGGGACGTCATCACGAGATTCGAACCCCCACTGGCATCTTCAGCGTTCGCCTCGGTGACCACCTGGACAGACGTATTCGGACGTCCACCACCGTTAGGGGTCTCCAACTGCCCGACATATTGTGCAAAATTCTTCGCATACGCATTGGCGATACCAGCCGATCCTTCGGCCGTCGAATCCGTGACAGAGACCTGCAAGAGCACAGTTTTCTCCACTGCTGCCGCCGAGACCTGCGAGGCCAACTCGTGTCCGCTCATTGGAAGACCCAGGTCGTCGATCACCTTGACCGCGAGATCGTCGCTCGAAAACAATTGGGCATAGGTCGCCGCTCGTTGTTGAGAAAACAGATCGCCCTGATAGGCACCGGCCGAGTCGGCGCTGATCGGCGAGCCGATGAACAGCACAGTTGTCGACGTGTACGAAGACGGACTCGAAATGGCCATGAAAGCACCGAGGATCAAGCCGAACACCGCGAAGACAGGTACTGCCCACCCCCGCCTCAGGATTCGCGCGGCAGAGCTGAGTGCATTCATGTGTTCGCCTTTCTTGGAGACCGCTGTGTGCGTGTGTCTCCGTCGCGCCGTGGCGTGTGACTTGCCACCGAGTCAGTTGTTTCGGGCCGACCGCCGGGCAACACTGCCCCTCGCTGCCCTCGGCGTGTGGTGGTCAGGAGGACCGAACCTTCGATTTTCGCACCTGCGATTTCCAGATCGTGAATCTTCGTCATCAAGTCCTGCCTGTTCGTCGAATGAGACTGAACGACAAGGATTATCGAACGACACACCTTGGCCAATCGGCTCGAGTCAGCGTACTGCGTCCCGCCGGAGTCGAAGACAACCACAACGTCGAACCTGGCACTCAGATCTCGCAACATGCGTCCGAACGACTCCGACTCGAAGACTCGCTCGGGAGTTTCGGTCGGCGAACCGCTCCGGAGGAGAGTCGGCTGCAGCGGTGTCGAGATCAGAACATCGTCGAGGACGCTGTCCGACATGACGATGTCGGTGACCCCCAACTCGATATGAGCACGCGAGGATCGGAAGTTGCAGTCGACGAGAACCACCGAATACCCCAGAGCGCAAGCAGCATCGGCGATACCGCCAGCTGCGAACCTGCTGATCTCCCCCTCTTCGGCAGCGGTCACGAGCACAGGTGATGCCGGCGTGCCTGACCCGATGAGATCTCGGTTGAACTGCAGTCTCTCGAAAGAACTTCTCGATGCCGACTGAGCACCTTCCTCGGCGGACAGTCCCCTGTCACCGAGGTACGGGATGGACTCGAGCACAGGTAGACCCGTCCAGGCCGCCAATTCGTCGACACCCTGAACTGCTCTCGACCTCGCAGCAGCCAAGATCACACCAGTCACTCCAACCATCGATCCGACGACCAACCCCAGAAGAAGGTTCGGAATCGTCTGCGGGCCAGACGGGCTCGTCGGTGCTGACGCCGTGACGACAGTCAGCGGCTGAACCGTCGGGATCAAAGTCCCACTCGGCGTCTCGAGCCGCCGGATCGTCTCGTTCATCTCATCCGAAGCCGCGTTCGTCAGTTGCAGCGCCCGATCTGCACTGTCGGCGGTCCCAGAGATTTCGAGCAACACGGTGTCGGGCACAACGCGAACCGAAAGGCTCTCGACGTCACGAAGACCACTCTCGCCCAGACGACTTGCGACACGGGCCGAGAAGTCCGCACCTTCCGCCAGACGCGTGTACGTACCGGCTCGTTGCTGCGAGAACTCGTCACCTTGGAAAGGGCTCGAATCGGCATTGCCCAGAGTGGTCGGTGTTCCCCACCCTGGCGTGGTGAGAAAGAGTTCGGTCGAGGACTTGAAAGTGGTCGGCGTGAGCATTGTCAACAGAACGCCTACCAGCAGGCCGAGCACTGTCGAGATGCCGACGACAATCCACCTGTCACGAAGGACTTCGAAGAAACGGGACGGGTTCATCGGAGAATCCCACCATTGGGCGCGCCGTCGCGAATCACACCGGAGGCAGTCAGCGATTCCACCAGCTTCTGAGCAATCACTGCATTCCCCACTGCATTCGGATGTACACCGTCCTCGAATTTCAGTGATTCGAGGTCGACGTCGGCGTACCAACCGTCTGCAACGGGATCGATCACGGTCGCGGCAACCGATTCCCCGTAACTTCGCAGCGCTGACACGAATTGCTCGTATCCTTCGTACGGCACTGGTGTGACGTATGTCGGCACGATGATCACCAGACGCGCATCCGGCCATGCATCCCGGACGGCGTCGATGTACGACGTCATGACGGGAAACAAATCCATCGGACTCATGTGCAGATCGTTTCGCCCACCGTCCACGAAAATGATGTCCGCTCGATACCGCTCGATCGACACCGGTAGTCGATTCGCGAATCGTGTTGTAGTTCCCTGATACTCCGGTGCGCCGTCGTTGGCGAAACCGGTGCTTCCCTGTGCATCGACATTGCAGTCCCACCCCATCCGGACGCAGATGATTCTCGGGTACGCCCCGAGCCCGATTCCGTTGATGCCCGCAGTGAAGCTGTCGCCGAACCACATCGATGCCGGCGCTGTGTCCGGCGGCAACTGAGGAACCGTGGTCGCTGAGGTGAGGGCGGACCGGCCGTTTTCGGCAGCCGAATTCTGACGCACGGCCAGCGTCGTCGCACAGACGACCAATACCACCAGTAGAGCAAGACCCACGAGTTCCAGCGGGCGACGGGCAGAGATTCTCGACGAGAATCGGCTCGTCCGAGTCATCGAGTCGCCTCCCGTCGTGAGACGAAGAATGCACAGCCGATGATGACGAGGAAGTACGACATCGCTTGCAGCAGGGACCCTCTGAGAAGAATGATCAGGTAGAAGGGCAGGATGCAGGCAAGAATCGTCGGCGCCCTGGACTGGCGCAGCGACATTTCGATTCTTCTGTCCTGAATCCCTGCGATCAGGCCCAGAGCAACCATTCCGGCTATCAACGCGATCCACCCACCGTTGACGAACAACTCGGACCACAACGGCGCAGAAAGGTTCTTGACCGTGTAGTTGCGGCTCTCCGCGAGCAGGATGCCCGTGTCCGTAGCTTTGCCGGGCCAGATGGTCCGCGGAATCCAGAAAAGAACAACTCCGAGTGCCTGCTTGCCATCGGTAACCCCGTGCGTATTCACAAAGTTGACGGTGTTGTTGACCTGCGCAAATGCATCGTAGTCCGGAGACGTGAGCGATTCGAGAGGCGAGCTTGTCTTGAACTGTGCCGACGTGCTGTACCTGAACGCATCGGCGAGCGGAAAGACCAGGACAAGTGCCGCCACGGCAAGCAGGGCAACCACACGGAATCGAACGCGGGTCGCGAAGAGTCCGAAAAGTGCCGCCACGGCGAGTGCTGCAGTACCGAACAGATACCTCGCACTCGAGATCGGATTGAACGTCAACAACAACACGGCTCCGAGCACGATGGCGCAGAGAAGAAACAGACGATCCGCTCCGGGATTCTGATCACGGTATTTGACCACCGCGATGAATGCGACGAGCAAGGACATCATCGCGACGGCGCCGATGATGCTGGCGACCGTGGATTGCCCCAGCGAAGCACTCGCCTGCTCCACCACGGCACTTCGGCTCGACAGAAGCGTCCCTACACCGAGTTTCTTGATGTAGTACGCGTTGGCGACCAGGGCGCAACCGGCAAGAATCAAAACCCGAACGGGATCCACACGCACGCTCGTGGCGTTTCCCCATCGCGTGTCTCTGATTCGACGCCAGACCGCACCGGAGAACACTAATCCCACCAGGAAGCCGACGATCCCCAGAAGGACGATCGAGACCGCCGTCGAGTTGAGGGACGGATCCACTCGCGGCGTCGTAGGAGGAATCTCTCGCAGGCGGAGCTGAGCAAGTGGGGCAAGACCCATGAAGACATAGGTGAAGACCCAGAACGACATCTCGACGAGCCGACGAAAGCCCTCGCCGACAATCCACGCGTAGCGCAATCCCGAAATCGTGGTGACGGCAAGTACCGCCATCCACACGCGCCCTGGGGGTGTCGGAGTGAACTCGACGACTGCGAAAGGCACGATGATCACCATGATCACCGCGGTCCAGATCGCAATCAGTGGTGGCATCAACGAGTCTCGCCGACTGACGTCGAATTCCGCGAACTCGTGAGGCTTTGTCCGCCCGCTGGAAATTGTTTTCACGTGGTCGTCCCGGCCAGTGCGCCTGTTCGTGTTCGGCGCAGGTCGCCGGGTTCGGAACGATCAACAGTGGACGGCACGATCGCAGGGCTTTCGCGGCCAGAGTGCTTCCGTTGGGCAGCAACCACCAGGCAGACTGCGACCAGGATGGATGAGAGCGCCAGTCCGATCGCGACTCCGACCGCGGTTCCAGTGAGGGCTGCAGCCGCACTGCAGATGACAATTGCCGTGAGACTCTGGACGATTCGCAGTTTGAGCAGTCGTCCACTGGCTCCTTGAGTGCGGTAAAGATTGTAAACGCCCGCTATCCAACAGATCGCCGCGTACTCGAGTCCGAGAAACGGCAGGACATGGCGCGCCTCGGCCCAGGACTCTCCGAGAACGACCCGGCCGAGTGCATCTGGAAGGAAGGGAGCGGCAAATCCGATCGTTGCCGCCATCGCGGATGTGAGCCACGCTGCATAGCGCAGTGTGCTCCACACCTGGCGCGCGGTGTGGCCGGCCCGAACGGATTCGGGAATGACGATCAGTGGTAGCGAACTGATCAGCACGGCGAACGGACCCAGGACGGTCACTGCTCCGCGCAAAGACGCGGCAGCCACCGTTCCGATGAAGGCTGTGGACACCGCGACGATCACGATTGCGGCCAGTTGGTCGATACCGCTCTCGAATCCGAACCGGATTCGATGGGTCCAGAACGACGTCCACCAGCGATACAGACCAGTCAGTCGCGGTAGCGTCTGTACGCGAATCATCAGGTAAACGAGTGCAAGCGCTCCGGCGAGGGACCACAGCCAGATCATCTCAGCGATCGAAAGTGCCTCTGGTCGAAGCCAAGTCACGACAAGCACACCGAACGCCACACTGGCCCACAACGCGTCGCTGAAGAACGCATGTTCCGGTTCTCCCATCGACATCGCGGTGAACCGCAAGGCATCCTGCGCGAGGACAACCGGTGCGGCGACGGCGTATGCAATCCCCACCTGCGGTTCGTGCAGGAAAACAGAGACTCCGAGGGCAACGATCCCGACTACGATTCCGAAGAAGGCCGCACCCGAGGTCGCATGTCTGCTCTCCGTGCGAATCCTGTTGCGGCTGTATGCACTCATCAACAGCAGCGGTGTGCCCACTGCGCCTCGAACGAATCCGAGCGCAGCCGTGAGGATGGAGAAAACGAGGATCGCCAGACCGAACTCACTCACGGACGACGGGCCTGCCATCGCGAACAGAATCAACGCGTTGCTGACACTGGACAGCACCTGATCACCCGCGCTGAACAGCACGCGCAGTTTGAGACCCGCCACGTCTCTCACCTCCCCCCTTGCGCTCGCTGCACTCCGAGACTTCGATGTTCCGCGACCGAGATTTCAAGACCGAGATCGATTTGAAACCATCGGTCGGCTCAGTTCACTCAAAACAGTCTATAGGATTGTTTACTGCGAAGTAGCCGAGGAGTACGAAGTGCCTGCAGACGCACCGTGGGACGCAGGTTTCCGCTATCGCTCGCCGAAGTGAAATCCTGTTTCCATCGTGACGTCGGCACCCGACAGGCCAGCGGCAGTCTTCACCGCCGCCATCAATGAGGCCTTCGCGACATGTCCACCGGAATGACTGAACGTGCAATCGGAGACGTTCCCAGTCGCCCGAATGTTGATCGACAGCGCGTTCGGGGCGTAGGTCTGCATGCCACCGGAGTACACGAGTCGGCCATCCAGCTTCGCATACGGTCGATCGGCTGGGAAACGAAAACACGACATACTGGTGGTCAGAGGCTGTTCCACAATCTCGTCACCTTCGCCGGCCCCACCGCTGGATCCGTGCCTGTAGTCAGCTGCGCGCGCGACCACCTCGCCTACTGATCGACGGATCAGCGCCTCACCCGACCGAATTCGCGACGACAGTTCACGCGCTACGTCCGCAGGGTCATCGACCGACCAATCGGCCCGAAATGGTATGTGACTGAACGCATTCCCATCGGTGAGCCCGAGAACCGGGGAATACGAGCGAAGGTCCGCCACCACGTGATGACTCTCGTGAGCCCCACGTCCCAACGCGGCGAGTAGTGCGCAGTAGAAGTAGACCGACGGCAATTTGCGATCAGTACTGCCCTCGAGCCGAGCGAAATACCACCACGCGCGTGAATCCAATGCATCAATGCCCGACTCGTCCGGGCGAGCAACAGGACGCGGAACCTCGTTCCGCATACCGACAATCTGCCGTATCGCGCCGAAAGATGCTTTGGGACGAGCGACGGACATCCGAAGTCCGCCCTCGACGATCCTGCGCGCAGTCAACGGCCGCCGGTCCTGACGATCGGGCGCACAGTCAGGACTCAACCCACTCAATGCCAGAAAGAGTCGTTCCGACTTCGGCATGAACACGGTCTCGTCACCGAATCGGTGCGAGTAGATCAGTCCGAGCATTCCGGCACTTACGACCAACACGATTGTCGACGGGTCGACGAGGCGACTGTTGTGGAAGAAACTCACGAAGACCTTGTTGAATTCGTCGACATCGACGGTGTCGAACTCGTCGGGGAGATCGCCTGCCACGTCGTCGAGCACCAGATGCTCGGGTTCGATTTCGGATTCATCGACTCGGCGCACCAGCACGACGCGCACACGGATGTCGTCCGCGGGATCGAAAACATTGCTGATCCACACCGAAATCGCGTCGTCGACTACTGACGGTACAACTGTCGCAAACGCCTGCTGAGTATTGCAGCAGTAGATGTTCCCCCACGGATCAGACCTCATCATTTCCCCTCCGCCGCCGAATACACAACAAACCGCAAGACGGTCAAAGTGCGATCGAACATTCACGCAGACCATTGCATGAGCACAGAATTGCACATGGTGCGAGAGCGCAGAATCTGGACCCGCCCGGACGCACACCACCCACCTCGACGCAACTATCACCAGAATCACATCCACCCAGTTATTTTTCGGCTAAATCAGTCGTCCAGACGGTTGCATGTCGGAATCCACCAGGGCGATTCGCCCATTTTGTCGAGTCCATCCAGCTGACCAGGTTGATAAACCGCCCTACTGGCGCTTAAATAGCTTGAATAAAACCGTTTGACTGTTTAACGCGCATTTTCCCAACCGGAGGTTCGTCATCAGTACACAGACCGACCAGATGCACGAGCACCCTGTCGACGATTCGGCGATTCCCGAGTTACCGACAAGTGCCACTGTCGGCTCGCTGAACATCACAATCCTCGGCATCAACTACGCGCCGGAAACCACGGGGATAGCTCCGTACATGACGGACCTTGCCGAATCGCTCGGTGAGCGCGGACACGAGGTGCACGTTGTCACCGGGTACCCGCACTATCCGGCATGGGAAATCGACGCTTCGTATCAGGGACGGTCGATAGACGAGGTCGTGAACGGCGTTCATGTTCACCGACGCCGCCACTTCGTGCCGAACCCACCGAACGCATTGGGACGAATCAAAATGGAGCTGAGTTTCGGCGCACGTGCCGCCAGCTCCGGGTGGAACACACCTGATGTGATCGTGTGTACCAGTCCGGCATTGCTGGCCACTGCGATGGTCCTCGGACGTGCTCGGCTGACGCCCAAACGTCCGGCCATCGGGGTCTGGGTCCACGACTTGTACGGACAAGGCGTCGTGGAGACCGGCGCGATGACAGGCCGCAGTGCCCGCGCAACGTCGAAGCTCGAGGCGGCTGTCGTGAAGTCCGCCGACGGAATCGCCGTCGTCCATGACCGTTTCGTCGACCACGTCGTCAACGAACTTCACGTCCCACGCGAACGAGTCACCGTCGTTCGGAACTGGACGCATGTGGCACCGATCGATGTGGACGATCTCACCGCCGCACGCACCAGATTCGGGTGGTCGCCCGACGAAACCATAGTTCTGCACACCGGAAACATGGGCGTGAAGCAAGGTTTGGAGAATGTGGTGGAGGCGGCTCGACTCGCCGACGAGCAGAATCTGCCCATCCGATTCGTTCTGGTCGGCGACGGCAATCAGCGACCGAACCTCGAAGCCGCGGCAGTGGGAGTCAATCGAATCGACTTCGTCCGTCCACTCGACGACCAGGACTTCCGTACTGCCATGGCCGCCGCTGACGTTCTACTGGTCAACGAGGCACCCGGAATCGTCGGGATGGCAGTGCCGAGCAAGTTGACGTCGTACTTCAGCAGCGGTACCCCGATCGTCGCCGCGACCGACGTGGCATCCACGACTGCTGACGAGATCCGTGCTTCCGGTGCCGGCGTCGTCACGCAGAACGGCGATCCCGCCGGCCTGCTCACCGCGGCCCTACAACTCGCGGGCGACGCGGAGACCTCCGCCAGACTTGGCGCCGCCGGGGTCCGGTACTGCGCTACCGCGGTCGGTAAAACCGCGTCCATCGACAAATGCGAACAGTGGATCCGCGACCTGGTGGCCGGCCGGAGTCAGCACGCGAGCCACTCGGAACAACACGTCACACATCTCGACGCACATCTCGACTCGGATCCGAAGACGACGAACACAGACAAGGCAGCTGACGCTCGATGACCAAACGCGCACTCATCACAGGGATCACCGGACAGGACGGTTCCTATCTGGCAGAACTGTTGTTGGCCAAAGGTTATGAAGTACACGGATTGATCAGACGCGCATCAACTTTCAACACGTCACGCATCGATCACCTCTATCAGGACCCTCACGAACAGGGCGCACGGCTGTTCTTGCACTACGGTGACCTGTCCGACGGCGCACGACTCGTCACGCTCTTGTCGAAGATCGCACCAGACGAGGTGTACAACCTCGCTGCGCAGTCGCACGTGCGGGTCAGCTTCGACGAGCCCGAACACACCGGCAACACAACCGGAATCGGGTCTATTCGTTTGCTCGAAGCAGTCCGCATGACGGGATTGCAGTGTCGCTTCTACCAGGCTTCGAGTTCGGAAATGTTCGGAGCCAGTCCGCCTCCACAGAACGAGGACACCCCGTTCTATCCTCGGTCGCCGTACGGTGCCGCAAAGGTGTACTCGTATTGGGTCACCAGGAACTATCGCGAGGCCTACGGAATTCACGCAGTGAACGGGATCCTCTTCAATCACGAGTCACCCCGCCGCGGTGAAACATTCGTCACGAGAAAGATCACGCGTGCAGTCGCACGGATCCAGGCCGGGATCGAAGATTCGCTGTACCTGGGCAATTTGGACGCGGTAAGGGACTGGGGCTACGCACCCGAGTACGTCGAGGGTATGTGGCGGATGCTTCAAGTCGACGAACCAGATGACTACGTGTTGGCCACTGGAGGAAACTTCACGGTCCAGGATTTTGTCGTGGCCTCATTCGAACACGTTGGTCTCGACTGGCAGAAGTACGTCAAATTCGATCCTCGTTACCTTCGCCCGACAGAGGTGGACGCTCTGGTCGGCGACGCAGGCAAAGCCGAGGACAAATTGGGCTGGAAAGCGACAGTACAGACCCCAGAATTGGCTCGAATCATGATGGACGCCGACATCGCAGCATTGGCACATGCCGGCACACCGTGGATCGACACGCCACATCTCCCTGATTGGAAGATCTCGCTCTCATGATCACGACGAAATCGATTGCACCTCTTGATCGCAGCGCCCCGACATACATCGCCGGACACAAGGGGCTAGTGGGATCCGCGCTGTGGCGCAAGCTCGAGCAGAGTGGCTTCACCGACCTGATCGGCCGCACATCTGCCGAACTCGATCTGCGAAACCGCGCAGACGTGTTCGCCTTCTTCGAAGCCACCACACCGTCGTGCGTTGTCTTGGCTGCCGCGAAGGTCGGGGGAATCGTCGCGAACAACACATATCCGGTCGACTTCATCTCCGACAACCTCCAGATCCAGACCAACGTGCTCGACGCAGCGCTGCGGCACGGCGTGCGTCGATTGCTGTTCCTCGGGTCCTCGTGCATCTACCCGCGCCTGGCACCACAGCCGATCACCGAAGATCAATTACTGAACGGCCATCTCGAACCGACCAACGACGCATATGCGATCGCCAAGATTGCGGGAATCATCCAGGTCCAGGCCGTTCGCAGGCAGTTCGGGTTGCCCTGGATCTCGGCGATGCCGACAAGCCTGTACGGACCCGGCGACAACTTCTCGGAGAATGTTTCGCACGTACTTCCTGCGATGATTCGCCGTCTCGACCAAGCCAAGAAGGATGGAGTTGAATCCGTCACGAACTGGGGTTCTGGGAGCCCACGTCGAGAATTCCTCCACGTGGACGACTTGGCCGACGCACTCCTTCACCTACTCGACACCTTCGACGAGTCCGGACACATCAACGTCGGTACCGGTCACGACGAAACCATCAAAGATCTCGCAAACATTGTGGCCGAAGCAGTCGGATACGAAGGCCGAATGGACTGGGACACAAGCAAGCCCGATGGTGCACCGCGCAAACTACTCGACGTGTCCACACTGATGGCCACCGGTTGGCAACCACAGATCTCAACCCGCGAGGGCATCGAGTCGACCGTTGCCTGGTATCGCGAACACGTACGGGACTCGTCTGCAGCGGTCCGACTGTGAGCACAATCCGCACTCTGTCCGGATTCACCGGTGCCGGATACGACAAGGGACGCGGTCCGCTGGTTCAAATCTCCTGGCTCGTGATTTCCGGTGTACTGCTTTCTCATTGGTGGTGCCCCAACGGGATACGCGTTGCAGTTCTCCGGCGGTTCGGTGCAGACATCGCCGACGGGGTCCTGATTCGGCACCGCGTCCGTATCCACTGGCCGTGGAAGCTCACGGTCGGAGCAGACTCGTGGATCGGCGAGGGAACCTGGATACTCAATCTCGAACCCGTCACGATAGGGGCGAACACGGCTATCTCGCAGGATGTCCTCCTGTGTACGGGCAGTCATGATCACCGAAGTCCCACATTCGAGTTCGACAATGCCCCCATCGTCATCGGCGACCAGGCATGGATCGCCGCCCGCGCGACGATACTCCGAGGTGTAACGATCGGAGACAACGCAATCGTCGGCGCGACGGCTTTGGTGACGTCCGATGTTTCCGCCGGAACCACGATGTTGGCGCCACGGGCCGGCGCTGCACGATGAAGATACTGCAGATCGTCACTCTCTTCTCACCGGACGCCGCTTACGGAGGGCCTATCAGGGTCGCCCTCAATCAGTCGAAAGCATTGCAGGACAATGGCCATGACGTAACTATTGTCGCAGGTGAGCGTGGGTACGCGGTCCCCCCGACACGCGAGCAGGGTATCGCTCTGAAATTGTTTCCGGCGCGAACCGTGATCCCCAAGATCGGGTACGCGGGAATCGGCGCGCCGTCGATGCTTGTGTGGCTTCGCAAGCACATCCGAGAATTCGACGTCGTGCACATTCATCTCGCGCGCGACCTGGTGACCCTTCCTGCCGCCAAGTTGGCTCTTGCATACGGCATTCCAGTTTTCGCACAGACTCACGGGATGATCGACGAAACAGACAAGCTGCTGGCAAGACCGTTGGACGCTGCTCTCACGATCCCGGTCCTCAAACGCGCACGGACAGTGTTCTATCTCACCGAACGAGAACATGCAGACCTGCAGTCCGTTGTCGGAGACGGTCGCCTCAACTTGGTGGAACTCAACAACGGGATTCCGGAGGCGGAAGACCTCGAGTCGCCGCCTGTGGACAGATGCGACCCGCCCGAGGTCCTGTACCTCGCACGATTACAGGCAAGAAAGCGACCCCAGGTCTTCGTCGAAGCCGCAAAAGCGTTGTTGGACAGCGGACACACGGCGCACTTTTCGATAGTCGGACCGGATGAGGGCGAAGCAGAAGCCGTCAACCGACTGATCGACCGCTCCGGGCACAGCAGTGTCATCCGGTACGAAGGCCCACTTCCGTTCGACAAGTCTGCCGCACGATTTCGTCAAGCCGCGGTATACGTCTTGCCCTCCGTGAACGAGCCGTTCCCAATGTCCGTACTCGAAGCGATGGCCGCTGGACTGCCCGTAGTCGTCACCGACACGTGTGGCCTCGCACCACTGATTCGGGACGGTCGCTGTGGCCTCGTGATCGACAACGCCACCGAGTCACTGACTGCGGCGATCTCGTCGCTCTTGAAGGATCCCGTCGTCGCAGCAGAGATGGGCGCCCGCGCGCGAAATGTTGCTCGCGAACGACTAGGAATGCCTGCCGTTCGTGCGGTGCTCGAAACCCAGTACGGGCTCTGAGCGGCTCCCACATCTGCACTACAGGAAGTAATTGTGAAATCCACTCGCCCCAAGGTCCGTCGACGCATACTCGTTCTCAGCGGGATTGTCGGCGGACTTACTGCAATCACTGCCGCCGGCTGGCCGGTCTACGTCGATCCGGTGATCGACACACCCGAAATAGCCGACGCGATAGTTGTTCTCGGCGGTGATCACGACGGCAGAGAAGAGTACGGACTGTCCTTGGCCGAGCAGGGCTACGCGCCCCAGATCATCTTTTCGAATCCGTATCGAAGCAATGATCCGAAGATCAACGCGATATGCGAGGGAACCTACGACTTCGAGGTCAGCTGTTTCAAGCCAGATCCGTCGACCACGCGTGGTGAAGGACAGGAGATTCGGCGTCGCGCAGAGGCACAGGGATGGAAGCGCGTCATCGTTGTGACCTTCGTTCCCCATGTCTCTCGCAGTCGCTACATCATCAACCGTTGCTGGGACGGTGACATCGACGTAGTCGCGGACCCCCGACCACTTCCGGTCTGGGTCTGGGCCGCGAACTACGTGTGGCAAACCGCCGGGTATGTTCGCGCCCAGTTCCAGGAATGCTGACCGCCTCTGGCCGGTCAGTACGCTCCGTCGCTCCTGAGCACTGCGGATACGGTCTTGGTGATGATCGAGATATTCTGCGCCGCAGACCAATTCTCCACATACGACGAGTCGAGACGAACAGATTCTTCCCAGGAGAGGTCACTGCGACCACTTACCTGCCAGAGACCGGTGATGCCAGGCTTGACCAGCAGGCGCCGGGCAACCTCGTCGTCGTACATCTCGACCTCGCGCCGCAACGGCGGCCGCGGACCGACAACGCTCATCTCGCCGCGAATGACGTTGAAGAACTGTGGTAGCTCGTCGATGCTCAATCGACGAAGGATCTTGCCGACGGACGTGATTCGTGGATCCTCCCGCATCTTGAACAACACGCCTCCCGCGCCTTCGTTGTCCCCCATCAGATCGACAACCTGCTGATCGGCGCCTTCCACCATGGTACGAAACTTCAACATAGGGAACGGTTTCCCGTTGAGGCCGATGCGTTCTGCCTTGTAGAACACCGGGCCTTTCGACGTGAACTTGACCGCAGCGGCGGCGGCGACCATGACCGGCGCCACGAGGAGGATCATCAGCATCGAGAACACCGCGTCGAAAACAGCGGGCGCAAGCCGGTTGGCGCCCTGGTAGCGCGGTCGCGCAACGTGAATCAACGGGAGTCCTGCTGCCGGGCGAAACATCAAGCGAGCCTTCGACACGTCAGCTACGACCGGTGAAACCACCATGTCGACGCCCTCGGCTTCGAGATCCCACATCAGCTTGCGTATGCCCACCTGCCCGAGGTCTTCGGTTCCGGTGACGATGACGGTGTCTGCGCCGCTTGCGCGCATCGCCTCGACCACCTCGAACTCGTTGCCCAATACCGGGACCGCTGCGCCGTCGACGACGATGTGATCGTCCAGCGCGGTCGCCCGACGCGGAATGCACGCTCCCACAACGTCGTAGCCTGCCGAGGAGTCCCGCACGAAGGCTCGCGTAGTAGCAACGACGGACGCGTGTCCACCGACCAACAGCACCGAGTTGCGGCAATCCCCGCTCGCACGCTTCTTTCGAATGTCGCGCCGCCAGAGGTAGCGCCCGAGAAGCAGCGCAGCGAGCCCGACGGGCAGTGCGATCATGAGATAGCTACGCGCGATTCCTACGCCGAGAATGATCCCGGCCAATGCGCCCACTCCGAAGACTTGGCCGGTAGCGAGCAGCACCTTCTCGTACTCGTCGCTGCCCTCGCCCAGCATCGACTGATGACGGCTGCGTCCGCGTGCGAGCGCGATCATCCACAGCCCTCCCAGCGCTGCAGACGCAATCACCTTGAGTGGTGTCAGCCACTCGATCGGATGCGGCCACATGCTGCCGATCTGTGCGAGCGCGATCACGAACAGAACCGTGATCGAATCGCTCACGGCAATCCGCTTCCGGTATGCCCGACGCCAGTCGGTGCCGACATGAGCGGAATCCTGCAATGCTGCCGACCGGCTCTCCACCTCAGCATGAACGCTCATTTGCCATCAGTCCTTCTAGTCATTCGAATGACTTCAGCGGGTCGAACGGATTCAGCGGATCGCTGATCGGTAGCCACCGCGAGCCTCCAGGTACGGCAACACCCCGCCGGTTGCCGTACCTCGCTGCTCGCAGTGCAGAAACGAACCGTCATCGGACCCCCTACATAACTGCCGATCAAGGGCCACTTCGTGCGATAAAACGACCCAGTGTTGCTCATTTCGTACGTAAACATACCTTAGGTTTGTTTCAACTGCACTCACCGAGTCCAAGCTATTTTCCGGTTGCCAGATGATTACCGGGCAATTACGTCAAAGTGGGCTAATCCTCCACATTTTCGAGACGTCTTCCCTCACGAATCCGAATGTCGGCGATCAGCATGTCCAGGGCGCCCAGGAGTGCAGTGTCGGCGCGTCGGCACTGTTCGATCAAAGCTTCCAGATCAGCTTCGTCGGCGCTTTCGATCACACCGGCTTTGGCGGCCCTGCTCAGTACTTTTTCGGCGAGGAGCAACGGCGGCTGCGACCGAGCGATGCCGTCCATGGACGACGCGCGCGCCTTCTCGGCAGCCTTCAAAGCGTCCCACGCCCGCTCCTGCTCAGCGATGTCGACCACCCCGGAACTGACCAGGTGCGGGCTGCGATGCACGAGTTTCGCGATCAGTGCGCCGGCCACGTCGTCCAATTCGAAAACGCCGTGAGATTGAGCGATCCGCGAGTGGAACAACACCTGGAGCAACAGATCGCCGAGTTCCTCACGGAGATCGCTCTCGTCGTCGCTTCGAATCGCGTCGAGTACCTCATAGGTCTCCTCGACGAGGTAAACCGAGAGGCTCTCGTGCGTCTGGGTCGACTCCCAACCGCCGCGATTCCACAACCGGTCCATGATCGACGCCGCTTCCACCAATCGATCGCCGTGAATGGGTTCGGCGCGAATCATCTTTACCCCAGCGGCAGACAACGCCTCGATCTTCGGCTCGGCGGTGTCCATCATCACAGTCACCGCGGCGCCGGGTGTCGTGGCAGGCAATGCGCCGCGTACCGAGTCGGGAACGTCCGGGTCGATATCGATCGCGCCGGACAGGAACGGGAGCGCCTCCAGCGGAAAGACATGCGGCCGCAGAGGATCGAGCAGTACGACGACGGGCGATTCGTTCACCGAGTGCTCACGCCTCGACCAGGACGGCACCGGCGGCGCGCCCGTCTATCGCCAAGATGAAGTCCGCGATGTATTGAAGTAGTTCGACGTCCCGCAGGCGATCCGAGCCGACTCCGCCGGTGCGAGGCAGCGGGAGTTGCACGAGCCCGGTCGTTGCCCGGTACTGCGCGCTCGGATAGATCCTCTTGAGCCTGATCTGTTTGGAATCGGGCAGTGACATCGGCGAGATCTTGAGCTGAGTTCCGGTGACGGCGACTTCCTCCAGTTGGTACTCGCGGCAGAGCAGTCGAAGCTTGGCCACCGAGATCAGCCGTCGAACCTCTTCGGGCAGTGGGCCGTAGCGATCGACCAGTTCTTCGACTACGGCAGCGATGCCGTCGGAATCAGTTGCCGCAGCGAGCTTGCGGTACCCCTCCAACCTGAGCCTGTCACTGGTGACATAGTCGGGCGGGATGTGCGCGTCCACCGGTAGGTCGATCCGGACTTCCTTCGTGCCCTCGTCCATGGTGATCGGTTTGCCGTCGGCTGCAGCCCGGAAGGCTTCGACCGCCTCGCCGACCAGCCTGACATACAGATCGAACCCGACGCCCGCGACGTGGCCGGACTGCTCTGCGCCCAGAACGTTTCCGGCTCCACGGATTTCGAGGTCCTTCATCGCGACTGCCATACCGGCGCCGAGGTCCGAATTCTGCGAAATCGTTGCCAGTCGGTCGTATGCCGTTTCCGTCAACGGCTTTTCGGCCGGGTACAGGAAGTATGCGTATCCACGTTCACGACTACGCCCGACGCGTCCGCGGAGCTGATGCAACTGCGAGAGGCCAAGCGAGTCCGCACGTTCGACGATCAGTGTGTTCGCGTTCGAGATGTCCAGACCGGTTTCGATGATCGTGGTACAGACCAACACGTCGAAGTCGCGTTCCCAGAAGCCCTGCACGGTCTTTTCGAGAGTGTCCTCGTTCATCTGACCGTGCGCGACGACGACGCGAGCCTCCGGGACGAGTTCACGGATCTTCTTGGCCGCCTTGTCGATCGAGCTGACACGGTTGTGTACGTAGAAGACCTGACCGTCGCGCAGAAGTTCACGCCGGATGGCCGCGGCAACCTGCTTGTCCGCATACGCGCCGACGTAAGTGAGGATCGGATGACGTTCTTCCGGCGGTGTGAGGATCGTGGACATCTCACGGATCCCGGCCATGCTCATCTCGAGAGTACGAGGAATCGGGGTAGCCGACATCGTCAAGACGTCGACGTGGGTGCGTAGTGCCTTGATGTGTTCCTTGTGCTCGACTCCGAATCGCTGTTCCTCGTCGACGATCACAAGCCCGAGGTCCTTCCAGCGAATACCGGTCTGCAGCAACCGGTGAGTACCGACGACGATGTCGATCTCGCCTTCGGCCATGCCGGCGATGATTTCCTTCGAGTCCTTGGCGTCGGTGAAACGGGACAGCCCTCGCACCTTCACCGGGAACGACGCCATTCGTTCGGTGAACGTCTGAAGATGTTGCTGTGCAAGCAGAGTCGTCGGGACCAGTACCGCCACCTGCTTGCCGTCCTGGACTGCCTTGAACGCGGCACGAACGGCGATCTCCGTCTTGCCGTACCCGACGTCACCGATCACCACCCGGTCCATCGGAACCGGCTTCTCCATGTCGGCCTTGACCTCACTGATGACGGTCAACTGGTCGATGGTCTCGGTGAAGGCGAACGCGTCTTCGAGTTCCTTCTGCCACGGCGTGTCCGGGCCGAATGCATGCCCCGGGGCCGCCTGACGCGCAGCGTAGAGTTGAACCAACTCACCCGCGATCTCACGAACCGCCTTGCGAGCCTTACGCTTGGTGTTCGCCCAGTCGGATCCACCGAGCTTGCTCAGCGCAGGCAACTCTCCACCGACATACCGGGAGAGTTGATCGAGCGATTCCATCGGGACGAACAGACGATCACCCGGGTGACCACGCTTGCTCGGCGCATACTCGATGACCAGGTATTCACGACGCGCCCCGCCGATGGTGCGTTCGACCATCTCGACGAACCGGCCGATACCGTGCTGATCGTGCACGACCATGTCCCCTGCAGACAGCGCGAGGGGATCGACCTGATTGCGGCGCTTGGCCGGCAAGCGCTTTCCGTCGCCGACCGCTGCAACGCGGTTGCCCGTCAGATCGGACTCGGTGACGATCACCATCCCCGGCGTCGAGTCGTCGCCGGCGAGTACCAGTCCGTCGTGCAGAGACCCGCGGAGCACCGCGACCTGTCCACGGGCAGGGGTCGCTCCGCCATCGAGCATCTTGGCGGGCACTTCGGCTTCACCGAGTCGCTCGACGACTCGGCTTGCGGTGCCGGCGCCTGCCACCACGATCGCCGCGCGACCGCCCGTGCTCACGTGCGCCCGGAGGCTGACGAACAGCTCGGCCAACAGGTCGTCGGAACCACGTACCTGCGGTGCCGCCTGAACCGGGATTTCCAGTTCTTCACCATTTCCCGACGCCAGCGGGCTGACCGTCCACCACGGACGGCCGGCAGCTTCGGCAGATTCGCGAACATGACGAAGCGACCGGTATGCGGAGGCACCGAGATCGACTCCCCCGCCGTTGAGGATCGACGTGTCGAGCGGTGCAGCGCCGCCGATCGACGCCGCCGTCCACGACGCTTCCAAGAATTCCTGGCCGGTGCGCACCAGATCGGTGGCGCGGGTGCGCACCTTCTCCGGATCGCACAGAAGGATGTGTGCCCCTACCGGAAGGACATCGGAAAGTAGTTGCAGTTCACCGGGTTTGAGAACCGGGAGCAGAGCTTCCATCCCCTCGACGGGGATGCCTGCCGAGATCTTGTCCAGCATCTCGACCAACGACGCGTCAGCCTGATTCTCAGCAGCGAGTGCCGCAGCTCGATCGCGAACATCAGCTGTCAGAATCAGCTCACGACACGGCGGCGCGATCACGGAATCGACGTCGACGTCCGGTAGCGAACGCTGATCGGCGACAGAGAAGTACCGAAGCTCCGATACCTCGTCACCCCAGAATTCGATACGTACCGGATGATCCGCCGTCGGCGAGAACAGGTCGAGAATGCCGCCGCGGACCGCGAACTCACCACGCTTTCCCACCATGTCGACACGGCTGTACGCCATCTCCACCAGACGAACCAGAACAGAATCGAAATCGATCTCGGTGCCGACGCGCAACGTGATCGGCTCGATCTCGCCAAGACCCGGCGCCATTGGCTGAACGAGAGAGCGCACCGTGGTCACGATCACCCGAAGAGGCGAGCCGTACGAGGCGTCGTCTGGTCTGGCGAGTCGGCGCAGTACCTCCACCCGTCGCCCGACGGTGTCCGCGCTCGGCGACAGTCGCTCGTGCGGCAATGTTTCCCACGACGGGAACTGCGCGACGCCTCCACCGAGCATCTCGGTGAGTTCTGACGTCAGATCGTCGGCTTCGCGACCGGTGGCCGTCACCAGCAGCACCGGAGTGCGCGCGGCAAGTGCAGCGGCGATGAATGGTCGAGCCGGCTTCGGCGCCACGATGTCCAGGGCAGGCGCACCGATCGAGTCGATCACTGGAGTGAACGCGGCGTCTGCGAGGGCGACCTCGGCGAGTCCAGCGAGCGCAGTCTGGGCAGAGGACAAGGAAGTCAACGAACGCACTCCTGAACAGTGATGACGGGTTGCGGACGCACAGCCCGAGCGCAAGATCTCCACCGAGGCAGAGTTGTGCGCCGGTTCGATTCTATCGGTGCGCGATCTCGCAGCGCAGTCCGATCCGTTCAGTTTCCCGTAACGCTCGGCTTCTTCGTCGTCCGCTTGGCCGGTGAAGATCGGGTGGCCGGGGCGCTCGGCGGTGCCACGGCCACGCTGGTGTGAGAGTTGAGCGCCCGAACCCGGCCGATTACCTTCGTTGCCTGGCTGGTTCTCCGTAGACGTACAGTCCTGCGACCGTTCGGCGCGAGGTGGAACCAGGAGTCTTCGGGCTCGAAGCCCTGCAGTTCGAGGGCAACGTATTGGGCGGAAGCATCCGTCGAGACGTCGACTACCCACTCTTCGTCGCCGACGTTGCGCGCCGTGGCGACAAGTCCGACCGACCGCTCGAGGGGCCGTGCCGGACTCCCCAGGAGGTGCACCACTTCGTCCACCATCTCGCCGTCTTCGTCTTCGAGCGTGACGGTGACGGCGTCGTATGTCCGCGCCCCGAACTGAAAGACGTGAGTGAGGTCGGTGAAACGGCCGACAAGGCTGTCCACGGACCAGGTCAGACTCGAGTGCGATTCCACCTTGACCGGTAGCGCGACGTCGACTGGGACGACACCTGACCGACTGTGCGCTCGAAACCTGATCTCGCCGACGACAGGTTCGGCAGTCTCGTTGATCGCGTCGAGCCTCAATCCGTCCATACCGTCGTCCGTGACGAGGAGCGCGATCGGTTTGGCGCTCCTACGGAGCACGAACCACGGAGCCTTGGGGCTGCCGCTCCAATCGAGGACCCCCCATCCCGGCCCGGGCTCCAGGTCTCGCAGTGCGAGTGTCAAGGCGCCGTCGCACCGAGAATCCGGGCGACGCCAATAGCCGAGCGTCGAGGCGAACGCCTCACATACGGCTGCTCGCCCCAGGTCGAGATAGCGTTCCGGGTCGGACCACCGGACTTCACGAGCGTCTTCGCCGAAAAGCGCGTGGACGTAGTGATCCCGAACATCCTCGAAATCCCACGACGATCCGTTGTCCCGCGGCACCGCGGCTTTCCATGCCGGGTGGTGCCCTGCGACGGCGAGCGAACCGAATTCGTTCTCGATCACGGCATTCGACGGTGGAATCGAAAATGCCAGTGATTCGGTCGCAAAACGTACTCGCGCGCTGAGCACGTCGGCCAGTGGACGACGATAGGCACCCACCCCGAAGTAGTGGGCGACCCCGCTTCCGACATGCGTTGCCAATTGCTCTCCCCCGCGAGGCGCCGAGGGCGACGACGTCACGTATTCGAGTTCAGGTGCCACCGCCGAGATCAGCTCCGGCAGTCTCGAATGAATGAGCGGGATGTGTTGATCGACCAAGCCCAGCATGGTCGGCTGCTGTTCGGTCTCGCTGCCGCCGCAGAAGACTGCCAAAGCGGGATTTCCACGCACTCTGTGCAAGAACGCGGTGACCTCTGCTGCAACGAGTTCGAAGAATTCGTCGGTGTCGGGCGGATCAAGAGTCGCCAACATCATGTCCTGCCACACGAGAATGCCCAGTCGCGCGCATTCCTCCCAGAAGTGGTCGCTCTCGTAGACCATCGTCCCTGGGATTCGAATCATGTTCAGGCCCGCCTCAGCCAGGCGTTCCAAGACACGAGTGGTGCCGGCGTCGTCTTGAAGCGAGATCGGGTCGGTCGGCACCCACACCGAACCACGGCAGTACACCCGGATGCCGTTGACATTCAAACGGAATCCACCATCGGATCTGTCGGCCTCCACCGTCCGGAAGCCCACTGAACCGAGATGCTCGGAGACTCCGACCGTTTCTATCGTCACCGGATACGTGCGAGGAGCGCCATGAGTGTGCGGCCACCACAACTGCGCGTCCGGCACTTCGACGACGCCGGACACCTCGAGGAATCCGTCCGGTCCGGCAATTACAGCCAATTGTCGCGAGTGTTCGCCGACGCGCACGGTCACGTACTCCAGCGAGGCCGGCAATCCGGTGAGCCGAGCGCTGACGGCAACGTGACCGGTTGTGCCGTCAACACTCGCGTGCTTGACAGCCGAGACTACGGCGGCAACTCCCTTGTCCAACAACCGGATACCCCGCCACGGTCCCACCGGTACCGGAACGCCACTGAATACGGGAGCCATACCGAGCATCGTGGTTCGGATCCACCGAAGACCCTGTTCACGGACCATCGACGAGCGCCAACGTCCTCGAGGACGCCTCGATCTCAGAATCGCGGACAGAGAATGAAAATGAATAGCGACCTGGACGCGTTTACCAGCGCCGACTACGGCCGGAATGCTCACTTCCCCAGGTGTGAACATGGATTCAGTGGACGCGACATGGACGCCGCCGATCCAGACATCGGCAAACGCCGTCACACCGTCGAACTGGAGCAGCCACGACCCCTCACCGGTCGTGGCCACGGTAGTCACGAACCACCAGTCCGATGATGAAACAGACGATGATGAAACCGACGACGATGCAACGGACTTCGTGCGTCCGGCGTCCGTTTGCGCCGCCTGTATCGCACCAATGACTGTCCCAGGCACAGACGCTGCGACCCACTCGGTCACGGTTTCGAGGGCATCCGGATCAGATATGGATCCGGGTTCGGTTGCAGCGCATCGCCATATCGCGCCGGCCAGCAGGTCTGCTGACGAACGAGGCACTGTTAGACCAACCTCAAGTGTCGATGCGAGTCGACGCCGACTGTGTCGGCAACGACTTCCATCGCCCTCTTCCACGACACGGCCATCTCGTCGAGTTGTTCACGCGGGTCCACCGCGCGGCCCCTGGAGGCACGCGCCATCTGAAACTGCACGCTCTTGGCCCCGGACGCCACTTTTCGGAAATCTGGCGCAGCTTCGCCTGTCCCGGAGAAACCTGCAGTGTCCAAAAACTCGCTGGCGTCGGCTGCCAACTCCGCGCTGGCACCGCACTGACGAAGTAGCCCGAAGGACCAGAGGTGAAAGGCATCCATGCCCGCCCCCTGCACCCATTCGAGGTCGTCGATCACCCGGCGTCCCAGCTCTCGCACGGGATTACCCGCCGCTCGAACCGCTACGTTCCGCCGAGCCACTTCGGCGATGTTTCCGGCGTTGGTCGCGTGAACCGGATTCAACCTGATCTGTTCGACGTAGGGCACGAACGAAGGAAGTGAGCAACGATCGAGATCGAAGACACCGGAGAAATCGTCGCCTCGCAGCACGTAGTACCCGCTGTTGTGGAAGTATTCAAGCTCGCCGGCAACGCGATCGATCCGATTGGGCACGATCGTGGTCTTGGTGTGCCCCTCGTGATAACTCGTTCCAAGAGTGTCGGGAAGCCAGTATCCGTCGACTTCAACCGTCGACAGCATCCCAACCGCGAGGTTGTCCTCGACATGGATCAGCGGGGCCCGCCAGACGTTCATCTCGGCGACTTCGATTCCGTACAGCGCGTAGATGTCCTCGGCCTTGAGCTTGAGGAACGTCCACTGAGTCCCGTCGAACCGCGATGAGAAGGCACATGCCAGCGCCGGGACGGGGTCCAATCCCAGCGAATGCAACACTTCGATCCACAGATCCGTATAGCAGTTGGTCTGCGCCCACACCCGGTCGTCCTGGTGCAACGAATGGGGTTGGTAGCGATCAGGTGAAATGTCGATGAGCCGGGACATCAGATGCCCATTCGTTCGCGTACGGAGGTTGGCCACGCAGCCACATCAAGACCATGAGTCCGCAACAAGGACAACGCGATTCGCTCCATCCCGAAGCCGACGCACGAGCTGTGCGCCACCTCCCCCTCCGCCGTTCGGATGTCGAAGTTGACACCGAAATGGTCGAGATGGTTGTTCGAGGACACGATCGCCGTGCCCTCGTCGAGATCTCCGTAGAGCCGAACCGTCAGTTCCGTCTTGAGATTCTCTTCACGCTGGTTAGCTGCAAGCATCTTTCCGGCGCGTCCGAAGAAAGGATCATTGGCAATCACCGGGGTGGCGTCGAGTTGGAGCCGGCCGAGCACCTCGAGCCCCCGCTCGATCCAGTGCTCGCGATGCGCTCGCGCTGCCGCGGCGTCACCGATCGTCACGAACTCGTGCATCCGAAACGCTTGCATGCGAGCCGGATCGATCGCCGGTTCGTGCCGGAAGCAAAAACCGTAGATGTCCAGCAGTACCCCGCCTTCGGGGAGAACTCCGGTGTATCGCGCATAGGCAGGATGGCACGCTGCGGAGACGAGCATGGTCTCGGTCGGCTCGAGGTGGCGATCCCACGATTGTCCGTCGGCGCGATCGGCCAGCAGTCGCGCGTGATCGCGATTGGAACCAGCGAAGGTGTTGATGGCGCCGGTGAGGTTGGGAAACGAAGCGATGTAGTCGGTGCGCTCGAAACTGCTACGCGGGAACACCGGCGGGAACCGCAGCCGAGTCGCGGCGTCGCCTGGCCCCGCTGCAACCACCACTCGGTCGATACCGTCGACGATGTCCTCGAACACGCCGGAACGCCCGTAGAGTCCCGGTACCTCTGTCTCGACGAGTAGTCCTTCGACGAGCAGTTCGCGTTGAAATGCAGCCCGAGCCCGATCCAGATCGGTCTCGCCTGTCACAGTCTCGGTTGTCACATTCTCCGTCGTCATAGCGTTCCCCGGTATCCGATAGCCATGTGCGCTGAACCTGCCATGATTCGATCGTTGTTCACCATCACCGCTGCGCCGTGCGCGTCACGAAGGTGCCGACCGAGTGAAAATTCGGTGTCCTCGCGATATCCCGAGATGCCACAGATCAGCATTGTCTGCCCCACGATTTCCACCACCGCGGTGGAGGCTGTGACTTTCAGGTTGTTCATCGCGAGCGAAAAGCCCACCGCTCCCGTCGCCTCGAAATCGGCGGCGCCTTCCGCAGCGTGGACTGCGCGGTCGTACCTGCGTGCAGAGGCGTCGACGAGATCGGCGAATTGTTGTGCCGAAGCAGCAACTTCGGCGAGCCGCAGCGCTCCGGGGGAAGTGACTCCGGGCTGCTTGCGGGCGGCGGCACGCACGTACTTGCGTGCCTTCTCGACTGCAGCGTCGGCAATTCCCAACCACACCGAGCTCCAGACGACGTGCGAGACCGGAAGCATCGTATGGGTGGAGATATCGGAATACGGTACGTCGGCGACCATCTCGGGCGTCGAGGTGGCCCGAAGGATGTAACCAAGACTGCAAGTTCCCCTGAGTCCCAGCGTGTTCCACTCGGTGGTGCGTTCGAGCGTCAGGTCTGGGGTACGACACACAACGAGAACCTGATCGTTCGGCTGACTCTCCGGGGTTCGCCGAGCCGTCACGACTATCGCGTCGGAGTGTTCGCCGTACGAAATGACAGGCGCGTTCTTGATCAACAGCAGATGACCGCCCAAGTCTTCGACCGCGCAGTAACTCCGGCTGACGTCACCACCGATTCCCAGCTCAGTGGTTGCCGATGCCAACAGCAGTTGCTTGTCGACCGTTTCTTCGACAAACCCGCGTAGCGCTTCGGTGTTGCCGTGCTTGACCAACGAGTAGATTTGCGTCTGATGCATCGCGAAAATCATTCCGCTTGCTGCACAGCGTGTTCCGATCACACGGGCGATCTGCGACACTTCCTGCAGCGAGAGTCCTTCGCCGCCTAGTTCCCTCGGCACAGCTACGGACAGCAGCCGTTCGCTTCGCATGGCGTCGACAGCTTCACGCGGAAACCTTGCCTCGGCATCGACTTCGTCGGCCCACGCCGCTGCAACTTCGTCGGCCAACCGTGTGGCCCGCTCGAGGGCCGTCCCGGTGGCGCACTGCGATTGCGGAGCGTTCATGCAGCACCCAACTCCGTCAACGCACCCTCGATCGCCTTGACGCTTGCGAAAGTACTCTTCCGCAACAACTCGTCAGGAAACTCGATGTCGAACGAATCCTCCAGCGCTAACATGACATTCACGCTCGCGTGCGACGTCAAACCCAACTCGTAAAGATCGGCCTCTCCATCGATCGTGCTCACGTCGACTGCCAGCCGACCGTGCTCGACGAGCACTTTCCGAATTGCCTGATCAATCATCAGCGATGTCGTCCTTCTTTTCGATGCGAGCGCCCGAGCGTGTTGCGATCACCATTGCGATGGCCACGTCCGCTTCGTGCGAGATAGATACTTGAAAATCGTGCAGATCCTGGGCCTGCGCGAGTTCCGCGGCATTACCGGACAGCGTCACCCCACAGCCACCCCACTCGGCCCGAGTGATTTCGATGGAATTCCACGGAACGGGGACGTCACCGGGCCGCAGTACCTTCACAACAGCCTCTTTGGCGGCGAAGCGTGCAGCCAATCGTTGATCCCGTGCCGGCCCGGCGCACGTCTGCAATTCGTGCGGGGTGAAGGTCCGATCGAGATACCTCCGCCCGAAGAGTTCGATACTTCGAGTGACATCTACGACGTTCACTACGTCACAGCCGATCCGCGGGCCGATATCGAGCATCGGCGTCGGCGCAGTGTCACCCATCTGTTGACTCCCCATCTGGGGTCGTACACGCCGGGCAGCCCCCTATGCTGCCCGGTGCGCCGACGCCGTCACCCTGCCCTGACAAACCTTCATTCTCAGCAATTCTTCAGCTACCGGTAGAACATACCGCAATCCGAAGATGATGGGCAAGATCAGACTTCCAGATTCCCATCCACACTATAAACATACTCTTAGTTTGTTTCGAATGCAGAACAAAGAGAACAATGTCGCTACCAGGACATTTGCAGCAAACTGACCAAAGGAGCAGTACGGAGAGCCAGTGATTTCAGTGATCGCTGGCAAGGCGGCGGGCCGCGAATTGCCTGAAGTACTCCACTTTCGATTCCGGGACCACGATCGGAAGTATCAGGTTCCACGATGCCTTCATGGAGTCCGAAAGCTCACGAACGGTCCCGGTCGCGGCTGCCATCAGCCGAACTCCGGACGCCACTTCCAACAGGAAACGAGCGATGTCAGCAGAATCCGCGTCCGAACGCAGATCACCTTCGTCTGCCGCACGGCTGGCAAGTTCACGGTAAATGTCGAGCCACACGTCCAGAGTCGCCGGCCCGGAGCCCCGATAGTCCCCGATCTCGACCAACAAGCGGAACGTCGCTCTAACCATGGCGTCATGCGCACCGATGTCGACGATGACCGACGAAATACCGATCAGCGACTCGAGTGCGGGAGTGCGACGGTCCAACCAGAGCTCACATTTTGCGTCGAAACGCGCCGAACCCTCGTCGATCACCGCCCGCGCGAGTTCTTCCTTGGACCCGAAATGGAAGTACAGCGCGCCTTTGGTCACCTGCGACTCAGCGATGATCTCGCTCAAGCTGGCATTGGCATAACCCAGGCGCAAGAACACACCCGCTGCTCCGCGCAGCACCGAATCACGGGTGGCTTCTGCCCGTTCTTGCCTCACCATCGATCCGGCCTCCAATCACCACACATCGAACGAATCCTTGGTCTTACCCGTTCACAGCGTCAAAATGGAAGGCACGGTTCGGCATTCAACCCACCCTGCAAACAAATGAGACATTTGCCCATCAAACGATCGTGATACAGCGAACACAGCTTAGACCGCGATCCATCTCTGCGCGGCAGGCGCGCCTGGTTAACCCTCCAATTGTGGGTCGGCTTCCAGATTCGTCAGCCCATTCCAACACAAATTCACGAGGTGAGCGGCGACAACTTCCTTCGACGGAGTCCGTTCGTCGAGCCACCAAGTAGCCGTAGTGGACACCATGCCGACAAGCGCCTGTGCGTACATCGTTGCTAGTCCGGGGTCGAAACCGCGTCTGGAGAAGTCCCCCGCAAGCAGGTAGCCCACCTGACTGATCGCATCGTTGAGCAAGCTCGAATACGTCCCACTGGGCGCGACGACGGACGAATCGCGCACGAGTATCCGAAATCCGTCAGTGTGCTCTTCCACGTAGGTGAGCAAAGCCAACGCAACCCGCTCGACTCGAACTCTCGAGCGATTTTGCGAGAGCGACGACGTGATCATCTCGAGGAGTCGCGACATCTCCCGGTCCACTACTACGGCGTACAGCCCCTCCTTGCCTCCGAAGTGCTCGTACACGACCGGCTTGGACACGTTTGCTCGCTGGGCGATCTCCTCGATCGACGTCGCTTCGTATCCCCGTTCGGCGAACAATGCCCGCCCGATCTCGATCAGTTGTTGCCGACGTTGGGTACCGGTCATCCGGATCCGTGTCACTCGTTCGGGAACTGGATCCCCGCCACCCGAACCGGACACCGCCGCCATTGTCTTCCTCTCGCCGACACACAAATTACTGCTGTGGACGCTCAGCCTATCGGGACTTCGGGGACCCAATCAGAGGAGCGGTTCGACCTACGGCGGGTCGGCATGCGATTATTCTTGCGCGCGTTCGGCCGCAAGGCTCGGCAATGCGTGGCAATCCGCCGTGGTGTAATGGCAGCACCTCTGATTTTGGTTCAGATAGTTCAGGTTCGAGTCCTGGCGGCGGAGCTGGTGAACAACATGCATTTTCCGAGCGGAAATGCGTGTCTTGATCGACAGTTTGATCGACAGAGGGAGCTCAAACCAGTGCAGACCGCCGTGATCGTTCTCGCAGCGGGTGCCGGTACACGAATGAAGTCGAAGACTCCCAAGGTCCTCCACACTCTTGCCGGACGCAGCATGCTGGCACATTCGCTTCACGCGGCAACCTCACTGAACCCCACGCACCTGGTTACCGTCGTCGGTCACGATCGTGAGCGTGTCACCGAAGCAGTCAACGCAGTCGCGGGTGAACTGGGCCGGCCCGTCACCGTCGCCGTTCAGGACGAGCAGAAGGGCACCGGGCACGCCGTCAGTTGCGGACTCGAGGGTCTGCCGGCGGACTTCGCCGGAACCGTACTCGTGACGGCCGCCGACGTGCCGCTGCTCGACGGCAAGACCATCGCAGACCTCCTCGCTCAGCACACTGCCGCCCCCGCGGCTGCGGTCACGGTGTTGACGTCGACTGCCCTCGACCCCACCGGCTACGGACGGATCCTTCGCACGACGGACGGCGAAGTCAACGCCATCGTCGAAGAGAAGGAAGCCACCGATTCGCAGCGCTCGATCACCGAGGTCAATTCAGGTGTCTACGCCTTCGACTTCGAGACTCTGCGCGATGCGCTGGCGTCTCTCGACTCCAACAACGCACAGCACGAGTTCTATCTCACCGATGTGATCATGATCGCCCGTCGCGCGGGCAAGCGTGTTCGCGCGCAGCACATCGCGGATTCGGTTCTCGTCGCGGGCGCCAACGACCGCGTGCAGCTCTCGACGCTCGCCCGCGAGATGAACCGTCGGATCCTCGAGACGTGGATGCGTGCCGGCGTCACCGTCGTCGATCCGGCGAGCACGTGGATCGATTGCGGCGTGCACATCGCACAGGACGTGACGCTCCTGCCCGGAGTTCAGTTGACCGGCACAACGTCGGTGGGCGAGGACGCCGTGATCGGCCCCGACACCACCTTGGACAACGTGAGCGTCGGGGAGCGCGCGCAAGTCGTCCGCTCCCACGGGACCGACTCCGTAATCGGAGCCGACGCGACCGTCGGTCCTTTCGCCTACCTGCGGCCGGCTACACGCCTCGGTGACCACGGGAAGATCGGCGCATACGTGGAAACGAAGAACGCGGACATCGGCGAGCATTCGAAGATTCCGCATCTTACCTACGTCGGCGACGCCACCATCGGCCATCACAGCAACATCGGGGCTTCGAGCGTCTTCGTCAATTACGACGGCGTGAACAAGAGCCGTACTGTGGTGGGGTCGCATGTGCGAACCGGTTCCGACACGATGTTCGTCGCCCCGCTCACCGTTGGTGACGGCGCATATACCGGGGCCGGAACCGTTCTGCGAAACGACGTACCGCCAGGGGCGCTTGCCGTCTCCGGTGGTTTGCAGCGCAACATCGAGGGCTGGGTCCAGAAGAATCGTCCCGGCACGCCCGCGGCCGATGCTGCAGCAGCAGCTGCACAACCTGACGGCCCTGCAACAACCTGACAGCCCTGCACTACCTGACAGCACAGATCACCACCAGATCGACCGGCAAGTACAAAAGGATGGCATGAACCAGTGACTGCGAATTGGATCGACAACCAGAAGAACCTGATGTTGTTCTCGGGTCGCGCACATCCCGAGTTGGCGGAGCAGGTGGCGAAGGAACTCGACATCAGCGTCACCCCGCAGACCGCGCGTGACTTCGCGAACGGTGAGATCTTCGTTCGATTCGAAGAGTCGGTTCGCGGCTCCGACGCGTTCGTCCTGCAGAGTCATCCGGCACCGCTGAACACGTGGGTGATGGAGCAGCTCATCATGATCGACGCTCTCAAGCGTGGATCGGCAAAGCGCATCACTGCCGTTCTTCCGTTCTACCCGTACGCCCGCCAGGACAAGAAGCACCGCGGACGCGAGCCGATCTCCGCTCGCCTGATCGCTGACCTGCTCAAGACTGCCGGCGCCGATCGCATCATCACGGTCGACCTTCATACCGATCAGATCCAGGGCTTTTTCGACGGCCCCGTCGATCACATGCACGCACACAGCCAGTTGGCCAACCATATTCGCGCGGGCTACAACCTCGAGAACATCACGGTGGTCTCCCCCGACTCGGGCCGCGTTCGTGTCGCCGAGAAATGGGCCGACTCGCTCGGCGGAGCGCCGCTGGCGTTCATTCACAAGACGCGCGATCCCTTGGTACCCAACCAGGTCAAATCCAACCGCGTCGTCGGTGATGTCGAAGGTCGCACCTGCATCCTGATCGACGACATGATCGACACCGGCGGAACCATCGCCGGCGCGGTCAAGGTACTCAAGGAGGCCGGAGCGGGTGACGTCGTCATCGCTGCAACCCACGGCGTCCTCTCCGACCCTGCTGCCGAGCGTCTGTCGACGTGTGGCGCAAAGGAAGTTGTTGTCACCAATACACTTCCGATCGACGAGTCGAAGAAGTTCCCGACGCTGACGGTGCTGTCCATCGCACCGCTGCTGGCTCGCACCATCAAGGAAGTTTTCGAGAACGGTTCTGTGACTTCGCTGTTCAACGGCAGCGCCTAGTCTCACGCTGCTCTACGGGCGCGTACCTGTGACTTCACGGTCACTGGTACGCGCCCGTCGTCGTCTTCGTGAACACCATAGAAACAGACCACCCGGTCACCATGAAACCACCTGTGGGACACACGAATACCACCGAATGCGGCATTCAGCATGATCTTGATCACGCCCACGACCAGAAACCCAGGTCGATGTTGGGGCGGTGTTCACCGCGCCGCAATCTTCGCCTAGTGTGGCTCGTCGTGATCGACGCGCAAACCCTGGAATCCCGGCCCGAATCTCATTCCCTGAATTCATCAGTTCCGACGATCCGGCGGTGGCGCCCAGGATCTTGTGTCTGGTGCGGAGACGACAACTCCGTGGACATGTTCCGCAACGAACCCCGCTGTGGAAAATGTCGTGAAAACGAAGGCATCATCGACGACGCGAAGCGCTTCCTCGGTATGTACGGTCTGCGCCCGCTCGGCGGCACGCTGCAGTCCGACGACGACGAAGAGCGCGAGTACCGCGTCAACGCTCGCGAGGCTCGCCGAGTTCTGAACGAGATCCGCATGGACGTCCTTCCCGATGCGGCCGCCGTTCGCAAGGCAATTCGGCCCCGTGCCGCAACGGTTGTCGCCGACACGTCACCCGCACGGGCTTCCCGCCCCGCCAGCACGGGCACAGCGACGCGCGTTGCCGCTCCGGTCAAGACGGACACCGTGGACATCGATACGCTCCAGGCTCGCGTCCTAGGGCTTCTCGATCAGCTCGGCTCGATCGACGAGCAGATCAAGGTCGCCGAACTCGCACAAGGGTTGCCGGCGCGCGCGCGACTGAGCGATCTCAACAAGCAGAAGGCCACGGTTCTTCGCACGCTGGCCGCTCTCGAGAAGGCTCGCATCGCCGCCTCCAACTAATTCCTTCGCGTCCGTCCCACGGCCCCGTCTCCCTTGCGAGACGGGGCCGTTCTGTATGAGCAGGTACCTTTACGAATCGTGAATGACATCACCATCACCTTTGTCGTGCTTGCACTGGTCGTGGCGCTGTTCGTGTTCGGCCGAATCCCGGTCGGCATCATCGCGATCGGCACTGCCCTGGCGCTCTACGCCACCGGTGTCATCACGATGGAGCAGGCGCTTGCCGGATTCGGCGATCCCACGGTGGTGTTCATCGCCGCGCTCTTCGTCGTCAGCGAAGCCCTCGACGCCACCGGTGTCACCACGTGGGCGGGCGAGAAACTACTGGCGAAAGTCGGCGAATCCCGTGTCCGCCTCTTGAGTGCGATCATGTTGCTGGTTGCCGCGTTGACCGCATTGATCAGCGTCAACGGAGCCGTAGCCGCGCTGGTGCCGATGGTGGTCGTCTTGGCAGTGCGTCTCGGTAAGTCGACGTCACAACTGCTTCTGCCGTTGGCATTTGCCGCCCATGCCGGTTCGATGCTCACCTTGACCGGAACACCGGTCAACATCATCGTTTCCGAAGCCGCCGAGGAATCCGGGGCCGGTGCTTTCGGGTTCTTCAGTTTCACCTTGGTCGGCGCGCCGCTCGTTTTGGGAACGATCGCGATCGCCGTACTTCTCGGTCCTCACGTCCTCCCCCATCGTGCGGGGACGTCGATGTCGCCTGACCTGAGCCGGCATGCCAAGACCCTCGCGAAGCAGTATCAGTTGATGGGCAAGGATGCGCCGTCCGCAGAGCCCTTGATCACCAAGCACGACGGTGTGGTCGAAGTGATAATCCCGCCGCGCTCGGAAATGATCGGCGACAGGGCTTTTCCCGGCATGGTGACCGACAGTGGCGATCTGGTGATCCTCGCGGTCCAGCGTGCCGGTGAGGACTGCGGCCCGAAGGGCGTCAAGTTGGCGGCAGGTGACACGCTCCTCCTGCAAGGCAACTGGGACGATCTCGACACCCACACCGCGGTCGATCCGAATGTCCTCGTGGTCGACGCACCTGGTCAGATCCGTAAGCAGGCAGCGCCGTTGGGAACTCGCGCGGTCATCGCCCTCGTCGTCGTCGCGGCGATGGTCGTGTTGCTGACCTTCGGATTGGTGCCGTCGGCGATAGCCGGACTCCTCGCGGCGTGTGCGATGGTTTTGTTACGAGTGATCAGCGTGGAGCAAGCGCATCGGTCCATCTCGTGGACCACGTTGATTCTCGTCGGCGGAATGATCCCGCTCTCGACCGCGATCCAGCAGACCGGCGCAGCCGAGAAACTCGCTCATGCCTTCGTCGACGTCGTCGGTGGTGCAAGCCCGTATGTCGTCGTCGCCGGACTCTTCGTCGTGACGGCGACGCTGGGTCAGCTGATCAGCAACACCGCGACCGCGCTGATCATCACGCCGATCGCCATCTCGGTCGCCAGCGAACTCGATATCTCGGTGGTGCCCCTTCTGATGACGGTGACTGTCGCTGCCGCAGCCTCCTTCCTGACACCCGTCGCCACTCCCGCGAACATGATGGTGATGGGACCTGGCGGATACAAGTTCGGCGACTACTGGAAGCTCGGACTCCCGATGTTGTTGTGGTTCCTGGTAGTTGCGACGGTGTTGATCCCAGTGATCTGGAGTTTCTGATGTGCTCACCGAAGGTGTTGTCGGAGGTCTACGAATCGATCGGACGAGAGGGCAGGAAAGTCAGCCGACGATCGATGTTCGCGGCGCTCGGCACTACTGCGCTCGGTGCGACCGTCGTGGCCGGCGCGGTGCAGCCCATCGCGTCGGCAGCGCCATCGGGTCGGACCATCGTCGATCTGACCCATGTACTGACGCCGGATTTCCCGGTGTGGCCGGGCGCGCGCTCGTTCGAGATGAGGAACCTGGCGAAGATCGCCGACGCCGGCGGGTCCATGGGCTCGCTCGGGTCCTCTGGTTTCGGCGGAAACTTCTACCTCAACGAACTCCGCCTCGAGGAACACACCGGTACGCACATCGACGCGCCCGCGCACGCCAGTGCGGACGGAATCACCGTCGAGAAGATTCCGGTCGCCGACCTCGTCGTACCGATTGCGGTCGTCGATATCAGCGCCCGAGCTTCCGTCGACCCTGACGCGTTGCTCACCCGCCAGAACATCCTCGATTGGGAAGCCGTCCACGGGACGATCTCTCCTCGCAGCCTGGTGGCGATGAACTCGGGCTGGGATACCCGGGCCGGTGCCGGCGGAGCCTTCACGAATCGAGATGTACACGGCGTGCAACACACTCCGGGATTCGCCCCCGAAGCGATCGACTTTCTCGTCTGCGAGCGCAACATAGTGGCCGTGGGTTCTGACACTCTCAGCATCGACGCGGGCCGAAGCACCACCCACGGGGCTCACCGAAGCGCTTTGGGCTCAGGAAAGTACGCAGTCGAAGCCCTCGCGAACCTGTCCGCACTTCCGGCCGTCGGCGCCACGGTGATGGTGGGAGCGCCGACGCATGCGGGTGGTTCGGGTGGTCCGTGCCGGGTCATCGCCTGGTATTGAAGATCAGGGCGTTGGCGTCACCCGCAGCACCTTGTCGCCTGCTCCGTTGTCGGTGGTCACCAGGAGCGAGCCGTCCGGCGTCGGAGTCACCGAGCGCAAGCGCCCGAACTGGTTCACCAATCCGAAGGTCTGCGCGTCGACCGAGCGTCCGTCGGCACTGAGGCGGAGGAAAATCAGTTCCTTGCTCTTGAGACCACCTATTACGAGCGCACCGTCCCAGGCACCCCACGCGGCTCCGCCCGTGAAGGCAGCGCTGGCGGTAGCCAACGTGGAGCTACCCGAACGCCACACCGCCGCAATTGCTCCCGGCACTCGCACCGGATCGGTCATCGGCACGGATTCGTCGTACGTTCCGGGAAGCCGATCCGGGCGGTAGCCGTAATTTCCGCCGGGGGTAAGCAGATTGACTTCGTCGTCGACGCTTGTGCCCTGTTCAACCGAGTAGACCCGGCCGGTTCCAGGTTGCACGGCCAAGCCTTGGACGTTGCGATGCCCGAGCGTGTAGACGGGGCTGCCTGCATTCGGATTCCCCCCTGCTGGAGATCCGTCGGCGTTGATGTGCAAGACCTTGCCGCCCAGCGAATTCGGATCCTGCGGAACGCTCGGCGTCGCGGTGTCACCCGTCCCGACGAACAGCGTTCCGTCCTGGGCCGCCAGAATTCGGCAACCCCCGTGACGCCCGGACGAGACCGGGATTCCTGGCAATACGGTTCCGGTTCGAGTGAGGGCGGTCCATCCGGCGTCGACGGTCCACGAGATCACTCGAACGTCCGTGACTCCCCCAGCGCTGAATCCCTGGCAGGTGTAGAGGGTGCGCGACTGAGCGAAGTCACGGGCAAGCGCGATGCCCATGAGCCCGGTTTCGGACTGAGCGTAGAGATCCGAAAGGTCAGCAGAGACTGGACCTGTCGTGTTGTCGCCTCGGCGAACGAAGAATCCGCCGGACCGTTGTCCCGTCAGGATCGCGCCGTCCGGGGCTGCCACGACGTCCCAGGGGTGGTCGAGTCCGTCGACGAGTGTGGTGACCGACAGCTGCGGGAGGGTGTTCTCGATGGGGATGTCCGGGTCGTCACCGCCCAGCGATCCGGTGCTTCCGTTGCCGAAACTGCCGGGGTCGAAGGGAAAGGGTTGAGCCACGCTCTGCGTTACCGGCATCACCAGTACTGCAGTCAGGGCCACGGTCAATGCGGCGAGCTTCGGATGACGCACGCGTTCTCCTCGGGTCGGAAACCGTTCTGCGCCTCACTATAAACAGACAAACACCATTTTTCGGGCCCTCTCGCTATACCCGCAGGCCACAGGAGAAGCGAAACCCCTTCAGAAGTCGGCAAACTCCGGCAAGGCGTTCGCCAGTGGGGACTCGTTGCGTCTTGATGCAGATCGTGCCTTCCGCCAGCCGGGCACACTCCAGTCCAGGAGGTATTCGAGATCCGCTTCCACTCCCCTGTCCCGAAGTCCGAAACGTCGTTCCAGCGCATCGTCGTCCGTCAAATGCAGTCTCGCCGCGTCGGGCACTCTCAGTTCCGGGTCACAGAATGGGCCTACGGGCGCGGTAACCGTTCGTCGTCCTGACGGATTTTTCCACTCCAGAAGACCACCTCCGATTTGCTTCACTGTCCACCTGCCAAACGTCTTCAGTCGGTGATGTTTTCGACACAGACAGGCCAAGTTCTGTTCTGCAGTAGGCCCTCCCTGAGCGGGGTTGCCGTGATCGAACGGCACCGTGTGGTCGATATCGCAACTATCAGAACGCACAACACAATTCGGAAAGCGGCACGTACCGTCTCGCGTCCTTACAATCGTCGCCAACGCCGCGGACGGCTGGTACGTGGATTCACCGCGCCGCGAACCACTGTTCCTTCTCGAGCGATTACCCCTTGCCGCAGCGGGCAATATCTCCGGTGAGCGCATCGACCGACCCAGGCCGAGCACCGGTCCGACCGCCCCCGCAGTCGAACAGTGTTGCATCTCGGACGGTGCAAGGGTGAGGACTCTCTGCCACGTGGCGTCCGCGGCGATCGCGCGCGCAAGGTCGGCATCGATGTGGCCGTACCCCTGCAAATAGCCTGGCAGATCGTCGAATCCGAGCAGGGTGGAAGCGTTGACACCCACAAGAATTGTCGCAATCGGGAGCGCGGAGGTCTTCGTATCATCCCTACGGGTGCAATCGCCGTCGCACTGACAATCCAACGACGTCTTTCCTTCCGCCAATGCGATCAGTGCATCGGCACGACGTTGCCCGAAAGTTCTCGGATCGGAACCACACACCTGCATCGACATCGCACGGAGCCTGGTGGCCAAAGTCTGAGCGCCGACCGCTGGAAGCATTCCGTCCAGAGTCGACATACCGTCGTGCGACGCGCACGTCCGAACGTCCCGATCCGCCTCCGCACGAACTCGCCTGGCACGCACCCCATCAGGGTCGTGCCGAGCAATGAGACCTCGTGCGCGCGCCTTCAACTTGTTACCGGTTACACGGCAGGCACCGTCCACGAGGAGTCGCTCGATGTCATCGAGCGCGTGCTCGGAAACGTTGGCGAGAGCTTCGGACAGTGCCGTCGCTTTGGCCAGATCGATGTCACCGCAAGCAAAAGCGGCCGCCACCCGCGGAAGTCGCCAGCGCAGGTCACATCCCAGTGCAATCATTTTCTGCGCGGCGTACTCCGTAATGCTCAGTATCGACGCGATCTCCACGTGCGCGAATTGACCCCGAAAAGCCTCATTGACTCCAACCGCGGCATCCTCCTCACAACGGTCCAAGTACAGCGCAGTGACCGCGTCGATCTCGAGGAAGTGGGCGCGCGCGATTTCCGCATGCTGCCGAAACAGCGCGTCCGCGGAAGTCTTCGATTCGAACATATGAGCGATTCTACGGGCGCCCACCGACAAGTCTTGCGGAATCCCGGGGTATTCACCGATCCCCTAGGAGGAGACCGCATCCTCTGACATGCGCTCGCTTCACGCCCGCTGCGCGCACAACAGCGCGAAGCGCTGATCCTGATCCGTCCACACCTTCCGTACCCCAAATCCCGCGGATGCGAGCTCCGCGGCAATCCCGTCCTCGGTGAACTTCGCCGAGATCTCGGTGCGCAGCTGCTCGCCCGCCGCGAAGGTGATCTCCAGATCCAGGTCGTCGATATGCACCGAGAGTTCACGAAGTGCTTCCAACCGCATTTCGATCCACTGGTTCTCGGCATCCCAGAGCGCGACGTGACGGAAGTCTTCCAAGGGAAAGTTCGCTCCCAGTTGCTTGTTCAGGACCGCGAGAACGTTGAGGTTGAACTGGGCAGTCACGCCGGCAGCGTCGTCGTAGGCGGGCACGAGAACCGCCGGATCGATCACCAATCCCACCCCCAGGATCAGGTTCTCCCCCGGAGCGAGCACCGCTGCGATCCCCGAGAGGAACTCGGCTCGTTCTGCGGGAACGAGATTACCGAGAGTTCCGCCGAGAAAAGCGACCGCGCGCCGTCCACCACCGGGCAGATGATGCAGCGAACCGGTGAAGTCGCTGACCACTCCGAGCACGTCGATTCCGGGAAACTCGGCACCGACTTGCTGCGCCGCGCCTTCGAGGGCCGTCACCGAAACATCCTGCGGTACATACGTTCGCAGAGTTCCGCGAGCCGTCATCGCGTCGAGGAGCAACCGCGTCTTCTCCGAGGAACCTGAACCCAGTTCGATCAGGATCTCGGGTTCGGTCAACGCCGCGATCTCGTCGGCGTACCGAGCGAGAAGGCCGCGTTCAGTACGGGTGGGGTAATACTCGGGTAAGGCCGTGATCTCCTCGAACAGTTCACTTCCACGCGCGTCGTAGAACCATTTGGGCGAGAGCCACTTCGGCGTTGCGCTGAGCCCTTCCCTGGCCTCGGCTCGCAGTGCGTCGACCGATTCGGCCGGTGTCAGATAAACCTCGAGCGTAGGGGTTTTCATTTTTCTCCCATCGGGATCGGGGTGATGATCACATGGCCGGGACGCGCGCAGACGATGTGCCGGTCCGGCACCTGCTCCCAGTCCGGGGATCGATCGAACGGTTCGGAAACGATCAGGGCCCGCGACTCGTCGACCCGCGTGTACAACGTGTGGCCCCAAGCCGTGGCCCACAGTTCCTGCCCGTCGCCGAACAGGAGGTTCAATCGTGAATCCGGCGCCGCCGCAGCCACATCGTGAACGAGGCTCGTCACGGCGTCCTCCGCGGGCTTCGACTTCAACCGATGCCGAAGCACTGTCCACAACAAGGCAGCATCCGTCGGGGCGGGCATCTTCAGCAGTTCGACGGCCGGAACTTCTGCCGCCAAGTCGGCAAGTGATCCAGGCCAACCGGATACCGCTCCGTTGTGACTGAAGGCGTAGGTTCCGTCGACGAACGGTGCGCAGGCACCGATCTCGACGGCCATCCCCTCCGTCGCGGAACGTACGGCGGCGAGGACGGCTCCGGAACCGATGTGGGACAACGTCTCGTCGACGGTCGGGTCCGACCAGATCGGCGAGATACTGCGGTACCGTCCCTGTCTCCCACCGTTCCACCACACCGCACCGAATCCGTCGGCATTGATGGTCCCGCCGCCACGCATCTCGCGAGGTGCCCACGACTGTCGCATCAGTGAGTTCTCGCCGTCGTGGATGAGTTCACGAACCGAACGTGGCGGCCCGAGATACCCGAGGTGCCGACACATGTCAGGGTCTACCCGAAATCGTTCTGGCGCAACGAAAACCCGAGAAGATCTGGCGCCTGATCGGATGGTCCCAGTTACGGAACGTCCCACGACAGGCAACGCTGTCGGTCCCGAACGATCCCCCTCGCAACACCTTGTAGTCGCCGCCGAAGAATACCTCCGAGTACTCCCGATACGGGAATGCCCGGAAACCCGGATACGGATGGAAACCCGAAGACGTCCACTCCCATACGTCGCCGATCAACTGCTCGACACCCGCTGCTGACGCCCCTGCTGGGTAAGAGCCGACGCCGGCAGGGCCGAGATGGCGTTGACCGAGATTGGCGAGATTCTCGTCTGCGGAGACGTCCCCCCAGGGGAACCGTCGTGATCTTCCGGATTCCGAATCCCAGCGCGCGGCCTTTTCCCATTCCGCCTCGGTGGGAAGCCGTTTGCCTGCCCAGCTGGCGTAGGCCTCAGCCTCGTAGTAGCTCACATGCACGACCGGCTTGTCCGGCGGAACCGGAGCCTCGACGCCGAAAGTCTCGTGCCACCAACCCGAACTGTCGTGTTCCCAGAACAGGGGTGCACGAAGTTTCGCGTCGACGCGATGCCGCCAACCGTCGCGAGACCACAGTTCCGGTCGGGAATACCCGCCGTCCTCGATGAATTCGACGAACTGCCCGTTCGTGACCGGGAATCTGTCGATCGCGAAGTCGGTGACATAGACCTGATGCGCAGTGCGCTCGTTGTCGAGTGCCCACGGTTCGTCGTCGGTCCCCATGACGAAGGGGCCGGCCGCGATGGTGACCTCGTCGAGTTCCGGCATGCGGGCCGCTTGCGGAGCGGGAGTCGCAACGAGTGCCGTGGGCCCCGAACGCAATTGGTGGGTCGCGAGCATGGTCTCGGCGTGTTGCTGCTCGTGCTGCGCGATCATCCCGAAGGCAAAACCGTCCACGTCGAGTTCTGTACGACCGAACGTGCTGGCTTCGAGCACATCCCAGACCTTCCCACGGACCGTACGTACGTATTCGCGCGCCTCGGCCGGGTTGAGCAGGGGAAGTGTAGGTCTCGACGATCTCGAATGCTTGAAAGCGTCGTACAGCTCGTCTATGTCGCTACGCACCGGATCGCGACCACCGACATCACGCACCAACCAGAGTTCCTCTTGATTACCGATGTGCGCCAGGTCCCACACGAGTGGACTCATCAACGGGGAATGCTGAGCGATCAATTCGGTATCGTCGACGCAGTCGGTGAGCAGCGTCGACCGCTCACGCGCTCGCAGAAGTACGGCCTCGACCGCTTCCTTGGTGATCTCCCCCGTCATGTGTCGCTCTCACCGGGCACGATTGCGCGACAACACCGTTCGGCTGCGGCATCGAGAAGACGAACGAACTGCGGCTCCGGCGCGTACGACGCGGCGAGCGACATCAGAGAGGTTGCAGCCGAACGCAGTTCGACATCGTCCAATCCGTACTCCGCCGCGTCTCGCCACCGCCCGGCCGTAGATGCTGCAGCATCACTGGCCTCCCTCATCACGGCAGGCCCGGACAGCAACGCGTCGATCGCTGCTACCGGTACTCGCCACAGATCTCCCGGCTGCGCATCGATGTAGCGAACCTCCAGATGCCCGACGGCGCGAACCGGCGGGAACAGCGTGGACAGGTGATAGTCCAAGTCTGCCCAGACGGGTCGGCGTCCGATCTCGGCATCCACAGCGCCGTCTATCCAGTCTCCGAAAGTGGCACCCCGCGGAGCCGTCCAATCGTCACCCTCGTTTCGCACACACATCAGCGGAACATCGAGCGCCCAGCCGGCGTAGTCCTGCACTTCCGGGACTGCGACCGTTCGCCAGGAATCGAGTTCGAGCCACGTCCGCATGCGTTGGGACGCCCAATCTCCCTTCGGAACCCCTTGCAAGCGTGGAGAACACGCAAACGCTGCGATGAGAGCCGGGCCCATGTCCCCGAGGAGCCGCCAACGCTGGGCGATGGACTCCGGGCTGCCGCCGGCATCGACACTGATCTGTACTGCCGCGGTATTGCACATCATCAAGGTGCCGTACGGTCCTATCCCGGCGAAGCGGGATTCCATTGCGCAATAACGCGGCAGCCGGAGAATCCGGGAAGGTGGGCGGGCGACGTCGGCCGCCGCCGAACTGATTTCGATGGAGTACGGCGCGAGGAGTGTTTCGAGAGTACGACGGTCGTCGTCGAGGCAGTCACACAGTTCGCGAGCGGACGTGCGCGGCGCTGAGGAGAGTTCTATTTGTCCGCCAGGTTCTACGGTGACGAGGCTGCCACGAGGAAGCGGTGCCGCCGGTGAATCAGGGTCGATGCTGGTGGGTGCATGTCGCCCGAGTGCCCTTGCCAGAGTCGCGGCTGACGGCCTCTCTCCACCGGGAACGTGGCTGGTCAGCCACTCGAGCTCAGCTCCTACCAAGCGGGGTGGCCCCTGTTTGAAGCACACACCACCGACGTAGGCCTCGGCCGCAGGACGCGAATCCACCTGCGTGGTCTGTGCTGCTGTCAACGCTGCTGTCACCATTCGACTTCCCCTTCGGGCGGTCTTCGCGGTCGCTACCGACGATAGAACGCCAACGTCCGAGATGCACCCTTTGTGGTGTTACGTGTCGTTGAATTTCTTCAGTCGTATCCACCGGTACCCACAACCGGCCAGAACAACACCTACCCCCGAAACAACCGCGATCCACGGAAGTGTGACCACCAGAACGACACAACCAGCCGCGCCGACCGCTTGCAGCCACTTCGGATACATCCGGTCCACCCCGCGCTGGCTGTACGCACTCACGTTCGCGACGAGGTAGTAGAGCAGCACTCCGAACGACGAAAAGCCGATCACCCCACGAAGATCGGTTGTCGACACCAAAACGATCACGACAGCACCGACCACAAGTTCCGCATGGTGAGGTACCTCGAACCGTGGGTGGACGGCTGACAGGGCAACCGGCAGATCACGCTCGCGTGCCATCGCCATCGCCGTACGGCTCACCCCCGCGATCAGAGCCAGCAGCGCCCCCGCCGACGCCGCCGCGGCACCGATCACCACTACGGGAAGCGCCCAGTTCCACCCGGTCGCGCCCACTGCATCGGCCAAGGGCCGTGCCGAGTTCGCCAGCCGATCAGGTCCCAACGTCACCAACAGCACCACTGCTACCAGTGCATAGAGGATGACGGCGACGGTGAGAGCAATCAGGATCGCCCGCGGAATCGTGCGGCGCGGATCGCGCACTTCCTCCCCCAGCGTCGCGATCCTGGCGTAGCCGGCGAAGGCGAAGAACAGCAGCCCGGCCGATTGCAGGATTCCGTACCACGACCCGAACGCGAGATCCGGGAGCTCGCGCACTGCACCAGGACCGACGACGGCAACCAGCAGCGCTACGCACAGTGCTGTCGCCGACACAGCGACGATCACCCTGGCCATGTGCGCCGTCCGCGTCACTCCGCGGTAGTTGACTGCAACCAGCGCCGCCACCACCAATACCGCGACGGGAACACGCCAGGCGGTAGGCGCAACATACGTCGCGAAAGTCAGGGCCATTGCCGCGCAACTCGCGGTCTTCCCGATCACGAACGACCAGCCTGCGGCAAACCCCCACCAGGGTCCGAGCTGCTCACGTCCGTAGACGTAGGTCCCACCTGACGTTGGGTATCTGGCCGCAAGCTGCGCCGACGACGTCGCGTTGCAGAATGCGATGAACGCTGCAATCGCCAGGCCCACAAGCAACCCGGTACCGGCTACTGCGGCAGCGGGCGCGAACACCACGAAGACTCCGGCGCCGATCATCGCGCCGAGGCCGATCACCACGGCATCGACCGTGCCCAGCCTTCGCTCCATCGGGACAGCTTCGTTCACAGGTAGTTTGAACCACACCGACATGAACGGAAGGTGCCATGTTCGATCTCGACACGATCCGCCGCGACACTCCCGGATGCCTCGACAAGGTGTTCCTCGACAGCGCGGGATCCTCGCTCCCGCCCGAGCCGGTGCTGACCACGATGATCGAGCACCTGCGACGTGAAGCCGACGTCGGCGGATACGTCGCAGCTGCTCGTCAGAGCGGCGCCCTGGCTGCTGTTCCGCATTCGCTGGCCCGGGTCATCGGCGCTCAGGCAACCGATATCGCGTTGACGGACAGCGCGACCCGCGCGTGGAACGACTTCTTCGCCTCGGTTTCGCTCGGACCTGGTGATCGAATCCTCATCAGCGGAGTCGAATACGCGAGCAACGCCATCGCTGCCCTGGGGCGGGCGCGTTCGACCGGCGCCCACGTCGAGATCATCCCGAGCGATCAGTGCGGACGCATCGACCTCGACGCACTCGAGAACATGCTCGACGATCGGGTTCGCCTCGTCTCCGTCGTCCACGTCCCCACCAACGGCGGCCTGATCAACCCAGTCCGCGAGGTCGTCGAATTGGCCAGAGCCCATGGCTCTCTCGTTCTGCTCGACGCGTGCCAGTCCTTCGGCCAGTTGCCCATCGACGTCACCGAACTCGGCATCGACGCCCTCAGCGCCACCGGCCGCAAGTGGCTCCGCGGGCCACGCGGAACCGGATTCCTGTACGTCCGCCCCGGACTCGTCGACGCGCTCGAACCTGCTGCGATGGATCTGCACGGAGCGGAATGGACGAGCGAGAACAGCTTCGTCCCTGCACCGGACGCAACACGATTCGAACTCTGGGAGACGAGTGTCGCTGCGCGCCTGGGTCTTGGCGTCGCCGCCGATTATCTGCTCTCGATCGGCACCGACACGGTGTGGGCACAGATCGAATCCAGAGCAGTCGCGCTGCGGCAAGGGCTGGCATCGATTCCCGGAGTCGACGTCCACGATCGAGGGACCCAGCTGAGCGGCATCGTTTCCTTCACCGTCGAAGGTATTTCCGAGCACCTCGTGCGGGATCAGCTTGCAGCACAGAACATCACCGTCACCGTCAGCGGTCGCGGGTCCACGCTCCTCGACATGGATGCACGCGGGCTCGACGCCGTGGTTCGCGCATCGCCGCACTACTTCGTCGACGAAGCGGACCTGGACGCATTCCTTGGCGCGGTCAGGAGATTACAAACCTCCCGTTGACCGGGACCACACCTGATCCGCGGAAGTCGAAACTGCAACTGTGTGGCGATCAGTAGTTTCGTCTTCCGAAAGGACGCTTCGCATGGCCGACCCGACCGTCAGACCGATCTCCGCTGCAGACATCACCACCTGGGACTACGAGGCCGACGTCGTCGTCGCGGGATACGGCATCGCCGGCGTCACCGCTGCGATCGAAGCAGCGCGTGCGGGCGCCGAGGTGCTCGTCCTGGAGCGGACGGGCGGTTGGGGCGGAGCCGCGTCACTGGCTGGTGGATTCATCTACCTGGGCGGTGGAACGCCGTTGCAGAAGGCGTGCGGGTTCGAGGACTCGGTCGAGAACATGAAGACGTTCATGAAGGCAGCGCTCGGCCCCGGAACCGACGACACGAAGATCGACGCGTACTGCGAGGGCAGCGTCGATCACTACAACTGGCTCGTCGACGCCGGCGTCCCGTTCAAGGAATCGTTCTGGGGTCAGCCCGGCTGGGAACCGCCGTACGACGACGGCCTCATGTACTCGGGCGGCGAAAACGCCGCACCGTTCAACGCGCTCGTCGATCCCGCGCCCCGCGGACACGTCCCGCAGATGAGCGAGAAGAAGACCGGCGAGCAGGGCGGCGGCTACATGCTGATGAAGCCACTCGTCGAGACGGCCGAAAAGCTCGGTGTCCGTGCAGAATACGATCTGCGTGTCCAGACTTTGGTGGTCGACGGCGATCGGGTCGTGGGAGTTGTCGCCAAGCGCTACGGCAAGGACGTCGCGATTCGTGCCCGCAAAGGCGTCGTGCTTGCGATGGGCAGTTTCGCGTACAACAACGAGATGGTGCGCTCGAACGCACCGCGTATCTTCGGCCACCCGGCGGCCTCGATCGAAGCGCACGACGGCCGCGCAATCCAGATCGGTCAGGCTCTGGGCGCCGACACCGCACACATGGACGCCACCGAGGTCGCGTTCTTCTGCGACCCACAGTTGATGGTGCGCGGCATTCTTGTCAACGGCCGTGGTCAGCGATACATCCCCGAAGACACCTACCCGGGCCGCATCGGACAGGCAACACTGTTCCAGCAGGACAACCAGGCATTCCTCGTGATCGACGAAGCTGCGTACGAGGAAGGCATGAATGCCGAATCGTCCAGTGCGCAGTTGCGGGCGCAGCCGACCTGGGTGGCGGAAACCGTCGAGGAACTCGAAGCCGAGATGGGGCTTCCCGCCGGATCGCTGCAATCGACCGTCGACCTCTACAACCGTCACGCGGCTGAAGGGTCCGACCCGGTGCTCGGCAAGAAGTCCGAGTGGGTCAAGCCGATCGTCGGCCCGTTCGCGGCAATCGATCTACGTGGCCGCACAGGCGGATTCACGCTGGGAGGATTGAAGACAACCGTCGATTCCGAGGTTCTGCACGTCTCGGGTGCGCCGATCCCCGGACTATTCGCAGCGGGGCGCTGCACGTCCGGTGTCTGCGCAGGTGGTTACGCCAGCGGAACCAGTCTCGGCGACGGCAGCTTCTTCGGACGTCGTGCCGGAATCAGCGCAGCGCGCTAGGTCACCACAACCCGCACGCCGTCGGCAAAGCGGTACGGCTGAGTCTGCAGAACCGCGCCGAGGTGTTTCCTCAATCTGGACACCTCGGCGCGCACTGCCACCACATGCTCGCGATCACCGAAGAGCACTTCGCTCAGGCCTGCGGCATCCACGCCAGCCGATCCCACGGCTGCCAGCGCACGCAAGATCTGAGCGTGACGCGGCGAAAGCGCGCGCGTCCAGTTTGCATCACCACGGACCGTCACCTGCGGCGATGCACCGAGTGACAGCTCGAGCTCGATCACCGGCCCGCCGACGCCGGTGCGCAACAGCCAGCCGTCACCGAGCGGCTCAGGCAGACACATCCCAAGACCTGGCACGATGACGGGCTTTCCCGCACTGGGTGCCGCCACCCGGTCAGGCGCGGCAATCCCGCTGGCGCCGGCCACCCAGCCGAACTCGTCGACCACCAATGCCGGACCCGTGCCCGCCGCGAACAATGGCGCCGCCCGCGAGCGCAGGCGATCGAGCTGAGCTGCATGCTCGCGCCACAGCGTCGCCTCCGCGAGGCGAACCGCGGTGCGAACCAGCGCGACAGTGGTGGGATGCACCGAGGCTGCGGACCCGCTGATGTCCACCACACCCAGGATCTCGCCTGTCCGGGGGTCGTGCACAGGCGAGCCGGTACATGACCAATTGTGATGCGTCGGCGCATAGTGCTCGGCCGAGAAGAGTTGCACCGCAGAATCTTCGATCAGCGCGGTACCGATCGCGTTGGTACCCACCGACTGCTCCGACCAGCGCGCGCCTTCGGCAAACCCGAGTGCGTCCGCCGCACGTTTGACGGTCTTCGCCCCTTCGCGCCAGAGCAGGACACCGTCGGCGTCGGCAACGACCACGATGAAGCCCGCGTCCTCGGCGACCTCGGTGAGCGTGGTTCTCAGTTCGGGCAGAACGCTGCGCAGCGCGGTACGCGAACGCCTCGACTCCAACTCGGAGAAATCGGCGACAGCGGACGCGCCGCAATGATCGGGCGCGAGCCCACCCGCGGCCACCCGCGACCACGATCGCGCCACGACGGTCCGCGGCTGCGCCGGTGGTTCCTGCCCCGAGAGAACTGCGTCGTGCACCCGGCTCAGTAGGCGCGCATGCTGCGACAGGTCGGTACCCGGCACGACGGCACCGAGCCGACTGCCTTCGGGAGCGCTCCCCACGGTGGTCACTCCGTCAGGCTACCGCTTTCGATGTGACGCGAACCACGTCCACACGGCCAGGTCCCCACCACCTGCGATTAGCGGCGGGGAGCAAACTCCGGTAACGTATCCAAAGTTGTCTCGGCGAGGGTGAATCGCAGCAGTTCCACACGTTGCAGGTTTACCGTGATCGACGCGGCTACGGCTCAGCTCGAGCGTTTCGCTCCTGGCCGTGTGCGCGCCTGTCCGCCTTGCCGCAGGCAAAACCACACGTCAGTAAACCGAGCACGAACCCCGTGAGTTGTAGGAGCCGTTTCATCATGTCTGAAGAAAACAACCTCGTCGCCGTCGTCCGCACCGAATTCGGCAAGGGCGCAGCTCGCCGCGCACGTCGCGACGGCCAGGTCCCCACGGTTCTGTACGGCCACGGCGAAGATCCCCGCCACCTCAACGTGCCGGCTCGCGACTTCGCTCGCATCCTCCGCGCACAGGGCACCAACGCCATCCTCACCCTCGACATCGAGGGCACGGAGCAAGTTGCACTGACCAAGTCGGTCGTCGTGCACCCCATCCGCAGCTACATCGAGCACGCTGACCTCCTCGTCATCAAGAAGGGCGAGAAGGTCACCATCGACGTTCACGTCGTAGTCGTCGGTGACGCTGCTGCAGGCACCATGGTCGCGCAGGATGCATCGACCATCTCCATCGAGGCAGACGCCCTCCACATCCCCGAGCAGATCGAGGTCTCGGTCGAGGGCCTCGAAATCGGCACCCAGATCCTGGCAAGCCAGCTCGAACTGCCCGCCGGCTCCGTCCTGCAGGCTGACGCCGACACCCTGATCGTCAACGTCGTTGCTGCACCGACCGAGGCTGACCTCGAAGAGGGCGCAGAAGCTCCCGCCGCCGACGAGGCTGCAGAAGAGGCCTGATCCTCTCGGTTCCAACAGAACTCACTGCGCGCGGCGCGTCATTCCGATTCGGAGTGACGCGCCGTTCGTGCGTAGCAGGAAAAACAAGCCAGAAAGTAGCGTCCGTTGAGCACAGATACCGCCCTCGTCATCGGCCTGGGTAATCCCGGCCCGCAGTACGAGAAGACCCGGCACAACGTCGGCTTCATGGTCGCCGGCACCCTTGCCGGGCGCATGGGCGGAAAGTTCAACGTACACAAGAAGAGTGGCGCCGAAATCGTCGAAGGTCGCCTCGCCGGCCGACGTGTGATTCTCGGAAAACCACGCTCGTACATGAATCTCTCGGGTGGCGCGGTCGCCGGTCTCGCGCGATTCTTCTCGGTCGATGCCGCGAACATCATCGTCGTCCACGACGAACTGGATCTCGATTTCGGGACCATCAGACTCAAACTCGGCGGCGGCGAAGGCGGACACAACGGTCTGCGGTCCATTTCGAGTTCGTTGACCACCAAGGACTACCTGCGCACGCGCGTCGGGATCGGTCGCCCGCCGGGCCGAATGGACCCGGCGGACTACGTTCTCAAGCCGTTCTCGTCCACGGAGCGAAAAGAACTCGATCTCGTGTGCGAAGAAGCTGCGGATGCAGTGGAGCTACTGCTCGAACTCGGGCTCGAAGCCGCACAGAACCGCTTGCACTGACAGTCAGTTACCCAGCAGGGCAGCCGAATTGGCGCGGCGGAGCTTTCCCGACGACGTCTTCGGAATACTGCCGGGGCCCAGAACCGCAACGGCGCGAGGTCGGACACCGACGTCGGCAACCACGGCGTGGACCACTTCGCGCTCGATGCGCTTGACCTCTTCCGGATCTTCGAAAGCGTTGGTCTCGACGGCGACCGCAAAGCTCTCACGCTTCTGGCCGGCATCGAGACGGATTGCGACGGCATTTCCCGGGCGCACACCGGCAACGCTTCCGGCCGCCCGTTCGATGTCTGTGGGGTACACGTTCCGGCCGCCCATGATGATGACGTCCTTGACTCGCCCGCACACCACGACCAGTCCTTCTTCGGTGAAGTACCCGACGTCACCGGTGTCGAGCCAACCGTCGGAGTCCTGCGCCGGCTTGTGACCTTCCACCGTGACGTAACCGGGGGTCACTGCCTTGCCGCGAACCTCGATGATTCCGACGCCGCGGGCCGGAAGTACCTGGCCGTCGCGGTCGACGATGCGTCCCTCGAGGTCAGGCACCATCTTTCCGAGTGTGGCGAGGGCACGAGCGTTGGGGCGATTGGACGGCACCGCCCGAGACATCGACTCGAGGAAGTCGGGATCGACGTAGTCGAGGACCTGACCTTGATCGGGATCCGGAATCGACACGGCGAGCGTGGTTTCCGCCATTCCGTACACGGGAGCGAGCGCGGTCGGGTTCAAACCGAAACGCGCACCGGCCTCGGCGAGGGCATCCATCGTGTCGGGATCCACCGGTTCGGCGCCGTTCCACATGTATCGGACGCTGGAGAGGTCGACTGCCCCGTCTTCTGCCTGTGCGAGTCGACGAGCCAAGAGCGAGTACGCGAAGTTCGGTGCGGCGGTGACAGTTCCGCCGTACTTGCCCATGAGTTCCGCCCACAGCACCGGGGTGCGCAGGAAATCCATCGGCGTGATGCTGATGACCTCGGCGCCCACCTGCATCGGAACCGTCAGGAAGCCGACCATGCCCATGTCGTGGAAGAGCGGAAGCCAGCTCACCATCACGTCGTCCTCGATGGAGAACTTGATGCGGTTGATCATCGCGTACGCATTTGTGTAGAAGTTCTCGTGCGTGATCTGCACGGCCTTGGGCGAACCGGTGGAACCTGACGTCAACTGTTGGAGTGCGATATCCGATTCGGCCGTCTCCACGGGATCGATCGACGTTCCGCCACGAAGCTCGTCCACCGTCACGACGGTGATGCCACGCTCTTCGAGGAGCGGCCTGGCCGCGTCGAATGGTGCACCCAGAATGACGGCTTTTGCGGAGATCATGTCGATCACCGTCTCGGTGTCCTGAGCCCAGACGCCCAGATCCGTTCGGGGGGTCGGCTGATGCAGCATCGTCACCGACGCACCGCGCATCCACGTCGCCTGGCAGGCAGGCGCGATGTCGACGGGCTGTCCGGCGAGAATGCCGATCGCGACGCCGCGATCGATGCCGACCTCGGCCAGGCCACCGGCCATGCGCCGAGCTTCCTGGTGGATGTCGCCCCAGGTCTGACGGAAAGCGTTGTCGGGCTCTCCCGTCACCAGGCCGCGGTCGGTGACTGCGGCGGTCGCGTACATCTCTTCGGTGAACTTGCTCAACGCAACTCCTCGGTCAGTGTCACTCTTCGATTCAGTGCAACTCTTTCGCAGGACACAAATGGCTGTGTGTTCGAACACACACATACATTGATAATCAGCGATCGTTCGCCGAGTGTTACGCCGCAGTGGCTACTGCCTCGTGGTCTGCGAGTATCCTTTCTCTGTTGTGCTGCCGCACTCTCCACCTGTCCGCGCCCCGGCACGTCGCCGGCACCGACGCCCACTTCGAGAGGTTCTTCGTTGACTACCCCGTCCGACTCGACTGTCCAGTCCGACACCGAAGGCCCCGATTCAACCGAGAGCGGGGCGGTCGCGGTCACGACGACGACCAAGGGCTTGTCCGCCGAGGCGGAGCGTCGCCGCACCTTCGCCGTCATCTCGCATCCTGACGCCGGTAAGTCGACACTCACCGAAGCGCTGGCACTGCACGCGAAGAAGATCTCCGAGGCAGGTGCCGTCCACGGCAAGGCCGGCCGCAAGTCGACGGTCTCGGACTGGATGGAGATGGAGAAGGCCCGCGGCATTTCCGTCAGTTCCACCGCACTGCAGTTCAACTACCACTCGTCCGAGACCCCGGACGAGCAGATCAACGTCATCAACCTCGTCGACACCCCCGGTCACTCCGACTTCTCCGAGGACACGTACCGCGTCCTGACCGCCGTCGACGCAGCCGTCATGCTCATCGACGCTGCCAAGGGCCTCGAACCGCAGACGCTCAAGTTGTTCCAGGTGTGCCGTCACCGCGGCATTCCGGTCATCACGGTCATCAACAAGTGGGACCGTCCCGGCCAGACTCCTCTCGAACTGCTCGACGAGATCAGCGAACGCATCGGCCTCACGCCCACTCCCCTGTACTGGCCCGTCGGCATCGCCGGCGACTTCCGAGGACTGTTGCGGCGCGGCGAAGACGGTGAGGCTCGCGAGTACGTCCGCTTCACCCGTACCGCAGGCGGCGCGAAGATCGCCCCCGAAGAGGTCATGGACGCCGACGCGGCGCTCGCCAAGGAAGGCTCCGAGTGGGAGACCGCGGCCGAGGAGAGTGAACTGCTCTCCGCTACCGGCCAGGACCACGATCAGGAGATGTTCCTCGCCGGTCAGACGTCCCCGGTGATCTTCGCGTCCGCGATGCTCAACTTCGGTGTCCGCCAGATCCTCGACACTCTCGTCGAATTGGCGCCGCCGCCGCGGGGCCGCGAAGACCTCAGCGGCAAGCCGCGCGAGGTCACCGATCCGTTCAGTGCGGTCGTCTTCAAGGTGCAGGCCGGTATGGACACCGCGCACCGTGACCGTCTGGCGTTCATGCGCATCGTCTCCGGCGTGTTCGAGCGCGGCATGGTTGTCACACATGCTCAAACCGGCAAGCCCTTCACGACCAAGTACGCGCAGACGGTATTCGGCCGTGAACGTTCCACCGTCGAATCCGCGTTCCCCGGCGACGTCGTCGGCCTCGTCAACGCCACCGCACTCGCACCCGGCCACACGCTGTACACCGAGAAGAAGGTTGAGTTCCCGCCGATCCCGTCGTTCGCGCCGGAACACTTCTCGATCCTGCGCGCCGAAAGCGCCGGCAAGTACAAGCAGTTCCGCCGTGCAGTCGATCAACTCGATTCCGAGGGCGTCGTCCAGATTCTCCGCAACGACATCCGCGGCGACGCCTCCCCCGTCATGGCTGCTGTCGGCCCGATGCAGTTCGAGGTCGTCGCAGCGCGCATGAAGGCCGAGTTCAACGTCGAGGCCAAGATGGAACCACTCGGCTACGCATTGGCCCGCCGTACCGACGCCGCGTCCGAGGTCGAACTGAACCGTCAGCGCGGTGTGGAGGTCTTCACCCGATCCGACGGTGTCCTGCTCGCCCTTGTCAGTGACAAGTGGCGCCTGCAGTACATCCAGAAGGAACTCCCGGATCTGACGCTCGAACCCCTCGTCGCTGCTGCGGACTGATGAGCCTGATCGAGGCGCTGTTCGACGCTGAACTGCACATCGGCAGCGCCACAATTCTCTGGCGAGAGATCATCGGAAACGCGTTCGGAATAGGCTCCGCGATCGCGGGCGCGCGACGCTCGGTATGGGCGTGGCCTGTCGGTATAGCCGGAAATGCCTTGTTGTTCACGGTCTTCATGGGCGCACTTTTCCACACGCCGCAAGAGCTCAATCTCTACGGCCAGGCCGGCCGTCAGTTGTTGTTCATCACCGTCAGCGTCTACGGGTGGACCCAGTGGCGACGTGGGGCACGTGACTCCGGTCGCGCAGTCCTGCCCCACTGGGCGACAACTCGCGAGCGAGTCGCCATGATCGCCGTCATGGCAAGCGGCACAATCGCTTTCGCCTGGATATTCGACCTTCTCGGCTCGTACGGAGCGTGGGCGGAGGCCTGGATCTTCACCGGCTCGATCCTCGCGACGTACGGGATGGCACGCGGCTGGACCGAGTTCTGGCTCATCTGGATCGGCGTCGACGCTGTCGGCGTTCCCCTTCTATTCCGGGCCGGGTACTACCCGTCGGCAATCCTCTATCTGGTCTACGCATTCTTCGTATTGTGGGGCTTTGCGATGTGGCTACGTATTCAGCGCCGGACTCCACAAGGGGTATGACCGTAAACGAACTCCTGGTATGTTTGCGTCGATTAAGCAAACCAGCGGTCTGTTTACGGGCATCAGGAGCGAAACAATGGAAGACAAGAATTCTCACGGAATAACGGGCGCCAACGGTTCCGGCAACGGATCGAGAGCCAGTAGTTCCGCGAGTAATGGTTCTGCGAGCAACCTTTCCACGGGTAACGGTTCTGCGAGCAACCTTTCCACGAGCAACGGTTCCAGCAGTGCCACCGCCACAGCGGATTTTCTGTCGACCGCACCCAAGCAATCGGATGCATTCACGTTTCCGCTTCCTGCCCGAACCACGGCCGCACACAGCAGCGGAGAGGACCTTTCAGTGCCAGCTTCAACACGCGAATCATCGAGGACACTCGAGACTCGGAGTCGCACCGTCGTACGGCGCGACGCGATGGGCGTAGCCGCCGTTCGAGTGGCCGGTCGACTCACCCACACCGAACTCATCGCGAATCAGGCCTCACCCTCGAGCACGCATTCCTCCGATCCCACGATGGATCTGGACGAGTTGCTCACGATGCTCGGCAGCTACCTGTTGTCCTCGGGGTTCGAACATCCCGAAATCCACGCCAAGCTCGGTGGACAGTCGATCGTCGTCAACCTCGTGTCGCCGGAGATCAGCGCCAGCTGAGCTCGACCCAGCTGTTCAGGGCCACAGCACTGCTCGTGTCCATGCTCGGTCCGAGCCGCGCCGGTACAACCATCGCTGATGCCGACGCCCGGAGTCTGCCTGCCAGAACTCGACAGACTCCGGCTCGAGGCACCACGCACGCCAGTCCTCCGACACGAACCCTGGGTCGTCACTGATTCTTGCTTCCGCAGCCGCCACCGAGGCGTCGTACGCCCCTAAGTCTTCGAGCACCTCGCTCTGCTTACTTGCGGTCGCCACCGCTCTCGCAGTGACGGAGCGTTCGACGAAGTCTCGGCTTCGAAGTGCGTCGTCGCCCTCGCGAACCAACCCGCGGATCCGGACCTGCTGGCCCGTCTCACGCCAGTAGAAGGCGAGCGATGCTCGCGGATTTTCTTTCAGCTCAATGCCTTTCGGCGAAGCAGCTGAACCCGAAAACCAGAACCCACCCTCGGTCACGTCCTTGAGGATGAGGAAGCGGGAATCGGGCATACCGTCACTGTCGACGGTCGCGAGCGCACATACGTGTGGCTCGACGACGCCGAAGGCCACGGCCGCACGGAGCCAGTCGAGGAACAGCTCTCCCGGCTTTTCCGGAAAATGTTCAGGCGCGGGCGGCGGAGTTCCGGTCAGTGCGGGGATACCGCGAATCCACGTCCGTACGTCAGGCAGCGAAAAATCTGCATCAACCATGAGCCGACTCTAATCGCGGGCGGCCTCAGGAGACGTTGCGAACTACCGAGTCGCCGAACGACGGTTGCTGCAGCAGCGCCCACTTGTTGGACGTCAATCGGAAACTCGGCATGTCGGCGAGCGCCACCACCGATTCCCAGGTCCGCTCGTAGCTCGTGTGGGAGATTCGCCATTCACCGTCGCTGCAGCGGGTGTATCTGTCGTGATAGAAGGCCGATCCGCGAAGAAGCATGCCGTCTTCGGGGATCACCACAGTGTCCGCGAGGCACCAGATCCCGGTTGCGGTGTCTCCGTCGACGTCGATCTCGGGTTGCCCGCACTGATGTTCAGTGATGACGTGTGATCCGAGGGTGTTCTCGAGGAAGGAGACGAACGAATCTCGGGAATCGAAACTGAGTTGTTCTCCGTAGATCGCGGTGGCGTCGACGGTCAGAGTGTCGGCGAATTCGACCCACGATTTGGTGTCCAAGGCGCGTGCGTATCGGTACTTGAGTCTTTGGATGAGAACAATCGCTTCGAGATCCATGATCCCCGCCTCCCGGTGCAGCAACCACCCGTCCTATGTGTGCACATTAGCCTGTATCACGCCGAAACGGGCATTACTCTCAAAGCTAGTAGAAATGTCAGCCGATAACACGCTTTTCCAGGCCGTCGAGCATGATCGTGATCTTCTCGTCCAACCAACCTCGCCCGTGCCACGTTGATTCGTCGCCGATCCCCTCGACCAACGACTCCGACGCATTCCAACTCTCCTGATACGCCTGGCGCGCAGAACGCGAATCCGCGGAGCTCACGGTCTTGTCCATCGCCGCCATCATTGCGAACTGCGTCATGGTCACCTCGGAGATGAAGTCCACGGCCAGGACCGCGTCATGTGGTGTGAAACCCTGCGCAGTCAACGAACCGACCAGTTTCTCCACGATCTCGATTATCGCCGGTGGCGTGCCCGGAACTGCGAGACCGACCTGGGCTAGACCTGGATAGCGCTCGAACGAGGACCACAGAACGTCGCACAAATCCGTCAGAAACTCACGCCACGGACGATCCGTGTCCGGCCATACAGTCTGACGCACAACGTGATCCGCACAAGCCCGCAGCAGCGCTTCACGGTCCGCGAAGTAGCGATAAAGTGCAGAATGGCTGACGCCCAGTCGTTTTGCCACACTCGGCATGGTCAATTCACTCAGATCACCAGCCAGGGCGGCCTCGACGATGTCCACTGTCGACAACGTCGGCGGCCGCCCCGTCTTCTTTCCGGTTTGCATTCTGCTCAGCCTGCCACCTGCTCAGCCCGCTACCAACCGCCATCCCGACGCACGGTGGCGCTGGTTCCAGAACGCGGCGTAGTTCCCACCGGCTGCGAGCAGAACTTCGTGGGTTCCCACTTCGACGATCGAGCCGTCGTCACCGAGCACGATGATCTGGTCTGCGGCCACGACGGTCGACAGCTTGTGCGCGATCACGAGCAGTGTGCTTTCACTGGCGAGTTCCTGCATCGCACGCTGTACATGGGCCTCGTTCTCGGGATCGAGCGCGGCCGTCGCCTCGTCGAGCAGAACGATAGGTGCGCGTTTGAGGAGTGCGCGCGCGATGGAGACCCGCTGCCGCTCTCCACCGGACAGTGCCGTCCCACCCTCACCGACGCGGGTGTCCCAACCCCGCGGAAGTCGCTCGACGATTTCCGCGACGCCCGCGATCCGAGCCACGTCGAAGACGTCATCGTCCGTGGCTTCGGGGCGACCGAGGCGGATGTTCGCGATCAACGTGTCGTCGAAGAGGTACACGTCCTGGAAAACCAAGGACAGTTGCGACATCAGATCGGCACTCGTGAGGTCCCGCACATCGACGCCGCCGACACGCACCACCCCCGAGTCGACGTCGTAGAAGCGCGAGATCAGCCGGGTGACGGTGGTTTTGCCAGACCCTGACGGACCGACCAACGCCGTCAGCGACTTCCGCGGCACCTCGAAGGAGATGTCCCGCAGCACCTGCCCACCGTCCGCGTAGCCGAAGTCGACGGCGTCGAACTGCACGGCCGTCTCCCCCGTCGGCTGCCCGCTGGTATCGGGTTCTACCAGTGGTTCCACTTCGAGGATCTCGGACATCCGACGGATTTCGTTGCGTGCCATTCTGATTGCACCGCCGAACTCGCCGATCTCACCCAGCGGTTGGATGAACCGTGCGGTCAGGCCGAGTAGCGCGATCAACGTGACAGGGTCGATGTCGCCGCCGAGCGCGAGGAATGCACCCAGGATGATCACGGCAGAGAAGACGAATTGCAGGGCGATCCCGTTGACCACGGACCCGATCACCACGAACCACAGTTGTGAACGACCCGCAGTGTGTTGCGCTTCGATCGCGTCGTCGAGCGGTTCGTACACCCCGTGTGTGCGTCCGAAAGCACGCAGGACCGGTTGGCAACGCGCGTACTCGAGCACTCGATTGTTCGATTCGACGGCTGCGGCATGTGCCCGATCGTCCGCCTTCGCAGTCATCGTCGAGGCAAATCTGGCTGCCGCGAACAGAATCGGAACGCTGACCACCAGCGCCAGCCCGAGCCGCCAGTCGAAGAACAACATGCACACGACAATGGTTGCCGGGCTGGCGATTCCGGAGATGATCGGTGTCATCAGGTGCGCAGCCGCCCCCATCACCGAGATGGTGCCCTTGCTGGCAACCTGCGATACCTGGCCGAGACGGCCGGCGCCGAACCAGCCGAGCGGCAGAGTGACGAGATGATCTCCCAGGCGCAGATGCATAGTCCTCAGCAGCGTGAGGGCCGACTCGAATCCCTTCATCGCCTGCAGGTAATGCGCAATCGAACTGATCACGGCGCACACGGCCATTGCGGCGAGCCACCGAAGGAAACTGCCCCAGTCCTGATCGAACAGTGCCTGCACCGCCGGGACCAGTAGCGCCACTGCCAAACCTTGCATCACGCCGTACAACACTGCCCACACCAAGAACTCGCGATAGCGGCCCTGATTCTGCGGGCCGAGTATCCGGAAGAGGTCGCGAATCATGAGTTGGCCTTTCCTGCTGCGTCAGACGTACCAGCGATGCTGTCGGCCCGACTGTGACTCGCCCACATCCGGGCATAGGTTGAACCACTCGCCACAAGCTGATCGTGTGTGCCCTTCTCCACGATCCGTCCGGCGTCGAGAACCACGATCTGATCGGCGCTCACGATCGAAGCCAACCGGTGCGCGATCACCAGCACGGTGCGCCCCACCGTCAAGCGCGACAACGCCTCCTGGATATCGGCTTCGGACTCCGGATCGGCGAAAGCGGTTGCTTCGTCGAGCACGAGAACAGGAGTGTCCGCGAGAATCGCACGCGCAATGGAGACCCTTTGGGCTTCACCACCCGAGAATCTGGCGTCGACCCCGACCACGGAGTCGTAGCCTCTCGGGAGCGCTTCGATTCGGTTGTCGATCTGCGCGGCTGCGGCAGCGGCCTTCACCTCGGCCGAAGTCGCCTGCGGTCGGGCAAGCCGAATGTTGTCGAGCACGGTCGCTTCGACCAGCTGCACGTCCTGCAGAACGAATCCGACGTGGCGGTACAGCTCGTCGGTCGCCACGTCCCTGACGTCGACACCACCGATGGCCACCGATCCGGCACGCACGTCGTGGAACCTCGGAACCAGCGTTGCCAGCGTCGACTTACCCGAACCCGAAGGTCCGACCAACGCCGTCACAGTGCCCTCCGGCAGCGTCAGATCGATGTCGGTCAGAACGTCGGCGCCGTCGTCGTAGGCGAAAGAAACTCCGGAGAATCGAACTTCATTCCCCGCGGGACTTTTCGGATGATCGGTTTCCGGCAGCGCCTCGGTCGAGAACAGCGCAATCAGTCGCGCCGCAGCGGCGGCTGCCTCTCGGCGAGCCTGCATACCGAAACCGATGGTCGTCACCGACACCGGAATCACCATCGCGACAAGAGAACTGGTCAGCACATCGATGGGTGACACCCATCCGGAGTGGACGAACCACGAGCCGAGGCCAAGGTTGACCACCAGCACTACCGGTGCGCTCAATGCAATCGAGGCCAGCGCCTCGGTCCGGAGCATCGGGCGAACCCAGCCCTCGTACGAGAGTGCAAATGCCTTGGCGGCGTCGCGGTACCGGGAGTGTGACTGCTTGTCCTGACCGAAGGTCTTGACCACTGCGATACCGGTGACGAACTCGACGATGGTGTTGCTGATGGCCGCGATGCCCTCATTCATCCGGCTCATCTTGACGGCCATGTCCTTGGTCATCGTCGCGTAGGCGATCATGTAGATCGGGAGCGTGGCAATCGCGACCAATCCCAGACGCCAGTCGATCGAGATCACGTAGCCGAGTCCGACGAGCGGCACTGCGATGGCTCCGGTGGTCTCGACGGCGCTGTGCGCAACCAGGTAATGGAGATCGGAGATGTCGTTCTGCGCGGCTTTGCGCACGGTTCCGGACGTGTGGGAGGTGAACCAGCCCAGGGGAAGTCGACCGAGAGTCGCTGCGATTCGACGCCGCAGCACCGCCTGCAGATTCACATCGGCGAAGTGCGTCACGATCAACGCACCGCCTCCGAAGAACGCACGCATACCCAGACCGAAGACGACCACCCACACGATCGTCCAGACACGGGACGAGTCGACGTCACCGCCCACGATCAGCGTCTTACCCAGTTCGGCGATGGCCACGTACGGCACGATGGCGGCGACCGCGGCGATCACCTGCATCACCATCGCGATGGTGGTCCGCGTGCGCACTGGAGCAAGGAGTTCGCGAAGCGCGCTCTTGTGCTCCGCCGCTTCAGCTTTGGCTTGCGAGGCTTCGGCCGCCGCTCCTTGTGATACGTCGGCCTCTTCAGATGAAATGTCTGCTTTCGTGGCCTGTGTCGTCGTCATTTCGAGAACGCCTTCCATCGGGTAACTGCGTCGGCGTCGGATGCGATGCGTCCTTGGAGCTCCGCGCCGGTGAGTGTGCGATCGGCAAGTGCCTCGAGGTCTTCGAGGATCCAGTAGACCGCGAAGGGATAACTGCCGAACCAGAGTTCGCCGCTGACGTCTGCCGTGCGCCCGGCCTGCACCGCAGGGATCTCGTTGAACAACGGATTTGCGTGTACCAGTGCGCCGCCGTAGATGTTTCCCGAGGTCACGACCATCGCGTCCGCCGCGTGCTGCCCGACCTCCTCTCCCGACACCGAAGACGTGGCGACACCTGTGTTCGGTCCGATCTTCGCGTCGAGTTCGGCTTGTGGACGCCTGAAACCGGCTTCCTCGATGATCGAGGACATCGGCGACTGTGGGATGACGGTGTAGATGCCGCCGGAGAATCCCACCAGCACGGACAACGTCTGCGGTTGCGCCTCGACCGTTCCGGATCCTTCGGCAAATTTGGTCTCGAGCCTCGACACGATTTCGCGAGCTTCGGACTCTCGACCCAGTGCAGTCGCCGCGGTATTCAGAACTTCGCGCCACGGCGCCGCATAGGCGAGCACCGTCGTCGGGGCAATCTCGTTGGCCTGAGCCGTGATCGACGTCAGCGACCCGACGTCACTGAGCAGGATTCTGTCAGGATCGATTGCTGCGATCTGTTCGACGTCGGGTGACTCGAAGAACGTCGGTTTGTCGACGACCTCTATGCCCTCGCTCTGCAAGATCTCCTTCGCCGCCTGTGATTGCAGGGTGGCAAAGACCGTATCGGGCTTGACCCCAAGTGTGAGCGCGTTGAGTGCTGCGAACTCGTCCAGTGCGCCCCACTGCTGCCGCATCCTTCTCTCCCTGCTTTAGTTACACACTGTCTCGATTAGGGGAGCCTACAATAACTCAAGCCGTTTGTGCAGCCCTCGTCACCGGAAGTGCAAACGCCGGCAGACACGCGACAACACTGATGACTGCGCCCATCACGAACGCCGCCCCGAACGAATCACCGGAAATACCGATCGCCAGGACTGCTGTGGTCACCGGCGCACCCACCGCCGATCCCACGGTCCTGATCACGCTGTTGACACCACTGGCCGCTGCCATCTCCGATGGCGGGACGATCGAAGCAACCAACAGAGCACAGACCGCGAACCCCACGCCGTTCCCCAACCCGACGAGGGAGAAGAACAGCACGATCGCAACCACCGAACTCGGCCAGATTGCAAGTCCGATCGCGCCCGTCGCCATGAGTGCCAGCGCTGTCACCGCCGGTACTCGCGGCCCGTATCGCCGCGCGAGAGCCGGCGTCAAACGCCCGCCGAGAAAGACGAGTACAGCGGCAGGCAAGAGCGCCAACCCGGTCTGCACGACAGTGAATCCGCTTCCGTACGTGGACGTGTCCGGCGCCTGGAGGATCCGCGGCAGGCAGAGGTAGAAGATGTACGGCACGAATCCAAACACCAGAGTGAGTGCGCTGGTGATCATCATCGGCTTGTCCCGAAAGACTCGCATGTCGACAATCGGCGCGTCGTGGCGGGAATCGACGGCAATCAGTGTCGCGAACGAAACGAACGCGATCACAACCAGACCCCAGAATCCGAGCGACAGAACTCCCCAGTCGGAGGCTTTGGTGATCGCCAGGAGCAGGCTCACCAATCCGAACGCCAGTGCTCCGGCACCGGCCCAGTCCGTCGGCATACCCGGCCGGCGATGCGAACCCGGAACCACGGCCACCACCGCGACCAATGCGAGCACGATCAAGATCCCGGTGATCACGAACAACCACTGCCAACTGAGGTACTCGAGAATGACACCGCCGATCACCAGTGCACTTCCGGCACCGATTCCCAAAGTCCCAGCGAGCCAACCTATCCCCGAAGACAACTCGGGGCCCACTACCGTTCTCCGCAGCACAGCCATCGCGAGCGGGAAGCTCGCCATACTCACTCCCTGGACGGCCCGAACGACGAGCAGCACCCCGATGTTCGGCGCTGCCGCGGCGGCGAATGTGGCGAGGGCAAAGATGATCAGAACGATCACCAGAACTCGCTTGTCGCCGAACCGGTCACCCATTGCCCCGACGATCGGAGCCATCACCGCGGCCGCCAACAGATAGGACGTAAGAATCCACCCGGTCACCGCCACGGACGTGTCGAAATGCTCACCCAACACCGGCAACGCCGGTACCAGCATCGTCTGCATGAGCGAGTAGACGAGTACCGCTCCAGCCAGGGCTGCGATCACCCGGCTCCCGGATCGCGTGGGCGCCTCTGCCAAGGTCGTCATCGACACCTTCCTCCAATCATGAATCGAATCGGAACGGAACACTCCGTTCCGATTGAGTAAACCATGCATTGCTAGCCTGTGGGAATGGCGAAAGAGAATGCGAGCCTCCCCGGACGCGCCCGAGAAGCCGCAGACAACGACGTCACCGTGCTGCGAGCGGCGCGCGAGATTTTTGCCGAACAGGGTTGGAATGCACCGGTATCGGCGATTGCCGCACGGGCCGGAGTGGGCGTCGGCAGCATCTATCGCCGATACCGAGGCAAGGAGGAACTGGCGCAATCCCTGCGCGTCTGGGCGATCGATCACCTCGCCACCCTTGCCCGAGAGTGCGTGAGCACCGCGAAAACCGATGAAGCCGTATTGAAGACGTTCTTCTCGCGATATCTCACCGAATCGGTGGGACCGCTCATTCCGGTCCTCGGAGGCAGGTTGCCTGAACACGCCGAAGTCACTCGTGCCGCCGAAGAATTGGAGGACGCACTGCAATCCATGGTCGACGTCTGCATCGACGCTCACGAAGTCCCGCCCGGCTTCACTGCTGCAGACGTCATGCTCATGACAGTGCATCTGCGGCCGACTCTGCCGATCGATGGCGATCGAGCCACCGAAATACACACGCGTTATCTCGATTTCATGCTCGACGGACTTCGTGGCGGAACACCTCAACCGTCGATCACTCCCCCATCCTGGAGCGAATGGCTTCAGATGTGGCAGGGCACCTGACCCGGAGAACACCTGAACGGAACATCAGGTTAGGCTTACCTAGCTTAGTTCGCCATGTTCGGAAGGTTTTCATGAAACTCACCCGCCGGTTCGCCGGATTCGCCGCACTACCCGCCGTCGCCGCACTCCTACTCACCGGTTGCGGAAGTAGCGACGCATCACCTTCTACCGAGACCAGATCTGCCGACCAGTCCTGGAGTTACACAACGGGATACGGAAACACGATCACCCTCGATCACGCCCCGAAGCGGATCGTCGTCGACGCGTATTCCGCTGCTGCGCTGTGGGACTACGGTATTCGGCCGGTCGGCATCTTCGGTTACGGCGTCGGCAATCCCGACGTCACCGATCATGCCGACGAGTCGACCATGACGGTCGTCGGCCGTGAAGGCGAACTCAGCGCGGAAGCACTTGCGGCACTGGACCCCGACCTCGTCATCGGGTACGGCAACAGCGACGACCCGACGCGATGGACTTGGTGGGACGAGCCGATGGGCAACACCGTCAACAATGTTGCACCGTTTGTCGGCGTCAAGTTCTCCGGAGCCTCGACACCGGACGTGTTGAGCGAATACGCCTCACTCGCCGAAGCTCTCGGCGGGAACACCGACACAGCCGCAGCACGCGAGGGCAAGGAAGCATTCGAATCCGGTGCAGAGCGCATCCGAACTGCCGCGGGCAAGGTCGACGACATCGAAGTCCTCGCCCTGAACGGTGACAGCTCCGAGTTGTACGCAGGCACAACGGCGCTCGCCCAGTTCGGTTATCTGAAAGAACTCGGTGTGAAGTTCACCGGACCGGGAGGCGACAAAGGCTGGGCCGACCTCAGCTGGGAGCAGGTCCCGGATTACCCGGCGGACATCGTGTTCCAGTTCGCGAAGTCGGCAGAAGCATTCGCAGCATCACCCGTGTTCGTCAAGCTGCCCGCGGTGACCGCGAACCAGGTGATCGACTTCGACGACAAGCGTCCCAACACCTACGCCAATTACGGCGCCTGGTTCGAGCAGGTTGCACAACTACTCGACCAGGCCCGCAACGTCGCCTGAATTACTGCCCAGCAGTGATTCGCCCGGCCGCTTCCTCGAGAACGTCGAGGAAGATGGCCGCGGTGAGCGCAAATCCTTGGTTGTATCGCGCGTCGCTGGTCAACACGTTGCCCGCTTGAACTGCAGGCAACCGCTGCCACGTCGGCTGCGTCTTGATCGCGTCGAGTGCTTCCTGATCGCGCGCTTGGGCGATGATCACATCCGCCGGAGCCAAGGTGTCGAGTTGCTCGAACGACAACTCGAACGAGTTCTCTGCATTGTCGTCGTCACGGAAAAGCACGTCCAGGCCGGCATCGATCGCAACACTGATCCGCAGATTCCGCTGATGCACAAGGAATCCGGTCGGCGTCTGAACGCCGAACACGATCTTCTTTCCGCCCAGCTTCTCCTGCAACATGGGTCGCAGTCTCGCGAGCTTGTCGTCGTACTCCGCGATGGAAGCCTCGGCGATTGCCACACGGTCGAGTTGGCTCGCCTGCGCCATCAGCGCACCTCGCCAGTCGACCGGGTGTCCGGCGATCGGTTCGACGTCGTCGCCGACGACCAACAGCGGCGCGATCGAAGACAAGCGCTCGGTGCCGTACCAGTCACTCGTGTAGCCGATCGCA
>NZ_BCRM01000037.1 GCF_001552595.1 Rhodococcus erythropolis NBRC 15567
CGAACCTGAATCGAAGCGAAGTCGCCGAACGATCTCGAACCATCGACGTCACCGGGTACCGGGTGGAGTTGGATCTGCGATCGGCGGCGGACTCTGCCGCGAAGACCTTTTCGACCGTCACGACAATTGATCTGACGTCGTCGGCGGAGTCCACGTGGCTCGACTTCATCGGTGCTGCAGTCGATTCCGTAGAGGTCGACGGTGCGTCCATTCCGGTGGAGTACGACGGATCCCGGATTGTGCTGCGCGGACTCGGCGGATCGAACGTCGTTCGGGTGGCAGCACACGGCCACTACAGCCGTTCCGGTGAAGGGCTGCACCGATTCGTCGACGACGCTGACGATCAGACGTATCTGTACACGCAATACGAGCCCGCCGATGCCAGGCGTGTTTTCGCCTGCTTCGAGCAACCGGACCTCAAGGCGCCCTTCACATTCGAGGTGACAGCACCTGACGGCTGGGAAGTCCTGTCGAATCAGCCCGCGACACGGACTCTCTCCGTCGACGGTGCGCAACGCGTCACTTTCGCACCGACGCTGCCGATCTCGACTTACATCACCGCGATCGCGGCCGGGCCGTATCACCGCGTGGCCTCGTCGTGGAGTCGCGGCGAACTCACGGTCGAGTTGGGCGCTTTGTGCCGGGCGTCGTTGGCTCCTCATCTCGATGCGGACAACGTTTTCGACATCACCCGTCAGGGGTTGGACTTCTACGCCGAGCACTTCGACTATCCGTATCCGTTCGGCAAGTACGACCAGATCTTCGTCCCCGAGTACAACCTCGGCGCCATGGAGAACCCGGGACTGGTGACCTTCACCGAGGCGTATGTGTTCCGCGGCACCGCAACCGACGAGCAGCATCAGCGTCGCGCCAACACGATCCTGCACGAAATGGCGCACATGTGGTTCGGCGATCTCGTGACCATGGTCTGGTGGGATGACTTGTGGCTCAAGGAATCCTTCGCCGACTTCATGGGATCGCTGGTCAGCGCCGAAGCCACTCGCTTCACCGATGCCTGGGTAGCATTTGCCATCAAGCGGAAGGCGTGGGCGTACCTCCAAGATCAGCTGCCGACCACGCATCCCATCGTCGCCGACATCGTCGATCTCGAAGCTGCAAAGCTGAACTTCGACGGAATCACCTACGCCAAGGGCGCCAGTGTCCTCAAGCAACTCGTGGCGTTCGTCGGCCGTGACGCGTTCTTCGAAGCGGCACGACGGTACTTCAAGGCCCACGCCTTCGGGAACACCACGCTTGTTGATCTGCTCGACGTGCTCGCGGAGACTTCCGGACGTGATGTGCGCGAATGGGCCCGAATCTGGTTGCAGACCACCGGAGTGTCCACGCTGTCGCTCGACGGAACAGACCTGGTTCAGACGGACCCGAGGCCGCATCGGCTCGCAGTCGGAATCTACGACTACAACGAGTCCGGAGATCTTGTTCGCACCGAACGCGTCGAACTCGACATCACCGAATCCCGCACGCCGGTCGACCTTCCGCCCGGAGCGCTCACACTGCTCAACGACGAAGACCTCACCTACGCGAAGGTGCGACTGGACGCGGAATCTCTGTCCACGGTCGAGGCATCCCTGGACCGCGTGAGCGATCCGCTTGCGCGCGGTGTGATCTGGTCGTCGCTGTGGAACTCGGTGCGCGATGCGCAGCTCTCGGTGTTCCGATACGTCGACATGGTGGAACGATTCGCTCCCACAGAGACAGATCTTGCGATTCTCAGCGCGATCCTGACCGATGCCCAATACGCGGTTCTTCACTACGTTCCGAAAAGCTTGCGGCCCAATGTCAGTGCGGGCTGGTTGGAAACGACCTGGAAGGCGGTGTTCGAAGCCGAACCTGAGTCCGGAAGACAGCTGGCATGGGCACGGGCTCTGTCGGCCGCCGCAGCGGTCAACGATGCTCGCGCCGGCGAGTTGCGGTCGATACTGGACGGCACGTGCCCGGGACCGGTCGGACTGGCTCTCGATCCTGATCTGCGGTGGGCATTGTGGATCGCCCTGTCCGCGACCGGGCATGCGAGTGTGAGCGACTTCGACGGTGAGCTGAGCAAGGACAGCACGTCAGCGGGTCGAACGGCGTACGTCCGCGCCGCGGCGTCGATTCCCGATGCCGAGACCAAGGCGGCTGCCTGGGCGTCGGCGACCACCGATGCCTCACTCTCGAACGACCGCCTGGATGCGACGATCGCCGGATTCCGTTCGGGCACAGACCCGTCGTTGATCGAGGGATATGCGGTCGAGTACTTCTCGTCCCTGGGGAAGTGGTGGTCCGAACGCAGCATCGAGATCGCGCGACGGTTGGTGAACGGGCTCTTCCCGGCAGCTGAAGACACCTCTGCTGTCGATTCCTGGATCCAGGCCAATGCTGAGGCGCCCGCGTCGCTGCGGAGGCTTGTTCTCGAGCGTCGGGATCACCTGGCCCGAGACCTACGTGCTCAGGCCTCGAACGCAGTGATCTGACGCCATCAGCTCCGAAATGTCCTGTTCTTGGATATTGTCTAAACAGGGCTGCGACGGGAGACGACGTGCACACGATCACGGATCTGTCGCTGGTCACGGGCCCGGTTCCGCCCGTGGTGACGGTGCTCGGAATTCTGGCACTTCTGTGGCTGATCTTCTCGAGATCGAGGCGTCACGTGCTGATCTCGATTCCGGTCTGCATCGTCGCGGCAATCGCGATCACTCTCGTGCTGTACTGGCTGATCGAGAAGGTGTGGCACCCGTTCCCCGATCCGATTGCCCGTCCGGTCTACGTGTGGATCGGGTTGGGCATTTTCGGCGTGCTGCTGGGTGTTTCGCGGGTATTTGCGGCGACGCGGATCGACGGCCGCGTGCTCACCGTGGTCTCCGTGCTCCTGGTGGTCGTGTCGAGCGCGGCTCACGTGAATCTGCAGTTCCAGTCGTATCCGACGTTGGGAACAGCGCTGGGACTCTCGGACGCGGAGAAGGTTTCACTCGCCGACCTGGACGACGGCAAGGACGGGGCGGTACCGGTTTCGCAATGGAAGGCTCCAGCGGACATGCCGTCGGCCGGCAAGGTCAGCACGGTCACGATTGCGGGGACGGTCTCTGGATTCAGCGCCCGCGACGCCGAGATCTACCTACCGCCCGCGTATTTCACCAACCCACGACCGGAGTTGCCGGTGTTGGTACTGCTTGCCGGCCAACCAGGCGCGCCCGAGGACTGGCTACAGGGCGGACGTCTCGTCCAGACCATGGACGCCTACGCCGCTGCGCATTCGGGCTTGGCTCCCGTTGTCGTCGTTGCTGACGGGACCGGGTCGGAACTGGCGAATCCGCTCTGCGTCGATTCCCAACTCGGAAACGTCGCAACGTACCTTTCGCGCGATGTTCCCGACTGGGTGCGCGGGAACCTCCAGGTGGATCCCGACCCGAGGAAGTGGGCGATCGGGGGACTTTCCTACGGCGGTACCTGCGCGTTCCAGATGGCAACGAACTTCCCCGCGGTGTATCCGACGTTCCTGGATCTGTCCGGTCAGATCGAACCCACCCTCGGTGATCGGAAGCAGACGGTCGATGCAGCGTTCGGCGGTAACGAAGCCGCGTTCGTGGCAGTGAATCCGCAGGATCTGCTCCGGGAGAAGAAGTTCCCCGACAGCGCCGGAGTGTTCGTAGTCGGCAAACAGGACAACGACTACCGCCCAGGTCTTCAAACGCTCTACGAAGCCGCAAAAGCCGCAGGGATGGACGTCCAGTACGCCGAGGTCGACGGAGGACACAGCTTCCAGGTGTGGTCGGCTGGATTGGCGAGTCAATTAGGTTGGCTGGGAACGCGACTCGGTCTGCCCGGATGAACGATCGTCTGGAAGTTCCGAAGACCCGATGATCAGCGGGTGAATTCTTCCGGTCGCCCCGGCTTCGGAGCCCAATCCCTGCGGATCTGCCACACTCGCGAGCCGAAGGTCGAGTGCGCCGGTCCATTCTCGGGTCAATTGCGCATCGAGTGCGTCGACGCGCTCGAGTAGCGGAGGGTGCTGGTCCGGCGGGCAGGCTTCGAGCAAGGTCGCGAATGCCGCGCGTAGACGACGCTGGACCTGCGCGGAATTGGTACTGAAGTGCCGGATCTCGTCGGTGGCGACGGACACGTAATCGGTCCAGGTGCGTTGCTGCCCTCGGATCAGCGTGAGATCCGAGGTTGACGTGTCGAAGCGGACCCGCGGGGCGAGAAGTACCAGAAGGTCCTCGATGTGGTCGAGAGCCTGCACGGCTCGGCCCGGGTCGTTGATGGCGGGTGACAGTGCCTTGAGCGCGATGTCCACGATCGACTGAAGCGCTGCACCGGGGCTGACGACCGGGCTGTGCGTGTCACCGAAGATCAAGCACGACATCAAGGTGTCCGGACGTACCTGCAGCGACGGTCCGCGTACCTCGAAGAGGGGCGCGTTCTGGGCGACGAACTCGCCGATGCTGGGGACGACCTCGACCGAGACGTCCCAGCGGCTGGCCAACCGCTGCAGTCGTGCGAGATCGATCGCCAGCAGAATCCGGCCGTCGGGTGAGAGGTGGCGCAGGCGAATCACCAGTGCGTCGGCGCTCTCGGAGGTTTCGGACTCGCGCGGTTGGGGGAGGGGGAGCGGCTGACTGGGTTTCGGTGCGCCGGAAGGCAAGTCCTCGTACAGCGGATAGGCACGAATCGTCGCGCTGCGACCCTGGGCCGCTATCCAACGCAGCAACCGACTGGAATTGAGAATCGACCCGACCTTCGCCACCAACGCGATGAACAGGATCGCACTGGCCAATGCCAGAAGCAGTGCGATCGCCGTTGAGATGGTCGGTGAGGAATTCTCCGAATCTAGCGCCAGATCGAGCGCAATGATCAAGGAGAAGACGAACGTGGCCAGAAACATGCCGATCGACCACCGCATCACTCGCTGTTGCGCAAGCATCGGGACCACCCGCACCGAAATCTGCGATGCGCCGAACTGCATTGCGAGGGTGATGGCGGTGAACACCAGACCGGTGAGAGTGATCATCCCGCCGGCGATGACGCTGAGCAGCGTTGCGGTGGCACCGGCGTCCACGCCCTCGGAAATGGTACCGACGTCGCCGTCGCTCACCAGGTCTCCGTCGATCCCGACGAGGATGTTCGCGGTGACGACGGACAGCACGACGAGGATCACGGGGAGGCGCCAGACCGGGACTGTTCGTAATCGTCGGCGAGTTCGGCGCCAGCGAATTCTGTCCGAAAGCCGCCGTGACAGTCCGACTTTCGTCGTAGGCGTCGTGGTGTCGACGACTGGGAGTGGTGGTGGGGTCGGAGGAGTGGAACCGAAACTTCCTGACACCGTTTCCTGAACGTAGATCTTCGCGTGGATCATCGGCTCGCGATACCGCTGCTCACGGGCGACTGCCCGGCTCATCTTCGCGGGCTTGTCGCGGTAACGCGAACGCGCCCACGGCGCACCCGGGCGACTCAACCGAATTGCTCCGACCAACAGAAGCGGGGTGAAGAACAGCCCGATCAAGCCGGTCCAGAGTTTGCCCTTCATCAACGTGATCACCGCGAGTCCGAGTTGGATCACGATCGCGACGACAACGCCGATCAACGTCGCCAGGCTACGGTCCTGCTCATACGGGTCGAATTCTCCCGCGAACCCGATCGGGTGGACTCCGAGAAGGAAAAGGAACGAGATCGCGATGGCAACGAACACCGCGTCGATGGACGAGCGACCCTCCTCGGCCCAGTAGACGTCGCGCAGATGTAGCACGAGTGCGTACTCGTCGAGGACCAGCGCGCTGCCGATACCGAACACCGACGCAAGAACACAGTTGGCGATCGGGGTGTGATAGTCGGCCAGAGCGATGAAGGCAAAGCCGGACACGAGCATCATCATCAAACCGAAAACCATGTGGTGGATGTGCATTCCACCGGGCGTGACATTGCCCGGCCACCACGAGACCTCAGCTCGGATCATTCGAACGCTGAACCGAATGAACAGGAACGTCAGGACAAAGGCGAGCAGAAGGAAGAACAGCGGGAGTCTGCCGGTGTCGACGACCGTGTGCTCGAACCAGGACCGCACGGCGTCAGCTCTTGCTGGTGGCGAGCTTGATCAGCTGAGGAGCCGTCGCGTCCGGAAGGTAAGCACGCGTGAGCGCGATTCCGATTCGAGGCAGGTCGGCCTCGTCGCGGAAACACAGGAAAACGGGTTCGTATCTCGGCTTGAACTTCTTCTTGAACGCGTGAAGAGACCGGAAGCCGTAGAGCGGTTCCATCGCGGCTCCGAGCATGTCGAGCAGGCGGTCCATCGATGCGGCGTCGGCGCCGTCGTCGCTGCGGGCCAGCGGCGCGCCGGACAGTGAGACGAATTGGGCACCTTGTTCTTTGAACTCGAGGGCCGACGATGCGATGAGGAACTCGACCACCGGCCGGAAGCCGTCCGGGCGTCGACGCATGACGTCGAGCGTCCAACCCCGGACCACTCCGCCTTCGCCGTACACCGGCAACCACGAGGTGACGCCGTGAATACTTCCCGTCGGGTCGACGGCCAAACCGACCCGGACGTCGCGATCGAGCGCCTCTTCGACGCTGCCGAGGGTGAACCCCATCTCGGGTAGTCCCTTGTCGCCCACCCATTCCTCGGATATAGCGCGCACCTGAGCCAAGACGGAGAACGGCTCGTCTGCCAGTGTTGTCATCCTGAAGGTGATGTCGTCCTTCTTGGCCTTGTTGAGTGCCGAACGGATGTCCTGCCAGGACTTTCCGGTGAACTGCAATTCCGGCAGGTCGACGATCGTGTCCTCGGCGACCTGAACGGTGCGCCACCCCCGCCGTGTGGCGGCATCGGCTGTTTCCTTTCCTACGGAGAACAAGCAGGGAGTGAGGCCGTTGGCTTCGGACATCGTCGTGAACTCGTCGACCGCCGCGGCAAGTCGCTCGGGGCTCGCTATCGGATCGGCCAGCACCACGACGACACCGACATGCCGTTGGAATGCAACGACGCTCTCTCCCGACTCACCGAAGTAGTAACTGTTGCCGTCCCACGTCGTCATCCACGACATGGTTCCGCCGCCGTGCTGTTTGAGCAGTTCCCGAGCAGTGGCGCGAGGATCGTTCCCGGACAGCGGTCCGCCTCGAATCTTGCGCCGCATCGGCACGTGAAAAGCGTGACGGCCCTTGATCAGCAAGATGAGTTCGAGAAGCCAGAGCAGCGCGGTACCGACCGTGACGGCTCCGGCGCTTTCGTAGTCGAAGAAGATGACCGAACCGAGGACGAGGGCGGTGGCCAAGACCGTCAGAGAGCCGAACACCACGGCAACCCACCAGGCCCAGCGGCGACCTCGTCGCAACTGATCCGCGATCAGTGCAACGATGATCACGTCGACCAATGCGGTCCAGCCCGAACCGGTTTCGGCTTCCGTCGGCCCGAAGGGTCCACTGCCGGGGAACAACCACACGGCGATCTCGACCACTCCGATCAGGAGCAGGCCGATGAATCCGAGCAGACGGATCTCGCGTCGCGTTCGGGGGATGAAGCCGCGCTCTCCGTCGCCGAAGAACTTTTCGCCGACCGGAAGGAAGATCGCAACCGCGATGAGGTGCTGTACGTCGGCGAGGCGACCTTCGAAGAGAAAGGCGATCGCGATGTACGCGCACAGGATGGCGCGCACTCGCATTCGCCAGGGCGAGCGCAGAGTTGCGGTGGTCGCGGCGAGTGCGGCGATGATGGCGGTGGTGACACCGACGTCGCGGTGGGTGGCGAGGTTGCGAGCCCAATCCCAATCGGTGTGGCTGCCCGCCCAGAGGAGGAGCGATGCACCCAGTTCGCCCGCCAACTGACCGCTGATCGTGACGATGGCCGCATTCTTGGTTCCCAGGCGCCACTCGCACCAGCCGACCGCGAAGGCAAAAACGACGATGATCGAAACATACTGACCCGGCGTCAAGCCGAAGAACCAACCCGTGACGAGAGTCCACCACTTACCTTCCTGCAAGGCAGGGACTCCGTAGGCGATGTCGTCGAACCACGAGTAGGTACGGACGTGATTCCACAAGGCGCCGGTCGCGATCCCGACGACGGTGATGGTGAGCACGACGATCGAGGTGAACGGCACGCGCCGCAGGACGCTCAGCGCGTCGGAGGCAAAGCGAGAGGCCCGATTCGGCGCGCCTGGCGCGCTCTGGTCGGTCTGCGGGGTGGGGGTCTGGGACTGCTCAGCCATCGAGGTTCTCTTCTCGCCATGCCGCACGGTGGATTCTGCCTGTTCAGCATGACAGGAATACAGACCGATAATCAGGCGAAGCGGTCAAAATGGACGAGACTGGCTGGGGGTCTCAGTCTCGTGGCGCTACTGTCGAGCCATGGTGAACGGAGATTTACTGAATCGGGACCACCTGGTCGCCTCACTTGCCGCTTTCGAACCTCGGTCGGTCGAATTGGACGGAAGGCGCTCGGCGTCGGTGGTCATCGTCGTCATGCGGACTGCGGACGGAACACCCGTGTTCCCGGTGACGAAGCGGCCGAGCAAGATGCGCGCTCACCCCGGTCAGTTCGCGTTGCCAGGCGGAAGCGTCGACCCGGGTGAGTCTTCCGAACAAGCAGCGGTTCGGGAGCTGTCCGAAGAGTTGGGCGTCGACGTCCCTGAGTCGAACATCATCGGCCGGCTCGACGACTACGTCACCCGTTCGGGATTTGTGATCCGACCGTTCGTCGTCTGGTCCGGTGAGGACATCGGGGGACTGGTACCCAATCCCGACGAGGTGGCCCAGGTGTATGCCGTGACGTCGGAGGAACTCGACGTGGACTCGCGATTCGTCACCATCGAGGAATCACCGAACCCGGTGATCCAATGGCCTTTCCGAACGAGCCTGATCCATGCGCCGACCGGAGCCGTCATCTATCAGTTCCGCGAAGTGCTGAACGGACGGAACACGCGCATCGACAACCTCGAGCAGCCGGTGTTCGCCTGGCGATAAGGTCAGCTCGACACGCTCGGGACAGTTCGGGCTACGGCGCCTCGGCGAATAGTCCGTCGTGCTGTGGAAAGCTGGCCGCACGGCAATCGAAAGACACGAGGTGTGTGCAGTGAACTCTGGCGAACAAGAACTGGTCCCCACGGATCGGATTCTCACTGTTCCCAACTTGCTCAGTATCGTGCGTCTACTCGCTCTGCCGCTGTTCGCCTACCTGCTGCTCGTCACGCACTCGGACGGCTGGGCATTGGCGCTGCTGATGCTCAGCGGGTTCACCGACTGGCTCGACGGCAAGTTGGCCAGGGTGCTCGGGCAGACCTCGCGTCTGGGAGCGCTTCTCGACCCGTTGGTCGATCGCCTGTACGTCGTGACGACACTGGTCACCTTCGTTGCCCGCGATTTCATTCCCTGGTGGGTCGCGGCGATTTTGATCGGCCGTGATCTTCTACTCGCGTTGACGCTGCCGATCTACCGCCGGCGTGGACTGCCGCCGCCCGAGGTCATCTACCTCGGCAAGGCTGCGACCTTCCTCCTGATGTTCGCGCTGCCCTTGATTCTTGCCGGGCATGGAGACTGGGCCATCGGACCGTTCACCCATGCCTTCGGTTTCGCTTTCCTGATCTGGGGAACCGTCCTGTACGTGTGGACTGCTGCGATCTACGTGCTCAAAGCCGTTGACGTTGCGCGAACGCACGAGGTCGTGCCTCGATGAAGTCGACCGGGGAGGACGTCCGTCGTAACCCGGTACCGTCGCTGCTTCGGTCGCTCATGACCGAACATCTCGATCCGGGCTACGAAGCGACGGCATTCGAACGCCAACACGAGCACACGACGAACAGATCCTCGAAGACGGGGCCGTGGCTGGCCCTCGGTGCACTGTTGATCGGGTTCATCGTCACGGTCTCTGCAGTTCAGGCCACCAAGCAGGTGACCGGCACCGAGGAGGTTCGAAGCGAGTTGGTCGCCAAGGTCCGTGACGCGGAGGATCGAATCGATTCGCTGGCCGCGTCCCGCGATTCACTCGGCGGCGACGTCGACGCCGCCCGTGGCTTGGCGCTCGAAGGCGATGCCAGAGGCAGCGCGGTCCTCGATCAATTGCGAGCGGTCGAATCCGGCGCAGGAGCCGAAGCTGTTCACGGGGAGGGGCTGGTGGTGACGTTGACGGACCCGGCCGGGCGCCCGAACCTCTCGGATGCGTCCCAGCGCAGCGTCGGCGGTAAGACAGTTGTCCTCGATCGCGATCTGCAGACCGTCGTCAACGCCCTGTGGGCTGGCGGAGCGGAGGCAATCGCCGTCGGCGGCGTGCGAATCGGGCCGACGGTGACCATCCGTCAGGCCGGCGGCGCGATGCTCGTCGACAACCAACCTGTCTTCTCGCCGTACCGCGTCGAGGCGATCGGCGACACGCGCGCGCTGCAGCGAGAGTTCGTCGTCAGCGACGCCTACGTGAGAATGTCGAGCGTCTCGCAACTGTACGGAGTCGGTTTCGCAGTGGCCGAGGACGACTCGTTGACACTGCCACCCGCGACGCCTCGTGCGGTCCGGGTGGCAACAGAACCCACAGAACCCAAGTGACAGAAGGAGTTCGATGAAGGCCGGTTCCGCCCTGTACGGACTCGCAGCACTGGTCGTCGGCATCGTCTTGGGCGTCGTTTTCAGCCCGCAGGTGCCCGACGTCATCCAGCCCTATCTTCCGATCGCTGTCGTTGCGGCACTCGACGCCGTCTTCGGCGGGCTACGCGCGTATCTGGACGAGATATTCGACGCAAAGGTGTTCGTGGTTTCCTTCGTCTTCAACGTGCTCGTCGCGTCGTTGATCGTCTGGCTCGGCGATCAGTTGGGTGTGGGTACTCAACTCTCGACGGCAATCGTCGTCGTGTTGGGTATCCGGATCTTCGGCAACGCAGCGGCATTGCGACGACGACTGTTCGGAGCGTGAGCCATGTCCGACCACGCCACGACTGACCCCGAAGAACCGCCAGTGACGACTACGGGTGAAGGTCGTCACGAGTTGCGTTCGCCGTCGAAACATCGCACGAACGTCGTGTTCGCGATCCTCGCCGCCGTGCTTCTGGGTGTGCTCGGCGTCGCGATTGCCACACAGGTACGCAGCACCGTGGCCGGAGATTCACTCGACGCCGCGCGCCCTGCCGACCTCCTGGTGGTTCTCGACAACTTGAATCGGCGTGAAGCCGCGCTGAGGCAGGAAGTCGCGAATCTTCAGGAATCGCTTGCCACTTTGGAAGCCGGCGGCAACACCGGAGCAGCGCTCGACGAGGCGCGGGCGCGGCTGACCTCGCTCTCCATTCAGGTGGGGACCGCTCCTGCTACCGGACCGGGTGTGACGATGACCCTGACGGATCCAGCAGGGGGCGTCGGCTCCGAAGTGATTCTCGATCTCATCCAGGAACTACGTGCTGCCGGGGCCGAAGCCATCTCGATCGCAGGTGCGAACGGCGAACCCATTCGTATCGGCGTGAACTCGTGGGTGAGTGGGCGCGGCGGCGAGATCGAATTGGACGGAACCCGGATCGAGCAGCCGTACACTGTGACCGCGATCGGGGATCCACCGACGTTGGCAGCAGCGTTGAACATTCCCGGAGGCGTTTTCGACAACGTCGCACGCAACGGCGGAACTTCCTCAGTCGACCAATCGCAGCAGGTCACGATCTCCGTCTTGCGACAATTGAATCCGCGCCAATACGCTCAACCCGGAAATTGATCTTTTGCGTCCGACTTTCGGACGGCCTGTGAAAGGAAGCCACTGTGAGTGAGCTCGATACACCTACCGATCTGCGCTACACCGCGGAGCACGAGTGGGTGAAGCGGACCGGCCCGACCTCAGTTCGAGTCGGTATCACCGACTTTGCTCAGTCGCAGCTCGGTGACGTCGTGTTCGTCCAGCTTCCCGCTGTCGACGAAGACGTGACCGCCGGTGAATCGCTCGGTGAGGTCGAGTCGACCAAGAGCGTCTCCGACATCTTTGCTCCGTTCACTGCGAAAGTTCTTGCAGCCAACGGTGAATTGGACGGACAGCCTGACCTCGTCAACACCGATCCGTACAACACGGGTTGGTTGGTCGAGCTCGAGGTCGCCGACGAGGCCACACTCGACGCCGCACTCGCGGCAACGCTGGACGCGGAGGCATACAAGGGACTCACGTCCGAGTAGAAAACCTGCGCGTGGACCGGCCAACTCGTGTTGTGTCGCGGCCTGTCTCGCTGCACGCGGCGGTCTGCGCAGGGTACGGTCGTTAGGTACGCATGTGCCGAGTCGGGGCGCAGGGCCGTATCGAACGTGACTGTGAAAGATGCTCGTGAAGAAAGTGCACTGCGTAGTCCAGTGATTCATGATCTGGATGATTGACCCAGGAGGAGAAACAGTGAGCGAGAACGGTAACGACGCGGGCTATGGGGAGTCGCCGGCGGAGACCACTTCGGTTTTCCGTGCGGACTTCCTCAATGAGCTCGACAACACCTCCTCTGCAGCACCGGCCGCCGAGCAGCCGGTTTCGGGCGTGGAAGGCCTTCCCGCCGGAGCCGCCCTTCTGGTGGTCAAGCGGGGACCGAATGCAGGATCCCGCTTTTTGCTCGATCAGCCGACGACGTCGGCAGGTCGGCACCCGGACAGCGACATCTTCCTCGACGACGTGACCGTCAGCCGTCGTCACGCCGAGTTCCGTCAGGAAGATGCAGATTTCCACGTCGTCGACGTCGGAAGCCTCAACGGCACCTACGTCAACCGTGAGCCTGTCGATTCGGCAGTTCTCGCGAACGGTGACGAGGTTCAGATCGGCAAGTTCCGTCTGGTGTTCCTCACCGGCCCTCGTGCCGGCGGTTCGCAGGTCGGCGAGTCGTCAGCAGGTGCGGGTAGCTAATGACGGCAGTGCGGCAGCAGAGCCAGCCCGGAATGTCGATTGGTTCCGTGCTGGATCGGTTGCGTCCAGATTTTCCCGACGTGACGATTTCGAAGATCCGTTTCCTCGAGTCCGAGGGCTTGATCAGCCCACAACGGACACCGTCGGGATACCGCAGATTCTCTGTCGAGGACTGCGAGCGTCTTCGCTTCGTGCTGACCGCTCAACGCGATCAGTACCTGCCGCTCAAAGTGATCAAAGAACAACTCGAAGCGATCGACAGCGGCGCAGCGACGGTGAGTGCAGAAGTTCCTGCGCCTCGTCGTGCTCGCGTCCTGTCGATCGCTACGGGCGATGTCTCACCCGAGGCTTTCCGGGTCGATCGCGAAGTTCGAGTCGGTCGTCAGGACCTTCTCGCTCGCGCCGACATCGACGATCGGTTTCTGACCGATCTGATCCGCACCGGTTTGGTCGTTCCCGGCGCAGCGGGCTTCTTCGACGAGGACGCCGTGACGCTGGCGCGCACCGCGAAGGCGATGTCCGAGTACGGCTTGGAGGTTCGTCATCTGCGGGCGTTCAAGTTGGCTGCTGATCGTGAAGCAGGACTCGTGACCCAGATCGCCGGACCGGTTGCCAAGGGTCGTGACGCCGGAGCACGTGATCGTGCCGAGGAAATGGTCCGGGAACTGGCTGCGCTGTCGCTGACTTTGCACACATGTCTGGTCAAGTCGGCGGTTCGGGGAAGTCTCGATCGCTGAGTTCCTCGATCAGCGGGGCACACTCGAATAGAATTTCAGTACGACCGCATCGGAGTCGGTCGGCTGGATCACGTCAGGTTGGAGGCAAGCTCGATGGGCGAAATGCGTGTGATCGGAGTTCGTGTCGAGCAGCCTCAGAATCAGCCGGTCCTGTTGCTGCGAGAGTCCGACGGCGATCGGTACCTGCCGATCTGGATCGGGCAAACCGAAGCTACCGCGATTGTTCTCGAACAACAGGGAGTCGAGCCGGCGCGGCCGCTGACTCATGACCTGATCAAGATCTTGATCGAATCATTCGGTCGGAGCCTCAAGGAAGTGCGGATCGTGGACCTGCAAGAGGGCACTTTCTACGCGGATCTCGTCTTCGACGAGCAGACCACCGTCTCGGCACGTCCGTCGGACTCGATTGCATTGGCCCTGCGCATCGGCGTTCCGATCTTCGCGTCGGAGGCTGTTCTCGCCGAGGCCGGTCTGGTCATTCCCGACGAGCGCGAAGACGAGGTCGAGAAGTTCAAGGAATTCCTTGACACCATCTCGCCGGACGACTTCAAGGCCACTGACGGTTAGTCCTGTTTGCCCGTAATCAGGCTTTAGTCTTCAACTCTCAAGTAGAGGTTGAGTCTCGGTCGGCGTGTTGCGTTGACCGAGCACCCTCGTGGTCTTACCGTTGCGTGCGGTGGAGATCTTCTCGCCTTGTCGATCGAGGCGTACTCTGGGTAAGTCCACTCATGGAATTACCTGCCTTGGATTCACATCTGAAAGTTCGGTCGGCACGGGATTCTCGTGACTGCTGATAGCACAGGTTGGTTACATGATGGCGAAGCGAGAGGGAGACGGCAGTGGAAGAACAGTCGAATGAGCGCGGAACGGGCATAGCCGATAGTGCCGAGCCGACTGCAGAAATGTCTTCCGAAGAGCTGCAGCCAGGCCTGTTCCCGGACGATTCCATCCCCGACGACCTCGTCGGATATCGAGTACCCAGTGCGTGCCAGATCGCCGGGATCACGTACCGCCAACTCGACTACTGGGCACGGACGTCGTTGGTTGTTCCGTCGATCCGTGGCGCTGCCGGATCCGGTAGCCAACGTCTGTACTCCTTCAAGGACATCCTCGTTCTGAAGATCGTGAAGCGTCTGCTCGACACCGGCATCTCACTGCAGAACATCCGCGTTGCCGTCGATCACCTCCGTAAGCGTGGCGTCCGCGATCTTGCCAACATCACCCTGTTCTCCGACGGCACCACCGTGTACGAATGCACGTCTCCCGAAGAGGTCGTCGACCTCCTCCAGGGTGGGCAGGGTGTATTCGGCATCGCAGTCAGTGGAGCGATGCGTGAACTCACCGGAACGATCGCCGACTTCCCAGCCGAGCGGGCTGACGGCGGCGAAAGTGATCCCAACCCGGAAGACGAGTTGGCTTCGCGACGCAAGAATCGCGCCAGCCGCAAAACCGGATAACGCACGTCACATCTCTTTGGAGGATGCCACGGTGCAGGTAGGCGTTTCGGTCAACTAGACTGGGCCTGCGTCGCCGGCGTACGGGAGAGCCTCGGATACCGATTCACCGAACTTGTCTTTGTTTCAGTCTTTGTCTCAAAGGTCAGTCGTGAGCGGGATCAGGGCGCCGAAGGAGCAATACCTCCCCGTCAATCTCTCAGGCACCAAGGACCGTACGGGCTCCGACGCCTCTGGAAAGCGGTGGGACAACCCACCCGCCGACGGGGAAAGGCTGTGGCTTCCGTCTATCGGCGGATCACTACCGAATCTCTCAGGCGCTCGGGAATCGAGCATGCGACAGAGGGGGAGGAACGCACCGCAGTTCGGTGTGTGTCCTGATCCTCCGATCTGTCTGGGAGTTGTCGTGATCGACGCTGCAAGCCGTATATTTGCCGACCGCCATGTCGGTCCGAACGCCGCGGAACTCGCGCGCATCCTCGAACTCGTCGGGGTCGATTCACTCGACGAACTGGCAACCAAGGCCGTTCCCTCCGTCATCCTCGACGCCGCCCCGAACGGCATCGCGGCCGGACTCGACGCTCTGCCGCTTCCGGTGGGAGAGCACGAGGCACTTGCCGAACTGACTGCACTTGCAGCCCAGAACACTGTCGCGACGTCGATGATCGGCCTCGGCTACTTCGACACGTTGACGCCGCCGGTGTTGTTGCGCAACATCATCGAGAACCCGGCCTGGTACACCGCGTACACCCCGTATCAGCCGGAGATCAGCCAGGGCCGCCTCGAAGCCCTCCTCAACTTCCAGACCATGGTCGCCGATCTCTCCGGCATGGAACTGGCCAACTCGTCGATGCTCGACGAAGCCACCGCCGCTGCCGAAGCCATGACGCTCCTGCGCCGCGCGAACCGCAGCAAGTCCCCACGCTTTGTCGTCGACGCGGACCTGTATCCGCAGACCCTCGCCGTCATCGAGACACGCGCCGAGCCGCTCGGCATCGAGATCGTCTCCGCAGATCTCACTGCCGGACTGCCCGAGGGTGATTTCTTCGGTGTCATCGCCCAGATCCCGGGCGCTTCGGGACGCGTCGTGGACTACACCTCGATCATCGCGGAAGCTCACGAGCGCGGCGCGCTAGTTGCCGTCGGCGCCGACCTTCTTGCGATGACGCTCATCACCTCGCCGGGTGAACTCGGTGCGGACGCGTGCTTCGGCACCACCCAGCGCTTCGGTGTTCCCATGGGGTACGGCGGACCGCACGCCGGTTACCTGGCCGTGCACTCCAAGCACGCGCGTCAGCTGCCCGGCCGTTTGGTCGGCGTCTCCATCGACGCCGACGGAGACAAGGCATACCGCCTCGCGCTGCAGACACGTGAGCAGCACATTCGCCGTGAGAAGGCGACGTCCAACATCTGTACCGCGCAGGTGCTCCTCGCGATCCTCGCTGCGATGTACGCGAGTTACCACGGCGCCGAGGGGCTCAAGGCGATTGCGTTGCGCGTCGCTGCCCGCGCACACGCGTTGGCAAACGGCCTGCGCGAGGGCGGCGTGACCGTAGTCCACGATTCGTTCTTCGACACTGTGCTGGCTCAGGTTCCGGGTAAGGCGGCCAGCGTTGTCGCTGCGGCCAAGGAATCCGGGATCAACCTGCGTCTGGTCGATGCCGATCATGTCGGTATCTCCTGCGACGAGGCCACCACCGCCGACCACGTCCTTGCCGTGCTCGACGCGTTCGGGATCGAGGATGCTGTTGTCGCCATCGAAGCCGAGGGCAATTCGGTTCCGGCTGCTCAGGAGCGCACCTCCGACTACCTGCAGCACGAAGCCTTCACCCGTTACCGTACGGAAACGGCAATGCTTCGCTACCTGCGCGCGCTCTCCGACAAGGACATCGCCCTCGATCGCAGCATGATCCCGCTGGGTTCGTGCACCATGAAGCTCAATGCGACCGCCGAGATGGAATCCATCACCTGGCCCGCGTTCAACGCGATCCATCCGTTCGCGCCCACGTCGGATGCACCCGGTCTGCTGAAGATCATCAAGGATCTCGAAGACTGGCTGGTCGCGGTCACCGGCTATGACAACGTCAGCCTGCAACCCAACGCCGGCAGCCAGGGGGAGTACGCGGGCCTGCTCGCGATCCGCAACTACCACCTCAGCCGGGGCGACGACCACCGCGACACCTGCCTCATCCCGTCGAGTGCTCACGGCACCAACGCGGCTTCGGCCGTCATGGCCGGGATGCGCGTCGAGGTTGTTGCGTGCCGCCCCAACGGTGACGTCGACGTCGACGATCTGCGCGCGAAGATCGCCGATCACGCCGAGCGTCTCGCCGCGATCATGATCACCTACCCTTCAACACACGGTGTCTACGAGCACGAGATCTCCGACATCTGCGCAGCGGTACACGACGCCGGTGGCCAGGTGTACGTCGACGGCGCCAACCTCAATGCGCTTGTCGGCCTTGCCCGTCCGGGCCGATTCGGCGGCGACGTCAGCCACCTGAATCTGCACAAGACCTTCTGCATCCCGCACGGCGGCGGCGGACCCGGCGTCGGCCCGATCGGTGTGCGCTCACACTTGACGCCGTTTTTGCCCGGACACCCGATGGCTCCCGAACTCGGTGGTAGAGGAACGATCTCGGCAGCGCCGTACGGCAGTGCGTCCATTCTGCCCATCACCTGGACCTACATCCGGATGATGGGTGCTCAGGGCCTGCGCCGCGCCAGCCTGACCGCCATCGCGTCGGCCAACTACATCGCGCGTCGACTCGACGAGTACTTCCCGGTTCTCTACACCGGCGAGAACGGCATGGTCGCGCACGAGTGCATCCTCGACCTCCGTGGGTTGACCAAGGACACTGGCGTCACCGTCGACGACGTGGCAAAGCGTCTGGCCGACTACGGTTTCCATGCACCGACCATGAGCTTCCCCGTGGTCGGCACACTGATGGTCGAGCCCACCGAGAGCGAGAACCTCGAAGAGATCGACGAGTTCTGCGAGGCGATGATCGCTATTCGCGGCGAAATCGATCGCGTCGGCGCCGGCGAGTGGACGGTGGAGGACAACCCGCTACGCGGTGCTCCCCACACTGCCGGAAGCATTGCAGCGCAGTGGGATCACCCGTACTCGCGTGAGATCGCCGTCTTCCCGCGAGGCAAGGCTCGCCCGAAGGTGTGGCCGTCCGTGCGTCGTATCGACGGTGCACATGGCGACCGCAACCTGGTCTGCTCGTGCCCGCCGATCGAAGCGTTCGCAGGCAACTAAGGCGTGTGCCCGCCGGAGATCATCACCTCTCGCGTACGAGTTCGAGAACGGTGATCTCCGGCGGTGCGCCGACGCGTACCGGCGGGCCCCAAGCCCCGGCGCCACGCGTCGTGTACAGCACTGTGTTTCCGACCTTGTCCAAGCCTTGCACCGAAGGCTGCTGCAGCGGAACGAGATACCTCAGCGGCCACATCTGACCGCCGTGAGTGTGCCCGGACAGCTGCAGATCGATACCCATCTCGGACGCCTCGATCGCCTGACGCGGTTCGTGCGCGAGAAGCAAGGCGAAAGTATTCGGATCGCGACCTGCGAGCGCGGCAGTAAGGTTCGGCTCGTACGGGGCCGGCGACGTGTAGTCGTGGATGCCCACGATGTCGATGGTGTCGCCGTCATGCTGGATCGAGGCGCGACTGTTGCGAAGTGTGGTGATCCCCAATGTTTCCCACACGTCGAGCCATTTGCCACCGTCGTCCGCGTAGAACTCGTGGTTTCCGCTGACTCCGAAGATTCCGTCCGGCGCCTGAAGATCGGCGAGCGGAGCAAGATCGGGAGCAACTTTTGCGACGGTGCCGTCCACGAGATCGCCGCCGATCGCGATCAGATCGACATTCTGCGCGTTGACGATTTCGACCACCTTGCGGGTGAAGTCGACCCCGCGGGCCGGTCCCACGTGCAGGTCGGTGATCAAGGCGATCCGGTATCCGTTGAAGCCCTCGGGCAGGCGAGCGAGCGGCACGCGGACGCGTGAAATCTTGGGGCCCGACGCCTCGTAGACGCCGTAGCCAGCGGTGCCGATCGCCGCGAGAGTGACTGCTGCTGTAGCCAACTGCAACGTACGACGCTTGGCCGGGTCGACTTCGGTCGTGGTATCCGTGCGGCGTGCACGTAGTCGACTGATCCCGGCAAACAGGCCGATCACGAGCAGTCCGGGAATCAGGTACAGCCACGAAGCCAGCCAGACCCATCCGAGAAATCCGATCGGTCGCGCCCAGGACGTCGGAAAGATTTCGCCGCTGCCGACCCCGATGAGCGTCGAGACCGCCAAGACGACAAGCGCAGTGTCGGCAAGACGAGCCCATCGCCTCGGGATGCCGGTGGCGCGAACGAGTCGGCGGTGCAGGAACCAGGTCAGAAGGGCGAGAAGGACTGCAAAAACCGCGACGCGCCCCATCAGGACAGCATCTTGGTCACTGTGGCCGCGAGAGCGGGGTCGGACGTCGAATCGACGCGAACCAAGGTTCCGCCGGTCCGATCCGAGACGTCTTGGAGTGTGGAGACGTCGTCGCCCGCACCGACGACGATCACGTCGACCTGTACCGGACGCGACGGATTGCCCGCAGCGGCGATCGCGCTGAGCAGTTCGGCTCGCGTCGTGGTGGATTCGTCAGGTGTACTCGAGGTGATCAGCAGCACCGAGTTGACTCGCCCCGCGTCGAAACCGTCAACCGCGGCTTTGTAGGAGCTGGCAAGCGCCGGATACTTGGAGGTCTTTCCGCCGGCTCGAAGCCCGTTGAGGAAATCGGTGATGGTGGCGCGCCGATTCGGCTCGGACAGTGAACCGCCCGGAACCAGGATGCGCTCGGACGGTTTTCCGTCGGTGCCCGTGCTGAACTCGCGAAGGCCGATGTCCGAAGCGTCAGGGCTGCGACCCAACTGGGTGTTCACTGCCGCGGCAACGTTCGCCAAGCGGGTAGCGCCACCGTCGTCGGTACCCATCGACGCCGACGTGTCCATCAGGATGGTGGCACTACGCGGAGAGACCGGATTGGCGACGATGTCACCGAGCGCAGCTGCGGTTTCGGCCGAAGCCGGTTTCAACGTGGACGAGATCTTGGCCGGAGACACCGCACCGAGATCGGGAAGATCTTGACCCTCGACCCGGAAACCGGCGCCGACGAACAACTGTGACTGATTCGGCTCACGCATGAAATCGGCAAACTGCGCCGCTGCGCGCGAGGCGGTTTCGTCGATCCCGCTGCCCGAGACGATGACCGCCGGATAGTCCGCGACTGGCGTTGCGCCGGCGGGGGAGTACGTCGTCATCGCCGCGTTCGCGCTCTGCGCTATCGACTGTTCCGTGGCCGGAACGGCTTTCACCGAATCCGGTGTTCCGGCGCTCAGTGCTCCGAGGGCTTCGGCGGTGGACGTCGGGGGAGTCGGCAAGGATTGGAACTGCAATGCCCGCGCACTGAGCGCAGCGTTGACCTGCGCGGACTTCGCCTGATCCGTCGTGACCGGACCGGCACCCGCATCGGCGACGTCGGCAGCGATTGCCTGTGCGGCCATCGAGGTTTCGGTACTTCCGACCGGCAGGGCGACCGTCAGATCGGAAGGCAATGACTTCCAACTCGATGCTGCGCCGGCCAATGCTGCCGCGGTCTCGGGGCCGGTTGCCAGAACGATCGGGGAACTCGCGAGCGAGCGAGGATCACCGTTGATCACGGCCTTGCCCGCCAGCGGCGCGAGTTCGAACGAGCTCGTCGGGATCCACAGGGAGGGACGCGGTCCCAATGCTGCGTCGTCCCAGGATGCCGCCGGACCGGCTTCGAGTGCCGTCGAGACCGACGCGGACGGCGCACCGTGCACCACGACGGTGATGCAGTGATCGCGCACGACCGGAGAGGTCTGGGTGTACCGCTTGGCCAGTTCCTCGATCTGTGGGGCGATGGACGGATCCGCGGTGACGTCGAGTGTCTTGTTGCCTTCGACGCACGTACCTGCTGCCTGCTGGCCCTGATCGTCGATCCGGTTGCTGAGGGCCTTCCACCCGAAGAAGCCTGCAACGATCAAGACGATCAGCACGACGACGAGAATCGGCCCCTTGCTGATACCTCTGGCGCCTGACCCGCCGCGATGTTCGCCCACGTACCTTGCCCTACCTTGGTCACTCGAAGAATGTCTGCTGAACGGACTGTGTCCTCGGCCAGTCTAGTGACGAATCTTCGGGGCCTACGCGAACAGCCTCGACACCGGTAGCGGTGCCGAGGCTGTTCGGGTTCAGCTTCGAGTTCGAAGAAGGTGAAATCAGGCGTTGGCAGCCTTGTACTCGCGGCGGCGGCGATGCAGGATCGGCTCCGTGTATCCGCTGGGCTGCTTCGCGCCTTCGAGGATGAGTTCCTTGGCAGCCTGGAACGCGATGTTGGAATCGAAATCAGGTGCCATGTTGCGGTACTCGGCGTCGCCCTCGTTCTGACGGTCGACAACCGGGGCCATGCGCTCGAGTGCACTGACAACGTCGCTCTCGCTGACGATGCCGTGACGCAGCCAGTTGGCGAGCAGCTGGCTCGAGATGCGCAGGGTGGCGCGGTCCTCCATGAGCGCGACATCGTGGATGTCGGGAACCTTGGAGCAGCCGACACCCGCGTCGATCCAGCGGACGACGTAGCCGAGGATGGACTGGCAGTTGTTGTCGAGCTCTTCCTTCTTCTCCGCGTCCGTCCAGTCGGTGCTGGGAGCGAGCGGGATGGTCAGGATGTCGTCGACGCTCGCACGCGGCTTGCCCTTCAGGCTGTCCTGAACAGCGAACACGTCGACGCGGTGGTAGTGCGTCGCGTGCAGCGTTGCGCCGGTCGGCGAAGGAACCCACGCGGTGTTGGCGCCGGCCTTGGGGTGGCCGATCTTCTGCTCGAGCATGTCTGCCATCAGCTCGGTCATGGCCCACATGCCCTTGCCGATCTGCGCCTTGCCCTGCAGGCCGCAGGCCAGTCCGGTGTCGACGTTCCAGTCCTCGTACGCACCGATCCACTTCTGCTTCTTCATCTCGGCCTTGCGCACCATCGCGCCGGCTTCCATGGAGGTGTGGATCTCGTCGCCGGTGCGGTCGAGGAAGCCGGTGTTGATGAACACGACGCGGTCGACGGCTTCCTTGATGCAGGCAGCGAGGTTGACTGTCGTGCGACGCTCCTCGTCCATGATGCCGACCTTGAGCGTGTTCTCGGGAAGCCCGAGGACCTGCTCGACGCGGCCGAACAGTTCGGTGGTGAAGGCAACTTCCTCGGGGCCGTGCTGCTTGGGCTTGACGATGTAGATCGAGCCGGTGCGGCTGTTGTCGAGCGGGCCGTTGGCGTCACTGATCGAGAGGCCGTGCACTGCACAGGTGCTGGTGATCAAAGCGTCGAGAATGCCCTCGGGGACCTCGTTGCCGTCGGCATCGAGGATCGCGGGATTGGTCATGAGGTGACCGACGTTGCGGACGAACAGGAGCGAACGACCGTGCAGGCTGAGTTCGCTGCCGTCGACGGCGGTGTACTTACGGTCGCCGTTGAGCGTACGAGTGAAGGACTTGGCGCCCTTCTTGATCTCCTCGGACAGATCACCGCGATTGAGGCCCAACCAGTTCCGGTAACCGACAACCTTGTCGTCGGCGTCGACAGCGGCGACCGAGTCCTCGAAGTCCATGATCGTGGTGACGGCCGATTCGAGAACGACGTCCTCGACACCGGCGGCGTCGGTGCTGCCGATCGGGGAGGACGCGTCGATCTGGATCTCGGCGTGCAATCCGTTGTTGAGCAGCAGGATGCTCGTCGGTGCGTCCTTCTCGCCGAGGTAGCCGACGAACTTCTCCGGCTGGGCGAGGGTGGTGACCGTACCGTCTGCCAACGTGATCTTCAGTTCGCTGCCGTCGATCACGTACTCGGTCGAATCTGCATGCGACCCCGACGCGAGAGGTGCTGCCGCGTCGAGGAATTCACGCGCCCAGGCGATGACCTTGTCGCCTCGGACCTTGTTGTAGCCGGAACCCTTCTCGGCGCCGTTCTCCTCCGAGATGGCGTTGGTGCCGTACAGCGCGTCGTACAACGAACCCCAGCGGGCGTTGGACGCGTTGAGAGCGAAGCGCGCGTTGAGGATCGGCACGACCAACTGCGGGCCGGCCGTCGAGGTGATCTCAGTGTCGACGTTCGCGGTGGTGACCGAGAACTCGGCAGGCGTCGGCAAGAGGTAGCCGATCTCCTGCAGGAACGCCTTGTATGCGGCAGCGTCGATGGGAGCGCCGGCATGATCGCGATGCCACTGATCGATCTGAGCCTGCAGATCGTCACGCTTGGCAAGCAAATCGCGGTTCTTCGGTGCGAGCTCGGTGATGACCTTGTCGGCGCCGGCCCAGAACGTCTCGGCGTCTACACCGGTGCCGGGAAGAGCCTCCTCGACCACGAAGTCGTAGAGAACCTTGGCAACCTGAAGACTGCCGACCTGAACGCGCTCAGTCATGAATAGCCTCACTTTTCCGAAAGCGGAGCACCACATATGGATGCCATGAACCAACATCAATGTTACCTGGGAGTATTCCCACCGCTGTCCGCGCCCTGAGCTGCGATAATCGGGCGCGAAGAGCTGAAACGATCAAGTGAAATTCGTTCTGTCTAGAGTTTGCGCGCGGAAATCTCGAAACCAGCCGCGCGTAGACGCTCGACCAGGACGTCGCCGAGCGCTGTCGCTGGAGTCAGAACGCCGGTGGCCGGGGGGAGATCCTTGTGGTCCTTCGCCAATGACAACGCAGATTCGCCGAGCATTACCGCCGTCGCGCTGTATCCCGGGTCGCCCTTCGCCTTCACTCGTGAGGTGTATCGAGCGCCGGTCGTGGTCGTGGTGAACACATCGAGCGTGAAGTGCCCCTTCTTCTGGGTGCTCTCGCTCGGGCCCTCGCCGGGTGCAGGCAATACCTTGTCGAGAAGGAAACGCGTCGGAGGTAGAGCGAGTCCGGCGACCAGCGCGCCGAGGCCGACTGCGACACCGCCCGCGATTACCGGTGACACCACCGAGGAGCCGACGCTCATCACCTCGCTGTACTTGAACTTCTTGCCGTACGCCCACTCTCGGAGCGCATTGCTGCGACGGACGACTCGTGTGTTGTACGACGCCATCACGAACGGTGCCTTCCAACCCTTCAGCGACGGATCGATCTTCTTGCCGTCGACCACGCTCACGTCGCTCTGTCGTCCGAGGTCCGGCTCCCGGTCACGATCGGGGCTCAGTGAATACGGCGAGGCAGCGAGTTTCCTTAGGCGCGCATCGTCTTTCGACACGTCGATCTGATTGCGAAGAGAATCGATCGTGCCGCCGCTCACGCCGCCGCGCAGTGCCGTGACCATCAGCGTTGTGTCGGTGAGCTCACCGGCGCCGTCGGCAGTGACCTTCTCGTGGAGGACGTGAACTCCGAGATCGGAAGGGATGGAATCGAATCCGCAGGAATGGACGATCTTTGCGCCGGTCGAGACCGCCAGCTCATGGTTGGCGTCGATGCTCTCGCGGTGGAACAGCACCTCACCGGTGAGGTCGACGTAATGAGTTCCGGCGGAGGCGCATTCGTGAACAAGGGTATGACCGTACTTGGCGTACGGGCCGACCGTGGTGGCGACGACTCGAGTTCGCTGCGCGAGCGCCTTCAATGCGGTGGCGTCGTCGGCGTCGGCGATGATCAGGGGGAGATCGGCCGCGGCGGTACCCAGATCGGCGCGAGTGGCTGCCAACTTCTCGAGGGAGCGGCCACCGAGGCCGATTTTCGTGCCTTCGGGAGCATGTTTGACGAGGTAGTCGGCGAGTAGCTTTCCGACGAAGCCGCTCGCTCCGTAGACGATGATGTCGAGTTCTCGGGCGGGCGAGGTTCCAGTCATGGAGCCAGCCTACAAACGCGCACTCGAAAGTGATGTGACCGAGGTCACTCAGCGGGGAGGGGTTCCTTGACGACGAGGATCGGAGCCTCCACTTCGAGCAGGAGACGCTGCAGCGGGCGTTCGAGGAGGAACTTGCCGATGGGGGACATCCGGCGTGTTCCGACGATCAGGAGATCGACACCCGCGCCGTGGACCAGGTTCACGAGCGCGGTCACCGGATCGCCGTCGTGCTCGGTGGTGCGCAGATCCCACTTCGTCTCCGAGAATCCACCGGCGTCGAGCGCTGACTGAATCTCGCCGCGAAGAGCGGCCCGATCGTCCTCGGTGTCTCCGGTGTCGGCCGTGTCCCCGATGTTGACATCGTCCAGGACGTGCAGAACCAGCAGTTCCTCGCTTCGACCCACGGATTCCCGTGCGGCGGCCACGATTGCGGCGCGGCCTTCCGGGCTGTCCTTGTGTACGACGGCGATCGTCATGGTTCCTCCGAGTCGGTGAGCAGGTTCGCCGTCCATTATCGCCTGCAATGCTGTGCCCTACCTGAATTGAGCTACTCGACACGGGGGTTTGGCGGTGACGAGATCGCCACATCGGGGCGCCTAGGTGCTGCCTGTCACCACTGCGGGGTGTCGCCCATCACCACGGCGAGGGTTTGTAATCCTTGAGGAAGCAGCCGTGCAGGTCGATACCCAGTTCGCCCTGAACGATGGGGTCGTAGACGCGGGCTGCACCGTCGACGAGGTCGAGTGGTGCGTGGAAACCTTCGTCGGCCAACCGCATCTTGGTGAAGTGCGGGCGTTCGTCGGTGATCCAGCCGGTGTCGACGGCGGTCATGAGGATGCCGTCGTCGAGCATTTCCTTGGAGCTGGTGCGGGTCAGCATGTTCAGTGCTGCCTTGGCCATGTTGGTGTGCGGGTGGCCAGGGCCCTTGTATGCGCGGCTGAACTGGCCTTCCATGGCGGAGACATTCACGACGTACTTGCGTCGCGCAGTTGCCGCGGCCATCGACGGGCGCAGGCGTGAAACGAGGATGAATGGCGCTACCGAGTTGCAGAGCTGGACTTCGAGAAGCTCGATCGGATCGACTTCCTCGACGGTCTGGACCCAACTGTTGGTGTGCGCGAGGTCCGGCAGCAGCCCGCCGGCGTCGATGGCGATGCCTTGCTCGATGCGATCGGGTGAAGCCGACTTGGCGACGAGTGCGAGTGAACTGACCGCGTCGGCGGACAGATTTCCGGAGGTGATGCTTGCGACGTCCGACAGCGATCCGGCCAGAGCCGCGGGGTGAGCGTCGCTCGTCTTGCCGAAGGTCAGGACATCAGGCAGTTCACCGGCGGGAAGGGCACCGGACTCGGCGTCGACCAAGGCGCCGTAAGCACCGGGGGAGCGTCGAACAGTTTGTGCGGCGTTGTTGATCAGGATGTCGAGCGGACCCTGTGCGGCAACGGAATCCGCGAGTGCAACAACCTGGGCGGGGTCGCGGAGGTCGATGCCGACGATGCGCAGACGGTGAATCCAGTCGTTGCTGTCTTCCATCGCCTTGAATCGGCGGATCGCGTCGTTGGGGAATCGCGTCGTGATGGTCAGATGTGCGCCGTCACGCAGCAGGCGCAGCGCGATGTACATACCGATCTTCGCGCGGCCGCCGGTCAGAAGTGCGCGTCGGCCGGTGAGATCAGTGCTCGCATCACGTTTGCTGCGGCTGGTGGCAGCGCACTCGGGGCACAGTTGGTGGTAGAAGGCGTCGACTGCGGTGTAGCGCTGCTTGCAGATGTAGCACGGTCGCGCCTTGATGAGCGTGCCGGCGGAAGCGCCGGCGGTGTTCGACTTGATCGGAATGCCTGCGGTCTCGTCGTCGATGCGATCGGGTGAACCTGTGGCAGTCGCGGCGACTACTTGGCGGTCCGCTTCGTTGACGGCTGCGCGCGAGGCGAGGCGGCGCTTCTTCTTGAGTCGCTTGAACAGATGGCCGACAGCGCGCTGCATGGTGATCGAATCGGGATGCTCGTCGTCGAGTTCGGCGGCTTCGGAAAGGACCTTCAGGCAGATTTCGAGTTCTGCGGGGTCGAGGCCGGTGAGTTCGGCTCGAGCAGATTCTGAATCGGCTGTTTCCAGCGAATCTGCCTGCAGTGCATCCGACTTCTTGGTGTCTGTATCCACTTCGAACTTCTGTTCCATCTCGATCGCCGCTCGCGCGGACTGTTCCCTGGTGCGGGAACTTCGCCAATTACGAGAAAAGCTCCGGTTCGATGAACCGGAGCTTTTCCTGTCTGTCTCAACACAGAGTGTCCGAGGGGGGACTTGAACCCCCACGTCCGTTAATAGGACACTAGCACCTCAAGCTAGCGCGTCTGCCATTCCGCCACTCGGACTCGGCCCCGATTTCTCGGTGCTGGGAAAGAGTATCCGATGCCATCGCCAGGTCCCAAATCGCCCCACTGCTGTGCGCCTTTATTAACCGCCGGGGGTTAATAAAGGCGCACAGCAAAAAGACCCCAACCTGATCAGGCTGGGGTCTTTTTGCTGTATTCGAGTGTCCGAGGGGGGACTTGAACCCCCACGTCCGTTAATAGGACACTAGCACCTCAAGCTAGCGCGTCTGCCATTCCGCCACTCGGACTCGGCCCCGATTTCTCGGTGCTGGGAAAGAGTATCCGATTAGGTCAGCTGCCCCAAATCGCCAGGTTGCGGGGCATTCCGGTCGCCCGCGTCGTTTGATTCGATGGTAGGAAAGTGGAATGACCACAACCCCGAATAATCCGAATCCGAGCAGAGCCGAAGCAGAAGTAGTCGAACTGGTCAGTTCTCTCATCCGCTTCGACACCTCGAACACGGGAGAACTCGAAACCACCAAGGGTGAGCGTGCGTGCGCGGAGTGGGTTGCCGCGCAGCTTCAAGAAGTCGGCTACGAGACGGAATACGTCGAGTCCGGTGCGCCCGGCCGCGGGAACGTCTTTGCTCGCTTGAAGGGAGCTGAGTCGGGTCGAGGTGCATTGATGCTTCACGGTCACCTCGACGTCGTTCCGGCCGAGCCCGCCGACTGGAGCGTCCATCCCTTTGCCGGCACCGTCCAGGACGGTTACGTCTGGGGGCGCGGCGCCGTGGACATGAAGGACATGGTCGGGATGATCCTGGCCCTCGCCAGGCAGTTCAAGGCGGAAGGCGTCGTACCGCCGCGTGATCTGGTGTTCGCCTTCGTGGCGGACGAGGAAGCTGGCGGAAAGTACGGATGCCAGTGGCTGGTCGAGCACCGCCCGGATCTGTTCGAGGGAGTGACCGAAGCCGTCGGTGAGGTGGGCGGTTTCTCGCTGACGGTTCCGCGGCCGGACGGAACCGACCGGCGGCTCTACCTCGTGGAGACTGCGGAAAAGGGCCTCGGTTGGATGCGTCTGACGGCCAAGGGACGCGCCGGGCACGGCTCCTTCCTCCACGACGACAACGCAGTCGCGACACTCGCCGGCGCGGTCTCGAGACTCGCTGCTCATCAGTTCCCGATCGTGATCTCGGATTCGGTTGCCGAGTTCCTCACCGCCGTCGGCGAAGAGACCGGATTGGACTTCGATCCGGGATCACCTGACATCGACGGGACTCTCGCGAAGTTGGGGACGATCGCCAACATCATCGGGGCGACGTTCCGTGACACGGCGAACCCGACGATGCTCAAGGCTGGATACAAGGCGAACGTCATTCCGCAGACTGCCGAGGCAGTCTTCGACTGCCGCGTGCTGCCGGGACGTCAGGCCGAATTCGAGCGCACGGTGGACCAGCTGATCGGCCCCGACGTGACCCGCGAGTGGATCACCAAGCTGGATTCGTACGAAACAACGTTCGACGGCCACCTCGTCGACGCCATGAACGAGGCGATCCTCGCCCACGATCCGGAGGCTCGCACAGTTCCGTACATGCTCTCCGGCGGAACCGACGCGAAGGCATTCGCGAAACTGGGCATTCGCTGCTTCGGCTTCGCACCTTTGCAGTTGCCGCCCGAGCTCGATTTCAGTGCGCTGTTCCACGGCGTCGACGAGCGAGTTCCGGTGGACGCACTACTGTTCGGGACACGTGTTCTGGAACATTTCCTGCTCAATTCCTGACGAGCACGTAGATAGATCCGTGAGCTCGACGCACATCGAGCTCTCTTGTCACAGAAAGGATTCGCATGGCGCACGATCCGTACGAACCATTGCCGAAGTTGCCGAGTTTCGAGCTGACCAGTGACGACATCACTGCGGGCCAGCCGCTGAAGCTTGCTCAGGCCAGTGGAGCTTTCGGTGTTCCCGGTGGCGAAGACATCTCACCGCAGCTCTCGTGGTCCGGCTTTCCGGCCGAGACGAAGAGCTTCGTGGTGACGGTGTTCGATCCGGACGCACCGACGGCGTCAGGATTCTGGCACTGGGCCGTGGCGAACATCCCCGCTTCCGTCACCCAACTCCCGGCCGGTGCCGGCGCGGCGGACAGCGATGTCCTGCCCGCCGGAACCGTCACCCTCCGCCACGACGGTGGCGGGTTCGGTTTCATCGGCGCAGGCCCGCCTCCCGGGCACGGTCCGCATCGCTACATCGTGGCGGTGCATGCCCTCGACGTGGAGACGCTCGACGGAGTCACCCCTGACTCGTCGCCGGCGTTCCTCGGTTTCAACGTGTTCCATCACGCGATCGCGCGTGCAACCCTGACCGGGACGTTCGAGGTCGAGTAATCACTTTGCTGTGCGCCTTTATTAACCGCGGGCGGTTAATAAAGGCGCACAGCAGTTTCTAGCGAGGATTTTCAGCTCCCACTGCCTGGGCGATCGACGAGAAGCCGGCTGCGCGGACCCGCTTGGCTATGCCCTTGTGGATGCTGCGAGCCCAGAACGGTCCGCCGTAGATGAAGCCGGTGTACCCCTGCACCAGCGTCGCGCCGGCGAGGATGCGCTCCCACGCCTGGTCGGCTGTCTCGATACCGCCGACCGAGATGATGGTCATCTTGTCGCCGACTCGGGCGTACAGGCGCCGGAGCACCTCGAGCGAGCGGTCGGCCACCGGTGCACCGGACAGCCCGCCAGCGCCGAGTGCAGCTACCTCGGCATCCGGGGTCTTCAAACCGTCGCGGCGGATCGTGGTGTTGGTCGCGACGATTCCGGCAAGCCCGAGTTCGACTGCCAGATCGGCGACAGCGTCGACGTCCTCGTCCGAGAGATCGGGCGCGATCTTCACCAGTACCGGCACGCTGACGGTGTCGAGCACGGCCTGCAGGATCGGGCGCAGAGATTCGACGGCCTGCAGATCACGGAGTCCGGGTGTGTTCGGCGAGCTGACATTCACGACCATGAAGTCGGCCAGCGGACCCAGAAGCTGGGCGCTGGCCGTGTAGTCGGCAGCGGCGTCGACAGCTTCGACGATCTTGGTCTTGCCGATGTTGGCACCGATCGGCACCGTGACGCGGCGCTGTCGCAGGAAATTCGCCGCGTGACCAGCGCCGTGGTTGTTGAAGCCCATTCGGTTGATCAGAGCGCGGTCGGCCGGAAGTCGGAAGAGACGTGGCGCGGGGTTACCGGGCTGAGCTTGGGCTGTCACTGTTCCGACCTCGGCGAAACCGAAGCCCAACGGGCCCCAGGCGTCGACTCCGGTGGCGTCCTTGTCGAATCCTGCGGCCAGGCCGAGAGGTGCCGGGAACGTCAGACCGAAAGCCTGACTGCGCAGAACCGGGTCGTCGACGACAAGGACTTTTGCGACCAGCCAGCGAAGGGGAGCGAACCGTGTCACCAGTTTCATCGCGGTGAAGGCAATGTGGTGGATGCGTTCCGGTGGGACTCGGAACATCAGGCTCAGCAGCAGTTGGTACACGATTCTCCAGCTCTTCGATGGTGTGATTTTGTCAGCGGTTTCGATAGCGGCGGGTTCTGGTCGTCTGTTGAACGATCAGTGCTGAATGCCGTCCGGATCGGTCACGTGCAGCGGCGTCTTCTTTCGCTTGAGGAGCACACGACGGCTGCCGTCGGGGTAGAGACGGACTCGGGAGAGTTCCCACCCGCCGAACTCGGCGGAGATCGCCAGGCGCATCGACGCCGTGACCCGCGAAACGTTCGGCGGTAGCCGGAGCGGCACGTAGTCGAACTTGTCGTCCGACGTCTCCCACTGCGCGGGGATCCCGCGCGTACGCTTTTCCATCAGTTCTCCCGTGACGGGATGACCTGCAGCCCGTCACCGGTTGCCGATCCGACGATCAGATTGCCGTTGGAAGAGTCTACGGCCAACGAATTCGGCTGTCGCACCGTCTTGAACCGTCCGGTCTCCACGGGGATGCCGGACGACAGATCGAAGCCGACCACTTCGTTGGTCGCCGTCAGTGTCACCCACACCCGATCCGCGGTCTCGTCGTAGGCGACGGCGTAAGGCGATTCGCCGACGGGGTAGCGCTGGTGCATCAGGAGCGGATCGGCAGTGAAGACGAGCAGTTCGTTGCCGGTGGTGTCGGTGACAAGGATGCGTCCGAAGCGATCGGTGGCCAGATGAGTTGCGCCCTCACCGGCGCGAAGAGCGACGCCGAGTTTGCCGTCTTCGAGATTGATCGCCGTCAGCGAGGTCTGACGGTGATCGAGGGCGCTCAGGTTGTCGCCGGTAACCGCAAGTTCGTCGACGGATGCAAACCCCGAAACCGTCTGTGACTGATCGGTCTTCGGGTCGACGATGTGAACTGAACCATTGTCCGTGCCGATCGCGATGCGGCCGTCGGTCAGCTCGACCGCGGAGTTCGCCTGGCCGTCGACCGGTATGGACGTCTGTTCGCCCGATGTCAGATTCAGCTTCACTACCTGGCGATCCATCGCCAGCAGAGCGCTACCGTCGGAGCCGATCGAAACGTCGCGTACGTCTGAATCCAGAGCTATCGGACGACCTGCGGAGGCGGGGTCGGCGCCGGCCAAACTGTCCGAAGGAACGACCAGCACCGATCGTGGGTCGTTGGCAACCAGAACAGCGCTGCGCGTGATCGGGTCGAATGTGATGGAATCGATCAGACCTGAATACGGGTGAACCACGCCGTCCGGGGTGCTGGTGGTGGCCGGTGAGACCGCTGCCGTAGCGGGATCGATCGTGATGAGGTCGTCTCCGCCATCTCCGGAAGAACATCCTGTGACCAGCAGAACCGCCGCCCCCATTGCTGCTGCAGTGGTGCGGATCCCTAGGCGAGCCATGTGTAGTTCCTCTTTTTCTTGTCATCTGTTCTTCACGCAGTGCGACTGTCATCGATCATCCCTGATCGCAGTCGGGCGCCGTTCATCGCGTCGAGGAACTACCGACCATTCCGCTCACACCCTTGACGCGATACCGTACGAACAGCGGTTGCGGTTGACGCTGCAATCACCGAGGAGATCATTGTGATTCCCACAGAACCCACCGATTCCGGCGCACAGCCGCCCGAACCGGCGCGGCCGGACTTCGAGATCGAGGACCTCACCGTCGGCGCTCATGCACACGGTTTCGGCAGGTCCGACGGTCGAACTTTCGCGTTCCGCGTACGCAAGAGCGTGCTGTTCGTCGAGGTATACGGCGAATACTGCGAGCACAGTGTGCCGACCCCTTCGGACGTTGTCGCCACGGCGGAGCGATCGGTCACCGACATCGATCTGACCGACGAGCGAAGCATCGCCGGTGTGGTGCGCGACGCAGTTCTCTCGACCGAGACTGATTGGTCACATCCGGACGTCGGTGACGGCGTTCGTCAGGGCGAGGGACGCAGCCTGCCGACGGTGAGAGCAGTCCTGAACAGGCTGGGATCGATCATCGATTCTGTTCGGTGAATTCTCGGCGCGGGATAACCAGCGTTGCTCCGGTTGTCGGATGCGGGAACACCTCGACCGGATAACCGTAGACGCGGGTCAGAAGCTCTTCGTGTAGCACCGATTCCGGGGGACCGTCGGCGGCGATGCGTCCATTCTCGAGTACGACGATTCGGTCGGCATACGCCGCTGCCAACGCGAGATCGTGCAACACGACGACGACGGCATCGCCGTCCGCAGCGCGAGCGCGCGCCACGGACATCACCGCTTCCTGGTGTCCGAGATCGAGTGCTGCAGTCGGCTCGTCCAGCAGGATGGTCGACGTTTCCTGTGCCAGTACCCGGGCAAGAGCGACCCGCGCCTGCTCGCCACCGGACAGCACGGCGAATGGCCGATTGGCGAACCCCTCGACATCGCAGGTCTTCATCGCCGCGGTGATAGCAGCGCCGTCGCGGTCTTCTCGGCGCGTTCCGGCCCATGGCGCACGTCCCATGCGAACGACCTGGCGAGCGCTGAACGAAAATCCGATCGTGTGTTTCTGGGGGAGAACCGCGCGTCGGCGCGCCATGTCGATCGGCGACCACTGAGTGAGGTCAGTGCCTTCGACGTCCACCCGCCCAGCGATGACGGGCTGATCACCGGCCAACGCCGCAAGAAGAGTCGACTTACCGGCGCCGTTCGGTCCGACGAGGACGACGAGCTCGCCTGCCCGGACTTCGATGGATACGCCTTCGAGAATGTGTCGACCACCGCGTTCGACGGTGATGTCGCGCGCTTCGAGGGTGACATCACCGACGCCAGGGCTTTCCGGTTCGGGGGTGACGCGGCCGAACAGTTCGCGCCAGTTTCTTACGAGGCTGCTCATGCCCACCCGCCCTGTTGCGCGCGTGTTCGTCGGAGAAGCCAGAAGAAGAAGGGGCCGCCAACCAGAGCGGTCAGCATTCCGAGGGGCAGGTCTGCGTTGTCGATCAGCGACCGCGAGCCGAGATCTGCGACAAGCAGAACCAGTGCGCCGGCAAGGGCGCTCGCCGGAATCAGCGCGCGGTGGCCGGGGCCGACAAGAATGCGCATCAGGTGCGGAACGATCAGTCCGACGAAGAGGATGATGCCGGTGAAGGCAACACTCGCCGAGACCAGGAGAGCGACGATCAGAACCGCGAACTGGCGCAGCCGTTCGACGTTGACACCCAGGTGACGAGCTGCATGTTCACCGAGTGCGAGAAGGTCCAGACGCGGAGCGATCATGACCGTCGCGGCAATTCCGACAACGGTCATCGGCGCCACGATCATGACGGCATTCCACGACGCTCCGTTGAGTGAGCCGAGTTGCCAGAACACGATCTGATCGCGAGCGGACGGGCTGGCGACGAAGGTGAAGAACGCGATGAGTCCGCCGGCGAACGCATTGATCGCGACGCCGGTCAGCACCAATGTCACTACTTCGGTTCGGCCTTCGTGGCGCGCAAGCAGGTAGACCGCCGCGGTGGTGAACAGCCCGGCGACGAACGCTGCCGCAGCAACGGCCCAGCCGGCCACGAACGTGCCGCCGACGACGATGACAGCGCTCGCGCCAACTGCAGCGCCCGCGGACACTCCGATCACCCCGGGCTCCGCGAGTGGATTGGAGAACACACCCTGCAGGAGCGCACCGGAACATCCCAACGCCGCGCCGACACAGATGGCGAGCACGACGCGGGGGAAACGAACCTCCCACAAAGTCACTTCACCGCTGGGATGGGCGGGCATCGGACCGAGATCGAGCCCGATGCGGTGCAGGATGCTGCCCAAAACCTCGAGAGGCGATGTCGGAACTTGACCGATGCACGCCGACAGCACTGCGACGATCACCAGGGCGAGAGTCAAGCTGACCAGTACCGCACTCACCCGCGACCGCGACGCGGGGCCAGACGCCGACTTGTCGGCGCCCCCGACGTCATTTGAATCCTCGGCTGCGGACACAGACTTACCTGCTTCGGAACTACCTGTTTCTGTACTCACGAATCAGCACTCACAAATCTTTGCTCACGATCCACCGGGCTCGTAGATCGCTTCGGCGAGTGCCGCCATGACGCGTCCGGTGTTCGGCCCGAAGCTGAGCAGGACACCGTCCTCCATGTCGACTACTCGTTTGTTCTTTCCGGCCGGCGTCTGAGCGATGCCAGGGACCTTTTCGAGGCCGTCGATTCCGCCGATCGATGCCAATCCGTCCGTCATCATCAGCAGGGCGTCAGGCGCTGCGGCGATGAGCGCTTCGCTGGTGATGGGTACGAACTGTTGTGTGATGCCCGAGGCGGTACCCGCATCTGTGGCGCCGAGGGCCTCGATCAAGGAATCGGCACCCGAACCTTCACCGCCGATCATGGTGATGGCCGATCCGCGCATGTAGAGGAACGCGATCTTCAGTGGATCGCCGTCGTTGGGAACCAGATCGCGCGCAGCAGCGATCTCCGATTCGGTTCGATCGATCAGCGCTGCGCCCTGGGCCGGAACGCCGAGCGCGTCGGCGACTGCTTGGATCTGCCCCGGCACACCTTCGAGGGTTCGGGTCGGGTCGAAGAACACCACGGGAACACCGGCGGCGCGCAACTGATCCTGGACGCTCTTGGGCCCGATGCTCGTGTCAGTGAGAACCACGGTGGGATTCAAATCGAGGATGGCTTCGGTATTGAGCGATTGGCCGCCGACCGTGACAACCGGTACGTCCGCGACCGCGGGGAACTTGGCTGCGGTGTCGCGGCCGACAAGGTTGTCACCGAGGCCGAGCGCCACCGTTGTCGTTGCGAGCGTCCCGTAGCGGTCGGCCGCAACGATCCGGCTGTTGTCGGTGATGGTCACGTCGACGCCGTCGAAGCTCTTCACCGTCACGGGCAGCGTTGCGGTCGGGTTGTCGGACACGGGAACCGGGCTGGAATCTTCGAGTACTGCGGTCCGGGCACCCTGAGATGTCGTGGAGTTGTCGCTGGATCCGCAAGCCACCAGACCGAAACCGGCTGCTGCGACCAGTGCCGCCGCGGCCAAGCGCTTCATCATTTGACGAGGTAGCTCTCGATGTCGCCTTCGAGGTCGGCGAACAGGTCACCGTTGAGGCGGTACGCCAGATTCACCTCGTCGATGAAACGCTGCTGTTCTTCGGCCGGAATCTGCAGCGCATCCAGATTCGAGCGGTAGTCGTCCTTGAAAGGCTTCGGCTTGGGGATGCCTTCGAAGATGTAGAAGCGAAGTCCGTCGGTCTCGAATCCGTAGGCGCGCTCGAGCATCCGGCGGATGATCTGTCCGCCCGAGAGGTCACCCATGTATCGCAGGTAGTGATGTGCGACGAAGCCGGCGGGCCAGTCGAACGCCACTTCCTTCAGGCGGGCGATGTAACGCTCGGTTGCCGGCAAGGCCACGAGTTCGTCGCGCCAGTTCGGTCCGCCGAGGAACTCGAGATCGGCTTCGAGCGAAGCCACCCGCAACAGATCCTCGGACAGGAACGGAGCGACCAACTCGTTGTCGGCGTGTGTGCGGCCGGCCTCTTCGAGGCTCGTGTAGACGAGGTACGTCTGTCCCAGAAGAGCGGCGTAGCCAGCCGTGGTCAGCTCACCGCCGAGAAGCGCGCCTACGAATCGGGACTGCTCCGTCTCGCGGTGCGCTGCGTCCGTCTCGGTCTTGATTCGTTCGGAGAAGGCGGGGCCTGCGTCTGCGGAAAGGCTGTCTACGTCGAGCGTGGTCATTGATTCTCCTGAGGCTGTAGTCAAGCGTTGCCTACTAGGTTAGCCTGCCCTCGCCAACACGATACCTTCGGTATTTCGATCAGCGGGACAGATCAAGCGCTCACATCGTCGAGAGCCGCGGCAATCGCTTTCGGAAGTTCCAATTCTTCGGTTGCCAGTACTCCTGTCAACTGGGCGAGATCCCGCGTGCCGACGACGGCGCTGGCCACCCCGGCGCGATCGCGCGCCCAGGCCAGTGCCACCGCCAGTGGGGAAGTACCCAGACCGTCGGCGGCGGTAACGACTGCGTCGACCACCCGGATCGAGGAATCGGTCAGATAACTCTGCACATCCTGCGAATGTGCTTCGTCGGCGCCGCGGGAATCGACGGGAATGCCGTCGCGGTACTTTCCGGTCAGAACACCGCCCGCGAGGGGTACTGCGGCGAACACTCCGACGCCGTGGTGGGCCGCCGCTGCGAACAATTCTTCCTCGACGCCGCGCGCGAGCAACGAGTACTCGGCCTGCGTCGCGGCGAGTGTTGTTGCGCCACCGGCTCCGACGGCCGTCGCGAGCTGCCAGCCGAGGTAGCCGCGCACGCCCACATACCGCACCTTGCCGCTCGAGACCGCGTAGTCGAGGGTTGCTGCAACCTCGTCGACGGGCGTGAGCGGATCCCAGGTTGCGACCTGCCACATGTCGAGGAAGTCGGTTCCGAGTTCACGAAGAGTCGCGTCGAGCTGGCGGAGCAATCCGCGCCGCGAGCAGTCGACGCGGTTGGTGCCGATCGGAGTGGGATCGATGCCGGCGCTCGAGCTGATGATGAGTTCGTCACGTGGAACGACGTCGTCGAGCAACTCGGCGAGGATCCGTTGCGCCGCACCGGCGCCGTATGCGGGCGAGGTGTCGACCAAGGTTCCGCCGGCCTCGGCGAAGGCGAGCAGCTGCGCCGCAGCCTCGTCGCCGTCCGTGTCGCGTCCCCATGTCAGTGTGCCGAGCCCAAGTCGCGAGACCCGAAGTCCGCTCGTTCCGACAGATCTGTGCTTCATAACCGCCTGCATCTCGCGCCCGACTCGTGTGCGCAAGTGCGGCACCCGAGAGATCTCACCACGTGCAGACTAGTAGGCGCTCGCCTCGAGTCGGGGTATTCGGACACGGACGTGCCGGGCGCGGCGCGGCGCCGTGGGCCCCGGTAGCGTGGCGCCGGTGAAACGTGAACCCGACACACGAAACCTGTGTGCAGTAACCCCATTCGAATCAGCCGGGATCGGTGAGTGATGGGCGAAGCGATGACCTGGCTCCAGGCCGTGATCCTGGGCCTCGTGCAGGGATTGACCGAGTTCCTGCCCATCTCGTCTTCCGGACATTTGCGAATCGTGTCGGAGATATTCTTCGGCAGTGACGCCGGTGCGTCGTTCACCGCGGTGACGCAGCTCGGCACCGAACTGGCTGTGTTGATCTACTTCGCGCGCGACATCGTGAGGATCATCACTGCCTGGTTCCGGGGTGTGTTCAATGCCGAGCACCGGGGCGATCTCGATTACCGGATGGGCTGGTACGTCATCATCGGTACCATTCCGGTCGGCATCCTCGGGTTTCTGTTCAAAGACCAGATCCGTACCGGCGCACGCAATCTGTGGCTGATTGCCACGATGTTGATCGTGTTCGCGCTCGTCATCGCCGCTGCCGAGTACTACGGACGCAAGACGCGCCCGATCGAATCGCTCACAGCGCGCGACGGCATCATCATGGGTTCGGCTCAGGCGCTAGCGCTCATCCCGGGTGTCTCACGTTCGGGTGGCACGATCAGTGCCGGTCTTTTCCTCGGACTCACCCGTGAGGCCGCAGCTCGTTACTCGTTCCTGCTGGCGATCCCGGCGGTTCTCGCCTCCGGTTTGTTCAGCCTCCCGGATGCCTTCGAGCCGGCCGGTGAGGGTCTGAACGCGAGCGGTCCGCAGTTGCTGGTGGCAACCGTCATCGCCTTCGCGGTCGGTTACGCAGCGATCGCCTGGCTGCTTCGATTTGTTGTCGATCACTCCATGTACTGGTTCGTGGGATACAGAATCGCTCTCGGCGTAGTCGTCCTTGCGCTGCTGGCCACAGGGGTCGTGTCCGCGACATAGAGCCCGTTTCGACGTCGACCACCCGTCCGTGCGGCCACCGCCCCATTAGGGTTGTGGAATGACAGTTGTCCTACTGCGGCACGGGCGGTCGACGTCCAACACTGCCCATACCCTGGCCGGTCGAACGCCGGGTGTGGAACTCGACGACCACGGCCGGAAACAGGCCGAAGGCGTCGTCGATCGGCTGGTCGGTCTGGACATCGCGGAGATCGTCCGCTCGCCGCTGTTGCGGTGCGAGCAGACGGTCGGCCCCATTGCCGTCGACCGTGGTCTGACGCCGGTGGTCGAGGATCGCCTGATCGAGGTCGATTACGGCGACTGGACGGGTCGCCCGCTGAAGGAACTCTTGGAAGAACCGCTCTGGAAAGTGGTGCAGCGCCATGCTTCCGGTGCGGTCTTTCCCGGCGGTGAAGGGCTGGCCCAGGTACAGGCGCGAGCCGTTGCCGCGATCCGAGAGCACGATGCACGGCTGGCCGAAGAACACGGCAAGGACGTCGTCTGGATCGCCTGCACACACGGTGACGTCATCAAATCGGTTCTCGCCGACGCGTTTGCGATGCACCTCGACTCGTTCCAGCGGATCGTCGCCGAGCCGGCCTCGGTCAGCGTGATTCGCTACACGGCCACACTGCCGTTCGTTCTTCGAGTCAACGACACCGGAGACGTGCTCGCAGCGATCAGTGCAGCGAAGACCGCGACCAACGGTTCGGCTCCCGCGCAGGAGTCCGTACCCGGCGGAGAGGTCGGTGCGTGAGCTGTGACGGATAATGGGTATTCAGTGATGTTCTGCTCGAACTCGAGGAGGTGCAATGTCGCGCGCGATTCACGTATTTCGCACTCCTGACCGATTTGTCGCAGGAACGGTGGGCGAGCCCGGTGACAGGTCTTTCTATCTCCAAGCCGTGCACGATTCACGGGTGGTGAGTGTGCTGCTCGAGAAGCAGCAGGTTCAGGTTCTCGCCGATCGCATGGGCCTTCTCCTCGAAGAGGTACATCGACGCTTCGGAACCGAGGTTCCGCCGCAGGCCGACGATGTCTCCGATCTCAGCCCGCTGGTCACACCGCTCGACGCGGAGTTCCGGGTCGGCACGATGGGGCTCGGTTGGGACGCCGATGCCGGTGCGGTCGTCGTGGAGTTGCTTGCCGTCAGCGAGACGGAGTTCGACGAATCGGTTGTCCTCGACGACGCCGACGACGGTCCGGACGCGGTCCGTGTGTTCCTGACCCCGGAACAAGCGCGCGAATTCTCGCTGCGGTCCGAACGCGTCATCGCGGCGGGACGCGCGCCATGCCCTCTGTGTGGTGAGCCGCTGGCGCCCGAGGGGCACGTGTGCATCCGCACCAACGGATACCGGCGCGGCGAGTCCTTCGGTTTTGCGATCGACGACGCAGACGACGACGAGGTCTGACATCGTGTCCGAACCTGGTGTGCCGGACGTTCTGCTCGAGGGTGATCTGACCCTGATCGGCCAGATCACCACGGCAAGCAACGCCACGCTGGTGTGCGAGTCGACTCTGGGGGAGCAGTCCACCCGTGTGGTCTACAAACCGGTGCGGGGTGAACGCCCACTGTGGGATTTCCCGGACGGCACTCTGGCCGGGCGTGAGGTTGCGTCGTACCGCGTGTCCGAGGCGCTGGGCTGGGGAGTGATTCCGCGAACAGTGTTGCGGGACGGCCCTTTCGGGCCAGGCATGGTGCAGCGTTGGATTGACACCGTCGATCGCCGCGCGGATGGATCCGGCGGACTCGAGATGGTCGACCTGTGCAGTCCGGGCAATGTTCCGCCAGGGTGGTTCGAGGTCCTGCAGGCCTTCGACTCGGAGGGTGAACCAGTCTCTCTGATCCATGCGGACGATCCACGGCTGCAGCGAATGGCCGTTCTGGACGTCCTCATCAACAACGCCGACCGCAAAGGTGGTCACGCCCTCGAAGGCGTCGACGGCTCGGTGTACGGCGTTGATCACGGAATCTGTCTTCACTCGGAGAACAAGCTGCGGACCGTGTTGTGGGGGTGGGCGGGGCAGCCCGTACCCGGTGCTTTGATCGCCGACGTCGCCGAATTCGCGACAACTCTCGATGGAGATCTCGGGGACGAGTTGTCCGAACTGATCACCGAAGAGGAAATCGTGGCCTTGGCGGTCCGGGCGATGCAGTTCGCCGAGTCCGCGGTAATGCCCGAACCGAACGGCCATCGAACGATTCCCTGGCCGGCTTTCTAGTCTCGAGACGTTTCCTGCTGTTCGCGAGTTGCCGTCTTCAATCCGGGTGAGCGAACCAATCGCAGTAGTTGTTCGCGCAGCGCGGCGACGTCCCCGACGCCGACGGTCAACGCCGCATCTTCCTTCTCGAGCGTCAGTAGTCGCTCGTACGTCAGTCTTCCGGCGTCGGTTATCGCGATCACGCGCCGGCGCTCGTCCCGCGGATCGGTGTCACGCGTGACGTAACCCGCTCGTTCGAGACGGTCGATCGTGCGGCTCATCGTCTGATCGGTGACGCGGGCGTTCTTCGCGATGTCGCGTTGAGATGCCGCCCCACCGGCGATCGAGTGGAGCACGATCAGGCCCGCGTGCGTCATGTCCTGAGACCGCAGAACCTTCTCCCACGAGTGCTCTACCAGGCGCGCAGCGGTGGACAACAGCCGGCCGGTTGGCCAGTCGTCCAGGCCGTCGCTGCTCATGTTTTTGCCTTCCGTTTGCAATTACTCAGCATGCTGAACAAAATAGTCGGCAAGTCCTCTCTGCTGCCGATCCCTGGAGACCCAGTGAGCACACCAGTACAAAATCGTCCTGTTCGTCGCCTTCGATGGATTGTGCCAGCTCTCCTCGTCATCGGCTGGCTGGCAATCGGAGGATTCGGCGGCCCGTTCGCCGGAAAGCTCAGCACCGTGCAGCAGAACGACAACACGTCGTTCCTGCCGGCGTCGGCCGAAGCCACCGAGGTGGCAAAGCTTCAAGAGAGCTTCACGGACACCCGCTTCGTGCCGGCCATCGTCGTGGCGGAACGACCAGGTGGCCTCGAGCCCACCGACTCCACCTTCCTGTCCCAGACCGTCGATTCGTTTGTCGGTACCGAGGGATTCGGTGACGCGTCATCGCCGCCGATCCCGTCGGCCGACGGCCAGGCGTTGCAGATGTTCCTGCCGGTCGACAGCACCCTCGAGGTCAAGGACAGCGTGAAAGCGCTGCGCGCGGCGCTGGAGTCGAGCCCTGACGGACTGACAGTCAAGGTCACCGGCCCCGCTGGGCAGGTTGCGGATCTGTCGGCAGCATTCGCCGGTATCGACGGACTGCTGTTGTTGGTAGCCGGATCGGTCGTGATCCTGATCCTGATCATCGTCTACCGGAGCCCGATCCTGCCGTTCGTGGTGATCTTTTCGGCGATCTTCGCACTCGGATTGTCGAGCTTGCTCGTGTATCTGCTCGCCGACGCGGACGTCATCGCACTGAACGGTCAGAGCCAGGGCATCCTGTTCATCCTCGTGTTCGGTGCCGCCACCGACTACGCGCTGCTTCTTGTCTCTCGCTACCGGGAAGAATTGCGGATCGAGAAGGACAAGTACGCAGCAATGCGGACTGCGTGGCGCGCGACGCTCGAACCCGTCGCGGCGTCTGCCGGAACGGTCATCGCGGGCGTTCTGTGCCTGTTGCTCTCCGACCTGAACTCGAACCGCGGACTCGGTCCGGTGGCCGCCATCGGTATCGCCGCGTCCTTCCTCGCGTCGATGACGTTCCTACCCGCTGTCCTCGTTCTGTTCGGGCGGACTGCGTACTGGCCGACCAAGCCGAAGTTCGACGCCGACCGCGAGCACCGGGACGAGGCGAACGATCACCGGTTCTGGGCCGGGCTCGCTGCTCGAATCGGACGGCACCCGCGCCGCTTCTGGGTGGCGTCGACGCTGGTGCTTGTGATCTTCGCGCTGATGATGCCGCAGTTCAAAGCCAGCGGTGTCTCTTCGTCCGACATCTTCTTGCTCGACGTCGATTCGGTTGCAGGCCAGGAGATTCTCGGCGAGCACTTCGACGCGGGTTCGGGTTCCCCGGCCGTGGTCATCGCGAATGCGGATCAGGTGGACGCCGTCGCGGCAGCCAGTCGCGTGGAGGGCGTCAGCGACGTAAGCGTCGTACAGAACGGGGGAGTCCCTCTGGTTGTCGACGGACGAGTCTCACTGCAGGCGACGTTGACTGACGCTGCCGACTCACTCGAGGCCGAAGACACCATCGTGCGACTACGTGATGCAGTTCACTCCGTGGACGGCGCCGACGCGTTGGTCGGTGGCGTCACTGCGACCGACCTCGACACGAAGACCACCTCGACACGGGACCGGACACTCATCATTCCCGTGGTGATCATCGTGGTGTTCGTGATTCTCTCCCTGTTGCTGCGTTCGCTTCTCGCACCGCTGCTTCTCATGGGCACCGTTGTGCTCTCGTTTGCTGCGACACTGGGCATTTCGTCGCTGGTGTTCGACCACGTCTTCGGGTTCCCCGGCGCGGATCCGGTGGTCCCGCTGTTTGCGTTCGTGTTCCTGGTGGCTCTGGGAATCGACTACAACATCTTCCTCATGACGAGGGTGCGTGAGGAAGCGCTGAAGATCGGCACTCGGGCGGGTGCGCTGCGGGGACTCACCGTGACCGGCGGGGTGATCACCTCTGCCGGAGTTGTTCTGGCAGCAACCTTCTCGGCGTTGGCGGTGATCCCCCTGTTGTTCCTCGCGCAGATCGCGTTCATCGTGGCGTTCGGTGTCCTGCTCGACGCTCTGATTGTCCGATCCTTGCTGGTCCCGGCCCTGACCTACGACATCGGTCAGAAGATCTGGTGGCCGAGCAAGCTCGCGTCGACGCCCGAACCGGAGCAGGATCAGCCAGCACCTTCCCAGCCTCAGAGCAGTCTCCACTAGGCTCGGCAGCATGCAGTCTTGGTCCGATACCGCACTCCCGTCCGTTCCCGGTCAGGGGCCGCCGTTGCGGCTGTACGACACAGCCGACCGTCAGGTTCGCCCCGTCACCCCGGGCAAGAAAGCGACGATGTACGTCTGCGGCATCACCCCGTACGACGCCACCCACCTCGGTCACGCGGCCACCTACCTCACGTTCGACCTCGTGAACCGCATCTGGCGCGACGCCGGACACGACGTCCACTACGTCCAGAACGTGACCGACGTGGACGACCCGCTGTTCGAGCGGGCTAATCGCGACGGCGAGGACTGGATCGTCCTCGGCATGCGTGAGACCGCGCTCTTCCGGGAGGACATGGAAGCGCTGCGCGTGCTTCCGCCGAAGGACTACATCGGCGCCGTCGAATCGGTGAACGAAGTAGTCGAGTTGGTGGAGAAATTCGTGGCGTCCGGCGCCGCGTACATCGTCGACGACGCGGAGTTCCCCGACGTCTACTTCCGCGCCGACGCGACCGAGCAGTTCGGCTACGAGTCGGGCTACGACCGCGCGACGATGGAGAAGTTCTTTGCCGAACGCGGCGGAGATCCCGATCGCGTCGGAAAGCGCAATCCGCTCGACGCTCTCGTCTGGCGGGCGGAGCGTCCGGGCGAGCCTTCGTGGCCCTCACCCTTCGGGCCGGGGCGCCCCGGTTGGCACATCGAGTGCGCGGCCATTGCGCTCAACCGCATCGGCTCCGGCTTCGACGTCCAGGGCGGTGGCAGCGACCTGATCTTCCCGCACCACGAGTTCTCGGCAGCACATGCCGAATCGGCAACGGGTGATCGCCGTTTTGCGCGGCACTACGTGCACACCGGCATGATCGGCCTCGACGGCGAGAAGATGTCGAAGAGTCGCGGAAACCTCGTCTTCGTCTCGAAACTGCGCGGTGAAGGGGTCGATCCCGCAGCAATTCGTCTCGGATTGCTCTCCGGCCACTACCGCCAGGATCGCGCGTGGACCGATCAGGTCCTCGAGGATGCTCAGTCGCGTCTGAAGGTATGGCGCGAGGCAGCGGCTCTCGATTCCGCGCCGTCAGCCACCGACACTGTTGCGCGTTTGCGTCAGCATTTGGCCGACGATCTCGACACTCCGAAGGCGCTCGACGCGCTCGACGGTTGGGCACGCCGCGCCATCGAGGGCGGCGGATCCGACACGCAGGCACCCGGCGAGTTCGCCGATGCCGTCGACGCCCTACTGGGTATTTCGCTTCGCTGAACCCCTGCTGTGCGCCTTTATTAACCGCGGGTGGTTAATAAAGGCGCACAGTGGTTTCTAGGCGTAGTCCAACGCACCTTCGGCTGGTGTCGGCACCCGGCGCCGTAGCGGCGAGCCCAATGCCCGCGCCAGATCCGTTCCGTCGTGCTCGGCGAGCAGCTCACCGTTCGACCACACCAGCAGCGCGGCGCTGACAGCTTGTTCGGCCGTGGAGTGCGCGAGGTCGTAGTGCGCACAGCCGGGGACGTCTGCGTACGTGATCCACAGGTCGTAGCCGGTCATGAAGAGATCCAGGTCGAACTGAACGCTCAAGCCGAGCAGCTCGCTGCGTCCGTTGTCGTCGACACCGGCGAAGGCCTCGTCCAGTGCCAGCAGACGTGGGGCGTGCGGGTCGGCCGAGTCCAGCATGACGTGCGCCGCGGCGAACAAAGGAAGGTGCAGCGAAACCGACTGCTCGCCACCGGACAGTGCGCTGTGCCGCGCGACGGTAAGGCGGTCTTCCTTGCCCTCACCGCTGATGAGGGTGAACGAGAACACGCGCCACTGCCTGTAGTCGAGCGCCGAGGACAGGATTTCCGGGTACGAGCGTTCGGGGTGCGCCGCACGGGCAGTACGGATCTGGGTCGCGAAATGAGCTCGCAGAGTAGCGAGTTCATCGACGCCGAGGGCCGACGCATCTCGATCCAGCAGCTTGGAGATCGCTCGCGAGCTGTCGTCGAGGTTGTCGGCGAGCACCCAGTGAACGCCGATGGTGTTGCCCGAGGACATCCGACGCTCACGCATCTCTGTGCCCATCTGTGCGATCAACACGCGTGCATCGACCGTGCGCTCGTGGATCTGCTGAGCCAATCCGGTCAGCAGGGCATCTTCGAGAATGCGACGCTCGGATTCGGTGAGCAACTGCTCCTGATCGCCACGAGCATCGTGGATCCGCGTTGCGAATTCACCGATCGACGAATAGCCCTGATCGTCCTGCACTCGTACGACGGTCAGTCCGTCCGGTGCATCCCACTGCAGGCGGTAGTCCTGTCCGGCCGCTGCGAGTTGGGCGTCGAAGTCCTGCAACGCCGAGGTCAGTGCCGTGCGGGTTGCCTTGCGGGCTCCGTCGGTGACGCGTACCGCCGAGGTCGCAGCCTCGAGCGCTCGGTACAACTTGTCGACGTCTTCGGGGAGGACGGGCGGGTGGGCCGCGTCCTCGCTGCGGTCTTCGTTCTGGATGCGGTAGACCAACTGATCGGGGCTCATCCACGCCGCTGAACTTGCCGGCCAGCTCAGATGTTCCTTGACGCCCAACAACTCGAGAAGGTCCGGGCGAGCATAGGGTGCGAGTCGCTCTGCATCACTGCGGGTTTCGGTCAGGGTGTGGCGCAACGTCTCGACGGCGGTGTTGTACGCACCCTCTGCCGTGCCGATCTGGAGGACGGCAGCGTCGTACGCCTTTCGCGCAGCACGCTGTTCGACCTTGCATTCTTCGATCTTCGCGCGGGCTTTTGCCAGGTCGAGGTCGATCTGCTCGGCGCTGGCCCCGAGGGTGTCGCGCAGTGTCTCGAGGCGCTGGACCTGCTGAAGCAGACTCTCCTCGGCGATGGCGGCTTCCTCGGCGAATTCCTCCGCATTGGCGCGTGATTCGTCGAGACGGTCGCGAGACTCGCGTTCGAGTTCGACTTCCTTGGCATGTTCGCGTCGGCAGCGCAGCGCCAGTTCGCCCTGCTTCTCGAAATGACGGATCGCCGTCGCGAGGGAGTCGAGTTCACGGCCGATATGCGGGGTCCGGTGCTGCGACGCCGTCGCCCGGAGTTGCTTTTCCTTCGCCGCGAGATCGGCGATCGCCGCATCGAGTTCGCGTTGCGCTGTTTCCGTGGCCTCCGAGCGAGTGCGGAGTGCACCGGCGGATTCGGTGACAGTTTTGAGTGCGCGGAGGATCGACCCTGTCTTCGGCAATTCCTTTGCCGCAGAGTTGATTCGGCTCAGCTGCTCGTTGGTCTGCGTCACCAGTGCCTTGGCTGCATCGACTGCCGCGGCAAGTTCTTCCAGAGCCGCGTCGATCTCGGTGATCCGAGCTTCGCGTCGACGCGCCCGCGCTGTCGTGCCGATGTACTCGGCGTCGGCCTTGACGTGCCGGCCACGCGCGACGCCCTGCCAGAAGCGCCCGTCGACGCCGATCGCGACGCTGGCATCGGAGTCGCCCGGTGCCTCGACGAGACTGATCGACGCGAGAATGTCCTGTACCCGAGCGTCGGGTACGTCGGCATTGCCTTCGACCTCGAGGACGTCGGCCAGCGTTCGTCCCTTCGGGCGCTGCTTGACCGGCAGAGCGGTCAGGAACTGCTCACTGACGTGATCGGGAATCGTTTCGTCGGGGCAGACCCAGCCGTCCAGCAGATTTGCCGCCTGGAGTGCGGATTCGATTCCCGTAGCCACGTCTGGTTCGACTGAATCGGCGAAGCGCACCAGCTGCCACAGCGGTGCCCCACCCAGATCACTGCGGTTGTCGGTCCGTGCGTGGAAGGCCGGCGGAGCGTCGTCGTGTTCCGCCGAGACGGCCTTGCGCTCGGATTTCAGAGCTGCGATGGAGGCGTGTGATGCAGATATTTCAGCTTCGGCCTCACGACGTCGCTCGCGCAGCGTCTCGGTGCCTGCCTCGGTGTGCTCGGTGAGAACTGCGGACAGCGCCGGAGCGTCCTCGTCGCCGACCTCGGCGAGCGCCGCGTCGAGAGCCTCGAACAGCGAGGTGTCGGCGCCGACAGCCGAAAACAGGGAGGAGTGGTCGGTCCACCACGCGCGCAGCCCGCTGGCGCACTGACTGCGTGCGAGTTCCACGGCAGCTTCGCCTTCGAGCACAGCGGCCTTGGACGCTTCGAGCAGCTCTTGTCCACGGCGCGAGCTGTTTTCGGCCCGGGTTCGTTCGGTAGCGGCCTTCTCGACTGTCGCCAGTGCGGTGCGGACGACGCGTACGTCGCCGTCACGCTCCTCGGCATGACCACGCACTGCTGCGGTGATCTGGTCGCTGCGTGAGCCGTCGGGCAGGGGAGTCCAGACGATGCCGGCGTCCTCGGCGGCTGCCTGCAGTTCGTCCTCGGCGCGCGAGAGTGCTTCGGCCGCACGCTTGACCGACGATGCAGCCTTGTCGGCTTCGTCGCCGCGCTGCGCGAGTGCGGCCTGCGCCTTCCTCGACTTGTCTGCCTGCTGCTCGGTCGAGAGCTTGAGCGTCGAGACGGCCTGGGCGAGATCGTCGAGTTGCTGTTTGCCTTCGTAGGCGCTCGAGCGTTGCAACGCTTCGACGTTGGCGCGCGCGTTGTCGAGTGCCTGCTCGGCCTGGTTGAAGCGCTCCTCGGCTGCTGCCCGGGCCTCACGGCTGCGAGTCTGGGCGAGCGACGACTCGTCCATGGCGGCAACGCCTCTGGTGACTGCTGCGAGGCGGGTGCTGACCTGTTCGATCTCTCCGCGCGACTGCTGACGCAGGTACTTGGTGTAGACGCCGATGAAACTCTGCGCTGCCTGATCGGCGGCTGCGAGCCCCTCGAGCGCGCGGCCGACCTCTTCCATATCGCTGAACGAACGTGCAGCTTCGAGGACGAGTTGGTCGTCGAGTGGACGGAGGCCGTCGGTGAGCGCTTGCGAAAGGCCCTTCGGATCTAGGTTCTTCGCGAGCTGCGGACGGCGAAGCGTGAGAATGAGATTGATCAGCTGGTCGTAGCGCTGCACTCCGAGACCAAACATTCGCGCGTCGATCGCGGTGCGGTAGTCGAGGGGACGGTCGGTGATGGAATCGCTGCCGAGTTGTTCGGCCAACTGCTTCTTGGTGAGAGGACGATCGTCGTTGCCGATCAGCGAGAAGTCGACTCCGACGCGGCCGTCGGCGACGAAGTACCAGCGGGTGACCTTGTCGTTGGTACGGGTTGCCCGCATGCCGATTCCCACGGTCACCGACTCGGGATCTTCGAGGGAGCCGCGGCAGAACTCCATCCACACGTAGGAGTGCGCGCTGTCCTGGCCCCGGTAGAGCAGGTTGGACTTCATCGTGCGCTCTTCACCGGCGAAGGGGTTGAGGCGCCGCGGTTCGATGCGGCCGTCGAAAACGAACGGGAACAAGACCTCGAGGGCCTTGGTCTTGCCGGATCCGTTTGGCCCTCGGAGGACCAGTCGACCGTCGGCGAACGAGAACTCCTGGTCTCGGTAATCCCAGAGGTTGATGATTCCAGCCCGAGTAGGTCGGAAGCGGGCGTTGCTCATACGTTCTCTACCTCTGATAGTTCGCCGTTGGTGGAAGATTCGGGGCCGAATTCGTCGACCGGATCCGGTGCGGAGTTGTCTACCGCGAAGTCGATCTGAGGATCGCGTTCGCGTACGGAGACCACGACGTCGCGGTACCGGGCCAGGACGGGCAACACCAGTACGCCGCCGTCGACCGCATGCGTCAGGCGCAGACGTTGCAGCAACCCGAGCGCCTGCTTGCGCAGCCCGTTGTGATCGGCCTGCCATTGCGCTGCAAACGTGCGACCGAACTGGTCCACCAACTCGGTGACCTTGTCGGCGAGCCAGTCGTCGTCGATCATCGGGTACGTGACGGGTTCCGGGGGCTCGGCCGGTTCGCCGGCAGGCACCACGAAGTCGTCGTCCTCGTCGGCGAGGTCCTCGAAGATCCCGGCCTCGGGGATCGCGGCATCGAGTTGTTCGATCAGGTGATCGTCCGATACGTGCGGGATCGGAAGTTTCGGCAGCTCCGGAGCGTCGACGTCGAGTACGCGGTCGGCAATCTCGCCGGCGAGGAGTAGCGCTACCTGGGCGATCGTTCCGGTGCTCGGGAAGCGGACGTCGGAGAGGCGACCGGTGGGATCGATCATCGCGATTCCCTCGGCGCGACGCTCGGCCACCAACCCCGTCAGGAGTTCGACTTCCGACGCGGTCTTGGGCTGCGCCAACGCGATCAATTCGTGCTGATCGAGTTCACCCGCCAGTACGACCGGCCGCTCGACCAGTGCCCGACGCACTCGGCGTCCGATCTCTTTCGCGTCCACAGGAATTCCGTCGTCCTCGGCAGCGCTCGAGGTCTCCGTGGCCAGGAGTCCGCGGATGGAGTGCAGGTGCTGCAGTGCGCGCGGCGGACGGAACAGGGCTACGACGACGGAACGGTCGATGTCGTAGAGCGCTTCTCCCGCTTCGGGATTGGACGCCCAGCCGTTTGCGTCACCGTCGGCGAGTGCGATGGCGCCTCTGACGCCGAGCCAGCCCACTGCGTCGACGAAGGCGTCGCGGTCCGACGCACGATCGGTGGAGAGTTCGACGCCGTCCACTTGCGCAGCATCGGCCGCGACGTGATCGGCCAACTCCGACAACGTGATCTGGTTCCCGGCGCGGCCCAACGCGGCCAGGCACAATGCCAGGTAGGCGTAACGCGTGCGATCGAAGGTTCGCTCGGAGGCAGTTCGGGCCGGTGCCGACGGGTTGAGTCGATCCGACACCGTGAACAGGCGCGCGGTGGTCTCCGTCACCTCGAGGCGGTAGCCGAACAGTTCGAGTAGGTCGTCACGCAGCTCGGTGGCCCAACGGCGCAAGAGCGGCAACGCAATTCGATCCGGGTACGTCGAGGTGATCAGGTGGTTGGACAGGATCACTCGCGCCGCGCGTTGATACGAGTCGAGGGCAAGGGGCGTGATCTCGCGAGCTCTCATCGAACACTGACCTCGATGCCGTCGAGGTGCATACGCCCGCGGGCGGTCTTGATGGTGGTCGAACCGTCCGAGGGACTGAGCGTCAGCTTCACCCCGTTCTCACTACCGGTGGAACTCTTGACGCGTCCCACCACCGGAACACGCGCGGTCAGTGCTGCATTGAGCAGACTCAGCAAAACTTCGGTCTCCTGCTCGTTGAGTTCACGCTGATAGACGCCGTTCGACGCGAGTGATTGCGCCGCAGCGCTGCGGGTACGTTGCGCTGCCAACTGCTCTTCGCGTAGGCGGCGGATGCTGCCGTCGTTGCGGGCGACCTTGCTCGGCAACCCTGGTGAGGGCGGGCGGCCGGTTTCGGCGAGTGTTCGCGCGATCTCGACCGGCGGTGCCTCCCACCACGAACGTGAGTGAGAAATGATGTCGGCGTCCGGATGCACCATCGAGAGGTGGCGTGGACGGCCGAGGTCGAACACTGCCTGGAACAGAGCATGAGCTGCGTCTTCGGACGGCGTGGCGGCGAACCAGCCGGCGAGGTGCCGGAGCTGGCTCTCGCGGCTGACGCCGCCGCGACGGGTTTCCGTGACGCGGCGAAGGAGCGCCAGAACCGCGGCGATCGCGCTCATCGTGCCCTCACGTAGACGCTCGGACTCGCTGATCCCCGATTCCGCGGAGACGAACCAGGCGGTCAATCCTCGCCAACGCGCAGCCCAGTCGTCTTCGCGTTCGGTGATCGGGACGAACACCCGTTCGTCACTGGCGGCGGCGAGGCGGATCATGCGATCGACTCCGGTGGATTCGACGTGCTCGATCGCTTCCTTGAGCTTGGGGGCGTAGCGCGCCAGATCGGAGCTGAACTCCCGCATGTGCGTGAGCAGAGCGTCCTTGTGCGTGAGGAAAGCCTGCGGAGTGATCTCCGTGGTCCGTACGAGGTCGCCGAGGGTCAGATAGAAGTGCGCGGCTCGATCGGCCATGTCGGAGAGTGTCGAGTCGAGGCGCTTGAGCTTGCGGAAGATCAGATCGCCGTCGGAGCTTCGGTTGGCCTCGGCGAGTTCGGACATGTCTGCGAGCAGGTCCGGCAGAGCGAGGCGCGAGAGCGAGGCCGAGTCCAGGCGTGCGGCGAGAACGTCTTCGACTGATCGATAGACCTGGTATCCGGCCTGACCGAACTGGTAGACGAAGTGGCGATTGCGGTACTCGGCCAGCGTGGCCGCTCGGGTGCCGTCGTAGCTGCGCTCGAGGATCTCCCACACATGGAGCTGATCCAACAGGGGAGTGACCTCTGCTGCCGACAGATCGGCCGCCGGATCCGATCCACCGATCTTCTCGAGGATTTGCGCGACGGCTCCGGCATGCAGCAGGACGGTGTAGTTGGCGCGAGCATGGTCGAAGGCACGAAGTACCCAGAGGTACTCGGCCCGTTTTTCCGCGATCGTGAACGAAAACAGCTTCAGTCGATTGGTGTCGGCGTACGCGGCGTAATCGGGCGCACTCGTTTCTTCCACCATGACAGGGTAGGCGAGAGACGCCCCCTCTTTTTCCTACGGGCGATCCGTAGCAGGGGATGCGGCGCGTCGCCACTGCGATTCGTTCTCGATCATCCATGTGAGCAGGTGCTCGGCCGCCGCCTCGTCGGAGTCCGGGCCGACCAGCAGATCGGCGAACGCTTGGCTGGGGGCGACGATGCGGATGCCGTCGCGGGTGAGCAATCGGTCGAAGGCAGACGGTGAGAGGGGAGCGGTGATCCACACGTCACCGCCGGATTCCACCCGCCGTAGTCCGAGAGCGTCGGCGAACTGATCGACGTTGTCGGCATGGAAGTGGGCACGTCGAGTGGGCGCGTACCGAGCAAAGGGTGCCGCGGCCACCGAGGCGGTACCGGCGTAGATGTGACCGCTGAGCTGACGCAGTTGATCGAAGAGTGCTTCCAACCCGTCCGGCGCGTGAAAGCCGTGAGGCGTCGGCGCTTTGGCGCCGGCTTCAGCCGCCCATTCACGAAGCATCTTCGGCCAGCGGACGTCACCGATCCCACCGCGGGGGAGCCTGGTCACCAATTCACGATCCGACAGTGTCTGAACCACCCGATAGGTTGCTCCCGTCGACGCACCGGCCAGGCGCACCAAGGCAGTGATCGCCAGTGGCGCCGCGAAATCGGCAAGTGCACGCACGACCCGAGCTGACGGATCGCCCGTCAGTTGTCCGGAAGGACGTCCGGGCCCCCGCCACGGATCGGCGTCGGCTCCGCGTCCACGCACCCAGACGGCGGGTCGATCAGCGGTCAACGACACATTGCCCGTGGCGTCTGCGTACGAGATCGCGTGGGAATCGAGCTGCCGGCGGACCGGCTCGGACAGATATTTTGCGCACACGAAGCCTGGTTGACCGGTGGGGAAGCGATCGGCGATACCGGGAACGTCGCTGCTCAGGACACCGTGAGCGGCGTAGACGCCGAATTTGGCCACCGCGCCGTCAGGGGAGCGGAGGTCGAGTCGGAGTGGCGCCTCGGACAGGTCGGGGGAGCGCTGTGTCGACAAAGACCAGGTAGGAGGCAAATTTTCTTCGATGACGGCAACCGATCGCCGAAAAATGTCGATCGGCCGTTCCGGTTCCGACTCAGATTCGCTCATGTTCCAATGGTATCAATATCTGTCGACGACGGAAACACAAAATTTTCCGAATAATGTTCGCCCTGACAGCCTCGCGACAACGGTGGTCGCTTTCGCCGACAAACTCACTACCTACACAACTTCAAATTCGAAACTGCCGAGACCGATCAGCGTTGCTTCGGCATGATCAGGGGAGCGACGACGGCGAGCAGTAGTGCGGGGATCAGGAAGCTCGCGGCAGGCGAAGAGTCGTAAATCGGTGTCAGGGCCAGGGGAGCAAGAGCGGCGCCGCCGAAGCGCATCGCTTGGACGACCGACACGGCGCCGCCGCGATTGGGCCCCGCGGATCCGAGCACCGCCGCGTTGACGCCGACAAGGACGAACTGGCTCGCGACACCTGCGACAAACCATGCGATCGCGATCACCGGCACCAAGCCGGCAAGGCCGACGACGGAGACCAGAACTGCTCCGCCCAGTGCACCGATCATCACGGAGGAGCGTGCGCCGATGCGATCGATGAGGATTCCGATGCGCCGGGCCGAGAGGATGCCGGCCACGCCGAAGACGGTGAGCAGTAGGCCGCGGACGGTGGGGGACAGCCCGAACTCGTCTTCGAAGCGGAAGGCGAGCAGGAAGCTCAGTCCACCGAGGGCGCCCCAGCCGAGCAATGCAGCGATACCGATGCGGAGCACTTCGGGGCGTAATGCATCGCGGAGACGGGCGGGAGTGGTCGCTGCCGGTGCTTCGGACTTCGGAAGTCCGACGGCTCCCAGAATGCCCGCGACCACTGCGATGACGAGAAAGGCCAGACGCCAGTCGAATTCGGCCGCCAGTCCGCCGATCAACGGAGCCGACGACTGCCCTGCGGCCTGGAATGCGCCGAAGGCACCGAGGGCTCGACCCAGCCGAGCCTGCGGAGTTGCGGCCGCCAACGACGCAAGCAGCAGCGGCGTGGTGAATGCGTTCGCGGAGCCCTGCAGTACCCGGGCGGCCAGGAAGATCTCGAGTGTCGGGGCGAGAAAGCATGCCAACGACGCGAAGACGTAGACGCCGTATGCGATCCGCACCGTCCGGACCTTGCCCCACCGTGTCCCGAGCGTCCCCGACACCAACATCAGAGCGGCGAAGGGGAGCAGGTACGCGGTGAGGGAGGAGGCGGCCGCCGACGGTCCGACCCCTAGATCGTCACCGATCTCGGGGAGGATCGAAGCAACCACGCCGCCGCCGAACGGGCCGAGGAACCCGCCGGCGTACAGCGCGATCAGTTGAAGCCGGAGGCGCAGTGGGCGCTGTGTACTTCCACCTTCTTCTGGAGTGTTCTTGCTCACAGTCCGAAGCTGCCGGGTCCTCGCCGTCTGAGGTAGCGCTCGAATTCCGCGGCGATGGCGTCGCCGTCGATCTTGGAGATTGCTTCGCTGATGTCGGTTTCGGCGTCTCCCCGCTCTTCCAGGGTGCGCACGTATTCGCCGATTTCCTCGTCGTCCGCGGTCATTTCGTTGACCGCTTCCTCCCAATCCTCCGACTGAGCTGGGAGTTCACCGAGGGGGACCTCGATGTCGAGAACATCCTCGACTCGTTGAAGGAGGGCCACTGTGGCCTTCGGGTTGGGTGGCTGCGAGACGTAGTGCGGAACCGCTGCCCAGAACGAAATAGCGGGTACACCAGCACGAACGCACTCATCCTGAAGAACTCCGGTGATGCCTGTCGGGCCTTCGTATCGGGTCTGTTCGAGGTTGAATCGTGCAGCGGATTCGCTGCTGTACGCCGTGCCCGTGACCGGCACCGGGCGGGTGTGCGGAGTATCGGCGAGCAGGGCGCCGAGGATGACCACCGTCTTGACGTTCAGTTGGTCGATCAACTCGAGCAGATCCTCGCAGAAACTACGCCACCGCATGTTGGGTTCGATCCCGCGAAGAAGGACGATGTCGCTCTCACTGCCTGGAGGCGAACAGACCGACAAACGTGTTGCCGGCCAAACGATTTCGCGAGTGACACCGTCGACCTGACGGACCGTGGGACGGTTGACCTGGTAGTCGTAGTAGTCCTCGGAATCGAGTTCGGCGAGCGGCTGGGCATCCCAGATCAGCTCGAGATGTTCGACCGCACCGCTGGCTGCGTCACCGGCGTCGTTCCAGCCCTCGAAAGCTGCAACGAGGATGGGATCACGTAGGACTGGGATGTCGCCCTCGAGGCGGTCGCTGCTGTCGACGGCAAAGCCGTCAGGGCTCTCGAAGGCCGCCGAATCGTCGAAATCGACCGGGCCGTCGGGAGTGACGGGGAACTCACTTGGACTCACCCACCCAGCCTACGGCCAGAGCTTGTCGGTGCGCCCACTACTCTGGACGGCATGTCTGCCCCATTT
>NZ_BCRM01000038.1 GCF_001552595.1 Rhodococcus erythropolis NBRC 15567
TTCCTCGGCGAAGAACGATGAAGAGGCTTCATTCCTGGATGGGCAGAACCGATCCTTCCGAACTCACTCCGATCCCGCATCAAATTTTGCCGCTACAGCAAAGACAACTTGGTTGCCGGTGTCAGCGTGCCGAGTTCAGGTCGCGCACAAGTTGGGGTCTCCGCCACTTGCCGACCTCGAAAGGCCACCGCCGCAGCGGATAGGCGAGACGAGCCACGAAGTAATTGACGTACTCGACGACGCCGAAAGCCCACACCGCCACGACGCCCACCGCCGCGCCGGAGTGATCTGGTAACCAGATGACAACGCCGAGAAGAGCTATCGCCAACAAGAGAACATCGAGGACCCGAAACACGCGGTAAAGCGCTGCGAGGCGGGCCGGCATCGACTCCAACTCGACCCAGCCCCGCGCAAGCAGCCAATAAACACCTGCTTGCACGAGGATCACAAGCAGTGGGGCCAGCGCCGACCACAACGCCGCGGAGTCTTGCGAACCTTCGAGCCGGGGCATCACGACACCGACCGCCACAGCGGCAAATACGGCCGCGGCAGCCAGTTCGCCGAGGCCGAGGCTCAGGTACCTGCGTCTCAAACTCTGTCGCCGTTGATCCACCACGTAAGAACCCTATCCGTTGATCACCATAGCTTGCCACGTGGTGGTCGGGCCGATTCTGCAGCGCGAGTGAGGAATACACTTCATCTCGACTTCGATCTCGAGCACCATAAGGCAGGTGGATCATCCTGGGACGTTCTCGCGGATCCGGTGGGAAACCTTTTCTGCGTGGGTGATCCGCACTAGGCCGGTCTGAAAGTCAGTCCGAGATCGAGTCTCACAGTCCATCCGACAAAGCGTGAAAATGCGTCACCCGAATAACTGCACATGCATTCGTTGGCTTACAGTCGGGGTGTCCCGGCGGCACCCCAGACTGGAATGTCCGCTGCGTCAACATCTGCCGATTGGGGGCTGGACGGATGGAATCGCCTGACTTACTGGGTCTGACGGTCTCACTGACGTCGTCGACGCTTATCCTCGCGTTCGTTGCTGGGCTCATGCCGCGACTCGTCGGTGATGAACCGAATCCCGTTGTCGGCATACGGACCAAGTCGACGATCGCGAGTCCAGAGGCGTGGCAGTTGGCACATCAGAGTGCGCAGCCGCTTCTGCGCCGGACGATGTGGACTGCCGTAGCGGGACTGTGCATGCAGGTCGCCATCGGCGTCGTGACAGGTTTCGGATCTGTGGTGTCGACTGTCACCTCAACAGTCGTGTTTCTTGCGGTGCTCCTTCTCCTGCTCTTTGCAGGAGTGAAGGGCAACGCCGCGGCGAAGTCGTTGCAGCGTTGACCGCCTGACCCCGCCGCTGTCAGACGCGCCTTGGATCTCGGCTTTCAGTCCCCGATACGCGGTCGTTCGCGCCGACGTGGTCCTCGATCGCGCATCTCGAGAATCGCTGCTGCCGTGGACGCGACCGTCTTGTCGTCGTCGTGGGTGATCCGGGCGAGCGCTTCGCGTGCTGCAGCGCCGGGAATCTCGGCGAGCGCCTGCGTAATTCGCAACCTCGTCGGGGCGTCGTCAGTGCCGTCGAGCCTTGCCTGCACGGCATCGACGACCTCACCGCTTGTAGGTGAGTGCTCCGCGAGAAGACCGAGCACCTCGCCTGCCTCGACGTCGCGGCGCCCGTCGGCGACCATCTCGAGGAGTGCTGGCATCGAGACAGCCTCTCCGCGAGATCCGAGGGCGAGAGCGGCGTCGGCGCGGACTATCGCGTCCGAATCATCGAGAGCTCGCTTCAGAGACCGAGTTGCTTCCTCGGTGTTGATCCCGGATATGGCCGACGTCGCGCGGCGTCGAACCTCGACGTCCTCCGATTCGAGCCCCTTCGTCAGACCTGCAAGGCCCGCACCTTCGGTCCTCGCCAACGCCCACTGCAATGCTCCCGCCACGTTGGCATCCCTCTCCGACAGGATGGCCTCGACGAGTGCGTCGACCGGCAATGCCGCATTCGCGTCCTGCGACAGGATCGCTTGCTGACGGTGGGCGGCGAACTCGGATTCGAGTGCACGCAACAGCGAGACCATGCGCAGGACGTCGTCCCACTCCGAAGGGGCGGTGGCGTCGACCCTTTCGAGTTTGGTCAGCAATTCCTCCTCCGCCGCGATCCGTTGCCGAGTGTGTTGCATGAGTTCACCCACCAAATCGGCCGGTGCGAAGTCTGGTTCGTCCAGTGCACGCTTGGCCTCGTTCAACGAGAGCCCCAATGTCCTCAGGCTCTCGACGTGGAAGAGGCGACGGATGTCGTCAGCGGAGTACTCGCGGTAGCCACCGGACGTGCGGCCCGTCGGCTTCACCAGCCCCAAAGTGTCGTAGTGACGCAGCATCCGTGTGCTGACACCACAACGCCGCGACACGTCGCCGATCAACATCCGTCTCCCCTTCCTACGCGTCCGGTCCGATTGCCGCGACGCGCTTCGCCAACTCGTGTGAGAGAGCGAATCCACCGTCGGGATCGTGCCAGAGTTGCTTTGTAGCATCAGCATGCGCTCGGACACGCGGATTCGGGCTCGTACCGGCCGCGTCGAGCACCGGGAGCACAGCCTCGCCGAGCCCGGTCAGGGCGCGGCTCAGACTGAGCTGCATCTGCAGTTCACCCCGACCGAGTTCTGTGGCCAGATCGGCCGCGAGTGCGCCCTCGCCTCCCGCCGGCACGAGAGCCACAGCCGCGCGCCACGCACTGCGCGCAACCTCGTCGTCCTGGTCGTGTACCAGCGCAGAGACCTCGGGCCACGCGATCGGATCGCCGATCTTGGACAAAGTGTGGAGCGCCTGACTGCGGGCTTGCGAGCCATCGGACCCGAGCTCACGGATCAGCCTCGGCACCGTGATTTCAGCCGGCAAGCGGCACAACGCCCAGGTCAGCATGTCGCGGACGAAGAAGTCCGGCTCGACGGCGCACCGATCGATCAGGGCATCCGTCAACTGAGGATCCGGGCGTGTGCCGACCGCAAGCGCGGCGCGCAGTCGAACCGAGGGATCGGCTGCGGCCAAGGCGTCGACGAGGTGGGCATTCTGCCCACCGTGGTTGGTTGTGTTCACGACAACCACCTCCTTCACCGACCAGTGGAACCCTTGTCACTGTGTCAAGGTCAAGCGTCACTGCCTCCGACACGTGAAATGTCGCCTCGGATCACACGCCGGTTGTCGATCCTGGCCGAAAGATCATCAGCACGACGACAACGACCCAGAGCAGATTGAAGATTCCCGTCGCGGTGCCCAGTCGACGGGTGAGCCGCGTTGCGACGTCCACAACGGACCCGGTTCCTTCGATCGCCGCCATTGTCAGCCGTTGGGCGGGAAGCACGACCGCGGTGAGTATCACGGCGGCAACGACGGTGAGTGCGATCGAGGTGAGGATCCACAGGTCACCGAGCACTCCGAGATTGACGGCGGTGGCGATACCGAGCATCGGAACGACAATGCCGATCGTGGCATACACCCGAACGATGCGATGCAGCATGCCCGTCGTCGCAACACTGGCGCTGTCCGGATCGGCGAGCGCGGCGCGGCTCGCCACCGGGAACATACTCGCTGCCACAGCGACGGGGCCGATGGCAAGAATGGCCGCAATCACATGGAGGGACAGCAGGATTCCGGTCATGGGATTTCTCGCGTTTCGGTACGCACAAGCGTATTCACGCGGCGTCCGGGGCGAAGGTGACTACAGGCTCGGCGCCCTTGGCCGACCACACCGTTCCACGACGCTCGTAGTCGAAGAGCGCTTCGACCTCGAGACTTATCCGGGGCCCGAGGCATCGTTCCAGCAGATACAGGCCCAGGTCGAGACCGGATGTCACCCCACCGGCGGTGATCAGGTCACCGTCGTCGACGATTCGCGCCTGGATCGGAATTACACCGCCGGCCGCCAATGCGTCCACGGCAAGATGGTGCGTCACGGCGCGACGCCCTTCGAGAAGCCCCGCCATCGCCAGCGCCAATGATCCTCCACAGACGGTCGCAACGAGAACACCAGGATCGTCGAGTGCACGGCGCATCATGACAGGCAGTTCGGTTTCCGTTGTGGCCGCGAGTCTTTCCGGCAAGCTGGAACCCGGCTGGTCCGCATTGGGTTCGAAGAGACCCGATGCTCCGGGAACGATGATCAGATCCGCGTGTTCGACATCGAGGGTTGCAGTGGCGGTCATCGCGAGTTCACCACTCCCGCTCACGACGGTCCGAGGCCCCTCCGCGCTGACGAGTTCGACACTCAACGCCCCACCGCTGGTGAGACCCCCGGCGTAAAGCACCTCGTACGGACCCACGACATCCATGGGATCGAATCCGTCGAACAACACGATCTGCGCGTGCACTGCAACCTCCGATTTTGTGCGACGCGCTCCTGTGCACGTCGCTGTTCCCACGACAGTAGGAGGAAGTTGACCTATATGGCGACGGCTGAAAGCCAACCTTCGACGGCTTTCAGCCAACCTCACACATTCTGTGAAATACCAGTTAAGAGGATATTTCAAGACACGAGATCACCGAATCTCGCGCCACATACGCTACGTTTCAGACATGCATGACGTTGCAGTTCTCGCGTTGCCCGGGGTGGTGCCGATGGACCTGGCGGCACCCCTCGAAGTCTTCGGACGATGCAGGCTCCCCTCGGGTGCACCGGCGTACCGGACCTCCGTGTGCGCGCTCACCGAGGAGGTGGAGACCGGAACGTTCACGATGCGAGTACCGCACGGACTGTCACGTCTCGCCCAGGCAAGCACGATCATCATCCCGGGCACCGCCGATCTCGACGTGCCGATCGCCCCCGAGATCATCTACGCCCTCAGAACTGCCGCGGATCGCGGCACGCGCATCGCCTCACTGTGCGTCGGTGCATTCACACTCGCCGACACAGGCTTGCTCGACGGACTTCGCGCGACGACGCACTGGGCGGCTGCGTCGGAGTTGGCCCGCCGGCACCCGGCCATCGACGTCGATGCCGCCGTTCTCTACGTAGACAACGGGCACGTCCTGACTTCCGCCGGCGCCGCGGCCGCACTCGACCTTTGCCTGTACATGGTCCGTCAGGACTACGGGTCCGCGGTCGCCGCCGACACGGCGCGGCTGAGCGTGATGCCGCTCGAACGTGCCGGAGGGCAAGCACAATTCATCGTCCACGAACCTCCCGTACCCAGCGGGACAACCCTTCGGCCGCTACTGAACTGGATGGAAGAGAACCTCGGGGAGCAACTCGACATCACGACAATCGCAGCCAAGGCAACGATGAGCACCCGCACGCTCAACCGCCGCTTCCAGGAACAAATCGGTACGACGCCGTTGCAGTGGCTCCATCATGCGCGACTCCGTCAAGCACAATTTCTGCTCGAGACCACCGACCACTCCATCGAACGTGTTGCGGGACAAGTCGGATTCAATGCCGTCACCACGTTCCGCGAACGCTTCCGAGACTTGGTCGGCACCAGTCCACAGCGATACCGGACGCAATTTCGAACGTCGCGCTAGCTGACCTACTTCTCGCTCTGTCGACGCACCATCTCCGAGATCCAGATCGGCGCAAACGGCGAGGTGCAGTTCGGGGGAGTCGGGTAGTCCTCGAGTACTCGCAGACGTTCGCCGATGTCGATTGCGCTGGCCCGGTACTCGGCATGTTCGATCCCGATCTGGGCCAGGCAGTGGTTCATCGCCCATTGCAGGCGATCAGGTGCGTCCTTCATCTCTGCCTCGATGACGTCGAGCAATCCTGAAAGATCAAGGCCCTCGGGCTTCTTCGCTACGCGCTCGGTAGTCAGGGCCCAACCGGCGCTCGCAACCACGGGATCGGAGTCGGCGGTCCAGGCCACCCGCCAATCCTCCGCGTGCGGGTTCTTCTTCACCACGTAGTTGACGAGCCAGTCATGCACCTTGGGAGTACGTGCCTCACGCAACATGACGTCCAACTCGTCACGCTCGAACGCCTTCGGGCGACAGATCAAGAGGGCAAGCAGCCTCGCTGCAGTATCGCCCGTCGCCCAAAGTTGTTGTGCAAGTACCTGCTGAGTTTTCAGTCGCTTCGCGACTGCCCGCAGTTTTGTCAGGTTCACACCGTGATCGTCACCGTGCTTCTCGTTCACTGCGCGCACCTTCGGATCCTCGAGCGCAGCCAACTCGTCCAGCACCTCGGCAACCGTCGATTCAGCCACGCCGTCCTCCAGTCACTACTTCTGCGATTCACCTACTGGCAAGTCACCTACACAAGTCACCTACAAGGAAAGCACGGGACGGCACGCGCCGACGCATCCACGTCCGACCCGTGTTTGAAACTTCGACCAATGGGTACATGTCTGCTCCTGAGGTGGCGGCACGTCACCATGAAGACAGGACGAACCTTGCATATGCGACGCGCCGCGGGTGCCCAGAACGTGGACGAAACCGCAGGCGGAGACGAAGGCGGCAGTAAGAACGTTCTCACTCGGGCTATAACCGGCCCACTCCTTTTCGTGTTCATCCTCGGAGACGTCCTGGGCGCCGGTATCTACGCATTGGTGGGCGTCATCGCCGGTGAAGTTGGTGGAGCCGTCTGGGTACCACTGCTCGTAGCGCTCGTCATGGCATTGCTGACAGCAACGTCGTATGCCGAACTGGTCACGAAATATCCGCGAGCGGGCGGTGCAGCAGTATTCGCCCAACGGGCGTATCGGAAACCGCTGATCTCATTCCTCGTCGGCTTCTCGATGCTGGCGGCCGGTGTCACGAGTGCAGCAGGACTCGCCCTCGCATTCTCGGGTGACTATCTCAAAGCCTTCATCGACGTCCCGACCGTTCCAGCCGCGCTCGTCTTCCTCCTCCTGGTGGGGCTTCTCAATGCCAGAGGCATCAAGGAGTCGATGCGCGCAAATGTCGTCATGACAGTCGTGGAGGTCACCGGCCTCGTCATGGTTGTCGTCCTCGCCTGCGTAGTTCTCGGGCACGGCGACGGAACCTTGAGCCGTGTCGTGGAGTTCGACGACAGTCGATCGCCTGCACTCGCCGTGTTGGCAGCGGCGCTCCTCGCGTACTACTCGTTCGTCGGCTTCGAAACGTCGGCGAACGTCGCCGAAGAAGTGAAGAACGTGAGCAAGGTCTACCCACGCGCACTGTTCGGAGCCCTGTTGACGGCGGGCGCCGCCTATGTCCTTGTCGGCCTGGCTGTCTCGGTGGTGCTGCCCGCCGACGAGCTCGCCGCGTCCTCCGGCCCCTTACTGGCAGTGGTGTCAGCCGCCGACGTCGGTGTTCCGCCTCGCCTGTTCAGCCTGATCGCTCTGGTAGCCGTCGCCAACGGCGCACTGCTGACAATGATCATGGCAAGCAGGCTGACTTACGGAATGGCGTCGGAAGGGTTGCTCCCCAGCGCATTCGCGCGCGTGCTGCCGCGGCGCCGGACCCCCTGGGTGGCGATCATCGCAACCACAGCCGTTGCCATGGCTCTCTGCGTCACCGGATCGTTGTCAGCCCTGGCAGAGACGGTGGTACTCCTGCTGCTTTTCGTATTCATCAGCACCAACATCGCGGTCCTGGTTCTGCGTCGTGACGCAGTGCAACACAGTCATTTCCGGACACCGATCATCTTTCCGATCCTCGCCCTCGGTACGTGCGTTGCGTTGCTCACCCAGCAGAGCGCCGCAACGTGGTTGCGCGCATCATTACTCTTGGCGGTCGGAGTAGTGCTGTACGCCCTCTCCCGCCGTCGATCCACGAAGTAAGGTGCGATGTTCGAAAGGGGGTGTGATGACCGACAGTTCTGACACACCAGATGTAATTCAGCGTCGAGAGCGAAAGATCAACAGGCGAACCCTGACGTACGGCCTGTCCGTCGTTCTGGCTACCGCGGCACTGGTTGTCGCGATCGTCTGGTTGGGCTCCCGGCGGGGCGAATGCTTCGGTACCGACACCTTGCTGTGCTCACAGAAAGATCGCCGACTGGCCGTCTTCGTCCCGAGCCTCATGCTGCTACTCGGCTCCGTAGGCGCGTTCTTGCGAGCCTCCCTGCGATTGCACCGTCTGCGGCGCCTCTACATCCGGCCGTACATGGCGTGGCTCCTGACGGGGCTCACCCTGGTGTACCTGGCGGGAGCCTTCATCTTCATCGAGGGAAATATTCTCTGAATACATCTGTTCGGCAATCGGATTCACAGACCGAAGCGGTAGCTGTCGTTCAGAATCGTGTGTCGTCGACGGCAGTAAGGACCACTTCTCGAACCGATGACGAAGACGACAGATTCGAGATGGAGCGCACGGTATCCACGACGTCGTGCACGGGAACCAGAGACCCATCTCCGCGAGCGGCAGCGATGTCTCGGGGCACATCGAGTCCATCTTCCGTGTTGAGATATCCGAGGTGAAGGACCGTCACTGCGAGTCGGTCCTTCCGGTAGCCCTCTCTCAAGGCGTCGGCAATGCCGTTGATCGCGGACTTCGATGCGCCGAACGCAACTTCCGGCCTACCGCTTCGCGGGAGCCCCGAGGTAGAACCGGTCAAGAAAATCCGAGGTCGAGGACGCCCGATCATCCGCGGGATCAGGCGCTTCGACAAAAGGATCGTGCCGGTGATGTTGGCGTTGATCATTTCCAGCATTTCGACGTCGGATTGATCTGTGAACACATAATCGGAAGTGAAGGCGTCCCCTTCCCAAATTCCGACGTTGCAAATCAGGGTGTCTACACCTCCGACAAGCTCCTGGTCGATCGAGTTCGCTGCCGCAACAGGGTCGGTCAGGTCTGCTTCGATCCACTCGGAGACGTCGAACCCGTCAGGGCGCCGACGAGAAATACCGACAACGTCGTGACCATCGCTCCTCAAGCCCTCGATCAATGCACGACCAAGTCCCCGGCTCGCGCCGACAACAACTACCCTCGCCACAATTGCACCCTTCTGCCCGCTCTGTTCACATCCAATGGATGACACGACACATTCATGCACGCCGAAATACGTTGCCCTCGAGCGTGACAACGGCACCTGCCGCAACGAGCCGCTGAAGGTGCAGCTGCGCAGTTCGTCGTTCGACTGCATCGACGTACGGCGCGGTGACGTGCGGACGGTAGACGAGGCGATGCGCGACGATGTCTTCCAACTGCCTTGGTTCACCGAGAAATTGGACGAGTCTTTCTTCGCGGCTGAGCAGTTTGTCGCGGTAGGCGGTCAGCCGGCGACGGAACTCGTCGCTGCCTTCGACGACGCCCTTTTGATGGAAGGTGCCGTACCACCGAGCGTCGATGCCCGCGGCGCGGTCGATGGAGGCGAGGAAGTCGTCGACGCTACTGCCCAGGTCGCCGTACATCGGGCCGAAGGAGGTGAGATCGATGTCGGCGACATAGAAGAAGCCGTCGGGCTCGATGAGGAGGCCACAATGTCCGGGAGTGTGACCAGGTAGGTGAATGACCGTCGCCGTGCGGTCTCCGAGGTCGAAGACGTGGCCGTCGGCGATCCCGGAAACGTCATCGTGCGTCGGGGGAATGCCGTACTGCGCTGCTATTGAATGTTCGACCTCAGCTCGCTCCTCGGGGCGGAGGCCGTAATTTGTGAGCATCGTGTCAAGGGAGGCGACCGACGGTGCGTCGAGGTTGTGCGCATACGTTGGTGCTTGAAAATGCCGGAGACCGGCAACGTGGTCCTCGTGGCCGTGACTGATGAAGACGAGGTCTGCGCCAACGGGATCTCGGTCGAGGGAGAGGGACGGGTCGATCACCAGCGTGCGTTCGGATCCGTGCACGACCACGGTGTTTCCGAAGGGGACGGTCCCACCGTTCTCTGGTACCAGCACTGAGACTTTGCCAAATTCTCTGGGTGTGAACATCTCTCGCTTCTCCCTGCGGCCATCGGGTAGTGAAGTTGCAGATCTCGAAGCAATCGAAGGTATCGCTGACAGAGACCTCAGCCAGTATGCATGGCCGGGTCAGCGGGCCGTACGCGGATCATCCTGGACTACCCGGTGAGCTCTTCACGAGCAGCGACAAGGGCTTCCTCGGAGAGGGACGATCCCTTGGTGGCTCGCGAGAGGACCAGAGCGCCGATCATGGTCGAGAGACGCACGAGCCCGTCATGCTCCTCATCCGCGAGCGCCTTGGCAAAATCACCGACCCCCTCGACATACACCCGACGGGCCTCACTGTCTGCCGGCTCGCGTGCCATGTCGGCGGCGAGTGCAGCAGCGGGACATCCGTCTGCCGGATTGTCGCGATGCTCCACGGAGAGGTAGTTGTCGATCAGGGCTTGTCGAGCCTCGTCACGCTGCCCAGCGTGCCTTTCGAGACCTGCTGCGTGCAGCTGCGCCAGTTCAGCGAAGGCATGGGTGGTCGCTTCGTCGATGAGCGCGTCCTTGGACGCGAACTGCTTGTAGAAACCACCGTGGGTCAGCCCCGACGCCTTCATCAAGTCGGCGACGCTGAGGTGAGTGCCCTTCTCTCGGAACAGACGAGCTGCGGTTTCCACGACGCGCCGACGGTTCTCTTCCGCTTGTTGCTGCGATACGCGGCCCATCACAACGCCTTCCAGTTTGGATTTCACTTGACATCTATCCTAGCCCACACTTAGATTTGATTCATAATCTAAATGTCACCGACAGTCACAACCCTGGGAGAATCATGGACCTGAACAAGACGGTTGCGGTCGTCACCGGAGCCAATCGCGGACTCGGCCGCCATCTGGCAGCAGGGCTCGTCGAGCGCGGCGCAAAGGTGTACGCGGCTGCCCGCAATCCGGAAACTGTCGATCTGCCCGGCGTCATCCCCCTGAGGTTGGACGTGACGGACGCCGAATCGATCACGGCCGCAGCGCAAATCGCATCGGATGTGACCTTGGTGATCAACAACGCCGGAATCTCTACCTCGGCACCCTTGATCGGAGGCGACATCGATGACGTTCGCCGCGAGATGGACGTCAATTTCTACGGCCCGCTTGCCGTGACCCGGGCGTTTACTCCGGTCGTCGAAAACAACGGAGGCGGAACAGTACTCAACGTTCTTTCGGTGCTGTCCTGGTTCCATCCGGCTGCGCTCGGGTCTTACGCGTCATCGAAGGCAGCGGCGTGGGCGATGACCGACGCCGTTCGAGAAGAACTGGCGCCGCGGGGAATCGCCGTCTCGGCACTGCACGTTGCATACATGGATACCGACATGGCTGCGGGCGTACCGGCCGAACAGAAGATCGCTCCGGCCGATGTCGCCGCGCAGGCCCTGGACGGCATCGAACGTGGGCTGGCTGAGATCCTCGCCGACGACACCACCCGGTATGTCAAGGGGAGTCTGTCGTCGTCGAACTCCGAGTAACCAAGGGACTGTTGACGAGTGACACTCATCCCACCGTTTTGAGACTCGCCAATCTGCCCAGGATCGGTGCCCGCCAAGCCGCGAGGTCTTCCGGACCGTTTTCTTCCCACAACTCGTACAACTCCGACGTGTCGCTGTCTGCGACGGCACGCTCGAGTGCGGTGAGGACCCATGCCTTCTGCTCCGGACTCAAGGTTCCGGCGTACCCGGCGGCATCAATCTCGGCCAGCTGCACAGGCGCCGGAGCAACCCCGTGCGCAACCGCAAGGATCTCGGCTACGGCAATAGCTGTTTGAGCATCATCGGCATCGAGGTAGCCGTCGTCGGGGTGGCGTGCGTAATCGTCGATATCGTAGTCACCCGCCTGTACCGCGCTGAGCAGGTCGCCCGCTACGTCGTTGTCGAAAGGTCCTGAACCCCAAGTCCCCATGCTGTCTCTCCGATCCGTACCCGCGTCATCTGTCGTAACGATATTAGTGAATCACCGGCTTCGGCGAGGATCCTCGGGCTGGAAGTACTGCGTTCGCCGGAAATCGACATCAGCGCAACGGCACGCGAATGATGCGGTCATCACCGGGTTTGGGGTCGCCGCGTCCGTCGGTGTTGTTCGTCAGTATCCACAGCGACCCGTCCGGTGCGACTACAACATCACGGAGGCGCCCGTATTCGTCGACGAATTGCTCGTCGGCGGTCGCGGGATCGGTCAAGGGCACCGTGCGGAGTCGCTCACCACGAAGATTGGCGATGTAGATCGTGCCGTCGTGGATGGCGATTCCGCTGGGGCTGGCATCGTCAGGTGACCATTGTTGGAGCGGGTCGATGAATCCGTCTTCACCCGCAATCCCTTCGACCTCGGGCCACCCGTAGTTTCCGCCTGCTTCGATCTTGTTGAGCTCGTCCCAGGTGTCCTGCCCGAACTCGCTGGCGTACATCGTGCCGTCCCCTGCCCAGGCAATGCCCTGGGAGTTGCGGTGGCCGTAGCTGTAGACAAACGAGTTCGGAAATGGATTATCTAGCGGCACATCGCCATCCGGAGTCATTCGAAGGATTTTCCCGGACATCGAGTCGAGGTCCTGAGCCCTGTCTCGACTACCGGCATCACCGACGGTCACGTACAGCATCCCGTCCGGGCCGAACGCGATGCGACCACCGTTGTGGTAGTTGGCCGAAGCGAGCCCGTCGAGAATCGTCTCGGCCGGCCCGAGCGCGAATTCCCCCGGAGCACCGATGATGTCGAAGCGTTCGATCCGGTTCTCCCCGTTCGCGGTGAAGTACGCGTACAGGCGGTTTTCACGTACTGCGATCCCTAGTAAACCGCCCTCACCTCTGGGGCTGACGCCGTCGACGACTCCCACCTCGCGGCTGTTTCCGCCGGCGTCGAGTTCGAGGATTCGCGCGCTGTCGCGCTCACTGACAAGTGGTGTGTCGCCGTGGAATGCGATCGACCAGGGCGCGTCCAAGCCGTCGGCGACGGTCTCGGGTTCACCGAAGGCCGCGGCGGGCGCCGATCGTGTTGTCGTGCTTGCCTGCGGACGGGGCCCTTCAGGATCCTCGCTACCGCAGGCCGTCAGGAAGGCCGAGACGAGCACGGCGGCGCCCAGTCCTCGGATCTGTCGTCGTGTCATGGGCGCGTCTCCCGGGTTCAGGCAGTCTTTGCGCCGACGGTAGCGCGCAATCGGCCACACCGGGAGTCCCTTCGAGTACCCCCAACGACCGGGACTCCCTCGCAGGCGACAGGCGTGATGCCCTGGACGGGTGCGCCACGACATGCGCGTCGTCAACAGAAAGAGAACTGACCACCTCATGATTTCCGCCCCGACCGTCGAAGAAACCGGCCGCCTGCCGCTCGTGATCTACGTGCTGGCCGTCGGAGTTTTCTTGATGGGTACAACCGAATTCGTCGTCGCCGGCATTCTTCCCGAGATCGCGGGTGACCTCGGTACGTCGATCGCGAACGTCGGCCTGATGATCACCGTCTTCGCGATCGGAATGATCGTCGGCACGCCGGCGATGGCGATCTTGACACTCAGGGTTCCTCGACGCGTGACCTTGAGCTCGGCGCTGGTTGTTTTCGCGATCGGACACGTCATCGTCGCGCTCTCGTCCAACTTCGGACTCATTCTCGGCGCCCGCTTCCTCACAGCCGTGGCGACGGGCGCATTCTGGGCAGTCGCCGCAGTGGTCGGAGCAAAAGCGGCCGGCCCGGCGTCTTCCTCGCGGGCGCTCGGCATCGTCTTGGGCGGAGGCATGCTCGCGAACGTCATCGGTGTTCCGCTCGGCGCTCTGGCTGGTCAGAGCATCGGGTGGCGTGGTCCTTTCTGGGCCCTCGCCGCCCTCGCACTCGTTGCCGCGGCCGTCGTCCACCGATTGGTACCCGCCGACACCGACTCCGGTGCGGTGCCGTCCTGGCGAGCGGAGATCGCGAGCCTACGGGACGGACGCATCTGGCTCGTTCTGTCCGGTTGCGCCGTCGTGTGCGGGTCGTCGCTGGCGGCGTACAGCTTCATCTCTCCGCTGTTGACCGAGAACACGGGACTTGCTGCGTCGGCAGTGCCGCTGGTGCTTGTCGGCTACGGACTCGGTGCGTTCGTCGGCTCCAATCTCGGCGGTCGACTCGGTGCGAAGCATCAGTACGGGGTCTTGTTCGTCTCGGCAGCGATGACGTTTCTCGTACTCGGGGCGCTCTGCCTCTTCTCGCACAACGTGATCGTGACGGTGATTCTCGTAGTCATGCTGGGACTATTCGGCATGTCGACCAATCCCATCCTGATCGGGATGGCTGTGCGTTATGCCGATCAGGCGCCGACGATGGCTTCTGCTCTCAGCACCTCGTCGTTCAATCTGGGCACGGCGGTCGGCTCCTGGATCGCCGGGTTCGCGTTCGCCTCGAGGCTCGGTGCCACTGGGCCGGTGTTGGTAGGCACCGGCGTTGCCGCTCTCTACTTTCTGCCGCTGATGATCCTGTTGCGCAAGGAACGCACGAAGCGCACCGCCGTCGAAGTCGTCAACTGACGACCCGATCAACCGTCGCGCAGTTCGTCAGCCGTCCGTCAGCGACCGCTCCGACACGTGAGGCGCGGAGTCCGCATTCTCACTGGCTGCCAACGAGGCGAGTAGCTGCATCCGTTCCGCGGACGGCGATCCCGGCTCTGCGGTGTAGATCGTGAGCGTCAACCCCGGCTCGGCGGCCATCTCCAAACCTTCGAAGGCAAGCGTCAGCTCGCCAACGGCGGAGTGGTGAAAAGTCTTGAATCCGGTGCCGTGATGGCGGACGTCGTGCGCGCCCCACCGACGCCGGAATTCCTGACTCCGAGTGCTGAGTTCACCGATCAGATCGTGCAATTCCTTGTTGTGAGGATCTCGCCCAGCCTCGGTTCGCAGAATCGAGACGGTCACCTCGGCAAACGCGTTCCAGTCCGGATAAAACTCGAAAGCCCTTTCGTCGAGGAACGTGAAGCGCGCGATGTTCGGGGGCTGCCCCGGCATGTCGTAGAGGTCCTTGTAGAACGCACGCGCGAGTGGGTTGACCGCAAGAAGATCCATGCGACCGTTCCGCACGAAAGCGGGTCCTGCGGTGACTGCATCGAGCGCCCACTGCAGGCTCTGATGGGGCTTCCAGCCCTTCGCATTTCGCCGACGCGGGGGCCTGGCTACCGGGCTTGCCGCGTGCGCGAGATCAAAAAGGTGGGCGCGCTCGGCGTCGTCGAGTCGTAGGGCCTTCGCGATACTGTCGAGCACTCCGGGCGATGCGCCGCTGATCGCTCCGCGCTCGAGCCTCGTGTAGTACTCGACGCTCACGCCAGCGAGGGTTGCCACTTCACTTCGACGCAGACCTTCCACGCGGCGGTTCGATCCGGCCGGCAGTCCAACTTGTTCGGGCGTGACTCGGGCGCGCCGCGAGGTCAGGAATTCGCGTACTTGCGCTCGATCGTCCATGCCATCGAGCGTAAGTCAGTGACCGGTAGCGAGGGAGTCCCTCGCAGTACCACTATCGCGCGGGACTCCCGCACGCCGCCGAATCGTGATCAGGTTGAAGTGACACGAAGAAACCGATGGTGAGGAGCCACGTCATGCGCGCTGTCGTCATGCATGCCCCCGGCGATGTCCGGGTCGAAGAGATCGAAGCGCCGGTGATCGTCGAACCGACCGACGCGATCATTCGCGTTACAGCCACCTGCGTCTGCGGTTCCGACCTCTGGCCGTATCGCGGCATCGAAGAGCTGAATGGCCCGACGCCGATGGGACACGAATACGTGGGCGTCGTCGAACAGGTCGGCCCCGAGGTCAACGACATCGAAGTTGGGGACTTCGTCGTGGGCTCGTTCGTCGCGTCGGACAACACCTGCGAAATCTGCGAGGCCGGCTTTCAGTCTCGCTGTATCCACCAGGTCATGATGGGCTCGGTCGGCACCCAATCCGAATACGCTCGCATCCCGCTCGCGGACGGCACCCTCGTCCCTGTCCACGGAGAGCCGACCGAGCGGCAGGCTCGCAGCCTCCTTGCAGCCTCCGACGTACTCGGCACCGGTTGGTTCGCCGCCGTAGCTGCGGAAGCCGGACCTGGCAAAACAGTCGCCGTCGTCGGCGACGGCGCAGTCGGACTCCTGGCGATCCTCGCTGCCAGACAACTCGGCGCCGAGCGGATCATCGCCATGTCACGTCACGCCGACCGGCAGGCACTCGCCACGCAATTCGGCGCCACCGACATCGTCGAAGAGCGGGGCGACGCGGGCATCGCGAAGATCAAGGAACTCACCGGCGGCTACGGCGCCCACTCGACCGTCGAAGCCGTAGGCACCCAAGAATCGATGATGCAGGCTATCGGAGCTACCCGCCCCGGCGGACATGTCGGCTACGTCGGGGTATCCCACGGCGTCGAACTCGACGGCATGAACCTGTTCTTCGCGACGGTGAGCCTGCTCGGCGGTCCCGCGCCGGTCAGGCGATTCCTACCCGAACTGATCGAGCTCATCATGACCGACCAGATCGACCCGGGCATCGTCTTCGACCTCACTCTCCCGTTGGAGGACGCCGCCGCCGGCTACCAGGCGATGGACGAGCGGCGCGCCACCAAAGTGCTACTCACCCTCTGACCGATACCAAAGGCTTACGAGTCAGAACTGGGCTCTCCACGCCGATCGAGGAACGTCTCGGCTACCAACGAGAGGCGCTCTTGGTTTACCGAGCAGCATGTTCACTGATCACTGCGAATGCGTTTGACGCCGAAGGCGAGGATGGGCACTTCGATTGGTGCGCAGCTGCTTTGACCCAAGAGGATGGTACGCGACTGATATGCACCCCCGCCAGCGGAAACCGATTGTACGAGTGAATGTTTCAATGAGAGCGGCTCGGCGCTACTTTGCAGCAACGAAACTCGTCTCTACCTACGGTTGCGTACTGAATTCCTTGTGGGGCAGGCTTTCTTGTGTACTGCTGACGAGCCGTATCTGCTGACGAATCGTATTGCTGACGAACCAAGGTCGGAGAACAATGGGTCACTACAAAAGCAACGTGCGTGATATCGAGTTCAATCTGTTCGAGGTGCTCGGGATCGGCGAACTGTTGGATGCCGGCGCATACGGGGACCTCGACACCGACACTGTGCGCAACATTCTTGCGGAAGTAGCGAGACTGGCAGAAGGCCCGGTCGCCGCGTCCTTCGCCGACGCGGATCGGAACCCTGTCGAATTCGACGCACCCAATCACGCAGTTGTGGTCCCGGAACCTCTACGCAAGACGGTCGAGGCGGTGAACGAGGCCGGTTGGTCGCGACTCGGCCTACCAGAAGGCATGGGTGGTGTTCCTGCTCCGGCGCCGTTGGTCTGGGCGATCGGCGAAATGTTGGTCGCGGCAAACGGATCCGCAAGCTTTTTCAACATGGGTCCACTCATGGCGAGCGTGCTCTACACCATCGGAAACGAACAGCAAAAACACTGGGCCAAAGAAGGATTCGAACGCGGATGGGCCGGAACGATGGTGCTCACCGAACCAGACGCCGGATCCGATGTAGGCGCAGGCCGAACAAAGGCAATCGCGCAGGACGACGGCACGTGGCACATCGAGGGCGTCAAGCGATTCATCTCCGGCGGTGACGTCGGAGACACGGCCGAGAACCTCTTCCACTTGGTGCTTGCCCGGCCCGAGGGAGCCGGTCCAGGAACCAAAGGTTTGAGCCTGTTCTACGTTCCGAAGTCCCATTTCAACTCGGACACACTTGAACTGGGAGAGCGCAACGGTGTGTACGTCACCGGCGTCGAGCACAAGATGGGCCTCAAGTCTTCCCCAACTTGCGAGCTCACCTTCGGAGCGACGGACGTTCCCGCCGTCGGCTGGCTCGTGGGTGATGTCCACAACGGTATCGCCCAGATGTTCCAGGTCATCGAGAATGCTCGAATGATGGTGGGCACCAAGGCTACCGGAACACTGTCCACCGGCTATCTCAACGCCCTCGAGTACGCAAAAGAACGAATTCAAGGCGCAGACCTCACCGAGCTGACAAACAAGACCGCGCCCCGTGTGGCCATTACGCACCACCCCGACGTCCGACGCAGCCTGGCGATGCAGAAGGCCTACGCCGAAGGCCTCCGAGCGGTCTACCTCTACACCGCTGCACACCAGAATGCCGATGTCGCCGAGTTGGTTTCGGGTGCGGATGCCGAATTGGCGGCGCGGGTCAACGATCTGCTGCTGCCGATCGTCAAGGGCGTCGGCTCCGAGAAGGCCTACGAACTGCTCACCGAGAGCCTGCAGACCCTGGGCGGCTCCGGTTATCTTCAGGACTACCCCATCGAGCAGTACATCCGCGATGCCAAGATCGACACCCTGTACGAGGGCACCACGGCGATCCAGGCGCAGGACTTCTTCTTTCGAAAGATCGCACGCGACCGCGGCGTTGCACTCGCTCACGTAGCCGGTCGCATACGAGAGTTCATCGACAGTGAGGCCGGGAACGGTCGTCTCAAGGCCGAGCGAGTCCTACTCGAGACCGCCTTGACCGACGTGCAGGAGATGGCCGGGACGCTCACCGGCTATCTGATGGCTTCCCAGGACCAACCCTCCGAGTTGTACAAGATAGGCCTCGGCTCGGTGCGCTTTCTGTACGCGGTAGGCGACCTGCTCATCGGATGGCGCCTGTTGGTGCAAGCGGAAGTCGCGTTGGCAGCCTTGGACCGTGACGCGTCGGCAAAGGACCGGTCGTTCTATCGGGGCAAGGTGGTCATCGCGTCGTACTTCGCCAAGAACATCCTGCCTATCCTGGCGTCGACGAAAGAAATCCTGGGTTCCCTCGACAACGAGATCATGGAACTCGAGGAAGACGCATTCTGACAACGTGCCATAGTGAAAGCAGCCCTGATACGTACATGCAGAACTGCGTGTGGACGGTCTCGTTGCTCGATGACGGTCAGTGCCACCTCGCGCTCGACGCTGGACCACGGCCAAAGGGCAAGAGTGCAGGAACCAGTCCCCTGATCGCCGGCGAAGTTCAGGACGAGCTGGCCGGCGGATTTCCCTTTGTGCACTGGCCCATCGAGAAGGACCGACTCTTGATGCCGACATTGCGTGGCGGACGCGCGGTATGGGTGGTTCGCAGCGCTGATCGCATTGTCTCCGAGATCGGCGAACTCTGCCCGAGATGAAAATGCTTGCTGCGTGATTCAAACGTGGTCGTGAACCGGCGACGGAATCTTGTTGGAACGATACGAGTCTCCGCTCCGGTTCGGCCGCCAGAGACGCCAGTGTTTCGCGGACAGCCGGAACGGGAGATGGTCTTGTAGGTGACGAGCACCGGACGACAACCGTTCGTCTGCAGGCAGGTTGAGCCACAGGGACAGTGAGGATGCCGCATTGCCAAGGGTTGCGCGTATGCCTGACTCACCCAGAGTCCGGCCGTATCCATCCACGGCAAAACGGCCGACCGCGTCGGGGGTGATGTCGGGGTACGGCGCGCGCGTGTTGGGGTCGATCAGGCGTACGGGCGCGCTGCAGGTCAGCGCCGCCACAGAACGTCCGTGGGTTGTGACTGCATCGCAACCAACGAGGGCATCGAGCGCTTCGTTGACAGAACCCGGTGGGACGTTCCATTCGGTATGGGTTTCCGCTTTGTAGCGGGGCCCACCGAAGAGCTCGGTAGCGAACGATGACAACTGCGCGGTCGGCTCGGATGGCCCACTCTGGTAGATCTCGAACGTCCACGACGGCAACGACACTGGTTCGGTGCAGGATTCCAGGAATGTCTGCAGCCGCTGAAATGCAACATCGGGACGCTTGACTCGAAGCGAGTGTGCACCACCGGCGGACCCGGGCAACCCGTCGTATGTCACTACTTCCGGCAATCCGGCTTCCGGTGTCCGCGCCGTCACAGGTTAGCCAATCGCGAAAGCACTACCCCGGCTGGTTCCTCCGTCGCGTGGCGATAGCCAGTGCCGGCCCACAGGTGCATTCGCTCGGGATCTGCCTGCGCAACAGCGGCTTTACGCATCGGGTTGGTCAGGTGATGGATGGCCGGATACCCGATGGGCGCTTGTGCGTCGTAGCGATCGATGAACTCGTTCCGAAGTGCCCGTGCAGGACGTCCCGTGAAAGCTCTTGTAACGACCGTATTCCCGCGTGACGTGTCGGCCAGAGCTGCCTTGTGCGGAGCCGAGGCACCACTCTCCTCGGTGCGCAGCAGTACGGTACCGACGACTGCCGCGTCCGCTCCGGCACGTAAGGCTGCAGCGACGTCGGCGGAGGTCGCCAGTCCACCGGCCGCCAATAGCGGAACAGAGGTGCGATGACGGATTTGTGCGATCAGTTCGGTGATCGGTGTTTCTGCCGGAACCTGCAGGGGAGTGAGCGTTCCGGAGTGGCCGCCGGCAGCCGACGATTGCACGACAAGCAGATCGGCACCGGCGTCGACGGCAAGGAGCGCCTCTGCCTCCGAAGTCACAGTGAGGACGACAAGTGAACCGGCAGCGCGCAGCGCCTTGATGACGCCGGGTGTGGGAAAGCCGAAGGTGAAGCTGACCACCGGAACCGGGCTGGCCAGGAGCAGATCGATCTTGTCCTCGAAGTAGTCGTCGTCTTCGACCGGCTCACCGTCAGCCAGTGTGATGCCGTAGCGATCCGCATCGACCTGGATCGCCCTGGTATAGGCACGGTAGGCATCGACGTCGACAGGCACCGGGTTGGGCGCAAAGACGTTGACACCGAACGACACTCCCTCGGCGCGCACGGCGTCGATCTGGTCGGACAGAGCCTGAGGCGTCTTGTACCCGGCGGCGAGGAAGCCGAGACCGCCTGCGCGAGAGGCAGCAGCAACAAGTGCCGGTGTGGAAGCGCCGCCGGCCATGGGGGCTGCGATGACAGGGACCTTCAGGTCGAGATCGGTTGTGAGTGCGCTCATTCGAACATCTCCAGTCCTACGTCGGGTAGTGCTCCGGCGGTTTCGTCATCTGACATCAAAAACTACCTCCTCAGTCGAGGTGGCCGTCCGAGGGTCCGCATCGAGATCGGAAGGGAATCGGAACCGCAAAACCGCGGCGGCCACTGCTGCGCCCAGAACGACGGCCGCACCCAACAGCAGAGCGTCGCGATACCCGTCTCGCAGCAACGGAGTGACAACGAGTGGGCCGAGAATCTGACCGACGCTGTATCCAGCGGTCAGCAACGCCACGGCGCGTGGGAACTGCAGGTGCGCGCCGATTGCCAACACAATTGACCCGATACCAAGGAAGGTGACACCGAACAGGAAAGCTGAAATCAGTGCGGGGCCGACGCCTCCGATCACAGCAGGAAGCGCTATGCCCACCGCCTGAATCAACAGGGCAACGAGAAGCAGAGTCGGCCTCGACCAACGCAGGCTGAGCCAAGCCCACAGGGCGCACGAGGGAAATGCGGCCAGACCGACCACTATCCAAGCGCCGCTGCCGACCCATTCTGGAGCGGCGAGATCGATTGCGGCAACAAGGAACGTGCCCGCGATGATGTAGCCGATGCCTTCCAGGAAATAACTGATGAACAAGGCAGTGAACCCGCGTTGGGAACTGGGAGTTCCCGGCGCGTCCGGTGTGATGGTCGGACGCGGTTCCGGCGTCAATCCCCAGGCTGCGACCGCACACACCACTGCAAGGGCCGCAGATGCCAGCCAGGCTGTACTCCAGCTACCGATGAAGCGGACGACCAACACGAGGACCCCGGACAGGGCGATACCCAACCCAACTCCGCCGAATCCCCATCCGGCCAGAAATTGGGACTGCCCCCGAAGGTGCGCGTGCAAAGCGCTGACGGCGATCATGAAGACGAGGGCACTGGCAATGCCTGCGACGAGCCGCAGGGCGAACCAGATGGATCCGTCGTGGGTAGTGGGCATGAGCGCCAAAGTCGCGATGAGGACCACCAACGACGTACGCATCACCGCTGCCGAGCGCACCACGCCGGGAATGAGGATTCCCGCGAGCGCGCCGATGAGGTACCCGACGTAGTTGGCCGTCGCCAGGGTGGCGCCGAGCGAGGCGGACAGACCGGCCTGCGTGTGCATCAACGGCAGGATCGGTGTGTAGACGAATCGACCGATTCCCATGCTCGCCGCCAGCGCAGCGGCAGCTTGGACAGCGTGCGCTCGCGGGGAGACGCCGTTGTGGACTGTGGTCATGGTCTTATCGTGTGCCCCGGCCGCGCCGGACCGCCACGACCGCTTTGCTCCTGACTGATAGGCACAACCTCCCACCGCACGTAGCATGAATGATCGTGGAGCTGCGTCAGCTGAGATATTTCGAGGTCGTCGCCGAGGAACTGCACTTCGGCCGAGCCGCGGCGCGGCTACTGATAGCCGGGCCGTCATTGTCGCAGCAGATCATGGCACTCGAGCGCGACCTCGGCGTCAAGCTGTTCGTCCGCGACCGCCGTTCCGTCGCTCTGACGCCAGCCGGGGCGGCCTTGCTCCCTGATGTCCGTGCGCTACTCGAGAGTGCCGAGAATCTGCGACGCCGCGCGGAGCGTCTGTCCGGAGCGGAGCCCGTCCGGATCGGCTACGTCAATTGGCTCCCCACGGATCTGATCGCTCGCACGTCGGGGGTCGCGCAACTGCACGTCGACGCCTGGGTGGTGCCTTCGCACGCGCAGGCCGCGCGGGTAGCGGACGGCAGCCTCGACCTGGCGATCGCCTGGGTGCGGAAAACCGATGTCGCCCAACATGCTCTGAGCGCAAAACTGCTCGGTGCGGATCGGCTGTACGCGGTCTCCACCGGAGAGGACACCACACCGGTGCGGGCACGCGACGTCGTCGTACTCGTCGACGACGACACCACCTCCTGGTATTCGTGGAACGTCTACGCCGAAGAATTCGCTCGCGATACCGGCGCACAGATCCTGCGCATCAACGACGGTGGTATCACCGGTCCGGCATTCTTCGATCACGTCCGTGCCGTCGGCCGTCCGGTCGTCAACTCGCCCAAAGGGCAGACCATCACGCTGCCAAGCGATCTCACTGCACGTCCGGTGATCGACCCCGCGGCGATCTGGACGTGGTCACTCCTGTGCCGCGAGAACGAAACGCGCCCTGCAGTTCTCGCGGCCGTCGACGCTCTCACCCGCGGCGTCACTGATCTCGAAATCCACGAAGACGGGATATGGCTACCCATGGACGATCCTTACCGGAGGATTCGATGACACGACGCGCTATTCGAGTTTTCTGGGGACGACGGCCGGAATCGGTGCAGGCCGTGGCCTCCCGGTGGCGTCGGACGTTGGAGCAAGTCGAATCCCTCTTGCCCGAGGTGGTCGGCGGGTCGTGGCAACAGATCCATTCCGCTGGACCTGCTACTGCCGTGACCGTCGACCAGTTGGCACAGGTCCTCGAGAACGCGCAGGCCGCCGAAGACTGGTCGGATCGTCTGGGAATCGGATTGAGGCTCGCATCCAGTGGAGGGCCCGAATGGGGGCTCGAGCTCTCCGGGTTGGCGGGCGGCGAACCTGAAATCGTCCTTCAGTCGATGATTATTGCCGTCAGCGCGCCGGACGCCGCCGAAGTTCCTGAGACAGAACTACTTCGGATGCTCGCCGCGGTGTGGGAACCGGATTTCGGAGACGTCACCGACGACAACATCCTCGACGCTCTCGAAGACGAGTCCGACTATCGCGTCGGTGATCCCGTGATCGGCCGAGTCGGCTACCTCTCGTCCGCTCGCGCTGACGCGATCCCGGGTGACCTCGCAGCAGGCGTTGCCGCGTTACCGGGCGGCGTGTTGCTACAGATCGGGGCCGTCGATGGGGTCGTTCGGGCGTACGAGCGCCTGCGCGAGACCGGCGCACTCGATCCGCTTCCGCGTCCACTGGACCGCGCAGTCTTCTGAAGGTGGTTACCGTTTGTCGAGTTTGGGTAGCCCGGGCGTCGGAACGAACTCTCACCGCGGCACTACCGCCGAAAAATGAACCGAAAGGCCCACCGCATGGTTGACGTCACCCGCAAATTCACCGCCGAGGTACCGATCGAAAAGGCTGCGGCGTTTCTCCGCGACTTCGCCAATGCGCCGACGTGGGATCCGGGCACCGAGAGCTGCACGCAGATCTCCGACGGTCCTGTCGGCGTCGGAACCCAGTGGCACAACGTGTCCAAGCTGTTCGGCGTCACCACGGAACTGACGTACACGCTGGTGACCGACGAGCTGAATCACGTTGTTCTCGAAGGAAAGAACAAGACTGCCACCAGTACCGACGACATCACCTTGACTTCGGTGGGTCCGAAGTCGACCGAGATCGAATATCACGCGAACGTCGAGTTCAACGGTGCCGCCAAGATTGCGTCGCCTCTCCTGAAGGCGGGATTCGAAGCCAAAGTGGCACCAGAGACGGTGAAGAAGATGACGGAAGCCCTCGAAGCCCTCTGACAAGTCCGTCAGGTTCTTGTCACTGTGTGTTGCCGCCGCTCGCGCCACCGTTGCGAGCTTCGATGGCATCGATGGACTTCGTGAACGACTTTCCCAGCACTTGGGTGCCGACGAGTCCGAGTACCGACGCCAGGAGCTTTCCCTTGAGGTTCTTGCCGTCCCGGACCACGACGGCATCGACATCGGTCAGGCCCGTCGGCTGCCGGGTCAGCGTGTAGGTATGGCTCGACGCCCCGCCCCACAGGTTGGAGTCGGTGGTTGACATCACGACGCGGTGCGGGTCGGTCCAGTCGTAGTGCAGACGCTCCCAGATACCACTGGAGCCCTCGGTGACATCAGCATCGTGGGGTCCTTGTTGGTGCACTTTCAGGTAGCTGTCCGCACTGCGGCCGAAGATTTCCTCACGGCCCGGGCCGAAGTCGGTCAGGCCGGCAAGGACCTGTTCGGGCGTCGCAGTGGTCGTCTTGTGAAGATGGATCGTGGTCATGGCGCCTTCTTTCAACTGTGGATGATCCGGTGCTGAAAAAGCCGGGGAGTGACTCATCCAGCACACCACTCACACGAAATGAATGAAAGAGAATTGCTCGCCCTGTCTCGATCCGCTGTCTCGATCCGCTATTCGACGCCGCGCCGGCTGGCAGTGATTGCGCCGTGCGGCCTGTAACCGCTCCCCGTCCGGGTATGGGTCTCGATCACGTCGAAACCCGCTGTGACCAGCACCTCGGCAAGTTCGGTCACCGGCCATCGATAACCAGTCGTCGCGGCGTGATCAAAAGGCTCTACCGCTGCGCCTTCGAAGAAGCCCACCAGCAACCCACCGCCTGGGCGGATCACGCGCGCGAATTCAGCGAGCGGTGCCTCGATATCTTGCGGGTGATGGTGAATGAGCGAGTACCAGGACAGCACGCCGCCCAGTGAATTCGTTTTCGCGTCCAATACCTCGAAGCCCCCGACCTCGAAGGAAAGATCCGGGTATCGGGTGCGGGCTCGTTCGACGAACTCGGGCACGAGATCGATCCCGCTCACAGCCAGCCCGCTCTGTGCCAGGAAGTCTGTCCACTGCCCCGGCCCGCACCCGGCGTCGAGTACGGGGCCGGTCAAAGTGGCGGCCCAGCTGGTCACCAGGTCCCGATCAGATACGTGCGTCGAATCCATCGAACCGAAGAGGTCCGCGTACTCCTGGGATCTGGCCGAATACGACTTTCGGACTACGTCGCGGCGCGTTGCACTCGAATTCTCCACGCCGTCAATAATTATCGATGTGCACCATTCCTTCGCCACAACTCGCCGAACCGAAGGTTCATACTCTGTCGAAGGCCTACGGTCACGTCCGGAAACTGAGGTCATACGGTGGAAGAGAAAGAACTGGCGGCGAAGATCCGCGAACTACTCAGTGCCCGATCGGCCGAGTCGAGCATCTGCCCCTCCGACGTGGCCCGCGCAGCGGCACCCGACAATTGGCGTCCGCTGATGGACCCCGTCCGAGAGGCTGCCCGCCACATGGTGGCCCACGGCGAAGTGCAGATCACCCAGGGCGGCGAAGTCGTCGACCCGGAATCCGTACGAGGTCCGATCAGGATTCGGTGGGCTCGTTGATCAACCGCGTGACTTCTGGCGGCACTGCTCTCACAGCGTGAATCAGCGGAAACGGTCCAGATGCTCACGCAGGAACGCATCCAGGCTTCGTGGCTCACGCCCCAGGACACGTGCCACCGTGTCGGTGGGTGACTCCGGGCGCGAGACGGCAAGTTGCTGGATCTCCAGAATGTGCTCGGCCAGCCACGGAGGCATGTGGGCATGATCGACGAGGTTTTGCCGCAGTTCGTGCGGTGGCAGGTCGATATATTGGACGGGGCGATCGAGCATGCGGGTCAGAGAATCGGCGATGCCGCCGTAGCCGACTGCCTCGCTGCCCGTCAGGACGTAGGTACCGCCGGCGAGGTCGGCGCGTGTGAGCACGGCCGCGGCGACGTCACCGATATCTCGGCAGTCGATCCAGTTGCACGGCGCGTCCCGCATCGCGCCCAGAATCACCCCTTGCGCAGCCACCGCCGGAGCCAGGAGCAACAGATTCTGCATGAACGCATAGGGGCGGAGCAGAGTGTGGCGGATCCCGGATGCGCGCAGGTGTTCGCCGACGGCATGGTGGCCGCGGGAGAGAGCGATGGGGGAGTCGGCCGCGGCGGCGGGGTCGGAGATCTTGACGATGTGTTCGACGCCGCTCTCGGCGGCTATGTCGATCACACGCGTTTCGAGCTCGACCTGTTCGAGTCCGTTGGCCATGGCGAGGAAAAGTTGTTCAGCCCCTTCGAAAGCCGTGCGTAGCGAAGTTGAGTCTGCGGCATCGGCCCGCACTACTTCGACCAAACCGTCGGCCAAATCGCCGAGGTGGGCGCGCAGCCTGTCCGGGTCGCGGGACAGCGCTCGGCTCGGCACACCCGAGGATGCGAGACTGCGTAGCAACGCGCCGCCTGTGGTTCCGGACGCTCCCATGATGACGATCATCGTGTTCCTTTCGGTCTTCCCCGCGAAGCCGGGGATCTTTGACATGTGTTGCCTGTCAGGGATTCTGACGGCGCCATCGCCAGCTGACGATGACGGCAGCGACAGCGGCAGATATCGGTAGATCGAGTTGCAGGCGAGCAAGCCGAGCAGTGTCGACCACGCTCGTGTGAGCTGGTAGCCAACGGGAGGCGAACCACCCGACGAGGCCTGCAATTGCAGCGGCTCCGACGGCAAGAATTGCCGCCACCATGACGCGAGGCAGAGCCGTGGTCCACGGTCGTGACCTCCCGCGACGCTGCAGCCAGGAGCCGATCAGCAACGCCACCACTGCCGACGTGCCCGCAATGGACGTAAATGCCGCCGTCGTGAGGCCCGATTGGCCGGATGCGACTCCGCCCGCACCCGCCATCAGCGCAGGGGCAAGGTAGGCGACCAGCACCTCTCTCCACAGGGTGAATGATCGTGCGGCGCGACGATCGGCAACCGGGTCGAGTCGATTGGAATCGGTTATCTCCCTTTTGTTTTCGCGACGGATCGGCGGGGTGTGTCCGGACATGAAGGAGACCAACTTTCCGTCTATAATTAGGTGGCTAACTATTTGGGCATGGAAGGAGAAGCCTCTGTCGAGAATTGACGACGATTCGAATCGCTACGCGACGGCTTGGAATCCCAGCCGACTACTCCGCAGTCAGCGCACCGATACCGCGAACGACCCGCGAGAGCAGGTCCAGAAAAACCGCACGCTCGTCGACAGTGAGCTCGTCGACCATTTCCTCGAGACGAGCAAAGTGTTCGGGCGCCATGTCACGTAAACGCTGAGCGCCGCGAGCAGTCAGGACGACCACCGCACCACGCCCGTCCTCCGCGGACGGACGCCGAGCGACCAAACCCTCCTGCTCGAGGCCGTCGACCAGCCCGGTCACCGTGGCTCGCGAGACGCCGAGATCAGCGGCCAGTCGCGAGGGAGATTTCTCCCCGTCATGGTCTTCCAGATCCGCAAGCAATCGGTAACGGCCGGTCGACAGTCCATACCTCGCGAAGTGAACCTCGGTTGCTCGACCGAGCCGCGCGCCCGCCGAGATCAGCCGCACCGCAACCAGCACCGCCTGCGGATCGGACCCGAGGCCGTAATGCTCCAACTGCCGCCGCGCCTGATCCAACGTGGGTGAGTCGTGATCGGTTCCGTCCACTGCCATGCAACTAATATGGCACCTAACTACATTCTGGTCAACCCTTCACCGAGCGAGTGTCAACGCTGCCGAAGCCGTGCGCGAGTTGCAACAGGTCCAGATCGGCATGACTGCGAGCCAGAACCTGTATACCCATTGGCAGCCCCTCAGAATTGAAGCCTGCAGGCAGGCTGATGGCCGGCACGCCGAGAAGCGTTGCGATTGTTGCAACCTCCATCCACCGGTGGTACGACGACATAGCCATGCCGTCGATCGATGTGGGCCAGTCCATTTCGATGTCGAACGGAAACACCTGAACACTCGGTAGCACGATGAAGTCGTACGTATCGAAGAGAGTCAGGAACGCGTTGTACATCGCGGTGCGCTTCACCGAAGCCTCGTAGACGTCCAGCGCCCCGATGGGCGGACGCCCATCCGTTCCATCGACCAGGCCCTCCACCTCGTATCGAGCTTCGGGTTTGAGCGCCGCCCGCGTGACCGGGTTGTAGTAGAGGGGGTACAGCTGAGAGCCGGCGAGCCAGTGCCGGAACGTCAGCCACAGCGGCCAGAGATCCTCATTTCCGTTGAACCCGCACGCTTTCGGCAGACCATGTTGTGAATCCATCTCGATTCCAAGCGCTTCGAAGATCTGCAGTGACGATTCACAGAGATCGAGCACTCCCGACTCCATGGGGAGATACCCACCGAGGTCACCCATCCACACTGCCCGTGCGCCGGAGAAATCTCGCTCCAACGTCGACGCCAGGCCTCCGTCCGAGTCGATGGACAACGGAGTGCGCGGATCGTATCCCGACATCGTTTGCAACAACATCGAGAGATCTGTAGCGGTGCGCGCCATCGGTCCGGGAACCCCCGCCTGTTGCACGAACACATCCGGCCCCTTCGCGGGTACGCGGCCGAAGGATGGACGAAGTCCGAGAATGTTGTTCCAAGCGGCTGGATTTCGAAGTGATCCCATGAAATCACTGCCGTCCGCTACCGGAACCATGTGGAGAGCCACTGCGACGGCAGCACCGCCGCTACTTCCGCCCGCCGATCGGCTCGGGTCGTAGGCGTTGCCGGTTGCACCGAAGATCTCGTTGTAGGTGTGTGAGCCCAGACCGAATTCCGGAACGTTGGTCTTGCCGACGAAGATCGCTCCCGCGTCCCGTATTCGAGCAACGTGAATCGAATCACTTTGCGCTGCAGGGATGTCGAACTCACCCCGAAAGAACCCTCGAGTCGTCTTGAATCCCGCCACATCGGCAGTGTCCTTGACCGCATGAGGGAACCCGTGCATCCATCCCATATCCTGGCCATCGGCCAGGAGCTTGTCGTGCTCTTGTGCCTCCTGCACCAATTCCTGTCGTGGGCGAAGACTGACAATCGCGTTGACCGAAGGGTTCACGGACTCGATCCGGTCGAGATAGGCATTCATCACCTCCTCGCATGACACTTGCCGATCATGAATTGCCGCCGACAAATCGGATGCGTCGAGTCGAACGATCTCGTTTCCAACGGGCAAAGTGGGCTGTGAAGACTTCAAGTGATACTCCTCGAGTCGGTGCTGATCAGTAGTTCGGTGAATTGGAGCGCGGACCGGTTTACATCGGAACCGCCACAGGGGATTCCCCGATGCGACTGAAGTGCGTCAGCCGTCCACTCAGGCGCTGTTCGGACGTCTCTCTCAGAGAGGAGACCAACGCGGCACGTAATGTCTGGCCGACGCGTTCACAGAATTGGTCAGGTTCGTCGGCGGCATCGGGGTACTCGGGTATCACCGCATGCACAATGCCGTCTGCCAGTAGATCTGTTGATCGAATGTTCTGCGCCGAGACCATCTCCGGCGCATGGACGATGTCGCGGTAGATGATCGCGCTTGCACCTTCCGGCGGTAGCGGGGACAACCAACTGTGCTGAGCGGCGAGAATGCGGTCCGCCGGCAACAGCGCCAGTGCGCCTCCACCCGCACCCTGGCCGAGGAGCAGCGATACCGTCGGCGTCCTCAGCGCCAGGAGTTCTGCCAGGCACTTCGCAATTTGGTTCGAAAGTCCGCCTTCCTCAGCTTCTCTCGACAGATTCGCGCCGGGTGTGTCGATGACTGTCACGAGCGGCAGGTCAAGCTCTCGAGCAAGGTTGATTCCCCGGCGCGCCTGACGCAGTGATGCCGGGCCGAACGACTGTTGCCCGGTCTGGGCACGGCGATCCTGCCCGAGCAGAACGCACGAGATGTCCCCGAAACGGACCAACGCAAGAATCAGAGCGGGGCTCTGTAGACTTTGCCCGGTTCCATTCAGGAGCACCATGTCTGAAGCTGAACGGCCAAGTAGCTCGCGGACGCCCGGCCGTCCGGAACGGCGGGAAGCAAGGACCGTTTCCCAGGCGGGTGTCGCGGGGTCACTGACATTCGGAAGCGCCAGTCCGCGCTCGTCGAGTGTCGGGCGCGAGGTCAAAACCCGCAGTAGCACGTCCAGTGTCTCCGCGAGCTTGTCAGGAGAGCACACTGCATCCACCAGCCCGTGCGCGTGGAGGTTCTCGGCCGTCTGGACCCCAGGTGGAAACGCGACGCCGTACAAAGTTTTGTACACCCTGGGACCGAGGAACCCGATGAGCGCCCCGGGCTCCGCGATCGTCACGTGACCTAGCGAGCCCCAGGAAGCGAAAACTCCACCTGTGGTGGGATTTCGGAGATACACCAGGTAGGGAAGGTGGGCTTCCTTGTGCGCGGTGACAGCGGCGGTGATCTTGACCATCTGAAGGAACGCCGTCGTTCCCTCCTGCATCCGTGTTCCACCGGAAACCGGCAGGGCGACAAGGGGTAGTGCTTCTCTCGTCGCCCGCTCGATGGCATCGACGAGGCGTCCGCCGGCCGCTACACCGATCGACCCCGCCAGAAATCCGAACTCACAGATCAGTACCGCGACTCGGCGTCCCCGTACCGTTGCGGACCCGGTCATCACGGACTCGTCCAGTCCGGTCCGCTCGCGCGCCGCGGCCAGTTCGTCTGTGTACGCACCACGCGCCACGCTCTGACGGACACTCGAATCCCACGACTCCCACGAGTCAGGATCAAACGTGAGATCGATCAACTCGTGTGCCGTCAGACGATTCATTGCCTTGCTCTCCTAGCCATTTCATGATTTCTTCGCCATCCGCACCGAGCACAGGAGGCGGTCGATGTGCGGTTCGGGTGACCTCACTTCCGTCAGGATCGAAGAACCGCAACGGTGGTCCCGGGATGGTCAGCCTCCCGAGCGTTCGATGATCGACGTCGACGAGGAGCCCCTGCGAGCGGGTCTGTTCCCACTCGTAGACCTCACGCAGGTTTCGGACTTTTCCTGCCGGAACGCCGGTGGCCTCCAGCTTCGTCAACAGTTCTTCGGTCCCGTAGGCCCCGAAGACCGCTTCGACCAATTCGTTGACCTTCTTACGGTTCTCGACCCGTTCCGGGTTGGTCGCCATACCGTGTGTATCCGGGTCGATCCAGAATCCGTCGCAGAAACGTTTCCACAGACCTTCACTGCCGACTGCGATCTGTACGGCACCGTCTGCCGTCGGAAATAGTCCGTACGGACAGATCGACGGATGATGATTGCCCTGAGCCTCGCCGATCTCCCCTGCGACGGTCCATCTCGTCCCCTGAAAAGCATGCACCCCGACAACACTCGCCAGCAGGGAGGTTCGGACAACTTGTCCCCTGCCCGTCACCTCCCTCTCTCGAAGTGCTGCAAGAATTCCGAACGCTCCGTGCACTCCCGCAAGGAGATCGGCGATAGGAACGCCGACACGTTGTGGGTCATCGGGTGACGAACCGGTCAGAGATATCAATCCGGCTTCGCCTTGGGCGATCTGGTCGTACCCGGCGCGACCGCCTTCAGGACCGTCATGGCCGAATCCGCTGATCGACAGCACGACCAGTCCGGGGTTGATCTCCGCTAACCTTTCCATCGGGAATCCCAGGCGGTCCATCACGCCGGTGCGAAAATTCTCGATCAGAACGTCGGCGCGTGCGATCAGGGCTGTGAGAGTTCGACAACCGTTCTCGGACTTCAGATCCAAGGCGATTGATTCCTTGTTTCGGTTTGCCGACAGGAAGTACGTCGATTCACGTTCGCCACGGGCGGGGTCGACAAAAGGTGGACCCCACCCACGCGTGTCGTCTCCACCGTCAGGTGTTTCGACCTTGACGACGCGCGCTCCAAGATCCCCGAGCATCATGGCCGCATGCGGACCGGCCAGTGCCCTGCTCAGATCCACGACGACTGTACCTGCCAGCGGTCCTTGATAATTCGGTGTCACTGCTGCTTCTGCCGGCACTGCCAAATCCTCTCGGGCGATGGGAGATCTGCTCCGTATCTGTGAGCTAAACACTGGAAGGAGAGAGGGATTCGGAAACTTCTCCAGCAGCAGTGAGGTCCTTTCCTTTCGACTCGGGCAGGAAGAAGATCACGGTGGCGACCGAGATCGCCATCAGAACAATGGCGTACCAGTTGAAGACGCCGGGAATTCCCTTGTCGGCGAAGAAGGCCTGGAGATACGGCGTCGTGCCACCGAAAATTGCGACGGCAAGGGAAGTCGGCAATCCGATTCCCACCGCGCGCATGCGAGTGGGGAACATCTCGGAGAACACAGCAGGACCGATGGACACTGTGCCGGCCATGAAGACCAGTGCAATTGCCATTGCCACGAACAACTGCCACGCCTGCCCCCGAATGATGGAGGTGAGCGGAAACAGCAAGGTGATCATCATGATTCCCGAGAAGATCAAAACCGGGCGCCGGCCGATTCGGTCCGAGACGGTTCCCCAAACAGGCAGCATGATGATGAACACCACATTGGCGGCGGCTCCCGCCCACATTGCTCCCGAAGGATCCACGCCGTGGACACTGATGGCATACGCCGGAGTTGCCACGGCCCACACGTAATAGTTGACCGTCGATCCAACCGTCATGGCGGCGACTCGCACCAGCAGTCGACGGTGTTCACGGATCTGCGACCACAGCGAGGGCTTGGCCTGCTGCGATTCCGACTTCTGTGATTTGGCAGATGATTCGAAGATCTCCGTTTCCTGCAACCGTGATCGCAAGTACAGCGCGAACAGTCCGAACACACCGCCGAGCACAAACGGAATTCGCCAACCGTAACTGCTCATTTGGGCGTCGGTGAGGATTCCCGAGAGGACCGCCGCCAGAACTGCGCCGCAGATGATGCCGATGGTTCCGGAGAAGTAGATCAAGCTGGCCCACAAGCCACGCTTCTCTCGCGGCGCCATCTCCGAGATGTACGTATTGGCCGAAGGCAACTCTCCGCCATGAGCAAGACCCTGGATCATTCGACACGTCACCAACACGACGGCGGCCCAAGCCCCGATCGTCTCGTGCGTTGGGGTCAGGCCGATGATCAGACTCCCCACTGCGGCGAGCCCGACTGCCACCGTCATCGAAAACTGTCGGCCACGGCGATCCGCGATCAATCCGAAGAGCACTCCACCGAAAGGACGTGCGACGAACCCGACAGCGAAGACTCCAAAAGTCTTCAGCAGATCGGACATCGGGCTTCCGCTGGCAAAGAACTGTGGCGCGAAGAACACCGCGAAAAGCGCGTAGATGTTCCAGTCGAACCACTCCATCGCGTTGCCGGTGCCGATTCCGAACAGAACCTTGAGGTTCTTCTTCCTCGACGAGGGCGGTGTGGTTTCTTTGTGGTGATCGCTCATCGTGTACCTCCAGCGGTGACGGCCAACTTTTCGACGGCCAGTGCCGAATAGACCGCGGCCGCATCCCCGAGCACACCCTCGAAGAACTGTGCACGCGGCGAATGGTTTGTCGGAGCAGCGACCGGATCGCAGCCCGGCATTGCAGCTCCGAGCCCGATGAACGCTCCCGGGACTCTGTCCAAGACATAGGAGAAGTCCTCGGAACTACTTGTCGGCCTTGGCGATTCCAGGTAATGCTCCTCGCCGAGCAATTCGCGGATCACGCCCTCACTGAACGCAACTTCCTCCGCATTGTTGACGGTCAAGGGGAACTGGGCACGGAAGTCGATGTCCACCTCTACGCCGTGCGCGGCGGCAATGCCCTCCAGTCCACGGCGAATCACTGCGCCGAGTTGTTCCTCGTTCTCAGCCGACCAGTGACGGACGGTGGCACCGAAATGTGCGGAATCGGGGATCACGTTGTTTGCCGTGCCCGCATCCACGACACCCACGGTGATGACAACCGGATCGAATGCGTCGAAATCCCTTGTCACGATGACCTGCAGCGATGTGATCATCTGCGCCGCAGCCGTGATCGGGTCCTTCGCGCGGTGCGGCGACGAACCGTGACCGCCCGCGCCTCGCACCGTCACGTCGAGCGTGTGCGACGCCGACATGATCGGCCCCGGCCTACTCACGAAGAGTCCGGCCGGGATCCCGTTGGCCATGACGTGCAGTCCGTACGCGTAGTCGGCACGGCTCCCTGATGCATCCAACACGCCCTCGTCGATCATGTTCTTGGCCCCACCCCAGCCCTCTTCACCGGGTTGGAACATGAACACGACGTCACCGGCCAAGTGATCGCGGTGATGTGAGAGCAGCCTTGCCGCGCCGACCAATGCGGTTGTGTGCAAGTCGTGTCCACACGCGTGCATGGCTCCGTTCGTGGAGGCGAAATCCACCCCGGTGCGCTCGTCGACCGGAAGCGCGTCCATGTCGGCTCGCAGCAGCACCGTCGTCGTATCGCCTGAATCCCTTGCTGCACCTCGCAGAACGGCTGTAACCGAGGTACTCGAAGTTCCGGTGGAGATCTCGAGTGGGAGACCCTGCAGCGCTTCGAGCACCCGCTCCTGGGTTCGTGGCAGCTCGAGACCGATCTCCGGCTCACGGTGTAACTTGTGCCGCAGCGCGACGAGGTCGCCCTGCATCTCGTCTGCGTCATCTTTCAGGTTCACAGAATTTGGCCTTTCATTGGCAGGGGAAGACTCGCGAAGTTCCGGAGACAGACGCAGGTGCGATCTGCAGTTCTTGCAGCCCGGCACGGTGTGTCGTAGGTAACGATCTAGATAGCTATGATGAAGCTTCCCTTAGGAATGATCGAGAATTCGCAGGAATTTCGCATGAGTGATGAATCAATGAAGGAATTCGACATGCTCGACGCGGCGGACCAGGCAATGGTTCACGCTTTGCAGATCAACCCGAGGGCAAGTTGGGCGCAGATCGGGAAAGCTCTCGAGCTAGACCCGGTGACGCTGTCCCGTCGATGGATCCGTCTGGTCGACCGCGGTGCAGCGTGGATAGGGTGTAATCCTGGCCCGATCCTGGCCGCCTCCGGTCTGGGAAACCTTGCCTTCGTGGAAATCGACTGTGTCAACGGCAGCGTGCAAGCCGTGGCGCACGCGCTCAGTGAGCAGCGGATGGTGACCGGCATCGAACACGTGACGGGCGCACGAGATCTGCTGGTCACGGTGATGGTGACGGATTTGAGCGTCCTGTCGCAGTGGGTCACCGAGGAGTTGGGTGCCATTGCCGGCGTCGTATCGAGCCGCATCCAGCTCGCCGGGACGATCTACACCGGCGGTAGTCGGTGGAGGTTGCGTGCGCTGAGTTCGAGTCAGGCAGATGCTCTGGCCGCAACGCGCATCACGGTCGATCACCACGGCGCATTTCGGCCGACAGACATGGACCGACGCATCATGGTTGCACTGTCGGTGGACGGACGCGCGTCGTACACAGAGTTGGCCGAGGAATGTGGCGCCAGCATCGACACGATTCGACGACGCGCGCGGCGCCTCTTTGCCGCTGGAATGGCACGACCCCGCTGCGAAGTGGCCCGCCCCCTCTCCGGAAGCCAAGTGACCGTCATCCTCTGGGCCCAGGTTTCACCGTCTCAGATCGGCCATGCTGCACTGACGATCTCGGCTATGCCCGAGGTCCGCCGGTGCACGGGGGTCACTGGTCGCGACAACTTGCTGATTGTCGCGTGGGCACGGTCCGTGGACGACGCGCAACGGCTCGAAGGCCGGTTGTGCGAAGCACTACCCGGGCTCTCGATCGCGGATCGCGCGATCTCGCTGTGGACGATGAAGCTCAACGGTCATCTACTCGACGAGCGAGGGTACCGCGTGGGAGCGGTACCGATCAGCCCCGGTGAACCGGCCCGTCGCAGTGTGGAACCTTCCAGCTCGAGCTGAATGTTGCGCTCTTCGAAAGCCCTTGGAAAGCAGGACGATCAACTCTTTGCGGTGCCGGACAATCCGAGCGCAGTCGGCAGTATGTGATCGACCAGCATGTCGACGATGCGTTCAGCTTCGTCGGGATCGAGGAGGGTCGCGAACCGGACGGTCGAACCGGCGATGTGATTGCAGGTGAAGACAAGCTGATCGACGTCGTACTGCATGGACTCCGGCACGACACCCCGGATCACGTCAGCGATGAGAGCACTGGTCTGACGCGTGTTCTCCACATCGATCCGAGCGAGATCGGGGTTTGCGACGGCGGCTGACCACACCGCCGCGTACGTGGTGTCGTCGCGGAAGATCTGCCAGTAACCGCGGACCACGGAACTGATGACTTCGCGAGCGTCTTGCACCGTCCCGGCGGGAGCAATCGATTCGATGAGCCTGGCACGCACCAGAGTTTCGTATCGCTCGAGCAGCGTCTGCACGATGGCGGTCTTTCCCGGAAAGTACCGGTAAATCGACGGGAGCCGAAGGTCTGCTGCCGATGCCAGTTCGCTCATGGTCATGGCATCGATTCCGTCGCGCGCGATGAGCTCTGCCGCACAGTCCAAGATGGCCTCGACGCGCGCCTTGCTGCGCTGCTGTTCCGGGAGGCGACGGGAGGGAACGGCGTCGGGCGTCATCGTGCAGTCTCCGTCATGGATACGAGAATATACGGCCTTCACCGCTTGACATGACAGAGTGTCACGTTCACCATATGTGAGAGGTTCTCACGTATCGGTTCGATTGTTCGCCGGTGCGCTGACGATCCACTTCGATCAGTTCGGCCTGACATCGCCGACGACCCAATCAAGTTGACACACAAGAGGAGTCAAGACGTGTTGGAAAACGGTGTGCCGATCGACCAGGTACTGGCGGAGCTAGCCGAACGGCATCGAATGGATGATCCGTACGCAGATCGCCCGGGCATGGTCAACATGTACAACACTGGTCTCGACACCGTCGAGAAGGTCGCAACGGACGCCTTCGGAATGTACATCCATGTGAATCCCCTTTACTCGTCGACGTTTCCGAGTGTTTATGCGTTGGAGAAGGAGTTGGTCCGCGCCGCGAACGACATGCTGCACGCACCCAACGACGCCACCGGCAGCTGGACCATGGGTGGCAGCGAAAGCATCATGATGGCCACGAAGGCTGCCCGAGACGGGGCGAAGCACATCACGCGGCCGAACATGGTGCTTCCGATCTCGGCCCATGCGGCATGGTGGAAGGCAGCGCACTACCTCGGCGTCGAAGCTCGAACCACGACGGTGGATCCGGAGACGTACAAGGCTGACGTCGCTGCAATCAAAGCGGCCGTCGACGAGAACACGATCTTCGTGGTTCTGTCGGCCCCCCAGTACGGCCAGGGCGTGATCGATCCGATCGAAGAGATCGGTGAGTTCTGCCTGGAACAGGGGATTCGCCTGAACGTCGATGCCTGCATCGGCGGTTGGGTTCTTCCGTTCGCTGAACGCCAAGGATGCGAAATTCCGCTGTGGGACTTCAGAGTTCCCGGCGTCAGCTCGATCACCGTCGACCTGCAGAAGTACGGGTACACGAACAAGGGATGCTCGCTCGTTCTGTATCGCACTCGCGAACTGCGTCTTCCGCAGTTCTTCGCACACGCGAATTGGACTGGCTACCCGATCGTCAACTCCACGGTGATGAGTTCGAAACCAGGCGGGTTGCTCGCCGCAGCATGGTCGATCGTCAAACACATCGGTGACGACGGCTACATGCATCTCGTCGAGGAGGGTCTGCGGATTCGCCGGGAACTGGAAGCGGGGGTCGCCGCGATACCCGGGCTGCGAATCATGGGGAAGCCCGAATCCACACTCGCTGCAATCACCACCGATCCAGACGCGGACGAGGGCGTCGACTTCTTCCTCTGGATCGACGAACTCGCGAAGCGGAACTGGACCATGCAGCCGCAGTTGACGCAGCCCGGCGTTCCTCCGAGCATCCATTTCACGATCGCGAAACAGCACGGTAGTTACATGGCCGAGTTCATCGAGGTCATGCGAGAGGCCTTGGACGCAGCGCGCCTTCGTGATCCCTTGATTCCGGCGGAGCGCCTCGCCGAGATTCACGCCCTTCCGGCGGACACGACCTTCGCCGACATCGTGCCCATCGTGATGGAGAGCTTCGAGGACGGGAAGCCGTCGACGAAGACTCACCTCGTGCTCGACGCCTTGCCGATGCCGCTGAGAGAGATGGCGATGCTCGCGTACTTCGACGCACTCACGTGAGCCGGCGATCAGTTTCGATCGACGAGACAACAACTCGGTCATACCGCGACTTCAAAGACCTCCTGTTCACTCGAAGGAGATCGTTGGTGGATCCGGACAGAGCTGATGAGAACGAGCCTGACTATCGATTCACTCTGGCGAACGAGCGAACTTTTCTTGCCTGGATCAGGACTGCATTCGGCCTTCTGGCAGGTGGCGTGGCGATCGATCAACTGATTGCACCGTCACCGGCCAGGACCGCAATCTCGATTGCATGTCTGTCGATGGCGACAGTGCTCGCAACCGGCGCATATACCCGTTGGCGCCGTGTGCAACGCGCTATGCGTCAAGACACGCCGCTGCCGAAGTCCGCACTGATGCCGGCAATCGCTTGCGCCAGTGGGATGATCGCTGTTATCGCGATGCTGTCGGTGGCTCTGCCATGAACGGCGTCACAGCTCGCGATCGCGGACTTCAACTGGAACGCACGGCATTGTCCTGGCGGCGAACTGCTTTGGCATCTACATCCATCGCCGCTCTGTTCATCCACCAGGCCGCGAAGGAAGGATGGGAGGCATCTGCGATCGTCCCTCTCCTGGCCACCTTCACCTTGCTCGGGACGGCGTGCGCTGCATTCATACGGGACCGAACATTGCGGAGGGGATGCGTAAGACTCTCTCGATCAACGGCATTCGCGGTTTCTTGCGCAACCGCAGCTACGGCGGTCGGCGCAGCGGTAATACGCATTGTCGGCACGTAGACGGACCGCTGCCGTCGGAGGCCGTCTACGTCCGAGGGTTCGGATGCTCATTCGGATACGGCAGGACCTTCTCGAGGGCGAGCCCTATCGCAAAGGCCGTGTGGTCGTCGTACGGCCGCGTAACTATCTGTGTACCGGTGGGGATTCCGTTCCGAGCGAAACCGGTGGGGATTGTCAGCACCGGGCAGCTGCTCAGGATGTTGAAGGTGATGGCCGGGACAGCCTCGAGGTAGAACTCCAATTCTGTTCCAGCCACATTGATTCCGTGCCCGACGTAGTCGTCGCCGGCAAGAAAGCCCTCCGTCACCACTGCCGGAGTGATCAACGCGTCATACGTGTCGAACAGGGATCCGATCGACGAATAAAGTTCGGCTTCGATCGCGAGTCCGTCCAGGAAAGTCGCGTCACCACGGGTGCGGCGTGCCCATCGCGCGAATTCCTTCGCGTACTCCGTGACCTTGTCGGGGTGCGCGGACGCTTCGGCGGAGATCGATGCACCGAACACGTGATCGTAGTGAATGGCGGCCGCACGCATGATTGCAGCGCGTGACAGGTCGACTTCGATGATCTCCGCGCGTGCGCCCAGCGCAGTGAGGGTGTCCACCAACTTGGCGGTGTTGGCGGCAACGTCCGGATCAACCGGCCAGTCACCCAACGCCGGGATCACGGCGATACGCATTCCTGTCAACGAATGCGTATCGAGGCCGGGCAGCGGTGATGCCGGCACATGCGAGGCAATGTCAGTGGAGGTCGGTCCCGCGATGACCGACTGCAGTGTGAGGCAGTCACTTACGGTGCGAGCCATCGGACCGCAGTGGCAGTAGCGATCGAGATTGAAGGGCGGATCGACGGGGACACGGCCGTGCGGTGGCTTGAACCCGACAATTCCGTTGAGTGACGACGGAGTTCGGATCGATCCTGCAACATCGGAACCGGTAGCCAAGTGCGTCATACCGGTGGCAAGTGCGACTGCCGATCCGCCGGAAGACCCGCCGGAGGAGTATTTCGTGTTCCACGGATTGCGAGTGACGCCCCACAACTCGGACTGTGTGAACGCGGCCGAGGAGAATTCCGGGGCCGTCGATCGCGCGTGGACGATGGCACCGGCGTCGACGATCCGCTGCACGAAAGTCGAAGTGTGGGTGGCGATCAAGTCCTCATAGACCTTGGACCCTTGAGTCCACGGTTGGCCTTGTACCGGTTCATCCTCTTTCACTACAACGGGAACACCGGCGAGCGGAAGGCTGACATCCGAACCGCGGACGTAGTGGCGTTCCGCTGACTTCGCTTGCGCCCGTGCAGCATCGAAGAAAGTGTGTCCCACTGCATTCAAGGTCGGGTTGAGCGCCTCGATACGTTCGATGGTGGACTCGAGTACCTCCACCGGAGACAGCGATTTGTCCCGGTAGCGTTCGAGCATCTCGGTCACATCCATGAAGGTTGAAACGGGTGTCTGGCGCATATCTGTTGTCCTGCCTCTATGAAGGTTTTGTGTAGGCGGCTAGGTTGTCAGTTCGTGCTTTGCCACGACGGGATTGCGGAATGTGGCGAGCAGCATTGCGAGAGTGGCGATTCCCGCGGCTATCCAGAAGACCGTTTCGGAACCGGAGTGGTCATGAATGCGTCCACCCGCGAACGCGCCGAGGGCGATGCTTGCATTGAAGACTGCAACCCACAGAGCCGCAGCGGCCTCTCGGTGAACGGGAGCTGCTTGTGCGATCCATGTTTGAGTACTCACCGATACACCACCGTAGAAGAGGCCCCAAGCCGCCATGAGCAGAGCAGCTGTGATCAAGGTGGTAGCCGAGATCGGGAACAGGGCAAGGGTGATCGCTACTCCCGCGCTGAGGATGACGACCACAGTCTTCGGAGACTTGGTGGCAGATGGCCCGGCTATGAAGTTGCCGACAACGCCCAGAACCCCGTAGATCAAGAGCATCGTGCCGATCTGCGCAGGGTGCAATCCTGCGAAGAACTCCAGCCCCGGACGCACATAGGTGTACGCCGCGAAATGAGCGGTGACGATGAGCGCGGTAATCGCGATTCCGACCCGGACTCCCGGGTTCCGAAAAGCCACCACGAGACTGCCGAGCGACAAAGCTTGATCAGCTGGCATCACGGGTAGGACAGCGAACATGGCGAGCGCGATCAGCGTCGCGGCGCAGCTGAGAGTCCAGAATGCCACGCTCCACCCGGCCGCTGCTCCGATATACGTCCCCGCAGGGACACCGAGAACTGAGGCAACCGCGATTCCGCTGAAGATGATCGTGGTCGCCAACCCGACGGATCTGGAACCCACCAATTTGGGTGCCAGGCTAGCGGCGAGTGCCCAGACTCCGCCCATGCTCACACCGAGTAGGACGCGAGCACCAGCGAGCACAGCGAAGCTTGGTGCGAGAGCCGTGAGGGCGTTCGCCGCTGCGACTACAAACATCAGGACGATAAGCGTCGACCGACGATCGAAGCGCCGGGTCACGATGGGCACAAACGGGGCAGTGGCCGCTGCCACCAACCCGGTAATGGCCAGTGAGAGCCCGATGGTCCCTTCGCTTTCCACCAGGTCAGCACCGATCGGGGTGAGTAGCCCGACCGGCATCATCTCTGCCGCGACAACGATGAAGGTGGACGCTGCGATCAGGGCGACCGCGGCCCAGTGGTTCTCGATGGTGTGTGCGTGGGTTGAGGACGTGGGCGCGGGGCTGTTCTGCCCGGGCGCGGAATGTGGCATGTAACCAGAGAAGCTCCCGCACGCCCAAGGATCAACGGCGAATCGCTCATCCAACCATTAGCTCAATTCATCGATGAGCCATGATGGAGTGGTCGAATGAGTCGAAGGTCGGAGTGAAAATGTCGGAGCCTCCGATGCGTGAGATCGAGTGTTTCCTCGTTCTCGCTGAAGAACTGCACTTCGGTCGCACCGGCGAACGACTGTTCATCTCCCAGGGCCGAGTCAGTCAGCTGATCAGCGGGTTGGAGCGCCGTATCGGCACCAGCCTGGTGGCGCGCACCAGTCGCCGCGTACACCTGACTGAATTCGGCGCCGAATTTCTTGCGTCGTTGGCTCCCGCGCATCGTGCGCTTGTCGGAGTAATCGAGGACGCTCAGTCAAGAGCACGCAACATGCCGACGCCGCTTCGGGTGGGTTTCCAAGGAGCAATTTACGATTCGATCGCGGCTGCTGTCTCTCGTTTCGAGATACAACATCCGCAAACTTGCGTGACCATCAAAGAATTACCCCTGGGTGACCCGTTCAGTGATGTACTCGCCGGGCGAATCGATGCGGCAGTGGCACTTCTCCCCGTAGATGAGCCCGAGCTGACGACCGGGCTCGTCTTTTCTCGACAGCCCCAGACCCTGGCCGTCTCAGTCCATCACCCGTTCAGTGAACTGGGCGTGATCGACGCCGAGCGGTTGGCGCAGATCTGTCTCGTACCCATCACCGGACCCGCCCCCGACTATTGGCAGCGTGTGAATTCCCCGAGCACGACGCCGGGCGGAGCCACTATTCCCACGCAGGGCGGGGCGAGCACCGTCCAGGAAGGCCTGTCGCAGGTCGCATTCAGTCAGGTCGGCCTCATCCTGTGCGCAGCAACCGCTACATACAGCCAGCGCTCGGACATCACATTCGTACCGATCAACGGATTACCCGAATCTGCTTTGGGCCTCGTGTGGCGTACCGAACTCGAAAGCCCACGACTCCGCGCTTTCGCGAAGGCGATCGAGGAAGCCCACTCCTGCCCCGTCTGACGGTGATCAGCCAAGTCGCGGAAGGACTCCGGGACGTGGGGATGCATCGTGTGTGGAATGATCGCGCCATGTCTGCGATCACCGACTACTTCACCGCGCGCACGGATGAGCACGCCACCTCCGCCCTCGAGGGTCTCGTCGACTTGGAACCAGCGGTGATCGAGGCGAACGATGCCTCTCGCCCGCGGGTTCAGTTGGCTGCGGGTGGGACTCCAGTTCTGCAGGCGAAAGGCGTCGATCCAGTTGTCGCGCTCGGCCGACTGGAGGCAGCCCTCACCGCTCGCCCCTACAACGAGGTCGCAAAAGGTCCACGCTGCGGGAAACTCGTCGCAATGAGCGACGACGGCGACACCCTCGTGCTCACGGTTACCGACGAATTACGCGATGCACTAGCGGAATTGAACGCTGACGATGTCGCCGCCGCTGCGGCGACCTGGGCAATCGACGAGACGAGTGAACCGTCGGAGGACTCAATGCCGTTCCTGACCGCCTTCGCCGAACTAGCGACCAGAGCTGTGGCTCAGGGCGAACGGATGTATGGCTACGTCGTCATTTGAGCTTCTCAATTCCGCCGATCTGAACGGACAGGCCGTTCGTCTTCGACAACTCCCGACTTACCGTCACCCCGGGATCTGCATGGCCAGATCGTTGCGGTCGAAGTCGGAGAACTGCTGGGTGTCAGTGCAGTATCCGCAGCTCGCTCCGAAGAACTCGGTGCGGGCGTTCGGATCGTCGAGTAGCCAGTACCGCAGCCACGCCGTGCTCGGCCCGCGCATATCGCCGCCGTTGATCGCCGTACCGAAGTGCGTGGCGCCGCGCAGTTCCAGATACTCGGCAGGCACGTGGTCGGCGTCCTCGTACATCGCCCGCACGATCGCCGGCCAAACGATTGCGTCGGCCTGGCCGGCCAGATAGAGAACCGGCTCGTCGATGAGATCGACATCATTGAGCGGGCCCGGCTGGATCGCGACGGCGGTGTCGACGCGGTCGTCGATCGCCGCGTTGATCGCCGCAGACCCGCCCTGCGAGTGCCCCACCGCACCAATGTGTTCCAGGTCGACTTTGCCGTAGAAGACACTCGACGGGCTGGCCGCCTTGTCCGCGATGAGGTCGATTCCCGACCGCATGGTGATGGCGAAGTTGCTTGCCGGTGTATTGGCGGCGACCACGATGAATCCGTGGCTGGCGTAGTGGCGCAACAAGGAGGTGTACGCACCGGGGAGCACACCGGTCCCGTTCCCCCAGATCACAACAGGGTGCTTCTCGCCGCGCGCGCCGAGCTGGCGCGGGTAGTACAGAGTGTGCACCAGCCCGATCGAGACATTCGGCGTGTACGGCCCTGCACTCGCCCAATCGTGCCCGACGCTCGGGATGCCGGGCGCATCGGCAGCCGCTGTTCCGGTTGCGCCCGTGAGTCCTAGCGTCGCGCACAACGCAACCGCCGCTGCAGCATTCACGAAATGTTTCAGAGACTTTCGCATGAAAGTCAACCTTTCGAAGTTGATCCGGAGTGACGTGTATTACATATTCACGGCAGGGTGACCCGTCGGCTTTGTTCGAGGAAACGGACTATCCCAGAAGTGTTGTGTCTGTAGACAAAATAATCGTTCTCGGCGTATGAGCAGCCGTCGCGAATACGCAAAGTCCCAGAGAGATCGACTCCGCCTACAGCTTCCGCGCCGATTGCTCGGCACACAGCCGTAGGAAATGTTCGACGACCTGCGTGTTCTGGCCGTCCTTTGCCACGGCTGCGATCTTCCGTGGCGGCAGTTCGAGTATCTCACCCACAGTGCAGCCCCGTTCGGATGCTCGCTCAGCACTGGAGAGTTCGAGGATGACAGCACCGATCCCTTCGTATGCGAAATCCGCGAAGGCATCGCGATGCTGTGACCTCATCACGAAGGCGTGGTCGATTCGCGGTTCGATCGACCGCAGATGGCGATAGACATCGGAAGTTTCAAACCGCGGTGCGACGACCAAGCCGATGCGCATGAGGTCCTCGCCGATGAATACCCCGTCCACCGGTGGCGGGGTGCCGGGCGGGCAGACAAGGCGCAACTTGTGGTCCGGAAGGCGCACCATTCGAGTCCCGGGAACGCCGGTGGGCGGCGACTCCATTATTGCCACGTCAGCGGTGCCGGCCATGACCGGGTGAATCGCATCGGCCACAGATGACCCCGGCGGAACCGTGATGGTGATTCTCAGGTTCGGCACCTCCGTGCGCAGCGCTCCGAGCAGCACCGCTGTGGGATCGTCCGCAAGGCTCGCTGTCGTGGCAACACTGAGGTGGGGGACTGCTGACAGTAAGAACTCGCGCTCGACCACTAGTCGATCGAGCGCGGCCAGCGCTTCGCGTGCTGGATCGATGAGATTCCGTCCGCGCGCAGTCAGCGTCGCGCCGGCCCGGCCCCGATTGAAAAGCCGTCCTCCGACGCGTCTTTCGAGTCGCGCAATTGATTGAGAGACGCTCGATGTTCCTGTGAACTGGTTTGCCGCTGCTGCCGTGATACTGCCGTGTTCGACGACCGCGAGGAAGTCTTGTAGCTGCCGCGGATCGATTCGCGGGGGCGCGGACTCTCCGAAGTTGCTCATCCGGCGTTCCCCATGCCACCTTCGTCACGTAATCGGCTGGTCGTCTCGATAAACGCTTGTGCCGCAGGCGATGGCGTCGAACCGTGGAACATCCAGATATCACGAGTGAGCGGGGGCCGAGTACGACACAGCACCACACCTTCTCCGACTGTATCGGCGACAGATTCGGGAAGGAAGGCGACGCCGACTCCCGCGCGTACAAGTGGGATCATCGAGGCCACAGAGATAGTCTCCGCAACCACCGCCCCGTCCACAGTGCCTTCGCCCAGGCGTTCCGCCAACAGTCGCCGAGTGACATCGTCACGCGGGCTGGTGATCAATCCGATTCGCAACAGATCCGTCAACGCCGCTACCCCCTCGCCTTCACTTCGTGCGGCGGGCACCAGCGCAACGATTCGTTGCCGGCCGAGAAGGATACGTTCAACACCCTCGTCGAACACCTCGTCCACCCCGAGGCCGATATCAGCCTGACCCGAGGCGACCACCGTTCCGATTCCGTCGGTGTCGTTGCTGAGCATCGTCACCGCAACATTGGGAAACTTGCTTTTGAACGCACCGAGGGCCGTGGCCGCCGGATCACGCGCCAATGTTCGCGGACATACGACCGTCAGCCGACCCCGCTGCACGACGTTCAATGGATGCAAAGCGTGATCCAAATCCCGGTATGCCCGAAGTACTTGGGCCGCCGGACCTGTCAGATCGCGTCCAGCGTCGGTCAGGGTGACTCCCCGCGAGCCACGGCGGACGAGCGTCAGGCCGCACTCTTTCTCCATTCTGGCGAGAGCCTCCGAGATTGTCGGCTGGCTGACCCCCAGTCCGCGAGCAGCAGCGGAAATGCTGCCCCGATCAGCAAGGGCGAGAAAGTATTCCAGATGACGCCGGTCCATTGGGATTCCCTTCTCATGGAAGTCCGCGTGCGCGCCCGATTCTGCGCCCGTCAGCCATAGGTAAACCCTATGGCATACCTCTCGAATGTGGCGTAGACGGGAAGAAGAATCCCGTGATCTGCTTCACATATGAACGCAGTGAGCAACAACCCGGGGAGCTTCGACCAGAGGCACCCGTCTGCTTTTGTCGAGCACCTATCGCCGCCTGTGAGCACTACGAAGAAGGCGCCGAAATGACCGAAACCATCACCGCTATTTCGCCATCCGGCGCTACGTCACCCCGTTCCGCGAGGCGGGCACGCTCTGAGCCGAAGCCCGCTCGACAGCGTCGATCCGGTACACGACGCACCATCGGGGTACGACTGGCCCAGGCCGCACTGCTTTTGGTCCTACTCGGAGCGTGGCAGCTCGTCGCATCGCAAGGTTGGATCGAGCCAGTTCTGGCCAAAACGCCAGGCGAGGCCTGGAACTACTTCACCGCAGCAGTGCAGTCGGGGGAGATTTCGACGAACTTGCGTGCCACGATGACTGCCGTCGTGATCGCGTGGATCCTCGCAAGCGCAGTCGGGGTGGCGGTAGGGCTCTCTCTCGGACTGCTTCCGACCCTCGAACGCATCATGAGTCCGTTTCTGGATGCGGCGAATGCCATGCCACGTCTTGCGCTGGCACCTCTGCTTATCGTCATCTTCGGGATCACGATGACGGCAAAGGTCGCTCTCGCGTTCACACTCGTATTCTTCATCGTCTGCTCGAGTGCACGAGCCGGTGTGAAGTCAGTTGACGACGAATGGCTCCGACTTTCCACTGTCCTGAATGCCAGTAAGACACAGGTGTTCTGGCACATTCTCCTCCCCGTCGCGACACCTGGCATTTTTGCCGGTCTTCGGTTGGGGCTGATCTATTCACTGCTTGGCGTCGTGGGTTCTGAACTGATCTCGTCACGGGACGGGCTGGGCCAGCTTGTGTCGATCTACTCGGCCCAGTTCCGGATGGAAGCGGTCTACGCGATCCTCATACTTCTCGCAATCGTCGCAGTCGTCCTCAACCAAGCCATGAACTTCGCCGAGCGCTACCTCCTTCGGTGGCAGCCACCGGCTCGACGATGACAGGAATCATCATGGATACCAACGTGATTACACCCGCAGTCCAACTCGACGGACTGACGATATCCTTCCCCTCGCCCGACGGGTCGGCGAAAACTGTGGTCGATAATCTCGACCTCACAATCCCTCGCGGACAGTTCGTGAGCCTGGTCGGCAGGAGTGGTTGCGGCAAGACCACCCTGCTCAACGCGCTCGCTGGATTGGTGGACGCAACAGAAGGGAAGACCGAGGTCCTCGGCACAACGCCATTCGACGCTCGTTCTCGGATGGGCTTCATGATGGCCCGAGATGCGCTGTTCCCGTGGCGAACAGCGCAGAAGAACGTGGAGTACGGTCTCGAATTGAGGGGAGTACCCAAGGCGGAGAGACGAACTCAATCCGCGCGCTGGCTTGCGGCCGTTCAAATGTCCGAGGCGTCACGGCTGTGGACTTGGCAACTCTCCCAAGGGATGCGCCAGCGTGTCGCGTTGGCCCGAACGTGGGCTCTGGATCCGGACATCTTGTTGATGGACGAACCGTTTGCCGCCCTCGATGCGCAGACCCGAGTCGAAGTACAGCGAGAATTCCTCGAGCTTTGGCAATCCCAGGTAGGCCGGACGGTCATCTTCGTAACCCACGACCTCGGCGAAGCCATCTGTCTCTCCGACCGCGTTCTGCTGCTCGGGGCCGGCCGGGTGATCGACGACGTCAGCATTGACATCGAGCGCCCCCGCGAACTCGAAACCCTCACCGCCGAACCTCGATACATCGAAATCTTCAACCGGCTGCGTGGTCAGCTCGACCACTGATGTGCCCAGCCAACTCAGCTTGATTACTGATGTGCCCAGCCAACTCAGCTTGATTTCTGATGCGCCCAGCCATCAAGGAACAGGAATCCCATGAAACTTCGACCTTTTGTCGGCACAGTCATTGCAGCGTCCCTACTGCTTTCCGCGTGTGGAGGGGGAGGGCGTCCGAACGACGGTAGCGTCGCCATCGGGGTCTACCCTGCGAGTGCTTTGTCCCTACCTGTCTACGTCGCCGTCCAACAAGGAATGTTCGACAAGGAAGGCCTCCACGTCGAGCTCATCGACGGAAAGAACGGGCCCGAACTCATCAGCGGTCTCATCGGCGGTACAACCGATCTCGCGGTCGGTGCACCCGGAACCGTCGTGCCGGCCATAGAGCAAGGGCAGAGTCTGCGGCCACTGTCCCCGTACGGGTCGATCGATCTTGCCATCGCCGTGACGAAAGACAGCGGCATCACCACCATCGAGGATTTGCCCGGCAAGCGGATCGCCATACCGTCACGTGGCGGCGCAGCCGAGCAATTCGTCAATCAGCTTCTCGGAGAGAGAAACATCGACGCCTCCACGGTGCAATTCATCGCAGCGGCACCCACCGCGAGTCAGATACCACTCGCACGAAAGACATCTCAGGAAGTTAACAGTCAAGCCGCGG
>NZ_BCRM01000039.1 GCF_001552595.1 Rhodococcus erythropolis NBRC 15567
GCGGCAAGCACTGATCCCCGAACACCTGACCTGGATCTTCCCAGCGATCGTCGACAGCGCCATCCTCGGCGCCACCATCGCCATCGTCATCATCAGCAAGCTCAACATGAACAAGCGCGACAGGGGCTTCTACATCGCACTCGCCGTCAGCGTCGTCGTGATCAGCATTCTCGGAAACGCCTACCACGCCTATCACGCAGCAATCGCCGCGCAGGAGTCGATCGATGGTGGGGGAGACCTTGGGTTCATTCCACTCGCGCCCGCTATTGCAGCGGCCATAGCGATCATTCCGCCGGCCCTGGTCTTGGCTTTCACGCACGGAATCACAATTCTGGTGAAGGCAGTCGGAATGGCGTACGCCGCTTACCGTGCGATCGTCGAAAGTGCCACCGACAGTGAGGATGCAACGAGTATTGCATCTGACCTCACCGTAGGCCGGGGACCGATCCGCGTCCCTCAGCCCCGCGAGAAGATCGCCCACAATATTGCGGAGCAGGAGGACGACGATCTAGACGTAGACGCCAAAGCGGTGGATGCGAAGGCCGGCAACGAGGACGCTTTTGCGGACTTTGCGGAGCCGGTTTTCGTGGACGAAACGATGAACGACCTCGACGAGATCCTCGATCCCCAAGACGCCGCTACGGAGTTCCCAGACCGCCGCGCCGTCGAAGAAGCACAGGCCGACACGGATGCCGACATAGACGACCTCATGGCTTTCATCGCCCGGTCGAATCTCGCGAAGAACGTCAAAGACACAGCGGTCCGCAAGCTGACAAACCCGAACCTCACGTGGGAAACCATCGCTCTGGAATCGAAGCCGCCTGTCGCGACATCGACCGCATGGCGCCGGTACGAGAAGTTCGATGCCGCAGCTCGAGAAGCAGGCTTCGACAGTCCACCATTGCCCGACCTGCGAGCCGCCGAGAACCCGATGCGCAGCGAACTCGCCACCGTTTGACCCACACCCACCAATAAAGGGGTGGCCCTGGCGGTGCTGTAACACCGTCAGGGCCGATGACCACAGAAAGCACCTGTGACCATGAACAATCATACCGACCGCTCCGAAGGCATCGACCACGGCAAAACCGGCCGACCACCTATGCAGCCACGAGCGAAAATCACCCGAGAAGCGATCCTCGAGGTGTCCGCCACCCTCTTCAGTCGAACCGGGTATGCGGGCACCAGCATCAATGACATCTTGGCGATCTCTGAGACCACCAAAGGTGCGATGTACTTCCACTTCTCGAAGAAGGAATCCATCGCGAGCGAGATGCTCTGCCGCTGGTCCGCCGCAGTCTCCGAGACAGTGGGGAAGGCCGCAGCGACAGGTCAACCCGCCGATCGGCAAGTGATCATGATCTACCGCGAACTCGCCCGCCGCACCCAAACAGAAGCGATCACCCGAGCTGGACTCACCCTGTCCGTCGACAAGTCGCTCAGTGATGCGTGTGCGACCTACGAATCGTGGACCGACGCGATCACACCGATCGTCGTCGACGCGATCCGTTCCGGCGCCCTCGACTGCGCGGAAAGCATGTCCAGGCTCGCAGACACTCTCTGCGCCGGATTCGTCGGCGCAGTGCAGGTTGCAGCTAGCCTCGACGAGAACCACACCATCACCAAACGAGTCGACGATCTGCTGCTGATGTGGCGCGGAACCGACCCGGCCGCCGTCCGCATGGTCGAAGGAGCATTCCTGTGAACAGCCCCAATGAATCGGCGGCCACTCCGGAAAACGCTGCCGCCACAAGAACCAGCCCTCGGATCGGGCGTATCCCCGGCAGTAAAAACTCAGCAATGCAGGACCGCGCAGTGCGGACACGCGAAGCGATCATCGCCGTCGCGGCCCGTCACTTCGACACCGACGGATACGGCCACACCAGCATCAACACCATCAGCGGTACCGGAAAATTCGCCAAAGGCGCAATGTACTACCACTTCCCATCCAAAGAAGCGATCGCCGAACACCTCATCTCGGACTGGAATCACGCCCTCGCCGAAACCATCAGCGAAGCACTGGCGGCAGGGGCGAGCAGCACGGCAAGCCAAAAGCTGGCAGCGATCTTTATCTCGCTCGCACAGCACATCGGCGAAGACACCAACCTGCGGGCCGGAATGAAACTCACCCTCGAACCCACCATCAACAACGGCGCAGCCTTCGCACACTGGGTCGACGCCATCAGCGACATCATCGAAACCGCCATCACCGCAGGCGAACTCACCGACACCCCCACCACACCCCGACTCGCATGGAACCTGTGTGCCGGCACCCTCGGAGCCGCCCACGCATCCGCAACCTTGCGAGAGGACATCGACCTCGCAACCCGCATCGAAGACGCGGTAACAGCGCAGCTGCGCAACGCACTCATGCCTGCATGACAAAATCTCGTTCGACAGAATCCGATGCGGGCCAATCGAGAGCAACTCAGGCAACGATCGGATCAACCCTTCATCCGTCCGGAGCTATGGGACTGAAGCGAGATGCCCCGGCCAGTGGAGGCCGGGGCATCTTCGCTACCGAACCGGGCTACTTTCCCGGCCCTTCCCTGAGCCCCTGGCCAATGAGGGCGAAGAAGGCGCACTCAACCAACCAAAGCCCCGTCTGCCCCTGATAGGGCAGATCTGCTACCCCATAACTCTCGGCAACAGATCGATTGGGGTCGAAGGCATCTCGCATGATCTGACGAGCGAGTAGCAACTCTGCCTCCGCGATCTGGCCGTCTGGCAGCCCCGGATCCAGGTTGGTCAAAAACGCCCAGTCCACCTGCCCATACAGATTGGGAAAAGACTGACGTATCAACTTGGAAGCCGTCTTGGCGATGTGCTGCGACAGATCCTCGGCGAGGCCGAGTTGTGCGAACACAAAAGCAGTTTCGGCGTCACCAAAGAAGTCCTGCAAACCGAAAACGACTGTCGGATCGAGCAAATGCCGCTCAAGTATCTCGTCAACATTGGCGTGAATTTGCAACGGGTTGAGTACCAAGGACTGTCCGTCGGTGACCGAGGCCTCCCTGTAGTCCGGATCAATAAAACGCGGTAAACCCTTATCTCCGAATGACATAGCTGAACCCCCACCTTGCGGAAAAATAGAACCGTCACCCAATCTACCTAATTGTGAACGTATTTGGGTGGAGTGCGGACAAGGCCGATGTCAAGCAGTTTCCGAAGCCCTACGATCGTGGTCATTGCGCTCAATTCGGGCAAGCTGAATATTCGAATACAGTGCCGAACGCTTCAAACCCGTGTTCTTGCAAAGAGTTTCGATTTTGAACTGTCCGGTTTCGTACACCTGCAACAGGTACGCACGCTCTTCCGGCGTGAGCTTATGTTGACGGCCTTTCATCTTGCCGGCCGCGGCAGCCGCTGCCACTGCGTCCCTGGTCCGACTTCGGATCAGGTCTGACTCGAATTCGGCCATCAGCCCGAGCACTCCGATGAACATTTTGCCCATCGGATCCGACGGGTCGTAGATCTTCCCGTCGATCGACAACGCAACACCCTTGTCCGCCAGTCGCCCCACCGTTTCGTGGAGATCCTTCGCGGACCGGGAGAGCCGGTCGAGTTTGGTCACGCAAAAGACGTCGCCTTCGCGGGCCGCGTTGATCGCATTGTCGAGCCCGGGCCGTCGAGTCTGCCGGCCACTGATTCCGTGATCGACGTAGACCCGGTCTCGGTCGACTCCCTCCTTGGCGAGAAGCTCGACCTGAATCGACGAATCTTGAGCCGCCGTACTGACCCGTGCGTAGCCGATCTTCATTCCACTCCCGATCGTCACCGTTCACGATGTCCCGCACACAAACTGTCCGTTAGAAACTATGCCATACCGGATTTTTTCAACGGACAACAAAATGGACGGAAGGCGCTGAAATTTCCCCAGGTGAATGTCAGTTTCAGAAGACGGCTGCACGATGTCAGAAGTGCACTGCAGTGCAGCTCCGAGTTCTTGAGCACACGTCCGGCCTTATCCAGTGAGCGCTGCGATCCCTGACTGGATAGCACATTGATGGTGAAATTTCGCATCAAGTTTTACTGGCCGTCGGTGAGCTGCGGGTCTAGCGTCGCGGCCGGCCGTGGACGGCTGTTGTCGCGCGAAGTGCTCGATCGGACACTTGCGGCATGGGCGGCGAGAAAGTTGTCGACGATTTGGATGCAGTCGTCGGCGTGGATGTGGCGCAGTCCTGTGAGGCGAGCGAACACTATCGGTCCGAGGAGCTGAATGAGGGCGAAGGTGGTGTCGATCTCGCCGAGCACAGTGCGGGCGTCAGGGGCCGTCAGGATCTGATCCAGGGACCTGCGGTATTGCTCTATGACACGGGCCCGAAGCGAGACCACCGCGCCAGGATCGAGATCGCGCCGGCTGGCGTCGCCGCTGTTGACGGGTCCCATTGCCAGCCAGGCCAGCGTGGTCATCTGCACCGGAGCTTGGTCGATGAGGTCGGCCTGGGTGGTGAGCACCGAAATCAGACGTTCGCGTAGCGGACCGGTATCGATATCGGTGTCGACTGGGGGTAGTAGTCGCTCGAAGGTTGCAGCGAGCAGGTCAGTGGTACTTCCGAAGTGTCGGTACAGAGTGGCACGTGCAACCTTCGACATGCGGGTGACCGCCTCCACGGTGACCGCCTCGACACCGCCGGTGGCTAGCAGCTGGCCCGCCGCTTCGAGTAACCGGTTACGTGAGCGCGCCAGCCGGGGGTCGGCCGGGCCCTCGGCCGCAACGAGAGGGTCGACCATGAACGGGCTCCGCTCCATTTTGACTGACAAAACATGTCCTAGCATGACCATTCTGTCACACCCGCAAAGTTATGATACTAATAGTCTCGCACCGAGACGATCAGTCTCAAACTGGGAGGCTGGCCGTTGAACGAACGTAGATCCGACTCTGCCAGCGTCGCTCGATGGAGCGGTGCCCAGTGGTGGATGTTGATTGTGTCGTGCATGGCAGTCGCGTTGGTGGTGGCCGCAATGGCGGCATTGTATTCAGCGTTGCCACAGATCGCGGTCGCGACAAGGGCGACGCAAGCTCAACTGACCTGGATAGTCGACGGTTATACGCTGGTATTGGCGTGCTTCGTTCTGCCTGCCGGTGCGATCGGTGACCGGTACGGTCGCCGGGGGGTGCTCGTGGCGGGGTTGGCGTTGTTCGCTTTCGCGTCGGCATTGCCCTTGTTTCTCGCCGACCCGGCGTGGCTGATCGCTGCTCGCGCGTTGGCTGGGGCGGGTGCGGCGCTGGTCATGCCCTCGACGCTGTCGATACTGACCGCGGGATTTCCACCGGCGCATCGCGGTCGCGCTGTAGGTGTGTGGGCCGGGGTTGCTGGATCCGGGGCGGTCCTGGGCATCCTCGGGGCTGGAGTGCTGCTCGAGCAGTGGTCGTGGACCTCGGTGTTCGTCGGGTTGACCGTCGCCGGAGCGGTTCTGGCCGGGTTGGCATGCAGTATCGCGGAGTCCCGCCAGCAGGAGCATCCACCGGTCGATTGGGTGGGCGCGGTGACCGTAGTTGTCGCGGTCGGGGCGATCGTCTTCGCTGTGATCGAGGTTCCGGCCCGTGGCTGGTCGGATTCGCTCGTCGCCATCAGCACTGCGGTGGGCTTGTTTGCGGTTGTGGTGTTCGTCGTCGTAGAACTACGTTCCTCGGCACCCCTACTCGATGTCCGGTTGTTCGCCCGCCGTGGTTTCGGTGCCGGCGCGCTGTCTGTCTGTATCCAATTTCTGGTGACCTTCGGGGTGTTCTTGTTGTTGGTGCAGTATCTGCAGTTGATTCTCGGTTATGGACCGCTCACCGCCGCGTTGGCGTTGACCCCTATGGTCGTGCCGCTCATCGTGATCTCGGTGATTGCACCCTGGCTGTCGAACATTGTTGGGCTGCGGGTGATGACCACTGTAGGTCTGCTCACCATCGCGGCGGGACTGGTGATGGTGAGCAGACTGACCGTCGCGGCGACTTACCCTGACCTGCTGTGGCCCTTGCTCATCATGAGCGCGGGTTTGGGGTTGTGTACCGCCCCTGCGACTTTCGCCATCGTCTCGGACACTCCTGAGGCCAAGCACGGGGTGGCTGCCGCGGTCAACGACGCAGCTCGCGAAATCGGTGCCGCGATTGGGATTGCGGTAGCCGGTAGCGTGCTCGCGGCCGGTTACGTTCAGCACATTCAGCCGGCTCTGCCCCAGCTACCCGAGCCTGCCCGTGGTCCGGTGGCCGATTCTCTGGCCGCCGCGTTGCAGGTCGCCGACCGCGCAGGACCAGCTGGTCAGCCGCTGGCCGAGTTCGCCAGAGCCGCATTCGTACACGGAAGTGGTCAGGCGACGCTGTCGTTGGCGGCGCTGACCGCCGCTGGGGCACTCGTCCTCGCCGTCTTTGCGCCAGGTAGACGCAGCCGTACGACAGCCACCGCGGGTGATGGACGTCGGTGAAGGTCGGCCAGGGTGTCTATTCTTCGGTGTGATTCGTGTCTGTGGCCCGGAGTTGGGCTCGGGCTTGGGACTGCATGAAGTGTTCGACCTCGACTACCACGAACAGGGCAGTAGCGGTGGCTACGGAGCTGCCCTGCGCATCGTCCATCGTGGCCGTGAGATCCAGTTTGCGCCCATCACGAGACCGAACGGCAGCACGCAATACGTATGGAGTGCCGAGCAGAACCGGCGCTAGGTAGTCGAGCTCGAGACGCCGCGTCACGGCGAGCTCACCCACTGTGTAGAGCAGGAAGCCGAACAGATCGTCGAGAACGGTCGCCACCGCGCCTCCGTGTGCTATCCCGGGTGCCCCGACATGACGCTGGTCGAACACATGGTGAGCTACCACGCCGTTCTCGTCACGCTGGACCGACAGGGCGTGGCCGTGCGGGTTCTCCGGCCCACAACCAAGACAGTCGGGGTGGTGGGGCGGTAGATCAGGCGACTCGGAAGTCGTGCTCCAGAACGAGCGCGCCCAGTTCTCGATAGCGGGGCCGGCCGACCCGCTGACCTCGTCCGGAATTCTTTTCATGGTCGGACCTCTCTGTCGTGAAACCGTGCCGAGTCTGTCGCGTCTTCGCGCGCTCGGCCTGCACCGCAGCATCCGGTCGGTCGTTCGTTCGTCCGACCGGTCGGCGCGCTCGCCCCCGCCATGATTACCACGAGCGGGAGTCTTCTCACTCAACGCACCTCCCGGCCCGATAGCGCACACGACGCGGCCGTCGAGCCGAAAATGGTGACCGCGAAACATCGAGGGCTTCCGTCGGCGGGCTGAATTGTTGTCGGCGTGGGGCAGGATCAGGGTCTGTTGCCGAGTAACGACACGGCATCGATGCAGCGTCCACCGAGAGGCGTCCGACTGTTCCGTCCGGCAACTCTTCGGTCGTTCGGTGCCTCCGCACGCCTGGGGCGATCCGGCGCGGGCGGCTGCAGCACAGTGCGATGCGCCGTTTACCGCGAGGTGGTTCGGTCGGGTTCAACTCCCGAGACTTCGAGCCCTTCTGGTGGGGGTAGGGGAGGGCTCATCTGGTTGCCACCTTTAAACTCGATAGCCCGCGGAAGGACAGCCCGGTACGCCAGCGAGGCTGTTCGACGAGCTGGAGACCGGGAAAACGAGCCACCAGGATCGGGAACAGTAGGGATCCTTCGAGCCGGGCCAGCGGCGCGCCGAGACAGAAGTGAATGCCGGCGCCGAACGACAACGGTGGGACTCCGGTTCGGGTGATGTCGAGCTTATCCGGGTCACAAAATCGGTCCGGATCTCTGTTGGCCGCCCCGAGCAAGGTCAATACGATCTGACCGGGATGTAGATCGACTCCTGCCAGCCGTGTCGGCTCGAGCACCGTGCGCCCGTTGGTCTGGACGGGGGAGTCGTAACGCAACAATTCTTCGACGGTATTGCTCGCCAAGTCGGGCCTGGCACCCAGTTCGCGCATTTGGTCGGGGTGAGCGAGCAGCGCGGCGACACCGTTGCCGATGAGGTTTGTGGTGGTTTCGAACCCTGCGGCGAACAACAGAATCGCGGTGCCGACGCATTCGTCGTCATCCAGGATGTCGTCGCCGTGCGCGACGGCGAGTCGGCTGAGTAGGTCATCGGCGGGGCGGGCGCGTTTGACCGACAACAGGTCAGCGAAATACATGGCAAGTTGGTTCTCGGCTTCACAGGCGGCGGTCAGAGCCTCAACATTGGCTCCGGGTTCCAGTGAGGCGAGCAGGGCACGCACCAATGGCGCGGCAACTGCCCGATCGGCCGCGGGAACTCCCAGAAGTTCGCCTATCACATTCACAGGCAGCGGGAGCGCCAGATCGGTGATGATGTCGACGAAGACCTGTACCTCCATGACGTTAAGTAGGTGATGGATCTGTGTGATGATGCGGCTGCGCAACTCGTCAATGTGTCGAGGGGTGAACACGTCGGCCACCAGTCGACGCAGCCGGTGATGGTCAGGGGGGTTACGGAACAGCATGGTGCGCCGGAATCGATGCATGGCCCGACGTTGCAGCTCGTCAGGGATCTCGGACAAGCCGAAGCCCAGCGACTCGTCGGCCTTGCCGAGTCTGCGGTCGCGGAGCGCCGCCGCGCAATCGTCGTAGCGACTCAATACCAGCACCCCCGATCGCGTAACCAAGACGGGGCGCGTCTCTCGCAGCCGTCGGAACGCTTCGTAAGGTCCGGCTGCGCCGTGATCGGTGAGTAAGGCGTCCAGGAGCAGTTCCCTCTCGGTCGGTACATTCATGCTTGCCTCTTAGTATTCGCCTGTGACTGCAGGAAATGTTCGACGTCGACCAGGATGAACAGGGCGGTCGCCGTGGTGACCGATCGACCCTCTATATCCTCGATCCTGGCCGCGAGATTCAATTTCCGGCCATCGCGAGACCGTGTATCGGCGTGCAGGGTGTAAGGCGTGGCAAGCAGAACCGGCGCGAGGTAGTCGAGTTCGAGACGGCGCGTCACGCCGAGTTCTCCGACCGTGTAGAGCAGGAAACCGAAAAGATCGTCGATTACGGTCGCCACCGCGCCGCCGTGTGCTATCCTGGGCACCCCTACGTGACGTTGGTTCGAAGAGGTGGTGAGCAACGACGCCGTCTCGGCAACGCCGTACCGACAGGTAATGCCCGTGCGGGTTCGTCGGCCCGCACCCAAGACAGTTGGGGTGGTGGGGTGGCAACTCAGGCGAGCTAGATTCTTCCAGCGGCCGGAATGAGCGCACCCAGTCATCCATGTCTGGGTCGACCGACCCCCGACCGCATCCGAAGCTTTGCCCATGGTCCGACCTTCCTGTCGATGAAACCGCGCTTAATGCCGGTCTCGAGTGTGACCGTTATGCAAATACACCTGAGCGCACTCCGGAGAGTGCGGTGGCAGCCCTTCGCTCAACTCCACGTTGGTCAGGCGAGGTGTCCCGCCCAACGGGAGATCACGACCCCATCTCCTTCACCAGTGCCGTAGTCTGCGATGGACGCCGGTGTCGTGAAAAACTTCCCGCCCCGCGTTCCATCTGCCTCGTCCTATTCAGAACTCCGGTTGGAAAAAAATTTCCTAGATTTCGATGACAGCTAGCTCTCCTTCGGCGTGCAGGGAGCGTAGGCGCTTCTTGTCGAACTTGCCGACTGAGGTCTTGGGCACCTCGGAGATGAAGCACCAACGCTCGGGCAGCCACCACTTGGCGACCTTGCCGTCGAGGAAGTCGCGCAGATTAGCAGGTGCGGGCTCGCGGCCCTCACGTGGAACGATCACCGCGAGGGGGCGTTCTTGCCACTTCTCGTCCGGCACTCCGATCACAGATGCCTCGAGCACGTCTGGATGACCGGCAAGCAGCAGTTCGAGCTCGACCGAGGAGATCCACTCCCCGCCGGACTTGATCACGTCCTTGGCGCGGTCGGTCAGCGTCACGAAATTGCGTGCATCGATCCGCCCGACGTCGCCGGTGCGTAACCACCCTTCCTGAAACTTCTCACTGTCATGCTCCTCGCCGACGTACGAGCCGGTAATCCAGGGCCCGCGTGCTTGCAACTCACCGACCGCTTCGCCGTCGTGCGGGAGCTTATTGCCCTCGTCGTCGACAATCCTCAGCTCCACCCCTGCAACCGGGCGGCCTTGGGTGGCGCGCAGGCGCCAGCGCTCCTGCACATCGAGCGATACCGGTGGGCGTGCGATGGCGGCCAGCGGCGAGGTTTCGGTCATTCCCCATGCCTGGACGACCTGCACGCCGTACCTCTCCTCGAAGGCCTCCATCAGGTGAAGGGGTACTGCGGAACCACCGCAGGCGACCAGACCGAGAGAGGAGATGTCATAGCTGGAGTTTGCCTCCAAGAAGTTTAAGACGTCATTCCAGATCGTCGGAACTGCGCCCGCGACGGTCGGCCTCTGTGCGTCGATGAGCCGCACCAGCGGCTCAGCCTGCAGGAACCTGTCAGGCATGAGTAGGTCGGCGCCCGACATAAGGGCGGCATAGACTAGTCCCCAAGCGTTGGCGTGGAACATCGGCACGATGGCAAGGATCCGATCATCGCAGCTGACTCGCAGTCCGTCGGCGGCGCAGGCCGCCATCGAATGCAAGTACGTCGACCGGTGGCTGTAGGCGACCCCTTTGGGGTTGCCGGTGGTACCCGAGGTATAACACATAGCGGCTGCGGACTGCTCATCGAGATCAGGCCAGTCGAACGTATCGGACTGAGAGGCGAGGAACTCCTCGTACCCCACGACCCTGACCCCGTCACGGTGCAGCGGGGTAAGGTCCACTTCGCCGGTCACGACGACGGTGTGCACGCTGGTGAGCTGCAGCAGTACAGGGGCCAGCAAGGGCAGCAGGCTTCCATCGAGAATTACGACCTGATCCTCGGCGTGGTTGCCGATGTAGACAAGTTGATCAGGGGTGAGACGTAGGTTCAGGGTGTGCAGCACTGCGCCCATCGAGGGCACCGCACAGTAGGCCTCAACATGCTCCTGGTTGTTCCACATAAAGGTCGCAACACGCTCATCGCCTGTGATCCCGCAACCGCGCAATGCGTTGGCCAACTGTGCGGCTCTCCGTCCGACTTCGGCGAAAGTGCCGACCTTAACGCTCCCGTCGGACTGCAAGGTCCGTACGGTTGCCGAGCTATGCACACTCGAACCGTGGCGCAGAATCGCCGCAGTTGTCAAGGGAAAGTTCATCATCGTGCTCTGCATACCATTCCTTCATTCGATAGTGCCTGCGAACGAACAGCGATCCGCAGATCAATTCACCGGGCGTCCTGGTTAACAGCGGGCTGTCAGAGACCTGCAGCCGTAAGTGAGGTTGAAGCCAATTCCAGGGACTCGACCAGGTTCGACTCGAGTTCTGGTAGTCGGCTAGCCGCCGTGACCACCGCCGCTAAGCGAGCGCGCGCATCAATGTCGCGTTGGGTCCCGGCACGTGCAGTTTCGGTCCATGCCTGCGCACAACGGCTGGCGGCGACGGCGAGGTCGGCGGTGGCTAGATCACCGGTCAGGCGTGCGACATCCGCGCAGCCATCGGCGAGCAACCGGCGGAATAGGCCGCCGCCGGTGCCCGCCTTCTCGATGAAAGCGCCCAGACTGAACAGGAAGATCTCAAGATCTCTTGTCGGAAGGTCTGCCCAGGCTCGAAGGTCGGCCGCCAACTGCTCGACTGCAGCTAGCCCCTCGGCCCCGGCCTCCATGGTCGTGAGATCAACGATCCCCGGCTGTGACGGGTGGCGCATGTTGGCCGCGGATTGGCGAAATGCCTCTGCCGCCACTGTTGCCATGTCTGGCAGCGCGCTCGGCCAGGTGATGCGGTATGTACAGTGGCGCGTCGGTTGAGGGAAGGACGTCGAGGAACGCGCCCGAGCCAGCGAATCGAGCGGGACTTCCTGCACCTCGGCGCGATCATTGTCTACGACGAAGGCAATCCCCTTAGCTTCGTCGTAACCGATCACCACGATGTCGTGGCGACTCATCTGCAACTGGACCTGCAGGTACGGTAGCTCGGCTATGTCGCCCCACACCAGGCTGGGTCTGCCTGCGTCGATCTCGTCGAGAACCCAAGACCATCCCTCACTGGGATCGTCGGTGGTGAGAACGTGGACCTGTCCGCCTAGCCGGCGGGGTAGATCGATTTCGAAGTCGGCCCCTCGTCCCACCAAATACAATGGTGGAACCAGGTCATTCGATCGGAGGTACGCTAGCCCCAGCGAGCCGCCGAGTGCGAACACCAGACCTTCATCGGGTGGCCCTTCCCACCCCAGTCCATGCCAGTGCAGAAGATCCCGCATTGCGCCAGAACCACAGTGCCCCCCGATCTGATGGGGGTAGTCCTTGATCAGGATCTTGCGGGGCATGTATCTTCCTTTTTTGGGTGGTGGGTTCGAAGACCAGGTCAGTTGTTCCGAATTCTGTCCAGGTAGGCCTGACGTGCCCCCATGTCCACGTCGTCGAGGAATACAGAGTCTGTGTCCAGGGCCGATCCGAGCCTGGTGGCGAGCCGTTCGGGGACGAACTTCATCGCTGCGACCATGCTCCCTGCGAGGCGAGTGACGCGCACGAAGGGCCGCGGTTTCTCGATCAGTTCGCCTGTCACTCGAGCGATTTCCTCGGGCTCTGCATTGCGCAGTCCCTTGGCTCCTGCTGTCCCAGCAACGAGTTCGGTGTTGGTGAACGTGGGCCGCACTGTGGACAGCCGCACGCCTGACTTGCGGTATTCCAGTCGCGCCGCCTCCGTGAATCCGATGACCGCGAATTTGGTGCCGCAGTAGGTCGCCAGACCGGGGACGGCGAGCTCGCCGGCCAGTGATGCGGTGTTGATGATGTGTCCAGTACGACGAGGGAGCATCCGTTGAAGGGCGAGTTTGGTCCCAAAGATGACTCCCAGGACGTTGATCTCGACCTGCCGCCGGGTCACCGCGTCGTCTTCCTCGTGGGTGTGCCCGGTGGGCATGATGCCCGCGTTGTTGATCAGCACGTCGAGGGGGCCGAGGTCTCCCTCGACTAGGTCGAGAAAGTCTTTGAACGAGTCAGGGTCGGTGACATCGAGGCGGGTGACAACCTTAACCCCCAGTTCGGCGGCGGTCTCCTTAGCACGTGCCTCGTCGATGTCGCCGATGGCCACGCGGTGACCTCGTCGGATCAGCTCCTTCGCGGTCTGGTAGCCGATGCCGCGGGCTCCCCCGGTGATCGCCACTGTTTTCGCGGCGGTATGGGGATTGTGTGTCGTCACTTGCTGTGCTCCTTGTTCAGGCCGAGGCGTTGTCGTAGACCGCGACCGGCTGCTGCACGCAATACTTTTTCGGCGATGGCCGTACGTCGGGAGGTGTACGGGTACCACGTGAGTTCTCGTGTCAGGACAGGGATCCGCGGCTCGGTCACGGACTGGACCCGGCAGTATTTGTGAAGTCCGTAGGCGCCGCCTAGTCGCGCACCGATACCTGAGGCCTTCCATCCACTGTGCGGCAGTGTGGTGGCGAAGAGGTTGCTGAAGACGTCGTTGATGTTGACTGCACCCGCGTCCAGACGTTGTGCGATACGCCGCGCACGAGCATGGTCGCGGGTCCACACTGTGGCAGACAAGCCGAACGCCGAGTCGTTAGCCAGGTGGATGGCCTCGTCCTCGTCCGCGACACGCATCACAGGGATCGTGGGGCCGAAGGTCTCCTCGGTCATGCAGGCCATTGTGTGGTCGACGCCGACCACAACGGTTGGAGCGTAGTAGTTCCCGACCGCGCTTAGGGTTCCGCCGGCCAGTACCTGCGCACCTGCCGCCACTGCCTGGCTGACGTGGCGATCGGCTATCTCGACCTGTCTCGCCGTGACCATCGCACCTACGTCGTCACCTGCCGCGGCACCTTGGGTAAGTGACCGTACTCGTTGAGCCAGCCGGGCCACGAACTCGTCGTAGATCTCAGAGACCACATACACCCGCTCGACTGAGATGCAGACCTGCCCCGCGTTGAACAGACCGCCCCACGCGATCCCCTCCACAGCACGAGCAAGGTCGGCATCCTCCAGCACGATCGCCGGATCTTTACCACCTAACTCCAAGCTCACAGGCTTCAATTGCTCGGCACAGCGGATCGCGATTGTCCTCCCGGTGGCTGTCGAGCCCGTGAACTGAACGAAGTCAGCGGCGTCCACGACCGCAGCACCTGCTTCGCTAGCACCCACAACATGCGCCAAAACTGGTGGGGCGCCGATCTCGTGCCAGCCCTCGACGACTCGTGCACAGGTCAGTGGCGTCTCTTCCGAGGACTTCGCCAGGACTGCGCATCCGGCAGCCAGCGCAGGAGCTGCATCCATGAGGAAGAGGGTGATCGGGAAGTTCCACGGTGTGATGAGCCCGACAACCGGGTACGGGTGGTAGGTCTTGGACAGCCGTTTCGGCAGACTTAGCAGACCTGCGGATCGGACTTGCTCGTCAGCGAGAAACTTCTCGGCATGGTTTGCGTAGTAGGTGATGAACTCGCACGATGCTGTCGTCTCAACCAGGGCGTCGGGGCGCACCTTGCCTGTTTCGGCTTGCAGCAGATCGGTGAGTTCGTCGGTGTGAGCCAGGATCCAGTCTCGCCAGCGATGCAACCATCGGGAGCGTTGCCGCGGGCTTGCCTGAGCCCACCCGAGCTGAGCGCGGCGGAGATCGGCCGCGATGCTGTTCACGGTCTCGCGGGTATCGATGGGGACGGTTGCGACCAGCCGGCCGTCGGCGGGGTTGCGTACGTCCAGGGCATCCGCTGTGGTCGCCGTGCTCATCGGGCCTCCGGGAGTGAGTGGAGCCCGCGGGCGATCCCGTCGGGCTGGGTGCATCTGTCGGGTGTGTCGGTGAAAGCGTCAGCGATCACGTGGGTGCGCTCAAAGATTCGCTGTCCATAGGTATGCCGAAGCTCGGTCAAGATCGTGTTCAAAGGCAGGTCGTCGAAGACGCCGCGCTCGCGGACATACTCCATGTGCAGGGCTCCGTCGGCGGCGAAGGCGTGCAGGAGGGCGTCGTGCTCGCCGTCGAAATCCACCGGCGGCACCCCGAAACGGGCACACAACTCGGTGTTGAACGCCGGGGTCGCCTTCATCCACCGGCCGTTGACGTAGAGATGGCTGTAGCCGTGATAGACGAACAGGTCCGTGCCGCCCATGAGCGCTCGCAACGCTTCGGTCTGCAAATGATTTCGGACGTCGGCAAACCCCAGTAGCGCCGGAATCCCTGCCGCACGGCACACCGCGGTCAAGAGCACCGCCTTCGGGACGCAATAGGCGCGCCCGGTCTCGAGGACGAAGCTTGCTCGATAATGGGCGGGATCGTCCGACACCGTGTAGGGGTCGTACCGGATCTGGTCGCGGACGGCGGCGAAGAGGCGCTTCGCCTTGTCCCGGTCGGTGCCCGCATCCCCAACCGCGGCGGCGGTGAACGCCCGGACGGACTCGTGCTCGATGTCGAGGAAGTCGGTCGCCCACGAGTGCGCCAGCGGTGCCTTATTCATCTGCGCTCCAGAGTTATCGGCAACCCGTCGACCGGAATGGGGAGTGAGGTGTTGTCCCACCTCGCTTCATACTGATCGGGGACCGTCCAGGTGTAGGTGCGTAGCATGTGGTGCAGAATCGCCTTGACTTCGAGGGTGCCGAAGTGCAGACCGATGCACTTGTGTACCCCTCCTCCGAAGGGGATCCACCCGAGGCGGTGATTCTGGTCCTCACGCCGCGGTTCGCTGAAGCGGTCAGGGTCAAAGGTGTCGGGGTCGGTCCAGCACGACTCGTCGAAGTGGTTCACCGACGGAGCCACGGCCACCAGGGTGTCCGCCGGGATGTGGTGGCCGGCGATATCCACGTCTTCGACCGTCTTGCGCATCACGATGGGCACGGGCGCCACCAGACGGAGTGTCTCCTTGATCACCAGGTCGAGAGTCTCCAGTGAGTCCAGGTCGTCGATGTCCGGGCGGCGTCCACCGAGTCGGTCGGACTCGGCCCGCGCCCGTTCCTGCCAGGCCGGGTGCTTGGCGAGGAAGTAGGCGGCAGCGGTGGTGGTGATGGTCGATGTGTCGTGGGCCGCCATCATCAAGAAGATCATGTGGCTAACGACGTCCTCATCGGTGAACGCCTCACCGTCGGCCGTGCGCGCATGGCACAGCCCCGCAAAGAGGTCGCCTCCTTGGCCACTTCGAGCCGCCGGCAGGTGCCGGGTGAAGTAGTCCTCCAAGAGCGCGCGCCCACGGACTCCCGCTCGCCAACGAGTCCCCGGTAACGGGAAACGGATGATCGAGCTGGCCGCACGCACGGTGGCCACGAAGGCGTCGTTGATGGCATCGGTATCCTCGCTACCCCCCCGACCTGCCATGAAGACCTTCGTGGCGACGTCGAGAGTTAGTGCCTTCAGCAGCGGGTAGATGCGCGTGGTGGATTGTCCCGCTGTCCACCCTGGGATGCTGGCCTCCAGCGTCGGGCCGAGCTGGTCGACGTAGCCGGCGAGTCGGTCGCGGGTGAACGCCTCCTGCATGATCCGCCGATGCATCCTGTGTTCGTCGAAGCTCATCAACATCAGGCCCCGATGAAAAAAGGCATCGATGAGATAGGTCCACCCGTCCTGGGAGAACGACTTCGCCTTGGTGGTCAGCACCTCCTGTATGGCATCCGGTCCGGCAACCGCCACTATTTTCGTGCCGAAGGCGCCCATCCACGACACAGGTCCTAGCCGCTGGTACCTGGCCCGGGAGAAGTTAGATCCGAACCGGATGTAGTCCAGGGTGTGACCGAGCAGAGGCATGCCAGCGGTCCCTAAGACCGGTTTGAGGCCTGACCCCGCCGGGGGCGGGGCGAGCTCTCGGACAGGCCACCGGTCACTGGCCCCGAGCAGGGCCGCGTCGACCCGACTCGGCAGTGGCACCATGAGGACCGACGAGAGTCGCTCACGACCCTTCGCCAGCGGGAGATGGATAATGTTCGTCACTTGTGTTCCTTTCCGAAACGCAGCCCGCACTCACCATTTCGTACCCATCGCCCGAAGACCCGTCATCTCAGGCGGAGCTGGCAAGCGCCAGTTCAGTTCGGTCGATGGGGAGTTGCTGCGTGATTACCCGCTTGCTGAACATGAAGTCACGGGGGCGGTTGATGCAGTCGGCGCCAATAAGCTCTCCCTCACGGAGGTAGAAGCAGGTGAAGTCGCGGTCTCGGGTCGGGTCTCCGCTGAGGATGACTTCGTCGTAACCGGTGTTCAGACCGGCGATCTGGAGCTTGAGATCATATTGATCCGACCAGAACCATGGAAGCGCCGCTATCTTCTTGGACTTCCCACACACCGTCGCGGCAGCGACCTTGGCTTGCTCGTGCGCGCTCGGCACAGACTCCAGGCGTAGAGGGCGGCTGTAGCGAGCCATGCTGTGGCTTGCGCAATCCCCGGCGGCCACGATGTCGGGGTCGCTGGTCCGGGCCTGGTCGTCGATCACGACGCCGTTATCAATGACCAGACCTGCGGCGGCGGCAAGATCGGTGTTCGGCTCAACGCCGATGCCGACAATGACGAGGTCAGCGGGAATTGACTCGCCACCGGACAGAACTACTTCACGGACCCTGTCCTCGCCGGACAGAACCTCGACCAGCACACCCGTCCGGATTTTCACGCCCTCCTGCCGGTGAATACGGTCGAAGAACGCTGATACTTCGGGGGCAGTGACCCGCTCAAGGACGCGCCCAGTCGCCTCGAGCACGGTGACCTCCAGCCCCAGTGCACGCAACGAGGCAGCCGTCTCCAGTCCGATGTAACCGCCGCCGATGATCACTGCCCGACGTCCTGCGTGGGCGGCCACTCGGATCATCTCGACGTCTGCGGCTGTGCGTAAGTAGTGGACTCCGGCCAAGTTGGCTCCCGGGGTGGGGAGTCGCCGAGGGCGGGCGCCAGTGCACAGCGCAAGCTGGTCGTAAGCTAGTGCGCCGCCGGTACTCAGTGAGAGATGACCACCCGAGCGGTCGATCGCCTCCACCGTCGCATTCAGGACTTGGATTCCCTGCTTGCTATAGAAATCGGCATTGCGGATCGCAAGCTCGTCGAGTGTGCTCTTCCCGGCCAGGTACGCCTTCGACAGAGGAGGGCGTTGGTAGGGCAACGTCGACTCATCGCCGATGAGAACGATCTCGCCGGTCCACCCTTCCTGTCGAAGACTGGCCGCGAGTTGGGCTCCGGCATGGCTGGCCCCGACGACGAGGGCCCGATGTAAGGTCATAAGTCGGATTTCGGGGTGAGACGGACCATCATCTTGCTGATGCCCCTGACAAAGTTGGACTGCACATACTCGGGCTCGCCGACGACCTCGATCTTTTCGAAGCGAGAAAGCAACTCTTCCCAGAGAATCCGCAGCTGTAATTCCGCCAGTCGGTTGCCCATGCAGCGGTGGACACCGAAGCCGAAGGAGATGTGGTTGCGAGCGTTGGCCCGGTCGATGATGAAGTCGTCGGGCCGATCGAACATCCGCTCATCACGGTTGCCTGAGGCGTACCACATCACTACCTTGTCGCCCTTGCGGATGAACTGCCCGTTCAGCACGGTGTCGGCCTTGGCGATCCGGCGCATGTAGGCCAACGGTGTTTGCCACCGAATGATCTCCGAGACCATATTGGGGATCAGGTCAGGGTTCGCCTTCAGCTTCTCGAACTGGTCAGGGAACCGGTTCAACGCGAGAACACCGCCGCTCATCGAGTTCCGCGTCGTGTCGTTGCCTCCGACGATCAGCAACACAAGGTTGCCCAGGAACTCCATCGGTCGGTCGATCAGATCCTTGGTGTCTTCGTTGCTCTGCAACAGGGTGATCAAGTCGAATCCGGGTTCCTCCCCGGCAGCTGTCCGGGCAGCCTTGTCGCGCCAGAGAGTGCTGAGACCTCGCGCCATGTCGCGCATGCCGCGGAACACCTCGTCATTGTCCGAGGGGCCGCCGTTGGCTTGCTCCATCGAGGATGCGAGATCAGACCAGTAAGCGAGCTTGCGGCGCTGCTCGTAGGGAAAGTCCAGGAGGGTCGCAAGCATCCGAGCGGTCAACTCGACCGAGACGTTCTGGACCCAGTCGAACGGCTGATCCACGGGCAGGTTGTCCAGCACCTCCTGGACGCGCGATCGAATCAGACCCTCCATCTCACGCAGGTTCTTCGGTGCGACCACGCCTTGGACAGCGGCCCGCTGCGCGTCGTGTCGTGGCGGATCCATCGCTATGAACATCTCGATATCAAGAAAACGAGGTGGAACCCCGATGACGATCAACGGCTCGGCGGAGAAGACCTCGTGGTTCTTGTCGACGGCCATGATGTCGGCATGCCTTGTGACGGACCAGAACGGCCCGAACGGACTGTTAGGCTGGTAGTGGACCGGAGCCTCGTTGCGTACGCGCTCGAAGTACGACTGCCAGCGCCCCTGGCGATAGAGGAAAGGGTTGCTGAGGTCGATGTCGGCGAGTTCGACGTCCTCCACAGGAGGGATGGGGCTCTCGATGAAAAGCCTCTCTCCGTTCGCTCCGGTCACCCATCGCCGCGTCTTGTCGTACAGTTGTGCGCCCTGGATCTGCCGCTCCATCGGGATAGTCGACTGAACCTTAGCGGCGATTGCCTCAGAAAACTTCATTGCGTCTTATCGTCTCTCTCGTCGTCACATCTGAAACTCAGGCATTAGGACGGTCAGGCCGTCCCACGCCTCGGAGACCGGAATCTGGCAGGACAGTCGAGAGGTCGGTTGACGCTCAGGGTTCATCGCGAGCATCTCCTCCTCGTCGGAGCCGGAGAGGCCCACCTCCTCGGACCACTGCGGATCGACGATCACATGGCAGGTGCCGCACGCGGCCTCGCCTCCGCAGTCGCCGTCGATGCCGGGCACTGCATTGTTGGTCGCGACCTGCATCAGCGACTGTCCTTCTTGGAAAGGGACCTCGTGCTTCTTGCCGTCGTGTGAGACAAAGGTGACAACTGCCATAACCAACTCCTGATACGTTGTCCTCGCCTTGGGAACTTGATCAAAGTGTCGTCGGGGATGACCGCTACGGCTATGTTCTGCGGAGTCAGAAACTTGTGAATTCGGCTCAAAGGGATCTGGTGAACCAATGATCCTCGATGACGAGGGTGTGCCCCCGCTCCTGTTCGTGCAATTGCTCGAGCGCCAAGCATTCGACCCAGACGCCGTCGCGCGGCTTCGCAACATCATGTCTCGCGAAGGAACCGACGAGGCGACGCTGATTCAGCGCGACGTTCAGGCCCCCATACGGTGGTTTCGGGAGGTCTACCCCGAACTCGACGTCGACCAGGCAACACTGCTCGGCTTTGCGTTCGCTGAACAGGCCCAGTTGACGTCCTTCGGCCCGTTGAGTTCTCCGCTGGTCAGCGCAGGCTCGGTAGCCGAGATCGTGGAGTTGCTCACCTATCTGCCGTTGATCTCGACAGCTCTCAGTCCACAGTTCCATCCAAGTGACCACGGCCTCACCATCGGGTTCACCGCACACACAAGCGATCCGGCCCTGGACTGCCTGGTCGTCGCCTACTGCGGGTCGGCGCTACTGCGACTGCTTGACATGCTCGCCGGCGACATGCCCACCGTCACACTCCACTTGAGTTGGCCGGTGCCGCCCCTCCTGTCCAATCATGAGGACTTAATAGCCGGGCGCCTGTTTTTCGGCGCTCCGATGTCCTTCCTTCATGTTCCCGCGGACACGCTTAACGAGGTTTGCCGGTTCTCCGATCCCCTCACATACCGACTCGCCATCGGCGATCTGCAGCGAACTCTCGACCAGCGGGGCAGGACCACGTCGTTTTCGGAGAAGACGAGACGGCTGCTGGAGAAGGAGCCCGCACAGGGGAGTATCCACTGGGTCGCACGCGAGTTGTCGATATCCGTCAGCACACTCAAGCGGCGCCTCTCCGAAGAGGGGACCACTTTCCGCGAGTTGCGCCAGTCATTCCTGCGCGAGCGTGCGATGCTGCGGTTACTCGACCGATCAATGTCGGTGACTGAGGTCGCCACGGAGCTCGGATACAGTGACCTCACCAACTTCTCACACGCCTTCAAGCGATGGACCGGCCGCTCTCCGAACGAGTTCCGGCATCCATGACGCTGAGCCGCCCGGTCTCCGGCGGGTTGAGGGGGCTGGCGGATGCGGTAAATCAGTGTGGGGCCGTTCCCAGTGCATGAGATCAGTGGTACTCCAGGGGCCGACCAAGATTTCGGTCCGACAGGATCTTCCTGAGTCTCGGGGTCACCGCAACGGCGTGATCAGTGGTGGAATCCGCGTCGACGTGGGCACTTTGCAGCCAAAGCGAGGGGTTATGCCTGCTGTGTGGGCATGGGCATGTGCTCGGGCATGATCATCTTTCTCGGAAGTGACAGCTCCGCATGGGAACCTAGATTTTCCGGATTGAAGGCAGGTGCTGCGGCAGTTGTGGCCGCGGGCCGGAGCGCCAGCCGACCACCTTTGTTCGAGAACGCCTGCTTGGGCACGTCAAGACACCCCCGAAGTTGGGCGCGGCCGCGTCGAGTAACCGGTTGCGTGAGCGTGCTAGCCGCGGATCGGCCTGCTCGTCGACTGCGGTGAGTGAGTCGGTCGTGGCGTGGTCCGGGGCGGTCATGGGAGCGCGCTCCTCCGATTCGTCTCGTTCAGCCCTGGGCGTATGTGTCGACTCTATCCCGAGCCCCCACCACTATGATACGAATGGTCTCGTACCGAGACTGTTGGTCTTTGAGTTGGGAGGCGCCGGTGGACACACCTGGGACGGGCGCTGTTGAGATCGACCGGTGGACCAGGGCCGAGTGGTGGATGCTGACGGTGTCGTGCCTGGCGGTGGCGCTGGTGGTCGCGGCCATGGCGGCGTTGTACTCGGCGTTGCCGCAGATCGCGGTCGAGACCGGGGCGACGCAAGCCCAGTTGACCTGGATCGTCGACGGTTACACGCTGGTGCTGGCGTGTCTTGTGCTGCCTGCCGGAGCAATCGGTGACCGTTACGGGCGTCGCGGTGTGCTGGTCACGGGGCTGGCGGTGTTCTCGGTCGCGTCGGCGCTGCCGCTGCTGCTGGCCGACCCGGTGTGGCTGATCGCAGCGCGCGCGCTGGCCGGGGTGGGCGCGGCGCTGGTCATGCCCTCGACGCTGTCGATACTGACCGCGGGATTTCCACCGGCGCATCGCGGTCGCGCTGTAGGTGTGTGGGCCGGGGTTGCTGGATCCGGGGCGGTCCTGGGCATCCTCGGCGCCGGGGTACTGCTCGAGCGGTGGTCATGGCCTTCGGTGTTCGTCGGGTTGACCGTGGCGGGGGTGGTGCTGGCGGGGTTGGCGTGCACTATCGCCGAGTCCCGAGAGAGCGAGCATCCCCCGGTGGACTGGGTGGGTGCGGCGGTGGTGGCCGTCGCGATCGCGGCGATCGTGTTCGCCGCGATCGAGGTTCCCGCGCGGGGCTGGGCCGACCAGCTCGTCGCCGCTATCGCCGGGGTCGGTCTCCTGGCAGCGGTGGTGTTTGTGATCGTAGAGCTGCGGTCTTCTGCGCCACTGCTGGACGTGCGGTTGTTCGCCCGCCGCGGTTTCGGGGCCGGCTCGCTGTCGGTGACCATCCAGTTCCTGGTTACCTTCGGAGTGTTCCTGCTGTTGGTGCAGTACCTGCAGCTGATCCTCGGCTATGGGCCGCTGGCCTCGGCACTGGCGTTGGCGCCGATGGTGGTGCCGCTGGTCGTGATCTCGGTAATCGCACCGTGGTTGTCGAGCCTCGTCGGGTTGAAAGTGATGACCGTCTCAGGACTGCTTGCCATCGCTGCCGGACTGGTGCTGGTAAGCCGGTTGACCGTGGCCGCGGACTATCCCGGCCTGCTGTGGCCGCTGCTGATCATGAGCGCGGGTCTGGGATTGTGCACCGCCCCGGCGACCTACGCCATCGTCGCCGACACCCCTGCGGCCAAACAGGGGGTCGCCGCCGCGGTCAACGACGCTGCCCGCGAGATCGGCGCCGCGATCGGGATCGCCGTGGCTGGCAGCGTGCTCGCCGCAGGCTATACCCACCACATCCAGCCCGCTCTGCCCCAGCTTCCCGAGCCCGCCCGCGGCCCGGTCGCCGATTCCCTGGCCGCTGCTCTGCAGGTCGCTGACCAGGCCGGACCGGCGGCCCAACCGCTGGCCGAGTTCGCCAAGGCAGCGTTCGTGCACGGCAGCAGCCAGGCCGCGCTCACGCTGGCCGCCCTCACCGCCGCCGGGGCGATCGTGCTGGCAGTCCTCTCTCCCGGCCCCACCACCCGCCGCTCCCGCGCGTCACGCACTCACACGAACACCCCTCCCCGCTCGAACACCCCCTTCTCGTGAAAGAGGCCCCATCATGACGGCCTATCGCACGATCCTCGTCGACACCGACGGATCCGACTACTCCTACCGCGTGGTCGACCACGCCGCCGAGCTGGCTCACGTCACCCACGCCCGACTCCTGATCATCTGCGCCCGTCACGACATCGACGAACGCGCACTCGGTACTGACGTCGACCGGCTGCGAGCTACCACACCCACCGACGCCATCCTGCGCACCGCGCACCAACATGCGATCGCCCACGGCGCCGTCGACATCGAAACTCGCATCCTGCCCGAGCCCACCGTCCGCGCACTGTTTCACCTAGCCGGCCCGACCGCCGACGACCTCATCGTCACCGCGAACCCCCACCGGTCACCACTGGCCCGGCTGCTATTCACCTCGCCGGCCGAGCTTGCCCACAAAGCCCACTGCGACATCCTCATTGCTAATGGTGAGGACACCTACGGAAGGCGTCCATGACCGAGCACACACCCAACACCAACACACCCGAGACCGCCGGCCCCGAACCTTTCGAGGCCGAGGACTGGATCCGTACCTTCGCTGTGGCGCCGCCCGAACACGTCGACCTGCCGCCTCACCACCCCCACTGCCTTGGTTGCGGACCGGCTAACCCTCACGGCCACCAGTTGCGCGTCCGACGCGACGCACACGGCGTCTACGCCCACCACAGCTTCGATTCCCGCCATGTCGGCGCCCCAGCGATTGCCCACGGGGGCGCGGTCGCCACCGTCCTCGACGACTTGTTCGGGTTTCTGCTCTACACCGTGGGAGAGCTCGCCGTCACCCGCCACCTCGCTATCGACTACCTCGCCCCGGTCCTGCTCGACACCCCCTACACCCTCCGCTCTCACATCCACTCCCGCGCAGGCCGCAAACTACACCTGCGAGCCACCATCGAAAACAACCACGCCCACGTGGTCACTACCGCCACCGCACTGTTCCTCATCGTCGACATCGACCACTTCCTGACCCCCCGACACAACGCCTCGGCGGCGACCGCGCCCACTACACACGAAGACCAACAAGGCCCTCAGATGGACAGTCCCTGACGTGTCCCTCTAGCCGATCCGCGATCGGCAGAGCGCTGTGCCGTCCGTGGCGGCAGTCGGAGACGTGATCGAACCGGGTAAATATCTCCGGCTGTACACCCCCAACCGGAGGCCGGTGCGCGCCATCAGGTCGCAGAACGCGGCGTTGCGGCCGTGTTCGGTCACGACGACGGGACGGTGCTCATGGTTTCAGGGTGAGAGATTGCGTGAGGATCGCATCCCGGTTCCGCGCACCCGTCGCCGGTGTGGGGCGACCTCGGCGGTCGGTTTCGGCTCGTGGCAGCGCAGCGTGACTAGGTGCTGATCGTTGCGCGTAGTCGATAGTCGTCTCCTGTTGAACTATGGGCAGGTGGGGCGCAGTATTTACCGATGAAAACCGAAGAGGAAGAACGACTGATCGCTCATGCGGTGACGCGGTTGTCGGTGAAGTATCCGTCGATATCGGCTGATGTCGTTGCGGACGCTGTTGCGTCTGCTCATGCTCATTTCGACGGTCACAAGGTGCGTGATTTTGTTCCTCTGCTCGTCGAGCGCATGGCGGGTGAGAAACTTTCCTCGCTGGTCGCTTCATAATGGCTGTGTCCGCGGCAGAAGAGTCCGATGTTGCGCAGGCGAGAGTGTTTCTGGCTCTGTTGAATTCGGAGATCGACGAGTTGTCGGAGCGCATCGAATCCGCGCTGCGGCTGGTGCGGGGTGCGCGTCCGGTCGCACCGGTGTTGGCGTCGGCTGCGCGCACCGATGCGGCGGCTCTGCGCAAGGACCTTCATCGGGTGCACGCTCTGGTTGAGCAACTGGTACGCCGCTTTCCTGCCGTCAACAGTCCTACCGATGTGCCTGCCGCACGTTCTCTCCGCAGCTGATCGGTTTCCCTCGCAGCATTGATCGCGCTGAGTACGCGGTCCGGAGTCTCCCTCTATCCACAGGCAGCAATGTACGGGGACGGTGAGCTGCGGGGATGGATCGACAACCAGCATCGAGTGCTGCCCCTGCTGTGGTCGTCTGGGCGGCCTATATCGGCGGGGTGTGCCCTAGCGCACATACTCCGGAGAGTGCATTGGATGAGGTTCGGCGCCGTGGCTTGGGGTTCGTGGTCCTGGGTAACAGTCCGGGATCGAGCGTCAGGAGCAGGTGACGGTCAGGGAATAGATCATTTCCAGATTTGTGGGCTCGCCGTTGGCTTGTTCAATTCGCTGCCTGGTGGGGGCGCGAATTGCGCCTACCTGGACGCGTCGTTTCCGGGTTTTCTTGTCGGCACTGCGTAAAGGTCGGTCGTACGTTGTATTGCTCTTCTGCATCTGTCGGCGGTGAGGAGGTATTTTTCGGCGGCGGTGTAGTCGGTGACGGCGGTGCCGTCCGGGCCAAGGGTGTGGGTGATGAGGTCGAGGTAGCGACGCCGGTAGAGGTAGGCATCGGGCTCTGCGAGTAGAAATTCTACGGCGGCCATGACGTCCGGGGGCGGGGCCGTTCGGGTGCGCCGGGCGCGTGCGTTCAGTTGGTGTGCCGGCGGCACCTCGTGACTGTTCGCGGCAGAGTAGAGCCGCGCGATGCGGCGAGGACTGCTCATCGGGGCTCCGCCGCTGCAGGCAGAATGGTCATCGCGTATCCGAGCCGTATGTCGTGGTGGTGCGAGTGGTGGTAGCGGGGCTTTTCCTGCCGGATGTGGTGGGAAGACCTCGGTGTGTAGGCGCGGCGACGCCGGAGGCAGTCATCGAGGCATCACGAACGAGAAAAGGTCCAGCATGTTCATCGGTCTCCTTGTCGTTAGCCGGGCACATGAGATATGTATACCTTTCTGTCCCGCCGGGTCACAGATATCGAAAGTTACAGATTGGAAAACTCGCGCCACGAGCGAACGTACCGATGTTCTAACGGATCGGGTTCCGGGGCAGCGACCGAATGCCGTCGCCGGCGCTTCGCGTTCGATCGCCAAAGTTGAATGTGCCGGATGTGTTGCGGTCAATAGATTGCCGCCCATACGTTCGCCGATAACCTATATTATGTCATTTTGTGGATGAAAGTCGCTGCACCGCAACGAAATACACCCACATTGAACGTGCATCGTCAGTATCGAATGGCAATATTCGCTACCAGAGCGAGAGCGGACGTCCTGCAGCCTCGGCCGCAGCGATGCGCTCTTCGATGACGTCGACTCCTACGTTTTGTTCGATCCCGGTACGGATCGCGGTGGCAATGGCGCGAGTGCGACCCGCGGGTCCTCGAACGTCGGCGAGTGGGCTGGCGATGTTGCGTCGCCGGAGCTCGTATTCGCTGCGGTTGCTGCGATTGGTTCCCAACTGCATGTGTGCCGGGTTGGTGCAGCCGGCGAAGTCGCATTGGTGGCACAGCACCGCGTCGTCGGTGTTGGACCAGCCCAACCTCGAGATGACACCGTCTTCGAGTTGGTAGGCGAACAAATGCGCCGGCACGGTCCCGCGGCGGGACGGCCCAGGCAGACTCGCCGCCCGGAAGGAACCATGCCCGGTCGAAGACACACCGCCGATCCACGGCCAGCACTGCTCCCGGCGGCGTCGGAATCGCTTGGACTCGAAACGAGAAACGACGGCAGGATTGTCGAGCCAAGAACGCCACAGACGCTCCGGAATGCGTACAGGCTGGGGCTGCCCGATCAACGTCATCTGGAACGCCCGCAGCGCGGGAGCGCTGTCGGGCATGCCGGGCAGCGGGGATGGAGCATCGTTGACGAACGTCATCGGCCCTGCTCCTGACACTCGATCCGGACTGTTACCCGAGTTGACTGTAGAGACACGTGCCGACAACCAGTTGAAGATCCGGGGTATGACCTGTGGTGGGCTTCGGTAACAGTCCACTCGTACCTGCCATTGCGGCTGCCCTTGCGATCATCCCAATGGCCCTGGTTGCCGAGAACGCCAACCTTTGCGCAGGAATGAAACTCACCCTCGAACCCACCGTCGTCAACGGCGCAGCCTTCGCGCACTGGGTTGACGCGATCAGTGACATCGTCGAAAACTCCATCACCGACGGAGAACTCACCGACACCCCCACCGCGCACCGACTCGCATGGAACCTGTGCGCTGGCACCGTCGGAGCAGCCAACGCATCAGCAACCCTGCGAGAAGACATCGACCTCGCAACCTGTCTCGAAGGCGTGGTAACAGCGCAGTTGCGCAATGCCTTCACGCCCGCCTGATCTAAAATACGGGTGTCGACCTCAATATCAACTGGTCGAAATTGCTTGAGGGACAACTAGACCGACAACATCTGCACCATTGACTTAGCGGCCGGATCCCACTTTCGAGCTCAGTTCTCGACCCGAGGGGTCCGGCCGCTAGCTTCCCGCTCGATCCGCGCAAGCTGGATATTGGTATACAACGACGAACGCTTCAAACCCGTGTTCTTACATAGTGTTTCGATCTTGAACTGGCCCGTCTCATAAATTTGCAGTAGGTACGCACGCTCCTCGGGCGAAAGCTTGTGCGGCCTACCTTTCATCTTCCCAGCAGCCGTCGCGGCGGCAACAGCATCACGCGTGCGCGAACGAATCAGATCCGACTCGAACTCCGCCATCAACGCAAGAATGCCAATGAACATCTTCCCCATCGGATCAGCCGGGTCGTACACCTGACCATCAATCGACAGCGACACACCCTTCTCCGCGATCCGCTCCACCGTCTCATGCAAATCCTTCGCCGACCGAGACAACCGATCGAGCTTCGTCACACAAAACACGTCGCCGGCCCGAGCCGCGTTGATCGCATTATCCAAACCCGGCCGACGAGCCTGCCGGCCACTGACACCATGATCGACATAGACCATGTCACGATCCACCCCGGCCTTCACCAGAAGATCAACCTGAACCGCCGTGTCCTGCCGGACCGTACTGCACCGCGCATACCCGATTTTCACGCCACCCCCACTGCCGAACACGAATTGTCCACTAGAGCCTATGCCATAACGGACAAATCCAACGGACACCCAAATTGGACGTTTCGGTACGAAATTTCGCCACGTCAGTCGCACCCAGACGCCCGATCTTCACCGTCCGGTATGACGAGGGTCAAAACGCACACTTAAGACCACAGGAAGGCGCTCAGAGCCAAATACCGAAAGGTCCATCTCGCAAGTCCGATTTCGCCAGTCGACCAGAATATGAGACTGTAGGGTACGGTTCACGAGTCGGATTCGTCCCCGAGGCGGTGGCGTCGCCGCATCCCACTGGGCATACTGCGATCTCGGCAGGCTGACGATCGGACGAATATGGACAGCGTTGAGCGTCTCGTGGTGCAGGTTTCGGAATCGAACCGACTACTTCATCAGGGGGGCGTGTCTCGCTGGCGGATCAGCCTGATGCTTCTCGACAACACCGCCGAACTGCTACTGAAGCGTGAGTGCGACAGCAAACTCTCTCTGAATCACCTGGGCCAGGGCTACTACGAGGCGGTGTGTGCCGCTTTGGAGCGAGGCGAGACCGAAGAGCAGCCGACGCCATTCGATGACGACGATGCACCGCCTCGAAAACTTGTAGACGTGAAGGCCGAGCTCGAGCGAAAGCTGGTGTCAGACGGAGACCTGAAGAAGATCGAGAGTGAGTTCGCCCCCAAGGTTGCCTATCTTCAACTCAACGATGTGTTCAGCCCGTCTCACGCCGCTGTTCTCAGGCGGATGCACCTGTACCGCAACGAGATCTACCATGACGACAAGGTACGGCCGGCGACCGTCGAGGCAGCAGCGAAAATCTACACGTATGTCGTCTGCGACCTGATGCAACGAAGTTCGTCGTCTGGCGTGCCGATTGCGATGAGCGCGCCTACCCCCGAGCTCGACGCGCTCTTTCCCGAGCAGAAGCACCACCCCTCCGAACTGGGGCGATACGCTGACAGACTACTGGCTCTCTCACCGATCGATACGGCAGAGAAGCTGGCAAAGACGCTCTCGGAACATCTGATAGATCGGCTCGAAGAACTGGATCTAGACCTCAGCTATGTCCAAACGCGGGGTAGCAACTGCGGAGTCGTCATCGACGAGGAGTTAAGAGCCCGTGCGCTCGATGAGATTCTCGCGGGGCAAACGCTCGCGAAAAAGATCAGTTATCGCACTGTGCGGCAGTGGAAGGGATCGGCCCGCAAGCTCGGCCATAGCGCTGACTATGTCAAGGCCTTCGAGAAGTTCGCTACAACGGAGACCGCGCTCGAAGACGTAGAGGACCAGGTACACCACGTAGTGCGCGCCATTGATGCACACATCAACGAAATGATCGACTGGCGCAGAGGCAAGTGACGTGACACGTGCTGGGTGAGCGTTTGCGTCGTCCGAGATGACGATGGTCAGAACGCACACCCGAACCCGCAGGAAGCCGCTCAAGCGGTTTCCCGAGAACTCATCTGGATCGCGCTACTCGGCCAGCCGAACTAGGGGAAGATGGGCCGGCGCTACCAGAATGACACCACCGACGAAGGGCAAGAGATGGGCAACCTGGGTCCTTATCAGGACTTCGCGACCGCAGCCAAGCAAGTGGGCGGCGTTCAGAGTTTCATCAAGATAATTCAGAAAGAGGCTGTATCGAAGGCCGAGCCTGCCATCTTCGCGAAAGGCTTCGGCACGGGTGCCGCATTCGTCAGCGTGAGTGCCGTGCTCGTGGCCAGCGGTGCAGTTGCGGGCAAGAAGTACTTGGAGCAGCGGAAGGCCGACCAAAAAGCTGCCGAGGAAGCAAAGACGCAGCTGGCCTCGGAGATCGCAGTCCTGGAGGGCCAGGCAGGGTATGACGGTTCGCAGCCGGACTAACCAGTGGAGCACCTCGACGGGCGGACCACTAAGGGGAAAGCGCCGAATGTGATTGCGGGCAACCCCGAGGGTCCTGCGAATTCCGGCCGACACCCTTCAGGGGCCACGACACCCAGAAATGACGAAACCCTCTGCTGAATTGGCAGAGGGTTTCGTCGGTGTCTATTAGCGAACAGATCCTGTCTGACGCTGTGCTCCATGACAATATCACTTGGAATTGCGCCTTGTCCAAGACCCGCAAATATGATTCCGTCCGGCGCCAGCCCCGGCGCCGCATACTGCGAATCCTGGACGAAGGCCGCTATGTAGGTTAATTCCATGCCAGCACGAATCCTCCCGCACCTGAGCAACCCCAGATTGGCTGTGTACAGAGCCGAATGCGGAGACCCAACAGACGCAAATGTTGCCGCACTGTACGCATGGCAAGGGGAATTGCACGCGGCCTGGTACGAAGTGCTTGGCTACGTCGAAATGATGCTGAGGCATTCCCTCGACAACGCCCTCGCCGACTGGAACGTATCCAACACCTTTCCGGGCGGCGGCAGCCGAGAATGGCTCACCAATGCAGCCAGACCACTGGACTCATTCAAGACCAAAATGGCAGAAGACGCCAAGAGCTGCGCCAGTCGCGCGGCAGCACAAAGAGCTCCAACACACCCCAGGTCCGGTGCCTCCGTCACACACGACGACCTGGTCGCACAACTGACCTTCGGGAACCTGACATCCCTATTGCTGACGAAGTCCAATCAACTCACACACCGAAAAGTCAAGAAAACTGGCCGGTCAGGGCGAGAAAACCTATGGCTGAACGCGACTATCAACGCCTTTCCCCACATCGACACCGAATGGCCCCCAGGAGCCCGGGGCAACACAAATGATCGCAAAATCGATGTCGGATACTACGTAGGAAACACCGCGGAAAACCTCCGCCGCCTCCGCAATCGAGTAGGTCACCACGAACAAACTCTGAACGCCAACCACGCGGCCCGCCACGACGAAGCGTTAGCACTGGCCCGTGCTATTGATCCCGCCGCCGGCGCGGCAATCACAAGCCTCAGCTCGGTACCGAAAGTGCTCGCTGAGCGTCCCAAATCGTAACCATCCGAGGCCTGCCGAGTTACCCGACACTGTCGGACACCTGAACTATCCTCGAACTCGCGACGAGCATCAGGTCGCCGCACTGACCCAGACCGAAGCGCAAGCCGAAGTCCTGACCTGAACGCAACCCGTCCAGATCGGTCACACGTGGCGACCTGATACTCATTCACCGACCAAAAATCAGAGCTACCGCGACACCACCCGTGTCGAGTCCCGTCGCTCCCGCACAATCACCCCGCCAGCGCACCGAGCGGGAGGTGCCCACCGCCGCACACAACCACCGCCGGCCACACACCAAGAACCGAACGACACCTCCGGCGCCGTTGCCGCTCCGCGGCCCCGAGTGGTCAAGAAAGTCGTCGTACAAGTCGCCCCAGAACACCATGCCGGGGACCCGACCCGTCAACCCACGCTCCGCTCTACGGGGTTGACCGCCCACCCTCGACATGGTGACAGGGGAGCGACTCTACCGACTCGCAGGAAGGCATCACCATGACCGAAACAGCCACTCCCACACGCTTTGTCGTAATACCCCGCACCGAAGAACACGGCGGATACGAGAACGAGTGCTTCACGCACTACGTCCAAGACGGCCGCGGCCGCTACTGCCTACGCGGACCGATGGTCCAGTCAGACGCGGAATGGCTTGCGAACAAGATGAATACACAGTTGGGCTAACCAACAGGCAAGGCCCGCACCGGATTCGGTGCGGGCCTCACTGCTGCACTCCTACGCCGGGGCAGGACGCTCCGGCATCTTCATCAGGATCAGATCCGCACCGTCCTTGTACCGATACGCCCACCGACCATCCGAAGTCAGCACCGTGCCGGCCTGGCCCTCGTCCGGCGCCGGGCTCCACCCCTGAATCGCGTCCGGCTCTTCAATCTCACTCATCAAACCCTCACTCGTACGTTCCAGGCCGGGTGACCTGACCAGAAGTGTCCCTCCGAATGCCCTGAGTGAGGAATCCGTCCGCGTCCTCACTTGTGCCGGTCATATCCGCAGGGAGCCCACAAGCGATCGCGAACTCCACCAGGTCGAGATTCGGATCCGAATACATCAAAACCTGAGCCGTCACCACGACAGCATTCCACCGCACATAATCGGGGCCGCGGTCAGTGAGGGCGCCTGTGCTGCGGTTCGTATCGGTTGATCGGTCGTGCCCTGCCCGATCGCGTCTGTACGGCGCATCTGACCAATCGTGTTGCTTGATCTCGTCCGCAAATTCTTGCGCAAGTCTGCTCAGCGCCATGCCCTTCAACCTTTCGACAGGAAACCCATCCGCCAGCGGGTGGAGTCTCAGCGTTTCCCTGACGAAATCACCAAACAAAACGGTACGCCGCGGAGCCGACACATTCGGCGACCGTCACCCGAGTGGGGACATATGACATCGAACGTCTGTTCGACTATCGTAAGTGAAGGTAGTGAACCGGCAGGAGGGCAGGTCGTCATGACTGAACTGTCCGACCAGGTCACGCCCGGTGCAGAAGTCCTCAGCAAAGCGGAAAGGCTCGAACAACTCCGCCGCAAAATGGCGTCGATACCCGCACGATCCGACGGCACCGAACCAGCCACCCCATCCGTCATGCTCCGCCCCGTCGACGAGCGCGAGCCGACCCCCATCGTGGCCACCGCGCAATCCGCCCTCCGGATGCTTCCCGTCCCTACTCCGATCGGCGATCTACTCCCACGCGGGGGGCTTGCACGAGGAACCGTCGTCAGCGTCGACGGCGCAGCGTCAGTCCTGATCGGACTACTCGCCACCATCACCGCCGCCGGCGGCCACGTCGCCGTGATCGGAATGCCCGGACTCGGACTCCTCGCCTTCCACGAGCAAGGCGGAGATTTAGCGAAGATCGCCCTCGTCCCTCAGCCAAAGGACGCCGGAATCGACTGCGCCGCAATTCTGCTGGAGGGTTTCGACGCCGTTGTCCTGGGTCTGTCCGGTGGCGCTGTGACGCCCTCACGCGGGCGGGCAGTGACCGCCCGTGCGCGGAGTAAGGGTTCGCTGCTCATAGTCGCCGAGGGGCAATGGGACGGTCCGGATCTGCGCATCTCGTCCCGAGTTTCCGGATACTCAGGATTATCAGCGGGGAGAGGGCGAGTGACAGGCGTTCAGCTCGATGTCGCGGCCGCCGGCAAAGGATTCCAGCAACGCACCGGACGTATGGAGATCCGCGACGAGAGCGGACAACTCCGCTGGGCAACCGTCGACGACACCGTCATCGCATCGACGCCGCCTTTGAGGGCAGCGCAGTGATCAACACCGACCATTGGTCCGAACGATGGCCCGATCACCCCGTGATCAGGACATTCGACCCGCCGCGGGCAGTGAAAGTCGACATCGGCCGTGCGCTCCCGCTCGGACGTGGGGGAGCCTCACGCGCCGATCATGTGAGCATGCGGGTGAAAACGTCCGCGCTCTACATGTCCGGATACCTCGACGGTATTTTGAAATTTTGGGCGAGGATGCACGATGGTCAATGGTTGGCCGGGGTAACCGTGCGAGTCACCGATGCCGGCGGAACCAACGTCGTTGAGATCGACTTGCTGGTGACCGCCGACGCGATCACCGAAGCTGTAGATCAGGTTTGAATCGGTTGGCCCTCTCCGGCTGGCTGTGGATGCTCAATATCGGATTTCGACCACCTGTTTCCGGCCGCGTCAGTGAATATGAGGTCCGCTCGAACTGCCCACGCCTCAGGCGCAAAATAGAGAACTGTCGAGTTCTCGCCGGCAGGAAGAGATACCGGAAAAGAATCAGGCATTCTCGCAACGTGTTGCAGCGCAACAGAAATTGCCTTGCTCAAAGCGGCATTTTCGACCATTGCGCTATTGAGTGATCCGAGCCTCTTTCGAAGCTCTGCACGAGGGCGCTCGTTGAATGCTCGCACCAAAGCAGGTTGGCCCTTTGCTGGGACGCATTCGTCCTCGGTTCGGATCCCGGCGTCCCCAACGGGATATACCTGTACGTCCAGCTCAGTGATTGGGGTGGCGCTGCCGTTGTGGATTGTGACGTTCCAGAATCCCGGCCCAAGCGGGTTCGAGGTGGCGGAGGGTACAACCCTTCGTGCTTCATCGAACTCAAAAGTGCGCTCAGGCGGCCCGATCACGGATACCGGAGCAGGGGGCCGTGGGGTACCGAAGAGCACTATGTCGCCAGCTGCATCAACACTTCGGCGGTGAGGTTCCGGTCGACCCTGCGCTTTCAAACGTCTGCGCGTTGCGCCGTATAGCTCCTCGAGGGTTTGGCCGGGTGACTGGCGGGCTGCGGCAAGGAGTGCCCCTGTAAACGCAGTGTTCGGCTCTCCCCGCGGCGCAAAGGACGGTTGATTGGCAGCAGAGGAGGCAAGCGTGTAGGTGCCTTCGACATCAAGTAAAGCGGGCTGGAGTCCGGTGTCACCACTCATAGACTCGAAGGCTCGACCTGAAAAACAGCAGTCCAGGACCAGTATTCGTACCGCTGCCTGGCTGTCCTGGAGAGCTTCGCGTACTAGTTCGAATGACAACGCTGTCCAGGGCAGCTGACTAGGGTTCGTTCCAGGTAGCCCCAGATACAACCGCCCGCGGCTGTTAACGAGACCGTGGCCGCTGTAGTACACCAACAAGACGTCCTCGGCTTCGCGGCCGGCTGCTTCGAGAACGCGACCAATCTCGCGGGGCCCTTTCGGATTCTCGACGAGTTGGCAGTGTTCAACAGCGAAGGTGCCCAGATCCGGTTCCGTCAGCAGGTGCTGCACATCCGTGAGGTTGGCAGAAACCGAGTTGAGGGATGACAAGGTCTCGGAGCTAGCAGTGGGTTCTTCATCCGCCCCGTATTGGCTGACACCGATCAGGACCGCACGAGACCGGTCAAGGTCCGGCCGGCGGCTCATGCTGTCGTGTCCAGGGAGTCGATCATCGTTTGCATATTGGAGAAAATCTTGTCCTGCTTCACGCGTTTACCCTCAACCGAAATCTCGGCGCCGGTGGGAAGCGTGACTTTGAGGTTGACATCTGAGTTCCGGTTAGCGAACCAAGCTTTGAGGGAAGCGACGAGGGCGGTGCCGATGCCCCCAGAGCCAACGGCCACCAACAAGACATCGGCGAGGCCACCCATTTGTCCGTCTTGTGCGGGCGGTGCCTGAAGCTGGATCCGCCCGCGCAATGCGTTGTCGTGTCGAAACCACTCCATCAGTTGAATCAAGTCAGTGGGATTGCCGCTGATTTGGATAGGGGCTTCCCCACTCTGATTGGTCATGCACGTATCTTGCCGCATTCGCCGGAGATGGCACTGAGCCGCCAAACTGCATCCGCCTGCCCGGCGGCCTGGCCACCTTCGGTGTCCCCCGAAGAGAACTCCGCTTCGCTCCGTCTGGAAAAGCGTTCTATTTGTTTCTCCTTCTGGCCTTCCGATTTTGACCGGCGGTGACCTGCGCGCAACCGCTGACTCCGCTTCGCTTCGGCCTTCGGCTCGAAAGACTTTTTCAACCCGCACTCGCAGGCTCGCAGAAAAACTCTTCCGCTCACCAGTTGCACTCCGGCCCCCTAATGCCGGTCCAACTCTCCTATGCCAGAAGGCGAAAAAAATTGGCGGGGCACGGGATTCGTCCCCAGCCACGAACGAAAGGTCACCGATGAGCGACGACTACAACGCAGCAACCAACCACTACGCCGGACTGACTTGCGGGTGCGGGGACTACTCCTGCCCTCGCATGCACAACGACGCCGCACAGTGCGTCAACGCCGAGTAGACGACAGCCAACCCGCCCACCCCAAAACAAAGGAAAACCACGTGAGCACCGAAACCGACACCCTCGCACCCGCGCTCGTCGCCGTTGTCGAGGCGACCGCAGCCCTTGATGCAGCGATGTTCGACCGCAGCCGCGAAGGGTTCATCGACGTCACCGCCCTGGTCGACGCCTTCGCAGCCGCCCGCGCCGCAGCCCGCGACGCCGGACACACCGAGGAGGACATCGACGCCGCCGCCACCCCCACCAACTAACCACCCGCCCATCCGTCACACGCAAGGACGCGCAGCATGACCGACCACAACCGCCCGACCGAAGGAGAAAACGATGTACGGCTACGACCTGCACAACATCTGCGAGAAAGCAGATGCCTGGGCGAAGTTGTTCGAGACAGCCGAGTATCTCGGCAGCGTCGTCGAGCACAACTGCTGTCCGGAAATCGACGTGTTCGTGGAGCTGCTCATCGCGCTCGACTACCACGGCCACGCCTCCGCCCTGATGGACGCACACATCGAGGCCGATAGCTGCCGAGACCGTCACCCCACGGCCGATCAAGTGATCTTGGAACCGGCCACCGCTTGAGATCGAAAACCCTACGGAAACAACACAACACCGGGCAGCTGTTACCTGCCCGGTGTCGTGTCCCGAAGTCTACGAGAGGCAACACCGTGACCGCAACACACACCGCCCCCGCCGCAGCACTCGAGGTCGCGCAGCTGCACCCCGACACCCTCGACATCGGCGAGAACGTCCGCGACAGCGTCGATCTGGCGCAGACCCCCGACTTCGTCGAATCCATCCGCGAAAACGGAGTACTCGAAGCGATCAGCGCCGTACGAACCGCAGACGGAACGATCGTCGTCCGCGACGGCCAGCGCCGCACCCTCGCCGCCCGCGAAACCGGACTGACCAGCATTCCCGTCGTGATCTACCCCGACACCGCAGGCAGTGACAAGGCCCGCGCCGTCGACCGGATCGGCAAGCAGATCACCGCCAACCGGCACCGCGAAGGGCTGACCGCAGCGCAGCACACCCGAGGAGTTGCGCAGATGCTCGAATTCGGCGCATCCATCACGAAGGTGTCCAAGACCCTCGCGATGGACAAGAAAGACGTGAAAGCCCAGGCAGCGGTAGGGAAAGCCGAGGCAGCCCGCGCAGCCCTCGACGCCGGACAGCTCGACCTCGCACACGCCGCAGTAGTGGCCGAGTTCGAGGAAGCCGGAGACGCCGAAGCCGTCGAAAAGCTCCTTACCACCAGGTCTTACGACTTCGACCACGTAGCGGAGCGACTACGCGGGTTGCGCGAAGAACGGGAGGCATACGCCCTCGCCGCAGCTCCGTTCGCGGAGAAGGGATTTACGATCTTTCCCTTCGATCGGCGCAGTTTCCGTGACGAGGTGTCCCCGGCCGAGCTGGTCACCACAGACGGCGACGAGGTCACCCAAGAGCTGGTCGACGCAGCCCCGCAGTTCTGGGCAGTGTTTCTGGGATTGAACGATGCGTTTTTCGACAAAGCCACCGGCGAGCGCGTCGATTACGACGATGTCGATTGGGACACCGAGGACGACGATTCCGCCGTACCCGAGGAAGGGCTACGGCACGCCAACACCGTCGACTACCGGCCCGAGTACCTACCGGACTACTGGTGCATCGACCAGGAAGGCGCTGGACTCGAGCCGCGACCGATCATCGACGCCGTTCCCGCCGCCGCAGGTGCCAGCGGAAACGACCCCGCCGAGGCAGCTCGGGCAGTGCGCGAGCAGGAAGCGAAGGACAAGCAGGAACGGCGACGAGTCCGCGAGTTGAACAAGCAGGCCGAGGCCGCGACCACCGTCCGCCGCGAGTTTCTGCGCACGACCTTGCTCGCCCGCAAGACCCCGCCGAAAACGGCAGCGGCCTACGTCGCGGCCACCCTCGCCCGCGATCCCGGACTGATCTCGGAATACAAGGCAGCGGAATCACTCGGTGAACTGCTCGGATTCAAGGGCTACTACCCCGGCCGAGAGTTGGCCGAGCAAGTGGCGAAGGTGTCCGAGGCTCGCGCTCAGGTGCTGCTTCTCGCGTTGGTGATCGCCGCGCAAGAGTCCCGCATGGTCAAAGACGCATGGCGATCCAAGCCCAAGAATGCCGACCAGTACCTCAGTTTCCTGATGGGACAGGGCTACACCCTCGCCGCCGTTGAGGAAATCATCACCGGACAGCTCACATTCGACGAGGTCGCGATCGACTGACCCGATGAAGCGGCGATCCCCGGCCCGAAAGGGTTGGGGATCGTCCGCCCTTCCGCCCCGCACCTTCCACCTCCGGCCGGCGGTCAGAGCCACTGGCGGACCGGAAGGGCGGAAGGGCGGACACCACCACAGACACTCGAGAAATCACCCGGCCGCCAGCCACGACCCACGATAAAAGCGCAAGGAAAAGAAATCGACCCGCCCCGGTGTGAACATTCTTCTATCCCGACACTCGCGCATCAAGGCCGCTCCAGAAATAATATCCACACGCGCCACTCGCACGCTCGAACAAAGGCGCTAAGATATTTTTTCCTACGCTCACCTTGACCCACTCCCGACGAGACCAGAATATCGGCACATACCGGGGGATGGGGAGAAAGTGCAGGTAGGGCGCATGCAGGTAGCTGTGTACATCAGGGTTTGGTATTAGCGAAAGAATGCGGAAAATGATTGAAGATGTCATTAACTAAAGCGGAAACTAATCGAAGAAATACCCGCGAAAGTATTGGTTTATATTGCATTGTTCGATAGACTGAAATCAATAAAGAATCATCGAAGAGGGGGAATGACAATGGCGATCACCGTATATACCAAGCCCGCATGTGTGCAATGCAATGCCACGTACCGCGCACTCGACAAAGCGGGAATCGAATACGCCGTCATCGACATCACCGAAGACGCACAGGCCCGCGATTACGTCATGAGCCTGGGATACCTGCAAGCCCCCGTCGTCGTCGCAGGAGAAAACCACTGGAGCGGATTCCGCCCAGACGAAATCAAGAAGCTCACCACGGCCGCCTGACCACGCCCTTTCACCAGCGAAACGAGGACACCATGACCGCAGCAGCATTCACCTTCACTCCCGATGCAGACTTCGTCGACCGCGCACTCGACGCCGAGCTCCGCCGCGACAGCGAATCCGTCGACCGCAAACTCCGCACCATGCTCGCCGCCCTCGACGACTCCCTCGCCGGAATCAGCGATGCACGCGAAGAACTGCACACCCTCTACACCGCCCCCGGCACGGACACCGCCGGAGATGTTTCCGCCCATGACCAGGACATCGCAACTCATCTCGCCGAGGCTGCCCGCAACCTCCGCGCGGCCGCCGTGATCCTGCGCAGCCACCGGCAACTCACCTCACAGCGACCCTGACCTCCCATGCCCACCGGCGACAGCAAGGACCCCGACGTGACACTCTCACTGGCCACCGCCCCCGACTTCGACGACCTCACCGACAACGACAGTGAGATCGACGAGTACAGCACCGCCCTCGACGTCGAGGCTCAACTCCTGTGCTCGCTGCTCTGGGCGCCGGCCGAGAGCGCGAAACGTGCCGTCGCAGCCTTGACCAGCGCAGACTTCTACCGGCCCGTGAACGCGGCACTGTTCACCGCCATCGAGGAGTTAGTCACTGCCGGCAAACCTCACAACAGTGCCCACGTCTTCACTACCTTGCAGCAGGAAGGCCGCACCAGCGGGCACCTCGGGAAACAGCTCACCAAAGCGCTCACCGACATCACCACCATCGGCGTCCCGTCCGCTGAACTCGAGCACAACATCGCAGCAGTCCTCACCCAGGCCTACCGGCGCGGATTCCGCGAAGCAGCACGATCCCTCGCCCAAGCCGCCGAAGAACTCCCCGAAGACCAACTGTTCGAGCACCTGCTCAGCATCGGCCGCGAACGCCGCGCAGCCTCCCAACGCCTCGCCGCCATCCGCGAAGGCCGAGCATGAACACTCCAGACAAGCCAAATCAGCGAATCAGCAGGCCGGGGGTGGTGAAACACAGCATCTTCGGTGTCCTCGCCCTCGCAGTCGCAGCCCTGGACTTCACCATCGGAACCAGCCGAACCCTCATCGCCGGAGTCGGATTACTCGCCCTTTCGACCTACAGCTTCCTGAAAGCGGCCAAACTCCGAAGGTCGCCCTCGAGCAGACAGGAACCCAGAACATGAACGATGACGAACACGACGCCTGGCAGCTGCACCACCACGGAGCCGACTGGGACGAAATCGGTACCGAAATGGGATGCAGCCCCACCACAGCGCAAACCCTCGCAGCCGCCTACGAGAAACGCACCGACGACGCCGCCGCGCAAACCCAAAACACTCTGTTCTGAACACCGCCCCACAACGGCTGTTGACCGCAGGAAACAGGCAATGATCAGGTAGAATAGACAACGGTGTGCAGCTCCCCTGCGCACCGCCACGCTCGACCGAGTCGACGAAGGAGCACCGGTGACCACTGCACGCAACGCACAGTCGCACATGACCGAAGCCCAGATCGACCGAGCCATCGCCGCCGCCACTGCCGGCCACCGCATGGCCGGCATGGAACCCAGCGAATACGGCATCGAAGTCGGCCGCCGGCAACTACGCGGAGAAATCACCGGCGACGAAGCAGTCGCACTCGTCCTCGCCGAAAACCGCCGTCGCCGAGCTGCCCGCAGTTGAAAGACCCGTACGTCGACCCCGAAACCGGGGTCCGGATCAACAAACTCGGGCACACCGACCCGCAAGCACTCCTCGAGGACGAAACCGAAGCGGCGTATCAGCGCATCCTGCAGCTCGAATTACAGCCCATCGCAGGTAATTTCGACTTCGACCACCTGAAAAAGATCCACCAATTCATCTTGCAAGACGTCTACGACTGGGCAGGCACCCTCCGCACCCGCGACACCGGCGCCGTCGGCATGAACCTCCCACACTGCCGACCCGAACACATCGAAAACCAGGCAGCGTTCATCTTCCGCGGAATCGCCAAAGACAACTTCCCCCAAGGACTCCCGAAAGACCGCGCCGTCGACCGCCTCGCCTATCACTGGGGCGAAACCACCGTCCTGCACCCGTTTCGGGACGGCAATTCCCGCACACAACGAGTCTTCTTCGACGAACTCCTCAAATCCTCCGGTTGGACCATCGACTGGCAGAAAGTCCACGCCTCCGCAGTGCAAGCAGCCCGCTACGTCGCCATGGAAGCAACCCACACACCGCTCCGCGACGTCCTCGCCCCCGGCGTACACCGCAACGGCACCGAACCACCCACGCTCGCCAAAACCCAAGGCAACGTCATTCACCTCGAGGTGGCCGAGCATCACAAGGCGATGATCGACCATCTCCGCAGCGGAAACCGCGAACCGTACAACCCGAACGAACTCAGCGACCTCATGCGCGGACGCCTACTCGACTACCCGTCACAGCCACCGACAGGTTCACGAGAATCAGGGACGAGCGGGCCGGAAACCTCGCGGACCCAGACACCGAAACGCGAACACGACCTCGGCAGAGACTGAAAACTTCCGGACAAAAGCAGATTGACCACAATAAATGTGGCCGTGAATTGCTCCTACTGAAACTTTTCGGCGCGCTCGTTCACCAAACGAGCAAGAACCCGAACCGTTTCCGGGTCAGTCATATCGCCACCACGCGCGCAACCGATCCGCGCACCGGACGCCGCCTCCGCAGCCCGCAACTCCGCATACGCCGCAACAAGCTCAGGACTCGGATTCGCCATCAGATCCGCCCGGCGCTTCTGCTCAGCCTTGTGAGCCAAACGCAACTTGCTAGACAGCTGCTCTTCGCGCCATATCCTGAACCTGCGACGCTTCCACGGAGAACGAACCGCAGCACCGCCCGTCCATGCCGCGAACTGCTTCTTGTCCCGCTCCCACGCCCGCGGCCGAAAATCCGGACTCCAACCATCCATCAACTTTTCCCCCACCTCGCATCAACCTGCGGACACACCCAAATTAACAGCGTTCAACCACCAACCGCCGCCGACGAAGATCCGAAACGCACGTCCGAACCAGCCGAAACGCGACCACGCCTCGACCCCGACGGACAACCCCCGGACCGAGAAATGGCCCGACTCAGGGTCGGACCATCCTCATCTCCATTTGCGATTAAGGGCCTACGAACAGCGCCTTCACGCTCATCGCACCCAACGAACCAACCAGCCCACCAAAATCAGCGGCAACGCCAACGCCACAATCAACACCCGACGCACCAAACCCCTGAATCCAGGGATCCACACCGCCGACTTCACAACCTCCAGCGCAGCAGGATCCCCAAAAGGAACCCCATACCCCAGCCAGCCCACGACGCGAATCAGCAGGAAAACCACGCTGATCAGACCCCAAACGGCATCCGCTGCCTTGCCGATCACCCGCATGGACCGATCGCCGCGCCACACCCGCGTTGCCAAAGACTCATCCGACCACCAACGAGGTCGAGTCCTTTGTCCAGACGCATTCTCTCGACTAGATCCATCTTCTTCATTTACCGTACTTTCATTAACCATGATAGAGCCTTTCTGTTAGTTCACGATTGTTCCCTTCGGTTCAGGATTTGCGCACAAAACTAGCCGCCGTCCATTCTTTCGGGATTCTTTGTCGCCCCGAGATTTCGAAGCAACGGATTACATCCTACCAGGTCGCAGCGACAATTTGCGAGCTTTCCGGGGTCGCGAGACCGATTTGATGCACTCGACAAGAATCGGCGCTCAGCTGCCCGTACAGCCCCGATAATAATGCGCCGGTACTCCGAGCTGGGGGCGGCACTGCATATTAACTAACAAAGGCCAAAAATATATACCCTCTTAGAATAAGGGCGGGTTTAAATAGACGGTTTCTCTTCAATGAACTCATCTCGAGAGCAGAGCTACCGCGACACCACACGTGGCCGGCCTCCGTCGCTCCCGCACAATCACCCCGCCAGCCACCCGAGCGGGAGGTGCGAACGCCTGGCCCGTCGCCGGCGGTGTGTTGGCGCCTGCCCGGCGGCCGACCACCTACCGGTGTCCCCCGAAATGAGCTCCGCTGCGCTCCGCACCAGCGAAAAGCGTTGATCTGTTTGTCCTTCTGGCCTTCCGATTCTCGTCGGCGGTGACCTACACGCAACCCCTGGCGGCGATGCCGACCCGAGGGCTCCGAGAAATTTTCTCAACCCGCACTCGCACGCTCGCAGAGAAATTTTCCCGGCCCAGGGGTGGCACTCCGGCCCCCTCATGCCGACGCGATTCTCCTTTGCCAGCAGGGCAAAAAAATTGGCGGCCACCGAGCAGGGGGCGCCACCGGATCAGCGGAGGTTGAAAGTTATGGGTGCGAAGACCACGGCAGACAAGAGCGCGGCACGACGCGAGCAGGCCGCCGCACTGCACGAGAGCATCACCGCGAAGGTCGCCCAGCTCACCGACACCGACGCATGGGCCGCCTACCTGACCGCCGCAGCAGCGTTCCACGCGTACAGCTTCAACAACGTCATGTTGATTTTCTCGCAGGCCCCCGACGCTAGCCAGGTCGCCGGATTCCGCAAGTGGCAAGAACTCGGACGACAGGTCCGCAAGGGCGAAAAGTCGATCAAGATTTTCGGCTACTCGACCAAGAAGATCACCGAAACCGACACCGAGACCGGCGAGGAAACCACCCGCCGCGCAGCACGGTTCCCGATCCTGTCCGTGTTCGACATCGCGCAAACCGATCCGATCGAAGGACACCCCGCAGCAGCCGCCGAAACCATCACCACCCGACTGCAAGGCGACGACTCC
>NZ_BCRM01000040.1 GCF_001552595.1 Rhodococcus erythropolis NBRC 15567
AATCAGTACCCGCACTGGAGCGCATCCTGGTCGAGAAAGGCTTGTTGTACGGCATGCAGACCGTCGTGGCCCGCCAAACCGTTTGCCGTGGTGATCTGTGCGCCGTCCTGTGCCACTGCGAACGTCAAACACGTAACGGCGCGCCGCCCGTCGAGGAGGATCGTGCACGATCCGCACTGCCCGTGGTCACAACCCTTCTTCGGGGACGTCACGCCGAGGCGATCCCGCAGCGCGTCGAGCAGCGTGGTTCGAGTGTCGACCGTCAGGGTGCGGCTGCTGCCGTCTACCATCAACGTGATCTCGGCATCGATTCGCGAAGACTCCATGACGAGCACCTACCCAGCTCCGGATTACTCAAACGGGTTGCGCCACGATCTGACGAGGCGGCGTTTGCAAGATCGCGACTAGATCGCACTCGTACACACCGCCGCTACACCTCACCCGCTTCGGCAGTATCGCGATCTCCCCCATCTGGGACATGTGCTACTTCGTCATATTGGGGAGGTGGGTTCGATCGGCGGTGGGGACTGACCACGCGGGCCCGCCCCGCCCCTCCAGGAGGGGTCGATCGTTAGATTCTTTTCTTCGAAATGTCGGAGTGAGGGCGGGTTACCGGCTCATGCTGCGCGTCCGATCTGCAGATTGAGCCAGTCCGAGATCCACTGGATCGCGTTGCGGCCAGCGTTGTCGACGACGAGAGAGTTGTAGTTCTGGTGTGCCCCGGAGGCGAAGAAGGACGCTGCGTCGAGCCCCTCCCCTATTAAGGATGCAAGGTCGTTGGCGCCTTGTGCACTGGCCATGGCGGTCAACGAATTAGCCAGTGCTGAGAGTTCCAGATTCTGTGTCTGAGCGGAATCGGTGGTCGCGGCCGTCGAGGCCTGCTTGCCGAGCAATGTCGGATCAGTCTTCGTAGCTTTGCCGGCGAGCATGTTGACCGCGACCGTGGCGAGTTCGAGTCCGACTGGGACGAGTCCGGTCATGGCAGCTCCGGCCCCGAGCGGGTCGGGGAGCTGTCCTGGCGGTGGGAGCAGCTTCTCGACTGCGGCCCAAGCGATTTCCTGCACCCGGCCGACGAGGTTTGCCAGGTTGATGATGTCGACTCCTCCCAGGATCGACGCGACGAGCGCCGCGACCTTTGAGTAGCCGGACGGATCCGGGATTGCCGACAGAATCTGTGAGACCCATTTCAGATCGATACCCGCGGCCATCTTCACCAATGGGGAGAACTGGTTGTTCAGATCCCCTGCGACCTTGTGGGCACCGTGGGCGTCGAGCGCGGCGACCTTCTGCGGAAGAAGGTTCAGGTTCGCCAGGATCGCAGGCATATCCAGGGAGGTGAAGCCGGTGGCGACGCCCAGGACTTGGTTGACGAACACTGTGGGTTTGAGTAAGGAGAGGACTCCGGAGGCAGATCCGAGGACGTCACTCGGTGTCGTGGCGAGCGGGGCGATCTGACTGTCGAGGGTGCCAGCAGCGGTCGACAAGGAGGTCAGGTCCGGAGATGAAGCCGACAGCGTCGTGGAGCCCTTGCTGGCGAGCGTGCTCGCGGTGTCGGCGATCGCGGTCACTGTCGTGAGCGCACTGCTGAGATCAGATTCTCCGGCCTTGTCTAGAACGTGGCCGGCATTATTTTCGGCTGTTCCGGCGGGAGCTGCAGCGAGCTGCCCGTTCGCCGCAGGATTGGCGGCACCGGAGCCGAGTAGTTCCGCGAGCGGACTGATGGTGTTCGCCAGCGTTCTCGCGCTGGAGGCGACCTTCTCGAGGTCGACTGTGCCGTCCGCCTTCGAGAGTTCACTGGTCAGATTGCCAGTGGCTGTGGCGAGGCTGGGAAGGTCGGCTTGGGAGAAATCCGACGCCAGCGCGGTGGCCAGGTGTGAATTGTCGCCTACCTGGCCGTCAACCCCAGCACTCGGAGCTTTGGTGAGCACTGAACCCAGCGATCCGAGCAGCGGGCTCGAACCTTTTTGGATCGAGCAGTAGAGGTCCTTCGGATCGCAGATCGACGCGACCCGGCCCGAGAGCTTCCCCATGCCCTGCGGCCGCGGATCGGCGATCCCCTTTCCTGACGGCTTCGGGCCGATGACTGCTTCGCCGTTCGTTCCGGAACCGGGGTCGGCGAGAAGCCCGACCGCGAGGACTTGCTCTGCCTTGATGGGGCCGGAGCCGTTGCCGATTTCAGAGGCAAGATCACCTGCGATGTCCGCGCCCTGGGAATAGCCGGTGATGGTGAATTTGGTGTCGGAGCATTTCGTTGCGATCTCGGCGATCACGTCCTTCGCCCTCGTCAAACCATCAGATTTGCTGTCTGCGTAGGTTTTTCCGTTGTCGAAGGCTCGGGCCATGTACGGCAGAGTGTGGACCTGTGCCGCGCTACCGTTCGTGTCCGCGATGCTGTGGGCGATCGGTTTGAGCATACCGACCGCGATCGAGGGATCGGCGTCTTCTGCGGTTTCCCAGGTTCCGGGGATGAACAGGTTGAAAGTCTTCGAGCATCCGTTTGATTGGGCGGACGCAATGCCCGGCGACATCAAAGCGATGGAGGCTGCGACGACTGTTGCCGTCATCAGCATGCATACCGGACGGTGGATGGTCGAACCTAGGAACGGCATGAGAACCTTTCTCTACCAGCAAACACGATGTACCTGTCCGCGCGCGGACAGGCCTGACGCGCCCGATTTCAGGTGAGGGCCGCTATGGTGCTGGACGTATTCACTCCGATCAATGCGCCCTGTGAAGAACTGAGCTGTGCGAGGGCCGGGTGATCCTGCGTCTAGCGCGCACGCCCGAGTCGCCGTTCCTGCGGGCTGAGGTGTCCAGTGGAGGCATGTCCGGTGGGCGTTCCCAGCAGCGCTGGGTAAAGATGGATGGGTGAATGCTCCAGCCGAACTGCCCGCCGACTACGCCCAGCTTCTCGACCATCTCAAGTCGCAAGTTCGGCAAGCGCGAGTTCGCGCCACCCGAATCGTCAACACCGAACTGCTCAGCCTGTATTGGGACATAGGGCACGCGATCGTGCAGCGTCAAGAGGCCGAGGGCTGGGGTTCAAAGGTGATCGACAGGCTCGCCGTCGATCTTCGATCGGCCTTTCCCGACATGCGTGGGTTGTCACGGACCAATCTGAAGTACATGCGGCAGATGGCGAGCATCTGGGGGCGCGATGCAATTGGCCAACAACCTGTTGGCCAATTGCCGTGGGGTCATGTGACGGTATTGCTCGACAAGCTGGATAACCAGTCGGACCGCGACTGGTATGCATCAACGGCTGTTGAACACGGGTGGTCGCGCAATGTGCTGCAAAATCAGATCAACAGCGGTTTACGGTGCAGGATCGGTGCGGCACCGTCGAATTTTCAGGACCATCTTCCGGCCGAGGATTCCGATCTCGCTCAGCAATTGGTGCGTGACCCGTACGTCTTCGATTTTCTCGACATCACCGAACGTGTCGCGGAGCGGGAGCTGGAGTCCGCGCTGATGCGTCGGCTGGAGCAGTTCCTCCTCGAACTGGGACACGGGTTCGCTTTTGTTGGACGTCAGTACCATTTCGAGGTCGGTGATCAGGATTTCTATATCGACTTGCTGTTCTTCAACTGGGTGCAAGCGAGGTTCGTCGTCGTCGAGTTGAAGGTAGGCAGGTTTGAGCCGGAGTATGTCGGGAAGCTCGGCTTCTATGTTTCGTGGATCGACGACAACCTCCGCAACAAGGACATCCACGCCCCGACTGTGGGAATCTTGCTCTGCGCCGGCCGCAACGACAACGTCGTCCGGTATTCACTTGCCGGGACAACTGCACCCCTCGCCGTAGCCGACTACACCTATGAGACTCTCCCCTCCCAGGTTCGCGATCTCGTCCCTACCGACGACGAGATCGCGGCAGCTGTGGAAGCCACTGTCTCCGAACTCGACTCCCAACTGCCCGTCAAACCTGACAACTCCGGCTGAGAGGCGCCATTCGATTTTCGAACCTGGCCGACATATCCTCTGGTGCCGCGATCGCTACCGGTGTTTCGCACGAGGATCTGCGAACGCGATGCCTGGTCCCGCCCGGTGCGTCGAGGAGCAGGGCAGTTCTATGTCCAGTCGATGTGGACGGATTCGATGGAATCGAAGTGAAATCCGAAAGTGTCGCCGTACTGGTCGAATCCCTTGTTTTCAGGGTAATCCATCGTGGCGTGACGTTCGAGGATGGCAACCACTCGGGCATGATCGTCGTTGGCCAAAGCCATGGCGAGTTCTCGTGTTTCGTCGAGACTGAAGGGGCTGTCGGAGTTCGCGAAGTCGAGGGTACGCACTCGATAGTCGTAACCTTCTTCGGAACCGTTGCGGACGGACACTCCCCCGCGGACTCGGATGGTGGCCTTTTTGGGTTGTCCGTCGGGTCGTAGGACGCCGGCGCGGTCCATGATGTCGCGTGCTTTGACGTTTTTGAGTTTCTTTTTCGCGTCCGCACGTAATTCGTTCGTTTCCCCGGAGCGGTAGCGAGAGACTGCAGAGCGTGAACGGCCGATTTTCTTTGCGACTGCGTCGATTCCGCCGAGGCGTTCGATGGCGGCTCGTCGTTGTGCGCGTTCGGTGACGTCGGGGTGTGGGATTCGTCCTTGCTGCGCCCAGCGGCGCAGTGTTCGGTCTGAGGGGGGCTTTCTTCCGGCGTCGACAGCTGCTTGCCGTAGGCCTTCTTTGCCGATTTCGGTACGGATCTGGCGTACGGAGACTTTGCTGGTGAGTCCGGCCAATCCCCCACTTTTGACTGATTTGGATTTTTCGATACCGCTGGTTGCTGCTGTCGAGACGGATACGTTGAGTCCGTCCAAGCCGACGGTTTTCTGTGCGGGTTTGGTTGATCGCGGTTTCGGAAGATGCAGGGCCACTATATGTTTCCTTCATCTTCGTCGGTGAACGCAGCTTTGAGTGCGAGGTTGATCTCGTGGGTGTCGCGGGCGTCGGTCAGCATGACGGTGATGTCCTCGGTGAGCGGGGCGCTCTTTTCCAGAGTCATTTTCCCGAGTGCGTCACTGTCGTCTGCGATGTCGACGCCCGGGGGCAGGGGATAGACCCAGGAGTCGGTGACGGTGCGCAGTGGCCAACGCCCGGTTTCGCGTGCGATGCGCATCGCGACGCGGCGGCCTCGCCAGCGGCAGTGTGCGATGATCGCGGCTCGCCAGAGCGGTTGGTGGTGATGTTGCATTTGTTTGGCGGTCCACATGTCGGGGTTGACCATTCGGCCGATGTAACCCTTGTAGCAGGCGCCGATGAACCGTTTCATTGCCGTGTCGCCTGTGTCGACGGCGATTTTGCGGGCTTCGCGGAGGATCTTGGCCCATTTGTCGAGGGCTCGACCTTGTTCGGGGTAGACCCATGCTTCGGTGATGTCGAGGTCGTCGAGTTCTGCGCCGATTCCGCCATCGGCGATGGACGTTTGCAGTGCGTCGAGGCTGACGGTGGTGATCCAGGTCTGCACGGGTTGGTCGGCGAGCATGTGTGGGTGAGGCAATGGTAGAGCGGGTGGGAGTGCCAGCATGTCGCCGGGTGGGAGGGTTACACGCCAGAGTCCGAACGGGGTTTTCGATTGCCGCGCAGCGTCGAGCGCGTTCTCGCCGCGAAGATGTCGGGGTTTTCCGTAGCCGAATTCGAGCATGCCAGCGGAAGCGAGGTATGCCGCTCGTTGGTCTATCGATACCAGTTGTGTTGTGTCGGAGAGTTCTTCGAGGCCCGGGATGCGGGTCCATCCGACTGCAGGTTCGAGATCTCCGCGGGGTTCGCCGTCCAGCGGTGGGACCGGTCCACCGACGGTGACGACGATTCCTTTACCGCTGCGGGTGCGGTCGCGTTTGATCTTGTCGACGATGGCGGCGCCGGTGCGTGCTGGGGTGGGGCCGGGTAGTACGCCGAGGTGTTGTGCGCACCAGGCGAGTCGGCGTCCCAGTTCGCGGGCAGCGGGGAGGTCGTCGTCGGGGAGGTAGGTTCCGGCGGTGGGTGATCCGAGGATCCCCATGTCTCCCACGCGATTGCCCCATCCGAAGTCTTTGTTCCAGTAGGTCCATACATAGGGTTCGATGAAGATGTCGACCATGGATGTGAAGTTCCCGGTGGTGCGGGAGAGGTGAACGACGTGGCCGGGTTCTCCGCGCAGTTCCCATCCTGCGGTCAGCATGGGGGTCAGCGTGGCGTGGAGGATCGCGGTGAGTTCTTCGGCAGCGCGAGTGCGGAGGATTTCCATGTCGTCGACATCGTCTTCGCTGCCTGGGTCGATGATCCATCCGAGCATTTCGCAGGCTTCGATTCCGACTATCCAGATCTGTGCCGGTGCGCCCAGCGGGGTGAGCGTTGCCCATCTGATGAGTTTGTCGAGTTTTTCGATGGAATCGACTGGGCCGGTGAGTGTGTGACCGGATGGTGTGTAGGTGCCGGCTGCTGTGACAATGACGGCGTGGCCGTCTGCTGCCTCGCTGGCGGGAGGAAGGGCGGCCGGTTCCGTTGCGTCGAGTTCGGACGCCTGGGTGGGTTCCGTTTCCATTTCGTTGGAGCGCTCATCCGGAGGGGCGACGATGTCGTCGGTCCGGGGGTGCTCCGCAACCCCGGAATCCGTTTCGAGGCAAGCGGTGTCGTCAACGTCGAACAGAGAAGGCTGATCGGGTTCGGGAACTTCGTCCGAACGAGTAGCGGATTCTGGTGTTTCGAGCTCGAATAGCGTGAACTGCTCCCCTTTCTTCAGCGCCATGTTTCATCCTTTCCGTTCACTGTCGTCATCATTCGAGATCGAAGGCGGCGCGCACGGCTATGGACAGTGATTCCTCTTGCGCTGGAAGAAGATAACCGATGATGTTGCCGAGTGCACTGACGGGAATGGTCGTGATGTGGTCGCAACTGACCACCGCGTCGGCGGATAGTCCGTTAGCGGCGCTGACGGACACCTCAGTGGACAGTCCTCGGATCTCGCCGGTGATGGGCGCTACCGTGACGGTCCCGAGGTGTGGACGGACCATTTCTCGGGTGAGTACGAGGACCGGACGAACTGTGTCGAGGCTGGCTTCATGAATTGGTCGCATCAGGTCGAGCCTGTTGGCTGTCGTTTCACGGTGTGGTGAGCGAGGGGGCTCAGATCATGTTCGGATGTTGCGGCCGAGAGGATCTCCGCGTCTCGTGCGGCTATCTGACGGCGACGCTCACGTTCGAGAGCGCGCAACACTAGTGAGGCTCGCGAGGCTGCGCGATGTTCCCTGACTTCGTCGTCGAGAAATTCCACGATCTCGTCCGGTAGTCGTACCGCGATCTGCGTGCTCATATGCTGATGGTACCGAAGTGGGATTCGTTTTGGTACCACCATCGCGTGCGAGTTCTGGAACCGATCATTTCAACGGGAGGCAAGGGCCGATGAAGTGCTCCGCGGCCCCGACGCGGCACACCTTCCCCACGCACACGGTTTCCGCTGTCTTCATCGGGTCGATCTCTATCTGGTGTTCTTCAGTCTCAGTGACGGTCCCATCGATGTGACGGTCCCATCGATGGTGACGTCTCCACGTCGGTACGGCTCGGATCGCTGAAATATTCGCTATGAGACAAAGCAACTTCGGGGATTCGGCTCTCGATGTCAGGCACTTTGTCACTCCTCTCGACGACGCGACTGCCTCGCTACCGTCGAGGAATTAGCAGTACACCGTGCACACGGTTGGCGACGTCACCGCGAGGATTGAGTCCGGTCCCCTCTCCCCTACTCACGACCTCGCCAGCGCGCGGACTACGCATCTGAAATCAAATACGCGTTCACTAAGTCGTCGATGCGTGAAGTGAAATCTCCAGGGTCGCCCAGTACCTGTATGACTTGAACTGCGCCGATAAATCCCGCGCACAGATTCGCGGCCAGGCGCTGGGCGGCAGAGGCGGGAAGCTGTCCGTCTGCGATCGCAGTATCGACGAGTCGGCTGACGAGTTCCACCCACTCACGGAACGCGGGTGGGGCGGTATCGAGACCTGCTTCTGTGGTGAGCCTGAGGCCGGCTCGGGCCAGGGCATCGTCGGCTATAAGCGCCGCTGAACCGTTGAAGAATGCAGCCAACTTCTCGATCGCTGGTATTTCTGATTCGTCGGTTGATTGTCGGATTCCGCCGAGCGCGGTCAACCAGTGGTTGATGAGTTCTCGCGCGATCGTTTCCTTGGAGTCGAAGTGGAAGTACACGGCTCCTTTCGTGGAGGCAGCCTCCGCAACGATGTCGTTCATGGAGGTAGCGGCGTACCCATCGATCGAGAATGAGCGTGCAGCTGCCTTGAGGATCTTGGCCTTCGTCTCGTGTGCTCGCTGTTGTCGGGGTCGCTGGCGCGGTTCGGGCGGAACGATCAAGTGGTGTCGGTCGTCTGGGTCGGTCAATGCGGGTTCCTTACCTGCAGTCTGTGGGGACTCTGCTGTGGTCAATCCCTCCATGATGATGCAATTCCTGGCGCTCGGGAACCTTGGCGTTGGCGGGTTGCGGCGCTGCTCACGTTGTAGTGACGAGTTGGTCGGTGAAGTGAACATCGGAGGCTCGCATGTCGATGAGCGGCGGGTTGTCGAAGCCAGCTGCTCGGGCCGCGGTATCGAACTTTTCGTATCGGCGCCACGAGGTCGATGTTGCAACGGGAGGGTTGGACGTCTGGGCGATCAGCTCCCAGGTGAGAGTCGGGTCTGCAAGCTTGCGTCGTGCGGTGTCCTTGACAGCGTCGGGCAGGTCCGATGTGGCAATGAACCATTCGAGTTCGGCGTGCGCCACCGCCTCTGCGTTCGACGGTTCCGGGTCCACTGAGGACCCCGTTTGTTCGGAGGGGCTCGGATGTGGAGCGCTTTCCGGCGCGTCATGCGTTTCTGCGACGCCTAAAGAAGGCTGGGCTCCTACGGCTGTTTCGTTGCGCATGACGACGCTTTGCGTAGCAACCGTACCCACACCTGCGGCAGCATTGTCGATCTCGATCTTGTAGTCGGAATATGCAATACCCGTTGCTTTGATCAGGATTCCCAGACCGTGCGTGAAGGCGAGTACGAGCACCGGCGGAATGACCGCGATCATGGCAGCAACGGCCGGGTCGAGAGGCGTGTAGCCGATACTCTGACCTGCCGCAACGGCCTGTTGCGCAACTGTTGCGGAGTGGAACGCATGGTAGGCGTTCCCGAGGATGCTGATCGCGACCACCGCAACAGCAACAGCAACGTAGAAGTACTTGTCGCGTCGATGCATCTTCAGTTTGCTCAGAATGACGATGGCGACGGTGGATCCGAAGATTGCACTGTCAACGATGACGGGAAAGATCCATGCGAGGTTTTCGGGGATGGTTCCTTGGCGCGCGAGGTCCCGTTGGACCGCGAAGGAGAGGACAAATGCGCCTGCGGTGATCCCGATTGCGATGAAAATCGCGATGAGAAGTGCGGCGATCAGTGCTCCAAGCTGGATCCGCGCTGCGCGCAGACTAAAATCACCCATGATCGGGTTTTCCTTCCTACAAGGGGTGTTCTCGGTCTGGAGTCCCGCTGGTTGCCGCCGGCGGGACTCCTCCTGGTTTCGGAAGATTTCTTCTGGTTGTACTCCTGCGTTTCGTCCGTTTTGCGTGCGTTGAGGGTTGACAGCGATTTCTAGCGGACGTATCCGAGAGTCGACTGATGTTTTTTGCGTCGCACTCAAAGCACGTCGGGGATGTCGTTCCAGCTGCGTGCCTGTTGATCTCAGAGTGACGTGGGGTGGTCTGCAATTTTGCGTGAGAATTGCGTGACTGCAACGGATTGTTCACGCAATTTGCTCCAGGCTTTGCGCTGCCAAGGCTTCTAAGTTCTACAGAACGGGCAGTCAGCAGATGAGAGGGACATGGCATTGCGCGCGCAGCAAGGACTTCCCGCCCCGGCGGTTCACCTCCCGCCCGCACCCGACAGCCGTTCTCAATATCGAGGTCCTTGGAATGTCCCCCACATATGCCTACTCGGCTGTCGTGCCAGGCGCCTCTAATTAGGTCTTCCAGCCGAAACACAAGATGCCCTCGCCCGGGGGCCGAACTCCACAATCAAGAATTGAGACAATCCATCATGCGTGCACGCAGTGCATGCCATGCATGCGTGTCTCTTATAGTCCTCTGGCCTTCAAGTATTCGTCCAGCGCGGCCTCGGTCATCGATGCCTCGCTGATTTCGCGATCGCCAGTCTCGTACCGCAATTTGTCGACGCCACGCCGGAGGCGATCCTTCGTCGAAGGTTTGATGCGCGTGTTGTGGGTCATCGACAGCTTCTCCTCCTCATCTTTGCGGGCACTGAAATCCGCTGAAGGCGATGATGGCGTAGCTGCAGGTGCCGCGGGGGTCGCATCTCCCCTGGGCGGACGTTCCGGGATGAGTTCAGCCGGATGCGTCTTACGAATGGCAGGTTCCCGCTTCACGCTCATGCCGGGGCTCCGATCACGATGGGCAACTCAGCGAGCAAGTCACTGTAGGCAAGTTGCAGCGTCAATGCTTTCCCACCCTTGAACTGGTGAATCGGAGTGCGATTCGAGTGCGCGTCCTGGCGGGCCGCGAGTTCCGGGATCGATGTCTTGGCGACGAGTGAGCCGTAGGTTTCCCGTAGCTCGCTCTCTCTGAACTCATGTTCGCCGGTAGACCGTTTACGACTGATCACGATCTTGTCGAATTCCAGCTTCGGATTCGCCCGTTTACGAACGGTGTCGATTGTCTCTTCGAGCTTCTGAACGCCACCGACGCTGTCGATTGTCGGTTCAGTGATGGCGACAACGCCATCTGCTGCAATAAGAACCGCGAACAGCACCTTGCCCATATTGGGAGGGCAGTCGAAAAGCACGGCGTCATAAGGAGAAAGGTCGAGCCCTTCGAACGCAACGTCTAGGCGAAACACCAGGTCATTCGACCCGTCCGACTCGATTTTGCCGAGCTCTTCGTCTGCGGGAATGAGGTCGACGCCATCCCATGGGGTGGCAATGATCGCCTCGGCTGCAATGCCTTCTCTGGTCTGGTTCATGAGGTGGTAGGCCGTCATCATGCCCTCTTCGAGAGTGACGCCAAGGCCGCCGGTCGTATTGCCCTGTTGGTCCATGTCGACGACAAGTACTTTTCCGCCGACCGCGGTGATGGCGCTGGCAAGCCCGAGAGTGGAGGCCGTCTTGCCTACGCCACCCTTCTGGTTGCCGAGTGCGATTTTGCGTGGCTGCATTGCGGACCTTTCATCGAGGGCGTTGACATTTGCGAGGCGTGCATTGCGTGTAAACCACGCGCTGCATGCAATTTGTGCATTGCTTGCTGTGTGCGCAATCCACGCTGTACGTGGGCTGCATGCAGACTGTGCGTGACGAGCAATCCAAGCACTGCATGCATTGCGCGCTAAGTCTGCTTCACTCGCTAAACACGCACACTGTGCATTACGTGCGCGCGTAGCATAACACGCATGTCATGCGTGACGTACAAGCCTCGCACACTGCGCGTGTCATGCACGAATTGCATCAAGTGCAACCCTTGCGTTCAACGCGTGCCATGCTCATGACGCGTTCATCGCACCCTATGCACGTCATGCGCGACACGCTATCCATGCCTCGCTAGCAAACTCCGCATGCTTTGCACGCAATGCGTACCTCGCGCGCCAAGCACTGATCACACACAACGCATGGCGTGCACTGCACGCATCGCTCGCGGTGCTACCTCCGCACGCACGCGCTGCTCTGCATGCAAACCGTACAACGCTTGCAGCGCTCGCAGAGCACGCATGACGCGGTATGCAAGGATTGCACGCATGCCATGCGCTGCTAGCAGGACATGCCTTGCATGCATCGCAGGTCTTTCACTTCTGCATGCAATGCATGCCGTGCATACAGACCACGCATTGCGTGGACGCGCAAAATAGCAGGTCAATGCACTCATTGCCATCGAACGAATCGAAAAACATCTGCCGTGAGTGTCACACACCGTTGCAAAAGGTCGACCGACCAAGAGCAGCTTGGCTGCCACGATCACCCGATAGCGAGGCGTTCCAGACACGAATCGAAACGTGTGACAGTCCGTCTCGATCAGATTGTCAAGGAAGTCGAAGGGACGCTATTGGGCAGCCAACTGACTAAAGGCGGAAATATGGGGTTCAGCAATCTCCGCTGTGCGCACAGAACAAATTCCTCAACCGTCGCGAGCGGTCCTGCCCAGCCATCCGCCAATGCACCGCCCTTGCGGGGAACGCGCCAACCGTGCGAGGCGGGCAAGACAGCCTGCCACTTCAGAAACTTTCTGATGTTCGCACCGGGGGGCACTTCAATAGAACCCTGTACCCCTTTGAAGGCCAGAACATATTTCATTCCATCAGGGTCCGAACATCCAGGCAGAAGGAAGGACTCACGTGAACCGCACGGATGGTGAAAAAACTGAGACATGCGTGGGACGAACAACCGCACTGATCGAGGGGAGGGGGTTCCAATTCTATTGAGAGATACAGCCGACTGACTGCCAGTCGGGGTGCTCATCTAACTCACGAACAACATTGCGGAATCATCTCAGGACACAGCGGGGGCCCGCGGTGAAACGAAAATTCTGCGCGAAAGGTCGGTCGCGGTGTGAACCCGCACGTGTGAGGGAAGGGACGTGTGGAGATCCGGATCAGTCGAAGTTCGGCCGCGACGGACTGACCGAAGCGAGTCCGAGCAGGCACTAACTTTACGTCACAGTGACGAAATTAGGCTTGGGGACGGGGTGGGAAGAATCAGTTCCGTCAGGCTTGATTTCGCCCCTTTGCGAGCAGAACTTTCGAGTGGGTGGGCACATTTCGAATACAGCGACGCATGAATCGCAACGCCGAAACACACGCACTTCTCGACCGAGTGGGGGAGGGGATGGAGACAGCTTCCCGTCTACAAGTATCCCGTGCACGATGCCGGCGCTGCCGTGCCGACGGCTACGAACGACGCAAGGTGGCCCACCGTTTCACGCAACAGCGCTGCCATACATGCAATGCATGCCTTGCAACGCACGCATTGCATGCGCGACCAGGATGCCTCGCAAAGCATGCGTCACACGCAGTGATCGCACCATGCTTCTCTGCACAAAAAGCCGTTTACCTGTGCAAATAAAGATGCTCAGTCAGGTACATGTCTCGAAGAGATAGACCGATAGACGATCCGAATACCTACGGACGCGTCTGCATTGGAGGAAGCGGCTGTCGTTTCAACCCCTCTCGGACGTTGAACCCGTACCAGCGCGGCGTTCTTCAAGCGCAGAGAAGCGGACCGGCAGCCCGCCATTGACTGGCTCGGGCGGGGTCAGGTCTCCGAAAATGGCTGTGGAGCTCCGCGTATTAGACCAAAATGTTGTCCTCCGGGTTCTTTGTGTCCCGATCAACGTCGCCATGAGTATTTACACCTGTGGCGATCAGGGTGCTGTGCCACGGATCGCCACACTTCTCGGCAACGCTTGTCGATCATCGTGAGGCGTGTTTTTCGGACGTGTAATGCTTGGCCGGATTGGGGCCAGTAAAGCCTCAATGCTGCTGCTTGCATGTCAGGTGTGCCCGAATGCTGGCTAGGATCTTGGCGCGGTGCTCCGGGTTCGCTGCCATTTTCGTACGTTGAACATGTGAGCTTTCAAGCAATTCTTGTTCCCTCTTTCGCGCCAGGTCGGCCGATTTACGCTGTTCACTGGGCGATTCTCCGGTCCAGTCGATCCCATCGAGTCTGCGTCTGAGGTATGCCAACGGTGAGATCAGGCTTGATCTTGTTGGCCAGATCCACCCCCGGTCTGCTGTGTCTCGGGAAAGCGTCTGTGCGATGTCACGTCCTGTCCATCGCGTCGTATCGATCTTGACATCGCGGAGAAGATCACAGATCGCTCCGATATGTCCGGTCGGTCTGAGAGCCGGCGCATGGTTGACGAGTTCGGCTGCAGTCCTCTGAAGTGCCAGAGGCCGCGGTGTGATCCGAGAAGTGCTTCGTTTCTTTGTTGTGAGCTGGGCTCGCGCGTGCGCGCGTTGGTGAGTTCTTCCTAACGGAAGAACTTCAAAAGATAAAAAACCAACACTAGATAGGGTGTCAGTTCCTATCGGCCCTGGTCGACTGCTGTGGGGCTGATAGACGCGATTGACGTCGGGCCTCAGAGAGTTGTGAGCTCTGTGGCGGGTTGCTCTTTCAGAGGCGCGAGACGGTCGCGTCTTGGCGAGTTTGCGGTGAGGTGTCGTTGCCACGATTGTTCGAGGGGATGACAGTGACCATGTCGATGCAGCGCGGTGTTGTTGACCCCCGTGATGGGCTTCAGCAGCCAGAAATTCCAGGGTTTTGAGGTTCCGTCCCCGGACGTGTTCGATGCCCATTCCCAGCGCGATGAGCACTCGCCTGGCGCGATTGACAGAGGATTCGCTGACTTTGGCCCGGGCAGCGATCGTTGATTTCGCTGCGGAGACCCCGCGGCCGGTGTGGGATTCGGCGAAATGTGCGTGAGCTTGTGCCACTGCGTAAGCCTTGTCGGGCTTGATCAGGTTGCGCGCGCACAACGCCTTGCCGGCAGGGCTGGTGGTGTGATGTCGGAATTGGCGGAGCCATTCCCTGCGAGATGTCCACACTGGAACGCGTGCTTGTTCCGTTGGTTCGACAGGTAGGGACCAAGAGCGTCCACGCTGGTAAGTGGACTCATTGAGTTGCCGTGTAGCGGATTCGAGGCGCGCGATACGTGAGAGAGCATCGTCGACTGCCGCTTGCCATTCGTCGACTTCTGTCGATTGAGGAACAGCGGATTGGGTGCCGATGCGCGACACGCCGAAGGTTGGTGATATGGAATGAGTTGGGCTGTATTCAGGGTATGCGCTACCCTGAGACATACCTGCCATAGGTAAGTCCCTTCCAGGGGGATGCAGTACGAGCAGAGAAAGCGCTAACTTTCGAAGCTCACCTCTCGAGAATGTTCGAGAACAGATGTCGGAGAACCTGCCAGTTCTCAGTCGACGTCAAGGACCTGCCAGTCCTTATTTCGCCGCGATGCGGTCCGCTCCCAATCACCCCCTTCGGGGGCCTTTGTGCTTTTCAAGAGGTCTGCGCTGTTTAGTTAGGTATCGGGGCACTTCGTTCGTTGTCGGCTAGGGGCGGCCTCCCTGTCTGCGGATCCGCTGTACGCGCGTCACGGCCGCGGTTGTTCGGAAGGTCTGTTCGATCCGGCGGCCGCACATCGGTACCACTATGGGCACGGTGCTGGCTTGCTCGGATGGGACATTCGGGACGCAGAAGTGTGATCCGAGCGCCGCGAAAGCCGAAATGTGATCTGGACGTGCCAAAAATGACACCGCGAATACGTCCGCGAGTATGGCGGAATTGCGTTTCTGCGATATCATCGAGTAAGCACCGCCTCTTCCTTTCGAGGTAGTGGTGGTCACCGCCTCTTCCTTCACTGGGTTAGTGGTGGTCAGGGAGCTGGGAAGCTCTCACAACCGCATAAACGGACAGCCCCCGATGCCGCCAAGCCCTGGGGGTTGTTCGCTGTCTAGGGGTAGTTCATGCGCCGACCGCAAGCTGCTCGATGCGGCGCAGTGATCCAGCGGCCTCGACCTCAAGCAGTCTCAGCTGGTCCGGATGCAGTTTGTCGATGATGTAGTCCGGTATGTCCAGTCCATGGGTGATGGCCAGTATGAGCACCGAGTAATCCCCAGCAGGGATTCCGAGTTCGGCGGCCCGATCCTCGTACACCTTGTGCTGCTTGAGGGGAGCACGAGTCGCGATGTGTCCGCGAGGTCCCTTGTTGTGCTGTGCCATGAGGAAAGACTAGAACCAATCTGTAACTGATACGGGTAGGCGCGCTTGTTCGGTGTGTCGCGTGTGGTTGATGTTGCCATGGAGTTCTGAGGGATTTTGCGGCGGCCCGCCTCACAGGCCGCCGCCGGCCCGACCAGGGAGGGGCTTGACGGACCACCTCTGCGGCTTCGCTGAAGGTGGAGTTTGGGTGCGTTGGCGGTCGGCGGTTCGATGATGGGTCTAGCGTCGGAATCGGGTTGGATTCTTCGGGAGCGGATGGAGATGCTTGGCTCTCATGCTGTCAGACGCCGGGGAGGTTCATGTGCGACTGAACGCGGGGGAGGGGTTATGTAACCCGCGTGTTGGACGGCGCTTCCGCAGGCTGCTGCCGTGTGTCCTGGAGATGGATGGAGACGGGGGTCTGTGGACAGTCGATGGTGCGTCTGCGAGCTCGATGGTTCGGGTCACGTGTCGAGAGGAGCACCTGAAAGATTCGGAAAGGCACCTTAACCTGTCAGCTGCCGAACGTAGGTTTCCAGCGGGGAGGGTTTGTGCCTTCGTGTTCGCCTGCGAATCGTGAGGGACTTCGGTTGGGGGAGGTCGATCCGCGTATATTGTCACGCGGAATGCTCTTTATCGCAGTTGCGCAGAGGATTTCGTTCACCGGATTCGAACATTAGAGTCGTGCGTCGTTCGACTTCCGTGAGTACATTGCTCGGATCGACGTATTGACGGTGTGCTGTTCGCGCACTCGAAGGAATGCTTCGCATTCCGTCAACATTCGTTTCTCAGGACTCAAAGGTTCCACAACGCCAACAGTTCGGCCCGAAGACTGAGCGAGCGAACGTAGTGGTTGGACCGCAGTTGTGCGCTGGGGTGCCCGACCTCGACGAGATACCTCTCGGTGTCTGCCACAGGAAGCGGTAGCAGGTCGTTGCGAACGCGGAGAAAGAACTGAAAATGACTGGGGGAATCCGGTATTCGATCCTGGTTGGATATCACGACAGCGGGTGGCAATAACAATTCGTTGTCCGTGGAGACGCGGATGACGACGTCCCCACGTGCCATGCTGCTTGGTTTTCCGAGTCTGAGTGTTTCGAGTCGATATCTCACGCTCGGATTGACCGAAAGATGCTTCGTTGAGGTCTGTTTCACAGGCGCGATGCGCACGGAGGGACGGGTTTCGTGGTCGCTGACTTGCCTGATAAATACTCGGTTGGTCGGAGCAAGAGGAAAGTCGTTGTCAAGGTTCTGCATTCGGCCAGTGATGCCAGGTATGGGTACGGCACGCCCGATCGCCCATTCGCGCGCGGCGTTGTCGATGAATATTTGGTCTACAGCAGTGGTTTCGTCGATATTGTTGATGAACGCGCGACTGTCGGCAACCACTTGGGGGTCATCGGAAATGACGACCGCTTCATGGGTGAATGTGGAATTTTCGGAAGCATTCGGCGAGCCGATTACAGCTCGTTGGTTCGTCACGATGACCTTGGCGTGCAGTGTTGACGACGACAGGATGCGAACGCCCTTGCTGAGGTAGTGCGCAAGAACGGCAGGTGAAGTGGCGTGGGCGCGGATCGCCGCGGTACAAGCATTGACGATCAGAAGGTCTCCACTGCGAAGTGGAAGTAGTTCGGGCGCAAGGTGTCCGAGATAGGGGACAGCGGCATAGCGTGGGCCTCGCGTGCGGATCGCGCGAGTGATGTGTGGCCACGGGTTCGGTCCGTGGAAGCTGGTCCCCATAGCCTAGAACGGTAGCGCGAATCGGTCCGGATTACTGGCGCCTGAGTGAAAGCTGCCGTTGTTCTGCGTCATCTCCGGAGCAAAGAAACTTCCGGATATCTCTGATCAATCGTGGAGGTCGAAGAGTGTTGTGGCGATCACCCCCGCAGGGTCAGACGGCGCTATCCCCTAGTGTGACTGCAGCGCTGTCGATTCGGTGTGCGATTTCGATACGGGACGGTGGCAGTGATGGCGCCGGACGGGTGGGAAGGGTCTGATGCTTGTTCGAGCAACGCCCCGCTCAGTGCACCGGGAAATTTACCGCGGTACGCGATCCCACGGGGGTGAGGGCGTGGTGGATCGTGCGGGCCCATGACTGGAGGGGCGTATAGGCCTGAGATGGTAGGCGCTCGCCAAGTGGATACCGGGTGACTGATGTAGTGTCGCTGGCGGGCCGAGTCGATTCGTGATCAGTGCTCGAAAAGTGAACGCGCAGATAACTTCTCGACATCCTGGTGTAGACCGGGCGGCGTGGTCTTCATGAGCTGGTGGACCCGTGCTTCGTGACGGGGAAGCCGGCGTGTTGGCTTGCCGTGGAGGTTCGTCTACCACTCTTTGGCAGCCTCTTGTCGCGAGTTCAGGTGAGGTGGCGGCTGGGATGCGTCAGCGTGGCTTCGGCGCCCCATCAGATAACAGGCGGTAGGGCCCGGCGTGATGGTTGTGAGTGCAACGTAGGACATTGCACTGACTGGAGGCGGTGTGGGGAAGAAGATTCCGTTGAGATAGGTCCATGGGGTTGTGATGGCAACCGGCGATCAGTGCTGCGATTGTCACGGTGGTGGTTGCGCGCTCGCAGAAGGGGAGTATCACGGCCCCGATACTGGGCTTTCGGGCGGGGTCAGCGCGGATAACCTCTGGCTACGGTGCGTGCAAGGATGCCGAGCGTGGCTTTGAGAGATCCTTCGGCGATGACGGGAAAGATTCCTGCTTGCCGCCAGGTGGGGCCGATATCAGACCAGTCGTAGTACGAGGTCACGAGGGAACTGTGGCCGTCGTCGGCCGGCTCGATCCGATATCCGTAGACGTGCCCGATTGGAGGCCGGACAGTTCCGAGGATGGTCCATGCTATTTCGCGTTGTGGGACAAAGGTTTTGATCTTCACTGTGACGTCGTACTGTCCCATGGGTAGGTCGCCCAGAGCTTCGCGATCCATGTGGACTACGAATTCGTCGCCGGTCGCGGTCACGAGTTCGCCGTCTGCGCTCATCAGCATTCCGGATCCGTCGATGGCGACGTGCCCCTGAGGGTCGCAGAGGACCGCGAAGATTGATGCGGGGTCGGCACGGATGGTGCGCTGTACTTCGATCCGTTCGCTAGTCATGTGGCGAATGCTGCCATACCGCCGATCGGTCGGCGAGGTTTCTCTCGTTCGGTGGGTGCATTCATCGGCTTCGGTCGGCGAGGCGGGGTGATGCGCGGAGATGTCGGATGCTGTCCACCACGATCAGCCCGGCCACAGCCACTCCGGTGACGGCCACCAGCAGTGGGCTTAGTTTCGTGACAACTGGCGGTCTCGAGTTGTACTGCACCAGCGTCAGCGGAACCGGAACCACCCCTGCAGCGCCCGGTAACGTGAACTCCGGAACGGGCGGCATCAACATCAACATCGCGAGCGTGGGACTGTCCGGATGTGACCTCGAAGGTGTGCCGGCAACGATCACCACGTCGGGTTCCTGGGCTCTGAACGTCAACGCCGACAGTGGATCACCGATGGGAAGTATCAAAATCCCCACCGGTGGAGCTCACGTAGTCGCTGGTATCTGCGTCATCGACGTCACCGCCAGCACTGCCGGCCCCGTGCCCTACAGCAACACAACACATACCGTCACCGCCAACAACACCGGAACGGTGAACTTCACCTCCAACGCGGGAAGCGCATCATGCCCGGCAGCAGGAGCCGGAACAGCGAAGATGACCGGGGCGCTCAAGTTCAATTCCACGCCCGGCATCACCGTCACTCCCTGACCCGGAATGTAGTTGCGCCACAGCCACACCCGCCCTAAGAGGGTTATGCGGGTGTGGCTGTGGCGTACTGTTCGCGTAACCGTCCCCTCGGCACAGGTCGCTGCCTGAGCAGGAAGATTCACAGAACACATGATCGTTTGGCCGAGGACCCGCCCGATCTCTCGTAGTGTTTCGCCGCAGCAGTGAAAATCCCAGATCACCTTCTAGTGCTTCACCGAGAACTTCAGTGCCTTACTGCCCATCCACGGTCATGCATCATCTCACCAGTAGTGATGAGCTGACCCTGTTGAGATTAAGATCGTAGTCGGCCGACGAATCGATCCTAATCGACGCTGTGACTCTCGGAACTTTGTGGCCCAGTGCTCGGTAGAAATGGTCGGCCGCGGCTGTGACGGAACGATTGACGGGCGAGTTCCGAGTGTCGGGACGCTTTCAGTGTCCCGCTCGGTGGCGGTCAACTCGATGTTCGCGATAAGCGCTGATCGCTTCAAAACTGCATTCCTGCAGACCGTTCGATCGATTACGCGTGAAGGTGGGACTCACGGTTTTGGGTGAAATTTCGAGTAAGCGTGCTATTACTTTTCCGGAATAGCCTTCGGCGACCCGTTCGATGATCTGTTCTTGGCGCTTACTTAATCGCATCACGGTCGCCTCCTGCGACGGTATGGATGGCGCGGCGGGAGCGACTCACGATTTGCGTCCAGTGAGGACGTGGAGGCAAAAACGGTGCACAACAACGCGGTCGCTGCAGATATGGGGTTGCCGAATCCGACTTCATCACGGGTGCAGGGTTGATCCTGGCCGTGCGCGATGATTGCCAGAGTCCGGCGCGGACGGCGATAGAGCATCGAATCCTGACCTGGTACCTCGTTCGTCAGATGTAGTACTGCAGATGGATGTGCAGTCGAGTACCTGCTGATTGACTCTCTCTCGGAAGGGAGTCGTCAATGAGTACGTCCGTCAACCGAAGCCGCTGGTCGATCGTTGCGTTGTCATGCGCCGGAGCGGCATTGGTGGCCGCGTTCGTTCTGGGTCCGGCCGCGTTGTTACGCGGACGCTATCCGCAGTTCCAGGATCAATCCGTCATGAGTGAGCTGCTCGGCCGCAGCTTGGTCGACTACTGGGGTAGCGGAGTCCGCACCTATCCTCGAGGCTTGGCGGAGATGGTGGACTACTGGTTCGAGTGGCACGTGATCAAGATCGTCATCTCGGTGCTGCTGACCACGGTTCTGTGCCTGCTCGCGGCGACTCTGTGGCGACGATCTCTGACGGCCGGCGTCGGTTGCGTGGTCGCGGCGACCACTACGACTGTGCTGTCATTGTTTTCGGTGTTTGTGGCTGTGCTCAACATCCAGTCGACGGCCGCACCCGTAATCGCGCTGCTTCCGATGCTCTCCGCTGACAACGCGGACGGGCAGACAGCGCAGTCTCTGATCGAGAACGGTGTGCAGAGCGGAGACTCCAGACCGCCACTGCTCGAGTTGCTCACACAGGTCGAGCACTACAACTGGGCGGCGATTGTCGCTACCGCCGTGGTGATCGCTGTAGTCGCAACCGGAACCGTCATCGCCGTCCGACGCTACAGACCGTCGGACACGACAAACGGTGCCCACCGTCGGATGTTCCTCGCCCTCGGATCGCTCGGTGCTGTGATGACCATTGCGATGACGCTGCTGTTCGTCGCGGCCGTAGTGGCAGTCGTCGATCCAGGAGAAGCTCTCCTCGGCGCAGTCGGCCTGTGACTCTGTTGCCGGACCAAGATGAAGGGCGAGGCGTATCCATGACCGAATCACGGAAGTGCTGAACGTCGCTCGCAGTACGTTGTACCGAAACTTGCAGTAGAAAAATCGAATCCGCTACGGCATTGGAAATGCTGGACTGATGTCGCCGGTTCGGCCTCGATGGATCCGCTTCCTACAATTCGATGGGGCGATTCGGGTGTGGGCCTGTGGTTGGCGCGCTGATATCTGTGCGCCATTGCCTCGACCGCGGTGAGTGGGTAACGCAGCTGTCTGTCGAAGTGGGAGAGGGGCAGCTGCGTCGCGGGTTGCAGATCGTCAAGCCGCGGCCCTCGACGGCTCGTTGCGGTAACGCGACAGCCGGCCGTCGGTTCCGGTAAGCCGCCAGGACCAGAGGGTGAACCGGGTGCGCATTCCGTTGGCGTCGGCGAGGCTCCGGACGTCTGCGCAGGACTCTGCAAGGAGTCGCCGGAAATCGGGGTTGCGCATCGAATAGGTCTCGCGCAGAACATTGCGGGGGATACCCAGCAACGTCGCGTCCTGCCGGCTCGGGACGACGATGGACCAAAACCCTATGCGCATGACTACAGGCGTGGTGAGGCCGAGTGCGAGGCGGTTGAATCGGCTCATGCGCGGAGCGTGATGGCGCAACCATGCATGGGCGAACCCGATGTGACGTGCTTCCTCGGCGAGATGGATCTGCATGATGCGGTCGGTGAGCGGGTGAATGCCACCGCCGCGCATGATGCTCTTCTGGATGTGATCGATCGGCTCCTCTCCAGCGAGGATGATCTGAAAGAAGAAACTGGGCCACAGCGATCCCAGCGAACCGACCAGGGGGAAGGCCTTGACAAGCCACGTTGGGGCACCGTGGACCTCCGGAGCCACCCGGTTGGTGAACTCCTGAAACATCTGGATGTGGTGTGTCTCTTCGGTGAGTTCGTGCATGAAGTAGCGAAATTCGGGGTTCTCGTTCGCCAGGCCCATCAAGAACTGAGTACCGCCGAGAAGGAGCAGTTGCTCGAACTGGGAGCCGGTCTTTGTTATAGACGCGAGCCGAATCCGGGCAACCCGCCGTTGTTCCTGGGTTGACAGCGCGCGGTACCAGTCGGTGTGGGACAAGGGGTCGACCGCGGGGAGTGTCCATCTCGGGTCGTCCGCGGGGGCGGCGAACTCGGGCGAATTCCAGGCGATGTCTTTGAACGCCTCGAAGTGGAGCCCCGTAGAGGATGCCTCGGACAGTGTGCGCAGAGTGTCGTGGTAATCGCGACGTTCGTCGAAGGTATTGCGCCCCGGAGTTAAGCGGACAGATGGCGCGTTACGCCGCGTGCGGCGAAGTGTTAGGAACTGCATTTCGGGCTCCTTTGTGGCATCTATCTCAGATGTGCCCACAGTAAACTAAGTGTGACTACGCGTCCACAGTAACTGTATGAGTCTGCACGTCCACGGGTAAGTCCGGAAGGGCGAAAGGGGACGCTCAATATCGCACCATGCACGCAGCTCTCGGCATTTGATGGTGGTGTGGGTCTGCTGTCGAGGCGAGGGTGCTGGACGTGGTCGACGGTGGCACGTTGGGCCGTTGTGTGCATCCGCCGACCTATACGGTGGGGTGGGTGCAGGACGAGGTTCTCGCGATCTCGTCACGGTCGGTGTCCCCGCTTGATCGGGTCGGAACTCACCTCGCCGAACTCGCGTCCCTGCACCGCGACGACATCCGGCGCAGACAGTTGACCATGTGGATTGGCCTGCACGTCTTTCGGTATGCGGCGGGGATCCGATGGCCCGTGGTTTTTTGCTCGGATGGCGATCGGTAACAGTGGAAGTATCTCACCGGTAACTTTCAAGTTGTGTCAGTTCTCTTTCTTAAGTGACTGTGTAACAACCAGTTTCGATGGAAGTCGCTATCTAAATTGAAATTCTGGGCGGAAATGCACGACGACCAATGGCTCTGGCAGGGGTAACTGTGCGCGCCACCGATGCCGGCGGAACCAGCCTCGTCGAGATCGACATGCTCGTCACCGCCGACGCCATCACCGAAGTGCCGTCGGTCGGCTGAGACTTGTTGAGCGCCGAGTCTGCAAGGGCGGAGTATGCGTCAGGCGCTCCCGGAAAATGGGCGGTAGCCTTCAAGCATGAAGCGGTCCAAGCCGGAACGCGTTGGGCTGTAGACGTACTGGCGGCAGAGGGAATTTTTGCTTCGGAGCAACCTTTGGCCGCGTTACGTGAGTTGCGTCGGGCTAATCGAGCGTTGTCGCTTACCGGTGCCAAGGTTCTTCTGGATCAACTTCTGCCACCTCGCTAGCGCAGTCGCGGATCGCTATCACCGAAACGCCAGCGATCTGGTCCTGGGTGACCACTCCTGAATGATGTCGACGGTGCTCGTCCAGATCGCAGGGTTGTTGACCGTGAAGGTACATCAAATCAGGACGGCATCTCCGGGTGGCTACGAGGTTCGGAGGCGCGTCGGGGTGGTTGCTTCCTTTGAATGGGCTCTTTCTTACTGGTGAGGCGGTGTAGCCGTTTTCGCGGTGGCCACCAGATCATACTTTGGTACGCTTAAAGTATGACCACGAAATTCACCATAAGTATCCCTGACGAGGATGCGCACCTACTCGACGAGTATGTGCGTGATCACGGACTTCGTGGCCGGTCGGCAGGAATTCGAGTCGCACTCCGCCTACTCTCGACGTCCGGACTCGAACGTGACTACGCCGCAGCGTTTGCTGAAGGTGACGTAGATGAAGTGTGGGACGCTGTCACGGCAGACACCGAATGATTCGCCGCGCGCACATTCACTGGGTGGATCTCGATCCCGCGCAGGGCAGTGAAGCGGCGAAACGACGACCGGCGGTGGTGGTGAGCAACGACCGGGCCAACGCTACTGCAGAAAATCTCGGCAGGGGCGTGATCACCGTGGTTCCGTTGACTACCAATACCGCGCACGTGTTTCCGTTTCAGGTGATTGTCGAGTCCGACGAGTCAGGTTTGGCGCGAGCGTCGAAAGCGCAAGCGGAGCAAGTGCGTTCGGTATCGGTTCGGCGTCTGGATCCTGAACCTGTCGGCAAGGTCGGGATGGAGACTTTCGCCGCACTCGAGGACGCGCTGCGGCTGCACCTCGATCTGCAGTAATTTGGTGCTGTTGGGACCGGGTGATCGCCTCGATCGTCGGGGTGCGGTTGCCGAAGACCCTACGTGGTCTGCTCTGCCCACTCGCTGCTTGCTTCCCTTGCCAGCGCGGCAGTGAGTGTGCGTCCGACGAGCGGCAGGACGACTCGGCTTGCTAGCAATTGGTCTCGATACAGCGAACGAACCGAGGTGCGGAACGCCTAAGGTGTGCTGGTCCATCCGTCTGGGGTGTGAAGTACTCCGTTCACTCGCACTGGAATAGGGGGTTCTCCGGTGTCTCCTACTGTGCGGCGGCGTATCTCGTCGAGGATTTGCTTGTTCGACATTTGTTGCAGCGACATCCTGGTCGGGGAGAGAGGGCGGTTCTCTTCTTCGGTCATGTAGCCGGCGGCGATCAGCACGTCTTGTATGGGCGCATTGAACAACACTGCGACTTGCCGAAGAACTTGCGGGGACGGCGATCGCACGATCGTTGCCCAATGACGCAGCAACGATGGATACACCCCTAGCGCCCGGGCAGCCTCCTCGGTGCTCTCGTAGCCCCGAGCATCGATCTGATCACGAATCCACACTCCGAATCCTGTCCGCATGGCCTGAATTTTTTCATGGATTCGTGGACTCGATATCGGTGTGGCGCTGCTTACTGAATTCTCCCGGGGGGCGTGAGTTTTGACGACAGTACTTCTGTCGTGATGGTGCGAAAAGCTCGGTGGCTAGTCGAGTCGTTCCGAGACCGACTCAGGATGCTGCTCCTACGCCGATGCCGCGATGGACACTCAGCGGTCATCGCGTCCACAGGTACGGCGCTGGCCTCTGACTCGGTATCGGCTGAATCACCAGGGTTTTCGTTGGTGTGGTTGCCACCTTGAGCGACGGTCATTTCGGATTCGGGTTTCATCGTCCTTGGTTCGGCTCGTACACCGCGTGTCCGGTATCGGGTGCACCACCGCCATACTGCCCGCCTGTCCTGTAACCGCTTCTCTCGGACCTCTGAGTCATCGACGGATTCGCGGATGCACCCCTCATTCAGTGTGCACTCCTGACCTATCACGTCTGTCGTCGGAATAGTGGACGAAGATCCCAAACATTGAGCACTGCAGGAAAACTGGCATTTCGGGTTCGAATTTGGTTAGCATCTTGTTGCTGCGGTGATTCTGAGTGGTCAGTTCGTCCGCGCAGGGCCTGCCCTCCGGCTGTCCACTCGCCGGGGGCGGCGGGCTTCTACCTCGTCCCGATTGTCACACGTTCCGAATATGTCGGGTGCGTGGCGACGGTACAGACCCGGCCCTCGTCGGAGAGTGAGGAACTTGGTATGACCGCCAATGGATCATCTGCCAAAGCGCTTCGTGATGTGCGGCGGGCACAGTCGAGACGAAAGCTGGCGGGCATCTCATGTCTTCGGTCTCTTTACTTCGAGCGCCGGTTGTTTCTTCGTCCGTGGTGATGGCTTGGTCTGTTCACGACGTGGTGGAGTGCCAGCCGGCCGGCCGGGCGAGCGTGATCGTGCGAGGTGAGGCGTGGGTGGGAAGAGTCTTTCGGGATGGGAATAACGGGGTCGTGGTGGTCAAACATTCGTCCTGCGTGGCTCGGCTTTTGGTGGACTGGACAATCAGAGGAGCCCTGTCTTTTTGAAGAAGCTAGTGACAGCAGCGCTGTCGGTCATGCTGTAGACGTCGATTGTGAGGCCGGTTTCCATGTTGACGTAACTTCCCGATACTTGTCCGGTGGCGCCGTCGCTGATGTTGACTCCTGCTGTGCGGGAGTCGTTTTCGACCAGGGTGTAGTTCCCGTAGTCGTATTCGCCGTATCCGAGAAGTGTCTTTTTCGCTTGTTTCAGGTCGAGGCTGGCTGTGAAGCGATTGCCGTATTCGGAGAAGCTTTCGGCGAGTTGATTGGATTTTTTGATATCGCAGCTGATCACGAGGGCACCGTCGGTGGTGAAGGTGGATTGGCGACAGTTTTCGGAGGCACTGCTCAAAGCTGTGGGGAGGGCCGCTTTGACGGTGTCGGCGTCGGTGACCGGTCCGGCAGTCGTGGTCGTTGAGGATGTGCTGCCAGCGGCGGCTGGATTGTCCACGTTCGAGTTGCCCGGTGACGGGCGCAGAACGATCACGGCTGCCACGATTGCGCCGATGACGACGAGAGCGCCATGATCCTGCCGATTGACTTACCTGGAAACGCGCAGCTTCGAAACATCAGGCACACGCTTCCGGGCGGGCGATGGGCGTTCCCAGCGCCGTTGGACTCGCGCCGCTTTGCACGATCAAGTGACCAACCTGACGGCGCTCGTGGCACTGGAGTTGGTGCAGTGCAGCTGGGAAACCGACGGGCGTTCGACGGTTCGGAGCGTTGGACGATGAGTTGCCGGGGGCCATGTTGTCTTCGTCAAGCGGCAGTCACGGCGAGTGATCGATAGGGTTCATGGTTCTTGAGCATGGCGTAGAGAACATCGCAGCGACTTCCGGCGAGGCAGATGGGCGGCGGTGTGCTTCTTTCCTTCGACTCGTTTTCGGTCGTAGTAGGTGCGACTGGCAGAATCGTGCAGCACGACGAACGCCGAGAGGAACAGGACGCGTTTGCAGTCGCGGGAGACGGGCGTCCCGCCTCCCGTCGAGTGACCAGCCGGTCGACGGGCGCCCACAGGAAACATAACTGCGAAACCCACTACTGCACAAGGATTTCCTGATTTCAGGGTCATGTCAGGCGCGCCGGCCGCGCCAGGGATGTCCGTTGAGTGATTCGATCTGTGCGCGGCGGTCACCTGTTCTGCTTCCGGATGGGGAGCTCGCTGGCTGATGATCGGCGCGCATCGAACCTTGGCACCGATGCTGGAGTCGCTCCGTAAGAGAAGCAGCGTCAGTGCTACAGACTGTGCGTCGTAAGGTTGGTCTCTCACGGCGTGCAGAGCCCGCCGGCGCAGCACTCACATGTGAGCTGGCGGGCACCACCGTTTTCTGGCAGCATTGCCTGAACCGTCTGCATCGACGAGTCGTGGACCACCGTAGAGAATAGATGTGGTGGTCAGTGGCCCGCCGAGGAGAGTGTCGGCTCCCTCGGCGGGCCGGTGGACTTCTGCGGCGAACCGTGCGGTTCGAACACGCCCGAAGCCGGCCGAGGCGACCGTCCTGCGACCGTGAGAACTGGTTCCCGATCGGTGCCGCTCTCAAACAGTGCCGGATCAGGGGCGGCCCTACTTGGTCGCCAACTCCGGGCACCGGTATGCCACTGCTCTTTCAGCGACACGAGTCATCATCTCCGCACTGACCCCGGTCTCGGTCGCCATCGCGGCGGAGACGGCCCCCAGTGCTCCCGGCCCTTGGGCGTTCTCCATGTCCAGACACACGATGTTCGACATCTGCTGCGCCGCCACGACAGTGACCTGCTCCCCGGTGATGGAGGCGAAATCGGCAGCGAGTTGGGCAGCTTCCTCGGGGCGTTGCTGGATTTGCGCTTGCGCGCCCTCGTTCATCATCTCCCCGAATTCGTCTGTAGGAGCGGGGGCGGAAGAAGATGCGCCGACAGTGGGCACAGCAGATTCTTGCAACTCCGGTGGAGTCTCGTCCTTGTCTGCGCACGCGGTGATTCCAACGGCTATCGCGGCAACGACCAGCAACTTCTTCATGCTGGTCATCTCATCAGAGAAACCCGCGCACGGATACCCGAGCTCTCTTTCTGCACGTGGATTCCCTCGTGTGAGTGGGCGTCGATGGTGGACTCGAGGAGGTCGACGGACCACGGGTTCTCCGGAGCAATGACCGATCCTTGAGAGGTCCATTCCGGTTCTCGCAGTCCCGGTGCTCGAAACCAGCTGTGCTGTTCTCGGAACTGATTTTCTTGGCAGGGTCTTCTCGGCGAGACCCCTTTTCGGTCCTCACCCGGTTGCAGCATGAGGCGACGGTTGCGGTGCTCGCACGAGCGTCAGCACGACGGTAGACAGGGTGCCCCTGCGGCTTGCATCTTCGTTGGCATCGGGCAGCCGCGCCAAGCACAGCTCGCGGTGATGCTGTTGGACCTCGTGACGCTCCCGGGGCGTGATCCAGTCACCTTCGTAGACGAGATCTCCGCAGTATCGGCACCGCGTAGAGAAGTATCCTGTGGCCGGATTCGGTGCGTTGATCTTCGAGATTCTGCACTCCTCTCGCGTAGAAGGGGCCCTGCCTCCGTATCGACGTCGCCGTCGTTCCGCCGGGCCTCCCTGGCAACTGCCGCACGCTTCAGGTGGCTGCAGCGTCCCCGTTTCGCGCAGTGGGGCTGCTCAACCGGACCGTATCGAACGTCATGCGGATCATCAGGGAAGGGACGGCGCGCGAATCTTTCGAATACGTCCCGGGTAATCCGACGGAACGGCGAGGTCGACCCTAGGCGGAGTGAAAGGTGTATCGCCGGCTCATCGCAGCGAGGGCCTCGTCGTCGTCGTCGGAGAAGGCAGTCGCCTGCGCCCAGATCAACGCTTGCAGGTAGTCCTGATGGCGTTGGAGAAGTTCGTCGGTTGAAAGCCCTGCATACAAAGAATCATTCGGTCTGTCCTCGGCCCTGGCGATGCCGGCGCCAGGTACGCCGCGAGAGCAGCAGCACGGCGACGACGACTTGCAGGCATGAGTTTTCACCTCGGCTTCGGAGCGGATGCGACTACGAAGCCGAGGTGACCTCACACGCATGTACTCGAGCAACTCGTCGACTCCACTACCCCCCACAGCAATACCAGAGCTATCGACACCACATCGACTATCGTTACAGTGAATGAAGAAATGTAATGGATCGCATGCCGGAACGGCGCCGGGAACGTGTCGGGTCCGGTGCGTCTCGATCCGGGTGAGAGGCGGGACTCATCCGCCTGATGGGAAGGCTTTTTCCACGCTGATGGTGACGGAGAGTTCGTTCGCCGCGGGTGGTCTTGCGGGTTTTTGGTCGAGTGTCGCGTTGTCGACGAGGGCGGCGAGCACGAACCATCCGAACGAAGAACTAAGGGCGTCGACCGGAGCGTGGGTGGTGGCGGTCAGGTACACCCGCAGTGAGCCGGGACCACTGTCGACGACGCACACCACAGCGCTCGCGCTGCGGGCGTGACTGACGAGAATGGCAGCGGCTTCGTCCACGGCGAGGACGAGATCATCGAGTGCATCCCGCGAAAGAGGATGACGAGACACGACTGTGCGCACCATCGACCGGAGCATCCACAGGTGGTCGGGAGAGGCCGGAACGGACAGCGACAGGGACGAGGCGGTCGGTGAGACGGTCGCCTGCTCGAAGCACATGGGCATGGGGCTCCTGTTACACGAGAAAAGGTGCGAACCCCTGCGATGTCCGCGATCGCACCCTCGAACGAGGAATTTGATCCCCCGTCCAGTTAACCGGAATGTGTAGGCCCCAAACATGGGCACAGCTCAGCAAGAAGGGCACACGTCGCCGACTGCCGAGGCGACCCTCTGCGCGTCGAGGTGACAGCGATTTCGTGTCCGCACGTTTTTCCGTCAGCTCAGAACTGCGGTCACTTCGGATTCCATGAGAATTTCAGGTTGGACGATGGACGAGCCGAGCTGATTGCAAGAGGATGCACCGGCACAATCACACCGTGCAGTGCATCGCCCGGACACCGGTGCAGCTCCAGCGCGTGAGAGGCCCTCGGTGGCCGAGGCGGTGATCAGTTTCAGAGAACGACTGAAGGTTCGGCGCGACATCATGACCGAGACGATCGCGCTGGCCGGAGCCGGCATGATGCCTGTGTGTGGGGCGCCGCACTCTCGATGAATTTTGCCGGACATCCGCATCAGCCGCGGAGCCGACGAACTGCGAACCGGATTACGGTTGTCTTTCAGCTAGGTCAGTGCTTCGCTCAGCGCTTCACCGCTCTGGCGGGTGCCGTCGGTGGAGGCTAATGCCGCGCCGTCGGGATCGGCTTGTTCAGGGGTGCGGGTTCCTGCGTGGTGCGGGTTGGATCGTTGCTTCGAGTCGGGTGAGCCGTTGTTCCAGGGCGCTGGTGACGGCGAGCAGTCCGAGCAGGGTGGGTTCGGTGATGTCGCGACCATGTTGGGCGTGATCGAGCAAGGTGGTGCGTAGAAGCTGGCACATGGCGGCGTCGTCACTGATGGGTAGTTGTTCGAGTGCGGCGGTCAGACGCTTGGCGGGGAAGGTCACGGGTAGCTCCTGCACATGTCAATCATGCAGGCACAAGAGATGAAGTGACTGCCTGTCGTGGGGTGGGTGGTGCGCTGGAACCGAGGCGGAAAGCAGCGCACCACGAGCAGGAATGTTACTGCGTCAATGCTGATCGGCTGGTACCCCGGGGGTGAGGAGTGCTCTTGCCCTGCGGTCGGCGGCGACCTCGGCGCAGGGTTGGCTAACGACGCTGGGCTCTTCGGAGGAGCGGCATCGACGGCGTTCGACGGAGTGGCAGATTCGGTGAGGGGCGTAGTAGCAGCTCCGTCTACTTCTCGGTGCTCAGCGTGAGTCGAGAGTGCGCCACAGTGGCGGGGTGTCGTCGCCGTCGCTGTTGGCGAGGGTGCGGATTCCGTCGGCGTCCTGGGCGAGGATGTCGGCGAAGTGGGAGCGGTTGGCTTCGTCGAGTCCGTCGGGGAGGTTCGCGCCGCGCAGGACGGATGCCGCGGCCGCATCGAGGTACCGGGCGATGCGGAGGAGCAGTGGACGTGGGGTGGGAACGAGGGAGGTGTGAGCGTCGGCGGTAATCATGCCGAGGGTCGAGAGCAGTGACAGGCCGGTGACGGCTTCGATGTCGTCGAGGTTGATGTGGGCAACTTTCAACGCTTCGGCCAGTGCTGCGGTGGTGAGTCCGACGGCGGCAAGGGGCATGGAAATACTGCGTTCGAATGCGATGAGGTCGGCGCCGGGGGCTTCGTCGGAGAGCGAGACCGCCAGTGATTGGGCGAATGCAAGGAGACGCTCTTCCGTGAAGGCATTCTGCGCGGTACGGCGACTGATACCGATCAGTGTCATGTGTTCGGAGATTTTGTCGGCGAGAATTGTCTGTGCTTGGGCGTCGGTGACGGTGAGCCCGAGGTCGAGCAGAGCGGCCCGAAGTTCGGCCGATCGTGCGGCGAGCCAGATGGATCGCGGTCTCATCACTGCTCCCGTGAAGGTGAAAGTTGTGTTGTCGAGGTGAGCTTAGATCGACCGTCATCGAGCGAACACAGGGGACGCTTGAAGACGCCGAGAGATCAGTCGAACAGTAGGGGCCCCGTCCTGCGGGATTGTCACATTAACGTGAATGTTCGGTGACACGGTGTGTTCGGATGCGTGGTGATACAACGGCCTTGTCGCAGGCGCCTTTTCAGGCGACGACGGCGCTACCGGTAGCCTCGCGCCATACGGCGAACTGATCAGCCATCACCTGCCGGTACTCACCGGCCGACAGCAGCCCTTGAGCAGGTTTCGGAAGAACTGTTTGGCCGCCTTGGTATTTCGACGGGACTGAACTAGCACGTCCAGGACTGTGCCGTCTTGGTCGACGGCATGCCACAGGTAGTGCTGAACTCCGTTGATCCGGACGAAAACTTCGTCGAGGAACCACTTGTCGCCGGGGCGAGCACGGCGGCGACGCAGCCGATTCGCGTAGGCCTGCCCGAACTTGTCACACCATCGCCGGATTGTCTCGTAGGAGACCACGACACCACGTTCGAGCATGAGTTCCTCCACGTCGCAAAAGCTCAGCGTGAACCGAAAATCGTGAACCGAAAATACAGCCACACACAATGGTCGATGATCTCGCTGGGGTAGCGGTGACGCTTGTACGACGGCGCGGCGGTGGTGGTCACGATCGAAATCGTGCCAGCTGGCCCTCGATAGCTCGTCAACGTGACAATGCCTCGGCCCACTCCCACCGGGCACAGATGTGATCAGACGGGCCTGCTTAGCAGCGCTGGAATACTTGACGCCGCCGATCTTGCAGGAGTGATCGTGGTGGAAGAATGAGGGGATGCGCCCGAACAGGTAACCCGACGGTTATCTGCATAGGCTGGAGTTCCTGGGCGGGGTGTACCCCGATGATTCGAGGGTGATCGCCGAGCGCGGGATCGTGGCCGCGCTCGATGATGATGATGATGATGCGTTCGTGCTCTTGCTTCGCTTGGTCGGACCAGATGCCCGGCGTTCGCGGATGAACTGTGGCAGTTGATCAGTGGTTTTCTGAACAGTCGCCGCGTCGAGGAGTTGTTCGGTAGCTCGGAGAATGCCGGGTTGGCGGATCTCAACACAGAGAGGTCCGAGATACCGCCCACCTCCTACTCGACCGAGGATCCAAGGTGAGAGTGCCTGACGGCTACCATCGTGCCAAATAATTCAGGAAGAACGTGCCACATAATTCCGAGACTCACACGGTGGTGCTCGTTAATTTTCATGATGCGTTTGACTTGCGTGAAAGCCCAAACAGTGGCGTTCGGTACGCCCGAGGCGTACCCGACCGGCCGTTGCATAATCAGACGGACCGATACTGAGCCGCAACCGGACGCGTAGCTTTCCCGTTCGAGATGAACCTACGACCACCTGATGCTGACGTGCAGCGGCATATCGATCGGAGGCCTGTAATCCGCCGATTCTGTCGTCATCACTACCTTTCCCCCAGGAGACGATAGCTGCGATCGGTACTTGCCCACCGTGTCACCACAGGTCCCCAACCGAACAAGGCCGCTGGCCCTTTCGGCGGCTGGCATAACCACACCTCGTCACCCCCGGTCACTGGTTTCTGACCACTCTGCGGTGGACCGGCCCAGAACTCGCCCCCTTCGGCCCGCCAGTACGGGCTTGATCACAGCCCCCAAGTCATCGGGAATCTCGTCGACGCGCAATACATACCCCGTATCACGCATCAAACATTGAGCAGCCCGCTCTTAACCGGTGAGATGAGGCCCAACAGGTTAGGGCTTCGCGGTCGATAGCTCCTCACGAACGATGCGCGTACCCGCGCTGAGCGCGCTCAACTTCGCCAGTGCAATGCCTCGGGAGAAGGGCGCCATGCCGCAATTCGTGCTCGGCAGAAGCTTGTCCGCGTCGACGAACCTGAGAGTGTTCCGAATGGTGGCGGCGACTTCCTCCGGAGTCTCGATCTTCTCGTTCGCCACGTCGATGGCACCGAGCATGACCTTCTTGCCCCGGACGAGTTCGACGAGGTCGATCGGGACGTGGGAGTTGTGGCATTCCAGCGAGATGATGCCGATGCTGGACTGCTGCAGGAGGGGGAACGACTCCTCGTACTGTCGCCACTCCGAGCCGAGGGTGGACTTCCAGTCGGTGTTCGCCTTGATCCCGTAGCCGTAACAGATGTGTACTGCAGTCTCGGTGCGTAATCCCTCTGTTGCCCTTTCCAGCGTCGCCACGCCCCAGTCCTTCATCTCGTCGAAGTAGACGTTGAACGCTGGCTCGTCGAACTGGATGATGTCGACCCCCGCAGCCTCCAGGTCTCGTGCCTCCTGGTTGAGGATCGCCGCGAACTCCCACGCCAGCTTCTCGCGGCTCTGGTAGTGGCCGTCGTAAAGCGTGTCGATCATCGTCATGGGGCCGGGGAGTGCCCACTTGATCGGCTGATCGGTCTGCTGCCGGAGGAATCTCGCGTCGTCGACGAAGACCGGCTTGGAGCGGCTCACTGCGCCGACCACGGTAGGCACATTCGCGTCGTAACGATTGCGGATCCGAACCGTCTCGCGCTGCTCGAAGTCGACCCCGTCGAGATGCTCGATGAATGTCGTCACGAAGTGCTGACGGGTCTGCTCTCCGTCGCTGACGATGTCGATGCCGCGATCGCTCTGTTCCTGAGCGGCGATAAGCAGTGCATCTTGCTTGCCTTCGACCAACTCATCGCCCTGCAGCTTCCAGGGCGCCCAGAGGGTTTCAGGCCGGGCGAGCCACGAGGGCTTGGGCAGGCTGCCGACGATGGACGTGGGCAAGATCTGGTTCATGGTCGACTTTCCTCCGGTGGTCATCCGACGAGAACGGGGAAGCGGGCGGCCCACTGTTCGAGTAACTCGCGGTGGGGCTTCACAAAGTGGTCTTCCGTGTACTTGCCCTGCTTGGTTGCCAGCTGATCGCGTTCGATGCGGTCGTAGACGATCGGGGTAGGCGAGTAGTCCTGCTGATCCAGGTTCGGTCGGTAGATCTCAGCGGCCGGCGAGTTCGCGTTGTAGATCTCCGGCCGATAGATCCTCTGGAAGGTCTCCATCACACTGATCGTGCCGATGAGCTGAAGGTCGGTGTAGTCGTTGAGCAGATCGCCGCGGAAGTAGAACGCGAGCGGGGCGACACCGTCGGGCGGCAGGAAGTACCTGACCTGCAGCCCCATCTTCCCGAAGTACTCGTCGGTCAACGAGTAGTCGTCCTGCTGGTACTCGACACCGAGGGTCGGATGGTGATCCCGGGTCCGGTGGTAGGTCCGGCTTGTGGACACGCTGATGCAGATCACGGGATCGACCGCGAAGCGTTCCCTGTAGGCCTCGGAGTCGAGGAAATGTTGGAACAGTTTGCCGTGCAGGTCACCGAAGTCGCCGGGCACAGTGAACTCAGAGGCGCCCTCGTTGACTGCCGGCAGTCGAACACTGAAGTCGAAGTCGCGGACGTAGGAGGAGAAGTTGTTCCCGACGATCCCCGGGAATCGTGCGCCGGTGAGGCGATCGACGATCTGAATATCCAGTACCTCGATCAGGGGGAGTCGGTGATCCGCGCCGTCCGAGCTGAACTGCAGCTCCGCGGAGACGATCTCGAGCTCGACGGCGTAGCGGTCCAGGCCCGGGTTGTCCCGGCGTGCGAGACCATTGAACCGGTCGTTGATCATCGCCAGGGTTCGGCGGAGGTTCTGCTGACGGTGTTCGCCTCGGGCCAGATTGGCGAAGTTCGTGGTGGTCCGAGAATGCACCGACGGCGAGTAGTCCTCGTTGAAGCGGGTGGTGGTGATGCTGAACGTGAATTCGTTCGACATGAACGTCCAATTCGGGTCTTGATCGGCCGGGCTCGGCCTTGCGGAAAGTCTCTGCCACTATCCCGCAGTTCCAGTTCAGTTATCGGGTAACAAATGTTGCCTATGGTCCTCTATAGCATTTAGCTATGGCGCGAGAATCCAGAGGCATCACCCTGCAGCAACTGCATTACTTCATCGAGGTCGCGGCGGAGGGGTCGATCACCGGCGCCGCAGACCTTCTCTACGTCGCCCAGCCGACCATGTCTGCCGCGATGAAAGACCTGGAATCCCGAGTGGGACGCACCCTCCTCACTCGATCGGCCCGGGGGGCGACGTTGACCGAGGAGGGCGCGGAGTTTCTCGGCTATGCCAGGCAGGTCGTCGAGCAGATGTCGCTGCTGGAGCAGCGCTACCTCGGTCAGCCACCGTCCCGTCGGCTGCTCGGAGTCTCGGCTCAGCACTACTCATTCGTGGTCGAGGCGTTCATCCGGATGGTGGACTCCGTTGACGCGGCACAGTACGAGTTCTCGCTTCGTGAGACCCGGACCTGGGACATCATCGAGGACATCCGGATGCTCCGCAGTGAAGTGGGCATCCTGTACCGCAATGACTTCAACCGGAAGGTCATCGACAAACTCCTGCGAGATTCCGGTCTGGTGTTCCGCCCGCTCTTCGCCGCGGTGCCACACATCTTCATCTCCAGGCAGAACCCGTTGGCCTCCCGAGATCGCGTCGCTCTCGATGATCTGGCCGACCTGCCACGGCTCACCTTCGACCAGGGCGCGAACAACTCGTTCTATTTCGCCGAAGAGATCCTCTCCACCCTGTCGAGCAAGCGGGAAATCCGGGTCTCCGACCGCGCGACAATCTTCAATCTCATGATCGGACTCGACGGTTACACGATCTCGACCGGCATCATCAGTGACGATCTCGACCCCGAGATCGTCGCCATCCCACTCGACGTGGACGAGAGCATCGAGATCGGCTGGATCAGCCATTCCGGGGTCCCGCTCACGGCGCAGGCACAGCGCTACCTCGCCGAGGTGCGTGCCGTCGTCGCCGACTACGGAATCGAGCTGCTCGACTCTCCGTGAATCGGGCCGCGAGTGCGGATCACGGTCGGCGACAACGCGCGGATGGAGGGAACGGACCACGTGATGGTCGACGGCAACGGTGTGAAGTCTCGCTTCAACGGCTGGCGGCCTGCGTCTACACCACTGCGGAAATATCCCGGGGGTCCCACAAGGCGACCGCGTATCGCAGGTACGCGGCCTGGGGGGCTGAGGTGCTCCGACTCCACGCGAACGCACAGGGGTTCGTTGCAGCGGTGTTCGCAGACTCTTCCATCGGCTAGTTTGTCGTTAATCAGGAGCGCGAAAGATTGATACTCGATGCTGAATATGTGTTGCGCGCCGATGAGATTCCCGATGACTTGTGGGCTGTGATCGAGCCCGTTCTGCTCCCCCACTGGCGGGCCGAAGGGTGCTTCCGTGGAACGACCACCGGTTGCCCCTGGAA
>NZ_BCRM01000041.1 GCF_001552595.1 Rhodococcus erythropolis NBRC 15567
ACCCACGACCCGCCGCGACCGGAGCGCAGGTGTTGACCCGGCGCAATCAACGGTGCTGGCTGTGCGAGCAACGCCGCACCTGTACCCGCGTCGGTGGTCAGTGGGAGTGCCGTGACTGCACGCTCCCGGCACCAGCGTGACACCCAGGACATTCGCCGCTACTAGCGGCGAGCCTGCACCTTCAAATCCGCGAAACCGGACGCACCGAGTGCAAGGCCCACCGTCACCCATAAAGCGGCAGAACCGAGTCCCGAACTGAAATAGGACAACACAGCCGCCACCAGAAAGATTGCGACAGTCGTAGCCCAGAGCAGCTTTCGTGCCTTCAAGCTCACGCGATCCCCCTAAAACAGTGTTCTCGACTCCGACCCTGCGAGCGTATCGCCGCAGTTACGTTGTCGCCTGCCCGGCGGCCGGCCACCTTCGGTGTCCCCCGAAATGAACTCCGCTTCGCTGCGTCCTGATGAAGAGCATCTTTTTGTTCTCCTTCTGGCCTTCCGATTCTCGTCGGCGGTGACCTGCGCGCAACCCCTGGCGGCGCAAGCGCCGGCCGATGGCTCCGAGAAATTTTCGTCACTCGCAAGCTCCCGCCGAAATTTTCTCGGCCCAGGGGTGGCACTCCGGCCCCCTCATGCCGACGCGATTCTCCTTTGCCAGCAGGCGAAAAAAATTGGCGGGGCACCCGGCCCGGTCACTTTCATCAGCGAGGGGAACGACATGCAGCGCATCCGTTTGAACACCGCCACCGAGGTACTTGCCTCCATCCCCACCATGCTCGGATTCATCCCGACCGCATCGGTCATCGTGATCATGCTCAAAGACGAAATCGTCGACGGCCGAACCACCAAGCAGATTGCCCTTGTCGCGCGGACCGACGCCGCCGCAGGCGAGGGCGCCGAATTCGATCCGGCCCCGTACCTCGAAGCTGCCTCACGCGCCGACACCACCGCCACGATTTGCGTTGCCGTCGCCGAAGACGCCGCCGCAGTCATCGCGCTCGACAAGATCGCGATCCTGCGCCAGGGATTCCGTGACGCCGGAATCCACGACATGCTCGCCTTGCACGTCACCGCGCTCGAAGCCGGAGCGTTGTGGACCGACCTCGACACGTACGCGACCGGACTCACCGAAGACCCGAACGCCTCAACGTTGAGCATTCACAACGCCGTCGAACAAGGTCGCACCACCGCAGCCTCACGCGAGGACATCGCCGCCCGCTACGCCGTCACCGTCGAAGCGGACACCGCAACCGCACACGCAGCGCTGCACGCGCAGGGACCGGACTTCGTTCGCCACGCCGTCACCGAACTCGCGACACTCATCCGCACACGGGGCAACCCGGACGCCGAGCTGGCCGCCCGTGTCGGACTGTGCGCCACCATCAGCCCCACCGCACGCGATGCCCTGATGTTCACCGCCAACGGAAACGAGCACGCCGCAGCCCACGCGTTCGCGACAATCGCCCGCCAGGTACGCGGCAACGCCCGCATCCAGATTCTCACCGTCGCGGCGTACTGCTCCTACATCAGCGGCGACGGACCCAGTACCGGCATCGCACTCGAGGCCGCCCAAGCCGCAGTGATCGACGGCAACGGCGAACACGACACCCCACTGCGCAACCTGCTCGACTTCGCACTCGAGCACGCAGTCTCGCCCGCCGCAGTCACCACGCAACTGCACGCGATCGCCGCCGACGCAGCGCGATCCTTCGGCGTCGGCGTCGGCGTCGACAACCTCGACAGCTGAAAACGGCAGCGGCCCCGACTTCGCGAAGAAGTCGGGGCCGCTCCCGTATGCGGTGGCAGTTGTTCGGGCATCGAGCCCTAACAACCGCTGCGCCAGCTCCCCAGCGCGCCACCAGTGCAATGCGGCGCACCGAAGATCAATCGAACAAGTGATCCGTGGTTCCCGGCGCGGGGAACGCGAAATCGATCTGAGCACGCGCAACGGGTTCGCCAGTCAGTCCTTCGACAACAGCGGCAAGATCCGCATCGGTGATCACGTTCAGATGCTTCGTCGCTTGGTACATCGCGGCCTCGACTGCGGATCGTTCCACGGGAATGTTCTTTTCATTCACGGCTGGGCCTTTCGTTGTGTGCGAGATGCAAGTGCAGCGGTCAGGAAGTGAGGATCAGGTGCGCCGCGCTGATCAGATTGCCGACACCGTGAGCGACGATCGCGGGCCAGAGCGAACGGGTGTACAGAGCCAGTGCGGTGAAGAATGCGCCGCCGACAAAAGAGAACACCACATTGCTGAACCCGAAGCTCGCGTGCCAGCCCGCGAACAGCACGACCATGACCGATGCCACCGACAGAATCAGTATCCGATTCGATGGCTTCCACCGTTGAACGGCGAGCACACCGGACCGGAACAGGATCTCCTCCGGTACAGCCGCGAGGAGGAAGGCTCCGGTCATAGCGGTGAAGAACCCGCCACGGAGCAAATAGTCCTCTCGCTCTTTCCTGGCCGCGATAACGTCCGCATCGGTGATAGGGAACCAGGTCTCCAAATTCACCACGGATTCGAAGAGCAGATAGTGGCCGACTGCGACGAGAACTGGGACCAATACAACCCACAGCGCGATCTTCTTCCACCCGACCATCTGCGAGGTCGGGCGAGGCATGACAAAGCCCAGCCACCGAATTGATCGCACCCAGGTGACTCGTAGCGAACGGACGACTGAGCGGACGACTGAGCGGGTATTCGACTGTCGGGCCCGTTCGAATGGCGGAGACAGAGCGACCGTCGCCCAGATGATCCACGCGAAGAACGCCTTGCGGAGGTTCTCTTCCATGGGGTCATTCGCTGCGCGCGCCGTCAGGCCGATCGCAAAGCCCAGAGATCCCGTCGAGAAGATTCGGAGCTGGGTGCGGGCCGGGACGAGGCGGAACCACGCGGTAGTGAGGCGCTTGACCTGAGAGCGGACGGCCGTAATCGGCGTCGACCCGGAGCCGAGAACGGGTGTGGGCATCGGGTGCAGTCCTAAGCGCTCTTCTGCTCACCGGATTCAGCGGCCGGCGAGGCGGCCGGCGAAGTTTCGATCTTCTTCGTCACCGGCTTCTTCGTCGCCGTCCGCTTGGCTGCTGACTTCCGCGCAGCCGGCACACGCCACTGTTTGATCGACGCTTCGGTGAATCCGACACGGAGCGCTTCACTGATCGCGGCATCGAGGTTGCCGACGTTGGCGGCATCCTTGCGGGCGAACTCCTCACGCGTGTCGAGCAGCTCCTTGTGTGCAGCCGCCACCACACGGATGATCTTCATCTTCTCTTCGGCTTCCGCCTTGATAGCTGCGTCGAGTGCGTCGAAATCTGGTGTGTTCGGTGTCGTGTTCATGCGCTACATCGTAGGAGAAATCTCGCCCGTCCGTGCACCACTGAACGTGCGCTAAGCGCAACTCGCGGACACCCGGCCCGTTGTCCACGGGTGGGTGTCCGGGGCGGCGTTGTGTGCACACCAGACGCGGAGCGGAGGAATCTGGTGTGTGCCCAATGCCGAGAACCCCCGGTGCCCGCCTGTGGGCAACATCAACCACCCGAACTGCGTATCGACGCGCTCCGCGCGGCGCATCTTCTCTTCTCCGAGATTCGACCACAGATCGGGACTGCTCCGATCCTCATATGGATGCCCGAGATTTCCCTCTCCGCTCCGCTACGTCTCAGGCAACCACAATCGGGACCAGCCCCCAAATGGGGACGAATTCGAAACCGGAGGAACTCGCAGGCTCGTCCTGGCGCTTTTGAGATTTCGGGGACGAGACTCAGAACGGAAGTGACCCCGAAATCTGAGCCCCGGCAGAGCAAGATAGTAACTTAGGTGCCCTAAGTTGGGTCAGGTCTTGCCGCTGCGCTCTGGACCTGAGACACTGGCGTGTAGCCCCACGTGGTGGGGGCGCTGCGCTGGGCCGGAGGGAGGCACGACGGACATGAGTGAAGACGAGGTCAGTCGACCCCGCAGGTTCCGTCGTGAACGCCGGGAGAATGTGCCGGGCGGTCGAGCTGGCAGGCACGTGGTGAAGGTGACTCCCGAGGAGGAGTCCGAATTGCTGCGCCGTGCTCAGGAAGCGCGCATCACCGTGGCTCGGCTGATGGTCGAGTCCGCCCTGTCCGACGCTGGTGAAACTGCGACCGATCGGCGCGATCTTGCTGGCGAGTTGTTCTCCGCGTTCCGGCTGCTATCGGCGATTTCGATCAACATCAACCAGATGGCGAAGGCCACCAACGCGACCGGAGAAATCCCGGCCGAACTGAACGGCGCACTGGTCAGTGTGCGGCGTTTGGCCGACCGGATTCACGGCACGCTCGACGAGATGTCCGCGCCGTGATCGTCAAGATTTCCCGCGGCGCCAAAGTCACCGGGCTGATGTCGTACCTCGCCGGTCCGGGCAAGAGCAACGAGCACACCGACCCCCATCTGGTGGCTGGCGACTACGCGATCATGGCGTGGCACGACGACAATGAACTCAGCGGTGTCGACGCTCTCGCGATCGGCAAGCAGATCGACCAGCCCCGCAAAGTGTTCGGCACCGAAATCAAGATCCCGAACTACCTTCGTGATGAATCCGGCCAAGACGTTCGCGACAGTCACGGCAAGAAGGTCCGCGATCCGATCGACCCCTACCGCGACGGAGATGTCTGGCATTGCTCGCTCTCGCTCAAAGCCGACGAAGGCGAGCTGACAGACGAGCAGTGGAACAAGATCGCCACCGAGTTCATGGACGAAATGGGTTTCACCGACACCTCCGGCCGCAGCCCCGCCAGATGGGTCGCCGTTCGCCACGGAGTGTCCGCGAAAGGCAACGACCACATCCACATCGCCGCATCCGCCGTGCGCGAAGACGGCACCAAAGTCAACCTCTACCGCGACTGGAAAAGAGCCAGCGTCGCGGCCGCCCGCATCGAACGCGAACACGGCCTTGCTGTTATCGAATCGCGTCAGAACGAGACCGGCGAACGCGGCTACCACCGCGCCGAGAATGCGCGCGCGGTACGCAACGGGCAGACCGAACTCGACCGCGATCTCCTCGCCCGCCGCGTGCGCGCCTGCGCGACGTCCTCGAAGTCCGAAGCGGAATTTGTTCGCCGACTTCGCGGGCAAGGCTTGATCGTCAGACCCCGCTTCGCCTCCGGGCGTGATGACGTCGTAGTCGGCTACAAGGTCGCAGTCAGACCAGAACGTGACGCAACCGGAGCCGATGCGAAGCCGATCTTCTACGGCGGCGGCCACTTAGCAAAAGACTTGACCCTCCCCCGCCTCCGCAAGGAATGGGAAGACTCCCCGACGGCATCATCGGAGGCCGTCGACGAATGGCGCAGCGCACGGCGTGAGCGTCCCGCTGCGCGTCCCGGGCGTGAAGCGAAAATGCTCGACCCGAAACTGCTCGAACGAGCCGGCCGAGACATTGCAGCCTGGAACAAATACCTTGCTTCGATTCCCGTGACCGACCGCGCACAATGGGCGCGCGCTGCAGGACGGACGGCCGGCGTTTTCGACGCATGGTCAGTCCGCACCGAAGCCACACCAGGACCCCTTGCTCACGCTGCGAAACAACTCGCTCGATCCTCACAGATCCCTGCACATCAGCACGCACCGAAGAGGGCAGGCGTCGTCTCCGCCGGCGGTGCGGCCCTGATCTTGATGCAAACAAGTCCGCAACTCGGCAAGGCCGCGTCATACGCGCTGCTGATGCGCCAACTCATCAAGACAGTCGAAGCGATCGCCGCCGCACATCGTGCCGCCGGCGACCTGAGTCGGGCGCATGACCTCGAGATGACCGCGCGCGTGGAACTCGAAGCGATCCATCGTCAGATGCCCCAACCTCGCGCCGGCGTCGAGCACGTCGAATCCGAGGGCAGCGTCGCAGTGCTCGAACGGGCGGCGTCGGAAGAGAAGACAACGATGGAACCGGTGTCGTCGCCGGAACAAGCAGGCAGCGATGCTGCAACGGTTGCCGCCGGTGACTTCCCGGTTTCCGCACGCGAAGCAGCGAAGCGTGGTCCGTCTCCAGTCCCCTCGCGACTCGATCCTCAACGAGAACAGACTCGAACGGGAAACCGGGAGCACGGCCCCGAGCGCTAGTGCGGAGAGTCAACGAAACGGCCTGCTTCTCAGGAGTGCACTCACTCGTGGGACGGGACTCGGGTCGGTGCTTTTGATATCGCGTCAATTACGCGGTGAGGTGCGATGAGAAGTTCCGCGAGACGGGGGAATCGCGCGACGCGAGTACGACGTCCCGGGGCGCCTGTTGGACAGCGCTGATGATCAGTGCTCGCGCGTTCCGTTCGATTTCAGCGAGATACGCGTTCGGCGATGCGCCGACACTCCTTCAAACAATGCACACAGAATCCGGACATCAGTCCGGAACGGCCTGACATCGTTGTGCCATGCATTGTGTGAAAGTCCTCCTGCCGAGGACCGGCGGACCTGTATCGTGGGCTCTATGGTGGAGACCAAGCATACGAGCGAGGCTACGGAGGCGGCTCCGTCGTCCACCGTCATCTATGCAGATTCAGCAAAGGTCGCCATGATTGCCCGCGAGGAAGCGCAGCGCTGGGGCCAGCTCCTCGATCGCCTCGCGAAGTGACTGAGTACCTCAGCGTTGATTCAATTATCGCCATCAATGAGGCACACTGCGGAGCCGGATCCGGTACACGCGACCGCGAAGGACTGGAGGGCGCGATCGGACGCCCGTCCTCTGGATCCTTCAATAACGAGTTCTTTCCTGACCTGTGGACTAAAGCAGCGGCATACCTACACGGGCTGAGTAGCACCCAGTACTTTCACGATGGCAATAAACGGACCGCATGGCTCGCAGCGACCGTCTTCCTGCGAGTCAACGGAGTGCGCGTCCCACATGTACCGGACGTTGAATCAGAAGCCTTCGTTCTCGCCGTCGCCAAGGACTTGTTCACGACCAGCGACGAACCGGACCGCACCATCGAGATGGCCGCCGAATGGTTCCGCACCCGTTGCGAACCGCCCCGCCACGACGATCCAGCCTCATGGGATCTGGAAACTTCCGAATCCTCCATGATCATCACCGGTGCTTTCTTCGCCGAATACGCAAGAACGTCCGATGGGAAGCTCGATGTGCTCGGCGGAGTCTGGGACAGCTACCACACCGACTCATTTCCCCAAATGATTCCCCTATATCTCGTGCTCATCGCCCAAACCGGGCACGATGACATCGGGCGTCTACGCCACATCGTCATCGACCTAATACGCCCCGGTGCAGAACCTGAAGATCTGTTCGCGATGGAAGTCCCGATCGACGCCGCCGAAAATCGCTTCTACTTCGTCAATATCCTGGTGCCCATCAACGACCCAGGAAGACACGTCTTCCGTATCACGGTCGAAGGAAATACACGGACGGCCAGGACTGTGTCACTGGACTTCCGGCAAATAAGAGTTGGTTCATAAATCCGGCGCTGGTGGTAGGAATGACGCTGGCCTTCCAGCGGAAGTTAAGTCGCGCGTTTCAGGTGCGCACGCGGTGGCGCTGCGTTCATCGGGCTGGGATTCGTATCTGTGTTTTCGATACCGCAGCGATGACGACCTCGGGGCGGTAGAACCGCTTTCCCGGACGGGTGGGTGTTTGTCCCTGCCGTCTCGAGCCGTGCTCTACTCTGCGAAAGACCAACTACACGGAGGATCTGCGATGACCGGCGTTTTCCATGACACACAGGCCGGTGAGGTCACCGAGACGTGGTCGATGTCCAGTTCGGTGCTGTTGCAAACAGAATCGATCGATATCGAAGTCTTCTGCCGGTCGACAGAATTGCGAGGCGAAGTTCTCGAATCCCGGCGCAAACTTACAGAGTTAAGTCTCGAATTTGCGCTCGCTGTCGGTCGCGCCGGGTTCGAGCGCGAAGGATACGCACGTTTGGAATCGGCAAAAATCACACGATTGGCTCTCGAATATTTCGGCGGCGAGGATCAATCTGAAATCGGCCCGAGTGGCTACGAGAGGTTCCGAAGGGCGGTAGCTGAATTCGCGAAAGAATCCAGTGAGCTCGGTCGTGATCTGGCTGAACGGCAGCAAGCGATGGATGAAGCCGGCACCCGATTCGTCGAACAGCTAGCGCAGCACGTGGAATCGTTCACTCCCCTCTCCGAGGATCGATTCCCTATCACCTACATTGCACTTGACGTAGTGGGGTTGCATTCTTTGGGAGCGCGGCTCGACTCCGGGAGGTATCCAACGGGGCCGGCTGCCCGCGAAGGTTACGTTGTCGATCCGGCGGAAGTCATCGGCCGATTCGTCTATCCGGCTGTCGCGTCATTCGATCTGAGTCCGGGTATCGCCAACACGTTGGCCGGCGACTTGTACTCGACGCTGGAGAAGATGCCGATCCCGGTGTACGGGTCGGTCCCCGAATCGATCAAATCCCTCATCTCATCATTGAGTGGAACCGGATTCGTCGGAGCGATCGGCTACTCCAGCGGTCTCGAGAGCGTGACGTTGACGTGTTTCAGTGCGGGGGCCGCATTCATCTTCTGGTTCGGACGACCTCACATGACAACCGTTCGCGACACATCGAACGAATGGTTGAAGCGGAAGCTCAACAGCAAACTGGGACTAGCTGAGGACCAAGACACGGACTAGCCGCCTTCGGCGTCTGGCCCGGCAACTTCGTGTGAGTTGGCTCGCTGTTCCTTCCGCTGTACCGATGCTGTACCTGACGTAGCCTCGACCGGCGAGTTCCGTTAGGCGGAAAAATGGGTCCGGGGACCGGTGGCGCTGATATTTCTGAAACCAACCAGTGCCTCGAATCGCTTCACCGATGTACCCAGTTCGAGCGTCCCGCACAGGGCGGAAATCGCTAGAGTTACTCCGTCAGCATCCATCGCGCCGATCTTCCGGATCGCCCTTGGCGCACCGCGGCCAAGCGTGTGAGTTCCGAGTACCGTGCCTAGAAACGGTTCTGCCATCACGACCGGCCCCGGTACCAACTCGACGATCGATCCTCCCGTCGGCGCAAATCTCGTATCGACTGTCCTCGGACTCTCGTCGTCCGATATCACGATCTTGATTTGGGAGAAGAGATTTTGCGTCAGCAGCTCCCATCCGCCCTGGACAAATCCACCAGACTGGTGCGACACACCTAACCGTGCAGCCACCAACGCGCTGATGTAGGTCCACAGTGAGTCCAATGATGTTTCGAGCTGGCGCCGGCTCTTGTCATCTTGCGGTAAGTGGTACTCCTGGCCTTGTTTGGCATGCATGAGGCCGGACCGCTCGTCGCCGTACATGTTCTTGTAGATCCACTCCACTGCCGAGGCCGCATCGGTGGGCGCTAATGATGCAATCGGCACGTGCTGATCGGCAGCTCGTAGCGCCTTTTTGAACCATTCTCCTTCGCCCTCGAGGCGGCCGTTGGTCTTGATTTTTCTGGGGCGAATATCGCTGAGTATTGCTTCGAAGGCAAGGAACATGTTCCGGTAGGAGTCAAAAAGGTACTCCGAGGTTCGCGACATTCGGATGAATCGAAAAGCATCGTGTTGGGTCGGCGTCGGCGGCGGTACTTGCGGGATCGGATTGCCGTCCGCATCGACGGCCGTAACGGTCGCCGTGAAGCTTGACGTCAGCGTGCGAACCACGTTTGCGCGGAGCACTATTCCGTTCGAATCGGGCCACCAAACGAAGCACTGGTCAAAAGCGTCGCGAATAGCGGCGTCGCACAATCCGCGAGCAGACATGTAGTCCAGGCCGTTATTGGCGGCCGCCAGGGCTGCGGTGTGGCTTCCATCAGGACCTGCCCCCGAGTGTCCGTAGACGACAACTGCTTTGACGCCTGCTGCTACTTGAATTGTCCAGCCGGAGAGCTGAATTGCCGCATTCTGAGCTGGACTGTTGCGGAGCAGGAAGACCGCGCCATTTCCCGGAGGATGCGCGGAGTCTTGGAGCGCCATGCCCGCGAAGGTGCCTACAGTCATGGCCACAGTGTGCCGTTTGACGGGGAGGAATCGCTAGGCCACGTTGACAAATTGCGACAGGTTGCGGGCACTTGAATGACATCAGGACCCACGCCGGTGTCGGGTATGGGTCCTGATGATCGAACGATGTCACGTTTGACGTAAATCCTCGAGGTAGGTCAACGTCATGGGCACGAGACCAGCCCGGCTATCGGCCGGTGTGTTGGCGTTCCTGGCTGCGGCCCTTGCTCGGACGTCCTTTCCTGGCGACCGGCGGTTTACCAGTCCCGGTCTGCACCGCTCCTCGGGGATGCTTGGCCTGGTCGAGATCGGCCGTCATCCGGGCGCCGATCGTTTCCTTGTCCACTCCTCCGGCGTTCATGTCGGCGGCGAGGGCATCGCGCCGTTCGGCTGAGTCGTACTCGGCTTCTGCGGCTGCGCGATGAGCGTCTGCATCTTCGGCGATTTCAGTTTCGGCCGACGTACCGTCGGCTTCCGTCGCCGTCTTGTCGAGCCGATCGGCTTCGGCCATCAACTCGGAGGCCTTCACGTTCTCGCGTTCGGCGAGTTCCTGTTCGGCGGTCGCGGCCCGCTTGGCTTCTTCGGCTGCTTGGAGCAGGTTCGCGATTTCTCGTGGGTCGATCCCGGGGGCGCCCGCGTCGATTCCGTACCGTGTCTGGACTTCCTTGCGGATGCGATCTGCGGCGTCGGCTGCGGGCTGCGAGTGGTCCTGCCAGCCGCGGGCCTGCTGCCAGCTGTCGGCGATCTGCGCGTGGGTAGCGTCCTCCCACCAGCGGTCCGTCATCACCGGACGTAGCTGCGCCTCGATCGCGCTGCGTTCGGCGACGAGCCGTTCGCGCAGTTCGCGGGCCGCCTGCACGCTTTTGGCTTCGGCGTCGCGGATCTGCTTCTCCCGTGCGCGACCCATCTGCTCCGCGAGACGGGACGCAGACTGCAAGCCGACCCGGAACATGCGCGTGAGTTCTTGATTGACCTCACCGATTTCGTCGTGCTCTGACATCAGTTGTTGCCTTCCTTGTGGGGTGACGGCGCTGTGGGCGCGGATTCAGGGGAGAGACGCATGTCGGGGAACATCGACGACGGTGCGGGTTCAGTCGGCAAGGGCACGATCGCGAAGTCGCCGCCGGCATGACCGCTGCGGACCGAGCACGCTTTGAACGTGCCCTCTGGATCGAAAAGCTGTGCCATGTGGTGGTCGGCGTGATCGCGCCACCACACACTCATTCCGGTCGAGGGATCCAGGCGCAGACGCTCCCATGCGCGCCACAGGGCTTCCAACCGGGAGATAGCTTCGGCGTGTTTCCACCACTGCGTGCACCAGTTCCTTGACGTCCCCTCGATCACCTCACGCCGATAGACAGGGGCGATGCGTTCGCGCACGAACTCCTCTACCGATCCGAACACCAGTTCCGGTTCTGCCGGCTGCTCCGGCTCCGGCTCCGGTTCCGGATTGGCGAGTGAAATTTCGAGCTGCGACAGCAACCGGGCCGCCGCCGCGGCTTCGAGTCGCGCGTACAGCTCTGGAGTGAGGATTTCCGCCCACTTCGCTTCGGCGATCGCGTCGGCTTCCTTCTGGATGCGTTTGAGAACTGCCTTGCCGACCATCGCCTCGAGGTTCTCGCTCAGCGGCGCTTCGACGTTCGGTTCATCTCCTCCGCTTAGGGGCGTGTACGCGGATGGGGGTGGATAGTCCTCATCATCGGGCGGCAGATAGTCAGCCTCACCCGGATCGAAATCGTCCTCCGGTGGTGGCTCGAACGGCGCGGTCACAGCGACACCGCCTCACGCGCAGCCCCCGCGTGGTCTGGCTTGAGCCATTCGGACAGGCCTTCTTCTGCTTCCGCCAACGTCGCCGGGGCTGCCGGATCGTGGGCTTCGATTGACGCCCTGATCTGGTCGGCGTGCGGGCCGGCCATCCACGGCGCCGTCCGTACGATCACAGGCCGGTTACCGGAGGAACGTACGATCGCCCGGCCACGTGGCAGTGCTTCGAGTTCGGATTCGGTGAACGTACGAACTTTGGTGCGCTGCTTGGAAGTGGATCGGCCTTGCGAGGAGGCTGTGACCGACCCGGTGATCTCCCAATGGTCACCGATCGCGGTGGACATGTCCCGAAGGAACACCCCGTCATCGACGGCGACACCACCGCCGTAGACCTTGACGTTCGCCGCCGACCACAGTTTCTTCATCCCGCGTTCGCCCCACACCTCCACACCCTGTGACCAGGACTGCAAGATCGCCATGATGATGATTCCGCGTGAACCGTAGTGGCTGTAGAGGCTAGGCAGCTTGGACCAGCGCACGACGTTGGCCACCTCGTCGAGAGGAGCGACGAGAGGAACAGGCAGACGTCCCTTCGGCGAGGTGGTCGCGATTTCTTCGGCTGCGTCGATCACGGCGACGGTCAACGCCGTAACCAATGGGCCGGCCGAACCGTTGCCCTCGCGGGAAAGGCTGTAGAGCGTGCCTCCGGAACGAACGAATTCACGAGGATCGAAATGCGGCCGCGGATCGGACAAACCGTCCGACGTCACCCAGGGATGAATCGTCCTGATCTTGAGCGAGCGGATCATCTTCTTGGCAGTACCGAACACACCGCCGCGTTGTTTGTCGGGTGCGTTGTACTGCCCGGCCAGGCCGTCCGCCTGCAATCCGTACCCATGTTGGCGAAGGATCTTCACCGCTTCCTGGTTCTGCACGTCCGTGACCCACGTATATGCCTGTGTGATCGGGCGGCGATCGAGTGCCGCAGCCAGGAACAGTGCCGCCAACAGATCCTTTCCTTCCGGATCGAAGAATGCGTCCGTCTTCGCTTCGAGTCCGTCGTCACCGGAGGCGAAATGATCGGCCAGGTCGGCGGCCCTGACTTCGTCGGTCACCCACGTGAGCGGATTCCACCACCAGCTCGGTTCCTCATTGGCGACCCTCTGCGGATCGAACACCCAGACTTGCGAGCCCATTGCCGCTCGAACGTCGCGGGTCGCGTCGACGACATCGCGCTTGTTCGACGTCGTCAGGACTGCGCCGGGAGCATCGAGAACTGCGGGGATGACGCGACTGGTCGACTTACCGGTGCGAGGACCCCAAATATCGACGTGCAGGTCCTCCCAGCTGCCGCGCAACATCGGGGCCGACCCGAACACCGGCTTGCTCGGCAGCAACAGGTACCCGAGCTGGATGCCGACAACGTCGTCGGGACGGAGCCTCACCTGCAAGGATTCGGCTTTTGCCCGGCATGCCTGTTCCGTCAACGAAGCGATGTCGCGACCGCGGCCCATGTACTTGGCCAGCTCGTCGACGCGGGTGCTGTCCCGCTTGCGCAGGATCAACAACCACATGCCCACTGCGACCAGCACGATCAATGCCAAGGCGAAGGCAATCGCCACTACGCTCGCACCGGACTCCCACACGAGATCACCCTTGATCAGGCCCGCGACCATCGCCATCGGATTGACCGGAACATCCTGCTCGGTGCCGAACTGCATCGCAACGGAGGCGCCGACGACGCCGGCAACCGCGATCCCGGCGCACACACCGAGCACCTCGAACGCCACGTCACCTTGACTGGGATCACGCACAGAACCCTTACTCATGACTGATCTCCGTTACTGTCGACGGCGGCACTGACGGGGGAAGTGAGTATTCGTCGAAACATGGTGTTTACTACCAACTTTCGGATTTACGTGTTGTCCGTCGGTATCTCGACGACGGTGGTCAATGTGACGGCGTAACCGGCACGTGGTCTGCCCGTCAACGATGTTCCCGTTACTTGAGCGGGGATGACGGTGTGTGAATGGCCTTGTACTGCAACGAAACGGTGTTTCGTTTCGAGGTCGGCGACCAGGTCGTGCATCTTCTGTACTGCACTCTGCAACGCGGCCGACGGCTCACCGACTTCGGTGGCGGTGCTGTAAAGGAAGATATGCGTCATTTACAGGCCTCTGTTCGCGGCGATCAGTCCACGGTTCACTTCGCGTAGCGCTTCGAGTTCGACGCGGAGGGAATGTATTTCGGAATCCGGGGCGCACGGTTGCGGTTTCACGGCGTCCGCGCCTTCCCGCTGCCGCCACCATGCCCGCACGGTGGAGGTGTGGATCCCGGTATCGGCGGAGACACGCTCGATAGTCGCCCACAGAGACGGATACTGAGGGCGCAGCTTGTCGACCAAAATTACTGTGGCACTGCGCACCTCTGCTCCGTAGCGGTTGCCGCGGGTGCTGCGTTTGCCGCTCATGCCGCATTGTCCTTCGCTGTCTGTGCCGCGTATCCGGCGTCGGTGGCGTCGACGAACCGACTGTCGGTGTCGTGCCACTGGTATTTCAGTTCTGTGGGGGTCAGGACGGTCTCGAAACGGTGCCCCGGAATGCGTTCGGTGCCCTGTTTGAGCAGGAAAAACCCTCGGCCTGGGGGTGGTCCTGGCTTTTCGAGTTGGGCGTCGTAGCCGGCTGGGGACGACAGCGCGGAGACCCATGCCTTGTCTGCGCGGGTGAACGGAATGATGGAGTCGAGTTTGTCCATCTCGTCCGAGGTCAGGGCTCCCACGATCAACGCTCCGGCGCGTTCGATGAAGCCCTTGGCTTTCATGATGTCGAAGTCCATTTCGAGCGATTCGAGGTCCTTGACGGTGTGGGTGATCATCACCAGCGCCGTTCCGACGGTGCGGGTCAGGCGGGTGAGGGCGTCGACGCGGCTGACCATTCCAGGGCCGGCGAGGACTCGCCAGAATTCGTCGAGCACCGCCAGGAAGAGCAACCGGTCGCGAAGTCCGCAATCGGCGAGGACGTGTGCGGCTTCGATGGCGCCGAATCCGTCCTCCCAGCATGCGGCCATCACCGCAGCTTCGAGCTTGGTGTCACCGTGGCTGAGCGCTGAAATGTCCACGCACACCCCGGTCGGTCGATCTTCGCCGGTGAAGTCGATCGGGGTGGTCGTCTGCTGGGAGAACACCTCACCGAGATCGCCGTCGAGCAGCGCGGACAATGTCTCGAGGAGGGATTCGACCTTGGCGAGGTACTTGTCCTTGTCGCGGGTGTACGCCTTGCGCATCAACTCTTCCGGCGGGTTCTCGATCAACGTGAGCAGATCCGAGATCAGCGGCGGGTTGTCGTATCCGAAACGGGGGTCCTTTTCGAGTAGGCGCAGCGCCGCGGTGATGATGTTGCGTTCGGCCTGTGTCAGCGCTGTTCCGCGCTCGATTTCGCACAGCGACTGCATCACTCGCTTGCGGCGTTGGTGAACCTGTTTGATCACTTTCTTCTGCAAGTCGGGGAAGTCCGCGAGCAGCGGAATCACCGACCCGAGAGCTCCGATCGCGAGCGGGTTGAGGTACCCCTCGCCGTGTCCTAGGCGCACGATCTTGCCGCGATCGCCGCAGATGATTTCGATTTCCTTGGTGAAGTCGGGTTTGGTGTCGGCGAACACGAACGGGATGTGACCTTGGGCGATGCCGCCGCTGACGAGTTTGCGGCCCACCGTGGACTTGCCGTTACTGGGCAGGGCGAGCATGAACACGCTGGGGGTGTTCTGTCGGCGTGAACGGTAGGTGGCGGTGATCGGGTCGTAGTGGAACGAGATGCCGTCGGGATCTTTCCCGAGCGGGGTTCCGACCATTGGATAGGTGCTGCCTACCACCCACGGGGAGAGCCCACATGCCTGCACACTGGTGCCGCGGAACTCCGGCGGCTTGGGTACGACGCCCATCTTGCCGCCGCCGTGGCCGGCGAAACCACGGTCGGTGAGTTTGGGGGCGCGGCGCCATTTCGGTTCGGTTCGGGAAGGGTCGCGTGCGAGTTCGGCGGCTTTCGCTGCTGCCTTCTCGTCTGCGATGCGTTGTTTTTCCTCTGCCTGGCGGCGTTTGCGTGCCGCTGCCATCGGATCGCGTAGGGAAGCATTCTGCTTCTTGCGTCCGGGTTCGTACGTGCCGGTCAGGTCTGCGATCCGGCGGCGCAACATCAAACTCATCGTTTTCTCCTGTCGGTGGTGGTCGGCCGGTTCAGGCCTGCAAGGTTTTCGCCGTCGTTGCGTGGTCTTGGAGATAGACCCCGACTCCGACGCCCGAGAGAAATGCCGCTGCCTGGTATCGCCATGCGGGCCGTACCTTCGTTGAGCACCCGGCGACCAGGGATTCGATCGTGTCGGCCTGAATGTCGAGCTGGGCTTCGGTACTTGCCGACGCGGTGACGATCAGCGAGACCGCTGTCGCGCCGGCACCGTTGCCGACCTCGACGCGAGTACGGTCTGCTGCCTTGACCTTGAGGTCTGCGCGGACCGACCCGATACCGCGTTGGGCATTGCGTTCACCGACTGCGTAGACGTAGCCGCTCTCGACTGCGTTCACGGCGTCGGCCGGGGACATCGGCCGGTGAATCAGTGTCACGCGCTTGCGCGGGACGTCGCCGTGACCTTCGAGAAGTGCTTTGAGGATCCGTTCGTTGCGGGCACCGGACGGGGGTGCGTTCATCACCCAGGTCCGCGAGGCCGCGCCTTCGTGGAAGTAGGTGTTTTTGGTTTCCTCGGCCGTCATCGGGCCGGCATCGAGCCAGTCGACGTACATCTCTCCGCTGCGCAGTGACGATTCCACCTCGGCTTCGACAACCGGGCGGGGATCGTATGCGCGGCGCACGACTGCGGAGATTTCGTGATCGGACATCGGGACAGCGGTCACGCGGAATGTGCCGAGGTTCGCGCAGATCGACGGAAGACGTTCTGCTAGATCGGCAATCATCGCCATCGGATCCTTGCGTTTGGCTTCCGTGTTCGCGGTGAAGGTGAGCGCCATGTGGGTGTGCAACTGGATTCCGTGACGTACGCCGGTGCCCGATTCGCGGACCACCGCTTGTGCGAGTTCAGAGGTGCCGGGTTTGCACAGTCGCGTGATTTCCGCGTCTTGCCGCGCGCCTGTCTCTGGGAGGGTTTCGATGATGGTGGCGATCGCTTCGATGTCCGGCGTCTGTCCGCTGAGGTTGATGAACTCGCCCCAGTTGGCGACGTCGAGGTCGACCTGACCCTGTTCGACACCCTTGTATCCGGGCACAGAGCAACGCAGCCTGATCGTGTACTGATGCAGTTTCGGTAGATGACTCATTCCGAATCGTCGGCCCAGTTTGTCGATTCCCCACCACATTTCGATCGGAGCGCCGATTCCCGGGACTCGGGTTCGGCCTCCGGGCGCGTTCGAGAGAGAACCAGCGCGCAGGATGTGCTGGCCGCGCCGACGCTGCTTGCTCCACCCGGTGAGTTCAGTGGCGAATTCGTACCCTGACTTGCCGCCGATGCGTGCAGCGAGCGGCGCCCAGGTCAGCACCACTACGCCGAGGATCACCGCTCCGGAGATGAAGAACCCGGCGAGCAGTGCAACGATGCCGGCCACGATGCCCGACGCGAAGACGTAGAACATTTTCTTCGACACACCGAACAGGTACGTCGAAGGGGCTTCGTGAAGACCGCCGTAGGTGTTGGGGCGGGCCGGTGCTTCGGTGCTCATAGCTGCTCCTTGAGGATGGAATCAATGAGGTCGAACGGTGCGGTGCGGTGTGCGCTCATCCGGACCGCCCACCTTGCGGCTCGTCCGGGACGTCCGCTCCCCCACTTGCTCCGGAGGCGCTGTCGCCGATCGTCGATGCGACGGCGCCCATAGCGCTGCCGATCCGGTCGGAGACTTCCTGCCCGACGGCGACGGCCGCGCCGACCGGACCAGCGGCCGCGGCCGCGCCGGAAGCTGCACCGCCGGATGCTGCTCCGGACGCGCCGCCGGATGCTGCTCCGGACGAACCGCTCGCGGTCGCTGCTCCGGACGGACCGCTCGATGCGGCTTCTGTGCCACCGCCCGAGGGCGCCGGTGAGCTCGATCCCGATGAGGGCGTGCTGGAGCCGGTCGGTTCGGTACTCGGGCCGCCTTGAACGCTCGACGACGAGGAGGACCCGGAATCCTGTTCAGCCGAGGAGGACATCGACTGGATCATCGAAGCGCCCATACTCGCGCCGGTCGCGGCGAGCATGCCGCCCAGCACCGCGCCGCCGTTGCCGCCGGCCATCGAACCCATCGCCGGAACGATCAGTCTCGCCAACGCCGGCATCGTCAGGCACGAGAGTGTCAGCAGGATCATTCCGGCGAAGACACCTTGTGCGTCGGTAGCACCGGCGGCCGAGAGGAAAGCGATCCCGTACACGCTGGAAGCGACGAACGGGAACAGTGCGAACACCACCGCCCAATTCCGTAGCTTGGTCCAGGCCTGCATTCCGGCGCTGCCGATTCCTGATGCGGCGGCCGCGATCGGTGCCCATCCGAGGACGAGGCGCAGCATCGCGATCTGCATCATGATGAACACCGCTTGCACGGCGGTTCCGACGATGCCCAAGATTGCGAAGACGAAAATCAAGCCCGGACCTAGGAGAGGGCCGACTTCGGCGACGGCGAGGAGTTTGTTCGCTGCTTCGTCGATGTTCTCTCCGACCATCGCTTGAACCAGCCACACACCGGCTGCTCGGGAGAGTTCGTCGCCGGCGAGGATGAGCGGAACCAGAGTCCAGGACGCGAACACTGTGCGGGTCAACATCATTGCCGTTTCTTCGGCATGTTGCTGTGCCAGACGCGATTTGGCCCAGGCGAGTTTGAGTGCGGAGATCCCGACCGAGATCATGAACGCCGCTATCTGGAATATTCGCAAGAATTGGTGCACTTGCCAGACTGTGTTCTCGGTGTCACTGTTTCCGACCGCGCCGGTGACCGAGTTGGTCATCCACCACGTCAGCATGAAAGTGATGCCCTTTTTCCAACCGTCGAGGAACACTTCGGCGGCCTTGCCGACGCCCGATTTCCACATCCCGTCGGCGAACTCGCCGGCCGCGTCCTGTGGATTGGCAACAGCAGTGCCCAAGTCGCAGAACCGCTCGAGGAACCCACCGACGACCGGTACGGAGTCACCGACGTCGCGGCAACCGGCATACATGTCGTCGTCAGCCGGCGGTTGTCCGGTTTCCGAAGTGCCCGGATCATCTGCCGGGGGCTGGGCATGCCCGAGCGCGACCGGCCCGAAGACCAGCACGGCCAGGAGCAGAGCCGCGATCGCAGACAGACGCTTCACCATTGGGTCCACCCCGTCAGCGAAGTGATCGTCTGCGGCGGAAGCTGGGTGGAAGGGCGACGGATCTTCCAATCACCGTCCTGCCAGACGACCTCGAAGCGAGTGGTGAACCAGGAGCCCGGAGTCTTGTCGCGGGCCGCGACCTCCACGACTGCGAACGAGTTGTCAGCGCTCCAACCGGAAATCTTGAATGCCGCCGGGATGTACTGAGGGGGCAGCTGGCTCCAGTCGATCCACTTCTTCGGCGCCCACGACGCCTTGTTCCCCCGTGTCGAGGGTTCGATCTGGTTGTCGAAGACCGCATCGAGTGATTCCTGGTCGATGACCGTCCGCATGCTGATCTGCCAGGCAGCGAGCGCAGCGCCCTGAGGGGTGCGAGCGAAACCCGTGGCCAATGGGCCATCTACTCGAGTGGGACCGTCGGAGGTCGAGAACGGCAGGATGAACGGACCGACTTGCTGCCACATCAACCCCTCCGGAGCGGGGACCGGGTCACCTTCCTTGAACGAGGGGCGATCTGCCGACGACTGCGGCAACGCCTGACCACGCGGGTTGACGGGGTTGGCGATCACGCGGCCGAACAGATCCGCCGACGGAACGCCGAATGCAGTGCCGCTGTCGGGTTTTGCTGGTGCCGTCGCGGGCGGCTGGGTGGCAGTGGGGGCGCCGCTGCCGGCGGAATCGTCGTCGCGGGTGACGGCGATGACCACGGCGACGGCCACGACCACCGCGAGAAGTGCGCAGAACACGGCAGCGGCGATCCCGGTCGTGCGGCTGGTCGCCAACCACTCGCCGGTGCGGCGAAGGCGCGATCCTTCTGTGGTCTCGCGGGGTTCGGTGCGGTTACTCACGGGTGGCTCCTGAAAAGTCGGGGGAAGATCAGTCGGCGTAGGAGAAGGCGGTGTATCCGTCGAGCGAGGTCAACGGCACTGGATCGGTGGGCGCAGCTTCGGAGGTCTCGGGCTGCGGATCAGGGAGAGTGATCTTCCAATCGCCGTTTTGCCAGATCAGCGAGGTCGGCGACGCAGACAGCGCAGCGTCCGGCATCCGTGTGGCCAGCCACACCACGGCTTGGTCTGGGCTGTAGTCCTCGATGCGGAATCCGGCGAACTGGGCTGTCTGAGCAGGATCGGCTTCGGTGGTGATGGAGGTCATCACCCGCGCCACGGCGTACGCGTCGCGGCCCCGGCCAGGGGCGGTCAGCAGTTGTGCGGTCTGCGCCCAGGTCTCGTCCGGTGCGAGTGCGAGACGGCTCTGGCCCTGAATGGCGGCCATCACCACCCCTTGGGGTGTTCGGCTGTATCCGAACGGGATCTTCGCCGAAACGCTCGTCGGTCCGTCGACAGCGGAGACAGGGACAGCGACACCGCGGTAGCTCTCCCACGTCACCTGCTGCGGCGCTGCACTGGTGTCGACCGCCGCGCCGGTGCCGGTTCCGGGGTCCTCCTCCGACGATCCGCACGCGGTGGCCACCGACAGCGCGAGAGCTGCGGCCGCGAGGGCGCCGACGAGGCGGTAACGGTGAATTGCCATGATTTCCTTCTTTTTTCGCAAAGTGAGTAGTGGAATCGAGACGGGCTAGATGAGGAGCCATCCCGCCCACGTGATTGCGGAGGCGGTGACGATGGCGCCGATGGCGATCGAGATCAACCGCCGGATTCCGGGGCCGGTGACTTCGCCGTCGTCGAAGCGGTGCGCGACTTCGACACCGGCGCGCATCGCGGCGACGATCAGACCGGCTGCGACGAACCACAGGAACACCCCGAGCATCTGCCCGAGCGGGACCAGGACGTCTTCGCCGGGCATCTTGATGCCGCCGCCTGCGGCCAGTATCGAAGTACTCACTCCATGAACCAGGTGACGTACGAGGCGGCGGAGGACGTGATGATCGCGCCGACGGCGACACCGACCACCATCATCTTTTCGCCGCGTCCGGCGGTGCCGTCGGCGAACGACTGGGCGAACTTGACGCCGGCCATCATTCCCAGTCCGATCAGGAAAGCTGTTGCCGCCCACAGGCCGACGCCGAGCAGGATCTGAAACTTGTCGCCTGACGGCGGAGTGGTCATCTGAACGTCGATCACGTCCCCGCCCTGTCCAGGCGAGGGGAAGGGCGCGGGCTGCTGAGCGAGGATGTAGGTGTTGATGGTGTGGAGTGCGTTCATGAGAAGGTGCCTTTCGAGTTATGTTGCGGAAGAACTGATTTCCTTCACCCGAGCTGCTGCTGCGACTCGGATCTGGTCGTGGAGAGCGATCACCGGGGCGACGGGGTATCTCGTCGGGTCACGCGCCGCTTTCTTGTCGGTCGGCAACGTCGAGGACGGAGACCACTCGGGAAGCTCACGAGGAGGCATGACCCGCCAAGGTTCGAGCCACGGCACGTCCCAGCAGTGACCGGCCAGCGAGCGCGCCAGCGACTCGACGACGGCCAGACGGTTCCGGACCGGCTTGGACAGTGGGCGATCACTGTCGGCGACGGACACGACGCCGAGGATGTGTGTTCCTTCCGGCGTGCCACCGGCGGCGTGTTGCAGAAGCAGTGAATGAGCACGCTCTACGCCGTGCATCGTCGTGCGAAAAACGAGCACCACCAGCGGCGAGTCCGCGCCCGGTAGGTCACCGATGTATCCGGGCCAGCCGCGCTGGCAGTCCCCCGCGTATGCGAGGGAACGCGTCAGCGAGGAGACTCCGGCCCCTCCGGTAGCTCCGAGAAACCAGACAAGCGGCCGGGCCGGGGTCAGAGCCTCACGTTCGATCGGGCCTTCCCAGATCGGAGCGGATTCATCGGTCCCGGGCATCACAGCCCCCGCGATGCGTGGACCGCTCGGCATCGGAGCACCGCGACGCGGGACATCGGCATATGCGCTGGTCATCGGACCATCACCGCGCTCACGCGCCACACACCGAGCTTGGTGGCGGTCATGTACGCCGCGAACGGAACCCGATCAATTTCCCGGCCGCCGGCATCGACGGCGGTCACCGTCACTGCCACGACGCGTGAGACCTTTGCGGGCTTGTCCTCGGGGTGATTGTCGGCGGTCACCGTCGCCGTGGCCGTGGCCACCGCGCTGCGCTCGCGCCAGGACTCCCATTGGCGACCGGTGATCGGTGCCAAAGCAATGAAGGACGACGCGTTGTCGGTGTAGTACCGCTCGTCGAGCAACGGTGCTGCCCGGTTCGCGGCGTCGATCTGGTTGGTGTCCGCCCCGGGGGTGTACGAGAACAGAGCTTGCGCGGCCGCGACCATCACGGCTTCCGGATCGCTTTGATCGACCGAGGAAAACGGTTCCGGCAGAGTTGGATCGGCGGGAACAGTCAATGATTGGGTGGGACCGCCCTCATCCATCGGGTGGTCGTGGTCATTGCTGCGGCCGCATCCGACAAGTGCGAGAACAGCGAAGGTCATGGCTGCGAATGCGGTCAACCTCATCGGTCTGCGGTCAGTCCGGTTTGTCATCGTGCCTCCTGCGGTTGCGGTTGTGATGCGCCGAAGCGGCGGACGTGCATTTGTTCTCCCGACATCCCTGACAACGGAGCGATGGTGACGGTCTGGCCTTCGGTCGGAGCGTGAAGCAACATTTCTTCGCCGTTCTCGAGGCCGTAGTAGATGCCGACGTGGTGCGTGTTCGAGGCGGGGCCGAAGAAGATCAGGTCGCCGGGTTGTTTCTGGTCGATGGGGACTTCTGCGCCGCGTGAGTCGTAGAGCTGTCCGGGATCTGCGGTCGATCCGGTGAAGTGCGGCAGGCTGATTCGTCCGCCGGATGCCTGGTAGATCGCGTACAGCGTCAGACCTGAGCAGTCGAATCCGCCGCTGGTGGGGCCGTTCGTGTCGCCACCGCCCCAGACGTACGGGGTACCGATCCAGCGCGAGGCAGCCAGGATGATGGCTCGTCCGAACTCGCTGGCCGGACCCTCGCCGCCGCCGCTACCGGGTGCGGGCTGCTGATCGTTGCAGGCAGCGCTGCCGCCGTCGGCGACGGCGATGGCTCCACCAGCTGCGATGGATGCGAGGTCGGCTTCGGACATGTTCGCCCCGGCGCCCTTGAACTTGGCCGCCAACGTGGTGGCGATCGGCTCGTCGTCGGCGTACGCGTCCGGGTACAGCGATCCCTGAACGTTCTGTGCTGCGACGGTGATCGGTAGCGATTCCCACCCGCTCTGCTTGGCCAACGCTTCGTAGAATTTGCGTGATGCAGTGGCAGAGTTCATCAGTTCTTCGAGCGTTCCCCACCACGGGTACTGCTGCTGAAACTGATTGACGGAGCCGTGATCTCGTCCGACAGCATCGTGTGGGAAGTCCAGGGATCGGCCCACGTCCTTCTGATCGGCTTCGAGGCGAGGATCGGTGCCGTCATTGGCGTACATGCGAAAGCCGGATTCCTGGCTTGCGGTTGCGAGCGCGACGACGACGCCGCGATCTGGAATGCCCATGACTTCACCGACCGCGACGATCTGCTTCGCGATCGCCAACTGTCGGCCGTCCAAACCTCCGAACCCGGAACCTTCATCACCCGCATCGCCCGAGCCCGGGGAAGTCGGTGCCGGCGCAGCGGGAGCCTCGCCGGGCTCGGCGGCCTTGTCGATCCACGGCTGCGGATCCACCGCGGTACCGGCGCCGTCGGGTAGACGACCCCCGTCCCACACCTCGAAATGAAGGTGCGGCCCAGTCGAGCCGCCGGCATTGCCGATCGCCCCGATCTGCTGACCTGCACGGACCTGCTCTCCGGCGCGGACCATCACACCGTCGTCGAACATGTGCCCGTAAACCGAGCTGTATACGTGGCCCTCGATTTCGTGATCGACGATGATCCAGTTCCCGAAGCCGTCAGCGGGACCGGCTTCACGAACGCGGCCGTCGGTGAACGCGTAGATCGGGGTACCGACAGGACCCGCACGGTCGAGTCCCTTGTGTTCGGTGCCCCATCGCGGACCGAACGGAGAGGTGTCCGTTGTTTCGGACGACTTGGTGGGCTTGACCAGCGAACCAGCAGCGGCAACCTGCCCGCCCCCGTTTTCGACGGGAGCGCACTCTTCGTCCTCGGAAACGAGAACGACCACCACGGCCATGATCATCAGAAGGAACGCGACGGCTGCGGCACCGACAACGACGATGGCACCGCCGACGCCTCCCCTGCTGCTGTCATCTGACACGAGATGGTCCCTTCGGTTGGAGTGGGACGTCAGTGCGTCCCGGGGTTTGCTGGGCGGCGGCGCAGCAGAGGAGTTCCGTGCGCCGCCGACCGATCACTGCGCGGGCGGTGCGGCGGCAGGCGCCTGGGTGGGAGTCGGGATCTGGGCAGGCGCGAACGCGCCGCCCGGCCCGACGATTTCAGGAGAAACCGCCGAGGTCGTGGCGAACACCGAGCTGGTCAGCGGCGTCGACGACGAGGGGGCCGCAGAGGACGTCCCGCTCGGACGAGTCGTCGGCGAGGCTGTTTTCGTGGTGCTCGCCCCGGCCGACGTGGATCCGGACGAGAGTTCTTTCGCGAGGGTGGAGAACCACTCGACGGTGAACTTCGCCGGGGTCTGCCCCTGTCCTCCCACGGGAATCGAGTCGTAGGTGCCGTGGTTGCGGGCCGTGTCCCAGTACTTGACCTGCGTTGCCATCTTCAGCAGGTCCTTGTTGTCGGAAATGCCGCGCTGGACTTCGTTGTAGATGTACTTCTGGATCTGGGTGCCGGTGGACGGTGGGAACAAACTCATTGCCGCGTCCCCGACTTTCGCTGCCAAGATGCCCAGTGCAGCAGGGGGATTGGCCATGCCGACGGTGGCGAGGGTGCCGATCGTGTCCAGTGTGAGGACTTTCTTCGCGACCGCGATGCCCGCTTGCAATCCCATGACACCGGTTTTGATGACTGCCCGGATGACATCGGCGTCCGCGTCCGGAGTGGCGGAGCGCGGATCGGAATTCGTGGACAGGCGCCCGAGGATGGTCTTTCCGGACGACTGCACGGTGAACCGGCCGTTGGAGAAGTTGATGTCGTCGTTGACGACGTCGGCGGCGGTACGAATTGTCGCCCCACCCAATGCGCCCGCGAGGTCGACCAGAGTTTTCTGCGGATCCTGCTGCTCGAGGTGCAGCTGCCCAGCGATATTGGTGACCGTGCGGGCCAGCGTCGCATCTTGTGGTGTCGCGCATGCGAGGTCGCCGTCGGTGCAGAACGAAGCGACACGGCCGGCAACAGAGCCGTACCCGGACGAGGCGGCGTAGTTCGGGGCTATGCCGCCGCCGTCAGCAGGGGTCGGGGTGGTCACCGTCAGATCCGACAAGGCAGAGGTGGCAACGCCCTTGGGCGGTGTCGGTGAACTCTGCCCGGACGAGCCGCCGGGGAAGGTACTGGCACCTTGCGGGCGATTCGGGGACGAGAACAATGCACCGGCGGCGAGCTTGTCCGCTGTGATCGGGCCTTTGCCGCTGCCGATATTGCGGATGACGGTGTCCGCTATCTGCGCGCCTTGCGAATATCCGGTCACCGCGATCATCGACGAGGGGCACCGATCGGCGTAATCGGAGATCGCTTGGCTGGTCTTGTCGACCCCCTCGGTCATCGACTGCTCGTACGTCGCTCCCCGCCAACCGAAGTCGGCGGCGTACGGGACGAGCATCCGTGAGACCTCACCGGCAGCGGACTGGAGCAAGGGCACCATCACCGACATGCCGAGGAAGCCGCTGTCGATGGTGGGGTCGGCATCCGGAGCGGACTGGTTGGTCCCCTGAACACCGAAGACTCCCAGAGCGGTGCAGGGCATCGGTGCGGAGTCGCCTGAGGTGGGTGCGGCGTTCGCCAGACTGGTTCCTGCCAGTGCGAGGACGACCGTGGCCGTCACCGCTGTGGTGATCCCTCTCGCATATCTCATGCGGATTTCCCTTCGGATGTGTTTGTTCACTGCGTCGGCGCGGCTGCACCGAGGTTTCGTACGTCGGCGGCGAGAGCGGTGAAGTCCTGCTCGACACCGCTGCCCATCGCCGAGGTCACGATCGGTCCTCCTGCGGCCAACGACCGGTCGTGACCGATCAGGCGCACCGCTCCGATCCGGCCCGCCATATGGGCACTGAGGTGATCGGCCACCGGCGTCGAACCGGGACGGATCTCGACGACGGCCACGACGACCGATGCCAACGTGTGTGCGCCGAGGGTGCTCTCGATCCATTCCAGGACGGAGGGAAGACGGTTCACGGAGTCGCCGCGACTGGACACCACCAGGACGATCACGACCGACGCATCGGCCAGGAGCGGAGCGAGATGCTGTGCACGCAAAGGGTTTCCGGCGTCGTAGATCGGAAAATGACCGGACGCGGTCAGGAGTGAGTGAACGGACGCGAGCGCCGCAGCGTCGCCGCTCAGCTCCCCAAGCGTGCGGCGACCCCACAGCACCCCGTGCTCGGAGACCCATTGGCCGGGGTTCAGCTCGCGCCCGCAGCCACGCTCGGACAGGTCACCGCCGGCGGGGGTCGTATCCACGGCGGCAGCAGTGACGAGTTCGGTGTGCAATGCACTCGCCAGGCCGACCGCTGTCGTGGTGGCTCCGACTCCACCGGCAACCCCGGCGATCAGCACAGCAGAAGGCGGTGCCAGCGGAATCAGTGCATCTTCTGGCTCGGGCACCTCATCGACCGGGGCTTCTGCCTCGGACCCGGGCACGAGCGGCGGTGCGGTGTCGTCGACCGGTGCCGACGGCTTCTCGTCGGATTCGTTGTCTTCTGTCGGCTCGCCCTCGAGCCAGTCCCCCGCCCACGTCACGGCGTGCCTACGCTCTCGTTGATGGCCGCGATCAGCGTCTTTCCGTCACGCACGGTCGTGCTGATGGTTTGCGCGTATCGCACGATCGCGCCGTCCGCGGCTTTTTGGACCATCTCGACGGCGAAGACACCCGGCTGACCGGACGGGCGGATCAGAACGCAATGCTCGGTGCCGACCGGGACGCCGTCGTCGATGCCGGCTTGCAGGGTCGCCAGTTGGGTGGCCGCAGCTTCCGGAGTGGCGAAGCCTCGCGCTTTGTCCGCATTGCGATCGACGTAGAAGGCGTGCTGAAATCCGAGGATCGCATCAGGGCCAGATCCGGTACCGCCAGGGCCATTCCCGCTGATGACATCACCCTTGACGCTGCTCGGGCACCAGGACGAGGCGGCCTGCGCCCCGGCGACAGACGTCCCCGCCGCTGGCGGGGCCGTAGTGGTTCCAGGTACTTCGAGGGAGGCTGGAGCGTCCGGTTCGTCGGAACCGGAGGCCAGCGCGATTGCGGTACCGCCGACGAGGACAGCCAGCACGGCAGCAGCGGCTCCCCCGACAGCGGCTTTCGTGCGGCGGCTCCGGCCACGCGCCCGGTCGGATCCAGGGAGAGGTTCGGGGATACCGATCCGCTCCCCCTCATCCGGGGTGGTCGGTGTCGGTTCCGGATCGGTGGCCGGCAGCTCCCATTCCGATGCCCAATCCGGTTGTGTATTCAGGTCACTGACAGCGAGGGTGACGACCGGGAGCGTGCGGACAACACCGACGGACCCGGCGATCGGATCGGTCGCCGGTCCGGTCTCGTCCTCATCTGCGAGTTCGAATGTGGGAGTGAGGTGTTGGGCGGGTCGGCTCACCGCAGCGACAGCGGTCTCGTCTGCCGAGGGAGCGTTGCCGGTGGAAACCGGTTCGCTCTCAACAGTTTCGGCATGGTCGAGTAGGGTGTCGGGTTCTGATTCCTCATCGGGGTTTTCGGACTCGGGCTCGGAATGTACGTCGGTGTCTGGGGTTTGCTCTCCCGTGTCCACTTCGTCGGCGAACTCGGTCGGGTCCAACGGTGGAAACCAGTTCTGACCTGACATGTCGATATTTCCTCTCGTGCAAAGAAAAAGAACTTCGACTAACACCGCCGGGGCCGAAGCCCCGACCCCGGCGGCGGTAGTGATTACGCGGGGGTCGCTCCAGCGGCAGCAGCGCCGAGGGCTTGGCCGATCAGATCGGCGGTAGGTCCGAAGGCGTAATTCGCTTCGACGGCCGCGTTGTCGAGTGCGGCGATGACCTGATCGCCACCGGGCTGAGCGAGGACGGTTTCACGTGCAGTAGTGAGCTGCGCGTTGACGTTCTCGGTGATCTGCGGAACGGACGCCACAGCGTCGGTGACGACCTGCGCGACCGGCGGGGCCTGCGCCGCCAGCGCGTCACTGGTCTGCGAGGTGATCGCAGGTGCGTCCGACTCAGGAAGGTTCGGCACGTCGATGTGGCGAGGCTCGGCATCGGTGTCACCGGCCCCGATTGCTCCCGCCGTCAGACCGCCCACCACAGCGCCGCCCACGGCACTGGGAATCCCGAGAAGCAATCCACCTGCACCGGCACCGATAGCCGTGCCGACGACGCCTGTCGTCGCTTCCGGCAGTGGCGGCGGGAGCGGAACCAGGCCGCCCATACCGGCCCCGATCAAACCGCCCACTGTGCCGCCGCCCAATGCGCCCACTGTGAACCCTGCGGTTCCGGCAGCCAAGGCACCTGCTGCGGCTCCGCCGAAGGTTGCAGCCGAGACACGTTGCGAACGATCCACGTCGACGCCGACGCTGGACCAGAATGTCGCGAACTGTGAAACACCGACAGATGCAGTGTTATTGGTGCGTTCGAGATATTCGTCGGACATCCAATTGGGCTTCGGCCCGACGTAATCACCCAGCTGCAACATCTGGGGCGGTGCTTCGATCGGAGCGATGATCTCGACTTCGGTCGGGAGATGGAGTGTCCCCACGTCGATCGGGTCGCCGTAATACGTCGGCGCTACATAGTTCCCGCTGCTATCGCCTGCATTGTTCGGGGACGACTGCTGCGTCGACGGCGAAGGCTTCCACTGAATGTTGTCGTACTCAGCCGGAGGCGGAGTCCAGTACGAACGATCGGACGTCGGCGCAGGAACCTCAGGGGCAGTAGTAATGCCCGGCTGCTCCGACGGAGGCGGAGGCGTCGTAATGCCCGGCTGCGACGGAGCGGTAATGCCCGGCTGGGTCGGCGCTGCGATCGCAACTCCGGCATTGACGAAGGCGGCTCCGACCATCGCCGCCAACGTCACGGTTGCGACCGCACCCGTCGACGGTGACCGATGGCGCCCACCGGACCGTGGTTTCTTGAACTGCTTCATGACATCCCTTCAATCGTGTTGTTTTGCAAACACTTAGGTGGATTCGTGGATGAGCCGGCCGCGAGAGTTGTGATCTCGGGGCCATTAATCCCGGTAGGACGTACCGGGAAGCTGATGCGCGGCAGAGATCACGCCGTCGGCCGCGAAGCGTGTGAAGAATCTGGACGCGGTCGGGAGTTGGGTGTGTCCGAGTGGGCACCGGTGGAAGAAGCCGGGAATCGGAACGCTCACACAAACGCTGCCCGGACTGCGCCCCATGCAGTGGACGACGTTGGCGAATAGAGGAACGCAGCGTGCACGAAAAGGCGCACCCACCCGGTCCTCGGGCGGGAGGAGCGGGGTGGGTGCTTCACGGACCGTGTTGCCGAGCACCACGAAGGGCGAGACACGACGGACCGGGATCCGGGTGGCATGGCCGCATGCAGGGTTCACAGTGCGCCCGAGTTCGTGGTCAGCGAATCCGAGTTTGAGAGTGTCCTGTTCTACCCAGCTGGAATAGGTATTTTGCGCAGAGTTGTTCCCCACGACTGCCTCCGGCTAGTTGCGTTTTCAACTTCACCGCATAGGCTCGAAGGCCTGCGGTCTGGTCGCCTTGGTGCGTGCAGCACCGCAGACATGAAAAAACCCCAGGTGCGTGAGGGGACGCCAATCACCAACGCACCTGGGGCTTTCGAGACAGCACGACGCTCGGCAGAAGCCGAAGTCCTTGTGTTCGTGCTTGAAGTAGAACGGTCACTGAGAGTGACCTGGGATGTTGCATCGCGCACTGCGAGAAACCAGTTCATCCAAATCGCCTGCCCGTACTCAGAAGGCACACGCAGATAGACGTGTGCAAATTCTTCTGCGCTACAAGCGATACCGACGTCGACAAGTACCGAGGAATCCCAGGCTGGGCACGCCGTTGCAGGGTAGACCGCGTGGTTTGTGGTCGGCAACTCATTCAATCGCCTCACGGCCCCCCTTTTCCGCCTATAGGTCCCTTGACCTCGACTCTTTCTTGGTAACCTTTTATGCCAAACCAATATAACACCCTATTATTCTAAACACTAGTGCGAGTTGGCGGGGTAAAGGAGCGACACAATGACTCACGGGGATGGTTCTCGAGAGCTTGAAGTAGGCGTGTCGCGGAGTGCTGTTCGAGGCTTTAGTGCTGCCAGGTTGCGGCGCTATCGACTGGCGCGCAAGGCGAATATTGCAGACCTGGCTGACGCCGCTGGTGTCTCCGAGCAGACCGTCTCTGCATGGGAAACGGGTCGTGCGGCACCAACACCCGAGCTGCTAGCCAAGGTTGCGGCCGAATTGCGGCTTACCGTTGCAGACCTTGTGCCGATTCCGAATGACCAGCTTGGCCTCAGTGATCTGCGCGCCCAAGCCGGCATGACTCAAGGGCGAGCTGCCGAAGCTCTCGGAATTTCGGCGACGCTTCTCGGACGAATCGAAAAAGGGCGCAAAGAGTACGACGAGGCTAGGGCTGCGCAGCTTGCGGAGCTGTATAAGGTCACGCCCGAGCTGGTCGCTGAGGTCTGGCAGCGCGATCGTGACAGCCGTCAAGCGCGTGCGACACGCTTCCGCGATTCTTAAAAAATCTCCCCATAATTCCACCCAAACATCGAAGTTCGGTTCTTCTTCGGCGTGTCACCGTGACGATTGTGTGATCTTGGCACAGGATGAACGGGAACCTGGCACTGCATCGCTAGGAGCAAGGTCGGGCCGAAGGGAGAAGAGCATGCCCACACCAAGCAAGGGTGATCGAACCCGGGTTGTGAGTCGCGTTCCAGATCCGGTGTACGCAGAGCTGGAAAAGCGGCGGAAGGCGGCCGGAGTCAGCTCCGTCAGCCAGTACGTCGCAGATCTGCTGGCGGCCACCACTGGCCATCAGAATCTTGTCGTCGAACTCGACCAGGAGGTTTTGCAGCTCACCGCGTAACGAACGTCGCGTAGACGGCAAACCCGGGCGGGGGATGCCGTGACAACCACACATCGTTAGCTGTAGCGCACCGACTGCAACAAAAAACCCCCGAACCGGGCGGGGTCGAGGGTTTTTCGAAGTTGGTGAGATTCGAGTTAGACGCTCGTTTCTCAGCGGTACTGCTATATCCCCGAAGGGACTGTCTTGGCGGACAGGTCTCAGGCTACATCGTGGCCTGATGAAGTTTCAATGATTCCTGCGCGTGTCGCTGTTCACGAACACGCACCTACATCCGTACTGCGCCCGTACTGCGGTAGCAGCCCCATGCGGCGTCGGTACGGCACAGCTCGTACGCCTCGCGCTGTATCTGGCCATGTGCACGGGCACCAATGCCATTCCCTGACCCCGATGTTCGTCAACGCGCTCGGTGGCCCAGAGGCAGCTTGCCGAAGGTACTGCCAGGTCACGCTCGAATTGGAGCCCGGCGCATACAGCGGTATCGCGTCATGGCGTGGAGCCCAGCACTGGGTCGAGATCGTCGTCCGCTGCGCCTATACCGCGGAGTACAACCGCATCCGCCCCGAGCTCGTCAAGACGTCGAAGACAGGCAGTGTCGCCGGCGGAGGGATCAGTCTTAAATCGTTGTTGGCGGTCGCGAAAGTCATGGCCGGTGCTGCTGATTTCGATTCCGGCCGCAGCTCGCGTCTATCCATTGCCACACTCGTCGAGCGAACAGGGCTCGGAGAGCGGACCGTTCAGCGAGCCCGTCAAGCGCTCAAACTACTTCGGGTAGCCACGGAGGTATTGCGTGGCCGACTACGCCGCAAAGGCGAACGTATGGCGTCGTGGAGATTTGATGACAAGTCGCGTGGCTGGGCATCGGTGTGGGCGTTGCACCCGCGTAAGCCTGTGGATAAAACCCGCATGTCAGTCGCAGGATCTATACAGATGGCACCCCACCCCCGTAGGGGTCAGTTTTCTATCCCTACCTCTCGTAGAGAGGTACTTAATACAAAACGATCTGTGGATAAACGAGCCGCTTCGCGGCGCAAGGAATCCAGGTCCGAGGTCGAGAAGGCTGACGGCATCCGGAAAGGCCTGTTGCTCGCATCCAAGTGGCTCGGTAATCCGAGAACGCCTACGTGGGCACGTCAACATACCCCCCGAGGTTGGGCGCCTGCACTGGCCGAATCAGCGGCGCACGGCTGGACCGCTGACGATCTCAACTCCACCATCGACGCGTGGGCCGAGGCACGGAAGATGACACCGGACCCAAAGCATCCGATTGCGTTTATCCGGTGGCTCATGAAGGAGCAGGATCTGGCCTTCTCACCGCATGTTCTCGCTCAAATTGCCGCTGAGCAGGCAAAAGCTGGACGTGAACGACAGTCCTCGCAGTTCGAGGCCGAACGTGCGCGTTACGCATTGGCCGCGACTGAGGACTCCCCCGGCCGCCGGGCAGCGATGGCAGCTGTTCCGGATGCTGCGGAAGTCCGCCGCCGCAGACAGATTGCTGAGCGGAGGACTGCCGCTGACGCGCGCGCAGAACTGTGCGCGCGTCAGCGCGGCATCGACAACTGGTGAAAAGCTACGAATCCGCAGCAGCGCGGACCATGACCAGGCCGGCGGTGGTGTGCTGGTCGAGCATCATCAATGTCGCTCGCACATCACAGGCTTTCCACTTCCCGTCGAGCTGTCTGAACCGGACGGTGCCTTGCGTTTTGCCCCGCGCCAAACCCGCAGACATCTCTAGCGCCACAGGCAAGTCCTCGGGATGCATACCAGGTTTAACCTGGTCATCCACTGATTCCCACGCCAAGTCTGGCATCGGATCGCCTACCCATCGAATGAGTTGCAGCGTCTTGAGATTGACGATCGCTCGGTACTCCCCCTCCTCCGTCGCAGCCTCGAGGACCCGGTATTCAAGAACCACAGGGGGCGGAGCCGCCGCAACGTCGATCGCGGGGCCGATGTCTTGCGTTATTCCTCGCAAAATGACCTCTGACCTGCTGGTCGCAGGATCGATTTCTTCAAGCATTCGGCACGAAAAGTGGGCGGCACGCAGCTCGTCGTCATCTCGCCTCACTGTCCACACCGCTTGGTGAATGGTTCCGGGAGCCGAGTGGATGATCTTCGACAAAGCCTCGCCCTCATCGCGATTGGTCACGAGACGGGTGAAGGCGCCGGCCATTGCTTTCTCGGTATGTCGCTCATCCTCCGGAACGCCGTACAAGTCGAGCAGATCGTTGCTTCCGCTGGCTTTGCTCGCCGTCAGGTTGAACAACCAAGCTCCGGCCGGGTCCCTGTCGGGAACGACTTCGTCTGGTCCGCCAGTCCATAGGTACATGCCATGCAGACGTCCTGAGAACGTCACCAAAGGCTCCACAACGACACGCCGGCGGCCATCAGCAGTTACCCTGTCTACGCGGTCAGGCGACGCCATGACCTCGGCAATCACGCTGTAAACCTCGTCGAGGGAATCTTTGCTTTTGAAGAATTTGTCCAACGGTGTGAACTTTCGAGGAGTGCTCCCCAGACCGATGATCGACGGTGTAGCGCCACCGATCGACTCAATCAACAACCACTTTGTTGCCACTGCGTAGTTCCTCTCCCCGCGGATGCGAACAGAGGAACACTACCCGACAAAACAGACTTAATGTTACTGTCCGTTACAGGTATTTAGTCCTTCAGTGGACGGCGCTGACCTGGGCATCCGCCAAAAGTACTAGCCGGACTTCAGTGCTGGAATGATCCGTTGGTAGCCCGAACTGGCAGTCCTAGTTAGTAGGTCGACGATGCGGGCATCTTTACCGATCAGCACTCGAGGTCGGCGCCGTTCCACACCGCGCAAAATCGTTTTGGCAGCGGCCGCTGGATCCGTTCTCGCGATGGAACCCTCGAAGGATTCGACGACTTCCGAATGGTCGAGAGTTGTCGCCACACGCGCTGTACGTGCAATTGAAGTCTTGATTCCTCCGGGAAACACACAAATCACAGCTATCTGCCGGTGATGAAGAAGCATCTCCTGGCGGAGCGACTCGGTGAAGCCGCGGACCGCGAACTTCGCGGAGTTGTAGGCCGAGTAACCAGGCGCGGCCATGAGACCGAAGGCCGATGAGATGTTGACGATGGACCCACGATCCGACGCAATAATGTACGGCAAGAAGGCTTTCGACCCATTAACTACGCCCCAGAAGTCGACATTCATCACGTGCTCGATGTCTGCGTAGTCGGAATCCTCCACGGTTCCGGAATACAGAACGCCAGCGTTATTGAAGATCGCATCAACATGCCCGAACTGGGCGAGCGTTGCCGCGGCACACTCCCCCATCGCTTCTCGGTCCGTGACATCCGTCGCCGAGATCATCACCGAGTCGGCGCTGATTCCAGTCAGCTCGACCGTTTCCTCTAGGCCACCTTGGTCGACGTCGATTAGTGCGAGCTTTGCGCCTTGGGCGGCCAGTTGGATGCTTAGTTGCCGCCCGATTCCCGCTCCGGCGCCGGTAACGACTACAACGCGTCCTATGAAATACCCCATGCCGTAAGTATTCCTCGTGAGAACGGCGGTTTCGCGGAACGGGCCTAGTTGGGTGGGTGCGCAAAATTGACTCATGCTGACGTTGCTCGATTGAAATGTCGAGTGAGAGGTGCGACCTACGTGCGACCTACGTGCGGGCCGCCAGGTGCGGTCGAACGGGTGACGTAGTCGTCGAGCCGTGGCGTTCTCCGCCTCACGTCCAGGCATTTTGCGCCATTGCGTCGAACTGAAGAAATGCCAGCATTACTGTCAATAGCAGTAGAGAGTTGAGGGCGAGATCCGGGAACCTGTAAGCCCAGTAACACCAGCAATACCAGTAATGCCGTCAATGTCGGTGTGGCAGTCTCGGCTTGTTTCGATTCTCCGCGAACCCCGCCTGCCGTAATGACAGTAATACTGCTATTGGAAACATGCAGGTCATGGTGCGGCCACGGCGAACTGTGCGTAATGCCAGCATTGCTGCCATTACTGGTTTTGAGGCCAGATGTGTTGCTACGACCTGACCGATGGCCGATAGCAGCAATACTGTCATTACTGCTATTGATTGCATTGCTGGCGATGGCGTGGAATGCTGGTAATGCCGTCAAATGTGCCAGCGCTGTCGAGGGAGAGCAATGCAGACCGACTTTCACGAAACACGCAAAAGGGTGATCGCCGTAATCAACGGCAAGGGTGGTGTCCTAAAGACGACCCTGACAGCTAACGTCGGTGGAGAACTGGCAGCGTCGGGGCAGAAAATTCTGCTCGTCGACCTCGATCCTCAGGGGAACCTCGCCGAAGACCTCGGGTACACCAGTGAAACCGGCGATGACCAGGGAAGGTCGCTTGCTAGCGCAATCGCTTTCGGCGGTGACGCAAAACCCATCGAAAATGTTCGCGCTAATCTCGATGTTCTCCCTGGGGGAGTTCACCTCGAACAAGCAACAGCAGCGCTTGCCGCTATGGCATCCAAAGATCCCGATGGCGCAAAACTTGCCCTCGCGAGGGTCCTTGCTCCAATGGCGCCCGCATACGACATGATCCTCATCGACTGCCCCCCGGGCGACGAAACCTTGCAGACAGCAGCGCTAGCCGCCGCAAAATGGGCATTCGTGCCAGTCAAATCCGATGCGTCCAGCCGAAAAGGGATGGCAGCCGTTGCACTACGCATCGACGCTGTCGCTGCAATCAACCCCGACCTCGACCTACTGGGCGTCGTTCTCGTAGCCGTCGGTACATCAGCGAAAACCGTGCTCAAGCAAGCCAGGTCTGCAATTGCAGAGGCGTTCGGCAACGACGACGTCGTTTTCACTGCCACCGTCCGTCACTCAGAAGCGACAGCCCAAGCAACACGCGAGCGAGGCATGCTCGCAGCCGAACTCGACGCAGTCGTCCGAAGCGGCCCGAAATGGTACGACGTCATCAAAGGCAACGCCGAGCCTCAGACTCTCGCACCGAAATCGTCCAAATCCGTTGCAGACGACCTCTTTGCAGTTGCGCAAGAAGTTGTCACCCGCGTTGCAACAGCGGAAAGAGAGGAAGCACGGGTATGAATGACCGGCCCGAACGAAAGCTCACGGCGCTACCTCCGCGGAACGTGACTGGTGACCTGTCTCGAATGCAGAGGTCCAACCGCACGGCCGCACAGGTCCCGCCGCCTCCACAGCCCACGCCGACAGCTGTGGAAAAGCCCAAGCCCAAACGTATTACGGTCTACGTCGATCAAGCCGTATTCAGTCGCGCCCGAGGTGCTTACCGAAACACCAGCCACCTTGAGGACGACAAATCCTGGTCGCAATTCGTAGAGAAAGCACTAGCGGCAGAGGCAGAACGCCGGGAAACCGCGCACAACAGCGGAAACCAGTACGAAGCAGAGACTGGCGCACTTCCCAGCGGGCGCCCCATCTCAGACGACTGACCCACACATCGAAGGAGCCTCGCCGGTTGCACCCGACGAGGCTCCAGACCGGGAAACCCCTGGAA
>NZ_BCRM01000042.1 GCF_001552595.1 Rhodococcus erythropolis NBRC 15567
CTAACGCAACCCGCAGACATTTCACCGACAGCCGTCGTCAACCGAAAACCACCGACAAGGAGCAATTGCGTTGCGCAACACAATGCTCCAGATCCGCGAATCTTTCTGGTTCATCCCGGCTGTACTCGGCGTTCTGGCGATCCTGCTGGCACAGGGGTTGATTTCGCTTGACCACTCGATCGAAGAACGACAGTTGCATACCTTCGGGTACTTCTTCTACGAGGTCGGTGTCAGTGGGAGCCGCAGCATCCTCGGTGCGATCGGCGGATCGATGCTCGCTGTCGCGGCAACATCGTTTTCCATTACGATTTCGGTCCTCGCCACGGCCAGTTCAACGTACGGGCCCCGCCTCGTACGGAATTTCATGGCCGATCGTGGAAATCAAGTCGTCCTCGGAGTTTTCAGCGCAACCTTTCTGTACTCGCTGACTGTCCTTCGCTCGATCCGTTCTCAGTCTTCGGACAATGTGGCGTTCGTTCCGGACATCGCAGTCAATGTTGCCGTCATCCTGGCAGTGATCTGTGTAGCCGTGCTGGTGTATTTCATCCACCACATCGCCGATTCCATTCAAGTGTCGACATTGTCAGCAAGAGTCCGATCCGAATTGGTTTCCTGCGTCGACGAGATGTATCCGGAGTTGCCTCCCGACAATGCCGTTGCGGTTGACCGTAGTGATCCGGCCTTGTCAGGCGATGTTGTCATATCAGCAGACACCAGCGGGTTCATCGTCACGATCGACGAACAATCGATCCTCCGACACACTGTGCATCACAGTTGCACAGTGGAGATAACCACCGCCGGAGGTAGACATGTTCTAGTAGGCGACGAACTCGCACGGGTCCGTTCGGGAGAGGTCAGCGCCGAGCTGATCACTGCGGTCCGCAAATGCTTTTCCCTCGGCGACGCCCGCAATCCTCACCAAGACATCGATTTCGCCGTACAACAACTTACCGAAATGGCTGTACGCGCACTGTCACCGAGCACCAACGATCCCTATACGGCAAAGAACGCGCTAGCAGAACTGGCCGTGGGCCTCGTTCCGCTGGTCCAGCGGAACGACATTCCCGAAGGACGAGTCGACGAGCAAGGAAGCCTGCGACTCCTCGTCTATCGGACCGCACCTACCGCGATAGTCGATACCGTGTTCGATGCAATGCGGACCTATGCCGTGCCGAATCCAATCGCTGTCACCGCAACAATCGATCTGGCTCGGCGGATCGGCACGGCCGCCCGGTATCAACACACTCGGGACGCACTAATGCGCCAACTGACGCTTCTCGACGACGCCTATTGCGCATCCGGAGCGTGCACGGTGGATATCGAAGCCTGCACAGCCGATATCCGCACAGCCCAAGGCGATATCGAATCCTCGGACAGTCGAAACAACGGCCGGACCGTCGAATCGGAGACCTGAGGACCCCGGAGTAAAAAGCACATATGCCCGCGGGCACTCCGGAGGATCTCCCGGACGGTGTGTCAGAGGTTCGAGTGCATGACGTTGTCGGTAGATCGTGCTCCCCCGGCACAGCCATGACCAACACCTGCCAGTGCAAAAACAGCGACACCGAACAGAAGCGTGAGCGCCTATCTGCGGAAACGAACGTGGTTGACTGCCTCTGCCTTCTCAGTTGGGACTCGCACCGCGTTCACCACGTTCCGAAATTGCCTAGCCACAGCGCGGAAACGATGTACAAAGCGACAGCCAACGGATAGAAGAAATTCACGACGACCCCATCCACTCGGGCGCAGCCGGTGCTCGGTCCGAACAACACCGCAACATCTCGCGTACCCGCACACAGGCGCGGTAAACTAGCTCGCAACCAGGTCCGACACACCGAACGAGTAGGCGAGACCCCGGCGCCGGCTGCAGAAACCCCGGGTCCTGTTCGATGCCCGGGTGGGCACTCACCTTTCCTGATCGATCACTGCCAAATCGTTGAAGTATTCGGTGAGATGATGCGTTCCGGTCTGTTCGCCGACAGAGTCACATTGGAGGCCTTCGAGGAAGAATCTGGTCAACGACGACATACGCGGCCCCAATCGATCGGCAACCCAGAGCGTGGGGCGAACGACTCGTACGGGAACGCGCACCGTCCGGGCATGCTTCCCCACAGCAGCAAACGCTAATTCCATTATCTCGTGATAGCACAGAAACGACGAAACGGCGCTGCGCTCCGCCAGAGCCAACAAACGCAGATTCGCACGGAAGTCGATGTCCCACGGATCTGCCCGCTGTCTGGTAACCCCCAACGCCGAGACCACTCGATCGACTCCGTCACACAGGCCGTCCATCTCACTACCGTTCCCGACATCTGCAACGACCCACTCGTCAACCAACCCAAGAAGAGAGGGTGCACCGAACTCACCGCGTTGTTCTGCCCGCTCACGCGAGCGCACCAGCCCCTTCACCCGATATCCGCGCCGGTGAAGCTCACGGACAAGGTAGCGGCCCATATATCCCGTCGCTCCTGCGACCAGAACAGTCTGCATATCGCACCCACTCCATTCTTGAACCAACTAGTACAAGAATGGCAACTCCACGCACCCCACACTGCAAAGCCGCTGCCGTGAACGTCCGGAGTGCGGTGATTCCCACTCATCTCGGATAATCAAGACGACGACAACGGAGGATCTGATGGCACGCCCTGCTCGCCCCCCGACCCCGCACGCACTCGTGCACTACTCGAGGCCGCCGGCACGGCATTCGCCACTCACGGCTACGAACGAGCCTCGCTCAACCTGATCTTGACCCAGGCCCACTTCCCGAAGAGCTCCTTCTACCACTTCTTCGGAGACAAAGCAGGACTGCTCGAACGTGTGGTGGAGTCAGCGATCGAGGCGCTAACGATGTCGGTGACACCGCCGAACCTCGAACTGCTCGATGTTCCCACCTTCTGGCCGAAAATGCGTGAACTGGCAGAACAGTTGCTGGAAGCGGCGCGCTCCGAACCGCTCGCCCTGATCGCCGGGCGGCTATTTCACTGCACCGACACTCCCCACTCTTCGGCAATGGAGACCTTCCGCCTTTCAGCGACAGCATGGCTCGAGCGAGCCCTCGAACTTGGACGAGAGTTGGAGCAGATCGACAGCGAAACACCCATCGACCTTCAACGACAGATACTTGTTGCCGTCGTCATGGAAATTGACCGATTGGGTGCTCGCCCACAGCTCCGATACAAACCCTGCTACGGTCGCATTCCTCGTAGTCGAACGACTACTCGCACCCGCCTCTGATCGACGATCGTGACCGCCGCAAGGGCTCCGTGACCATGACATCGACGTGGCCGAGCGCCGCCACCTGAACGGCCGGCGGTCGAGAGACCTCGCAGACGGCCCACGCAGCTGGAAATCCACAAGGCAGTAAAGCCGGTTCCTGGCCATACCAGCTGTCTCACCACTGACCGGCCAGTCCGGACCTCGACACTCCGATCTGGAATCCGATCACCGGGTCCGGGTCGGCACCGGCCGCCTGAAACGATGTCCCCTATGAGTCACTTCGGTTCATGGGTGCAAGCACAAATTGATCTCCGCGGGTATGGGAGTGTCAAGGAAGCCGCCCACGCCCTCGGTATATATCCATCGGTGTTGCGCCAGTGGATGTCGATTGTTCGACGGCCCTCACACGGCGTCGTGCGTCGTGCGGCCGACGCCTTCGACGTCCACATCCAAGAGGTCCTCGTCGCCGCCGACTACATGACCGAGGAGGAGTCAGGGCTCGTGGACGCAGTTCCCGCGTCAGTGCGACACTTCACTATCGGGCAAATGCTCGAAGAAATCGGCCGCAGAACCGAAGGGCGGTAGTCCACTACCCTCTCGGGTACGAACAACACAGCAGATGCAGCCGATTTCAGAAATCCAGGCGAAACTGCTGAGCAACAGAATGTTCCGAAGACGAACAGCACAGTCGGATCTGTGATCCAAGGTCACAGCACCTCCAGACCGACCTCGTTCGAGGTTCCCACTGGATCGGTCCACGAAATTCCAGATCGGCGAAGAAGATGAGACAGTCGAGGGTCATGGATACACCCGACCCCGGATTGGAATGACGCCAACGATGACCCTCACCGAACAGCTACACAACTGTCAGCATCTGCTGGAACGCGCACAACTGGCGGGCGACGCCGACGCCATGCGCCGCTTCTCTGAGCATCGACGCACACTGGTCCAGCAAATAGCTGACGAAAGTACGCACACTCGGCACAGCCAGGGCTCGTCTCTCGACTGAGATTCGCGCGAACCGTAGGCAGCGCACCAGAGCAGGTGGCGCGCTGATGCCTACCGCAAACAGAGGTACGAGCGCGACAGCGCCAGCGCAGAAGAAAATCCGCAACGCCCGGTTTCTTACAGTGCCGTTCCATGTTGCCGCATTGCGGTTCTGACGACTGTGGCACCGCATGTCGCAGCAGACGAACTCACCGGCGGCGAAGTGGTAGTACGCCACGTAGTCGACAGTGATTACCCCGTCCGCCCGGCCCTCAGCCATCCGCTGAAGTTGTGCCTCTACGGCGCGCCGGAGCGATACATACACGCGATCTTTCGGACGCGGACGGCGAACACGCGTGGGCGCACGCGTGATGTGCGGCAGACTTTGGTCAACGCGATCTCCCACGGAGGATGAAAGCGGCCCAGCTCGGGCAACACACGGTAACCGAAGGGAGAAAGGCCAGCAACAAGCGAGGGAGGCGTTCGACGAACCAGAGCCAAACCAGCAGTTCGCACCTCGAACTTTGGACACGAAGCGGTCGCCGGGCGGTGGAGTTGCTACTGCACTCGTGGCAATTCCGGCCGCCGCCCTCGGACTGCTCATCGTCCGTGGTCTTCTCGATACCCGGTGATCAAACCTGAGGCGGTGACAAGCGATTCCGCAAGCAGGCCCACTCGCCATCGAGGCCACCATCGAGGCGGCGCTGCTGCACGTCCTGATGGTCTCGACACGCAGAGCATCGAACTTCTTCGGCAGGATCGGCGCGCTCGCGACCGTCGCTGCCGCGTTGGGGCCGTCCGTCACCACCGCCACCCTGGCGTCGAAAATCGGCAACACGGCAATTTACTTACTTTGCCGTCGGCACTGCGATCGTCTCGTTACTGAGCGGTGTCGCTGCGACTGCACGGACATCCGTTCAGACCCCGCAGCGAAGGGTAGTGCTCGGACGAGCAATATGTGAAGCTTGCGCGCAGGAAGTGCCAGCGCGCAACTGAGTCTGCGGCCTTCTCGTGATGTCGAAGGAGCATAAATGTATGCGGTGATTCCCGAGAAGCAGCGTCGGACATTGGCGGAGCTCGACGAAAAGCTCAATTTCTCGGTGGGGGACCGAAATTCGAAGCGATCCGCCTTCTGGGTGATGCTGACGCTGTCTGCAGTGATCGCCGTGGCCGGTGTCGTGGGCGATTCCACGGCAACCGTCATCGGAGCGATGATCGTCGCTCCCTTGTCGACGCCAATTCTCGGGGTCGGCCTGGGTATCACAACTGGCCGAGGCGCTTTGGTCGGGCGGAGCCTGGTCTATGTCGTCGGTGGCATCTGCCTCGTCGTCGTATTGGGTGTCGCATTCGCTCAAGTATTGCCGAATCCCTCCAACGTGCTGACCAATTCCCAAGTGCTTGGGCGTACTTCGCCGACGTTGATGGACTTGACAGCGGCACTTGCGACCGGTTTGGTCGGGGCCATCGCGATCGCGCGCAAAGATGTCGGCGACGTACTTCCCGGTGTCGCCATCGCAATTTCGCTTGTCCCACCGTTGGCGGTGGTAGGTGTCTGCCTCGGCTCGGGGTCACCGAGTTTGGCGGTGGGCGCGTTTGTACTGTTCGCATCGAACGTTGTTGCCATGATCATCACTGCGACAGGCGTGTTCGTCGCAGCTGGGTACGCGCGCGACGCCGGGATCTTGAAGACGTCGCGGCGGCGGGCATACCTCGTGCTTGCCGCTCTGTTGATCGTCGTCGCGATTCCGATGGTCGGCAACTCCCTGTCGTCGTTGTGGGCGAGGCAGATCGGGAGCGCGGCGCAACAGTGGCTCGCAGACACTCCGGGAGCCGAGGTCACCGATGTCACCTGGCAGGGCAGCACCGCCACCATCGACGTGCTCGGCCCGGAAACCCTTCCCCCACTGGAGGAACTGGAGGCATCGATCGACGCACTGATTCCGTGGAACCCGGACGTGCAGATCGTCCATACCGTCGGGACGAGGATCGCAGCGGGGTAACTGTGATCACTTCAACCACTTTCCATCTTCACTGAAACGCATTACCGCACAACATAACAACATCGCTGCGCATCACTTGAGCCTCACCGCGATACAGCGCAAAATGCGAAGATGAGCAGCACAACGAAGAGTGCCGTGAGCGCACGTGCGCCAAGTCACAGCGCGCTGCAAAGCACCAGCGGTAGCATTGACAAACGCTCATAGTCACTTCACCGGCCGCGGAATTCGTGATTTCGTCCCATTGCTGGCCGAACGCGCCGTCAACGATACCCTCGCCGCATTAACGGCGGCACAACACCCCGCACCTAGCAGATATGGTCACACAGTTCTGACATACCAGAGTAACTCACCGGACTTCAGTTACTCCAGCACCCTGCAGTGTCACTGGTACACCTTACGGACTCTGATGTGACGAGGCTTTCGAGTGCATCGCCAACAATGTTGGAGCTCGGAGCGCGACCGGCCGGTAGTCCACGGACACTAAAGAACTGTGACTTTCGCCTGATTATGGCGTGGTTTTCTATTCCAGGGTTGGCGTGGTTTGACATTTTCCATCCTTAGACCTGGGCGGTTTGCGCCTCAACGCTGGTTGCTTACTCGCTGCTACTGCCGTGATATTGCCACCTTCGAGATGAGTGCAGGGTCGATGAGGTGGGTGTGGTCGTCGTCGCCGACGTCGATCTGTACGACGTCGATGCGGCCGTTGAACTTGCTGGCGCCGGCGTAATCGGAGCTGACGGGCATGCCGTAGTCGTCGCCAATGTCGGTGGTTTCGTCTGCAGAGAAGATCATCGGTTGGGTTTGCTCTACGCGGCCCCTTCCTGCTTCGGTTCCATCGTAGAAGAGGGTCACGTCGCCGCCTTTGGCGAGTCCACCTCCGTCGTACGCGAATTCGGCGCGGATCTGATGACTGCCGTCGGCGAGTGCCTTCGTTGCGGTGGTGGTGAATTCGGTCATTCCGAGCAGGTTGTACACGAACCTGGCGTATCCGTCCTTCACGTAGAGTGCCCATCCCCCGAATCGGCCACCTTGGGCGATGATCACTCCGTTTGTGGCGCCCTTTTTGGCTGTGTCGACGGCGGCGGTCACGCTGAAGGAGCGGTTCTTGATGTCCAGGACGCTGTGCTCGCTGAGTCGCTTCATTCCGGGGAAGAGGACCTGAGTGGTGCCTTTGATCAGTTGGGGCCGGCCCGCGATAGTCGCATTGAGCCGCTCGAATCTGCGGTCGTCGATGGGAAGGACGTTGTATTTCACCGCCTCGATCAGCCATAGGCGTTGTAATGCCGCAAGCCGCTCCGGTTGCTCTTTCGACAGGTCACGGGCCTGGGACCAGTCGTTAGTGCCGTCGTAGAGTTCCCAGACGTCATTATCGAGGGCGGGTAGTTCCTCGTTAGGGAGCCAAGGTGTGCTGTGCCGGGTGACTGCGCTCCACCCCTTGTAGTAGATGCCGCGGTTGCCGGCCATCTCGAAGTATTGAAGGTCGTGACGTTCGGGTGCCTCGGCCGACTCGAAGGTGTAGTTCATGCTGGTGCCCTCGATGGGTGACTGTTGGACGCCGTTGACGAATGTAGGTTCGGGTATCCCCGCGGCTTCGAGGATGGTGGGCGCTACATCGATGACGTGGGTGAATTGAGAACGAGTCTCACCTTTACTGGTGATCCCGGCGGGCCAGTGCACGATGGTCCCGTTGCGGGTACCACCCCAGTGCGAGGCGACCTGTTTGGTCCATTGGAACGGCGTGCACATCGCCCATGCCCAGCCCACCGAGTAGTGGTTGTATGAATCGACGCCTCCGAGTTTGTCTTTGACTTCGGCCATGAATTCCGGGGTTTCGATGGCGGCTAGCCCGTTGAAATTCGCCATCTCGTTGAACGCGCCGTTGACTGTGCCTTCTGCGGAGGCGCCGTTGTCGCCGATGATGTAATAGATCAACGTGTTATCCAGGGCACCAATGGATTCCACAGCGTCGATGACCCGGCCGACATGAAAATCGGTATGCTCGAGGAATCCTGCATAGATCTCCATCTGCCGTTCCAGGACCGGTTTGAGGTCATCGCTCATCTCTTCCCAGGACGGAATCGCTTCCGGTCGCGGCGTCAGTTCGGCGTCGGCGGGTACCACGCCGAGTTCCTTCTGCCGTGCGATGATTGCCTCGCGTTGTGCATCCCAACCGCCGGCGAACCTGCCCGCATACTTGTCGGCCCATTCCTGCGGGACATGGTGCGGTGCATGCGTGGCGCCGGGCGCAAAATAGACGAAGAACGGCTTCTGCGGGGCCAATGCTTTCTGAGTGCGAACCCAATCGATCGCCCGGTCCGCGAGATCTTCGGTCAGGTGGTAGCCCTCTTCTGGAGTCTTGTCCGGTTCGATCGGACTGACCCCGTCATAGAGAGCGGGGTAGTACTGATTGTTCTCGCCTCCGATGAATCCGTAGAAGTGCTCGAAACCTCCGCCGCCGGTCGGCCAGGCATCGAACGGGCCAACTGGTGATGTCTGCCAGGGCGGAACCTCGTGACATTTGCCGAACTGGGCCGTGGAATATCCGTTGAGTTTCAACGTCATCGGTAATGCCGCTTTAGTGTTCGGTCGCATTCCGGATGATCCGGGAGCTGCCGTCGCGGTCTCGGTAATCATGCCCATCCCGACCGAATGATGATTGCGCCCACTGAGAAGAGCGGCCCTGGTCGGTGCACACAGCGCCGTGGTGTGGAAACGGTTGTAGGTGAGGCCACCACTTTGCAGTCGCTCCGCAGTCGGGGTGTCCGCGGGCCCCCCGAACGCACTGCTGGCCCCGTAACCCACATCGTCGAGCAATATCACCAGAACGTTCGGGGCATCCTCAGGTGGCTGCAGGGGTTCGATCGGGGGGAAGGTGGTGTCGGGATCCTTAGCGTCGTAGGTCACCAACCCCAAATATTGGCGATCGGCGATGGGTAGTGAATCTCGACGTGCACCCGACTTGTCTGTCATGTCCGAATCCTCATTCTGCTCGATCAAACAGTGGGAAGGTGCTCGCGGCTACGTATGCAGGGGCGCATCGGATCCGCGCCCGTGCAGGTGGTTTCACTGGGATCTGATCTGATCAGATCGAGTCGGGCCGCCACGTCGCAACGGCCCAGATCACAGCGCCATCGAGGGCGATGATCACGATCGACCACAGGGAGATTGGCTCGGCCCGGTCATGGCATCCCCTTGTCGTCACCAAAATATCGGTGTGAACAGTATTGAAAGATTCAGGCCGAGGGACATCACCCCGAAAGGATGAGACTCACCATCCCTGCGGAACCGCCTCGGTGGCGCGGCCGAGGCCGCTGAGCTGTGAGTCAGTTGTAGAAATTTCGGGAGCCATCGCACCGCCCGCAGCAGAAATTCAGGACGTGATGGCACCCAATTGCCCCTGGCGTGGGGTCACTCAGGGTTTGTGCGCGGTAGGTGACGATAATTTCCGCTATCGCACCGTCGTGAGCAGAGTGGAAGATTTGATGAAACCCTTATTAGACACCGGTCTTCGCCGCGCGTGGGCTCGCCTTGTCGTTCTATTTGCCGCGGTAGCGACTGTTCTCAGTTTCGGGCTTGGGTCCGCAAGTGCCAGTCCGGAGGAGATCGGATCGACCTCAGAAGATGGGGTTTCCATTGGATGGGGACTCCCGCAGACGCTGCAACAGCGCTCAGCTACAACCGAGGATCCGCCCGTGACGTTCGAGTCCAAGGTATTGGCGGACGGTGCGCAGACTTTGATCCATATCAACCGACCGGACGCCCCTCATGCGTTCCGTTTCCCCGTGCAGGTACCTGAGGGCGGAAAACTCGAGGACATGGGCGATGGGACCGTTTCTCTCAACGTGGACCGGATGCCGCACGGCGGGTTCACCGTTCCGTGGGCGAAGGATGCAAACGGTCAATCAGTGCCGACCTATCTGCAGGTGGAAGGCAGTGATCTTGTGCAGATCGTCGAATTCGACGAGAACACCGCCTTTCCGATCGTTGCCGACCCTCGTTTCGACTGGGGGATCGTGTCGGGCCATGCGTATTTCAACAAGGAAGAAACACGCATGATGGCTGCTGCCGGTGCCGGCGGAATCGCTGCGCTACCGTGGATCGCACTGATCCCGCCGCCGTTCCAGGAAGTGGTTTTGGCTAATGTCGTGAACATCTCGGCGTGGGCGATCTCGGCACAGGCAACGGGCAAGTGCTTGGCGCTCAAGTTCGGCGCAACCGGTACATGGTGGCCGCCTGCGATCGGCGTGAACGGCGAGCATCACACCGGATCTGACTGCTACTGAGAGGTGTCATGAAGTTCAATCTCGTGGTGGCCGTGGTTCTTTCGATTGCCTGCGTGGTGATCGTCGGTCAACACACCACAGCCCTGTCGGATGAGTTCAGTTGGCGGTTGATGCTCTTGGTTCTGTGTCTGATCGCTGCAGTGGCGATCTTTGGGTGGAGAATTCGGGTCCGTCACCAGGAACCAGCAGTGTTCGTCGCCGTCACGTACCTATCGTTAGGGGCTGTGGTCGCAGTGGCGGAAGCTGCTAGCGGGGATTACACCAGGGCGATCATCATTGCAGTGACTGCGCCGATCATTCCCGGATTCGTCGTCGGTGATCCTCGTACTCGCCGATGGGTCAATCGGATCGCGGGATATTCATCTGACTCACCGAAGATCGGTCATGAGTGAGAACATGGTCTCACCCTGAGATTGAAAAGATTATGGCTCGTTCCGGTTTCGACCGGAACGAGCCATAGTTGGTTCGGGACCTACCCCATCTGAACCGCTGATCTACCGGCATCTGAGGTTGACCGCCGGCCACACCATCACCGACCGCACCTCTCTCAGTGTTTGCTCGGCCACACGGTGGTGTGTGGGGCCTGTTTGGTGGGGATGGGTGCGAGGTGGTGGAGTCCGGGGAGGCTGTAGGCGGTCAGTGCGAGTCAGGTGCGCCATGCTTTGTGTTTGAACGCCCAGATCCAGTGTCCGGTCATCCAGATTGCGAGGCCGGCGGCGAGGATGGCATAGGCGGCGGGTGCGCTGCCGGTGAACCCGATGCGAAGCAGACCTTCGAAGACTGCGATCGCTCCTGCGAGGCGGGCGATGATCGATCCGAATCCCCAGATCAAGAGTGCTGCTACGGCGATGATCGCGGCGGTAGCCATGCGGTTGTCCTCCTTCTCGTGGGTGATTCGAGCGTGCTGTTGGCGGTGAGTGTGCCGTGCGAGTCCGACAGGGATTGCAGTCTCGACCGGTCAGAACAGGGCGTTTTGCGCGTCGTGGGCTGCTGTGTCGGTGCGTTTCTCGTAGGCGGCTGCGAGGGTTTGCGCGGTGGTGGGGCTGCATCCCATTTCGATGCCGATGTCTTCCCAGCTGGCTCCGTGGTGGTGCAGCTGCCAGGCGTCGTGTTCGTCGTCGTGTTCGTCGTCGTTCATCACTGGGAGTCACCTTTCGCGGAGGGCGCGTGGCGGAGTTTGCGAGCTGCGATGAAGTGGTGAAGCGCTAACGCGGCCAACCCTGTTCCGGCGAGCACCGCGAGGACGGGGCCGGTGGTGGTGCCTGCGATGGCGACAGTCAGGACGAATACTGCGAGCGCCAGGTACAGGATTCCGAGGACGATGTTGCCGATGAAATGTGTTGATCTGCCACGGTGTTTCGGCTGCGACTCGCTCTCGGTCATGGTCTGCCTTCTCGGATGGCTGCGAGGCGTTGGGAGGCTGCGCGGCGTTCGCGGCCGATGCTGAGCAGGTGCTCGAACAGTTGGTCTTCGGGGAGTTCTTCGGCGGCTTGGGCGAGGGATCGTGCTGCTTCGCGGAATCCGCGGCGGTATGCCTGGGTGAGGACTGCTGTGATGTTGTGCTCGAGTTCGGCGGAGGGGACGCCGATGGTGGTGATGTCGGTGAGTGCTTTGGTGAGTTGTTTCCCGAGGTGCCCGCTGGTGCGGCCTTCTTGCTGCAAGGTGGTGAAGACGTGGGCACTGTTGTGCGGTTTTCCGGCAGTGACTAGCTCCTCGATGGCGGTGAACAGTGCTGCGTTCACAGGCCGGTAGAAGTCTGCGCTGGTCAAGGCTGCGACGGCACGCTTCGCGCTCTCGGCCGGCGCCCAGAGCAGCGAGCACAGGAGTTGAGCTTCGACGTCGAGGGCGGTGCTGTACTCGTCGATCTCGGCTTCGTTGTCGGTGAGGTCGTCGAAGTCAGGGGCGGTGGCCAGTGAGAGTGTCACGTCGGGGTCCTTGCTGTCGCCGGTGGGCATGGAAGGTCAGGGTCGCGGTGAGGTGAGTTGCCGGTGGCTGCGCAGGATCTCGGCGGCCGCGCGGAGGTTGCGGGCAGCCTCGGCGAGATGAGTTGCGATGTCCTGGTCATGGGCGGAAACATCTCCGGCGGTGTCCGTGCCGGGGGCGGTGTAGAGGGTGTGCAGTTCTTCGCGTGCATCACTGATTCCGGCGAGGGAGTCGTCGAGAGCTGCGAGCATGGTGCGGAGTTTGCGGTCGACGGATTCGCTGTCGCGGCGGAGCTCGGCGTCGAGTGCGCGGTCGACGAAGTCTGCGTCGGGAGTGAAGGTGAATGCTGCTGCGGTCATGGCGTCCTCGCTTCGCTGGTGAAAGTGCGTGGTCAGGCGGCCGTGACTGGTGGAGTGTCGGTATTCCAACCGTGCACTATTCGTTTACGCAGGTCCGCTTGGGTTTTCACTGATAAATCCATATCGTCGCCTCTCATCGGTGGTCCGGGCACAGGAGGGTGGGCATCAAATTCCACCCACTGGCAGTCAGCCACTGTTGAACAGGAACCGGGAGACCTTCGACTGCCGCGGCCTGCGCGAAGGTGTCGGCAAGAATTGGACCGTCACCGCATACGGCGCACGCGACGTCGAAAGCGGGTGGCTCGGGTTCGCAATGGCGACAGTGCGAACGGATGACGACCGCATTCGGATCGTCGACATCCGGATGGAGCCATGCAACGGCCAGGTCGCCCCGTTGATGAGCGGCTTCCGCTCGCGTACTCGGCTCGTAACCACATGTCGGGCAGGTGCGTGGCACTCGCACGTGCACAACAGAATTCACAGGAACGTCCCCGGGAGGATGCGCTGTGGAGGTCGAAGCTGACTTGTTCTTGTTGAGATGGCCGTACACAGTCGTGCGGGGCACGTTCAACATCGCCGCAATCTGCGCGACCGTATTCTCCCCCGCGTCGTACAGTCGCTGAGCGAGCGCGATTTGATCGTCGGTAAGCTTCGATGGGCGGCCGCCCTTTCTGCCGCGCGCCCGCGCAGCGGCCAAGCCGTCCCGAGTGTTCGCCACAATCAGCTCACGCTGAAGTTCCGCGAGTACCGACAGCATCCCGAACATCGCCCGGCCTTCCGCGGTCGATGTGTCGATTCCCTGCTCGAGGACCTTCAACTCGATCCCGCGCTCGCGCAGCTGCGCACCGAGGGTGATCAGATGCAGTACCGAGCGCCCCAATCTGTCGAGGCGAGTGATCACCAACGTGTCCCCACCCCGCAACCGCGCCAGAACGACATCGAGTTGCGGGCGTGAGGCTTTCGCACCGCCGGCATGATCGAGATGAATGTTCTCGACCTCGACGCCCGCCTGCGCCAACGCGTCGACTTGGTGAGCTGGATTCTGATCTGCACTCGAGACTCGTGCGTAACCGAACAACATCTGTCGACAATACTCAGAAGCAGGGTTATTCGACATAGTTTTACGACACGAGGTCCAGACAAGCATGGGCTGGGTGTACGTTGTGGCCCCTATTTGCTAAGTGGCGGTGTTCTGTGCAATAAGCAATCGAGTCGTCGAGAACACCGGCGGCGGCCATTCCTTTCCGGCCATACACACAGCGAAAACAAATAAGCCATACCGCAGCGTCCCCAGGCAGCTCCGAAACCTACGAGCAACAACGCGAAACCGCCCGCCAAAGAGGTTAAGGAAAACAAAGAGAAGGCTTTCCAGACGGAAGCGGAGTTCATTTCGGGGGACACCGAAGGTGGCCGGCCGCCGGGCAGGCGTTGCCCTCCGCCGACCGCATGGTCTTCGGTTCGGTACGACGTCTGCGGGGTGAAGGCGACGTAGCGTGGCGTCATGTCAGATATCACGATTTACACTGTCGGACACTCAACGCACCCGATCGACGAGTTCATTGATCTCTTGGAGACGTACGGGATCAGGAAATTGATCGACGTGCGTACCATCGCCAAGTCCCGGCACAATCCGCAGTTCGGTGAGGCTGCTTTGGCGGCGAGCGTGCGTGCGCGCAAGATCACGTACCGCCGTATGACGGCATTGGGCGGTTTGCGTCATGTACGCAAGGACAGCATCAACGGTGCCTGGCGGAACGCGTCGTTCCAGGGGTACGCGGACTACATGCAGACAGAAGAGTTTGCCGATGCGATCGACCTGCTCGTGGAGCGAGGACACAACAGCGATGCAGCGATCATGTGCGCGGAAGCTGTGCCGTGGCGATGCCATCGTTCGATGATCGGCGATGCGCTCGTGGTGCGCGGTGTCGTCGTGCTCGACATCATGACCAAGAAGTCGGCACCTCCGCATACGCTCACCTCGTTCGCGCGCGTTGACGGGTCGCGTGTGAGTTACCCGGCCTCGTCGGAGACGTCGCCTTGAGCGCACTGGGCTCAGTGGGTGAAGTGAGCCGAAGAGTTTCCGCAGACACGGAAACCCAACTACCCGACGGCATGATCCATTGTTAGTGATCGCGCGCTCGATCCGGCCAAGTCCCTGCGCGATCACGAACACGCGGTCATTCGCTATCACAGCGACCGTTGGTACAGGAGGTTCGTTGTCGACTCTCGCCGTGAGGTCGAAGAGGTACTGCAGTCGATCGCGGAGTACAGATACGTGTATCGAACGGACGCGTTCGTGCTTACCTTCTGGTCGTACCTCACCACTTGTGGATTAGTGCAACCCTGTCAGCAATGCGGAAGACGTCGTGTGCACAATGAATGAATGCCACGTTCAAGCCCCATTTCCGCTTGGAAGTCTCTTCGTGAGGGTAACGAGCGATTTATCAACGACGCGTCCATTCACCCGAGCCAGGGAATCGTCGACCGCGCGAAGCTGGTCAACGAACAGCATCCCACCGCGGTGCTGTTCGGTTGCGGTGATTCGCGCGTAGCCGCCGAGATCATCTTCGATCAGGGTCTCGGCGACATGTTCGTCGTGCGCACGGCAGGTCATGTGCTCGACGATTCGGTGCTCGGTTCGATCGAATACGCCATAGACGTGCTCGATGTGCCACTCATCGTCGTCCTCGGCCACGACAGTTGCGGCGCAGTGAAAGCCACTCTCGATGCCTTGGACAAGAACGCGGTGCCCGACGGTTTCATTCGTAGTGTGATCGAGCGCGTCACCCCCTCGATCCTGATGGGCCGTCGCGAGGGATTGTCGACGGTCGACGAACTCGAAGGCCATCATGTGGTGGAAACAGGGTCGTTGATTATGCAGAGGTCGCGGATCATCGCGGAAAAAGTGGACAAAGGCGCCTGCGCGATCGTCGGCGTCACCTACACATTGTCCGACGGGCATATGCGTCTTCGAGGCACGGTTGGAGACATAGGAGAAACCGTGCCAAATACTGGGGGGGCTCGACGCCCCGCTGCCCGCTGACTGAGGAACCTGTCAGCCGGCCTACCGACGCGGCTTCGAGCCTTCCACCCGAATTACGGTGATTTCCCGGTACGCCGACGACCTCGAACGCATCCGATAACGACGTCACTTCTATGCTTGCCTCGACCCCGGAGATGGGGGAATATGCCGGAACCATTGGCTGAGTTGCTCAGGGACATCCGACGGTGCACGCTCTGCGCGGACCACCTGCCGTGCGGACCGCGTCCCGTACTGCAAGCAGGCCCATCGGCTCGGCTGCGTGTGATCGGCCAGGCGCCCGGCCGCAAAGTCCATACGACGGGTGTTCCCTGGGACGATCCCTCAGGTGACCGCCTGCGCACTTGGCTCGGTCTGACGCCCACAGAGTTCTACGACCCGGACAAGGTAGCCGTCATGTCGATGGGCTTTTGCTATCCAGGCAAAGCCAGGTCGGGCGATAAACCACCGAGATCCGAATGCGCATCTCATTGGCATGAGGCACTGAACGATCGTTTGCTCGACGTCCGACTCACGGTGTTGGTCGGTCAGTATGCGCAGGCACATTATCTACGTGGTCGGCGCAAGCCGACGCTGACCGAGACCGTCAAAGCAGCGAAGGATTACCTGCCGTTGGGGTACCTTCCCCTCCCACATCCTTCTCCGCGCAACCAGCCGTGGCTTGCCAAGAACCTGTGGTTCGAGAAGGACGTGTTGCCGATCGTCCAGACCGCAGTTCGTTCGCTCGCCCTGTGAAAGATCTCTTTTCTTCACGTAGAAGTTCAACGCGAAGCACGCACACACCTGTGTTCGTCAGTGATCAATTGACCGTCTACATCACCGAACCGATACCGGACGGACCTCTCGGACGCTGAGCTCACCCCGTTCACACGCCGCGCCGGCGCTACACGCTCTCGCGCCTTACACACTGCCCCCGGATGTGTCGCCAACTGCCATTTCACTGGAAGCATGCCGAGGCCGCGCAGCGAGGGGCCGTGTCTCATCCGACATACCAGATTTAAGACATGGTCCCGGGGAGGCAGATACCAGGGTGAAGAAGACTTATTCACATGGTGGACATGGCATTTCGTCAAAGGCGATTGCAGGACGGTTCTCGCCATCACGTCCGGTGGATCATCCATTCCACAACGCGTGTATGAGCTCGACCCGTCCGCCACGCATGGGCGTTCCTTCGTCGCGCAGTAGGGCGAGAGCACTATTGCCGTGACAGGTAGCGGGAGTGCCGTTGGCGTAGACCACGCGATGCCATTGGGTTTCGTCTGCCCAACGGGTCATGACCTGCCCGACTTGGCGAGGATGTCCGTTGACGAGGGTAGCGATCAGTCCGTATGTCATCACTCGGCCTGCCGGGATACCGTCGATGATGTCGAGGACGCGGCGAGCGAACGGAGAGGGTCCTTCTTCGGATACTTCGGTCAACAACTCAGACATTGAAATACTTTGCTTCCGGGTGGTGCAGGACAAAAGCGTCCGTGGACTGCTCGGGATGCAGCTGCAGTTCCTCGGACAATTCGACGCCGATTCGCTCGGGTTCGAGCAACGCCACCAACTTGGCACGGTCCTCGAGGTCCGGGCACGCGCCGTATCCGAACGAGTAACGAGCGCCGCGGTACTCGAGATCGAAGTAGCCGGCAACCTCGGTCGGGTCCTGCTCCGCGACGGTATGCCCCTCGGGGAGCACAAGCTCTTCACGAACGCGTCGATGCCAGTACTCGGCCAGAGATTCCGTGAGCTGGACGCCGATTCCGTGAACTTCGAGGTAATCACGGTACGAGTTCGACGCGAACAATTCGTTGGCGAAGTCCGCGATCGGCTGACCCATCGTCACCAACTGGAACGGAAGAACGTCCACCTGGCCGGTCGCTTCTGCTTCCTTACGCGAGCGCACGAAGTCAGCGATGCACAGGAAACGGTCGCGATGCTGACGCGGGTAGGTGAACCGGAACCGTTCAGGTGCATCCGGTTTCGGTTCGGTGAGCACGATGACGTCATCGCCCTCCGAGATCGCCGGGAAGTAGCCGTACACAACCGCGGCGTGCGCGAGGATGCCCTCGGACGTCAGCCGATCGAGCCAGTACCGAAGTCGCGGACGGCCTTCCGACTCGACCAGTTCCTCGTACGTCGGACCGTCGCCCTTGCGCTGACCGCGAAGGCCCCACTGGCCGAGGAAGAGAGCGCGCTCGTCGAGCAGCCCCGAGTACTCGGACAGAGAGATTCCCTTGACGATGCGCGAGCCCCAGAACGGCGGTGTCGGCACCGCAATGTCGGTAGCGACATCGGAACGCTCCGGCAGGACGACGGGAACCGCTGCAGCTTTACGCTTTTCGGCGATGCGCTTGGAACGCTCATGACGAGCCTTACGCTCGGCAGCCTTCTCGCGAGCAGCGATGGCCTCTGGGCTGTCCGGCGCCGGGCCGCCGCCGCGCTTGGTCGTCATGATCTGGTCCATCAAGTTCAGACCCTCGAAAGCGTCGCGGGCATAGCTGACGTCGCCCTCGTACACCTCCTGCAGATCGTTCTCGACGTACGAACGCGTCAGCGCGGCACCACCCAGCAAAACCGGGAACTGTTCCGAGACACCGCGAGAGTTCAGTTCCTTGAGGTTGTCCTTCATGACCACTGTCGACTTCACGAGCAGTCCGGACATGCCGATGACATCGGCCTTGTGCTCGATCGCAGCATCGAGAATGGTCGCGATGGGCTGCTTGATGCCGAGGTTCACGACGTCGTAACCGTTGTTACTCAAGATGATGTCGACAAGGTTCTTGCCGATATCGTGGACGTCGCCCTTGACCGTCGCAATGACGAGGCGACCCTTGCCGTCGTCGTCCGTCGCTTCCATGTGCGGCTCGAGGAACGCAACTGCTGCCTTCATGACCTCGGCGGACTGCAGAACGAACGGCAACTGCATCTGTCCGGAACCGAACAGTTCACCGACGGTCTTCATGCCCGAAAGCAGTGTCTCGTTGATGATTTCGATCGGGGACTTGACCGTCATCGCTTCGGTGAGATCGTCGTCGAGGCCGTTGCGCTCGCCGTCGACGATGCGACGCTCGAGCCGGTCGAACAACGGAAGTCCGGCGAGTTCCTGCGCACGGGACTCGCGCGCCGACGCAGCCGAGACACCCTCGAACAGAGCCATCAGCTTCTGCAGCGGGTCGTAGCCCTCGCTACGACGGTCGTAGACCAGGTCGAGTGCGGTTTCACGCTGCTCGTCCGGAATTCGCGCCATCGGCAAAATCTTGGACGCGTGAACGATCGCCGTGTCCAGACCGGCCTCGGTGCACTCGTGCAGGAACACCGAGTTGAGGACCTGCCGTGCGGCCGGGTTCAAACCGAACGAAATGTTCGAGATACCCAGGGTGAAGTGCAGTTCCGGGTACGCAGCCTTGAGCTGACGGATGGCTTCGATGGTCTCGATGCCGTCGCGTCGCACCTCTTCCTGACCGGTGGAGATGGGGAAGGTCAAGGCGTCGACGATGATGTCGGACTCGGCGAGTCCCCAGTTTCCCTTGATGTCCTCGATCAGACGCTTGGCGATGGCGACCTTCGTCTCGGCGGTGCGAGCCTGGCCCTCTTCGTCGATGGTCAGGGCGACGACCGCCGCGCCGTGCTCCTTGACCAACGTCATGATCTTGTGAAAACGCGATTCGGGGCCGGCGCCGTCCTCGTAGTTGACGGAGTTGACAGCGCAGCGGCCACCGAGGTGTTCGAGACCGGCCTGCAACACGGCAGGCTCGGTGGAGTCGAGCATGATCGGCAGCGTCGAGGACGTCGCCAGACGGCTGGCCAGTTCCGACATGTCGGCGGCACCGTCGCGGCCCACGTAGTCGACGTTGAGGTCGAGCATGTGTGCGCCGTCGCGGGTCTGGTCCTTGGCGATGTCCAGGCACTTCTGGTAGTCCGCGGAGAGCATTGCCTCGCGGAAAGCCTTGGAGCCGTTGGAGTTCGTGCGTTCACCGATCATCAGGATGCTGGCGTCCTGCTCGAACGGCACCGCCGAGTACAGCGAAGAGGTACTCGGCTCGTGGATCGGGGTGCGCTGGGCCTTCTCGACCTGACGGACCGCGTCGGCGACCGCGCTGATGTGCTCGGGTGTCGTACCGCAGCAGCCGCCTACGAGGCCGAGTCCGAACTCGGAAACGAAACCACTGAGGGCTTCGGCCAATTCGTCGGCGGTCAGCGGGTACTCGGCGCCCTTGGGGCCGAGCTGCGGCAGACCGGCATTGGGCATGACCGACACCGGCAGCGTCGAGTACTTGGACAGGTGCCGGAGATGTTCGCTCATCTCGGCCGGCCCGGTGGCACAGTTCAGGCCGATCATGTCGATACCGAGTGGCTCGAGTGCCGTCAGCGCCGCACCGATCTCACTGCCCAGGAGCATCGTTCCAGTTGTCTCTACCGTCACGTGCGTGATGATCGGCAACCGCAGTCCGAGTTGCTCCATCGCGCGCTGACTGCCGAGAATGGCAGCCTTCACCTGAAGCAGGTCCTGGCAGGTTTCGACGAGGATGGCGTCGGCGCCACCGTCGATCATGCCGAGCGCAGCTTCGGTGTACGCGTCACGAAGGACTGCGTACGGTGCGTGTCCGAGGCTGGGGAGCTTGGTTCCCGGTCCCATCGAGCCGAGTACGAATCGGGCCATGCCGTCGCGGCCTGGTCCCATCTCGTCCGCTACTTCACGGGCGAGAGCAGTGCCTTTTTCCGCGAGTTCGCGGATCCGGTGAGAGATGTCGTAGTCGGCGAGGTTGGGCAGGTTGCAACCGAAGGTGTTGGTCTCGACGGCATCGGCACCAGCGGCGAAGTACGCACGGTGGATGTCTTTGAGCACGTCGGGACGGGTGTCGTTGAGGATCTCATTGCACCCCTCGAGGCCGAGGAAGTCGTCCAGGGTGAGGTCCGCGGCCTGCAACATGGTGCCCATCGCTCCGTCGCCGATGACAACGCGCTGTTTCAGCGCATCAAGCAGGGCAGAGTTCAACGGGCCGGACATGCCGCCGGCCATGGACTCCGAGGACACAGGGGCGATCGACTCGTTGGACTCGAATCGGTTCAATGCACTTACCTCACAGGTCGGTTGTCATCGACACGAGACAGCGCCGCAGACCAGCACCCAGAGAAAGAGCAGGGCACAGTTCGGCAACTCGATCGTGATCGACAACGAAACAGAAGGAATAACGGTCGAATCAATGGCCGCAGAAGGCCGTCGATACTGTCAGATTGTTTTGGCGACGGTCAGCAGTACGCTCGAGGACTCCAACGCTTCGAGAGAATGCCGAGCATTCGGGACGATCAACAGATCGCCGGACGATCCCTCCCACGCGTTTTCGGCTGCACACAGGCGTACCCGACCGGTGAGCACGTAGACGGTCGCTTCCCCGGGGTTCTCGTGCTCGTCGAGCCTTTGTCCCGCAGCCAGCGCGATGACGGTTTGACGCAGGACGTGCTCATGGCCGCCGTACACGGTACGAGCGCTCCGGCCGCTCTTCGAGTTTTCCGCCTTGTCGGCGAGTTGGCGCGCTAGCGCTGTCAAAGACATCTTTTCCACGATGTTCGCTTTCTGTGCATTTGTCCGGTGCCTGCGAGGGGGTTCACGTCGTTCTCGACTCGGCGGCTACGAGGTTCCGGAGTGGGTTTCTACTGTGGGTCCATATATGTGTTTGTGCGGCACTGATTCAGCCGTGATCGATGTCCGCGCGGGATCAGTTGGCGGTTTCGGTATCGTGCAGGGCTTTCCATCAGGGTTGCGGTGTCGGGGGCTGGGGATGATCTCGTGTGGTGAGGAACTTCGCGGGGTCACTACCGGCACGAGCACCGCTGCTGAGCCATCGGGCGAATCCTCGAGGATCGCGACGTTCGATTTCGTCGAGGTAACGCTCGCGGGTACGCGCGAGGTGCAGCGCGTCCGTCGTCGACGGCGATGGCGAGGGGCCGTTCTGCAGAGCGGGCCAGCTCATGCGCCAACATCGGCACAGGGCTTCGTCCGAGAGTTGGCTGCAGTCCGGCAGCGGAAGAAGCGGCACATCGACGGTGCTGGTGCGTATCAGGGGACTTTTCGGCGAGCATGGTAGTGCCTGTGTGAACTCGACTCTGCCGCCGATGTAGCGACACATCGGAGCCGAGGTGAGGGTCATCAGCAGTATCAACGGTAAGGCAGCAGCGCCGGAGAGCGCGATCAATCCGATGACAGTGATCACGACTGCCGCCCACGTAGCGCCGTCTCGTAGCGCAATCGTCAGGAGAGTTCGGGGCGGTGGAGTAGTGCGAAGCGTGATCGGTCGCAACCAGGGTGAACCCCCTCCGATCAATACTGCGGCAATCACCGCCGATACCAGAATGTCGGTAGGGACGGTGGCGGCTGCGACGATCCCTCCTGAAGCGGTAAGGATCGCTGCGGCGACCCACCAGATGATGCGATAGATGCTCATGGGATGTAATCCCTTGCCGTGAGGAAGTTTCCAGCTGTTCATGTCTCGGTGCGGTCCGCCGAAACGGCGAATACGTTCGATCGTGCGTGCACATCAGCGGTCCCACAACGGGCGGGGAAGGGAATGCGACTGCGCGACAGCAACGTCGATATACACGGTCCTGTGTGTCATTGCCGCTCCAGTTGCGCGAGGCACGTACGCGGGGTATCCCAGGGGGTGAGCGAGCTCTCGATCTGACGTGCGCCGAGTCGCGTCAGGACCCCGCGTATCAAGCCCAGGTGCAAGGAGCAGACAACGCCGGGACTTTGTCGGGCGACGCTCTCGAACGGACAGGCGTGCAATCGGATACGGGTTTCGGTATTCGAGGTTTCGAGTTCCGGATCGAACCCCATCTCCGCGAACAAGGTGGTGACGACGAGCGCCGCTTCTTCTGTCGGCCGGTCGGCTCCGGAGGTTGCGCCGAGTTCATCGAGTGCCCACTGTCTGCCCGCAGCCTCGGCGAGGTTCTCCGGGGTGCCGTCGCTCTGGCGTGCGAAGTGGGCCGCCAGAACGTGAGCCAACTTTTCGTATCCGGAGGTAGCACCGACTCCCGAGCCGAGTGCATTCTGTGCCCGGTAGAGCTGACGTGGACGCCCACGGGTGACGTTGTGTTCGGTCTCCTTCGCGATCAGACCGACCTCGATCAACGCGTTCAGGTGGAACCGAACCGTGGTCACATGCAGATCGCACAAATCCGCCAGTTCGGCGGCGGTCATCGATTCCGCGCCGGCCCGCAGGGCGTCCAGCAGTTGGACACGCCGCCGTGACGCCAGTACCGCATGAGTACCGGCGCGTGCCGACCCTGTTCCCTTTCGTATCGCCATACTGTAAGACTTTAGAGGAAAGATGTCCTCGAAAATAGGCAGTGTCCTGGAGGCCACTCATGACGTACGTGATCGCTGCACCATGTATCGACGTGATGGACCGAGGATGCGTCGAGGAATGTCCGGTCGACTGCATCTACGAAGGGGCACGGTCGCTCTACATCCACCCCGACGAATGCATCGACTGCGGTGCGTGCGAACCGGTCTGCCCGGTCGAGGCCATCTCGTACGAATCCGACGTCCCCGCCCGCTGGGAAGAGTTCATCGACGACAACGCCCACTTCTTCCATCGACTGCTACCCGGAGCGGCCGAGATAGTGGGATCACCGGGGGGGATCCATGAATCTCGGTCGCGTAGGCGTCGATACGGAGCTGGTAGGCGGTTATCCGCACTCGAATCATCCGAATATCGGACCGCCATCCCCCGCGCGGGAAGAACGGCAATGACTCCCGTTGTGACAGAACTCCTGCCTTCGCGGCCCTACCCGAAACGCCGGGGGTTTAAGGGATCGTTCTTCTATTCCGCTGCCACCACGACCGATCCCAAAAAGCTGGGCGTGATGTATCTGGTCACCTCGTTCGCCTTCTTCATGTTGGGCGGATTGATGGCCTTGTTGATCCGGACCGAACTCGCCGTGCCCGGTCTTCAGTTCCTCTCGAACGAGCAGTACAACCAGCTCTTCACCATGCATGGCACGATCATGTTGCTGCTGTATGCGACTCCGATCGTGTTCGGTTTCGCGAACTACATACTTCCCCTGCAGATCGGTGCACCGGATGTCGCGTTCCCGCGACTGAACGCGCTCAGCTACTGGCTGTACCTGTTCGGTGCGCTCATCACCGTATCCGGATTCCTCACCCCGGGCGGGGCCGCGGACTTCGGGTGGACGGGATATACCCCGCTGACCAGTGCACTGCATTCACCGGGTGTCGGCGGAGATCTGTGGATCATGGGACTCGCACTGGCCGGCGTCGGGACCATCTTGGGCGGGGTCAACATGATCACCACCGTGATCTGTCTGCGTGCGCCCGGGATGACGATGTTTCGGATGCCCATCTTCACGTGGAATGTCTTCATCACCATGATCCTGGTGTTGTTGGCTTTTCCCATACTCACCGCAGCGCTGATGGGACTGCTCGTGGACCGACACCTCGGTGGACACCTCTTCGATCCCGCCACAGGTGGTGCGATCCTGTGGCAACATCTGTTCTGGTTCTTCGGACATCCCGAGGTGTACATCGTGGCCATACCGTTCTTCGGTATCGTCTCGGAGATATTTCCCGTCTTCTCCCGCAAGCCGATCTTCGGCTACGCCGGACTCGTCTACGCGACGATCGCCATCTCTGCGCTGTCGGCGGCAGTGTGGGCACATCACATGTTTGCCACGGGAGCCGTTCTGCTGCCGTTCTTTTCGATGATGAGTTTTCTCATTGCCATACCCACCGGGGTCAAATTCTTCAACTGGATCGGAACGATGTGGAAAGGACAACTGACCTTCGAGTCGCCGATGCTGTTCTCGATCGGCTTTCTGATCACTTTCCTCTTCGGCGGTCTGTCGGGGGTGATACTGGCGAGCCCGCCCCTCGACTTCCACGTCACCGATTCGTATTTCCTCGTCGCGCACTTCCACTACGTTCTCTTCGGGACCATCGTCTTCGCCACATACGCCGGGATCTATTTCTGGTTCCCGAAGATCACCGGACGATTCATGAACGAACGACTCGGTAGGTGGCATTTCTGGACGACTTTCGTCGGTTTCCATACGACCTTTCTGGTTCAACATTGGCTCGGCGCCGAAGGCATGCCGCGGCGATATGCCGACTACTTACCCTCGGACGGATTCACCACGCTTAACTCGATCTCGACGATCGGTTCGTTTGTTCTCGGAGCGTCACTGCTGCCGTTCGTGTGGAACGTGTTCACCTCGTACCGCTACGGAGAGGTCGTGACGGTCGACGATCCGTGGGGCTACGGAAATTCGCTCGAATGGGCAACGAGCTGTCCGCCGCCGCGGCACAACTTCACCGAACTGCCTCGGATCCGCTCCGAGCGTCCCGCGTTCGAACTGCATTACCCGCACATGGTCGAACGGATGAGGACCGAAGAACATGCAGCTAGAAGGAAGATTTCCACAGCCGTAGTGGAAGGACCGAACTCGATCCCGTCCAGTGAGGCCGATGACCTATGACCGAAGCGGCACGCTACGCGCAATTAATCTTGCCGGTCTTTTGGCTCGGGATGGTCGCTGCGATTTCCTTCCTGGAAGCACCGATCAAGTTTCGCGCTCCAGGAGTGAGCCTGGCCATCGGGCTCGGGATCGGCCGAAAGGTCTTCACCGCACTGAACGCCGTGGAGTTGGTTCTGACACTGGTACTGGCGGCATCCTGCATCGTCGCGAAACCTGACACACCCGCGTTGACGTTCTTCGTGCTGGCCGCGATGGTGCTCATTGTTCAGGTTGCGGCGATCCGGCCACTCCTGGGTAAACGCTCCGACCGAATCCTCGCCGGAGAAGACCTACCGCGTTCGAAGATACATCTGGTGTACATCGCTTTCGAGTTGGTGAAGGTTGTGTTGTTGATCAGCGTGATCATTTCCCTGTTCGCGTTGTTGTCCGCATGTCTTCACTGATACCCGGACCATTTCGATGAAAGGTTTCCGATGAACGAATGCATTTTTCACGTAGCCCTTGCTGATGACTGGGAGGGCGCTCAACGATTCGGAGAATATGAAGGATCAACCCGCGCAAAGACTCTCGATCAGGTTGGCTTCGTCCACGCTGCCACTGCAGGGGATCTCGAGCATGTTCTCGCGACAGTGTACGGGGACCTTCGACTTCCACTGGTAGTGGTGGTTGTCGATCAGGATGCTCTCCTTGCAGCGGGGGTCTCGATCAGGTGGGACGAGCGCAACCCATCACCTCCTGGTGCAGACACGCGGGTTCACCGGATCTTGGGAGCAATACCGTTGGATCCGGACATCGTCCTCGATGTTCTCCCGATCGAGGAAGTCGGCGGGGAATGGCTTGTTCCCGACGTGTCCGCATATACGCTCCGAGATACGTCCCGGTAGTCAAAAAATCATGTAAGCGGACTTTGCGGCTAATAGTGGTGAGCAGGGTCAGGTCATCGAACATTTTTTGCGCACCGACCTCTCGCCGGTGTCGCTTACAGCGTTTGGATGTGACCGATGGTCGACTCCACCGATCCGCCTGCACTACCGAGAGCGGACCCATGGCACGCGGAAACTACTGTGGCATAAAGATTCCGCACACAATTGTGCCCCGGTCGCAGACGTCGTCAACCCTGTCACGTGGGCAGGTTCGGTGCCGTATGCCGCCGGCATCGCACCTCGTATGCGCATCGGCCACAGCAAAGTGGTTCAACCTGCCCTGGCTGCTCCTGATCGGATTCGCCGTCCTGATCGCGGCGGTGGCTGCGGCACAGCACTTACGTGGGTTGTCGTCGGTGCAGGTGTTCGTCGAACAGCACCGCGGAGTCGCGAGGTCAGCCCAGGGGAAACGTCTGCCCTTCCCACATGGTTGGGTGCGCAGCAATTTCTTAATCTGTTTCTGATGGTCTTCATCATCCGGTCGGGCATACAGATTCTCACCGACCACCCTCGGCTGTACTGGACCCGGCACAGCGCTCCTGGTCGGGAGTGGTTTCATATCTAAAAGCCTGTGCCTGCCGATCCCTTGTGGACAGCGCGCGACGGACCGAACCGTGCAACATGGGGCCGATGCCTACACGTGCGATCTCGAGCTCGACTGTGGATAAGTCGCTCGACGCAAAAGTGTACGACGGTCTTCGGCGGCAGACCGATTCCAGATCGAGTCCCCCATACCCGTTACACCGTCGACAGTTGCCGTTTGGGTGCGATGTACGGTGAGCGAACCGTCGATAGCTTGAGGTTAGCGAAAATCCGGATTGTACTGTTACGGTAAGTTACTTGAAAGTTGTTCGTTCTTCATGAGGTCGGGGCCGAATGGAGCTCCACCTGCAATGAAACTATGTAGCACAGCGCTTTTCCGGAACGAAAGTCCCTGTACATTATTTGTTCGTCGTTGCGTTCGACGCATCGAGCTGTCTCACGGAGATCCGATCGATGCTTGCGGGATCATTGCAGCACCGTTCCGTACGGCCGCAATCAGCGTTAAGACGGTGGCGCCATGACGAGCAGATGTCGGCGCGAAGCCGCATTGCTCGCCGTGTTTCTAGCACAATTCGAACCCGTAGCCGGGGGACAGAAACCGACCGTCACTCGCCTCACCGCCCGTGAGATCGACCAGTGGCGAGAGGACTACGAGCAAGCGGTGCAATGGTCAACTGCAACGAGTTTCAGCACGAACGACGTCGCCAACCTCAAGGAAATGCGTCGACGGTACGGTTTTACCTCCGCCCTCTGAGAGTGCACTACGGGACGATGTGCTCGACTCGACCTTTCGGCAACGAACCAATTTTGCACGGTCGGTGCCGCTTCACAGCGTTCTCGACCATGTCGACGTGGTGCGTTGGGCCTTCGTTTGAGATCCCCCTCACATAAATAGTCATCTCAGATGCGAATTATGTAGGTTCGGGTCATGCAGCTGACGCAGTTCACCGATCTGGGATTGCGCGTCGTCATGCGGTTGGCCGTACTCGACGCCGATGCCTCCCCCAGTACCCGGGTAATTGCGCAGCAGCTCAACGTGTCGTACTCCCATGCCACCAAGGTGGTTACGCGGCTCGGCGAGTTGGGCATCGTCACAACCAGGCGTGGTCGCGGCGGTGGGCTTTCCATCACCGAACTCGGCCGCACCGCCACCATCGGCTGGCTGGCCAGACGCCTCGAAGGGTCGGGTGAAGTCGTCGACTGCGAAGGCGACAAACCGTGCCCACTGCGCGGCGGCTGCCTCCTTCGGAGCGCTTTGCGAGAAGCGCAGGAAGCGTTTTTCGTCTCGCTCGACGCGGTCACGATCGAAGACGTCATCCGGCAGCCGTCCAAAACTGTTCTGCTTCGCCTCACCACTCGGAGCGACGAAGCAAGCTGATCAACGTCAATTTCGACCGAACGGAGCAGCTCATGCTTTCCCCACAGTCAACCGAGGTCATTCGCGCCACCCTTCCCGTGGTCGGCGCCGCCATCGGCGATATCACAACCCTGTTCTACCGCACGATGTTCGACGCACACCCCGAACTCGAACGTGATCTGTTCAATCGCGGCAACCAGAAACAGGGTGAACAGCAGAAGGCACTCGCGGGCGCTATCGCGGCATTCGCAACGCTTCAGCTCGAACCCGACAGCGCCAAGGTTGATCTCATCCTTTCTCGTATCGCTCACAAGCACGCGTCGTTGGGCATCACCCCTGACCAGTACGCAATCGTGCACGAACACCTCTTCGCCGCAATCGTCGAAATACTCGGCGATGCAGTCACTCCCGACGTCGCGGCAGCATGGGACGAGGTCTACTGGCTGATGGCCGAAACCCTCATCACGATGGAGCGAGGCCTCTACCAGCTCGCCGGCGTCGATACCGGTGACGTCTGGCGGACGGTTCGAATCACCGAACGGGTATTGCAGTCCGCCGATACCGTGTCACTGACACTCGCCTCACTCGACGGCAGCGTTCTCCCCACCTTCGCTCCCGGACAGTACCTTTCGGTCGGCGTGGTGCTTCCAGACGGCGCTCGCCAGATACGTCAATACAGCCTCTGTTCCGTGCCGAGCAGCGCGGGCTGGCGGATCAGTGTGAAGCGAATCTCGGGAACTCCCGACGGCGAGGTGTCGAACTTCCTCTACAACAACGCGTTCGAAGGTTCCGAGCTGTCGGTAACCACACCGTTCGGCGATCTGATGATGCCTGACGACGACTCACCATTGCTCCTCGCGTCGGCCGGAATCGGTTGCACACCGATGATCGGCATGCTCAATCATCTCGTGGACACCGGCGCCGAGCGTTCGGTCTCAGTCATTCATGCTGACCGATCGATTGCGGATCATGCGCACCGCGCAGAACTCAGCACACTCGTCGAGAAGATTCCCGCCGCAACCCTGCACCGTTGGTACGAGGATCTCGGCACGCACGTGGCGTTCGGATCTGTTCACGAAGGACGGGCGGATTTGCAAGACATTGCAGTGGAGCCCGATACCCAAGCCTTCCTCTGCGGGCCGATGCCGTTCATGTTGGCGATGCGCGCATCGTTGCTCGAACGGGACGTCCCGCCGCAGAATATCCACTACGAGGTCTTCGGACCGGACAGCTGGGCCAATACCTGAGCGGAGCCGACATGACGGAAGACCCACCGGTGGAAACTCTTTCGCGGTGGTCGGATTCGGGAGCGACGTGGCGTGTTCTACGGCGCACCTCCACATCGATCACGGTCTCACTACGGCGCTGCGACGGGGGCGAGGAAGTTGAGCGTCTGACCTCATCCGATCCCGACCTCCTGGAGTGGATCGGTGACCGTGTGAGCAGCGAGGACTGACGTGTCCAACGCACCGCTACCTGCGGTGCGTTGAGCACGTCATCCGTGGAATCGTTGTGCGATCAGCTCTCGGGGTAGTTTCTCTGGGCCCGGGTAGGCGACGATGACACGTATACCGTCAGGGTCGCAGCCATCGACGAAAGTCACTCCACCGACTACCTGGGTGAAGGTAGAGGCATCGTATGCGCGTAGTCGTTCACTGATCCGCGCCAATTCTTCTTCGGTATCAGCGGACCACATGACGTAGTGGACGCCGATGTTGCTCATGTTGCGCCGCGATGCGCCCTGTTGGACATACATGTAGATCTGGAAATCATCCGGCGTCAGAAGGAGCGCCGCCTCGCGTTCACGCAAGGCGACACGGCAGGAAAATACGTCGCAGTAGTAGCTCACCGACCGATCCAGGTTGGCTACTTGCATCACCGACGAGGCAACTTTGGCGGCAGCACACATTTTTCTCTCCTACTCCCGAACAAGCCAGAGGCCTTCACAGTACCGTCGCACTCGGTGTATTGGCTTTCTCTGTGGCGCGAAGTCCGCATGCACCAGAATTCGCCGCTGACGTCGATGACCGTTCGCCAACTCCCGCTCCGTGGTGACCCGCCCGGACGGTCGTCAGTACCAGCCAGGCGGGCCGAGTACACCCGACCTGGGAGAGTCGGGCGCACGATCAGGGATCGGCCCACCGGACGTGTGTGACGACCTCCCGGAGAACCCCATCCGTCACCGTCTCGGAACTAGAGACGACGCGGAAAACGAATGTAGCGCACACAGTTCCACTGATCTACCACTGCCTGCGACTTACCACGGTCACGTCCCTCCCACAGTTCGGCCGATCTAAACTCACCAGAACAATTAAAGCCACACCCTCACAGGAGCAGCGATGAGTCCCCGGCCCACCTGGCTCCACACCCGATCCACCGAACTTCGGGCCGCACTCCTCGATCTCGGGCTCACGATCACCGACACCGAAGCCCGGAAAATCCTCGACGACAAACTCACCGAATACGCGACCCTGATGAGAGTCACCCGCCAGACCGCACAGCGTGACTTCACCGACGAACGCCTCCTCGCGTTCGCACAGTCCCTCGCGGTGTCACTCTACGACGAAGCCCCCGGCGCCGACCTGATCGAATTCGAACGCAGCATCTCCATGCCCGTCGCTGCCGTCGGTCTGACCACCGCGGCGCTGGCCGAAGCCTTGAAAGTCGCGCACGTCAACCTCGACGACAAAGAAGCCCTCGCAGGCCTGTCGCTACTGTCGACTCTCGGTATGATCACCGCCGACGCCAATGCTTTCTTCGTCCCGACCCCGCGTCCTCTGCTCTTGCGCATCGCGCGCTATCTCGACGGCGCCGCGACATCCGTCACCGACGGTGCGAACCTGCCCGACGGCCTCGACGACACCCACAGACAGCACTTCGCGGACGTCCTCGCCCAGGACGCCGACGGAATCCGGGCTCTCGCCAACACCGAAGACGGCGACACCCCGCGACTGTGGCGCACCCCCAACCCGCGCTGACCGCCGGTGCAGCGAAACATAGTCGATGCGCTGAAACCTGCGGGACGGCTCGCCCGCCGATAGACCAGGGGTGGCTACCGGCGGAGCGTTCGCCATGCCCGTTGGGGACCGGGTGATGCCGCCCCCGAAAATTTACGTGCCACCCACCTCGGTTACCAGTCTTCGCACAGTTACAGCTACTTGAGCATTGAACTATCGAGGGGAGTGCCTCGCCGCCTGCAGGTGAACCGGTACCGAGTTAGTTCATCGCACCCATGAGTCGCCTTCACTTATCTCCCGCGTACCGACCGGTCAGCAATGACGCAGTAACATCACCATTTGGTGCGCTGCTTTCCGCCTCGGTTCCAGCGCACCACCCGATACCACCGCACAGGCAGTCACCCCTTCGGACTGCCTGCATGAGCCACACGTGCAGGAGCGACGCATGACCTCCCCTGACGAGCGTCTGACCGCCAAACTCGAACAACTCCCCATCAGCGACGACGCCCCCATGTGCTCACTCCTGCGCACCACCCTGCTCAAACACGCTCAACACGGCAGCGACATCACCGAGCCCACCCTGCTCGGGCTGCTCGCCATCACCGGCGCCCTCGAAGAACGCCTCACCCGACTCGAAGCCACGATTCAGCCCTCCCCCACACCATGACGGCACCACCGCCTCGCATCGACCGACGAAAGCGCGTCCGAAAATTCCTCGGAGCGAGGTCAGAAATTGCCGTTATCCTCGGCTGCATCCTCTTCGCCCTCGTCATCGTCTGGTGGGCAGCCTGAAAAAAACTTCTCTGTCGAAAAGACAAGGTCTGTGGGTTATTCGACATAGATTGTCGACACCAGTTCTCGACACCGCTCCCTCAGTACGAACTGGGGATATACATGCTTCACAGAAGCGTCGAATACCGATCCATTCTCGACAGGAAAGTTGCATTTCTCTTGCCACAGACATGGCATTTCACGCGGGCCGCGGCCGGTGCTGACACGAGTAGCCGACAAGTCGGTGTCGACGCGGGCGCCGCCGACTAGGCACCCGGCGCAAGTCGCTATGTCTCAATACCTGAAGCGTTTCGTTGGTCGCCGCATTGCACACTATTGAGACGAGAGTTTTGGTACGCACTTCTGAGACGCGTTGAGCTGGGGCAACGCCTGATTTGTGACTTTCGGGTGAATGTGGCGTGGTTTTCGATGCCTGATTTGGCATGCTTTGAGGTTTGTCGATTTTTCCTTCAGTTCTCCAAGGGAATTTTGGATACCAGTGAGCGGAGTCGATGGGTCAGGCGTAGAGGTCGCTGATTTTGGTCTTGTGAGCTTCGTGAATGATGTTGCGCTTGAGCTTGAGCGTCGGCGTCAATTCGCCGGTCTCCTGGGTGAAGTCGACCTCGAGGATCGTGTATTTCTTGATCTGCTCGGGGTTGGAGACTTTCTTGTTGGCGTCGGCAACGGCCGAGTCGATCTCGGCGATCAGGTCGGCGTTCTTCACCAGATCGGCAATCGGGGTGCCGGCGGGTAGGCCGTTGCGCTCGACCCATCCGGGCAGTGTTTCCGGATCGAGGGTGATCAGTGCACCGATGAACGGCTGACCGTCGCCGACGACGAGGCACTGGCTGATCAGAGCGTGCGCGCGCAGGGAATCTTCGAGGCCTGCCGGTGCGACGTTCTTGCCGCCCGCGGTGACGATGATTTCCTTCTTGCGTCCGGTGATGGAGACGTAGCCTTCGTTGTCGATCGATCCGAGGTCGCCGGTGTGGAACCAGCCGTCGACGATCGATTCGGCCGTCGCCTTGTCGTTGTGCCAGTAGCCGGCGAAGACGACCGGGCCCTGCAGGAGGAGTTCGCCGTCTTCGGCGATCCGTGCTGCATGGCCGTTGATCGGCTTGCCGACGGTGCCGACGCGCTGCGCGCTCGAGGTGTTGACGGTGATTGCGGCGCTGGTCTCGGTGAGTCCGTAGCCCTCGTAGATCGGGATGCCGACGCCGCGGAAGTAGTGGCCGAGACGCGCGCCGAGGGCTGCGCCACCGGAGACTGCACGCTCGCACTCGCCGCCCAGAGCTGCGCGCAACTTCGAGTAGACGAGCTTGTCGAATACCGCATGCTTGAGCTTGAGTGCCAGTCCGGGGCCACCCTTTTCGAGGGATTCGCTGTATTCGATGGCGGTGGCGGCAGCCTTGTCGAAGATGCTGCCCTTACCGCCGTCGACGGCTTTCTGGCGAGCCGAGTTGTACACCTTCTCGAACACGCGGGGCACGGAGAGGATGAAGTTGGGCTTGAAGCCGGCGAACTGCTCGAGGAGTGTCGTCAGGTCCGAGGTGTGGGCGACGGTGACCTTGGCGTCGAAAGCGCCGTAGGAGATCGCTCGTGCGAATGCGTGGGCGAGCGGCAGGAACATCAGAGTCTTCTTGCCGGGGACCATGGACTCCGGCATCGCCAGGCGGCAGGCGTTGGACTCGGCGTGGAGGTTGGAGTGTGTCAGCTGGACGCCCTTGGGGCGTCCGGTGGTTCCGGAGGTGTAGATCAGGGTCGCGGGCGAGGCTGCGGTGACCTGGTGACGGCGAGTGTGCAGTTCTTCGTCGGTGATTGCCGAGCCGCGGCTGGACAGCTCGTCGATCGCACCTGACTCGATGACCAGAACTTCGCGGAGGGCGTCTGCGCCGTCGGTGACTTCCTTGTGGGTCTCCGCGTGCTTGGCCGTTTCGACGACCAGAAGTGTTGTCGCGGAATCTTCGAGGATCCACTGCGCCTGGTCAGGGGAGGAGGTTTCGTAGATCGCGACGGTGCATCCGCCGGCTGTCCAGATGGCGTAGTCGAGAACGACCCACTCGTAGCGAGTTGCTGACAGGATAGCGACGCGGTCGCCGAGCTCGACACCTGACGCGATCAGGCCCTTGGCGACTGCGGAGACCTGCTTCGCGAATTCAGCTGCGGTGACGTCGACCCATCCGCCGTTCGACGGCCTCTTGAACGGCACGAATGTGGGGTCTTCTTCGGCGTGACGGAACACGGCGTCGGCCGTGGAAATGTTTCCAGGAATTGAGAACGACTGTGGAACTGAGAACTCGCGCACTATTGACCCCTTCAGTGACAGCTCTGTGGCCGCTTCGGTAAATGAAAACCCCCGTTCTTCTTGGAATCGGGGATGGTGTCTGCCGCATGAAACGCCTTGAAGAGTTCGGACACTTCTGGGCATATTCAGGTGTTCGAGCACTCAGTTCACGTGGATTCGACTCAGTGGGTGCGGTCGGGCTCGGATGCCTTGAGCATGTCGTGACGCTCGACGACCTTGATGCGCTCACGGCCTTCGGGCTCGCCCAGGCTGCGCTCGTGCGCGTCGAGGCGGTACCAGCCCTGCCAGGTCGTGTACGGCACCTGCTTGCCTTCGAGGAACTCGATGACGGCGTTCTCGTCGGGGTTCGCGGCGCCGGCGAAGTTGACGGAATCCTCGAGGAGGTTCGCGACTGTTTCGTTGGCGTCACCCTTGGTGTGGCCGATGAGGCCGACGGGGCCGCGCTTGATCCAGCCGGTGACGTAGGTGGCCGGCATGAATCGGGCTGCGCCCTCGGCGTTGTCGTCGGCGACGACGCGTCCGGCGTCGTTGGGGACGGTGCCCGCCTGGTCGTCGAACGGCAGCTGCGTGATGTTCTGCGAGAGGTAACCGACGGCGCGGTACACGGCCTGGACATCCCAGTCCTTGTACGTGCCGGTGCCCTTGACGTTGCCGGTTCCGTCGAGCTGGGTGCGCTCGGTGCGCAGGCCGACGACCTTGCCGTCTTCGCCGAGGATCTCCGTGGGAGATTCGAAGAAGTGCAGGAACAGCTTGTGGGG
>NZ_BCRM01000043.1 GCF_001552595.1 Rhodococcus erythropolis NBRC 15567
CCCGTTAACCGAAAGGGGACCCAACATATTGGGTCCCCTTTCGTGCGTTGTATGAGAGGAATGACTGTGTCGGAGAATGGCGACGAGCGTCGGTCCTTCCGTGGGGGAGGAGCGCCTCGATCAGGTGGCCCCCGTCGTGACAACGACGGGCGTGGATCACGCGGCGCTGCAGGCGGAGACCGCCGCGGTGGTGCCGGAGACAACAACCGTGGCGGTGCTGGAAACAGTAACCGTGGCGGCGGATTCAACGGCGGACAGCGTCGCGGCGGCGAGGGTGGGTTCACCCCTCGTGGACGCGACGGCGACCGCAACCGTCAGCAAGCACGACCTGACGAACCGGATTTGCCCGACAACGTAGAGCCCACCGAGTTGGACCCGGCCGTGCGTCGAGATCTGCTCAGCCTCGACAAGGACAACGCCAACACAGTTGCGCGTCACCTCGTCATGGCAGGCAAGCTTGTCGACGAAGACCCGGAACTTGCACTGCTCCACGCGCGCGCTGCTCGTCAGCGCGCCGGCCGAATTGCGGTCGTTCGTGAAGCTGCTGGAATCACCGCGTACCACGCCGGTGAATGGGCTGAAGCTCTCTCCGAGCTTCGCGCTGCCCGTCGAATGGCTGGTGGACCGGGTCTGATCGCTGTCATGGCCGACTGCGAACGCGGTTTGGGTCGACCCGAACGCGCAATCGAGCTCGGTCGTAGCGACGAGGCTGCCCTGCTTTCCGGCGACGAGGCTTCGGAGTTGAGGATCGTGGTCGCCGGCGCCCGCATGGATCTCGGTCAGTTCGATCAGGCAGTTGTCACACTGCAGACCAAGGATCTTGACGCAGCGCGTACCGGTGAAGCGGCGGCTCGGCTTTTCTATGCGTACGCTGATGCCCTCGTTGCAGCAGGTCGTGTCGAAGACGGATTGAAGTGGTTCCTCAATGCTGCAGCTGCAGACCTCGAGGGTGACACGGATGCTGAAGAACGGGTGGCCGAGTTGACCGGAGAAGATCAGTGACCGTGCTTCGTACTCAGTACGACGTACTTTTGCTCGATCTCGACGGCACGCTGTACGCCGGAGCTCATGCGATTCCCGGTACCCAGGCCGCGTTGGGTCAGGGTACGCAGGCTCTGTACTACGTGACCAACAATGCGAGTCGCTCGCCTTCGGCAGTGTCCGCGCATCTGACCGAACTCGGTTTCGATTCCGAAGACGATCGTGTGGTCACCAGTTCTCAGACGGCGGTGCGCCTGTTGGCTGAGCGTCTCGAACCCGGTGCCGCCGTACTTGTCGTCGGTACCGACGCATTGGCCGACGAGGTGACACGCGTCGGTTTGCTTCCGGTGCGCGAATTCGCGGATTCCCCGGTTGCAGTCGTCCAAGGACATTCGACGGAGACCAACTGGTCGATCCTCGCCGAGGCATGCTTGGCGATCAGGGCCGGGGCGCTGTGGGTGGCTGCGAACCTGGACACCACACTGCCGTCGGAACGGGGTTTGGTGCTCGGCAACGGCTCGATGGTGGCGGCTCTGCGCGCCGCCACGAGGCAGGAACCCTTGGTGGCAGGCAAGCCTGCTGCACCGCTGATGGAGGATGCGCTTGCACGCAGTGGGTGCTCGCGTCCACTGGTCGTCGGTGATCGCTTGGACACTGATATCGAAGGCGCACATGCTGTTTCGATCGACTCACTGTTGGTACTGACCGGTGTGAGCACGCCGGGCGACGTACTGCGGGCGCCGATTGAGCAGCGCCCCACCTACATTGCAGCAACTCTGGATTCGCTCAATCAGCCGGCCGTCGAATCGCTGGTCGGTTCGGACTCCAAGTGGTCTGTCTCCGTGAACGGGTCGGCGCTGGTTGTCGACGGCCCGGTTGTCGGGGACGAGATGTCGCTTCTACGTGCGGTTGCGCCTGTCGCATGGGCTAATCCGTCGTTCCAGACCCTGGAAGCGTCGGATGCCGGCGTGGCGGATCTGTTTGCTTCCTGGCTGGCCTGATTTCTCGCATATGTGTTCGACTCGCGGGGGTGCGGGTGTATGCGCAACGGAGAGTCATGCACTAACGTTGTGCCCGATGAGCACGCCGACACCGCACCCCGGAAACTCGAGCAACGGATCACCGCTGCCCGGGTCACGCCCTACCGTCGATCCGGAACGAATACGTTCTGACGTCGACGGTTTGCTGGCACGCCTCGGCGGCATCGAACACGATCCGAACGATCATCACGGAGCAGGTGTGATTCCGCAGAAGGCACATATTTTGGAACAGGCACACGAGGTGCTCGTCCAGGCACTCGCCTCTGTGGACAGGGCTTGACGTGGCACGTAGAGCACGGGTGGACGCCGAATTGGTCCGTCGCGGTCTGGCACGATCGAGAGATCATGCGCAAGAACTGATCTCCGCGGGCCGAGTTCTCATTTCCGGAGCCGTTGCGACCAAGCCCGCGACGGCGATCGAAGCCGGAACGCCGCTTCGGGTCGTCGAGGTGGAGCAGGAAGTTTCGTGGGCGTCGCGCGGTGCTCACAAACTGATCGGTGCCCTTGACGCCTTCGGTACCGAAGGATTGACGGTCGAAGGTCGCCGGTGCCTCGACGCCGGCGCTTCCACCGGCGGGTTCACGGACGTTCTGCTGACACGCGGTGCGAAGGAAGTTGTCGCCGTCGACGTCGGTTACGGCCAATTGGTGTGGCGCCTACAGTCCGACGACCGAGTGCATGTCATCGACCGAACCAATGTTCGCGCTATCGATGCCGAGACGATCGGCGGAACTGTCGATCTCGTTGTCGCGGACCTGTCGTTCATCTCTCTCAAACTGGTACTCGGGGCGTTTGTCGCCTGTACCGCTGACGGCGCGGACCTGGTTCCGATGGTCAAGCCTCAGTTCGAGGTGGGCAAGGACCGCGTCGGTGCCGGTGGCGTCGTACGAGATCCGGAACTGCGAATCTCCGCTGTGCTCGACGTGTCGGAGGCTGCTGCAAAGGTAGGTCTGCGGACGTTAGGTGTCGTGGCCAGCCCATTGCCCGGTCCGTCGGGAAATGTCGAGTATTTCCTGTGGCTTCGAAAGACGGGTACATCCGGCGACGAAGAGACGGTTACCGACACCGAGACGAACACCGAGGGAGTTCCCACGGTGGAGGACATGATTCGCAAGGCTGTAGAGGAAGGGCCCCAGTGAACGCGGTCACGAACGGCGAGTCGCGCGAGATCCTTCTTGTCGCACACCCTGGTCGACGTGACATCACGGAAACTGCCAAGCGGGTCGGGAAGATCTTCGAGCGCGCGGGAATCGGACTGCGAGTCCTCGTCGACGAAGCAGACAGCTCGCGCATCGAAGCAATGACGGAACCCGAGGGTTTCTCTGCGCCGGGTCTCGACGTCACGGTTGTTCATCCCGGCCCTGATGCTGCCGTTGGATGCGAGTTGGTACTTGTCCTCGGTGGCGACGGCACGTTTCTGCGCGCCGCCGAACTTGCTCAAGAAGCGTCCATTCCGGTACTGGGCATCAACCTCGGACGGATCGGATTTCTGGCAGAGACCGAGGCCGAGCATCTCGACGAGGCTCTCGCACAAGTAGTTCGCAAGGAATATCGCGTTGAGTCTCGCATGACACTCGACGTCGTGATTCGGGTGGACGACGAGATCATCGACCGCGGGTGGGCGCTCAACGAGGCCAGTATCGAGAACCGTTCGCGTCTGGGAGTTCTCGAAGTTGTCCTCGAAGTCGACGGCAGACCGGTGTCTGCGTTCGGTTGCGACGGTGTTCTCGTGTCCACTCCCACAGGCTCGACCGCTTATGCATTTTCCGCAGGCGGCCCCGTCGTGTGGCCCGAACTCGAAGCATTGCTCGTCGTACCCAGCAACGCGCATGCGCTGTTCGCGCGGCCGCTGGTTACCAGCCCGAATTCGATCATCGCGGTGGAGACCGTCGCAGGCAGCCACGACGGCCTGGTCTTCTGCGACGGCCGTCGTACCTTGGAACTGCCTGCCGGCGCTCGCGTCGAGATCGTTCGCGGCGCCACTCCCGTCAAGTGGGTCCGGTTGGACTCTGCGCCTTTCGCTGATCGGATGGTTCGCAAGTTCGAGCTTCCGGTTACCGGATGGCGAGGAAGGAAGCCTTAATCGTGCTCGCAGAGATCCGTATCGACAGTCTTGGTGTGATCTCCGAGGCCAGCGCCCAGTTTCACGAGGGCCTGACCGTCCTGACCGGTGAAACCGGCGCAGGTAAAACGATGGTCGTCACCAGCTTGCACCTCCTCAGCGGAGCGCGAGCGGATGCCGGTCGAGTGCGGTTGGGCGCGTCGCGAGCCGTTGTCGAAGGACGATTCATCGCCGACGACGTCTCACCGGCCACCGAGCGTGAGATCGTCCGAATCCTGGAATCGTCCGGCGCCGAGCGCGACGAAGACGGGACCATCATCGCCGTGCGGACAGTCGGCAGCGATGGGCGGTCTCGGGCTCATCTCGGCGGACGAAGCGTGCCGGCGGGAGTTCTCTCCGAATTCACGGACCCACTTCTGACTGTCCACGGACAGAACGATCAGCTGCGATTGCTTCGTCCCGACCAGCAACGCAACGCGCTGGACCGCTTCGGGGACAAGGCAATCGGAACGCTGCTGACGAGGTACCGCAAACACCGTCGTGAATGGCTCGATGCTCGTTCGGAGTTGATCGAGCGCACGTCGAAGGCTCGTGAACTGGCACAAGAAGCAGATCAGTTGACCTTCGCGCTCAACGAAATCGACGGCGTGGCACCCGAGCCCGGCGAGGACACGGCGATCGTTGCCGAAGTTCGTCGACTCAGTGAACTCGATTCGCTCCGCTCGGCTGCGGAAGAGGCGCACGCTGCGCTCGCCGGTAGTGACGACATGGCAAGCGGCGACGTCGGTGTCATGCCGGCGCTAGACCTGATGTCCGAAGCGAGGGCGCGCATCGAGTCGGTCACCGACGCCGATCTGGACGGCCTCGGTTCCCGGTTGGCCGACGCTATTGCTGTCGTCACCGACGTTGCCGGTGACCTGAACACCTACTTGTCCGGGCTGCCCGCAGACCCGGGTGCTCTGGACTCTTTGTTGTCGCGGCAATCGGAACTGAAGACTCTGACTCGCAAGTACGCCGCCGATGTCGACGGTGTTCTCGAATGGGCAGATACTGCTCGCGCTCGTCTATCCAAACTCGACGTGTCCTCGGATGCGTTGTCACTGTTGGCCAAGCAGGTCGAGGAGACGGCTGGCCTGACCGCGGAAGCCGCTACCAAGCTGAGCGCCGCGCGAGTCAAGGCGGCGGCAAAGCTCGCCAAAGCCGTCAGCGCGGAACTCGCCGGTCTGGCGATGGGACGTGCGGGCCTCGAAGTGACTGTGCGTTCGCAGCCTGCCGGCCCGCAGGACTCGGCGCCGCTCAGTGTCGGGGGAGTAGACCTGCATGCCGGGTCTGCCGGCGTCGACGAGGTGGAATTTCGCCTGTCAGCGCACAGTGGGGCACCGTCACTTCCGATCAGCAAGAGCGCTTCCGGTGGCGAGCTGTCACGCGTCATGCTGGCGCTCGAGGTAGTTCTCGCTGGTAGCGACACCGGTGCGACGATGGTTTTCGACGAGGTGGACGCGGGGGTCGGTGGCCGCGCTGCTGTCGAGATCGGCCGCCGATTGGCGAAACTTGCTCGCACGCATCAGGTTATCGTCGTCACCCACCTTCCGCAGGTTGCTGCGTTTGCCGACACCCACCTCGTGGTGGACAAGGTCGACGACAAAGGCGGAGTGGTGAGCAGTGGCGTGCGGACCTTGTCGGATTCGGATCGGGTGGTCGAATTGGCCCGTATGTTGGCAGGGCTGGACGACACCGAAACCGGTCGTGCGCACGCTGAGGAACTGCTCGAGATCGCGAATGCGGCCCGCGTCACAGATTGAAGGTTCTGTGGTGTTGGTGTGACTGATGTGGTAGTTGTCGGCGCGCCTCCACCGGTCAACGCGGTTTCAGGTTCATCATCGAAGCCATGAAGATGCCCGGATTGCTCTCACGTAACACCGAATCCTTGCCTGGGATCAGTGGCATCGCCAGGGCCGATCGGAACACGGCGAAGCTTCTGCGCCGTGTCGGTCCTGGAGACATCGTGATCCTCGACGAAGTCGACATCGATCGCCGGACCGCCGATGCTCTGGTGAAAGCCGGAGTCATGGCCGTGGTCAACGCGTCGCCGTCGATTTCGGGGCGGTACCCCAACCTCGGACCGGAAGTGATCGTCGCCAACGACATCGTTCTGATCGATGCTGTCGACGGTGATGTCTTCAAGAACATCAAGGACGGAAGCAAGATCCGCCTGCACGAGGGCGAGATCTTCAACGGCGAGAAGAGCCTCGTCAAGGGCGAAGAGCAGACCGAGGCCGAAATCTCCGACCGGATGATCGAGGCCAAGACCGGCCTGGTCGATCACTTGGAAGCGTTCTCGGGTAACACCATCGAGTTCATCCGCACCGAAAGCCCGTTGCTCATCGACGGAATCGGTGTTCCGGACATCGATATCGACTTGAAGGACCGCCATGTCGTGGTCGTCTCCGACGGCCCCGAACGCGAGACCGATCTGAAGAACCTCAAGCCCTTCATCAAGGAGTATTCGCCGATCTTGATCGGTGTCGGCGCAGGTGCGGACGTGTTGAGCAAGGCCGGATACCGCCCCGATCTGATCGTGGGCGACCCGGAGGAAATCACCAGTTCCACGCTCAAGTCCGGCGCGGAAGTTGTTCTGCCTGCAGACCAGGACGGTCATGCGGCGGGGCTTTCCCGAATCCAGGATCTCGGTATCGGGGCGATGACGTTCCCGGCGACCTGCTCACCGACCGACCTTGCCCTGCTGCTTGCCGATCACCACGGAGCTTCACTGATCGTGACGGTCGGCAACGTGGTGTCCTTGGACGAGTTCTTCGACCGTGGGCGTCGTGAAAGCAATCCGTCGGCGTTCATGACACGGCTCAAGGTTGGACCGAAACTGGTCGATGCCAAGGCTGTGGCAACGCTGTATCGAAGTCGAGTGTCCGGCGGCGCGATCGCGCTCCTGGTGCTTGCCGCCCTGGTGGCAGTGATCGTCGCCCTGGTCGTGTCCAATGCCGGTAGTGAAGTTCTCGACTGGGCAATCGCAACGTGGAACAGCTTCGCGCTGTGGGTTCAGGGGCTCTTCAAGTGATTTCGATGCGTCAACATGCAATTTCCATAGCGGCAATCTTTCTGGCACTCGCGATCGGCGTGGTGCTCGGTTCCGGAATGCTGTCCAGTGGATTGCTGTCCGGTCTGCGTGACGACAAGGCGGACCTGCAGAACGAGATCGAAGACCTCAATCAACAGTCCAATCAGCTTCAGCAGCAACTCAATTCCGCGGACGGCTTCGATGCCGCTGTCGGCGGTCGCGTCGTGCGTGACAGTCTCGCTGGTCGCACCGTCGTCGTCATCACGGCACCGGACGCGGATCCCAGTGATCTCGACGGTGTCAACCGACTCGTCACTGCCGCCGGCGGTGCCGTGACCGGACGCGTCTCGCTCACCGATTCGTTTGTCGACGCCACCGGTGGTGACCGTTTGCGGACCGTCGTCACCAATGTCATCCCTGCGGGGATCACCCTCAAGACCGGTGCGGTCGATCAGGGCAGTCTCGCGGGTGATCTGCTCGGTTCGGTTCTGCTTCTCAACGGGCAGAACAGCGAACCGCAGAGCACTCCGGACGAGATGAATCTCGCGCTCGACTCGCTGCGTAGCGCCGGTTTCATCAGCTACGACGACGGAGCGGTCAAGCCGGCTCAGCTCGCCGTGGTTCTCACCGGCGACAACAAGAGTGAATCCGACGCAGCCACGGGTAACCGCGGCGCCGTCATCGCCCGGTTTGCCGGTGCTCTCGACGGACGCGGCGCAGGAACGATTCTCGCGGGCCGGCCTGGCTCGGCCGAGGGCAGTGGTCCGGTTGCCGTCGCACGTGCGGACGCGGCGCTCTCAGCGGGCTTGACGACCATCGACAACATCGATCGGGAGTCGGGCAAGATCACGACGCCGTTGGCACTTCAGGAACAGTTGAACGGCGGCGCCGGCCGCTACGGCACGGGACCGGGAGCGGCGGCGGTTACCGTCGGCGCACCCACCAACTGAACACCCCGGTATTGATACGCCGGTCACATCGGGGGCGGAAAGTCGGCGCGTTGTAGGCACCGACCCCCGATAGGTGTTACCGTGAAATCCCGTGGGTCGGCAGGCCCCAGCATGCTTCATCAGACCAAGCCCTGCACAGTCGTCACGGGAGCCCCTTTGCCACAGTCACGCACTAACACGCGTACCGCCACCAAGCACATCTTCGTCAGCGGAGGTGTAGCTTCCTCGCTCGGCAAAGGTTTGACCGCCTCGAGCCTGGGACAGTTGTTGACCGCGCGGGGAATGCGCGTGACCATGCAGAAGCTCGATCCCTATCTCAATGTGGATCCGGGCACCATGAACCCCTTCCAGCACGGCGAGGTTTTCGTCACCGAAGACGGTGCCGAGACCGACCTCGACGTCGGGCACTACGAGCGGTTCCTCGACCGTGACCTATCCGGTCAGGCGAACGTCACCACCGGCCAGGTGTACTCGACGGTCATCGCCAAGGAACGTCGTGGCGAGTACCTCGGTGACACCGTTCAGGTCATCCCGCACATCACCGACGAGATCAAGCGTCGCATCCTCGAGATGAGCGGCCCGGATCTGCAGGGACACCGCCCGGATGTCGTGATCACCGAAATCGGTGGAACCGTCGGCGACATCGAATCGCAGCCCTTCCTCGAAGCCGCTCGCCAGGTCCGCCACGACGTCGGCCGCGACAACGTCTTCTTCCTGCACGTCTCCCTCGTGCCGTACCTCGGCCCCTCCGGAGAACTCAAGACCAAGCCCACGCAGCACTCGGTTGCGTCGTTGCGCAGCATCGGCATTCAGCCCGACGCGCTGATCCTTCGTTGCGATCGTGACGTTCCGCAGGGCCTCAAGAACAAGATCGCCCTGATGTGCGACGTGGACGTCGACGCCTGCATCTCGACGCCCGACGCTCCCTCGATCTACGACATCCCGAAGGTTCTGCACCGTGAGGGCCTCGACGCCTACGTCGTTCGCCAGCTCGGTCTCCCGTTCCGCGACGTCGACTGGACCGTGTGGGGCAACCTCCTCGATCGTGTTCACCAGCCGCGTGAGACCGTGCGGGTCGCGTTGGTCGGCAAGTACGTCGACCTGCCCGACGCATACCTCTCCGTCACCGAGGCTCTGCGCGCCGGTGGATTCGCGAACCGGTCCAAGGTCGAGATCTCCTGGGTCCCGTCAGACGCCTGTGAGACCGAAGCCGGAGCGCAGGCCGCTCTCGGTGACGTCGACGGTGTTCTGATCCCGGGCGGCTTCGGCATCCGCGGCATCGAGGGCAAGCTCGGCGCGATCCGTTTCGCACGTGCACGCAAGCTGCCGCTGCTGGGTCTGTGTCTGGGTCTGCAGTGCGTCGTCATCGAAGCTGCTCGCAGCGTCGGCCTCGACGATGCCAACTCGGCCGAGTTCGAGCCGGACACCAAGCACCCGGTCATCTCCACGATGGCTGATCAGGAAGACGTCATCGCCGGTGACGCCGACCTCGGTGGCACAATGCGTCTGGGTGCTTACCCGGCCGTGCTGACCAAGGGTTCCGTCGTCGCTCAGGCCTACGGAACCGAGGACGTCTCCGAGCGTCACCGTCACCGCTACGAGGTCAACAACACCTACCGCGACCGGATTGCCAAGTCCGGCTTGCAGTTCAGCGGAACCTCGCCGGACGGTCACCTGGTCGAGTTCGTCGAGTACCCGCGTGAGCAGCATCCGTTCTTCGTTGCCACCCAGGCACACCCGGAGCTCAAGAGCCGCCCGACGCGCCCGCACCCGCTGTTCGCCGCCTTCGTCGAAGCAGCGTTGACGTACAAGCTCGAAGAGCGCCTGCCCGTCGACGTCCACGGTGACGAGAAGATCGACACCGCTGCCACCGAGACGGCGCTCGACGCTGCAGTCGAGAACGTGGAAAAGGTCTAGCCACAGATGAGCGATCCCGGTCGGCACGAATTCGACACCCTCGGCTCCAAGACGGTCTACACCGGCGCGATCATCGCGTTGCGCGTCGACACCGTTGCGATGCCTGGTGGTCAGCGTGCCGATCGGGAAGTCGTCGAACACCACGGCGCCGTTGCCGTCGTAGCACTGGACGAGCACGACAACCTGGTGCTGATTCACCAGTACCGTCACCCGCTCGGGCACCGGTTGTGGGAAATCCCTGCCGGTCTGCTCGACGCTGCGGGGGAGAGCCCGGTCGAGGCGGCAGCGCGCGAGCTGGGCGAAGAAACCGGACTCGGCGCCGATCGATGGTCGGTGCTGGTCGATGTAGCTCTCTCACCCGGGTTTACGGACGAGGCGGTTCGCGTCTTCCTCGCCGAGGGGCTGCACGAGGTGGAGCGCGACGATCCCGAACACGAAGAAGCCGATCTCGAGATTTCGCGAGTTCCGCTCGCCGACGCCGTCGACATGGCGCTGCGCGGTGACATCGTCAATGCCACCGCGGTATCGGGCATTCTCGCGATCGCTACCGCACGCTCGACGGGAAAGCCGCTACGCCCGGCCGACGCACCGTGGCCCGATCGTCCTCGCGCATTCGGAGAACGCAAGTCGCGAGCCTGAAGTGCTTGCCCGACAGGTGGACTCGTATCTCGACCATCTAGCGGTCGAGCGAGGATCTGCGCGCAACACTCTGCTTTCGTATCGCCGCGACCTGAATCGGTATGCGGAGTACCTGAACGAGCGTGGCATCGACGACGTCGCGGGCGTGACGGAGAACGACGTCACCGAATTCGTGACACATCTGCGCCTGGGTGACAAAGATGCCGGCGTCGTACCGTTGGCGGCCAGTTCGGCAGCGAGGACCCTGATCGCGGTCCGCGGATTCCACAAGTTCTCCGCCGCCGAGGGCCTGGTCGGTGTCGATGTGGCTCGGACGGTCAAGCCGCCGACGCCCGGACGCAAGTTGCCCAAAGCTCTGCCGCTCGACGACGTGATCGCCCTACTCGACGCTTCGGGTGGCGGTGCGGCCGGTGACGGGCCCCGCGACCTGAGGGATCGCGCTCTCTTAGAGCTTCTGTACTCGACCGGAGCACGAATCACCGAGGCGATCGATCTGGACGTCGACGACATCGACACCGAAACCCGTTCCGTGCTGCTCAAGGGCAAGGGCGGCAAGCAGCGGATCGTCCCCGTCGGCAGGCCGGCGATCGCCGCCGTCGACGCGTATCTCGTCCGCGGGCGCCCCAGCCTCGCGACGCGCGGTGTTCCTGCCCTCTTTCTCAACGCTCGCGGGGGACGCCTCTCGCGTCAGAGTGCATGGCAGATTCTTCAGGACGCGGCCGCGTCGGCCGGGATCAAGGCGGACGTCTCACCCCATACGCTCAGGCACTCGTTTGCCACACACCTGCTCGACGGCGGCGCGGACGTACGTGTCGTGCAGGAACTTCTCGGTCACGCTTCGGTAACCACGACGCAGATCTACACACTGGTCACCGTCACAGCGCTGCGCGAAGTGTGGGCTCAGGCACACCCACGCGCCCGTTAGGCGTTGGTTGGCTCATGCGTGTCTGCGAGACCATTCGGTGATGTAAGCGGTAGCGTTCAAGGAGCGCGAGCGGCCTCCACCGCAGTTTCGGAGGTTTGCCGGCGCCGAGAGCAACCGCCGAAAGAGTAGGGGAGCATCGGACCGTGTCGACATCGCAGCCACCAGCGGCGGAGTCCGCGCCGCCGCATGTCAATGCCCAACTCTTCGAGCGCGTGAACGAATCAGCACCAGCTGTACCCTCCGAACCAGAGGCGATGTTCGAAATAGATACGACGCCAGTAGCCTCTCCACCTGCGGAAACCCCTGCTGTTTCCACGGAAGAACTCGGTCCGACGGGCCGGCCGGTCCGCGAGGTACCTCAACCGACACCGTTGGCGCACCACGGACCCGCGATGATCATCGCGATGTGCAACCAGAAGGGCGGCGTCGGCAAGACGACGTCGACCATCAACATGGGCGCGTCGTTGGCCGAATACGGTCGCCGAGTGCTCTTGGTGGATCTCGATCCCCAAGGAGCGTTGTCTGCTGGTCTGGGCGTTCAGCATCACGACCTGGAACTGACCGTCCACAATCTCCTGGTCGAACCGCGTGTGTCCATCGACGACGTGTTGATGCGCACTCGGGTGGACGGTCTGGACCTGCTCCCCAGCAACATCGACCTTTCGGCCGCCGAGATTCAATTGGTCACCGAGGTCGGGCGTGAGCAGACTTTGGGGCGCGTGCTGCACCCGGTTCTCGATCGGTACGACTACGTGCTCATCGACTGCCAGCCGTCGCTTGGCCTGCTCACGGTGAATGCGCTGGCGTGCGCCGATTCGGTCATCATTCCGATGGAATGCGAGTACTTCAGCCTGCGCGGCCTGGCACTTCTCAACGACACCGTCGAAAAGGTGCACGACCGTCTCAATCCGAAGCTCGAGTTGGCCGGCATCGTCGTCACGATGTTCGACGCCCGGACCCTGCACGCTCGTGAGGTGATGGCGCGAGTGGTCGAGGTGTTCGGCGACGTCGTCTACGACACGGTGATCAACCGCACCGTTCGATTCCCCGAAACCAGCGTTGCCGGTGAGCCGATCACGACGTGGGCGCCGAAATCGGCTGGCGCCGAGGCATATCGAGCCTTGGCCCGCGAGGTCATTCACCGGTCTGGTCGTTAGTGGAACTGATTGCATCGCAAGAAGATCCGGTCGAAGTCGAGCCGGATTCGATCGATCCGAACGTGCCGACCGACGCTCAGACCGCAGCCAAGGCTGCCGGTTTTCGAGTCACTCTCCGGAACTTCGAAGGCCCGTTCGATCTGCTGTTGAACCTGATCAATCAACGGCAGCTCGACGTCACCGAAGTCGCCCTTCACACCGTCACGGACGATTTCATCGCGTACACCAAGGAACTCGGCAGTGCGATGGGCCTTGATCAGACGACGGAATTCCTGGTCGTCGCAGCTACGCTTCTGGATCTGAAAGCGGCCAGGTTGTTGCCCGCCGGGCAGGTCGAGGACGCGGAGGATCTGGCGCTTCTCGAAGCACGCGATCTTCTCTTCGCGAGACTGCTGCAGTACCGGGCGTACAAACAAGTTGCGGCGCTGTTCGGCGAGTTGGAGGAAGCAGCACTGCGGCGCTATCCGCGCTCGGTAGCCGTCGAGGATCAGTTCACCGAACTCCTGCCCGAGGTGTTGTTGGGAGTCGACCCTCAGCGTTTTGCGGAGATCGCGGCGACGGTGTTCACACCGCGTCCGGTGCCGACAGTGGGCCTCGATCACCTCCATGTGTCCAATATCTCGATACCCGAACAGGCCGAGCGAATTCTCGAGTTGCTGCGCGAGCGAGGCATCGGGGAGTGGACACCTTTCGGGGACCTTGTTGCCGAGTGCGAAATCACCGTCGAGATAGTGGCAAGGTTTCTCGCATTGCTCGAGCTGTATCGCCGGCAGGTCATCGTGTTCGAGCAACCCGAGGCCCTCGGACCGCTGATGGTGAGTTGGACCGGAGACGACCCGGCCGCGCCGGTCACAGAGGAGGACTACGGATGAACGCCGAACCGACGGAATCAGAGTCTTCGCAGCTAGACGAGATGATCGAGCCTGCCGACCCCGCCTCGGAGCCCGAAGAGTCTGCACCCGATTTCGACCTCGACGACGATCAACTCGACGCAGTGCTGGAGTCGCTTCTGCTTGTCGTGGATTCGCCGGCGGAAGTGAACCAACTCGCATCTGTCACCGGAACCGCGCCGGAGCGCGTCGAAGAACGCCTGACGTCGATGTCGGCCGCATTGACCGCTCGCGGCAGCGGAATGGACCTTCGCTACGCGGGCGACGGATGGCGTCTGTACACGCGACAAGAGTTTGCCCCGTACGTGGAAAAGCTGCTATTGGACGGCGCACGCACCAAATTGACCAGGGCGGCATTGGAAACTTTGGCCGTAGTCGCATACCGTCAACCGTTGACTCGTGCGCGGATCAGTGCGGTACGAGGCGTCAACGTGGACGGGGTGGTACGCACCCTCCTTGCCCGCGGACTGATCGCGGAAGCCGGGCCTGACCCGGACACCAACGCGACACGGTACTCCACGACCGAACTGTTCCTCGAACGGCTCGGGCTGGCCTCGCTCAGCGAGCTCCCGGAGTTGGCCCCGCTCTTGCCTGATGTCGATCTCATCGACGACATCAGCGAAAGCCTGGAATCCGATCCGCGATTTGCGAGAATGAACAAGGCAGACGTGCCCACTGAGGTAGTGGACACCGAAGTCGACGACTGACCGGAATACCGGCCGTCGTCAGCACCGAGAAAGACCCGACCACGCTCGGGAAACAGTAGAAAACTGACAGGAAAAAAGTGAACAATCCCGCTCGCCGAGATGGCACACCGGACCGTAACAACTCCCGCGACAACCGCGGCGCACGCAGCGATGCACCCCGTGGTGGTCGCAGCGACGCCCCCCGCGGCGCACGTAGCGAAGCGCCCCGTGGTGGACGCAGCAACACTTCCCGCAGTACCTCCGGATACGACCGCAACGCCGGATCCGACCGTCCCCGCACGGACGACCGTCGCGGTGGATTCAATGATGACCGTCGCCCGCCGCGCAGCGATGACCGTCGCCCGCCGCGCAGCGACGACCGTCGCCCCGCACGTACGGACGACCGTCGTGGTGGCTACAACGACGATCGTCGCGGACCGCGCACTGACGACCGCCGCGGACCCCGCAGCGATGACCGCCGTACCCCCCACGTAGACGCCCGTCGGGCACCGCGCGGTGGCGCCGACCGTCGTAGTGACGATCAGCGCGGCGCACGCCCCGACGCTCCTCGCGGCGGCGCATGGTCGAACGCACCTCGTGGATCCAAGTTCGACGGACCTCCGCGCAAGCGCCCGGCAGCTCCCACACCGCCGGCGACCAACAAGCGTGGCAAGCCGAAGACCGAGAAGCCGCAGCGCGTCGTCTCTCAGAACCCGTTGGTGTCCAACGCCAAGCCGGCACGTCATCAGCACGCCGAGATCACCAAGCACGACGGCCCGCCGAAGGGCGACGGCGTCCGCTTGCAGAAGGTACTGGCTCAGGCCGGCGTCGCATCACGCCGTGCAGCTGAAGAACTGATCGACCAGGGTCGCGTCGAGGTCGACGGCCGCATCGTGGTCGAGCAGGGTCTGCGTGTCGACCCCGAGAACGCAGTGGTTCGTGTCGACGGCGTCCGCGTCGTCGTGCAGAAGGACCTCGTCTACCTTGCGATGAACAAGCCGCGTGGCTGGCAGTGCACCATGTCCGACGATCTCGGTCGTCCGTGCGTCGGTGACATCGTCTCCGAGCGCGTTCAGTCCGGACAGCGGCTCTTCCACGTCGGCCGTCTCGACGCCGACACCGAAGGCTTGCTCCTCTTCACCAACGACGGCGACTTGGCTCACCGCCTGATGCACCCGTCGTTCGAGGTTCCGAAGACGTACCTCGCCACGGTTCACGGCGTTGTCGAGCGCAGCACCGGCAAGCAGCTGCGTGACGGTGTCACTCTCGATGACGGTCCGGCCAAGGTGGACGCGTTCACCGTGCTCGAGATCAACGAGGGCAAGACGCTCGTCAAGCTCGTACTGCACGAGGGTCGTAAGCACATCGTGCGTCGCCTCCTCGATGCAGTCGGTCACCCCGTTGTCCGTCTGGTTCGCACCAACGTCGGAGTTGTCGCTCTCGGCGATCAGCGTCCGGGAACGCAGCGCGTCCTCGGACGTAGCGAGGTCGGTGGACTGTACGAGGCGGTCGGCCTGTGACCGATTCGTCCATGCCGCTGGTAGTCGCTATGGACGGACCGTCCGGAACCGGCAAGTCCAGCGTCTCTCGCGCGTTGGCGCAGCGTTTGGGTGCTCGCTACCTCGACACCGGAGCCATTTACCGGATCGCGACCCTGCACGTGCTTCGTCAGGGAATCGATCTGGCTGATTCCGCCGCGATCACCGCTGCCGTTGCGGCATTGCCGTGGTCCATCGGTACCGATCCAAGCAGTGAGCAGGTGCATCTCGACGGCGCGGACGTCAGTGAGGAGATCCGCGGCGACGCGGTCACCAAGGCTGTCTCCGCGGTCTCGGCTGTGCCCGAGGTTCGCGACCTGCTGGTCGCCACTCAGCGTGAGCTAGCGGCGGGTGCGGAGCGGATCGTCGTGGAAGGTCGCGACATCGGAACCGTCGTACTCCCCGATGCAGACGTCAAGATCTTCTTGACCGCATCGGCGGAAACCCGTGCGGCACGGCGCAATACGCAGAACGTCGGCCAAGGCCGTGAAGACAATTACGAAGCGGTGCTGGCTGATGTGCAGCGCCGTGACCATCTCGATTCGACTCGGGCAGTGTCGCCGTTGCGCCCTGCCGAGGATTCCATCCTGGTGGATACGAGCGAATTGGGAATTGAAGATGTGATCGCCAAGTTGCTGTTGGTGGTCAGCGACAGAACTGGAGCAGTGCAGTGAGCGACGATCTGGTAACCGAATATGCCGGTGACGGAACTTGGTCCGAGGAATCGGAGTGGGATTACGCCGATCTCGAAGCGGACGGCGAAGGCGAAGCGCACATTGCCGTCCCGACCTTGGCTGTTGTCGGTCGACCGAACGTCGGCAAGTCGACGCTCGTCAACCGCATCATCGGCCGTCGTGAAGCGGTAGTCGAGGACATCCCCGGCGTTACCCGTGACCGCGTCTCGTACGAGGCGAACTGGGCCGGACGACGCTTCCTCGTCCAGGACACCGGCGGATGGGAACCCGACGCAAAGGGTCTTCAGCAGGCCGTTGCCCGTCAGGCCGAATTGGCCATGGGAACGGCTGACGCCATTCTCCTGGTCGTCGACGCCGTTGTCGGCGCTACGACGACGGACGAAGCTGTCGCTCGAGTGCTTCGCCGCTCGAAGACTCCGGTCATCCTCGTTGCCAACAAGGTGGACGACGGACGCACCGAGTCCGAGGTTGCAGCGCTGTGGTCCTTGGGTCTCGGTCAGCCGTACTCCGTGAGTGCGACGCACGGGCGCGGCACCGGCGACCTGCTCGACGAGGTTCTGGAGAAGCTTCCGGAAACCCCGCGTGAAGGTATCCCCGGCGGCGGTCCGCGTCGTGTTGCGCTGGTCGGAAAGCCGAACGTCGGAAAGTCCAGCTTGCTCAACAAGCTGTCCGGTGACGAGCGGTCCGTCGTGCACAACGTTGCCGGCACCACCGTCGACCCGGTCGACTCCATCGTCGAACTCGGCGGGCGCCCTTGGCGTTTCGTCGACACAGCTGGTCTACGCAAGCGCGTCAGCCATGCCAGCGGTGCGGAGTTCTATGCGTCGCTGCGTACGAAGAGCGCAATCGAGGCCGCTGAGGTCGCGATCCTGCTCATCGACGCACACGAGCCGATCACCGAGCAGGACCTGCGTGTTCTGAGCATGGTGGCCGACACGGGTCGTGCACTGGTGATCGCGTTCAACAAGTGGGACCTCGTGGACGAGGACCGTCGACTCATGCTGGACAAGGAAGTGGACCGCGATCTGGTCCGCGTTCCGTGGGCTCAGCGAGTCAACATCTCCGCCCACACCGGTCGCGCCGTGGCGAAGCTCGTGCCGGCTCTCGACACGGCTCTGGAGTCCTGGGACAAGCGCATCCCCACGGGTCGCCTGAACACCTGGCTCAAGGAAGTTGTGGCGGCTACGCCGCCTCCGATGCGTGGTGGTCGCCTGCCTCGCATCATGTTCGCGACTCAGGCAAGCACACGCCCGCCGACATTCGTTCTCTTCACCACGGGCTTTCTCGAGGCCGGCTACCGCCGCTTCATCGAGCGGCGTCTGCGTGAAGAGTTCAACTTCGACGGCAGCCCGATCCGCGTATCCGTACGAGTGCGCGAGAAGCGTGACCGTAAGGGCCGCTGATTCTGCGTCCAGATCGGTACCGAAAAGGCTCTGACCAGCCGATTGGTACTTCGGCCCGTCCCTGATGTAATCTTTCCAAGCGCCCGAAACAAGGGCGTGGGACGGGCTGTGGCGCAGCTTGGTAGCGCACTTGACTGGGGGTCAAGTGGTCGCAGGTTCAAATCCTGTCAGCCCGACCGAAGTTAGATCAAAAAGGCAGTTTCTCAGAAATGAGAAACTGCCTTTTTTGTATGTGCCTCACAGGTTCGGCAACGGATCTCGTGGGAAGTCCTGCGGTGACGTGAGCTCCGCGTCGGCAGCATTCACGACTGCAACATATTCTTCGTCGATCTCGTACGTAATGCCCGCCGCAGTGAAGTGCGGTGTGGATGCAGTATCGACCGGGCTGAGAACGGTCATTCTCGGAAACTGGGTGAGGATCGACCTCGGCACTTTTCTGGACCGAAAGCTCGTCGACAACACGGTGATCGCCTTTCGGCTCACCACGACAAACACACTCGGTTTCGCGCTCATCAGAACGTCTGCTGGAAATACGTACCGGATCTCGTTCTCTGGATCCGGGTAAGACCGAAGGCGCTCGCGAGCATCCGCAGAAACCGGCATGCGCGGAAGGCTAGCTCAGGTTCGCTGACTGAGGCGAATATTGTGGACGGCAACGGTTGCTCCGAAGAGCGCGATCAGAATGGCGGTAAAGATTGCTGCCAACCACCACGGCGCCGAACCTGCTGTATTCAGCCAAATGATCAATGCACCGAAAATTGTAGTCGGAATGCCGACAGCACGAGACAGGTCGACGTTCCTCGGATTGACCGGCGGTGTTCTCCACCAATGAAGGCGATGTCCTCGATTCTCACGCAGCATTCGCAGGAAGGACCAGACAGTAAGCGGCAGGCCAATCGCGAGGATGACCATCCCGCCAATGATCGCCAAAGTGGACCCGTCTCGGAAGTACGTCACGGCAGCGCCCACAACACCTGCAAAACCGATGGCCGTGAATACTTTCCACGCCGGGGTTATGGACTGGCCATGCGGTTGTGTTGCCATGCAAGCACCCTTCCATAAAACATGTTCGAAAACTTCAAGCCTGTTGCGGCCGTCGATTGTGCATCAGGGTGACAGTCAAACTCGGCAGGCCGTTAACTACTCCGAGTACAGCGACTGCGATACCCGCACTCAAAATAGGTGCTGTCTCCCAATAGTTGTCAACGACGGGGAATGTCCCGATCAGGCTCAAAACCCAACCTGCGAGTTGAGCACGCCGAACATGTTGTGCCACTCCTGTCGAGAACCGCTCCGACGCAAGGAGGTTGTTTTGTCCATTTCGAGATTTGATTTCTTTCTGCTTCGGAGCGCAATTTTCCCTACTGGCATGATCTTTTCGTATGACGGGGATTCGGATCGCGTGGGTTGTACTAGCGGTTGCCACCGGGATTCTAGGATCCGCGACGGCACAGTGGCCGCTGTACGAGATCACCAATTGTGAAATAGGTCTCGGCCCGCTCAGTTCTGCTGATTGCTACCGCTCGATTCATGACTATTTCGGGCGGGAGCTCTTCTTGGTGCTGGCGTTGCCGGTGGCTCTGTGCGTCATTCCAGCCGTGATTCCGCGACCATTAGTTTCCTGGATCGTCTCGGCGACAATGCTCTGCGCTGCAGTAGTGGGTTTCTTTACCGCTTTCAGCTCGGATGTGCCTTCTCTGCTCTCGATGGTGGGGAGCCTCCCTGCGGCAGTGCTGGCATTGGTACTTGCTGCGGTGCATCAGGGGATCGCATTGCGCAACAAGGGCGGGCTTCGGTGCAGGCTAGGCGCGGAGTGACGCAATAGGTCGGAACTCGGGATTCAACGTCCGCGGGCCAGGAATTTTGCGTTGCTCGAGCGAGATCTTTGATATTGGAAGGTGTTGGCGAAGACATGTGGCCGCGCCTCCATCTCCCGTGAAGCTCGAGCGCTACCACCCGTCGCCACTCAACTCCGCATTGGTAGATCTATGCGCGGTGGGGTTCAGTCGGCGGAGGTGCCCTTCAAGTGCAATTGTTTCTGACACGAGGCTGTGGTGCTGAGTCCACATGCGCAATACGTTGTTAGGTAGAGTGGCGCGAAATTGTTGCTTGTTTCGCTGCGGCGAATTCCGCTTCGTCGAGTATTCCCTGATGGTGGAGGTTTGCGAGGTTTTGGAGCTCTCCCGCTAGACCTATTGGCGGTGCGGTGGTGATCGAACTCGGAGTGTGCTGCACATTGATCGTAGGACGCTTGTAGTCGATGATCTTCTTCTGTAGGTCGGTTAGGCGCGGAAGGGCTATTCTGTGTTGCGCTTTGGGGAGGGGGAGGCAGTTTGAAAGAGTGAATGGACTGGCACCGGCCTTGTTTGGGCCCGCGCCAGCAGACCTCCAGTAGTCGTGGTTCGAAGTTCCCTGATAGCTCGGCGTCAGTACTTCGAGAACGCCAGTCATCATCCCGCTGTTGTATTCGATGTTGGTGATGTCGGAGTATGGGAAGGACGTAACTCGACCACCACCCATCGACCCCGTCATAAAGCCGGCCATACCACCGACTTTCGCGACGATGAGACGGTCTTCGAACGCAGCAAGGAATCCAGCGGAACCAGCGTTGATTACGAACCAGGGCAATTCGTCTGGGGTTGTGTGTTCGTCGATGGTTCGCCACGCGACATCCTTGAGCGGTGCTCCAATGATTTCCACTTCGGATCGGCCGACGTCACGTGCGCGCGCAGATTCGGTTGTGGCCATGCTTCGCGTTATGAGGATCTCACGCATTCCGGGAGGAAAACCCGCTGATGCGAGATGATGGACATAGTGACAGACGAAGTCGACGTCCGCGTCATTGATTGCGCCAAACTGAAGCGTTTGCTGTCCGAGATCTGTGACGTGAAGGTGTTTGCCGGTCATCTTCTTGACGATTTCGAAGCGGGCGATGTTGTCTGCCTCCACGGACACTCGAGGTCCGGCTGTGGCGACATCGATGCTGCTGAAAGCCATTACGCGGGCATTCGTAATTGCCAATCCCTCCAGCGTAGGCCTGACTTGATTCGTCTTGGCCAAGGCCCAAATCTCTTCGCCTGGAAAGAGTTGTCCTCGAATGCTTGTCGCCCACTTCTCGGCAACTTTTTCCTTCAGCTTGGGGGTGTGTTGGGGTGCCAAAGTATGTTCCTTCGTCAAGGGCTGAATGCCGTTGAGTGGCTGATGCTTCAGTTGAGTACTTTATCGCCGCAACGGTCGGTATTGTTTCTCGCTCAGAAACCACTCAGGCTAAAGCCGTCGATCTCCGAACTCGGACTGCGACGCTTTGAAGTACTTTGGACGTGCACTCGCGGATGTTGGTCAACTGTCGGTGAGCGGTGATGAACGCGTGTTTCGAATGCGGCGCAGTGTGATCAATTTATGATCGGTCGCTTATCAAGTCAATGCTTGGTCGCTTCGAGTGTCGCCTCGTAGTGCATGCGTCATGACAGACCAAAGCACTTCCAACTCCGAGTCTGTGGGATGCTGGTGACACGAACGAAGCGCAGCAGATTTCCGAATCGGACTTCCCAGAAGTCTAACCACTTCGGAATCGCGCTCGGCGACCCAGTTGTCAGCACAGCTCAGGTACACCTCACGCTTCGTTTGCTCCCGTTCGCCCCTTATGCTCGCCGGAAAGTAATGGGTGCGCTCCGCGGGCTGCGCGCGACCACCGTCGACAACTTCGTCCTCGTCTTTGGAGTTGTGGCAGCGAAGGATCAGGTAGTGAATGACCGGCGTGACGTGTCGTTCGAGTGCGAACATCCCACTAGCGCATGCCTCGTTGCGGCCTTTTCAGTCGGGGCTGAAGAAAAGTTCCATCGAGATCCAGAACCACGCCACCATTGCAGCGACCGGAAGGAACGCAAACACCAATGGCAACGCGAATTGCCGGCCGGTGCGGCTGGGAATAGTCATAAGTCCGAGCAAGACGAACACGGCGGCAGGCGCCGCCCAACTTATCCAGTAGGTGAGCGGTGGTGGGTTAGGGCCGAACGACGTGAACGAACGGTTCGGATACAGCTGCGGCTGCGGGACATCCGCGAAGTGCTGCCACAGGAGTACCAATGGCAGGTAGCCGAACAGCCCCAGTAGGAGGCCGACAACGAGTCCCGCGAAGATTCGTTCGCCCCTCATCTCGACGCACCCGTCCGAATCAATCGTCCCACTGCCTATGCGCCTTCTGGTAAGTCACGAGGCTGAATCCGTAGGGCCCACGCCCGGGCCGCAACGAACGTCATGGCCAATACGAGAACCACCAGCAGTACGACCGCGATCCAGGTGGGAGCGGCGGTGGAAAAGCCCAGCCTCCACGCAGTACCGACACCTACAGTCGTCGCCGCCAACGCCCCGACCGGAAGCATCGCCGCCACCGCCTGCGCCGTGCGCGTAGTAAGTCGATCCCCGGCAGCGCGAAGAACTCCGAACACGGCGGCGACCGCCAGACCGTAGGCCAGGAAACCGCTGACGGCATAAACCAGGAGCGGGGACCATCCGATGTCAACCGACCTGGTGAATGCCATGCTGATCAAGACCAACAGGGGCGTCAACCCAAGCGTGACTCCCACGAGGCCTGCCACCACAGTTCGAAGCATTCGATTGTCCTGACCTCCGGAGATTCGCACACCCGCGAGGTGGAGTACGAGCCCGGTCAGCGCGCCCAGAACGGCGCCGATCACCGCAGCCTCGATGGGCCAGGTCCATTGCGATTCACCCGCGAAGCCCGAGATTGTCGTGCCACCCGAAAAGAGGGTGATCGTGGCCGACGCCTGTGACGATCCTTGTGTCAGCGCCGCCGTGACGATGGCAACGGTCGCACCGAACAAAGCAAACCCGAGTGCCTGTTTCCACATCAAGCCATCTTGACCCATCCTGCGCGAGGATTCGGCACAACGGCAGTCTCATTCGGATGACGACCTGCTGCGCAGGTTCGGGGCTCAGTCGAATTCCGGTGAACGGGCTGGTGGTAATGCCCTCGTCGTATTACCACCAGCCACGTTCGACACTCACCGCTTGTTGTCACGCACGCAATCGGCGACGCGCTGCCAGAGCTGCCGGGAATCCGAGATCTGCATCGATCACTTCACCGGAGAGACGTTCCGAGATTTCGAGGAGTCGACTGCATCCGGTTTCACCGATCGCTTCGTACGGGTACGACCCCAGCACGTCAGTCTGATGCTCAACCCTCTGCCGGCGATCACGACCCACCTCGTTCAGGTGAAGCTCGGGACCGTCTTCGAGCCATCCACGCGCCCGCACACTGGCGACGCCTTCCGCCCACTGATCGTTGTCCCATGCCCGGCTCATTTGCAGAGCAGCAGCAGGAACATCACCGGTTGCGGCGTGGACTACCAACGCTTCGACACCGTTGAGTCCTTCGGTGTGAAGAAGTGCGACATGAGAATCTCCGCGAAACTCCCGGAGCAAGGATTGGGCATGCCACAACACGAGATGAGGCTCATCAGGCCACGGCAATGATGCGTGCCCACCGAACAGGGGTCGCCCTTGTGGTCTGTTGCAGGCGCGTTCCGCGGCTCGACGTGCGAGTTCGGCAGCTTCGCGAACTTCGGTGCCGTCGACATGTTCTCCCCAGGCCTTGCGCAGCGAACGGTCGACAGCGTCGAGTCGAGCGGTGAGGATCTGTTCGGGGGTGGCGATTGTCCAGGCTTCCGGCAGCACCGCGTGTACCAGTGCTGGGTTGAAGTTGAAGAACGTAGCGATGGTGACTTCAGCCGCTACTGCGCCCATGGGCGCAGACCGCGAAGCGAAGTAACCCATTCGAGGGTGTGTAAAGCCCAGTGCGGCATATGCTTCCGCGCCGAAAGGGGTGAAGTAGATCATGCCGTGTATCGGTTCGGCTCCACGGAAGACGCGGCGCGCGGTTTCTGGTGCGATCGAGGTCATCGATATTCCTTCATGCTGGTGGTGTGGTCTTCGAACAGTCGAGTCGGATGGTTGTTCTACGCCAGCTATCTCCCTCTGACATACATGCGGTCCCGGACGGCATCACCCACTCGGTAGACGGCCAGGACGACCAGTGAAATCAGAATGCCGGAGGGCAGAATCTGTTGTGGTGCACTCAAGATGTGCAGGTACGCATCGGATAAGTCACCGCCCCAACTCGGAGTGGGGGGCTGTATTCCCAACCCCAGGAATGAGAGTGCCGCCTGCGCGAGAAAAGTCAGGCCGGTAAGCACGGTCACCTGAACGACAACCGGCCCGATTGCGTGCGGAAGAAGATGACGCACGAGCACTACGTGCGGTGGGCATCCTGAGAGTCTCGCGCTCAGAACGAAGTCTCGGTTCCTCGTTTCGCTGACCCCGGCAGCCAGAATTCTTGCAATTGTGGGTGCATAGACGACTCCGAGGGCGGACATCGACGTGATCAGGCTCGGTCCCAGAACACCGGTAATAGCCACTGCGAGAACCAAACCTGGGAATGCCAGCAATGCGTCCGCCACCCGGAGGAGTGACGCGCCGATCCAACGTGGCCAATATCCGGCGATCAACCCCCACGGAATTCCCAACAGCAGACTGACAGCGACAGCGATCGCGACGCCGAAGAAGGCGGAGCGTCCTCCCCAGATCAATCGACTGAGCACGTCACGACCGAAGCCGTCAGTGCCAAGCAGGTGCTGTGCACTCGGACCGGCGAACGTGTTGGTCAGGTTCTGATCGGTCGGACTGTGCGGAGCCACGAACGAGGCCAAGACGGACGCCGCTATCAGCGTTCCGAGAAAGCAGTAGCTGAGCCATAATCCGGGGTGCAGTCGAGGGCGAGCCCACTTGGAGCGGGTCTCGCCTGCGGTGGTCAGCGCGAGTTGGCTCACGAGATCGTTCCCTTTCTCAATTGTGGGCTGATCATGTTGTTGACGACGTCGACCAGGATGTTCACGAGAAGCACGATCACGACGAACAGCAACACAATGCCTTGAAGCATCGGATAATCTCGCGTGTCGATCGCAATGACGAGAGCGCTCCCGAGGCCCGGCAGCACGAAGATCTGCTCGAGAATGACCGTCGCACCCAGCATCGCCACGGCGAGCAATCCATAGACAGTGACAATCGTGGGAACGATGTTTCGTAGCGCGTAGCGCCACACGATCTTCCGCTCGTCGATACCCATCGCACGTGCAGTTCGCACGTAGTCACTTGACAGTGTCTCGATCATCGCAGCCCTGGTCTGCCGAACCGCAATCGATGCTGCGCCGGCAGCGAGCGCCGTTGCAGGTAGAACCAAATGGCTCAGGTTGTCGATCACACTGTTCTCGAGAGGAACCCAGCCGAGCACCGGTAGAACTCCCAAACCGAGGGCGAAGACATCGACCAGCACGATAGCGAGGAAGAAGTCCGGTACCGCGAGTCCGATCCCCGAAACCGTGCGAGTCAGACCATCGCTGCGTCGTCCCTGCCGCGTCGCGGTCCACACACCGAGCGGTATGGCGACGACGGCGGACAGTAACAGTGCGAGTACAACGAGCTCGGCGCTCGCCGGCAGGCGCGCAAGGATCTGTGGGCCGACGGGGGCGCTGTTCTGTAGCGACGTTCCCAGATCTCCGTGCAGAGCCGACACCACCCAGTTCCAGTACTGGACCAGCAGAGGTTGATTCAATCCGAGGCGCTCGTTGAGTGCCGCGATCGCTTCATCACTGCCGTTCGGACCGAGAAGTGCCTCGGCTGGTCCACCGGGGATTATCCGGATAAGGGCAAAGGTTATGAAACTAGCGATAATCGCGGTAGGAATAATCTGTGCGAACCGGACGCCGATCATCCGTATGTAAGGATTCACCGGCGATCGGTGAGAGTATCGGGTCGGAACTCTCTCAGGCTCGGGGGCCAACGAATTCTCTTGCGATACAACGGTCGTCGTCATGACTTCGAGAGGTACGTCAGATTGGGGGAGCCGTTCAGTGCAGGAACGGCCCCGTGGACGTTCTTCGTGTAGGCGACCACGTCGGGAGTGAAGTACAACGGTACGTACTCAGCGGACTTGATCACGACTTGATTGATCTGTTTGACGATGTCGAGCTGAGCGGTTTCGTCATACGTGTTGTTCAACAGTGCGATCAACTTCTCCAACTCCTCGTTGGGGACGGAATTCTGCCGGAAGTACGACCGCGAACCCAGCGAGGCTTCGAAATTGAGCGGTGCGGATGCTCGCGTGGGCCATCCCACGCTGAAGACGTCCGCGCTGTTGTGTGCGACGAACTCCGTAATCGCCTGAGGTCCACTCATTTCGACGAAGTCGACCTTGATGCCGACCTTCTCCCATTGTTCTCCGACAAGGACCGCGTTGGTCGAGTACGGCGGTAGATTGCCTGCTAATCCGCGCACGGTGACACCGTTCGGATACCCAGCCTCCGCTAGCAGCGATTTGGCCTTCTCCGGGTCGTACGGCCATGCATCTTCGGTTTCCTCGTCGTAGAACTGCGAACCGGGAGGATATTGACCGAAGGCCGCAGTACCTTCCGCGCTGTCCAGTGCAGCTCGCGCAATTGCTTTGCGGTCGAGCGCATACTGCATCGCCAGACGAACCCGGACGTCGTTAACCACGGGGTTCTTGTTGTTGATTACTACGAGCGCAACTCCGAGTCTCGGGTCGTGACTGACGTTCAGGTTGGGATTCCGTTCGAGGATCGGAGCACTCGACGGTGTGAGCCCGTATGCAAAATCCGCGGCGTTCGATGTAAGGGCATTTGTCAGCGCTGTGGGGTTGGAGATCACCTGGATCTGGATCTTGGCGAGCTGGGGGTTGGGAGGACCTGCCGGTTTGTAGTCGTCGAATCGACTGAATGTGTACGAACTGTTCGGGACTGCGCTGGTGAACGTGTACGGCCCGGCGCCTACAGGCTTGTTGGCGAAGTCCGTCCCGGCCGCTGTCAGTGCAGTGGGGGAGACAATCATTCCCAGTCTGCCGTTGAGCCACCCTGGTAAGCCGGAGGTAGGTGCGCTCAACGAGATCTTTATCTGATCCGGGGACGTTGCTTCGACGCTCTTGATCGTCGGGACGGAAACGATTCCGAGACTCAAGCAGTGTTCCATGCTTGCCTTGACTGCTGCTGCATCGAGAGTTGTTCCGTCGTGGAAGGTCAAGCCGTTCTGCAACGTCATCTCGAACGTGAGGTTGTCCGGTCCGGAGAAACCCCACTCGCTGGCGATTCCGGGCCGCAGTTTCTGGGTGGCAGGTTCAGCATCGATCAGTGGTGCATACATCAACTGTAGGTAGTCGATGTCGTATCCGATGTTTCCCGCACACGGGTCGAGCGAAGCTGGGACGTGTGAAGTCGCGACCTTCAGTTCGGCGTTCGGATCAGCAGGTCCGGTACCGCCGGCGGTACCGGTGGCGCTGCTCGAACAGCCGCTGAGCACGAGGGCAGAAAGTGCGAACGCAGCCACGAGGATATGGGGTCCACGCTTCCCATGATTCTGGAAGCGTGTGATCGGATATCGGGATCGCAAAGACAGACGTGGATTCATATGGTGGACTTTCGCTTTGGTCTTCTCGGAATGGGGAGACTGACGCAGCACGCATTTACTGCGGCAGGTTCGAGATGCCGGTCGATGTGGCCGGGGACGATAGATGGCACGCGGAGCTGTGTGCGGAATTCGAGGCCGCGCGAAGTGCCGGCGATTCCGACGCGCAGCGATCCATCGCAAACGGACAGCGGGTGCGGAATCGACAGCCCGAGGGTGGATTACGCGGGTCGGGTAACTCCCCGCGCACCAATGCTTTTCGACGACTGCGGCGCTCGAGTTCGATGTGCGGGGCCGCGGCGAGAAGTGCCTGCGTGTAGGGGTGCGACGGAGTCCTCAGGACCGTGGCAACCGGTCCGATCTCGACGATTCGCCCGAGGTACATCACCGCGACGCGATCGGCGATCCGTGCCACCGAACCCAAATCGTGCGAAATGAAGATGTACGTGAGGTCGTGCTCATCCCGGAGCTCGGCAAGAAGTTGCAACACCTCTTCCTGCAGTGAAACATCGAGGGAAGCAACAGGTTCGTCGCAGAGAATCAAGGGTGCCTTGGAGGCAAGTGCGCGAGCGATGGTCACGCGTTGGCGTTGACCGCCGGAGAGCTGGGTCGGGAGACGGTCGGCAAGCTCGGCGCCGAGACCGACCCGACGCAACAGCTCGACGGCTTTCGGCCGCAACGACTGCGGGATGCGTACGCGTCCTGGCGCCATCGGCTCGGCCACGCAAGCCCAAGAGGCCATCCGTGTGTTCAATGCCGACGTGGGATTTTGAAAGATGAGATGGGACGATCCGCCCTTGCCGAAAGCCGGGCTGTCGAGGTTCGTCGTGATGGAGCCTGCGGCCGTACCGACCAGGCCGGCCAGAGCGTGGGCCGTCGAAGATTTTCCCGACCCTGATTCACCGATGATCGCCAGGGTTTCACCTCTGTGCACGGAGAAGCTGACGTCGTCGACCGCTCGAAGAGTTTTGCGCCCTCGTCCGTACTCGACGGCCAGATTCCGAACATCGACGATGATGTCGGTGTTGCGCATCAGCTCACCAGTCCGAGCAACTGGAGTTCGGAACTGCGATGACATCTCGTTGCCGATTCCGGTGATCCGATCAGAAGTGGATGATCGGATGCGCAACGCTCCTCGGAGTAGTTGCACCGGGCGACGTATCGGCAACCCACGCCGTCAGCACGGGCGCTGGTGGTGAAATCGCCTCGAAACTTGGGTGATCGGTAGGAGATGTCTTCGAAGGTCGATCGTGCCGCCTCGAGAAGGCTGAACGTGTACGGATGCGCGGGCCGGCGAAGCAGCGCGTCCCGCGGCGCGACGTCAACGATCTCGCCGCGAAACATCGTGACTACTCGATCCGCGACCTCGGCGACAACCGCTAGGTCGTGACTGATCAACAACACGGCAAGATCGCGTTGTTCGGCCAGTTCTCGAAGGAGATCGACAATCTGAGCTTGGATCGTCACGTCGAGCGCTGTTGTCGGTTCGTCTGCGATCAGCAACTTCGGACCGCACGCCAGGGCCATCGCGATCATCACCCGCTGACACATCCCACCGGAAAGCTCGTATCCGTACGACTTCAAGGTTCTGTTCGGGTCTGCCAGACCGACCTGGTGGAGAAGATCTGTAGCTACGTCCTCCGCGTCGGCCTTCGTGATGTCGCGGTGGGCCTTCAACACATCGACGATCTGGCGACCGATGCTGACGGAGGGATTGAGAGCCGAACTCGGGTCCTGGAACACCATACTGACGTCGCGACCGCGTATTTTCCTCAACTCGGCGGCGGGCAGGCCGACAAGTTCCCGTTCCTCGAAGCGGATACTTCCGTTGACTGTCGCCGTGCGTGGCAAGAGCCCGAGCAGAGCGAGTCCGGTCAGCGTCTTTCCGCTCCCACTCTCGCCCACGAGGCCGGTGACCTCGCCGGCTCCCAACTCGAAGCTCACTCCGTCGAGGAGCTTGTTCGAAATCGTTTCTGCCCCAATGTCAACCGTGAGATCTCGGACTTGCAGAAGTGGGCTCATCGTCGAGTCGTCCACTGGTGATCGTTCATCGCATTCCTCCGTAAACAACTGAATTGTTGTGACTGGAATCACGTACCGGGGAACCATAAACACTCACCTGCAACAAAGTCAATGAATGTTGCAACGATTGTCGTTGATGGCTCTCGTTCACTGTCTCCGGCTACCGACCAGCACGTCGTCAGGGATACATTCACTGCATGGCCGAGACACGTGACGTTCGCGCGGAGGCGTTGAGCGCTGCCCGCCGACAGTTCGCAGCCGGAAAACCGCTCGATGTGAATGCTTTGGCTACCGAGTTGGGTGTGGATCGGACTACGTTGTTCCGGCGCGCAGGGAATCGCGACACGATTACCGGGGACGTGCTCGATTCTCTGGCGCGTCGAACGTGGCGAATGGGCCTCGCGGAGTGCGGCGGAAGCGGAGCGTCAAGGGTTGTCGACGTCCTCACTTACCATGCGCGGGCGACGATCGAGACCGAATTCTTCCGGGCATATTTGACTCGCGAGCCGCAAAAGGCGCTATGCATACTCACTACTGGACTCGGGCCGATTCAGGGGACGATGGTCGAATCCGTGCGGAGGCTGATCGAAGCCGAAATACCGGAGCAGATTCGGCCCGACCTGCCCGTCGAGGACATGGCATATCTGCTGGTTCGCGTGGGTGAGTCGTTCATCTACAACGATTTGCTCACCGGTGGCACTCCGGACGCAGAGAAGGCTCGCCTGGCGTTCCGGCTCATCCTCTCGCGTGACTAGCGCGCCGAGTTTTCGTTTTCTAAGTTTTCGTGAAAGCGCTTCGAATGCAAGCTATTTCACAGCTATGCTGGTTGTGTGGCAAACTCAGGCGGGTGGGATCGGCGCGAAGTTCCGCATCTCGTCCCGTCCGGGCCGAATGACGCCTGCGGCGGACTCGGGAACCTCGTTCCATGCTCCAGGAAGGTCGCGCAGAGGCTCGGATACAACGATTCGGGTCTCCTCACTCAGATGGTGCAGGGCATCCACCTCAGGATGGAGCTTGCGCAACGTGGAGATCTCGGTGGAGAAGAACAGTGACCTCGATCGGTTCTCGCTCGAATAGCGAAAGATCCAGGTGGAGATGCCATCCGACGTGGCAACGGTCATCTGCACCGGATTGTCGATTCCCTGCGAGCGAGCCGTGTGCTCGACGAATCCGACGGCCCTCGCGACACCTTCGAACGGATCGTCGGTCAGGCCGAACGTCAGCGCGAGGAAGAACAAGGTTTCCGAGTCCGTCGATCCTTCGAGATCCGGAAAGAGCGACGGATCGATGGCAGTCACCAATTCCCTTTTCATGTCGTGGAATCCGCGTAGTGAACCGTTGTGCATCCACAACCAATTGCCGTGCCGAAATGGGTGGCAGTTGCTGCGCTGCACCGCAGTTCCCGTCGAAGCGCGCACGTGGGCGAACATGAGAGGGGTGCGCAGTTGAGAGCTGACCTCGCGCAGGTTCGAGTCGTTCCACGCGGGTTCGATGCTCTTGAACACTGCTGGTTGGGACCCCTCCCCGTACCAACCGATTCCGAAGCCGTCACCATTCGTCGTCGTTGCCCCGAGTTGAGAATGCAGGCTCTGGTCGATCAGCGAGTGCTGTGGCCTGAACAGCAAGTCATGGGCCAGTATCGGCTCTCCCGAATACGCCATCCACCTACACATGCTTTCAACTCAAACAGATTGAGTCGGCGTTGTCGGTGCATGCGCAGCGGCGTGCGTCGTCTGGGTGGGCTTCCATGTCGACACAGCCCAGATCACGACGATGTTCAGCGCGATGATGAGAGTCGACCACCAGGGGTAATACGGCAGCCACAAGAAGTTCGCGATGATCGAGATCGCACAGATCACGACTGCCGATACCCGTGCCCACGCCGTTCCGGTGAACAGTGCAAGCCCGACGAGAGCGACGAGCGCGCCCAACACGAGATGGATCCAACCCCACGTCGTCAGGTCGAATTGATAGACGTAGTCGATCCCGACCACGAACACTTCGTTCTCGGCGACGGCAGCGAGTCCTTGAAAGAACTGCACGATGCCGACCGTCACCAAGATGACGGCTGCCCCGATCGATGTTCCTACCGCGAAACCCTGCTTGACTGACGTTGTATCCGACATGGCGGTTTCCCTTGATTCGGTGGGGTGACCGGACACGTGCCCGGCACGTTGTACCGATCGTTGTTCCACCGGCCGACTGTCGTGAAACGGAAATGCCGGTCCGGTTCGGTGAGAAATCAGTGCGTTCTGCTCCGATGTGCGGACGAAATGTAACTTCTGGCCCCTGTTGATGCGATGTACCCCTTGCCGGAACGCGTGTGCGGAGGAATTGCTCGTATCCGAAGTTCACAGAAAACAAGAAAAATTCGGCACGGAATTCGACCTATTTGTCCAGCTGTACTGGTATTTTGACTGAATTGACCGGAAGCTACGGTCCGCGGAAAAGAGTAGCGAGAGAATGACGATCTTCGGCAGGCGTTCCGCGGGCATCTCCGCGACGGCCTTCGTCTTGGCAGCTGTTGTATCGACGGCACTTCCCGCGGTGGGATCGGCAGCACCAGTCGCACTCACCCACGCGTGCACTCCCGAGATCAACGACAATTCGATGTCACTCGATCCGGCAGTGATCGACGGTTGGTACGACATCTCGACTGGTTCGCCGGGAACGAAGATCAACTCGATCGAGGCGTGGCGAACAGTGCCGGGAGACATCCTGGAGTTTCGCGCATCTGTGACGATCAGAGCCCACGGAAGTCCTGTCCGAGGGACCCTTCGGATCGACGGCGCCGGCTTGACCGGAGATCAGGATTTGATCTCCAGAATGACGTTGACCCAAGATCTCGGTCGCTCAGGTTCAACGGTCACCGATGCCGACGACGGCTCGGTCATTCCGGTTCGTGCCAAGCTCGCATTCGACGTCACAACTCCTGGACAAGTGGCACAGAACCAGACGGTCAACCTCTCGGCAGTCAAGATTGTCTTGGCAGGCGACACCACCGATCCGGGAGGTGAATGCCCCGGCCCCGGCCCGGGCCCCGGCGGTGGGAATGGAAGCGGTGGCGGGAATGGCGGAGGTGACGGTTCCGGTGGGAACGGTGGGGACTCCGGTGACGCACTTCCCGGTCGTGACGTCGGAAACCGAGTACCAATTTCCCAGATTCCGTCCGGCCCGACTTCTCGCCCGTGACAGCGGCACCTGGATTCACGGTCCGTCGAACATGGGCCGCTGCAGTAGTGGCGACAATGCTCTTGATCGGCGGATGTTCTGACGACGGCGACTCGCCGACCCGCGTCCTCGCGACCGGCCAACAAGATTTGCCGCCAGAGATTCGCGCTGTGGTCGACGGTCCGGATGTCCCGACCACGCTTCGCATAGTCGACAGCACCGCTGACGTTCTGTCGATCAAGACGACGACAGACGGCTCGCTCATTCCGCCCGATGATGTCAGTGAGATCGGATGGTGGGCAGATTCGGCATTCCCGGGCTCGGGCGCGGGCACCGTGGTGATCACCGGACACATCAACGACATCTATCAAGGTGACGGTTTCGGAAAGAAGTTCTCGACACTGGAAATCGGCTCGATCGTGACCGTGGCGGGCGCCGGCGGACAGACCTGGAACTACCGTATCGATGCGGTCGATCACTACGGCAAGGACGGCGAGCTGCCGGTCGAGAGATTGAACAGCCTCGACGGACCGGAAACCCTCGCGCTGATCACCTGCGGCGGCGAGTTCGTCGGTCCACCCTTCGGTTACGAGGACAACGACGTCGCGTGGGGAACTCCGGTGCCTGTATAGGCGAAAACCAGACGTCGGAACGGTTGATAAACTGGGCCCCGCGTTCGTGGCCATCCACGCACGTTTCGAAAGTCCGAAGAAGGAGATTGTGCTGTGGTTGACCTCGCCTATGTCATCGCTGGGTCCGAAGCGACTGGCGGTGCCGGCCTGCAGGTCGACCTGAAGACGTTCCAGGCATTGGACGTCTACGGCGTAGCGACCACCACATGCATCGTCTCGTTCGATCCCAAGAACAACTGGGGTCATCGCTTCGTTCCGATCGCTCCTGACGTGATCGCTGATCAGATCGAGGCTGCCACTGCGGCTCACGATCTGGACGTCGTCAAGATCGGCATGTTGGGCACTCCCGCCACGATCGAGGTTGTGGCAGAGGGTCTGCGTCGGCAGTCCTGGCGCCACGTCGTCCTCGACCCGGTCCTGATCTGCAAGGGCCAGGAGCCCGGCGCGGCTCTCGATACCGATACAGCACTTCGTGATTCGATCCTCCCGCTCGCCACCGTCGTCACACCCAATCTGTTCGAGGCACGCACCCTCGCCGGAATGGACAGCATCGAAAGCGTGGACGACCTCATCGAGGCCGCACGGCGTATCCACGACCTCGGACCCAAGTACGTGCTCGCAAAGGGTGGTGTCGAACTCGCCGGTGGCGACGCCGTCGACGTGTTGTTCGACGGCACCGACGTGACGGTTCTCTCCGCCCCCAAGGTCGGCGAAGAGCGCGTCTCGGGTGCCGGTTGCACGCTGGCCGCCGCGGTGACCGCCGAACTGGCAAAGGGCGCCGACGTGGGAGAAGCCGTCGCTCTGGCCAAGAAGTTCGTCACGGCGGGCATCGAAGGCCGCGTCTCGGCACACACGCCGTTCGACACCGTCTGGCAGGGCGCTTTCAAGGGATAGGCGCACTGCGGCTCACATCGCCGCGCGCGGCCTGGCAGGATCGAGTGCGTGAGTAC
>NZ_BCRM01000044.1 GCF_001552595.1 Rhodococcus erythropolis NBRC 15567
GGCCATCCACTGCAGATGCGCCCGCGCACTGCGATTGGGATGCACCCACTTCGCATCCAACAACGCGCCCACCGTCCGCAACGGCGTCTTCAACTCCCGGTACGGCTTGCCGTCGATCAACGCCGCACCCGACGTCGGCTGATCCAAACCCAGGATCATCCGCATCGTCGTCGACTTACCCGCACCGTTGGGGCCCAGAAAGCCCGTCACGATGCCCGGCTTGACCGTGAACGACAAATCGTCCACCGCTTTCGTCGGTCCGTAAACCTTGGTCAATCCCCTCAGTTCAATCATGAGGAGAACTCTGCCCTACCGGCAATGACCAGCACATCGGCCACAGGTCTAGTTCCGAGTGGTACTCAGGTAGGACATGAGTCCGGGCAATTCGGGCAGAACCCCGAGAAATCACCCGGATCTCGTCCCTCAGGACGACGCTTGAGCCCAGAATCGCTTGGGGATCCGGCCGGCGTGCCGCGCCTCGAAACCTGCCACGACAGCGTGACGCATCGCCGACGCCATCAGCGCGGGATTCTTGGCCCGCGTCACCGCTGTCGCAAGTAGGACGGCGTCGCAGCCCAACTCCATGGCAAGGGTGGCGTCGCTGGCCGTTCCGATCCCGGCGTCGAGGATGACGGGTACGCCGGCGCGCTCGACGATCATCTCGATGTTGTGCGGATTCGCGATACCAAGCCCGGTGCCGATGGGTGAACCGAGCGGCATGACCGCAGCGCAACCAACCTCTTCGAGGCGAAGCGCCAGCACCGGATCGTCCGTCGTGTACGGCAGAACGGTGAATCCGTCGTCCACCAATTGTTCTGCGGCGGAGACGAGTTCGATTGCGTCGGGCAGCAGTGTCCGCTCGTCGGCGATGACTTCGAGTTTAACCCAGTTCGTCTCGAGCGCTTCGCGTGCCAACTGCGCCGTCAGCACTGCTTCGGCGGCGCCCCGACACCCGGCGGTGTTCGGCAACGGTTCGATTCCGAGGCGACGAAGCAGGTCCAGAACGCCGGTGCCGCCGGCCGCGTCGACTCGCCGCATCGCGACGGTGGTCAGTTCGGTGCCGGAGGCGACGAGCGCTTCCTCGAGCACCGCAAGGTTGGCGGCGCCGCCTGTTCCGGTGATGAGCCGGGAACCGAAGCTGCGGCCAGCGATAGTGAGAAGGTCCTGCTCAGCCACCCTGCACCGCCGTGAGGATCTCGATTTCCCAACCACGTCCGACGGATTCGTCCCAACGCCCGCGAGGAAAGAGCGCACCGTCGACGGCGACGGCGATACCCTTGCTCGGCAACTCGAGGTGCGTCAGTAGCTCGGTCACCGTGACTGCTCGATCGAACTCGAGATCTTCGCCGTTGACGGTGATCCCGATCGGGACCTGCTCACTCATGAATTTTCCTTAACTACTGCGAACCGCTCGGGTTCGGTTCCTTTTACCTCGACCAAAGATGTGCCGTTCAGCAACGCGACCGTCGCATCGGCGGTGACGGGCGTCAGCAGGACACCGTTGCGTCCGTGTCCGGTGGAGACGACAACACGATCGGACACGCGCCCGATCAACGGCAGGTTGTCCGGCGTCATGGGACGCAGGCCTGCCGCGCATTCGTACAGTTCGTATTCGCCGATCGCCGGCATCAGCGCCTCGGCGTCGTTGATCAGGTCCCGTACTCCGGCCATCGTCACCTGCGTGTCCTCACCGGACTCGTATTGTGTTGCGCCGACGACGATTCCGTCACCGCGCGGGACGAGGTAGGCGGGCCGCCCGTGGACGCTTCCGCGGATGGTGCGGCTGGGCGCCGGGGTGACTCCAGGCCTACTCCGCAGGCGAAGGATTTCGCCCTTGACCGGGCGTACCGGTAACCCGGGCCACAGCTTGGGTGACGCGATACCGGCGGTGAGCACGATCTGATCGGTGTCGAGTTCGGCGAGGTCGTTGACGGCACGCGCGATCAATTCGACGCCGGATTCCGCACAGGCCTTCTGCAACGCCTCCAGCAGAAGTCTGTTGTCGACGGCGGACTCACCGACAGCCATCAGTCCCGACCGGATGCCCCGGCCGAGCATCGGTTCGAGTTCGCGGATGCGGGCGCGACCGAGAACTTCGAGTTCATGGCCCTGCGCGGTCACCCACTCGGCGATGGTCTGCAGGTCCTGCGCGTCGGCCGCATCGAGTGCAACCGTCAGCGAACTGTCCGCGGTGAAGACCGATGGCCCGAACTTTCCGAGCTCCTCACCGAACGTCGGCCACCGTGCCAGGGACGCTGCACCAACCGTCAACGCTGTCTCTTCACCCGGCCAGCCTTCGGAAAGCGGGGCGAGCATTCCGCCCGCCACCCACGAAGCACCTGATCCAATGGACGGGTCGTACAACCGAACGGACCACCCGTCGCGGGCTGCTCGCCACGCAATGGCGAGACCGATGACACCGCCGCCGACAACCGACACCGTACGAGCGTGTGTACTCACGAAACTCCACCTCCACTTCCTGCGCCGGCATGATCCGGGTCAGGTCTGACGGTCGGGATCTGGTCGCGATCCCCTCTCAGCCCCACGAACCTCGCAGTCACGACAAAAAGTGACGGCGACGTTTCAGGACTCCCGTGTCGAACCTTGCTCCCTAGAGGCTACCGTTTGCTCCGTGCACCCCACACATCCCAGTAACGTCATCGACCGGCGCGAGCGCCTGGCAGCAGCACGGCTGTACCTGTGCACCGACGCGCGCCGCGAGAAAGGCGACCTCGCGCAGTTCGCCGAGGCAGCATTGTCCGGCGGAGTCGACATCATCCAATTGCGTGACAAGGGCTCTGCCGGTGAGCGCGAGTTCGGCCCGCTCGAGGCCAAGGACGAACTGGTAGCACTGGGCATTCTCGCGGCCGCAGCGCGACGCCACGGCGCATTGTTGGCCGTGAACGATCGCGCGGATCTCGCGATGGCTTCCGGTGCCGACATCCTCCACCTCGGGCAGAACGACATTCCCGTCCCCTACGCACGAACCGTTGTCGGTGAAGACGTCGTCATCGGGCGTTCGACGAGTAGTCGCGCGCAGGCGAGTCTGGCCGCAATCGAAGAGGGCGTCGACTACTTCTGCACCGGGCCGGTCTGGGCGACACCGACCAAACCGAATCGAAGTGCGTCCGGTCTGGAACTGGTTCGATCGACCGCCGACGCCGCACCGCCGCGCCCCTGGTTCGCAATCGGCGGCATCGACGAGGAACGCCTGCCGGAGCTGCTCGATGCCGGTGCCACGCGCATCGTCGTCGTGCGTGCAATCACGCAGGCGTCGGATCCGCAGGCGGCTGCGCAGCGCCTCGCCGCGGCCGTCACTGGACGCTGAAAACCGGTAACTGGCGACCGTCAACTGTTTGCCGGGCGATTTCCACACAGTTACGGGTCAGCACGCCTGACTCGAAACATGAACGGAAGTTGTCCGATCAGACAACAAACCCCCAGTTCCTAGGTGCGATTGGATGTCCGAAAAGTCGGATTACGTGATCTTGATCACAGTTGTTTCGATTGCGTGTCACATCCCATTCGGTTTGTTGTAGTTTACCTCCAGTTACTAACTGAACCTAGGAGCACTAAATGGGATCCCTCGACACCGGCTCGCTCAGCACCGAATCGCTCGAAGACCTGAACCTCGGCAAGATCAGCGAGCTGCTCAAGCTCGGTATCACCGCGGTCAGCTTCATCACGGCGCTGAACTCGCTCAGCTGAGCCTCGTTTCGGTCGGGAGACCGAAACACAGAAGGGCCGGACTCCTGAGGAGTCCGGCCCTTCTGCTGTATATGCCCTGTTAAGACTGCGTACTCGACGCCTCGGACAGGTTCTGGTCACTGCCTGACTGCTCACTGCCTTGGTGGGAACTGCCTTGGTGGGAACTGTCTTGGTGGGAACTGCCTTGGTGCGAGCTGACCGACAACCATCCGAAGCCACCGTCTTCGAGTACGACGGTGTGTGGGTCGCCGGCCTGTAGGTCTTCGGTCTCGGCTGGTACAGGCGCAGTCCGGAGCTCGGGCCACGAGGAACCGAATCCCGGATGCAATGGCAGCGAATCGACGTCGGCTTCACGCACCCACCGCAACTCGGTGCTCTCACCGTTGGCAACCGTCGACAGTGGATGCGCCGCATCAGCCACGACGGTGGTGTAGGTCCACCCGCTGTCCGCGTGCATCGTCACTACCTCACCGCGGACGCGAACGGCGTCTTCGGCGATTCCGGCTTCTTCGTGTGCCTCCCGGACAGCGGCGTGCGTCGTGCTTTCGTGTGAGTCCCGTGCTCCACCGGGCAATGCCCAGGTACCACCTTGATGGCTCCACGCCGCACGATGCTGCAGCAAGACCAGGGGCGATCCGTCCGAATCGGGGGCGCGAAGAAGCAGTCCAGCGGCTCCGTGTTTACCCCAATGCCGAGTACCGTCCGGTCCGATCGACCAACCGTCACCGTCACCACGCATCGACTACCTCGCTCCGCCTGCTCTCGCCGTTGTCCCACACTAACCGTTTCAAACTGCTCCAGGTGTAGGTGATGCTTATATGCTCGCGAAGATGCCCTGAATCATTTCTCGGCGGCATCATTTCTCGGTAGCCCGCCTACAGCGAAGTGAGGTGCTCGATGGTCGACCGTGTCGTCCCGTCCATCGAACCCCGGTCGCTGCCGCCCGCCGAGGGCACTTCGGTATCGGCGGAGGACGAGCGAGCACTTCTGCGGCGCGAACTCCAGGCATTCATGTCCTCGACGCCTGGCCGGTTGACCGTCGTCGGAGTGATCTTGATTGCGATCACCTTGATCGCCGGACTCCTCGCCACCGCAGCGATCGAGAACCGACAGGCGAACCTCGACCTCCTCCTCGTCGAAACCGAACCTCTCGCCAACTCGGCCCAGAACCTCTACAGCGCGTTGTCTTTGGCAGACGCCGCCGCGGCCACCGCCTTCATCTCCGGCGGCCTCGAACCCGCCGAAGTACGCGACCGATACACGCAGTCGATCGGTGAGGCGTCGGCGGAGATCGTCCAGGCGTCGGCCGGTCTCGACTCGACTGATCTTGCCGGGCACAGCGCGTTGACCACCATCTCGACCGACCTCTCCGTCTACACGGGGCTGGTCGAAACTGCACGGGCGAACAATCGCGTCGGAAACCCGGTCGGGGCAGCATATTTGAGCGAGGCCTCGCAGTTGATGCAGACCTCGCTGCTGCCGATGGCTCAGCAACTGCACGCCTCGCAGGAGACCCTGGTCTCGCAGGTACAGCGCGATTTCGAGACTCCACCGTGGTGGCCGATCGTGGCATTCGTCCTCGTGTTGTGCGCGCTGGTGGCAACACAGGTGTACTTCTCCCGCAAGAGTCGCCGACGCTTCAATCTCGGGTTGATCCTTGCCTCGCTCGCCGTCGCGGCTGCGCTGCTGTGGCTGCTCACCGTCGGACTGGTGTCCGCACTTGCCACCGGACGCGCACTCGACGCGGGCGCCGAGCCACTGCACGAACTGACCGAGGCCCGGATCATGGCACAGCAGGCACGTACCGTCGAAACCCTCACGTTGGCGAGACGGGATTCAACTGCCGAGGACAACGTGACGTTCACTCGCAAGGTCGACGCCCTGCGCGACATCCTCGAGGGCCTACGCAGCGACGAACGCGCCCGAGTGAACAACGAGGTGCTGACCGCCGCACTGGATTCGCGCGAGCAATGGGTGGCTGCGCACACGCGCATGTACGACCGTCTCGGGACCGGCGACTTCACGTCCGCTGCCGCCATCACCATCGGCTCCGGAGAACAGGATTCGGCCGCGGAATACGGAAAGCTCGATCACGAACTCTGGCAAGGAATCGTGGATTCGCGCACAAATCTTCGGTCCGACGTCTCGTACGCCTCACGTGTGTTGGCTGCCTCTGCACCGGGCATGACTGTATTGGCAGTTCTCGGAGTTGCCGGAATCTTCATCGGGTTCTGGCCCCGACTGCGGGAGTATCAGTGACGGGAGTACCGGAGATGCGGAGGAAGCTCCCGGCCGTGTGCGTCGCGGTTCTGGCAGCGTCCGTGCTGGCGCTCGCCGGTTGCGGTGCAGATCGAGCCGAAGACCTGAACAACGCGGCCGCCACGTCGTACACGGAACCGCCGCTGCCGGCCGAGGCCACCATCGCGCCCAGTCCGACACCGACGACCACCGCGTCGTGCACCAACCTCACTGCGAGCCTGCGCCCCACACCCGCAGACGCATCTCCGCGGCCACCCACGCCGAGCCTCGACGCCATCCGCGCCCGCGGGCGGCTGATCGTGGGCCTGGACACCGGTTCCAACCTCATGAGCTTTCGCGATCCGGCGACCGGACGCCTCGAAGGCTTCGACGTGGACATCGCCCGCGAGATCGCCCGCGATCTGCTCGGCGACCCGGAGAAGATCGAGTACCGAATCCTGACCTCGGACGATCGGATCGCCGCACTCCAGGAATCCATGGTCGACGTGGTCGTCAAAACCATGACCATCACGTGCGAGCGGCGCGAGAAGGTCGACTTCTCGACGCAGTACTTCTCCGCCGAGCAACGAATTCAGGTCCTGCAGGGTTCACCGGTACGCGGCATCGCCGATCTCGCAGGCAAGCGAGTCTGCGCTGCCCGGGGAACGACGTCGGCCACGCGAATCCAGGAGCTCCAACCCGAAGCCACCGTCGTGACCGTCCCGATGTGGTCCGACTGCCTCGTCGTCCTCCAACAGGGGCAGGTGGACGCGATCAGCACCGACGACACGATCCTCGCGGGCCTCGCCTCGCAAGACCCGTATCTCATGATGGTCGGTGGTTCGTTGGGCGTCGAACCCTACGGAATCGGAGTGAACAAGGACAACCCCGACTTGGTCCGATTCGTCAACGGAACCCTCGAGCGAATCCGGGGTGACGGGACCTGGAACCGTATCTACGACCGTTGGCTCAGCGTCCTCGGTCCGTCACCCGGTCCCCCGCCGGCCGTCTACCGGGATTGAGGCTGACATGACCGAAGAATCCGGCCCCGAGCCCGACGCCACGCAAGCCTCCGTACGCCCCGAGCCTGACTCCACGCAGGCGGTTCACCGCGAGCCTGACTCCACGCAAGCCTCCGTACGCCCCGAACCCGAAGCCACCGGCGCCTACGAGCGCCTCGAACCGACCTCGGCCCAGATACGAGGAACTACGCCGTCCGCATCCTCCTCCCCTACCGGCCGCTCCACTCGATCCCGCCGCAGCCGGTCGGGACGAAAGCTGCGCCTCGGCGGCGGCCTGGTCGAAGTTCCCCCCGTCCCGCAGATCGACCCCGCATCTGCGGTGATGAGTGACCCGACGGTCCCCGAGCGCAAACGGTTCTGTTGGAAATGCAACGAACCTGTCGGCCGTAAGAGCGCAAGCACCAAGGCAACTCAGCACGGCACCTGCCCCAAGTGCGGTTCCACTTTCGACTTCCGCCCACTCCTCGAAGAGGGCGAATTGGTATCCGGACAGTACGAGGTTCAAGGGCCCATCGCGCACGGCGGCCTGGGATGGATCTACCTCGCGATCGATCGCAATGTCAGCGACAGGTGGGTAGTTCTCAAGGGACTCTTGCATTTCGGTGATTCCGAAGCGCAAGCCGTTGCGGTGGCCGAGCGTCAGTTCCTCGCCGAGGTCGCCAACCCGAGCATCGTCAAGATCTTCAACTTCGTGGAGCATCCGCGCCCGGACGGGACACCCATGGGGTACATCGTCATGGAATACGTGGGCGGGCGATCATTGCGCGAGGTGCTGGCCGAATTCCCGGACGGCAAGCACATGCCGATCGAGCAGGCAATCGGCTACGTACTGGAAATCCTTCCGGCGCTGAGCTATCTGCATTCCACCGGCCTGGCGTACAACGACCTCAAACCCGAGAACGTGATGGTCACCGAGGACCAGCTGAAGCTGATCGACCTCGGCGCCGTATCCGGAATCGAAGACTACGGATACCTGTACGGCACTGCCGGCTATCAAGCGCCGGAGATCATCGAGACCGGCCCGACCATCGCCTCCGACATCTTCACCGTCGGAAGAACACTCGCGGTTCTCACCCTCGACATGCCCTCGAAGCACGGACGGTACCTCGACGGCCTTCCCGAACCCGAGGACGAGCCACTGCTGCGGGACAACGAGTTCTTCCACCGCCTGCTGCTGCGCGCCACCGACCCGGATCCGAAGAAGCGTTTCCAGTCGGCCGAGGAGATCGCGGGCCAACTCACCGGCGTTCTGCGAGAAATCCTCGCGGAGCAGACCGGGCAGGAGAATCCCGGGCTCTCGCTCGTGTTCAGCAGGCAGCGAACGTCTTTCGGCACCGATGAATTGGTCGGGCAAACCGATGTGTACGTCGACGGTATCAGCCACGACGCTGCTCTCGATCCGCGCGAAGTTGCGCACGCACTTCCCATCCCGTTGGTCGACCCCACCGATCCCAGCGCGCCGTTGCTGGCGGCAGCGGTGCACAGCGAACCGTCTCAGACTCTCGATGCGTTGAAACACGCCCGCGAGAACGGAATCGACCGAACGTCAGGCACACCGGCGGCCGCCATCTCCGGCGAGGTCCGACTGGCCGAGGCCAAGGCTCATCTCGATCTCGGCGATCCGGAGACCGCGCTGAGTGTTCTGGACGAACTCCAGCAGAGCATCGGTGATCACTGGAAGATCGAGTGGTATCGAGGGCTTGCAGCGTTGCAACTGGACCGATTCGAGCCCGCCTTCAGTCATTTCGAGACCGTCCTGACGGCTCTGCCGGGCGAGGCTGCACCCAAACTCGCGTTGGCGGCGACAGCAGAACTGATCCTCCAGCATTGGGAGAGCGACGACCCGGACCAATGGTGCCGCTTCTCGGAGAAGTACTACCGCACCGTCTGGCGGACCGAACGGAACTACGTCAGCGCAGCATTCGGGCTCGCCAGACAACTCGCCGATCACGGCAACAAGAAGGCAGCCATCGCCGCCCTCGACGAAGTTCCCACGTCTTCCCGGCACTACAACGTCGCACGGATGTCGAGCGCTCTGACGATGCTGTCCGGCGTTCCGATCGCCGAACTCGACGAATCGACTCTGAGGGAAGCCGCCCGTCGCGTTCGCGCGCTACCGGCCGAGGAGAGCCGAAGTCTGCAGATGCGAACCCTGGTGTTGGGTACGGCACTCGATTGGATTCGCTACGGAAACCGCTCGCACACCGAACTCGAACCCATCCTCGACCTGCCATTCACCGAGCAGGGTCTGCGCACCGGAGCCGAAGCCTGCCTTCGCGCCCTCGCCCGCGCCACGACCTCCCGCACGCACCGCTACGCCCTCGTGGACCGGGCGAACGCGGTGCGTCCGCGCAGCAATTTCTGACGCGCTCCCCGAGATTTACAGCGCGGCCACCAACGCCTTCGCCGCGCGGGCGATCGCCAACTCCTCGTTGGTGGGGACCACCAGCACCTCGACGGCCGACGTGGATGCGGAGATACGACGCTCGTCGCGGCTCTTCGCCTCGTTGAGAGCCGGGTCGACCTCGATTCCGAGACGGGAGAGGCCAGCCAGGCTGTCGCGTCGTACGTCGATGTTGTTCTCGCCGACACCGCCGGTGAAGGTGATGACGTCGACGCCACCGAGTTGAACGATGAAGGCGCCGATGTACTTACGGAGCATGTGTACGTAGACGTCGTAGGCAAGTTGTGCGTCTTCGTCGCCGCCCTCGATCAGTGCGAGCAGGGCACGGAAATCGTTGACTCCCGACAGTCCCTTCAAACCGGAACGACGGTTGAGGAGGTCGTCGATCTCGTCGACCTTCATTCCCGAGTTGCGATTGAGGTGCAAGATGATGCCTGGGTCGATGTCGCCGCTGCGGGTGCCCATGACAAGACCCTCGAGCGGGGTGAGGCCCATCGTGGTGTCGATAGCCTTGCCGCCCTTGATTGCCGAGGCCGAAGCGCCGTTTCCGAGGTGCAGAACAATCTGATTCAGCTCGGCCGGATCCTTGCCGAGGAAGTCCGCGACTCGTCCCGACACGTATTCGTGTGAGGTCCCGTGGAAGCCGTATCGACGAATCTGGTTGGCCTTGGCCACATCCCGATCGATCGCGTAGGTCGACGCTGCGGCGGGCAGCGTGTGAAAGAAGGCAGTGTCGAACACTGCTACGTGCGGAACGTCTGGCAGTTCTTCGCGCGCCACCTCGATACCGATCACGTTGGCCGGATTGTGCAGCGGCGCAAGGTTCGACAAATCCGCGATGGCTTTCACGACGCCGTCGTCGATGAGCGTCGGCGAGTAGAAGATGTCACCACCGTGCACGACTCGGTGACCGACGGCGATGATTCCTGCCTCGCTCAGCGGCCGTCCGACCTCGGCGACGATGTCGAGCACCATCTTCAGTCCCGCACGGTGATCGGCGATGGGGAGGCTGCGGTCTTCGACTCCGGTGCGGTGGTTGTAGACGATGTGGCCGTCGGGTTCACCGATGCGCTCGATGAGGCCGTGCGCTACCGATTCCGCTGTATCCGGATGCACGAGTTGAAATTTGATCGATGACGAGCCGGAATTGATGACCAGTACGGTGCCGTCGCTCACGCTTACGCTCCCTGTGCCTGTATTGCCGTGATAGCCACGGTGTTGACGATGTCCTGGACCAACGCTCCACGCGAGAGATCGTTGACCGGCTTGTTCAGTCCCTGCAGAACCGGGCCGACGGCGATAGCGCCGGCGCTACGCTGCACTGCCTTGTAGGTGTTGTTGCCGGTGTTCAAGTCCGGGAACACGAACACCGTGGCCTTGCCCGCCACCAGAGAATCCGGCATCTTCTTGTCAGCGACACTCTGCTCGACGGCCGCGTCGTACTGAATGGGCCCTTCCACCAACAGGTCCGGTCGGCGCTCGCGCACCAAAGCGGTCGCGGTGCGAACCTTGTCGACGTCGGCTCCACTGCCCGAATCGCCGGTGGAGTACGAGAGCATCGCAATGCGCGGATCGATACCGAACTGCGACGCCGTCTGAGCGGACGAGATCGCGATGTCCGCCAACTGCTCCGACGTCGGGTCCGGAACCACGGCGCAGTCACCGTAGGAGAGAACGCGGTCGGCCAGGCACATCAGGAAGATGCTCGAAACCGTCGAAACTCCGGGAGCCGTCTTGATGATCTCGAACGAGGGCCGGATCGTGTGAGCGGTGGTGTGGGCGGCACCGGAGACCATGCCGTCGGCAATACCCAAGTGCACCATCATCGTTCCGAAGTACGAGATGTCGGCGATCACCTCGCGTGCCCGCTCGATAGTCATGCCCTTGTGCGCCCGCAGCGCGGTGTACTCCTGTGCGAAGCGCTCGGTGTACTCGGACTGTGCAGGTGCGAGTACCTGCGCGCCGCTGATGTCCACGCCGAGTTCCGCTGCGCGTCGACGCACACTGGGTTCGTCGCCGAGGATCGTCAGGTCGGCAACCTGGCGCTGCAGCAGCCGGCCGGCCGCGCGCAGGATCCGGTCGTCGTCACCCTCCGGGAGGACGATGTGCTTGCGATCGCGTCGAGCGCGATCGATCAGCTTGTACTCGAACATCTGTGGGGTCACGACCGACGGAATCGGCAGTGCCAGTCGGTCCATCAGGACGTCGGCGTCGACGCGCTGTTCCATCAAGCTCAGCGCAGTGTCGACCTTTCGCTGCGAACCGACTGCCACGCGTCCGCGGGTTTGGGCTGCAGCGCTTGCGGTGTCGAAAGTGCCGAGGGTTGTCGTGAGGATCGGAAGACGCTGTTTGAGGCCGGCCATCAACGCCGCGATGGCCGGGTGCGGTGTGATCCCGCCATTCATGATGATGCCCGCGAGCGACGGAAATCCCTCCGCCTCATGCGCATTGAGCAACGCGAGCAGCACGTCCGAGCGGTCACCCGGCGCGATGACGACCATGCCCTCGACCAGACGCTCGAGGATGTGCTCGGCGGTCATGCCTCCCACCATCACCTTCAGTGCCTCGCGGTGCAGCAGTTCCGGGTCACCCGAGTACAACTCGCCGCCGGTGGCTTCCATCAACTCGGCCATCGTGGGTGAGACGAGCAACGGAATCTCCGGCAGGCTCCACGTCGGAACTCCGATGTCGGACAGGGCTGCGGTGACCTCGTCGAGCTTGTCTGGATCGCAGCGATTGGCGACGACCGCGAGCAGGTGAGCGTGGTTGGCGGCCAACTCGGCGGCGCACAGGTGCGCGAGCTGAGCAACCTCCTCGACGCTGCGCCGAGCGCCTCGAACCGCCAACAGGACCGGCGCTCCCAGGTTCACGGCGATGCGGGCGTTGAAGCTCAGTTCGCTGGGGCTTGCGACGTCGGTGTAATCACTTCCGATGATCACGACGGCGTCGCACTGCTCGGCCACGGTGTGGTACTTCGCCACGATGTCGGCCAGTGCAGCTTCGGGATCGGCGTGAACCTGCTCGTAGGTGACGCCGAGTGCGTCGGCGTAGGAGAGATCGGCAGTGGTGTGCTCTAGCAGCAGTTCGAGGATGTAGTCGGTTTCCTCGGTCGAGCGGGCGATCGGGCGGAAGACACCGACCCGGGCGACGGTCGCGCACAGCATCTGCAGTACGCCAAGCGCGATGGTGGATTTTCCGGTGTCACCTTCAGGGGAGGCGACGTAGACACTCGACACGGCAGCGGGCGCTTCTGGCATGCCCAACAGCCTAGTGTGGGCCGCCGCCCACCTTGCCACTGATCGTGGTCACGCTCACGGTGCAGCCGACAACCGGCCGCTACGAGGAAGACGAACGGTGCCTGCCACACGTCGAGTGGCAGACACCGTTCAGTTGATCTCGAGGATCAGCCCAGAGCACGCAGGCGGGGCGCGAGGTCACGCTCGAACAGTTCGAGGAAGCGGCGCTGATCGTGGCCCGGTGCGTGGAACACCAGGTGATTGAGACCGGCGTCGACGTAGGCCTTGACCTGCTCGACGGCGTCGTCGGGATCGGAAGCGACGATCCAGCGCTTGGCCACCTGCTCGATGGGCAGAGCGTCGGCAGCTGCTTCCATTTCGATCGGATCCTCGATGCTGTGCTTCTGCTCCGGCGTCAGGGACAGCGGCGCCCAGAAGCGCGTGTTCTCGAGTGCAGCCTCCGGGTCGGTGTCGTAGCTGATCTTGATCTCGATCATCTTGTCGATGTCGGCGACGTCGCGCTCGGCCTTGGCCGCGCCCTCGGCAACCGCCGGAAGCAACTTCTCGGTGTAGAGCTCCATGCCCTTGCCGGAGGTGCAGATGAAGCCGTCACCGGCACGTCCCGCGTACCGGGCGACAACGGGTCCACCGGCCGCGATGTACACGGGAATCCCACCCTCGGGGACGTCGTAGATCGACGCGCCACGAGTGGTGAAGTACTCGCCTTCGAAGTCGACACGATCGCCCAGCCACAGCTCACGCATCAGCCGCACCGACTCACGCAGGCGCGCGAAGCGTTCCTTGAACTCGGGCCACTCACCCTGGAAGCCGGTGGCGATCTCGTTGAGAGCCTCACCGCTGCCGACGCCGAGCATGATGCGCCCCGGGTAGAGACATCCCATCGTCGCGAACGCCTGAGCGATGACCGCCGGGTTGTAGCGGAACGTCGGCGTCATCACGGACGTGCCGATCTGCACGCGCTCGGTGCGCTCACCGACGGCCGTCATCCAGGCGAGCGAGAACGGCGCGTGTCCACCGTTGTGGCGCCACGGCTGGAAATGATCGCTCACCGCAACGGAATCCATGCCGTGCTGCTCTGCCAGAACTGCCAGCTCTACCAGTTCGCGAGGGCCGAATTGCTCAGCCGATGCCTTGTATCCGAGCTTGAGTTCCTGCGCCACCGTGCACTCCCTTGTCGTCTGTTTCGTTTACTTCTCTGACGTGCTTCTCGTTCTTTGCAGACTATCCAGACACCGCTCGGACTTCTCTGCGTATCTCAGCGAGGTATCTCAGCGAGCGAGGCTGGTAACCACCGTTGCCACACCGGCCGCGACGGCAACCCCGGCCAATGCCAGTGCGAACAGCCACAGCGCATGCGGTTCCGGCATCGCCGCTCCGTCCTCGAGCGCCTTCTTCACCTGTAGCCAGCGTCGCATACCGACGAGGGCGGCTGCTGCCGAGAGTGCGATCAACGTCAGACCGAGCGCCGTGCGAACCCACCCTGTACTCCACTCGGGGACCAACTGGACGACGGCAATGCCGCCCGCCAGCAGGGCAAGCGAGCTACGCATCCACGCGAGGAAGGTGCGCTCGCTGGCAAGGGTGAATCGCTCGTCCGGGCGGTTCGGTTCACTCATGCGTGCTCGCCTCCGTGGGGTGCCACCAGATCCGGGTCCTGACGCCAGTCGTAGACGACCTCGGTGCGCAGAACGATGTCCTGCAACGATCGTCGCCGTCGATCGACCGCCGACCACAGCAATCCGAAGGCGAAGAGCACACAGAGCACCGCACGGATGAAGGCGAGCGGCCAACGGACCAACCGGTGACCCGACGTGATCACCCGCAACCCCATCACGAGGGAGCCGACAGTTCGGCCGGTGGTCGCCCAGCAGGCAGTCAGGTAGGCCACCGAGACGCCGAGAAATGCCGTCGTGGACAGGAAGATCCCCGGTTCCGAGAACGTGAAACTCTGCGGCGAGAAGAGCAATCGAACAAAGGCCAAGGCCACGTACACGGAACCCATCAGGATCAGCACGACGCCCAGGTCGATCAGTCCGGCGAGGCCGCGGGTGACGATTCCGGCCGGGCCGGAATTCTCCTGGGCCACTAGCGTTCACCTGCGTTCGTGTCCGGATGCGGCTCGTGTGAGGGTGGTGCGTTGTCGCGGCCGAACAATCGTCCGACGAACCCGGCGACAGCGTCGTCCGCCTGCATCCCCTGCACGCGCGCCCCGTGCACGGCTTCGGTGGAGAGTGAACCGGTCGATTCACGAATCATCTGTGGGAGGTCGACACCCTCGATGACCTGGTCGGCGATCTTGAGGAGGTCGACGCGGTCGATCTGGCGCTCGAGGTCGACGCTGTCGACGATGCCGTCGAGGTCGAGGCGATCGATCACTGCTTTGACGTCGAGTCGGCTTGCGATCGCATCGACGTCGACGCGATCGATGATCGGTTCGAGCGAGACCCGTTCGGCAATCTTGTCCACGTCGATGTTCTCGGCGATCTTGTCGATGTCCACGTGGTCCACGACGATCTTCGTGATGTCGACTTCGGCAAGAGCAGCGTCGACGACAGCTTTGATCACCGTTCTCAACGTGTAATCGGCAAATTCCGCTGTCGAGCGAATCGCTTCCGTGCCGCGGGTGGCGACCTGGGTGATCGCGTCGTCGAGTGCGTCACCGACAACGGGGATCCGCTGCACCGAATCAATGGCGAGACCAGCGGTTCTGCGCGCCGCACCAGCCGTGATCGCGGCCAGCCCGAAGGCCAGCCGAATCACGTCGGATTCGGGGTGATGCGACTGCGATCCCACGCAATTGTCTCCATCTTCTTACCGGACTGTTATCCGGACATTCGTCACTCTCCTTCGCATTGTGCCACTGTTGGTAGGCACAAATACGCTGTCCGGCTTGCGCCAGGGGGAAATAATGAAGGCACGTCGATTCACGGTCCGATTGACGATGGCGGTGGCCATGGCTGCCGGCTTTCTCGGCCTCAGCGCGCCGACCGCGAGCGCGGATTCAGTGGTCAGCCGCATCGATGTCTACTCCCCCTCCATGGACCGCTGGATCGCCAACGACGTGATTTCCCCGGCCGGCGGTGGCCCCGCCCCGACCTTCTACCTGTTGACCGGCGTCGGCGGCGGTGAGGACGGGATCTCTTGGTTCAACAACACCGGAGTTCGTGACTTCTTCGACGACAAGCACGTCAACGTGGTCATGCCGGTCGGCGGCAAGTTCAGCATGTACACCGACTGGAACGCCGACGATCCGGTGCTCGGCCGCAACAAATGGCAGACGTACCTCACCAAGGAACTACCGGCGGCGGTCAACGCTCGGTACAACACGACCGGTGTCAACGCACTCGGCGGTGTGTCGATGGCCGGTGGACCGGTTCTGGACCTCGCGATCCAGTCGCCGGGTACCTACCGCGCCGTCGGCTCGTACAGCGGCTGCCCGCGCGCCGGCGACCCGCTCGGCCAGGCTGCGGTGCGCTCGATGGTCGAGATACTCGGCGGAGGTAACGCGGCCAACATGTGGGGGCCGTGGGGTAGCCCGCAGTGGGCTGCTCACGACCCGCTGATCAATGCCGAGAAACTGCGCGGCACAGCGCTGTTCATCTCCACCGGCAACGGCCTTCCCGGTCCGGTGGACGGAATCAACTCATTGGCGATGGCTGCCGGCGTCGTTCCCGGCGCTGTGCTCGAAGGCATCACCAACATGTGCACCGCTGCCCTGCAGGGGCGATTCGGTCAGCTCGGCATTCCCGCGACGTTCAGCTTCCGACCCGAAGGCACCCACACCTGGGGGCTCTTCGAAGCCGACATGCGCGCGTCGTGGCCGATGATCGCGGGCGCTATCGGGGCGTGAGCCTCACGGCCCTCCTTACAAGCCATGGCGTCAGGTGAGACTGCGCGCCCAGTCCCGCATCCCGGCGGGGCCAGTGCCGGTGGCGTATTCAGCGAACAGATTTCGCGCTTCGTCACGGCGGATGCCGCCGAGGACTTCACGCGGCTTACGGAAAAACGGAAGTTCCACAGGCGGCGCCCACAGCTGTACGAGTTCCGCCGCACCGTCGTTCGGGGATTCGAGAGCGAACCACACCCGGGTCACACCGAGCGTGATCGCGGCACCCATACACATGAGACATGGTTCGAGATTGACCGCCAATGTCAATTCACCGGACGCTCGAGTGAATCCGAGAGCCTCGTCGGCCTGCAAGAGCGCTTGAAGGTCCGCATGGACTACCCGTCGGCCGAGTGCCCGTTCTTGCGTATACGCCCGCCCGAGCACACGGTCGTCGTCGAACACGACTGCCCCGATCGGCATCTCCCCGAGTTCCATGCCCTCACGCGCTACGTCAAGAGCAAGCGAAAGCGCATCTCGGGGCGAAAACATCACTCGACACTAATGGACCAAGGCAAGCTCATGCCGCCAGTAGTGCGGGTAGTCCCCATTCCTTGGCAAGCAGCTCGTACGAGCGCAGGCGATCCTCGTGTCGATGGGTCACCCCGGTGATCACCAATTCGTCCGCTCCGGTGAGCTTCTGCAAACTGTCGAGCCTGTCGGCGACGGTGGTGGGTGAACCGACGAACTGCGTGATCAGCCGATCCTCCACTACTGCTTTGTCGGCATCGGAAAGTGGGAGCGCTGTGGCCGGATCGGGGTACGGGATGGCGCCGTGCCCGCTGCGAATGCTGTGCGTCCAGTGCCCGAACGTAGACGCCAACTCTCTCGCCGTCGCATCGTCCTCGGCGGCAACAACATCCGCGGAGACGACGACATACGGCTCCGACAGAACTGCCGACGGTCGGAATGCTGCTCGGTATGCCTCGACGGCATCGAGCGTACTCGAGGGCGCCACATGGTAATTCGCGCCGAACGGCAATCCGAGTCGTCCGGCGAGTTCGGCACTGGGGCCTGCGCTGCTTCCGAACACCCACAATTCGACGTCGGCGTCCTCGCCGGGACTGGCGTGCAAGTCGATGCCGTCGCGGGTGCGGTGGGTGCCGTTCAGGAGCGAGAGTATGTCGTCGACCTGCTGCTCGAAATCCGGCGCCTGCGCGCCCGGAAACGCCAATGCCTCGAACGACGCCTGCAATCTCGGTGACGTGAGAAGACCGGTTGGATCGAAGGGCGCCGGGATCACGACGCCGTCGCGTACGACGGTCTCCCGCTTCGATTCTGCCGGGGCAGGCGTTCCGGCAGCGACGGCACGAAGTGCCTCCACCCGACGCTGCCCGCTGCGCCCGATACCGAGATCGATACGACCCGGATACAACGCTTCGACGGTACCGAAGGCCTCGACCACTTGAGCTGCCGTGTTGTTGCCCAGCAGCACTGCGGCCGAGCCGACGCGAATGGTGTTGGTCGCGGCCGCAATCAGTCCGACCAGAACGGCCGGTGACGAGCTGGCTACGCCGACGAAGTGGTGTTCGGCGACCCAGTACCTCTTGTATCCCCACGCTTCGGCAGAACGAGCGAGGTCCAGCGAGTTCCGCAAGGCCTGGCGGGCCGTTTCACCCTCACTGATCGGAGAGAGGTCGAGTACGGACAGCGGCGCGCTCACCTCGGTGCGCTTCCGTGGCGGTTATTCGGGGTCTTCTCGCCGGCTTCCACCGCGAACGGCAAACGATTCTCGGCGGGGGCGACGGGGCACGTCGCGTAATCGGTGAAGGCGCAGGGCAGGTTCGACGCCCGATTGAAATCGAGGACTACCGCGCCACCGGGCTCCGGTGCACTAACGTGCAGCGAGCGTGCGGCCGGGTACGTGGACACACCACTGGTCGCGTCGGTGAACAGGATGTGAAAGCCGTTGTCCTTGCCCGCGAACGCAATCAGAGTCCGGGTTTCTCCGTCGTGTTCGAAGCTGATGGTTCCGCGGGCGTCGTGATGATGCTCGAGGCGCTCGACGACCGCACCCGTCGTCACCGTGCGAGCCTCCTCGAAAGCTGTGAAGACACCCTCGATGCGCCACTGCGGGTTCGGCTCGAAGGTCGGGATACCACTGAACTGCGCCAATGCCGGGGCCGACGAATCGTGGATCCGCAGAGCCACCTCGCCGGTGCGGCGGATGACCTCGACCAACCGCGCGCCCTGCTTGACGATCAGTCCCGGCGCCCCCTCGATCGGATTCAGAGTGACTGAACCGTCCACTGCGACGCCGTCGATCGAGAGGTCGTCGGCCGGCGTCGCGGTGACGACAGCGGCATTCGCGTCGGCGCGCCACGCACCGGGCAGGTCCGCGAAGGTGGAATCGGTGTCAACCAGCCAATGCAACGCAGTCAGGCTCAGCCAGCCGAGTGGTTCACTGAAGGCGGCGTCGCGCGAGGCATGCCAAGCATTCCACTCGCCGGTGAAGGTGCTGGTGGAAGTGTCGGTAACGGTCATGATGCGCGGACTCCTTCAGCCTGCTCGTACGGGTGGCGCAGCCCGAGATGGCTGCGCAGGGTGGTTCCTGAGTATTCGGTCCGGAAACTGCCGCGGTCCTGTAGTTCTGGTACGACGGTGTCGATGAACTCGTCGAGGCCCGCGGGGGTGATGTGAGGAACCAGGATGAATCCGTCGCTCGCGTCGCCCTGGACGTAGGTGTCGATCTCGGCAGCCACTTCCGCTGCACTACCCACGAACTGTTGGCGGGCAGTCACTTCGATGATGAGTTCACGGATGCTGAGGTTTTCGGCCTCGGCCTTGGCGCGCCACTGATCTGCGACCGCTCGCGGATCCTTGACGTGGCGGACGCGTCCGCGGGTGATGTTGACGTCGTCCGACGGATCTTCCTTCGGCAACGGGCCGTCGGCGTCGTACTGGGAAAGGTCTCTGCCCCAGACTTGTTCGAGAAAAGCGATGGCAGTCTGGGGTCCGACCTGCTGCCGCCGGATGTGATACGCCTTCTCCTGTGCGTCCGCGGCGTTGTCACCGAGCACGAAGGTGGCGGCGGGGAGAATCTTGAGGTCTGCGTGCGTGCGTCCGTACTTGGCCAAGCGTCCCTTCACGTCGGCGTAGAACGTCTTGCCTGCTTCGAGCGTTCCGTGCCCGGTGAAGATGGCGTCTGCCTTGGCGGCGCCGAACTCGCGTCCTTCGTCGGAGTCACCTGCCTGCAGCAGGACTGGGTGTCCTTGGGGACTCCGAGGTACTTCGAAGCGTCCGGTGATGTCGAACTGCTTACCGGAGTGTTGGAACTGACCGACCTGCTGGTCGGTGGCAAAAACGCCGCGCTCACGGTCGACGATCGGACGATCGATGCTCCAACTGTCCCACAGCGTCCGTACTGCGTCGACCAACTCGTTTGCGCGTGCGTACCGCTCGGAATGCTCCAGATACCCACCGCGGCGAAAGTTCTCACCGGTAAAGGCATCCGAAGAGGTGACCAGATTCCACGCGGCGCGGCCGTCGGAGAGATGATCGAGCGTCGAGAACTGCTTGGCCAACTCGTACGGCTCGTTGAACGTGGTGTTGATCGTCCCGGCCAGGCCGAGATGCGTTGTCACACCGGCAACCGCGTTGAGAATACTGAACGTATCCGGGCGACCGACCACGTCGAGGTCGTGAATCTTGCCCTGATGCTCGCGCAGGCGCAAACCCTCTGCGAGGAAGAAGAAGTCGAACAATCCGCGTTCGGCACTGCGGGCGAGATGCTCGAACGAGCTGAACTCGATCTGGCTCTTTGACGCCGGATCGGTCCACACCGTGGTGTTGTTCACGCCGGGGAAGTGAGCACCCAGGTGAACTTGCTTGCGAATCCTGTTCTGTGTCATCGGTGTTCCTGTTCTTTTCTCGCGCTACGCGAACTGATTGACTGGCAACTCGAAACCCAACCGCTCGCGCAGCGTCGGGCCGGTAGTCGGTCGCGGATTGAGAGTCGGCACCACGTCCGCCGCGATCTTCTCCACTGCGGCAGCCAAAGCCAAGGGACGCAGGACAACACCGTCGACCCCGGCCAGCCCACCGATCTCGCGAAGGAGGACAGTCAGGCCGGCGCTGTCACCGCGATAGAACAGCGAGTGCGGGGCGTACGGCGCTCCCGCCCATTCCTCGAGTTCCGCCAGAGCGTCGTCGGCGGCTCCGCGATCAGCGCCGAGAAGCACGTCGACGTCGAGGAGAACCCTGACGCTGCGCCCGAGGGCAGCGGCATTCGCGTGGACCAACTTGGCCGTGGCGTTGGCCTCGCCGAGGTCGGTTGCCGAGATCCGAATCAGATCTCCGCGCGCAACAGCGAGCTCGCGTGCCTCCGGCCTGCTCGCGTCGACGGCGATCAGCGGCTGCCCCTGCGGGGAGCGCGGCGTGATGGACGGCCCTTTGACGGAAAAGTTCTTTCCCTCGAAGTCGATGTAGTGCAGCTTGTCTCGATCGATGAATCGTCCGCTCGCAGCGTCCCGTATCTCGGCGGCGTCCTCCCAGCTGTCCCACAGCCGACTGACCACCTCGACAGCCTCGGACGCTTCCTCCCACGCGGACTCGGGGCCCTGCACTGCCTTTCGGCCGAACAACGACGCCTGCTCAGCGGTGTCGGACACCGCGACCTGCCAGCCGGCCCGCCCCGCTGAGGAGTAGTCGATACTCGCGACGGCCTTGGAGATGTGGAACGGCTCGGTGTGCGTGACTGTCGCAGTGGGGATCAGGCCGATACGCAAGGTCACAGCACTCAGCCGCGCCGCAGTTGCAACCGCCTCCAATCTGCCCCGCACTGCGTGCTGGCCCTCGGATTGCAGTCCGAACGAGTCAGGGAGGAACGCCAGATCCACCCCGCCCCGATCCGCGGCGGTCACCAGGTCCACCCAGTACGAGGGCGTGAACAGATCTTCGGCGCGCGAATCCTCGCGTCGCCAGGAGTACGGATGAGCTCCGGTTCCCTCGAATTCGAGGCCGACCAGGAATGCTCCGGAACTACGCTCGGACATGTTCGGCCTTTCGTGTCGAATGATCCCGCCCGGGGATCGCGTCGAGAAGTGTGCGTGTGTACTCGTTTCGGGGATTGTCGAAAATCTCGGTGGTAGTACCGATTTCGAGCAATCGCCCGGCCTGCATGACGCCGACGACGTCGCTGATCTGGCGAACAACCGCAAGATCGTGGGAGATGAAGAGATAGGTCAGGCCCAGTTCGCGCTGCAACTCGTCGAGTAGCGCCAGAATCTGCGCTTGCACCGAGACGTCGAGAGCTGACACAGGTTCGTCGAGAACGAGCAGGTCCGGCTTCAACGCAAGCGCACGAGCGATCGCCACCCGTTGACGCTGGCCGCCCGAGAGTTCGGCCGGTTTGCGGCTCAGGAACTGCTCGGGAAGTGCAACCTGATCGAGCAACTCTGCTGCACGACTCTGCTGCTGGCTGCGTCCACCAACCTTGAAGGCCCGCAGCGGCTCCGCAACGATGTCCTGGACGGACAATTTCGGGTCGAGTGATGCATAGGGGTTCTGGTACACGAGCTGGATCTTTCGGCGCAGCTCGCGCAGATCGCTGCCCTTGACCTTCGTGATGTCGTGTCCGTCGAAGGAGATGGTGCCGGCGTCCGCCTGCTCCAACCGCACGGCGATGCGCGCCGTGGTCGACTTGCCGGAGCCCGACTCCCCCACCAACGACACCGTCTGACCACGCGGAACGGTCAGCGATACCTCGTTCACCGCGGTGATCGAACTCCCGCGTCCGACGTTGAAACGCTTGGTGATTCCGGTCAACGTCAGCAGCGGGCTCGTATCCTGACGGACCGGCCGATCGACCGGTCCCGAGGACAGGCTCGGAGCCGAGTCGAGCAGCTTCTTCGTGTACTCGTGTCGCGGGTTGTCCAGAATATCTGCGGTGCGGCCGGATTCGACGATCCTGCCGCCCTGCATCACCAGGATCCGGTCCGCGCGGTCTGCGGCCACTCCCAGGTCGTGCGTGATCAGGAGCACGGCGGCACCGGATTCGGCGATTCGCTCGTCCAGGTGGTCGAGGATGCGTCGTTGAACCGTGACGTCCAGAGCACTGGTCGGCTCGTCGGCGATGATGAGGGCGGGGTTCGCGACGAGCGCGATACCGATCAGAACGCGTTGCCGCATACCGCCGGAGAGCTCGTGCGGGTACTGGCGTGCTCGGATTTCCGGCCGGTCGATACCCGCGCGCTCGAGCACCTCGACGGCGTCCAACCGGGCTTTGCGACGGTCTGCGAGGCCGTGGATCCGGAGGACTTCTGCAACCTGGTCGCCGATCCGCGTCACCGGGTTGAGCGAGGTCGTCGGATCCTGCGGCACCAAACCGATACGCGCGCCGCGGATTCGCTGCCACGCACGGTCGGAATACGAGTCGATCTGTTCACCCTCGAACTCGACGGTCCCGCCGGTGACGTGACCACTGCCGGCGAGCAGACCCAATATCGCGTGTGCCGTGGTCGACTTACCGGAACCCGATTCCCCGACCACCGCAACTACTTCGCCCCGACCGACGGTGAAGCTCACGCCGGATACCGCGGGCTCGGCGCCGTAGGCGATCTGTAAGTCGGTGACGGAAAGCAACTGTTCCTCGGTCGTGCTCATCGCCGGTTGTTCCTTTCGATCTCGTGGCCGATACGGTGTGCCGAGATGACCACGGCGACAATCGCGAGACCGGGAAGTGTTGTCATCCACCAGGCATTGGCGAGGAAATTGCGTCCCTCGGATACCAGCGATCCCCATTCCGGGGTAGGCGGAACGGCGCCGAATCCCAAGAAGCTCAGAGCCGACACCGCCAGTACTGCCTGCCCGAACTCGACAGCGGACAGCGCGACCACCGGCGCGTAGGAGTTGGGAAGCACGTGCCGACGCAGGACACCGAGCCACTGCACACCTGAACTGAACGCAGCCTCGACGTACTGAGCTCCGCGCACCCGCATCACTTCGGCACGCATCACTCGCGCGAAATTGGCGACCATACTGACGCCGACCGCGATGGCGACGTTGATGGTGCCGAAGCCGAGTGCGGTGACAAGGGCCAACGAGAGCAGCAGTGCCGGAATGGACAGCAGCACGTCGACGATGCGCATCAGCACGGCGTCGACGACGCCACCGACAAAGCCCGCGAGCAAACCGATTATCGATCCCGCCACCAATGCGATTCCGACCGCCACCAGGGTTGCGGTCAGGGACAGCGCGGCGCCGTGCACGAACCGTGTGTACAGGTCACGTCCGAGATTGTCGGTTCCGAACCAGTGAGCCAGGCTCGGGCCCTGCAGTTTGTCCGCCGGGACACCGGACAACGGATCGCCGCTGGCAAAGAATCCGGGTGCGACGGCAAAGCCGATGGCAAGCAACACGATCAACACCGGAATCACCAAGCCGGGCTTTCGGATCCAGCCGATGGCCGTGGACTCTCGGCGCGAAACAACAGGTGCCTTCGCCTCGACGCTCGGATCGAGGAGTAGGGGTTCGATCAATGTGTCAGACATGAGCCGGCTCCAGATCGGTCGAGCTTTCGGTATTCGACTTTTCGGTGTGACTCTTCTTCGTCTGGATGATCCGTGGATCTATCAAGGGGTAGAAGAGGTCGACCGCGAGGTTGACGAGCACGAACACGAGAGAGGCGAACACAACGACTCCCTGCACCACCGGGATGTCCTGCGCCATCACCGACGTCTGTGTCAGACGGCCGACGCCCGCGCGAGAGAACACCGTTTCCACAACCACCGAGCCCGCCAGCAGCGTGCCGACCAGCACACCGGCAATGGTGAATGCCGGAATGCTCGCCAGTCGCAACGCGTGACGGGTCTGCACGCGCCAACGGCTTGCGCCCTTGGCGTACGCAGTCTCCACGTGCGGCGAACGTAGCGTCGACTGCAGGCTGGTCGTGAGCACCTGCGCGATCACCGCGCCGGTCGGGATCGCCAAGGTGATCGCCGGAAGAATCACCGTTGCGAATCCCTTGTCTCCGAATGCCGGGAAGATGTGCAGACGGAACGAGAAGAGTTGCAGAAGAATCAGGCCCACCCAGAAAGTAGGCACTGCCACACCCAGCGGCGGCAGAGAGAACAACAGGTTCGCGAGCCACCGCTTGCGGGTGTAGGTAGCGAAGAACGCGATCGCCACTCCGAACAACACGGCCAGAACCAAGGCGGTGGTTGCCAGCACCAGAGTGCTGGGCAGCGCCGAGAAGATGGCATCCGTCACCGACTGACCGGTGGAGATCGATGTACCGAAATCGCCGCGAAGAGCATTCGTCAGCGACGTCCAGTACTGCACCCACACCGACTGGTCCAAGCCGTACCGCGCCCGAAGCTGATCGAGCGCGGCCTGATCCACTGCAACACCCTGACCGGACGAGTCGGCAGCCATGCTGACGGGGTCACTCGGCAGGAGGAACAGAATCACGAACGAGATGGTGAAGGCGGCCCACAGGACCACTGCGGCCTGACCCAGTCGGGTGAGTACGTATCGAGTCATGATTACTTACCCGACAACCATGCGTCGTAGAACTGCAGGCGTGAAGAGGCTTCGAAGTTCAGGTCCTGCACACTCGATCCGGCGCCGATGGCCTGTGAGAGCTCGATGGTCGGGATGGAGAGTCCACGGTCGAGGATCAATTCCTGTGCAGTGGATACCAGTTCGCCGCGTTGGCCGTTGTCCGTGGCTGCAAGCCGGTCTGTGAGTACCTTGTCGAGCTCCGGATCTGCGCCGCGACGGTTCAGGTTGCGGCCCTCGGTGCTGAACGATGCCCGCAGGATGTCGGCGTCCGCGCGAGTGCTGTTGTAATACAGCGAATCGTAATCACCCGATACTCCCTTCTCGGTCCATTCACCGTTCGAGACCAGGTTGAGCTGCAAGTCGACGCCGACCTTCTTGAGCTGCTGCTGTACGAGCTCGAGGATGGCCTGGTTACCCGAGAACACCGGACTGAAGGTGACGCTGAAAGTGAGCTTCTGCCCGTCCTTCTCGCGGATACCGTCGCTGCCGGCCTTCCAACCAGCCGCGTCGAGAAGCTTCGCCGACTTGTCGGCGTCGTACGTCACGACACTCGATTCGTCGCTGTAGAGCGGAGTGGTGTGAGCCAACGGGCTCGTGGCCGGGAAGAACGACGGATCCAGAACGGTGTCGACGAGTTCTTGGCGGTTGATCGCGGGAATGATGGCCTGGCGAACAGCCTGATCGGCGAGAACGCCGCGACTGACGTTGGGCTGGAAGAAGAAGCTCACACCCGGGTTCGGCCTTGTGAGGATTCGTCCGCCTGCGCCCTCGATCTGCGGCGCATCCTGCGGAAGCGCATCGCTGACCGCATCGAGCTGGCCGGAGGCCACGCTGCCTGCCCGCACACCGGATTCGGGGACCACGGTGAAGTCGACGCCGTCGAGGTAGGCCTCACCCTGATGCGCGACCGCGTCCGACGCCCAGTTGTATCCCGCACGCTTGGCGATCTTGACGCTCTTGTCCTGCTGCCAGTCGGTGTACACGAACGGTCCGGAGGCGATCACCGCGGCACCCGGGCAGCGCTGCTCGGATGCCAGCGCGGTGGTGGAATCGGCGAGGATTCCGAGCTGTGGCGTCGAAGTTGCCTGCAGGAACTGAACATTGGGTCCGGAGAAATTGATCTTCGCCGTGTGAGCATCTACGACGTCGGTACCCGTGTACGAGGACAGGTAACTCTTCGCCAACGACGCGTTCGGTCCGAGATTCTTGACCGAGTCGAAGGTCTTCTTCACCGAATCCGCCGTCACCGGTGTGCCGTCACTGAAGGTGGCGTCGTCGCGAAGGACGAACGTGAAGCTAGCGGCGTCGGGGCTGATCTCCCAACTCTTGGCGAGCCACGGGGTGATCTCTCCGGTGTCGGGATTTTGATCGGTCAGCGAATCCACGACGGTCCGAGTGACATACACGGTCTGGTTACTGCCGGCCTGGGCCGGATCGGCGCACGTCGGCGCCTGCGACAGACCGTAGCGAAGGGTTCCGCCGGACTGGGCGGGGCCTGCGTCGGCAGCACTGTCACTCCCGCTGCTGCAGCCGGCGAGGACGGTGCCGAGAACCGAGACAGCACCGATACCGGCGATTACGGTCGCGCGTTTGCGGGCACCGAATGAGGGCGAAGACACCAAGAACTCCTAAAGAGGCATGCCGAAGAGCGCACCCGTCGCCTGAGACGAGAAAGGCGATCGAGCACGAATCACTTGTGAGAGAAGAGAAAACAGACTTGTCGACGACTCGCCTGAGTGTGAATGACTGACCGAGGTCAGTTGGTACAGAAAGATCCCGCGGTGCGGCACAGGTCTACGTGACGACGCGACCAGGCGGTATCGAAACCGCCTTCGACTGCCTTCATTTCGTGTTCCTCCATCGGTCCTGGCGGTAGCACCCGCACCCGATCACTCGGGGGGTTGCTGCGACTTCAATGAGCCAGGTCTCTCGGTCGCTCTGGATGGTCGTTCGCAAGTGTACGAGGTTAAACCCGGGTGTTGTCAACCCGGTCGGTAGGAATTGCTGCTCGAGTCACATTTTCGAGGACCCGAAGTTGTTTCTCGAACGGGTGGATGCCCACCTCTTCGGGCGAGAGTGACGCGTCGTAAAGCGGTGTGTATCCACTGGACAGATACAGCGCGACGGCCTCGGGTTGCCGAGGACCCGTCGTGAGAAACACCCGGTTGTATCCACGAAGTTCGATCTCTCGTTCCAACTCGCGAACGACGGCCTTGCCGAGGCCGCGCTTCCGATAGTCGACCGATGTCCAGATTCTCTTCAGTTCGGCAGTGGTGGAATCGAATTGACGAAACGCACCACCGGCGATCGGCAGACCGTCGTGGGTGAGCACCAGAAGCGCACCCTGAGGGTAGGCAAATTCTTCTGCCGGATACGTCGTGAGATCCTCGAGCATCGCTTCGCGAGTCCCGCCGTAACGCGAACTGTATTCGAGTGCCAACTCCGCGATCAGCGGAGCTGCCAAGGGATCGTCCTGCGATACCGAATAGACCTCTACCGCTCCGACACCCTCGAGCTGCCGAGTTCCGAGCTCCAGTGCCACAACACTTTCCTCCATGAATCTGGTCAACGCTCCCCCAGCCTGAAAACTTCCGGAGCGAGGGTGGTTCCGTCGACGAGGTCCGCCACAAGTTCACCCAAGGCCGGACCGAACTTGAACCCATGCCCCGAGAACCCCGCCGCCACCGTGACGGCTCCGACTCGGTCGATGACGAAGTTACTGTCCGGCGTGCTCGTGTACAGGCAGGTGAGCGACTCGACACGGGTGGAATCGACACCGGGCAACCACGACTCGGCGTACTCCACCAATCGCTGCTCTCCGTCGACACCAGGGGTGTAGTCACGGGTCTGCGGAGTCACCACCGGCCCGGTCGCGTGTTCGCCGATCTTGATCCCGTCCTCGGAACCGAGCCCGTAGATCCCCGCGGTCTCCAATTCTGCGCCGGTGTGGTGAACGAAACTCGGCCACTCGACTCCGGGATCGAGCGGTGCGAAGTGTGCTGGTTGTTCCTGTGTCGTGCGCAGTGTCGGCAGTACGATCTCGGAGCCGAGACCGCTGTCTGCGATCAGATCCGCAGTCCACGCACCGGCCGCGATCACTACCTGACGAGCTGCGAGCGTTCCACTGTCCGTCACCACGTCCACGCCGTAGGACGCCCGCGCGAGTGCCAACACCCGAACATCGTGACGGATCTCGGCACCGGCGAACACCGCTCCCGCCTTCAGAGCGGTCACGGCGCGGTCCGCGTGCAACCGGCCTGCATCGGGATGATGGAGCACCGTGGTGTCGAATCGCAGCCCCGGCCAACGGGCGGACGCCTCGGCAGGGGTGAGGATCTCACCCTTGATGCCCGCCTCGAGAAGTATCTTCGCCTTGGACTGCACGGCCTGCGGCAGGCCGTGATCAACGGCACCGGTGAGTTCCAGGAACCCGATGTCCGTCGTGGTCTCCAACTCCCGCCACAGCGGCAGCGCGTCGGCCGCCAACCCGGTGTACAGGTGATTGTCGTACGCCTGCCGGTAGATGCGCGAAGTACCGTGCGACGCACCGTGCTTGTGCCCCGGCCCGAACTGTTCCAGCTGAACGACGCTACGTCCGCGCGCCGCGAGCCGCCAGGCGGCGGAGGACCCGACGAGTCCTCCGCCGATGACGATCGCATCGAGAATCTCACTCATGGACGAGAGCTCACTTGGTCTTCGGAAGGCCGGGCGGGTTGATCAGGGACGTGTCGACGGCTTCACTCGTGATGTTCCAGCGCTCGAGGATCTGCTGGTACGTGCCGTTCTCGATCGTGTGGTTGATCGCGTCGTTGATTGCCTTGATCAGGCCATTGTCCTTCTTCACCAGAACCGCGATCTGACCCTGCAGCGTGTCGCCTGCACCGGAGAACTCACCGACGACTTCGGTTTCACCCGACTGCTTGGCATGGAACTGCGACGACGGGTTCGGTCCGAAGTAGGCGTCGATCCGGCCGGACTGCAGCGGCAGGTAGTAGTCGGTGGTGTTCTGGTAATAGGAGATGTCGGTGGGCGCCAAGCCGGCCGCGACGTTCTGCTCACTCCATTTGACCAGCAGCGCTTCCTGATTGGTGCCCGAGGAGACGGCGATCTTCTTACCCGCGACGTCCTTGGGCTCCTTGATGGAGATCCCGGCTCCCTTCTTGGCTTCGAAGGCGAGGGTGTCGAGTCGGTAGGTGGCGAAGTCGTACTTCTCCTTACGCTCTTCCGTCACAGTCACATTGGACAGGAATGCATCAGCCTCGCCGGAATCGACGCGAACGAAGTTCTGTGCCCAGTCTGCGGTCTGCAGGTCGACCTTCAAACCGAGAACGTCACCGATCAAGTAGGCGAAGTCGGTCTCGGAACCGATGAGAGTGGTGTCGTCGTCGGCGTAGAAGCGGAGCGGCGGAGCGGAACCGGCACTACCGGTGACGCGCAGCGTGCCACGATCGCGGATGTCCTGAGGTAGCTCGGCGGCGATGGAATCCACCTTGTCGGTGGTAATGCGGTTCTGATCGGCCGTGAGGTTGTAGCCCGCAGCAGCGGTGACCTGGGCGCCGTCGGACTCCGCGTCCGCGCTGCTGCATGCAGCGCTGAGCAGTCCGACTGTGGCAAGAGCCGAGATCAGAAAAGTCGCGCGACGGGATGGGGAGAACATCAATTTTTCCT
>NZ_BCRM01000045.1 GCF_001552595.1 Rhodococcus erythropolis NBRC 15567
CAGACAACACCTCCTGGAAGCCGACACCGTCGACCTCCGGATACACCGTCCGCAAAATCTCATGCCGCGCAACAACATCCGACACAGCAGCCTGCAGAGCCGCCACATCCAACAACCCCGACAACCGAATCGCCACCGGAATATTGTTCGCCGACGACAACGTATCGAAACGGTTCAAGAACCACATCCGCTGCTGCGCCAACGACAACGGCACCCGCTCCGGACGCACCCGAGCAGTCAACGCCGCCCGCGCACCCGAACCGACCTCCGACTCCACCCGAGCAGCCAACAACTCCACCGACGACGCCTCGAACAACACCCGCACCGGAACCTGCGCATCCAACGCCTGCCCCAACCGCGCCGCCACCCGAGTAGCAATCAAAGAATTACCACCCAAAGCAAAGAAATCGTCATCCAACCCGACACGCTCGACCCCGAGAACATCCCCGAACACCGACGCGACGATCTCCTCCACCGCCGTCACCGGAGCCCTGAACACCGCGGCCTCGAACACCGGCTCCGGCAACAACTTCCGATCCAACTTCCCCGACGCATTGAGCGGAAACGCATCCAACACCATGATCAACGACGGAACCATGTACGACGGCAACACCGTACGCAGCGAATCCGTAAGCGCCACAACATCAACCACCGCACCCGACGCCGGCACCACATACCCAACCAAGCTGTCACCCGACTTGGAGTCAGAGTGCATCACGACGACGGCGTCGTTGACGTTCTCATGTGTGAGCAGGGCTGATTCGATCTCACCCAGTTCGATCCGCTGACCACGCAACTTCACCTGAAAATCGCTACGGCCGATGTACTCCAGCTCCCCCGATTTGGTCCATCGAACCAAATCTCCGGTGCGGTACAACCTGGCGCCGGCTGATCCGAACGGATCGGCGACAAATCGCAGCGCCGTCATAGCAGGCTCACCGTGATATGCACGAGCCACCTGCGGTCCACCCAAATACAGTTCACCGGCCACACCCACCGGCACTGGCGCCAACCGGCCGTCAAGCACAACAGTGGACGTGTTAGCGACGGGCGAACCGATCGGGACGACCACCGCCTCAGGAGTCGCCTCCCAAGCTGTTACCACCTCGACCTCGGCAGGCCCGTACCAGTTGTGCAGGCTCGCCGACGCGTACCCGCTGAATCGGCGTACGGTGTCGGCGCTCAACGCCTCTCCTGCGACAAAGACGCGACGCACCGACTCCGGCAGCGGCGCGGGCACCGCGGACATGAATGCGTTCAACATCGACGGAACGAAATGCACCGTCGTGACCCGCTCTTGCGCAATGGTTTTCGCAAGATAATCTGCGTCCCGGTGTCCGTCGGGAACCGCGATGACCAGTTTCGCTCCAGTTTGGAGAGTCCAGAACAATTCCCAGACCGAAATGTCGAAGGTGATCGGCGTTTTGTGCAGTACCACATCCGAGCGATCAAGCCTGTAGGTCGCCTGAGCCCACACCAACTGGTTCACCGTTGCGCTGTGTGTAATCGCAACGCCCTTGGGGCGACCTGTCGAACCTGAAGTGAAGATCAGATACGCCGTGTTTTCCGATCGCAAAGGCGAATTGCGTTCAGAGTCGGCTATCCGGCGAGATGGGAACCCGTCCAAGTTCAGAGCCTCGACAGTCACCATCCGTCGACCCGTCGACGCGAACTGATCGCGAGCGGTAGTCAGAATCAGTACCGGATCCGCCGCCTCGACGACGTACTCGGTGCGTTCTGCTGGATGATCTGGATCGATAGGAACGTAGGCGCCCCCAGCCTTCAGAACGGCGTAGATCGCAACCACGAGTTCAATGCTCCGACGCATCGCCACACCGACCAACTGCTCAGGTCCGACTCCTTCGGAAATGAGGTGACGCGCGAGTTGATTGACCTTGGCATCGAACTCCGCATACGTAAGTTCAATTCCGTCCATGGCCAACGCGACAGAGTTAGGCGTCCGCGCAACCTGCTCGTCGAACAACGAGACCAGCGTTGCATTGTCCGAGCACAAAGAACCGGCCGAAACAGCTTGTGCCAGTACCTGTTCACTCTCGCTCTGTGAGAGTACGGGAATATCACCCACCAGTACGTCCGGAGTTGCGGACACTGTGTTCAGAATTCGCAACAGACGATCGACGAATTCCAACACCGTTGATTCGTCGAACAGGTCGGTTGCGTAGTTGAACGACCCGTGCATCCCCGAGGGTTCTCCCGACTCGCTGATGACCTCGGACAGAGTGATCTGAAGGTCGTATTTCGCCGTTCCCGAGTCCGCTTCGATCCCGGAAATCGTGAGTTCTGGCAACACGAACTGCGTTTGCGCAAAGTTCTGGAACACCAACAAAACCTGGAACAGCGGTGAATGCGCAGTAGAACGCACGGGGTCGATCTCATCCACCAACCACTCGAACGGCACATCCGCATTGGCAAACGCCGATAGATCGATTTCACGCACCTGCTCCAGGAACGAACCGAATCCTTCCGACGCTTCGACGTTCGTGCGTAAGACCAGCGTGTTGACGAACATACCAATCAGATCGTCGAGTTCGGCCTCGCCGCGTCCTGCGACAGGAGTACCAAGGACCACGTCCGGAGAACTGCTCAGTCTGGACATCAAAACAGCCACCGCCGCGTGAATGACCATGAAGACAGTCACGTTGTGGCCCTCTGCGAGCCTCGACAAGCCTGAATGAAGGCGTGCATCGACCGTGAAATCGACTGTCGCTCCGCGCAATGACTGAATCGCCGGCCTGGCACGATCCAAGGGGAGATTAAGGACGGGGGGAACGTCAGCCAACTGCGCTTGCCAGTACGCAATCTGCTTCGACGCGATCGAATCCGGGTCGCCGTCCGAGCCCAACATCTCGCGTTGCCACAACGCATAGTCCGCATACTGCACTCCGAGAGGCGCCCACCCCGGAACTACGCCCCGAGATCGGGCCTCATACGCGACCATGACATCGCGCCCGAGTGGACCGACCGAGGAACCGTCTCCGGCAACGTGGTGGATCACGACAACCAACACGTAGTTGTCAGAGCCAAGGCTGAACAGTTTCGCTCGAACGGGGACCTCAGCACCGACGTCGAATCCCTGTCCGACAACCTCTGATAGGCGCAGCATTACAGACTCGGCGTCGACCTCGACTGGACTCAAGTCCAGCACGACATCTTCGGGTGGAACAATTACCTGCATTGGTCCATCTGTATCGCTTGGGTACAACGTTCTGAGCGACTCGTGCCGTGCCAGGACATCGGAAACAGCAGCTTTCAGCCCCGCCACGTCCAGCTTCCCTGAAAGCCGGATCGCGAGAGGAACATTGTAGACCGGCGACTCTGGGTCGAGTTGGTTCAGAAACCACATCCGTTGCTGTGCAAGGGACAACGGCACCCGCTCCGGGCGCACCCGAGCAGTCAACGCCGCCCGAGCACCCGAACCGATCTTGGTCTGAACCCGGGCAGCCACGCCCTCGACCGAGGACACCTCGAACAGCACCCGTACCGGAACCTGCGTATCGAGCGCCTGCCCAAGGCGGGCAACCATCCGAGTTGCAATCAGCGAATTGCCACCCAAAGCAAAGAAATCATCATCAAGCCCGACCCGATCCACACCCAACACCTCGGCGAAAACCGAGGCAACCGACTCCTCCACCGGAGTCACCGGAGCCCGGAACGCCGCAGCCTCGAACACCGGCTTCGGCAACAGCTTCCGATCCAACTTCCCCGAAGCATTCAGCGGGAACGCATCCAACACCATGATCTGCGACGGCACCATATACGACGGCAACACCGACCCCAACGAATCTACAAGCGCCGCAACATCAACCACCGCTCCCGACGTCGGCACCACATACCCCACCAACTGATCACCGGTCTTGGTCGACACCACCGCCACCGACGACACCGACACCGACACATCGGCCACCAGGGCCGACTCGATCTCCCCCAACTCGATCCGCTGACCCCGGAACTTCACCTGGAAATCGGTGCGCCCGATGTACTCGAGCTCCCCCGACCAGCCCCACCGCACCAAGTCCCCCGTGCGGTACATCCGATCGCCGACACTGCCATGAGTGAACGGGTTCGCCACGAAGCGATCCGCCGACAAATCCGGACGAGAAACATACCCACGAGCCAACTGATCACCCGCAAGATACAACTCACCCGCAACACCCGCCGGCACCGGACGCAATCGCGAATCCAAGACGAAAACCTGCGAATTCCACTGCGGCACACCAATAGAAGCCACACCACCGTGGACAGCATCCGTCACATCCGCGAACGTGATCGACACCGCGGCCTCGGTCGGACCATACAAGTTGTGAACCCGCGCGCTTGAAACAACACCGAAATCGCGCACCGTCTGCGCCGGCAACGCCTCGCCGATGACGAACACATCACGCAGCGAATCCAACTGGCTGGCAGAGACTTCCCCCGCGAACACCGACAGCATCGTCGGCACGAAGTCCGTCACCGTCACACGCTGATCAGCGATCACCGACGCCAAATACCCCGGATCCCGATGACCGTCATGAGTGGCCACCACCAACCGAGCACCCACCGCCAACGGCAGGAAGAACCCCCACAAAGACACATCGAACGTCGTCGCAGTCTTCTGCAGATACACATCCGACCCGGTCAGAACATACTGCCCCTGCATCCACGCCATCTGATTGACGATCGCCGCATGCGAAACCGCCACACCCTTCGGCTTCCCCGTCGACCCCGACGTGAAAATCACATACGCAGCATTCGAAACACGCAACGGCGCAACACGATCCACATCAGAAACAGGCGCATCCGAGAATCCGGACACATCCAGCTCGTCGATCAAGACCACATCGAATTCACCCGGCAACACCACACCGTCACCAGCAGTGGACAACACACAGACCGGTGCCGCGGTCTCGAGAATATGACCATTGCGCTCGACCGGATGATCCGGATCCAACGGCACATACGCCCCACCCGCAGCAACCACTGCATACATACCAACCACAAGGTCAACCGACCGGCGCATCGCCAACGCCACCAACGACTCCGGCCCCACACCCACCGAAATCAGATACCGCGCAAGACGGTTCACCCGAGACCCGAACTCCGCATACGACAGAGACTGTCCCTGGAACATCACCGCCACCGCACCCGGCGTCGCCGCCACCTGCGCAACAAACCCGTCGAGCAACAAAGCGTCGTCAGTCAACTCGTGAACAGTGTCATTGACCGTCACCAACACCTGCGAACGCTCGTCCTCACCGAGCAACTCCACATCCCCGACAACCGAATCAGGCTCCGCCACCATCGCTTCCAGAACACGCACCAACCGCTCCGCAAACGAAACAACTGTCGACGCGTCGAACAGATCCGTCGCATACGTCAACGACATCGGCATCCCCACACCGACGCCGTCCTCCTCCAACGGCGTCACCGTCAACTGCAGATCAAACTTCGCGATCTCGACACCGGCGTCGAAACCGGCAATCGACAGTCCCGGCAACTCCACGACATCCTGCGCCATGTTCTGAAAGAACAACGCAACCTGGAACAACGGATGATGGGCCTGCGACCGCGCCGGATCAAGCACTTCCACCAAACGCTCGAACGGCACGTCCTCGTTGCCGAACGCCCCGAGATCGACCTCACGAACCCGACCCAACAACGCCGAGAAAGACTCCGAAGAATCCACCTCGGTCCGCAACACCAACGTATTGACGAACATACCGATCAGATCGTCCAGCTCCGGCTCACCCCGCCCTGCGATCGGAGAGCCCACCACAACGTCGTCACTACCGCTCAGCCGCGCCAACAACACCGCCAACGCCGCATGCACCACCATGAACAACGACACATTACGATCAAGCGCCAACTGCTCGAGCGCTCGATGTAACCGCGCGTCTATCGAAAACTGGTAACTCGCCCCCTGATTGGATGCCACCAACGGCCGCGGGCGATCCGCCGGCAGCTCGATCCGCTCCGGCAACCCCGCCAACACCGACGTCCAATACCCCAACTGCTCGGACATCAACGACGACGGATCCCCCTCGGACCCCAACACCTCACGCTGCCACAACGCGAAGTCCGCGTACTGCACCGCCAGCGGCGCCCACTGCGGAACCTGACCACCCGCACGCGCCACGTACGCGACCGACACATCACGCACCAATGGCCCCAACGACACGCCATCAGCAGCAATATGGTGAATCACCAACGCCAATACAAACTCCGACGAGCCCGTCTGGAACAAACGAACCCGCAATGGCACCTCGACCGTGACATCGAACCCCTCTGCCACCACTGGCGTCAGCACACCGAGCAAGTCGGCCGCGTCGACAGTTTCGGGCAATACAGTTCCCACGAATTCGCCCACCGGAAGTACTTGTTGGAACCCGATGCCCTCGAATTCCGGGTAGACGGTCCGCAACACCTCGTGCCGCGCAACAACATCCGACAGCGCTGCGGACAGTGCCGAAACATCGACGGCACCGGACAACCGCAACACGATCGGAATGTTGTTCACACCAGACACAGAGTCGAATCTCGACAAGAACCACATCCGCGACTGTGCAAGGGAAAGAGGTATCCGCTCCGGACGAGAGCGAGGGGCCAAGGCAATTCGCACATGCCCCGCTGAATCTGACAGAACAGATGCAAGTCCGGAGACTGTCGAGTACTCGAACAGCGTTTTGACCTGAACCCGCACATCGAAAGCCGCACTGAGACGCCCGGCCAATTTCGCAGCAATCAACGAGTTGCCGCCGAGTTCGAAGAAGTCGTCGTCAGCGCCGACTCGGTCCACCCCCAAGAGTTCTTCGAATACGCGCGCGACCAGGACCTCACCAGCGGAGGATGGCGCTACAAACTCTCGGGCCTCGAATACGGGATCAGGAAGTGCTGCCGAATCCAGCTTTCCTACCGGCGTCAAGGGGATCTCGTCGATGACAACGACAGCCGCCGGAATCATGTGACGGGGAAGATCCGTCTTGACCACTGCCAGGACGTCATCCCCGGACAACACGGCTCCAACTGCAGGAAGCACATAAGAGATTAGAGCCGTTTCACCGCTGGGCAACACTCGCCCGAGAGTTGTCACAAACTCGACCCGTTCGTCGAGTGCGATGACCGCGTCAATTTCAGTCAACTCGATGCGGAAGCCACGGATCTTGACCTGGGAATCGGACCGTCCGACGTATTCGACGCTACGATCGCCGGCAGCACTTTCCGTCCACCGCACCACGTCCCCCGTGCGGTACATTCGTTCACCCTGGGCCCCAAAGGGATTCGCGATGAATCGATCGGCCGTCATTCCTGCCAAATTGTGGTATCCGCGCGCAACCTGCGGCCCTGCAAGATAGAGCTCACCCGTAGTCCCCGTCGGTACAGGCTGCAAGCGAGCATCCAATACCAAAGACGCTGCACCACGAATCGGACCACCGATCGTGACGGGATCACCCGCGCCGAGTTCCGTCATGTTCGTGACGATCGTCATCTCGGTCGGGCCGTACGCGTTGAAAAAGTGGCGTCCGGGCGCCCACTTCGCGACCAACTCTGGCGGACACGCCTCACCCGCGACCACGACGACAGCAACATCGTCGAGTCCAGATGGATCCACCGATGCGAGCACCGAAGGAGTAGCGCCGACATGCGTCACTCGCTCTGTCTTGATCAGCTCGGCTAGCTCGGGCCCACCGTAGATGCTCGATGGGGCAATCACCATGACGGCGCCTGCTCCGATCGTCTCGAGTAGTTCGAAGATCGATACGTCGAAGCTTGGAGTCGTGAAGTGCAAAACCCGTGAATTGCCGTCGAGCGACAGCATGCGAATTTGCTCTCGCTGCAGGACGGCTAGCCCCGAATGCGAAACAACAACACCCTTGGGTCGCCCTGTGGAGCCGGATGTGTAGATGACGTACGCGGCGTGCTGCTCACGCAGTGTTCTTACCCGCTCGTCATACGTCACTGGCGCGCCGGAGACAGCGGCCAACGACTCGACAGTGTCCGAAGCATCGATCGAGATCCACCCGACCGAGTCAGTTAACCCGGCGCGTGCACCCTCAGTGGTCAACCCGACCGAAACTCCAGAATCGCTGATCATGTAGGCCACGCGATCGGCTGGATAGTTCGGATCAACCGGGACGAAGGCGGCGCCGGACTTGGCGACTGCCCACAGTGCCAGAACGGACTCGATGGACCGCGGTATCGAAATTGCAACCCGATCCTCTGGCCCCATGCCGCCGGCGATCAACAATCTCGCCAAACGAGACGATTGCTCGTCCAACTCTGCGTATGACAGCGAACGTCCTTCGAACCGCAACGCCTCCCGCTCGGGCCCCAGCTCGACGGCCGCCGCCAGCAGTTGCGGAAGCAACGATGTGCTGGCACGACGGCCGCGTGCCGGACGCTCTCGACGTGCCTTGCGAGCTACCGACGTCCCTGGCGTCACACCATCGGAGCTCATGCGGTCACGACCTGCACTCGAACGGCATGCTGGAGGAACACGTGCTGCGTCAAGACAATTTCACCTTCGCTTTGGTACTGCAGTTCGATCAGTATTCGCAGGAATCCGATCACTTCCGAGGTTCTACCCTTGACCTGGGCAAATCGCGTTCGACGTCCCGGTAAAGCCCCAATAGTTGATCGGACACACCGAACCATTGTTACAGCTGTCGCGGAGTGGACATCATCGGACTGTTCGGGATATGGGAGTCCATCGACTTCCTGAACGGCGGCGTCAGCTCAGAGTCCACGTCGCGGGATCACAGGCCAGGCGTAGATCAGGCAGACCTCCTTCGACGACATCTGTGAAGACGTCTGTCGGACCAACCGCGTGCGAAACCCACTCCTCTTCAAGGAGCTCGTGTACCTCTGCGTCCTTCGCCTCTTCCGAGGAAAGAAGTACGACGCCACCGACCGCCCCGCCAAGCAGAATCGTCAGAACCGATGTTTCATCGTCGTCGGGACCGAAGTACATCAAACGCGATTCGTAGTCGACGTCGTGCTTTTGCGACATAGCATCCAACTTCGCTGCGAGCTCTCCATGGGTGATCTGGTCAGAGTGTGATCCGGTAACCACGACCGCGACGTCGTCCCCACTCAGCGGACGAAGCCGATCCGTGTAGTTCACGGAACGACTCGAATACGACGCCACCAATTCGACAACCCCGGACTCGTTCAGGTCGAGGATCGTATCCAGCGCGACATCAGAATCTGCACTGCCCGAAGTCAGCGTCAAGGCCACACTCGGGTTTGTTCCTCTTCCAGGCGTACGCGCTGCTCCTGTTGTAGTTCCCACGAGTACTGCCGCGCCTGCTTTGGACAGCGCCCAGATCGCCACTACCAGTTCGATGCCACGCAGCCCTGTCATCGCAACTGCGTCACCCGGGCCGATCCCAAGACTGATGAGGTGGCGCGCAAGGCGAGATGATCGTGCATCGACCTCGTGGTATGTCACTTCCTCTTCATCGCACACGACTGCTACGGCGTCAGGATCAGCCTCAACGGAGTTCGCCAATCGCTGTGGCACGAGTCGGCCCGTCGAAGCGCCAACGGCCGGGGGTGGCGTTGTGTCCACGGAGCCGAGGACTTCTGCTCGTTCGGAGTCGGTGAGCAGTTCGATGTCACCGATCGGACGTGAAGGATCCGAGGACACCCGATCGAGAACGCGTACGAATCGCTCGACATGTGCGTCGGCGGTCGCTTGGTCGAAAAGATCGGCGGCGAAAACCAAATGGCCAATCAGTCCTCCTGTGATCGGATCAGAACTGAGATTGAGTTGGAGGTCGAACTTCGCAGTCGCCTCCACACCCTCGACTGCCGAGATCTTCAGATCCGGCAGACTGAACTCGGCTCCTGCCATCGGTTCGACCGACAGTGCAACCTGGAAAAGCTCGTTCGCTGACGCCGACAACGCGCCGGTAACTTCCTCGAACGGTATGTCGCCGTTCGCAAATGCCTCGAGATCGACATTTCGAACCAGCGAGACCAATTCGCCGAATCCTGCTCCGAGGTCCGGAGCGGTCCTGAGTGCGAGCGTGTTGACGAACATTCCGACTATGTCGTCCAGTTGCTGCTCACCTCGCCCGGCTACAACTGTTCCGATCGCGAAATCTCGGCTTCCGCTCAACCGTGAGATGAGAACTGCAAGCGCGGCATGCACAACCATGAACAATGTGGCGTTGTGTTCGCGCGCAATCTCGTTGAGCCGCGTCGCCGTGTCCGCACTGACGGAGAACTCCGAGACACCGGCCTTTGCAGACATCTGCGCGGGTCGCTGACGGTCGGAAGGCAATCCGGGCGTCGACGACACACCGTTCAACGTCCGGCGCCAGAAGTCGAGTTGCTGTGCAGCCTGCGAGCCGATCTCGTCGACGCTACCGAGCACTTCGCGCTGCCAGATCGCGAAGTCCGCGTACTGAACAGTCAACGGCGTCCACGACGGCGCGGTACCGCGCATGCGGGCCTCATAGGCGACCATCATGTCTCGGGCCAGAGGTCCCATCGATTCACCGTCAGCGGCGATGTGATGAGCGACCAAGACGAATATGAAGTCTGCCGGCCCCAACTCGCGCAACCCAGTGCGTACAGGTACTTCCTGAGCGACGTCGAATCCGGTCGTCACCAACTCCACGACGCGATTGAACGCCGCGGCCTCGTCGTCCACCTGAATCGTTTCGAGAGGCGAAAGGAGTTCGTCGATCGCGACGATCTTCTGAACCGGCCCTTCGATGTCACTCGGGTAGCTGGTCCGGAGCGACTCATGTCGAACCAAAACGTCGTGAAGAGCCTGGCGCAAAGCCGCGACATCCAAGTTCCCTGTCAATCGCAGAGCCAACGGAATGTTGTATGCCGCAGAACCGGGATCCATCTGGTTTACCAACCACATTCGCTGCTGGGCCAAGGACAGAGGAAGACGTTCTGGACGTTCCCGCGCCTCCAACTCCATCCTCGCACCGGAACCTGCGGTCTTTTGCGCTACTGCAGCCAAACCTTCCACTGTCGAGTTCTCGAACAGCACGCGCACCGGGACCTGCGCATCGAGCGCCTGTCCCAATCTTGCTGCCAACCTGGTAGCGATCAACGAATTACCACCCAGCGCAAAGAAATCGTCATCCAGACCGACCCGCTCCGCGCCCAACACATCTCCGAACACCGACGCAACAATTTCCTGCACCGCTGTGACCGGCGCCCGAAACTCTGCTGCCTCGAATACCGGTGACGGGAGAGCCTTTCGATCCAATTTGCCCGAAGCATTGAGAGGAAGCTCGTCGAGGACAAGAACCTTCGAGGGCACCATGTACGTCGGAAGCACGGCCCGGGCAGACTCCAGAACTTCGGACGCATCTACTGCAGTTCCCACGACATACCCGACCAGGCTGTCGCCGAACGTCGCATCGCTGTGCAGGACGACCACCGCATCTGAAACCGCCTCGTGCGAGATCAGAGCAGATTCGATCTCGCCGAGTTCGATACGCTGCCCCCGCAGTTTGACCTGGAAATCCGATCGGCCGATGTACTCGAGCTCGCCCCGACCGTTCCACCTGACGAGGTCGCCGGTTCGATACAACCTGCTGCCGCCATCTGAGGCGCCCCTTTCCCCGCCCGCAAAGGGGTTGGCGACGAAACGCTCCGCCGTCAACGCTGCTCGGTTTCCGTATCCGCGACCGACACCGACACCACCGACATACAACTCGCCGATCACGCCCGGCGGCACCATACCCAACGACCGATCCAGAACGAACAGATCCATGTTCGGCACCGGTGCACCGATCGGAACGCTGACGGTGTCATGCGCAGTCACTGCGTGGAACGAGACCACGTCCGACGCTTCCGTCGGGCCGTAACTGTTCACCAGGCGTACGCCGCCTGACAACAAACTGCCAAGACGATTGAGCCGGATCGACTCGCCTCCAAGGAACACAACATCGAGAACGCTCAGAGCAGACTCCTCATCGGAATCCACCACGGCTTCGAATGCGCTCGGCGACATGTTCGCCACTGCGACGTCACCGTGCCCGACGCGAGCGACGATCGCATCCGGATCGAAACCGTCTGAGGCAAGCACTGCGGTCCGACCGCTGCTCAGCGCTGCCCAGACGTTCTTCTGCGTCAGGTCGAAACTGGGTGAAGACGCGATCAAAAGAGCACCAGTTTCGGGCAACTCGCTGCGATACCAGGCCACCGTATTCTCGATGCCCGCCATCGGCACCAACGTCGGCTTCGGACGACCAGTCGAACCGGATGTCGAAATGACATACCCCAAGCGGTCCCCCGCACCGAGCTCACGCCATCGATCCGTCGGCCCCTCCACAATCGGCGAATCGCGAATGATGCTGTCGAGGACGATGACGTCCACCGCCAGATCGAGAGTCGTCGTACTCACCGCACATCGGGCGCCAGTGTCGGCAATTATCGCTTCGATCCGATCCTGTGGGTACGACGGATCGATCGGCCCGTACGCAGCACCCGCCTTCCACGCCGCCAACATACCTACGACCCACTCGACCGACCTCGGCACGATCAACGCGACGACGTCATCCGGACCGACGCCGGCCGCCGTCAATCGCTCGGCCACCACGTTTGCGTAGGCGTCGAGTTGCCCGTAGGTCAGCGCCTCGCCATCGCACTCGACGGCAAGAGAATCAGGGGTCTGCCCAACCTGTTCGTCGAACATCGCAGTCAGGGAGGCCCCTGCCAACGCTGTGCGCCCACCAGTGGACCAGCTGAGAAGGTTGCTGCGCTCAGCAGCAGTAAGTACGTCGATATCACCCAACCGAACTGACGGATCGACGGTGATCGCAGCAAGGATGCGCCCGAACCTGTCGGCAAAGCCAGCCACAGTCGACTCGTCGAACAGATCCGTCGCATACGTGAATTGCGCCGCCATCCCCGCCGGCGCACCGGACTCGTCGAACTGCTCGACCATGGTCAACTGCAGATCGAACTTCGCCGCCACGGTGTTGGCGTCGACGCCCGCAACTGTCAGATCACCAAGTCGAAGCACCGACTGCTCCATGTTCTGGAACGACAGCATCACCTGGAACAACGGATTGCGCGCCTGCGACCGCGCCGGATTGAGCACCTCCACCAAACGCTCGAATGGGAGATCTACATGCGCAAACGCACCCAGATCACCCTCACGAACCCGGCCCAACAACTCCGAGAACGACTCCGAAGAATCCACCTCCGTTCGCAACACCAACGTATTGACGAACATCCCGATCAAATCATCGAGAACCTGCTCACCACGACCCGCCACCGGAGTACCGATCGCAATATCGGACGTACTCGACAACCGCGCCAACAACACCGCCAACGCCGCATGCACCACCATGAACAACGACGAATTCGACTCACGCGCTATCTTTTTCAGAGACGAATGCTCAATTTCTCCGATGACGAACGCATGCTTGGCCCCACGATTGGACGCCACCGCAGGCCGCGGACGATCAGCCGGCAAATCCAACTGATCCGGCAACCCCGCCAACGCCGACTCCCAGAACCCGATCTGACGCGAAATCAACGACCCCGCATCATCTTCCGAACCAAGAGTCTCCCGCTGCCACAACGCGTAATCCGCATACTGCACCGCCAACGGCGCCCACCCCGGAACCTCACCCCGAGAACGAGCCTCGTACGCCACCATCACATCACGCGTCAACGGCCCCATCGACACACCATCACCACTGATGTGATGAACCACCAACGCCAACACGAACTCCGACTCCGACACCGCGAACAACCGCGCCCGAACCGGAACCTCCACCGCCACATCGAAACCGGTCGACAAAAACTCCGTCACCGCACCAACGACATCGGACTCCGACACCACAACCGGCGACAAATCCAACCGCACCCGATCCGCCGACAACACCTCCTGGAAGCCGACACCGTCGACCTCCGGATACACCGTCCGCAAAATCTCATGCCGCGCAACAACATCCGACACAGCAGCATCCAACGCCGCCACATCCAACAACCCCGACAACCGAATCGCCACCGGAATATTGTTCGCCGACGACGTCGTATCGAAACGGTTCAAGAACCACATCCGCTGCTGCGCCAACGACAACGGCACCCGCTCCGGACGCACCCGAGCCGTCAACGCCGCCCGCGCACCCGAACCGATCTCCGACTCCATCCGTGCGGCCAACAACTCCACCGACGACGCCTCGAACAACACCCGCACCGGAACCTGCGCATCGAGCGCCTGCCCCAACCGAGCTGCCATTCGAGTAGCGATCAAAGAGTTTCCGCCGAGTGCGAAGAAGTCGTCATCGAGACCCACTCGCTCGACCCCGAGTACCGCCGAGAAAACAGAAGCGACAATTTGCTCTACCGGCGTGACCGGGGCCCGGAAGACCGCAGCCTCGAATACCGGCTCCGGCAACAACTTCCGATCCAACTTCCCAGAGGAGTTCAGAGGAAACTCGTCCAAGATCATGATCACGTTCGGAATCATGTAGACAGGTAGCGATTCAGGAAGCGCATTCCTCAGGGCTTCTACGTCGACCACAGAATCCGGGACAGCGATCACATACGCGACCAACTGATCGCCCATATCGGTGGATGCCACAGTGACCACACACTGAGCTACCGTCGAGTGCGCCAGAAGAGCTGACTCAATCTCACCCAGTTCGATCCTCTGACCACGGAACTTGACCTGAAAATCGGTACGCCCGACATACTCGAGCTCGCCTGCGGTGTTCCACCACACCAGGTCCCCGGTGCGATACATCCGACTGCCACCGGCATTTACTTCACCGTTCGTGTCGCTCGCCTCCACAAATGGGTTCGCGACAAAGCGATCACTGGTGAGATCGGGTCGCGCGACATAACCGCGCGCAAGTTGATCACCGGCCAGATACAGCTCACCTGCAACGCCTACCGGCACCGGATGCAACCGACTATCCAACACGTAGACCTGCGAGTTCCACTCTGGCACACCGATCGGAGTACCTGTCGACTCCGATCCGTCGACCTCGTAGTAGGTGATCGAGACCGCAGCCTCGGTAGGGCCGTACACATTGTGCAAACCTGCAGAGGACACCCGAGCGAATGCACGCACCGTCTCGAGCGGCAATGCCTCACCGATCACGAATACGTCCCTCAGCGACACCAATGCGTGTTCCGGAACCGACGTCGCGAAGACGGTCAACATCGACGGAACGAAGTCCGTCAACGTCACCCGATGATCTTCGATCAGACCAGCCAGATACGCGGGATCTCGATGTCCGTCGTGAGATGCCAGCACCACTCTCGTACCGGACAGAAGCGCGGTGAAGTATCCCCACAACGAGACGTCGAATGTCGTTGCAGTCTTTTGCAGATAGACATCTTCTGTGCCGATGGCGTACTGATCCTGCATCCACAGGACCTGGTTCACGATGGCGTGATGCGAGACCGCAACGCCCTTGGGCTTGCCCGTGGAACCCGAGGTGAAGATCACGTAGGCGGCATTCACATCACGCAGTCGACCACGACGATCAGCATCGGAAACGACGGAAGGCGAATAGCTCGAGAGGTCAGCAGCATCGATCAACAGCACGTCGGCGCCGTTCGGCGCTACGAAAGCGTCCCTCGTCGTCGACAGCACACAGACTGGATCGGCCGTCGTGAGGATGTGCCCGATCCGCTCGGCGGGGTGATCGGGATCCAATGGCACGTAGGCTCCGCCCGCGGCGATCACCGCGTACATACCCACTACGAGATCGAGCGACCGACGCATCGCCAAGGCCACCAACGACTCGGGCCCAACACCATCGTCGATCAGCTTGCGTGCCAATTTGTTCACACGATCGGACACCTCGCCATAGGTCAGCGACTGGCCGTCGAACACCACGGCAACAGCATCGGGCGCCAACGCAACGCGAGTGTCGAACAGCGAAGCCAATGTCTCACTGTTCCCGACGTCACGTGCGGTGGAGTTGCGCGCAGTCAACAGCGACTCGCGCTCGGTCTCCTCCAACAGATCGATGTCACCCACAGTGATCGACGGATCCACGACCACCTGCTCGAGGATCCTGGTGAACCGATCGGCGAATCCACGAATCGTCGACTCGTCGAACAGATCTGTGGCGTATGCGAACTCGGCGAACATGCCGTCTTCGAGCGCATCTTCGACACGGGGAGCGAGAGTAAGTTGAAGATCGAATTTCGCGATACCGGCATCGAACTCGAGGCCCGACACCTCCAACCCCGAAAGCTCCAACGCATCCTGGGACATGTTCTGAAAGAACAGCGCGACCTGGAACAGCGGGTGATGTGCCTGCGATCGGGTGGGGTCCAGTACCTCGACCAATCGCTCGAACGGAACATCGCCGTTGCCGAGCGCCTGAAGGTCCGTCCTCCGCGTTGCCGAGACGAGTGCACTGAACGGACTGGCGAGGTCGACAGGAGTCCGCAGGACCAGCGTATTCACGAACATACCGATCACATCGTCGAGCGCCTTTTCGCCTCGCCCGGCAACCGGAGTACCGATCACGATGTCACTGGTACCGGACAACCTTGCGAGAAGCACGGCGAGGGCCGAATGCATCACCATGAACAGCGACGCGTTCCGCTCGCGTGCGAGTGAGTCCAAGCTCGACCGAAGCTCTTCGCTGACGGAGAAGCGGTACGTAGCGCCACGATTCGAGGCGACGACCGGGCGGGGGCGGTCAGCTGGTAACGCAAGCACTTCCGGAGAATCACGGAGGACGGAGCGCCAGTGGTCCAGCTGAGCCGAGATCAACGAATTCGGGTCGTCCTCGTCGCCGAGGACCTCCCGCTGCCAGAGGGCATAATCGGCGTACTGCACCTCGAGCGGAGTCCAATTCGGAACGCCGTTCGAAACCCGAGCGGCGTAGGCAACCATGACATCCCGAGTCAGCGGACGCATCGAGAACCCGTCCGCTGCGATGTGATGCACAACGAAGGCCAGAACGTACGAATTCTCAGCAAGTTCGAACAACCCGACGCGAACCGGAACGGTTGACGTCACGTCGAAACCCTGGAGCGCGAAACTCAGAAGTTCGTTGTGAACGCGTGAGGCGTCGATGACCTTCGGTGTCAGTTCAACCGGCACCTCGGACGACGGGAGGACTACCTGCTGCCCTTGCCCACCTTGCTCCGGGTAGACGGTCCGGAGCGATTCGTGGCGTTCGATTACATCCGAAATCGCATGACTCAGCGCCGAAACATTCAGGGCGCCTTTGATATTCAAGGCGATCGGAATGTTATTGACGGCAGAATCAGGATCGAAGCGGCTGAGGAACCACATTCGCTGCTGAGCTAGTGAGAGTGGGATCAACGCCGGCCGTGGGCGGGCCACGAGCGCGGCCCTCCCTCCTGCCCCTGCGATCAACTCAACCTGCGCTGCCAAACCTTCGACGGTCGAAGCCTCGAACAACACTCTCACCGGAACCTGAGTGTCGAGCGCTTGACCTACGCGAGCCACCAACTGCGTTGCGACCAAAGAGTTTCCGCCGAGCTCGAAGAAGTCGTCATCCAGACCGACCTGTTCCAACCGGAGAACATCTCCGAAGACGCCGGCCACAGCGATTTCGGCGACACTCGACGGTGCCCGAAACTCGCGCGCCACGAACACCGGATCCGGAAGAAGTTTCCGATCCAACTTCCCCGACACACCCAACGGCAACTCATCCAGCACCATCACCACCGCCGGCACCATGTAACCCGGCAGCCGACCCGCAACAACTCTCTTCAACTCGTCAACGTCCACCACACCACCAGCGGCCGTAACGTACGCAACCAACACATCCTCACGCACAACCACAACTACCGACGACACCGACTCGTGCTCACGAATCACCGACTCGATCTCACCGAGCTCGATCCGCAAACCGTGCAACTTCACCTGAAAGTCACTACGACCGATGTACTCCAACTCGCCCGACGCAGTCCACCGCACCACATCACCCGAGCGATACATCCGCCCACCATCACCCGAGAACGGATTCGCCACAAATCGATCCGACGACAAATCCGGCCGACCCACATATCCACGAGCCAGCTGAACACCCGCCAGATACAGCTCACCCGCAACACCTACCGGCACCGGACTCAATCGAGAGTCCAGAACAAACACCTGCGTATTCCATACCGGAGCACCGATCGGCACCCCCAGAACATCCGCCGGCACCACCTCGTGGAACGTCACATCCACCGCAGCCTCGGTCGGACCATACAAATTGTGCACCCCGACACCCGGCAACACAGCCCACACGTCGGCAACAACACTCGCCGGCAACGCCTCACCTGACGCGAACACCCGAGTCAACGAAACACACCCAGCCACAGACGAATCCGTCACGAAAACCTCGAGCATCGACGGCACGAAATGCACCGTCGTCACACCCTCCCCCACAATGACCGACGTCAAATACCGCGGATCACGATGCCCATCCGGCACGGCCACCACCAACCGAGCACCAACCTGCAACGGCCAGAACAACTCCCACACCGACACATCGAACGTGAACGGCGTCTTCTGCAACACCACATCCGACGAATCCAACCCGTACTCGTCCTGCATCCACGCCAACCGATTCACAATCGCCGCATGCGAAACCGACACGCCCTTCGGACGCCCCGTCGACCCCGACGTGAAAATCACATACGCCGCATTCCCCGACAGCAAAGGCGAGACCCGATCAATATCCGAAACAGGGTTATCCGAAAAACCAGACACATCAACAACATCAACCTCGACCACCGGCACCACACCGGCATCGAATCCAACGTCAGAGGTACTGATCACGCATACCGGCGACGCCGACTCCAACACGTACGCATTGCGCTCCGCAGGCTGATCCGGATCTACCGGAACATACCCACCGCCAGCCTTGAGCACGCCGTAAACCGCAACCAACAAATCAACCGACCGACGTACCGCAACACCCACCAACGACTCCGGCCCCACACCCACCGAAACCAGGTACCGGGCAAGACGATTCACCCGCGAATCGAACTCCGCATATGACAGCGAAACACCCTCGAACGACACAGCTACCGCATCCGGCGACGCCTCCACCTGAGCATCGAACACGTCCACCAACGACACATCCGCAACCTCATGCGCAGTGCCATTCCACGACTCGAGCACCAAAGATCGCTCACCCGAATCGAACATATCCACATCGCCAACCCGCACCGAGGGATCGGCAACCATTGCTTCGAGAACTGAAATCAACCGCTTTCCGATTGATTTGGCAGACGACTCGTCGAACAGGTCGGTCGCATAGACCAGTGCGACGGTCAAACCACCGACCTTGTCCGCGGTGTCCGATTCCCACACAGTGAATTGGAGGTCGAACTTCGCGGCCGACGACTCTACGTCCAGTCCGGAAATGCGCAGTCCCGGAACCTCCAGACTTTGCTGCATGCTCTGTCCCAAGTTCTGCAGCGAGAGCATCACCTGGAACAACGGGTTCCGTGCCTGAGACCGGGCGGGGTTGAGTACCTCCACCAGTCGTTCGAATGGCACATCGGCGTGCCCGAAGCCGCTGAGGTCGGATTCGCGCGCCCGCGAAATCATGTCCCGTGCCGAAGCTTCGAGATCAACCTCCGTGCGGAGGACGAGTGTGTTGACGAACATTCCGATCAGGTCGTCGAGAGCTTGATCGCCTCGACCGGCGACCGGTGTGCCGATCACGATGTCCGAAGTCCCGGACAACCGCGCCAGCAGAATCGCCACGGCACTGTGCAACACCATGAACAGGGATGCGTTGTTGTCCAGCGCAATTCGATTGAGAGCCTGGTGAAGGTCAGGCTCGATCGTGAATGTGTGCCCGGCTCCCCGGTTCGACGCGACGCGCGGGCGCGGGCGGTCCGACGGAAGATCGAGCTGATCGGGGATACCGGCCAACGCGTGGCGCCAGTAGTCGACCTGGCGAGTGATCAGAGAATCCGGGTCGTCCTCACTGCCGAGAACTTCGCGCTGCCACAGTGCAAAGTCGGCGAACTGTACGGGCAGCGGAGCCAGATCATGCGCAATTCCCTGTGTCCGAGACACATAGGACGAAACGATGTCCTTGGTCAACGGTCCCATGGAGAACCCGTCACCGCTGATGTGATGGACGACGAACACGAGGACAAATTCGTCGGCGGTGGGTTGGAAGAGTGCCGCCCGAATCGGAACCTCGGTGGTCACGTCGAACCCCGGGGTAACGAAGTCGGTCACGCGCTCGACGATCGCCGACTCGTCTACCCGTATGGGAGTCAGGTTCGGTACCACGGCTGCAAGGTCGACCAAGCGCTGATATCCGACGCCGTCGACCTCCGGGTACACGGTTCGAAGGATCTCGTGCCGCTCGATCAAATCTTCGAGCGCGCCCTGCAAGGCATCGACATCGAGCGCTCCGCTGAGACGCAGCGCGACCGGAATGTGGTCGACTGCCGATTCTGGTTCGAATCGGTTGAGGAACCACATGCGCTGCTGCGCCAAAGACAGCGGAACCAACTCGGGGCGCTCGCGAGGGATCAGGGGAACGTGAGCCTTGCGGTCTTCTGAGATTTTCGCTTCGTCGATGAAGACGGCAAGTTCTGCGGCGGTGGGTGCGTCGAAGAAGTTGCGCATGTCGATGGAGATGCCGTGTTCGGCATTGATCCGCGCAACCACGCGAGTGGCGAGCAACGAGTTGCCGCCCAGCTCGAAGAAGCCGTCGTCTGCCCCTACCCGATCCTGCCCGAGTAGATCGGCAAAGATCGCGACCACGCCGGCTTCGGTGGGTGTCGCAGGCTCGCGGTACTCGACCGTCTTCGACACGAATTCGGGTGCGGGCAAGGCTTTTCGATCCAGCTTGCCGCTGGCATTGAGCGGAAACTCGTCCAGTTCGACGAACATGGCAGGGACCATGTAGTCGGGTAGCCGTTCACCCAGCGACGACGTCAGAATCTCTGAATCGATGCCCTCGCCGACGATGTACGCGACCAAGTTGTCACCGATCGTTTCGTCCGAATGGACGATCACCACGGCTTGGGAAACACCTTCACAATCGAGCAGTGCCGCCTCGATCTCACCGAGTTCGATGCGCAGACCGCGGAGCTTGACCTGAAAGTCAGTGCGACCGATGTATTCGAGCTGGCGGTTCGCTCCGACGCCGCGCCAACGCACCAGGTCTCCGGTTCGATACATCCGCGATCCGTCGGTAGTGCCCGGCCGAGCCACGAAACGGTCTGCCGTGAGATCGGGACGCGACACGTATCCCCTGGCCAGCTGAATCCCGGCAAGATAGAGCTCTCCTGCCACTCCTGAAGGCGACGGCCGGAGCGCGTCGTCGAGCACCAGGAGTTCGGTGTCTGCCACGGCCGCGCCGATCGGCACGGACACCTGATCTCGCTCACCGGTTTCGTAATAAGTCACGTCGACGGCAGCCTCGGTCGGGCCGTACAGATTGTGGAGTCCAGCACTGCTGACCTCGCGCAGACGTGCCGCGGTTCGAGCCGGCAACGCCTCACCGGAAGCGAACACGTAGCGAAGGGTTTTGACCTGCGCAACAAGGGGTTCGGCGACGAACACGGCGAGCATCGACGGCACGAAGTGCACCGCCGTCACTCCGCGCTCGATCATCGTGCGAGCCACGTACACCGGATCACGATGTCCGTCGGGTTCCGCGATCACCAGCGATGCACCGACCTGCAGCGGCCAGAAGAACTCCCACACGGACACATCGAAAGTGAAGGGCGTCTTCTGCAAGATCACGTCGTCGGCAGTGAATCCGTACTCGGTCTGACGCCATTGCAGGTTCGCGACGATGGCACGGTGAGAGACTGCAACGCCTTTGGGGCGTCCGGTCGATCCGGACGTGAAGATGACATACGCAGTGTTGTCCGCGCGCAGCGGCGCCAACCGGTCGGCGTCGGTGACAGTTGTCTCGGCACGACCCGACAAGTCGAGGGTGTCGACGTCGAGCGTGGGCGTACCGTGCGGCAGCACCACGGCATCGGACGTACGTGTGAGCACAGCCGTGGGCTTCGCGATCTCGAGTACGTAAGCGAGACGGTCGGCAGGATGATCCGGGTCGAGTGGAACGTACGCGCCGCCGGCCTTGACGATCGCGTACATCGAGACGAGGAGATCGATCGATCGACGCATCGCGAGACCGACGAGGCTGTCCGGTCCGACACCTGCCGCGACGAGTTCACGGGCCAGGCGGTTCGCTCGCGCGTCGAACTGCGCGTAAGTGAGCTGCGTTCCGGCGTAATCCAGCGCGAGCGCATCCGGCGTCCGCTCGACCTGCTCGTCGAAGAGTCCGGCTAGGGTCACGTGTGCGTCGGCCTCGGACGCGACCTCGACGATCGAAGTGCCGTCTGCGATGAGCCGGTCGACCACCGCGCCGAGACCGTCGGCCTCGCTGGCGATCAGCTCCGGCAGCACCGTGGAAACGACAACAGGAACCAGGGCATCCGCCCCCAATGCCCCACCCATCGCGGTGTCGAGAGTGACCAACTCGTCATTGAGTCGTCCGTAGCTGATTTCGGTTCCACCGTGGCTCAGGGCCACACGATCAGGATCTACCGCCGCAACTGCAGCTACCAACTTCGGCAGATCTTCGATCGTCAGCGACTGCGGTCCCGGAATACCGACGGACATCTACACTTCCTCCAACTGACTTTCGTGAAGTGCGCCCCGGCCGAGCACAGCGTTCTGCTCGGCCGGAGGCGTTCACTGGGCAAATACTGAATGTTACCCGGCCGTACCCCCACGGCCCGCTGACACCGACTGTGCGTCAGCTATCACCGAGCTCACAAGTGTGGCGAGACCGTCGACGCCAAGTGCCGGCAGGATGCCCGGAACAAGGCCGGCGAGCGACACCGAAACCAGTGCATCGGGAGCCAGAGCAGCGCCCATGGCGGTACGCATGGCAACGAGTTTGGTCGACAACTCACCGAAGGTGACCGCCTGATCACCGTGGGTGAACGCAATTGCCTCAGGATCGGCGGCCGCCGCCGCGGCTGCCAGTTCGGGCAGATCTGCCGCGGACTTCGGCTCGGCAGCGCTCGCTTCCTCGCGTTCCTGATCGGTCACGATGTCGATCGTACGAATCACGACCCCGGGATCGGTCACCAGTTCTTCGAGCACCCGCCCGAATCGCGCCGCGAAAAGAGCGATGGTCGATTCGTCGAACAGGTCGGTCGCATAGGTGAAACGCATCCTCAGCCCGGACAGCACCCCGGCATCGTCGAATTGCTCGATACCGGTGAGCTGCAGATCGAACATCGCCTGATCGAAACCGCTGTCGACCGCAGAGAGTTCCAGGCCTGGGAGTTGGAACGTACCAAGAGCCATGTTCTGGAATGTGAGCATGACCTGGAAGAGCGGCGAGTATGCGTGAGAGCGCTCTCGCCCCAATTCGTCGACCAACCGCTCGAACGGTACGTCGGCATTGGCGAATGCCGACAAGTCCTTGTCCTTCACGTGCCCCAGAAGGTCGACGAAAGTCGAAGCAGGAGCGATCTCCGTTCGCAGGACCAAGGTGTTGACGAACATCCCGACAAGATCGTCGAGAGCCCGCTCACCTCGACCCGCGATCGGCGTACCGATTGCGATGTCGTTCGATCCACTCATCTTCGCCAGCAGCACGGACAGGGCAGTGTGAACCACCATGAAGACTGTCGAGTTCTGCTCCCGTGCGATCGTCGCGAGCCGGTCCGTGGTCTCGGAATCGACGGCAAACTCGAATTCCGCACCGCGCATGCTCGCGCGCGCCGGCCGCGGCCGGTCGGTCGGCAGTTCCAGAAGCTCCGGAGTGCCCTTGAGCTCGTTCACCCAGTACGCGAGTTGACGGCCCAGCTGACTGTCCGCGTCCTCCGGCGATCCGAGGACATCACGCTGCCACAGCGTGTAGTCGGCGTACTGCACCTCGAGCGGAGCCCACTCCGGCGTCTCCCCGCCGGTACGTGCGGTGTACGCAACCATGGTGTCTCTGATCAACGGAGCCATCGAGAAGCCGTCACCGCTGATGTGGTGAATGACAACGACGAGGACCCGCTCGGATTCGTCGACCTCGAAGAGACGGATTCGCAACGGAACGGCTGTCGTGACATCGAAGCCCTCGCGAACTGTGTCAGCCACCTGCTCGGCGACCGACGCTTCGTCGGTTGCGATCACTTCCAGTCCCACCGTCGCTGCGGAGCGAGGCAGGATCATCTGAACCGGTCCGTTGCCCTGGTCCGGGTATACCGTCCGGAGCACTTCGTGACGCTCGATCAGATCCGACACCGCGGAGTGAAGTGCGTCGACATCGAGAGCGCCGGACAACCGGATCGCGACCGGGATGTTGTACGCACCCGAGGTCTTGTCGAACTGATTGAGCACCCACATACGTTGCTGCGCCAACGACAGCGGGATCTCGTGCGGACGCACCTGGGCCACCAACGGTGGGCGGCCACCCGATCCCGCGTGTTCGAGAACCCTCGACGCCAATGCCCCGACAGTCGAGGCCTCGAAGATCACACGGACCGGAATCTGCGCGTCCAACGCCTCACCCAGCCTCGACACGACCTGCGTCGCGACGAGAGAGTTTCCGCCGAGCTCGAAGAAGTCGTCGTCGAGGCCGACCCTCGCCACACCGAGTACGTCAGCGAACACACCCGCCACGATCTCTTCGACGGGGTTGGTCGGCGCACGGAATTCGGTCGCCTCGAATTCGGGGTCGGGCAGGGCTTTGCGATCGACCTTGCCGTTGATGTTGAGCGGTAGTTCGTCCAAGACCATCAATGCCGCCGGCACCATGTAACTCGGCAACTCAGCCACAAGAGTCCGCTTCAAGGTTTCGACATCGATGCTTTCCCCGCTTTGAGGAACGACGTAGCCGACAAGTCGATCACCGGTACGCGCATCCGACTTGGCCACCACCACAGCGGAGTCCACGCTGGCCTGCTTGCGAAGAAGCGCTTCGATCTCACCGAGTTCGATGCGGTAGCCACGGATCTTGACCTGGAAGTCGGCGCGCTCCACGTAGTCGAGTTCGCCGTTCTGCGTCCACCGGACGAGGTCGCCCGTGCGGTACAACCGCGAACCCGCGTCACCGAAGACGTTGGCCACAAATCGTTCCGACGTCAGATCCGCGCGCCCGTGATAGCCGCGAGCAAGCTGAGCACCGGCGAGGTAAAGCTCCCCGGTGACTCCGACGGGGACCGGATGCAAACGCGTGTCGAGCACGAACACCTGCGTGTTCCATTCGGGGGCACCGATCGGCACCGACGTCGTATCGTCCGAACCGACGACGTGCGCTGTCACCGAGACCGCGGCCTCGGTCGGACCGTACAGATTCACCAACTGCGCGTCGCTGAGTTCTGCAAACTCGGTGGCCGTCGCGGCCGGCAACGCTTCACCGATCGCGAGCACCTGACGAAGCGATTCCGGAAGACTATTTTCCGACGCCGACTGCAACATCGCGAGCATCGACGGCACCACGTGGAGCGTCGTGACCTTCTCCCGCGTCATCAGGTCGAGCAGGTAGCTCGGGTCCTTGTGACCTTCAGGTTCGGCGATCACCAGTCGTGCACCGGAAGTCAGTGCCGACCAGAACTCCCAGACCGAGAGGTCGAAGGTTGCCGCCGTCTTGAGCACCATCGCATCGGATCGGTCCAGGCCGTACTGATCGCGCTTCCAGAGAATCTGGTTGACCACCGCCCGATGCGAGATCGCGACGCCCTTCGGCCGCCCCGTCGATCCCGACGTGAAGATCACATAGGCGGTGTTGTCCGCTCGCAGTGGAGCACTGCGATCCCTATCGGTAACCATCGCGTCCGCGTAGGACGCGAGATCGATCGTGTCCATCTCGATCACAGAATCACCGAACGCCGGATTCTTCGCAGTGGTCGAGGTAGTGAGGACGCAGACCGGATCTGCCATGGTCAACACGTACTCGATGCGATCGGCCGGGTGGTTCGGATCGATCGGTACGTATCCACCACCTGCCTTCACCACCGCGTACATGGCGACCAACAGTTCGACCGATCGCTCGATTGCCAACGCGACCAACGACTCCGGACCGACACCGGTTGCAATCAGATGGCGTGCGAGACGGTTGACACGTGCATCGAACTCGGCGTAGGTCAGCGACGTGTTCCCGGCGACCAATGCCACCGCACCTGGGTTCGAACCGACCTGCTCGTCGAACAGTTCGACCAGAGTGGCTCCCGGGACGGGGTGATCGGTGTCGTTCCAGCGGTTCAGGATCCGGTCGCTCTCGGACGAATCCATCAGCGCGAAGTCGCCGACGGTCAACGACGGATCCGACGCGATCTCCCCGAGCAATCGCACGAATCGATCGGCGAAGTCCTGCACGGTCGACTCGTCGAACAGATCATGCGCGTAGCTGAACATCGACGTGATGCCGGCTGCAGATCCGTTGGCGTCGTAACGATCACTGACGATCAACTGAAGATCGAACTGCGCGACCCCATTGTCGATATCGACGCCCTTGACGGTGAGTCCCGGAAGCTCAAGCCCTCCGGTTTCCATGTTCTGGAACAGGAAGCCGACCTGATAGAGCGGATGACGAGCGGTCGAACGCGGAGGGTTGAGCACCTCCACGAGTCGCTCGAACGGAACGTCCGAATGTGCGAACGCTTGAAGGTCGGTCTCCCTGACACGTCCGAGCAGGTCGAGGAACGGCGCACCGCTGTCGATCTGCGTACGGAACACCAAGGTGTTCACGAACATGCCGATGAGATCGTCGAGTGCCCGCTCACCGCGTCCGGCAATGGGCGTACCCACCGCGATGTCCTCGGTTCCGGACAGTCGAGCCAACAGCATCGCGAACGCAGTGTGCGTGAGCATGAACAGCGTCGAATTGTTTGCCCTGGCAAGACCGCTCAGCCGAGCATGCAACTCTGCATTGATATCGAAGTGCAGGTAACCGCCGCGGAAGGACTGCGTCGCGGGGCGCGGCCGGTCAGCTGGAAGTGCAAGCTGATCAGGCAGCCCGGCGAGAGCATCGCTCCAGTACGCAATCTGCTGCGAAGCGATAGATCCCGGGTCTTCCTCACGGCCCAGCACCTCTCGCTGCCACAGGCTGTAGTCGGCGTACTGAACGTCGAGAGGAGCCCAGGACGGTGTGTACCCGGCAACCCGCGAGGCGTATGCGGTCACGACATCTCGAGCGAACGGTGCCATCGAGGAACCGTCGGCGGAAATATGATGAATCGCGACACCGAGTACGTATTCGTCGGAAGCCAACTGGAACAACCGGATACGAATCGGGATCTCGCGTGTGACGTCGAAGCGCGTCGACGCCAGCGCGACCAACTCACCTTCGAGTTCGTCCACGCCGGTCGGTTCTGCGACGATTTCGTCCGACCAACTCGACACGGGCTTGACGACCTGCACCGGACCGTCTCCGATTTCCGGGTAGACGGTTCGAAGTGATTCGTGCCGCCCGATCACATCAGAGATGGCCGCGCTCAGCGCCGAGACATCGAGATCACCCTGAAGGCGCAGCGCCATCGGGATGTTGTATGCAGCAGCGCTCCCGTCGAATCGGTTGAGGAACCACATACGCTGCTGCGCCAACGAAAGCGGAATCCGCTCTGGCCGTTCGACAGCGGTCAGCGCGACTCGCCCACCCGAACCGGTCCGGCTTTCGGCATGTGCCGCGAGATCCTGCACCGTGGACGCTTCGAACAGAACTCGAACCGAAAGTTCGGTATCGAGAGCATCGGCGATTCGCTTGATCGTGCGAGTGGCGTTGAGGGAGTTGCCGCCGAGCTCGAAGAAATCGTCATCGAGACCCACCCGATCAACACCCAACACCTCAGCGAACACCGACGCGACGATCTCCTCCACCGCCGTCACCGGAGCCCTGAACACCGCGG
>NZ_BCRM01000046.1 GCF_001552595.1 Rhodococcus erythropolis NBRC 15567
TTAGGGCTTCATTCGAGTGTGTGGGCGCGCGGTGCTGTGTCGAGGGCGACGGCGAACTGTTCGGGTGCTTCCAGCATCGGAACCGGCCCACTCCGATCATAGGGATCGTGTGTACGTATGTAGAGAGAAGCACTCGGGCGGCCCTCTGGACCTGCCGTTCATCGCCGGGGCACCGGTAGCCCGACCTGAGCAGGATCGTCGACGTCACCGTCGTGTACCTGACGCTGGCCGGGTGCAGGTCCGACCTCTGATGGGATGCCGCTTCAGGTTCTCCTGGATTGTTCGGGCAGCACTGACCTACGTGGCGACCAAACTTCCCGGCTCACTTCCATGAGCCCTGGACGATCCAACTCGATCGAGTCCTCCGGCGTAGTCGAGTCCCGATCCAGGTCGACAGACACTCTGCATTAGCAGAGAAAGTCATTGTTGTCCAAGCATTTTGAGTACAGGTGAGGAGAAGTGTTATAAACGATGAGGCATTACGTGAATCGATAATCCGGCCGGTGTCTGCGCCGTGGGCATCACCTACAGTGTCGGTGTCCGCCGATGCCGGAGACGGGATTCGAGCAACGCGAGAAGGGGAGTTCGTACTGATGGTTGTCACCACCGACCGTTATCACACGCGGGTGATGGCGTCGCCGATTGCGTATCAACGCCCCGACCCTGTTCTCTGGGATCCGGAGATGCGCACCCGGCATGCGGACTTCGAGGCCAACGGGTTCACACATCTCGACCGAGTGCTCGACGACCGCCAGGTGCGGGGATGTCTGAGCGAGGTCGCGCGTCTCGGTGAAGAACCGGAGTTGCGCGGGGACGAGCGGATCGTTCGCGAAAAGGGTACGTCAGCAGTGCGGTCCATCTTCGACATCGCGAATCTGAGTTTGGTGGTCTCCGACGCGATCGAGGAGTCCGGGGCCGCCGGCATCGCAGCAGAGATTCTGGGATCGCAGGTGTACGTTCACCAGAGCCGTCTGAATTACAAGCCGGGTTTTCGAGGTGGGGCCTTTTACTGGCACGCCGATTTCGAAACCTGGCATGCCGAGGACGGGATGCCGGCGCCGCGAGCTGTCAGCGCCTCGATCGCCTTGACCGACAACCACCATTTCAATGGGCCCTTGATGGTCATGCCCGGCTCGCACCGCACCTTCCTACAGTGTGCCGGCTCCACCCCGCCACGGTATTTCGAAGAATCCTTGGTCGACGAGATCCCCCGGGTCGGTGTCCCGAACGAGCAGATGATCTCCGAGCAGTACGATCAGCACGGCATCGAGGTCGTCACCGGCGCTGCCGGTTCGATGACACTGTTCGACAGCAACCTGCTCCACGCGTCCGCAGGAAATATTTCGCCCGTCCCTCGTGCGAACATCTTCGTCGTCTTCAACAGCGTCGACAATGCGCTCGAGCCGCCCTACTGCGGTGCTGCACCGAGACCGGAGTTTCTCGCCGCCCGCAGGTAGTCGATACTGCCCGGCGATGTCACCTCACATCGGTCGCATCACGGTGCGCGAGGTCCGAACCCGGGCCGGGTGTGTCGACCAACAGGTGAGATCGGCTCTTGCTTGTGCCCGTGTGGATCAGATATCCGTAGCGGATGATCTCGTGGTGGCTCTCACTCAATGCAACCCAGCGGGCGTAGTCTGCGAGGGGGTAGACCTGCCAGCGAGAGCCGACCGAAAACTGGCCGATCGAGCTCGGCGACACGGCATCCGCAATCGATGCGACCGAGCGGCCGCTGTCGTTGTCCAGGGCGACGTCGATGTGAAACACCTCGACTCCGGCTCCTTGCCTGGCCGCGGGCGGACGTGTCACCACCGCATGCAACGGTGTGTTCACCAATGTCGGGACTGGGCGTAAGCGCACACAAAGATACCGCAAGCTTGCACCCAGCAATACCGTGGCGAGGCCTCCCACGATGATCGTTGCCGGCCAGCGCAGCCATGGCTGCGCACCGATCGTGTCATGATCGGGTTCGCCGACGTCGAGCGCGAGTACAACAGCCAGGGAGGCCATGACCACTGCGGCAATCACGAGAAAGCTTGCGATCGAAGAAGTTTCGATGCGGTACGCACGTGCTCGTTGAGTTGGCGTTGCGAGAGCGAGCTGCATGACGGTTTCCTCCTCGGTAGCATCTCGTGGACCTGTGCACTTTTTCCCTTTGGAGCAATTCACTTCGCAACATGACACCTGAAGGCCGATCCGTGAGGAATACGGCGTCGATGGTGTGAGACGCTCCACGGGTGGTCATTGGCGTTGAGATTCTCGCGTGTGCGGGGTGTCAGCGATACGGTGAAAGCAGACATCAACGGAAATACTGCACGGGTGGATCGTGTTCTGCCTCTGACCGATTGATCTCCGTTCGAAGGGATACGCACATGGTCGATACGTCGTCAATGTCGAATCGTGCGATGAGCGAGTGGGTCAACGCGCATCCCGCCGAAACGACAACGGTGATTTTCCTGGTCGTGGTGGCGTTGGTGGTTCTTGCGGTCTGGATGATATCGAGATGACTCGCCCACGGCCGGAGCCGTAGATTGCGGTTGCGGCATACGTCATGGTCAATGTTTGAGAACCGCTTTGAGGAAGGTGCGCGTCCTGTCCTGGGTGGGGGAGTCGAAAATCTGTTCCGGCGGGCCCTCCTCGACGATCTTTCCGGCGTCGAAGACCAGTACTCGATCGGCGACATCGCGCGCGAACCCCATTTCGTGGGTGACGATGAGCATGGTGATGTCCGTGGTGGCAGCGATTGTTCGTAGTACGTCGAGGACGTCGGCGACCAATTCCGGATCGAGAGCCGAGGTGACTTCGTCGAGCAAGAGGATTTCGGGGTCCATGGCCAATGCTCGGGCTATGGCCACGCGCTGTTGTTGACCTCCCGACAGTGTGTTCGGGTGCGCGATTTCTTTGTCGGCGAGCCCGACGAGGGCGAGTAATTCACGGGCGCGGGCATCTGCTTCGGCCTTGCTTCGGCGCAGAACGTGTATTTGTGCTTCGGTGATGTTCTCCAGCACAGTCATGTTCGGAAACAAGTTGAACTGTTGGAAGACCATCCCGATCGTGGACCGAGCGGCGCGTAGGTGTCGTTCACCGGCTGGGACCAACTGCCCGTTTTTGATTTCGTGGGAGAACGGTTGTCCGTTGACACGTACGAGTCCGGAATCGATCTTCTCGAGTGTCATCAGGATCCGCAGTATGGTGGTCTTCCCCGATCCACTCGGCCCGATCAATGCGACGCGTTCCCCGCGCTCGATCGCGATATCGAGGTGATCGAGCACGGTGTGCGTGCCGAATCGTTTGACCACGTGCTCGAACGAAATCGCCGAGCGGGTGTTCTCGTCAGTAGGCAAGACGTTTCTCCACTTGTCGGATGAGCACGGACGTGGGGTAGCTGGCGAGGAGGAAGATCACTCCTGCCATCGTGATCGGCTCCAGATATTGAAAGGTGCGAGCTCCGTATTGCTGTGCAGCGGTGACCAATTCGACCACCGTGATGGCGAAGAGGAACGGTGTGTCCTTGAACATGGAAATCGCGTAGTTTCCCAGCGCCGGTAGGGTGGCGCGTACCGCCTGCGGAAGAACCACAGCTCGCCACGTTCTCGTCGTCGGCAGAGACAGGGCTCGCGCAGCCTCCCACTGGCCGGCGGGAACCGCTTCGATTCCTGCGCGGTACACCTCGGCCATATACGTCGAATAGTGGACACCCAGAACAGTGATACCGATCTGCAGCGCGGAAAATTGCGGAAGCAAGTAGTACACGAACAGGAGTTGGACGACGAGCGGGGTCAGCCGGATGAACTCGGTGATCCAGCGCAGGGGAACTCGCACGTACGCAGGGCAGGTGCGGCGAGCGATCGCAATCACCAAACCGAGAACCGATGCGATTGCCATTCCGAGCACTGTCGCCAGCACAGTGATCGTGAAGCCGTCGATCAGGATCGGGAGTGAGTCAGCGGCGCGTTGCCAACTCCATTCGACGCTCATCGCCCCACTCCTACGAGTTCATCGCCTCGATCGGGCTTGATGCTGAGTACTTCTCGCAGCGACGGCCCGAGACCGAGACGGCGTTTGGCGCGGATCTCGACCACGTTCATCACCAACGTCAACGCATACGCAAGAACGAAGTAGACGATCAGCCCCACGCCGAACGCGAAGATCGTGTCGCCGGTCCCGCGGCGCAGCTGCTCGATCTGATAAGTCAGGTCCTGAAGCAGGATGAAACTGGCCAGGGCGCTTCCTTTGAGGAGCTGTATCAGCAGGTTCGTCAGCGGAGGGACCATCTGTACCCAAGCCTGAGGGAAGAGGACCTTGCGTACCTGCAGCCACGGTGAGAAGCCCAGGGCGATGCATGCTTCCTTCTGCGCGATCGGTACAGCCGCCATCGCTCCCCGAACCACCTCGGCACCGTACGCGCCGTAGTTCAGACCGAGCGCCAGAACTCCGCACAACATCGGTTCGAGTTGATACCCGAACAACGGAAGTACGTAGAAAAGCCAGAACAGTTGTACGAGAAGGGAAGTTCCTCGAAAGAACTCGATCACCACCCTCGCCGGATACCTCATCCAACGGTTGCGCACACCTACCGCATAGCCGAGGACGAGCGAGAGTACAAAGGCCAATGCTGCCCCACCGAGAGTCAGTGCGGCGGTGACCGCGACACCGCCGGTGATACGTGGCCACGCCTCGACAAGGGCATCGATATTCGTACTCATGGGGAGCTACCAGCTACCTCAAGCGGCTCCCGAGCACAACTTGTCAGTGGTCAGTTCCGGGTCCGGCAGTTCCTTTTCCGTAAACCCGAAGGGGCCGACGATCTCGAGATATTTCTGCGGGTCCGAGGTGATTTTCGCAAGTTCCGCGTTGTAGGCCTCACGAAGTTCGGTGTCATCGGTGCGGAAGACCGTCGCACCTGCCCCGACCTGTGGCTTTCCGTTGATCGTGGCGACGAAGGAATCAGTGACGTCGACAGCAGCGCCGGGGTTGTTGTTCTTCATCCAGTTCAGTGAGATGGCGGTCAATGCGAACACGTCAGCACGACCGGAGGTAACGGCGTCCATCCCGTCTTGCGGTGAGGCCACTTGGACAGCAGGAATGGCCAGTGCATCGGCGTAGTCGGATTCGATCGCACCTGTCATGGTGGCCAGCTTCGCGCCGGAGGCCGCGATGGACTCCATGTCCGTGAGGTTCTGCGGGTTGCCCGCCGGAACCATCAGGGCCGTCGTGTAGTTGAATTCGGGGTCACCGAACGCGGCCTGCTCACATCGCTTCGGAAGGATGGACATACCCGCACTGACGGCGTCGAAGCGGTTCGCCTGCAGTCCAGGGATGAGAGAGCCGAAGTCGGCGTTGACCCCTTCGACCGTGTCGATACCCAACCGGGAGAATATTTCGCGGTGCAACGCCACGGTTGCGCCGGTGAGTTGACCGTTCTCCTCGAAGCTGTACGGCGCTTCGCCGGCAAACCCGACCGTGATCGCGCCTGTGTCCTGTAGGGACTGCAGGTGATCGGCGCTGTCTGTGTCGCTCGTCGATGTGCACGCCGAGACGGCGGCCAGGAGCATCGCACCACTTGCCAGTGCGATCGACGATCGTCGCAGAGAGGTACCGCGAAAGTGCATGCCTGTCATGAATCGAGCCTTCCCGTTGTACCGAGGTCAACTGTGCCCAGGTCGGTGTTTCTCGTGGCGCCGTTACCTCCGATCGAGCGCGTGCGCTGCGCTCGACCGTGATCGGCGATCTTCGGTTCGAACCTAACACGAGCCGTGATCGAGGTAGCAACACCGCCGTCTTTCGCGCGGGTTCTGTCCAAATGTTGTTCCAGACAACGATGTTGAACACGCAGACGCACACGACTGGCGACAATGTCACAGTCGTATATCGATTTCGGCCGCACGAAAACCAGGCATACCTGCGTAAACAGTGGCCGGGTGCGACTCGAGACGGAATTCCTCGGTTCACACCACCGGTCAAACGTGGTTGCATGATCGCCAGTCCGAGGGACGCAGAGCCTCTTCTGCGCAACCGAAGCACCTGCATGAGCGCAAGGAAACGATGAGAGCGAACGCGATCGACATGTCCACACCGCACAGGCGAACCGAACCCGACCCGGTGATCGACTGGGTGTGGGAGGACGGGCAGTTACGCGGTCGTACCGCTGACGGTGCCATCAGTGTGAGTGCGAATCTTCAACGTGCTCAATGGACCTGGGGTGCTTACACCCTCTTCGCCGAACAGCTCGACGATCAGGTGTGGTTGACCTTCGACAAGGTCGTCGACGAAGTGGGGCGTCTCGGTGTTCCTCACACGAGCGCAGTGGAGGTCTTGACGCCCTGGATGGGTCGGGCGGCGACACCGCTGCGGGCACTGAATTCGGCATTGACCAAGGAGAAGCTGTCGGCGCTGCCTGCTGAAGCCCAGGTTCCCTCTGTTGCTTATTCTGTTGTTGCGCAAGCTGTTCGAATTTTCGAGAACCCACGAGATGGGGTTCCGGCGGTACGAGAATAGCTGCGCACCGAGGGTAACTGTGAGACCTCCGCCGCTGACCGATCGACAACGCCGCCTCGGGCTCGTCAACGCCCAACATGCCCGCATGGCCCGTGCGCGAATGCTCCAGCAACTCAAGGCCAGTCAAATCGGTGTACGAGATGTTCTCGACGCGGCAGATCGTGACGAGATCCTCGCCCGCATCAAGGTCGTAGACTTGATGAAATCGCTACCCGGCGTGGGACCTGTTGGCGCACAACGCCTGTTGGACGGCATCGGAATCGACAGTGCGCGCCGCCTCGGAGGCCTTCGCGCGCGGCAGCGGCAGCAACTGATAGATGCCACCACCTACCCGATCCAGTGGCGCAAGAAATTTCGGTAGCGGATCCATTTCGGTAGCGGACCCGATGGCCGTCGACGCTGCGGTAGCCGAATTCAATCGGTCGACTGATACACGTCGGGGATACCGTCACCGTCGTCGTCGCGGGCCTCGTTCTCGGCGATGATCCGGTATGCGCGGTTACGCAGACGAAGCACGATCGACGCCAACAGAGCAGCCAGAACGGAGCCGGCGAGAACGCCGATCTTGACATGGTCATCGCGCAAGGAGCCTGCGCCGTATGCGAGATCTCCGATCAACAGCGAGACCGTGAAGCCGATTCCCGCCAGAATCGCCACCCCGAAGACGTCGATCCAGGACAAACCTTCATCGAGTACGGCCCGGGTGAACCTGGCGAGGATATAGGTCGTGCCGAACACCCCGACCGTTTTGCCGACCACCAGCCCTGCAATGATGCCCAGCGCAACGGAATCGGTCAAGGCATTCGTCAGTCCTGATATTCCGCCCACAGTGACTCCGGCCGCGAAGAACGCGAACACCGGTACCGCGAAACCTGCTGAGACAGGCCTGATGCGGCGTTCGAAGTGTTCCGCCAAGCCTGGGCCCGCATCCGGGCCCCCGGCGGCCGGACTACGAATGACAGGGACTGCGAAACCGAGGAGCACTCCGGCCACGGTGGCATGGATACCGGATTCGTGTACCAATACCCAGGTCGCACCGGCGAGCGGTAGGAGAACCCACCACGACCGCACCTTCTTCTGGACCGCCAGAGTGAACAAGGCCAACGGAATCAGGGCCGCCCCCAACATCGCGACATCGAGATCGTCGGTATAGAAGATGGCGATGACGGCGATGGCGAGAAGGTCGTCCACCACCGCCAAGGTCAACAGAAATGTTCTCAGGGACGAGGGAAGGTGCGTGCTCACCACCGCCAACACCGCGACGGCGAACGCGATGTCGGTCGCTGTCGGGATGGCCCAGCCGGCCAGTGCCCCGTCCCCGGTCCGAAGATTGACCAGGACGAAGATGAGCGCGGGGGTGAGCATGCCGCCCACGGCGGCAGCTATCGGAAGCGCTGCGCGGGCAGGATCACGCAGATCGCCCGCGACGAACTCTCGTTTGAGTTCGAGCCCGACGACGAAGAAGAAGATCGCCAGTAGTCCATCTGCTGCCCAGGTCTCCAGAGGCAGATTCAACCCCAATGCGCTGGGGCCGATTCGGAATTCGGAGAGTGCGTCGTAGGCGTTCGACCACGGCGAATTCGCCCAGACGAGCGCAACGACCGTGGCGGCCAGCAACAGAGCACCGCCGACGGTCTCACCGCGTAAGAGGGCAGCGATACGCGCCGTTTCGGTCCACGAGCCACGAGCGAAGAGCGCCCGCTTGCCGGCAGAAGGGCGGGGCGGCTGTTGCGTCATGGGTGCGGCCTGCTTTCGGTGGACACTGGCGAGAGCACTCTCTCGTTCGCGGATGCAGAGTTAGACGGTCTCGTCGCGGCCGCTGGCCTGGGAGTGCCCTTCTGCTGACTGCGCGAATTCGGGAGTATCGAAGATTTCGCCGCCGAGCGGATCGTCGAGTACTCCGTTGCCGGAGTACGCGATCGCACCGGTCGCCGGATCCACGTCGATGGAGTGCGAGGACACCTCGTGCACTGCCAGCACGAGATGCTCGTCAGTGTCCTGCTTCGGAAGATCCCGCGTCGAGGGAGCAAGGCCGGCGAAGGTAGCAGAGATGCCGCTGGGGTGGCGTTTTCCGCGGGCTTTCTCTGTCGGTAGCAGTTCCTCGCCGGTGGTGGCACCCGAACCGTGCGAGGAGACGCGTAAGTATCGCGGGGTGGTGGCCACGTCGTAGCGGAACGCTTTGAGCATGGATACGCATGCGAGTACCAAGACGATGGAGAAGGGCACCGCGGTCGCTATCGACGCGGTTTGCAGCGCTGTCAACGAGCCACTTCCGCCGACGAGGAGCAGTACCGCTGCGGCCACTCCCTCGAGCACCGACCAGTAGACCCGTGTGATCTTCGGTGTCTCCAAATCGCCGCCGGTGGAGAGGATGTCGATGACCAGAGAGCCGGAGTCGGAGGAGGTGACGAAAAAGAACACCACCACTGCGATGGCCAGGACACTGGTCACCGTGGACAGGGGAAGACCGTCGAGAAGATGGAACAAGGTCGTGTTGGTGTCGACTGACCCGTCAGCTGTGAGCATGTCGCCGTCGTTGCGCTGACGGAGAATGCCGGAGTCCCCGAAGATCGTGAACCACAGAGATCCGATGACAGTGGGGGCGAGCAGTACACCGAAGACGAATTCACGGATGGTGCGGCCGCGTGAGATGCGCGCGATGAACATGCCGACGAACGGCGCCCAGCTCATCCACCAACCCCAGTAGAAGATCGTCCACGCTCCAGCCCAACCGTCTTCGGCGAACGGAGACGTGCGCAGCATCAGCTCAGGCAAAGCCTGGACGTACCCACCCAGGTTCTGCACCCACGACTGCATCAGAAAAAGAGTCGGACCGAGCACGAGGACGAAAATCGCGAGACTCGCGGCGAGAACCATGTTGATGTTCGAGAGCCACTTGAGCCCCTTGGATACTCCGGAGACAACGGAAAACGTGGCCAGCCCGGTGACACAAGTAATCAGGACGACCGTCAGCACGTTTCCGGTCTCCACCCAGCCGAGGTAGTCCAGACCGGCCGAAATCTGTTGCACGCCGAAACCGAGCGAGGTCGCGACACCGAACAACGTGCCGATGATCGCGATCGCATCGATCGTATGACCGATACCGCCTTCGATGCGAGCGCGTCCGAGGAGCGGCTCGAGCAGCCAACGGATCGACAGCGGGCGGCCCTTTCGGTACGTCATGTACGCCAGACCCAGACCGACGACGACGTAGATCGCCCAGGCATGCAGACCCCAGTGGAACAGCGTCAGTTCCATCGCTTGATTGGCTGCGGCGTCCGTGGATCCGGCGACTCCGCCCGCGACGGGAGGGTTCACATAGTGCGAAAGTGGTTCGGCTACTCCGTAGAACACCAGGCCGATGCCCATGCCGGCGCTGAAGAGCATCGCGAACCACGAGAGCATCCCGAACTCGGGCTGCTCGTCGTCACGTCCCAATCGGATGTTGCCGACACGGCTGACACCGCAGTACAGCGCAAAAATCACGAAACCGGTGGCGGTGAGGATGTACCACCATCCGACGCCGTCGCTGATCGCTGAATTCAGGGAGCCGAACGCGTCTTCCGTGGTACCTGCATAGACCACGGAGAACACGATCATGGCCACGATGACGATCGACGCGGGAACGAAAACCGGTTTTCGGATACCTCGCCAAGCTTCTTTCACTGCGCTCACGTGTCCTCCTCAGGAAGCCACCACACCGGACGATCACAGCGCGACACAACGTCCCGGGGGATGTATGTCGCGCTCGCCCGACATAGTGACCGATGTCGACTAGTAGGCGTGCTCGAGCTTGTCCGACCGTAGAGGCTGATGCTGCGATTGCTCAAATCGCAATCGGTGGATCCGGTGAGGAAGTGCCTCCGTTGCGATGCGAGAGTTAAATGACGGAGATGTCCTTCTGATTCCTCAGCGGGATATCGCCCGAGTACCCCGCGGCCGGGATATGTTGCCGGACACTCCCTGCAGGGGTAGTCTTCCGGCTCTGATGAGTCAGCGACCGAGGGCACATGAATAGTGACGACACTCCGCCTATCCTGGTGCCGGTGGCAGCAGCAATGTCGTGCGTTGTCCTGATGGCGATGCTGTTTTTCATCCTGTAGCGCATTGCCACGTCCTCCCCGCGGAAACACGCGTGCCCGTTCCGTCCTGATCCTTGATCGTTACCTACCCACGGTGCCCATCGAGTGTGTTCCAGCGCCTCGGTGCGAAATCATGACCCAACGCCGCCACTTCCACCCCTCTTACAGGGTAAGACATGACGGAGGACCGACCATGAACCGCCAGGCGGATCGAACGATCATCCCAGTACGCCACGTCATTCGGCGCCGCCTCGTCCTACTGCTCAGCGTGCTTCTGATTTCAGCGGCCCTGACGATGTCATGCTCGACGAGCGGTGATCCCAACAACGAGGTCAATGGTGCAGGCACCGCTCGGGTGTCCGGAAGCCGCCCTGCCGTGGTGGCGTCAATGCAACCTACCGCGCCGCACTCGCCAAGCGCTCATTCGTCTACCAGTACAGAAACCTACGAAGTCACCCCCGAAGGATTAACGACCGCAGTCAATGTTCCGCTCGAGATTTCGGAGGCAGAACTTGCCCAGAGCTGCATAGACGTTCAACCCACATTGATGACGTTCGGTGGTGACGTCGATGCGGTCCTGGCCATGATCCAGGCAACTGCCGTCAGGTCCTGGAAGAACGCCACACCGCAGGAGCAGGCAGCAATTATCGCGGCTCTGCGTGCGGCAGCCGACGGTGACTGCTGAGGGCTGCGTCCCGGGGGAGTAGACCGTGGGTAGCGAGTAGGCCACCTGTTTGGTGGACCGGCTCGTCGCGGCCGTCACCCGTCCTTCTGGCGAGGCGTGCTCATCGGTGCGCCTGGTTGCTGACGACGACCCTCTCGGACGGTGATGCGAGCCTTCGCAGATCACCGCATCGCTCGTGCTGTCAGGCGCCGCACGAAGCCCACAATTTCGAGGCTGCCGTCCGCAGATTTTCGTTCGTCGGAGGGCGCCTACTCGTCATGTGCCGCGTGCTCGGCCTCGACGAAGCTTGACGAAAATCTGGTTGAATATTTCCTCCGGCCGAGGTTTCGATGTCCGGTATCCGGGTACGCATTTGGTGCGGCAAGACAGTCATTCGAGTTCGGGGATGCCGCACACGGCCTGCCTGCCGGCTGTCACTCGCCGGGGGTGGGCCGCACCCTCGCCGTGACAGTGTCCGCGCACGCCTACGAACTTGCCCGCTCGCGCCCAGGTCGCGCCGCTACGCTGACGTTCATGAACCGTTGGCTGAAGTACATCGCGCCCGCAGCCATTCTGGCCTCTGCCATCGCCGTCATCGCCTGGACGACGACGTTGACGCATCCGTCCGGCGCGCCGCTAGGGCATGGAAAAGTTCGCTGAACACCGAAAGTGCTTGACCAGGAACGATAAACGTCAATCCCGAGCTCCGGAGTCGCCGCGGCTTTTGACTGCCTTTACCTGGCGGCGGTGGCGCGTTAGGCTCCCCACGGTCCGCAGTGAGTACACCCCCCTGCAGTTGCGTGCTTGCAGCGGACCACCTGGATTGCATGCCCGGTGCCTGTTCAGCTCGGGCATGTATCGGTCCGCCGGAGTCTCGTCACCTGTAGACCCCGGCGGGCCTCTGAACTGCGCGCCCGTCTCCCCGGACTACGGCGCGCAACAGCCCACTCGGCGTCCCCGACGGCACGCCGGGTGGGCATCCTGAACGCATGCCGCTATCCGTGGCGGCCAGCGGCATGTACGGCCCGCCGGATGACGTACCTCGCGGCGAACCCGGCGGGCCACCTCATGCTTCGTAGTTCGGTTCGAAGATATGCGGTTCCATCTAGTTGCCCGTCCCCCGATCGAGCCAGAGAACGGGCGGTGCACCCCGCACCCAGGCATGGGGAGCAGCGCACGTATCGGCGTTTCGACAGGAAGTCGTCCGATAGCGTTGGGCGTGGCATCGATGATCGCTGCAGCTGCGTATCTGATCAATTCGCTTGCGCCCGTGGTGGGCTGGCTTCGTCCGGCCAGACTGGTCTCTCCGTTCTTCTACGCGGTCGGGGACAATCAACTCGTCGAAGGTGTGTCCTTTTCTGCGTTCGTCGTCCTCACCACGATCGCGGTGGTGTTGTCGTGGAGCGCGATTGCGGCGTTTGGCCACCTCGATGTCAATTGATGCACCCCGTCGAGTTCCGTTCGAGCTGTGAGCAACCCGCCAAGCGCGCCGCGGTAGAAGGACAAGCGCTGCCAATGCGTCACCTTCAAGAGCAGGGAGATCAATGCCTGGGCGCAACAGCGCCAGTGGTGGGCACGCTGAACGTGCATGGAGGCCAACTGAGGTCTCATCGAGATTGAGAAGGTTTACCGCGCAGCGTTGTTCATGGCGAATTGCGCCATTTTTGCTCGGAAGAAGTGTCCGTTTGTGATTTGTCTCCAGCCTGTGTGCGAGCCACCTGTCCGCCCGGTGGTCATGCCGATGTGCGGACCCCCGTACCGTCACTGTGGAACGGAGACGGACGCGTCTGAGCATCGGCCAACACCAACAAGCGGCATGCAGCCGGTTTTCTACGAGGTGAGAATCTGACCGGTGCCGCTCACCCAGCGAATCCATCCACCTTGAAAGTTGGTTTGCCGACCGTCCGGCACCTCGAACTCGTCGGACGTCGGTAGACCGAAGCGTCCACTCTCGAAGCCCTGACGCCCCCACGCGTCGAAGATCGCCCCGTAGACAGGATGGGTACCGGCTTCCGAGAAGTAGATGTTGCCGTGCTCGAACCTGTTGAACCGTGCCGAATTGTCGGGCGTGCTCAGCTCACCGCTGATGGGCCAACCAACCCCCGACGTCGGCCCTCCGACCGCGGCGTACTTTTCCCCGATCTGCCCGTAGACCTCCCAGGCACCGGTGGACTCCGTCCAATAGATGACTCCATCGGCGAATTGCTGGATTTGTCCACCATTGCGTTCCTCGTCGCCGTTGACGCAGCGACCGAGCGAACCGTCTTCCCCACCGATCGAGATATATCGGGCACCGATCGCCCCATGGGGGAGACAACAGTTCGACCCGTCGTCGGAGAACCATGAGCAGGCTCCCACCCAGATCAGAAGCGCCAGCACCGCCGTCGCTCGGATTCCGCGAATGAACGCCATGGCGCATCGCCCCATTTATCGACTGCTCTTCGCGCATCCCATACAGGGAGACGAGGGCACCAGGTCGATGTGTAGACGAAGTTTGCTTCATTTGTTCAGCGATTTCGCCCGTGCACCGTCGCGTAGCCAGATATATCCTCAAAGATAGGCGAACAGCGAGTTCACCCTCTGCTCCGGTAGGTCTGGAGACCAAGGAGAGCGCTATGAGCACACAAGATCCCCACATCGCGTCGGCATCCGGCACGCCCTTCCACAAACCGAAGCGGGAAAAGGTACCTCACTCGTCGACGTCTCCGACACAGGCGGACATCGAGCACACCAATGCCGGACGAATGTGGATAGCAGTTGCCATGGGCGCCATCGTTGTCATCATTTTGTTGATCTTCATCCTGCAGAACACCAAGCAGGTCGCCATCTCATTCTTCGCCTGGGACTTCGAACTGCCGCTCGGGGTGGCTCTGCTTTTCGCCGCTATCGGCGGGGTACTGGTGATGGCCTCCGTAGGCGGTGCGCGGATCTGGCAACTGCGCCGCGCCTACAGGAAGACCGAACCCGCTCCGGAACCCAAGACGGACCCGAAGGACTGACACTTCGGCCCTACCCACCAAGCGCAAATAGTTGACCCGGCCAATTCGGCGCTGACAAGTTTCGCCCTGTGTGCGTGATTCGCAAGGGGTGTCCTTCGGGTCGCAGGTATCCCGCGTACTGGTTTGCCTCCGGCTGTCACTCGCCGGGGGCAGACCGTCGGGCGGGGAGTTCGTGCTTTCGTAAGATCTGCGAGAGGCAGAGCGGATCTTCGACCGGGGCCAGGTGTCCGGTCTTCGGGAGAAGCATCACCGAGGCGGTGTGGTCCTTCACAGCGCGGTACACGGCTTGGCGGCGAGAGACGGGGTCGTCAGCGCCGGCCGCGACGGTCATCGGGGCATGCCGGGTCCAGATGGTGAATCTGTCCTTGCTCAGCAGTGGTCGCGATGGGGTCGGGTGGCAGTAGGCGCCGACGTTGCAGAACCAGGTCACCAGCTCGGGGGAGGGAATGAACTGTGGTCCGGTGACGTGTTCGAGGTAGTGCTGCGCTGCGTCAATGTCGGTGCTTCTGCGCCATAGGAACCGTCGCAGGGCGCCCCAGGAATACCAGCGGGAGCGACAGAGTCGCTCCGGGTTGACCAGAACCGTGCCGGCGACACGAGGGTGGGGTGTGGAGGAAAGGACGATGGCGCCGCCCAAGGCATGGCCTATCAGCACGATGGATTTCTCGCCGAGCGCGTCGGTGACCTCGTCGAGCCAGCGGCCGTAGTGATCGAGGTCAGCGGAGGCGGGGCGGCGGGCGGCGCTCATCCCTGGTTCGCCGGGTATATCGACGACGAATACTCTTCGGGTGCAGGCGATCTCAGCGAGCGCGGGTTCGAGCAGTGCCGCGCTCAATCCGGCGCCGGGGATGATCACAGCTGCCGGTAGCGGTGATGCCGAGCCGACTGCGAGCACGAGGGTGTCGCTCAATGACGTACGCAGTCGCTGCAGTGTCCAGGACAGTGTCCACGTCTGCAGGATCTTGCGCGCGGAGGTGTGCAGTTGCCGTTCGTCGCCGGGGCAGCGGAACCCGGATTCGAGGGGCACGTCACGCGAAACGATCGGGGCATGAGGCGTGGGGTGGTTCATGGCTCTCCTGGTTGAACGGGACAGCATCGAGCTGCCGCCGACCAGACTTCCCGGCACACCGTGCGCCACAGTAACCGACGATCGTCAAAAGTCAGGCATCCGATACCTACGGACACGCCGCCGAGCGTCGGACCATAGCGCGGACCGACTCGCCTTCTCGCGTGACCGAGGCAATGTCACCACATCATCGTTGAGCCCATCCACCAGTACCGATGGCATGTCCTTCGATACGGGGCGAGGACGTCCGCTAAGTCGGGATCAGATATGTTGTAACGCGGCATACTGCCAGTTAAAATTCTTCGCCGATAACATATATTATGTCATTCTATGGTCGAAATATGCTGTACAGCAACGAAATACATTCGTGCATCATCAGTGCCGCTACCAGAGTGAGAGCGGACGTCCTGCAGCCTCGGCCGCAGCTATGCGCTCGTCGATGACGTCGTTCGCTACGTTCTGTTCGACGCCACTACGGATCGCGGCAGCGATGGCCCGAGTGCGACCCGCGGGTCCTCGAACGTCGGCGAGTGGGCTGGCGATGTTGCGCCGCCGAAGCTCGTATTCACTGCGGTTGCTGCGATTGGTTCCCAGCCGCATATGCGTCGGGTTGGTGCAGCCGGCGAAGTCACATTGATGGCACAGCACCGCATCGTCGGTGTTGGACCAGCCCAACCTCGAGATGACACCGTATTCGAGCTGGTAGGCGAACAAATGCGCCGGCACGGTCCCGCGGCGAGACGGCCCGGGCAGACTCGCCGCACGGAAGGAACCATGCCCGGTCGACGACACCCCACCGATCCACGGCCAGCACTGATCCCGGCAGCGTCGAAAGCGTTTGGACTCGAACCGAGAAACCACAGCAGGATCGTCGAGCCACGAACGCCACCGACGTTCGGGAATGCGCACAGGCTGGGGCTGCCCGATCAACGTCATCTGGAACGCCGGCAATGCAGGAGTGCTGTCCGGCATACCAGGCAGCGGCGATGGAGCATCGTCGACGAACATCATCGCCTGCTCCTGACACTCGATCCGGACTGTTACCCGAACCGACTGTAGGAGCGTGCACCGACAGGACCGTGCTCCACAATGGCCTCGGACCGCCACGGGTAACAGCTCCAGCGAGTGATAGCGGCATCCAGCACACTCGGCTCCGCGCATTTCCCGAGCATGCGACGCTGGGCCTTGAACGAAGTTGCTCTGCCAGAATCTGACAGATGACCGACAAAAAGGGCAAAAGTAAAGACGTGGCCGCAGTAGGTACCCGAGTTCGAATCGCCGTGTCAGACTCCGAGGCCGATGGCGCCGTGACATGCACGGGCGTGGTGATCGAGGACTACGAGGACATGGTCATCGACTCCGGATCGGTGGGGCGGGACTGGGCTCCGGTACATCGATGGGCGATTGCACTCGACGACGGACGACTGATCTTTGCCAACGGCGAAGATCTTGCCGCTGCAGACTAGAAGCACCTCAGTGTCGCGTACTCGTTCATCGAGAGCGGACTCGGCGCTGGACTCCCGGATCGGGTAACAGCGCCAAAGAAGGGCTGCGCGGTAGGAAGGTAGTTAGCCGCGGAGCGTTACCGTTCCTGCAACCGCCAGTCCCATGAGGCGTCGTAATCAGGATGGTGCGAGAACCATGTCGCGGCGTATAGGAGCGGCAGATCGCTGAGCCTGTCTTCGGGTGCGCGCGTGAGCGCCTCCGAGACGTAGCTGCGGAACTTGTCGTGATAGTCGACGAACCCTTGGGCGTAGGAAGCCACCCCTGATGGCGGATTCGCGGCCAGACTGGACCGCACGTTCTCTGCCTGCTCCTGCTGCTCGTCTAGGCGGGCGCTGACGAATTCTGTGATATCCACGCGGCAATCTTACGGATGTAGAGGCTGTCGGATATGCCCGGTAGTTCCGTATCGACGGGCGGCTTCCACCACATCGAGCTAGGTGTCGGTTCAAACAAGTGATTACGCCCGGTTGGTGCAGTTCAGTCTGCTGGCGCTGGGTCAAAGTAGTCGTCGTAGTGTTGCCGCAAATTGTGGTAACTCACTGCGGCTGCGCTGCGCTGCTGATCGGAGGAAAGCCCGAGCTTCTCAAACATCACCAGGTGCATCAGGGTTTTCGTTACGTAGGTCAGTGCGGGTCTGACCTCGCGAGGAATCTTGTCCATGCCGTCCCACGATGAATGACCGATCGCGTTGCGCGCATTGACCATCCAGGTGACCCACTTGGCCTGATCGCGGAGCACTGTAGCGACGGCTTCGCTGTCGGGGATCGAGGCCAGCTCGCGCATCCGTCTCGCGAAGCCCGGCTGGTTCCGTTGGATCGCTGAAAGTGCCCATCGCCGCGCCGGGCCGTCGGGCAAAGCCTTGATGTGGCCCTTGAGGTCCGCATGCTCCGGGTCGGAGATACCGGTTGTATCCGGGTGCAGAATCTGGTGGAAACCCTCGGCGGCGGATGCAGCATTAAATAGCTTGTTCTGAAAGTACCCGCGGCCGCCGTAATCGAGACTGAACAACACCGACCCCGACATCCCCAACTGCGCGCGCAATGTCAGCCAGTCGGAGATGAACCGATCGGAGACGGTGCTCAGCGCGAACACGGGATGCCAACGGCGCTCGATCACGGGGTCGGCCTTCATCCATACCTGGACCGGGGTGCCGTCACTGGTGGACAGGACGGACGACTCGATCCGGCAGTCCGCATTGCCGCCAGGGTCAGGAGGTCTTCGAACGCCTGGATAGTAGTGTCAAAATCCGCCCAACGGCGGGGTTCATCGGACTCGATGACCAGCTGGACCTCGCGGCCCACACGGCGCAGGCTGAGCTGCTCGCCAGGACGTTGGGGGTTGGTCATCTGCTCGGGCAGCGGCGGCGCATCATGGCCTCGGGTTGCCCAGTCGGTCAGGTTGGACAGGCTCACCGACACCTGGCAGAAAATGCGATCATCGACGGAGGCGATGTGGGCGCCGATTAAGGCCACGTGCACGTGAACCGCCTGCGCCAAGTGCCTGTCGGACAGGGCTACGCAGCCCAGCAGAGTCACCGGTGTGCCGTCAGCGGTTTCACCCCACACAATCTGGTTCGCCTTGGCCCACGGGACGATGCGGTGGTCTAGCTTGAGCCGAAGGGAACCGTCGTCGACGGTGGTGAGAGTGCCGGTGCCGGTGCTGTCGCGATTGGATGGCATCCACCACTGCCCGTTGTCCACGATCACCGATCTGCCTCCGACCTCAGTCCTTGTCGCGCAGCCCGGATGGACGTCGCTGATCAAACAATTCGCTGTAGGCCATCCAAGAAGGAACGTCGCAGCCTTCAATGATTGATACCAGTGCATTCTCTACCTCGGAACGTCGCCGCTACCAGTCGTGCTCCCCCGGCGATGGCCAATGTGGTGTCTTTGGGACGGTGGCCGCAGCTTTCGCCTCGTGTCTCTCGTGTCGTCGAGCCGGACATGTGTTTGCCAGTCGAGGCTGTTGGAATAGGCAGCAGCACCACCATCACCTTTGAAGAAGTCGTCCGAGACGTGGAGCAGACGGGAACCCAGAACATGAACGACGACGAACACGACGCCTGGCAGCTGCACCGTCACTGAGCTGACTGGGACGAGATCGGTACCGAAATGGGATGCAGCCCCGCCACCTCGCAAACCTTCGCAGCCGCCTACGAGAAACGCACCGAAAACGCCGCAGCCCAAACCCAAAAAACGCTGTTCTGACACCGCCTCCGCAGGTCCGTTGATCGCAGGAAACAGGCAATGATCAGGTAGAATAGACAACGGTGTGCAGCTCCCCTGCGCACCACCACACCGACCGAGTCGACGAAGGAGCACCGGTGACCACTGCACGCAACGCACAATCGCACATGACCGAAGCCCAGATCGACCGAGCCATCGCCGCCGCCACAGCCGGACACCGAATGGCCGGCATGGAACCCAGCGCCACCGACCTCGAAATCGGCCGCCGGCAACTACGCGGAGAAATCACCGGCGACAAAGCCGTCGAACTCGCAGTCGCCGCAGCACTCGCCGAATACGAGGCAACACAGCCCGAGTGAAAGATCCATACGAGATCGCCCCCGGCGTCCTCAACAACAAATACGGCATCACAGACCCCGCGAAACTCGCAGTAGTCGAACGCGCAGCCGCCTACCAGCGCATCCTGCAACTCGAAACACAGCCCATCCCAGGCAATTTCGACTTCGACCACCTGAAAAAGATCCACCAATTCATCCTGCAAGACGTCTACGACTGGGCCGGCACCCTCCGCACTCGCGACACCGGCGCCGTCGGCATGAACCTCCCCCACTGCCGACCCGAACACATCGAAAACCAAGCAGCGTTCATCTTCCGCGGAATCGCCAAAGACAACTTCCCCCAAGGACTCCCGAAAGACCGCGCCGTCGACCGTCTCGCCTACCACTGGGGCGAAACCACCGTCCTGCACCCGTTCCGAGACGGCAACTCCCGCACGCAACGAGTCTTCTTCGACGAACTCCTCAAATCCTCCGGCTGGACCATCGACTGGCAAAAAGTCCACGCCTCCGCAGTACAAGCAGCCCGCTACGTCGCCATGGAAGCAACCCACACACCGCTCCGCGACGTCCTTGCCGTCGGCGTGCACCGCAATGGCACCGAGCCGCCAACGCTCGCCAGCACCCAAGGCAACGTCATCCACCTCGAGGTAGCCGAGCATCACAAGGCGATGATCGAGCACCTGCGCAGCGGAAACCGCGCACCGTACAACCCCCACGAACTCAGCGACCTCATGCGCAGCCGCCTACTCGACTACCCCTCACAGCCACCGACGGGTTCACGGGAATCAGGGATGACCGGACCGGAAACCTCGCGGACCCAGACGCCGAAACGCGCCCACGACCTCGACCGAGACTGAAAACTTCCGGACAAACGCGGACTGGCCACAATAAATGTGGCCGCGGACTGGCCCCTACTGGAACTTTTCGGCGTGATCGCTCAATGCCCGAGCAAGAGCCCGAACAGTTTTCGGGTTAGTCATATCGCCGCCCCGCGCGCAACCGATCCGCGCACCGGACGCAGCCTGCAACTCCCGATACGCCGCAACAAGCTCAGCACTGGGATTCGCCATCAAATCCGCCTGACGCTTCTGCTCAGCCTCGCGAGCAACACGCATCTCGGCCGAAAACTGCTCCTCGCGCCAGATGGCGAACCTGCGACGCTTCCACGGCGAACGAACCGCAGCACCGTCCATCCACGCCGCGTACAGCGCCTTGTCTCGCTCCCACATCCGCGGCCGAAAAACCGGACTCCAACTATCCATCAACGTCCCCCATCAAGCGCCGACCTGCGGATACACCCAAAATAGCAGGGGATAACCACACACTTGGGAAGACACCGGCACCGACATGGGATGCAGCCCAGCAGCAGCCCGCTCTCTCGCCGCCGCCTACGAGCAGCGCACCCACGCCGGTCGCCTCACCGCGCCGAACACCGAAGCATCTACCTCCACAGCGAGTCCCGAGCCATCACCCCCGCCAGCGACGCCACCGCGAACAAGCCCACCAACACGACACCAATACCGAACTCACCGCCCCCCGCCAGCCACCTCTCCGAATCCACAAACGCCCAATCCAGCGAAAACCACACAACCCCAAAAGCGGCAACCGCCACCACCACACGCTTCCCGACATTCGCGGACCGCTCGCCCTCACCGGACTGCAACCACCCCCGCACCGCCGACAAAGTCGCAAACCCAGCCGACACCGCCACGAACCACGCCACTGCCGCAATAAAGAACAGCAGCGGCCACCAACCACGCACCGACGCAGAATCCGAAGACAGAACCACACCTGAACTCTGGTAAAGACCGGAAATGAGCACAACAAACCTCCAACGTCATCGCAAGAACTGCGGGGAACATCGCCCAGAATTAAGCAACAAACAAATTATGCACATTTCACGGCAACTCCGCTCACCCACTGGGCAACCACACAAACGCACACGTAAAACCAGCAGTGACCAGCGGTATCAACCAAAGACGGAATCGCACACCCAAAAAACAGCACCGCTCAACTTCCAGAAACAAATATGCGCCGAACCAAATCTCTGCACCGCACAATTACTGCACCGCCAATGACAATCCCATGTGCGTAATAGGTATATTCATCTGCACCAATTACTCATAAGCGGTGACAGTCGCAATATTGTAATAGGAATAAACTTTTACGCCAATTACCTCGCAGCCGACGACGCACATTCTGGCGGCAGCAATAACCGCTACAACAACCTCCGCCGAGACGGCGACAGAAAACCACCCGCGCTACCGCGACACCGCGCGTGTCGAGTCCCGTCGCTCCCGCACAATCACCCCGCCAGCCAACCCATTCGGAGGTGCGAACCCGGAGGCCGTCTCCGGAGGTGTGTGACTCGCTCCTGTCCGGCCGCCAGCCACCTACCGATTCCGAACTACTCACTCCACTCGGCAGTCTCCGGGTCCCAAAACCCGAGAACAACCCGGTTCGACAAAATAGGATCAAGGCACCGCCCTGCAACCACCAACGCCGAGTCAAAAGTCAACGCCGAATCAGGCAATCCGGACACCGTCCGGGCAATCGCCTCATAACCGGCAGTCCACCCAGCCGAAGGCGCGGACATGGCCGGCGGCAAAACCAATCCACGACGTTCGGACTCCTGAGACAGGGCACGCGCCAACACATCCGCCGCGATACGCCAAGCCGAAATGATCAGTACCAGATCAACCAGATCGTGATACCTCGACGACGGACCACCATTCCACCCGTACTTCCCATACATCGCACACACCTTGTCGGCGACCTGCGCCGGCAACGGGTACAACGCAAACTCCGGCATCGCAGCCAGGTCCTCCATGACCACGATCGGTCTCGGGGATTGATAATCGACATCGCCTACCGCTACAAGCTCAGTCGCAAGGTCTATCGGAAAACTGAAGAGTTTCAGTGTGTCGTAATAGACGTCAACCTTCAGCTTCGCTCCGTCGACCCCACCAGTCATCGCGGTAGGCTCATCGCGTATCACGAAGCGAAGTGGATCAAGTTCGCTCAGATCCGCTGCCGCCCGAAGATCTTCGACTGCCTCCTTGAGGCCCGCCGCAGTATGCAGAAGGTCGATATCTTGGCTGTAGCGCGCATCTGGGAGCCGCACCAACAGTGATGCACCACCTTTGAGCAGCCACCGCCCCTCCGGTTGCGAGAAGATCCGCGCCAAGAACCGTTGGAGGTAGAACTCCCGCCGCAGATGCTCGAATGGACGCCCTCGAAGTTTGGACTCGGTCTTCAGTCGGTCCGTCAACGACCGCTGGAACGACGCAGCCCCTCGGATTCTCGTCACTGCGCGCGCCGCTGGCGGTCGACGATCTTCCGAGCCTCAGCGACCACGGGCAGGTCCACAGTAGCCGCCGCGTCTCGAAGGCTCTGCATCGCAGGCGAATTGATCAGCGCCACCGTATCTCGGAGGCTCTGCATCGCAGGCGAATTGGCCAGCGCTGCCGTATCTCGGAGGCTCTGCATCGCAGGCGAATTGATCAGCGCCACCGTATCTCGGAGGCTCTGCATCGCAGGTGAATTGGCCAGCGCTGCCGTATCTCGGAGGCTCTGCATCGCAGGTGAATTGATCAGCGCTGCCGTATCTCGGAGGCTCTGCATCGCAGGAAGATCGAGTGCCCCTCGAACGGCCAGATGCTGGCCTAGCGCAAGTGTGGACTGAGGAATCCCAGCTTCCTCCAGGAAGCGACTCAGAAGACCTTCCCCATCGCCCAGACGAACACCGTACTTATGCGCAAACGGCCGCAGCGCCTCACTCACACTCTCCGAATCCACACGGTTGGTGACAACAGCGTCACGAACAATGCCCGCCAGATGCCCACCATCGAGATGCCCCGCGGCAAGATCGACGATCGTCCTCAGCACCGTGGTAACCGGCAGCCCGTCCTCGAGCGTCCACGCATCCCTCTCATAAGACGCAACGCGATACCGAACATCAGAAAGACGAGACTGTCGCCGCTTCGAAGTCGCGAACTCCATCACATCCGCATCGACATCACCAAGCCCGTGAAGCCACGCAGCAGACCTGTGCGTCACAACAGCCGGAGACCCATCCCGCAGCCTCTCACCCGCAGTCACACCGGGCTCGATCATCATCCACGCAGCCCTGAGCTGCTCAAACGGAACACTCGGCGCCCCACCCACCCGATAGACACCATGGCGGATCCGCTCCACAGTTCCGGCCTTAGCCATGCGGGCAATCTGCTGCGCAGAGAATCCCAGCCCCTTTGCTTGCGCCATCGTGAACAGACCCCACTGCTCCGACGACAGATCAGCAAGGTCGAGGATCTGAAGATCGCTAGACATGCGCACCACTATACCAACTAAATATCAACTGGGCTGCAAAAGTTACACTTGGATTGTAATTTTCACAGCCTGCCGTGAGATATAAGTAGCCGCTTTCTGATGTCATCGGTCCCCATCTAGCTTCACACGCAACCCGCCGACACAACGAAACCAAAAGCACCAGCACAACTGCGCTACCGCGACACCAAGAGGGGCCGGCCTCCGTCGCTCCCGCACAATCACCCCGCGAGCCACCCGAGTGGGAGGTGCGAACGCCTGGCCCGTCGCCGGCGGTGTGATGGCGCCTGCCCGGCGGCCGACCACCTACCGGTGTCCCCCGAAATGAGCTCCGCTGCGCTCCGCACCAGCGAAAAGCGTTGATCTGTTTGTCCTTCTGGCCTTCCGATTCTCGTCGGCGGTGACCTACACGCAACCCCCGGCGGCGATGCCGACCCGAGGGCTCCGAGAAATTTTCTCAACCCGCACTCGCACGCTCGCAGAGAAATTTTCCCGGCCCAGGGGTGGCACTCCGGCCCCCTCATGCCGACGCGATTCTCCTTTGCCAGCAGGGCAAAAAAATTGGCGGCCACCGAGCAGGGGGACGCCACCGGATCAGCGGAGGCCGAAAAGTTATGGGCGCACCAGCGAAGACCACGGCAGACAAGAGCGCAGCGCGACGAGAGCAGGCCGCCGCACTGCACGAGAGCATCACCGCGAAGGTCGCCCAGCTCACCGACACCGACGCATGGGCCGCCTACCTGACCGCCGCAGCAGCGTTCCACGCGTACAGCTTCAACAACGTCATGTTGATTTTCTCGCAGGCCCCCGACGCTAGCCAGGTCGCCGGATTCCGCAAGTGGCAAGAACTCGGACGACAGGTCCGCAAGGGCGAAAAGTCGATCAAGATTTTCGGCTACTCGACCAAGAAGATCACCGAAACCGACACCGAGACCGGCGAGGAAACCACCCGCCGCGCAGCACGGTTCCCGATCCTGTCCGTGTTCGACATCGCACAAACCGACCCGATCGAAGGACACCCCGCAGCAGCCGCCGACACCATCACCACCCGACTGCAAGGCGACGACCCC
>NZ_BCRM01000047.1 GCF_001552595.1 Rhodococcus erythropolis NBRC 15567
TCCGCTCCTCTAAATTCCCGAATTGACTTTGCCACCAAAGGATTTGATCGGAACTGAAAATTCGGTACCCAAGTACCAAACGAGGCTGGGGAGGGGCGGGGGTCGCTCGAAGCTACCCCGTCTCGCGTCTGCCGACTCATCGTCATCATACTTCCCATCCTACAGGACCCCGCCCCCAAACCGCAAAACAACACAGAACCACGAAACCGAGAAATCCTAACCACCACAACACAATTTGAACCTACACAAAACACCTCCATGCGTAACCACCGAAACCGATTACCCACCAATCGATCACCCAAAGTTACTTAAACACAACAACATTCAAAAACACCCAAAAATCGGCCCACATACGCCCCGCCGAGCACCCCGACACTCCCCCACCACCGAACCCGAGCACCCGCCGGCCCCATCAGCCGGCCCCAATTTGCCGGCGCCCCAACTCCACGAACACACCACCCCGGGACGTGCCATCTACGCAGGTCACAAGCCCGCAACAACTCAATTCCCCTACACGAACATGTGATCTCGCCCGTAGCTCGAACAACAAGAGATGAGGACGCACCCACGCGGAACTCCAATCCACTACGAGGAGCAGAAATGCACGAGCACGACGGCCAGACCCCAGACAACCACCGCCCCACCAGGGGCGAGCAGCTCCGCGCCCTCGCGCAACGGGTACCGAACACGATCAAGATCTTTCTCACCGCCTGCATCGTCGACTGCCTCGCCGACGCCACCACCGAACAGGTCTCACAGCTCCTCCTCACCCTCACCAATCAGCAATAGCCACACCCACACCCCCAACACACGAAAAAGCCCCCCACCGCACGGTGAGAGGCCATTTTCGGAGCACGCAACGAAGAGGACCGACCCGGTAGCTTCGGGCCGGTCCCCTTCCGACTACCGATCCACGCTCACGCGAACCGCAACAACGCGATAAGCGTCCGCGTCCTCCAGACGCGGAGCAATCGAATCAGAGTTGTCGGCGTTCCACTCACCCGCACGAGCAACCGACTTCCGGACTGCTCGGCGCGCAGCCTGATCGAAACCTTCCGGAGCGTCAACCGTCACGGTGAACGCCTCATCCGCGAACTCGAATCCGACAGCGGCCTGAACCTCCACGGCGTAGGTACTACGGAAACCGGGTGCGTTGATACGGACCGAGACGACGCGGTACGCGCCCTTGTCCTCCGAACGCGAAGTCGCCGCGTCCGGATGCAGCGATGGGGCAGTGCGGAACCGCTTCGCGAGGCGGCTTTCGAGTGGATCGTTTTCTATCGGAGTTCTCGAATATCGTTGTCCGCGAACGGGCTCGAACGAATCGTCCAGAAACAGTCCCCCCGCTCGGCTGGTATTCACCCGGCTGGATGAATCACTTGGGCCCGAGCGCTCGCTCGACATGATCGCGGAAAGTGGACCAGAAGCTGGTTTCAGTTGTCATCAGCAGTTTTATCCAAGCGAAACTCATGCAACTACCCGAGAGAGTGCATTACTGTCGGATCTGTGCTCGCTCGGCCGCGGCCTTCATCCGACGGAATCGATCGGCCGGAAGTTGGTCGCCGACCAACTGTCCCGCCGCCGCCGGATGCAGCAGTCGATCACTGCGGAAGATGTCGGAGTGATTGAGATCGGAGAGGTCACGCTGCCACAAGTGGATCTTCGACTCATGAGTGAATGCGCCCCTGACCGACGGGAGTGCGTTGTCCCCCGTCACCCACTGGTAGGGGGATTCCTTGATGATCTGGTACTCGATCGCTCTCGTTACACATGCGGCAATCCAGTCGGAGAACTGAATGTTCGAACTCAGGACACTGTCTATGTGCATTGGCGGCTCGATGATCCGCTTCATTTCCGGATATCCGCTCGCACGACCCAAGATGTGTTCGTACATTGCCGGCAGCCGAGCTGCGCGCGTCTTCTCGTTGATCTGATCGATCATGACCATCACGTTCGAGCCCTTGTAGTCGGCGTACCGGGCGATGCGGTTGAGCGCTTCGCGCATCGCAGCTGTTTCTCGGGCGTCCGTATCGAGGTCCGTCTGTTTCGGGGTTCCCAGAGGTTTTTCCGCGGCGTAGTAGAAGAGGGCGCCGTCGAGGCTGCGTACGCTGCGCACCAAAGTGTTGAACACTCGGATCTGCTGCCGGTACTTGTCAAAAGTGTCGGGCCGAAAGATACTCGCGCCCTTGCGTTCCCACCGTCCCGGGTGCTCTGCCTTCTCGATCTCGGTTTTGAAGATCTCCCGCTTTTTCAGCGTGAAGATTTGACCGAACTTTCGAGCATTGTCGGCGGGAAGGATCAGGCCGGCGTAGCCGAATGCGGGACTGGTGTTGAAGCGAGCGTGATCGCGCGCAACGAATGCCCCGGTCTCGCCGATCTCGTCAATGTACGCCAGCAGCATGGAACGATTATTGCCCTCCAGATACGCGGAAACCCACGCCTAGGCGTGGGTTCCGGAATTAGCGCTCAGAGAACTATTTCATCTCCAGCTACTGGCAATAGAATAGTTCGACGTCCGCGGTTTACGCAAGTGGAATGATCGAGTGTGGCGCCAGCAATAAGTCTCTCAACTTGTCCGTGTACCGGATCTGCTTCGACGCAACGCCATTCGGTTCGCGAGGGTGACCTGCAATTAAAGGTGTCGCAGGTCAGCCGCATACTGTGCTCATGCGGCCTGAACTCACCGATCTTCTGTCGATGTCACATCCTGTCGTAGTGGTCACGGGAGACTCCGGAACCGGCAAGTCATCGATCCTCGCCGACCATCAGATCGAACTCTCGCGTGGCTCAGCCATCGCACCTCCCCCGGTCACATGTGCGTTCGACAGCGGCGCCTTGCAGGTAGCCATCCTGGATGGCCTCGTCACAGCCCTGGTCACCTCGATGGCCGACCGGACAGCATGGCGCAATATCCAGAACCGGCTCGACACCGCAGGCAAGGAAATGGTGGCTGAAGTCGGTAAGAGCCTGGCCAAAGCCGTGACCCAGGAAGTCATGGCCCAAGTGAAAGCACGACTCGGCGAACACGCAGGCGAAGGACTCGCGGTGTTCTTCAAAGGCCTACGCCAAGATACGACCGACGATCTACGGCGAGATCTCCAGTCGCGAAGCGACACCAACGTCGTCAAACTCCTGGTACGCCTGTGCGACGAGGTCGCCACTGCTCTCAAACGCGACGTGATTCTGGCTATCGACGAATGCCAACGACTGACAGACGATGACCAACGGGCGTTGGCCAGCCTTTCCATCGTGCCCCCTAAACGCGCGCGATTCGTGGTCGCCTGGTCGTCTGCGGCGCACGAGGCCCGTGCCGGACTCACCAGACTCCGTGACACCGGGTGTGGGGAGCTTGTCGTCGGCGGGCTCAGGAGAGCAGATGTCGGTTCCATGCTCAGTCGAGCAGGCGTTGCGGGCGTTCACACCGAGCGTGTTCACTTCCTGAGCAGCGGATTTCCGATCATCGTCGAAGGTTTGATCGGTCAGCTCCGAAGCGGCGGCACATTGGATGAATACACGCCTCCTACGGCCTTCGTCCGTTCCTTGGAAGATGCACTGGCTCGACTCCCCAGCGATGCGCACATCGCTGCACGTCAGCTGTCGGTCTTCGAGTTGCCGCCCTCGGAATCGACGATCATTTCCTATCTTGATCTCAGTTCCACCCAATGGGGTGTGTTGCGGCAGTCTCTCGAGCGGGAGAACATCCTCAGCGTAGAACGCAATGGACAACTCTGGTTTCACGAAAGCCGCAGATCACATCTGTGGACCCGCATGCTCAGCGAGGGCGAGCGGTTCGAGATCGGTCAGCCTGCGTACTCGGCGCTTCTGACTCAATACCGCGATGACATGATCTCGTCTACCGGTTTGATGGTGCCGATCGCGCATACTGCTCGGTTTGCCCGCGAGAGCCAGAGCGCCAATCCGCAGCTCGCGCGGATCCTCGATCTGACGTCGGCGCAGCTGGCTGTTCTGGCATCGATAATCGAGCTTGAGATCACTCACCCCAGTGATGATAGTCGGTGGACACCGCCCGAGACGGCACTCATCTACGCGCACAACACCTTCGGCGCGGACCGAGGGGACGCGCTCGCCGCAATTCCGGTCCTGATCGAACAAGAATTCATCCAGCCTGTTGACCAAGCCGAACCGGTCAACGCTGATCCAGACGTCACCGTTACCGTCAGTGCCGACCCGACCGACGAATGTCACATCGTCCTGCACGGCCAGATCCAGGATGTTCTCGGGAAAACCGTCATCCCGCAGATCACCGGTCGCATCGTGCACGAGCATTTCGAGGCGCTCCGATTGGAATCGTCGCTCGTGCTGTCCGATCCCGGCGGGTCGGATGCAATCGAGCTCATTCGTAATGCGAAAAATCAGCCGCTCCACAGGTTCGATCTTCTACGCAGAACCGTTTGTCCGATGATGGCTGTGTGGGTCGACTACGGCGGGCATCCCATCAGCATGGCCGCGATTTTCAATCGAGACGCCGAACGGCAGAGAGCAAAAAAGGCCGCGATCTCCGTCGACGAAGTGTCCTACGGCCGCCGGGTGAAAACCGTTCACACCTTCGAGGATCAAACGACGACGATTCCGTCGATGCGACTGTTCAAAGCCGTGTACCTAGCCACTGGACGGCCTACGGAAGGCGATCCTGGGGGAACGGGAAACTGGCAGATGGTCAACGACGGACCTCCGCTCCCGATCAGTGAGTACGTCCAGCGCCAGATCACCCTCGCCGACATACTGCGGACCCGTGTCGACGATCTCGAACAAGAGGTCTATGCGTTGAGGGAACCGAGAGGTGCCGCCGTCGGACAAGCTCCGGACGATACCTACTTTTTCGTGGAACTACGTGGAAGCACCCGTGTCGTGGAAATGACTGCCGAGCACATCGCACTACTCCAGGATGACCTCCCCTTCAGATTCGCCCGACTCGAACATCACCTAACGCTCCGTCCCGGCGAGCGAACCCACCACATCACCGAGCGCATACAGCGCAGCGGTCTGATCGACGATCCAGCAGTCACGCTGTTGAACGACTTCTGGGAGACCGCCCGGGAGTTCAACGAACATCAACCCCGCCGCCGCATCAAAATGCAGAAGGGATCACTGACACAACTTGTGCGCGACGCTCACATACGGGACACGACGCTGGCTCGAACGCTGTCGGAGCAACTAACCATCGGCGGCGCACGAGGGCACAGACCGCAACACGCATTGCGAGTTGCTGTTCATCCAGGAAGCGCAAGCGTTCCACCCCTCGTCGTATACACACAGCCCATCGGTAGCCCCACCGATGTACAAGTTCGGTTTGCCCCCCGCTCATCCCAACCCAGGGATATGAAGGAGCTGCATTCCCAGATGTTCGGCGACGAGACCCAAGAACAGCTGTACGGCGACGACGCCCACTCAACCGTCGCCGGTCTACTCGGATACGACACCGACGAGATCGAACTGATTCAGTAGGGTCACGCAGTTGCGGTAGTTGGCGTTGAGGGCCGTTGTCCCTGGCGGACGAGATAGAGCTGCGAGGTCATGACGAGTCCTCTCTCATCGGTTTTGCACGTCGACGACGTTCGGAGTGTGCCTATGCGATGGGTGGCAGAGCAACCATCGGCCCGACCGAACGTCATGTGTGCGTCGTTCCGTTTCTTTTTGTCCACCTTTCTTCTCTTCTTGCCCACGTTGCAGGGAGCAGCGGTCACGGCACGGCCGTGCATCCGGAGAACCGGGCCTCTGTCGGGATCATCAACAGCGGCCGGTGACTTTTGTGAATCAGGTGCGCGGACACCGACTCCACTGCACGCCGACAAGAGGGGTGCCGAACTCGCGTTGCAGTGACGGGAAGGTCAAGGTGTCGATGCTGGCATCCAGCTGGCCCATGAACGCCCCGAAGCGCACTGTGATGACCGCGCCCCCAGACAGCCATCCGGCGTTGGGATACTCACGCACGGCGCGGGCTCTACCAGCCTCACTGCTCACCCTCCGCCCCATGTCGACCTTGGTGGCGATGCATCTACCCCCACCCATCTTGCACGAAAGTCGGTGACATTGGTCGTGGTGGAGCGGCCACGACAACGGAGCGCTTACTCGGAAAGGAAGGAGTGGTCCGTTGCCGGCGGGCACTTCTCGGGCGCCGACAGCCTGGTCACCACGTAGATATCGGTTGCCGATGTCTACGCCGAAAACAGATACGACGAATGGCGAACGAGGCCGGTCGCCGATATGGAAAAGCGGAGTTCCACACGAGTACGGCTCCCTCGTGTGTCACGGCGTCAGCGACTCAACACGAGAGTATCGAACAGAATGTACGCGGCGACGGCGAACACCAGGTACGCGAACCAGTGTTGAAGTTTTCCGGTGTCGACGCGGTTGCCGAACCGTCCGGCGACCAAGGAGGCAACGATCGCAGCGCCGGAGAAACCGATCGTGATGACCGGATCGATGGTGACGCCGCTACCGAGATGTGAGATCAGGCCGGCGGCGGAGTTCGCGACGATGATGAGAAGCGACGTTCCGATCGCGATCTGCATATCAATGCCCAGCATGAGCACCAGCGCGGGGATGATGAGGAATCCGCCGCCGACACCGAAGAGCCCCGTCAGAACGCCGACGGCGAATCCGGCGGGGATCGCGCGAGGTGCGCAGCGGCGCCAGTTGATGCCGGAATCCCCTACGCTGCAGGCGGTCCCGGTATCGCCGCGGTCGGCGAGCATACGAGCACCGGCGATGATCATGACGCCGGCGAACCCGATCATCACGGCGGCCTGCGGGAGCACTCGCCCAAGGGCACTACCGAGGAAGGTTGCGGGGATACCGGCAGCGGCGAACACGGCCGCCAGTCGCCACTGCACGAGGTGGGCGCGGACTTTGGGGATCGCGCCGACGGCAGAGGCGGCGCCGACCACGATCAGTGAGATCGGGATTGCTTGGTCGATGTCGAGGCCCAGGGCGAATACCAGGACCGGTACGGCGAGGATGGATCCGCCGCCGCCGAGGAGTCCGAGCAGGACACCGATGACTGCCCCGGCTGCGAGTGCGATTGCGAGAGTCATCGGCGTCCTTTTCGTCTACCGACGTTCGGCGGCATGCGGTTGTTGTTCGAGCTCGGTTCTACTGTGCGGTGAGCGAATCGAGAGCGGCCTGCAGCCTCTCCGTCGCCTCGTCGGCGACGGACTGCAGTGCTGGTTCGCCGGTCACCTGAACCATGAGGGCGGGGTTCATCGCATCGATGATGATGGTGTTCTCGGCGGAGGGATCGGCGCGCACGACGACGTTGCAGGGCAACAGCAATCCGATCTGCCGCATGACTCCGACGGCTCGATGCGCCAACGGCGGGTTGCAGGCGCCGAGGATGAGGTAATCCTCCATGTCCTCGTCGAGCTTGGCTTTGAGGGTCGCTTTCATGTCGATCTCGGTGAGTATCCCGAAACCTTGCTCGGACAATGCTGTGCGGGTGCGTTCGACGGCGTCGTCGAAGGTGGTGTTCAGGGTGGTCGTGAGTGCGAGTTGCATGATCTACGTCCTTATTTCGGGGGATCCGGGGTCTGGGATCGGTAAGCGGGTGCCGAGCCGCGGGATGCCGAGGCGTTGGAGTATCAGGCTCATCGGGCACCATCCCACTGCGCTGTAGAGCAGCAGATTCGCAGCGACGAACGTGGTGAGAATGAGCCACCAGGTGGAGAAAGCGAGTGTCAAGGCCACACTGAGCAGGACGACCATTCCGCCCAGTAGTGGAACGATCCGTTCGATGGTCCAGCCGTGATGCCGTGGGAGAGCTGCCATAACCGTCGGTGCCGTCCTTTCCGTTCGTTGTTCCGCGATACCCGCTGCGGGGTCAAGCGAGCGCGAGGAAGAGCTTTTCAAGTTCAGCCTCGGTCATCGGCTCCTTACCGTTCTCGGTATCGCCGGTCATGCATTCACGCAGCCCGGTAGCGACGATCTTGAAGCCGGCCCGGTCCAGGGCCCGCGAGACCGCAGCGAGTTGAGTGACGACGTCCTTGCAGTCTCGGCCCTGTTCGATCATCGAGATCACTCCGGCGAGTTGGCCGTGCGCGCGGCGGAGTCGGTTGAGTACCAATGCGATGCTGTCGTCGTCGCCGACCATGGGAGTTCCTTCCGAAGATGAATCAATAACCTCAAATATACCCCTATGGGTATATCCGGGTGGGTGGTTCGGCAGATCTGTGCGTCACAGCTGCCGAACCACGCCATCCGAACCTGTCAGTGCGAGAAACTGATGTTGGGCAATACCTTTCGCAACCAAGCCGGGGACCACCATGCGGCATGCCCGGTCAACCGCAGGAGCACCGGCAGCAGGATCAGCCGAATCAGTACCGCGTCGAGCAGTACAGCGACACCGAGAATGATGCCCATCTCCTTCGGCGGCAACGGCTCAGCGAGCGCGAAGGTGAAGAACACGGCCACCATCACCGCGGCAGCGGCGAGGATCACCCGCCCCGAATGAGCCAGGCCGTCGACGTGCGCGACCTTGGGATCACCTGAGCGCTCGTAATGCTCCTTCGCCGTGGCCAACAAGAAGACGGTGTAGTCCATGGCGATCGCGAAGATCATCGCGAAGAAGAACACCGGCCCCCACCCGTCGAGGAACCCCTGCGGGGTGAAACCGAGCAACGACGCGCCGTGCCCGTCCTGGAAGATCAACTTCGCGACCCCGAATGCGGCGGCGGTGGAGAGCAAGCTGACCACGGTACCGAGGATGGCGATCAACGGCGCCTGCAGCGCCACCAGGAGCAGCAGGAACCCGAGAACCAGGATGATGCCGACGATCAGCGGGAGGTAGTCGTTCAGCGCTTGCTGCAGGTCGAGGTTCTCCGCCGGTGCGCCGCCCACCAGAGCGCCCGAGGGAAGGTCCGCACGCAAGGTGTCGAGGATGGCTCCCATCTGTGCGTCGGACGGGTCGACGGTAGGCATGGCCTGCAACATCACAAAGTCGCTGCCATCGAGTGCGGACTGCGGCGGCGTCACCATGGCGATACCTTCGGTCGCGGCAGCAGCCTTCGCTGTCTGCGCGCCCTCCGCGGCGGGGGCGATGATCTGCAACATGCCCGGCGCCCCCTCACCCATCTGAGCTTGGACGAGTTCGTAGCCCTGGCGGACCGGGGCATCGGCGGGAACAACCGCGATGGAGGGCATCGCCACCTTGAGCCCGAGCACCGGGATCGACAGTGCGATCAGTACCAGGAGTGAACCGATGGCGAACGGCCACGGATGCTTGTGCAGCAGCTCGCCCCAGGCTGCGAACTTCGGTGAGCGGTGTTCCTGACGCTTGGCGTAGGGCAGGGATCCAGCATTGACCTTGGTGCCGAGTTTCCCGAGAACGGCAGGCAGCAGAGTCATCGAGGCGAGCAGGACGAAGAACACGGCGAGCATGATGCCGATAGCCATCGTCCGCACAGCCGGTGCTGGAACGAGAAGTACGGCGGACAAACTGACCAGCACCGTGATTCCGGACAGGACGACGGCTTTGCCCGCGGTGTCCATGGTTTCCGCGACCGCTGCCCGCGGCGACGATGCATGGCGTATCGCGTCGCGGAACCGGGAGACGATGAACAGGGCGTAGTCGATACCGAGGGCGAGGGCGAACATCATCGCGAAGTTCATCGCCCACACGGAAATCGGAGTGATCTGGTTGAGCAGGACGAGTCCGCCCGCAGAGGCGACGAGTCCGGCCAGGGTCAGCAGCAGTGGGAGTCCGGCGGCGACGAGAGACCCGAACGCGAGCACCATGATCGCGAGGGTGACCGGCCAGGAGAACAGTTCGGCCTGGATCATCGCATCGTGGTTGGCCTTGTTGAAATCACTCCACAGTGCCGATGCACCGGTGGGATAGACCTCGATGCCGTTCCCGGACAGGGCGGTCAACTCCCCCTTGAGATCGTCGACGGCCTTGACCATCTCGTCGGTGGACGCGTTCGCGCCGGCGATGAGAATTCCGGTGTGCCCGTCGGGGCTGATGGACATTCCCGGCTGCGGCGCGATGATCGCACCAAAGCGAGGGTCCCCGGCGAAGACATCGGTGACCTCGGTGAGGACGTGCTGCATGTCGGGGCTGTCGACGGTGCGGTCATCGGAATGGACGACAACCTGGACCGCGGCGGAAGAGTTGCCGCCGAAGTGTTCCTGCGCGAGTTCGCGGACCTGGACCGATTCGGATCCGTTGGCCTGCCAGCCGGCGCCGGCGAGGGAACTGAACACCGACGGTGCTGCGGCACCGAGTGCAATGAGCACGATCAGCCAGACGCCGAGCACCCATTGTGCGTTGCCGGCCATCGATGCGCCCATGCGGCCGAGTACGCCGCCGGACGCTTGTGAGATCGGCGAAACGCCGTCCCCGACCGTGGTGTTACTGGACATTGGTTGACTCCTGAAGATGTGAAGGGTTCGAGCGTGAGCGAGCGCCGGGTCATCCGGTGCGGCGGGTCAGCGTCCGAAGTGGGAGCGGAAGAAGCCAGGCGGAGCGGCTGCGGCAGGGGCGCAGGTGCAGCGCTGCGCTTTCGGGACGCCGGCCATGACGTGGTCGGCGTGCTGGCCGCATCCTGCCCAGGTGGTCTTGGAGCAGGAGGAACATGTCGTGGTGTAACACATGGTGGGAACTCCTCGTCAGGGGTGCGGTGCCCTGTTCTGGGCACGAAAGTTGTTGTCAATCAGTTGGACCCGGCAGCGCGTTCGGCCCAAGCCGTGTATCCGCCGACCAGGTCGCTGACGTTCTCGATGCCGTCGGCACGCAACAGTGATGCCGCGACGGACGAGCGCCAGCCGCCGGCGCAGTGAACGACGATCGGCTTGTTTCGTGGCAGGTCCGCGAGTTGGGAACGCAACTGGGCGAGGGGAATCGACTGTGCGCCGTCGATGACACCGAAGTCGTGCTCGCCGGGGTTACGGATGTCGATCAACGTGACAGCATCCATGTCCAGCAGCTCTTCGAGCTCGGACACCGTGGTGCGCAGCGCAGGGCGGACAAGGTCGGCGAGCGCGCCTGGGAAAGTGCCGTCGGCGTCGACGGTGAGGTACCCGATGGCATTGTCGGATCCGATGCGCGCCAAGCGCATTGCCGCATCCTGCTCCTCGCCTGGGTAGGTGATGAGCACGATGCGCTCCCCGATATCGGCGACCATGCCGCCGGTTTCGGCGAACCTGCCGTCGAATCCGACATTGACCGAGCCCCGCAGATGCCCGGCCGCGAAGTCGTCGGGGGTGCGGGCATCGAGAATGCGTGTTCCACTGTCCATTTCACTCCGGAGCTCTCCCGGCGAGAGTTCGGGAATACGCCGGTCTTGTTCGAGGAGTGCGCGATTCGACTTGTTCAGGGCGACATCGGTGGAGAAATACTCCGGCACCGCAGGCTGGCCGTCGGTGACCAGAGCGACGAACGCGTCTTCGCTCATCGGCTGCACCGACGGATTCGTGCGGCGTTGCTCGCCGATGGTGGAGGTCAGCTCGGTCGAGAGGTTCTTGCCGCAGGACGATCCCGCGCCGTGGGCCGGCATGACGGTCACTGCGTCGGGCAAGGTCAGCAGCGTCTCGTGGACGGTGCGGTACATCGCCCGAGCCAGGTCGGTGTTGGTGCCGTCGCCGAGATTGGCCAGGTCGGGGCGACCGACGTCGCCGATGAACAGAGAATCCCCGGTCAGCACAGCAGTGGGCTCGGCGTCTCGATTCTCGCGAACGAGCAGGCTGATCGACTCCCACGTGTGGCCGGGGGTGGAGAGAATTTCGATGTCCACCTCCCCCAGCGTCAGGTGCTCGCCGTGACGCAGTCGGCGAATCGGGTAATCGGTGTCCGCGGCATCGCCGAAACCGATCCACGCGCCGGTAGCCTCGACCAACTCGAGGTGACCGGAAACGAAGTCCGCATGAAAGTGCGTGTTGACGACACCCTCGATGGTCAGGCCTAATCGGGCTGCGTCCTCGAGGTATCCGGTGATGTCGCGGCGCGGGTCGATCACGATAGCGCGGCCGGTGCTCTCGTCGCCGATGAGGTACGACGCGTGCGAGAGGCACTCGATGTAGTACTGCTCGAGGATCATCGGACAACCTTCCCTGTTCTGTGGAGTGCGATGACTACAGGTTGCCATATACCCCCTAGGGTATGTCAAGTACCCCCGGGGGTATACCGGGTGCAGGCCGGGACACCGAGAAGGAGAGATCGGAACAACTGCCTGGAAAGCGGAAACGGGTCGGACGAGAGCATCAAGTTTCGATGCAATCCCACACCTCGTTTGGGTCACCGGATGGTTGGTCTGCGACGGCGCTACCCAAGCGAGCACATAGTTCATGAAACACCGCCAAACACCGGAGCTCTGGACGGAATTCCCGCCTCAGAGGTCCGGGCACCGCAAACAGCCCTCCCGGAATTGAGCGTGTCCATCAAATCGGGAACACTCCAGTCAGCCGCGGACTGAGGGAATCCGTTCTTCGATGTCACGTGCACCCTTCTCCAGATATCGACGGGCGCGCCCGGTCAGTGCTGTCTTTCGCCCCTCGGGGAGTTCGGTGTCGGCGAGAGTGAAGTAGTTCTCTTCTTCTTGCAGGAAGTGCAGGTGCAGCAACGCATGCAGCCCGTAGAGGCAGGCCCGCAAATCGTCGACCTGGCTGGGTTGGATGCCACCGGCCTCGTGAGCTAGTTGCAGGTGGTTGCCGATGCGGTCGGTCAGCCGGTGGATCTCGGCGTGGGTTCGACTCATCGTGGCCGTTGCCTCGGCGCTGCCCAGCGGCGTCGCCAACGCCGGGTACAGCTCGGTCTGTTCGGCGTCCTCGTGCGGCAATAGTCGTTCGGTGAGGAAGCTCTGGGCTCGGGTCAAGGCATCGATCGCAGGTTTGCGGACCCGGCGGCAACATTGTCGGCGGCATCACGCAGCAGCGTCAGTCCGTCGCGTAACTTGTCGTGCTCGCCGGAGAAGCGGCGCAGCATCGCGTCAGTGCCATCCGGCAGCTCGATCCCGGCGGCAGGGTTGCCTCGCAGCGCACGCAGGGCGTTGAGGATCACCGCGACGTCGATGCCTTCCTGCAGCAAAGCCCCCGCCGCGGGCGGCAGCAGTCCGACTGCGGCAACACCCATCGCCAGCAGGGACAGCACCATCCCCGCCACCGCGCTTTGGACCGCGATGCGCCGTGACCAACGTGCGATGTCCATCGCGTCGGCCAGCCTGTCCAAACGGTCGGTCGTCAACACGATGTCGGCGGCCTCGGAGGAGGCCGTTGCACCGCGGGCGCCCATCGCGACGCCGACCGTGGCCGCAGCCAGAGCGGGGGCATCATTGACGCCGTCGCCGACCATCACGGTCACGGCGCGTTCCCGTTCGGCCCGCACGGCAGCGACCTTGTCGGCGGGGCTCTGATTGGCGTACACCTCGTCCAAGCCCAGCACGGTGGCCACCCCAGATTCCCAAGACAGGAACGCGACAGCACACCCTTCCCAATCTGGTTACGGAACGGTTACAGAAGTGGGAGCGCATTCGGCGATCGAACGCCACATGCGCCGACGCTCACCCGTACGGCAGTTGCCGCGTCGTCTCCACGACAGGAGCCCGAGCTGCGCGTTAGCGCCTACTGCGAGTTCCGTCTTCCACGTGTCAATTCGCCGGACGCAGGTGGACGGCGTCGGCCGTCACCCATAGCCAGAGATCGAGACCCGTTCTTCCATCGCCGGTTTCGGCAGGAACTCGCACGCACCCGAGCTTGTGTACTGGCGGTCATTGACCGCAGTAGATGCGAACCGGCTCAGCTGAGTTACAAGAGAGCAGTGCGCAATCCGATCCCGCGCCAAACTCCTCTGTAACAGTGACGTGTTCAGAGGAGCAATCGTTCACCAGCCGGACATCTCCCAACCGCCCAGTCTGCCGCCTTCACCACTATTATCGAGTCTCGATATCGGAAAACGATATAAGGGTCAACAGAAGTGGATGTTGTGACGTCATCGCAAAGCGAGAAGCCGCCGTCGTCTGCACGTGCAGGTGATTCACCGACGTTGCAACGTCGGCTCGGGGTCACCGATTCGGTTATCATCGGGCTGGGCGCGATGATCGGCGCCGGAATCTTCGCAGCCCTCGGACCAGCAGCCGCAGCAGCTCGCGGTGGTTTGCTGATCGCATTGGCCACCGCAGCAGTGATCGCCTATTGCAATGCGATGTCCTCCGCACGGTTGGCTGCGCTGTATCCGGAATCCGGCGGCACCTACGTCTACGGCCGCGAACGCTTGGGTCCCTTCTGGGGATATCTAGCAGGATGGGGATTCGTCGTCGGCAAGACAGCCTCGTGCGCGGCCATGGCGTTGACCGTGGGCACATATGCGTGGCCAGGTCACGAGCATGCGGTTGCAGTCGCCGCAGTGCTGGTGATCACCGGTGTGAACTACGTGGGTGTGCAGAAGTCGGCGATGCTGGCTCGAATCATCGTGACCGTGGTTCTGGCGGTCCTCGCACTCGTGGTGATCGTGTCTCTGACCGGCGCTTCCACCGCACGCTCACCGTTCACGACAGATGATTCGGCGACCTTCATCGGAGTAATGCAGGCTGCTGGCCTGCTCTTCTTCGCGTTCGCCGGCTACGCACGGATCGCCACCCTCGGCGAGGAAGTTCGCGACCCGAAACGCACCATCCCGCGCGCCATCCCGATCGCCTTGACCATCACGCTAATCGTGTACGCGGTGGTGGCGATCGCGGTTCTGAGCGCACTAGGCACAGAAGGACTCGCTGCGGCGACCGATCCACTGGCACAGGCAGTGCGGGCGGCGGGATTCGGCCAGTTCGAGGTGATCGTGCGGGTCGGCGCTGTCATCGCAGCACTCGGCTCACTGCTCTCGCTGGTGCTGGGGGTCTCACGAACATCGTTCGCGATGGCGCGAGACGGGTATCTGCCACACGCTCTGGCCCAGGTTCATCCGCGGTTCGGAGTGCCCCACCGCGCCGAGTTGGTCGTCGGCGTGGTCGTCGCCGTCATCGCGGCCACCGTCGATGTCCGTGAGGTGATCGGGTTCTCCTCATTCGCAGTACTGGCGTACTACCTGATCGCGAATGCATCCGCGTGGACGTTGTCACCCCACGCTCGCACTCGTGTGGTGCCGACACTCGGAGGAATCGGGTGCATAGTGCTGGCAGCATTCTTGCCAGCCGCATCAGTCGCCGCTGGCATCGGTGTACTCGCAATCGGCGCGCTCTTCTACGCGGCACGTCAGAGGACCACGAAACCTGTTCGGTGAGATCAGTTCTCAGCCCAGGATGGGCCGAGCACTTCACGTGCCAGTTCCGCCAAGGACGCACGGTCCTCGGCCAGAGCTGCCTCTCCGGCTTGCGTGGCGCGGTACACCCTGCGATTGCGTCCTTCGGAGACAATCGATTCCGATTCGAGAAGCCCGTCGACTTCAAGACGGTGCAGCGTCGGATACAAGGTGCCCGGGCTGATCTTGTAACCGTGATGAGCGAGTTCTTCCGACATCCACGCCCCGTAAATCGGTTCCTGCGCAGCGTGATGAAGAATGTGAAGCCGCACAGCGGCCCGCTGGAATTCTTTCATCACCTCACCGACTGTCGGATATCGATATCGGATCTCGATGTTACCCGTGGGGGAAACGTCGAGATTTGAAATCGACGTCGTCCACTCCAGCGAACCACTGGCAGTGCGTTTCCGAATTACTTTGTGATGTGGTCAATGGTCAATCACGAACTCTGTCTACAACCGAGCCATTGCCCGTCCGTCAATCTCACCCATGCATGTAGCTCACCATCCATGACGCCTTCCAGACGTAGAGCGCCTGCAAGGACTCTCAAAGGGAGGCGATCTGGGCGTTGCGCGTTCTTCGCAAGGGGCAGTGCCCGGTTCATCTCGATCTGCACTGATTGAGGAGCGGGCAGTCGACGCAGTGTCGGTGTTAGCGGCCATCGTTCGCGCCAGGAGTCGAAGTTCGGTGCCGTCATGTCACAGCGCTTCAGAGATGAGTTGCGGGGTGGCATTCACAGTCCGCCACTGCGTGCGGTCTGCATGGCCGGTTTGGGCCCCCAGTTCCATCCTGCCGATCCGGGGACGGAATCCTCGGCCACTCACTTCGACCTCGACCTCGATGCTTGTCACTCGTCCACGACCTGCGGTTAGCCCTCCGTACTTCGAGATGCGCGATTCGATTCGCACGTCGGGGCCGTCCCAATGGCCGTCTGTGACGATCAAGACGGATCCTTTCGAACGTGCGCGAGCCGTCACGCCCCTGCCACGGGTGGGCGCCACTGCAGTTCCGCCCAGCCCGAGGATCACTAAATCCATCCCATCGAGCACGATCGCTGCCACTTCTCTGGGGCTACGACACTGTTTCACCATACTCAGTGGGAACTTTGCGCAGCTCAGCACCATTCTCCGTGAAAATAGCAAAGCGCAACAGGTGTCGCATTAGAATCTCGAATGCTCCTGCGACGTGGTGCCATCCGCTGATGCCGCCTCGGCTCTGCTTCCCCGCAGACTCTTAAAGCAACAGGATCCGCCCCGCGCGCAGAGCCCATCCACGCTCCCTTGCAGATGCACCGAACTGCAGGTTCCACTCCTCCCGCTGCGCCGTCCGTCCGTGCATGGCGGGTCGGCGAGCGGGCTGAAGCGCGAGCGCACACGCCGGGCCCGTCGATCCGCTTGTTCCAGTGTCACATCGACATGTTCATCGGCGGCATCATGCCCATGTGATGTAGGCACATCATCATCATGTGCAACATGTCCATCGGGTTCATTCCCATTGATCTCACCTCCTCGGGTGATCGAGATCCGGCGCAGACGGGCCGAAGGTAGTGGGCGCACGTCAGCGACTGCGTGTGGTGTCGCCCCGGCCGGTCAGTTGACGTAGTCCAGACGTGTCATCATCCCGGATTCTTGGTGATATCCGTTGTGGCAGTGCAACATCCAACTTCCCGGGTTATCCGCCACGAGATCGACGGCGACTGATTCCATCGGCTTGACGATGGCAGTGTCCTTCCGTGGCCCGGACGTTCCGTCGGCGTTGACGACCTGGAA
>NZ_BCRM01000048.1 GCF_001552595.1 Rhodococcus erythropolis NBRC 15567
TTAGTTTCGTCGATACCGTGGCTGGCCAGTTCTGATTCCACGGTGCCGGTGACAATGTTGCCGTAGCCGCCAAAAGTTATCGCTCCTGCTGAGGTAGGGGAGCTCGTGGTAGAAACTGCTGACGAGGTGGCTGCGGCGACTGAATTTCCTGCGTTTGTGCACATGAGAAATGGTTCGGTGACGAATTCTTTCGTACCACTCCAAATCTCGTAATGATTGAAACCGTCTGCTCCGATGGAGAAGGCCAAATATCGGTCAGGATGGTTCGGATCGCTAACTAGCAGATCGGTGTTTTGCGGTGACCTGAAATTTGGCGTCGAAGTGAAAGTAGCTTCAGGATAGGCAGTTCTGATGTCCTGTTCGCTCGACGCGGATGTGATCCCGCTTGATGTCGAGGTGCTATTAGCGCCGACTATTTTGCCGTCGATAGTGAATATTTCAACGGTTGCGCCGTAGTTGCCGATCGAGTAGCGCATGCACCCGTCCACTGGTTCCCCGGCGGGGGTAATTCCCTGGGCAAGAAGGTCCGCTTCGCTCATTCCGGCCACCACTGGTCCAGCCCCACCGAAAGTCAGTGCCCAATCAGCTGGGGTCCTATTAGTGGATCCCGACAATGAATCGTCGAAGCCACCGCAACCGGACAATGTCAAAGCCCCAGCGATACCCACAACCGCCGCGATCTGGAACCTCGAGACCATGCGTTGATGAACCCTTCTGGTTAGTCGATACACGCACTGATTAGTCGATGCACGCATCTCCACGATCGACGCAGCGTGTGTGGCGAACTCTAATTGGTGACCTCACGATGAACCAGGCCAAGATTGTCGATCAAGGGTGAGTGCTGTTCGGGTTTGCTGTGGGCGGGACGAGTTTGAACTGCCGCAATTGCGCTTTGATGGATTCGGGCCATGCTACGCGGTTCTTTGCCAGGTACCAGGCCGCTATACCGGATGCGACTGCGAGGATAATCCATACGATACTACCGCCCAGTTGCGACCCGAAGTCGTTGCTGGACGAGGCTTTTCCTGTCGCTAGGTCGTACTCCGTGGTTGTCGTCACTCCTTCGACCGAGAATGTCCAGAATGCAGGGATGGCAAACAGTACTGTCAGGGCTCGCGCAACATGATAGGGGCGAAGTTCGAACGCCATAGGTTCCTCCGAAAGGCATGTTCAGGTTTGGAGTTCGTGAGGTTGAGCGGGTGAGAGAGTTTTGACAGTAGCTGAACTTGGAGGGATCGCCGAGACGGCAAAAGTAGGGGCACACGCCGTCGTGAATAAGTAAATCAACGACCAGATACTCTTTACCCTTACGTAAGAGAGCGCAGGGTCGAGCAGTTGTGTGCTGAGTGAGCCCGATGGCGGGGTCGACTGTCCATCCGATTCCTCCGGGAACTTGCCCTCGAATGCCAGAAGAAATTGGTGCCTTATCCGATGCCTTGGGCAACGCCACCACGGGTATGCCTCAAAGTGAATACGGTAGTGCGCTAGGGTTATCGGCTGTTACTTCACTGATGCAGATTCCGCGCTACCGTCAGGACCAAACCCCGTATTTGTCAATCAGAGGGGTGCCACGTTTTCTCTACGGTCGACGATGCAGTTAATGGAGGCATCCCCTCGCCGCACCACTGCGGACTGGTCCAGGATGGATAATGAATTTAAGTAGAGGAGATATTCATGACGCGAAGTAGCTCGGTCGGCGCCCTTGCTGTTGGTGCTCTGATGTTTGGCGTGGTGTTGCTCACCGGATGTGGGAACGAAAACTCTACTGAGTCCAGCGCCACGCGCTTCGAGCGTCTTTGCAGCCAGTTCTGCAAAGACGGCGAAGAACTTGCCGACATCAGGTGCACGAAGGCACACGGCAGTAACTGCTTGGCTGTAGTGGAGGATAAAGCCGATTTTGCGCATAGGATTACTCAAGTCGGTATCGCCGCAGGTTCGGTTCAGGGCCAGGCTCTCACTGTCAGCGAATCAGCACAGGCTTTTGAGAACGCCGGGTGTGGGATGAGTTCGATGTCAACGGGTTCCGCGAACTACTGCAAGAGCAGCTTGTCGACCTTCGAGGCTTCCTTCAACGAGCTCCTCGACAGACTCAACCAGCGGTAGTCCGAATCCGATCACGGCTCGTCCAGCGCGTCGTCGCCTCCGCGAGTGGTCCCCTCTGCCCGATTCGAGAGGAGCGACGCGGTGGCCAGATCGATGAGCGTGTCGGGGGCAAGGAGGGCGAGTCCGTCCTGCCCGTATTCGCTGCGGGTGGTGTCGTCGCTGCGTCGGTGCAGGATGGTCAGCAGGGTATCGCGTTGTGGGGGAGACACTCTGACGGTGAGTGTGCCGTCGGCGGCTTCGGTGAGCGCTGTGAGGACTGCAGTGGTGATCTGTTCGCGGACGGGGTCTGCGGTCTGGTCCATGCCGTGGTCGTCGAGCAGGATGACGTCGACTCCCCGTGCACGTGCTGCCCTGGCTGCGGCGGCGATGGCGGCGGTGTCGAGAATGGGGGCTCGGAGGGTGTCGCGTAGGTGCGCTTCGAGGAGGGTGCACGCCAGTTGTTGCTCGTCGGTGATGTCCTCGTCTGTGGCGAGGTGTTGGAGGAGGGGGCGGGCCAAGTTGTCGAGTCGTCGCAGTTGTTGGTCGCGTTCGTCGAGGATTGCGGTGTCGGCGGCTTCGGCGGCGACGCGGATGATGGTTTGTTCGCGCAGTGCGAAGATGTCGCGGGCGGCGGGACGGATGGTCCAGGCGAAGAACGTCGCCATCAACAGTGGGGCGAGGTTGATGGCGGAGATTCCGATGCCGTAGCCGGCGCTTTGTCCGGTTCGTTGCGCCCACCAGGCGCAACTCGCCAAGGTGGCGGTCATCCCGAGCCATGCCCACCAAGTCCGTCCGCGGACACACATATAGGTGTAGATCGCGGTCGCGGCGGAGAGAGGCCAGAGTTGTAATAGACCGTCGATCGGGATCGGTACGACCGCGAACACCAGAGAGGATCACCGGCGGTCCGGATGAGGGTGACCGCGGCGGCACTGACCACAATCCAAGCTGATGTTTCGGCCCACAACGACTTTGCTGTGGGGGCTGTGGTGAGCGCGAGGAGAAGGAACGTCGCGATGAACGCGCCGACGACTACAGCGGCTGCAGTGGTGCGCAGCCCGAGGAGTTCGCGGACATCGCGGGTGTCGGAGGTGTGATGGTTCGCGCTCGATGCGGTGCGGTCGTCGGTCATGGCGCCGTCCATTCGATGTGCACGGTGGTGCCGCGTCCGGGCCGCGAGTCCACCCGCGCTGATCCACCGGCGATGGGTCGCATTCGTCCGAGGATGCTGACGGCGATGCCCAGGCGGTGTGGGGGGATCGAGGCGTGGTCGAATCCGACGCCGTCGTCGGCGATGGTGATGGCGATGCTGTCGGCCTGTAAGGCGGCGGTGACTGTTCGGGTGGCCCGTGGTCCGGCGTGGAGGTGACTGTTGCGCAGTGCTTCGGAGAGCGCACCGCTCATGGACCGGACGATGCTCACGGGAATCCGCAAGGTTTCTGCAGTCTCGGTGCCGGTTACGACGAACGAGGCGTTGGGGTCGATATCGACTGTAGCGGTGCGTAGTTGGGCGAGGGTCTCGTCGAGGCCGATGGACTGATCGGGATCGCTGACGGTGTGCAGTTCGTCGAGTTCACGCAAGGTCGTTGAGGCGAGGGCACGGACATTGTGTCGGTGCACAGGCCGGGAGGCGGTCAGGAGGGTGGCGATCACTCCGTCGTGGATGAGGGCGTCGAAGCGTTCGCGTTCGACGGCGCGGGCCCGTTGGGCGGCAGCGCTTGCGGCGGCGGCGCGGGTGGACTCGGTCGTGGTGTCGAGCAATCGGCCGGTGCGTAGTGCCATCGCGGCGCCGCCGACGAACAGGGTGCAGAACATGATCGCGAACGTGATGTCCGGTACGAGCATCGACGCTGATGCGTTGACTCGGGCGGCGAGGTTGATCATTTGCACTGTGGTACAGCCGATCACGAGATGGATAAAGGCAACGCTCGTCGGCCAGGCGATGACGCCGGCGAGGCTGGCCAGGCCGGGGAAGGCTGCCAGCCATACGCCGTCATCGCCTGGCAGTTGGGCCCCGGTCCATGCCAGGGGCCAGGTGAACGCGGCCGCGAGGAAGACCAGTGCGGCCACGGCGGCCGCCGAGCGCATCGCTGCGGTGCTGCGGCGGAAGGAGAGCAGGCCGGGCAGCATGCCGGATCCGAATACGGTCAGCACAGCGAGAGGTGTCCACCATCGATGCATGTGCGGCGTCGTCGTAATGATCGAGGGGTACAGCAGTGCGAGGTAGGCGAGGTAGCCGACGCTGGTGAAGCGGGCGAACATGCGCAGGATGCGATCGGTGTTCTCCTGGCCGACACCCGTCGCGGGGGACAGCACGGCCGGGCCGGTCATCGCAGTCCGCGTTCGGGGACCGGAAGCCACCCGTCTTCGACGGCGCGTTTGTAGAGGTCGGTTTTGGTGTTCGCGGGGCGCCCGGCGTCGGCGTATTTGGCGCGGATACGGCCGAGGTAGTCGTTGACGGTGTGGGTGGTCAATCCGGTCAGGCGAGCCACGCGGTCGGCCTTTTCCCCGGAGGCGTAGAGGGCGAGCACATCACGCTGGCGCGGGCTGAGATCGACCTCGGCCAAATGGGGGTCACCATCGACGGCAGCGGCCCACTCCGTGGTCACGACAGGTTCGCCCGCGGCGGCGGCGATGATCGCTGCCACGACGACATCGACGGTCTCGGATTTGCGCACCACACCGAGAACCCCGGCCTTGGCCGCCAAACGCACGAGGTACGGGTTCTCGGCGCCGGTGAAGATGAGGGTTTCCAGACCCGCGGCGCGGAGCTCGTCGACGTTGGTTTTCGGGGACGATCCGTCTGCGAGGCGTAGGTCGAGGATCGCCAGATCCAACGCGACCTCCTGCGCGAGTAGTGCGGAGACGGTGGGTGCTGAGGCGCACACGGACAGGGACGGGTACGGGGCGAGCATCGCCTCGAGGCCCATGACGACCGCCTCATGGTCCTCGACTACACCGATGCGGTGGACCGTGTCGGTGGGGGAGTAGGAGGGGGTATCGGTCACGTGGTGGACTCCGCTGCGCGTGTGAACAGGATCGACAGAACATAGCAGGGAGTTCGGAACGGGAAGTCGGTTTGCGGGTGTTCTCAGGCGCAGTGCACAGCGCGGGACCATTCGCTGATATGTCAGGCATCTGGTCCGCCACGAGCGCGGATGGGCAGGTCGAGACGGGAATGGATTCAGTCACGACAGTGGGTGCCGGTGATGATGTCTGCTTCTCGTCGGTCACATCCTGATGATCGCGCCGGCGACGGGCGTGTCGGCGAGGTAGGCGTTCGGTGCGAGCGATCGAACGGCGTCGGCGATGTCGCGGCGGAGGCGCTCGATCGTTTCGCCGGCGACCAGGACGCCGTGCTGCGAGTGCGCGGAGACGAAGTCGAGGCGCCCACTTGCACGTGAGGCATTGTCTTGAAGGGAGATAACTGCAGTGAACAAGTCGGGCGCTGCGACCGAGCCGAACCGCACACTGATCCGCCGGTCGGTGTTCTCGATCAGGTACAGGCCGAAGTGTTGGGCCGAGGGCCCAGGACCAGGCTGCAGTGTGTGAAGGAGATGCTCCCGGATCAGGGCGCTGCGGACGGGCGCCGAGAACAGCAATGCATGATCGAGCGCGAATCGGCCGTACCCCGAGACAGACTCGGCGGCAGGGCTTTCGGATCCACCGGTATGTCGGTCGGCGAATGCGCGCAGGCTGTCCCAGGTGGTGTTCTTCTTGCGCATCCGATCCGAGACAAACCACACCGTGAGGCCGAGGGCGGTCAGCAAGAGCATCCACGCGATGTCGTCGTTGTAGAAACCGGTGATCCCTTTGACGCCGACAATCAGAATCGGAACAGCTCCGATGGCCCGGACGACGAGATACGGTCTGATGCCGGTGGCGTTCATGCGGTGATCCTCACCCCGTTGTGGACAGTACAGCGATGCCGAAAACCTGGGGCGGCTCAGCGTTCGCACGTCATCGTTCGACCGTAGAACGGGTAGAAGTCGGCCGCGAGACAGCAGAATTGGGGGCACAGTACGTGCATGCGCCTCTGACCGACATTGTCACCGAATGTAAACGGCCGTAAGGTCCGCGCACCTGCCTCCGACGGTGACAGGCCGAGCGCATGTTGGCACGGCGGCCGTGCAATCGTGACACGTGCTCGGCGCCCTTTCAAAGAAGAGGATTGAGGGCGCAGTAGTCGGTCAGGGAACGATCCACAGTCCGGCGCCGGGGAGAACGGTGATCGGGCTTCCGGCGCCGCTGGTGGTGACGGTGGCAACCAGGACACCGGAACCGGTGATCGCTGTTCCCCCGGTAGCGGGTAGCCCGAACCACAAGTTCGAGGTGCCTGCAACGCCGGTAGTCAAGTTGCGCCAGTGGACCATGCACGCACAGATGCCTTCGGTGCCACGGAATTCGGTGATTCCGGGCCGTTCGGTGTCGGTGGTGGCCGTGACATGCTGCCCGACCAGAGGCCCACCGAGCCCGGTCGGGCCGGTGGCGAGGCCGGCGACCGGGATGGGCAGCACAGTGTCGACGGGTCCCGCCGAAGCGCGGGACATGCTTGTGACGACCGCAGTTACAAGGATCGCCAGAACGACGATCCCTACTCTTCGGCAGAGAGCGACCCGTCGGGTCGACCGTGCGAGTGAGAGAGGAACGTCGTGTGACGCCGACGACGGCAGAGGGGAAATTCCTACCCGGCGATGATATTTCATGCGGTCCTCCCGAGAGATGAGACGCGGGGTGCACGTGCACGCCGAGTGGTTTCGTCAGTCCCAGCGCACACACAAGTTCGTCACAGTGTGTACCAGTAGTTACCCCGTTTCAGGCCCCGACAACCACGACACGAAGACGCCCGCCATCGAGCAGTCGCGCGCGCGACTCGGCGCGCGTCGAGACTTTCATCCGACATAGGACGAACCCAGTTGCTCCCATGCACGAGATCGGGCAACAGATGCCTCGTCGCTCGGCCGCTGACTCTTCGCGGCGCCAGCGATGAGTGTGTGGTCGACGGATGCTGACAGCGACTACGGCGCATACACATTCGGTGATACGAGCGGGGGACAGCTTCCAGGGACGCCCCTTCGGGAGGCGTCCGCATCGTCGTGTACGCCGGAAGATATCGCACGGGGGCGTGTATGGGGAGACCACAGAATTGGGGGCATGCGCGAGGGGTGGGCTGTCGACTGAGATACATCTGATTAGGTGACGCTAACGAGGTACGAAAACACTCCGGAACCGGCACACCGCTACGCCCGACCGTACCGAAACATTCGACAAGTCCGCTCTGCGGCGAAACAGCGCATATGACTTGACCCCGCACCTCACTGCGCAGGTGCATCGACGGCAGTGAAGGGACGACGAGAACACATGACGACGCGACTGCACCAGCGGCCCGCTCCCGGGCGCACCAGATTCGGGCCCGGGCGGCGAAGAAATACTGTGATTGCTGTGCTGAGCTTGTTGGTGGCGATGGCCACGATCTCGGTACCGGCAGCGCAGGCACAAGAATTACGGCAGTCGAGTGTGTTGTTCGTGGTCGACACCTCGGGATCGATGTCGGGATCCCCACTGACGCAAGCGAAAGAGGCGCTGCGCGCCGGGATCGACGCGCTCGCTCCCGGCCAGGCGGCCGGGCTGCGTAGTTTCAGCGGCAGCTGCGGCGACGGTGGCCGGTTGTTGGTTCCTGTCGCCACCGACAACAAAGACCAACTCAATGCCGCGACAACGCAACTCTCCGCCGACGGCGGTACCCCCACACCGGACGCCCTGCGGGCAGCAGCGCGTGACCTGCCGGCCAGCGGGGACCGCACCATCGTGTTGATCAGCGACGGACAGAGCAGTTGCGGAAACCCCTGTGCCGTTGCCCAAGAGATCAAGAACGATCTCGGTGTCGACTTCCGCGTCCATGCCGTCGGGTTCAACGCCCCGACCAATGCCGAGAGCGAGCTGAGCTGCATCGCCAATGCCACCGGCGGGCAGTACTTCACCGCCACCAATACCGACGAGCTCGCCGCAGCCATCTCCGCGGCAGTGGAAACGACCAACCCCGCCGAATGCGATGACGTGTACTTCGTCGGCGTCCGCGGCTCCGGCGAAGACCAGGACAAGACGCTCGAACAGTACGAGTCCTCCACTTTCGATCCTGTCTACACCAAAGATTCCGGCCCCAACGCCCGCACCACGGGGATGGGGGAACCGGTGAAAGCCGTCTTCAACGAACTGCACCATCAGGGCGAATCCGGCACCCCAGATATCGCATCGATGCAGGCCCGGGCGATCCGCTATCCCGCGATCCCGGTCAATCTCCTCGACCTCTCCTACATCGACCGGTACCAACGATCCGTCGCGGTCGGTGCCGACAACCTCGCCAAGGAACTGCGGCTGATCGCCTCGCACTGCCATCAGGCGTCCGTGGTGCTCGCCGGCTATTCCCAGGGCGCCGACGTGATCAACAAGACGATGGGCAACGCCCACCGCAGCGGTGAGACGTCGCTGTTCACGCAGGTGAAGAAGATCGTCGTCATCGGCGATCCCTCTCATCAACCCAACCGCGCCGAAAACGTCGGGGGATGGAACAAGCTGGGCTCGACGAACGGCTCCGGTGCCTCGGTCTCGGCGTCGATCGCTGACCCTGATGCACTGAAATTCAAGGATGCTCACGCCGGACTTGTGTCCTCGATCTGCATGATCGGTGATCTGGTGTGTGATACCAGTTCTTTGGCCGTTCACGAAGCGATTGCGTCGAAATTCGGATCGCAGACCATGACCCACACCCTGTACTCGGCATTGTCGATGCAATGCCCGGCAGTGAGCAACGCCTGGCAGTACGGCACCGACTGCAGTGGTCAAATACTGTTCAACTCTTTGGGGCACACCGCGGTGGCACGTTCACACGGCGGGCTCAGTGCCGATCAGGTTGTCGTGCAGTCCGGTACACACCTGTGGGCCGGGTTCGTCGCCATTCGCGGCGCCGTGGGACAGGTGACGAAGGTGGGCAAGTTCGTCGGAACGCTGTTCTCCGATCCGGTCGAGGTCGGCACGTTCGAGGTCAACGACGACGGCGTGGCGATCCTCGACTTCGTCGTTCCGAATGTTCCTGCCGGTGAGCATCATCTGGAACTGCGCGGCGACGACGGCAGCGTGTACCGACTACCGATCCTCGTCACTGATACGCCGGCTACCGATGGACCCTTAGGGTATGTCGTCGACGGCTCGACGGTGCACGTTCCCAGCGGCTCCGGGACGGGAAGCGTCGGCAGCTCTGGCAGTATCTTCGGGAGCTGACGAACAACCTTCGTGTCAGCGATCGTTGTCCCGGTGCTGCAAAAGGTACCGGGACAACAGTCGTCTCCGTCTGACGCATCCCACCCCCGGAATCGCGCTGGCGGGGCACTCAGACGCGAGAGCGATCCATGGCAGCGCCCACCGCCCGGCGAAGCGGGAGGTGCATGTGGGACAGGTCCGGGAGGCGGGCGTCCCGCCTCCCGTCGAGTGACCAGCCGGTCGACGGGCGCCCACAGGAAACATAACTGCGAAACCCACTACTGCACAAAGGTTCCCCGATTTCTGAGGTGTGTCAGGCGCGCCGACGGTGCCAGAGATGCCCGTGGAGTGATGCGATCGGTGCGCGGCGGTCATCTGTTCTCACCTCGTATGGGAACCCCTGCCGAGCGACATGTCGCCCGCGTTTAACGGGCGTGAAGGCCTGGCTTCGATCGACAGGCTGGTATGTCCCGGTTCCGATCGGCAATGGTCCTCTCCGCGTTACTGCACTCGTTGTAGCCGTCCATTTTTCGCGGGCGATGAGCGTGTTCGCGGTCTGGGCTCCCGATGCGCAGTGGGCAGGAGGAACAGCGGGGCGGGCCTTGTGGTGTTCACCGCGGTGGGAGGCGTCGGTGTCGGGGCGGTAGGCGGCGCACTTGTACAGAGTGTGCGATGGTGCTCGTGCAGGAGGTGACGCTCTCGTGGTGGGATCCAGGGTCCTTCGTAGACGAGGAGGTCGCATTCTCGGCATTGGGTTCGGAAGTAGCCTTCGCTCATCGATCGGGTTCCTTTCGTTATTTCTCGGCGACGAGTCTCTGCCGGCGCGTCGGGCCGCCGACGTTCACGATTGCGGTGGGAAACCGTAGCGTTGCCGGATCTGGGTGAGCGCCGCGATGTCTTCATCGTTGACCTGCTTCGCGGTCGCCCAGGCGAGGCTGTCGGCGTAGTCGCGTCGACGCTGGTGATGTTCCTCGGGCGTGAGCGCCGTCGCGGCAGTGTGAGGGTCCGTGCAGTTCGATTCGGTGTTCTCGAATTGCGCGAGGTACGCGGCTAGGATGGCGGCGTCACGGCGAAATCTACTCACCACTGCTGCCTCACCTCGGCCTGGCAGCAGTCGTACCGTCTCCACGACGTACCGGAGGGAAGTTCTATTTCAGGCATGGGACGTAAGACTCCATTCGGTCCCGACCTGATGAAGACAGGTGCAATCTTTGATCAATCGGACTTTAGCATCACATCACCGGGGATCAGTTATCCACAAGCTATTGGTTGGGCGGTGGCAGCGTTTCCAGAACCCTGGGTCGAGATTTTCAGGCAAGCGTGGTTGGGCAGATACGAGCATCGCGCGTGGACAACCATGCAGTTACCGGTGTCGAGTTCGAACAGACGGACTTTCACCGCACACCCGTATCGTTCGCCCCCCATTTTTGGGGTCTCGGCAAGCTCTGACGTGCGTATTACGGTCGAGCAGTCGAGTGGACGACCCATCAGACGACCCCACCAGAGTGGCCTCGGCAGCCCCCACTGACGCCGGTTCGGCCGTCACCGATCTGCAGAGAAAAGGGACAAACTATGCATCTTCGAAAGTTCATGACAACAACTGCAGCGATCGCCGCGACGACAATTGCCGGAGCTGCAGTCGCGTCGGCCGACGTGGTCATCCCCCAGACCCCGACCGTCCAGACAAGCATCGCCGGTGACACGTTCAGCGCTACTGTCACCAACACCAACACGATCAATTCGCACTGCGGCCTGACTGTGCTGACCGCCGACCTTGCACCAACAACTGTTTTCCCCGCCGGTTTCGATATCGGCACCTCGAACTGGGACACCCACCCTGATCCCGTGTTGCCCGGTGACACCAAGACGTACACCGTCGATGACCTTGCCGCGGGCACGTATGTCTTCTACGCCGGATGCACGACGACGGAGAACGAAAACTCCGAATGGGTGAACTCGATGGTGCAGGCGGACACGTTCACCATTACCGCGACAACGGGGGAAGAGGGAGGACCGGGCGGTTCCCTCGGAAATCTCTTCGGGTCGTCCTGACCCCACCTTGCCGTGTGAAACGGAACTGCGGCGTACGGAAACGGACACCGATGGTCAGCAGGGCGGTGTGTCCGGAACGCTACGGCCTGTTCCGGGTCGTAGGGTCGATGGCGTCGCCGTGTTCTCGACTCAACCCCGAGAGGATGGCGCCGGGGCTTGCCGGTCTCACGCATGAGCGTTGACGGCCCTGTTTGGTGCGCTGGCTTCTGTCATGGTTGTCAGTGCGCCAGGGCTCCACCGGCGAAGTCTCACTCCCTTTCCGGTGGAGCCCCTTTTCGTTCGGTCGTGTCTCGGACGACGATTCCCGCCAATGGCGAAAGGTTGGAGTCGGGGTCATCGCGGCGCGGGCCGGCTCCGGTGAACGCAGAACCGCGCTGACGAACGCCAATGGACACACTATCCCATTCTATGAGAATTGGAACCACGGCCCGAAAACTGAAACACGTTACCGAACAACGGTTTCCGGTTGTGTGTGAATTACGGTCACGCGATAGTTAAACATTCACAAACCGGACAGTCTGTGCTAGTTTTTTGCTGATCTTTGCATTCCTTATCGAGAGGTTCAACTCGTATGTCCACCACTGCTCGCCGCGCCGGAATCGTCGCCGCACTCGTCAGCTCCGCAGCTCTGGTCGCCCCCGCTTTCGCCGGCGCGCTGCCCACTGGTTCTCTCGGCTCGAACGAGGCGGCGCCGGGCTTCACGTGCGATGCGACCTCCACCGAAACCAGCACTAACGGGTGGGGGATCCCGTTCGAGGACGAGAAGGACCAGACTGCCTCGTACTCGGCCGAGAACGTTCTTGACGAGGACGGCTCCCTGAAGCTGGAGGTCGACGGCGTCGAAGAGCGCTCCGTGTCGTATCACTCGGCGGGCGGTGTGAAGCTTGCCGACATCCTCGACACCGAAATCGGCTTCGCCGAGCGCGCGGAGACGGCGAAGGCATCGTTCCAGCTGCGTCTGAGCGGCACCACCGGCGGAAAGTTCACCGACACCGGCTTCACCACCCTCGTGTGGGTTCCGGGAGTCACCGCACCGGACACCACCGACGGAGCCGTCCATGTCAGCCTTCAGGATGGCGAATGGTGGAGCACCCAGAACATCGACGGCGCAAAGGACTTCGCGCGCGTGAGCCTCGACGCCATCGCCGAAGCGCAGCCGAATGCTGTCGTCGACCACTACGGCATCAGTATCGGCCGCGGCTCGGCCGCAACCTCCACTCTCGTGGATGCGGTGACGTTCAACGGTTGCACCACCAACTTCGCCAAGAAGGACGCCGAGACTGAGACCGGCACCGGCTCGCTCGGCAATCTCGGCAACATCTTCGGCAGCTAGGGAAACGGCCGGGGCATGACATTCGGTGGGTGCGGTAGCGGTCACGAACGGCCACCGCCCGGCGAACTGGTAGCCCCAAGCCGAAGAAGGGGGCGGAGCCCGGTGCATCCGGGGTCTGCCCCCTTCTTGCTCCGCTGTTGGTCACTACCGTTCAATCAATAATTTCTGAGGAGTTTTCATGGGATCGTTCGACACCGCATCGCTGAGCACCGAATCGCGCGAGGATCTCAATCTCGGCAAGGTCAGCGAACTGCTCAAGCTCGGCATCACCGCCGTCTCGTTCATCACCGCCCTGAACTCGCTCAGCTGAGCATCAGTTTCGGGCTGACACGAACGAAATGCCGCTGAAGTGTGGGCTCGGCAGGAACTGCTCCCGCCGCGCTGGATCCGAACTCGACGGTCCCGCGCGCAGGGAGCAGTTGTCGAGCAGATGGATCTCAGAGGCGCAGAAGCGGTCATTGCCGATCGGGTGCCGGCAATCGGATTGTGCGAATATCCACGGCCGGAAGATATTCCAGCTTTCCGGTGCACACCTCGGCCGAGGCTGAAGCGCATGCTCTGCGGATCGGCGCTCTGTCGGTGGTCGAGACCCTCGCGTAGCTCCGTGACTCTCGGAATTATTTGGCACAGAGCGCTCGATAAACAGGTCGCGGCCGTGGAAATGCTGGATCGACTGACGGGCGAGATCAGAGTGCCGGAAGTCTTCCTGCATCCCGTTCGGTGCGTGCCAACTCGATGTTTGCGTACAGTGCTGAACGCTTCAAACCTGTGTTCCTACACAGTGTTTCGATCTTGAACTGCCCGGTCTCGTACGTTTGCAACAGGTACGCACGCTCTTCCGGGGTGAGCTTGTGCTGACGACCTTTCATCTTGCCAGCCGCCGCGGCCGCGGCCACAGCGTCCCGCGTTCTGCTCCGGATCAGGTCTGATTCGAATTCGGCCATCAGCCCGAGGACGCCGATGAACATTTTTCCCATCGGATCGGTCGGGTCGTAGATCTTCCCGTCGATCGACAACGCCACACCCTTGTCCGCCAGTCGCCCCACAGTCTCGTGAAGGTCCTTCGCTGATCGGGAGAGCCTGTCGAGTTTGGTCACGCAGAAGACGTCGCCTTCGCGGGCGGCGTTGATCGCATTGTCGAGTCCGGGTCGCTGTGTCTGCCGGCCACTGATTCCGTGATCGACGTAGACCCGGTCTCGGCCGACGCCTTCCTTGGCAAGAAGTTCGACCTGAATCGACGAATCCTGAGCCGCCGTACTCACACGCGCGTAGCCGATCTTCATTCCACTCCCGATTTTTGCCGTTCACGACGTCCAGTGGACGAATCGTCCGTTAGAAACTATGCCATATCGGATTATTTCAACGGACAGCAAAATGGACGGAACGCGCAGAAATTTCCCCAGGTGAATCGCACGTAGGAGCGTGTTCGAGATCGTCCGGTATGACGATGGTCAAAACGCACACCGAAACCCGCAGAAACGATCTGAGGACGGTTGTGCGAAATTCGTTGAGGTCAATCTGTGCGGTCAGTTGATGTTGCGGACGAACGAACGCCTGCGTGAATGAACCACAGAACTCCGCCGACCACAGGTGTGACCCATGCCGTAATCACCCACGACATTCGTTCGCGAGCTCGGAGTTTCGAGGAAAGGATCGCAACAGTAGCGGATGCTGTCACCATCAGCCACACGATGGTCGGGACACCGACAACCACGATTTCGAGCAGGCCTATGCCAAATCCCGGGCAATCCAAGCCGGCTCGCGAGCACTCGCTCAGTCCGGCCTCGGCGAACAAGTTTGCGACCATAGGTCCCCAGCGGGCTGCGCCTTGCAGTGTTTCGCGTTTGAGTGTCGCGTTGAACGACTCGGCCAGGGCATTGTCCGCGCTCGTGCCCACCGCTCCCATCGATTGCGTGACACCGAGTCTCCTGCAAAGCGATGCGAAATCCTTTGATGTGTACTGATT
>NZ_BCRM01000049.1 GCF_001552595.1 Rhodococcus erythropolis NBRC 15567
AGGAGAACCACCATGGCAACGTCGCGTCGCAGCCGCCGAGATGCCCCACCACCCCGGACAGGGAATAGCGAGGCAGCCACACTACGAGCGTTTCTCGACTACCTCCGTGATTCGATTGCCGCCAAGGTCGAAGGTGCTCCGGAACCTCAGGTGCGCACCACAATTGTTCCGTCGGGAACAACCTTGCTCGGGCTGGCCAATCATCTGACCTTTGTCGAACGATCGATGTTCCTTGCAGAAAACGTGACGGATTGGAAAGCGACGTTTCAACCGTCATCGGAAGACAGCGTGGACGGTGTCGTCAGTCGCTATCGCGAGACGGTCGAGCGCGCCAACGCAGTTCTCGACGGATGCACAGATCTTGCCGCGCCCATCCCGCGACCGGGGGCGAAACGACCCGCTCCCAGTGTCCGCTGGGCGCTCGTGCACATGATCGAAGAGACCGGAAGCCATGCCGGGCACGCTGACATCCTCCGCGAATTGATCGACGGTTCGACCGGACGCTGACGCTGCAACGTGTTCGCCGATGCTTCCGCGCTTTCACCGAGGCGAATGTCCACGGCTGATCTCTGGGCCCACGAGTACAGCGTCGACAGTTCCGTCGGGAGTCGTTACTTCCCAGGGTAGTTCGGTGGCGGTCGAGGGAATGAGCCCGTCGATCCATTTGGCCACGACACCGACGACCACTTTCTCGAGTTCCACACGTGACCACTTTCGCGGTCGATGCGGAACCGGCGGTTCCCAGCCCTCCTCACCCCAGATCACGCCGAATAGCTCTCTCTCGTAACCGATCTGCTGATTCAGACTGAATGCGTCGGGACCCTCGTATCGTGCCCAGACGCCGAATGTTCCCTCGCGGTCTTGGTCGAGCGAGACGTCGATGACGATCCCTTCGGTGCGGGGGTTGCCGCGTTGTGAATCGCAGCCAGTCGATCGCTCACTACCCCCGACGCGGTATCGAGGACAGATCTCAATTCGTTACGGTATTCGGTAGGTTCCACGAGCTCAGCATATCGAAGGTATCACCCTGCAGGTCTTGCATCGATGAAGCTGGTTTCCTGAATTCGTCTGTAGCGGATAAGTTTCTACTCTGAGCGCCAGAGATGTCGTGCGACGAACTTTGCCCGCTTTTCGAGTGCCGTGTCGGTGGGCTCTCTCGGCCGAAATGGCAAGTCCCGCCCCCGTCCGGAGACGGGAGCGGGACTCGGGTATCAGCGAACTCGGCAGCGCGTCAGACAGCTTCCTTTGTTGCCTGCGCTGCAAGGGTGAGTGCGATGTCGACGATCATGTCTTCCTGGCCACCCACCAGACGGCGGCGGCCGGCTTCGAGAAGCAGTGTGCGAACGTCGATTCCGTAGCGCTCCGAAGCGGCCTCGGCGTGGCGCAGGAAGCTCGAGTACACGCCTGCATAGCCGAGCGTGAGGGTCTCTCGATCGACGCGGACCGGCCGATCCTGCAGCGGACGGACGATGTCGTCGGCGGCATCCTGTAAGGCGAACAGGTCGCAGCCGTGCTCCCACTCCTCGATGTTCGCGACGGCGATGAAGGCTTCGAGGGGGCAGTTACCGGCGCCGGCACCGTGACCGGCAAGCGAAGCATCGACGCGGGTGACGCCGTTCTGCACTGCGACAACGGAATTGGCAACCGAGAGCGACAGGTTCTCATGCGCGTGGATACCGATTTCGGTGCCGTCGTCGAGGATGTCGCGGTATGCGCGAACACGATCCGCGACGTCGTTCATCACCAGACGTCCACCCGAGTCGGTGACGTAGACGCAGTGCGCGCCGTACGACTCCATCAGCTTGGCCTGCTTCGCCAGTTCTTCGGCCGGCGCCATGTGGCTCATCATCAGGAAGCCCGAGACGTCCATGCCGATCTCGCGGGCGGTTTCGATGTGCTGCGCGGAGACGTCGGCCTCGGTGCAGTGCGTGGCAACACGAACCGAGCGAACACCGAGGTCGTAAGCATGCTTGAGTTCACTGATCGTGCCGACACCCGGAAGCAGCAGCGTGGTGAGACGAGCGTGCTCGAGTACCTCGGCCGCTGCTTCGATCCATTCCCAGTCGGTGTTCGAGCCGGGGCCGTAGTTGAGCGAGCCGCCGGCGAGGCCGTCACCGTGTGCAACTTCGATCGCGTCGACGCCGGCAGCATCGAGAGCTGTGACGATCCGCTTGACGTCGGTGGGCGAAATACGGTGGCGGACAGCGTGCATGCCGTCGCGAAGGGTGACGTCCTGGACGAAGATCTTGCGGTTGCTCACTTGGTTGCTTCCTTCTGCTGGGCGATGCGCTCCGCGATCTGCATTCCGGCGGACGTCATGATGTCGAGATTGCCGGCGTACGCAGGCAGGTAGTGTGCAGCACCCTCGACCTCGAGGAACACCGACACCTGATGGGTGGGGCGATTGCCGTCGACGAGCAACGTCTCGACGGGCTGGTCGGCCGGGATCTCGGTGATCTGGACTTCCTGCTTGAGGCGGTACCCCGGAACATAGGCGGAGACGTCGCCGACCATCTTCTCGATGGACTGACGGATCTCCTCGTGAACAGCCGGGTCCGGGGCGTCGACGAGGCAGAACACCGTGTCTCGCATGATGAGCGGCGGCTCGGCGGGGTTGAGGATGATGATGGCCTTGCCGCGGCGGGCGCCGCCGACTGCCACGATCGCCTCGGATGTGGTCTCGGTGAACTCGTCAATGTTGGCGCGCGTTCCGGGACCTGCAGACTTCGAGGCGATGGACGCGACGATCTCCGCATACGCCACCGGGACGACCCGAGAAACAGCCGCAACCATCGGGATCGTGGCCTGGCCACCACACGTCACCATGTTGACGTTGGGTGCGTCCAGGTGCTCGTCTGCGTTGACGGCCGGCACGACGTACGGGCCGATGGCGGCAGGCGTCAGGTCGATCATGCGCTTGCCGAGGGGAGCCAGCCGCGCGTTGTTGGCGACGTGAGCCTTTGCCGAGGTGGCGTCGAAGACGATCTCGATCTCGTCGAAGTTCGGCAGACCGATCAAACCCTCGACACCTTCAGCCGTGATCGGCACGTTCAGACGCGCTGCGCGGGCGAGGCCGTCCGACGCCGGGTCGATGCCGACCATCGCGCCCATCTCCAGGTAGTCGGAGTTGCGCAGCACCTTGATCATCAGATCCGTGCCGATGTTGCCCGATCCGATGATCGCGACCTTGACCTTGCTCATGCGTTGTCCTCTTCGCTGGAAAAACTAGTGGTGACGGAACCGAACCCGGAGACGGTCACGGTGACTTCGTTGCCTGCGGTGACCGGTGCCATGGGGCCGAGTGCGCCGGAGAGGATCACCTGGCCTGCCGTCAGCGGCTGCCCCAACTCGCGTGCCGTGCGGGCGAGCCAGACGACTGCTTCGATCGGATCGCCCAGGCAAGCGGTTCCGACGCCGGTAGACACCTCGGTGCCGTCGACGGACATCGACATGACGACGCCGGCGGGTTCCACCTCGTCGAGGGTGCGGCGTTCGGTTCCCAGGACGTACACGCCCGAGGACGCATTGTCGGCGACGGTGTCACCGAATTTGATGTCCCACGACGCGATGCGGCTGTCACAGATCTCGATCGCTGCGACGGCGTAGTCGATCGCGCCGCGCACCTGCGCACTGTCCAGCGGTCCGTCCACGAGGTCGGCACCGAGCACGAAGGCAACTTCCGCTTCGACCTTGGGCTGGATCAAACGACTCATGGGGATGGTGCCGCCGGCGGGGAACTCCATGTCGGCGTACAGAACGCCGAGGTCGGGTTGGTCGACGCCCAGCTGTTGCTGGACTGCCACCGAGGTCAGGCCGATCTTGCGGCCTACGACGACGGCACCCGCCTGCCGACGGATTTCATCGACGCGGCGCTGGACAGCGTAGGCAGCGACGAGATCGTCGGCGCCGATCAGATCGCGCACCGGTGCGCAGGGAGTACCGCTCGCGATGGCGGCTGCGAGGCGGTCAGCAGCAGCTGAGATGTCCGTCTCGCTCGCTGTACTGGTATTCGTGGGCTGGCTCATGGCCATTACTTTCGCCGTGGCGCCGAGATTGCGCCAGGGAACTGTCTCACTCAGCGATACGCTGGGCAGGTGACTGGCGGCGCAAACCTCGACACCGTGCTCGGCAAGGCGGTGACGATCCTGCGTGCCTTCCGGGCTGACGACCACGTGTTGCCTCTCGCCACCCTGGTCCAACGGACCGGACTGCACAAGGCAACGGTGCACCGCCTGGCCAACGAACTGGTCGCGAACCGGCTACTCGACCGAATCGACGGTGGCTACCGGCTCAGCGGCGGCCTCTTCGAACTCGGCATGCTCGCCTCCCTCGAACGCAGCCTCCTGGAGATGGCGATGCCGTTCCTCCAAGACTTGTACGAGCGGACCCACGAGACAGTTCACCTGGGGGTCCGCGACGGCCACGACGTCGTATACGTCGCGAAGATCGGCGGACACCGGCAAGCCAACTCTCCGTCCCGGACCGGTGGCCGGATACCGCTGTATTGCACCGCAATCGGCAAGGCGCTCCTGGCATTCTCCGACAACGAATTTCGTCGCGAGGTGCTGTCGGAACCGATGACGCGCCGAACCCCGCACACAATTGTTGCGCCCGGCATTCTCAATACCCAACTGAACCGAGTGGTCGAGACCGGTATTGCGTTCGAGCGCGAGGAATCAGCGCCGGGTCTCGCGTGCGTTGCGGCGCCGGTATTCGGGACCAACGACAAACCCGTCGCCGCCATCAGTGTCACCGGTCCCACCAGCCGCTTCGTTCCCGAGAGCCAAGTGCCTTACGTTCGCGCCGCTGCCGAAGGCCTACACAGCACCATCGCTCGCCGCGAACGACTGCGGTGATCCGGCCGTCCCGGCCTGGACGAGCCCGGTCAATGCCTGCGGCAAAGGCCCCTCGTGTAAGACGCCGAGACGTTGGGTTGCGCGGGTGAGGGCGACATAGAGTTCCGACGCGCCGCGTGGGCCGTCGGCGATGATTCGCTCCGGTTCCACGACGAGCACGGCATCGAACTCCAGACCCTTCGTTTCCGAAACAGGCACAGCGCCCGGCACATCCGCAGGTCCGATGACGATGCTCGTACCCTCGCGCCCGGCCTCGTCCTGATTGAATTCGTCGATGGCGGAGGCTAGTTCGTCGGAGGATATTTGTCTGGACCACGGCGCGATCCCGCAGGCGCGGACGGACTCGGGTGGCTGCACGTCCGGCGCGAACTCGGCGAGCAGGGCGGCGGCGACGCTCATGATCTCGGCGGGGGTGCGGTAGTTCACCGACAGGGATCGGTAGATCCAGCGGCCGGGGACGTACGGCTCCATCATCGTCGCCCACGAGCGGGCACCTGCGGGGGAACGGCGTTGCGCGAGATCACCTACCACCGTGAAAGACCGGTCCGGGCAACGGCGCATCAGGACTCGCCAGTCCATCTCGGACAGCTCTTGGGCCTCGTCGACCACGATATGCCGGTACGTCCAGTCTCGGTCAGCAGCAGCGCGTTCGGCGAGTTCCCGGGTATCGCGTTCGACGAAACGATCCGCCAGGTCCTCGGCGTACAGCATGTCCTGGGCGAGAAGGTGATCCTCGTCGTCCATCAGATCCTCGCGGCTGATCATCATGTCCAGCACGCCCGCTGCATACGCGGCCTCGTCGCGGCGTTCACGTTCGGCACTCTGGTCGACGGGCTTGTCCCGGCCGAGCATGTCCACCAACTCGTCGAGTAACGGAACGTCCGAGACAGTCCAGGCGTCACCGTCCTGGCGAAGCAGCTTCTCGTCCGCGCCTGCCGCGCGTAGTCGCGCGGGAGAAGTAAACAGCTGTGTCAGTAGCTCTTTCGGAGTCAGGATCGGCCAGAGCGTGTCGAGCGCCGCGGTAAATGCACTGTTTTCCACCAGCTCTGCGGTCAGGTCCGTCCGCACTTGCTCCCAGGCTTCACGGTCACTGCGTGTCAACCACCCCTTGCCGATCCGCGCTATCGCCCGTTCGGTCAGCGCCCAGGTGAGGATTTCGGTGAACACAGTGCGTGCGTCGTTGTGGGGGAGTCTGCTCGAACGGGCTTCTTCTCGGGCCCACTCCGCGGTTTCGGTGTCGATCCGCACCGTGACGTCCGCCAATTCGATCATCAGTGGGTTCTCGGGCAATCGTTGGTGATCGGCAATCGCTGCGCCGAGAACGTCCAGGATCTTCAGCGAACCTTTGAGCCCAGCGGCCTCCGGAGTGTCCTCGGCGGTGACGCGTAGACCGGGAACGAGATCACCGGTGGTCATGAACACCACGTCGGACTCGCCCAGCGAGGGCAGTACGCGGCCGATGTGGTTCAGGAACGCCGGGTTCGGCCCGACCACGAGAACGCCGTGACGTTCCATCCGCTCCCGCTGGGTGTAGAGCAGGTAGGCGACGCGGTGCAAGGCGACGACGGTTTTCCCGGTACCTGGGCCACCTTCGATCACCAGCACCCCGGGGTGTTCGAGTCGGACGATGTCGTCCTGTTCGGCCTGGATGGTTGCCACGATGTCCCGCATTCCCTCGCCGCGGGGTGCGTTGACTGCCGCGAGCAGGGCGGAATCGCTGTGCGTGTCGTGTTCTACGCCGTCGGGGCGCCCGAGTACCTCGTCGGTGAAATCGACCACGCGTCGACTCCGGGTGCGGAACTGACGGCGTCGACGCATGTTCTCCGGGTTGGCAGCGGTGGCAACGTAGAACGCGCGAGACGCCGGCGCCCGCCAATCGAGCAGCGCCGGTTCGTAGTCGTTGTCCGCATCGAGAAGGCCGATCCGGCCGATGTAGGAGGTCTCGCCCGAAAGCGAGTCCAACCGGCCGAAGCACAGTCCGTTGTCGGCTACGTCCAGCCTTTTCACCTCTTTGGCAAGTGCGCGCACCTCGGCGTCGCGTTCCATGAGTGCTTCGCCATTTCCGCGCAGAGCGGTGTTGTACCTGCCTTTGACTCGGGCGCGCTCCGCATCGAGGCGTGCGTAGAGCCCCTCCACATAGTTCCGCTCGGAACGCAGTTCTTCTTCGTATCCCTGGGTTGGCACGTGCCCTCACTTCCGCTGGCTGTTCCGATCCCGTAGTCGGTCGTGCGGGATCGGAAGAGCCATTCTGCGGCACTACCCGGGCCTTGCCGCAAGGCCCCCAGTGGGATATATATTGATAGTGGAAGGGAGTGTTGATCCTCCCTCACAGTTCCTGTAACAGATCCCTCAGACTGACGTACGGCTCCCAGCCTGGTCGATGTTTGGACCCTGAACGCCACGGGTACAAATCTAGTGGCCGGTGTTCCAAAATCGGTTGCCCTCATGAACTTACGTGGATCGAGGGATTGTGAAGGCGATACTGGCAACGGCCGCAAGCATCCTTCTGGTGGTTGCCTTGGCCGTTGCCATCTTGCTTTTCCTTTCCGGATCTCCGCGCGAAAGCACCTCACACGAGCTTGCCGATACGGTGCACACGATCGGCGGAAAGCCGACCACCTGCAGCGAGTTGTTCGGCGAAACGTGCAGCTTCGCTTTGCAGTCGGACTACAACCAGTGGGGACAAGACCTCGACAGTTTCGTCAATGCGGGAACTCTCGGTCCCTTCGCCCGCAGCATCGGCTTCGTGGCGGAGGCAAAGCTGAGCTTGCAAGCATGCGAGGTCAGCGCCGCAGCTGGTCGGACGATTCTCGATTTCTACACTCTCGCCGAGATCGACCATCCTGCGGCAACCACCACCGATCTCTTCCCCTTCTGGAACGAGTCCCGCCAATTCCTGTGCCCGGTAAACAGTTTCTGAGAACGGTTGATCGTTACTCGAGGAACGACCTCGTCGTTCGGCTACGACGAGTCATGGTCTGCGCCTGGTCGGTGCACGGATGTTTATGCGATTTTCGACGGGGTAGGGCCTTCTGTGTGGGAGTCCTGTCTGTGTGGGAACCCTGAGCGAGAATCCGAAACGTATTGGAGGGTCAACGTGCCAGATGACAAGAGCGGTCCCAGCGAGGGAATCAAAGGCGTAGTAGAGGACGTCAAGGGTAAGGCCAAGGAAGCCGTTGGTGCGGTTTCCGGAAACGACAGTTTGACCCGAGAGGGCCGCGCCCAGCAGGACAAGGCCGAAAGCCAGCGAGAAGTCGCGAAGAAAGAGGCGGAAGCCGAGAAGGCTCGCGCCGAAGCGGCCGCAGACGAAGCGCGACAGAAGTCCGAGCAATAGCCCTGACGCACTCGTCACCCTCGGCCTGGGATTGATCCCAGCCCGAGGGTGAGTCGTGGCTCCGCGTTCAGTTTGAAATCTCTACTTACTTATGGCGTAACAAGATTCGTGCGCCCAGCATGACGATCAAGAGGAGCTGTTCGATGCCTTCATCTCAGTCCGTCCCAGGTGCACCGGCCCCGAAAGCGCCGGACCTGAAAGAACCGGTCAAGCCTCGACAGCCGTTGCCGCCCAAGGACGACCAGCGGCAGCCGGAGGTGCGTACCGTCGCGGGTGCCGAAGAGAAGGTGAAGGGAAATGGACGTGGCCAGCGGGGGGAGTACCTCACCACCGCCACCGGTACACGGCTTTACGAGACCGACCACTCACTGACCGCAGGCGAGCGGGGCCCGACTCTTCTGCAGGATCACCATCTGCGTGAGAAGATCACACACTTCGATCACGAGCGAATTCCGGAGCGTGTCGTCCACGCCCGCGGGGCGGCCGCGCACGGCACGTTCCTGGCGAATGGCGCAGCCGAAAACATCTGTAAAGCCTCGTTGTTCGCTTCAGGTGCCAGAACCCCGGTATTCGTACGCTTCTCGACAGTTCTGGGTTCACGCGGTTCGGCGGATACCGTCCGAGACACACGCGGCTTCGCCACCAAGTTCTACACCGACGAAGGTGTCTTCGATCTGGTGGGCAACAACATCCCGGTGTTCTTCATTCAGGACGGAATCAAGTTCCCGGACATCATTCATGCCGCGAAACCCCATCCGGACCGGGAGATTCCGCAGGCGCAGAGCGCGCACGACACGTTCTGGGATTTCGTGTCGCTGCACACCGAGGCCACCGCGCACACATTGTGGAACATGTCCGATCGAGGCATCCCGCGCTCCTATCGCATGATGGAGGGCTTCGGCATTCACACGTTCAGGCTCGTGAATGCCGACGGCGATACGAATCTGGTGAAATTCCACTGGAAGCCGGCCGCCGGAGTGCATTCACTCGTGTGGGAGGAAGCGCAGATCGCCGGCGGTGTGGATCCGGATTTCCACCGACGCGATCTTGCCGACGCCATCGAGGCCGGCGCATATCCGTCCTGGGATCTGGGCGTGCAGGTGTTCCCTGATACCGAAGACGAAATGTTCGAAGGCATAGATCTATTGGATCCCACCAAGATCGTGCCCGAAGAACTCGCGCCGGTTCAGGTCATCGGAACGATGACACTCGACGCCAATCCGACGAACTTTTTCGCCGAGACCGAGCAGGTTGCATTCCATCCGGGCCACTTGGTTCCGGGCGTCGACATCACCAACGATCGTCTACTGCAAGCGCGTTTGTTCTCGTACCTCGACACCCAGATCACGCGACTCGGTGGCCCCAACTTCGACCAGATTCCGATCAACCGTCCTCACGCGCCTGTCAACGACATGCTTCGCGACGGCTTCCATCAGGACGGTGTGCATACCGGAGTCGCGCCGTACCATCCCAATTCGTTGGACGGTGGGTGCCCGTTCATGGCCTCGGCGGACAGCGCGGCCTATATCGAGGTGCCCCAGGAAGTTTCAGGGCGCAAGGTGAGGCAGGCGCCGGCATCGTTCGACGATCACTTCTCGCAAGCTCGACTCTTCTACCGCAGTCTCTCCCCTGTCGAACAGGAGCACGTCGCGCAGGCGTATACCTTCGAATTGGGCAAGTGCTACGAGGAGAACATCAAGACCCGGAATCTGGGCATCTTGGCGAACATCGACGCGGGTCTCGTGTCGATCGTCGCAGGGGGGCTTGGCCTTCCGGTTCCCGAACCGACGGAGCCGTTGAGCGATCCGGAGCTCAGCCCTGCACTGTCTCAGGTTGGCGCGGAATGGCCGGTAGACGGAAGGATCATCGCGCTACTGGTCGATGAGAACTCCGATCTCGACACCGTGGTCGCCATTCGAGACAAGATCTTCGACGCCGGCATGGTGCCGCTGATCCTCGGCCCGCACGGCGGAACCATCGGGGACGGTGACGACGCGGTGACGGTGCAGCGAACGTACCTCACAGCTCGTTCGATCGAATTCGATGCAATCCTGCTGAGCGGCGACGTTTCTCGGATCGGCGAGGGCAAGTTGGATCCACGGGTGGAGACTCTGCTGAACGAAATGTATCGTCACAGCAAGGCAATTGGTGGTTGGGGTGAGAGCATGAGTGCGCTGGCTGCCGCCGGTATCGACGAGTCTGCATTGGGAGTCGTCGTCGATGCTGACGCGGAAGGAGCCCTCGCCTCACTCGCTCAGCTTCTGAAGACGCACCGCGTGTGGGGGCGTTTCGAGGTGCCGCCCACATCCTGAGTGCCGGCGTACGTTCGAACTTGCGGTGTGGCCGAACTGCCAACTCGGCCACACCGCAAGTTCGGCCACACCGTCGGAGTGAAGACGAGTGAAGGGACGAAACAGTGGCTCGCAAGGACTCACAACCTCAACTCAAGGATCAAGAACTCTACGAAGAGCTACGTGAGAAGGGCGATTCCAAGGAGAAGGCGGCTCGAATCTCCAATGCGGCCGCCAATCGAGGGCGGTCGACTGTCGCCAAGTCCGGCGGACAATCTTCGCCGTACGAGGAGTGGACGGTCGACGATCTGAAGAAACGCGCCAAGGAACTCGATCTGCACGGGTACTCGAAACTGAACAAGGGTGAGCTGATCGAGAAACTCCGCGATCACTGAGCCGGATTCTGCTCGAGTTGTATTCTGCTTGTGCAGAATACAACTCGAGCGTTCGGTTCAGTGCCCTTCTTGATCGAAGAGTTCCTGACCTTCCAGTCGCTTGACCCGACGGTGTTCCATCAAGATGGCCAGTGTTCCGACGACGAAGGACACGACGCACACCGCGCCGGCGATGACTGCCCATCCGCGAAATCCGTAACCTGCTGCCACCAAGGTCAATCCGAGTGTTGCCAGACCCAGCCCGATCAGCAGGTATCCGGGATAGTTGCGCCCGTCGCTGATTGCCTCCCCGACGTGCGATCGATTGGTGTGTTCGTCATCTACCGGTGAACTCCCGCTCATGTTGGTCACGGCGCACTCCGTCCTTCGCTCATGAAGACTTGCGATTCTTCGCTCGTCGTCGGTTCACAGGGCAACTACCCGATCGATGGGTGAATGAAACAGATGGAGTAGTGCCGAAGTGCGGAGAAAGCCGTACGCTCGAAGTATCGGGTGTGGAGGAAAACCGGTGCGAGGAAGGCCTATGAATGGGAAGCCGACTCCTGACCTATTCTCGGTAGGTACACCGACTCTCGGTGTCGAGGAGGAGTTTTTGCTCTGCGATCCGCAGACTGGGCGTCCCAGTCTGCGCAACTCCGAGGTTGCTGCTGCCGGGCGAGAACTCGGTATCTCGTTGCAACTCGAACTCACACGTTGTCAGGTGGAGACTTCCACTTCGATCGGCAGCCACATTCGTGACCTTCGTGACCAACTCTGTGAGTCTCGTGCCCTCACCGCCGATGCCGCTGCCCGCGTGGGATGTCAACTCATCGCTGTCGGAACGCCTTTCTACGATCCACCGGTCGACGAGATCACGCAGAAGTCGCGGTACCAACGGATGGCCGGTCAATTCGGTGCAATCACCGAAGGTGTGATGTGCGGTTGCCACATTCACGTGGGTGTCGAAGATCGAGAACGATCGGTCCAGATCATCAATCATCTGCGTCCATGGTTACCAACTTTGTTGGCATTGACGGCGAACTCCCCGATCAGCGAGGGGCGCGATACCGGTTATGCGAGTTGGCGTTACGTTCTGTTCGGCAGATGGCCCAGTTCGGGTCCGCCACCCTTCTTCGAGTCCGTGGGGCACTACGAAGATGCCGTTGCAGCGATGCTGGAGACGGGGGTCATTCTCGATCCGCACATGGTCTATTGGGACGTGCGCATGTCGGATCACCTTCCCACCGTGGAGATTCGGATCAGCGACGTGCCCGCCACCGTGGAGGAGACGATGACTCTGGCCACACTGGTGCAGGCACTCGTCGGCACTGCATCCGCTGCGATCACCAAAGGTGAGGTTGCGCCTGCCGTCGATCAGGAGCTACTCCGCGCGGCTTGCTGGCGTGCAGCACGCGACGGACTCGACGGCAGGTCGCTGGACGTGGAATCCGTGCGCTTGCTGACTGCACACCAGGCGGTTCGGCGATTGGTGGATCATGTCGAACCTGCTCTGACCGCATTCGGAGAGTTCGAGCAGGTCACGGCTTCCTTGGACAAGGTCTTCAGCAACGGAAACGGGGCGATCGTGCAGCGCCGGCAACTCGCACGCCGGTCACGGGTGGCCGATGTGATCGACGAGTGCGCCCGACGCACTTTCGAAGGGTGCAGTTCACAAGGTGGCAGTGAGCTGTAGGGCACGGTTGGTGTTGGCATTCCAAGACTTCCAATTTCTTATCGAGGTCACCGATCGGACAGCAGGAGGAGCAACATATGAATGGCGATCCACGACCCGAGCTTCCGTCGGACAAGGATCTCGACGATATGTGCAGGCAGTTGGCTGCAGCAGTAGAGGAACACGGTCTGTCGGTGGCGACGGCGGAATCGTTGACCGCCGGGAACATCGCCGCACATCTAGGAAAGGCGCCGAACGCCGGTTCCTGGTTTTGTGGCGGGATCGTCGCATATACCCGAGCGGTCAAGCATTCCGTTCTTCATGTTCCTGACGGCCCAGTCGTCTGCGAGGACGCTGCTCGGGTCATGGCACACAGCACTGCCACACTGTTCGGCGCGACGTTGGCACTGGCGGTCACCGGCGAAGCCGGTCCGGATACCCAGGAGAACGTCCCACCGGGAACTGTGTGGTTCGGAGTCGTCGATCATGGGACCGCTGAAACAGAGAAGCAGGTTTTCTCAGGTGACCCCGAAGCTGTCCTGGGGGCGACCGTCGAGCATGCGATCGGTCTACTTTTGCGTCACGCGTCCGGTCGTCGCACACCAAGTTCGACAGGCGTGGTGTAGTCGAGAATTCAACTGTTCGAACGATTCTTGTGATGTCCCTTGTGTTTCGCAGGAGCCTGAGCAGTAGGAATCAGACGGCCGTCGGCCGTGTATTTCTCGACTACAAGGTGCTTGCTGACGCCTCGATTGGCATCCACGGCGCACGCGATTGCTTGCTTGTCGGAGTCGAAAGGTTCCTCGGTCGAGGAGCCGTCGGGCATCGTGATCTTGTACCGATCCATACATCGACTATTGCGGGTAGATCCGCCTCCGGCAACCGTCCTCACACAAAGGGCTAGGGATTCCTGGCCTGATTACAGTTCGGACTGGCGTACGAAGTCGCTCTGTGCGTGGGTGCCCCAAATTTCGGAGGACTGAGTCTCGGGTTCGCTGTCCAGCTTTCGAACTTCGTGAATGAAGTCCACTCCGTTCAGTTCGTCGGACGGAACCGACAGAAGCTTGCATGTGGTGCTGACGAAGAATCGCTGGACATCTTCCAACTCGAGACGCCCACCGGGCCGGTACCAGTGCGCAACCCCGGTGCACATCTCCAGTATCGCGAGTCGGCTCAATGCCAGATCTTCGATGTCGAAGGCGCCCACGCGTTGTCCGCGTTCGAGGATCTGTCCGAAAAGAAGCTCGTACTCGTCGCGCAGCGTCTGCAACTCGATGCGGTTGTCTCCGGTCAATCCGCGCATCTCGTACTCGGCGACGCGGGCAGTCAGTTGGTTGACAGCGGTAATGCCGACGTGCGACGACACCAGGCCGGCGAGCTGGACCACGGGATCGGCGCTGCGACGCATCGCCCGCTCTCCCGACTGTGTCAGCTCGTCGAGGCACGAA
>NZ_BCRM01000050.1 GCF_001552595.1 Rhodococcus erythropolis NBRC 15567
TTGATTTCGATCATCCATCATCGATCACCCCTTGATATTGACGGGTGGTGGGTGTGTGGAGGATCTGGATCACAGGTTGGTTACTGTGACAGTTTCATAGAGTTACGGCGGTCATAGCGAAGGGGAAACGCCCGGTCCCATTCCGAACCCGGAAGCTAAGCCCTTCAGCGCCGATGGTACTGCACTCGACAGGGTGTGGGAGAGTAGGACACCGCCGAACACAACTTGAGAAGCCCCCCAACCAGTGATGGTTGGGGGGCTTTCTCGTACCCAAAACACCCCGAAACATCCCGTCGCCGGCACCCTCTGATCGTGTGAACGGTACGTTCGTCGCCTCAGATCGACCGAACGTACCGTTCACACCATCACGAGCAGAAGAGCACGGCCGGCTCACCACCCCGTCCGGGATCGAGTGAACGACACTCTCACCCTCCTAGACGAGGGGAACGATACGTTCACACGATCCGCGAAAAGCCTGCGCTCACCACAGGTCTCGTCAGTCGAACGCCAATCGCGATACCAACCCGCCACGGAACCCGTCGAGCGTGGCTAGGCTCGGAAGAGGTGCCCCGTGTGATCGGGCCCACCTCACCTGTGCACGCGTGATGACTACGGAGGCTTCGATGACCGATATTCTCGACCGCACCAAAATCTATGTTGATGGCGCCTGGATCGAATCCACTGGCAGCGGTCGGATCGACGTTCTCAATCCGGCTACCGAAGAGCTGATAGGAACTGTCGCCGAAGGCACTGTCGAAGATGTCGACGCGGCCGCGAAGGCAGCACGAAAGGCGTTCCCTGCCTGGTCTGCACTATCCGGCGGTGAGCGCGCCGAATATCTTTCCAAGGCCGCGGCGATAATTGCCGAACGCACCGATGATCTTGCGGCGCTTGTTTCGCAGGATATGGGAATGCCGATTGGATTCGCGAAGCCCGTACAAATCGGAATGCCGCTCGCGAATTTGAATGCATTTGCCGAATTGGCTCGCACTTATGATTTCGACGCTCACGAGGTCGGGAATTCGCTGATTGTTCGCGAACCTGCGGGTGTTGTCGGCGCCATCACTCCCTGGAACTTCCCGCTCCACCAAGTTGTCTTGAAGGTCGGCGGTGCGCTCGCCGCGGGCTGCACCGTGGTTCTCAAGCCCACCGAGGTTGCGCCACTCATCACGTACGCTCTCGCTGACATCTTCGACGAAATTGGTTTGCCTGCAGGTGTATTCAACCTGGTGAGTGGCTACGGTCCGGTAGTGGGCGAAGCCATCGCCGGCCACCCTGAGGTCGACATGGTCTCCTTTACCGGGTCGACTCGGGCAGGCAAGCGAGTGGCCATCGTTGCCGCGGACACCATCAAGAAGGTCTCGCTCGAGCTGGGCGGCAAGTCGGCGAATGTCATTCTCGACGACGCCGATCTCGAAAAGGCTGTCACGGATGGCGTCGCAAAGTGCTTCATCAATTCGGGCCAGACCTGTTCGGCGCTGACGCGTATGTTGGTTCCCGCGGAGAAGGTAGATGAGGCAGCGGCAATTGCTGCTGCAGTCGCCGCTCATTTCCCGGTAGGTGATCCGACTCAGCCGACTTCGGTGCTTGGTCCTCTGGTGAACGCGAATCAGCTGGGACGCGTTCGCGGATATATCGAGAAGGGTGTGTCGGAAGGTGCCACCGCGGTTGTCGACGGTCGCGAAACCGGTCTGGCCAGTGGATATTTCGTCGGGCCGACGGTGTTCGCGAACGTGACCGAAGACATGACCATTGCGCGCGAGGAGATCTTCGGACCGGTCCTCTCGATCATGGGTTACAAAGACGAGGCCGACGCAGTGCGGATCGCCAACGGCACCGAGTACGGACTGGCCGGTGGCGTTTGGTCAGGTGACCCCGATCGCGCGGATCGCGTCGCCCGGCAACTGCGGGCCGGGCAGGTCGAGGTGAACGGCGGCGCCTTCAACACGAATGCTCCGTTCGGTGGGTACAAGCAGTCGGGCGTCGGGCGCGAGGCCGGCACGTTCGGGCTCGAAGAGTTCCTCGAGATCAAGGCGATTCAGCGATAGTTTGTTCGAGAATGGCGATGCTCCCGTACCAAGTGCGGGAGCATCGCCATTTTTGTACCCGGATCAGGACTTGGCGGCATCCAAATGCTGAGCCGAGATGTTCGCCAGATGTGTCAGGTCCGAGGCCACGGTCGCGAACGTGTAGCCCTCCCCGAGCCGTTGTGCCGCAACCTGACCGGAAGGTGTGTGGATTCCCGCAGCGACTCCGCTGACGGCGGCAGCTTCGCGCACCCTGGTGAGCGCTGCTTCGAATTCCTCGGCGACGTCCGGATCGTTGGAGTGCTTACCGCCGACGGCGATTCGTAGGTCGGACGGCCCGACGTACACGCCGTCCAATCCGGGCACTGCGCAGATCTCTTCGACGTTCGCCAGACCCTGTGGGGTCTCGATCATCGCAAAGACAACGGTGTCGCGGTTCGCGTCGGCGGGAACAGGGCCGATACGGAGTTGCGAGCGCATGGGTCCGTAGGAGCGGATGCCGAAAGGCGGATACTTGGCGGCTGCCACGGCGGCCGCTGCCTCTTCGGCGCTGTTGATCAGCGGAACGATGACGCCCACAGCGCCCGCGTCGAGTGCACGGCCGATGGGCGTCGGATTGTTTGCCTCGACGCGCACCATCCCGACAGTGGACGGTGACGAGTCGATGGCGGTGAGCCCGGCGACCATCCCCGAATAGCCGATCAGGCCGTGCTGCATGTCGAGGGCAATGTAGTCCCAGCCGACGTGCGCAATCCATTCGGTCGAGACCGGACTGTCGATGACGGACCAGTATCCGAGAATGCGTTCGCGTCCTCGGATACGTGCGGCGAATTCCTGTGCTGACATAGTGAAGAACTCTTCCTGATGAAGGTCGGGTGTTTCAGCGGTTGTAGTTGGGCATGGGGCCTCGTAGGGCGGCACCGACGAGGTCACACTCTTCGACGGTCGAGGCGTCGAGTGGACCTCGCCCGATGGCCGCGATATTGGATTCGAGGTGCGTAACTTTGGATCCTCCGAGGAGCAGCGATCCGGCGACGGGCTTGCTGACCAGCCAGCGCAACGCAAGCTCGGTCAGGGAGATGCCCGACTGTTCCGCGATCGCCGTCAGTTGTGCAATGGCGTCGAAGATCTGTGTGTTCCAGTATCGCTCCTTGTACATCGACGCAAGACGGGAGTCGCCGAATCGGCCGTCGACGGGGTTTTCCTCGAAGGTGTGGCGCCCGGTGAGCAGGCCCCCACCGAGTGGGTTGTAGACCATGGTGGTCAGTCCGGTCACGTCCGCGAATTCTGCGTATTCTTCTTCGATGCGACGCGCGAGCAAGTTGTAGAGCTGTTGTGCGACGATCGGTCGCGGAGCACCGACTGTGTCTGCGGTGTAGTTGATTTCACTGATTTGCCACGCGGCAAAGTTGGATACGCCGAGTGTGCGGATCTTGCCCTCACCGACAAGTTCCGCGACGGTGGTAAGAGTTTCGGTCAGCGTGACGGTTCGGTCCGGCTGATGGAGATAGAACAGGTCGACGTAGTCCGAGTCGAGTCTGCGCAGACTTCCTTCGATGCTTGCTCGGAGTCCCTTTGCCGAGAGTGGGCTGTTGTCACCGGCATCTGGGTGTGGCATTCCTGCTTTGGTGGCCAGAGTGACGGAATCGCGTCGGCCGTGGAGCAGTTTTGCCAGCATGCGCTCGGACTCGCCGCCCGCATAGCCGTTCGCCGTGTCGATGTGTGAGATACCGGCGCCTAGTGCTGCGTCGAGCATCGATCCGGCACCCGATATGTCGACCGTATCTCCGAAGGTCATAGTGCCGAGCACCAGTTTCGGAAGCTCGAGTGGGGCGGTCATCAGGCAACTCCTCGTGATTCGGTCTGCTTGGCTAGCAAGTTCTTGGACAGGGCTGCCACCACGTGGCGTGGTTTGATGCCGACCATGGTGGTGGGATCGAGAGCAGCGCCTCGTAGTGCGCGGGTGTACGGCTCGCGCGGACTGGCGAGAACTGTGTCTGTGGAACCGGATTCGACGATGGTTCCTTTCGACATCACGACTACGGTCTCGCTGATTTCTCGGACGACGCCCAAGTTGTGTGAGATGAAAACGTACGTCAGACCGGTATCGGCCTGAATTTCACGTAGGAGCGCGAGTACCTGCGCCTGCACCGAAACGTCGAGAGCGCTGGTTGCTTCGTCGCAGACCAGGATCTCGGGTCCGCTGGCAAGTGCACGGGCAATTCCGATGCGCTGACGTTGGCCACCGGAGAACTCCGCCGGACGCCGGTGTAGTGCCGAGCTGGGCAGGCCAACGCGATCGACGAGTTCTGCTGCTGCCTTGGCGCGTTCAGACTTGCTCCGAACACCTTTGAGGCGCAGTGGTTCTCCGATGATGTCCTCGGCAGTCAGATGGGGATCCAGCGATCCGTACGGATCTTGGAACACCATTTGAACGCGAGAGCGGAAGGGGCGCAGTGACTTCTCCGACATCTGCGCGATGTCATTGCCGTCGACGAGAATGCGTCCACTGGTCGGTGTGAGGAGTCGGACGATAGATCGAGCGATTGTCGACTTGCCACATCCGGATTCGCCGACGATGGCCAGGGTCTTGCCCTTTTCCACCGAGAAGCTCACAGCATCCACGGCTCGGAAAACTCCGTCGGGAACCGGATACTCGACAACGAGATCTTCGACGGCGAGAAGTGGCGTTTCGTGGGGGCTCATGCCGAGGCTCCGATCTGTGTTGAACGGGCGGGGTCGCCATCCCAAGGCCCCAGGTGCGGTATGGCGTCGAGAAGCTTTTGTGTGTAGGCGCTTTGCGGTGAGTCGACGAGAACGTCGGCGCTACCGGTCTCGATAAAACGTCCGTCCTTCATCACGTAAATGCGATCGGATACGAGTCGGGCGACTCCGAGGTCGTGGGTGATGACCAGCATTCCGATCCCGGTGCGTTCCTGCAATTCGAGCAATAGATCCAGAATCCCGGCCTGAACGGTGACGTCCAATGCGCTGGTGGGTTCGTCGGCCACGATCAGTTCGGGGCCGGCAGCAAGAGCTCCGGCGATCAGGACGCGCTGCAACATTCCACCCGACAGTTGATGCGGGTACTTGTCGAGTTGCTGATCCGGATACGGAATGCGTACCTGCTCGAGCAGTTGCACTGCCCGCTCGATTTGCTGCTTCTTCGCGGTCACACCGCTGTGGCGCACTGCTTCTCGAAGTTGGCTACCGATGGTGTGGACGGGACTCAGAGCCGTCATCGGGTCCTGGGGGATGAGGGCGATGTGTTTTCCACGAATATCGTTCAAGATCTTCGTGTTTCCGAGAATGTCCTGGCCTTTGAACACGGCTTTCCCGGAAAGAACGGCGAGATCGTCCGGAAGCAGTCCGAGGATTCCCATGGCCGTGGTCGACTTTCCGGAGCCGGATTCACCGATGATGGTGACGGTTTCACCGGCGTCGATGCAGAAGGACACCCCGTCGACGGCTCGGATGACGCCATTCGCCGTGACAAGTTCGATCTGGAGGTCGTCGACCCGTAGTAGATTGCCCATGTCTCACGCCTTTGCTTTCTGGGCGTTGCCACGCCCGAACAGGCTTGCGCCCAGTCGTTTCGAACCTGCAGGACGATCGCGCAGACCATCGCCGAGTAGGTTCACTCCGACGACCAGCAGCACGATCATCAGACCGGTCAACGTGACGATCCACCATGACGTGGTGATGTAGTCCTGGCCGTCGGCGATGATTCGTCCCCACGTTGCGAACGGACGTTGCGGTCCGGCGCCGAGGTAACTCAACGAACTTTCCAGCAGTACGGCCTGCGCGAGCAGCAGCAGGACGACGAGCGAGGCCTGCTTGACGATGTTCGGAATGACGTGACGAAGCAGAATTGCCATGCGAGTAAGTCCGAGGACTCGAGCTGCAGCTACGTAAGGCTTTTCGCGTTCGACGAGTACCAATGAGCGAGTCAACCGTGCGACCTCGGGCCACTGCGCGATCGCGATGACAAACGTGATGACGGGAATGGACGGACCGAACAGCGCAACGACGAGAAGCAGCATCATCAGCAGAGGCAGAGAAAGCTGTGCTTCGAGTAGGCGGGAGATGACGGTGTCGACCCAGCCGCCGAAGTACCCCGCGGCGGATCCGGCGACTATGCCGATGACCCCGGAGACGATCACGGCGAGAATACCGATCGTCAGAGACACCTGGCCGCCGTGCAGGATCCGTGAGAGGAGATCTCGTCCCAACTGATCGGTGCCGAACAGATGGCCGTCGGTGAGGGGCGGTAGCCGTCGACTGCTCAGGTTGGTCTGGTTCGGATCTGCAAGGGGGAGTAGTCCCGCCAATGCAACAGGAAGAATCACCAGGAGCGCGCAGATCGAGCCGGCCCAGATCTTGACTCGGCTGTCTCGCTTACGGCGCGTGGCTCCGGCGCGTGCGAAGTCTGCCTCGGTGACCGCGCTGGCGCGTGGAGTTGTTGGAGGTTCCAAGACGGTAGTCATCAGTTGGCGCCCTTTCCGAGTCGCACGCGTGGATCCAGGAGGGGGTAGAGGAGGTCCACTGCCAGTTGCACGAGCACGGCGAGAACCGCAGTGACAAGCACGGTGGCCTGGATGAGCGGGTAGTCGCGAGTCTCGAGTGCGCGGACCACCAGCGAGCCGACACCAGGCCAGGCGAACACGACTTCGACCACCACGACGCCGTTCAGCATTCCGGCAAATCTGGTGCCCAGCGCGGTGACGATCGGAATCGCAGAATTACGCATCGCATATCGCCAGGTGAGTTCGCGTTCGGATACTCCGCGAGAACGTGCGACCGTGATGTACGGAGAAGCGAAGGCCGAGACCATTTCGCGTCGAACCATCCGGGAGATCAACGCGATCTGAAGGATGGCGATGGTGACGGTAGGCAGGATCAACGACGGCCATGTGGTGAAACCGGCTGCCGGGAGTACTGGGATCAAGACCGCGAAGATCGTCACCAGCATCAGGCCGCTCCAGAACTCCGGCATGGACTGCCCGCCGACGGCTACGACGTTCGCACCGAGTTCACGTCGGGTGTCCGCGTGACGGGCCATCCACACGCCCAGCGGAATCGAGAGCACGGCGGTCAGCAGAATGGAGCTGACGGCCAGGGTGATGGTGTACGGGAGACGGCCGAGGACAACGTCCATGGCCGGCGCCTGGAACGAGTACGACGTGCCGAGATTCAGATGGACCAGGTCCCACAGGTAGATCAGATATTGAGAGAACACCGACTTGTCCAAGCCCATGTCAGCACGGATTTGTGCTAGATCCTCCGTGCTGGCCAGCGGTCCGGCCAAGGCGTAGGCAGGATCGCCGGGAGCCATTCGGATCAGGACGAACACTGTTGTGAGCGTGAGGAAGATCGTCAAGGCACTCTGTGCCAAGCGTTTGAGCACGTATTTGACGGTCGGGTTGATCCTTGTGCGCCGACGCGGAGAGATTCCGAGAGCGGTTTGCGGTTTCGGAGCGGTGAGAGTCATCGCCTCAGGCCTCCAATCGGACGGCGCCGAGGTCGTAGGAGTTGATCGGGGTCAGTGAAACATTTTGTACACGAGTGCGTTTCGCAAGGAGTGCGTTGGGTACGAAGCTCCACAGGCAAGGCCAGGTGTTCCAGATGTCTTGTTGTGCGGCGTCGAGTAGAGCGGCGCGCTTGGTCGGGTCTGGTTCACTGGATGCGGCTTGGATCTTCGCGGTGATTTCGGGGAAGACGTACCCGTGATAGGTGTCGCGAGTTGCTTCCTTCTCCGCTGTGCCGGCGTACATCCCCTGCAACGTGGTCAGTGCAAGTCCGGTCTGGTTGCCGTAGCCGTTGCCCAGCACATCCCAGTCGCCGGTCTTGCCCTGGCGCCAGGACGAGATGTCACCGCCCGGTTCGAACTGCTGGAGTTTGACGCGTACTCCCACGGCCTTCATCATTTCGAGTACCGATTCCATCACCGAGACGTCGTTGGTGAACTCTCCGGTTTCCCAGATGAAGGTGAGTTCGAGGTCGTCGGCGCCTTCGGCCTCGAGCATCTGCCGCGCTTTCCGTGGATCATATTGGTAAGTACCGGTTTTCACGGCTCCGTCCAAGGTCGACGGTGCGGGGCCGGTGGCCGGGACTGCGGATCCGATCAGCACGTCCCGAGCGAGTGACTCACCGTCGATGGCATACGTGAGAGCTTCTCGGACACGCGGATTGGACAGTGGGTGATCGGCGGGCTTGCGGAAGTTGAAGAACAGTTGGTTGATGCGTGTGCTCGGCACTGTGTCCACCTGGACACCAGGCAGGTCGGCGAGTTGTTCGGCGGAATCGGGACTGATCGAGTCGATGACGTCGACCTCGCCGCTCCGAAGTGCGACGACGCGGCCGGCCTCTTCGGGAATGAAGCGGACCTGAACACGACGAACGCCAGGGGCCGGGCCCCAGTAGTTGTCATTGGCGACAAGTGTGTAATCGCCGGTGCCCCGGTTCGATTCGCTGACGACGAACGGTCCAGACCCGATTCCGCTCTGCAGTTCGTTGGGTTCGTTGGCAGCGGCCGGGGTGATCAAGATGTTGGACATGAGCGAGTCCAGAACCGGCACCGGGGAATTCGTCCGAAGGATGAAGGTGCGATCGTCGATGGGGACGACCGTCGGCCACTCGGGGAACTGCGGTGCGACAAACGATCCGCTGACCTGCTGGTACATCTGCATTGCCGTCGTGACGTCGTCGATCAGCACAGGTGTGCCGTCGGAGTAACGGATGCCCTCGCGGAGTCGAACCGTCCACTCGGTCGGGCCGGTCGATTCGAACCTGTCAGCGAGAACGAGTTGCGGTGTCAGATTGTCGCCGATCCGGGTGAGACCTTGTCTGACGCCACGTTGAGCCGTGACTGCTGCGTCGAATTGATTGAGTTTGTTGTCGAGGCTGACGAGCGAACGGTTGAGCCCGAGCACCAGGGTGTCCTGGGTCGGCTTCCCGGTAGGGCCGGCGCACGCGGCAGTCGTGCCCAGAAGCGTTGCGCCACCGATCAGCCCGGTGAACTGCAGAAAGGATCGCCGGGAGAGCTGTGGTGTTCGCAAACGAGTATTGGTCATCGGTGACCTTTCGATCCTGACGGGGCAGCGTGGGGGCGACGCTCCGAGCGGACTGTTGGTGAACAATCGCGTCGGGCTCTCGCTTGTAACTCAGCTCACAATGGCACTGTTGCGCACTTCGCGCAAGTCCCGTAACTTCGATTGCGTACTTCGCGCATCGGTTGCGATGCTGTGCATACTCGATTCAGACCGAAAGGGGGTCGAGGAATTCGATGAAACCACTGGTAATCATCGCTGATGATCTTTCCGGAGCCGCGGAGTCGGCCGCAGGATTTCTGCTCCGCAGTTCGGGCATATCGCTTCGACTCGGCCCAGGTGCGCCCGACGGATCAGGAGTGACGGTTTTCGATCTGCACTCACGGCGATCCGACCCCGCCAGAGCCTCTCGTGACGTGAGATCAGTTCTGCAATCGTCTGACGGCTCCGAGATCGTCAAGAAGATCGATTCCCTGCTCAGGGGCAACATAGCGGCGGAGGTTGGAGAACTCTCCCGCGACGGATCCCCGGTCATCGTCGCCGCCGGACTGCCCAGGCAAGGGCGCACGGTGCAAGGTGGGGTGGTGTTGGTCGATGGGGTTGCGTTGCACGCCACCGACCTGTGGCGCGCGGAGTCGAAGCCGGCTCCTCGGTCGATTGCGGAGGCGCTCGGCTCGTCGGCAATTACTTCTGGCGTATCGCTGGACGACATTCGCTCCGGGCGGTTGAGTCAGGTTCTTGCGTCGATCTCAGAAGCCGGGTCGGTGGCGATCTGCGACGTCGAGACCGACAGTGATCTGGAACTGATTGTGGCTGCAGCACAGGAGGTTCGGGGTTCTCGATTGGTAGGAACCTCGGCGCTCGCAACGGCAGTGGCACGACGACGAACCGTGCAGTCACCCGTCGTGCGCCCATCTCTTCGTGATTCTCGATTTACTTTGGTGGTTGTGGGGACGGCGGATGCGTCTGCCGGGGACCAAGTGGAATTGCTTCGGGATTCAGGTGCGCACCATATCGAAGTGAACAGTGCTGAACTCCTGGCGCATTCGGTCGATCCGCTTCCGATTCTGAACGCACTGGATTGCGGAAACGTCGTGGTTTCGGTAAGTGGACCTGTCGTGCCTGCAGAATCCGTCCATCTCGTTTCGGCTCTCGCCGATCTGATCGCTGCCGTCGATGCAGGATTCTCCCACGGCGAGTACCCGATCGACTTGGTTCTTACCGGTGGCGAAACCGCGCGCAGCGTTCTCGACCGCCTGCGGATCGACACTTTGTCACCGATTTACGAAATTGAACACGGCGCCGTGCTTTCCGTCGACCACACCGGACGGTACATCGTCACGCGGCCAGGCAGTTTCGGGAATGCACACAGTCTTTTCTCTATAACGAAGTTTCTCGCGCGCCCCATCCCGGTCGACGCTCCGGACAGTCCACCTTCAGACAACGAGGTTAATCCCATGTCAATCGAATCCACTCCACTGCCGCTGATTGCTGTCACGATGGGCGACGGCGCCGGCGTCGGACCGGAAGTGATCGTCCCCGCACTCCTCGACGCCGAAACGAGAAAGCGTTGCCGCCCTGTTGTTGTCGGCGACGCGAAGCGTTTGCGATTGGCTGCCACGGTGCTCGGAATCGACGTCGACGTGGTCGCGATCGAGGAGATCAAGGATGCTGAATTCATCGATGGACGGATCAACGTCATCGACCTGGACTTGCTACCCGAGGATCTCGCCTGGGGTGAACTGTCGGCAGCCGCGGGAGATGCGGCCTATCAATATATCCGCGTCGCAAGCGAACTCGCCGTACGCGGTGAAGTCCAGTCGATCTGCACGGCGCCGCTGAACAAGGAAGCGCTGCATGCGGCAGGACACATCTATCCCGGACACACGGAATTGCTTGCGCACCTGACCGGTACCGAGGAGGTGTCGATGATGTTGTCGACCCCCAAGCTCAAGGTGATTCACGTGACCACTCACATCGGACTGCTCGATGCAGTTGCCAGGATCGAGCCCGGCCTGGTCGAGAGGACCATTCGTCGAGGTCACGAAGCTTTGGTGCGCACGGGCAATCCATCTCCGAAAATCGGCGTGTGCGGGATCAACCCGCATGCGGGGGAGAACGGGCTTTTCGGGTACGGAGAGGAAGAGCAGAAGATCATTCCCGCCGTTGAACTCTTGAAGGCAGAAGGAATCGACGTCCACGGCCCACTGCCGGCGGACACGGCATTCTTCCTCGCTGGACGTGGGGACTACGACTTGATCGTTGCGATGTACCACGATCAGGGGCACGGCCCGGTCAAGGTTCTCGGGATCGAGGCCGGCGTCAACATCACCGTCGGGTTACCTGTCATCCGTACCTCCGTCGATCACGGAACCGCTTTCGACATTGCAGGTAAGGGCATCGCCGAGGCCGGTAGTATGGTCGAAGCGCTGCGGCAGGCGGCCGAATTGGCAACCAGCACATTCGTTTCCAAGTAAGCACCAGGGTTTGTAGGGGGAGGAGCGATGGCCATCCGGGAGTCGGAGGCGAGGCGGTCGGAGATTGCGAGGCTCGCTCGCACCAGCGGTCTGGCCAGTGTCGAGGATCTGTCTGCCCAATTCGGGGTGACTGCATCTACGATTCGTCGCGACCTGAGTCAGTTGACTGCCCAGGGAGTAATTGCTCGAACGTACGGCGGTGCGATTGCTCTCAACCCTCATCCGGAATCCTCCTTGCGTCAACGCGCAATGGAGGGATTCGACGCCAAACGGGGCATCGCCGAATGGGCTGCTGAGCAGGTCCGGCCCGGAGAAACCGTGCTCCTTGATGCAGGTACCACCGTCGGAGCGATGGGAGAGTTCTTACGTCACGTGACGAATTTGACGGTGATCGCTGCAGGGCTGACGGCGCTCGAGGCGTTAGCCGACGCTGATGGTGTTCGAGTCGAATGTCTCGGCGGGACGCTGAGGCAGCTCAGTCAAGGATTCGTCGGGCCACTGGCGGAAGCGTCGCTGCAGAGGGTGTCGTTTGACAAGGCATTCCTCGGTGCCGATGCAGTTACCGCTGACCTGGGTATTTGTGAAGCTGAGCTCGATCAGACCCGGCTCAAGGAAATGATGATCGAACGTGCCGGCGAGGTCTACATCCTCGCCCACTCCGCCAAGCTCGGTGAACGTCCTTTCCATGCGTGGGCGCCGATACCGCCGGGGGCTGTGCTGGTTACCGATGCTGCAGTAGACGCAAAGCAAGTCGCGTTGTTCGAGGATGTAGGTATCCGAGTCCAAGTGGTGTGAGTTCCCGCTGTGTGCCGATCCGGGCACGGTGTCCGGCGTCACATGATGTCCGAATTGGTGAAAATCGACTGAAACGGGCAATCTTGCTGGGGAAATGGATACCTCCGAGTCTCTGACCTGTGGATTTGTCAAAGACTTCGGCGGACGCGTAACTTATTCCAAGTCAGAGCGACACGGACACCGACTCCCGCCTTCACGGCGAGTGACACGAGGTTGTACGAAGTGCCTGACCAAATTTCGAAGTAGTTTCCATCGTGTATGGTTGTGCTTCACCTCCAGTTCTTCCCCGAATGTTCAGCGGTTTGCGCCGATGATCATGATGGGATAGGCTGGAAAAGTTGCCCCGGAGCGGCGGCCATAGGGTCGTGGTGATGGTGTGTGCGTGTTCTTTGAGAACTCAACAGTGTGTCGATGAATGTCAGTGCCAAATATTTTTTGGTACTTTACATGTCGGATGATGTTCCGGGCCTTCGGGTTTCGGTTCTGATGTTCGG
>NZ_BCRM01000051.1 GCF_001552595.1 Rhodococcus erythropolis NBRC 15567
GTTGGAGTCAGTCATCGTGAGGACAGCTACCTTCTTCGAAGTTCGGACAACATATCGACAAGTATCCAATTTAGCCGAACCTAAGCACAGTGCCTCGGTTGCGGCCGAACGGATCCACACTCTCACTCGATCGGTTGTGGGTAAACCTATTCTTTCTTCCCATTCTCCCGTTGTCTCGGGTATTCGGGGTAGGGGCCTGGTCCTTGACGGGCCACAATTTCAAGTTGTGGGGGAGTATTGGCGTTATGAGTGACGAGCTTCGCGAATCCGACAACATCGATGGCAAGAAGGCGTCTGCGGGGCCGTTCCTCTTGGCTGTTGCCATCGTCGCCTTGATCCTGGGTGGAATCTTCGTCGCATCGTGGATCTCGCCGGCCGAGGAGAACGTCACCGAGTCGGACCGCGTGAGCCGCTCCGTCACCGACTACGTCGATGCCGAGAATCGAAATGACGCGGAGACGGTCAAGACCCTGACCTGCGCGAGCTTCAATTCGAGCACTGGTCCGATGGCCGGAGTCGACGGGACGGTCGAACTGAAGGGTGTGGACGGGGTCGTGGTCAACGGCGATCGCGCCCGGGCCGACGTGACGATCACCGGCGGCGGAGCGGGCGAGCGGGTCTCGACCTGGGCCCTGACCCGTGACGGCAACCGTTGGGTCGTCTGTAACTGACGGCCCGCTCAGGCGCTCACGGCAGTCTTGTGAAAACATGGACTACGTGAGTTACGCAGGCGATCTGACGCCGGAGCAAGCCTGGGAGCTGCTCCGCGAAAACCCCGACGCCGTGCTGGTCGACGTGCGGACCGATGCGGAGTGGAAGTACGTCGGTGTCCCCGATGTTTCCTCCCTCGGCAAGCAGGCCGCACTGATCGAATGGGTGAGCCACCCGACCGGCGCGCGCAATGACAACTTCGTCGACCAGTTGAAGGAAGCCGGCATCACCGCCGATTCCTCCGGGTCGGAGCGTCCGGTGATCTTCCTGTGTCGATCCGGACAACGTTCCATCGGTGCGGCGGAAGCTGCGACTGCGGCGGGCATCGGCCCGTCGTACAACGTGCTCGACGGGTTCGAAGGCGCATTGGGTGCCGACGGACATCGCGGACTTGTAGGTTGGCGGGCCATCGGCTTGCCATGGAGGCAGCAGTGAGCGGAATTCCCCAGGGTGGCGCATTTCAACGAGCGCTGCCGGACGACGTCGGTCTCGGCACTCTCGGAGTTCGCGGCGGACTGATGCGTACCGGGTTCGAGGAGACTTCCGAAGCGCTGTTCCTCAACTCCGGATTCGTCTACGAGAGTGCAGAAGCCGCCGAACAGGCCTTCACCGGCGAGGTGGATCATTTTGTCTACTCCCGCTACGGCAATCCGACGGTCAAGATGTTCGAAGAGCGTCTGCGTCTCATCGAAGGCGCGGAAGCCTGCTTTGCGACGGCCAGTGGAATGTCGGCTGTCTTCACAGCGTTGGGCGCGCTGTTGGGCAACGGCGACCGATTGGTGGCTGCTCGCAGCCTGTTCGGATCCTGCTTTGTCGTGTGCAACGAGATCCTTCCGCGTTGGGGTGTCGAGGTCGTTTTTGTCGACGGTGAAGACAATGCGCAGTGGGAAGAAGCGCTCTCGGTGCCGACCACTGCGGTGTTCTTCGAAACGCCGTCCAACCCGATGCAGTCCCTCGTCGACGTTCGGCGGGTGTCGGAGCTTGCTCATGCTGCCGGGGCAAAGGTAGTGCTGGACAACGTCTTCGCGACGCCGCTTCTGCAGCGCAGCCTCGATCTGGGTGCCGACGTCGTGGTGTACTCCGGTACCAAGCACATCGACGGTCAAGGCCGCGTGCTCGGCGGCGCGATCCTCGGAACCGAGGAATACATCAGCGGTCCCGTCCGAGAACTGATGCGGCACACCGGTCCTGCACTCAGCCCGTTCAATGCGTGGACTCTGCTCAAGGGTCTCGAGACCATGCCGGTCCGTATTCGGCATTCCGTGGCTTCGGCACTCGAGATCGCCGAATTCCTCGAAGGACACTCCGGCGTCAAGTGGGTCAAGTATCCGTACCTGACTTCGCACCCGCAGCACGAGCTCGCGAAGTCTCAAATGAGCGGCGGCGGAACTGTAGTCACGTTCGAGCTCAATGCGCCTGACGGCGAGGGCAAGAAGCGGGCGTTCGAGGTTCTCAACGGCCTGCGCGTCATCGACATCTCCAACAACTTGGGTGATTCCAAGTCGTTGATCACCCACCCCGCAACCACGACCCACCGGGCCATGGGTCCGGAAGGTCGTGCAGCAGTGGGTATTACCGACGGCGTTGTGCGTTTGTCGGTGGGTCTGGAAGATACCGCCGATCTCTTGGCTGATCTGAAGCGAGCTCTCGGCTGAAACGCTTGAGCGCCTTGCCTCGAACTTCCGACGGCAAGGCGTTCTACGGTGCGGGCGTGAGACCCAGTTGTTTGACGTCGATCGTCAACGCCGTCGTATTCAGTGTGAGACCTGAGCTTGTCGTGTCGGCGGGGTAGATCGTGAACAGCACCTGCGCGGTCAGGTTGGTGTTGTTCAACGCCGATGTGACCGGGATGAGGTTCGGCGTCGGTGCCGTGCTGTCGTACAGAAGATTGTTGCTCTGATCCGTGACGTAAGTGCGGAGATCGACACTGGCGGTCGCGAGCCCGCCACTCAACTTGGTCTTGTCAACCGTCACATTGGCTCTCAACCGGGGACCGGTGGCCAAGACCTTCGAATCGCAGAAATACGTGTAGTTGAATCCGGGCTTGAGTCGGTAGGTAGTGATGTCCGGGATATATACGAGTGGATTCGGATTGGTGGGCGCGTTGACGTAGACCTGCGAATACCAGCCCCCGCCGCTCGTGGTCACGCATGCTCCCAGATCCAGGGTCCCGGACTGGACAGCGGCGCTCGTCAGGGTCGTACTGTCCGTCCATTTCGCCAATGTGCCCGAGCCGCCGAGCAATACAGTTCCGGCCGCGGCGACTGCCAGGGCGGCTTTCGTCGTCTTTTTCATCACGGCACCAGGGCCTTGATCTCGTCCGGAAGTTCGCTCGGGGCAGGAGATTCGGCCCAGACTCCCGCTGACGTGTCGATGACGGTGACGCCGCGAGTGGTGATCACATACAACTGATCGGTTCCGGTGAGCCAATGCAGTACAGCGTCGCTGTCAACGGGACCTCGATATACCTCAGTGCCCGATGAATTCGACACGGACACAACCGTTCCGCTGGCAGTCGAGAGCTTCTGGGCGCTGAGACCGGTCGTGGTCGCCGGGGCGTCGACGGGAACCTCGCTCGGGGTGGTCGTAGTTGTTGTGGGTGTCGTTGTCATGGTCGTTGTTGTTGTCGTTGTGGACGGAGTAGTTGTAGCCGGTGACGAGGTGGTTGTCGAAGGTGTAGTTGTGCTGGTGGACGTCGGGGCCTGCGAGGTTGTTGATGCGCTCGGAGTAGTCGTGGGTGAAGGTGTGGTCGAACTGACCGCTGCGGTGGAGGTGGTGGTCGTCGCACTCGGAGCTTGTGCAACCAGCGCCGAACGAGCGGCCGGAGCTGAGGCTGCCGTGGTTCCGCTCGTGGGTCCGGATACACACGCCATGTCATTGAGGATGATGAGCAGTGTCGAACTGCTGATGCGGTACCCGGTGTATTCCGGTGTCACGTAAGTTCCAACGAGTCCGTGTAATTCGACGTCGTAGTTCGTGTTCGACAGGAGAATCCCGCCGCTCGGCAGATCGGACAACGTCAGGGCCGTCGAGAGGCCGGTCACGTCTCTGATCAGCGGAGGTTGGGTGGTGTTGGTTGCGTTTCGGACGATGATTCGAAATGTATCCGTGGCAACGCCAGGCCAAGCGAGCACGACGGAAGTTCCCTTGTCCGAGCAGGTCATTGACGCGGGAGGTTTCGGAAAGCTTGCAGCAGTGGTGAACGAAATGCTTCCCGCTGTCGCCATGCCCGTGAAGGCGGCCTGTGTTCCGCCGACGTTCGCAATGCCCGCCACGCTGAGACCGACCGTTGCCAATGCGACGATTGCCTTGAAGGCGTGGGAATCGCCGTGCGCGTCCTGACGATCCAGCCTGGGTTCCCCTTCATCCGGTCTTTTCCGTGGGCGAAATGCGATGTACAGCAGTCCTCCGACGGCAATCGCACCAAGCACAAGCCCACTCGGTCCGGACAGCCAGACGGCCACGTAGCCGAGGCGGTTGATGCTGAAGAAAACTCGATCCGCTTCGGTGATGACGTAAGGATCTGGGTCTGTGACGGGATTCGCGTCGCCGCGCAGCTGTGCAATTGCAAGATTGTTGCCTTGCTGCTCGATCGTCTCGACACGATGGGTGATTCGAACGCCTTGGTTGTCGTAGACACTGACGATGTCACCGACCTGAACTTCCGAAGCAGGCACGGTGCGCGCGAATGCCAGAGCACCGGTCTCGATCGTGGGAGACATCGATCCGCTCTTGAAGATCAGCGGAGTGATACCGAAAGCGAAGCCGGCAATGAACAATCCGATGGATGCCAGACCGGCGAGGGCACCGAGGGTGAGCAGAAGTTCGTGAATCCGACGTGGCGTCGAGGCTTTCGGTGACATCTTCGTGTGTCGTGACACGGCGCTCACACCTTTGCCGAGAAGTTCAGGACGATGCTCGACGAGCTGCTCGTCGGTGGGGTCGGACTCGTCGGAAGCGTCACCGAGACACAAAGATTATCGGTTGCCCCGATAGCCAGAGAACGGTCGGGCGCACCGACCGCCTGATTTACGGTGAGGGTCAGGGGTAAGGACAACACCACATTGCTGCCATCTGTGCATTTGTTGGCCACAGTTCCGTTCAACGACACAGTCATCCGCAAGTAGGTCGTCAGCGCGCCGCCGCTGGTGGAAGTAATCGTGTATTTCAGAGGAAGATTCACGCCTGCCCCCACGTTGTTGACTTTGAGGATCGCGGAGTTCGAGTCGCCGGGAATCATCCCGGTTTTGCCGAGTTGGCTGAAGTTCAGTGTCGTGGTCAGCGTGGGTTGGGTTGTGGTGTTCAACTGCAGATTGATCGACCCGGTCGTGATGTTTCCCGAAGTCGCAGTCGCGGAAGACGTCCAGGCCGCGAGCGTGGTCACACCGCCGACGCCAAGCACCATCCCCAGTGCGAGCAGCGCGCGAAAACGCGTGCTGGTCAACAGGTGACGAATCCGGTGGGCCGGACGGTCAGGGCGCGAGGGCATCGTGCTGGCCTTTCTCGTTCTGGTCGGAGTTGGGGAGGTTGGAAGCTGAAGGGTCAGGAGCCAATCGGGCTCGAGCTCGCTCCTTCCGGCCGTCACGGATGCCGCTGATCATCATGTAGGCCGCGTACAGCAGTAGTGTCGTCACGACTATCACCACGATCACGGTGCGCTGCTCTCCGGTGAGCCAAGTGTTGACGTAGCCGAGATACGGAAGGCTGTACCAGACCTTTCCCCGGATCTGTACTGGCCGTACTTCTTTCTCGTCGCGTTCACCGTTCGCGTCGCCCTGGGTGATGAAAGTTCTTTCACCCTTCTGGTTTTCGCTCGTGGCAATGATCCGGTGTGTGACGACTGTCGGCTGACCGGATTCCAGCTGGTACGTAATAGGTGTACCGATCCCCAGTTCGGACGGATCGACAGGTTTGACGACGACCAGTGATCCGGGGTTGTACGTCGGGCGCATCGAACCGGTCAGAATCGTGAAGCGCTGCGCTCCCGCGAAGAAGGGGACGACAATGGTTGCGACGATGACTGCCGAAATCGCCAGCAGCAGTGTCCAACTGACGATAGAGGTGACCCACCACAGAGGGCCGGTACGTTCACCGCGTTTGGTCGAGTGTTTCGTCATGCCGCCCCTGCCTGGAACGTGAAGGTGGCGTTGGTCGTCTGACCGGAAACCGCACCAACACCCACCGTGAGCCGCAGACACAGGATGTAGGTGCCACCGGCTGCGAGCGGAGTCGGCATGTACGCGGGGGAAACCGGGTACTGCAGCGATGCATTCATCGATCCGGACGTCACTGGGGTCACTGCCGGAGCCGCGGTGTTCACGCCGGTCGGGCAGGCGCCTTCGTTGTCGACTCCGTACGTGGTCAACGTGAATCCCGGAAGTGCGCTCGTCGACTGCATTCGCCACTGCAGAGGATCAGACCCCGAATTCTTGACGGTGAGCGGAGCTTGCACCGTGTTTCCCGGGACCACAGGCGTCGTGGCCGTCGTCAAATTCGCCAGGGTGTACGCCGCACTGGTTCCGGCCGATGTACCAACGGTGAGGTTGACGCTGGCAGCGGTTGCGGTCCCACCACTCGCGCTCGCCGAATCGGACCACAGCGCGAGCGACTGCTGTGACGATGCGAACACCGCTACAGCAGCCACCGCGACTGCGATCGCTCCCCAGACCTTTTTCCTCATGAAATTACGGAGCCGGAGTCAGCGCTGTCTGAGTGACGACCAGCTTCATCGCCGCCAAGTTCAGCGACTGATTCTGCGCGACCTGGTTGGCCACCTCGGTGAAGTTCAGACGGACTCCGACGTGCACGATCGTGCCGTTCTGTACCTTGGTGATCTGTGAAATCGGGTTGCCACCAGCGTCCTTGATGGTCGTAACCGGCTGTACAGCGGCGGCAAGTTCGGCGCTGTTGGCACCTGGAACGATGCCGGCCGTATCAGCGGTCAGAACAGCCGCGAGACGATCGCCCACTGCGGTCACTGTGACGTCGCAGGTGTATTCGATGCTCTCGGTCGTGACGATGCGGTAAGCCGAGATGTTGGTGATCGCGGTCTTCGTCGGGTTGAGGGAGTTCCAACCGCCGCCGACCGGTGCGCAGGCGCTCAGGTCGAGTGCACCGGAAGTGACGGGTCCGCCGCCACTGACGTCGGCCGAGTCGCTCCACACAGCGAGCGAGCCCGCACCGCCGAGGAGGAGGGCGCCGGCCGCCGCAGCAGCGATCGCGCCCTTGGTCTGCTTCTTCATGAAAATCTCATTTCATGTCTGGGACCCGAAATGGGTCGTTCAGACATGAGTATCAGCCACGGCAAACGATTCGTTACTACTTTTTCGAAATTTATTTTTCGACTGTGATCCACCTTTCTCTGTCGAACAAATTGCCTTCTGACCTGCAGATAACTATCAGTATGTAATTTTGGAGTGAAGAAAACCGATTGTTTGTCCAGTTGGACAAAGTGGACGAGTCGGATCCTGGCAAATCTAGTGTTTTTTACCAGTTAATTACCGACTCGCGGTTTTGTTTTGCAATTGAATCAATTGTTTGCGGTGCTACGGAATGGATCGGTTGTCATTCCTACAAGATCGGCGACCGACTCGAGAACGACTGTGGGTCGGTACGGGAAGAGCTCCACCGACGCGCGGGTCGAGATCCCGGTCATCACCAGAATCGTCTGCAGTCCGGCTTCGAGGCCACAGACGATGTCGGTGTCCATCCGGTCGCCGATCATCAACGTGTTAGCCGAATGAGCGCCGATGGACCGCAGGGCAGAGCGCATCATCAAGGCGTTGGGCTTGCCGACGTAGTAGGGATCGCGTCCGGTTGCCTTGGTGATGAGAGCGGCGACCGAGCCGGTGGCCGGCAGCGAGCCGTCACGCGACGGCCCAGTGGCGTCGGGGTTGGTGGCGATGAACCGCGAACCACGCTCGACCAGGCGAATGGCGGTGGTGATCGCCTCGAACGAGTACGTGCGCGTCTCGCCGAGGACGACGTAGTCGGGGTCACTGTCCGTCAGGACGTAACCGATGTCGTGCAGGGCAGTGGTCAGGCCCGATTCGCCGACCACGTAGGCGCTGCCGCCTGGCCGCTGGTTGGCCAGGAACGTCGCGGTAGCGAGCGCTGACGTCCAGATCGACTTCTCCGGGATGTCGAGTCCCGAATTGAGCAGGCGTGCTCGCAGGTCACGCGGGGTTCGGATGGAGTTGTTGGTGAGCACCATGTACGGGATGTCGTTCGACGCCAGCTCTGCCAGGAACGTGTCCGCTCCAGGTATCAAGTGCTCCTCGTGGACGAGAACCCCGTCCATGTCCATGAGGTAGGTCCAACCGGTCTGATCTTCTGTACTGGTCATGACTCCAGTATGTGCGGGTGCCGCCCGATGTGGGCGATCAAGCGAGAAGGCGCCACAGCCCGATCAGGCCGACGACGACAATCGTGTAGCGCAATGCAGTGGGGGACAGGCGCCGTCCGTAGCGGGCGCCGAGGACGCCACCGCCGAGCGAGCCGACAGCGATCAAACCGGCTGCTGCCCAATTGATCTGATCGAACGCCAGAGTGATGTACATCCCCGCTGCAACGATGTTGACGAGCAGTGAGAGCAGGTTCTTCGCGCCGTTCATGCGTTGGAGGGTTTCCGGGAGGATGGCACCCATCACACCGATGAGAAGGATGCCCTGCGCGGCAGTGAAGTATCCGCCGTAGATGCCGACTGCAAAGGTGCCGGCGGTCAGGAGCATCAGCCTCTTGGTGGACAGCGTCGTTTCTTCGGTGGAACGCTTCTTGGCCCACGCCTGGATGCGTGGTTGGAGGAGGACGAGCGCGAGGGCGAGGACCAACAGCACCGGAACGATGGTTTCGAACAGTTTCTCGGGTAGATGCATGAGTAACCAGGAACCGAGTAGTGCCCCGGCGAGTGACGCCGGAATCTGCCACTTCAGTCGATCCCACTGTCCGGACAGCTCGCGTCGGTAGCCCCAGGTGCCGGAAACTCCGCCGGCGACGAGCCCGACCGCGTTGGACATGGTCGCGGTCACGGGCGGCATGCCGAAGGCGACCAGCGTCGGGAACGTGATCAGCGTTCCACTGCCGACCACGGCGTTGATCGCGCCCGCGCCGATGCCGGCCAGCAATATGAAGAATGCGTCGAGTCCACTCACTCCGCAGACGGTACGGCAGAGGAAAAGTCGGTACAGACGGCGGTCCCGGTCTTCGTTCGAACACTCCATTGAACACGTCTAACGCGGCTTCGGACACCGTTGGAATCAGTGCGATTCCAACCTGGTTGATCTTTCATTTCCCTTGCAGTGCAGGGAAATACAACATTTGACGACTAGACATTTCGGGTCTAGTCTTTGCTCACCATCCAGAGCGACCGAGAGACCTGGCTCGTCGACGTCGCAGCAACCCCCCGAGTGATCGGGAGCGGGTGCTACCGCCAGGACCGATGGAAGGCATCACATGGGTACCACTTCGCACGCTGCGCACAAGCGACGTCACATCGATCTGTGCCGCACCGCTTCGTGTCACTGTCGCTGACCGAACTCTCGTCGTCTTCGCAACTCGAGCACACCAACTCGAGGACACAGCTGCGTTCCCATTTCCCCGAAAGGTCTATTCGTGATGTCCACTCCGTCAGGTAGCGCGCCGTGAGCGCGCCCACCGATGTCCGCCCCGAAAAGTCGGTGTCCGAGTCGCAACTTCCCGACTCGGAGCTTGTCGTTGCTCGCACCTGGCACCCGCTGCGCTGGGTGATCAGTGCGGTCGTGCTGGTACTGCTTGCTCAGTTCATCCACGGTCTCGTCGTCAACCCCGGCTGGGACTGGCCGACGTTCGCGCAGTACTTCACCGCGAAATCAGTGCTCGCCGCGTTGTGGATGACGATCAAACTGACGCTGTGGGGGACGATCCTCGGATTCGGTCTCGGTGTTTTCCTGGCACTCGGTCGGTTGTCGAAAAACCCGGTCCTGCAGGTGATCGCTTGGACCTACATCTGGGCCTTCCGCTCGATTCCACTCATCGTGCAGCTGCTCTTCTGGTTCAACATCACCTACCTGTACCAGACACTTTCTCTCGGAATACCTTTCGGGCCCGAGTTCTTCACCTTCCAGGTCAGCGGTGTGATCGGCGGATTCACCGCGGCGGTCATCGGTTTGGCGCTGCACCAGGCTGCATACTCGGCCGAGATCATCCGCTCCGGAATCATTTCGGTGGATCACGGCCAGATCGAAGCTGCTCACTCGCTCGGTATTCCGCGCAGTCGCCAGTTCTTCAAGATCGTTCTCCCGCAGGCAATGCGAGCGATCCTCCCCAATGCCGCCAACGAGGTCATCGGACTCTTCAAGGGAACGTCGATCGTCTCCACCATGGCAATCGCCGAACTGTTCTACCAGGTGCAGGTCATCTTCGGCCGCAACGGACGAGTCGTGCCCCTGCTGATGGTCGCCACGATCTGGTACATCATCCTCACGACGTTGCTCTCGATCGGTCAGTACTACGTGGAGCGCCACTATGCACGAGGATCCGCCCGTGCGCTTCCGTTGACTCCGGTACAGAAGGCGCGCAAGAAGTTCGAAGAGATTCGCGATGCGCGTCTCGATATTCCGAGAGGTGCGACCCGATGACCGCAGAACTGACCGAAGAGACGTTGTATGCCGTCGAAGCGCGCGGAATTCACAAGTCCTTCGGCACGCTGGAAGTACTTGCCGGCGTTGATCTCCTGGTCCGCAAGGGCGAAGTGACCGTCATTCTCGGTCCGTCGGGTTCCGGTAAGTCCACCTTGCTGCGCACCCTCAATCACCTCGAGAAGGTCGACCGCGGGACCGTGCGGATCGACGGAGAACTGATCGGGTACCGGCGCAAGGGAAATCGGCTCCACGAACTGCGTGACCGCGAGATCCTGAAACAGCGTTCGCACATCGGATTCGTGTTCCAGAACTTCAACCTGTTTCCGCACCTGACCGCGTTGGAAAACGTGGTGGAAGCGCCGCTCTCGGCCCAGAAGCGTGATCGTGACGAGGTGTACCGCGAGGCCCGCGCACTGCTCGAGCGAGTGGGAGTGGGGGACAAGGCGGACGAGTATCCCCGTCAACTCTCCGGTGGCCAGCAACAGCGCGTCGCGATAGCGCGAGCGCTGGCACTGCGGCCGGCGGTCATTCTCTTCGACGAGCCGACGTCGGCGCTCGACCCGGAACTGGTGGGCGAGGTTCTCGAAGTCCTCGCTCAGCTGGCCCGTGACGGCGCCACCTTGGTGATCGTCACACACGAGGTCGGATTTGCTCGGGAAGTGGCGGACACTGCGGTCTTCATGGACGGCGGCGTCATCGTCGAACAGGGCCCACCTTCGCAGGTGATCGACAATCCGGTCCACGAACGGACCAAAGCTTTTCTCTCCCGCGTCCTCTGACGCGACCCAGACTCATTCCCGGAA
>NZ_BCRM01000052.1 GCF_001552595.1 Rhodococcus erythropolis NBRC 15567
TAAAAGGTTGTCCTCGGGCGACATCGGTGTCGCGGAAATGGAAGCTTTGGTGGTCATGAAGATCTTCTGTGCCTTCTGTCGTTGACTGAGATGAAGTGCTGTCATGTCGACTCCGGAAGAATCGGAGCGACGACCGAGACGAAGGGCCCGCGCATCGCGGGCAATCGGCTCAGCTGTGACGAGCCCGCTCTTCGTAGGCCCGCCTGGCTGCGGTGTCGACGTCTTCGAGAAACACTCTGTCCGTGTGAAGCGCTCGGGTGAGCGCTTCGCTGACCTGGCGGGGGAAGAACTTCTGACTGGCGGCGAGAGCGCCGACGAGCTTGGTCACCCGTACCTTCGGCTTGGGGCGTTCGATCAATGCCACGACGGCACGTGCGATGTCTTCCGGTTCGGCGTTCTTGAGTCCGGGAAGCCCCTTGGTACCCGCCGTCAACTCGGTGTTGACGAAGGATGGCAGTACCGCGGAAAACTCGATTCCCGTACCGCGGTGCTCCACCCGCGCGGCGTCGGTGAAACCGACGACGGCATATTTGCTGGCGCAGTAGGTGGCCAGTCCGGGCGTGTAGATTTCGCCGGCGAGTGAGGCGATGTTGACCACGTGTCCGCGGCCGCGCGGCAGCATTCGCCGAACAGCGAGTTTGGAGCCGGTGATCACCCCGAGGACGTTGATATCGAGGATCCGGCGGGTGACCGCGTCGGGTTCGTCCGCGATCCGGCCGGCGGGCATGATGCCGGCGTTGTTGACGAGCACGTCGATAGGCCCGAGCGTTGCTTCCACGTCGTCGAGGAAGGCCTCGAAGGATTCGGTGTCGGTCACGTCGAGCTTGCGGTAGCTGGTCAGGCCGAGTTGGGTCGCGGACTCTTTGAGTTTGGCCTCGTCGATATCCCCGATTGCCACCTTCGCGCCGAGTCTGGTCAACGCGGTCGCGGTTGCGAACCCGATTCCGCGGGCACCGCCGGTGATCGCGATGACGCGACCGTGCAGAGATTGTGTCATTTTCCTTGTGTCCTTCAGTCGTCGTTACAGGGAGTTCGAGCGGCTTGCTGCGGACAGTCGGCGGCGCGGGTCACGCGCGACGAGGGCGCGCAGCAGCCTGCCGCCGAAACGACCACGGAAGGGGGTGTACGGATACCAGAGCAATTCCCGCTTCATCACGGGTCCGCGCGGCATCGTGATCGCCTGCTGCCGGGTGTACTTGCGGATTCCGTATTCACCCCCGAATCGTGCGCCGAGACCGGATTGCTTCCAGCCTCCGTGCGGTAGCCCCAGCGCGAACAGATTGGAGAAGGCGTCGTTGATGTTCACCGCGCCGGCGTCGAGTCGGCGGGCGATCTCCTCGCCGCGGGTTCTGTTCCCGCACCACACCGTCGCAGACAGGCCGTACTCGGAATCGTTGGCCAAACGTACGGCTTCGTCGGCGTCGGCGACCTTGACCACGGGGATGGTGGGCCCGAAGGTCTCTTCCCGGATGCAGGCCATCGAATGGTTTACGTCGACGAGGACAGTCGGCTCGAAGAAGGTGCCGGTGCTCCCGGCTTTGCCTCCGGTCAGGGCCGTGGCGCCGCTGTCCACAGCGTCGGCGACGTGCCGGGCAACGAGGTCACGTTGCGCCTCGGTGGCCAGCGCGCCGACATCGGTGCGATATCCGTCGTCGTCGGTGCCCTGTCGGAGCGAGCCGACGAGTGCCACCAGTCGCGCGACGAACTCGTCGTGGACGGGGGCCTCGACGTAGACGCGTTCGATAGACACACACACTTGTCCGGCATTGAACAGGCCGCCCCAGGCGATTCCGGCTACCGCGCGGTCCAGGTCGGCATCCGCCAACACGATCGCTGGGTCTTTGCCGCCCAGTTCGAGGCTGCACGGCACCAGTCGCTCGGCAGCCCGCACCGCGATCGCTCGACCGGTTGCGGTGGAACCGGTGAACTGCACGAAGTCCACCGAATCCACTACCGCTGCACCGGTGTCGCCGCGGCCGGTGAGGACCGAGAAAACAGGGGGCGCACCAATGTCCGACCATCCCCGTGCGAGTTCGACGGCTGCCAACGGCGTCACCTCGGACGGTTTGAGCAGAACCGCCGCGCCGGCGAGCAGAGCCGGGATGATGTCCATCGCCGGCATCGCGAGCGGGAAGTTCCACGGAGTGATCACACCGACTACCGGGTAGGGGCGGACAGTTTTGATCAGTCGCTTGGTCATCGAGAGCGGTCCGTGGGGTTTCACACGCTCGTCGGCGAGAAACGTGCCGGCATTGTCAGCGAAGTAGTTGATCAGATCGCACGCGAGCGCGGGCTCGATGGCTGCTTCGGCGCGCGGTTTGCCGGTCTCGGACTGCAGTACGTCGATGAGATGGCGCTCGTTGTCGAGGAGCCAGTCCCGCAGCTTCCGTAGCCACTTGGCCCGACCTTTCGGCCCCAGCGCTTCCCACTCGACTTGGTGAGCGCGCAGAGATCGGACGGTCTCGGTCACTGTCTCGGAACTATTGTCCGGTACGCGCGCGACGAGGCGTCCGTCCGCGGGGCAGTGCACATCGATGTCGTCATAGCCCGTCTCGGCCTTGCTTCCGGATCTCATATGAACCCCGCCTTCTATGATTTGCGCCACGTCTTATTAGAATTACACAAGCGATCTGAAGTTTTCTTGGCGAAATAGGCCAAGGAGATTGGTCATTCTTGTACTTTGAATCCAAATACGAAAGAGGTGCTGACGTGTCCGCTGACGACATGGTGATGGCCTGGCTCCGGGAATTCGCTGCGGAGGCGCTGGTGCCCGGCACCCTCGATGGCCTTGTCGCGCGCTTCGACGCACCAATAGTGGCGGAGGTCCCCGAAGTTTCCGCGGACCGGGAGTTGCGGCGGGACCTCGATGCCAGCACCCGCGGGCAAGGGCGTGCGCTGTTGATCTGGCTCACCGACGACTCCGCCGAGGTGGACCTGCCGCTCGCAGCTCATGATCTCGCGCGCACGATCGCCCGACGAGGTCTGCATCTGAGGGTCTTGATGCAGATCTACCGAGTCGGCCAGAAGGCGCTGCTGAGGTTCGCCGCGGAAACGGCAAGTGAGCGCATCACCGACCCCGTACTGGAACCGAAGGTATTGATACGGCTCCTGGAGCGGGCGAATCACTGGCTCAACGTGTCGTTGGAGATACTCACCGATACCTACAGTGAGGAACGAGAGCGCGGATTGAGCGGCGCGTTCGCACGGCAGGCGGAAACCGTGCAGGCGATCATCCGAGGTGAGATCGTCGATGCAGCGGCGGCATCGAACCGTTTGAATTACCCGTTGATCAGGCATAACACGGCACTGGTGCTGTGGTTCGACAACGTGCCGTCAGAGCAGACCGAGGACGTGATCGGCGTCCTGAATTCCGTTGTCCGCGCGGTCGCGGCCACGATCGGGGCTCGCCAGCTACTGACTCTGCCGTCGGGATCGCGAGGGCTCTGGGCGTGGCTGTCGATGGACGTCGAGTCGGATCTCGCCGCAGTGGACATCGGTGCGGATATCCCGGCCGGGATATCGATCGCGATGGGCAACCCAGGCAAGGGAATTCGAGGATTTCGGCAAAGTCACACCGAAGCTGTTTCCGCTCAACATATTTCGGAACATCAGGAGGTTGCGGCTCGTCCGATTTTGTATGCAGACGTCGAAATTGTCCACCTACTCGACGGCCACCCCGACGCGGCGAGGGCACTGGTTTCGCGTGAACTACGCGGCCTCGACGGTACCGATGCAGCCTCCACCCAGTTGCGCCGCACTCTGCACACCTACCTGAATGTGAACCGCAGCCCGGACGCGGCAGCTCGCGCGCTCGGCGTGCACAAGAACACCGTGCGGTACCGCATCCAGCGCGCCGAGGAGATGCTCGGACACCCCATCGGGGCCAACCGGCTCAAACTCGAACTTGCGCTCGAATACGCCGACACCTACGGTCCGGCCATCCACGAGTGACACTCTCCAGCTGGCCGATGCCCTGCAGGGGTGTGGTTAGAGCCCTCGCTACCCGTTCGATCGTGAACTCCCGCACCCGACTCCTTACCGGTGGGCGGTGGAGGTGAATTGATATGTTGCCGCATCGACGATCTCGTCAGGGGTGATGGCGATCTCGTCGTTCAACCATGCGGTGACCAACTCGGCCAAGCCGCCCACAAACAGCAATCCGTTGATTTCGCCCTGGTGTGGTGGCCATGCCCGGTCGCCGTACATGCGGGTGGCTTCGTCGGCCACCATCTGAGCAAAACCCCGCAGCGCTGCACGTCGGTGTGTGCGCAGAGGTTCGAACGCTGCGGATTCGATCATCGCAACACGTCCCTTGCGTGGATCGTCGGTCAAGATGGTGACGAACGAGGCGATGGCATTTCGTACGCGCTGCTCGAGCGTCCCGCCGCTCGCTCGAAGTGCGTCCAGTCCGGCTTCGCGGACTTCGTCGGCGATTCCGTCCAGGACCTTCTGCAGGAGTTCGTCTCTGCTGGTGAAACTTTCGTAGAAGTACCGCTCGGTCAACTTGGCGTGCGCGCAGATGGCGGTCATGGTGGCGCCACTCTTGCCTGTGGCAGCAAAGACTTCCAATGCGGCTTCGAGCAAGGTTTCATGCCGCAGTGCTGCACGCTGGTCGCCGCTCAGGCCCGCGTATCGACGTGGCGTAGGAGAAGTCATAGGTCGATATTGACAGATCCGATCGCTGTGACGCAGACTACCCATATCTGACAGGATGCACTGTCAGATCAATGCGGAAGTCGAGGTTCATCCATGTCCAAGATCCTGGCCGATCCACCAGCACAGTCGCAGTTACTCCCGATCTCGGGCCGATCGGGGCTCCCCGGTGTCGGGCACGCACTCGAATACATCCGCGATCCCCTCGCCTTGATGCAAAAGCACTGGGACCGCTACGGCGAGGTCTCCTGGTTCTCGATGATCGGGCGACGTTGGGTCGCCGTCCTCGGACCCGACGCATGCCAAGAAGTGCTGCAGAACAAAGATCGAGCATTCGTCAACGGCGACGGCTGGTCAGTCCTGATCGGCCCCTTCTTCCACGGCGGCCTCATGCTTCTCGACTCGGAAGAACATCTACGACACCGACGAATCATGCAGCAGGCATTCACCCGATCACGCCTGGAAAAAACAGTCGACGTTCTCAACCCGGCGATCGCCTCGGCGCTCGACGCCTGGACTCCCACCGACGGATTCCGCGCCTACACCGCACTCAAATCACTCACCCTCGATCTCGCCACCGACATCTTCATGGGAGGCGCGGAAAGATCCACCGAGAGCGAAATCGACGCGGTGAAAAAAGCTTTCGTCGATTGTGTACAGGCAGCCACCTCAGTCGTGCGCTACAACGTCCCAGGAACCAGGTGGAAGCGAGGACTCGACGGACGCCGAGTCCTCGAAGACTTCTTCCGGCAGTACCTACCGGCACGCCGATCACACGAAACCGATGACCTGTTCTCCGTGCTCTGCCACATCGAATCCGAAGCAGGACAACGCTTCAGCGACGACGAAGTAGTCGACCACATGATCTTCCTCCTGATGGCCGCGCACGATACCTCCACCATCACCATCTCCACGATGATGCAATACCTGGGCCAACACCCACAGTGGCAGGACAGATGCCGGGCAGAGTCCCTCTCGTTGGGAACAGCGTCACCGAGCTACGCCGATCTCGACGGACTCGTCAGCCTCGATCTGGTCATGAAGGAATGCCTCCGGATCGTCTCTCCGGTACCGGTCATGGCGCGCCGCGCGGTCCGCGACACCCAGGTCCAGGGACATTTCGTGCCTGCAGGAACGTACGCGGCGGTGGTGCCGCATTTCACGCACCACATGTCGCAGTACTGGCCCGAACCAGAACGCTTCGATCCCGAGCGCTTCGCGGAGCACCGACGCGAAGACAAGGTGCACCGATACGCGTGGGAGCCGTTCGGTGGTGGTGTGCACAAATGCCTCGGCATGCACTTCGCCGGCGCCGAGATCAAAGCGATCATGCATCATCTCCTTCTGCGCTTCGACTGGCGCGTCGACGCCGACTACGTCGCCCCGCTCAACTTCACGTCCCTGCCGTTCCCCTCCGACGGACAACCGGTCGATCTGCGTTTCCTCGAGCAGTGAGGATACGCCAGAAAGCTTGCTCTACAGGCGGATGCAGTCACCGCTCCTGATCGCTCACATCATCGACGAATGCTCTGACGAGTTCGTACCGTCCTACGACAGTACGAACGGACGCAACGAAATTCAGTTCTCCCACAAAACATCGACGTAGTAGGAGTTGGCGTGGAACGTACCCTGTTCGAACCGGAACATGATCTTTTCCGGGAGTCCTTCCAGAAGTTCTTGGCACAGCACGTCGCACCCTTCCACGACAAGTGGGAAGAGCAGAACATCGTCGATCGCGACGTCTGGGTGGAAGCCGGCAAGCAAGGTTTCCTGGGAATGGCCGTTCCCGAGGAATTCGGCGGCGGCGGCGTCAAAGACTTCCGATACAACGTCGTCATCACCGAGGAAGCCACCAAGGCTGGTTACAGCGGTATCGGTTTCATGCTCCACAACGACGTCGTGGCGCCCTATCTGGTCGATCTGTGTAACGACGAGCAGAAACAGCGTTGGCTGCCGGGATTCACCTCGGGAGAACTGATCTCAGCGATCGCCATGACAGAACCCGGAACCGGCAGCGACCTGCAGGGCATCAAGACCAGAGCCGTCCGCGACGGCGATGACTGGATTCTGAACGGGTCCAAGACGTTCATCACGAACGGCATCAACGCCGATATCGTCGTCGTCGTTGCGTGCACTGATCCCGACATCGGAGCGCAGGGCTTCAGCCTCTTCGTTGTCGAGCGCGGAATGCCAGGCTTCGAACGAGGTCGCAACCTCGACAAGATCGGGTTAAAGGCACAAGACACCGCAGAACTGAGCTTCACCGACGTCCGAGTCCCCGCCTCCAACATGCTCGGCGAGGAGGGGATGGGCTTCCTCTACCTGATGAAGAACCTTCCCCAGGAGAGGCTTTCCATCGCCGTGGTCGCTGCTGCAGTCATGGAATCCGTTCTGGAAAGCACGATCCAGTACTGCCGCGAGCGCAAGGCCTTCGGCAGGTCGATCGGTAGCTTCCAGAACACCCGATTCGTACTGGCGGAAGAGACCACGAAGACTACGGCCGTCCGCGTTCTCGTGGACAAGTTCATCGAGCAACTCAATGCCGAGAAGTTGACCGTGCAAGAAGCGGCCATGGCTAAGTGGTGGACCACCGAAGCCCAGGTCAAACTGATCGACCGATGCCTCCAACTCCACGGCGGTTACGGCTACATGAAGGAATACCCCATCGCTAAGGCATACATGGATTCTCGCATCCAGACCATCTACGGCGGCACCACCGAGATCATGAAGGAGATCATCGGGCGATCCTTGAACCTTTGATCGAGCCCGTAATCAAGACCTGAAATGGAACTGTCGGCGGGCTGAATTTTCAATTTAGATATCTTTTCTTGTGACAAATTGAGCATCTACCGAAGCGATAGGCCCTGGGGAATTCACGATGGCGAGGAGTCACGGTGCGTCAGATCGGAAGAATTACCCTCTGAAAATTCGGAGATCGAACTCTCGAAGGCGGTAATCCGGGGCATTGAGAGGAGTCGTCATCCTCACTAAGTCCTCAGACGCTAACCGATCGTGTCGCACGTTGAAACCGTGACGTTGTAGACCGTGGGGTCACCGTCTGACTGCGGCCTGCCCGAGTCTCCGACTCCGTGAAGGAAACCGTTAGTGTGGTTCGCCCCCCCGGCAAGCTCATGGCAGCTTTTCTCGCTCAGTGCTGACCGCCTAGCCGAAATTCAGGGAACACCGACGATTCGGCCGAGCCTGTGATTCACCGCGTCCTCCTCCTGATCACAGGCTTGGACACTGATGCGTCGCCCGCGTTGAGGGAATGTGCTTCGGCGATGATCAGTCATCAAGATTTTGTCGTTTCCCGGCATCGGGCAGCTCACTGGTGATCTATACGCGGTAAGTGACGAGAATTTCCTTTCCCGCACCATCTCCTCGAAAACCCCACCTCAACGCGTTTTCACGAGAAATGATGTCGGTGGGCGCCGATACCGTGGTGCAATGACACTCGAGCAGGATGTACTGGCTCCCGACAGGTGGAATACCGGCATCGCAGCAGTGTCTCCCGACCTGACCGTGTCAATGACGGACCGGATCAGGCAGTCGATGTCCACATCACGTTCGGACGGAACCCTCCGCGCATATACATCGGCGTGGCGAAGGCTCTGTTCGGTGCAGGTCTCCTTATCCGTACCGACAACACCATCACAAACGTCAATGTTCTGCACCAGGAACTGAGCCGGACCCGCCCGCGCCGCCGCGTGGCCTTCGAACGGGAAGAGCAGCTTGTGGTGCGGCATGTGTCGCTGTGGCGATTCGAAGACACGAAGGCCCCGTCGGCAGCATCGCCCTGTGCGGCGACATCAGGACTGCTCAGCTCGAACGCGTCGCCCCATTGGTCGTCCACGCAGTCCGTGAGGTTTCTCGATCGTTGTACTCCGAACTGGACCCTCCCCGCCGCGCCCGTAAGACGCCTTCGGTGTCTTCGAACACGTTCTCGCCAGAGACGATGGATCGCCTCATGGCAGCATCGCCCGAACACTGGATCTGACGAATGTTTATCAGCCAAATCAACGGGAGTCCTTTCTGTACAGCCCGGGGCCTGCCTCAATCAACCCGCGATCATCCATACAATGTCGTCGGCGCTATCAATCGCGCCCGACCGGCAAAGGATTCGACCCGAACGCGGCTGGCATCACAGCCTTGACGAGGACCATCCCCCGAGTGAACCGGCCACCAGTTCAGCCGGCCATCAATCGACAGACAGTTCAGTAAACGAGTAAGGAGCCAGCACCATCTCCCCCGTCACCACGGTACGGGTACTGCCGACGGTGTCGGCGGGTGTGAATGCCGGATTGGACAGAGGCAGCGCGGTCAATGCATCTGCCGTAAGACGGTCCGGCAACGTCGACGGCAGAGTGACCCGAACCGGTCGATCGCTCAGGTTGACGAGGAAAGCGCCTGGATCGTCGCCTGCGAACATCGCCCCGGTGATTGCCGGTACCTGTGAGATACCGAGCGGTGAGAGGAGAGCTGCAGTCACTGTAGGCGCGGAATCTGCTCGCACGGCCTGAACTGTTGCGCCGCCCCGAGCGCGACCGTAGATCGGCGTCAAGACCTCGTTGATAGCGGTGCGCCCGAACTCCGTCGAACCGCCGGAGCCGTCCGCGAGGACCGCGTGGATTTCCTCGTTACCGTTTGCGGCCCGTGATCGTTCCGATGGATGCCCGTCGAGTGCGGCATGGATTACCGACATGCTCACTCGCGGTTCGGTGAGACTGGCGAGCGCGAAGCTCGCCACGCCGAGTCCGACGGCCCAGGTTTGCGGCACACCCGGAATCAAGTGCGGCGGGAATCCCGGGATTTCTCCTAGCGGCAGGTTGATCTGATTGTACTCGGACAGCCAGACCGACATCGACGGGGGAACTTTGGCGAGTGCTTTCTCTGAGAAGGCATTCCAAGCGACGGTTCCCCCTGCGACTGTCGCACCGATGTCTGCTTGAATCGGGTCGGGTACCCAGTACGGATGGATCGCGACTGCGTCCGCACCGACGATGTTTGCGTACAGTCCCTCGTTCCACTGCTGCAGACGCTCGCCGAGGACCGACGTGATCGTCGAAGAGTCGTCAGCACCGGAGACTGCGATCTCGATGCCCGGAAACTGTGCCCGCAGCGCAACAATCCAGTCATTCATGGCCTTCGCGTAGTCGGCGCCGGTCGGGTACACCTGCTGGTAGTACTCCGCCGGGTCCCACAGCTCGTTCCCCAACTCGACATACCTCACCTCCATCCCCAACTCTCGTGCTGCCCTGAGCATGTCGATCTGCTCGTCGAGAGTTGATGTGAGCACGTTCAGGTCGAAGATCGCAGTTGCTCCGGTTTCGCGGACCAACTGCGCCCAGTCTTCGAGCAACAGCGACTCTCTGCGCTCGTTCTGACCGATGAACAGACTGCCCTGACGTTCGTCGAAAAGGCCGGTTCGCCAGTCGATCCACTGCGAAGTGGTCCCGCCTTGCACCCGTAGCAATCCTGCTCCGAGACCGCCCAGTGCTTGTCGGAAAACCGGATCGTGCCATTGGGCAGCATTTTCCGGGGCAATGATGCGTGCACCGTTGAGTCCGAAGAAGTCGGCCGGTACTTGCCGGGTACTGCCCTGCGGAGACAGCACTGACTCCGCCGTGGAGGTGGCACCCAACGAACCGGTGCCTACGGATCCGACGCCGCTCTCCGGGTTTGCTACCGCGGCGCCCGACGCGACCAGCACCGACGCTGCGGTCAGCACCGCAAGTAGCCCGAACCTGCCACGAACTGATCGATTGTCCAACATGGACCAGATCATGCCACGAAGACCGCTGGTCGTGGTCTGATCTCGCCACACCGGCATGAGTCGACTCATTCACGTCGATCTGTAGCGACCTCGAGTGCATGTGCAGCAGGCCTGCGGGACATCCTTTGTCGTACCCCATGCCTGACGGGCCTTGACCCCGTGTGACGGACACGCTTGATCCTGGTCTCAGACCAAGGAAAGCGAGAAGATCTAACCCGATGACCAAAAAGAATTACACCGAAGAGTTCCGCCGTGACGCAGTCGAAGATGCCTTAGGTGCCGCAGCACTGACCCGCGGCGACCTTGCCGGCGCAGTCTTCCACGCCGATTGCGGAAGTCA
>NZ_BCRM01000053.1 GCF_001552595.1 Rhodococcus erythropolis NBRC 15567
CCAGTTGGATACGAACTCGGCAGGGAACAATGTTCCGGTTGCGATCACGCTCACCGGAAAACTGGACGTGTCGGGGCTGGAACAGGCTGTCTCGGACGTTGTCGGCCGCCATGAGGTTCTCCGCACGGTCTACCCCGAGGTCGACGGAATCGGCTACCAGAAGATCGTTGCACCGGCTGATGTCGGCGTGAACCTCGCTGCAACCTTGGTCTCGGATTCAGAGATTGTTTCCGAGGTAACGAACTTCGTGGCGACGGGTTTCGACGTGACAACCGAGGTTCCGTTGCGCGCCAGGCTTTTCCAGACCAAGGCCGACGAGCACGTTCTCGTATTCGTGGTGCATCACATCTCGACCGACGGTTTCTCGATGGGCCCGCTGACCCGCGACATCATGACCGCCTACTACGCCAGAACCAACGGCCAGGCTCCGACCTGGACGCCGTTGCCGGTGCAGTATGCCGACTACGCACTGTGGCAGCGTGAGGTTCTCGGGTCCGAGGACGATCCGCAGTCAATCATCGCGCAGCAGATCACTTACTGGGCGCAAGCATTGGACGGCGTGCCCGAACAGTTGAATCTTCCCGGGGATCGGGCCCGGCCGGCGGTATTCTCCGGTCAGGGAGCAACATTCGAATTCTCGATCGGTCAGGAACTGCATGAGCGGCTGATCGGTGTCGGTCGTGAGCACAATGCGTCGATGTTCATGGTGGTCCATTCGGCGCTGGCATCACTTCTCGCACGTCTGTCGGGAACAACGGACATCACCATCGGCGCGCCGATGGCAGGACGAGGTGAATCCGAACTCGACGATCTGATCGGAATGTTCGTCAACACATTGGTGCTACGTACCGAGGTTGATCCTTCGGCCCCGTTTACCACACTTCTGTCGTCGGCTCGAGAGACCGATCTTCAGGCGTTCGCGCACTCGGACCTTCCCTTCGAGCGGCTCGTGGAAGTGCTGGATCCCGTTCGGTCGAGGGCACACCACCCGCTGTTCCAGGTGGCATTGGCGTTCCAGAACCTGGGGCAGAATTCGTTGGCTCTGCCGGGTCTGACGGCCGCCGAGTTCGCAATCGACGAGACTGTGGCCAAGTTCGACCTGCAGCTCACGATCAGTGAGGTATCAGAAGGGCTGTCGGCGACGTTCACGTACGCGACGGATCTGTTCGACGAATCGACCGTCCGCGGATTCGCCGCACGATTGATGCGCATCCTGAACGGAATTGCGACGGACCCCGCAACTTCAGTGGGTGACATCGAAATCCTCGACTCGTCCGAGCGTGAGGTTCTGACGAGTCAAAGGGCTTCGTCAGGAGTAGCGCAGGCGCCGTTGGCCGAGATTCTTGCCGACGCTGCTGCGCGTTACCCGGACAACGTCGCATTGCGCTACCCCGGCACGGCGCAGGCCGTTGCCGGTAGGTCCATGACGTATCGCGAGGTCGACGAGTGGTCGTCGAAGCTGGCCCGCGTTTTGATCAACCGTGGTCTCGGGGCTGAAGATCTTGTGGCGGTGTCGATTCCGAGATCCGTCGAATCGGTACTCGCGGTCTGGGCAGTGTCGAAGACCGGGGCAGCGGTCGTTCCGATCGATCCGCACTATCCGGCAGACCGTATCGCGCACATGCTCAGCGACTCTGGTGCAAAGGTAGGCCTGACCCTCGACGTCGAACGTCCGAACCTCACCGACGACGTCGAGTGGTTGGTCGTGGACGGACCACGTGGCGAACAGATGACCGCCGGAGTGTCCGCAGCGCCAATCGATGCCGAGGAACGTGTCCGTCCACTGACGACTGCTCATCCGGCCTGGGTCATCTACACCTCCGGCACGACCGGTCTACCCAAGGGCGTTGTCGCCACCAACGCAGGTCTGGCGAGCTTCAGTGTCACGCAGGCCGCGCATTACCTCGTGAAGCCCACCTCGCGGACATTGCACTTCGCGTCACCGAGTTTCGACGCGTCGATGCTCGAGTTGTTCCTCGCGGTGGCCACCGGCGCGACGATGGTCATCGTCCCACCTGGCGTGTACGGCGGCGACGAGCTGGCTGAGGTGTTCCGTAGCGAACGAGTCACCCATGCGTTCATCACGCCGGCGGCTCTGGCGTCGATGGACCCGAGCGGCCTGGACGACCTGACGGTCGTAGGCGTGGGTGGCGAAGCGTATTCGCCGGAACTGATCAGCAAGTGGACGACAGGTGACGGCTCGACCGCATCGGCTTCGGCTCCCAGGACGTTCTTGAATGTCTACGGCCCGACCGAGACGACGATCGTGACGAACGTCAGCGTTCCGCTTCTGCCGGGTGACCGAATGGACATCGGCGCCACGATCGGTGACATGGCCGCTTTCGTTCTGGACACACGACTCAATCCAGTTCCACTCGGAGTCTCGGGCGAGCTGTATCTGTCCGGTCCTCAGGTGACCCGCGGCTATCATCGTCGCCCGGGCTTGAGCGCCGATCGATTCGTGGCAAACCCGCACGGTAATCCGGGCGAGCGAATGTACCGAACCGGTGACGTGGTGCGCTGGGTCGCTGGAACCGCACCCTCCACCTACGCCGTGGAATACGTGGGCCGCAACGATTTCCAGGTCAAGATTCGCGGTTTCCGTATCGAACTCGGTGAGATCGATGCGTCATTGACCGCACACCCCGAGGTCGAGTTCGCTGCGACGATGGGTACGACCCTGCCGTCGGGTGCTCCGGCACTGGTGTCGTACGTGTTCACCGGAAAGAACGCTTCGGTCACTTCGGCGGAATTGATCGAATTCGTCTCCAGAACCCTTCCGGCTCACATGGTTCCGGCTTCGATAATGGTCTCCTCGGACATGCCACTGAGCCCGGCCGGCAAGCTGGACCGAAAAGCGCTCCCAGCGCCGGTCTTCGAGACCAAGGAATTCCGCGCCCCGGTTACCGAGATGGAACAAGTCCTGAGCGAGATCTTCGCGGACGTTCTCGGTCTGGATCGAATCGGAACGGACGACTCGTTCTTCGCGCAGGGCGGCGACTCGATCATGTCGATCCAGCTCGTCTCGCGGGCGAAGGCACGTGGGGTCGTATTCGCACCCAGTGACGTCTTCGAGAGCAAGACTGTCGCGGCATTGGCCGAAGTGGCGAAGTATGCCGCCGACGTCGAGGCCGCGGTGGTGCTCGAGGAGTTGCCGGGCGGTGGAGTCGGCTGGATGCCGTTGACGCCGATCGAACGATTCATGGTCGAGCGCGGTGGCAGCTACAACCGATTCACACAGACGATGACTCTCGAGCTTCCACTCGGAGCGCAGCGAACCGACATCGTGCGAACCCTCGCCGCCGTCGTCGACCACCATGACATGTTCCGATCGCGGTTGATCTCCGACGGTCGCGGATGGGGAATGTCGGTCTCCGAGCCGGGAACCGTGGACGTCGAGGATCTACTCAGCCGGGTGGATGTTGATGCGTCCTCGGACGAGTCGACAATTGTTCTCACGGCCTCCAAGGGCCTCGACGAGGCTCTCGGCCGGTTGAATCCGGCAGGCGGCGTGATGGTTCAGTTCGTGTGGGTCGACTTCGGTCCCACTCGCACCGGGCGCTTGATCATTGCTGCGCATCACTTGATCGTCGACGGGGTTTCCTGGCGAATCATTGTTCCGGATCTGGTGTCGGCTGCGGCTCAGATGGCCGGGGCGGGCGGAGCGACGGGGGATGTGGCTCTCGAACCTACGGGTACGTCGATGCGACGTTGGGCTCATGCATTGTCCGAAGAGGCACATCGGGAGTCACGGGTAGCCGAGCTGGATACGTGGCGGAAGGTGTTGCAGACACCGGATCCGGTGCTGGGCAAGAGGGCGTACGACTCTGCGGTCGACGTTGCGGCAACGGTTCAGCGGATAAGCGTGACGGTCCCCACTCAGGTGACGGAGACTCTGTTAACCACGCTGCCGGAGGTTTTCAACGGCGGCGCCAACGACGGCCTGCTCGCTGGACTGGCACTCGCGCTGATCGAGTGGCGTCGCCGAGCCGGAATCGACTCGACGTCTGCCTTGCTGCAACTCGAGGGCCACGGTCGCGAAGAAGCCGTGATTCCCGGTGCGGATCTGTCGAGGACTGTTGGCTGGTTCACTGCAGCCTTCCCGATCAGTCTCGATCTTTCCGAGGTAGACCTGGGTGACGCTTTTGCCGGAGGTGATTCGGCGGGACGCGCGATCAAGTCAGTGAAGGAGCAGTTGCTGGCGATCCCGGACAAGGGCGTCGGGTACGGACTGCTGCGCTACCTGAACGAAGACACGCGCGCAGTGCTTTCGCGCTTCGCAGGGGGACAGGTCAGCTTCAACTACTTGGGAAGGGTTGTCGCCGAGGATCTTCCGGCAGGTGTCGAGGGGCTCGGCTGGCTGCCGGCGGGCGATTTCGCCAACGTGTCAGCACCCGAAGACGTCGACATGCCCGCAAACAAGGTCGTCGATATCAATGCGATCGTCAACGACGGCGCAGACGGAGCTGTTCTGGAGGCCTCCTTCGCCTACCCCGTCGGTGCCATCGACGGCGAGAGCGTCGAGGCGTTTGCACAGATTTGGGTCGAAGCACTGACCGCCCTGGCGGAGCATTCTCGATCCGTCGGTGCCGGAGGACTCACTCCGTCCGACGTGCCGCTTGTCTCGGTGAGCCAACGAGATATCGACGGGTTCGAGAATCGATTCGGTACGGTGACCGACATCTGGCCGCTGGCACCGCTGCAGTCGGGCTTGCTCTTCCATGCGATGTTGGCGGAATCCAGCGTCGACCTCTACTCGGTGCAGATGATTCTCACTTTGTCCGGGAAGGTCGATGCCGACCGATTGCGGACTGCAGCACAGGGAATCATCGACCGTTACGCGAACCTGCGAACAGCATTCACGGCCGACGACGACGGAACGCCGGTCCAGATAGTCCTCGAGGACGTTGCTGTCCCGTGGCGGAACATCGATCTCAGCGATGTCGCGGCGGTCGACCGTGAGGCAGCACTGGACGCAGTTTTGACGGCTGACCAGGCGACACACTTCGACATGGCGTCACCGCCGTTGATTCGGTTCACCTTCGTCACGATGGCGGAGGGGGACTACCGCTTGGTCGTGGCGAATCACCACATCATTCTCGACGGTTGGTCGGTGCCGCTGCTTTTGCAGAACCTGTTGGCGCTGTACGCGACGCGTGGTGACGACTCGGTTCTTCCGCGTGTGCGCAGCTATCGCAATTACCTGGCGTGGCTTGTCGATCAGGATCGCGATCGATCACTTACCGCCTGGGCGGATGCGCTTTCCGGCGTCGAGCAGCCGACGCTGCTCGCTCAGGTCACAGGCGGACAGGAATTCACCGCGCTGTCACAGAAGCTGAACGTGTCGATGTCGTCGGAGACAACCGCGACGCTCACAGCTCTGGCTGCACGACTCGGCGTCACCGCCAACACGATCGTGCAGAGCGCGTGGGCGGTCCTGCTCGGTGCGTTGACCGGAACCGACGATGTTGTCTTCGGTGCAACAGTGTCCGGCCGGCCCCCGGCACTCACAGGCGTCGAATCGATGGTCGGGTTGTTCATCAACACCCTCCCGGTGCGGGTGCGCCTCGACGCTGCGGAGTCCGTCGAAGAATTGGTTGCCAGGGTCCAGATCGAGCAGGCGAGAATGCTCGATCATCACTATCTCGGTTTGACCGATGTGCAGAAAGCTGCGGACGTCGGAACATTGTTCGACACGTTGGTGGTCTTCGAGTCGTACCCGGTAGACCGTGAGGGCCTCGCCGCACAGGCGGATGTTCTCGACGGAATGATGATCGACGACATCTCCTCGGACGATTCCACGAACTACCCGTTGACCCTGCTGATCGCACTCGACGAGCAGTTGCACTTGACACTTCGGTACCTGCCGGACTTCTTCGATGCCGACTACGCAACTGCGTTACTGGACAGAGTTCTTCGACTGCTCTCCGCCGTCGCTACCGATCCTTCCGTTCGTGTTGGTGACGTTGATATTTTGGATTCTGTTGAGCGTTCGTTGGTGCTCGAGGGGTGGAATGACTCGGCGCGGGTTGTGTCGGGCGTGTCGGTGTTGGATGGGTTCGATGCGCAGGTGGCGGCGTCTCCGGGTGCGGTAGCGGTCTCGTTCGAGGGGCAGTCTCTGTCGTATGCGGAGTTCGATGCTCGGGTGAATCGTTTTGCCAGGTATTTGGTTTCGGTGGGTGTGGGGCCGGAGTCGTTGGTGGGTGTTGCGGTTCGTCGGTCGGTTGATTTGTTGGTTGCGGTTTACGGTGTGCTCAGGGCTGGTGGTGGGTATGTTCCGGTGGATCCGGATCAGCCTGCGGAGCGTAATGGGTATGTGTTGGAGTCGGCGTCGCCGGTGTGTGTGGTCAGTACGTCTGATGTTGGTTTCGATGCTGGTGTTGTGCCGGTGGTCGAGGTTGATGTTGTTGATGTGTCTGGTTTTTCGGGTGCACCTGTCTCTGATGTGGATCGGGTTGCGCCGTTGCGGTCGGGGAATACGGCGTATGTGATTTTCACGTCGGGGTCGACGGGTCGGCCGAAGGGGGTGGCGGTCAGTCATCGCAGTGTGGTCAATCAGGTGTCGTGGTTGGCGGAGCGTTATGCGGTGTCGGGTTCTGATGTGGTGTTGTTCAAGACTCCGGTGACGTTCGATGTGTCGGTGTGGGAGTTGTTTGTTCCGTTGGCGGTGGGTGCTCGGTTGGTGGTGGCTACTCATGACGGTCATCGGGATCCGGGGTATTTGGCGTCGGTGGTGGCGGCGGAGTCGGTGTCGATGGTGTCGTTTGTGCCGTCGATGTTGGAGGTGTTCGTCGATCAGGTTGTCGACACGTCGGAGGCGACGATTTCGCGTCTCGGTGGTGCTGGGTTGGGTTCGTTGCGGGTGATTTTCGCGGCGGGTGAGGCGTTGCCGGCGTCGGTGGTGGGTCGGGTGTTGTCGGTGTTGCCGTCGGTTGAGGTTCATAATTTGTATGGTCCGACGGAGTTCACGGTGCATGCGACGGCGGCGGGTCCGCTCGATGGTGTGGGTGTGGTGGTGCCGATGGGTGCTCCGGTGTGGAATTCGTCGGTGTTGGTGTTGGATTCGCGGTTGCGTCCGGTGCCGGTGGGTGTTGCGGGTGAGTTGTATTTGTCGGGTGTGCAGGTCGCTCGTGGGTATTTCGGGCGGGTGGATTTGTCGGCGGAGCGGTTTGTGGCGAATCCGTTCGGCGTGTCGGGTTCGCGGATGTATCGCACGGGGGATGTGGTGCGGTGGATCGGTGTGTCGGGTGAGCTCGAGTATGTCGGTCGTAGTGATTTTCAGGTGAAGTTGCGTGGTCAGCGGATCGAGTTGGGGGAGATCGAGTCTGCGGTTCGGGATCAGGTGGGTGTGGGTTCTGTTGTGGTGGTGGTGTGGCGTGATCAGTTGGTTGCGTATGTCACTGCTGCGGTGGGGTCTTCGGTTGATGTTGATGTGGTGAAGGTGGGTGTGGGGGAGCGGTTGGCGTCGTATATGGTGCCGTCGCAGTTTGTGGTGTTGGATGCGTTTCCGCTCAATGCTTCGGGGAAGTTGGATCGGAAGTTGTTGCCGGAGCCGGTGTTCGAGG
>NZ_BCRM01000054.1 GCF_001552595.1 Rhodococcus erythropolis NBRC 15567
CTAACATGAGGACTGTCGGTGGCGATTGCACCGTCTACTACGACGGGACCACCGCTGCAATCAACGTGAAAAATGACGCAGTTGTCGGCGCGGTGGGCTCACGGGCAATTTACGGAGTGGGAACAGGCAGCACCCCCGCGCAGGTACGCAACGCCTTCAGCGGCGATGTGATCGAGCAAGTGAATGACCTCGGCCCAGTCCTCGTGGTCAGCCAGCCCAGTAAGCCGACCATGTATTTAGGTTTCCAGTTCGAGAACGCGAAAATTGGTGCTCTCAGCGACTCCGACACCGTCACTCAGGTTCGTGGTGGCACCAAGAAATTCGTGGCAACCCCGCTCGGCGGATGCTAGCTAAACCACCAACCGGCGGCACCGACGCTGAACCGTGCAGAATCGCAGAAGAGACTTGCATCATCTGCTCTCGCGCCGGAGTAATGCCGGCGCTCGTCTATAGGTAAGGATGTGCAGAGCATGCGCCCCGATACCAGGCCGTTGGTGTAACAAAAGCCTGGAACCACGCGACTACAGGTCAGATCGTCGAGCTGACCAGACTCATCAGGGAGATGCATGCGGCACAAGGCAGCACAGCTACTCGGCTTGCGACGCGCAACGATTACAGCGATCGTCGGTATGACCCTCGTGGCAACCGCCTGTTCAACATCCGGCCAGGCCGTCAGTGCCCAGCCCGAGACGGCAAGCGTGTCCTCCCAGCCGGCGCAACAACCGAACCGTCAACCAACTACCGACGCGCTCGCCACCTCCGGAAGTACCTGCGGCACCGTCACTTTCCCGGCTGGCACCCCTGGCACCGTAGTCGTAGAGACTGGTGCGATCACCTGTACCGATGCTGTGGCGCTCATCAACCGCTACTACAACGATCCGGTGATCACCCGCCAGGGCAACACCATGTCAGCGATGTTCGATGGCTGGACGTGCGTGAGCCCGACCGCTGTCGCCTCCCAGTTGGCCGGCTATGGATCGAAGTGCGAGAACGGTGCCCTCACACTTGTTGTCGTTACGGGCGACGGAGCGGCCAATGCCACTGCAACAGCGACGCCACCGTGCACTGCTGACGCCATCGAGACCGATCTCAGTCGCGATATTGGTGGCCAAATCCGTTGCCACGGACAGTGGGCGTACGTGGTCTGGAACCTTCTGGGCGACTCCTCCTCTTTGGTCCGTGTGGTCGCCGGTAAATGGGTTGTCTACACATCGTTCCCGACCACAATGTGCCCCACCCAAGCGCGGGCAGATGGCGTCCCCGAAGCCGAACTGAGCAGCTTCACCCACTGCGCCGACGACTCCGGCGATACCGTCGGTGGGTCAGGAGATCTCGGGCTGTCGACGTCTATCACCCAACCCACGTGCGATGGTCTCGGGATCGTGGTCGTCTACAGCGCAACCAAGCCCGGAAACTATGCCACCGAAGTGGGAAATGCCCTCGCCGCGCACCCCGGCGCGAAGTACCTGCGCACCGACCACTCCTGCCCATCCCTCCGTCAGGAGAGCAACGAGGGAAACCCGATCTACGCGGTTTACAAACCGGCTGGCTATACACAGGCCGAGGTATGCGCCAGCGTCCACCGGGAAAACGACGACGCCTACGGCAAATGGTTGGACATGAAGACCGACCCCAACATCATCATCGCCTGCTGACACAGATTCATGTTCATGCGAAAGACCGCTATCGAGCAGTGCCGAGCAGCCTGAGACCAGTGGCAGGTATCGAGCGTATCTGACCAGCCGATACGCTCGATACCTGTTCGCGTTCAGCATCATTCAAGGTGGTGTGATCTTCCAACTTTTTGACGGTCGCCGCCGCTTAGGGCTAGGTCAAACGCCGCGCGGTCGTCTTCGATAGACGTCGATACCGCCAATCGGCCCGGACTCCGCCACCACCCGAGAATCCTGATCGGCGGAATCCTCACGAGCGCCAGATCCCACGTCATCTGGTCTACCCGGTTTGCCCCAGGGTGAAGCCGGTTGCTCCGGCGAGTTCGACGATCGCGGTGTGATGTCGAGTAGGACGGAAGAGCCTGCGCTTCGATGCAGGCGAGTAGGTCTTCGGTGATGTGGGCCGCGTCGACTCGCTTCTGGAAGACGAGATCGCCGCAGGCTTGGTGGTGGGTGATGAAGGTGTCGACCCGGGCCAGTGCTTGCGCAGCGGATTCGGATTCAGGTGCGCCGTAGCTCGATCGCGTCGTATGCATGATTGACGGTCCCCCGCGTTCCAATATGTTTCGCATTCTTGCATGAGGTGCAGTCAGGCGAGCGTGCCGTGCAGGTGCGCTGCGACAATGCCCTCGATGCGGGTTGAGAGGTCGATGTCTTCACACATAACCACTGATGCGTTGACGGCTCCGATGGTGCCGGCGCACAGGTTCCAGGCGAGTCGGCGTGTGGTGGGCGTGTTGGTGAGTTCGCCGTCGGTGATGGCTGTTTCGATGATGTCACTGATGGCGTCGACCCAGTGCGCGAAGCCGGCCGCGTTGTCGATGGTGGGTTCGAGGGTGAGTTTCATGCCGGCCCGCACGTTGGTGTCCTCGGCGATCTGACGAGAGAGGGACGTGAAGATCGCTGTCAGCTTCTCCCCTGCCGTGCTGCTCGAACCGGACGCCAGTGCTTCGCTGACGGTGTCGTCGAGGGTGCGGTTCCAGTCCGAGATGAGGTGTTCGGCGATCGCTTCCTTGGACGGGAAGTGGTAGTACATTGCGCCTTTGGCGAATTTTCCGGTAGCGCTGATGGTGTTGATGCTGGTGTTGCCGTAGCCGTCGGTGTCGAAATGTCGGGCTGCGACCGCGACGATCGCTTCCCGTGTTCGCACTGCGCGGTCCTGCATTGCCGAGTTCTTACTGCCGGGGACGCGACCTATCCGGTGGCTTGTCGTGGTGGCAGCGTTTTCCGGGGTATCTGCCGGTTCGTTGGGGCTGTTCACAAAGATGCTCCTTCGACCATGCGGGCGGCGGCCGGGTCGGTTCCGCGCCACAGCAGCAGCAGATCGTCGACTCGTCTGCCGATGGTGTGGTTTTCATCGAGGCTGGCGGCAACCTGCACAGCGCCGACGAATCCGGCACAGAGTGTGTCTGCGAGCCTGGACATGCTTTTCGCGCAGTCGAGGGCGCCGGAACGACTCGCGTCGACGACGATCGGTTCGATCGCAGCGGTCCACGCTTCGTAGGTGGCGCGGGCGCCACTGAGCGACTGATCGACGGACAGGATGAGGCCGGCGCGGATGATCGCCTCGTTTTGGGTGCGGCGGGCGAGTTCGCGGTAGATCATCAGTACTTGCCGGTCGGCGGGTTGACCGGTTGCGATCGCTTTCCCGACTGTCGCGGTGACTGCGTCGGACCAGCGGCGAAGCATCTCCCTCGCGATGGATTCTTTCTTCGAGAAGTGGAAGTACATCGCGCCTTTGGTGACCGGGGCGAGTGTGACGATGTCGTCGATGGTGGTGCCCGCGTATCCCGTTTTGCTGAACAGGGTTGCGGACGCCTCGAGGATCGCTTCTCGGATGATTTTCGCTCGTGGCTGCATCGGTGGTCGGCCGGTTTTGCCGTGGTCGATGCCTTCGGAGCGGTCGGTATGATTGTTCATGGTCACAGGTGCTTTCTGTGGTCATCGGCCCTGACGGTGTTACAGCATTGTCGGGGCCACCTTTGTTGGTGAGACTTGTTCAGACGGTGGTGAGTTCGCGGTCAGCGATGTTCTCGGCGGACCGAAGGTCGGGCAATGGCGGGCTCGTGAATCCTGCTTCGCGGGCTGCGGTATCGAACTTCTCGTACCGGCGCCATGCGGTCGATGTCGCGACAGGCGGTTTCGTTTCCAGAGCGATGGTCTCCCACGTGAGGTTCGGATTTGTGAGCTTGCGGACCGCTGTATCTTTCACGTCTTCGCGAGATTCGACCGGGATTCGACCGGGCGCTCAAGGACATGAGGTCGTCTATGTCGGCATCGGTGTCGGCCTGTGCTTCTTCGGCATCGCGGCGGGCTGGGGACTCCGCAGCGGTGTCTTGGGAGTCGAGGATCTCGTCCAGGTCGTTCATCGTTTCATCCACGAAAAAAGGTTCCGCATAGTCCGCAATAGCGTCGTCAATGCAGGCCTTCGCATCCGCCGTTGTGGCGTCTACGTCTAGATCCGACTCCCGATGGTCCGCAATATTGTGGGCGAACTTCTCGCGGGGCTGAGGGACGCGGATTGGTCCCCGGCCTACGGTGAGGTCAGACGCAGTACTCGTTGCATCCTCACTGTCGGTGGCATTTTCGACGATCGCACGGTAAGTGGCGTAGGCCGTTCCGACTGCCTTCACCAGGATTGTGATTCCGTGGGTGAATGCCAAGACCAGGGCCGGCGGAATGATCGCTATGGCCGCTGCAATGGCCGGCGCCAGTGGAATGAAACCAAGGTCTCCCCCACCATCGATTGACTCCTGTGCGGCGATTGCTGCGTGATAGGCGTGGTAGGCGTTTCCGAGGATGCTGATCGCGACGACGCTGACGGCGAGTGCGATGTAGAAGCCTCGGTCTCGTTTGTTCATGTTGAGCGTGCTGATGATGACGATGGCGATGGTGGCGCCGAGGATGGCGCTGTCGACGATCGCCGGGAAGATCCAGGTCAGGTGTTCGGGGATCAGTGCTTGCCGT
>NZ_BCRM01000055.1 GCF_001552595.1 Rhodococcus erythropolis NBRC 15567
TGTTCGGCGGTGTCCTACTCTCCCACACCCTGTCGAGTGCAGTACCATCGGCGCTGAAGGGCTTAGCTTCCGGGTTCGGAATGGGACCGGGCGTTTCCCCTTCGCTATGACCGCCGTAACTCTATGAAACTGTCACAGTAACCAACTTCTGATCACCTGGTTTCACCGTGCACCAACCCGAACCCGTTACCGGGTGGATGGATGACGGAGAAAACAGAGTTTCTCATCAGTATCTGTGTGTTGTTTCAGATACCGCACAGTGGACGCGTAGCTTCTTTGTGGTAAGTCCTCGGCCTATTAGTACCAGTCACCTGCATGCATTACTGCACTTCCAGTTCTGGCCTATCAACCCGGTGGTCTGCCGGGGGCCTTACCCCCTCGAGGGGGTGAGAAACCTCATCTTGGAACAGGCTTCCCGCTTAGATGCTTTCAGCGGTTATCCCTTCCGAACGTAGCTAACCAGCGGTGCTCCTGGCGGAACAACTGGCACACCAGAGGTTCGTCCGTCCCGGTCCTCTCGTACTAGGGACAGCCTTCCTCAAGTTTCTAACGCGCGCGGCGGATAGAGACCGAACTGTCTCACGACGTTCTAAACCCAGCTCGCGTGCCGCTTTAATGGGCGAACAGCCCAACCCTTGGGACCTACTCCAGCCCCAGGATGCGACGAGCCGACATCGAGGTGCCAAACCATCCCGTCGATATGGACTCTTGGGGAAGATCAGCCTGTTATCCCCGGGGTACCTTTTATCCGTTGAGCGACACCGCTTCCACTTGCCGGTGCCGGATCACTAGTCCCGACTTTCGTCCCTGCTCGACCTGTCAGTCTCACAGTCAAGCTCCCTTGTGCACTTGCACTCGACACCTGATTGCCAACCAGGCTGAGGGAACCTTTGGGCGCCTCCGTTACATTTTGGGAGGCAACCGCCCCAGTTAAACTACCCACCAGGCACTGTCCCTGAACCAGATCATGGTCCGAGGTTAGAGGTCCAATTCGATCAGAGTGGTATTTCAACAACGACTCCACGATAACTGGCGTCACCGTTTCACAGTCTCCCACCTATCCTACACAAACCGAACCGAACACCAATACCAAGCTGTAGTGAAGGTCCCGGGGTCTTTTCGTCCTGCCGCGCGTAACGAGCATCTTTACTCGTAATGCAATTTCGCCGAGTCTACGGTTGAGACAGCTGAGAAGTCGTTACGCCATTCGTGCAGGTCGGAACTTACCCGACAAGGAATTTCGCTACCTTAGGATGGTTATAGTTACCACCGCCGTTTACTGGGGCTTAAATTCTCAGCTTCGCTCCCGAAGGAACTAACCGGTCCTCTTAACCTTCCAGCACCGGGCAGGCGTCAGTCCGTATACATCGTCTTACGACTTCGCACGGACCTGTGTTTTTAGTAAACAGTCGCTTCTCACTGGTCTCTGCGGCCCCACCCAGCTCAGACAGTAAATGTCGTCACCAAACAGGGCCCCCCTTCTCCCGAAGTTACGGGGGCATTTTGCCGAGTTCCTTAACCATAGTTATCTCGATCGCCTTAGTATTCTCTACCTGACCACCTGTGTCGGTTTGGGGTACGGGCCGTGTGAAAGCTCGCTAGAGGCTTTTCTCGGCAGCATAGGATCACTGAATTCGCCTCAATCGGCTACGCATCACGTCTCAGGCTTGTATGCGACCCGGATTTGCCTAGGTCACGCCCTACACGCTTACACCAGTATTACCACTGACTGGCTCAGCTACCTTCCTGCGTCACCCCATCGCTTGGCTACTACCAGATCAGGTCCCATGCATCCACCAACTCGAGACCCGAAGGTCTTCTCGTGGCTTCAGGATGGTTAGTATCACTGATTCACCATGGGCGCGTTCACACGGGTACGGGAATATCAACCCGTTGTCCATCGGCTACGCCTGTCGGCCTCGTCTTAGGTCCCGACTCACCCTGGGCGGATTAACCTGGCCCAGGAACCCTTGGTCATTCGGCGGACGAGTTTCTCACTCGTCTTTCGCTACTCATGCCTGCATTCTCACTCGTGTGGCCTCCACGGCTAGGTCACCCTGCCGCTTCCATGGCCACACGACGCTCCCCTACCCATCCACACACCTGCCAGAAAATCCTTGGATCAACTGGGGGCTATTGCGTGAATGCCGCAGCTTCGGTGGTGTACTTGAGCCCCGCTACATTGTCGGCGCAGGATCACTTGACCAGTGAGCTATTACGCACTCTTTCAAGGGTGGCTGCTTCTAAGCCAACCTCCTGGTTGTCTTCGCGACCCCACATCCTTTTCCACTTAGTACACGCTTAGGGACCTTAGCTGGCGATCTGGGCTGTTTCCCTCTCGACTACGAACCTTATCGCCCGCAGTCTCACTGCCGCGCTCTCACTCACCGGCATTCGGAGTTTGGCTGATTTCGGTAAGCTTGTGGGCCCCCTAGACCATCCAGTAGCTCTACCTCCGGTGAGAAACACGCGACGCTGCACCTAAATGCATTTCGGGGAGAACCAGCTATCACGGAGTTTGATTGGCCTTTCACCCCTACCCACAACTCATCCCCTCAGTTTTCAACCTAAGTGGGTTCGGTCCTCCACGACGTCTTACCGTCGCTTCAACCTGGCCATGGGTAGATCACTCCGCTTCGGGTCTAGAGCATGCCACTACGATCGCCCTATTCGGACTCGCTTTCGCTACGGCTACCCCACACGGGTTAACCTCGCGACATGCCACTAACTCGCAGGCTCATTCTTCAAAAGGCACGCCATCACCCCCAACAGTAAACTGTTCGAAGGCTCTGACGGATTGTAAGCGCACGGTTTCAGGTACTATTTCACTCCCCTCCCGGGGTACTTTTCACCTTTCCCTCACGGTACTAGTCCGCTATCGGTCACCAGGGAGTATTCAGGCTTATCGGGTGGTCCCGACAGATTCACACCAGATTTCACGGGCCCGGTGCTACTTGGGTTTCCATTACAACAGTCACAAAGTTTTCGTGTACGGGATTCTCACCCTCTACGACAGGCCGTTCCAGACCACTTCCACTAACCCTGTGATTTCTTACTGTTGGCCTGCTCGGCAGAACAGACAAAATGAACCCCACAACCCCACGAATGCAACACCTGCCGGCTATCACACACCCATGGTTTAGCCTCTTCCGCTTTCGCTCGCCACTACTCACGGAATCACGGTTGTTTTCTCTTCCTGTGGGTACTGAGATGTTTCACTTCCCCACGTTCCCTCCACACGCCCTATATATTCAGGCGCGGGTAACACGACATCACTCGTGCTGGGTTTCCCCATTCGGACATCCTCGGATCACAGCTCGGTTGACAGCTCCCCGAGGCTTATCGCAGCCTCCTACGTCCTTCATCGGCTCCTGGTGCCAAGGCATCCACCGTACGCTCTTCATTACTTACAACAAAGATGCTCGCGTCCACTGTGCAGTTCTCAAACAACACACAACCCCAGAACTCCCGTGAGCACCAGCCGAACACCAACCAAGTCACCTCAGTTACCTATTCGCGGTATGACCCACATTCCAGTGTTGTCGTTACTTCCTAGAGAGGAAACACTCGCGTGTTCTCTCAGGACCCAACAGTATGTCGATATATTGTTCGTCGGCCTCCCACAGAGGAGAAACCGTACGACGATCAAGTTTGTCAGCGTCCACCCATGAGCTCCTGCCGGACCACAAGTGGGTCCGAAACAGGCTCTGCCAACCAACCATCCACCTGTGTGGATATTGGATTGGAGAATGCTCCTTAGAAAGGAGGTGATCCAGCCGCACCTTCCGGTACGGCTACCTTGTTACGACTTCGTCCCAATCGCCGATCCCACCTTCGACGGCTCCCTCCCACAAGGGGTTAAGCCACCGGCTTCGGGTGTTACCGACTTTCATGACGTGACGGGCGGTGTGTACAAGGCCCGGGAACGTATTCACCGCAGCGTTGCTGATCTGCGATTACTAGCGACTCCGACTTCACGGGGTCGAGTTGCAGACCCCGATCCGAACTGAGACCAGCTTTAAGGGATTCGCTCCACCTCACGGTCTCGCAGCCCTCTGTACTGGCCATTGTAGCATGTGTGAAGCCCTGGACATAAGGGGCATGATGACTTGACGTCGTCCCCACCTTCCTCCGAGTTGACCCCGGCAGTCTCTTACGAGTCCCCACCATAACGTGCTGGCAACATAAGATAGGGGTTGCGCTCGTTGCGGGACTTAACCCAACATCTCACGACACGAGCTGACGACAGCCATGCACCACCTGTATACCGACCACAAGGGGGGCCACATCTCTGCAGCTTTCCGGTATATGTCAAACCCAGGTAAGGTTCTTCGCGTTGCATCGAATTAATCCACATGCTCCGCCGCTTGTGCGGGCCCCCGTCAATTCCTTTGAGTTTTAGCCTTGCGGCCGTACTCCCCAGGCGGGGCGCTTAATGCGTTAGCTACGGCACGGATTCCGTGGAAGGAACCCACACCTAGCGCCCACCGTTTACGGCGTGGACTACCAGGGTATCTAATCCTGTTCGCTACCCACGCTTTCGTTCCTCAGCGTCAGTTACTGCCCAGAGACCCGCCTTCGCCACCGGTGTTCCTCCTGATATCTGCGCATTTCACCGCTACACCAGGAATTCCAGTCTCCCCTGCAGTACTCAAGTCTGCCCGTATCGCCTGCAAGCCAGCAGTTGAGCTGCTGGTTTTCACAAACGACGCGACAAACCGCCTACGAACTCTTTACGCCCAGTAATTCCGGACAACGCTTGCACCCTACGTATTACCGCGGCTGCTGGCACGTAGTTAGCCGGTGCTTCTTCTGCAGGTACCGTCACTTGCGCTTCGTCCCTGCTGAAAGAGGTTTACAACCCGAAGGCCGTCATCCCTCACGCGGCGTCGCTGCATCAGGCTTTCGCCCATTGTGCAATATTCCCCACTGCTGCCTCCCGTAGGAGTCTGGGCCGTGTCTCAGTCCCAGTGTGGCCGGTCACCCTCTCAGGTCGGCTACCCGTCGTCGCCTTGGTAGGCCATTACCCCACCAACAAGCTGATAGGCCGCGGGCCCATCCTGCACCGATAAATCTTTCCACCCCAAGTCATGCAACCTGAGGTCATATCCGGTATTAGACCCAGTTTCCCAGGCTTATCCCGAAGTGCAGGGCAGATCACCCACGTGTTACTCACCCGTTCGCCGCTCGTGTACCCCGAAAGGCCTTACCGCTCGACTTGCATGTGTTAAGCACGCCGCCAGCGTTCGTCCTGAGCCAGGATCAAACTCTCCGTTGAAGACTCTAGAT
>NZ_BCRM01000056.1 GCF_001552595.1 Rhodococcus erythropolis NBRC 15567
GTTCGGTGGTCTCGGCGCGCTCTCGCTCGGATACGGGCCTGATCGTGTCGCCGAAGATGCGGCGGCACTGCGAGCAGATTTCTCCGTCCGCGGCCACGATGTTCGAGCATCCCGCGAGAACGCATCCGGTGAACAGCTGCGGATCCACTTCCGTCACTCCTGCCCTCCGGGCGTTCACCATCGGAATCGGATTCCGTGCGGTGCGGCGGCGCGCTCGACTCGGCCGTAAACCCGATTCACGCGTGAGGGTGCGATCTGTCCGGCGTCGTAGGCGCGGCGGGTCGCGACGGCGAGCAGGGCGACGGCTTCGCGGGCGGTCACTTCGTGCGCGAGGGTGAGCCACCCGATTTCCGCTTGCATCCCTACCGCGCTCGTGGCGGCGGTGATCTTTGCGGTCAGTGTCTCGAGGATCTCGGCGGCCGCCATTCCTGAGGGTGTGATCGCGGGGTACGCGGTGTCGATGGTGTTGCTGTACATCGTGTCGGTGCGCAGCTCGTCGGTCGTGGTGCTCATGTCGTTGCCCTAATCGGTAGTTGGGATAGGAGCTGACCCCGTATAGGGACAGTTTGTGTTCTGGTGCTGCTGTCGGGGCGACGCCTGTTGTTGCCCGGACATTCGATGTCTCACGAAAGAACGGTGCGCCCCGGTAGCAGTGATCTGGTGTTCGGTGGTGTGATGGCGTTGCCCCTGCCGACCGCAGGGTTCACCCCGGTATGAGTTCTCCCGAGCCGTAGAGCTCTTCGGAAAGCACTGGGGGTCCTGCGGTGTGCTGGAGTCACGGACGGCTACTGAGATGACGGACCGTCGAGTCCTGCGATTAGGGTGCCGCGTGGCCCCTGCCCGGTGCCGGGCATCGTATCGAGCAGACGGAGGGAACGAATGAGTTTGTTCTGTGGAATCGATTGGGCCACTGATCATCACGACATCGCGGTCGTCGACCACACGGGCCGCCTGGTGGCCGGCGGCAGGGTCGAGAACACCGCCTCGGGATTCGAGGCCTTGTTGGCCATGCTCGCCGACGCCGGTGAGGACCCGCACGAGCCGGTGCCGGTGGCCATCGAGACCGATCACGGTCTGTGGGTCGCGGCGTTGACCGCCTCGGGAAGGCAGGTCTACCCGATCAATCCGCTCGCGGCCTCGCGTTACCGGTCCAGGCATGTCGTCTCCGGAGCGAAGTCCGATGCGGTCGATGCCCGCACCTTGGCGAATATCCTGCGCACCGACCTGCCCGAGCATCGCCCACGATCGAATGATTCCGAGCTGGCCCAGAGTGTGCGGGTGCTCGCTCGCGCGCAGCAGGACACGATCTGGAACAGGCAACAGGTCACCAACCGGGTCATCGCGCTGCTCAAGGAGTTCTACCCGGCAGCGTTGGAAGCCTTCGCCGGTCTCGAAGGCGGCATCACCCGAGCCGATGCCCGGATGATCCTCACCGCTGCTCCCACCCCTGCCCAGGCGGCCACATTGACTCCGGCCCGATTGCGAAAGTTGATGGCCAAAGCCGGCCGCCAGCGATATCTCGATCGGGACGCCGGGCGCCTGCGCGAGGTGTTCACCGCCGAGCACCTCCGTCAGCCCGCCATGATCGAAGAAGCGATGGGACGGCAACTGAGCGCGTTGCTCGGGCAGCTGAACGCCATCTGTACTGCGGTTGCCGACCTGACGGAGGCGGTTACCGAGACTTTTCACCGACACCCGGACGCGAAGATCCTGACCAGTTTCCCCGGCGTGGGGCCAGTGGTCGGCGCCCGGGTGCTCGCCGAGATCGGTGACGACCGCTCGAAATTCGACGACGCTCGTGGATTGAAAGCCTTCGCTGGATCCGCGCCGATCACCCGCGCCAGCGGCAAGAAGACCGTCATTACGCACCGGCACATCAAGAACCGGCGTCTCGCCGCCGCCGGTTCGATCTGGGCGATGGCAGCGCTGAAATCCTCGCCCGGAGCGCGGCGGCACTACGACGCGCGCCGAGCCAAAGGTGACTGGCTCCAAGAAGCCAAACGCCACTTGTTCAACAAATTCCTCGGACAACTCCACCACTGCCTGCAAACCGGACAAACCTACGACGAAACCCATGCCTTCCCACCTCCTCTCGTGCTCGCGGCTTGACTGTTAACTTCCTGAGATGTCTTTCGTAGACTTTCGGGTGCGACACCGGGCGGGCTCCTTCCGCCCGGTGTCGCACTGTGTTTGTGGGGTGCTGCCGTCTATGCGGCTGCGGTGTCCTCGGCGGCGTCGGCGTCGGGTTCGAGTGCCTCGGCGAGGGTGTGGACGGTCGCGAGGACTGCGCGGGCGGTGTCGGTGATGACCTCGAGGTCTCCGTTTCCCCATCCGGCGATGTAGCCGATGCTGTAATCGGTGGTGTCGAGTCCGAGCAGTCCGGCGAGGACGTAGGCGACGGATTCGGCTTCGACTTCGGCGCGGCCTCGGTGCAGCTCGGCGGGGTCGATGTCTCCGCTGGCGTGCATGAGCGCGTGGGCGGCTTCGTGAATCATCGTTTTCGCGGCTTGGGCGCCGCTGATCTTGTCGTCGACGATGATGCGGCGTGATCCGTCGAGGCTGGTTCGGCCGTTCGTTTCTCCGGCGATGTGCTCGCGGGTGACGGTCCATCCCTGTTCGGTCATCACCTGCGCGATGCGGGTGTAGATCGCGGC
>NZ_BCRM01000057.1 GCF_001552595.1 Rhodococcus erythropolis NBRC 15567
TCCGTTGTTCCAGGTGATGCTGTCGTTCCAGAACATGGAGCAGTCGGTGCTTCGACTTGGCGATCTGACGGTTGGGGGAATCGATACCGGCGCGGTGGCGGCGAAGTTCGATCTGCAGTTGACCATGGTCGAGCAGTTCGACGAGTCCGGTGCCCCGGCCGGGATGGCGGCGACGTTCACGTACGCGACGGATCTGTTCGACGAGTCGACGGTGGCCTCGATGGCAACCCGATTCGAACGCATCCTGCGCACAGTTCTCGACGATTCATCGGCGCTGGTGGGAGAAGTCGATCTTCTTGATGGTGTTGAACGAATTGAGATCTACAACAGATCGCGCGCCAATCGTCGGGAACTGCCCGCGACGCGATTGGTGGATGTCGTCGGTACGGCTCAGCGCGCGATGGATGTTGCGCTGATTTACGGTGACGAAAGCTTGACCTATGGCGAATTCGATTCGCGCGTTAATCGATTGGCCCGACATCTGATTTCGCAAGGTGTTGGACCTGAGGTTCTGGTCGGCGTGCTCATGGAGCGGTCTATATCTTGGGTGATCGCAGCCCATGCGGTGATTCGTGCAGGTGGCGGATATGTACCCCTGGACCCATCGCATCCGACTGAACGCGTCTCTTATGTTTTGCGAACGGCGGCGCCGGCCGTTGTCTTGTACTCGCGTGACTTTACGGTTGATGGTCGACTCGACGCGAAGTTGCCGCCTTCCTGGGTTGATGTTGACAGTCTTGACCTGCATACGTATTCGACTGATCCGATCACCGATTCAGAGCGACTGTCTGCTCTTCGGGGAGGTCACCCTGCGTACGTGATTTTCACTTCCGGTTCTACCGGGACGCCGAAAGGCGTCCTGGTATCGCATATCGCCGTAGTAAACCAGATGCTTTGGCGCCAGGATCGATACAATTTGGACCCGTCGGACGTGGTGCTGGTCAAGACTCCGTCCACATTTGACGTTTCACTTTGGGAGTTGTTCTGGCCGTGCCAAGTAGGCGCGCGCATGGTGATCGCCGAACCGGATGGCCATCGTGACCCTCAGTACATAGCGAAGTTGATCCGGGAGCATGCGGTCACGGTCGCGCACTTCGTGCCTGCAATGATGGCCCTATTCATTTCAGCCGAATGTGCCAGCAATATTCCTTCCTTGAGGCTGGTGTTTTCCGGTGGCGAGGCCTTGAAAGTTGGCACTGCCGCGGAAGTTTTCGGAGTGATGCCATCAGCATGCTTGGAGAATTTGTACGGTCCTGCCGAGGCTGCAATTGATGTGACCTTCCATGCAGTCACATCGGACGAGACCGTGTCGATCCCGATTGGTTCTGCTGTGTGGAATACAGGGCTGTTAGTCCTGGATTCCAGGCTGCACCCGGTTTCAAGGGGTGTTGTCGGCGAGCTTTATCTATCGGGCATTCAGTTGGCGCGCGGGTATATCGGGCGGGCCGCAATGTCGTCGGATCGGTTTGTTGCGAACCCGTTTGCCGATGGCAGTGGGGGCGGTCGGATGTATCGCACGGGCGATTTGGTGCGGTGGGATGCGTCGGGGGAGTTGGAGTACATCGGTCGTAGCGATTTCCAGGTGAAGTTGCGTGGTCAGCGGATCGAGTTGGGGGAGATCGAGTCGGCTTTGGTGGCTGATGCATCGGTATCCGCATCTGCAGTGACTGTTGTTTCGGCCAAGTCGGGTGACAGCTTGGTTGGGTATGTGGTGCCGGCGTCGGGTGCGGTGGTTGATGTTGTGGCGCTTACGGATTCGCTGCGTGCGGTGTTGCCGTCGTACATGGTTCCGTCGTTGATCATGGTGTTGGATGCGTTTCCGCTGAATGCGTCGGGGAAGTTGGATCGGAAGTTGTTGCCGGAGCCGGTGTTCGAGGCCGCGGTGTTCAGGGCTCCGGTGACGGCGGTGGAGGAGATCGTCGCGTCGGTGTTCGGGGATGTTCTCGGGGTCGAGCGTGTCGGGTTGGATGACGATTTCTTTGCTTTGGGTGGTAATTCTTTGATTGCTACTCGGGTGGCGGCGCGGTTGGGGCAGGCGTTGGATGCGCAGGTTCCGGTGCGGGTGTTGTTCGAGGCGTCGTCGGTGGAGTTGTTGGCTGCTCGGGTGGAGTCGGAGGTCGGTTCGGGTGCGCGGGCGGCGTTGACTGCTCGGGTGCGTCCGGAGCGGGTGCCGTTGTCGTTGGCGCAGCAGCGGATGTGGTTCTTGAACCGATTCGACCCAGGATCCAATGTTGACAATATTCCGGTGGCGATTCGGTTGTCGGGGTTGTTGGATGTGGCGGCTCTGCAGGCTGCTGTGTCGGATGTTGTTGCGCGGCATGAGATTTTGCGGACGGTGTATCCGGAGGTCGACGGTGTCGGCTTCCAGGAGGTGTTGTCTGCGGATCGGGTGCGGTTGGATTTGTCGCCGGTTGTGGTGTCGGAGTCCGATGTCGTTGGTGCGGTGACGGAGTTCTT
>NZ_BCRM01000058.1 GCF_001552595.1 Rhodococcus erythropolis NBRC 15567
TTGAGGAACCACATGCGCTGCTGCGCAAACGACAACGGAACCTGCGCCGGACGCACCTGCGCAGTCAACGCCGCACGCGAACCACCACCAACATGAGAACCGAGTCGGGCAGCAAGCCCTTCAACGGTCGACGCCTCGAACAACTCCCGCACCGAAACCGAAGCATCCAACGCCTGACCCAACCGAGACGTCACCTGCGTCGCAATCAGCGAATTACCACCGAGCGCGAAGAAATCATCATCCAAACCAACACGCTCAACGCCCAGAACATCCGCAAACGTCTGCGCCACAACCTCTTCCACCACCGACGTCGGAGCCCGGAACACCGCAACCTGCAACGACGGAACCGGCAACGCCCGACGATCCAACTTCCCGTTCACCGTCAACGGAATCGAATCCAACACCACAAACGCCGACGGCACCATGTACTCCGGCAACAACGAACCCACCGACACCCGAAGATCGTCGACCGAAACGCTCACACCCGCAGCCGAAACCACATACGCCACCAACCGCTGATCACCCGGAGAATCCTCACGAACAACCACCGCCGTCTGCGCCACCGACACATCCGCCAACACCGCAGACTCGATCTCACCGATCTCGATCCGGAACCCACGGATCTTCACCTGATCATCCGCGCGACCCAGATACTCCAGATCACCAGCACTGTTCCACGACGCCACGTCACCCGTGCGGTACAACACCTCACCAGCAGCAAAAGGACTCGCCACAAACCGCGTCGACGTCAACCCCGCCTGACCCAGATAACCCCGAGCCAACTGCACACCCGAGACATACATCTCACCCGCGACACCAACCGGCACCGGAGCCAAACGCGTATCGAGCACGAACACCTGCAGACCCGAAATAGCCTGACCCACAACACTCGCCGACGCATCCGCCGCCATCGCAGCATCCAACACACGATGGCTCACATGCACCGTCGTCTCCGTGATGCCGTACATGTTCACCAACGTCGGCGCAGAGTCACCGCGGCGGCCATACCAGTCCGACAAGCGTCGAAGCTCGAGCGCCTCGCCACCGAAAACAACCCACCGCAACGACAACTCGGCAGCCAGACCGGATTCCGACGCCAACCGATCAGCCTCGGCCAACTGATAGAACGCCGACGGCGTCTGATTGAGCACCGTCACCCGCTCAGCAGCAAGCAACTCCAGGAACTGCTCCGGCGACCGCGACGTCACATAGTCCACGACGACCAACGTGCCGCCGTACAACAGCGGACCCCACAACTCCCACACCGAGAAGTCGAACGCATAACTGTGGAACATCGTCCACACATCCGACTCGTCGAACCCGTACACACTCTCGGTATTCGCAAACAACTTCGCCACCGTGAAGTGCGGAACCTGCACACCCTTCGGGCGACCCGTCGAACCCGACGTGTAAATCACATACGCAACATTCGACGACCGCAACGGCGCAACACGATCCGCATCCGTCACCACCGAACCATCGAACTCCGACACATCCACCGCGTCGATATCAACCACCGGCAAACCAGCGGGCAACACCAACTCACGCCCGGACCACGAAATCGCAGCCACCGGAGCAGCATCGGCCAACATGAACTCGACACGATCAGCCGGATACGACGGATCCACCGGCAAATACCCCGCACCGGACTTCACCACCGCCAACAACGCCACCACAAGATCCGCCGACCGCGGCAACGCCACCGCCACCAACGACTCCGGACCACAACCCTGAGCAATCAACCTGCGCGCCAACCGATTCGCCCGAACCGACAACTCACCATAAGACAACGACTCGCCACCGAACCGCACCGCGGTCCGATCACCAAACCGCGCAGCAGCATCATCGAACCACGCCGACAACGTCGAATCCACACCACGATCGA
>NZ_BCRM01000059.1 GCF_001552595.1 Rhodococcus erythropolis NBRC 15567
CCTCAATCTTTCATGAGAGGCCTCTGCCGGCCTGATCGGTTCACCGATCAGGCCGGCCGCGACCCGAATCAGTATCGGGGCGCGGCAGGGCAACCCATGTGCAGTCGGGATGCTGCCGGATTCCACATTCCGGAGAGGTGTTCTTTCCGCTCGTACCAACAAGATTCGTCGGTGTTTTAGGTCGGCGCCGGCAACGCCTCCAACCTGGCCAACGCCGACGTAATCAGACCGGACCACGGCGCCCGCCCGGACACTCGCAGACGTGTTTTCCGTGCGTGACGGGCGATGCGCCCGGCGATCGAAAACAGTCGTAGGCGCAGTCGTTTCGGCTCCCAGCGACGTGCATCACTGCTGGTCAACGTCAACATTTGCATCCAGGCTGTCAGCTCGGAAGCGAGCGCGACAATCGCCAACCAGATCTCGTTGTGCGCAAAACCGTACAAAGGTAGGTTGCTCAGACCGGTGTCCTTCGCGGTCCGGATTCGGTCTTCGCAGCGGGCTCGGCGGCGGTGCCGCAGCTCCAAGGTTTGCAGGCTTCCGACCACTGTGTTGGTCACGAACGCGGTCAGCCGCAGACCGTTTCGGTCGGTCAAGCGCAGTTGAGCGCCCGGATGAGGTCGTTCTTTACGCACGATGAGCCGCATCCCTGCAGGCCAGCCCGACAGGTGAACGAGTCCGGTCAGTTCTGCGACCCAGGCTCCGTCGCGAACCCCGCCACTCGAATCGAGCGCCGAGATCCACAGATCTTCGGGAATTTCGTCGATTGCTTCGGCCATCGCGTCGGTCAAGGTGAACCCCACCGAATACGACAACTTCCGGGCGGTCAGGTACTCGAGAAAAGCGTGGGTGCCGCCGGCGCCATCGGTGCGGATCAGCACTTTCTTTCCGACTGCGCCACTGGTGCGGAAGGGTAACTGTGCCAATGCTTGTCGGGTCACAGCAATGTGGTCGGCGGCGGTGTTGGAACCGGAATTCCCGGGCCGGAGGAGGAAACTCAAGGGTTCGCCGGTGCCGTGTTCGCCGTGGTCGACGAACGCCAACAAGGGATGGAAACCGAAGCCGCGCTTGAAGTTCGGCGCAGTATTTTCTTTCTCCGAATGTGCGGTCACGAGGGTGGCATCGAGGTCGACGACCAGTGGTTGCTGCGGGTCGATGTGGTGATCAGGTGCGTGTTCGCCAGCGTAGGACCATGCGGCTTTTCGAGCTACAGCGCGGGCTGAGTTGATTGCAGTCAATGCGGTCGGGCCGTCGGCGGCGAGGGTGCTGATCAGGCGGGATACCGTTGCATCGGATGCGACCGATCCGAACACGGCGGGTTGTTCGCGCAAGGTTGCAATGTCTGCGAGGCAGTCGCCGCCGACGGCGAGAGACAACGCGAGATCGAGGAGGATTTTGCCCGGATCGTGCTGGGCGGAAGGTTTGCGCCACGGCGACAAGGCTTCGGAGAGGGCGGTGTTCAGGCGGGTTTTTTCGGCGGTGCGGATCAAGATGACCGCTCCGGATTGTGACACGAGAGCGTTGCCGGTGGTGTCGATGGAGAGTTTGGGGTAGCAGGAAGTAGACTTGTGCACCTGAAAGGTGATCCTTCTGTTCGGATGAATACGGGCCTCAATAATCCGCATTCTTCCAGGTCGGGTCGCCTTTCTTTATATCCGACTCAGGGTTTCGAAGCGCTCACCGTGAAAGCGCGAGG
>NZ_BCRM01000060.1 GCF_001552595.1 Rhodococcus erythropolis NBRC 15567
GTCGAGATGTTCGAGGTGGAGTCTGTGGTGGAGCGTGGGTTGGTGTTGGGGGGTGTGAATGAGACGGATCGTTGTGTTGACGGTGTGACGTTGGCGGATTTGGTGGCGGCTTCGGTTGAGGTGTCGTCGGGTCGTGTGGCTGTGGTGTTCGGTGATGTGGTGTTGTCGTATGCCGAGTTCGGTGTGCGGGTGAATCGGTTGGCGCGGTGGTTGATCGGGCGTGGTGTGGGGCCGGATGTTTTGGTGGGTCTTGCGGTGGAGCGTTCGGTGGAGATGATCGTGGCGATGCATGCGGTTGTTGCTGCGGGTGGTGCGTATGTGCCGATTGATCCGGAGTTGCCGGTGGAGCGGATCGGGTTTGTGGTTGATTCGGCTGCGCCGCAGCTTGTGTTGACTGTTTCTGCGTTTGTGGGTGTGTTGCCTGTGGGTGTGGATGTTGTTGTTCTCGATGGTCTTGATGTGGGTGGGTTTTCGGGTGGTCGGGTTTCTGATGGTGATCGGGTTGCGCCGTTGCGGTTGGGTAATGCGGCGTATGTGATGTTCACGTCGGGTTCGACGGGTCGGCCGAAGGGGGTGTCGGTCAGTCATGGGGCGATTGTCAATCAGTTGGCGTGGTTGGCTGGGGAGTACGGGGTGGGTGCTGATGATCGGGTGATGGCGCGTGCGCCGTTCACGTTCGATGTGTCGGTGTGGGAGTCGTTTTTGCCGTTGACGGTGGGTGCGCGGTTGGTGGTGACGCGGCCGGGTGGGCATCGTGAGTTGGATTATCTTGCGGGTGTGATGGTCGAGCATGCGATTTCGGTGGCGGAGTTCGTTCCGTCGGTGCTTGCGGCGTTGGTGGCTGATGGTTTTGGTGGTGCGTTGGGTTCGTTGCGGCATTTGTTTGCCGGTGGTGAGGAGTTGTCGCCGGAGCTTGCGGTGGCGTTGGGTTCGTTGACGTCGGCTGCGGTGCATAACACGTATGGTCCGACGGAGGCGGCGATTACGACGACGGCGCATCGGATTGTGGGTTCGGTGTCGGGGGTGGTGCCGATCGGGACGCCGGTGTGGAATACGCGTGGGTATGTGTTGGATTCGCGGTTGCGTCCGGTGCCGGTGGGTGTTGCGGGTGAGTTGTATCTCGATGGTGCGCAGTTGGCTCGTGGTTATCATCGGCGTCCGGATTTGACGTCGGATCGGTTTGTGGCGAATCCGTTTGTGGTGGGTGCTCGGATGTATCGCACTGGTGATCGTGTGTTGTGGAGTGCTGCTGGGTCTTTGGTGTATTTGGGTCGGTCGGATTTTCAGGTGAAGATTCGTGGGGTGCGGATCGAGCTCGGTGAGATCGAGTCGGCGTTGGGTGCGTTGCCGGGTGTTTCTGGTGCTGTGGTGGTGGTGCATGGGGGGAGTCGTCTGGTCGGGTATGTGACGGCTGGGTCCTCGGTCGATGCGGAAGTTTCGGTGGATTCGGTGGGGGCGCGGGCTGCGGTGGGGTTGGTGCTTCCGTCGTACATGGTTCCGGATGTGGTGGTTGTTGTTGACGAGTTCCCGTTGTCGAGTGCGGGGAAGTTGGATCGGAAGGCGTTGCCGGAGCCTGTTTTCGGTGTGCGGGTGTTTCGGGCGCCTGGTTCTGCTTCGGAGTTGGTGGTGGCTGCTGCTTTTGCGGTGGTTTTGGGGTGTGAGTCGCGGGTTGGTGT
>NZ_BCRM01000061.1 GCF_001552595.1 Rhodococcus erythropolis NBRC 15567
GACATCTCACGGGGTGTAGGAGTCAAGCCGCGATCGGGAGGGGAGGTGGAAATGCGTGCAGTTCGTCGAAGAATTCGCGGGTGGTAAGGCAGTGGTGGAGTTGGCCGAGGAATCGGTTGAACAGGTGTCGTTGGGCTTGGTGGTTCCAGTCTCCGCCGGCGCGGCGAGCGTCGAAATGTCGTCGGGCGCCGGGGGACGCTTGCAGGGCGCTGAACGCCCAGATCGTTCCCGCTGCTGCCAGTCGCCGGTTCTTGACGTGCCGGTGCAGGACGAAGGTTTTCTTCCCGCTGGCACGGGTGATCGGGGCAGCACCGGCGTAGGCCTTGAGGCCGCGCGCGGTCGCGAACCTGTTTCGGTCGTCACCGATCTCGGCGAGCACGCGAGCACCTGCGAGCGGCCCCAGACCGGGAAAGCTGGTGATGATCTTCGCATCCGGGTGCTCGGAGAAGAGCACGCTCACGTGCGCGGCGAGGGTCTCGGCGGCTGTGCAGGCGGCGTCGAACTGCCGCAACAGGGTCATCAGGCTGATTCCCATCGCTGCTTCGATCTGCGGTGGCTGGCGAAGCGCCGGGGCGCGCATGATGGCCCGCAGTCGTTCGACGTCTCGGTCGAGGAATCGGGAACGTCCGGCTCTTTTGAGTGCTGCTTTGAGTTGGGGCCGGGTCAGGGCGGCAGCTGCGGTCGGAGTCGGAGCTGCAGCGAGCACGCTTCGGGCATCAGGGCGGGTCAGCCCGTCTTCGAGCGACTGAAACGCGGTCAACGCTGCCGGGAAATATTCCTTGAGCAGCGAGCGGATCTCGTTGCCGAAGCGTTGCCGAGACCAGACGGCGTCCTGCTGGGCGCGGGCGAGAACCCGAATGGCCAGAGCGCTGTCGGTATCCGCCGGCAGTGGGCGGTGCGCGACGGCGTCGGTGCGCACGATATTCGCCAGCATGACCGCGTCGGCGGAATCGGATTTCGATCCGGAGACCGAATGCCGGGACCGGTACCGGGAGGCCGCGAGCGGATTGATCGGGTAGATCACCCGGCCACTCGCGCGCAGTCCGGCAACCCACAGGCCGTGATCGGTTTCGATCCCGACTGGGATCGGATCTTCGGCGGTGTCGCCGGCTTCGGCGAATGCCTCGAGCAACCGGGCGAACCCGGCAGCGTCGTTGTCGACTCGTCCCCGGCTCACGACTTCGCCCAGGTCGTTGAGGATCGCGAAGTCGTGATGGTTTTCGGCCCAATCGATTCCGCAGTACAGTCCCACCGCGCCTCCCAATGTCGATGTGCAGGTTGCGAACCCGTGTGGTGCACGCGGCGACCTAATTGCAGGACTCGACGGTCCGTCATCTCACCAGCCGTTCGTGACACCAGCGCACCGCAGGGCGCTCGATCTGCCGAAGAGCTCACGGCTCGGGAACACAGAAGAAGAGATCATCCCTGCGGCGGGCTCGTACCACGATATTTCACCACGCCGAATGGTGCACTGCCCGGCGCTGCCTCTCTTCCAGAAGGCGTCGCATGCGCCGGGAAAACCCTGGAGTCCGCCTGGCAGTGCACCCGCAGAAACAGCAGACCAGCGTGAGCGTTGTTGCCCGTCGGTCCGTGCTTCTACACACCAATT
>NZ_BCRM01000062.1 GCF_001552595.1 Rhodococcus erythropolis NBRC 15567
GATGGTGGACGTGTCCGCCACTGCAGCCCTCACCACTGCGACGTATGCATCGACCAATCGCGCTGCGGTTGCCTCGTCGAAGAGATCGGTGGCATAGGTCAGATGTAGGTCCAGACCCCCGCGAGACCCGTCGGCGGTGAGTGCTTCGTTGAACACGAAGTCCAGGTCGAACTGTGTAGTGGTCACGACGTTGTCGACTTCGGCGATACGTATGCCGTCGAACTCGAGTTCGGTCAATGCGATGTTCTGCAGGGTCAAACTGACCTGGAAAATGGGCGAGTACGACTGCGAACGAACCGGATCGAGTATTTCGACCAGGCGCTCGAACGGAACGTCGGCGTTCGCGAACGCCTGGAGGTCGAATTCTCGAACCGATTCGAGCAATTCCGCGAACCGAGCGCCGGGCGACACCACGGAACGTAGTGCGAGGGTATTGACGAACATGCCGACCAGATCGTCGAGTGCACGTTCTCCTCGGCCCGCAACAGGAGTTCCCACAACTACGTCGTATTCACCGCTGTAGCGCGAAAGCACAACAGCGAGCGCGGCATGCAACACCATGAACGACGTAGCGCCGTTGTCACGCGCGACCTTCTCCAGTTGCGCGTTCACCTCGGGGCTCAGATGGGCCGAGAACATGGCTCCACGGCCGGAGGCTTCCACGGGACGAGGTCGGTCCAGCGGCAGATCGATCACCGACGGTATTGCGTCGAGAGCGCTGCGCCAGAAGTCCAACTGTCGTGTGACGAGTGAGGTCGACGATTCTTCCGAACCCAACGTCTCGAGCTGCCACAGCGCGTAATCCGCGTACTGCACCTCGAGCGGCGCCCACAACGGCTCCATACCACGGGACCGCGCCTCGTACGCCACCATCACATCACGCGTCAACGGACCCATCGAGAAACCGTCACCCGCAATGTGATGCACCGTCATCGCCAGGACGTACTCAAACTCGTCGAGCTGGAACAGATGAGCTCGCATGGGAATTTCGGACGTGACGTCGAAAGTGGCGCCGAGGACTTCGGAAACTCGTACGAGGAGAGCACTTTCGGACACATACTCGATCGTCATGTCCACGGCCGCGTCATCCGGCGAGAGAATTCTCTGGAAACCGATGCCGTCCACTTCAGGGTAGACCGTCCGGAGAACTTCGTGGCGCAGCACCAGATCACCCACTGCCGCACCAAGCGCCGATACGTCGAGGGCGCCGGAGAGGCGAAGGACCACTGGCATGTTGTATGCCGACGACTCAGGTTCGAAGCGGTTGAGGAACCACATCCGGGACTGAGCCGGTGACAACGGGACCGCCGACGGGCGTACCCGGGCTGTCAGGGCCGGCCTACTCGAGGATGATGAGGCGTCGAGAACCGCAGCGAGTTCGGCTACCGTCGGCGAGTCGAAGATGGCCCGCAGCGGTATGTCAGTGCCTCGGTCTGCGTTGATGCGGCTGACGAGCCGGGTCGCATTGAGCGAATTACCACCCAACTCGAAGAAATCATCATCG
>NZ_BCRM01000063.1 GCF_001552595.1 Rhodococcus erythropolis NBRC 15567
GGGCGTATTCAACCGGTCGAAGCAACACGTTGCTGTTGAATTGATCGTAGGTGTTCGTCCCAAGCTTCAGCGGGGGTTCGCCATTGGAGTCGTTTCCGTGGTCGCGTGTTGAGAGCGTGGGCGACTGCCGCGAGATCGTCTGGGTTCCATCGCGAGAGATCAGTTCCCTTCGGAAAGTATTGGCGCAGTAGTCCATTCGTGTTCTCGTTGGTGCCTCGTTGCCACGGGCTGTGCGGGTCGGCGAAGTAGACCTTCAGCCCGGTGTCGATGGTGAACTGGGCGTGTGCGGACATCTCTTTCCCGCGGTCCCAGGTCAGCGAGCGTTTGAGTTCGGTGGGCATCGACGCCAGTGCCTGTGTCAACGCTCTGTTCATCGACACCGCTCCGTATCCCGACAGTGCCGGCCCGTTCTTGGTGATCGGTTGCTGTCGCCACCCACGCTCCCGTGGCAGGTGCACGAGGGTGGTGTATCCGGTTGTGCGCTCGACGACGGTTCCGATTGCGGACCTGTCCGTACCGATGATGAGGTCACCCTCGTGGTGCCCGGGGATCGCACGGTCGTCGGCTTCTTCGGGACGCTCGCTGATCAGTACGTCCGGGCTCACGTGAGCCCAGGCAGCACGCTTTGCTCTTGCCCGCGGCATGCGCAGAGCACGGCCGGTGCGCAGGCACAAGATGAGTTCGCGGCGCAGGCCGCCGCGGCCCTCGATGAACAGGGACTGGTAGATGGCTTCGTGGCTGATTCTCATGCTCAGATCATCCGGGAAATCGATTGGTAGCCGGTTCGAAATCTGCTCGGGGCTCCACGCTTTCACCCATCGGCGGTCCTGACGATGGGGCTTGTTCAAGCCTTTCCATTGCCGTTCGAGCGGTCCGGCGACAGCATCGCCGCCCGGCATGGTGATCCGGCCCGAGAGTCGGTCCTCAACATAGTGCCGTAACCGATCGTTGGCCGTGAGCTTGGCGGTCTTCGGGCGGCGGGCAAACAACTCGGCTTTCCAGTGCGCCACGCTGGCGCGGTATTCGAGCGTGCCTCCACGCGTGGCAGCGTTGCGGCGCAACTCCCGCGAGATCGTCGACGGGCTCCTCCCGATGGCACTCGCGATCGCGCGCACTCCGTGGCCGGTGGCGTGCAGGATCGCGATTTCCTCACGCTCTGCCAAAGAAAGGTACCTGCCTGCCGGCGGGGGCCACGAGTACGGCGTCATCCCGCCAGCGTGCCGGAACCACCGCTGACCAACCGCTTGCGCCACGCCGACAGCGTCAGCTGCCTCGCGAGGTAGCTTGCCGGTACTGATCTGCTCCCAAAAATCTCGTTCCTTAGACCGAGGATGGCCCGGCGCTCCCGGTGACCTCATCGGAGCCCTGCCCGTCACCTCCCGCACCCAATCCGATGGACGACCCACAACACCCTCCTGACCTCGAATGTTGCTTCCACCGATTGAGCCC
>NZ_BCRM01000064.1 GCF_001552595.1 Rhodococcus erythropolis NBRC 15567
CACCCGTGTCGCTCCATGACAGAACGCGATCCAACTCACCGGCGGTCAGAACATCCACGTCGCCAACGGCAGCAGTCGGATTCGCGACAACGCCACGGAGGACGGACACGAAGCGATCAGCGAACTCGGCCGCTGTCGACGCGTCGAACAGATCCGTCGCGTAGGTCAGAGTGCCGGACATACCGGCGTCAGCGGCGTCTTCAAGAGTGAATTGCAGATCGAACTTGGCCAGTGCTGCGTCGAATTCCACAGCAGCGGCGGTGAGTCCGGGCAGTTCGAGAGCACTCTGGCCAAGGTTCTGGAAGGTCAATGCCACCTGGAACAGCGGGTGGTGTGCCTGCGAACGCACCGGATCGAGCGCTTCGACGATCCGCTCGAACGGAACGTCAGCGTGGGCAAACGCCTGCAGATCCACTTCACGCGCAGAAGCCAACAGATCCGTGAACGACATCGACGGATCAACCTCGGTGCGCAGCACCAAAGTGTTGACGAACATGCCGATCAGATCGTCGAGCTGCGCTTCACCGCGACCGGCGACAGGAGCGCCGATTGCGATGTCGGTTGTCGCGGACAACCGTGCCAGCAGCACGGCCAGCGCAGAGTGGACGACCATGAACGGCGTTGCGCCCGCCGCCTGACCTGTTGCTTCCACATCGGCCCACAGTTGCGGGTCGATGGTGAAGGTGTGGTTCGCTCCTTGTCCCGTTGCGATCTCGGGGCGGGTGCGATCACTGGGAAGGTCCAGCTGCTCGGGCAGGTCGGCCAGGGCATCGGACCAGTAGTTGATCTGCTGCGCGATAATTGACTGCGGATCGTCCTCGAACCCGAGAACCTCACGCTGCCACAGTGCGTAGTCGGCATACTGCACCGGCAACGGCGTCCACACCGGGGCTTGACCCTGTGAGCGGGCGAAGTACGCGGTCATCACGTCCCGGGTCAACGGGCTCATCGAGAAGCCGTCGGTCGAGATGTGATGCACCACGAACGACAACACGAAGTCATCATCGGCGACCTGGAACAGCTTGGCGCGCAACGGAACCTCGACGGTGACATCGAAGCCCTGGGCGAAGAACGAATACAGCTCCGCCTGGATTCGGTCGTCGGTGACGCGTTCTGCACCGAGATCGATCGAGACATCTCCAGCCGAGAGGATCTTCTGGTAGCCGATTCCGTCGACCTCGGGGTAGACCGTGCGCAGAACCTCGTGGCGACCGATAACATCGTGAACTGCCGAATTCAGGGCGGCCAGATCGAGCGCACCCGTGAGCCGAACGGCAACAGGGACATTGTTGACAGCCGATGCCGTGTCGAATCGA
>NZ_BCRM01000065.1 GCF_001552595.1 Rhodococcus erythropolis NBRC 15567
ATGCGTCCCGATGATCAGGTGATCGCCAGCCGCGGAGTGGGTGCGTGGTTGGCGGCAAACACGATGCTGCAAATCCGGGACGGGAAGAAGATCGCCGCCCACGGTGCAGCGCTACGCCCGTTTCCGGCGGTGGCTGCCCGGTTCGATGACGGGGACTGCTCGTTCGATCATGCAGTGTTGATCGTGGCGTTCTGCGAATCACCGCCGAAGGGCATGCCGGAGGAAGCGCTCCCTCGCTGTATCGACTTGTTGTTGGCTGCCGCGTCCGGGGTGGAGGCGACGACCACGAAGGTGCGAAACGTCATCGCGACCTTGGAGCGAATCTTCGAATCCGACAAGATTCCACCCGCCGAAGATGACGACCGGAACGAACTCCGCATCGCGTCGACATTGAACGGCCGGGTGGTGGTGCGCGGCGATTTCGACGCCCTCACCGGTGAAATGCTGCTCTCCGCCCTGTCGAATCTGACGATGCCGACCCCGGCACCCGATGGAACCCCGGATACCCGGTCGGCAGCGAAGCGGACCGCGGACGGGTTCACGGAACTGATCCGGCGTTACCTGGACTGCGCCAAAACCGGCGCCGATGGTGGGCAGCGGCCGCACGTGAACGTGCACATCAACGCCCGCGATCTCGCTGAGCATCGGGACTGCGCCGCAACACCCGCTGCTCCTGATGGTGGAGCGGCTGTGTCGGATCTCGATGTCGGACATATGCCGTGGCTCGGACCACTCTCGGTCTCGCAGACCAGACTCCTCGGGTGTGATTGTTTCCTCTCCACTGTCCTGCTCGATGATCACGGGGCTCCGCTCGATGCGAAACCCGGGAAACGGTTGGTCACCGCGGAGCAGCGAGTGGCGTTGATCGCCCGCGACAGAGGCTGCGCGTTCCCCGGCTGCACATG
>NZ_BCRM01000066.1 GCF_001552595.1 Rhodococcus erythropolis NBRC 15567
TCGATACCGGATGCGTGGTACTGGACATCGTCTCCGGTCAACTTCATGAACGCATCCTCGAGCGACCCCTGCACAGACGCCAACTCGTACAACACGATTCCCTGCGAACCAGCCAAACCACCGATCACATCAGTCGTCGAATCCACGACCACCAACGCCGGCGCAACACCGGAACCGTCCTCACGCACCGTCAACCCCTGCGAGAGCAACACACTGCGCAACGCATCGAGCTGAGGACTACGCACCCGCACCGTCGACTCCGACGAGCGATCCACGAACTCCGCCACCGTCGAATCCGAAATCAACCGACCCCGACCGATCACCACCAACTGCTCCGCCGTCAACGCCATCTCCGAGAGAAGGTGACTCGACACCAGCACCGTGCGACCCTCGGCCGCCAACCGCTGCATGAACTTACGAATCCAGACGATGCCCTCCGGATCGAGACCGTTGACCGGCTCGTCGAACAACAACACCTTCGGATCACCCAACAACGCACCCGCCAACCCGAGACGCTGCGACATACCGAGCGAGAACCCACCGGCCTTCTTGCCCGCCACCTCGGACAACCCGACCAACCCGAGCACCTCGTCCACGCGGGACTTCGGGATCCCGTTCGAAGC
>NZ_BCRM01000067.1 GCF_001552595.1 Rhodococcus erythropolis NBRC 15567
CGTAGACGTTGGCGGGGATCTCGGTCGGCAGCAGTTCGTCGCCGGTCTTGGCGAGGACGCGGGCGATGTCGAGTGCAACGTTGCCGACGCCGAGGACGGCGACCTTCTCGGCTTCGAGCGGCCACGTACGCGGTACGTCGGGGTGGCCGTCGTACCAGGAGACGAAGTCGGCCGCGCCATAGCTGCCGTCGAGTTCGATACCCGGGATGCCGAGCGCGCGGTCGGCGTTGGCGCCGGTGGAGAAGATGACCGCGTCGTAGAACGACTGCAGGTCGTCGAGGGTGATGTCGGTGCCGTAGTCGATGTTGCCGAGCAGGCGTACCTGAGGCTTGTCGAGCACCTTGTGCAGAGCGGTGATGATGCCCTTGATGCGCGGATGATCAGGCGCGACGCCGTAACGAATCAGGCCGAAGGGCGCGGGCATGCGCTCGAAGAGGTCGATGCTGACGCCGCGGCCGGAGACTGCGGTGTCGGATTTCATGAGGGCGTCGGCGGCGTAGATGCCGGCGGGGCCGGCGCCGACGATCGCGACCCGGAGTGGGCG